>NZ_CP171978.1:902500-6463995 GCF_044055375.1 Variovorax sp. UC74_104
AAGAGCACGTGGTGGATGCCTTGGCAATGATAGGCGACGAAGGACGTGATAGCCTGCGATAAGCTTCGGGGAGCTGGCAAATTAGCTTTGATCCGGAGATTTCCGAATGGGGAAACCCACCGAAAGGTATCGTTATCTGAATACATAGGGTAACGAGGCGAACCGGGTGAACTGAAACATCTCAGTAGCTCGAGGAAAAGACATCAACCGAGATTCCGAAAGTAGTGGCGAGCGAAATCGGAGAAGCCTGTTAGTGATAGCACAAGACATAACGGAACAGCTTGGAAAGGCTGGCCATAGCGGGTGATAGCCCCGTACGTGAAATGACCTGTGTGGTACTGAGCTAACGACAAGTAGGGCGGGACACGAGAAATCCTGTCTGAATATGGGGGGACCATCCTCCAAGGCTAAATACTCATCATTGACCGATAGTGAACTAGTACCGTGAGGGAAAGGCGAAAAGAACCCCGGGAGGGGAGTGAAATAGATCCTGAAACCGCGTGCTTACAAAAAGTAGGAGCCCGCAAGGGTGACTGCGTACCTTTTGTATAATGGGTCAGCGACTTACATTCAGTGGCAAGGTTAACCGAATAGGGAAGCCGTAGAGAAATCGAGTCCGAATAGGGCGATCAGTCGCTGGGTGTAGACCCGAAACCAAGTGATCTATCCATGGCCAGGATGAAGGTGCCGTAACAGGTACTGGAGGTCCGAACCGACTAGTGTTGCAAAACTAGCGGATGAGCTGTGGATAGGGGTGAAAGGCTAAACAAACTTGGAAATAGCTGGTTCTCTCCGAAAACTATTTAGGTAGTGCCTCAAGTATTACCTTCGGGGGTAGAGCACTGTTTTGGCTAGGGGGTCATGGCGACTTACCAAACCAAGGCAAACTCCGAATACCGAAGAGTACAGCTTGGGAGACAGAGCACCGGGTGCTAACGTCCGGACTCAAGAGGGAAACAACCCAGACCGCCAGCTAAGGTCCCTAAAATTGGCTAAGTGGGAAACGAAGTGGGAAGGCTAAAACAGTCAGGATGTTGGCTTAGAAGCAGCCATCATTTAAAGAAAGCGTAATAGCTCACTGATCGAGTCGTCCTGCGCGGAAGATGTAACGGGGCTAAGCCAGTTACCGAAGCTGCGGATTTGCAATTTATTGCAAGTGGTAGGAGAGCGTTCTGTAAGCCTGTGAAGGTGCGTTGTAAAGCGTGCTGGAGGTATCAGAAGTGCGAATGCTGACATGAGTAGCGTTAAAGGGGGTGAAAAGCCCCCTCGCCGTAAGCGCAAGGTTTTCTACGCAACGTTCATCGGCGTAGAGTGAGTCGGCCCCTAAGGCGAGGCAGAGATGCGTAGCTGATGGGAAACAGGTCAATATTCCTGTACCGATTGTTAGTGCGATGTGGGGACGGATCTTAATAGGTCATCCGGGTGTTGGATATCCCGGTTTAGATGGAAGTAGGCGTGCATTAGGCAAATCCGGTGCACATATACCGAGGCCATCGATCGAGCCAGCTTGCTGGTGAAGTGATTGAACGAGGTTCCAGGAAAAGCCACTAAGCTTCAGCTAACAACGACCGTACCGCAAACCGACACTGGTGCGCGAGATGAGTATTCTAAGGCGCTTGAGAGAACTCAGGAGAAGGAACTCGGCAAATTGACACCGTAACTTCGGAAGAAGGTGTGCCCTATTAGTGTGAAGCGAGCAGCGGAGCATGAACGGGTTGCAAAAAATCGGTGGCTGCGACTGTTTATTAAAAACACAGCACTCTGCAAACACGAAAGTGGACGTATAGGGTGTGACGCCTGCCCGGTGCTGGAAGATTAAATGATGGGGTGCAAGCTCTTGATTGAAGTCCCAGTAAACGGCGGCCGTAACTATAACGGTCCTAAGGTAGCGAAATTCCTTGTCGGGTAAGTTCCGACCTGCACGAATGGCGTAACGATGGCCACACTGTCTCCTCCTGAGACTCAGCGAAGTTGAAATGTTTGTGATGATGCAATCTCCCCGCGGAAAGACGGAAAGACCCCATGAACCTTTACTGTAGCTTTGTATTGGACTTTGAACAGATCTGTGTAGGATAGGTGGGAGGCTTTGAAGCAGGGTCGCTAGATCTTGTGGAGCCAACGTTGAAATACCACCCTGGTGTGTTTGAGGTTCTAACCTAGGTCCATTATCTGGATCGGGGACAGTGCATGGTAGGCAGTTTGACTGGGGCGGTCTCCTCCCAAAGCGTAACGGAGGAGTTCGAAGGTACGCTAGTTACGGTCGGACATCGTGACGATAGTGCAATGGCATAAGCGTGCTTAACTGCGAGACTGACAAGTCGAGCAGATGCGAAAGCAGGACATAGTGATCCGGTGGTTCTGTATGGAAGGGCCATCGCTCAACGGATAAAAGGTACTCTGGGGATAACAGGCTGATACCGCCCAAGAGTTCATATCGACGGCGGTGTTTGGCACCTCGATGTCGGCTCATCTCATCCTGGGGCTGTAGCCGGTCCCAAGGGTATGGCTGTTCGCCATTTAAAGAGGTACGTGAGCTGGGTTTAAAACGTCGTGAGACAGTTTGGTCCCTATCTTCCGTGGGCGCTGCAGATTTGAGGAAGCCTGCTCCTAGTACGAGAGGACCGGAGTGGACACACCTCTGGTGTATCGGTTGTCACGCCAGTGGCATTGCCGAGTAGCTAAGTGTGGAAGAGATAACCGCTGAAAGCATCTAAGCGGGAAACTCGTTTCAAGATGAGATCTGCCGGGGCCTTGAGCCCCCTGAAGAGTCGTTCAAGACCAGGACGTTGATAGGTCAGGTGTGGAAGCGCAGTAATGCGTTAAGCTAACTGATACTAATTGCTCGTGCGGCTTGACCCTATAACTTTGATCAGTCTGATCAAGGTGTTATGCCAAGTTGACGCATTCAAAACAATTCGCCAAAAGCTGATTCCAAACTCTATGAATTCGTTTGATTGATCGCACGATCAGTCAGACAACCCTTTATGCCTGATGACCATAGCGAGTTGGTCCCACTCCTTCCCATCCCGAACAGGACAGTGAAACGACTCAGCGCCGATGATAGTGCGGGTTCCCGTGTGAAAGTAGGTCATCGTCAGGCTCTTACAGCCCCAGAAACCCCCAGTCGTCATCGGCTGGGGGTTTTTGCTTTTGCAGATCCGGAAAATGCGGAAAAGCCGCTAGCAGTTCTGCAAGCCTGAGCTATCCATCCTGGCTGCGCCTGCCGCTATCAATTCCCCCACGATGGCTTCAGTCAGTCGATCCAGTTCGACATCACGGAAAAAACGCTTGCGAATCGCCGCCAGATAGGCGTCGATTCCGGGATTGCGCACGGGCCAGTCAGCTCGCTTGGCCGCCCCATCACAAAATTCGCGACAACAAAAAAGCCCGATGGCATCGCCACCGGGCTTTCGCTTTTAGGGCTGCTTGCTATTAGGCCGCCAGACGCTGCTCGATCGCAGCCTTCGTCTCCGGCAGTTCCTTCGGCAGATGGTGCTCCAGCTGCTTGAACAATTCGGCATGCAGCTTCAGCTCAGCCTGCCAGGCCGCCTTGTCGATGCTGGTCACCGTGGCGAATTGCTCTACACTGAAGTTCAAGCCTGTCCAGTTCAGGTCTTCGTAGCGCGGGCTGATGCCGGTGATGTGCTCCACGCCTTCGGTCTTGTTGCCTTCGACGCGATCGATCATCCACTTCAGCACGCGCATGTTCTCGCCATAGCCAGGCCAGACGAACTTGCCGTCGGCGCCCTTGCGGAACCAGTTGGTCGTGTAGATCTTCGGAAGCTTGGCGCCCGAGGCCTCGAGCTTCATGCCCAGATCGAGCCAGTGCTGGAAGTAGTCGCTCATGTTGTAGCCCATGAAGGGCAGCATCGCGAAGGGATCGCGGCGGACGACGCCTTGCTGGCCGGCCGCGGCTGCAGTCGTCTCGGAGCCCATCGTCGCCGCCATGTAGACGCCTTCGACCCAGTTGCGGGCTTCCGTCACCAGCGGCACGGTGTTCGAGCGGCGGCCGCCGAAGATGAAAGCGTCGATGGTCACGCCCTTCGGGTCGTCCCATGCTTCGTCGAGCGCGGGGTTGTTGGTTGCGGCGACCGTGAAGCGGGCGTTCGGATGGGCGGCCTTCGCGCCGGTTTCCTTGGCGATCTGCGGCGTCCAGTCCTTGCCTTGCCAGTCGATCAGGTGCGCCGGCAGTGCCTTGCCGGGTGCGTCCTGCTCCATGCCTTCCCACCAGACGTCGCCGTCGTCCGTCAGCGCGACGTTGGTGAAGATCACGCCTTGGTCCAGGCTGCGCATGCAGTTCGGGTTCGTCAGCATGTTGGTGCCCGGCGCGACGCCGAAATAGCCGGCCTCCGGGTTGATGGCACGCAGGGTGCCGTCGGCCTGCGGCTTGATCCAGGCAATGTCGTCGCCGATGGTCGTGACCTTCCAGCCCTCGAAGCCTGCCGGCGGCACCAGCATCGAGAAGTTGGTCTTGCCGCAAGCGCTGGGGAAGGCCGCGGCCACGTGGTATTTCTTGCCCTCGGGATTCGTCACGCCCAGGATCAGCATGTGCTCGGCCAGCCAGCCCTCGTCGCGGCCCATGTTGGAGGCGATGCGCAGCGCGAAGCACTTCTTGCCCAGCAGCGCGTTGCCGCCGTAGCCGGAGCCATAGCTCCAGATCTCGCGCGTCTCGGGGTAGTGGACGATGTACTTGGTCTTGTTGCACGGCCAGGAGACGTCCTTCTCCCCGGGCTCGAGCGGCGCGCCAACGGTGTGCACGCAGGGCACGAAATCGCCATCGGCGCCCAGTACGTCGTAAACGGCCTTGCCCATGCGGGTCATGATGCGCATGTTGACCGCTACGTAGGGCGAGTCGGAAAGCTCGATGCCGATGTGGGCGATCGGCGAACCCAGCGGGCCCATGCTGAAGGGCACGACGTACATCGTGCGGCCCTTCATGCAGCCGTCGAACAGCGGCTGCAGGGTCGCGCGCATCTCGGCGGGAGCCATCCAGTTGTTGGTGGGGCCGGCGTTTTCCTTCTGCTCGGAGCAGATGTAGGTGCGGTCTTCGACGCGCGCGACGTCGCTCGGATCGGACAGCGCGAGGAACGAATTGGGCCGCTTGGCGGGATCGAGCTTCCGGAAGGTGCCGGCGTCGACCAGTTGCTGGCACAGGCGGTCGTACTCTTCCTTGCTTCCGTCGCACCAATGGATGGCTTCGGGTTTGCACAGCGCGGCCATGTCGGCCACCCAGGCAATCAGCTTTGCGTTCTTGACGTATGAGGGCGCCTGAATGGTGAGGCCCTTCATCGTGGGTGCGTTCATCGGAAAATCTCCTAAGTTGAAAAATCGTCTTTCCGAACGGGACGCCGCGCCAGCTCAGGCACGGAGGTCCGTTTGAGAAAACGTTTCGCTTCGGGAGATTGCGTCAATGCGGGCCGCACCGCCCGCAGACAAAGGCGCTAACGCCTGTCAGCTTCAGGCCATGTAGACGGCGATGGAAGCCAGCAGCAGCATCAGCACGCCACCGGCCAGGGGAAGCACCAGGGGCATCAGGTGAACGACCGACTCTACGGCGTCGTGTTCGACGGCCGCGCCTTGGCTCGGCTCGACGGGAGTGGGATTGGACATCGGGAAATTCCTCGAATACGCAATTGACAAACTGATGGCATTTTACCGGCGGGGCGCCGGAGCCGGTCTAGGGGGTTGCGAGCCCCCGAATGGCGCATTCCGGGGTTGATCTTGCAGCTCAATGCTGCTCTTCCGCCTCGAAGCCGGCGTCCTTCAGCGCAGCCAGCACGCCAGCCAGGTGGGCCCGCCCGCGAGTCTGCAGCACGAGCTCGACGTCCACGTTCTGCGCGGCCAGCATCGTGAAGGCGCGCTGGTGATGAACCTCGTCGACGTTAGCGCCCGCTTCGGCCACAGTGGCCGTAATCCGGGCGAGTGAGCCGGGCACATCGCGCGCGCTGACCCGCACCCGGGCCAGCCGTCCGGCCCTGACCATCCCGCGTTCGATGATCGCCGCGAGCAGCAGCGGATCGATATTGCCCCCGGACAGAACCAGCCCCACGCGCTTGCCCCTGAAGCGCTCCGGATGCCGGATCAGCGCCGCCAGGCCCGCGGCGCCAGCGCCTTCGACCAGCGTTTTCTCGATCTCGAGCAGCATCAGCACGCCTTGCTCGATGTCGCCTTCGTCCACCAGCAGCAGGTCGTCGACCTTGCTCGCGATGATCTGCTGCGTCAGCACGCCAGGAGTGCCCACCGCGATGCCCTCTGCGATGGTGCTGTTGCCCTGCGCGTGGTGCGTGCCCTTCACGGCATTGACCATCGCCGGAAAGCGCGTCGTCTGCACGCCCACGATCTCGATGCCAGGCTTGCGCTCTCGCGCGGCCACCGCCATGCCGGCGATCAGCCCGCCGCCGCCGACCGACACCACCAGCGCGTCGAGATCGGGCACGGCGTCGAGCATCTCCAGCGCCACGGTGCCCTGGCCCGCGATGATCGCTTCGTCGTCGTAAGGGTGCACGAAGGTCAGTCCCTCGCGCTGCGCGAGCTCGAAGGCATGGGTGCGAGCGGCTTCCAGCGTGTCGCCGTGCAGCACCACCTCGGCGCCGAAGCCTCGCGTGCGTTCGATCTTCACGCCGGGCGTGAAGCGCGGCATCACGATCAGCGCCCGCAATCCGAGCCGCTGCGCGTGATAGGCCACACCCTGCGCATGGTTGCCGGCAGACATGGCGATCACTCCGCGTGTACCGTTCTCGGAAAGATCCACCAGCTTGTTGCACGCCCCCCGCTCCTTGAACGAGGATGTGAACTGCAGGTTCTCGAATTTCAGGAACACCTGCGCGCCGACGATTTCTGAAAGGGTGCGTGACTCCACGCACGGCGTGTTGAGCACCTGCCCCTGGAGGCGCGCCGCGGCGCGTTCGATTTCCTGGATTCCGACCATGCCGCGCATTGTGGCTGGAATCGCACCCATCAGGGTTTTTCCCCTTTCACGGTCTTCCCGAAGCCAAAAGTCTGCGTTATGGTCTCTCCGAAATTGTCCTCGTTGGAGGTTGCCTGATGGCCAAGCGTGCGGGTGTCGATGTCGTGGCTGCTGCGGTTCGCGGGCAGGCATTGCCGTCGCCCGGACTCGAGGAAGCCCCGGTGCTCGAGCTCATGTGCTCGCACTTCGTGCTGACCCTGGCCGCCAAGCAAGGGCCGCGCTTCAACGTGCGGCGTGACATCAACGGCCTGCTCTCGCTCACGGGGCGGCACCTGGTATGGCCCGCGGCCGTGCTGCACCGGCTGCGCGAATTCCTGGGGCGGCGCTGCGCGGGCAACGAAGCCTGGAAGGGCGTCGAAGACTTCGATGGCCGTACGCTGCTGGAGCGCCACGGCGTGTGGCGCGGTCCCTACGAGGAAGGCACGCTCTTCTTCTATCTCGACGAATACGCGAAAGACCAGCCCAAGGATCTGCTCTCGGTACTGGCCGTCACGCGCGACTGGCTCACGCATGCGCTTCGCAAGCAGTCGACGCTGGTCGAGAAGAACATCGACGCGCTCGCGGGCCTGCTGCAGCTCAACAAGGCCGAGCGCGCGCTGCTGCTGTACGGCACGCTCGCGCGCTACCAGCGCGACCTGCGCTCGCTGCTGGTCGAGTTCAAGGTCAACAACGCGCCCGAGGCCTATGCCGCCATCGCCGACATCGCCGGCGTGAACGCGAGCGACGTGGGCGAGGCGCTGCGCGCCGGCTCGCGGCTCGAGCGCATCGGGCTCGTCGAGAACCTCATCTCAGAGCACAACATCACCGACCTCGCCGACCTGATGAAGGTCAGCGAGAAGCTGCCACCGGTGCTCATGCGCGAGTACCGCGACCACAACGAGCTGATGGCCGTGTTCACGCGCCCCTCGGCCAAGAGCGCGCTCACGCCGCACGACTTCTCCTTCGTGCAGGAAGATGCGCAGATGCTCGTCAGGCTGCTGCGCGCGGCGGTCGCGCGCAAGGAGCCGGGCGTCAACGTGCTGCTCTACGGCCCACCCGGCACGGGCAAGACCGAACTCGCCAAGGTGGTCGCGCAGGCCGCCGGGCTCGAGCTCTTCGAGGTCGAGTACGCCGACCGCGACGGCAATTCGCTCAGCGGCCGCGACCGCTACCGTTCGCTGCAGATCGCGCAGGTGTTCCTCAAGGGAAGCGCGCAGGCCGCGCTGCTGTTCGACGAGGTCGAGGACGTGTTCCCGCCCATCAGCACCGAGGCCGCGCAGTTCATGGCGCGCGCCGAGCAGATCCCGGCGCCCACCAGCGGCAGCGTCAGCGGCAAGGCCTGGGTCAACCAGATCCTCGAGGCCAACCCCGTGCCCACGCTGTGGGTCACCAACCGCATCGAGCAGATCGACCCGGCCTTCCGGCGTCGCTTCGCCTATCACCTCGAACTCAAGTCGCCGCCGCCGGGCGCGCGCGAGCAGCTCGTGAAGAAGACGCTCGAGGGCGTGGTCGTGTCCGAGGCCTTCACCGCCAAGCTGGCCGGGCGCAAGGGCCTCACGCCAGCGCAGATCCGCACGGCGGTGCGCTTCGCCGGGCTGGCCCGCACCGAGGACGACGCCTCGATGGAAGCGCTCATCGAGCGCCAGCTGCGCAACGCCGACCTGGCGCTCGGTACCGCCGACGCCGCGCGCGGCGAGCGCCGCAGCGTCACCACCTACGACCTCGACATGCTCAACGTCGAGACCCGCTTCGAGATCCCGCGCATCGTCGAGGCGCTGAAGGCGCGCGGCCACGGCACGCTGTGCTTCTACGGCGCACCAGGCACCGGCAAGACGGCGCTGGCCGAGCACATCGCCAAGGCCGTGGGCCGCCCGCTGATCGTGAAGCAGGCCAGCGACCTCATGAGCAAGTACGTCGGCGAGACCGAGCAGAACATGGCCGCCATGTTCCGCGAGGCAGAGGCCGAAAAGGCCGTGCTGCTGCTCGACGAAGCCGACAGCTTCCTGCAGGACCGCCGCGGCGCGCAGCGCACCTACGAGGTCACCGAGGTCAACGAGATGCTGCAGGGCATGGAGCGCTTCAACGGCGTCTTCGTCTGCACCACCAACCTGCTCGACCGGCTCGACCAGGCGGCGCTGCGGCGCTTCACCTTCAAGATCAAGTTCATGCCGCTCACCGCCGCGCAGCGCGAGCGCATGTTCATCACCGAGGCGCTCGCGGGCGACGCCGAACTCATGACAAATGCCATGCGCTCGCGGCTCGCACAGCTGGCACAGCTGTGCCCAGGGGATTTCGCGGCGGTGAAACGACAGACCGATATCCTCGCGGCGGAGTTCTCCGCGAGCGAGTTCCTGGACCAGCTCGAGGCCGAACACCGCATCAAGCCCGAAGTGCGCGAGTCGCGCGGCATGGGCTTCGTGCAGTAGCGCCGGCATCAGCGGCAAGCCGAAGGCGCGGGCGGCCGTCGCCGCGCAGAACGAAAACATCCGCCCGCCACCGCGGGCACGAGGAGGAGCGCATGGTGGGATCTCGCAAGGTCGACGACGCGCGGCGGCTGCCGCTTCCAGGTGCATGGGCTGCCGCCGGCGCGGCGCTCGCTGTTGCTTTTCTCCTGGCGGGCTGCGGGGGCGGTGGAGGAGGGGGCGGCGGCGGTGGCCTGCCGATCGGCCTGATCCCTGGCACCACGACGCCACCGGCAACAACCCCCTCGGGCAGCGGCGACGGCATCGTCGCCTCGGCCACCGTCGCGGGCCTGTGCGCATCGCCGCGCAGCGGCATCAATCCTGACACCAATGCGGCCTACCCCGACCGCGGCGGCACGCTCGACAACGAGAAGAGCTGGGTGCGCGGCTGGATCGACGAAACCTACCTCTGGTACGGCGAAGTGCCCACCACCCTCAAGGCCGCCGACTACGCCACGCCCGTCACCTGGTTCAACGTGCTCAAGACGACGGCCACCACGCCCTCGGGCCGCGCCAAGGACCGCTTCCACTTCACCTACGATACCGAGGCCTACCGCCAGCTCACGCAGGGCGGCGTCTCCGCCGGCTACGGCATGGAGACGGCCGCGATCCGCAGCTCGCCGCCGCGCGACATCCGCATCGCCTTTGTCGAGCCGAATTCGCCGGCCAACACTGCGGGATTGCTGCGCGGCGCGAAGATCCTCACGATCGACGGCATCAACGTCGTCAGCAGCACCGGCACGGCCAACGTCAACGCGATCAACGGGGCGCTGTCGCCCAAGGCCGTCGGCGAATCGCACACTTTCACCTTCGAAGTGGGCGGCGTCGCGCAGTCTCCGGTGACGCTGACGGCAGCCACTATCACCAGCACGCCGGTGCAGAACGTGCAGGTCATCGACACCGGCAGCGGCCGCGTGGGCTACCTGCTGTTCAACGACCACATCACCACGTCGGAGACGCAGCTCATCAACGCCGTCAACAGCTTCAAGCAGGGCGCCGGCATCCAGGACCTGGTGCTGGACATGCGCTACAACGGCGGCGGGCAGTTGCTCATCGCGAGCCGGCTGGCCTACATGATCGCCTCGCCGTCCGTGACCGCGGGCAAGACCTTCGAGCAGCTGGTCTTCAACGACAAGAACCCGTTCCGGCTTTCCGTCGCGCAGACCCTGACGCCCTTCGTGAGCACCAGCCGCAGCGGGCAGCCGCTGCCCACGCTGGGCCTGTCGCGCGTGACCGTGCTCACCGGCCCCGACACCTGCTCGGCGAGCGAGTCGGTGGTCAACAGCCTGCGCGGCGTGGGCGTCACCGTCAACCTCGTCGGCGGCACCACCTGCGGCAAGCCCTACGGCTTCTATCCGCAGGACAACTGCGGCACCACCTACTTCGCGATCCAGTTCAAGGGCGTGAACCAGAAGGGCGAAGGCGACTACGGCGACGGCATGGCGCCCAACGCCGGCTGCGTCGTGGCCGACGACTTCAACCACCAGCTCGGCGACAAGGCCGAGGCGCGGCTCGCTGCCGCGCTCGCGCTGCGCAGCTCGGGCTCCTGTTCCGTCTCCGCCAAGACGACCGTCCAGGGCCTGGAGAAGGCGGCCGAGCCTGAAGCGGAGCAGCCCTATCTTCCGGGCCGATCGCCGCTGCGCGAGAACCGGCTGGTCGGCCTGCCCGATCCGGCCTGAGCAGCTCTGAAAGCCCTCCCGGGCTCACCTTCGGGCTCGCGGAAAACCCCTAGCGCCGGTGCTTGCCACCCCTGTCGCTAGCGCCGTAGAGTGGGGTGAAACGTTTGCGCAAAGCTTTGCGCAAACGTTTGTATCTCGGAGCGGCACGGCTTGCCCGGCCTGAGAACCAACTTCCTAGTACCTGGAGAGCAAAGATGCGCAAATGGATCGGGGCGATGTTCATCGCCGTCATCACGGTATTGGCGGGCTGCGGCGGTGGTGGCAATGGAGGCGGCGGGATCGGCCTCGGCCCGGGTTGGGGCGGCGGCGGCGGCGGTGGCGGTGGCGGTGGCGGCGGATCGGGCGGTGGCGCTGGCCCGCAGAAGATCATCATCGACAGCGACTACAACACCATGAGCGACGACGGCCAGCTCGGCGTGATGGCTGCGCAGCTGCAGGCCGAGGGCAAGGTGCGGGTGATGGGCATCAGCGTGGTCTCGGGCAACCAGTGGCTGAAGCAGGGCGTGGCCGATGCGCTGATGTCGGTGGAGCGCCTGGGCGTGGGCGACCGCATCGGCATCTACTCGGGCGCGAACTACGCGCTGAACCACACCTACGCCGACGTCCAGGCCGAGATGGCCGCCGGTGCCGGCGGCGACGGCTACCTCGGCGCTTGGGGCGGCCCCGAGCCCAAGACCGACGCCGACCTCAAGCCCTCGCCCGACGGCTTCGCGAAGCACACAGTGGTGCAGCGCAAGGCGGCGGTCGACTTCATCGTCGAGACCGTGAAGGCCAACCCCGGCGAGATCACCATCCTGGCCATCGGCCCGCTCACCAACATCGCGCTCGCGGTGAAGCAGAACCCCGAGATCGTGCCGCTCATCAAGAAGATCATCTACATGGGCGGCGCCATCGACGTGCCCGGCAACACCACCAAGGCCGCCGAGTTCAACTGGTGGTTCGACCCTGATGCGGCGCAGTTCGTGGTGCGGCTGCCGATCCCGCAGGTGGTGGTGCCGCTGGACGTGACCGACACCGTGTTCCTCACCAAGCCCATCTACGACCGCATCGCGCACCCGGCCAAGCCCACGGCCGTGACCGACGTGTTCCAGAAGCTCAACGGCTACGGCTTCGACGGCAAGAACGGCTTCGAGACCAACCCCAACTACACGCAGAACATCTGGGACACGCTCACGCTGGCCTACCTGATCGATCCCAGCTACGCCACGCAGACGGTGGAGCGCTACGTCGACGTGATCGCCAAGCCGGGCGCCGCCGACAACGGCCGCTCCATCGGCTATTCGTCGCAGCCCGCCGGGCCGACGCTGCAGAAGATGACGGTGGTGAAGAAGTTCGACAACGCGCGCTTCTTCGAACTCTACGTCGACCTGCTGACGCGGCCGGTGCCGGTCGTGCTGCCCTTGACGGCGAACTGAGCGTCGACGGGTGGCGGCCGCGCGGCCTCAGAACGCCTCGCAGACCCTCAGCACCTCGCTGCCGTAGGCCTCGAGCTTCTTGGTGCCGATGCCGCTGATGCCTTGCAGGTCTTCCAGCGTCGCGGGCGCGCGCTCGGCGATGGCGGCCAGCGTGGCGTCGTGGAAGATTACGTAGGCCGGCAGGTTGTGTTCCTTCGCGACCTCGGCGCGCCATGCCTTGAGCGCATCGAAGCGCTTGCGGCCCGCCTCGTCGAGCTTGGCGGCGGCCGGCGGCGGCGCGCCCTTGGCGGTCTTCTCGCGCCGGGGCTTGCGCTCCGCGGGCGACGACACCGATTCGCGCAGCGTCACCGGCGTCTCGCCCCTGAGCACCGCGCGCGAGCCCTCGGTGAGCTTCAGCGTGTTGAACGCCTCGGCATCCACCGCCAGCGCGCCGGTGGCGATCAGCTGGCGCAGCACGCCGCGCAGCGCCACCTCGCTGAACTCCGCGCCGATGCCGAAGGTGCTGATGCGCTCATGCCCGAACTGCTTGACCTTCTCGGTCGTCTTGCCGCGCAGGATATCCATGATGTGCCCGGCGCCGAAGCTGATGCCGCTCAACTGCTGCACGCGGTAGATGGTGCTCAGCAGCTTGCGCGCGGCATCGGTGCCGTCCCACACCTGCGGCGGGTTCAGGCAGTTGTCGCAGTTGCCGCAGGGCGTGCTCTTCTCGCCGAAGTAGCCCAGCAGGCGCACGCGCCGGCAGTCGCTCGCCTCGGCCAGCGAGAGCAGGGCGTCGAGCTTGCCGCGCATCACCTGCTTGAATTCCTCGCCGGCGGGGCTCTCGTCGATCATGCGGCGCTGGTTGACCACGTCCTGCAGGCCGTAGGCCATCCAGGCGTCGGCCGGGCCGCCGTCGCGGCCGGCGCGGCCGGTTTCCTGGTAGTAGCCCTCGATGTTCTTCGGCATGTCGAGGTGGCCGACGAAGCGCACGTCGGGCTTGTCGATGCCCATGCCGAAGGCGATGGTCGCGACCATCACGATGCCTTCCTCGCGCAGGAAGCGGTCCTGGTGCTGCTGGCGCACCGCGGCGTCCAGGCCCGCGTGATAGGGCAGGGCGTTGATGCCCGCGTCACGCAGCGCCACCGCCACGTCTTCCACCCGCTTGCGCGACTGGCAATAGACCACGCCCGCATCGCCTTCGTGCTCGCGCTCGATGAAGCGCAGCAGCTGCGTGGTGGCGTCCTTCTTCTCGACGATGGTGTAGCGGATGTTCGGCCGGTCGAAGCTGGAGACGAACTGGCGCGCGTCCTCCAGCTGCAGCCGCTCGACGATGTCGGCCCGCGTGAGTGCGTCGGCCGTGGCCGTGAGCGCGATGCGCGGCACGCCCGCATAGCGCTCGTGCAGCACGGTGAGCGCGCGGTACTCGGGGCGGAAGTCGTGGCCCCACTGGCTCACGCAGTGCGCCTCGTCGATGGCGAAGAGCGAGAGCTTGCCGCGCTCCTTCAGCGAATCGAGCTGCGACAGGAAGCGCGGTGTGTTCACCCGCTCGGGCGCCGCGTACAGCAGCGTGATCTCGCCGCGCAGCATGCGGCGCTCGACGTCCTGCGTCTCCTCCCAGTCGAGCGTGGAGTTGAGGAAGGCCGCGCTCACGCCGGCCTCGTGCAGCGCGCCCACCTGGTCGTGCATCAGCGCGATCAGCGGCGACACCACGATCGCCACGCCCTTGCCCGCGCGCTGCCGGGCGATCGCCGGGATCTGGTAGCACAGCGACTTGCCGCCGCCCGTGGGCATCAGCACCAGCGCATCGCCGCCGGCCACCACATGGTCGACGATGTCCTGCTGGGCCCCCCGGAACTGCGCGTAGCCGAAGACCTCGTGGAGGATGTCGGAAGGAGCGCTGCTGCCGGAGAGGTCGATGGGTTGGGGGGCGAGGGAGGACACGGGCAGCGGGCGGGGGGAAGTCGGAAAGACGGAGGAGAAGGGAGGAAGAGAGCGGCCGTCGATTGTCCCCCAGCGCTGCAGATATGACTGTGGCACGAGCTTTGCAATGGTTGCCGCCGTCCTGTGTCCTTTCCTGTCTAGACAGCAAATGGGTGCATTTTCGAAGGAAGTGCACCAAAAATGACCTTTCGGGTTATCCTGTATATACAAGTTGGGGCGCCTGGCAACAATGCGAGGCGTGCGTGACCCGGCCTTCGGGCGCCGCCGCCGAGCCTTTCCCCAAAGAACAGACCCCAGGAGTACCCATGGTCAAGACGGTAGTTGTGAAGTTCGCCTCGCTGGTTGCAGCGGGCGCATGTGCGGCGGGCATGGCCGGAACGGCCGCCGCCCAGGATCTGACGAAGATCTCGCTCGGCATGTCCGGCTGGACCGGCTTCGCGCCGCTCTCGCTGGCGGACAAGGCCGGCATCTTCAAGAAGAACGGCCTGGACGTCGAACTCAAGATGATCCCGCAGAAGGACCGCCACCTCGCGCTGGCCTCCGGCGCCATCCAGTGCGCGGCCACCACCGTCGAGACGCACGTGGCCTGGAACGCCAACGGCGTGCCGATCGTGCAGATCTTCCAGATGGACAAGTCCTACGGCGCCGACGGCCTTGCGGTGCGCGGGGACGTCAGCAAGTTCTCCGACCTCAAGGGCAAGACCATCGGCGTCGACGCGCCCGGCACCGCGCCCTACTTCGGCCTGGCCTGGATGCTCAGCAAGAACGGCATGACGCTGAAGGACGTGAAGACCACCACGTTGTCGCCGCAGGCCTCGGCCCAGGCCTTCGTGGCCGGCCAGAACGACGCCGCGATGACCTACGAGCCCTACCTCTCGACGGTGCGCGCCAACCCCTCCGCCGGCAAGATCCTGGCCACCACGCTCGACTACCCCATGGTGATGGACACCGTCGGCTGTGCGCCCACCTGGCTCAAGGCCAACGCCAAGGCCGCCGCCGCGCTGACCAAGTCGTACTTCGACGCGCTCGACATGATCAAGGCCGAGCCCGAGAAGTCCAACGAGCTCATGGGCTCGGCCGTGAAGCAGAGCGGCGAGCAGTTCGCCAAGTCGTCGGCCTTCCTGCGCTGGCAGGACAAGGCGGCCAACCAGAAGTTCTTTGCGGGCGAACTCACCAGCTTCATGAAGGAGGCCACGCCCATCCTTCTGGAAGCCGGCGTGATCCGCAAGGCGCCCGAGGACTTCTCGGTCACCTTCGATGCAAGCTTCGTCAAGTAAGAACGTGGCCCAGATGCAGCAGATGCCTTCCGCAGCAGCGGTCGCGACGCCCGCGCCGCAGCAGGCCGCCGCCAGGGCCGCCGCGCCGGCCCGCCGCCGCGCGCTTGCGCCGCTCGAACCCATCGGCACGCGCGCCCGCGTGCTGCTGGGGCTCGCTTTCTTCGTCGTCTTCGTGCTCGTGTGGGCCATTGCCACGCTCGGCGGCTTCGTGCCGCCGACCTTCCTCGCGAGCCCGCCGACCATGGTCAAGGAAGGCTGGCTGCTCTTCACCGAGTACGGCTTCATCGGCGACATCGGCATGACCGTGTGGCGCGTGTTCGGCGGCTTCCTGCTGGCGGCCGTGTTCGCGGTGCCGCTGGGCATTGCCATGGGCACCTGGAAGGCCGTGGAGGCCTTCTTCGAGCCCTTCGTCTCCTTCTGCCGCTACCTGCCGGCCTCGGCCTTCATCCCGCTGCTCATCCTGTGGGCGGGCCTGGGCGAAATGCAGAAGCTGCTGGTGATCTTCATCGGCTCCTTCTTCCAGATCGTGCTGATGGTGGCCGTCACCGTGGGCGGCGCGCGGCGCGACCTCGTCGAGGCCGCCTACACGCTGGGCGCCAACAGCCGCGGCATCGTGGCGCGCGTGCTCATCCCGGGCGCGGCGCCGGGCATCGCAGAGACGCTGCGCCTCGTGCTGGGCTGGGCATGGACCTACGTGATCGTGGCGGAGCTCATCGGCTCCTCCTCGGGCATCGGCCACATGATCACCGACAGCCAGGCGCTCCTGAACACCGGCCAGATCATCTTCGGGATCATCGTGATCGGCGTCATCGGTCTTTTGTCCGACTTCGCCTTCAAGGCAATCAACCGCCGCTTGTTTGCATGGGCAGCACTGTGATGTCGCAGAACCAACTTTCCATCCAGGGCGTCTCGCGCGTCTTCACCGGCGCCAAGGGCCAGCGCACGCAGGCGCTGCAGCCGATCGACTTCGAGGTGAAGGAGAACGACTTCGTCACCATCCTCGGCCCCTCCGGCTGCGGCAAGTCGACGCTGCTGCGCATCGTGGCGGGGCTCGACTTCCCGACCACCGGCCAGGTGCTGCTCGACGGCCAGCGCATCGAAGGCCCGGGCGCCGACCGCGGCGTGGTGTTCCAGAGCTACACGCTCTTTCCGTGGCTCACGGTGGCGCAGAACATCCGCTTCGGCCTGCGCGAGCGCGGCATGAGCGAGGCCGACCAGAAGGAGCGCAGCGAGTTCTTCATCGCCAAGGTCGGCCTGCGCGGCTTCGAGAACCACTTCCCGAAGCAGCTCTCCGGCGGCATGCAGCAGCGCACGGCCATCGCGCGCGCGCTCGCCAACGACCCCAAGATGCTACTGCTCGACGAGCCCTTCGGCGCGCTCGACAACCAGACCCGCGTGCTCATGCAGGAACTGCTGCTGGGCATCTGGGAGTCGGCGCAGAAGACGGTGCTGTTCGTCACGCACGACATCGACGAGGCGATCTTCATGGCCAACCGCGTGGCGGTGTTCAGCGCACGGCCCGGGCGCATCAAGACCGAGATCGCGGTCGACTTTCCGCACCCGCGCAGCTACACCATCAAGACCTCGCCGGAGTTCATGGAAATCAAGGCACGCCTGACCGAAGAGATCCGCGCCGAATCGATGGCCGCGGCGGAGCATTGACTGAAAGCCAGATGAAACGCGACCTGCCGACCCTCGCGCTCTACGCGCAAGTCATGGATCACATCTCCCGCAAGATCCAGGACGGGACGTGGCCGCCCGGCCACCGCCTGCCGTCGGAGCACGAGCTGGTCGCGCAGTTCGGCATGGCGCGCATGACGGTGAACCGCGCGTTGCGCGAGCTGGTGGAGCAGGGCCGCATCGTGCGCGTGGCCGGCGTCGGCAGCTTCGTGGCGGAGAACAAGCCGCAGTCCACGCTGCTGCAGATCGCCAACATCGCCAGCGAGATCCGCCAGCGCGGGCACGACTACCGCTGCGAGATGATCGCGGTCGAGCGCCTCGCCGCCTCGACCGACGTGGCCGCGTGGCTCGACAAGCGCGCCGGCGACTCGGTGTTCCACAGCGTGTGCCTGCACCTGGAGAACGGCACGCCGGTGCAGCTGGAGGAGCGCTTCGTCAATCCGCAGGTGGTGCCCGACTACCTGGAGCAGGACTTCACCGCGATGCCGCCCAGCGAGTACCTGGTGCGCAACGTGCCCTTCGACCAGATCGAGCATGTGGTCGACGCCGTGCTGCCCAACGCCGAGCAGGCCGAGCGCCTCGCGATGACGCCCACCGACCCCTGCCTGCTGCTCACGCGGCGCACCTGGTCGCGCAACGTTCCCGTGACGTGGGTGCGCTGCCTGCACCCCGGTTCGCGCTACAGCCTGGGAAGCCGCTTCAAAGCCGACGGCAACCCCAGCTTCGGTTGATTTTTTCGTCCTCAGAGACCTCAGCTTTCACTCGCAACTACTTGTATAGACAGGTTCACATGACAAGCAAACACACCGCCCATCCAGATGCCAACTTGATCCTCACGCCCGGCAAGGTCGATCTCGCCACGCTGCGTCGCATCCAGACCGGCGGCGTGCAGCTTTCGCTCGACGCGTCCGTGCGCGAAGGCATGCAGCGCGCCGAGGCCGCCGTGCGCCACATCGTCGAGAACGACCAGGTCGTCTACGGCATCAACACCGGCTTCGGCAAGCTCGCGAGCACGCGCATCGGCAACGACCACCTGGCCGAGCTGCAGCGCAACCTGGTGCTCTCGCACAGCGTGGGCACCGGCGAGCCGCTGGCCGCGCCGGTGGTACGCATGATCCTCGCGACCAAGGCGGTGAGCCTGGCGCGCGGCCATTCGGGCGTGCGTCCTGCCCTGGCCGATGCGCTGCTGGCGCTTTTCAATAAGGGCGTGATGCCGCGCATCCCGGCCAAGGGCTCGGTCGGCGCGTCAGGCGATCTCGCGCCGCTCGCGCACCTCGCCTGCGTGCTGATCGGCGAGGGCGAAGCGACGCTGGCCGACGGCCGCGTGGTGAGCGGCGCCGAGGCGATGAAGCACATCGGCCTCGAACCCTTCGTGCTCGGCCCCAAGGAAGGCCTCGCGCTGCTCAACGGCACGCAGGTGTCGACCGCGCTCGCGCTGGCGGGCCTCTTCGGCGCGGAAGACGTGTTCGCCTCGGCGCTGATGTCGGGCGCGCTGTCGCTCGAAGCCATCCAGGGCTCCATCAAGCCCTTCGACGCGCGCATCCACGCCGCGCGCGGCCAGCCGGGCCAGATCGCGGTGGCGGGCGCGGTGCGCACGCTGCTCGAAGGCAGCGAGATCGTTCCCTCGCACGCCGACTGCGGCCGTGTGCAGGACCCGTATTCCGTGCGCTGCATCCCGCAGGTGATGGGCGCCTGCCTCGACAACCTCGCGCACGCCGCGCGCGTGCTGGTGATCGAGGCCAATGCCGCATCCG
Organism: Variovorax sp. UC74_104; assembly: GCF_044055375.1. NCBI lineage: Bacteria > Pseudomonadati > Pseudomonadota > Betaproteobacteria > Burkholderiales > Comamonadaceae > Variovorax > Variovorax sp. UC74_104. The sequence goes on from NZ_CP171978.1 coordinate 921,634, forward strand.
ACAACCCGCTGGTCTTCACCGACACCGGCGAGGTGATCTCGGGGCGGCAACTTCCACGCCGAGCCCGTCGCCTTCGCGGCCGACATCGTGGCGCTGGCCGTGAGCGAAGTGGGCGCGATCTCCGAGCGCCGCCTCGCGCTGCTGCTCGACAGCGGCCTGTCGGGCCTGCCGCCTTTCCTCGTGCGCGATGGCGGCCTGAACTCCGGCTTCATGATCGCGCAGGTCACGGCCGCGGCGCTCGCCTCGGAGAACAAGTCGCTCGCGCACCCCGCCAGCGTCGACAGCCTGCCGACCTCCGCCAACCAGGAAGACCACGTGTCGATGGCCACCTTCGCGGGCCGGCGCCTGGCCGACATGGTCAACAACACGGCGGTGGTCGTCGGCATCGAAGCCATGGCCGCCGCACAGGGCATCGAGCTCAAACGCAAGCTCAAGAGCTCGCCGCTGGTCGAAGCCGAATTCGCCGCCATCCGCCAGAAGGTCGCTTTCCTCGAAACCGACCGCTACCTCGCACCCGACATCGAAGCCATGCGCCAGTGGGCGCTGAAGGCCGAACTGCCGGCCGCGCTGCTCGACATCCTGCCCAGCCACTCGTAAAACACACCCCGATTAGGAGAACCCGCCATGAACGCTCCCGACAAATTCGCCCTGAACAACCCCGCCGCCACCGACCCACGCCACGACCCCACGCGCGTGATCCGCGCCCCGCGCGGCAGCGAGCTCAACTGCAAGAGCTGGCTCACCGAGGCTCCCTTCCGCATGCTGCAGAACAACCTCGACGCCGAGGTGGCCGAGCGCCCGCAGGACCTGGTGGTGTACGGCGGCATCGGCCGCGCCGCGCGCGACTGGGCCTGCTTCGACCAGATCCTCGCCTCGCTGAAGGAACTCAACGACGACGAGACGCTGCTCATCCAGTCGGGCAAGCCCGTGGGCGTTTTCAAGACGCACGAGAACGCGCCGCGCGTGCTGCTGGCCAATTCGAACCTCGTGCCGAAGTGGGCCAACTGGGAGCACTTCAACGAGCTCGACCGCAAGGGCCTCTTCATGTACGGCCAGATGACCGCCGGCAGCTGGATCTACATCGGCAGCCAAGGCATCGTGCAGGGCACCTTCGAGACCTTCGTGGAGGCCGGCCGCCAGCACTACGGCAACAGCCTCGCGGGCAAGTGGATCCTCACGGCCGGCCTGGGCGGCATGGGCGGCGCGCAGCCGCTGGCCGCCACGCTGGCGGGCGCGGTGTCGCTGAACATCGAGTGCCAGCAGTCGAGCATCGACTTCCGCCTGCGCACCCGCTACGTCGACAAGCAGGCGCGCGACATCGACCACGCCTTCGAGCTCATCAAGCAGCACTGCGATGCGAAGGAAGCCGTGTCGATCGCGCTGCTGGGCAACGCGGCAGAGATCCTTCCCGAGCTGGTGAAACGCGCGAAGGCCGGCGGCCTGAAGCCCGACCTCGTGACCGACCAGACCTCCGCGCACGACCTCATCAACGGCTACCTGCCCGCCGGCTGGACCGTGCCGCAATGGCAGGCCGCGATGAAAGACCCGGCTCAGCACGACGCGCTCAAGAAGGCAGCAGCCAAGTCGTGCGCCGTGCACGTGCAGGCCATGCTCGACTTCCAGGCCATGGGCATTCCCACGGTCGACTACGGCAACAACATCCGCCAGGTGGCTTTCGACGAGGGCGTGAAGAATGCCTTCGACTTCCCCGGCTTCGTGCCGGCCTACATCCGCCCTCTCTTCTGCGAGGGCAAGGGCCCGTTCCGCTGGGTGGCGCTCTCGGGCGACCCTGAAGACATCTACAAGACCGACGCCAAGATCAAGGAGCTGTTCCCCGAGAACAAGCACACGCACCGCTGGCTCGACATGGCGCGCGAGCGCATCGCTTTCCAGGGCCTGCCGGCGCGCATCTGCTGGCTGGGCCTGGGCGAGCGCCACATCGCGGGCCTGGCCTTCAACGAGATGGTGCGCAAGGGCGAACTGAAGGCGCCGATCGTCATCGGCCGCGACCACCTCGACACCGGCTCGGTCGCCAGCCCCAACCGCGAGACCGAGGCCATGAAGGACGGCACCGATGCCGTCTCCGACTGGCCGCTGCTCAACGCACTGCTCAACACGGCAGGCGGCGCCACCTGGGTCAGCCTGCACCATGGCGGTGGCGTGGGCATGGGCTATTCGCAGCACTCGGGCGTGGTGATCGTGTGCGACGGCACCGACGCAGCGGCAAAGCGCATCGAGCGCGTGCTCTTCAACGACCCGGCCACGGGCGTGATGCGCCATGCCGACGCGGGCTACGACATCGCCGTGGCCACCGCGAAAAAGCAGGGCCTGAAGCTGCCGATGGTGAAGTGAGAAGCGGACAGGTGGAGAAGTGAGGGTGGGCGGCGCCGCGAAAAACGGCGCAGCCTTAAGCCGAAGGTAGAAAGAAAAAGCAGGCCCATTCCCACTCGCTGGGAATACGGGCTTGGAAGTGGGAACGGCGGGCAAGATACTGCACGCCGGTTCCATCCATCCGACCGATCGCATGACGACCCCGACCGACGCCCCCGCCAACGACCGCGCGCTGTTCGTGCTGTCGGTGCTGGCGCAGAGCAAGGCGGCGATGACGGCCGCCGAGCTGGTGCGGGCCACCGGCCTGTCGCAGAGCACGCTGTACCGGCAGATCGCCACGCTGCGCCGCTGGGGCTTCGTGATGGAGTCCGACGGCCGCTACTCGCCGGGCCCGGTCAGCGTGCAGCTGGCCACCGGCTTCGACGGCAACTCCGACCTCGTGATGGCGGCGCGCGCCGACATGCGCCTGCTGGCGCAGCAAAGCCACGAGAGCGTGGCGCTGGTCACGGCCGTGAACGAGCGCGTCGTGTGCCTGGAGATGATCGACAGCGAACAGTCGCTGCGCTGCTCCTTCGACCGCGGCCGCAGCGTACCCGCGCGCGACGGCGCCAGCGCCAAGTGCCTGCTGGCCCACATGCCGCTCGACCAGCGCGACGCCCTGCTCGACGGCCTCGGCGAGAGCCCCGAACGCCGCGCCGAGCGCGCGGCCGAACTCGACGCCATTCGCGAGGCCGGCCATGCCGTGACCCACGGCGAGGTCGACGCCGGCGTGTGGGGCGCGAGCGCGCCGGTGCTGGCTTCGGGCCGGCGCCTGCGCGGCGCGATCACGCTGATGGCGCCGCTCACGCGCGTCGAGGGCATGGAAGCTGCATTGCTGCACATGACCGTCGTCACGGCGGCGCGCATCTCGCGGGCGCTGCAGTAGCGGCGCCGCGGGTTTTCTTTCTTCTTCCTCCTCCTTTCTCTTCCTTCTCACCACGAAAGCTCCCGCCATGAACACCCGCCGCTCCATCGTCGCCGCCGCTCTTTCCGGCCTTGCCATCCTCGGTTTCGCGGGCGCCGCGCACGCGCAGGGCGAGCCGCTGCGAGTGGCCACCGACGCCACCTTCCCGCCGATGGAGTTCGTGGAGAACGGCAAGCGCACCGGCTTCGACGTGGAGCTGGTCGAGGCCATCGGCAAGACGCTGGGCCGCAAGATCGAGTGGATCGACATCGACTTCAAGGGCCTGGTGCCGGGCCTCATTTCCAAGCGCTTCGACATGGCCGTCTCGGGCATCTACATCACCGACGAGCGCAAGAAGGTGGTCGACTTCACCGTGCCCTACTACGCGGGCGGCCTCGTCGTGATGGTGAAGGACGGCAATACGGCCATCAAGACGCCGGCCGACATCAACGGCAAGAAGGTCAGCGTGCAGGTGGGCACCAAGTCGGTGAGCTACACGAAGGAGAAATTCCCGCAGGTGCAGCTGATGGAAGTCGAGAAGAACCAGGAGATGTTCAACCTCGTCGACATCGGCCGCGCCGACGCCGCCGTGACCGGCAAGCCCGCCGCCTACCAGTACGTGCGCACGCGCGGCGGCCTGAAGGTGCTGCCCGAGCAGATCACCACCGAGGAATACGGCATGGCCATCCGCAAGGACACGCCAGAGCTGACCAAGGCGGTGAACGGCGCGATCGAGAAGCTCAAGGCAGACGGCACCTACGACCAGATCGTGAAGAAGTGGTTCAGCACGGCTGCCAAGTAAGCCCGCCATGGATCTCGATTTCTCGCCCGTCTGGGAAGGCTGGCCCGACCTGCTGCGCGGTGCGCTCGTCACGGTGGAAATCACCGCCTGTGCGCTCGCACTGGGCTGCGTGCTGGGCCTGCTGGTCGGCATCGGCCGGCTGAACCCGAAGCGGCGCTGGCTCTATGGCGCATGCACCGCCTACGTGGCGGCGATTCGCGGCACGCCGCTGCTGGTGCAGCTGTTCATCCTGTTCTTCGGCCTGCCGCACTTCGGCATCCTGCTGCCGGCTTTCGTGTGCGGCGTGCTGGGGCTCGGCGTGTATTCGGGCGCCTACGTGTCGGAGATCGTGCGCGGCGCGATCCAGTCGATCGACAAGGGCCAGACCATGGCGGCGCAGTCGCTGGGCATGACGCCCGGCCTCGCGATGCGCCACATCGTGCTGCCGCAAGCGGTGGTGCGCATGATCCCGCCGCTGGGCAACGAGTTCATCGCGCTGATCAAGAACTCGGCGCTGGTGTCGCTGCTGACCATCCACGACGTGATGCACGAGGGGCAGAAGATCATCAGCGTGTCGTATCGCTCGCTGGAGGTGTACTTGGCCATCGCGGTCGTGTACTTCGTGCTCACCGGCACGATGACGCTGGTGCTGCGGCACTTCGAGCAGCGCCTGCGCCAGGGCGGGATGGTGCGATGAGCGGCGTGCTTCGTCGTTTCTCGCGCGCCTCCCTGCCCGCCACGCCATGGAAGAACGGCGGCGGCACCACGCAGGAGATCGCCAGCTGGCCCCAGGACGCGGGGCTCGACAGCTTCGGCTGGCGCGTGAGCATCGCCACCATCGCGGCGGCGGGGCCGTTCTCGGTGTTCGCGGGCGTGGACCGCAGCATCACGCTGCTCGAAGGCGACGGCGTGCGGCTCTTCACGCACGACGGGCGCATCGAGCATCGGCTCGACGTTGCGTTGCAGCCCTTCGCCTTCAGCGGCGACGAGCCCATCGACTGCACGCTGCTCGGCGGTGCCTCGAACGACTTCAACGTGATGACGCGGCGCGGCCAGTGGCGCGCCGAAGTGCGCGTGCTGGACCGTGCTGCGGCCCTCGAGCCCGCGCCGCACGGCGTATTGCTGGCGCTGCACGGTGCATGGCGCCTCGACGACGAAGCCTGCAGCGAAGGCGAGGGCCTACAGTGGGCGGACGCGGCACGGGCCTGGCACGCACTGCCCGAAGGCACCGAGGCACGGCTGCTCGCGGTGCGCATCCTGCCGGCCTGAGCTGCCAACGCAACAACAGGAACAACGATGAAACCCGGCATCAACGAATTTCCCTCCGCCGACGGCCTCTGGACAGGCATCCGCCTTGCCGCCGACGCGAACGTCGAAGGCGCCATCGTGGTGGAGCAGGGCGCGATCCGCTGGGTCGGCGCCCGAAGCGCGCTGCCTGCCGAGTTCGCCAAGCTGAAGCCGCACGACGGCGGCGGCGCACTCGTCACGCCGGGGCTGGTCGACTGCCACACGCACCTGGTCTACGGCGGCCAGCGCGCCAAGGAATTCGCGATGCGGCTCGCCGGCGCCACCTACGAGGAAGTGGCGAAGGCCGGCGGCGGCATCGTCTCGTCGGTACGCGCCACGCGAGAGGCCGACGAAGACGCGCTCTTCGCGCAGGCCGCGCCGCGGCTCGAACAGCTGCTGGCCGACGGCGTATGCGCCATCGAGATCAAGTCGGGCTACGGCCTCTCGCTGGAACATGAGCGCAAGCAGCTGCGCGTGGCGCGGCGCCTGGGCGAGGCCTATGGCGTGACGGTGCGCACCACCTTCCTCGGCGCGCATGCGCTGCCCCCTGAGTACGCGGGACGCAGCGGCGACTACATCGACCTCGTCTGCAACCAGGTGCTGCCCGCGCTCGCGGCCGAAGGGCTGGTCGACGCGGTGGACGTGTTCTGCGAACGCATCGCCTTCTCGCTCGCCGAGACCGAGCAGGTCTTCAAGGCCGCGAAGGCGCTGGGCCTGCCGGTGAAGCTGCATGCGGAGCAGCTCTCGGACATGGGCGGCGCGGCGCTGGCCGCGCGCTACGGCGCGCTTTCGTGCGACCACATCGAGCACCTGTCGGCCGAGGGCATCGAGGCGATGCGCCAGTCCGGCACCGTGGCCGTGCTGCTGCCGGGCGCCTACTACACGCTGCGCGACACGCACCTGCCGCCCATCGACGCGCTGCGCGCCGCGGGCGTGCCGATGGCGGTGTCCACCGACCACAACCCCGGCACCTCGCCCGCGCTGAGCCTGCTGCTGATGGTGAACATGGCCTGCACGCTGTTCCGCCTCACGGTGCCCGAGGCGCTCGACGGCGTCACCGTGCACGCCGCGCGCGCGCTGGGCCTGCAGGACACGCACGGCGCCATCGCGCCCGGCATGCCCGCCAACTTCGTGCTGTGGAACGTGCGCGAGGCGGCCGAACTCGCCTACTGGTTCGGACAGCAGCCAGTACGTGCAGTCGTGCGCCAGGGGCGCATCGCCATCGGAGCCAAGGAATGACGCAAAAACTTTTCGCAGCCGACGCGCTGCTGCCCGAAGGCTGGGCCCGCAACGTCCTGCTGGCGTGGGACGCCGCGGGCCGGCTCACGCAGGTGCAGGCCGGCGCGCAACGGCCCACGGACACGCAGGCTGCCAGCGGCCCCGTGATCCCCGGCATGCCCAACCTGCATTCGCACGCCTTCCAGCGCGCCTTCGCGGGCCTCACCGAGCACCGCGCCGAGCAGCACGACAGCTTCTGGAGCTGGCGCACGCTGATGTACCGCTTTGCCGCGCGCCTGGGCCCGCAGCACATGGAAGCCATCGCGACCTGGCTCTATGCCGAGATGCTCGAAGCTGGCTACACCGGCGTGTGCGAGTTCCAGTACGTGCACCACGACGTGGACGGCCGCCCCTACGCCGACGACGCCACGCTGAGCCTCGCGCTGCTGCGCGCGGCGAAGAAGGTGGGCATCGGCTTCACGCTGCTGCCGGTGCTCTACCAGACCGGCGGCTTCGGCGAGCAGCCGCCCACCGAAGGGCAGCGCCGCTTCGTGCGCTCCACCGAATCGATGCTGCGCCTGCTCGAAGCGCTCAAGCCGCAATGCGACGCGCAGGGCGCGCGCCTCGGCCTTGCGCCGCATTCGCTGCGCGCCGTGCCGCCCGAGGGCCTGCGCGATGCCGTCGCGGGGCTCGAAGCCATCGACCGCACCGCGCCCATCCACATCCACATCGCCGAGCAGACCAAGGAAGTGGACGACTGCGTGGCCTGGAGCGGCCTGCGCCCCGTCGAATGGCTGCTCGACCACGCCCCGGTGGACGAGCGCTGGTGCCTCGTGCATGCCACGCACATGAACGACGCCGAATACGAATACGCGGCCCGCAGCGGCGCGGTCGCGGGCCTGTGCCCGACCACCGAGGCCAACCTGGGCGACGGCATCTTCGACTTCGCCAAGTGGCGCAGCCACGGCGGCGCCTGGGGCGTGGGCTCCGACAGCCACGCCAGCGTGAACGCCGCCGAGGAGTTGCTGATGCTCGAATACAGCCAGCGCCTTGCGAAGCGCCAGCGCAACGTCGGCGCCAGCGCGGCGCAGCCGCATGTGGCCACCGCGCTCACGCTGGAGGCGGTGCAGGGCGGGGCGCGGGCCTCGGGCCGCGCCACCGGCGGGCTCGCGGCGGGGCAGCAGGCCGACTTCGTCGTGCTCGACGCTTCTCACCTCGCGCTACAGGGCCTGTCCGCGCCCGATATGCTTTCCGCCCACGTCTTCGCGAGCCATCGCACCTCGGCCATCGACGGTGTCTGGGTTGCGGGCCGGCCGCGCGTTTCGGCCGGGCGCCATGCGCTGCACGACGAAGCCGCCGCCGCCTTCGTGGCCGCGCGCACCCAACTACTCCAGGATTGATCGACCCCACCATGGCCTTCACCACCGCCGAATCGCCCTTCCGCTTCCGCCAGGGCACCCGCCCGCTGCTGATCTCGATGCCGCACGTCGGTACGCACGTGCCGCCCGCGCTGGCCGCACGCCTGACCGACGAGGCGCGCCAGGTGCCCGACACCGACTGGCACCTCGAGCGGCTCTACGACTTCGCCGACGAACTGGGCGCCTCTGTGCTGGTGGCGACGCACTCGCGCTACGTGATCGACCTGAACCGTCCGCCGGACGGCGCGAGCCTCTACCCCGGCCAGAGCGTGACGGGCCTGTGCCCGGTCGACACCTTCGACGACACGCCGCTGTATGCCGATCCCGCCGACCTGCCGGGAGACGCGGAAGTCGCCGAACGCCGCGAAGCCATCTGGGTGCCCTATCACGCCAAGCTGGCCGAGGAGCTCGCCCGCATCCGCGCGCAGCACGGCGTGGCCGCGCTGTGGGACGCGCACTCCATCCGGTCGGTGCTGCCCCGCTTCTTCGAGGGCAAGCTGCCCGACCTGAACCTGGGCACCGGCAAGGGCATCAGCTGCGACCCGTCGCTGGCGCAGACGCTGCTGGGCATCGCCGAGAGCGCCACCGGCTACACCGGCGTGCTCAACGGCCGCTTCACCGGCGGCTACATCACGCGCAACTACGGCAACCCCGCGCAGAACGTGCACGCGGTGCAGCTGGAGATGACGCAGTCGAGCTACATGCAGGAGAAGCTGCCCTTCGACTACCTGCCCGAGGTGGCGGCGGGCGTGCAGCCGCATGTGCGGCGGATGATCGAGGCGGTGCTGGCCTTCGTGGAAGGCCGAGCAAAGGGCTGACGGCCGGCAGGGGCAGGCCTCGTTTCTACAATCGGAGGTTATGAAGCCCCTTGTCTATACCCGCGGCCAGGCCCTGCCCGGCATCCTCGCCAAGCGCATCGCCATTCTCGACGGCGCCATGGGCACGATGATCCAGCGCTTCAAGCTGACGGAGGAGCAGTACCGCGGCGAGCGCTTCAAGGACTTCGAGCGCGACATCAAGGGCAACAACGAGCTGCTCTCGCTCACGCGGCCCGACGTGATCCGCGACATCCACGAAGGCTACCTCGCGGCGGGCGCCGACCTCATCGAGACCAACACCTTCGGCGCGACCACCATCGCGCAGGAGGACTACAAGATGGCGCACCTGGCGCGCGAGATGAACTTTGAATCGGCCAAGCTCGCGCGCGCGGCCTGCGACAAGTTCAGCACGCCCGACAAGCCGCGCTTCGTGGCCGGCGCCCTCGGCCCGACGCCCAAGACGGCGAGCATCAGCCCCGACGTGAACGACCCGGGCGCGCGCAACGTCAATTTCGAGGAACTGCGCGCGGCCTACTACGAGCAGACCGAGGCGCTGGTCGAGGGCGGCGCCGACGTGATCCTGGTCGAGACGATCTTCGACACGCTCAACGCCAAGGCCGCGCTGTTCGCGGTCGACGAGTATTTCCATAACAGCGGCCAGCGCCTGCCGCTCATCATCAGCGGCACGGTGACCGACGCGTCGGGCCGCATCCTCAGCGGCCAGACCGTCACCGCCTTCTGGCACAGCGTGCGCCACGCGCAGCCGCTGGCCATCGGCTTGAACTGCGCCCTGGGCGCGGCGCTGATGCGGCCCTACATTCAGGAACTGGCGCGCGTGGCCGGCGACACCTTCATCAGCTGCTACCCGAACGCAGGCCTGCCCAACCCGATGAGCGACACCGGCTTCGACGAGACGCCCGAGGTCACCTCGCGCCTGCTGCACGAGTTCGCCTCCGAGGGGCTGGTGAACATCGTGGGCGGCTGCTGCGGCACCACGCCGGACCACATCGCGGCGATCGGCAAGGCGGTCGAGCCGATGGCCGGGCGGGTGCTGGGCACCCACAACGCCGGCTTCTACAAGGAAGCGGCGTAGCTGGTTCTCCCCCAGGCTTCGCGCACTTGCGGCCCGGCGAAGCCGGTTCCGCGATGTTTCTGGAATCAGGTCTGCGCTGATTGACGGGCTGGGAGCCCCGGCCTAGGCTGGGGCGATGAACTCACTCGCACAACGCTGGGCTGCCGCGGGCGCGCTGGCCCTGGCGCTTCCGTTCGCGGCGCAGGCGCAGCAGGCCTTCACGCGCGGCGGGGTCAATCTGCGTGCGGGGCCCTCGGGCGACTATCCGCTGGTGGCGCGGCTCGGGCCGGGCCAGCCGCTGGAGGTGGTCGGCTGCACCAGCGGCTACGGCTGGTGCGACGTGGTGCTGCCCGACGGCGGGCGCGGATGGGTCTGGGCGCGCAGCCTCGACTACGCCTACCAGGAACAGCGCGTGCCGCTGGTGACGTACGGCGCGCTGATCGGCGTGCCGATCATCGGCTTCGTGATCGGCAGCTACTGGGCCGACTACTACCGCGACCGGCCCTGGTACGGCGACCGGCGCTGGTGGGGCAACCGGCCACCCCCGCCGCCCGTGGCGGGCTGGCGTCCGCCGCCTCCGGTGCGCCCGGGCTGGCAGCCGCATCCGTGGCAGCCGGGGCCCGGTTTCCGTCCACCCGCTCCGGGGTTCCGCCCGCCGCCAGGCCCCGGGGTCCGGCCGCCGCATCCGCCCGGCGTTCGCCCGCCGATCGATCCGGGCGTCAGGCCGCCACGTCCGCAGCCGGGGTTCCGCCCGGGGCCGCCGCCAGGCATGCCGCATCCGCATCCGGGCGGGGGAGGGCATCGCGGGGGCGGCCATGGCGGCCATGGAGAAGGTCGCGGAGGCGGCCACGGCGGGGGCCACGGCGGCGGCCACCGGCACTGAGGAGGCCGCCCGTCTGCCTCAATCTCCGGCGATGCGCACCACGCGCTTGCCGACGTTGCGGCCCTGAAGCAGGCCGATGAACGCGGCCGGCGCGTTCTCCAGGCCGTCGACGCGGTCCTCGCGCAGCGTGATCTTGCCGGCCTCCACCCATCCGTCCATCTCGCGCCGGAACGCATCGAAGCGCTCGCCGTAGTGGTCGAGGATCACGAAGCCCTGCATGCGGATGCGCTTCTGCAGCAGCGCCGCCGTCAGCAGCGGCAGCCGGTTGGGGCCCGGGGGCAGCGCTTCGCTGTTGTAGTCGGCGATGTGCCCGCACACCGGCACGCGCGCGCCGATGTTGAGCAGCGGCAGCACCGCGTCGAACACCGCGCCGCCGACGTTCTCGAAGTAGACGTCGATGCCCTCGGGGCAGGCGGCCGCGAGGCGCGCTGAGAACTCCGGATCGTGGCGGTCGATGCAGGCGTCGAAGCCCAGCACCTCGACCGCGTGGCGGCACTTGTCCGCACCGCCCGCGATGCCGACCACGCGCGCGCCCTTGAGCCTGGCGATCTGCCCGACCACCGAGCCCACCGCGCCGGTCGCGGCGGCCACCACCACCGTCTCGCCGGGCTTGGGCTGGCCGATGTCGAGCAGGCCGACGTGGGCGGTGAAGGCCGGCATGCCGAGCCCGCCCAGCGCCAGCGAGGGCTGCGCCATGTCGCCGAGCGGCATCAGGTCCTGGCCGTCGGACAGCGCGTAGTCCTGCCAGCCGGCGTTGCCGAGCACGAGGTCGCCCGGGCGGAACTGCGGATTCCGGGACTCGACGACGCGGTTGACCGTGCCGCCCGGCATCGGCTCGCCCACTTGCACCGAGGCGGGCGCATAGAGCGGCGGCACCTCGTCCATCAGCTGCCGCATGTACGGATCGAGCGACAGATGCAGCGTGCGCAGCAGCACCTGGCCCTCGCCGGGCGTGGGAACGGCGGTTTCCTCCAGCCGGAAGTTCTCCGGCGTCGGAAGGCCGCGCGGCCGGGCGGCGAGGACGATGCGGCGGTTGATGGTGTCGACGGCGTTGCTCTTCTGGGACATGTGGCGTGGCTCCTTGGTTAATAGACCAGTCGTCTAGTGGGTGGGCGAAAAAAAGCGGGAGCACGTTCGCCTCCCGCCGGGTAATTTCCTTCAGTGGTCCGAAGACAGGCCCAGCTGTTGCCGGGTGTCGCGCATCGCCGCGTCCAGCGACGAGCGGTCGCGCGTGATCTTGGCCAGCAGGCTGGCGCCGAGCCAGCGCTGGTAGAGCGCGACGGCGACGCCCTGGGCGTCCTGCCCCTGTGGCATCGCCTTGATCGAGCCGTCGGCCCGGCCGGCTTCGATGCAGCTGGCGAGCCGGTCGGTGATGCCGCGGGTGCCGCGCGCGAGCGCCGCGCGCATGCTCTCGGAGAGGTCGCAGACCTCGGCGCCGAGCTTGACGACGAGGCAGCGGCTCTGCGCCTCCTCGCCGGTCTGGGAGTCGAGCCAGTCGTCGAAGTAGGCGATCAGGCGCTGGGCGGCAGTGCCGGGTCCTTCGGTCAGCAGGGTGTCGGTGCGCCCCAGGTACTCGCTGAAGTAGGCCTCCAGCACCGCCTCGCCGAAGACTTCCTTGGAGCCGAAGTAGTGATAGAACGAGCCCTTCGGCACCTTCGCCGCGGCCAGCACCTCGGCCAGCCCGACGCCGGTGAAGCCCTTTCGCAGCAGCAGCGGATGGGCCACGTCGAGGATGTGCTGGCGGACGTCGGTGATGGGAGTGGTGGGAGCTGCGGCGGCGTTCATGGGCCGCACTCTAGCGTCTATTAGACCAGTCGTCTAGTTCGTCGGGCCGGCAGTTTCGCCGCTGACCTTGGGGCTGCACTCGCCCGCCGCGGCCCGTCCCTTGGCGATCAGATTCACGAAATGCTGGGCTCCCAGGCCGAGTGGGCGCTCACGTGACCACACCACGTCCACCCACAGGTCGAGTCCATTGCTGAGGTTCTCGAAGGGAATCTCGACCAGCGCACCCGCCGCCACGTGCGGCCGCGCGAAGTTGCGCGGCAGCCAGCCCCAGCCCAGTCCGGCGGTGATCAGGCTCAGCGCGGCCAGCGCGTTGTCTGAGCGCCAGACGTGGCGCGCGAAGACGAATCGCGGGTCGCTGGTGGCGAGGTCGCGCCCGGCCACGACGATCTGGCGGGTGTTGGTCAGGTGGTCCTCGCGCAGCCGGCCGCCGTTGGCCGCGAGCACGGGGTGGTCGGGCGCCATCACCGCCACCATGAGTTCGCTGCCCACTTCCTGGAAGCCTTCGCGCCCGTCGAGGCTGGGCCGCTCGAACACCAGCGCGAGCTGCGCCCGCCCGCTGTGCAGCAGCGCCAGCGCATCGGCCTGCGGTGCGGCCAGCACCTCGACCTGCAGCAGCGGATGCTCCCGCGCCAGCTCCGACAGCGGGCCGGTCCAGGGCGCGGCCAGCAGCTCGGGCGCGATGGCCAGGGTGAGCCGGTCTTCCAGCCCCTGGGTAAGGGCGAGCGCCTGCACCTGCAGCTGCTTGAGCTGCGACGCTAGCAGCCGCGCCTGCGGCTCCAGCGATCGTGCGGCGGCCGTGGGCTGGGGCTCGCGGCCGCTGCGGTCGAAGAGCTGCAGGTCGAGCTCGGCCTCGAGGTTGGCGATGGCCATGCTCACCGCAGACGGCACCCGGCGCAGCGCCCGCGCGGCGGCCGAGAAGGAGCCGTGGTCGATCACGGCCAGGAAGACTTCGACGTTGTCGCTGGAAAAAGCCATGGCGCCCGATCTATCAATGAAACTGAAACAAGTTAACTTTTTATATCAGCAGATGACAAATAAAGTCCAGTCATCGCATCAACGAACACAGAGAGAAAGCCATGCAAGGGATCCAGCGCCGCATCGTCTACATCAGCCTCTACGAAGGCATCGCCATCGTGGCCGCCAGCGCGGGGCTGGCCCTGATGACGGACGCCGGGCTGGGCCATTCGGGCGTCCTGGCGGTGGCGGCATCGGTCATCGCGGTGATCTGGAACCTGGTCTTCAACTCGCTCTTCGAGCGCTGGGAGTCGCGCCAGGCCGTGCGCGGACGCAGCCTGCGCCGCCGCGTCGCGCACGCCATCGGCTTCGAGGGCGGCCTGATCGCCTTCCTGGTGCCGATGTTCGCCTGGGGCCTGGGCGTGTCGCTCTGGCAGGCGCTGGTGATGGACCTGGGGCTGGTGGTGTTCTTCCTGGTCTACACCTTCGTCTTCAACTGGGCCTTCGACCGCGTGTTCGGCCTGCCGGCTTCGGCCGCGGCGAAGGGGCCGGTGGCGGCCTGATGGCCCCACAGGCCAAGGGCAGGGATCAAGGCGGCGCGGCCGCCTTTTTCTTTGCGTCGGCCGCCCGCATCTCCAGCGCGGCCTGCAGGCGCAGCGCCTCCTGCGGCGTGAAGAGCGCGGCCTGCAACTGCGCCCGTGCGGCCTCGTCCGCGGCGGCGTAGCGCGAGAGGCGGCCCTGCCAGTCCTGCTCCTGCTGGTCGAGCGCGGCGAGCCGCTGCGCCGCCTCGTGGCCGTATTGTTTCGAGCGCTCCTCGAAGCGCTCCTGCGGGCTGGCGCCGCGTGCTTCCAGCGCGGCGGTCTGCTCGCCCACGGCCAGCTGCGCGACGGAGGCCGTACGGTCGGCGCGCTGCTCGGGCGTGAGCCAGGTTTCCTCGGTCTTCGCCAGCGCCTGGCGTTTCTGCTCGGGCGTGAGGTTCGCGTTGCGCTCGATCTCCAGCTTCTCGACGCTGAAGCGGTCGAATTTCTCCTCGGCGCCGAACAGGCCCTCGACCTCCTCGGGCGCGAAGTAGCGCGAGCGGATGCCGGCGCGCGCATCGAGGATCCGGCGCAGCCCGGCCGGGTCGCCGATGCTGGCCGCCGGCAGCGCCTCGAGCGCGGTGCGGTAGTCGATGTAGCGCTCCAGCAGGCCCAGCGCGCGCACCCGCCATTCGGGCGGCAGGTACTTGTCGATCTTCGCGCGCATCTCGGCCATCAGGCCTTCCTTGTCGCGTGCCTGGCTGCCGTCCAGCATCTGCTCGAAGGTGCGCAGCAGGGCGGGCGTCAGCAGCGGATCGGGGATGTGCGGGCTTGCGCCTGACGCGGCGTTGGGGGCAGCCGGCAGGGTGGACGAGGTGGCCGGCAGGGCCGCGGATGCGACCGCGGGAGCCGATGTCTCCTCCTCGCCGCCGGCCAGCCACCACGCGGTGCCCGCGGCCAGCACCGCCGCGGCCGCCGCGAGCGGTAGCAGGAGCTTGCGGGGCATCGTCTCCTCAGAGGCCGAGTTGCTTCAGCTTCGCCGCCTGGTTCACGTACAGCGTCACCGGGCTCACCGAGAACAGGTCGCGCAGCCCGAGCATCTGGTTGACCTCGTCCAGGTGGTTCTGCCTGTAGCTGCCGAGGTAGGTGCCCAGGTGCGAGCTGCAGGCCGAGGCGAGGCCGTCGTTGGGCTCGCCGTGCACCACGCTCAGCAGCGACAGCGGGTAGTCGGAGGCATCGAACACGTTGGTCAGCGGCTGGGTGCCCGACCACGAGAAGTAGCGCACGCCGTTGACCAGTTCGGCCCCGTTGCCGCAGGCGGTGGTGGGCACGCCGTCGGGGAACTTGGCGTTGAACTTCGCGGAGCCGGCGGTGTTGAGCGAATCGAGCGCGCCCAGGCCGCTCTGCGGCGTGTTGTTGCCCGAAAGAATGCCGATCAGGCTGGAGAAGGCATTCACCGCGCTCACCACCACCGTGCGGCTCAGGCTGCCTTCGGGCAGCGTGTTGCCCAGCAGGTCGGCCACCTTGCTGCCCTTGTGCGGGCTGCCCACCGTGGTGACCGAGGCCACCAGCTGCGGCGCCACGCCCGAGACGTAGCGCGCCGTGGGGCCGCCGTGCGAATGGCCGATCAGGTTGACCTTGCTCGCGCCGGTCAGCGCCAGCACGTCCTTGACCTGCTTGAGCAGCTGCTCGCCGCGCACCTCGCTGCTGTTGGTGGCCGCCACCTCGGCGACGAAGACCTTCGCGCCCTGCGCGCGCAGCTCGCCCGGAATGCCGTACCAGTAGTCGATGCCGGCGATGGTGTCGAAGCCCAGCATGCCGTGCACCAGCACGATCGGATAGGCTGTCTGGGCGCTGGTGCCGGCCGCCTGCGCCGTCTGCGCCAGGGGCGCGAGCGCGAGCATGCCGCCCACCAGCAGCGCGCCGGCCATCCGCCGTACCGCGCCTTCCTTCTTGCCCGTCGTCCTTGTGCTCGCAGCCGCAATCCTCTTCGCCAGTCGAATCATCGGAACTCCCTTGTGGGTTGATCGGTTGGGGGGCACGCAAAAACGAACGAGCGTGCACTTTTCATTCTGCGAAACCGACCAGGCCGGATCGATCCGGACTTTCCCTTTCATGATTCGGACTTACTCCTGCAGCCCCTGCGGCGCATGCGAGGGCGATAGACTCCCCCAACCCGCGCACGAATAACCGCTTTTGCCTCCGAGTCCAACCATGTCTTCCCCAATGCCGCCTCCCATGAAGCTCTCAGGCCTGGAGCCGGTCTCCATCGGCGAAGGCACGCTGTTCGTCAACATCGGCGAGCGCACCAACGTCACGGGCTCCAAGGCCTTCGCGCGCATGATCCTCAACGGCCAGTTCGAAGAAGCGCTGGCCGTGGCGCGCCAGCAGGTCGAGAACGGCGCGCAGGTGATCGACGTGAACATGGACGAGGCCATGCTCGACAGCAAGGCCGCGATGGTGCGCTTCCTCAACCTCATCGCCAGCGAGCCCGACATCGCGCGCGTGCCGGTGATGGTCGACAGCTCGAAGTGGGAGGTCATCGAGGCGGGCCTGCGCTGCATCCAGGGCAAGGGCATCGTCAACTCCATCTCCATGAAGGAGGGCGTCGACAAGTTCAAGCACGAGGCCATGCTGGTGAAGCGCTACGGCGCCGCCGCCGTGGTGATGGCCTTCGACGAGAAGGGCCAGGCCGACACCTACGCGCGCAAGATCGAGATCTGCGAGCGCGCCTACCGCATCCTGGTGGACGAGGTGGGCTTCCCGCCCGAGGACATCATCTTCGACCCGAACATCTTCGCCATCGCCACCGGCATCGAGGAGCACGACAACTACGCGGTTGACTTCATCGAGGCCGTGCGCTGGATCAAGCAGAACCTGCCGGGCGCGAAGGTGTCGGGCGGTGTGAGCAACGTGAGTTTCAGCTTCCGCGGCAACGACCCGGTGCGCGAAGCCATCCACACCGTGTTCCTGTACCACGCCATCAAGGCGGGCATGGACATGGGCATCGTCAACGCCGGCATGGTGGGCGTGTACGACGACCTCGAGCCCGAGCTGCGCGAGCGCGTGGAAGACGTGGTGCTCAACCGCCGCCCCGATGCCGGCGAGCGCCTCGTCGAAGTGGCCGAGACCGCCAGGAGCGGCGCCAAGGACGACAGCAAGAAGCTCGAATGGCGCGGCACGCCGGAGAACCCGGTGCCGGTCAACCAGCGCCTGTCGCACGCCATGGTGCACGGCATCACCGACTTCATCGTGGAAGACACGGAGGAGGCCTACCGCGCCATCCTCGCCACCGGCGGCCGGCCGCTGCACGTGATCGAAGGCCCGCTGATGGACGGCATGAACATCGTGGGCGACCTGTTCGGCCAGGGCAAGATGTTCCTGCCGCAGGTGGTGAAGTCGGCTCGCGTGATGAAGTCGGCCGTGGCCCACCTCATTCCCTACATCGAGGAAGAAAAGCGCCAGGACGAGGCCGCGGGCCGCGACGTGCGCACCAAGGGCAAGATCATCATCGCCACCGTGAAGGGCGACGTGCACGACATCGGCAAGAACATCGTCACCGTCGTGCTCCAGTGCAACAACTTCGAAGTGGTGAACATGGGCGTGATGGTCCCGTGCCACGAGATCCTTGCCAAGGCCAAGGTCGAGGGCGCGGACATCGTGGGCCTGTCGGGCCTCATCACGCCGAGCCTGGAAGAAATGCAGTACGTGGCCGGCGAGATGCAGAAGGACGACCACTTCCGCATCCGCAAGATTCCGCTGCTGATCGGCGGCGCCACCACCAGCCGCGTGCACACGGCCGTCAAGATTGCGCCGCACTACGAGGGCCCGGTGGTCTACGTACCCGACGCCTCGCGCAGCGTGAGCGTGGCGCAGAGCCTGCTGAGCGACCAGGCCTCCGCGTACATCGACGAGATCAACGCCGACTACGTGAAGGTGCGCGAGCAGCACGCCAACAAGAAGCAGGTGCCGCTGTGGCCGCTGGCGAAGGCGCGCGCCAACAAGACGCCCATCGACTTCGCGAACTACCTGCCGCCGGTGCCCAAGTTCATCGGCCGGCGCGTGTTCAGGAACTTCGACCTGACCGAACTCGCGAAGTACATCGACTGGGGCCCGTTCTTCCAGACCTGGGACCTGGCAGGCCCGTTCCCGGCCATCCTGAAGGACGAGATCGTCGGCACCGAGGCCGTGCGCGTGTATGCCGACGGCCAGCGCATGCTCAAGCGCCTCATCGAAGGCCGCTGGCTCAGCGCGAGCGGCGTGGTGGGCTTCTGGCCCGCCAACACCGTGAACGACGACGACATCGAGCTCTACACCGACGAATCGCGCAGCGAGGTGGCGCTCACCTGGTACGGCATGCGCCAGCAGACCGAGAAGCACGAGATCGACGGCGTGATGCGCCCGAGCCGCTGCCTGGCCGACTTCGTCGCGCCCAGGGACAGCGGCGTGAAGGACTACGTCGGCATGTTCGCCGTGACCGCCGGCCTGGGCGTGGAGAAGAAGGAGAAGTACTTCGTCGACGACCTCGACGACTACTCCGCCATCATGCTCAAGGCCCTGGCCGACCGGCTGGCCGAGGCCTTCGCCGAGGCGCTGCACCATCGCGTGCGCACCGACCTGTGGGGTTACGCGAGCGACGAGAGCCTGAGCAACGACGACATGATCGCGGAGAAGTACCGCGGCATCCGCCCCGCTCCCGGCTACCCGGCCTGCCCCGACCACAGCGTGAAGAAGCCCATGTTCGACCTTCTGAACTGCGCGGACATTGGCATGAGCCTGACGGAAAGCCTCGCTATGATGCCCGCCGCCAGCGTGAGCGGGTTCTACCTGAGCCACCCCGATTCGACGTACTTCAACGTCGGCAAGATCGGACACGACCAGTTGCAGGACCAGGCCGCGCGGCGCAAGGAAAGCGAAGCCGAGCTCGAACGCCTGCTCGCGCCCAATCTTTGAACCTGCCGGCCGGTGCGGCCGCCCGGCGCGGGGAGTTGTTATTCAGAAGCTGATGTTTGCAGCCGCGCAGTACGCGGCACTGGCGGTCTTCGTGATGGGCTGCTGGGGCTATGGACGCGCGCTGCTGGGCCGCCTGGCGCCGCCCCCGCGCCGCGACGCGGGGCTCGAGGCCGCCATGGCCGTGGCGCTGGGCGTGGGCCTGTTCATCTGCGCGTTCCAGGCGCTGGCCATCTTCGGAGCCTTCAAGGCGGGCGCGACCGCGGTCCTCGTCGCGGTGGGCGTGCTGGCCGCGGCGGTGCAGCTTCCGGGCTGGCTGCGCGAGCGGCGCGCGCTGCTCGCCAACGTGCAGGCCTTGCCCTGGAGCTACCCGGAACGTGTCGCGGCGATCGCGCTGGCCCTGGTCGCGCTGCCGGCGCTGGTGGCGCCGCTCGCCCCGCCCATCGCCTTCGACGAGCTGATGTACCACCTGCCCTATGCGCGGCAGGTCGCGGAACACGGCTCGCTGGGCATCCACGACTGGCTGCGCTACCCCTGGTTCCCGTACAACTACAACCTGTTGTATGCCGCAGCGTTGCAACTGGGCGACGACGTGCTGCCGCATTTCCTCAACGGCCTGGCCGGGGCGCTGTCGGTGGTCATGATCTACCGCCTCGGCATGCTGCACGCCAACCGGCTCACCGCCTGCATCGGCGCGGCCATCTGGCTGGGGCTCGGCGACTATTCCAACGCGCTCATCGACATGGGCGTGGCGCTCTTCGTGCTCTCGGCCTGCGTGGCGCTGTGGTGGTGGCGCGAATCCGAGGTCGGCAAGCCGGCGCACGGCGGCATCCGCTGGCTCGGTGTCGCGGCCTTCTGCCTGGGCTTGGCGGCCGGCTCGAAGTATCAGGCGCTGGTCTTCCTGCCGCTGGTGGCGCCCTTCGTCTTCCGCCACGAGCGCAGCCTCAAGGCCTGGGCGCTGGTGTTCGCCTGCTTCCTGCTGCCCTGCGTGTACTGGTACGCGCGCAACGCCATCATGACGGGCGACCCGTTCAACCCCATCGGCGCGCGCGTGTTCGGCTTCACCGAATGGACGCCGGCCGACTACGTGCAGCAGGTGGCCGACGTGCGCGTGCATGCCGAGCTGCCCAATGCGCTGCTGTGGTCGGTGTTCTTCGCGCCGTTCAGCGTGCTGTGGAAGCGCTCCGCGGCGGTGCGCGCGGCCGGCTGGTTCTGCCTGTACTCGGTGGTGGTCTGGGTCGTGACCTCGCGCTATCCGCGCTACCTGACGGCATCTTTCCCGCTGCTGGCGGCCATCGCGGCCATCGGCTGGCAGGTGGTGTTCGGCTGGGCGATGTCGGGTGTGAGGCGGCTTTTCGGTTCGAAGCCGCAAGAGCCGCAGAAGCCGCCGCAGCCGCAGCCGCAGCCGCAGGATGCCGGCGCCGCCGTGGCGCGCTCCGGCGCACGCGTGGGCGACTGGGTGCTCGTGCTGCTGCTGGCCGCGATGGCCGCCGTCTCCGTGCGCCAGACGGCGGTCAAGGTCTCGATGGTCGCAGTCACGCCCGAGGCCCGCGAGGCCGTGCTGCGCAAGCATGTGCCGGGCTATGCCGTCATGGACTACCTGCGCCGCACCGCCAAGGGCCGCGTCTACCAGATCGCGCTGAACGAGGCGATCTACTACGGCCCCAATCCCATCTGGGGCGACACCCTCGGGCCCTGGCGCTACACCGACTTCGGGCGCCTGTCGGGCGGCGATCTCGCGCGCAAGCTCTCGGGCCTGGGCTTCGTGGCGATCGTCCTCCCCGACTCCGTGGTGCCGGTGTTCACCGCGCGCATCGATTTCGACAAGTACTTCGCAGTGGAATACGAGAAGGACGGCAGCCGCGTCTACCGTATCCTTCCCGCCGCACCATGACCGACGACGCCGACTTCCCCACCAGCAGCCGGAGCCGCGCCGGCGGCGGCCTGCGCATCGCCGTGGTCATCCCCTGCTACAACGAGGCGCTCGCCATCGCGCAGGTGGTGCACGGTTTTCGCGCCGCGCTGCCCGGGGCCGAGATCCACGTCTTCGACAACAACTCCAGCGACGACACCGCCGCCGTGGCGCGTGCGGCCGGCGCCACGGTCACGCACGTGGCCCTGCGCGGCAAGGGCAACGTGGTGCGGCGCATGTTCGCCGACGTCGATGCCGACGTGTACGTGATGACCGACGGCGATGCCACCTACGACGCCGGTGCCGCGCCGCGCCTAGTCGAACGACTGGTGCACGACAACCTCGACATGGTGGTCGGCAGCCGCGTGGACGACGGCCAGGACGTGCACACCTACCGCGCCGGCCACCGCTTCGGCAACCGCATGCTCACGGGCGCGGTGGCGCAGCTCTTCGGCGGCGGGCTCACCGACATGCTCTCGGGCTACCGCGTGTTCTCGCGGCGCTATGCCAAGTCGTTCCCGGCGCTGTCGCGGGGCTTCGAGACCGAGACCGAGCTCACCGTGCACGCGCTCGAGCTGCGCATGCCGTATGCGGAGGAAGCCACCGCCTACAGCACGCGCCCCGAGGGCTCGGTCAGCAAGCTCTCGACCTACCGCGACGGCTGGCGCATCCTCAAGACCATCTGCAAGCTGTTCGTGAGCGAGCGGCCGCTGCAGTTCTTCTCGATCATCGGCGGGCTGCTGGCGCTGATGTCGATCGTGCTGGTCGTGCCGGTCGTCATGACCTACGTCCACACCGGCCTGGTGCCCCGGCTCCCCACGGCGGTGCTGGCCACCGGCGCGATGCTGGCGGCCATGCTGTCCTTCGTGTGCGGTGTCGTCATGCAGGCCATCACCCTGGGTCGGCGCGAGGCCAAGCGGCTGAGCTACCTTGCCATACCGAGCGTGCGCGAGCACGCGTCGCGCGCCCTCGGCGGCCGGCGGGAATGAAAATCGGCCGCGAGTTCCTGGCGTTCGCCGCGGTAGGCGTGATCGGGCTGGTGGTCGACGTGGTGGTGCTGTACCTGCTGGCGCCGCTGCTGGGCTGGTATGCCGCGCGCGTGGTGTCGTTCCTCGCCGCGGCGACCACCACCTGGGCCTTCAACCGCCGCTACACCTTCGCGGCGAGCGCGGCCGCCAGCCGTTCGATCTGGCGCGAGTACTTCGGCTACCTGGCGACCATGGCGGCCGGCGCGGTGCTCAACTACGGCGCCTACGTACTCACGCTGCACTGGGTGGAAGGCCGCTGGGCCGCGGCGCTCGGCGTGGCACTGGGCAGCCTTGCCGGCATGAGCGCCAACTTCCTGTCGGCGCGCTACCTGGTCTTCCGCTCGCACCGCAACGGCTGAGGCCGGCGGCGCGGTGCGCTCAGTGCGCGCCCGAGACGACCACCGGAATCTCGGTCGCCGGCGGCGTGTTGCGGCTGCGGCCGCAGCGCACGATGCCGTCGATCATCACCATGCCCACGCCCGGGATGTCGCCGAGCTGCACGCTCTCGAGCAGCCCCGGCGCAGGCGAGTGCTGCGCGCGATCCATGAAGACGAAGTCGGCGGCACGGCCCGTTTCGATGAGGCCGCAGTTGAGCTTGCGGATCTTCGCGGTGTTGCCGGTCGCGAAGCAGAACACCAGCTCGGCCGGGATGTTCGCGATGGACGACAGCATCGCCACCATGCGCAGGATGCCCAGCGGCTGTACGCCAGAGCCCGCCGGGCCGTCGGTGCCGAGGATCACGCGGTGCGGGCACTTGAGCTCCAGCGCGGCCTTCGCCGCCGCGATGGCGACCTTCTCGTTGCCGTTGTGCACGATCTCGATCGCGCGCGAGCTCTTCTCGCACAGCTCGCACACATGCGCCTCGGGCAGCGAGGTGTGGCCCCCGTTGATGTGGCCGATGACGTCGGCGTCGGCCTCGAGCACCACGTCCTTGTCGATCAGGCCCGAGCCCGGAATCGACGGGCCGCCCGTGTGGATCGTGCTCTGGATGCCGTACTTGCGCGCCCAGGCGACCATCTCCTTGGCCTCGTAGCCGGCCTTGACCGAGCCCAGGCCCACTTCGCCGAGCAGGCCCACGCCGGCCTCGGCGAGCTCCTTGAAGTCGCTCTCGACCATGCCCTTCTCGATGACGGGCGCGCCCGCCAGAACCTTCACGCCGCCGGGACGGAAGTTGTCGAAGGCGCGCTGCGCGGTGATGGCCAGCGCCTTCAGGCCCACGATGTCCTTCGGTCGGCCGGGCAGGTGCACCTCGCCGGCGGAAATCATCGTGGTCACGCCGCCGTGCATGGTGGAGTCGATCCAGCCGAGCTGGCCCTGGCGCGGCGTCCAGTCGCCGAACACCGGGTGCACGTGGCTGTCGATCAGGCCGGGCGCGACGCAGGTCTTCTTCGCATCGATGACGGTGGCGGCGCCTTCGAGGTCGCAGTCCTTTTCCTTGCCGACCGCGACGATCAGGCCGTCGTTCACGACGATGGTGTCCGCGTCGAGGATGGGCTTGTCGATGTCGCCCGAGAGCAGCAGCCCGATGTTCTTTATGACGACCTTGCCCGACTTGCCGCCGGCTGCGATTTCTGCCATTTCGATGTGTCCTCGTGGGATGGGGTGGAGTTGTTCTCTTCGTCCTGCGGCTCGTCGGCGTCGGCGCGCACGGTGCGCAGCAGCGTCTCGATCACGAAGTCTTCCCAGTGCGCGATGGCCTCGGGCGACTCCAGCGGCTCCCCGAGGAAGGCGGTGAGCGTGTGCCGGTTGGAGGTGTAGAAGTAGCCCGTGGACGCGATCAGCAGGTAGATGTCGCGCGCCACCAGATCCTTGCGGAACAGGCCCTGCGAGGCACCGCTCGCCAGGATCTCCGCGATGATCGCCACCGCGCGCGACGAATACTCGCGGGCGCGCAGCGACTTCGAAATGTGCCGGCCCTTGTGCAGGTTCTCGGTGTTCAGCAGCGTGACGAACTCGGGGTTCTTGCGGTAGTAGCCCAGCACGAAGCGGATGACTTCGGTGAGCGCGTCCACCGGCCGCGAGGTGTCGAGCGCGATGGCGGCCTCGGCGTCGTCCATGCGCTGGTAGATGCCTTCGAGCACTGCAATGAAGAGGCCTTCCTTGCTGCCGAAGTAGTAGTAGATCATCCGGTCGTACGACTTCGCGGCCTTGGAGATCTTCTCCACGCTGCCGCCGTCGTAGCCGTACTTGGCGAAGACCTTGGTCGCGGCCTTCAGGATGCTGTCGCGCGTGGCCTGGGCAGCCGCCTCGCGCACGCCCGTGCGGCGCTGCGGCTTGGTGACGGCAGCCTTGCGTTCCATTACAGGCGGTCGCCGCCGGGCCGCCCCAAGGCGGACCGCGCCTCCCCCTCGGGGGGTGGAGTTACACGCGCGAAGCGCGTGAAAAGCCGGGGGGCCGACATTACTTCTCGGCGAAGGCGCGCTCGACGACGTAGTCGCCGGGCGTCGAGGTGTTGCCTTCCTTGAAGCCGCGCTTTTCCAGGATGTGCTTCAGGTCCACCAGCAGGCCGGGGCTGCCGCACAGCATGACGCGGTCTTCCTCGACGTTCAGCGGCGGCAGGCCCAGGTCGTCGGTGAGCTTGTTGCTCTCGATCAGGTCGGTGATGCGGCCCTGGTTGCGGAACTCCTCGCGCGTGACCGTGGGGTAGTACAGCAGCTGCTTCTCGATCATCTCGCCCAGGAACTCGTGCTTGGGCAGGTGGTCGGTCACGAGGTCGTGGTAGGCCAGCTCGTCGACCTGTCGCACGCCGTGCACCAGGATGACCTGCTCGAACTTCTCGTAGGTGTCCGGGTCGCGGATGATGCTCATGAACGGTGCGAGGCCGGTGCCGGTGCCGAACAGGTACAGGCGCTTGGCGGGCAGCGTGTAGTCGATCAGCAGCGTGCCCGTGGGCTTGCGGCCCACGATGATGGTGTCGCCCACCTGGATGTGCTGCAGCTTCGAGGTCAGCGGGCCGTCTTCCACCTTGATGCTCAGGAACTCGAGATGCTCCTCGTAGTTCGGGCTCACGATGCTGTAGGCGCGCAGCAGGGGCTTGTTGTTGACCTTCAGGCCGATCATCGTGAAATGACCGTTCGAGAAGCGCAGGGCCGGGTCGCGCGTGGTGGTGAAGGTGAACAGGCGATCGGTCCAGTGGTGGACGCTCAGGACGCGTTCTTCGCTGAATGCACTCATACGGAACTCAAGAGTTGGTTGGTAACAGGGGAGGTTGGCTGAGCCTGCGTGCACGCCTTTGGGGCGAAAGCCGCCGGCCGGCTCCGAACCCTCCATTGTCGTTGGTCGGAGAAACCCCGATGAACACCGCTAGAAAACACCATTGCAAGCATCGGGCCCGTTTGCTACATTGACCTTTGATGTAGTGAATGCAACATGAAAGTGTAGGGAATGCTACACAAACGGAAGTCGATGCACAAGCGGGCGGACGGCACGTTTGTTGCAAACCCCGACAGCCCGGATTCGCACTTCGCCCAACACCGAACGCCCACGAGATCGCCCCGATGACAGAACACACCAAGACAGACGGCCTCCCCGGCATGGACATGCCCGTGGTGGCCGAAGCCGGCAGCAGTGCCTTCGGCAAGGCACCGCCGCGCAACGAGCGCATGAGCACGGCCAAGGTCGAGTGCAACGCCTGCCCGGTGCTGTGCCAGATCTCCGATGGCCGCACCGGCGCCTGCGACCGCTACGCCAATAAAGAGGGCGTGCTGGTGCGGGTCGATCCCGTCGTGCTGCTGCGCCGAACCGTCGAGAGCGAGAAGCCCGCGCTCGTGCCCTTCGACCGCCCCGGCGCCGATTCTTCCGATGCCGCCCCCGACTGGAACGGCGACCTGCTGCATGCCGACGAAGTTTTCGTCACCGGCGTGGGCTCCTCCACCACCTACCCCGACTACAAGCCCGCGCCCTTCATCGTGGCTTCCAAGGCCCAGGGCGTGGACATGGTCACCGTCGTCACCGAAGGCATCTTCAGCTACTGCAGCTTCAAGGTGAAGATCGACACCGACCGCTTCCTCGGCCCCGAGCAGGCCAACGTGCGCTACCGCGGCGAGGTCGTGGGCCACGTCACCACGGCCGAATACGGCTCGCAGATGCTCTCGCTCGGCGGCGTGCACCACCTCACCGGCGGCAGCAAGAAGGAAGGCCGCATGACGGCCGAGCTGATGCAGCTGCTTGGCAACAAGAAGGCCGTGGAGTGCACCATCGACGGCGGCTCCACCCTCGTCATCCAGGCCGGCAAGGCGCCCATCGTCAACGGCGTGGAAGAGCAGCGCATGCGCGTGGGCTGCGGCTCGGCCGCGGTCGGCATCTTCGCGCGCCAGTTCGCGGGCGTGGCCGACGAGGTTGTGGTGGTCGACGACCACATCACCGGCGTGCTCACCGAGCACCAGGCCGGCCGCTGCCTCGACATGGCGCCCTCGGGTATCCAGATGCTGGGGCGCAAGTCCACGCCGGGGCGCTACTTCCAGGTGGCGAACCCGGGCAACGGCTGGGGCGGCACCGACATCGCCGATCCGCTCGCGATCATCGAAGGCTGGGAAGAGGGCGTCGCACGCCCCGGCATGCGCCTGCTCATGACGTCGACCACCGGTGAGCACGCCCAGTGGTACGTGCTCGACGACGCGCTCAAACCTGTCGAGCAGCCGATGCCGCCGGAGGTGAAGCGCATCGTCGATCGCATCGGCGAGAACTGCGAGCCGTCGCTGTGCACGGTGCTGTTCCTGGGTGGCGCGGGCGGCAGCCTGCGCGCGGGTGTCACCGAGAACCCGGTGCTGCTCACGCGCGCCATCAAGCGGGCGCTGGTCAACGTCACCTGCGGCGGCGCGCCGGCCTATGTATGGCCCGGCGGCGGCATCACGGTGATGGCCGACGTCATGCGCATGCCCGACAACAGCTTCGGCACCGTGCCCACGCCGGCCATCGTCGCGCCCATTGAGTTCAGCATGCGGCGCGACGACTACGAGGCGCTCGGCGGCCACATGGAGCACATCTTCCCGCTCGAGCAGGCGCTCGCCCGCGGTGCATGGCAGGAAGACGGCGCACCGCTCGCGCGCCAATGGCTCGCAGTGGACGACGCCAATCCGTGGCCCCTGGGCCACGCCCCCATGCTGGGCTGATCATGCCTGCCGAACGCACGGCGCTCGACAAAAGCCGCTGGCACTTCAACCACGGCCCGATCGACATCGTGGCCGAGGCGCACGGCGACCCGTACGCCGTGGCTGCCGCGCACGACGCGGCGTGGGCGCGCTTCGTCCACGTGCTCGACGAACTGGTGCGCGAACTGCCGCTGCTGCGCCTGCCCGTTACCGACAGGATGCGCCCGCGCAACGTGGTGGCGCGCCGCATGTGGGACGCCTGCGCCGCGTTCTCGCCGACCTTCATCACGCCGATGGCGGCGGTGGCCGGCTCCGTGGCGCAGGAGCTCATCGCCTTCTACGAGCGCCCCGGCGTCGAGCGCGCGTGGATCAACAACGGCGGCGACATCGCGCTGCATCTCGCGCCCGGGCAGTCCGCGCGCGTGGGCGTGTTCGCCGACATCGCGCGCTTCGACCTGCGCAGCCATCTCGCCGGCGAAGGCGGCATCCTTACCACCGATGGCCAGTTCGAGCTGCGCGCCGACCAGCCCGTGCGCGGCGTCGCCACCAGCGGCTGGCGCGGGCGCAGCTTCTCGCTGGGCATCGCCGACAGCGTGACGGTGCTGGCCGCCACCGCGGCTCAGGCCGACGCCGCGGCGACAGTGATCGCCAACGCCGTCGACGTGGACGACGAAGCCATCGCGCGCCGCCCCGCGAACGAGTGCAAGGACGACAGCGACCTGGGCGACATGCTCGTCACCGTCGACGTGCCCGCGCTGGCCCCCGCGCAGGTGCGCAGCGCACTCGATACGGGCGCGGTGTGCGCCAAGGTCCTGCAAAAAGGAGGGCTCGTGTGGGCCGCTCTACTCGTTTGCCAGGGGCAGTGGAGACTTGTCGAGCCCTTATGCTCGAAGGCGCTCGGCACAGCGTTGCCCAGATCCGTTGGTTCAGTATTTGCTTAACGAAAAGCAAGGTTCTTTTTCATGATCGAAATCCGCCGCGTCTTCACCCATGTCGAGCACATCCACCACGAGTTCGGACCGCGCGCCGACACCCCGCTGGTGCGTGGTGCCATCGGCGCGGTGCTGACCAATCCGTTCGCGGGCCGCTACGAGCCCGACATCCTGCCGATGATGGAGCTTCTCGACCCCGTGGGCGTCGACATGGCGCACAAGCTGCACGCCGCCATGGACGTGCCGCTGGAGCAGATCGCCACCTACGGCAAGGGTGCCATCGTCGGCGCCGACGGCGAACTGGAGCATGGCGCGCTGTGGCACGTACCGGGCGGCTACGCGATGCGCGAACTGCTCGGCTGGAAGGGCAGCCGCGCGGCCTACACCGCAGGCAAGGCTGAAGAGAAGACCGGCCAGCCCGGCAATGCGCTGTCGATCGTGCCCTCGACCAAGAAGGTCGGCCCGCCCGGCGCCGCGCTCGACGTGCCGCTCACCAACATCAACGCCAGCTACGTGCGCGGCCAGTTCGACGCCATCGAGGTGCGCGTGCCCGGCGCGCCTGCGGCCGACGAGATCGTCTTCATCCTCGCGATGAGCACCGGCTACCGCATCCATGCCCGCGTGGGCGGGCTGCTCGCCAAGGACATCAGCAAGTGGGACGGCCTGCGCTGACCCGCGAAGACCCGCACAGAGACAAGACAAGGAACACACAGAACATGACCGCCAACATCCGCAAGCTCGTCGTCCAGGTCGACGAAACCCGCAAGGAAATGGGCCAGGACATCACGCCGCCCACGCGCCGCGCCGTCGCCATCGCAGTCATCGAGAACCCCTACGCGGGCCGCTACAGCGAGAACCTCGACGAGCTCATCGCCATCGGCGAGGAACTCGGCGCGCTGCTGGGCCAGAAGGCCGTGAAGGCGCTGGGCATCGAGCCCGGCCAGGCGCAAAGCTACGGCAAGGCCGCCATCGTCGGCGAGCGCGGCGAGCTCGAGCATGCCGCCGCCATCCTGCATCCCAAGCTGGGCGCGCCGCTGCGCGTGGCGGTCGAGAAGGGCGCGGCACTCGTGCCCTCGGCCAAGAAGCAGGGCACGCTGGGCACCGCCATCGACGTGCCGCTGGGCCACAAGGACGCCGCCTTCGTGCGCAGCCATTTCGACGCCGTCGAGGCTCGCGTGAGCGACGCGCCGCGCGCCAACGAGATCGTGGTGGCGGTGGCCGTTACCGACAGCGGCCGGCCGCTGCCGCGCATCGGCGGCCTGCAGGTCCATGAGATCAAGGGCGAAGACGGTCTTCGCTGATCGTTTCTTTCGCCCTTCCAGCCCATTCACGGTGTTTCCTTTCCTCTTTCGATTTCAAGGAGCTTTCCCCATGACCCCATTGCGTCACGTCTTCAGCGCCGCAGCCCTCGCAGCGCTGACCACTGCTCTCGTTCCCGCGCATGCGCAAGGCGTGATCAAGATCGGCGAAGTCAACAGCTACAAGGCCCAGCCCGCCTTCCTCGAGCCCTACAAGAAGGGCATGGAGCTGGCCGTCGAAGAGATCAACGCCAAGGGCGGCGTGAACGGGAAGAAGGTCGAGCTCATCATGCGCGACGACAACGCCAACCCCGGCGACGCCGTGCGAGTGGCCGAAGAACTGGTGGCGCGCGAGAAGATCGACGTGCTCACCGGCACCTTCCTGTCGAACACCGGCCTGGCCGTGGCCGACTTCGCCAAGCAGAAAAAAATCTTCTTCCTGGCCGGCGAACCGCTGACCGACAAGATGACCTGGCAGGGCGGCAATGAATACACCTACCGCCTGCGTCCCGGCACCTACATGCAG
This sequence comes from Variovorax sp. UC74_104, assembly GCF_044055375.1. Lineage (NCBI taxonomy): Bacteria > Pseudomonadati > Pseudomonadota > Betaproteobacteria > Burkholderiales > Comamonadaceae > Variovorax > Variovorax sp. UC74_104. The sequence goes on from NZ_CP171978.1 coordinate 951,378, forward strand.
GCCGCGATGCTGGTGCCGGAAGCCGTCAAGCTCAAGAAGAAGCGCTGGGCCGTCGTGTACCCCAACTACGAATACGGCCAGTCGGCCGTGGCTGCATTCAAGACACTGCTGAAGGCCGCGCAGCCCGACGTCGAGTTCGTTGCCGAGCAGGCGCCGCCGCTCGGCAAGGTCGACGCGGGCGCCGTCGCCCAGGCGCTGGCCGACGCCAAGCCCGATGCGATCTTCAACGTGCTCTTCGGCGCCGACCTCTCGAAGTTCGTGCGCGAAGGCAACACCCGCGGCCTCTTCAAGGACCGCTCGGTCGTCAGCGTGCTGACCGGCGAGCCCGAGTACCTCGATCCGCTGAAGGACGAAACGCCCAACGGCTGGATCGTGACCGGCTATCCCTGGTACGGCATCCAGACGCCCGAGCACAAGGCCTTCTTCCTCGCGTACCACGCCAAGTACAACGACTACCCGCGCCTGGGCTCGGTGGTCGGCTACAGCATGATCAAGTCCGTCGCGGCCGGCGTGGTCAAGGCCAAGGGCACCGAAACGCCGAAGCTCGTCGAAGCCTTCAAGGGCCTGCAGGTCGATACGCCGTTCGGCAAGATCAGCTACCGCGCCGAAGACCACCAGTCCACCATGGGCGCCTTCGTCGGCAAGACGAAGAACGAGAACGGCAAGGGCGTGATGGTCGACTACACCTACTTCGACGGCGCCAAGTTCCAGCCCTCCGCCGCCGACGTCAAGAAATCGCGCGCCGCCGATTGATATGGCTCGCCCCCAGGCTGCGCGCACTTCGTGTCGCTTCGCCAACCCCCTTCCGGGGGCAACACCAACGGCCCGGCAAAGCCGGTTCCGTGGTGTTCCCCGAATTTCTCCCTCCCCTTTTGGGGGAGGGTCGGGGTGGGGGCACGACGGCGCCAACCGCGGGGCTGCGTTGAATGCGGATGCTCCTCCCATGAATGAAAACCGCCACCAGAAGGCCTTCGGATGAGTCTTTCTTCATTGCTGCTTCAGTTCCTCACCGGGCTGTCGTCGGCTTCGTCGCTGTTCCTCGTGGGGGCCGGTCTTTCGCTGATCTTCGGCGTCACGCGCATCGTCAACTTCGCGCATGGCTCCTTCTTCATGGTCGGCATCTACCTCGCCTACACGCTGGTCGAGAAGCTCGGCGGCGGCATGGCCTTCTGGCCGGCGGTGGTGCTTTCCGCGATTGCGGTCGGCATCCTCGGCGCGCTGATCGAAATGGTGCTGCTGCGCCGCATCTACAAGTCGCCGGAGCTGTTCCAGCTGCTGGCGACCTTCGCACTCGTTCTCGTCATCAAGGACGCGGTGCTCTACATCTGGGGGCCTGACGAGCTGCTCGGGCCGCGCGCGCCGGGCCTGTCGGGCTCGGTGGAAATCCTGGGCCGGCAGTTTCCGACCTATGACCTGTTTCTGATCGTCGTCGGCCCGGTCGTGCTCGGCCTGATGTGGCTGCTGCTCACGCGCACCCGCTGGGGCACGCTGGTGCGCGCCGCCACGCAAGACCGCGAGATGGTCAGCGCGCTGGGCGTGAACCAGGCCTGGCTCTTCACCGCGGTGTTCGGGCTCGGCGCCATGCTCGCGGGCCTGGGCGGCGCGCTGCAGTTACCGCGCGAACCGGCTACGCTGGCGATGGACCTCAACACCATCGGCGCGGCCTTCGTGGTGGTGGTGGTTGGCGGCATGGGCTCCATTCCGGGCGCCTATGCAGCCGCGCTGCTGATCTCCGAAATCAAGGCCGTGTGCATCTGGCTCGGCGTGGTTGAAATCTTCGGCTACAGCGTGTCGTTCTCGAAGCTCACGCTGGTGGTCGACTTCATCGTCATGGCCATCGTGCTGGTGTGGCGTCCGTGGGGCCTGTTCGGCCGGCCGCAGGCGCCCAGCCGCTACGTGGGCATGGCCGAGGAGCCACTGCGCCGCGCGAGCAAGGGCTACCTGTGGCTGGTGGCCGCACTGGGCGTGGCGCTCATGGCCATGCCACTGCTCACCGCCGGCTCGCCCTACACCACGGTGCTGATGATCGACCTGCTGATCGCCGCGCTGTTCGCCGCCAGCCTGCACTTCATCATGGGCCCGGCCGGCATGCACTCGTTCGGCCATGCCGCCTACTTCGGCCTGGGGGCCTATGGCGCCGCGCTGCTGGTGCGCTCCAGCGGCCTGCCGATGGAAGCGGCGCTCGTCGTGGCCCCGCTGGTCGCGGCCATCGGCGCCCTGGTCTACGGCTGGTTCGCGGTGCGGCTGTCGGGCGTGTACCTGGCCATGCTCACGCTGGCCTTCGCGCAGATCACCTGGGCCGTCGTCTACCAGTGGGATTCGTTCACCGGCGGCAGCAACGGCCTCACGGGCGTGTGGCCGTCGGAGTGGCTGTCGGACAAGCGCACCTACTACTGGCTCACGCTGGTGCTCGTGGCCGCCGGCATCCTGATGCTGCGCCGCGTGCTGTTCTCGCCCTTCGGCTATGCATTGCGCGCGGGCCGCGACTCGCTGCTTCGCGCCGACGCCATCGGCATCGACGTCAAGCGCATGCAGTGGACCGCCTTCGTCGTCGCCGGCGCCGCGGCCGGTCTGGCCGGTTCGCTCTACGCTTTTTCCAAGGGCAGCATCTCGCCCGAAAGCCTCAGCGTCGACAAGTCGGTCGACGGGCTGGTGATGGTGCTGCTGGGCGGCATCCAGACCCTGGCCGGGCCGGTGGTCGGCGCCGTCACCTTCAGCTGGCTGCACGACACCGTGGCGCGCAACACCGACTACTGGCGCGCGACGCTCGGCGCCATCATCCTGATCCTCGTGCTGCTGTTCCCGCAGGGCATTGCAGGCTTTGCCAAGCAGCTGACCGACAAGCTGCTGCGCCGCGGCAAGCCCGAAACGGCGCCGGCGGTGCCTGAGGTGAAGGAGGCCAAGGCATGACTTCCCCCAACAGCTCCAACCCACCACTGCTGAAGGTCGAGAACCTCGGCAAGTCCTTCGGCGGCGTGAAGGCCGTCGACGGCATCAGCTTCGAACTGCATGCCGGCGAACTGCTGGCCCTCATCGGCCCCAACGGCGCCGGCAAGTCCACCACCTTCAACATGGTCAACGGCCAGCTCAAGGCAGACCAGGGCTCGATCCTGTTCGACGGGCACGAGCTCGTCGGCCAGAAGCCGCGCGCCATCTGGCGCAAAGGCGTGGGCCGAACCTTCCAGATCGCCGAGACCTTCGCCTCGCTCACCGTGGCCGAGAACGTGCAGATGGCGCTGCTATCGCACGACGGCAAGCTGTTCTCGATGTGGCGCCGTGCGGCCGACCACAAGCGCGAGGAAGCGCTCGCGCTGCTCGACCAGGTCGGCATGAAGTCGCAGGCCGACCGACCCTGCAGCGTGCTCGCCTACGGCGACGTGAAGCGCGTCGAGCTCGCCATCGCGATGGCCAACTCGCCCAAGCTGCTGCTGATGGACGAGCCCACCGCAGGCATGGCGCCCAAGGAGCGCAACTCGCTCATGGCGCTGACCAAGGATCTCGTCATCCAGCGCGGCCTGGCCGTGCTGTTCACCGAGCACAGCATGGACGTGGTGTTCGCGTACGCCGATCGCATGATCGTGCTCGCGCGCGGTCGCCTCATCGCGCAGGGCAAGCCGCTGGAGATCCGCGACCATCCGAAGGTGCAGGAGGTGTACTTCGGCACCGGCAAGACCTTCGAGAAGAAAGCTGAAGCCGTTGGAGAAGCCGCATGAGCACCCAAGAACCCCTCCTGCAGGCCAAGGCCCTGTGCGCCTGGTACGGTGCCGCACAGATCCTCTACGACGTCGATCTCGAAGTGCGCCGCGGCGAAGTGGTCGCGCTCATGGGCCGCAACGGCGCGGGCAAGTCGACCACGCTGAAGGCGCTGATCGGCATGCTGGCCAAGCGCCGCGGTGCGGTGCGCTTCCTGGGCCACGACATCTCCAAGAGCGAGCCGCACCACGCGGCGCGACTGGGCCTGGGCTTTGTGCCTGAAGACCGCCGCGTGTTCACCGACCTCACGGTGATGGAGAACCTCGAGGTCGGAAAGCAGCCTGCGCGCCGCTGGGCCGATGGCACAGACGCGCCGCTGTGGACGCCCGAGCGCCTGTTCAAGCTCTTCCCCAACCTTGGCGAGATGCCCAACCGCCCGGGCGGGCGCATGAGCGGCGGCGAGCAGCAGATGCTCACGGTCGCGCGCACGCTCATGGGCAACCCGTATCTCGTGCTGCTCGACGAACCGTCCGAGGGCGTGGCGCCGGTGATCGTCGAGCAGATGGCCAACATGATCCTGGAGCTCAAGGCGCAGGGCGTGAGCATCCTGCTGTCGGAGCAGAACATGCACTTCGCCGAACTGGTGTCCGACCGCGCCTACGTGCTCGAGAAGGGCCAGATCCGCTATCACGCCACGATGGCCGAGCTCGCGGCGAACGACGAAGTGCGCCGCGCCTACCTGAGTGTTTGAGCCCGATTTCCTTCAACCCCCCGGAGTCCACGCCATGCATCGCAGAACCCTCGTGAAATCCGCCGCCGCCTTCGGGCTGGCCGGTGGCCTCGGCAGTGTCGCCTTCAACGCCTTCGCGGCCGGCAAGATCAAGCCCGGCGCCAAGGCGGCGCTGATCGTGGTCGACGTGCAGAACTGCTTTCTCGACGGCGGCACGCTGGCGGTGAAGGGCGGCAACGAGGTCATCCCGGTGATCAACGCGCTCGCGCCGGCCTTCGAGAACATCGTGGTCACGCAGGACTGGCACACGGCGGGCCATGCATCTTTCGCCAGCACCTACAGCGGCAAGAAGCCTTTCGAGACCACCAAGCTCAGCTACGGTACGCAGGTGCTGTGGCCCGACCACTGCGTGCAGGGCACCGACGACGCGGCGCTCGGCAAGGACCTGAAGGTGCCCACCGCGCAGCTCGTCATCCGCAAGGGCTTCCATAAGGACATGGACAGCTACTCGGCCTTCGAGGAAGCCGACCACAAGACGGCCACCGGCCTGGCCGGCTACCTGAAGGCGCGCGGCATCAAGACCGTGTTCGTCACCGGCCTGGCCACCGACTTCTGCGTGGCCTGGACCGCGATGGACGCACGCAAGGCCGGCTTCGAGGCCTACGTGATCGAGGACGCCACGCGCGGCATCGACCTCAACGGCTCGCTGGCCGCGGCCTGGAAGCAGATGACGGCCAAGGGCGTCAAGCGGATCCAGTCGGCAGACATCCAGATCGCCTGAGCGCGCATCGCGCGAGTCGCAAAGAGCAACAGGAACACAGGACCCACGACGCATGAAGCCCTCGATCTCAAGGCGTGCCATGGTGGCGAGCGCCGCCGCCCTGGCGCTCGGCCCCGGCCTGTTCCCTGGCCTGTTGCGTCCGGCACGCGCGGACAACGCCACGACCGGTGTGACCGACACCACCATCCGTATCGGCCAATCCGCCGTGTTCAGCGGGCCGGCGAAAGACTTCGGCATCGACTACCGCGCGGGCATCAAGCTCTACCTCGACAGGGTCAACAAGTCGGGTGGCGTGAACGGCCGCAAGATCGAGCTGGTCACCTACGACGACGCCTACGACCCCGCGAAGACGGCAGTCAACACGGCCAAGCTGATCGACGAGGACAAGGTCTTCGCGCTCACCGGCTACGTGGCCACCGGCAATCTCGCCGCGGCGATGCCGCTCGCGGAGAAGGCCGGCGTGCCGATGTTCGCGCCGCTGGTGGGCACCACGTCGTTCCGCACCAAGGTCAACCGCTACCTGTTCCACGTGCGCGCGGGCTACGACCTGGAGCTGCGCAAGATCATCAGCCACCTCTCGACCATCGGCATCCAGTCGATCGCGGTGGTCTACCAGGACAGCGCCTTCGGCAAGTCGAACCTCGCCACCTGCGAGGAGCTCGCGGCCGACTACAAGGTGAAGGTGCTCAAGACCTTCCCGCTGGCCATCGCGGCCGAGGACGCGAAGCAGGTCGTCACCGGCCTCGCCGACGCGAAGCCGGGCGCGGTCGTGATGATCATGGCCGGGCGCATGGTGGAAGTGTTCATGCGCGACTACCGCGCCAGCGCCGTGGGTTCGCCGCTGTACACGCTGTCGGTCGGCATCACCGATGCGGCCGGCTCGGCCAAGCGGCTCGACGGCAAGCTCGCGGGCCTGGTCACGGCCAGCATCGTGCCGCCGCCGCAGGCGCTGCGCGTGCCCATCGTGGCCGACTACCAGCGAGACCGCGCCGAGTTCGGCGAGAAGATCGACAGCTACACCGCGCTGGAGGGCTACATCGTCGCGCGCGTGATGGTCGAGGGCCTGCGCCGCGCGGGCAAGACGCCCACGCGCGACAGCTTCATCGCCGGGCTGGAGAGCATCGGCAGCACGCGCTTCGGCGAATTCCCCATCGAGTACAGCGCGAAGAACCACAACGGCTCGACCTTCGTCGATCTGGAGATATACGCCCGTGACGGCCAGCTGCGGCGCTGAGCCGCTGCGCCTGCTGGTCAACGGCCGGGCGCAATCGATAGCGGGCGTGCCGCGCGAGGCGACGCTGCTTCACCTGCTGCGCAACGACCTGGGGCTTAACGGCCCCAAGTACGGCTGCGGACTGGGGCAGTGCGGCGCCTGTACCGTGCACGTGGACGGCGTGGCCGCGCGTTCGTGCGTGATTCCGGCGCACGGCGTGGCGGGGCGTGCCATCACCACGCTCGAAGGCCTGGGCTCGCGCGGCAGCTGGCACCCGGTGCAGGCCGCCTTCGAGGACGCGCAGGCCGCGCAGTGCGGCTACTGCCTCAACGGCATGGTGATGCAGGCGGCGGCGCTGCTCGCGCGCGATCCGCAGGCGAGCGAAGCGCGCATCCGCGCCGAGCTGTCGGGCAACCTGTGCCGCTGCGGCACGCACATCGAGATTCTGGACGCGGTGCAGCGCGCGGCGGTGCGCATGCGTGCGGAGGCAAGCGCATGAGTTTCGGGTCTTCTCCCCTCTCGCTTTGGGAGAGGGCCAGGGTGAGGGCATCGGCCTTTGCCGAAGCGCAGCCATTGCTATCGCCGCCGGCCCTCACCCCAACCCTCTCCCGCAGGCGGGAGAGGGGGCAAATTCCATGATGCGCCGCGCCGACCTGCCGCAGACGCGCGCCGAGTTCCTTGCCGCCACCGGCGTGCTGCTGGTGCTGCGCGAGACCCCGCCGCCGCCGCCCCCGGCCAAGGGCCAGCCTGCCTTCATCGCCAGCAATCCCGCCGAAGGCGACGAGGTGCTGCTTGCCGTGTGGGACGACGGCAGCGCCTCCGCGCTCAACGGACACGTCGACCTCGGCACCGGCATCCAGACGGCGCTAGGCCAGATCGTGGCCGAGGAGCTCGATCTCGGCATGCCCTGCGTGCGCGTGATGCTCGGCGACACCGCGCGCGCGCCCAACCAGGGTGCGACCATCGCGAGCGCGTCGATCCAGATCCATGCGCAGCCGCTGCGGCTGGCCGCGGCGCAGGCGCGCGCATGGCTGCTTGCGCGTGCGGCCGAGCGCCTGGGCGTGGCCGAGGATGCGCTGCAGGTGCGCAACGGCGTGGTGCGCGTCGCGGAGGCACCTGATCGGCATGTCAGCTACGCCGAGCTGGTCGCAGGGCAGCGCACCGTGCTGCGGCTCGATCCGCACGCCAGGCCCAAGGACCCGGCCGACTACCGCGTGGTCGGCACGCGGCAGGCGCGCGTCGACATCCCGGCCAAGCTCGCTGGCGAACTCGTGTTCGTGCACGACATGCGCGTGCCCGGCATGCTGCACGGCCGCGTGGTGCGCCCGCCGTATGCGGGCGCGGACCACGGCGAGTTCATCGGCAACACGCTGGAGTCGGTCGACGAGTCGTCGATCGCGCACATCCCCGGCATCCGCGCGGTGGTCGTCATCCGCGACTTCGTCGGCATCGTGGCCGAACGCGAAGAGCACGCCGAGCAGGCGCTGCGCGAGCTGCGCGTGAAGTGGAAGCCATGGCCCGGCATGCCCGACCTCGGCGACCTCGCGAAGGCCCTGCGCGACAACCCCTCCACGCAGCGGCTGCTGGTCGACGAAGGCGATGTCGACGGCGCCATCGCATCGGCGGCGCAGCCCATGCACCGCACCTACGTGTGGCCCTACCAGATGCATGCGTCCATCGGCCCGTCGTGCGCGCTGGCCGAATGGCAGCCCGCCGACGGCAGCGGCATGCAGCTGCGCTGCTGGGCCGGCTCGCAGAACCCGCACGTGCTGCGCGCCGATCTTGCGAAGCTCATCGGCGTGGAGGACGTGCAGGTCGACGTGGTCCGCATGGAGGCCGCGGGCTGCTACGGCCGCAACGGCGCCGACGACGTGGCCGCCGACGCGGCGCTGCTCGCGCGCGCGGTGGGCGCACCGGTGCGCGTGCAGCTCACGCGCGAGCAGGAGCATGCGTGGGAGCCCAAGGGCGCGGCGCAGCTGATGGAAATCGACGGCGGCCTCATGGCCGACGGCAGCGTCGCCGCCTACGACTTCGAAACCTCGTACCCGTCGAACGGCGCGCCCACGCTTGCGCTGCTGCTCACGCGCACCATCGAGCCGGTGGCGCAGGCCTTCGAGATGGGCGACCGCACCGCGCGTCCGCCCTACAGCTACGACAACCTGCGCGTGAAGGTCAACGACATGGCGCCGATCGTGCGCGCCTCGTGGCTGCGCGGCGTGTCGGCGCTGCCGAGCTCGTTCGCGCACGAGTCGTACATCGACGAGCTGGCGACGGCGGCGGGCGTCGACCCGGTGCAGTTCAGGCTGCGGCATCTGAAGGACCCGCGCGCCGTCGAGCTCGTGCAGGCAACCGCGCAGAAGGCCGGCTGGCGCATGCGCACCGGGCCGCAGGAGAACGCCGACGGCGGGCTGGGCGAGGGCGGCGACATCCTCTTCGGCCAGGGCTTCGCCTATGCGCGCTACGTCCACAGCAAGTGGCCGGGCTTCGGCGCGGCGTGGGCCGCGTGGGTGGCCGACGTGGAGGTCAACCGCAAGACCGGCGAGGTGCACGTGCGCCGCGTGGTGGTGGGGCATGACGCCGGCCTGATGATCAACCCGGCGGGCGTCGAGCACCAGGTGCACGGCAACGTGATCCAGACGACGAGCCGGGCGCTCAAGGAGCGGGTGGAGTTCGCGCCGCAACAACAGCAGCAACAGCAAGGCGCGGCGACGGGCGCGCAGCTGCCGGGCGTGCTGCCTTCCGGCGTGGTCGCGAGCCGCGAGTGGGGCGGCTACCCGATCATCAACTTCCGCGAAGTGCCGGTGATCGAGGTGATGCACATGCCGCGGCCCGGCGAACCTTCGCTGGGCGCGGGCGAGTCGTCGTCGGTGCCGGGCACGGCGGCAATTGCGAATGCGATCTTCGATGCGACGGGCGTGCGCTTCAGGTCGCCGCCGTTCACGCCGGAGACGGTGTTGGCGGAGTTGAATCGGAGTCTGCTCCCTCCCCTCTGGGGGAGGGCGGGGGTGGGGGCATGCGGCGCCCGGATGGCGACGCTGCTGTGCCCCCATCCCAACCTTCCCCCGGAGGGGGAAGGAGCAATGCACCATGGCCTCGGCGCAAGGGCGTGTGGGCCACCGGCGCGGCGCTGGTCGTGGGTGGCATCGGCGTCATCGCGGGACTGCTCGGCTGGCGCTCGGCCATCGCGCCGGTGTCGCTCACCGCTCCGGTCTACAGCCAGGCCACCATCGAGCGCGGCCGCGTGCTCGCCGCGGTGGGCGACTGCGCCGTGTGCCACACCGCACCCGGCGGCACGGCCAACGCGGGCGGCCGCGCCATGGACACGCCCTTCGGCACGCTCTACACCACCAACCTCACGCCGGATGCGGAAACGGGCCTCGGCCGCTGGTCGTTCAGCGCCTTCCAGCGCGCGATGCGCGAGGGCGTCTCGCGCGACGGCCACTACCTGTATCCCGCGTTCCCCTACACCGCCTTCGCGAAGACCAGCGACGACGACCTGCAGGCGCTGTACGCGTACTTCATGTCGCTGCCTGCCGTGCGCGCGGAGACGCCGAAGTCCGAGCTCAAGTTTCCGTTCAGCATCCGGCCGCTGATGGCCGGCTGGAATGCGCTCTTCCACGATCCGGCGCCGATGCAGCCCGTGGCCACGCAGAGCGCGGAGTGGAACCGCGGCGCATACCTCGTCAACGGCCTCGGGCATTGCGGCGCCTGCCATACGCCGCGCAACGCGCTCGGCGCGGAGCAGGGCGGCAGCGCCTTCCTCTCGGGCGCGATGGTCGATGGCTGGGAGGCGCCGGCGCTCACGCAGCTGGCGTCGAAGTCGGCGGTGTCGTGGGATGCCGACGAGCTCTACCGCTACCTGCGCCACGGCCACACGCAGCGCCACGGCATCGCGGGCGGGCCGATGGCCGAGGTGGTGCGTGAACTCGCTCAGGTGCCCGATGAGGACATCCGCGCGATGGCGACCTACCTCGGCTCGTTCAATCCCCCGCCTGCCGCGCAGCCCGCAGCCGTCGCGCAGCAGGTGGTCGACAACGCCGCACGCACGCAGGGGCAGCTGCTGGGCCCCGCACAGCGCATGTTCGACAGTGCCTGCGCCTCCTGCCACCACGACGGCAACGGCCCCACGCTGCTCGGCGTCAACACGCCGCTCGCGCTCAACAGCAACCTCACCAGCGCGCGGCCCGACAACCTGCTGCGCACCATCCTCGACGGCGTACGCGAACCCGCGAGCCGCGACATCGGCTTCATGCCCGGCTTCCGCGAGGTGCTCGACGACCGGCAGATCGCCGAACTCGCCGGCTACATGCGCGCGCGCTTCGCGCCGCAGGCGCCGGCGTGGACCGACCTGCCCGCCGAGGTGGCGCGCGTGCGCGCGACGCCGGGGCACTGACTGCGGACGGAGAAAAGGCGAAGCAGGCCGCGCCGTCTCCCGTGTGCGCCGCTACGATGCGGCACAGCGCACACCCATCCACGGAGACACCACGCCATGCCGCTCGATCTTTCCATCTCTTCCTGCCTTCCCCGCGACGCCGAACGCGCCACCCTCGTCGGACGCCTCTGGCAGCCCGGCGTCGGCCCCGTGCTTATTGCCGTTCACGAAGGCGGCCTGCACGACCTTTCGAAGCTCGCGCCCACCATGAGCGATCTGCTCGAAGGCAAGGAAGCGCCTGCACAGGCAGTTCGCCGCGCATTGCAGGGCGCACCGCGCATCGCGGCGCTCGATGAGGTCCTTGCCAACAGCGACGAGACCGCGCGCGATGCGGCCAGGCCATGGCTTCTCGCGCCCTGCGACCTGCAGGCCGTGAAGGCCAGCGGGGTCACATTTGTTGCGAGCCTGCTCGAACGCGTGATCGAGGAGCAGGCGCGCGGTGATGCGTCGAAGGCGGAAGCCACGCGCGCGGCCATCGGCAGCGTGCTCGGCGACAACCTCGCGGACATCGTGCCCGGATCGCCCGAGGCAATGAAGGTCAAGGAAGTGTTGATTGCGCAGGGCGCGTGGTCGCAGTACCTCGAGGTGGGCATCGGGCCCGACGCGGAGATCTTCACGAAGGCGCCGGTGCTCTCCGCCGTGGGCACCGGCGCGGACGTGGGCATCCATTCGGGTTCCGCGTGGAACAACCCCGAGCCCGAGGTCGTGCTCGCGGTGAACAGCCGCGGCGAAACCCTCGGCGCCGCGCTGGGCAACGACGTCAACCTGCGCGACTTCGAAGGCCGCAGCGCACTGCTGCTGGGCAAGGCGAAGGACAACAACGCCTCCTGCGCGATCGGCCCTTTCATCCGCTTGTTCGATGAGCACTTCGGCATCGCGGACGTGCGCCGCATCACCGTTGCGCTGGAAGTGGCGGGGCCCGAAGGCTTCGTGCTCGAGGGATCGAGTTCTCTATCGAAGATCAGCCGCGATCCGCTCGATCTCGTGTCGCAAACCATAGGAGTAAATCACGCTTATCCCGATGGCTTCATGTTGTTTCTGGGAACGATGTTCGCTCCGACACAAGACCGTCACGGGCCTGGGCAAGGATTCACCCACGTCGTGGGTGACCGGGTGCGCATTGCCGCTCCGGAACTCGGCGCGCTGGTCAATCGCGTGGTGCACGCGGACAAGGCGCCGATGTGGACTTTTGGTATCAGTGCGTTGATGCGCAATTTGGCTGCTCGCGGTTTGCTGTGAACGAGGTGTAGTCGTTCTGTTTGAATTTCAAAAGGAGTTGTACTTCTTAGTAATTCATACGCGCCGTGTTGCAATCTGTTGCTGTTGACCGCATCACTTGTTCCCCTCAAGATTGCTGTTGTTAGGAAACGTTTGAACGAGGGGAGCAGAGGTTGGCGCAGAGCGAGATCGATCTATTGCAGGTGCCTGTGGAGGGCCCGCTGCCTTGCGGTGAAGACCTGGAATACGACCCCGATTTCATGGCGTTGCACCAGGCAACGGCGGGCAAGCGCGAGCAGCAGTTCGGCTCGACCATCATTCCCGCCGAGCCGCCCGATTGGGCTCGCGTCGAGCGCATCGCGAAGCAGCTGTGCACACGCACGCGCGACCTGCGGGTGCTGGTGCCCCTCACGCTGGCGTGGACCGAGAACCGCGGCTTGCCGGGTTACGTCGAAGGACTGCAACTCGTCGACGTGGTGCTGCAGAAATTCTGGGACGACGTGCATCCGCGCGTCGTCGACGGCGGCTTCGAGGACCCGCTGCCGCGCATGAATGCGCTGGCCGCGCTGGCCGAAGCCGAGGGACTCGGACGCAGCGTGCGCGATGCGCGGCTGGTCGACGACGGCGGCGCATCGATGAGCCTGCGGCAGGTCGAGGCCTTGCTCGATTCGAGCAAGACCGACCATCAGATCGACTACCCGGGCGGCATCGGCCGGCTCAGGGACACGGTGCGGCGCGCACAGGAAAAATCGGCGCCTCCGGTGGTGGCGTTGCGTGCGGCACTCGAGCTGCTGCAGCGCATCCGGGAGACCTGCGAACGCGCGCTCGGCCAGAGCTGGGCGCCCGACTTCTCGCGGCTCGAGCGCTCGCTGCGAACCGTGGCCCAGCTGCTGCCGGAGCAGGTACAGGCTGAAGAGGCAGTACCCGGCGAGGCCCGCTCGGCAGCCGGTGCGCAAGGGGCCGACGTCGCGGGAGCAGTTGCGAACGGTGCGGCTGCGGGGCCCGCAAATGGCGGTGCAGGCCTACGTCCGGTGCTCATTAAGGATATTGAAATATCGAGCCGTGAAGATGTGCAGGTGTTGCTCGAAAAGGCTTGCCAGTTCATGGAGCGAACGGAGCCCAGCCATCCGGCGCCCATGCTCATCCGCAGGGCGCAGCGGCTGCTGGACCTGAACTTCTTCCAGATCATCGAAGAGCTCGTGCCCGAGGGTTTGCAGAAGATAGAAAGTCTTGCAGGACGGCCGTTGAACGGCGGCCAGGCCGAATAACGGTAACGACAAGGCGCACGCAGGCCGACGGGGCGCACCCGCACGCATTACAGATTCAAGAGGAAGCTTATGGCAGACAACCGTGTCAGAAACAGTGGTCAGAAGTTCATTGCGCGCAACCGCGCGCCGCGCGTGCAGATCGAGTACGACGTCGAGATCTACGGCAGCGAACGCAAGATCCAGCTGCCCTTCGTGATGGGCGTCATCGCCGATCTCGCGGGCAAGCAGATCGACCCCATGCCCGATCTCGCCGAGCGCGAATTCATGCCCGTCGACATCGACAACTTCGACGACCGCATGAAGGCCATCAAGCCGCGCGTCGCCTTCCAGGTGCCCAACACGCTCACCGGCGAAGGCCAGATGAACGTCGACATCACCTTCGACAGCATGGACGACTTCTCGCCCGCGCGCATCGCCCGCCAGGTCGGCGCGCTGCAGCAACTGCTCGAGGCGCGCACCGAGCTGTCGAATCTGCTTTCGTACATGGACGGCAAGAACGGCGCCGAACAGCTGATCGCGCAGGCGCTGCAGAACCCCGGGCTCCTGAAGTCGCTGGCGTCGGCGCCCAACCCGGCCGTTGCCAAGGCGGTGGAAGCCGCGAACGAAAAGGCCGGCAATCCCGGCACCTCTTCCGACTCTTCCGAGTAAGCGCGAGCAGCAGCAAGGACCGCCACCATCATGAGCACCGCCCCCAAACAGACCACCGCGCGCGCACCGGCCTCCGTCGAGACGCTGGAGCCGAACGAGTTCTCGAACCTGCTGCAGCGCGAGTTCAAGCCCAAGACCGACCAGGCCCGCGAGGCGGTGGAGAACGCCGTCAAGACGCTGGCCGTGCAGGCGCTGGAGAGCACCGTCACCGTCTCGAACGATGCCTATCGCACCGTTCAGGCAATCATCACCGAGATCGACCGCAAGCTCTCCGAGCAGATCAACCAGATCCTGCACCACGAGGACTTCCAGCAGCTCGAAGGCGCGTGGCGCGGCCTGCACTATCTCGTGAACAACACCGAGACCGACGAGCAGCTCAAGATCCGCGTGATGTGCGCCTCGAAGCGCGAAGTCGCGCGTTCGCTCAAGCGCCACAAGGGCATCGGCTGGGACCAGAGCCCGCTGTTCAAGAAGATCTACGAAGCCGAGTACGGCCAGTTCGGCGGCGAGCCCTTCGGCGCGCTGATCGGCGACTTCCACTTCGACCACAGCCCGCCCGACGTCGAGATGCTCGGCGAGATGGCCAAGATCGCCGCCGCTGCGCACTGCCCCTTCATCGCGGGCGCGTCGCCCACGGTGATGCAGATGGATTCGTGGCAGGAGCTGTCGAACCCGCGCGACCTGACCAAGATCTTCCAGAACACCGAGCACACCGCATGGCGCTCGCTGCGCGACTCGGAAGACGCGCGCTACATCGGCCTGGCCATGCCGCGCTTCCTGGCACGCCTGCCCTATGGCGCGCGCACCAACCCGGTCGACGAGTTCGAGTTCGAGGAAGAAACCGACTCGGCGGCGCACAACCGCTACACCTGGGCCAACTCGGCCTATGCGATGGGCGTGAACATCAACCGCTCGTTCAAGCAGTACGGCTGGTGCACGTCGATCCGCGGCGTGGAATCGGGCGGCGCGGTCGAGAACCTGCCCACGCACACCTTCCCGACGGACGACGGCGGCGTGGACATGAAGTGCCCAACCGAGATCGCCATCAGCGACCGCCGCGAGGCCGAGCTCGCCAAGAACGGCTTCATGCCGCTGGTGCACCGCAAGAACTCCGACTTCGCGGCCTTCATCGGCGCGCAGTCGCTGCAGCTGCCGGCCGAGTACTACGACGCCGACGCGACGGCCAACGCGAACCTCGCGGCACGCCTGCCGTATCTCTTCGCCTGCTGCCGCTTCGCGCACTACCTGAAGTGCATCGTGCGGGACAAGATCGGTTCGTTCCGCGAGCGCGAGGACATGGAGCGCTGGCTCAACGACTGGATCATGAACTACGTCGACGGCAGCCCCGGCACCTCGTCGCAGGACACGAAGGCAATGAAGCCGCTGGCGGCGGCGGAAGTCCAGGTGGAAGCCATCGAGGACAACCCCGGCTACTACGCCGCCAAGTTTTTTCTCCGGCCGCACTATCAGCTCGAAGGGCTGACGGTGTCGTTGCGGCTGGTTTCGAAGCTGCCATCCAACAAGAAGGACAGCAGCTAATCCAACGGCGTCCCGGAATCGGGCGCAAATAACTCTGGGGGTTTAAATCATGGCAGTAGACATGTTCATGCGCGTTGAAGGCGCGAACGGCGAATCGAAGGACTCGAACCACAAGGAGTGGACGGACATCAAGTCGTTTGCGTGGGGAGCAACCCAGCCTGGAAACATGGTCAGCGGCGGTGGCGGTGGCGTTGGCAAGGCCAGCTTCAACGACCTGCAGGTGCTCGCGCGCATCGACAAGGCGGCACCTTCGGTGCTGAAGAACTGCGCCAGCGGCAAGCACCTGAGCAAGGTGGAAGTGTCGGTGTGCAAGGCGGGGGGCTCGCAGATCGAATACACGCGCGTCACGCTCGAAGAGGTGCTGGTGACCTCGGTGCAGTACACGGCAGAACAAGGCTCCGACGCCGTGTTCGTGCAGTACGCATTCCAGGCCGCCAAGGTGAAGCAGCAGTACTGGGAACAGACCGACAAGGGCGGCAAGGGCGCCGAGACGGTTCTGGCCTGGAACATCAAGGAAAACAAGGAAGCCTGATCCTTTTTCCCTGTGCGCGGCCGGCCCACGGGCCGGCCGTGATTTTTTTCCCGACGGCCTCCGCGGCCGTCCTTCGCACACAGGCCTTCGCGCCGTGTGCCAGCCAGTCAGCGAGGAAGCTTCATGGGCGATGGGTTTGCAGTACTGGGCGAGCGCTCGGTGGCGGAGCACACCGAATGGGTACAGCGGCAGATTCGCGCCAATCCCCAGAATGCCAGCCTGCGTCTTGCGCTGTGCCATTTCCTTGCACTGCGCGGCGATTGGCAGCGGGCCGAGGACCAGCTCAAGCTGGCCACCAAGCTCGATCCCACTTTCACTCCCGCCAGCGTCACGTGCTCGATGGCGCTCGCGGGCGAGCGCCATCGCAGCGACTTCTGGTCGGGCGGACGCGCACCGGCCATCGTCAGCGGCAACGCGGAATGGGTCGAGCAGCTGATCGCCGCGGCGGCCCTGCCGGCCGACCGTGCCGATGAAGCCGCCGCCCTGCGCGAGACTGCGCGGCAGGCCGCACCCGCATTGCGCGGCGCCATCACCAGCGTCGACCGCTCCGACTCGCGCGCCGTGCAGGCGCTCGACGGCGAGCCGGTGGAGCGCAGCAGCTTCGAATGGCTGTGCGACGGCGACGTGCGCATCGGTGCGGTGTTCGAGCTGCTCACGCCCTCGGGCTATGCGTGGCTGCCCCTGCCCGAGGTGCGCCGCATCAAGTTCTCGCGTCCGCAGCATCTGGTCGACCTGCTGTGGGCGCCCACCGAGTTCGAGCTGCATGACGGCCGCGCGCTCAACGGCCTGGTGCCCGTGCGCTATCCGGGCCGACTCGAAGGCCTCGACGACGAAACCACGCTGGGCCGCCGCACCGACTGGCTGCCGCTGTCCGGCGAAGACCAGTACGCGGGCCTGGGCCAGCGCACGCTGATCAGCGAGGCCGGCGACCATTCGCTGCTCGACCTGCGCCTCATCGAGTTCTCGCGCGAGGGCGCTGCCTGATGAGTGGAATGATGGACACCGACGGCGACCAGCAGGAAAGCGTCGCGCGCGACCGCCTGCAGCCGGTGCTGCTCGACCGGCTCACCGACAAGGCGCCGCAGACCCGCCAGGAGCGCGCGGGCGCCTTCCTCATGAGCGGCAGGCTGCTGCGCGACTCGGTGCTGCGCGACCTGCAGTGGCTGCTCAACACCACCAACTTCGGTACCGAGCACGACATCAACGCCATGCCGCGCGCGCGCCGCTCGGTGCTGAACTTCGGCGTTCGCGGCTGGGCCGGCGGGCGCATGTCGGAGGTCGACTTCGCGGACGTCGAGGCGGCCATCCGCTCGGCCATCATCGACTTCGAGCCGCGCATCATGAAGGACAGCATCGACGTGCGCTGCGTGACCGACGCCACCGATCTCGAGCACCACAACCTGCTCGCGCTGGAGATCCGCGGCACGCTGTGGTCGGTGCCGTACCCCATCGAATTCATCCTGCGCTCCGAGCTGGACCTGGAGAGCGGCCACATGGTCCTTCGCCCGACAGGAGGACTCTGATGGATGCGAGGCTGCTCGATTACTACAACCGCGAGCTCACGTACATGCACGAGCTCGGGGCCGAGTTCGCGCAACGCTATCCGAAGATCGCGGGGCGCCTGGGCATGCGCGGCATCGAGGTCAGCGACCCCTACGTCGAGCGCCTGCTCGAAGGCTTCAGCTTCCTCACCGCGCGCATTCAGCTCAAGATGGACGCCGAGTTTCCGCGCTTCTCGCAGCGGCTGCTCGAAGTGGTGTACCCCAACTTCCTCGCGCCGCTCCCTGCCATGGCGGTGGTGCAGATCGACGGCAACCTCAATGAAGGTTCGCTGAAGGCAGGCTACGAACTGCCGCGCCACACCATCCTGCGCGGGCGCATGATCAAGGGCGAGCAGACGGCCTGCGAATTCCGCACCGGCCATGCCGTCACGCTGTGGCCGATCCGCATCGCCGAAGCCGGAATCGGCCCGGTGCCTGCGGAGATCGCGCACGCCATGCCGGCGGTCGCGCGCCAGGCGAAGAGCGCCATCACCATCAAGCTCGAGGCGGTAGGCGGTGCGCGCTTCGCGGACATGCCGCTCGACCGGCTCGAGTTCTTCCTCTCCGGAGCCGAACTGCACGCGCTGCGCGTGCTCGAACTCGCCACGCACCACAACATCGGCGTCGTGTGTCGCAGCGGGCCGGGCACCACGGCGCGCATCGTGCCGCTGGGCGACGAGGCCATCCGGCACGAAGGCTTCGAGCCCGACCAGGCGCTGCTGCCCTACGACGCGCGCTCGTTCCAGGGCTACCGCTTGCTGCACGAGTACTTTGCGTTTCCTGACCGCTACCTGTTCTTCAGCGTGAACAAGCTGCGCGCGGCGGCCACGGCCATGGGCGGCACCACGATGGAGATCGTGATCCTGCTCGACCGCGCCGACGCCGACCTCGAGCGGCTGGTCGACGCCAAGCATTTCTCGCTGTTCTGCACGCCCATCATCAACCTCGTGCCGCGCCGCAGCGACCGCATTCCGGTGGGGCCGGGCCAGCACGAGCACCACGCGGTGATCGACCGCACGCGCCCGCGCGACTTCGAAATCTTCACCGTCGAACGCGTCACGGGCCACATGGCCAACGGCTCGGAGGAGCGCGAGTTCAGGCCCTTCCTCGGCTCCTTCGCGGCCGACGACGGCGACTTCGGCGCGTATTTCTCGCTGCGCCGCGAGCCGCGCCTGGTGTCCGACCGGGCGCGCGCCCAGGGCACGCGCACCAGCTACACCGGCAGCGAGGTCTACGTGTCGCTGGTCGACCAGCACGACGCGCCGTTCCCGCACAGCCTGCGCCACATCACGCTCGACGCGCTGTGCACCAACCGCGACCTGCCGCTGCTGCTGCCCACCGGGCTCGAATCGGACTTCACGCTGCGCGTGTCGGCGCCGGTGCGCTCCATCCGCATCCTGCGCGGACCCTCCCGGCCGTATCCCGCGCTGGCCGAGGGCGCGCTCACGTGGCGCCTCATCAGCCACCTCGGCCTCAACTACCTGAGCCTCACCGACGTCGATCCGACGCAGGGCGCTGCCGCGCTGCGCGAGATGCTCGACCTGTACGGCAACCTCGCCGACCCGTCGGTGCGCCGCCAGATCCAGGGCGTTCGTTCGATGGCGCTGGCGCCGGTGTTCCGCCGCCTGCCCGAACCCGGCCCGATCGTCTTCGGGCGCGGCGTGGAGATCGCGCTCAAGATCGACGAGGTCGCGTTCTCGGGCGCGAGCCCGTATCTCTTCGGCGCGGTGCTGGAGCAGTTCTTCAGCCGGCACGTGTCGCTCAATGCCTTCACCGAGTTCGCGCTGTCCAGCCTGCAGCGCGGTGAGATCGCGCGCTGGACCCCGCGCGTGGGACGCCGTCCAGCCGTATGAGCGAAACCGGCTTCACCGACGCGGTGCAACGCCAACAGCAGGCCGAAGTGGCCGATGCTGCGGAAGGTGCCGTGCTGGACTCGACCGGGACGCTCGTCCATGAAGCCTCGCAGACACCGGAGCCGGGCCCGCAGGCGCCCGCGCGCGGCATCCCGCAGGCCGACCCGGTGCTCTGGGCCAAGCTGCTCGAACAGCCTTTCGAGCACGACCTCTTCATGCTGCTGCGCCGCCTCGACGCGCAGGACGACCACCCGCTGCTGGGCCGCGCGCCACGCCCCATCGATGAGCCGCTGCGGCTCGGGCAGGAGCCATCGATGGCCTTCGCGCCTTCGAACGTATCGGGCGTCGAGGCCGACGGCGATGGTCCGCCGCGCATCTCGATCTACGGCTTCGGCCTGTTCGGCCCCAACGGCCCGCTGCCGCTGCACCTGACGGAATACGCGCGCGAACGCAAGCGGCACCACGCCGACAACACCATCAGCGCGTTCGCCGACCTGTTCCATCACAGGCTCATCCTGCTGTTCTACCGGGCCTGGGCCGATGCGCAGTCGGTCAACAGCCTGGACCGCACCGACGGCCACCGCTTCGTCGACTACGTCGCCAGCCTCATGAACATGGGGCAGCCCGGCCTCAAGGGGCGCGACCGCATCGCCGACCATGCGCGCACCTTCATGGCGGGCCACTTGGTACGCCAGACGCGCAACCCCGAGGGGCTGATCCAGATCCTGCGGCTGTATTTCGACGTGCCGGTGCGCATCGACGAGTTCGTGAGCGACTGGGTGATGATCGACGAGCGCCAGGTCAGCCGCATCGGCATGCTCGGCCGCAACCATCGCCTGGGCGGCGGCGCCACCATCGGCCTGGCGGTGCGCGATGCCCAGAGCAAGTTCCGCCTCGAACTCGGGCCGCTCTCGCAGGAGCAGTACCGCGAGTTCCTTCCCGGCAGCAAGCGGCTGCAGCAGGTGGTCGACTGGGTGCGCCAGTACGTCGGCATCGAGTTCGCCTGGGAGCTGCGGCTCGTGCTCCGGAAAGAGGACGCACACGGCATGCGGCTCAACAGCAACCAGCGGCTGGGCTGGGGCAGCTGGCTCGGCACGCGCATGTCCGACACCGACGCCGGCGACATGCTGTTCCAGCCCGAGGCACTGTTTTCCCGTTCCGCATCGGCGGTTCCTACCGATGCATCCCTTACCCGCTCTTCCGCAACTTCGCGCGAGACGCCCACGACATGACCAGCTCACGGTCTTTTCGGGAGGTACCGTGGAACCGGCTCTGCCGGGCCACCGGTGCCGCCCCCTGCAAGGGGGTTGGCGTAGCGACACGAAGTGCGCGAAGACTGGGGGTTAGCTCAATTTCATGACAGACATCCGCCGCGTCTCTCTGTTCTCCAAGCTCAATCCGATGCTCTACAAGGCATTGGAGACCGCCACCGCCTTCGCCAAGCTGCGCGGCAACGCCTACGTCGAGCTGGTGCACTGGCTGCACCAGATCCTGCAGCTGCAGGACAGCGACATGCTGCGCATCATCAAGCGCGCGGGCCTCAACCTCGATGCCGTCGAGCAGGACCTGGTGCGCGCCCTCGACCGGCTGCCGCACGGCGCCACCTCGATCAGCGACATCTCCGAGCACGTCGACAACGCCGTCGAGCGCGCATGGGTCTATGCGAGCCTGCGCTTCGAGGCCACCTCGATCCGCGGCGCCTACCTGCTCGCGGGCATCATCAAGACGCCGGGGCTGCGGCAGGTGCTCTCGGGCATCTCGCGCGAGTTCGACAAGATCGTGCCCGACGTGCTGGTGGCGCAGCTGGCCTCGTGGACCGAGGGCTCGCCCGAAGACGACTTCGACGTCGTTGCAGCCAGCCCGGCGGGCGGCGCGACGGCAGCTGCGCATCACCAGGGCGACGGTCCTGCCGCCAGCGGCTCCGCGCTCGCCAAGTACGCGAGCGACCTCACCGCCAAGGCGCGCGCGGGCGAGCTCGATCCGGTCTACGGCCGCGACGACGAGATCCGCCAGATCATCGACATCCTGATGCGCCGCCGCCAGAACAACCCGCTGCTGACCGGCGAGGCCGGCGTGGGCAAGACGGCGGTGGTCGAGGGCCTGGCCTCGCGTCTCGCCGCGGGCGACGTGCCGCCTTCGCTGAAGGACGTGTCGCTGTGGGTACTCGACCCCACGCTGCTGCAGGCCGGCGCGGGCGTGAAGGGCGAGTTCGAGCAGCGGCTGCGGCAGGTGATCGACGAAGTCGAGAAGAGCCCGAAGCCCATCGTGCTGTTCGTCGACGAGGTGCACACGCTGGTGGGAGCTGGCGGCCAGGCCGGCACCGGCGACGCGGCCAACCTGCTCAAGCCTGCGCTTGCACGCGGTCGGCTGCGCACCATCGGCGCGACCACCTGGTCGGAGTACAAGAAGTACATCGAGAAAGATCCGGCGCTCACGCGGCGCTTCCAGACCATCCAGGTGCACGAGCCCACCGAGCCCAAGGCGGTGCTGATGCTGCGCGGCATCTCGGCCGAGCTCGAGAAGCACCACGGCGTGCTCATCCTCGACGCCGCGCTCGAAGCGGCGGTGAGCCTGTCGCACCGCTACATCCCTGCGCGGCAGCTGCCCGACAAGGCCGTGAGCCTGCTCGACACCGCATGCGCGCGCGTCGCGCTGAGCCAGCACGCGCTGCCCGCCGCCATCGAAGACCTGCAGCGCCGCATCGAGGTGCTGGGCATCGAGTCGGGCATTGCGGGGCGCGAGGCTGCCATTGGCGTGGGCGAGCCGCAGCGCGTCGAAGACATCGCGGCGCAGGTCGCGCAGGCGAAGGCAGAGCTCGAAGTGCTGGAGAAGCGGCGCGTGGAAGAAAGCACGCTGGTCGAACGCATCGTCGCGCTGCGCAAGCTGCTTTCGCCGGCGGCCGTGCCGCAGGCGCAGGCCGAAACGTCGGACGCGGAAGACACAGAAGCGGCGAATGTCGATGTGGACCCCGACACGCCTGCCGCGGAACCACAGCGCACGCCCGAAGAGATTCGCGCCGAACTCAACGAGGCACAGGACAAGCTCTCGCAGCTGCAGGGCGAATCGCCGCTCATCCTCGCGGCCGTCGACGCACAGGCCATCGCCACCGTGGTTGCCGACTGGACCGGCATTCCCATCGGCCGCATGGTGCGCGACGACGCGCAGTCGGTGCTCAGGCTCGGCGAGATCCTCTCGGCCCGCGTGGTCGCGCAGCCCGATGCGCTGGAGACCATTTCGCGCCGCATCCGCACCGCGCGCGCACGGCTGGACAACCCCAACAAGCCCGTCGGCGTGTTCCTGCTGTGCGGTCCTTCCGGCGTGGGCAAGACCGAGACCGCACTGGCGCTTTCCGAGGCGCTGTACGGCGGCGAGCAGAACCTCGTCACCATCAACATGAGCGAGTTCCAGGAGTCGCACACCGTCTCCACGCTCAAGGGCGCGCCGCCCGGCTACGTGGGCTACGGCGAAGGCGGCGTGCTGACCGAGGCCGTGCGCCGCCGGCCCTACAGCGTGGTGCTGCTCGACGAGATCGAGAAGGCGCACACCGACGTGCACGAGATCTTCTTCCAGGTCTTCGACAAGGGCTGGATGGAAGACGGCGAAGGCCGCCACATCGACTTCCGCAACACCGTGATCATCATGACCTCCAACGTCGGCACCGACCTGGTCATGCAGCTGTGCGAAGACCCGACCCTGCGTCCCGACCCCGAGCCGCTGGCCGCCGCGCTGCGCGAGCCGCTGCTGAAGGTGTTCGCGCCCGCGCTGCTCGGCCGCCTCGTTGTAGTGCCTTATTACCCGTTGCACGCGGAGGCGTTGCATCGCATCATCCGCCTGCAGCTCGATCGCATCGCGACGCGCCTGCAGGCGAACCACGGCATCGCGCTGGCCTACGACGACAGCGCCGTCGAACTCGTCGCACGCCGCTGCACCGCCATCGAATCGGGCGGCCGGATGATCGACGCGATCCTCACGCACACCATCCTTCCGAGGCTGAGCGAGGAAGTCATCGGCGCCACGGTCACAGCGCGCAAGCTGACCGGCGTGCGGCTCAGCGCCGCGGACGACGACTTCCGCTACGAGTTTTCAGAAGCGTAAGAAGTACAAGGAGACAACCCCATGGCCAGAGTCGTTCGAGCCCACACGCCCCTGGACGAGAGCCAGCTGCTGTTTCGCTCGATGCGCGGGACGGAGGGTTTGTCGCAGCTGTTCGAGTTCGAGGTGGATCTTGTGAGTCCGAGCGCGTCGCTGGATCTGAAGTCGGTGCTGGGCAAGCCGCTGACGCTGGAGATCCAGACGGCGGGCAGCGGGCCGAGGTACCTCAACGGGCAGGTGATCCGCTTCTCGATGATCGGGCGGGACGGTGGCACAGAGCGCCACACCGTGTACCGGGCCACCGTGCGGCCATGGCTGTGGTACCTCACGCGCTCAAGCGACAACAAGATCTTCCAGAACAAGAGCGTGGTGGAGATCCTGGAGGAAGTGCTGGGCGACTACGGCTTCGCGTTCGAGAAGCAGCTCTCGGGGAGCTACCGCACCTGGGAGTACTGCGTGCAGTACAACGAGAGCGACTTCGCCTTCGTGAGCCGGCTGATGGAGCTCGAGGGCATCTACTACTGGTTCAAGCACGACAACGGCCAGCACACGCTGGTGCTGTCCGACGACATCGGCGCCCATGAGCCGATGCCCGGCTACGAGACCATCGACTACTTCGCGTCCGACCGCGACATCAGCGAGGACATGGAAGTCATCCGCGAATGGCAGCCCAGCGAGGAGGTGCGCTCGGGCAGCTACACGGTGGACGACTTCAACTTCACCACGCCCAAGGGCGACCTGATCAACGTGCGCAGCCAGCCCCGGGGCCACGACAACGCCGACTACGAGATGTACGAGTGGCTGGGCGACTACCCGGCGGCAGGCGACGGCGAGCACTACGCGAAGGTGAGGCTGGAGGAGTCGCAGTCGCTGGCGCAGCGCAGCAGCGGGCACTCGACCGTACGGGGCATGGCGCCGGGCTACAAATTCACGATGCGCAACTCGCCGAGATCGGACGACAACCAGGAGTACCTGGCGGTGTCGGTGTCGTACGCGCTGCGAGAAGGCGGGTATGCCACGGGCGCGGAGCCCGGCACCTACGACTTCAACTTCGTGGTGCAGCCTACGGCGCTGGCGTTCAGGGCGCCGCGGCAGACGCCGGTGCCGCGCACGAGCGGTCCGCAGACGGCCACGGTCGTGGGGCCTGAAGGCGAGGAGATCTGGACCGACCAGTACGGTCGGGTGAAGGTGCAGTTCCACTGGGACCGGTATGGGCAGCGCAACGAGAACAGCTCGCGCTTCGTGCGGGTGTCGCACATCTGGGCGGGCGAGAGGTTCGGGGGCGTGTTCACGCCGCGCATCGGTCAGGAGGTGATCGTCGACTTCATCGGGGGACGGGTGGACCGGCCGGTGATCGTGGGGCGTGTGTACAACGCCGACCAGATGCCGCCGTTCAGCCTGCCGGGAGAAGCGACCAAGAGCGGGATCGTCACGCGCTCGAGCAAAGGCGGCTCGGAGGCGACGGCCAATGCCTTCGTGTTCGAGGACAGGATGGGCGCGGAGCAGATCCTGGTGCACGCGGAGCGCAACCTCGATGTAGAGGTGGAAGGGGACGAGACACACACGACCGAGAAGACGCGCACGACGCTGATCAAGGGGCACGAGTCGGCGACCTACGAGTCGGGCGAGGAGCGTCACATCACGCAGGGCGCGGTGGAGACGATCGACGGGGGGGAAGAGCGCACGGTGACGGGTGGTGCGACGGAGACGGTGACCGACGGGGAGCTGCGCACGATCACGGGCGGGGCGACGGAGACGATCAGCGGGGGCGAGACGCGTGTGGTCAATGGCGGCATCGATGAAACCGTCAACGGAAGCGTTTCGTTGACCGTGAACGGCACCGTCGTGCGACTGGTGAGCGGCGCCGACATCCGCATCGTCGGCGGCGGGCGCATCGAGATCATCAATGCCGTCGACACCAAGCTGGTGATCGGTCCCGACACCACGGTGGTGACCGGCCCGAAGACGGTGGGGGCGCCGACCATCGTGCACAACGCCACGAACTACACGCTCAACAACACGCACTACACGCTCAATGCGGACGTGATCGTCTACAACACGCCGCGCCAGACGGTGAACACCGAGGATCACGGGCATTGGCGCTGGACCAATTTCGCGGCGACATGGGCCAAGGGCTCGGCCTGGACCGCGCTTGCCTTCGACTTCTACGGCGTCAAGGCGATGCTGACGCTGACGACCTTCACGTCGCTCAACGGCCTGTTCATCAACCACTCGCTTCTGAACGACAACGAAAAGCGGGTTGCCAAGAAGGTGGCGTGGGCCGACATGCGGATCGTGGTGCAACACCTGAGGAAGTGTGCCCTCAAGGAAGCGTGCGGCGCCTTCTTCCTCAAAGCCAACTGAGCCTCGCACACAGCCAGAGGAGACGAGCCCATCATGGAGAGAGTTGTAAAGGCCCACACACCGCTGGACGAGAGCCAGCTGCTGTTTCGCTCGATGCGCGGGACGGAGGGTTTGTCGCAGCTGTTCGAGTTCGAGGTGGATCTTGTGAGTCCGAGCGCGTCGCTGGATCTGAAGTCGGTGCTGGGCAAGCCGCTGACGCTGGAGATCCAGACGGCGGGCAGCGGGCCGAGGTACCTCAACGGGCAGGTGATCCGCTTCTCGATGATCGGGCGGGACGGTGGCACAGAGCGCCACACCGTGTACCGGGCCACCGTGCGGCCATGGCTGTGGTACCTCACGCGCTCAAGCGACAACAAGATCTTCCAGAACAAGAGCGTGGTGGAGATCCTGGAGGAAGTGCTGGGCGACTACGGCTTCGCGTTCGAGAAGCAGCTCTCGGGGAGCTACCGCACCTGGGAGTACTGCGTGCAGTACAACGAGAGCGACTTCGCCTTCGTGAGCCGGCTGATGGAGCTCGAGGGCATCTACTACTGGTTCAAGCACGACAACGGCCAGCACACGCTGGTGCTGTCCGACGACATCGGCGCCCATGAGCCGATGCCCGGCTACGAGACCATCGACTACTTCGCGTCCGACCGCGACATCAGCGAGGACATGGAAGTCATCCGCGAATGGCAGCCCAGCGAGGAGGTGCGCTCGGGCAGCTACACGGTGGACGACTTCAACTTCACCACGCCCAAGGGCGACCTGATCAACGTGCGCAGCCAGCCCCGGGGCCACGACAACGCCGACTACGAGATGTACGAGTGGCTGGGCGACTACCCGGCGGCAGGCGACGGCGAGCACTACGCGAAGGTGAGGCTGGAGGAGTCGCAGTCGCTGGCGCAGCGCAGCAGCGGGCACTCGACCGTACGGGGCATGGCGCCGGGCTACAAATTCACGATGCGCAACTCGCCGAGATCGGACGACAACCAGGAGTACCTGGCGGTGTCGGTGTCGTACGCGCTGCGAGAAGGCGGGTATGCCACGGGCGCGGAGCCCGGCACCTACGACTTCAACTTCGTGGTGCAGCCCACGGCGCTGGCGTTCAGGGCGCCGCGGCAGACGCCGGTGCCGCGCACGAGCGGTCCGCAGACGGCCACGGTCGTGGGGCCTGAAGGCGAGGAGATCTGGACCGACCAGTACGGTCGGGTGAAGGTGCAGTTCCACTGGGACCGGTATGGGCAGCGCAACGAGAACAGCTCGCGCTTCGTGCGGGTGTCGCACATCTGGGCGGGCGAGAGGTTCGGGGGCGTGTTCACGCCGCGCATCGGTCAGGAGGTGATCGTCGACTTCATCGGGGGACGGGTGGACCGGCCGGTGATCGTGGGGCGTGTGTACAACGCCGACCAGATGCCGCCGTTCAGCCTGCCGGGAGAAGCGACCAAGAGCGGGATCGTCACGCGCTCGAGCAAAGGCGGCTCGGAGGCGACGGCCAATGCCTTCGTGTTCGAGGACAGGATGGGCGCGGAGCAGATCCTGGTGCACGCGGAGCGCAACCTCGATGTAGAGGTGGAAGGGGACGAGACACACACGACCGAGAAGACGCGCACGACGCTGATCAAGGGGCACGAGTCGGCGACCTACGAGTCGGGCGAGGAGCGTCACATCACGCAGGGCGCGGTGGAGACGATCGACGGGGGGGAAGAGCGCACGGTGACGGGTGGTGCGACGGAGACGGTGACCGACGGGGAGCTGCGCACGATCACGGGCGGGGCGACGGAGACGATCAGCGGGGGCGAGACGCGTGTGGTCAATGGCGGCATCGTCGAGACGGACAACGGCGACGTGCTGCTCGTGGTCAACGGAAGCACGATGCGCCTCGTGACGGGGGCGGACATCCGCATCACCGCGGCGGGCCGGCTGGAGATCATCAACGCGCTCGACGGCAAGCTCGTGATCGGTCCGCAGTCGACCACCGTGACGGGAACGAAGACCGTGTCGGCGCCGACCATGGTCTACAACAGCGACAACTACACGGTCAACACCACCAACTACACGCTCAACGCGAACGTGGCGATCCTCAACACGCCCGGCTACACCGGCAACGCGGCCGACCAGGGGTGGATCGACCAGCAGAAGGACATCGTGTCGAACAGGCACGTCCGGCTCTTCATCGGGTCCACCGATCTCTTCGGCATCAAGGCGCAGGTCTCAGTGATGAACACCATGCTCAACGGCGTTTTCGCGAACTGGTCCTACCTGTTCCTGCTCGACGCGCCACTCGCCATCAAGTACGGCATCAAGAACCGCAACTTCCTGGGGACGCGATGGACCATGGTGCCGCTGGTGTTCAGCGCCAATCTGAAGAGCAACGTGAAATGAATGTCATGGATGCAAGGGGGACCCCGGCATGACGAGAGTCGTTCGCGCGCATACGCCGCTCGGTGAAGACCAGCTGCTCTTCAGGGCCATGCACGGCAGCGAGACGCTGTCGGAACTGTTTGAGTTCGAGGTCGAGCTGCTCAGCCCCAACCCGTCCATCGATGCCAAGTCTCTTCTGGGCAAGTCGATGGCGCTGGAGATGAAGACCGCGGCCGATGCGCGCTTCCTCCATGGCGAGGTCACGCGTTTTGCCCGCACGGGCCGCGAAGGCGGCACTGTGCGCCACACGGTCTACAGGGCCACCGTGCGTCCCTGGCTGTGGTACCTCACGCGCTCGAGCCACAGCCGCACCTTCCAGGGCTGCACCGCGGTCGAGATGATCGAGGAAGTGCTCGGCGCCTACGGCTATGCCTACGAGAAAAAGCTCAGCGGCAGCTACAGGGCCTGGGACTTCTGCGCCCAGTACGAGGAATCGGACTTCGCCTTCGTGAGCCGGCTGATGGAACTCGAAGGCATCTACTACTGGTTCAGGCACGACAGGAACCAGCACACGCTGGTGCTGGCCGACGATGCCTCGGCCCATGACGAGCTTCCCGGCTACGCGTGCATCGACTACTTCGCCAGCGATCGCGCCATCACGGACGACATCGAGGTGATCGACGACTGGCAGGTCACGGCAGAAGTGCGATCGGGCAGCTACACGGTCAACGACTTCAACTTCACCACGCCCAGGGCCGACCTGTCGAGCACGCGCGCGCAGCCCCTGGCCACCGACAACGCCGACTACGACATGTACGAGTGGATCGGCGACTACGGCGCGGCCGGAGACGGCGAGCACTATGCGCGCGTGCGGCTCGAGGAAGCGCAGTCGCTCGCGGATCGCAGCGTCGGCCACTCCACCGTGCGCGGCATCGCGCCGGGATACCGCTTCACCATGCGCGGCTCGCCGCGCGACGACGACAACCGCGAATACCTGCTGGTGTCGGTGCGCTACGAATGGCGCGAAGGCGGCTACGCCACCGCGGCGGATGCGCGGGGCGGCTCCTTGTTCGGCGCCGGGTTCGTCGTGCAGCCAGCCGACAGGCCGTTTCGCGCACCCCGGCGCACGCCGATGCCGCGCACCAGTGGCCCGCAGACCGCCACGGTCGTCGGCCCCGAGGGCGAGGAGATCTGGACCGACGAGTACGGCCGCGTGAAGGTGCAGTTCCACTGGGACCGCGTCGGACAGAACAACCAGGACAGCTCGTTCTGGGTGCGCGTCTCGCAGGCATGGGCGGGAGACTCCTTCGGCACGGTGCACGTGCCGCGCATCGGCCAGGAGGTGATCGTCGACTTCATCTCCGGGCGCATCGACCGTCCCATCGTGATCGGCCGCGTCTACAACGCCGACCAGATGCCTCCCTTCGACCTGCCGGCCGAAGATACCAAGAGCGGCATCGTCTCGCGCTCGACCAAGGGCGGTTCGGTGGCGAACGCCAATGCGATCGTCTTCGAGGACCGCACGGGCGCCGAGCAGATCCTGCTGCACGCCGAGCGCAACCTCGACACCGAGGTGGAGGGCGACGAGACCCACACCACCGAGAAGACGCGCACCACGCTCATCAAGGGCCACGAGTCCTCCACCTTCGAGTCGGGCGAGGAGCGCCACATCACCGCCGGCGCGGTGGAGACCATCGACGGCGGCGAGACCCGCACCGTGCACGACGGAGCGACAGAGACGGTGTCTGGCGGAGAAATCCGCACCATCACCGGCGGCGCGACCGAGATCATCAGCGGCGGCGAGAAACGCCTCGTCAACGGCGGCATCTTCGAGACCGTGAACGGCGACGTGGTCGTCACCGTCAACGGCTCGGTACTGCGGCTGGTTGCCGGTGCCGACATCCGGATCACCTGCAGCGGCCGCGTCGAGATCGTCAATGCCTTCGAGGGCAAGCTGGTGCTGGGGCCGGACAACACCGTGGTCACCGGCCCCAAGACCGTCACGGCGCCCGACATCACCTACACGAGCACTGATCACACGGTCAACACCACCAGTTTCACAATCAACACGAAGGTGACGACCTACAACACGCCCAGGCAGGAAGTGAATGCAGACAGCCAGACCTGGTATCAGCGCAACGTGAAGGAAGGCACCGGCTACCAGGCCACGGCGACGGGCGCCGCCGCCGACGTCTACGGCGTGAAGATCCAGACCTCGGGCGTGAACTCGATCAATTCGACGGTGTTCGTCAACCTCTCCGCGGTGAACTGGGTCGAGTGGATCTGGCGCAAGGAAAACGCAATCATCAAGCTGAAGAAAGCCGCCGTGCAGGTCGAAGCGGCAGCGACCGAGACGGAGACCAACGGCTTGAGCAACACCCAATGAAGCATCGCGTCGCATCAGGAGGCATCCCGGCATGACGTGGTCTGACATCCTGCTCGGCACCATCGGTGCGATTGTGCTGATCGCGGCGCTGTTGTTCTCCGTCGCGCTGGTCTGGTCCGCGGTGCTCACCAATTCGGAGTACAAGCAGGAGGAGCGCCACTGGCTCGAGCTGCACGGCAATGCCCGGCGGGGCGAAGCTGAGGTGCTCGGGCTCGCGCGCCCCCCGGGGCGTCTCACCAAGCGCGGCCGCCACGCCGCGGACATGGCCGCTGCCGAGCTTCGGCTGGCCTATCGGGACGACCAGGGTGCGCTGCAGGAAGCCACGCTGAAGACCTTCATCGACGAAGAACTGCTCTACGGATTCGTCAGGGGCAGCAAGGTACACATCCTGTATTCGAACGCGACACCACCCGTGGTGGCGATCGATCGCGATCGCACCCAGGTCGAGATCCCGAGCACGACAACTGCATGAAGATCATCAAGCCGCTGCGCATGAGCATGCTCACCCGTCCCTTCATCAAGGACCGCCGCCATTGGCTCGGGATGACTGCGATCGTCATGACCGACGGGTTCGGACCGGATGCGCAGCTCGTGCCCGAACCCGATTGCTGGAAGACCTTCGCGGAAGAACTCGGCAGCGAGTTAGCCTTCGACCTGGGCATGCCCAAGGCGACCCCGGAGTTCCTGGTGACGGGCCATGCCTACACCTGCCACCAGCAGGACCGCACGCAGACCGCAGTCTCTGTACGGGTGGGTTCGCGCACCAAGGCGTTGCACGTATCCGGCGACCGTTTCTGGATCAATGGCCATCCGAGCGCGCCCCAGCCTTTCGAGAAACTGAAGCTCGACTGGCGGCATGCCTTCGGCGGCCCCGGCTTCGCCGAAAACCCCGCGGGTATCGGGCACGAGGACGAGAGCGTGAACGGCCTGCGCACGCGCCGCCTGCCCAACATCGAAATGCCGAATGCGATGCTGCACCGCCAGGATCAGCAGGCTGTCCCGGTGGGCTTCGGCCCCGTGGACATCGAGCGGCCTTCGCGCGCGCAGCGCCTCGGCCGGCAATACGACGAGCCCTGGAAGCAGAACCTCTTTCCGGGCTATGCGCTCGACATGGACTGGCACTATTTCAACGCCGCGCCGCCGGACCAGTGGCTCGCGCCGGAGGAGGGCGAATTGGCCGGCGCCGACTTCGAGATCGTCAACATGCATCCGGCGCATGCCCTGCTGCGAGGGCGTATTCCCGACTGGCGAGCGCGGGGCTTCGTGGTGCGCGGCGTGCATCATCCGCGCAAGCTCGACGACGCGGTGCTGGAAGACCTGCCGCTTCGCCTGACCACGGCCTGGTTCTTTCCGCATCTGGAGCGCCTGGGCCTGGTCTATCACGGCGTGACCCCCATCACGCAGGACGATGCCGCCGACATCAGCCACGCGATGATGGCGATGGAGGAGAGCGCGGCGGCGCCGCTGCCGCTCTCCGGCTATCGCGAGGTGCTGGTGACCCGCTGCGAAGCGGAGGACCGCGCGCTCTACTTCATGCGCGACGAGCAGCTCATGCCCGAAAGTATCCTCGGGCCATGGCCCGAACTGGATGCCGCGGCGCCACCGCCTTCACCGCTGCGGAAGAACCTCCAGGCGCGCGCCGATCGCATGCGTTCCGAGGCCAGGGAAAAGGCCTTGAACGACGGCGTCGACCTGGGCCGCTACGACGCGGCCGATAGCGAGATGCCGCCGATACGCCCCCCCGCCTCGATGCGCGAATTGCCTGCCTACATCGACAAGACGCGCGCCCTGATCGCCAATCAGCGCGCCAGGCTCGAAGACGTGCGAAAGGAAATGGCTGCGGCCGCAGAAGCCAATGCGGTCGAGTCGCGCAAGGCGGGTTTCGATACCTCGAAGCTCATGGCGCTGAGCACCACGGCCAAGCAGAAGGGCCCCCCCGAAGCTCGATGCCTGGGCCAACATCGAGCGATTGCAGCAGCGTTCCGCCGCGCAGGGCACGCGGCCGATGTCGCAGGATGCGGTCGAGCAGATGAAGAGACTGTCCGGTGCCGCAAGCGAGCGGCTCACGGCAAGCTACCGACGCATGGCCCAGCATCAGGATGCAGCGGATGCGATGCCGCCCGAGCAGGCCGAGCGCGTGCGCGCCGAGGCGCAGCGCATTCTGGAAGGCAGCCGCGACTTCTCCGATCTCGACCTCACCGGAGCGAACTTTTCGGGCATGGATCTGCGCGCCACGAGGTGGCAGCGCGCGCTCCTGGAAAGCGCCGACTTCAGCGGCTGCATCCTCGATGACACCGATTTCAGCGAGGCACTGCTGGTGCGGGCCCGCTTTGCCGGCTCTTCGCTGCGCAGTTCCAATTTCTCCAAGGCCAACATGACGATGGCCGTGTGCGAGAACACCGATTTCTCGAACGCCCGCTTCGACGCCACCCAGCTCGACCAGCTGCGGGCCGAGGGCTGCGACTTCTCCGATGCGAGCCTGGCCAACCTGACGCTGGACAAGGCGCATCTGAGCAACTGCAGCTTCGAGCGTGCGGGGCTTTTCTCCGTGGACTTCCTCGATGGAAGCGAGCTGCACGGCATCCGCTTCGATCACGCCCGGCTGCGCAAGGTCTCGTGGTACGAGTGCGTGGTGTCGGGACTGTCGTTCGCTGGCGCCGGGCTCGACACCTGCGACTGGACCGACAGCGAATCCCGTGGTGGCATCGATTTCTCGGGCGCCCGTGTGGAGAGCACCTGTTTCGTCGGTGCGAGCAAGCTGGGCGGTGCGGGCTTCCGGCGGGCGGTGCTGATCGACTGCAACCTGCGTGATGCCGTTCTAGATGCGGCGGATTTCACCGGCGCGCGAATGGACAACACCGACTTCTCCAATGCCTCGATGCGCAATTCGGTGCTGGAGAACGCCGATGCGCGGAACTCGAGCTTCGTGCGCACCGATCTCACGGGGGCATCGCTGTCCGGTGCAAATCTGATCGGCGCCAATCTCCAGAAAGCCCTGCTCTCGTCGGCCAACTTCCATCGGGCAAACCTGTTCCAGGCCGACCTGGGTCAATGCCTGATCGACCCCCACACGCGCTTCGACGAAACCTATGTCGTGCAGGTCAAGACGCTGCCCAAGCGCACGCCGGAGCCGGACGCGCCATGACGCCCACACGAATCCAGTCGATGGTCAAGCGCGGTGACGAAGTGCGCGAAAAGCAGTTGCGCGGGATCGACTTTCGCGGCTTCGATCTCGCGGGCGGGATGTTCTCGGAGTGTGATTTCAGCGGCGCCGACTTCTCCGGTGCGAATCTCGGAGGCAGTGTCTTCGACCGATGCGTTCTTGCCGGCTCGAACCTGAGCTCCGCGGCCGTCGGCGAGTGCGTTTTCACCCGATGCGAAGCACCGGCGGTGCGCATGCCGGGCACGAAGCTCGATGGCGTCATGTTCGAGACATGCAACCTCTCCGGCGCGGATTTCTCGGGCGCCGATCTGGGGCGCGCCATCTTCGACAGCTGCATGCTCGACGACGCATCGTTCGCCGGCATGAGCGTCGAGAAAATCAGCTTCAGCAGCTGCAAGCTGCGCCGGGCGGACTTCTCTCGCGTTCGGGTTAGCGCGACCTTCTATCAGACGGACCTGCGTTCGGCCGTCTTCAGCGGCTGCAGCTACGACAAGACGATCTTCGTGGAGTCCAACCTGTCGGGGCAGGTCTTTCGCGGACAGTCCTTCCAGAATTGCCAGTTCGCCGACGCCGACCTGCGCGACTGCGACTTCGAAGGCGCGACGCTGGCTGCCTGCAACTTCAAGGGCGCACAGCTCGAAGGCGGCAACCTGCGGCGCGTGCAGGCGCCGCAATGCCTGTTTCCGCAGGCGCACATGAAAGGCGTGCCCTGTGCCGGTGGCGTGTTCACGCAGAGCATCTGGATCGATGCCGAGCTGGAGGGCGCGGACTTCTCCGGCGCCAATCTCGAGCAGTGCGTGTTCCATCGCGCGCGCTGCGGCGCGGCCAGCTTCGCGGACACGGGCCTGACCTATGCCGACTTCTCGTATGCAGACCTGCACGATGCCGATTTCCGGCGTGCCGCATTCATGCGCACGAAGATGCACCGCGCGCAGACCGAGGGCGCGCGTTTTTCGGACCGCGTCGGGCTGCTGCCGAACGATCCCGACCTGTTCGCTGCCGAGGAGTTCTCGGCGCATCGATCCAGCAGCTGAAAAGGACATCGAGGTACCCCATGAATGCCACGTCCCTGAGATCACCGCCAACCGGGCAGTCCGGCTCTTCAGCGCCCCGGACAGGAACAGGTGCGGGTGCGGAGGGCGTCGTCAATGCGCTGGGAACCGTCACCTCGGTGCTGCCCGGCGGCCTCTACAGCGTCGACAGCGACGGCCGCCTGCTGCGCTGCCAGCGCGCCGCGAGCTGCCTGCTGCGTCCCGAGATCGGCGACCTCGTGCTCGTGAGCGGTCCTGACGCGAACCGCCTCTACCTCACGGCAGTCGCCGAGCAGGCCGACGCAAACACCTCGCGCCTGGATGTGAGCGGCGATCTCACGCTGGCCTCGGAGCGCGGCTCGGTGCGCGTCGAGAGCGCGGCGGAGCTGTCGCTCAAGGGCGGTACGAGCCTGCGCATGGCTTCCGAAAAACTCGAGATCGACGCCGCCGCGGCCGATTGCAGCGTGAGCCAGCTCGCGTACCGGGGCGAAGAAGTCCAGGTCACGGCACTCGGTATCCGCGTGATCGGAAGGGTGTACGAGGCGATCGTCGACCGCCTCGTGCACCTGAGCAAGACCGCATTCCGCATGACCGACGGCATCGACCAGGTGCGTGCCGGCCACATCGACTATCACGCCGAGGAAATGGCGCGCCTGCACGGGAAGAATACGGTCGTCACGGCGCAAGACCTGATCAAGACCGACGCCAGCCAGATTCACATGGGCTGAATCGGGCTGAATCGCCGATGTGAAATTCTCGATATACGAAGGAGACATCGAATGTTTGCCAATTGCCAGCTCATGGGCGTGGATCTCGCCTTTCCGGACGTCTGCAAGTCGCCGGCCATCCCGATCCCCTACCCGAACTTCGCGCTCGGCCCCACCGCGATCCCCAAGGCCTGGAACATCCTCTATCTGTGCACGCCTGCGCACAACCTGGCGACGCGCACGCCCATCACCAACGGCGACAACGCGGGTATCGGCCTCGGGGTGGCGGTTCAGAGCGTGATGGGCGAATCGCAGCACACGCTGGGCGCGTTCACGATGCTCGTCAAGGGATCGCCGCAGACGCGCCTGACGAGCATGACACGGCAGAACCGCGGCAACACGATGGGCATGCGGATTGTGCCGAGCCAGCCCAAGATCCTCGTGCTGATGGCCTGAGAGCGAGAGAAGAAAAGAGAAGAAAAAGAGAAGAAGCAGGAAGGGCGGGCGAAGCTCACGCCGCCCTGGGAGCACCCGCCAGCGTCACCTGCTGCGGAAACCCCACCCACACCGCTAGCGCCGAGTAGTTGTCCTGCGAATCATCGGCCTTGGCTTCAGCCGCGCGCCGGATCAGCGCCAGCCACTCTTCCGCGCTGTCGGCCAGCTGCAGCGAACGTTCCATCACCTGCTGAGAGATCAGCTGCCACAACCCGTCAGTGCAAAGCAGGAAGGCATCGCCATCGGCCAGGCGCTGCGGCGCGGTGATCGTGGCTTCGGCCGTCGCACGCGCACCGAGTGCGCGGTACAGCAGGTTGGTCTTCACCAGCCGCTCGCCGCCGTTCTGGTGACTCGCAGCCGCATCGCCGGATCGCTCCGACAGGCTGTGATCCTCCGTGCGCTGCATCAGCGCACCGCGGCGGAACCAGTAGAGGCGGCTGTCGCCCACATGCGCCCAGCAGGCCTGGTTGGTGATGCGGTCGACGAACAGCGACACGAAGGTCGCGCTCATGCGGCTCTGCTCGGTCAGTTCGCGCTGCTTCGCGAGGATGGCGTCGTTCGCCGCCTTCACGCAGCGCTGGATGTTGTCGGCGGCCAGCGAAGGAGCGTCCACGAAGGCATCGAGGGCGGTGTCGACCGCGATGCGCGAAGCCAGTTCGCCGCCTGCGTTGCCGCCCACGCCGTCGCTCACCACGAAGCAGCCGTTGCGCTCGTCGAGGTGGTAGCCGATGGCGTCCTGGTTGCCGCTGCGTTCGCCGACGCAGGAGAACTGCGAGGTCGAGATCGGGACCGCGAATGAAGAGGAAGAGCGTGTGGCTTCAAGCACGGCGCGCCTCCTTCAGCCGTTCCATCTCCTTGTCGTAGGCCTGCTGGAACGCGCGGCCGAAGACGGCCTGGAAGTCGTCCTCGACGGCCGCCGTGGTCTCGGTGTGCAGCTGCTGCAGCTGGCGCCACAGGCGGGCTTCGCGGCCGCCGGGCAGCAGCTTCTCGCCCAGGCTTCCGTCGTGCGGAGTCTCGCGGCTGAGCGCGGCGGGGTCGAAGCGCTTGAGCAGCGTGAGCAGCGCGGCGCGCATGCCGGCGACCATGCCGAGCTGGTGCGACTGCAGGTCGCCGAGCGCGTCGTGCACGGCGGCCTCGGGCGGCAGGAAGCCGGGCATGCGCGCGCCGAACATCTGCATCAGCACGGCGCGGCCATTGGGCAGGATCTTGAACGGGTTGTTCTCCTCGTCCACGATCATCGTGATCTCGGCGCGCACTTCGCGCTTGAGCATGGCGCGCGAGGACAGCAGCTCGATGGTGCCGTCGGTGAAGGCACGCATGATGCGGCCGAGCCGCTGCATGGCCTCGATGTCCATCGGCTGCTGGCCGGCGACTTCGGGCACGCCGGCGCCTTCGAGGAAGGCCCTGAAGAGGGCTTCCGCTGACGACGATGAGGGTGCGATTGCCGCTGTGTCGGGCTGCGTTGCGGTCGGTGCTGCTGCTGCCGTCGTCGGTGCGGTCGATGCGACGGGCGCTGCTGCAACGGGGGGCGGCTCGGGCGCGGGCGGCGGCGCAGGAGGAGGGGGCGGCGGGGGAGGAGGCGGAGGAACCGGCGCGGGCGGAGGCGGTGCCTCTGCTCTCGGCGGCTCGACGACAGGCGCAGGTGCGGGCGCAGGTGCAGGTGCAGGCACCGCCACCGGAGTCGGCGGGCGGAACTGCGCCGCCACTTCGTGCGCATGGTTCGAGTGGCTGTACCCCTGCACCGCCGGCCTGTTGCTCTGCAGCAGGTCGACCGCCGGATGCGTGTCGCCAGGCAGCAGCGGATCGGTGTGCGCCAGCGCCGTGGGGCGCGGGTCGGAGAGAGGCGAATGCGCGCTCTCGTCGGAGGCAAAGAAGGACAGCGGGTCGACACCGCGCTTCAGCGTCATGTCCGACATGTCGTTGGCGGCGCCGGGGTTCAGCTCGGCGAGCGGGTCGACCGGGTTGCGGCGCGCCTGCGAGGGCAGCTCGAAGGGCTCGTGCGCCATCGGATCGGGCATCGGCTCGGGCGTGGTGTCGACGCGGCGCGGCGCGTTGGCGAGGATGGCGTCCCAGTCCGCGGCGGAAGGCATCTGCGACGAGGCCGTGCCCGGACCCGGCTTCTGCTGCGGCTGCACCGCAGGAGGTGCTGGCGGCTGCTGGTACTGCTGCTGGAGGGGGAAGGGCGAGCCGAAGGCTTCTTTCGGTCCTGGCGTCGGTGTCGATGCCGGCGATGGCGCCGGCACGAATGCCGTCGGTGGCGGCATCGGCGGCGTTGCCTGCCGAGGCGATGGCATCGCGACCGTGGGTTGCGTATCGCCGATGGGTAGCGCGCCTTCACCGAACAGGTCGGAGAACACGTCGGACGAGCCGGAGGAAGGCAGCAGCGCATCGATGGGGCTGGCCGACATCGGCGCGGCCACCGGCGGCGGTGCGAACTGCACGGGCGCTGGCGAAGGTACGGGTTCGGGTGCAAAGGCAGGAGGAGGCGCGTGCACGGGCATCGCGGCCATCGGCGGTGCGGCCGTCGGCGCGGCGCGCAATGCGCTCGAAGCTTCCAGCACATAGCTGCCGATCGCCACGCGGTCGCCATCGGCCACGCGCGCTTCCTGCTCGTGCGCGAGCGGGCGTCCGTTCACGCTGATCGGCAGCACGGCGCTCATGTTGCGCAGCACCGCCACGCCGTCGTCGTCATAGCGCACGGTGGCCTGCAGGCGCGAGATCTGGCGCTGCTCGTCGGGCAGCACGAGGTTGTTGTCGGGGCTGCGTCCGATCGTTCCTCCGGGAGCGGCAAGCAATGCCGAAGGGCCCGTGGCCACCGGCCTGCCCGCGTGTTCGATCACTGTCCAACGCATGGCTTCTCCGTGTTGGTCTTCCCGCGCCGCGGCGCCCGTGCGGCCGCGATGCTCTTCATCAACGCTTCATTCGCTTGGCGGCCTCGAACGCGGGGCCCCACACCGGATGCTTGCGCTCCGCCACGTTGAGCTCGAAGGTCGGGAACGCATCGAGGATCTTGCGGAACTGCAGGCGGCACTCGGGGATCTGGTTGGCCACGCAGTAGCTGAAGGCCTCGAGCTTCATCGCGTCGAGGCGCGTGGAAGGCTCCGCGGCCTCGAACACCGACACGCCGCCGCTCTTGAGCGTGCTGAGGGCCTTGGCATAGTCGCCTTCGTCATACGCTTGCTGCGCCTTCTCGAGCGTGGTGCGCGCCACTTGCTGGCTCAGTCGTTCGGGTTGGGGCGCTGGCTCCGGCGGCGGGGTGGTCGTGCAACCGGCGACGACCAAAAGAGCGAACGCCAGAGCAGGCAGACATGACTTCAATCTTCTCTCCTACCTTGCAGAAGCAATGAAAAGGCAATGCTTGGAACGGTGTGCCGCTTGATCGCGACACGGCATGCACGCGATGCGCCATCGTAAGGGCGCATGACTTCGATAATATAAGCCGCGAACCCCGGGAGATTCCAATGCATCGACGAAGCTTGCTACAAGGCGCACTCGCAACCACACCGTTGTGGGCGGGCCTCATCAGCGGATGCGCATCGACGGCCAAGTCCATGCCCACGCCCTACGCCGTCACCATCAGGATCGACGAAGGCGTCAATCCCGACGGCCGGGGGCAGGCCGCTCCCATCCTCGTCAAGGTCTTCGAATTGAAATCTTCCGGCAACTTCGAGACGGCGGACTACTTTGCATTACAGGACCGTGACAGAGAGACGCTGAGCACCGAACTGGTCAATGCCGACCAGGCCATCATGCGCAGCGGCGAGGAGCGCGTGTTCAAGCGCGAGGCCGGTCTCGACTCGCGCGCCATCGGCATCATCGCGGGCTATCGCAAGCTGGAGGCCGCTCGCTGGCGCATCGTGCTGCCGCTGAAGGAACCCAAGCAGACGAACCTGTACAAGGTGTGGCAGTTCTCGCCCAGCGAGCAGGCCGTGCAGGTCGTCGTGCGCAAGACGGGCATAGAGCTGCTACCAAGTCGTTAACTTTGCACTGAAGGTACTCAATGACTAGTACCAAAGTGCGAAAAATTCATAAGCGAAATGCGGTGCAAAACGTAAGACGCGACGTGTAGCATCGAGAGCAAAACAAGTGGACCGGGAGGCCGCTAATCAGCGCATCTCCCGCTTCGGCGTGAGCACTCCCCAGGAGGTCTTTTTGGTGACAGTTCGCAATTCGGGCGCTGCAAAGAACGGCGCCCATCCGCAGGCATTGGCGAATCGCGTTGTGTGGTCCGAGGGCATGTACCTGCGCCCCCAGCACTTCCAGCAAATGGAACGCTATGTCGAGCAGTACGTGACCCGGCGCACCGCGGGCCTGCAGGGTGCCTACTGGGGCTGGCTGCACCTGGACATCGACCGCGACGCGTATGCCCTGGGCCGCGTGTCGCTGCTCGGCGGCGCGGGCGTGATGCCCGACGGCACGCCCTTCTCGTTCGGCGCGGAAGACGCACCGCTTCCTTATGAAGTACCGAGCGATCTCACCGACGAACTCATCGTTCTCGCGCTCCCGTTGCGCAGGCCCGGCAGCGAGGAGGTCATCTTCTCGGAAGACGAAGGCTCCGCCGCGCGCTTTGGCGTGATCGAGCGCGAAGTGAACGACGGCAATGCCGTCGCGCTCGGTCCGGCAGTGCTGCAGCTCGCCGCGCCGCGCCTGCGGCTCGCGCGCGCTTCTTCCCTTACCGCCGAATGGCAGGCGATTGGCGCGGTTCGCGTGATCGAACGGCGCACCGACCACAAGCTGGTGGTGGACGCCAACTACATTCCGCCGGTGCTCGATGCTTCCGCGCACGCCATGCTGCGCAGCATGATCGCGGAGCTGCACGGCCTGCTCACGCAGCGCTCCGAAGCTCTGGCCTCGCGCCTCTCGCAACCGGGGCGCGGCGGCGTGAGCGAGGTCTCCGACTTCCTGCTGCTCGAACTGGTCAACCGCTATCTCGCGCTCACCTGGCATGCGCAGCAGGCCGTACAGGTCCACCCCGAGGAACTCTTCGTCGACTGGCTCAAGCTGGCCTGCCACCTGGCCACGCACACCTCGCCCACGCGCCGGCCGGTGCTGTGGCCGATCTACGACCACGACAACCTCAACGAATGCATCCGTCCGCTGCTCGAAGAGCTTCGGCGCTCGCTGTCGGCCGTGCTCGAGCAGAGCGCGATCGCCATCGAGCTGGAGGAGCGCAGCCACGGCGTGCGCGTGGGCCGCATGCCCGACCCGGTGCTGGTGCGCAACGCCGGCTTCGTGCTCGCGGTGCATGCCGACCTGCCGGCCGACGCCATCCAGCAGCGCTTCCCCACGCAGGTGAAGATCGGCTCGGTCGAGCGCATCCGCGACCTCGTGCAGCTGCAGCTGCCGGGCGTGGTGGTGCGTCCGCTGCCGGTTGCGCCGCGGCAGATTCCGTACAACGCGGGCTATCACTACTTCGAACTCGACAAGAGCGGCGACATGTGGCGCCAGCTCGAGAAATCGGGCGGCGTGGCAATGCACCTGGCCGGTGACTTTCCCGGTCTGGCCATGGAGTTCTGGGCCATCCGTCCGTGAGGGACTCTATGAACGGTGTCAACGACATGGCCGTCGGCCCGGGAGGCTTCGTGCCGCCGAATCCGGGTGGCGGCAACGCCGATGCGGGCGGCATGCCCGCGGCACAGCGCGGACTCGGTGCGCAACCCGACTCCTTCACCGCATGGCATGACGCGCGGCGTCCGCATGCGGGCGACACGGCGCTGGCCGGCAACAACCCGCTGGTGGCCGCGGCCGAATCCGCTGCTCGACCTGATCCCGCAGATCCGCGCCACCGGCCACCATCCCGCGCCTTCTCAGTTGCGCGAGCATCTGGTCGACGAGGTCCGCCGTTTCGAGACGCGCGCGCAGCAGGCGGGCATTGCGCCCGAGGTGATCATCGGAGCGCGCTACTGCCTGTGCACCGCGGTCGACGAGGCCGCGGCGCTCACGCCCTGGGGCGGCAGCATCTGGTCGTCGCAGAGCCTGCTGGTGATGTTCCACAACGAGACCTGGGGCGGGGAGAAGTTCTTCCAGCTCCTGTCGCGCCTGGTGCAGAACCCGCAGCAGCACCTGCACCTGATCGAACTCATCTACTTCTGCCTGGCGATGGGCTTCGAAGGGCGCTTCCGCGTCATCGACAACGGCCGTTCGCAGCTGGAGACGCTCAAGCAGCGGCTGCTGCAGATCATCCGGCAGGCACGCGGCGAGATCCCGGTGCCGCTGTCGCCGCACTGGCAGGACGGCAGCGCGCCGGTGCGCCGCGCGCGCAACTGGCTGCCCGTGTGGGCGGTGGGTGCGGTGGCGGCGGTGCTGCTCGTGGCCGTGTTCGCGTTCCTCACCTTCAATCTCGCGGGCCATTCCGACGGCGCCTTCGCGGCCGTCAACGCGGTGCGCCTGCCGCAGGCCGAGCGCGCGGTCGTCATGCCGGCGCCGGTGCCTCGCCTGCAGCGTTTCCTCGAGCCCGAGATCCGTGAAGGCCTGCTGACCGTGCGCGACGAGGCCGATCGCAGTGTCGTGGTGCTGCGCGGCGACGGCCTCTTCGCCTCGGGCTCCGACCGCGTGCTCGACCGCTATGCGCCGGTGCTCGTGCGCGTGGCCGACGCGCTCAATTCCGTCGAAGGCAACGTGCTGGTCAGCGGCTTCAGCGACGACCAGCCGATCCGCAGCGTGCGCTTTCCCTCCAATTGGCAACTCTCCCAGGCCCGCGCCGACGCGGTGAAGAAGATGATCGCAGCGCGCATTGCGCGGCCGGAGCGCCTGCGCGCCGAAGGCCGCGGTGACGCCGACCCGCTCGTGCCCAACGACTCCCCGGCCAATCGCGCGCGCAACCGACGCGTCGAAGTGACGCTGCTGGTGGCGCCGGGCTCAACCGCGCCCGTGGCCGCCGCCGCGCCGGTCGCACCTGCTCCCGCACGTCAGCCCGGAGGCAACCGCTGATGCTGCGCGCCATCTTCCGTTTTCTCATCAGCCGCGACCTCTGGGTCTTTCTGGGCCTGGTGGCGCTCGCCTTCCTGATCTGGGTGATCGGCCCGGCCATCGCGGTGGGCCGCTATCGCCCGCTCGAGGACGAGATCGTGCGCATCGTGGTCATCGTGCTGATGTTCGCGATCTGGATCGTGCGCGTCATCTACCGCAAGTGGCGCGAGCGCCGGCTCAACGCGCAGCTGCTCAACCAGCTGCGCACGCCGACCAAGAGCGAGAAGGAGGCCAAGCCCGAGGACGCGCCCGAGATCAAGGAGCTGCAGAGCGGCTTTGCCGACGCCACCAACATCCTGAAGAACATGCGCTTCGGCGCGGATGCCGACGGCAAGCCCGCGAGCCGCTTCTCGCTGTTCGACCGGCAGTATCTCTACCAGCTGCCCTGGTACATCTTCATCGGCGCTCCGGGCTCGGGCAAGACGACCGCGCTGGTCAATTCCGACCTCGACTTCCCGCTGGCCGACCAGCTCGGCAAGGCGGCGGTGCGCGGCATCGGCGGCACGCGCAACTGCGACTGGTGGTTCACCAACGAGGCGGTGCTGATCGACACGGCCGGGCGCTACACCACGCACGAGAGCAACCGCGAAACCGACGAGAGCGAGTGGAAAGGCTTCATCGAGCTCCTGAAGAAGTTCCGCCCGCGCCAGCCGATCAACGGCGCGATCCTCACCATCAGCATTGCCGACCTGCCGCTGGCCGACGACGCCCAGCGCGCGCGCCACGCGATGGCGCTGCGCAAGCGGCTGCTGGAGCTGCGCAACGACCTGGGCATCGACTTCCCGGTGTACGTGCTCGTCACCAAGACCGACCTGCTGGCCGGCTTCAACGAGTACTTCGGCTCGCTGGGCCGCACCGAGCGGCAGCAGGTGTGGGGCTTCACTTTCCCGATCCAGGGCAACCCGACGAACAAGAAGGCCGGCAAGGGCGCGGCTGCGCCCGTGGGCGGCGACCTGCGCGAGCGCTTCCACCAGGAATACAAGCTGCTGCATCAGCGCCTGGACGAGCGCCTGCCCGAGCTGCTGGCGGCCGAGTCCGATCCGATGCGCCGCGCGCAGGCCTACCTGCTGCCGCAGCAGTTCGCGAGCTTCGAGGACATCCTCGGCACCTTCCTGGCCGACGTGTTCAATCCGTCGAAGTTCGAGGCCGCGTCGATGCTGCGCGGCGTGTACTTCACCAGCGGCACGCAGGAAGGCACGGCCTTCGACCGCGTGATGGGCGCCATCAAGCGCTACCTGCAGGTCAACGCGCCGCCGGCGCCGCCGCCGGGCCCGGGCAAGAGCTACTTCCTGAAGGAGCTGCTGCAGCAGGTGATCTTCCGCGACGCGGGCGTGGCCGGCACCAACCTGCGCTGGTACCGCCGCAAGCGGGCCATCGACATCGCGGGCTACAGCGTGATCGGCGTGCTGCTGGTGCTGTTCCTGGGCGCCTGCGTGAACAGCTGGCGCAACAACAAGGAC
The DNA here is from genome assembly GCF_044055375.1 of Variovorax sp. UC74_104. Lineage (NCBI taxonomy): Bacteria > Pseudomonadati > Pseudomonadota > Betaproteobacteria > Burkholderiales > Comamonadaceae > Variovorax > Variovorax sp. UC74_104. The sequence goes on from NZ_CP171978.1 coordinate 995,836, forward strand.
TACGTGGCCGAAGTCGACGCCAACGCCAAGGCCTTCAACAAGGCCGCGGCGCGCGGCGAGCTGCCCACGGTGGTCGACACCAGCGGCGACATCGCCAGCTCGCTGCTCGTGCTCGACAAGCTGCGCGACCTGCCGAAGTCCAGCCACTTCGACATTGCCGATCCGCCCACCTCCTACCGCTTCGGCCTCTACCAGGGCGAGAAGCTGCAGGCGGCCACCGACGGCGTCTACCAGCGCGCGCTCGAGACCGTGCTGCTGCCGCAGGCCGCGCAGCGCGTGGAGCAGTCGCTGCGCGAAGCCGCGAAGAACGACGCCGAATACAGCTACGAGGCGCTCAAGGCCTACCTCATGCTGTACGACGCCGAGCGCTACGACGCCGACTTCCTGCAGGCGTGGCTCCTCACCGACGTCGATCGCAAGATCGGCGCCTCGCTCACCCGCGAGCAGCGTGCCAACCTCGAGTCGCACTTGAAGGCGCTGTTCGCCGGCCGCGTGGTGGCCTCGCCCTTCGCCAAGGACGACAGGCTCATCACGCAGACGCGCGAGCGCCTGGCCGGCGTGCCGCTGGCGCAGCGCTCGTACGCGCGGCTGCGCCGCATCCTGCTGCAGACCAGTCCGCCCAACGCCTTCACCATCGCCGAGGCGGGCGGCGCCGAGTCGGCGCTGGTCATCCGGCGCGCGAGCGGCAGGCCGCTGACCGACGGCATTCCCACACTCTTCACCTACCGCGGCTACTGGGACATCTTCGACAAGCGCATGGCCGAGACCGCGCTCTCGCTCGAGCAGGAAGACCGCTGGGTGCTGCAGATCCGCGCGCCCGGCATCGCCGACATCACCTCGCGCGAGCTGCTGCTGCGCGAGGTGCGCCGGCTCTACCTCACCGACTACATCAAGGTGTGGGACGACTACCTCGTCGACATCCGCCTGGCCGACAGCCGCTCGCTGCTGCAGAGCATCCAGATGACGCGCGTGCTTTCCACCGCCGAGTCGCCGATGTCGCGCATCATCCGCGGCGCCGCGCGCGAGACCGACCTGCTGCGCAACCACGACGAGGCCGCGCGCAGCCTGCTCGACCAGGCGCAGAACCGCGTGCAGAGCACGCGAGAGCGCATCGAGCAGCTCATCGGACAGCCCGACGGCAGCCAGCGCCGCAACACGCGCCTGGACCGCCCCGAGTCGCTGGTGGACAACCACTTCGAGCCGCTGCGCCGCATGGTCACCGCGCCCAAGCAGGGCGGCCAGGCGCCCATCGACGCGACGGCCGCGCTCATCAACGAGCTCTACAACTTCCTCACCGCCACCGACACCGCGCTGCGCAGCGGCAACATCCCGCCGACCAGCGACGCCGTCACCAAGGTGCAGGCCGAGGCGGGGCGCCTGCCGGTGCCCTTCCAGGGCATGCTGAACGACCTGTCGGCCACCGCGTCGTCGAAGGCGGCGGCGGTGACGCGGCAGAACATCGGGCAGAGCGCGGCGGCGAGCATCGGCTCGTTCTGCAACCAGGCGATCGCGGGGCGCTACCCGTTCACGCGCGGCTCCAACCGCGACGTGGCCTCGGGCGACTTCGCGCAGCTGTTCGCGCCGGGCGGGATGATGGACGACTTCTTCCAGAAGAACCTCATCACGCAGGTCGACACCTCGGTCAACCCCTGGGCCTTCAAGCGCGGCGTGGACGGCAGCGCCGCCGGGCGCTCGGCGTATCTCGATTCGTTCCAGAAGGCGCAGGCCATCCGCGACGTGTTCTTCTCGGGCATGGCGGGCGGGCGCACGCCCTCGTTCACCATCGACATCCGGCCGGAGGACATGGACGCGCAGCTCACGCAGTTCACGCTCGACGTCGACGGCCAGACGGTACGCTACGCGCATGGCCCGCAGGCGCCCAGCACCATCAAGTGGCCTGGCCCGCGCAACAGCAACCAGGTGCGCCTGCAGGTGACCACCGCCAACGGCACGCCGGCCGGCGGCATCGTGACCGAAGGTCCGTGGGCGCTGCACCGGCTGTTCGACAAGGCCTCCATCTCCGCCGGCAGCTCGCCCGAATCCTTCAACGCCAGCTTCGACCTGCAGGGCAAGAAGGTGGTGCTCGCGGTCACGGCCAACAGCGTCTACAACCCGCTGCGCCTGTCGCAGATGAACAGCTTCTCGTGCCCTGGGAAGTCCTGAAATGAACAGCAGCATTCCCTCGCAGGCCTGGGTGCCCGTCGACGAGCAGATCGGCTGGTACGGCAAGCTGCCGGCCGCCGGCGACTTCCTCTACCGCCGCATGCCGCGCGAACTCCAGGCCTGGTGGGACCGCTGGATGCAGAACGGCCTGGGCAGCTTCAAGCGCTGGCCCGACGCGATGACGCGCCACTACGCCGTGGCACCGGTGTGGAACTTCGCGATCCCCGCCACGCAGGGCGTCGACGCCGTGCAGTTCGGCTGCATCGCGCCGAGCTGCGACCGCGTGGGCCGCTACTACCCCGTGTGCATCACGCTGCAGGTGGCCGCGCGCAACTACCGTCCGTCGGTGCTGGAGGGCTCGGCCGCGTGGTACTGGCAGTGCGGCACCGCGATGCTGCAGGCCATCCGCCACGGTGTGGCGCCCGACCAGTTCGACAGCCAGGTGCTGGCCGCGGGCCGTGCCGGCTTCCAGACCGCCAGCGGCGGCTCGGACGACATCCTTTCGATCCTCGGGCCTACGGCCGGAGGCGCCAGCGCCAGGCAGCAACTGGGCTGGCCGGAGCTTCCACTGTGCTTCGACCCCTTCGGCAGCACCAGCTACTGGTGGACCAATCAGGCCGACGGGTCGCCGTTGCGCACGGCAGCCCATGGCGGCGGGCTCAACACGCCGCTGTTTTCCAAGTTGTTTTCGCAGGGACATGTGCCATGGGCATGAACAAGAAGAGCCAGGTCGGCCGATTGACCCGGGGGCGCCATGAGGGCCATGGGCGCGCTCGTCCCGCAGGAGGAAAAGAAGCATGACGACGACGCACGGCATCGGGAGCCCGCCGGCCGATACGCAGGAGGAGCGCCCGCATCCGCTGGGCGTGAACCACCGGCTCGACGAGTTCGAGCTGCTCGAGGTGATCGGCGAGGGCGGCTTCGGCATCGTCTACCGCGCCTACGACCACTCGCTTCAGCGCGAGGTGGCCATCAAGGAATACATGCCCTCGATGCTCGCGCGCCGCGTGGGCGACAACAGCGTGCACGTGCGTTCCGAGCGCCTCACGGCCACCTTCCAGGCGGGCCTGCGCAGCTTCATCAACGAGGCGCGCACGCTCGCGCAGTTCAGCCACCCGGCGCTGGTGCGGGTGCATCGCTTCTGGGAGGCGAATTCCACCGCCTACATGGCGATCCAGCTCTACAAGGGCCGCACGCTGCGCCGCCTCGCGGAAGACGAGCCCGGCAGGATCACCGAGCAATGGCTGCTGGGCATGCTGGGGCCGCTGCTCGGCGCACTGGAGACGCTGCACCGCAGCCAGTGCTTCCACCGCGACATCGCGCCCGACAACATCTTCATTCAGCAGGACGACCTGCCGGTGCTGCTCGACTTCGGCGCGGCGCGCAAGTCGATCGCCGACCTCGTCGACGAGGTGGCGGTGATGGTGAAGTCGGGCTACTCGCCCATCGAGCAGTACGCCGACGACAACACCCTGCTGCAGGGCGCGTGGACCGACCTGTACGCGCTGGGCGCGGTGCTGTATCGCGCCGTCACCGGCCACCCGCCGCCTTCGGCCGTGGTGCGCAGCGTGCAGGACGCCTACGTGCCGCTGTCGTCCATGGGCCGCGACGACCTGAGCCCTGCCTTCTGCGCCGCCATCGACCACACGCTGGCCGTGCACAGCAAGGACCGCACGCAGACCGTGGCGGCCTTCGCCGCCGAACTCGGGCTGGTGAAGCTGGGCGACATCTACGTGAGCGGCATGGGCGTGCCAACGGTGATCATTCCCGCCGCGCCCGTGTCGGCGACGCCGCCGCCTCCGCAGCTGACGCCGCAGCAGTTTTCGCCGGTCTCTGCGCCGGCGCCGCTGGAGCCGGTGCCTGTGGCCACGCCCGAACCCGTGCGTGCGCAGGCCCCCGCGCCCGCGCCGCGTGCCGCTCAGGAAGAGGAAGGGCAGGGCAGCCGCGCCAAGGCCCAGGCGCAGCCCCAGGCTCGCAAGGCAGCGCCCGCGCAGAAGGCCAAGCCCAAGCGCCCGCCATGGGGCATGGTGGGCGTGCTGCTGATCGCGCTGGTCGCCGTCGGCGCCTGGATCGGCCTGCGCCTGACCTCGGGCATGCAGCCGCAGGAGCCCACCAAGATCGCGACGGTGCCGGTACCGCCCCCGGCCGAGCCGATGTCGAGCACCACCGCGCCGCCGGCGGCGATGCCCCCGACGCCTCCCGCCGCCGATGGCGTGCCGCCCGCCGTCGCGGGCGGTGCCGCACAGCCGCCTGCCGCGGCCGCCAGCGCGCCCGCTGCCACCGGCACCGGCACCACCGCCGGGCCCCTGACGCCGCTGGAAACCGTTCCGGTCAATCCGCCGGCCACCCCCACGACGCCCGCTACCCCAGCCGCGCCGCCCGAGTCCGCGCTGGCCACCGCCGAAGCGGAAGACTGGAACCTCGCGCAGAGCGAGAACACGCGCGAAGGCTACGAGGCCTACCTGCGCCGCTACCGTCGCGGGCTGCATGCGCGCGAGGCCCGGGCCGCCATCGCGGAGATCAATCGCGTCTCGCCGCCCTCGGTGCCCGTCGCCCCCGGAACGCAGCCGCCCGGCACCACGACCGTGGCGGGCGCGACGCCGGGCACCCCCCGGCGCCACGGCACCCGCTTCCACGCCCACGGCGTCGCCGGGCATGGGCCGCATCGTGTTCAACGTCCGGCCCTGGGGCCAGGTGTTCGTCGACGGTGCCGATCGCGGGGTGAGCCCGCCGCTGAAATCGCTGTCGCTGCGCCCGGGCATCTACAACATCGAGGTGCGCAACGGCGACCTCGAGGTTTACCGGCAGCGTGTGACGGTGCAGGACAGCAAGTCGGCGCCTGTGGTGAGCCACGAGTTCAAGTAGCCGGAGTTCTCGAGTAGCCGGGTCAGGCAGTTCGGCAGGGCTTTGGCCATAGTCCGCATCCTGCTTTTGCGGGATGGCGTGGCGCATGTCCGCGCGCGAAGAATGCGTCTCTCCCGCGCGAAGCCGGCTTGATCTTTTCTTTCTCTCTCCTGCCAGTCCGCCTTCCGTGGGTGTCACCGCAGCCGGCCATCGGCGCGCAGGAGGACGACCATGAGCGCGACAGCAAGCAGCAAAGAGGAAGAGCGGCCCGAGCCCGGCGCCGCGCGCCGTTCGGAGCGCGTGGCCGTGATCGCCATCCATGGCGTCGCGGACCAGAAGTCCGGGGACACCGCGCGCGCCATCGCCTCGCTGATGGTGAATGCCGGCACGCCGCAGGCCCGTTACAGCCATGGCGACTGCGACAGCTTCATCGTGGCGGTGCCGCCGCTGAAGGCGATGGCGGGCAACCGCTCGTCGAAGCCGCTGCCTCCGGGCTCGACGCGGCGGGTCCAGCCATCGGCGCAGGCACCCGATTCGATAGGGAAGGCCTTCGAGCAATCGCTGCGCTCGGACTTCGTGCGCGATGAATGGATCGTCGGCAATGGCCGGCCGGATGCGCCCGCCGGCGCCGGGGAGCAGGGTCCCACGCCAAGGGCCATGGTCTCGGCCGACGCGGGCATCGCCTTCAGCGACTACCTGCTCTCGAAGTGGAAGGGCGCCGACAACGAGGCCTACGAAGCCACCCGCATCCGCATGACCCGCACCGCGTCCGCCGCGGGCGCATCGCCGCAGCACGTGGACGTGCACGAGATGTACTGGGCCGACCTGTCGCGGCTGTCGGGCGTGCTGCCGCGCATCGTCACCGAGCTCTTCACCGTCGTGTTCCGCCTCTCGCTGCTGGGACGCGACGCCGTGGACCGCGCGAGCGCCGGGGCCGGCCTGCGGCAGCCGGACGGCAAGCCGCCGCGCCGCTGGCTATGGCTGGCGAACCTGCAGCGAGGGCTGGACTGGGCCTTTTCCAACCTCCTGGCCAACCTGTTCTCGCAGCTGCTGCTGATCGGACTGCTGATCGCCGCCTGGGGCGCGGCCCAGCCGCACACCGCCGTGTTGCGCACGGTACTGGCCGTGGCGGCGCCGGCGCTCGCGGTGTGGTGGTACTGCTACCGGCATGGCGCGCGGCCCGCGAACCGCTTCGCTGCGGCAGCCTGCGCGATAGCCGCGACGGCGCTGCTGCACTGGGTGCCGGCGCACTGGGTGGTTGGCCTGGGCTGCCTGGCGCTGCTCGGGCTGCTGTTCGACTACGTCTTGCGAGTGGCGGCTGCGCGCTTCCCGGCGGTGCGCGCGGTGGGGCTCATCTTCCTCGCGGCCACCGCGCTGCTGTTGCTGGGCCACCTGATCGCGAAGTCGTTGGTGCCCGGAACGCAGCCGCTCGACCTGCACGACTGGGTGCGCGCCGGCATGCGCGCGTTCGAATTCATGCTGCTGGGCATCGTGGCCTGGTGGGCCGCGGCAGTCGTGCCCTTCCTGCTGTGGTTCGTCTTCGGCCAGATCGCGGCTCGCGACGGCGATGCCGCGCGCGGCAGCGTGGCGACCGGGCGGCTGGGGCTGATGGTGTCGATGGCCTCCTTCGTCGCGCTCTCGATGGCCATCTGGGCCCTGCTCACCACGCTGGTGGAGTTCGGCGCAGCGGGCACTTCGTATTGCCCGCTCATCTTCGACGCGGCCTCGGGCTGCTTCGACAAGGGCTCCACCTTCCTGCACCTGCGCTATCTCCGCAGCACCGAGACCTTCGTGCTCGCCGCGGGCCTGACGCTGGCGCTGCTGCTCTACATGATCGTGGTGCTCGTGCCCAGCGTGCTCGCCGAAATCAGGAACGGCGTAGGCACGGCGCAGAACCTGGGGCGCTGGCTCAGCGGCGGCTACCGCCGGCTCGAAGCCGTCGTCACCGGGCTCGCGGCAACCAGCGTGGTGGTCGCCGCCATCGTCGGCGTGGTGCTGCTGCTGGCGCGCTGCGGCATCCTGCCGAAGGACCTGATCGGCGGCGCGTACATCGAATGGTTCGGGCCGTTGTCGGAAAGCGTGCTCAAGCCGCTGGTGCTCAGTGCCGCCACCGCGGCCGCGGCGCTCTCGGCCTTCGGCGGCGTGCTGTCCCGCTACGTGCCCTGGCTGCGGCTGCCGCTCGACGTGGCGCTGGACGTGGACAACCATTTCCGCGAGTTCCCGCGCCAGGCCATTCCGCGCGCGCGGATCTTCTCGCGCTACGTGGCTCTGCTCGAACACGTCGTGGCGCAGCAGTACGACCGCATCGTGATCGTGGCGCACAGCCAGGGCACGGTGATTTCCACGGAACTGTTGCGCTACCTGCAGCACCGCGCGCAATGGCAGGCCGATGCCGGCATCGACGATCGCGTCACGCGGCTGTGGCCGCAACTGCAGGGCAAGGTCCACCTGCTGACGGCGGGTTGCCCGCTGCGGCAGCTGTACGCGGCGCGCTTTCCTCTTCTCTACGAATGGGTGGGCCGGACCACGACGCCGGGCAACAGCGGCCCGCTCGCCTCCGACGTCGGCGCGAGCCGCTGGATCAACCTGTACACCACCGGCGACTACGTCGGCCGCTGGCTGTGGTGCGATCCGCCCCCGGCGATCGACACGGTGGGCGGCCATGCGACGCTGTGGAACCCGGCGCCGGCCTTCACGGCGGCGCCGGGCGGAACGGAGCACGACGTGTGCATGGGCATCGGCGCGCACACGCACTACTTCGAGCAGGGCGGGACCTATGCGGCGCGGTGGATCGATTCTCTGGTGAGCTGAAGGCCGGGCCGGTGAGCCTTTCCTTCTTCTTCCTTTTTCCTTCTTCTAGGCGTCTAGGCGGCCCCGCGCAACGCCCGCCGGTACTGCACCGCTTCAGCCAGATGCCCCACCTGCACCGCCTCCGACGCAGCCAGGTCCGCAATCGTCCGCGCCACCTTCAGCGCCCGGTGCGTGCTGCGCGCGGACCAGCCCAGCTTGGCCGCCGCGTTGAACATGAATGCGCGCGCCGCGTCGTCGAGTGCCGCGTGCCGGTCGATGGCCGCGCCGTGCAGCGACTGGTTGGCATGGCCCTGGCGCTGCACTGCTCGTTCGCGCGCGGCGACGACGCGTTCTCGGATGCTGTCGGTCGGCTCGCCGGCGGGCGCTTCGAGCAGCAGCTGGGCCGAGACCGGCGGCACTTCGATGTGCAGGTCGATGCGGTCGAGCAGCGGGCCGCTGAGCTTGCCCTGGTAGCGCGACACCTGCTCCGGCGTGCAGCGGCAGGGCCTCGATGACGAGCCCAGATAGCCGCAGGGACAGGGGTTCATGGCCGCGACGAGCTGGAAGCGCGCCGGGAACTCGGCGCGCCGCGCGGCGCGGGCGATGGTGATCGTGCCGGTCTCCAGTGGTTCGCGCAGTGATTCGAGCGCGGATCGGGCGAACTCGGGAAACTCATCGAGGAAGAGGACGCCGTGGTGCGCGCGCGAGATTTCTCCGGGGCGCGGCGGGGAGCCTCCTCCGACCAGCGCCACCGCGCTCGCAGTGTGGTGCGGCGCACAAGTGGGCCTCACGCGCCAGCGCTCGGTCGCGAAGCGCCCGCCCAGGCTCGCCACCGCGGCGCTTTCCAGCGCCTCGTCGATGTGCATCGCAGGCAGCAGGCCGGCGAAGCGCTGGGCGAGCATCGACTTGCCCGAGCCCGGCTCGCCCACCATCAGCAGGCTGTGGCCGCCTGCCGCGGCGATCTCGAGCACACGCTTGACGCCGGTGTGGCCCTTGACTTCGGCGAGGTCGGCGTAGCGGGGCGGGTTCGTGTCGGGCGCGGCGTTGATGCGCGCCCACCCGTCGTCCGTGGTGTCGGGCAACTGGGAGGCTTCCTCGTCGGTCGCCACGAACTGGCGCACCACGTCCAGCAGGTGCTTCGCGCCGTACACCTCGCCGCCCGGGACCAGCGCGGCCTCCTGTGCACTTTCCAGGGGCAGCACCAGCCGCGTCGCGACGCCGCGCGTGTGCAGCGCCAGCGCCATGGCCAGCGCACCGCGGACGGGCCTGAGCTCGCCCGACAGCGAGAGCTCCCCGGCGAATTCGTGGCCGGCGAGCTTCGCGTTGTCGATCTGGCCGCTGGCCGCGAGGATGCCCAGGGCGATGGGCAGGTCGAAGCGTCCGGAATCCTTCGGCAGGTCGGCCGGGGCCAGGTTGACCGTGATGCGCTTGTTGTTGGGGAATTCCAGCCCCGCGTTCTGAAGCGCCGAGCGCACCCGCTCGCGCGCCTCCTTGACCTCCGTTTCGACCAGGCCGACTAGCGTGAAGCTCGGCAGGCCGTTCGCAAGATGCACCTCTACCGTGACACTGGCCGCTTCAAGACCCAGCAAGGCGCGGCTTTGCACCAAAGACAGTCCCATTTTTCTCCCTCTCCCCAAGATGGTGCGCACTTTTTGGGCATTCCCGCGGTGGTGCGGCGCACCGTGCATCTGCAACCACTCGCAACAGGGGTTGTAACGATTTGGCTCTCAACCGCGGCGGGGCGAGGGCTGCGAGGGCCGGGATTCGTGCACTTTGGCACGCTCCCTGCTTTGAGCCCCTCGGTCCCACAACACACCTTCGAGGAGTTCCCTGATGACGCACCGTACCGCCGCCCAGGCGCTGATCGTTCTGGCCACCGCATTGACCGCGTCCGGCGCGGCCCTGGCGCAGACTGCAACGACCGACGCCGCAGCAGCACCGGCTGCGGCTCCCGCTCCGAACCTCACGGGCAATGTGTCGATCACCACGAACTACAAGTTCCGTGGCCAGGACCAGGACATGATCGGCAAGAACGACTACGCCAAGACCAAGGGCTTCAAGCCCGCGATCCAGGGCGGCCTGGACTACGCCTTCGGCGACAGCGGCTTCTACGTGGGCAACTGGAACTCCAGCGTCAACTGGCTCAAGGGCAACAGCATCGAGATGGACGTCTACGGCGGCTACAAGTTCAAGGCCGGCCCGCTGGACATGGACGTGGGTGCGCTCACCTACATCTACCCGGGCAACTCCGCCGGCAACACCACCGAGCTGTACGTCGGCGCCACCTACGCGAACGACAGCTTCGGCTCCTTCACCGCCAAGTACTCGCACACCGTGTCGAAGGACTACTTCGGCTACGCCGGCAACAAGGCCGGCTCGGGCCTGAAGGGCACGAACACCGGCTACCTGAACCTGTCGTACAGCAAGGAGATCGTGCCCAAGGTCACGCTCAAGGCAGCCGTGGGCTTCACCAACATGTCCAGCGACATCCGCAGCCTGGGCTACAAGAGCTACGTCGACTACAACATCGGCGCGAGCTACGACTTCGGCAACGGCCTGTCGCTGACCGGCTCGGTGCAGGGCGCCAACAAGAAGAACTCGTACCTCGCGGTGAGCAACCCGGGCGTCGACTACGGCTTCGGCACCTTCGGCACGACCTACTACTCGCCGAACAAGGCCCGCTTCATCGTCACGCTGACGAAGACGCTGTAATCCGCACTACAACGAGGCGCGGCCCAAGCTGCCGCGCCACTTCATTTCCATCCGAAGGAGAAAACTCATGAAGCTGGTCACAGCCATCATCAAACCGTTCAAGCTCGACGAAGTGCGCGAAGCGCTGTCGGCCATCGGCGTGCAGGGGATCACCGTCACCGAGGTGAAGGGTTTCGGCCGCCAGAAGGGCCACACGGAGCTCTACCGCGGCGCTGAATACGTGGTCGACTTCCTGCCCAAGGTCAAGATCGAAGCGGCCGTCTCCGACGACCTCGTCGATCGCGTGATCGAGGCGGTGGAAGGCGCTGCACGCACCGGCAAGATCGGCGACGGCAAGATCTTCGTCTACAACCTCGAACAGGTCGTTCGCATCCGCACCGGCGAAACGGGCCGCGAAGCCCTCTGATCGAGTCCTGGCCCGAAAGAACAACGACTATGAAAAAACTGCTTGTCTCTCTTGCGCTCGGTTTGAGCGTGCTGGCCGCCGGTACCACCGGCTTCGCGCAGACTCCCGCCGCGGCAACGGCCGAGGCTCCGGCCGCGTCGGCACCCGCTGCCGCCGCGCCCGCTCCGGCTGCGGCGCCCGCAGCGGCAGCTCCGGCCGCCGCCGATGCTGCTCCCGCCGCCGCGCCCGCGGCCCCCGCTCCGAAGATCGACTCCGGCGACACCGCCTGGATGCTGACTTCGACCCTTCTCGTGATCCTGATGACCATCCCCGGCCTCGCGCTGTTCTATGGCGGCCTGGGCCGCTCGAAGAACATGCTGTCGGTGCTGATGCAGGTCTTCGTGATCTTCTCGCTGATCAGCATCCTGTGGGCCGTCTACGGCTACAGCCTGGCCTTCTCGGGTGACGGCAACTTCTTCGGAGGATTCGACAAGATCTTCATGAAGGGCATCACGCAGGAGACCTTCGGCGCGCTGACCACGATTCCCGAATACGTGTTCGTCGCCTTCCAGGGCACCTTCGCGGCCATCACCGTGGCGCTGATCGTCGGCGCCTTCGCGGAACGCGCCAAGTTCTCGGCCGTGCTGCTGTTCTCGGTGCTGTGGTTCACCTTCAGCTACGTGCCGATCGCCCACATCGTGTGGGGCGGCGGCCTGCTGGGCAAGGACGGCGCGCTGGACTTCGCCGGCGGCACCGTGGTGCACATCAACGCCGGTGTGGCCGGCCTGGTCGGCGCCTACATGGTCGGCAAGCGCGTCGGCTACGGCAAGGAAGCCTTCACGCCTCACTCGCTCACGCTCACCATGGTCGGCGCTTCGCTGCTGTGGGTCGGCTGGTTCGGCTTCAACGCCGGCTCGGCCGGTGCTGCCAACGCCGTCGCCGGCCTGGCCTTCGTGAACACGGTGCTCGCCACCGCCGCCGCGGCCCTGTCGTGGATCCTGGGCGAGAGCCTGCACAAGGGCAAGGCCTCGATGCTGGGTGCAGCATCCGGTGCCGTCGCCGGCCTGGTGGCCGTCACGCCCGCCGCCGGCTTCGTCGGCCCGATGGGTTCGATCGTGCTGGGCCTGCTGGCCGGCCTGATCTGCCTGTGGGGTGTGGGCGGCCTGAAGCGCATGCTCGGTGCCGACGACGCGTTCGACGTGTTCGGCGTCCACGGCGTGGGCGGTATCCTGGGTGCCATCCTGACCGGCGTGTTCGCTGCCAAGGGCCTGGGCGGCACCGGCGGCGCGACCCCCGACACCTTCGCGATGGGTGCACAGGTCTGGATCCAGATCAAGAGCGTGCTGCTCACGATCGTGTGGTCTGGCGTCGTGGCCTTCATCGCCTACAAGATCGCCGACCTGACCCTCGGCCTGCGTGTGTCGGAAGAAGAAGAGCGCGAAGGCCTCGACATCTCTTCCCACGGCGAAACCGCCTACAACCGCTGATCTTCTCCCTTGGCGGGACCTGCCTTCGGGCAGCCCCCGCCATCGAATGAATGACCACCACCCACAAGAAGAAGAATTCTTCGTAACGAGTTTTTCAAGCGAGGTCTCCTTTGGATGTTCAGCCCGCGAGCGCTCCGGCGCCAGCGGGCTTTTTTTTGTCCGGGGCCCCGGCGGGCGGGAGCAAAATCTCGCCACCATGTGGACCTCCATCGAAGACAGCCTCTGCGAGCTCGGCGAATCGCCGTTCTGGCATCCCGAAGAACGATCGCTCTACTGGCTCGACATTCCCGGCCGTGCCGTGCTGCGCACGCGCGGCGAGATCGGATCGCCGGGCGCGAAGGTCGAGCGCTGGCCCCTGCCCACCGAGCCCGGCTGCATGGCGCCCGCGCGCAGCGGCGGCCTCGTGATCGCGCTGCGCGACGGCATCTACCGCGCCCGCGAATGGGGTGGCGAGCTGGTCGCGATGGCGCGCGTGGAGCACGACGTGCGCACCATGCGCTTCAACGACGGCAAGTGCGACCCGCTGGGCCGCTTCTGGGGCGGTTCGCTCAACGAGGCGAAAGACCGCGCCAACGCCGCGCTCTACTGCTTCGACGCGCGCCCCGACACCGATGTCTCGCCCACGCTCACGCAGATGGCCAACGAGTCCACCACCGCCAACGGCCTGGCCTTCTCGCCCGACGCGCGCACCCTCTACTGGGCCGACACCGCCGCGCACGTGGTCTGCGCATGGGACTGGGACGCCGAGGCCAATTCGCTCTCGCACGCCCGCGTGTTCCACCAGTTCGACGCCAAGCCCGAGGGCTGGACCGTCGATGCGCCGCTGGGCTACCAGGGCCGCCCCGACGGCGCCACCGTCGACGCACAGGGCCACTACTGGGTGGCGATGTTCGAAGGCGCACAGCTGCTGCGCTTCGCGCCCACTGGCGAGATCGTCGCCTCGGTGCCCGTGCCCGTGCAGTGCCCGACCATGCCCTGCTTCGGCGGCGACGACCTGAAGACGCTGTTCGTCACCAGCGGCCGCAAGGGCAGGCCCGCCGCCGAGATCGCGCAGCGGCCCGCCTCGGGCACGGTGATCTCGACGCGGGTCGACACGCCCGGCCTGCCCGTCAGCTTCTTCGCGGACTGAGAGCGGAGCTTCGGGCGCGCATGGCCCTGCAGCACATCCCGCCGATCCAGTGCCTGCTGACCTTCGAGGCGGTGGCCCGGCTGCGCCACGCGGGCCGCGCGGCCGACGAGCTGTGCGTCACGCCCAGCGCGGTGAGCCACCGCATCCGGCAGCTCGAATCGCACGTCGGCTTCAAGCTCTTCGGGCGCGGCGACTTCAGCCTCACGGCCGACGGTGCCGCCTATCTCGCGAACGTGCGAACGGGGCTCGCCGCTCTCCAGGCGACGCCTCTGGGCGGCAGTGCCGCGCAGCGCGCCACGCGGCTGCGCATCGCGGTCACGCCCACCTTCAGCCGGCAGTTCCTCATGCCGAGGCTGGAGCTGTTCCGCAACATCTATCCCGACATCGAGCTGGTGCTGCAGGTGTCGATCCCGCTGCTCGACGTGACGGCTGAACAGGCTGATCTCGAAGTGCGCTACGGCCCCGGCGGCTATGCCGACTGCGAGCACCGGCTGCTGATCGAGGAGCAGGTGGTGCCCGCCTGCAGCCCGAGCTACCTCAACGAGTTCGGTCCCTTCACGGGCTTCCGCAGCGCGGCCGAGATCGCCGCCGCGCGTCTGATCCGCAGCCCGCTCGAACCCTGGGGCACCTGGTTCGCGAGCTGCGGCATCGACCAGCCCGAGCCCGCCATCGGCTCGCAGTTCAACGACCTGGGGCTCATGTACGACGCGGCCGCCAGCGGCTTCGGCGTGGCGCTGGTGCGGCAGAAGCTCGGTGCGGAGTGGTTCGAATCGGGGCGGCTGGTGGCGCTGTCCGACCAGGCCGTGACCTCGCCGCACCGGCACTACATCTGCTGGCAGCCGGGCACGCTGGAGCGCTGGGAGTGCGCGGCTTTTGCCGACTGGCTGGGGCAGAGCCTGCGCTGAACCGGACGGCCCGGCGCGAAGTTCTTTCAAGCGCACGGCAAAAAACCCTCAACCCGGGACCCCCCGGAATGTCCGTAGAGTGCGGTAAACACGAGACATCCCGCGAGCAAGAAAGAAAAGAGGCCGCCGCATGAACGCGCCGCTGACCCCCACGCAACACGATTCGCTACAGAAAACGCAGCGCCAGGCGCAGATCGTCCGCGCGCTGCAGGCGCACCTGCCGGCCCACGCGCTGATCTGGCACGACGAGGACACCACTCCCTACGAGTGCGACGGCCTCACCGCCTACCGTGCCCGCCCGCTGGTGGTGGCCCTGCCCGAGACCGAGGCGCAGGTCGCCGCCGTGCTCAAGACCTGCCACCAGCTCGGCGTGCCGGTGGTGGCGCGCGGCGCGGGCACCGGGCTTTCGGGCGGCGCCATGCCCCACACCATGGGCGTGACGCTGTCGCTCGCGCGATTCAACCGCATCCTGAAGATCGATCCGGTCAGCCGCACGGCCGTGGTCCAGTGCGGCGTGCGCAACCTCGCCATCAGCGAGGCGGCCGCGCCCTTCAACCTCTACTACGCCCCCGATCCGTCGAGCCAGATCGCCTGCACCATCGGCGGCAACGTGGCAGAGAACTCGGGCGGCGTGCACTGCCTCAAGTACGGGCTCACGCTGCACAACGTGATGCGGGTGCGCGGCTTCACGGCCGAGGGCGAGCCGGTCGAGTTCGGCGGCGAGGCGCTCGATGCGCCGGGGCTCGACCTGCTCGCGCTGGTCATCGGCAGCGAAGGCATGCTGGCCGTCACCACCGAGGTCACCGTCAAGCTGGTTCCCAAGCCGCAGCTCGCGCGCTGCATCATGGCCAGCTTCGACGATGTGCGCAAAGCCGGCGACGCGGTGGCCGCGGTGATCGCGGCCGGCATCATTCCCGCCGGGCTGGAGATGATGGACAAGCCCATGACCGCCGCGGTCGAAGACTTCGTGCGCGCCGGCTACGACCTCGACGCCGCCGCCATCCTGCTGTGCGAATCCGACGGCACGCCCGAGGAGGTGGAAGAAGAGATCGGCCGCATGACCGCCGTGCTGCGCGCCTCGGGCGCCACCGCCATCGCCTGCAGCAGCAGCGAAGAGGAACGCATGAGGTTCTGGAGCGGGCGCAAGAACGCTTTTCCCGCCTCGGGCCGCATCAGCCCCGACTACATGTGCCTCGACTCGACCATCCCGCGCAAGCGCCTGGCCGACATCCTGCTGGCCATCCAGGAGATGGAGAAGAAGTACGACCTGCGCTGCTGCAACGTCTTCCACGCGGGCGACGGCAACCTTCACCCGCTGGTGCTGTTCGACGCCAACGACCCCGACGAGCTGCACCGCTGCGAGCTCTTCGGCGCCGACATCCTGGAGACCAGCGTCGCGATGGGCGGCACCGTCTCCGGTGAGCACGGTGTGGGGGTCGAAAAGCTCAACAGCATGTGCGTGCAGTTCACGGCGGCCGAGAACGAGCAGATGTTCGGCGTGAAGCGCGCCTTCGACCCCGAGGGCATGCTGAACCCCGGCAAGGTGATTCCCACGCTGCAGCGCTGCGCCGAGTACGGCAAGCAGGTGGTGCGTGGCGGCAGGCTGCCGCATTCCGATCTGTCGAGGTTCTGATGAAGGCCGGCTTTTCTCTTTCGGGGCGCGATCACGCCGACGGGGTACCTTGCTCCGCGAATGTCCCCCGGCCTTCGGCCTCCTCCTTTATTTCGCTGCGCAAGGCACCCCATCGTCGTGATCGTTCAGCAGGGCGCCTGAACCATCGGCATGCGCAGAGTGCTCGTTGTGCGCAGGGCGCCGGGTGCTCCCCGCAGCGAAATAAAGGAGGAGCCGAAGGCGGGGGACATTCGCGGAGGGGAGCACCCGGTGGCCTGCGCACGCACCCCGAACAACGACTTCAAAGACAGAGCCCACGATGAGCATCGACACCCCACTGAACCACATAGTCGAGCGAATTCGTGCCGCAGCTGCAGACGCCACGCCGCTGTGCATCCGCGGCGGCGGAACGAAGGATTTCTACGGCGAGGCGCCGCAGGGCGAACTGCTCGACATGCGCCCGCTCGCCGGCATCACCAGCTACGAGCCGAGCGAGCTGGTCGTCACCGTGCGCGCGGGCACGCCGCTGGCTGAGCTCGAAGCGGCACTCGCGGAGAAGGGCCAGTGCCTGCCCTTCGAGCCGCCGTGCTTCGACAGCGGTGGCACCGTGGGCGGCATGGTCGCCGCGGGACTCAGCGGACCGGCGCGCGCCAGCGTGGGCTCGGTGCGCGACTACGTGCTCGGCGCCACGCTGGTCAACGGCCGTGGCGAGGTGCTGAGCTTCGGCGGCCAGGTGATGAAGAACGTCGCGGGCTACGACGTTTCGCGTGTGCTCGCCGGCTCGCTCGGCACGCTGGGCGTGATCGCCGAAGTCAGCCTCAAGGTGCTGCCGGTGCCGCCCGCCGAGGCCACGCTGGAGTTCGCCTGCAGCCAGGCCGATGCGCTGAGGCTGCTCAACGAGTGGGGCGGCCGGCCGCTGCCGCTGAACGCGAGCTGCTGGTTCGAATACGCCGGCACCGGCACGCTCTACCTGCGGCTGCGCGGTGCGGTCGCGGCCGTGGAAGCCGCGTGCGAGCACTTGGGCGGCGAGCGCAAGGACAACGCGCGCGCCGCGGCCGACTGGCAATCGCTGCGCGACCAGCAACTGCCATGGTTCGCAACCGGCGAGGGCTCCGACGCGCTCTGGCGCGTGTCGGTGCCGCAGACCGCGCCCGTGCTCTCCGTCGACGGCGCTGCGCCGCTGATCGAATGGCACGGCGGCCAGCGCTGGTACAAGGCGCCGGCCTCGCAGGCCGCGCGCATCCGCGAGATCGCTCGCGCGGCCGGCGGTCATGCGACGCTGTTCCGGCTGCCGGGTTCGGGCATGCCCGAAGGGGTGCCGCGATTCGATGCACTGAGCGCGCCGGTCGAGCGCATCCAGCGCGCGCTGATGCGCGAGTTCGATCCGCACGGCATCTTCAACCGCGGCCGCCTGCTACCCGCCAACTGAGAACAAGAACAGAAGACATGCAAACCGAGCTCGCCCCCGAATTCAGAGGCACCGACGAAGGCCGCGAGGCCGAGGCCATCCTGCGCAAGTGCGTGCACTGCGGCTTCTGCACCGCCACCTGCCCGACCTACCAGCTGCTCGGCGACGAGCTCGACGGTCCGCGCGGGCGCATCTACCTCATCAAGCAGGTGCTCGAAGGCAAGGCGCCCACGCGCAGCACGCAGCTTCACCTCGACCGCTGCCTCACCTGCCGCAACTGCGAGAGCACCTGCCCGAGCGGCGTGCAGTACGGCCACCTGGTCGACATCGGCCGAAAAATCGTCGACGAGAAGGTGCCGCGCCCCGCGATGGAATCCGCGCAGCGCTGGGTGCTCAAGGAAGGCCTGCCGTCGCCGCTCTTCGGCCCTGCGATGAAGCTGGGCCAATCGGTGCGCGGCCTGCTGCCCGAGGCGCTGAAGGCCAAGGTGCCCGCGAAGCAGGAAGCCGGCGCATGGCCTACCGCCACGCATGCGCGCAAGGTGCTGATGCTCGCGGGCTGCGTGCAGCCGTCGATGATGCCCAACATCAACGCTGCCACCGCGCGCGTGCTCGACGCGGCCGGCATCCAGGCGGTGATCGCGCCCGAGGCCGGCTGCTGCGGCGCGGTGAAGTTCCACCTGAACGACCAGGAAGGCGGCAAGGCGCAGATGCGCGCCAACATCGACGCGTGGTGGCCGTTCGTGGAGCGCGACGAGGTCGAGGCCATCGTCATGAATGCCTCGGGCTGCGGCGTCACCGTGCGCGAGTACGGCCACATGCTGCAGCACGACGCGGCCTATGCGCTGAAGGCCGCGCGCATCAGCGAACTCACGCGTGACCTGAGCGAACTGCTGCCCGACATCGTGCCTGCGCTGAAGACCCGCGTGAAGGCGCCCGAAGGCGTGGTGGCCTACCACCCGCCGTGCACGCTGCAGCACGGCCAGAAGCTGCGCGGCGGCGTCGAGACGCACCTGCGCGCGCTGGGCTTCGACATGCGCGTGGCGATGAACGAATCGCACCTGTGCTGCGGCTCGGCCGGCACGTATTCGGTGCTGCAGCCCGAACTGGCCTACCCGCTGCGCGACCGCAAGCTGGGGCACCTGAAGCAGCTTCGCCCGTCGGTGATCGCCTCCGCCAACATCGGCTGCATCACGCACCTGCAAAGCGGCAGCGTCGATACGCCTGTGCGGCACTGGGTGGAGCTGCTGGACGCGGCGCTGGCGCCCGGCAAGGGCTGATCGCAGGCATCGTCGGACAAGGCTGAGGGGGCTGGTCCGACTCGCACGGCGCCGGTCCGCGGCGCATCATGGCTGCACCGAATCTGCAAGGAGAAAGCGCCATGTCCCATCTTCTGCCTGCATCCACTACCTCCGCCACGCTGCGTCGCGTGCTGCTGGCCTGCCTCTGCGCGGGCGGCGCGATGGCTGCGCAGGCCCAGGGTGCCATGCCCCAGTGGCAGGGCGCCGGCGCGGCGCGCTACGTGTGCGGCGGCATCGGCTCCGACGAATCGACGGCGATGCGCGCGGCCATGAAGGAGCACCCGCTCGCGCTGCTGTTCGCACGTGCCGACGGCGCCTATCTGGCCAACGTCGACGTGACCATCAAGGGCGGCGACGCCGGCAGCGCCTCCGCGCTGGCATTCCGTGCGAGCGGCCCGGTCTGCCTGGTCGACGTGCCCAATGGACGCTACGTGATCGACGTCGCGGCGCCCGGCGGCGCGGTGAAGAGCCAGACTGTGACGGTGGGCGGCGGGCCGAAGACGGCCGATTTCAGGTTCTGACGGGGCTGAGGATGGTCGCTCAGGCCGCGGCCAGCGCGGCCTCGACGTCGCGCTCCAGCGAGGCCGGCGTGTCCAGCGGCGCGTAGCGCTTGAGCACCGTGCCGTCGCGGCCGATGAGGAACTTCGTGAAGTTCCACTTGATGGCCGTACTGCCCAGAAGGCCCGGCTTTTCCTTCGTGAGCCACTGGTAGAGCGGCGCGGCATTGCTGCCGTTCACGTCGATCTTCTCCATCATCGGGAAGCTCACGCCGTAGTTCTTCGTGCAGAAGGCGCCGATCTCCTCGTTGGTGCCCGGGTCCTGGCCGCCGAACTGGTTGGAGGGGAAGCCCAGCACCGCGAGGCCCTTGTCGGCGTACTTCTCGTGCAGCGCCTCCAGGCCCGCGAACTGCGGCGTGAAGCCGCACTTGCTGGCGGTGTTGACGATCAGCAGCACCTTGCCCTTGAAGGTGGAGAGCTTCACCGGCTTGCCGTCGATCAGGTTGGCTTCGAAATCGTAGACGCTGGCCATGCTGTTTTTCCTCAGGTGGGAGACGAAGAGGCGCGATCATCGCGCTGCACGGGCGTTCGCGCAAACGCCGCCCAGACGGCGCCGAGCACGATCAGCGAGCCGCCCACGAGGATGCGCGGCTCCATCGCCGCCGCGCCCAGTGCCACGGAGGAGACGCTCGCGAACAGCACCTCCGACAGCATGATCACCGAGGTCGTGGAGGCCGCGAGCCGCGCCGCGCCGTACTGCAGGCACACGTTGGCGAGGACGAAGGCCGTGCCCAGCAGCGCGGCCCAGCCGAGCCAGCCGGACGAGGCGCGCAGTGGCGAATCGAACGCGCCGAGCGCGGTGCCGCCCAGCGCCGCGACGCCGGCCACGAAGGCGCAGCCGCAGAACATCGCCAGCGCGCGCGACTCGCCCGGCGCCTGCCGCAGGTGGCGAAGCGCGATGTTGGTGACTGCGAAGCCGAAGCCCGCCGCCACGCCCAGCCAGTCGGGCAGGCTCGACGGCACCGGCCAGTCGGTGCCGGGCGCCTTCAGCACCACCGCCACGCCGGTGAGCGCGAGTGCCACCCGCGCCAGCGCACCGCCGGTGGGCCGCTCGCCGAGCAGCAGCCAGGCCAGCAGCACGCTCCACAGCGGCATCAGGTAGAAGAGAAGCACCACGCGCACCACGTCGCCCTGCGTCACGGCCCAGTTGAAGCCCACGTTGGTGAAGCCGGCGGCGAGACCCAGCACCACCAGCATCGGAAAGGCCGCGAAGCCTTTCCAGGCATGCCGACGCAGCACACCCATCGGGACGGCGATGGCCAGGTAGATCAGGCAGGTGGTCCACAGCGGATGCAGGCCGTGGCCCGCGATCTGGCGGAAGGGAAACCAGGAGACGCCCCAGACGAAGGCGTTCAGTAGCAGGGCGAGTGCTGGCATGGGAGCGCGAGTTATTTCAGGGACACCGAGGAACCGGCTTCGCCGGGCCTCCGGTGTCGCCCCGGCGAGGGGGTTGGCGCAGCGACACGAAGTGCGCGCAGCCTGGGGGAGGTCAATGATGTTTATCGCTGCGGGCGATGGCGAGCAGGTGCTCGACTTCCTCGGGATACTTCTTGAGGTTGTTCTCGTGCCAGCGCTTGATGATCCACATGCAGCCGGCCACCACCAGGCCGAAGGCGGTGATCGCGCCGTAGGCCGACAGGCCCAGGCCGGTGCACACGCTGTAGAAGCCGCCGAGCAGGAGGATGCAGGCCTGCTCGTTGAAGTTCTGCACCGCGATGGAGCGGCCCGCGCCCATCAGGTTGTGGCCGCGGTGCTGCAGCAGCGCGTTCATCGGCACCACCAGGAAGCCGCCCAGGCCGCCCAGCAGGATCAGGAACGGCACCGCCAGCCACACGTTGCCGATGAGGTTCATGCAGATCACCATCAGGCCCATCGCGATGCCCATGGGAATCACGCCCGTTGCCATGTCCAGCCGCATGCGCATCGAGGCGACGATGGCTCCCACGGCCGTACCGATCGTCACCACGCCCGTCAGCGCCGAGGCCTGCGTGGTGTTGTAGCCCAGCGCCAGCGAGGCCCAGGCCAGCACGATGTACTTGAGGTTGCCGCCCGCGCCCCAGAAGAGGGTGGTAGTGGCCAGAGAGATCTGGCCGAGGCGGTCGCGCCACAGGCGGGCGTTGCAGTGCCAGAAGTCAGGCAGCAGCGCGGCGATGTTGCGCGCCAGGCCGTGCTCGGGGTTGGAACGCAGCGGGCGCATCTCGACCCCGGTGTGCGGAATGCGCGTGTTGAACCAGGCCGCCAGCACGTAGACGAAGATCAGTACCGCGATGGCCGCCTCGGCCGGCGTATCGATGCCGGTGTCGATGAACGGGAGATCGAAGGCCAGCAGCTTGCTGGAAATGGCATGTCCCACCAGCGAGCCGCCCAGCACGATGCCCAGCAGGATCGACGCGATGGTCAGCCCCTCGATCCAGCCGTTGGCCTTCACCAGCTGCGACGCCGGCAGCAGCTCGGTCAGGATGCCGTACTTGGCCGGCGAGTAGGCCGCCGCGCCCAGGCCGACGATCGAATAGGAAAGCAGCGGGTGCGAGCCGAAGAGCATCATCACGCAGCCCACCACCTTGATGGCATTGCTGATGAACATCACCTTGCCCTTGGGCAGGGCGTCGGCGAAGGCGCCCACCAGCGGCGCCAGCACTACATAGAAGACCGCGAAGATCGGCACCAGCGCCGCGCGCTGCCATTCGGGCGCGCCCGAACTTCGCATGAGATCGACCGCAACAACGAAAAGCGCTTGGTCGGCCAGTGACGAAAAGAACTGGGCCGACATGATCGTGTAGAAACCGCGCTTCATCGATGGGCTGGCTGGCCAGAGACGCTGATCGGGTCTGCTGGCGGTAGTGAAAAAGTGTCGCCAAGAGGGCGAATGGGCGGTTATAGCACGGGGGTGCGAGATCGAATCCGGCATCCCCACCGTGTTCGACCCCATTCCCGAAGATGCTAAAACGTGGTCTGCATTCTCCCCGAGCCCCCACCGAGCCTCCCCGGAAACCCCATGCCGCGCCCCATCCTCGCCACCGTCCATACCGAAGCCCTGCGCCACAACCTCGAGCGGGCGCGCCGTTCGGCCCTCGAAGCCCGCGTCTGGGCCGTCGTCAAGGCCAATGCCTATGGCCACGGGATCGAGCGGGTCTACGAGGGCTTTCGCGGCGCCGACGGCTTCGCGCTGCTCGACCTGGCCGAGGCCGAGCGCGTGCGCGCCCTCGGCTGGCGCGGGCCGGTGCTGCTGCTGGAGGGCGTTTTCGAGGCCCGCGACCTGGAGCTGTGCTCCCGCCTCGACCTCTGGCACACCGTGCACTGCGACGAGCAGATAGACATGCTCGCCGCCCACAAGACCCTCAAGCCGCAGCGCGTGTTCCTCAAGATGAACTCCGGCATGAACCGCCTGGGCTTCACCCCCGAGCGCTTCGGCTCCGCCTGGACCCGCCTCAACGCGCTCACCCAGGTCGACGAGATTTCCCTCATGACCCACTTCAGCGACGCCGACGGCGACCGCGGCATCGCCCACCAGCTGGAGGCCTTCGAGCGCGCCACCCGCGACCTGCCGGGCGAGCGTTCCATCGCCAACAGCGCCGCCACGCTGCGCCATGCCGATCTCACGCGCGGCGACTGGGTGCGCCCCGGCGTCATGCTGTACGGCGGCGCGCCCGACTTTCCGCAGCACGACGCGGCGCACTGGCAGCTGCAGCCCACCATGACGCTGTCGACCAGGCTGCTGTCGGTGCAGACGCTGCAGGCCGGCGACACCGTCGGCTACGGCTCCAACTTCACGGCCGAGGGCCCCATCACCATCGGCGTGGCGGCGGTCGGCTATGCCGACGGCTATCCGCGCCACTGCGGCACCGGCACGCCGGTGCTGGTGAACGGCGTGCGCACCCGCATGGTCGGGCGCGTGAGCATGGACATGATCACCGTCGACCTCACGGGCGTGCCCGACGCGAAGTTCGGCAGCGAGGTCACGCTGTGGGGCAAGTCGGCCAGGACCGGCGCCGTGCTGCCCATCGACGAGGTCGCGCGGGCCGGCGGCACCATCGGCTACGAACTCATGTGCGCGGTGGCGCCGCGCGTGCCTTTCGCAGAGCCGGAACCCGCCTGAAGCCGTGAAGGTCCTTTCCAACTGGCGCTCCGTGCGCCTGTGGGAAACACAGGTGGAGCGCGAACTCCACCGCAAGTACAGCCTGCGCACGCACGGCATCCTCATCGGCAGCTTCACGCTGCTGCTGATGTGGGGCGTCTCGGCGCTGCAGATGCACCTGCTGCACGTCGATTCGCTCGCGGTGCGCTACTTCCTCACGCTGGGCGTGGGGTACCTGGGCTACCTGCTGGTGCTGCGCTGGTGGGCGAAGCGCCTCGTCGAGGAGCGCGGGCTCGACCTCAACGTCGACGCGCCCGACTTCGAGTTCGGCGGCGGACGCGGCGGCGGTTCGCACGGGCACACGAGCGTCGGCGAGGCTCCGGGCGATGGTGGCGGCGGTGGCGGCGGCAGTAGCCTCTCCGACATCGCCAGCGGCGCGCTCGACGTGGCCGGCGGCGCGGACGAGGGCGCGGTGGTCGTCATCCCGGTGATCGCCGTCTTCCTGATCTGCGCCGCCATCCTGTTCGGCGCGGGCTCGCTGGTGCTGCTGTACTTCAGCTGGGACGCGCTGCTGGCCGTGGCCATCGAGATCGCGTTCTCCTACGTCTCGGCGCGCGCCGCGGTGCGCGTGGCGCGCGAGGGCTGGCTCATGGCTGCGGTGCGGCTCACCTGGAAGCCGCTGCTGGGCGCGGTGATCTGCGCGGTGGCCCTGGGCGCGCTGCTCGACCACTTCATGCCGCAGGTCGACTCCCTGCCCGAGGCGGTGCGCGTCCTGATGAAGAAGCACTGAGCGCGCTCGTCAGGTGATCGACCAGCGCCCTGCACTTGGGCGCCATGAAGCGGTTGGGCGGGTACAGGACGTACGCGTGGCCCCGGTAGTTTCCGCGGTACTCCCAGCCGGTCAGCACGCGCACGAGGCTGCCCGCGTCCAGCGCCTCCTGAGCGACGAAGGCCGGCACCACGGCCACGCCCAGGTCCGCCAGCGCGCCTTCGAGCCGCACCTCGCTGTGGTTGGAAACATAGCGGCCGCGCACGATGACTTCCGCTTCGTCCCCGCCTTCACTCTTGCCGAACCGCCAGTGGTTGTCGCGCTCGTGCTCGCCCAGCGAAAGGCAGCTGTGGGCGGCAAGATCGCCCGGGTGCTCGATGGGGCCATGCGCCGCCAGGTAGCGCGGCGAGGCGCAGAGGATGTGCGCCACCGGCATCAGCTGCCGCGCCACCAGCCCCTCGGGCGGCTTCGTCGTCAGCCGGACCACCAGGTCGACGCCTTCGCGGATCGGATCGACGTCGCGGTCGGCCACGATGAGCTGCACGTCCACGTCGGGGTAGCGCCGCAGGAACTCGAGGATGTGCGCATGCAGCACGCGCCGCGCGAAGGCCTTGGGCGCGCTGATGCGCACCAGCCCGCTCGGGCCCGCGGCGAACTGCTGCCCGATCTCCATCGCGCCCTGCGCCGCCAGCACCAGCTCGCGGCAGCGCGCGAAAGCCTCGGCGCCGGGCTCGGTCAGCCGCAGCTGGCGCGTGGTGCGCTGCAGCAGCTGCACGCCGATCTCCTTTTCGAGCCGCTTCACCTGCCGGCTCGCCGCCGACGGCGTCATGCCCAGCAGGTCGGCCGCGGCCGAGAAGCTGCCGAGCTCGGCGACCCGCACGAAGGTCACCATCTCCGGCAGCACCTTGAGAAATGAATTCGTTCCCACGACGCAATAGTCCTGTTCCGGCCGACGCCTGTGCGGCCCGGGTGATGCCCGGAACAATTTCCTGCCCGGCGGATGCGTCGGGTTTTCGGAAATGTTCACGGACGGCGCAAGCGAAGTATGGATTCAAAGACGAAGAGGCCGGCGGGCATCGGCCTCGCCGAAGTCATGCTGCTGCTGGTGGCCGCCGTGTGGGGCGGCAGCTATGCGGTGGCCAAGCAGGCGACGCAGCAGCTGCCGGTGCTGGAGTTCATCGCGCTGCGTTTCGGGCTGACCTTCCTTGTGCTGCTGCCCGCGCTGAAGCCGCTGTTCGGCGCCGGTTGGCAGCGGGGCCTTGCCGTGGGCGGCCTGCTCGGCGCGAACCTGCTGGCGATCTTCGTGTGCGAGACCTTCGGCGTGTCGCTCACCACGGCCAGCAACGCAGCCTTCCTCATCAGCCTGTGCGTCGCGCTCACGCCCTTCGTCGAATGGTGGCTGCTGGGCCAGCGGCCGGCGCGGCGCATGTTCTGGGCCGCCGGACTGTCGGCGCTGGGCGCGGCGATGCTCTCGGCCACCTCGCCCGCCGAGCTTTCGGTGGGCTGGGGCGACGGCCTGATGGTGATCGCGGCCTTCCTGCGCGCCGTGATGGTCTGCATGACGCGGCGGCTCGCCGGGCACCACGCGATGCCGGCGCTGACGCTGACGGCGGTGCAGTCCGGCGTGATGGCCCTCGGGGCGGCGGTGCTCGCCCTCGTCGCTTCGCCGGCCGGCGGCGCATGGCACGTTCCGCCCGCCACCGCTTCTTTCTGGTGGGGCATGGCGTACCTCGTGCTGCTGTGCACCGTCTTCGCCTTCTTCGCGCAGAACCATGCGGCCTCGCGTTCGAGCCCGAGCCGCGTGTCGCTGCTGATGGGCAGCGAGCCTGTGTTCGGCGCGCTGATCGCGGCTTACGGCTTCGGCGAGCGAATCGGGCCGTGGGGCTGGGCAGGGGGCTTGCTGATCGTCTGCGCGGCGTGGTGGGTGACGATGCCGGCGAGGGAGGCTTCGGGCCGCGCTGTCGCCGGCGACACGGCCTGAGGGAGCGCGGACCCGCCGTGTCTCTTGCTGCGGACGATGGCCCCGGCGCTCGGAGACAATCCGCGCCGGGAGGAATTTCGTTCACATGATTTCGAAGAAACAGGGAGCGCGCGCCGTCCGGCGCGCATGCGGCATCGCATTGGCGGTCGCCGCCATCTCGGCGCACGCCGAAACCGACGCGGCGGCGCCGGCTGAACAGCAACGATCGCAAGCCACGGAGGCTGTCGCAGAAGCGCCCATCGTGCCGGCCGCACCGATGGAACCGGCCGCACCCGCCGCACCTGTCGCGGCAGTCGCACCTGCGGCACCGCAGACCCGCGTGCGCTTCGCCCGCGGCAACTACAAGCCGGGCATCGAACAGCTTCGCGTGGTTCGCCGCGAGAACACGATGAACAACATCGCGGGGCAGGTGGCGCTGAACATCGCGCTGTCGGTCATCGCGGGCGGCGTGAGCGTCGGCGCGCAGGGCTTCTCGAAGGACGACCTCGGCGGCACCACGCTGGAGGCGCTCAAGGACGACCCGCTGGGCGCCAACCCGGCCATCGGCGAGCTCAGCGATGCGCTCGGCAAGGTCGCCACCGACATCTACCGCAAGCGCGCCGAGGCCGCCTACGCCACGGCCCTGACCGACGGCTCCACGCCCGAGGAGATCGAGGAGGCGCGCAAGGTGCAGGCGGTGGCGGACACGCCGCTGCTTCCGGGCTCCTGGCACCTGGTCTACGAGAACCTGACCGGCTCGGACGAGCTGTTCCGCCTGAAGTTCGGCGCCGCGCTCGGCCGCGCGGGCTTCATGCGTCCGCCGGCCGAGTGCTTCTATCAGTCGGAGCCGGTCGCGTGGAACGAATGGCAGGCCGACAACTGGCAGCGGCTGCGCGAGGAGCGCGCCAAGGCCGTGGCCCGCTGCACCGAGACGCTTTCGGCCACGCCCGAGAAGTTCTGGTGAACGCGTCCTAGGCCGCGCGGAACGCCTGCATGGCCGCGGGCTGCCGGTTCAGCCCCAGTTCGTCGTCGGCGCAGAGGATGGCGAAGGCCCGGTGCTTCTCGCCGAAGCTCATGACGGGGCCGGCATGGTGCAGCGACCGGTGGTTGAAGGCCACCACGTCGCCCGGGTCCACCTCGTAGCCCACGATGTCGAAGGCGCTCCGGTTGGCCTCGATGTCGGGCAGCTCGGGGGCCAGCGCCTCGTCGTCCGCCGCCGCGATCCAGCCGCGCCGGCGGTACGCCGTCTTCCAGAGGTGGGAGCCGCGCACCACTTCCGGCGCGGTCTCGCGCGGCATGTGGTCCACCGCCATCCAGAGGTGGACGATGCGGTGGCTGTCCGCGAGGCCGTAGGACATGTCCTGGTGCCAGGGCGTCGCGGTCGCGGCGCCCACGTCCCTGTCGAAGAGCAGCTGGTCGCAGATCCAGCGCAGCCGCCGCGTCACGGTGAGCTGCCCGGCGATCTCGCTGGCGCCCGATTCGGACACCACGCGCTGCAGCATGCCGTCGTGCCGCTGCTCGATGCCGTCGCGCGCCAGTTCTATCCACTGGGGCGAGACGATCCCGCGCAGGCACACGACGCCATCCCGCAGGAACCGGAGGCGCTCGTCGAAGCTCACGCCGCGAAGCAGTGGGTTGCTCATAAGGATCTCCTCCAGCGCCGGACCCGTTCGGGCTCAGGCGCGTTGCTCCCCGTTCGCCCGCATCAGGAAGAACAGCCAGGCGATCATCAGTGCGGCCATGCAGGCGAAGCCCCACGTCATGGCGTGGACGGTCTGGATGTAGGAGACGGGCGTCCCGGCCGCGAGCATCGCCACGGCGAACACCACCGCGCCGGCCACCGAGCACAGCAGCAGGGCGCCGGGCCGCGAGGCCGCCCGGAAGCCGGTGCGCAGGCACATCGTCAGGCCGAAGATCGCGGGTGCGTAGAAGAAGGGCGAGAAATCCATTCCCCTGTAGTTCTCGCCGAAGGCCAGCACGACGAGGCGGGGCCCCAGCAGGCCCAGCACCACGCCCACGGCCTCGGCGACCACGAACCCCAGCAGCACGAAGCCGGTGAAGTCGCGCAGGGACTTCTTCCTTTGCGCTTCCTGTGCCGACTTCCAGTTGGCCGCCAGCTGCGGCAGCAGGTAGTAGCCCAGTGCCGACAGCACGTACTGCATCGGCAGCAGGAAGGTGATGTAGATCTTCAGCAGGCCGCCCTGCTCGGCGTCGGCCGAGGAGCCCAGCAGCAGGATGGCGCCGCCCGTCATGATCCAGCTCATGAACTGCGAGAGGCTGGCCTTCCAGCCGTAGGCCATCGATTCGCGGACCGTCAGGCCCTGCGCATCCCTGGCCGCGGGCAGCGGAAGAACCGTGTGCTTCAGGTTGCCCAGCACGAGGAGGAGAAACGGAATCTGGAGAACCGAAACCAGCAGCAGGGCCTCCTTCCAGCTCGCCGGCCTTTCGGCGCCGAGCACGACGACGTAGCCCGCCGCGATGAGCGCGCCCGTGACGCACAGCACGACGTAGCGCCGGCCCGCGAGCAGCAGGCTGCGCGAGATCCAGAAGATCTCGTAGCCCACGATGAGCGCCGCGCCCACCCATTGCAGCTGCCCCGGAAAGGCCGCGACCTGCCAGGCCAGGTAGCCGAGCAGCGAGAACAGGACCACCAGCGCCCACGCCAGCCACGCGGTGGACCGGTCGGCGTAGTAGCGCCTGATGAGCAGGGGCTCGTGCACCATCGCCATGTGCAGGATGTACTGGAAGCTGACCACCGCCAGAAAGGCGGAGGCCACGCCGAAATCGGCAGGGGAGAGCACGCGCGCGAGGGCGAAGCTCAGCAGCAGCTGGCTCGCGCTGTAGATGCACTGGTCGGCAACGGCGAAGACCGGACCTCCGAGGCGCCTTGCCAGACCGGACAGACGTTTCATTCCACCTAGTCCGATATGGAAAGCAGTACGGGACTGGACGTCGCCTTGACGGTGAACCCCTCGCCCGAACGGCTGCCGCAGCTGCCTTCGCGCATCACGGGAAAGAAATCGACGCGCGTGCACTTGCTGCCGCTCGCGCCGGCGGGGACCGACACGGTCTTCTCGCCGCCCTGCGTCCACACCACGTTCAGCAGCGACTGGCCGCGGCGCAGCACCAGCCGGTTCGCGCCGCCGGCGTCCTGGTAGGACACCTTCTGCGAGTGCCGGACGATCTTGAGGAATTCGGTGAGCGCCGAGTAGGCCTCCTTCTTCTCGCCGCCCTTCGACTTGAGGCCGAAGTTGTCCTCCTTCGAGAAGTAGGAGTCGCCGCGGTCGCGCCACGAGTAGAGGTTCAGCAGCCTGATGCCCGCGGCGGCGTTGATCAGGTATTCCCTGAAGATCAGCGAGGCCTGCGCGCCCTGGTCGCGCACCGGCATGTACGAGGCATAGCCCCATTCCGAGGCGACGATGCCGGTCTTGTTCAGCTGGCGGCGGTCGAGCTGCACGCGCAGCTTCTCGTAGTCGGCCAGCGCCGTCTCGGGCACCGAGCGGTAGGGGTGGATGGAGATGTCCGTCAGGCAGTCGCTTTTGGCGGCGGAGACGAAGGCGTCTTCGAGCTCGGTAGGGACCTTGCCGTTGCTGCCGCCGACGAAGGGCAGCTTCGCGAAGCCGAACCCGACGATGATGTCGGGCGGATCTGCCGCTGCGCCAGCTTGCTGCAAAGCGCGGAAGAGGCCGCGCCGAACTCCGGCACCAGGGCGGGCTGCAGGAAGGTCTTGTTGTCGGGCTCGTTCCAGATTTCCCAGACGGCGACGTCGGCCGAATGCGCCTTGATGAAGTCGCTCGCGAAGTCGGCGAACAGGCTTTCCTTGTTGGCATTGCCGGGTCCGCCGCGCAGGTCGCCGGGCTCGTGGCCCCAGATCTCCTTGCCGCCGAACAGCGTGACGATGGCGCCGAGCCTGGCCTTGCGCACGCGCTGGATGAGCTTCGGATAGTCGATCAGCGTCGGGTTGACGCTCTTCAGCGGAGGCCGCACGCCGAAGCGCACGAGTTCGAAGCCCGACGCGCGGATCTCGCGCAGGTCGTCGTCGGTGATGGTCGCCGGGTCGATCTGCACGCTCAGCGCGACCGGGTACTCCGAGCTCAGGGTGCCGATGCCCCGCGCCTCGGCCGGCCCGGCCGCCAAGGCTGCTGCAGCCGCTGCCGTCGCGAGGAGCAGGGCGCCGAGCCCGCCGGCGAGCTTGCGGGAAAGAAGACCGGGAGTCGTCATGGAAGTCGTGGAGGTCTTCATGGCAGCACCGATTCCTTGTACAGGTCGACGATGGCGGCGTTCATGCGCTGCGAGGTGAACTTCTCCTCGAAGATCCTTCGCCCCGTCTGCCCCATCTGACGCAGGCTCTGCTCGGGCATGCGGTCGATCTCGCGCAGCATCTGGTCGATGTGGTCCAGCTCGAAGAGACGGCCGCTGCGGTCGTTCTCGACGATGTCGACCAGGCCGCCCACGGCGGATGCGAACACGGCCTTGCTCCGCGCCATCGCCTCCACGGCGACGAGGCCGAAGCCTTCCCAGCGCGACGGAACGATGATGGCGTCGCACGTCTGGTAGACCGCGTCGAGCGCGTCCTTCTCGAGCCAGCCCTTGAATTCCACCCGGTCGGGTTGCGCGAGCTGGAGGTCCTTGCGCACCGCGTCGCCGACCACGATCAGCCTGAAGTCGGGCCGGACCCTGGCGTAGGCATCGAGCAGGAGGTCGATGCCCTTTTGCCGGTCGAGCCGGCCGACGAAGAGGATCGTGCGCGGCCCGGCTTCGCCGTCGCGAAGCGGCAGGCGCGCCGGCGCGGGGCCCACGGAGTCGATCCCGTTGGGAATGCAGGTGCACCGCCTGATGCCCGACTTCGACGCGATCCGCACCTCGTGGCGGCTGATGCAGATGATGGCGTCGCTGCGCGAGGACAGCAGCCGCTCGATCCAGCGGTAGGCCGACTTCTTATAGCGCGACGCCGCCTGGTCGAAGGCCCAGCCGTGGGAGCAGTAGACGATCTTCACCTCGCTGGGTATCTGGCCCAGCAGCGCCATCGAGCGCACGATGCCGCCCGCGATCGAGCTGTGCAGGTGCAGCACCGAGGGGCGCTCCGTCTCGATGATCTTCTTCACCCGCTTGGCGTAGCCCACCAGCGACAGCGGGCTGCGCGCGGTGGGCACCACGTGGGCGCTCTCGGGGTTCAGCCAGTCGACGTTGCCGGGCAGGATGAACTTCACCTGGCTGATTTCCGGCGAGTTGCGCTGGAAGTTCGAGACGATCCGGAGATAGGTCTCCAGTCCGCCCTTGAGCGTTTCCGCGACGTGCAGGACTTTCATGGGATTCACTCCTCGGCTCAGATCAATGCGTGGGTTCCGGCGATGACGGCGGACTGCAGCTCGTGCAGCCGCTCGCGGTCGTTTCGCGCCTGGAGCAGCGCCAGCACGGAGGCCTTCAGCTCGTCGTGCCGGGGCGAGAGGCCGAACAGGTGCTGGGTGCGGTTCGTGAGCTGGAAGAAGGACTCGACCTTCTTGTCCCAGTTCATGCCCAGCGAGGGAATGCCCAGGCTGTAGGCGACGATGTTCGCGTGCAGCCTGTGGGCGGCGATGCACGAGCAGGCGCTGATCAGCGAGACGAGGTCGTCGGGGCGCTTCGGAACGGCGAACGAGAAGTTCGCCGCCGTGGCGCGCGAGGAAATCTCGGCCAGGACCTTGTTGTCCTCCGCCGCGCCGTTCGTGAAGTACAGCACCCGGGCGCCTTCTGCCTGCAGCGCTTCGGCCAGGCCCGAGAAGAACTCCGCCGAGCCGACGGTGCGCGTGCTGCCGTACTCGGAATTCATCACCAGGGCGTCGAGGCTGCTCACGCAGATGCCCACGTCCCACTTCTTCTCGGGCGCGAGCTCTTCGGAGAAGGCGCTCGCGCAGACCAGCGCCGGATCGGGCACCACGCTGATGCGGCTGCGCGGAATGCGGAAGAAGGCGTGCAGGTTGTTCGCCGAATCCACGTCGCGCGTGGCGTAGAAGACCGGCGCGGCGTTCTGGAGGAACTTGCCCACGAGCAGCTTTCCCCAGAACGACCATCTGGCCGTGACCCCCACGGACACCACCGCCACCTTCTTCCCGCGCAAAAGCCTGCCCAGGAAGAAGAGCTTCGACGGGAAGTTCAGCGCCACGTCGCAGAAGAGCTGGCCGCCACCGACGATGACCAGGTCGGCATCGGCCACCGCGGCCTGCCATTGCCTGCGCCAGCTCAGCAGGTAGTTCTTCAGGCAGTAGGCGAAAACGATTGCGGAACGCAGCAGCGAAGGCAGCTTCTGGAAGATGCCGAAGGCGCCGCCGCCGCGCAGGTTCGATTCGTCGAACGCGACGCGCCCGGCGATGTCGAGGAATTCGACCTTCACGCCCGGGTACTTCATGTCCGCGATGTGGGCCAGCGACGCCGCGATGACGCCGTCACCCAGGTTGTCGCTGAACGGCACCGCGCAGATCAGTATTTTTTTCATCTTTGAATTGGCCTGTTTCCGGAAACCTTGATGGCAATCAGATAAAGCATCACGGAGGTCAGATGCCTGGTGAAACTGCCGAGGTCCGGTTCGAATATCAATTGGACGAGGATGTGAGCGACGAAAAGACTGCCGAAGAAGCGGGGCTCGAATTGCCCCGGGTCGCGCTTCGACCTTCGCCGCGCCTTGTAGAGGATCAGCAGCATCGCGAAGATCATCAATTGCATGAACGCGTCGCTCGGCGTCTGGAAATAGATGACGGGCGTGATCAGCACCGTCGCCGCATAGACGTAATTGGCCAGGAACCCGGGGCCGGTGGCCGGCGACGCAATGTTGGTGAAGGCCGTGCGGTTGTCGCTGCCGATCTGTTCCGCATAGGCATTGGAGGTGTCGCGAGGCGATTGCAGGGTCTGCAAAAGGCTGGAAGGCGCTGCCATGACCGCGCCGGCGGCCAAAATGGCGGCCGCCACGTGGTATTTGAGCGGCCGGCGCCAAAGGTAATGCACGACGAAGAAGGCGCCGACGATCAGCAAATAATAATTGCGGACGAAAATCCCGTAGACGGCGTAAAGAGCCAGAAAAGCCCCGATGGTCAGGAATTTCGAGGTCCGGAAATAGATCGTCGTCACGGTGATGCACATGGTCATGATCAGCACCACCGTCTCCTTCGACGGCGCGAACATGTTCAGCATGATGCAGGGCGCGATCAGCAGCAGCCGGGAAAAGAAGTCGCCGGCCCGGCGGATGTTGTGCGTCGCGAAGAAAAGGAATATCGCGCTGCTGATGCAGGTGAAGACGTCGAGATTGTCCGACCCGATGATGCTGAACAGCGCGGCCGTGACGGCGAACGAATTGTCCATTTCGTCCGTTCCGCCGTAATTCAAGATCTCGAGGATCTTTGCCGAATCGACGCTCCATTTCTCGGGAAGCATTTCCCGGAAATATGCATAGATGATCACGTACACGAACACGATCAGCACTCCGGCAATCGAGTACTGGTTGAAGCGGCGCGTGCCTCTTCTTGTTGTTGTTCGTGCTGTCGCGGCCGGACCTGGAATGGCGTGGCTCATCCGCATGTGGATTCCAATCCGATCATTTGCAAAGCGAAAGAAGGTCTGTCCGGGCTTGCGGCACGGACTCCGTGGAAGACTTGCTCCGGCCGGCGCGGCCGGAGCCGATCACCCGGGACCGGCGAAATTCATCGCGACCCGTGACCGGCTGCAACCACCCAGATGGTCCTGAAGAAGATGTCGACGTCCTTCCCGACGGAAAGCGTTTCGACATACCGCACGTCGAGCGCGACGCGTGCGTTGTAGGTCAGCTGGTTGCGCCCGCTGACCTGCCACAGGCCGGTGATCCCGGGGCGCACCGCGCAGT
The DNA here is from genome assembly GCF_044055375.1 of Variovorax sp. UC74_104. NCBI lineage: Bacteria > Pseudomonadati > Pseudomonadota > Betaproteobacteria > Burkholderiales > Comamonadaceae > Variovorax > Variovorax sp. UC74_104. The sequence continues at coordinate 1,029,779 of NZ_CP171978.1, forward strand.
AGTGCGACCAGCTGTGGCCGTAGAGCTCCTTCTGCTCGAGCATGCAGGGGCGGGGGCCGATCAGGCTCATGTCGCCCGTCAGCACGTTCCAGAATTGCGGCAATTCGTCGAGGCTGGTCTTGCGGATGAATTTGCCGAAACGGGTGATGCGCGGATCGTCGTCCAGCTTCTGGTATTCGTCCCACTGGCGGCGCGCCTCGGGATTGCTTTTCAGATGCTCTTCCAGCACCTGGGCCGAATTGGCGATCATCGAGCGGAATTTATAGAAGCGGAATACCCGCCCGTTCTTTCCGTATCGCGGCTGGTAATAGAGCACCGGCGCGCCCGAACTCGCGAAGACGCAAAGGCCGAGCAGCACGAAAAGCCAGCCGAAGGCGATGAAGAAGAAAAGCGCGGCGCCGATATCCACCGATCTTTTCGCGATCTTCAGCAGCGGGGAATGGTTGATTCCGGATTGCGAGCCGCCGCGGGCCATTCCACCGCTTGCCTCTGAGATGTCCCAGCCTTGCGGTACGAGCGATTCCTCGGGACGGAGATTGCCCATCGGGTTTTTCCATCCGGATTTGAAGCGCGACAAGATTTCCCGTCGAAATGCTTTCATTTTTGACGCACCTTTCCTCATGCGGGCAATTGCCCGCATATCCTCGGTTATGGCCCTGTATTTTTGGCCGACACTACCCGCACAAATGCCTCTTAGTGTCTGCAATGCAGAAACTATTGCGCGGCCAAATGACTCGTTGAAGGCAATACGAATGGACTAATCGTCATTTGTAATGCCTTTTCATGCCGAATACTATTTGAGTATTCAATCGATGCGCCAGGCTGGAACCCACCGCATGATTTTGAATTTAACTCCAATTCAGACGGTCTAAGTGGAATCCCTGTTGGTATTGTATGTGTATTGCAACTGTTTGTAAGCGCCATATTTGTATCCCCCGCTTCCAGCGTGGCGGCGGCTTAGATCAATAGCATTCAGAATTACGCCATTTACCGTTCTGCCGGCATGGGCGAGCCTTCTGACGGTTTCGTTCAATTCGCCAAGCTGGGTCTTCTCGGCCCGCGCCACGAGCAGCAGGGTGCTCGCCAGCGGGGCCACCGAGGCGGTGTCGGCCGCCACCAGGACCGGGGCCGTGTCGATGACCACGAGGTCGTACTGCGGCGAGAGCTTCTCCAGCACGTGCACGAAGGACTCGCTGGTCAGCAGCTCCGCCGGATTCGGCGGCAGCACGCCGGTGGTGATGACGTCCAGGTTCGGCAGCACGGCAGGGCGGATGGCCTGCTTGAAGTCCAGCGTGCCGGCGATCAGTTCCGACAGGCCCGAGGAACGCGGGATCGAGAAGAACTGGCTGACCCGGCCCTTGCGCAGGTCGGCGTCGATCAGCAGCACGCGCTTTCCGGTGGCCGCGGTGATCGCCGCGAAGTTGACCGAGATGAAGGTCTTGCCCACGCCGGGCGTCGCGCCCGAGATGAGCAGGCGGTTGTTGGTCGCCTCCAGCATCGCGAACTGCAGCGCCGTGCGCAGGCTGCGCAGGCTTTCCACCGCCGGGTCTTCCGGCTGCAGGTGCGCCAGCACGTGCTTGCCGGCCAGCTTGTTCTCGATGTTCCTGTCGATGGCGCGCTGCGCCGCGCTCAGCGGCACGCTGCTGTAGACGTTGAGGCCGGTGTGGCTCTCGATCTCGGCCGGGTTGCGGATGCCGCCGAAGAAGGAGCTGCGCGCGATCGCGGCGCCGAAGCCCGCGGCCAGCCCGAGGATCGCCGCCAGCACGATGATCAGCGGTTTCTTGGGCCACACCGGCTCTTCGGGAACGATGGCCTCGTCGAGCAGGCGGACGTTGCCCACCTTGCCTTCCTTGGCCAGCCGCATCTGCAGCGAGCTGTTGAGCAGCGACACGTACAGGTCGGTGTTCACCTTGATGTCGCGCTGCATGCGCACCGTGTTCTGCTGCAGCTCGGGCATCTTGCGGATGCGCGCGTCGACCGTGGCCAGCGCGCTCTTCCACGCGGCGACCTGCGCGTCCAGCGTCTGCACGTTGGGATGCTCGCTGGTGAAGCGCGAGGTGAGCTCGCGCCGCTTCTGTTCGGCCTCGAGCAGCTTGGACTGCAGGTCGACCGTCTGGGTCAGCGCGTTCTTCGCCTCGTCGTCGAGGCTGACGGTGCCGTTCTGGTTGCGGTAGCGGTTGTAGATGTCTTCCGACTGCTCCAGCTGCTTCTTGAACTGCGGCAGCGCGCCGTCGAGGAAGCCCAGCGTCTTCTCGGCCTCGGCCGCCTTGCGCTCCATGTTCTGCCGCACGTAGAGCCGGCCGATCTCGTTGAGCAGCTGCGTCAGCTTCTCGGGGTCGGGGTTCTTCCAGCTCACGTCGAGCACGCCCGACTGCTTGCCCTTCTCCACGACCTTGAGCGCGTCCTGCAGCCCCAGCAGCGTGAGCTGGGTGGACGAGCGCACGAGCACGAACTGCGCGCCTGGCTTGGCCTCGATGCTCGTGACCATCAGGCTCAGGTTGCCGTTGGCAACGCCCGGCACCTTGGCCTCGAGCAGCGTGCCGACGCGGCCCTTCATCGGCGTGTCGATGTCGGGGTTGCTCAGCTCGTACTGGCCGTCGGTGCCGAGGGTCAGCGTGAACTGCTTGTCCTCGAAGTCGGCGGGCACGTCGAACCTGGGCACGAGGATCTTCTCGGTGCCCGTCACGTAGCCGGAAAGCCCCATGAAGCCGGGCTCCGAAAGCTCGGTGGCGCGGCGCGCGAGCCAGCTGCCCACGAAGGGCGCGTAGCGCGGCCGCGCGCTGATGTAGAGCTTGGTGTTCTCCACCGCCTTGCCGAGGATGGCGCGCGAGCGCAGGATCTCGATCTCGCCCGCGGCCGGCGTCTTCACGCTCAGCAGCGAGGAGGCCGCGTCGCCCAGGAAGCTCCCGGCCGAATTGCCGCTGTCCTCCACCTGCACCGCGACGTTGCCCTCGTAGACCGGCTTTCCGAGAAATGCGTACGCCGTGCCCAGCAGCACGGCCACCGCGGCGATGGCCGCGACGAGCCAGCGGTTGTCGATCAGGATGTCCAGGTACTCGGCCAGGTTGATGCCATCGCCATCCTCTTCCATGGCTTGCAGCGGCAGCGCGGCTTGCTGGGGTGCGTTCATGTAGTTTGCTGCTCGGGTTTCGTGATTTTCAGAATGCGGTCGATCCACGCGCGGGCGCCGGCATCGATCAGCGCCAGGGCGTGCTCGAAGGCGGCCTCGTCTTTTCCGTACGGGTCGGGCACGTCGTGGCCGTCGAACTCGGCGATGCGGAACACCTTGCCGCGCACGAAGGGGTAGGTCGACTCCAGGTAGCGGCGCTGCTCGCGGTCCATCACCAGGATCAGGTCGGCCTGCCGGCACAGCAGCTGGCTCACCTGCTGCGCGACGTGGCCCGAGATGTCGATGCCGCGGTCTTGCATGAGCCTGCGCGCGGTGGCGTCCGCCGGCTTGCCGATGAGCGCGCCGGTGCCCGCGGAGAACACGCGCAGCTGCGGCAGCCCCGCGGCCAGCAGGCCTTCCGCCATCGGGCTTCGGCAGATGTTGCCGATGCAGACTGTCAGCACGGATCTCATCGGTGGTTCATGTAGACGCGGTCGCCGATGTCGAGCACCTGCGCCGCGGGAAGGATCAGGCTGGCCACGCGGTTCCAGCTGGCCAGCGGCACCGAGTCGATGTAGACGACGTCGCGCGGCTGCAGCGGAAAGCGGTCGGCCAGTGCGAGCGCTGCGGGGTTCTTCGCGTTGAGGTGGAAGACGGCGGGCGTGTTCCTCGCGCCGGCGTCGCTGCCGCCGTTGTTGCTGCTGTTGCGCACGACGTAGATCTGCCCCGTGTTCGCCGTGCCCAGGTTCGCGCTGCCGGACTCGCCCAGCGCCTCGTTGAGGCTGAGCCTGCCGTTGTGCATGGTCAGCGCCGAGGGCTTGAGCACTTCGCCCATCACGAACACCTTGCTCTCGTCGCGGTTGCGCACCTGCACCACGTCGCCGTTGTGCAGCGGGATGCGGCTGGCGCCGACGCCGATGTCCTGCAGCTTCGGCAGGTCGATGAGCGTGGTCCTGTCGCCGCGCGTGAGCGTGATGAACGAGCGGTCGCCTGCGGCCGTGATGCCGCCGGCGCGGTTGAGCGCCTCGGCCAGCGTCATCGGCACGTCGGTGAAGATCTGCAGCCCCGGCGAGTTCACCTCGCCTTCGACGAAGGCGCGGCGGCTTCTGAAGGACTGGATGCGCACCGTCACCTGCGGGTCCTTGATGTACTTCGCGATGCGCTTTGCGATCAGGTCGGAGGCCTCGATCTCGGTCAGGCCCTGCATCTGCACGCGCCCGATGTACGGAAAGCTGATCTGTCCCGAGGCGTCGACGATGAAGCCGGGCGCCACGCTGATGCCGGTCGGGTCCACCTGCTGGGAGATCACCGCGCCGGCGTGCGGCAGCAGCTCCGGGTGGTCGTAGACGACCACGCCCACCACGTCGCCCGGCCCGATGGTGTAGACCGGCGCCTCGCCGAACAGCGCCTTCACGTCCGGCGGAACGGCAGTGGGCCGGGCGTCGGCCATCGCGCGGATGAGGCTCGGCGAGATCGGCACCAGTCCGCCTTCGGCCGGCGTGCCGTCGGCCGAGAGCGCTGGCGCGGGACTCTGGTCGGGCTCGTAGGCCACCACCGAGCCGAAGCCCGGAGCGCAGCCCTGAAGCGCCAACGCACCGGCCAGGGCGGCAATCCACCCCGTCAGGTACAGGTAGCGGGTCAAATGGAACTCCATTGCGAACTTGGTTATTTCAAAAAAACTGCGATTGCCCATGCAAAGCCCGAGCCTGATTTGGCGTCGATTGCGCCGGTTAATTCTTTTTATTGATGGTGGCTTATTTCGGGCGGTCGACGATTTATCGGAAGGTCGGCGAGAGCGCGAATTGTCGCTGCCTTCGCAAGGCGACTTTTTGGTGGAGTAGACGCAAGTGACGTGTCTATTCGTGCCTCGACCACGCCGGCCGCAGGGTCATGTCCCGGCATGACCGGAACCGGTCTGTTTTCACTCGGGAAATGGGGCGTGGCTTGCCCGTTTTGCAGGCGCTTCCGGCGGCCGGAAATTGCGACCTATTTATTACCCTGCGCAGCCGGGAGATTGTTGTTTTCGATCCACAAAGTCAGGTTGTATAGGGTTTTTGATATTGCGTTCGATTTTGTAAAGAAATGTGTCCCGGTAGGAGGCGGCTGACAAGCCGTGGGTCGGGAGCATCAATGTGCCTGCCGGAGGCAACAAATGGCTTCGGTTGGCAAAGACCGGCCGGAATGCCGCCGGGGCAGGCGGGCAGTACGTTTTTCTAATTAATCCGGCAATTGAGCGCCCCTTGGCGGGGCTGAAAGCACCAACTGCGTGCAATGGTGTTCCATGAGGCCGAGGAATGATTTCGATCTAATTTGGCGGATATTTGGTGCGAATTTCGATTTGCTCGGCCACAGGCAAAACTTTTGTATTGCCTGGCAACGCCATCAATTTCCGCCGCCGGAATATGTTTCATTTTTCGATCGTTGAAACCGGCGCCAACCAGGGCAGGCGCCGAAAAAATCAGAAAAAAGAATTCATGAACGGCAGTGCATTGCCGTTCCGGGCGCGAAATACAGGAGGAATATTGTGCCGAATCGCGGCGAATTGAATGCGAATGTTTCTGTGCCGCGGCGCGAAGCAGGGCCCGTTGCAGGCCCCGCGGTTTATTGCTCGCGGTCGTCGCCGGGGTGGCCGAGCTGGCTCTTGGCCGAGCGCACACCCCGCACCACCAGATAGAGAGCGCCGCCGGCAACCACCACGAAGCCGGCCACCGCGAGGCCGCCCATGCCGAAGGCCCACCACCAGAACAGGCCGCTGATGGGCAGCAACACCAGCGCCACCAACAGCTCGATGAAGATCAAACGCATCCGTCTCCCCTTGTTCTCGGACATGCAGGCAGCCTTGTGGGTGTGTAATAAATCGCTACGTGCATTTTGAGTGGCGAGAGGATAGCCCAAGACGAAAAGCGGGGGTACAGGGTTTGCGGCCCCCCGCAACCCCACCTCCCGGCTGATCAGTCTGCGGGCCGAACCTGTGCGCGGCCTGACTGGCGCCGGCCAACTCCCCGACGCCCGGCGCCCGGCGGCTGGGTCAGTACAGCCCGAGCTGCCGCGTGCGCAGCCGCGCCAGGCCCAGCAGCGCGTCAGTGAACGGGGTGGCCACGGCGGTCCGCTCGCCCAGTTCGCGCACCACCGTCACCAGCGCGTCGAGTTCCACCGAGCGTCCGGCTTCCACGTCCTGCAGCATGGAAGTCTTGAAGGCGCCGAGCTTCTTCGTGATCTCGTGCCGGTCTTCCGGGCTCTGGGTGATCTCGATGCCGATGCGCCGGCCGATCTCCTTGGCCTCCAGCATCACCGCCGAGATGAAGCCGCGCACGTAGTCGTCGCCCATGATCAGGTCGGTGGTGCAGCCGGTGAGCGCGCTGATCGGGTTCACCGTCATGTTGCCCCAGAGCTTGAACCACACGTCCTTCTGGATCTGCGGCGACAGCGTGGTGTCGATGCCGGTGCTCCTGAGCAGCGCCAGCAGCTTCTGCACGCGCGGCGTGGCCTCGCCCGAAGGCTCGCCGATGATCAGCCCGTTGCCGAAGTGGTGCCGCACCACGCCCGGCGCGTCCAGCGAGCAGCTCGCGTGCACCACGCAGCCGACCACGTTGCGCGACGGAATGGCGCGCGCGATGGCGCCGTCGGGGTCCACGGCCGCGAGCCGGTGGCCGGTGATCGGGCCGCCGAAGCCGCCCTCCAGGAACCACCACGGCACGCCGTTCATCGCCACCAGCACGATGGTGTCGGCGCCGATGAGCGGTGCGATGCGCTCGGCCACGCCGGCCAGCGCGGGCGCCTTCACGGCAATGACCACCAGGTCCTGCACGCCGAGCGCCTCGGGGTCGGCCACCGCGTTGACGGGCACGCGCGTGCGCACATCTCCACCCGCGCTGCCGCGCATCAGCGACAGGCCGTCGCGCTGCAATGCCTCGAGCGTGGCGCCGCGCGCCACCACGTTCAGCCGTTCGCCCGCCTGGGCGAGGCCGACGCCTATCCATCCGCCGATCGCGCCGGCGCCGTAGATGCAGATCTTCATGAGCTGGGCCGTTCCGTTTCAGTTGCGGTAGGAGGGATCGATGCGGTCCACCTGCCGCACCAGCGCGTTGAACACGTCCTGCCCGGCGCCGTGCTCGGGGCTGAACTGCAGCGCGTCGCGCGTGCAGCGCCGCGCGATCTCCTCGCTCACCGGAATCGCCTGGCCCATGGAGAAGGTCGCCATCTGGATTTCGCAGGCGCGCTGCAGCGTCCACAAAATCGCGAAGGTCTGCGGCAGCGTCTGCCCCCAGGCCAGCAGGCCGTGGTTGCGCAGGATCACCGCATTGCGGTCGCCGATGCTCTTCAGGAGGCGCGGACCCTCGTCGGCATGGATCGTGATGCCCTCGAAGTCGTGGTACGCCACCATGTCGTGCAGCTGCGCCGTATAGAAATTGGTCTGCTGCAGGCCGCCCTGCAGGCAGGCCACGGCCACGCCGGCCGTGGTGTGCGTGTGCATCACGCAATGCGCGCCCTCCAGCCCGTCGTGGATGGCCGCATGCACCGTGAAGCCGGCCGGGTTCACCGGGTACGACGAACCGTCGAGCACCTTGCCCTGCAGGTCGATCTTCACCAGGTTGCTGGCCGTGACCTCGCCGTAGTGCAGGCCGAAGGGGTTGATGAGGAACTGCTTCTCGCCGCCCGTCACGCTGTCGGGCAGCCGCACCGTGATGTGGTTGTAGATCATCTCCGTCCAGCCCAGCATCGCGAACACGCGATAGCAGGCCGCGAGCTGTTCGCGCGCGGCGCGCTCGTCCGGATGGATCGAGGGATGGACCAGCGCTGTCGTGGAAGACGGCGCGGTGGTGGCGAGTGCGTTCATGGCAGTTCTTTCTATCTGGATGACTTGCCTACCGCGCCGGCCGGCGCCCTTCGCGGGGATCCGGCTACACGAAGCGGGCAAGAAACGGGGTGGTCTAGCCCTCTGCGGTGAAGCCGACCTCTTTCACGATCGGCGCCCACTTGGCGGTGTCCTTCTTCAGCAGTTCCGTCAGCTCGGCCGGGGTGGAAGACATCGCCTCCAGCCCGAAGGTGCCGAGGCCGTCGATCACGTCCTTCTGCGCGAGCGCGTTCTTCATCGAGGCGTTCAGCTTCGCCACCAGCTCGGGCGAGGCCTTGGCCGGCAGGAAGAAGGCGAACCATTCGCTGTGCGCCATGTCCTTCAGGCCCTGTTCGCCGAAGGTGGGCACGTCCGGCGCGAAGCGGCTGCGCTTGGCGCCCGAAACGCCCAGGATGCGCACCTTGCCCGTCGGCAAATGCTGCGTGATGTCGCCGATGGGGCCCGACACCGCCGAGATGTTGCCCCCCAGCAGGTCGAGCATGGCCGGCTGCGTGCCGCGGTAGGCCGCGTGCTTGAGCTCGACCTCGCCCTTCTTGCCCAGCAGCGCACCGATGAAGTGCGGCGTGGAGCCGGCGGCCGGCGAGCCGTAGTTGGCGCCGGCCGGGTTGGCCTTGGCCCAGGCCAGGAACTCGGGCACGGTCTTCACGCTGGCCGGCACCGCCGGGCCCACGGCAAAGCCGAAGTCGAAGATGCAGGCCAGGCTGACCGGCGTGATGTCGGTCATCGGGTCGTACGGCAGCTTCTTGTAGATGTGCGGGTAGATCGTGAGGATCGAGGTCGGCGTCTGCAGGATGGTGCTGCCGTCGGCCGGCTTGCTCTTCACGTAGCCCACGGCGATCTGGCCGCCCGCGCCGGTGCGGTTCTCCACCACCACGGTCTTCGCGTAGTCCCCGCCGAGCTTGGTCGCCAGGCGGCGGCAGGTGGTGTCGGAGGTGCCGCCGGCCGCGAAGCCGGTGACGATGGTGGCGGTCTCGATGTTCGTCGTCGCCTGCGCGAAGACGTTCTGGCCCAGGCTGGCCATCAAGGCGGATGCGCTGGTGGTCTGAAGGATCTGGCGGCGCGTGAAGGTCATGGTGTCTCTCTCCGGGTGGTGGTTGTGGAGGGTCGATCAGGACTCGTCGCGCAGCCAGGTGACCGCGCCCGAGTGGGTCACGGCGCCCTGGTGGGCAGGGCGCACGGTGAGCGCGTATTTTTCCAGCAGGCCGCCGCGCGCGACCCCCGCGTTTACCTCACGTCCGGCAAGGCGCGACGCGATTTCCCCGGCCGTCAGGTCCACCGTGATCGAGCGCGCTTCCGCCCGCGCGTCGATCGACACCATGTCGCCGTCGCGCAGCGCCGCGATCGGCCCGCCGTCCGCCGCCTCGGGGCCGGCGTAGCCGATGCACAGGCCGCGCGTCGCGCCCGAGAAGCGCCCGTCGGTCAAGAGCGCCACCTTGTCGCCCATGCCCTGGCCGTAGAGCAGGGCGGTGATGCCCAGCATCTCGCGCATGCCCGGGCTGCCCTTGGGGCCCTCGTTGCGGATCACGATCACGTCGCCCGCCTCGTAGCGGCGGTTCTGCACGGCGGCCTGGGCTTCTTCCTCGGACTCGAAGACGCGGGCCGGGCCGCGAAACACCAGGCCCTTGAGACCCGCCGTCTTCAGCAGCGCGCCGTCGGGGCACAGGTTGCCCTTGAGCACCGCCAGCCCGCCGTCGCGCGTGATCGGGTTGCCCGCCTCGCGCACCACGCGGCCGTCGGGCGCCAGCGCGCCGGCCAGCTCTTCGGCCATGGTGCGGCCGGTGAAGGTGAGCGCGTCGCCGTGCAGGAAGCCCTGCTCCAACAGCGTGCGCAGGATCACGCCCGCGCCGCCGATGTAGAACACGTCGCGCGCCAGGTACTTGCCGCCCGGGCGCAGGTCGGCAATGAGCGGGGTGCGGGCGAAGATTTCGGCCACGTCGTCGAGGTGGAACCTGATGCCCGCCTCGTGCGCGATGGCCGGCAGGTGCAGCGCTGCGTTGGTCGAGCCGCCGGTGGCCGAGACGATGGCGCAGGCGTTCTCCAGCGCCTTGCGCGTGACGATGTCGCGCGGCAGCGGCCCGTCGCCCATGACTGCCTTCATCAGCTGCTTCGCGGCTCGGCGCATCAGCGGCGCGCGTTCGCTGAACACGGCCGGCACCATGCTGGAGCCGATGGGCGCCAGGCCCAGCGCTTCCGACACCATGCCCATGGTGTTGGCCGTGAACTGCCCCGCGCAGGCGCCGGCCGTGGGCAGGCAGGCGCGGCTCATCGCGTCGAGCTCGTCGTGCGTGGCGGTGCCGGCCAGCACCTTGCCGATGGTCTCGTAGGTGTCGACCACGTTGAGGTCCTGCCCGTCCGGTCCCGGCATCTGGCCCGGCAGCGCCGAGCCGCCGTGCACGAACACGCTGGGCACGTTGCAGCGGAGCATGCCCATCATCAGCCCCGGCAGGTTCTTGTCGCAGGCGCCGATGGCGAAGATGCCGTCCCACTGGTGGCCGCGCGTGGAGGCTTCCACGCTGTCGGCGATGAGTTCGCGCGAGATCAGCGAGAAGCGCATGCCCGAGTGCGCCATCGTCAGCCCGTCGCTGATCGACACCACCGGGCACTCGTGCGGCGTGCCGCCGCCGGCGTAGATGCCGGTCTTGGCGTGCTGCGCCTGCTCGCGCAGGTTGAGGTTGCACGGGCTCATCTCGCCGCCCGTGTGGAACACGCCGACGTGCGGTCGCGCGATGTCCTCGTCGTCCTGGCCCAGCGCGTGAAGAAAGCTGCGCGTGGTCGCACGGATCGTGCCCTCGCGGATGGTGGCGGAGCGGAAGCGCTTGGGCGTAGGGTCGGTCGGCGTGGTCATCGGACTGGCTGGGGGTTGGCTGGCTTGATCTAGGGAAGTCAGAACATGCCGTTCTTGTTCGCGGCGGTCTCGGGCACGGGCTGCACCACGTCCCAGTGCTCGACGATCTTTCCGTTCTCCAGCTTGAAGATGTCGACGATGGCGCTGCCGCGCGTGCCCGGCTCGCGGATCGCGTTGACGTGCAGGATCACGTAGTCGCCGTCGACGAAGCTGCGCTTGATCTCGCTCCTGGAGTTCGGGAATTTCTCGCGCAGGAAGGCGATGAACTTGCGAAAGCCCTCGGGACCGTCGGCCGCCGTCGGGTTGTGCTGCACGTAGCGGTTGCCCACGTACTGCAGGGCGGCGTCGGCGTCCTTCTGGTTCAGGCCCTTCTCGTAGAAGGCGAGCACCGCGCGGCGGTTGGCCTCCTGCTGGGCGCTGGCGTCCTGCCTGCCGGAGCCCATCGGCGCGCAGGCGGCAAGGAACAGGGTGGCTGCTGCGGCCAGGGCCGCCAGGGTCATGCGTTGCATCGAGGTGCTCCGTTGGTGTGAAGTGAATCAATAGCCGTTGGCCGAGGGCGTGCCCGGCGCCGCCTTGTACCTGGCCAGCAGCTGCTTCGCCGCCGCCGCCAGCACGATGGTGTCCACGCCCACCGCCACGAACAGCGCGCCGGCCGCGAGCCACTTGCGCGCCTGCTCTTCGGTGGTCGAGAGGATGCCCGGCGCCTTGCCGGCCTTGAGGATGCGCGCGATCGCATCGGCGATCACCGCCTGCACCTCCGGGTGGTTGGGCTGGCCCACGAAGCCCATCGAGGCCGACAGGTCGGCCGGGCCGATGAACACGCCGTCCACGCCCGGCGTGGCCGCGATGGCGTCGAGGTTCTTCATCGCCTCCACCGTCTCGGCCTGCACCAGCAGGCAGGTCTGCGCGTTGGCCTCGTGCAGGTAGTTGGGATAGGCCTGCCAGCGCGAGGCACGCGCCAGCGCGCTGCCCATGCCACGGATGCCCTCGGGCGGGTAGCGCATGCCCTGCACCAGGCGCGCGGCCTGCTCGGCCGTGTCGACCATGGGCACCAGCAGCGTCTGCGCGCCGATGTCGAGGTACTGCTTGATCAGCGTGGTGTCGCCCACCGGAATGCGCACGATGGGGTGCGAGCGGTCGGCCTCGGCCTGCGCCGACCATGCGCTGGAAATGCCCTGCAGCTGCGCGAGCACCGATCGCACGTCGTTGGGCGCGTGCTCGCCGTCGACCAGCAGCCAGTCGTAGCCGGTGCCGGCCAGGATCTCCGCCGCGTAGCCGTCGGCCAGCCCGACCCAAAGGCCGATCTGGGGCTTGCCGGCCGCGAGGGCCTGCTTGAAGGTGTTGATGGGTGTGTGCATGGTGTTGTTCGTTCAGACTAGACGAAAAGAGATGGAGCCCAGAGGTCCGTAGTCGGCGTGGAAAGTGTCGCCGGGCACGGCCGTCGTGGGCCGCGTGAAGGAGCCGCCCAGCACCACTTCGCCGGCCTCCAGGCATTCGTCCCACGGCGCGAGCTTGTTCGCGAGCCAGGCCACGCCGTTGGCCGGGTGGTTGAGCACGGCGGCGGCCACGCCCGATTCCTCGATCACGCCGTTCTTGAACAGCAGCGCGCTCACCCAGCGCAGGTCCACCGCGTCGGGCTTCACCGGCCGCCCGCCCATCACGATGCCGGCGTTGGCCGCGTTGTCGGAGATGGTGTCGAACACCTTGCGCGGCGCCTTGGTGTGGCGGTCGAACTGCTCGATGCGCGCGTCGATGATCTCGATGGCGGGCACCACGTAGTCGGTGGCGGCCAGCACGTCGAACATCGTCACGTCCGGGCCCTGCAGCTTCCTGCCGAGGACGAACGCCAGCTCCACCTCGATGCGCGGCGCGATGAAGCGCTTGAACGGGATGTCGCCGCCCTGCTCGAAGAACATGTCGTCCAGCAGCGTGCCGTAGTCCGGCTCGTCGATCTGGCTGGACTGCTGCATCGCGCGCGAGGTCAGGCCGATCTTGTGGCCCTTGACGGTGCGGCCCTCGGCGATCTTGGTCTTCACCCACTCGCGCGAGATGGCGTAGCCGTCGTCGATGGTCATCTCGGGAAAGCGCTTGGAGAAGTGCTCGACCTGCACGCGCGACTTCTCGCTTTCGTGCAGCTCGGCGGCCAGTTGGGCGATGGTGGCTTGGGACAGCATGGGGGACGCTCTCTTCTTCTTGTCGTTCAGGTCTTGTTGAACAGGGGATGCAGGTTGCTGTGCTTGCCGTCGTACACCTGCCCCGGGCTCTCGTCGATCTGCAGCGTGATGCCGATGTGGCGCTTGTCGAAGATCGGCGCGAAGTGCGTGCGCACGGCCGCCAGCAGGTCGTCGCCGGCCTTCTTCTTCACCGCCTCGGAGCGGCCCGCGGCCATGCGCAGGTTGAGGTACACGAAGGCGTAGTCGGCCTTGCCGTCGGCCACGGCGTAGTGCGCAGCGGGGTAGGCCAGCACGCGCGTGCCGCCGGTGGGGTACACCGGCTTGCCGGCCTCGTCGCGCTGCTCCAGCATGGTGTCGGCCAGCGTGCGGCACAGGGCCTGCATGCCGGTCTCGGCCTCGATGTTCGGCGTGTAGAGGATCACCAGGTGGGGCATCGTCGCTTCCTTGCGTTCATTCGACCGACATCGTCGCGGCCGTGCAGGTCACCGCGAAGATCGGGATCGCCTTCATGTGGAAGATCTCGCCCTTGCCTCGCGCGGCGGCCGCCACGCTGATGAAGGTGCGGATCTCGAAGCCGCCCTGGCCCGCCTCGCGGTAGGTGGCCTCGTCGCTGTAGTCGTCCTGCGAAAGCAGCGCCTCGCGGTCGTTGGCGCACCAGCGGCGCATGAACTCGGCGTCCCATTCGGCGTTGACCTTGCCCGAGTCGGGCGTGGCCGGCCAGTGCGAGATGCCGCCCGTGCCCACCAGCGCGATGCGCTCGGGCACCTTGTCGCAGGCGCGGCGCAGGGCCTCGCCGAAGGCCCATGCGCGGTGCAGCGGCGTGAGCGGCGGACCCTGGCAGTTGATGTTCACGGGAATGATCTTGGTGTCGAACTTCGGCGTGAGGAAGTTCAGCGGCACCATGATGCCGTGGTCGAACTTCCACTCCTCCGCGTAGGCCACGTCCACAGTCTGCATCACCTCGCGGATCAGCCGCTGCGACAGCGCGGCGTCGCCGGGGATGCGGTGCTTCTCGATGCCCAGCCACTTCGGGTCTTCGATCGGGCCCTCGTAGCTGTTGGCCATGCCGATCGCGTAGGCCGGCATGTTGTTCATGAAGAAGTTCGCGAAGTGCTCGGCGGCGATCACGATCACCGCGTCGGGCTTCGTCGCGCGCATCGCCTCGCCGAAGCGATGGAACTGCGCGTGGAACTCGTCCTTCACCGCCGGGTCGGCAAGATGCGCGCGGCCGGTGATGCCGGGGGCGTGACTGCACACGCCTGCGAATACGAGGCTCATATCGATGCCCGCCCGGCCGCCCGAAGGGCATCGAGCGCCCCCTCGGGGGGCAGCGAACCACACGAAGTGGGGAGCGTGGGGGTCTTCATATTCCTGCCACCTTTTCGTCCGTGCCCGTTGTCATTGCGTAGATGCCCGCGCGCACCGGGCCGTACTTGCGCACGCCCTCGCGCATGGCCTCGAGGTAGTCGGCCCACGGAATGCCCAGCAGCGGTGCGAAGTGCATCAGCAGCTGACCGTTGCATCCGAGCACGTAGAGCTTGCCGATGTCGCCGGTGTCGATGGCCTCGCGCTCCTCTTCGGTGAAGTCGTAGGCGCCCAGCAGCGCCGCGCGCGCCTCGCCGCCTTCGGCGTAGCGGCGCTGCACCTCCGGCTCGCGGTTGAGCGCGAAGAGGAATTTCTGCATCGTATAGAGGCTCATGGTTCAGCCCTCGATCTGGATGTTGGCCTTGCGGATCACCTCGGCGTACTTCGCGATCTCGCTCTGGATGAAGGCCGCGAAGCGCTCCGGCGTGCCCGACAGCGACGCGATGCCACCCTTCTGGAAGGCATCGGTCACGGCAGGGCCCGCGAGCGCGCGGTTCACCTCGGCGTTCATGCGCTGCACGACGGCGTCGGGCGTGCCGGCGGGCGCCAGCAGGCCGTTCCAGGAATTGGACTCGATGGCCACGCCCTGTTCGGCCAGTGTGGGTATGGCCGGCGCGTACTGCGAGCGCTGCGCGGTCGCCATGCCCAGCGCCACCAGCTTGCCGCTCTGGATGTGGCCGCGAAACTCCGGCCAGTTGCCGAACATCATCGTCACCTGTCCGCCGAGCAGATCGGTGAGCGCCGGACCCTGGCCCTTGTAGGGCACGTGCACGATGTCCAGGCCCATCTGCAGCCTGAGCATCTCACCCGAGAGATGGGCCGAGGTGCCGTTGCCGAAGGAAGCGAAGCTCAGCGTGCCGGGCTTCGCCTTGGCGGCGTTGCGCAGGTCGGCCAGCGTCTTCAGGCCGCTGCCCGGATGCGTGGCCAGTACGTGCTCCGACATGCCCATGAGCGCGACCGGGCGCAGGTCTTTCTGCGTGTCGTAGGGCAGCTTGCGGATCAGCGTCTGGTTGGCCGTGAAGCTGTTGGCCACGCAGACGAAGGTGTAGCCGTCGGGCGCGGCCTTGGCTGCGGCATCGACGCCGATCACCGTGCCCGCGCCGGGCTTGTTGTCGACGATCACCGGCTGGCCCAGCGTCTTCGACAGCTCCGTGCCGACGAGGCGCGCGACGAAGTCAGTGGTGCCGCCGGGGGTGAAGGGCACGATCACGCGGATCGGCTTGGCGGGCCATGTGCCCTGCGCGCGTGCGAGCGAGGGCAGGGCCGCCAATGCGGCCGCGCCCTGCAGCAGCGTGCGGCGCCGGGAGTTCACGCCACGCCCCAGTGCGGAATGTGATGCGAGCCCAGTGACACCGCCACGTTCTTCGGCTCGCAGAACACCTCGTAGCTCCAGGTGCCGCCTTCGCGGCCGGTGCCCGAGGCCTTGGTTCCGCCGAAGGGCTGGCGCAGGTCTCGCACGTTCTGGCTGTTGACGAAGCACATGCCGGCTTCCACCGCGGCGGCCACGCGGTGGGCCTTGCCGATGTTCTCGGTCCACACGTAGCTCGAAGAGGCCGTACTGGATGTCGTTGGCCAGCTCGATGGCGTGCGCTTCGTCCTTGAACGGAATCAGGCAGGCCACCGGCCCGAAGATCTCGTCCTGCGCGATCTTCATGCGGTTGTCCACGTCGGCGAACACGGTGGGCACGACGTAGTTGCCCTTCTTCACGCGGTCCGGCAGGTTCGACGGCGCCTCCAGCCCGCCGCACAGCAGCGTCGCGCCTTCCTTCGGGCCCAGCTCGATGTAGCTGCGCACCTTGGCCAGGTGGGCCTGGGAAATCATCGGGCCGACGATGATCTTCTCGTCCAGCGGATCGCCCACCGTGATGCGCTTCGCGCGCTCGGCGAACCTGGCCGCGAAGTCGGCGTAGATCGACTGCTGCACCAGGATGCGCGAGCCGGCCGTGCAGCGCTCGCCGTTGTTGCTGAAGATCATGAACACGGCCGCGTCGAGCGCGCGGTCGAGGTCGGCGTCCTCGAAGATCACGAAGGGGCTCTTGCCGCCGAGTTCCATGCTGAACTTCTTCAGGCCCGCGCTCTTCACGATGCGGTTGCCGGTGGCGGTGGAGCCGGTGAACGAGATGGCGCGCACGTCGGGGTGCGCCACCAGCGGCTCGCCGGCTTCCTTGCCATAGCCGTGCACCAGGTTCAGCACGCCTGGCGGAATGCCGGCTTCCAGCGCCAGTTCACCGAGGCGCGCGGCCGTCAGCGGCGAGAGCTCGCTCATCTTCAATACGGCGGTGTTGCCGAAGGCCAGGCAGGGCGCGACCTTCCAGGTGGCCGTCATGAAGGGCACGTTCCACGGGCTGATGAGCGCGCACACGCCCACCGGATGGAACAGCGTGTAGTTCAGGTGCGTGGGCGTGGGGTAGGTGTGGCCGTCCACACGCGTGCACATCTCGGCGAAGTAGTAGAAGTTGTCGGCCGCGCGCGGCACCAGCTGCTTGCCCGTCTGCGCGATGACCTGGCCGCAGTCGTTGGTCTCGGTCTGCGCGATCTCCGGCACGTTCTTCGCAATGAGGTCGCCTAGCTTGCGGATGAGCTTCGCGCGCTCGGGCGCGGGCATGCCGGCCCACTTGGGAAAGGCTTCCTTCGCGGCGGCCACCGCGGCGTTGACCTCGGCTTCGCCGCCCGAGGCGACTTCTGCCAGCACTTCCTGCGTGGCGGGGTTGACGGTCTCGAAGTAGTCCGAGCCCTTGACGGACTTGCCGCCGATGAGATGGTCGATCTGTTGCATGGGGAAAGGTCCGGTTCACTCAGTCCAGTTTGATGTCGCGCGCCTTGATGAGCGTGTGCCATTTCTTGCGCTCCGAGTCGGCGTAGCGCGTCATTTCGGTGGCGTCGGCGGGGCGTGCCTCCCAGCCGGCGTCGTAGAGCTTCTGTTTCACGCCGGCGTCGGCCATGGCCTTCTGCAGCTCGCTGCCCAGCTTCGCCTGCACTTCCTTCGGCGTGGCCGCGGGCGTGACGAGGCCCTGCCATGTGTAGGCCTCGACGTTGGCGAAGCCGAGCTCCTTGGCGGTGGGCACGTTGGGCAGTTGTGGCACGCGCTCGCCCGACATGGCCAGCAGCGGGATCACCTTGCCGGCCCTGATCGCGCTCACGCCGCTGGGCAGGTCGAGCATCATCAGCGCGACTTGGCCGCCCATCAGGTCCTGCAGGGCAGGGGCGCCGCCCTTGTAGGGCACGTGCAGCATCGATACGCCGGCCTCGCGCTGGAACAGTTCGTAGGCGAGGTGGTGCGGGCTGCCGGTGCCCGGCGTCGCGATGCTGTACTTGCCGGGCGAGGCCTTGAGCGCGGCCAGCAGCGCCTTCGCATCGGCGATGCCCGCGTTGGGCGCGGCGGTGATGATGAGCGGCGAGCGGCCCATCATGCCGACGAGCGCGAAGTCTTTCTCCGCGTCGTAGGGCAGCTTCTTGTAGAGCGCGGGGTTGTAGACCAGCACGCCGTTGTCGGCGGAGAACACGGTGTAGCCGTCGCCCGGCGAGCGCGCCACGTTCTCCGACGCGATGATCGCGCCCGCGCCGGGGCGGTTGTCCACCAGCACCGGCTGGCCCAGCTGCTGCGAGACCTGCGCGCCCACGGTGCGCGCGAGGAAGTCGGTGCCGCCGCCGGCCGGGTAGCCGACCACCCAGCGCACGGGCTTGGCGGGGTAGGCGGTCTGCGCGAGGGCCGTGGCCGAGACGGCCAGCGCCAGAGCGGCCGCGGTGAACTGGAGGAGCTTTCTGCCGGTGATCATGTCGTGTTGTCTCCGCTGATCTGGTTATGGATATGGCAAGGAAAAAGTGCGCTGCGACAGCGCGCCGGCTCAGGCCGCCGCGATGGTGTTGACCAGTGCGCCCACGCCCTCGATCTCGGTGACGATCACGTCGCCCGGCTTGCAGTCGACCACGCCGTCGGGCGTGCCGGTGAGGATCAGGTCGCCCGGCGAGAGCGTCATGAAGCGGCTGAAGTACTCGATGAGGAAGGGCGCATCGAAGATCATGTCGCGCGTGTTGCCCTCCTGCGTGACGGTGCCGTTCACCGTGGTGCGCAGCGCGAGCGCCATCGGGTCGGCGATGTCGGCGGCGTCGACCAGCCACGGGCCCAGCGGTGTGCAGGTGTCGCGGTTCTTCACGCGCAGGTTGGGGCGGTACCAGTTCTCCAGGTAGTCGCGGATGGCGTAGTCGTTGGCCACCGTGTAGCCGCCGATGAAGTCGTAGGCGTCCTCGCGCTTCACGTTCCTCGCGGTCCTGCCGACCACGATGGCGAGCTCGCATTCGTAGTGCATGAACTGCACGCCGGCAGGGCGGTGCGTTTGCTGTCGATGGCCGATGAGCGTGCTCTGGCCCTTGACGAACACCAGCGGCTCCTCGGGTGCCTTGAACTCGAGCTCCTTGGCGTGGTCGGCGTAGTTCAGGCCCAGCGCGAGGATGGTGCGCGGACGTGCGGTGGGCGCGAGCGGCGGCAGCCACACCAGCTGCTCCTGCGGCACGACGCGGCCGTCGTCCAGCCGCACCGCTGCGTCGGGGCGGCCGTCGAGTTCATGGCCGGTGCCGGTGTGCTCGCGGCCTTCGAAGATGACGCGTGCGTGCTTCATGCCGTGGCTTCCTTCACCAGCGTGTTGCTCAGGGTCTCGAAGCCCGGCGCGGAGATGTCGATGCGGTCGCCCGCGCGGGCCAGCGGCCGGCCGGGGCCGCAGCCGAGCATCAGCACGTCGCCGTGCGCGAGCGTCATGAATTCGCCGACGTCGGCGAGCAGCTGCTGCGCGGGGCGTACGAGCTGCGAGAAGTCGAGCGACTGCTTCAGCTCGCCGTTGATGCGAACCTCCACGCGGAAGCCGGCGGGGTCGGCCACCTCCTGCGCGTCGCGCAGCACGGCGCCGATGCCGAGGAAGCCATCGACGCACTTGAACTTGACCGGCGGCCGGAAGAAGCTCGCGTGCGGGATCGACAGGTCGTTCATCAGCACGAAGCCTTCCACGTCGCCCTCGGCGCCGATCACCATGCCGATGCTTGCGCCGACTTCGACCTCCGGCACGCCGGCGGGCACCGTGATGGCGCTGCCGTGCGGGCTCCAGGTGTTGGCCGTCTTGACGTAGAGAACAGGCGCCTTCGGCGGTGCCTTGTAGGGCGGCTGCGGCATCTGCGGCGCGAGCGCTTCCACCTCCGCGCGGAAGTTGAGCAGGGTGCCGTACACCGTGCCCGTGGGCAGGAAATGCGGAGTGCTGCTCATGGCGAGGGTTGCTCCAGTGCGATGAGTTCATCGAGCAGCCCGTAGAGCTGCGCGAGCTTGGCCTTGCCGAGGGACTCTTCCATCCACTCGTAGTGCGCCTCGATGCTGGTTCCCAGCCGCTTCACCAGCTTCATGCCGTGCGGCGTGGCCTCGACCACGGTGCGGCGCTGGTCGGCCGGATCACGCGCGCGGGTGATGAGGTTGTCGCGTTCCATGCGCGCGAGCACGCCGGTGAGGCTGGGCCCGAGGATGAAGGCCTCGCGCGCCACGCGCCCGGTGTCGACCGCGCCGTGCTCGCCCAGCACGCGCAGCACGCGCCACTGCTGGTCGGACAGCGCGTGCTCGCGCAGGCTGGGCCGCGTGTGGGCCATCACGGCCTCGCGTGCCTGCAGCAGAAGGCGCGGCAGGTTGCGATGAGTGAATGTGGTGCTCAAGGCTTGTCTCTTCCGAAATTATTTAAGATGTTAAATAATTGGCCGTTTCTTTTCAAGAAGCCGCGGATCAGGGTTTGTACGGACACCTAAACTCGCCGCATGGCCAAGGACAAAACAACTTTCGTCTGCAGCGAATGCGGCGGCACCAGCCCGAAGTGGCTCGGCAAATGCCCCAGCTGCGGCGCATGGAACACGCTCGTCGAGCAGGTCGCGGGCGCGGGCAGCGGGCCCGCCAACAACCGCTTCGGCACCCAGTTCGCATCGCTCGCGGGCGCATCGGAGCTCGCGACCCTTTCCGAGATCGAGGCGACCGACGTCGCGCGCACGCCGACCGGCATCGACGAGCTCGACCGCGTGCTGGGCGGCGGCATCGTTTCGGGCGGCGTCACGCTGATCGGCGGCGACCCGGGCATCGGCAAGTCGACGCTGCTGCTGCAGGCAGTCGACGCGCTGCAGCATGCCGGGCAGAACGCGCTCTACGTCACTGGCGAGGAAAGCGGCTCGCAGGTGGCGCTGCGCTCCAGGCGGCTGGGCCTCGACCACTCGCAGGTGCAGGTGCTGGCAGAGATCCAGCTGGAGAAGATCATCGCCACGCTCGACGCCACGCGGCCGGCCATCGCGGTGATCGACTCGATCCAGACCGTGTATTCCGACCAGCTCACCTCGGCGCCCGGCTCGGTGGCGCAGGTGCGCGAGTGCGCGGCACACCTCACGCGCTTCGCCAAGACCAGCGGCACGGCCGTGGTGCTGGTGGGCCACGTCACGAAGGAGGGCGCGCTCGCCGGCCCGCGCGTGCTGGAGCACATGGTCGACACGGTGCTGTACTTCGAGGGCGACACGCATTCGAGCTTCCGCCTCGTGCGCGCCATCAAGAACCGCTTCGGCGCGGTCAACGAGATCGGCGTGTTCGCGATGACCGAGCGCGGCCTGAAGGGCGTGACCAACCCGAGCGCGATCTTCCTGAGCCAGCATGCCGAGCCGGTGCCGGGCAGCGTGGTGCTCGTCACGCTGGAAGGCACGCGGCCGATGCTGGTGGAGATCCAGGCGCTGGTCGACAATGGCGGGCCCAGCCCGCGCCGCCTCTCGGTGGGCCTGGACCGCGACCGCCTCGCGATGCTGCTGGCGGTGCTGCACCGCCATGCCGGCGTAGCCTGCATGGACCAGGACGTGTTCGTCAACGCGGTGGGCGGCGTGCGCATCAGCGAGCCCGCGGCCGACCTGGCCGTGATGCTGGCCATCACCTCCAGCCTGCGCGGCAAGCCCATGCCCAAGGGCTTCATCGCATTCGGCGAAGTGGGCCTGGCCGGCGAGGTGCGCCCCGCGCCGCGCGGGCAGGAGCGCCTGCGCGAGGCCGCCAAGCTGGGTTTCAGCGTGGCGGTGGTGCCGAAGGCGAACGCGCCCAAGAAGGGCGCGAAGGAAATCGAAGGGCTGACGATCCACGCGGTGGACCGCATCGAGGAGGCGATGGACGTCGTCCGCCGCCTCGACTGAATCCCGGGGAAAAAATGACCCGGCGCGCGCGATGACGCGCCGGGCCTACCCTCCCTATCCCCCTATGTGCATCGTGAACGCCGGGCCGCTGTTGAGCACGCACTGGCCGCTGCCCAAGGTGGCCGAGTTCATCGAATACTGGCAACTCAGGTTGCCGCCGCGGCTGCCGGTGGCGTTCGCCACGCCGTTGGCACGCGAGCCGGCGACCCGGGTTGCCTCTCCCTGAAACTGCTCGTCGCCGATCTGTGCGTTGAAGTGGCCGCGGCCGTTCATGTCGTTGGTCACCGTGCCGGCGACGACGCCGTAGCGCGAGGCTTCGGCATTCGACGGGTACAGCCGCGCGTTGAAGGTCTGTGCGACGGGGCCCGGTGCGACGGCGTAGGCCTGCGAAGGCGGCGCTGCCGGAGCGGGTTGCCCGAGCGGCACGACGTAGCAGCCGCTGAGTGCGGCGGCCGTGAGCGTGGCGGCGAGGGTGAGACGAACGAATGTGACGGAGCGCGGAATGGTCATACGCTTTTCGGTGGCCCGGGCAGATGCCCGTGCGGCGAAATGTGCCAGTCGATGCGCCCGCGCAAAGTGCTTTTGAAGCCGAGTACCGTTTTTCGCCCCTTGCGGTAGTCGGGCTGGCTACTTCGGGGCGGCGTGCACGGGCGGCGACAATGCGCGCCATGAATTTCAAGAACTTTCTGCTGCCTCTGGGCGCCATCGTCGTCATGGCGCTGGCCTGGCGCGCTGGCGGTTGGGGCGGCGTCGCCCTGGCCGGCGGCGCGATCGTGATGTTCCTGCTGCTGCACTTCAACCGCGCCATGCAGGTGCTCAAGCGCGCGGCCGAGCGGCCGGTGGGCTACGTGGGCAGCGCCGTGATGCTCAATGCCAAGCTCAAGCCCGGCGTCACGCTGATGCACGTGATCGCGATGACGCGCGCCCTCGGCGAACTGCGCTCGCCCAAGGACGAGCAGCCTGAGCACTACCGCTGGACCGACGGCGGCGGCTCGTACGTCGACACCGTCTTCAAAGGCGGCAAGCTGCAGAGCTGGACGCTGACGCGCCCTGAGACACCGGCTGACGACGAGGGCAGCGACACGGCAGCCTAGGCCGCACTCCCCTTTCGCCCGGGCTGCCGCCAGGGCGGATTCGCCTTCGCCTGGTGGCGCGCCTCCTTCGCGAACTCGGCGCATGCATGCGTCATCAGGTCGGCCGAGCGGTAGACCAGGAACACGTCGAAGTCCGGCAGTTCGTCGGTGATCGGCAGCTTCTCCAGGAGGTGCGGCTGCAGCCGCAGCGGCCCCGCCCCGTGGAACACGAAGTCCGACCACATGCTGATCAGGTCGGTCTGCGTGGCCAGCTGCAGCCCCAGCAGGTTCGAGGCGCTGTGCACCATGCGCCTGGGCATCTCCAGCCCGTGCATGTTCATCATGCTCACCAGCGGGCTGCCCGCGTCGTCGATCGGGTCGAGCACCAGCCAGTCGGCGTCCACCAGCGGCTGCAGCCTGCGCACGCGCCTAAGCGGATGGCCGGCGCGCACCGACAGGTGCATGGCCACCGAGAACAGCGGCTCCCACTGGAAGGCATTGGTGCCCGGCCCGTTGCAGGTGGAGACCATGCCCAGGTCGAGCCGGCCCTCGCGCAGGCCCTCGAAGATCTGCTGCGGCCGCAGCTCGAAGCCGCGCAGCGCCACGTTGGGAAAGCGCCTGCGGAACGAGGCCATCGCATCGGGCAGCGGTCCGCTCGACGCCACGGCGGTGAAGCCGATGTTGAGCTGCGCCTCGTCGTGCCCGCGGATCGCCTCGATGTCTTCCAGCGCGTGCCGCAGTTCCTGCTCGACCACGCTCGCGCGCTTGACCAGCGCCGTGCCGTAGGCCGTGAGGCTCACGCCGCGGGTGGAGCGCGACATCAGCGTCACGCCGAGCTCGCGCTCCAGCTCCGAGATGGTCTTCGACAGCGCAGGCTGGGTGGTGTGCAGGCTGCGCGAGGCCTCGTGGATGCTGCCGTGCTGCGCCACGGCCAGCAGTACGCGCAACTGTTGCAGCTTCATCGTGGTGCCGATCTGCCGTAAAGAGGCGTCTTGGGGCTTGTCCCGATGGCTTCCGGTGCCTGTTTATGACGGGGATGCCGTTTGGTTATCAGCATGAAAATTTGTGATTCTTCGCCGCAGCGCTTTGCCTGAATACTCCGCCGCGAACGGGCCCGTGCCCACCGCAACCTGTACGTTGGAGTGACATTAGATGAGCGAAGCCGCATTGCCCGCAAGCCCGATCCTGGGTTCTTCTTCAACTGGCGCCACGGCGCACGGCAAGGGAAAGCAGAGCCAGTTCCGCCTGATCGCCGCCTGCTCGCTGGGCAATGCGCTGGAGATGTACGACTTCACCGTCTACAGCTTCTTCTCGCTGCTGATCGGCAAGCTGTTCTTCCCCTCCGACAGCCCCTACGGCTCGCTGCTGCTGGCGGTGGCCACCTTCGGCATCGGCTTCGTGATGCGGCCGCTGGGCGGCGTGATCATCGGCAACTACGCCGACCGCAAGGGCCGCAAGGCCGCAATGACGCTGACCATCGGCCTCATGGTGCTCGGCACGCTGTGCATCGCGTTCGCGCCGCCGTATGCATCGGCCGGCGTGTTCGGCTCGCTGATGATCCTCGCGGGCCGGCTGCTGCAGGGCTTCTCGCTCGGCGGCGAGGTGGGCGCAGCCACGTCGATGCTGATGGAGGCGGGCGGCGTGAAGGGCCGCGGTTTCCGCGTGAGCTGGCAGCTCGCCAGCCAGGGCGTGTCGGCGCTGCTGGGCGCGCTCACCGGCGCCGCGCTGTATGCCGCGCTGCCGCAGGCCTCGCTGGAGAGCTGGGGCTGGCGCCTGCCGTTCCTGCTCGGGCTGCTGATCGCGCCGGTGGGGCTCTACATCCGCTCGCACCTCGAAGAGACGCACGTTGCCGAGAGCCACGAGGCCAGCCCCATCGGCCGGCTGCTGCGCAACCACGGCGGCCTGGTGCTCAAGGGCATCCTCGCCACCACCGCGGGCACGGCCACGATGTACCTCGTGGTGTTCTTCATGCCCACCTACATGATCCGCGTGCTGCACATGCCGCCGTCGCTGTCGCTGCTGTCGGGCTGCGTCACGGGCATCACGCTGTTCGCGGTGTCGCTGGTGGCGGGGCGGCTGGCCGACCGGCTGCCGAATCGCAAGCCGCTGGTGGTCGGCTCGCTGCTCTTCAGCGTGATCGCGGTGTACCCGGTGTTCTGGCTCATCGGCCAGTACCCGAGCGTGCCGCTGGTGCTGTGCCTGTCGGCGCTGCTCACCGCGAGCGTGAACATCGGCACCACGCCCATGTTCCTGATGCTGCTGGAGATGCTGCCGGCCGGCGTGCGCGCCAGCGGCATCTCGGTGATCTACAGCGTGGGCGTCACGGTGTTCGGCGGCTCCTCGCAGTTCATCGCGACCTGGCTGCTGGCGAAGACCGGCAACCCGCTCTCGCCGGCCTTCTACATGATGGCCTGCGGGGTGATCAGCCTCTGCGCGCTGCTGAGCCTGCGCGAACGCAAGGCGGCATGAACCCCACGACGATCACAAGCAGGAAGCTCCAAGAATGACCCGCCAACTCAGCCCCCAGACCACCAAGCTCCTGTCGCGCCTGCTGCCGCAGGCCGACGTCGACACCCAGGCCTTCGTCGACATCCGCAGGCAGATCCACGCCAACCCCGAGCTCGGCTTCGAAGTGAACGCCACCAGCGAGCTGGTCGCGAACCTGCTGCGCAGCTGGGGCTACGAGGTGCACACCGGCGTCGGCCGCACCGGCATCGTGGCGCAGCTCAGGCTCGGCAGCGGCACGCGCCGGCTGGGCATCCGCGCCGACATGGACGCACTGCCCATCACCGAGGCCACCGGCCTGCCGTACGCCAGCCGCAACGCCGGGCGCATGCACGCCTGCGGTCATGACGGCCACACGGCCATCCTGCTGGCGGCGGCCAAGGCGCTGGCGAAGGCGCGCAACTTCGACGGCACGCTGAACCTGATCTTCCAGCCCGACGAAGAAAACCTCTGCGGCGCGCGCGCCATGATCGATGACGGCCTGTTCGAGCGCTTCCCCTGCGACGCGGTCTACGCGCTGCACAACGCGCCGGGCGTGCCGGTGGGCACGATGATGGCGATCGAAGGCCCGGTCACGCTGTCGTCAGACGTGGCCGACGTCACCCTCAAGGGCGTGGGCGGACACGGCGCCATGCCGCACCGCGCGCGCGACCCGGTCGCGGCCGCCGCCGCGGTGGTGACGGCGCTGCAGACGGTGGTGGCGCGCAATGTGGCGCCCGACGACACGGCAGTGGTGTCGGTCGGCTTCATCCGCGGCGGTGCGACGCACAACGTGATCCCGCAGTCGGTGTCGCTGGGCCTGAACGTGCGCGCGGCCCGGCCCGAGACGCGCGCGCTGGTCGAGCAGCGCATCCGCGAGATCGTGAGCCTCACCGCGCAGGCGCACGGCGTGGAAGCCGAGATCGACTACCGCCAGCTCGTGCCGCCGGTGGTCAACACCGCGGCCGAGACCGAGCTGGCCGCGCAAGTGTGCGCCGAGCTGGTGGGCGAGGAGAACGTCGTCAGGCAGGCGCCCAAGGGCTTCTCGGGCAGCGAGGACTTCGCCTGGATGCTCTCCGAACTGCCGGGCTGCTACTTGCTGCTGGGCAACGGCGAGGGCGAATTCGGCGGCTGCATGGTCCACAACCCCGGCTACGACTTCAACGACGAAGTGCTGCCGCTGGGTGCCGCCTGCTGGATGCGATTGGCCCAGACTTACCTGGTCGCCTGAGCTGCCGATGAAGGCGCGTCAGAACGGCGCGTCTTCTTCCTCGGGCGCATCGGCCGGCACGGTCGTCGTGGGCGCGGCTGCAACAGTGGGCTTGGGCGCTTCGTCTGGCGCCGCCGCCGAGAAAGCCGCCTCGCCGCCCAGCGCATCGAGCAGCGCCGGCACCAGCTGGCCCAGCTCGCCCGTGGCGATGGCCACGTCGGCGTCGAAGTTGTCTTCCTTCTTGCCGCCGGCCGCGCCGTCGCCCGTGCCTTCGAGGAAGGCGATCTTACGGATCAGCAGGCCGTGCGTGAGTTCGAAGGACACGCGGTCGTCCCAGGTCAGCGCGAGGCGGGTGGGGCGCTTGCCGTCGGTGATGTGCTGCTTGACCTCGTCGATGTCCAGCGGGTGCTTGGCGTAGCGCACCACGGCCTTGGAGTCGTCGCTGGCCTTGAGCTCACACTCGCGGTCGATGGTGAAGCCGGCCGGCGGCTCCTGCGTGAGCAGCCAGTTGGCCATGGCGGCGGCGGGCTCGATCTGGGTGTTGATGAGAGCCACCGCGAAGCCGTCGAGCGACTTCACGAGGCTGGTGACCACTTCGTCGGCGCGCGAGGCGTTGCCGGTGTTGATCACCAGGCGGTTCTCGGCCTTGTCGATCCACACCGTGACGCGGGCGCTGCGGGTGAAGGCCATGGGCAGCAGCTCGAGCGTGATGTCTTCCTTGAGCTCCTTCTTTTCCTTCTTGCCGGGCTTGCGGCCGGTGGTGGCCTCGATGTGGGCGCAGCGCTCGTCGACCTTGCGGCGAACCACGGAGCCGGGCACCTGCTTGCTCTCGATCATGTATTCGACCAGCCACTGGCCGTCGATGGACTCCACCAGCGGACCGTTGGCCTCGCCGCGCGGCTCGATCCAGCCGGCGGACTTTTCCTGCGAGGGGCCGCAGGGTTCGAAGCGCTGCTTGCCCAGGCCTTCTTCGGCCTCGGCCAGTGTCTGGGACCAGGCAGGTTCGATGCGATAGACGATGACGTTCTTGAATACGGACACGGAAACCCTTTTCCCACTGGTTTGCACAACCGGCCATTGTCGGGCACCCCGTTGCGGCCCCGGCCGTAAAATCGCAAGCTTTTGCGACTTCCCTTCCTGTCGCACCCCCACACCGATCCCAAAGGAATCAGGAAATGAGCTCGATCCCCCCCTCGCTGGACGACCGTGACGGCAAGATCTGGATGGACGGCGAACTCGTGGACTGGCGCGACGCCAAGATCCACGTGCTGAGCCACACGCTGCACTACGGCTGCGGCGCCTTCGAGGGCGTGCGCGCCTACAAGACGGCCGACGGCAGCACCGCGATCTTCCGCCTGGCCGAGCACACCGAGCGCCTGTTCAACAGCGCCAAGATCCTGCGCATGAAGATTCCCTTCACGCAGGAGCAGCTCAACGAGGCCCAGAAGCAGGTGGTGCGCGAGAACAAGCTCGAGAGCTGCTACCTGCGCCCGCTGATCTGGATCGGCTCCGAGAAGCTGGGCGTGAGCCCCAAGGGCAACAAGATTCACGCCATGGTCGCGGCCTGGTCCTGGGGCGCCTACCTGGGCGAAGAGGGCATGAAGCGCGGCATCCGCGTGAAGACCTCGAGCTACACCCGCCACCACGTCAACATCACGATGACGCAGGCCAAGACGGTGAGCAACTACACCAACTCGATCCTGGCCAACATGGAAGCGCTGGACGACGGCTACGACGAGGCGCTGCTGCTCGACGTGAGCGGCTTCGTGTCGGAAGGCGCGGGCGAGAACATCTTCGTGGTCAAGGGCGGCGTGGTCTACACGCCCGACCTCTCGGCCGGCGCGCTCAACGGCATCACCCGCAACACCATCCTGCACGTGTGCAAGGACCTGGGCCTGGAGCTGGTGCAAAAGCGCATCACGCGCGACGAGGTCTACGTCGCCGACGAGGCCTTCTTCACCGGCACGGCCGCAGAAGTCACGCCCATCCGCGAACTCGACCGCGTCGAGATCGGCAACCGAGGCGACGGCGGCGCGCGCGGCCCGATCACCGAGAAGATCCAGGCGGCCTTCTTCGACATCGTGAACGGCAAGAACCCCAAGTACGCACACTGGCTCACGAAAGTCTGAGCAGAAGAAGAGAACGAGAGAACGATCCCATGTCCACCAATGCAGTAGTCGAACTCCTGGCCAAGGAACTCAATCATCAGGGCGGCGTGTTCTGCCCCAGCCCCAAGGCCGACATGAAGCTCTGGAACAGCCACCCGAAGGTCTACCTCGACGTGGCGCGCACCGGCGAAGCCAAGTGCCCGTATTGCGGCACGCTGTACCGGCTGAAGGCCGGCGAGGCGGTGTCGGCGCGGCACTGAGCCCGGGCGAACCGCTGGTTCGCTGAACCGACCGGCCCCGGTCGTCCGATGCCTCTTCAGGCAGCCGGGCGGGCGGGGTCTTTTTCCAGGCTCTCCAGGCTTTTCAGGCGCGAGGACAGCAGTCCGCGCCACGGATTCGGGTCGTTCTTCTCCTGCGCGAGCCGCAGGTAGACCATCGAGATGAACAGCAGCGCCAGGCCGATCTGCGCGTCGCGCATGGCCGAGTTCACGCTCGACGCGATCAGCGCGATGAGCGTTGCGGCCAGCGCGTAGCGGCCGGCGATGTCGGGCCGCTTCCATGCCTGCCAGACGGCGGCGACCATGATGAAGAGCAGGCTCAGCAGGGCGGGCAGTCCGCCCTGGGCGCCGACCCAGAGGAAGTCGTTGTGCGGCATGTTCGAGTCGGCCAGCAGCGCGGGGCCGCGCTTGTGCCACTGGTCGGTCCAGCCGCCGATGCCCCAGCCGGTGAACGGACGGTCGGCGATCATGAGGCCCGTGTCGCGGTACATGTAGTAGCGGATGGCCCAGCTGCCCTTGAAGACCGCGCCGGCCTGCGCCTCCTCGAGTTCCTGCACGCCGACTTCGACCTTGTGCTGCAGCTGCGGCAGCTGGTAGAGCCCGGCGCCCATCACCACGGCACCCAGCACCAGCGCGCCCACCAGCATCTTCAGGTGGCTGCGCCACTGGTGGATGCACACCACCGGGATCACAAGCAGCAGCGCGAGCACCGAGGTGCGCGAGGTCAGCGGCAGCGCCACCACCAGGCCCAGCCCGAGCATCAGCACGAAGGCCGGAATGGCGCGCAACGGCCTGTGGGCGGCGATCTGCGCGATGCCCCACACGGCGGCGGTGGAGGCCACCACGCTGAACAGCAGCGCGTTGCTGATCGACTTGTTGCCCACCTCCATCACCACCGCGCGCAGCGGCGACCAGATGTTGAAGCCGCCGACCGCATAGAAGACGATGACCAGCACGATGTTCAGCGCCGCGATCAGCAGGAAGCCGCGCAGCGCCCAAATGGCCTCCTCGCGCGTGAGCGCCATCGCCATCAGCATGGTGAGGCCGATGCGGATGCCGTGGAACAGGTTGGAGCCGGTCTCGGGATAGTGCTGCCCGATGGCCAGCACGATGAGGGTCCAGGCGAAATAGGCCATCACCGGCCACCACAGCGGATTGGCGCGCAGCCGCGCGTAGCGCTCGCCGAGGCCGCCGGCCACCAGCATGGCGAGCAGCAGCACGATGGCCGAAAGATACGTGACGCCGACCGGCATGAACACCACCAGCCCCCAGAACATGGCCGCGGGCCGAACGATGTGCGATCTCTGCATAGGGCCGGGATTTTATGTTGGCGTCCCCGGGGCCAACCTGACCACGACCCCGCGCGGGCGGGGGTGGTGGACAGTGCGCGCTCAGTGGCTGCGCGCGGCCGCCGGCAGGCGGATCACGAAGCTCGCGCCGCCGCCCGGACGGTCTTCGCAGCGCACGGTGCCGCCGTGCCGCTCGGCGATCGACTTCACCAGCGCCAGCCCCAGGCCCACGCCGCCGTTGCGCTCGCTGGCGCCGGGCAGGCGGTAGAACGGTTCGAAGATGCGTTCGCGCAGGGCGGCCGGCACGCCCGGGCCGCGGTCGTTCACGCGCACAGTGGCATAGCCGTTGGCACTGCCGAGTTCCACCGCGATCTCGCCGGCGCCGTAGCGGCGCGCGTTCTCCAGCAGGTTGCGAATGGCGCGGCGCAGCAGGCGCGACACGCCCGGCACGGTGAGGGTGGCGTTGTCGGTGCCGTCGGCCAGGTCGAGCTCGGCGTTGACCTGCGAGCATTCCTCGGCCGCCAAGCCGGTCAGGTCGACGGGCTCGATGGTGCCCATGTCGGCCTCGCTGGCGTCGAGCCGGCTGGCCAGCAGGATCTCGTCGATGAGCTGGTCGAGCTCGCCGATGTTGCGCGAAATCTCCTCGCGCGCCGACTGGCTCGGGCGCTCGCCCATCAGCTCCAGGCCCATGCGGATGCGGGTGAGCGGCGAGCGCAGCTCGTGCGAGGCGTTGGCCAGCAGCGACTTGTGCGAACGCACCAGCTGCTCGATGCGCTCGGCCGACGCGTTGAATCGTTTGGATAGATCAGCCACTTCGTCCTGCCCTTCTTCTGTCACGCGCACTGAAAGGTCGCCTTCGCCCCACCGCTGCACGCCGCGCTGCAGCGATTCCAGCCGCTGCGTGATGCGCCGCACGATCGGGTACACGCCCAGCGCCACCGCCACGCCCACCAGCGCGATCATCCAGCCCAGCCCGAAGGGCGTGCGCCACGGTGCGAAGCCGGTCGAGCCCGTGGGCCGCTCGCGAGGCGCCACGCGCAGCGTGATGGCCTTGCCGTCGCTGAGCGTCACGTCGAACTCCAGGCCCTGGCCCGGTACGCGCAGCGCGGTGCCCGCGCCGATGGGCTTGTCCTGCGCGTCCAGCACCACCACGTTGCGCGGCACCGGCGCCAGCCGCTCGCGCTCGGCCTCGGCAGCCTCGCGCACGATCCAGTTGGCCATCAGCGTGAGGATGACGACGCCGCCCACCACCGCGAGCCAGATGCGGACGTAGAGGTGGCGCGAATAGAGACTGCGCAGCATCGGCGGTCAGCCTAGTCTTGCTGCTTGGCGAAGACGTAGCCCACGCCGCGCACCGTGAGGATGCGCTTCGGGTTCTTCGCGTCGACCTCGATGGCCGCGCGGATGCGGCCCATGTGCACGTCGATAGAGCGGTCGAAGGCTTCGAGCTCGCGGCCGCGCACGGCTTCCATGATCTGGTCGCGCGTGAGCACGCGGCCCGCGCGCTCTGCCATCGCGGTCAGCAGGTCGAACTGGTAGGAGGTGAGGTCGGCCAACGCGCCGCCCACCGACACGGTGCGCGCGTTGCGGTCGATCTCCAGCGTGCCGAAGCGCATCACCGACGAAGCCTCGGCCTCCGTGGCGCTCTCGGCGCGGCGGCGCAGCACGGCGCGGATGCGCGCCAGCAGCTCGCGCGGCTCGAAGGGCTTGGGCAGGTAGTCGTCGGCACCGATCTCCAGGCCGATGATGCGGTCCATGGGGTCGCCCTTGGCGGTGAGCATCAGCACCGACACCTTCGACAGCGGACCGGGCAGCGCGCGGATGCGGCGGCAGACTTCAAGGCCGTCGGTGTCGGGCAGCATCAGGTCGAGGATCACCAGGTCGGGGCGCGTGCTGCTGCAGCTGCTCTAGCCCGGCGGCGCCGTCGCCGGCATGGTTGAACGCGAAGCCCGACTGCGTCAGGTACTCGCCCACCATCTGCGCCAGGCGGGCGTCGTCTTCGATCATCAGGAGTTGGGGGGTGCTCATGCGCTTCATGGTCGTCCACCGGGAGCAAGAGGGCTTGAACGCTCCGTAAAGTTGGGTAAACCTCGGCAACCCCTGTCAACCGGCCATGCTGCGAAAAGCATAGCGCCGGTTACAGTGGCCGTGGGCTCAGCCCCGCGCGAGCGGCCGCAACTGCAGCCGCAGCGACAGGGACGCGGAAAGCGGCAGGTCGACCGGCGTGCCCGCGCCGCCGACATTGCCGTCATCGAGATGTGCCAGCGATTCGAAGAGGCCCAGCGACTGGGCCATGGGGTTGATCTCAGCCAGCGACTTCGCGGCTTCGGAACGCGGCGGCGTGGCCGCGGGAGCCTTGCCGTCTTCGCTGACGAGCGACCAGTCGAGCGCCGCCACGGTGCGCTCGCCGGGTTCGCTAGCGATCACCAGCGCCACCGCGAGCAGGCCGCGGCTGTCGGTGACGGAAGCCAGCGCGCCCAGGGTGGGGGTGTCGTAGCCCACCAGCAGCACCGGCTCCTGGTCGCAGGCGGATTGCACCGCGGCCTCCAGCAGGCCCGAGGCGAAGCTGTGCTCATAGGCCGAAACCGCATTGCTGGCCGCCATGCAGCCGGTGCCGATGGTCCAATAGCCCACGGCCGCGTTGTGCACCGAGTTGTGGAACTTGGTGGGCGACAGCCCCTTCGGATCGCTTGCGAGCGTGCTGCACATGTAGTCGTTGATCGACAGGTCGCCGTGCGCCGACGTGAACACGCAGGGCACGTCGGCCGCATTGCGGCCGGAGCCGGCGAGGGCGGCGGCGGCCACTTCGAGCGCCAGCGCCACGGTGTCGGGCGCGCGGCGGCGCTCGGCCGGGGCCAGCACCTGCGGAGAAGGCCGCTTGGCGGGCGGATCGGCCAGCGCGCCTTCGCCGCGGAAGGCGGCGCGCGCGGCGTCCCAGCCGGGCAGCGTGGGCGTCCAGAAGGCGGGGCCTTCGATGTAGAGGGTGGGGGGCTTGGGTGCGGCCTGGTTCATGTCGTTCATGCCGCCTTGCCGAAGACCAGCGAGCAGTTGTTGCCGCCGAAGCCGAAGGAATTGCTCAGCGCGTAGCGCACCTCGCCGCGCGCCGGCTCCAGCCGGATCTGCGGGCCGAAGCCCTCGTCCAGCGTCTGCGTGTTGACCGTGCCCGGCATCAGGCCGCGCTCGATCGCCAGCAGGCTGATGACGGCCTCGACGATGCCGGCCGCGCCCAGCGTGTGGCCCATGAAGCCCTTGGTGGAGCTCGCGTGCGTGCGCGCCGGGAAGCGGCGCGCCACCAGCGCGCCCTCGACCTCGTCGTTCTTCTGGCTCGCGGTGCCGTGCATGTTGATGTAGTCGATGGCCTCGGGCGCGAGGCCGGCGCGCGCCAGTGCCTCGTCGAGCGCGCGCTCGGCGCCCAGGCCCTCGGGGTGCGGCGTCGACATGTGGTGCGCGTCGCTCGCCTCGCCGTAGCCCAGCAGGTGCAGCGGCGCGGCATCTGCGCCGGCCTGCACGCGCTCGACCAGCGCGAAGCCCGCGGCCTCGCCCAGGCTGATGCCCTTGCGCGCGGCGTCGAAGGGCCGGCAGGGCTCGCTCGACACCAGTTCGAGCGAGTTGAAGCCGAACAGCACGCTGCCGCACAGCGTGTCGGCCCCGCCGACCACGGCCGCGTCGGCCAGGCCCAGGCGGATCAGCCGCTCGGCCGAGGCGAACACCTTGGCGCTGGAGGAGCAGGCGGTCGAAATCGTCTCGCTGGGCCCGCTGATGCCCAGCAGCTGCTGCGCGAACATGGCCAGCGAATGCGGCGTGTGCACCTCGGCGCGGCGCTGCCCGGGCGGGAACATGCCCTGCGCGTCGAGCTGCGTGTAGGCCAGCTCGGTCTCGCCGATGCTGGCGGTGGAGGTGCCCAGCACCAGCGCGATGCGCGAGGCGCCGTACTTCTCGCGCGCCGCGGCCACGGCCTCGAGGAAGCCGTCGGCTTGCAGGCCCATCCAGGCGAGCCGGTTGTTGCGGCAGTCCCACTGCGCGAGCGACTCGGGCAGCCGGGCCTCCTCGACCCCGTCGACGCGGCCGATCCAGGTGGGCAGCGGCGCGTCGCCGAAGTCGTTGGCGCGCAGCCCGCTGCGCGACTGCGCCAGCGCGTCGGCCAGCGCTTCCTTGCCGACACCGACGGCGCAGGTGGCCGTGTAGGCACTTATTTGAAGAGGAGAGATTCGGGACGGCACGATCTTGGAGGTGTTTGGCTGTCGGTCAGGCGGACGATGGGCGCGCGGAAAAATGGAAAACCCGAAAGCGCGCGGCGGAGAAAGGACATTGAAAGAAACGAATGTATACCGGCACAGCCTACCAGTTGCGCGGCCTGCGCAGCGTCGGCCGTTTCCTATAGGAGCCGGCCCTGCAGACCCCTATTGACGGCCCTGTGGGCTTGTGGTCGTGGTCAGCCGCGAGGCCAGCGCCACCAGCACCAGCACCGGCGCGCCCAGCAGGGCGGTGCCGACGAAGAAGCTGCTGTAGCCGTAGGCGTCCACGAAGGCGCCCGAATAGCCGGCCAGGAACTTCGGCAGCAGCAGCATCAGCGAGCTGAACAGGGCGTACTGCGTGGCCGAGTAGCTGATGTTGGTGAGGCTCGACAGGTAGGCGATGAAGGCCGCCGAGGCGATGCCGCCGGCCAGGTTGTCGGCCGACACCACCGCGATCAGCGCCGTCAGGTCGTGCCCGCGGGTGGCCAGCCAGGCGAAGAGCAGGTTGCTGGCGGCACTGAGCACGGCGCCCATCATCAGCACGCGCATCACGCCCAGGCGCATCGACAGCACGCCGCCGACGAAGGCGCCCACCAGCGTCATGATCACGCCGTAGATCTTGCTGACCGAGGCCACCTGGTCCTTGGTGAAGCCCATGTCCACGTAGAAGGGGTTGGCCATGATGCCCATCACCACGTCGCTGATGCGGTAGATGGCGATCAGCGAGAGGATCAGCACCGCCTGCCATCTGTAGCGGCGGATGAAATCGGCGAAAGGCTCGACCAGCACGTTGCGCAGCCACTCGGCGGCGCTGCGGGCCTTGGGCAGGGCACCCGGCACCGGCTCGGGCGACAGCAGCACCGTGATCACGCCGACGGCCATCGAGCCCGCCATGACCAGGTAGGCCGTCTTCCAGGCGCCGTTCTGATAAGCCGCCGCGCCCGTGGCCGCCACCGCGGGCGCCACCTCGGCCCAGGCCGCGACCCACAGCACGCCGGCGCCGGCCCAGATCATCGCGAGCCGGTAGCCCGTCTGGTAGGCGGCCGCCAGCGCGGCCTGCTTGCGCGGCTCGGCCGATTCGATGCGGAAGGCGTCGAGCGCGATGTCCTGCGTGGCCGAGCCGAAGGCCACCACCAGCGCGCACCAGACCAGCGGCGTGAGCCCGTGGCGCGGGTCGTTGACCGCCATGCCCGCCAGCCCCGCGATGACCATGCACTGCGCCAGCAGCAGCCAGCCGCGGCGGCGCCCCAGCAAGGTGGTGAGCGGTGGCAGCGGCAGCCGGTCGACCAACGGCGCCCAGACCCATTTGAAGCCGTAGGCCAACCCGACCCAGCTCAAATAGCCGATGGTGGTGCGGTCGATGCCCGCCTCGCGCAGGCGGAAGCTCAGCGTGCCCAGCACCAGCAGGAGCGGCAGCCCCGCCGAGAAGCCCAGCGCCAGCATGCGCAGGGTGGCGGGTTCCAGGTAGACCTTCAGCGCGTCGCGCCAGGGCGGAGAGGGGGGCGTGGGGGTTTCTGCGGGCGAGGCGGACATGTGCCCCGGATTGTCCATGAGCGAAGGCCCGGGTTCCCGGGCTTCTTGTCTTCATTTGTTCCTATCATCCGGCTCCTATGTGCACACGATGCGATCGCCCCTTTTCCGCCGTTCCCGCTCCCTCCGTAGCCTCCGCATGGAATCCGCGGCGCGCCTTCCTGCTGGCCGCCGCCGGCGCGGTGCTCGCGAAGCCGGCCCTGGCGCAGGTCGAGGTGGGCAAGCCCTCGGTGGCGCGCAACCTCGTGCCGGCGGACCAGATCGAGACGGCTGGCGTGCAGCAATACGGCCAACTGCTCGCGCAGGCGCGCGCCAAGGGCGCGCTCGCGGGCGACAGCAATCCGCAGCTGCAGCGCCTGCGGGCCATCGCCGCGCGGCTCGTCCCGTTCGCCATGCCGTGGAACGCGCGCGCCCGCGACTGGAAGTGGGAGGTCAACCTGATCGGCAGCAAGCAGATCAACGCCTTCTGCATGCCCGGCGGCAAGATCGCCTTCTTCACCGGCATCCTCGAGCAGCTCAAGCTCACCGACGACGAGGTCGCGATGGTGATGGGCCACGAGATGGCCCACGCCCTGCGCGAGCATGCACGCGCCCGCCTGGCCAAGAGCGCGGGCACGGGCGCGGCGCTCTCCATCGGTGCGCAGCTGCTCGGATGGGGGCAGGTGGGCGACCTGGCCGCGCGCGCCGGCACGCAGCTCATCACGCTCAAGTTCAGCCGCAGCGACGAGACCGAGGCCGACCTCGTGGGGCTCGAACTCGCGGCGCGCGCGGGCTACGACCCGAAGGCGTCGGTGTCGCTGTGGCAGAAGATGGCCACGGCGTCGAAGAACCAGGGCGGCCTGAGCTTCCTTTCGACGCACCCGAGCGGGCCGGACCGCATCGCGAAGCTGGAAGCGAACCTGCCGAAGGTCGAGAAGCTCTACCGCGACGCAAGGAAGAGTTGAGCTTCTTGCTCCCTCTCCCCTTGGGGAGAGGGCGGGGGTGAGGGCGACGGCCTCTAGATAGAAGCCGCGCTTCACTCTGCGCACCTGCCCTCACCCCAACCCTCTCTCCAAGGGGAGAGGAAGCCAATTTCAGACACGGTTTCCCCATCCGCGCCACACGGCGTTCGCGCTGGCATGCCGCTTGCATCTCAGCTTGTACACATGTTTGGATGCCTGAAGATGGTGCATGAACAAAACCCGAAAAGCGGAACGCCCGAAGCAGCCTGGATCGCCAGGTTCGCGTCGCCAGTGGTGCACACGCACGCCGCCGTGGCGCTGGATTTCGCCCTGCCGCTCGCCGGGCTGCGCTTCGCGGTCAAGGACAACATCGACGTGGCCGGCGTGCCCACCACCGCCGCCTGCCCGGCCTTCGAGCACCTGCCGGAGGCGCATGCGGGCGCGGTGCAGCGCCTGCTCGAAGCCGGTGCATCGCTGGTCGGCAAGACCAATCTCGACCAGTTCGCCTGCGGCCTGAACGGCACCCGCTCTCCTTATGGCGAGGTGCCCAACGCCTTCGACGCGCGCTACGTGTCGGGAGGCTCCAGTTCGGGATCGGCCTACGTCGTGGCCACGGGCGAGGTCGATTTCGCCCTGGGCACCGACACCGCCGGCTCCGGCCGCGTGCCGGCCGGGCTCAACAACATCGTCGGCCTCAAGCCCTCGCGCGGGCTGCTGAGCGCCTTCGGCGTGGTGCCCGCCGCGCAGAGCGCCGACTGCGTCTCCATCTTCGCGCGCACCGTTGCCACCGCGGTCGACGTGCTGCTCGCGGCCGCGGGCCACGACGCGCGCGACCCGTATTCCCGGAACATCGACCTGCGCCGCGAGCCGCTGCCCGCGCGCTTCCGCTTCGGCGTGCCCGACCGGCTGAGCTTCTTCGGCGACGCCGCCGCCGAGCAGGCCTTCGGCGATGCGGTCGCACGGCTGCTCGCCATGGGCGGCACGCCCGTCACCATCGCCTACGCACCGCTCGCGGAAGCCGCCGGGATGCTCTACGAGAGCGCACTGGTCGCCGAACGCTACGCCGCGGTGCGCGAGTTCTTCGATGCACATGCCGACGAAGTCATCGAGCCCGTGCGCGGCATCCTCGCGAGCGGGTGCCGAATACGACGCCGCCGACGTGTTCGCGGCCCAGGCACGGCTGCGCGCCATCGCGCAGAAGGTCGAGCCGATGTGGCGCGACATCGACCTGCTGCTCGTGCCCACTGCGCCCACGCACTACACGCGCGAGCAGATGCGCGCCGATCCGGTCGTGCTCAACCGCAACCTGGGTGCGTACACCAACTTCGTCAATCTGCTCGACTACGCCGCGCTCTCGGTGCCCAGCAGCCTGCGCGCCGACGGCCTGCCCTTCGGCATCACGCTGATCGGCCCCTGCGGCAGCGACCTCGCACTAGCCGAGCTGGGCCAGCGCTTCCACCACGCCACCGGCCTCGCGCAGGGCGCGACCGGCGAGCCTCTTCCGCCGCCGCGCGCCATTCCGGGGCTCGCCGCACCGGGCGCCGGCATGTTGCCGATCGCCGTCGTCGGTGCACATCTCTCGGGCATGCCGCTCAACAGCCAGCTGACCGAGCGCGGCGCCGCCCTGGTGCGCGCCACCACCACCGCGCCGGCCTACCGGCTTCACGCGCTGCCGGGCACCGTGCCGCCCAAGCCCGGACTGCGACGCGTGGCCGAAGGCGACGAAGGCGACGGAGGCGCCGCCATCGCGCTCGAGGTGTGGGCCGTGCCGCTCGCGCAGGTCGGCAGCTTCCTCGCGCTGATCCCGCCACCGCTGGGTCTCGGCAGCGTCGAGCTGGCCGACGGCAGCTGGGTGAAAGGATTCATCTGCGAAGGCCACGCGCTGGCCGGCGCGCAGGACGTGACCCATCACGGCGGCTGGCGCGCCTACGTCGCGAGCCGCGCCACCCCGAGTTCCAACTGATCAGAGGAGTTCCGATGAGCATCCAACAACACTCTCCCGCCGCACGCCGGCGACGCCAGCTGCTGCAGGCCGGCGCCGCGGGCCTGGCCGTGCTGGCCGCGCCCGCCATCGTGCGCGCGCAGGGCGCGGCTGCGAAGCTGCGCATCGGCTTCTGGCCCGTGGCCGCCGGCCTGCCGTTCTTTGCAGCCGTCGACAAGGGCTACTTCAAGGAGGCCGGCCTCGACGTGGAGCCGCTGAAGTTCGCCGGCGCGCAGCAGGTGATGGAAGGTATGCTCGCCGGCCGCTGCGACGGCAGCGCCAACGGCACCGGCTCGGCCAACCTCGCCATCGGCGAGATCGCGCAGCCCGGCCTGTTCAAGATCTTCTGCACCAACCCGAGCAACGCGAAGTACGTGCTCGACGAATTCATCGTCGCCAAGGACAGCCCCGTCAAGAGCGTGGCCGAGCTGGCCGGCAAGAAGGTCGCATCGGGCCCCGGCATCCAGAACGTCACGCTGTGCAAGACCATGCTGGAGCGCGCGGGCGCCAAGGGCGCGACCGTGAGCGAACTGCCCATCGGCCAGCACGTAGCTGCGCTGGTCGCGGGCCAGGTCGACGCCTGCTACACGCTGGAGCCCACCGGCACCGTGGGCCGCATGAACGGCACCACGCGCGTCGTCGAGGCCGGCGTGGTCGCGAAGTACATCCTCGGCGACCCGATGGCGCCGTGGCACGGCGGCGCGGCCAGCCTCACCAGCGACTTCATCAAGAAGAACCCCGAGGTCGCGAAGAAGTACATCGCCGCCTACGCACGCGGCGTGGAGCTGGTGCGCAGCAAGCCCGACGAGGCGCGCCAGTTCATGAAGGGCTACACCGCCATCGAGGGCAAGCTCACGGCCGAGGTGCCGCTCGCGTCGTACATGCTCTACAGCGAGTTCAAGCCCAGCGACGTCGCGTACTTCCAGAAGTTCTACGACCTGTTCACCGAGAAAGGCATCTTCGAGAAGAAGGTGGCGGTGGACGGCCTGCTCTACAAGGCCTGACGACCATGGCCGACGCAAGCTCGACCACGGCCGCGCCGTGGACCCCGCCGGCCAGCACGGCCACCGCTGCGCCGAAGCCGCCGCTGCGCGACCGCCTGCTGCCCTTCATCGGCCCGGTGGTGCTGTTCATCGTGTGGGACCTGGTGGTACGGCTCGGCTTCATCAAGCCGATCCTGCTGCCCACGCCCGCCGACACCGTCGCCGCGCTCGTCACCGGCCTGGCCGGCGGCCCGCTGCTCACCGACTTCGCCATGACCGTGTGGCGCACCGTGCAGGCCTTCGTCATCGCGGCGGTCGTCGGCGTGCCGCTGGGCGTGCTGCTCGGCAGCAACGAGAAGGCATACCGCAGCGTGGAGTTCCTGATCGACTTCTTCCGCTCCACGCCTTCGTCGGCGCTGATCCCTCTGTTCCTGCTGATCTTCGGCGTGAGCGACGTCAACAAGGTGGCCATCGCGGCCTTCGGCGCGTTGCTCATCGTGGTGTTCAACAGCGCCTACGGCGTCATCAACGCCCGCAAGCAGCGGGTGATGGCGGCGCGCGTCATGGGCGCCTCGCGCTGGCAGATCTTCAAGGACGTGCTGGTTTGGGAAAGCCTGCAGCCCAGCTTCGTGGGCCTGCGCTCGGCGGTGTCGATGGCGCTGGTGATCGTCATCGTGGCCGAGATGTTCATCGGCTCCGATACAGGCTTGGGCCATCGGATCATCGATGCGCAGCAGGTGCTCAACGTGAAGAGCATGTACGCGGCGATCCTCTCGGCGGGTGCGCTGGGCTACGCGCTGAACATCCTCTTCCTGGTCGCCGAGCGCCGCATCGTGCACTGGAGCGGAAGATGAAAGCTACGCAGGACATCGTCATCAACGGCCCGGTGTACGCCGACGTTCCGAAGCCGGCCTTCAAGCCCGGCCCGGCAGGCACGCACATCACCATCCGCGGGCTCACCAAGTACTTCGCGGGCTGGCCGCTGTACGACAACTTCGACCTCGACATCCCGAAGCACGCGATCGTCTCGGTGTTCGGCCCCAACGGCTGCGGCAAGTCCACGCTCATCAACATGATCGCGGGGCTCATTCCCATCGACTCGGGCGAGATCCTGTTCGACGGCAAGCAACGCAAGGACACCAAGATCGGCTACGTGTTCCAGAACTACCGCGAGGCGATGTTCCCGTGGATGCGCACCATCGACAACATCGCCTATCCGCTGAAGCTCGAAGGACGCAGCAAGGCCGAGGTCGACCGGCGCATGGAAGAGCTGGTGGCCTCCTTCGACGTGAAGTTCGACCTCGCGCGCTATCCGTACGAGCTCTCCGGTGGCCAGCAGCAGACCGCGTCGATCATGCGTGCGCTCGCGCCCAACCCGGAGGTGCTGTTTCTCGACGAGCCCTTCTCCGCGCTCGACTTCGAGATGACTCTCTTCATCCGCGAGAAGCTGCAGGAGGTGTTCATGCAGACCGGCACCACCATGCTGCTGGTGTCGCACGACCTCGAGGAGGCGGTGTACCTCGCCGACGAGGTGCTGCTCTTGACCAAGCGGCCCACCCGCGTGGCCGAGATCCTGCGCTACGGCGACGCGCGCCCGCGCACCGTCGACACGCTGAGCACCGAGAGCTTCGTCGCGATGAAGAAGCTCAGCCTCGACATCTTCCAGCGCGAGGTCCGCCGTTGATGCCCGAGATCAACCTCCCCGACGTGCTCGCCGAGGTGCAGGCCGTGTTCGCGCGCTACGAGGCGGCGCTCGTCGGCAACGACCGCTCGACGCTCGACGAGCTCTTCTGGAACAGCCCGCACACGCTGCGCTACGGCTTCTCGGAGAACCACTACGGCCATGCCGGCATCGCGGCCTTCCGCGCCTCGCTGCCGGTGCAGAGCCCGCCGCGCGAGCTGCTGCGCACCGTCATCACCACCTACGGCCGCGACTTCGCGACCGCGAACGTCGAGTTCCGCCGCGAGGGCAGCCTCCAGGCCGGCCGCCAGAGCCAGACCTGGATGCGCACGGACGAAGGCTGGCGCGTGGTCGCCGCCCACGTGAGCCTGCTCGGCTGAGCCCTCGCCAGGGCACGTTTTTTGCACCTCAACCTGTAACGGAGAACGCCATGACCCGCCATCTCAATCGCCGCGATTCGCTCAAGACACTGGCCGCGCTGGGCACCGCCGGCAGCCTCGGAAGCTGGAGCGCGCTCGCCGCCGCCCAGGCCAAGCCCAAGCCGCTCACGGTCGGCGTGATCTACGTCGGCGCGCGCGACGACTACGGCTACAACCAGGCGCACGCCATGGCCGCCGCCGAGATCAAGAAGCTGCCCGGCGTGAAGGTGGTCGAGGAAGAGAACGTGCCCGAGACCGCCGCGGTGCAGAAGACCATGGCCGGCATGATCTCGCAGGACGGCGCCGGGCTGCTCTTTCCCACCTCGTTCGGCTACTTCGATCCGCACATCCTCGCGGTGGCGCCCAAGAACCCCGACGTGCGCTTCTCGCACTGCGGCGGCCTCTGGACCGAGGGCAAGCACCCGAAGAACGTCGGCAGCTTCTTCGGCTACATCGACGAGTGCCAGTTCCTCAACGGCGTGATCGCCGCGCACATGACGAAGAGCAACAAGATCGCCTTCGTCGCCGCCAAGCCCATTCCGCAGGTGCTGCGCAACATCAACGCCTTCACGCTCGGCGCTCGATCGGTCAAGCCGAACATCACCTGCAGCGTGATCTTCACGGGCGACTGGTCGATGGCGGTGAAGGAAGCCGAGGCCACCAACAGCCTGGCCGACCAGGGCTGCGACGTGTTCACCATGCACGTGGACGGCCCCAAGGTGGTGGTCGAGACGGCCGCCAAGCGCGGCAAGATGGTCTGCGGCTATCACGCGAGCCAGGCCAAGCTGGCGCCCAATGCATACCTCACGGGCGCCGAGTGGAACTGGCTCACCGCCTACAAGACCGTCATCGAGGCCGCGCAGACCGGCAAGCCGCACCCCAACTTCCTGCGCGGCGGCCTGAAGGAGGGCTACGTGAAGATGTCGGCCTACGGCCCCATGGTGCCCGACGCCGCGAAGAAGCAGGCCGACGAGATCAAGGCAAAGATGATCGCGGGCAGTTTCGACATCTTCAAGGACGGCATCAAGGACAACAAGGGCGCGGTCGTCGTGCCCGCGGGCAAGGTCCTGAAGCAGACCGACCTGGAGCTCGAAGAAGATGAACTACCTCGTCGAAGGCGTCGTGGGAAGCATCGGATGACATCCCCCAGGCTTCGCGCACTGCGTGTCGCTTCGCCCACCCCCTTTGCAAGGGGGCGCCGTCAGCGGCCCGGCGAAGCCGGTTCCGCGACGGCCCTGGCCTGAAAGCAAACTTCATCATGCGCAGTGTCCTCAAGGAGTTTTCCCTGCCGGTGTTCGCCATCGCGGCGGCGCTGCTGTTGTTCGGGCTGGTGGTGGCCTTCGCCGGCATCGACGCGGTGGAGGTGTGGGGCACGCTGTTCAAGGGCGCGTTCGGCGACTGGTTCTCGTGGCAGAACACGCTGCAGCGCGCCGCGCCGCTGATGCTCACCGCGCTGTGCGTGGCGCTGCCCGCGCGCGCGGGTCTCATCGTGATCGGCGGCGAGGGCGCGCTGGTGCTGGGCGGGCTGGCCTGCGCGGCGCTGGCGCATGCGGTGCCGCTACCGGGCAATGTCGTCGGCACGGCGATCGTCTGCATCGCGGGCGCCGTCATCGGCGCGCTGTGGGTCGTGCTCGCGGGCTGGCTGCGCCAGTACCGCGGCATCAACGAGACCATCAGCAGCCTGCTGCTGGCCTACATCGCCATCGGCATCTTCAAGCACCTGGTCGAAGGGCCGCTGCGCGACCCGGCCAGCCTCAACAAGCCGTCGACCTACGCGCTGAGCGACGGGCTGCTGATCGGCGGCATCGGCGGCTCCGACGTGCACTGGGGCCTGGTGGTGGGCGTGGTGGCCTGCCTGGGGCTCAGCTGGTGGCTGCGCGCCACGGCCTCGGGCTTCTCGGTGCGGGTGGTGGGCGGCAATCCGCGCACCGCGCAGCTGGTGGGGCTGCCGGCCACGCGGCTCATCCTTTCGGCCTGCGGGCTCGGCGGCGCATGCGCGGGGCTCGCTGGCGCCATCGAGGTGGCGGCGGTGCACACCAACGCGAACGCATCGCTGATCGCGGGCTACGGCTATGCGGGCATCCTGGTGTCGTTCATCGCGCGGCACAACCCGGTGGCCATCGTGCCGGTGGCCATCCTGTTCGGCGGCTTCGGTGCGGCGGGCAGCCTGCTGCAGCGGCGACTCGGTTTGCCCGACGCGTCGGTGCTGGTGCTGCAGGGCATCGCCTTCGTGCTGATCCTCGCGAG
This sequence comes from Variovorax sp. UC74_104, assembly GCF_044055375.1. Classification (NCBI taxonomy): domain Bacteria; kingdom Pseudomonadati; phylum Pseudomonadota; class Betaproteobacteria; order Burkholderiales; family Comamonadaceae; genus Variovorax; species Variovorax sp. UC74_104. Next base: position 1,073,762 of record NZ_CP171978.1, read on the forward strand.
CGAGGGCCTGCGCACCGTCAACTGGAAGAAGTTCGGCGACCGCATGCTGCCCGAGGCGAAGCACTACGACAGGAGCTACATCGCATGACCGCCGACCAATGGATCGCGCTGGTGGCCGGCATCGTCGGCGGTGCGCTGCGCGTGGGCGCGCCTTTTCTCTTCGTGAGCCTGGGCGAGTGCCTCACGGAGAAGTCGGGCCGCATCAACCTCGGGCTCGAAGGCGTGCTGGTGCTGTCGGCCATGGCGGCCTTCGGCGGTGCGTATCTCACCGATTCCGCATGGCTCGGCGTGCTGATCGGCGCGGTGGCCGGCGCCGTGCTCGCGCTGCTGCACGGGCTGCTGTGCTCGCTCGACCGCGTGAACGACGTGGCGACCGGCATCGCGCTGATGCTGCTGGGCACGGGGCTCGCGTTCTACCTGGGCAAGCCGCTGATCCAGCCGCAGGCGCCACAGATCCCGGCGATCCCGCTGGGCTTCTGGAGCGACAACCCCGTCGTGCGCTCGGCCCTGCAGCTCAACGCGCTGGTGCCGGTGGGCGTGGCGCTCGCGGTGCTGCTGTGGTGGGGCTTCGCCCGCACGCGCGCCGGGCTGCTGGTGCGCATGGCAGGCGACTCGGCGCAGGCGACGCGCGCGCTCGGCTATTCGGTCTCGGGCCTGCGCATCGCGGCCACCACGGCGGGCGGCTTCATCGCGGGGCTGGGCGGCGCGTCGCTCACGCTCTTCTATCCGGGCAGCTGGAACGAAGGCATCTCCAGCGGCCAGGGCCTGATCGCGGTGGCGCTGGTGATCTTCGCGCGCTGGAGCCCGCTGCGCTGCGTGGGCGCGGCGCTGCTCTTCGGCGGCGCGGGCGCCATCGGGCCCGCGCTGCAGTCCATCGGCATCGGCTGGGGCTACCACCTCTTCAACACCGTGCCCTATGTGCTCACGCTGGTGATCCTGGTGTTCACCTGCAAGCCGGACAGCGCCGCCGCCGGAAGCCCCGGCGAACTTTCATCGACAAGGAGCTGAACGTCATGACCGCAACGACGACATCGACGAAGACCGTCGCCGCCGAGCCCTACGCCTGGCCCTACAACGCGAACATGCGTCCCGACAACACGGCGCTCATCGTCATCGACATGCAGACCGACTTCTGCGGCAAGGGCGGCTATGTCGACGTGATGGGCTACGACCTGTCGCTGGTGCAGGCGCCGATCCAGCCGATCGCGCGCACGCTGGCGGCGCTGCGGCCGCTGGGCTACCACATCATCCACACGCGCGAAGGCCACCGGCCCGACCTCGGCGACCTGCCGGCCAACAAGCGCTGGCGCTCGCGGCAGATCGGCGCGAACGGCGTGGGCATTGGCGACGACGGGCCCTGCGGGCGCATCCTGGTGCGCGGCGAGCCGGGCTGGGAAATCATTCCCGAGCTGGCACCGCTGCCGGGCGAGGTGATCATCGACAAGCCCGGCAAGGGCTCGTTCTACGCGACCGACCTCGAACTGATTTTGCGCACGCGCGGCATCGAGAACATCATCCTCGCGGGCATCACCACCGACGTGTGCGTGCACACCACGATGCGCGACGCCAACGACCGCGGCTTCGAATGCCTGCTGCTGTCCGACTGCACGGCCGCCACCGACTACGGCAACCACCTCGCCGCGCTGAAGATGATCACGATGCAGGGCGGCGTGTTCGGCGCGCACGCCACCTCGCAGGCGCTGCTGGCTGCGCTCGGCTGACCGCCATGGGCGCCGCGTCTTCTTCCTCCCATGCCATCGGCGGCCTGCCGGCGGGCAGCGGCGCGCTCGCGCTAGACACCTACGAGCTCACCAAGCGCTTCGGCGACTTCACGGCGATGGACCGCGTGACGATGCACGTGGAGCCCGGCACGGTGCATGCGCTCCTCGGCGAGAACGGCGCGGGCAAGAGCACGCTGGTGAAGTGCGTGGCCGGCTTCCAGCGCGCGGAGGAGGGCAGCATCCTGATCGACGGGCGCGAGCAGGACATCGCCAACCCGATCGTGGCGCGCGCGCTGGGCATCGGCATGGTCTACCAGCACTTCACGCTGGCACCGGGCATGACGGTGGCCGAGAACCTGCTGCTCGCCGGCGGCAAGACGCCCGCGGTCATCGACTGGAAGAGCAAGCGCGCGGAGCTGAAGGAGTTTCTGGCGACCACGCCGTTCAGCCTCGACCTCGATGTGCGGCCTTCGGAGCTCGCGGCGGGCGAGAAGCAGAAGCTGGAGCTGCTCAAGCAGCTGTACCTGAAGCCGCGCCTGTTGATCCTCGACGAGCCGACCTCGGTGCTCACGCCGCAGGAGGCCGACGAGGTGCTGGGCCACGTGCGCGAGTTCGCGCGCAGCGGGCTGTGCACGGTGCTGATCATCACGCACAAGTTCCGCGAGGTGATGTCGTACGCCGACAGCGTGACGGTGCTCAGGCGCGGCAAGGCGGTGCACCATTGCAGCGTCGCCGATACCAGTCCTGCGCAGCTGGCGCAGGCCATGATGGGGGGCGAGCAGGCGGCGGCGCCTCCTGCCGCGCAGACCACTGCAAGGAAGCCGGTGACTGCCGGCACACCGGTCGCGCTGGAGGTCGAAGGCTTGAAGGCGCAGGGCGATCGAGGAACGTTGGCGCTGCATGAGCTGAGTCTGTCGGTCCGAGCCGGGGAGATCCTCGGCGTGGCCGGCGTCTCGGGCAACGGGCAGCGCGAACTGGTCGAAGCGCTTGTGGGCCAGCGCCCGCGCCTTGCGGGCAAGGTGACGGTAATGGGGCGGCCCTATGCCGCGCGCCGCGCCGAGAACCGCGAGCTCAAGGTGCGCAGCCTTCCGGAGGAACCGTTGCGCAACGCATGCGTCGGCGATCTGAGCGTGGCGGAAAACATGGCGCTGCGCGACTTCGACCAGCCGCCGCTGTCGCGCGCCGGCGTGCTGAGCTTTCCGTACTGGCGCAGCAGGGCGCGCGAGTGGATCGCCGAATACGGCGTGAAAACGCGGGGCGAGGGAGCGCCGATCCGCAGCCTCTCTGGCGGCAACGTGCAGCGCGCAGTGCTGGCGCGCGAGCTGGCGGGCGACATCAATGTGCTGATCGCAGCGAACCCGGTGTTCGGTCTGGACTTCGCTGCGGTCGCGGAGATCCACTCGCGCATCGTGCAGGTGCGGGAGAAGGGTGGGGCCGTTCTTCTCATCAGCGAGGATCTCGACGAGTTGCTCGAGCTGGCGGATCGCATCGTCGTGATGAGCGAGGGGCGGATCGTGTTCGAGACTGCGGCTTCTGGGGCGGAGCGGCATGTGATCGGGGCACACATGGGTGGTGGGCATCACTAGGTGGCTGCATGAATGCACTTCTTGCTGTTTTGGCTCCGCCCGGCGGGCGGCACGGCACGGCCGCCCCCACTGTGCCGGTCGCTTCGCGGCTGCCCTGCGGTGCTCGCGTTTCGCGGGGTCTCGCAGAACTCGCTTCGCTCAGACAGCTGCGAGCCCTTGTCCGCGAAACGCTGCGCTCCTCGGCTGCACAGAGGGGGCGGCCGCGCCGCACCGCCCGCCGGGCTCTGTCGTGGGGTGAGGGCCGTCGCGGGCCGGCACATTCTTGAGGACCAGCATGCACATCGACGAAGCCAATCCGTTTCCCTACGAATTCGACATCACTGGCACTGCGCTCGTGCTGATCGACATGCAGCGCGACTTCATCGAGCCCGGCGGGTTCGGCGAGTCGCTGGGCAACGACGTGTCGCTGCTCGAAGCCATCGTCCCGGCGACGAAAGCCGTGCTGCAAGCCTGGCGGGATGCAGGCGGCCTCGTCGTGCACACGCGCGAGGCGCACAAGGCCGATCTTTCCGATTGCCCGCCGGCCAAGCGCAATCGCGGCAACCCCACGCTGCGCATCGGCGACGAAGGACCGATGGGCCGCATCCTCGTGGCGGGCGAGCCGGGCAACCAGATCATCGAGGCGCTCGCGCCCGTGGAGGGCGAGATCGTGATCGACAAGCCGGGCAAGGGCGCGTTCTATGCCACCGGCCTGCACGAGCTGCTGCAGGCGCGCGGCATCACGCATCTGCTGTTCGGCGGCGTCACGACCGAGGTCTGCGTGCAGACCAGCATGCGCGAAGCCAACGACCGCGGCTACGACTGCCTGCTGCTGGAGGACTGCACCGAGAGCTACTTCCCGGCCTTCAAGGCGGCGACGCTGGACATGGTGCGCGCGCAGGGCGCCATCGTCGGCTGGACGGCACCGGGCACCGCGCTCGTCGCGGCGCTGAAGAAGAAGCCGCAGCAGCAATGACGACGACCATGGCCGACCGCGCCAGCGACTAACATTCCATCCGTGTCCACCGTTCGCCCCCGCCCAGAAGCCTCAGTTCCCGCCGCCACCGACGCGTCCGCATTCCGCACGCGTGCCGACGAGGTCTACGCGCAGCTCAAGCGCGATGTTGCCGACTTCATCCTCGTGCCCGGCGACCGCTTCACCGAAGGCGAGATCAGCGACCGGCTCGGCGTGTCGCGCACGCCGGTGCGGCAGGCGCTCTTCAGGCTGCAGCAGGAGGGCTTCGTCGAGGTGCTGTTCCGCAGCGGCTGGCGCGTGCTGCCCTTCGACTTCGACCAGTTCGAGCAGCTCTACGACCTGCGCATGGTGCTGGAGACCACCGCCGTGCACCGCCTGTGCGAGACCGACCGCCACATCGACCGCGGCATGCTCGACACGCTGGCCGACATCTGGCTCGTGCCCGCGGCGCAGCGCAGCACCGATATGGCCCAGGTGGCCCAGTGGGACGAGGCCTTCCACTGCTCGCTGGTGGCCGCCGCCGGCAATGCCGAGATGGCGCGCGTGCACGGCGACGTGACCGACCGCATCCGCATCATCCGCCGGCTCGACTTCACCAAGCAGCCGCGCATCGACGCCACCTACGACGAGCACGCCAAGATCCTGAAGGCCGTGCGCGCGAACCGCGGCGACCAGGCCGCGATGCTGCTGCGCGCCCACATCGAGACCAGCCAGGCCGAGGTGCGCAAGATCACGCTGCACCAGGTGCATCTGGCGCGGCACGCGGGGAAGGCTGCGCCGCGCTGAGGGAGAAAGAAAGGCCCAGCTCAATCCGCCGTGATGTTGCCGCGCTTGACAACGCCAGCCCAGCGGTCCGCATCCTTCTTCACCAACGTACCGAACTCCGCCGGCGTCGAGCTCGCCGGCACCATGCCCTGCGACTCGAAGGACTTCGCCACCTCGGGCTGCTTCAGCACCGCCGCGATCTCCTTGTTGAGCCGCGCTACCACGTCCGGCGGCGTGCCCTTGGGCGCGAGCACGCCGTACCACATGTCGACGTTGTCGGCGGTCACGCCGGCTTCGGCGAGGGTTGGCACGTCGGGCAGTTGCGGCAGGCGCTTGCCGCTGCCGGTGGCGATGGCCTTGAGCTTGCCGGCCTGGATGTGCTGCAGTGCCACGTGCACAGGCAGGAACATGTAGTCGATGCGTCCGCCGAGCAGGTCGGTCACCGCTCCGGCGGTGCCCTTGTAGGGCACGTGCAGCATCTCGGTGCCCGTGCCCTGCATGAGGAGCGCCATCGACAGGTGGTGCGGCGTGCCCACGCCGGGCGTGGCGTAGGTCAGCTTGCCGGGCTCGGCCTTGGCCGCGCTCACCATCTGCTGCACCGACGAGGCCTTCTGCACGTTCGGGTTGGTCACCAGCAGCAGCGTGCCCCAGGAGGTGAGCGACACCGGCGCGAAGTCGGCCACCGGGTCGTAGCTCAGCGAGCGATAGAGGCTGCGGTTCATCACCAGCGTGTTGACCTGCACCAGCAGCGTGTAGCCGTCGGGCTTGGCGCGCGCCACGCGCTCGCTGCCGATGTTGCCGCTGGCGCCGGCCACGTTCTCCACGATCACCGGCTGGCCCAGCCTGGCGGGCAGTCTCGCCGAGAGTTGGCGGGCGATCAGGTCGATGCCGGTGCCGGGGGTGTAGGGCACCACCAGCGTGATGGCCTGGTCGGGCCAGGCGAAGGCGGTGGTTGCGGTGCCTGCAGTGACGAGCAGGGCGGCGAGGGTCTTCTTGATCAGCGATCGCATGGTCTTTTTCAGTCTCCGTGTTCTTCTGTGGTTGCCTGTCCGGTTCAAAGGTAGGAGGCGCGCGCCTTCAGGGCGGCAGGGTCGTAGCCCGCCACGCGCTTGTAGTTGTCCGAGATGGCCTGCAGCTCGGCGACGGGCACGACCTCCTCGATGCTCTCGAAGCGCTTGCCGCCCGAGCGCTCGAACACTTCGCGCAGGATGGTGTCGGGCGGATTGCTGCGGTTGGTCAGCACCACGTCGGTGGTGGCCTTGACGCGCACGCGGTCGTAGTCTTCGAGCGCGGCCGTGCCGACGCCCATCTTCTTCAGCGCACCCGCGAGGTAGCGCGCGTCGATGATGGCCTGCCCCGCGCCGTTGGAGCCGCGCGGCACCATCGGGTGCGCGGCGTCGCCCAGCAGCGTGAGGCGGCCGTGCGTCCAGCGTGGCAGCGGATCCTGGTCGACCATCGGATATTCGAGGATGGTGTCGGAGGCGAGGATCAGCGCCGGCACATCGAGCCAGTCGAAATGCCAGTCGGCGAATACCGGAAGGAAGTCCTCGACGCGGCCCGTGCGGCTCCAGTCGCGCATCGCGGGCTGCGGCGCGTGGATCTCGGCGACCCAGTTCACCAGCTGGTTGCCCTCGGCGTCGATGTTGTCGCGGATCGGGTAGATCACCATCTTGCCGACCGAGAGCCAGCCCGCGCGCACCATGCTGCCGCCGGAGAGAAAAGGCTTCCAGCGCGCGGTGCCGCGCCACATGTTGATGCCCGAGTAGCGCGGAGCGCCTTCGTTCGGATAGAGCTGCTTGCGCAGCGCCGAGTGAATGCCGTCGCAGCCCACGGCAACTGCGCCGCGCACCGGCGGCGCATCGGCGAAATGCACGGTGACGCCCTCCGCGTCCTGCTCCACGTGTGTGCAGCGGCGGCCGCACACCACGCTGTCGGGGCCCAGGCGCTTCAGCGTCTCTTCGTACAGCACCGTCTGCAGGTCGCCGCGGTGGATGGAGAACTGCGGCCAGTCGTAGCCAGCGTGCTGGCCCGCGGCCTCGCGGAACACCAGCTGGCCGTGCTCGGTGAAGAACACCGCCTCCTTCGTGCGCACGCCCACCTTGTCGAGGGCATCCAGCAGTCCGAGTTCGGTGAGTTCGCGCACCGCATGCGGCAGCAGGTTGATGCCCACGCCCAGCGGCTTGAGTTCGGGCACGGCCTCGTACACGCGGCAGGGAATGCCGGCCTGGTGCAGGCTCAGCGCGAGGGTCAGGCCGCCGATGCCGGCGCCCAGGATGATGACTTCGTTGCTCATGATGATCGGTCGTTGCGACGCGTTGCTTTGTCTCGGCCCGCATTAGGAACGCAGAAGGATCATTTGGGAAATTTAGATGTGATATGGATTTATCATGAATCCATATGAATCTATCGACCCGCCAGCTGCGCGCCTTCCTGCAGGTGGCGCGCGTCGGCAACTTCACCCGCGCGGCCGAGCAGGCGCACATCACGCAGGCCGGGCTCAGCATCCTGATCCGCGAGATGGAAAAGCAGCTGGGCTGCCGCCTCTTCGACCGCACCACGCGCGTGGTGAGCCTCACGCCCGCGGGCCGGCGCCTGCTGCCGGTGGTCGAGCGCATGGTGACCGACCTAGACGACGTGGCAGCCGAACTGGGCGCCGAGGGCGACGCGGCACGCCAGACGCTGCGCATCGCGGCCACGCCGCTGGTGTCGTCGAACCTGCTGCCGCAGGTGTTCGCGAGCTTCCGCGCCGCGCATCCGCAGGTGAGCCTGCGCCTCTTCGATGCCGACCTGCGCGACGTGGAGGCGATGGTGGCGGCGGGCGAGGCCGACGTGGGGCTGGGCTTCTTCTTCAAGGCCGCGCCGGGACTGGCGCGCGAGCCGGTGGGGCGCTTTCACCTGATGCGCGTGGCGCCGATGGACGGGGCTGGGGAGCCGGGGGCCGTGGGCGCTGCGCCGTGGTCGTCGTTGCGCGGCGCCGAACTCGTCGGCCTGCCGCCAGGCAACCCCATCCAGAAGGTGATCGATCAGCATCTCGCCGCCATCGACCGCGCCGACGCGCAGCGCACCGCCTTCAACTTCTTCGGCACGCTGATCGCGATGGTGGAGGCCGGCTTCGGCACCGCCGTGATGCCGACCTTCGCGCTCGCGGCCTGCCGCCGCCACCGCGTGCGCATCGACGTGCTGACCAAGCCGAAGGTGGGGCTGGACTTCTACCGCATCACCAAGCGCGGGGCGTATGAAACGGAGGCCATGCAGGCCTTCGTGGCCACGCTGGAGAAGGCGCTGCCGGAGCTGTCGCGCTGAGCAGCGCGGACCGGCCTACAGCTTGAAGTCGTAGTCCACCGTGATCGGCGCATGGTCCGAAAACTTCACGGTTTTGTAGATTTGCTCACTTCGCGCCAGCGCCGCGATCTTCGGCGTGGCCAGGTGATAGTCCAGCCGCCACCCCACGTTGTTCGCATAGGCCTGTCCGCGGTTGCTCCACCAGGTGTAGGCCTCGGCGGTGGTGTCGGGCTTGAGCATGCGGTAGACGTCCACCAGGCCCGCGCCGTCGGCGCCGGCGTCGAGCAGCTTCGTCATCCAGGCGCGCTCCTCGGGCAGGAAGCCGCTGTTCTTCTGGTTGCCGCGCCAGTTCTTCAGGTCGATCTCCTTGTGGGCGATGTTGATGTCGCCGCACAGCACGAACTCGCGTTCCTTCTTCAGTGCCACCAGGTGCGGGAAGAAGCCCTTGAGGAAGCGGAACTTGGCCTCCTGCCGCTCCTCGCCCGAGCTGCCGCTCGGGAAGTAGCAGCTGATGACGGAGAACTTGCGCTTGGGCGTGTCGAAGCGCAGTTCGAGGTAGCGGCCCTCGGCATCGAACTCGGCGTCGCCCCAGCCCACCACCACCTGGCTCGGAGCGTGCTTGGTGTAGACGGCGGTGCCGGCGTACCCCTTCTTCTCGGCGAAGTGGAAATGGCCCTTGAGGCCGGCCATTTCCTCGAACCGGCCCTCGATGTCGCTGGCCTGGACGCGGATCTCCTGCATGCAAATACAATCCGGCGCAAGTTCGGCCACCCAGTCGGCCACGCCTTTGGTTGCGGCCGAACGCAGGCCATTGAGATTGAGACTGGTCAGTTTGAACACAAGGAATTTCCGATGGCTGTAGATGGTGAGAAAAGCAAAAGCAGCGCGATCGCACAGGATTTCGTCCAGTTCGCCCTGGATGCAGGCGTACTGCGCTTCGGGGAGTTCAAGACCAAGGCCGGTCGGATGAGTCCCTACTTCTTCAACTCGGGGCTCTTCGACGACGGCGGCAAGATCGCCCGGCTCGCCGGATTCTATGCAGACCGCCTGATGGAAAGCGGCCTCGAGTTCGACATGATCTTCGGCCCCGCCTACAAGGGCATCCCGCTGGGCGCCACGGTGGCCGCCGAGCTGGCCCGCCGGGGCCACAACTATCCCTTCGCCTACAACCGCAAGGAAGCCAAGGCGCACGGCGAGGGCGGCAACCTGGTCGGCGCGCCGCTCAAGGGCCGCGTGCTGATCGTCGACGACGTGATGTCCGCCGGCACCGCGGTGCGCGAGTCGATCGCCGCCATCGAGGCCGCGGGCGCCACGCCGCATGCCGTGGCCATCGCGCTCGACCGGCAGGAGAAGGCCACCGAGAACGGCGTGGACGTGGACCACAGCGCCGTGCAGTACGTGCGCAACCAGTTGGGCCTGTCGGTGATCGCCATCGCCACGCTGGACGACCTGCTGAGCTACCTTTCGGGCGCTGCCGCGGCAGACCTCGGCGCGCACCGCGAGCGAGTGCTGGCCTACCGCGCGCGCTACGGCGCCAGCTGAAGAAGCAGGGCCGCCGAATGCACCAGCATCATCCCGCACGCGACGCTCACGGTTCACCGGCCCGCCTGCTGGCGGCGGCATCATTTCTTCTCATAGCCTCCTCGTTCTGCGGCGCGCTGCAGGCGCAACCGCAGAAAGTGGAAGGCGCTTCGGCCGGCATCTATACCTGCACCGACGCCCGTGGCCGCACCCTGACGGCCGACCGGCCCATCGCCGAGTGCAGCGACCGCGAGCAGCGGGAGCTCAATCCGAGCGGCTCGACCCGCCGCAAGCTGGAGCCCACCTACACCGCGCGCGAACTGCAGGAGCGCGAGGACCGCGCCCGCGAAGCCGCCATCGTGGCGGCGCGCCAGACCGACGAGCGGCGCCGCGAGCGTGCGCTGCTGGTGCGCTACCCCAACAGCGCCACGCACGACCGCGAACGCGCCGAGGCGCTGTCGCAGATCGATGCCGTCTCGGAGGCCGCGCGCAAGCGCATCTCCGAGCTGGGCGAAGACCGCAAGAAGATCGACGAGGAGATGGAGTTCTACAAGCAGGACCCCAGCAAGGCGCCGGCCGCGCTGCGCCGCAAGATCGACGAGAACACGAAGAGCGTGGCGGTGCAGAACCGCTTCATCGCGGAGCAGGAAGACGAGAAGAAGCGGGTGAATGCGCGCTTCGACGAGGAGCGCACGCGCCTGAAGGCGCTCTGGACCCCTCAGAACGGCGGGAACCCGAAGTAACCCCCCAGGCTGCGCGCACTTCGTGCGCTTCGCCAACCCCCCTGCCGGGGGCAACACCGGTGGCCCGGCAAAGCCGGTTCCACGGTGTTCCCCGAAGGGATAGGGGGAGGCGGAGGGGAGGGGCGATCAGGCCAGCTTGGCCTTCAGCAGCTCGGTGACCTGCGCCGGGTTCGCCTTGCCGCCGCTGGCCTTCATCACCTGGCCGACGAGGGCGTTGAGGGCCTTTTCCTTGCCGCCGCGGTATTCCTCGACGTTCTTCGCGTTCTTCGCGATCACCTCGTCGAGGATCTTGTCGAGGGCGCCGGCGTCGTTCATCGGCTTCAGGTCTTTCGCCTCGATGATCGCGTCGACGTCGCTGCCTTCGCCGGTCCACAGGGCCTCGAACACTTGGCGTGCGGCGTTGTTGGGCAGGGTGCCGTCGGCGATGCGCTTGACCAGTTGCGCCAGCTGCTGCGCCTTCACGGGCGCGGCCTCGATGCCGATCTCGGCGGCGTTCAGGCGGCGGGCCATCTCGCCGGTGATCCAGTTGCTCGCGAGCTTGGGCGTGGCGCCCGCCTTCACGGCTTCGTCGAAATAGCCGGCGAGCGCCGCGCTCTGCGTAAGCTGCGCGGCGTCGTATTCCGAGAGGCCGTGTTCGCGCACATAGCGCTCGGCCATCGCACGCGGCAGCTCGGGCATTCCGGCCTTCACGCGCTCGATCCAGTCGGCGGCGATGACCAGAGGCGGCAGGTCGGGGTCGGGGAAGTAGCGGTAGTCGGCCGAGTCTTCCTTGGCGCGCATCGCGCGCGTTTCGCCGGTGTCGGGGTCGAACAGCACCGTGGCCTGCTCGATCTTGCGGCCGTCCTCGATCTCGTCGATCTGCCAGCGGATCTCGTAGTCGATCGCCTGCTGCATGAACTTGAAGCTGTTCAGGTTCTTGATCTCGCGGCGCGTGCCGAGCTTCTCGCCGGGGCGGCGCACCGACACGTTGGCGTCGCAGCGGAAGCTGCCTTCCTGCATGTTGCCGTCGCAGATGCCGATCCAGGTGACGATCTTGTGCAGCTCCTTCGCATAGGCCACGGCCTCGGCGGTGGAGCGCATGTCGGGCTCGGTCACGATCTCCAGCAGCGGCGTGCCGGCGCGGTTCAGGTCGATGCCGCTGTGGCTGCCTTCGTGCACCGACTTGCCGGCGTCTTCCTCAAGGTGGGCGCGCACCAGGCGCACCGTCTTCTGCTCCTCGCCCACGAAGAACGACACCGAGCCGCCCTGCACCACCGGAATCTCGAACTGGCTGATCTGGTAGCCCTTGGGCAGGTCGGGATAGAAGTAGTTCTTGCGCGCAAACACGCTGCGCGGCGCGATGTGCGAGCCCAGCGCCAGGCCGAGCTTGATGGCGCGCTCGACGGCGCCCTTGTTCATCACGGGCAGCGTGCCGGGCAGCGCGAGGTCGACCGCGCAGGCCTGGGTGTTGGGCTCGGCGCCGAAGGCGGTGGAGGCGCGGCTGAAGATCTTGCTCGCGGTGGAGAGCTGCGCGTGCGTCTCGAAGCCGATGATGACTTCATAGCCGCGCACCAGCGGGCCGGTCGGGCGGCCCTGTTGTTGTGCTTCGAAGGTGTTCACTGTCTCGCTCATTTCAGAAGCCCTCCGGCGTGCGCGCATGCCAATCGGTGGCCTGCTGGAAGCGGTGCGCCGCGTTCAGCAGCTTCGCTTCGCCGAAGTAGTTGCCGATCAGCTGCAGGCCCACGGGCATGCCGCCGTCGAAGCCCGCGGGCACGCTCATGCCGGGCAGGCCGGCCAGCGATGCGGGCAGCGTGAAGATGTCGGCGAGGTAGTCGGCCACCGGGTCGTCGCCGTGCTCGCCGATCTTCCATGCGGTGGTGGGCGCGGCGGGGCCGGCGATCACGTCGCACTGCTCGAACGCCTGCTGGAAGTCGTCGGCGATCATGCGGCGCACCTTCTGCGCCTGCAGGTAGTAGGCGTCGTAGTAGCCGTGCGAGAGCACGTAGGTGCCGATCATGATGCGGCGCTTCACTTCGTCGCCGAAGCCTTCGGCGCGGGTGCGCTCGTACATCTGCGTGAGCGCGCTCTTCTTGCTCGCCGGGTCGATGAAGTCCTTGGCGCGGTGGCCGAACTTCACGCCGTCGAAGCGGCTCAGGTTGCTCGAGGGCCTCGGCCGCGGCAATGATGTAGTACACGGGAATCGACAGCTCGGTGCGCGGCAGCGTCACTTCGACGCGCCTGGCGCCGAGCTTCTCGTACTGCGCAAGAGCCGCGTCGATGGCCGCGCGCACGCCCGGTGCCACGCCTTCGCCGAAGAACTCCTTCGGCACGCCGATGCGCAGGCCTTCGAGCGAGTCGTTCAGCGAGCGGCCGAAGTTCTCGGCGGGCTTGTCGAGCGAGGTGGAGTCGCGGTCGATGTCGGGGCCGCAGAAGGCCGACAGCAGCAGCGCGCAGTCTTCGGCCGAACGGGCCATCGGGCCGGCCTGGTCGAGGCTGGACGCGAAGGCCACCATGCCGTAGCGCGAGGCGCGGCCGTAGGTGGGCTTGATGCCGGTGACGCCGCAGAACGATGCGGGCTGGCGGATCGAGCCGCCGGTGTCGGTGCCGGTGGCCGCGGGCGCGAGGCGTGCCGCCACGGCGGCCGCGCTGGCGCCGGACGAGCCGCCCGGAATGCGCTCCGTGTTCCAGGGGTTGCGCACCGGCACGGCCTTGTCGTGGCCCACGGCGGGCACGGCGACGTTCTCGTTGGCCGAGCCCATGGCGAACTCGTCGCAGCTCAGCTTGCCCAGCGTGACCGCGCCGGCATCTGCCAGGCGCCGCACCACGGTGGCGTCGAAGGGCGAGCGGTAGCCCGCCAGCATCTTCGAGCCGGCGGTGGTGGCGAAGTCGGTGGTGACGAAGATGTCCTTGTGCGCAATGGGCACGCCGGCCAGCGCGGGGGCGCCGCCCCTGGCGATCAGCGCGTCGGCGGCGCGGGCCTGCGCCAGCGTGGCTTCCTCGTTCACGTCGACGAAGGTGCCCAGCGCTTCGTGCGCCTTCATGCGGCCCAGGAAGGCCTGCGAGGCCTCGACGGCCGAAACCTTGCGTTCGGCCAGCGCCTTCGCCAGCTCGACAACGCTCAATTGGTGCAGTTCACCGCTGCTGCTCATCATTCGATCACCTTGGGCACGAGGAACAGGCCGGCTTCGACGGCCGGGGCGCTCTTCTGGTTGGCTTCGCGGTTGTCGGGTTCGCTCACCACGTCGTCGCGCAGGCGCAGCGTGATGTCTTCGATGGCGGCCACGGGGTGGGCCAGCGGCTCGACGCCGGCGGTGTCCACCGAACGCATGCGTTCGACCAGGTCGAAGAAGCCATTGATCTGGCTGAGCATGCGCTCGCTTTCATCGGGAGCCAGCTGCAGCCTCGCCAACGAGGCGATGCGCGCAATATCGGAAGCGGAAAGTGACATAGGTCGGAACGGCCCAAAAAAGCGGGGGTAATCGCACGCCGGAACGGGTGCTAATACGGGAATCAGAGGGGATTCGGGTATTATCCCGCCTTTGCCGCAACCCCCGCGAACGCGCCGGCTTTTGCGCCAAAAACGATCAATTCACCCCATCAAACGACCCAAAAAATAGAGCGACGACCTGCCGATGCGCAGGCCGTGCTCAGAGGATTCCGCACATGTTTGGAGCTTTCCGTCGGTACTTTTCCACCGACCTTGCGATCGACCTCGGCACCGCCAACACCCTGATATTCGCCCGCAACAAGGGCATCGTGCTCGATGAACCCTCGGTCGTCGCCATCCGCCACGAAGGCGGTCCGCATGGCAAGAAGGTGATCCAGGCCGTCGGCCGCGAAGCCAAGGCCATGCTGGGCAAGGTGCCCGGCAACATCGAGGCGATCCGCCCGATGAAGGACGGCGTGATCGCCGACTTCGTGATCACCGAGCAGATGATCAAGCAGTTCATCAAGATGGTGCACCCGCGCACGCTGCTCACGCCGAGCCCGCGCATCATCATCTGCGTGCCCTGCGGCTCCACCCAGGTCGAGCGCCGCGCCATCAAGGACGCGGCCGAAGCCGCCGGCGCCACTTCCGTCTATCTCATCGAGGAACCCATGGCCGCGGCCATCGGCGCCGGCCTGCCCGTCAGCGAGGCCTCGGGCTCGATGGTGGTGGACATCGGCGGCGGCACCACCGAGGTGGGCGTGATCTCGCTGGGCGGCATGGTCTACAAGGGCTCCGTGCGCGTGGGCGGCGACCGCTTCGACGAAGCCATCATCAACTACATCCGCCGCAACTACGGCATGCTGATCGGCGAGCCGACGGCCGAAGTCATCAAGAAGAACATCGGCTCGGCCTTCCCGGGCTCCGAAGTCAAGGAAATGGAAGTCAAGGGCCGCAACCTCTCCGAAGGCGTGCCGCGCAGCTTCACCATCAGCAGCAACGAAGTGCTGGAAGCCCTGACCGATCCGCTCAACAACATCGTCTCGGCCGTGAAGAACGCGCTGGAGCAGACGCCGCCCGAGCTGGGCGCCGACATCGCCGAGCGCGGCATGATGCTGACCGGCGGCGGCGCGCTGCTGCGCGACCTCGACCGCCTGCTGGCCGAGGAAACCGGCCTGCCGGTGCTGGTGGCCGAAGATCCGCTGACCTGCGTGGTGCGCGGCTGCGGCATCGCCCTGGAGCGCATGGACCGCCTGGGCAGCATCTTCACGAGCGAGTAATCGAGGTACACCCCCAGGCTTCGCGCACTTCGTGTCGCTGCGCCAACCCCCTTGCAGGGGGCAATACCAGCGGCCCGGCGAAGCCGGTTCCGCGGTATTCCTGGCATCGTCATGTGTTAATTTCTTGTGCCGTAACTCGCGCAAGGCGCGGTGAAAACTAGGCCGAATTCATGCCCCTGGGCACGCTCGATCGCACAGCGCCACCCCTGTTCAACCAGGGGCAGTCGGCGCTCAGCAAGCTGATCTTCTTCGGCGCGCTTTCCCTGTTCCTCATGGTGGCCGACGCGCGCTTCCACATCGTGCAGCCGATCCGGGCCGCCATCGGCGCCGTGCTCTATCCGGTGCAGTGGGTGGCGTTGAAGCCGGTGCAGGCGGTGCTCGGCGGCGGACGCTATCTCGAAGACCTGCAGACCGCCCAGCGCAATGAGGAAGACGCGCGCAAGGCGCTGATGATGCAGGCCGAGCGCGCCGCCCAGGCCGATACGCTGGCCCAGGACAACGCCCGCCTGCGCGAACTGCTCGAGCTGCGCCAGACCACCACCACACCGGGCCGCGCCGCCGAGGTGCTCTACGACGCGGCCGACCCCTACACCCGCAAGATCGTCATCGACCAGGGGCTGGCCCAGGGCGTGCAGCCCGGCTCGCCGGTGATCGACGCGCGCGGCGTGCTCGGGCAGGTCACGCAGGTGCTGCCCTTCACGAGCGAGGTCACGCTGGTGATCGACCGCGATCTTTCCATTCCCGTGCAGAACACCCGCACCGGCGTGCGCAGCGTGGCCTTCGGCGACGCCTCGGCCCACGGCGGCGGGCTGGAGCTGCGCTTCATGGCCGCCAACGCCGACCTGCAGGAAGGCGACCTGCTCTCCACCAGCGGCGTCGACGGCATCTATCCCGCCGGCCTGCCGGTGGCGAAGATCGAGCGCATCGAGCGCCGCGCAGATTCCGCCTTCGCCCGCATCTACTGCGTGCCGCTGGCCCACGTGACGGCCGCGCGCTACGTGCTGGTGCTCGAGCCCACGGGCACGCCGGCCGCGCCGCCGCCCGCGCAGCCCGCCGTCACCCAGCGCAAGCGCCCCGAGGGCAAGCCGGGCGCGGGCAAGAACGAGAAGAAGCCGGGAGCGCGCCCATGATCAAGCGTCCAGGCCAGCAGCAGCTGCTGCTGCCCGTCAGCCCCGTCTTCATGTGGAGCAGCCTCGTGGTGGCGCTGCTCATCAACATGATCCCGATCGGCCGCGCCGTCTGGATGCCCGACCTGCTGGCGCTCGTCATCGTGTTCTGGGGCGTGCACCAGCCCGCGCGCGTGGGCATCGGCGCGGCCTTCGTGTTCGGCCTGTGCATGGACGTGCACCAGTCGTCGATGCTGGGCCAGCATGCGCTGTCCTACACCACGCTGGGCTTCTTCGCGATCACCATCCACCGGCGGCTGCTGTGGTATCCGGTGGCGTCGCAGGCGCTGCAGGTGCTGCCGCTCTTCGCGCTCTCGCAGCTGATCGAAGTGGTCACGCGGATGATCGGCGGCGGCGTGTTCCCGGGCTGGACGGTGCTCGCCTCGCCGGCCATCGAGGCTGCGCTCTGGCCGCTGGCCACCGCCTTGCTGCTGGCTCCCCAGCGCAGAACGCCGGAACCCGACGAGAACCGCCCCCTCTAAGCCCAGCCTCTCCCGCATTTGCCTTCGCACCTGCGCGCGCCTAAGCTCCCATCGCCATGACCGAAATCCGCAACGTCGCCGCCGACCTCGCGCGCTTCAAGCGCCGCGTGATCGTCATCGGGCTGGCGGTGCTCTTCGCGTTCGGGCTGTTGTGCTCGCGGCTGCTCTACCTGCAGGTCGTGCGCCACGAAGACCTGGCCGAGCAGGCCGAGAGCAACCGTACGGCGGTGGTGCCGGTGGTGCCGAACCGGGGGCTCATCCTCGACCGCAACGGCATCGTGCTGGCCTCCAACTACTCGGCCTACACGCTGGAGATCACGCCCTCGAAGGTGGGCGACGTCGAGGAGACCATCGACAGCCTCACGCAGGTACTGGAAGTCTCTCCTCGCGACCGCCGCCGCTTCAAGCGCCTGCGCGAAGACTCTCGCAGCTTCGACTCCATTCCCATCCGCACCCGCCTGAGCGACGAGGAAGTCGCCCGCTTCGCCGCCCAGCGCTACCGCTTCCCGGGCGTGGAGATCAAGGCGCGCCTGTTCCGCAACTACCCGCAGGGCGAGCTGGCCTCGCACGTGCTGGGCTACATCGGCCGCATCAACCAGCGCGAGAAGACCGCGATGGAGGACTGGGACGAGGAGGACCAGGCCAACTACAAGGGCACCGACTACATCGGCAAGCTCGGCATCGAGCAGAGCTACGAGAAGACGCTGCACGGCCAGACCGGCGTGGAGCAGATGGAAACCTCCGCGGGCGGGCGCGCCGTGCGCCGGCTGGCAAGCCACCCGGCCACGCCGGGCAACACGGTCATGCTGTCGCTCGACATCAAGCTGCAGAAGCTGGTGGAGGACATGTACGGCGACCGCCGTGGCGCGCTCGTGGCCATCGACCCCAAGACCGGCGAGATCCTCGCCTTCGTGAGCAAGCCCACCTTCGACCCGAACCTGTTCGTCGAGGGCATCGACAACGAAAGCTGGGCCGCGCTCACCGAGTCCATCGACAAGCCGTTGCTGAACCGCGCGCTGCGCGGCACCTACCCGCCGGGCTCCACGTACAAGCCCTTCATGGCGCTGGCGGCGCTGCAGACCGGCAAGCGTGGCCCCAGTGTGGTGGTGAACGACCCCGGCTACTTCAACTTCGGCGGCCACCGCTTCGGCAGCCCCGAGGGCTATCTGGGCGGCGTCGACATGCGCCGCTCGATCCAGCTGTCGAGCAACATCTATTACTACTCGCTGGCCAACGAGATGGGCGTGGACCTCATCCACGACTTCATGAAGCCGCTGGGCTTCGGCCAGATCACCGGCATCGACCTCGGCGGCGAGGTGCGCGGCGTGCTGCCCAGCACCGAGTGGAAGCGCAACACCTACAAGCGGCCCGAGCAGAAGAAGTGGTACGCGGGCGAGACCATCTCGCTGGGCATCGGCCAGGGCTACAACAACTTCACCATGCTGCAGCTGGCGCAGGCCACGGCCATCGTGGCCGATGGCGGCCTCAAGCACAAGCCGCACCTCGCGCTCGCCACGCGCGACACGGTCAACGGCCAGGTGGTGCCCCTGCCGCAGCCGCCTGCGGTGAACCTGGGCTTCACGGCGGCCAACATCGCGGTGATCCGCGAGGGCCTGACGAGTGTGGTCACCAGCGGCACCGCGCGCGGCGTGTTCGCGGGCGCCAGCTACCAGGCGGCCGGCAAGACAGGCACGGCGCAGGCCGTGTCGATGGGCCAGAACACCAAGTACAACGCGCGCGCGCTCGAGGAGCACCAGCGCGACCACGCCCTGTTCATGGCGTACGCGCCGGTGAACGACCCGAAGATCGCATTGGCGGTGATCGTGGAGAACGCCGGCTGGGGCGCCGGCGCGGCAGCGCCCATCGCGCGCCGGGTGTTCGACTACTGGCTTGCCGACCAGTACCCGAGCGAAGCCGACATGGCCGCCATCAAGGTCGGCAAGGCGACCGCGCCGATCGGCAAGCCGCGCGTGGCGAGCGAGGTGGCCTGGCCAGCTGCTTCGGCCACGCCCGCCACCGCGCCCTGATGTCTTGCTCCCTCTCCCCGAGGGGAGAGGGAAGAAGACTCTCAGACCACCGTTCCGCTGACCTCGCCCAGCCCGATCCGCACCGCGCCCCGGCGCTCGCAGTAGCCGCGAATGGTCAGCGTGTCCCCATCCTCCAGGAACGTCCGCTTCTCGCCGTTCGGCAGCGTGATCGGCTGCTTGCCGCCCTGCGTCAGCTCGATCAGCGAGCCGGCCTCGTCGGGCTTCGGGCCCGAGAGGGTGCCCGAGCCCAGCATGTCGCCCGACTGAAGGTTGCAGCCGTTCACCGTGTGGTGCGCGACCAGCTGCGCGGCGGTCCAGTAGGCGGCTTCGGCGACGTTGCCGCGCGTCAGGCGCACGGGCGCCACGCCCTCGGCGCGCATCTTCGCGGTCTGCAGCAGCACCTCGACCGTGATGTCGAGGGCGCCGCTCTCGCGGTTGGAGGCCGCGTCGAGGTACGGCAGCGGCTGCGGGTCGCCGGCGGGCCGCTCGAACTTCGAGCGGAAGGGCGCCAGCGCCTCCATCGTCACCAGCCAGGGCGACAGCGTGCTCGCGAAGTTCTTCGACAGGAAGGGGCCGAGCGGCTGGTATTCCCAGGCCTGCAGGTCGCGTGCCGACCAGTCGTTGAGCAGCGTCACGCCGAACAGGTGCTCCTCCGCGTCGGCGATGGCGATGGGTTCGCCCTGCGCGTTGCCGCGGCCGATGAAGAAGCCCAGCTCCAGTTCGTAGTCCAGGCGCTTCGACGGGCCGAAGCTCGGCTCGGCCGCGTCGGGCGCCTTGGTCTGGCCGTTCGGGCGCTTGAAGACCTGGCCGCTCACGCCGATGGACGAGGCACGGCCGTGGTAGCCGATGGGCACCCACTTGTAGTTGGGCATCAGCGGCTGGTCGGGGCGGAACAGCTTGCCGATGGTGGTGGCGTGGTGGATGCCCGTGTAGAAGTCGGTGTAGTCGCCGATGCGGCAGGGCACGGTCATCTCGGCCTTGGCCTGCGGCAGCAGCGCCTTCGACCAGGCGGCCTGCCGGTCGCTGCCTTCGGCCAGGCCTGCCGAGATGGCGGCGCGCAGCGCCTGGCGTTCCTTCGTGCCGGCGTCCATCAGCGCGTTCATGTCGTCGGTGTCGATCAGGCCCGTGGCGCGCAGGTCGAGCACCTGGTCGCCGATGGCGACGCCGATGCGGAAGGTCTCGCTGCTGCCGGCGGCGCGGAAGCGGCCGAAGGGCAGGTTCTGGATCGGGAAGTCGGTGCCGGCCTCGTTGGCCGATGCGACCCAGCTGCGCAGCTTCGGGTCATGGGTGGCGTTCAGTGCGGTCATGGAGGATGTCTTTCTGCTCGGTTCTGTTTGTCTGGCTGTCGTGTTCAGTCTGCGGTCATGCCGGCCTTTTGGGCTACATCGCCCAGGCGCTTGTATTCGGTCTCGCTCAGCGTCGTCAGCTCCTGCGCGGTCGAGCCGCGCGGCGAGAAGCCGGCCTGCGCCAGCTTGGCCTTCACGTCGGGCATCGCGAGCGCTTCCACGAAAGCCTCGTTCAGCGCCTTCACGACCGGCGCCGGCAGCTTCGCCGGTCCGTACACGCCGAACCACGGCTCCAGCGCGTAGCCCTTCAGGCCCGCCTCGGCCATGGTCGGCACGTCGGGCAGCGAGGGCGAGCGCGTGGGGCCCGCCACCGCCAGCGCGCGCAGCTTGCCGGCCTGGATGTGCGGCAGCGAGGCCGGCAGGTTGTCGAACATCACGCCGATGTTGTTGCCCAGCATGTCGGTGATGGCCGGGCCGCTGCCCTTGTAGGCGACGTGCACGAGCTCGGTGCCGGTCATCTGCGCGAACATCACGCCCGCCAGGTTCATCGAGGTGCCGGCGCCCGCGGTGGCGTAGGGCAGGCCGGGGTTCTTCTTCGCGGCCGCGATCAGGTCGGGCACAGACTTCACGGCCGAGGCCGCCGGCACTTCGAGCACGATGGTCGAGGTGCCCAAGAGGCTGATGGCGGTGAAGTCCTTGCGCGGATCGAAGGCCATCGACTTGTAGATGTGCGGGTTCAGCGCGTTGGTCGAGATCGCGCCGAAGCCGATGGTGTAGCCGTCGGGCGCCGCCTTGGCCACGGCGTCCATGCCGATGTTGCCGCCCGCGCCGCCGCGGTTGTCGACGAGCACCGGCTGGCCCAGCTTCTCCGACACCTTCTGGCCCACGGTGCGCGCCACCAGGTCGGTGGTGCCGCCGGGCGTGTAGGGCACGATGAAGCGGATGGGCTTGGAGGGGTAATCGGCCGCGTGCGCGAGGAAGGGCACGGCGAGCAGGGCCACGGCCGCCGTACGGCGTGTGAGGGTGAACACGGTCTTCATGCCTTGAACTGGTCTTTCAAGCCCGCCCAGCAGTCGGCGTAGTCGGTATCGAGTGCCGGGCTCTTCAGCGCGAAGTTCGTCGGGATGAAGCGATAGCGGCTCTCGAACATGAAGGCCAGCGTGTTGTCCAGCTTGTGCGGCTTCAGGTCGGCATTCGTGGCCTTGTCGAAGGCTTCCTCGTCCGGCCCGTGCGGCACCATGCAGTTGTGCAGGCTCGCGCCGCCGGGCTTGAAGCCGCCCGGCTTGGCGTCGTACTCGCCCAGCACCAGGCCCATGAACTCGCTCATGAGGTTACGGTGGAACCAGGGCGGGCGGAAGGTGTTCTCCATGACCATCCAGCGCGGCGGGAAGATCACGAAGTCGCAGTTGGCGGTGCCGGGGGTGTCGCTGGGCGAGGTCAGCACGGTGAAGATCGACGGATCGGGGTGGTCGAAGCTGATCGAGCCGATCACCATGAAATGCGCCGTGTCGTACTTCACCGGCGAGAGGTTGCCGTGCCAGGCGACCACGTTGAAGGGCGACTGCTTCATCGGCGCCTGCCAGAAGCGGCCGCCGAACTTCTTGACGATCTCGTAGCCGCCTTCTTCCGTCTCGAAGGCCGCCACCGGCGCCTGGAAATCGCGCGCGTTGGCCAGGCCGTTCGAGCCGATGGGGCCCAGCTCGGGCAGGCGGAAGTGCGCGCCGTAGTTCTCGCAGACGTAGCCGCGCGAGAGGCCGTCGGGCAGAGCCACCTTGAAGGCCATGCCGCGCGGCAGCACGGCGATCTCGCCGGGCTTCACGTCGAGCACGCCCAGCTCGGTGGTGATGACGAGGCGGCCCTGCTGCGGCACCACCAGCATCTCGCCGTCGGCGTTGACGAAGGCGCGGCGCTCCATCGAGCGGCCCGCCAGGTACATCAGCGAGCCGATGCCGACCTGCGACTCGGCGTCGCCGTTGGCCGCGATGGTGCGCATGCCGTCGATGAAGTCGGCCTTGGCCGCCGCTTCGTCCAGCGGCTGCGGATGCCAGCGCAGGGGCTCGGGCGGCAGCGCGATCTCGCGGTCGGCGCCGGTGGTCCACAGCAGCTGCGCATACGACTGGTAGCGGCCCGACACCACCGAGGGCTGGCGGCGATAGAGCCAGGTGCGGCGGTTCTCGTGGCGCGGCGCGGTGAAGGCGGTGCCGGAGATCAGCTCGGTGTAGAGATCGAAGGGCCCGCGCTGCGGGTTGTTGCGGCCCTGCGGCAGCGCGCCGGGCACGGCCTCGGAGGCGTATTCGTTGCCGAAGCCGCTCTGGTAGCGGCGCTCGGTGGAGGAGGTTGCGGCGGTCATGGGGTCCTCATGGATGGCTTGAACGGGGGCATTACTTCGCAGCCGCGAGCGCTTCGCGCAGCACGGCCAGCGAGCCGATGTGGTTGGCCAGCACCAGCACGAGGCGCGCGTTGTAGGCGTTGCTCTCTTGCGTGCTCAGGCCCTGGTGGGCATCGATCAGCGCTTCGTAGAAGTCGTCGGGCGCCTCGAGATGCGGGTCGGTGATCAGCTTGGGGGTGGATGCGGTCATGGGGTCGTTCCCTCAGTGTTTGCCGAGCGCGCGATCGACGGCGCTGCGCACCTGCGCCGCCGACGGGGTGCGCCAGCGTGCGCACACGTGCTGGTCGGGACGCAGCAGGTACACGGTGCCGGGCCGGGCGTCGTAGCGCTGCGCGGCGAGCTCGCTGCCGCGGGCGCCGTCTTCCATGCGCACCACATGCAGCGGCCGGTCGCTGGCCCTCAGCTCGGCCAGGCTGCGCTCGGCCGCCTCGCCCTGGCCGAACACCAGCGCGGTGAACTGCGCGACATGGCATTCGCGCAGCAGCCAGCCGGTGCTGCCGTCGGCATGCACCACGGGCGCGTCGGCCGCGGCGGCGCCGGGCACCATCGCGCCCGAGAAGGCGTCGGCGTCGGGCGTGTTCAGCGGCGAATCGCGCAGCACCGAAGGCACCGACAGCCGGCCGCTGTTGACCAGCGATCGCGCGAAGGCGTGGCGCCTGGTCAGCTCCAGCACCGCGTCGCGGAACAGGCGGCTCACCTCGCTCTTGGGCGTGATGAAGTCGGTGGCGCGGGTGGAGTTGCGGATGTTCTCGTCGGCGGCGTACTCGCGCTCGCTGGCGTAGCTGTCGAGCAGCGCATCGGGCGCCTGGCCCTGCACCACGGCGGCGAGCTTCCACGCGAGGTTGTCGGCGTCCTGCACGCCCGAATTGGCACCGCGCGCGCCGAAGGGCGACACGCCGTGCGCCGAGTCGCCCGCGAACAGCACGCGGCCGTGGCGGAAGCGCTCCATGCGCTGGCAGGCGAAGGTGTAGACGCTGGCCCAGCCGATGCGGAACTGCACGCCCTCGAAGCCGATGCTGTCGAGCAGCGCGCGCACGCGCGGCGTGATGTTCTCGGGCTTGCGCTCCTCCACCGGGTCGGCGTCCCAGCCGAGCTGGAAGTCCACGCGCCACATGCCGTCGGCCTGCTTGTGCAGCAGCACGCTCTGGCCGGGGTGGAACGACGGGTCGAACCAGAAGCGCCGCTCGGTGGGCAGGTCGGCGTCCATCGTGATGTCGGCGATCAGGAAGCGGTCGCGGAACACGCGGCCCTTGGCTTCCAGGCCGAGCATCTGGCGCGTGTTGGAGCGCGAGCCGTCGCAGGCGGCGACGTAGTCGGCCTGCAGCCGGTACTCGCCCTCGGGCGTTTCCACCGTCAGCACCGCGCCGTCGTCGCCCTGCTCGATGCCGGTGACCTTGTTGTTCCAGCGCAGGTCGATCAGCGGCAGCGCCGCCGCGCGCTCGACGAGGTAGCCCTCGACGTAGTACTGCTGCAGGTTGATGAAAGCCGGGCGCTCGTGGCCGGGCTCGGGCAGCAGGTCGAAGCGGTAGACCTGCTCGTCATGGAAGAACACCTTGCCCACGTTCCACGACACGCCCTTGTCGACCATCCGGTCGCCGCAGCCCAGGCGGTCGAACACCTCGAGCGTGCGCTTGGCGAAGCAGATCGCGCGCGAGCCGCTCGAAAGGGTGTTGTCGTTGTCCAGCAGCACCACGGGCACCTGCCGCAGCGCGAGGTCGATGGCCAGCGTCAGCCCGACCGGGCCGGCGCCGACGATCACCACGGGGTGGCGCGCGGGTGCGGCCGCGTCCTGGTCGGCATGGCGGCGGTAGTCGAAGCGCAGGCTCTGATAGTCGATCACGTGTTGTCTCCGTGTCTTTTGTCTTTGCTCCTTCCCCCGCTGGGGGAAGGCCGGGATGGGGGCACGACGGCGTTCACTTCGGGCGCTCTGCCTGCCCTCACCCCAACCCTCCCCCAGCGGGGGAGGGAGCAGTTCGATCAGCCTTCCAGCGCCTTCCACATCTCGACGTCGCGCTCGGCCGTCCAGATGCGCGGGTCGGCGTGGCCCGAGGCCTCGTCGTAGGCGCGGCTCACGTCGAAGGGCATGCAGTGGTCGAAGATCACCCACTGGCTGTACTTGGGCTTGAGCTTCTCGTAGGTTTCCTTGTAGACCGCGTTCAGGTCGCGCCCGGCCTTCACGCCTTCCTGCACGCTGGCGTAGACGTCGGAGATGAAGTTGCGCGTGCCCGTCAGGCCTTCGGCCACTTCGGCGGGCGTGGTCAGCGCGGCACCGCGGCCGGGCACCAGCGCCACGGGCTTGAGCGCGGCGATGTTGTCCAGCGTCTGCGGCCAGTCCTTGAAGTAGGCGTCGCCCGCGTACGGCGTGGCGCCGAACTCGACCAGGTCGCCCGACAGCAGCGTGCGCTCCTGCGGCAGCCAGACGACGGTGTCGCCCTTGGTGTGGCCGCGGCCGAGCTGGATCAGCTGCACTTCCAGCTTGCCCAGCCACAGGGTCATCTTGCCGGTGAAGGTCATGGTGGGCCAGGTCAGGCCCGGCGGCACCGTCTCGACGTTCTGGAACAGGCGTGGGAAGCGGCCGATTTCGCTGGCCTTGTCCTGCTCGCCGCGCTCGACGATCAGGTCGCGCGTGTCCTGGCTGGCCAGGATGTGCTCGGCCCCGTAGCCCGCCGCGCCCAGCACGCGCACCGCGTGGTAGTGGGTCAGCACCACGTACTTGATGGGCTTGTCGGTCACCTCGCGGATGCGGCGCACCACGTCGGCTGCCATGGCCGGCGTGGCCTGGGTGTCGGCCACCAGCACGCAGTCGTCGCCGATCACGATGCCGGTGTTGGGGTCGCCCTCGGCGGTGTAGGCCCAGGCATGTTCCGAGATCTGGCTGAAGGTGACCTTCTTCTCTTCCATGTCGGCCTGGCTGGCGAATTTCTTGGCTTGGCTCATCGGGTGTCTCCGTCGGTGGGGTGGAATTTGAAATTCGTTTAAGTCGAACGAATTCGCAGTTAACGAATGGCCGCAGTGTAAGCCGCAGATCAGTTAATGTCTAATCCCTTCTTCATGAACGAACGACCAGAAGGCGAGGCCGGCCATGGCAGCCAGTGACAACGACCGCGCCCAGCGCGGCATCCAAAGCATCGAAGTCGGCGGCCAGCTGCTGCGCGCGCTGGTGCATCACGGCCGGCCCATGGCGCTGAAGGACCTGGCGCGCGAGGCCGACATGACGGCCGCCAAGGCGCATCCGTACATGGTCAGCTTCGGGCGGCTGGGCCTCATCGAGCAGGACCGCGCCAGCGGCCACTATCTGCTCGGCCCGCTCGCCTTGCAACTGGGCCTCATCAGCCTGCAACAGGCCGACCCGGTGCACATCGCCACCCCGCTGATCGGCCAGCTCGCGCAGCAGATCGGCCACACCGTGGCGCTGGCCGTGTGGGGCGCGCGCGGCGCGACCATCGTGCGCACGGCCGAGTCGCCATCGCCGGTGCATGTGAACATGCGGCACGGCACGGTGTTCTCGCTGACCAACACCGCCTCGGGCCGGGTGTTCGCGGCCTACCTCGACGAGGGCGTGGTGCGCCGGCTGCTCGAGGAGGAGCGCCAGCGCCAGAAGCAGCGCAAGGGAGCGGAGCCTGCGGCCATCGCCGGCATGCCGCCGGTGCAGCCGCTGCCCTCGTGGAGCGACTTCGAGCGCCAGCTGCAGGAAGTGCGCGCACACGGCATCAGCCGTTCCGACGGCGAGGTCATCGAAGGCGTCAGCGCCATGGCCGCGCCCGTCTTCGACCACACTGGCGCCATCGTGCTGGCCGTTACCGCCATCGGCCCGGCCGGCATCTTCGACACCGCGTGGGACGGCCAGATCGCCCGCGCGCTCAAGGCCTGTGCCGGCACGGTGTCGCAGCGCCTCGGCGCCGCCGCCCCCGCGCCCGCCGCCCCCGGACCCGAGCGATGACGCCAGTCACAACAACAGACATCTCTTCTTCCGCTTCTCCCATCCACGCGGCCATCGAGCTGCTTCGCAATGCCCGGCGCATCGTCGTGTTCTCGGGCGCGGGCCTGTCGCGCGCCTCGGGCATTCCCACCTACCGCGACGCCGACGGCCTGTGGAAGAGCCAGAACGCGCTGCAGTTCTCCCATGCCGAGGACCTGCAGCGCGACCCTTCGGGCTTCACGAAGTTCTGGGCGCAGCGCCTGTCGACGATCGAATCGGCGCAGCCGAACCCCGGCCACGCCGCGCTCGCGCTGCTGCAGCGGCTGCGCCCCGCGACCCGGCTGGTCACGCAGAACGTCGACGGCCTGCTGACGCTGGCCGGCGGCCAGGACGTGCTCGAACTGCACGGCTCGCTGCGCCGCTGGCGCTGCGATCGCTGCGGCAACCGCAGCGGCCCCTGGCCCTTCCACCGCTGCCTGCGCTGCGGGGCGCATGCGCGGCCCGACGTGGTGATGTTCGGCGAGATGCTGAATGCCGGCGTGCTGCTCGACGCGCAGATGGCGGCGCAGGAGTGCGATCTGTTCATGGTGGTGGGCAGCACCACCATCGTCTACCCGGCGGCCGAGTTGCCGCAGACCGCGCTCGCGCACGGCGCGCGGCTCATCACGCTGAACCTGGAGCCGCTGCCGCACCTGGACGACGCGGCGGCCGTGGTGCTGCGCGGTGCTTCCGAAGACCTGCTGCCGCAGCTGCTGGCGGGCGTGCCGGGCTCGAGAGGCTGAGGGCGATCAGCCCTTCCTGCCCCCGAGCAGCACCAGTGCCCCGCCCACCACGATCACGGCCACGCCGGCCCACACGGGCACGTTGACCGTTTCCTTCTCCTTCACCGAGAACTCCAGCGGCCCGAGCTTGGCCTGGTGGGTTTCCTTGGTGAAGCTGAAACTGCCCAGGGCCAGCACGGCGATGCCGGCCACGATCAGCAGGATGCCGACGATGCGTGTTGCGTTCATGGGGCGATGCTCCTTCCTTCCAACTACCTTCCGTGTGGGTGCCGCAGATTACTGCCGCGGCTGTTGCTGCTGCAACTGATCGACCCACTGCACCACCTCGGCCACGGCCGCGTCGCTGGCGGCGATGAGCGCCTTCACGCCGCCGGGCGCGTCGGCGCTGGGCGCGGGGCGGCGCACGGTGAACAGGCGCTGGCCCAGCACGCGGTCGCCGGCGGCGGTGCTGCGCACGAGGGTGGCACGCAGGCGCACCAGGCCCACGCTGGCGCTCGCGGATTCGAAGTAGTGGCTGAACTCGTCCAGCGAGATGCGCAGCGTGTCCGGCGCCTGGCCCCGGCCGCGCGAGATGGTGGCCGCCTCTTCGGGGCCGAGCACCATGCGGCGCTCCGAGAGCGTGTCGCGCAGCCGCTGGCGCAGCAGCTGCGAGGGCGGCAGGCTCCAGCGCGACTGGCCGTAGGGCCGCAGCTCGTTGGCGTCGGCATAGCCCAGGCGATAGAGGATCTGCGTGCCGTCGAGGCGGGTGTTGCTCTCGAACTCGGCCAGCGACAGCGTCGGGAGCGTGGCCGCTGAAGGTGCCGTTGCGGGTGCCGCGGCAGGCATCGCCGGGCCGGGGCCGAAGTCGTAGAGCGTGGCGCGCGCGGGCTTGTCGGGCAGCGCGCCGCAGCCGGCGGCCAGCAGCAGGGCGCAGCCGAGCGCGATGGCGGCAGGGGTCTTGCGAATGGCGTTCATGGTCGGTGATCCTCCCTCGGTCGGGAATCAGGGCCGCGTCGCGGCCGGCGCCTGGAAGCCCGGCTCGCCCGGGCCCGCGGCCGCGCCGCCGTTGCCGAACAGCAGCGATTGCG
Source organism: Variovorax sp. UC74_104 (assembly GCF_044055375.1). Classification (NCBI taxonomy): domain Bacteria; kingdom Pseudomonadati; phylum Pseudomonadota; class Betaproteobacteria; order Burkholderiales; family Comamonadaceae; genus Variovorax; species Variovorax sp. UC74_104. The sequence goes on from NZ_CP171978.1 coordinate 1,102,139, forward strand.
GGTTGTCGTTGATGCTGTCCGCCGCGCGGCCCAGCCGGCGCACCGCGTGCGAGGTGTCGTCGGCCACGCGGTTCACGCGCGGCAGCGTGGCGGCGTTGAACGAATCGACCGCCTGCGCCAGCGCCTTGGTGCCGTCGCTCAGCCGCTCGACCGGGCCGTCGGGCGCGTTCAGCCGGCCCACGGTGGTGTTGAAGTTGTTGGCCACGCGAGAGACGTCGCCGGCGGCCTTCTTCACCGAGGCCATGGTGTCGGGCAGCTTCGTCAGCGCCGGGTTCAGGCCGGTCTTCACGGTGTTGTCGAGCGTCTTGAGCAGCGTGTTGGCGCTGGCCGAGGCGGCGGCGATGTTCTCCAGCGCATCGGCCGCGCGCTTCTGGTTGGGGTCGCTCAGCAGCTGGTTGGCGCGCTTGGTCACTTCCTCGACCTGGTTGATGATGGCCTCGCCGCGGTCCTGCAGCTGCGCCAGCATCGAGGGCTTGAGCGGGATGCGCGGCGGGTCGTCGTTGTTGGGCTTGAGCGAGACGCTCGATTCGCCCTTGTCGTCCAGCGCGATGAAGGCCAGGCCGGTCACGCCCTGGTAGCTCAGCGTGGCGAAGCTGGAGGTGGTGAGCGGCACGCGCTCGTCGACCGTGATGCGCACGCGCACGTTGCCTTTGACCTTCGGGTCGAAGTCGATCGACGCCACCTTGCCCACCGCGATGCCGCGGTAGCGCACCATGGCCTGCGGCTGCAGGCCGCTGACCGCGTCGCGGGTGGAGAGCTCGTAGATGTTGCGCACGGTGTTGTCGCGCGTGAACCAGACCACCAGCGCGACGAGCGCGGCGATCAGTCCGAGCACGAAGGCGCCGGCGGCGAGGGCGTGGGCCTTGTTTTCCATGGTGGCTACCTACCTTTCAGCGGCCTGTTCGGGGGCCGGCTTGTCATGCAGCGCTTCGAGGGCGCGCTGGCCGCGCCCGCCGAGAAAGTATTCGTGGATGAAGGGATGCGGATACGCGATGACCTCGCGCGCCGCGCCGGTGACGATCACCTTCTGGTCGGCCAGCACCGCGATGCGGGTGCTCAGGTCGAACAGCGTGTCCAGGTCGTGCGTGACCATCACCACCGTGAGGCCCAGCTCGCGGTGCAGGCCGCGCAGCAGGTCGCAGAAGCTGTCGGACGCCTCGGGGTCGAGGCCGGCCGTGGGTTCGTCCAGCAGCAGCAGCGGCGGGTCCATGATGAGCGCGCGCGCCAGCGCCACGCGCTTGATCATGCCGCCCGAGAGATCGGCCGGGCTCTTGTTGGCATGCTGCGGGCCCAGGCCCACCATCTGCAGCTTCACCAGCGCCGCGTGGCGGATGAGCTCGTCGGGCAGGAGCTTCAGCTCGCGCAGCGGGAAGGCGATGTTCTCCAGCACGCTGAAGGCCGAGAACAGCGCGCCGTGCTGGAACAGCATGCCCACGTTGGCCGCGCCCGAGGCGCTGAGCTCGCCGGGCTCCTGGCCCAGCACCTCCACGTGGCCGCGCGTGGGCTTCTCGAGTCCGAGGATCTGGCGCAGCAGCACCGTCTTGCCCGTGCCCGATCCGCCCACCAGCGAGAGCACCTCGCCGCGGTCGATGTGCAGCTGCAGGTCGCGGTGCACCACCTGCTCGCCGTCGGGGCTCTGGAACACGGTCCACAGGCCGCGGATGTCCACCACGGTGGGGTCGGTGTCGGGGCGCACGGGCATGCTCATGGTTTCACGCCCTCATGCACGGAAGCCGATGCCCTTGAAGAGGACGGCGAACAATGCGTCGACCAGGATCACGGCGGTGATCGACGTGACCACCGACGAGGTCGTGCCGCGCCCGAGGCTCTCGGTGTTCGGCTTCACCTTCATGCCGAAGTGGCAGCCGATCAGCGCGATCAGGATGCCGAACACGGCCGACTTGGCCATGGCCAGCCACAGGTTCGAGATCGGCACCGCGCGCGGCAGCGCCGAGAGGAAGTACGCCGGCGAGATGTCGAGCGCCGCGTCGGCCGCCAGCATGCCGCCCGCGAGCGCGGCCATCGAGGTCCACAGGCTGATCAGCGGCATCGCGATGGCCAGTGCCAGCACGCGCGGCATCACCAGGCGAAAGCCGTGCGGGATGCCCATCACGCGCATCGCGTCGAGCTCTTCCGTCACGCGCATCACGCCGATCTGCGCGGTGATGGCCGAGCCCGACCGGCCGGCGATCAGCACGGCCGCCAGCACCGGCCCCAGCTCGCGGATCAGCGAGAGCCCGAGGATGTTCACCACGAAAGTCTCGGCGCCGTATTGGCGCAGCTGCTGCGAGATCAGGTAGGCCAGCACCACGCCGATCAGCAGCCCGACCAGTGCCGTGATGTGCAGCGCCGTCGCGCCGAACTGGTACAGGTGCCCGGAGAAATCGCGCCACGGCCCCCGGTGCGCGCGCGCGCGCCAGCCGGCACAGGTCGAGCGCGAACTGGCCGACCAGCGCGGTGAAGTCGCGCACCACGTACATGAGCCGCGGCCCGTTGTGCGAGAACGCGCGGATGCGGTCGTTCAGCGTGGGCGAGGGCTCGTCGGGCGTGGCGACGGTGTGCTGCGCCACGTGGTCGAGCACGGCCTTGTGCTGCGGCGACAGCTCGATGGTCGCCGGCCACTCGTGGCGCCAGTGGTCCCACAGGAGCTGCGCGCCGATGTGGTCGAGCTGCTCGACGGGCCGGAGGTCCCAGGCGCGGTCGTCGGCGGGCGGGGCCGTCTTCAGGCTCTCGGCCAACGCCTGCCAGGCCGGCTTGGACGACATCGCCAGCGTGGTCCACCGGCCGCTGGCCACCGTCCACTGGCGGCCGTCCTGCTCGCGCTGCGCGACGCGGGGCCACGCGCTGTCGGCGGCGGAGGCGTCGGCAGGCGATGGGGCGGGAGACATGGCTGGACGAAGAATGAGTCGGGTGAGCGTGAAAGTTAACAAAACCCGGGCCGGGTGCGCGCATCGTAACCGCGTGCATCCGCAGTCAAGGTGAGCCAGACCCTTCGTTCGCGTAGGGCACCACGCCGTTTCTTCATGTTTCCTTCAGGGTGCGAAACCGTCGGAAAGGGTTTCGCGCAGCCAGGCCACGAAGGCCGTCACCGCCTGCGGCACGTGCGTGGCGTAGGGCCGTATGGCATACAGGCGCTCGCCGAAGGCGCCTACCGAGCGCCATTGCGGCAGCACCTGCTGCAGCTTGCCCGACTGCAGCGCCGCCTGCGCGCTGAAGTCGGGCACCAGCGCGATGCCCAAGCCGCTGAGTGCCGCGTCGCGCAGCGCCTCGCTGTTGTTGGCGACCAGCGGGCCCGAGACCGGCACCGTGATACGAGGCGCCGAAGATTGGGTCTCGAAATGCCAGGTCGGCGTTTCCTGCGCGCGGGGGTAGTGCAGGCAGTCGTGGCCGGCCAGGGCCTGGGGCTCGCGCGGCGTGCCGCGGCGGCGCAGGTAGGCGCGGCTGGCCACCAGCACCGATCGGGTCTCGCACAGCGTCCAGGCCACGTGCGTGTCGGGCGGCGCGGCCGTGTGGCGGATGGCGAGGTCGAAGCCCTCCATCGCGAGCGAGCTGAGCCGGTCGGACAAGTCGAGCTCGATGCGCACCTCGGGCTGCGCGCGCAGGAAGTCGGCCAGCCTCGGCACCAGCTGCTGGCGCGCGAAGGCCACCGGCGCCGTCACCCGCACCAGCCCGCGCGGCACGCCCGCGAGGTCGCGCACGCCGGCGAAGCTGTGGGCGATCTGCTCGAAGGGGCCGCGCATGTCCTCCACCAGCCGCTGGCCGGCCTCGGTGAGTCGCACGCTGCGCGTGGTGCGCTGCACCAATGGCGCGCCGGCCGCGCGTTCGAGCTCGGCGATGCGCTGGCTCATGGCCGCCTTGCTCACGCCCAGGCGCAGCGCAGCGGCGGTGAAGCTGCCCTGCTGCGCCAGCACCGTGAGCCAGTGCAGGTGCGTCCAGAGCGACTCGATATTTTGGGGTTTCATGCCTGCATTGTTCGCTATTGCGAACAATAAGTTCAAGCATCGCGACTAGGCGGGGAACGAGGCGCTGCCTAAACTGGCCGCATCTTCCTTCTGGCACAGCCTCTCTCAGGGTTCTCCCCATGTCTACCTCCATCGACCACTTCATCGCCGGCAAGCCCGCCGCCAACACCTCCGGCCGCACGCAGGACGTGACCAACCCCGCCACCGGTGCCGTCACCGGCAAGGTCGGCCTGGCCAATGCAGACCAGGTCGGCGCCGCCGTCGCCGCCGCGCAGGCCGCCTTCCCGGCCTGGGCCGACACCCCGCCGATCCGCCGCGCGCGCGTGATGTTCAAGTTCCTGCAGCTGCTCAACGAGCACAAGGACGAGCTGGCCCACATGATCACCGCCGAGCACGGCAAGGTCTTCACCGACGCGCAGGGCGAAGTCAGCCGCGGCATCGACATCGTCGAGTTCGCCTGCGGCATCCCGCAGCTGCTCAAGGGCGACTTCACCGACCAGGTCAGCACCGGCATCGACAACTGGACGCTGCGCCAGCCCCTGGGCGTGGTCGCCGGCATCACGCCCTTCAACTTCCCGGTGATGGTGCCGATGTGGATGTTCCCGGTGGCCATCGCCGCGGGCAACACCTTCGTGCTCAAGCCCAGCCCGACCGACCCGACGCCTTCGCTGCGCATGGCCGAGCTGCTGAAGGAAGCCGGCCTGCCCGACGGCGTGTTCAACGTGGTGCAGGGCGACAAGGCGGCGGTCGACGCGCTGCTGGAGCACCCCGACGTCAAGGCCATCAGCTTCGTCGGCTCCACCCCCATCGCCAACTACATCTATGAAACCGGCGCCCGCCACGGCAAGCGCGTGCAGGCCCTGGGCGGCGCGAAGAACCACATGGTGGTGATGCCCGACGCCGACATCGACCAGACCGTGGACGCGCTGATCGGCGCCGGCTACGGCTCGGCCGGCGAGCGCTGCATGGCCATCAGCGTGGCAGTGCTGGTGGGCGACGTGGCCGACAAGATCATTCCGAAGCTCGTCGAGCGCACCAAGACGCTGAAGGTGCTCAACGGCGAGAACCTCGCGGCCGAGATGGGCCCGATCGTCACCCGCGCCGCGCACGAGCGCATCACCGGCTACATCGACCTGGGCGAGAAGGAAGGCGCGAAGCTGCTGGTGGACGGCCGCCAGTTCGACGGCAACAAGGCGGGCGAAGGCTGCGGCGACGGTTTCTGGATGGGCGGCACGCTCTTCGACCACGTCACGCCCGAGATGCGCATCTACAAGGAAGAGATCTTCGGCCCCGTGCTGAGCTGCGTGCGCGTGGCCAACTTCAAGGACGCCGTCGACCTCGTCAACGCGCACGAGTTCGGCAACGGCGTGAGCTGCTTCACCCGCGACGGCAACGTGGCGCGCGAGTTCAGCCGCCGCATCCAGGTGGGCATGGTCGGCATCAACGTGCCGATCCCGGTGCCGATGGCCTGGCACGGCTTCGGCGGCTGGAAGCGATCGCTCTTCGGCGACATGCATGCCTACGGCGAAGAGGGCGTGCGCTTCTACACGAAGCAGAAGTCGGTGATGCAGCGCTGGCCGGAGAGCATCGGCAAAGGCGCGGAGTTCGTCATGCCCACCGCGAAATAAGTCCACCCCCGACTCTCGCGCACTTCGTGTCGCTCGCATCCCCCTCAGGGGGCGCTCCCGGCGGCCCGGCAGAGCCGGTTCCGCGGGAGCACTGGTACTGACGGATAGCTGGCAGCGGCGCGGTGGGCGCCGTATGCAAACAAGAACGAAGCAGAAGGAGACAACCACTTGAGCGAGACCACCTTCGACTATGTCGTCATCGGCGCCGGCACCGCCGGCTCGCTCATGGCGAACCGCCTGAGCGCCGACAAGAACCGGCGCGTGCTGCTCATCGAGGCGGGCCGCAAGGACGACTACCACTGGATCCACATCCCGGTCGGCTATCTCTACTGCATCGGCAACCCGCGCACCGACTGGCTCTACAGCACCGAGCCCGACGCGGGCCTCAACGGCCGGGTGCTGCGCTATCCGCGCGGCAAGACGCTGGGCGGCTGCTCCAGCATCAACGGCATGATCTACATGCGCGGCCAGTCGCGCGATTACGAGCACTGGGCCGACCTCACCGGCGACGACGGCTGGCGCTGGCAGAACGTGCTGCCGGCCTTCAAGAAGCATGAAGACCACTACCTGGGCGCCGACGAGATGCACGGCGCGGGCGGCGAGTGGCGCGTCGAGAAGCAGCGCCTGCGCTGGGACATCCTCGACGCTTTTGCCGAAGCCGCGGTGCAGGCCGGCGTGCCGCACTCCACCGACTTCAACCGCGGCAACAACGAGGGCGTGGGCTACTTCCAGGTCAACCAGAAGAACGGCTGGCGCTGGAACACCGCCAAGGCCTTCCTGCGCCCGACCTGCTATGGCAGGCCCAACTTCGAGCTCTGGACCGGCGCGCAGGTCTCGCGCCTGCTCTTCGAGACGCAGCCCGACGGCACGCGCCGCTGCACCGGCGCCGAGGTGTGGAACGGCAGCGAGAAGGTCACGGTGCGCGCCACGCGCGAGGTGGTGCTGAGCGCCGGCGCCATCGGCTCGCCGCAGATCCTGCAGCTCTCGGGCGTGGGGCCCTCCGAGCTGCTCAGGCAGCATGGCATCGACGTGGTGGTCGACGCGCCCGGCGTCGGTGCCAACCTGCAGGACCATCTGCAGATCCGCGCGGTCTACAAGATCGCGGGCGCGCCCACGCTCAACGTGATGGCCTCCTCGATGATCGGCAAGGCGAAGATCGGCCTCGAATACGTGCTCAAGCGCAGCGGCCCGATGAGCATGGCGCCCTCGCAGCTCGGCGCCTTCACGCGCAGCTCGCCCGATCGCGAATGGCCCAACCTGCAGTACCACGTGCAGCCGCTGTCGCTCGACGCCTTCGGCGATCCGCTGCACAGCTTTCCGGCCTTCACCGCGAGCGTGTGCAACCTCAACCCGACGAGCCGGGGCTCGGTGCGCATCCGCAGCAACCGCTTCGAGGACGCGCCGGCCATCGCGCCCAACTACCTGAGCACCGACGAGGACCGCAAGGTGGCGGCGGAGTCGCTGCGCGTCACGCGCCGCATCGCGCAGCAGCCCGCGCTCGCCAGGTACAAGCCCGAGGAATGGAAGCCCGGCGTGCAGTACCAGACCGACGAGGACCTGGCGCGCCTGGCCGGCGACATCGCCACCACCATCTTCCATCCGGTGGGCACCACCAGGATGGGCGCCGACAACGACCCGGCGGCGGTGCTCGATTCGCGCCTGCGCGTGCGCGGCGTGCAGGGCCTGCGCGTGGTGGATGCGGGCGCGATGCCCACCATCACCAGCGGCAACACCAACAGCCCGACGCTCATGATGGCCGAGAAGGCCGCGGGCTGGATCGTCGAGGACAACCGCTGAGCGGCTTCAGCGGCGCGGTGCGGCAGTGCGGCGCTTGGCCGGCGCATTGCCCGCCATGCGCGCCTTCGCGCCTTCCAGCATGAGGTCGATGCCGATCTCGAACAGCGCGTCGGGCCCGGCCTTCCGGTAGTTGGCGAAGGCCTCGGCCAGCAACGGGCGCGAAGCCGCGGCGGCGTCGAGCGCCTGCTGCTGCTCGGCTGCGTCGGGCGGCGTCGCCTGCTGTTCCAGCACGCAACCCACGGTGTAGCGGCCCAGGGCGATCAGCAGCGTCATCGCCTGCGGCGCGGGCAGGCCCAGGCGGACCACCGAGGCGAGCTGCGCCTCGACCATGTCGAGGTCGGCCGGATCGGGCTCCGAGCCCGCATGCAGCCGCGCGCCGTCGCGCCGCGCCAGCAGCGCGCGGCGGAAGCTGCGCGCGTTCTCTCGCAGGAAGGCGTCCCAGGTCTCGCCGGGCTCCGGCAGCTTGCGCTCGTGGGCGCGGCGCAGGATCTCGCCGTTCATCGCATCGAGCAGCGCGCGCTTGTTCCTGAAATGCCAGTACAGCGCGGGCTGCTGCACGCCGAGCCGTTCGGCCAGCAGCCGCGTGCTGAGCTTGTCCATTCCCACCTCGTCGAGCAGCGTGAGCGCTGTCTCGAGGATCACTTCGCGGTCCAGTTTCATTCTTCCGATGTGCGTGCGTGCGTACGTATGTGTGTGCCGATGTCGATCGGGGAGGGTACTTCACGCCCAGGAATTTATCGCTGATAATTCCTTATCGATGATAAATTCAAACGCACTTCCAACCCCTTTCGCGAGCGGCCGCCATGCGCATGTGGTGATCCTCGCGATCGTCACGCTCGACGCGATCGGCATCAGCCTGGTCATGCCGATCGTGCCCAGCCTGCTGCGCGAGGTCGGCCACACGGGCGACCTCGGCTGGCGCTTCGGCGCATTCCTCTCGCTCTACGCGCTGATGCAGTTCCTCTGCGCGCCGGTGCTCGGTGCGCTCAGCGACCGCTTCGGCCGCCGTCCGGTGCTGCTGGTCTCGGTGGCGGGCGCGGCCGTCGACGCGCTCTTCATGGCCTTCGCGCCCTCGCTGTGGATGCTGTTCGTGGGCCGCGCGATCGCCGGCATGACGGGCGCGAACATGGCGGTGGCCTCCGCCGCCATCGCCGACCTCACGCCCGAGAACCAGCGCGCGCGCTGGTTCGGCCGCATGGGCGCGTGCTTCGGCATCGGCTTCATCGCGGGGCCGGCGCTCGGCGGCGTGCTCGGCGACCACGGCGTGCGGCTGCCCTTCGTCGCCGCCGCGGTGCTCAACGGCCTGACCTTCCTCGCGGCCTTGCTGCTGCTGCGCGAGTCGCGCCCGTCGAAGCTCGCCTCGCAGCCCTTCGACCGAGGCGTGCTGCATCCGCTCGCGCCGCTGCGCTGGGCGAAGAGCTTTCCCGCGCTGCTGCCCATCCTCGGCGTGTTCATGGTGCTGATGCTGGTGGGCGAGGTCGCAGGCACGACCTGGGTGCTCTACGGCGAAGACAAGTTTTCGTGGAACGGCACCATGGTCGGCGTCTCGCTCGCGGTCTTCGGGCTCATCCAGGCGCTGATGCAGGGCTTCGTGGCGGGGCCGCTGGTCGAGCGCTGGGGCGAGCGCGCGGCCATCGCCATCGGCACCGCGGCCGACTGCACCGCCTATGCGCTGCTGGCCTTCGCCACGCAGGGCTGGATGGCGCTCGCGCTGCTGCCGCTCTTGTGCACGGGCGGCATCGGCGCGCCCGCGCTGCAGTCGATGCTCTCGGCCCGCGTGGGCGAGGCCGAGCAGGGACGGCTGCAGGGCGTGCTCGCGAGCCTGTCGAGCCTGGCCTCGGTGTTCGGACCGCTGCTCATCAGCCAGCTCTACTTCGCCTTCCGCCTGCGCTTTCCCGGCATCGCGTGGCTGGCGGGCGCGGCGGTCTACCTGCTGTGCATGCCGGTGCTGCTGCGCAGGAGCAGCACCGCGCGCGGCTGAAGAAGGGTCACTTCTCGATGGTCTTGTTCCAGCGCGCGTTCCACGCCGGGCGGTTCGCGTTGATGCTTTCCCAGTCGATGGTCACCGCGGTCTTCATCCACTTGTTGATGTCGGCCACCTGCGCCACGCCGTCGCCCACCACCGGCGCCTTCGGGTTGGTGGGAATCTGCGCGCCGTACTGCAGCACGTTGGCCTGAGCGAGCGGGCTCAGCAGGAACTCGGCGAGCTTCTGCGACAGCTCGGGCTCGGTGTTGTTGGCGATCACGCACTGGCCCACCATGAGCACCACCGCGCCTTCCTTGGGCGGCGCGTATTCCACCGGAATGCCCTTGCTCTTCATCGCGGCCACGGCCGTGGGCGTGAGCGGGAAGATCGCGGCCTCGCCGGTCTGCACCATCTCAGAGAGCTTGGCCGAACTCGGGATGTACTCCAGCACGTTCGGCCCGATGGTGGTGGGCCAGGCCTTGAAGCCGGGCTCCACGTTCTTGTCGTTGCCGCCCTGGATGCGGTTGAACATCAGGAAGCCGTGCAGCCCGAAGGAAGACGACGACACCGACTGGAACACCACCTTGCCCTTGTACTTCGCATCGGCCAGGTCCATCCACGAAGTGGGCGGCGCCCAGCCCTTCTCCTTGAACATCTTCGCGTTGTAGGCCAGGCCCGTCATGCCCAGGCTCACGCCGCTGGCCATGTCGTCCTTGAAGCGCGCGGCCGGGTAGATCTCGCTGAGCGACTGGCTGGGCTTCTGCTTCTGGCACAGGCCCATGCCGATGGCGCGCACCATCACGCCGTCGTCGAGGAACATCACGTGCATCTGCGGCTTGTCCTTGTTGGCCTGCGCCTTGGCGAGGATGTCGGAGGACGTGCCCGGCACCACCACCACCTTCGCGCCGTAGGCCTTCTCGAAGGCCGGAAAGACGTACTGCGTGTACGCCTTCTCCATCGTGCCGCCGTTCATGCCGATGTAGAGGGTCTTGGTCTGCGCACCGGCGATGCCGGCGGCCGCGAGCAGCGCGGCCAGTAGCGGGAGGGTTCTGATCGAGGACTTCTGGGACATGGCGATGCTCTCCATTCAGGTTCAGGTGGGGGATGCGGTGAGGGATTCGTCGGCGCCGTCGAAGCGCTCGATGGCGAAGGCGTCGATGGGCGTGTCGGTGCGCCCGTCGCGTGCGAGGTCGGCCAGCACTTCGCCGGCGGCCGGGCCGATCTGGAAGCCCGCGCCCGCGAAGCCGAAGCCGTGGAACAGGCCGGGCGTGGTGCGGCTGGGCCCGAGCACCGGTTCGCGGTCGGGCAGGTAGCCCTCGGTGCCGCCCCAGGTGCGGATGATGTGCGCGTGGCGCAGCACCGGCAGCAGTTCGATGGCCTGCATCGCGAGCGTGGCGATGGCGTCGCGCTCGGCGCGCGAGCGTTCGGCGTCGAGCGTGATGCCCGTGCCGCCGCCGAGCACGAGGTTGCCGCGCTCGACCTGCCGGCAGTAGATGCCGCCGCCCTCCACGCCAAGGCTCCATTGCATGAAGTGCGGCACCGGCTCCGTCACCGCCATCACGGGGCTGCGCGCATACAGGGGAGGCGTCTCGCCGAACTGAGCTGCGATGGCGCCGGCCCATGCGCCCGCGCAGTTCAGCAGCACCGGCGCCTGCACTTCGAGCGCATTGCCGCTGCGCACCATGAACATCGCGCCGTCGTGCGCGACCTCGTCGACCTTGTGGCGCTCGAAGACCTGCGCTCCGGCGCGCTGCGCCGCGAGCGCGAAGGCCGGCGACACCAGGCGCGGATTGGCCTGCCCGTCTTCCGCGCACAGCGAGCCGCCTACGGCGCGCGTGCCGAGCCACGGGCATTGCTCGCGCAGGCGCGCGCCGGAGATCAGCTCCAGGCCCAGGTCGAAGTCGCTGCTCAGCGCACGGTAGCGCTCGAGCGAGGCCATGTCCGATTCGCTGCGCGCGATCTTGAAGTGGCCCGAGCGGATGTATTCGCCGTCGGTGCCCAGCAGCGCGGCCAGGTCGCCCCAGATGCGGTGCGCGCGCTGCGCCAGCGGCAGCTGGCTCACCGGACGGCCCTGGCGGCGCACGCCGCCGTAGTTCACGCCGCTGGAGCGCGAGCCGCAGAGGTCGCGCTCCAGCAGCACCACCTGCGCCCCCATGCGCCGCAGCGCAAGCGCGGCAGAGGAGCCGACGATGCCGCCGCCGACGATGGCCACGTCGGCCTTCAGCTGCCTGATGGAACTCATGCGCCGCTCCCTTCAGTCGGTGCAGCCGGCACCAGCCGCAGCGGAATCGGCTTGATCGGAGCCTGCCCGCGCAGCCGGCCCACCTGCTGCAGCGGCTGGCGCGTCGCATGCGCGAGGATCTCGGCGGCCGCGGCGCCGCACATGCGGCCCTGGCAGCGGCCCATGCCGACGCGCGACAGGGCCTTCAGGCGGTTCATCTCGTCGGCGCCGGTGTTGGTGATGGTCTGGCGCAGCGTGCCGGCGGTGACGTTCTCGCAGCGGCAGATCACGAGATCGTCGCTCGCGTTCTCGGCCCAGTCCTGCGGCACGGGAAAGGCGCGCTCCAGGCCGCGGCGGAAGCCGGCGAGCCTGTCGAGCTTGCGTTCGAGTTCCGATGCGCGCGCGGTGTCGATGGCGATGCCCGCGTCCTGCAGCAGCGCCAGCGCCGCGCGCTCGCCCGCCCACTCGGCCGCGTCGGCGCCCATGATGCCGGCGCCGTCGCCCGCGAGGTACACGCCTCGCACGCTGGAGCGCCCCGCCGCGTCACGCACCGGCAGGTGCGCGCGGTGCAGCGGCGCGTAGTCGAAGCGGCAGCCGAGCAGGTCGGCGAGCTGCGTTTCGGAGCGCAGCGCGTAGCCGAAGCCCACCGCATCGCAGTCGATCGTGCGCTCGGTCCCGCCGTCGAGCCAGGCCACGCCGGTGACGCGGCCCTGCGCCTCGTCGCCGAGCACGCGCAGCGGACGCACGCCGCCATGCAGCGCAACGCCGTGCGCGCGCAGCCAGCCCACGTAGTAGATGCCCTTGGCGAGCACGGCCGGCTGCGCCAGCAGCGCGGGCGCGGCGGCGATCTGGTCGGTGAGGCGTGCCGTGTCGAGCACGGCGGCCACGTCCACGCCGGCCTTCGCATATTGATAGGCCACCAGGTAGAGCAGCGGCCCGGTGCCCATGAACACCACGCGTCGCCCGATGGCGCAGCCCTGGTACTTGAGCGCGACCTGCGCGCCGCCCAGCGTGTAGACGCCGGGCAGCGTCCAGCCCGGCAGCGGCAGCACGCGGTCGGTGGCGCCCGTTGCGACGATCAGGTGGCTGTAGGGCACGCGGCGGTTGCCGAGCGTGGGGTTGTGCATCACGTCGAGCACCTGGTCCTGCGCGTTCCACGCGAGGCTGTCGGCATGGTGCTCGATGCGGCCCTGCAGCGTGTCGAAGGCGATGTGCACCGCGTCGGCGCGCTTCGATTCGAAGCCGTAGAGCGTCTGCTTGTCGCATGCCGCCAGCCCGGGAGGAGGGCGGCGGTAGATCTGGCCGCCGGCGCGCGAAGCCTCGTCGATCACCACCGGCTTCAGGCCGTGCGCCACCAGCGTCTGCGCGGCGCGCACGCCGGCCGGGCCTGCGCCGACGATCACCGGGCGGAGGTCGCTTGTCGCTGCGGTCATGCGCCGTCCCTTCCGGTGACCAGCGCCATGCCCGGCGCGATGAAGGTCGAGCAGGCGCGAAGGCGCTCGCCCTCGTCGGTGGAGATCCAGCAGTCCTGGCAGGCGCCCATCATGCAGAAGCCCGCGCGCGGCAGGCCGCTGAACTCGTTGCGGCGCAGCTGGCCGCATTGGGTGAGCACGGCGGTCAGCACGGTGTCGCCGGCCAGGGCGCTCGCGGGTTCGCCGTCGAGCGTGAAGGGCACCGTCGCGCGGCCGCTCTTTTCGGCCACGCGGTGAAGCAATGCGTGTGCGGTCATGGTCGTCTTCATCTATCTGCGCCCCACCAGCACGCGGTCGAGCCCGTACACGCGGTCGAGCAGCACCATCGCGAAGGCCGTCACCGCCACCATCAGCGCCGACACGGCGGCCATCAGCGGGTCGATGGATTCGGTCGCATACATGTACATGCGCACCGGCAGCGTGACCGTGCTCGGCGAGGTGACGAAGATCGACATCGTCACTTCGTCGAAGCTGTTGATGAACGACAGCATCCAGCCGCCCGTCACGCCCGGCAGGATCATCGGCAGCGTGATGCGGCGGAACACCGTGGCCTGGCTCGCGCCCAGCGAGAGCGCGGCCTGCTCGGCGCTGCGGTCGAAGCCCACCAGCGCCGCCACCACCAGCCGCAGCGTGTAGGGCGTGACGATGAGCGCATGCGCCAGCACCAGCCAGCCGAAGCTGCCCGTGCCGCCCACCAGCGAGAACAGGCGCAGCAGCGCCACGCCCAGCACCAGGTGCGGAACGATCAGCGGCGAGAGGAACAGGCCGTTCAAGAAGTTGCGCCCCGGAAACTCGTAGCGCGTGATCGCCATGCCGGCCGGCACGGCGAGCAGCGTCGCGATGGTGGCCGAACTCAGCGCGAGCCACAGGCTGTTCCAGAACGACTGCACGAAGTCGGGGTGCGCGAACACCGCCTCGAACCAGCGCAGCGAGAAATGCGTGGTCGGAATGGTCAGCGTGTTCTCGGGCGTGAACGCCACCACGCACACCACCACCAGCGGTGCCAGCATGAAGACGATGACGAGCGCGTTGAACGCGAGGGCGATGGGACCGTTCTTGTTCATGGCGCCTCCTGCCGGTCCGCCCCAAGGGAGGCACGCGCCCCCTCGGGGGGCAGCGAATACACGAAGTGATGGAGCGTGGGGGCCATGTTCACCCCAATGCCTTCTTGTAGCGGCCTTCTACGAGCCGGTTGTAGCTGAGCATCACAGCCAGGTTGGCGACGAGCAGCACCAGCGCCACAGCAGCACCCAGCGGCCAGTTGAGCTCGCTCAGGTACTCGTCGTAGACGATGGTCGCGACCATCTTCAGCCGTCGTCCGCCCAGCAGCCCCGGAATCGCGAAGGAGCTGGCGGCGAGGCCGAACACGATCAGGCTGCCCGAGAGAATGCCCGGCATCACCTGCGGCAGCACGATGCGCCGCAGCGTGGTCAAGGGCGTGGCGTTGAGCGAGAGGGCCGCGTTCTCCACGCCGGGGTCGAGTTTCTGCAGCGAGGTCCACACCGGGATCACCATGAAAGGCAGCATCACGTGCACCAGTGCGATGACCACCGCCGAGCTCGTGTAGAGAATCTTCACCGGCCCGATGCCCACGAGCTGCAGCAGCCCGTTCACCGCGCCCTCGGGGCCCAGCAGCATGCTCCAGCCGAAGGCCCGCACCACCACCGACACCAGCAGCGGCGCGAGCACCACCAGCAGCAGCACCGAGCGCCACGGGTTGCGCATGCGGCTCAGCACATACGCTTCTGGCGCGCCGATCAGCACGCAGATCAGCGTGACCAGCGCCGAGACCCAGAAGGTGCGCCAGAAGATGCCGAGGTAGTACGAATCGGAGAACACGAGCGCGTAGTGCGCGAGCGTGAACTCGCCGGCCTTCGGTCCGGTGGCCGGGTCGTAGACGTTGAACGACAGCACGGCGGTGAGCCCGAGCGGCACCACCAGCAGCACCGTGAACAGCAGCAGCGCGGGGCCGGAGAGCCACCACGGCGTGGCCTTGCTCTTCGAAGTGCTCATGCCGCGACAGCCTTTTCATCGGCCGGCAGCAGCCGCATGCAGTGCGTCGGCCAGTCGATGCCGGTGCGGCTGCCTTCGGCGAGGGCCTCGCGCCCGTCGTTGGGGCTCAGCACCATGAGCTCGCCGACCGAAGTCGCCACGCGGTAGAGCCACTGGCTGCCGAGGAAGAAACGCTCCAGCACCTCGCCGTCGATGCGGCCCTGGCCCGGTGCCACCAGCTGCAGCTTCTCGGGCCGCACGCTCAGCAGCGCGCCCGCGTTCAGGTCGAAGCCGGTGTCGTCAACGTCGAGCGAGAGCGATCCCACCTCCACGCAGGTGCGCTCCGGGCCGCTGCCCGACACGCGGCAGTCCAGCAGGTTGGCCTTGCCGACGAAAGTGGAGATGAAGCGCGTGCCCGGATGCTCGTACACGCGCTGGGGATGGTCGATCTGCGTGGCGCGGCCGCCTTCCATCACCACCACGCGGTCGCTGATCGACATGGCCTCGCTCTGGTCGTGCGTGACCATCACCGTGGTGGTGCCGACCTTGCGCTGGATCTGGCGCAGCTCGAACTGCATCTCCTCGCGCAGCTTGGCGTCGAGGTTCGACAGCGGCTCGTCCAGCAGCAGCACCGGCGGCTCGATCACCAGCGCGCGCGCCAGCGCCACCCGCTGCCGCTGGCCGCCCGAAAGCTCGCGCGGGTAGCGCGCGGCGTGCTGCTCGAGGTGCACCAGCGCCAGCGCCTGCTTCACGCGCTCGGTGCGCTCGGCCTTGGGCATCTTGCGCATCTCGAGGCCGAAGCTCACGTTGTCGGCCACCGTCATGTGCGGGAACAGCGCGTAGGTCTGGAACACGATGCCCAGCCCGCGCGTGTTGGCCTTGGCGTGCGTGATGTCCTTGCCCGCGAGCTCGATGCGGCCGCCGCTCACCGCCTCGAAGCCCGCGATCATCTGGAGCGTGGTCGTCTTGCCGCAGCCCGAGGGACCGAGCAGCGAGACGAACTCGCCCTTTTCCACCGAGAGATTCATGTCCGTCACCGCACGGGTGGCGCCATAGAACTTGGTCACGTCGGTGAGCCGCAGGAATGACATGGAACGGGCCTTTCTTCGGAGGGCGAAAAGATGGCTTCAGGCACCTTGCTTCGACTTGGTGCGGGCCATGGACAGCTTGCTGTTCTTGATTCACTCTATTGCAACGATTGAGCCAGATCGCCTCGGGTATTCCACTAATCAGAATATTTCTTCAATTTATTCCGTTCAACGGAATATGATGGGCGCGGTCGATCAATCGAATTCCGCAGGAGGAAGGTATGGAGAGCTCTTCGGCGAACACCCCGGCCGGCGCAGGGTCGGGCGCGGCGGCCAGCGGCGGCGTGCCGCGCGTCTTTTCGGTGATCCGCGCGCTCGGTGCGGTGCAGGCCGAGGGCGGCCGCGTGACCCAGATCGCGCGCTCGGTGGGCCTCACCCAGGCCACCACGCACCGGCTGCTGCAGTCGCTCATGGCCGAAGGCATGGTCGAGCAGGACGAGCGCAGCAAGCTCTACCGCCTGAGCATCGATTTCTTCGCGCTCGCCGCCAGCGCGGGCAATCCCGGCGACCTGCGCTCCATCTGCCGCCCCGTGCTGCTGCGCCTGTGCGCAAGCCTCGGCGACAGCATCTTCCTGCTGGCGCGCAGCGGCTTCGACGCCGTGTGCCTCGACAGGAGCGAAGGGCCCTTTCCCATCCGCTCATTCACCGGCGACATCGGCGGGCGCATCGCGCTGGGCGTGGGGCAGGGCGCGCTCGCGATCCTGGCCTTTTTGCCCGAGGCCGAGCGCGAGGAGGTGATCCGCTTTAATCTCTCGCGCGTGCGCGAGTACGGCGTGTACGACGAGGTCTACCTGCGCACCGAGATCGAGCGCGTGCGCCAGGCGGGCTACGCGGGCCGCAACACCGGCCTGCTCGAAGGCATGGCCGGCGTGGCCGTGCCCATCCTCGACCGCGAAGGCCGCGCGGTGGCGGCGCTCAGCGTCGGCACCATCGCCGACCGGCTCAACGCCGACCGCATGCCGACCGTGGTCGAGCTGCTGAAACGCGAGGCGGCGGCGATCGGGCCGAGGATCAATCCCTTCGACGCGACGCTGAGACGGCCGGCGCAGAGCCTGGCGAGTTCGCCGGCGGGGCAGCGGATCAGCGCGCCGGAGGCGACGGGCTGAGGTTGCGCGGCTTGGGTCTTAGAGGCCGAAGAGCATGATCACGACCATGATGGCCGCGCCCAGCGCGAAGTAGCCGAGCATCGCCATCGTCGCGGCGAAGAGTACTAGGTAGATCGCACGCCTCGGCAAGCTCGATGCCGAAGGAACGCAGCGCCAGTAGATGAAGGCTGCCCACACGACGAGCAGAACCTCCATCGCATGCGCCATGACCCCTTCGGCCTCGGCCGAGCGGAACACCGTCTTGCCGAGCAGCGAGCCGACGATCCCCAGAGCGGGAATCGCCACGGTCCAGGCGGCCATGTTCAGCGCAAGACGCAAGCCGGGCTTCATCGGATGGCCTCGCCCTTGAAGAAGTGCAGCGGCATCGGCTCCTCCCAGCCGGGTGTCTGGTAGCCCGCAACCCGGAGCTCGGGCACCCGGCCCATCACGCTCCTGAGAAGCGCGGCGAGGTAGGAGCTGCTGTTGTATTCGCCGGGGGTCATCCGGTCACCCTGAAAACGTGTCGGAAAGCTGTAGGGCGACACGTAGCTCGAGAAGTTCAGCGCTCTCTTGATCAGTTCGCGTGAGAACGCCTCGGGACTCATGCCATCGGGCGGAGCCAATGGAATCTTGACCACCACACCCGGAGGAAGCGAATTTGCGTACATGTTTGTTCTGATCCGCAGCACGTTGCGCAGACCTGCCTCCACCATTGTGGGTTGCCCGTCGATGACGGTGATGCCGTTGTAGGCGTCGTCGATGATGAGCGAAATATGCAAGCTTGGATGTGGCTTGCCAACTTTGCCTATGGGCGCTGCGGCGATGCGCCCATAGAGCGTGAATGTCGGTGCCGAATGCTGGATCCGGCCGACCGAAACAGCCTCTGTCGTCATAAGTACTCCCTGATTTTTCTAGTCTTGGCGTCACGCGCCGCGCCCATGATATCGAGCGCAAATTTCAGCTTTTCCCGCCGTCGGCGACGCGATCCGCCCCACGACAATGCGCCCGAGGAGACACCGCGAAAATGAACAACCCCTCGATCCTCTACCCCGTCTTCGCCCTCGCAGCCCTCACGGGCATGGTGCTGCTGCTCATCCCCTTCACGCGCGTGCGCGCCGTGCTGCGCCGCGAAGTCCGGGCGGCCGACTTCAGGCTGGGCGAGTCGGCTGCGGTTCCGGACGCCGTGCGCATTCCCAACCGCAACTACATGAACCTGCTGGAACTGCCGATGCTGTTCTATGTGGTGTGCCTGGTCTTCTACGTGGCGGCGCAGCCGACGCCCGCGGCGGTGTGGCTGGCCTGGGCCTACGTGGGGCTGCGGGCCCTGCACAGCGTGGTGCACCTGACCTACAACCACGTGCTGCACCGGCTGGGCGTGTTCGCGGCGAGCAATGTGGTGCTGGTGGCGCTGTGGATCCTGGCGGCCGCCCGGTTGGTGCGCTAGGCGCACGTCAACGGCCCGGGATCCTTCCTGAAACGCATCAGGTCCTTCCATATTTTCATTAGGCAATCGGGCGGGATTCGCTGATATTGGCCGGATCAGGCCTCCCGCTGCCTTCCCGTCTTTCCCTTCATCTGTCCCCGGAGCGCTCATGTCCGAAGCCCAACCCTCTCTTCCCGTCGCCACCGAAGTCGAACAGCTGCTGCAGCGCCTGGGCGTGCCCCGCTCGGTCCACACCGGCGGCGAGCTGACGGTGCGTTCGCCCGTCAGCGGCGAAGTGGTGGCGCAGGTGCCGCAGACCTCGCCGGCCGAAGCCACGGCGGTGATCGGCCGCGCGCACGAGGCCTTCAAGGCCTGGCGCAACGTGCCGGCGCCGCGCCGCGGCGAGCTGGTGCGCCTGCTGGGCGAAGAGCTGCGCGCGGCGAAGGCCGACCTGGGCCGCCTCGTCACGCTCGAGGCCGGCAAGATCCCGTCCGAGGGCGCGGGCGAGGTGCAGGAGATGATCGACATCTGCGACTTCGCGGTCGGCCTCTCGCGCCAGATCTACGGCCTCACGCTGGCCACCGAGCGCGCCGAGCACCGCATGATGGAAACCTGGCACCCGCTGGGCGTGTGCGGCGTGATCTCGGCCTTCAACTTCCCGGTGGCCGTGTGGTCGTGGAACGCGGCGCTGGCGCTGGTGTGCGGCGACCCGGTGGTGTGGAAGCCCTCCGAGAAGACGCCGCTGACCGCGCTGGCCGTGCATGCCATCGCGCAGCGCGCCATCGAGCGCTTCGGCGATGCACCCGAAGGCCTGCTGGGCCTGCTGCTGGGCCAGCGCGACATCGGCGAGGTGCTGGTGGACGACCACCGCGTGCCCGTTCTGTCGGCCACCGGCTCGACCGCCATGGGCCGCCAGGTGGGGCCGAAGCTGGCCGCGCGCTTCGCACGTGCCATCCTGGAACTCGGCGGCAACAACGCCGCCATCGTCACGCCCTCGGCCGACCTCGACCTCGCGCTGCGCGGCATCGCCTTCGCGGCCATGGGCACGGCCGGCCAGCGCTGCACCACGCTGCGGCGCCTCTTCGTGCACGAGAGCGTGTATGACCAGCTGGTGCCCAAGCTCGCCAAGGTCTACGGCAACGTGCAGGTGGGCGATCCGCGCGAGGCCGGCACGCTGGTCGGTCCGCTGATCGACCGCGCGGCCTTCGACGGCATGCAGAAGGCGCTTTCCGAAAGCCGCGAGATCGGCGCCAAGGTGCACGGCGGCCAGCGCGTGGAGGGCATCGGCACGAGCGACGCCTACTACGTGCGCCCCGCGCTGGTGGAGCTGAAGTCGCATGAGGGCCCGGTGCTGCGCGAGACCTTCGCGCCCATCCTCTACGTGGTGCGCTACAGCTCGCTCGACGAGGCCATCGAGCAGCACAACGCGGTGGGCGCGGGCCTGTCGTCGTCGATCTTCACGCTGAACATGCGCGAGGCCGAGCGCTTCATGTCGAGCTCGGGCTCCGACTGCGGCATCGCCAACGTCAACATCGGCCCGAGCGGCGCGGAGATCGGCGGTGCTTTCGGCGGCGAGAAGGAAACCGGCGGCGGACGCGAGGCCGGCTCCGACAGCTGGAAGGCGTACATGCGCCGCGCGACCAACACGATCAACTACTCGACTGCGCTGCCCCTCGCGCAGGGCGTGACCTTCGACATCGGCGACTGACCGATCGCTTTCCGGACCGCCCGGGCCTGCCGCTTCGCGCGGCGAGGCGGGCAGCCGCATGCCTTCACTGCAACCAGAACCACAACCAGGAGACAGAAGAAATGAGGATTTCCTTCAAGGCCATCGCCGCTGCAGCCGGCCTGCTCGCGCTGTCGTGCGGCGCCATCGCGCAGACCGCCGCCACCGGCGGCACGCTCGACAAGATCAAGTCCAGCGGCAAGGTGGTGCTGGGCGTGCGCGAGGCCTCGCCGCCCATGGCCTACATGCTGGGCGCGGGCGAGAAGTACGTGGGCTACCACGTCGAACTGTGCGAGCGCGTGCTGAAGGAGATCGCGCCGCAGGCGAAGCTGGAGTACATGGCCGTGACCGCGCAGAACACCATTCCGCTGGTGCAGAACGGCACGCTCGACATCGGCTGCGGCCCCACCACCAACAACACCGCGCGCCAGCAGCAGGTGGCCTTCGCGCTCACCACCTACGTGAGCGAGGTGCGCATGGCCACCAAGGTCGACTCGGGCATCGCCAACCTCGACCAGCTCGCGGGCCGCAACGTGTCGGCCTCCACCGGCACCACGGCGGTGCAGCTGCTGCGCAAGCGCGAGCGCGCGCAGAACGTCTCGTACAACACCATGCTCGGCAAGGACCACCTGGAAAGCTTCCTCCTGATGGAGTCGGGCCGCGCCGATGCCTTCGTGCTCGACGACAACCTGCTGGCCGGGATCATTGCGAACTCGAAGAACCCCTCGGCCTACCGCATCGTGGGCGAGCCGCTGGGCTCGGAGCCGATCGCGCTGCTGTTCCGCAAGGACGACCCCGGCCTTCAAGTCGGCGGTAGACGACTCGCTGCGCCGCATGATGAAGAGCGGCGAGCTCGAGAAGATCTACACCAAGTGGTTCGTCGCGGCCATCCCGCCGAAGAACACCAGCCTGAACCTGCCGATGAGCGCGACGCTGAAGCAGCTCATCGCCGAACCCAACGACAAGCCGCTGGAGGCCTACGCCAAGTGACCGTCGATACCGCCACCTCCATCGTCTTCGAGCCCGCGCAGCGCGTTCGCGCCATCGGCGTCTCGGAGATCCTGCGCATCACTGACCACGCCAACGCGCTCAAGCGCGCCGGCCGCCCGGTGATCGTGCTGGGCGCGGGCGAGCCCGACTTCGACACGCCGCAGAACGTGCGCGACGCCGCCGTGCAGGCCATCGGCAGAGGCGACACGCGCTACACCGTGCTCGACGGCAGCCCGGCGATGAAGGCGGCGGTGCAGCTCAAGTTCAGGCGCGACAACGCGCTCGACTTCGCGCCCGACGAGATCAGCGTGAGCGCGGGCGCCAAGCAGGTGATCTTCAATGCGCTGATGGCCAGCCTGGACCCGGGCGACGAAGTCATACTGCCGGCGCCGTACTGGACCTCGTACGCCGACATCGTGCAGATCTGCGGCGGCGTGCCGGTGCCCGTGGCCGGCACCGAGGCCAACGGCTTCCGGCTCGATGCCGCGCAGCTCGAAGCGGCCATCACGCCGCGTACGCGCTGGCTGTTCCTGAACTCGCCGTCGAACCCGAGCGGCGCGGCCTACAGCGCCGACCAGCTCAAGCCGCTGTGCGATGTGCTGCTGCGCCATCCGCGGGTCTGGGTGCTGGCGGACGACATCTACGAACACATCCTCTACGACGGGCTGGCCTTCGCCACACCGGTGGCGGTGGAGCCGCGCCTGCGCGAACGCACGCTCACTGTGAACGGCGTGTCCAAGGCCTATGCGATGACCGGCTGGCGCGTGGGCTACGGCGCCGGTCCGCGCGCGCTGATCGCGGCCATGGCCGTGGTGCAGAGCCAGACCACGTCGTGCCCCTCGTCGATCAGCCAGGCAGCGGCGATCGAGGCGCTGACCGGGCCGCAGGAGATCGTGGCCCAGCGCTGCGCAGACTTCCAGGCGCGGCGCGACTTCGTGGTCGCCGCGCTGAACTGCTCGTCGGGGCTGCACTGCCGCGTGCCCGAAGGCGCGTTCTATACCTTCGCGAGTTGCGCCGGCGTGCTCGGCCGGCGCACCCGCAGCGGCATGCTGCTGCGCAGCGACAGCGATTTCTGCCGCTACCTGCTGCAGGACTTCGAGGTGGCGGTGGTGCCGGGCAGCGTGTTCGGGCTGGCGCCGTATTTCCGCATTTCGTATGCGACCTCGATGGCGCAGCTGGAAGAGGCATGCAAGCGCATCCAGGCTGCCTGCGAGGCGCTGGAATGAACCCGCTTTTCTCCTTCCCCCGCTGGGGGAGGGCAGGGGTGGGGGCAGGCGGCGTATCCGGTGCCGCGGGCTTTTCCATCGCCGCTTGCCCCCATCCCAACCTTCCCCCAGAGGGGGAAGGAGCGATACCCGACACCTTCATTTCCCTGGAAACCCCATGACTTCATCCCGCACCGGCGGCCAGATCCTGGTCGACCAGCTCGTCACCCATGGCGTCGAGCAGCTCTTCTGCGTGCCCGGCGAGAGCTTTCTCGCCGTGCTCGACGCGCTGCACGACGCCTCCATCGCAGTGACCGTGTGCCGCCAGGAAGGCGGCGCGACGATGATGGCCGAGGCCCAAGGCAAGCTCACCGGCAGGCCGGGCGTGTGCTTCGTGACGCGCGGGCCGGGCGCCACCAATGCTTCGGCCGGCGTGCACATCGCGCACCAGGATTCGACGCCGCTGCTGCTCTTCGTCGGCCAGGTCGCGCGCGAGGCGCTGGGCCGCGAGGCTTTCCAGGAACTGGACTACGGCGCGGTGTTCGGCACCATGGCCAAGTGGGTGGTGCAGATCGACGACCCTGCGCGCGTGCCCGAGCTGGTGTCGCGCGCCTTCCATGTCGCGACCTCGGGCCGACCCGGCCCGGTGGTGATCGCGCTGCCGGAAGACATGCTGACCGAGGCCGCGACGGTGGCCGACGCGCAGCCTTATGCCGTCACTGAAACGTACCCCGGCCCGGCGCAGCTCGCCGAGCTGCAGCAGCGGCTGTCGCAGGCGCAGCGGCCGGTGGTCGTCCTGGGCGGCAGCCGCTGGTCGGAGAAGGCGTCGCGCCAGTTCGCGGATTTCGCGGCGGCGTTCTCGCTGCCCGTGTACTGCTCGTTCCGCCGGCAGATGCTGATGTCGGCCGATCACCCCTGCTATGCGGGCGACCTCGGCCTGGGCGTGAACCCCAGGATGCTGGAGCGCATCCGCAATGCCGACCTGATCCTGCTGGTCGGCGGGCGTCTGTCGGAGGTGCCCTCGCAGAGCTACGAGCTGCTGTCCATCCCGCAGCCGAAGCAGGCGCTGGTGCACGTGCATGCCGATGCCGACGAACTGGGCAGGCTGTATCGCCCGGCGCTGGGCATCCACGCCACGCCGCAGGCCTTCGCCGAGGCCGTTTCCACGCTGCGCCCCGCACAGGTGCCGGCCTGGCAGGCGGAGACGAAGGCCGCGCGCGAAGACTTCCTGCGCTGGAGCGACCCGTCGCCCATCCGCATTCCGGGCCCGTTGCAGATGGGCGAGGTGATGAAGCACCTGCGCGAGGTGCTGCCGGCCGACACCATCTTCTGCAACGGCGCGGGCAACTTCGCCACCTGGGTGCACCGCTTCTGGCCGTTCCGCGCGTATGCCAGCCAGCTCGCGCCCACCAGCGGCTCGATGGGCTACGGCCTGCCGGCCGGCGTCGGCGCCAAGCGGCTGTGGCCGCAGCGCGAGGTGGTGGTGTTCGCGGGCGACGGCGACTTCATGATGCACGGCCAGGAATTCGCGACCGCCGTGCAGTACGGCCTGCCGATCATCGTGGTGCTGCTGGACAACGCCATGTACGGCACCATCCGCATGCACCAGGAAAGGCACTACCCGGGCCGCATCAGTGCCACGCAGCTGAAGAACCCCGACTTCCGGGGCTACGCCGAGGTGTTCGGCGGCCACGGCGAGCGCGTCGAGAGCACCGAAGAATTCGGCCCCGCGCTGGCCCGCGCGAGAGCGAGCGGCAAGCCGGCGATCCTGCATTGCCTGCTGGACCCGGAGGCCATCACGCCGGGCAGCACGCTGCAGTCGATCCGCAAGGCGGCGCTCGGGAACTGAGCACTCCCCCAGGCTGCGCGCACTTCGTGTCGCTTCGCCACCCCCTCACCGGGGGCGACACCTGCGGCCCGGCAAAGCCGGTTCCCCGGTGTCCCGCGAACTGGCTGCGTATCAGCGCAGGCCGCCGACGTACCGCGGCGGCGGCGTGGGCGGCTGGCCGTCGGGCTGGCGTGCCGCCAGGCGCGCGGCGCGGGCCAGCGGCTCCATCGCCTGCTCCAGCCGGGTGGCGAGAAGGTAGAGCTCCTCGTCCTTGGTGTCGGCCGCGTGCGCGCGGGTCATGCGCACGATCTCGGCGGCGTACTCGGCATTGGTCGCCATCCATTCGGTGTCGGTCACGCGGCCGTGCTTTCGCCGCAGTGCCACGTGAAGGCGGGCGGCGAGGGCGATGCGTTCGCTTTCGGACATGGATGGCGACATGGCTTGTTTCCTCCGTCGGTGGGTCAGCTGCTCCCGAGATGTTCCCTGTGCTGTGCAAGATCGAGGCCCAGCAGCTCGCTGTCGGCATCGACGCGCAGGCCGACGATGACGTGCACCAGGAACAGCACCACCGCCGTTCCCGTCGCACTGAAGATGGCCACGCTGCCGACCGCGATCGCCTGCGTCAGCACGTCGCCCGTGGCGCCGGAGACGCGCGGGTCGGCGAACACGCCGGTCAGCAGCGCGCCCACGATGCCGCCTATGCCGTGCACGCCGAACACGTCGAGCGAGTCGTCCGCCCCCAGCAGGTGCTTCAGGCCGGTGGCGCCCCAGTAGCAGGCCAGCCCCGCGATGGCGCCGATGGCCAGCGCGGCCGGCGGCGTGACGAAGCCGGCCGCCGGCGTGATGGCCACCAGCCCGGCCACGAGGCCCGAGCACAGGCCCAGCAGCGAGGGGCTGCGCCGCACGATCCATTCGCCGAGCATCCAGCTCATGGCGCCGGCGGCCGCCGCGATGTGCGTGACCAGCATCGCCAGCCCCGCGCGGCCGTCGGCCGCCACCGCCGAGCCGGCATTGAAGCCGAACCAGCCTACCCACAGCAGGCCGGCGCCGGTCATGGTGAAAGCCAGGTTGTAGGGCTCGAAGGCCTCGCGGCCGTAGCCCTTGCGCGAGCCCAGCGCATAGGCGCACACCAGCCCCGCGATGCCGGCGTTGACGTGCACCACCGAGCCGCCCGCGAAGTCGAGCGCGCCCATCTGCGCGAGCCAGCCGCCGGGCTCCCACACCCAGTGCGCGACGGGTGCGTACACCAGCACGCTCCACAGCAGCGCGAACCACAGGATCGCCGAGAAGCGCATGCGCTCGACGAAGGCGCCGAGCACCAGCGCGGTGGTGATGATCGCGAAGGTCAGCTGGAACATCGCGTAGACCGACTCGGGCACGTTGGGCGCCACGTGGCTCACCGCGAGCTGGCCGGCCTCCTTCAGGTATTCGAAGCCCGAGAACCAGAAGCGCCCGGAGCCGCCGAGCCAGGGCCAGCCCTCGGTGAAGGCCAGCGAATAGCCCAGCGCGAACCAGGTCAGCGAGACCGTCGCGGCGATCGCCACCACCGCCGCCATGGTGGCCAGCACGTTCTTGCGGCGCACCATGCCCGCGTAGAAGAGAGCGATGCCGGGCAGCGTCATCAGCAGCACCAGCGCGGTCGAGGTCATCATCCATGCGGTGTCTGCCGCGTTGATGGAGGCTTGCGGTGCCAGGGCCATTGGTCGCTTTCTTCTTCAAGTGGTGGACTCAGGCGCCCCGTGCACAAGTCGTGCCACGTCGTTAACTATCAGAAACACTTTGGTTTGCAAACCGGGCTTATTCGGTAAGGCAAAGCGGGTAATTCCCTATGCACTGAGGCGGTGCGTGCCCCTAAAGTCTGCGCACTCGCGAACGGGCCCTGCTCGTGTGCCGAGGGTCCGAGGAGACAAACCCCCCAAGCAACAATAAAAATTCTTCAAAGGCTCCGTACGAGATGCCTGTCCAAGCTTGAAAGGCGCCGCTGGTCGGCGCCTTTTTTATTTGCGCGGGGCTTGGGGCATCGGCCTTTCAAGCTACTTTTTCGATAGCACCGGGGTGAGACAATCCACGCCCTATGGAAATGCTGGTGGTCACGGGCGCCTCTGCGCTCGCGGGTTTTGTCGATTCGATCGTGGGCGGAGGCGGGCTGATCCTGGTGCCTGCGCTGTTCGCCGTTTTCCCGGGTGCACCGCCGGCGACCCTGCTGGGCACCAACAAGAGCGCTTCCATCTGGGGCACGGCCGCCGCCGCGGCCCAGTTCAGCCAGCGGGTGCAGATGCGCTGGGGCGCGCTGTGGCCGGCCGCGCTGCTCGGCTTTGCCGGCTCGATGCTGGGCGCCTGGGGCGTCACCATGTTCCCGGGCGACTTCCTGCGCAAGGCGCTGCCGCTCATCCTGCTGGGCGTGCTGCTCTACACGCTGGCGCGCAAGGACATGGGCCGCATGCACGCGCCGCGCTTCTCCGGCCACGCCGAGACGCTGGCGGCCTGCACCATCGGCCTTTGCATCGGGCTGTACGACGGCTTCTTCGGCCCGGGCGCGGGCAGCTTCCTGGTGTTCCTCTTCGTGCGCTGGATGGGCTACGACTTCCTCAACGCCTCGGCCTCGGCCAAGATCATCAACACGCTGACCAACGCCGCCGCGCTGATCCTGCTGGCGGCCAAGGGCCACGTCTGGTGGCATTACGGGCTGGTGATGGCGGTGGCCAACGTGGCCGGCAGCGTGCTGGGCACGCGGGTTGCGCTCAAGCACGGCGCGGGCTTCGTGCGGGTGGTGTTCATCGTGGTGGTGAGCGCGCTGATACTGAAGACCGCCTACGACGCATTCCTGAAATAACGAAGCAAGAAAGAAAGTCGCCCGATGTCCTCTCCCCAAGATCCCGTCGAGCGGCCCGCTCCCGTCGGCTTCTGGCAGGCCTTCGCCTACTGGCTCAAGCTGGGCTTCATCAGCTTCGGCGGCCCGGCCGGGCAGATCGCGCTGATGCACCAGGAACTGGTGGAGCGCAGGCGCTGGATCTCGGAGAAGCGCTTTCTCCACGCCCTCAACTACTGCATGCTGCTGCCCGGCCCCGAGGCCCAGCAGCTCGCCACCTACATCGGCTGGCTCATGCACCGCACCTGGGGCGGCATCGCAGCGGGGGTGCTGTTCGTGCTGCCCTCGCTCTTCATCCTGATCGCGCTCTCGTGGATCTACATGGCCTACGGGCAGGTGCCGGCGGTGGCGGGGCTGCTGTACGGCGTGAAGCCGGCGGTCACGGCCATCGTGCTGTTCGCGGCCTGGCGCATCGGCTCGCGGGTGCTGAAGAACCCCTGGCTCTGGGCGATCGCCGGCGCGGCCTTCGTGGCGATCTTCGCGCTGCAGCTGCCATTTCCGCTGATCGTGCTGGCAGCGGCGGCCATCGGCTACGTCGGCAGCCGGGTGGCGCCGCATCGCTTCGCGCCGGGCGGCGGCGGGCATGGCGCGGCGGGGGCGGCGGCCATCGGCCCGGCGCTCATCGATGACGACACGCCGACGCCCGCGCACGCGCGCTTCGGCTGGGGCCGCTTCTGGCGCGTGCTGGGCGTGTTCCTCGTACTGTGGCTGGGCGGCATGGGCGCGCTCATGGCGCTGTACGGCTGGCAGGGCACGCTCACGCAGATGGGCTGGTTCTTCACCAAGGCGGCGCTCATGACCTTCGGCGGCGCCTACGCGGTGCTGCCCTACGTGTTCCAGGGCGCGGTCGACCACTACGGCTGGCTCGGCGCCACGCAGATGATCGACGGCCTCGCGCTGGGCGAAACCACGCCGGGGCCGCTGATCATGGTGGTGTCTTTCGTGGGCTTCGTCGGCGGGTGGAACCAGGCGCTCTTCGGCGCCCACTCGCTCTTCGCGGCGGGTGCGGTGGCGGCGACGGTGGTGAGCTTCTTCACCTTCCTGCCGTCGTTCCTGTTCATCCTGCTGGGCGGACCCTTCATCGAATCGACGCACGGCAACCTGAAGCTCACCGCGCCGCTCACGGCCATCACGGCGGCGGTGGTGGGCGTGATCGTCAACCTCGCGGTGTTCTTCGCCTGGCACGTGCTGTGGCCCAAGGGAGCGGGCGGGGGCTTCGACGCGGCATCGGCGGCGATCGGGCTGATCGCCGCCGTGGCGCTGTTCCGCTTCAAGGCGGGGGTGATCCCGGTGGTGCTCGGGTCGGCCCTGATGGGGCTGGCGTGGCAGCTGTTGCTGCTGCCTTTGTTCGTGAGCTGAAGAGGATCAGTCCTCGACGAAGGCTTCTTCCCGCTTCGCCTTGATCGCCGGCAGCAGCACGATGCCCAGCAGCAACGCAGCCGCGACCAGCAGCCCCGCCGACAGCGGCCGCGTGACGAACACGCTCCACGCCCCGCGCGACAGCAGCAGCGCCCGGCGCAGGTTCTCTTCCATCATCGGCCCCAGGATGAAGCCCAGCAGCAGCGGCGCGGGCTCGGTGCGCAGCTTGATGAAGAGGTAGCCGATGAAACCGAAGGCCGCCACCATCCACACGTCGAAGGTGTTGTTGTTGGTCGAGTACACGCCGATCGCGCAGAACAGAACGATGGCCGGGAACAGGAACTTGTAGGGCACCGTCAGCAGCTTGATCCACATGCCGATCAGTGGCAGGTTCAGGATGATCAGCATCGCGTTGCCGATCCACATCGAGGCGATCAGGCCCCAGAAGAGCTCCGGATTGCTGGTCATCACCTGCGGGCCCGGCTGGATGTTGTGGATGGTCATCGCGCCCACCATCAGCGCCATCACGGCGTTGGGCGGGATGCCCAGCGTCAGCAGCGGGATGAAGGAGGTCTGCGCGCCGGCGTTGTTGGCCGACTCCGGCGACGCCACGCCGCGGATGTTGCCCTTGCCGAAGGGCACTTCGCCGGGGCGCATGCGGATCTTCTTTTCCAGCGCGTAGGAGGCGAAAGAAGCCAGCAGCGCGCCGCCGCCCGGCAGGATGCCCAGCGCCGAGCCCAGCGCCGTGCCGCGAAGCACGGCGGGCAGCATGCGCTTGAAGTCGTCCTTGGTGGGCCACAGGCCCTTGACCTTGTGCGTGAACACCTCGCGCTCGTCGTCGGGCTGCGAGAGATTGCCGATGATCTCGCCGTAGCCGAACACGCCCATGGCGATGACCACGAAGCCGATGCCGTCGGTGAGCTCCGGAATGTCGAAGCTGTAGCGCGCCACGCCGGAGTTGACGTCGGTGCCCACGATGCCCAGCAGCAGGCCCAGCACGATCATCGCCACCGCCTTCAGCAGCGAGCCCGAAGCCAGCACCACGGCGCCGATCAGGCCCAGCACCATCAGCGAGAAGTATTCGGCCGGGCCGAACTTGAAGGCCAGCTCGGTCAGCGGCGGCGCGAAGGCGGCCAGGATCAGCGTGCCCACGCAGCCCGCGAAGAACGAGCCGAGGCCGGCGGCGGCCAGCGCCGGGCCCGCTCGGCCCTGCCTGGCCATCTGGTAGCCGTCGATGCAGGTGACCACCGAGGACGACTCGCCCGGCAGGTTCACCAGAATGGCCGTGGTGGAACCGCCGTACTGGGCGCCGTAATAGATACCGGCCAGCATGATCAGCGCCGATACCGGCGGCAGCGCGTAGGTTGCCGGCAGAAGCATCGCGATGGTCGCAACGGGCCCGATGCCCGGCAGCACGCCGATCAGCGTGCCCAGAATGCAGCCGATCAGGCAGTACAGCAGGTTGGTGAAGGTGAACGCGACGCCGAAGCCGGTCGCGAGGTTGTTGAAGAGTTCCATGGCTGTGTTCTCCTCAACCCGAGATGAAGGTGGGCCAAACCTGGATCTGCAGCTTGAGCGCCCAGATGAACGCCACGTAGCTGCCGGCCGCCAGGATGGTCGCGAGGATCAGCACGTCGCGCAGCTTGAAGTGCTCGCCCGCCATGCTGGAGATGATGGTGAGCGCGTAGATCGCGATGATCATCCCCATGGCCGGCAGCCCGATGCTGGGCAGCCCGCCCAGCAGCACGCCGAAGGCCAGGTTCGCGCCGAGCACGAAGGCCAGCGGCTTCCAGGCCCACTTGCCGATCGGGTCGCCGTCGGTGGTCTCCACCACCATCGCCTGGAACATGATGATCGCGCCCAGCACCGCCAGCAGGATGCCCAGCATGAGCGGGAAGTAGCCCGGCCCCATGCGCGCGCCGTCGCCGATGGTGTAGGTGGTGGCGCCGATGGCGAAGGCGCCGCCCACGGTGGTGAACATGACCCCTGAAAAGAAGTCGGCCTGACTCTTTATGCGCATGTCTCGCTCCTCTTGTTATGGAGGAAGGAGGGTCGATCCGCGGGCCTGACCGTTGGCTGACCAGCGCGGTACGAACAAATGCGTACCGCAGGGCAAGGGTTCTTCCCGGTTCGCGCGTTTTCCCCAATGAAAAAAGCTCCCGAAGGAGCTTTTTTCATTCAAGGGCCCGAAGGCCCTGGAGGCAGGAGGGGAGGGCTCAGTAGCCGCCGCGGCCACCGCCGCCGTAGCCACCACCGCCGCCGCCGTAGCCGCCGCCACCGCTGCGGTCGCCGCCGTAGCCACCGCGGTCGCCGCCGTAACCACCGCCGCCGCTGCGGCCGCCACCACCGTAGCCGCCGCCACCACCGCCGCCGCCGTAGCCGCCGCCACCGCTGCGGGGGGGACGGGCTTCCATCGGACGGGCTTCGTTCACCGTCAGGGCGCGGCCCTGCAGGGGCTGGCCGTTCATGGCTTCGATGGCTGCGAGTGCTTCGGCATCCGTGCCCATTTCGACGAAGCCGAAGCCCTTCGAACGGCCGGTGTCACGTTCCATCATGACCTTTGCGCTGACGATCGAGCCGAATTCGCCGAAGGCTTGCTCCAGATCGTTGTCGCGGATCGAGTAGGCGAGGTTGCCCACATAAAGTTTCTTGCCCATCAAGGGACTCCTATCAAACCAACAAAAAAACAAAAAGCGATGGAGTCCCAGAATCACAACAAACAAGAACTGCGCTGTGGCGCGAAACTGACCGATCACCGAATTACGTGCACGGGAGCCGCGGGGGCCCACTGACACGTAGCAACGATTATCCCGCCCGAATTGCAAAAATTGCGGCGAAATCTTGCGTCATCGGGTAACTCCCGGGTCGGAAGGGCGGTTTCGCAACGGTTTCAGCAGGCCGGAAAGCCCGTTGTGGTCTATTTCATGCATCAGCGCGAGCAATCGGCCAATTTCTCCCGAGGGAAAACCCTCGCGTGCAAACCAGCTCAGGTAATTGCCGGGCAAATCGGCAATCAGCGTGCCCTTGTACTTGCCGAAGGGCATTTCGAGCGTCACCAGCCGCTGCAGGTCTTCGGGGTTCATCGCGTGCTCAGCCTCCCGCGCGCTTGACCGTGTGGCCCAGCTTCGAGAGCGCGGCGATCACCGTCTCGCGGTGATCGCCCTGGATCTCGATGACGCCGTCCTTCACCGTGCCGCCCGTGCCGCAGGCCGTCTTGAGCTGCTTGCCCAGCGCCAGCAGCGCCGCCGCGTCGAGCGCCACGCCCTTGACCACCGTCACGCCCTTGCCTTTTCTGCCCTTGGTCTCGTGCGATACACGCACAATGCCGTCGGTGGCCGGCGCGCGGGCCTGGCTCGCGAGTTCCTTGCAGCGGCATCGGGCCACGGGCTCGCCGCAGCCGGGGCACATGCGTCCGCCGCCGTCGGTGGAATACACCAGGGTGCTGCTGCCGGCCTGGCCGGCGCGCTGCTGTTTCATCGTCGACATCCGATACGCCTCTTCGTACTTTCTTTCGCTGGTTCCTGTTCTTCGCCCGCCGCGCTCATCAAACACATGTCATTCGATTCACTGGGCCTGTCCCCCGCGCTCGTGCAGGCTGCCGCCCGCCGCGGCTATGCCGCGCCGACCGCCATTCAGGCCGCGGCCATCCCCGCGATTCTGCAGGGCCGCGACCTGCGGGGCTCGGCGCAGACCGGTTCCGGAAAGACGGCCGCATTCTCCCTGCCGCTGCTGCAGCGCCTGGTTTCGGAGCGCCCGCAGGGCGCGCGCCGCGTGCGCGCCCTGGTGCTCGTGCCCACGCGCGAGCTCGCGGCCCAGGTCGGTGAGACTCTGCACGACCTGGCCCGGGACCTGCCCGAGCGCCCGAAGATCGTCACCGCCTACGGCGGCGTGTCGATCAACCCGCAGATGATGAGCCTGCGCGGCGGCGCCGACATCGTCGTCGCCACGCCGGGCCGGCTGCTCGACCTGGCGGACCACAACGCGCTGAGGCTCGACGGCGTGGCCATGCTCGTGCTCGACGAGGCCGACCGCCTGTTCGACCTGGGCTTCGCCGACGAACTCGGCCGCATCCTCGAACAGCTGCCGAAGCGGCGCCAGAACCTGCTGTTCTCGGCCACCTTCCCGGGTGCCATCCAGGCGCTGGCCGACGGCATGCTGCACGAGCCGGCCCTCGTCGACGTGCAGGGCGAGCCCGGCACCGCGCCCGACATCGTGCAGCGCGTGATCGAGGTCGACCCCGGCCGCCGCACCCAGCTGCTGCGCCACCTGCTCAAGCAGCACGAGAACGAATGGGGCCGCGTGCTGGTCTTCGTCGCCACGCAGCACGCCGCTCAGACCGTGGCCGAGAAGCTCTACAGGAACGGCATCTACGCCGTGCCCTTCCACGGCGACATTGCGCAGGGCACGCGCGCCGACATCCTCTCGCAGTTCAAACAGAGCCGCTGGGACGTGGTCGTCGCCACCGACCTCGCGGCGCGCGGCATCGACATCGCGCAGCTGCCGGTGGTCATCAACTACGACCTGCCGCGCTCGCCCGCCGACTACATCCACCGCATCGGCCGCACGGGCCGCGCCGGCGAGAGCGGCCTGGCCATCAGCTTCGTGAGCGCGTCGACGCAGGCGCATTTCAGGGTGATCGAGAAACGCCACGGTCTGAAGCTGCCGCGCGAGCGCATCGAAGGCTTCGAGCCGGTGGAGGTGGCGCCGCCGCTGGTCGACGCGTCGGGCACGGGGGGCATCAAGGGCAAGCGGCCGAGCAAGAAGGACAAGCTGCGGGCGGCGGCGAAGGCCGCGCAGCCGCACGACGGCGAGGAATCCTGAAGAAATCCCTCGTCGGGCGTCAGCCGATTTGGAAGGACGCCGGCGGATGCTTTGCCAGTTCCGCGAGGAGCAGCGTCCATGCCCGCGTCCCTTGCCGGATCGACGCCAGCCTGAAGAACTCGTTCGGCGCGTGCACGTCCTCGTCGGGCAGGTTGAAGCCGAACATCAGCGTGTCGATGCCCAGCATCTCCTTGAAGATCGACGTCACCGGCACGCTGGCGCCGAGCCGCACGTGGATGGGGCGACGGCCGCTCTCGCGCTCCAGCACCGCCTCGGCCGCGCGCACCAGCGGATGGTGCGGCGCGAGGGTGGAGGCGGGCGAGCCGTCGTTCATTGCCACCACGTCGAGCGTGCAGCCCGGCGGGCAGTGCCGCTGCAGGTGGCGCAGCACAGCGTGGATCACGGCGCGCGGGTTTTGCCCCGCGACGACGCGCGTCGTGAGCTTGGCCTGCGCCTCGCAGGGCACGATGGTCTTGCCGCCGCCGCCCGTATAGCCGCCCCACAGGCCGTTGACGTCGAGGGCTGGGCGCAGCGTGATGCGTTCGCGCGCCGTGTAGCCGGGTTCTCCATGCGCGCTGCCGCCGACGTCCGAGAAGAACGCGGCCTCGTCGTACGGGAACGCAGCGGTGTCCGCGCGCTGTCTTTCCGTGGGCGGCGCGGCGCCGTCGTGGAAGCCCTCGACCGCCACGCCGCCGTCGGCATGGTGCAGCGACGCGACCAGCCGCGCCATCTCGTGCAGCGCGTTGCGCACGCCGCCGCCGTAGCGGCCCGAATGCAGGTCCTTGTGGGCGGTGCGCAGCCGCACCTCCAGCTGCGCGTTGCCGCGCGCGCCGGTGTTGATCGTCGGCACCTCCGCGCTCGCGCGTCCGCCGTCGGCGGACAGCACCGCGTCGCAGCGCAGCAGCGCACGATGGCGCTCGACGATGGTCCGCAGCGAGGGACTGCCCGTTTCCTCCTCGCCTTCGAGGAACACCTTGATGTTCACCGGGCAGCGGCCCTGCACCGCGAGGAACGAGGCGATCACCTCGAGCGCGATCGCGGTCGAGCCCTTCACGTCGGACGTGCCGCGCCCGTAGAGGCGGCCATCCACCTCCGTCGGCTCGAACGCAGGCGTGCGCCACTGGTCCAGGGGATCGGCCGGCTGCACGTCGTAATGGCCGTACACCATCAGCGTGGGCCGGCCGGGCGCGCCGTTCCATTCGCCGTAGACGGCGGGCTCGCCGCCGCCGTCGAGCAGGCGCACGCCCGACAGGCCGATCCGCTGCAGCCGCTCGACGAGGAAGCGCCGCGCCTCGTGCATGTGCGGCGCGAAGGACGGGTCGGCGCTCACGCTCGGGATGCGCAGGAAGGCCTTGAGCCAGTCCACGATCTCAGGCTGGCGGGCGTCGAGATGGTCGATGACGTGTCGTTCGTTCATGGGCGGGTCGATGCGGTTCGTTCTTCGGTCAGTACAGCGGTGGGAACACGTCGGGCCCCCACAGCGTGTCGCACTTGTGGGTGTGCTCGAACGCGTTGCTCGATGTCCTGACGGCGGGATAGGTGAACTCCATCAGCGCGCGGTCCGAAGGACCCATGGAGCGCGGCCAGCGCGTCGCGACGCTGCGGCCGTCGCCGTTCGGGTCGCCGTTCTTCGCGAAGTTGAGCAGGTACGCGACCATCTGCGCCGACAGCGCCTTGCGCTGCGCCGTGGTGGCCGCGTCGGGCGCGGCACCGCCCGGGTCGAAGTAGGGGTAGGTGGGCAGCGAGTCGACCGTGCCGGTCAGGTAGTAGCTGTCCATGCCGTGCGCCGTGCCGTAGTAGAAGGCCGCGGGATTCGACGGAAACGACAGCTGCGGATCGGTCATTTCCCAGCCGTACACCGGCACCCAAGCCGCGAGCGCGTCGCGCCGCGCGCTGTTGCCGCAGGCGTACATCGCGTCGCCCATGGCTCGCGCGATGCCTTGCGCCGGCACGGCGTAGTTGCCGATCGGATAGGCCGCCTCGATGGCCGTGGTGTCGTAGCCGGCCGGCGCGAGCCCGCGCAGGTACAGAGGGTAGTAGGCCGCGCTCAGCTTCATGTCGACGAACAGCGTGCCCTCGTCGTACACGCCGCCGATCATCACCGGCACCTGGTTGAAGTTGCCGGTCGCGAAGGCGCGCGCGGGCACCTGCGTGATGACCTGCGCGTCCACCGTGGGACGCCACTTGAGCCCGCCCTGCGCGAGCAGCGCGGACACCGGCAGTGCGCGCAGGCAGGCCACCACGTCGGCGGCGCCGCCGCATCCGAGGTTCTGCACGGCAGTGTCTCCCGCCGCCAGCGAGGTGTCCATGCTGGGGTTCGAATACTCGGCCGCGCCGCCGCTTTGCATCACCGCGCGCTGGAACAGCCCCTTGGCCCTGGGCGATTGCAGCAGCGAGAAGCTCTGCGTCGCGCCCGCCGAGGTGCCCCACAGCGTGACGTTGCCCGCGTCGCCGCCGAAGGCCGCGATGTTCCTCTGCACCCAGCCGAGCGCGGCAAGCTGGTCCATCACGGCGAAGTTGCCGAGGCTGCCGTCCTTGTTGGCCGCGCGCAGCGCCTTGTTCGCGAGATAGCCGAGCGCGCCGAGCCGGTAGTTGATGCCGACCACCACCACGCCGCGGCTCGCCAGCGGGCTCGGGCCCATCTCGCCCGAACCCAGCGTGAACGCGCCGCCGTGGATGTAGAAGATCACCGGCAGCCTGTCGCCTGCCTTCGTGCCGGCCGGCTTCCACACGTTCAGATAGAGACAGTCTTCGGCGATCGGCGACGACACCGCTCCCGGTGCCTGTGGGCATGCGTTGCCGAAGGCCTTCGCCTGCAGCGTCGCCGCGCGGGCGGCCGGCGGTTGCGGCGGCGCCCAGCGCAGCGCGCCCACCGGCGGCTGCGCGTACGGAATGCCCAGGAACGACACGAGGCCGTTGCCCGCGTTGCCGGCGACCTTGCCTTCCGTGGTGACCGCGACCGTGGGGTCGTCCTGCGCGGGAGCGGGGGCCGGTGCCGGCGCGGGGCTCGCGGCCGGCGGCAGCCCGATGCCGCCGAAACCCGCACCGCCGCCGCCGCCACCGCCGCATGCGGAAAGCGACAGCGCGATCGCCAATGCCAGTGTGTTGATCTGTCTCGTCTTCATGGATGCACCTCTTCTTCCGAAAGGAAACGGGACTCAGGGCGACTCGTAGCCGATGGTCTTGACAAGGTCGCGATAGCGCGCGATCTCGGCCGCATAGAACTTCTCGCCGGCCTCCAGGCTCATCGGCTCGAAGACGGTCTTGGCCTGCGACTCCAGCTGCGCGCGCGCCTGCGGGTTCTTCAGCGCGGCGGCGATCGCGGCGTTGAGCCGCTCGGCCACGGGCCTCGGCGTGCCCTTGCGCACCATGTAGGAGGTCCAGATGCCGAAGTCGAAGTCCTTCATGTCCTTGCTCTGCGCGCTGGTCTGCAGCGTGTCGAAGGGCGCGGGCAGCCGCCTGCCGGGCGACAGCGAACCGATCACGCGCAGGCGGCCCTGCTTCACGTAGTCGGCGTAGAAGGCCTGGTAGGGCATGAATGCGAAGTCGATCTGCCCGCCGATCAGGTCCTGCAGGATGGGCGCGCCGCCCTTGTAGGGGACGTGCGTGACGGTTGCGCCCGTGCGCCTGGTGAAGAGTTCGCCCAGCAGGTGGTAGAGCGTGCCCGGGCCCGGCGTGCCGTAGCTCAGCGGCGCGTCCCTGCGCGAACGCGCCAGTGCCACGAACTCGTCGAGCGAATGGGCCGGCAGCTGGCTGTTGACCACCAGCACCAGCGGCGAGGTGGCCACCGGCGCGATCCACTGGAAATCCTCGGGCTTGTAGCGCGTGCTCCTGTTGACCAGCCCCGACAGGATCAGCTCGTTGGGCGATCCCTGGAACAGGTAGTGGCCGTCGGCCGGCGCGGCCAGCACCTTGGCCGCGGCAATGGCGCCGCTCGCCCCTCCGATGTTCTCGACGATCACCTGCCCGCCGAGCTCCTTGCCGACCAGGTCGTTCAGCGCCCGCGCAGTGAAGTCGCTGGCTGCGCCCGCCGGGTAGGGAACCATCATCGTGACGACCTTCGAGGGATAGGGCGCCTGTGCCTGTGCCACGGTGCCGCAGCCCAGGAAGACCAGCGTGCAGAGCCATCGATCGAACCGCTTCATGGGGAAATTCCTTGGTCCAAAGTAGTACGCGATGGATGCT
The DNA here is from genome assembly GCF_044055375.1 of Variovorax sp. UC74_104. Classification (NCBI taxonomy): domain Bacteria; kingdom Pseudomonadati; phylum Pseudomonadota; class Betaproteobacteria; order Burkholderiales; family Comamonadaceae; genus Variovorax; species Variovorax sp. UC74_104. The sequence continues at coordinate 1,139,756 of NZ_CP171978.1, forward strand.
AGGAATCGGGGTTCTATCTGTCCAATGCATTGTTTTTGTAATTACCATGAGCATCACTCATGCACATGACGAACACAGCCAGCCATGAACCTCCAGCAACTCGACCACCTGCTCGCGCTCGCGGAAACAGGCTCATTCAGCCGCGCGTCCGAGAAAGTGCACCTGACCCAGCCGGCGCTCAGCCGCAGCATTCAGATGCTCGAGCAGGAACTCGGCATGCAGCTCGTCGACCGCGTCGGCAAGCGAAACGAGCTGACGCCTTTCGGCGCGATGGTGCTGGCGCGCGCCAAGCGCATCTCGATGGAGACGCACGAGCTCAGGCGCGCCGCCGCGCTGCTGGCCGACGGGCAGGCGGGCGTGGTGCGGCTGGGGCTCGGCGCGGCGCCCGGGGCCTTGTTCTCGTCGCCGCTTCTCATCCACATGCTGCGAAACCATCCGCGCGTGGGCCTGCAGCTGCACGGCGGCGGGCCCGAGCTGCAGCTGGCGGCGCTGCGCGCGCGCACGCTCGATGCGCTGGTGCTGACCTACCGGGCGGTGTCGCCACGCGAGGACCTGCACATCGACGTATTGCCGACGCTGCGCTCGGGATTCGTCTGCAGGCGCGGCCATCCGTTGCTGGCGTCGCGGTGCGGCAAGCCGGTTCGCTTCGACGAGCTCGTGCGCTATCCGGTGGTCTCGACGATGGTCAGCGACGACGTGGCGCGCATCCTGGTGGAGCGCTACGGCAGCGATGCGAGTCCGCAGCGCTGGCTGCACGTGTCGTCGGAAGACATCGGCGCGCTGATCGAGGCCGTGCGCAACACCGATGCGGTTTTCCTGGGAGTGCTCGCGGCCACCCGGGCGCTGCAGGACAGCGGCGATCTGGCCGAGCTCGAGGTGGAGCCTGCGGCGGGGCTCAGCGCGCAGTTCGCCTTCGTCACGCTCGAAGGCAGGACCGAGGCGCCAGCGCTGCGGCTGGTGCGCGAGTTCTGCGTCGGGCTCGCGAAAGCCGGGGCCGATCAGTCGGACGCGTAGTCCACCTGATGCCGCGCGATCCGCAGGTCGCCCAGTTCCTCGCGCACGCGCAGGTGCGCGGGATGCTTGGCATAGCCGTCGAGCGAGGCCTGGCTGTCGAATTCGCTGTAGAGCACCACGTCGCAGGCGTAGTCCACGCGGCTCGAATCGACGCCGACTTCGAGGTGCAGCAGGCCGGGGATCTGGCCGCGCAGCGATTCGAAGCTGTGCTTCAGCAACTGCACGGCCTGCGCCTTTTCCTCGGCGGAGTCGCCGCGCAGGTTCCACATCACGATGTGCTTCAGCATCGCGGTCGCACGCCTGCGGCAGGCTCGCCGGAAAGAAGAGGAATGAAGGTCACGCGGGCTCCTGCTGCTTGGTGCGACCGATGGTAAGCACCGTACCGGGCGCGGCGGGCTGCGCCGGTGAAGAACAGTTTTCCGTTTTCCCTTCTTCTTCTTTTTCTCCTCCTCCTCTTCCTCTTTCCTCTACAGCCATCCCATCTGCCTGGCCGCCAGCTCCTTCATGATCTCCTCGGCCCCGCCGCCGATCATCATCACCTTCACCTCGCGGTAGATGCGCTCGCTGGCGGTGCTGCGCATGAAGCCCATGCCGCCGAGGATCTGCACCGCCTGGTCGGCGCAGAACTGCATGGTCTGCGTCGCGTGGTTCTTCAGCATGCAGATCTGCGCTACCCATTCGGGCGCGTTGTGGCGGCCGGCCGCTTCGAGCGCATCGCCTTGCGCCGACACGGCCTCTGTCCACGCTTCGGTGGACGCGATGCGCATCTGCATGTCGACCAGCTTGTGGCGCACCGCCTGGTGCCCGATGAGCGCGGCGCCGAAGGCCTTGCGCTCGCGCGCCCAGGCCAGCGCCTCGTCGAGGCAGGCCTGCGAGAAGCCCAGCGCACCCGCGGCGAGGCCGATGCGCTCGCCGTTGAAGTTGCCCATGATCATGCGGAAGCCTTCGCCTTCGTGCCCCAGCAGGTAGCGCGCGGGCACGCGCACGTTGTCGAAGTGCAGGGTGGCGGTGTCGGAGCACAGCCAGCCCATCTTCGACAGCCGCGTGCGCGTGAGGCCCGGCGCGTCGCCCGGCACCAGCAGCATCGAGATGCCGCCCGCGCCGCGGCCTTCGCCGGTGCGCACGGCCACGGTGATCCAGTCGGCGCGCATGCCCGAGGTGATGAAGGTCTTCTCGCCGTTGACGACGTAGTGGTCGCCGTCGAGCCGTGCCGTCGTGCGAAGGGCAGCCACGTCGGAGCCGCCGCCGGGCTCGGTGATGGCGAGCGCCGCGATCTTCTCGCCGCGCAGCACCGGCGGCACGACCTCGCGGCGCACCGCGTCGCTCGCGTGCAGTACCACGGGTGGCAGGCCGATGTTGTGCGAGAACAGGCTCGCGAGCACGCCGCCGCTCTTGCCGTGGCGCGCGAGCGCGACCCATGCTGGCAGCTTGAGCGCATACGTGGCGGGCGTACCGCCGAGCTCTTCCGGATAGCCCAGGCCCAGCAGGCCGAGCTCGGCGGCGCGCGTGTAGAGCTTGCGCGGAAACTCGCCCGCGTCGTCCCATGCCTGCACGTTCGGCGCGATCTCGGTTTCGGCGAAGCGTCGCACCGTGTCCGCGAGCGCGGCGCGGTCGGCTTGCAGTTCGGCGTCCATGCAGTGTTCAGCCGCGCGGCGGCCGCTTGGCGATGCCCATGGTCTTCGCGAGGATGCCCAGCATCACCTCGTCGGCGCCGCCGCCGATGGAGCCCAGGCGGCCGTCGCGGTACAGCCGCGAGACGCGGTTCTCCAGCGTGAAGCCCATGCCGCCCCAGAACTGCAGGCAGGTGTCGGCCACCTGGCGCGTGAGGCGGCCGGTCTTGAGCTTGGCCATCGAGGCGAGTTCGAGCACGTCCTCGCCCTTCACGTGCAGGTCGCAGGCGCGGTAGGTGAGCGCGCGCAGCGCCTCCACCTCGGTCTTGAGCTCGGCGAGCTTGAACTGAACCCACTGCTGGTCGGCCAGCGTGGAGCCGAACATGCTGCGCTGCTGCGCCCATTCGATGGTCTGCGCGATGCAGTCTTCCATCGGCTCCAGCGAACTTGCGGCGGCCCAGAGCCGTTCTTCCTGGAACTGCTGCATCTGGTAGACGAAGCCCTGGCCCTCCTCGCCGATGCGATAGCGCTGCGGCACGCGCACGTTGTCGAAGTAGATGAGGCCGGTGTCGCTGGAGTGCATGCCGATCTTGCGGATCTTCTTCGCCTTCTCGATGCCGGGGCTGTCCATCGGCACCATCACGAGCGACTTGTTGCGGTGCACGGGGCCGTCGCCGGTGTTGACCAGCATGCACATCCAGTCGGCCTGCAGGCTGTTGGTGATCCACATCTTCTGGCCGCTGAGGAGGTAGTCGCCGCCGTCCTTGCGCGCATGGCTCTTCAGGCCCGCCACGTCGCTGCCCGCGCCGGGCTCGCTCACGCCGATGCAGCCGACCATGTCGCCCGCGATGGCGGGCGCGAGGAACTCGCGGCGCAGCTCGTCGCTGCCGAAGCGTGCGAGCGCGGGCGTGCACATGTCGGTCTGCACGCCGATGGCCATCGGCACGCCGCCGCAGGAGACGTGGCCCAGCGCCTCGGCCATGGCCATGGCGTACGAATAGTCCAGGCCCGCGCCGCCGAAGGCCTCGGGCTTGTTCAGGCCCAGCATGCCGAGGTTGCCGAGCTTCTTGAAGACTTCGTGCGCGGGAAAGATCTCGGCTTCTTCCCACTCGTCCACGTGCGGGTTGATCTCGTCGTCGATGAAGCGGCGCAGGGTCTTCTGGATCTCGAGGTGTTCGTGGCTGTACTGCATGAAATGGTCTCCGATCGTTCGTTCTCTACTTGTCCTGGAACACGCGCGGCGCCTGCGCCAGGTGGAAGCCGTCGAAGGGCTTCACCGCCGCACGCTGCTGCGCCTGCGCATCGGGAATCGCCATCGGCCAGCCCATGCGCACCTGCGGGCGCGCGCCGTCCACGCGCAGCACGCTGCCGCTGATGAAGCTCGCGGCCGGGCCCAGCAGGAAGACGATGGCGGCCGAGGTCTCGGCCTCGTTGCCGAAGCGCCCGGCCGGCACGGTCTTGCGCATGGCGCGCAGCATGTCGCCGGCCTCGGGCGGGTAGTGGTCCATGCCGCTGGATGCGATGTAGCCCGGCGCCACCGCGTTCACGCGCACGCCGCTCGCGGCCCATTCGAGCGCGGCGGTCTCGGTGAAGCTCACCATGCCCGCGCGCGCCGCGCCGCTGTGGCCCATGTTGGGCATGGAGCCCCACATGTCGGCCACGATGTTGACGATGGCGCCGCCATGGGCCTGCATGCTCTGCAGGTAGCACTCGCGCGCGACCAGGAAGCCGCCCGTGAGGTTGGTGTGGATTACCGCCTCCCAGCCCTTGGCCGTGATCGCATGCAGCGGCGTGATGTACTGGCCGCCCGCGTTGTTGACCAGCCCGTCGATGCGGCCGTGCGCGGCAACCACGGCGGCGATGGCCGCGCGCACCGCGTCCTCGCTGCGGATGTCGAAGGCCTGCGTGGAGGCCTTGCCGCCGGCGGCCTCGATTTCGGCGCGTACCGCGTCGAGCTTCTCGGGCTTGCGCCCCACCAGCACCACCTGCGCGCCCAGCGAGGCGAGCTCGTGCGCGGTGCAGCGGCCGATGCCGGAGCCGCCGCCGGTGACGACGACGACCTGCCCGTCGAACAGGCCGGGAGCGAAGACGGAACGGTAGTGGGAAGAGGATGAAGTCATGCGGTTGGCTCTGGTAAGGATGCGGGGCCGGTCCCCGTCATGCATCGGCGACCTGTGCGACGACGTGGCGCGCCGCCACCTGCGTGCCCACCGCGACATGCAGGGCGACGCGTCCGGCACGCGGTGCGCAGTGCACGTGCTCCATCTTCATCGCCTCCAGCGTGACCAGCGGCTGGCCCGCGGCGACGGCCTCGCCCTCGGCCGCCAGCAGCGCGATCACGCGGCCGTTCATGGAGGCGCGCAGCAGGCCGTCGCCTCCGTCAGCATCGGCGCGGGTGGTCGGCAAGTGGGTGAGGTCGTCGAGGCGGTGGGCTTGTCCGTCGTGGTGGAAGAAAACACGGCCGTCGTGCCGCGCGACGAAGGCTTGCGCGGAAAGCCCGTTGCACGAGAAGCGCAGGCTGCCGTCGCCGGGCATGCCGAGCAGCGCGAGCTGCTCCGGCTCCTGGCCGTCCAGCGCGATGTCGAAGCGGCCGGCGCCGCGCGGCGTCACGCGTGCGGCGTGCACCGTGCCGTCGAGCTCGAAGCGCAGGGCATTGGGCAGCGTATGCGCCAGCGGCGAAGGCCAGCCGCGTTCGCCGAGCTGCAGCAGCAGCGCGGCGATCAGCGCGGCCCGGTCGCGGCCTGCTTCGTCGGTGGCGAGCAGCGTGTCGATGTGGTCGGCCACGAAGGCGGTCGTCGCCTCGCCGCTTGCGAACACCGCGTGCGAAAGCGTGCGTTCCAGCAGTCGCTGGTTGGTCGGTATGCCGAGCGCGACGGTGTCCTGCAGGCCGGCCAGGAGCCGCTGCCTCGCGTCCTCGCGCGTGCGGCCGTGGGCGACCAGCTTGGCGATCATCGAGTCGTAGAAAGGCGGCACCTCGGCACCGTCGCGCAGGGCGTGCTCGGTGCGCAGCGCGGCAGAAGGTCGCCAGGCCGCCAGCGTGCCGCCCTGCGGCATGAAGCCCTGCTGAGGATCTTCGGCGCACAGGCGCACTTCGATCGCGTGGCCTGAGAAGCGCACGTCCTGCTGCGCGACCGGCAGCGGCTCGCCGGCCGCGACGCGCAATTGCAGCTCCACCAGGTCGAGGCCCGTCACCGCTTCCGTCACCGGGTGCTCCACCTGCAGGCGCGTGTTCATCTCCATGAACCAGTAGCGGCCCTCGGCATCGAGCAGGAATTCGAGCGTGCCCGCGCCTTCGTAGGCGATGGCCTTCGCCGCGGCGACGGCGGTGGCGCCCATGCGTTCGCGCAGCGCTTGCGAGACGGCGGGCGAGGGCGCTTCCTCCACCACCTTCTGGTGCCTGCGCTGCACCGAGCAGTCGCGCTCGCCGAGGTGGATGGCGTTGCCGTGCCGGTCGGCGAACACCTGCACCTCGACGTGGCGCGGCGCGACGATGGCGCGCTCCAGGATCACGGTGGCATCGCCGAAGGCGTTGAGCGCTTCCGACTGCGCGCTGCGCAACTGCTCGGCGAAGTTCGCGGGCGAGCTGACGAGCCGCATGCCGCGCCCGCCGCCGCCGGCCGTGGCCTTGATCATCACCGGCCAGCCGATGCGCGCGGCTTCGGCGGCGAGCGTCTTCTCGCCCTGGTCCTCGCCCTGGTAGCCCGGAATGCAGGGCACGCCCGCCGCCTGCATCAGCCGCTTGGCGCCGGCCTTGTCGCCCATCGCACGGATGGCCTCGGGCGAAGGGCCGATGAAGACCAGGCCGGCGTCGCGGCAGGCCTGCGCGAAGGCAGCGTTCTCGGCGAGGAAGCCGTAGCCGGGATGCACCGCGTCGGCGCCGCTGGTGCGCGCGGCCTCGACGATCGCGGCGATGTTCAGGTAGCTCTGCGCCGGGAGCGGCTCGCCGATGTGTACCGCCTCGTCGGCGAAGCGCACGTGCTCCGAGGCTGCATCGGCAGTGGAGTAAACGGCCACGGTGCGAAAGCCCATGGCGCGCGCGGTGCGCATCACGCGCACGGCGATCTCGCCGCGGTTGGCGACCAGGATCTTCCGGAACCTGGCGATGGTGGTGGTGTTGCTGCTGCTCATGGACGTGCCACCCCGAACTGCATGGGTTGCGTCGTGCGCGTGTCGGCGTCGCGGCAGATCGAGAGAACCTCGGCCAGCACGGCGCGGGTGTCGCGGGGGTCGATCACGCCGTCGTCCAGCAGCAGGGCGCTGGTAGTGAACACGCTCATCTGCCGGTCGAAGCGCTCGACGACCTGCTGCTGCATCGCGTCGATCTTCGACTGGTCGACCGCGCCCTTTCGTGCCATGCCGGCCTCCATCACGATGGCCATGGTCTTCGCCGCCTGCTCGCCGCCCATCACGGCGGTGCGCGCGTTGGGCCAGCTGAAGCAGAAGCGCGGCGCGAAGCCGCGGCCGCACATGCCGTAGTTGCCCGCGCCGTACGAGGCGCCACACAGCAGCGTGACCTGCGGCACGGTGGCGTTCGACACCGCCTGGATCATCTTCGCGCCGTGCTTGATGATGCCGGCCTCCTCGTGCGCGCGGCCCACCATGTAGCCGGTGATGTTCTGCAGGTAGACGATGGGCGTGCGCGACTGGCAGCAGGCCTGGATGAAGTGCGTGGCCTTGGTGGCGCCGTCGGAGTCGATGGGGCCGTTGTTGGTGATGATGCCCACCGCGTGGCCTTCGAGCCGGATGTGGCCGCAGACGGTGGCGCTGCCGTAGTGCTCGCTGAAGGCCAGGAACTCGGAGCCGTCGGCGATGCGCGCGATGACCTCGCGCATGTCTACCGGCCGCTTGCCGTCGCTGGGCATGATGCCCAGCAGTTCCTCGGCGTCGTGGCGCGGCGGCGCGAAGCTGCGCGGCGCTTCGTCGCGCCCCCAGTCGATGCCGCCGAGGATCGTGCGCGCGATGCGGATGGCGTCGCGGTCGTCCTCCGCGAGGTAGTCGCCCAGGCCCGAGACGTGGGTGTGCATCACCGCGCCGCCCAGTTCTTCTTCCGTGGCGATCTCGCCAGTGGCGGCCTTCAGCAGCGGCGGCCCCGCGAGGAAGGCGCGCGTGCGGTCGCGCACCATCACGATGTAGTCGGAAAGGCCGGTCTGGTAGGCGCCGCCTGCGGTGGAGGAGCCGTGCGTCACCGTCACCACCGGCAGCCCCGCGGCCGACAGCCGCGCGAGATTGCGGAAGATGTTGCCGCCGCGCACGAAGTCCTGCACGCGGTACTGCATGAGGTTGGCGCCCGCGCTTTCCACCAGCTGCACGTAGGGCAGCCTGTTCTCCAGCGCGATCTCCTGCACGCGCAGCTGCTTGTCCAGGCCCATGGGCTGCAGCGCGCCGGCGTCGATGCCCGAGTCGGAGGCGTTGACCATGCAGCGCACGCCCGCGACGTAGCCGATGCCGGAGATCAGGCCGCCGCCGGGCACGCTCCTGGAAAGATCGGGGTTGTCCTGGCCGAGGCCGGCGAGCGAGGCCAGCGGCAGGAAGGGCGCGCCGGTGTCCAGCAGCAGCGCGAGGCGCTCGCGCGGCAGCAGCTGCCCGCGCCTGGCGAAGCGCTCGGCCGAGGCCGCGGAGGCCGCGACGGCGCGGGCCTCGTGCTCGCGCACCTGGCCGAGCAGCGCCAGCATGCTGGCCCGGTTGGCCTGGAAGGTGTCGCTGGCCGCTTGCAGCCGGGATTCGATGACTGGCATGAAAAGAGTCCGTGCAGATCGCTTGTTTCTTCGCCCTGCACGGACTCTAGGTCGCGGGCGCGGCGCCCGCTTGCGCTGACTGGCTGATGCCTGCCGGCAGCTCCAGCCCGCTCAGCCCGCGCGGGCGCGCCGGGGCGCAGCGACCGGGGCGTCGAGGCTGCTGCCCGTGACCACCCAGTAGATGAAGATCAGCACCGCGCCGGCCGTGCCGAACACCGTCAGGCCCATGTAGCTGCCGCCGATGGCCAGCGCATCGACCGGCGCCGCGGCGGTGCAGACCATGCTGGCCGCGCTCATGCCCACGTAGTGCATGGTGCAGACCGCCACGCCCATCACGGCGGCGGCCGCGACCTTGTGCGTGAACCTGCGCAGGTTGAAGGCGAGCCAGAGGGCGGCTCCGGCTGCCGTGACGGCGATCAGCACCGACAGCCCGACCGTCGCCAGGTCAAAGTTCATCGAGGCGCGCATGTTCATCGCGAACATGCCCATGTAGTGCATCACGCACACGCCGATGCCCGCCAGCAGGCTGCCCGCGAGCCAGCCCGGCTTGCTGAACTTGCGCCGCCCGCCCGCCATGTACAGCGCGATGCCCGAGATCAGGATCGCCGCCACCAGCGACACCACCGTGAGCGGCATGTTGTACGAAATGGCTACTGGCAGCCGGTACGCCAGCATGCCGATGAAGTGCATCGACCAGATGCCGATGCCGCCCAGCGCCACAGCCGCGCAGGTCACGACGGCGAGGTTGGGCTTGCCGTCCGCGCCGACCATTCGGCCGGCGCAGATCAGGGCCACCAGCGAGCCCGCGAAGGAAATGAGGAAGGAGAGCGCCACCATGCCCAGGGAGTACTCGGGCGACAGGATCTGGCCTACGACGAGCGGAGTCATGGGATGTCCCTTTCAGGTCAAAAGAGCGTTTCGCGGACCCCCGGTCGCCGGATGCGAGCGGGACGCCGCAAGACGTCCCGCGCAGTCTGTAATGTTTGTTTGTAAAAGTAAACCGAAATTTACACTTATTGTTACCCTACCTTACGGGGCGGATTCGATATATCGCATTGTTGCGGTCGGCCGCCATGTAGATCGTGCCGTCGCCGCCCACGGCGACGCCCGTGACCACGTATGGCGGCGGCAGACCGGGGCCGGCCGGGACGCCGATCGGCAGGTTCTCGGCGATGGTGCGGCGGCTGCCGTCGGGCACGATTTCCACCAGCCGGCGCGCCGCGCTCTCGGCCACGACGAAGCTGCCCCAGGGCGTCTGCGCCACGCCCTCGGGCAAGGCCAGCCCCTCGGCCACGGCGCGCAGCGGCGAACTGGCGTCCAGCGGAATGCGCAGCAGCCGGCCGGCCGCCTCGGTCACGTAGAGCGCGCCGTCCTGGCCGACGATCATCTGCACCGGGCCGTTCAGGCCGCTGGCGAGCACTGACTTTTCTGCGAACTTCGGCCCGCTGGCGCGCGTGATGCTGCCGGTGGCGATCTCGGCGTAGATCACGCTGCCGTCGGGCATGGGAATGGCATCGAAGGGCGTCTTCAGGCCGTGGATGGTCTCGACCGTCTTCAGGGTCCGGCGGTCGACCAGCTGCACCGTGCCGGTGAACCACGAGCTCAGCGCGAAGAGCTTGGGCGACAGGCCGACCGCGAACGGGTAGTCGAGCTCGGGGTCGCGCTGCATGCGGAACACGTCGCGCACCTCGCCGTTGCTCACGTCGACCTGGCGGAAGCCGAAGACGTCGGCCACCCAGAGGTCGTTGCCGTCGATCTTCATGCCGGCGGGCGCCGCCACCTTGCCGCTGGTGAGCGTGCGCAGCTCGCCGGTGGCGGGGTTGAAGGCCTGTACCTCGTTGTTGGCCATGTTGGAGACGTAGATGGTCCCGTCGGGCGTGTCCTTGGCGATGGCCAGGTTGTCCAGGGACGGCCGCAGCTGCTTCGCGACCGTCTTGCGGCCGGTGGACAGTTCCACCCGCACCAGCTCGCCGCTGCGCGTATCGACCACCCACAGGTTGCCCTTGCCGTCGAGGTTGGCGGCCGCCGGGATCTTGAAGCCGTCGGCGATCACGGTCATGTTGCCGTTGGCCGGGTCGATCTTCACCACCTGGCCCTTGAACCACAGCGGCCCGTAGAGCATGCCGTCGGGCCCCACCTCGAAGCCGTTGAAGCCGCCCATGTCCTTCTTGATGAGCCTGGGCGACTTCTGGCCCTCGCGGTCGATCTCCCACAGCGCGTCGCCCAGGAACACCTGCGAGGCGTAGAGCCGGCCGCTGCGGCGGTCGAAGTCGAGCGAGTTGATGCCGGGCAGGTCCTTGGCCAGCACGCGCATCGGCGCGACGTCGCTCTCCCGGTAGCGCACGATGCCCATCAGGTAGTTGGTCCAGGCGAGCTCGCCCTTTGGCCCCACGGCGATGTCGTCCGCCTGGCCTTCGGGCGCGTCGACGAACACCTTCGCCGCGCCGGTATTGCGGTCGACCTCCCACATCGTGTTGCCGAGCACGGAGCCCGCCAGCAGCCGGCCCTTGGCGTCGATGGCCAGGCCGTGCACGCCCATGAAGGCCGAGGGCGCGACCAGCGCCTCGGGCGCCGCCCAGGAGGCGGGCCGCGTGGGGGGCTTGGTGGACGTTGGCGGCGCGAGGCTGCCGCAGGCGCCCAGCAGGGCGAGGGTGGCGGTCAGCGCAATGGCGCCGAGACTGCTTCGACGGGGCATGGTTGGCGTCTCCTCTTGTTGATGCGCGAAGCAGTCTAGGAGCGCGGCCGGGCCGCCGAGTCCCGCCGGGGACAGGATGCGGACTTTCGTCCGCTGTGGATTACCCGCGGCCCTCAGGCGGGGTTTTCAGCCGCGCAGAAGCTGCGTCGCCGTATGGATCAGCAGCCCCACCAGCCCGCCCACCAGCGTGCCGTTGATGCGGATGAACTGCAGGTCGCGCCCGATGTGGCGCTCAAGCTCGACCGTCATCTCCTGCGCGTTCCACTCGCCCACGCGCTCCTCGATGTAGCGGCGGATGTCCTCGCGGTAGCGCTCGATGGCCAGCGGCGCGGCGGCCTCGATCTGCTCGTTGATCCAGCGGCGGATGGCCTCGTCACCCTGCAGCCGCGCGCCCAGCGCGCCCGCCATGGCCGCGATGCGCCGGCGGATGGTCGAATCGCCGCGGCCCAGGTCGTCGTGAAGCCACGCGAGCAGCTCGCCCCACAGCCCGTGCAGGTAGTCGCCCAGCGCGGGGTGCGCCACCAGCTCGGCGCGGATCTGCTCGCCGCGCTGCTGGAACTCGGGGTCGAGCTTCAGGCGCACCACGAAGTCGTCGACGAAGTGGTCGAAGCGCTTGCGCATCGGATGGTCGGGCTCGGCCGCGAGCTCGCCGATGGTGCGCGCCACGGCCGCGACGATCTTGCGCGTGGCCAGCTTGGCAGCCACCTGGTCGAGGCCCACGTAGCGCAGCGTCTTGATCTCGCGCGCGATGGCCTCGGTGATGTGCGCCTGCACCTCCTCGCCTTCGAGCAGGCCGGCCACCTGCTGCAGCACGTCGTCGAGCAGCGCCTGGTGGCGCCCGCCGGCGGTGAGTGCGTCGAGCGCCTGGCCGGTCAGGCGCGAGAGGTCGATCTTCGCGAGGCCGGCCGCGACGGCGCGGCCCATGAAGTCGCGCACGCGCTCGTCGTCGAAGGCCGAGAGCCCGTAGCGCGTGGCGGCCACGCCCCATTCGCCCAGCTTCTCGCCGCTCGCGGGCCGGGCCAGCCAGTCGGCGATGCGCCCGGCCGCGTCGAACTGCCGCAGCTTGCCGAGCACCTGTTCGGTGCTCAGGAAGTTGTCGCAGATGAAGCCCGCGAGCTTGGCGCCGATGCGGTCCTTGTTGCTCGGGATGATGGCCGTGTGCGGAATCGGCAGGCCCAGCGGATGGCGGAACAGCGCCACCACCGCGAACCAGTCGGCGATGGCGCCCACCATCGCGGCCTCGGCGAAGGCCGCCACGTAGCCCCAGGCCGGATGTTGCCCATGCAGCACGCTCGCCACCGCATAGAGCAGTGCGGCGGCGCACAGCAGGCCGAGCGCGACGCGCTTCATGCGCCGCGATGCGTCGTCGTTGGTGCCGGCTTCAGCCAATGCTCGGCGTGGATGCCAGGCGCTCCATGAACAGCTCGCAGCGCGCGAGCTGTTCGAGGCTCACGTACTCGTCGGGCTGGTGCGCCTGCTCGATGCTGCCGGGGCCGCACACCACGGTGGGGATGCCGGCGTTCTTGAAAAGACCCGCTTCGGTGCCGAAGGCCACCAGCGTGGTGCGCTCCTCGCTCGCCAGGCGCTGGGCCAGCAGCGTGATGGGGTCGTTGGCTGAGCCCAGGAAGCTGGGAATCTCGCAGATGGTCTCGAAGCTGAAGCCCGCATCGGGCGCCACCTTCTTCATCGCAGGCTCGAGGCCGCCCGCGTAGGCGACCACCTCGGCCTGCATCTTCGCGGCATCGGCGGTGGGAAGGTCGCGGAATTCATAGCGGAACTCGGCGTCGCGCGGCACCACGTTGTCGGCGATGCCGCCGTGGAACTGGCCCACGCTCGCGGTGCTGAAGGGCACGTCGAAGCCCTCGTAGCGCGGCTCGCTGCGCTCGAAGCCCTCGGCCATGTCGCGCACCTTGCCGATCACGCGCGCGGCCATCTCGATGGCATTGACCGACTTCGGCGTGAGCGAGGAGTGCGCCTCCTTGCCGCGCACGCAGCACTTGTAGCGGTACACGCCCTTGTGCGCGATGGCGGGCACCATGCTGGTGGGTTCGCCCACGATGCAGGCCAGGGGCTTGATGCCGGCGTCGCGCATGTCGGCGATGAGCTCCTTCACGCCGAAGCAGCCGATCTCCTCCTCGTAGCTGAAGGCGAAGTGCACTGCGAAGGGGGAGTCGCTCTCAAGGAAGCGCTTCGCGTTCGACAGCGCAATGGCGATGAAGCTCTTCATGTCGGCCGAGCCGCGCCCGTAGAGGCGCTCGTTCTGGACCACGGCGGAGAGCGGGTCGACGCTCCAGTCCTGCCCGTCCCAGGGCACCGTGTCGGTGTGGCCCGAGACGATCACCCCGGCCGGCTTGCCCTCGCCCAGCGTGGCGAAGAGGTTCGCCTTGGTGCGTTCGGCGTTGTAGGTGATGCGGCTCTTGACGCCCAGGGCCGCGAGGTGGCTCTGGGCGAAGTCGATCAGTTCGAGGTTGCTGTTGGCGCTGACGGTGTTCATGCGCACCAGCGTCTGGGCCATCAGCAGGCTTTGGGGGGAAAGCGTATGGAGCATGCAACACATTCTCCCGGAAGTCGGCGCCGCGCGTGCATGGATGTCCAAGCTGTCACGCGAAACGGGTACCCTGCGCCTCTTCATTCCGGACGGAGAACCTCGACCATGCGCACCTCTCTTCAGATCGCCCTGACCGCCACCGCAGCCCTTGCACTGGCAGCCTGCAGCAGCACCGGACCTTCCGGCGGCAACAAGCTGCTGACGCTGGACGGCAACCCGCCGCTGGTCATTGCCCATCGTGGTGCATCAGGCTATCTGCCGGAAGAAACGCTCGAGGCCTACACGCGCGCCATCGAACTCGGCGCCGACGTGATCGAGATGGACCTGATCTCCACCAAGGACGGCGTGCTCATCGCCCGCCACGACCCCAACCTCGCCATCAGCACCGACGTGGCGAAGCACCCCCGCTTCGCCTCACGCAAGAAGACCATCAAGGTCGACGGCGAAACGCAGACCGGCTGGTTCAGCAACGACTTCACGCTGGCCGAGATCAAGACCCTGGGCGCCATCTCCACCGACGCCGAGCGTCCGCAGGAATTCAACGGCAAGTACAAGGTGCCGACCTTCCAGGAGATCATCGACTTCGCCAAGGCCAAGTCGAAGGAAACCGGCCGCACCATCGCCATCTACCCCGAGACCAAGAACCCGACCTACTTCCGCGAACTCGGCCTGCCGCTGGAAGACAAGGTCGTCGCCGCCATCAACGCGGCCGGCTGGAACAGCAAGACCGCGCCCATCTACGTGCAGTCCTTCGAGCCGGGCAGCCTCAAGTACATGAAGAGCAAGGGCCTGAACACCAGGCTCATCCAGCTCATCGACGGCGACAGCGTCGACCTGAAGACCGGCGCCGTGACCTTCGCCGTGCCCAGCGACCGCCCCTACGACTGGACCAAGGCCGGCGACAAGCGCAACTTCGACGCCATGGTCACGCCCGCGGGGCTGGCCGAGATCAAGACCTACGCCGACGGCATCGGCCCCTGGAAGCGCTACATCGTGAGCATCAAGGGCACCATCGGCGCGGACGGCAAGCCGGTGGACGTCAACAAGGACGGCAAGATCAACGACGCAGACGCCACCTCCATGGCGCCCACCTCGCTGATCGCCGACGCGCACAAGGCCGGCCTCTTCGTGCACCCCTTCACCTTCCGCAACGAGCCGCGCCGGCTGGCCTCCGACTACAACAAGGACGGCAAGAACGAATACGGCGTGTACTACAAGCTCGGCGTGGACGGCGTGTTCACCGACTTCACCGACACCGCGCTGGCCGCGCGCGCCGACTACCTCAAGAGCATCGGCCGCTGACCGGCCCGGGTTATCGTCCGCGCATGACCACCGACGACCTCTCCCCGCGCGACCTCGAACTGCTTCGCATGGCCATCCGCCTGTCGGACGAATCGAAGGCGCGCGGGCGCCATCCCTTCGCCGCGCTGGTGGCGAACGAGCACGGCGAGGTCGTCGTCACCGCGGGCAACAACTCGATGCCGCCCGAGGGCGACCCCACGCAGCACGCCGAGCTGGTGGCCGCCGCGCAGGCCGCGCGGCTCCTCGGCCCCGAGGAACTCGCGCGCTGCACGCTCTTCACCAGCGCCGAGCCCTGCTGCATGTGCGCGGGCGCGATCTACTGGACCAACATCGGGCGCGTGGTCTACGCGCTCTCGGAGCATGCGCTGCTGGGCCTGACCGGCGACCATCCCGAGAACCCGACCTTTTCGCTTCCCTGCCGCGAAGTCTTCGCGCGCGGGCAGCGGCGCGTCGAGGTGGTGGGGCCGCTGCTCGAGCAGGAAAGCCGCGGCGCCGCACCTGGGTTTCTGGACCGGCGCGCACTGAGGAACCGAGAAAGGGCCCCTGCAGCCACTCGGGCTGCGTGCTTTCTGGGGTGCCTCCCGGAGCCAGAGTGGATAGACTGGCGTTTTGAGACGGTCCATCCCCCATGAAACTCATCGACTCGATCGTCACGCAGGCGGCCGGCATCGCCGCCGTCCGACGTGACCTCCACGCACACCCCGAACTCTGCTTCGAAGAAGTCCGCACCGCCGACGTGGTGGCAGGCAAGCTCACCGAATGGGGCATCCCCATCCACCGCGGCCTGGGCACCACCGGCGTGGTGGGCATCGTCAAGAACGGCACCAGCAACCGCGCCGTCGGCCTGCGCGCCGACATGGACGCACTGCCCGTCACCGAGCTCAACACCTTCGCCCATGCCAGCAAGCACCACGGCAAGATGCACGCCTGCGGCCACGACGGCCACACGGCCATGCTGCTCGCGGCGGCGCAGCACCTCGCGAAGCACCGCAACTTCGACGGCACCGTCTACCTGATCTTCCAGCCCGCCGAAGAGGGCGGCGGCGGCGCCCGCGAAATGATCAAGGAAGGGCTCTTCGAGAAATTCCCCATGGATGCCGTCTTCGGCATGCACAACTGGCCCGGCATGAAGGCCGGCCAGTTCGCGGTGAGCCCCGGCCCGGTGATGGCCTCGGGCAACAAGTTCTTCGTCAACGTGGTGGGCAAGGGCGGCCACGCGGCGCTGCCGCAGACCGGCATCGACCCGGTGCCGATCGCCTGCGAGATCGTGCAGGCCTTCCAGACCATCCTCACGCGCAAGATGAAGCCGACCGATTCGGCCGTCATCTCCGTCACCACCATCCACGCGGGTGAAGCCAACAACGTGATTCCCGACAACTGCGAGCTGTCGGGCACGGTGCGCACCTTCTCCATCGAGGTGCTCGACATGATCGAGGCGCGCATGAAGCAGATCTGCGACCACATCTGCGCCGCGCACGACGCCACCTGCGAGTTCCGCTTCGAGCGCTACTACCCGCCCACCATCAACACCGAGGCCGAGGCCGACTTCGCCCGCCGCGTGATGGCCGGGGTCGTGGGCCCCGAGAACGTGCTGAAGCAGGAAGCCGCCATGACCTCGGAAGACTTCGCCTTCATGCTGCAGGCCAAGCCGGGCGCCTACGCCTTCATCGGCAACGGCGACGGCGCGCACCGCGACGTGCACCATGGCGAGGGCCCGTGCACGCTGCACAACGCGAGCTACGACTTCAACGACGACCTGATCCCGCTGGGCGCGACCTGCTGGGTGCAGATCGCGGAGCAGTTCCTCAAGCCCGGCGGCAGCGCCGCCTGATCGCCGCCGCCTGATCCACCGAGAGAGGTCCCGCGCCACATGATCGGAATCGCCGAAGCCTTTTCGCCGCGCTATTCGCAGGCGCGCCAGAAATTCCTGCAGGGCTGCGTGAGCGCCGGCCTCACGGTCGAGCCGCATGCGCACCCGCTCAAGGGGCGCGAGGGCGAGGAGCTCTCGATGGACGTGGCGCTCGACGGCGCGCCCGACGCGCAGAACCTGCTGGTTGTCAGCAGCGCCTGCCACGGCGTCGAAGGCCACTGCGGCAGCGGCGTGCAGGTGTTCGCGCTGCACGACGCCGAGTGGCGCGAGAAGGCGAAGGCGCAGGGCGTGGCGGTGCTGTACGTGCATGCGCTCAACCCGCACGGCTTCTCGTACGGCCGGCGCGTGACGCACGAGAACGTCGACCTCAACCGCAACTTCATCGACTTCTCGAAGCCGGTGCCGGTCAACGAGGCCTACGCGAAGCTGCACGAGCTGCTGCTGCCCGACACCTGGCCGCCCACGCCCGAGAACCAGGCGGCCATCGAGAAGTGGATCGGCAAGCACGGCACCACCGCCTACCAGGCCGCGGTGACCAGCGGCCAATACCAGTTCGAAGACGGCCTCTTCTACGGCGGCAAGGCGCCGACCTGGAGCAACAGGACCATCCGCGAGGTGCTGCGCCGCCATGCGGGCCGCGCGAAGCGCATCGCCTGGATCGACCTGCACACCGGGCTGGGCCCGAACGGCCTGGGCGAACGCATCTTCGCGGGCCGCGACGACAAGACCGCCTATGCGCGCGCCAACGGATGGTGGGGCACGCCGGCTGCGCCCGTCACCTCCATCTACGACGGTTCGTCGACCTCGGCACTGCTGCGCGGGCTGATGTGGGATTCTGTGTACGAGGAGTGCCCGCAGGCCGAGTACACCGGCATCGCGCTCGAATACGGCACGCTGCCCATCCTCGAAGTGACCGGCGCGCTGCGCGCCGACCACTGGCTGCACAAGCATCCGCAAGCGCCGGCCGACCTGGCCGACGGCATCCGCGCGCGCATGCTGGAGGCGTTCTACACGGACACCGACGCCTGGCGCGGGCAGATCGTCAGCCAGGCGCGCCAGGCCATGTTCCAGGCCGTGGACGGCCTGACTAGCTGAGGCCGCAGCCGAAGAAGCTCAGGTCCTGACGCGGCCGTCGCCCGTCAGCATCGAGAGCTCGACGAACTTCGAGCCCACGTGGTTCCTGGCCGAGAACGACACCTCGAAGCCGCCGAACTGCTGGCGGTCGATGCTTTCCAGGCCGGCAACGATGCTCTCGCGCGTGGGCTTGCCCGGCGCCTTGCGCAGGCCTTCCACCAGCACCTTCGCGGCCAGGTAGCCCTCCATGCTCGAGAAGTTGATGCCCATGGTGCCGCCGGCCTTGCGCGCCGCCTCGGCGAACTCGCGCGCCAGCGCGTTGGCCTGGTTGTAGGGCGAGGGCACCACCTGCGTGATCATCACGCCGGCCGCGTCCTTGCCCAGTTCGTCGGCCAGCGCCTGCGTGCCCACGAACGACAGGTTGAAGAAGGTGCCGCCGAAGCCGGCCTTGCGCGCCTCGCGGATGAAGGTCGCGCAGGCCTTGTACGCGCCCACCTGCACCACGGCGTCGGGCCGTGCCGCCACGATGCTCTTCACCGCCTGCGCCACGTCGGCCGAATTGCGCTCCACAGTGGCCAGCGCGACCGGCTTGAGCTGCTGCTCGGCGAGCGCCAGCGTCACGCCGTCGAGGCCGGCCTTGCCGTAGGCGTCGTTCTGGTAGAAGACCGCGATCTTCTTCAGGCCCAGGTGGGTGAGCTGCTTGACCATCAGCGCCGTCTCGTCGTTGTACGAGGCGCGCAGGTGGAACACGTTCTTCTGGAACGGCTCGCGCAGCGACATCGCGCCGGTGAAGGGCGCCACGAAGGGCACCTTGTCCTTCACCGCCAGCGGCAGCGCGGCCAGGCTGGTCGGGGTGCCGACATAGCCGAACAGGGCGAAGACATCCTCCTCGATCAGCTTCTGCGTGTTGGCCGCGCAGCGGTCGGGCTCATAGCCGTCGTCCAGGTTCTTGATGACCACGTTGCGGCGGCCCGGCTGGGCGTTGTACTGGTCCAGGAACAGCTTGGCGCCCTGATTGAACTGGATGCCCAGCTGCGCCGCCGGCCCGGTGAAAGGCGCCGACTGGCCCAGCACCAGCGGCGTGTCCTGCGCCCGGGCGATGCCGAAGCCGCCCAGCGTGGCGGCCGCACCGGCGGCCAGGGAAAAACGACGTCGATTCAACATGATGAAAACCCACTCCCGCGCTCTGATTCGCGCACAAATTAGACTTGTCCGATGGCCCACGCACCGGATACCTCGCTCGAAGAAGCGCCCTCCCAGCCCGCAACCAGCACCGTTCTGGGCGCATGCCCGCACGACTGTCCGGACACCTGCGCGCTGGTCACCACCGTCAGGGACGGCGTTGCGGTGAAGCTGCAGGGCAATCCCGCCCATTCGCACACGGGCGGGGTGCTGTGCACCAAGGTGTCGCGCTACATCGAGCGCAACGACCATGCGGAACGGCTGGTTCAGCCTCTCAGGCGCGTCGGCCCCAAGGGAAGCGGCCAGTTCGAGCCGGTGAGCTGGGATGCCGCTTTGGACGACATCGCGGCGAATCTTCAAGTATTACAGGGAAAACCCGAAGCTATTGTCCCCTATAGCTATGCGGGCACCATGGGCCTGGTGCAGGGCGAGTCGATGGACCGGCGTTTCTTCCACAAGCTGGGCGCCAGCCTGCTGGACCGAACGATCTGCTCCATGGCCGGCGGCGAGGCCATGCTCTACACGCTGGGCGGCAAGGTCGGCATGCGCATCGAGTTCTTCGCCGAGGCGAAGCTGATCCTGATCTGGGGCAGCAACTCCATCGCCAGCAACCTGCATTTCTGGCGCCACGCCCAGGCCGCCAAGCGCGCCGGCGCCCGGCTGGTGTGCATCGATCCGCGCAAGACCGAGACCGCCGACAAGTGCGACGAGCACATCGCGCTGCTGCCCGGCACCGACGCCGCGCTGGCGCTGGCCCTGATGCACGAACTGATCGTGCACGACTGGCTCGACCACGACTACATCGCGAATCACACCCTGGGCTGGGAGCAACTGCGCGAGCGCGCGCTGCAATGGCCGCCGTCGCGCGCGGCGCAGGTCTGCGGCATTCCGGAGGAACAGATCGTCTCGCTCGCCAAGGCCTACGGCACCACGAAGCCGGCGGCCATCCGCCTGAACTACGGCATGCAGCGCGTGCGCGGCGGCGGCAATGCGGCGCGCGCCGTCGCCTGCCTGCCGGCGCTGGTGGGCGCCTGGCGCGACCGTGCCGGCGGCCTGCTGCTGAGCAGCTCCGGCCACTACCCGGTGGACCGCGCAACCCTGCAGCGCCCCGACCTGCTGGCCGGGCGCAAGCCGCGCACCATCAACATGAGCACCATCGGCGACGCGCTGCTGGACACCGCCAACCCGGTGAAGGCCATCGTGGTCTACAACAGCAACCCGGTGGCGGTGGCGCCCGAGTCGGCCAAGGTGGCGGCGGGCTTCGCGCGCGAAGACCTCTTCACCGTGGTGCTGGAGCAGTTCCGCACCGACACCGCCGACTACGCCGACTACCTGCTGCCCGCCACCACGCAGCTGGAGCACTGGGACATCCACTGCAGCTACGGCCACACCGACGTGCTGCTGAACCGCCCGGCCGTGGCGCCGCGCGGCGAGGCCCGCAGCAATGCCTGGGTGTTCCGCGAGCTCGCGAAGCGCATGGGCTTCACCGAGCCCTGCTTCTCCGATTCCGACGAGACGCTGTGCCGCACCGCCTTCGCCGAAGGCAACATCGACTACGCCGAGCTGGTGGCCCAGGGCTTCAGCAGCCTGAAGCTGCCCGAGGCGCCCTTCGCCGAAGGCCGGTTCCCCACGCCCTCGGGCCGCTGCGAGTTCTTCAGCGAGCGCCTGCAGGCCATGGGCATGGACGGCCTGCCCGACCACGTGCCCAACTGGGAGCCGGCAGGCAGTTCGACCGAATTCCCGCTGGCCATGATCTCGCCGCCCGCGCGCAACTTCCTCAACTCGACCTTCGTCAACGTGACCAGCCTGCGCGCCATCGAGGTCGAGCCGCTGCTGGAGATCCACGAGGCCGACGCCGCCGCGCGCGGCATCGAGGACGGCGCCACGGTGCGCGTGTTCAACAAGCGCGGCGAGCACCGCTGCCGCGCCGAGATCTCGCGCCGCGCACGCCAGGGCGTGGTGCACGGCATGGGCATCTGGTGGCGCAAGCTCGGCATGGACGGCACCAACGTCAACGAGCTCACCAGCCAGCGCCTGACCGACATCGGCCGCGGGCCGACCTTCTACGACTGCCTGGTCGAAGTCGAGAAGGTGTGAGGCGCTTTCGCTTTCTTCCGGGCCTTCCGGTCCTTGCGCTGGCCGGCTCGCTGCTCCTGCTCACCGGCTGCGCCGACCTCGGCTACTACTGGCAGTCCGCGAGCGGCCACATCGGCATCATGCGGGCCGCCAAGCCGGTGCCCGAGTGGCTCGCCGACCCGTCGGTTTCGGCGGCACTGAAGGCCAAGCTCGAGCTCACGCAGCGCATCCGCCGCTTTGCCTCGGCCGAACTAGGGTTGCCGGACAACCCCAGCTACAAGTCGTACGCCGATCTGCACCGCCCCGCCGCCGTGTGGAACGTGGTGGCGGCGCCGCACTATTCGCTCACGCTCAAGAGCTGGTGCTTCCCAGTGGCGGGCTGCGTTGGCTATCGCGGCTACTACAGCGAGGAAGCGGCCAAGGCCGAGGCCGAGGAGCAGAAGAAGCAGGACCTGGAAGTGGCCGTGTACCCGGTGCCCGCGTACTCCACGCTGGGCTGGATGAACTGGGCCGGCGGCGATCCGCTGCTGTCGACCTTCATCGGCTACCCCGAGGGCGAGCTCGCGCGCATCGTGTTCCACGAGCTCGCGCACCAGGTGCTCTACGTGGCGGGCGACACGGTCTTCAACGAGTCCTATGCCACCGCGGTCGAGCGCATCGGCGGCGCGATGTGGCTGCAGCGCGAGGCCGGCGATACGGCGCGTCGCGAGTACGCCCAGTTCGACGCGCAGCGCCAGGAGTTCCGCGCGCTGGCGCTGGACACCCGCCGCGCCCTGACCAGGGTATATGAGTCGCCCGAAGCCAAGGCCGGGGACTGGACGAAGGTGGAAGCCATGAAGCAGGCCGCCATGGCCGACTTCCGCGAGCGCTATGCCAGCCTGAAGGCCGGCTGGTCAGGCCCGCGCCAGAACGCCTACGACGCCTGGGTGGCGCGCGCCAACAACGCGGCCTTCGGCGCGCAGGGCGCCTACGACGACCTCGTGCCCAGCTTCGAGAAACTCTTCGAGCGCGAAGGCCGCGACTGGCCGCGCTTCTATGCCGAGGTGCGGCGCATCGCGAAGCTGCCGACCTCCGAGGAACGCCGCGTCGCCCTGCAGGCAGCGACGGGTATCCTCCAGACCCAGACCACACCTGAACACGACAAGACCGGAGATCGCGGTGCCTGACATCCACATCGAACGCAACCACACACTGGGCATCGCACGCGCGCGCGTCGTCGCGCGCAAGTGGATCCAGCAGGCCGAGCAGGAGTTCGGCCTCGAATGCGTCTACACGCAGGGCGATGGCTGCGATACCGCCACCTTCACGCGCGCCGGCATCGACGGCACCGTCGAGGTCACCGACACCACCTTCAAGCTCGAGGCGACGCTGGGCTTCCTGTTCAGCAGCTTCAGCGAAATGATCGAGCAGAAGATCACGCGCAACCTCGACGCGATGCTCGAATCGTCTTCCCGGGGCGGCACCCGCCTCGCCTGAGCCCACGCTCTTGCCCTCGCTGCGCCGCGCCCGCCGGCTCAGACGATGGTGTAGCCGCCGTCCACCGGCAGCGCCACGCCGCTCACCATCGAGGCGCCATCGCCCAGCAGGAAGAGGATCGGCGCCACCACCTCATCCACCTGCGCGAAGCGGCCCAGCGGAATGTTCTTCAACGCGGCCGCGCTCTTTTCCGGATCGGACCAGGCCTGCTCGGCCATCGGCGTGAGCGTGACGGTGGGGTTCACGCTGTTCACGCGGATGCCGTGCGGGCCGAACTCCAGGCACAGCGAGCGCGTGACGGCGTCCATCGCGGCCTTCGAGGCGCAGTAGCAAAGGTGCGCGTCGAGCGCGACCAGCGAAGCCTGGCTCGACACGTTGACGATGCTGCCGCGCACGCCGGCCGCGATCATCGCCTTGCCGCAGCGCGAGGCCACCAGTGCCGCCGCGCGCGCGTTGACGGCCATCACCGCGTCGAAGCTGTCGGCCTGCATCCCGGCGGCCGGTTCGAGCAGCGCGATGCCGGCGCAGTTCACCACGAGGTCGAAGGCGGGCAAGGCGGCGAGCGCGCGCTCCAGCGCCGGCGCATCGGCCACGTCGAGCACCAGCGGCGTGCAGCCGGCTTCCGCGTGCAGCGCCGCCAGCGCCGCGGCATTGCGCCCGATGGCAGTCACTCGCGCGCCCGCCTGCGCGAGCCGCACCGCCACCGCGCGGCCGATGCCGCTGCTCGCGCCGGTCACGAGGGCGCGGCGTCCGGAGAAATCGAAGGAGGTCGTCATGTCAGCCGCTGCATCGCATCGCGCAGCGCGGGGTAGAGCGATTTGTAGATCTTGAAGCGCTCGCGGTACACGGCCTGCGCGCGGGGCTCGGGCCGCGCCCGCTCCACCAGCGTGACCCAGCCGCGCTCCGCGGTGGCCGCATCGACCAGCCCGGCGCCGAGCGCCGCGAGCATCGCCGCGCCGAGCGCGGCTTCCACTTCCTGCTCGATGGTGAACACCGGGTAGCCCGTGATGTCCGCCACGATCTGCATCCAGAGATCGGAGTGCGCCGCGCCGCCGACCACGATCAGCCGCTCGTCCAGCGGCTGGCCGCTACGGCGGCCGGCCTCGATGTTGTGCTGCAGCGCGAAGCTC
The DNA here is from genome assembly GCF_044055375.1 of Variovorax sp. UC74_104. Lineage (NCBI taxonomy): Bacteria > Pseudomonadati > Pseudomonadota > Betaproteobacteria > Burkholderiales > Comamonadaceae > Variovorax > Variovorax sp. UC74_104. The sequence goes on from NZ_CP171978.1 coordinate 1,163,468, forward strand.
ACGCCTTCGAGCACCGCGCGGTAGAGGTGCGCTCGGCTGTGCGCGAGCGAAAGCCCGATGAAGGCGCCCTTGGCCTGCGCGTCCCAGATCGGGCTGCGCTCGCCCATGAGGTAAGGCAGGAACACCAGGCCCTCGGCGCCGGGCGGCACGTCGACCGCCTTGCGCTCGATGAGTGCGTGCGCGTCCTCACCGGTGCGCGCGGCTTCCGCGATCTCGGCCTGGCAGAAGGCCTCGCGGAACCAGGTGACGGCGGCGCCCGCGGTGATCGCGCCGCCGAACACGTAGCTGCGGTCGGCGCCGCGGTACACGTGCGGCATGCTGATGAGCCTGTGCCGCGCATCGAACGTGGGGCTCACGAAGCCCCAGCACATGCTGGTGCCGATCATCGCCACGTGGTCGCCGCTGCCGGTGACGCCCGCGCAGAAGGTGGCCACCGCCGCATCGACACCACCGGCCATCAGCGGCATGCCCGCGGCGAGGCCCAGCTTCGCGGCCCACTCGGCGCCCAGCCCGCCGACCACGTCGCTGGCTTCCACCAGGCGCGGCGGCATCATGCGCGGCGGAATGCCGAGCATCCCCATCGCTTCTTCCGACCATTGCCGGCGCGCCGCGTCGTACACGCCGCCGATGTTGCCGGCCGAGCTGTGGTCCACCGCCAGCTCGCCCGTGAAGCGCCAGTTGATGTAGCTGTTGGGCGGCAGGAAGTGGCGCGTCTTCGCCCACACCTCGGGCAGGTGCTCGCGCACCCACAGGATCTTGGTGAAGCCGTAGTAGCTGTCCACGCCGTTGCCGGTGATGGCCTGCAGCCGCGCCACGTCGACGCTGGCGTTCACCGCATCGACCTCGGCGGTGGCGCGGCGGTCCATCCATATCAGGCAGGGGTGCAGCGGACGCATGGCCTCGTCGACCGGGATGCCCGCGCCGCCGTAGAGGCTGCTCACGCACATCGCGGCGATCTCCGACGGTGCGACGCCGCTCTTCGCCACGCAGGCACGCACGCTCTCGCACACCGCGTCGAACCACACCTCGCAGTCCTGCTGCGCCCACAGAGGCTTCGGCGTCTCCGGCTGGTAGGCCACGCTGTGCTGCGAATGCACCTTGCCGTCGATGCCGACGAGCAGGCACTTGGTGCTCTGCGTGCCGATGTCGACGCCGATCACGTATTTCATGATGTCCTCTGGCTGGTTGTCTCTCGGGATCGGGGCTGCGGTCTCAGCAGCACCTTGATGGAATCCAGCGAGTTTGCCAGCGCGAAGGCGCGCTCCCATTCGGTCAGCGGAAAGTCGTGCGTGACGATGCCCTTCGAGGTGACCAGCCCGCGCGCCAGCAGGTCGATGGCCACCGGATAGCAGTACGGCCCCAGGTGCGCGCCGCGCACGTCGAGCTCCTTGCGGTCGCCGATGATCGACCAGTCGGCGCTGGTCTCCGAGCCGAACACGCTGAACTCCACGAAGCGGCCGAGCTTGCGGATCATTTCCAGGCCCTGCGTCACGCCTGCGGGCACGCCGGTGGTCTCGATGTACACGTCGCAGCCGTAGCCGCCGGTCAGGCCCTTGACGACGGCATCGGCGTTCTCGGTCTTCGGATTGACGACCACGTCCGCGCCGTACTGCTTCGCGAGCGCGAGGCGTTCGGGCACGAGGTCGATCACGACCAGCTTCCTGGGCGTCTTCAGCGCCGCCACCTGCACCATCATCAGCCCGAGCGGACCGGCGCCAGCGATCACCACCACGTCGTCGAGTTGGATGTCCCCGCGGTTCACCGTGTGGATCGCGCACGACAGCGGCTCGATGATGGCCGCGTCTTCCAGCGGGATGCCATCGGGAATCCTGTGCACGCGCGCGGTGGGCGGCAGCCGCATGTAGTCGGCCATGCCGCCGTCGGCCACGATGCGCTGGAAGCCGAAGATGTTGTGCACCTCGCACATCCAGTACTTGCCCGAGGTGCAGAAGCGGCACTTGCCGCAGGGCACGATCTGCTCGGCGATCACGCGGTCGCCCTTCTCCACGCCGAAGTGCTCCGCCGCGCCTTCGCCCAGCGCCTCGACGTAGCCGAAGAACTCGTGGCCCGGAATGACGGGCGCCTTCACCCACGAGGGCTGCCCGTCGCCGCCCCAGAACATCTTCGCGCCCGAGTGGCACTTGCAGTCGGAGGCGCAGATGCCGCAGGCGGCGATGGAGATCAGCAGCTCGTTCGGACCGACGGCGGGCATGTCGACCGTCTCCAGCCGGTAGTCCCTGGGGCCGTGGCAGACGACGGCCTGCATGGAGGCGAGTTGCGAGATGGCGCCCGAGGGGCCGGGCTGGAGCTTTTGATAGGACACGGGATTCCTTGAGGTCTTGGAGGGGAACGAGGGGGCAGGCGACGGGGAAGTCAGCGCTTGGCTTCCCGGCTGATGAAGATGGCCAGCAGCACGATGCCGCCCTTGATGATCAATTGCAGGTACGGCGACACGCCGATCATGTTGAGCCCGTTGTTCAGCACGCCCAGCAGCAGCGCACCGACCAGCGTGCCCACGATGGCGCCGCGTCCGCCTGCGATGGAGGTGCCGCCCATCACCACCGCCGCGATGGCGTCGAGCTCGAAGCCCACGCCCACGCCGGGCTGCCCGCTGGTCACGCGCGAGGCCTGCACGATGCCGGCCACCGCGGCGGTGAAGCCGCTGAGCGCATACACCAGCAGCTTGTAGCGCGACACGCGCACGCCCGAGAGCCGCGTGGCTTCCTCGTTGCCGCCGATGGCGTACACGTAGCGGCCGAAGGGCGCCATGTTCAGCAGCACGTAGGCCGCGAGGTAGGTCGCCAGCACGAGGAGGATCGGCACCTTGATGCCCGCCAGCACGCCGCCGCCGAGGAAGGCGAACGAGTCGGGCAGCCCGTCGATGGGATAGCCGCCGGTGTAGATCAGCGCGATGCCGCGTGCGATGCCCATGGTGGCCAGCGTCACGATGATGGGCGGCATGCGCAGGTACGCCACGCAGTAGCCGTTGAACAGGCCGATCACCACGCCCACGCCCAGGCCCAGCGGCACCGCGAGCATCGGCGGCAGCCCGAACTGCACCATCAGCCCCGAGGCCAGCGTGCCCGACAGCGCCACCACCGCGCCCACCGAGAGATCGATGCCGCCGGTGAGGATCGCCGCCGTCATGCCCACCGCGATGATCGCGTTGATGGACGACTGCAGCGCGATGTTCTGCAGGTTGCCCCACGAGAGGAAGTTGTCGGTCGCCACGATCATGAAGACCGAGATCGCGACCAGGCCCACCAGTGGAAGAAAGGCCGTGGAGCGGCGCAGCCGGGTGAGGAGCCCGCCGGCGGGAACCGGCGGCACGGGATGGGTGGCGGTGGCGCTCATTGCAGGCCCCCTCTGGTTGCGTGGCGCATGATGTCGCCGGAGTTGATGGAGTCGCCCTCGAGCGTGGCCACGATGGCGCCGCCCGAGAACACCGCGACGCGGTCGCACATGCCGACGATCTCGGGCAGCTCGCTGGAGATCATCACGATCGATTTGCCCTGCCTGGTGAGCTCGCGCATCAGCCCGTAGATCTCGGCCTTGGCGCCCACGTCGATGCCGCGCGTGGGCTCGTCGAAGATCAGCACCTCGCAGGCGTGCCCGAGCCAGCGCGCGATCACCACCTTCTGCTGGTTGCCGCCCGAGAGCGTCGCCACGCGCGTTTCGATGCCGGGCGCCTTCACGCCCACGCGGCGCGAGAGCTCGGCGGCCGAGCGCTCTTCCGAGGCCCTGTCGACCAGCCCCGCGCTGCGGTGCCTGTCCAGGTTGTTCAGCGAGATGTTGAAGCGGATCGTGAAGTCGGTGATGAGCCCTTCCACCTTGCGGCTCTCCGGCAGCAGGCCGATGCCGTTCTCCAGCGCCTGCGTCGGGTCGTCCAGCCGCACGGGCACGCCGTTGCGCAGCACCGTCTTGCGATGGGTGCGGTCGGCGCCCATCACGCCCAGCGCGAGCTCGGTGCGGCCCGAGCCGACCAGTCCCGCGAAGCCGAGGATCTCGCCCTCGTGCAGGTCGAAGGCGTTGACCGGCCCGCCCCTGGAAAGCTGGATGTGCGGCACCTCCAGCACCTTGCGCCCGCGCGGCGCGGGCTGCGGCTTCGGCGGAAAGCTGTGCTCGATGCGGCGGCCCACCATCATCTCGACCAGCGCGTCCACGTTCGTCGCGCCCACTTCGGCGTGTCCCGCGTTGGCGCCGTCGCGCAGCACGCTGATGCGGTCGCACACCTCGAAGATCTCGTCGAGGTGGTGCGAGATGAAGATCATCGCCACGCCCCTGGCGCGCAGCTCGCGCATGATGCCGAACAGGTGCGCGGCCTCGTTCGGCGTGAGCGTGGCGGTGGGTTCGTCGAGCACCAGCAGGCGCGCCTTCAGCGACAGCGCCTTGCCGATCTCCACGAACTGCTGCTGCGCCACCGAGAGGCGGCAGATCGGCGCGCCGAGGTCGATGTGCACCCCCAGCTCGTCGAACAGCTCGCGCGCCGAGCGCTTCATCGCCGCCCGGTCCATGAGCCCGAAGCGGTTCTTCAGGTAGCGGCCGAGGAAGATGTTCTCCACCGCGTTCAGGTACGGGATGAGGCTGAACTCCTGGAAGATGATGCCGATGCCCGCCGCGATCGCGTCGTTGTAGCCCGCGAACCGGCGCTCCTCGCCCTCGATGAGGATGCGCCCCTCGTCGGCCTGGTGGATGCCGCCGAGGATCTTCATCAGCGTCGACTTGCCCGCGCCGTTCTCGCCGAGCAGCGCGTGCACCTCGCCCCTGCGGATCGAGAGGTCGATGCCCGAGAGCGCCTTCACGCCGGGAAAGCTCTTCGAGACGCCTTCGAGCCGCAGCATTTCGGCGGTGTCTTCCATGGCCATGCCTCGCTCCGGATGCGCCTTACCAGCTGAAGGTCTTCGCGCCTTCGGCGTCGATCAGCTTCACGTCCACCGGCACCGCGGCCGGCACGTTGGCGCCCCACTTCTTCGCGAGCGCGATGCCGATGGCCAGGCGGATCTGGTCGCGCGGGTACTGCGCGGTGGTCGCGATGAACTTCGAGCCCGGCTTCTGCATCGCCTTGATGGCCTCCGGCGCGCCGTCCACGCTGGCGAGCTTCACGTCCCTGCCGCTGGCCTCGATGGCCGCGAGCGCGCCCATGGAGCCGCCGTCGTTCACGCTGAAGATGCCCTTGAGCTCCTTGTTGGCCTGCAGGATGTTCTCGGTCACCGTGAGCGCGGTGGCGCGCTCCTGCTTGCCGTTCTGCGTGCTCACGACCTTGATGCCGGGGTACTTGCCGAGTGCTTCGCGGCAGCCCTTCACGCGCTCCAGGATCGGCACCACCGGGATGCCGTCGAGGATGGCCACGTCGCCCTTCTCGCCGATGTTCTTCGCGAGGTAGTCGCAGGCCAGACGGCCGGCGTCGGTGTTCTTGGAGCCCACGAAGGAATCGACCGGTCCCTGCGCGTTGGCGTCCACCGCCACCACCACCAGGTTCGCCTTCTTGGCCGAGCGCACGGCCGACTGCACGCCGGTGGAGTCGGTCGGGTTCAGGAGCAGGATGTCGACCTTCTTCTGGATCATGTCCTCCACGTCGCCGATCTGCTTGGCCACGTCGTGCCGCGCGTCGGTGGTGACCACGGTCGCGCCGATGCTGGCGGCGGCCTCCTCCAGCGCCTGCTTCATGGTCACGAAGTAGGGGTTGTTGAGCTCCTGGAAGGTCATGCCGATGCGCAGCGGCTGCTTTGCCGGCTGGGCCTGCGCCTGCGCGGCCGAGGTGCCGCAGACCAGCGCGGCGATGCATGCGGCGAGCGCGGCGGCTTTGGGAAGGTTCGTCATGGTGGCTGTCTCCTTGAGGTTGTCTGGCTGTCGATGAAAAACGCTGGCAAAGGTCCGTCCCGCGCGGCGCCTCGGTGCGCCGCGCCGGAAACGACGCGGGGAAAACGGGTGGTGGCGGGCGGTGCCGTGCGCTACGGCGGACTGGCCGCGCGCGAGGCGGCTGCCTGCATTCGGTGGAACTGGCGGAACTTGGTCGGCGGCATGCGCTTGTGCAGCAGGAACTGCCGGTTGAAGTTCGACACGTTGTTGAAGCCCACGTCCATGCAGACGTCGAGCACGGGCTTCTCGCTGCTGGTGAGCAGCTCGCAGGCGCGGCTGATGCGCAGCCGGTTCACGTAGCGCACGAACGACTGGCCCGTGTGCTTGCGGAACGAGCGCGAGAAGGCGCTGGGGCTCTGGCCCACCAGCTCGGCCAGCATCGGCTCGCGCAGGTCGTCGCCGAGGTTGGCGGCGATGTGCGCCAGCACGTTGTTGATGGCGTGCGACATGAAGGCCTTGGGGTCGGGCCTGAAGGCCGGGCTCGCGAGGCGCTGGCGGTCCTGTCCGTCGGCCAGCAGCTCGAGCAGCGACAGCAGCAGCACCACGCGCCGCAGGCCGCGCGCCTCCAGCAGCGATTCCATGATCGGCTTGGCCGCGGCGGCGGTATCGGCCGAGAACAGGAGCCCCGAGCCCGACTCAGCCAGCAGCGGCGCGACGCGCTCGAACTCGGGGAAGGTCGCGGCCATGCCCTGCACCAGCGAGGCCGGGAACTGGATCACGATGCCGCGCCGCTCCACGCTCTGGCCGGCGGGCACGTCGCTGATCCAGTTGTGCGGCAGGTCGGGGCCCATCAGCACCAGGTTGCCCGGCTCGAAGTGGCCCACGTGGTCGCCCACGAAATACACGCCCTGGGTCTCGACGATGAGCTGGATCTCGTACTCGGGATGGAAGTGCCAGCGCACCGTGCGGTACGGGTAGCCGTGCGCCCAGCAGGTGAACGATTCGTCACCTCGGACTTCGACGATTTCCAGGTCGGGTTGCATGGGGCGGACTGTACGAACCGCTCCCGACGCCAACAACCAGAGATAGCGCCCGGAATCGATACTTTCTTGACCTTGCCGGAGGCCGTGGAGATCGATGCCGCGGGCCGCATTGCGCCGCAGCAAGACCCTTTCTCCCCGAGGAAGGAGGCGCGTGACAGCGCCGATTGCTGCACTGCGGCGCAGGCAGGGCCGGCGGCGTCAAGAATTCATAGGTGTTTTCCCTTCCCGATGCGGCGGGCGGCACACTCTGGCGCCATGACGACGACCACAAGCACACCCTCATCCACCCCGGCCGGCCCGCTGGCCGGCCTCAAGGTCATCGAGCTCGGGCAGCTCATCGCCGGGCCCTTCGCCGCGCGCACGCTGGCCGACTTCGGTGCCGAGGTCATCAAGATCGAGCCGCCCGGCGCGGGCGATCCGCTGCGCACCTGGCGGCTGCTGAAGGACGGCACTTCGGTCTGGTGGCAGGTGCAGTCGCGCAACAAGCGCTCGCTGGCGCTGGACCTGCGCGAGGCCGAGGCCCAGGCGGTGGTGCGCAAGCTGGCGGCCGAGGCCGACGTGCTGATCGAGAACTTCCGCCCCGGCGCGATGGAAGGCTGGGGCCTGGGCCCCGACGAGCTGCTGGCCGCCAACCCCGCGCTCGTGATGCTGCGCATCAGCGGCTACGGCCAGACCGGCCCGTACCGCGACCGTCCCGGCTTCGGCGTGGTGGCCGAGGCCATGGGCGGGCTGCGCCACCTCACGGGCGAGCCGGGCCGCGTGCCGGTGCGCGTGGGCGTCTCGATCGGCGACACGCTGGCCTCGCTGCACGGCGTGATCGGCGTGCTGATGGCGATGCAGCACCGGCATGCGACGGTGAGCGCCGAATATCCGAAAGGGCGCGGGCAGGTGGTCGACGTGGCGCTGTACGAGGCGGTCTTCAACTGCATGGAAAGCCTGCTGCCCGAATACAGCGCCTTCGGCGCGGTGCGCGAGGCGGCCGGCAGCGCGCTGCCCGGCATCGCGCCGACCAACGCCTACCGCTGCGCCGACGGCGGCTACGCCATCGTCGCGGGCAACGGCGACAGCATCTTCCGCCGGCTCATGGAATGCATCGGCCGGCCCGACCTCGCCGCCGACCCGGCACTGGCCGGCAACACCGGCCGCGTGGCGCAGGTGGGGATGCTGGACGCCGCCATCGGCGACTGGGCCGCGCAGCGCACCGTGGGCGAGGTGCTGGCCGCGCTCGACGCGGCGCACGTGCCGGCCGGGCGCATCTACACCATCGCTGACATCGCGGCCGATCCGCACTACGCCGCGCGCGGCATGCTGCAGCGGGTGCGCATGGCCGACGGCAGCGACCTCGCGGTGCCCGGCTTCGTGCCCAAGCTGTCGCTCACGCCCGCCAGCCACCGGCACAACGCGCCGGCGCTGGGGGAGGACACCGATGCGGTGCTGAAGGAGATCGGACTGAGCGCGCAGCAGATCGCCGCGCTGCGCGAGCGCGGGATCGTGGGATAGCTCCGCAGGGACTATTCACCGGGGTGAAACCGTCCTCATGCGATAAACCGGCAATAAGGAGAGAGTCCATGGCTGCAGCAGCGAACGAGCGACGCGAGGCACCGAGGCGTATCCAGCACCAGCCCGTGAAGAGCGAGCTGTCGAAGTCGGACGAGCAGAAGCTGGAGCGCCTGCTGCAGGAGCTGCGCCTGCGCCGCATGGCGGTGGAGCCCAAGTTTTCCGACGACGTGATCGTCTGGCCCCCGCGCAGCGCAGCCGCCGACGGCGCCGAGCTGGCGACGCTGAGCGCCATCAACCTGGGCAATCCGGCGGACGCGATCGGGCAACGGGTGGAAGGCCGTGGCATTCCCCGGATGAAGCTTCTCAAGCAGGTCGAGGGCGTGTCGGTGATGAGCGCCAACTCGGCCGCGCTGCTGGCGATGCGGCGCAACACGCCCGGGCTGCGCATCGCGCCGGCCGCGTGGGCGTATCTCCAGTACATCCGGCCGCTGGGCGACGAGCTGGAAACCAGCGCGATCCAGGTCGCGGCGGGAACCAAGGTCAAGCGCTTCGAACTGCGCCTGGCCGATCCGCAGGGCAGGCCCGTGGCGGGCGTGCGGGTCAAGGCGCTCGTGGACTGGGACGGCGCGCACGTGCCGGCGGTGACCGACAAGGAGGGCATCGCGAGCATCGGCGTTCCCGTGCTCTATCCGCGCGTGGAGATGATCCTGGTCGAGCCGGAGCACACGCACTGGTCCGTCTTCCTCAAGGGATTCGAACGGACGGCTGCGCCGAAGCGGCTGGACGTGCGGGCGCTGCCGCTGGCGCCCGATTCGTTCCGGCTGCTGTCGCACTACGCGCCCTACGACCCCCAGGCGGGGGCGGGCGTGACGGTGGGCGTGATCGACAGCGGCGTCGGGCCGCATCCGGACGTCGCCGTGGCCGGCGGCGGCTGCTTCGTCACCGGCGAGAACCCGGCCGACTTCCTGGACAACGGCATCGGCCATGGCACGCACGTGGCCGGCATCATCGCGGGCCGGATGGCGGAAGGTACCGGCATCCACGGCCTCGCGCCGGCCTGCCGGCTGATGGCCTACCGCGTCTGCCCGAAGAGCGGCGAGCGCGGGCGCGCCAAGTCGACCGACATCGCCAGCGCGCTCGACCGCGCCATCGCCGACGGCTGCCACATCGTCAACATCAGCATGGGCAGCCTGGAGCCGATGCCGGAGATGCCCGACATCCTCGAGAAGGCGCGCAATGCCGGCGTGGTGGTGTTCGCGGCCACCGGCAACGACGGCCAGCCGCTGCTGCGTTTTCCCGCCCGCTACAGCCACACCCTGGCCGTGGGCGCGCTGGGGCGCGACGGCACGTTCCCGGCGGACTGCCCCGAGAGCTTCCAGGAAAGCGAGATCCGCCGGAAGAAGGAGTTCGTCGCCGAGTTCTCGAACCACGGGCTTTCCACCGATTTCATCGGCCCCGGCGTGGCGGTGCTGTCGACCTTTCCGGGGGGCAGGTACGCGATGATGTCCGGCACCTCGATGGCCACGCCGTACTCCTCGGGCATGGCGGCCCGTCTGTTGTCAGGGAATCCGAAGCTGCTTACCATGCAAAACGGCCCTGAAAAGGCCGACGCCATCGTCAGGATGCTGTCGCAGACGGCGCAACGGGTGGGTTGGCCGGCCGAGTACGAAGGATTTGGAGTTCTGAAGTGACCAGCGTCGTGTTGACCTACACAGGCAGCCCCGGCAAGAAGTTGTCGGCGAAGGCGCGGCTGCGCCGCCGCGTGCCGGGCGTCGTCCTAACGGCCAAGACCAGCACCCTGCTGGAAGCCCAGGTCGACGAGGAGCAGCTGGCCGCGCTCGAGCAGAACCCCGAGTGGGCGGTGTCCCAGCCCAGCTTCGCGGAAATCCGCAAGCCTGCCTTCAACCTGAAAAACGCGCGCGCCAAGCTCGCGAAGTAGTCGCGCAGCACGCATTCACCGGGGCCGAAGACGGCCCCGTCGTTTTTCTGGAGGAAGCTTTTCCATGTCCGACGCAGACATCCAGGTCGTGAGCAGTTCGTGGGCCGGCATCCAGCGCGTTGCCGCGACGCCGAAGCCGCCGGAGTTCTTCGAGGGCCGCCAGGGCTATTCGGCCGGTTTCCTGGGCCCGGACGCGCACGTGGCGCTGCCGGCCATCGGCGAGCCCGTTTCCATGGACGACATCGCGAGGCTCGAAGACGGCTCCTTCGAGCTCAGGTATCAGCACTTCAGCACCGTGCAGTGCATCTCGCGGCGCGTGCCGCTCTATTCGGCCTGCAACATCGACGGCGGGAAGTCGAAGAACGTGCCGCGCCACGACACCTGGAACTACGACGGCCGCATCAGGAAGGAATACCAGATGCTGCGCGAGGCCTACGGCCCGGGGCAGGAAGGCAAGTTCTCGCGCGGCCACATGACGCGCAGGCAGGACCCGAACTGGGGCCCGCTGGCGACGGCCCGCAGGGCCAACATCGACACTTTCTTCGCCACCAACGCCTGCCCGCAATGGCAGCCGTTCAACGAGGGGCTGTGGGGCGACCTGGAGGACTACGTGCTCGGCAACGCGCAGGGCGACGACAAGCGCATCAGCGTCTTCACCGGCCCGATCCTGCGGCCGGACGACCCGGAGCGGTTCGGCATCCGCATTCCGCGCGACTTCTGGAAGGTGGTCGCCTTCGTCAGCGAGGCGACCGGCGAGCTCAGCGCGATCGCCTACCTGATGAGCCAGGGCACCTGGCTCGATTCAGGCGTGGCGCGCGACCTGGAAGACTTCGGCACTTCGCAGCGCCCGCTGGCCTTCATCGAGGCCGAGACCGGGCTGCGCTTCGAGAGCCTGCAAGGCCGCGACGTGCTCGACGGCGCGGACCTCGCCTTCGTGCAGCCCATTCGGCGCTTCGCCGACACGAAGCTGCCGGCCTGATTCGGCCCGGTGGCTTGCCGGACGGTCAGCCGCGCAGCGAGTCGATCAGGTCGATGTACTTCTGCTTGGCCTCGTCGGCGCTCAGGCCCTTCTGGGCCGTCCATGCGTCCCACTTGGCGCGCGCGACGATGTCGCTGAAGCTGGGCTTCTTGGCGGTGTTGTCGCCTTCGGTGGCCTGCTTGAACAGGGCGTAGATCTTCAGCAGCGTCGGGTTGTCGGGGCGCTCGGCGAGCAGCTTGGAGTTGGCCTGGGCGGCTTCGAACTGGGCGTTGAGATCGGACATGGCGGTCTGGGGGATGTGAAGCGGAAAGCCCGCATCTTAAGTCCTGCGGTACACGGTCGTACCGATACCCCACCGATACTGTTCAGTCCCGCAATCCGGCCCGCGCCAGCTCCACGTCCAGCCGCTCCCGCGCGTCCGCCGGCTTGAGCGCCGCCGCCTTCTCGTAGAGCCGCGTCGCCTCGGCCATGCGGGCCTCGCCGTGCAGCATCAGCTGCGCGCGGGCGTACTCCATCAGTCCGGCGGCCGAATGGGGGTGCAGCTCGAGCCCGCGCTCGAACAGCTCGATCGAGGTTTCTGAGCGCACGCCGTAGGTCATGCGCCCGACCAGCGCGCCCACCTTGTCGATCACCTCGGCGTGGAAGGAGGCCAGCGCGAGGTGCGCGTCGGCGTGCCGCGGCTGCAGTTCGATCACCCGCTCCAGCGCGCCCTTGAGCTTGCTGCCCAGGCCCTGCGCCAGCGCGCGCGCCACGCTGATGCCCTGGCTGTAGCGGCCCAGCGCATACGACTGCCAGTAGAGCGCCTGGCAGTTGTCCGGCTCTGCGGCCGCCTGCGCGCCCGCGCGCTCGATCACCTGGCGGAACATCGCGAGCCGCACCGATTCGCGCGGCTCCAGGTAGTTGGCGTAGATCGCGGTCGCCTGGTTGGCCAGCGCCATGCCCTCGGCGCCATGCTGCAGCCCGATGGCGGCGGCGCGTTCGAACTCGCCGCTGTGGTACAGCGCCCAGCCTTCGGCGAGCGCCGAGCCCTCGGCCGGCGGCGGCAGCTCGTGGCCGGCGTGCAGGCGCGGCCAGTGGGGCAGCACGCTGCGCGCGTCGTAGCGGGGGGAGTCGGCCCAGGGCAGGGGGGTCCAGGGTTCGGTGCCGGCGCCGGGGTTTCCGTTGGCCGCACCGGCGGACATCAGCGAGAGCGGTTTGAAATCGGAATGGGGCATGGTTCTAGACCGCCATGTCGACAGGAGTGGCCGCGGCGCCGGAGTCTTCGCCGTTGTAGGCATTGCCCAGCGCCAGCAGGTGCCGCCGCTGTTCAGGGCCGAGGTAGGGCGCGAGCAGGTGCAGGGCATGGAGCCCGCCGCGCATCAGTGCGCCCTGCGCATGCCCGGGCTCCAGCGCCTCGCGCGGGTTGCGCACGTATTCGTAGCTCAGCCAGTAGGTCAGCACCACCACCATGCTCTGCGCGAGCGTGTCGACCTCGTGCACGTCGATCTCCAGGTGGCCCGCGCGGCTCAGGCCGGCGATCAGCTGGCGGATGGCGCGCGCCTTGTTCTTCAGCACCAGCTGGAACTGGGTCTCCAGCCGGCGGTTCTTGCTGAGCAGGTCGTTGAGGTCGCGGTAGAGAAAGCGGTAGCGCCAGATCAGCTCGAACAGGCTGTGCATGAAGAACCACGCGTCCTCCACGTCGTGCACGCCCTCGCTGGCGTGCAGCAGTTCGTCGAGTTCGGCCTCGTAGGCCTCGTAGAGCTTGTTGATCAGCTCTTCCTTGGCCGGGTAGTGGTAGTACAGGTTGCCCGGGCTGATGTTGAGTTCGCCCGCCACGAGCGTGGTCGAGACGTTCGGCTCCCCGAAGCGGTTGAACAGATCCAATGCGGCTTCGAGGATGCGTTGCGCTGTTCGGCGTGGCGCCTTCTTTGCCATGCTGGTGCCCCCGGATGTCTCGTGATCTCTTGGGAGCACTCTAGCGTATGTGCACCGCACCATGGACGGTGCGGGACATGTTTTGCGGCGCCGATTTTCTTGTGCAGCGCCGCAATGCGGGCCGCTCAGCCCGCCTTGCTGCGGCGCAGGGTCTTCTCGGCCGCGGGCGCGGCCGTCTTGCGGGCGGTGGCCTTGCGGGGCGCGGCGGCCTGCTGCGATTTCTTCAGCTGGGCCTCAAGAGCCTCCACGCGCGCCTGCAGCGCGGCCATGTCGGCGGCGCTGGGCGCGCCGAGCTTCTCCATCGCGCGTGCCACGCGCTCCTCGAAGATGTTCTCCAGCTTGCCCCACTGGCCGGCGGCCTTGGTGCCGAACTCGCTGGCGAAGCCCGCCATGCGCTGCTGGGCCTGGGCCAGGGTTTCCTCGGCGGCCTGCTGGGTCTTCTTCTGCATGCCGGCGCCGTCCTTGACCAACGCCTCGAAGGCCTTGCTGCCTTCCTGCTGCATCTTGGCGAAGGCACCGAGGCCGGCAAGCCAGATCTGCTGGGCGGAATCCTTGATGCGGTCGGCGGCCTTGCCGTTGCTGTCGTCGTCCTGGGTAGCCATGCGATTTCTTCCTTTGCTTGCAAACGATCGCCTGACTCTAGCCGCCCGGCGCGCTCTTCATTAGAGCTTCGCGTCTATGGGGCGAAGCTCCCCGGGCGGGGCTCAGGGCGTGTTGCCGGCCGCGCGGCTTGCGTCCAGATGCGTCTTGGCGCGCTCGGCCAGCGCCATTTCGCCAGGCGTGCCGGGCACGTACGGCACGACCGGCAGCGGACGTCCGTGCGAGTCGACCGAGACGAACACGATCAGGCATTCGGTGGTCTTTTCCATCGCGCCGCCCTTCATGTCGCCGCTGCGCACCTCGACCGAGATGTTCATGCTGGTATTGCCGGTGTAGGCGAGGCGGGCCTCCACCTCGACGAGGTCGCCGATCATGATCGGCCGGTGGAAGCGGATGCTGCCGATGAAGGCGGTGACGCAGTAGCGCTTGGCCCAGCTGGTCGCGCACGCGTAGCCGGCCTCGTCGATCCACTTCATGACGGTGCCGCCGTGGACCTTGCCGCCGAAGTTGACGGTGTTGGGCTCGGCGAGAAAACGCAGGGTGATCGAGGACATGGGAGGCCGCCTTTGGTGGTGAATGTGGCTGTGACTATGGAGTGGGGAGCCGCGATTATGCGAGCGGGCACCCGCTTGCGGATGCCGCCGGTCGCCCCGGCGCGCACGCTCGGCTAGCTGCCGCTGAACAGCTGCGCCAGCGTGCGCCGCAGCCAGGCATTGCCCGGATCGGCATGGAAGCGCTCGTGCCAGTGCTGCTTCACCGCGTAGTCCGACAGCGCGAAGGGCGGCTCCAGCAGCTTCACCGGCTCCTGCGTGGCCAGCACCTTGCCCAGGATGCGCGGCACCACCACCAGCAGCTCGGTCTGCGCCACGATGCGCGCCACGCTCAGAAAGCTCGACAGCCGCACCACCACGTTGCGCTTCAGCCCCAGCCGCGCGAGTGTGGTGTCGACGATGGCGTGCCCCGTGCCCGAGGTCGACACCACCGCATGCGCCTCGGCCTCGAAGCGCTTGCGCGTGAGCTTCGTGCCGATGCGCGGATGGTTGCGCGCCGCGAGGCACACGAAATTCTGCATGAAGAGCGTCTGCTGGTAGAAGCCCGCGTCCAGCTGCGGCATGAAGCCCACGGCTAGGTCGACCTCGCCGTCCTGCAGCCGGCGGCCGCTGAGCGTGGAGATGATCTCCGTCTCGATGTGCACTCCCGGCGCCGCCTGGCGCAGGTGGTCGAGCAGGCCGGGCAGCAGCACCACCTCGCTGATGTCGGTCATGCAGATGCGGAAGCGCCGCTGCGCCTGCGCCGGGTCGAAGCTGCTGCGGTTGCCCTGCGCCTGGGCGATCTGGGCCAGCGCCTCGCGCAGGTTCGGGTAGATGCGCTCGGCGTGCGGCGTGGGCTGCATGCCCTGCGCGGTGCGGGTGAACAGGCGGTCGTCGAAGTGCGCGCGCAGCTTGTTCAGCGCGGTGCTGGCCGCGGCCTGCGCCATGCCCAGCCGCTCGGCCGCCTTCGAGACGTTGCCGGTCTTGTAGACCTCGTCGAACACGGCGAGCCATTCGAGATCGAGCTTCGACATGCGAGCCTCCTGTCTGCTTACGGCGAAAGGCACCATTATCGAAATTTCGAATTCCGTGTATTGGCTGTCGGTCTTGAGGAAATAGTGGTGCGGGCCAACAATGCCGCCAACGGAGACAACCGCCCCATGAAACCCGCCCCCTCGAATGCGGCCGAGCGCCGCGACTACTACGACCGCATCCGCCCGCTGCACCTCACCCCGCTGTGGGAATCGCTGCACGCGCTGGTGCCGCGCGAGCCGCAGACGCCATGCGTGCCCGCCCTGTGGCGCTACGACGAGATCCGCCCGCTGCTGATGGAGTCGGCCGACCTCATCACCGCCGAGGAGGCCGTGCGCCGCGTGCTGGTGCTCGAGAACCCGGCGCTGCCCGGCAACTCGTCGATCACGCAGTCGCTCTACGCGGGGCTGCAGCTCATCATGCCGGGCGAGGTCGCGCCCTCGCACCGTCACGTGCAGTCGGCGCTGCGCTTCATCGTCGACGGCAAGGGGGCGTACACCACGGTGGGCGGCGAGCGCACCACCATGTACCCGGGCGACTTCATCATCACGCCCTCGTGGGCCTGGCACGACCATGGCAACGAGGGCATCGGCGGCAGCGTGGAGCCGGTGGTGTGGCTGGACGGCCTCGACATCCCCATGCTGCGCTTCTTCGACGCCGGCTTCGCCGAGAACGACGACTCCAAGGTGCAGCACGTCTCGCGCCCCGAGGGCAACAGCCTCGCGCGCTTCGGCCACAACATGGTGCCGGTGCGGCACGACCACGCATCGGCCACCTCGCCGATCTTCAACTACCCCTATGCGCGCAGCCGCGAGGCGCTGGCGCAGCTGCAGAAGCAGGAAGCGCCCGACGCCTGGCTGGGCCACAAGCTGCGCTACATCAACCCGCTGACCGGCGGCTCGCCGATGCCGACCATCGCGACCAACCTGCAGCTGCTGCCCAAGGGCTTCGCCGGCAAGGCGCACCGCGCGACCGATGGCGCCGTCTACAGCGTGGTCGAGGGCCACGGCACGGCCGAGATCGGCGGCCAGCGCTTCGGTTTTGGCCCGCGCGACACCTTCGTCGTGCCCTCGTGGGCAACGCTGAAGCTGTCGTCGCCAAGCGAAGACGCCGTGCTCTTCAGCTTCTCCGACCGCCCCGTGCAGCAGGCCATGGGCATCCTGCGCGAAGCCTTCCTCGAAGACGCCTGAAGCCCGGGCGCGCAGTTCCGATTCTTTTTTCTTTCTGACCGTGTGCCGCCGCGAGCGGCAGGAGCCTTCCATGTCCTTCGTCTTCACGCCTCCTTCCATCGTCGGCCTGCCCATCGTCGGCTCCGACCAGCAGTTCCCCGTGCGCCGCGTCTACTGCGTGGGCCGCAACTACGCCGCCCATGCGCGCGAGATGGGCTTCGACCCCGACCGCGAGCCGCCCTTCTTCTTCTGCAAGCCCAACGACGACGCCTCGGTGGTGCCGGTGCCCGACGGCAAGGGCGCCTCCATTCCCTATCCGCCGCTCACGAGCAACTACCACTACGAAGCCGAGCTGGTGGTCGCCATCGGCAAGGGCGGCGCCGACATCCCGGTCGAGCAGGCCGCCAGCCACATCCACAGCTACGCCGTGGGCCTGGACATGACCCGCCGCGACCTGCAGATGAAGATGCGCGAGCAGGGCCGCCCGTGGGAGATCGGCAAGGCCTTCGACTTCTCCGCGCCCATCGCGCCGCTGCGCACGCTGGCCGACGTGGGCGAGATCAACGCCGGCGCCATCGTGCTCGAAGTCGACGGCGAAGTGCGCCAGAAGAGCGACATCACGCACCTGATCTGGTCGGTGAACGAAGTCATTGCCAACCTCTCGACCCTCTTCACGCTGCAGCCCGGCGACCTGATCTTCACCGGCACGCCCGAGGGCGTGGGCGCGGTGAAGCCGGGCCAGACCATCAAGGTGAGCATCGAGCGGCTGCCGTCGCTGACTGTGCATATCGACTGATCTTCTTCACCGCACGGGCCCGCCATGACTTCATCGAAGAACCCTCCCACCGTGCTGCTGGTCGGCGGCGGCATCGGCGGCATGGCCGCCGCGCTGGCGCTCGCGCGCCTGGGTGTTTCCATCGACCTGCTCGAGCAGAGCGCCACCATCGGCGAGATCGGCGCCGGCCTGCAGCTCGGCCCCAATGCCTTCGCGGCGCTCGACGCCCTGGGCGTGGGCGAGGCAGTGCGCCGGGGCTCGGTGTTCACCGACAGGCTGGTGATGATGGACGCGGTCGACTGCAGCGAAGTGGCCTCGGTGCCGGTGGGCGAGGCCTTCCGCGCGCGCTTCAGGAATCCGTATGCGGTGAGCCACCGCGCCGACCTGCACGGCGCGATCCACGAGGCGGTGAAGCAGCATCCGCTGATCCGCTTCCACACGTCGGCGCAGGTGGAGTCCATCGACCTGGGCGGGCAGGGCGTCACCGCAACGACGCGCGACGGCCGCAGCTTCAAGGCCGATGCCATCGTCGGTTGCGACGGCGTGAAGTCGGTGGTGCGCAGCAGGCTCATCGGCGACGCGCCGCGCGTGTCGGGCCACGTGGTGTACCGCGCCGTGGTGCCCGCAGCCGACATGCCCGCCGACCTGCGCTGGAACGCGCCCGTGGTCTGGGCCGGCCCGAATTGCCACCTGGTGCACTACCCGCTGCGCCACGGCGAGCAGTACAACCTGGTCGTCACCTTCCACAGCCGCGAGAAGGAAGAGTGGGGCGTGACCGACGGCAGCAAGGAAGAAGTGCTCTCGTACTTCGAAGGCGTGCATGCGCGCCCGCGCCAGCTGCTCCACCGCCCGACCTCGTGGCGCCGCTGGAGCACCGCCGACCGCGACCCGGTCGAGCGCTGGAGCGAGGGTGCCGCCACGCTGCTGGGCGACGCGGCCCATCCGATGATGCAGTACCTCGCGCAGGGCGCGTGCATGGCGCTGGAAGACGCCGTGACGCTCGGCGAGGCGGTGAAGGCCTGCGGCTTCGACATGCCCGCCGCCTTCAAGCTCTACGAGGCGGCGCGCGTCGCCCGCACGGCGCGCGTGGTGCTGTCGGTGCGCGAGATGGGGCGCCTCTACCATGCCAAGGGCGTGGAGCGCCTGGTGCGCAACAGCCTGTGGCCGGGCCGCACGCCCGAACGCTTCTACGATGCGGTCGAGTGGCTCTACGCCTGGCGGCCCGAGCGCTGCCTGGACGATGCGCCCGAGTCGCTGCGTCCTTCGGCCGCGGCCGTCACCGAAGCCGCGGCCGTGCTTTCGCGGCATTGAGGCAGTTTTCCTTCAGCATTCACAACCACAGAGGCGGCCATTCAGGTCCATGCCCAGGAGACAAGAGAAATGAACTTTTCGCGCGCACTGCTGACGGGCCTGCTGGCCCTGACGGCCACCACCGGGGCACTGGCACAAGCAGCCGACTATCCGAGCAAGCCCGTGACCCTGGTCACGCCCTTCGCCGCCGGCAGCGGCCCCGACGCGGTGCTGCGCCTCGTCTCCGACAAGCTCTCGCGCCTGTGGAACCAGCGCGTGGTCATCGACAACCGCCCGGGCGGCGGCGGCTTCATCGCTATCGACCAGGCCCGCCGCGGCGCGCCCGACGGCTACACGCTGCTGCAACTCGACAGTGAACACATCGCCGCGCTGCCGCACCTGTACAAGTCGCGCAACTTCGTGACGCTGCAGCATTTCGACCCGGTGGCCTCGCTGTTTCGCACGCCCTTCTTCGTGGCGGTGGGCACCGACTCCAAGTGGAAGAACATGGGCGACCTGATCGCCGCGGCCAAGGCCAACCCCGACGGCATCGTCTACGGCTCCTGGGGTGTGGGCAGCCCGGGCCACCTAGGCGCGCAGCAGCTGGAGGCGCTCACCGGCATCCGTATGCGCCACGCGCCGTACCGTGAGGTGTCGCAGCTCTACTCGAACGTGGGCACCAGCGAGGTGCCGTGGGCCTTCGCGAGCATTCCGTCGAGCCAGGGCATCTACAAGGCCGGCAAGCTGCGCTACATCACGGTGGCGGCGACGAAACGCATCCCGCAGATGCCCGACGTGCCGACCATGGCCGAAGCCGGCGGACCTGCATCGCTGGAGGTGAACTCCTTCGTGTCGCTGCTCGCGCCCAAGGGCGTGCCGGCGGCCATCAAGGCGAAGATCAATGCCGACGTGGCCAAGGTCATCGCCGACCCCGAGATCCGCGCCCGCTTCGATACCTTCGCCTTCGAGCCGCTCGCATGGTCGCCCGAGGAAATCGAGCGCAACGCCGAGGCCAAGTCGAAGGTGTACGGCGAGCTGGTGCGCAGGGGCAACATCAGCCTCGAATAGCGAGGGCACGCCGGACTTCGGTCTTGCCCGCCGTCTTGCGCGGCAGTTAAGCTGGCCCTCTTTGGTTTTTTGACGACTTTTTCACACTTTTTCTCCATGCACGCCACCAAGAGAGCCCTTTTGATCGCCTGCGGCCTGGCCACCGCCGCCGCCATGCTGCCGCTGAGCGCCAACGCAGACAACGCCGCCTGGCCGACCAAGCCGATCCGCCTGCTTGTGGGCTTCCCGGGCGGCTCCACGCCCGACATCGCCGCGCGCACCATCGCCGAGCCGCTGGCGAAGGCGCTGGGCCAGCCGGTGGTGGTCGACAACAAGGCCGGCGCCTCCGGCAACATCGCGGCCGACCAGGTGGCCAAGGCCACTGACGACCACACGCTGGGACTCGTCATTAACGGCAACCTCACGTCGTCGAAGATGCTGTATCCCAAGCTGCCCTACGACCCGGCCAAGGACTTCACGTACCTCTCGCTGATCGCGACCGCGCCGCTGGTGCTGGTGGCGCAGAACAACCTGCCCTCGGGCGCCGCCTTCTTCGACGAAGGCCGAAAGGCCGGCGACAAGTGGAACTACGGTTCGGTGGGCATCGGCTCCGTCGGCCACCTGGGCATGGAGCTGCTCAAGACCCGCGTGCCCGGCTTCAAGCCCGAGCACGTGCCCTACCAGGGCAACCCGCAGGTCATCACCGCGATGCTGGGCGACCAGGTGCAGATGGGCCTGATCCCGCCGGGCGTGGCCATGCCGCAGATCAAGGCCGGCAAGCTCAAGGCCATCGGCCTTACGGGCGGTCGCAGCGCGCTGGTGCCCGAGATCCCGCCGCTCGCCGATGCCGGCGTGAAGGACTTCAACCTCGAGGTGTGGGTGGCGCTGCTGGGGCCGGCCAACCTCTCGAAGGTGGCGCAGGCGCGCATCAGCCGCGAGCTCGAGATCGTGATGAAGAACCCGACGTGCGCCGCAAGCTCTTCGAGCAGGGCTGGCAGGCCGTGGGCACTTCGCCGGACGGCATGCGCACGCGCGTCAATGAAGAGGCCGCGATCATGACCAAGATCATCTCGGCCCGCGGTATCAAGTTGCAGTGATGGCAGTCCAGACATTGAGCGAACCGGCGCGCGCGCTGCCGGTGTTCGGCGAATACGACGTGGTGGTGGTCGGCGGCGGCCCCGCCGGCATCGCGGCCGCCGTGAGTGCTGCGCGCCACGGCGCCAACACGCTGCTGGTGGAACGCTACGGCTTCCTCGGCGGCATGGGCACCGCAGGCGGCGTCACCAACTTCGCGGGCCTGTACGGCAAGCGCAAGGGCGAGATGACGCAGCTGGTGCGCGGCGTGGTCGACGAGCTCATCGACCGCATCGCCGCGCTCAACGGCATGAACCAGCCGCAGAACGGCATGGGCGGGCGCATCTGCGTGCGCTCGTACGACACCTCGGCCTACAAGCTCGCCGCCGACCAACTGCTGGGCGACGCGGGCGTGAAGCTGCTGTTCCACGCGCTGGCCGCGGCCGTGGTGCTCGACGGCAAGCGCATCGCGGCGCTGGTGGTCGAGACCAAGTCGGGCCGCCAGGCGATCCGCGCCAATGCCTTCATCGACGCCAGCGGCGACGCCGACGTGGCCGCCTTCGCGGGCGTGCCCTTCGAGGTGGGCGACGGCCACGGCAGCGGGCTCTTCCCGACCACCATGTTCCGCATCGGCCAGGTGGATGCGCCGGCCGCGCTGGAGGCGGTGGGCGAGTTCAAGGCCATCAACGACTTCATGGCGCGCGCCGAGCAGCACAAGCCCGGCGTCTACAGGTTCCCGCGCGAGGGCGCGATCCTGCGCCCCAACAAGGACCCGCGCGAGTGGCGCGCCAACGTCACGCAGATCCGCAATTCGCAGGGCCGCGCGATGAACGGCGTCGATGCGCGCGAACTCTCCGAGGGCGAACTCGAAGGCCGCCGCCAGATCGGCGAGTACTTCAGGTTCCTGAAGGCCGAAGTGCCGGGCTTCGCGCAGTCGGCCATCGTCGAGATCGCACCGCAGGTCGGCATCCGCGAGACGCGGCGCATCCAGGGCCTGTACGCGCTCGGTCGCGAGGACATCCTGGGCTCGGCCAAGTTCGACGACAACATCGGCCTGAACGCCTGGCCGATGGAAATGCACGCCGACGGCCGCATCGAGTGGGCCTTCCCGCGCGACGAAGCCAACGCCTACAACCACCTGCCCTGGCGCATGCTGGTGCCGCAGACGCTCGACAACCTGCTGGTGGCCGGGCGCTGCGCGTCGATGACGCACGAGGGCCAGTCGGCCGCGCGCGCGAGCGGCGGCTGCTTCGTCATGGGGCAGGCCGCGGGCACGGCGGCGGCGTCGCTGGGCGCGGCCGCGTTCGCGGCGGTCGACATCCCGGCGCTGCAGAAAAAGCTCGCCGCCGACGGCGTCGACCTCGACCGCTGAGCGCGCGCAGCGTGCGGGATGGCGCTAGAGTCCGGGGCTTGATGAACTCGAACCCCGGACGAAACGTGCACTTCCCCTCGCTGTCGACACCCGCGACACCCGCGCGCCGCACCCTCCTGGCGCTGTCCTGCGCCGCCATCGGCCTCTCGCTGGCCGGCTGCGCCAGTACGCCCGAAGGCGAGCCGGTGCACGGCAAGGACCGGCTGCTGAGCTTCCTGGCGGCCAAGGACGGCCGCAAGGTCGCCATCGCCGGCGAGAACTACCACTACGTGTTCGACGGCGATCCCTCCGTGGCGGCGCTGCTGCGCTGGGAAGGGCGCACCAAGGTCACGCCCGCGCTGCTGGGCGAGTTCAAGGTGGCGCGCAACCAGAGCTTCGAGGGCCAGTACGTGCTGATGGCCTTCGACGCCGACCTGACGCCCGAGGAGAGGGCCTTCCTGATCCAGACCGGCTTCGCCAGGACCGACGCGAAATACGGCGACCGGCCCGGCCCGTCGCTGCGCTACTTCGGCACCGTCTACGGCAAGCGCTACGCGGCGGTGCCGCTGAAGTCGGCCGACACGGTCGACTTCTCCCGGCGGCAGTACCTGGGCTACGTCGAGCAGGAAACGCTCAGCGCCCCCTTCAGCAAGGCCGCGCCTTCGCCGCTGGTGTATGCCGACGACGGCTCGCTGCTGCTGGCCGGCGTGCCGGTGCGCGTGGTGCAGGGCGGCACCGACTACGGCTGCCGCGCCCGCCTCATGGGCGTGTGCTTCTACAAGTAGCGGGAGGCTGCTGACAGGCCCGCGACAGCCTTCGGGCGCGGGCTTTGCTATGGTCGAGGGCTGCCTCCTTTCGACAGTTCTGCCTCCCTTCCCGATGACCACCGATCCCGCCACCGCCTCCCGCCTCGTCAACGAACTCGTCGCGCTCATGCAGCTCGAGCCGCTGGGCGGCGACCGCTTCCTGGCCCAGAGCGAGGACATCGGCACGCCCGCCGTGTTCGGCGGCCAGGTGCTGGGCCAGTCGCTGATGGCCGCGAGCCTTACCGTGGGCGCCGAGCGGCCGGTGCATTCGATGCACGCCTACTTCCTGCTGCCGGGCGAGCATGCGCCCATCGAGTACAGCGTCGACCGCGTGCGCGACGGCCGCAGCTTCACCACCCGCCACGTGGTGGCGCGCCAGCAGGAGCGCATCATTTTCGAAATGTCCGCCTCGTTCCAGACCGTGGACGAGGGCGTCGAGCACCAGTTCGACATGCCCGAGGTGGAAGGCCCCGACGGGCTCGTCAGCGAGCTCGACCAGCGCATCGCCCTGGGCGACCGCCTGCCCGAGCCCTGGCGCACCAAGGCGATCCAGCCGCACGGCATCGAGTACCGCCGCGTCGATCCCGAGGACCTGATGGCGCCGCTGCCGCGCCCAACCTCGGCGCAGAGCGCCATCTGGATGCGCGCCATCGCGCCGCTTCCCGACGACCCGATGGTGCACCGCGCGCTGCTGGCCTACGCCTCCGACCACGGCCTGCTGCGCGCCGCGATGCTGCCCCACGGCCTGAGCTTCATGAGCGGTCAGGTGCGCCCGGCCAGCCTCGACCACGCGATGTGGTTCCACCGCGACTTCCGCATGGACGACTGGCTGCTGTACGTGCTTGACTCGCCCAGCGCGGGCGGCGCGCGCGGCCTGTGCCGCGGCAGCCTCTACTCGCGTGATGGCCGGCTCGTGGCCTCGGCGGCGCAAGAGGGCATGCTGCGCATCCGGCGCAAATAAGCAGGCAAGCGAGCAAGCAAACAACCAACCCCGGGACGTCGCACCATGCAGATCTTCTTTTCCCCCGCTTCCCCCTTCGTGCGCAAGTGCATGGTCGTGGCCCACGAACTGGGCATCGCCGACCGCATCGAGAAGCTGCCCAGCGCGGCCGGCCCGGTGAAGCGCGACGCCACCATCATCCCGAAGAACCCGCTCGGCCAGGTGCCCACCTTCATCACCGACGACGGCCAGGTGCTGTTCGACAGCCGCGTGATCTGCGAGTACCTGAACGCCGCGCAGTCGGGCAAGCTCTTTCCCGCGGACGGCAATGAACGCTGGGCGCGCCTCACCGAACTCGCGCTGGCCGACGGCATGACCGGCGCCGCATTGCTCGCACGCTACGAGAACGTGCTGCGCCCCGAGGAACTGCGCTGGGCCGACTGGACCGACGGCCAGCTCGCCAAGGTGCGCACCGGCCTCGAGTGGCTGGAGGCCGCCGCGCCTTCCTTCGGCGACCGCGTCGACATCGGCACCATCGCCTTCGGCTGCGCGCTGGGCTACATGGACTTCCGCTTTCCTTCCGTCGACTGGCGCGCCGAGGCGCCGAACAGCGCGAAGTGGTTCAAGGCGTTCAACCAGCGGGCTTCGATGCAGGCGACCTTGCCTGTAGCCTAATTTCCGTTCGATTCTTTTCGGGCGCGATCACGCCGACGGGGTACCTCGCTCCGCGAATGTCCCCCGGCCTGCGGCCTCCTCCTTTATTTCGCTGCGCAAGGCACCCCATCGGCGTGATCGATGGGCACTGCGGTCGAACCGCCGGCATGAGCAGAGCGTCCATGTGCGAATGGCACCGGGTGCTCCCCGCAGCGAAATAAAGGAGGAGGGCCGCAGGCCCGGGGGACATTCGCGGAGGGGAGTACCCGGTGCCATTCGCACGCGCCCGAACCGGAATGCAAATCCCCGCTTGGCAGCGGAAGCGATTCCTTGGCTAAATGCGAGGCTCCGCATGAACGAACCAAGGAACCAAGCATGTCTTCCGAAGAAAACAAGAAAGTAGCCATCGTCACCGCTGGCGGCAGCGGCATGGGCGCCGCCGCGGCACGCAAGCTCGCGGACGACGGCTTCCGCGTGGCCATCCTGTCGTCCTCGGGCAAGGGCGAGGCGCTGGCCGCCGAACTCGGCGGCATCGGCGTGACCGGCTCCAACCAGTCGAACGACGACATCAAGCGCCTAGTCGACAAGGTCGTGGCCCAGTGGGGCCGCGTCGACGTGCTTGTCAACAGTGCAGGGCACGGGCCGCGCGCGCCCATCCTCGACATCACCGACGAGGACTGGCACCGCGGCATGGATGTCTACCTGCTGAGCGCGGTGCGCCCCGCGCGGCTCGTCGCGCCGCTGATGGTGCAGCAAGGCGGCGGCGCGATCATCAACATCTCCACCTTCGCGGCCTTCGAGCCCGACCCCGTGTTCCCCACCTCGGGCGTGTTCCGCGCAGGCCTCGCGGCCTTCACCAAGCTCTTCGCCGACACCTACGCCGCGAAGAACGTGCGCATGAACAATGTGCTGCCCGGTTTCATCGACAGCCTGCCCGAGAAGGCCGAGTTCCGTTCGCGCATTCCGATGGGCCGCTACGGCAGGAGCAGCGAGATCGCGGCCGTCATCGGCTTCCTGGCGTCGGAAGGCGCGGGCTACATCACTGGCCAGAACCTGCGCGTGGACGGCGGCATCACGCGATCGGTGTGAGGCCTCCATGAAGATCCCCGCACAGGCGCTGGAGAACGCGCGCCGCACCATCCAGTCCTACGACGCGCATGCCCGCGAGTACAACGCGATCGTGGCGGAGCATCCGCTGCAGCCCGAGATCGCGGATTCGATGCGGCGGATGATGGAGTACGTGCCCGCCGGCGGCAGCGTGCTCGAGATCGGCTCCGGCCCGGGGCGGGACGCCGACTTCGTCGAGTCCCTGGGCGGCGTGGTCCGTCGCACCGATGCCGCGCAGGCCTTTCTCGATCTGCAGGCGCAGCGGGGCAAGAAGGGCGAGCTGCTCGACGTCGTCACCGATGCGCTGGGCGGGCCCTACGACGCGGTCCTCGCGATGTGCGTGCTGATCCACGTCGATCGCGCGCAGGTCGCCCCGGTGCTGCGCAAGGTGTTCGATGCCCTTAGGCCCGGCGGCGTCTTCCTGGTGTCCATGCGCGTCGGCGAAGGCGAGAAGAACGGCGACTACCACACGGTGTGCTGGAAGAAGGACCGGTTCGCCGCGGCGCTCGTGGCGGCCGGGCTGCATCCCTGCTGGGAGATGGAGCGCGTCGGCCGCAACGACGAGGCCTGGGTCTACTTCCTGGCGCGCCGGCCGCAGCAGCCGTGAACCGGCGGCGAATCTTCTTCTACACGCCCAGGTAACGCGTCCACAGCGACCGGTCGGCATTCAGCGCTGCCGAGTCGCCCTGCCAAACCACGCGTCCGCGTTCGAGGATCACATGGCGGTTGGCCAGCGGCAGCAGGCGCTGCACGTACTTGTCGACTACCAGGATCGCCTCGCCCTCCGCCTTGAGCGTGGCGATGCAGTTCCATATCTCCTCGCGGATCACCGGGGCTAGGCCTTCGGTGGCTTCGTCGAGGATCAGCAGGCGCGGATGCGTCGACAGCGCGCGTGCGATGGCCAGCATCTGCTGCTCGCCGCCCGAGAGCTGGTTGCCTGCGTTGGCCTTGCGTTCGGACAGGCGGGGGAACAGGCCGTAGAGCGCATCGAGGGTCCAGCGCGGCGCGCTGCCGGGACGTGGCCTTGCGAAGGCGCGCAGGTGCTCGTCGACGCTGAGGTTCGGAAACACGTGCCGGCCCTCGGGCACGATGGCCACGCCGCGCCGAGCGATGGCGTCGGGCTTGTGGCCACCGATGGCAGCGCCGCCGAAGTGCACGCTGCCGCGCATCGGCGGGAGCGTGCCCGTCAGCACCTTCAGAAGGGTGCTCTTGCCCATGCCGTTGCGACCGAGCAGCGCGAGCACTTCGCCGGGGCGGATGTCGAGGTCAATGCCGAACAGCACCTGGCTTGCGCCGTAGCCGGCTTCGATGGATTTCGCTTCGAGCAGCATCTCAGTACCTCGTCGCACTCTGAAGTACGAGGTGGGTGTTTCCGATTCGTGGAACACCGCGGAGCCGGCTTTGCCGGGCCGCAGGTGTTGCCCCCGGAAGGGGGTTGGCGAAGCCACACGCAGTGCGCGCAGCCTGGGGGGCGAGTCATGTATGCCCCTCTGCTTCGGTGCCGAGGTAGACGGCCTGCACGTCGGGGTGGCCCCGCACTTCGTCGGCGGTGCCGCTCATCAGCACCTTGCCTTGCACCAGCACCGTGAGCCGGTTGGCGAGGCGGAACACCGCGTCCATGTCGTGCTCGATCAGCAGGATGGCCATCGACGCGCGCAGCGATTCGATGAGTTCCACCATGCGCGCCGATTCATCGGGGCCCATGCCGGCCATCGGCTCGTCGAGCAGCAGAAGCTTGGGTTCGGCCGCGAGCGCCAGCGCCACGTCGAGCGCACGCTGCGCGCCGTGCGGCAGAGTGCCCGCGATGCGTGCGCGCTCGGCGCCGAGGCCGACGCGGTCGGCCAGCGCCATCGCGCGATCGACAAGGTCGCGCTCCTTCGCGCGCGGCGCCATGAAGCGCAGGCTGCTGCCTGCATGGGCCTGCGCTGCGAGCATCAGGTTGTCGTGCACGGTCTCCTTCGGGAACACGCGCGTCACCTGGAAGCAGCGCGACATGCCGGCGGCCACGCGCTGGTGGTCCTTCAGCCTGGTGATATCGGCCTCGTCGAGCAGGATGCGGCCGGCATCGGCCTTCAGCAGGCCGGTGATCAGGTTCACCAGCGTGGTCTTGCCGGCGCCGTTCGGCCCGATCAGCGCATGCACTTCGCCGCGCTCCACGGTGAGGCTCACATGGTCGGTCGCCAGCAGTCCGCCGAAGCGCTTGACCAACCCTTCGATTCTGAAAAGGCTCATGGTGCTTTGCTCCCTGGCCCCTGCGGGGAGAGGGTCGGGGTGAGGGGCAGGCGTCGCCTGTACAGGGCGGCAAGGCCTTTAGGCGCCCACAGCGCCACGGCGATCAGCAACAGCCCCAGCGGCATGTGCCAATGCTCCGTGTGCTGCTTCAGGGCCTCCTCGAGCACCAGCCAGACGACGGCGCCCACCGGCCCGCCCCAGCTGCGCCCGAGCCCGCCGATGACCACCATCACCAGCAGCGTGGCCGACTGCGTCCAGTGCATCGTCGCCGGGCTCACGAAGCCGTTGCCGCCCGCGAGCAAGGCGCCGGCCAGCCCCGCGATGGCGCCCGCGATGGCGAAGGCCACCAGCTGCAGCCGGAACACCGGATAGCCCAGCGCCCGCATGCGCGTCTCGTTGTCGCGGATGCCCATCAGCGCATGGCCGAAGCGCGAACGCGTCGCGCGGTGCAGCCACCACAGCGCGAGCGCCACGATGGCCAGCACCACCCAGTAGAAGTTGGCTTCGTTGCCCAGGTCCAGCTCCGGTAGCAGCGTGGGCCGCGACATCAGCGTGTAGCCGTCGTCGCCGCCATAGCGGCGCAGCGACACCACCACGAAGTACAGCATCTGCGCGAAGGCCAGCGTGGTCATGATGAAGTACACGCCGCGCGTGCGCAGCGCCACCGTGCCGATCAGCGCAGCGACGAGGCCGGCCACCAGCGCCGCGGCGGGCCACATGATCCAGCCCGACATCACGCCCGCGTCGCTGAGCGCCACCATCGTGTACGCCCCCACGCCGATGAAGCCCGCGTGCCCCAGCGCCACCATGCCGCCGAAGCCGAGGATGAAGTTGAGGCTCGCGGCCGCCAGCGCCACAATGAGCACGCGCCGCACGAAGCCGATGTAGAACTCGAGCCCGAAGATGGGCGCGACCAGCGGAAACGCCGCGAGCAGCACGAGGAGCAGCCCGAGGCCGATGTAGCTTGAGGATGTCTTCATGACCGTGCTGAGAAGAGCCCCGAGGGCCGGAAGATGAGGACCACTACCATCAGCGCGTACATCGCGACCTCGGCGAACAGCGGGCCCAGGTCGGCCGCGGTTGCCGGCGGCAGCGTGGCGCGCAGCAGCATCGGCACGAAGGCGCGGCCCACGGTGTCGACCACGCCCACGAGCAGTGCGGCCACGAAGGCGCCGCGCACCGAACCGATGCCGCCGATCACCAGCACCACGAGCGCCGGGATCAGGATGGCCTCGCCCATGCCGACCTGCACCGCGACGATGGGCCCCATCAGTGCGCCCGCCAGCGCGGCCAGCGCCGCGCCGAGCAGGAACACGCCGTTGAAGATGCGGCCCACGCGCACGCCCATCAGCTCGGCCATGGGCCGGTCGGAGGCGCCCGCGCGCACACGCATGCCAATGCGCGTGTGGTTCACCAGCAGGTACAGCGCCAGCGCAACCAGCAGGCCGCCGACGAGGATCACGAGGCGATAGGCCGGGTAGGGTAGGCCCTCCACCAGGTCGATCGGGCCCGAGAGCGCGGCGGGCGTTGGCGCCATCACCGGCGAGGGGCCCCAGGCCATCTTCACGATGTCGTCGGCCACCAGGATCACGCCGAAGGTGGCGAGCACCTGCGCGAGATGATCGCGCGTGTAGAGCCGCCGCATCAGCAGCACCTCGAGCAGCAGCGCCACCACCACCGTGACCGCCACCGCGATGACGATCGCCGCCGCGAACGAGCCGGTGCGCGTGTGCGCCTCGGCCGCCACGTAGGCGCCGGCCATGAAGAGCGAGCCGTGCGCGAGGTTCAGCACATCCATGATGCCGAACACCAGCGTGAGCCCAGCAGCCAGCAGGAACAGCATCAGCCCGTAGCCGAGGCCGTTGAGCAGCTGCTCGAGAACAAGAATTCCACTCATAGAAGAACCAACAGGTGTGCCCGCGTTGTCATTCGAGAAACACCGAGGAACCGGCTTTGCCGGGCCTCAGGTGTTGCCCCCGGCAGGGGGGAGGAGAAGCGGACACGAAGTGCCGCGAAGCCTGGGGGGTTACTTCAGCCCGCACTTCTCGGCGTAGCTGTCGCCGTAGTTGGTCAGCACCGTGTTGATCAGCTTGTTCGTGACCTTGCCCTGCGCGTCCTTGCCGATCACGCGCAGGTAGAAGTTCTCGATGGGATAGTGGTTGTTCGCGTACTTGAAGCTGCCGCGCGTCGATGCGTAGTTGGCCTTCTTCAGCGCGGCCACCACGGCCTCGCGGTTCTGCGCGTTGCCGCCGGCCTGCTTCACGGCGGCGTCCATCGCGAGGATCGCGTCATAGGCCTGCGCCGCGTACACCGACGGGTAGCGGCCGTTGTATTCCTTGCGGAACGCGGCCACGAAGGCCTTGTTGGCGGCGTTGTCGAGGTCGTGCGCCCAGTGCGAGGTGTTGAACAGGCCGAGCATGGGCTCGCCCACGGCGCCGATCACGTCCTCGTCGGCCGAGAAGCCGCTGGTCACGAGCGTGATGTCCTTCGACAGGCCCGCGCCCACGAACTGCTTGATGAAGTTGATGCCCATCGCGCCGGGCAGGAAGAAGTAGATCGAGTCCGGCTTGGCCGCGCGCAGCTGTGCGAGTTCGGCCGCGTAGTCGATCTGGCCGAGCTTGGTGTAGAGCTCGTCGGCCACCTGGCCCTTGAACTGGCGCTTGAAGCCGCCCAGCGCGTCCTTGCCGGCCGGGTAGTTGGGAGCGATCAGCACGATCTTCTTGAAGGCACGGTCCTGCGCGAACTTGCCGGCGGCCTCGTGGAACTGGTCGTTCTGGTAGGCGGTGCCGAAGAAGTAGGCATTGCACTGCGCGCCCGCGAACTGGCTCGGGCCGGCGTTGGCCGAGAGGTACGGCACCTTGGCGTTGAAGAGCGTCGGGCCCACGGCCAGCGCCACGTTGGAGCCGATGGGGCCGCTGAAAAGGTCGATCTTGTCGCGCTGGATCATGCGGTCGACCAGCTGCTTGGCCTGGTCGGGGCTGCCGGCCATGTCGGCCTGCAAGAACTCGACGTCCTGCCCGCCGAGCTTGCCGCCCAGCTGCTTGATGCCGAGCGCGAAGCCGTCGCGCGCCTCGGCGCCCAATGCCGCGAAAGGCCCGGAGATGTCGAGGGCCAGGCCCACCTTGACGGGGGCGGCGGTGGCGGACACCGCGGCAGCGAGGGCCGAGCCGCAAAGCAGCAGCGAGAGCAGGGTGCGCGGCAGCGCGGGCGACTTCGGGGGCAGGTGGCGCATGGATTCTCCGGCGGGAAGGATGCAGACAACGCACCGGCACCGCCCCATGCGGCACCGGCGACATCAAACCGTTGATAGCTAAATACTTTAGCTGTAAACAATTTGGTGTCAACAGTGCTAGCACGAATGGTGCCAAAGCGCCGTCCTGTTCCTGCTCAGCCGAAGGGGTTGGCGGTCGCGAACCACAGGCCGATGCCGGTGGCGATGATGAACGCGCCGTCGGTCACGCCCGCCACCAGGAAGAACTTGGTCTGCAGCGTGTCGACCAGCTCAGGCTGGCGCGCGGTGCTCTCCAGGAACTTCTGGCCGACCAGCCCGATGCCCAGGCACGAGCCGAGGGCGGCGACGCCGATCAGCAGGGCCACTGCGAGGGGAAGGATGTTGAAGCCGGTCATGTGTTTTCTCCTGGTTGGTTGGTGAATCGAGGCACTGGTTGCTTCCTCGATGGACGTACTTTCCCAGAGCGCCTGCGCACGGTCCATGACGTGAGAGGTCATGGCCGGTGCGCAGCCGATACGGCGTCACGGAAAAAAAAGCCGCCCGTGAAAACGGGCGGCTCCTTCGTGGAACACCGCCGGAACCGGCTTCGCCGGGCCGCAGGTGTTGCCCCCTGCAAGGGGGTTGGCGCAGCGACACGAAGTGCGCGAAGCCTGGGGGTTTACTGAAGCTGCGTCCAGTTCTGGTTGTTGCCCCCGTTGCAGGTCCAGGTGATCAGCGCCGTGTCCTGCGTCGTCGCGTTGTTCGGCACGTCCAGGCACGAGCCCGAGGCCCGGTTGCGCAGGGTCGAGCCGACCAGGCTCCACTGCGTGGTGTTGCCGGCCGAGCAGGCCAGCTGCACCACCGCGGCGTTGGTCGTCGCGGTGCCGCTCTGCGCCAGGCACAGGCCGCTGTGCTCGACCTTGAACTGCACGAAGCCGTCGCCGGTCTGCGTCATGGTGAAGCGCTCGTTGCCGGCGTTGCCGCACGGCCACTGCACCACCGTCGCGCCGCTCGCGGTCGAGGCGCCCTTGACGTTCACGCACAGGTTGCTGTGGTTCGAGCGGATGCGCGAGACCACCGGCGTCGGGTCGTTGTCGAGCGAGCGCACGTATTCGCGCAGGGCCACCACGTCGTTGGCCGGCAGGCTGGAGGCGTTGCCGTGGCCGCCGGTGAGAACGTCCTGCAGCGTTGCCGCCTGGCCGTTGTGGAAGAACGCGGTGGTGTTCCAGGTGCCCAGCAGCGTCGGCGTGTCGAAGCCCACGCCCGCCAGCGGCTGGTTAAGGCCCTTGCCCGAGGATGCCTGGATCGTGCCCACGTCATGCCGCACGCCGTCGCGGAAGGTGGCGCCGGTGTGGCAGGTCGCGCACTGCGCCGTGTTGAACACGGTCTGGCCGCGCGCCGCGTCCACGCTGAGGCTGCCGTCCGCCGCACGCGCCGGGCTGCGCATGTACTTGGTCAGCGAGCTCAGGTAGGCCGCGAGGTCGTCGAGCTGAGGGCTCTTGCCGGCCTTGGGCGCGCCCAGCGGGTCGGAGGTGGCCGCGAAGTCCGCATTCGTCAGGAAGCCGGTGCCGCCGAACTCGTTGCGGATGTCGTTCTCGAAGTCCTGCACCTCGTCGAAGTTGGCCGTCCAGTGCAGCTTGCCGTGGCCCAGGCCGCGCCGGCCCTGCAGGCTGATGGTGCGGCGCAGGCCCTCGCCGCGCTGGGTGAAGTCCCACACCATGCCGTCGTCGCCGCCGTCCGCGTGGCAACTCGCGCAGGAGATGTAGTTGTCCTTGCTCATGCGGCGGTCCGATGCGTTGTAGAACACCTGCTTGCCGCGCAGCGCCGCTGCCGACATGGGTTCCGCGGCCACCGTCGACACGGTCTGCAGGAAGGTCGGCACATTGGTCTCCGACGACAGCACTGTCGCCACGTCGTGCACCGTCACCGAGCGCGCCAGGAAGTTGTTGACGAAGAGGCGCTTGCGCACCGCATCGAGGTACAGGCCGTGCGGCGCGCTGCTGGCGTTGATCTCGCCGCGTACCGCGCGGCTGTACGGATCGACGATGGCCACGCGGTTGCCTTCCATCTGCGCGACGAACAGGTAGTCGCCCGAGGGGGAGAAGAGCGCCGCACGCGCCGGTGCCCGGTCGTCGAAGTCGATCTGCTCGCCGAACACTTCCGCCGCCGTCTGCAGGTTGACCTGCGACAGGATGGAGCGCACCGTCTGGTCGTGCACCAGGTTGTTGCCGTCGCGGAATTTGCCGCGCACGATGTTGTCCTTCTTCGAGGGCAGCACGGCACGGGCGCCGTCGGGCGAGATCACCACCTGGCTCAGGTAGTTGGCCACGCCGCGCGCACGGTTCTCGGTGTCGATGGTGGTGGTGTCCACCGGCAGCGCGATGGTGCTCATGGCGCTCATGCTCTGCAGGTTCACTTTGTGCAGCTGGCCGCCCGTCATTTTCGACTTGAAGCGCGTGACGTAGGCCACCTGCGAGCCCGACTCGACCGCGATGCCGCGCAGCGCGCCGTCGAGCGCGACCGCGCCGGTGGTGGTGCCGTTGCTCGGGTTGAAGCTCATCAGCACCGACTTGCTTTCCATCGTCAGCAGGCCCTTGGTGCCGTCGGGCGTGAAGGCCACGCCGTAGGGGCCGCTGCCGTAGGCCAGCGGCACGGTGGCCGAGAGGCTGCCGTCGGCGGCGTTGAGCACCACCAGCTTGTCCTCGCCCTGCACCGTGACCCAGATGCGTCCGTCGGGGCCCACGGCCAGCGTCTTCGGCTCGTCGCCCACGCGCACTTCCCAGCGCTTGACCAGGCTCTGCGAGTCGATGGCGGCGACCGTGCCGCTGTCGGGGTTCACCGAGTACACCGAGTTGGCGTCGCCCGCGATGTTGGTGCTGTGCGTCGGCGCATTCGGCGTCACCGGCATGATCACCGTGAGGTTGTAGGTGTAGAAGGTCTCGCGGCCGTTGGCGTCCTTCACCGTGAGCGTCACCGTGAAATGGCCGGGGCGCGTGTAGGTGTAGCTGTAGTTCGCCTGGTTCGAGTAGGCCGTCTGCGTGCCGTCGCCGAAGTTCCAGCGGTACTGCGCGCCGCTGCTGCCCAGCGTGGCCGGGTTGAACACCAGCTGGCCGTTGACCAGCTTCGGACCGCCGCCGATGCCGGGGTCGCCGATGACGGCCTGGCTGCGCAGCGTGCTCACGTCGGTGTCGCTCAGCACGCGGCCGTAGACGCGCACTTCCGCCAGCGTGCCCTTGAAGAGCGCCGCGTTGCCCTGGATCTGGCCCAGCAGCGCGAACTTGTTCGACAGGCCCTTGTTGCCGGTGGGGCCGGTGGAGGTGGTCTTCGCGCCGTCGACGTACAGGGCCTGCGCGCCGGAGGCGGCATCGCGCGTCATCACGACGTGGTGCCAGGTGCCGTCGTTCACCGCCGCGGTGGAGGCGGTGCCGGCGTCGTTGCCCACCGAGAGCTTGATGCGCCCGCCGTTGTCGAGCCAGCCCCAGAACACGTCGTCGGCGCCGGCAGGCTGGTCGCGGCCGAAGATGCCGGGTGCCGTCCAGGAGTTGGCGCCGCCGGCCTGCGTGGTCTTCATGTAGAAGCTCACCGAGGCGCTGCCGCCGAGCACGGTGGCCACGGTGTCGCTCTTCAGCGTCACGCCGGCCGTGCGGTTCGCGAAGTTCAGGCCGATGCTCTCGAAGGCGTCGCCGGTGGCGGGCGTGCCGTTGTTGGCGCTGATCTGGTCGGAGAGGTTGCCCGCCAGCGTCCAGTAGTGCATCAGGCCGATCTCGGCGGCGTTGCCGGTGTGGAACACCGACTTGTAGTCCGCGCCGATGGCGTTGCCCGCATAGTCCTTCACGCCGTTGGCCGGCAGGAACACCTCGTAGCTGGTGCCCGGCTGCAGCGGCTGCGCGGGGTGGAAGTTGATGATGCCCAGCTGCACGCTGTAGGTGCCCGCCAGCGTGTTGCCGCCCACCGGGCGCACGATGAAGGTGTTGGAGTTCACGCTCTCGGACCGGATGCTGTCGCTCATGCCCAGGCCGATGCGCGAGGTCAGCGCCTGCTGCTTCGCGTTGTTGGCGGGCGAGACTTGCCGCACTTCCGGCTTGGTGGTGTCGGGGTCGACCTGGTGCACCACGAAGCCGCTGCCGGAGCCGTGGTCGTTGCCCACGAAGATCAGGTTGCCGAAGGCGGCGACCTGGCCGTTGTCGGAGTGCGAGAAGTTCGGGTCGTCCTCGCGCAGGATGCTGCCGCGGCCCACCTCGACGTGGTTCAGCGGATTGCTCACGTCGACCTTGTGGATGTAGGTCTGCGCGCCTTGGATGACGTAGTTGTCCTGCGTGGCGCAGTAGAGCTGCTCGTCGATGACGAGGCGGTTGTCCTCGGCCACGAACTTGGAGCGGTCGCTCAGGTCGTAGCTGTACATCTTCGCGCCGCCGCCGCGCGCCGATGCGTGCAGGGTCTTGCCGTCGAAGCAGGTGGCGTAGTAGTTGGGGTTCGATCCGATGGCGTCCAGCACCTTGGGGTTGAGCGGATCGGAGATGTCGAGGCTGGAGAAGCCGGCGGTGTTGTCCATCGAGGTCAGCACCATGTGGTTGCCGATGGTGAAGATCGGGCCGACGCGGAAGCCGCCGAGCTCGCCCGTGGGCACCGGATTGGGCTTGTTGGCGCCGCGGTTCGCCACCACCGCGTTCACGGGGTCGGTGGCGTCGACGATGAAGATGCCGCGGCCCGCCGAGGCCACGTACAGGTAGGGCGCCTGCCACCAGAGCTGCCAGGCCACGTTCTCGTAGTCGCCGCCGTTGACGCCGGGCAGCGCGAGCTTCTTGACCTGCTTGATGTCGTTGACGTCGGTAAAGTCCCAGAACTCGACGCCGTTGATGCTGGGCAGCACCACGTAGGTCTTGCCGCCGATCTTCGCGGTGCCGAAGGAGTGCGTCTCGCGGAACTCCTGCGTGCGGCCCTCGGGCTCGTAGATCTTCTTCACGAGCTTGATCTGGCGCGGGTTCGAGATGTCGTACAGCAGGAAGCCGCCCGGGCCGAGGCCGCTGTCCGGCGCGAAGGAGGTGAGGAAGTAGCCGTTGACCATGATGCCGGCGTTCATGCCGTAGTCCTTGCGGCCCGGGTAGGTGGCGGGCACCTCGCGCGACTCGTAGGCGCTGCTGTGCGCCGGGTCCAGCGGATGCGCGGCGCTGGTGATCATCGACACGGGCTTGAACAGCTCGGCCGAGGTGTAGGTGAGATTGCCAAGGCCCGGCCCCTGCAGCGGCAGCGGGTCGGCCACGGCTTCGGCCATTGCCGTCGCCATGTTGTTCAGGGTCGTCATCGGACTAACCCCGGTGATTGCCGCGTGCGTCAGCAGCGTGACGAACGGCAGCAGGAACGCCATCAAGTAATACCGGATTTTCATCGTCGCCTCCAGGTTGTTTGAAGTCCGCAGGGGAACCGTTTTCTTCTCGGCCAACTAACTCCGTGTTGCTCTTGTCGCTTGTCTCTCTCGTCTCTTCCTTGCCTGCCTGCGCGCGTGGCAGAAAACGCGCGCGCAGGACGCACCCCGGCGGGCGACGCATCCGCCGCCCGCCGTGAGCTCTCTTCCTTCTTTTTTCCCTCCTAGAGAGGGCGCGTCTTCGTCATGTCATTTCGCGCCACCCGATTCGTAGATGTCCCATGCCTCCTTGGCGCTGGCGCCGCGGTGGATCATGGCCATCAGCGCGTCCACCACCGCCGACGGATTGCCGTGCTGGTAGACGTTGCGCCCGTACACCATGCCGACGGCGCCTTCGTCCATCAGTACGCGCGAGCGCGCGAACACCTGCTGCAGATCCTCGCGGCCGCCGCCGCGCACGAGCACGGGGCAGCGCGCGGCCTGCACCACGCGGTGGAAGTCCTTGGGGTCGGTGGTGGGGTCGGCCTTGACGATGTCGGCGCCCATGTCGCGCGCGAGGCGCACGAGCGTGACGATCTTCTCGGCGTCGCCGTCCACCGAGTAGCGGCTGCCGGCCGAGGGCGCCTGCATCACCAGCGGCTCGATCATCAGCGGCATGCCGTAGCGGTCGCAGTCGGCGCGCACGCGCGCGATGTTCTGCACGCATTGGCGGAACAGGTCGGGTTCGTCGGGCAGCATGAAGAGATTGACCACCACGCAGGCGGCGTCCTGCTGCACTGCCGGCAGCACCGGGTCGTGCTCGTTCTGCAGCACGGCCCACATCACGCGGTGGCGCGTGGCGTTGTAGGGGTTGCCCATGTCGATGCGCATCACGAGGGCCGGCTTGTCGCGGCCCGGGCGGTCCTGCAGCAGGTCCGACTGGCCGTAGTTGAGCTGGATCGCGTCGGGGCGCGCGACCACGAGGCGGTCCATCACCGCGGGCATGTCTTCGAGGCCTTCGAGGAAGCTGGGCTCGTTGCACACGCCGTGGTCGAGCGCGATGTCCAGGCAGCGCCCGTTGTTGAGCAGCCGGTTCAGGCGTGCGG
The DNA here is from genome assembly GCF_044055375.1 of Variovorax sp. UC74_104. Classification (NCBI taxonomy): domain Bacteria; kingdom Pseudomonadati; phylum Pseudomonadota; class Betaproteobacteria; order Burkholderiales; family Comamonadaceae; genus Variovorax; species Variovorax sp. UC74_104. Next base: position 1,200,907 of record NZ_CP171978.1, read on the forward strand.
TCTTGTCCTTCGACATACGGAAAGAAGTCCTTGCTTGTTGATGTGTGACAGAAAAAAAGAGCCTCAGGCCAGCGAGTTCAGGTGCCTGCCGGCGGCCGCGTCGATCAGCTCCAGCGCGGCGTCGTGCAGCCGCACCGAGCCGGCGCCCGCGTTCTCGATCGCCTGCTTGCTCGCGCGCGCACCGCACAGCGCCACCGACACGCTGCCGCGTGCCAGCGTCCAGGCGATCATCAGTTGGCCGAAGGAGCATTCGAGCTGCGTGCGCAGCGGCTCCAGCTCCTCGAAGAACGCCTTGAGCTTCGCGCGGTTCTCGGCACTGAAGCGCGGGTTGGTGGCGCGCTGGTCGTCGCCGGTGAACTTGCGCTCGGGGTCGATGGGGCCGGCGAGCAGGCCCAGCGCGAGCGAGGAGTAGCCCAGCACCGCCACGTTGTTCTCCGTGCACAGCGGCACCAGCGTCTGTTCGATCTCGCGGTCGATCAGGCTGTAGCGCTCCTGCGCGGCATCGACCGGGCCATAGCGCAGGTACTCGGCCAGCGTCTCGGGGCTCACGTTGCTCACGCCGATGGCGCGGATCTTTCCCTGCTTCTTGAGTTCGAGCAGCGCGTCCATGGTCTCGGCCACGGGCGTGGTGGCGTCCTGCCAGTGCGTGATGTAGAGGTCGATGTAGTCGGTCTGCAGGCGCTTCAGGCTCTCTTCGGCTTCATGGAAGATCGACTCGCGCCCGAGGTAGCGGTACACCGGGTGGCCGTCTTCTTCGAAGAAGTGCGTTCCCTGTTGGGTGTGCCACACCAGACCGCACTTGGTGGCGATAACCGCCTCGTGGCGGCGGCCCTTGAGCGCGGTGCCCACGATGCTCTCCGAACGGCCCAGGCCGTAGGCCGGCGCGGTGTCGATCAGGTTCACGCCCGCGTCCAGCGAGGCCTGGATGGCGAGCACGGCGGCCGCGTTGTCGCCGCCGCCCCACATCCATCCACCCATGGCCCAGGTGCCCAGGCCGATGGCCGAGCATTCGATGCCCGAGGGGCCGAGAACGGTCTTCTTCATGTTCGATGCATTGATGCTGCTCATCGCTTGGTCTTTCTCGTGTTCATGAGGTGGTCGATGGTCACGGCCGCGAGCAGGATCAGGCCCTTGATCACGTCCTGCCAGTAAGGCGACACGTCCAGCAGGATCAGCGAGCTGGTCACCACCGACAGCAGCGCCAGGCCCAGCACCGCGCCGAGCACCGTGCCCGAGCCGCCCTTGAGGCTGGCGCCGCCGATCACCGCCGCGGCGATCACGTTGAGCTCCATGCCCACGCCGAAGGTGGGCGTGGCGGCGCCGAAGCGCGCGGTGTAGATCACGCCCGCGAGCCCGGCCGATGCGGCGCACAGCACCGTGACCCAGAACTTGACGTGGCCCACGCGAATGCCGGAGTAGAGCGCTGCCTTCTCGTTGCTGCCGGTGTAGAACACGCGGCGCAGCAGCGAGGAGCGGCGCAGCACGAAGTCGCTCACCACCACGATCGCCAGGAAGATCAGGATCACCGCCGGCACGCCGAAGAGCGTGCCCTGGCCGATGAACTTGAACTCGGCCGGCAGCGAGAACAGCGACTGCGGCGTGCCCTGCGTGAGCGCCAGACACAGGCCGCGCACGATCACCATGAAGGCCAGCGAGGCGATGAAATGATTCAGCCCGATGCGCGTGACGCAGCCGCCGATCATCGCGCCGATCATGGCGCTGGCCGCAATGGCGATGAGCCCCGCCGTCCACGGATCGAAGCCCATCAGGAAGAGCTTGCCGGTGACCACCATCGCGAAGCACACCACCGAGCCCACCGACAGGTCGATGCCGCCGACGATCAGCAGGATGGTCATGCCGACCACCACGATCCCCTCGATGGAGAACGACAGCAGCATCGCGCGCACGTTGTCCCAGGTGAGGAAGTAGGGCGATGCGAAGCTCATGCCCACGCACAGCGCGGCGATGATGATCAACAGGCCCAGCTCGCGCATGCTGGCGAGCCTGCTGGCGGGTTTTCCGGGATCTCCTCCCGACTGGCGTGGCTGGAGGCCAGGGGCGGCCCCCGCATCGAGTTGTGCTGGGTAATTCATGCTGTCGCTTCCTCTTCGCAAAGTCCCGAGGCCAGCCGCAGCAGGGCCTCTTCCGTCATGTCCTTGTCCTGCACCTCGCCGGCGAGCCTGCCGTCGCGGATCACCAGCGCGCGGTCGCACAGGCCGATGATCTCGGGCAGCTCCGAGGAGATCACGATCACGCCCACGCCCTGGCTGGCCAGGTCGCGCAGGATGTGGTGGATCTCCGACTTGGCGCCCACGTCCACGCCGCGCGTGGGTTCGTCCATCAGCAGCACCGACGGGTTGGTGGCCAGCAGCTTGGCGATGGCCACCTTCTGCTGGTTGCCGCCCGACAGGCTCGCCACGTCGATGTCCACGCCGTCCGACTTGAGCTTGAGCCGCGCGCCGAGGCTCACGGCCAGCTTGTGCTCGGCGGCGCGCTGCAGCAGGCCGAAGCGCGAACTCACGCGCGCGAGCGCCATCGACGCTATGTTCTGCGCGATCGGCAGCTCCAGGTACACGCCCGCCGCCTTGCGGTCCTCGCTGAGGTAGGCAATGCCTTCGCGCAGCGCGTCGCTGTACTTTCGGATCGTGAGCGGCCTGCCGCGCAGCCGCACGCTGCCGCCGCGCGCGGTGCGCAGGCCGCAGATGGTTTCCGCGAGTTCGCTGCGGCCCGCGCCCATCAGGCCCGCGATGCCGAGGATCTCGCCGCGCTTCAGCCTGAACGACACGCCGTGCACGCGCTCGCCGTCGGCGATGTCGGTCACTTCCAGCACGTGTTCGCCCGATGCCGGCTCTTCCTGCTTGGGCGGGTAGTAGTTGCCCAGGTCGCGCCCGACCATGCGGCGCACCAGGCCGTCGGCATCGAGCTCGGCCAGCGGGCCGGTGTGCACGTTGCGCCCGTCGCGCAGCACGGTGACGCTGTCGCAGTTCGCGAAGATCTCCGCCATGCGGTGGCTGATGTAGATGATGCCGATGCCCTGCGCCTTCAGGTCGTGCAGCACCCTGAAGAGCGCGGCCGATTCGTTGTCGGTGAGCGCGGCGGTAGGCTCGTCGAGGATCAGTACCTTGCAGTCGAGCGTGAGCGCCTTGGCGATCTCGATGAGCTGCTGCGTGGAGATGCTCAGGTCCTTCACCAGCGCGGCGGGGTCGATGTCCTGCCCCAGCCGCCGCAGCACCTTGGCGGCGCGTTCGTTCAGGCTCGCGTAGTTCATCCACGCGCTCCTGCCGGCATTGATCTCGGGCATGAAGATGTTCTCGGCCACCGTGGCGTCGCCGCACAGGGCGATCTCCTGGTGGACCAGGCCGATGCCCAGGCGCATCGCGTGCGCGGGGCCGTCGATGGCCACCGCCTGGCCGTCCAGCGAGATGGTGCCCTCGTCCGGCTGGTGGATGCCGTCGATGATGTTCATCAGCGTGGACTTGCCCGCGCCGTTCTCGCCGCAAAGGGCGTGGATCTCGCCGCGGCGCAGCGAGAAGTCCACGTCCGTGAGCGCGCGCGAAGCGCCGAAGCGCTTGCTGATGCCGCGCAGTTCGAGCAATGCGCTCACTGCGTTCACTCGCCGATTCCCTTGGTGCCGCGGCGGGCGAGGTACTTGTCCCAGTAGAAGTCGTCGGCGTTGGCCTTGCTGACCACCGACAGGCCGTTGTCCAGGAAGGGCACCGACATGGGGTTCGTGCCGTTGCGCTTGGCGTCGTTCATCGGGTCGATGAGCCCGGGGTTCTTGGCCAGGAACAGCATCATCATGCCCATGTAGCCCTGCATGCCCTGGTTGGGGTTGATAGCGCCGAACACGTCGCCCGACTTGATCATGTCGAGGATCTTGGCGTTCACGTCGCAGCACATCACCTTGATGTTCTTCTTGGTCTCCACCTTGGCCTGCGCCGCGCCGAGGGCCGAGTTGGCCTCGGGCATGAAGAGGGCGCCCAGGTTCGGGTTGGCCTGCGCGAGACTCAGCACCGCCTGGTAGGCCTTGTTCGGGTCCTGGTTGCTGGCGGCGCGGCCGACCAGCTTCATGCCCGGGTGCTTGGCCTTCATGCGGTTGACGAAAGCCGTGATGCGGCGGTCGTGGTTGTCCTGGCCGGGGTTCTCCAGCACCGCGTATTCGCCCTTGCCGCCCAGCGATGCGGCGATGGCGTCGGCCGCCTGGTTGCCTTCGCGGTCGTTGTCTGAAGTGACGAAGGACGTGCGCTTGGAGTTGGGCGAGTCGGCCGCGAAGGTGACGACCGGGATGCCCATCGCCGCGGCGCGGTTGATCGGCTCGATGAACGGGTCGGGGTTCATCGGGTGCAGCAGGATGCCGGCCGGCTTGCGCGCCAGCTCCTGCTCGAAGGACGCGAGCTGCTTGTTCACGTCGTACTCGGGCGTGCCGGTGTAGCGGGTGCGAACGCCCAGCGTGCGGCCGAGCTGCTTCATCATTTCGTAGACCGGAAACCAGTACTCGACCCCCGACACCATCACGTTCATCACGTAGACGTCGCTGGGGTTGCCGCGCAGGCCGCCGCCGGCCGCGGGGGCAGCCGCCTGCTGCTGCGCGAACGCGCTCGCGCCGGCCAGGCCGATGCCGGCTGCGGCGGCGGACTTCAGGAAATTACGCCTCATTCTTTGTCTCCTCACGTTGGGTGCACAGCTTGTGGATGCCGCTTTTCAGGGCAGCTCTCTGAACCTCTTTGTCACATCAGTTGTTATGACAGGATAGAATGTACGCGCTGGCCATTTGGAGGGATAACTAGGGGAAACGCTACTGGCAGGCCGCTTTTATTCAGCCGAAGCTGTTATGACATGAAGCCAAACATACTGATCGGCATCGACATGGGATCGAGCAGCCTGAAAGCCCTGGCCCTCGAAGCCGGGAACGGCCGCAGCGTCGCCCTGTCACGAATGCCATTGCCGCACGACCGGCTGCCCGGAGGGGGATGCGAAGTGGGGGCCGCGGCCATCCGCGCGGCATTGACCCACGTGCTGCGCGACGTCGCCCATCAACTCGGAGACCGCGTGTCGGAGGTCCGCGCCATCGGCTGCACCGGCCACGGCGCGGGGCTGTATGCGCTCGACACGCGCAACGAGCTTGTGGGCGGACGGGCAGTCGCCTCCACCGACCAGCGCGCCGACGCGCGCGCCCGCTCCCTGGCGCTCGGCCACGGCCCGGCGCTCTTCGCCGACGTGGGCTGTCAGCCCTGGCCCGGCCAGCCCACGGTGATCGCCGCCGAGCTGCTGGGCACCGACGCCGTGCAGCGCGGTGCGGTGCGCCGGCTGATGTTCGCGAAGGACTACCTCGGCTTCCTGCTGACGGGCGAGATCGCCACCGACGCCAGCGACGCGAGCACGGCGGGGCTGGTGTCGATCGCCACGGGCACGTGGTCGCAGGCGGCATTCGATGCTTCAGGCATCGCCGATCTCGGCCCGCACGTCTTCGGTCCGCTGGTGCGCAGCGGCGAACTCGTCGGCAGGCTGCGGTCTTCCGAAGCCGCGCTGTGCGGCCTGCCAGCGGGCATTCCGGTGGCGATGGGCGCCATCGACCTGCTCGCCTCGATGACCGCGATCTGCGCCGAAGGGCGCTCGCGCGCGGTGTCGGTCTTCGGCACCTGGTGCGTCAACGCCGTCATCGGCCCGGTGATCGAGCCCAAGCCCGCGGTGGCCGCCGTCGTGAATTTCGGCCGCGAGGACAAGCGGCTCTACATGGAGAACAGCCCCTCGTCGATGGCCAACATCGCGTGGCTGGCCGGTGTGCTGGGCTTGCCCGATTCGCGCGCGGTGGTCGACCTCGCGATGTCGGTGCCGCTGGGCGCAGGCGGCCTGCGCTTCCTGCCCTTCGTGAACGGCGGCGGTGGCGTGACGGCGGGCTTCGTCGGCCTCAAGAGCCACCACACGCGCGGTGACATGGCGCGCGCGGTGGTCGATGCGGTCGCGGCACTGCATGCGCGCCACCTCGCGCGGCTCGCGGCCTGCGGGCTGCCGGTGTCCGCATGCACCGTGCTCGGCGGCGGCGCGAGCGACACGCGCCTCGTGCGCCTGCTCGCGGGCCTGCTCGGCCATCCGGTCGAGCGCTGCGCCGACGACGAGACCGGCGCGCGGGGCGCCGCCATCTACGCCGCCATGTCGCAGGGCTTCGACCGTGCGGAGCAGGGCAGCCCGCTGCTCGCGCCCTGCGACACCGTGGAACCCGACGCCGCCCTGGCGCGCGCCCATGCCGACTTCAACGCCGGCTTCAACGAACTGATCGACACCATGTCTCCTGTGTTTTCCCATCTGGCGGGAGGTGCCCGATGAGCGCGTGGCAACTGCCCTTCGTGCGCCCCGCATCGCTGGCCGACCGTCATTTCTCCACCGTCATCATCGGCGCCGGCATCAACGGCGTGGGCGTGTTCCGCGACTTGTGCCTGCAGCGCGTCGATTGCCTCATCGTCGACAAGGGCGACTTCAGCGCGGGCGCCAGCAGCGCGCCCTCGCGCATGATCCACGGCGGCCTGCGCTACCTGGAGAACGGCAGCTTCTCGCTGGTGGCCGAGGCCACGCGCGAGCGCAACCTGCTGCTGCGCAACGCGCCGCACCTGGTGCAGCCGCTGAAGACGGTGGTGCCGCTGTCGAGCTTCTTCGGCGGGCTGATGAGCAGCGCGCTGAAGTTCTTCGGCCGCAAGCCGCCGCAGCGAACGCGCGGCCTGCTCGCGGTGGCCGCGGGCCTTCGCCTGTACGACCTGCTGGGCCGCCGCCAGCGCGTGATGCCCAACCACCGCATCAGCCGCGTGCCGCCGGGCGACCGCAGCCTGTTCCGCTCCGCGGTGCGCTGGACGGCCACCTTCTTCGACGCATGGATCAGCCACCCCGAGTGGCTCATCCTCGAACTCATCGGCGACGCCTGCCGCGACCAGCCGCGCTCGGCCGCGGCCGAACTACTGCCGCGTGATGGGCTGCGCGGGCAACATCATCACGCTGCGCGACGAGATCACCGGCGCGCTGGTGCGCGTGACGGCCGACACCGTGGTCAACGCCAGCGGCGCGTGGCTGGACCGCAGCACGGCAGTGCTCGGCGGCGCCGGCCCGCGCGTGATGGGCACCAAGGGCTCGCACCTCGTGCTCGACCATCCCGCGCTGCGCGATGCGCTGCAGGGCCGCATGGCCTACTTCGAGGCGGTGGACGGGCGCGTGTGCATCGTCTATCCCTTCCTCGACCGCGTGCTGGTGGGCTCCACCGACATCCCCGTGGACGATCCCGACAGGATCGAGACCGAGCCCGAGGAGGTCGACTACCTGCTCGAAGTGCTGGCCGAGGTGTTCCCCAACCTGCGCTTCGGCCGCGGCGACGTGGTCTACACCTACGTCGGCGTGCGGCCCCTTGCGCGCTCCGATGCCGACAAGCCGGGGCAGATATCGCGCGACCACTCGGTGGTGCTCGATCCGCCCAGCGCCACGCGCGACATTCCGGTCGTCGGCCTGGTCGGCGGCAAGTGGACCACCTTCCGCGCCCTCGCCGAGGAGGCCACGAACGAAGTGCTGAAGCAGCTGGGCCGTCCGCGCACGGCGTCGACGGACATGCTGCCGATAGGCGGCGGTGCCGAGCTGCCGGTGGATGCGCAGGCCGTCGAGCGTTTTCTCGATCGCCTGGTCGCCGCATCGGGCATGAGCCGCACGCGCGCGCAGGTGCTGCTGAAGCGCTACGGATCGAAGGCGCTGCCGCTGGCCCAGCGGCTCGCCGCGTCCGGAGACATGCCGCTGCGCCATGCGCCGGGCTATTCGGTGGCCGAGCTTTCGTACCTCTGCCTCGAGACCGGCGTGGTGCACCTCGACGATCTCGTGATCCGGCGCACGCTGCTGGCCATCCGCGGCCTCGTCACCGATGCCGCGTTGGCCGAGATCGCGGGCATCGCGGCCGATGCGCTGGGCTGGGACGCGGCGCAGCAGCATGCCGAGCTGCACGCCTGCGCCACCGCGCTGCGCGAGCGCCACGGCGTGCGGCTTTCGCCGGTGGCCGCCGATGCGCCTGCATCTTTCGATGCATCATTGATGACTCCTCAGGCCCTGGGCCAAGCTTCGACGTGAACTCTCCGACCGAAATTTCGACCGTGCTCGACCGCGACTCCGAGTCCCCGCTGTGGGCCCAGTTCCGCGACGCGCTTCGCATGCAGATCCTGCAGGGCGTGCTGCCCATTGGCGCCAAGCTGCCGTCCGAGGCCGAACTGGGCGAGCAGTTCGGCATCTCGCGCATCGTGGTGCGCGAGGCGCTGGCCGACCTGGTGCGCAACAACCTCATCTACAAGATCAAGGGCCGCGGCGCCTTCGTGTCGGCCCGCGAGCGCGACGAAGACTTCGTCTCCACCGTGCTCGGCTTCTCCGACGAGATGGAACGCAAGGGCCGCTCGGTGCGCACGCAGATCCTCACGCAGGAACTGCGCGCGCCCACCGAGCAGGAAGCGGCCTCGCTCGGCCTGACCGACGACACGCAGGTGGTGGCGCTCAAGCGCCTGCGCAGCGTCGACGGCGAACTGCGCCTGCTGGTGGAAACCGTGGTGCCCGCCGACCTCGCGCCGGGCCTGCACCGCACGCGCCTGGACGACCGCTCGCTCTACGACGTGCTGCGCCGCCAGTACGGCCTGCGCCTGGTGCGCGCCGAACGCTGGATCGACGCCGTGCTGCCCGACGCCGAGACCTGCGACCTCCTCAACCTGCCGCAGCCCGAGCCGCTGCTGCGCATCGAATCGATCGCCTACGGCGCCAACGGCCGGCCGCTGGAGCACTACCGCGCGCTGCACCGCTGCAAGACGAGCCGCCTGCACGTGCAGACGACGACCTGAAGTTCTGCGTTCAGCCCCTGGCCACCTTAGAGGGCCAGAGCACCGAGGCGATGGACACCATCATCAGCGCCACCGCCACCCAGTCCTGCCAGTGCACGGCCTCGCTGAGCCACACCGCGCCGCTGAAGACGCCGAGCACCGGGATGAACATCACGCTCAACGTCGATGCGATCGGCGGCAGGCCGCGCGCAAGGTAGAACCACGCGGCATGCGCGAAGCCGAAGATCAGCACCGCGTTGTAGAGGATCGACCCCCATGCCACGCGGCCCGGCCAGTAGAGCTGCTCGCGCTCGAAGAGCAGAGAGAGCGCCGTCATCACCACGGCCGTCATCGCGGTCATCCAGAACGAGAGCGTGAGCGTCGGCAGGCCGATGCGCGTGTGGCGCAGCAGCTGCGTGCCCAGCGCCCATGTGGCTGCCGCGACCAGCGCGAGCGCCACGTAGCCGGGCCGGCCCGACAGGTTCGTGAGCTCGTGCCACAGCAGCAGCCCCACGCCGACCGCGCAGGCGCCCACGCCCAGCCAGGCGCGCCGCGTGAGCGTGGCGGAGAACAGCAGCGCGCCGATGACGGCCGAGAACACCGGCATCGTGTAGCCCAGGATCGCCGCGCGCCCGCCCGACAGCGCCTTCACCGCGAGGATGATGCAGGCGTGCCAGACGAACATGTTGGTGGCGCCCAGCCACAGCAACTCGGGCCACGCGCTGCGCGGCACGCGGAACGGCACCTTGAGCCACACCAGCGCGAGCGCCAGCACCGGCAGGCCGAGCCAGATCGAGATCGCGCGAAAGCTCAGCGGCGGATAGTCGGCCACGCCGAGCTTCATCACCGGCCAGTTGAAGCCCCATGCGAGGGTCAGGAGAACGAGGATGACGAACTGGCGCGGGGTGAAGGAAGGCATGGGGCGCGATTGTGGCGCGGCCTGTGCATTCGTGCCTGCGATGGATCGATGCTCGCAAGTACCTCTACGAGGAAACGGCTTCGGAACCTAAAATGCCCGGATGGAAGCGCAAGAGTTGCTTATAGCGTTGCATGACGAGTCGGCGGGATATGAAATCTCGCCCGACCGTATGCCCCTGTCCATACTCCGCAACTTTGCGAAGGATGTGGACGAATTTCTCCGGGGCGATGGCAACGACATCGATACAAGTGCGCTCGATGTTTCCATCAAGAAGGGTTCTTTCGCCATCCGGACGGCACCCATAGCCAATCCAATTCTGTTGAACGACCTGCGCAAGCTCGCTCACAGTCAGGAGATGGATGACATCGGTCCGAAGCGGCGCGCGGTGATCGAGAGGTGGCAGAAGAATGCGCGCGGTGGCCGTCGCTGGCGCGTGAGCATCGGAGCGGGTTTTCTGCCTGCTGCCATCGTGATCAGTGCCGAGTCCGATTTTCACGCCGACGATGCCGACCAGTGGGTGCGTGTCGAACGCTATGTGCGTGGCGAGATCGAAGACATGGGCGGACAGTCGAAACCGAATGCCCATATTCGTCTTCCGGACGGCAAGATATTGCTTGTCGATGCAGCGCGTGAAATGCTGCGCGACGAGAAGGTCAATCGGCTCTACAAACCGGCCATGGTTCGGATCGTTGCCGAGTACAACGTCAGAACGCGCGAGTATCGAGGCGCAAGACTGCTGGAGTTCGTCGAGCACGAAAGCCGATTCAACGAGAAGGACCTCGAGCGCCTGACCCAGCGAGGAGCCAAGGCCTGGCGCGACGTGCCTGACGCTGGAGCATGGATCGACGAACTCCGTGGAGGCAAGGAGTGAGCGCGATCCTGCTCGACACGAGCTACCTGATCTCCCTGGCTGATCCGGCCCGTGCTCATCATCGAGCTGCGGTCAGCTATTTGCGAGAAGCCTTGAAGCGTGGTGTTCCGCTCTACCTTTCGGCCATTGCGGCATCGGAGTTCCAGGTCAAGCAGGCGGTGACCGATCTGCCCCTGCGCAATTTCGAGGTGCTTCCGTTCAACATCGACCATGCAATGACCGCCGGGTTGCTCATGCGCGATCTGCAGCGGGATAGCGGTGATGACCGAAGCGCCGTGAAGGACGACATCAAGCTGATCGCCCAGGCGATCTGCGAATCGCTGACGCACATCCTCACGGAAGACGCTCAAACGCTTGTGAAGTACTTGCGCAGGCTGAACGACGCCGGCACCAGCGTCGTCAAGCCGATCCTGTTGGCGGATGGCTTCGATTCAGCGTGGTTCGAGAACGGTCAGAGAGGCTTGTTGGGGGATTGACGATCGGACGCGAGCGAATGCGCCCGTCGATCAGCTCGCCAGCAGCCGCTTCAGATACCGCCCCGTATGGCTCGCCTCGTTCGCCGCGATGTCCTCGGGCGTGCCCTGGCCCACCACCGTGCCGCCGCCGGCACCCCCTTCGGGGCCCATGTCGATCAGCCAGTCGGCGGTCTTGATGACGTCGAGGTTGTGCTCGATGACGACGATGGTGTTGCCCGCGTCGCGCAGTTGGTGCAGCACCTTCAGCAGCAGCTCGATGTCTGCGAAGTGCAGGCCGGTGGTCGGCTCGTCGAGGATGTAGAGCGTGCGGCCGGTGTCGCGCTTGCTGAGTTCCAGCGCGAGCTTCACGCGCTGCGCCTCGCCGCCGGACAGCGTGGTGGCCGACTGGCCCAGCTTGATGTAGCTCAGGCCCACGTCGAGCAATGTGCGCAGCTTGCGTTCGATGGTCGGTACGGCTCGCAGGAAATCGTGCGCGGCCTCGACGGTCATCTCCAGGATCTGCGCGATGTTCTTGCCCTTGTAGAGCACTTCGAGCGTCTCGCGGTTGTAGCGCTGGCCGTGGCAGACCTCGCAGGGCACGTACACGTCGGGCAGGAAGTGCATCTCGACCTTCACCACGCCGTCGCCCTGGCAGGCCTCGCAGCGCCCGCCCGCCACGTTGAAGCTGAAGCGCCCCGGCCCGTAGCCGCGCTCGCGCGCGGTGTTGGTCTCGGCCATCAGCTCGCGGATGGGCGTGAACAGGCCCGTGTAGGTGGCCGGGTTGCTGCGCGGCGTGCGGCCGATGGGGCTCTGGTCGACGTTGATGACCTTGTCGAAGTACTCGATGCCTTCCACCGACTCGTGCGCGGCGGGCTCTTCGTGCGCGCGGTACAGCGTGCGCGCGACGGCGCTGTAGAGCGTGTCGTTCACCAGCGTGGACTTGCCCGAGCCCGACACGCCCGTCACGCAGGTCAGCAGGCCGACGGGAAAGGCCACGCTCACGTTCTTCAGGTTGTTGCCGGTGGCGCCGACCACGCGGATCTCCTGCAGGTCGGTCTGCGTGGCGAGGTGCGCAGCCTCGCGCGCGGCGCGGCGCTCGGCGGCGGGGCTCGGCGGAAAGCGAGGGGGCTTCCTGCCTTCATGGAAGGCGGGCTGCTTCGTCGATGGAAGCCACGCGGTGCGGTGCTTCGGCACCTCGATCTTGCGCGCGCCCGAGAGGTACTGGCCGGTGAGCGAGTCGGGGTTGGACGAAACCTCGGCGTACGTGCCCTGCGCCATCACGCGGCCGCCGTGCACGCCGGCGCCGGGGCCCATGTCGATCACGTGGTCGGCGGCGTGGATCATGTCCTCGTCGTGCTCGACCACGATCACGCTGTTGCCGATGTCGCGCAGGTGCTTCAGCGTGCCGATGAGCCGGTCGTTGTCGCGCTGGTGCAGGCCGATGCTGGGCTCGTCGAGCACGTACATCACGCCGGTGAGGCCGGAGCCGATCTGCGAGGCCAGCCGGATGCGTTGCGCCTCGCCGCCCGACAGCGTCTCGGCGCTGCGGTCCAGGCTCAGGTAGTTCAGGCCCACGTCGTTCAGGAACTTCAGGCGCAGGCCGATCTCGCGCACCACCTTGTCGGCGATCTCGGCCTTGGCGCCGCGCAGCTTGAGTTTTTCGAACCAGCCGAGCGAGTCGCGCAGCGTGAGGCGGCTGAGCTCGAAGATCGCCATGCGCGGGCGCTCGGCGCCGTTGTCGGATGCGCTCTCGTCGACCAGGAACACGTTGCGTGCCTCGGGGCGAAGGCGCGAGCCGCCGCAGTCGGGGCAGGGCTGCATGTTGCGGAAGCGCGCGAGGTCTTCTCGCACCATCACCGAGTCGGTCTCGCGGTAGCGCCGCGTCATGTTCGGGATGATCCCCTCGAAGGGATGCTTCTTCGTGAGCTTCTTGCCCGCGAAGTTGCCCGACTCCATGGTGTAGTTGAACTTGATCTCCTCGGCGGCCGAGCCGTGCAGCAGCACCTGCTGCACCGAGGCCGGCAGCGATTCGAAGGGCGCGTCGACGTCGAACTTGTAGTGCTTGGCGACGCTCTCGATCATGCTGAAGTAGTAGCCGTTGCGGCGGTCCCAGCCCTTGATGGCGCCGCTGGCCAGCGACAGCGAGGGGAAGGCCACTACGCGCGCCGGATCGAACACCTCGCGGCTTCCAAGGCCGTCGCAGGTCGGGCACGCGCCCACGGGCGAGTTGAACGAAAAGAGGCGCGGCTCCAGCTCCGACAGCGAGTAGTGGCAGATCGGGCAGGCGAACTTGGCGTTGAACAGGTGCTCCTTGTCGGGAGCACCCTCGGCTCCCAGCTCCAGCGCGATCGCGCGGCTTTCGGCCAGGCGCAGCGCGGCTTCGAAGCTCTCGGCCAGGCGCTGCTGCATGTCGGGGCGCGCGCGAAGGCGGTCGATGACGACGTCGATGTCGTGCTTCTCGGTCTTCTTGAGCTTGGGCAGGTCGTTGTATTCGTAGATCTGGCCGTCGACGCGGAAGCGCACGTAGCCGGCGGCCTGCATCTCGGCGAAGAGCTCGACGAACTCGCCCTTCTTCTCGCGTGCCACGGGCGCCAGGATCATCAGGCGCGGCTCGTCGGGAATGGCCAGCACCGCATCGACCATTTGCGACACGGTCTGCGCCTGCAGCGGCAGGTGGTGCTCGGGGCAGATAGGGCGTGCCGGCGCGCGCGTAGAGCAGGCGCAGGTAGTCGTGGATCTCGGTCACCGTGCCCACGGTGGAGCGCGGGTTGTGGCTGGTGGCCTTCTGCTCGATGCTGATCGCGGGCGAGAGGCCCTCGATCACGTCGACGTCGGGCTTGTCCATGAGCTGCAGGAACTGCCGCGCATAGGCCGAGAGGCTCTCGACGTAGCGCCGCTGCCCTTCGGCATACAGCGTGTCGAAGGCCAGGCTCGACTTGCCCGAGCCCGACAAACCGGTGATGACCACCAGCTTGTTGCGCGGGATGTCGAGATCGACGTTCTTCAGGTTGTGCGTGCGCGCGCCGCGGATGCTGATGCGCTGCTGCGCCAGCACTGCGCCGAGGTAGGTGTTGCGTTCGAGTTCCGCGTCGCGAGCGCTTTCCGCGTCGGCTGCGCCGCTGGTGGTGCGGGCGGCGCGGGTGCTGCGGGCGGTGGGTGCGGTGGCTTTTGAATTCAAGGCAGGCGATCGTCCGAGGGCAACCGGACATGATAGACCGCCCACGATTTCATGGCGAGCCTGAGGGAACCGGCGGTTCGGACTTCGGGGTTTCTGCCGGCGGCGGGTGCACCGCTTCGGTGCCGGTGGAGGTGCTGATTGCCTTGCCCACCATGTGCTCGGCCAGCGTGTCGTAAAGCGGCCGGCTGATCATGCGCGAGACCAGGCTGGCCAGCATCGCGGCGGCCATCAGGCTCAGCACCATCGAGTGGCCGTCGACCATCTCCATCACGATGATGAAGGCGGTGAGCGGCGCCTGCGTCACCGCCGCCAGGAAGCCGGCCATGCCCATGGCGATGAGCGCCGGCCCCTGCTCGCTGCTGGCGAGCCGGGCCACCGCGTCGCCGATGCCGGCGCCGATGGACAGCGACGGCGCGAAGATCCCGCCCGGCACCCCGCACCACGCCGTGAGCCATGTGGCGACGAACTTGAGCACCGTGTACAGCGGCGTGAGCTCGTCATGCCCCTGCAGCATCTGCTTGACCGCCTCCGAGCCCGCTCCGAAGGTGACGCCGCCCGTGACCAGCCCGATGACGGCCACAGCCAGCCCGCCGACGGCCGCGAAGCGCACCGGAAAGCGCGCGCGCCAGCGATTGAAGCGCCCGGCCGTGCCGGTGAGCGAGGCGATCAGCAGCCGCGCGAACAGCCCGCCCGCGGCGCCGCTGAGCAGCGTGACCAGCAGGCCGGGCCCGAGCACGTCCCAGCCCAGCCGCGGCACGCGGATCACGCCGAAATAGCTGACGTTGCCGAAGGCCGAGACCGCCACCAGGCCCGCCAGCACGATGGCCGTGATGATCAGCCCGCTGGAGCGCGCCTCGAGCCGCCCCGACAGCTCCTCGATGGCGAACACCACACCCGCCAGCGGCGCATTGAAGGCCGCCGCGATGCCGGCCGCGCCCCCCGCCACCAGCAGCGCGCGCCCGTCGATGGCCGTGTTGGGCGAGAGCCAGCGCCGCGCATGCTGCATCACGCCCGCCGCCACCTGCACCGAAGGGCCCTCGCGCCCGATCGACAGGCCCGCCGCGAAGCCGGCCACGCCCAGCCCGATCTTCGCGACCGTCAGCCGCAGCGAGGCGAACACGAAGCGCCGCTCGCCGGGCAGGGCCGGGTGCAGGGCGGCCTTGATCTGGGGAATGCCCGAGCCGCCCGCGCCCGGAAAGAAGCGCAGCGTGAACCAGACGATGCCGGCCGTGATCAGCGGCGTGGTCAGCAGCAAGGCCCAGGGCCAGGCGCGGTAGAAACGGTGGAACTGGCCGAAGACCCAGTCGCTGGCCAGCGTGAAACCCACCACGAAGAGGCCCGCCGCGATGGCGTAGCCCAGCACGATCGCGCGGTCGAGCCAGACGCGCCCGCTGGACAGCTCGGCGCGCAGATGCTCGAAAAAGTCGGGTTCGCGGTTCATCGGTGCGGGCCATTCTGGCACCGCAGGGGATTGCGGGCAGCCGCCTTGGGGCACAATCGAGGGTTCTTCTCAACCTTCTCCTCCATCTACTTATCAGGGGCAGTGCATATGGCATCGGTCAATAAAGTCATCGTCGTCGGCAATCTGGGGCGCGACCCCGAGATGCGTACATTCCCGAGCGGCGACCAGGTCGCGAACGTCACAGTGGCCACCACCGATCGCTGGAAGGACAAGCAAAGCGGCGAAATGCGCGAAGCCACCGAGTGGCACCGCATCGTCTTCAACGGCCGCCTGGCCGAAATCGCCGGCCAGTACCTGCGCAAGGGCTCGCAGGTGTATGTCGAGGGAAGCCTGCGCACGCGCAAGTGGACCGACAAGGACGGCATCGAAAAGTACACCACCGAGATCCGCGCAGACCAGATGCAGATGCTGGGCAGCCGCCAGGGCCAGGGCGGCCCGTCGGGCCCGAGCGATGACGACGGCTACGGCGGCGGTGGCGGCGGCGGTTACTCGCAAGGCGGCGGCGGCGGTGGTGGCGGCTACGCCCCGCGCGCACCTGCTGCTGCACCGCGCGCTCCGGCGCCGGCTCCGCGCCAAGCACCGGCCAAGTCGTCGTCGGGCTTCGACGATATGGACGACGACATTCCGTTCTGAAGCCGGTCGACCGGACCAGTCGCTGAAGGCCTGCTCTTCCGGGAGCAGGCCTTTTTTCATTGCCGGCGGCCTTCAGCCGGCTTGCGCAACGGGCTCCTTGCGCGCAGCCGCACCGGCGCCCAGGAACTCCAGCACCAGCTCGACGAAGCGATCGCCCTGCTCGACGTTCGACAGGTGCACCACCGGCAGCAGTTCGAAGCGTGCCCCGGGAATGCCCGCCGCGAGCTCCTCGCCATGGCGGGCCGAGGTCACGGTGTCGTGCTCGCCCGCAATGACCAGCGTGGGGCTCTCGATGAGGCGCAGCGTCCTGCGCAGGTCGGCGTCGCGCACGGCGGCCCAGCTGCCGGCGATGCCTTCCCTGGGCGTGCGCAGCAGCGTCCGGTGGAACGCCTCGATGGTGGCGCCGCGGGCCTCCAGCATGCGGGCGGGAAACCAGTTGCGCAGGAACGTTTCGGCCGTGGCCGTCATGTCGGGCGCGGCCATCAGCCCGGCGATGGCCTGGTCCCACTGGCCGGCCGGGCCCAGCCAGGCGGCGGTGTTCGACAGCACCAGCCGGTCGACGCGCTCGGGCACGTGCACGCCCAGCCACTGGGCGACGATGCCGCCGAGGGACAGCCCGAGCACGTGCACGCGTTCCAGCCCCAGCGCGTCGAGCAGCTCGACGACGTCGCGCCCGAGCCGGTCCAGCGAGTAGGGCATGGCCGGTGCGCCGGACGCGCCGTGGCCGCGGGCGTCGTAGCGCAGCACGCGGAAGTGGCGCGCGAGCCGCGGCACCTGCGCGTCCCACATGTGCAGGTCGGTTCCGATGGAGTTCGACAGCAGCAGCACCGGCAGGCCGGCGTCCCCGTCGAAGCGATAGGCAACGGAAACGCCGTCGCCGGTGGTGAAGAAGGAAAGGTTCGAGTCCATGCCGGGTGGCCTTGCGATGAGTTTGACGATGGCTTCATCGTAGGCAGGCACCCGCGCGGCGGATACTACAAAGTTCAGACCATCCTTGTACGAATATCCAACGATGTCATCGACCTTCACGCTCCACGACCTGCAGTGCTTCGACGCCGTCCTGCGCCACGGCGGTTTCCAGGCCGCGGCGCAGCGGCTGCACCGCACGCACCCTTCCGTGATCGCCTCGGTGGCCAAGCTGGAGCAGCAGCTGGGCATCGCGCTGCTGGACCGCTCCGGCTACCGCGTGAAGCCCACGGACGCGGGCCGCGCGCTGCATCGCAAGGCGGAATCGCTGCTTCGGGAGGCGGGCGACCTGAAGACCTACGCCGAGCAGCTGGCCATGGGGCAGGAGGCCGAGCTGCGCGTCGTGCTCGGCGACCTGTGTCCGCTGGCGCCCGTGCTGCAGCTGCTGGGCCGCTTCTTCGGCGCGTGGCCGCAGACGCGGCTGCACCTGCAGTTCGAATCCGTGACCGGGCCGTGGGAGCGCCTGCTCGACGGCGAGGCCGATCTCATCGTGCACCGGGTCGCCAAGAGCGACGTGCGCTTCGACTGGCTCGATCTCGGCAAGGTGGCGATGGCGCCGGTCGTGGCCGCGGGCTTCCTGCCGTTCCCGGTCACGGCGTCGATCACGCCGCAGCAGATGCAGCGCTTCACCCAATGCGTGATCCGGGACTCCGCCCGCCGCGCGCCCGAGACGCAGCACTACGTGGTCGAAGGCGCGCCGCAATGCTCGGTGCCCGACATGCTGATGAAGAAGGAGCTCATCGCGAACGGCATGGCCTGGGGCCACCTGCCGCGCTTTCTCGTCGAGCCCGAGCTGAAGGACGGGCGGCTGCAGTCCATCGCGGGGCGGCACTTCCCGGGCATCGTCGAGGACCTCGTCGCCGCGCGGCTGCGCGACAGGCCGCACGGCCCCGTGGCGGCTGCGCTGTGGGACTTTCTCGGCAGCCACGCGCCGCTCCTGAAACCGGCGCTGGGGCAGGTGCCGCGGGCAAGCAGCCGGGGCGCGGATCGGCCCGCGAATGCAGGACGCAAATCGACACGATGAAGCGCAAGTCGCCGCCGGATAATGCGGGCTTTTTTGCCCCAGCAGCAAGCCAAGGATGAGTGCCGCGGATTTCCTTTTTTCTCCCGAAGTGCAGAAGCTCCTCGCGATCCTGTACGCGGCACCCGATCAGCAACTCCCGACCAGCGACCTTGCGCGGCGCTCGAAGCTCGGCGAGGCCGATGCGGCGCTCACCGTGGAGCATCTCGTCAAGAGCGGCATCGTGAAGCGGCAGGCGGCGAAGGCCGAGCAGGCCGAGACCCTGCAGGTCGATCGCTCCTTCGTCTTCCACGACGAGCTGCGGCGCATCGCGTTCAAGTCGTTCGCCGTGGCGGAGCCGATCCGTTCCATGCTGCGCTCCAGGTTCAAGGACTCGGTCGTGCGCGCCTTCGTGCTCGGCGAGGACGCGCAGGGCACCGTGGAGCTGCTCGTCGTGCATGGTCAGCTCGTGCCGGACGAGGCCGCGATGGCGGCGGCCTGCCAGAAGCTGTCGAAGAGCATGGGGCGCCACCTCAAGGTGCACGTGGTTCCGCACGGCAGGCTCGACGGCATGTCGCCGCGCGATCCGCTGGCCCCGAAGCTCGCCGCGGGCAGCGCGCACGAGATCATCGCGCTCGGGGACACCAAGGCGCAGCTGCCCGTCGAGAAGGGCGGGCTGCTGCAGGCGGCCAGGAAGAAGCTGGCGACGCTGGCCCGGCCCTCGGCCTGACAGGGCTTAGCCGGCGGAGCGCTTCATGCGCCGCGCCGTCTCGACCACGGCGCCGCGCAGCGATCGCACCGTGGGGTGCGTCTCGAGTTCCTTCAGCGTGAAGAAGCTCACCGGCGGCAGGTTCCAGCTCAGCCGGTAGGGCAGCGCGGCCCAGTGGCCCGCGGGCTCCATGCCGGCCAGCACGTCGCGCGCGAAGATGGTGACGGCGTTGGGCTCCTGGCGCAGCACCGTCTCGATGCTGCGGATCGCGGTGGTCTCCAGGATGGGCAGCGGCGGCTGGACGCCCGCGCCGACGAAGATCGCGTTGTAGGTCCGGCGCATGGGCGTGTTGGGCGGCGGCAGGATCCAGTCGAGCTGCGCGAGGCGCGCCCAGTCCAGCGGCCCGCGCGAGAGGCGCTTGACGTTCTTCGCGCCCACCACGAGGCAGGGCTCCTGCTCGTGGATCGCTTCCTGCACCAGCCCGCTCGCGTCGCCGTCGTAGGAGCGGCCGATGGCGCAGTCGAGTTCGCGCGCGACGAGGCCGGCGACCAGCTCGTCGGTCGTGCCTTCGCGCACCATCACCGAGATGCGCGGCGAGCGGTCGAGCAGATGCGTGAGCGCGGCCGACATGAGCTGCTGCGGCACCTGCTGCGTGAGGCCCAGCCGCAGGCGACCGCTGCGCCCGGCTTCCAGCGAGGTGAGCACGCGCGTGGTCGCCTCGAGCTCGGCCAGCCAGCGCCGCGCGTAGTGCAGCACCGCGTCGCCGGCGGCGGTCGGCACCAGCCCCCTGCTGGAGCGCTCGAAGAGCGTGCTGCCGAAGATGTCCTCGACCTCGTGCAGCGCCTTGGTGATCGCCGGCTGGCTGAGCTGCATCTCGGCGGCGACGCGGCTGAGCGTGCGATGCCGGTCGATGGCCTGCAGCAGCGAAAGCTGGCGCAGCTTGAGGCGCGAGAGCAGCGCGTGCTGCAGCTCGACGGCGGGGTCGCGGGCAGTGGACAAGGCCATAACTCCATGGTTATCGGGCTATCAGAAATTATTTCACTTTGGTGAATTGCGAGTCCTAGACTTTTCCCATGGACCCGATCAATGCACCGATGACGACGAAGACCACCGGCATCACGGCCGGCTTCCTGGACGCCCTGGCCGAGGCGGCAAGCGCCGAAGAGGCGCTGCGCCTGATCGACGGCTGCCGCCTGCGGATCGCGCCGGGCAGCATCTTCAGCATCCAGCAGAACGTGACGACCGGGCGCGACGCGGCCGGCCAGGTCCTGCTGCGCCGCTTCTATTCGTCGGAGGCCGGCACCTTCCCGGTCAACGGCGCGAAGCGCAAGACGCGCACGCCGTGGACCGAGCGTCTCTTCATGCAGGGGCGCGTGTTCGTGGGCGAGGGCGAGCAGGTGCTCGCGCGGAACTTCGACGACTTCGACCAGATGCGCGCCTACGGGCTGCGCAGCGTGGTCAACGTGCCGATGCTGCAGGGCACGGTCTGCTACGCCACCTTCAACGTCTTCGGCACCCGCGAGCGCTGGCTGCCGGAGGAGCTCTTCGGCATTCGGCTGCTGGCGCTCGCCGCCGCGCGGTGGGTGCCTGCCGTGCCCGGGCTCGCCTACAGCTTCGAGGAGACGCCATGCCTGTGACCGCCTTGCACCACTTCACCATCCGCTGCACGCCGGACGAGCTGCCGCCGCTGGTCGATTTCTACACGCGCGTGATGCGCCTCACGGTCGGCGCGCGGCCGGAGATTCCCGCGCCCGGCGCGTGGCTGTATGCGGACGGCCAGCCCATCGTGCATCTCTACGCGCACCTGTCGGCGCCCGACCGGCCCGGCGATGCGGGCGGGGCCGTCACGGGCCACCTCGACCACATCTCGTTCCGCTCGCACGGGCTGGCCGAGATGCGCGAGCACCTTCGCGCACTGGGCGTTCCCTTCGCCGAGGCGCCCATTCCCGGCTGGGCGATCCACCAGCTCTTCCTGCACGATCCGCGCGGCCTGAAGATCGAGATGACCTTCTGGATGGACCAGGAAGAAGGGAGCGCCGCATGACGCACTTCGTGCAGGCGGGCGAGTTGCGCATCGCCTTCGATCGCGAGGGCGACGGCCCGCCGCTGCTCCTGATGCACGGCGCGGAAGCCTCGCGGCAGATGTTCTCGGCGCTGGTGCCGCTTCTGTCGAAGCACTTCACCGTGATCGCCTACGACCAGCGCGACTGCGGCGAGACCGAAGGGCCGGAGCGCGCTTCGACGCTCGCTGATCTCGCGGACGACGCGCAGCGGCTCATCAAGGCGCTGGGCTTCAGGCGCGCGCATGTGTTCGGCTCGTCCTTCGGCGGCCGGGTCGCGCAGGCGCTGGCGCTGATGCACCCGCGTTCGGTCGATCGCCTCGTGCTGGGCAGCACCTGGCCGCTGCCGAGGCCGTACGAAGAGCTGTGTCCCGACGCGCGGCGCCTGGGCGAACTGCGCCGCGAACTGCCGGCCACGGCGGAGGAACTGGCGACCTGGTTCTTCCCCGAAGCCTTCCTGCAGCAGAGGCCCGATCTGCGGCGCATTTTCGCGAGCGCGCGGCCCGGCTCGGTGCGTTCCGCGCGGCGGATGGCGACGGCGCTGACCGCCATCGAGAGGGGCGTGGCCGACATCCTCGCGCCCACGCTGGTGCTGGCGGGCGAACTCGACCGCGTGGTGCCGGCGAGCGTCACGCTCTCGATGGCCGGCCGCATCCGCGGCGCCGATGCGGTGCTGCTGCCCGGCGTCGGCCATGTCACGGCGATGCAGGCGCCGCAGATGCTGGCGCATCACATCGTCCGCTTCCTAAAGACCTGACACAGACCACCTGAAACCCGAAGGAGCCAGGCCATGAGCACGAACCACGACCGCGCGCGCGGCCGCGCCGACTACATCCGCATCGAAGGGCTCTCCAAGCACTTCGGCGACGGAAGCGAAGGCGTGCTCGCGCTGAAGGACATCGACTGCAGCATCGAGCAGGGCAGCTTCGTGACCATCGTGGGGCCGAGCGGCTGTGGCAAGAGCACGCTGCTGCGCATCCTCGCGGGCCTGCTCGACTACGACATCGGCCGCGTGGTGCTCGACGGCCAGCCGATCCGCGGCACGCGGCGCGATGTGGGCGTGGTGTTCCAGAGCTCGATCCTGCTGCCCTGGCGCACCGTCCTCGAGAACGTGATGCTGCCGGCGGAGGTGCTCGGCATTCCGGCGAAGCAGGCGCGTGAGCGGGCGATGCAGCTGCTGCAGATGGTCCGCCTCGAAGGCTTCGAGCACAAGCTGCCGCGCCAGCTGAGCGGCGGCATGCAGCAGCGCGCCTCCATCGCGCGGGCGTTGCTGCACGATCCCAAGATCCTGCTGATGGACGAGCCCTTCGGCGCGCTCGACGCGATGACCCGCGAGCGCATGAACCTCGAGCTGCAGCGCATCTGGATGGAAAGCGGCAAGACGGTGGTGCTGATCACGCACTCGATTCCCGAGGCGGTGTTCCTCGGCGACAGGGTCTTCGTGATGTCGCCGCGCCCCGGCACGCTCGAGCGCGTGCTGCCCGTCGACCTGCCGCGTCCGCGCTCGATGGACGTGATGTCGCATCCCTCGTTCGCCGCCGCGTCCGCGTCGATCCGCGAGCGCTTCTCGCATGCGGCTTCGTTCGACTGATTCCGTTCGATTCAAAGAGGCCATCAGATAACCACCGCCATGCTCGCCAAGTCCGACCCCCCTGCGCTATCCGGCGACCGTGCGCCGGCTCCCGCGAAACCCAAGCCGCGTCGCCGCGCCAATCCGCTCGCGTCGACGCGGGTGCAGTCGATCCTGCTGCTCGTCGCGCTGCTCGGGTCGTGGGAAGGGGCCGTGCGGCTCTTCAAGGTGCCGCAGCACCTGGTGCCGCCGGTGAGCGACATCGCGGTCGCGCTGTGGCGCGGCCTCGCTACCGGGCCCCTGGCCAAGGACGGCTTCTGGTACCACGGCGGCGTGACGGTGGCGGAGATTCTTCTGGGCTTTCTCATCGGCAGCGGCGTGGGCCTTGCGATCGGCATCGTGGTGTCGCAGATGCCGAGGGTCGAGGCGCTGCTGGAGCCCTACGTCGCCGCGCTGCAGAGCGTGCCCAAGGTGGCGGTCGCGCCGATCATCGTGGTGTGGCTGGGCTTCGGCATCGGCTCGAAGGTGATGATCATCTGCCTGCTCACCTTCTTCCCGGTGCTGGTGACCAGCATCGCGGGCTTCAAGGCGGTGGACCCGGACCGCATCGACCTGCTGCGCTCGCTCTCGGCCACGCAGTGGCAGATCTTCCGCAAGGCGAAGTTCCCGAGCGCGCTGCCCTACATCTTCGCGGGGCTGAACATGGCCGCGGCCTTCAGCGTGGTCGGCGCGGTGGTGGGCGAGTTCGTCGGCGCGCAGGCCGGACTCGGCGTGCTCATCCTGCAGATGGAAGCGCAGGCCGACACCGGCGGCAGCTTCGCGGTGTGCGTGGTGCTGTCGGTGATCGGCATCGTGCTGAGCGACCTGCTGCGCCGCATCCAGCGCCGCGTGCTGCACTGGATGCCGGCCGACGCCTCGCGGCAGCGGACGGTGAACGTCTGACCCGCGCATTCCTGCATTCCCCCATTCCCGTATTTCTTTCCGCATGAAGAAGGAGCGAGCCATGTTGACGCGACGCGATTTCGGCCTGGGCATCGGCGCCCTCGGCCTTGCAGCCGGCCTCCCGGCATGGGCGCAGGGCCTGAGGGTGATGAAGGTGGCGAACACCGCGGCGGTGAACGATCCGCAGCAGTGCTTCACCACCGCGGGCCAGCACCCCAGGCTGAACTTCTACAAGTCGAAGGGCGTGGACGTGGAGTACGTCAACATGTCGAGCATGACGCAGGCGCTGCAGAGCCTGCGCGCCGGCCACGTCGACTTCGGGCCGGCGGTGCCGGGCATCCTGCTGCCCGCGATGGCGAAGGACCCGTCGCTCGACCTGGTGAGCGTCTACAAGTGGCTGCCGCGCAATGCGAACGCGATCGTGGTGAAGCCCGGCAGCCCGATCAGGTCGGCCGCCGACCTTGCGGGCAAGCGCATCGGCGTGCGCAGCCAGGGAGACACAGGCATCGTCATCACGAAGATCATGCTGGCCGAACTGGGGCTGAAGGACGACGGCTGCGAATACATCGCCATCGGCGACGGTGCGCCGGCCGGCGCGGCGATCGACAACGACCGCGTGGACGCGATGGTGGCCTTCGACACGGCGGCCGCCCGCATCGAGCTGGTGGGAACGAAGCTGCGCTACGTGCCGCTCACGCCGAAGTTCGCGCAGCTGGGCTCGGGCTGGCTGTGCGTGCCGCGCAGGCTGCTCAAGGACGACCGCAAGGCGCTGGTGGCGCTGTTCCAGGGCATTGCGAAGTCGACGCTCTTCTCGAACGCGAACCTCGACGCGGCGATCGACCTGCACTGGGCCACCTACCCCGAGAGCCGGCCCAAGGGCCGCAGCGAGGACGAGGCGCGCAAGGAGCTGGCCTTCATCCTCAAGGACCGCAGGAACAGCTGGATGCGCCGGCCCGACGATCCGGACCAGCGCATGGGCGCGTCGTCGGTGGCCGAGTGGAAGGCCAACATCGAGATGACGGCCGAGAGCAGCAAGAACCCGAAGCTGGCCAGCGAGCTCGGCGACCCGAACCGGCTGTTCACCAACGAACTGATCGACGACATCAACGCCTTCGACAAGCAGGCGGTGATCCAGATGGCCAGGGAATTCAGGCTTTGACAGGCGCAAGGAGCAGCAGGCCATGGACGTTCTCATCTCCGGCGCCAGCATGGCTGGCCTCTCGGCGGCCTACTGGTTCGCCCGCCTCGGCCACCGGGTGACGGTCGTCGAGCGTGCCGACGGCCTGCGTCCCGGCGGCGCACCCATCGACGTTCGAGGACGCGCGCTCGCCACCGCGCAGCGGATGGGCATCCTCGCGAGGATCGAGGAAGAGAAGGTCGCCGTCATCGAGCCGGCGCCGGTGCTCGACGGCACGGGAGCGCAGGTCGCGACGCTAGACCTGCGCTGGTTCGCCAACGAGACCGACGACGACATCGAGATCACGCGGGACCGGCTCAACCGGATCCTGCTGGACGCCATACCCGACGGGGTGGAGTTCCGCTTCAAGGCTTCCATCGCGGCGATCGCCGACGGGATGGGTGGCGCGGGCGGCGTGGATGTCGCCTTCGCGGATGGGCGGCGTGCGCGCTACGACCTCGTCGTGGGCGCCGACGGGCTGCACTCCAACGTGCGCAGGCTCGCCTTCGGGCCGGAGAAGGACTACGTTCGGCACTTCGGCCACTACGTCGCTCTGGTCGATCTTCCGGCCGGCCGGACGTGGCACCGCGCCATGCTCAACGTGCCGGGCCTCACGATCGCCGTGCGCGATGCGGGCGACGGCCCGCAGGGAATGATGCTCGCGGCCAGCCCCGAGATCGACTACGACTACCGCGATCTCGATGCGCAGCGCCGGCTGATCGACCGGCTCCTCTCCCGCGTCGACGCGTGGCAGGTGCCCGCGATGCGCGAGGCCTTCGCCGATCCCGGCGCCAGGGGCTTCTACTTCGATTCGGTCAGCCAAACCCGCATGCCGGGCTGGACGCGCGGCAACGTCGCCGTCATCGGCGACGCGGGCCATTGCGCCGCGCTGCTGTCGGGCATGGGGACGACGCTGGCGATGGTGTCGGCCGAACTCCTGGCGAACACCTGGACCGAGGCCGGCGGCGACATGGAGGCGGCATCGCCGCTCTATCACGACCGCCTGCGGCCCTATGTGGAGCAGTGCCAGGCATTCGCTGGCGAAGGCGCCCCGATCATGGTGCCGCCCACGCAGGAGGCGCTCGACGAGCGCAACGCGATGTTCCGCGAGTACGCGATCCGGTTCGCGAAGTGAGCTGAGCCGGGAACCGGCCGCTCCCCGCGGGCGGCGCCGGCAGGCCGCGGCCTCGAGACCGGGCTCGCGGCGATCCGCGATGTCGCCTTCTCACCCCGCGGCCGTCGAAGCAGCCGGCGAGTTTGCCTGCGGGGAATTCGAATTGCAGCGTGCCGCAATAGACGCTGGAAATCCTCTTCTTTCCTCTTTGCGTATGCACCCGAAGCGGAGGCTATTGTTCGGTCAATTGGGTATTGCGTGAGTCGATGGTGACGCTTTGGCGATCTCGATCAATAAGTTGGAATTACATTCCATCGGTTATTGCCGGTCATTGTTTCGTGGGCGAAGACAATCACGGTAATTGATGTGTGGCCTGACGGAAATTAATTCCAAGGTATTAATAAAAACTCGATTTGAAAGCCGATTGCATTCGGCCGTCGCGCGTGCGGGCGCGCCTAACCGGCAATCTGCAGCAAGACAAATGACTTTTTCATTGCCATTGATATCAAAATAATGATTACGAAAAATAACTGAATCAGTCGGCAAAAAAATACGATGTAAGTGATTAATTCAGTCGTATCTTCGTATTACTATTGAGTGATGATGGTCAATTGAAAATTTTCTCCAATTCGACTTTATGACTCCAAAATGAGACATCGGTAGTTGCTTAATTCCATCCTCTTTTTAAGATTTATTTGTTGGGGCTATTCCAAGAAAAAAGCAGGGAGCTGAATGGTTTTCAACCGTTCGATAGATCTTTCAAACGGATGGATGGAGTTGATGAACAAGACTTACCGCTCTCTATGGAACGAATCCCTTGGCGCCTGGGTTGCGACGTCGGAAACGACCTGTGCCCGGGGCAAGAAAAGCGCAAGCCGCGTGGCAGCCGCCGCAGACGGTGCGCTCGCACGGCCCTCCTCGGGGCGATGGCGCGCGGGACTCATGACGACCTTGCTCGCGATGGGCGGGCTCGGATGGTCTTCCGTGGCGCAGGCGCAGTCGGTCGATTGCTCGGCATCGCCCTTCAATGCGTACAACAGCACTGCCTCCTGCATGGGATTGCAATCGAAGGCCTCGGGGATCGGGGCAACCGCGCTTGGTTCTCTTGCGCAAGCCCAGCAACTCGGGGGCCTCGCAGTGGGGTACAACTCCCTCAGCTCTGCGCAGAATTCGATTTCCCTGGGCTTCCAGGCCTTCACCTCCGGCGTCAATTCCATCTATCTGGGCGCCCGCACCGGGCCCACCACGGGTGCGCTGGCTGACGGTGCCATCGGTATCGGCACTGATGTGACCGCGAGCGCCGGCAGCACCATTGCCGTGGGTTCCTTGTCCCAGGCGACCGCGCTGCGCGCCGTCGCGGTGGGAAACCAGGCAGCGGCAATCGACGAAGCCGCCACCGCCTTCGGGAATGGCGCGCGGGCGCAAGGAAATAGTTCGGTCGCGCTCGGAGCCCAGGCGGTTGCAAGCGGAGCCAGCACAGTCGCGGTCGGCCAGGGCGCAGGCGCGGGCTCGACGGCCGCCAACACGGGGTCGGCCGCAGTGGGCATCGCCGCCGGCACGCTGGTCACCGGCGCACAGAACACCGCCATGGGCGGAGGCATTGCGAGCGTGATGCGGGGCGCGGGGTCGGGCGTCACGGGAACGCGCAACATCGCCCTCGGCGCGGGCGACAGCACCGTTGCCTACGACGCCACCTTGAAGGCTTCGGCCGGCAACCTGGTCAGCGGCAACGACAACATCGCCATCGGCACCAACGCCGGCATTGGCGTCGCGAGCAACGCGACGACGTCGATCGGCCTGAACGCGAAAGCGAGCGTGGGCAACGCGATCGCCATCGGTACCCAGGCAAGCGCTTCGGCACTGGATGCCGTCGCGCAAGGCAGCAGCGCCAGCGCAGGCGGCCGCAATGCCATTGCGATTGGCTTCCAGGCGATCGCCTCCCAGATCAACTCCATCAATCTTGGTGCGCGCACGGTTGCAGGAACAGGTGCCACGGCCCAGGGCGCGATCGCCGTCGGTACAGATGTGGAGGCATCCCAGGATCGCGCTGTCGCCATGGGTGTTGCAAACCACGCGACCGGCGTCGACGCGCTTTCGATCGGTACGCGGACCAACGCGGGTGCCGACAACGCCACGGCGCTCGGTTCGGGCGGGACCACCGCCGCGACCGCCGTGCGTGCCACCGGCACCGGTTCCGTGGCGCTGGGCGGCAACGCGACCGCAGGCGCCAATGCAGCGGGAACCAATGCCATCGCCGTCGGCGGAGAGTCGTCCGCGACCCAGACGGAGGCGATCGCAGTGGGCCGTCTGTCCAGCGCCTCGGCGCTGAACACCATCGCCGTCGGCAGCAACGCCCGGGCGGATTCGGCCCAAGCGGTTTCAATCGGCACCAACGCCACCGCCACTGGTGGCAAGGCCGTCTCGATCGGCTCCGGCAACACTGCCTACGGCGATGGCGCCGTGGCCATCGGCGACCCGAGCTTTGCGAGCGGCACCGGCGCGTTCGTCGGCGGCGCGGACAACATCGCCAACAGCGACGGCACGGCCTCGGCCACCGCCGCCAACCAGGCCAATGGTGCGGTCGCCATCGGCAATGGCAACAAGGCCATCGGCCAAGGATCGGTGGCATTGGGCAATGGCTCCACCGCCGGTGCCGTCGGCAAGGCGGGCAGCGTGGCTGTTGGGGATGCCGCGACGGCGGCGGCCAACGCGGGCGACGTCGCGCTGGGCTCCGGTTCGGTCACCGCCACGGCGGTTGGAACGCCCAGCGCGACCATCGGCGGCACGGTCTACAACTTCAAAGGCACCACGCCGACGAGCACTGTGAGCGTGGGCAGTGTGGGCGCTGAGCGCACGATCACCAACGTGGCTGCCGGCCGGATTTCCGACACCTCGACCGATGCCATCAACGGCTCGCAGCTGAACGCCACGAACCTGCAGGTCACGAAGAACACCGCCGACATCACCAACATCAATGCCGGCGGGGGCATCAAGTACTTCCACGCCAATTCGACCCAGCCCGACTCGCAGGCGGTCGGAGCGGAATCTGTCGCCATCGGCCCGAACGCAGTGGCCAACAACGCCGGCGCCGTGGCACTGGGCTCAGGCTCGGTGACTGACGTGGCCGTGGGCACTGCCAGCACGGTGATCGGTGGCACGACCTACAACTTCGCCGGCACCACGCCGACGAGCACGGTCAGCGTCGGTGCCGTCGGCGCTGAGCGCACCATCACCAACGTGGCCGCAGGCCGGCTCTCCGACACCTCGACCGATGCCGTCAACGGCTCGCAGCTGAACGCCACGAACCTGCAGGTCACGAAGAACACGAACGACATCACCAACATCAACGCTGGTGCGGGCATCAAGTATTTCCACGCGAACTCGACCCAGCCCGACTCGCAGGCGCTCGCGACGGATTCCGTCGCCATCGGGCCGAACGCCGTGGCCAGCAACGCCGGCGCCGTGGCGCTGGGCTCCGGGTCCACCACGGCTGCTGCCGTCGGCACGGCCAGCACGGTGATCAACGGCACGACCTACAACTTCGCCGGCACCACGCCGACGAGCACGGTCAGCGTCGGTTCCGTCGGCGGCGAACGCACGATCACCAACGTGGCGGCCGGCAGACTCTCGGGCTCGTCGACCGACGCTGTCAACGGCTCACAGCTGTTCTTCACCAACCAGTCGATCGAGAACCTGAGCACCACCGTCACCGCCAACAAGATCAGGTACTACAGCGTCAACTCCACCGGCGGCGGCAACGAAAACAACAACGGCGCGACAGGTGCCGACGCCATCGCCTCCGGCAAGGATGCGAGCTCGACCGTCGACGGCGGGGTCGCACTCGGCTCTGGTTCCATCTCCGACCGCGCGATCGCAGGCAGCACCGGCAACATCCCCGCGGGCAGCTCCTTGATCCCGTTCAACACGACAGACCGCACGCTGTTGGGCGCACTCTCCGTCGGCAGTGCCACCACCTACCGCCAGATCACCAACGTCGCCGACGGCACGCAGGCGCAGGACGCGGTCACGGTGCGGCAGCTCAGCGGGGCGCTGCAGTCCTTCGCGGTCACGCCGATCCAGTACTTCCACGCCAACTCCACGGCGGCGGACTCGCTGGCCATCGGCGCGGAGTCGGTGGCGGTCGGGCCGCAGACGGTGGTCAACGGCAACAACGGCGTCGGCATCGGCAACGGCGCGGTGGTGCAGCAGAGCGCGCCGGGCGGCATCGCGATCGGCCAGGGCTCGACTTCGCACCTGGCCGACTCGATCGCGCTGGGCACGCAGTCGTCCGCCGCGGCGGTGCAGGGCGTGGCGCTGGGTGCGGGCACCAGCGTGACGCAGGCCGGCGGCGTGGCGCTGGGCGCGGGCTCGGTGGCTTCGACGGCCGCAGGCGTGGCGGGCTACGTGCCGCCCACCGCGACCGACGCGCAGCGCATCGCCATCGGCGCGACCACCAGCACGCTGGCGGCCGTGTCGGTGGGTAATGCCGCCAGCGGCCAGTTCCGCCAGATCACCGGCGTGGCGGCGGGCACGGCCGACAGCGACGCGGTCAACGTGTCGCAGCTGCGCGGCGTGCAGGGCCAGGTGGCGGTGATCGACCAATCCACGGTCAAGTACGACACCAACTCCGACGGCTCGACCAACTACAACAGCGTGACCATGGGCGGCAGCAACGCCACGGGCCCGGTCACTGTGCACAACGTGGCGCCGGGCGTGGCGGGCACCGACGCCGTCAACGTCAACCAGCTCAACGCGACCAGCGCGGGCCTGAACAACCGCATCAACGCCCTGGGCGACCGCCTCGACGGCGTCGAGAAGAACGCCTACGCCGGCGTGGCGGCGGCGATGGCGCTTCAGATGCCGGGCAGCTACGTGCCGGGCAAGACGGTCATGCGCATCGGCGCGGGCTCCTTCAAGGGCCAGAACGCGGTGGGCATCAGCTTCCGGCGCACCGCGGAGAACAACGCCTGGAGCATCACCGGCGGCGTGGCCACCAGCCGTGCCGGCGTGGGTGCCACCGTCGGCGCGGAATGGGTCTTCAACTGAAGGGAAGGCGACACAGATGAACCGGACGAACCCCATCATGAACAAGCTTCTTCGCGCCAGAGCCCTTTCGACCATTTCCGCGCTCGCCATGGCCGCGCTGCTGGCCGGCGGCTGCGCCAGCCCGAGCTACACCGTCACGCCCGAGATGCAGGCACGCGCCGCCTCGGAAAACCCGGCACCGCCGAAAGACGACGAGTTCCCGCGCCCGGCTCTGCCAAGTGGCAGCAAGGCGCCTTCCCGAGCCTCGATGCCCTGCGCGCCATGCGCACCGGCATGGGCAAGGACCAGGTGCGCGAGCTGCTGGGCTTTCCGCACTTCAGCGAAGGGCTGGGCGGCGTGCGCGAGTGGAACTACATCTTCCATTTCCGCAAGGGCGCCGGCCCGGAGTACCTCACCTGCCAGTACATGGTCCGCTTCAACGCGGACGTGCTGACCAACGGCATGTACTGGAAGGGGCCGGGCTGCGCCGACCTGCTCAGGCCGCTGCCGGCGGCGGCCGCGCCTGCCGTCGCTGTCGCACCCGTGGCGGCCCCGACGGCCAGGACGACGCTCGGCGCCGACGGCCTGTTCCGCTTCGATGGCCGCACGCTGGCCGACCTGCTGCCCGAGGGCCGCCGCAAGCTCGATGCGCTGGCCGCCGGCATCGGCAGCGGCGCATCGGTGGAAGCCGTCAGGGTCACGGGCCACACCGACCGGCTCGGCAGCGACGCCTACAACCAGGCGCTCTCGCTGGCCCGCGCCGGCACCGTGCGCGACTACCTGGTGCAGGCCGGCGTGCCGGCGCGCAAGGTCCAGGTCCAGGGCAGGGGCGCCTCGGAGCCGAAGGTGCAGTGCGCGCGGCAGGCGTCGCGGACGGCGCTCATCGACTGCCTCGCCCCGAACCGCCGCGTCGAGATCGAGGTGTTCGCGGGACGCTGAACGAAAGCCCGAAGGCCGCCGCCCCGCACGTCCGAGCGTCCGTCCGTCAGAGCAGCGGCGTGTAGGGCGAGGTCATCGGCCTCAGCGTGGCGCCGCCGCCGTCGTACGCGGGCACGCCGATGCTGCTCGAGCCGCCGAACACGTAGCGCAGGTAGACGCTGCCGGTGAACTGCCGGTAGTTCTGCGCGTTGTTGAAGCCCAGCGAGCCGCCCAGGAACATCTTCGGCGCCAGCTGGTACTCCATCACCGCGGCCAGGTTGTAGGCGAGGCCGGTCTTGGAGCTGCTGGCGTACATGTTGTTGTAGTTCGAGCTGCTCAGGCCCAGCGCCAGCGCCTGGTAGGCCGCGTTCGAGGCCGCGGCGTTGCGCGACGGGTCCGTCGGGAAGTAGGGCGACGCCTTCTGGTTGAACGACTGCACGCCCAGCGAGGCGTTCACGCGCCACGAGAGCCGGTCGCTGCGCCCGCTCCAGTCGACCGGGAAGGCCACGCTCACGAAGCTCTGCGGGCTGAAGTAGCCGCCCTGCCCGAAGGTGTAGTAGCTCAGGTTCTTCTGGTAGCCCATCAGCCCGATGTTCATGCCCAGCGTGAGCTTGGAGTTCGGGTTGTTCAGCAGGTGCAGGTAGGCGCCGCCGCCGGTCTCCACGCGCGAGTTGCTCTGCACGTTCCTGCCGGTGATGCCGTGCGCCGCGAGGTAGCTGTACACGCCGTAGGTGCCGTCGTCGTAGCCGATGTCGCCGCGCACGCCGGTGGCGACCACGCCGCCCCAGCGCTCGTTGGTGCGCTCGTCCTTCGCGCCGGCGAACGACAGCACGCTGTCGGTCACCGCGCGGCGGGAGATGTCGGCCTTGTAGTTCCAGGAGTCTCCGAAGCCGCCCTTGAAGGTCACGTTGCCGACCACGTTGGTGGTGGGAAAGCCCAGCGGCGTGGTGCCGATGCCGGCATCGATGTTCTTGCCCTCGTAGCCCACGTTCAGGCCCACGCCAGACGCGTTCTGCTGGCCGGCAGAGCTGCCGTTGCGCAACGCGCCGAGGGCCGCGGCCGGGCCGCCGCCGAAGCGGCTGCCGGTCGAGTAGTCGCTCGCGGGCGTGCCGGCATCGAGCACCGTGGGCGTCACGCCCACGACGATCTTGCCTTCGCCGACCGGGAAGCGCGCCTGCACCGGCAGCTGGAAGTCGGAGAGCCGGCTCAGGCCGGCCTCGCCCGCGCGGTTGCGGTAGACCGTGCCCGCGGTGAGGCTCACCGCGCGCTGCGATTCGAGCTCCTGCACCTCCGAGGCCAGCGTGCTCGCAGGCGCGCTGCGCAGCGGCGCGTTCCAGCTCGGCTCGGGTCGCGCCGCGTTGGCCTGCGCGTAGGCGGCATTGGCCTGGGGATAGGCCTGCGGATAGGCCGGATAGCCCGCGGGCGCGGCGGCGGCCTGCGCCTGCGGGATGTAGACCGGCGCGACCTGCCGGCTGCCCGGCACCGGGTACTGCGGCACGGGTTGCATCGACGGCGTGACATAGGCCGAGGCCTGCGGCACGTTGTTGCCGTTGTTCGGGTTGTTGCGCGCCGTGCGCGTCGATGCCTTCGCGCCCGACTGGCGGCCCTTTGTGCCCGAAGCCGCCGGTGCGGCGGAATCCCACGGCAGCGAGACCGGCGCGGCCGCGACCGGGTAGCCCGGGTATGGCTGCTGCGCCGCAGGGTAGGGCGATGCAGCCGGATAGGCCCCCGCCGCCGCAGCCGGATAGACCGCCGGCTGCATGCGCGCCTGCGCGAACGGGTTGCCGCCGGCCGGCACGCCGCCTGTGGGCACGGCGGTGCCGGGCGCGCCGCCGGTCATGCCGGCAAAGGGATTGGCGGGCGGCATCTGCTGCATCGGCACGCCGCCCGGCGCGAAGCCGCCGGAAGCGACCTGCCGTTCGGCGTCCAGCGCCGCGCGCAAGTACTGCTCGGCCTTGCGGCTCTCGCCCGCGTTGCGGTAGACGCGCCCTGCGGCAGCCAGCACGCGCGACTGGTCGGGCGCCTGCTTCAGCGCGGCCATCACGTAGTTCTCGGCCTGGCTGTGCTCGCGCTGCGCGCTGGCGCTGGCCGCGGCGGCGAGCAGGGTGTCGAGGTCGGTCGGGCTGCGCTGCAGGATGCGCTGGTACAGCGCCAGCGCCTGTCCCTCGTCGCGGGCCGCCGAGTAAAGGCGCGCCAGTGCGGCCAGCGCCTGCGGATCCTCCGGCCGCTCGGCGAGCACCGGCGCCATCGCGTTGTAGGCGGCCTCGAGGTTGCCGGCTTCGCGCAGCGCGTCGGTCTGGCGCAGCGCGAAGGCGATGCGCAGGCTGTCGAAGTCGCTGCGCTGGGCGGCCGTCATGCTGGTGCCCGCGAGCTGGCGCAGCACGGCCGACAGCTCGATGTCCTGCTTTGTCTTGAGCAGCACCGACGCATAGAGCAGCCGGTCGCCGATGCCCGGCACCGGCGTGCGCGCCAGCAGCTGGCGGCTCATGGCAAGGGCGCGCGGCGCATCGCCGATCTCGGCATAGGCGCCCGCGAGCTGGCCCCACAGCTCGGCCGGCATGTCGGCGCCCAGCGTGGCCTCGGCCTGCGCGAGCACGCCGCGCGCGGCGTCCGCCTGGCCCTGGCGCGCCAGCGCAAGCGCGCGCGCGGCCTGCGACTGCGCCCACAGGCGGCGTTGCAGCGCCGCCATGTCGCGCGTGCGCGAGCCCGCGGGAATGCGTTCGAGGTACTGGATGCCGGCGGCGGCGTCGCCCGTCTCCGAGGCGAGCAGGGCGCTGGCGTAGAGCGCGTCGGGCATGTCGGGCTGCGACATCAAAAGCCCTTCCATCACGCCGCGCGCCTCGGACACCAGCCCCTGCCTGCGGTAGATGTTGGCCAGGTCGAGGCGCACCCACGGGCTGTCGGGCGCGGCGAGCATCGCGTCCTCGAGCGTGCGCTGCGCGCCGGCCGCGTCGCCGGCGTCCGCCTGCTGGCGGGCGCGGTTGCGGGCCTGGTCGACCTGCAGGTTGCGCAGGCCGCCGAGCTGCGTGGCCTGTTCGGGCGTGAGGCGGCGCGACAGCGCCAGCGCCTCGTCGGCGCGGCCCGTCTGGCCGTACAGCGAGATCAGGCCGTTGAGCGCCTGCGTGTTCTGCGGCTTGCTCTCGAGCACGCGCTTGTAGCCCTGCTCGGCCTGGGCGTAGTCGCCGGCGGCCAGGCGCAGGTCGGCCAGCGCGTTCTGGCCCACGGCCTCGCGCGGGTCGATGCGCACGGCGCGCTCGTAGAGCGACTGCGCACCGCGCGCGTCGTTCTTCGCCTGCGCGGCGCGGGCCTGGCCCACCAGCGTCCAGTAGGTGGCGCTCTGCAGCGCCGAATTCCACTTGCTGCCGCCGCCGCGCGCCGCGCGTTCCAGCAGCTCCTGCGCCTCGGCAAAGCGTTCCTGGCGCAGCCGCACGAGGCCGAGGCCGCCCAGGGCCTCGCTGTCGTCCGGCTTGGTGCGCAAGGCCTGCTGGAAGCGCTGCTCGGCCGTGCCCGGGTCGCCGCGGTCGAGGGCCTGGAAGCCTTCGCCCACGGGCACGCCGGGCGCGTTCGCGGAGGCCGTCTTCGCCTTGGTCAGCGTCTCCAGCCGCGCGGCCACGGCGGCGTCGTTCTGGTTGCTGCCCAGGTACTCCTGGTAGAGCGCGGCGTCGGGCTGCCGCGCGTCGAGCCAGATCAGCGCCTGGCGCCATGCGGCGCGCGCGGCCGGCGCAACGGCGGGCTGCTTCGCCAACTCGACCAGCTCGCGGATGCCGGCGCGGCGCGTGGATTCGCTGTAGGTCTTCTGCTGCGCGAGCGCGAGCCGGTAGTTCGCGTTGTCCGGGTGTTCCTTCACCAGCTGCTCGAGGCCGCGGCGGCCTTCGTCGGCGCCCTGCGGCGTGCTGGCCAGCACCTGGTAGTACTCCAGCGCGAGCGCCTCGGGCGGCGGGCGGTTGTCGAACTGGCTGCGATACAGCTCCACCGCCTCGGCGGCACGGCCGGCGCGCGCGGCGGCGCGGGCGCGCTGCAGCGTGCTCTGCTGGCCGCCGGGCTGCTGCGCCTGCTGCTGCAGGCGCGCCAGGCGGGCGTCGTTGGGGCTCGCGCTGCGCAGCCGCGCGATCCAGCCGCGCGCCGCCTCGGTGTTGCCGCGCGACAGCTCGACCTGCGCCATGCCGTACATCGCATCGGTCGACTGGGGCTGGATGCTCAACAGCTTCTTCCAGCTTTCCTCGGCGAGCTCGGCGCGGCCCTGGGCCTGCCAGTAGCTGCCCTGCTCGGCCAGCGCCGCGCCGGCGTCGACTTGCGCCTGCGCCCGTGCGATCCCGGGCGCGGCGGCGCCCAGCGCCGCGAGCATGCCGAAGCAGGCCATCCATTGCCGCGACGGGGCCGACAGCGCGAAGGGCCGCGCGGCGGAGGTGCCGGAAGAACGTGGAAGGCGGCGCCCCGGCTTCAGGCCGGTCGATCTCAAGCCGGTCGATCTCAGGCCGGTCGATTGGGACGGCATAGCGTTCTCCATGAGGGTTGCAGCTGGCCGTTGCGGCCGAATTCGTATCGGCCGTCGAGCCAGGCCTGACCGAAAAGGAGCAGGCATTGTTCGTAGTAGGGCAGGGGCGGCGTGCCGGGCGCGGCCGGTGCGGCGCGGCCGCCGGGCACGCGCGCGACCTGGGTCGCCAGCGCGTCGGCGGCGCCCACCGCCTTGAGGTAGGGCAGCATCGCGCCCGCGAAGCCGAGCGGCGCCATGCCCCGCCCGGCGCCGCTGGCGGTGTCGACGTATTCGGGCAGGGGCTGTCGCTCGGCCAGCAGCTGGCCCGGGCCGCGCAGGTTCAGCAGCAGCATCCTGCGCGCCGGGTCCTTGTCGGAAAGCATGCCCGCCCAGAGATAGTTGCGGATGGCGTCGTAGCTGCCGGTCGGCCCCTTCTGCGGGTCGGCCACGAAGGCGCGCTCGTCCGAGGACCATGCGCACCAGTCGGGCGCGAAGCCCTTGGGCGTGACCGCGCCGAACATGCGCAGCGTGTTGTCGGTGACTTCGCCCCAGGGCCCCGTGGGGTCGGCCTGCTGGAAGTAGCGCAGCAGCTGCAGCGGCATGTAGCTGGGGTTGAGCCGCCACTGCGGGCCGCTGGCCACCGACTTGGGCCAGGGCAGCAGCATGCGGCCCAGGCCGGGCAGCGCCACCACCTCGTCGCGCACGACCAGCGCGAGCAGGCTGCGGCCGAGCGTGCGGTAGCCGGCGTCGTTCCACAGCCGGCCGCCTTCCATCAGCGCATAGGCGATCCAGAGGTCGGCGTCCGACGCGGCATTGGCGTCGAGCACGCCCCAGCCGCCTTCGGGCTTGCGGCCCCATTGCCAGGCGGGCAGCTTCTTCGCGAGGCTGCCGCCCGCGAGGTTGGCCTCGGTCCAGGCCAGGATGCGCGCGAAGGCGGCGCGGTCGTTGTGCACCAGCGCGAAGAACATGCCGTAGGACTGGCCTTCGGAGGTCGACTGCTGCTGCGGCGTGTTGAAGTCGATCACCCGGCCGTCGGCCTGGACGTGGCGCGCCGCGAAGGCGGCCCAGTCGGTGGCCGGATGGCAGGTGGCGGGCGCCGGCTCCTGAGGCTGCGCGGCCGCGAGCCTCGGCAGCGCCAGCGCGAGCCCGGCCGCGCCGAGCAGGGCGCGCCGGTCGGCGGATGGGGTCGGCAGTCGTCGCATGGTTCGCCTGCCTACTTGTTCTTCGGGCTGCCCACCGACAGCCGGCGACGCGCGCGCAGCTGCAGGCCGGCATACGACACGGCCGCGCCCAGCA
This sequence comes from Variovorax sp. UC74_104, assembly GCF_044055375.1. NCBI lineage: Bacteria > Pseudomonadati > Pseudomonadota > Betaproteobacteria > Burkholderiales > Comamonadaceae > Variovorax > Variovorax sp. UC74_104. The sequence goes on from NZ_CP171978.1 coordinate 1,238,498, forward strand.
GCGCCAGCACGAGCACCAGCCCGGCCAGCATCAGCGGGCTGCGCGACAGCGTCCACTGCACCCAGGCGACGGGCGGCAGGCGGCCGACGTAGTAGGTGTCGCCGCCGAGCACGCTGTTGACCTGCGTGTCGCGCATGATCGTCATGCTGCCCTGCACGCGCCGCAGCAGCTCGGGCGTCATCAGCGTGTTGAGCAGCGCCTCCTTCGAGTCGGGGCCGGTGATGGCGGCCACCACGCTGCGGCCGCCGCGCAGCGGCGACTCGAAGCCCGCGAGCACGGCGTCGCGGCCGTCGCCGCTGATGCCGATCTGCATCGAGCCCGGCAGGTCCTCGCGCGTGCGCGCGCCGATCACGAAGTCGATGGTGTTGTCGATCCAGCTGCCGAGCTTGATCTCGGGCGCGGCGCCGTTGCGCTTGAGCGGCATCCTGTCGGCCCACTGCGTGAAGAGCGGCTGGCTCTGCAGGTTGCCGATCACCAGCAGGTCCTTGTCGGCGAGCTGCGCGGCCTCCTGCGGCGTGCCCACCTTCACGCGCAGCGCCGGGTAGCCGGTGGAGCGGCCGATCTGGCCGAGCAGGCCCAGGTAGGTCTCGGTGTCGGCGCTGTCGGGCTGCGCGGGCAGGATCACCGCGGTTTCCGACAGGTCGGCCATGCGCGAGAACGGGAAGCCGCCGTTGGCATAGGCCGCGAGCTCGGGCATGGCGATGAAGTGCGGGAAGCCCGACACGTCGATGGTGGAGGTCGGGTCGATCGCGCCGCGCACGTTGTCCAGCTGCGGCACGCAGCGCCCGCCCACCGGCTCGAAGTAGTAGTGCAGGCGAAGCTGGCTGCGCGGGCCCATGGCCAGCGGCGGCAGGATCACTTCCTTGTGTTCGGCCAGCGTGCCGTCGGGCATCAGCTTCACGGCCAGCGGGTTCCACCAGCGGTCGCCGGCCGGGTTGGCCGAGCGCAGCGGCAGGCCGCCCACGAAGTTCTCGTTGACGTTGACGTTCAGCGTCGACTGGTCGGGCCGCACGCGCGGCGTGTAGCGGTAGTTCAAATCGAGCGGAATGCCGCGGCTGCGCCAGGTGAACAGGTCGGGCGGCAGCTGCAGGTTCACGCGGACCACGTCGGGGTTGTAGCCCGACACCGAGAGATCGGCCGCCGTCGTCAGCTCGCCGAACTGCAGCGGGCGATCGCTCGGCACCCAGCGCGGCGCGTCGTAGGGCTTGCGCGCCGGCGGCTCCTGGAAGGCGGTGACCGGCGCCGCGGCGCCCGCGAAGGCCTGGCTGTTGAGCGTCAGCGCGGCGGCGGCCGTGCGCAGGTCGGCCGGCGTGCGGCCCATCACCAGCAGCAGCTTGCCGGCGGCGTCGCGCGGGTTGTCGACCACGGCCAGGCCCGGCCCCTGGATCGCGGGCAGCGCGAGGCCGGGAATGTTCGACTCCGGCGTGACGAACACCACCGCGTGGCCCGTGGGCAGCTCGCCGCCCGACACGGGGAAGGTCGCGCCGCGGTAGTCGGCCAGCGCGCCGAACCACGACGACACCACGCCCGCCGCCTCGAGCACCGGGCCTGCGGCGGCGGTGCCGAAGACGAAGGGAATGCGCGCGCGCTGCACGTCGCGGCGGTCGAAGAAGGGCAGCGGCAGCTTGGCCAGGTCGTTCGCGAGCTTCAGCGGCGCCACCGTCAGCTTCAGCGCGCTCGACGCGTCGATGTGCGCCCACAGGCTGGTGTGGGCCGGGTCCTCGCATTCGCGGGTGTAGTGGCCCACGAGCTGCACGTTGATGCGGTTGAACTCGGTGATCAGGCGCCTGTCGATAGGGATCTCGGCCGTCTGCGGCTTGCCCGCATCGGCGCGGTTCACCGGCAGCGTGGCCACCAGCACGTCGTTGACCGTGACCTTCAGGTGCGAAAGCTCCGGGATCAGCGAAGGCGAGTACGCATAGTTCAGCTTGAACGACGCGGCCGTGACCAGCTCGTCGGCGCGCACGTTGAACGGGATGCCGATCGTGCCGCTGATGCCGCGCAGCTGCACGGCGTAGTCGATGCCCAGCTGCGTGAGGTTGAGCTCGCGCACGCTGGCGGCGGCTGCCGCACCGCCTGCCGCCGGCGGGGCGGCCGGGGCCGGCTGCGCGACCGCGTCCGTGGCGCCGATGACTCCCATGGCGCAGGCGAGGGCCGCGGCGAGCACCACGGCGGTGGCGGCGCGCGACGGCGCCCGGACGAGAGGCGCGTCGGGACGAGGCGCGCACAGGGTGGACATCACGTCGATTCCTTCGCTTTGACGGGACGCAGCCGCGAGGCGGCCGCACGGTAGTAGTGGCTGAACATGTCTCGGAAACCGGTGCCGCTGATGCTGATGATGTGGCCGAGCACGCGGTGGATCGGCACGCGCGGGTGGTTGCCCCAGCGCGCGGCCCAGATGTCGGCGCGCGCGGTCGTGCACTGCACCAGCGCGCGCTCCTGCGCGAAGCTCATCGGCGCGAAGCGCAGGCCCAGCCGCCTGCCGCCGCTGAAGCGCACCGTCGCCGCGAAGCGCGACTCCTGTTCGTTGCGGTAGAGCGCGATCTCCACCGGGGTCTCCGCGTCGAGCTTCATGTCCTGCGGCAGCTCCACGCCGAGCCCGCCGCTGGAGAAGTCGAAGGTGTTGCAGCGAAGCGAGCGGCCGTCCGCAAAGTACAGCGTGGCCGGGAGGCTGAGTTCCACACGGTGCGAACTGCGCAGTTGGCGCGACTCGTTGGCGGCGGCCACGCAGGCGCCCAGGATCATCATGTTGTAGACCGTCCAGGCCAGGTTGAGCCAGACGGTGGCGATGTTCTGCGGGTCGACCCAGCTCAGGCGCCACAGCCCCAGGCACACGCCCACGAAGTTCAGCGCCAGCAGCACCAGGCTGGCCTTGGCGATGCTGCTGTCGAAATACTCCTGCTGGATCAGGCCGCCCTTGGCCGTCACGTTGAAGCTGCCCAGCTTGGGGTTGATGAGCGCCACCAGCGTCGGGCGGAAGATGTACCAGGCCAGCACCGCCTCGTAGACCTCGTTCCACAGCAGGTAGCGGAAGCGCCCCTGGATGCGGCTGTTGGTGAGATTGGCGTGCAGGATGTGCGGCAGCGCGAACGCGAAGATCATCGACGCCGACGCGTGGATCACGCTCGCGCCGAAATACAGGTAGGCCAGCGGCGCCGTCAGGTAGATGAGCCGCGGCAGGCCGTACAGGAAGTGCAGCATCGCGTTCACGTAGCAAAGGCGCTGCGCCCAGTGCAGGCCGCGTCCGAACAGCGGGTTGTCGATGCGGAAGATCTGCGCCATGCCGCGCGCCCAGCGGATGCGCTGGCCCACGTGGCCCGACAGGCTCTCGGTGGCCAGACCGGCCGCCTGCGGCAGCGCCAGGTAGGCGGTGGTGTAGCCCAGTCGGTGCATCTTCAGCGCGGTGTGGGCGTCCTCCGTCACGGTCTCCACCGCGATGCCGCCCACCTCCTCGACGATGGTCCGGCGCAGCACCGCGCAGGAGCCGCAGAAGAAGGTGGCGTTCCACAGGTCGTTGCCGTCCTGGATCAGGCCGTAGAACAGCTCGCCCTCGTTGGGCACCGTGCCGAAGGTGTCGAGGTTGCGCTCGAAGGGGTCGGCCGAGAAGAAGTAGTGGGGCAGCTGCACCATGCCCAGCTTCGGGTCGCGCCCGAACCAGCCCATGGCGATCTGCATGAACGAGCGCGTGGGGATGTGGTCGCAGTCGAAGATCGCGACGAACTCGCCCGTGGTGTGCTTCAGCGCGGCGTTGATGTTGCCGGCCTTGGCGTGGCGGTTGTTGTCGCGCGTGACGTGGGTCACGCCGACCTGCTCGCAGAACACCCGGAATTCGTCGCGGCGGCCGTCGTCGAGCACGAAGATCTTGAGCTTGTCGCGCGGCCAGTCGATCAGCTGCGCGGCCAGCACGGTGGAGCGCACCACCGACAGCGACTCGTTGTAGGTGGGAATGAACAGGTCGACCGTGGGCCACTCGGCCGGGTCCGCCGGCAGCGGCACCGGCTTGCGCTCCAGCGGCCAGGCGGTCTGCACGTAGCCCAGCAGCAGCACCACGAAGGCGTAGAGCTCGGCCATCAGCAGGCCCACGCCGAGTACGAAGTCGACCGGGTTGTCCATGAACATGGTCTCGGTCACGCGCCAGTAGGTGTAGCGCGAGGACACGACGACCGACAGGAAGATCAGCACCAGGCCGGCGAAGCGACCGCGAAACCGGTTGGTGACGAGGGCGGCCAGGAATATGCCCACCGACAGCGCGATCTGCTGCTCGAAGCTCATGGGCGCGATGATCAGCGCCGGCAGCGTCGCCAGCACGGCGATCCAGCCAAGGATGCGCACCGGCAGCAGCCGCAGGATGGCCGGGGCGGGCCGCGGCTCGGGTTGCTGCAGGGGAGCGGACGGGGCGCTTTTCATCGGTTCGGTTCCATGGTCCGCAGGGAGGGAAAGGCAGCGGCCTGCCGGGCGGTCTCGATGCGCTCGAGCACCCGGTCGGCGCAGGAGGAGAAGTCTTCCGCGGCCTGGCTCATCGGCGCGTAGCGCTGCACGGGCAGGGCCGAGGCCAGCGCCTCCGGAACCGCCTGGTCCAGGTGGAGCACGCCCAGCAGCTCGGGCCGCAGCCGCTGGCGCAGCATCTCGAAGACGTCGTTGTTCAGCCGCTTGCCCGGGTCGATCTGGTTCACCACGTAGCCGGTGCCGAGGTAGTCGGCGCGCGGGGTGGCGTACTTGCCGATCATGCGTTCGACGATCGGCAGCGTGGCGAAGGAGCCGGCGTCCGCCAGCACCGTGACGACGCCGAAATGCGCGGCGCGCAGCGCCTGCTGCAGGTAGACCGAGGCGCCGGGCGGCGTGTCGAGCAGCACCAGCGTGCCCTCGGGCAGCCCGAAGCGCTGCAGCGTCTCGGCCAGCCAGCCCGGGTGGCGCGCCAGCTGCTGCTCGAACGAGACCTGGCGTTCGTCGTCGACCTCGCCGAAGGGCAGCAGCATCGCGCCGCCGCTGGCCGGGCGGATCGCGTGGGCCCACGGGATCAGCCCGGTGGCGGCTTCCACCAGGCCGCTGTCGCAGGCCTGCGGTTCATTGGCGATGTGGAAGCGCAGGGCGTTCTGCGGATCGAGGTCGATCGCGAGCACCTGCCGGCCGCGCTGCGCGAGGGCAGTGCAGAGATTCGCGGCAATCGTGGTCTTGCCTACGCCACCCTTGGAGGAAATGACGGGGATGACGACCATCGTCACGTCGGCCTTCGCCAGCGTGACATGGGACCCGGCGCCGCGGCCGGCCTTTGCGGACCTGCCAGGCGCGCAAACAGTTGCTCCAGCGGCGTCGGCGCGGAACCCGGGCCGGAGCCGGCGCCGGCCGAAGGCATCGCCACGGCGGCCGGAGCCGGCGGGGGCTCGGGCGCGAACGCGGCGGGGGGCGGGGGCGCGAAGACCGGGAGCGAGGCCGGTGCGGGAACCGGAGCCGGTGCGGGCGAGGGCATCGCAGCCCCGACCGGAACGGATGCGGGCACCGGCGCGGGCTGGGGCGCGGCGACCGCCGGCGAATGGACGATCTTCTCGCCCGACAGCAGCGGCCACGCGCGCGGCGCCTCGGCGTCGGGGGGCGCGAATTCCCTGTAGCCGGTGCCGTTGCCGCCGAACTTGCCGAACAGGCCGGCAATGTCTTCGGGCAGGTGTTCTTCCGAACTCATGCGCCGACCCTCGACAGTCGCAGGTCGATGTGCGGGCCGGTCTCGGCCCTGGGCGGCAATGCCTGCACGCGCAGCGTCGTCGGCATGCGCTGCGCCTCGAACCAGGTCTGGTAGGCGCCTTCGAAGAAGCCCACGCTCCAGTCGGTCGATTCGGGGCCGAAGGCGGCGGCGACCGGGCTGCAGGCGTGGGTGATGGCGACGCCGTCGGCCTCCTCGTTCAGCACGGTGAAGCCCCAGTCGATGCCGTCCCACCGGGCGTTGAACTGGTCCTGCAGTTCATCGAGCGTGCTGCACGGCGCGATCGGCAGGGCATGCGCGAGACGCTGGCCGATGCGAAAGAAAAGCTGCCTCAGGTCCTCCGGAGGCAATCCGGCGCTCAACTCGGCGGCCATGCCGCGGTTGAATTCCAACCATTGCGCGCTGCAGGATTTCTTTTCGTAATAGTCGATATACGTCGCACCAGTTTCCATGCCGAGGCATTTTCTTGGATCAGTTAACCATTGACAATGAATGTGAACTAATTAGTACGAAAGGACTGTCTTTGACGGACCCGACTGTATGAATTCGGGGACGACCCAGGCCCCGAACCTTGCCGGTCGAGAAGCCTGTACGTCGCGCAGAGGCGATCGGATTTGTTTTTTTGGGGGAGCTTCAGTCCCGCTGCATCGGGGACGAGCACAGGCGCCGCCGCGGGCGCCTGTTTTCCGGTTCAGGGCCGCTCAGCGCGATTCAGCGCGGCTCAGCCCGAAACGGCTTCGCTGGCGCGATGCTGCATGCCGCGCCGGCTGCGCTTGACCGCGTACATGGCCTCGTCGGCCTGGCGCAGCGCCTGCGCGGCGGTGGTGGCGCGCGGGTCGACCGCCACCACGCCGACGCTGGCGCCGGCGTAGGCCAGCGTGGCGCCCTTCAGGCGCAGCTCGCCGGCGGTGCATTCGCTCAGCCGGTCGGCAAGCGCCCGCGCCGCCGCGGTCGTCGCCCCGCCGATCGCGGGGCCGGCGCCTATCACCACGAACTCGTCGCCGCCGCTGCGCGCCAGCAGTTCGCCGGCACGCAGCGAGGCCGACATCCGCCCGGCCATGGCCACGAGGAACTCGTCGCCCACGTCGTGGCCGTGCGTGTCGTTGATCTTCTTGAAGCCGTCCATGTCGATGAAGCCCACCAGCACGCTGCGCTCGTCGCGCTGGGCCTGCGCGAGCAGCCGGCGCAGGCCGTCGATGAGCGAGCGGCGGTTGGGCAGGCCGGTGAGCGCGTCGGTGGCGGCGAGGGTGACCAGCTCCGCGTGGGCCTTCTCGAGCTTGCGGTAGAGCAGCTCGCGCTCGACTTGCTGGCCGATCAGCCGCGCGAACAGCTGCAGCACAGGCTCGGCGTGCGGCGCCAGCGGATGCTGCTCGGCGCTGGCGGCGCAGAGGGTGCCGAACAGGCCGCCGCTCTCGGTCTTGACCGGCGTGCTCACGTAGGTCTGGATGCCGAGTTCCCGCGCGGCGCCGGAGTCGCCCCAGCAGCTCGCGACGTCGCCGGTGTAGGTGCGGCCTTCTTCCATGGCGCGCTTGCACAGGGTGTCGGACCAGGGCACCGTGAGGCCCTCGGGGATGCTCAGCTGCCGCACGTTGCGCGAGAAGAGGATGTGCTGCTGCCCCTTGTCGAGATCGATGGTGGTGAGGTAGGTCGATTCCAGTCCGGTCACCGCCTCGAGCATCTCGAGCATCGGGCGGGTCAGGTCCTCCAGCGTCCTGGCCGAAGCCACCGAGCCGGAGAGTTGTTCGATCAGGGATTCCATGCCCGCCATTCTGACGGCGAACATGACTTTGGGCACTTACGGGGTGGTTCGGCCGGCCCATAGCATCCGGCCATGACAGCGACCGACAGGACCTCATCTCCGATTCCCGAGGCGGCGCGGGATCCCGCGAGGCCGCGCGCCATCCTGGTCGTGGACGACCACGACCTCGTGAGGATGGGCGTGTGCGCGCTGCTGCAGGCCAACGTGTCGGCGACGCCCATCGAGGTGCTCGAGGCGGGCGACCTCGCGCAGGCGCTGGCCGTCTACGAGGACAACCAGGACGCGATCGAGCTGGTGCTGCTGGACCTCGCGCTGCCCGACACGCAGGGCCTGAGCGGCCTGATGGAATTCCGCTCGCGCCATCCCGCCGCGCGCATCGTGGTGCTTTCGGGTACAGGCACCACTTCGCTCGCGCAGGACACGCTGGCGCAGGGCGCGATGACGCTGGGCGCCTTCGCCTTCCTGCCGAAGTCCGCGACGCTCAGGGAAGTCGTGAGCTTCATCCGCGCCTGCGGGCTGCTGGGCGGCGACGCCGTGAACTACCCGGCCTTCCCAGCGCCGGCGGCCGTGGACGTTGCGCAGCCCTCGTCCAGCAATGCCCGCCACAAGCTGACGAAGCGGCAGCTGCAGGTGCTCAACTGGCTGCTGGAAGGAAAGAGCAACAACGAGATCGCGCTGCTCGCCGAGATCAGCGAGGGCACGGTGAAGAACTACGTCGCCGGCATCCTGCTGCAGTTCGGGATGCGCTCGCGCGCGCAGCTGATCAGCAGCCTGCGCTGAGTCCCGCCGCGGCAGGCGAGAAAACGGGGCTCGCGCAAGACCCCGCAGGGAGACAGAGGCAATGAACGACCAGACCCCCGGGCGCCTGCCCGTCGACGCCACGCTCGAGATGCGCGTGCTGCGCGAGCACGTGGCCTCCGTGTACGCGGGCAACACCACGGCCATTGCCGCGCACATGGGCTTCGCCATCGTGATCGGCTGCTTCGGCTACTTCTACGTGAACCCGGATTTCAGGCTGCTGATCGTCGCGCTGATCACGGTGATCGTGCTGGTGGACCTCTACGCGATGATCACGCCGCGCTGGACGCCGGCGGTGCCGCTGTCCGAGACGCCTTGTTGGGAGCGGAAGTACACCCGCATCGTCACCGTCATCAGCACCGTCACCGCGCCCAGCAGCCTCTTCCTGGTCAGCATCCAGGAGCCGATGCTGACCACGCTCGTGACGGTGGTGATCATGGGCAGCTGGACCCGCGCCGTGCAGGCCCGCTGGCCGCTGAAGAGGGCGATGTTCGGCTACGGCATCCCGATGATGAGCGGGCTGATCGTCTCGCTGGCCTGGTACGGCGGCGCGCTCAACTGGTTCCTGGCCGGCTTCGCTTTCGTCAACCTGGTGCTGACGCTGAGCGAGGGCGTCAAGCAGAACAAACGGCTCACGGCATCGCTGATCCTGCAGTTCGAGAACGAAGCCCTCGCGGCCCAGCTGCGCGAGCAGATCGCCGCCACCGAGCGCGCGAGCGCCGAGAAGACCCACTTCCTGGCCGCGGCCAGCCACGACCTGCGCCAGCCGATGCATGCCATTGCGCTCTTCGGCGCCGCCTTGGGCAACACGCTGCGCCATCGCCCCGAGGTCAGGAACGTCGAGCGGCTGATGCGCGCGGTCGACGCGCTCGGCGCCTCGCTGGACACCATGCTCGACATCTCGCGCCTCGACGCGGGCGTGGTCCAGCCCATGCCGCACGCGCTGGAACTCGACGAGCTGTTCCTGCCGCTGCACAACACCTTCTCGGTGCTGGCCGAGCGCAAGAGGCTGCAGCTGCGCGTGCGCGCCAGCGGCCTGTGGGTGCGCAGCGATCCGCAGCTGCTTTACCGCATGCTCTCCAACCTCGTCGACAACGCCCTGAAGTACACGCGCCACGGCGGCGTGACGGTGGTCGCGCGCAGGCGCGGCGAGCAGGTGTGGATCGAAGTGCGCGACACCGGCATCGGCATCGCGCCGGAACAGGCGGACCGGATCTTCGAGGAGTTCTACCAGGTGAACAACCCGGGGCGCGACCGCTCGCGCGGCCTGGGCATCGGCCTGTCGATCGTGCGGCGCCTCGGCCGCCTGCTCGGCCATGCGGTCGAGCTGCGCTCGCGCCCCGGACGCGGCACGCGCTTTCGCCTCGCCGTGACGCTGGCCGAGCCCACCGATGCGTCGCAGGACAGCCTTCCGCTGCAGGAACTCGAATCGCCCGTGCGCCACTTCTTCCAGGTGCCGGAGCTCGGCGGGCGCGTGCTGCTGATCGACGACGAGGAAGACATCCGCGAAGCGATGACCGAGCTCATGCGCGCCTACGGCATCGAGGTGGTGGCCGTGGCCGGCGAGGCCGAGGCCGTGGAGGTGCTCATGCAGCCCGACGCGGAACTGAACCCCGTGGCATTGCTGATGTGCGACTACCGCCTGGGCGAAGGTGCCGAGGGCCTGCAGGTCGGGCTGCGGCTGCGTGAGCGCTTCCGGCTCGATGCGCCGATGCTGCTGATCACCGGCGAGACCGCGCCCGAGCGCCTGCAGCGCGTGCGCGAGTGGGGCGTGCCGGTGCTCTTCAAGCCGGTCAGCGCGGCCACGCTGATGCAGGCCATCGTGGAGCTCATGCAGGTCGAGGCGCATGCGGACAGTGCGTGAGCCCGCTGCGCATCGCCTCAGCTGCTGTGCCGCACCACCAGCTCGAAGCCCAGGTCCACGGTGCGCTCGGCCACCGTCTCGCCGCGCATCAGCGCCAGCAGCATGGAGGCCGCGCGTTCGCCGATCTCGCGGCGCGGCGTGCGCACGGTGGTCAGCGGCGGCAGCATCTGGTCGCTGCCGCCCAGATCGTTGAAGCCGGCGATCGCCACGCGCTGCGGCACCGAAACTCCGGTGCGCAGCGCGGCCAGCAGCGCGCCCTGGGCGAGGTCGTCGTTGCAGTAGAAGATGGCGTCCACGTCGGGGTGGCGCGCGAGCAGGTCCTCGAACTGGCGGCCGCCCAGCGCCATGGAGGTCGGGCCCGGCACCAGCAGCTCGAGCGCCGGGTCGTGGCAGCCGGCCGCGCGCAGCGCGTCGCGATAGCCTTCCAGGCGCATCATCACGCGCGGATCGAGCTGGCCCGCGGCATAGGCGATGCGCCGGCGGCCGCCTTGCAGCAGGTGCTGCACGATGGCGCGGCCCGCGTCGCGCTGCGAGAAGCCCACGCTGTGCACGCCCGCATCGGCCGAGGTTTCCATCAGGTACACGCAGGGCGCGTTGCTGCGCTCGAGCATCTGCACGGCGGCGGCGCTTCGGTCGAAGCCCGTCAGCAGCACGCCCGCCGGCCGCTGCGAGAGGTAGCTGCGCAGCAGCGCCTCTTCCTGCTTCGGGTCGTAGTGCGTCACGCCGATGAGCGACTGGAAGCCGTGCGGCGACAGCGCGTCCTGCACCGCCTCGAGCAGCTCCACGAAGAGCTGGTTGGTCAGCGAGGGAATCAGCACCGCCACGTGCGAGCTGCGCGCCGAGGCCAGCGCGCGCGCCGCCACGTTGGGCACGTAGCCCAGCTGGTCCGCCGCCGCCTGTACGCGGACCTGCAGCTCGGGCGCCACGTTGCGCGCGCCCCGCAGCGCCCGCGACACCGTGATCGGGCTCACACCGCAGGCGCGCGCCACGTCGTCGAGCGTGACGTGGCTGGAAGAGCGGGAGCGCGGGCGTTCAGGGGCGTCGGCCATGTTCGGTCGTTTCTCAGGGTTAATACCAATCCAGCTTTGGATAGCGCTGTCCTAGGATAGCGCTATCCCAGCCCGTGCCCGATTCGGAAAAACCCGAGCGCGCACCGGAGCTGGCTTTTTTTGAATTGTGCGGGACAGCGCTATCCAGACTGCCGTCCCACCCGCCGGGTTACCTTCGCGCCTTGCAGGCGAGGCCCGGATCCAGGAGACAACCCATGTTCGGAATGAGCCAAGAGATCTTCCTGCTCGTCGACGCCCTCGTGGCGATCCTCGGGCTGATCCTTCTGATCACGCGCTGGCGCGTGCACCCCTTCATCGCGCTGACGCTGGCCGCCGGCTTCCTGGGCCTGACCTCGGGCATGCCGGTGGACAAGGTGATGAAGTCCTTCCAGGACGGCTTCGGCGGCGTGCTGGGCTTCGTGGGCATCGTGCTCGGCCTGGGCACCATGCTCGGCAAGATGATGGCGGAGTCGGGCGGCGCCGACCGCATCGCGCGCACGCTGATCGACGCCTTCGGCCGCGAGCGCGTGCACTGGGCGATGATGTTCGCGGCCTTCCTGGTGGGCATTCCGCTGTTCTTCGAGATCGGCTTCGTGCTGCTGATTCCGCTGGTGTTCATCGTGGCGCGGCGCACCGGCGTGTCGCTCATCCGCATCGGCATTCCGCTGCTGGCGGGCCTGTCGGTGGTGCACGGCCTGGTGCCGCCGCATCCGGGGCCGCTCCTGGCCATCGGCGTGTTCGGCGCCGACATCGGCAAGACCATCTTCTACGGCCTGATCGTCGGCCTGCCCACCGCGATGATCGCGGGCCCGATCTTCGGCAAGTTCATCTCGAAGTACGTGCCCGGCGAGGCCTCGCCCGAGCTGATGGAACAGCTGGCGCGCGAACCCGAGGCGCGCGAGCTGCCCGGCTTCGGCATCACGCTCATTACCGTGCTGCTGCCGGTGGCGCTGATGCTGCTGAAGACCTTCGCCGACGTGGCGCTCGACGAGAAGAACATCGTGCGCCAGTGGATGGACTTCATCGGCCACCCGATCACCGCGCTGCTGGCGGCGCTGCTGCTGTCGCTCTACACCTTCGGCACCGCGCGCGGCTTCACGGCCAAGCAGATCATGAAGTTCGTCGACGACAGCCTCGCGCCCACCGCGGCCATCGTGCTGATCATCGGCGCGGGCGGCGGCTTCAAGCAGATGCTGGTGGCCAGCGGCGTGGGCAACGCGATCGGGCAGATGGCGCTGCATGCGCAGGTCTCGCCGATCCTCCTGGCCTGGCTGGTGGCGGGGCTGATCCGCATCGCCACCGGCTCGGCCACGGTTGCCACCATCACCGGCGCGGGCATCGTCGCGCCGCTGGCGACCATGGTGCCGGGCGTCAACCGCGAGCTGCTGGTGCTGGCCACCGGCGCGGGTTCGCTGATCCTCTCGCACGTCAACGACGCGGGCTTCTGGCTGGTGAAGCAATACTTCAACATGAGCGTGGCCGAGACCTTCAAGACCTGGACCGTGATGGAAACGCTGATCTCGGTCGTGGCGATCGTCTTCATCATGCTGCTGAGCATGGTCGTCTGAGGAGAAAAGCATGGGTCGCATCGTCATCGGCGTCGACATCGGAACCACCAGCACGAAGGCCGTGGCCTTCACGCCCGCCGGGCGCGTGCTGGCGCACGACGCGACCGAATACCCGCTGCTGCAGCCCGAGGCGGGCGCCGCCGAGCAGGACCCGCAGCAGATCTTCGAGGCCGTGCTCTCGGCGATCGCCAGCTGCGTGAAGCAGGCCAAGGCCGCGCCCGCCGACGTGCTCGCCGTGTCCTTCAGCGCTGCGATGCACAGCCTGATCCTGGTCGACGACGCAGGCGTGCCGCTCACGAACAGCATCACCTGGGCCGACCACCGCGCCTCGGCCTGGGCCGTGCGCATCCGCGACGAATGGGACGGCCTCGCGATCTACCGCCGCACGGGCACGCCGATCCATCCGATGTCGCCGCTGGCCAAGTTGGTGTGGCTGCGCCACGAGCGCGCCGAGCTTTTCTCGCGCGCCGCGCGCTTCGTCGGCATCAAGGAGTACGTGTTCTTCCGGCTCTTCGGGCAGTGGCAGGTCGACCACTCGATCGCCTCGGCCACGGGGCTCTTCGACATCGGCCGGCTCGACTGGGACGAAGGCGCGCTCGCGCTCGCGGGCGTGCGCGCCGATCAGCTCTCGCAGCCGGTGCCGACCACCTGGCACGTCGAGGGCCTCGCGCCCGACGTGGCCGCGCGACTGGGCCTGTCGCGCGACACGCCCTTCGTCGTCGGCGCCAACGACGGCGTGCTCTCCAACCTCGGCGTGAATGCGGTGGCGCCCGGCGAGGTGGCCGTGACCATCGGCACCAGCGGCGCGATGCGAACCGTGGTCGACCACCCCATGACCGACCCCGAGGGCCGCACCTTCTGCTATGCGCTCGCCGAGCGGCGCTGGGTGGTGGGCGGCCCGGTGAACAACGGCGGCATCATCCTGCGCTGGGTGCGCGACGAGTTCGCGTCGGCCGAAGCCGAGACCGCCAAGCGCCTTGGCATCGACACCTACGAGGTGCTCACGCGCATCGCCGAGCGCGTCTCGGCCGGCTCCGAAGGGCTGGTGTTCCATCCCTTCCTCACCGGCGAGCGCGCGCCCTACTGGAACGCCGACCTGCGCGGCTCCTTCTTCGGGCTGGGCATCCACCACCGCAAGGAGCACATGATCCGCGCGGTGCTCGAGGGCGTGATCTTCAACCTGCACAGCATCCTGCCGGCGGTCGAATCCATCGCCGGGCGCAGCGCCCGCATCAAGGCCACCGGCGGCTTCGCGCGCTCGGGCATGTGGCGCCAGATGATGGCCGACGTGTTCGACCGCGAGGTGGTCGTGCCCGAGAGCTTCGAGAGCTCCTGCCTCGGCGCCGCGGTGCTCGGCCTGTATGCGCTGGGCCACGTCGATTCGCTCGACGCGGTCGCGGGCATGGTCGGCGCCACCCATCGCCACACGCCCAACGCCAAGAACGCCGCGCTCTACCGGCAGCTGCTGCCGGTGTATCTGTCGCTCCCGCGCAAGCTCGGCGAGGAGTACAGGCTGCTCGCCGCGTTCCAGCAGCAGACGGTGGTGCCGGCGCCGGCGCGGCGAAGCTGACGACTTCCGGGTCGTCGTTGTCCATCGGAGATTTGCTGGAGGAACCCTGGTCTTGCTCAACACGATGACATCGGCCCTTGCCACCCAGGCCCATGCGAGGGCCCTGCTGCCCGCGGCGCCGGCGCGGCGGCATGTTTCGCGCGGCATGGACACGCTCGCATGGCGTGCACCGGCAGCTCCGGCAGCTTCGGCACAGGCCCGCGGCGAGGCGAGCGAGCTTTCCGCCACGGTCCGATGCGAGGCCGCCGCCGCGCCTTCGGCCCAGGCGGGCGCGGCACGCTGCCTGCACGATCACGAACTGCACCTGATCGGCGCCGTGCCCGCGCGCCTTCGCATCGGCATCGGCGCCGACGAGGAGACGCACAGCTTCGCTCCCGGCACCGTCGTGCTGCTGGGCCCGCGGCTGCCGCGCAGCCTCGCGTTCGAGCATCGCGCGCTGCCGGGCGGCAGCTGCGGTGGCAGTGGTGGCATTGGCTCGGGCGGACTGGTGCTGCGCTTCAGCGACGAGCCGCTCAAGCGCGGCATGGCGCTCTTTCCGGAACTCGCCGACGCGGGGCCGCTGCTGGCCCGCGCCCGGCTGGGCGTGCAGTTCGTCGGCCTGGAGGCGGGCACGCTCGCGCGCCTGCGCCGCATCGAGACGCTGCAGGGGCTCGCGCGCTTCTCCGAATTCACCGCGCTGCTGAACGAGCTGGCCCAGTGGGGCGACTATCGCGTGCTCTCCGGCGTGGCGCTGGCCGGCGAGGGCCTGGGCGAAGACATGCAGGCGCTGCGCATCCACAAGGCGCTCGACCACATCCGCGAGAACTATGCGGAGGCGCTGTCGCTGGCCGAAGTGGGCGCGCTCGTGGGCATGCGCGAGAACGCCTTCTCGCGCAGCTTCCGCCGCGCCACGGGGCAGACCTTCACCGACTTCGTGATCGGCCTGCGCGTGGCCAAGGCCTGCCGGCTGCTGGCCTCCACGCGCCAGCACGTGAGCAGCATCTGCTACGAGGTGGGCTTCAACAACATCTCGAACTTCAACCGGCACTTCCGGCGGATCGAGGGGATGACGCCGGGCGAGTTCCGTGCCCGGAGGCACGGGAACAGCGCCTGATCAGGCCAGCCCGCCCTGGCACACGGACTTGATGTGCATGTAGTCCTCCAGCCCATGCACCGAGCCCTCGCGGCCGTAGCCCGACTCCTTCACGCCGCCGAAGGGCGCCGCCTCGGCCGCCAGGGCGCCTTCGTTGATGCCGACGATGCCCGACTCCAGCGCATCGGCCACGCGCCAGATGCGCTTCACGTCCGTCGAATAGAAATACGCCGCGAGCCCGAAGGGCGTCTCGTCGGCCGCGGCGACCACCTCGGCCTCGTTGTCGAAGCGCGTGACCGGCACCACGGGACCGAAGGTCTCCTCGCAGCTGCACTCCATGGTCGAGTCGGCATTCACTAGCACCGTGGGTGCGTAGTAGTTGGGGCCGTCGCAGCGCGCGTCGCGCAGCCGCTTGCCGCCGACCACCACGCGGGCGCCGCGGGAGACGGCGTCGCGCACGTGGCGCTCGATCTTGTCGACCGCGCGCGCGTTGATCATCGGCCCGATCTGCGAGGACTCGTCGCTGGCAGGCCCCACGCGCAGCGCGCCGACCCGCGCGGCCAGCTTGTCGACGAAGGCATCGTGCACGCGTGACTGCACGAACACGCGGTTCGGGCACACGCAGGTCTGGCCGCCGTTGCGGAACTTGGCCGCCATCAGGCCTTCCACTGCCGCATCGATGTCGGCGTCGTCGAACACGATGAAGGGCGCGTTGCCGCCGAGCTCCAGCGAGAGCTTCTTCAGCGTGTCGGCCGAGCGGCGCGCGAGGTGCTTGCCCACGGGCGTCGAGCCGGTGAAGGTGATCTTGCGCACGCGCGGGTCGTCGAGCCATGCGTCGACCACCTCGGGCGTGCGTTCGCGCGAGGCGGTCACGATGTTGAGCACGCCCGGCGGCACGCCGGCGTCCTGCGCCAGCTTCACCAGCGCGAGCGAGGTCAGCGGCGTGTCCTCGGCCGGCTTGCACACCACCGTGCAGCCGGCGGCCAGCGCCGGCGCGATCTTGCGCGCGATCATCGCGGCCGGGAAGTTCCACGGCGTGATCGCGGCGACCACGCCCACGGGCTCGCGCAGCGCGAGCATGCGCCGGCCGGTCACCGGCGCGGGAATGATCTCGCCGTTGGCGCGCGTGGCTTCCTCGGCGAACCATTCGATGTAGCTGGCCGCGTAGGCGACCTCGCCTCGGCCCTCGGCCAGCGGCTTGCCCTGCTCGCGCGAGATGAGGCGGCCCAGGTCTTCCTGGTGCGCCATCACGAGGTCGTTCCAGCGCTTGATGATCTGCGCGCGCTGCTTGGCCGGCACGGCGCGCCATGCGGGAAAGGCGGCGTGCGCCGCGTCGGTGGCGGCACGTGCGTCGGCGGCGGTGCCGTCCGGCACGCTCGCGAAGACGGTGTCGGTCGCGGGGTCTCTGACGTCGAGGCGGCGCGCATCGCCGGCTTCGCGCCATTCGGCGCCGATGAGATGCCGCCCGGGCATCAGGTCCTGGTGTTGCAGTTCGAGTGTCATGGTCTGGGGATCCTTCTTCAGTTCATGGCGCCGAAACGCGCTCGGCGATGGCGATGCCCACCTCGGTGGTGTTCGCCGAGCCGCCGAGGTCGCGCGTGTGCGGACCTTCGCGCAGCACCGCCTCTATCGCGCCCAGGATGGCGTCGTGCGCCGCGCGGCCGGCGCCCTGGCCCTGCGTCAGGAAATCCAGCATCAGCGCGCCCGACCAGATCATCGCGATGGGGTTGGCGATGTTCTGGCCGTAGATGTCGGGCGCCGAGCCGTGCACCGGCTCGAAAAGCGACGGGAACCTGCGTTCCGGGTTCAGGTTGGCCGAGGGCGCGAGGCCGATGGTGCCGGTGGTCGCGGGCCCGAGGTCGGAGAGGATGTCGCCGAACAGGTTGCTCGCCACCACCACGTCGAGGCGCGTGGGCTGCAGCACGAAGCGCGCCGACAGGATGTCGATGTGCTGCTTGTCCGCCGTCACCTCGGGGTAGTCGAGGCCGATCGCGTCGGCGCGCGCGTCCCACCAGGGCATGCTGATCGCGATGCCGTTGCTCTTGGTGGCCACCGTCAGGTGCCGGCGCTTGCGTGCGCGCGCGGCCTCGTAGGCGAAGCGCAGCACGCGGTCGGTGCCGTGGCGCGAGAACACCGACTCCTGGATCACGATCTCGCGCTCGGTGCCCGCGTACATCACGCCGCCGAGCGAGGTGTATTCGCCCTCGGTGTTCTCGCGCACCACGAGGTAGTCGATGTCGCCCGGGTTGCGCCCGGCCAGCGGGCAGGGCACGCCCTCGAACAGGCGCACCGGGCGCAGGTTGATGTACTGGTCGAACTCGCGGCGGAACTTCAGCAGCGAACCCCAGAGCGACACGTGGTCGGGCACGGTCGCCGGCCAGCCGACGGCGCCGAAGTACAGCGCGTCGACGCCCTTGAGCTGCTCCTTCCAGTCGTCCGGCATCATCTGGCCGTGCGCCGCGTAGTAGTCGGCGCTGGCCCAGTCGAAGACGCGGCAGTCGAGCTCGAAGCCGAAGCGTGCCGCGGCGGCCTGCACCACGCGCAGGCCCTCGGGCATCACTTCCTTGCCGATGCCGTCGCCGGGAATCACGGCGATGCGGAATGTGGGTGTCATCTCGGTCTTTCTCATGATGCGATGGCGGCGGCAGCCGCTCTGTCAACGTCGTCGAGCCAGCCCTGGCGCAGCTCGGGCACCGAGCGCGCGAGCAGCTCGTAGTAGGGGTGGTGCGGGCCGCGGTCGTAGTCGGCGCGCGCCACCTGCGCGAGCTTGCGGCCGTGCTGCATCACCACGATCTCATCGCACACCGCGCGCACCGTGTGCAGGTCATGGCTGATGAAGAGGTACGACACGCCCAGCTCGCGCCGCAGCTCCGCCATCAGGTCGAGCACCGCGGCGCCCACCACGGTGTCGAGCGCGGAGGTCACCTCGTCGCACAGGATCAGGTCGGGCTCGGCCGCGAGCGCGCGCGCGAGGTTCACGCGCTGCTTCTGCCCGCCCGAGAGGCCGCCCGGCAGGCGCCCGGCCACGGTCTGCGGCAGCTTCACCAGGTCGAGCAGCTCGCGGATGCGCCGCCGCAGCGGCTCGCCGCGCAGGCCCTTGTAGAACTCCAGCGGCCGCGCCAGGATGCGCTCGATGGTCTGCGAGGGGTTCAGCGCCGTGTCGGCCATCTGGAACACGATCTGGATGCGCCGCAGCTCGTCGCGCTCGCGCTGCTGCAGCGTCGGCTTCAGTTCGCGGCCGTGGAACAGCACGCTGCCGCTGCTGGGCTTCAGCAGCCCCGCCACCGCGCGCGCCAGCGTGGTCTTGCCCGAGCCCGATTCGCCGATCACGCCGATGGCCTGGCCGCGATACAGCTTCAGGTCGATGTCCTGCAGGATCGGCTTGGCGGGCCGTCCCTGCGCGTCCACCGGGCCGTAGCCGGCCGACAGCTGGCGCACCTCGAGCAGCAGCTCGCGGCCGTCGTCCGGCGCGGCGCCCGATGCGCGCGGCGCCGGCCGCGCGGCGGCCAGCAGGCTCTTCGTGTAGTCGTCGGCCGGCGCGGCGAGGATCCGGCCGGTCGCGTTCATCTCGCGCATGCCGCCGTTGCGCAGCACCAGGATGTGGTCGGCCATCTGCGCCACCACCGCGAGGTCGTGGCTCACGTACACCGCGGTGGCGCGGCGCTCGCGCACCACGCGGCGGAAGGCGCGCAGCACCTCGATCTGCGTGGTCACGTCGAGCGCGGTGGTCGGCTCGTCGAGGATCACCAGGTCGGGGTCGGCGATCAGCGCCATCGCCGCCATCAGCCGCTGCAGCTGTCCGCCCGAGACCTGGTGCGGATAGCGCGAGCCGATGCCTTCCGGATCGGGCAGCGCCAGCTCGCGGAAGAGCTGCACCGCCTTCGCCTCGGCCTCGGCGCGCCTGCACAGGCCGTGGATCACGGTCGGCTCCACCACCTGGTCCATGATCGTTCGCGAGGGGTTGAAGGAGGCCGCCGCGCTCTGCGCGATGTAGGCGACGGTGCGCCCGCGCAGCGCGCGCTGCGCGCGGGCATCGAGCGCCAACACGTCCGTGTCGCCGATGCGCACCCGCCCGGCCGAGATGCTGCAGCCGTGGCGCGCATGGCCCATCAGCGCGAGCGCGGTGGTGGTCTTGCCGGAGCCCGACTCGCCGATCAGCGCCAGCACCTCGCCGGGCTGCACCGAGAAGCTCAGGTTGTCGACCAGCGTGGCGGTGCCGGCACGGATGCTCAGGTTTTCGACGATCAGGTTCGCGCCCATGTCATTGGCTCCCGTTTGCGCCAGGAACACCGTGGAACCGGCTTTGCCGGGCCACCGGTGTTGCCCCCGGCGAGGGGGTTGGCGGCCACACGAAGTGGGCAAGCCTGGGGGTGGGTTTCATCAGCGTGCTCCTCGTTCGCGCGCGGCACGGCCGGGCAGGTTGTCGATGACGAGATTGACCGAGATGGTGAGGCTCGCGATGGCCAGCGCCGGCACGATCACCGAGGCGCCGCCCATGGCCAGCGCGCCGATGTTCTCGCGCACCAGCGATCCCCAGTCGGCGGCAGGCGGCTGGATGCCCAGGCCCAGGAAGCTCAGGCTCGCCAGCAGCAGCACGATGTAGACGAATCGCAGCCCCAGGTCGGCCAGCATCGGGCCGACGATGTTGGGCAGGATCTCGCGCAGCATGATGTAGAGCGTGCCTTCGCCGCGCGTGCGCGCCACCGTCACGTAGTCGAGCGCGTTGATGTTCACGGCCAGCGAGCGCGCGATGCGGAAGGCGCCCGGCACGTAGATGATGGCCGCCGTGACCACCAGCATCGGCACCGAGGAGCCGAAGCCCGCCACCATGATGAGCGCGAACATCTTGCTCGGGATGGCCGTCAGCGTGTCGAGGCAGCGGCTGAGCGTCGCGTCGGTCCAGCGGCCGCTGGCGGCGGCCAGCAGCGCCAGCGTGGTGCCGGTGCCGCTGGCCAGCAGCGTCGCCAGCAGCGCCACGCCGACGGTGTAGCGCGCGCCCTCGATCACCAGCGCCAGCATGTCGCGGCCCAGGTAGTCGGTGCCCAGCCAGTGCGCCGCGCTGATCGGCGCGAAGACGTTCGAGGTGCCGGCGCCCGCCGAGCTGTGCGACAGCAGCCAGGGGCCGAACGCCGCCGCGAGCAGCCAGAAGAGCAGCACCGCGAGGCCGAGCAGTCCGGTGAAGCCGAAGCCCGCGAGCCAGCGAAGCGGGCTGCGACGGGGCGCGGGCGGCAGCGCGGGGGCGGCCGTGTTCAGGGCGGGGGAGGAAGTGGACGATTCCATGATGGCTCTGCCTCGTCAGCGGTGCCGCAGCCGCGGGTTGGCGACGATGCCGCAGACGTCGGCCGCGGTCACCAGGATCAGGTAGGCGCCGCAGAAGATCATGGCGCAGGTCTGCACCAGCGGCATGTCGCGCTGCGAGACGCCGTCGACCATCAGCTTGGCGATGCCCGGGTAGTTGAAGATGGTCTCGACGATGATCACGCCGCCCAGCAGGTACGACAGGCTCAGCGCCACGGCGTTGGCGATCGGCCCCACCGCGTTGGGCAGCGCATGCGCCAGCACCGTGCGCATCGGCGACGCGCCCTTGAGCCGCACCATCTCGATGTAGGGCGCCTCCAGCTGGTCGATGACGGCCGCGCGCGTCATGCGCATCATCTGCGCGACGATCACGCAGCACAGCACCAGCACCGGCATCGCGAAGGCCTGCAGCATCTGGCCGAGCGAGTCGATATCGCTGACGAACGAAAGCGCCGGCAGCCATCGCAGCTTCACCGCGAACACCAGCACCGCCAGCGTCGCCACCAGGAACTCCGGCACCGACACCACCGCCACCGCGGAGGTCGAGACCGCCCGGTCGAACCACGAGCCGCGCCACACCGCCGACGCGATGCCCAGCGCCAGCGCGATCGGCACCGAGAAGAGCGCCGTGACAGCAGCCAGCAGCAGCGAGTTGGGCAGCCGGCTCGCGACCAGCTCCGACACCGGCATCTGCGTGGTGGCCGAGCGGCCGAGGTCGCCCTTCGCCATGCCCAGCAGCCACTGCGCATAGCGCTTCGGCGCCGGCACATCCAGCCCCATCTGCGTGCGCAGCGCGGCCAGCGCCTCCGGCGTGGCGTCCTGCCCGAGCTGCTCCTCGGCTGCGTCGCCGGGCAGCACCGCGGTGATCGAGAACACGATCACCGACACCGCCAGCAGCGACAGCAGCGCGAGCGCGATGCGCTGTGCAAGGAGCTTGAGGATCAATCGATTCATCTCAGCAATCCAGTTTCATCGATGGCAACGCATCGACATGGCCGGCGAAGCCGGGCCCCTTCGGGAAACACCGCCGGAACCGGCTTTGCCGGGCCGCAGGTGTCGCCCCCTGCAAGGGGGTTGGCGCAGCGACACGAAGTGCGCGAAGCCTGGGGGTGTGCTCATGCATCCAGCCAGACGTTCTCTGCGAAGTTGTAGCCCATGAGGCCGCCGAGCGGAATCGGCGACAGCCCCTTGAGCTTCGAGCTGTGGCCGTCGATGCTGGCCAGGAACAGCGGAATGCCGATGCCCGCGTCCTGGTGGATCATGGTCTGCATGTCGGCGTACATCTGCTTGCGCTTGGCCAGGTCGGTCTCGGCGCGCGAGGCCAGCAGCAGCTGGTCGAACTTCTCGCTCTTCCAGCGCGATTCGTTCCAGGCCGCGCCCGACTGGAAGAACTGCGTGAGCAGCACGTCCGCGCTCGGGCGCGGGTTGACGTTGCCGAAGCCCACCTGGCTGTTGAGCCAGTGGTTCGACCAGTAGCCGTCCGCCGGCATGCGCTTGATGTCGATCTCCAGGCCGACGCGCTGCGCGGTCTGCTGCAGCATCAGCGCGATCTCCACCGAGTACAGCGCCGCGGGCGAGGCCACCATCGGCACCTTGCCGGTGATGCCGGCCTTCTGCAGGTGGAACTTCGCCTTCTCGGGGTCGAAGGGGCGCTGCGGCAGGCCCGCGAAGTGGAAGCGGTTGGTCGGGTCGATCGGCTGGTCGTTGGCGACCACCGCGTAGTCGAGCGCGATGGTCTTCTTCATCTGCTCGCGGTCGAACAGGTGCTTCATGCCGAGCACGAAGTCGGGGTTGGCGCCGGGGCCCACGTCCTTGCGCATCACCAGGTCGGAGTACTGGCCCGACTGCGTGACGAAGATGCCGAAGCCGGGCGTGCCCTTCACGCGCTCCACCGAGCGCGGGTTGACCGAGCCCACCAGGTCCATGCCGCCCGACAGCAGCGCGTTGACGCGCGCGCTCTCGTCGCCGATGCCAACGAACTCGATCTCGTCGAGGTACGGCTTGCCCGGCTTCCAGTAGGCATCGTTGCGCACCACCACCGAGCGGATGCCGGGCTTGAATTCCTTGAGCTTGTAGGGGCCGGTGCCGATGCCGGCGTTGAAGTCGGTGGTGCCGTCCTTGACGATGTGGAAGTGGAAGGTGCCCAGGATCACCGGCAGGTCGGCGTTGGGGGCGCTCAGCACCACCGTCACCTCGTTCGCGCCGGTGGCCTTCACGCTCTCGATCTGGTCGGCGAGCACCTTGGCCTTGGAGGCGGTGGCCGGGTCCTTGTGGCGCATCACCGAGAACACCACGTCGGCGGGCGACAGCGCCTTGCCGTCGTGGAACACCACGCCCTTGCGCAGCGTGAACACCCAGGTCTTGGCGTCCTTGGTGGTGAACGACTCGGCCAGCGCGGGCTGCGGCGTGAGGCTGCCGTCCAGCGAGGTGAGGCAGTTGTAGATCATGTTGCCGCGCGAGTAGTCGGTCTGGTTCGACTGCTTGGCGGGGTCCAGCGTGTCGGTGGCCGCGGCGGTGGCGCCGGCCACCCGGATGCGGCCGCCGCGCCGCGGCGCCTGCGCGTGGGCCGAGACGGCCACGCCCGCGAGGCTGCCCGCCAGCGTGGCCTGCATGCCGCCGGCCACCAGCATCGACAAAATGTCGCGCCGCGTGGCACCGCGTCGAAGCGATGCCATCACGCGAAGGCTTTCGTCGGGGCCGACGAGGTTCTGGAAGCTCTTGTAGTCGCTGCTGCTGTCGCTCATGGTGAGTGCTCCTGGGGGGCCGTGGGGTGAAAGAAACCAGTCGAAAGAAAGAACGAACGCCGGACAGCCTGCCCTCAGGCCAGCCTGTCCTTGAGCCGGTAATACAGGCCCACCGCCGGCAGGAACCACGGCGGGCCGAAGTGGCCGGGAATGGCGGGCCAGTCGCGGCCCTGCCAGGGGTTGGCTTGCGCGTCGCCGCCCATCACGGCGGCCATGCGCTGGCCCATGTGCACCGACATCTGCGTGCCGTGGCCGCTGTAGCCCATGGCGTAGTAGAGGCCGTCGCGTTCGCCGGCGTGGGGCAGGCGGTCCTGCGTCATGTCGACGAGGCCGCCCCAGCAGTAATCGAGCCGCACCGCGCCGAGCTGCGGGAAGGTCTGGGCCAGGCCCGCGCGCAGGATCTCGCCGCTGGCCGCGTCCGACTGCGGGCTCGAGATCGCGAAGCGCGCGCGCCCGCCGAACACCAGCCGGTGGTCGGCCGTGAGCCTGAAGTAGTGGTGGATGTTCGCGATGGTCGTGTAGGTGCGCCGGCCCGCGAGCAGCTCCCGCGCGCGCTGCTCGCCCAGCGGCTCGGTCACGACGATGAAGCTGCCGATGGGCACGATGCGCCGGCGCAGCCAGCCGAAGCTGCCGTAGCCGCCGTGGCGCGTCGCGCCGGTGGCCAGCAGCACCTGCTGCGCCGCGACCGTGCCGCGCGCGGTGTGCAGCCGGTGCGCATGGCCGCTGCCCACGCGCTCGATGCGGCGCACCTCGGTGCCGGTGTGGATCTGCGCGCCGGCGCGCTGCGCGG
This sequence comes from Variovorax sp. UC74_104, assembly GCF_044055375.1. Taxonomy (NCBI): domain Bacteria; kingdom Pseudomonadati; phylum Pseudomonadota; class Betaproteobacteria; order Burkholderiales; family Comamonadaceae; genus Variovorax; species Variovorax sp. UC74_104. The sequence goes on from NZ_CP171978.1 coordinate 1,262,705, forward strand.
CCGCGGCCAGCCCGTGCGCGAAGCGGCCCATGTGCATCTGGCCGCTGCGCTTGTAGAGCAGGCCGCCGTGGAAGCGATCGCTCTGCACTTCCGCGCGCACGCGCGCCGCGTCGAGTATCTCCACGTCGCAGTCCACGCCGTCGTCGACCAGGCGCCGCACGCTGTGCTCCAGCGCCGCCATCTGGTTGGCCCGCGTGGCGAGCTTGAGCTTGCCGTGGCGCATGAAGTCGCAGTCGATGGCTTCCTCGCGCACCAGCCGCGCCACGGTGTCGACCGCGGCGTCGTACGCGTGGTACCAGCCCGCGCGCGCGCTCCACGCCGACCTTGGCCGCCACATCGGCATAGTCGACGGCCAGGCCGTTGTTGACGTGGCCGCCGTTGCGCCCCGAGGCCTCGGCCGCCACCCGCGTGCCGGCTTCCAGCGCCGCGACGCTGGCACCGCGCCGGGCCAGTGCCAGCGCCGCCGACAGGCCGGTGAAGCCGCCGCCGACGATCGCGACGTCGACCTGCGCCGGAAGCTCGCGGGCTTCGGGCACGAAGGCCGGGGCCGAGTCGGTCCAGTAGGAGTCGAGCTTCATGGCGAGGCTGCTTCCGGCAGGAAAGATCAGAGACCCACGACGCCCGGCAGGCCGCCGATGTCCTTGATTTCCGTGTAGCGGTAGGCCGGGTTGCCGGGGCCGTGGCCACGGTTGACGAACACCTTGTTGACGATGCCCAGGTCGTCCGCCGACATCAGGTCGTAGCGCAGGCTGGACGACACGTGCAGCACGTCTTCGGGGTTGCAGCCCAGCGAGTCGAGCATGTACTCGAAGGCCGTCAGGCGTGGCTTGTAGGCCTGGGCCTGCTGCGCGGTGTAGACGCGGTGGAAGGGCGCGCCCAGCAACGCGACGTTCTTCTGGATCTGGTCGTCCGAGGCGTTGGACAAAATCACCAGCGGAATCTCCTTGGCCACCTTGGCCAGGCCGGCGGGCACGTCGTCGTGAGGGCCCCAGGTGGGCACGGCGTCGTAGATGCGCTGCGCGTCGATGTCGAAGTACTGGATCTTCCACTTGCGGCACAGGCGCCGCACGGCGTTCTTCAGCACCACCTCGTAGGGCTGCCACGCGCCCAGCACCTCGTCGAAGCGGTAGGCCGAGAAGTCGGCGATGAACTGCTCCATGCGGTCGGCCGGAATGCGGTCGGAGAAGAACTCGCGCGCCAGCTCCTTCATGCGGAAGCGGGTCAGCGTTCCGTAGCAGTCGAAGGTCACGTACTTGGGCTTGAAAGTCATGGTCTCGGGTCCTTTGTTTCGGTGGTTCGGTGGTTGTCCAAAAACCGGCCGCCGGCCTCTTCTTCAGATGGCAATTGCGACAAGCAAATTACGGATTGATTGCAGCACGCAGTCGCTCGGCAGTTGTAGGGAAATACGTTGCCTGCCGCGACGAAGCTGCGGTTTGGAGGGCCGGCGACGGCATGCCATGCGGTCTGCCCTCCATGCGTGCGGCGGTGCACCTCGGTGCGTCGCGGCGAAGTCGATGAGCACGCTTTTGAAGCGCGGATGGGCCGCGGCCAGGCGGCGCCCCGGGCCCTTGCAGATGGCCGATGGGTGGTAACCCCCGGTAGGAATCGCGAAGCCGCCGCCGCTGCACGGCGAAGGCGCGGCCCGAAGGCAAGTGGATCTGTCGCAGGTCGAAGGCTTGCATGGACTTGGATCTATAGGGCACCGCGGAAGCGGCGATCGATCCTAGGCAGCTTGCCGCAGCATTTGTATGCGTACGCCGGCGCCTCACCGCAGCGAATTGCAAAACCCGGGCGCGCGGCAGCCGAAGCTTGCAAGTTGCGCCGGGGCGCTATTTCGGTCTGGCCTCGCGCGCCGATGTCGTCCAAGATGGCAGGGACATTTCCTCGCCGAGAGACTCTCCGATGCCCGACCAGACCCCGAATGCACCCGCCGGCGACGGCGTGGTGCTCAGACCGATGACGCCCGCCGATCTGCCGTCCACCCACGCGCTGACGAACCTGCTGCGCTGGCCGCACCGGCTGGCGGACTGGGAGCAGGTGTTCGCGCATGCCGAAGGCATCGTGGCCGAGCGCGACGGCGAGATCGTCGGATGCGCGCTGCGCTGGCTCTGGGGCGAGCGCCACGCCACCGTCGGCCTCGTGATCGTGACGCCGGCCTGCCAGGGCCGCCGCATCGGCCATCGGCTGATGAGCGCCGTGCTCGAAGGCCTGGAAGACCGCACGGTGCTGCTGCACGCCACCGCCGAGGGGCGCGGCCTCTACGAGCGGCTGGGCTTCGTGCGCACCGGCGAGCTGCGCCAGCACCAGGGCATCGCGCAGCCCGCGCCGCTGGTGGCATTGCAGCCCGGCTGGCGCTTGCGGCCTGCCGGCGTGAACGAGGTCGCGGCGCTGCAGGCCCTCGATGCCGCCGCGCGCGGCATGCCGCGCGATGCACTCGTCTCCGACCTGCTGGCCAGTGCCGATGCCTGCGTGGTGCTGGACCACGACAACCAGCCGCGCGGCTTCGCAATGCTGCGGCGCTTCGGGCGCGGGCATTCGATCGGCCCCGTGGTGGCGCCCGACCTCGATGGCGCGAAGGCGCTGATCGCGCACATGGCCAGCGTCAATGCCGGCAACTTCACGCGCATCGACATCGACTTCGACACCGGGCTGGCCGAGTGCCTGGAAAGCATCGGCCTGCTGCGCGTGGATGCGCCCACGACGATGGTGCGCGGTGCGCCGCTCGTTTCGCCGGCCGGGGGGCCTTCCCTCTTTGCCATCGTCACGCAGGCTGTCGGGTGAGCGCCTGTCGTTGGGGGCGCGATCACGCCGACGGGGTACCTTGCTCCGCGAATGTCCCCCGCCCTTCGGGCTCCTCCTTTATTTCGCTGCGCAAGGCACCCCATCGGCGTGATCGACGGGCGCTGCGGTCGAACCGCCGGCATGAGCAGAGCGTCCATGTGCGAATGGCACCGGGTGCTCCCCGCAGCGAAATAAAGGAGGAGCCGAAGGCGGGGGACATTCGCGGAGGGGAGTACCCGGTGCCATTCGCACGCACCGTGAACGTGTTCCGAGTCGAGTTCTGCCAATCATGAAAACCACCTTCCTCTACAAATCCGACCCGGCCAGGGGCCGCCTCTGGGCCGACGTGTTCCGCCGCCGCGCTCCCGACATCGACTTCCGCATCTGGCCCGACATCGGCGATCCCGCGCAGGTGCGTTTCCTCGCGGCATGGGAACCGCCAGACGACCTGGCTGCGCGCTTTCCGAATCTGAAGGTGCTGTTCTCTTCCGGCGCGGGTGTCGACCAGTTCGACTTCACGGCACTTCCCGCCGAGTTGCCCGTGGTGCGCATGGTCGAGCCCGGCATCGTGCGCGGCATGGTCGAGTACGTGACGCATGCGGTGCTCGGGCTGCACCGCGACATGCCGCAATACCGGCGCCAGCAGCAGGAGGGCCTGTGGAAGCCGCTGCCCGTGCGTACCGCCCGCGAGCGGCGCGTGGGCGTGCTCGGGCTGGGCTCGCTCGGGCAGGCGGTGCTGGAGCAGCTCGTCGCGCTGGGCTTCGACTGCGCGGGATGGAGCCGTTCGCGGCATGAAGTGGCAGGCGTGCAATGCCATGCCGGCGCCGGCGAGCTGCCGGCCTTCCTCGCGCGCACCGACATCCTCGTGTGCCTCCTGCCGCTGACCGATTCGACGCGCGGCTTCCTGGACGCGCGGCTGTTCTCTCAACTGCCCGAAGGCGCCGGCCTCGTGCACGTGGGGCGCGGGCCGCAGCTGGTCGACGCCGACCTGCTGGCCGCGCTGGAGAGCGGCCGCATCGGCGACGCCGTGCTCGACGTGACCGACCCCGAGCCGCTGCCGCGCGAGCACGCCTTCTGGCGCCATCCGCGCGTCCAGCTCACGCCGCACATCGCGAGCATGACGCAGCCGCTGAGCGCGGCCGAGGTGGTGCTCGACAACCTCGAGCGCTTCGAGGCGGGCGAGCCGATGCTCGGGCTGGTCGATCGCGCGCGGGGCTACTGAGCGAAGAAAGAGCCGCCGCACGATCTGCTGCGCGCCGCACGCACAACCGCAGCCTGCTTCGTGCGACGCCCCCAAAGCAGCACCACCTCATGCGATGCGCGGCCTAAGCTGAAGGCATCGAAAGCTCCTTCCGCTCTCGCACCTTCACACCCCATGACGCACCCCACCGCACTGCCCCAGCAAGCCGCGCTCGACGCCATCGACCGCGCGCACCTCATCCACCCCGTCTCGCCCTGGCGCGTGCACGAGCAGCGCGGGCCCACCGTGCTGGCCTCGGGCAAGGGCGCATGGCTCACCGACGGCAACGGCCACCAGCTGCTCGACGCATTCGCGGGCCTGTGGTGCGTGAACGTGGGCTACGGGCAGGAAAGCGTGGTGCAGGCCGCCACCGAGCAGATGCGCCGGCTGCCGTACGCCACCGGCTACTTCCACTTCAGCAGCGAGCCGGCGATCCGCCTCGCCGAGAAGCTGGTGCAGATCACGCCCGCGTCGTTGACGCGCGTGTACCTCACGCTGGGCGGCTCCGAGGCGGTGGACGCGGCCGTGCGCTTCGTCGTGCAGTACTACAACGCCACCGGCCGTCCGTCGAAGAAGCAGTTCATCTCGCTGGAGCGCGGCTACCACGGCTCATCGTCCACCGGCGCGGGGCTCACCGCGCTGCCGGCCTTCCATCGCGGCTTCGACCTGCCGCTGCCCACGCAGCACTACATCGCGTCGCCCTATGCCTACCGCCACGAGCACGGCGCCGATCCGCAGGCTTTGATCGCTTCCTCGGTCGCGGCGCTGCGCGCCAAGGTGGCCGAGCTGGGCGCGGACAACGTGGCCGCCTTCTTCTGCGAGCCGATCCAGGGCTCGGGCGGCGTCGTCGTGCCGCCCAGGGGCTGGCTCAAGGCCATGCGCGACGCCGCGCGCGAGCTCGACATCCTGTTCGTGGTCGACGAGGTCATCACCGGCTTCGGCCGTACCGGCCCCATGTTCGCCTGCGAGGCCGAAGGCGTGGAGCCCGACCTCATGACCATGGCCAAGGGCCTGACCGCGGGCTACGTGCCGATGGGCGCGACCATGATGTCGGAGAAGGTCTACGCCGGCATCGCCGACGGCGCGCCGTCGGGCGCTCCCATCGGCCACGGCGCGACCTATTCGGCGCACCCGGTCGGCGCCGCCGTCGCGCTCGAAGGTGCTGCGGCTCTACGAGGAGGGCGGCATCCTCGCCAACGGCCAGCGCGGCGCGGACCATTTCGCGGCCGGCCTCGACGCGCTGCTCGACCATCCGCTGGTGGGCGATTCGCGCCACCGCGGCCTGCTCGGCGCGCTGGAGCTCGTGAGCGACAAGGCCACCAAGCGACGCTTCGACGCGTCGCTCGGGCTGTCCGACCGCATCTTCGCGGCCGGCTACCGCAACGGCCTGGTGTTCCGCTCCTTCGGCGACCACATCCTCGGCTTCGCGCCCGCGCTCACCTTCACCGAGGACGAGTTCGCGCAGCTGTTCGCGCGGCTGAAAAAGACGCTCGACGAGGTGCTGGCCGCGCCCGACGTCCGCGCCGCGCTGGCCGCCTGAAACGGCGCCGCCCAGCACCCGCAAGACACCCGCAAGATCCGGCCGCCGACGCAGAATCGGGATCTCTCGTTTCGTTATCGGGCACCGCCATGACAGAAGCTTTCAAGATCGACCGACTCGACCTGCGCATCCTGGCCCAGCTGCAGAAGAACGGGCGCATGACCAACGTCGACCTGGCGGATGCGGTCGGCCTGTCGCCCAGCCCCTGCCTGATCCGCGTGAAGCGGCTCGAGCAGGCCGGCTACATCGCGGGCTACGGCGCGCACCTGCGGCTCGAGAAGCTCGGCGACACGCTCACCGTGTTCACGGAGGTCACGCTGCAGGACCACCACCGCGAGGACTTCGTGCGCTTCGAGGCCGCGATCCGCGAGGTCGACGAGGTGCTCGAATGCCACCTCGTGAGCGGCGGCTACGACTACCTGCTGCGCTTTCTCACGCGCGGCGTGAACCACTACCAGGAAGTGATCGAGGGGCTGCTCGAACGCAACATCGGCATCTCGAAGTACTTCAGCTACATCGTCATCAAGTCGCCGTTCATCAAGACGCACTGTCCGATCGAGCGGCTCTTTCCCCACGAGCGCTGAAGCGGCGCTCCCCCGACCCTTTCCCATGCCCGAATCCCCGCCTCGCTCCCGGCCGCCGGCCCGCTTCGTGCGGCTCGCGGAAACCGACCGGCCCGCGCTGACCCTGCACATCGACGGCGAGGCCCGCACCGCGCTGGCCGGCGACACGCTGCTGGTGGCCCTGCTGAGCAACGGGCGGCGGGTGCGCGACAGCGAGTTCGGCGACGGTTCGCGCGCCGGCTTCTGCCTGATGGGCGCCTGCCAGGACTGCTGGGTGTGGACGCCGGCCGGCGAGCGCCTGCGCGCATGCTCCACGGCGGTGGAGGAGGGCATGTCCGTGCTGACCCGCCCGCCGGCGCGGCAGTGGCCCGTCACGCCGGACCTGCGGCAGTCGCTCGCGCGGCATGCCGCGGAGGCCGGGGCATGAGCGGCGAAGCTGCTTCCTCCCCGCGCATCGTCGTGGTCGGCACCGGCCCGGCCGGCGTGCGCGCCGCGCAGGCGCTGGTGCAGGCCGGCGTGCGGCCGGTCGTCGTCGACGAGGGCCGGCGCGACGGCGGCCAGATCTACCGGCGCCAGCCCGAGGGCTTCAAGCGCCCCTACGCCAAGCTCTACGGCACCGAGGCCGCGAAGGCGCAGGCGCTGCACGGCGACTTCGACGCGCTGCGCGAGCGCATCGACTACCGCGGCGACACGCTCGCCTGGAACGTAAGCGCGGGCGAGCTTCACGTGGTGCATGCCGGCGAGCCGCGGACGCTGCCCTTCGAAGCGCTGCTGGTGTGCAGCGGCGCCACCGACCGCCTGATGCCCGTGGCGGGCTGGCACCGCGCCGGCTGCTACAGCCTGGGAGCCTCGCAGATCGCGCTGAAGGCGCAGGCCTGCGCGATCGGCTCGCGCGTGGTCTTCATGGGCAGCGGCCCGCTGCTGTACCTCGTGGCTTCTCAATATGTGCAGGCCGGCGCCAGGGTGGCGGCGGTGCTCGACACCGCGCCGGCTTCCAAGCCCTGGGGCGCGGTGGCGGGATTGCTCGCGCGGCCGCGCCTCGCGCTGCGCGGCCTCGGGCTGATCCGCGGCCTGCGCCGCGCGGGCGTGCCGGTGCTGCAGGGCGTCGTTCCGCTGCGCATCGACGGCGACGACAGCCTGGGCGTGCAGGCCGTGGCGGTGCGCGATGCCGATGGACGCGAGCGTCGCTTCGAGTGCGACGCCGTCGGGCTCGGCTGGCACCTGCGCGCGGAGACGCAGCTGGCCGACCTGGCGCGCTGCGAATTCGAGTTCGAACCCGTGAGCCGCCAGTGGCTGCCGCGCATCGATGCCGACGGCCGCAGCAGCACGCGGGGCGTGTACCTGGCGGGCGACGGCGTTCGCATCCTCGGTGCCGACGGTGCCGAGGCGGCCGGCCGGCTGGCCGCGCTCGCGGCGCTCAAGGACCTGGGCCACGCGCAGGGCAGCGCTTTCCACGCCGCCGAATCCGCCGCGCTGCGCCGCACGCTGGCGCAGATGGACCGCTTCCGCCAGGGCCTCGCGCGCGCCTTTCCGTGGCCGCACGCGCAGGCCGCGTCGCTGCCCGACGAGGCCATCGTGTGCCGCTGCGAAGCCGTCACGGCCGGCGAGCTGCGCCGCTGCGTCGACGAGATGGACAGCCGCGAAGTCAACCGCGCCAAGGCCTTCAGCCGCGTCGGCATGGGCCGCTGCCAGGGCCGCTTCTGCGGCCATGCATCGGCCGAGATCGTGGCGCAGGCCAGCGGCGTGCCGGTCGAGCTGGTGGGGCGGCTGCGCTCCCAGGCGCCGGTCAAGCCGCTGATGATGGACACGCGCGAGGTGCAGGCATGAGCGGCGCGACGACAACGACCGACACCGACGTGCTGGTGCTCGGCGGCGGCCTCATGGGCACCACCGCGGCCTTCTTCCTGCGCCGCCAGCACGGCCTGTCGGTCACGCTGCTCGAGCGCGAGCTCGTGGGCCGGCAGGCCAGCGGCACCAACTTCGGCAACGTGCGCCGCCAGGGCCGCGCGCTGGAACAGATGCCGCTGGCCAACCGCGCGCGCGCCGTCTGGGGCCGCGTGAAGGAACTGCTGGGCGAAGACCTGGAATTCGTGCCCTACGGCCACCTGCGCGTCTGCTACACCGAGAAGCAGGCGGCGGTGCTGGAGCAGCACGCGAGGGACGTGAAGCCGCTGGGCCTCGACCTCGAACTGTTCGACGCGGCCGGCCTCGCCAGGCGCTGGGGCATCTTCGCGCCCGGCATCGTGGCGGGCTCGCTCTCGCCGAACGACGGCCATGCCAATCCGCGCCTGGCCGGCCCGGCCTTCGCGCGCGCGGCGCGGCGGGCCGGCGCGAACATCGTCGAGCATGCCGAGGTGATGCACGTGGAGCGCGATGGCCATTCGGGCTTCGTCGCGCACACGGCCGACGGCCGGCGCTTTCGCGCGGCCCAGCTCTTCGTGGCCTGCGGCGCTTGGTCGAACCGCATGGCCGAACAGTTCGGCGAAGGCGTGCCGATGGAGGCTCGCGGCCCGCAGATGGGCGTGACCGAGCCGCTGCCCCATGCCATCGGTCCGTCCATCGGCATCTCGTCGCCCATCGAGCACGAGGGCCTGTACTTCAGGCAGATCGCGCGCGGCAACATCGTCTTCGGCGGCGGGCTCAAGGGGCCGGCGCACGCGGACCACATCCGCGCCTACGTGAAGCCCGACAACGTGCTGCGCCAGATGCGCGAGCTGCGCCGCTTCGTGCCGGCCTTCGCGCACGTGCAGCTGATCCGCGTGTGGAGCGGCATCGAGGGCTACACGTCGGACTGGCAGCCCGTGATGGGCCCGAGCGCGCGCGTGCCGGGCCTGTACTACGCCTTCGGCTTCAACGGCGAGGGCTTCGCGATCAGCCCCGGCGTGGGCGAGACGATGGCCGAGCTGATCGCCACCGGATACACCTCCACGCCCATCGAGAGCTTCTCGATCGGGCGCTTCGCGAACGAACTGGCGCAGCAAGCGGCCTGAGTTCAAGGGGTGCCCTTCCAGGCATACCGTGGAACCGGCTTTGCCGGGCCACCGGTATGGCCCCCTGCAAGGGGGTGGGCGGCTACACGAAGTGAGCAAGCCTGGGGGTGAGCCCTAAGCCATGACGACGAAGACCTTGCGCAGGGTCTCTTGCACATGCCACTCGCCGGTAGTGTGCGCCGGAAAGAACAGCGTGTCCCCCGCGCGGATCTGCAGCGCCTCGCCGCCCGTGGGCGTGAAGGTGCAGGCGCCGGCCAGGATGTGCATGACCTCGGCGTTGGCGAGCTGGCGTTCGAAGCGGCCCGGCTCGCATTGCCAGATGCCACTCTTGTTGTCGCCCGCGCTGGCGAGATCGACGTCGATGCCGCTCAGCCCGCAGGGCGGCTGGCTGAGCGGCCGCGCGGGCGTGCCCTGGTCTTCGAGGCCGCCGATGGTGGCCGACTGGCGCAGGATGGTGATGCCCGTCATGCCCATCAGCGTCCCGCCTCGACGGCATCCGCCAGCTCGGCGAGCGTGCGGAAGTGGTAGTCGGGCACGGTGTGCTTCGACTCGATGGTGCCGCCCGAGCCCTTCTGCGCGTGGCGCCGCTCGATCCAGCAGGTGGTGATGCCCAATTGCTTCGAGATGCCGATGTCGTGGTACTGGCTCTGCGCCACGTGCAGGTTGTCGGCCTGCCTGAAGCCCCAGGCGCCCTCGAAGCGGCCGCGTGCATAGGCGAAGTAGCGCGCGTCGGGCTTCTCGCACAGCGCGTCGTCGCAGCTCAGCAGCATGTCGAAGGGCGAGCCCAGGGTCTTGTCGAAATGCGCGAGCGCCCAGGCCTGGGCGTTGGTCATGGTCACCAGCTTGAAGCGCTTGCCCAGGCGCTCGAGCGCCTCCACCGAGTCGGGGAAGGCCGGCCATTGCGAGACCGAATCGCGCAGCCCGCGTGCGATGGCATCCGTGTCGGGCAGGCCCAGCGCGGGAGCCACGGCATGCCAGCAGCGCTCGAGGTCGTCCGGATACCAGCCGGCGTTGCCGTCGCGCGCGCGCGCGCCGGTAGGCGGCGAGGAAGTCGTCGTCGCTCACCTCGGCATCGGGCGCCACGCTGCGCAGGTAGGCGAGCATGCCGCCCTCGAAGTCGATCAGCGTGCCGACGACGTCGAAGGTGAGGACCTTGAAATCTTGCAGGGACATGGTGGAAGCGCTCCAGGAGGATGAAGTGGGAATGGCTTCATCGAGCATAGGTGCGCTGCCCGGATGCACGTTCCGAACTGAAGGCGCCTGGTGGCACAGGATGCGGTTGTGCCGGCGCGGCCGGCATCTTCTTGCGCGGTGCGCTCAGCCCCCGCCGGCGTGGCCCTGGTGCTGCGGCAGGTCGTCCGTGATCGTGAACCACGGCGCCTTCGAGCCCACGAAGATGTGCGCGCTCGGGCGGATGGAGGGCGCATCGACCAGCGTGCCCAGCGTGACGTGCACGTACTGCCCCTCGCGCACCACCGAGCACAGCAGCGAGCCGCACTTCGCGCAGTGCAGGTCGCCCGCATCGGGCTTGCCGTAGATCGTCAGCCCGTCCGCTCCCTGCGTGATGGCGAACTTGCCGCGCTCGATACCCGCGAAGGGCTTGAAGGCCGAGCCGGTCGCGCGCCGACAGTCCGAGCAGTGGCAGTTCAGCGAGTAGGCGAACTCGTCCGCCACCTCGTAGTGAACGGCGCCGCACAGGCACCTGCCGGAAAGCATGCTCAACCTGCCAGCCCCACGTACACGTTCTGCACGTCGTCGTTCGCGTCGATGGCGGCGAGGAAGGTTTCGACTTCCTCCAGCGCCTCGGCGCTCAGGCTCGCCGGATCGATCGGGTTCTTTGGTTTGTAGCCCAGCTTGGCCGACAGCACCGTGAAGCCCTGTGCGGGCAGTGCGCGGCTCACGAGGTCGAGGTCGGTGGGGTCGGTGAGGAAAACGGCGGGATGGTCCTCGCCGGCCGGCTCGAAGTCCTGCGCGCCGGCTTCGATGGCGGCCACTTCGGCATCGGCGTCGGGCCCGGCGGGTTCGGCCTCGATCATGCCGACGTGGTCGAAGTCCCATGACACCGAGCCCGAGGTGCCGAGCTGGCCCTTGCGGAACAGCACGCGCATCTCGGGCGCTGTGCGGTTCACGTTGTCGGTGAGACATTCGACCATCACCGCCACGCGGTGCGGCGCGAAGCCTTCGTAGATCACGTGCTCGTAGTTGACCGATTCACCCGTCAGGCCCGCGCCCTTCTTGATGGCGCGGTCGAGCGTGTCCTTGGGCATCGAGGCCTTGCGGGCCTGTTCCACCGCCAGCCGCAGGCGCGAGTTGGAGGCGGGGTCGGCGCCGTTGCGCGCGGCCACCACGATTTCCTTGACGAGCTTGCCGAACAGCCGGCCCTTGGCGTTGGCGGCGATGTCCTTGTGCTTGGCTTTCCACTGGGCGCCCATGTCGTTTCCTTGAATGAATATGTATTGCTTGCGGCCTTGTCTGGCTCTTTTGAAGAAAGAAGGGCTCGATGACCGGGAGGGGCGACTACTGTAGCCTTCTTCCCATGACCGCTCCACAAGACACCTCGTACGTCACGCCGTTCGAAGCAGGCAACGGCAACCAGACCGCCACCTGGGCCGAATGCATCGCCTTCTACGAGCGGCTGGCCAGCGACTTCCCCGGCGTGCTGCGCTGGGGCGAGATCGGCACCTCCGACACCGGCGTTCCCCTTCATGCCGGCGTGGTCACTTCAGATGGCGTGTTCGACCGCGAGACACTCAAGCAGCAGGGCCGCCCGGTGTTCTTCAACAACAACGGCATCCACCCCGGCGAGCCCGAGGGCATCGACACCTGCATGGCGCTGGTACGCGATTTCTGCACGCAGCCCGACAGGCTGGCAGCGCTCGGCCGCACGGTGTTCCTCTTCATCCCGGTCTACAACGTGGACGGCTGCATCCACCGGCAGAACACCTCGCGCGTGAACCAGCTCGGACCGGAGTCCTTCGGCTTCCGCGGCAACGGCCGGCACCTGGACCTCAACCGCGACTTCATCAAGTGCGACAGCCTCGCCGCGCAGGTGTTCAACCGCTTCTTCACCGCCTGGGACCCGGACGTGATGGTCGACACCCACACCTCCAACGGCGCGGACTACAGCTACACCATGACGCTGATCCCGACCCAGCCCGACAAGCTCGGCGGCGGGCTCGGCGCCTTCCTGCGCGAGAACATGCTGCCCGCGGTCTACGCCGGCATGGAGCGGCGCGGCTGGCCCACCTGCCCGTACATGAACCTGCTGGCCGAGACGCCCGACGACGGCATCGAGGACTTCCTCGACACGCCGCGCTTTTCCACCGGCTACGCCGCGCTTCACCACACCATCGGCTTCATGCCCGAGACCCACATGCTCAAGCCCTTCGCCGACCGCGTGGCCTCGATGCGGGCGCTGGTGGAGACGGTGCTCGACTTCAGCATCGCGAATGCGGCGCGCATCCAGGAACTGCGCCGCGAGGCGAAGGCGAAAGCCGCACGGCAGGCGCGCTGGCCGCTGACCTGGCGCAACGACCGCAGCCGGCCCGCCAGCCTGCGCTTCAAGGGCTACAGCGCGGTCCGCACGCCCAGCCTGCTGGGCAGCTACGAGCGCCTGGCCTACGACCGCAGCCAGCCGTGGGAGAAGGACATCGTCCATTTCGACCGCTGCGTCGAGGAAGCGACGGCCGCCGCGCCGAAGGCCTACCTCGTGCCGCAGGCATGGCGCGAAGCGATCGAGCGGCTGGCGTGGAACGGCGTCGAACTGCAGCGGCTCGACGAAGACCGGCTCTTCGACGCGGTGCGCGTCTACCGTATCCGCGACGTGACCTCCCGCCCCAACGCCTACGAAGGCCACATGTTCCACGACGAGGTGGTGCTGTCGGAAGGCACCGAGCCCTTCCAGGCGCGCGCGGGGGACGTTCTCGTCTCGCTGGACCAGCCGCAGGCCCGCTACGCGGTCGAGACGCTGGAACCGCTCGCGCACGACAGCTTCTTCCGCTGGGGCTTCTTCAACAGCGTGCTGGAGAAGAAGGAGAACTTCTCGGCCTACGTCTTCGAGGACACCGCGCTGCGCATGCTGGAAGACGAGCCCGGGCTGAGGCGCCTGTTCGAGCAGTGGAAGGCGGACAACCCCGACAAGCTGGGGCGACCCGCGGGCGGTGCTGGGCTTCATCTTCGCGCACGGCCGACGCCATGCGGAAGCGGGGTGGCGACGCTATCCGGTCGTCGCGCTGACGTAGCCGGGGCTCACCCCGCCGGCCTGAACCCCGGCAGCGCGTGCATGCGCCGCCGCAGCGCTTCCACGAAGGCCGTGACCCGCGCCGGCCGGTACAGCCCCGGCGGCAGCGCGACGTGCACGCCGATGGGCTCCAGCCACCAGTTGGGCAGCACGCGCTTGAGGCGGCCGGCCTGCATGTCGTCATGGCACATCCACGGCGCCGCCGCCCCGATGCCCGCGCTGTTGAGGATCGCGCGGTAGCTCGCGAGCAGGCTGTCGGTGCGGATGGGCGTGTCCAGCGGCACGATGCGCGAGCGGCCCGCGCGATTGATGAGCCGCACGTTGCCCGTCACGTACGGGATCAGCCCCACGCACGGCACCTGGGATAGCCGGGCGAGCGTGACGGGGCCGGTGCGCTTGAGCAGTTCGGGCGTGGCGATCAGCACCCGCTCCATGCGGCCCACGGTGCGGCAGACGAGGCCGGGGTCGCGCACCTCGCCCACGCACACCCAGCACTCGGCACCCGAGGCCGCGAGGTCGACCACGCGGTCGGTCAGCGTGAGCTCCACCCGCAACTGCGGATGCGCGGCGCGCAGGTCGGTCACCGCGTCGGTGAGGAAGCCCGTGCCGTAGCCCGAGGGGCCGATCACGCGCAGCGTGCCCTCGGGCCGGCTCTGGCCGCCGCGCAGCCGCTGCGACAGGCCCGACCAGCGGTCGGTCAGGTCGTGCGCCTCGGCCAGCAGCGAGCGGCCTTCGTCGGTGAGCGAGAAGTTGGCCGTGTTGCGGATCGCCAGCTTGCAGCCCAGCAGGCGCTCCAGCTCCAGCAGGCGGCGGCTCACCGTGGGCTGCGTGGTGTCGAGCAGCCGCGCCGCCTTGCTGAGCGATCCGCTCTCGCCGATGCGGATGAAGGTCTGGAGCAGGTCGAGCCGGTCGTGGGTGTTCTTCATGCGCCAGACGTATAGCACTTCATCGGACCATACGTCTACCCGCGAGGGCTGGCCATGCCTATCGTCTGAGGCCTTCAAGACCTGCGAACGAATGGATTACCCACCGATGAGCGCCTCGATCGAAGACAACACCCCCCGCACCGTGGGAGACACGGCCAAGGGCGGTTCCGTGCTCGGCTTCTACGCCGCCAGGGGTACGCCGCGGCCGCCGCGCATCGCGCGCGGCGAGGGCGTCTACCTGTGGGACGAGGGCGGGCGCCGCTTTCTCGACGCCACGGCCGGCGCGGTGGTCGCCAACATCGGCCACGGCAATCCGCGCGTGCTGGCCGCCATGCAGGAGCAGGCTGCGCGCGTCACCTTCGCCTATCCGCGCTTCTTCGAGAGCGAGCAGAGCATCGAGCTGGCCGACCGCGTCTGCGCACTCGCCGGCGAAGGCTTCGACCGCGCCTTCTTCGTCTCGGGCGGCTCTGAGGCCAACGAGTCGGCGATCAAGCTGGCGCGGCAGTATGCGGTGGTCACGGGCCAGCCGAGGCGCGCCAAGGTCATCTCGCGCAACCCGAGCTACCACGGCTCCACGCTCGGCGCGCTGGCGGTGACGGGCGATGCGCACACCCAATCGATCTACGGGCCGATGGTGCGCGAGATGCCGAAGGTCAGCGCGCCGCTGTCCTACCGCGTTCCCGCGGGCCACACCGCCGAGAGCCATGCGATGGCCTGCGCCGACGAGCTGGAGGCCACCATCGTGCGCGAGGGCGCCGACACGGTGCTGGCCTTCATCATGGAGCCGATCGGCGGGCTCTCGACCGGCGCGGCGGTGGCGCCCGCCGCCTACTTCGAGCGCGTGCGCTCCATCTGCGACCGCCACGGCGTGCTGCTGATCTACGACGAGATCATGAGCGGCGCGGGCCGCACTGGCGCCTTCCTCGCGGCGCACCACTGGGCCGGCGCACGGCCCGACCTCGTCACGCTGGCCAAGGGGCTGGCGGCGGGCTACACGCCGCTGGGCGCACTGCTGGTGCCCGACCGCATCGTCGATGCGGTCGCGGGCAGCGGCGGCTTCGTGCACGGCCACACCTACTTCACCAACCCGCTGTCGTGCGCGGTGGCGAACGCGGTGCTCGGCGAGGTGATCGAGCAAGATCTCGTGAGCCGCGCACGCGACATGGGCGAACTGCTGATGGCGCGCCTGCGCGAGGTGGCGGCGCGCTCGCCCATCGTGGGCGACGTGCGCGGCAAGGGGCTCTTCACCGCCGTCGAGATCGTGGCCGACAAGGCGACGAAGCGGCAGCTGCCGGCAAGCTTCAACGCGCCGGCGCGGCTCACCGAGCACGGCCTGAAGCACGGCATCGCGCTGTACAACCGGCGCGCCAACCTCGGCGCCTTCGGCGACTTCCAGATGATCACGCCGCCGCTGACCATCACGCCCGCCGAGATCGACGAACTGGCGGACCTGCTCGAACGCTCGCTGCGCGGCCTGGCCGACGAGATCGCGGCCAAGGGGCTGGCCACCGCGGCACGATGATGCAGCAGCAAAAGATTCTTCCGCCCCACCGCAGCCTGCAGGTGCCCGGCGTGCACGGCTACACCGACCGCAAGAGCGTGGCCGCCGGCGAGGTCGTGCGCTTCCACATCAGCAGCGACGTGCCCTACACGCTCTCGGTGTGCCGGCTCGGCCCCGACACCGAGGGCCGCACTGCCGACACGGTGCTGCACGCCTTCGAGCCCTCCGCGCCGCGCGTGCACCCGATCCACCCCGGTTCCTATGTGCGTGTCGAGCGCGGCCTCGACCAGCCGCTGCGCGCGCTCACGCTCGAATGCTGGGTGCAGGTGTGGAGCCTGGGTACGCGCCAGAGCGTGATCGGGCAGTTCGACCTGCCGGGCGCCTGCGGCTACGGGCTCTTCATCGATGAGGACGGACGCGCCGTGTTCTATCTTGGCGATGGCGGCGCGTTCCGTGCCGGCGGGCAGCTCTCGGGTGGCACGCTGCAGCCCAGGCGCTGGCATCACGTCATCGCGACGTGGGACGGCAGCGAGACGGTGCTGTGGCTCGACGGCGAGGCCGTCGCGCGCGGCCGCTTCGACGGCCCGCTGCAGCCGGGCCGCGCGCCGCTGCGCCTTGGCAGCAGCGGCATCGATGGCCTGGCGGACGCATTCCTCGAAGGCGACATCGTCATGCCCGCGATCTATTCGCAGGCGCTGCGGCCGGACGAGGTGCGCGCGCGTTTCGCCGACCGCGGCCTGCACACGCCGCGCGGCCGCTCGGTGCTCGCCTGCTGGCCATTGCGCGAGGAGCGCGGCGACGTGGTGGCCGATGCCAGCGGCCACCAGCGCACGGGCCGCATCGTCAACCACGGCACCTGGATGATCGTCGGCCCCGCCTTCGAGCCGGCGCGCGTGAACGAGTTTTCGGACGACGGCTACGACCCGCTCGCCGACCCCACGCGCGGCCACGGCCTGCGCCTGGCGAGCGACGACCTCTACGACTGCCGCTGGCCTGAGAGCCATGCGTGGCGCATTCCGGCGGACGCGAAGTCCGGCGTGTACGTGGGGCGCGTGAGCTTCCTGCTCGACGGCCGGCCCGCCGAATACGACATCGCCTTCATCGTGCGCCGCGCAGCGAACCGCGCTCCCGCGCCGGTGCTGGTGCTGTGCGCCACCAACAGCTGGCTGGCCTACGCGGCCACGCCCTTCGCGAAGAACGTCGCGAGCGACCCGGTGTGGCCGCGCCGGTCCGCCGGCCTGGAGAACAGCCACCCCGAGGCGCCGGCCTTCTGCAGCTACACCTACCACCGTGGCGGCCAGCCGACCTACCAGGTCGGGCTGCGCATGCCCTGGCCCAACGCCAGCCCCAACGCGCTTTACGACCCGGCCGATGCCGGCTTCAGCCAGTGGACCCGGCTGGAGCGCCGCCTGCACGTGTGGCTCGACCGCTGCGGCTACGACTACGACGTGGTGAGCGATCTCGACCTGCACCGCGACCCGGGCCTGCTGAAGGCCTACAAGACGGTCTTCATCAACGGCCACAGCGAATACTGGTCGCAGCCGGCCTGCGACGGGCTCGACGACTACCTCTCGAACGGCGGCACGGCCATCGTGCTGTCGGGCAACACCATGTACCTGCGCGTGAGCTACGACGAGGAGTGCACGGTGATGGAGCAGCGCAAGGTGCGCGGCCCCGGCGACGAGGACGGCGCGGAGTCGGTGGAACTGCGCCCGCCCGCCGGCCCCTACGGCGAGCAGTACCACTCGCAGGACTGGGCGCGCGGCGGCCAGTTCAGGCAGGCCGGGCGCTCGTGCGCGGAGCTCATCGGGCTCGAATCCGTGGGCTGGGCCTTCGCCGACGGCGACGACTTCGGCGTGTACCACGCGACGCAGCCGGGGCACTTCCTGTTCACGCAGCCGCATCCGCTGGGGCTCGAGGAAGGCTCCACGTTCGGCCACGCGCCGGGCGGCGGCCTGCCGAGGGCCATCGGCCACGAGTGGGACCTGAGCGTCGCGACGCTGCGCCGCATGACGCGCACGCTGCCCGCCGGAGAGAGCCTGCCCGAGCCGCAGCGCGGAATCCAGGTCATCGCCGAGGGGCGCCGGCAGAGGCCGGGGCGCCTCGACGCCTACCTCGACTACTACTCGCAGCCGACCGATTCGCTGGGCGGTCTCTCGGCCGAGATGATCTATTGGGAGCGCCCGCAAGGCGGCCGCGTCTTCAACGCAGGGGCCGTCGGCGCGAGCTGGGTGCTTGGCGCCGACCCCTCATTCGAAGGGCTGCTGCGCAACGTGCTGCACCACTTCGGCGTCCGGCCCGCGACGGGCGCGGACCTTGCAGTTCAACCATCCCTGGAGCACGCAGCACCATGAGCACACTCGCCCCACGCACCGCCGACCTCTCAGAACCTACGGGGCCGGCCTCCCGTCAGAGCACGCTGCGGGTCATCACCGCCATCTCCATCGGCAATGCGCTGGAGTGGTTCGAGATCGTGATCTACGGCTTTCTGGCCGTCACCATCTCCAAGCTCTTCTTCCCGGCCGAGAACGACACCGTCTCGCTGCTCATCACGCTGGGCACCTTCGGCGTGACCTTCGTGATGCGCCCCATCGGCTCGCTGGTGCTGGGCGCGTACGCCGACGCCAGGGGGCGCAAGAACGCGCTGACGCTCTCGATGGCGCTAATGCTGTGCGGCACGCTGCTGATCGCGGTGGCGCCGACCTTCGCGCAGATCGGGCTGTGGGCGCCGGCGCTGGTGATCCTTGCGCGGCTGGTGCAGGGCTTCGCCGCGGGCGGCGAGTTCGGCAGCGCCACCGCGCTGCTGGCCGAGCAGGACCCGCGCCGGCGCGGCTTCTTCTCGAGCTGGCAGTTCGCGAGCCAGGGCGTCACCACCTTCCTGGCGGCCGGTTTCGGCATGGGGCTCAACGCGCTGCTGACGCCCGAGCAGCTGCTGTCGTGGGGCTGGCGCATTCCGTTCTTCTTCGGCCTGCTGATCGGGCCGGCGGGGCTGTACATCCGCCGCCATCTCGACGAAGGCCTGGAGTTCAAGCGCGCCGCGCAGGAAGCCGCGCCCGTGCGTGCCACGCTGGTCGACCAGCGCGGCCGCACGCTCGCGGCGATGGGGCTCATCATCCTCGCGACCATCGTGGCCTACACGGGGCTTTTCATGCCCACCTTCGCGGTGCGGCAACTGGGCCTGCCGCCGTCGATGGCCTTCGCCGGCACCTTCTGGTTCGGCGTGCTGCAGTTCGTGCTGGTGCCGCTGTTCGGCAGCATGTCGGACCGCGTGGGCCGCATCCCGGTGATGCGCGCCGCGGCGCTGGTCATGCTGGTGATGATCGTGCCGCTGTTCTACCTGCTGGTGAACCATCCGTCGGTGCCGGCGCTGATGCTGGCGCTCACCGCGATGGGCGTGGTGGCTTCGGCCTACTGGGGGCCGATCTCGGCGGCGATGTCGGAGCTGTTCCCGGCTGCCACGCGCGGCACGGGGCTGTCGGTGAGCTACAGCTTCGGCGTGGCGATCTTCGGCGGCTTCGCGCCCTTCATCAGCGCCTGGCTCATCACGGCCACCGGCAGCAAGATCGCGCCGGCGTTCTACGTGGGCTTCGGCGTGGTGGTGAGCCTGATCGCGCTGCGGGCGGCGCGCGGCTACGGCGTGAAATGAAATAGCAGTTTTTTCCAAGCCGGGGCGGCGGGCCGCTTCTAAGCTGCGGTCATTCCACAACTTGCCGAACGGATGACCATGCGAGCCAGCGACGCGCAGCAAAAGACAGAGACATTCCATCGACTGCACGCCGGCCCCGAGCCGCTGGTGCTCGTCAACGCCTGGGACGCCGCCAGCGCCCGCATCGTGGAGCGTGCCGGGGCCGGCGCCATCGGCACCACCAGCGCGGGCATGGCCTGGTCGCTGGGCTACGCCGACGGCGAGCGCATGCCGGTCGATGAACTGCTCGCGGCCTGCGCGCGCATCTGCCGCGTGGCGAGCGTGCCGGTGAGCGTGGACATCGAAAGCGGCTTCGGCGACAGCGCGCAGGCGGTGCGCGAGGTCGCTGCCGAACTGATCGGCATGGGCGCGGCCGGCATCAACATCGAGGACGGCACCCGGCCCGGTACGCGCGAGCTGGCATCGCCCGAGGCGCTGCGCGAGCGCATCGCGGCCATCCGCGGGCTGGATGCGCGCTTCTTCATCAACGCGCGCACCGACGTCTACTTCGTGCCATGGGAAGACCCCGTGGCGCGCTTCGAGGAGGCGCTGCGCCGCGCGAAGCTCTATGCGGCGGCGGGCGCGGACGGCATCTTCGTGCCGGGCATGTCCGACCCCGACGAGATCGCGCGGCTGGCCGGCGAGCTGCGGCTGCCGATCAACGTGTACGCGGGCTATGCAGGGGCGCCATCGGCCGATGCCTTCGCGCGGGCCGGGGCGCGGCGCATCAGCCTGGGCTGCGGGCCGCTGCAGTCCGCGCTGGGGCTGGTGAGCCGCATCGCGGGCGAAGCCTTCGGGCAAGGCCGCTTCGGCACGATGGGCGAGGGGATGCTGTCGGTGGGCGAGCTCAACGCGCTCTTTCCCGCCACTGCCTGAGCCTCGCCTGAACCCCGAGCCCGCGAGGCGGGTTCGGGTACAGTGGGCGCCCCTTGCCGCAGCCCAGTCCGTCAGAAACCGTCTCCTCGCACAGCATCCGCCTCGATGCGGTGACGCTGGTGCGCGGCAGCCACCGCGTGTTCGAGGGGCTGACGCTCGACCTGCAGGAGATGCGCATCGGCCTCGTCGGCGACAACGGCGCGGGCAAGAGCAGCCTGTTCCGCCTCCTCAGCGGGCTCGACCAGCCGCAGCAGGGGCGCGTGGTGGTGCATGGCTGCGACACGCAGGCCGATCGCGGCCAGCTCGCGAAGCACGTCGGGCTGATGTTCCAGAACCCCGACGACCAGATCATCTTCCCGACCGTGGCCGAGGAGCTGGCCTTCAGCCTCACCGCGCGCGGCGAGACGCGGCAGGCGGCCAGGCAGCAAGCGCGCGACTTCCTCGCGCGGCGCGGGCTCGAAGCCTGGGCCGCGCGCGCGGTGAGCGAACTGAGCCAGGGCCAGCGCCAGCAGGTGTGCCTGCTGGCCCTGCAGATCAGCGAGCCGGCCACGCTGCTGCTCGACGAGCCCTTCGCCAGCCTCGATCTTCTGAGCCAGGCACGGCTGGCCGCGCAGCTGGAAGAGAGCGACCATCAGATCCTCGTGTCCACGCACCTGCTCGAGCATGTCTACGACTTCGAGCGCGTGCTGTGGCTCGAACAGGGCAGGGTGCGCGCCGACGGGCCGGGCCGCGAGATCTGCGAGGCCTATGCCGAGGACGTGCGCGAGCGCGCGGCGGCCGAGCGGGGGCGCCATGCGTAGCCTCTACTCGGAACAGCCGACGTGGCTGCATGCGATTGCGGCATGGATCAAGCTCGCGGTGCTGTCGGTGTGCGGCACGCTGCTGGTGCTGGTCGAGCGGCCTGCGTACCTCGCCTTCGCCTGCGCGGCGGTGCTGCTGATCTTCGCGTCGCTCGGGCCGCCCGCATGGCGCCGCGTGCGCATGCTGCTCGGCGTGGCCATCGCGGGCGGGCTGATCGTCGGCTTCCACTGGGCGATGGGCACCACGCTGCTCGGCGTGGCGAGCGCGCTGCGCCTGGCCAGCGCGGCCACGCTCGCGCTGATGCTCACGCTCACTACGCGCTTCGAGGACTTGCTTGCGGTGCTCGAAGCGGTGCTGCACCCGCTGCAGCGCGTGGGCGTGCCCACCGAGCGGATCGCGCTGGGCCTTGGCCTGATGCTGCGCTTCGCCGAAAATTTCTACGTGCAGTGGCAGCGCCTCGACGACGCCTACCGCGCCCGCTCCGGCCACGGCGGCGGCCTGCGGCTGCTGGCGCCGCTGACCATCCGCACGCTGCAGACAGCGGAGCGCGTTGCCGATGCGCTGGCCGCGCGGCTCGGGCGCTGATTCTTCCCGTCTTCTCTTCTTTTCGATTGCCATCGCCATGACCACCACTTCAGGCTCCCTCGCTTCCTCCCGCTCGCTGGCGTACATCGCGCTCTTCGCGGCGCTGATGGCGGTGTTCGGCCTGATCCCGAAGATCGACCTGCCCTTCGGCGTGCCGATCACGCTGCAGTCGCTGGGAGTGATGCTCGCGGGCTGCCTGCTGGGGCCGCGCCGGGGCTTCCTGGCCATCGCGCTGTTCCTGCTCGCGGTGGCGCTGGGCCTGCCGCTGCTGCCCGGCGGCCGCGGCGGGCTGAGCGTGTTCGTGGCGCCGGCCGGCGGCTTCCTGTTCGGCTGGATGTTCGGCGCCTTCGCCTGCGGCCTGCTGATGCGCCTGGCGGTGCGCCGCATCGGCGGGGCGACGGGGCTTGCGCTGCTGGTAGCGGCTTTCCTCTCGGCGCTGGTCGGCGGGATCGTCGTGGTCTACGCCTTCGGCATCGTCGGGCTCTCGTGGATCGCCCACATGTCGCTGTCGCAGGCCGCGCTGGCCATGCTGGTGTTCATTCCGGGCGACCTCATCAAGTGCGGCATCTGCGCGGTGCTGGTGCAGACCGTGATGCGCGGCATGCCGGCGTGGCGCCTCGACCGCGACTGAGCGGCTTTCCTCAGCCTCGCCGGCTGAAGACAGTTTCCGAAAGGTAGTCCTTGCGCGGGCCGTGCACCACGTGGCGGATGGTGAAGGAGCCGTCGGGCAGGAAGCGGTAGCTGCTGTCGTAGGTGTCGGGCGTGCACAGGTGCGTGGCCGAGCCGGCGAGCGCCTCGCCGTCGCGCACGATGGCGATCGCGTGGAAAAGGCGCGGCGGCGTCTCGGCGAAGTGCACTGCGAAGCCGCCGGGCGCGCGTTCGAAGACGTATTCGCGGTGCCCTTCGAACTCCTTGCCGTCGGCCAGGCGGATGCGGCCTTCCTCGCGGTAGCTGAGCATTCCCTTGGCTTCCAGCGGCGTGAACCTGGCGACGCCGCTCATGGTCGCCTGGCCTTCGATGTTGCGCTGCAGCTTCCATTCGCCCGCCAGCCGGTCGAACACGGTGTCGGGGCTTCCCCAGAAGGACGGATGGGGTGAAAGGGCGGGGGCTGGCTCGCTCATGCGGGGACTCTACGACAGGCGCCGATCCGCCTTCCTGGCGGTCGATTGTTTCCAGGGTGTGAACACCGTGGTTCCATTGTCTAAGGGTTTTTACTTAGACAACGGGCGCACAATTCTTCCCATGGACCAGCCCTTCAGCTGATCCAGACCAAGAACCAGAACCGAACCAATTGAAGGACACATCCAAATGACCGCCTCGAAGCTCCTCTCCGCTGTTTCCCTCGCTCTGCTGGCCGCTGCCGGCGCCGCCCACGCCGAAAGCTATGAAGGCGTGCACCAGCTGACCTCGGCCGCCAGCCGCGCCGATGTTTCCGGCCAAGCCGTGGTTGCCGCCCACAGCGCCAACCCCTACGCCACCGGTGCCAACGCCGGCCCGGCACAAGTGATCGCCTCGACGGCCAACCGTGCTGCCGTTCGTGCCGAAGCCGTGGCTGCCGCCCGCAGCGGTGACCCGTACGCCGAAGGCGCTTCGTCGGGCGTGGCCCCGATCGTGGCCAGCTCGGTGGATCGCGCAGCGGTTCGTGCCGCAGCCCGCGCTGCCGCTCACGGCGACGCACTGCCGCTGTAATCCACTGCAGAGTTGAAGACTCGAAGGCCGGGCCATGCGTATGCATGGCCCGGCCTTTTTGCGTCCGTCTTCCGGATCAGCGTGCGGGTAGCAGCCGCAGCTGCGCGGTGAGGATGGGCGCGCCGCCGTCGTCCGACGCCTCGCGCAGCTCGACGGACCACCGCGAGGCATCGAGCCCGGCCTCCGCGCGCAACTCGCAGGCATAGAGCAGCCGGCCGTCGCGTGTCTCCTCGCGCGAGGCGATGGCTTCGCAGCAGCATTCGCCGGCCGCGTCGGCTGTGCGGTGCCGCATCAGGTGCACCGAAATGCGTTCCGGCGCCACCGTGCGCTCGTCCTCCTGTGCGGCCGGCACCGTCGCGCGCAAGCGCAGTTCCAGCGGCTCGCCCACGCGAAAGCCTTCGCCGCGCTCCAGCGAGATGTTCTCCAGCGCCACCCGCACCCGGCGGCGTTCGCGCAGCCTCATGACGACGGCCAGCACCGACAGCACCGAGAAGACTCCGAAGAACGGCAATCCCACCAGCATCCAGAGCCATTGCCATCCGCCGGCCAGCGACCAGCGCATCGCCTGGAAGCCGAAGACGGCCATGAACACCAGCACCGCCAGCGCGACCAGCCAGGCGATCCGGTCGGCGGCCGTCCTTTGCATGCGCTCCGTGGCCGGCGGCATGGCGGAGGTCCACGAGGTGGGAAGGCGCTCGTCGGCCGATGCGGGGGCGGGGTCTGGGAGGCGGTGTTGCTGCGGCATGGAGAGCCGCCGAGCATAGCCAGCGGCCCCGGGGCTAACCCGGCCTTATGGCGGAGCCGGCTTCGCCATAAGGCGCATTGCCTTGCCATGGCGCATCCTTCATGATGGTGCGATACGGAAGGGGTGGCCGTCGGACATCATGCTTTCGCATTACCGCGTCATCGTGGTGCGCCCGGGTGAAAATACCGGCACGCTTCCGCCAGGAAAAAAGAAAGCATGACCCGTTGCCGCCGAGGCGGCAGCCCAACACGCATGGCACTCACTCTCGACCCCGAAGACACGCGCGGACGCATCCACGACCTGGTGTGGAGCGGCTTTTATCCCGATGCCGATGTCGAGTGGATGATCACCGACGAGTACCTCGACCCCGACGAAATCACCAGCGAAGACCGTGCCTGGGTCAAGGCCGAGGCGGCGAGCGCATGCGCCGCCAAGCGCGCCGCCGAGGCCGCGTGGCCGGCGCAGACCGAATACGACCGGCTCGAGGCCGTGTTCGCGCAGCTGCGCAGCGAGAAGATCATCGCGCTGCATCGCGCGGGCAACACCCTCGCCGACGGCCACGACGACGTGCGCGAGCAGTGGCGCGCCGCCGGCCGGGCGGAGTCGGGCATCCGGGGCTGCTGCTTCTATCACGCACAGGACCTCGAACGGGCGGTGCGCACCGGCCGCCTGCACTTGGCCTTCAGCGGCGGGATGATTCCCGAGATCGACCAGCGCGAGGCCAACACCATGGCCGTGGGCCGCCGCATCGTCGACTTGCTGCGCGCGGCCGGCTTCGGCGTGCAGTGGAGCGGCAACATCGAGGAGCGCATCGAAGCCGACCTCGGCCAATGGCGCAAGCGAGGCCCCTCCGCGTGAGCGTGCAGGCCTGGCAGCCGCCGCGCCGCATCGACGCGATCGACTTCTGGCTGCGCTCGCGGCTCCTGGCCACCGCCCACGCGCTGCGCGAGACGCTGCGGCCCTCGGCTCGCCGGTGGACCGAAGGCAGCCACGCACTGGCCGATGCGCCGGTGCTCGCCCACTACCGCACTCCGTTGTGGACCGACGGCCGCGCCGACGAATTCCCGCTCGTGGCCGGCAAGGTGCAGAACCTGCGCGTCGCGCGCCGCGCCTTCGATGCCGTCGAGGTACCGGCCGGCGAGGTGCTGAGCTTCTGGCGGCAGCTGGGCAGGCCCGCCGCGTGGCGCGGCTTCGTGCAGGGCCGCGAGTTGCGCGGCGGCTGCGTGGTGCCGACGCTGGCCGGCGGGCTGTGCCAGCTGTCGAACGCGCTCGCCACGGTGGCGTCGCGTGCGGGCTTCGAGCTGGTGGAGCGGCACGGGCACACGGCGCGCATCGAGCAGGCCGGCGAGCCGGGCTCGGATGCCGTCGACGCGACGGTGTTCTGGAACTACGTCGATCTGAAGGTGCGCGCCAGGCACGCGTGGCGGCTCGAAGTGGAGCTGACCGGCTCGGAGCTGGTGCTGCGCATCCGCGGCCGCGGAGCATCGGCCGTGCCTTTCGCGCCCGTCACGATGCGCCGCACGAACGAAGACGCGAGCGCCCCTCTGCCGGTGGCGCGCGGCTGCCTCAGCTGCGACCAGACGGCCTGCTTCCGCCATCGCCCGCAGGTCGATGTCGGCCCGCAGGGCCTCACCGTCGCGCTGCTCGACACGTGGACGCCGGAGTTCGCGCGCTACCTGCGCGAGGAACATCCGAGCGCGCAGCGCATGCAGCCGGTGCCGATGCGGCTCGCCTTCTGGCGCCGGCCCGCGACGGGCTGGCACCGCGAGCCGGCGGCCGTGGCCCCGCAGACACCGTGGGCACCGTGGGCACCGTGGACCGCAAGCCTGCGCCGCGCGCTGTGGCAGCGGCTGTGGGCCCGGCGCGCGGGACGGCGCCAGGCCAGCCTGATCGACGGCCAGCGCTGGCTCGCGCAGGCTTTCGCGGCGCGGCTGAAGCCGGAGCACACGCAGCTGGTGGTCGAACAGTCGCTGCTGCCGCACTTGCAGCGCCTCGGCGCGCTCGACGGCCGCAGCGTCGTCGTGCTGGCAGGCGCGCTGCCGATGGCCGACATCGAGCAGCGGTTGGACGAGGCCTCGCGGCGCTGGCCCGATGACGCCACCTTGCGCGACTTCCGCGCCGATCCGTCGCTGGTGCGTGCGGAGTCGCTGGCAATGGCGCGCGCGTCGGCCATCGTCACGCCGCATGCCGAAGTCGCACGGCGGCTGGCGGCCCTGGCTCCGCAGGCGATGCTGCGGAAGCTCGAATGGGCGCTGCCTCGGGCCGGGGCCGTCGTTCGTACGGATGCCGATCACCCGCTCATCGTCTTCGCAGCGAGCGCGCTGGCGCGCAAGGGCGCGCGCGAGCTGGCCGCGGCGCTGCAGGACTGGCCGTGCCGCCTGCGCGTGCTGGGCTCGCCCTCGGACGATGCGCGGCTCTGGCAGGGCATCGGCCACGTGGAACACATGAACTGGCAGGGCGACTGGCTGGCCGGCGCCCACGTCGTCGTGCTGCCGGCGCATGTCGAGCACTCGCCGCGCGCGCTGCTGCGCGCCGTGGCGGCCGGCGTGCCGGTGGTGGCCTCGACGGCATGCGGCCTGGGCGCGCTGCCGGGCGCGCGCGAGGTCGCACCCGGCGACGTGGAGGCGCTTCGCACTGCGCTGCGGGCGGCGTGCCGGGCCGACGATCTTGCCGATGCCTTCGGTTGGTAGAGCGCCGCGGCAATAGAAAAAAAAGGGAGCAGCATTTCAGACATGACCATCGATCTCCAGACGCTCAAGTGCGGCGAATGCGGCAGCAGCGTGCTCAAGCGCACCGGCCTCAACGAATACACCTGCGAGCACTGCGGCTCCGTCACGCTGGTGGAAGACAACGTCTCCGACCGGCTGGAGCGCGTGCTCAACCAGGTGAAGAACGAGGCCGGACGCCGCCTCGCGGCCGAAGAGGCGCGCAGGCAGGCGCTGATGATGCGCAAGGTCGGCATCGGGGTGGCCGTCGCGGTGGGCGCGGTGGTGCTCTTCGGCGTTGTGGGCGTGTTCCTCGGCAGCCGCAATGCCGACACGCGCGGCACATCCGCACCGCAGCGTGTGGCGGCCGCCGTCGACCGCACCATTCCCGTCGAGGGGCTGAAGCTCGACGAGCCGCGGCAAGTACTCGTGGGCAGCGGCAGCTCGGCCACCCCCAAGCTGCTGGTGGTGGCGCGCAACGAGACGGGCAAGCCGCTGTCGCGCGCGGGCATCCGCGCCGTGTACTACGACGGCGAGAGCAAGCTCGACGAACGCAGCGAGACGCTTCCGGTCGCCGTGCTCGAGCCCGGCGAAAGCGCTCCGGTGCTGGTCGACATGCCCAGCGGCAAGAACGTCACGCGGCAGGAGCTGCGCGTGCAGAAGCTGGCCGAGCCCTACAGCGCGGTGAAGGGGCCGCGCATGGCGTTCTCGCGCGTGCGGCTGGTGCAGCAGGGCGACCGGGTGCGGCTGGTGGGCCGCATCGTCAACGACCGCAAGGACGCCACCGTGCTCGGCGGCTTCGAGGTGCTGGTCACGCTGTACGACGACGCGGGGCAGGTGATCGGCTTCGGCCACGGCTACGGGCAGGCCAACGAGATCCAGCCCGGCGGGCGGACCTCGGTGGACGTGAGCATCTCGCGCTTCGGCCGCGCGGCGGCCATCGCGGCGTGGGACTACCGCATCGGCTACAGCACCGTCGAGGCCTCGGGCGGACGCACGCCGGTGCTGAACGCGGAGCGCGTGATCCGCACCGCGGGCGGACCGGAGAGCTTCAACCCCGAGCTGCGCCTGGGCACCGACGACCTGCTGGCCGACGACAGCGAGCGCTTCGACGAGAAGCAGCTCGAGCTGCTGCCGCTGGTGGACGGGCGCAACAACATCCAGCAGCGGCTCTTCCTGGGCGAACTGGTCAACCGCAGCACCGATGCCGTCGTGCTCGCGCCGGGCGGCGTGATCTCGCGCTTCAGCGGCAGCAAGGCGCACGGCACGACCACGATCTCGGGGCTGGCGTACCTGTATCCCGGCGAGCGCTTTCCCATCTACCTGGAGCCGCAGGACATGGAGCGCATCACCGACACGCGCATCGAGTGGAAGCCGATGCGCCGCGCGGCGCTGCCCGGCCCGCGCAAGCCGCTGGAGGTGAAGGTGGCGGGCACCAAGGCCGAGATCGGCAGCGTGCTGCTCAACTTCAGCCAGCGCTTTTCGTACAAGTACGTGGTGGTCAGCGGCAGCGTGAAGAACCCGGGCACGGGCATCGTCGGCAAGGTGCGGCTGTGGGTGAGCCTGCGCGACCGCAACGGGCAGCTCACGGGCTTCAAGCTGGTGGACAACCTGCCGGCCATCGCGCCGGGCGAGAGCGTGCCCTTCCAGGCGAGCGTGGAGCAGAACGGCCGCGACTTCGCGAGCGTGACCACGCTATACCAAACCGAATAGCCCCTGCGGCGACGGAAATGGGCGCTTCGCGCCATGATCGCGCCCATGATTCCGTTCTCCATCCTCGACCTTTCCCCGATCACCGAGGGCAGCGACGCCGCGCAGTCGTTCCGCAACTCGCTCTCGCTGGCGCAGCATGGCGAGAAGCTGGGCTACACGCGCTACTGGCTGGCCGAGCACCACGGCATGCCGGGCATCGCGAGCGCGGCCACCGCCGTGCTGCTGGCCTACGTGGGAGCGGGCACATCCACCATCCGCATCGGCGCCGGCGGCGTGATGCTGCCGAACCACTCGCCGCTGGTGATCGCCGAGCAGTTCGGCACGCTGGAGTCGCTGTACCCGGGGCGCGTCGACCTCGGCCTGGGGCGCGCGCCGGGCTCCGACCAGCGCACCGCGCGGGCCCTGCGGCGCAACCTGGAGTCGGACGCCGACCAGTTCCCGCAGGACGTGATCGAGCTGATGGACTTCATGTCGAAGAACCCGCAGCAGCCGGTGCGCGCCGTGCCCGGCGCGGGGCTGGAGGTGCCGGTGTGGATCCTCGGGTCGAGCACCTTCGGCGCGCAGCTCGCGGCGCACCTGGGGCTGCCCTATGCCTTCGCATCGCACTTCGCGCCGCAGCAGATCATGCAGGCCATCCAGATCTACCGCGAGACCTTCAAGCCGTCGGCGCAGCTGCAGAAGCCGTACGTGATGCTGGGCTTCAACGTGTTCGCGGCCGACACCGACGAGGAGGCCGGGTTCCGCGCCACCTCGTGGCAGCAGGCCTTCGTGAACCTGCGCAGCGGCCGGCCGGGGCGCCTGCCGCCGCCGGTGGAGGGCTACCGGCAGAAGGTCGGTCCGGCGGAGAACGCGCTGCTCGATTCGGTGCTGTCGTGCTCGGCGGTCGGCTCGGTCGAGACGGTGAAGAAGGGCGTGGAAGCCTTCGTCGCGCGCACCGGCGCGGACGAGCTCATGATCACCTCGCAGGTGTTCGATCACGTGGCCCGGCTGCGCTCTTACGAGCTGCTTTCCGAAGCCTTCGGCCAGAAAAAGCGGTAACAGCCCTCAGGCCCGCTTGCGAGCTTCCTCGTCGACGAGGTCCTTCTTCGAGAGCTTGCCCACGGCGGTCTTGGGCAGCTCCGCGCGGATCTCCAGCGCGCCGATCATCTCGTGCTTGCCCAGGCGGTTCTTCAGGAAGGCCTTGAGTTCGTCGAGCGTCAGCTCGGGCGCGCCGTCCTTCAGCTTCACGAAGGCCTTAGGCGAGTGGCCGCGGTACTCGTCCGGAATGCCGATCACGCAGACCTCGGCCACCGAAGGGTGCTCGTACACCGCCTCCTCCAGCACGCGGGGATAGACGTTGTAGCCGCCGCACAGCAGCATGTCCTTGGTGCGGTCGACGATGTAGAGGTAGCCGTCGGCATCCATCTTCGCGACGTCGCCGCTGCGGAAGTAGCCGTCGGACGTCATCGAATCGGCCGTGGCCTTGGGGTTGTTCCAGTAGCCCTTCATCACGTTGGGGCCCTTGATGCAGAGCTCGCCCGCTTCGCCGAAGGCGGTCACGTCTTTGGAGGGATCGTCCAGGCTCACCAGCTTGATGCGCACCTGCGGCAGCGGCATGCCGCACGAACCGGCCTTGCGCAGGCCGCGCGCGGGCGTGAAGGTGCCCACGGGCGAGGTCTCGGTCATGCCCCAGCCTTCGTTGAGGTGGCAGCCGGTGAGCTCGAAGAAGCGCTGCTCCACCTCCACCGGCAGCGGCGCACCGCCCGAGCCGCAGAACTTGAGCGAGCGCAGGTCCATCTCCCTGGCCTTGGGGTGCGAGAGGATCGCGGTGTACATCGTCGGCACGCCGGGGAACACGCTGATGCGGCTGGCGGCGAGCTCGTTCATCACCGCGTCGACGTCGAAGCGCGTGTGCAGCACCAGCGCCGCGCCCAGGCGCACGCCGAGCAGCATCGCCGCGCTCAGCGCGAAGATGTGAAAGAGCGGCAGCACCACCAGGAAGCGCTCCTTGCCTTCGGCCAGGATAGGCGGCTCGCCCCGGGTCGATTCGTAGTATTGCGCGGAGGCCGACGTGAGATTGGCGTGCGTGAGCATCGCGCCCTTGGGCAGGCCGGTGGTGCCGCCGGTGTACTGCAGCACCACGATCTCTTCGGCGAGGTCGCCCAGCGGATAGGTCCTGTGCGCGCCTTCGCTTTTCAGCAGGTCGGCGAAGCGCACGTGCCGGTCGTTCACGGGCACCGGGGCGATCTGGCCTGCGCCCTGCAGCTGGGCCTGCACCTTGTCGCCCATCGCGCCGTAGTCGCCGAGGCTGCCGACCACCAGCGTCTTCAGGCGCGAGCTGTCGAGCAGGCGTGCCATCTGCGGGTAGAGGTTGACGAGGTCGAGCGTGACGAGGATGTCGGTGCGGCTGTCCTCGATCTTGTGGGCCAGCACGCGCTCGGCGTCGAGCGGCGAGTAGTTGACGACCGTGCCGCCGGCCTTCAGCACCGCGAAGAAGGCGATCGGATAGTGCGGCGTGTTCGGCAGGTAGAGGCCGACGTGCACGCCGGGCTTCACGCCTAGGTCCTGCAGGCCCTTGGCGGCGCGCTCGACCGCGGCACCGAGCTCGCGATAGGTGATGGCCTGGCCCATGAATTCGACCGCCGAACGGTCGGGCCAGCGCTCGACGGCCTCGTCGAGCATCTGCTGCACCGGCTTCACGGGAAGCTCCGCGTCCCAGCGCATGCCGGGCGGATAAGCGCTGATCCAGGGCGTGCTTTCGCCGAAGGAAGCTGGGGAAGGGGTGGCCATGCGTCTTGTCTCCGCTGGTTGTCGTTGCTGCAAATCGCCTGGCGGATCTGTGCCGCCTTCGTCCGAAGGCACTTTAGCGCCGGCCTTCCCGCCGCGAACCGGGCTGCTGACAAACCGGCGACACGGGTTTTCCCGATTTCCCACACGCCACGGCCCCCTTGCGCGGGGCTGGGACAATAGGGGGCTTATGGCAAAGCATCGGATCGTTGTGGGACTCAGCGGCGGAGTGGACTCCGCGGTGACGGCGCACCTGCTCAAGCAGCAGGGGCACGAGGTGGTCGGCATCTTCATGAAGAACTGGGAAGACGACGACGACAGCGAGTACTGCTCGTCGAACATCGACTTCGTGGACGCCGCCAGCGTGGCCGACGTGCTGGGCATCGAGATCGAGCACGTCAACTTCGCGGCCGACTACAAGGACCGCGTGTTCGCCGAGTTCCTGCGCGAGTACAAGGCCGGCCGCACGCCCAACCCCGACGTGCTGTGCAACGCCGAGATCAAGTTCAAGGCCTTCCTCGACCACGCCATGCGCCTGGGCGCCGAGAAGATCGCCACCGGCCACTACGCCCGCGTGCGGCTGAACGAGGCCACCGGCGGGCACGAGCTGCTCAAGGGGCTCGACCCGTCGAAGGACCAGAGCTACTTCCTGCACCGCCTGAACCAGGCGCAGCTGTCGAAGACGCTGTTCCCGGTCGGCGAACTGCACAAGACCGAGGTGCGCCGCATCGCCGAGGAAATCGGGCTGCCCAACGCGAAGAAGAAGGACTCGACCGGCATCTGCTTCATCGGCGAGCGGCCGTTCCGCGAGTTCCTGAACCGCTACATCTCCAAGGAGCCGGGCCCGATCAAGGACGACCGCGGCCGCAAGCTGGGCGAACACCAGGGGCTGAGCTTCTACACGCTGGGCCAGCGGCAGGGGCTGGGTATCGGCGGGGTGAAGGAAAAGGGCGCGCAGCGCGGCTCGGGCGACCATTCGCCCTGG
Organism: Variovorax sp. UC74_104; assembly: GCF_044055375.1. Taxonomy (NCBI): domain Bacteria; kingdom Pseudomonadati; phylum Pseudomonadota; class Betaproteobacteria; order Burkholderiales; family Comamonadaceae; genus Variovorax; species Variovorax sp. UC74_104. The sequence goes on from NZ_CP171978.1 coordinate 1,295,036, forward strand.
TTCGTGGCGCGCAAGGACGTCGAGAAGAACACGCTGTGGGTGGTGCAGGGGCACGACCACCCGTGGCTGCTGTCGTCGCAGCTGAAGGCGGACGACGCGAGCTGGATTTCCGGCGAGCCGCCGGTGCCGGGCGGCTACGGCTCGAAGGCGCGCTACCGGCAGGCGGATGCGGCTTGCGAGATGGAAGCGGAAGCGGGAGAGGCCGGCACTTTCGGCCTGCGTTTCGGCCAAGCGCAGTGGGCGGTGACGCCGGGCCAGTCGGCCGTGCTCTACGACGGCGAACGCTGCCTTGGCGGCGGCGTCATCGTCTGAGCCTCCTCGATCAGGGCGCGGACCGCACCGATTCGTCGACGTGGACGACGTCCAGCGGGTGGCGCTTGCCGGCCAGGTGGTCCTCGATGCACTGCAGCAGCAGCGGGCTGCGATGCCGGGCGACGCTGGCCCGGATTTCATCGGCCGTCATCCACAAGGTGCGCACGATGCCTTCGTCGAGCGCACGGTCTGACTCGAAGGCGCCCAGCGTGCCCGTGAACGCGAAACGCATGTAGATGGTGTCTTCGCCGCGCTCCGCCAGCGGCCGGGAACGCGCCATATAGATGCCGATGAGCGCCGTTGGCGTGAAATGATGGGCCGTTTCCTCCAGCGTTTCGCGCGCGCAACCCTCGGCGGGTGATTCGCCGGGGTCCAGGTGCCCGGCCGGCGTGTTGAGCCGCAGGCCGTCGCTGGTCTGCTCCTCGACCAGCAGGAAGCGCCCGTCGCGCTCGATCACCGCGGCCACGGTGACGTTGGGTTTCCAGCGCGGACCTGCCATGTTTTCTGTTCCCCTATTTCAGTGCGTAGCCGCTGAAACGCCAGACGCGGTCCTGGTCGAGATGGAAGCTCACGAGTTCGCGCACCGTGCCGTCTGGCTTGCTCGCGAACCGGGTCTCGTATTCGATGCTGACGTACTGGCCGGCCGTGTCGCTGTCCGGGGCGGTAACGACCTGGCGGTTGACTGACACCCAGGTGCGCATCTGCGGCATGCCGATCTGTGCCCGGCTGCGGGCGACCTGGCTGACGAACTCGGCGCGCGTCACCCGCTTGCGCGTGGCCGGCGCGGCGCCGTCCCACAGCTCGCCGGTCTTGCCCTGGTCGATCATGTCGATCGCCTGCATGCCGCCGCGCACCATGTCGCTCGCCTCCAATATTTCCTGCGCGGCGGCCGGACCGAGCCAGCTCCAGAGCAATGTGGCGGCGAGCAGCAGCCGGATCATCGGATTCATTCGTCTCTTTCCTCGTGGCGTCGGGCGAATCGCCGCAGGCTACTTTAGCTCGCCGGAAATTCCGGGGTCAGCGTGCGTTGACTCCGGGCAACGCGTCGGCCTCGATGGTCTCGAGCCGGTAGCCCAGGCCGTAGATGGCCAGCAGCAGGAAGCCGTTTGCGGGGCGCAGGTCGAGCTTGGTCCGCAGGCGCGAGATGTGGGTGTCGAGCGAGCGCGAGAGCGCCTCGATGCCCAGGCCCCAGACGGCTTCGTGCAGATGCTCCCGCGAGAGCAGTCGGCCGAGGTTCTGGAACAGGAAGAGGGCGAGCTCGTACTCGCGGTTCTTCAGCTCGACCTGCACGCCGCGGACCTTCAGCACGCGCGAGGGCGGATAGAAGTGATACGGGCCGAAGACCAGTTCGGCCTCGTGCTGCGCCGGATAGGAGCGGCGCAGCAGCGCGTTCACGCGGGCTTCGAGCTCTCCGGCGCGGGCCGGCTTGGCCATGAAGTCGTCCGCGCCGGCGTTGAGGCCTTCGACCATGTCGGCCTCGCCGGGCTTGTCGGACACGAAAAGAATGGGAAGCCGGCTGTTGAGATCCCGGCGGATGGTCGCTACCACCTCGGGGCCCTTCATGTCGGGAAGTTTCCAGCCGAGTATCAGCAGATCGAAGGTCTGGCGGCGCATTGCCTGCAGCAGTGCCTTTCCTTCCGTGTAGGGATGGCACTCGTGATCGAGTGCCGCCATGGTCCGACTGATCCGCTTGAAGTGATCAACACCTTCATCGAGTACCGCGATTCGCATTCCTACCCCTTCTTCCTCCCTTCGTCAGCTTCCGTGAACTGGCGATTGTTAGTAGAAGTGTATCTATCTGCGACTAAGGTAAAGTTTTTGGATTTCCAAATAATGCACGCAAATCGAGTATTTCAACTTGCTTGTTAACGAAGTTAACAGCAGTTGGATACAAATGGAGATTTCGATTCACGGGCTTCCGTCAGTCATTGGAAGTACTTCGCCGGCGCTATCCGGCCGGAATCGGGCCTGCCTGCCTCGTAATGCCCGCCGACTCTTCCCGTGGACCGCTATCGAATACCCGGGTTCGCTATCAATTGAATAGCGGAAGTTATAGTATCCATAAGCTCCTCGAAGCTTTGGGATGAAAACGACAGAGCACTCCGGGGACAGCGATCGGCTGTAATCTTGCTGTAAGCTGCCGGCATTCCCCCTGTGCCCCTTGCTCTGAGGAGATCTCTATGCTGATAGGCGTGCCCGCCGAGACACTGGCAGGCGAAACCCGCGTGGCTGTTACACCTGAGACGGTGAAGAAACTTGTCGCCTCAGGGCACACCGTACGGGTGCAGTCGGGGGCAGGCGTCGCGGCCAGCGTCACCGACGGCGCCTATCAGGCCGCAGGTGCGGAGATCACCGACCAATCGGGTGCCTTCTCCGCCGACATGGTGCTCAAGGTGCGCACCCCGACCGAATCGGAAACCGCGCTGCTGAAGTCCGGGGCCGTGGTCATCGGCATGCTCAATCCCTTCGACGCGGCCGGCCTGCAGCGCCTGGCCGCAGCCGGCGTCACCGGCTTCGCGCTCGAAGCCGCGCCGCGCACCACGCGCGCCCAGAGCATGGACGTGCTCAGCTCCCAAGCCAACATCGCAGGCTACAAGGCCGTGATGATCGCGGCCGACAAGTACCAGCGCTTCTTCCCCATGCTCATGACGGCGGCCGGCACGGTGAAGGCCGCGCGCGTGGTCATCCTGGGCGTGGGCGTGGCGGGCCTGCAGGCCATCGCCACGGCCAAGCGTCTGGGCGCCGTCATCGAGGCGTCCGACGTGCGCCCGAGCGTCAAGGAGCAGATCGAGTCGCTGGGCGGCAAGTTCATCGACGTGCCCTACGAGACGCAGGAAGAGAAAGACGCGGCCGAAGGCGTCGGCGGCTACGCGCGGCCCATGCCCGCGAGCTGGCTCACCCGCCAGCAGGCCGAGGTCGCCAAGCGCGTGGCGCTGGCCGACGTGGTCATCAGCACCGCGCTCATTCCGGGGCGCGCCGCGCCGACGCTCATCACCGAGGACATGGTCAAGTCGATGAAGCCGGGCTCGGTGATCGTCGACATCGCGGCCGGCAAGGGCCCCGACGGCGTGGGCGGCAACTGCCCGCTGTCGGAAGCCGACAAGACCGTCGTGAAGCATGGCGTGACCATCGTGGGCGAGACCAACCTCGCCGCGCTCGTGGCGGCCGACGCCTCGGCGCTCTATGCACGCAACGTGCTCGACTTCCTCAAGCTCATCGTCACCAAGGAGGGCGCGCTGAAGATCGACCTCGAGGACGACATCGTCGCCGCCTGCCGCGTCACGCACGACGGCCAGGTCACGAAGAAGTAACGAAACAAGCAACGCCGTCGAGGAGAAGAACATGGACATCGTCTCTCACACAGTCATCAACCTGATCATCTTCGTGCTGGCCATCTACGTGGGCTACCACGTCGTGTGGACCGTCACACCCGCGCTGCACACGCCGCTGATGGCCGTGACCAACGCCATCTCGGCCATCGTGATCGTGGGCGCCATGCTGGCGGCCGCGCTCACCGACACGCCGCTGGGCAAGACCATGGGCGTGCTGGCCGTGGCGCTGGCCGCGGTGAACGTCTTCGGCGGCTTCCTCGTCACGCGGCGGATGCTGGAGATGTTCAAGAAGAAAGAAAGGAAGGCCGCACCCGCAGCCAACGCCGAGGGAGTCGCCAAGTGAGCATGAACCTCGTCACGCTGCTGTACCTCGTCGCCAGCATCTGCTTCATCCAGGCCCTGAAGGGCCTGAGCCATCCCACCACCTCGATCCGCGGCAACATCTTCGGCATGACCGGCATGGCGATCGCCGTGCTGACCACGGGCGCGCTGATCTACAAGCTCGCCAGCGGCAACCTCAACGGCCTGGCCTACGTGCTTGTCGCACTGGTCGCCGGTGGCGGCCTGGGCGCCTACATGGCCAACAAGGTCGAGATGACCAAGATGCCCGAACTGGTCGCCTTCATGCACAGCATGATCGGCCTGGCGGCGGTGTTCATCGCGGTGGCCGCCGTGGCCGAGCCGCATGCCTTCGGCATTGCGCTCAAGGGCGACCCGATCCCGAGCGGCAACCGGCTCGAGCTGTTCCTGGGCGCGGCCATCGGCGCCATCACCTTCAGCGGCTCGGTCATCGCCTTCGGCAAGCTCTCGGGCAAGTACAAGTTCCGCCTGTTCCAGGGCGCGCCGGTGCAGTTCGCGGGCCAGCACATGCTCAATCTCGTGCTGGGCCTGGCGACCATCGGCCTGGGGCTGGTGTTCGTGTTCACCGAAAGCTGGCCGGCCTTCTTCGCGATGCTGGCGCTGGCCTTCGTGATGGGCGTGCTCATCATCATCCCGATCGGCGGCGCCGACATGCCGGTGGTGGTGTCGATGCTCAACAGCTACTCGGGCTGGGCGGCCGCGGGCATCGGCTTCAGCCTGAACAACGCGATGCTGATCGTGGCCGGTTCGCTGGTGGGCTCCTCGGGCGCGATCCTGAGCTACATCATGTGCAAGGCCATGAACCGCTCGTTCTTCAACGTGATCCTGGGCGGCTTCGGCGGCGACGCGGCCGCGGCCACGGGCGGCGCGAAGGAGCAGCGCCCGGTGAAGAGCGGCAGCGCCGACGACGCGGCCTTCGTGCTCGGCAACGCCGAGACGGTGGTGATCGTGCCGGGCTACGGCCTTGCGGTCGCCCGTGCCCAGCACGCGGTGAAGGAACTCGCACAGAAGCTCGTCGAGAAGGGCATCACCGTGAAGTACGCGATCCACCCGGTGGCGGGCCGCATGCCCGGCCACATGAACGTGCTGCTGGCCGAGGCCGAGGTGCCCTACGACCAGGTGTTCGAGATGGAGGACATCAACGGCGAGTTCGGCCAGGCCGACGTGGCGATCATCCTGGGCGCCAACGACGTGGTGAACCCGGCCGCGCACACCAAGGGCAGCCCGATCTACGGCATGCCGATCCTGGAGGCCTACAAGGCCAAGACCGTCATCGTCAACAAGCGATCCATGGCCGCGGGCTACGCCGGCCTGGACAACGAGCTCTTCTACATGGACAAGACCATGATGGTCTTTGGCGATGCCAAAAAAGTAGTGGAAGATATGGGCAAGGCCATCGAATAGGCCGAAGGTCCCCGTCCGCGCAGCGGACGAGCTCTTCGCGGCGCCACTTCGTGCGCCGTTTTCGTTTTCAACAGTCCGACTCCCGGAGGAGACAAATCCAATGACCGATCGTCCCTGGCTCAGCAGCTATCCGCAGGGCGTGCCTGCCGATATCGATGCCTCGCAGTACCCCTCGCTGGTCGCGCTCATGGAAGAGAGCTTCACGAAGTACGCGGACCGCACGGCCTACAGCTTCATGGGCAAGGACATCAGCTATGCCGAGACAGACAGGCAGAGCAAGTCCTTCGCGGGCTACCTGCAGGGGCTGGGCCTGGCCAAGGGCGACCGCGTCGCGGTCATGATGCCCAACTGCCCGCAGTACCCGATCGCGGTGGCGGGCATCCTGCGCGCCGGGCTGATCCTGGTCAACGTGAACCCGCTGTACACGCCGCGCGAGCTCGAGCACCAGCTCAAGGACTCGGGCGCGAAGGCGATCGTCATCATGGAGAACTTCGGCACCACGCTGCAGCAATGCATCGCGAGCACGCCGGTCAAGCACATCGTGCTGGCTTCCATGGGCGACCGCCTCGGTTTCCTGAAGGGCGCGCTCGTCAACTACGTGGTGCGCAACGTCAAGAAGATGGTGCCCGCCTTCAGCCTGCCGGGCGCGGTGCGCTTCAACGACGCGCTCGACAAGGGCGCGGGCGCCTCGCTCAAGCCAGTGGCCATCGGCCCCGACGACGTGGCGGTGCTGCAGTACACCGGCGGCACCACCGGCGTGTCGAAGGGCGCGGTGCTGCTGCACCGCAACGTGATCGCCAACGTGCTGCAGTCCGAAGCGTGGAACGAGCCGGTCATGAACAAGGTGCCGGCCAACGAGCAGCCCACGGGCGTGTGCGCGCTGCCGCTGTATCACATCTTCGCGTTCACGGTCGGCATGATGCTGAGCATGCGCACGGGCGGCAAGCTGATCCTGATCCCGAATCCGCGCGACATTCCCGGCGTGCTGAAGGAGCTGTCGAAGCACACGATCCACAGCTTCCCGGCCGTCAACACGCTGTTCAACGGCCTGGCAAACCATCCCGACTTCAACACCGTCAACTGGAAGAACCTGAAGGTGTCGGTGGGCGGCGGCATGGCGGTGCAGGCCGCGGTGGCGAAGCTCTGGCTCGAGAAGACCGGCTGCCCGATCTGCGAGGGCTACGGCCTTTCCGAAACCTCTCCCTCGGCCACCTGCAACCCGACCAACAGCACCGCCTACACCGGCACCATCGGCCTGCCGCTGCCGAGCACCTGGCTCAAGCTGCTCGACGACGAAGGCAACGAGGTGCCCGCCGGCGAGCGCGGCGAGATCGCCATCAAGGGCCCGCAGGTGATGGCGGGCTACTGGCAGCGCCCCGACGAGACCGCCAAGGTCATGACGGCCGACGGCTACTTCAAGAGCGGCGACATCGGCGTGGTCGACGAGCGCGGCTACTTCAAGGTGGTCGACCGCAAGAAGGACATGATCCTGGTGTCGGGCTTCAACGTGTACCCGAACGAGGTCGAGGACGTGGTCGCACTCATTCCGGGCGTGCTCGAATGCGCAGCGGTCGGCGTGCCCGACGACAAGACCGGCGAGGCAGTGAAGCTCGTCATCGTGAAGAAAGACCCTTCGCTCACGGAGGCTCAGGTGCGCGAATACTGCAGAGCAAACCTTACGGGTTACAAGCAGCCGCGCATCGTAGAGTTTCGTACCGACATGCCGAAGACGCCGGTCGGCAAGATCCTTCGCCGCGAGCTGCGCGACGCCAAGAAGTAAGCGCGCGAGCACGCGCTGAAGTAAGGGTTCGGCCCGGGTGGGGCCAAGGCATCGATCTTGCATATTCGCGGGTCGATGCTCAGGTTTGTCTTTACCCGTTTGAGTCTGTTGGTGCCGACCTTCTTCGGCATGACACTGCTCGCCTTCTTCCTCATCCGGCTGGTGCCGGGCGACCCCATCGAGACCATGGCCGGCGAGCGCGGGATCGACCCCGCGCGCCATGCCGAGCTGCGCACCGCCTACGGCTTCGACAAGCCGGTGATCGTGCAGTACGGCATCTACATCGCCCGCGTTCTGCATGGCGATCTGGGCAAGTCGCTCATCACGCAGGACACGGTGATGAGCGAGTTCCTCTCGCTCTTTCCGGCCACCGTCGAGCTCGCGGTGTGCGCCATCCTCTTCGCGCTGCTGCTGGGCCTGCCGGCCGGCATCCTCGCGGCGGTGCGGCGCAATTCCATCTTCGACCACGGCGTGATGGCCACCTCGCTCACCGGCTACTCGATGCCGATCTTCTGGTGGGGGCTGCTGCTGATCCTGTTCTTCTCGGTGCAGCTCGGATGGACGCCCGTGTCGGGCCGCATCGCGGTGCAGTACTACGTCGAGCCCGACACCGGCTTCCTGCTGATCGACGCGCTGCGCGCCGGCGACACCGACGCCTTCTGGTCGGCGCTGCACCACCTGATCCTGCCGGCCGTGGTGCTGGGCACCGTGCCGCTCGCGGTGATCGCGCGCATGACGCGCTCGGCCATGCTCGAAGTGCTGGGCGAGGACTACATCCGCACCGCGCGCGCCAAGGGGCTTTCGCGTTTTCGCGTGGTGGGGCTGCATGCGCTGCGCAACGCGCTCATTCCGGTCGTGACCGTCGTCGGGCTGCAGGTGGGCGCGCTGTTCACGGGCGCCATCCTCACCGAGACCATCTTCTCGTGGCCGGGTGTCGGCAAGTGGCTCATCGAAGCGATCGGCCGGCGCGACTACCCGGTGCTGCAGGGCGGCATGCTGCTGCTCGGCGGCATCGTGATGCTGGTGAATCTTCTCGTCGACGTGGCTTACGGCGTCATCAACCCGCGGATCAGGCGCTGAGCTCATGGCGATCACGACACAAACCGTTTCGACCCATGGCGTGAAGAGCGCCGCACCCCCCGGCCCCTGGCGCGAATTCTGGACGGCCTTCTCGGCCAACCGGGGCGCGGTCATCGGGCTCGCCACCATCGTCGTGCTGCTGCTGGTCGCGCTGTTCGCGCCGTGGATCGCGCCGCACGCGCCGAACGAGACCAACAGCGCCGTCTTCCTCCAGCCGCCGGCCTGGCAGCAGGGCGGTTCCATGAGCTACCTGCTGGGCACCGACGCCATCGGCCGCGACATTCTTTCGCGGCTCATGTACGGCGCGCGGCTGTCGCTTTCGATCGGCGTCGCGGTGGTGGCGCTGTCGGTGGTCGTGGGCGTGGTGCTGGGGCTCGTTGCGGGCTTCTTCCGCGGGGTGATCGAGATCGCGATCATGCGGCTGATGGACATCGTGCTCACGCTGCCGAGCCTGCTGCTGGCCATCGTGATCGTCGCGATCCTCGGGCCGGGGCTCATCAACGCGATGCTCGCGGTGGCCATCGTGGTGTTGCCGCACTACGTGCGCATCACGCGCGCCGCCGTCATCGCCGAGGTCTCGCGCGACTACGTCACGGCCGCGCGCGTGAGCGGCGCCGGCACGCTGCGGCTGATGTTCCGCGAGGTGCTGCCCAACTGCGCCGCGCCGCTGATCGTGCAGGCCTCGCTCGGCATCTCCACCGCCATCCTCGACGCGGCGGCGCTCGGCTTCCTCGGCCTCGGCGCGCAGCCGCCATCGCCCGAATGGGGAACCATGCTGGCCGACGCGCGCGAGTTTGTGCTGCGCGCGTGGTGGGTCGTCACCTTTCCCGGCATGGCGATCCTCGCGGCCGTGCTCGCATTCAATCTTCTGGGCGACGGGCTGCGCGATGCCCTCGACCCCAAGCTCAAGCGCTAGCATGAAGCACACCCCCAGGCTTGCCCACTTCGTGTGGCCGCCAACCCCCTTGCAGGGGGCAACACCAGCGGCCCGGCAAAGCCGGTTCCGCGGTGTTCCTGGAACAAGCCTTTCGGGCCGGAGTCACTGAGATGCCCTTGTTGGAAATAAAGGATCTGCACGTCGAGTTCCCGACTCAAGGCGGCGTGCTGCATGCGGTCGACGGCGTGAGCTTCAGCCTTGAGGAGGGCGAGGTGCTCGGCATCGTCGGCGAATCGGGCTCGGGCAAGAGCGTCACGATGATGGCGCTGATGGGGCTCGTCGGCTTCCCGGGCCGGGTTCGTGCGGAGCACATGCGTTTCGCCGGCAACGACCTGCTCGGCATTTCCGACAAGGCGCGCCGCACGCTGGTCGGCAAGGAGGTCGCGATGATCTTCCAGGAGCCGACAACCAGCCTCAACCCCTGCTTCACCATCGGCTTCCAGCTGATGGAGACGCTGCGGCTGCACCTGAAGCTCGACAAGCGCGAAGCGAAGAAGCGCGCGACCGAGCTGCTGGAGCAGGTGGGCATTCCGGCCGCATCGTCGCGCCTGGGCAGCTATCCGCACCAGCTCTCCGGCGGCATGAACCAGCGCGTGATGATCGCGATGGCCATCGCCTGCAATCCGCGCCTCCTGATCGCCGACGAGCCGACCACGGCGCTCGACGTGACCATCCAGGCGCAGATCCTCGACCTGCTGCGCGACCTGCAGAAGGAGCGCGGCATGGCGCTGGTGCTCATCACGCACAACATGGGCGTGGTCAGCGAAATGGCGCAGCGCATCGCCGTGATGTATGCGGGCCAGGTGATGGAGCACCAGCGCGTCGACCGGCTCTTCGCCCAGCCGCAGCATCCCTACACCGAGGCGCTGCTGGCGGCGCTGCCCGAGCGTGCCGCGCCCGAGGGACGCCTTGCCACCATCAGCGGCGTGGTGCCCGGCGTGCACGACCGGCCCGCGGGCTGCCTGTTCGCGCCGCGCTGCAGCTACGTCACCGAGCGCGCCTGCCAGGTGCGTCCGGCGCTGCGCGAGTCGCACGGCGCCGAGGTGCGCTGCCACTTCCCGCTCGGCGATCCGGGGCGCGCGCAAGCCATCGCGAGCGATCCGCCGAAGCACCGGACGGTAGAGGTCGCGGCATGAGCGAAGCATCCACCGAAGTGGTGGTCGAGGCGAAGAACCTCCAGCGCACCTACGACATCCGCCGCGGGCTGTTCCGCGCGCCCTCGCAGCTGCGCGCGGTGGGCGACATCTCCTTTCGCATCGAGCGCGGCCGCACGCTGGCGGTGGTGGGCGAATCGGGCTGCGGCAAGTCGACGCTCGCGCGGATGGTCGCGCTGATCGAGAAACCCACGGCGGGCCAGCTCACGCTGGTCGGCGCGGACGCGGTGAGCCCGCCGGCGGAGCGCAAGCGCGAGCTGCGCCAGGCCGTGCAACTGGTTTTCCAGAACCCCTACGGCTCGCTCAACCCGCGCAAGAAGATCGCGACGGTGCTCGAAGACCCGCTGGCCATCAACACCAGCATCGGCAAGCAGGAACGCGCGGCCAAGGCGCGCGACATGCTCGCGCGCGTGGGCCTGCGGCCCGAGTACGCCAACCGCTATCCGCACATGTTCTCGGGCGGCCAGCGCCAGCGCATCGCCATCGCCCGCGCGCTGATGCTGAGCCCGCGCCTGCTGGTGGCCGACGAGCCGGTGTCGGCGCTCGACGTGTCGATCCAGGCGCAGGTGCTGAACCTGCTGGCCGACCTGCAGGCCGAGCTGGGTCTGGCGTATCTCTTCATCTCGCACGACCTGGGCGTGGTGCGGCACATCGCGCACGACGTGCTGGTTATGTATCTCGGCCATGCGGTAGAGCAGGGGCCGAAGGCGCGCATCTTCGCGCGGCCGCTGCATCCGTACACGCAGGCGCTGCTGGCGTCCACGCCGGGGCTCAGCAGCCAGCGCATCGTGCTCAAGGGCGAGCTGCCGTCGCCGCTGAATCCGCCATCTGGCTGCGTGTTCAGCACGCGCTGCCCGCACGTGCAGCCGCGCTGCCGCGAAGAGCGGCCGCTGCCGCGCATGCTCGACGAGCGGCTGGTGGCCTGCCACTTTTCGGAGAAGTTCCTCGAAGGTGCGCCGCCCGTGCGAGCCGATGTTCCCTCCGCCGCCTACGTCGCGACGGCGGCGAATCCGTAGTGTTCCCTCAGTTCCCGTTCCCGCAGTTCTTTCAACCGTGAATCAAGGAGTCCACATGAAGACCCAGCCCACCGTTTCGCGCCGCTCAAAAAGCCTGGCGCTCCTGGCACCGACAGCGCTTGCAGCCCTTACCCTGGCCTGCGGCGCGGTGTCCGCCAAGACGCTGGTGTATTGCTCGGAAGGCAGCCCGGAGAATTTCTATCCGGGCATGAACACCACCGGCACCTCGTTCGACGTGACCACGCAGGTCTACAACACCATCGTCGAGTTCGAGCGCGGCGGTACCAAGGTCGTGCCCGGCCTCGCCGAAAAGTGGGACATCTCGGCCGACGGCACGGTCTATACCTTCCACCTGCGCAAGGGCGTGAAGTGGCACACCACGAGCAAGAGCTTCAAGCCCACGCGCGACTTCAACGCCGACGACTTCATCTTCATGCTGGAGCGGCAGTGGAAGGAGAGCGACCCCTTCTTCAAGGTCACGAGCCAGAACCACTCCTACTTCAACGACATGGGCATGCCCAAGCTGCTGAAGACGGTGGACCGCATCGACGACTACACCGTGAAGATCGTGCTGAACCAGCCCGAGGCTCCGTTCCTCGCGAACCTGGCGATGCAGTACGCGGGCATCCAGTCGAAGGAATACGCCATCGCGATGCTGAAGGCCGGCACGCCCGAGAAGGTGGACCAGGACCCGATCGGCACCGGCCCCTTCTACCTCGTGCAGTACCAGAAGGACGCGATCATCCGCTTCAAGGCCTTCCCGCAGTACTGGGGCGGCAAGGCCAAGATCGACGACCTCGTGTTCGCGATCACGCCCGACGCCTCGGTGCGCTGGGCCAAGCTGCAAAAGGGCGAGTGCCACGTCATGCCCTACCCGAACCCGGCCGACCTCGACGCGATCCGCAAGGACCCGAACGTGCAACTGCTGGAGCAACCCGGCCTGAACGTGGGCTACCTCTCGTACAACACGACGAAGAAGCCCTTCGACGACGTGCGCGTGCGCAAGGCCATCAACATGGCGATCAACAAGAAGGCCATCATCGACGGCGTGTACCTGTCGACCGGCGTGGCCGCGAAGAACCCGATTCCGCCGACCATGTGGTCCTACAACGACGCGGTGAAGGACGACCCGTACGACCCCGAGGCCGCCAAGAAGCTGCTGGCGCAGGCCGGCTTCCCCGACGGCTTCTCCACCGACCTGTGGGCCATGCCGGTGCAGCGCCCGTACAACCCGAACGCCAAGCGCATCGCCGAGCTGATGCAGGCCGACCTCGCCAAGATCAACGTCAAGGCCGAGATCAAGAGCTTCGAGTGGGGCGAGTACCGCAAGCGCCTGCAGGCCGGCGAGCACCAGATGGGCATGCTGGGCTGGACCGGCGACAACGGCGATCCGGACAACTTCCTCTACACGCTGCTGGGCTGCTCGTCGGCCAAGTCGGCCAGCGGCAGCAACATCTCGAAGTTCTGCTACCAGCCGTACGAAGATCTGGTGGTGAAGGCCAAGAGCGCCACCAAGCAGGCCGACCGCGACGCGCTCTACAAGAAGGCGCAGGTCATCTTCAAGGAGCAGGCGCCGTGGTTCACCATTGCGCATGCGGTGCAGCTCAAGCCGGTGCGCAAGGAGGTCGTCGATTTCAAGCTGAGCCCGTTCGGCCGCCATACTTTCTACGGTGTGGATATCAAGCAGTAAGCCGGACGTGAGTGTCGCGCCCATCGCGATCGTTGCGGCCATGCACGAGGAGCTGGGCGCGTTCCTCGCGCTGATGCCCGACGAGCAGCGCGTGCGCGTTGCGGGCCGCGACTTCTGGGTGGGCCATTTGCATGGCCGGCCGGTGGTCGCGGTGCTGTCGCGCATCGGCAAGGTCGCGGCGGCGATCACGGCCACGGTGCTGCTGGAGCGCTTCGGCGCGCGGGCCATCGTGTTCACCGGCGTCGCGGGCGGGCTCGCGACGGGCGTGAACGTGGGCGACGTGGTGGTTGCGACGCAACTGCTGCAGCATGACCTGGACGCCTCGCCGATCTTTCCGAAGTACGAAGTGCCGCTGATGGGGCTGTCGCGCTTCGCTGTCGACGCTGCCATGTCCGACGCGCTGGCGGCCGTTGCCGAAGAGACGCTGCGCGATCCGATGGCCCTGGTGGGGCAGGAGACCATCGACGAGTTCGGCCTTCGTTCGCCGAAGGTGCATCGCGGCCTGCTGGTGAGCGGCGACCGCTTCGTCTCGACCACCGCCGAGAGCGCGGCGCTGCAGCGCGCCTTGCCCGATGCGCTCGCGGTCGAGATGGAGGGCGCCTCGGTCGCGCAGGTGTGCCACGACTACGGCGTGCCCTTCGCGGCGATGCGCACGATCTCCGACCGGGCCGACGATGCCGCGCACGGTGATTTCTCGCGCTTCGTCGTTTCGGTCGCGAGCCGCTACAGCCTCGCGCTCGTCGATGCGTGGCTCGCTTCGCTGCCGGCGGAACTCGGCTGAATTCAGCCGAGCGAGGGCGTGCGGCGGCGCGGGATATCGCGCAGCAGCGGCGGGATCGACAGCGCCAGCAGCAGCGCCGCCAACGGCACCACGCACACGAAACCCACGTACTTGAAGCCCAGCGCGCCCACCGCGCCGCCGAGCACGAACATGCCGACCAGCCCGCCCGCGCGGCGCATGCGGCTGCGGTCGTGGCGCACGGGCAGGATCGGCGCCGGTGCCGACTTCGGGCGGCGGTTCCAGTAGAGCATCTTGCCGATCTCGATGCCCATGTCGGTGATGTTGCCGGTCATGTGCGTGGTGCGGATGCTGCCGCCCGATGTCTTGGACGCCACCGCGTTCTGCAGCCCCATGATGAAGGACAGCAGCAGCACGGTGAGCGGCACCGCGAAGGGCGTCGCCCAGGTCAGCGTGATGGCGCCCATGAGCCCGAAGGGAAACATCAGCGCCGCCTCCAGCATCAGCGGCAGGGCGTACACCCCGTGCATGCGGTGCTGGCGGCCCCAGTTCACGAGCACCGCGCAGACGGCGGCGCCGCTCAGGAAGGCCAGGATCGCGCCCAGCGCATTCAGCAGCAGCTTGACGTTGCCCAGCACCATGCCGTCGGCCAGCTGCGAGGCGAAGCCCGTCATGTGCGAGGTGTACATGTGCAGGACGAGGAAGCCGCCCGCGTTGATTGCGCCGGCATTGAAGGCCAGCAGCAGGCCCAGCGCGATGTTGGTCGACGGCGCGCGGTGGCGGTTGGTGAGGAAGCGGATTCTGCGCACTGTGGCTCTCCAGGTCAGCGCTTGCTGCCGGCCACTCTAGCACCGGCCGCGCGGCGCTTCTTCTCTTCTTCCTACTTCAGCCAGCCGCGCCGGCGGAAGTACCACATCGGCACCAGCGCGCTGGCCGCCATCAGCACGATGGCATAGGGGTAGCCCATGGCCCAGTCGAGCTCGGGCATGAACTTGAAGTTCATGCCGTAGATGCTGGCGATCAGCGTCGGCGGCAGCAGCGCCACGCTGGCCACCGAGAAGATCTTGATGGTCTTGTTCTGGTTGATGTTGATGAAACCGACGGTCGCATCCATCAGGAAGTTGATCTTGTCGAAGAGGAAGGCCGTGTGGTTGTCCAGCGACTCGATGTCGCGCAGGATCTGGCGCGCTTCCTCGAACTGCTCGGCGTTGAGCATCTTGCTGCGCATCATGAAGCTGACGGCGCGGCGCGTGTCCATCACGTTGCGGCGGATGCGCCCGTTCAGGTCTTCCTGCCGCGCGATGGCGCCGAGCACCTCGCCGGCCAGCTCGTCGCTGACGTTGCCCGACAGCACCTTCTTGCTGGCGGCCTCGAGCTCGTCGTAGATGTTCTCCAGCGAGTCGGCCGAGTATTCGGCGTCGGCGTCGAAGAGCTTGAGCATGACTTCCTTGGCGTCCTCGATCAGCCCCGGCGCGCGGCGCGCGCGCATGCGCAGCAGGCGGAACACGGGCACGTCCTCGTCGTGGATCGAGAACAGCACGCCGCGGCTGCGCAGGTCGGTGTTGTGCTGGTTGAGGATGAAGGCGACGCGCACGGTGCGCGGGGCCTCGTCGTCGTCGATCAGGAAGTCGGAGCGGATGTGCAGCTCGCCGTTGTCTTCCTCGTAGAAGCGCGCGGACTCCTCGATGTCCTCGTCCATCGCGTCTTCGGGAATGGACAGGCCGTAGTACTGCTTGATCCAGCGCTTTTCCTCGAGCGTGGGCGATTCGAGGTCGACCCAGATCGGCTGGAACTTGGAGAGCTCTTCGAGGGCCTCGATCTCTTCCTGGACGAGGCGGCCGTTGGCGAGCGTGAAGATGTTGAGCATGGGGCTCACTCCCGGGAATGACTGACTGGACGATGGGCGAGGGAGGGGGCGCTTTCAATTCCCCGGCCCGACGCGCGCGGCAAGCGCGAAAGAAACGTCAGCGAAAGGGAGTTGAAAGCTGCCGAGACGGGGCGGTTTCCATTGGAAAAATCTCCGGGTTGCAGCGAGGCGCGATTATGTCACCGGCCACATGTAGCCAGGGTGGCCGGACTGGACGGGCATACAGTAAAGTCGTGCGCCATGCAGACCACTGCGCTCCCCGTTTTTCCACCCGTGCCGAAGACCCAGGCCGAACGCCTGGCCGATGCGCTCGCCTCGCTCAACGAGGCGCAGCGCGCCGCGGTCGAGCACGGCGTGAGCGCCGCCACCACGGGGCGCGACGAGCGGCCGCTGCTGGTCATCGCGGGCGCCGGCTCGGGCAAGACCAGCACGCTGGCGCACCGCGTCGCAACCCTCATCGCCGGCGGGGTCGATCCGCAGCGCCTGCTGCTGCTGACCTTCTCGCGCCGCGCCGCACAGGAAATGGAGCGCCGCGCCGGCCGGGTGCTGGCGCAGGTGCTCGGGCTGAAGTCGGAGGCGCCGCCCGCGCTGCCGTGGGCGGGCACCTTCCATGGCATCGGCGCGAGGCTGCTGCGCGAGTACGCACCGCAGATCGGACTCGACGAGAACTTCACCATCCACGACCGCGGCGACGCCGAAGACCTGATGGGGCTGGTGCGCCATGAACTCGGGCTGTCTTCCACCGTCAACCGCTTTCCGCGCAAGGGCACCTGCCTGTCGATCTATTCGCGCTGCGTGAACACCCGCGCGCCGCTGGCCGACGTGCTGAAGGAAGCCTTTCCCTGGTGCGGCGAGTGGGAGGCCGAGCTGAAGAAGCTGTTCGGCGCGTACGTCGAGGCCAAGCAGCGGCAGAACGTGCTCGACTACGACGACCTGCTGCTCTACTGGGCCGAGATGGCGGCCGAGCCCGCGCTGGCCGCGCACATCGGCGCGCGCTTCGACCATGTGCTGGTCGACGAATACCAGGACACCAACCTGCTCCAGGCGGCGATCCTGCTGGCGCTCAAGCCCGACGGACGAGGCGTGACGGTGGTGGGGGACGACGCGCAGTCGATCTACTCATTCCGCGGCGCCACGGTGCGCAACATCCTCGACTTTCCCTCGCAGTTCACGCAGGACGCGCGCGTGGTCACACTGGAGCGTAACTACCGCTCGACGCAGCCGATCCTCGACGTGTCGAACCGCGTCATCGCGCAGGCCGCCGAGCGGCATGCCAAGACGCTGTGGACCGACAAGCCCTCGGCCGGCAAGCCGCTGCTGGTGCTCGTGCCCGACGAGGCGGGGCAGGCGCGCTGGGTGGCCGACAAGGTGCTGGCGCACCGCGAGGGCGGGCTGGCGCTGAAGTCGCAGGCGGTGCTGTTCCGCACCTCTTCTCACAGCGCGGCGCTCGAACTCGAGCTGGCGCGTCGCAACATCCCGTTCGTGAAGTTCGGCGGGCTCAAGTTCCTGGAGGCCTCGCACGTGAAGGACCTGCTCGCGGTGCTGCGCTTCGCGCAGAACCCGCGCGGGCGCATGGCGGGGTTCCGCGTGACGCAGCTGATACCGGGCATCGGCCCCGCCACCAGCGCACGCCTGCTCGACGCGATGGAGCAGGCCGCCGACCCGGCCGCGGCCGTGCGCGACTTCGTGCCGCCTTCGGCCGCCCGCGCGCAATGGGCCGACTTCGTCGAAGCCTATGCCGCCCTGCGCGCGCCGGGGCTCAGGTGGCCCGCCGACGTCGAACTGGCGATGGACTGGTACCTGCCGCACCTGAAGCGCCTGTACGAGGACACCTCCGGCGTGCGGCGCGCCGACGTGGAGCAACTCGCGCGCCTCGCGGCAGGGTATGCCTCGCGCGAACGTTTTCTTACCGAACTCACGCTCGATCCGCCCGAAGCCACGAGCGACCGCCCGGGGCCGCCGCTGCTCGACGAGGACTACCTGATCCTCTCCACCATCCATTCGGCCAAGGGTCAGGAATGGAATTCGGTGCACGTGCTCAACGTGGTCGACGGCTGCCTGCCGGCCGACGTGGCCCAGAGCGCGCATGAGCTGGAAGAGGAGCGGCGCCTGCTCTACGTGGCAATGACCCGGGCGCGCGACCACCTTCACCTGCTGGTGCCGCAGCGCTTCCACATCACGCAGCAGGCGGCGCGGGGCGACCGGCACCTGTATGCCAACCGCACGCGCTTCATCGCCGATGCCGACCTGGAAGGCTTCGAGCAGCAGACCTGGCCGCCCCCGCCGGAGCGGCCGCCGGCGGTGCCGCCGCCCAGTTCGGTGATCGACCTGCGCAACAGGATGCGGGCCGCCTGGCGCTGAGTTGGGGACGGCATGGGCAGGCCCTTGTGCCGGCATGGTCACCGGCTCGCCGGCACTGAAACACTTGTTTCCAAATCGCGGCATCGCCAGTCCCGCGCGTGCCCGCAGCTATCGATTCGCTAGCGTGTGAAAAGCTGCTTACGAAGCGGCAAAACCCCGGGCAACTCAGGTATTGCAATACCGTGACAGCTTGGGCATAGTGAATCGACCTTCCCCTCTTTCTCATCTCTTCCCACCCCCTCTTTTCTTCTTTCTCAAGACCCCCAGAGAGAACTCCCGTTTCGTTTCGCCGGCCAAGCCGCATTCCGCGGGGCGGCCATTTCCCCAACCGTCAATTCCAGGAGGTCATTCATGAATTTGACGATCAGCGGTCATCACCTCGACGTCACACCTGCCTTGCGCACCTACGTCACGAGCAAGCTGGACCGGGTCATCCGACATTTCGACCAGGTGGTCGATGTGAAGGTGATCCTCACGGTGGAAAAGCAGAAGGAAAAGGAACGCCGCCAAAGGGCGGAATGCAACATCCACGTCAAGGGCAATGACATGTTCGCGGAGTCGAGCCACGCTGATCTCTACGCTGCGGTCGATGAACTGGTCGACAAGCTCGACCGCCAGGTGGTGCGCCACAAGGACCGCCTGCAGGACCACCATCACGCTGCGCCCAAGCGCGTGATGTAGGAGCCCCCGGGCTCGCATCGAAGGCCGCCTCCGGGGCGGCCTTTTCTTTTTCCGACTGTTGCACTAGGGTTTTTGGCAGGCGTCCAGAGAGGAGCGCGAGGCCTTCAGGCAACGTGTAGACAGAAAGTAAATAGGGGGACTGGGGGTTTTTACCAAGCGGGTGCATAATCGCCCCCGCTCTGCACCCACCATGAATCGACTCGCGTCCATCCTGCCGCCCGCTCAAGTGCTTGTGAGCGTTGACGCTACCAGCAAGAAACGTGCTTTCGAAGAAGCCGGCCTGCTGTTCGAAAGCCTTCACGGTCTGGGCCGTGCCCTCATCACCGACAGCCTGTTCGCGCGCGAGCGCCTCGGCTCCACCGGCCTGGGCCACGGCGTTGCCATTCCGCATGGCCGCATCAAGGGCCTCAAGTCGCCGATGGCCGCTGTGTTCCAGCTGGCCAACCCCATCGGCTTCGACGCCCCCGACGAGCAACCCGTCGCATTGCTGATCTTCCTGCTGGTGCCCGAAGCGGCCACGCAGAAGCATCTCGAAATCCTCTCCGAAATCGCCGAGCTGCTGAGCGACGCCAGCCTGCGCGAGCAGATCAAGTCCAGCACCGACGCCACGGCCCTGCACGACCTGATCGCCGGCTGGCAATCCACGCAGGTCGCCTGAGCGCATGCGTTGGCGCGCGCGGCTGCTGATAAGCTGCGCGGCTCCTTCTTCCCTCATTCCACCGCAAAGCCGGCGCCTGCGCGCCGTCTCCTGAACGCATGAAGCCGACCGTCATCAGCGCCGATGCCATGTTCGAGGAGTTCCGTGGCTCGCTCCGCTGGGAATGGCTCGCGGGGCTGGGCGCGTCGGAGCGCCAGTTCGATCCCGAGGTCATCAGCCGCGCCCAGTCGGCCGCCGACCTGGTCGGCTACCTCAACTACATCCACCCGTACCGCGTGCAGATCCTCGGCGCCCGCGAGGTGGCTTACCTCACGCGCGGCAGCGAGGAAGACTGCGCGCGGCGCATCGCCCGCATCGTCACGCTGGAGCCGCCGATGCTGGTGCTGGCCGACGGCCAGGCCGCGCCCGACGAGCTGCTGTCGATCTGCGAGCGCGCCCAGCTGCCGCTCTTCGCGACGCGCGAGTCGTCGGCCTTCGTGATCGACCTGCTGCGCGCCTACCTGTCCAAGCACTTCGCCGAGCGCACCTCGATGCACGGCGTGTTCATGGACATCCTGGGCATGGGCGTGATGATCACGGGCGAGTCGGGCCTGGGCAAGAGCGAGCTGGGGCTTGAGTTGATCTCGCGCGGCAACGGCCTCGTGGCCGACGATGCGGTCGACCTCTACCGCATCAACCAGAACACCATCGAGGGCCGCTGCCCCGACCTGCTGCTGAACCTGCTGGAAGTGCGCGGCATCGGCCTGCTGGATATCCGCGCGATCTTCGGCGAGACGGCGGTGCGCCGGAAGATGCGGCTCAAGCTCATCGTGCACCTGGTGCGGCGCGACAGCTTCGAGCGCGACTACGAGCGCATGCCATCGGCGCCGCTCACGCAGGACGTGCTGGGCATCCCGGTGCGCAAGGTCATCATCCAGGTGGTGGCCGGGCGCAACATCGCCGTGCTGGTGGAGGCCGCGGTGCGAAATTCGATCCTGCAGCTGCGCGGCATCGACACGTATGCCGACTTCGTGGCGCGGCACCACAAGGCGATGGAAAACTCCCGCGACGGGGATTGATCGACTCGTCGGATGCGGCCGCCTCCGGGGCCGCGTTTCCTGCTTCGGTATGTATCAGCGCTTCTTGGCGCAGTCTCCACACAAACCGTAAAGCGACATGGCGTGATCCTGCAGGATCCAGCCCTTGTCCTTGGCGATCATCTGCTGGCGGCGCTCGATCTCGGCGTCGTAGAACTCCTCGACCTTGCCGCAGGAGGTGCAGATCAGGTGGTCGTGGTGGGTGCCTTCGTTCAGCTCGTAGACCGCCTTGCCGCTTTCGAAGTGGCTGCGCTCCAGGATGCCGGCCTGCTCGAACTGGGTGAGCACCCGGTAAACCGTGGCCAGGCCGATGTCGGAGTGTTCGTTGAGCAGCACGCGGAACACGTCTTCCGCCGTCATGTGCCGCTGGCTGCCGGTCTGGAAGATCTCCAGGATCTTCAGGCGGGGCAGGGTGGCCTTGAGGCCGGTGTTCTTGAGTTCGTCGATGTTGGCCATGTTGGTTCCTGCGCCCCTGGCGGGGCCGCGGCGAAAGGCCCCGAAAAGGCCAGCCGCTACAATGGCCGATCATATCGCTACCCCCTTTTCCTCCCATGCCTGCCAACTTCCAACGCCGGCCCTGGCTGCTGGCTGTCGCCGTCGCGGCAACGCTCGGCCTCGGTGCCTGCAGCGGTTTCACCGAACGCACGCGTGGCGCGCTGGCCGCCGTAACCCCCTACAAAGTCGAGGTGGTTCAGGGCAATTTCGTGTCGAAGGAACAGGTCGCGGCGCTCAAGCCGGGCATGTCCCGCCAGCAGGTGCGTGAAATCCTCGGGACCTCGCTGCTGAACGACGTGTTCCATGCCAACCGCTGGGACTACGTCTTCACCATCCGCCGCCAGGGCGTCGAGCCGCAGGAGCGCCGCCTGACGGTGTACTTCAACGGCGAGATCATGGACCGCTTCGAGGGCGACGAGATGCCCAGCGAGGAAGAATTCGTCGCCACGCTCGATACCCGCAAGAAATCCGGCAAGGTGCCCGCGCTCGAAGCCTCGGAAGACGAGCTCAAGAAATACGCGCCCAAGGACGACGAGAAGAAAGCCGGTGCCTCCAAGGACGCGACGTCGGCTTCCCTGCCGCCGCTGCCGGCCGCCTACCCCCCGCTCGAAGCCGCGCGCTGAGCGCGCAGGAGCATCGGCGGCTGCGGGCGGCGCCCGCCAGTCGGGCGGCGTCCGTTCCGTGTCCATGCATGCCATTGGCCGTTTCGAAATTCCCGAAGACTGAACCAGCGTGACCGAATCCACCTCCACCCCCTCCGCCAATTCCGCCTCCGCGCCGCGCCGCGTCGCCATCGCCGGGGCTTCGGGCCGCATGGGCCACATGCTGATCGAGGCCGTGCGCAACGCGCCCGACCTGCGCCTGGCCGGCGCCCTCGACATCGCCGGCAGCCCGGCCCTTGGCACCGATGCCGGCGCCTTCCTGGGCTTCGACAGCGGCGTGTCCATCGTGTCCGACCTGCGCGCCGGCCTGAAGGATGCGCAGGTGCTCATCGACTTCACCCGCCCCGAAGGCACGCTCGCGCACCTCGCGGTCTGCCGCGAACTGGGCGTGCAGGCCGTCATCGGCACCACCGGCTTCAGCGACGCGCAGAAGGCCGAGATCGCCGAGATCGCCAAGGACATCGCGATCATGATGGCGCCCAACATGAGCGTGGGCGTCAACGTCACCTTCAAGCTGCTCGAGATGGCGGCCAAGGCCATGGCGACGGGCTACGACATCGAGATCATCGAGGCGCACCACCGCCACAAGGTCGACGCGCCCTCGGGCACCGCGCTCAAGATGGGCGAGGTCATCGCCGACGCGCTGGGCCGCGACCTCAAGGACTGCGCGGTGTACGCCCGCGAAGGCATCACCGGCGAGCGCGACCCGTCCACCATCGGCTTCTCGGCCATCCGCGGCGGCGACATCGTGGGTGACCACACCGTGCTGTTCGCCGGCACCGGCGAGCGCATCGAGATCACCCACAAGTCGTCGAGCCGCGTCACCTACGCGCAGGGCAGCCTGCGCGCGGTGCGCTTCCTGGCCGGGCAGCGCGCGGGCCTGTTCGACATGTACGACGTGCTCGGTCTTCGCTGACCGCGCGGCACCCACCAAGGACCG
Organism: Variovorax sp. UC74_104; assembly: GCF_044055375.1. Taxonomy (NCBI): domain Bacteria; kingdom Pseudomonadati; phylum Pseudomonadota; class Betaproteobacteria; order Burkholderiales; family Comamonadaceae; genus Variovorax; species Variovorax sp. UC74_104. Next base: position 1,317,580 of record NZ_CP171978.1, read on the forward strand.
CCGATGAGCGTGCTCGAACTGCTGGCCCACGGTGACGGCGTCAGCCGTTCGGTGGCCGCGCTGCTGCTCGCGATGTCGATCGCGAGCTGGGTCATCATCCTCTGGAAGGCGTGGCTGCTGCGCGGCGGCACACGCGACGTGCTGCGCAGCATCGCGGCGTTCTGGCAGTCGTCCACGCTGGCCGACGCCGAGCAGAAGCTCAAGGCCTTCGACCGCGCGACGCTGGTGTCGCCCGCCGTCTCGGCCATCCGGGGCGTCGCCGCGGGCGAGCCGGCCGGCACGCTGGGCGCCACGGTCGACCGCAACCAGCGCCTCACGCGCGTGCTGCGCGACGCCCTGCACGGTGCGCTGCGCCGGCTGCAGGCGGGGCAGATCCTGCTGGCCACCGTCGGCGCCACCGCGCCCTTCGTCGGGCTGCTGGGCACGGTCTGGGGCATCTATGGCGCACTCACGGGCATTGCCGGCCAGACCGGCGGCTTCACCATCGACAAGGTGGCGGGCCCGGTGGGCGAGGCGCTCATCATGACGGCCTTCGGCCTGGCCGTGGCCATCCCGGCCGTGCTGGCCTACAACGTCTTCGGCCGCGTCATCGGCCGCATCGAAGCCGAGCTAGAAGGCTTCGCGCACGACCTGCTGGGCAGCTTCGCCGCCCCGCCTGCTCCCGTCGCGCCGCCGCCCGCGCGGCCGATGCCGGTTTGAGCACATAGAACGGCCGGCATTCATCATGGCCTTCGGTCGCACATCACTGGGCAGCGCCACCGGCGGCGGCGGGCGCGCCATGGGTGCGGGCGCGCAGCGGCCGCTGTCCGACATCAACGTCACGCCGCTGGTCGACGTGATGCTGGTGCTGCTGGTGATCTTCATCATCACCGCGCCGCTGATGGCCAGCTCGATCAAGCTCGATCTGCCGCAGACCGACGCCGGCCAGCCCAACGACGCGCCCAAGTTCGTGAGCCTGTCGGTTGACGCCTCGGGCAAGGTCTTCCTCAACGACAAGGCCGTGACCGATGAGGAACTGGCGCAGCAGCTCGAGAAGGCTGCCGCCGACAGCAAGGACACCGAGGTGCAGCTGCGTGCGGACCAGACCGTGCCTTATGGCAAGGTGGTGGCCTTGATGGGCATCGCGAACAAGGCGGGGCTGAGCCGCATCGGGTTCGTGACGGAAGCCGAGCCAGCGCAGCAAAAACCGCGCTGAATTGCCTTGCTCCTTCCCCCTCTGGGGGAAGGTTGGGATAGGGGCGGGCAGAGCGTCCCTGATGAGCGCCGCTTGCCCCCACCCCTGCCCTCCCCCAGCGGGGGAGGGAGAAATGCGGGAGCGCTCAGCCCAGCACCACTGGCTTTGTGTGCCAGATCTCGTGCGCGTACTGCGCGATGGTGCGGTCCGACGAGAACACCCCCATCCCCGCCACGTTGAGGATCGCCTTGCGCGTCCACGCGTCCGAATCGCGGTACAGCGCGTCGACCTCCGCCTGCTTCGCCACGTAGCTCGCGTAGTCGGCCAGCAGCAGGTAGTGGTCGCCCCAGTTCACCAGCGCGTCGTAGATGCCCTGGTAGCGCGACGGTTCGCCCGGGGAGAAGGCGCCGTCGCGGATCGCGTCCAGCACGCGCTTGAGCTCGGCGTTCTCCTCGTAGATCTCGCGCGGCTGGTAGCCGCGTGCGCGGATGTCGGCCACCTCGGGCGTGGTGTTGCCGAAGATGAAGATGTTCTCGGGCTCCACGCTCTCGCGCATTTCCACGTTCGCGCCGTCCAGCGTGCCGATGGTGAGCGCGCCGTTGAGCGCGAACTTCATGTTGCCGGTGCCCGACGCTTCCGTGCCCGCCGTGGAGATCTGCTCCGACAGGTCGGCCGCCGGCATGATGATCTCCGCCAGGCTCACGCTGTAGTTCGGCAGGAACACCACCTTCAGCAGCTTGCCCACGCGCGCGTCGGCGTTGATGGTGGCGGCCACGTCGTTGATGAGCCTGATGACCAGCTTGGCCATCGCATAGGCCGACGCCGCCTTGCCCGCAAACACCACCACGCGCGGCACCATGTCGATGGCCGTGCCCGCGGCCTGCGCGTCGAGGATGCGGTGGTAGCGCGTCACCACGTGCAGCACGTTGAGCAGCTGCCGCTTGTATTCGTGGATGCGCTTGACCTGCACGTCGAACATCGCGTCCGTGTCGATGTCGATCTTCAGGTGCTGCTCCACCCAGTTGGCCAGCCGCAGCTTGTTCTCGCGCTTGGCGTGGCGGAAGGCGCGCACGAAGGCCGGCTGCGAGGCCATGGGCTTGAGCGCCTCCAGCTGCGAGAGGTCGCGCCTCCAGCCCTTGCCGATGCGCTGGTCGAGCAGCGCCGCCAGCGGCGGGTTGGCCTGCGCCAGCCAGCGCCTGGGCGTGACGCCGTTGGTCTTGTTGTTGAAGCGCTCGGGAAAGATCTTCGCGAAGTCCGAGAAGATCGACTGCTTCATCAGCTCCGAATGCAGCCCCGACACGCCGTTGACCGAATGGCTCGCGAGCACCGCCACGTAGGCCATGCGCACGCGCCGTTCGCCGGCCTCGTCGACCAGCGAGAGGCGGCGCATCAGCTCCACGTCGTTGCCCACCTTCTGCGTCACCGTGGCAAGGAACTTCGCGTTGATGTCGTAGATGATCTGCAGGTGCCTCGGCAGGATGCGCCCCAGCATCTCCACCGGCCAGGTCTCCAGCGCCTCGTGCATCAGCGTGTGGTTGGTGTAGCTGAACACCTTCTGCGTGTGCGCCCAGGCCACGTCCCACGCGAGGCCGTGCTCGTCGAGCAGGAGGCGCATGAGCTCGGGCACCGCCAGCACCGGGTGCGTGTCGTTCAGGTGGATGCTGACCTTTTCCGAAAGCTGGTCGAAGGTCTTGTGGTTGCGCAGGTAGCGGCGCAGCAGGTCCTGCACGCTGGCGCTGCAGAAGAAGTACTCCTGGTGCAGCCGCAGCTCGCGGCCCGAGGGCGTGGAGTCGTCGGGGTAGAGCACGCGCGAGACGTTCTCGGAGTGGTTCTTGCTCTCCACCGCCTGCATGTAGTTGCCGCGGTTGAAGGCCGAGAGGTCGATTTCCTCCGTGGCGCGCGCCGACCACAGCCGCAGCGTGTTGGTGGCCTGCGTGCCGTAGCCGGGGATGATGGTGTCGTAGGCCACCGCCAGCACGTCGTGCGTGTCGACCCAGTCGGCCGCGCCGCTCGGCACGTTGGCGCCCTCGCGCTTCTGCACGTGGCCGCCGAAGCGCACGCGGTAGTTCACCTCGGGCCGCTGGAACTCCCACGGGTTGCCGCGCGTGAGCCAGTAGTCGGGCGTTTCCACCTGCTGGCCGTCGACGATGCGCTGGCGGAACATGCCGTACTCGTAGCGGATGCCGTAGCCCATGCCCGGCACGCCCAGCGTGGCCATCGAATCGAGGAAGCAGGCGGCCAGCCGCCCCAGGCCGCCGTTGCCCAGCGCCGCATCGGGCTCGCGCTCGGACAAGGCCGCCATGTCCACGCCGAAGTCGGCCAGCGCCTCGCGCACGGTGTCGTACAGGTCCACCGCCAGCAGCGCATTGGTGAAGGTGCGCCCGATCAGGAACTCCATCGACAGGTAGTAGACGCGCTTGAGGTCCTGCGCGTAGTTGGCGCGCGTGGTCATCATCCAGCGCTCGACCAACTGGTCGCGCACCGCCTGCGAGGTGGCGTTGAGCCAGTCGTCCTGGCTGGCGGCGACCGGGTCCTTGCCGACCGCGTAGATCAGCTTGTTGGCCACGGCGCGCTTGAAGGCCGCGACGTCGCGGTCAGGGTGGTCGTAGGCGAAGTCTTTGATCGTCATGGGAACGCTCCCGGGTTGTTCATCTATTGCTGGATGCTCTGGCGGTAGACATCGATGTACTGCGCCGCCGCCGTGGCCCAGTCGGCCGGACGGCGCATGGCGTTGCCGCGCACGCGGCGCCAGTCGGGCGCGCGCTCGTGGAGGGCGAAGGCGCGGCGTACGGCGCGTTCGTAGTCGGCCACTTCGAAGCGGTCGAACACGAAGCCGGTGGCCTCGCCGCTGGCCAGGTCTTCCAGCGAGCTGTCGACCACCGTGTCGGCCAACCCGCCCACGCGGCGCACCAGTGGCAGGGCGCCGTACTTGAGGCCGTACATCTGCGTGAGGCCGCAGGGCTCGAAGAGCGAGGGCACCAGCGTCACGTCGCCGGCGCCGAACATCTGGTGGGCCAGCGTCTCGTTGTAGCCGATGGTCACGGCCACCGACTGCGGCGAGGCCGCCGCACGCTGGCGGAAGGCTTCCTCCAGCCAGGCCTCGCCGCTGCCCAGCAGCGCGAGCTGGCCGCCCTGGGCGAGCAGCGCGTCGAGCCCGCCGAGCACCAGGTGCAGGCCCTTCTGCTCGGTGAGCCGGCTCACGACGATGAAGAGCGGCGCGTCCGGCCGCTCGGCCAGCCCCAGCTGGTGCTGCAGCACCGACTTGCATCGTGCCTTGCCGGCCATGTGGCGGCCTTCGGGCGTGTGATAGCCCTGGATCAGCGCCGTGTCCGTGGCGGGGTTCCAGACCTTGTCGTCGACCGCGTTGAGGATGCCGCTCAAGACCGCGCTGCGCTGGCGCAGCAGGCCGTCGAGCCCGCAGCCCTGCTCGGGCGTCTGGATCTCCAGCGCGTAGGTCGGGCTCACGGTGGTGAGCCGGTCGGCGAAGTACAGGCCGCCCTTCATGAACGAGACCTGGCCGTGGTATTCGAGGCCGTTCATCTGGAATGCCGAGCCGGGCAGGCCCAGCTCCGGAAAGTGCCACGGCGCGAAGATGCCCTGGTAGGCCAGGTTGTGCACGGTGAAGACGCTGCCCACGCGCGGACCGCCGGCCTGCCGCGCGAAGTGCAGGTAGGCCGGCGCGAGCGCGGCGTGCCAGTCGTGCGCATGCACCACCTCGGGCTGCCACTGCGGATCGAGCCCCTGCGCCAGCTGCGCCGCCGCCCAGCCGAGCAGCGCGAAGCGGCGGTGGTTGTCGCCGTAGGGCTGGCGCGAGATGTCCTCGTAGGGGTTGCCGGGCCGGCCGTAGAGCGCCGGCGCATCGATCACGTAGGCCGGGATGCCCGGCGTGCCGTCGATGTCGATGTGCCCGAGCCGCAAGCCGAAGCCTTCGCCCCAGGGCGCCTCGAAGGCGGCCACCGGCGCGAGCTCGCGAACGCCGGCCACGATGGCCGGAAAGCCCGGCAGCAGCACGCGCGCGTCCTGCCCTTCGGCAATGAGCGCCAGGGGCAGGGCGCCGGCGATGTCCGCCAGTCCGCCGGTCTTGAGGAGGGGAAAGAGTTCTGCGCTGACCTGGAGGATTCGCATCGTGGGGGGATCAGGCTGCAGCCAACCGTTTGAGCATCTCGCGGGTGACCAGCACCACGCCGTTCTCGGTGCGCTCGAAGCGCGCGGCGTCCGCCTCGGCGTCTTCGCCGATGACCATGTCCTCGGGGATGACGCAGGCGCGGTCGATCACCACGCGGTTCAGCCGCGCGCCGCGGCCGACTTCCACGTCGGGCAGCAGCACGGCCTCGTTGATCTCGCAGAAGGAATGCACGCGCACGCCCGAGAACAGCACCGAGCTGCTCACCTTGGAGCCCGAGACGATGCAGCCGCCCGAGACGATGGTGTTGACCGTCATGCCGTGCTGGCCGTTGCGGTCGAGCACGAACTTGGCCGGCGGCAGCTGCCGCTGGTAGGTCCAGATGGGCCAGTCCGTGTCATAGATGTCGAGTTCCGGGGTGATGGAGGCCAGGTCGAGGTTGGCTGCCCAGAATGCATCAATCGTGCCCACGTCGCGCCAGTAGGTCTTGGCCTCGGGTCCGCGCGAGGCCCGCGTGACGCAGGACATGCCGAACGGGTGGGCCAGCGCGCGGCCCTGGGCCACGGCGCGGGGAATGATGTCCTTGCCGAAGTCGTGGCTCGAATTCGGGTTGGCGTTGTCTTCTTCCAGCAGCTGGTAGAGGTACTCGGAGTCGAACACGTAGATGCCCATGCTCGCCAGTGCGATGTCGGGCTTGCCGGGCATGGCGGGCGGGTCGGCGGGCTTCTCGAGGAAGTCGGTGATCTGGCGGCCGTCGTCCACGGCCATCACGCCGAAGGCCGTGGCCTCCATGCGCGGCACCTCGATGCAGCCGACCGTGCAGCCCAGGCCGTGCTCGGCGTGGTCCTTCACCATCAGCGAGTAGTCCATCTTGTAGATGTGGTCGCCGGCCAGCACCACCACGTAGTCGTGTTTGGTGGATCGGGTCTGGATGATGTCCAGGTTCTGGAACACCGCGTCGGCTGTGCCGCGGTACCAGTGCTCGTCGCCCACGCGCTGCTGCGCGGGCAGCACGTCGACCATCTCGTTGAGCTCCGCGCGCAGGAAGCTCCAGCCGCGCTGCAGGTGGCGCATGAGCGAGTGCGACTTGTACTGCGTGACCACCGCCATGCGCCGGATGCCCGAATTCAGGCAGTTGGACAGCGCGAAATCGATGATGCGGAACTTGCCGCCGAAGTACACCGCCGGCTTGGCGCGCCGGTCGGTCAGCTGCTTGAGGCGGGAGCCGCGCCCGCCGGCCAGCACCAGCGCGATGGTGCGGCGCACCAGTTGATGGGCCTGCAGCTCCTGCTGTTGTGGTGGCTGCGGTAGTTGCTGCGCTTGCGGTGTGGGGTTGTCCATCCTGAAGTCTCCGTTCGTTGGTATGTTGGCTGGCCGGAATGCGCCGTCGGATACGCCGTCAGATTTACGCCTTACGCCGTCAGAGTTTCTGCATCGAGACTAGCACCGCGCCGTGCGGCTGGCTTCTACGATCTTGCAATCCCGATGCTCGAGAAAGGCACCTGCAGCGCATCGGCCAGCGCCTGGCCCTCCGCGTTGTCCGGATCGCTTTCGGGATCGCTGGACAGGCAAAGGCGCCACGCGCCCGCCGGCAGCGTGAACGACACGGCTTCGGGGCCCGCGTTCACCATCACCAGCCATGAGCTTCCATCGCCGCCTTTTTCTTCTTCTGCATGGCCGAAGTGGATTGCAAGGGCCGTGCCCGTGCTCCAGTCGGCGGGCGACATCGGCTCGCCGTCGGGGCGCAGCCAGCGGATGCCGGTGGACGAGGCTCCGGGCGGCGGCTCGGCCGGCCACCAGCGCGTGCTGCGCAGGGCGGGGGCCTCGCGGCGCAGCGCGGCGAGGCGCGCGATGAAGGCGCTCATGCGCGCCGCGTCGCCGCCGGGCGCGGAGGTGCCGATCCACGCGAGCCAGGTTGTCTCGTTGTCCTGGCAGTAGGCGTTGTTGTTGCCCTGCTGGCTGTGGCCGAGCTCGTCGCCGGCCAGCAGCATCGGCGTGCCCTGCGACAGCATCAGCGTGGCGAGCAGCGCGCGCCGCAGGCGGGTGCGCAGCGCCAGCACCGCAGGGGCGTCGCTCGGGCCCTCGACGCCGCAGTTGTTGCCCAGGTTGTGGGCGTGGCCGTCGCGGTTGCCCTCGCCGTTGGCGAGGTTGTGGCGCTCGTCGTAGCTCACCAGGTCGCGCAGCGTGAAGCCGTCGTGCGCGGTGATGAAGTTGACGCTCGCCGTCGGCGCGCGGCCATGGTGCGCGAACTCGGTGCTGGAGGCCGTGAAGCGATGCGCGAAGTCGCCCAGGCCGGCGCGGTCATCGGCATGCGCCTGCCGCAGCCAGAAGCCGCGCTGCGTGTCGCGGTAGCGGTCGTTCCATTCGAGCCAGCCCGGCGGGAACCCGCCGAGGCGGTAGCCGCCGGGGCCGATGTCCCAGGGCTCGGCGATCAGCAGCGTGCGCGACAGCACCGGGTCCTGCGCGATGGCGGCGAAGAAGGGCGCGCGCGGATCGAAGCCGCGCTGCGCGTCGGCGCGCCCGAGGACAGGGGCGAGATCGAAGCGGAAGCCGTCGACGCCCATCTCGCAGGCCCAGAAGCGCAGGCTGTCCATCACCAGCTGCAGCACGCGCGGCTCGCCGAGGTTCAGGCAGTTGCCGGTGCCGGCCCAGTTCTCGTAGAGCGAGCGGTCGTCTTCGCGCAGGTGGTAGTAGAGCGCGTTGTCGATGCCGCGCATCGACAACGTCGGGCCGAGCTCGTCGCTCTCGGCGCTGTGGTTGTAGACCACGTCGATCACCAGCTCCATGCCGCGCGCGTGGATCGCGTCGGCCATCGCGCGGAACTCGCTTGCGGGCGTGGTGCCGGGGCGGCCGCTCCAGTAGCGCGCCTCGGGTGCGAACCAGCCGATGGTGTTGTAGCCCCAGTAGTTGCTCAGGCCCATGCGCAGCAGGCGGGGCTCGTCGGCACGGTGCTGCACGGGCATGAGGCTCAGGGTGGTGACGCCCAGGCGCTGGAGGTGGTCGAGCAAGGCGGGCTCGGCGAGGCCGGCGTAGGTGCCGCGCAGCGGTGCGGGGACCGCGGGGTTGAGCTTGGTCTGGCCCTTGACGTGGAGTTCGTAGAGGACGCGGTCGCCTGGTGCGATGCGGGCGTGGCCTGCGGTTGCTGCTGGGGCTGGAGGGGTTGCTACCCGGGCCTTGAGGGCGACTGCTGCGTTGTCTCGGGGGTCTCTTTTTTCCGGGTTCGCGGGGTCGTGGCCGAGGAAGAGGTCGCTGCCGTCGTAGGTGCCTGTGATTTCGCGGGCGTAGGGGTCGAGGAGGAGCTTCGATGGGTTGAAGCGGTGGCCTGTTTTCGGATTCCAAGGGCCGTGGACTCGGTAGGCGTAGATGAGGCCTGGCTTGCCGCTGGGGAGGTGGGCGTGCCAGATGCCGTCTGTTTGTTCTTTCAGGCTCAGGCGTTGTTGTTCGTTTTTGCCTGTGGCGTCGAAGATGCAGAGGTCTACGGCTTCTGCCGTCGGAGCTGCGATAGCGAAGTTGACGCCTTGTTGTGACGCGGTTGCGCCTAAGGGGTAGGGCTTGCCTGGGCTCAGCATGCTGTTGGCTCCTCAGGGCTGTTGCTTCCCGAGGCCGGGACTCGCCCCGGCAGGCGACCTACTTTTCTTTGCTTCGCCAAAGAAAAGTAGGCAAAAGAAAGGCGACCCCACTGTCTGCGACCCCTGCGCTTCGCTCCGGGGCAACCTGCGGTGCTCGCGTTTCGCGGGGTCTCGCAGAACTCGCTTCGCTCAAACAGCTGCGAGCCCTTATCCGCGAAACGCTGCGCTCCTCGGCGCAGCCAGAGGGGAGGGGAGACGTACGGGCCTTTGCTTCGCTCGGCCGCGGGTGCCCAGCAGGCGCCTCGCGCCTGCTGGGCTTGGAATAGGGCGGCGGGGGTGTTGGACTTGTGGGCGCGGTTGGCGCTGTCAAGACCAGTTCTGACCCTGCATCCAGGGCCGAGCGAAGCGAAGGCCAGTCCAGGCTGTTCCCAAAGCCGAGCGAAGCGACGGCGCGGGGCGCTCCCTTCTGGCTGCGCCGAGGAGCGCAGACGTAGGAGGGATAAGGGCCGCAGCTGTTTGAGCGCAACGAAGTGGAGCGAGTTCTGCGGACCCCCTCCTACGTCGAGCACCGCAGGTTGCCCGTAGCGAAGCGAAGGGACGCAGACAGTAGGGTCGCCTTTCTTTTGCCTACGTTTCTTTGGCGAAGCAAAGAAAAGTAGGTCGGCCGCCGGGCCGAGACCCGGCCTCGGGAAGCAACCACCCAACAGCGTCTCACTCAGGCAAAGCCAGCGCAATGAGTCGCCCGCCGGCCCGAGCCCCGCCCCCGGAAAGCAACTCAACCCAAAAATCAAACCAGCACCCACATCAAGGTACCCAACGGAGGCAGATCGATCAAAACCGAATCCGCCTTCCCATGCCACGCAACAGGAGAGCTTTCAACAACCCCGTTCCCCACACCACTACCCCCATAAACCGCCCCATCCGTATTGATGACCTCCCGGTAGGACCCGGCAGAAGGCACCCCCAACCGATACCCCATCCGAGGCACAGGCGTGAAGTTGCAAACCACGACAACGAATGCCCCGTCACGAGCCCGCCGCACAAAAGCAAACACCGACTGATCCGAGTCGTCATGCACAACCCACTCGAACCCCCGCCCCTCATGGTCGAGCTCATGCAACGCCGGAAAGTGCCGATAAACGTTGTTCAGGTCCCGCACCAGCCGTCGAACCCCCTGGTGCGACGCATGCTCCAGCAGATGCCAATCCAGGCTGCGATCCGCATTCCACTCCGCGTACTGCGCAAACTCTCCACCCATGAACAGCAGCTTCTTCCCCGGATAGGCCCAGAGGTACCCATACAGGTTGCGCAACCCCGCGAACTTCTGCCATTCGTCGCCCGGCATGCGCCCGATCATCGAGCCCTTGCCGTGCACCACTTCGTCGTGCGACAGCGGCAGCACGAAGCTCTCGCTGTGCGCGTACATCAGGCCAAAAGTGATCTGCCGGTGGTGATGCTTGCGGTAGACCGGATCGGTGCCGGCATATGCCAGCGTGTCGTTCATCCAGCCCATGTTCCACTTGTAGTGGAAGCCCAGGCCGCCGTCTTCGGGCGGGCGGGTCACGCCGGGAAAGCTGGTCGATTCCTCGGCGATGGTCACCGCGCCGGGCCGCTCGACACCTACCACGCGGTTCATGCGGCGCAGGAATTCGATGGCTTCCAGATTCTCGCGGCCGCCGAGTGCGTTGGGAATCCACTCGCCCGACTTGCGGCTGTAGTCGCGATAGAGCATGGAAGCCACGGCATCGACGCGCAGGCCGTCGACGCCGTAGCGCTCCAGCCAGTACAGCGCATTGCCGACGAGGTAGTTGCGGACCTCCGTGCGCGCGTAGTTGAAGATCAGCGTCTGCCAGTCGTTGTGGAAGCCTTCCCGCGGATCGGCGTACTCGTACAGCGCGGTGCCGTCGAATCGGCCCAGGCCGTGGGCGTCGGTGGGGAAGTGCGCGGGCACCCAGTCGAGGATCACGCCCAGCCCGGCCGCGTGCGCCGCCTCGACGAAATGTCGGAAGTCGCCTGGCGTCCCGAAGCGCGAGGTCGGTGCGTAGAGGCCGATGGGCTGGTAGCCCCACGAGCCGTCGAAGGGGTGCTCGCTCACGGGCAGCAGCTCGATGTGCGTGAAGCCCATGTCGCGCGCGTACGGCACGAGGGTGTCGGCCAGCTCCCGGTAGTCCAGCCACTCGTGTCCGTTCTTCCGGCGCCAGGAGCCCAGGTGCACCTCGTAGATGCTGATGGGCGCGTCGCGTCCGTTGGCGGCGGCACGGCCCTCGGGCATCTTCACCGGCGCGGGCAGGGGCTGCACGACGCAGGCGGTGTCGGGGCGCAACTGCGCCGAGAAGGCGAAGGGGTCGGCCTTGCGCAGCACCTCGCCTTGCGCCGACAGGACCTCGAACTCGTAGCTGTCGCCCACGGACACGTGCGGCGCGAAGATCTCCCACACGCCGCACTCGCGGCGCAGCCGCATCATGTGGCGCCGGCCGTCCCAGTTGTTGAAGCTGCCGACCACCGACACGCGCCTCGCGTTCGGCGCCCAGACCGCGAAGGCCACGCCCTTCACGCCGTCGATCTCGCGCAGGTGCGCGCCCAGCCGCTCCCACGGACGCAGGTGCGTGCCCTCGGCCAGCAGCCACACGTCGGTCTCGCCGAGCACGAACGGAAAGCGGTAGGGGTCTTCGAGCCGCGAGGTGTGGGTGTCCCAGTCGACCTGGAAGGAATAGCCCATGCGCGCCTCGGCGGCCGGCACGAGGCCGCTGAAGAGGTCGGATTCGGGATGGCGCGTGAGTATCGACAGCGGCCAGCCGGTGCGCGAATGCACCACCGCCACGTGCTGCGCGCCGGGCAGCAGTGCGCGCACGACCAGGCCCTCGGGCGTCTCGTGCGGGCCGAGCACGGCGAACGGGTCGCCATGCTCGGCGCGCATCAGCGCGTGGATTTCGGACTCTGGCAGCGGTTTGAGGGGCATGGTGGTCGGGGCTCGGCTTCAACCTTCCCCGGCAGGCGCGCCGAAGAAGACGCCATAGGGCGCCAGTTGCAGCATGCGCTTTCCGTCTGAGGTGTGCATGACGGAGGTCGCCGCCAGCGGCTGTCCGACAAGAGGCGCAAGGCCGTCCGGCAGCGGCATCGACACGGGCTCGCTGCCGAAGTTGAAGATCGCCTGCAGCGACGAAGTGCCGTCGCCGTGCCTCTCGAAGTGCAGCAGCTGCGGCGCCGGCGTGTCGAAGAAACGGATGCCGCCGGTGCGCAGCAGCGGCTGGGTGCGTCGCCAGTGCAGCAGGGTGCGGCTGAAGGCGAGCATCGAGTCGGGGTCGGTGGCCTGGCGCTCGATGGCCAGCGGCAGGTGCGGGCCGTACACCGGCAGCCAGGGCGTGCCGGTGGTGAAGCCGCCGTGGGGGGCTTCAGGCGTCCACGGCATGGGCGTGCGGCAGCCGTCGCGGCCCTTGAACTCGGGCCAGAAGGCGCGGCCGTACGGGTCCTGCAGCAGTTCGAAGGGCACCTCGGCTTCGGGCAGGCCCAGTTCCTCGCCCTGGTAGATGCTGGCGCTGCCGCGCAGCGAGAGCAGCAGCGCGAGCCAGAGCCGGTCGCGGCGCGTGTCGGGCGCGCCGCCACCGCTCCAGCGCGTGGCGACGCGCGGCACGTCGTGGTTCGACACCGCCCAGCAGCCCCAGCCGCTCGTGTGCGCGAGCGCGCTGTCGAGCGCCTCGACCTGGTGGCGCAGGTGCGCGGGGCTGTGGTCGGCCGTCAGCAGGCTGAAGCTGTAGGCCAGGTGCAGGCGCTTGCCGAGCTCGGTGTACTGGGCCATGACTGGCGGCGCGTTCTCGTCGCCGACTTCGCCCAGCGCCACCGCGCCGTACTCGTCGAGCAGCCGGCGCAGCCCTTCGAGGAATGCCAGGTTCTCGTGCTGGCTCTTGTCGTACAGGTGCTGCTGCATCGCGTACGGGTTGTCTGCGCGCACCGTGCTGACCTCGTCGATGGAAGCCAGCGTGGCCGGCGGGTTGTCGCGCAGCAGCGCGTCGTGGAACTGGTGGTTGCAGGCGTCGAAGCGGAAGCCGTCCACCCCGCGCTCGCACCAGAAGCGCACCTCGCCCAGCAGCGCCTCCTGCACTTCGGGGCAGTGGAAGTTCAGGTCGGGCTGCTCGGCCAGGAAGCTGTGCAGGTAGTACTGGCGCCGGCGCGAGTCCCACTGCCAGGCCGGCCCGCCGAAGACCGACAGCCAGTTGTTCGGCGGCGTGCCGTCGGGCCGGGGGTCGGCCCACACGTACCAGTCGGCCTTTGGGTTGTCGCGCGAAGACCGGCTTTCGGCGAACCAGGCGTGCTGGTCGGAGGTGTGCGAGAGCACCTGGTCGATGATGAGCTTCAGGCCCAGCTCGTGCATCCGCGCCAGCATGGCGTCGAAGTCGGCCAGCGTGCCGAAAAGCGGATCGACCGCGCGGTAGTCGGACACGTCGTAGCCGAAGTCCTTCATCGGCGAGCGGAAGAAGGGCGAGACCCAGATGGCATCGACACCGAGGCTGGCCACGTGCTCCAGCCGGGACGTGATGCCCGGCAGGTCGCCGATGCCGTCGCCGTTGCTGTCCATGAAGCTGCGCGGGTAGATCTGGTAGATCACCGCGCCGCGCCACCATTCGCTGTTGCTGCCGTCGGTTTTGCTGCTGGCCATGCCGGTCCCTGTGGTCTGAAATCATTGTGGCATGCGAAATCCGGGCCAGTGGGGCCGGTGGAACCGGTGACGCGGCCATGCGGGGCGGCGCAGCAGGGCGTGGGGCTTCGCGAAGCTTTCTACACTGGACGCCGTTTCCGGTTTTCAAAATGACGATTCCAGATCCCGTTCCCCCATCTTCATCCCTGGCCGCGCTCGAGGCCCGGCTCGCCCAGGACCTCGCCTACCTCGGCTGGCCCGCCCGCAGCTGGATGCCGCCGCGGCAGGCCGCTGGCGGCGAAACCATGATCGACGTGGCCATCGTCGGCGGTGGGCAGGCCGGGCTGGCCGCTTCGGTGGCGCTGGCGCAGCTGGGCATCCGCGCCGTGATCTTCGACCGCTCGCCCGCCGGCAGCGAAGGCCCCTGGGCCACCACGGCCCGCATGGAGACGCTGCGCTCGCCCAAGGAACTCACCGGTCCCGCGCTGGGCCTGCCCGCGCTCACCTTCCGCGCCTGGTTCGAGGCCCAGTTCGGGCTGGAGGCGTGGACCGCGATGGACAAGATCCCGCGCCTGCAGTGGATGGACTACCTCGTCTGGTACCGCCGTGTGATGAACGTGGACGTGCGCAACGGCATGGCGGTGACAGCCATCCACCCCCTGCCCGACGCGACCGGCGTGCGCCTCGAACTGCGCTCCAGCGAGGGCGAACGCAGCAGCGTGCTGGCGCGCCGCCTGGTACTGGCCACCGGGCGCGACGGCCTCGGCGGCCCGGCGGTGCCGGCCTTCGTGAACGCACTGCCGCGCTCGAAATGGGCCCATTCCTCCGACGAGATGGACTACGGCAAGCTCAAGGGCCTGCGCGTGGGCGTGATCGGCGCGGGCTCCTCGGCCATGGACAGCGCCGCCACCGCGCTGGAGGCCGGCGCCCACAGCGTCGAGCTGCTGATCCGCCGCCCCGACCTGCCGCGCGTCAACAAGGGCAAGGGCGCGGGCGTGCCCGGCCTCACGCAGGGGCACTACGACCTGCCCGACGAGCTCAAGTGGCGCATCCGCCACTACATCAACGTGCTGAACGTGCCGCCGCCGCACGGCAGCACGCTGCGGGTGTCGCGCCATCCCAATGCCTTCTTCAACTTCGGCTGCCCGGTGCTGTCGGTCGAATCGAAGGGCGAGGGGATGGTGGTGAGCACGCCCAGGGGCGATTTCGAATTCGACTTCCTGATCGTCTCCACCGGCTTCAAGGTCGACTGGCCGAACCGCCCCGAGTTCGCCGCCATCGCGCCCCACGTGCGCACCTGGAAGGACCGCTTCACGCCCGCCCCCGGCGACGAAGACCAGGAACTGACCGACTCCCCCGACCTCGGCCCCGCCTTCGAATTCAAGGAGCGCTCGCCCGGCGAATGCCCGGGGCTCGCGCGCATCCACTGCTTCTGCTATCCGGCGGCGCTCTCGCACGGCACGGTTTCGGGCGACATCCCGGCCATCAGCGACGGCGCCAGGCGGCTGGCCGGCGGTATCGCCAGCCTGTTCTACCGCGAGGACTTCGACCAGCACTGGGCCTACCTCCAGGAGTTCGCGGAGCCAGAGCTTTTCGGGGACGAATGGACGCCCGCGCTGCCGCCCAAAGAAAGAAATTGAGAAGAAACCGAACCATGACAAGCACTACCGATGTGATCGATGCCGTCGTCCCCCTGGCGCCGGACCAGCCCACCTGGGCGCTGCGCCGCCAGCGCGAGAAGGTGCTCGCCGCGACGCAGGGCAGCTACGACGCGATGTTTTCCCCCTCCGTCGAAGGCATTTCGGTGACCGAACGGCTGTTCGTGGCGCTGCATGCCTGCCGCGTCTCGAAGGCCGACAGCCTGGCCGAGCACTATCGCGACCGGCTCGTGGCCGAAGGCGCCGATGCGACCGTGGTCGCGGCGGTCGATGCCGGCAAGCCCGTGGCCGACGCGCGCCTGCAGGCCATGCTGGCCTTCACCGGCAAGCTGATCGAGCGCCCCATCGAGGGCGACAAGGCCGCCGTGCAGTCGCTGGCCGAAAGCGGCCTGTCCACGCCGGCCGTCGTGGCGATGAGCCAGCTGATCGCTTTTCTGTCGTACCAGATCCGCGTCGCCGCGGGGCTGAAGGCGTTGGCGGCGCTGGAGGTGACGGTATGAGCGCGCCGATCCGCATCAAGGGCTTCACCAACGAAGTGCTCAAGTGGAAGCCGTGGCTCGACACGGTGGACGTCGACACCGCCACGCCCGAGCAGCTCGCGGCACTGGACGAGATGAGCCCGCAGGCGCGCACCTCGCCGTATTTCCTGGTGCTGGCGCACCAGCCCGAGATATTGCTGCAGCGCTCCATCGCCTTCAACGCGATCATGTTCGCGCCGGGCGGCATGCCGCGCGCCGAGCGCGAGCTGGGCGCCACGGTGGAGTCGCGCGTCAACGGCTGCGTGTACTGTGCCTCGGTGCACGCCCAGCGCTTCGAGCAGCTGGCCAAGCGCAACGACGTGATCTCGCAGGTGTTCGAGCAGCCCGAGGGCGCCGGCACCACGGAACGCGAGAAGGCCATCGTCGAGTTCTCGATCCGCCTTGGCGCCGAGCCCGACAAGGTCTCGGCCGACGACGTGCGCAAGCTCAAGGACGTGGGGCTGGGCGAGCTGGAGATCCTCGACCTGATCCACTCGGTGGCCATCTTCGCCTGGGCCAACCGGCTGATGCTCAACCTCGGGGAGCCCGTGTTCCCCGAGACCGACGCCTCCGAGGCCTCATAGGCGCCCGAGCAGGCCGGCGACGGTCTCGTCCGCCAGGCCCAGCGGCCCGACGAGGTCGTTCTCGCGGCGGTAGTCGATGCCGTTGACCAGCGAGGCCGCGTCCACGATGGTCCGCGTTGCGGGCGTGGGCACGCCGGCGATGGCCCCCAGCGCCTCGACGAAGGCCAGGCCGTAGGGCATGTCCTCGCTCAGGTAGCGCGTGTCCGTCTGCGTGGGGCCGGGCGGACCGCCGCGCTTGGCGTGCAGCTCGGCGGCGATGTCGGCGAGCTTTTCGGAGGTGGTGCCGAAGGAGCGCGCGAAGTGCGCCTCGATGGGGCCGAGTTCGATGCCGAAGGCAGCCGCCACGGCGCGGCGCTCGGCATCGAGCGCCTCGATCGCGCGCGACACGCCGGGCGTCATGCAGTGGTACTGCGGCCAGTTCTCGGCGCGCTCGATGCGCGTCCAGTTGAAGACCGCGAGCGGTCCGTGCGACTGCGGGTTGACGTTTGCCAGGGCGCTGGCGAGCGCGCTGCCCTGCGCCGAGAAACCTTCGCCGAAGAGATCGGTGCACAGCGCGACAGCTTCGTCGATCCGGGCGCCGGGCAGCGCGGAGACGCCGACCGCCTTGCGCCGCGTCATCACGCGGACCTGCGTGGCGGAGTCGCGGCGCGCCGTCAGCACGGTGGTGCCGAAGCTGGCGACGGTGAGCTGCACTCCGGCGCGCACCGTAGCTTCATGCAGGTAGAGCGACGACAGCGAGGCCATCGAGCTGACGATCACTGTCTGGCCATCGCGCAGGAAAGGCAGCAGCGCGTCCATCACGCGCCTGTGGCCGTTGACGGGCAGGGCGATCAGCAGCACCTCGGAGGCGGCGCAGAGCGCGGCTGCGTCGTCGGCGACCTCGACGCTCACCGAAAACGACTCGATGCCGCCGGCCTCCAGCGGCTGCGTGCGCAGTGCATCCGCGCCCCGGCCGCCCGGCGACCAGATCGTGACGCCATGGCCCGCCCGCCGCAGCCATGCCGCGCTGGCCAGCGCGATCGCTCCGGCGCCCGCGATGCCGACGCTGTACTTCTTGCCTGCAGCGGCCTCAGTCAACCTTGATTCCGCCCTGTTTGATCACCTTGGCCCAACGCTGGCTGTCCTCGGTCACGACCTTGCCGAGCGCTGCAGGCCCGCCGCAGGTGTTGACCGCGCCCAGTTGGGCGAAGCGCTGCTTCGTCTCCGGCAGGTTGCACACCTCGACCAGCGCCGCCGACAGCTTCTCGATGCTCGCCGCCGGCATGCGCGCCGGGGCCATCACGCCGACCCAGACCGGCACTTCCATACCCGGCAGGCCCGTCGCCTCGCCGATGGTCGGGGCGGAGCCCATGCTGGGCAGCGCGGCGCGCGAGAAGGTACCCAGCACGCGGGCCTTGCCGCTGGCGACCATGGGCTCGATCGAGGCCACGCTGGTCACGATGGTCGCCACCTGGCCGCCCAGCAGGTCGGTGAGGGCCGGCGCGGCGCCGCGGTAGGGCACATGCAGCAGGTTCACGCCGCTGGCCTGCGCCAGCAGCGCACCGGTCAGGTGCGAGACGGTGCCGTTGCCGGTCGAGGCGTAGGTCACTTGGCCGGGCTTGGCCTTGGCGTCGCGCAGCACGTCGGCCACCGTCTTGTAGGGGCTTTCGGTGCGCACCGAGAGCGTCATGGGGGTGTCGGCCACCAGGGCGACCGGCACCAGCTCGTGGACCGGGTCGTAGGGCAGCTTGGCCTGGAGGTGGGGCGCGATGGTTACCGCACCGCCCGTGGCCAGCAGCACCGTGGCCCCGTCGGTCGCCTTGGCCACCGCATCGGCGGCCACGATGCCGCCAGCGCCGGCCTTGTTGTCGATGATGACCGGCTGGCCGAGCTTGTCGGTGAGCTTGGCGCCCAGGTAGCGGGCGATGACGTCCTGTGCGCCGCCGGTGGCGAAGGGCACGACGATGCGCAGGGGCTTGTCGTTCTGCTGGGCCCAGGCGGAGGTGGCGGCAAGGCCGGCGGCGGCCGCGAGGGCCAGGGCGAGGTGTTTGAGGCGCAGTTTCATGGTGCTCGAGGGGGCGCGGAAAGCCTGCCGGGCGGCAGGCGTTACCCGCGCAACACGCAGGTTACGTGCCCCGAGTCTAGAGTCTGCGGGCCGGGGCTTCGCCCGGGCGCGATAATCCCGCGTTCCCGGCCGCTCCGAGCCGGGCTCTTGCCGAACCGCCATGAATCCCAGCTACAAACCCAGCGACGTCGAGTCCGCTGCCCAGGCGCAATGGAGCGCCGCCGATGCCTACCGCGTCACCGAGGACGCGAGCCGCAAGAAGTACTACGCCTGCTCGATGCTGCCGTACCCCAGCGGCAAGCTGCACATGGGCCACGTGCGCAACTACACGATCAACGACATGCTCACGCGCTACCTGCGCATGAGCGGCTACAACGTGCTGATGCCCATGGGCTGGGACGCCTTCGGCCTGCCGGCCGAGAACGCGGCGCTGAAGAACGGCGTGCCGCCGGCCAAGTGGACCTACGAGAACATCGCCTACATGAAGGGCCAGCTCCAGGCCATGGGCCTTGCCATCGACTGGAGCCGCGAGATCGCCACCTGCGACCCCAGCTACTACAAGTGGAACCAGTGGCTGTTCCTGAAGATGCTCGAAAAGGGCATTGCCTACCGCAAGACCCAGGTCGTCAACTGGGACCCGGTCGACCAGACCGTGCTGGCCAACGAGCAGGTGATCGACGGCAAGGGCTGGCGCACCGGCGCGACGGTCGAGCGCCGCGAGATCCCCGGCTACTACCTGAAGATCAGCGACTACGCCGAGGAACTGCTCGAGCACACCCAGCACAAGCTGCCGGGCTGGCCCGAGCGCGTCAAGCTGATGCAGGAGAACTGGATCGGCAAGAGCGAGGGCGTGCGCTTCGCCTTCACGCACGACATCAAGGGCGCCGACGGCAAGCTGATCCAGGACGGCCGCATGTACGTGTTCACCACGCGTGCCGACACCATCATGGGCGTGACCTTCTGCGCCGTGGCGCCCGAGCATCCGCTGGCCGCGCACGCCGCCACGCTCGACCCCAAGGTTGCGGCCTTCATCGAGGAGTGCAAGAGCGGCGGCACCACCGAGGCCGAGCTGGCCACGCAGGAAAAGAAGGGCGTGCCCACCGGCCTGACGGTGACGCACCCCATCACCGAGGAGCAGGTGCCGGTGTGGGTCGGCAACTATGTGCTGATCAGCTACGGCGACGGCGCCGTGATGGGCGTGCCCGCGCACGACGAGCGCGACTTCGCCTTCGCCAACAAGTACGGAATCGAGATCATCCAGGTGGTGCTGGTCGACGACGAGCCGCACTTCGACTATCACAAGTGGCAGGACTGGTACGCCGACAAGCAGCGCGGCGTGACCATCAACTCCGACAACTTCAGCGGCATGAGCTACAAGGAGGCGGTGGCCGCCGTGGCGCACGCGCTGGGCCAGAAGGGCCTGGGCGAGTTGCAGACCACCTGGCGCCTGCGCGACTGGGGCGTGAGCCGCCAGCGCTACTGGGGCACGCCGATCCCGATCATCCATTGCGAAGAGCACGGCGCGGTGCCCGTCCCCGAGAAGGACCTGCCGGTGGTGCTGCCCACCGACTGCGTGCCCGACGGCTCGGGCAACCCGCTGCACAAGCACGAAGGCTTCCATGCCGGCGTGGTCTGCCCCGTGTGCGGCAAGCCCGCGCGTCGCGAGACCGACACGATGGACACCTTCGTCGACTCGTCGTGGTACTTCATGCGCTACTGCGACCCGAAGAACGACGAAGCCATGGTGGCCGGCGGCGCCGACTACTGGATGCCGATGGACCAGTACATCGGCGGCATCGAGCACGCCATTCTTCACTTGCTGTACGCGCGCTTCTGGACCAAGGTGATGCGCGACCTGGGCCTGGTGAAGGCCGACGAGCCCTTCAGCAAACTGCTGACGCAGGGCATGGTGCTCAACCACATCTTCTATTCGCGCAACGAGAAGGGCGGCAAGGACTACTTCCCGCCCTCCGAAGTCACGCCCGTGCTCGACGCCCAGGGCCGCATCGTCGGCGGCACTACCGCCGACGGCACGAAGGTCGAATACGGCGGCGTCGGCAAGATGGGCAAGAGCGAGCGCAACGGCGTCGACCCGCAGGACCTGATCGAGAAGTACGGCGCCGACACCGCGCGCCTGTACACCATGTTCACCGCGCCGCCCGAGGCCACGCTCGAGTGGAACGACGCGGCCGTCGAAGGCAGCTACCGCTTCCTGCGCCGCGTGTGGAACTTCGGTGCGGCGCTGGCGGAGATGCCCGTTTCGCTGAGCGGCCCGCCGGTGTATGGCAAGAGCGCGCAGGCGCTGCGCCGTGAAGTGCATACGGTGCTGCGTCAGGTCGACTACGACTACCAGCGCATGCAATACAACACGGTGGTGTCGGGTGCGATGAAGCTGCTCAACGCACTGGAAGGCTTCAAGTCCGAGGGGACGCCGGGCGACCTGGCCGCACTGCGCGAGGGCTTCGGCATCCTGCTGCGCTGCCTGTACCCGGCCACGCCGCACATCGCGCAGCAGCTTTGGAACGAGCTCGGCTACGACAAGGACCTGGGCGGCCTGCTCGACGCGCCCTGGCCCACGGTCGACGTGGGCGCGCTGGTGCAGGACGAGATCGAGCTCATGCTGCAGGTCAACGGCAAGCTGCGCGGCAAGCTCAGCGTGCCGGCAGGCGCCTCGAAGGACGAGATCGAGAAGCTCGCGCTGGCCTGCGACGACTTCGTCGCGTTCGCCGAGGGCGCGCCGGCCAAGCGGGTGATCGTGGTTCCGGGCCGTCTGGTCAACGTGGTCATCTGAAACGCCGGACGAACGGCTCAATCAACCAAGCAAGCATGAACACTCGCAATGTCTCGCTGCCGCGCCGCGGCTTCCTTCTCGGCCTGACGGCGGCCGGTGCCTCGCTGGGCCTGGCCGGCTGCGGCTTCAAGCTGCGCGAGGCGCCCGTCTTTGCGTTCAAGTCGCTGTCGGTGTCGGGCAACTCGGCCATGATCAACCAGATCCGGCGCGAGCTGAGGGCGACCGGATCGGTGACGGTGCTGCCGCCGGAGGATGCGTCCAAGGCGGACGTCATCCTGGAAATCCTGGGCGAGGACCGCAACCGCATCGTGATCTCGACCAATTCGGCCGGCCTGGTGCGCGAGCTGCAGCTTCAGCTGAAGGTGCGCTTCCGGCTGCGCACACCGGCCGGCAAGGACTTGCTGACGGCCGGCGACGTTTCGCAGACGCGCGACCTGAGCTTCAACGAGACCAACGCGCTGGCCAAGGAAGGCGAGGCAGACCTGCTGTTCCGCGACATGCAGTCGGACATTGCGCAGCAGCTGATGCGCCGGCTGGCGGCGGTCAAGGAAATCTGAGGCGGCTCCTTCTCGTCCATGCAACTTGCCAGCGCACAGCTCGCGGCCCATCTGCAGAAGGGCCTGAAGCCGCTCTACACGATCCACGGCGACGAGCCGCTGCTCGCGCAGGAGGCGGCCGACGCCATCCGCGCGGCAGCGCGCGCGCAGGGCTACACCGAGCGCAGTTCGTACACCGTGGCCGGCGCGCACTTCGACTGGAGCGCGGTGCTTGCGGCCGGCGGCTCGCTTTCACTGTTCGCCGACAAGCAGATGGTCGAAATCCGCATTCCTTCGGGCAAGCCCGGCAAGGACGGCAGCGCGGCCCTGCAGCAACTGGCCGAGTCCGCGGCCGGCAACGACAGCACGCTCACGCTGGTGATGCTGCCCAGGCTGGACAAGGCCACGCGCACCGGCGCCTGGTTCTCGGCGCTGGAGAACAACGGCGCGAGCATCCAGGTCGATCCCATCGAGCGCAACGCGCTGCCGCAGTGGATCGCGCAGCGCCTGGGCCAGCAGGGCCAGCGCGTGATGCCCGGCGACGAAGGCCAGCGCACGCTGCAGTTCTTTGCCGACCGCGTGGAGGGCAACCTGCTGGCCGCGCACCAGGAGATCCAGAAGCTCGCGCTGCTGCATCCGGCGGGCGAACTGAGCTGGGAGCAGGTGGAAGGCGCGGTCAACAACGTGGCGCGCTACGACGTGTTCAAGCTCTCCGAAGCCGTGCTGGCCGGCAATCCGCAGCGCGTGGCGCGCATGCTCGACGGGCTGCAGGCCGAGGGCGAGGCCGAAGTGCTGGTGCATTACACGATCGCCGAGGACATCCGCGCCCTCAAGCGCGTGAAGGACGCCATGGCCTCGGGCCGCCCGCTGCCGATGGCGCTGCGCGAGAACCGCATCTGGGGGCCGCGCGAGCGCGCCTTCGAGCGCGTGCTGCCGCGCCTGGACGACCGCATGCTGGCGCGCCTGCTGCGCGCCGCGCACGTGGTGGACGGCATCGTGAAGGGACTGAAGCAGCCCGACTGGCCCGCCAGCGGCTGGCAGGCCCTGCAGCGGCTCGCGCTGATGCTGTGCCGCGCCTGCGGCGGTGCGGCCGGCGCCGCGCGGCGCGCCTGACCGGGCGGCCGGGGCGATCACGACGGCTCCAGCCACCAAAAGACCTGCGCCAGCCGGTCCGGGGATGGCGTGGGAAAATACGCGGATGAACGCGTTCAACGTAAACGAACACATGCAGGCGCTCGGCCTGCAGGCCAAGACCGCCGCATTCCTCATGGCGCGTGCCGATGCGGCCAGCAAGAACAAGGCGCTGAAGGCGCTGGCCCGCCGCCTGCGCGAGGCCGGCCCGGTGCTCTCCGTCGCCAACCAGAAGGACCTGGAGCGCGCCACGGCCGCCGGCCTCTCGGCGCCGATGGTCGACCGTCTCAAGCTCACGCCCAAGGTCATCGAGACCGTCGCCCAGGGCTGCGAGCAGCTCGCCGGCATGGCCGACGTGATCGGCGAGATCATCGGCATGAAGCAGCAGCCCAGCGGCATCCGCGTGGGCCAGATGCGCGTGCCGATCGGCGTGTTCGGCATGATCTACGAGAGCCGGCCCAACGTGACCATCGAGGCCGCGAGCCTGGCGATCAAGAGCGGCAACGCCGCCATCCTGCGCGGCGGCTCGGAGGCCATCGAGTCGAACAAGGCGCTGGCGCTGCTGGTGTCCGAGGCGCTGGCCGAGGCCGGCTTGCCGATCGAGGCGGTGCAACTGGTGCAGACCACCGACCGCGAGGCCGTCGGCCAGCTGATCGCCATGCCCGAATTCGTCGACGTGATCATTCCGCGCGGCGGCAAGGGCCTGATCGAGCGCATCAGCCGCGACGCCAAGGTGCCAGTCATCAAGCACCTGGACGGCAACTGCCACGTCTACGTGGACGACTCCGCCGAGTTCGACATGGCGCTGCGCATCGTCGACAACGCCAAGACCCAGAAATACAGCCCCTGCAATGCCGCCGAAGGCCTGCTGGTGTCGGCCGCGGTGGCTGAGGACTTCCTGCCCGAGATCGCCGCCATCTTCGCGGCCAAGGGTGTGGAAATGCGCTGCGATCCGGCGGCGGCGGCCATCCTGCGTGCCGATGCGGCGCTCGACCCGAAGGCCAAGGTGGTCGACGCGGTCGAGTCGGACTGGTCGGAGGAATACCTTGCCGCGGTCATCAGCATCAAGGTGGTGGCCGGCGTGGACGAGGCCATCGCCCACATCAACCGCTACTCGAGCCACCACACTGACGCCATCGTCACGCGCGACCACGTGCACGCGCAGCGCTTCCTGCGCGAGGTCGATTCGGCCAGTGTGATGGTCAATGCGAGCACACGCTTCGCGGACGGCTTCGAGTTCGGGCTGGGTGCCGAAATCGGCATCAGCACCGACAAGTTCCATGCGCGCGGCCCGGTGGGCATCGAAGGACTGACCTCGCTCAAGTACGTGGTGCTGGGGCAGGGCGAAGTCCGGACCTGATGGACCTCTGATGAAAGCGGTCGGTCCGATGCGTCCGCGCGCGGCCTTGTCATTGGGGCGACCAGCCCCAAATCCTACAATTCCACTCCACCTTTAAGCACAAAACCAACAAGGCCGCTGCATGGTTCCGCATCTAGTCACCGCCCTGACCGGCCCGATCAACGAACTGGAGCAGCGGGTGCTCGACTCGATGCCCGCCATCGAGCGCTGGTTCCGGCTCGAGTGGATGGAGCACACCCCGCCGTTCTACAGCGCCGTCGACATCCGCAACGCCGGTTTCAAGCTGGCTCCGGTCGATACCAACCTCTTTCCCGGTGGCTGGAACAACCTCACCAAGGAAATGCTGCCGCTGGCGGTGCAGGCCGCTCAGGCGGCCATCGAGAAGATCTGTCCGGAGGCGCGCAACCTGCTCGTCATTCCGGAAAACCACTCCAAAAACACCTTTTACCTTGCCAACGTCGCGCAACTGGTGCGCATCTTCCACATGGCGGGGCTCAACGTACGCATCGGGTCGATCGATCCGGCCATCAAGTCGCCCAAGAAGATCGAACTGCCCAACGGCGAGACCGTGACGCTCGAACCCGTCGTGCGCAGCAAGCGCCGGCTGGGGCTCAAGAACTTCGATCCCTGCACAATTCTGCTCAACAACGAGCTTTCCGCAGGAACTCCAGGCATCCTCGAGGATTTGCACGAGCAATACCTGCTGCCGCCGCTGCACGCGGGCTGGTCGGTGCGCCGCAAGAGCAACCACCTGCACAGCTACGAGGAGTTGTCGAAGCGCTTCGGCAAGCTGCTGGGCATCGACCCGTGGCTCATCAATCCGATCTATGCGCGCGCCGAGGGCGTCGACGTGGCCGAGGGCCGCGGCATCGACGTGCTCACGAGCCACGTGGACGCGGTGCTGACCAAGGTGCGCCGCAAGTACAAGGAATACGGCATCAACGAGAAGCCCTTCGTGGTCGTCAAGGGCGGCCACAGCGGAAGCGGCAGTCCCGGCGTGGTGACGGTGCGCGACGCCAAGGACGTGGAGGCGCTGATCGGCAAGCCGCGCGGCGGCGCCGGCGCCAGCGTTCCTACGGCATCCGCCAGGAACGCCGCCGGCCGCGACCTGCGCGAGCCGACCGAACTGATCGTCCAGGAAGGCGTGCTCACCAACGAGCGCGTGCACAACGGCGTGGCCGAACCGGTGGTCTACATGATGGACCGCTACGTGGTCGGCGGCTTCTATCGGGTGCACGCCGAGCGCGCCGCCGACGAGAACCTGAAGCTGCCGGGCGCCAGCTTCGTGCCGCTGGCCTTTTCTGAAAGTGCGCACTTGCCACAGCCGGGAGCCAAGCCCGGCGCCAGTGCGCCGAACCGCTTCTACATGTACGGGGTGGTCGGACGGCTGGCCATGGTGGCCGCCAGCTACGAGATGGAAGCGACCGATCCGGACGCCGAAATCTACGAGTGATTCCCGAGGGCGGCTTGCGGCGATGGCAGCCGGCGGCAAAATAGCGGCCCCACAGCAAAGGAAACAAAAGGGCGGGAGGTCCTGCAGGTGGACTAAAGTTCACATCTGTCACACCCCCGGCGTGCCTGACGCGTCGAATCGCAGCCTGTCCCTTTTCCCATCGACTTCGTGTCAGCCCCCAAAAATCTCTCAGCCGGCCTGATCGTCGGCGCCATCGGCGTCGTCTATGGCGACATCGGCACCAGCGTGCTGTACGCCGTCAAGGAAGTGTTCGGCCACGGCCACGTGCCTTTCACTGTCGAGAACGTCTACGGCATCCTGTCGATGTTCTTCTGGACGCTCACCGTCATCGTTTCCATCAAGTACGTCGTGCTCGTGCTGCGGGCCGACAACGAAGGCGAGGGCGGCCTGGTCGCCATGCTGGCGCTGGCATCGCGCGCGGTGCACGACAAGCCCAGGCTGCGCCACCTGCTGCTGGTGGTCGGCATCTTCGGCACCTCGCTCTTCTACGGCGACGGGGTCATCACCCCGGCCATCTCGGTGCTCTCGGCGGTCGAGGGCCTGGAGGTGGTGTCGCCGCACTTCACGCACTACGTCATTCCGCTCACGCTGGTCGTGCTGTTCTGCCTCTTCGTGGTGCAGAAGCGCGGCACGGCGGGCATCGGCAAGTTCTTCGGGCCGGTCACGCTGACCTGGTTCCTCGCGATCGCGGTGCTGGGCGTGTCGCAGATCCTGCACCACCCCGAGATCCTGAAGGCGCTGAACCCGTTCTACGCGCTGAAGTTCATGTGGGACAACCCCGGCACCAGCTTCATCCTGCTGGGCGCGACCGTGCTGTGCGTGACCGGAGCCGAGGCGCTCTACGCCGACCTCGGCCACTTCGGCAAGAGCCCGATCCGCATCGCGTGGTTCTCGGTGGTGATGCCGGCGCTCACGCTCAACTACTTCGGCCAGGGCGCGCTGCTGCTGGAGAACCCCGAAGCGGTGAAGAACCCGTTCTTCATGATGGCGCCCGAATGGGCGCTCATTCCGCTGGTGCTGCTGGCCACTGCCGCCACCGTGATCGCGTCGCAGGCCCTCATCACCGGCGCCTTCAGCGTCACGCGCCAGGTCATCCAGCTGGGCTACCTGCCGCGCCTGAACATCGAGCACACCAGCGTGCGCACAGCCGGCCAGATATACATTCCGCTGGTCAACTGGGGCCTGTTCGTGGCCATCGTGCTGGCGGTGGTGATGTTCCGCTCGTCGAGCAGCCTGGCCGCGGCCTACGGCATCGCGGTGACCACCGACATGCTGATCACCACGGTGCTGACCTTCTTCGTGATCCGCTATGCGTGGAAGCTGCCGCTGGCGCTGTGCATCGGCTCCACCGCGCTCTTCTTCGTCGTCGACTTCCTGTTCTTCGCGTCGAACCTGCTCAAGCTCTTCGAGGGCGGCTGGTTCCCGCTGCTGATCGGCGGCTTCGTCTTCACGTTGATGATCACGTGGAAGGAAGGCCGCCGTCTGATGGGCGAGGCGCAGCATGCCGACGCCATCGACCTGAAGTCCTTCCTCGATTCCGTGTTCGTGAGCCCGCCCGCGCGCGTCGACGGCACGGCGGTGTTCCTCACGGCCGAGCCGGGCGTGGTGCCGAACGCGCTGCTGCACAACCTGAAGCACAACAAGGTGCTGCACGAGCAGAACATGTTCGTCACCGTGCGCAACCACGAGGTGCCGTGGATTCCGATGGACAAGCGCATCGAGATCGAGGCGCTGGGCCACCACTGCTGGCAGATCATCGTGCACTACGGCTTCAAGAACGACATCGACCTGCCGCGCGCCCTCGAGAACGCGCGCATGCGCGGCTGCCAGCTGGAGCAGATGACGACGAGCTACTTCCTGTCGCGCGACGTCGTCATTCCCACGCTGGGCAGCGGCATGGCGCCGTGGCGCGAGAAGCTGTTCGCGCAGATGCACCACAACGCGAGCGGTGCGGCCGCCTTCCTGGGGCTGCCGAACAACGCGGTGGTGGAGCTGGGGTCGAAGATCGAGATCTGAGCCCGGGCGCGGCTCAGTCGAATTCCCCCGGCCGCTCCTTCTCGAGCCCGGCCACGTGCGAGGCGATCGCACCGGGCGTGGTGAACCAGATCTCGCCCCGGTCGCGCGCCTGCGCCAGCCGTGCGAGCGCCGTGCGCAGGTGCCGTAGCCGATAGGGCTGCCCCACGATGTACGGATGCAGCGCCACGCCCATCACCAGCGGCTGCGCGCGCGACTGATCGAGCATTTCCTCGAAGTTGTCGATCACCATCGCGCTGAAATCCTTCGCGTCCATCAGGCGGCCGACGATCATCGGAATGTCGTTGAGCTCCTGCGGGTACGGCACCGACCAGAGCGATCCGCCGCCGCGCGTGCGCATGCGCAGCGGCTGGTCGTCGTGGCACCAGTTGAGCGTGTAGCCGTAGCCGGTCTCGGCCAGCAGGTCGGGCGTGACGGCGCTTTCGGAGATCCACGGCGAGAGCCAGCCCGCGGGCGCCTGTCCGCTCTCGCGCAGCATCCGCTCGCGGCAGCGCAACAGCAGCGCGCGCTCGTGTTCCTCGTCGAGCACGCCCTGGCGCTCGGCGTTGCTGTGGCCATGGCCGATCAGTTCGTCGCCGCGCGCCACGAGCGCCTGGACCAGCTCCGGGCAGTGGTCGTACAGCGCGGTGTTGACGAGCGCCCCGGTCGGCAGCGCGAGCGAATCGAACAGTTCGAGACAGTGCCACGCGCCCACGCGATTGCCGTATTCGCGCCAGCCGTGGTTGAGCACGTCGGGCTGCGGCGAGGCCGGGCCGATGCATGCGCCCAGCCCGTCGCCGAAGGCGAAATGCTCGACATTGAAGCCGATGTACACCGCCAGCCGCGCGCCGTTCGGCCATGCGTAGTCGGGCCGCCGGGTGATCGGCCGGTAGTCGAAGCGGTCGTGCGTGGGGAGCCGGTCGGGCCAGCGCGTGCTCATTCGGGTGGCCTCATCACAGCGCGGCGAGGCCGGCGCGCACCAGCAGCCATTCGGCGCTGTCGTTCCACACGTCCATCTGCACGATCAGGCCGTGGCGCACCACGTAGCGGTCGACGTACCGGTTGCCCTCGAAGGCCGTGCCGTCGGGCCACGCACCGTAGAGCGTGCCGAGGCTGTAGACCACCGTTTCCTCGGGCGTGCCGCCGGCCACCGTTTCGGTGCGCTCGATCTTCTTCTTGACCCAGGCGTAGCGCCTGGCGTTGAAGGCCGAGGTGTCGGCCGGCGCGTGCATCGGGCGGTTGCCGGTGAAGCGGATGCGGATGTCGGGCGCCGTGAAGCGCGAGGCCGACTGCGGGTCCGGAATCATCACCAGGCGCAGGAATTCGTCGACCACGGCGGCGGGATCGAGCGCAGGGCCGCCCTGCGAAATGGATGTGTCCACGAGGTTCTCCGGGAGTTGTCGGAGGTGGAGACACGCAATTCCCGTGCCGGATGGTTGACTTTATCGGGTGCAGATTGTTGACCATCCTGTGCCGTCGGGCGCCCGGCACAATCGCCCGGATGCGCGCTGCGCGTCCAGGCCGGCCGCGGCGGGCCGAGGAGAAAAAAGCCCCCGTCGGCAAGGACATCGCCGCTTCCGGCAACATCGCGCCCCGATACCCATGCCAATGGCCGCCGCGCCCCGGCAACGCAAGAAAGAACGCCTGATGAAAAACATCCTCTTCGTCGCCGATCCGCTCGATCACTTCAAGATCTACAAGGACACGACCTTCTCGATGATGCGCGAGGCGCAGCGCCGCGGCTACCGGATCGCCGCCTGCCTGCCGCAGGACATCCAGTGGAAGTCGGGCGGCGTGGTCACGGCCACGGTGCAGCAGATCACGCTGACCGGCGACGCGAAGGACTGGTACCGCGTCGACATCTCCGAGGCCAAGGCGCTGAAGGATTTCGACGCCGTGCTCATGCGCAAGGACCCGCCCTTCGACGCCGAATACATCTACGCCACGCACCTGCTGGAGCAGGCCGAGCGCGAGGGCGCGCACGTGGTGAACAAGCCGCGGGCGCTGCGCGACCACCCCGAAAAGCTCGCGATCATGGAGTTTCCGCAGTTCACCACGCCCACGCTGGTGACGCGCAGCGCGCAGGCCGTGCGCGACTTCCACGCGGAGCACGGCGACATCATCCTCAAGCCGCTCGACGGCATGGGCGGCATGGGCATCTTCCGCGTGAAGCAGGACGCGCTGAACCTCGGCTCCATCGTCGAGACGCTCAACAAGGAGGGCGCTGAAACCATCATGGTGCAGCGCTTCGTGCCCGAGATCTCGCAGGGCGACAAGCGCATCCTCATCATCGCCGGCGAGCCCGCGCCCTTCGTGCTGGCACGCATTCCGCAGGGCACGGAGGTGCGCGGCAACCTGGCGGCGGGCGGCAAGGGCGTGGCCCAGCCGCTCACGCCGCGCAACCGCGAGATCGCCGAGACCGTGGGCCGCGCGCTGGCGCCGCGCGGGCTGCTGCTGATCGGGCTCGACGTGATCGGCGACTCGGTCACCGAGATCAACGTGACCAGCCCGACCTGCTTCCAGGAGATCACCGAGCAGACCGGCTTCGACGTGCCGGCGATGTTCATCGACGCGCTCGAAGCGACCCTGCGCTAGCAGGGCCGCTGCTCGGCGCGCCGCGGCGATCGATCAGAAGTCGATCGTGCCGCTCACCGCGAAGGTGCGCGGCGCACCCAGCACCAGGTAGTTGCTGCCCTGCGTGCCGCCCACCGAGGCCCAGTACGACTTGTTGAACAGGTTGTCGATGCGCGCGCGCAGCGTGAGCAGGCGGCCATTGCCCAGGTCGACCAGGTAGCGCGCGCCCACGTCGAAGCGCGTCCACGACGGCACCGACTGCGTGTTGGCGGCGTTGGCGTACTGCTTCGAGGTGTAGAGCACGCGGGCGTTCAGCGACAGGTTGCGCACGCCGGGCACGTCCCACTCCGCGCCGAGGTTGGCCTGCTGCCTGGCCACGCCGATGGCTGTCAGGCCGTCGGTGGCGCCGCCTTGCGTGTTCTTCTGCTTGGCGTCCAGCAGCGTCAGCCCGCCGAGCAGGCGCAGGCCCTTGGCGGGCTGGCCGAACACCGACAGCTCCAGGCCCTGGTTGCGCTGCTTGCCGTAGAGGCCGTAGGTCTGGCCCGAGTAGTAGTAGGTGGGCTGGTCGGTCGTGAAGAACACAGCGCTCGCGCCCAGCGTGCCGCCGTCGTACTTGACGCCGATTTCCTTCTGCTTGGCCTGGTACGGCGCGAAGATCTCGCCCGCGTTGGTGACGGGCAGGCCGTTGACCGTACCCGGTGCCACGTTGCCCTTGACGAGGCCTTCGATGTAGTTCGCGTAGGCCGAGACGGTCGGCGTGATCTTGAACACGACGCCGGCCACCGGCGTGGTCTTGCTCCTGTCGTAGGTGCTCGACTGCTTCAGCGTGGTGTAGGCGTAGCTGGTCTGCTCGATGGTCTGGCGGCGCGCGCCGAGCGTGACGAGCAGGCGGTCGTCCATGAACGACATGGTGTCGGCGACGGCCACGCTCGAGGTGTCGATCCGGTCGGTCAGGCGCGGGTCTTCCAGCGTGTTGCCGGTGAAGGAATTGGCGATGGGGTAGGGCGACGCGTAGGGCGCGTAGATGTTGTTGCGGATGGTGCCGCGCGAGATCGTGTAGGCGTTGTCGCGGTCGTTGCTGTACTTGGCCGCCGAGATCACCACGGTGTGCTTCACCGGGCCGGTCGCGAAGTTGCCGCGCACGCCGATCTCGGCCGTTCCGATGCGGTCCTTGCGGGTGTTGCTGAAGCGCGTGTTGCTGGTGTTGCCGAAGGCGTCGGCGAGCGTGGGGTTCGACAGCACGTTGTCCTCGTCGCTCCGGCGCACGCCGCCGGCGGCCCAGGCCGTGATGTTGTCGGTGATGTCGACTTCGCCGCGGAAGGTGGCGAACTTGTCCTTTTCCTTCGAATAGGTCCAGGGCTGGGCGAAGTTGGTGCGGGCGTCGGGTGCACGCGGGATCGGCAGCGTCGACGAAGGCGTCAGGCTCGGGCGGCCGTCCTTCAGGTCGTAATCTTGATAGCCGAAGTCGGCCGACAGTCGCACGTTGCGGTTGTGCCAGTCGAGGCCGACGTTGAAGGCGCTGAGCTGCTGGCTCTCGTTCTTCACGCCGGTGCCGCCTTCGCGGCGCACGGCGTTCAGGCGCACGCCCAGGCTGTCGTCGGGGCCGAAGCGGCGTGCCAGGTCGAGATTGACGTAGCCCTGTCCGCCGGTCTGCACGCCGAAGCCGACGCGGGTGAGCGGCTCGTTGGGCGCGCGCTTGGGCAGCAGGTTGATCGCGCCGCCGATGCCGCTGCCGCCGGGGGCTGCGCCGTTCAGGAAGGTGTTGGCGCCGCGGAAGACTTCCACGCGCTCGAAGAATTCAGAGGCAATGTACTGGCGCGGCAGCATGCCGTACAGGCCGTTGTAGGCGACGTCGTCGGAATACACCGGGAAGCCGCGCACCACGTAGAGCTCCTGGAAGTTGCCGAAGCCGCGTGCCTGGCGCACCGAGGGGTCGTTGAGCAGCACGTCGGCCACGCTCTTGGCCTGCTGGTCCTGGATCAGCTCGTTGGTGTAGTTGGTGCTGGAGAAGGGCGTGCTCATCATGTCCTGGTTGCCCAGGATGCCGACGCGCCCGCCGCGGGACACCTGTCCGCCGGCGTAAGGCTTGGTCAGACCCTCGGCCGAGGCGTCGGCGCTGGCTTCGACGGTCACGGTAGAGAGCGTGCCGCCGCTGGAAACCACCGGCCCCGCGGGTTCTGTGGCGGTGGTCTGCTGGGCCAGGGCCGCTGCCGCGTTCAGCGCGAGCAGCGTTGCGGCCACGGTCGGCCGGAGATGGAAAAAGGAAGCGGGCATGAACGGTTCTGTTTGCAAATGAGAACCGTTATTGTTTACTTTTATGAACCCGCCCGTCGATACTTTCGTGCAATGCCGCCAAAAAATGTCGGGCTAAAGAGCGGCTTCGGCCTCAGCGTCCGACGCGCTGCCCGTCCACGAACACCTGCAGTTCGCCCGGCGCGAACTGCGTCCACGTCTCGTTGGTGGTGAGCGGCGCGGTCACGACCACGGCGACGCGGTCGTTGGGCGTGGTGTGCTGCGCGAAGTCGATCTCCAGGTCTTCGTCCGACAGCTGCGCCGTCACGAAGGGGTGGCGGCGCTCCACGTACCAGAGGTTGGTCGAGGCATGCGCCCACAGCGCCTGCCCGTTGGACAGCATGAAGTTGAAGGTGCCGTGGCCCGCCAGTTGCGGTGCCAGTTCGCGCAGGGTGAGCGTCAGCTCCTCGATGCTCGGCACGCCCGCGTGCGACTTGGCCAGCTCCTGCATGATCCAGCAGAAGGCATGCTCGCTGTCGGTGTTGCCCACCGGGTGGAAGTTGCCGTGCAGGCGCGGGCGGAACTCCTTCAGGTCGCCGTTGTGGGCGAATACCCAGTAGCGCCCCCACAGCTCGCGCACGAAGGGGTGGCAGTTCTGCAGGTTGACCTCGCCCTGCGTCGCCTTGCGGATGTGGGCGATGACGTTGCGGCTCTGGATGGGGTAGCGCCTGATCAGATCCGCCACCGGCGATTCGCTCGCCGGCTGGTGATCGACGAAGTGGCGCAGCCCGCGGTCCTCGAAGAACGCGATGCCCCAGCCGTCGGCATGGTGGTCGGTGCGGCCGCCGCGCTGCGCGAACCCCGTGAAGCTGAAGGTCACGTCGGTCGGCGTGTTGCAGTTCATTCCTAGCAATTGGCACATGGCGCTATTAGAGCGCGAGTGCCGGCCGACCGGACGGCGGATCCGTTCGCCGTTCAGCGCACGAAGCGGCCTTCGGGCGTGACCCGCACCATTTCGATGAAGCGCGAGCCGGTGGCGTTGCCGGTGGAGAAATCGATGTCCATGCCGGCCAGGCGGAGCTTGAGCGCGCGCAGCGTCGCATGCAGGCGGGCGCGCGTCAGGTCGCGGCCGGTGCGCTTGAGCGCCTCGATCATCACCAGCCCGTTCAGGTAGCCCTCGAAGCTGCCGTAGCCCACCGGCACCTGTGCCCGCTCCGCCAGCCGGCGATAGTCGCGCGTCACGGTCTCCACCTCGCCCCAGGGATAGGGCATGACTTGCGAGATCGCGAGGCCGCCTGCCTGCAGGGCCACCACCTTGGCCGTGACTTCGCCCGGCACGATCGACATGCCGTAGAACATCGGCTTGCTGCCGGCGGCGTAGGTGGCCTTGATCACTTCGCCGGCCACGGTGCCGGCCAGGTACATCAGGATGGCCTGCGACTGGCTGTCTGCCAGCGCTTTGCCGGCTGCGGCGGCGTCGGAGCCGTCGCCCTTGGCGACCACCTTGGCCGTCGGCACCAGCTTGTGGGGGACCATGGCCGCCTCGATCAGCTTGACCGCCTCGGCGCCGCCGGGGTTGTCGAGATGGGCGATCGCGATCTTGTTCACGCCGATGGTCGCCAGGTGCTCGACCAGGGCCTGCGCTTCACGGGCGTTGCTGGCGCGCACGAAGTAGGCCGAGCCCGCGACGCGTTCGCGCGCGCTGTCGCCCACCCCGTAGCCGCCCACGCTCGGTGCGCCGCTCTGCTGCAGCAGCTTGGCGGCGGCGGCCGTGGTGCCCGAGCCCACGCAGCCGAAGAAGGCGAACACGCGATGGTCGTTCAGCAGCTTGGTGTAGTTTTCCAGCGCCTTGTCGGCCTTCAGTTCGTCGTCCAGCGCCACCATCTTGATCTTGCGCCCGTTCACGCCGCCCTGTTCGTTGACGGCATCGAACGCCAGCGCGGCGCCGTTGTGCACGACCTTGATCTGCGATCCGAGCGGACCGCTCAGGACGGCCGAACTGCCGAGCACGACTTCACCGTCGCTCACCCCCGTTTCGGCGGCTTGCACGGAGGAGAGCCGAGCGAGCCCGGCGGCGGCCACCGCCGTCGAGGCGATAAAACTTCTGCGTTGCATGTAACACCCATCCCAGCTGATTTAACAAATTCTCACAATTAGAGATGATGGGTGCTTTCGTGCTACTTGGTGCTTACCCTTGTTGTGGCGTGCGGCGCAACTGCCACGCCGCGCAGATGGCCAGCGCGCAAAGGCCGGCGAGCATCGCGAAGACCTCGTCGAAGGCCGCGAGCCGCGCCGGGCTGGTCATCGGGTTGGCCAGCGAATCGCCGTGCGCCGCGAGGCGCCACTCCAGCACGATGGCGCACAGGCTCACGCCCGCCGCGCCGCCGAGCATGCGCACGAAGTTGATCGCGCTCGCGCCCTGCGGGATCAGCGGCTTGGCCAGCGGCCGCATCGAGCCCAGGTTGAGCGAGGGCAGGATGAAGCCCAGCCCGATGCGCCCGATGATCGCGAACGCCACCAGCAGCCACAGCGCGCTGTCGAGCCGCAGCACCATCATCAGCGCGAACGAGGCCGCCAGCAGCGCGAGCCCGATGGTCACCAGCACCCAGGTCGGGTGCTTGTCGGCCAGCCGGCCCACGCCCGCGATGGTGAGCGCCAGCACGACGCCCGCCGGCAGCAGGATGGTGCCCACGTGCGAGGCCGACAGGTGCAGCCCCACCTGCATGTACACCGGCAGCAGGTAGGTCGAGCCGAAGAGCGCCGTGCCGTAGATGAAGGCCACCACGCTCCCCATCGCGAACTGCCGGTAGCGGAAGAGCGCAAGGTTCATCAGCGGCGTGCCGCCCGAGGCCGCCAGCCGCCGCTGCCACCACACGAAGACGCCGAACGATGCCAGCGCGCCTGCCAGCAGCAGCGCCGCCTGCAGCGGCGAATCGCCGCGCAGCGCCACAAGGCCGTTGAGCAGGCACAGCGTGCCGACCGTGCCCAGCGCCAGTCCGCGTGCGTCGAGGCCGTCGCCGCGCGCGGCTGCCACGCCGCCGGGCGCGGTCTTGGGCACGAACTTGTAGGCCAGCCACAGCGACGCGAGGCAGAACGGCACCACCATGAAGAAGATCGAGCGCCAGCCGAACAGATCGACCAGCACGCCGCCGATGCTCGGCCCGATGGCCGGCGCCAGCACCACGCCCATGCCGAAGATGCCGCTCGCGCGGCCCTGCTCGTGCGGCTCGAAAGCGCGCAGGATGATGATGGCCGGAATGGGCTGCACCACGCCCGCGGCCAGCCCCTCGGCCACGCGCGCGAACAGCACCAGCGAGAAATCGTTGGCCACGCCGCCCACGATGCCGCCCACCAGCAGCAGGACCATCGTGCCCACGTAGGTGCGGCGGTAGCCGTAGCGCGACAGCAGCCACGGCGTGGTGAGCATCGACACCGTCATCGCCACCATGAAGCCCGAGCTCACCCACTGCGCGCGTTCCTGGCCGAGCGAGAAGTGGTGGCTCATGCCCGGGATCGCCACGTTGACGATGGTCGAGGACATGATCGACGCCATCGTCCCCACCATCACCGACAGCAGCAGGTACCAGCGGTAGCGTTCGCCATAGCGCTGGCGCAGCGTGCCGATGGAGGGCGGGGCCGGCGTGCTCGCGGCTTCTGGGGTCTGAGGGGAGGTCATGGGGGCGGCGGAATGTCTCGGGTCCGTCGTCCTACAAGCATATCGGGCTTTGCGCGGCGGGAATCGCAGCGGGCAGGCCCAAAATCCCAGCGCTGTCCCCTCTGCGTCAAGAAGATGAACCAAGTCGACAACAGCATGAACGCTTCATCCGGCGAACAAGCCGATGCCCAGCCCGCCGCGCCAGGAGACGCGGAAGGCGCGATCACTCCCGCGGCCGGGCAGGCCGCACCCGCTCTCGCGGCCGAGCCGGCCGCGTCCACCCTCGCCACCGAACTCGCCGCGCCCACCGTCAGCCGCGCCTACCGCTGCCAGTGCGAGCGCCCCATCTTCCTGCGCAACAGCGAATGCCTGGCCTGCCATACGCCGCTGGGCTACGTGATCGAGCGGCTCGGCGTGATGCCGCTCGCGCCGGCAGCAGGCGAGGGCGCGCAGCCCGACACCTTCACCGTGTTCGGCGATCCGCACGGCAAGACCTACCGCCGCTGCGCGAACTTCCTGACGCCGGCCGGCTGCAACTGGATGGTGCCCGCCGCGCGCGAGGGCGAACAGTTGCCGCCCGATACCCACGGCCTCGCGCCCGGCTACTGCCTGGCCTGCAGCGTCACGCGCACCATTCCCGATCTTTCGGTGGAAGGCAACGGCGAGCTGTGGCGCAAGCTGGAGACCGCCAAGCGCAGGCTGATCTCGCAGCTGCTCGCGCTGGGCCTGCCGGTGGTGAGCCGCCACGCCGATGCCGTCCACGGGCTGGCCTTCGACTTCCTCAGCAACACGCCGGGCGGCCCGCACGTGATGACCGGCCACCAGGACGGCGTGATCACCCTCAACGCCGAGGAGGCCGAGGACGCCGTGCGCGAGCGCATCCGAGCCGAGATGCGCGAGCCCTACCGCACGCTGCTGGGCCACTTCCGCCACGAGGTCGGCCACTACTACTGGGACCTGCTGGTGCAGCCCACGCAATGGATCGACGACTTCCGTGCGCTCTTCGGCGACGAGCGCGCCGACTACGCCGCCGCGCTGCAGACGCACTACGAGCAGGGCCCGCCGCCCGACTGGGCCGACCGCTTCGTGAGCAGCTACGCAAGCACGCACCCGTGGGAAGATTGGGCCGAGACCTGGGCCCACTACCTGCACATGGCCGACACGGCCGACACGGCGATCAGCTTCGGCGTCGACGCGACCAACGTCGAGCTCACGAGCGACCTCTTCACTCCTGCCGACCTGTGGCAGCCCGACGACCCCGACGCCGGCAAGTTCCTCGACTTCATCAACGGCTGGGTGCTGCTCACCAACGTGCTCAACGAGCTGTCGCGCAGCATGGGGCAGCCCGACTACTACCCCTTCGTGCTGCCGCGCGCGGCGGTGGGCAAGCTGCAGTTCATCCACCGCGTGATCACGCAGCAGCGGCCGGGCGATGCGCCCTCGATGGTGGTGGCCGCCGACGTGGCCGAGTCCGCGCCGGAGCCGGCGCAAACAGAAGCGCCGCAGCTGGCCCCTGGTCAGTCCTGAGGCGCGGCGCCCGTCGCGCAGCGCATGCAGATGCATGCGAGCCCGCGCATCTCTTCCGGCAGGTTGGTGAGCGGCGCCTTGCTGAAGTCGACCTGCATGCACCAGCACGGCGGCTGCGCCTGCCCGGTCTCGCGCTCGATCTCCATCGCGCAGCGGTTCGCCTCGCCGCACAGCGGGCAGCGCGTGGCGTCGATCAGGCTGGCCGGAGCCTCTGCCGTGGTGGACATCATGAAATCTCGAAGGCCGGCAGCTTCTTCGCGACGATGCCGTTGCGCAGCGTCGCGTACATCGGCAGCCCGCCGCTGTAGGCGGGGTAGTCCTCGCCCTCGATCAGCGGCAGCAGGTAGCGGCGGCACTTCTCGGTGATGCCGTAGCCGTCGTCGGAGATGAAGTCGCGCGGCATCGGCTTCTCGACGTTGGCGACCGATTCGAGCGGCGCGCTGCCCAGGCGGTAGGCGTAGGGCGCGTCGGAGATGCGCTCGATGGTCGGCATCACCGCGTTGCGGCCCTCCAGCGCGAGTTCGACCGCGCGCTGCCCCAGTTCGTAGGCCTGCCGCACGTCGGTGGCCGATGCGATGTGCCGCGCCGCGCGTTGCAGGTAGTCGGCCACGGCCCAGTGGAACTTGTGGCCCAGCGCGTCCTTGACCATCTGCGCCACCACCGGCGCCGCGCCGCCGAGCTGCGCGTGGCCGAAGGCGTCGCGCGTGCCCTGCTCGGCGAGGAAGGTGCCGTCGGGGTGATGGCAGCCCTCGGACACCACCACCGAGCAGTAGCCGTGTTGCTTCACCAGCTCGTCCACGCGCGCGAGGAAGCGCGCCTTGTCGAATTCGATCTCGGGGGAACAGCACCACCACCGGAATGCCCTGGTCCGCCGCGAGCCCGCCGGCCGCCGCGATCCAGCCCGCGTGCCGCCCCATCACCTCGAGCACGAACACCTTGGTGGAGGTGGCCGCCATCGAGCGCACGTCGAAGGAGGCCTCGATGGTCGACACCGCCACGTACTTCGCGACCGAGCCGAAGCCGGGGCAGCAGTCCGTCAGCGGCAGGTCGTTGTCGATGGTCTTGGGCACGTGGATGGCCTGCAGCGCGTAGCCCATCGACTGCGAGAGCTGGCTCACCTTGAAGCAGGTGTCGGCCGAATCGCCGCCGCCGTTGTAGAAGAAGTAGCCGATGCCGTGCGCCTTGAACACCTCGATCAGCCGCTCGTACTCGCGGCGGTTCTTTTCCAGCGACTTGAGCTTGTAGCGGCACGAACCGAAGGCGCCCGATGGCGTGGTGCGCAGCGCCGCGATGGCTTCGGCCGATTCGGCGCCGGTGTCGATCAGCTCCTCGGCCAGCGCGCCGATGATGCCGTTGCGCCCGGCGTAGAGCTTGCCGATGCGGTCAGGGTGGCGGCGCGCCGTCTCGATCACGCCGCAGGCCGAGGCGTTGATGACCGAGGTGACGCCGCCCGACTGGGCGTAGAAGGCGTTGGGGATGGACATGCGCGGCATTGTCCTGCAGCCCCCAGGCCGGCGCCAGTGGACGCCGGTGTCGGAATGTCAGCGGTTCTCGAAGACCGGCGGGCGCTTCTGCAGGAAGGCGCTCACGCCCTCGCGGAAGCTGGGCTTGTCGATCAGCTCGCGCTGGCGCTCGCTCTCGTAGTGCAGCTGTTCCTTCAGCGTGTGGCGCTCCGAAGCCTCGAAGGCTTCGCGCGCCTCGATCACCGCGTGCGCCGGCAGGCGGGCCAGGCGCTGCGCGATGCCCTTGGCCTCTTCGAGCAGTTGCCCGTCATCCACGCAGGCCCAGATCAGGCCCCATTGCACTGCGCGGCCCGCGCCCACGCGCTCGTCGAGCAGTGCCATGCCCATGGCGCGGGCTCGGCCGGCGCGACGCGGAATGGCCCAGGTGCAGCCCAGGTCCGGCACGATGCCCAGCTTCGGCAGGAAAGGCAGGTAGAAGTAGGCGCTGCGTGCCGCGATGGTCACGTCGGCCGCGAGCGCCAAGCCCACGCCCGCACCGGCGGCCGGACCGTTCACCGCCGCGACCACCGGCACCGGCAGCGTGCGCAGCGTCTCGATCAGCGGATTGCTCAGACTCTGCATCCACTCGGCGGTCTGCGTGCCGAGCGACTTGCCCTCTTCGGGCGGCGCCATCGCGCTCAGGTCGGCGCCCACGCAGAAGGCCTTGCCGGCGCCGGTGAGGATCACGGCGCGCACCGATCGGTCGTCGCGGATGCGTTCCAGCGCGTCGCGCAACTCGACCTGCAGGCCGTGCGCGATGGGGTTGAGCTTGGCGGGCAGGTTCAGCGTCAGCGTTGCGATGCCGTCGGCCTGCTCCTGGAGGATGAAGGGTTGTGCGGGGGTGTCGGAACTCATGGCATCGATGGTTCGATGCGCATGGGGCCCGGTCAAGCCGGGGACAACCCGTGGGGCCGCAGTCGCCATGGCGACCATGCGCGCGGCGAAGGCGCGGGCAGCGGCATTGCGGCCGGGCGTGCGTCCGACACCGTGATGCACGACGGCTCCAGCGCCGACACCAGCACGCGCCGGTGGTCGCCGCCCTCGAAGCGCTCGCCGGGCTCCAGCACGATGTCGCGCGTGTCGCTGTCGATGGTGATCCACACCGAGCCGCTGCGGCATTCGATGCCCACGCCTGCGCCGTCGGGCACGGCGAAGACCGAGCGCTTCGGCAGGCTCACATGGAAGCGGGAAGTGCTGGACGAGAAAGTCACGGAGGGAAAGGAAGAAGAGGTGGAAGAGGAGGACGAGGTGCTCATGGCAAGCTCCATTGCATTCACTATGCGAATGAATATAGTGAGCCGAGTCCCTCTTTGCACACGGTCATTTGGAACTCGTTGCATGCGTACAGAGAATGCGAAAGCCCCCGGCGCCGTCGGCGGCGAACTTCCCCCGCTCGAACTGCTGCGCAGCTTCGAGGCGGCAGCGCGACGGCTGAGCTTCACGCTGGCGGCCGCCGAACTGCACCTCACGCAGTCGGCCGTCAGCCGGCAGATCCAGCAGCTGGAGGCCAGCCTGGGCGTGCTGCTGTTCGAGCGTCGCCACCGCGCGCTGTCGCTCACCGAGGCCGGCGGCGTGCTGCAGCGCGCCGTCACCGACAGCCTGGAGCGTTTGCGCGACGCCACCGCGCGGGTGCGCGCGAGCTCCGCGCCGCGGCAGGTGGCGATCACCACCACGCCGGGCTTCGCGTCGATCTGGCTCATACCGAAGCTGGCGCGCTTCACCGGCAGCCATCCGCAGGTCGACGTGCGCGTGTCGGCCACGCTGGACGTGCTCGACCTGGAAAGCAGCCGCATCGACCTCGCGGTGCGCTTCGTGCCCATCGGCCGTGGCGTGGGGCCGGCGCTGTTCGAGGAGTCGGTGATCCCGCTGTGCGCGCCGCAGGTGGCTGCATCGCTGCGCGAGCTGTCCGATTTCTCGAAGCTCACGCTGCTGACGGTCGAGTACCCCGACCACGGCGAAGCGCCCACCGCCGACTGGGAGCCCTGGCTCAAGGTGATGGGGCTGGACGACCTGCGCATGAAGAGCACGCTGCGCTTCACGCAGTACGCCGATGCCGTCTCGGCCGCAGTGGCGGGCCAGGGCGTGGTGATAGGCCGGCTGCCGCTGCTGAGCGAGCTGGTGCGCGACGGCCGGCTCGTGGCGCCGCTGGGCGAGGGCGTTGCCTCGCACCGCGGCTACTTCATCGAGATGTCCAGGCGCGCCGCGGGCAACCGCGACGCGCAGGAGTTCGCGCAGTGGCTGCGCGACGAGGCCGAGGCCGCGCAGCGCAATTGACGAAAGCGCAGAGCCGGGTCGGTCAACCCGGCAGCAGCACCTTGTTCACGACGTGGATCACGCCGTTCGACTGGTAGACGTTGGCGATCGTCACCGTCGCCGTGCCGCCCTTGGCGTCGGTCACCAGCACGTTGCCGCCGCTCATCGTCGCTGTCAGCGTGCCGCCGCTCGCGGTCTTCAGCGTGGCCTTGCCGCCGCCTGCGTTGATCGCGCTCATGAGCGCAGCGCCATCGAGCTTGCCGGGCACCACGTGGTAGGTCAGCACCTTGGTCAGCGTGGGCTTGTTCTCGGGCTTGAGCAGCGTGTCCACCGTGCCGGCGGGCAGCGCCGCGAAGGCCGCGTTGGTGGGCGCGAACACGGTGAAGGGGCCGGGGCTCTTCAGCGTGCCGACGAGATCGGCTGCCTTCACGGCGGCGACCAGCGTGGTGTGGTCCTTCGAGTTCACGGCGTTGTCGACGATGTCCTTCGTCGGGTACATCGGCGCGCCGCCGACCATCGGGTTCGATGCGCCGCTGCTGCTGTTGCCGCTCATGCCCATGCCGCCTGCGCAGGCTGCGAGAAGGACAGAGACGCTGGCTGCGATCACGAGTTTCTTCATTGAAGTCTCCTGGAAAGATGATGGATGGTTCGTTCTCGAGGCTCTCTGTGGAAACCGCCAACAGCTCGGAGGCGCGATGCGCTTGAACCTGATACGCCACCTGCGCGCGATTGGATTCATTCGCCTGCCACGTAGGCTTTGCGCCACACAAGCGATGCGCGGCACTTGCGCATCGAACGCGTGCTCGACAGAATCCGCCCTTCGTTTTTCAGCAACAGTTTTTGCTCCCTTCGCGCCCGGCGACGATCGACCTCCCGGGTGCCACACCAATCCAATGAACCGTTTCCTGAACACCTGACCCGCACACCGACCGCCCCGGCCGGACGTGCATCCATGCATCCGCCGAGGCCCATCGACAAAGGCCCCGCGCAGCCATTCGCCGGGGCTTTTTTGTTTTTCGGAGTGTGTGCACATATGAGTGCTCAACGAAGGGCCCGCGACGACGACAAGCGTCTGGGCCGGTTCTATTTCTCGGTGCCGAACGCGGCACCCCGCAACCCCGTGGTGGCCGCACTGGCACGCCGTGAAGCGAGCCAGAAGGCCGGCCGCCACCTGCGCACCCACAGTGCCGAGCGGCGCGCGCAGAAGGTGGCGCTGCAGAAGGCAGCGCGCAGCATCGGGAGGTCCGACGATGCGTGAAGACATGGACAAGGTCATCGTCGAGCGGCCGCGAAGCGGCTGGCGTGTGCAGGGCGACGGACGCAAGTGGCGCAACGGCAAGGAGGCAGGTTCGCGCATCGGCATGAAGCGCGGCTACAAGCACAGAAAGTGGCTCAACGAAAACCTCGCGCCGCTCAAGCGCTGGCTGCACAAGCAGGTGCACCGGCCTTGGGACAAGGTGTATGCGGAGCTGTGCAGCGGCATCGACAAGCGCAGCACCGTGCAGGCGCACATCTTCGAGCACATCGAGGACTTCGTGGACCGCGGCGCGGTGATGCGAGATGGCGAAGTGCTGGTGCGCGCTTCCCGGTGGGGGCGCGGCGATCGCGTTCCGCTGGAGGAGGCCTCCAGGGTGGAGCTTTTCGTGCATCCGGTCACCGGCATCCTGCTGCCCAATCGACGCGTCGCACAGGCGCGGCAGCGCGAACGCGGCGAGAGGAACGGGCAGCATGGAAAGAATGAGGAGCTGTCGTTCGTCGAGATCGACGAACTCACGCAATGGCACCGCGTAAACGGCGACTGGTTCGAGATCACCTTGGCAACCACGCCGCCGATGAAGGCGCCCGGTGTCTGGGACAAGCGTTTCGACGTGCTGCGACGCTGCTTCGTCAGGACCACGTGTGCATGGGGCCGGCCGGAGTTCGGCGAGTCGAGCAACCAAGTCATGTACGGTCGCCCCGACGTCTATGCCGCAACCAAGCGCCAGCTCAGCCGCAAGGAGATCCGCGCGCGCCTGGGCGAAGACGCCTGACGCCGTTCGTCAGGTAGAGCAAAGTCGCATCGCGCATGATGAAGACGCCCGCGCTGTCGCCGATGAAAGAAAGCACGATGAACCTCGCCGCCTCGAACTGGTTTCTCTGGGCCGTCCTGTCGGCCGTCTTTGCCGCGCTGACGGCCATCCTCGCCAAGCTCGGCCTGGCCGGCGTCGATTCC
The DNA here is from genome assembly GCF_044055375.1 of Variovorax sp. UC74_104. NCBI lineage: Bacteria > Pseudomonadati > Pseudomonadota > Betaproteobacteria > Burkholderiales > Comamonadaceae > Variovorax > Variovorax sp. UC74_104. Next base: position 1,361,143 of record NZ_CP171978.1, read on the forward strand.
GACATGGCGACGCTGGTGCGCACCGTGGTCATCTTCGCGGTGCTGCTCGTGTTCGTGAACGCCACCGGCAAGTGGACGAACCCGCTGCAGCTGTCGCCGCGCACCTGGCTCTTTCTCGTGCTCTCGGGGCTCGCGACCGGCGCGTCGTGGGTCTGCTACTTCCGCGCGCTCAAGGTGGGCGATGCCTCGCGCGTCGCGCCGGTCGACAAGCTCAGCGTGGTGCTGGTCGTGCTCTTCGCCGTGATGTTCCTCGGCGAGCGGCCCTCCGGCCGCGAATGGGCGGGCGTGGCGATGATCGCGGGCGGCGTGCTGATGCTCGCGATCAAGCGCTGAGCTGCGCCGCCGGCCGTGCGGACGCACGCGGCAGCAGGAAGAACGCCAGGTTGCCCGCGGCCAGCATGCCCGCCACCGTGAAGAACACAGCGCGGAACGGCTCGACGCCATTCGCCACGGCCCACGACGCGGCCACGCCGGTGGTCCACTGCATCAGCGAGACGCCGAGGAACATCGCCATGTTCATCAGCGCCATCGCGCGCCCCGTCATCGCGGCCGGGTAGGCGTTCTTGGTGTACGCGTACTGCAGCACGCTGTAGCCCGAGAGAAGGCCGTAGACGATCGGCAGGCCGATGTCGATCGCACGCGAATGCGTCAGCGCCATCGCGCCGAACATCAGCGTGCCCGCGAGCGCGCAGCCCATCATCCAGCGCGTGCGCCGCGCGCCTCCCGGGTCCATGCGGCCGAAGAGCGTGGGGCTGATCATGCCGGCGACCGTCATCACCAGCGCGACGTTGCCGCTCGCCACCAGCGAGAGGCCGTGCCGCTCGTGCAGCACCGGGCCGAGCCACAGCCCGCGCAGCGTGATGAAGGCCGCGTACGACACGCAGGCGAAGCACAGCAGTCCCAGCGTATGCGGCATCGCGAACAGCGGGAGCAGCTCGCGCACGGCCTTGCGCAGCGACTGGCGCTCCGCCCGTTCCGGCAGCGCGATATCGGCCGCGCGCGCAGGCTCGCGCACGCGCCAGAAGATCAGCAGCCACGAAAGCACCGCGAACGCCGCCAGCACCGCATAGCCCACGCGCCACGACGAAGCCTCGATCAGCAGCGCCAGCGGCGTGCCGGTGAACAGGATGCCCATGCCAGCCAGGCTCATCACCAGCCCCGACATCGCAGTGAAGCGCGAGGCATCGAAGTGCCGCGCGATGAACACCGTGCAGGCCAGGAAGGCCGGCGCGCAGCCCACGCCGACCAGCGCCTGCCCCAGCAGCAACGCGTGGAAGTTCGGCGCCATCGCGCACAGCACCGCGCCCGCGACGGCCAGCGGAAAGGCCGTCAGCACCGTGCGGCGCACGCCGAAGATGTCGATCGACACGCCCATCGCGAGCTGCATGATCCCGAACATGAAGTGGAAGGTGCCCGCCCAGGTGCCGAGCTGCTGCGGCGTGAGCCCGAAGTGGCTGGTGAGCGGCGTGGCCATCATGGCCCCGACGGTGCGGAAGGCCTGGCTCAGGGCGAAGGCGGTGGCCAGGGCCACGAGCATGGCGGCCGTGGAGGAAGACCAGCGCGGCGGAGGCGGCGATGCCGCGTTCGTGTTCATCGGGGAAGAAGGGCGGGAGGCGAAGGGGACCTCGTCGATGCTAACGGCAGGCCGCCCATCATGCAGAACGGCGCCCGAGGGCGCCGTTCGTGCGTGCGTCAGGCCCGGCGCGACGCCGGGCCGGCGAAGGAGATCAGGCCTCGCCCTTCACCTTCAACCGCCACGCATGCAGCAGCGGCTCCGTGTACCCGCTCGGCTGCTCGATGCCTTTGAACACCAGGTCCTGCGCCGCCTTGTAGGCAGCCGAGGCCGTGAAGTTGCCGGCCATCGGCTGGTACAGCGGATCGCCCGCGTTCTGCTCGTCGACCACCTTGGCCATGCGTTGGAAGGTTTCGTCGACTTGCGCCTTCGTCACCACGCCGTGCAGCAGCCAGTTGGCGATGTGCTGGCTGGAGATGCGCAGCGTGGCGCGGTCTTCCATCAGGCCGACGTTGTGGATGTCGGGCACCTTGGAGCAGCCCACGCCCTGGTCGATCCAGCGCACCACGTAGCCGAGGATGCCCTGCACGTTGTTGTCGATTTCCTGCTGGCGCTCTTCGGCGCTCCACTTGGCTTCGGCGGCGATCGGCACCTGCAGCAGGGCGTTGAGGATGTTGTCGCGCTCGGCGTCGGCGTCGATCTTCTCCAGCTCCTGCTGCACCGCGGTCACGCTGACCTGGTGATAGTGCAGCGCGTGCAGCGTGGCGGCGGTGGGCGAGGGCACCCAGGCGGTGTTGGCGCCGGCCTTGGGGTGGCCGATCTTCTGCTCGAGCATGGCGGCCATCAGGTCGGGCATGGCCCACATGCCCTTGCCGATCTGAGCCTTGCCGCGCAGGCCGCTGGACAGGCCGACGAGCACGTTGTTCTTTTCGTAGGCGCCGATCCACGCGCTGGACTTCATGTCGCCCTTGCGGATCATCGGGCCGCCCTGCATGGCGGTGTGCATCTCGTCGCCGGTGCGATCGAGGAAGCCGGTGTTGATGAAGGCCACGCGCGCGGCGGCCTCGGCGATGCAGGCCTTGAGGTTCACGCTGGTGCGGCGCTCCTCGTCCATGATGCCCAGCTTCACGGTGTTGGCGGGCAGGCCCAGCAGCTGCTCGACGCGGCCGAACAGTTCGCTGGCAAAGGCCACTTCGGCCGGGCCGTGCATCTTCGGCTTGACGATGTAGATGCTGCCGGTGCGCGAGTTGCCCTTGCGCTTGAGGTCGATGGTGGCGATGGTGGTGGTGACCACGGCGTCGAGGATGCCTTCCGGAATTTCCTTGCCGCCTTCGTACAGCACGGCCGGGTTGGTCATCAGGTGGCCCACGTTGCGCAGGAACATCAGCGAGCGGCCGTGCAGCTTCAGGGGCTTGCCGTCGGCACCGGTGTATTCGCGGTCGGGGTTCAGGCCGCGGGTGAAGGTCTTGCCGCCCTTGGCGACTTCTTCCGTGAGCGTGCCCTCGACGATGCCCAGCCAGTTCGAGTAGGCGACCACCTTGTCGGCCGCGTCGACCACGGCCACCGAGTCTTCCAGGTCGAGGATGGTCGACAGCGCGGCTTCGAGCACCAGGTCGCTCACGCCGGCCGCGTCGCTCTTGCCGATGGGCGTGGAGCGGTCGATGCGGATGTCGAGGTGGATGCCGTTGTGCTTCAACAGCACCGACGAAGGCGCGGCGGCGTCGCCCTGGTAGCCGACGAACTGCGAGGCATCGGCCAGGCCGGTGCTGCTGCTCTGCAGCGCGACGACCAGCTTGCCGTCCTTCACGCTGTAGCCGGTGGCGTTCTTGTGCGAGCCGTTGATCAGCGGCGCGGCCTGGTCGAGCACGTTGCGCGCGAACTCGATGACCTTGGCGCCGCGCACCGGGTTGTAGCCCTTGCCCTTCTCGGCGCCGCCGGTCTCGGGAATCGCGTCGGTGCCGTAGAGCGCGTCGTACAGCGAGCCCCAGCGGGCGTTGGCCGCGTTCAGCGCATAGCGTGCGTTGAGGATCGGCACCACCAGCTGCGGGCCGGCCTGCAGCGCGAGTTCGGAGTCGACGTTCGCGGTCGTGGCCTTCACGCCCTTGGGCTGGGGCAGCAGGTAGCCGATCTTCTCGAGGAAGGCGCGGTACGCCGGCATGTCGGCGATGGGGCCGGGGTTCTTCTTGTGCCAGGCGTCGAGCTCGCTCTGCAGGCGGTCGCGCTCGGCGAGCAGGGCGACGTTCTTCGGCGCGAGGTCGTGGACGATGGCGTCGAAGCCCTTCCAGAAGACGTCGCTGGCCACGCCGCTGGCGGGGAGGACCTTGTCCTCGATGAAGCGATGGAGCTCGGTCGCGACCTGGAGGCCGTGGGCGGTGGTGCGGGCGGTCATGTGGGTTTCTCCTTGAGAAAGATGCAATCCTGGGATGAACTTTATTCGATACTTTGCTGGCGAGTAAGAGCCTGAATCGGGATTTATCCGTGACAAAAATAGAGGTAATCGACGGGCGCTCCCTGGGGGCGCAAAGGGTAGGCACTGATAAGAAGGCCCAAGCTGCCGGATATATTTAACTTCTTAAGTAAATCCGCGATTTCAGCGCCCAGCTTCCATGATCCTCCTGGCCTCCAATGAAAACCCCCTGGGCATGCCCGAGTCGGCCCGCCGCGCCGCTGCCGAAGCGCTCGCGGGCGCCGGCAACTACCCCGACAGCAACGGCACCGCGCTGAAGAACGCGCTGGCCGCCCGGCTCGACGTGCCCGCCGACTGGCTCACGCTGGGCAGCGGATCGAGCGAGATCCTGGAACTCGCGGCGCAGGTGAGCCTGAAGCCGGGCGAGGGCGTCGTGTATTCGCAGTACGGCTTCATCGTCTACGCGCAGGCCGCCGCGCATGCCCATGCGCACGCAACTGTCGTGCCGTCGCGCGACTTCGGCCACGACCTCGACGCGATGCGCGCGGCCATCGGCGAGGACACGAAGCTGGTGTTCGTCGCCAACCCCAACAACCCGACCGGCACCTTCATCGACGCCGCGCCGCTGCTGGCCTTCCTGCAGTCGGTGCCCGCGCACGTGACGGTGCTGCTGGACGAGGCCTACACCGAATACCTCGCGCCCGCGCAGCGCTACGACAGCATCGAATGGGTGCGGCGCCTGCCCAACCTGATCGTGGCTCGCACCTTCTCCAAGGCCTTCGGGCTGGCGGGGCTGCGCATCGGTTACGGCGTGTCGCAGCCGACGCTCGCGGCGCGCATGAACGCGCAGCGCCCGCGCTTCAACGTGACGACCCCGGCGCAGGCCGCCGCGGTGGCCGCGCTGGCCGACACGGACTTCCTCGCGCGCACTTATGAACTCAACACGGCCGGGCGCGACCAGCTCGCCGCCGGCTTCAAGGCGCTGGACCTCGAATACGTTCCCTCGTCCGGCAACTTCCTGATGGTGCGGGTCGGCGATGCGCAGGCGGTGCATGCGCGCCTGCTGGCCGCCGGCATCGAGGTCTCGCTGCTGGGACCCTACGGCCTGCCCGAGTGGCTGCGCGTCAGCATCGGGCTGCCCGAGCAGAACCAAGCGGTGCTGGCCGCGCTGCGTTGACCGGTCGCTTGCTCAGACCTGTCCGCTGAGCTCCTTCGCTGCCGCACGCACCGGCTCGATGTAGCCCTCGTCGTAGCGATGCGTGGGCATCGTCAGCGTGACCGCGGCCGCGAGGCTGCCGTCGGCATGGAACACCGGCGCCGAGATGCCGGCCAGCTCGGCGGTGCGGTCGCCCACCAGCGCGCACCAGCCCTGCGCGCGGATGGTGTCGTAGAGCTTGCGCTCCTTCGCGCCGCGCGGCAGCTCGTCCTGCGGGCCGAAGGCGATCAGCACGCGCGCGCCCGCGCCGCGGTCGTTGGGCAGCAGGTCGCCGGCGCGCACGTGGTCGCGCACCACGTGCGGCGAATCGATGCGGAACTGGCACAGCCGCACCCAGCTGTCGGCCTGGGGCTGCCGCACGTGATACGCCGCGCTCTCGCCGGTGGCCGCCACCAGCGCGCGCAGCACGGGCAGCACGATGCGGTCGAGCGACTGCGACGCCGCGTAGAGGCCGTGCAGCCGCGCGATCTCCATGCCCAGCGCGTAGCGGCCGTCGTCCTGCCGGCGGATCAGCCGCGCATGCTCCAGCGAGGCCAGCAGCCGCAGCACGGTGCTCTTGTAGAGCTGCGTGCGCTCGGCGAACTGCGCGAGCGACAGCGCCTCGTCGCCCGGCTGGAAGGCCGACAGCAGGCTCAGCGCGCGATCGACCGCGGCCGCGCCGCCGGGGGCGGCATTGAGGTCGGAGACGGATTCGGTCTGGGCTTTGCGGGGCATGACAAGGAGCAGCAGGGAACGGCTTGGCTTGACAGCCGGAGCGGATCGGCGGTCTAATTCTGTTTAACGGAATATAGTTCTGTAAGACAGAACAGTCAAGCCCAAGGAGACAGAAATCCGATGACAACCCCCGACGTCCTCATCAGCGAGGTCGGCCCCCGCGACGGCCTGCAGTCGGTCAAGGCCACCATGCCCACGGCCGACAAGCTGCGCTGGATCGACGCGCTCTACGCGGCCGGTGTGCGCGAGATCGAGGTCGCTTCCTTCGTGCCCGCCAAGCTGCTGCCGCAGATGGCCGATGCCGCCGAGGTGGTGCGCCATGCCGTCACGCTGCCCGGCCTGGTGGTGATGGCGCTGGTGCCCAATCGCAAGGGCGCGCAGGCCGCGCTCGAGGCCGGCGTGCACAAGCTGACCATGCCGGTGTCGGCCAGCGTGGCGCATTCGCTGGCCAACGTGCGCAAGACGCCCACCGAGATGGTCGAGGAGGTGCGTGCCATCTCCGAACTGCGCCGCGAGATCGCGCCGCAGGTGAAGCTGGAGGCCGGCATCTCCACCGCCTTCGGATGCACGCTGCAGGGCCTGGTGCCCGAGGACGACGTGATCCGCCTGGCCGCGCAGTGCATCGAAGCGGGCGCCGACGAGTCCGGCCTGTCCGACACCGTGGGCTACGCCAACCCCGCGCAGGTGCGCCGTCTCTTCAAGCGGCTGCGCGCGGAGATCGGCAGTCACGCAGGCGCGGCCCACATGCACAACACGCGCGGCCTCGGCATCGCCAACTGCCTCGCGGCCTGGGACGAGGGCGTGCGCACCTTCGACGCGTCGCTGGGGGGGCTCGGCGGCTGCCCCTATGCGCCGGGCGCCTCGGGCAACGCGGTCACCGAAGACCTGGTCTTCATGTTCGAGGCCATGGGCGTGCGCACCGGCATCGACATCCAGAAACTCATCGCGGCGCGCGCGCCGCTCATGGCCGGCCTGCCCGGTGAGCCGGTCTACGGCATGACCCCGGAAGCCGGATTGCCCAAGGGCTTCGTCCAGGAACACAACGCACAACATGTCTGAAGCCAATCCCCTGCCGTACGCCGGCGTCCGCGTCGTCGAGTTCACCCACATGGTCATGGGCCCGACCTGCGGGCTGCTGCTGGCCGACCTCGGCGCCGAAGTCATCAAGGTCGAGCCCATCGAAGGCGACAGCACGCGCCGCCTGCTGGGTTCGGGCTCGGGCTTCTTCCCGACCTTCAACCGCAACAAGAAGAGCATCGCGCTCGACCTGAAACAGCCCGAGGGCGTGGAAGCCGCGCTGCGCCTCGTCGCCACCGCCGACATCGTCAGCGAGAACTTCAAGCCCGGCACCATGAAGAAGCTGGGGCTCGACTACGACACGTTGAGCAAACTGAATCCGCGCCTCATCTACGTGAGCCACAAGGGCTTCCTGCCCGGCCCCTACGACCACCGCACCGCGCTCGACGAGGTGGTGCAGATGATGGGAGGCCTGGCCTACATGACCGGCCGCTCTGGCGACCCGCTGCGTGCGGGCACCAGCGTGAACGACATCATGGGCGGCATGTTCGGCGCCATCGGCGCGATGGCCGCGCTGCGCCAGCGCGACATCACCGGCAAGGGCTGCGAGGTGCAGTCGGCGCTGTTCGAGAACAACGTGTTCCTGGTTGCGCAGCACATGATGCAGTTCGCCGCCACCGGCAAGGCGGCCGACCCGATGCCCAGCCGCATCTCGGCCTGGGCCGTGTACGACGTGTTCACGGTGAAGGACGGCGAGCAGATCTTCCTGGCGGCCGTGAGCGACAAGCAGTGGACCATCTTCTGCAAGGCCTTCGGCCTCGACGAGATGCTGGCCGACCCGCGCCTGAAGACCAACAACGACCGCGTGCTGGCGCGCGAATGGATGATGCCGATCCTGCGCTCGCACCTCGCGAACCACAGCGCCGCGGAGCTCGCCGCGGTGTTCGAGAAGAACGAGCTGCCCTTCGCACCCATCACCAGGCCGCAGGAGCTGTTCGACGATCCGCACCTCAACGCCACCGGCGGCCTCGCGCCGGTGCGCATGAACGACGGCAGCATGGCCAAGGTGCCGCTGATGCCGTTCACGCTCGACGGCGAACGCCCGGGCATCCGGCTGCAGCCGCCGCACATCGGCGAGCACGGCCGCGAGCTGCTGAAGGAAGTGGGCTACAGCGACGAGGACATCGCTGCGCTCCAGGCAAGACACATCACACTCGGAGACTGACCTCATGTTTTTCAATGCACGGCGCGCCTTGCTGGCGTGCGCCGCGGCCGCCGCATGGCTGAACGCCGCCCCCGCCCTTGCCGACACCGCCTGGCCCGACAAGCCGGTGCGGCTCATCGTTCCCTACACGCCCGGCGGCGCCACCGACATCGTGGCGCGGCTCGTCGCGCAGAAGCTCGCCGACGACACCAGGTGGACCTTCATCGTCGACAACCGCGCGGGCGGCAACGGCAACATCGGCATGGACGTGGTGGCGAAAGCCAAGCCCGACGGCTACACCATCGGCCTGGGCCAGACCGCGAACCTGGCGATCAACCCGACGCTGTTCCCGAAGATGCCCTACGACGCATTGAAGGACCTGGTGCCGGTGTCGGTCGTGGCCTCGCAGCCCGTTGTGCTGGTGGTTCGCGCCGACGCGCCGTTCAAGACGCTGGCCGACCTGGTCTCCGCCGCGAAGGCCAAGCCGGGCGAGATCCGGCAGGCGCTCGCTGGCACCGGCACGCTGGGCCACATGGCCGGCGAGGTGCTGGCCAAGCGCGCGGGCTTCAAGGTGCTCAACGTGCCGTACAAGGGCGCCGCGCCGGCCATCACCGATCTGCTCGGTGGCCAGACCGACTACATGTTCGCCACGCCGCAGGGCGCGTTGTCGATGGTGAAGGGCGGGCGCCTGCGCGCGCTGGCCGTCACCTCGGCCAAGCGCCTGCCGGTGATGCCCGACGTGCCGACAGTGGCCGAGAGCTACAAGGGCTTCGAGGCGGTGGACTGGAAGGCGCTGGTCGCGCCGGCCGGCACCAGCCCCGACATCGTGAAGAAGCTCAACGCCGCCGTCGACAAGGCGCTGGCCAAGCCCGCGACCATCTCGCAGCTGCTGGCCGAGGGCAGCGCGCCCGTGGGCGGCAGCCCGGAGCAGGCCGCCCAGTACATCAAGGCCGAGCACGCGCGCTGGGGCGCGGCGGTGCGCGAGGCGGGCGTCCGGCCCGAATAGGAAAGGCGCTCTCCAGGTGGCGGGCGATATAGTTCCCGCCCCATGGACCGCCTGAAGCAACTCGAATCCTTCGTCTCGGTCGCGACCCGCGGCAGCCTCACGGCCGCGGCCAAGGCCGAGGGCGTGGCGCCCGCGATCATGGGGCGTCGGCTCGACGCGCTGGAAGAGCGCCTCGGCGTCAAGCTGCTGGTGCGCACCACGCGGCGCATCACGCTCACGCACGAAGGCAGCGCCTTCCTCGAAGACTGCCAGCGCCTGTTGACGGAGTTCGCCAACGCCGAGGCCAGCGTGAGCGCCGGCGGCCTCAAGGCCAGCGGCCACCTGCGCGTGACGGCGCCCGCGGGCTTCGGCCGCCGCCACGTCGCGCCGCTGGTGCCGCGCTTCCATGCGCTGCACCCCGAGGTGACGATCTCGCTGAATCTCAGCGACCGCGTGGTCGACGTCACCGGCGAGAGCTTCGACTGCGCGGTGCGCGTGGGCGACCTGCCCGATTCGTCGCTGGTGAGCGTGCGCCTGGCCGACAACCGCCGCCGCTGCGTCGCCACGCCGGAGTTCGTGCGCCGCCACGGCAAGCCCAGGCATCCGAGCGAGCTCTCGCGCTTCGCCTGCCTCACGCTGTCGAGCGACGCCTCGCAGACGCGCGGCTGGGCTTTCCGCGTGGTCAACGAGGAGGGCAACCAGGAGCTGATCCACCTGCGCCCGAGCGGCCCGCTCGACTGTTCCGACGGCCAGGTGCTGCACGACTGGTGCCTCGCCGGCCACGGCATCGCGTGGCGCAGCACCTGGGAGGTCGAGGCCGAGATCGACGCCGGCCTGCTGGTGCCGCTGCTGGAGGAATTCGCGGCGCCGCCCAACGGCATCTACGCGGTGTTCGCGGGCGCCAAGCACATGCCGCTGCGGGTGCGGCTGTGGCTTGATTTCCTCAAGGAGCAGTACGGCAACCCGGATTTCTGGGGAGGAAGGGCCTGAGGCGCACGGTCGGCGTCACAATCTGTTTGCATTTGCAACCCACGAGTAGAAAGCCTCACCGATGACGCTAGAAGCCATCCTTGCGTACCTTCACCTGCTCGCCATCCTGACGATGGTCGTCTTCATTTCCAGCGAGGCCGCGCTGTGCCGCGTGCAGTGGCTCAACGCGGCGGTGGTCGAGCGGCTGGCCAAGGTCGACATGGTCTACGGCATCGCCGCCATCGCGGTGCTGGCCACCGGCATCGCGCGCACCTGGTGGGGGATGAAAGGCGCGGCCACCTACTGGACCAACCCGCTGCTGCACGTGAAGCTGGGGCTCTTCATCATCGTGGGCGTGCTGTCGATCTTCCCGACGCTCACCTACTTCCGCTGGCGCAAGACGCTGCGCGCCACCGGCAAGCTGCCGCCCGAGGCCGAGATCGTCAAGACCCGCAAGCTGGTGATGGTCCAGGCGCACCTGATCGCGCTGATCCCGCTGGTGGCGGTGTTCCTGGCACGGGGCTTCGGCAAGTAGGCGCGGCATGGGGCGCGCCGGCATCCAGCTCCTGTTTGCCGGAACGATCTTCAGCAGCGCGTTCCTGCTGTTCCTGGTCCAGCCGCTGATCGCGAAGCAGATCCTGCCGTGGTTCGGCGGCTCGGCCGCGGTGTGGTCGGTCTGCATGGTGTTCTTCCAGGCCGTGCTGCTCGCGGGGTATGCATATTCCGACTGGGTCGCGCGCCACCTGCGCATGCGGGCGCAGGCCGTGCTGCACGTGGGGCTGCTCGTCGCGAGCCTGGCCTTCCTTCCGATCGTGGTGGGCGCGCAGTGGAAGCCGACCGGCGCCGAAGACCCGGCCTGGCGGATCCTGGGCCTGCTGCTCGCCACCATCGGCCTGCCTTACTTCCTGCTTTCCACCACCGGGCCGCTGGTGCAGTCGTGGGTGGCGCGCACGCCTTGGGGCACGCAGGTGTACCGCTACTTCTCGCTGTCGAACCTGGCCTCGCTGCTGTCGCTGCTGAGCTATCCGGTGCTGATCGAGCCGTTCAGCACGCTGCGGCAGCAGGCGCATGGATGGTCGTGGGGCTACGGCGCGTTCGTGCTGCTGTGCGCGGGCACGACGCTGTACATGGCGCGGCGCTGGCCGGCCGAGGTCGTGCCGCCGCAGCCGCCCGGGCAGGCCGCCGCGCCGGACCATCCGCCGCGCCCCGCCGACTACCTGCTGTGGCTCGCGCTGCCAGCGCTGGCTTCGTGGCTGCTGCTGGCCGTGACGAACCACATCACCCAGAACGTCGCCGCGGTGCCCTTCCTGTGGGTGCTGCCGCTGTCGCTGTACCTGCTGACCTTCGTGCTGTGCTTCGAGAGCGACCGCTGGTACCGGCGCGGCTTGTTCCTGCCGCTGGCGGCCGCCATGCTGCTGCTGTGCGCGTTCGGGCTGCAGCATTCCATCGGCGCCGACGTGCGCACCGCGCTGCCGCTGTACGTGTCGGGGCTGTTCGTGCTGTGCATGTTCCTGCACGGCGAGACCGCCAGGCTCAGGCCGGGGCCGCGCTATCTCACGCGCTTCTACCTGATGCTGTCGCTGGGCGGCGCGCTGGGCGGGGTGATGGTCGGGCTGGTCGCGCCGCACGTGCTGGCGGCGTACTACGAACTGGGGTTCGGGATGATGCTGACCGCGCTGGCGGCGGCCGCCGTGCTGCGCCGGCGGCTCTGGCTGCGGGTGGGCTGCGTGGCGCTGGCGGCCTGCTGCACATTCTTCCTGCTGCGGCAGATCGCCAGCGACAACATGGGCGTGCGCAGCCTGCAGCGCAATTTCTACGGTGCGCTGCAGGTGTACGACACGAAGCGCGATCCGCCCTCGGACAGCACGCGGCAGCTGGCGCACGGCTCGGTCAAGCACGGCTCGCAGTTCCTCGACCCGGCGCGACGGCGCGAGCTCACCACCTACTACGGCCGGACCTCGGGCATCGGCCGGGCCATCGCGGCGGCGCCGGACGGGCCGCGCCGCGTGGGCCTGATCGGGCTGGGGGCCGGCACGCTGGCGGTCTACGGCCGCGGCGGCGACGTCTATCGCTTCTACGAGATCAATCCGCAGGTGTTCGCGCTGGCGGACAGGGAGTTCAGCTTCCTGCGCGACAGCGCCGCGCGCATCGAGCGCGTGCCGGGCGACGCCCGGCTGGCGATGGAGCGCGAGCCGGTGCAGGGTTTCGACGTGCTCGCAGTCGATGCCTTCTCGGGCGACTCGGTGCCGGTGCACCTGCTCACGGTCGAGGCGATGGATGCCTACCTGCGGCACATGCGGCCCGACGGCGTGATCGCCTTCCACGTCACCAACCGCTTCCTGGCGCTGGCGCCCGTGATCGCCAGGGTCGCCGGGGCGCGCGGCCTGCACGCGGTGCTGGTGCACGACCTGGCGGAGCAATCCGACTGGCTGCATCGCACCGACTGGGTGCTGGTCGCGCGCGATCCCCGGGCGCTGGCGCGCGAACCCATCCGCTCTGGCGCGACGCCGATCGCCACGCAGCCGGGCCAGAGGCCCTGGACCGACGACTTCAACAACCTGCTGGGCGCGCTGAAGTAGCCCCGCACGGCCCGGAAAAAGAAAAGGCCCGCACGCGGCGGGCCTCTGTTCTCGGATGTCGATGCATCGTTGCACCGACGCGCCATGGCTTCAGGCCTTGGCGTCCTTCTCGCACTTCTTGATGAAGCTGTTCTTGGCGGCGCCGGCCAGCGGCTTGCCGTTCTTGTCGACGGCCTTGGCGGCGCAGGCGGGAGCGGCGGCGGCCTTGGCTTCCTTCTCGCACTTCTTGATGGAGCTGGCCTTGGCGGCGCCGGCGAGGGCCTTGCCGTTCTTGTCCACGGCCTTGGCTTCGCAGCTTGCGCCGGCGGCGGGGGCTGCAGCGGCAGGGGCGGCAGCGGCGGGTGCTGCGGCGGGTGCGGGGGCCTTGTCTTGAGCCTGGGCTGCGCCGAAGGAAAGGCAGATGCCCAGTGCGACCAGGGAAAGGAGCTTCTTCATGGTGATATGTCCTCGCTAGGTTGAGTTGTGACAGGTTCCCCGCCTCGGGGCCGACCATCGTAACGGGCCAAGGCAACGATCGGATGACCATCGTCAACTGCGCCGGGGTTTGCCCCCGGTAAAATTTGCGGATGCTATTGGTCAAACAGGAGCTGCTCGCGGCGCTCGCGAACACGCTCGAATCCCTCTCGCCCGGCGCCGGCTCCAAGGCCGCGTTCGAATCGCCCAAGATGGCCGCGCACGGCGATTTCGCCTGCACGGCAGCGATGCAGCTCGCCAAGCCGCTGGGGCGCAAGCCCCGCGAACTGGGCGAGGAGCTGAGCGCCGCGCTGCTCGCCACCCCAGCGTTCGCCCAGTGGGTCGACGCCATCGAGATCGCCGGGCCCGGCTTCCTCAACATCCGCCTGAAGACGGCCGCCAAGCAGCAGATCGTGCGCGAGGTGCTGTCGGCCGGGAATACTTTCGGCCAACAGCCCGCCACCGGCGAGAAGGTGCTGGTCGAGTTCGTCTCGGCCAACCCGACCGGTCCGCTGCACGTGGGCCACGGCCGCCAGGCGGCGCTGGGCGACGCCATCTGCAACCTGCGCGCCTCGCAGGGCGAGAGCGTGTGGCGCGAGTACTACTACAACGACGCCGGCGTGCAGATCCAGACGCTGGCCAACAGCACGCAGCTGCGCGCGCGCGGCTTCAAGCCCGGCGACGCCGAGTGGCCCAGCGGCGAGAAGGCGGCTGCATACAACGGCGACTACATCGCCGACATCGCGGCCGACTTCAAGGCGAAGAAGACCGTCAAGTCGGAAGACCGCGAAGTCACCGCCAGCGGCGACATCGAGGACATCGACGCCATCCGCGAATTCGCCGTGGCCTACCTGCGCCGCGAGCAGGATCTGGACCTGCAGGCCTTCCGCGTGCGCTTCGACCAGTACTACCTGGAGTCCAGCCTCTACACCAGCGGCCGCGTCGAAGATGCGGTGCGCAAGCTCGTGGCCGCCGGCAAGACCTACGAGCAGGACGGCGCGCTGTGGCTGAAGTCGACCGACTACGGCGACGACAAGGACCGCGTGATGAAGAAGCAGGACGGCACGTACACGTATTTCGTGCCCGACGTCGCCTATCACATCGCCAAGTGGGAGCGCGGCTTCCACAAGGTCATCAACATCCAGGGCACCGACCACCACGGCACCATCGCCCGCGTGCGCGCCGGCCTGCAGGCTGCGGGCGAGGGCATCCCCGAGGGCTACCCCGACTACGTGCTGCACACCATGGTGCGCGTGATGAAGGGCGGCGAGGAGGTCAAGATCAGCAAGCGCGCCGGCAGCTACGTCACGCTGCGCGACCTGATCGAGTGGACCAGCACCGACGCGGTGCGCTTCTTCCTGCTGAGCCGCAAGCCCGACACCGAGTACACCTTCGACGTCGACCTCGCGGTGACGAAGAACAACGACAACCCGGTCTACTACGTGCAGTACGCCCACGCGCGCATCTGCTCGGTGCTGGCCGGCTGGGGCGGCGACGCCGCCTCGCTGAAGGACGCAGACCTGTCGCCGCTGGAAAGCCCGGCCGCCCAGACGCTGATGCTGCTGCTGGCCAAGTACCCGGCCATGCTGACGGCCGCCTCCAAGGACTTCGCCCCGCACGACGTCACTTTCTATCTGCGCGAACTGGCCGCCAGCTACCACAGCTACTACGACGCCGAGCGCATCCTGGTCGACGACGAGAAGGTCAAGCTGGCCCGCCTGGCGCTGGTCGCCGCCACCGCGCAGGTGCTGCACAATGGCCTCGCGATTCTCGGCGTCAGTGCGCCGAGCAAGATGTGAACCCCCTCACCATGAAGAAGACAAGAAGTCAACGCGGCAACATCGTCATCGGCCTGATCATCGGGCTGGTGCTCGGCCTGGGCGTCGCGCTGGGTATCGCGGTCTACGTGACCAAGGTGCCGATCCCGTTCGTGACCAAGACGCAGCGCGGCGGCGCCGAGCAGGACGAGGCCGAAGCCCGCAAGAACCGCGACTGGGACCCGAACGCGCCGCTGGCCGGCAAGGCCGGCGCGCCCAAGCCGGCAACGCCGGCCGCCCCGGCCGGCCCGGTCAACCCGATCACCGGCGAGCCCGCCACCGGCAATACCGCCGCGGCCCCGGCCACGGCTTCGCCGAACACCGCGCCGCCGGTGCCCGTGGTGGTGGCGCCCAAGCCGCCGCGCACCGCACCGACGCCGGCCGAGGCCAACGCCCTGCCGCCGTCGAACGATCCGCTGGGCGACCTGGCCCGGGCTCGTTCGGGCAGCGTCTCGGGCTCCGGCAGCACGACCACCGCGTCGGCCGCGCCGAGCAGCAGCGGCAGCAACGCCGGCAGCAACTCGGGACCCGATCCCTTCATGTATTTCGTGCAGGCCGGCGCCTTCCGCACCACCGAGGACGCCGAGGCGCAGCGCGCCAAGCTGTCGCTGATGGGCGTCGAGGCCAAGGTCACCGAGCGCGAGCAGGCGGGCCGCACCGTGTATCGCGTGCGCGCCGGTCCCTTCAACAAGAAGGACGACGCCGACCGCCTGAAGGAGCGGCTCGACGGCGGCGGCATGGATTCGGCGCTGGTCCGCGTGCAGCGCTGAGCGGCCGTCGTCCGCCCGGCAACCGACACGAATAGCCCCCCAAACTTCGCCGCGCGGCGTTTGCCGCCACCATCCACAGCCTCGGGCGCGCCGGATGCGGGGGAACTCCCCGCCGCGCGCCGGCTCAGTCTGCCGTAATAACTGGAGAGCTCTTTCAATGAAACGTCGTGACTTTTCGCTGGCCGCCACCTCGCTCGGGCTGCTGTCCCTGGGTGTCAACCCGGCCCATGCCCAGGCGCGCGTGCCCAAGGCCGGCTCCGAGTACCTGGTGCTCGACAAGCGGGTGCCGGTCGACGCGCCCGCCGGCAAAGTCGAGGTGGTCGAGTTCTTCTCGTACAACTGCCCGCACTGCAACGACTTCGAACCGTCGCTGGAAGCCTGGCTCAAGACCATTCCGAAGGAAGTCGCCTTCCGCCGCATTCCCGTTCCCTTCGTGGGCAACGACGTCGAGGCCAAGCAGCGCCTGTACTACACGCTCGAAGCCATGGGCAAGGTCGACGAATACCAGCCGAAGGTGTTCAACGCGATCCACGCCCAGCGCCAGAACGTGAACGGCGACGCCAACATCATTGCCTGGGCCACCGCCAACGGCCTGGATGCCGCCAAGTTCAAGGAAACCTTCACCTCCTTCGGCGTGGCCAGCAAGGCCAAGCGCGCCTCGCAGCTGACCGACGCCTACAAGGTGGCGGGCGTGCCCGCGATGGCCGTGGCCGGCCGCTGGTATGTCGACGGTGAAACTGCCGGCAACATGACCAAGGTGCTTCAGGTCGTGAACTATCTCATTGGTGAGGCAAAGAAGGGCTGAGCGCCAAAAGCCGAGCCGTACCGCGCGGTTGCGCGGTGTTTCTGGGAGAAAACCAGAAGGAAAGTCAAGCCCGCCTAGGCGGGCTTTTTCATCTGTGCGTGCGGGGCGGAAGCACTCAGCCGCATACAATGCCGAGCAAGTTTCGTGCCTCTATGACATTGCACTCCTACACCACCACCTCCTTCCTGCGTCGCATCGGCCAGCTGGCCGCCGGCGCCCTGTTGCTGGCAGGCCTCGCGTCGGGCGCCGTGGCCGAGACCGCCGACCGCTCCAAGCCGATGAACATCGAGTCGGACGCAATGCGCTACGACGACCTGAAGCAGACCAGCGTGTTCACCGGCAACGTTTTGGTGACAAAGGGCACGATCATCATCCGCGGCGCGCGGCTGGACGTGCGCCAGGACGCCGAGGGCTACCAGTACGGCGTGGTCACGGCGGCGCCCGGCAAGCGGGCCTACTACAAACAGAAGCGCAACGCGCCCGACGAATGGATCGAGGGCGAGTCGGAAGTCATCGAGTACGACAGCCGCGCCGACAACGTCAAGTTCATCCGCAACGCCACCATGCGCCGGCTGCTCGGCGCCACGCCGAACGACGAGAGCCAGGGCGCGCTGATCGTCTACGACCAGAGCAACGACACCTACACCGTCAACGGCTCCACCGTGCCGCCGAACACCGCCGTCAACGCTTCGGCGCCGGGCGGACGCGTCAGGACCATCCTCACCCCCAAGGCAGCAACCGCCACCGCGCCGGCCGCGGGCGCCTCGGCCCCGGCCGGTGGTGCGAAGGCACCGCCGCCGGCAGCCACCCCGGCACCGGGCAAGGGCCTGCGCCCGAGCACCACGCTCGGCAGTGACCAGGGAGACACGCGCAAGTGATCGAATCCGCAGGAACCCAGGACGCCGGCGGCGCACCGGGCAGCCGCCTGGTCGCGCGCGGCCTGAAGAAGAGCTACGGCAGCCGCACGGTCGTGAAGGACGTCTCGCTCGACGTGCAGAAGGGCGAAGTCGTCGGGCTGCTGGGCCCCAACGGCGCCGGCAAGACCACTTCGTTCTACATGATCGTGGGCCTGGTGCGCGCCGATGCCGGCGACATCACCATCGACGGCGAGCCGATCGCCCACATGCCGATCCACCGCCGCGCCCGCATGGGCCTGAGCTACCTGCCGCAGGAAGCTTCCATCTTCCGCAAGCTCACGGTCGAGGAGAACGTGCGCGCCGTGCTCGAGCTGCAGATGGAGCCCGACGCGAACGGCAAGATGGCGCCGCTGTCGAAGCCGCACATCGAGGAGCGCCTGTCCGAGCTACTGGCTGACCTGCGCGTCGACCACCTGCGCGATTCGCCGGCGCTCGCGCTGTCGGGCGGCGAGCGCCGCCGCGTCGAGATCGCGCGCGCCCTGGCCACGCAGCCGCGCTTCATCCTGCTGGACGAGCCCTTCGCCGGCATCGACCCGATCGCGGTGATCGAGATCCAGCGGATCATCAGCTTCCTGAAGGAGCGCGGCATCGGCGTGCTCATCACCGACCACAACGTGCGCGAGACGCTGGGCATCTGCGACCACGCCTTCATCATCAGCGACGGGCATGTGCTGGCACAAGGCACGCCTTCGGAGATCGTCGACAACGCCGAGGTACGCAGGGTGTACCTGGGCGAGCACTTCCGCATGTAAGGCGCGGGGGCGGTTTCCACCATGAAGCAAGGGCTATCCCTTCGCGTTTCGCAGCATCTGGCGCTCACGCCGCAGCTGCAGCAGTCGATCAGGCTGCTGCAGCTCTCCACGCTCGAACTGAGCCAGGAGGTGGAGCAGATGCTCGACGAGAACCCGTTCCTCGAGCGCACCGCGGAAGAAGCCGCGCGCGAGGAATTCGGGCTCGACACGGCCGACGCGCCGGTCCCCCGCGATGACGGCGGCGAAGGCGAGGGCGACTTCGCCTCCCCGGCCGCCAGCAGCAGCACGAGTTCGTCCGCCGAGAGCGCCTCCACCGCTGACTCCGACGGCCCCGCCGCCGAGATCTCCGAGCGCGAGCCCGACTGGGAGGGCGACGGCACCGTCGACATGGCGCCCGACGACAGCGAATGGGGCAGCGACGCGCCCGCGCGCCAGAACAACCTGGGCGACGACGAGCGCGCCGACGCCACCGAGCTCGCGCGCAGCCAGGAGTCGCTGCAATCCTTCCTGCACCGCCAGGCGCTGAGCCTGCGCCTGAACGAGAACGACAGCGCCGCGCTGCGCTTCCTGATCGAATCGCTCAACGACGACGGCTACCTCGAGGACTCGCTGCCCGCGCTGGCCTCGGGCCTGGCCGGCGACGACAACGACCAGTTCGACGACCTGGTGCATCACTTCCAGGTGGCGCTCGGCCTGCTGCAGAGCCTGGAGCCCGCTGGCGTGGGTGCGCGCGACCTCGGCGAGTGCCTGAGCATCCAGCTGCGCGCCATGGCCAGCGACGACGAGACCGAGGAAGAGGAACTGGTCCGCAAGACGGCGCTGGCCATCTGCAAGCAGCCCATGGAGCTGCTCGCGCGCCGCGACTTCAAGCGCCTGGCCACGCTCACCCGCAGCAGCGAGGAGCTGGTGCGCTCGGCGCTGCAGGTCATCGCGCGGCTGGAGCCCAAGCCGGGCCGGCGCTTCGTCGACGTCGAGCGCAACGTCATCATTCCGGACGTGATCGTCACCAAGACCGGCCGCGGCACCAACGTGAAGTTCCGCGTGATGCTCAACCCCGACGTGATGCCGCGCCTGCGCGTGCACGACATCTACGCCGGCGCGCTGAAGTCGCACAAGGGCGAGGGCAGCCAGGCGCTGTCGCAGCGGCTGCAGGAGGCGCGCTGGTTCATCAAGAACATCCAGCAGCGCTTCGACACCATCCTGCGCGTGAGCAACGCCATCGTCGAGCGGCAGAAGAGCTACTTCGTGCACGGCGAGCTCGCCATGCGCCCGCTGGTGCTGCGCGAGATCGCCGACGAGCTGGGCCTACACGAATCGACCATCTCGCGCGTGACCACCGCCAAGTACATGGCCACGCCCTTCGGCACGGTCGAGCTCAAGTACTTCTTCGGCTCGGCGCTGGGCACCGAGACCGGCGGCAATGCGTCGAGCACCGCGGTGCGCGCGCTCATCAAGCAGTTCGTCGGCTCCGAGAGCGTGAAGAAGCCGCTGTCGGACAGCCAGATCTCCGAGATGCTGAAGGAGCAGGGCATCGAGTGCGCGCGCCGCACCGTCGCCAAGTACCGCGAGGCGCTGCGCATCGCGCCCGCCAACCTGCGCAAAGCCTTGTAATTGGTACACCCCCAGGCTATGCGCACTTCGTGTCGCTTCGCCAACCCCCTTGCAGGGGGCAACACCTGCGGCCCGGCTGAGCCGGTTCCGCGGTGTTCCTTGAATGGATCCGGGTGGCGTTTGGGCATGGCTGTGGTGCTCGCCATGGTCGTGCTGTTTGTCGCCGGCTGCGCCACGCTGCCCGACGAGGCGCCGCGCACGCCGACCAAGGCCATCGCCGTCTCGGCCGACACCGCCTTGGGCAAGATCGCGCTGGCCTCGCAGCCCGACCCCGACCTGAGCGGCTTCCGCCTGATGCCCGGCGGCGACTTCGCCTTCGACACCCGCATCCAGCTGGCCCGCCGCGCGCAGCGCACGCTGGACGTGCAGTACTACCAGATCGAGAACGACGAGACCGGCCGCTACCTGCTGCGCACCCTGCGCGACGCCGCCCAGCGCGGCGTGCGCGTGCGGCTCTTGATGGACGACCTCTACACCTCCGGCGAAGACGAACTGCTGCTGGGCTTCGCCGCCACGCCCAATGTGGAGCTGCGCCTGTTCAACCCCTTCCCGGCCGGCCGCGGCAGCCTGCTGAAGCGCTTCACGGCCTCGCTCTTCGACTTCAGCCGCGTCAACCGCCGCATGCACAACAAGCTGTTCATCGCCGACGGCGCGATGGCGGTGGCGGGCGGGCGCAACATCGGCAACCAGTACTTCAGGCGCACGGCGGGCGAGAACTTCATCGACCTCGACACCTTCGTCACCGGCGCGCTCATTCCCCGCCTGGGCAGCCTGTTCGACCAATACTGGAACAGCGTCTACGTGCGGCCGATCCAGTCGGTGGTGGGCAGCGGCCTCTCGCGCGAGGAGCTGCAGCAGCGCTTCGAGCTCGCCACCGGCCCCGACACCACGCCCCCGCCGCCCAGGCCCGCGCCCAACGACCTGCTGGGCTACAGCCCGATGGCCGAAGACCTGGACGCCGGCAAGCTCGGCCTGATCTGGACCACCGCCGAGGCGTATGCCGATTCGCCCGAGCGCGTGATCGGCAAGACCGCTTCCTACGGCGGCGTGCCGCTGCTCGACGTCGACAGCGTGCGCTACAACGTGGTCGAGCAGATGCGCCGCGCCCGCTCGGAAGTGACCATCGTCTCGCCCTACCTGATCCCGGGCCCCTCGGGGCTGGAGGTGATGCGCGAGATCCGCGGGCGCAACGTGAAGATCAGCGTGGTCACCAACTCGCTGGCCGCCACCGACGAGCCGCTGGTGCACACCGCCTACCGCCGCTACCGGCCCGACATGCTCAGGCTGGGTGCCGACCTCTACGAGCTGAGCACCAACCGCACCCGGCGCAGCGTGCGGCTGGGGCTCTTCGGCACCTCCGTGGGGAGGCTGCACGCCAAGTCGGCGGTGATCGACCGGCGCATTCTTTTCGTCGGCTCGATGAATTTCGACCCGCGCTCCGAGACGTACAACACCGAGATCGGCCTTTTCATCCGCAGCCCCGAGATGGCCCAGCAGGCGCTCAAGATCATCGACGTGCTCAAGCAGCAGGGCGCCTACAGGCTGCGCTTTGCCGAGGGCAGCAACCAGTCGCGCATCGAATGGGTCAGCGACGAGGGCGACGGCAGGGCCACCGTGCTGACCGAGGAGCCCGATTCAGGCTTCTGGGACCGGACCATGCTGGAGATCCTGGCGCCGCCGACGCCGGAGAGCCTGCTGTAGCCCCGCAGCCTCAGGTGCCGCGCACGGCCGACCACACGAGCCGCAGCCCCAGCAGCCCCATCACGCCGCCGGCCGCGCGGTCGATCCAGGCCTTGTAGCGCAGGTAGGCCGAGCGCGGCGCCGCCGACGAGAGCGCCAGCGCCACGATCGAATACCAGCCCGTCTCGATGCAGAAGATCACCGCCGGCACCGCGAGCGCCAGCACCAGCGGCACCTCGCGCGGCAGGAAGGCCGCGAAGATGCTCGCGTAGACCACTGCCGTCTTCGGGTTGCTGACTTGCGTGGCGAGGCCCAGCAGGAAGGTGCGCCGGCCGCGTCCCTGCGGCCCTTGCGGGCTGCCCGGCTCCTGTGCCACGGCCAGCGGCTGCCGCGCGCCGCGCCAGATGCGCACGCCCAGGTACACGAGGTACGCCCCGCCCAGCCCCTTGATCGCCAGGTACAGCGCCGGCACCGCGAGGAACGCCGCCTGCAGCCCCGCCAGCGCCGCGATCGCGAAGACCAGCCCGCCCGCGCCCATGCCCAGCGCGGCGGCGAGCCCATCGGCGCGCGAAGTCACGGCCGTGCGCGCCACCATCACGAAGCTGGGGCCCGGGCTCATCGCGCCCACGGTCATGGCGCCGGCGATGCCGAGAAGGGCGAGGGTGGTGTCCATCATTCAGGCTCCTTGGTTGTCTCCCGGCGCAGATTGCCCGGCCTCACAAATTCTTCCATTCCTCGACGACGATCTGGAACGGGTCTTCGTACAGCAGCTTGCCTGGGTTTTGCGAGCGAAGCATCCTGACTGCGATGTCATGCTGGACCAGCAATGCCGCGAGGCTGCGCATCTGCCGGATCGACTCCGTGGCGCCGTCCTTGAACCAGGCTACGGAGTTCCTGGACCAGCCGGCACTCGAGAACGGAGGGCAGGGCAGATTCGCGTTGAACCATGCGTAGATCGTTTCGAGCTGCTCTTCTTCCACTGCCGTGAGTTCACCCTTGTCTCGCAGGATGCGTGTCTCGGTGACGAGCCCGCTGAGCTGCCGGTGATCTTCTTCGTCGCCTCCAACCACGAACCGGATGAACATGGGCCAGCCGTCACTGCACATTGACCGCCTCGACCTGCACCAGCAGCTTCACCTTGTTCTCGAAGCCGAAGTTCAGGCCCCAGGTGATGCCCCAGTCGCTGCGCTCCACGGTGGTCTCGAAGTCGCCGCCGCACACCTGGCGGTTGATCAGCGGGCTCAGGTAGCAGTTGAAGCGCACGGCCTTCAGCGTCACGGGCTTCGTCTGGCCCATCAGCGTGAGCTTGCCGGGCACGTCGACCACCTTGTCGCCGGAGAACTCGATGCGCTCGGCCACGAAGCGGCCGGTCGGAAACTCGGCCACGTTGAAGAAGTCCTTGCTCTGCACGTGGCGGTTGAGCAGGTCGACGCCGGTGTTGATGGAGCTGATGTCCATCGTGATGTCGACCTTGCCGCTGGTGCCGGTGCCGTCGATCTGCACCGAGCCGTCCTTGGTGCTGAAGCGGCCGCGGTTGGTGGTGGTGCCGTAGTGGCCCATCTCGTACATCACGAAGGTGTGGGTCGGGTCGATCACGTAGTTGGCGTTCTTGGCCGGGCCGCCCGCGGGCTTGGCGGGTGCCGCCGGCGCGAATTCCGAGGGCAGCTGCGCCTGTTGTTGCGCCGTGACGCTGCCGGTGAATGCGGCGGCCGACAGGGCCGCGGCGAGGAGGAGCTTTTTCATGGCGTTGTCTGCCTGAGTCATGAAAGAGAGGAAAGAAGAAATCCGGGATGTCCGCACGAGGAGGGAAAGGGCTCCAGCCTCACAGGGGTCCGAGCCCCGCGAGCGTGAACCTGAAGCGCACCTGCACCTCGTTGCCGACCACCGAGGTGTCGGTCCATTCGCCGTCGCCCACCTTGTAGTCGAGCCGCTGGATCGTAAGGCTTCCGGTGGCCACCGAGTAGTTGCCGCCGGGCGCCGGCGCGATGCTGACGGGCACCGTCACGTTCTTCGATATGCCCTTGATGGTGAGCTTGCCCGCCATCTCGAACCTGCCTTCGCCCAGCGCCTTGATGGCGCTCGACTGGAAGCTGGCCTGCGGGAAGTGCGCGGCGTCGAACCAGGGCTGCCTGGGCAGTTCGGCGTCGCTCATCGGTACGCCGAATCCGGCGCTGGCCGTGTCGATCTGCAGCGCGACGCTGCCGCCCTCGGGCTTCTTCGGGTCGAAGGCGACCTGCGCGTCGAACTTCTTGAACGAGCCTTCCACCGGCACGCCTATCTGCTTGCTGACGAACACGATCTGGCTCTTGTCGGCCACGAGCTTCGCGGCCGGGGGCTGCGCGCCGGCCGGCAGCGCCATGGCGGCGAGGGCGAGAGCCAGCACCAGGCCGGAAAGCGGGGGCTTCATCTTCATCATCATCGGGAGGATTCCTGGCGTGGCCCGGGCCACATGCGTTTGAGAAGGCCGTCGCGGTCGATCCAGTGGTGCTTGAGCACCGCCGCCACGTGCAGCAGCGTGACGCCAGCCAGTGCGAAGGCGCAGTTGCGGTGCAGCGGCTGCAGCATCGCCTCGGCGAAGTCGTGGTCGACCGGCACGAAGTCGGGCAGCTGCAGCACGCCGAACCACGCGACGGGCATGCCCATGGCCGAGCTGTAGGCCCAGCCGGAAATCGGCACCGCGAAGAACAGCAGGTACATCAACGAATGGCTGACGCGGTAGCTCGCCAGCTGCAGGCGCGACATGCCCGCGGGCAGCGCCGGCGGGGGGTGTCCCAGCCGCCACAGCAGGCGCAGCGCCGACAGCGCGAGGATGGTGATGCCGGCCCACTTGTGCCAGTTGTAGACCTTCAGCCGCAGCGGCGAGAACGGCAGCCCCGTCATGTAGAGCCCCACGCCGAAGGAACCGACGATCAGCACCGCCAGCAGCCAGTGCAGCGCGATCGCGAGCGGGTCGTAGCGCAGGCCGCGCGGGTCGGCGGCCAGGGGGGCGGAAGGCGTGTCGGTGGACATCGGAGGCGGAGGCTGCGGGCCTGTACGCGGTGTGCGCGGAGCATATCCCGGAAGCGATGACAGCACGGCCCGTGCCAGCTCCCGCGCGCCCTCAGCCGCGCGCCTGCTGCACGCCCAGCAGCATCCGGCGCAGCTCCTCGGGCTGCACCGGCTTGCGCAGCGCATGCCAGCCGTGCTCGGCGGCCAGCCGCTGGGTGGCTTCGGTGATGTCGGCGGAGATCAGCGCGATCGCCAGCGAGGGCTTCTGCTGCTGCAGCTTCGCCGCCAGCGCGATGCCGTCGAGGGCGCCGGGCAGGCGGATGTCGCACAGCGCCGCGTCGAGCGCGTGCAGGTCGGCCAGCGCCAGCGCCTCGGCGGCGCTGGCGTAGACGTGCGGCTCGACCGCCCACTGCTGCAGCAGTGCGGCGAGGCTGTCGGCCACCACGGTGTTGTCCTCCACCACCAGCACGGCGAGGCCGGGGCCCAGCCTGCGCGTTGCGCCGGGGCCGTCGTCCGCTGCGCCAGAAGAAGTCGAGGAGGCCGGGGAGGCCGAGGAGGTGGATGGCTGCACGGCCGCCTGCGCGTCCTCGGGCGCGGCGGGCAGCTCGAAGCCGAACACCGAGCCCCGCCCCGGCGTCGAGCGCAGCGTCACCTCGATGCCCAGCTGCGCCGCCAGCCGCCGCACGATCGCCAGGCCCAGGCCGTGGCCGCGCTGCAGGTTGCGCTCGACGTTGCCGATCTGTTCGAAGTCGTCGAACACGCGCTGCTGCGCTTCGGGCGGAATGCCGATGCCGTTGTCGCGCACCTCCACACGCCAGGCCCGGGCGCCCTCGCGCCGGCGGGCGCGCACCGCCAGCAGCACGCGCCCGCGCGGCGTGAACTTGACGGCGTTGTCGACCAGGTTGGCGAGCACGCGGCGCAGCGACACCGTGTCGCTCCAGGCGATCGCATCGGGCGGACAGCGCACCAGCACCCGGCCGTTGCCGGCCTGCCGCGCGAGCTCCTGCAGCAGCGGCGCCAGCGCGACGGCGGTGGGGCGCAGCGGGTCGACGGCAGCCTCGATGCGGCCGATTTCCAGCAGCTGGTTGGTCAGCCCTTCGAGCGCCTGCTGCGCCCGCGCCAGTGAACCCACCGTGTGCTGCACCGCCTCCATGCTCGCGCCGTCGTTCAGCTGGTGGCGCAGCACCTCGGCCTGCAGGCCGATCGCCATCACCGGCTGGCGCAGGTCGTGGTTGGCGGCCGAGAAGAAGCGCAGCCGCTCGGCCTGCGCCTGCTCGGAGGCGCGCAGGCCGGCCAGGGCCTGTTCGCGCAGGCTGTGCTCGTTGAGCCGCAGGCCGATGTTCTCCTCGAGCTGCCGCGAGCGCTCGGCCACCAGCTTCCACATCATCGCGGTCAGGCCGATGCCGATCACGGCCACCGCCGCCATCACCGGCGCGCCCAGCCAGAGCCCGGTGACGATGATCGGCGCCAGCAGCAGCGTGATCGCCAACTGCGTGGCCGGCGTGTAGAACGACACCGAGAAGGCCGACGACAGCGTCATGCCCATGATGATCACGCCCAGCAGCAGCTGGAGGTCGACGCGCGCGGGGTTGAACAGCAGCACGCCGGCCAGCCCGTGCGCCAGCTCCCAGATGGCGGTGCGCAGCGTGTGCGTGCGCTGCGCCTCGCGCAGGCTGGCGGGCGTGAAGGGTTCCGGCAGCCGCTGCGGGAAGAAGCCCCGCATGACGGTCACCCCGGTGACCAGCGCGATCCACGCCAGCGCGCGCACCAGCGAGAACTGCCAGGCGAAGAGCGCCGCCACGCCGCAGTTCAGCAGGTACTGCACCAGCAGCACCGGCCCGATGGGCTTGATGGACAGCCGCAGCACCTCGCACTGGATCGCGAAGCTGTCGCTGCCGTTGCCGGCGGAGGACTGCGCTGGCGGGGATGCGGGGGTGGGAGTCATCGGCGAATCGACTATATAGAGAAGGTTTGCAGCGCGGCGACAATGGAGTCCCCTAGTCGGGCTTCCCGATGGCCTACTTTCCGTGAACGATCTCTCCTTTTTCCTGCCTTGCGCCGCCGGCGTCGAGGAATTCCTCGCCCAGGAGGTGCACGCCCTGACCGGCCGCGCCGGCCAGGACCTGCTCTCCCTGCGCGGCGGCGTGCGCGTGCGCGCCGGCTGGCGCGATGGCCTGAAGCTCAACCTGCACAGCCGCCTCGCGCAGCGCGTGCTGGTCGAACTGGCCCACGGGCCCTACCGCAACGAGAACGACCTCTACGCCATCGCCAGCGGCGTGGCCTGGGAGATCTGGTTCACGCCCAAGCAGACCTTCAAGATCGAGACCACCGCCCAGCACAGCCCGCTGCAGAGCCTGAACTTCGCCACCCTGCGCATCAAGGACGCCATTGCCGACCGCTTCCGCGCCAAGGCCAACGGCGTGCGCCCGAGCATCGAGACCCAGTGGCCCGACTGCCGCGTGTTCGCCCACCTGACCACCGACACCTGCACGCTCTACATCGACACCAGCGGCGAGCCGCTCTTCAAGCGCGGCTGGCGCCAGGACAAGGGCGACGCTCCGCTGAAGGAAACCCTGGCCGCCGCCATGCTGGCCGCCAGCGGCTGGTGGAACCCCGAGACCGGCGAGGTCGCGGAGCAGCCGCTGTACGACCCCTGCTGCGGCAGCGGCACCATCGCCATCGAGGCGGCGCAGATCGCGCGCGGCATCGCGGCCGGATCGCTGCGGCGCTTCGGCTTCGAGAAGCTGCTGCCGTTCCAGGCGCACGTGTGGTCGGCGATCAGGCAGGAGGCCAAAGAGGCTGAGGGGGCCGCGGCCGGCAGCGGCACCCCGGTGTTCGGCTCCGACGTGTCGCACCGCATGGTCGACTTCGCCCAGCGCAATGCCGAGCGCGCCGGCGTGGCGCAGGCCGTCGAGTTCCGCGGCGGCGACGCGCTGCAGCGCATGCCGCCGGCCGAAGGCGGCGTGATCATGCTCAATCCGCCGTACGGCGAGCGCATCGCCGTGGGCGGCGTGGCGGGTGTGTCTGGCGGGGGCCGCTCCGGCGCGCGGGAGGCGGCGCAGTCCAGCGAAGGCGATGGCGGCGACTTCTTCCCGCAGCTCGCCACCCACTGGAAGAAGAACTACGCCGGCTGGACCGCCTGGGTGCTCACGCCCGACCTGAAGCTGCCGAAGCTGATGCGCCTGAAGGAGTCGCGCCGCGTGCCGATGTGGAACGGCCCCATCGAATGCCGCCTGTTCCGCTTCGACATGGTCGCGGGTTCAGCGCGCGGGTAGCGCTGGCTCCACCTCGGGCCTGGGCTGCTGCTGTTGCTGCGGCTCCCTGGCTTCCTTCGGCCGCACCGCGCAGGCCGCGTTGATCGTGCGCGTGACGAGATCGCGCGCGCCGGCCAGCGTCACGGGGCGCACGTCCTCTTCCTCCTCGTAGTGCTTCACCGCGACCGGTTCGCCCACGAAGTTCGGGTGCCCGAAGTAGCTGACGTTCACATAGCGCGCGCTGCGGGCATCGCAATCGACCTTGGCCCGGGCCTGGAAGGAACGGTATTTGATGCCGTCGCGGCTCGTGCGGTTCTGCGGCAGGCTCATGCGAAGGCTCACCAGGCGCTTCGAGCCGTCGGCCTCGACGCTGGTCGGGTCGACCTGCACGTAGCTCGCGGCCTCGTCGCCGGGCGTGCCCGCCAGCGTCAGCCACTCGGCCCGGGCGCCGAAGGACGCGAGCAGGGCGAGGCAGAGCAGCGGAAGGCGTTTCATGAAGGAAGGCGGGGGATGGCTGGAGTTGGCGGAGTCCGATTGTCGTCGGCCCGGCCGACGAAAGCCTGACGGCGGCATCGCATGGTGCAACATCGGCGCTATTCCCCGCACATTCCATGACATTGACAGAACCCGCCAGCCTTGTCGTCATCGACACCAACATCGCGCTCGACCTGCTGGTCTTCGAGGACCCGGCCTGGGGCCCGCTGACCGCGCGGCTGGCCGCCGGTGAACTGCGCTGGCTGGCCACCGCCGCCATGCGCGCCGAGCTCGAGCGCGTGCTGGGCTACCCGCTAATCGTCCGGCGCATGGCGCAGCGCGAACTGCAGGCGCCGGCGGTGCTGGCCGACTTCGACGCGCGGGTGCACGTGGTCGAAACCGTTCCACCGCGCGCGCCCTGCGTGTGCAGCGACCCCGACGACCAGGTCTTCATCGACCTGGCCGTGGCGCACAAGGCGCTGCTGCTGAGCAAGGACCGGGCGGTGCTGTCGATGAAGAAGCGGCTGGCGCTGCGCGGGGTGGTGGTGCAGGCGGCGTTCGGGGTGTAGAGGCCGCGCTGCTGCACGATGCCGGGCCCTAGTTCGCAGGTCCGGCGCCAGGCTGCAGATGCCACCGCCCCAGCAGCCGCGCCACGGCCCGCACGCGCTGCGTGTCCCGCCCCCAGCGCCGGCTCGCCGGCAGCTTCTGCGCCCACTTCATGCGCCTGGCCGCGTTGGCGATGCGCTCGCGCACCTCCTCGCCCACGCCGGCCAGCGCCGCGTGCCAGTGCTGGCCGGCAGCCTGCGGCGCGGCGGCCTCGAGCATCATGGCGGTGGAGTGCAGGTAGCTCAGCCAGTCGCGGGCCTGGCATTCGGCCAGGGTCATGACCTCGGCGGGGTCGTCCTCGAAGTCGATGTAGCCGATCACGCCGTCGGGGCACTGCACGAGGTTGCGGTCGAAGGCCTGGCTCAGGTGCTGGCCGCGCATGTGCACGGCGGCGATGGCGGCCAGGCCCTCGCGCCATACCGACAGCAGCGCGGCGGGGCCGGCTGCGGCGGCCTGGTCGAGCCGCTCCTGCAGCACGACCGTCGCGCGGCCGCTTTCGCCCAGGTCGGAAATGAGCAGGCCGTCGGGCTGCTGCGCGAGCACCACCGGCACGCGCAGGCCGGCGGCCGCGAGCTGCTTCAGGCGCCGCGCCTCGGTGGCGATGGCCGCCTCGCCGCCCGGGTTGGGCACCGGCTTGATGATGTCCAGCCGCGCCATGCGCGCGACGGCCGCCATCACGCGGTAGCCCCACTTGCCATGCCGCGGGCCGGCCTTCTCGAGCCACACGCGCTCGCTGCCGAAGCGGTGGCTGGCCACGTTCTTCTGCTGCTGCGGCAGGGTCGTGCGCAGGAACTCCGCATAGTCGCCGGGCGCCGGCGGGTTGGGGGAAAGCGCGTCCAGGGGCGCGGGCGCCGAAGCTGCGCCCTTGCGCGATTGCGGGCGCCGGCTGGCGCCTCTACTCAGTGGGTTCATGCGGCCATTGCGAAGCCCGCCACCAGCCCTTGCGGGCCCTGCGTGACGGGCTGGAAACTCTCTGCACTGGCCAGCGGCCAGTAGGTACGGAAGACATTGTGCTGCTCGTCGAGCGGGCCGAGCAGGGCGCCCGGCTGCACCTGCATCACCAGGTTGCTCAACAGGCGCACCTCGGTGTCGGAAATGCGGCGCACGATGTGGTGCGCGGTGATCTGCTGCGGATGGTCCAGGCCCGCGGCCTGCACCAGTTCCTGCAGCGCGTGCAGCGTGCTGCGGTGGAAGTTGTGCACCCGCTCGGCCTTGGTCGGCACCACCAGCGCCTTCTGGCGCAGCGGGTCCTGCGTGGTCACGCCCGTGGGGCAGTGGCCGGTGTGGCAGCTCTGCGCCTGGATGCAGCCCAGGGCCATCATGAAGCCGCGCGCGGCGTTGCACCAGTCGGCGCCCAGCGCCATCATGCGCGCCACGTCGAAGGCGGTGATCACCTTGGCGGCGCAGCCGATCTTGATGCGGTGGCGCAGGTTTACGCCCACCAGCGTGTTGTGCACCAGCAGCAGGCCTTCCTGCAGCGGCGCGCCCACGTGGTCGCTGAACTCGACCGGCGCCGCACCGGTGCCGCCCTCGGCGCCGTCGACCACGATGAAGTCGGGCGTGATGCCGGTCGTCTGCATCGCCTTGACGATGCCGAACCATTCCCACGGATGGCCCAGGCAGAACTTGAATCCGGTCGGCTTGCCGCCCGACAGCTCGCGCAGCCGGGCGACGAAATGCATCATCTCCGTGGGCGTGGAGAAGGCGCTGTGCGAGGCGGGCGAGATGCAGTCCACACCCACCGGCACGCCGCGCGCGGCCGCGATCTCTGGCGTGACCTTGGGGGCAGGCAGCACGCCGCCGTGGCCGGGCTTGGCGCCCTGGCTCAGCTTGATCTCGATCATCTTCACCTGCGGATCGCGCGCGTTGGCTGTGAAGCGCTCCTCGCTGAAGCTGCCGTCGTCGTTGCGGCAGCCGAAGTAGCCCGAGCCGATCTCCCAGATCAGGTCGCCGCCGTGCACGCGGTGGTGCTGCGAGATCGAGCCTTCGCCAGTGTCGTGCGCGAAGCCGCCCATCTTCGCGCCCTTGTTGAGCGCGAGGATGGCGTTGGCCGAGAGCGCTCCGAAGCTCATCGCCGAGATGTTGAACACGCTCGCGCTGTACGGCTGCGTACAGACCTGCGCCGGGTTCGCGCCGGCCGGCTGCGGCGTGCCGCCGATCACGATGCGGAAGTCGTGGTCGGCCAGCCTGGTCGGCCTCATCGAGTGGTTGATCCACTCGTAGCCCGCGATGGTCACGTTCATCTGCGTGCCGAAGGGGCGGTTGTCAGGGTCGCCCTTGGCGCGCTGGTACACCAGCGAGCGCTGGGCGCGCGAGAAGGGCGCGGCCTCGGAGTCGCTCTCGATGAAGTACTGCCGCATCTCGGGCCGAATGAACTCCAGCAGGAAGCGCAGATGGCCGATCACCGGGTAGTTGCGCAGGATGGCATGCCGCGCCTGCCGCAGGTCGTGCACGCCGGTACCTGCAAGTACCGCAAAGACGGCGACACCGATCCAGGCCAGCCACAGATGGGGCGAAACCAGCACGAACGCCAGGCATGCCACCAGACCGGCCACGCACAGGGCGAAAGCGCTGTAGCGCGCCGGAAACGGAATAATCGTGGGCATAGAAATAGTCTCGACCGTGGCCTGCTGCATCATAGAGGGCTGCCTCGAACTTGCCATGACGACCATTCCCGACCCCATTTCGCCCCCCGACAGCACCCCCGCAGCCCGCACTCCCCTCGGCCCCGACGATTTCGACGCCCTCGACCAGGCCCTCGACGCCATGCGCGAGCACGACGAGGAAATCCCCCAGTGGGAGTTCTGCGAGGGCTTCATGGCCGCCCTGATCTGCACCCGCCGGCCCATCATGCCGTCCGAATACTGGCCCGTTCTGCTGGGCGACAGCTTCTCGTCAGCCCAGCACATGGAGTTCGTCTGGAACTGGAAGCGCCGCTGGATCGAGATCGAGGAGGGCCTCGACGCCCCCGTCGAAACCCTCGACGACGAACGCAGCTGGCAGCCCGAGGTGCTCGACACCCGCGGCGCCATCGCCTCCCTGCCCGAGGAAGAGCGCGCTGAAGTCGCCGGCGAGGCCATTCCCGCCTTCGCCCAGGTCTGGGCGCTGGGCTTCATGTACGCCGTGGAGAACTGGCCCGAGGACTGGGCCGAGCCGCGCGACAAGGACGCCGCGCGCATGCTGAACGACGCGCTCGACAACATCGTCGCCCTCACCGAGGACGACACCGGCAAGCCCGTGCTGTCGATGTACAGCGACGACGCCCCGCCCAGCGTGAGCCAGCAGCGGCTGGACGACTTCGGCGCGGCCATCTGGGCGGTGTATGACTTGCGCCAGCTCTGGAAGAGCCTTGGGCCGAAGGCCGAAACGATCCGCAGGGAAGCCACGCCCGGCCGCAATGATCCCTGCCCCTGCGGCAGCGGCAAGAAATACAAGAAGTGCCACGGTGCCACCTGACAGCGGCACGACTGGCAGTGTTGATGCGCCCCTGACGCCGCGCGCGGCCTGGGCGATGGTCCTGGCGCTGTGCGCCGGGGTCGCGCTGAGCCAGGCGTTCCGCACAGTGGGCGCCATCATGGCGAGCCCGCTGCAGGCCGATTTCCATCTTTCCGCACAGGCCCTCGGGATCTTCTCGGGGGCTTTTCATTTTGCGTTCGGCGCGATGCAGCTCTTCATGGGCATCGGCATCGACCTGCACGGCGTGCGCCGCACGGTGCTGGTGGCCTTTCCGGTCGCGATCGCCGGGGCGCTGCTGTCGGCGGTGTCGTCCAGCTACCTGGTGCTGGTGGCGGGGCAGGCGCTGATCGGCGTGGGCTGCGCGCCGGCCTTCCTGGTGTGCACGGTGTTCATCGCGCGGCATTTCCCGCCGGCGAGCTTCGCCACCGTGTCGGGCATGGTGCTGGCCGTCGGCGGCGTGGGCATGCTGGCCACCGGCACGCCGCTGGCGTGGCTGGTGCAGGCGTATTCATGGCGCGCGGGCTTCCTGGTGCTGGCTCTCGCCGCGGCGCTGGCGTGGCTGGCGATCTGGTTCTGGGTGCGCGAGCCCATCGCGGCGGCCGACGGCAAGCGGGAGTCGATTCCCCAGGCGATCCGCCAGTTCGGCGCGCTCTTCGCGATGCCGCACACGCTGGGCATCATGGTGCTGGGCGCGGTCACGTATGCCGCCTTCATCTCGCTGCGCGGCCTGTGGCTGGGCCCGCTGATGATGGAGCGCCATGGCTACTCGCTGGTGCAGAGCGGCAACGTGGCGCTGGCGGTGTCGGTGATCTCTCTGTTCGGCGCGCCGCTCTTCGGCCGGCTCGACCGCAGCGACGCCACCTCGCGCCGCCGCTGGATCGCGATCTGCTGCCTCGGCTACGCCGGACTCTTCGCGCTCATCGCCGTGCTGCATTCGGCCTGGCTCGACATCGCCGGCATGGTGCTGATCGGCGTGCTCTCGGGCTTCATCGTCTGGCAGTACGCCGACGTGCGCGGCGCCTACCCGGCCACGCTCACCGGCCGCGCGATGGCCGTGTTCACGATGGCGATGTTCCTCGGCGTGGCGTTCATGCAGTGGGGCACGGGCGTGGCCGCATCGATTGCAGCGGCGCACGGCGCCGATCCGCTGACGGCCGTGCTGGGCACGATCGCCGTGCTTCTGGTGGCGGGCATCGCGGCCTTCGCGTGGCTGCCGGCACCGAAGGCAGGCTCCGTCAGATCTTGAAGGCGCGCTGGATGTCCGGCCGCACCAGGTCGGCGTACTCGCGGTGCTTGCGGATGTAGCCCGCGATGAACTGGCACACCGGAATCACGTGCAGAGCCTTAGCGCGAGCCTCGCCGAGCACATGCTTCGCGATGCCCGAGCCCACGCCCTTGCCCTCGAACTCGGGCAGCACCTCGGTGTGCGTGAACATGATCGCGTCGGTCAGCAGGTTGTATTCGGCGTAGCCGGCCAGCTTGCCGCCGAGCGTGGCTTCGTATCGGTGCTGCGCTTCGTTGTTGGAGAAGGCGAGGGCAGTGTCGTTGGTGTTGCTCATGGCTGTCGTGCGAGAAAGGTTGCGAGGTTGGCTGCCGCGGTGGCGCGCACCTTGTTGCGCAGCATGGGGCTCCAGCCTAGCAGCAGCCCCGGCGTGCCGAGCGCCTGGCGCGACCAGGTCCAGAAGGCAAAGGTGTCGCGGTGCGTGGCGATCAGGCCGTCGGGCGTGAAGGTGAAGCGCGCGTCGATGCTGTTGTCGACGATGCGGCCGGTGGCGGTGAAGCGGTAGTGCGCGTCCCAGTGGGCGCTGCCGGTGCCGTCGTCGTTCGCCTTCACGTCGCGCCAGGTCAGCTTCCATACGTCGGCGCCCTTGGCCTTGGTGCCGCCGGCCAGCATGCGCCACATGCCGCCCACCTCGCGCCGTCCGCGCAGCGAGAAGGCCTCGTCGTCGAACACCGCGTCGGGCGCGTAGCAGGCTTCCATGGCGGGTGCGTCTAGCTTGGCGAAGGCGCTGTAGAAGCGCTCGATGGTCTGGGCGTTGGTGGCTGCTGTCATGAGGCCTCTTGGCTCTTGGAGTTGGTCGGAGCGGCGCGGCGTCAGATCGACGCCGGTATGTGGCGCGCGAGGAAATCATAGACCGCGCGGATGCGCCGGTCGGTGCGGATCTCGCGGTGCACCGCGAGCCACACCGGCAGCGACTTGATCTTCAGCTGCGGCAGCACGCGCACCACCGAGCCGTCGGTGCGCGCGAGCGACTCGCTGACGAAGCCTATGCCCATGCCCTGGCGCAGCGCTTCCCAGTAGGCGCCCATGTCGTCGGTGCGGAAGCAGAAATGCTCGCGCAGCAGCGGCGTGCCCAGCTGGGCCGACATGCGGATGATGGTGTCGATGCTGTCGTAGCCCAGCACGTCGTGCCGGTACAGGTCGGCCGTCTGCCTGGGCGTGCCGCGCCGCCGCAGGTAGTCGACGTGGGCGAAGGCGCCGAGCGCGAAGGTGCCGATGCGGCGCGCCACCACCGTGGCCGCGGTGGGCTGCGACATGCGGATGGCGATGTCGGCCTCGCGCTGCAGCAGGTTGCTGATCTCGTTGGTCGACACCAGGTCGACCTGGATCTCGGGCAGCTCCTGCCGCATCCGCACCAGCAGGCTGGGCAGCATCTGGCGCGCGGTGGCCTGGCTCGCGGAGATGCGCACCGAGCCCGCGACGGTCGCGTGGGCGCCCGAGACACTGCGCGACAGCGCGAGCGCGCCGTTCTCCATGGCGCGGGCCGACTCCGCCAGGCGCGTGGCCATGGCCGTGGGCCGCAGCCCCCGGCCGGTGCGCTCGAACAGCACCACGCCCAGCTGCGATTCCAGCTCCGCGATGTGCCGGCCCAGCGTCGGCTGGCTCCCGCCCAGGGCGCGCGCGGCCGCGAGCAGGCTGCCGTGGTCGAGCGCGGCAAGGAATGCACGCACGAGCCGCCAGTCGAAGCCGAGTTCGTTTTCGGAGCGCATCGCAGGTCGGTGGATATGGCGGAGGTATTCAGTTCCGCATAGCAGTTATGAAAGCTTAAGCGATTGTTAATTGCTGCCCCGCTTTCGATAATCCGCCCGATGGATGAGCGAAGAAACTTTATCCGGCTGCTGGGAGGCGGCGTTGTGGTGGCGGCGGGTGCGGCCGCGCTGGCAACCTGGTGGCTGAACTCCGACATGCCCGCGGCCGCGCTGGAGATATGGAACGGCCCGGGCGACGAGCCCGATGCGCGCAAGCGCGCCGTCGCGTACGCCGTGACGGCCCCCACCGCCTACAACCGCCAGCCCTGGCTGGTCGACCTGCGCGAGCCCGACGCCATCGTGCTGTATTGCGACCGCGAGCGCGTGCAGCCCGAGACCGATCCGTACGGCCGCCAGATCATCATCGGCCACGGCGCCTTCATCGAGCTGCTGGTGATGGCGCTCGCGCAGCAGGGGCTGCAGGCCAGCGTGCAGCTGTGGCCGCAGGGCGAGCTGTCCGGCGAGCCGAGGCTCTGGCCGCACGTGCCGGTGGCGCGGCTGCGGCTGGCGGGCGGCGGCGTGCCCGATCCGCTGTTCGCGCAGGTGCTGCGGCGGCGCACGCCCAAGCAGCGCTTCGACCTCACGCGGCCGGTATCGGCCGACATCCTGCAGGGCCTGACCTCCATCGCGTCCGCGGGCGGCATGGTGAACTCGGCCGGCACGGTGGACATGGCGCGCGTGCAGCCCCTGCGCAAGCTCTGCGCGGCGGCCGCGCGGGTGGAGCTCACCACGCCCGGCACGGCGATGGAGAACCTGCAGCTGCTGCGCGTAGGCCCGCAGGAAATCCTCGCGCACCGCGACGGCTTCTCGATCAACGACCCGGCGCTGCGCATCGCCGTCGCGCTGGGGCAGTTCGACCGGCGCGCGCCCGCGTCCGAGGACAGCCTCTCGTTCCGCCGCACGCTGCAGCTGTTCGAGGACCAGGCCAACACGGCGATGGGCTTCGTCTGGCTCAGCACGCGCGGCAACAGCCGCACCGAGCAGATCGCGGCCGGCCGTGCCTACATGCGCCAGCAGCTGCGCGCCACCGACCTGGGCCTGGGCATGCACCCGATGAGCCAGCCGCTCGAGGAATTCGCGGAAATGGCGCCGCACCGCGCGGCCGCGCACGACATGCTGCTGGGCTCCGCGTTCCAGGGCGGCGCGCAGGGCCCGACGGTGCAGATGATCTGCCGCCTCGGCTACCCGATGGCGCCGGTGCCCGCGGCGCCGCGCCGTGCGCTCCCGGGTTTCATGATGGCCTGAAGCGGCACCGCGCGGCACCGCGCCGCACTGGGCGCCAGCGTGCTCAGCGCGCGAGCAGCAACTCCACCAGCGTCTGAAGCGCGTGATGCACCGTGGCCGCGCGCACGGTGGCGCGGTCGCCGTCGAAGCGGCGGCGCTCGGTGCGCACGTCGCCGTCGACCGACCAGCCGAACCACACGGTGCCCACGGGCTTGTCGGGCGTGCCGCCCGTGGGGCCGGCCACTCCGGTCACCGCCAGCGCCACGCGCGAGGGCGGCGAATGCGCGATCGCGCCCGTGGCCATGGCGCGCGCCACCGGTTCGCTGACGGCGCCGTTGGCGGCGATCACGCCCGCGTCCACGCCCAGCAGCGCGGTCTTGGCCTCGTTCGAATAGGTGATGAAGCCGCGTTCGTACCAGGCGCTCGAACCGGCAAGGTCGGTGCAGGCCGCGCCGATCAGCCCGCCGGTGCAGCTCTCGGCCGTTGCCAGCATCCAGCCCTTTTTCTGCAGCAGGCCGGCCAGGGCCAAGACCAGTCCGGCCGTGTCCTGGTCCGCGAGCGCGGTCGTCGGGGAGAGGGAGGATTCCATCGGGCTCACCATGCGCGCCACAGCGCAATGACCAGCAGCGTGCAGAAGGCCGCCACCAGGTCGTCGAGGATGATGCCGAAGCCCGCGCGCCACCAGCCCACCTGCGTCGAGTCGCGCTGCTTGAAGAGCGAATCGGCCCAGGCCACGGGGCCGGGCTTGGCGGCATCGAAGAAGCGGAAGAGCGCGAAGGCGACCGTCTGCGCGAGCAGGCCGGCCGGCGTGACCAGCCACAGCACGATCCAGAAGGCGATCACCTCGTCCCACACCACGGGGCTGGGGTCGGCCACGTTCATGTCGCGCGCGGTCACGGTGCAGGCCCACCAGCCGAGGGGCAGCGAGGCCGCGATGATCCAGCCGATGGTGGCGGTCGTGAACCACAGCTGCATCACCGAGAACGCGACCCAGGCCCACAGCGTGCCCACCGTGCCGGGCGCGAGGCGCGAGAGGCCGGAGCCGAAACCCAGCGCGATGAAGTGCGCGGGGTGGGACAGCAGGAAGCTCAGGGTGGCACGGCGCATCGAGGGTTGGGGCATGGCGCCGGAGGTCGTTGTGGACGAGGACGAAGAAGAAGTGGGGGAAACGGCTTGCATCGGGGCACGAGTGTCGCGCATCTGCGGCGGTGCCGGTTCGGCTCGGCTTTATTTATCAAAGCAATAGCTTGTTTAATTCGCGTGCGGCGCCTAGTATCCGGGCTCCTTTCGAACTTGTCCGATCCCAACCTCGCGCCAGCGCGATGCCTGCCATGCCTGCCTCTCCAGCCTCGTCCGCCGCCCTGCAACCCCCTTCATCTACCGCCGCCTGGGGCGAGCTCTTCAGCGGCCGCAACGGCTGGCGCGCGCTGGCGCTCACGGGCGGCGTCGCGCTGCACGCGGTCAACGTGCACATCGTGACCACCGTGCTGCCCTCGGTGGTGCGCGAGATCGGCGGGCTCGACTGGTACGCCTGGAGCACCACGCTCTTCGTGATCGGCTCGATCCTCGGCGCCACGCTGTCGGTGCGGCTGCTCGCGGTGCTCGGCCCGCGCGGCGCCTGCCTGGCGGCGCTGGCAGTGTTCAGCGCGGGCTCGGTCGGCTGCGCGCTCGCGCCGGCCATGCCGTGGATGCTGGCGGGCCGCACGGTGCAGGGGCTGGGCGGCGGGCTGCTCGCGGCGCTGAGCTACGGGCTGATCCAGCTGGTGTTCGAGCAGCGGCTGTGGCCGCGCGCGGTGGCGCTGGTGTCGGGCATGTGGGGCGTGGCTACGCTGTGCGGGCCGGCCGTGGGCGGGCTCTTCGCGCAGGCCGGGCACTGGCGCTGGGCCTTCTGGTTCCTGCTGCCGGTGGCGGTGGCGCAGGCGCTGCTGGTGCTCGTGCAGCTGCGCCCTTCGATGGGCGTGAAGCACGAGCGGGCCGACACGCCGCCGCGCGTGCCGGCATTGCAGATCGGCCTGCTCGCGGCCTCGGTGCTCGTGATCGCGGCCAGCGGTCTCGTGTCCGACCTGCTCTGGCAGGCCGCGGGCGTCGCGCTGGGTCTGGCCATCGGATTCGCGGCCACCCGCATCGACGGGCGCGCCACGGTGCGCGTGCTGCCGCGCGGCGCCTATGCGGTGAGCGCGCCGCTGGGTGCCATCTACGCGAGCGTGGCGCTGCTGCTCATCGGCAGCACCACCGAGATCTTCGTGCCGTATTTCCTGCAGCTGCTGCACGGCCACTCGCCGCTGGCGGCGGGCTATCTCACGGCGGCGATGGCGGGCGGCTGGAGCGCGGGCTCGCTGCTGTCCTCGGGCCGCAGCGGCGCGAAGGCCGACCGCATGCTGCGCACGGGGCCCGTGGCCTGCACGCTGGGACTCGCGGCGCTCGCGTTCCTGCTGCCGTCGCCGGGCTTCATCGGCGAGGGTTTCGAGACCGTGCTGATCGCCATCGCGCTGGCGGCCGTGGGGCTCGGCGTGGGCATCGGCTGGCCGCACCTGATCACGCGCGTGATGGCGCTGGCGCCGAAGGGCGAGCAGGGCCTGGCCTCGGCCTCGATCACCACCGTGCAGCTCTACGGCATGGCCGTGGGCGCTGCGGTGGCAGGGCTGGTGGCGAACGCTGCGGGGCTCAGCGTGCCGGGCGGTGTGGACGGAGCCAAGTCGGCGGCCGTCTGGCTGTTCGCGGGCTTCGCCTTTGCCCCGGCTGCGGTGGCGTGGCTCGCCTATCGCGTCGTCGCGCGGCGCGGCTGGTGAAAACAGTGGCTCAGGCCACCACGCCTTCCCACGCCAGCGCCTTGCGCCGCGCCCGGACGCGCTGGCCTTCGCCGCGCAGCGTGCCCACCAGGTCGTAGACCTCGGCCGGCAGGTGCGCGCCGCGCCAGGCCACGTGCTGGTCGGCGCGGCACAGCACGAGGCGGTGCGTGTAGGCCTTGGGTACGTCCTCCGTCTCGATGTCGAGCACCGTGAGCGGCATGCCGTAGGCGGCCGCGGCGCGTTCGAGCGGACGCACGTCCACGCTGCGGTCGAAGCGCAGCATGGTGTAGCCGGGGCCGAAGGCGTCGTAGAGCGAGCGGCCGTCGGCCAGCCAGAAATGCGGCGCGCGGCAGCCGGGCACGGTGGAGGGCGTGAACTCGCCCATGGAGTAGGGCGGCGCCATGTGCTCGCCGTCGGCAACGATGATCGGCGAGCCGCTGTAGAAGTAGCCGAAGTTCAGGCCGCCGCAGCAGAACTGCTGCACGTTGAGCTCGTAGGCCTCGTGGCCGACTTCGGCGCGCAGCGCGTCGCCGGCGGGGCCGGGCTCCTCGATGTTGTGCGGCACGGCGCGCCGCGCGCGGATCATCTTCTGCGCATGGTTCATCGCGAAGTTCGACACCTGCTCGGTGATCGGCAGCCGCTCGGCCTCGTAGGCGTCGAGCATGGCCTCGTCGCCCCAGCCCTGCACCACCGCGCCCAGCAGCCACGAAAGGTTGAGCGCGTCGGCGATGCCCGCGTTCATGCCGTACCCCGCGTAGGGCACCCACAGGTGCGCCGCGTCGCCCGCGAGGAACACGCGGCCCTCGCGGAAGCGGTTCGCCACGAGGCGTCGGCCGATCCAGTCTTCCTTGCTGATGACTTCGTACTCGAAGCCGGGGCCCACGCCGAGGATGCTGCGCAGCGACTGGTCGCGGTCCACCGAATCGAACTCGGGCTCCTCGGCGTTCAGGTGGTTGTGCACCAGCCAGGTCTCGTGCCCGTCGATGGCAAACATCGTGCCGCAGCGGCGCGGGTTCATCGCGTAGTACGACCACGCCGGCTTGCCCGGGATGAGCGCGCGCAGCCCCGGCGCCCGGATGAGGGTCGACTGCACGCGCTGGATCACCGCCGTGCCCTCGAGCTTCGCGCCGATCTGCTTGCGCACCGCCGACGAGCCGCCGTCGCAGCCCACCATGTAGCGGCAGCGGATGCTGCGGGTGACGCCGCTGTCCATGTCGGTGGCGATCGCGGTCACGCCGGCGTCGTCCTGCGTGAAGCCCGCGAACTGCGTGCGGTTGAGCAGCTGCACGCCCGGCAGCGCGGCCGTGTGCTTCAGCAGGATGGGCTCCAGGTAGATCTGGTTGATGCGGTGCGGCGGCTCGGGCGTGGGCCACCATGCGTCGGGGCCTTCGGTCTCGGTGTAGCGGTCGCGCCGGCACGGGATCGGGATGCGCGTGAGCTCGGTGCCGGTGACGGTGGTGCGGAACACCACGTCGTTGGGGTAGTCGGCCGGCAGGCCCGCGTCGCGCAGCTTCTGCGCCATGCCCAGGCGGCGGAACTGCTCCATCGTGCGCGAGGCCACGTGGTTGCACTTCACGTTCGGCGGCTCGGCGAAGCGGCGCGTCTCGCAGATCACGACCGAGACGCCGCGCGAGGCAAGGTCCATGGCCAGCGTGAGGCCGACGGGGCCGGCCCCGACGATCATCACGTCGGCCTGCAGTGCTGAGGTGTCGTTGTGGTCGGTCATGTTCTGGCGGATGCCTGTCGTCAGTCGAGCCGGATGCGGGCGGCCTGGATCACCTTCGCCCATTTCTTCGTTTCCGACTGGATGTACGCCTCGAAGGCCTCGGGCGAGGTCGGTGCGGGCTCCGCGCCGAGGTTGCGCATCGTGGCCTTGATCTGCTCGTCGCCGAGCGCGGCGTTGATCTCGGCGTTGAGCCGCGCGACGACGGGCGCGGGCGTGCCGGCGGGCGC
Organism: Variovorax sp. UC74_104; assembly: GCF_044055375.1. NCBI lineage: Bacteria > Pseudomonadati > Pseudomonadota > Betaproteobacteria > Burkholderiales > Comamonadaceae > Variovorax > Variovorax sp. UC74_104. The sequence continues at coordinate 1,402,326 of NZ_CP171978.1, forward strand.
CACGACGCCGAACCAGCCGGTGGAGTCGTAGCCCGCGAGCCCGGCCTCGGCCACCGTGGGCACCTCGGGCAGCATCGGCACGCGCTGCGCGCTCGTCACCGCGAATGCGACCAGCTTGCCGGCCCTGATCTGCTGCAGCGATGCGGGCAGATCGACCAGCGCGAGCGGAATCTGCCCCGCGATGGCGTCGAGTGCCGCCGGGCCCGAGCCGCGATAGGGCACTTCCACCAGCTTCACGTCGGCCATCTGCGCGAAGAGCGCGGCCGACAGGTGCATGGCCGTGCCGTTGCCGCCATGGCCGATCGACAGCGTGCCGGGGCTGGCCTTCGCCAGCGCGATCAGCTCGCGCTGCGTGCGCGCGGCGACGGACGGATGCCCCACGATCACGAAGGGCGTGGCCGCGACCATGCCCACGGGCTTGAAGTCCTTCACCGGATCGAAGGGCATCTGCGCATAGAGGCTCACGTTGGCCGTCAGTGCACCCGCGGCGCCCAGGCCCAGCGTGTAGCCGTCGGCCGGCGCCTTGGCCACCAGCGAGAGCCCCACGTTGCCGCCCGCTCCGGGCTTGTTGTCGATCACCACCGGCTGCCCGAGCTTCTCGTTGAGGCGCGGCACCAGCAGGCGCATCACCGCGTCGGCGCTGCCTCCGGGCGGGAAGGTCACGACGAGGCGGATGGGCCTGTTGGGGAAGTCGCCAGCAGGCTGAGGCGGCGACGAAACCGTTTGCGCGAAGGTCCTGCCGCCGGTCAGTGCGGCGCCGGCTGCAGCGAACAGCAGTTGCCGGCGAAGCGCGCTCTTCCCGTGGGCAAGAGGTGCAGCTGCCATCAGGACTCCTTGAATGTGATGCGTCTTTTGAATGATTGAACGATGGCGGGATTTATTCGTAAATCAAGAAATTTCTAATGAAATATCATCTTTACTGATGAATGCGAACTTCAGTCCTACGATCCGCCAGCTGCGCGCGTTCCTCGCCGTCTACCAGCTGAAGAAGCTCAGCGCGGCGGCGCAGCGGCTGTTCGTCACGCAGTCGGCGGTGAGCATGCTGATCCGCCAGCTCGAGGAGGGGCTGGACACGCGCCTGTTCGATCGCACCACGCGCTCGCTCAAGGCCACGGCGGCGGCCGAGCAGATGATGGCCACGGTCGAGCGCATCCTGCGCGACGTGGATTCGCTGTCGAACGACTTCCGCGAACTGGCCGCGCTCGAACGCGGCCGCGTCACGCTCGCCATCACGCCCACGCTCGCGGCCCTGCTGCTGCCCGATGCCATGCGCGCCTTCAACGAGCAGCACCCCGGCGTGCGCGTGCTGGTGAACGACTGCGCGCCCGACCAGTTCATCTCGCGCATCATCGGCGAGCACGTGGACTTCGGCATCGGCACGCCCGAGCGGCCCGGCGCCGAGGTCGAGGTGCAGCGCCTCATGCGCGACCACCTCGCCGTGGTCTGCCGCGAAGACCATCCGCTGGCCAAGGCCCGCGTGGTGCGCTGGAGCGACCTGGGCGGCCACCCCCTCATCACCGTGCGCCCCGGCTACGGCGTGCGCCCGCTCATCGACGGCACCGCCGCCGAGGCGGGCGTGGCGCTCGACGTGGTGAACGAGGTGTCGTTCCTTTCCACCGCCATCTGGATGACGGCGGCCGGCATGGGCGCGTCGATCATGCCCTCGGCCTTCGCGCGCGCGGAGGCCGACCCGTCGCTGGTCATCAAGGTGCTGAGCTCGCCGCGCGTGGCGCGCGACATCTCCATCGTCACCAAGCGCGGCCATTCGCTCTCGGCCGCGGCGCGCGCCTTCGTCGAGGCGCTGAAGCGCTCCCTATAATTTTTGAGGAACAACAACACAGGGGGCTCGACCCATGAGAACTTTCATTCAACGTCTCGGGGCCATGTCGCTCCTCGTCGCCTTCAGCCTCGCGCTGGTGGCCTGCGGCAACAAGGAGGCCGAGCAGCGCAAGGCCTTCATCTCCTTCCTGCAGACCCGCGTGCTCGACAAGCCCGGCCTCCGCGTGCCGGTGCCCACGGCCGAAGAGAAGGCATCGTTCGGCGACTACGCGCAGCACTACGCGGTGATCACCGACTTCAACGAAGGCATGAACAAGTCGGTGAGCCAGCCCATGACGCAGATCATGGCCAAGGGCGCGCTGCGCTCCATCGCCGACCTGCCCGCGCGCCGCGACGACCTCAAGGCCGCGAAGGACGGCCTCGGCGGCCTTCGCACCGCGCTCGACCAGCAGTCCGCCAAGGCCGACGCCGCGCACGCGCAGCTCAAGCAGCCCGACGACCTCAAGCAGGTCTACGACAAGGCCTTCGAGAAGACCGTGACCACGCCGTCCGCCACCTTCAAGGAAGTGTTCCCCGCGCTCGACAAGGTGTTCGACAGCGCGCTGGCCATCGGCGACTTCATCGAGAAGAACAAGTCCAAGATCCAGATCAGCGGCAGCAGCGTCGCCGTGACCGACCCGGCGGTGCAGGCCGAGCTCAACAAGATGCTGCAGCAGTTGAACGGCCAGTCGGCCGCCATCAACGCGGCGCAGCAAAAGATGCAGGCGGTGGTGCGAGGCTCGTGACCTCCACCGATCGGCGGCCGCGTATCAGACGAAGTGGTCGAACGAGCCGAAGCGCTGCGACACCGGCGCGCCGGCCGAGTCGACGATACGCAGGCCGGCGTCGGCCTCGATGCGGCCGATGCGCGTGACGCGCGTTGAACTGTCCATGCCTGCCTGCCCGACCGCGTTGCGCGCCGAGGCGGGCGCGGTGAAGACCAGCTCGTAGTCGTCGCCGCCCGAGAGCGCGCAGGTGCGGCGCAGTTCCTCGCCCAGGTTGCCGGTGTCGACCGAGATCAGCGCAGTGGCCGCGTCCACGTCGAGCGTGGCGCCCACGCCGCTCGACGCGAGGATGTGGCCCAGGTCGCCGATCAGCCCGTCGCTCACGTCCACCGCCGAAGTGGCGATGCCGCGCAGGGCCTGCCCGAGCGCCACGCGTGGCGTGGGCTGCTCCATGCGCCTGCGCGCCGTGTCGAAGGCGTCCGCCGGCAGCGCGATCGTGCCCCGGAAAACCTCCAGCGCCAGCCGCGCCTCGCCCGGCGTGCCGCTCACCCAGATGTCGTCGCCCGCGCGCGCCCCCGAGCGCAGCAGCGCCGCGCCAGCCGGCACTTCACCGAACACGGTGATGCAGATGTTGAGCGGGCCGCGCGTGGTGTCGCCGCCCACCAGTTCGCAGCCGTGCATGTCGGCCAGCGCGAACAGCCCGCGCGAGAAGCCTTCGAGCCAGGGCTCGTCCACGCCCGGCAGCGCCAGTGCGAGCGTGAAGGCCAGCGGCTTCGCGCCGCAGGCGGCCAGGTCGCTCAGGTTCACCGCCAGCGCCTTGTGGCCCAGCCGGGCCGGATCGACGGTGGAAAGGAAGTGCCGTCCCTCGACCAGCATGTCGGAGGACACGGCCAGCTGCATGCCGGCAGCCGGCGCGAGCAATGCGCAGTCGTCGCCCACGCCCAGCGGCGAGCGTGTGGCGGGGCGCTTGAAGTAGCGTGCGATCAGGTCGAATTCACCCATGGGGGTAGAGCATAAGCGCTGCGGCGCGGCTCAGCCCTGCCCGCGGAACCTCAGCGCCGCCTGCCGCACCACCTCGGCCAGCAGCCGTTCCTTGCCCTGTTTCTCGCGCAGCCAGCGCGCGTCGTTGCGGTTCGATTCCACGCTGGTGCGCAGCTCACCCAGCGCCTTGGTGGCGTTGAGCGCCTCGCTGTGCCATTCGAGCTGGGTCATTGTCATCAGGATGTGGTCGCGCAGCGGCATGTGCTGGCCGGTGGCCGGGTCGACGTACACCGCGTCGAGGCCGAAGCGGCAGGCCTGGAAGCGGTTGTAGGTGTAGACGAGGTAGTCGTCTTCCGTCGGCTCGAAGGGCTGCTCCTGCAGGAACCATGCGGCCAGCGACTGCACGTAGCCGGCGAGCGCGGCGGCGCGCTCCACCGTGAGAGGCGTGTCGAACACGCGGATCTCGATGGTGCCGAACTCGGGCTTGGGGCGGATGTCCCAATAGAAGTCCTTCATGCTGCGCACGACGCCGGTGCGGGTCATGCGCTCGAAGTAGGCCTCGAACTCCTTCCAACTGGTGGTGAAGGGCGCGCGGCCCGACAGCGGGAACGCGAACACCGAGTTCAGCCGCGCAGAGTCGAACTGCGTGTCCTGCCCTTGCACGAAGGGCGAGGAAGCCGACAGCGCGATGAAGTGCGGGATGTAGCGCGACATGCGGTGCAGCATCAGGAGCGCCGCATCGGCATCGGGACAGCCGATATGCACGTGCTGGCCGAAGATGGTGAACTGCTTGCTCAGGTAGCCGTACAGCTCCGACAGCTCGCGAAAGCGCGGCTTGTCGTAGATGCGCCGCTCGTGCCACTGCTGGAAGGCGTGCGTGCCGCCGCCCACCACCGCGATGTTGAGCTTGTCGGCATTGCGGATGAGCGCCTCGCGGATGGGCGAGAGCTGCGTGATCACGTCCTGCGCCGAATGGCAGATGCCGGTCGAGATCTCGATCATGCTCGACGTCATCTCGGGCACCACGCTGCCGGGCAGCGGGGTCTGGGCCATGAGGCGCAGCATGTCCTCGGCGTAGGGGGCGAGGTCGTAGTCGTGCGTGTTCACGAGCTGCAGCTCGAGCTCCACGCCGAGCGACAGCGCCTCCGACTTGTTGAAGGGCTCGAGCTTGACCGCGCGGCTCTCGGGGTCCGCTGGCAGCGGCGCCGAGCGCACGTCGTCGCTGTCCGGGTCGATGGGGGTGGCTGCGGTGGTGCTCATCGCTGCGTGTCCTCGGTGATGCTGAAGGCCCGTGGCGCCCAGGGCACCGAACTCTCTCCCACCGCGTGGATGGCCAGGGTGGCGAGCACCGCGCCCACCACCTCCATCAGCAGGATCGACGGCAGCGCCACCTGCGTGATCATCGTGCCCAGCAGCGGCGAGGCGGTGGCGAAGTTGGAGGCGATGAGCAGCGCGATCGACGACAGCGGCGACATCGCGCAGCCGACCCAGAAGGCCTGCTTCCAGCTCGCGCCGCTGCCGGGGTTGGCGACCGCCACGCCGGCGATCTTGGTCAGCAGGCGGATGCCGATGACGGCCAGCACCACGCTGGCCACCGGCAGCGTCCAGTCGGCCTGCGCCGCGACGATGGACACCAGCACGAACATCAGCATGGTCAGCAACGAGGAGGCCGTGCCCAGCTGGCGCTGCCAGGCCCAGGGCTTGGGGTTGAGCGTCTTGAGCAGCACGCCGCCGATCAACGCCGCCAGCGGGGCGGAGCCGCCCACGTGCGCGGTGAGCGCCGCACCCGCCGCGATGATCGCCAGCAGCAGGATGGACGTGTTCTCGCTCGACGGGCTCATCACCCGCAGGGCGGAGCGCAGCGCCAGCGCCATGATCGCGCCCACCACGAAGGACAGGCCCAGCACCACCGCCACCGGGTAGAGCTTCTGCAGCATGGTCTGCGGCGCGCGCTCGATCAGGCCCGCCTGCGCATAGCCCAGCGCCAGCGCGTAGAAGGTGTTGAGCGTGGCCAGCGTCATTGCGCGCTCGGTCACGGGACCGGCGGCGCGGGTGTCGATGATCACGCGGCTGAGCACCGCCGGCGAGGCGACGATGGCCATCAGCGCGATCGGGTTGGCCACCGGCTCGGGCAGGCCCAGCAGCGTGAGCACCCAGTACACGCCGAAGTAGGTCAGCGTGGCCTCGAGCAGGCTCTGCACCAGCACCATCGGGTTGTGGCGGAACCAGCGCAGCGGCAGCCGCCCGCCCGCCTCGAACAGCACCACGGCCGCGCCGAGCTCGAGCAAAAAGAGGCTGATGCCGCGCAGCGGCCAGATCGCGCCCTCGAAGCCGGCGAAGCCGACCACGGCGCCCACCAGCGAATAGCCGATCACCTTGGGTAGCCCGAGGTAGCGTTGCACGAGATGGCCGGAGGCCGCCGCCGCCGCCAGCAGCAGCGACCAGAGCACGGTGGGCAGGCCGGCCGAGGGGCGCACCCACTCGGACCAGAAACCCAGCAGATCGTTGAGGAAGCTCGTCAAATTCATCCAGGAAGGAAAAAGCTCACCGGACGGCTGCGCCAGCGGGCCCAGATCGCGCTGCGGATGCGCGGTCACCGAGGCTCACGCTGTGCGCGCGCAGCGCCAGGCGGAAAGCGAAGTAGAAACTCACGCTCACATTGAGCGCGCCAATGACCGGGATCGCCGCCACCGCCCACCACAGCGCAGGCTGCTGCAACACCGATAGGCCGATGGATGCCGCCGCGGCGGCGATCTGTCCGGCCGACAGTGTCACGTGCCGCACGTCCAGCCCGAGCCCGAAGAAACCCGCGAACGCGGGCAGCAGCCCGAGCATGAGTCCCAGCGAGATGTTGGAGGCGAAGCCTGAAATGTTGGTGCGCATGAAATCGGCCCAGCGGCGGGCCCGTGCGGCGCCGAGAAAAGCGCCGATGCGGGGGTTGTAACGCATTGCAGAGTCCAGCCGATGCAGGACAAAGGCGTTTTCTGTCCATCCGGCGATGATGCTGGCCGAAAACAGCAGGATGCCGGTGATTGCCGCGAAAAGCGCGGTCGGGCCGGCCAGCGACAGCGATTTCAGCGTGGCCGCCGCGTGGGCGGCGTCCAGTAGCGGCCGCTCCAGCGCCAGTTGCGCCAGCAGCGCGATGGCCGCCACCGTCGGCACCACCACCAGCACGTTGCCCAGCACCGCCGCCACCTGCGAGCGCACCAGATTGGCGACTTCGTCGACGAAATCGTCCACCGCCGCGTCCGACTTGATGTCGCGCAGCCGCGCCGCCATGGCCGGCGCCGTCATCGCGGGCTGCTTGGTGGCCAGCGTCAGGTGCAGCAGCTGGATCGCGACGAAGCTGGCCGCGTACATCAGCCCCGAGCCCAGCCCGCTCCAGAAGGCCGACAGCCCCAGCGCGTAGATGCCGAACTTCAGCAGCACCGTGAGGGCAGTGAAGGCGCCGCCGCCGGCCGCCTTCTTCACCATCTGCAGGTAGCTGGCGCGGTCGCGGGTGATGTAGTGCTCGCCGGTCTCGGCGCTGCGCTCGGTCACCTTGGCGGCCAGCATCGACGAATTGGAGGCGATCAGCGCCCGGATGCTGTTGCGCTCGCCGCCGGCCAGTACCAGCCGCCCCACCAGCCGCGCCACGCTGGGCCCGGGGTTGGGCGCCATCAGGCAGTCGAGCAGCTCGCGGATGCGCAGCACCCGCTCGCGCAGCTGGCGCAACCGGAACACCAGCCCGACCGAGATGCCGTTGTCCTCCAGGTGCGTATAGACCGAGGCGGCGCCGGCGCGGCAGGCGTCCAGCCGGTCGCGGAAGGCCACGAAGGCGGCCTGCAGGGCCTCTTCGTCGCGCGGCTCGCCAGGGCGGTCGAACATCTGCTCGCGCAGCTCGTCCAGGTCGGCCATCAGCGAATGGAAGGGGCGCGTCTCGCCGACCGCATCGGTGCTCATGCGCAGGCGCAGCTCGGGCGAGAAGCCCGCGGCCACCACCTGGCTCGCACAGTAGGTGACGGCGTCCATCACCGTGTGGCGCCAGCGCGGGGCGCCGTCTTCGTCGAGCGCAGCGTCGGACAGCAGCGCGCCGATGCGGGCGAGCTGCGCCTCGTCGAGCAGCGCGATCCAGCCCGCGTCGAACACGCCGGGCAGCACCATGCGGAACAGGTCCGATGCATCGGTGGTCTCGGGCGTGCCGGGCAGGATCTTGCGGCGCAGCCGCTCGCTCAGCTCGCTCGCGAAGGCGGTGCGCGGGGCGAAGCCGTAGTCGGCCAGCAGCGTGGTCAGGTCGACCGTCTGCGTGAAGGCGCGCCACCAGGCGCGCAGCCGCTCGCGCAGCTCGGGCCGTGCCTCGACGGCGTCCAGCAGCAGCTGCACGCGGCCGATGGCGGCCTGCGGCGAGGCGCGGTCGCCGCGCACCCAGTCGAAGATGTTGATGAGCCAGATGTGGCGCTGCGCCACATCGGCCGCGGGGTCGAGGCCGGCAAGCAGCCCCTGCAAGTCGCGCGATGCGGCAGCCATGTCGGGGGGCGGGAGAAAAAGGGGAAGGGGCGCGCTGTGCCCAGGGCGTCAGCGCATCGGGGAATCAGTGCAGGACACGGGAGACGGGGGCTCCGCCGATGTCGGCCTCCAGCACGAACATGGGGATCGGCACGTCGAAGCGGTCGCCTTCCTCCGTCACCACGAAGTAGCTGCCGTGCATCGTGCCGCTGGGCGCCTGCAGGCGGCAGCCGCTGGTGTAGCGGAAGGTCTCGCCTGGCGCCAGCAGCGGCTGCTGGCCGATCACGCCCAGGCCCTTGACCTCCTGCGAATGCCCCGAGGCGTCGTTGATCAGCCAGTGGCGCGCGATCAGCTGGGCGGACACCGGACCCGTGTTCGTGATGGTGACCGTGTACGAGAAGGTGTAGATGTTGTCCTTGGCCGAAGACTGGTCGGCCAGGTAGCGCGGCTCGACTTGTACGCTGAAAGGGCTGTGTGACATGGGGCGGATGGTAACGGAGGCTAACGGAGGCCTTTTGTCGGGCTTGCGCCGGCTGCGAGAATCGGGGCCATGAGCACCCCGTTCCGCATCGCGCCCTCCATCCTGTCCGCCGACTTCGCGCACCTCGGCAAAGAACTGACCGACGTGATCGCCGCCGGCGCCGACTGGATCCATTTCGACGTGATGGACAACCACTACGTACCGAACCTGACCTTCGGCCCGATGATCTGCCAGGCGCTCAAGCCCTACGCCAAGACGGCGGACGGCACGCCGGTGCCGATCGACGTGCATCTCATGATCCAGCCGGTCGACGCACTGGCGGCCTCTTTCGCGCAAGCGGGCGCCGACTACATCAGCTTCCACCCCGACGCCTCGCCCCACACGCACCGCAGCATCCAGGCGATCAAGGCGGCCGGCTGCAAGGCCGGGCTGGTGTTCAACCCCGGGCTGGGCCTGGAGGCGCTGGACTGGGCCATCGACGACATCGATCTCATCCTGATCATGAGCGTCAACCCCGGTTTCGGCGGCCAGAGCTTCATCGACTCGGCCCTGCGCAAGATCGAGCAGGCGCGCAAGCGCATCGAGCAGAGCGGGCGCGACATCCGCCTGGAAGTGGACGGCGGCATCAAGGCCGACAACATCGCGCGCGTGGCCTCGGCCGGCGCCGACACCTTCGTGGCCGGCAGCGCGATCTTCAACGCCAAGGACTACGGCGCCGTCATCTCCGAGATGCGCAGGCAGCTCGCTGGCGTCGTCAGCGCCTGACCTTGTCGTTGTAGACGCGGTCCGTCACCGGGCCGCGGTCGGTGTCGACCAGCCCGCGCTCCACGTCGTCATGGGCCTTGCGGCCCACGTCGGGCGGACGGCCCTCCTGCGTTTGCTGGCTGTCGGACGACTGGTCGCGCTCGTGCGGCAGGCGCGGCGACGATTCCCCGCCTTGCTCCACCTTGGTGTTGCCACCGCCGTCATCCTTCTTCAGCGGATCGGCGGGCTGTGCCTTGACGGCCTTGCTCTTGCTGTTCATGCATGCACTCCTATGCATTCCTTTGACAGCGATCGAGCCTGCCCCGCCAGCGCCGCCGGCCCGGTAGGACAGGCGAGGCAGCCCCTGTAGGCGGCTCCTCGGCGCGGCTTCCCGGCCGCTGGTGCTATGAAACGAATAGCGCCTTTGCGTGCAGGGAAAGGGCTCCGCAATAATCCCCGGATGTCTTCCGATCCTTTCGCCGGCGCGGCCACCGACAGCCTGCGCATCCATTCGTTCGCCTCGCTCAACCCCGGTCCCCGCCTGCTCGTGATGGGCGGCGTGCATGGCGACGAGATCTCCGGCACCCTGGGCATCGAGCGCGTGCTGGGCGAGTTCGAGGCCGGCTCGCTGCGGCTGCTGCGCGGCGAGCTGACCATGGTGCCGGTGGCCAATCCGCTGGCGCGCAGGCGCCTGCAGCGCGAGGGCGAGCGCAACCTCAACCGCCTGTTCCGCCCGACCGAGTCCCCCGCCGACTACGAAGCCCGCGTGACCAACGTGCTGGCCCCGATCATCGAACGCCACGAGGTGCTCTTGGACCTGCACTCCTTCCAGAGCGAAGGCGAGGCCTTCGCGATGATCGGTCCGCGCGACAACACCGGCACGCTGGAGCCCTTCGCCCGCTCGTACGAGGAAGGCCAGCTCGCGCTGCACATCGGCACGCCCATCGTGGTGGAAGGCTGGCTCGACATCTACGCCGCCGGCATCGCGCAGCGCGCGGGGGGCGCGCCGGCCAGCGAGGCCGAGCTCGACTTCGGCCGGGGCACCAACGAATTCATCCGCAGCCGCGGCGGCTACGGCGTCACCCTCGAATGCGGCCAGCACCTCGACCCGCAGGCGCCCGAGGTGGCGTGGCGCGCCATCCGCCGCACGCTGGCGCTGCTGGGCATGGCCGAGCTGCCCGAGGGGCTCTCCGGCGGCCCCGCGCAGCCGCCCAAGCTGCTGCGCCTGGCCAGCGTGACCGACCGTCTGCACGAGGAAGACAGCTTCGTGCGCGACTGGGCCACCTTCGACGAAGTGCAGCGCGGCGAGCCCATCGGCATGCGCCACGACGGCACGCTGCTGAGCGCGCCCGACGACGGCTTCATCGTGTTCCCCAACGCGATGGCGCTGCCGGGCGCCGAGTGGTTCTACTTCGCGCGCCCGAGCGAGCGCCAGCTGGGGCCGGTGGCCGGCCCAACCGACGGCACCGGCGCGGCCTGACGGCGCCTGGGGCCGCGTTCCTACATCGCGCGGCGCGGCGCAGCGCAAATTCAAGGGTGAAGGAGTGTGCACATGCCCGTCACCAAGAAAGCACCCGCGCCGCGCGTCCTGTGGAAGGGCGCGATCAGCTTCGGCCTCGTCCACATCCCGGTGGCGCTCTACTCGGCCACCACCGACCACGGCATCGACTTCGACTGGCTCGACAAGCGGACCATGGACCCGGTCGGCTACAAGCGCATCAACAAGAAGACCGGCAAGGAGATCGCGCGCGAGCAGATCGTGAAGGGCGTCGAGTACGAGAGCGGCGAGTACGTCGTGCTCAGCGACAAGGAGATCGCCGCCGCCTACCCGAAGACCACCCAGACCATCGAGATCGAGAGCTTCGTGCCGGCCAACGGCATTCCCTTCGTGTACCTGGAGCGCCCCTATTACGTGGCGCCCATCAACCGCGGCGCCAAGGTGTATGCGCTGCTGCGCGAGACCCTGCAGCGCAGCGGGCGCGTGGGCGTGGCCCGCGTCGTGATCCAGACCAAGCAGCACCTGGCGGCGCTGGTGCCCGTGGGCCCCGGCCTCGTGCTGAACCTGCTGCGCTGGGGCGCCGATATCCGCCCCTGGACCGACCTGCCGCTGCCCTCCGAAGACGTGAAGAAGGCCGGCCTGCGCCCGCGCGAGCTCGAGATGGCGAAGGAACTGGTCGAGGACATGAGCGCCGACTGGGACCCCGACGAATTCCGCGACGAGTTCAAGGACGAGATCCTGCGCCTGGTCGACAGGAAGGTGAAGGCCGGCCAGACCGAGACCGTCACCCAGCCCGAACCCGAGGAGGGCGAACAGGCAACCGAAGGCCGCGGCGCCAAGGTCATCGACCTGACCGAACTGCTCAAGCGCAGCCTGCGCAAGGGCGGCGGCGGTGGCGGCAGGCCGAAGGACGAAGATACCGACGCCGACGAGGATGCCGAGGAAGAGCCTCAACCCAGGCGGCTCAGGCAACCCGCCGCGAAGAAGCGCAGTGCCGCCGCTAAGAAGAGTGCCGGCACCGCGGCCCGTCACCGCCGCGCCGCCTGATCCGCGCAGGACCGGACACCATGGCACGCACCGCATCGTCTTCATCCTCCGCAAAGGCGCTCGCGCGCTATCACGGCAAGCGCGACTTCTCCCGCACGCCGGAACCCAAGGCCGGCGGCCGGCCCGGCAAGGGCGCGCTGGGCTTCGTCATCCAGAAGCACCACGCGAGCCATCTGCACTACGACTTCAGGCTGGAGCTCGACGGCACGCTCAAGAGCTGGGCCGTGCCCAAGGGCCCCTGCCTCGACCCCGGCGTGAAGCGCATGGCGGTGCACGTCGAAGACCACCCCATCTCGTACGCCGATTTCGAGGGCACCATTCCGCCGAAGCAGTACGGCGCAGGCACCGTCATCGTCTGGGACCGCGGCGACTGGCTGCCCGAAGGCGATGCGCGCAAGGCGCTCGCGGCCGGCAAGCTCAAGTTCGAGCTGTGCGGCGAGAAGCTGCACGGGCACTGGACACTTGTGCGCATGCACGGCAAGGGCGACGAATCGCACGAGCCCTGGCTGCTCATCAAGGAGCGCGACGGCGAGGCCCGTGCGCTCGATGACTACGACGTGGTGGAAGAAGAACCCGCGAGCGTGATCACCGGCCTGGGCGTCGACGAGGTGGGACAGGCGCCGAGGAAGAAGGCGAAGGCGGCAAGCAGCACGCCGTCGAAGAAGGAGGCCCCTCGGAAGAAGAAGAGAAGAAAGCCGTGCTGCCCGCCGCCCTCGAACCCCAGCTCGCCACCCTCGCGTCGTCTCCACCCTCAGCGCCGGCCGACTGGCTCTACGAGCTCAAGTTCGACGGCTACCGCCTGCTGGCGCGCATCGACGAGAAGGGCAAGGTCCACTGCTTCACCCGCAACGGGCACGACTGGAGCGCGAAGCTGCCCGCGCTCGTCGAGGCTCTCTCCGGGCTGGGCATCCGCTCGGCCTGGCTCGACGGCGAGATCACGGTCGACGGCCCCAACGGCGCGCCCGACTTCCAGGCGCTGCAGAACGCCTTCGACCGCGGCGCCACCTCGTCCATCGTCTACTGGCTCTTCGACGCGCCCTTTCTCGACGGCGAGGACCTGCGCGACCTGCCCGTCGAGGAGCGCCGCGAGAGGCTCGCCGCGGTGCTGGCCGGCCGCCCGCCCTCGCCGCAGCTGCGCCTGAGCGAAGCCTTCGACGCCTCGCCGCGCGACCTGCTCGCGTCCTCCGCGCGCATCGGCTTCGAGGGCATCGTGGCCAAGCGCAAGGGCTCGCCCTACGTATCGCGCCGCTCGCCCGACTGGATCAAGCTCAAGAACCAGCAGCGCCAGGAGTTCGTGATCGGCGGCTACACCGCGCCCAAGGGCACGCGCGCCGGCTTCGGCGCCCTGCTGCTCGGGGTGTACGACGAAGACGGCGGGCGGCTGCGCTACTGCGGCAACGTGGGCACGGGCTTCGACGCGAGCCGCCTCGCCGACATCAAGGCCAAGCTCGACCGGCTGGCCACCGACGACTGTCCCTTCGAGCCCGTGCCGCGCGGCGTGAAGGCCCAGTGGGTCAAGCCCTCGCTGGTGGCCGAGGTTTCCTTCGGCGAATGGACGCGCGAGCATCGCGTGCGCCAGGCCGTCTTCCAGGGCCTGCGCAGCGACAAGCCGGCGCGCGAGATCCGGCGGGAGCAGCCGCAGCGCGTGCGCACGATCGAGGCGCAGGCGGCCAAGGTTCCCGTGAAGAGCGAAAGCGCCGGCAGCGGCACCCGCAACGCAGGAGGAAGAAGCAAGTCCATGGCACAGAAGATCACCCACGCCGACCGCGTGATCGACAAGCACAGCGGGCTTACCAAGGGCGAGCTCGCCGCCTACTACGACAGCGTGTCGAAGCTCATGCTGCCGCACCTGCGCGGCCGGCCGGTGTCGCTGGTGCGCGCGCCCGACGGCGTGGGCGGCGAGTTGTTCTTCCAGAAGCACCTGCAGGCGCGCGAGATTCCCGGCGTGAACCAGCTCGACCCCGCGCTCGACCCGGGCCACGAGCCGCTGCTGCAGATCGACAGGAAGGAAGGGCTGCTCGGCGCGGCGCAGATGAACGTGATCGAGCTGCACACCTGGAACGCCACCTCCAGCGACATCGGCAGGCCCGACCGCATGACCTTCGACCTCGACCCGGGCGAGGGCGTGCAATGGCCGCAGATCCAGGAGGCCGCGATGCTGGTGCGCACGCTGCTCGACGAGCTGGACCTGCCCGCCTTCCTGAAGACCAGCGGCGGCAAGGGGCTGCACGTGGTGGTGCCGGTGCGCCGGCAGTACGACTGGGACACCGTCAAGGGCTTCTCGCAGGCCGTGGTGGCGCACCTTGCGCAGACCATTCCGGCGCGCTTCGTCGCCAAGAGCGGGCCGCGCAACCGCGTGGGCAAGGTCTTCGTCGACTACCTGCGCAACGGCTTCGGCGCCACCACCGTGAGCGCATGGTCGGCGCGCTCGCGTCCGGGGCTGGGCGTGTCGGTACCGCTCGACTGGGACGAGCTGCCCTCGCTCGCCGGTCCGGCGCAATGGACCGTCGCCAACGTGGCGGAGCGCTTCGAGATCGGCAACAAGCCCTGGGCCGGCATGGAGCGCAGCCGCAGGAGCCTCAAGGCAGCGATGAAGCTGCTGGGCTACGAGCCGGGCTGAGGCTGCCGCTCGCTCTTCAGCCGGTCGCTCCTCAGCCGAGCGCCTCCTCCGTCGTCACCTCGAAGCGCTTCAGCGTGTTCGCCCCGAAAACCATGGTGATCGGCACGTCCGCCGCGTCGCGACCGCGCGCGATCACGATGCGGCCGATGCGCGGCGTGTTGTGCCGCGCGTCGAAGGTGTGCCAGCGCTCGCCCAGGTAGACCTCGAACCATGCGCTGAAGTCCATCGGATAGGGCGCTGGCGGCACGCCGATGTCGCCCAGGTAGCCCGTCACGTAGCGCGCCGGAACGTTCATGGCGCGGCACAGCGTGATCGCCAGGTGCGTGAAGTCGCGGCACACGCCGGTGCCTTCGCGAAACCCCTCGAGCGCGGTGCGCGTGGGCCGGGCGTTGCCGTAGTCGAAGCGAAGGTGCCGGTGCACGAAGTCGCAGATCGCCTGCACCCGCGGCCAGCCGGGCGCCGCGTGCGAGAAGCTGTCCCAGGCGAACTGCAGCAGCTCGCTGTCGACCTCGCAGTAGCGGCTGGGCAGCAGGAAGGGCAGCGTCTCCACCGGCAGGTCGGCGGTGGCGTGCTGGCGGGCGCCGTAGTCGACCGGGTCGGGCTGGCCGGTGTCGTACACCAGCGCCTGGTTGCGCAGGCGCACGCTCTCCACATCCGGCGGTATGCGCACGCGCGCGCAACGGTTGCCGAAGCTGTCGAGGTAGTGGTCGGTGTGCAGCGAGGGGCTGAGCACGAGGTTCTCGCCGCCTTGCAGGTCCCGGGCGCGCGAGGGGTGTACCTGCAGCATGTGGATCAGCGCCGTGGGTGCCGTCACCTGCAGTTCGATGTCGAAGCCGATTCTGATCAACATGGTCGCTCCATGCTATGCAGCCGCGCACGCGGCTTCCACGGGCCGCGCCCGCGAAGCGTCGTAGGCGGGCGCGATGCGGTGTCGGCGCGCGCCTACCGCGCCCACGCGTTTTCTCCCACAAAGGTGGAAGGGGCGCCACTACGGTGCGCGGGCGTTGCAAAACATAACCTTCGGATTCCTGCAAGTTCATCCGCCATCAGAGGGGCGCAATCCGGAGGGGAAATCATGGAGTTTTCAACACTTTTCGATTCGTTCACCACCACCTGGGGCGACGAGATCCTCATGTGGGGCGTGGCCGCCGTCGCCAGCTGCATCTGCCTCATTGCCGTGGTGAACGTGCTCGACATGTTCCTCGACAACGGCGAGGCAGGCTGACGAGGCCCCTTTTTCCTCTCACGAACCTTCACCAATGAAAGATCCTGGCAAGTCCACGATGTCACCTCAGAACAGGGCCGCCGCGGGCCGCCGCGCCGGCGCCGCGAAGGCCGGCGCCGGCGACGCCGCCAATCCCAAGCAGCAGCAACTGGAGGGTTTCACCGTCGAGCACCCGACGACCCTCACCACCAACCAGGGCCTGCAGCTCCCGGACAACCACAACTCGCTGAAGGCCGGCGCGCGCGGTCCTACGCTGCTCGAAGACTTCATCCTGCGCGAGAAGATCACGCACTTCGACCACGAGCGCATTCCGGAGCGCGCGGTGCATGCGCGCGGATCGGCGGCGCACGGCTACTTCCAGGTCTACAAGTCGATGTCGCAGTTCACCTGCGCCGACTTCCTGCAGGACCCGGAGGCCAAGACGCCTGTCTTCGTGCGCTTCTCCACCGTGGCCGGCTCGCGCGGCTCGGCCGACACGGTGCGCGACGTGCGCGGCTTCGCCGTCAAGTTCTACACCCGCGAGGGCAACTACGACCTCGTGGGCAACAACATCCCGGTGTTCTTCATCCAGGACGCGATCAAGTTCCCCGACCTGATCCACGCCGTCAAGCCCGAGCCGCACCACGAGATGCCGCAGGCCGCGAGCGCGCACGACACCTTCTGGGACTTCGTCTCGCTGATGCCCGAGAGCACGCACATGCTGATGTGGGCGATGAGCGACCGCGCCATCCCGCGCAGCCTGCGCATGATGGAAGGCTTCGGCGTGCACACCTTCCGCTTCATCAACAGCCGCGGCGAGAGCCACTTCGTGAAGTTCCACTGGAAGCCCAAGCTCGGCGTGCACGGCCTCGCCTGGGACGAGGCGCAGAAGATCGCCGGCAAGGACCCCGACTTCCACCGCCGCGACCTGTGGGAGGCCATCGAGAACGGCGACTTCCCGGAGTGGGAGCTCGGCGTGCAGCTGATACCGCAGGACAAGGAACACTCGCTGGGCTTCGACCTGCTCGACCCCACCAAGCTCATCCCCGAGGAGATGGTGCCGGTGCAGAAGATCGGCCGGCTGGTGCTCAACCGCAACCCCGACAACTTCTTCGCCGAGACCGAGCAGGTGGCCTTCCACCCCGGCCACCTCGTGCCCGGCATCGACTTCACGAACGACCCGCTGCTGCAGGGGCGCCTCTTCTCGTACACCGACACGCAGATCTCGCGCCTGGGCGGCGCCAACTTCCACGAACTGCCCATCAACAAGGCCGTGTGCCCCTTCCACAACTTCCAGCGCGACGGCATGCACCGCCAGACCATCGCGCGCGGCCAGGTGGCCTACGAGCCCAATACGCTGGGCAGCGGCACCGAGTTCCGCGTGGACGGCGGCAGCCACGGCTTCCAGTCGTTCCCCGAGGAGATCCATCCGCCCAAGGTGCGGCGGCGCAGCGCTTCGTTCGACGACCACTTCACGCAGGCGCGCCTGTTCTTCGAGAGCCAGAGCGCGGCAGAGAAGGAGCACATCGTCGCGGCCTTCCGCTTCGAGCTGTCGAAGCTGGAGGTGCCGGCCATCCGCCAGCGCATGGTCGACAACCTCGCGCACGTGGACGAGAAGCTCGCGCGCCGCGTGGCCGAGCCGCTGGGCATCGGCGAACCCGATGCCAAGGCGGCGGCCGGCCGCGCGGGCTTTCGCGACCACCGCATCGCGCTGCCCATCGAGGAGTCGCCCGCGCTGAGCATGGCCGACACCGGCGACGGCTCGGTGCGCACGCGCAAGGTCGCGATCATCGTGGCCGACGGCGTCGACTCCGCCTCGCTCAAGCCCATACGCGACGCGCTCGAGCAGGCCGGCGCGCGCTGCAAGGTGGTGGGCCCGCGCCTGGGCACCGTGGCGAGCGCATCCAGGCGCCAGATCGAGGTGGACGCCACCTTCGCCAACACGCCCTCGGTGATGTTCGACGCGGTGCTCGTGCCCGCCGGTGCCGAGGGCGCTGCGGCGCTCTCGGGCATGGGCGACGCGGTGCACTTCGTGCTGGAGGCCTACAAGCACTGCAAGGCGATCTGCACGGTGGGCGAGGGCGCGCGGCTGCTGTCCACGCTCGGCATCGACGAGCAGACCTCGCCCGAGGACGCACCCGCCGGCGTGGTGGTGGCCGCGACGCCGGTCACCAACCTGGGCGACAGCTCCAGCGCCACGGAGATCGCGCAGCGCTTTGCCGCGGCCATCGCGAAGCACCGGCACTGGGACCGCGCGAACATCGACGCCGTGCCGGCCTGAGCGGTCTTGTCGCCGCCGGCGGCTACGTGCTGCCGGCAGCCTGCCGCGGCGGCCACTCGATGCGTTCGGGAGGCGCGGCCGGCGGCCGGCTCGTCCACTCCTTCAGGCAGGCCTTCGAACAGCACGGCCACCAGCCGAGCGGTCCGCATTCCACGGCCTGGCCGCAACCCGCCACGCACAGGCTGGACCTGCGGTGGAGCCTCGACGCATCGCCCGGTGGGGCCGCGATTTCGACGCGCGGCTTCATGCGTATGCGTGGGCGCTGGCAGGCGCCCGACGACGATGATCTGACATGGAACTCCCTGGTTCGGCCCGCTGTTCAGGTGCGGGCTCTGAGGCGCGCATTATGTAAGCCGATGTGTCCGGCGCGGGGCGCCATCGCAAGATCTGCGGTATGCCGTGACCGAATGCGCAGGGCTCGTCCTTCGGCGGCATGCCGACTGATGGTTAGTTCTTTAGCCCTAGACCGTATTGCGAATAGGCGCGGCTGGGGGCCCCTCCTGGACTTTCCCCCCGAGGCCTGAACGGCGCGCACTCCCGCGACGTCGATGGTCCGCCGCGGCGGGCCCACAGGGCCAGACGCGGGGGTCCAATGGCGTGGTTTTCGAGATGGGGATGGGGGCGCCCTGCACGTCGTCGTGCTGGCATCGCAGGTGCGCTCGGTCTGGCCGGCATTCTTCTGGCGGGCTACTGCCTTCCGGCAGCGGCGCAGCAGGCGCCGAGCGCCGAAGCCGCCGCCAGCAAGGCCGAGCAGGCCCGCCTCGCGGACACCGACACGCTGCTGGCGCTGACCAGCGAAGGCGCGGTGCTCTACGGGCAGGACTCGGTCAAGCTCTCGGGCTATCAATACTGCAGCCAGGCCGTCGCGCTGGCCGAGGCGGGCGAGTTCCGCCAGAGCGTGCGCGCCGCGAGCAAGGCGCTGCACCTGGCCAACGCGACCAACGATCCGAACCTCATGGCCATGGCCAACCGCGACCTGGCCATCGTCTACAGCTACTCGGGCCAGCTCGAGAAGGCCGAGGAGTTCGCGCGCGAGGCGCTCAGGCACCAGGCGCGCGACCCCAAGCTGGTGGTCGGCCCGGTGCAGAAGGTGATCGGCGACGTGCGATCGCGACGCGGCGACTATTCCGGCGCGGTGCTCAGCTATGACGAGGCGCTGGCCAACAGCTCGCAGCGCTATGCGCCGCTGGTGCAGGCATCGCTGGTCAATGCGCTGATCGAATCGGGCGATCCGGCGCGGGCGCGCGAGGTGCTCGGCACCATGGCCCCGCCGAAGGACGCCCCGCTCACCGCGCAGCTCGACCGCACCCGCGCCCGGCTGCTGCTGGCCGAGAACAAACCCGCCGAGGCGCGCGATGCCTACCGCGCGCTCACCGCGCGGCAGGTGGGCGCCGACACCGAGTACTACCGCCTCTGGGCCTGGGACGGCGTGGCGAGAAGCGAACTCGCGCTGGGCCAGAAGCAGGCCGCCGCCGAGGCCGTGGGCCGCGCGCTGGGCGACGTCGACAAGGTGCGCGCGCGCTTTCGCAGCGAGGAATTCAAGATGGGCCTGTTCTCGGACCTGCAGACGGTGTTCGAGCGCGGCGTGTCCATCTACAGCGACGCGGGCGATGCGCGCCAGGCCTTCGAGGTGAGCGAGCACAGCCGCTCGCGCGCGCTGCTCGACGCGGTGCGCGGCCGCGCGAAGATCAACGAGCAGGCCGCCAACACAGTCGACCTCGCCACGCTGCAGCGCACGCTGGCGGCCGATGAGCGCGTGGTGCAGTTCCATTCGCTGCCCGACCGCCTCGTGGTGTGGGTGGTGGGGCCGGACAGCATCGTGGAGAAGACCGTGGCGGTGAAGCGCGACGAGCTCAACGAGCTGGTCGAGACCTTCCGCAATTCCATCGTGCGCGGCCGGCGCACCGCCATCACCAACGCCGACAAGCTGGGCGCCGCACTGCTCGGGCCACTGGGCCTTGCGCCGGGCCAGCGTCTGGTGGTGGTGCCGCACGGGCCGCTGCACTACCTGCCGTTCCAGGCGCTGCGGCTGGACGGCCGCTACATCATCGAGACGCATCCTGTGGCGGTGGCGCCTTCCATGAGCATCGCGGTGCAGCTCGCGCAGCGCACGCCGCGCGTGAACGCCTCGCTCACCGCCTTCGGCAATCCGCGCATCGAGGACAAGTACGACCTGCCCGGCGCCGAGACCGAGGTGAAGCAGCTCGCGCGGCTCTTCCCGCGCAACACGCTGTACATGGGCGCGGCCGCCACCAAGACGCAGTTCCGCGACGTGGCCGCGCGCTCGCCGCTGATGCACGTGGCGGCGCATGCCGAGGCCGATGCGGTCGATCCGCTCTATTCGCGCATCCTGCTGGCCAACGAGGGCGGCAAGCAGAACTTCCTGGAGGCGCACGAGATCCTCGGGCTGCCGATGGACGGCACCGCGCTGGTCACGCTCTCGGCCTGCGAATCGGGCCTGGGGCGCATCGCGCAGGGCGACGAGGTGCTGGGCTTCACGCGTTCCTTTCTTTCTGCCGGCAGCTCCAGCCTGATCGCGTCGCTGTGGCCGGTGTCGGACGACGCCACCGCGGTGCTCATGGGCACGCTCTACGGCGAGCTCTCGAAGGGCCGCGACATCCAGAAGGCCATGCAGGCCGGGCAGCTCGCGGTGCTGAAGGATCCCAAGATGTCCCATCCCTTCTTCTGGGCGCCGTTCAACCTGATCGGCAACTGGCGTCTGACGGTGGGCAACTGACATGAAAACCTGCCAACGCCCCATGTCGATCACGTCGATCACGCCGATCGCTTTTGCAGTCACGGCCCTGGTCGGTGCCACGCTGCTCGTTGCAGCCCAGCGCACGCACGCAGCCGAAGCGGACGGCAACACCACCGAACTGCTGCCGACCGCGGACCCTTGCGGCAGCTGCGACCGGCCGATCGCCCAGGCGCCCACAGGCGCCGTCGCTCCACAGAGCCTGCCCGCGCCGCCGCGCAACACGGGTGGCGCTGCCGGAGCGGCCTTCAAGCTCAACGACTTGCGCCTGAACGGTGTGAAGGCGCTGAGCAACGAGGAGCTGCAGGCCATCACCGGCCCCTACATCGGCCGCGACGTGACGCTCGCCGACCTGGAAGAGCTCGCCAAGGCCATCACCGCGCGCTACAAGGAGCGCGGGTACTTCCTCGCGCAGGCCGTGGTGCCGGTGCAGACGGTGCGCGACGGCATCGTCGAGATCAGCGTGATCGAGGGCCGCCTGGGCAAGGTCGACGTGACCGTGGCGCCCGATGCGCCCATCGCCGAGTCGCGCGTGCGCGGCTTCCTCGCGCCGCTGCAGCCGGGTGCCGCCGTGAGCGCGCCGGACTACGAGCGCGCGATGCTGCTGCTGTCCGACCAGCCGGGCGTCAAGGTGTCCTCGGGCCTGCAGGAGGGCACGCAGCCCGGTACCACCGACCTCGCGGTGGAAGTGACCGCCGCGCCGCGCTGGGCCTTCACCGCCGAGGGCGACAACCACGGCACCAGGGAATCGGGCCGCTACCGCGTAGGCGGCACCGCGCGCTGGCTCAGCCCCTTCGGCATCGGCGACAACCTCGACATGCGGGTGATGGTGTCCAACAGCAACGCGCTGCAGTTCGGCCGCATCGCCTACGAGGCGCCCATCGGCACCAGCGGGCTGCGCGCGGGCGTGGGCCTGTCGCGCGTGAGCTACGAGCTGGGCGGGCAGTTCGCCGACCTCGACGCGCGCGGGCGCGCCAACGTGCTCGACTTCTCGCTGAGCTACCCGGTGATCCGCCAGCGGCAGCAGAACCTCTTCCTGCGCCTGGGCGTGGACGTGAAGGACCTCACCGACGAACTGCGCGCGGCCGACTTCAATTCGAAGAAGCGCGTCAACGGCCTGAGCCTGGGCTGGACCTGGGAGCGCCGCGACGAGCTGCTCGGCGGCGGCTACTGGGCCAGTTCCGGCACGCTGTACCACGGCAACCTTTCCATCCGCGACCCGGAGAGCCGCGACTTCGACCGCGGCATCACCGGCCACCGCACCGAAGGCGGCTTCACCAAGCTGAGCTTCCAGCTCTCGCGCCTGCAGGCCATCGTGCCGCGCCATTCGCTGTACCTGTCGATCGGTGGCCAGTGGGCCAGCAAGAACCTCGACGCGTCCGAGAAGCTCGCGCTCGGCGGTGCGCGCGCGGTGCGTGCGTACCCCTCGGGCGAACTGCTGGTGGACCAGGGCGTGATCGGCACCGTCGAATGGCGCTGGTCGCTCAACGAGGAGCTCACGCCCTTCCTGTTCTACGACGCCGCGCACGGAAAGATCGTGCGCAACCCGACGCCCTACGACGGCGTCAACAGCCACAGCCTGCGCGGCTACGGCGTGGGCCTGAGCTGGTCGCGCCCGGGCAATTTCTCGATCAATGCGACGCTGGCCTGGCGCGCAGGCACGCCGCCGGCGCAGACCGATGGCGGCGGGCGCAACCCGCGCCTTTTCGTGCAGCTCATCAAGGCGTTCTGACCATGAAGCAACGCAACCGATTCACACAACGGCGGCTTCGGCTGCGTCCGCTCGCGCTGTCGCTGATCTGCGCAGGAGCAGCACCTGCCATGGCGCAGGTGCTGCCCACGGGCTTCACGTCCATCGCCGGCGGCGTCACGATGACGCAGAGCGGCAGCGTGATGAGCATCACACAGCCGTCGCTGCGCGGCATCGCCAGCTGGCAGACCTTCTCCATCGGCACGGGCGGCACGGTCAACATCGCGCAGCCGAGCACGCGCGCGGTGCTGCTCAACCGCGTGGTGGGCGACGGTGTGACCATCCAGGCATCGCGCATCGACGGCACGCTGAGGACATCGCTGATCGGCAACCCGAACCTGCCGGGCGGCAGTGTGTTCCTCATCAATCCGAGCGGCATCGTGTTCGGCAACGGCTCTTCGGTCAACGTGGGCGGGCTGGTGGCTTCCACGCTGGACATCGCCAACAGCAACTTCATGCCCGCGGGCTCGGAGAACAAGGCCTTCGACAAGAGCGAGCAGCTGGTCTTCGTGGGGCCGGCGAACAGCATGGCGCAGGTGCGGCTGGAGCAGGGCGCGTCGATCACGGCCTCGCCGGGCGGCACGGTGGCGCTGGTGGGCGGTTCGGTGCGCAACGACGGCGAGATCAACGTCGCGCGCGGATCGGTGGGCCTTGTGTCGGCCAGCAAGCTCACGATGAACCTGGACTTCGATGGCGACGGCCTCACCACATTCAAGGTGCCGCTGGACGGGCAGACCACCTTCAAGCTCGCCGACCTGCAGGCCACCGACAAGACCACGACCGCGCAGCTGATGAACACCGGCAGCGTCACGGCCGACGGCGGCCGCGTCGTGCTCATGGCCGCCGCGGCCGACGTGGACGCGCGCCAGCTGGTGGTGAGCCAGACCGGCGTGATCCGCGCACGTTCGCTGACCTCGCGCAACGGCGAGATCGTGCTCGACGGCGGCCAGTCGGCCGCGCGCTCCAACGAGATGCTGCTGGGCGGCACCATCGACGCGACCGGCTCCGAAGCCGGCGTGGCCGGCGGCTCGATCACCGCGAGCGCCGACTACGTGCGCCTGTCGGGGCTGACGGCGGACGCCAGCGGCAGCAACGGCGGCAGCATCCAGGTGACGGGCAACGCGGCAGTGAGCATGTCGCCCGACTCGGCGCTGCGAAGCAACGCCACCGGCGCGAACGGGCAGGGCGGCACGGTGGGTCTGAGCGCCGACTACACGCACGTCTCCGGCCAGATCCAGGCGCGCGGCGCGGGCAGCGGCGCGGGCGGCACCATCACCACCGCGGCCCGGCAGGTCGAGGTGACGGAGCTCGCGCAGATCGACGCGGCGGGCGGCGCGAACGGCGCCAACGGCGCCTGGGTGGTCGACTCGAAGGGCACGCTCAACGTGGACAACACGGTGCCTGTCTACGACCCGGACAACTACGGCCTGAACACGGCCGACACGCGCGTGAGCTCCACCGCCATCGGCAGCGCGCTGGGCCGCGCCACCGACGTGAAGCTGCGCACCGGATCCAACGACGGCGAGTCGAACGACGTGGTGTTCCAGGACAACGCGAGCATCGTCAAGACCGAGGGACGCGACGCGCGCCTCACGGTCGATTCGCTGCGCGACGTCCGCATGTCCAGCGGCTCGTCGATCCGCTCGGAAAGCGGCGCGCTGCACGTCGACTTCGACGCCAATGCGACCGGCGGCTCCGACGGCGGCGTGATCGAGCTCAACAACGCGAGCATCGCCACCAACGGCGGCAACATCCGCTTCTACGGCCAGGGCGATGCGGCCAACGGCTACGCGGTCGGCGGCATCGCGCCCACCGACGGCGGCCCGAATGTCGGGCGCGCGGGCGTCTCGCTGTTCGACAGCTCGCTGAACACTTGCGCGATGGCCTCCGGCAGCTGCGGCGGCAGCGGCTCCATCACGCTGCGCGGGCAGGGCACCAGCACCTCGGCCGGCGACCCGAGCTACTACGTGAGCTCCGATGGCGTGCAGGTCTCGGGCACCAACCTGACCACCGGTGGCGGCAACATCGCCATCACCGGCGTGGGCGGCATCGGCGCGGGTGGCGTGCTGCTCGACAACACCGAGGGCAACAGCACGGTGCTGCGCACCGGCACGGGCGACGTGAGCATCACCGGCAGCTCGCGCAGCTGGACCGCCACCGACCCCGCGGCGGTGTACGGCGGCACGGTGGACTTCGTCGACAGCTCCTTCCCCGACGTGACGACGAGCAACGTCGGCGGCATCTCGATGCGCGGCGTGACCATCGACTCCGGCGGGCGCGTGGCCATCGACGGCACCGGCGGCGACATGCAGGGCCTCACGGCGAACAGCGCCTTCCTTACCTCGGCATCGGCCGCCAACGGCGGCGCCGGCGTGGCCTACGCCGCCGGCAACGGCGTGACCATCTTCGGCGGCAGCATCACGGCCGGCAAGGGGCGCGACATATCGATCTCGGGCACGGCGGGCGGCAAGAGCTTCACTGTGGACGGCGGCGCCGCGACCATCGGCGACGACGCATCGGCGGTGGCACTCGCGATGGAGGCCGGCGGCACCGTGCGCGCCGAGGGCGGGCGCATCGCGATCGACGGGCGCGGCGGCGACGTGCGCGTGGGGCGCGTGAACGTGCGCGACGTGCCCTCGGGCACCGTCTTCCTGCCGGTGCTCGATGCGTCGAGCAGCACCGGCGCGGGCGGCACCGTCAGCCTCGCCGGGCGCAACGTGCTGGTGCTCGATTCGTTCGACGACGTGACCACCGTCGACGCGGGCGGCGCGGGCCAGTCCGGCACCATCGATGTGCGCGCCACCAACACCATCGCCATCAGCGACCAGGTCAGCCTGCGCGCCGACGCGAAATCGGCTTCCGGCAACGGCGGCACGATCAACGTGATCGCGGGCGACACGCTGCGTGGCTATGGCAGCCTGTCGGCGCGCGGCGGCGCGAGCGGAGGCAACGGCGGCAGCATCGAGACCTCGGCCGCGCATTTCGACCTGACCGGCCTGCGCGTGGACGCCGCGGCGCCCGTGGGCACTGCGGGAAAGTGGACCATCGACCCCTACAACGTCAACATCGCGCACGGCACCGCATCGGGCAGCCTCACGGGCAACCCCTTCGATCCGCTGGCGAACTCGACCATACAGGACGGCGACATCAATAACGCGCTGGACGGCGGCACCAGCGTGACGATCACGACGGGCACCGGCGGCCTCGCGACCGATGGCAACATCACCTTCGCCACCGATGCGGCCATCGTGCGCAGCAAGGGCTCGGCGCCGCTCACCTTCGAGCTCGACGCGGCGCACAACATCAGCGCCTTCAACAACAACTCCATCCAGTCCAACTCGGGCGCGCTCAACGTGGTGCTCAACGCAGGCGTGGGCGGGCAGAACGGAGCGATCTTCCTGAGCGGCGCGAAGATCGCCACCAACGGCGGCGACGTCACGATGACGGCCGACACCAGCCCTACAGGCAACCAGGCGATCGGCATCACCAACACATCGATCGATACGCGCACCACCGCGCTGGGCGACGCAGGCCCCGGCGGCGCGGTGCAGATCACGGGCAAGCGCGGCACGCCCACCTTCTCGGGCTTCACCGCCACCGTGCAGCTGAGCGGCGCGACCATCCAGAGCAGCAGCGGCGACGTGACGATCTCCGGCACGGCGCCCGGCGGCACCGGCGTGCGCATCGGCGCGGGCACCGGGCCGAGCCAGATCCTCACCACCAGCGGCGACATCTCCATCGTGGGTGTCGGCAGCGGCGTGACGGACCCGAGCACGGGCCCGCTCGCGGTGCAGGCGGTCGACCTGAGCAACGTCACGGTGCGCAGTGTCGACGGCAACATCGGCATACGCGGCCTCGTGACGCCGGGCGTGTCCAGCAGCAAGTCGGGCGGCGTGCTGATCGCCAACAACGCGCTGGTCACCACGCTGGGTGCGGGCGACATCGACGTGGCGGGCGAGTCGCAGGCCAACGGCACGGGCATCACGCTCGGCACCGGGGGCCGCATCGACGGCAACCGCAACGTCGTGCTGCGCGCAAGCAACGACGGCAGCACCGACGCAGTGGTGCTGACCGGCACCGTCCGCGCCGGCAGCGTGCTGAACCTGCGCCCCGGCGGCGTCGATGCCGCCGGCAACGCGGTCGACCGCACGGCCAGCACCATCACGCTCGGCGGCACCGCGGCCAACGGCTTCGCTGTGTCGGCCGACGAGTTCACGCGGCTGGACGCGCCCACCATCGTGGCCGGCAGCAACGCGCACGGCGGCAGCATCGCCGTGGTGGGCCCGCTCACCGTGCCCGGCGCGCTGACGCTGCAGAACACCGGCGGTGGCGGCGGCATCCAGCTCGGCGGCGCGCTCACGGCATCGACCGTGGGGCTGATCTCCGGCGGCAACATCACGCAGACGGCCGCCGCGCCGATCACCGCCGGCACCCTGCTGGCGCGCTCCACCGGCGGCAGCGTGCTGCTGGACCAGGCGGCGAACAACGTCAGCGCCGACACCCTGGGCGGCGGAGCGGCCGGCGCCTTCCGCTACGTGGACGTCGATACGGTCAAGCTCGGCTCGGTGAGCGTCACCGGCTACGACGCGGCGGGCAATGCGCCGCAGATCGTGTCGGCCAACTCGATGGCCGCCGACACCGTGTTCGTGCGCACCCTCAGCGGCGACCTGCTGCTGGGCACCAACGTGAGCAGCACCGGCGGCACCGACCTGGTGGCGGCCTCGCGCTTCCAGAACACCGGCGGCTACACCATTGCCGGCGCGCCGTGGCGCGTGTGGGCCGACACCTGGGTGGGCGAGACGCGCGGCGGGCTCGCGGGATCGGGGCTGTATCCCAACCTGTACCACTGCGCCTACTCGGGCCTGTGCGCTGTGAGCATTCCGGC
Organism: Variovorax sp. UC74_104; assembly: GCF_044055375.1. Taxonomy (NCBI): domain Bacteria; kingdom Pseudomonadati; phylum Pseudomonadota; class Betaproteobacteria; order Burkholderiales; family Comamonadaceae; genus Variovorax; species Variovorax sp. UC74_104. The sequence continues at coordinate 1,429,600 of NZ_CP171978.1, forward strand.
GGGCGCCAACCATTTCATCTACGCGCAGCAGCCGGTGGCCACGGTGCTCATCGGCAATGCGAGCAGGCCCTTCGGCTACCCGAATCCGCTCTTCAGCTACCTCGTGACCGGGCTGATCCTGGGCGACACGGGCGCGGGCTTTGCGGGCTTCATGTTCTCGCCCGCGCTGCAGGCCAGCCCGCCCGGCGTGTACCCGATCAACGGCGCCTTCACCTCGGCGGAGGGCTACAGGGTCAACGTGGTGCCGGGCAACCTCTTCGTGGGTGGCGTGCCCGACCTGCCGCGCCCCGACGCGCTGCGCGACCTGCCCGCGACCTGGGTGTACGACCGCAACATCGGCCCGCCGCCGATCTGCTTCGCCACCGGCCCGCTCGAAGGCGACCGCGCGACGCAGGGCGGCGACGTGCTCGCGCGCGAATGGTCGCGCGTGCGCTCGCGGCCCAATCTGTCGAGCTGCGTCGACACCGAGAAGCGCAACGGCTGCGCGGATTTCTAGTCAGCGGCGGGGTTACACCAGACCTCGTGCGCGCCGGTTGGACATGACGACGTTGTCCTTCGCAATCACCTGGCCTTCGCGCATCGCCGAGATCCACGCCTGCGTCGTGGTCACTGCCGCGAAGTTGCTGTGGAACACCACGCTGAACACGCGGTGGATCTCCTCCGCCGTGACCTTGCCCGCCGCGTTCTCGTAGGGCAGCGCACCGCTGGCGTCCGAGAGGAACTCGACGGCCAGGCCGCGGTGCATGGCCTCGTACACGGTGGAGGCGTCGCAGTTCTGCGTCATGTAGCCGGCCACGCTCAGCGTGTCGATCTTGTTGCGCGCGATCCAGTCGGCGAAGTCGGTGCCGGTGAACACGCTCGGAAAGCTCTTGGTGACGAGGTGGTCGTGCGGCCGCTTCGCGATCTCGGGGTGCAGCTGGCCGTTGTGTGCATCGGCCTGGAACACGGGCGCGCCCTTGGGCGCATGGTGGCGCACCACGACCACGGGCGTGCCGGCGGCGTGGGCGGCGTCCATGGCCCTGGTCACGTTGGGCAGCGTCTGCAGGATGGGCGGGTACTCGATCGGCAGGCCGCCGCCTTCGAAGTATTCGTTCTGCACGTCGATCACGACGAGGGCGCGGCGCGGGGCGGTGGTTGCTGTGCTCATGAAAGGTTCCTCTTGTTCCGGTTTGTCCGGTGGTTCGGATGGCCTGATTCTTCGCTTCTGGCGGGTTTCGCGACAGTGGCCCGAAAGCCATTCATCGATAAGATCGGGCCATGCCGCAGCAAGCCGCCGAAACCGTCGCCGTCGTCGCCTTCGACGGCATCAGTCCCTTCCACCTGTCCGTCCCCTGCATGGTCTTCGGCGAAGACCGCACCGAGGCCGGCGAGCCGCGCTTCCGCGTGAAGGTGTGCGCCCCCGGGCCCGGCGAGCTGCGCACCAACGCCGGCTTCGCGCTCGTCGTCTCGCATGGGCTCGAAGCCATTCGCCGCGCGCAGATCGTGGTCGTGCCATCGTGGCGGGACGACTGCTCGGCGGCGCCGCCCGAGCTCATCCGCACGCTGCAGGCCGCGCACCGGCGCGGCGCCACCGTGGTGGGCCTCTGCCTCGGCGCCTTCGTGCTGGCCGAGGCCGGCCTGCTCGACGGCCGCCCGGCCACCACGCACTGGAAGCTGGCGCCGATGTTCGCCAGGCAGTATCCGAAGGTGAGGCTGCAGCCCGAGGTGCTGTACGTGGACGACGGCAGCGTGCTCACCTCGGCCGGCACGGCCGCGGGCATCGACTGCTGCCTGCACCTGCTGCGCGTGCGCCATGGCGCCGAGACGGCCAACCGCGCCGCGCGGCGCATGGTGGTGGCGCCGCACCGGCAGGGCGGGCAGGCGCAGTACATCGAACAGCCCGTGCCCGCCGCCGCCGAGCGCGACCGGCTCGCGCCGCTGCTCGAATGGCTGGGCCGGCACCTCGACCGGCAGCACGATCTCGACGACCTCGCGCGGCGCGCGCTCATGAGCCGGCGCAACTTCACGCGGCGCTTCCGCGAATCCACCGGCACCACCGTCGGCCAGTGGATGCAGAACCAGCGCCTCGCGCTCGCGCAGCGGCTGCTCGAAACCACCGACCATCCGGTGGAGCGCGTGGCCACCGGCGCCGGCTTCGGCTCGGCGGTGTCGCTGCGCAAGCATTTCGTCTCGGCCTTCAAGCTGTCGCCCACGGCCTACCGCCAGCAGTTCTCGCGGGCGTAGACGACGGAAAGTAGAAGAAAAAGAAAAGCGCTCCGCGGTCAGACCGTGACTTGTCGCCGCGTCGTGAGCAGCGCGCGCAGCTTGGCCGGCGCGACCGGCTTGGTCAGCAGCATCACGCCGCCGTGGCGCAGCCGCTGCAGCACCTCGGGCCCGGTGGCGCCCGACACCAGCACCGCCAGCGCCTCGGGCTGCAGCCGCTTGGCGGCGTCGATCACGTCCACCCCGTCGCCGTCGCCCGCGAGCTGCAGGTCGCACAGCACGGCGTCGTAGTGGATGTCGCCGGTGCCCAGCCGCGCGATGGCTTCGGCACCGGTGTCCACGCATTCGACTTGGCAGCCCCACTGCTCCAGCAGTGCGCGGCTGCCGTCGAGGATGGCGGGGTCGTCGTCCACCACCAGGCAGCGCAGTCCCGCCAGCGGCGCCGGGGCCAGCGGCGGCGGCTGGGGCGGCGCCACGTCGGACAGCCGCGCCGCGGGCAGCGTGAAGGCGAAGGTGCTGCCCGCCTGCAGCGCGGAACGCACGGTGATGCGCGTGCCCAGCAGCGCGGCGATGCGCGCGCAGATGGCCAGCCCCAGCCCGAAGCCGCGGCGCCGGTCGCGCTCGGTGTTCGCCACCTGGTAGAACTCCTCGAAGATGCGGCCCTGGTGGATGGGGGCGATGCCCACGCCGTTGTCGCGCACCTCGATGCGCACGCCGCTCGCGCTGCGCCGCGCCACCACCAGCACCGTGCCGCCCTCGGGCGCATGGCGCAGCGCGTTGGTGACGAGATTGCCGACGATGCGCCGCAGCATCGCCGCGTCGCTGCGCACGGCCAGCCCGCGGTCGCTCCAGCGCAGCCGCACGCGGGCCTCGACGGCGGCCGCGGCGTGCTGCGCGTCGAGCTGGTCGAACAGCTCCGCGAGCGGCACCTTGGCGATGGCGGGCGTCAGCACCTGCGCGTCGAGCCGCGAGATCTCGAGCAGGTCGTCGAGCAGCACGCCCATGAACTCGGTGCTTTCCTGCAGCCGCAGCACCGCCGGGCGCTGCGCGGGCGTGGCGCCGGGCAGCAGGCCGTCGATGAACAGGCCCATGGCGTGCAGCGGCTGGCGCAGGTCGTGGCTCGCGGCCGCGAGGAAGCGCGCACGTGAAAGAGCCGCCTGCTCCGCCTCGGCCATGCGCTGCAGCGCGACGGCAGTGGCTTCGCGCACGCGCTCCTCGCTGATCTGGCGGTTGCGCTGCAGCCGCTCGGCCAGCCGGTCGATGTCGTGCGCGAGCACGGCGAGTTCGTGCGTGCCGCGGGTGCCGCCTTCCACCACGTCGCAGCGCACCTCGAAATGCCCGGCCTCCAGCGCCGCGACCGTGCGCGAGACGCGCCGCAGCGGCCGCGCCACCGTGCGCGCCATGTGCCGCACCGAGGCCCATGCCGCCATCAGCGCGACCAGTGCGATGCCGATGCCCGCAATGAGCGAACGGCTGCGCTCGCGCGTGTAGGCGGTGGTGTCGCGGAAGGTCTGCACCAGGCCGATGGGCGTGTCGCCTGCCGCCGTGGAGCCCGCGGGCGCGAAGGCGCTGGCGCGCGAGGCCTCGCGCAGCGTGACCGGCGAGGTGAACATGCGCAGCTGCGCCAGCGACGCCGTCTTGGGCCCGGCCGTGACGTACACGCCCGCGCTGTTGCTGATCTCCACCCGCGTCACCTGGCCGCCGCGCAGCGCCGCGTTGGCCACGTTCTGCAGCGCCGGCACGTCGCCCGCGTAGAGGCTCAGGTCGGACATGGCTGCCACCTGCTTCGCCACCGCCTGGCCCTCGGCGTCGAAGGCGGCCTCCAGGGTCTGCAGCCGGTTGTGCGTGAACCAGCCGGTGAGCGCCAGCGCCACCGCCGCGCACGGCACCACGCCAAGGCGGAACAGGTCGCGCTGCAGGTTGCCGCGCAGCACGAGCGTGTGGGCCGGCGGAGGCGGTGGCGAAGGCGGCGGCGATGACGGCGACGATGACGGCGGCAAGGCGCCCGCGCCCTCCGCTGCCGTGGGCGCCGCTCGTTGTTCGTGGGGAGGTGCTGCGCTGCTCATCGCGGGGCCGCGAGCCGGTCGGTCAGTTCCCGTTCCTCCGGCAGGCGCAGGCCGAGTCCGCGTGCCACGGTGGCGTTGACGCGCACGGTGGCGGGCGTCGCGGCTTCCACCAGCGGTGCATTGCCGCCGTTGCCGGCGCTCGCGACCTTCTGGCCGAGCTGCCGGGCCTGCTGGGCCAGCTGCGATGGCGTGGAGACCGCCGCCGCCAGCCCGCCCGAGCGCACCAGCCCCTCGCTGGCGCCGAACACCGGCAGGCCGGCGGTCGCGGCGGCGCGCAGCACCGAGAGCGTGGCGGCCTGGTTGTCGCCGATCAGGTCGGGCAGCACCAGCAGCGCGTCGCTCTGCGGCACCACCAGGCGCAGCGCGGAGGCGATCGACCGGGCGTCGGGCGCGTACTCCACGCGCAGGTCCCAGGCCGGGTTCGCGCCCTGCGCGGCGCGCTGCAGCTCGCGCACCAGCGGTTCCGACTCGGGCGTGGCGACCACGCCCAGGCGGTGCTTCTGCGGCAGCACCGCGTTGACCAGCGCGAGCTGGTCGGTCATGGCCGGGTCGCGCAGCAGCACGCCCACGCGGCGGTCGGCGCGCCTGAGCGCCGGGCTGCTCGCCTTCAGGGTCTCGTACTCGAGGCGGCTGAGCATCGCGAGCACCAGCGGTTCCTGTCCCGGCCGCTCGACGGCGGCGCGCGCGGCGGCGGGGCCGACGGCCATGGTGAGCGGCGCGTCGGCGGAAGAAGATGGAGAAGAAGCCGCGCGCAGGCTGCGCGTGCGCACGCCGGCGTTCGCGGCGCGCTCCGCGTCCGTGGCCTGCTCCGCCGCCGGCTGCGGCTCGGTGCCACCGGGCCCGAGGCGCACCAGCTCGAACCTGCCGCCGGGTTCCTGGTCGGCGCGCAGCCGCTGCACGAACTCGGAGGAGGCCGCCATGTCGTCGCCCATCAGCACCGTGAGGCTGGCCGCCGCGAAAGCCGCGCCCGCGGCGCACGCAAGGCTTGCGGCCAGCAGGGTGCGGGCGGCGTGCCGCAGCCTTCGATGCAAGGGCGGTAGGACGGGATTCACGGCAACAAACATGGACTGCTTCCGCAGCGAGGAGCGATGACCCAATGTAAGGACGACCCCTGCTTCGCGCGATAAGGCGGAGGGCTTATGTCAGTGCCGGCAGTGGCCTGCCCGCGTGATGGATTCCACGGTGAAATGGCCGCTCGGCCTATCTCCGACGGAGTATTCGGCTCTCCCCCAGGCTTCGCGCACTTCGTGTCGCTACGCCAACCCCCTTCCGGGGGCAACACCTGCGGCCCGGCGAAGCCGGTTCCGCGGTGTTTCGCACAGGGAGAAACTCTTTAAGCGGCGGCCGCCTGCGCGGCCGCCGCGCGCTGCGCCTGTATTGCCTGGCGCAGCACGCGCGGCGACACCGGCTTGTAGAGCACCGTGATGCCGGCGCTCGCCACTTCGCGCAGACGGTCGGGCTTGGTCTCGCCGGTCACCAGCAGGCGGGCGGTGCCCGCGCCGATGCCGCGCGGATGGCGCTCCAGCGCGGCGATCACGTCCAGGCCGTTGTCGCCGCCCTGCAGCAGCAGGTCGCTGACGACCACGTCGGGCGGGCGCTCCCAGCCGTCGGCCAGGGCCAGCGCCTCGGCGCGGGTCTGCGCGGGCAGCACCTCGGCACCCCAGTTGGAGAGCACCACCGTCAGTCCCTCGAGGATGGTGCGCTCGTCGTCGATCACGAGGATGCGCACGTTCGCCAGGCCTTCCTCCTCGTCGATGGCCGCGATGGCCGCCGGCGCCGCGGGCGCGGGCAGCGCGGCCGGCGCCGAGCGCACCAGCACCCGCACGCAGGTGCCCTTGTTCAGCTTCGAGCTCAGTTCCACGCGCGTGTTGAGCAGCTCCGCGAGGCGCTGCACCGTGGCCAGGCCCAGCCCCATGCCGCGCGCGCCGCGCGATGCCTGCCGGCTGGCGGGCTCCACCTGGTAGAACTCCTCGAACACCCGCGCCTGGTGGTGCGCGGCGATGCCCACGCCGGTGTCGACCACGTCGATGCGCACGCCCCGGCCGCGCCGCCGCGCACCGATCAGCACGCCGCCCTCGATGGTGTGACGCAGCGAGTTCGACACCAGGTTGTTCAGGATGCGCGAGAGCATCACGTAGTCGCAGCGCACCCACACGTCGGTCTTGCGCACCACCAGCCGCAGGCCCTGCTGCTCGGCCACGGGGCGGAAGTTGCGGCTGATCTCCTCGAAGAGCCGGTCGAGCGGGAAGTCGATCCACTGCGGCTGCAGCACGCCTGCGTCCAGCTGCGACAGGTTCAGCAGTTCGGAGAAGAGGCGGTCCAGCGAATCGACGCACTCGCGGATGTGGCCGATGCGCTGCAGCTTCACCGGATCGCTCTCGCCGTTGGCCAGGCCGTCGGAGAACAGCGTGAGCGCGTGCAGCGGCTGGCGCAGGTCGTGGCTGGCGGCGGCCAGCAGGCGGGTCTTGGCCTGGCTGGCCACCTCCAGCTGCTGGTTCTTGCGCGCCAGCTCGGCGGTGGCCTCGTTGATGCGGCTCTGCAGCAGCCGGTGGCTCTCGGCAAGAGCGCGCGCGGCCTGGTTGAAACCCTGCTGCAGGTGGCGCACCTCGGCCGTGCCCTCGACGGACACGCTCGCGTCCTCGCCCGCGCCCAGGCGGTCGACCGCCTTGCCCAGCGCGCGGATCGGCTCGCTGATGCGGCGCGCCGCCCACCAGCCGGCCAGGCCCACGCCCGCCAGGCTGATCGCCAGCACCAGCCCCACGTTGAACCACACCGAGCGCCGCGCGTTCTGCACGGCGGCCAGGCTCATCTCGACCATCACCTTGCCGTTGTGCCGGCCGTCGTCGCCCACGACGGGCACCACCACCTGCAGGCCCTCGCCGCGGGCGCGGTCGAGGGTCTCGGAGTTGGCCACGATCTCGCCGTCCTCCGTCCAGATCTGCACCTGCTGCACGTTGGGCTGGTAGGTGCCCGACTGGGCGGTGCGCGCCAGGGCGCGGCGGTCCATGCGCGCCAGCGGCGCCTGCGCCACGGTGGCCACCTGCAGCGCCACCGTCTGCGCGTTGGCCCGCATCAGCTCGGTGAGGTTGCCCAGGTGCTGCCGCGTCAGCACGGCGATCGCCGCCAGCGTGGCCAGGGTCGCCGGCACCATCGCCAGCAGGATCAGCTGCTGGGCGAAGGTCAGGCGGGCCAGGCCGCGCAGGACACGGAAGTTCCAGTTCATGAGGGCATCGGACGCATGGGGGCCGAGCTTATGGGGGCCGTCCGGGGCGGGAAAGCTAGGTAAAACATCACAAAAAATGCTTGTAATTGATATTTAATGACGTCCGCGCTGCCATGTTAGACCCGCCGATGCGCGCCGGCCCTATGTCTTTCGCTCCAGAAATGCTGGCTTCCATGCGCCGATTCGCCGAGTTTCCAGCCGCGTTCCTCCGCGCGGCGACCCTGGCGTTGCTGGCCGGACTGCTGCCGCTCGCGGCACCGGCCCAGGTCAGCCCGCTGGACGGCCCGGTGCGCTTCGGCATCCTGCCGCTGGGCGGCGCCTTCGAGTCGCGCAGCGACTGGGACCCGCTGCTGGCCGAGCTCAGCCGCGCCATCGGCCGGCCGGTGAGCGTGCTTTCGGTCAACTCGTACGAGGCGCTGGAGCAGGCCATTCAGCGCGACGAGGTCGACATGGCCTTCCTGTCCGGAAAGATGGCGCTCGACGCCGTCACCCAGCGCCGCATGAAGGTGGTGGCGCAGGTGGTGCGGCACGACGGCCTGCCGGGCTACCGCGCGCTGCTGCTCGCGCGCAAGGCGCCGCCCTTCAATTCGCTGAAGAACCTGCTGGAGCAGCCCGATCGCTGGCGGCTGGCGCGCGGCGAGAAGCAGTCGGTGTCGGGTTTCATCGTGCCGCAGCTGCAGCTCTTCCTGCCGAACCACATCGCGATGGAGACGCGCTTTCGCAGCGAGTTCGTCGGCACCCACCAGGCCACCGCGCTGGCCGTGGCCAACAACGAGGCCGACGTGGCCACCAACAACACCGCCGACTTCGAGCGCTTCAAGACGCGCTTTCCGGCCGAGACCGAGCGGCTGCAGGTGCTGTGGGAGTCGGAGCTGATACCGCACGCGCAGATCGTGGTGCGGCGCGAATACCCGCCCGAGCTGCGCAAGCGCGTGCAGGCCTTCCTGGTCGGCTACGGTCGCGCCAAGGGGCCGCGCGGCGACGCCGAGCGCGTGGTGCTGAAGTCGCTGCACGACCTTGCCGGCTTCGTGGCCGCCGACAACAGCTCGCTGCAGCCGGCGGCCAGGCTGGCCTACCAGCTCGCGAAGCAGAACGCCATGACGGCGCAGTGGGTGAACGACGCCGCGCGCGAGGCCCGCCTGCAGCGCATCGAGAGCAACTACGAGGGACAGGTCGCCGTGCTGAAGGACGTGTCGCCGTGACGCTTGCCAGGCCGTTCGCCGCGCTGCTTGCTTCACTGCTTGCTTCGTTGCTCGTGCTGGCCGCCTTCGCCGCCGCGCCGGCCGTCGCGCAGGTGCAGCACGGCGCCGCCGCCCCCGCGGCCGAGAAGGCGGCGCCGCCCGCCGTGCGGATGATCCGCTTCGGCGTACTGCCGCTGGGTGGAACCGTCGAGTCGCGCGCGCTGTGGGCACCGCTCATGAACGACATGAGCCGCGCCCTCGGCATGCCGGTCAACATGTATTCGGTGCCGACCTACGAGGAACTCGACCGCGCCATCGGCCGCGACGAGATCGACATGGCCTTTCTCTCGGCCAAGATGGCGCTCGACGCCGTGATGCAGCGGCGCATGAAGGTGCTGGCGCAGATCGCGCGCCACCCCAGCGTGCCCGAGCACCGCGCCGTGCTGCTGGTGCGCAAGGCCGGGCCGCTCAACACGCTCGAGGGCCTGCTCGCACAGCCCGAGAAGTGGCGGCTCGCGCGCGGCGACAGCCGCTCCGTCACCGGCTTCATCGTGCCGCAGAGCCAGCTCTTCCTGCCGAACAACATCGAGATGGAGACGCGCTTCCGCAGCGAGATCGTGGGCACCCACCAGGCCACCGCGCTGGCCGTGGCCAACGGCGACGCCGACGTGGCCACCAACAACACCACCGACTTCGAGCGCTTCCGCCAGCAGTTCCCGGTGGAGGCCGAGCGGCTGCAGGTGGTGTGGGAATCGGAGCCGCCGCCCGGTGCGCCGATGGTGGTGCGGCGCGACTTCCCGCCCGAGTTCCAGGTGCGGCTGCAGAACTTCCTGACCGGCTACGGCAGGGCCAAGGGCGCGCGCGGCGACGCCGAGCGCGAAGTGCTCAAGAGCCTGCGCGCGGCCTACGGCTACGTTGCGGCCGACGACAGCGCGCTGCTGCCGCAGGCGCGGCTGGAGCACCAGCTCGGCAGGCAGCGCGCCATGGCTGCATCGTGGGTCAACGAGGCCGCGCGCGAGCAGCGCCTGCAGCGCATCGAGAAGGCCTACGCGGAGCAGGTCGAGATGCTGCGCTCCGCCGCCCGCTGAGCCGGCCGCGGCGCGCCTGCCGCGCTTCTTTCTACTCCCTTCGCCGTAGCTCCAGAGCCGCCGCCTAGGCCATTAGCTAGGCCTTAAGGCGGATTTGCCACCAGCCCCCCGAGCCGGAAACTTCGTGTTTCTTTCAGGCAACCCTTGCCGTTGACGGAGTGCGGATGAGTTGGCGAACAAAAGTGGTCTGGAGCGAGGGGATGCTGTTGCAGCCTCAGCACCTGCAGCAGAGCGAGCGTCATGCCGATCACGCGCGGCACGTGCTGCTGCGTTCGACCACGCCCTACGCATGGGGCTTCGCCGAACTGGAGATCGACCCCGCCGCGCTCACGCTGGGCAAGCTGGCGCTGGTGCGCGCGGTGGGCATCTTCGGCGACGGCACCGTCTTCGACATGCCGGCGGTCGACCCGCTGCCCGAGCCCATCGACATTCCCTCGACCATGCGCGACGAGGCCGTGGTGCTCGCGCTGCCGCTGCGCCGCGCCGGCGCGCGCGAGGCCGACGCTGAAGAATATGAAGAACTGGTGCGCCACCGCGTGCTCGAGTCGGAAGTGCCCGACTCCAACACCGCCGGCGAGCGCACCGCGATGCTGCAACTGGGCCAGCTGCACACGCGCCTGATGCGCGCGAGCGAGGCCACCGACGCCTGGACCACCATCGGCGTGGCCCGCGTGGTCGAGCGCCGCGTCGACAACCAGGTGCAGCTCGACCGCGCCATGCTGCCGCCGCTGCTCGACGTGGCCGGCCATGCCGTCATCCGCGCCTGGCTCGACGAGCTGCTGGGCCTGCTGCGCCAGCGCGGCGAGGCGCTGGCCGGCCGGCTCACGCAGGGCGGCACCGGCGGCGTGGCCGAGATCGCCGACTTCATGCTGCTGCAGGCCGTCAACCGCAACGAGGCCATCTTCGCGCACCTCGCGAAGAGCGCGATGCTGCACCCGCAGCATTTCTACGAGCATGCGCTGGGGCTGGCGGGCGACCTTGCGAGCTTTCGCGACTCGCGCCGCGTGTCGCGCTTCGGCCCCTACATCCACGACGACCTCGCGATGAGCTTCCGCCCGCTCATGGACGATCTGCGCCGCAGCCTGTCGATGGTGTTCGAGCAGTCGGCCATCCGCATCGAGCTGCACGACCGCAAGCACGGCGTGCGCGTGGCGGTGGTCACCGACGTGGAACTGCAGCGCAAGGCCACCTTCGTGCTCGCGGTGAGCGCCAGCATGTCCAGCGAGGCGCTGCGCGCGCGCTTTCCCACGCAGGTCAAGATCGGTCCGGTCGAGCGCATCCGCGACCTCGTCAACCTCGCGCTGCCGGGCGTCACGCTCACGCCGATGCCGGTGGCGCCGAGGCAGATTCCCTTCCACACGGGCGCCAACTATTTCGAGCTGGAAACGCGCAACAGCGACCTGTGGCGGCAGCTCGAGCAGTCGGGGGGTATCGCGATGCACATCGCGGGGGACTTCCCCGGCCTCGATCTCCAGTTCTGGGCGATACGAGCATGACCCCCAGTGGCACCGTCAGCGTGGAGCCATCATGAGCACACCTCCCGATCCCTTCGCCGCCTTCGAGTCGGAGCGCACGGTCATCAAGCCCAAGCCGCGCACGCCGGCCGGAACGCCGCCTGCGCCCGCGCCGGCGCCTTTCTTCGGGGGCGCCGATCCGACGCCGGCTGCCGACGTCGGCGAGCTGGGCCTGCTCAATCCGCTGGTGTCGGCCGCCGGCAAGCTGCTGGTGCTGATCGGCAAGCTGCGCAACCTCGCGCAGCCGCCCAACGTGCCGGCCCTGCGCGCATCGACCGCCGACGCGGTGAACCAGTTCGATGCCAGCGCGCGCCGCGCGGGCGTGGGCAACGAGTCGGTGCTCGCCGCGCGCTACGTGCTGTGCACCGCGCTCGACGAGGCCGTGGCCAACACGCCCTGGGGCGTGCAGGCCGGCTGGAACAAGCAGAGCCTGCTGGTGCAGTTCCACAACGAGACATGGGGCGGCGAGAAGGTGTTCCAGCTGCTGGCCAAGCTCGCGCAGGACGTGCCCACGCACCGCCAGCTGCTGGAACTGATCTACAGCGTGCTCGCGCTCGGTTTCGAGGGCCGCTACCGCGTGATCGACAACGGCCGAGCGCAGCTCGACTCGGTGCGCCAGCGCCTGGCCGACCTCATCGCCAAGGACCGTCCACCGGTGGAGGCCGAACTCTCGCCGCACTGGCGCGGGCAGGGCGCGGGCACGGTGCGGCTGCGCGAATCGCTGCCGCTGTGGGTGTTCGCGGCCGGCTTCGCGCTGCTGCTGGCGCTCGCATGGTTCGGGCTGCGGCTCACGCTCAACTACCGCTCCGACACCACGTACGCCGCGGTGTCCAGCCTGCGCGCGCCCAACATCCAGATCGCGCCGCCCGCGCTGCCGGCGAAGACGCCGCGCCTCGCGCGTTTCCTTGAGCCCGAGGTGAAGCAGGGCCTGGTGACGGTGACCGACGAGGCCGACCGCAGCGTGGTGCGCCTGCGCGGCGACTCCTTCTTCGGCTCCGGCAGCGCCGACCCGATGCCGCAGTCGCTGCCGGTGCTGCGCCGCATCGGCCAGGCGCTGGCCGAGGTGAAGGGCGAGGTGCTGATCACCGGCCACTCCGACAACCAGCCGATCCGCTCGCTGCGCTATCCGTCGAACTGGCACCTGTCGGCCGCGCGCGCCGATGCGGTGAAAGGCGCGCTTTCCACGCTGGTCGATCCGGCGCGCATGCGCTCCGACGGCAAGGCCGACGCCGAGCCGGTGGCGCCCAACGACTCACCGGCCAACCGCGCGCGCAACCGCCGCGTCGAGATCGTGCTGCTGACCGGGCCTGAGGGCGTCGTCGCCACCGCCCCCCGCAGCCGCTCCAGTTGCTGCTCCAGCCACGGGAGCGACGAAATGATCAAGAAAATCTTCGGCTTCCTGTTCAGCCCGCTGCTGCTCACGCTGCTGGCGCTCATCGTCGTCGCGCTGCTGATCTGGTGGATCGGCCCGCTGGTGAAGATCGGCTCGCTCGCGCCGCTGGAGAGCGAGACCACGCGCGCCATCGTCATCGGCGTCATCGTGCTCGTCGTGGTGCTGCGCGCGCTGTACCGCCGCTGGAAAGCACGCCGCGCGAGCCAGCACCTGACCGACGGCCTCATGAAGGCGCCCGCCGCCAAGGCCGATGCGCCCGTCAACGGCGAGCAGAAGATCCTCGACACGCGCTTCAGCGAAGCCGTCGCCACGCTCAAGCAGATGCGCATGCACGCCGCCGGCAGGAAGCCGGGCTGGCGCGACTGGCTTTCCATCTCCGGCGGCAGCTATCTCTACGACCTGCCGTGGTACGTGTTCATCGGCGCGCCGGGCGCGGGCAAGACCACCGCGCTGGTCAACTCGGGCCTGAGCTTTCCGCTGGCCGAGAAGTTCGGCCCCGGCGCGATCCGCGGCGTGGGCGGTACGCGCAACTGCGACTGGTGGTTCACCGACGAGGCCGTGCTCATCGACACCGCCGGGCGCTACACCACGCAGGACAGCCACCAGTCGGAAGACAAGAGCGCGTGGGAAGGCTTCCTGGGGCTGCTGAAGAAGGTGCGTCCGCGCCGGCCGCTGAACGGCGTGTTCCTCACCGTCAGCGTGGCCGACCTGCTGAGCCAGGGCCCCGAGGCGCGCACGCAGCTCGCGGCATCGATCCGCGCGCGCCTGCTGGAGCTCGACGGCAAGCTCACCACGCGGCTGCCGGTGTACGTGCTCGTCACCAAGAGCGACCTGCTCTACGGCTTCACCGACTACTTCGACGACCTGGGCAAGGAGCAGCGCGCGCAGGTCTTCGGCTTCACGCTGCCGGCCGACGAGAACCTGCAGGTCGAGGAGAAGGGCCTTTCCACCGCCTTCAACCGCGAGTTCGCGCTGTTGCACAACCGCGTGAACGACGGCCTCATCGCGCGCATGCAGCGCGAGACCGACGGCAACCGCCGCGCGGCCATCTTCGGCTTTCCCGCGCAGTTCGGCTCCATCGGGCCGCTGCTGTCGGACCTGCTGGAGCAGGTGTTCACCGGTTCGCGCTTCGCGCAGCCGCCGTGGGTGCGCGGCGTGTACTTCACCAGCGGCACGCAGGAAGGCAGCCCCATCGACCGCGTGATGGGCAGCCTCGCGCGCAGCTTCGGCATCGAGCGCGCGATGCTCGCGCCGCAGAAGTCCAGCGGGCGCAGCTACTTCCTCACTTCGCTGCTGCGCGAGGTGGTGTTTCCCGAGCAGCGCCTGGCCGGCGCCGACGTGAAGCTGGAGCGCCGCCGCCACACGCTGCGCGTGATCGGCGTGACGGCGATGACGCTCGTCACCGTCGGCCTGCTCGCGGCCTGGGGCTACAGCACGCTGCAGAACATGAACTATCTCAAGTCGGTCGAGGCCCGCGTGGAGCCCGCCCGGCAGAACCTCGCGGCGCTGCCCGCGCGCGTGCAGAACCTGGTGGAGGTCGCGCCCGTGCTGCAGAGCCTGCGCGACATCTGGAAGACGCCCGACAACCGCCAGGGCGACGAGCCGCTGTCGATGACGCTGGGCCTCTACCAGGGCGACAAGCTCGACGCGGCCGCCATGCTCACGCACCAGCGCGCCCTCAACGACGCCTTCCTGCCGCAGATCGCCAAGCGCATCGAGGACCAGCTGCGCACCGCGCAGAAGGACAACCTCGAGTTCACCTACGAGGCGCTCAAGAGCTACCTGATGCTCTACCAGCCCGAGCACTTCGACCCCGAGGCGCTGAAGGCCTGGATCACCCTCGACTGGTCGCGCAACCTCGACCGCGGCATTCCCGAAGACCAGCGCAAGCAGCTCGAGGACCAGCTCGACGTGCTCATCGCCCAGGGCCCGCCGCGCTCGCCGCTCAAGATGGACGAGAACCTGGTGCGCAGCGTGCGCGCCGTGCTCGCGAGCTATCCGCTGGAGCAGCGCGTGTTCAGCCGCCTGAAGCGCCAGCGCGCCAGCAAGGACATCCCGGCCTTCAGCGTGGCCACGGCCACCGGCCCCTCGGGCCCGCTGGTGTTCGAGCGCATCAGTGGCAAGCCGCTGTCCGATGGCGTGCCTGGCATGTTCACGTACGACGGCTATCACAAGCGCTTCCAGAACGAGGTGACCGTGCTCACCGGCCTGCTCGCGAACGAAGACCCGTGGGTGCTGGGCCAGGACCGCAACGCCGCCGACCGCCTGCGCGACGTGGCAGCGCTCGGCGCGCTGACCGACCGCGTGCGGCGCCTCTACCTGGAGGAATACGTCAAGCAGTGGGAGGCGCTGCTGGCCGACGTGCGCCTGATCCGCGTGAACGGCCTGGAGAAGAACATCGAGACCGCGCGCATTCTCTCGGGCGTCGATTCGCCGCTCGCCAACTTCCTGCGCGCCGTGGTCAAGCAGACCACGCTGATCCCCGCCGCCGACGCCAACAAGGACGTGGTCAGCAAGGCCACCGAGACCGTGCGCAACACCCGCAAGGGCCTGGAAGACCTGTTCGGCAGCGACCCTGGCCGCCAGGTGGCGCCCGGCAAGCGCATCGAGAGCATCGTGGACGACCGCTTCGAGGCGCTGCGCCGGCTCGTCACCGCGGGCGGCCCCAACCAGCCCGCGCCCATCGACGACGCGCTGAAGCTCTTCAACGAGGTGTACGTGTACCTCAACGCCGTCGACACGGCCGTGAAGGGCCGCACCTCGCCGCCGCCGGGCGACGTGGCCGGCAAGCTCAAGTCCGACGCCGGCCGCCTGCCGGAGCCGGTGCGCTCCATGGTCGAGAACCTGAGCCAGGCCGGCGCCGCGCAGGCCCAGGTGGCCGAGCGCGGCAACCTGAGCCAGGACCTGCGCCCCGTCACCGAGTTCTGCGCTCGCGCGATCGCCGGCCGCTACCCCTTCGTGCAGAGCAGCAAGCGCGACGTGCTGCCCGAGGACTTCGGCCAGATGTTCGGCCCCGGCGGCCTGATGGACGACTTCTTCCAGAAGCGCCTGGCCGCCATCGTCGATACCAGCACGCGGCCGTGGCGCTACAAGCCCGTGGCCGAACGCGGCGCCATCACCACGCAGGCGATCGCGCAGTTCGAGCGCGCCGCGCGCATCAAGGAAATCTTCTTCCGCGGCGGCGGACGGGGGCCCTCGATGCGCCTGGACTTCAAGCCGGTGGAGATGGATGCAGGCATCACCCAGTTCATCCTCGACGTCGACGGCCAGCTCGTGAAGTACGCGCACGGCCCCGTCGTGCCCATGGCCGTGCAGTGGCCGGGGCCGAAGGGCAGCAACCAGGTGCGCATCCAGGTCAGCCCGCCCTCGACCACCGGCAGCTCCGGCGCGGCGGTGGACGGCCCGTGGGCGCTGTTCCGCGCGCTCGACGACGGGCAGCTGGAGGCGGGCGACGCGCCCGAGAAGTTCTTCATCACCTTCCAGATCGGTGCGCGCAAGACGCGATTCGAGGTGACGACCAACAGCGTGCAGCATCCGATCCGCCTGCGCGAGCTGCGTGAGTTTTCATGTCCGGAGGGGCTGTGAGCGAAGCCGCTTCTTCACCTTCTTCTCTCTTTGCCTCGACTGCGTTGCCGGGCTGGTTCGGCAAGCTGCCCGGCATGGGCGACTTCGCGCATCGGCGGCTGCCGGAGGCGTTTCGCGCGGTTTGGGATCAGTGGCTGCAGCGGGGGATGTCGCGGCTGCGGGATCGGTCCGACTGGACCGAGCGGTATCTGGAGGCGCCTGTCTGGTGCTTTGCTCTGGGGAGGCAGGTGGCTGGGGAGCGGGCGTGGATCGGGGTGTTGATGCCTTCCGTGGATGGGGTGGGGCGGTACTTTCCGTTTGCCATTGCGGTGGAGCTGGATGCGGATTCGCCCGGGACCCTGCGGGGGGAGGCGCTGGCTGCTGCGCTGCGGTGGTGGGCTCTTGCGACGCATGCTGCGTTGGAAGGGCTTGATGGGGATCTGGATGCGCTGCGGTTTGATGCTGTGCTGCAGCGGCTGTTTGTTGAGGCGGCTTTGTCCTCCGAGGAACGGGAGAGCGTTGTCGAATCGCTGGATTTGCCCTTGGCGGGGGCGTCGCTTTGGTTGAGTGATCCCGCTGCCGAGCATGGGATTCGGATGCTCTGTACCGGGTTGCCTCGGGATGAACAGTTCGATGCTTTGTTTTTTGGATTTGCGGAGGAGGGGTGATGAAGGCCTCTCTTTGTTTTTCTTTCCCGAGGCCGGGTCTCGCCCCGGCAGGCGACCTACGTTTCTTTGCTTCGCCAAAGAAACGTAGGCAAAAGAAAGGCGACCCTACTGTCTGTGTCCCTCCGCTTCGCTACGGGCAACCTGCGGTGCTCGGCGCAGGAGGGGGTCCGCAGAACTCGCTTCGCTCAAACAGCTGCGGCCCTGATCCCTCCCGCGCCTGCGCTCCTCGGCACAGCCAGAAGGGAGTGGGACGCGCCATCGCTGCGCTCGGCTACCGAACAGCCCGCACGGGCCTTTGCTTCGCTCGGTGGGGGATGGTGGGGCGGAGCTGATATCGATGGGGCTAGCGGAGCCAACGGAACCGACGGGACTGGCAGGACCCGCCGCACTGGCGGCGCTGGCAGCACACGCAATCCCAACACCCTCGCCATCTCATTCCAAGCATTGCAGGCGCAAAGCGCCTGCAATGCCTTGGTGGCCGAGCGTAGCGATGGCCCGTGCGTCCCCAATCCCCTCTGGCTGCGCCGAGGAGCGGAGCGTTTCGCGGATCAGGGCCGCAGCTGTTTGAGCGAAGCGAGTTCTGCGGACCCCGCGAAACGCGAGCACCGCAGGTTGCCCCGTAGCGTAGCGAAGGGGTCGCAGACAGTGGGGTCGCCTTTCTTTTGCCTACGTTTCTTTGGCGAAGCAAAGAAAAGTAGGTCGGCCGCCGGGCCGAGACCCGGCCTCGGGCAGCAAACACTCAGCACTATCAAACAAGGAGCCAGTCAATGACCGACTCCAACGAAGACGACCGCACCCGCGTAGTCCCAGATCGACTCCGCCGTCGCAACCCACGACAACGGGCGACACCTCAGCCACAGTCATCACTGCAGGCACCCCCACGAGCATGCCCGGCTCGAACCCGGTAACAAGCCCAGCCACCGGCGCAACGGAGGCCGGCCTCCTACCCGTAGGCAGCCGCCTCGCAGAATTCGAAGTCACCCGAGTCATAGGCCAGGGCGGCTTCGGCGTCGTCTACGAGGCGTGGGACCACACGCTGGAGCGCGTGGTAGCGATCAAGGAATACCTCCCCACATCCCTATCGACAAGGCAGAACGACGGCACCGTAGTCCCGCTATCGGAAAGACACCGCGAAACCTTCGACCTCGGCATGCGCAGCTTCATCAACGAAGCCCGCCTGCTGGCCCAGTTCGACCACCCGTCGCTGCTGAAGGTCTACCGCTTCTGGCAGGAAAAAGGCACGACCTACATGGTCATGCCCTTCTACCGCGGCGAAACGCTGCGCGAGGCGTTGGTGTCGATTCCCGCGGGCGTCGATGAGGCCTGGCTGATCCGCATCATGGACGGCGTGACGCAGGCACTCGCGGTGATGCACAACGCCAACTGCTACCACCGCGACATCGCCCCCGACAACATCATCCTGCTCGAAGGCTCGGGCCGTCCGGTGGTGCTGGACTTCGGCGCGGCGCGGCGCGTGATCACCGACAAGACGCAGGCGATCACGGTGATCCTGAAGCCGGGCTACGCGCCGATCGAGCAGTACGCCGAGATGCCCGACATGTCGCAGGGCGCATGGACCGACGTCTACGCGCTTGCGGCGGTGATGCACGTGGCGGTGTGCGGCCGTGCGCCGCCGCCTTCGGTGGCGCGGCTGCTGTCAGACAGCTACGTACCGCTCGCGGGCAACGAGATCCTGCGCAAGCGCTACAGCCCGCGGCTGCTGGAGGCGATCGACGCGGGGCTGGGCGTGCGGCCCGAGCAGCGGCCGCAATCGATGGCGGCGCTTCGCGCGGCGCTCGACCTGGAAGTGGGACACAGCATCGCGCCGGTGCCGCGCACGCAGCCGCCTTCGTCCTCATCGGGCGGCCGGACGTCGATGGGCGCGAATGCCGATGCGGCGACGGTCATCGCGGGCAAGGCCAAAGCGCCGGCACCTGCGCCCGCGCCAAAAGAAAGCAAGGGCAGCGGCGGCAGCGGCAGCAAGACCGCCGTCGCCCTCGCATCGATCGCCGTGCTCGCTGCGGCGGCCGGTGGCGGCTGGTGGTGGTTCCAGGGGCGCGGCGGCTCGGACGACAAGCCGGTCGTCGCCAGCACGCCGGCACCGGCACCCGACACCAAGGTCGCGGAGGCGCCTCCGCCTCCGCCGCCCCCACCACCTCCGGCACCTCCTCCCGCGCCGCGCACGCCGGCCGAGTCGCTGCAGTCGCTCGCGACGGGCGCCACGCCCGGCTTCGACGTGACGGCCACGCCGAAGAAGGCGGAGGTCGCGATCGGCAAGGACCGGCTCGCCTTCGAGGTCCGCAGCAAGCGCGAGGGCTTCGTCTACGTGTTCCTGCTGTCGAGCGGCGGCGAGATGTTCCTGCTGTTCCCGAACCTGCTGGACAAGTACAACAAGATCACCGCGGGCGGCACGCTCTCTCTGCCGCGCGCCTCGTGGCCGATGGACGCGGGCGGGCCGGCCGGCACCGACCAGTTCGCGGTGCTGGTGAGCGAGCACGAGCGCGACTTCAGCGCCGCCGGCGTGCAGAACGACGGCGTGTTCCCCGTGTTCCCGCTGCCGGTGCTGGCCGCGCTGGAGGCCACGCGCGGCGCCGGCCCGTCGCCGCTGCTGGGCAAGCCGGTGTGCGCGCCCAACACCCCGTGCAACGACGTCTACGGCGTCGGCAATTTCAAAATCGTCGAGAAGTAATCGTCTGCAGAGCGTCGGCCTTCGGGCCGTGACTTTCGGACAAGGAGGCTTTCATGATGACCATTTCGCAACCGCAGCAGCAGCGTCGACAACAGCAACCCCGGGGGCGCACGCTGGCCTGCGCACTCCGCTGGAGCGTTGCCGCCGCCATCGCATCGCTGGCGGGCTGCGCGGCGCCCCCGCCGGCTGCCACCGACACCAGCGCGGCAAACACCGCTGCCACGGGCACCGACTCCGCCGCATCGCGCCCGCCCCCCGGGGCGAGCCTGGCCGGCCAGGCCCGCACCTTCTCGACGCAGCTCGCCACCTACACCTCGGTGAGCTTCGACGCGGTGCCGGGCTGGTCGCGCGACGACTTCTCCGAGAGCTGGCCGGCCTTCCTCGGCAGCTGCAAGGTGCTCAACGGTCGCGGCGCCGAATGGAAGTCGGTGTGCGACCGCGCGCTGAAGGTCGACAGCAAGAACAACAACGCGATCCGCGGGTTCTTCGAAAGCGAGTTCTCTGCCTACCAGATCCGCGACGACGACCGCCGCCCCGACGGCGTGGTCACCGGCTACTTCGAGCCCGAGATCGCGGGCGCGCGCCAGTACGGCGCCCCCTTCATCTATCCGGTGTACGGCCAGCCCGAGGACATGCTCTTCGCCGACGCGCGCAAGCTGCCGCCGGGCAACGGCACCGTGGCGGCCCGCGTCGAAGGCCGCAACGTGGTGGTGCAGACCGGCCTGAGCACGCGCGACATGGGCGCGCCCGGCCTCTATGCGCTGGACCTCTCGGCCATCTCGCGCGACACGCTCGACCGCAAGGTGCGCCTGCGCATCGAGGGCAAGCAGCTGCTGCCGTACTACACGCGCGAGGAGATCGAGACCAAGGGCGCGCCCAATGCCAAGGTGCTGGCCTTCGTGAGTAGCGCCACCGCGCTGTACGAGATGCAGATCCAGGGCTCGGGCCGCATCCGCATGGCCAACGGCGACATCGTGCGCGTGGCCTATGCGGAGCAGAACGGCCAGCCCTTCCGCCCGACGCTTGCGCAGGCCGCCAACGGCAAGCCGCGCAGCCCGGTGAAGGTGCGCGGCTCGTCCATCGAACTGCAGCTCGACGACGGCGACGACGACAGCGACATCGGCGCGGTGGCCGACGGCACGATCCGTACGCGCGGCTTCACGCTCGCGCGGCCGGTGGCCAGCGGGCCGGTGGTGGTGCCGGGGCGGCGTCCGGCGGCCGGCGCGGTGACGGGCTCGGGCATCAAGGACCCGAGCTACGTGTTCTTCAAGGAATCGCCTTCGCCCGTGGGCGGACCGGTGGGCGCCTTCGGCGTGCCGCTGTCGGCGGGGCGCTCCATTGCCGTCGATCCGCGCAGCACGCCGCTGGGATACCCGGTGTTCGTCTCCACGCGCACGCCCGGCAGCGGCGCGCCCATGCAGCGCCTGACCATCGCGCAGGACACCGGCGGCGCCATCCGCGGCGCGGTACGGGCCGACTACTTCTTCGGCAACGGCCAGCAGGCTGCCACCAACGCGCGCCGCATGAAGGAGCGCGGCCAGCTATGGATCTTGCTGCCGCGCGGCCTTGCCGTGGCGCAGGCGGCCGTGTCCTCGGCCATCCGCACGCGCGGCGGGCCGGTGGGCGCGAACCTGCCGCAGTGCCTGGTGCCTTCGGAGGGCACCTGCGTCGACGACTGAAGGATCGAGAGATGCGAGACCCCGGGCCCATGGCCATCCCGCCGGCCCGCGAAGCGAGGCCCGTTCGGGGAACACCGCGGAACCGGCTTTGCCGGGCCGCCGGTGTTGCCCCTGCAAGGGGGTGGGCGAAGCGACACGAAGTGCGCGCAGCCTGGGGGTGAGCCAATGATCGAGACGCTGTCGTCCGCGGAAAGCAGCGAGCTCGTCCGCCTGTGGCGACGGCGCCAGACGCTGTCCCCCGACGACATGGGCGCCATGTACCGCATCGTGGGCGATGCGCTGGTGGCCTGCAACCCGCCCGAGCTGCAGGTGCTGGGCGAGGGCCGGCAGGAGCTGGTGGCGCAGTTCATCTACGTGAAGGTGCTGCGGCTGGATGCCGACCCCGACGAGGCCGAGGAGCGCGCCGGCCACAGCGCGCCTTCCACCGCCTTCGCGCTGTGCGCCTACTTCCGCCGCTACCTCATCGACTGCACGCGCGCCAGTTCCTTCCGCCGCAAGCTCTCCATCGGCGACCAGATCACCGAGGCCCAGCTCGAAGACGAGATCGGCGCGGGCGAAGACCTCGAAGGCTGCCTCGCCGAACACGGCCTGAGCATGCAGGCGGTGCAGAAGGCCGCGCGCGAATTCATCGCCGGGCTGCCCGAGCCCGAGCGCCTGCTGCTGTGCGAGGGCTTCGGCAAGGAGGCCGAGGGCGGGCTCTCGGGCATCGCCTCGCGCCATGCCATTGCCTCCTACCACTACCGCGCGGGCCGGCTGGGCCTCGTGCACAAGCGCGAGGGGCTGACGGCGGACTACGCCAAGACCCGGCTCGGCGGCTGGCTGCAGCAGACGCTGGGCATCGCCATCGAGCCCGGCAACATGGCGGCGATCCTGCAGGTTTTCAAAATCCTCGGTGCTGAAGCGTCTTATGCCTGAAGACATAGCCATTCAGGAACAGACGCCATGACCCACGACCTCTGGCCCCCGCTCAGCGTGATACGCAGCACGCTGGAAACAGGCACGGCCGTGCCCGGCGGCGCACCCGGCACCGCCACCGTCGCGATGCCGGGCATATCCCCCGGAGCGCCGCCGGGGGCCGAACCTTCGCCGACGGCCGCGTCCGACCTGCTGCTGCCGCTCACCGAATTGGCCCGGCGCCGCGAGGCCGTGGCCCGGCGCGCCTTCCCGGCCCGCTGGGCGCCGGGCCGCCTCGTCAGCGTGCTGCACCAGGGGCGCATGCTCGGCGTGCTGCTCGACCGTCGCGTGCAGGGCGAACTCTGGCAGGGCTGGATGGCCGCGGGCGAGGCCGACTGGGCCGGCGCCTTCGACGTGCTGCTGGAGCCGGACGACGAGCCCTTCGAGCCTGCGTTCGGCGTGATCCAGGCCTGGAACGTGCTCACGCTCGAGCCCGGCCCGCAGCTTTGCGCGCGCGTGCTCGGCGAAGTCACGGCCACGCGGCTCGCGGCGGTCCGCGCGGTGCACGACGAATGGGCCGCGCACGCCGCTCCGGCCATCGCGCCCGAGCCGGGGCGCATCGCGCTGCGCAGCGTGGGCGGCGGCGTCTTCTCGGTGCTGTCGGGCACGCCGCTCGGGCCCGAAGACCCGCGCACCGAGTACCAGGACCTGTACCGCGACGTCGGCCTCGAGCTGGGCAAGGCGCTGTCGCGGCCGCAGGGCGAGGAGGCTTCGGCCTCTCCCGCTGCTCCGTCCGCCGCTTCGCCCGCGCGGCCGCAGCCCGGGCCCGAAGGCGGCTGGTGGGGCAGCATCCGCCGCTGGTTCGGGTCCGAAGGCTGGGTGCGCCCGGCCTTCGCCGTGCTTGCGCTGGTCGTGGTGGTCCAGAACATAGGGCTGCTCGGCGGACCCGGCGCGGGGCCGGAGGAAGACGAAGTGCGCTTCCGCGCAGTGCCCGCGGCACCCGCGCCGGCACGCGCGGACCTGATGGTGCGCTGGAAGGCCGGCGTGCGCATGGACGAGGCCGACAGGCTTCTGCAGTCGATCTCGGCCGACGTGGTGGGCGGGCCGGGCGGCGACGGCGCATGGCGCCTGCGCGTACCCGAGCCGGTCGATGCGCTGGCGGTGCTCGCTGCCTCGCCGCTGGTCGAGTCGGCCGGGCCGGCGCAACGCGCCGGGGAGCAGCGGCCATGAAACGCGCCGCGCACCAGTCTTCCTTCTCCCTTGTCCACTGGGGCAGGCCGGGAACGGGCGCGCATGGCACGTACATGAGGCGTCCTCGCCAGCCTCGTCCCATCCTTGTGCCGAGAAGAGAAGGAGCAAGGCAACTGCGCCTTCTGCAGGTGCTGCTCGTCCTGTGGCTGCTCGCCTGCTGCAGCCTCGCATTCGCCACCCAGCGCGCGCTGCTCGTCGGCGTTTCCGAGCTGGTCAACCAGCCGCAGGCGCTTTGGCTGCAGGCGCCGCGCAACGACGTGCTGCTGATGCGCGACGCATTGCAGAAGCAAGGCTTCGCGGCGACCGACATCGCCGTGCTGGCCGACGGCGTGAACGGCGCCGCGCTGCCCGAGGCGCAAGCGATCCACGACGCGCTGACGAAGCTGCTCGCGCAGTCGAAGAGCGGCGACTTCGTGCTGCTGTACTTCTCCGGCCACGGCACGCGGCTGCGCGACATCGTCAAGCGCTACCAGGAGCCCGACGGGCTCTCGGAGAACTTCCTCGCGCGCGACGTGCGCGGCACGCTCGGCAGCGACAACGCCCTGGCGGGCGACCTGCGCGACGTGGACTTCGATGCGTGGATCCAGTCCTTCCTCGCGAAGAACGTGTTCGTCGCCTCGGTGTTCGACACCTGCTCCGCCAACTCCATGACGCGCGGCACCGCCGATGCGCCGCCCACCGCCGAGGGTCCGCCCGACGACGAGGTGCGATGGCGCGGCCTGCGCGCGACGCAACTGGCGGCCGGTGCGCCGCCCGCGCGCGCGCTGGCGCCACCCGCGCCGGCCGAGGCCGTGCCGCGCGCCCGCTACGTGGCCTTCTTCGCGTCCGAGAGCCACCAGATCACGCCCGAGCTGCGCCTGCCGCGCAAGGCGCGCAACGCCAGGCCGCAGGGCCTGCTGACCTGGGCGATGGTCGAGGCCCTCTCGCGCAAGCCCGCCACCTGGCGGGAATTGTTCGACGGCGTGCTCGCGCTGTACCCGCCGGTCATCGACGAGCTCGCGCAGCGCTTCCCCACGCGCGAGCTCCCATCGCCGGTGGCCGAAGGCAACCTCGATGCGCCGCTGTTTGCCAACAGCGGCGCTCCCGCATCCACGCGCCCCGTGTGGCGCGCGCAGCGCAGCGGCGACAGCCTGGCCATCAAGGCGGGCCTGCTCGACGGCCTCGCGCAGCAGCAGGAGCTGCGCGTGCTCGCGACGCTCGACGACGGCACCGTGCGCGGCGCGTCCGCCACGGTGGCGCAGATCAAGCTCGGCGGCGCGTGGCTCGCCGTGCCCGCTGCGTTGAAGGACGTGCCGGGCAGCGCCTTCTGGAGCGTCACGCCGATGAGCGAGCCCGCCGCGACCGCCTTGCGCGTTCGCGTCGACAAGCCGCTGCCCGCCGGCCTCAGCCTCGACTACCCGGCCGCGATCCGCGTGGCCGAAGACGCCGCCACCGCCGACGTGCGCTGGACCGATCTCGGCCCATCGGGCCAGCGCCTCGAACTGCTGGCGCCGCTCTTCGGTACGAGCGTTTCCACCGTGGTGCTGCCCGACACCGCCGCGCTGCGCCGCCGGCTGCAGGCGCTGGCGCAGCTCAAGTGGCTCTCGCAGCTGCAGGGCTACGGCAAGGACGGCCAGCTCGACGGCTTCGACGTCGCGCTGGAGGTGTGGAGCGGCGACCGCTTGCTGCGCAGCGTGCCAGTTGCACAGGCGGCGAACGCATTGCCCGCCGCGCGCACCGGCGAGCGCCTGCGCCTGAACGTTCGCAACACCAGCGGCCGTTCGCTCGATCTGGTCATCGCGGGCATCGACGCGCGCGGCAACCTGCAGCCGGTGTACCCCGACGAGTCCGGCGAAACCAACCGCTTCAAGCGCGGCACGCCGGAGCAGCCTTCGGTGAAGCGCTTCGACTTGCCCTGGCTCGATGCGGCGGGCGACGCGCGACTGCTGGTCATGGCCGTGCCCGCCACGCCCTACAGCGCGCCGCGCATCTTCGGCGTGGGCTACGCGCAGGCCGATGTGTCGGAAGTGCGCGTGCGCGGCGGGCAGCCGCCGGCCGAGAGCGCCGAGCGCCAGGTGTTCGCGGCCCTGCTGCGCAGGAGCGGCGGGGCGGACGCGGGGGCCAGGCCATGACGGTTCCAGTTCTTCTTCTTTCCTGTTCTTGTTCCATCGATTTCCGGAGGTGATATGGCATTCCTAGACGACGGCTCCTGGAGCCCTGAAGACGCCCGCCAGTTCTACGAACTGATCGGCACCGGCTCGTCCGAGACCGACCTGGTCATGCTGATCGAGAACAAGGGCGCCCCGGTCGAAGGCGAGCTGGAGCGCAGCTTCGACGACGGCAAGGCGCGCCTGAACATCGGCGGCTACTACTGGTCGGTGCAGGTGCCCGAGTCTTCCAGCCAGAACCAGGTGGTGCCCAACAACCTGATCGTCGCGCGCCGCAGCGACGCGGCCACCGCCACCATCGCCAGCCTGCTGCGCGCGCAGGAGAAGGACCTGAAGATCATGATCAGCGCCTTCAAGTCCGGCGGCGACGAGCGCTCGCCCGATGCGCAGTCGACCTTCGAGATGTTGCTGGAGAACGCGCGCATCTGCCGGCTGGTGCTGAGCTCGGGCGGCCACTGGGGCGTGCCCTCGGAGCTGATCTCCATCAGCTACCGGACGGTGAAGGTGCGCTCGGCCCCGCAGAAGACCACCGGCCTGCGCGGCGCGGTGCGCGAATGCCAGTTCACGCGCGCATGAGCCGCGCACCGAGTCCAGCCACAAGGAGCCGCACACCATGACCACCGCCGCCGAATTCCTTAAGGCCGCCGACCCTGCAGCCGCCCTCAAGGCCTTGAGCGACGACGTGCGCGCCAAGCCTTCCGACAGCAAGCACCGCGTGTTCATGGCGCAGCTGCTGTGCGTGCTGGGGCAGTGGGAGCGCGCGCTCAACCAGCTCACCGTGGCGGCCGAGCTCGACGCGCTGGCCGTGCCCATGAAGCAGGTTTACGGCGAGGCCGTGCGCTGCGAGGGCCTGCGCGCCGAAGTGTTCGCCGGCACGCGCACGCCGATGATCTTCGGCCAGCCCGACGAGTGGCTGGCGCTGCTCATCGAGTCGCTGCTGCGCCAGGGCCGCGGTGAGAGCGAGCTGGCGGAAGACCTGCGCCAGCGCGCCTTCGACGGCGCGCCCGCCATCGGCGGCACCATCGACGGCAAGCCCTTCGAGTGGCTGTCCGATGCGGACATGCGCCTGGGCCCGGTGCTCGAGGCATTCGTCAATGGCAAGTACTACTGGATTCCGTACGCGCGCCTCGCGCACATCAAGATCGAGCCGCCCGAGGACCTGCGCGACTGCGTGTGGATGCCCGCGCACCTGCAGTTCGAGAACGGCGGCGAGACGCTCGCGCTCATTCCCACGCGCTACGAAGGCACCGAGAAGCAGGAAGACGGCGAGCTGCGCCTCGCGCGCAAGACCGAGTGGCGCGAGCTGCGCCCCGAGGTCTGGGCCGGCTGGGGCCAGCGCGTGCTCAGCAGCAGCGACGGCAACGAGTACGCGCTGATGGACGTGCGTGAGATCCTGTTCACGCCGGCGGAAGCGGAGGCAGAAGCGCCGGCCGAGGGTGCGGTCGATGGCTGAGCTCACGGCGCAGGAGCGGCTGCAGCCCTCGCTGCTCGACCGCCTCGTCGACAACGCGCCCGACGAGAAGCGCGAGGGCGACGACAAGCGCACGCTGACCAAGCAGGCGCTGCGCCAGGCCGTGCTGCGCGACCTGGGCTGGCTCTTCAACGCCACCGGCTACGGCCTCTCGATGGACGACAGGCAGTACCCCAACGCGGCGCGCTCGGTCATCAACTACGGATTGCCTATGCTGTCTGGCCAGTTCACCTCGTCGGTGCAGCGTGTCAGCATGGAACAGGCTTTGAAGAACGCAATCCTGCAGTTCGAGCCGCGCATCCTGTCCCGAACACTCGAAGTCGAACTCATCATGGAAGGCCCCGCACTGGACTCGCACAACAGCATCGGCCTGCAGATCCGCGGCATGCTGTGGGCGCAGCCCGTGCCGCTGGAGTTCCTCATGCGAAGCCGCGTAGATCTTGAAGAGGGCCGCATCGAGATAGTGGACATGGCGCAGAACCCAAGGTAAGTCCGACATGGACCCTCGGCTGCTGAGTCTGTACGAACAGGAACTGCGCTACTTCCGCGAAAGCTCTTCGGAGTTCGCGCGCGCATTTCCAAAGATTGCGCATCGGCTTGGCATCGAAGGCCAGGAGGTCGCCGACCCGTACGTGGAGCGGCTGATCGAGGCCACTGCATTCCTTTCTGCGCGCGTGGGCCTGAAGCTCGATGCCGAGTACCCACGCTTCACCGGCCATCTGCTGGACATCGTCTATCCGCACTTCCTCGCGCCGACGCCGGCGATGGTGGTGGTCTCTTTCGCGCCCGATCCCGACGACGCCAACCTCGCCACCGGCCCGAGCCTGCCGCGCGGTAGCGGCCTGCGCGCGCGGCAGGCGGTGGGGCAGAACACGCACTGCGAGTTCCGCACGGCGAGCGCGCTGCGCGTCTGGCCCATCGAGGTGCAGCGTGCGCAGTACTTCACCTACGCGCCCGACCTGCCGCTGAACACGCATCCGCAGTCGCGCGCCATCCGCGGCGGGCTGCGCATCACGCTGCGTGCCACGGCCGGGCTGGACTTCAGCCAGATCGCGCTCGACGACCTGGTGCTGCATTTCGGCGGCGCGGAAGACGTGGCCTGGCAGCTGCACGAATGCGCGCTGGGCCAGCCCATCGGCGTGCTCGTGCGGCCACTGGGGCCGGGCGGCGCGCTGCAGGGCACGCCGCGCAGCCTGCCGCCGAGCGCCATCGGCGCGGTCGGCTTCGAGGATGACGAGGCGCTGCTGCCCGTGACGGCCACCGGCTTCTCGGGTTTCCGGCTGTTGCAGGAGTACTTCGCGTTCCCGCAGCGCTTCCAGTTCGTGCGCATCGGCGGGCTCAAGGCGCTGCTGGCGGAGATGCCTGTTGCAGAAGTCGAGATCGTGCTGCTGTTCTCGCGCGGCGACGCAGCGCTCGAGAAGCTCGTGAGCGCGGACAACGTGCTGCTGCACTGCGTGCCCGCGGTGAACCTCTTCAGCAAGCGGCTCGACCGCGTGGCCATGACCGAGGGCGTGAGCCAGTTCCACCTCGTGCCGGACCGCACGCGCCCGCAGGACTTCGAGGTGCACACCGTCACCGAGGTCATCGGCCATGGCGCGCCCGGCAGCGATGCGGTCGCGGCCGAGCAGCCGTTCAGGCCCTTCTATTCGGCCTTTCACGGCAGCCGCCTGAGCCATCCGGCCTACTTCACGACCACGCGCGAGCCGCGCATGCTGTCGGTGCGCCAGCGCACCGAGGGCAACCGAAGCAGCCACATCGGCTCCGAGGTCTACATGCAGATCGTCGATCCGCAGCAGGCGCCTTACTCGGCCACCCTGCGGCAGCTGGCCGTGAGCGCGCTGTGCACCAACCGCGACCTGCCCCTGCTGATGCCGCTGGGCCGCGAGAACGACTTCGACTGCGTCGATTCCTTCCCCGTGCAGCGCGTGCGCATGGTGCGCGGGCCGTCGCGGCCGGTGTCGCCGGTGGTGAGCCAGGGGCTGGGCTGGCGCGTGGTCGATCACCTCGCGCTCAACTACCTCTCGCTGTCCGACAGCACGCCGGAGCAGGGCGCGGCCGCGCTGCGCGAGACGCTGATGCTCTATGCGGTGCATGCCGACGAGATGCGCCAGGGGCAGGTGCGCGGGCTGCTGTCGGTGAAATGCAAGCCGGTGGCGCGCCGCCTGCCGATGAAGGGGCCGATCGCCTTCGGCCGCGGGCTGGAGGTGACGCTCGAAGTCGACAAGGACGCCTTCCACGGCCACAGCAGTTTTCTCTTCGGTGCCGTGCTGGCACGCTTTCTTTCGCGCCACGTCGAGGTGAATCATTTCGTCGAGACCGTGCTGCGCATCGCGGGCAAGGGCGAGACCATGCGATGGAGGCCGCTGTGCGGGACGCGGCAGATCCTGTGACGAGCGCGGCCTCTGCACCCGAGACCGGCGGCACCGTGCAGGCGCGCGTCGATGCGGCACTGCGCGGCTGGTCGGACCAGCCCTGGGCCTTCGACTACTTCGCCGTGATGCGTCGGCTGGAGTCGGTCGCGAAGACCACGCCGCGCTGGGGCCGCGCGCTGCTGCCCGGCGCCGAGCCGGTGCGCGTGGGGCAGGAGCCGTCGCTCTCTTTCGCGCCCGCGAGCTTCAGCCGCTTCGAGCCCGCCACCGCGCATTCGCCGCCGCGCCTGCGCCAGCAGTTCTTCGGCTACATCGGCCCCAACGGGCCGCTGCCGGTGCACCTGAGCGACTTCATCCGCGAGCGCAGCCTGAACCATGGCGACCCGACGTGGCTGGCCTTTCTCGACAGCTTCTCGCACCGCTTCTCGCTGCACTTCTACCGCGCGTGGGCGCAGTCGCGTCCCGCCGTCGCGCTCGACCGGCCAGGCGAGGACCGCTTCCGCCTGCAGATCGGCGCGCTGGTGGGCATCGGCGCGCCGGGACGGGTGGGGCGCGACGAGATCCATGACGACGCGCGCCTGCACTTCTCGGGCTGGCTCGCGCGCCGCGTGCACAACGTGGAAAGCGTGGAGAGCGTGCTGTGCAGCTACTTCGGCGTGCCGGTGAAGCTGGAGCGCTGGGTCGGCCACTGGATGAGCCTGCCGGCCGGCGAGCTCACGCGGCTGGGGCAGGGCGAGAGTTCGCGTTCCATGGGCATGGGCGCCATGCTCGGCACCCGCGCCTGGGACCGCCAGCACCGCGTGCGCCTGCACCTGGGGCCGCTCACGCTGGAGCAGTACCGCATGTTCCTGCCCACCGGGAATGCCCGCCCCGTGCTGCAGCGCTGGATGCAGCAGCTGCTCGGCGACGAGCTCGAGTGGGATGCCGAGCTCGTGCTCGAGAAGGTGCAGGTGCCGCCCACGCGCCTGGGCGAGGCGAAGGGCAGCGCGCCGCGCCTCGGCTGGGTGTCGTGGCTCGGCGAGCGCCCGCGCTCGCGCGACGCCGCCGACGTGCGCATCGGCAACCAGTCTTTCAACAAGCCCATCTTCATTCGTTCAGAAGAGATACGGAGTCCCTCATGAGTGAAATCAGCCGCACCGCCCTTTTCGGCAAGCTCAACTCGCTGGCCTACAAGGCCATCGAAGGCGCCACCGTGTTCTGCAAGATGCGGGGCAATCCGTACGTGGAGCTGGAGCACTGGTTCGCGCAGCTGCTGCAGGCGCAGGACTCCGACCTGCACCGCGTGATCCAGCACTACGGGCTGGACGTGTCGGTCATCGCCAAGGACATGACGGCCGCGCTCGACCGCCTGCCGCGCGGTGCCACCGCCATCAGCGACTTCTCTCCGCACATCGAGAACGCCATCGAGCGCGCGTGGACCTACGCCACGCTTCAGTTCGGCGAGGCGCAGGTGCGCACCGGCTACCTGCTGGTGGGCATGCTGAAGACGCAGAGCCTGCGCAATCCGCTGTTCGGCCTGTCGAAGCAGTTCGAGAAGGTGAAGGTCGAAGACCTGGCCGACAACTTCGCCAAGATCTGCGACGCCTCGCCCGAGGCGCAGATGCGCGCGCAGGACGGCACCGGCATGGGCAGCGGCGCGCCCGGCGAAGACTCCGGCGCGATGGCGCCGGCCGCCATGGGCAAGGGCGATGCGCTGAAGAAGTTCGCGGTCGACCTCACCGAGAAGGCGAAGAAGGGCGAGATGGACCCGGTGACCGGCCGCGACGAGGAGATCCGCCAGATCGTCGACATCCTCATGCGCCGCCGCCAGAACAACCCGCTGCTGACCGGCGAGGCCGGCGTCGGCAAGACGGCCGTGGTCGAAGGCTTCGCGCAGCGCCTGGCGCGCGGCGACGTGCCGCCGCAGCTGAAGGACGTGAAGCTGCTCACGCTCGACATCGGCCTGCTGCAGGCCGGCGCGAGCATGAAGGGCGAGTTCGAGCAGCGCCTTCGCCAGGTGATCGACGAGGTGCAGAGCTCGCCCACGCCCATCATTCTTTTCATCGACGAGATCCACACGCTGGTGGGCGCAGGCGGTGCTGCCGGCACGGGCGATGCGGCCAACCTGCTCAAGCCGGCGCTCGCGCGCGGCAACCTGCGCACCATCGGCGCGACCACCTGGGCCGAGTACAAGAAGTACATCGAGAAAGACCCGGCGCTCACCCGCCGCTTCCAGGTGGTGCAAGTGCCCGAGCCCGACGAGACCAAGGCGATCCTGATGCTGCGCGGCGTGGCCAGCGTGCTCGAGAAGCACCACCGCGTGCAGCTGCTCGACGAGGCCATTGAGGCGGCCGTGAAGCTGAGCCATCGCTACATTCCCGCGCGCCAGCTGCCCGACAAGGCCGTGAGCCTGCTCGACACCGCCTGCGCGCGCGTGGCCGTGTCGCAGCACGCCACGCCGCCCGAGGTGGAAGACTGCATGCGCCGCATCGAAGGACTGACGGTGGAGCAGGAGATCATCGGCCGCGAAGAGGCCATCGGCATCGACGTCACCAAGCGCGCCGCGCAAGTCGCCGCGCTGCTGGCCGAGTCGAAGGTGCAGCTCGATGCGCTGAATGCGCGCTGGCAGGAAGAGAAGGGGCTGGTCGACCGGCTGCTGGAGCTGCGCAGCAAGCTGCGTGCGGGGAACAAGCCGGTGGATACGCCGGCTGCCGCTACGGCCACCGATGTGGCCGCGCCCGCATCCGCCGAGCTCGCACCCGATCGCGCCGCGCTGCTGGCCGAACTGCATGAGCTGCAGGCGAAGATCCATGCGGTGCAGGGCGAATCGCCGCTCATCCTGCCCTCGGTCGACGAGCAGGCCGTGGCCTCGGTGGTCGCCGACTGGACCGGCATTCCCGTCGGCCGAATGGTCAAGAACGAAGTGGAGGCGGTGCTCAAGCTCGCCGACACGCTCAACCAGCGCGTGATCGGACAGAAGCACGGGCTGGAGATGATCGCGCGGCGCATCCAGACATCGCGCGCGCGGCTGGACAACCCGCAGAAGCCCATCGGCGTGTTCATGCTCTGCGGCACCTCCGGCGTGGGCAAGACCGAGACCGCGCTCGCACTGGCCGAGGCGCTGTACGGCGGCGAGCAGAACATCATCACGATCAACATGAGCGAGTTCCAGGAGGCGCACACCGTCTCCACGCTCAAGGGCGCGCCCCCGGGCTACGTGGGCTACGGCGAGGGCGGCATCCTGACCGAGGCGGTGCGCCGCCGGCCCTACAGCGTGGTGCTGCTCGACGAAGTGGAGAAGGCCCACCCCGACGTGCACGAGATCTTCTTCCAGGTCTTCGACAAGGGCTGGATGGAAGACGGCGAGGGCCGGATGATCGACTTCAAGAACACCATCATCCTGCTGACCACCAACGCCGGCAGCGAGCTGGTCATGAGCATGTGCCGCGACCCCGAGCTGCTGCCCGACCCCAACGCGCTGGCCGATGCGCTGAAGGCGCCGTTGATGAAGGTGTTCCCGCCCGCGCTGCTGGGCCGCATCGTCACCATTCCCTACTACCCGCTGTCGCCCGAGATGATGAAGAAGATCGTGCGGCTGCAGCTGGGCCGCATCAAGAAGCGCGTGGAAACCAACCACGGCGTGCCCTTCGAGTACAGCGACGCGGTGGTCGACCAGGTGGTCGCGCGCTGCCAGGACCCGGAGTCGGGCGGGCGCGTGATCGACGCGATCCTCACCAACACCGTGCTGCCGACGATCTCGGTCGAGTACCTGCAGCGGCTGGCTTCGGGCGGCGAGATCCGGCGTGTTGCGCTGGACGTGAAGGACGCCGACTTCACCTACGCGTTCGACTGACAAGCCTCCACCCCCAGAGAAAAAGATGGCCGACAACGAGTTCCGCATCGAGAGCGATTCACCCGCCAAGGACGACCTGATGTTCTGGCGCATCGTGGGGCACGAGGCGCTGGCGCGTCCGTCGGCCTACGAGCTCACGGTGATCTCGAAGAACAAGGCCATCGACGCCAAGGACATCCTCGGGCATGCCTTCGACGTGGTGATCGAGTTCAAGGATGCCGACGGCGGCACGCACGAGCGGCACTGCCAGGGCCATGCGGTGCGCTTCGTGCGCGCCGGCCACATGGGGCGGCACCATGAATACCGCATCACGCTGCGCTCGTGGTTCTGGCTGCTCACCAAGCGCGCCAACTCGCGCATCCTGCAGGACAAGAAGGTGCTCGAGGTGCTCGACGCGGTGTTCGAGGACAGCCCCATCAAGCGCTTCAAGAAGACCAAGGCCGACAACGTCATCGGCACCCACAACCCGAGGCGCTACTGCGTGCAGCACCAGGAGAGCGACTACCGCTTCCTGTCGCGCCTGCTGGAGGACGAGGGCATCTACTACTGGTTCGACGCGCACGGCGCGCCCGGCACCATGCACCTTTCGGACGCCAGCGACCTGGCGCACGAGAAGCTGCCGGCGGTCGACACCCTGCGCCACATGGCCGTCAACGCCGCCGAGCCGCGCTTCAACGAGATCTCGCGCTGGGTCAGCGGGCGCCAGTTCGACACCGGCAAGCACGCATCGCGCGACAGCGACTTCAAGGCCATCAAGAAGAAGCTGGGCGCCGACATCGACGCATCGGACGACCACGAGCTGGCGAGCCTGGAACTGTTCGAGTTCCCGGGCGGCTACTTCAGCGGCGACGACGCCGAGACCCGCGCCAAGCTGCGCGGCGACGAACTCAACGCGCACCGCGACCGCCACTGGGCCGTGACGCCGTGGCCCGACGTGACGGCCGGCCGCGGCTTCAAGTACGAAGGCGACCCCGACGGCACGCGCAACGGCGACTACGTGATCGCGGCCTGCACCTTCGTCGCCAGCCATCGAGGCTACGAGGGCGTGAGTGCCAGCGCCCCGGCGCAGCCCGTGCACAAGGCGCTGGCCGAGGTGCTGCGCGACGACGCGGTGAACGCCGACACGCTGCCGGTGCTGGAGGAAATCATCGCCGCCACCCCCGCGCTGTCGGCCGCGCAGACCGGCAGCAGCATCTTCCTGCTCACCGTGATTCCCACCGAGCGCCTGTTCCGCACGCCGCGCCTCACGCCGCGCGTGACCATGCCGGGGCCGCAGACCGCCATCGTGGTCGGCCCCAAGGGCGACGAACTGCACGTGGACGACCACGGCCGTGTGAAGGTGCACTTCCACTGGGACCGCTACGACGAGAGCAACGAGAAGTCGACCTGCTGGATCCGCGTGTCGCAGCCCTGGGGCGGCAAGGGCTGGGGCGGCTACTTCATCCCGCGCATCGGCCAGGAGGTGATCGTCGACTTCCTCAACGGCGACCCCGACCGGCCGATCATCATGGGGCGCGTCTACAACGACGAGCAGCCCATTCCCTACAAGTCGCCCACCCAGAGCGGCTTCAAGACCCGCTCCACGCCCGGCGGAGGCTCCTCGAACTACAACGAGATCATGTTCGAGGACAAGAAGGGCGAGGAGAAGATCAACATCCACGCCGAGCTCGACATCAGCCGCAGCGTGGAGCGAGACGACTCCACCACCATCGACCGCGACCAGAGCGTCACCGTCAAGCGCGACCAGACCAACCACGTGGACCGCGACCGCAAGAGCACGGTGACGCGCAACGACACCAACATGGTGGTGGTCGACCAGAAGAACACGGTCAAGGGAAAGCAGAACAACCAGGTGGTGGGCGACCGCAGCACCTTCGTCGACAGCAACGACACGCTGACCGTCACCGGGACGCGCAAGACCGACGTGACCGGCGCGCGCACCGACACCTCGCGCGCGGGCGAGACCCGCAACGTGATCGGCAACCAGACCATCACCGTCAGCGGCAACCTGACCTACAAGGCCGCGAAGATGAGCTTCGAGGCCGGGCACATCGACTGGATGGTGACGGGCGCGAGCTCGAAGTACATCACGGTGCCCACCGGGCCGCTGCACCTGATGGCCAACAAGATCAAGCTGATGAGCAACACCGGCATCGAGATGATGGCGGTGGGCAGCATCGACGCGACCTCGGTCGGCTCCAACACGACCATCCTCGGGCCGAACACCAGCGGCTACATCGGCACCAACAGCGAAGCCAACCTGGGCATCGCGCGCTCGACCTTCATGGGCATGAGCATCGACAACGCGCTGGCCATCGCCATCTCCAACTTCGGCGGCGTGGCGATCGATACCGCGCTGGGCGTCAAGCTGTCGTCCGGCGTCGCGCCGGAGATCCAGGCGTTTCCGATCGACGTGGAGCAGGCCGCGCTGCATACCTTCACGCCGGGCGCGGGTGCCGGCGGCGCGGGTGGTGCCGCCATTGCCGGCGCGCTGGGAGCGGTCGCGGGCCTGGCCAGCGCGGACGCGGATATCGCCGCGACGCTGAAGCAGTACGCGGACGCCGCCAATGCGCTGGACAACGCCGCCAACGAAGCGGACGCCGCGCACCTGCCCGGCCTCGCAGGCCGGCTGCGTTCGCTCGGCGCGATCACGCGCAACCGTCGCGTGGAAGGCGTGATCGGCAGCATCCCGGTGCTCGGAACCGTTGCGATCGCTGGCGGTGAACTGATCGTCGGTGCCCTGGGCGCCGCCGGCGTCGGGACCGGCGGCGAACGGCTGGCTGCCGACGAGTCGGTCAACGCGGACGGCTCTGCCGCGCCGCCCCCGCCCCCGCCGGCTCCTCCCGCACCGCCGCCGGCACCCGGAGTGGGCGCGCCCGCGGACCCGACGCAGGAGTGGAGCCCGACGCCTCCAGCACCGCCACCACCACCACCGCCGCCACCGCCACCGCCGCCACCGCCGCCACCGCCGCCGCCACCGCCACCGCCACCGCCACCGCCGCCACCGCCGCCACCGCCGCCGCCACCGCCACCGCCACCGCCACCGCCACCGCCACCGCCACCGCCACCGCCACCGCCACCGCCACCGCCACCGCCACCGCCACCGCCACCGCCGCCGCCGCCGCCGCCGCCGCCGCCGTCATCCGACCCGCTGGACGGAGGTGTGCCACCGAACGACGACTGGGAATGAAGAGGGCTGCCGACAGACCATGCAAGTCCTCAAACCCCAGGCGCTCGGCTTGTCGACGCGCCCCATCGAGTACCGCAAGCGCTTCGGGCTCAGCATCAGCGCCTGCCTGCACCTGCCGTTCGCGCAGGGCGAGCGCGGAACACTGTGGGCGGAGCAGTCGATGTGGTCCTTCCTGGCGAAGGAGATGGCCCAGCCGATGATCGACGAGGGCGTGGCCAAGCTCACGCCGGAGTTCCTGGTGCACGGCAAGGCATTCCCGCCACCGGACCGGCCCGACGGCTGCGCCGTGAGAGCCCGCTTCGGCGCGCAGGAAAAGACGCTGCTGGTGCTGGGCGACCGCTACTGGGACGGATCGAAGCCGAGCAAGGCGCGGCCTTTCGCGCAGATGCCGCTGGACTGGTCGCGGGCCTACGGCGGGACGGACTTTCCCCTCAACACCGCCGGCCGCGGCAGGCAGAAGGCCGATGGCGTGGCCTGGCTGCCCAACATCGAACTGCCGCACGACCGCCTCCTGCGCCCCGACCAGGCCATCGCGCCCGCCGGCATGGGGGCGCTCGACGTGATGCATCCGCAGCGCGTGCAGTACCGCGGCACCTACGACGCCGACTACCTGAAGCTGCACGCGCCGGGCTTCGCGCCGGACACCGACTGGCGCTACTTCAACCTGGCGCCGCCGGACCAGTGGATGGGGGCGCCGCTCGTCGGCGACGAGCCGTTCTCGTTCGAGAACATGCATCCGGAAAAGCGCCTGATCGAAGGCCGCCTTCCGGGCATGCGGGCCCGCGTGTTCGTCGGCTACCGCATGGCGGCCGGAGAGCCCAAGGTGCGCGAGGTACCGCTGCGGCTGACGACGGTGTGGTTCTTCCCGCATGCCGAGCGCTGCATCGCGATTTTCCAGGGCCTGGCCGAGGTCGGCACCGACGACGGCTCCGACGTGGTCAGCCTCATGGGAGCCGTCGAACGCATCGGCCAGGTTCGCTCCGATGCGCACTACCTCGACGCTGCCGCGAAGCGTGCCGATCCGAAGATGGGGCCCATCTACGCCATCGTCGACAGCGACCTGCTTCCGGAAGGCGTGAACACCGTCGACCCCGACGTGGAAGCCGCCAAGGCACCCTTCGGCACGGAGGGCCTGCAGGGCGAAGCACAGCGCCGCCGCGCCGGGATGGATGTGGCCTTCGCCCGCGAGAAGGCCATTTCCATGGGCAAGGACCCGGACGCGCTGGGCATCCGCATGCCTGCGCGCGAGAAGGTTCCGGTCGGCGACGAACTGCCGCCCTACCTCGAGAAGAAGATGAAGGAGGCCGAGGCACAGCAGTGGGCGGCGCTCGAGGATGCGGTCACCGTCGTCGAGCGGGCACTGGCGATGTCGCAGGAGCAGAAGATCGACCTCGCCAGGCTGCGGCATCGTGGTCCGCCGAAGTACGACCCCGACAGGCACATGGCAGAGATGCGCGCACAGGCCGCCATGGGAACGAGGCCTGTCGATCTGGCGCCCATCTATCCGAAGCTGTGCCAGATCGAGGACGCGCATCGCGCGGGCTATCTCCAGTCCGCGCACATGCAGCCGCCGGCATTTCCGATGGCTGCGCAAGAGGCAGCGAAGCTGCGCGGCGAGATGGCGCGCGCCAGCGCTGCGGGCATCAAGTTCTTCGCGGGCATCGACCTCACCGGCGCCGATCTCTCGGGCCTCGACCTGCGGGACGTGAACTTCGAAGGCGCGTGGCTCGAGAGTGCGAACCTCGCCAATACCAATCTCTCCGGCGCCAACCTTGCGGGCGCGGTGCTGGCGCATGCGAATCTGGAGGGCGTGATCGCCATCGGAGCGAAGTTCGGCAAGGCCAATCTCGGCAAGGCGCGGCTCTCCCGCGGCGTCTTCGACGATGCCGACTTCAGCGCAGCGACGCTCATGTACTGCGCATTCGCCGGCACGCAGATGCGGCGCGCGACATTCGCCAAGGCGAACCTGCTGAACACCACGTGGGGCGATGCCGACTGGGCCGGAGCCGACCTGAGCGGCCAGGTCTTCCACAAGCTCGATCTCAAGGGCATGCGGTGGCCGGAAGCGAACCTGTCGGTCTGCAACTTCATCGAGTCCGACCTCTCGGGCGTCGACATGCACGGCGCGAAGATGGAGAACGCGACCTTCGTGACCAGCAAGCTCGACGGCGCGAAGATGATGGCGGCTCGCTGCGCCGGCACCGTGGCGGTCAAGGGAAGCAGTCTGGCCGGTGCGGACATGAGCCAGGCCGACCTGCGCCGTTTCAACTTCGGCGCTTGCGATGCGCGCGGCGCCAAGCTGATCCGCGCCGTGCTCGACGGCGCCAATCTCTGCGAGGCCCTCCTGGAGGGCGCCGACCTGCGGCTCGCCAGTGCGAAGGGCGCGCTGATGCGCAAGGCCGTCTGCACCAATGCGCTGTTGTCGGGCGTGAACTTCAGCGAGGCCATCTTCCAGTCGGCGGACCTGCGCGGAGCCGACCTGCGGCGCAGCAATCTCTTCGGCGCCGACCTCGGACGCGTGCGGCTCGACGGCTCCACGAGCTTCGACGGCGCACTGCTCAAGCGGGCGCGAACATGGCCACGGCTCACGCCGGAACAGCAGGCCGCAGCATGAGCCCGAACCTGCTGGCCATCGCAGTCAGCGTCGGCGAGGCGCTGGAAGGCCTCGACCTGCGCAAGGGCCGCTACGCCAGGCTCGCGCTCGGCGGCGGAATCTTCTCGCGGGTCAATTTCGCCGAAACGGATTTCCGCGGCGCCGACCTGCGAGAGACAGTGTTCGACGCATGCGACCTGCGCGGCGCCATCGCATCGGGCGCCAACCTGCGCAAGGCGGTCTTCAACCGCTGCAAGCTCGACCACGCGGACCTGCGCGAAGCCAACCTGCACGGCGCCGTTTTCACGGAGTGCGACCTGACGCACGCGCAGATGGCGCAGTCGGCGATGACCATGGCCACGCTGGCGCGCTGCCGGCTGGACCATGCCGTGCTGCGCGGCGTGCAACTCGATTCCGCCGTCATCAGCCAGTCGGTGCTGCTCGACGTCTGCGCCGACGACACCAGCTGGCAATACACCACCGTCAACGAATGCGATCTCTCGCACCTGACGTGGACCGGCGCGCGCATGCTGCGCAACGTGTTCTTCAAGACCTCGCTCAAGGGCATGTCGTTCGCGGGGCTGGAGCTCAATGGCTGCCAGTTCTCGTCCGCCGACCTGAGCGGGGCCGACTTCGGCGGCGTCACGCTGCAGCAGTGCAACTTCCAGGGCGCGACTCTCGATGGCGCGAAGTTCGCGAAGGCCGTGGCACCGTCGGCGATCTTCTGCGCCGCAACGGGCAAGGGCGTCGACTTCTCCGGTGCCCGCCTGCGGCAGGCTCTCTTCACCGGCGCTGTGCTGCCCAAGGCCAATTTCACAGGCTGCGACTTGTACCAGACCCATTTCGCGGGCGCGAAAGTGCAGGGCGCCGACTTCAGCGGCGCCGAGCTGACGTATGCCGACTTCAGGCACGCCGATCTCACCGCGGCCGACCTGCGCCGCGCCACCATGCTGCGCACCGTGCTGCATGCAGTCATCACCGAGAACGCGCAGATGAGCGACCGTGCCCGCGCGCTCGAGACCGACCCGGAGCTTGCCGAATCCGAGCGCTGGCAGCCGCTGGTCGCCTGACATGACGAATACGGAGAAAACAGCCACCATGAACAACGAAACGACAACGCTCACGAAAGCACGCACCGGCAAGAAGAGCCAGGCCGCGAAGGCCATTCCGGGCGAGTGGTGCGTGGGCATCCTTGGCATCGACGCGAAGGGCCGTCAGGTCGTTGCCAGCGGCGACCTGAAGCTTCGCGCACGCCGCGCCGCGAGCTGCCTGCTCGAGCCCGCGGCCGGCGACAGCGTGGCCTGCCTGCGCATCGCGCCCGACGAAGTCTGGGTCATGGCCGTGCTGCAGCGCGAGGAAGGCACGGCCAATGTCGTGAACTGCGAAGGCGGCGGCATGCGCATCGCCGCGGAGGGCGGGCGCATCGAGCTCGCTGCCGAGGAGCTCGACATCGCCACGCAGCGCACGCGCCTTGCCACCGACAGCGCCGACGTCGTCGGCCGCCAGCTCAGCGTGGTCGGCACCAGCCTCAAGCTCGTGGGCTCGGTGCTGTCGTCGGTGATGGACCGCGTGCAGCACTTCAGCAGGCACTACCTGCGCACCACCGACGGCATCGACCGCGTGTCGGCCACGCATGTGGAGTGCGAGGCGCAGCAGCTGATGCGTCTGGAGGGAGAGCACACCCTGGTCAACGGCCGCGAGCTGGTCAAGGCGCGCGGCGCGCAGATCCACTTCGGCTGAAGCCCGGCGGAGAAGAAGAGAAATGTTCGCCAACTGCCAGCTGATGGGCACGGACATGGGCTTTCCCGATGTCTGCATCACGCCCGCCGCGCCGTCGCCGATTCCGGTGCCGTACCCGAACATCGCCATGGGTCCGATGGCGATTCCGAACTGCCCGACGATCCTCATCATGGGCGGTCCGGCCCACAACCTCGGCACCACCATTCCGATGACCAACGGCGACAACTCCGGCGTGCTGCTGGGCGTGGCCTCGGGCACGGTGATGGGGCCGAGCCGCCATCTCACCGGCGCCTTCACGGTGCTGATGATGGGCATGCCCGCGTCGCGCCTGACCAGCGTGTCTCTGCAGAACAGCACCAACTGCCCCGGCGTGCGCACCGTGCCGAGCCAGCCGCTGGTGCTGCTGCTGGCGCCCTAGAGAAACCGAAGCAAAGAGGCTGCGCCGCCTTACAGGCGCATGGGGGAGAAAGCCAAAAATGGCAGACCAGGAGTTCCGCATCGAGAGCGACTCGCCCGTGAAGGACGAGCTCATGTTCTGGCGCATCGTGGGTCACGAGGCACTGGCACGCCCCTCGATCTACGAGCTCACGGTGCTGTCGGAGAACAAGGCCATCGACGCGAAGGACATTCTCGGGCGCGCCTTCGACATCGTCATCGGCTTCGAGGACGCCGACGGCGGCAGGCACGAGCGGCACTGCCAGGGCCACGCGGTGCGCTTCGTGCGCGCGGGCCATGCGGGGCGCTATTTCGAATACCGCTTCACCCTGCGCTCCTGGTTCTGGCTTCTCACCAAGCGCGGCAACTCGCGCATCCTGCAGGAGAAGCCCGTGCTCGACGTGCTCGACGCGGTGTTCGAGGACAGCCCGATCAAGCGCTTCAAGAAGACCCGGTCCGACAACGTCGTGGGCACTCACAAGCCGCGCCGGTACTGCGTGCAGCACCAGGAGAGCGACTACCAATTCCTATCGCGGCTGCTGGAAGACGAAGGTATCTATTACTGGTTCGATGCGCACGATGCGCCCGGCACCATGCACCTCTCGGATGCCAGCGACATGGCGCACGACAAGCTGCCCGCCGCGGACACCCTGCGCTACGTGTCGAGCGACGCCGCCGAGGCGCGCTTCAACGAGATATCGCGCTGGGTGAGCGAACGGCAGTTCGACACCGGCAAGTACGCCTCCGCCGACAGCGACTTCAAGGCCATCAAGAAAAAGCTCGAGGCGGCCGGAGGCACGCCCGACAAGCACGAGCTGGCCGAGTTCGAGGCCTTCGAGTTCGCGGGCGGCTACTTCAAGGGCGACGACGCCGACGACAAGGGCAAGCTGCGTGGCGAGGAGATCGGCGCGCGCCGCCAGCGGCACTGGGCCCTCACCCCCTGGCCCGACGTGGCCGCCGGCCGCAGCTTCAAGTTCGAGAACGACCCCGACGGCACGCGCGACAGCGACTACGTGATCGCCGCCTGCACCTTCTTCGCGACCCACCCGGGCTACGAGGGCGCCGACCTCGAGGCTTCGCCCATGCTGCCGACGCAGATGCTGCGCGAGGCTCTTGCCGACGACGCGGTGCT
Source organism: Variovorax sp. UC74_104 (assembly GCF_044055375.1). NCBI lineage: Bacteria > Pseudomonadati > Pseudomonadota > Betaproteobacteria > Burkholderiales > Comamonadaceae > Variovorax > Variovorax sp. UC74_104. The sequence goes on from NZ_CP171978.1 coordinate 1,471,921, forward strand.
GGCCGACACGCTGCCGGCGTTCGAGGCGGCTGCCGCGCGCATGCCTTCGTTCGATGCGGGACGACCGGGCGCGAGCTCGTTCCTGCTGACGGTGTTCCCGGCCGACATGCCGTTCCGCCCGCCGCGGCTGACGCCGCGCGTGGTCATGCCGGGGCCGCAGTCGGCCATCGTCGTGGGGCCGTCGGGCGAGGAGATCCATGCGGACGACTTCGGCCGCGTGAAGGTGCACTTCCACTGGGACCGCTACGACAAGAGCAACGAGAAGTCGACCTGCTGGGTGCGCGTGTCGCAACCCTGGGCCGGCAAGGGCTGGGGCGGGTACTTCTGCCCGCGCATCGGCCAGGAGGTGATCGTCGACTTCCTCAACGGCGACCCCGACCGCCCGCTGATCGTGGGCCGCGTCTACAACGACGACCAGCCCATTCCCTTCGGCACCCACACGCAGAGCGGCTTCCGCACGCGTTCCACGCCCAAGGGCAGCGCGGCCAACTGCAACGAGTTCCGTTTCGAGGACAAGAAGGGCTCGGAGCAGGTGTACCTGCACGCGGAGAAGAACCAGGACATCGAGGTCGAGAACGACGAGACCCACTGGGTGGGCCACGACCGCACCAAGACCATCGACCACGACGAGACCACCCACGTGAAGCACGACCGCACCGAGACGGTCGACAACAACGAGACCATCACCGTGCACGGCCAGCGCACGGAAACGGTGGACAAGAACGAGACCATCACGATCCACCAGAACCGCACCGAAACGGTGGACCTGAACGAGACGATCTCCATCGGGCAGAACCGCACGATCACGGTGGGTGCGAGCGAGACGGCGACGGTGGCGCTGCAGCGTACGCACACGGTGGGCATCAACGAGACCATCACCGTCGGCGCGGCGCAGGAGATCACGGTGGGCGCGATGCAGGCGGTGACGGTGGGGGCGAGCCAGACGATCAGCGTGGGGGCGAACCAGTCGAGCAGCATCGGGGCCAACCGGTCGGTCGATGTGGGCGCGAACCTGTCGACGAACGTGGGGGCGGATGAATCGCGCAGCGTGAGTTCGGGCCGGACCACCAGCGTGGGCAAGGACGACTCGCTGTCCGTGACCAAGAACCTCGTCATCACGGCTGGCGACTCGGTCTCGATCACTACGGGCAGCGCCAGCATCACGATGAAGAAGGACGGAACCATCGTCATCAAGGGCAAGGACATCACGATCGACGCCTCGGGAAAGATCAATGCGAAGGCGAGCAGCGACATCGTGATGAAGGGTTCGAAGATCTTGCAGAACTGAAGGCACTCACGAAGGAGCTGGACATGAGCGGCAGGGACTTGATAGAGGCGAAGCTGGCGCAGGCGCTGGACGCGGGCGCATGGAACGGCATGGTGATCGGCGAACTGGTGGGCATCGCCGACGAAGGGCGCACGCCGCTCGTCATGTTCGAGGGACAGCCCGGCACGGCCGCGGTGCCCGCGCGCAGCGTCGTCGACCTGCACGGCGCGCATGTGGGCCGGGCGGTCAGCCTCATGTTCGAGCGTGCCGACCCGGCGCGGCCGCTCGTGGTTGGGGTGGTGCGCGGCGACGGCGCATGGCCCGCGGACGGCAAGCCGGCGCAGGTCGAGATCGACGCCGACGGCGAGCGCCTGCTCGTGAGCGCGCGCGAGCAGATGGTGCTGCGCTGCGGCAAGGCCAGCATCACGCTGACGCGCGCGGGCAAGGTGCTGATACAGGGCAGCTATGTGCTGAGCCGTTCCACCGGCACGAACCGCATCAAGGGCGGCGCCGTGCAGATCAATTGAGCGTGCGCGAATACCGGGAGCCGCCATGGAAGTCGTGAACGCCACCGGAATGACCCTCGGATACACCATGGGCATGGAGCCGTCGGGCCGCGAGTTGCTGGTCGTCGTGGTGAAGGGCACCTTCGCGATACCAGGCGACGGTGGCGTGGCGCCGCGCCATGCGGTGCAGCTGCCGCTCATCGCCGCCGACACCTTCACCAGCGATCCGGGCTATTCGGCGCCCGTGCAGGAGGTGGACTATGCGCCGCGCAAGCCGCGCTGCGACATCCTGCTCACTGGCACCGCCCATGCTCCGCATGGCGAACCGGCGCAGCGCGTGCCCGTGGGGGTGCGCGTGGGCGCGTGGAAGAAGATGTTCTCCGTGGTCGGCGCCCGGCACTGGAGCGCGGGGCTGTCGGGCGTGCGCGCCTCGCCGCCCGAAGCTTTCGTCACGCAGGCCATCAGCTACGACGTCGCCTTCGGCGGCGTCGACGAGCGCCATGAAGACCGCGCCCGCCACGGCGCCTACATGGCCAACCCGGTCGGTTGCGGCTGGCATTGCAACCTGCAGTCCGCACTGCTCGATGGCACACCGCTGCCGCGCACCGAAGCTTTCGACCGGCCCGTGGAGGCACCCGACGGCACCTATGCGCCGATGGCCTTCGGGCCCGTGGGCCGCGGCTGGTCACAGCGCCTGCCTCATGCCGGCACCTACGACCAGGACTGGATCGACAATACCTTCCCCTTCCTGCCGGCGGATTTCAACGATGCCTACTACCAGGCCGCGCCGCCCGACCAGCAGGTGGACTTCCTGCGCGGCGGCGAAGAGGTCGCGCTCGGAAACCTGTCGGCTGCGGGGCAGCTTCGCTTCTCGCTGCCCGTGCTCGACGTGCCCGTCACGTTCTTCCGCCGCAAGGGCGGCCACGAGACGGTGCAGGGCACGCTCGACACGCTGGCCATCGACACCGACCGCATGCTGCTCACCATGGCCTGGCGCGCCACGATGCCGTTGAGGAAGAGCATCTTCGAGGTGTCGAACGTGCTGGGTGGGCGCATGTCGGCAGGATGGTGGCGCGCTCGCGCGCTTGGCAAGCAGTGGCATCCCTCGCTGGGCGAGCTGGTGCGCAGCCGGCGCGGCGAGACGGAGCCGCAGCTGTGACGGCACCCACGATCATGGTGAGCCGCACCGGGCTCGTCACCGGGGTCGGGCTTGACGCAGCTTCCACTTGCGCCGCCATCCGGGGCGCCGTGGATAACTTCCAGCAGACCCGGTTCCGCGACCGCGACGGCGAGTGGCTCATGGGCTGCGAGGTGCCGTTCCCGCAGCCGTGGCGCGGAGAGAAGCGCCTGCTCAAGATGGCCGCGCGTGCGGTCGCCGAATGCCTGGCCGGATTCGACCGCGACAGTTGCGAAGCCACGCCGCTGCTGCTGTGCCTGGCGGAATCCGGCCGGCCCGGCCGGATCGTGGACGACGACGCGCGCTTCTTCGAGGCGCTCGAGGACGAACTCGGCATGCGCTTTCATCCCGATTCCGCCGTGATCGCGCGCGGGCGCGTTTCAGCGGGCGTCGCGCTCCTGCGGGCGCGCCAGTTGATCGGCGAAGGACGGGCGGCGCAGGTCGCGATTGCCGCGAGCGACAGCCTGCTCGATGGTGCCGCGCTGGCCGACTGCGAGCAGCGCGACCGCCTGCTGACGAGCGGCAACTCGGACGGTTTCATTCCGGGCGAGGGGGCCGCGGCGCTGCTGGTCGAGGGAATGGGCGTGCACACCGACGGCCAGCTCGTGTGCCGCGGGCTCGGTTTCGCGGTGGAGAAGGCGCACGTCGATTCAGAAGAGCCGTTGCGCGCCGACGGACTCACGGCTGCCATTCGCCAGTCGCTACAGGAAGCCGGCTGCGGCGAGGGCATCCTTCAGTTCAAGATCATCGACGCCTCGGGCGGACAGTACGCGTTCAAGGAGGCGAGCCTTGCCTTCGGGCGCATCGACCGCACCAAGCGCACCGAGTTCGACGTGTGGCATCCGGCGGACTGCATCGGCGAGGTGGGCGCGACCATCGGGCTGGTGATGATCGCCGTGCTCAAGGCGGCTTGCGAGAAGGCCTACGCCAAAGGCGAGCACGTGCTGCTGCACCTTGGCAACGAGGACGGGCGGCGCGCGTCCATGATCTTCTCCTGGCGCGACGCTCGAGGCTGACGCATGGCCAACCAGGTGTTCGCCAACGGCCGCGAGATCGCCTGCAAGGCGGGGGCGGGAAAGACCATCTGCGCCATGCCAGACGTGTGCATGACGCCGCCGGAGAATCCGGCCACGCCGCCTGGCGTGCCGGTTCCCTATCCGAACACCGGCCTGGCTTCCGACACCACGGAGGGCAGCCGGAGCGTGCAGATTTCCGGCCAGGAAATCATGCTGAAGAACAAGTCCTATTTCAAGACATCGTCGGGCGACGAGGCCGGCTGCGCGGCGAAGAAGGGCGTGGTGTCGAGCAAGAACAAGGGCAAGGTGTATTTCATCGACTGGTCGATGGATGTGAAGTTCGAGGGCGAGAACGCCGTGCGCCACCTCGACAAGACCACCAACAACCATGGCAGCCCGACGGCCAACGAAGCGGTGCCGTGGCCGTTCGTCGACTCGATGGCCGACGGCGACATCAAGAAGCTGTGCGACGGCGACAAGGCGCGCGAGGCGGCGGCCTGCCAGGAGTACAAGCCCGCCAAGCCCGACGGCAAGGACGTCTGCGCCGAGACCGGGTTGGGCGGCGACTTCGGCTCGATCAAAGGCGACCTGGGCGGCGCTGCGAAGAAGGCCAGCGAGAACCCGTGCGCCGCCGCGCGCCGCTGCCGGCTCGTCCCCTACAAGGCCTCGCCGCCCGTGGAGGACGGCATCGGCGGTTGCTGCAAGGCGCAGACGGGCGACCACATCGTGCCGAAGAGTTCGTTCTTCCAGGACCGCTACGGCGGCAAGCCCATGAAGGGCTGGGAAGCCTACGACATGAACAAGGCGCCCTGCATGTGCACCGAAGGCGGCAGCTGTTCGGGCACGCACGGCCTGCGCCACACACACCACAAGACCACGTCGCCCGTGGCCAACGGCGACCCGAATCCGTTCGACAAGGAGGTCACGCACTGCGCCAAGGGCGCCAAGGCCGTGGCCCCGCATTGCAGCCAGGAATGCCTGGAGGCCCAACTCAAGGAAGGCCACAAGGGGCTGGGCGACCCGTCCAAGCCGGTGAAGCATTCGTCCACCGGAAAGACCGACATCTCGCACTACGCGTCGCTGCAGTCGACGGTCAACGAAACGGCAAGCAAGCTGGGTGCGGCGCTGCCCTGAACACAAGGAGTTCCATATGCCGGCGAAGGTTTCCATTTCACGCGAGTTCGTCAGGGGCGCGGCCCGCATGGCGGACCTCGTGTACGTCATCAGCCAGATGAAAACGCTCATCGAGCAGGACATCGCGCACGTCAGCCTGGTCGGCCTCTACAAGGGCAGCTGGGGTGACGCCTTCAACACCACCTGGAACGCCACGGCCATCGCGGTGGCGAAATCGCCGGCGGAGAAGGTCGTGCTCGTCGGCGAGGACGGCGAGGTCAGCACCTACGTGGGCGGTCGGCGCGAAGACGAAACCATCGATCCGCGTCCCGTCATGGTCCGCCATGCGCGCGAGATCGGCGGCGAGGTCTTTGTCTGCGGCAGCAAGCGCCAGGTGTTCCGGCGTGTAGGCGAAGGACAGTGGATGGACATGAGCGCGCCGCGCGCCGGCCAGACCGAGGTGTTCGGCTTCGAGGCGATCGACGGCTACGGCTGGAGCGAGATCTATGCGGCCGGCTGGGCCGGCGAGATCTGGCGCTACGACGGCGCGGCGTGGACCCGGTGCGGCAGCCCTACCAACGTGATCCTCTCGGCCGTCTGCTGCGCGGGCGACGGCCTGGTGTATGTCGCGGGGCAGGGCGGCGTACTCGTCAAGGGACGCGGTGATGCGTGGGCGCCAGTGGCATGGGAAGACGAGGTCGATGCCGACCTGTGGGACCTGTGCTGGTTCCGCGACGAGCTCTACGTGGCCACCATGTCGGGGCTTTACACACTCGACGCCGATCGTCTGGTGCCGGTCGACTTCGGCGCGATGGGGCCTGTGAGTTGCTACAACCTCTCGGTGGCGCAGGGCGTGATGTGGTCGGTCGGCAAGGCCGACGTGGCGTCGTTCGACGGCACCACCTGGCGCAAGTACGACTGACGGGGCGGTTGCGTGAAAACGGCCGACGCTATTCCTCGCTACGCCGCCATGCCGGTCGGGCTGGTCGTGATGCGGCATGCCGAGGAGTCGGCGCTGCTGTGCAATCAGCGCTTCTTTCTGGCCGGCTCTGCGCATGCCCGGCTGCACCATCTGCGCCGTCTGGACGACCGGCTCGCGGCCCACCTTGACGGCCTGGCTGTCGCGGGCGAAGCAGGCAGCAGGGCCTGCGATGCGGCGCTGGGCAACGCCGGGCGCGGCGAGGTGTTCGCCGCCACGGTGCTGGCCATCGTCAATCACGACCTGCCCCGGCTCGACCGCCTGCTGGCACTGGCCGAGGCGCTGCCGGCGGTGCGTGAGGCCAGCGCGCTGGCCGTCGGCTGGGCGGCCGCCCATTCGTTGCGCGGGCTCGCGAAAGACCTGCTCGACTCGCCTCTGGCGTTCCGCCGCAGCACCGCCATCGCGGCCTGCGATTCCCACATGGTCGACCCCGGCCCGATGTTGGCTGAAGCCGTGGCGGACAGCGATGCGACGCTGCGCGCGCAGGCGCTGCGTGCCGCCGGTGAATGCGGCCGTATCGACCTCGTTGCCGCATGCCTGGCGGCAACCGCCGACAACGACCCCGCTTGCCGCTTCTGGGCCGCCCGTTCGGCCGTGCTGCTGGGCGAACGCCACCGGCCGGTGCGCGCGCTGCTCGACGCCGCGCTGGTGCAGGGTACGCCGCAGAGCCTGCAGGCGCTGTCGCTGCTGTTCAAGCTCGCGACGGCCGAGCAGGCCGCGCCGCTGCTGGCCGACATGCGCAGCAAGCCCGCGAGCCTGCGCGACGCGGTGCGCGGTGCGGGTGCCCTGGGCGACCCACGCATCGTGCCGTGGCTCCTCTCGTTGATGGACGATCCCGGCCTGGCACGGATCGCGGGCGAAGCCTTCAGCACCATCACGGGGCTGGACCTCGCCTGGCTCGACCTCGAATGCAGGCCGCCGCAGGACTTCGAGTCAGGTCCCGACGACGATCCCGCGCACGACGACGTCTCGATGGACGAGGACGATGGCCTGCCGTGGCCCGATCCTGCGAAGCTGGGCGATTGGTGGCGCGCGAACGCCGGGCGCTTCCAGCCCGGACAGCGCTACTTCATGGGGGCGCTGCCATCGTGGGCGCATTGCGCGGGTGTGCTGGGCAGCGGCTTCCAGCGGCAGCGTATCGCGGCGGCGGAGCACCTGTGCCTCTTGCGGCCCGGCAGCAAGCTCTTTCCTACGCAAGCGCCCGCGTGGCGGCAGTCGCGCTGGATAGCGCAGACGCAGGACAACTGACGCCGGGGCATTGCACGTGGGCGCGAAATTCATCCTCGCCGCGCTGGCCGTCGTGGCGTTCGCCGCGGCGCTCGTGCGCCCCGGCCCCGCCACCCGCACCTGGCTCCTCATCGCCGCCATCTTCACCGCCATCGCAGCCTGGCTGCAATGGCATACCTCTTAAGGCGAGATTGCCAACATGCCCCACGGAATGAATACTCCTTGCGAGTTTGTTCGGGCGCATTCAGGCACAGAGCCTTCGGGGGCCGATTCATGATCCATATCGCTGTCATCACCCGGCAAGGCGCTCCGGCGGGGCAGTCCATCGCCGCGGACTTCGGTCCCAATGGCGGGACCATCGGCCGCGCCGATACCAACACGCTGGTGCTCGACGATCCCGACCGCACGGTCTCGCGCGTGCATGCGCAGGTGCTGTGCCGCGACGGGCATTACTTCATCATCGACCGGGGCAGCAACCCGATGCAGTGCAACGGCGTGTCGCTGGGCTCGGGCAAGGAGGCCGCGCTGACCGATGGCGCGCGGCTGGTGGTGGGCAGCTTCGAGTTGACCGTGCGCGTGACGGCGGCCGCTGCCGCCGCCGTGCCCGCAGCGCCGATCATTCCCGCGACGGTATTGGGCGGCTCGCACGCCGCCGCCGCCACGCCGACGAGCGACGATCCCTTTGCCGACCTGCTCGCGGGCCTCGCGCCGCCGCCTGCGCCGGCTTCAGCGGCTTCACCGGCCGCGGCGCCCGCAGCGGCGCTGTCCGATTCGCTGCTGTTCCCCGACCCGATGGAAAGCGGCTCGCGCAACGTGCAGGCCGCGCAGGTCGATCCCTTCGCCAACCTGCTCGGACCCACGCCGTCGTCGGGGCCGGCGGCGGGCCTCGGCGCGCTCGACGACTTCTCCGATCTCGGCGCGCCGCCCGCGCACGGCAAGGCTGCGAACATCGACGAGCTGTTCGGCGGCATGGGCGGCGGTGGTGGTGGCGGCATCGGCGGCGATCCGCTCGCGCTGTCGCCGCTGGCCGATCCGCTGCTGCAGCCGAACACCGCGTCCAACGCCGATCCGCTGGCTGCCCTGCAGCAGGCGGCGCCTCCCACGCCCACGCCGCGCCCCGACCACCTGCCCATCGACCAGTTCGGCTTCACGCCGCCGAAGGCCGTCGAGCCGCCGAAGCCTCCGCCGGCGATGGCGCCTGTCCCCGTTCCTGCGCCTGCACCTGTCATGCCGCCCGCGCAGTTCGACGACATGACCGGCCAGCCGATCCGCATCAGCGGGCCCGAGGGCTCCGGCAAGCCGCTGGAGCCGTTGGAGCCGCTGCGGCCCCCGGCGCCGGCGATCGCTCCCGCGCCGGCTCCGCGCCCCGCCGCCCCGCCGTCCGAGCGCATGGCCAGCGACGACGAACTGCTCGCAGCCTTCCTGCGCGGCCTCGCGAGCACGCACCAGCCGCCCGAAATGCTCACGCCGGGCCTGATGGAGCGCATCGGCTCGATGCTGCGCAGCGCCACCGAGGGCACGCTGCAGCTGCTGCTCACGCGCCAGGAGTTCAAGCGCGAGGTGCGCGCCGAGGTCACGATGATCGCGGCGCAGGCCAACAACCCGCTGAAGTTCTCGCCCACGGTCGAGGTGGCGCTCGCGCACCTGCTGGGCCCTGGCGTGCGCGGCTTCATGCCGCCCGAGGCCGCGATGCGCGATGCCTTCAATGACCTGCGCGCACACCAGTTCGGCGTGATGGTGGGCATGCGCGCGGCACTGGCCCATGTCATCGCGCGCTTCGAGCCGGCGGAGCTGGAGAAGAAGATCAGCGCGAAGACGGCGCTCGACGCGCTCTTCAGCGCCAACCGCAAGGCCAAGCTGTGGGACCAGTTCGTGTCGCTGTACGGCGGCATCGCGAGCGAGGCGGAGGACGACTTCCACAGCCTCTTTGGCAAGGCCTTCCTCGAGGCCTACGAGGAGCAGATGGCGCGCCTGAAGTCCGATGCCTGACGAGAAGAAAAAGAAGAGCGACAGAGCCGGTCAGACAAACAGACAACACAACCCAGCACTCGCGAGGCACACCGCTTGGAAATCGAAATCGTCACGCTCTCCCGGCAGGGAGGCCGCAACTACAACGAGGACGTGCACGGCCACTGGCACGACGAGCGCTTCGTCGCCTGCCTCGTGGCCGACGGCGCGGGCGGCCATGGCGGCGGCGACGTGGCGGCGGCCACCGCGCGCGGCAGCATGCTCGCCGGTTTCGCGGCCGCGCCGGGGCTGGACGAGGCCACGCTGCGCGGCCTCGTGGAGCAGGCCAACCTCGACGTGGTGGCGCGCCAGGCCGAGGGCGGCAAGCTCGCGGGCATGCGCTCGACCATCGTGTTCGCGGCCATCGATCTCGAAAGCCAGGCGCTCGCCTGGGTGCACAGCGGCGACAGCCGCGCCTACCTGTTCCGCGGCGGCGCCATCGTGGCGCGCACCACCGACCACAGCCTCGTGCAGCAGATGGTGGCCGGCGGCATGCTGGACGAGGAGGGCGCGCGGCTGCATCCGCAGCGCAACATGCTGCTGTCGGCGCTGGGCTCGATCGAGGAGGCGCCCGACATCGCGGTGTCGCAGCGCATGCGCCTGCTGCCGGGCGACGTGCTTCTGCTGTGCAGCGACGGCGTGTGGGAGCCGCTGGGCGACGAGTGCCTGATCGACACGCTGCATGCCTCGCGCACGCCCAGCCAGTGGACCGAGCTGATCGACGCGCAGGTCAAGGCCAATGCCAAGCCGGGCCACGACAACTACACGGCGCTCACGCTGTGGGTGATCGAGGACGACGAAGACGACGTGACGAGGCTGATGCCCGACAACGTCGCGTCGACCGACTCCTGATTCCTTCCTCTGCGCACGGCAACGCGGGGCAAAAAGAAGGGACCCGGGGCCCCTTCTTTCCTTCCTTCGATTGCGGCAACCGCGCAGATCAGGCTCCGCCCGTGCTGGGCACGGTCTGGGGCGCGACGTAGGTGTATTTGTTCGCCGTCTTCTTCACCTTCTTCAGCGCGCTGCGCAGCTGCTGGGGCATGTCCTGGCGGTTGGGCAGGTTGGTGTAGTTGTCGATGCCCTGTTCCTTGCAGCAGTTGGCGCAGCCGTTGTTGAGCAGGTCGAGCGCGTAGCGCGTCTTGCTCAGCGTGCTGGACGCGCCGGGCTCGCGGAACGGATCGAAGATGCCGTCCGGCAGCACTTTCTGTCCGAGCGCGATCGCCTGCGTCTGGAAGTGCGTGATGTGCTTCTGCGTGACCGGCCCGTAGTAGCCGTCCACGACGATCGCCTCGGTCTGGCCCGGGGGCGGGTCCAGGTCGTGGTTGAAGCCGAGCAGCTCGTAGTAGAAGATCTTGAACAGCGCCTGTACCAGCATCACGTCTTCACGCGTGTTGGAACCGATCCGGCCTACCGACCAGTCGATGTTGTAGGCGGTGAGCAGAGCGCCGCTGGTGCCGATGAGTGGGGTGCTGAATGCCATTGCATTGCTCCGGTGAGGACGCGTGGAGACCGCACCGGGCACTGGCGCGCCCGATGCCGTGCCCGGCGAGTCCGTCGTCCGTCAGCGGGTCTCGGTGGTCGCGACGTTCCAGCCGAACTTGACTTCGCCGCCGGCCGCGCCCTTGTCGTCCTGGGCCTTGTAGGCGAACTCGATGTCCTTGAACGAGCACGACACCTGTTCCTGCACGTCGCCGCCCTGCGCGCCGCCGGGGCCGACCATGGAGATGAACACTTCCTTGAGCGTGACCTTCAGGTATTCCTGCTGGCCTTCGCCCGACTTGCGGCAGGTCAGGACCAAGTCCTTGAAGTGCTTGCCGCTCACGCAGTTCTTGGCCAGCACGGGGGAGGCCTTGTCGTAGGTGTGCGTGAAGTGGAACTCGCCGGGCGTGGCCTTGCCCTTGCCCGAGCCGCCGCCGGAGCCCGCGCCAGAGGAATTGCTCACGTTCCAGGTCCACGACGAGATCTCGATCTCGTCCTTGTGGTCCTTGTGGGAAGACTCGCCCTTGACGCCGTCGAGCTTGATGTGAAAGTCAGAAGACATGTTCCTACTCCTTGGAACCCGATTGCGTTCGGGCAGTTGCTGTTGATGATCGAGACGGATGCCTGGGCTGCCGCCGGCTTGCTGGCAAGGCCGGTATGTGGCAGCTGTTGATAGAACGAAACGGGAGCCGGAATTTCAAGAAAGTCCGGCCCGTTTTTTTCAGGTCTTCACGCGCCGCCCTTGGCCGAAGGCAGCTTCGACACCAGGCGCAGCGAGACCGTGAGGCCCTCGAGCTGGTAGTGCGGGCGCAGGAAGAACTTGGAGGTGTAGTAGCCCGGGTTGCCTTCCACTTCCTCCACGATCACCTCGGCGGCGGCCAGCGGCTTCTGGGCCTTGGTGATCTCCGAGGAGTTGGCGGGGTCGCCGTCCACGTAGTTCATGATCCACTTGTTGAGCCAGCGCTGCATGTCCTCGCGCTCCTTGAAGCTGCCGATCTTGTCGCGCACGATGCACTTCAAATAGTGCGCGAAGCGGTTGCAGGCGAAGAGGTAGGGCAGGCGCGCCGCCAGGTTGGCGTTGGCGGTGGCGTCGGGGTCGTCGTACTCGGCGGGCTTGTTCAGCGACTGGGCGCCGATGAAGGCCGCGAAGTCGGAGTTCTTGCGGTGGATCATCGACAGCAGACCGGCCTTGGAAAGCTCGGCCTCGCGGCGGTCGCTGATGGCGATCTCGGTGGGGCACTTCTGGTCCACGCCGCCGTCGTCGCTCGGGAAGGTGTGCAGCGGCAGGTTCTCCACCGCGCCGCCCGACTCGATGCCGCGGATGCGCGAACCCCCAGCCGTAGAGCTTGTACGAGCGGTTGATGTTGGTCGCCATCGCGTAGGCCGCATTGGCCCAGGCGTACTTGTTGTGGTCGGCGCCGGCGGTGTCTTCCTCGAAGTCGAACTCCTCCACCGGGTTGGTGTTGGCACCGTAGGGCGTGCGCGCCAGGAAGCGCGGCATGCACAGGCCGATGTACTTGGAGTCGTCCGACTCGCGCAGGCTGCGCCAGCCGGCGTACTCGGGGGTGGAGAAGATCTTGGTCAGGTCGCGCGGGTTGGCGAGCTCCTGCCACGACTCCATCTGCATCAGGTTGGGGCTGGCGCCGGTGATGAAGGGGGCATGCGCCGAGGCGGCGATCTTGGCCATCTCGCCGAGCAGCTCCACGTCGGGCGGGCTCTGGTCGAAGTGGTAGTCGCCCACCAGCGCGCCGAAGGGCTCGCCGCCGAACTGGCCGTATTCCTGCTCGTAGATCTTCTTGAACATCGGACTCTGGTCCCAGGCCGCGCCCTTGAACTTCTTGAGGTTCTTGGCCAGCTCCTGCTTGGAGATGTCCATCACCCGAATCTTGAGGTTCTCGTCGGTCTCGGTGTTGTTCACCATGTAGTGCAGGCCGCGCCACGCACTCTCGAGCTTCTGGTAGTCGGGGTGGTGGATGATCTTGTTGACCTGGTCGGTGAGCTTGGCGTCGATCGCGGCGATCATGGCCTGGATCGACTTGGTCACGTCCTTGCCGATGACGGTGCTGTTGGCCAGCGCCTGCTGCGCCAGCGTGAGCACCGCGGCTTCGACGGCGCTCTTGGCTTCGTCGCTGCGCGGCTTGAATTCCTTCTGCAGCAGCGACGAAAAGTCGCTGCCCGCATACGCGACATCTTTCAGCGCGCTCTGTTCGAGTGCTTCGGCCATGGTTGTTTACTCCTCGTGTGCTCTGCTCTGATGGGGGGCTCAGGCGGCGGGCGTGCTGCCGCCGTCCTCGGGTTTCTTGCTCGCGGCCAGGGTCTGCAGCAGGGCCGGGTCCTCGAGCACCTTGGCCAGCAGGTCTTCGGCGCCGCCCTTGCCGTCCATGTAGGTGACGAGGTTCGACAGCTGCGTGCGCGCCTCCAGCAGCTTGTTGAGCGCGCCGACCTTGCGCGCCACCGCGGCGGGCGAAAAGTCTTCCATGTTCTCGAAGGTGAGCTCCACCTTCAGGTCGCCTTCGCCGGTGAGCGAGTTCTCCACCGCGAAGGCCGCGCGCGGCTTCATGGCCTTCATGCGCGAGTCGAAGTTGTCGACGTCGATCTCCAGGAACTTGCGGTCGGCCACCGGCGCGAGCGGGTCGGCCGGCTTGCCGGAGAGGTCGGCCAGCACGCCCATGACGAAGGGCAGCTGCACCTTCTTCTCGGCCCCGTAGAGCTCCACGTCGTACTCGATCTGGACCCGGGGCGCCCGGTTGCGGGCGATGAATTTCTGACTGCTCTTGGCCATGGAGATGCTCCTTGCGGGTGTGAATGGGGGCGGATGAGACGGATGGAGGGGTGGTCGGGGCCTACTCGGAAGGACGGCGGCCCGTGACCGTTTCGATGGTGTCCATCGCGTTGGGCGCGAGGTTGGCCATGATCTCGAGGAAGCTCACGCCGATGAGCTTCTTGGCGCGCTCGATCAGCAGCGGTGCCGGGTTGCCGGGTTCGGCTTGCTCGAGATAGCGGATCACGCGGTCGAGCATCTGCACGGCGTCCTGGCGGCTCTGGATCTCGCCGCGCGCGGCGCCGGGGCGGGCCGCCGCAGTGCCGTTGGAAGGGGTGTCCGCTGCGCCGGAGCCTTCGTCCGCCGCCGCTTCGGCCGAAGCGCCGCTGACGGAGGCGCATGCCTTCTGCAGCACGCGCGCGATGGAGCGCAGCGGATCGAGGTCGAAGGCATCGGCGCGGCCGGTGCGATCGGCGATGAGCTTTCGCAACTCCTCCACCAGCGCGGGCACGCCCAGCGCGGCCTGGATCGCCTCGGGCCGCTCGGACTGGATGGTCTCCAGTCCGCCCTGCACCTGCGCCATCGAGTAGGTGGCTTCGCCGCCGACGGCCGTGAGCGTGTTGTGGGCAATGGCGATGTCGCGCACGCGGATCGGGCCCACGCCCCGCGCGATGCCGACCTGCGCCTCGTAGAGGTCGCGCAGGCCCATGGTCTCGTCGGTGAGCGGCGCGAGCGCGTTCAGCCGCATCGTCGGGTCGTTGTCGTCGTCGGCATCCAGCTTTGGATGTATGCCGTCCCAGAAGGTGTCGAGCAGGCCGTTGAGCAGCCGCAGCCCCGCGGCGAAGCCTTCCACCCCCTGCATGCGGGTGGATGCGCGCAGCAGCAGCACGGCGGCGCGCACGTCCTTGCTGCGGCGCAGGATGTTCTCGGCCTTCTCTCCCACTTCGCGCCACTCGGGCTCGACCGCGGGGATCACCGTGTCGCCGAACTGCTGCTCGGGCTTGCCCTGCGCATCCGCGACCAGCGCCATGAAGTCCGCGTCGTACTCGAGATCGTCGCCGCACGGCGACGCATCGCCGATAGGCGCGAGCAGTGTTGCAGCAATGTCGTTGTTCAGCATGTTGCCTGTTCGAGTTCGCTGGTGATAATCAAAGATGCGTCTTGACCGGTCAATGCAACGAAGGGAATAGCATGCGCACGCTGGGTACACACCATTCGTCCTATGAAGGCTTCCTTGGCGCGGCAACGCGGCGCCGCATCGCGATCCTTGGCCTTGCTGGAGCGGGTCTTCTGCTTGCGGGATGCGCGGCGAAGCCCGTGGTCACCACGGTGGCGGTCACGCTCACGGCGGGTGCCGACGCCAACCCCGATGCGCGCGGCCGCGCATCTCCGCTCACGGTGCGCGTGTATGCACTGAAGTCGCCCGGCCCGTTCGAAGGCGCCGACTTCTTCTCGCTCTTCGAGAAGGACCAGGCCACGCTCGGCGCCGAACTCGTGCAGCGCGAAGAAGTGCTGCTGCGGCCCGGCGAGACGAAGAAGCTCGACTTCAACCTGCCGCCCGACGCGAAGTCGATGGGCGTGATGGCCGCCTACCGCGACCTCGACCGCGCGCGCTGGCGCGAGGTGCGGCCCGTGGTCACCGGCAAGGCGCAGGCGCTGGACGTGACCTTCGGCGCGCGCGCGATGCGCGTCGACAGCAAGTAGCAGCCGCAGCAGCGATCACAGCCGAGCTCGCCTGGCGTTCGATCACGATGGCCGTCCCGGCCGCACCAGCGGCTGGTCGACGGGAAGGAAGCGCTCGAACAGGTCGTGCACGAAGGCGCCGCCGACGGCATCCGACGCGGCGGCCGTGAGATAGAAGCCGCGCCAGCGCGGCGCGCGCGAGTTCCTGCCGTGGTTCTCGAACAGCACCTGCGCGAACTCGCGCAGCCCGGGCCGCAGGGCCCGCACGGCCTCCACGAATTCATGGATCGCGAGCCGGCCGGTGCTGCCCGGCTGCTCGCGCAGCAGCGCCATGCGCAGCGCGTGCAGCTGCTGCGCGATCGGATCGAACACCGCGTCGAGCCGTTCGCCGGCCGGCGTCTCGATGAATGCCGAAGGATCGGTCAGCCGGTGCCCCAGCGCCTGCGCCAGCACTTCGGGCGGCAGTGCGCCGTGCAGGGTCTCGTAGCCCGCGAGCCGTTCGAGGCCGGTCACGACGAGGTAGGTGGGCATCTGCAGGCGCAGGGTGTCGCTGGCTTCGTCGAGCAGGCGGCGCGTCCGCTCGGCCTGGGACTTCAGCTTTGCCGTGCCCGCCTCCAGCAGGTCGGTGGCCGCCACGGCCACCACGAAGCCATTGAGCGGCAGCCGGTCGCGCCGCTCGGCGAGCGCGAGCAGCGACTGCAGCCACAGGCCGCGCGACCGTGGCGCACCGGTGGTGTCGCCGGCGGCGGTGGAATCGACCTCGACGGCCACCAGCCGCGGCGTCAGCCACCAGCGCCACCATTCGCCGTCGGAGGAAGACGGCGCGGAGGGCGCGTCCGCGCGTGCGCCGTGCGTCGTCGCGAACAGCCCCGGCAGGTTGGCCGCCGCATCGCCCAAGCACAGGAACCAGGGCACCGGCGACGCGGACTTCGCCCAGTGCGCGCGGCGCATGGACTGCTGCGCCTTTCCCATGCGTTCTCTCAGCGCGCCGACGGCCGGCTCGTCCGTGCCGGCCGCGGGCCAGCCGTGCGCCGCGATGCGCTTGTGCAGCCCGCGCCGGCGGGCGCCGCGTCCCGCGTCGCGCACCACCGCGTACAGCAGGCCGAAGCCCAGCAGGCACAGCGACAGCAGCAGCCAGAAGCGGTGGGGGGGCGACAGCAGCAGCGCGCTCATCGGGAGACGGTCTCCAGGAAGACGAAGTCGGCAATCAGCCGGTCGCTGTTCTTGCTGGCCGCGAGCGACTCGCGCAGCCGCAGCAGGTAGGTCGAGGCGAGCTCGAAGGGCGGCCGGTCGGATGTCTCCGTGAGCGGCGCGGGCGACGACAGCACCGTGACGAGCACGCTGCCGAAGGGCGGGCTCACCAGCCAGCTCGAGGGAATGTCGCGGCCTATCTCCAGCGTCTGGCCGGCGTGCAGCCGGGTGGGCTGCTGGCCTGCGTTGAGGTGCATCACCGAGCCGTCGACGGTGTAGTAGTCGACCCAGATGTAGCTGTCGTGCCGCGGCGCGACGACCTGCATGCGCACGTTGTCGCCCTCTCGCAGCTTGCCTTCGATGGCCGTGGGAGCGGTCACGTCCAGCCCGTAGGCCTTCTCGCCGTTGCGCACCTGGTAGGGCTTGAGGATGGCGAACACCTCGCAATGCGGCCACACGCGCAGCCCGATGTCGAAGCGCGGCGCCTTCACGCCGGGCAGCGCGCTCACTTCATGCTCCACGCGCGGCAGGTCGCCGGGCAGCGAGACGAAGCCGGTGACCCGCGTGTGGCCGTCGCGGTCCACGCTGGCCGTGAGGTCGGCGCAGGCGAAGGTCTGCAGGTGCTGATCGATGCGCTGGGCCAGGCCGGTGTCGGCCGCCGGCGGACCGCTCGACCAGAACCACAGCATGTACAGAAGGGGCAGGGCGAGCGCCAGCGCGGCGCCGCCGAGCAGCAGCGTGCGGTCGCGCCGGCGCGTGTCGTTGGGGCCGCGCGGATCGGCCACCTCGTAGGGCTGCGGCGTGATGCGGTCCTGCACGAGGCTGCCCGTCGAGAGCGGGCGCAGCAGGAGCTGGCGGCCGTGCAGGTCCTTCAGCTTGCCGAGCTCGCCCTGGTCGCCGTCCTCGAAGTAGTACTGGCCCTTGAAGCCCAGCGCCAGCGCGTGCCAGTACACCTCGCGCACCGCGTCGTCGCCGGCGCCCAGTGCCGACAGGTGGTGGAAGAACTCGCTGTGGGCGTTGTTCGAGTTGAAGAGCTGGACCTGCAGCGGGGCTGCCGCCCCCGCCCCCGTGCCCGCGGCCGTGGCGGCGTCGGGGTGGCGCGCGAGGACCTCGTCGATCCAGGCCACCATCGCGAAGGCCGCCGATTCGATCTGCGCCGCGGGCGTGCCCGAAGCCTCGGCGGCGGCGCGCGCCGCGTCGAGCTGCTGGCGGAACTGCTGCTGCGCCGCATCGAGCGACGGCAGCGGCGCGCCGGCCGCGACGGCGGCGTCCAGCGAGAGGCCGGACGAAATGAGGGTGGAGAAGCAGTCGAGGAGGCGGGCCATGGACGGGCCCGCTCAGTCGAGGGTTGCGAAGGATGCCTTGCACCGGCGTCTGCAGCGATGGCACATGCCCATGTCCCCGGTTCCTTCGAGTAGGCGCCCATTCTTTCAAAGTGCTTGCGGCGGGCGCCATACCGCTTGGGGTCTATGCCTTTGGGTGGGGCCGCCGGCCTTGCTGCGCGGGGCATTCGCCGGTATCTTCAGCGTCTGCCGTGCGTTGCACGCTGGGACACGGGGAAAAGACATCATGAAAATACTGATCGCCGACGACCACCGGCTCGTCATCGAGGCGGTCAAAGCCAAGTTGTCGGAGCTGGAGCCCGGCATCGAATTCGTCCTGGCGATGAGCGTCGACGAATTGCTTGCCGGCGCCACCGACGACCTCGACCTGGCCCTGATCGACCTCAACATGCCCGGCGCCGACGGCCAGGCCCACGTCGACGAGATCCGCAAGCGCCATCCGGCGGTGCCGGTGATCGTGCTGTCGGGCTACGAAGACCCGGCCATCATGCGCAGCGCGCTCGAGCGCGGCGTGCTCGGATTCATTCCCAAGGCTTATTCCCCCGACGTGATGCTCTCGGCCGTGCGCCTGGTGCTGGCCGGCGGCGTGTACGTGCCGCCGATGATGCTGACGGCGCTGCCGCCTGGCATGGTGGCGGGCATGGCACCGCAGGCAGGCGCCGAGGCGCTGGTGCGCGGCGGCGCTGCCGGCGGCGGCAATAGCGGCGGCACCCAGACGCTGGAACACCTGCGCAGCGTGCTCACCGAGCGGCAGGTCGAGGTGCTGCAGCTGCTGTCGCAGGGCAAGCCCAACAAGCTCATCGGCCGCAGCCTGGGCATCAGCGAAGGCACGGTGAAGATCGACCTGGCGGCGATCTTCCGCGCGCTCAACGTGCGCAACCGCACCGAGGCGGTGGTGGCGGCGCAGGCGCTGACGGAGGCGCAGCAGGCCTAGGCTGCGCGCAGTTCGGGAACGGCTTCGCTGCTCCCGTCGCGCAATCCTTCCTTTCTCCTTGCAATGGCCTGCGCCAGGAACTCGGCGTCGCGCGCCACGCCTGAGAAGCGCCCCGACCCCCAGGTGTGCAGCCAGGGCAGCCCGAGGAAGTAGAGCCCCGGCTCGTTCGTCACGCCGCGCAGGTGCACCGGCGCGCCGCGCCCGTTGAACACCGGTGCGTCGACCCAGGCGAAGTCCGGCGAGAAGCCGATGCACCACACCACGCTGGCGATGCCCGCGGCCGCGAGGTCGAGCCGCGTGCGCTCTTCGCGAGGCTCCCACACCGGCGTGTAGACCGAAGGAGGCGGTGCCGCGATGCCCTGCGCTGCGATGTGCCTGTCGATCGATGCATTGATGCGGTTGTAGGTGCCGTCGGCCTGGTCGAGGTTGTCGCGCAGGTTGGGCTGGAACTCGAAGCTGCCTTCGTCGAAGCCGCTGAGCAGGCCGTAGAGTTCCATGCCTTCGAGCGCGAAGCGCCGCAGGTCGATGTCGCGGCCGCCGTCGCGGCCCGTCACGTAGTGGTTGGTGTTGTCGCGCACGCCCTCGCGCAGCGGGTGCTCGGTGACGGGCATGTCGTAGTACTTCATGTCAGCGAGCCAGTCGACCACCTCGCGGCCGCGGTAGAAGCGCGCGCAGCGCGGCGCATTGCCGGTGGCCAGGTGGACCTTGCGGCCGGCCAGGTGCAGGTCTTCGGCGATCTGCGCGCCCGACTGGCCGCAGCCCACCACCAGCACGGCGCCCTCAGGCAGTTGCGCCGGATTGCGGTACTGGGCGGAGTGGAACTGCGCGACGCCCGCCGGCAGCTTCTCGGCAAGGCGCGGCACGATGGGGCGGTGGTAGCCGCCCGAGGCCACCACCACCTGGTCGGCGGTGTAGAGGCCGGCGTCGGTCTGCACGTCGAAGCGCTCGCGTTCGCCGTCGCGCGCCACGCGTTCCACGGTCACGCCTTCGATGGCCGGCGCCTTCACGTGCTCGACGAAGCCGGCGAGCCATTCGTTGATCTGGTCCTTGACCATGAAGCCGTGCGGATCGCTGCCGATGTAGCCCCAGCCCGGCAGCTGGCACTGCCAGTTGGGCGTGACGAGGCAGAACGAATCCCAGCGCTGCGTGCGCCAGGTGTGCACGAGGCTGCGCTTCTCGATCACGAGATGGTCGATGCCGCGCTGCTGCAGGCAATGGCTCAGCGACAGGCCGGCCTGGCCGCCGCCGACGATGACGACGCTGTAGTGGCTGCGTCCTCCGTAGGGGTGTGACATGAGGGTCTCTCTTTTCTCTCTCTCTGGATGTAGCGGTGTCGGTCAGTCGAAGGCGACGACGGTGACCTTCGCGTCGGGAATGGCGCCGAAGCGCGAGGCGATGCTTTCGATCTCGGCGAGCTGGTCCATCGCCTGCGAGCACGCGAAGCCGTACTTGGCGCGAACCCGCTCGGAGGCGATGCCCAGCGCCTCGCGCGTGCGCTGTAGGAAGTCGTCGAGCTCGTAGCGCTGGCCGGGCGAGAGGTGGTCTCGCACCACGCTCGAAGGCGAGTAGCAGCGGGTTTCGCTGGCGTCGGGCCAGCGCACGCGGAAGTGCGTCACAGGCATGTAGCGGGCTCCCGCAGGGCGACTGGCGGCTGGATGAACGCGTCGCTGCCGAAGTCCCACAGCAGGGCCTCATCGTCGCCCGCCCGCAGCTTTACCTGCCGCGTGGCATCGACCTGGCCGATCACGCCGCAGGCGATGTCGCGCGCCGCGAACCGGGCCAGCACCGGCGCTACCTGGGCCGGCGCTACGCTCAGCACGAAGCCGTAGCTCGGGAACGAGGACAGCCAGCGCAGCAGCGGCACGCCCTCGGGCCGGGGAATCGCGTCGAGGTCGATGCGGGCGCCGGTGCCCGAGCACTCGAGCAGCATCATGGCCGTGCCCACAGCGCCGGCCATGCTGATGTCCTTGGCGGCGCAGCACAGGCCGTCCTCCGCGATGGACGGCAGCAGCTCCAGGTCGGCCCGCAGCCGGGCGGCGGGCGCGTGGGTCGAGGCATTCCAGTACGGGAACGGCTCTTCGTAGGCGCCGCGCAGGTCGGCCGCCATCACGAGCAGGTCGCCCGGCTTCGCATCGAAGCTGGTCAGCAGCCGGCGCGCGTGGCCGAGGATGGCCACCGCCAGTTGCGGCCGTTCGCTGCGGTTGTTGCTGTGCCCGCCGACGATGGGCACGCCATAGCGCACGGCGGCCTCGGCCATGCCGCGCAGCACGTCGTCGGCCGGGTTCATGCCGTTGCTCCACAGCGCGTCGACCACCGCAGTGGGGCGGCCGCCCATCGCATAGATGTCGCTCACGTTGACCATCACGCCGCAGTAGCCCGCGAACCAGGGCATGCGCACGATGAAGTCTTCCACCAGCCCCTCGATGGCGAACAGCAGGTAGCCGCCGTGGCCGTCGGGAATGGCGGCGCAGTCGTCTCCCACGGGCACGGCCTGCGCGAGCGCGGCATGGCCGCCGGGCAGCGAGCGGCCCAGTACCGACACCACGTCGCCGATGTCGCGCTTGTGGGCGAAGCCGCGCGTGGCGCGCAGGGCTTCGGCAATATCGCCGGCGTTCGTCATGGCATCACCTTGGCGCGCGTGACGAAACCGCTCACCGGGTCGTGGCAGGGCGGATACCAGCCGAGATCGGCCTGCATGCGCGCGTGCGGACGGCCGTGCACTTCGGTCTCCTCGAGCATCTTCCAGCCGAGCTTCTCGAACAGCGGCACGTTCTGCCTCTGCACCTGCGCGAGAAAGAGCTTGCAGCCCAGCGCGTTGGCGCGCGACACGGCAAGCCGGATCAGCGTCGCGCCCAGGTGCCCCTGGCTGCGGAACGCGGGGTGCACGGCCAGCCGCGAGCCCCACCATTCGCCATCGGCCTGGCCGCGATGGATGCGCACCGTGCCCACCACCTGCTCGGGCATGCCGCCGTTGCACGACATGGCCACCAGCAGCCGCGCATGGTCGTCTATGGCATCACGGTCGTCGCGCGCGAAGATGCCCTGCTCGATGCAGAACACCGCGCGGCGCAGCGCCATCGCCTCGTCGCGCTCCCACTGCTGCGCGGCCTCGCGCACCAGGTATTCGACGGGCGCGTAGTGGTCGCCCATCCGTTCGCGCATCTCGCAGAGATCGTCGAGGCACAGCATGGTCAGCTCTCGCTTTCTTTTTCGTAGATGGAAAGCGACGAACACGCGCCGCACTTGCCGCAGCCGGCCTTGATGTCGGCCGAGCGCAGGCCGGCCGCCACCACGCGCTCGCCCAGCGGCGCGAGCAGCGACTTCATGAACTCGGGCGTGGGCGCGGGGTGGTCTTCCAGCGGCGTGCCGCTGATGGGCACGAAGGGGACGACGAAGGGGTACACGCCGCGTGCCAGCAGCTGGTCGCAGGTGTCGAGGATGGCTTCGCGCGTGTCGCCCAGCCCGGCCAGGATGTAGGTGCTGACCTGCCCACGCCCGAACACGCCCACCGCCGCCTCGAAGGCGCTCATATAGCGCGAGATGGGCACGCTCGCCTTGCCCGGCATGATGCGCTCGCGCACCTCGGGGGTGACCACCTCCAGGTGCATGCCCAGCGCGTCGATGCCCGCGGCCTTCATGCGGTGGAACCACTGGTCGTCGTCGGGCGGCTCGCACTGGCCCTGGATGGGGATGTCGACCGCGGCCTTGATCGCGAAGGCGCTCTCGCACAGCACGGCCGCGCCGCGGTCGGTGGCGTTGGGCGTGCCCGTGGTCATCACCATGTGCTTGACGCCGTCGAGCAGCACGGCGGCGCGCGCCACCTCGGCGAGCTGCTCGGGCGTCTTGCGCGCAACGGTGCGCCCGGCCGCGAGCGACTGGCCGATCGCGCAGAACTTGCAGCTCTTTTTGCGGCTCTCGTAGCGGATGCAGGTCTGCAGCACGGTGGTGGCAAGCACGTCGCTGCCGTGCAGCGTGGCGATGTGCGAATAGGGAACGCCGTCGAAGGTCTGCATCGCGTAGAAGCGCGGCTGCTTGGGAAAGCTGATGCTCGCGATGGGAATGCTGCCGCGCATCACGCGGCTCACGCCCGCGGCGTCGGGCGCCTCGGCGGTGAAGGGCGAGTGCCACGCGGTGGAGGTGTGGACCGGCACCATGATCGTGTGGCCGTCCACCGTCACGGCCTTGTGGTCCGAGGGGCCCGCGCCGCCGCGTCGGCTCGCGACGCCGGCCGAAGGGTCAACCAGCCGCAACCCGAAGGACTGGAGCTCGGTCATCAGCTGCCGGCTGTCTTGCTGTGTCGTCGTGGTCATGTTCTGGACTCCGTTGAACGTGGGGTTGCGTGCGATCCATCGGCACGGTGGTCTGCGCCGGCCGGTCGTTGATGGCGAGCGAGAGCAGCTCCGGCCGCGCGTAGTGGCCGACCGAATCCATCATTCGCTTGCGCTTGGCGATCAGCGCCATGTCGAGGTCCGCCACCACCATGCCTTCGCCCTCGGTGAGCGGCGGCGCGAGGTGCTTGCCCTCCGGCGAGACGATGGCCGTGTGGCAGCCGCCGCGCAGCGCCTTCTGCAGGTTGGCGTCGGGCGTGACCGAGCGGATCTGCTCGTCAGTGAGCCAGCCGGTGGCGTTGACCACGAAGCAGCCCGACTCCAGCGCGTGGTGGCGAATGGTCACTTCCATCTGCTCCGCGAAGATCGGGCCGACCAGCGAGCCGGGGAACTGCGCGCAGTGGATCTGCTCGTGCTGCGCCATCAGGCTGTAGCGCGCGAGCGGGTTGTAGTGTTCCCAGCAGGCCAGCGCGCCCACGCGGCCGACGGCGGTGTCGACAACCTTGAGACCGGCACCATCGCCCATGCCCCAGACCATGCGCTCGTGGTAGGTGGGCGTGATCTTGCGGCGCTTGAGCGCCAGCGTGCCGTCGGCGTCGAACACCAGCTGCGTGTTGTAGAGGCTGCCGTGGTCGCGCTCGTTCACGCCGAGCACCACCACCATGCTGCGCGCGCGCGCACGCTCGGCCACCGCCTGCGTGACGGGGCCGGGCACCACCACCGCGCGCTCGGCCAGCCGCAGGTGCGGCGCGCCCTGCTGCACCGGCGGCAGCACGAAGCTGAAGTAGGGGTAGTAGGGCACGAAGGTCTCGGGAAAGACCGCGATCTGCGCGCCCTTCGCCGCGGCCGCGTCGATGGCGCTGCACACGCGATCGAGCGTGCCGTCCGGCCGTTCGAAGTCGGGCGCGATCTGGATCGCCGCGGCCCGCACGATGCGAGAAGAAGAGGTCATGGTCATCCCCTGTCCACGACGGCAAGCGCAGCGAAGCCAATTCGGGGAACACCGCAGAACCGGCTTTGCCGGGCTGCAGGTGTTGCCCCCGGCGAGGGGGTTGGCGAAGCGACACGAAGTGCGCGAAGACTGGGGGTGGACATTTACAGCGTCCAGGTGTCGATGATGACGGCGCCGGCCTTCTTGTGCAGCAGCACGAGGTCGAGCACGTCGAGCGGGTTGATCGGCTTGATGCCCTCGATCAGCGCGCCTTCGCCATGGCCGTACAGCGCCTGCAGCGCGAAGCGGCATGCATAGACCTTGCCGCCCTCCTCGATGAACTTGGCGATCTGCTTGTTGAAGTTCTGGTGGCCCGGGAAGGCCTCGTCGCCCAGCGTCGGAAAGCCGCGCTGCACGCCCAGCGTCACGCCGGGGCCGTACAGCAGCACGGAGGTCTCGTAGCCCTTGCGCCGCAGACGCGTGGCCTGCAGCAGGTTCACGAAGCCGATGGAGCCTTCGAAGGCCACCGTGTGGAAGGTGACGAGCGCCTTCTCCCCGGGCTCGGCCTTGACGTCTTCGAACACCTTCTCTTCGTAGTCGACGAGGAACTCGCCTTTCTCGTTGCGGGGGCGGGTGACTTTGGGCATGGGGTACTCCGGTTGGGTGAAGGGGTACGCAGGTGTTGCGTGCTCCTTTCTTCGCAGGCGTTGTGCCAGCGGCCGGCCGGGCCCGTGCGATCAATGCGCGATCAACGCCAAGCGGCGCGGCGTGCGCGAGCGCAAAATTTTTTTCAGGGCCTGGAAAGGCGCCGAAGAAGCAGGGCCGGGCGGCCATTTCCGCACCGCGACGACGCACGCCCCATGCGATCAATGCACCCGATCAATGGGGTTGATCGCACCTGATCGAAGCATCCAGCCCCTCTGGCGCGGGCGCGGTTCCTGCATGTTGATCGGTGGCCAGATGCAATCAATGGATGCAATCAACTCAGCCGGACCACGCCCGATGCCCACCATCACCGCCCACTGGCGCAAGCAGCTGCGCAACACCGCCCGGCCGGCCTACCTGCTGCTGGCCGACCTGATCGCCGACGACATCAAGACGGGCCGCCTGGGCGTGCGAGACCGCCTGCCCACGCTGCGCGAGCTGGCGGCGGATCTCGAACTGAACTACACGACGGTGGCGCGCGGCTATGCCGAGGCGCGAAAGCGCGGGCTGATCGATTCGCGCGCCGGCACCGGCACCTTCATCCGCTCGGGCAGCCCTAGCCTGCGGCTGCGCGGCGGCAGCGGCGCCGAGATGACGATGAACATGCCGCCCGAGCCCGACGACGAGCACCTGATGGCACGCCTGCACGACAGCGCCAGCCGCGCCTTCGCGCAGGTCGATTTCCACGACCTGCTGCGCTACCAGGACTTCGGGGGCACCGCGCACGACCGCGCCGCCGCGATGCACTGGCTGCGGCCCTTCGTGCCCGACGCCAGCGTCGATCGCATCCTGGTGTGCCCCGGCATCCACGGCGTGCTGACCGCGCTGTTCTCGCAGCTCGCGCGGCCCGGCGAGCTGGTCTGCGTGGAGTCGCTCACCTACCCCGGCGTGAAGGCGATCGCGGCGCAGCTCGGCGTGCAGCTGCATGCGCTGCAGATGGACGACGACGGCCCCATCGCCGATGCCTTCGAGCACGCCTGCAAGACGCTCAAGCCCAAGGCGCTGTACTGCAACCCCACCTTGCTCAACCCGACGGCGGCCACGGTGTCGCGCGCGCGGCGCGAGGCGCTGGCCGACGTGGCGCTGCGCTACGCGGTGCCGATCATCGAGGACGACGCCTACGGCATGCTGCCGCGGCAGACGCCCGCTTCGCTGGCCACGCTGGCGCCGGGGCTCACCTACTACGTGAGCGGCTTCTCCAAGTGCTTCGGCGCGGGGCTGCGCAGCGCCTACGTGTGCTCGCCGACGGTGGTGCAGTCGCAGCGGCTGGCCGGCGCGATGCGCGCCACCACCGTGATGGCCTCCCCGATCACCAACGCGCTGACGACGCTGTGGGTGGAAGACGGCACCGCCGAGGAGATGCTGCAGGCGGTGCGCGCCGAGTCGATGGCGCGGCAGGCGCTGGCCGCGCGGCACCTGGCCGACAGCGGCCTGCAGGCGCATCCCGAAGGTTTCCATGCGTGGCTGCCGCTCACGCCCGGCTGGAGCCCGGTGGAATTCGCGTCGTACCTGCGCACGCAGAACGTGGGCGTGGTGGCGAGCGCCGCCTTCTCCACCGACGGCGATCCGCCCGACGCGGTGCGCATCTGCCTGGGCGGGCCGATGTCGCGCGAGCAGTGCGACCAGGCCCTGCGGCTGATCGCGGACACGCTGGCGCATCCGCTGCATCCGCACGCGACACTGCGATAGCGCCTGGCCGCTGCTACCAGCGGTAGGTGAACTTCGCCTGCACCGCGCGCCGCTGGCCGAAGTACTGGCCGTTGCCCGCGACGTAGCTCCGGTCGGTGAGGTTGGTGGCGTTCAGCGCGAAGGCGTAGGGGCCGCGTTCGTAGCGCAGCGCCGCGTCGAGCAGCGTGTAGGGCGGGTTGTAGCTGCTGTTGTCGATGCTGGCCGGCACCTTGCCGACATGGCGCACGCCGCCGCCGATGCTCCAGCCCTGCAGCGCGGGGCTGCCGAAACGGTAGTCGAGCCACAGCGCGGCGGTCTGGCGCGCGGTGTTGAGCGGCTGCCTGCCTATTTCGGCGGGGTTCAGGCTTTGCGTGACCTTGGCGTCGAGCAATGTGTAGCTGGCCACCAGCTTGAGCTGCGTCGTGAGCGCGGCGCGCGCCTCGAACTCGGGGCCTCGCGTGCGCACCTCGCCGATCTGCGAGACGGGGCCGATCACGTACGGGTCGAAGGTGGGGGAGTTGTTCTTGCGCAGGTCGAACACCGACACGGTGAACAGCGCGTCCACGCCGGGCGGGCGGTACTTCAGGCCCACCTCGACCTGCCGGCCGAGCTCGGGCCTCAGCGGACTTCCGTTCGCGAAGGCGCCTGGCAGCGGGGTGAACGAGGTCGAGTAGCTGAAGTAGGGCGCGAGCCCGCCCGGCGCGAGGTAGAGCAGTCCCGCGTTGTAGGTCGTCTTGGTGTTGGTGTCGATGCCCCTGGAGGCCGCCGACAGCGGGCTGAAGTTGTTGCGCGCGCGGTCCTGCCGCACCGTGAGCCCCAGCGACCAGGGGCCGCTGCGCATCTGGTCCTGCACGTAGAACCCGCGCTGCGTGACGGCGTTGTCGGACACGGCGCTGAACGCCGGCTCGGGCACCGCCGCGCCATAGACCGGCGCGAAGGCGTCGATGGATGGCGCCTGGCCGATCCCGCCGGTCAGCTTGCTGGATTGCCGCTGGTATTCCATCCCGATCAGCAGGGTGTGCGCGACCGGCCCGGTGCCGAAGCGGCCCTCGACCTGGGTGTCCAGCGTGGTGGTCCGGTTGCGTTCAATGGCCCGCATCGCCGTGCGATCGATCGTGCGCAGATCGCTCTGGAAGCCGGTGCCGTAGACCTGCCGGTAGTCGACGTCCAGCGACGCGCGGCGCGCGTTCTGCCGCAGGGTCCAGTGGTCGTCGAGCTTGTGTTCGAACAGGTAGGTGAGCGAGGAGGCGTTGCGGTTGTAGCGGTCGAAGCCCGGCTCCCCGATGAAGCGCTCGCGGGAAATGCTGCCCCAGGGGTTGGGCGTGATGAGCGCGCCCTCGGGCCAGATGCTCTTGGGCGTGGTGCGGTCGCGCGTGACCTCCGCCAGCAGCGTGATCCTGGTGCGCGCCGAAGGCGTCCACGTCAGCGAGGGTGCGATGAAGCTGCGGTCATCGCGCGAATGGTCGGTCTGGCCGTCGCTCTTGCGCACCACGCCGTTGAGCCGGAAGAGCAGAGTGCCGTCCGCGTTCATCGCGCCGCCGAGGTCGAAGCTGGCCTGGTGGCGGTTGCGGTTGCCCAGCGAGAGGCTCACCTCGCGCACCGCCTCCGCCGATGGGCGCTTGGACACCATGTTGATCGCACCGCCCGGCGCCGACGGGTCGTAGACCGCGCCGGGGCCCTTCAGCAGTTCCACGCGCTCCAGCGCCTGCGGCTCGGCCAGCCAGCGCGAGATGACGCTGCCGGCGGGGAGCTTGAAACCGTCGAGGTACTCGGCGGGTGCGAAGCCGCGCACCGTGAGCGAGGCAAAGCGCGTGTCGTAGCCGGCGACCTCGGTGAGCACGCCGGCCGAATAGCGCAGCGACTGCTCGACGGTGTGCACGGCCTGGTCGTCCATCTGCGCGCGCGTGACGACGGTGACGGCGCGCGGCGTCTCCAGCAGCGGTGTGTCGGTGCGCGTGGCGGTGGCGCTGCGCTGCGCGACGTAGCCGTCGACCTGGCCGTCGGCTCGCTCGCCCTGCGCGGTGACGGTCAGAGGGGGCAGGGAGGCTCCCGTGCCGGAAGCGGCGGCGCCTGCTGCTGCCGGCCGCACCGCATAGGCGCCGCTCACGCCGGGAATCGCCTCCAGCCGGTGCGGCGACAGCAACTCGGCCAGGCCTTCGGGCACGGTGCGGCTGCCCTTGAGCGCGGCGGCGCTCCTGTCGCGCACGAGTGCCGGGTCGAATGACAGCGTGATGCCGGCCTGCCGCGCGAAGGTGCTGAGCGCGTCCTCGAGCGGGCCGGCCGGAATGTCGAAGCCCGCGCGCGCCTTGCCCTCCGCCGGCTGCGCCTGCGCGCGCGCGGATACGACGGGCGCGACCCATCCCGCCGCGATGCCCAGCAGCAGCGCGGGAAGCAGGGTGGGCCTTGCCGGCCGGAGGCGCCAGAACCCGGGATGGCGGTCCGGAGGAAGTCTTCTCAACGTCGCGAAATGGTCAATGTGCCTCCAGTGCCTTGTTCGAGCCGCACGGGCAGCGTGCGCACCAGCGCTTCGAGCGCACGGCCGACCGGGTCGGGCCCGTTGAGCTGGAAAACGCCCGACACGCGCAGCGAGGCCGCGTTCGCGTCGCAGACCAGCGGCGTGCCGTGGTAGCGCGCCAGCTCGGCGACGAATGCATCCAGCCGCATCTGCCGGGCCACCAGCGCGCCGTCGGTCCAGGCATCGGGTTCGAAGCTGCGGTCCACGACGCGCTGGGGCGGCGTCGCGTCGCCGCGCACGATGTAGCCGTCGCCGGCCTGAGCGACCACCGGCTGCACGCTGTTATCTGTGGCGTGGATGGCGACCCGGCCCTCGGTCATCGAAAGCCGCGTCTGGCCGTCCTGCTCGCGCACGCCGAAGCGCGTGCCCAGTGCCTCGAAGCGCGCGTGCGGCGTCTCGACCCAGAAGGCGCGATGGCCGAAGAGAGCCTCGCCGTCGGCGCCGGTGCGCACGAAGAGCTCGCCACGGCGCAGCACGATGCGCCGGCTGCGCGGCGAGAAGACCACCTGCACTTCGGAGCCGGTGTTGAGGTTCAGCTCGGTGCCGTCGGACAGCGTCACGCGCTTTCGTTCGCCCACGGCGGTGGCGTAGTCGGTGCGCTGCTCCCAGGGCTGTTCGCGCCACACGAAGAGGCCGATCACGCCGCCGGTGGCGGCGAGACCCAGGACGCCGATCGCGCGGCGGCGGCCCTGCTGCGCCCGCATGCGGCCGGCGGCCTGCAGCGCGCCATGGGCCAGCGCGCCGCCCGCCGCGCCGAGGCGGTCGCCCGTGCCGCCGATGCGCGGCACCTGGCGGAAGGCGTCCTCCACGGACTGCACCTGCTGCCAGGCCTGTTCGTGCGACGGGTGCGCGGCGCGCCATGCGTCGCACTCGTCATGCGCCTTGCTGTCGGCGCCGCCGGAACCGAGCCGCACGGCCCAGGCGATGGCCTGGTCGAGCAGGTCGGAAGAAGGGGGGAATGCTGCCTTCATTCCGCGTGCCTCCCTGCGCGCCGTGCAGTCCACGACGCACGAAGCCGCCACGGCCAAGGCCGGGAACACCGCCGGAACCGGCTCTGCCGGGCCGCCGGTGTTGCCCCCGGCGAGGGGGGAGGAGAAGCGACACGAAGTGCGCGAAGCCTGGGGGAGGTTCATTTCAGGGCCAGGCAATGGCGAATAGCAGTCGCCATGTATTTCTCGACGGAGCTCAGGCTCACGTTCAGGCGCTGCGCGATCTCGGCATAGCCGAGGCCGTCGAGCCGCGAGAGCAGGAAGGCGCTGCGCGCCTTGGCGGGCAGGCCGTCGAGCATGGCGTCGATGCGCACCAGCGCCTCGACCAGCAGCATCTGCGTCTCGGGCGACGGCGCCTGCGGCTCGGGCAGGGCGGCGATGGCTTCGAGGCAGGCGCGCTCCAGCGTGCGGCGGCGCACGTGGTCGACCACCAGGCCGTGCGCGATGGTGGTGAGCCAGGCGCGCGGCTCCCGCACCTCGTCGACGTCGCGCTGGCGGCCCAGCACGCGCAGGAATGTGTCCTGGGCCAGGTCGGCGGCATCGCCCGCATGGCCCAGCTTGCGGCGCAGCCAGCCGAGCAGCCAGCCGTGGTGTTCGCCGTAGAGGGTTTCCACGCTTCGCGGGGGAGGACGGTCCGGCATGGAGGGCGGGGGGAAGTCGTTCGGGAACGCTGCGAGTGCGGCAGGCATGAATCTATCTCACTGCGTTGACATTTGTGGCCGAAGTTCTGCCGCGCCTGCAGCCCGCGGGGCCGCGATGGCCCCGGGTCTGCATGATGGGCGCGAGCGTGGACAGCGCCGCGGAGCCGGCACTGCCCGACTCGCAGCGGCTGAAGCCCACCGCGAGCGCAACGCCGGCGGCCGCGGCGCCGAGGCAGCATCCGTCGACCAGCCAGGCCCGCAGCGGGCCCGCTGCGCGATCGCCGGCGATTCGGGACCGGCCCGGCATGCCGATGTCGCGCGGCGCGGGCAGCTGGTGGGCGGCCATCAAAGCAGCCCCTTCGCAGCACGCGCGGTGCGCGTGCCGTCCAGCGGGAGCCTCAGCGTGAGGCAGCCGCCGCCCAGCGGCGAGGTCGCGGCGTAGATGCGCGCACCGTGGCGCGCCGCGATGGCCTGGCAGGCATGGACATGGGGCGCCACGGCGCGGCCGGTGCCTGTCTCGAAGGCCGGCGACAGGCGGGAGACGGTTTCGGAAGGCGCATCCGCCTCGCGCAGGCTGATCGCCGCCCGGTGCTCTTCGGCGCGCGCGCCGAGCGTCTTGCCCGTGAACCCGGCGGCGCCGAGCGCGAAGAGCGCGGCCACCACGAGGCCGAGGCTGCCGGTGCTCATCGGGCGGTCTCCCGGCAGCTCGAAAGCTGCAGCCGCGGGCGACGTGCGTGGAAGAAAAGGTTCTGAAGCATGGGAGGCGGTTCCTCTTCGGGTTTCAGGTGGATGCATTCCCTTGCCGAACGGAATGCCGGAACCCGCAATGGCAGGCCCGAAAAAAAAGCCGATGTCAGTACCTGCACTCGGGCGCAGCCCGGTCCAGCACGGACACGATGCGCCAGACCAATCGCTCGCTGTAGGCCGGCGCGGGGTGCAGCACGTCGGCCATTTCCGCGGGCTTGAAGGACACGGCGCCCCAGTCGGCGAACAGCGCGCCGGTCTCTGCGGCCACCCGGCGGGCGATGTCGTCGGCCGCGTCCCTGCCGGTGACGGTGATCGGCTGCCGGCTGAGTCCGGTGATGACCGGCGTGCGCCCCTGGGCCTGGACGTGCGCGACCATGCGCCGCAGCGCCGACTCGTAGGGCTGGCCGAACTGCCCGTCGTTGATGCCGTGCTGGAGCACCACGAAATGGGTGGTGAGCGGTGCCCCTGCGAACACGGGCGCGCGCTGGGCGGCTGTGGAGCCGGGCACGCTGTTGTCGATCACCGTGTAGGCGGGGCGCAGGCGCGTGAGCATCGCCGCGGGCGGCTCGTCGAAGCGCTGGTTGCTGGCGTAGCTGCCGTGGAGGATCGAGTCGCCCTCGAAGGTGACGGTGCAGTCGCGCGCGGTCGGGGGCGGGTCGTCGGGCGCCACCGGGTGGGCGGGGGCGCTGCTGCTCTTGCTGCTGCTACTGGCGGGGCCGATGCTGCCGCGGCTGTCTCCGCAGGCAGGAACCAGCGCGCCGATCGCGAGGATGGCGATCAGCGTGAGTGCGATGTCGGACAGCCGGACGCAGGCTGCGCGGTGGCGTGCGGGAAGGAAAACCAAGGCAATCTCCGGATGGCGCTTCTGGCAATTCAGAGGCTTTCATCCGGTTTGCCGAACGAGTTGCCGGAACCCGCAACGCGCGGAGAAAAAAGAAGGCCCGGCTTCAGTCCTTCGAAGCCGCGCAGGCCATCTGCAGCTGCTGGAGGTGCGAGCGGAAGGCGACCGCGTCGTGCCAGTCGTCCACCACGAAGCGGTGGTCGCGCGGGGCGGGCGCGCTGGCGTCCCGGGCCAGGCTGACCCGGTAGCGCTCGTCCACGGAGAAGGCGATGCGAAGCGTTTCCAGCCGCAGCGAGGCCGTCTGCTCGCGCTCGCCGCGCGCCGTGGTCGAGAGCCTCAGGACGCAGGGCGTCGCGAGCGCCAGCTTCGCGTCCACGCTGCGCGCCTCGTGCCGGAGCATGTCGTTGAGCGCGTGGACGTGCTCGGCGGCGCTCAGCGTGTGGGCGGCGGGCGCGTCCCTGGATGGATAGCCGTCGGTGCATGCGCTCGCCGCGAGGGCGAGCGCCGCAGGCGCGGCGACGGCAGCCCAGCGCTGCCGCCGTTCGGTCGCGGGCGACTTCACACGACCAGCGAAACGATGCCGGCCACGCCCGCGCATGCGGCCACGCCGGCGAGCAGGCCGGCATCGCGATTGTTCGAGACGACGCGTTCGCGCCATGCCAGGTACAGCAGAAGAAGACAGGTGCCGAAGGCGACCATGGTGAGTTCGGTCATTGGGAGAAAAGCGGTTTCGCGTTGGATTGGTTCGAAAGCCCGCGCCGGCCGGCAACGGCCGCGCAGGACGAATGCGACGCGCAGGCCGCTTGGCCCGCGCGTCGCGGTCTTCTGCATGTCGATGGAAAAGCTGGAGCCCGGGGCGGGCCCGCGCCTTCGCCGCCTAGACGGCGGTGCCCGCGCGTGGCGGCTTCAGCGGAACCCGCGGCACGCGGGATGCAGGCGCGTGCACGTATTGCGGCGGCGCGGCGCCGCGCCATGCGGCGTGATGCAGGGCTGCATTGCGCAGCCCGCAGATTTCGGAGAGATCGGGCGCCAGCTCGGTGGCGGGCGAGCGTTCTTCGAGCGTGGCCGGCGGATGCGCCGGTGCTTCGCAGTCGTGGCCCTGCGAATGAAGCCCGGCGGCCATCGGTGCCACTGCCGCCTCATGCGACTGGGCCAGCGCGGCAAAGCTCTGGCAGCCCAGCGCGAGCACGAGCAGCAGAGACAGGAGCCAGCGGGGCATCGTCGGCAAGGAGGTCGGCGAAGGAGAAAGAAGAAGAGAAAGCGGCGAAGAGTGCAGTTGCCGTCTTCAGCGCTTGGCGAAGACGCCGTTCCACGCGAACACCGAGTTGGGTGCGTTCACGCGCAGCGGCAGGGCCGCGGGGCTCGGCTGGGTTTCTTTTCTTCTCGGCGCGGGCTCGTGCTCGACGCGCACGCCCTTGGCCAGCTGGTCTTCGACCAGGCTCTGCAGCGTGACGGAGCCCAGGAATTCCATGACGTGGTGCTTGGCCGAGGCCCACAGCGCTTCCGTCGAATAGCAGCCCTTGCTGCCGGGCTCGTTCTTGCCAGGGGAGGTTTCGGTATCGGTCAGCGGCTGGCCGTCGACCGAGGCGAGGATGTCCGCCACCGTGATTTCTGAGGCCCTGCGCGTCAGCGTGTAGCCGCCGCCCGGTCCGCGTGTCGCCTTGATCAGGGCGTGCTGGCGCAGCTTGCTGAACAGCAGTTCGAGCGATGAGCGGGCAATGTGCTGGCGCTTGCTGATCGACGCCAGTGGCACGGGGCCGTCCTGCTCGCGCATCGCGACATCGATCATGGCCGTCAAGGCGAAGCCGCCCTTCGTCGTGAGACGCATGGAGTGTTCCTCGTTGTTGGGTTTTTGCAAACGATGGGGCATAGGTGTGCGAAAGGCCCCGAAAAGTTTCCGGGGCATGACGACGACGGGCTCTGAAACAGTTTGCAAAAGTGCCGGCGCTCGCGGGCGCTTGCCTGGCACCGGGGGCGGAAAGCGGTTTTCCGGCGCTCTGTAAAGTGTCGGGCGATTCTTCGCAATTTCGCCCAACTCCGCTTCCCGTTTGCCTTGAACTCCATTCCCCTCGACCGCACCCGCTTCGACGCCGCCATCGTCGACCTCGACGGCACCATGGTCGACACGCTCGGCGACTTCGCCGCCTCGCTCGACCGCATGCTCGACGATCTCTCGCTGCCGCACGTGGCGCCCGCCGCCATCGAGAAGATGGTGGGCAAGGGCTCCGAGCACCTGATCCATTCCGCGCTCGTGCATGTGATCGCGTCGCCCGATGCCGATGCGAAAGCGCGCGCGCTGTTCGGGCGTGCCTGGGAGCGCTACCAGCACCACTACCTCGCCATCAACGGACGCCACTCTGCGGTGTACCCGGGCGTGATCGACGGGTTGAAGGCCCTGCGTGCGCAGGGCCTGCGGCTGGCCTGCCTGACCAACAAGCCGACCTCGTTCGCCAAGCCGCTGCTGGTCGACAAGGGGCTCGACGGTTTCTTCGAGCTGGTGTTCGGCGGCGATGCCTTCGAGCGGAAGAAGCCGGATCCGTTGCCGCTGCTGAAGACCTGCGAGGCGATGGGTACGGCGCCCGCGCGCACGCTGATGATCGGCGACTCGAGCAACGACGCGCGCGCCGCCCGGGCGGCGGGGTGCCCCGTCGTGCTCGTGAGCTATGGCTACAACCACGGCGAGCCGGTACGTGGCGTGGATGCCGACGGTTTCGTCGACTCGCTGGCCGAGCTTGTGCCGGCCGCCGGGCGATAGCCGCTTCGGCTACTGCTTGCCGAGCAGCGCGTCCTTCAGCTTCCAGTCGGCCGGGTTGGGGCCGAGCCAGATGCGCAGCAGTGCGTTGAAGAAGGCCTGTTCCTTGATCGGATCGGGCTGAGGCACGCCGCGCACGGTGATCAGCGTGCCGGTGCCGGGCAGCCAGTCGATGGTGAAGGTGTCGCCGGCCTTCAACTGCTTCTGGTCGGCGAACATTTGGCCCATGCGCAGCAGGCCGGGGATGAGGTTGACCATCTCGGTCTTCGGCGAGTTGTCTTCCACGCCTTTGGTGAAGAGCTTGCCGAGTTCGTTCGCGTCGATGTCGCGCAGCATGGTGATGGCCACTCGCTTGGGGCCGGGCGCGGCCAGTGCCTCTTCGGGCGTCGACACCTTCTTGCCCACGTACAGGCCGGCGGTGTAGACCTTGAAGATGGCCTTGTAGCGGATGCCCGCGCCGTTGAGCACGAGGGGCGTGCCGCGCAGATCCATCTGGTCTTCGAGCTTGACGCCGCCCACGTCGACCTGCGCGGCCGAGGCGCCCAGGCTTGCGGCTGCGAGGCAGGCGGCCAGGGCGAGGCGAGAGAACATGGTCGTGAACGGAAGGGCGGTCAACGCTGTCTCCTTGGAATTTTGCGAACGGTCGTTCGAATGTATCTTTTTGTTCTACTCCTTCGGCTTCGGGGGAACCCTGAAAGCCACCGCCGAAGCGGCGAGTTGCGCCTGCGGGCGTTTTCGTGGGCTAAACTCCGCGACTCATATGTTCGTTCATCACATCATTCAAAC
The DNA here is from genome assembly GCF_044055375.1 of Variovorax sp. UC74_104. Lineage (NCBI taxonomy): Bacteria > Pseudomonadati > Pseudomonadota > Betaproteobacteria > Burkholderiales > Comamonadaceae > Variovorax > Variovorax sp. UC74_104. Next base: position 1,507,507 of record NZ_CP171978.1, read on the forward strand.
AGGTGAAGGCAGCCGGGGAGCCTGGCCCTGGCGTCGCCATACTTCGCTGACTGTTTGATTGCGCGGCGCACGCCGTGCGCCCGCGGTTCCGGACCGGCACGCATGCCGACACCGGGCCACCCGTGAATGACCTTGCCGCCGGCCGAAGGAGCGCCGCAGGCAACTGGAGAACGAATCCGTGATCACCGAACTTGAATTCAAGAGCCTCAGCGCCCAGGGCTACAACCGCATTCCGCTGATGGCCGAGGCCTTCGCCGACCTCGAGACCCCCCTTCCCCTCTACCTCAAGCTGGCCCATTCGCAAGGCGGCGGCAAGCACAGCTTCCTGCTCGAATCGGTGGTGGGCGGCGAGCGCTTCGGGCGCTACAGCTTCATCGGGCTGCCGGCCCGCACGCTGCTGCGCGCCAGCGGCTTCGGCGCCGAAGCCCTCACCGAGGTGGTGACCGACGGGCAGGTGGTGGAGACCGTCAAGGGCAATCCGCTCGACTTCGTGGCCGAGTACCAGAAGCGCTTCAAGGTCGCGCTGCGCCCGGGCCTGCCGCGCTTCTGCGGCGGCCTTGCCGGCTACTTCGGCTACGACACCGTGCGCCACATCGAGCGCAAGCTCGAGAAGACCTGCCCGCCCGATACGCTGGGCTGCCCCGACATCCTGCTGCTGCAGTGCGAGGAACTGGCCGTCATCGACAACCTCTCGGGCAAGCTGTACCTCATCGTCTATGCCGATCCGAAGCAGCCCGAGGCCTATGCGACGGGCAAGCGCCGCCTGCGCGAACTGAAGGAGAAGCTCAAGTACTCGGTGAGCGCGCCTGTCGTGAAGCCCACGCAGCCGCATCCGCCCGAGCGCAGCTTCGCCAAGGCCGACTACCTCGCGGCCGTAGAGCGCGCCAAGGAAATGATCGCCGCCGGCGACTTCATGCAGGTGCAGGTGGGCCAGCGCATCAGCAAGCGCTACACCGAGTCGCCGCTGTCGCTGTACCGCGCGCTGCGTTCGCTGAACCCGTCGCCCTACATGTACTACTACAACCTCGGCGACTTCCACGTGGTGGGCGCGTCGCCCGAGATCCTGGTGCGCCAGGAGAACACGGGCGAAGGCGAGCAGAAGATCACCATCCGCCCGCTGGCCGGCACCCGCCCGCGCGGCGCGTCGCTGGAGCTCGACAAGGCGGCCGAGGTCGAGCTCATCAACGACCCGAAGGAGCGCGCAGAGCACGTGATGCTGATCGACCTCGCGCGCAACGACATCGGCCGCATCGCCAAGACCGGCACCGTGAAGGTGACCGAGGCCTTCGCGGTCGAGCGCTACAGCCACGTGATGCACATCGTGAGCAACGTCGAAGGCACGCTGAAGGACGGCATGACCGCCATCGACGTACTCAAGGCCACCTTCCCGGCCGGCACCCTGACCGGCGCGCCGAAGGTGCATGCGATGGAACTCATCGACGAGCTCGAGCCCACCAAGCGCGGCCTGTACGGCGGCGCCTGCGGCTACATCAGCTATGCGGGCGACATGGACGTGGCCATCGCGATCCGCACCGGCATCGTGAAGGACCAGATGCTGCACGTGCAGGCCGCGGCCGGCGTGGTGGCCGACTCGGTGCCCGAGTTGGAGTGGAAGGAGACCGAGGCCAAGGCGCGTGCGCTGCTGCGTGCCGCCGAACTGGTCGAGGAAGGCCTGGAATGAGCGCCGCACCCGATATTCAGAGCGACTTTTCGCACGAGATCATCGGCGCGGCCGTCGAGGTGCAGCGCGTGCTCGGCACGGGGCTCGACGAAGCGGCCTACGCCGCGGCGCTGGCCATCGAGCTCGCCGAGCGCGAGATCGGCTTCGCGCGCGACGTGGCACTGTCCGCCAGCTACAAGGGCCGTTCGCTCGGCGAGGTGTATCGCGCGGGGTTCGTGGTCGAGCAGTCGGTCATCGTCGAACTCAGGGCGGTCGACGTGCTGACCGACCTGCATCGCGCGCAGGTGCTGGCCGCGCTGCGTCTCTCGGGCCTCAAGCTGGGCCTTCTGATCAACTTCAACGTGTTCCCCGTCGTCAAGGGCGTGCACCGGATTGTGAGCAAGCCATGAAACTGCTGATGATCGACAACTACGACAGCTTCACCTACAACATCGTCCAGTACTTCGGCGAGCTGGGTGCGGACGTGCAGGTGCACCGCAACGACGAGATCACCGTGGCGCAGATCGGCGAGCTGATCGCCTCGGGCGTGACGCGGCTGGTAGTGTCGCCCGGGCCATGCTCGCCGGCGGAGGCGGGCGTGTCGGTGGCGGCCATCGAGGCATTCGCGGGCAAGCTGCCGATCCTGGGCGTGTGCCTGGGGCACCAGGCCATCGGCGCGGCCTTCGGCGGGAAGATCGTGCGGGCGCAGCAGCTCATGCACGGCAAGACCAGCGAGATCACGACCACGCAGGAAGGCGTGTTCGCGGGGCTGCCCAAGCGCTTCGTCGTCAACCGCTACCACTCGCTTTCCATCGAACGCGAGAGCTGCCCGAAGGCTTTGGCTGTCACCGCCTGGACCGACGACGGCGAGATCATGGGGGTGCGGCACACCGGATTCGCGCACGATGTGCGCATCGAGGGCGTGCAGTTCCATCCGGAATCGATCCTCACCGAGCACGGCCACGCCATGCTCAAGAACTTCCTGGACTAGCATTGACCAACCCCCCAGGCTTCGCGCACTTCGTGTCGCTACGCCAACCCCCTCGCCGGGGGCAATACCTGTGGCCCGGCAAAGCCGGTTCCACGGTATTCCTGAAAGGACCCAAGACATGGCCATCTCCAAGTCCGTTGTTGATCTGCGCAGCGACACCGTCACCCAACCCACGCCCGCGATGCGCGAGGCCATGATGGCCGCGCCCCTGGGCGACGACGTCTTCGCCACCGATCCCAGCGTGAACGCGCTGCAGGAGAAGATCGCGGGCATGCTGGGCTTCGAGGCGGCGCTGTTCGTGCCCACCGGCACGCAGAGCAACCTGTGCGCGATCCTGTCGCACTGCGGGCGCGGCGACGAGTACATCGTCGGCCAGCAGGCGCACTGCTACCGATGGGAAGGCGGCGGCGCGGCGGTGTTCGGCAGCGTGCAGCCGCAGCCGCTGGACCACGCAAGCGACGGCACGCTGCCGCTCGCGCAGATCGAGGCGGCCATCAAGCCCGACGACGCGCACTTCGCGCGCACGCGGCTGCTGGCGCTGGAGAACACGCTGGGCGGCAAGCTGCTGCCCTTCGAATACGTGCAGGCCGCGACCGATCTCGCCAAGAGCAAGGGGCTGCAGCGCCACCTCGACGGCGCGCGGCTCTTCAATGCCGCGACCGCGCAGGCTGCGCTGAACAGGCGCAGCGACATCCGCGCGGAAGCTCGCCGCATCGCGCAGTGCTTCGACAGCGTGTCGGTGTGCTTCAGCAAGGGGCTGGGCGCGCCCGTGGGCTCGGCGCTGGTCGGTTCGCGTGAGTTCATCGCCCGGGCGCACCGCATCCGCAAGATGGCGGGCGGCGGCATGCGGCAGGCCGGCCTGCTGGCTGCGGCGGCTTCGCATGCACTCGATCACCATGTCGACCGCCTCGCAGACGACCACGCGCTGGCGCAGCGCCTGGCGCAGGGGCTCGAAGGCATCGAGGGGCTGAAGGTGGAGGCGCCGCACACGAACATCGTGTTCGTCGACCTCACGGGCGCCGCGCAGGCGCGTTCCTCGGAGCTGCTGGCGAGCCTCAATGCGCAGGGCATCCTCGCGACAGGGCTCTACCGGCTTCGCTTCGTGACGCACCTCGATGTCGATGCCGCCGGCGTCGACCGGGCCGTCGCGGCGATCCGGACCTTCTTCAAGTCCTGAAAACCACGAGCGCGCGATGCCCGATCTTCCCCATCTGCTCGCATTCATCGCCGCCGGCTGGCTGCTGAATCTCACCCCGGGGCCCGACGTGCTCTACGTCGTGACGAACTCGCTGCGCTCGGGCGTGCGCGCCGGCATCGTGGCCGGGCTGGGCATCACGGCCGGTTGCTTCATCCACATCTTCGCTGCCGCAGTCGGCGTGGGCACCCTGATGGCGACCTCAGCCACGGCCTTCACGGTGCTCAAGTACATCGGCGCGGCCTACCTGCTGTACCTGGGCGTGCGCATGCTGGTGTCGAAGGCGGCGCCGCCTGCCGACCTGGGCGCAGCCGCCGCGGCGGCGGGTGGGGAGCGCAGCCTCAAGGCGATCTTCCTGGGCGGTTTCTGGACCAACGTGCTCAACCCGAAGGTCGCGCTGTTCTTCCTGGCCTTCGTGCCGCAGTTCATCGCGCCGGGCACCGACAACAAGGCGCTGGCTTTCGTGCTGCTGGGCGTGCTGTTCAACGTCAACGCCATTCCCGTCAACGTGGGGTGGGCCCTGGCGGCGGGCTGGATGGCGCGCCGCAGTGCAGTGCAGAAAGGCATGCACTGGCTCGATCGCGTTGCCGGCGTGCTGTTCATCGGCTTCGGCCTCAAGCTCGCGTTCACCGACGCGCCCGCCGCAGTCCGCGTCGGCCGCTGATTCATTCCGAGGAGACTTTCCATGATCACCCCCCAGGAAGCGCTGCAGCGCACCATCGAGCACCGCGAGGTCTTCCACGACGAGATGCTGCACATCGTGCGCCTCATCATGAGCGGCGAGTGCTCGCCGGTGATGATGGCCGCGCTGATCACCGGCCTGCGCGTGAAGAAGGAGACCATCGGCGAGATCACCGCCGCCGCGCAGGTGATGCGCGAGGTGTCGACCAAGGTGCCGGTGAAGGACACGACGAACCTCGTGGACATCGTGGGCACGGGCGGCGACGGCTCGCACACCTTCAACATCTCGACCTGCTCGATGTTCGTGGCCGCCGCGGCGGGCGCCAAGGTGAGCAAGCACGGCGGGCGCAGCGTGTCGAGCAAGTCGGGCAGCGCCGACGTGCTGGAGTCGCTGGGGGTGAACATCAACCTCAAGCCCGAGCAGATCGCGCGCTCCATCGAGGAATGCGGCATCGGTTTCATGTTCGCGCCGAACCATCATCCGGCGATGAAGAACGTGGCGCCGGTGCGCAAGGAGCTGGGCATCAAGACCATCTTCAACATCCTCGGGCCGCTGACCAATCCGGCCGGCGCGCCGAACATCCTGATGGGCGTGTTCCACCCCGACCTCGTGGGCATCCAGGTGCGCGCGCTGCAGCGCCTCGGCGCGGAACACGCGGTGGTGGTCTACGGGCGCGACGGCATGGACGAGATCTCGCTCGGCGCCGCCACCATGGTGGGCGAACTGAAGAACGGCGAGATCCGCGAATACGAGCTGCACCCCGAGGACTTCGGTTTCCAGATGTCGAGCAACCGCGCGCTGCGCGTGGAGACGCCCGAGCAGTCGAAGGCGATGCTGCTGGGTGTGCTCGACAATCAGGCAGGCCCCGCGCTCGACATCGTGCTGCTGAACGCCGGCGCCGCGCTCTATGCGGCGAACGTGGTCGATTCGGTGCAGGTGGGTGTGGAGCGCTCGCGCGCCGCCATCGCATCGGGCGCGGCGAAGGCCAAGCTGGCCGAACTGGTCAAGGCGTCCGCGACCGTCTGAGTTGCAAGAGAACAGGAACCCCAGAAGCCATGTCCGACATCCTCGACAAGATCATTGCCGTCAAGCGCCAGGAAGTGGCCGCGGCCCTGAAGCGCACGCCGCTCGAAGCCGTGCGCTTCGATGCCGAGAGCCGCGTGCTGACGCGCGACTTCGAAGGCGCGCTGCGCGCCAAGATCGCAGCCGGCCACGCCGCGGTGATCGCCGAAGTCAAGAAGGCCAGTCCGAGCAAGGGCGTGCTGCGCGAGGACTTCATTCCTGCCGACATCGCGCAGAGCTACGCCGAAGGCGACGGCGAGATCAGCGCGGCCTGCCTTTCCGTGCTGACCGACAGGCAGTTCTTCCAGGGCGGCGTGGACTATCTCAAGCAGGCCCGCGCCTCGTGCGAGTTGCCGGTGCTGCGCAAGGATTTCATCGTCGATGCGTACCAGGTGTACGAGTCGCGCGCGATGGGCGCCGACGCGATCCTGCTGATCGCTGCCTGCCTCGACGACGCGCAGATGAAGGACTACGAAGCCATCGCGCGCGGCCTGGGCATGGCGGTGCTGGTGGAAGTGCACGACGCGGTCGAACTCGATCGCGCGCTCAAGCTGAAGACGCCGCTGATCGGGGTCAACAACCGCAACCTGCGCAACTTCGAGGTGTCGATCCAGGCGACCATCGACCTGCTGCCGAGGCTGCCTGCCGATCGTCTGCCGGTGACGGAATCGGGCATCGGCACGCGGCAGGACGTGGCCACCTTGCGGGCGGCGGGCGTCAACGCCTTCCTGGTCGGCGAGGCCTTCATGCGCGCCAAGGAGCCCGGCGAGGCCCTCGCCGCATTGTTCAAATGAGCCGGCCCGATCAGCTGTCGAGCAGCGATCCCGTCGACTGGCCGGTAGCGCCTGGCTGGCAGCCGCTGGTCGATGAATTCTTCGGCAGCGCCGTGGGGCAGAAGCTGCAGGGGTTCCTGCGCGAGCGGCTCGATGCGGGCGCCGTGATCTTTCCGCCGCAGCCGCTGAGGGCGCTGGAGCTCACGCCGCCGGAAGACGTGCGCGTGGTAATCCTGGGGCAGGACCCGTACCACGGGCGCGGTCAGGCAGAAGGGCTCGCGTTCTCCGTGGCGCCGGGCGTGGCGCTGCCGCCGTCGCTGCGCAACATCTTCAAGGAGCTGCAGCGCGACCTGGGGACGGCGCCGCCGCCGTTTCCGAATCCGGGTGGCAGTCTGGTGAAGTGGGCGACCCACGGCGTTTTGCTACTCAACACCTGCCTGACGGTGGAGGAGGCGCAGCCAGCCAGCCATTCCGGGCGCGGTTGGGAGGTGCTGACCGATGCCGTCATCCGGCATGTTTCGAACGGTGCCAAACCTGTTGTTTTTATGCTGTGGGGCTCGCACGCTCAAAGTAAGCGTGCGTTGATCGACGTTAAGCGCCATAAGGTGCTGATGTCGAATCATCCGTCGCCTCTTTCGGCCCAGCGGCCGCCCGTGCCGTTCATCGGCTGCGGTCATTTCGGCGAAGCGCGTGCCTGGCGTGAGGCGCAGCGGTCGGAGGGGTGAAAACTTAGGCGATAATCGTGGGCTAACGCCTTCGAGCGGTTTTCCTGCATCTTCGTTGATGCATGGGTTTCCGGGTAGTCACAAAACCGTGCTATATTTCGAGGTTCGCCGGAGAGGTGGCCGAGTGGTTAATGGCAGCAGACTGTAAATCTGCCCTCTTACGAGTACGCTGGTTCGAATCCAGCCCTCTCCACCAGCGATGAATTTGGTTTCTAAGAGCGTTTGGATTTCGCGCTTTGGGTGCCTCGAGTGCTCCTGATGCGGGAGTAGTTCAATGGTAGAACCCCAGCCTTCCAAGCTGATGACGCGGGTTCGATTCCCGTCTCCCGCTCCAGAGACCCGGTTCGGCGCCGGAAGCGATTGGTTAGACAAAGCCCTTTTGGCTCAGTGGTAGAGCACTCCCTTGGTAAGGGAGAGGTCGCGGGTCCGATTCCCGCAAAGGGCACCAGTTTTTGGGGGTTGCAAAAGCTGCATTGCAACCCATCTGCATACGTTGGAAACGTTTTTTTCGGAGTCGAAAAATGGCAAAAGGTAAATTCACCCGCACCAAGCCGCACGTGAACGTGGGCACGATCGGTCACGTCGACCACGGCAAGACCACGCTGACGGCTGCGATCGCAACGGTGCTGTCGTCGAAGTTCGGCGGCGAAGCCAAGGCCTACGACCAGATCGACGCTGCGCCTGAAGAAAAGGCCCGCGGCATCACGATCAACACCGCGCACGTCGAGTACGAAACGGCCAACCGCCACTACGCACACGTCGACTGCCCCGGCCACGCCGACTACGTGAAGAACATGATCACCGGCGCTGCCCAGATGGACGGCGCGATCCTGGTGTGCTCGGCCGCCGACGGCCCGATGCCCCAGACCCGTGAACACATCCTGCTGGCTCGCCAGGTGGGCGTGGGCTACATCATCGTGTTCCTGAACAAGTGCGACATGGTCGACGACAAGGAACTGCTCGAGCTGGTCGAAATGGAAGTCCGCGAACTCCTCGACAAGTACGAATTCCCCGGCGACGACACCCCCATCATCCACGGCTCGGCCAAGCTGGCCCTGGAAGGCGACAAGGGTGAGCTCGGCGAAGGCTCGATCATGAAGCTGGCCGAAGCCCTGGACACGTACATCCCGACGCCCGAGCGCGCCGTGGACGGCACGTTCCTGATGCCCGTGGAAGACGTGTTCTCGATCTCGGGTCGCGGCACCGTGGTGACCGGCGCCGTCGAGCGCGGTGTGATCAAGGTCGGTGAAGAAATCGAAATCGTGGGCATCCGCCCGACGGTCAAGACCACCTGCACCGGCGTGGAAATGTTCCGCAAGCTGCTGGACCAGGGTCAAGCCGGCGACAACGTGGGCGTGCTGCTGCGCGGCACGAAGCGCGAAGAAGTCGAGCGCGGCCAGGTGCTGTGCAAGCCCGGCTCGATCAAGCCGCACACGCACTTCACCGCCGAGGTGTACGTTCTGTCGAAGGACGAAGGCGGCCGTCACACGCCGTTCTTCAACAACTACCGTCCGCAGTTCTACTTCCGCACGACGGACGTGACCGGCGCGATCGAGCTGCCCAAGGACAAGGAAATGGTCATGCCCGGCGACAACGTCAGCATCACCGTGAAGCTGATCGCTCCGATCGCCATGGAAGAAGGCCTGCGCTTCGCCATCCGCGAAGGCGGCCGTACCGTGGGTTCGGGCGTCGTGGCGAAGATCCTCGACCTGTAGGGCGAGCGCGAAGAGTACCGGAGGGGTATAGCTCAATTGGCAGAGCGTCGGTCTCCAAAACCGAAGGTTGTAGGTTCGATTCCTACTGCCCCTGCCACTTAGGTGGCACTCCGAAAAGCCCGTCGCGTCCCGACGGGCTTCGGCGTCTCAAGAGACGCATTGAATTGAAGGCCTTCGGGTCACAGGAAATCAGCCGAACATGGCCACTTCTCAAATCGAAACCGTGAGCACCGGCGCCGACAAGGCCAAACTGGCCGCGGCGGTGGTGTTGGCAGTGGGCGCCATCGTGGCGTTCTATCTGCTGGCGCGCCAGGGCTCGCTGGTGCAATGGGCTGCGCTGCTGGTCGGCTTGGCCGCGGCGGTGGCTGCCTTCGGCAGTTCGGAGAATGGCCGCCAGCTGTGGGCGTTCGGTCGCGATTCGTGGCGTGAAGTCAGGAAGGTCGTCTGGCCGACCCGCAAGGAAGCGATGCAGATGACGGCTTATGTGTTCGCCTTCGTGGCGATCATGTCCGTCTTCCTCTGGCTCACCGACAAGACGCTCGAATGGGTGTTTTTCGACCTCATTCTGGGCTGGAGAAAATAAATGAGCGCTGATCCAGTGAACGCAGTTGAAACCACGCCGGGCACGCCAGAGGAAGAAAACACTTCCGTGCTGGCTCCTGCCGCCAACCCCGATCTGCGTTGGTACGTGGTGCATGCCTATTCGGGCATGGAGAAGGCCGTCGAGCGCAACATCACCGAGCGCATCAATCGCGCCGGCATGCAGGACAAGTTCGGCCGGATCCTGGTTCCGACCGAAGAAGTGGTCGAGATCAAGAACGGTCAGAAGCGCACGACCGAGCGTCGTTTCTTCCCGGGCTACGTGCTGGTCGAAATGATCATGGACGACGAGAGCTGGCACCTGGTGAAGCACACCAACAAGGTGACGGGCTTCGTGGGCGGCGCCAAGAACCGTCCGGCCCCGATCTCGCAGAAAGAGGTCGAGGACATCGTCAGCCAGATGCAGCAGGGCACCGAGAAGCCGCGCCACAAGGTCGAATTCACCGTGGGTGAATTTGTGCGCGTCAAGGAAGGCCCGTTCACCGACTTCAACGGCACCGTCGAGGAAGTCAACTACGAGAAGAGCAAGGTCAGCGTGTCGGTCATGATCTTCGGCCGCGCGACGCCTGTGGAGCTCGAATTCAGCCAGGTCGAGAAGACCTGAGCCCCGGACCGCGAGGTCCGAGCCATTCCCGGCTGCGCGTTGTCCGACTCGGCGCGCGGCCTTGATCGAAGAGTCGTTTAACCCCGGGGAGCCTCGGCCGCAAGCCAAGGCGATATCACCCGCAAGGAGCAAAAAGCATGGCGAAGAAAATCGTCGGCTTCATCAAGCTGCAAGTGCCAGCTGGTAAGGCCAACCCGTCCCCGCCGATCGGTCCCGCACTCGGTCAGCGTGGTCTGAACATCATGGAATTCTGCAAGGCGTTCAACGCGCAGACGCAGAGCTACGAGCCGGGTCTGGCGCTGCCGGTGGTCATCACCGCGTTCGCCGACAAGAGCTTCACCTTCATCATCAAGTCGCCGCCGGCCGGCGTGCTGATCAAGAAGGCGATCAAGCTCGAAAAGGGTTCCGCACGTCCGCACACCGACAAGGTCGGCAAGATCACGCGCGCCCAGCTCGAAGAGATCGCAAAGACCAAGATGAAGGACCTGACCGCTGCCGACATGGACGCCGCGGTTCGCACCATTGCCGGTACGGCCCGCTCGATGGGCGTGAATGTGGAGGGCGTGTAAATGTCCAAGATCACCAAGAAGCAGAAGTCGCTCGAAGGCAAGGTCGACAGCACCAAGCTGTACCCGCTGGCTGACGCGATCAACATCGTCAAGGAAGCTGCAACCGCCAAGTTCGACGAATCGATCGACGTGGCCGTCCAGCTCGGCATCGACGCGAAGAAGTCGGACCAGGTCGTGCGTGGCGCCGTCGTGCTGCCCAACGGCACCGGCAAGACCAAGCGCGTGGCCGTGTTCGCCCAGGGCGCCAAGGCTGAGGAAGCCAAGGCCGCCGGCGCCGACATCGTCGGCATGGACGACCTGGCTGCCATGGTCAAGGCTGGCGACATGCCCTTCGACGTCGTGATCGCTGCCCCTGACGCCATGCGCGTCGTCGGTACGCTCGGTCAGATCCTCGGCCCGCGCGGCCTGATGCCCAACCCCAAGGTCGGCACCGTGACCCCGGACGTCGCCACGGCGGTGAAGAACGCCAAGGCTGGCCAGGTTCAGTTCCGCGTCGACAAGGCCGGCATCGTGCACGGCACGATCGGCCGTCGCTCGTTCGACAACGACAAGCTGCAGGGCAACCTCGCCGCGCTGATCGACGCTCTGGTCAAGGCCAAGCCGGCGACCAGCAAGGGCGTGTACCTGCGCAAGGTGGCTGTTTCGTCGACCATGGGTCTGGGTGTCCGCGTGGACACGCAAACCATCTCGGCGAGCTAAAGAGATTTGCTCCACCTCGCAAGGGTGGGGCGGATGTGGTGGGTCGCGGCGGCTTCGGTTGCCGCGGGCCATCCAAGACCGCTGGTGTGCAGGGTGCTGCACTTAAACGCCGGACCTCCCCGTCCGGTATCCAGCGCAGATGGCGATCCCGCTGCAAGGAATCGAGGAATTCGTTTTTTGTTCCTGACAGTTGGTCGCTGCATGAAGCGCGATCCCAGGCTCCGGCCGAAGATCGCATTAAAAGGAGTAGACCTTGAGTCTGAATCGCAGTGAGAAAGAAGCGGTCATCAGTGATGTGACCAGCCTCGCCGCAAAAGCTCAAACGCTCGTGATGGCGGAATACCGTGGCATCACGGTGGCCGATATGACCAAACTGCGCAACGAAGCGCGCAGCAAGGGTGTGACCCTGAGTGTTCTGAAGAACACCCTGGCACGCCGTGCTGTCGCCGGTAGCGCGTTCGAGGTCGTCGGCGACCAGATGACCGGTCCGCTGATCTACGGCTTCTCCGAAGACGCTGTGGCCGCCGCCAAGGTGGTGGCCGATTTCGCGAAGACCAACGACAAGCTGGTCATTCGCGGCGGCGCCTTCGGTGGCAAGGCCCTGGACGTCGACGGCGTGAAGCAACTGGCCAACATCCCTTCGAAGGAAGTGCTGCTGGCGCAACTGCTGGGCTTGATGCAATCCCCGATCTCTCGTACCGCCCGCGTGCTCGCGGCGCTGGCAGAGAAGCGTGGTGGTGGCGAAGCTGCACCCGCCGAGGCACCGGCAGAAGCACAGGCAGCTTGAGCTGCTTGCGTTTGAAACATTCAACCCAATTGTTAGGAAACAAAAATGGCATTCGATAAAGACGCATTTCTGACCGCGCTCGACAGCATGACGGTCCTGGAACTCAACGACCTGGTCAAGGCCATCGAAGAGAAGTTCGGCGTGAGCGCCGCTGCAATGGCCGCTCCGGCCGCTGGTGGTGGCGGTGCCGCTGCTGCCGCAGTCGAAGAGAAGACCGAATTCAACGTCGTGCTGGTCGATGCCGGCGCGAACAAGGTTTCGGCGATCAAGGCAGTGCGCGAAATCACCGGCCTGGGCCTCAAGGAAGCCAAGGACCTGGTGGAAGCCGCTCCCAAGGCTGTCAAGGAAGGCCTGTCGAAGGCTGACGCTGAAGCCGCCAAGAAGAAGCTGGAAGACGCCGGCGCCAAGGTGGAACTGAAGTAATTCAGACCCCCTGGAGGGCTGGAGGTGCCTGAAAAGGCCCTCCAGCCTTTGCCGCTTTCAGAGCGCACTCAAAAGCCCAGGCGAGCCGGGTTTTCGAGTGTCTTCTGACCCCGACTGCAGAAGACCCCTTGGTTCGGGCGATGTGCAACGCATCGCTGTCCGCCAACGGCTGGTAGTGGCCAGCCGCCAAGCAGTGGTGCCCCGGCACTGCTGACAAGTCGCTGAAGATCTCAAGCACCGGAGCTCTCATGGCCCAATCGTCCGCGTACAGTTACACCGAACGCAAGCGCATCCGAAAAAGTTTCGGCAATCGCGACAGCGTCGTCGAAATCCCCTACCTGCTGCAGATGCAGAAAGACGCGTACACCGCGTTCCTGCAAGCCGGCGTTCCCCCGAAACAACGTACCGTCGAAGGCCTGCAGGCTGCGTTCGACGCTGCCTTCCCGATCGTCTCGCACAACGGTTTCGTCGAGATGAAGTTCCTCGAGTACAACCTGGCGAAGCCGGCGTTCGACGTGCGCGAATGCCAGACCCGCGGCCTGACCTTCGCGTCGGCCGTGCGCGCCAAGGTGCAGCTCATCATTTACGACCGCGAGTCGTCGACCTCGCAGTCGAAGGTGGTCAAGGAAGTGAAGGAACAAGAGGTCTACATGGGCGAAGTGCCGCTCATGACGGACAAGGGTTCGTTCATCATCAACGGCACCGAACGCGTGATCGTGTCGCAGCTGCACCGCTCGCCGGGCGTGTTCTTCGAGCACGACAAGGGCAAGACGCACAGCTCGGGCAAGCTGCTGTTCTCCGCTCGCGTGATTCCCTACCGCGGCTCGTGGCTGGACTTCGAGTTCGACCCGAAGGACATGCTGTACTTCCGCGTGGACCGTCGCCGCAAGATGCCGGTCACGATCCTGCTGAAGGCCATCGGCCTGAACCCGGAATCGATCCTCGCGAACTTCTTCGTGAACGACAACTTCCGCCTGATGGACAGCGGCGCGCAGATGGAATTCGTTCCCGAGCGCCTGCGCGGCGAGGTCGCGCGCTTCGACATCACCGACAAGTCGGGCAAGGTCGTGGTCGCCAAGGACAAGCGCGTCACCGCGCGCCACACGCGTGAGCTCGAGCAGAGCGGCACCACGCACATCAGCGTGCCGGAAGACTTCCTGATCGGCCGCGTGATCGCCCGCAACATCGTCGACGCCGACTCCGGCGAGATCCTGGCCAAGGCCAACGACGAGCTGACCGAAGCGCTGCTGAAGAAGCTGCGCACGGCCGGCGTGCAGGACGTGCAGGTCATCTACACGAACGAACTCGACCAGGGCGCTTACATCTCGCAGACCCTGCGCATCGACGAAACGGTGGACGAATTCGCCGCCCGCGTGGCCATCTACCGCATGATGCGCCCCGGCGAGCCGCCGACGGAAGACGCCGTGCAGGCCCTGTTCCAGCGCCTGTTCTACAACCCGGACACGTACGACCTGTCGCGCGTCGGCCGCATGAAGTTCAACGCCAAGGTCGGCCGCGACGAATCGACCGGCCCGATGGTGCTGACCAACGAGGACATCCTGGCCGTGGTCAAGATCCTCGTGGACCTGCGCAACGGCAACGGCGAAGTCGACGACATCGACCACCTGGGCAACCGCCGCGTGCGTTGCGTCGGCGAACTGGCCGAGAACCAGTACCGCACCGGCCTGGCACGTATCGAGAAGGCGGTGAAGGAGCGTCTGGGCCAGGCGGAGCAAGAGCCGCTGATGCCGCACGACCTGATCAACAGCAAGCCGATCTCGGCCGCCCTGAAGGAATTCTTCGGCGCCTCGCAGCTGTCGCAGTTCATGGACCAGACGAACCCGCTGTCCGAAATCACCCACAAGCGCCGCGTGTCGGCCCTTGGCCCGGGCGGTCTGACGCGCGAACGTGCAGGCTTCGAAGTGCGCGACGTGCACGTGACCCACTACGGCCGCGTGTGCCCGATCGAAACGCCTGAAGGCCCGAACATCGGCCTGATCAACTCGCTGGCCCTGTACGCCCGCCTGAACGAATACGGCTTCATCGAGACGCCGTACCGTCGCGTGGTGGACAGCAAGGTCACCAACGAGATCGACTACCTGTCGGCCATCGAGGAAGGCAAGTACGTCATCGCCCAGGCCAATGCGGCCCTGGACAAGGACGGCGTGCTGACCGGCGACCTGGTCTCCGCGCGTGAAGCCGGCGAATCGATCCTGGTCGGTGCCGAGCGCATCCAGTACATGGACGTGTCGCCCGCGCAGATCGTGTCGGTGGCTGCATCGCTCGTGCCGTTCCTGGAGCACGACGACGCGAACCGCGCGCTGATGGGCGCCAACATGCAGCGCCAGGCCGTGCCGGTGCTGCGTCCCGAGAAGCCGATGGTCGGTACCGGTATCGAGCGCGTCTCCGCGGTCGACTCGGGCACCGTGGTCACGGCCACCCGCGGCGGTATCGTCGACTACGTCGATGCGACCCGTGTCGTGGTGCGCGTGAACGACGCCGAAGCGGCTGCCGGTGAAGTCGGTGTGGACATCTACAACCTGATCAAGTATCAGCGTTCGAACCAGAACACCAACATCCACCAGCGCCCCATCGTCAAGCGCGGCGACAAGATCGCCAAGGGCGACGTGGTGGCCGACGGCGCATCGACCGACCTCGGCGAACTGGCCCTCGGTCAGAACATGCTGATCGCGTTCATGCCCTGGAACGGCTACAACTTCGAAGACTCGATCCTGATCTCGGAACGCGTCGTCGCCGAAGACCGCTACACCTCGATCCACATCGAGGAACTGGTGGTGATGGCGCGCGACACGAAGCTGGGCGCCGAAGAAATCACGCGCGACATCCCGAACCTGGCCGAGCAGCAGCTCAACCGCCTCGACGAGTCCGGCATCATCTATGTCGGCGCCGAAGTGCAGCCGGGCGACACGCTGGTGGGCAAGGTTACGCCGAAGGGCGAGACCACGCTGACGCCTGAAGAGAAGCTGCTTCGCGCCATCTTCGGCGAGAAGGCTTCCGACGTGAAGGACACCTCGCTGCGCGTGGACCAGGGCTCGCAAGGCACCGTGATCGACGTGCAGGTGTTCACCCGCGAAGGCATCCAGCGCGACAAGCGCGCCCAGCAGATCATCGACGACGAGCTCAAGCGCTTCCGCCTCGACCTGAACGACCAGCTTCGCATCGTCGAAGCCGACGCGTTCGACCGTATCGAGAAGCTGCTGACCGGCAAGGTCGCCAACGGCGGTCCGAACAAGCTGGCCAAGGGCACCAAGCTCGACAAGGCCTACCTGTCGTCGGTCGAGAAGTTCCACTGGTTCGACATCCGCCCGGCGGAAGACGAAGTGGCGACGCAGCTCGAGTCGATCAAGAACTCGCTGGAGCAGACGCGCCACAGCTTCGACCTCGCATTCGAAGAAAAGCGCAAGAAGCTCACGCAGGGCGACGAGCTGCCCGCAGGCGTGCTGAAGATGGTCAAGGTCTACCTGGCCGTCAAGCGCCGCCTGCAGCCCGGCGACAAGATGGCCGGCCGCCACGGTAACAAGGGTGTGGTGTCGAAGATCGTTCCGGTCGAGGACATGCCCCACATGGCCGACGGCACGCCGTGCGACATCTGCCTGAACCCGCTGGGCGTGCCCTCGCGGATGAACGTGGGCCAGGTTCTCGAAGTGCACCTGGGCTGGGCCGGCAAGGGCGTGGGCCAGCGCATCGGCGACCTGCTGCAGCAGGAGGCCAAGGTGGCCGAGCTGCGCAAGTTCATGGAGCAGCTGTACAACGGCTCGGGCCGCAAGGAAGACATCGCCTCGCTGAGCGACACCGAGCTGCTCGAGATGGCAGGCAACCTGCAGAACGGCGCGACCTTCGCGACGCCGGTGTTCGACGGTGCCTCGGAAGAGGAAATCCGCGGCATGCTGAAGCTGGCCTATCCGGACGACATCGCCAAGGCCAAGGGCCTGACCGAGAGCCGCACGCAGGCCTACCTGTTCGACGGCCGTACCGGCGACCAGTTCGAGCGTCCCGTCACCGTCGGCTACATGCACTTCCTGAAGCTGCATCACCTGGTGGACGACAAGATGCACGCCCGCTCGACCGGCCCGTACTCGCTGGTCACGCAGCAGCCCCTGGGCGGCAAGGCGCAGTTCGGCGGCCAGCGTTTCGGGGAAATGGAAGTGTGGGCGCTCGAAGCCTACGGCGCTTCCTACGTCCTGCAGGAAATGCTGACCGTGAAGTCCGACGACGTGCAAGGCCGTACCAAGGTGTACGAGAGCATCGTCAAGGGCGAGCACTCGATCGAAGCCGGCATGCCGGAATCGTTCAACGTGCTGGTCAAGGAAATCCGTTCGCTGGGTCTCGACATCGAGCTCGAGCGTTCCTAATTTGAAAAGGGAAAGAGTCTTATGAAATCGCTACTCGACCTGTTCAAGCAATTCACGCCCGATGAGCATTTCGATGCCATCAAGATCGGCATGGCTTCGCCCGAGAAGATCCGTTCGTGGTCCTTCGGCGAGGTGAAGAAGCCCGAGACGATCAACTACCGCACGTTCAAGCCCGAGCGCGACGGCCTCTTCTGCGCGAAGATCTTCGGCCCCATCAAGGACTACGAGTGCCTGTGCGGCAAGTACAAGCGCCTGAAGCACCGCGGCGTGATCTGCGAGAAGTGCGGCGTCGAAGTCACGCAGACCAAGGTTCGCCGCGAGCGCATGGGTCACATCGACCTGGCCGCGCCCTGCGCGCACATCTGGTTCCTGAAGTCGCTGCCGTCGCGCCTGGGCCTCGTGCTCGACATGACGCTGCGTGACATCGAGCGCGTGCTGTACTTCGAAGCCTACGTGATCACCGACCCCGGCATGACCCCGCTGAAGAAGTTCGGCATCATGTCCGAGGACGACTACGACGCGAAGCGCAAGGAATACGGTGACGAGTTCGTCGCCAAGATGGGCGCCGAAGGCATCAAGGACCTGCTGGAAGGCATCGAGCTCGACAGCGAGATCGAACGCCTGCGCGGCGACCTGACCGGCTCCGAAGTCAAGGTCAAGAAGAACTCCAAGCGCCTGAAGGTGCTGGAAGCCTTCCGCAAGTCGGGCATCAAGCCCGAGTGGATGGTGCTCGACGTGCTGCCCGTGCTGCCGCCGGACCTGCGTCCGCTGGTGCCGCTGGACGGCGGCCGCTTCGCGACCTCCGACCTGAACGACCTGTACCGCCGCGTCATCAACCGCAACTCGCGCCTGCGCCGCCTGCTGGAGCTGAAGGCTCCGGAAATCATCGCGCGCAACGAGAAGCGGATGCTGCAGGAAGCTGTCGACTCGCTGCTGGACAACGGCCGCCGCGGCAAGGCCATGACGGGCGCCAACAAGCGCGCGCTGAAGTCGCTGGCCGACATGATCAAGGGCAAGAGCGGCCGCTTCCGCCAGAACCTGCTGGGCAAGCGCGTCGACTACTCGGGCCGTTCGGTCATCGTGGTGGGCCCGACGCTCAAGCTGCACCAGTGCGGCCTGCCGAAGCTGATGGCACTCGAGCTGTTCAAGCCCTTCATCTTCTCGCGCCTCGAAGCCATGGGCATCGCGACCACGATCAAGGCTGCCAAGAAGGAAGTCGAATCGGGCACGCCGGTGGTCTGGGACATCCTGGAAGAGGTCATCAAGGAGCACCCGGTCATGCTGAACCGCGCTCCTACGCTGCACCGTCTGGGCATCCAGGCCTTCGAGCCGATCCTGATCGAAGGCAAGGCGATCCAGCTGCACCCGCTGGTTTGCGCGGCTTTCAACGCCGACTTCGACGGCGACCAGATGGCCGTTCACGTGCCGCTGTCGGTGGAAGCGCAGATGGAAGCCCGCACGCTGATGCTGGCCTCCAACAACGTGCTGTTCCCGGCTTCGGGCGAACCGTCGATCGTTCCTTCGCAGGACGTGGTGCTGGGTCTGTACTACACGACCCGCGACCGCATCAACGGCAAGGGCGAGGGCCTGATCTTCTCCGACATCGGTGAAGTGCAGCGCGCGCTCGACGCCAACGAAGTCGAGCTCACTGCCAAGGTGGCAGTGCGCATCACGGAGTACACCAAGAACAAGGAAACCGGCGAATTCACGCCGTCGACCTCGCTCGTGGACACCACCGTGGGCCGCGCGCTGCTGTCCGAGATCCTGCCGAAGGGCCTGCCGTTCTCGAACATCAACAAGGCGCTGAAGAAGAAGGAAATCTCCAAGCTCATCAACGTCTCGTTCCGCAAGTGCGGCCTGAAGGAGACCGTGGTCTTCGCCGACAAGCTGCTGCAGAACGGCTTCCGCCTCGCGACCAAGGCCGGTATCTCGATCGCCATCGACGACATGCTGGTGCCCGCTGAAAAGCACGGCATCATCGAGCGCTCCGCCAAGGAAGTGAAGGAGATCGAGCAGCAGTACGTCTCGGGTCTCGTGACCTCCGGCGAGCGCTACAACAAGGTGGTGGACATCTGGGGCAAGGCCGGCGACGAAGTGTCGAAGGTCATGATGGCCAAGCTGTCGAAGCAGAAGGTCATCGACCGCAACGGCAAGGAAGTCGAGCAGGAGTCCTTCAACTCGATCTACATGATGGCCGACTCCGGCGCCCGCGGTTCCGCGGCCCAGATCCGCCAGGTGGCCGGCATGCGCGGCCTGATGGCCAAGCCTGACGGCTCGATCATCGAGACGCCCATTACCGCGAACTTCCGCGAAGGCCTGAACGTGCTGGAGTACTTCATCTCCACCCACGGTGCCCGTAAGGGTCTGGCCGACACGGCGCTGAAGACGGCTAACTCGGGCTACCTGACCCGTCGTCTGGTCGACGTGACGCAAGACCTGGTCGTGACCGAGCAGGACTGCGGCACGCACGGCGGCTACCTGATGCGCGCCATCGTCGAAGGCGGTGAAGTGATCGAATCGCTGCGCGACCGTATCCTCGGCCGCACCGCAGCCGACGACGTGCTGCACCCGGAAAACCGCTCGGTGCTGCTGAAGGCCGGCGAGATGTTCGACGAGGACACCATCGAGGCTCTCGAGGCGCAAGGCGTCGACGAGGTCAAGGTGCGTACCGCGCTGACCTGCGAAACCCGCTTCGGCATCTGCGCGACCTGCTACGGTCGCGACCTGGGCCGCGGCGGCCTGATCAACATCGGCGAAGCCGTCGGTGTGATCGCGGCGCAGTCCATCGGCGAACCCGGCACGCAGCTGACGATGCGTACCTTCCACATCGGTGGTGCCGCTTCGCGCGCTGCCATCGCATCGAGCGTTGAAGCCAAGTCGAACGGCTCGATCGGCTTCAACGCCACGATGCGCTACGTGACCAACAGCAAGGGCGAGTTGGTCGTGATTTCGCGTTCGGGCGAAATCGTCATCCACGACGAGCACGGCCGCGAGCGCGAGCGCCACAAGGTGCCGTACGGCGCGACCCTGACGGTCAAGGCCGACCAGCAGATCAAGGCTGGCCACGTTCTGGCCAACTGGGACCCGCTGACCCGACCGATCATCACGGAATTCGCCGGCAAGACGCAGTTCGAGAACGTCGAGGAAGGCCTCACGGTCGCCAAGCAGGTGGACGAAGTGACCGGTCTGTCGACCCTGGTCGTGATCGACCCGAAGCGCCGCGGCGCTGCCAAGGTCGTTCGCCCGCAGGTGAAGCTCATCGACGCCTCCGGCGCCGAAGTGAAGATCCCGGGCACCGACCACTCGGTGACGATCGGCTTCCCGATCGGCGCGCTGGTGCAGGTGCGTGACGGCCAGGACGTGGGCCCCGGCGAAGTGCTGGCGCGCATTCCGGTCGAAGGCCAGAAGACCCGCGACATCACCGGCGGTCTGCCGCGCGTTGCCGAGCTGTTCGAAGCCCGTTCGCCGAAGGACAAGGGCATGCTGGCCGAAATGACCGGTACCGTGTCGTTCGGCAAGGAAACGAAGGGCAAGATCCGCCTGCAGATCACCGATCCGGAAGGCACGGTCTGGGAAGACCTCGTGCCGAAGGAAAAGAACATCCTGGTGCACGAAGGCCAGGTGGTGAACAAGGGCGAATCCGTGGTCGACGGCCCGGCGGACCCGCAGGACATCCTGCGGCTGCTGGGTTCGGAAGAACTGGCGCGCTACATCGTGGACGAAGTGCAGGACGTGTACCGCCTGCAGGGCGTGAAGATCAACGACAAGCACATCGAGGTGATCGTTCGCCAGATGCTGCGCCGCGTCGTGGTCGACAACGCCGGCGACACGAGCTACATCTCCGGCGAACAGGTCGAACGCAGCGAAATGCTCAACACCAACGACGCCCTGCGCGCCGAAGGCAAGATCCCCGCGACGTTCACCAACCTGCTGCTGGGTATCACGAAGGCATCGCTGTCGACGGACTCGTTCATCTCGGCCGCTTCGTTCCAGGAAACGACGCGCGTGCTGACCGAAGCCGCGATCATGGGCAAGCGCGACGAACTGCGCGGCCTGAAGGAAAACGTCATCGTCGGCCGCCTGATTCCCGCGGGCACCGGCATGGCGTACCACCAGGCACGCAAGGTCAAGGACGCCATGGACGAGGCCGAGCGCCGCGCCATCGCCGAATCGGAAGCTGCCGAGCTGGCAGGTTCCGGCGAAGCCGAGGCGACTGCCAGCACGACGGAAGCCAGCGAAGGCGCTGCGACCGAATAACTGGTTAGCATCACCGGCCATGACCGGTACATCACGCCCCCCAACCGCCCCCGGTTGGGGGGCGTTTTTCTTTGTGTTCCCATGAGGTGTAGTCGTCGATGAGTCTGTTGCCCGAATCGATGGCCGGCTGGATCGTGATCGCGATCCTGCTGTTCTGGTTTGTCGGTGCCTACAACCGGCTGGTGCGCCTGCGCGCGGCCGTGCTGCAGGCTTACGGCCAGCTCGATGCGGCGCTGGGCAAACAGCTGGATTTCGTGCAGGCCAGCATCGCGGCGGGGCCGCAGCCCGAGGCCGCGCCCACGGGCGAGCTGCTGTCCTCGGTCGCGCCGCTGCAGGCGGCAACCGCGCAGCTCGCCACCCTGCTGGGAGCGACCCGGCTGCGTCCGCTCGACGTCGGCGGCATGGCCGCGCTGGCCACCGCGCTGCAGGTCTGGATCGGCGCCTGGCAGCGCCAGCACCCCGACCAGGTGACGGTGTTCGATGCCGACGGCACGCTGTCGCGGCCCGTGCCGCTGCAGCCCGGCACCACGACAGCCGCGTTTCCTGCTACCGGCGCCCCCGAGCCGATCGGCTGGCCCGAGCCCTCCGCCGCGGCGGAGATCGCGCGCAGCCAGTTCAACCAGGCGGTGGCGCAGTACAACGCCGCGATCGCGCAGTTTCCGGCGGTGCTGGTGGCATGGGCCGTGCGTCTGCGTCCGGCCGCGCCACTGCTCTGAAGAGAGCCTGCGGCGCGCTTCGACCTGCGTTTCTCTCCGTTTCTTCTTCTTTCCATGCGTGAAGTCCGGCTTTTGGCCGGCCCGTTACCATCGCCCCCAACTTGTCAGAACTACCTTCCGATCCTTCCCGCAGCGGCCACGGCAACGCGCCGCCGCTGCAACAACCTCCGCTCTGGCGCCAACTGCAGTTGACTGCGGCGGCGCTGGCGTCGATCCGGGCCGGCACCTCGGGTTCGGCGGCCTTCGAAGCCGTCGAACCCGCGCTGCGGCCCGGTGTGCAGGCGCTCGGCTTCCAGGTGCTGCGCTGGCTCGGCCGCGCCGAAGCCCTGCGCCGGCACCTGGCCAAGCGCACGCCGCCGCCCCTGCCCGATGCACTGCTGTGCACCGCGCTGGCGCTTGCCTGGGACGCCACGCACGCACCCTACGAGCCTTTCACGCTGGTCGACCAGGCCGTCGAGGCCGCCAAGCGCAACCCGGCCACGCGGGCCCAGGCCAGCTTCATCAACGCCTGCCTGCGGCGCTTCCTGCGGGAGCGCGACGAGCTCGTGGCCGCCACCGACACCGAACCCGTCGCGCAATGGAACCATCCGCGCTGGTGGATCGAGCGCCTGAAGCGCGACCATCCGCGCGAGTGGCAGCGCGTGCTGGCCGCCGACAACGCGCAGGCGCCAATGACGCTGCGGGTCAATGCGCTGAAGACGACGGCCGCCTCCTATCTCGCCGAGCTGGAGGCCGTCGGCCTTGGCGCCACGCGCGTGGGGCCCAGCGGCCTGCAGCTCGCGCGTGCCCGCCCCGTGCAGCAGCTGCCCGGGTTTGCCGATGGCGCCTGTTCGGTGCAGGACGCCGCCGCGCAGATGGCCGCGCCGCTGCTGCTCGAAGGCCTGCTGCCAACGGCGAAGTCCGGCGAGACGGCCACGCCGCTACGCGTGCTCGACGCCTGCGCCGCCCCCGGCGGCAAGACCGCCCACCTGCTCGAAATGGCGGGCCCCGGCGCCATCGACGTCACCGCGCTGGAAGTCGATGCCGCGCGCAGCCGCCGCATCGACGAAACCCTGGCCCGCCTCGGGCTCCAGGCCAAGGTGCTCGTCGCCGATGCGGCCCAGCCGGCCCGGTGGTGGGACGGCACGCCCTTCGACGCCATCCTGCTCGATGCGCCGTGCACCGCCTCGGGCATCGTGCGGCGCCATCCCGACGTGCGCTGGCTGCGCCGCGAAAGCGACACCGCCCAGCTCGCCGCCCAGCAGGCCGCGCTCCTGGCGGCCCTGTGGCCGCTCGTGGGGCCCGGCGGGCGGCTTCTCTACTGCACTTGCTCCGTGTTCCGCGAAGAGGGTTCGCAACAAATTGATGCGTTTCTTGTACACAACACCAACGCACGATTGCTGCCGTCGCCGGGCCATTTGCTGCCCCAAAGCGGATCGAATGCCCGCGGCGTCCCGGACAATGCCTCTGGTGACCACGACGGCTTCTTCTACGCCCTGCTTGAAAAGCGTCCGCGTTGAGCGACGGCGCGGGCTGATCCTGTCGCTGCCCGTCCTGCTCTGGATCTGGGCGATGTGGATGGCCTTCCTGCCGGCTCCGGCGGCTGCGCAGGGGCGCAACGGGGCGTCGATCACGCAGATGCGCCTGGAGCAGTCCGACGACGGCATCTACTTCAGCGCCGCGGTGCAGTTCGAGCTGCCTTCGCTGGTCGAGGAGGTGCTCGACAAGGGCATCGCCATCTATTTCGTGGCCGAGGCCGAGCTCTTCCAGGAGCGCTGGTACTGGACCGACCGCAAGGTCGCGCAGGTCACGCGCCACATGCGGCTGGCCTACCAGCCACTCACGCGGCGCTGGCGGCTCAACGTATCGGCGGCGCCGATGACCGGTGCGGCCGGCCTGGGCATCTCGCTGAACCAGAACTTCGACACCCTCGGCGACGCGCTCGACGCCATCAAGCGCGTCGGCCGCCTGCACATGGGCGACGTGGCCGAGATCGGCGACGACCCGCAGCACCAGGTCACCTTCCGGTTCAGGCTCGACACCTCGCAGCTGCCGCGCCCCTTCCAGATCGGCGTGGTCGGCCAGGCCGACTGGAACATCGCCGTCGAGCGCACCGCGCGGCTCACGGTGGAGAAGCAGAAGTGAGCACTGCGGCGCGCAGCGGCACGCCGGCCTCGCAGGCCGCGAGCCGCGCGCGGGCCCGGCGCTGGGCCATCGGCGTCGGCGCCGCGCTGGTCACGGCCATCGGCCTGGTGCTGATGTTCCTGCTGGCGCAGGCCACCAACAACCGCGCGCTGTACGAGCGCTACTACGTACGCCTGTTCGGCATCAACGTCGTGGTGGCGGTGCTGCTGGTGCTGGTGATCGGCTGGGTGGCCTTCCGCCTGCTGCGGCGACTGCGGCAGGGCAAGTTCGGCAGCCGGCTGCTCATCAAGCTCGCGGCGATCTTCGCGCTGGTGGGGGTGGTGCCGGGGGCGCTGGTCTACGTGGTGTCGTACCAGTTCGTCGCGCGCTCCATCGAGAGCTGGTTCGACGTCAAGGTGGAAGGCGCGCTCGACGCCGGCCTGAACCTCGGGCGCGCCACGCTCGATTCGCTGTCCGACGACCTCGCCGTGAAGACGCGCAGCGCCAGCGCGCAGCTGGCGCAGGTGCCCGACGCCAGCGCGGGCCTGGCGCTCGAGCGCATCCGCGACCAGCTCGAAGCCAGCGACGTCATTCTCTGGACCGGCAGCGGACAGCTGGTGGCCAGCGCCGGAACCTCGCGCTTCCAGCTCAACCCCGAGCGCCCGACGTCGCAGCAGTTCCGCCAGGTGCGACCCGAGCGCGCCGTCGCGCACGTCGAGGGGCTGGACGAAACCACCGCGGCGGGCGCCACGCCGCCGGCCGCCAGCGTGCGCGCGCTCGCCATGGTGCAAAGGCCGGGCTTCGACTTCGATACCGCGCCGCGCTATCTGCAGGTCACGCGGCCACTGCCGCCCGCGGTGGTCGCCAACGCGCTGGCGGTGCAGGAGGCCAACCGCGAATACCAGGAGCGCGCGATCGCGCGCGAGGGGCTGCGCCGCATGTACATCGGCACGCTCACGCTGAGCCTGTTCCTCGCCGTGTTCGGCGCGGTGCTGCTGGCGGTGCTCTTCGGCAACCAGCTCGCGCGGCCGCTGCTCGTACTGGCCGACGGCGTGCGGCAGGTGGCGGCCGGCGACCTGCGGCCCACCGCCGTGCTGCAGGGCAAGGACGAACTTGGCGGCCTTACGCGCTCCTTCGCCGTCATGACACAACAGCTGGCCGATGCGCGCGGCGCGGTCGAGAAGACCATGGGCCAGCTCGACGCGGCGCGCGCCAACCTGCAGACCATCCTCGACAACCTGACCTCGGGCGTGATCGTGCTCGATGCCAAGGGCACGGTGCTGTCCACCAATCCGGGCGCGACCCGCGTGCTGCGCGCGCCGCTCGCGGCCTACGAGGGCCGGCCACTCATCGAGGTGCCCGGGCTGGCCGAGTTCGGTGCCAAGGTGCAGCAGCAGTTCGAGGACTTCCTCGTCGAGCGCATGCAGCACGGCCTCGACCACTGGCAGCACGCCTTCGAGCTGCATGCCTCCGGCGCCGACCTGCCGCAGCAGGACGGCGCCATCAACATCGTCGCGCGCGGCGCCGAGCTGCCAGGTGCCGCCCGGCTGCTGGTGTTCGACGACATCTCCGAGATCGTCTCGGCCCAGCGCGCGCAGGCCTGGGGCGAGGTGGCGCGACGGCTCGCGCACGAGATCAAGAACCCGCTCACGCCGATCCAGCTTTCGGCCGAGCGGCTCGAAGATGAAGCTCTCCGGCAAGGTGCAGCCGCCGGAGCAGGCCGTGCTGGTGAAGTCGGTGAAGACCATCGTCGACCAGGTCGATGCGATGAAGCGGCTGGTGAACGAATTCCGCGACTACGCGCGCCTGCCCGCGGCCGACCTGAAGCCGGTGGACCTGAACGCCCTGCTGACCGACGTGCTCCAGCTCTACAGCGCGGAGAACCTGCCGATCACGCTGCGCTCCGAACTCGATGAGCGCTGCCCGCCCGTCCGGGGCGACGCGCAGCAGATCCGGCAGGTCATACACAACCTGTTGCAAAACGCGCAGGACGCGGCAGAGGCCGCCGCCAGCGGCACGGGCAAGGTCGGGGAGGTCATCATCCGCACGCGGCTCGGCGACTCCGGCCAGCGCGTGCGCCTGACCGTGCAGGACAGCGGACCGGGCTTCGCCGAGAACATCCTCAAGCGCGCATTCGAGCCCTACGTCACCACGAAAACAAAAGGTACCGGTTTGGGCCTGGCGGTCGTCAAGAAGATCGCCGACGAGCACGGCGCGCGCATAGAGCTTTCCAACCGCGTCGTCGATGGGGCTGTAGCGGGGGCACAAGTCTCGCTATCATTCGCGCTGGCAGGCGAGCCGCAGGCAGCGGTCGCTCACACCGAAGATTCGTCGAAGTCTTCCGCCGCCTGAGTCGCACGAACGAACGAATGTCCGTCGCACAGGCGATGGATCGGCCAGCGACTCGACAAACATTGCAGACACCAGCGCACACAACAAGCATCACTCATGGCAAACATTCTCGTGGTCGATGACGAGCTGGGCATCCGGGACCTGCTCTTCGAAATTCTCAATGACGAAGGCCACAACGTGGAGCTCGCGGAAAACGCCGCCGAAGCTCGCGCTGCACGCCAGCGCGCACGGCCCGATCTCGTGCTGCTCGACATCTGGATGCCCGACACCGACGGCGTCACGCTTCTCAAGGAATGGTCCACCTCGGGCCTCCTGAGCATGCCCGTCATCATGATGAGCGGCCACGCCACCATCGACACCGCGGTCGACGCCACGCGCATCGGCGCGTTCGCCTTCCTCGAAAAGCCCATCACCATGCAGAAGCTGCTCAAGGCGGTGGAGCAGGGCCTGGCCCGCGAGAGCGCGCGCCGTGCCGCAGCGGGCGTGGTGCCCACGCCGGTCACCGGCAGCCAGTCGGCCGCCATCACGACCACGGGCGACAGCCTGCTGATGGCGTCGCTGGCCTCCGTGCCCGTGGCCGATGCCGGCCCGCAGTCGACCCAGAGCTTCGACCTCGACCGCCCGCTGCGCGACGCGCGCGACGGTTTCGAGAAGGCGTACTTCGAGTTCCACCTCGCGATGGAGAACGGCTCGATGACCCGCGTCGCCGAGAAAACCGGCCTCGAGCGCACCCATCTCTACAGAAAACTCAAACAACTTGGCGTCGATCTTTCAAGAGGGCGCAGAAGCGCTGTATAATTTGAGGCTGCACACAGCAACGGCCCGGTAGCTCAGTTGGTAGAGCAGCGGATTGAAAATCCGCGTGTCGGTGGTTCGATTCCGCCCCAGGCCACCATTTTTCTTTCTCGGTAGAACCCAAGACAGCTTAAAAGTCCTTGTATATCAAGGACTTAGCCTGAAAAGGCGGCTCAGGCGGCATCACCAGATCTCACATAGTCCCGTTCTTGCGTGTACCCCACGGTGTACCCCAGACTGCTTTTCAACCGCAGTTGATTTTGGGTACACCATGGGGCAACTCAACGAACTTCAGATCAGGGCGGCAGCGCCGCGTGACAGGGAATATTTGCTGGCGGACGGCGAGGGCCTTTACCTTCGCGTGCGACCGACCGGCAAAGTGTGGGTCTATCGTTACAAACGGCACGGCAAAGAAGCCAAGCTCAGTATCGGTCACTACCCGGCGGTGACACTCGCGACGGCGCGCCGGAAAGCGCGCCTCGAAGCCGAGAAGCGCGCCGATGGTGTCGATCCCCGGGAGGCCCGGCGCGTAGAGGTCGAGCGTGCTCGTGTCGCACGCCTCAATACCTTCGAACTGACCGCCCGGGCTTGGCATGTGCAGGCGTGGAAGGACCGCGAATGGTCGGCCGGCTATGCCGGAAAAGTTATGCGCCACCTAGAACTGCACGTTTTTCCCTGGATCGGTGCGCTCGCCATCGAGGCCATCTTGCCGACCGAGGTGGTCCGATGTCTGCACCGCATCAAGGAGCGCGGCAATCTGGAGACGGCGCAGCGAGTGCGCGAAGCGGTGCAGCATGTGTTCCAGTACGCTGTCGACGTGGGCGCGCTAGATCCGGCTCGGAACTTCGTGAACGGTCGCACGGGCGGCCTGCCGCCACCTCGCACTCGACACTATGCGGCCATCACGGATCCGCAGAAGCTCGGCCAGTTGCTTCGTGACATGCGTGCGTACAACGGCAATGTCATCACGCGTGCGGCCTTGCAGCTATCGCCCTTGTTGTTCCAGCGGCCTGGTCAGCTGCGCCTCGCGCATTGGGAAGATGTAGATCTCAATCAGGCGCTGTGGCGTTGCCCACCCGAGAAGATGAAGTTGAGGGAGTGGAAGAAGCGAGACGTACGCACGCCGGCACACCTCGTGCCGCTGCCGACACAGGCGGTCGACATTCTGCGCGATATCCATCCGCTGACCGGTCCTAGCGGGCCGATCTTCCGCAGCATGTCGAAGCGTTCCGAGAAGACGCGGTACATGAGCGACAACACCATCAACAGTGCGCTGCGTACGTTGGGCTATGACACGAAAGAGCAGATCACGGGCCACGGGTTTCGCGCCACGGCCCGGACGCTGATCCGCGAACTGTTGGGGTGGGATCGTGAGGTAATCGAGCGGCATTTGGCGCACGGCTCCGATGAGGAGTTGGGAAGCGCCTATGACCGCGCCACTTTTCTGAATCAACGGCGCCAAATGATTCAATTGTGGGCGGATCTGCTTGATGATCTGGCTGCGGACACGGGGTTGGCGGTGCCTGTTTGCACGGAGTTTGCGACGGTAAGGACGAGCGAGATGGGCGTGGAGGAGGCTGGCTCTTTCCACCGCACTGCTCAGCTCGAGGTTTGATTCGAAAGCGATGCTGACGCAGCGGGCGGCTACACCTCCTGCCTCCCACCTCCTGCCTTCTACTTGAACTCGTCCACCGTCAGGCCCAGCTTGCGCACCTTGTCGTGCAGCGTCTGGCGCGCGATGCCGAGCGCGGCGGCGGTGGCCGGCTGGTCGCCGCGCTGGCGCCGCAGTTCCTCGACGATCACCGCGCGTTCGAACGACTCCACCTGCTGCGGCAGCCCGCGCGGCAACGCGGGCACGCCCTGCGCGCCACCACCGGCGCCGCCGTGCGTCTGCGTGAGGCGCTCGCCCAGCAGGCCCAGCACGAAACGGTCGGCCACGTTGCGCAGTTCGCGCACGTTGCCGGGCCACGCGTAGGCCATCAGGTCGGCCAGCTGCGCGTTGCTCAAGAGCGGCGCGGGGCGGTCGTAGCGGGTCGCGGCCTGCAGCGTGAAGTGCTCGAAGAGCAGCGGGATGTCCTCGCGGCGCTCGCGCAGGGGCGGCAGCTCGATGAAGGCCACGCCCAGGCGGTAGTACAGGTCGGCCCTGAACTTCTGCTGGTCGCTCATGGCCTTGAGGTCGTCCTTGCTCGCGGCCACCACGCGGCAGTCGAAGGGAATGGTCTTGTTGGAGCCGATGCGCTCGATGCTTCTTTCCTGCAGCGCGCGCAGCAGCTTGATCTGCACCGCCATCGGCATGCTCTCGATCTCGTCGAGGAACAGCGTGCCGCCGCTGGCGTACTCGAACTTGCCCACGCGCATGCGGCTCGCGCCGGTGAAGGCGCCGGCCTCGTGGCCGAAGAGCTCGCTCTCGGCCAGCGACTCGGGCAGGCCGCCGCAGTTGAGCGGCACGAAATGCTGGCGCCGGCGCGCGCTGTGGTCGTGCAGGCAGCGCGCGACCAGTTCCTTGCCGGTGCCGGTCTCGCCGTACACCAGCACGTCGGCGGAGGTCTCGGCCAGCGTCTTCACGGTCTGGCGCACCTGCTGCATCTGCGCCGATCGGCCGATCAGCACCGACTGGATGCCCTGCCAATTCTCCAGCGCGTCGCGCAGCGCGCGCACCTGCAGGCTGAGCTGCCGCCGCTCGATGGCGTGGCGCACGATGGCCACCAGCCGCTCGGAGCTGAAGGGCTTCTCGATGAAGTCGTAGGCGCCCTCGCGCATGGCCTGCACCGCCATCGCGATGTGGCCGTGGCCGGTGACCAGGATCACCGGCAGCTCGGAGTCGACATTGCGCAGCTCGGGCAGCCACTCGGTGCCGCTCAGGCCCGGCAGGCGCACGTCGCTGATGACGACGGCGGGCACGCCGAACGTGATGTGCTGGCGCGCGCGCTCGGCGCTGGGAAAGGACTCGACTTCGAAACCGGCCAGGGTCAGCACCTGGGTGGTGCTGACGCGGACGTCTTCGTCGTCCTCGATCAGCATCACCCGGATGGCAGGGGCTTCGCTCACTTGGGGATCACTCCTGTTGTGCAATGGAAAGGGCGTCGGAAACCGGCGGCTGGCTGCTGCTGTCGTGCATCACGGCGATGGCCGCCGGCAGGTCGATGACGAAGCAGGCCCCGCCGCCGTCCAGGTTGGCCGCGCGCAGCGTGCCGTCCATGGACCGCACCAATTGTGCCGAGATCACGAGACCCAGTCCCAGGCCCGAGCCCGCCGCCTTGCCGGTGACGAAGGGTTCGAACAGGCGCTGCAGGATGTCGGGGCGGATGCCCGGGCCGGTGTCGGTCACCGACAGCACCACGCGCCCCTCCTTCGGCCGCCCCTGAAGGCGCAGCGTGCGCACCGGCGCGTCCTGCATGGCGTCGATGGCGTTGCGCATCAGGTTGGCGAGCACGCTGCCGAGCGCGGCTTCTTCCGCCATCACGCTCAGCGTGGCGGGCTGCACGTCGACCTCGATGGCCACGCGCTGCTTGCGCGAAGCCTCGGCCACGATCACCTGCGCGTCGGCGATCGCGTGCGACAGCAGCACGGGCGCCAGCGGCAGCTCGCTCTTGTAGGCGAAGGTGCGCAGCTGCGAGGTCAGGCGCGCGAGCCGGTCGACCATGCCGCGGATGCGCTCGAGGTTGCCGCGCACGTCGTCGAGCCGGTTCTTGTCGAGCAGGATGGCCGCGCTTTCCGAGAGCGTGCGCATGGCCGTGAGCGGCTGGTTGAGCTCGTGCACGACGCCGGCCGACATCTGCCCCAGCGCGGCCATCTTGCCGGCATGGACCAGCTCGCCCTGCGCCGCGCGCAGCTGCGCGGTGCGCGCGGCCACGGTCGATTCGAGCGTGTCGTGCGCCGCCTGCAGCGCGGCCTGGTTGGCCAGCTTCTGGCGCACCGCGCGGCGGCGCTGCCACAGCGCCACGGCCACCAGCAGCAGCACCGTCATCGCGAGGCCGGCGGTGATGGCCGCGTTGCGCGCCGCCAGGCGCAGCGGCGCGAGGTTGTCCAGCACCACCAGCTGCCACGGCGCGCCGCGCAGGGTGCGGGCGGAGGCGAGCTGGTCGACGCCGTCGAGCGAGATCACCTGCACGTCGCGGTCGAGCGCCTCCTTCTGGGTCCATTGCAGCGGCTGCAGCGCCGCCTCGCCGTAGGGACGCGAGCGCAGCACCTCGGCGCGCTGCAGGGCGTCGAGCGGCAGCAGCGGCCGGAACTTGATGTCCTCGCGCGTGGAAAGAATGACCACCCCGCGCTGGTCGATCAGCGCCACGTCGCCCGGCAGCTTGCGCCAGGTGCGCTCGGCTTCTTCGAGGTTGATCTTCACGGCCACCACGCCGCGCGAGGCCTGTCCGCGCCGCAGCGCATAGGAAAGGTAGTAGCCCGGCTTCTTGCTGGTGATGCCCACGCCGTAGAAGCGGCCCCTGCCCTGCCCCAGCGCATCGATCACATAGGGCCGGAACGACAGGTCCTGGCCCACGGTGGTGCCGGGCTTGTCCCAGTCGGACGCGGCCAGCGAGGTGCCGGAGGCGTCGAGCACGTAGAGCATCTCCGCGCCCGCCGCGGCATTGACGCCGTCGAGGTAGCGGTTGACCGAATCGCGCAGCCGCGTGTCCGCGGGCGTACCGAGCAGCGCCGGCACCAGGGGCGTCATCTCCAGCAGCGCGGGCAGGTAGTCGAAGCGGGCCAGGTCGGCGTCCAGGCCGGTGGCGAGCATGTCGAGCCGGTGGTCGGCCGCTTCGCGCAGCCGGGCCAGGCCGGTCTGCATGGCGACCTGGTAGCCTGCGAAGGCGGCCACGGCCACCAGGGCCAGTGCGCCGCCCCAGCGGGGCAGGCCGCGCCACCCTCTTGTCGCCTGGTCGGAATGTGGTTCTAGACGCCGGGCCGGCTCCCTTGGATTCATGGGCCCGTTATTGCACAAGGCCGGGCCGCCCGCATTAGTGGCAGCCCGATGGCCCCTGGGCGGAGCCGGAGGGAGCGGAAAAAAGATCAGGAAGCCTGGCGCGCGCCGCTGGCAGGCATGTGCGCCTCGGTGGCGTCGAGCACGCGCTCGGGCTCGTCGGCCTCGGCCGTGCTTTCCTGGTTCAGGTGCTGATTCATGCGCACGGTGTCGAGGTCGCCGGTCCACTTGGCGACCACCAGCGTGGCAACGCCGTTGCCGATCAGGTTGGTGAGCGCGCGAGCTTCCGACATGAAGCGGTCGATGCCCAGGATCAGCGCCAGCCCCGCCACCGGCACATGCCCCACGGCCGACAGCGTCGCCGCCAGCACGATGAAGCCGCTGCCCGTGACGCCCGCCGCGCCCTTGGAGGTGAGCAGCAGCACCGCCAGCAGCGTGAGCTGCTGCGTGAGCGTCATGTCGGTGTTGGTGGCCTGCGCGATGAACACAGCCGCCATCGTCAGGTAGATGGAGGTGCCGTCGAGGTTGAACGAGTAGCCGGTGGGAATCACGAGGCCGACCACCGACTTCTTCGCGCCCAGGTTCTCCATCTTGGCCATCATGCGCGGCAGCACCGACTCGCTGGACGAGGTGCCCAGCACGATCAGCAGCTCTTCCTTGATGTACTTGATGAACTTCCAGATGCTGAACCCATGGAACTTCGCAATGAGCCCCAGCACCACGAAGATGAACAGCAGGCAGGTGGCGTAGAAGGTGGCCATCAGCTGGCCCAGCTGCAGCAGCGAGCTCACGCCGTACTTGCCGATGGTGAAGGCCATTGCGCCGAAGGCGCCGATGGGCGCGACCTTCATGATGTAGCCGACGATCACGAAGAGCACGTGCGAGCCCTTCTCGATCACGTCGAACACCAGCGTGCCGCGACCGCCGAAGCGGTGCAGCGCGAAGCCGAACATCACGGCGATCAGCAGCACCTGCAAAATTTCGCCCTTGGCGAAGGCGTCGACCACCGTGCTCGGAATGATATTGAGCAGGAAGTCGGTGGTGCTCTGCATCTTGCCCGGGCCGGTGTAGGCCGCGATGCTCTTGGTGTCGAGCTGGGTCACGTCGATGTTCATGCCCGCGCCGGGCTTGAGCACGTTCACGAGCACGAGGCCGACGATCAGCGCGATGCTGCTGACGATCTCGAAGTACAGCAGCGCCATGCCGCCGGTCTTGCCGACCTTCTTCATGTCCTCCATGCCGGCGATGCCGACCACCACCGTGCAGAAGATGATCGGCGCGATGATCATCTTGATCAGCTTGATGAAGCCGTCGCCCAGCGGCTTCATGGAAGCGCCGGTGTCGGGATAGAAATGGCCCAGGAGCACCCCGAGCACGATGGCTGTGATGACCTGGAAGTACAGGGATTTGTAGAAGGGCTTGGGGGCGGTCTGGTGTTCCATGGGGGTGCTCATTGGTTTGTCTCCAGGTTCGTGACCGGGCCCCGCATCGGGGGCGCACGGCCGGCCGGTGGTTCAGCAATCGACATGCCACGGCCGGCAAGGGCCGGCGGGCGCCCTAAGTCCTTGATTTCACGGGGCTTTTCCCTGCGGGGTGCAAGGCGCTCCGCCGACGATCCGGATGCCGCCGACCGGCCCCGTCCGAGCTTCCGGATCGTCGGCACCGGGTAAACCCTAGGCGCCCGGCGGTGTCAGACTCGGCGCATGAACGACAACGCCCGGCCGGAGGCGGCCACGGAAGGCGCTTCGAAGCGCATCGCCCTCACCGTGGCCGCCGCCTTCTTCATGGAGACGCTGGACGCCACCGTCATCGTCACGGCGCTGCCGGCCATCGGCGCCGGCTTCGGCATCGGGGCGCTCGATGCGAGCCTGGGCGTCACGGTCTACCTGATCGCGATGGCGGCGCTGGTGCCTGCGGCGGGCTGGTGCGCGGGGCGCTTCGGCGCGCGGCGGGTGTTCGCGCTGGCGGTCGGCACCTTCACCCTCGCCTCGCTGGCCTGCGGGCTCGCGCCGAGTTTCGAGTTCTTCGTTGCGGCGCGCGTGCTGCAGGGCGCGGCCGCCGCCTTCATGTCGCCGGTGGGCCGGCTGGTGGTGCTGCGCGAAACGCCGAAGCACCGGCTGATCGAGGCCATCGGCACCATCACCTGGCCGGGTCTCATCGCGCCGGTGATCGGGCCGCCGCTGGGCGGGCTGATCGCCACGCATGCCTCGTGGCGCTGGATCTTTTTGCTGAACGTGCCGCTGGGCCTGGTGGGCCTGTGGCTGGTGATGCGGCTCTTTCCGCGCCGGGCCGACGCCGCGCCGGTGCGCTTCGACGCGACCGGCTTCGTGCTCACCGCCATCGCGCTGGCCGCGCTGGTCGAAGGCCTCACGCGGCTGGGCGGGCCGCAGCCGGGCTCGGCCGTCACGCTCGGCCTGTTGGCCGCCGGCGTGGTGACAGCGCTCGCCGCCGTACAGCACGCGCGGCGCGTGGCGGCGCCACTGCTCGACCTGCGCGCGCTCGCGGTGCCGACCTATGCGCTGGCCACGGCGACCGCCGGCTTCGTCTCGCGCGTCGCCATCAACGCCTCGCCCTTCCTGCTGCCGCTGATGTTCCAGATCGGCTTCGGCATGAGCGCCTTCCATGCGGGCTCGATGCTGCTGGTGTACATGGCCGGCAACCTCGTCATGAAGAGCGCCACCACGGCGGTGCTGCGGCGCTTCGGCTTTCGCCGCGTGCTGACGGTGAACGGCGCGATCTGCGCCGCCACGCTCTTCGGCTGCGGGCTGCTGTCGCCCGGCGACCCGCTGCCGTTGATGTGCGTGCTGCTGTTCGTGGCGGGCATGGCGCGCTCGATGAACTTCACCGCCATCAACACGCTCGCCTTCGCCGACGTGCCCGACGAAACCCGCGCCGGCGCCAGCACGCTCGGCACGATGCTGCAGCAGGTGTCGCTCGCGCTCGGCGTGGCGCTGGGCGCGATGGTGCTCGGCGCGTCGCAGGCATTGCGCGGCGCGCCGGCCGTGGAGCTCGCCGACTTCCGTCATGCCTGGTACGTGGTCGGACTGCTGATGGCCATTGCGACGCTGATGACGCTGCGGCTCGACCGCCATGCGGGCGTGGCGGTATCGCGGAGGTCGTGAGAACATCTTCCGCTGCTTTTCCTTGACGGAGATTCGCTTCATGCCACTTCACATCGGCATCGTCGGCTGCTCGGCCGAAGGCGCTGCGCTCTGCTATCGCACGCTGTGCGTCGAAGGCGCCAGCCACATGGGCCACGCGCATGCGCACCCCGAGGTCTCGATGCACACGCATTCGCTCGCCGCGTACGTGGACTGCCTCGATCGCGGCGACATCGACGGCGTCGGGCAGCTGATGCTGTCGTCGGCACGCAAGCTCGCCGCGGCCGGCGCAGACTTGCTGATCTGCCCCGACAACACCATCCACCAGGCGATGCACATCGTGCTGCCGCAATCGCCGCTGCCGTGGCTGCACATCGCCGAAGTGGCCGCGGCCGAGGCGGTGTCGCGCGGCTTCCGCAGCGTGGGCGTGCTGGGCACTCACTGGCTGGTGAACAGCGAGGTCTACCCGCGGGCTCTGTCGGCCGCCGGCCTGGAAGCCGTGCGCCCCGAGGCCGGGGAGCGCGCCACGATGGGCCGCATCATCATGGACGAGCTGGTGCGCGGCGTGATCAGGCCAGAGTCGACAGCGGTGCTGCAACGCATGATCGACGGCCTGAAGTCGCGCGGCTGCGATGCCGTGGTGCTGGGCTGCACCGAGCTGCCGCTGGTGCTGAACGACGGCAACTCGGCGCTCCCCACGCTCGACTCCACGCGCCTGCTGGCCCGCGCGGCGCTGCGGCGCGCTACGGCGGCCGGCTGAGCTTTCGATCAAACTGGAAACAAGGAGACATCGATGCCCGACATCGCCACGATGCAGAAACTGCTGGACACGATCTTCCCCGGCCTCATGGGCGTGCGGCTCACCGAGCTCGCGCCCGAGCGCGTGGTCGCGCAGATGGAGGTGCGGCCCGACCTGTGCACCGCCGGCGGCATCCTCCACGGCGGCGCCTACATGGCATTCGCGGACACGCTGGGCGCTGTCGGCACCATCGTCAACCTGCCCGAGGGCAAGCGCACGACGACGACCGACTCGAGCACCAAGTTCATCGCGGGCGCGCGCGTCGGCACCACGGTCACCGGCACCAGCGTGGCGCTGCATCGGGGGCGCACGACGCAGGTGTGGCAGACCTCGGTGACCAATGCCGACGGCAAGCTGTGCGCGGTGGTCACGCAGACGCAGCTGGTGCTCGACTGAGGAGCCTGGTCGCACCGCCGGCGCGCGTCGGCATGCGCTTACGGCCGCTTCGCACAGCGTCCTATCGACGCACCCGCCATGGTTCCTAGCCTGGGATTCAGGCGCCGGACATCCTCATCCCTGTGTGCAACCAACGCCGGTGCCCCCAAGGAGATGACCATGAACAAGCTCATATGGTCCTGCGCCGTCGCGTCCTGCCTCGGCGTGCTTTCGGCCCACGCCCAGATGAACACGCCGCCGGCGGCAACCGTCGACCCCGCCGTTGCCGAACTGAAGGCGGGCCGCGACAAGATCGCGGCCGACTACAAGGCCGACCGCGCCGCATGCGACGCCTTGAAGGACAACGCCAAGGACGTCTGCGTCGAGGAAGCCAAGGGCAAGGAAAAGATCGCCAAGGCCCAGCTCGACCAGAAGCTGATGCCCAGCGACAGCAACGCCCGCAAGGTGGCCGAAGCCAAGGTGGAAGCGGCCTACAGCATCGCCAAGGAAAAGTGCGACGACCAGAAGGGCGACGCCAAGTCCGCCTGCGTGAAGCAGGCCAAGGCGGACGAGGAGAAGGGCAAGGCCGAAGTCAAGGCGATGAAGAAGTAGCGGCGAAAAAGCAGGCCCGCCCTACGCCCTGCGCAGCTACGCAGCGCCCCACCCGCCGCCGATCGCCTTGTACAGGTTGACCATGTTCACGGCAGCCTTGAGCTGCAGCTCGATCAGCTGCTGCTGCTCGGCATAGAGTTCGCGCTGCGCGTCCTGGCTGGAGAAGTAGTCTTCCAGGCCGCTGCGAAAGCGCGTGCGCGAAATGCCGGCCACCTTCTCCAGCGCCTGCACGCGCGCCTGCTGCGCCTCGAGCTGCGGCGCCAGATGGTCGTCGGCGATCAGCGCGTTGGCGGTTTCGCGAAAAGCCACCTGCGCCGCGGATTCGTAGGAAGCCATTGCCGCGGCCAGCCGCTCTTCGCTGGCCGTGACGTTGGCGGACCTGCGGCCCCAGTCGAACAGCGGCAGCGACACGCCCAGCACGCCGGCCCAGCTGGCGTTGCCGCCGCTGAGCAGCGTCGACAGTTCCCTGCTCACGCCGCCGGTGAGCGCGGTCAGCGAGATGGTCGGCAGCATGGCCGCCTTGGCCGCGCCCACACCCGAGTTGGCGGCCTCGACGCGCGCGTAGGCCGCCAGCAGGTCGGGCCGGCGCTGCAGCAGGCTCGACGGCATGCCCGGCGCGACCTGCGCGGTGGAGCGCTGCGGCCAGGGCCGAGCGGCGCCCGTGTCCGGCGGCACGGCTTCGCCCACCAGCACGTTCAGCCCCTGCAGATCCTGCGCGACGCGCATGCGGTATTCCTCCTGTCGCACGCGGGCGTTCTGCAGCAGCGACTGCGCGCGGTACACGTCCAGCTGCGCCGCGCCGCCGACCGCCTTGGCGCGGCCGATCATGTCGGCATTGGCGGTCAGCCCGGCCGCGTTGGAATCGGCCAGGCTCAGCAATGCGCGGTCGGCGCGCAGCGTGAGATAGGCATTCGACACCTCGCCCACCAGGTTCATGCGCGCTGCCGCGTAGTCGCGGTCGCCGGCCTCGGCCAGCGAGCCGCCCTGCTGCGCGCTGCTCTGCTGGCGGCCGAAGAAATCGAGCTCGTACGACGTCACGCCGGCCTGGATGTCGAAGCTGTTGGAAACGCTGCCGTCCGAGGGCAGGTTGCCGACCGGGCTCAGCGAGCCCTGCGGCGTGGTCTGCGCGCGCTGGGCATGGGCCGAGAGCCCCAGCGGCGGGAACAGCGATGCACGCCCCGCGGCATACACGGCCCGCGCCTCGCGCGCCTTCGCCGCGTAGACGCGCAGGTCGCGGTTGCGCGACAGCGCGGTGGCGATCAGGCCGCGCAGTTCGTCGTCCTGCACGAAGCCGCGCCAGTCCACCGGCTCCGCGGATGGCCGCGCCGCGCCGGCCGGCCATTGCGAGGGCACGGACAGGTCGGGCTGCTTCATCGGCGGCGTGAGATTGCAGCCGCTCACCACCAGCAGCACGCACACCGCCAGCACCAGCAATATCAGGCGCAGGCTCAGGCGCACGAAGCCGGCGCCGGGCGAGCGGAAGCCCGCGCTCGCGAACAGGGCCGAAGCGGCCCGCCAGGGCCGCACCTGCACGGCGACATGACTCGGCACCACGTTGAACACATGCCTCACCAGGTGCTCGCGCTGCGCCTCGGTGCCGGCGAACCGCAGGTCGGCACCGGCCGAACTGCGGCCCGCGAGAAGAGCCGGGAGCCAGCCCACCGGGTCGACGTACACCTCCAGCGGCTGGCCGACGCGCAGGCGCTTGAACAGGGAGCCGCCTTCGAGCAGCGCACCGTCGGCCGCGATGTTGACGAAGCGCGATTCGCCCTCTCCCGCGGCGGTGCGCACCCGTGCACGGGCGCGCCACGGGAAGCGCTCTTCCTGCTGCGGTCTGGGCAGGTCGACGCAGGCCATGAGCGCTCCGAGGCACAGCACCAGCGCGATGCCGGTCCACACGAGGTTGAGTTCGTCGCCGGGCGTCAGCGCCGCCCCTTCCAGCGCCGCCGAGGCGGCGCCGCCCTGCAGCGCCACGAACAGGCCGCCGAAGACGGCGACCAGCTTCCAGTGCACGACGGTCCTGGAGCGGTCGAGCCCCTTCGCCGTCACCTTGAACGGGTGGCCGAAGGGCCGCAGCATCGCGTTGAGCAGCGTGCCGGTGACGGCCATCGCGGCCACCAGCTGGCTCACCTCGCTGAACACGGGCAGGCAGCGGCGCTGGCTGATCCAGTAGCTGTAGGCCCAGAACATCATGAGCGGCGGCAGGCCGTAGGCGGCAAAGGCCTGCGGCGTCGCATGGAAGGCCGAGACGCCGGCATACCAGTACAGCACCGGCGCCAGCATGATCAGCGCCATGAAGGGCTTGCCCAGCCAGTGCAGCAGCCCGTGCACGAAGTGCAGCCGCGCCGAAAGGCTGTAGCCCGCGCCGCGCAGCGGGCCGTCGGGCAGCAGCGCGAGCTGCACCGTGCCCAGGCACCAGCGGCTGCGCTGGTTGATGTAGTCGATGATGCTCTCGGCCGACAGCCCGTTCGACAGCCGCTCGCCCAGCCAGCGCGTGACGTGGCCGCGCCGCAGCAGCAGATAGGTGGTGTGGATGTCCTCGCACACGCTGCCCACCGGGAAGCCGCCCGCCGCGGTGATCAGGTCGCGCCGCACGATGAACGAGGTGCCCACGCAGAAGGCCGAATCGGCCGCGTCCTTCGCCGGCTGCAGCACGTCGAAGAACACGCGCTGCTCGTCGACCCAGCTGTCGGTTGCGCGCAGGTTGTGCTGGATGGGGTCGGCGTTGTAATAGAACTGCGGCGTCTGCACCAGCCCGACGCGGCGGTCCTCGAACAGCCCGAGCATGCGGTAGACGATCTCGCGCTGCGGCGCGAAGTCCGCGTCGAGCACCAGGATGAAGGGCGCGTTGGTCGCGTCCGCGGACAGGCGCAGCCCGTTGTTGAGGTTGCCGGCCTTGGCGTGGCTGTTGTCGGGCCGCCGCGCGTAGTGCACGCCCCTGCGTTCGCAGTAGTCGCGCAGCCAGTCGCGCCGGGTGTCGTCGAGCACCCAGACATTCAGCCGCGGATAGTCGATGGCCTGGGCGGCGATGATGGTCTTCTCCAGCACCGCCAGCTCTTCGTTGTACGTGCAGATGAACACGTCCACCGCCGGCACCTGCCCGCCGCGGGCGCGCAGCGCGGCCTCTCCGCGGTCGGCCTGCCCGCGGTTGTCGCGGCGCCTCACCAGCATCTGGATGGACATCAGCGTGTAGACGATGGCCGCCAGCTCGAAGCACAGGAACACCCAGGCGAACAGCGTTCCGAAGCCGAGGTCCGATGGCGGCATGGTGGCGACCACGCGCCAGACCGCGTAGCGAAGCAGGAGCAGCGCGGTCAGCGCGCCGAACAGCATGCGATGCGAGATGCGATCGACGCTGGCCCGGCTCATCAGGAGCAGCGCGATTGCCCCGATCAGGGCGTTGAGCTGGAATTCCGGTGTGGCGATCAGGCTGGACATGATGGAGTGGCTTCCGATGCGGCAGTCTTGCCGGTGAAGGGGTTGAAACCGGTGGCGGCCAGGGCGACCCAGGCCGTGGCGCCGAGGTGCGGCCAGTGGTAGTAATAGAAGTCGGCGCCCGCCGAGTCGGGGCCGATGGCCAGTCCGGTGGAAATGCGGGAGGCCGGCGTCGCGTAGTACAGGCCGTTGCCGGCTCGCTGCGATGCGAGCAATTGCCACAGGGCCTCGGGCGCGGAGCCTTTGCGCGCCACCAGCGTGGCGGCGGCCTGCGCACTGCCTTCGGTCCAGATGCCGTCGGGGTTGCGCGAGAAGCCGTAGCCGGCTTCGAAGCGATGGTGCTTCTCCACCCAGTCGAGCCCCTTGCTCCAGGCGCACGAGCCCTCGGGCGCGGCCAGCAGCGGCCAGAGTTGCGCATCCAGGCCGGAGCCTTCGGTGGAGAGGGTCGCGCCGTCCTCCTTGGTGCCGATGTGGAAGCGCTGCTCCTGGGGGCTCCACATGCGGCCCACGAAATCGAGCGCGGTGCGCGCCTGCCGATGCTCCGGCGCGTCGCGCTGGCCGCTGGCGCGCGCCGCCCATGCGGCGGCCATGGCGATGTCGATGTTGTGCTCGGTGGATTTCCAGGTCTGGGCGCGCTGCGCGTTGTCCCAGCCGTAGCGCCCGCCGTTGTAGCCGTCCTGCCCGTTCCTGGCGCGCGTGTTCTGCTCGGTCCAGGCCAGCAGCTTGCGCGCGGTCTCCAGATAGGCCGGGGCCGAACCCGATGAGGGCTCGGCCTGGAACAGGTTCAGCATGAGCAGCGCCGCCCAGGCCACGTTGCCGGTGGCGGTGCTGACCTGGTAGGCGTCGGCGATCCACTGCTTGCGCTGCGCGTCCCAGCGGCCGGGCAGCGCGGGCTTTTCTTCGGTCACCGGTCCGGCGCGGTAGGCGTTGCGCACGCGCCCGTCGGAAAAGCTCTGGTCGTGCGCAACCGCGCGCACCACCGCATCGCCGATGTGCCTTGCGGCGGAGCGGTCGCCGCAGGCCAGCAGCGCGATGCCGGCCAATGCGTTGTCGTAGGTGAAGGCGGCACCCGCGAGCGCGGGCTCGAACGGCGGCTCGCCGCGCGCGCCCTCGGCCGGCCTGTAGCTCGCGAGGAACAGCGGGCCGGAAGCGGCGCCCGCCTGGTCGTGCGCGACCGCGCGGCGCAACCCTTCGCAGCTTTCGCGCGCGAGCGCCTGCTGCGTGGCGCCCGCCTGGGGCGCCGCAGCCGCGGCCGCGGCACAGGCCAGCACCGCCGAGGCGGCGCACCACACCCGCACACGGGAAAAAGAGGAGATCGACATGGCGTTCTCTCTGGAGGATGTGGAGCCTGGAGGCGCGCGAAGAGCCCGCGCTCAGGTCCTGAGGCTGGCCGAGACCACCTTGCCCGGCACGCAGATGCTCTGCTGGCGGGCCGCGGACTGCTGCGACTCGCCGTCCTCGATGCGCGCCACGGCGTAGATGGAGCCCTGCTCGGCATAGGGGAAGGGCACGCTGTACGTGCTCTGCAGCGCGTCGGAGGCCACGGGCAGCAGCTGTTCGACGCGCGCGGGCATCGCGGCCGTGTTCTCGCCGATCTTCACGTCGAGCACCGAGCCGATGCTCAGGCGCTTGGCCAGCCGCGCGGGAAACACCGCGACCACGCCGAGCCGGCTGCAATCGGTGACACGCACCAGCGAAGCGCCCGCGGTGACATACGCGCCCTCGGGCATCAGCACCGTGTGCACCAGCCCCGGCTGCGTTGCCGTGACCTGGTAGGCGGCGAGCTTCTCGACGCGGTGGCGCTCGTCTTCCTCGAGCTGCGAGATCTGCTTGAGCTGCTGCACGATGGCCGTGCCGTCCTGCCGGGCCCGGTCGATGCTGTTGCGAAGCGCTTCGCGCCGGCTCGTGAGCGTCTGGAACAGGTTGCTGCCGCCGGTGCCCACGAAGGCGCCCTGCCCCGCGCTCGCCACGGTTTGCGCCTGTCCGGCGAAGGCCTGCTCGGCCACCGCCGCGTTGGCGCGAGCGGTGCTCAGCTGGGCCTCGGCAGCGTTCATCACCTGCTCACTGATCGCGCCTTCCTTCAGCAGCGCCTCGCTGGTGCGAACCTTGTTCTCCTGCTCGGCCACCACGCTGTGCGCAACGTCGCGCTGGCGCTGGGCGATTTCCCACGAGTCCCAGGTCTGCGCCAGCGAGGCTTGCCGATGCACCTGCGCCTGCTGGCCCACGGCCCTCATCTCCTGGCTGTCGGCCTTGAACTGGTTGCCCAGCTGCGACAGCTGGCTCTGCAACGCCAGGCGCTGCGTCGTCAGCGTGGTGAGAATCTCCTGGCTCACCGTCGGATTGCGCACCGTCGCCACCAGCGAGCCCGGCACCACCGCGTCGCGCGAGTGCACCGCCATCTGCGTGACCACGCCGCTGATCGGCGAGGTGACGAGCCCCACCGGCGCCTGCAGCACCGCCCGCGTCGCCTGGGCCGACAGCAGCGGCGCGACCAGGGTCGAAATCATGAGCCACAGCACGAACGCCAGCAGCGCATAGCCCGCCAGCTTCGGAACGAAGGCGCCCCGCTGCCGGCTGCGTCGGCCGCCCAGGGCCCGGACGCGGCGAGCCGCATCGGACGAAGATGAAATCGGTCTGGACACTCGCATAGCCACCACCCCTTGAAAACGTCGATGGCACGCCGATGCGACGCGCCGCCTGGTGTTGAAAGAAAGAGACCCGATCCCAGTCCTCCACCGGTCCACGGATTGCAGCGCGCTCTGTTTTTCATGCTGCGATGCAATAAAGGTACGCCCGAAGCTGAGTCCTTTCTGCTTCGGTGAGCAACAAGATGTGCAAACTTCACATCTAATTCGGGAGCGCGAAGCAGGGTGAAGTCCTACATCGGCTCCGAGGCGCGAGGGATTGACAGCGCGCAAGCGCGCAGGCATGCCGAGGCATCGCGTGGCCCCCGGTTGTCAGGGAATCAGCGGGCCCGGTCTTTCTGGAGTGCGATGGATGTCGTTCTTCGGCGCGCGACGCCGACGACCGCGCGAGGGGCTTCGCGGTCAACACGCGGTAACGATATAGCCGCGAACGGTCACGACGACCGTGGAAATTCAGCAGCAGTCAGTCGCCGATCGACGCGGTGCCGCGCGCATCGGAGAGCGATCGGGAGTCATGAAAGGAAGGATGCGCCGCCGTATGCGTATCGGCGGGCTGCTTCGCCGGGCGAGCAGCGTGCCCGGGAAGAAATTGCGCTGTCGCTGTATTGCGCAGGGATCATCGGCACGGTCCGGCAACGCCTTGGCGCAGTCGCGCCGATCGACGTTGCCCCCTGCCCGGGTCGCTCAGTCGCGACCTTCGTAGTAGCGGCGGTACTGCTCGCGCTCCCATTGATGGCGGCGCCATTCGCGGCGCTCCGCACGGCGTTCTTCCCAGCGCTGGGCACGGCGTTCCTCCCAGCTCGGTTCGTAGTAGACGGGTGCCGGCGTCGAATAGACCGGGGCAGGCTGATAGTAGGTCGGAGCCGGCCGCGAATAAACGGGAGCCGGTTCGTAGTAGACCGGCGCAGGCTCGCTCACGACCACGCCCGGCACGTTGACGCCGATGGACCAGCTTGTTCCGGCATTGGCGGATGCGGCGGCGAACAAGGCACCGGCGGCAACGAGAC
Source organism: Variovorax sp. UC74_104 (assembly GCF_044055375.1). Classification (NCBI taxonomy): domain Bacteria; kingdom Pseudomonadati; phylum Pseudomonadota; class Betaproteobacteria; order Burkholderiales; family Comamonadaceae; genus Variovorax; species Variovorax sp. UC74_104. The sequence continues at coordinate 1,551,477 of NZ_CP171978.1, forward strand.
CCGCGGCAGCCAGCTTGAACATGGATCGGGAAAAAGTCATTTCTTTCACTCCTGAGGACGAAAAAAGCCTCTGATGCATCACCAACGCCCGGGCTCATGGCACGGCGCACATCGCTACGGTGAAGAACGTTCCCAAATGTCACGCGTGGTGTCACGCGTGGCGGCGAGGGGCCGATGTCTATACTTGCGCCCGTCGCGCCGCGAGACGGCGTGATCGGGTTTAGCAGCTCGAAGAAGCTCTTGGAAGCAAGCTTCTGGAGATCGTTCATGGCTTAAATCCGTTCGCGCGCCCTCGCGCCCTCTTCAACACGACCCTGAATCACTCGCACTGCAAGCAGGCGATGACATCGCGAGCATTCGCGAAGTGCACTGCGCGTACGCGTGCCTAGAGAAGCTCATCGTCGCCCGGCATGTGAGCGACTGCGAAGAGGTCTATCCGACACGCTCTGAACTCGGCGCGCTGGTCCGGCTTGTCAACGAGGAACTGTATCGGCGTATCGAGGCAGCGGAAGGCACCATCGGCTCGCTGCGCGAGAGTTGCGCGGCCTGAGGGCCGCTGGACCGTGCAAGCAAGCCGGCAGGGCCCATAACTGAAAAACTGAAAAGCCCCTGATTCATTCAAGAATCAGGGGCTTGGAAGTGGTGGCTGGGGCGGAATCGAATAATTCTGCGCAACCCTCGCCAGCACTTGCTTTCGCTCACTGCTCCTGTTCTCTGGGCACACCTTCGGGTACACCAGACCATTTAAGGTCGTGCGGTGCGAAAGTTCAAATGGTGCATTCCGTCCGACCTAAGTCAGATTATCGCGCAACGGAGCAGCGAGAAGCGTGCCTCAATCCCACTATTCGATAGCCGGTCGCTGTCCATGGATTTGCGGGCTGTCATGGGGGGTGACAGACCTACGGCTACGCTGAAAGAAGTCTGCCGCGAGACCGGCGGATGCGTTCATGGAGGCATGAAGCAACAGACTCTTGCCATGGCGTCAAAGGCTTCGAGCAGTTGCGCCGCCCGCCCAGGGGCTACATGTTCCAAGACGGTGACAAGATCGTGCCGTGGCCTGGAGCCGTATTGCCCCACCGCAGAAGGTGCCCGCCCCACCAGCGAGGCTTCAGCGGATGCTTCGCATGCTGTTCGCGCAGCACAGATTCAACTTGGCCGACGAGGCGTGCGAGGAAGCGCTGTACGACAGCGCCAGTCTGCGCAGCTTCATGGGGATCGACCTGGATCGCGAGTGGAGGCCCGATGCCACGCTGTTGTTGAAGTGCCGTCGCCTGCTGTAGACGAACGATCTGAGGCAAGCGCTGTTCGCCAAGGTCGCGAAATGCTGCCGGGCCATGGAATGAAGGTGGGGGCGGGCACGATCGTGGGCGCCACGACCATTAGCGTGCCCAGTTCGACGAAGAACAAAGACAAGAAGCGCGACCCGGAAACGTACCGGACGGCCAAGGACAAGAAGAACTGGTTCTTCGAAATGAAACTGCACCTTGGCGTGGACGGACACACGGGGCTGGCGCACAGTCCGATGGTCACGTCTGCGAACGTGCATGATAAATACCCCCGCCCGAACGGCTGCACGCGGACAAGCTGAACGTGTACGGAGACTGTGCCCATGCAGGGCAGCAGGAAGTGATCGCCGAGGAGGCGCCTGCGGCGAAGGACTGCACGAACCAGTGTGTGCGTAAAACGGTTGAGGGCCGAAGAGCTGCATCGGCGTCGCAACCGGGAGAAGTCGAAGGTGCGTGCACGCGTGAGCACATGTTTGCCATCGTCTAGCGGCTGTGCGTCTTCAGTAAGGTGCGTTACCGTGGGCTGCACAAGAACGCTACGCGTTTACGGCGCTCTCTCTGGTCACAACATGACCCGGGGGGCTGCTGCTAGCGAAGATGCACCCGTACAGGGCAAAAGGGGCCACAGGCCCGTCGAATCAAAAGGAAAACCGATGAAATCCGCTCGCCGCAGATCTCGCTTTGCGAAACACGAGCGTCCAAAATCGACGGAATGAGCGTAGCCCTAGGCTCCAGCCTTGACCAGGACCGCGATCGCGGCTTCCGGATGTTGTTTGCAAGCGCGACACCAGTCCAAATAAAACAGCACGTCCATATACCGTTCGCCTCGCTCGACTTTGGATACATGGGACTGGTCCACTTTGAGCCGTACTCCCAGTTCTGCTTGCGTCAAACCGGCAGCGCGCCGGAGGTAACGCAGGTGCTTTCTTAGCACTTCGTATCGGCGATGATGAATGGACGGAGGCACCACTTGATGCTCAGAGACAGACTAAAAAAGGCCATTTCGACCTTTTCTGGGGTATCATGGACGTCGGGGAAAAATGCCGCTTTGGCCTTTCTCACGACTCTTTTGCTATGAGATCCAAATGACGCGTCGACAGGCCGCTTCGCCTCTGCCAACGGCATACCGCCTACGGTTGCCGTTCTCAGTGACGCGCGCACGACCTCGGCAGTCTGAGCCTGTGGTGCGGAGCTTGTCCGCCGCCCGGATCGGCGCGCAGGTGCGAGCGCTGCGCGTTGCAGCGGGGCGGTCTGCGGGCCAACTGGCGCTGGCGTCCGAGATCTCGGCGTCGATGCTTTCGCGCATCGAGCGAGGTCTGGTGTCGCCCTCAGTCGAGACGCTGGAGCGGCTCGCGCAGGGGTTGCACGTGCCGGTCTCGCGCTTCTTCTGCGATCAGGCGCGGCGCACGGACTTCTGCCACGTGCGGGCAGGGCAGGGGCTTGTAGTCGACCGCATTGGGGCCGTGGCGGGCTATCACTACGAGCTGCTGGGCCACCTATTGTCGGGCAACTTGTTTGTCGAACCCTACCTGGTAACGCTGCTGCCGGGCGCCGATCCCTATATGACTTTCCAGCACCCGGGTCTGAAGTTCCTGTACTTCCTGTCCGGCGAGGTCAGCTACCGCTATGGCAGCAAGATGGTTGAGGTGAGAGCGGGAGACTCACTGCTGTTTGAGGCGAGTGCGCTGCACGGCATTGAGACCATCCACTCGGGACCGGTCTCCTACCTCTCGGTAGTTTTTACACTGCGCGACTAGGTTACTCGCGGCGAACTGTCAGGCTTGCTGAGTGAGGTCGATGCCGGCCCGACTCATCGCTTTGGCATTCGCTCATACCAATTTCTTTTGTTTCTCCCGGGTTCGGCGTTCGGCATGCCGAATGTCGAGGGAGCTCCGGCCGGCTATCAAGTGCGGAGCCCTTCTTGTTCGATGAAAGGGCGAGACATCTATCAGACAGTCGTGCAGGGCACTCTGCGTGAGCAGGATGGATGATGTATGCCGGCAGCTTAAACGAGATGGTGGCAAGAAGCGGGGAGTTTTGAGGGCAGAGTCCTTGTGCGGCTGTGAGGGCAGGATAGACTGCCGTCAGACATTGTTAACAGCGATGGCGTCGCGATGACCAAGACCTCTCGATCGAGCGTGATTGGGACCCGGGTGTCGGCCGAAACCCGGACCCGGTTTGCTGCGCTCGCGGCACGTCATCAACTCACCGAGGCCGGCCTGCTCGCCAAGCTCGTCGACGAAGTTCTGCGCACCAATGCGCCCTCGACCACGGTGTCGTCCTCCACGCATGCCCCGCGCGCTTCGGACACCGGCCGTCTTTCCGAAGATCGCATCACCATGCGGCTTCGCGCGGGGGATCGTGCCCTGATTGCTGAACGGGCCGGGTTGCGGGGCATGAAGCCGGGCAGCTACCTGGCCATGCTGATCCACAACCATGTGCATGGACCCGTGGTGCTTCCGCCGAACCAACTCACCCAGATCAAGGCGACCTGCGCACAACTGGCCGCGCTCGGACGACAGTTCCGGATGTTCGGTTTGCCGAACACCTTCACACAGCCGCAGGCCTGCGAGATCATCGATGCACTTGCGCTTGCCCGAAGGGAGATCGAGCAGGTGCGCCAGGCGACGGCCGCCATCGTGCAGCGCAATCTGATCAGCTGGGAGACCCACGGCCACGAGGTGGACCATGCCTGAGCAGACTTTGCGGCTCGCACGCGGCGGTCGCCGATCCGCCGATGGCGCACGCGACATGGCGCTGGACATCGTGAGCTATGGCCGGCGCGGACCCGGTGGCACCCTGCGCTTCGGGGCCGGCGAGATCGCGCAGATCCAGCGCACGGTGGGACGCACGCCCGAGGTGCTGGTGAAGGTATCCGGCGGCGGGCGCGACGCCGGTGGCGTCGAGGCGCACCTGCGCTACATCAGCCGGCACGGCAAGCTCCCCCTCGAGACCGATGAGGGACCTGCCGTGCAGGGCCGCGGGGCGCCCAGGGAGATCGTCACCGACTGGCAACTGGACCTGTGCAGCAGTCAGTACAGGCCCAAGCCGGCTCCAGGCCAGAAGGACAGCCGCGTGAAGCTCGCCCACAACATCGTGCTGTCGATGCCGCCGGGTACGCCGCCGGACAAGGTGCGCGCAGCGGCACGCGTGTTTGCGCGGGAGAACTTCGCGTTGCAGTACCGCTACGCCATGGTGCTGCACACCGACCAGCCGCATCCGCATGTGCATCTCGTGGTCAAGTGCGAGCACGAGTTTGAGCCTGGCAAGCGTCTGTACATCCGCAAGGAGACGTTGCGCCGATGGCGCGAACAGTTCGCCGCGCTGATGCGAGAGCAGGGCGTAGCGGCCAACGCGACGCCACGGCAGGTGCGCGGCCAGACCCGCAAGCCGCTGAAAGACGCCATCCATCACCGGCTGCGTGCGCTTCGGGCGTTCGGACGGCTGGCACCAGATGAGCGGGCAGGTCGGCGGCCGCCGAAGACTTCGAGTTTCATGCGAGCCAAGCTTGGGGCCGTGCTGCAGGCCCTACAGGCAAGGCGAGACACCCTGGATGCCGGCGGAGATGAGATGCAGCGCACCCGGCAGGAGGTGGTGGCGGACTGGCAATCGACCGCCGATACGCTGAGAAGGCAGGGGCAGGCCGAATTGGCCGAACGCGTGGAGCGCTTCGTTGGGCGCATGCCTGCCGTGCAGACCGACGAGCAGCGCATGGCGGAGCGCTGGAAGGATGCGGAGAGAAATCGAGCGCAGGAGCGTACTGATGCCAAGTCGCCTGGAGCACCGGCTCGGTAAGCCAGGAACTTATGCAGCGGCCGACGAAGCTTGACGTCGGGAAATGGTTCCGCGCGTTGGCGAGTGCCACCGATTTCGCTGAGGGCGCCCTTGGCGGCTGGCGTGTGGGTCACGCCGCCCGCGACAGCAAGCGCCGCTTCATTTGCTCGAATTGCTTCTCGCAGGCCGCAATGACGAAACGTGATGCCCGCGCGCCATGTCGCCCGAAGCTGTACGACTGCTCATGTTTCGACCATCGATGCCTGTCTGACTTCGCCACATGACGGGCCGACGGTGCCGCGTCTGCTGGGCACAGGCCAAGTCGGCGATGCCAATCGGTGAGCCCGGCTGCAATCTGACTGCTTGCACGTGACGCGGCGTTTGCAGCTTCTCGGTTGCAACCTCATCCCGTCATTGTCTGGCGATCCCGAGCGAAGCACGAACCCCATCCTGCGTGCTGAACAGGAAGACGCGGCGATGGCGGCGGCCTTGCCGTGTGAGCGGGAATTCCCATCGGCCATCTATGCGCCATATGCCACGCATCGAGGGTGGATTGGATGGACTTTTGAGCACCGTCGCACTCTCATGTGGTTGGCGTTCTAGATAGTCGCTGGGCAAAAGCGGTTCCTGTTCCAGGCGCGGTCCGCGTCTGTTTCCGGTGGGGGTCACGCAGCGCACTTATGAGTGCGAGCGGAGGCGCAATAACGCGAGTCTCGCACTCGGCTGCAGCCCTGGTGCGAAGTCGTCGTCTGAGAGTGTGGGCAGTGATGCCGAAAGGTAGGGGTTGTCTACTGTGAAAGTTGTTAGTTGTCGGAAGTCGTGAGTCGTCGCATGCTCAACGTCCATCCACGCTGGAGACGAGTCTAAGGAGGCGCTCGATACGGTCGCAATGCTGATCAAGTCTGGATGGTTTGCTGCTGGTTTCGGTGCCGGTGCTGCCGCTGTCCGGATTCTTCAAGTCAGAGATTCGCCGTCGGTACTCAGGTCGCTGCTCGAAGGCTCAAACCAGTTTCAAGGAGATGTCATGCATTTTGGACCCCATTCCAGTCACCGCCGTGTTGACCTTTCGAGCGTGGAAGGGCCCGAGTTCTTTCGCATGCACGATGTGATACGCATCACCGCACTGAGCCGCGCGACCCTATATCGCAGGATTGCTGAGGGCAAGTTTCCAGCTCCTATGCACTTGGGTGGACGCGCCTGCGGTTGGCCACGTGCCGCGCTGCAGCGCTGGGTAGATGATCCGGAGGGATACTCGGATGCCCACGGGCTGGGCGACCTCGATACTGGAGCCTGACACGCGCCTGCAGTCCGACGACTTCTACCCGGAAGTTAAAAATCCAGTTGCTATGAACCCTGAAGATTGATAGCTGCCAGCGACATGCCCGGCAATGGACGACCGCTGTGATCGAGAGCGGACTGTAGATCATCGCTGGATCGCCGTTGCTAGCCCTAAAACGTGGCCCAGCTTGCGCTGTCAAGGTGGAGCTCTTCCTAAGGGGCAACCGTGGGGAAGCTGTCTGGTCCACCGCTTCTTGAATTTTTCGCCATAGGCGCTCGATGAGCCGAGCGACAGTCAGGGTTCGTGGGGCCGTACTGCCTATTCTTACTGTGTCAAAAAAGTAGCTTTGCGCCTGCCTTTGAGCAGCAGGGGACTGCTCGAGACGAGCGAGCAGCCGGTATCTCAGTCGGGGCTGAGTGTCGTGATCGACATCGCCACGTGGCGATGTGCGCGCAGGACTGCCGCGGGGGATGTAATCCAGGCACTTGGCATTCGATGAAGTTTTTTTGCCGACAGACTTGTCGACCACCAAGAGTTCAGCCATCAAGAACCCATAGGCCGCGATGCTCGAGGCGACATGGCGGTGGTATCCCCGCCAACCTGCCCTCGTGGTGGCCGAGACCCAGCCTGCTCATGAACCACGAGTGGTGTGACCTGCCGGGCAGCGAGCCCTTTTCGCCCCACGTGCCGATGACGGTGGACGCGCGCTATGCCCACGTGGGCGCCAACATCGGCGTGCCTTCGATGCACGTCGCGAACGAGGCGCCCGACGGCACGCAGGTGCGCTGGACCCTGCACGACCCCCAGGATCAGACCGTCTGTAGCTACGATGCGGTCGTGCGCGGCAACGGCTACGAGGCCAGTATTCCGGCGCCTTATGCGGCGGAGATGTCGGCCTGACGCCGGAAGGACGTCCCGCTCTTAGGCACGTACGGCGGCACGGGCCCCGCTCAGAACGGCTCGACGGGCAGCGCGCGCTTGTGCGCGCTCTTGCGGTGCGTGGAAAGAATGATCCGCCGCGCCTCGGCCGACACCGGCTTGCCTTCGAGGAAGTCGTCGATCTGCTCGTAGGTGACGCCGAAGGCGTCTTCGTCGGGCTTGCCGGGCACCAGCGATTCGAGGTCGGCGGTGGGCACCTTGTGGACCAGCGCGTCGGGCGCGCCCAGCAGCTGCGCCACCGCGCGCACGCGGCGCTTGTTGAGGCCGGTGAGCGGCGTGATGTCAGCCGCGCCATCGCCGAACTTGGTGAAGAAGCCCATCAGTGCCTCGGCCGCATGGTCGGTGCCGATGACGATGCCGTCGTGCGCGCCGGCCACCGCGAACTGCGCGATCATGCGCTGGCGCGCCTTGATGTTGCCCAGCACGAAGTCTTCATGCGCCGCATCGCGGAACTTCAGGTCGCCGGCCTTCAGCGCCGCGAGCATGGCGTCCGCGGCGGGTCGGATATCGACCGTGATGGTGCGGTCGGGCTTCATCACCGCGAGCGAGGCCTGCGCCTCGGCCTCGTCCTTCTGCACGCCGTAGGGCAGGCGCATCGCGATGAAGCTCGCGTCGTAGCCGGTGGCGCGCAGCTTCTCGACCGCGCGCTGCGCGAGGCAGCCGGCGGTCAGCGAATCGACGCCGCCGCTGATGCCCAGCACCAGCGTCTTCAGGCCGGTCCGCTTCAGGTAGTCCGCGAGAAAGTCGACGCGCCGCTCCAGCTCGCGGGCGGCATCGAAGACGGGCGCGACATGCAGCGCCGCGATGATCTCGCGCTGCGTGTCGTCGACGGGAGAGAGGTCGTGATTCATACGGCGATTTTTCCTTGAGTTCTTCCGGTGGAACACCGCGGGAACCGGCGCTGCCGGGCCGCAGGTGTTGCCCCGGTAGGGGGAAGGCGTGCGCGACACGAAGTGCGCGCAGCCTGGGGGTGAGCCTAGAAATCCACCAGGCTCAGGCCGATGCTCAGCACGGTGCGCTTGCGGTTGTAGTCCACCAGCGTGTCGCCGTAACCCGAGAACAGCTGCGTGTGGAAGCGCAGGTTGCTCTTGGTCGGGTCGCCGATGGCCTTGAGCCACTCGAGGCGGATCGAGCCGCGGCCGCTGTCGCGCAGGTTGTTGCGCACGGTCACGGCGAGCTGGTTGTCGCGGTTGAGGTTCCAGCGGCCGGTGAGCTCGGCGCGGCCGATGTAGTCGGCGATGTCGGGGTTGTCGTCCTTCGCGGCGCTTTCGGAGATGCGCTTCCAGATGCGGCCGGTGATGGTGAAGCGGTCGTCGAGTTCGGCGCCGCCCATCAGGTACACGCGGTTCCAGCTGCGTGACAGCGGCAGGCTTTGGCCGTTCGACTGGTGCACGATGCCCACGCCCGCATAGCGCCAGCGCCAGCCGCCCGGCAGCTTGAAGTCGGCCGGGTAGACGTACATCAGCTCGGGTTCGTGGTCGGTGGTGCGGAAGGGGCGCGAGATGGAGCCGTTGAACAGCTGCCAGGTCGACTGCTGACTGTAGGCGAACCACAGCGAGTCTTTCTTGACCGGATCGTTCTGCGTGAGCATGCCCTGCGCGAGCTTGGTGCGCACCGACAGGCCGATGCGCATCTCGTTGGCCTGGTAGGCCACCGGGTCGGCAGTGTGGTCGGCCGAGGGCGAGGTGGGCGTCTCCGGCTTCTTGGTGGCGGCCGAGACCGACACGTTGAGCGGGCGGTAGCCGCGGAAACCGAAGGTGCCGCAGTCGGTGGCGTTCTCCAGTTCCCAGAAGCGCGAGAGCGCGGAGTACTGGCGGTCGCGGCAGCCCTCGGTGGTGGCCACCGAGACCACGCGCGTGGCGGGCACCGTGCCGTCCACCGGCGGCTGCGTGCTCGCAAGCACCGACGGCGCGGCGGGCACGGCCGCCGCGGGCAGCGTCTGCTGCTGCGCCCAGCGGTCGAAGCAGGCCAGGCGTGCTTCGTTGTTGGCGCCGAGCGCGGTGCACTGCTGCCAGGTGAGCTGGGAGTCGGCCAGCGGGCTCGGGGGCTTGTCCACGGCCTGCGCGTGGGCCATGCCCGCCGCACCGCCGAGGCATGCGGCCACGGCCGCGAGCGTGTTGAACCTGAAGCGAGATCGCGGCGAGATGGTGATCGTCTTCGTCATTGCTTCCTTCCTTCCTGTGACGCCGGCGGCGCCGTCTTGCTGAGCACGAACGGGTGCGTGCTCTCGTCGGCGGCATTGCGCCAGGTGCCTCTGAATTCGCGCCCGCACGAGCCGGCCTGCAGCTTGCCCGACCACACGCCGCTGATGGCGCGGCCGTCCTGCGACTCGTCGATGGAGAGCGCGCCTTCGTCGTCCACGTCGCCCGCGAGCTGCGCGACCGTGGCCTTCGCGGAATTGGTGCCGTTGCGCGCGATGGTGCCGCGCACGCCGTCGTAGTCGGGGTGCTTGCCGAGCTGCACGACAGCCACGGCGGGCAGGTTGTCGAAGCGCGCCTCCCAGTTGCCGTAGAGCGATTCCAGCGGCAGGTCGCGCGCGTCGGCGGGGCAGTCGGCGCTGCCGCCGTGCATCGAGGCGCAGCCCGAGAGAAGTGCAAGGGCGCCGGCGAGCAGTGCAGCGGTCGCGGTGGTCTTCTTCATCATCGTCTTCGTCGTCATCTTCACGGTGCCGCGGCCGCGGCGGCGGCCTTCGCGGCGCTGTCCTGCGCCTTGCGGGCGAACTCGGCGCGCAGCGCCTTGAGCTTCTCGCGCGGGTCTTCCCTGGTGGTGGCCTTGTCCAGGCCCATCTCCGCGATGAAGCGGCTGGGCACGCAGGGCACCATCTCGCGGCCCTGCTTGCGCTTCTTGGTCCAGCTCACGGCCAGGCTGCGCTGCGCGCGGGTGATGCCCACGTACATCAGGCGGCGCTCTTCCTGCAGGCGCTGCAGGGTGTCTTCGCTGACCTGCTGCTGGCGGCCGTTGTCGTCGTCGAGCTTGAAGGGCAGCAGACCCTCGCTCACGCCGATGAGCATGACGTGCGGCCACTCGAGGCCCTTGGAGGCGTGCAGCGTCGAGAGCGTGACCACGTCCTGGTCCTGCTCGCGTTCGCTGATGGTGGACAGCAGCGAGATCGTCTGCGCCACCTCGAGCAGGCTCTTGCGCTCGCTCTCGATGCCGCCGCCGTCGGCGCCCGAGGTGTCGTCGAGCGTGCCGCCGGCGCGCTGCGACATCCAGTCGACGAACTCCAGCACGTTGGTCCAGCGCGAGGCCGCGGCGGCCTCGCTGTCCTCGCCGTCGTACAGGTGCTTCTCGTAGTCGATCTCCTTGAGCCAGTCGAGCATGAAGGTGCGCGAGTCTTCAGCGCCCATGGTGCGGCGCGCGCGGTATTCGAGGTCGTTGATGTAGCGGCCGAACTCGTGGATGCCTTCCAGCGTGCGCTTGGGCATCACGCTGGGCAGCGAGGGACTGAAGAGCGCCTCGAACAGGCTCAGCTTGTACTGGCTCGCGAAGCTGCCCAGGCTCGCGAGCGTGGTGTGGCCGATGCCGCGCTTGGGCGTGGTGATGGCGCGCAGGAACGCAGGGTCGTCGTCGTTGTTGACCCACAGGCGGAACCAGCCGCACAGGTCCTTGATCTCGGCGCGGTCGAAGAAGCTCTGGCCGCCCGACACCTTGTACGGGATCTGCGCCTTGCGCAGCGCCTGCTCGAACACCCGCGCCTGGTGGTTGGCGCGGTAGAGGATGGCGAAGTCGCGGTACTCCTTGTACTGCTTGCCCTGCGTGATGGCCTCGCCCGCACGGATGCTGATGATGCGCGCCACCGCGCGCTCGGCCTCGTGCACCTCGCTGTCGGCATCGACGATGCGCACCGGCTCGCCCTCGCCGAGTTCTGAGAAGAGCGTCTTCGGAAAGAGCTTGGGGTTGGGGCCGATCACGTTGTTGGCCGCGCGCAGGATGGCGCTGGTGGAGCGGTAGTTCTGCTCCAGCTTGATGACCTTGAGCGTGGGGTAGTCGACCGGCAGCTTGCGCAGGTTGTCCAGCGTGGCGCCGCGCCAGCCGTAGATGGACTGGTCGTCGTCGCCCACGGCGGTGAAGCGGCCGCGCTCGCCGGCCAGGGCCTTGAGCACGTCGTACTGCGTGGCGTTGGTGTCCTGGTATTCGTCCACCAGGATGTGGCCCATCATCGCCTGCCACTTGGCGCGCACTTCCGGGAATTCGTAGAGCAGCTTCAGCGGCATGCCGATGAGGTCGTCGAAGTCCACGCTCTGGTAGGCCAGCAGCCGCTCTTCGTAGCGGGCCATGATCTTCGCGGTGATGCGCTCGTTGTCGTCGGCCGCCTGGGCCTCGGCCTGCGCGGCGTTCAGGCCCATGTTCTTCCACTTGCTGATGGTCCACTGCCAGATGCGGGCGGTGGCTGCGTCGGTGGTGCCGCCGGCGTCCTTCAGGATCTTGGTCACGTCGTCGGCGTCGAGGATGCTGAATGCCTTCTTCAGGCCGAGCACCGCGCCGTCCTCGCGCATCATGCGCACGCCCAGCGCGTGGAAGGTGCACACCACCACCTTGCGCGCGTCCTTGCCGATGAGGTCTTTCGCGCGCTCGCGCATCTCGGCGGCGGCCTTGTTGGTGAAGGTGATGGCCGCGATGCGCTGCGGCTCGATGCCCGACTGGATCAGCCGGCCGATCTTGTGGGTGATCACGCGCGTCTTGCCCGAGCCCGCGCCGGCGAGCACCAGGCAGGGACCGCTCATGTAGTTGACCGCTTCGAGCTGGGCGGGATTGAGACCGTGGGACATGGGAGAAAAAGAGAACCGAAGGAACCGGAAGAGCCAAAAACGCCGCGGGCGCGGCAGGCGCAAAAGCGGGCAATGATACGGGGCCGGCCTTCCCGGGGTTGTAGGCCGCCGACGCCGATCCGGCCCACCGGCAGTAGGCAACGACAATGGAGCGGTGCTGCCTGTATTCCTTGTTACTTTCCCTTTCTTCGCGCTGATCGCGGCCGGCTACGGCGCGGCCCGGGCCCGCATCCTGCCGCTGGACGCCATTCCCGGCCTCAATACCTTCGTCCTGTACTTTGCGCTGCCGTGCATGCTGCTGCGCTTCGGCGCGGGCACGCCCATCGGGCAGCTGCTGGACGGCAGCGTCGCACTGGTTTGGGGCATTTGCGCGCTGGCGGTGGTGGCGGGCGTGGTGGCGTTCACGCGCAACGCGCGCATCGGCTGGAACGACGCGGCCTTCGGCGCGCTGGTGGCGGCGTTTCCGAACACCGGCTTCATGGGCGTGCCGCTGCTGGTGGCCATTCTTGGCGCGCAGGCGGCGGGGCCGATCATCATCACGATCGCGTTCGACCTCGTCGTCACTTCCTCGCTGTGCATCGCGCTGTCGCGGCTCGACGGGGCCGGCGGCGCGGGGCGGCACGGCGCCATGCTGGCGGCGCGCAAGGCGCTGCGCGGCATCGTGGTCAATCCGATGCCGTGGTCGATCCTGCTGGGCGTGCTGCTGTCGGCGGCGCGCTGGGCGCTGCCGGGGCCCGTCGAGCGCACAGTGGCCATGCTGGCCGACGCCGCCTCGCCGGTGGCGCTCTTCACCATCGGCGCGGTGCTGGCCCGCTCGGCGCTGCTGGCGCGCGAGCACGACGCGAGCGCGGCGGTGGCCGAGGCCATGGGCGCCACCGGGCACATGCCGGCGGCCAAGGCGCCGTGGAGCGACGTGCTGCCGGTGGTGGCGGTGAAGCTGCTCGCGCACCCGCTGCTGGTGTGGGGCCTGGGGCTCGGCGCCATCGCGCTGGGGCTGCCGCTGTCGCATGCGGCGCTGGTGACGATCGTGCTGGTCGCGGCCCTGCCGAGCGCGAGCAACGTGTCGATGCTGGCCGAGCGCTTCGGCGCGGACAACGGCCGCATCGCCCGCATCATCCTGTGGACGACGGTGATCGCCTTCCTGAGCTTTCCGCTCGCGGTGAGCGCGCTGAGGAACTAGGGGGTCAGCACCCCGAGCTTGTACGGGTCGGCATCGGCGAGGCGCTCGCACTTCGAGAAGTCGCGGCCCTGCGTGCCGTCGCAGTAGTAGGTGTTGTAGACGCGGCCGAAGAGCGTGGGGCTCGCGGTGAAGAGCACGCCGTGGTCGGGCTGCCAGTTGTCGCGGGAGCTGTCCTTGGCGGGCGGAGCGCTGGCTTCCACCGGCTTGGCCGAGGTGGGCGTGAACTCGGCCAGCGTCTTGTGGGCGTCGTCGCCGCGCCAGCGCACCGCCAGCTCGGCGGCCGAGGGGCGCTGCGCCACCGGCAGCAGGATGCCGTTGACCTGCAGGCCATAGCCGAAGCGATGGGTCTTGCCGGCCAGGAAGGCGTAGGCACAGGCCGCCATGCACTGGCCTCGCACCTCGGTCTGCACGCCGCTCGCGCGGATGGCGTCGGCGAAGGCGCCGGCCGCTTCGGCGGTGCCGCCGAACGAGTCCTCGAAGACCACGGTGTGGATCGTTCCGCTGCCGAGCTGCTCGGTGAACTCCTTGACCATGGTCCCGTCGAGCATGCCCGAGACCACGAGACGGCCGCCCTGCACCTCCAGCTCCGCGGCGGTCGAGGCCGACGGCATGGCGAAGGAAAGGGCGACCAGGCACGATGCCAGCGAGAGGGACCAACCAGAGCGAGACGGCGGTTTCACGGCGACCTACCTTTGCAAGCGGTGAGCGAGGCAGTTTGGAGCGCGCGATCCGCGGCGGGTTCGCGTCTTTACAGCTTGAGCAGCGCCGGGGTGCGCCGTCAACTCTTTTTTCACAAATTTGCGGTAGTCCGGGGCATGTCGTAAGACATAGCTATCCGCTACTACTTCAGATGAATGCTTGGGTTTGCAGATGCGCTGCTACAGTGCTTCCAAGTCAAAGATGTGAATGGGGCGCGCAATGGCAATTCTGGTTCGCATCCTTCTGTGGCTGGCCTGGCTCTCCGCCGTCGGCTGGTTCTGGCATGCCGGCAGGTTCGGCACCGCCACGGCGATCGCGCTCGCTGCGCTGAGCCTCGTGGTGTTCGCATGGCCCGTGAGCGTCGCGCGGCGCCGGCACAACGAACTTCGCTACGTCGACATGGGCAAGGAGCCCACCGGCTACCACTGAAACCGCGGTCTCTGGCCCGCGGGCGGCCTCGGCCTCAGATGCTGTGCGGGTCGACGTCGACCAGCCAGCGGATCACGCCCTTGCCCTCCGGTGCGCGCCGCAGTTCGTGCAGCAGCGGCTGCCATGCCGCAAGCAGCTTCTGCAGCGCGGCGCGCGAGGGGCTCTCGATCAGCATCTGCGCGCGCTCCACGTTCGCCACGCGCTGGATCGCCAGCGGCACCGCCGGATAGCGCGTGACGATGTCGGCGCCCGGCAGCGACTCCGCCTGGTCGGCCGCCGTGTTCAAAAAACCCTGGGCCACCGACTGCTCGCGCGCGTCGGCCCTCAGCAGCGCCTGGAACGCGAAGGGCGGCATGGCTGCGGCGCGGCGCTCGTCGAGCTGCTGCTGCGCGAAGGCGACGTAGTCGTGCTTGCGCAGCGCCATGAAGAGCGGGTGCTGCGCATGGTGCGTCTGCACCCACATCTCGGCCTTCGCACCCTGCGCCGCGAGGTAGGCAGCGTCGCGGCCCGCGCGGCCGGCCGACTGCATCAGCAGGCTGAAGAGCCGCTCCGGCGCGCGGAAGTCGCTGGAGAACAGCGCGCCGTCGGGGTTCACCGCCGCCACCAGCGTGATGCGGCGGAAGTCGTGGCCCTTGGCGATCATCTGCGTGCCCACCAGCACGTCGACCTCGCCCGCGTGCACGGCGGCGAGCTGCGACTCGAGTGCGCCCTGCTTCTTGGTGCTGTCGGCGTCGATGCGCGCGATGCGGATTGCGCCGCCATCGGGCCGCTTCACCGACGAGAACAGCTCCGCCAGGTGCTCCTCGAGCCGCTCGGTGCCGCGGCCGACCGGCGCGATGTCGGGATTGCCGCAGGCCGGGCAGGCACGCGGCACGCGCTCGGTGAAGCCGCAGTGGTGGCAGCGCAGCGTGCGGTCGATCTTGTGGAACACGCGATACGCGCTGCAGTGCGGGCATTCGCTCTTCCAGCCGCAGTCGCCGCAGGCCAGCACCGGCGCATAGCCGCGCCGGTTCAGGAAGATCATGCTCTGCTCGCCGCGCGCGATGCGCTGGCCGATGGCGTCGAGCAGCGCGCCCGAGATCACCGTCTTCGGCGGCTGCAGGTTCATGTCGACCAGCCGCACGGCCGGCAGCTCTCCCGCCCCGATGCGCGAGGGCATGGCCAGCCGCACGTAGCGCCCGCCCGGGTCTTCGCCTTCGGCCGGGCGGCTCTGGTGCCAGCTCTCGAGCGATGGCGTGGCCGAGCCCAGGATCACCTTGGCCTTCTCGCGCTGGCCGCGCCACACGGCGAGGTCGCGCGCCGAGTAGCGCGCGCCTTCCTGCTGCTTGTAGCTGGGGTCGTGCTCCTCGTCGACCACGATGAGCCTGAGCGCCGGGATCGACGCGAACACCGCCATGCGCGTGCCCAGCACGATGCGCGCCGCACCGCTGTGCGCCGCCAGCCAGCTCGCCAGGCGCTGCGGGTTGGTCATGCCGCTGTGCAGCGAGACCACCGCCTCGTCGCCGAAGCGCGCCTTAAAGCGGGCTTCGAGCTGCGGGGTGAGGTTGATCTCGGGCACCATCACCAGCGCCTGCGCTTCGGGCTCGCGTGCGAGCAGGTCGGCCACGCAGCGCAGGTAGACCTCGGTCTTGCCGCTGCCGGTGCTGCCGGCGAGCAGGAAGGTGCCTGTTGCTTCCTCGATGCGCGCCAGCACGGCGGCCTGCTCCGCGCTCAGCGCCACCGGGTTCGACGACTCGGGCGTCTGCGCCACCGGCCCCGCCGCGCTCTTGCGCTTGAGCCGGCGCGCGAGCTGCGCGGTCGACAGGTCGCGTAGCTGCGGCGGCAGCGCGGCCAGCGCGATCTCGCCGATCGAGCGCTGGTAGTAGCGCGCGGCAAAGGCCACGAGGTCGCGCCAGCCCTCGCCCAGCGGCGCGAGCGCATCGAGCGCCGCGCCCACGGGCTTGAGGGCCATGTCCGGCTCGGCGCCTTCCAGCGAGACCGGCTCGTTCCAGACCACGCCCAGCACCTCGCGCTTGCCCAGCGGCACCCGCACCAGCGTGCCGGGCGGCAGGGGCTCGGCGCCGGCGTAGCTCAGCAGGTCGCCGAGCGCGGCGTGCGCGGGCGTCTGCACGGCGATGTCGAGCCGCCAAGGCAGTGCCGCGGGGGCGCCGTCCGTCGGATCGGAGGCCTCGTCGAGGGGGAGGCGGGCGGAGGAGATGGCGGGTCCTTCTTGGAGCGATTTGTTAATGAGACTTGGAGCAAGAGCGCTTAAGTCGTTGATTTTTCAGCGCTTTGGAGGCCATCCAGAGTTCCTGTGGATAACTTTGTTGACAAGCATGCTGGACTCGCTGCCAAGCCTTGAAAATCAAGGCTCTGGCTGGATTGCCCGGAAAAAAAGCAAAGTTCAAATCCTATATAAATCAACAACTTAGCGTTGCTATCTCTTTGGGAGCAAAGAAAGCGGCTCCCTTCGGAATCTTGCGCAGTGCAGCACGCGTTTTGTGCATAAGTGGGAACCATATGCCGTTTTTGCGCTTGACAAACGGCGGCGTACCAACTCCCGGGGGCGCACCGCGGCCGCGCGAACCGGTTCTTGCTGATAACAGGTGTATCAGCCGCGCATCGCGCGCGACCTGGCGTGCACCGCCGCCACCAGCGCCGCCACGTGCTCCGGCGGCGTGAACTGGCTGATGCCGTGGCCCAGGTTGAAGATGTGCGTCGGGC
This sequence comes from Variovorax sp. UC74_104, assembly GCF_044055375.1. Classification (NCBI taxonomy): domain Bacteria; kingdom Pseudomonadati; phylum Pseudomonadota; class Betaproteobacteria; order Burkholderiales; family Comamonadaceae; genus Variovorax; species Variovorax sp. UC74_104. The sequence continues at coordinate 1,568,535 of NZ_CP171978.1, forward strand.
CCGAGGTGGCGCGGTCGGTGTGGGGCTTGCCGAAGGCGTCGAGCACCTTCGCCACCTCGGCCTCGATCCGCTCGGGCGGCGCGAACAGCACGTTGGGGTCGATGTTGCCCTGCAGCGCCTTGGCCTTGCCGTCCGTGCCTTCGGCAATCTGGCGGCGCGCGGCGGCGAGGTTCACGGTCCAGTCCACGCCCAGCACCTGGCAGTCGAGTTCGCGCATGGCGTCCAGCCACAGGCCGCCGCCCTTGGTGAACACGATGCGCGGCACCGGCTGGCCGTCGGCGCCGTTGCGCTTCAGGCCCGCCAGCACGCGGGCGGTGTAGGCGAGGCTGAATTCCTGGAACGCGCCGTCGGCCAGCACGCCGCCCCAGCTGTCGAAAATCATCACGGCCTGCGCGCCGGCGTCGATCTGCGCGTTGAGATACGCGGCCACTGAATCGGCGTTCACGGCCAGCACGCGGTGCATCAGGTCGGGGCGGCCGTAGAGCATGCTCTTCACCAGGCGGTAGTCGCTGGAGCCCGCGCCTTCCACCATGTAGCAGGCCAGCGTCCACGGGCTGCCCGAGAAGCCGATCAGCGGCACGCGGCCGTTCAGCGCCTTGCGGATCGAGGCCACGGCGTCGAACACGTAGCGCAGCTTTTCCATGTCGGGCACTTCGAGCGCGGCCACCGCCGCCTCGTCGCGCAGCGGGCGCGCGAAGCGCGGCCCTTCGCCGGCCTCGAAGGACAGGCCCAGGCCCATGGCGTCGGGCACCGTCAGGATGTCGGAGAAAAGGATGGCCGCGTCCAGCGGATAGCGCTCCAGCGGCTGCAGCGTGACCTCGGTGGCGTAGCCGGTGTTGGTGGCCAGCCCCATGAAGCTGCCCGCCTTCGCGCGGGTGGCCACGTATTCCGGCAGGTAGCGGCCGGCCTGGCGCATCAGCCAGACGGGCGTGTGGTCGGTGGCCTGGCGCCAGCAGGCCCGCAGGAAAGTGTCGTTTTGCAATGGGGCGAAAGGCATTTCCCGATTGTCGCAGGGGTGTGTCCCGGCCCCCTCAGGCAACTGGCTTGCCGCCGAACGCGTCCGCCACGAGGCCGATGAGCCACTGCAGGGCCGGGTCGGCATCTTGCACGGCCGTCCACAGCAGCGACACCTCGTAGGCCGGCGTCTCGAAGGGCAAGGGGCTCACCGCCAGCCCGAGCGCGTCGCGCCAGGTGGCGGCGGCGAAGGTGGGCACCGTGGTGATCGCGGGCATCTGCCGCACGATGAAGGGGCTGGTCGCGAAGTTGCGGCTGGAGAAGACGACCTGGCGCGTGTGCCCCTTCTCGCGCAGCAGTTCGTCGACGAGCCCGCTGAGGTCGGCGCTGAACGAGGTCAGCAGGTGCGGGTGGCGCAGGTACTCGGCGAGCGTGATCTTCCCGCCGCGCAGCTTCACCAGCGCCGGGTTGTAGACGCAGACGAAGTTCCAGCCGAACAGCGCCCGCTGCCGGTGCCACGAGGCGCGGTCGATGAAGACGCCTGCCGCCAGCTCGATCTCGGCCGCGTCGAGCATGGCGGGCGCGTTCGTGCGGTCGGCCTCGCGCGCGATCAGCCGCACGCCGGGCGCCTCTTCGGAAAGCCGCTGCATCAGCCGCGGCATCAGCGCCACTTCGAGCGCATCGCTCAGGCCGATGCGGAACACGCGCTCGGCCTTCGCCGGGTCGAACGCCGGCCGCGCATGCAGCGCCTGCTGCAGCGACAGCAGCAGCGGCTCGATGACACGCGCGAGCTCCAGTGCGCGCGGCGTCGGCGTCATGCCGCGAGAGGTGCGCACGAACAGCTCGTCGCCCAGCGCGGCGCGCAGGCGCTTGAGCGCGCCGCTCAATGCAGGCTGGCCGATGAACAGGCGCTGCGCCGCGCGCGTGACGCTGCGTTCGTGCAGCAGCGCGTGGAACACCAGCAGCAGGTTCAGGTCGAGCCGCCTGAAATCACTTTCGTTGATGTATTCCATGGTTTCAAACGATTTGAATGATAGTGCCGCGCTCCCTAACCTGAGGTCTCTTCCAGCATTCAAAGGAATCGGCATGACCCAGAAGGAACAACAGCAACAGACGGTGGTGGTGGTCGGCGGCTCGTCGGGCGTGGGGCTCGAGACCGTGCGGCGCATGGCGGCGACCGGCGCACGCGTGATCGCCACGGGGCGCGACAACGGCAAGCTGCAGGAGGCGATTGGTGGTCTGGGCGCGAACGTGAGCGGCGCGGCCTTCGACGCCTGCGACCGCGGCGCGCTCGATGCCTTCTTCGACAGCACAGGGCCCGTCGACCACCTGGTGCTGACGCTCAGCGGCGGCGAGGGCGCGGGCGAGTTCGCGCAGCTCGACCTGCAGTCGCTGCGCCGCGGCTTCGAGGCCAAGTTCTGGCCGCAGCTCGAAGCCGCGCAGTCCGGCGCGCGTGTGCTGCGCAAGGGCGGCAGCCTGACCTTCGTGACGGCGATTTCCGCGCGCAACTCGCTGCCCGGCACCGCGGGGCTGGCGGCGATCAACGGCGCGATCGAGGCGATGGTGGGCAGCCTGGCGCGCGAGCTGAAGCCGAGCCGCGTGAACGCGGTGTCGCCCGGCTTGGTCGACACGCCCTGGTGGAACCGCGTGCCCGCCGCGATGAAGGACGACCTGTTCCGCCAGCAGGTCGAGACGCTGCCCGTCGGCCGCGTGGGCCGGCCGCAGGACGTGGCGCATGCGATCCAGTTCCTGATCGAGAACGGCTACACCACGGGCACCGTCATCGAGTGCGACGGAGGGCTGCGGCTGGTGTGAGTCGAAGCGCCGGCAGCACCCGAAAGTTCCTAGGGCCGGGGCATGCATGGGGCGGGCATCGAAAAGTTTTGTTGAAAAAACGGGGGCGGATACAGAGCGATACGCAGGACCGGGTGAACGGCGGTTCGAGGGGCGAAAGTCGGATCCATCGACCTTCCACCACAACCTCCAGCCATCCAGGAAAGCCCCATGACATCGTCGCTCCAACTGCCCCGCAGATCCTTCCTCGCCGCCGCGGCCCTCGGCGCCGCAGCCGCCCAGCTCGCGGCGCTCACGCCGGCTTTCGCCCAGGCCGCCGGGGCGCCGCGGCGCCTTCGAGCCGCTCAAGCGCATCGATGCCGGCACGCTCAGCATCGGCTACTACGAAGCGGGCCCGGCCGACGGCGCGCCGGTGATCCTGCTGCACGGCTGGCCCTACGACATCCACATGTTCGTCGACGTGGCGCCCGCGCTCGCGGCGGCCGGCTTTCGCGTCATCGTGCCGTACCTGCGCGGCTACGGCACCACGCGCTTCCTGTCGGCGGACACGCCGCGCAACGGGCAGCAGTCGGTGGTTGCCGTGGACATCATCGCGCTGATGGATGCGCTCAAGATCCAGGTCGCCACCGTCGCCGGCTGCGACTGGGGCGCGCGCACCGCCTGCATCATGGCCGCGCTGTGGCCGCAGCGCGTGAAGGCGCTGGTGTCGGTGAGCGGCTACCTCATCGGCAGCCAGGAGGCTGGCAAGGTGCCGCTGCCGCCGCAGGCCGAGCTGCAGTGGTGGTACCAGTACTACTTCGCGACCGAGCGCGGCCGTGCAGGCTACGAGAAGAACCGCCACGACTTCGCCAGGCTGATCTGGCAGACCGCGTCGCCCAAGTGGAACTTCGACGCCGCCACCTTCGATCGCAGCGCCGTGGCGCTCGACAACCCCGACCACGTGGCCATCACGGTCCACAACTACCGCTGGCGCCTCGGCCTGGTCGAGGGCGAGGCGAAGTACCAGGCGCTGGAGGACCGGCTCGCCAAGGCACCCGTGATCGGCGTGCCCACCATCACGCTCGAAGGCGATGCCAACGGCGCGCCGCACCCGGAACCCAGCGCCTACGCGAAGAAGTTCTCGGGACGCTACGAGCACCGGCTGGTCAGCGGCGGCATCGGCCACAACCTGCCGCAGGAGGCGCCCGAAGCCTTCGCGAAGGCGGTGATCGACGCCGCGCGCGGCTGACCCCAGGGCCAGGCACCGCAGGAACGACAACCATGTGGAACATCCACCAGGCCTACATCGATGGTGCCTTCGTGCCCGTGCAGGGCAGCGAGCGGCTGGAGATCGTCAGCCCGGCCACCGGGCAGGCGATCGGCACCGTGACGCTGGCGAACCGCGACGACGCGAAGCGCGCGATCGAAGCCGCGGCCCGGGCGCAGCCGGCAATGGCCGGCAGCAGCAAGGCGCAGCGCATAGCCATGCTCAGGTGCCTCGAAGTCGCCGTGCTGGCGCGCACCGAGCAGATCTGCGAAGCCACCATCGAGGAGTACGGCGGCCCGCTGGCGCGCTCGCGCTGGGTCAGCAACTACGCCTCGCAATGCTTCGCCGACACGGCGCGGATGCTGGAAGGCTACGAGTTCGAGCGCCGCATGGGTGACGCGGTCGTGCGCATGGAGCCGGTCGGCGTGGCCGGGCTCATCGCGCCATGGAACAGCACCGCAGGGAGCATCTGCAGCAAGCTGGCATCGGCCGTCGCCGCGGGCTGCGCATCGGTGATCAAGCCCAGCGAGTTCAGCCCGCTGCAGGCGCGGGTCGTGACCGAGGCGCTGCACGAAGCCGGGCTGCCCGCGGGCGCGGTCAATGTGCTGCTGGGGCGCGGCGGCGACGTGGGCGACGAGATCGCCACCCATCCGGCGATCGCCAAGATCTCGTTCACCGGCTCGACGGCCACCGGCAAGCTCATTGCGCGCGCGGGCCTGGACACTCTCAAGCGCGTGAGCCTTGCGCTCTCGGGCAAGTCGGCCACCGTGGTGCTGGACGATGCCGACCTGCCGGCGGTGCTGCCCATGGCGCTGGGCGCGGCCTTCATGAACAACGGCCAGGCCTGCGTGGCGGGCACGCGCCTGCTGATTCCAAATGCGCAGATGGCGCAGACCGTCGAGCTTCTGCGCGCGGCGGCTGCGGCCATGCGCGTGGGCGACCCGCGCGACCCCGCCACCGCGGTCGGGCCGCTGGCGAGCAAGGCGCAGTTCGAACGCGTGCAGCGCTACATCCGCCGCGGGCTCGAGCAGGGCGCGACGCTCGTGGCCGGCGGCGAAGGCCGGCCGGATGGCTTCGACAAGGGCTGGTTCGTGCGCCCCACCGTGTTCGCGGGCGTGCGCAACGACATGGACATCGCGCGCGAGGAGATCTTCGGGCCGGTGCTCTCGGTGATCGGCTACGACGGCGAGGACGAAGCGGTTGAGATCGCGAACGACTCGCCCTACGGCCTGCAGGCCTACGTCTTCTCGTCGCAGCCGCAGCGCGCGCTGCGCGTGGCCTCGCGGCTGCGCGCCGGCACGGTGCTGGTCAACCGTGTCACGCCCGAACTCAGCGCGCCTTTCGGCGGCGTGAAGCAGTCGGGCATCGGCAGGGAGTTCGGGCTCTTCGGCATGGAGGCCTTCCTGGAGCCGAAGACGGTGGCTGTCGCACGGTCGGGCTGAAGTCGGGCTGAAGCCGAGCGGGGGCGGCAAGGAGGGGGTGGGGCAGGCGCTATCCTGCCTCATGCTTTCTACAGAATCCGCTTCCGCCGCCTTGGACGCCGGCAGGAGGCAATCGAGGGCCTGGACGTGGCTCTTCTCCGTCCTGATCTTGCTGTGCATCGCGCTGGGCTCATGCCCGGCGTTCGCGCAGACGAAGACGACCCTGGTGCCCGTGCCGCCGATGAAGACGCGCGTGGTCGACCTCACGAACACGCTGGACGCGAGCGAGACCGCTGCGCTGCGCCAGGAGATATCGGAGCTCGAGAGCAGCACGCAGGCGCAGCTCGCCGTGCTGATCGTGCCGACGACCGGCCGGGAGACGATCGAACAATTCGCCACGCGCGTGTTCGCGAACTGGAAGCTGGGCCGCAAGGACGAGGACGACGGCGTGCTGGTGCTCGTCGCGCTGAAGGACCGCAGGATGCGCATCGAGGTCGGCAAGGGCCTCGAGGGCTCGATCACCGACATCCAGGCGGCCGCGATCATCGACCGGGAGATGGCGCCGCGCTTTCGCAACGGCGACTACGCGGGCGGCGTGCAGGCCGCGGTGCGGGCGCTGTCGCAGCTGGTCGGGGCACCGGCGACATTGCCGGACACGCTCGCGTCGGACACAGCGTCCGCGCCGATGCCGGTGGATGAAGAGGCCGTGCGCGAGCCGACGTCATCCGGCGGAGGCCTCACGCCGGAGGGGAAGGCCTTCCTGGGCGTCATGCTGTGGAGCATCGGCGTGGGCGCATGGCATGGGCTGGGCGCGGGGCCGCTCGTCGCCACGCGTCGCCGCGCCTCGCGGCCCGCTTCGCGCGGCAAGCGCTCGGGCAAGCGCGGGCGCCGCCTCCAGCGGCCCGAGCCCTGGGCCGAGGCGCTGCAGGAGATCGAACCCGAAGCGCCCCGCAAGCCGCGCGACTGGCGGCTCGTGCTCGGCCTTGTCGGCGCGGGTCCGCTGGGCGGGGCGGCCATGCTGCTGAATCCCTTCATGGCGTGGGTCCTCGCCATTCCCGCGCTCTTCCTCTATGGCCTCGGCTACCTGTGCGGGCGCGTGAAGGAAGTGGCTTACGTGCTCGGCGGCATCGCCGCGGTGATCGCCGCGCTGGTCTGCATCGCCTTCATCGTCGGCGCCGATGCGTTCTGGCCGGGCTTTCTGTGGGCGCTGGCCATCGGCGGCGTAGGCCTGCCGGTCACGGTCATCGTCTTCGGCATCCGCAACACATGGCGGGACGGCAGCGTGCTCGGGTTCGCGGTCCGCTGGATCGTCGTGCTGGGCGTGGTCGTCGCGGCGGTGGTGATCAGCGAGCCCGGACCGTTCTTCGACGAGACGTGGATCCCGGTTGCCGTTGCGAGCGTTCTCGCGCTGCTGTTCATGTTCGTCTTCCCGACCTTCAGCTCGGGTTCGGGGGGACGGCGACAGCTCGGACAGCGGCTGGAGCAGCGGCTCGTCGAGCAGTTCTTCGAGCAGCAGTAGCAGTTCGTCGGACAGCTCCTCGTCCGGCGGTGGCGGCTCCAGCAGCGGAGGCGGGGCCTCCGGCAGCTGGTAGCCCCCGGTCAGACCACCGGCACGCGCCGCGCGTCGGCCGGGTTCACGTTGCGCCGGTACAGCACCAGCGTCGCGATCAGCCCGCAGATGGCGGCGGCCGTCATCCACAGGCCCGGCGCGCCCTTGTCGCCGGTCATCTCGATCAGCCCGGTGGCGATGGCCGGCGTGAAGCCGCCGAAGAGCGCGGTGGCCAGGCTGTAGGCCAGCGAGAAGCCGGCGGTGCGCACGCTCACGGGCATCACCTCGGTGAGCGCGACCACCATCGCGCCGTTGTAGCTGGCGTACAGGAACGACAGCCACAGCTCGACCGCGAGCATGCGCGCGAAGCTGGGCTCGCCGACCAGCCACTTGAGCGCCGGGTAGGCCGTGAGGATGGTCAGCACCGTGAACACGACCAGCAGCGGCTTGCGGCCCACGCGGTCGGACAGCGCGCCCATGATCGGCAGCCAGATGAAGTTGGAGATGGCCACGCACAGCGTGACGATCAGCGCGTCGGTGGTGCTCAGGTGCAGCACGGCCTTGCCGAAGGTGGGCGTGTAGACGGTGATCAGGTAGAACGACACGGTGGTCATCGACACCAGCATCATCCCGGCGATGACCAGGCCCCAGTTGGCGACCATCGAGCGGAAGATCTCGCGCGCGTCGGGACGGTGCTTGCGCGCCATGAACTCCTCGGTCTCCTGCAGCGAGCGGCGGATGATGAAGAGCACCGGCACGATCAGGCAGCCCACGAAGAAGGGAATGCGCCAGTAGAAGTCGCCGATCTCCTGCGGCGTGAAGGTCACGTTGAGCCAGTAGCCGATGGCCGCGGCCACGACGATGGCCACCTGCTGGCTGGCCGACTGCCAGCTCACGTAGAAGCCCTTGCGGCCCGGCGTCGCCATCTCCGACAGGTACACCGACACGCCGCCGAGCTCCACGCCGGCCGAGAAGCCCTGCAGCAGCCGCCCGATCAGCACCAGCACCGGAGCCGCGATGCCGATGGTCGCGTAGGCCGGCACGCAGGCGATCAAGAGCGTGCCCAGCGCCATCAGCGCGAGCGTGACGATCAGGCCCTGGCGGCGGCCGACGCGGTCGACGTACGCGCCCAGGAAGATCGCGCCCAGCGGCCGCATCAGGAAGCCGGCGCCGAAGGTCATGAAAGTCAGCATCAGCGAGGCGTACTCGTTGCCCGACGGGAAGAAGGCCTTCGAGATCTGCGTGGCGTAGAAGCCGAACAGGAAGAAGTCGAACATCTCCATGAAGTTGCCGCCGGTCACGCGCAGGACGGTGGCGAACTTGGAGGAGGAAGCGGTGGAGGCGTGGGCAGCGGTGCCCGTTTGCGCGGCGCTGGGCGCAGGATTCATCTTGTTGTCCCCTTGGGCAGTACTGGCGATGTGCTCGCCCAAGGGTAGTACCGGCTCCCCGACCGCAACCTGACTGCGGCGGTCAGGTAGCTGTCACTCGCCGCCGCAGTCGGCGGGCGGGCAGGCGCTCAGGCCTTGTACTTGATCGAGCAGCCGTAGGGCCGCGTCGCTGCCGCCGAGATCGGCTTGCCGCCGAAGGCTTCGCCCAATGCCTGGTTCACGTAGTTGGTCGCGGTCTTGATGTCGTCCACCCGCGCCGAGGCGATGCTGTCGATGCCGCCCGCGTACACCAGCGTGCCCTTGGGGTCGATGATGAAGATGTGCGGCGTGGTGCGCGCGCCGTAGACCTGGCCGATGACGCCGTCCTCGTCCATCAGCACGGCGGTGGGCGCGGCCTTCTGCGACTTCATCCAGGCGTCGAGCGCCTCGGGCTTGAGGTAGTCGGTGGCGGCGCGCTCGGTGGAATTGATGGCCAGCCACACCACGCCCTTGTCGGTGGCGGCCTTCTGCGTGGCGGGCATGTTGCCGCTGCCGTAGTGCTTGCGCACGAAGGGGCAGCCGGGGTTGGTCCATTCGAGCACCACGAACTTGCCCGCGAAATCGGACAGCTTGTGCTTGGCGCCGGTGGTGTCCACCGCGACGAAATCGGGCGCCTGCTGGCCCACGGTGGGCGCCGCGGCGGCGTTGTTTCCCATCAGGAAGGTGGCGCCGAGCGCCACGGCCGCGGCGACGACGGCACGGCGGGAGGCCCGGCTCAGGGCGGCGCGGGCGTTGCGCGCGGCACGGAAGGAACGCGAGTCGACGGTTGGCGAGAGAGACATGGCCAGCTTGAACTCCAAAACAAAATTCCAAACAACAACTGCAGCTTAGAACGGTTTCTTCAAGTGCATGTGACAACCCATGTCACGCCGGTGGTCAAAGCGCGGCGTCAAAGGGCGGCGATCGCGGCGCGGACTTCGTCCTTGCCCAGTATCTCCGTCAGCACGACCGGCGGCTTGCCCGGCGCCTGCAGCACGTACACCGGCACGCCGCTGCGGCCCAGCGCGGTGAGCGCGGCGGTGATGGCGGGGTCGCGGCGGGTCCAGTCGGCGCGCAGCATGGCGACCTTCTTGGCGTCGAAGTCGGCCAGCACCTGATCGTCGGACAGGGTGCTCTTCTTGTTGTACTGGCAGGTCACGCACCAGGCGGCGGTGAAGTCGATGAACACCGGCCGGCCTGCGTCGGACAACTGCGCCACGCGCTCGGCGGACCACGGCTGCCAGCGCTGGCCCGTCCCGTCCTTCGTGCCGGCCGATGCCAGCTTCGCCGGCTCCACCACCTGCAGCACGTTGCGGCCGATGGCGGCGGTGAGCACGGCGGTGAAGGCGATCAGCACGCCTGCGATCACGACCCGGGCGCGCCCGCGCAGCGTGAGCGCCCAGACGATGGCGGCCAGGCACACCAGCAGCGCCAGCAGCGTGCCGGCGCCGTCGATGCCGCTTTGCTGGCCCAGCACCCACACCAGCCACGCCACGGTGGCGAACATCGGGAAGGCCAGCAGGCGGCGCAGCGTGCCCATCCACGGCCCCGGCTTGGGCAGCAGGTAGGCCACCGCGGGCACGAAGCCGGCCAACAGGTACGGCAGCGCCAGCCCGAAGCCCAGCGCCGCGAACAGCAGCAGTGCCTGGGCCGCAGGCAGGCCGATGGCGAAGCCCAGCGAGGCGCCCATGAACGGCGCGGAGCACGGCGATGCGATGACCACCGCGAGCACGCCCGAGAGGAAGTCGTTGGCCAGCGGGTGCTTGGCCTGCGCGCTGCACAGCGAAGAAGGCGCGGCGCGGCCGAACTCGAACACGCCCGCGAGATTGAGCCCGATCAGCGTGAACAGCGCCGCCAGCGCAGCCACCACGCCCGGCGACTGCAGCTGGAAGCCCCAGCCCAAGCCGGCGCCCGCCGCGCGCAGCGCCAGCATGCCGCCGCCCAGCGCGAGGAAGGACAGCATCACGCCGCCCGTGTAGGCCAGCCCCGCCTTGCGGTGGGCGCTGGCGTTGCCCGCCTGCCGCGCGAAGCCCAGCACCTTGATCGCGAGGATCGGGAACACGCAGGGCATCAGGTTCAGCAGCAGGCCGCCGAGCAGGGCGCCCAGCAGCGCGGCCAGGAAGGTGGTGGAAGACGGGGCGGGCAGCTCGGCGGCCTTTGCCGCACCGGCATTCGCGGCATTGGCCGCGAGCGCCGCCTGCAGCGCCGGTGGCACCTCGGCAGCGCGGGGCGCGGCAGCCGTGGGCCAGGCGCCCGAGACCGGCGCCTCGGCGCGCCATGCCACCGGCTGGCCGGCCTGCCGGTCGGCCTCGGGCAGCGTCACCACCACCGGCATGACGGTGGGGCTGGCGCTGCGCTGGTCGGCCAGCGGCATCGTGGCGGTCCAGGTGTCGCCTTGCCAGGATTGGGTCCAGTCCTTGCCGGAGACGGCCGCGGTGCGGATCACCTCGGGTGTCTCGGGGAAGAACTCCAGCGTCTTGCCCTGCACGGCGGCGGGCAGGCCCTCGAGCTTCACCTTCAGGCTGTGGCCGTCGATCTCGACGGCCCCCGGTTTGGCCAGCGGCTGCGGGCGGGCGGCGAGGGCGGTATCGAACTCGGCCTTGTGCAGCGCGGTCGAGCCCTGCAGCGGCAGGGCCAGCGTGAAGGTGCCTTCCTCGGGAATGCATTCCTTGCGGCAGACCAGCCAGGAAGCCTTGAGCTGGATGTCCATCGCCGGCGTGCCGCCCAGCGCCACCGGCGGCTTGTAGAGCGTGGACACCTCCAGCGGCACCGGCAGCAGCACCGTGTTCTCGTAGCCGTAGTTGGCGAGGCTGCCGACCGGGATCTTCTTCGGCGCCGGCCATGCGATCTCGCCGGTCGAGACGCCCGCCGGCAGCGTCCACGTCATCTCGGTGGGCAGGCCGGAATCGCCGGCGTTCTTCCAGTAGGTGTGCCACTCGGGCTGGTGCGCGATCTGCAGGCCGACCCACACTGGGGCGCCGGGCGTCACGCCGTCCGGGGCGTGGGCGATGAGTTCGGCGCGCACATGGGGGGTAGTGACCACGGCGCCCGGCTTGGACGCCAGCTCGGATGTCGATTGCGCCATAGCCGGCATGCTGGCTGCGGCCGTTGCTATCAGAAGCGTAGCGAATTGGATGCGCGGGAAGATCATGCCGTCAGTCGGAGCAATCGGTGGGGGCGAAGTTCCGGGGCTTCGCTCAGGCCGCCGTGGCGGCTTGCGGGCCCCAGCCCAGCACCACGCGGCGGCTGCTGGCGCTCTTCTTCTCTATCTTGGTGACCACCACCGCCCCGATCTCGGCGGTGTTTGCAACATGCGTGCCGCCGCAGGGCTGGAAGTCGATCGCTGCCTGGCCTTCGCCCGCCCCGCCGATGCGGATGGTGCGCACCGTGCCCGTGCCGCGCGGCGGCTGCACGCTCATGCTCTTGACCAGCGCCGGGTTGGCGTCGAGCTCCTCGTCGGTGATGGCGCCCACCGTCAGCGGGTGGGCCGCCTCGACCAGCCGGGCCAGGCCGGCCGTCAGCGAATCCTTGTCGAGCGGGTCGGTCATGTGGAAGTCGAGCCGCGCGTACTCGGGGGTGATGGAGCAGCCGTTCACCGGGACCGGCACAAGGTGGCAAAGCAGGTGGGTGGCGGTGTGGAAGCGCATCAGCCGGTGGCGGCGCTCCCAGTCGATGCGGGCGGTGACAGCGCCGCCGGGCTCCAGCGCGGCCAGCAGTTCGTCCTGCCCGGGGGCCGGCACGTGGATGAATTCGTCGGTCGGCTGGCCCTCGGCGTCCTTGGCCTTGCGGGTGTCGGCGATGACGATCTCGCGCCCGCCGGCCAGGGCCAGCACGCCGCTGTCTCCGGCCTGCCCGCCGCCCAGCGGATAGAACACCGTGCGGTCCAGCACGATGCCGGCGTCGTCGATTCGCACGATGCGGGCGTCGCAGCTGCGCAGGTAGGCGTCGGCGCGGAACAGGTCGTCGGTCATCCGGCGATGGTAGCGGCGATGCGCGAATGAGGTGCGCCCACGCCAGAAAGCGCCCACGGCCGACACTCCCGGGCCCGCCCGCCTTGGGATGATGCGCCGCATGCGGCACGCCGCCGCGCGAAGGATCACGCATGAATCGACCGCAGCAAGCACCCACCCGCCTCGCGTCTTCATGGCCGCGCACCGCCGCCGCGGCCCTGGCCGCCGTGCTGCTCGCCGGCGGCTGCGGCGAGGCCGCCAAGCTCGCCCCAGAACTCACCACCGGCCCCCGCCCCCAGCTCGCCGAGCCCAACAAGACGCTGATCCCCACCGTCAACGTCGCCCCCGCCGTCGGCTGGACCGACACCGCCGCGCCCGTTCCGGCCGAGGGCCTGAAGGTGACGGCGCTGGCGCGCGGCCTCGACCACCCGCGCTGGGTCTACACGCTGCCCAACGGCGACATCCTCGTGGCCGAGAGCAACAAGCCGCCCAAGCCCGCCGACAGCAACGACGGCGGCAGCGGCCCCATCGCCAAGATCCGCAACTGGGTCATGGGCAAGGTCATGGGCCGCGCCGGCGCGGGCGTGCCCAGCGCCAACCGCATCACCCTGCTGCGCGACGCCGACGGCGACGGCCTGGCCGAGGTCAGGCAGGTGTTCATGAGCAACCTGCGCTCGCCCTACGGCATGGTGCTGGTCGGCAACGAGCTCTTCATCGCCAACGCCGACGCGCTGGTGAAGGTGCCCTACACCGAGGGTCAGACCTCCATCGCCGCCAGCCCCACGCTGGTGACGCAGCTGCCCGCGGGCATCAACCACCACTGGACCAAGAACGTCATCGCCAATGCCGACGGCAGCAAGCTCTACGTGACGGTCGGCTCCAACAGCAACATCGGCGAGAACGGCCTGCCGGCCGAGGCGGGCCGCGCCGCCATCTGGGAGGTCGACACCAGGAGCGGCGAGAAGCGCCTGTTCGCCAGCGGCCTGCGCAACCCCAACGGCATGGGCTGGGAGCCCGACACCCAGGTGCTGTGGACCGTGGTGAACGAGCGCGACGAGATCGGCAGCGACCTCGTGCCCGACTACCTCACCTCGGTGAAGGACGGCGCCTTCTACGGCTGGCCCTGGAGCTACTACGGCGGCGTGGTCGATGCGCGCGTGCAGCCGCAGAACCCGGAGATGGTCGCCAAGGCCATCGCGCCCGACTACGCGCTGGGCTCGCACGTCGCGCCGCTCGGCCTGGCCTTCTCGCGCCCCGGCGGCATGCCCGATCAGTTCGCCAGCGGCGTCTTCATCGGCGAGCACGGCTCGTGGAACCGCAAGCCCAAGTCGGGCTACAAGGTGGTGTTCGTGCCCTTCATCGGCGGCAAGCCCAGCGGGCCGCCCGTCGACGTGCTGACGGGTTTCCTCAGCGCCGACGAGAAGGCCCACGGGCGCCCGGTGGGCGTGGCGCTCGACAAGGGCGGCGCGCTGATCGTGGCGGACGACGTCGGCAACGCGGTGTGGCGGGTGTCGAAGGCGAAGTAGCCTTCTTCCTTTGCTTCCTCGGTCAGCGCTGCGGCCGGGCGATGCGGTAGAGCCGGTGCCGCCGCAGCGCGTGTCCCTCGGGCACCAGCGGGTGGTCGAAGGCGCCATCCACGTCCTCCTTCATGCCGATGCGCTGCATCACCGCGGCGGAGCGGGTGTTGTCCCATGCGGTGAAGGCGACGATCTCGTCCAGCCCCAGCCGCTCGAAGCCAACCCGCAGCGCGGCGCGCGCCGCCTCGCTCGCATAGCCCTGGCCCCACCACCTGCGCGCGAAGCGCCAGCCGATCTCCACGCAGGGCGAGAAGGGCAGCTCGGCGATCGGCGAGTTGAGCCCGGTGAAGCCCATGAACTCGCCCGTGTCCTTGTGCTCCACCGCCCAGAAGCCCCAGCCGTTCTCGGCGATGCGCGAGCGCGTGCGCGAGACCGCCGCGTCGCTGTCGGCGCGCGTGGGCAGCGGCAGCAAAAACTCCATCACCTGCGGATCGCGGGCCAGCTCGAAGAAGGGCGCCAGATCGCTCTCGCGCCATTGGCGCATCAGCAGGCGTTCGGTTTCGACTTCGATGACGGCAGGGTGGTCGGCGGCGTGGGCGGTCATGCGGCCGATTCTGCCGGCTCCTCAGAACCCGGCCAGCACCACCTTGCCCTGTGCCTTGCCGCTCTCGATGAGCGCATGGGCGCGGCGCAGGTTGGCGGCGTTGATGGTGCCGAAGCTCGCGTTGGCCGTGGTGCGGATGCGGCCCGCGTCCACCAGCGCGGCCACCTCGGCCAGCAGCGCGCCCTGCTCGGCGATGTCGGGCGTCTCGAAGCGCGAGCGCGCGAACATCATTTCCCAGTGCAGCGAGATGCACTTGGTCTTCAGCGGCATCGCGTCGAGCACCTTCATGTCGTCGATCACCGCGAGCTGGCCCTGGGGCTTGAGGCTTTCGATGATCTGCGCGTAGTGCTGGTCGGTCTGCGTGAGGCTGGCGACCATGTCGACCTCGCCGATGCCCGCGGCCTTCAGCTCGGCAGCCAGCGGCTTGGAGTGGTCGATGACCGCGTGCGCGCCCAGCTCCAGGCACCAGGCGCGCGTCTCGGCGCGCGAGGCGGTGGCGATCACGCGCAGCTTCGTCAGCTGCCGCGCGAGCTGGATGAGGATGGAGCCCACGCCGCCCGCGCCGCCCGTGACCAGCAGCGTCTGGCCTTCGCCGCCGCCCCTGGGCACGCGCAGGCGGTCGAACAGCAGCTCGTACGCGGTGATGGTGGTCAGCGGCAGCGCTGCGGCCTGCGAATCGTCGAGGCTCCTGGGCGCGAGTGCGGCGATGCGCTCGTCCACCGCGTGCAGCTCGGCGTTGGTGCCGGGGCGGATGATCGAGCCCGAGTAGTACACGCGGTCGCCGATCTTGAAGTTCTTCACCCCGGCGCCGACGGCCTCGACCGTGCCCACGGCATCCCAGCCCAGCACCTTGGCCTGGCCTGCTTCAGGCGCGGCGTTCTTGCGGACCTTCGTGTCCACGGGATTGACCGACACCGCCTTCACGCGCACCAGCAGGTCGCGCGCGCCGGGCACGGGGGCGGGAAGCTCGATGTCCTGCAGCGACTCGGGGTTGTCGATGGGAAGGGGCTGGTAGTAGCCGATGGCTTTCATGGGAGGACCTTTCAGTGACGATGACTGAACTGTAGGATCGCAAGGCTGGTTTGATAAGTAGGCCGAAATCAGCAACAGTTTCAAATGAAGATTGAAAATATCTCCGACCTGCAGGTGCTGGTGCACACGGCGCGCGCCGGCACGCTCACGGCTGCGGCGCATGCGCTGGGCATCACGCCGGCGGCCGCGAGCGCCACGCTCAAGCGGCTGGAGGCGCAGCTCGGGGCGCGGCTGTTCGAGCGGTCGACGCGGGCGATGCGGCTCACGCCGCAGGGGCAGACGCTGCTCGACTACGCGGTGCGGGCTTTCGAGCTGCTGGACGAGGGGGAGTCGCTGGTTACGGCCGATCGCGGGGAGCTGGTCGGCACCCTGCGCGTGGCGTCGCCCTCCGACCTGACGCGCAGCACGTTGCTGCCGTGGTTCGACGAGTTCCTTGCTTTGCACCCTGGGGTGCAGCTGTCGCTGTCGGTGGGGGACCGGCCGCTGGACGTGATGCGCGACGAGGTCGACGTGGCGCTGCGGTACGGCGCGCTGGCGGACTCGCGTCTTGTGGCGCGGCCGTTCGCGCTCACCAATCCGCTGCTCACTGCTTCACCCGACTACCTGCGGCGGCATCCGGCGCCTTGGGTGCCGCAGGACCTGGTGCATCACAACTGCCTGATCTTCAATCGGTCGGGGCGGCGGCATCGGGTGTGGAGGTTTGCGCAGAACGGGCAGTGGACGGAGGTGCGGGTGAATGGGAATCGCAGCGTGGACGATGCTTCCCTTGCCCGGGAGTGGACTGTGGCGGGGTATGGGATTTCTCTGAAGTCTGCGCTGGATGTGCGCAATGACATTCGGGAAGGGCGGCTCGTGCGGTTACTCGGTGATTGGGAGACTGAGCCTTATCCGTTGCATGCCTTGCTGCCTAGTGGGAGGTTTGTGCCGGCTCGGGTTCGGGCTTTTGTCGAATTTCTTGCTGTGAAGTTCGACGCTTTGTTGGCTTTGTCTTGAGGTTGTTTTCCGGGGCCGGGTCTCGCCCCGGCGGGCGACCTACTTTTCTTTGCTTCGCCAAAGAAACGTAGGCAAAAGAAAGGCGACCCCACTGTCTGCGTCCCTCCGCTTCGCTGCGGGCAACCTGCGGTGCTCGCGTTTCGCGGGGTCTCGCAGAACTCGCTTCGCTCAAACAGCTGCGAGCCCTGATCCGCGAAACGCTGCGCTCCTCGGCGCAGCCAGAGGGGAGGGGGAACGCTCGGGCCTTTGCTGCGCTTGGCCTGGCTCCCTCTCCCGCTTGCGGGAGAGGGTTGGGGTGAGGGCTGCGGCGTTCGATGCCGCCGGCTCTCTTGTTCCCTCAGATCATCGGCGTGACCGCACCATCCATCGCCACGATCGCTCCAGTCACATAGCTCGCCTTCGGCGACGCCAGGAACAGCACGGTGTTCGCCACTTCCTCCGGCGTCGCGATGCGGCCCAGCGGCAGTCTGGCCTTGGCGCGCTCCAGTGCTTCGTCGGTGCCGATGCCCTGCAGCTTCGCGTCGGCCTTCATGCCTTCCTGCAGGCGCTCGGTGAGGGTGAGGCCGGGGTTCACGGCGTTCACGCGCACGCCCTTGGCGGCGTAGGCGGCGGCCATGCCGGCGCTGACGAGCATGAGGGCGGCGTTGGCTGCGCCGCCGGCCATGTGCACGGGGCTGGCGACTTTGCCGCCCTGGCCGATGACGTTGACGATGGCACCGCGGCCGCGCTGGCCCATGCGCTTGACGACCGGGTCGATCATATGGATGTAGGTGAAGTACTTGGCGTCCATGGCGTCGTGCCACGACGCGGCGGTGAGGTCGTCGGGCGGGGTGCGGCGGGCGGCGCCGGCGGAGTTGACGAGGACGTCGACGGGGCCGAAGGCCTTTTCGGCGGCGTCGAGGGCGGCGACGGCGCTGGCGGGGTCCTTGAGGTCGGCGGCGTGGATGGAGACGCGGCCTTCGGCCTGCGGGAAGGATTCGAGCAGGGTCCTGCGGCCCTGCTCCAGGTTGGCGAGGTCGCGCGAGACGAGGCTCACGCGCGCGCCTTCGCGCAGGAAGCCGAGGGCGCAGGCGAGGCCGATGCCCTTGCTGCCGCCGGTGACGAGTACGTGCTGGTCCTGGAGCTGGAGGTCCATGAATCGGGTCCTTGGTGGGAGGTTGCTGGATGGGTGCGGCGATTCAATCACCACCGCGAAACCCCTGCACGCGCCCGGACGGATGGGCCGCGGGCCCTCAGCGCTTCTTCGTGGTCTCGGGCTCGAGGGCGGCCGGCGTGGTGTCGATGGCGTCGCGCAGGTGGCCGTTGTTGTCGTGGTGCACCAGCAGCTGGCGCGTGCGCTGCCAGGTCGACAGGCGCGCGGGCGGCACCTCGATGTAGGTGGCCAGCGCGGACAGCGACGACTTCTCCTTCTCGGGCGGCGCCTCGCGGCGGTGCTGGCGGCGGCGCCAGGGCGCTATGACCAGCATCGACAGCAGGATCGCGCAGATCACCAGGCCGTAGAGGCTCAGCAGGTGCAGCACCTCGGGCTGCGAGCGCGCGCCCAGCACGTAGGGCCACGCGTACCAGACCGCCCAGAACCAGATCGCGATGGTGACGGCGGGGCGCAGCAGGCGCAGCCACAGGTACATGGCCAGCGCGCGCTGCGGCGAGCGGCCGCTGCCGAAGGCGCGCAGCGGAATGCGCGCGGCGTCGATGATCGGCTCGTCCACCGGCGGCTGCCCCCAGGAGCGGCGGCGGCGCGGCGGCTCGGCGTCGTCGTGCGCGTCGGGCAGATAGCTGGAGGGGAAGACGGATTCATGGGACATCGGAGACTCCTCGGTCGGGGCTGGTCCACACCGCGCGTTTGCCCCGGCGGCGTATCAGGGCTTTGGGAACGGCGATGACGGTGGTGGCCATCGTGATGGTCCAGAAGGCGATCGGATACCAGATCGTCCCGCCGAAGTAGCGCATCAGGTCGCGGTCGTAGCGGCGGTCGATCCACAGGCTCAGCAGCATCTGCAGGATGCAGGTCATCGCCAGCAGCGTGCCCTGCCAGTGCGGCAGCAGCGCCGAGTGCCAGGACGAGTCGTGCGGCAGGAAGGGCCGCACCAGGCTCACGACGAGCACCAGCGCCATCGCGTAGGCCCAGAAGACGCTCGTCATGTACTCGAAATACACGGGCCACATGCGCCAGTGACGCGGCCGCAGGATGTGCGAGGTGCAGCGCAGCATGGTCTGGATGCCGCCGACGGCCCAGCGCAGGCGCTGCTTCCAGAGACCGCGCAAGGTCTCGGGCATCAATATCCAGCACAGCGCGCGCGGCTCGAAGCGCAGCTGCCAGCCGGCGATCTGCAGCTTCCAGCTCATGTCGATGTCCTCGGTGAGCACGTCGGGGCTCCAGAAGCCCACGTCGATCACCGCGCGGCGCCGGAACATGGCGATCACGCCCGACACGGTGAAGAGCGTGCCCGCCAGCTGCTGCGAGCGCTTGATGAGGCCGATGATCGAGGAGAACTCGCCCACCTGCATGCGCCCCAGCAGCGTGGTGCGCGTGCGGATGCGCGGGTTGCCTGTGACCGCGCCGATGCGCTCCGAAGCCAGCATCGGCAGCAGCATCCATGCGATGGCGTCCTCGTCGATCAGCGCGTCGCCGTCGATGCCCAGGATGTACTCGCCGCGCGCGAGCTGGCAGGCGGTGTTCAGGCCCACGGCCTTGCCCTGGTTGCTCGCGTTGTGGATCACGCGCAGGCGGCCGTACTCCTGCGTCATCTGGTCGAGCAGTTCGCCGGTGCCGTCGGTGCTGCCGTCGTTCACCGCGATGACCTCGCAGTAGGGATAGCGCGTGCGCATCAGCTGCTCGATCACCTCGCGCAGGTGCGGCGCCTCGTTGAAGCAGGGCACCACCACCGTGACCAGCGGGCGCGACGGCAGCAGGTCGAGCGGATTGACGTCCACGTCGCGCTTGCGCTCGAACACCATCGCATGCGAGAGGCCGCCCGCCATCCACACGTAGGCCATGAAGAACGGGTAGTAGAAGACGAAGCCGAACAGCAGCGAGGGCAGCGTCTGCGCCAGGAACTGGGTGGTCGTGCTCATTGCGGACGTTCCTTCGGCGCGGTTTGCGCAGGCACTTGCGCGGCCGCTGCCGGGCCCAGGGCGCGCGGCAGCAGCGTGCGCACCGAGATCGCGCGGCGCACGGTGTCCAGCCCCGGCTGGTCGTTCAGGAAGTCGTCGGGGTAGTAGCCCAGGTGGCGCACGCCGGCGCGCTGCAGCAGCGTCCACTGGCGCGCGAGTTCGGCATCGGGCACGGGCTTGCCGGTGCGCCAGTCGCGCGCCTGCAGTTCGAACACCGTGCCGTCGAGGCCGCGCGGCGTGTCGGCGGCGTGCCTGGCCAGTCGCGCGAGCCAGCCGTCGGCGTCGGCTTCGCGCTCCATGCGCGGCATGGCCATCAGCGCGACGTAGTCGTAGGCGGCGAGCGAGGCCTCGTAGTTCTGCGCGAACCACTGCTCGGCCTGGGGCTCGAGCACCGGCCGGGCGTAGAGGTTGCGCGCGGTCTCCAGCATGGGCCGCCAGGCGCCGGTGCGCGCGGCGAGCTCCCGGGTGAACTCGATCAGGTAGCGCGTCTTGGCCGTGGTCCAGCGCGCCGCCAGCTCGGGGTTCGCGCGGATCGCGGCGACGTCGGCCGGTAGGCCCCATTTCGCATACGTGGCCAGCGCGCCGGGGCTCGCGTCCTCGTCGTCGGAAAGCATCGCGTCGTCGTGGAACAGCAGGCCCTCGAAGAAGGCGTGGCGGCCCAGGTCCTCGTAGATGTCGCCGACCAGCGCTCGCACCGCGGGGTCGAAGGGCGTGAGGCGGTGATAGCGGTCGGCGTGCGTCGCGCCGTCCTGTGCCTTCACGGTGTGCGTGGCGAGCGGGTTCGATGCCGGCAGCCTGAAAGCCGTCACCGGCATCCAGGCGTAGACCTTCACGCCGGCGCGGCTGCGCAGCTGCCAGGCCGCGCGGCCGAACAGGTCGGCGCGCATCGGCAGGTGGCGGTTGGGGAAGTACAGCGCATCGGCCACGCCGTCGCCGTCGGGGTCGGCATAGGCCTGCAGGAACACCGCGCGCGGGCGCACGGCGGCCACGCGGTCGATCAGCTTCGAGAGGTTGCGCTCCTGCTGGGCCGGGTCGGGGTCGTACACGTAGTCGAGGTCCACGTGCATCACGCGGTTGACCGGCCGCTCCTCGCCGCCCACGGGGCTGCGCAGCATCCGGTCGAACGAGGGCGCCTCGTTGTCGTAGGCCGCCAGCGCGCGTCGGATGCGCGAGAGCGGCACGGCGGCCGAGTTGGGGCCGTCGTCCAGCGTGAAGGTGATCGGCATGCCGGCGCGCCTCGACGCCTCGAGCGCGGCGGTGTTGTAGGCGCCGTAGGGCCACACCATCGAGCGCACCTTCGCGCCGGTGCGCTGCTCGATGAGCTCGCGGCTGCGGCGCAGGTCGTCCTCGATGCGCCGCACGTAGGCCTCGTCGTCCTCGTAGCGGCCGGTCTGCGGGTCGTAGCGGTGCGTGGCCGCGGCCGGCAGCATGTTGCCCTGCGGGTTGGCGACGGTGCCGGTGTGCATCGCGTCGCTGTGGCTCGCGAACTCGACGAGGCCCGATCGCGCCATCTCGGCGGCTTCGCTCCACAGCAGGAAGTTCTCGCGCGGCGCGGGCTTGTCGCCCCAGTGCACCTGACGGCCTTCGGGCACTTCGAGCCAGCTGGTCACCAGCGCCATCAGCGCCGGGTAGTTGTAGCGCCTGAGCAGCGGAAACACCTTGGTGTAGGCGCTGCGGTAGCCGTCGTCGAAGGTCAGCAGCACGGGCTTGGGCGGCAGCGGCTTGCCGCCCGAGCGCGCATCGACGATCTGCTGCAGGCTCACCGGGTGATAGTCGTTGTACTGCAGCCAGGCGAGCACGCCGGCGAAGGTGTGTTCGTCCATGGCGGTCTCGTCGGGCGAGGCCTCGAAGCTCTCGCGCACCTTGGCGCGGATGTCGTGAAAGGAGATCACGCGAAAGCTCACGCCGTCGTCGGGGTCGGCGGGCGGCAGCGGCTGCGCGAGCACCGGCAGCGAGAGGGTCAGCAGCATCAGCCACGGGAGCGCCGCGCGCAGCAAGGCGAGGGGGGTGTTCTTCTTCGTCGTTCGCATCACTGCAGGGGTGTGGAGAGGTTCAGGAAGACGCCGCGCTGTCGTTCGTGCACGCCGTCGTAGGGATGGCCGGAGACGAATGCGCCGTAGCGCAGCGTGAGCCGCGGCCCGAAGTTCCAGCGGTGCTCGTAGCGCAGGCTCCACATCGGTCCGCTGCCGAAGCCGGCCTGCCGGTAGCTGCCGCCGGCGAGCTCAAGGGCTTGGAAGAACTGCCGGTCGTCGCGCTTCCAGTTGAGCCACTGCGCGCGCACGCCGAGCTGCACGCTGGAGTCGCTCGACGGGTTGAAGTAGGGCGCATCTACCGCGCGGCCGCGGCTCGCGCCGGCGCCGAGGCGGGTCTCGAGCTGGAAGGCCGGCGTGCTGATCCAGCGCTCGCGCCAGCTGGCGTCGAGGCCGTCGCGCCGGTTGCCGTCGCTGAAATCGAGCTGCTGCCACTTCAGCTCGAAGAGGCGCGACTCGTCGACCACGTAGCCCACGCTCGCGCCGAGCTCGTGCGCGCCGATGCCGGCCACGCGCGCCTTCCAGGGCAGTTCCCGGCTGTCGCCGTCGTAGGTGACCGACAGCCGCCACGCGTCGCCCGCGCGGTAGTCGAGCCGGCCGGCCACGCTGTTGCGGTAGGGCCCGCTGTTCGCGTGCTGAACGATGCCCTCGGCCAGCCAGCGCCCCTGCTGCCAACTCAAGCCGAGGCCGCCGCGCGCCCAGTTCGCGTTGCCGAGGTCGGTGCTGCCGCGTCCCAGCGTCTGCTCGTAGAACACGCGCCAGCGGTCGTCGACGAGGCCGGAGCTGAGCCGGCTGTCGATGCGCCATTCGCGGTTGGCGATGGCCGCGCCGCCCGCGGACGCCTCGGCATCCACGTCGAGCCTCGGGCCGACGAGGGCACGCCGCTTGCGCTCGATCTCGCGCACCTGCACCGACTCGGGCAGGTCGGCCGCGAGCGATTCGGCGCGCCGGCGGGCCTCGGCGAACTCGTCCGCGTCGAGCAGTGCCTCGACGTGGCCGATGCGCGCGCCGGTGTCGTAGGGCGAATCGGCCGCCAGCGCCTCGTAGCGCGCCACCGCCGCCTCGGGATGCTCGCGCAGCCGCTCGGTGAGGGCCGCGCCGTGCGCGTAGCCGGCGTTCATCGGCGCCTCCCGCGTCAGCGCCGAGAAGCTGCGCTGCGCGAGTGCCGGTCGGTCGGAATAGAGCTGGACCAGGCCGCGCAGGCCGCTGACCTCGGAGTAGTCGCCGTTCGGCCGTCCGGCCTCGGGCGCGAGGCGCAGCTGTGCGGGCGTGGCGGCCTCCAGCCGGGCCAGCAATGCCTCGGCGTCGGCGAAGCGGCCCACGTCCAGGTAGGCGTAGACCAGCCCGTAGTGAACCTCGTCGGGCACCGGCAGCTCGGCGCCCGCCTTGGCCATGGCGGCCTCGTAGAGCGGGACGGCGTCGATGGAGCGACGCTCCTGCGCGAACGCGCGGGCCGCTGCCTGCAGGCCGTAGGAGGGGATATCCGCGCCCGCTGCGTGCAGGGCCTCGTAGAGCGCGATGGCATCGGCCGGCCGGCCGCGCTCGACCAGCGCCAGCAGGCGGTCGGACTGCAGCCGCACCCGCACCGTGCGCCATGCATCGGCGTCGCCGGGCTCGGCCTTCGGGGCTGCCGCGTCGACCCGGGCCAGCGCGGCCTGCTGGTCGGCCAGCACCCGGTCGAGCGCGGTCACCCGCTCCGCGCCCAGGCGCTGGTCGCGCGCGCGGATCGCCCAGCGCAGCCGCTGCGCGAGCGCTTCCTGCTGCAGGGTGGAAAGCGCCAGCGGCGAGAAGCTGCCCGGCGTGGCCCGCTCGGCCGCCTCCGCGTTCTCGAAGGCGCTGGATGCGGCGCCGCTGGCCGCGAGCAGGAAGTCGGCCTCGCGCCGGAGGTCGAGGCGCCCGGGCTGCAGCGCGCCGGCCTCGGTGTAGGCGCCGAGCGCCCGCAGCAGGTCGTTGTCGGCGCGCGCGATGGCGCCGAGCAGTTCCAGCAACGCGACGCGGTCGTCGACATGCGTGGGTGCGGGCTGCGACAGCGCGCGGTACAGCGCCTTTGCGCCGGCGATGTCGCCGCTTTCGATGCGCCACCAGGCTTCGTGGATGCGTGGCTCCCGCGCGTCGGGCTGCCGGGCGCGCCACACGCCGAAGACCTCGCCCTGCAGGCCGGAGTCGTGGACTCGCCGTGCCGCCAGCGCGAGCGGGGCCAGAGCGTGGTCGGCCAGCTTCGACGGCGTGGCCTGGCGGCCCAGTGCAACCGCTTCGGCGTAGCGGCCATCGGCCGAGGCGATTGCGACCGCATCGGAGGCCACGCGGCGGCGCGCATCGTCGCCGAGCGGCAGTGCGAGCCATGCCTGCAGCTGGCCCAGCGCCTCGGCCGCGCCGATGCGGCCTTCGCGGCGCGCGACGATCAGCGCGTCGTGCCGGCTCGCGTCATAGGACGATGCCGTGCCCTGCCCGACTTGCGCAGCCGGGGCGGTCGGCGCCGGCTGCGAAAGCGCCGCCGGCGCACCGAAGGCCAGCGTGCATGCCAGCGGCAAAGGCAGTGGCAGAAGGGGAATTCTTTGCGCGTTCCGCGCTATCAGGCGAAGAGGCAACGGCCAGGCGAGCGCAGGTTTGCGCGCAGCCATGACCGTGCCTCCAGTTTTTTTCTTCTGGATGAACACCGTGCTCCCTTGGAAATCCGAAAAACGGTCCCGGGCGACCCATGACGCCGCCGCAAGAACCGGGGGTGCCGCGTGACAGGACGGCGACCTCGGAACTCAAACTCTCAAGACTTGAATCACTTTAGACATCATTGTTAACAAGGGCAAACAAAAGACTGAGGATTCGGTTGTATGTGTGAACAGATTCGCGTTTTGGACGCCTGCGCTGATCGCTTTTGTCGGACAGACGCCCACGGACCCCGCGTCCGCTCGACCCGGCCCCGGCCTAAGATCGCGTGATGAACGCTCCCCAGGCCCCATCGCCTTCGTCTTCTCCCTCGCCCTCGCCCTCGCCCTCGTTGCTGCCCCGCTTCTGGTCGCAGCTCACCACGCGCGACTTCGCGTCGCTCGACGCGGCGGCCACCGTCGCGGTGCTGCCGCTGGGCGCGACCGAGCAGCACGGCCCGCACCTGCCGCTGGGCGTCGATACGGTGCTGGCCGACGGGATCGTCACCGCCTCGCTGCCGCTGCTGCCGGCGTCGCTGCCGGTGCTCTTCCTGCCGACCCAGCAGATCGGCCTGAGCCCCGAGCACGCGCGCTTCGCGGGCACGCTCACGCTGTCGGCCGAGACGCTGATCCGCATGTGGAAGGAAATCGGCGCGGGCGTGGCGCGCGCGGGCGTGAAGAAGCTGGTGCTCTTCAATGCACACGGCGGCCACGTGGGCGCGATGGACATCGTGGCGCGCGAGCTGCGCGCCGAGCACGGGCTCATCGTCTACAGCGTGAGCTGGTTCAACCTGCCGCTGGGCGACGCGGGCGCGCAGTTCAGCGCGCATGAGCACCGCTTCGGCGTGCACGCTGGCGAGATCGAGACGTCGATGATGCTGGCGCTGGCGCCGCAGCTGGTGCGCATGGGCGAGGCGCGCGATTTCGACTCCACCTCGCGCCAGCGTGCGGCCGACTACGCGATCCTGGGCAACGGCAAGAGCGCCAAGCTCGGCTGGGCCATCGAGGACTACAACCCCCACGGCGCCGCGGGCAACGCGGCCGCAGCCACGGCGGCGCATGGGCAGGCGGTGATCGATGCCGCGGCGCGGCAGCTCGCGCTGCTGCTGGAAGAGGTGTCGCGGCTGCCGCTGGACACGGCCAACACCGGGCCTCTTCCCTGATTGACGATCAGGCGGCCAGCACCCCGGCGAACATGTCGGAGTCGACATTGCCGCCGCTCACGCACACGCCCACCGTCCTGCCGCGCCAGCGCTCCTGCTGCTGAAGCGCGGCGGCCAGCGCGGCTGCGCCGGCGCCCTCGGCAACGTTGTGCGTGTCGCTGAAGAGGATGCGCATGGACTGCGCGACCTCGTCGTCGGTGACCGTGACCACGTCGTCGGCCTCGCGCAATATCACCTCCACCGACTCGGGCACCGGCACCCGGCAGGCCATGCCGTCGGCCAGCCGCGTGGTGACGGGCGACTCGACCGGCTTGCCCGCGCGGAAGGAATCGCGATAGGCGGTGGCGTGCGCCGACACCACGCCGATGAGCTTCGTCGACACGCCGCAGTACGCGCGCGCCGCTGCCGCCGCGGCAAAGCCCGAGCCCAGGCCGATGGGCACGAACAGCACGTCGGGCGGCGCGGCCGAGAGCGCCTCGAAGAATTCGACATACGCCGTCGAGACGCCGCGCACCAGCTCGCGGTGGAACGAGGGCACGCGGTGCAGGCCGTCGCGCTCGGCCAATGCGGCCGCGTGCTCGGAGGCCGCCTGGAAGTCGCCGCCGTGCTCGATCAGCGTGACGCCCAGCGCGCGCATCGCGGCGTTCTTCTCGGTCGAGTTGCCGTGCGGCACCACGATGGTCGCGCCCAGCCCGTGGCGCCGCGCCGCGAAGCCGACCGACTGGCCGTGGTTGCCGCGCGTGGCGCTGATGGCGTGGCGCACCGCCGGCTGCTCGCGCGCCAGCGTCTCGAAGTAGGTCAGGCCGCCGCGGATCTTGAAGGCGCCGGCCGGCGTGTGGTTCTCGTGCTTGGCCCACACGGTGGCGCCCAGGCGCTGCGACAGGAGCGGCCAGGCGTACTGCGGCGTGGGCGGCATGGCCGCGTGCACGGTGCGCCGGGCGGCTTCGATTTCTTCGCGGGTGAATCTCATCGGATCTCCAGGCTCTTTCCCTGCTTCTTATTTGCGTTCGGTCAGCGCCACCCGAACGGCCAGCGCGGCGAGCACGCTGCCCATCACGTAGCGCTGCGCGCGCAGCCAGCCGGCGCTTTGCGACAGCACGGCCGTGATGCCGGCGGCGCCGACGATCATCACCGTGTTGACCAGCGCGCTGGCCGTCATCTGCGCGATGCCCAGCTGCATGCTCTGCAGCAGCACCGAGCCGCGCTCGGGGTGGATGAACTGCGGAAAGAACGAGAGATAGAACATCGCCACCTTCGGGTTCAGCAGGTTCGTGAGAAAGCCCATGCGGAACAGCTTGCCCGGCGGATCGGCCGGCAGCGCGCGGGCCTCGAAGGGCGCGCTGCCGCCAGGCTTCACCGCCTGCCACGCGAGCCACAACAGGTAGGCCGCGCCCGCGATGCGGATGGCGTCGAACGCGAGCGGCACCGCCAGCAGCAACGCGGTGAGCCCGAGCGCCGCCGCGAACAGGTGCACCAGGAAGGCCAGCAGCACGCCGCCCAGCGAGATGAGACCCGCGCGCCGGCCCTGCACCAGCGTGCGCGAGACGCAATAGATCATGTTCGGCCCCGGCGTGAGCGCCAGCAGCAGCGAGGCGAACGCGAAGAGGGCGATCTCGGCGAAGCTCAGCATGTCAGAGTCCTTGTGATTCGAGGGTGACGCTGCCGCGCGGCGTGTCGAGCACGGCAACCAGGTTGGGCGGCCCCGCCTCGATCTCCAGGCCCGTCATGCCGATGGCCGACAGCGCTGCCGACAGCGCCGGCGCGCGCGGATGAACGGCGCGCAGCGAGCGCAGCATGAGGCCCGACGCGGGCATGGAATCGGTGGGATGCACCGCGCCCCACTGGATCAGCGTGGGCAGCGTGCCGTAGAAGAGCCGCTGGCCGTCGTCGCGCACGGTGATCTGCCATTCGAGCCGGCCGGCCGGCGTGTCGCGCGAGGCGTCGAGCAGCCGGCCGCGGTCGATGTGCGAATGCTCCTCGCGAGCGAGCGCGCGGATCGCCGCCTGTGCGTCGGGCACGCGGGCGACGAAATGGATCAGCCTCGGGCCGTGCCTTGCGAGGTCGGCCTGCAGCACCGCGTCGTCCAGGTCGAACCAGCGTCGAGTCTTGGGGCGCGAGGGCTCCTTGCCCGGCTCGATCGCGATGATCTCCGCGTAGGCGGCGGGAAAGGCATCGCCCGAGATGTTCAGCAGGCGGTTGTGCGTGCCCATCAGCGGATGCGAGCCGCCCGGCGCCGGGGTGACGCCGAGCGTCTTCTCGCACCAGGACACGCCCTGCGCGAGCGAGGCGGCGGCAATCACGAGATG
Source organism: Variovorax sp. UC74_104 (assembly GCF_044055375.1). Taxonomy (NCBI): domain Bacteria; kingdom Pseudomonadati; phylum Pseudomonadota; class Betaproteobacteria; order Burkholderiales; family Comamonadaceae; genus Variovorax; species Variovorax sp. UC74_104. Next base: position 1,596,256 of record NZ_CP171978.1, read on the forward strand.
GTCGAGCTGCGCGTGCATGGTGCGATGCCTTCCTCCAGGGGGTCAGAGCGTGACGCTTCCGTCCACGCAGGTCACGGCGTCGCCGCCGACCCAGATCTTTCCTTCAGCGTCGCGCTCGATGTAGACGCGGCCCGCGCGGCCCAGGCACTGGCCCTGCGCCGCGAGGTAGCGCTCGGGCATGTGGCCGTCGGCGATCAGCCATTCTGCGAGGCTTGCGTTGAGGCTGCCGGTGACCGGGTCTTCCTGCACGCCGATGGGCTCGGCGAAGGCGCGCACTTCCAGGTCGATGCGGGTGCCGTCCTCGTTCGGCACTGCGGGCCGGTTGCCGAAGGCGCGGGCCTCGCGGTTCGAGCGGCCGATGAGCAGCGAGGTGTCGTGTGCCGCGGGCACGCCCGCGACGCCGGCCTTCACGCCCAGCTCCTTCAGCGCGCGGTGGTCGGGCTGCAGCGCCAGCACCGCGTCGGCGTCGTTCACGAGCAGGCCGAACCAGACGGGGCCGTTGTCGAGCACCTGCGCCGCAATCACCTGCTGCGCCTTCAGGCCCAGCGCGCCCGCCACCTTGGCCAGCAGCGCCGGGCTGGGCGCGCTGCGCTTGAGCGGCGGCGCGGCGAAGGCCAGGCGGCTGCCGTCGCGGCGCAGCGGCACCAGGCCCGCGCCGCACTGCTGCACCACCATGCCCGCCGCCTTGGGCTTGCCGCCGGCCTCCAGCCATGCGTGGCAGCTGCCGATGGTCGGGTGCCCCGCGAAGGGCAGCTCGCCGCCGGGCGTGAAGATGCGCACGCGGTAGTCGGCGGCCGGGTCGGTGGGCGGCAGCAGGAAGGTCGTTTCCGACAGGTTGGTCCACTGCGCGAAGCGCTGCATCGCGGCGTCGTCGAGGTCCTGGCCGTCGATCACCACCGCGAGCGGGTTGCCGTAGTAGGCGGTGGCGGTGAAGACGTCGACTTGCTTGAAGGGGCGGGATTTCATCGGGTTCATTCGAGGGATAAGTCGAGCACGCCGCGCGTGCCCGGGCGGGAGAGCAATTCCGAGTACCAGCGCTCCACGTTCGGCCAGCTCGGCCGGCGGTATTCGGCGCCGGGCAGGCCGAACCAGCGGTGCGCTTCGCAGCCGATGGGGATGTCGGCCATGGTGAAGCGCTCGCCGGCCATGTAGGGCTGGCGCGCGAGGTGCGCGTCGAGCATTGCAAACAGCGCTTCGCTGTCGCGCACCGATGCCTCGATGAGCGCGGGCTGGCGCTCCGAGGGCGGCGTGCGCACCCACTGGACGAAGGCGTCGCGGCTCGCGCGGTTGAGCGTGGTCTGCTGCCAGTCCATCCAGCGCTCGGCGTCGAAGCGCGCGGGCAGCTCCGCCGGGTACAGGTTGCCGTGCGAATGCTTCGCGCAGAGGTAGCGCACGATCACGTTCGACTCCCACAGCGTCACGCGCTCGGCGCCCTCGCCGTCGTCGATGGTGGGCACCATCGCGTTCGGATTGAGCGCGAGGTATTCGGGCGTCTGCACCACGCCGAACTTGCCGCCGGCCTCGGTGCGCTGGAAGTCGAGCCCGAGCTCCTGCGCGCACCACACCACCTTGCGGACGTTGATCGAGCTGATGCGGCCCCAGATGTTGAGCATGTCTTTTTCTTTCTTTCTTCCGTTGTCGGTTCTTTGCCGACCCTGCCTGCCTGCTTGCTTCAGCGCGGCGAGGGACGGTCGAGGAACAGCAGCCCGCACGGCCAGCCCCAGCATCACGGCCGCGAGCAGGCCGCTCTGGAAGCGCGCCGCGCCGGGGCGTTTGTGCAGCCAGCGTCCGATCTGGCCGCTGCAAGCGCCCAGCAGCGTGTTGAAAGCCAGCGCCGCCATCGACAGCACCACGCCGAGCTGCATCAGCTGCAGCGGCACGCTGCCCGCGCGCCGGGTCGACGAACTGCGGCAGGAACACCATGAAGAACAGCAGCGCCTTCGGATTGACGAGGTTGTTCAGCAGCGCCATGCGCACGATGCGGCCGAAGCCGGCGGGCTGCGCCTGAGCGCCCGTGCGAAGGCCGCCGCCGCCTCGCAGCGCCTGCACCGCGAGCCACACCAGGTACAGCGCGCCCGCGTAGCGCAGCACGTCGAACGATGGCGGCCACGCTGCCACCAGCGCGGTGACGCCGGTGGCGGCGAACAGCGTATGCACGAGGTCGGCCGCCGAGATGCCGATGGCCGCCGCGAACCCGCCGCGCGGACCATGGGCCACGCCGTGCGAGAGCACGAAAGCCATGTTCGGGCCCGGCGACAGGAACAGCGCCAGGACCGCGAGCAGGAAGAGCGAGAGCGTCGCGAGGCCGATCACGGGTGGCTCCTGATGTGTGGTTTCAAGCCTGCGCCACGGCCGGCGTCTTGTCGCCGAGCAGCACCAGCTCTTCGCGCAGGGTCTGCGCCAGCGCGGCGATGGCGGTGTCGATCTCTTCCACGCTGGCAGTCACGAACGACAGGCGCAGCGTGCGCGGATCGCCTTCGCCGGCGTAGAAGGGCGCGCCGGGCACGAAGGCCACGTTGCGCTCCACCGCCTTGGGCAGCAGCTTCACGGTGTCCACGCCTTCGGGCAGGCGCGCCCACAGGAACATGCCGCCCTTGGGCGCGTTGAACTTCACGTCCAGGCCCGCCATCTCGCGCTTGAGCGCGGCCATCATCGCGTCGCGCTGACGCTTGTAGAGGGCGCGGATGGTGGGCACATGGCGGTCCAGGAACCCGTCCTTCATCACCGCCGAGACCATGCGCTGCGTGAAGATCGGCGTGTGCAGGTCGACGGCCTGCTTGGCCTGCAGCAGCTTCGGGTAGATGGACTTGGGCGCCACCAGGAAGCCCAGTCGCAGGCCGGGGGCCAGCACCTTCGAGAACGAGCCGAGGTAGATCACGCCCTCGGGGTTGCGCGCGGCCAGCGGCAGCGGCGGGGCTTCGTCGAACCAGAGTTCGCCGTAAGGGTTGTCTTCCACGATGGGCAGGCCGGCGGCGGCAGCGGCGGCCGAGACGGCGGCGCGGCGCTCTTCCGTCATGGTGCGGCCGGTGGGATTCTGGAAGTTGGGCAGCAGGTAGATGAAGCGCGCGTCCTTCGCCTTGGCCACGAGGTCGTCGACGAGCACGCCCTCGTCGTCGCTGGCCACCCCCACCGGGTGCGGTTCCATCGGGCCGAAGGCCTGCAGTGCGCCGAGGTAGGTGGGCGTCTCCACCAGCACCTTGCTGCCCGGATCGATCAGCACCTTGGCCACCAGGTCGAGGCCTTGCTGCGAGCCGGTGGTGATGAGCACCTGCGAAGCGTCGACGTCCCACGGCAGCATGTCGGCGACCGCCTGGCGCAGCGGCGCGTAGCCTTCGCTGGCCGCGTACTGCAGCGCGGCCTGGCCGTCGTTGTGCAGCACTTCGGCGCAGGCGTCGGCGAAAGCCTGGATCGGGAAGGTCTTGGGCGAGGGAAGGCCGCCGGCGAGGCTGATGATGCCGGGGCGCTCGGTGACCTTGAGGATTTCACGCAGCACCGAGGGATTCATCTTGGCGGCGCGGGCGGCGAGTTTCCAGTTCATGGCTTTCTTCTTTCAGGCGTGAGGTGAGGTTCGGATGAATGAGGGTACAGGCGGAGGCGGGATTCAGTCCGCCGCGATGTCGCCACGGTATGCGACATGGATTTTGTTGCCGTCGGGGTCGCGCAGGTAGGCGCCGTAATAGCCATGGCCGTAGCGTGGGCGTGGGCCGGGCGGGCCGTCGTCGCGGCCGCCATGGCGCAGGGCCGCCTCGTGGGCGGCGTTCACGGCGTCGGCCGTGGCCGCGCGGAACGCGACCATGCTGCCGTTGCCGACGCTGGCGGGTTCGCCATCCAGCGGGATGTACGCGTAGAAGCGCGGCAGCGCCTGCCCCGGCACGATCCAGCAGGCCGCCGCGGGGCCGCCGTCGGGCGTGACCGGGCGGCGCTCGAGCCCGAGCGGGGCGAGCAGCGCGTCGTAGAAGGCGGCGGCGCGCGGCAGGTCGGAGCAGCCGACGGTGACGTGGCTGAACATCAGCGGCTCCTTCCCGTACGGACTGCGCCGGCGGGCAGCGGCGCTGTGGCCGAAGCGGCCGAAGCGGCCGGCGGCTGCGACAGGCGCTTGCCGATGACCACCGTGGCCACCACGGCGACAGCGAAGGCCAGCGTGACCACGTCCAGCGGCTCGCCCAGGATCGGGATCGAGGCCAGGATCGACAGGAAGGGCTGCAGCAGCTGCGTCTGGCTCACGCGCAGCGCGCCGCCCAGGGCCAGGCCGCGGTACCAGGCGAAGAAGCCGATCCACATCGAGAACATGCCGACGTAGACGAAGCCCAGCCAGGATGCGGTGGCGATCGGCTGCGTGGGCCACAGCGCGAGCGTGGCCGGCAGCGTGACGGGCAGCGCCATCACGCACACCCAGCAGATCACGCGCTCGGCGCCCAGCGAAGGCGTGACCTGCGCGCCGTAGATGTAGCCCAGGGAGGCGGCGATGACCGCGCCCACCAGCAGCAGGTCGGCCCACTCGAAGCCGAAGCCGTGTCCGCCCTGGCTCGCGCGCAGCACCGAGAACACCACCACCAGCAGGCTACCCGCGACGGCGCAGAGCCAGAAGCCCAGCCGCGCGCGCTGGTGCAGCACCCAGGCTGCGACGGCGGCCGTGACCAGCGGCAGCAGGGCGGTCACCACCGCCGCATGGCTGGCCGTGACCACGCGCAGCGCGTAGGCCAGCAGCAGCGGGAACCCGATGGCGTTGCCCAGCACCGCTATTCCCAGCGGCTTCCACTGATGTGGAGCCGGGCGCGGCGAGCGCGTGACCAGCAGGAAGACGGCCGACAGCACGCCCGCCAGCGCGGCCCGCCCGAGGGTGACGAACCACGGCGACAGCTGCGGCGCATCCTGCGAGCCGGTGGCCAGGCGCGTCATCGGCAGCGTGATGGCGAACATCGCCACACCCACCACGCCCAGCCACATGCCGAGAGTTTCGTCCTTGATGTTCTTCATGTCGGCGACCTCCCGGAGAAAGGTGCCGCTGAAACCGGGCGGTGCGCCGTCGGGGAATACCGCGGAACCGGCTCGGCCGGGCCGCTGGTATTGCCCCCTGCAAGGGGGTTGGCGAAGCGACACGAAGTGCGCGAAGCCTGGGGGTGAGCCGATCTCATACGCCCGCCATCCACCAGGCGGTGAGCACGAGCACGAGCCCCATTGCGCGGTTGAACCACAGCAGCCGCGAGCCCTTGGCCAGCCAGTCGCGCAGCATGGCGCCGACCAGCGCATAGGCGAAGTTGCTGACGAAGGCATAGGCCAGCATCACCGGCGCCACGATCGCGAAGCGGTGCAGCGCATCGGGCTGCCCGGCGATCCAGCCGGCCACCAGCGTGAGCGCCAGCAGCCAGGCCTTGATGTTCACGAACTGCAGCATCACGCCCTGGCCAAAGCCCACCGACAGGCTCTTGCCGTCGGCCCTGCCGAGCGTGGCGCTCCCGCTGAGCTTGTACGCGAGCCACAGCAAATAGCCGATGCCCAGCGCCTTGATGGCCAGCCGCAGCGAAGGCACCGCCACCACCAGCGCGCCGATGCCCGCGGCGCACAGCGCCAGCAGCAGCGTCCAGCCCACCGGCACCGCGACCACGAAGCGCATGGCGCGCGGCAGGCCGCCGTTGGCCGCCAAGGCGGTGGAAAGCGTGGTGTTGGGGCCGGGCGAGAAGCTCATCGCCGTGGCCAGCACCAGCAGCGCGGTGAATTCTTGCCAGTTCATGACACACACTCTAAACTTGAGACCATTACAGTTCCAGTACAGATGATCGAACAATCACCCAATCTGTATTGGTCACCCCTTCGACACAGAAGCCAGGGAAACCGGCACAGCCCGGACGACGCATGCTCACACGCACCTCCACACAGTCGCTGACGGGGCAGCTCGCCGACCGCCTGGCCGAGCGCATCCGCACCCGGCTGCTGCCGCCCGGCGCGCGCCTGCCCTCGGTGCGCGAATGCGCGCGGCAGCAGGGCGTGAGCCCGTACACCGTGGTCGCGGCCTATGACCAGCTGCTGGCGCAGGGGCTGGTCGAGGCCCGGCGGCAGCGCGGCTTCTACGTTCGCGACTCCGCCCCGGCGCAGGACGCCCGCTCGGCCAACGGCGCCGACTCCAACGGCGTGATGGGCGTGCCCGCCGCGATCGCGGTGCAGATGATGGCCTCGCGCGTGCCGGCCGACGCCAGCTCGCTGATCCGCAGCATGTTCCATCGCCCGAGCGACAAGCCGCAGCCGGGCATGGGCGTGTTCCCGCCCGACTGGATGGCCTCGACCTTCATGCCGACGGCCGTGCGGCGCATGACCAATACAGCCGCGCTGCAGGAGCTCTCTCTGCAGTACGGCGAGCCTGCCGGCGACATGAGCCTGCGGCGCAGCCTCTCGCAGAAGCTGGTGGGCATCAACGTGCCGGCCTCGCCCGACCAGATCGTGACCACCGTCGGCGCCACGCATGCGCTGGACATCGTGAGCCGCACGCTGCTGCGCGCGGGCGATCCGGTGATGGTCGAGGAGCCGGGCTGGGCGCTGGAGTTCGCGCGGCTGGAGGCGCTGGGCATGCGCATCCTGCCGGTGCCGCGCCGCGCCGACGGGCCCGACCTGGAAGTGATGGCGCAATATTGCAAGCTGCACAGCCCCAAGCTCTTCGTCAGCGTGAGCGTGCTGCACAACCCCACCGGCTACAGCCTCACGCCGGGCAGCGCGCACCGCGTGCTCAAGCTGGCCAACGAATACGACTTCCACATCGTCGAGGACGACACCTACAGCCACCTCGCGCCCGAGCACGCCACGCGGCTGAGCGCGCTCGACGGGCTGCAGCGCACCATCTACGTCAGCGGCTTCGCGAAGATCCTGGCGCCCAACTGGCGCATCGGCTTCCTGGCCGCGCCGCCCGACCTGAAGGAGCGGCTGCTCGAGACCAAGCTGCTGGCCACGCTGACCTCGCCCACGCTGTTCGAGCGGGCCTTGTCGTGGTGCATCGACCAGGGGCAGCTGCGCCGGCACTCCGAGCGCGTGCGCATCCGGCTCGACGGGGCGCGGGGGCGGGCGGTGAAGCTGGCCATGGCGCACGGCTGCACCTTCGCCTCGGAGCCGGCGGGACTCTTCGGCTGGGTCGATACCGGCGTGGACACCGACGCGCTCACGCAGCGCATGCTCGACCAGGGCTACCTGCTGGCGCCCGGGTCGCTTTTTCATGCCCGCCGGCCGCCGAGCACCATGATGCGGATCAACTTCGCGACCTCGCAGGACGCGGCTTTCTGGAAGGTGTTCAGCAAGGTGCGAAGCGAAGTCTGACGGACCCGAAAGGGCGCGAAAAGCCCGGAGGCTTGGAGTAAGCTGGCAGCACAAGAAAACCCATACCCAGCACCCAGGAGACCTCCCGCATGAGCACCGCCAGCAAGCCCTTCGACTTCAGCCAGTTCGTTCCCGGATTCGACTTCCTGAAGAACCTCGCCGGCGGCGCGGCGTCGGGGAGCGGTTCGATCCCGGGCATCGCGAGCTGGGTGGCGCCCACGCTGAGCGTGGAGGAGGTCGACAAGCGCATCCAGGAACTCAAGACCGTCCAGTACTGGCTCGAGCAGAACGGACATGCGCTCAAGGCCACCATCCAGGCGCTGGAGGTGCAGAAGATGACGCTGTCGACGCTGCGCGGCATGAACGTGCGCATGGAAGACATCGCCAGTGCATTCACCAGGCAGGCGGCCGCGATGGCCCCCGCGCCGGCACCTGCGGCGGCGGCAGCCCCGGAGCCCGAGCTCGAGGAGATCGAGGAAGAGGACGAGGCCCCTGAAGAAGAAGCACCGGCTCCCAGCAGGCCGCGCCGCAAGCCGGCCGCGGCCAAGGCTAAAGCCGGGTCGACCGATGGCGCGGGCGTGGTCGATCCGATGCAGTGGTGGGGTTCGCTCACCGAACAGTTCCAGCAGATCGCCAGCACGGCGCTGCAGGACGCGGCCCAGCTGAAGGTGCCGGCCATGGCCCAGCCGCTGGCCGACGCGGTCGGCTCGGTCATCGGCAGCAAGCCGGCGGCGGCCCGCAAGCCCGCCCCTGCCGCGAAGAAGGCTGCGGCACCGGCCGCGAAGAAGAAGGCGTCGACCGCCGCGCGCAAGCGAACCTCCGCGCGACGCTGACGTCATACACACATCCATTTCCTGAAGAACGGGTTGGCACGCATCATGAAGTTGTTTCCCTCCGGCCATGCCACCCATCCGCAATGGCGAATGGCGGCGGGCCTCGTGCTCGCCCAGCTGCGGGCGCAGATGGCGCTGCCCGACTACGCCTCCGCGCCCACGCTGGGGCTGCTCTACATCACCGACCACTACGCGAACGACGCGCAGGACATCCTCGACCACCTGAGCGCCGAACTGCCCGAGGTGACCGACTGGTCGGGCACCGTCGGCATCGGCGTGTCGGCCAACAACGCCGAGTATTTCGACGAACCCGGCATGACCCTGATGCTCTGCGCGCTGCCGAGCGACCAATACCGTGTGTTTTCCGGCGTCGCGCCGCTGGGCAATTCGGAGATGAGCGGCTTCGAGGCGCATACGGCGCTGGTGCACGCCGACCCCGCCACGCCCGACCTGGCCGAGCTGATCGGCGAGATGGCGGGGCGCACCGACACGGGCTACCTGTTCGGCGGGCTCTCGTCGGGACGCGGCGGCGCGCTGCAGTTCGCCGTCGGTGGGAACGGCAACATCCGCGGGCACGGCGCGGCGGGCGGCGTGTTCTCGGGCGGGCTTTCGGGCGTGGTCTTCGGCGAGGGCGTGCGGCTGGTGTCGCGCGTCACCCAGGGCTGCCAGCCGCTTCGCTCGGGCGCGGTGCGCGAACGCGAGATCACCGAGGCCGACGGCAACCTGCTGCTCAAGCTCGACGGCGAACCCGCCCTCGACGTACTGCTGGCCGACCTGCAGGTGTCGCTCGAACGCCCGCAGGAGGCCATCGACGCGGTGCGCAACACCCTCGTCGGCCTGGCCGATGCCGGCAGCGACGGCATCCGCCGCACCGGCGACCTGGGCGCCGACGTGCTCGTGCGCCACATCATCGGGCTCGACCCCACGCGGCGCGGCATCGCCATCGCCGACACCGCGGAAGCCGGCATGCGCCTGACCTTCTGCCGCCGCAACGCCCAGGCCGCGCGCGCCGACCTGATGCGCATCTGCGCGGAAATCCGCGAAGAACTCGAACCCGAGGAGCAGACGCTGGCCACAGCCCGTGCCGTGGCGGCAGGCGAGGCCGAAGCCGCGCCGCATCCGGCGCGACGCATCGCGGGGGCCGTGTACGTGAGCTGCTCCGGCCGCGGCGGCCCGCACTTCGGCGCGCCGGGCGCGGAGCTGCAGATCGTGCGCCACGCGCTGGGCGACGTGCCGCTGGTAGGTTTCTTCGCCGCGGGCGAGATCGCGCGGCACCATCTGTATGGGTATACCGGGGTGTTGACGGTTTTCAGGGCGCCCGATTGACTCGGGGCTGACGTAAAAAAGCGACGGGCGGGTTTCCGGTGAAAGCATGCGTCACTAGAATCCGCCCGCTTTCTTGAATCTCTGCTGCTGCAAGAAAGAGCCAACCGCGCATCGTCAGCGAGCGCGGGCGATCTCTTTCGCCTCTCCACGCAAAGTGCGACGAGGCAGGAAGCCGACACGGTTTCCCCAATGGAACAGCAGCCATGAGCGACCTTCGTTTCTCGAGACTCCAGCGTGCCTTTTCGCGCGCCGGCATCGCCGTCGACTACCGCGACGGCATCTACCACCTGCACCACGAGGCCTCGCAGGCCACGGTGCTCCTGCCGCCCAGCCTTCCTCTGGAAGAGAAGGCGGTGAACCAATTGCTGGCATTCGCCAGCGTGCGCTCGCCCGACGGCGAGAAGGGCGTGTGCAAGGCCTGCGCGACGCCCGACTTCCACCCGGGCTCCGTCGCGCCCGTCGGCAGCGTCGTCGCGACCGATCCCGATTTCGTCATTCCCGCGGCGGTGGGCACCGACATCAACTGCGGCATGCGGCTGCTGACCACCGGGCTCACGCTCGACCAGGTGGCTCCGCACAAGACGAGGCTGGTCGACCGGCTCACGCGCAGCCTGCTCGACAACGGCCGCGACGTGCCGGTGCACACGACGGCGTTCAGGGCGCTGTTCGACGTAGGCCCGTCGGCCTTCCTGGAGGTGGTGCGCAACGGCGGGCTGTGGTCTTCCTGCGACCGCGACCGGTTGCAGGCCGAGCTCGACGCCTGCATCGGCCTGGCGACATTCGGCGGCAGCGCGCGGCATGCTCCAGAGGCCTACACCGGCGTCCGCCACGAGGTGTTCCGCGACCCCTGCCTGGGCACGCCGGGAAGCGGCAACCATTTCGTGGAGCTGCAGGTGGTGGACCATGTGATGGACCGCCATGAAGCCTATCGCGCCGGCCTGAAAGCAGGGGACGTGGTCGTGATGATCCACAGCGGCTCGCGCGACATCGGGTTCCATGTGGGCGGCCGCTGGATGGACCGCGCCCGCGACGAATGGCCCAAGGGGCTGCGTCATCCGAAAAGCGGCCTCTATGGCCTGGCGGGCCCTCTGGCCGACGAATACCTGGAGGCCATGGGAGTTGCGGCGCGCTATGCATGGGCAAACCGGGTTGTCCTGGCCGAACTGGTGCGGAAGGATTTCGCCGAACTGCTCGGCGCTACGTCGTCGAAGCTGGTGGTGGACGTGCCGCACAACGTCGTGCTGCGGGAACACGGTATGAACATCCACCGCAAGGGAGCGACGCCGGCGAATGCGGGCGACCTGGCGCTGATCCCCGGCTCGATGGGCGACTACTCGTATCTGGCCTCCGGACTCGGACATGAAGACTGGCTCTGGTCATGCAGCCATGGCGCCGGCCGGCGGATGCGTCGGCAGCAGGTGCGCGCGATGCGGCCCGCGCCCGCCGACCACCAGGCCAGCTGGCAATGCGTGACCTTGCGCGAGGAGCGCCGGATCGAGGAGGCGCCGCAGGCCTACAAGCCCATCGGCGAGGTGATCGACGCGCAGGAGCGCGCCGGGCTGATCCATTGCGCGGTGCGGCTCCGGCCCTGGATCACGTTCAAGGCGTGATCCAGGAATTGCCGGCTCGTCAGCCCAGCGCGGGCTGCGGAACGCGCGGCTTGGGCGCCGGCATCCCCGTGAACGCGAAATCGACCTCCGGCTCCAGCCCGCTCACGATCCGCGCGATCGACTTGCCCGAGCCGCAGGCGTGCGTCCAGCCCAGGGTGCCGTGGCCCGAGTTGAGGAACAGGTTCGGCAGCTTGGTCTTGCCGATCAGCGGGACGTTGCTCGGCGTGGCCGGGCGCAAGCCGGTCCAGAACTGGGCCTGGGTGGTGTCGCCGGCGCCAGGGAAGAGCTCCTCGACGCGGCGCACGATGGCTTCGCAGCGCACGCGGTTCAGGTCGCGGTCGTAGCCGTTGAGCTCGGCCGTGCCGGCGATGCGCAGGCGGTCGCCCGAGGCCGAGGTGTAGCGCGAGAAGACGAGCTTGAATTCATCGTCGGTCAGCGAGACTTGGTGCGCCTTCGAGGCGTCCTTGACAGGCAGCGTCACCGAATAGCCCTTCGCAGGGTAGATCGGCAGCCGGATGCCCAGCGGCGCTGCGTACAGCGGGCTCAGCGAGCCCATCGCCAGCACGAAGGCGTCGCCGCGGATGCGCTGGAAGCGGCCTTCGCTGTCGGTGGCCTCGACGTGGTCGATGCTGCCGCCGGCTTCGCGCAGCGCGGTGACGGTGTGGCTCATCAGGAACTTGACGCCTGCGGCGGCGGCCAGCCCGACGAGTTCGCGGGCGAAGCGGTTGGCGTCGCCGGACTCGTCCTCGGCCGTGTAGGTGGCGCCGGCCAGCTTCGGGCGGATATGGGCGAGCGCGGGCTCGATCTTCACGGCCTCGTCGGCCGAGATGACCTGGCGCTCGCAGCCCAGGGCGCGCATCTGCTCGGCGGGCTCGAGGGCGCCGTCGAACTCCTTCTGCGTCGTGTAGAAGTGGAGGATGCCCTGGGTGCGCTGGTCGTAGCTGAGACCGGTGTCGCGGCGCAACTGTTGCAACATCGAGCGGCTGTATGTGCCCAGACGAACGATCTGCTCGATGTTGTGGCGGGTGCGCGCCGGCGTGCATTCGCGCAGGAACTGCAGGCCCCAGAGCCACTGGCGCATGTCGGCGCGCATGCGGAAGAGCAGCGGGGGCGTCTTCCTTGCCCAGCCATTGCAGCACCTTCAGCGGCGCGCTGGGGTTGGCCCAGGGTTCTGCATGGCTGACGGAGATCTGCCCGCCGTTGGCGAAGCTGGTTTCGGCGGCCGGGGTGGCCTGCCGGTCGATCACGGTCACTTCGTGGCCGAGTTGCTGGAGGTAGTAAGCCGAGGTCACGCCGAGCAGGCCGGCGCCGAGAACGATCACGCGCATTTCAAGTACCTTTGAGGTGCTGCGCTTGAACGGCGGGTGGGTGTGAACTATTTGATTAATAGTAAGCAACCGGACAACCGCTGTCCAAGTTGCCGCTCCCCCTGTCCTCGGTACCTGAGAGATTCATCCGTTGCGCCCTTGCAACGAATTTGCTCCTTCGGTGCGCCACGCATGGTGGCGACTCTCCAGACGGCGTTCTGATTTGATGCAGTACTGACCCCTTGCCGAAGTACCAAGACTTCGGTGGCCTACCTGAGCGTTTATGGGAGTTTGCGCCTTCGGTAGGGCCACCTAGGGTGGCCCACTCTCCTGCAGTATCGAGAATCATTGTAAACGCACCGACAGGCTGGCGGTAACGTCTTGTGTTTTTGCTCTTCGGCCCAATGGGATAATCGCGGGTTAAGGTTCATGGCCACAAGGCGATGACTTCCAACACTCAGGGGACCCCATGATCTTGGTTACCGGCGGCGCTGGCTTCATTGGCGCCAATTTCGTACTCGACTGGATCGCGAACAGCGACGAGCCCGTCGTGAACCTCGACAAGCTGACCTACGCCGGCAACCTCGAGACCCTCGCGTCGCTCAAGGGCAACCCGAAGCACATCTTCGTGCAGGGCGACATCGGCGACAGCGCCCTGATCGACCGCCTGCTCGCCGAGCACAGGCCCCGTGCCGTGGTGAACTTCGCCGCCGAGTCGCATGTGGACCGCTCGATCCACGGCCCCGAAGACTTCGTGCAGACCAACGTGCTCGGCACCTTCCGGCTGCTCGAATCGGTGCGCGGCTTCTGGAGCGTGCTGCCGGCCGACCAGAAGTCGGCCTTCCGCTTCCTGCACGTGTCGACCGACGAGGTCTACGGCTCGCTCTCCAAGACCGACCCGGCCTTCACCGAGGAGAACAAGTACGAGCCCAACAGCCCGTATTCGGCCAGCAAGGCCGCCAGCGACCACCTCGTGCGCGCCTGGCACCACACCTACGGCCTGCCGGTGCTGACCACCAACTGCTCCAACAACTACGGCCCGTTCCACTTCCCCGAGAAGCTGATCCCCCTGATGATCGTCAACGCGCTGGCCGGCAAGAACCTGCCCGTGTACGGCGACGGCATGCAGGTGCGCGACTGGCTCTACGTGAAGGACCACTGCAGCGCCATCCGCCGTGTGCTCGAAGCCGGCAAGCTCGGCGAGACCTACAACGTGGGCGGCTGGAACGAGAAGCCCAACATCGAGATCGTCAACACCGTGTGCGCCCTGCTCGACGAACTGCGCCCCCGCGCCGACGGCAAGCCGTACAAGGAACAGATCACCTACGTCACCGACCGTCCCGGCCACGACCGCCGCTACGCCATCGACGCGCGCAAGCTCGAGCGCGAACTCGGCTGGAAGCCCGCCGAAACCTTCGACACCGGCATCCGCAAGACGGTCGAGTGGTACCTCGCGAACAGCGAATGGGTACGCAACGTGCAAAGCGGCGCGTACCGCGAGTGGGTCGAGAAGCAGTACGACGCGAAGGCCGCGGCATGAAGCTGCTGCTGCTGGGCAAGGGCGGACAGGTCGGCTGGGAACTGCAGCGCAGCCTGGCGCCGCTCGGTGAACTGGTCGCGCTCGACTTCGACAGCACCGATTTCCACGCCGACTTCAGCCGGCCCGAAGAGCTCGCCGACACGGTGCTCAAGGTGCGTCCCGACGTGATCGTCAATGCCGCGGCGCATACCGCCGTCGACAAGGCCGAGAGCGAACCCGAGTTCGCGCGCAAGCTCAACGCCACCTCGCCCGGCGTCGTGGCCGAAGCGGCCCAGAAGATCGGCGCGCTGATGGTGCATTACTCGACCGACTACGTCTTCGACGGCAGCGGCACCACGCCGTGGAAGGAAGACGACGCGACCGGCCCGCTCAGCGTCTACGGCAGCACCAAGCTCGAAGGCGAGCAACTGGTGGCCCGGCACTGCGCCAGGCACCTGATCTTTCGCACCAGTTGGGTGTATGCCGCGCGCGGCGGCAACTTCGCCAAGACCATGCTGCGGCTGGCCAAGGAGCGCGACAAGCTGACCGTCATCGACGACCAGTTCGGTGCACCCACCGGCGCGGAACTGCTGGCCGACGTGACGGCGCACGCCATCCGCGCGACGCTGCAGGATCCATCCAAGGTCGGCCTCTATCACGCGATCGCCGGCGGCGAGACGACGTGGTACGGCTACGCGCGCTTCGTGCTCGAAATGGCGCAGCAGGCAGGCGTCGAACTCAAGGCCGGCCCCGATGCCGTCGAGGCCGTGCCGACCAGCGCATTCCCGACGCCGGCGAAGCGGCCGCACAACTCGCGCCTCGACACCAGCAAGCTTCAGACCACGTTTGGACTGCGCCTGCCGCCTTGGCAGGAAGGCGTCGCGCGCATGCTGCGCGAAATCCTTTGAAGAATCCCACGAGAAGAGAAAGCATGACCAAGACGACGCAACGCAAGGGCATCATCCTGGCCGGCGGTTCGGGCACGCGCCTGCATCCCGCGACCCTGGCGATCAGCAAACAGCTGCTGCCGGTGTACGACAAGCCGATGATCTACTACCCGCTCAGCACGCTCATGCTGGGTGGCATGCGCGACATCCTGATCATCAGTACCCCGCAGGACACGCCGCGCTTCCAGCAGCTGCTGGGGGACGGCAGCCAGTGGGGCATCAACCTGCAGTACGAGGTACAGGCCAGTCCGGACGGGCTCGCGCAGGCGTTCATCATCGGGGACAAATTCGTAGGAAATTCGGAGAGCGCGCTGGTGCTGGGGGACAACATTTTCTATGGCCACGACTTCGTGCACCTGCTGGCCGATGCCGATGCGAAGGCTTCCGGTGCCACAGTGTTCGCCTATCACGTGCAGGACCCAGAGCGCTACGGCGTCGTGGCGTTCGATGACAAGGGTAAGGCGAGCAGCATCGAAGAAAAGCCGCTGAAGCCCAAGAGCAGCTATGCGGTCACCGGTCTCTACTTCTATGACAACCAGGTAGTGGATATCGCCAAATCTGTGAAGCCGAGCGCGCGAGGCGAACTGGAGATCACTGCCGTGAATCAAGCGTATCTGGATCGCGATCAACTGAACGTGCAGATCATGCAGCGGGGCTATGCGTGGCTGGACACGGGCACGCACGAGAGCTTGCTAGAGGCAGGGCAGTTCATTGCCACGCTAGAGCATCGTCAGGGGCTGAAGATAGCTTGCCCCGAAGAGATTGCGTGGCGTCACGGCTTCATTGATAAGGAGCAGCTTGCGCGCTTGGCCGCGCCCCTGCAAAAGAATGCCTACGGCAAATATCTCAACCGGTTGCTCGTCGAAGACCGTTCATTCTGAACCCGATTTCTAAGTATCTTTTAAAAAAACACGACTCATGCACTCATCCACTCAAGACCTCACGGGGCAAAAGTACCTTGTAACCGGCGCTGGCGGATTCATCGGGAGCCACCTCGTGGAGGCGCTGGTCCGAGCGGGAGCCGAAGTGACTGCGATGGTTCGCTATGGATCTGCCTCAAGTTGGGGCAATCTTGAATTTGTTTCGGACGACGTGAAAGGTGAGTTTCGCGTTGTAGCGGGCAATATCGACGATGGTGATTTCGTCATGCATGCAATGCAGGGCATCGATGTCGTCTGCCATCTGGCGGCCCTTATCGCGATTCCGTACTCCTATGTTGCGCCGCGCAGCTACGTGCGCACCAACGTCGAAGGTACGCTGAACGTCGTGGAGGCTGCGCGCCGGCTCTCGGTGCGCCGCGTGGTCCATACGAGCACCTCCGAGGTGTACGGCACTGCGATCCGCGTGCCGATCGACGAAGAACATCCACTGCAGGGCCAGTCGCCCTACTCGGCCTCCAAGATCGGCGCAGACAAGATTGCCGAGAGCTACTACCGCTCGTTCGATACCGGCGTAGTGACATTGCGTCCGTTTAACACGTTCGGTCCGCGGCAGTCTGCACGAGCGTTCATTCCGACCATCATTTCTCAGGCATTGACGCAGGATGTGATCAAGCTTGGCTCGCTGACACCCGAACGCGACATGACTTTCGTGACGGACACTGTCGCCGGTTTCGTCGCTGCCTCGGTGACACCTGGAGTCGAAGGGCGCACGATCAACCTCGGTACGGGCTCGACCTTCACCATCGGGCATTTTGCTGAGCGCATCCTGAAGCTGATGGGCGTGGAGAAAGAGATCGTTACCGACTCTGCTCGCATGCGTCCTGACAAGAGCGAGGTTCTCAAGCTCGTGTCCGATAACTCGCTGGCCGCCAAATTGATGGGATGGTCGCCGCAGGTTGATCTGGACGAAGGATTGCGCCAGAGCATCGAATTCATCCGTCGCAATATTCACCTCTACCGTCCCACGGTCTACACCGTCTAAGGGAGCACACATCATGAAAGCAGTCGTCATGGCCGGCGGCAAGGGCACGCGCCTTCAGCCGTTCACCGCCTCGTTTCCTAAGCCTCTCATGCCGCTGGGAGATATGCCGGTATTGGAGCTTTTACTAAGACAGCTTCGCGGCGCAGGTGTCGATGAGGTCATTCTCGCCGTCAACCACTTGCATCACTTAATCCGGGCATTTTGTGGCGACGGTTCTCGGTTCGGGCTGAAGATTGACTACAGCTTGGAAGATAGCCCGCTAGGCACGGCTGGCCCGCTCGGAGCGCTGATTGACAAGGTCGGCGAAAACTTCATAGTCACTAATGGTGATCTGCTGACGACGTTCGATATTAAGCAATTGATCCGCACCCACGCTGATCGTCGATCGGACGCGACCATCTGCGTTTACGAGCGGGAAGTCAAAATCGATTTCGGGCTTATCCAGGTTGACGGCGAGATGAATCTCCAGGGCTACCTTGAAAAACCGATGAGCAAGCATCTGGTGAGCATGGGCCTGTACATGCTAAATCGTGACGCCGTGAAACCATACGTGAGCGAAGGAGTGCATCTCGACATGCCGGATCTGCTGCTCAAGTTGAATGCTGCCGGCAAGAAGGTGCGATGTCATTTGCAGCCCGAAAGTTTCTGGCTCGATATTGGTCGTCCTGACGATTATTCGACGGCGCAGAAGCTTTTTGAAGAGCGTCGCGCGCTTTTCCTTCCAGACTGAGCAATGCGTGTTCTTGTTACCGGAGCCAGTGGGTTTGTTGGACGGGCAGTAACAAGCGTCCTGAACTCTCGCGGATTTGATGCGATAGGAGTTAGCAGAATCGCGAGATCGAGTCTCGTAGGGGAGTCGATGCGCGTGCTGTCCGATCCGAGCGATGTGATCGAGGTTCGTGACCTGCTGTTGTCTGTTAATCCGCAGATCGTCATGCATTTAGCTGGCGTTTCCACAGCGTCGTCGAATCGGGCGCTTTACGACGCCAACGTTGTTTTTGCCGCAAATCTGATGGATGTGGCGTTGACCATGGCTAATCAGCCGCGCGTACTTCTTGCAGGCAGTGCTGCTGAGTATGGCCCTGTTCCTACCGAGCTGCTCCCTGTTCGCGAAGACTTCGCCTGCCGCCCCAAATACGCCATACGGCGTGAGCAAATTAGCGCAGACGAACCATGCTTTCATCGCCGCTGAGCGTGGGCTGTCGCTAGTTGTTGCGCGGCTTTTCAATCCAATCGGGCCTGGTATGCCCAAGTCGCTGGCACTTGGGAACTTTGCACATCAGATCGCACAAATGGATGTTCGCGGTGACGTACTCACCACCGGAGATCTTGACGTGGTGCGGGACTTTATGGACGTGCGCATTGCAGCTGAATTGCTCGTTGAATTGGCGCTTAAAGGCACATCACACCTAGAGGTGGTGAATGTATGCACTGGCAGCGGCCGACGCTTGCTCGACTTGACGGGCAGGTTGATTGAGATCTCAGGCGTGCCTGTCAGATTGCAGAGGGACGATGCTCGGCGCGGCAACAGCAATGTGCGTGCTTTTGTGGGCGACCCTTCTAAGTTGAAATCGATGGGCCTAGATCCGGATGGTTCTGATATGGATGCCGTTCTAACAGCGATCCTGCAGGACGCGCGCGATGAAATTCGCGCGATTTGAAATACTATTTTTGGCACTCGACCTTAGCTGCGGTGGGGCAGCTTCCTTACGTTGTCCTATGGACAAACATAAACATGATCTGCAACGCCTGTTCCGGTAAAGAGTTCAAACATTTCGCCATTCGAGGCGATGGCATGGAGATTCAGCAATGCGCCTTCTGCGGGCTGGGAGTCGTTGCACAACTGCCCGAGAGCACAGAAGAGTATTACGACGACAACTACTACGTTGACGGTGGAAACAGCGGGTACGAGGACTACAGCTTCATGGCCGAGCATGGGTTGGGCTGGGCTGCTGCACTGGTGAAACTGTTGTGCTCGAGGGGCAAGATTCTGGACATCGGTTGCGCAGATGGCTACTTGCTCAACAAGTTCAATACCGAATTTGAGAAGTTTGGCATCGAAGTCAATGCTAAAGCTGCCCGGCAGGCGCAGGAGAAAGGTATCCAGCTTCTGGGCAACGATTTGCTCGAGCCGCAACTAGTTCAAAAGCACCGGTCTGAGTTTGATGCAATCACGTCCATCGCGGTGTTTGAGCACCTGCTTGATTTTCGGGGCGGGGTCCAAGCTTCAGTCGAGATGCTGAAAGACGATGGATTCTTGCTCTTCGAAGTTCCTGT
The DNA here is from genome assembly GCF_044055375.1 of Variovorax sp. UC74_104. Classification (NCBI taxonomy): domain Bacteria; kingdom Pseudomonadati; phylum Pseudomonadota; class Betaproteobacteria; order Burkholderiales; family Comamonadaceae; genus Variovorax; species Variovorax sp. UC74_104. The sequence continues at coordinate 1,615,297 of NZ_CP171978.1, forward strand.
GATGTCGCCTGGAGGTAACAACGTTGCATGGATGCAGAGTTCGTTTGAGCACATCTACTACCCGACCGAGGGATCGATTCGCTATATCGTTGAGGCTCAACTCGGCTGCCACTTGGCTGGAGCGGAGGTTCCAATCAAAGACTACGCCTCGACTTACGTTGGCATTGTCACCAAGACTAAGCAGCAGGCAGCAAGGGTCAGCGAAATCTTTGGTCGGGTTATGTCGGCTGACTTCACAACCGCGGAGTTGGATCAACTAAGGGCCTCGACTCATCTTCACGTATTGCACGCAGGGCAGGCGACGGAAGAATCCGTGCGTGCACTCGCGCGTCTCGACGCCAAAGACCTATCTGTACCGCTGTTCGCGCGCGTCGCTCAGCTCTGGTCGTTCGACCTTAGAAGAATCCAGGCAGGTCATTGGCAGCCTGTAAGTTTTGGGGCGGCAACTCGTGAGGCTCTGCGGCTGAAAGCCGAGATGGAGATCATTCTTTCGGATGCACGCCTCAATGCTGCTCAGGCTACTGAGGCTGTGAATTTCGAAATTCGGCGAAATGCAACTCTCGTGAGTGAAGTGGGAGCGCTGCGCAGAAAGTTGTCGACGGAGGAAGCCAAGACCGCAGCGATGGAAACCCGCGCGTTGGCGATTGCGCAACAGCTCGAAGCCATTCAGCGTTCAACCGCGTGGCGCGTGACGGGGCCGCTGCGCCGTTGGGCTGGCCGGAATCCAAAGGCAGCGAGACGTGTCAAGCAACTAGCAAAGCTGGTGTGGTGGACCTTGCGAGGCACTATCCTTAGCCATGTACGGGAGTTCAGGCGTCGCCGCACCTTGTCAAATGGGGCAGTTGAGCTTGTCAAGAATCTCGACATCTCCAAGCACGCCGCATCAGCGGTTCGTCTGCATCCGGTGGCGGGCGTAGTCGCCGGCGCAGTGGCGCCGCCCAGTGGCTTGGCTTGGCCTGAGGATCGACCTCTTGTAACGATCGTGATCCCTTGCTTCAACTATGGTCATCTTGCCGGTGATGCCATACGGTCCGTCGAGGCACAGACTTTTACGTCCATCGAAATCATCGTCGTTGAAGGGGGCTCAAGTTCTGCCGAGTCCCGGCAACAGTTAGTGGAAGCGGTCAAGAAAGCTTCCTCAAAGGTGCGACTACTGTTCCAGGATCAGCCATACAGGGCGGGAGCTAATCGAAATTTTGGGATCAGCCACGCAAGGGGGAGGTACATCTGCTGTCTAGATGCAGACGACCGCATCGCTCCAACGTACATCGAGAAAGCCGTCTTTATGCTCGAGCACTCGGGCTACGACGTAGTCTCGCCAGGGCTTCAATTTTTTGGTAACAAATCAGAGGTTTGGACGCCTCACGAACGCCCAACCTTGGACATGCTGCTCGACGGCAACAACGCACTCACCTGCGCCGTCTATAGCAGGGAATATTGGCAACGAGCTGGGGGATACCGTGATTCTGACCCGACAACCGGCCACGTTCACGAAGACTGGCTGTTTTGGGTGCGACTCGCGGCACTCGGCGCGCGTTTCATTTGTATTAAAGAGCCGCTTTTCTATTACAGAAGTCACGGTGGCACCTTAAGTAATAGTCGAGCCGTTCTGGAAAATGATGTCCAAAAGATTTTGGTACGCCGGTTTAATGAGGACGTCCTTACCGAGCAAGCGCTCTTAGCTGCGAGAATTAAAAACTCTTCACCGCCCATACGATCGCCGCAGTCTTTCGCATCTCAGCAGAGCTATCGCACCCAGTCGTCGGGCGGTCCTACATTGCTGCTTGCAGTCCCGTTCTTGGTTTTGGGCGGCGCCGAGCGGCTTTTGAGTTCCATCGTGGCCCAACTTGTGAAAAATGGCTGGAATGTTTCGATTGTGACGACAGTACCTGTTGGACAGACTCATGGCGACACTACTTCATGGTTTGAATCCTCAACGTCCGACATCTTTCATTTACCCAGGTTTCTTGAAGGCGAGTATTGGCGCGACTTTCTTGACTATCTTCTAGCGTCACGACGCGTTGATCTTTTGTGGGTGGTCGGCAGTTCTTTTGTTTATGACTGTTTGCCGGCTCTAAAGCGTAGGCACCCGCATCTCGCTGTAGCGGATTTGCTATTTAACGCAGTTGGCCATACGGTCAATAATCGAAGATATGCTGACTGCATTGACCTCACTTTTATCGAAAATACAGAGGTTCAGAGATGGCTCCTCGCCGCCGGAGAGTTGCCCGAGCGCATTTTGTTGGTGGAAAGCGGCGTTGATCTTGAGCAAAACATTCCGGCGCCCCGAGATCAATATGCGCTGGGTTTCGATGGAATCCCCGCAGGCTCAGTCGTAGTTGGATTTTTCGGCCGCTGGTCAGAAGAGAAAGATCCTCTGGGCTTTGTGGAAATTGCGAAACGCGTTTCTAGAGAGTTTGACGTAGTTTTTGTAATGACAGGCGCAGGCCATCTCGAGCCTGAACTCAAGCAGGCTATTGCAGCGGCTGATTTTCCTGCTGGGCGTTTTCTCTTGAAAGGCACCGTGCCTGAGGTGAAGCCGTACCTGCAGGCGTGCGATATTCTGTGTCTCCCATCTAGGTTGGACGGCCGGCCAAATATCATTATGGAGGCCCTGGCCAGTGGGGCTGCCGTGATTGCATCTAAAGTCGGAGCATTGCCGGAAATGCTAGAGGAGGGGAGGCAAGGCTATCTGTGCACGCCAGGTATGTATAGCGAATTTGCTCAAAGAATCGAAGAGCTTGCTGCAGACAGAGACAAGCTGAGTCAATTCCGAATTGCGGCTCGCACTCTCGCGGAGCATAGATTTGATATCAAAGATATGCTGCAGAAATATGAGGCTCGCCTTCGTAGTCTTGTCAGATTGTCCTAAGTGACAGCGCACTCGCCTGGGAGTTACTGGTCAGCGCCAATCCCAGACGATACCCTTAATCATCTTTATCCCCAACTTTAAGGCGACTAAGTTATCGATGTTGCCGCCTTTGCTCACGCCAATTCTCTTGTGAAAGGATATCGGAGCCTCAAGTATTCTGAATCCTGAATTTAAAGCCAAATCGAGAAAATAGGGGTTGAATTCCAGATTGATTGTTGGATCGAGTTTGGGTAGTAGTTCGCGTAATTTAGCAGAGCGGCACGCCTTGTATGTTGTGCCTACATCGCTGAAAGTAGCATTTCCTAAATGTTTAATTTCAAGCAATTTGCCGACAAAGATGTTGCCGTAAAACATGAATGTGCTTAGTTGCGTGTCCTTTGCTCTCAGTTGCTCGACGGTTCTAGTACCCGTCACGATATCGGCATGAGGTATGTAAGCTAGCAATTTGTCAATATCGTAAGCCCGAAACGTCATGTCTCCTTCGCAGAGTATTACTATCTCCGATTCCTCAAATTTCACACCTTCCGACAGCGCTCGATAGACACAGGATCCGTATCCTTGCCTCGACTCGTTGAAGACGATTGCGCCCGCGTCTTTTGCAAATGCCAACGTATTGTCTTTACTGTTATTGCTAATTACTACGACTTGGCTAACGGAAGGGTGGGAAAGAAAATCCTTCACTGCGGGCCCGATGCTTTCTTCGTCGTTGTAGGCGGTAAGTACAACAGTTAGGTTATTGACGCTAATATCGTCATGCTTTATAAAATCGTTCTTGCGCTTTGCGGGATAAAAGACAAATAAGTCCAAAAGTATGAAGGCCCAGCCGAGCAGGAAGGGAATTCCTGAATACCAAACTAGGCACTCATTGATTAGCAGTGCTGTTTGTGTGTCGAAAAAAAGCCGCCTCGGAAGAGCCATAAGCACGCCTATGGAATACAGGAAGATTCCCAATAGCACGAGCATGATCCCATAGAGGGCAAGGCGCTCTCTTCTCATGAGGCGTCTTTCGAAATAAGGGGGGATATTGCTTTTTTCTGGAATACGCCTAGCATTTGTTTTGCAAATGGGCGGTAGAAGGAGCTAAGGTAAATTCGCGTCAAAAAGTACGTTTTAGGCAGACGGGATTTGAGTGAAAAAGGTAGAAATTTCTTCTCCATTGCGACGAGTTCGAAGCCATTGGATCGAAAGAAGTCAACAAGTGATTCGTGGCTAAATATTTTTTTGTGCGTGAAATCATCGAAATATTCGCGATACGCATAGTAGAAATTTGGCTGCATCGTAATGAATAGACCATTTGGGCGCAAAATCCGCTGAAACTCAGACGCTGCAAGGGTAAGCTCATCGTCGGAAAGATGTTCTAGCAGATTGCTACTGAACGCGATGTCGACGCTCGCATCGGCAATGCATGAAAGATCGGTTACTTTTGTTGACTTAAATTCGACCGAGTCGATGAGATATCCGGCCGCATCGGGATTGAGGTCGATGGCGTACCGCTTTTGAGCGTTAACATTGTTGATAAAGTCGCCGTATCCGCAACCGATGTCTACTACCACATCGCATGAGTTCCCTATATATTTCTCGAGATAGTTGATGATCGCTCGCCACACCTTCGTGCGGCCAGGATCTGGTGTATACCTGGTTGAATAGTAACTGGCCATTTTTTATCTTGGGACGTAGATGTAGAAATTTCCGAAATTCTTGTCGAGGCGGCAGCAACTTTCTAATGCCGCCCGAACCTCCGGATAGGCGTCAATCCGATCTTCTCCAATTCCTTGCGTCGCCACAAAGAAGCGAACACCTGACCTAACCATGTGTTCAATTCTCTCTTCGGGTTCGGGGTTGAAGAATGTGTCGTAATTTTCGATATAGCGATTGCCGCTGTAAAAACCAACGTCCTTCATGCTCCAAATCACCTCGCCTTCTTTTAAGTTGGCTTTCAGATAAGCAACTGTTTCATCCATTCCCATCTGCCCGTAACTATATTTGGTTGGAAAGGGTGCTTGGGCTTGATGTCTGGCGATAGCTGCGCCTGATCCGATCGTTGCGGAAAAAATAAACAGCATCATTGCTGCAGCTGATTTGCCTGAGACGCTGTTACGTGGGGCGAGAGTAAAAACAATTGCAATAATTGCGCCAATTATTATCAAGACAGCCTTGCTGGCATGAATGTTTATGGCGGAGTCAGAATTGAACCTTCCATAGTGCATCTGGAGGAGCGAGAAAAATAGAATAATTATGAAAATTAAAATGGGGGCGACCTGCTGAATGCGACTTCCCCTGAATCGCTTAATACTTTCTAAAAAAACTAACGCAGCACCCATGCAAAAGAATTGAAACACCGCGAAGGGGTACTTGAAAAATCCCCCAAAGGGTGCGATGAGGCTGCAATAGAATATTGTGACTGCAGCCGAAAAGAAAAGAAGAAGGGTTATGTTTCTTCGCCCGTCGAGGGCTGACGCTCGGCTGCTAAAGAAGAAAAGGGATGCTGCAAATAGAAAAGTCAGCCCTGAAGTTATGGCCAGAATTAAATTTTTTGCGTAGCCTAAATTTTCCCATACCCTTGTCATGAGCGCAAAAAAACCTGTTGAAGCGCTGCCCTTTACGAAAGAGTGAAGCAAGAATCCAAAGGTGTAGGCGAAGGGTAGGTTGAGGCTCTTGCAATAAATAAAATAAGTCAAAAGAAATATTGCGGCCCCGCCTCCAAAGACGCGAACCGTGAGCCATAGAGCTCGGCCGAACGGCTCCCTGAGTGCTAGCCAATACAAAAAGGCGAACGGAATCAGGGCTAGAGGGGTTGTCAGTTTTGTCCAAAGCAGAACTGCAAACACCAATGCAAGTGTTGCTGCATTTTTACCGTTAAAAAGAAGAAGAATGAAGAACGTGATTAAGGGGGGGAGAATTGTGGAATCAATATCCGGCAGAGTCGCATTGGCAACTGTGTAGGGGTTCAGCAGGAAGAGGCCGAGAAATGCCGCTCCGTATGTCTTAAAGTCCTCTGGTGGGATAAATTTCCTGCACAATGTTAGGACTAAATAGGCGGTCAGCAGGACGCAGGCAAAGCCGAATGCGCGAACTGTATTTTCGGAGAAGCCAAAAATCTTAATATCTGCTGCTAACGCATAGATATAAAGAGGCGGATGATACAGGCCGAGGTGTTCGGGTCTGTATTCGCCACGGTAGTAGATTGGAGTTCCAGTTTCGCTCGTCGCCTTCGCGACAATCGGGAAATCGAGTTCATCTAGGGTGAATTTTTTTGCTGCTTGAGCAAAAACAAGAAATGTAAAAATTGCTAAAATCAGTGTGACAAGCAGTTTGTGGGTGTCTTTTGACGGGGTACTTGTCATGCTAATTTTTGGATGATACGAAGATGCCGAGTAGAATGATGCTAATGCCAATCCAGCGATGAAGCGGAATGTTTTCCCCTAAGTACGCGATCGCGAGCAATGGGGTCACCACATACACCAAAGAAAAAAGAGGCTGGAGAAAAGTGATGTCCAGCTTTTTTAGTAAATAGATCCAGATGGCGACCGGTATGATATACATCAAAACTCCGAGAAACAGCCGCCACTCCGTCGCGACTTGAAGTGCAGCGCTCAAAATTCCTTGGTCGTGCGAGATGCGTGAGGCACCTGCTTTTAAAAAGATACTCCCTAATGAGCTTAGTGCCACTCCTAGGATTACTAGGACCCAATAACTTATTGACAAGGTGTGCCCTTCATCGAGCTAATAATTTAATTTTCTCCAGACGGGTCGGACTGCTGATCCGCAAAGTTGGAGGTGGCTACCAATTATTGCGCAACACACGAGTGTGTTGGCCGCGCCACATGCGGGATCATGTTCTGGTTGACACGGGGCGTTGTGCCATCCATGCCGAGAGTTGCAGTCCCAGAAATGCGTAAGTTCGTTTTTGCGTAACAATGACCTGCAGTTCCTTGGACCTCTGCGGCCTACCTCTCCCAATCGATATAGCATGAAGATCACTCACACTAATATTCCAGATGTCCTCGTGTTGGAGCCCCAAGTCTTTGGTGACGCACGGGGCTTCTTCCTAGAGAGCTACAACGATGAAGTGTTTCGTCGCTCTACGGGAACTAACGTGGTGTTTAAGCAAGATAATCACTCGCGCTCGTCCAAGGGCGTCCTGAGGGGGTTGCACTATCAGGTACAGCAGCCACAGGGCAAACTCGTTCGAGTAGTTCGTGGGGCTGTGTTTGACGTTGCCGTGGACATTCGCCCTGAGTCTGCCACCTTCGGTTGTTGGGTGGGGGTGGAGTTGAGCGAGGAAAATCATAAGCAGCTATGGGTCCCTCCGGGCTTGGCTCATGGCTTTCTGGTGTTGAGCAGCACAGCCGATTTCCTCTATAAGACCACCGACTACTACGCGCCAGCGCACGAGCGCAGCGTTGCATGGAACGACCCCGCCATAGGAATCGAGTGGCCGCTTTTCGGGGCTTCCCCGATCCTGTCAGCGAAGGATGCGGCTGCACTGTCTCTCGCTGACAGTCTTGCAGGAGTGGACAGTTGATACTTGTCACCGGCGGGACTGGATATATTGGGTCTCACACTTGCATCGAACTTGCGCGTGCGGGGCATGAATTTGTAGTGTTAGACAATTTCTCCAACAGCACCCCAGTCGTTCTGGAGCGCATGGCTCAGATCATTGGGAGGCCCATACGCTGGTATGAAGGAGACATTCGCGATCCGGTCGCTTTGGAGCGAATATTTGCTGAACACCGAGTTTCTGCGGTTCTTCATTTTGCCGGACTGAAAGCTGTGACTGAATCGATCAGTCGCCCGATCGGGTATTTTGACAACAACGTACATGGATCGATCGCGCTTGTGAAGGCCATGGCGCGCGCGAGTTGTAAGACGCTGGTTTTCTCTTCATCCGCAACGGTCTACGGGCCCGACCAACCTATGCCGGTCGGTGAAGGCGCGCCGTGCTCGGTGAGTAATCCTTATGGACGTACCAAACTGGTCGTGGAGGATCTGCTATACGAGCTTGGCCGCGCAGACCCCGAGTGGCGAATTGCGACGTTGAGATACTTCAACCCGACGGGGGCGCATCCCAGTGGGCTGATCGGCGAAAGCCCCATCGGCACCCCAAGCAATCTGATGCCGCTAGTGTGTCAAGTCGCCGCGGGTTTGCGGCCATGTGTTCAGATCTTTGGTAACGACTATCCCAGCCCCGACGGCACGGGTGTGCGCGATTTCGTTCATGTGATGGACCTAGCCGAGGGGCACGTTGCTGCACTCGACTACCTCACAAGGAATCAGGCCAACATTCTTGTGAATCTCGGCACAGGTCAAGGGACGTCGGTGCTGGAGGTCATTCGCACATTCGAGCGCGTCAACGGTCAACGGGTTCCGTTTGAAGTCGTAGCACGCCGAGCAGCTGACATCGGCATCAGTTACGCCGACGCCAGCCTTGCGCGGGAGCTGTTGGGGTGGGTGGCTAAGCGTGGTATAGATGACATGTGCCGCGACGCATGGCGATGGCAGTCTGCAAATCGGGCATGAACCGGGCGTTTCTTGTCCGTACAAACGTCGCGTCCGCGTAGTTCGATCAATAGCAATCTCTGGATGGATGGGTGGGAGAGTAGGTGGCTAATTCAAAACTCCAAATAGCCAAATCCGCTGCGGAACGCGGCGTGATTTCAATCGCGGTGCTTAGGGGCTAGGGGTGAGTCGACTCGTTTTCGTCTCAAAAGAACTGTCTCCGTTTACATCGGGCACGGCCGGCTTGACACTAAGCCTTCTGCTTCGAACGCTGAATCAAGCTGACAGCATGCGGGCAACGGTCATGATGGTCGATACGACTATTGATGCGAGTTTGTTCAAGAAAGAGTTTCCGGATATTGAACTGGTTGAAGTCGACACCCGACTTGATCAGAACCGTTTCGTCGACGCTCGCCAGCATCCCCCTGCCTCGGCTTACTCGAACACGGCCGCGCACTGGCGCTCAGCCTGTGTCTTCAGAGCGCTTGCCGAGCTCAGCAAGACTGAGCCTATCGCCTATGTTGAGTTCCCCGATGCGGAAGGCCTCGCTTTTTGCACGCTGCAGGAATGCAGACTTCAGGGCTTTCTGGCCGGCGCTACGGTGGCGGTGCGGCTTCATGGAACACATACGGCGCTCTTGCATGCAGAACCTCGACCGATTTCCATTTCGGATCTGCACCTGAGCGACCTCGAGCGCAAGTGCCTGCGAGATTGTGATTGCATCATTGCTTCGTCGACGGCGCTGAGTGAGGCTGCCCGTGCGTCATTCGATTTTCCGGAGCACGAATGGAGCCCGCGCGTTGTTTGTCATCAGCCGTTGGCGGCGCTCCTTCGTGGCTCGTCAATATGCACAACAAGCGCGTACTCCGAGCAACGCTTGGTTTTCGGCTCCGAGTTCCAGCGATGCGGGCGTCCCGACCTTTTTGTGCGCGGTGCTATTGGCTTTTTGCAAAAAAGCCCGACTCACCTTGGCCCCTTGACGCTTGATGTTCGTGGCGTTGACATCGCGTATCGCGAGCAGATCGAACGTCTAATCCCACGACGTTTCGTGGAGCGCTGTGAGTTTATCTATGATGCGGAATGGCCTGAGCGCGATGCCCATGTAGACGACGCCACGGTCGTATTCGCGGGGGGCGTTCGAGTCTGCGGAAGGGCGCGCAGTGGTTGCGTCTTCGCGAGGAGCGCGGGTCATTTTGAATCGGGCGAACCCCGCGTTCGGCGAAGGCACATGTTGGGTCGACGGTATCAATTGCCTGAAGTTCGACGGGACTGCTGGTGGTTTGGTCGAGGCGCTGGAGCGCAACTTCGATCTCGACCAAACTTTACGGCCTGTGGTGCTGTCGGAGGGCGCCTTGCCTTGGCTCTCGGCACCAAGGCACCGCGCACCATGGCTCCCCCTCGAGGAAGCGCCTATGGTGTCGGTGGTGGTACCTCACTACAACCTCGGCGGCCACCTGCCGGCGACACTCGAGAACTTGACGAAGCAAAACTATCGCAACATCGAAATCGTCGTGGTGGACGATGCCTCGACAGATGCGCAGAGCGAACTCGTCATTGAAGAACTGGCGAGCAATCCTGATCCTCGTATAAAGGTGGTTCGGTTGGCGGCCAATGTAGGGTTGGCTGCTGCACGTAATGTAGGCGTGCGTCATTCAAGTGGCCGGTATGTGCTGACGCTGGATGCCGACGATCTCATCCATCCGCGCTTTCTCGAAGTTGGAGTGGCAGCGCTTGAGAACAGCTCGGAGTTCGATATCGTCGTCACACCAGCAGGGTACTTTTTGGACGATGAAGGTCCCCCTTCCCCTGGTGCGTGCGCAAACTTCTGCGACTACGCTATGTTCTCCGGCGAAGCAGTCATTGCCGGCTTGTTGGAAAACCGGTTCTCTACTGCGACGGCTCTTTTCAGAAGGTCGACGATGGTTCGCTTCCCGTACATAGAAAGCTTGAACTGCTATGAAGACTGGTCGGTCTTCATGAGGATGTGCGATGCCGGCTGTCGATTCATCGTCACTACAGATGTTTTCTTTTTTTACAGACGACGCCCGAACTCGATGGTTCACGCTCCACGTGATCTCACTCGCCAGCGCATCGAATACAGTGATCTGTTGCGAACAAGTAGCTCACGCGAGCTAAGGCAGAAGTCGCGATATCTCATGGTGGGTCTTGGTGCTGCTGTCGCCGGCAATCGGGCGGAAGTCGCACCGGCAGTTGTGGAGGAGATGCCAAAGCCTGTGCCTACGGCTAGGGATGTCATTGGTGGACTTTTCGGGCCCGGAGGGTCATATGACGAAGAGGTGGTCTTTGCGAGCCTCAAGGCGTCTCGATGGCTTGAGCGAAGAACTCCTTGGGTGATTCAGGGGGCAATGGCTGGTGCAAGATGGACTTGGCGCGTCTATCGAGCGGTGCGCAGTCTCGGTAAGTGACAGTTGCAAGCGCCCAACGCCTCGGCGGGATAATGAACGATGGCGCTGCGAGTCCAACGGACGCTGCTATTGAAAACTACCCTACGAGATTGATGAAAAATGAGTGAGCGTGCACGCCGATTCTTTGCATTCTGGCGGGCGAACGGGACAGCTGCGATAGTTCGCCTGGTTCGCACTAAGCTGGCTGCAATGGTCGCAGGGGAGCCGGTCCTCAATGAGATCCGCCCACAGTCCAAGCTGTCGGCAGACGTAACGGAACTTGTGCTGCGCAAGTTCCCCGACATTCAGCCACTACCAACTTACTTGACACCTCGCCCGAAGCTCGGCCGAGTAAGCTTGATCACCGATAGCATTGGCAAGGGCAGTCTCTTCGGAGGCGTAGGGACGGCCTTGATTTTTGCCGCTCAAGTAGCGAATCGAACAAGTTCGACGTTGCGAATTGTCGTCCGCACAGAAGCGCCCGTGCCGAAAAACGTCGCACAGGTACTCGATGCTTATGGGATCAAGCTCAATCACGAAATCCAATTTTCTTTTGTCCCAGTTGGAAAATCCGAGGGGTTCAGCGCCTCGGGGGCGACTGAAAAGAACTTCGATATTTTCTCTGGCGAACTGTTCATCACCACTTCGTGGTGGACTACTGCAGCGGCATTGCCAAGTGTTCCACGCGCCTCTATCTTTTACCTCCTCCAAGAGGACGAGCGCATGTTTTATCCCTTTGGGGAAGAGCGAGCGCAATGCGAGCGTGTGTTGCGTACGCAAGACATACGATTCATTGTTAATACGCGCCTGCTATACGAGCATCTGATTAACTCGGGTCTGGAGCATCTGCACCAAAATGGGCGATGGTTCGAACCGGCATTTCCGAGGTCGTTGTTTCACGAGCGAACACGTGAGCCGGCAGGGAAGAGACGGTTTTTCTTCTATGCCCGGCCGAATAATCCGCGCAACCTTTTTCTGCTTGGGCTCGCCGTCATCGACCGTGCCGTCAACGAGGGGGTTCTTGATCTCGATCAATGGGAAGTGTTGCTTGTTGGCAAAGACATTCCCGGCGTAACTTTGGGCAACGGCAATAACCCGCAACGCTGCGAAGAGTTGGAATGGCAGGCCTATGCGGACCTCGTTGGCACTATCGATCTTGGACTCTCCTTGATGTACACACCGCACCCAAGCTATCCCCCTTTGGACTTGGCTGCAAGTGGAGCGGTAGTCGTGACTAACAAGTTTGGCAACAAGCAAGATTTATTCGACTACTCGCGAAACATCATCTGCGCGGATCTGAATGTTGAATCGCTCGTCCAAGCTCTGCGGGAGGGTGTCGCCCTAGCAAATGACATGGAAACGCGTAGACGAAACTACTCGGCCAATACGTTGGGCACTGATTGGTCCCGCGCGTTCAATGAGACGTTCGATCTGTTCACCTCCGGCGTCTAATGTTTGCGCTTCAAGATATTCCTTCCTCCCCTTACGCGGATCCATGGCTCCAGCCTGTCTCCACGCGGCTGTCGATGCTGTATCGGCGTGAGTTGCGTATCGCATATTTTTACGAGGAACCGAACAACAGCAGCTTTCGCTATCGCGCTTACAACATGGCGCAAGTGTTGAATGAATCTACTGCGAGCAACGTATCGGCCAGCTACTTCTTTCTGTCTGACTTTGCTCGCTTTGACGAAATAGCTGATGCGGCCGATATTCTTGTCATATGCCGCTCCCGCTATTGCCATCAGGTTAATGGCCTTATTACAAAGTTTCGCGCAAGGCGAAAGAGGGTGATGTTTGACATCGATGATTTGGTCTTCGATACAGATTACGCACATATGGTCGTGGCAACCTTGGGTCTCGATGTCACGCAAAGTGGGTTGTGGGACGACTGGTTCGCAATGATCTCCCGCATGGGCCAGACACTGAGGCTCTGTGACGGCGCGATTACGACCAACGAATTTCTTGCTAAGAGATTGGCAGACTATTCAGGGCTCCCAGTGGCGGTCGTGCCAAACTTTATGAACAAAGAACAGCTCGACATGGCAGCGAAAGTCTTCGCTGCTAAGGAGCGCGCGTGTTTCTCAGGGAACGGGCAGATCACGCTTGGGTATTTCAGCGGCTCCCCTTCCCACCGTCTTGACTACGCCATCGTGGAGTCGGCCTTGGCCGATGTCCTCGCCGAGAGGTCAAACGTCGAAGTGATGGTTGTCGGGTACATCGATCACGGACCCGCGATGCGCAAGTTCGGCCACCGCGTCACTCGCCAGCCATTCCATGACTACGTGAATTTGCAGCGTCTGCTGGGCACGGTGGAGTTCAACCTGATGCCGCTGCAATCGAACGCGTTCACGGACTGCAAGTCGGAGTTGAAATACTTCGAAGCAGCAAGCGTTGGAACCTTGAGCATCGCGTCACCCAGCTTCACCTACAGCCGCGCCATCAGCGATGGAGAAACAGGCTACCTGTCGAAGGCCCACGAATGGACCGAATCGATTCTTCGAGCGATAGACCGGAGCACCGAGGTCTATGCATCGATGGCCACGCGGGCGCGTGAGGATGCGCTGCGAAAATTCGGCTGGCAGCACCAGCGCGAAACCATCCTCAACGCGTTGCAGCTGGCCTGAGCCTGTTCCGTCAGCGCTCGACGATCCGTCCGTGCTCAAGGTGGATCACCCGGTTGCATTCCTTGGCGATCAGTTCGGGCGAATGAGACGCCAGCACCAGAATGCCGGACTTCGACACCACGTCCCTCATGCGTTGCTCGGCTTTTTCGGTGAAGGCCGCGTCGCCCACCGAGAGCCACTCGTCCATCAGCAGGATGTCGGCTTCGACGCTGGTCGAGATCGAGAATGCCAAGCGCATCATCATGCCGGTCGAGTAGGTGCGAACGGGCATGTTGACGTACTCGCCCAGGCCGCTGAACTCGCAGATCTCCGGTGTGAGCCGGTCGACTTCTTTCTTGCTCATGCCCATCACGAGGCCGCGAAGCATGATGTTCTCGACGCCGGTGGCGTCCATTTCGATGCCTAGTGCAGGGTCGATCAGGCTGGCCACCGTGCCTTGGCGCGTAAGTTCGCCCGACGACGGCTCATAGACCCCCGCCAGCGTGCGCAGCAGCGTGGATTTGCCCGCGCCGTTGTGGCCGATCAGGCCCAGCCTGTCGCCGCTTTTGAGTTCGATGTTGAGGCCACTGAGCGCCTGCACGACCGTGACGCCGGTCTCTTTGCCAAAGCGCCCCCCGGTGACGGACGCCGCTAGCGTCTTCTTGAGCGACGCCGAGCCTGCGCCATAGATCGGGAAGCTGACCGAAACGTTCTTGAGTGAAATGAATGCCATAGATCAGAGCCAGTAGACGACGCGGCGGCGGTATTTGACGAACAGCACGCTCGCGACGGAGAGGCACAGCACGGTCCAGAAGCCGATGCCGATCCAGCTGTGGAGATGGGCTTCGCCACCCATGAGTGGGGTGCGCAGAAGGTCGAGCATCTGCGCGAAAGGATTCCACAGCACGTATTTGGCGCGTCCAGGAAGGTTCTCGGGCAGCCAGAACACGGGGGTCAGGAACATCAGCATCTGCATGACGCTGGTGACGATCTGGGTCACGTCGCGATAGCGGGTGCAGATGAGCCCGAGCAGCAGGCCGAGCGCGTGAGCGTTGACGACGAGTATCAGGAAAGCAGGAATGACCAGAAGAACCGACCACGACAGCGATATGCCGGCCCAGAGCGCCACGGGGATGTAAAGCACGATCTGGTGGGCAAACTGGATCAGGTTGCGCGCCAGAGCCCGCCACACGAACAGGCTGATCGGGAAGTAGCCTTGTTTCAGGTAGTTGGACGACCCCACGAATGCATTGCAGGCATCGGTGACTATGGTGGAGAACAGGCTCCAGAAGATCACGCCGAGCGCCAGATGGGGGAAGAACCTGTCGAGATGCGTGCCGAAGAGCGATGCATACAGCGGCCCCATGCCGCCGATCATGACGCCCATGCTCAGCGTAAGCCAGATCGGGCCGAGCATGGAGCGCCTATAGCGCAAAACGATGTCGAACCAGGCGAGGGTCCACCAGATGTCCGTGCGGCGTGTGCCTTCCCACCAGTCGGCCCACGCGCTGCGGTGAAGGTTGGAGTGAACTTGGCTCATGTGAATCGATGCGAGACGGCGGCGGAAGCGCGCTCAGTGGCGTCTTCGTCCGAACGACTCCGGGCTGCCACCGGCCAAGCACGAGTGTCTTGCGGGGGCGCCCGGGGCGGCCTCATTTCTTGTCCTTTGTGTGATCCGTGAGATTTTACCGGGCGAGGTGAAAGGGCCATGTCTCTGACGACGCGAGGCGGCGCCCAGGGAGGCAAAGGGGTTGCGAAGATAATCGCCCGCTGGCGGACTCCGGGCCTCGCTCCTCCTTTAGGCCGGCTGTACGGCTCCAATCCCGCAAAAAGGTTCCCTCCTTGCCGCCTTGCCGGCAAGTCGTCTATGAAATCTGTATCTCGGCTCTTCGACTTCTTCCTCACCGTGCTCTGGAGAACCCCTGGTGTCGGCGGGCGGCTCCAGCGCGCTTGGCGGATGTTCCGAAAGGCGGGCTGGCGCGGCATCAAGTGGGAGCTCGGGCGGCGCGTCACGGGTTTCAACGACTATCCGCGCTGGGTCCGGGAGCATGACACGCTGACACCGGCGGAGATTGCCCGGCTGGCCCAGCGTGTGGCCTCCATGGTCGACAAGCCGTTGATTTCCGTGCTCATGCCTTCGTACAACCCCAACCCGGCGTGGCTGCGGGAGGCGATCGAGTCGGTGCGGGCGCAGATCTATCCGCACTGGGAGCTGTGTATCGCAGACGATGCATCGCCCTCGCAGGAGGTGCGGGCGATCCTGAAGTCCTATGCGGAGAGCGACCCGCGCATCAAGGTCGTGTTCCGGCCCAAGAACGGGCACATCTCCGCTTCTTCGAACAGCGCGCTCGAACTGGTCTCGGGCACGTGGATCGCCCTGATGGACCATGACGACCTGTTGCCGGCGGATGCCCTGTTCTGGGTGGCCGACTGCATCGCCAACCACCCCGATGTGCAGTTGATCTACTCCGACGAGGACAAGATCGACGAGTCCCTGACCCGCTCGGGCCCTTATTTCAAGTGCGACTGGAACGCCGATCTTTTCCGCTCGCAGAACATGTTCAGCCACCTGGGCGTGCTTTCGACGGATCTCGTTCGCGCCGTGGGCGGGTTCCGGCTGGGGCTGGAAGGCTCGCAGGACTGGGACTTGGTCATCCGCTGTATGGAGCGCATCGAGCCCCGGCAGGTGCGCCACATCCCGAGGGTGCTCTACCACTGGCGCGTGCATGCTGAGAGCACCGCGAAGTCGATGGATGCCAAGCCCTATGCCGTGGTTGCTGGTGAGCGCGCGCTCAACGAGCACTTCGAGCGCACGCAGACGCGCGCGCGGGCCGAGCACATCGGCTTTGGCTACCGGGTGCACTACGCGCTGCCCGATGCTCCGCCGCTGGTGTCGTTGGTCATTCCCACGCGAAATGCAGCAGCGTCCTTGCGCAGATGCGTGGATTCGATCATCGCGAAGACCTCCTATCCGCACTACGAGATCGTCGTGGCCGACGACGCCTCGGACGACACTGCAACCCTGGCTTGCCTCGATGCGCTGGCCAAGAAGAAGAACGTGCGCGTGCTCAGGCATGCCCAGAGGCAAGGCGCGGCCGCGTTGTGCAATGCGGCGGTCGAAGGCGCAGCGGGAGAGGTCGTCGCGCTGATCGATGACCGCCTCGAAGTCCTGTCGCCCGAGTGGCTCGCCGAAATGGTCAGCCTGGCGCTGCAGGCCGGCATCGGTGCGGTGGGTGCGC
Source organism: Variovorax sp. UC74_104 (assembly GCF_044055375.1). NCBI lineage: Bacteria > Pseudomonadati > Pseudomonadota > Betaproteobacteria > Burkholderiales > Comamonadaceae > Variovorax > Variovorax sp. UC74_104. The sequence continues at coordinate 1,631,915 of NZ_CP171978.1, forward strand.
GTCTGATGGACCGCCGCCGGATCCTGACTCACGCCGGCATCATCCTGGGCCTGGGGGTCGATGGCGTGGCCGGGTGCTCGCATCGCGGAATGCCCGCGGGGCGTGAAGGCTATGGGGGGCGCGCCGCGCTGATCCAGTCGCTGTCGGCTGTCAGCTCGGCCTGCCTGGTGATCCGCAAGGATCGCTACCTTGCCGTTGGTGGCCTCGATGGAAACCATCTGAAAGAGGCGTTTGCCGATGTTGATTTCTGCCTGCGCCTGGGAGAGGCCGGCCTGCGCACCCTTTGGACGCCTTATGCCGAGTTGCTCGACCACAGGAGCGCAGCCGCGCGTGCAAGGAAGGCCGGCGAGCCAGCCAGTGCTCCCTATCTGGAGGACGTGGCCTACATGAAGCGCCGATGGGGCCCTGTTCTGGAGAATGACCCGGCGTACAGCCCCAATCTCATGCTCGAGCGCGAAGACTTCAGCTACGCCTGGCCTCCCCGTCTGGCGCCGGTCTGATGGCCTTGGACGTCTCCGTCGCCCTCTGCACCCGCAACGGCGCGCGCTATCTCCCCGAGCAACTGCGCAGCATCTGCGCGCAGGAGCCGTTGCCGAAAGAGATCGTCGTGTCCGACGACGGCTCGACCGACGACACTCTCGCCGTCGTGCGCGACACCCTCGCCCAGTGCGGCGTGGCCGACCGCATCGCGCTGCGCGTGTTCAGCAACTCGCCGCCGCTGGGCGTCACCCGCAATTTCGAGCAGGCGGTGCGGGCCTGCAGCCATGCCCTTATCGCGCTGTGCGACCAGGACGACGTCTGGCATGCCGGGCGGCTGGCGCGCATGGTGGCGCAGTTCGAGGCGCGGTCCGACCTGCTGCTGCTGCATACCGACGCCCGCTTGGTCGACGGCGACCTGAAGCCGCTGGGCTCCACGCTCTTCCATGCGCTCGAGGTGCAGCCGGCCGAGCTGAAGGCCATCGCGAGCGGCGAGGCCTTCGGTGTGCTGCAGCGGCGCAATCTGGTGACCGGCGCGACGACGATGTTCCGAAAAACCTTGCTCGAGTCCGCGTTGCCGTTCGCGCCCGAATGGGTGCACGACGAATGGCTGGCTGCTGTGGCCGCGGCCACCGGCCGCATGGACGTGCTGCCCGAGCCGACCATCGACTACCGCCAGCACGGCAACAACCAGATCGGCGCGCGTCGGCTGACGCTGTCCGAGAAGGTGGCGAAGGCTTTCGTGGAGCGGGGCGACAAGCATGTGGCGCGGCTGCGGCGGGCCGAGGCGCTGCTGCAGCGGCTGCAGCAGCTCGGCGACCGTGTGCGGCCGGGCTGCTTGGATGCGCAGCGCGCCAAGGTCGCGCACCAGCGGTTCAGGGCCGGATTGCCGGCGGCGCGTCCGCTGCGCCTGCTGCCCATCCTTATCGAGGCCGCGCGCGGCCGCTATGAACGGTTCGGCCGGGGCAAGCAGGCCATCGTGCAGGACGTTTTCGAGCGCGGCTGACCGCTCCGGCTGGATGGCGGGTTAGCGGCCCTGCAGCCGCAGATATCGCCAGAACGAGGCCGACAGCCACACCTTCAGCAGGCTGGTCACGTGCCAGTACAGGTATTTCTTGCTGCGATGGCTCTCGCGCTGCGCGTCGTGCCGGGCGAGCAGGGTCTCGCCCACCTGCAGCTTCCAGCCTGCCAGCCGGGTGCGGGCGCAGATGTCGAAGTCTTCGCCGTACATGAAGAACTTCTCGTCGAAGCCGCCGACCTGCCGGTAGGCCTTGCTGCGAAAAAGCATGAACAGGCCCGGAATCCACGCCGGCACCGTCGGACGCACGTAGCCGGGCTTTTTTCTTCCGACGATCTCGAGCGGCGTGAGCAGTGCCCGGTGCGGTTCGGGCTCGGTCTTGCCGGGCTCCAGGATGCGCGGCGTCAGCAGGCCGGCGTCCGCCGCAGCCTGCGCGAGCAGCGGCGACAGCACGTCGTCGTCGAAGCGAATGTCGGGGTTCAGCACCAGGAACCACTCGGTGCCGCAGCGCTCGAAGGCCTGGTTGTGATTGGCGCCGAAGCCCTTGGGGCTCGCGTTCTCGATCCGCTCCACGTCGAAACCCCAGCTGCGGCCGGCAAGCAGGTCGGCCTCGGGGATGTTCAATGTCAGCAGAACCTTGTCGATGACTGCGCGGCTGTACCTGTCCAGCTGCTCGAGCAGCGGCAGCACCAGCGCGAGTTGGCCGTGGCTGACGATCGAAACGGTGATCGGGGGGCGGGAGGAGGGGGGCGTGGGCATGGTCTAATTTCGCCCGGGAATTCTAGGGTTCCCCAAACCCCACACATGATTGCTCTGATCGTCATCAGTTTCTTCGTCGCCGCCTTCTCGGTCCAGGTGTTCATGCGACGTGCGCGGCGGCATGCCCGCCTCTACGGCGCCGACATGCCCCAGCGCTTCCACAAGGGCCACGTGCCGCGCCTGGGCGGTGCGGGCATCCTGCTGGGCATGGGGGCGGCCTGGCTGGCCGCCGGCATCACCGGCACCGACCCGTTCAACGTCTCCTGGCCGGTCACGACCTCGATGCTCACGCTGGTGTGCATCCTGCCGGCGGTGCTGGGCGGCATCATTGAAGACGTCACCCAGCGCGTGAAGGTGCGCTACCGGCTGGGGCTGACCATCGGCTCGGCGCTGCTGGTGTGCTGGCTGCTGGGGCTGGGCGTGGCGCGCACCGGCTTCGAGACGGTCGACGGCTGGCTGGCGATGATTCCCTTTGCCACGGTGATCTTCGCGGCACTGGCCATCGGCGGCCTGCCGCACGCCTTCAACATCATCGACGGCTACAACGGGCTCGCGGGCACGGTCGCGGTGCTGGTCTGTCTGGCGATATCGCACGTGGCGCTGCAGGTCGGCGACCGGCAGCTGGCCGCGATGGTGATCTGCCTGGTCGGCGCCACCTTCGGCTTCCTGGTGTGGAACTACCCGCGCGGCAAGATCTTCGCCGGCGACGGCGGCGCCTACGTCTGGGGCATGGTGATCGCCGTGGCCTGTGTGACGCTGGTGCAGCGCCACCGCGTGGTGTCGCCCTGGTTCCCGATGCTGCTGCTGATCTACCCGGTGTGGGAAACGCTGTTCTCCATCTACCGCAAGCTGGCGCGCGGGCAGTCGCCCGGCACGGCCGACGCGCTGCACTTCCACCAGCTGATCTTCCGCCGCATCGTGCGCGTGGCCTTTGCGGACGACGAGGCCCGCCAGCTGCTGGCGCGCAACAACCGCACCTCGCCCTACCTGTGGATGTTCGCGGCCCTGTCGGTGGTGCCGGCGGTGCTGTTCTGGAACAACACCATCGTGCTGATGTTCTTCTGCCTGCTGTTCGTCACGACCTACGTGGGCGCCTATCTGATGATCGTGCGCTTCAAGGTCCCGCGCTGGCTGCGGCCATGAACAGGCACACCCCAAGGCTTCGCGCACTTCGTGTCGCTGCGCCAACCCCCTTGCAGGGGGCAGCACCGGTGGCCCGGCAAAGCCGGTTCCACGGTGTTTCCCGCGAAGTCAGTCAGTCGGCTGTCACCGGGATTGCGCGAGAATTTGAGCCTCACCTGATCGTCCACCGCTTCGGAGCCTGACCGCCCATGACCGACCCCGTCCTCAACATCCCCCCGCGCGACAAGGCCGAGATCCTGGCCCAGGCGCTGCCGTACATCCGCAAGTTCCACGGCAAGACCATCGTCATCAAGTACGGCGGCAACGCCATGACCGACCCGGCGCTGCAGGCCGACTTCGCCGAAGACGTGGTGCTGCTCAAGCTGGTGGGCATGAACCCGGTGGTGGTGCACGGCGGCGGCCCGCAGATCGAGGCGGCGCTCAACCGCCTGGGCAAGAAGGGCAGCTTCATCCAGGGCATGCGCGTGACCGACGCCGAGACCATGGAAGTCGTCGAATGGGTGCTGGCCGGCGAGGTGCAGCAGGACATCGTGGGCCTGATCAACCAGGCCGGCGGCAAGGCCGTGGGCCTGACCGGTCGCGACGGTGGCCTGATCCGCGCGCAGAAGCTCAAGATGGCCGACCGCAACGATCCCAACCTGCACCATGACGTGGGCCAGGTCGGCGACATCGTCTCCATCGACCCCAGCGTGGTCAAGGCGCTGCAGGACGACGCCTTCATCCCGGTGGTCAGCCCCATCGGCTTCGGCGAGGAGAACGAGAGCTACAACATCAACGCCGACGTCGTCGCAGGCAAGCTCGCCACCGTGCTCAAGGCCGAGAAGCTGATGCTGCTGACCAACACGCCCGGCGTGCTCGACAAGGACGGCAAGCTGCTCACCAACCTGAGCGCGCGCGAGATCGACGACCTGTTCGCCGACGGCACCATCTCCGGCGGCATGCTCCCCAAGATCGAAGGCGCGCTCGACGCAGCCAAGAGCGGCGTGAACGCGGTGCACATCATCGACGGCCGCGTGCCGCACGCGATGCTGCTGGAGATCCTGACCGACCAGGCCTACGGGACGATGATCCGCGCCCGTTGAGCCCGGCGTGGGCGCGTGCTCACTGCGCTGTGCGAGAATCAATTGATTACATCTTTGCACGCGCTCCCATGCAGAACGAAGAGACGACCAGTGCTTCCGGCGTAGAGACTCCTGCGGAAACGACCACTCCCCCGGCGCGCAAGCGGCCGAAGCCGGGCGAGCGGCGCGTGCAGATCCTGCAGGCGCTCGCCTCCATGCTGGAGCAGCCGGGTGCCGAGCGGGTCACCACGGCCGCGCTGGCTGCACGGCTCGAAGTGAGCGAAGCCGCGCTCTACCGCCATTTCGCGAGCAAGGCCCAGATGTTCGAGGGTCTGATCGACTTCATCGAGCAGAGCGTCTTCACGCTGGTCAACCAGATCCTGGAGCGCGAGGGCGCCACCGGCGCCCAGCAGGCCGCCCGCATCCTCACGCTGCTCGTGCAGTTCGCCGAGCGCAACCCCGGCATGACCCGCGTCATGGTGGGCGACGCGCTGGTCTACGAGAACGAGCGCCTGCAGCAGCGCATGAACCAGTTCTTCGACAAGATCGAATCCACGCTGCGCCAGGTGCTGCGCGGCGCGGCTGCGGCCGACGGCTCGGCCACGCCCAGTGTCGATGCCCAGGTGCGCGCCGCGGCGCTCACGGCCTTCGTGGTGGGGCAGCTGCAGCGCTTCGCGCGCTCGGGCTTCCGCCGCGCGCCTTCGGAGCACCTTGAGGCGACGATCGCGCTGATCGTCTGAGGGTACCCCGCGCAGGGTACTGACCGGCTCGCCTCGCGCCTTCCGGCGGCGTAGCATCGTCCACAGGCCCTTGCCGCCGGACCCGGCGGCAAGCCGGTGTTTGCGCGGTTTCCTTCGCGGAGGGCGGACGCATGAGCCATGGCACGGTCGGTCCGGTGGAGCCCCGCCTGTCGCGGGTGTCCGCGCATGCCTGATGCGGCGCGCGGCCATGGCTGGCGGACCGTCGTGCTCACCACGGCCGCCATGCTCGCGTTCGCCGCCAATTCCCTGCTGTGCCGGCTCGCGCTTCAGCGCAGGGGCATCGATCCAGCGAGCTTCGGCAGTGTCAGGCTCGTGGCCGGGGCGCTTGTGCTGGGGCTCATCGTGCGGTTCAGGGCGCAGCCTCCGGCTTCTCCTGCCCGCGTCGATTGGCTGGCGGCCGTCATGCTGTTCGGCTACGTCGCCTTCTTCTCCTTCGCCTATCTCAGCCTGCCGGCGGGCACCGGCGCGCTGATCCTGTTCGGCGCGGTGCAGCTGACGATGTTCGGCGTGGGCCTGCGCTCCGGCGGCGAGCGCTTCGGGGCGCTTGCCTGGTTCGGCTTCGTGTTGGCGGCGGGCGGGCTGGTCTATCTCGTTTCCCCGGGCGTCGCCGCGCCGCCGCTTCTGGGCGCGGTGCTGATGGCCGTCGCGGGCGTTGCCTGGGGCGTGTATTCCCTGCGCGGCCGAGGCGTGGCCGATCCGCTGGCCGCCACGGCGCGCAACTTCACGCGAGCCGTGCCGTTCGCCCTGGCGCTCAGTGCGGTGTTCGCGGCCAGCGCTCGCGCGGATACGGTCGGCATCGCGCTCGCCGTGATTTCCGGTGCGCTGACTTCGGGCCTCGGCTATGCCGTCTGGTACGCCGCGCTGGGCCGCCTGACCGCAATGCGTGCGGCCACCGTGCAGCTGTCGGTGCCGTTGTTGGCGGCGTTCGGCGGCGTGCTGTTCCTGTCGGAGGCGATCACGCCACGGCTGGCCGTGGCCTCCGTTGCGATCCTGGGCGGCATCGCGCTCGTGCTCGGCCAGAAGGCGCGAAGCGCCCGTCCGTAGGCTGGATGGCTGGCTGGGAGGCTACGAGACCTGCACGCCCACCTTCGCCCCGGCCGCGACGATCTCGCTCCACGTCGCATCGTCCACCCAGATCCCGTCCTTGCGCCGCGCCGCGCGCGCCTTGCGCTCCGGCTCGCCCGCGATCTGCACTTCTTCGAAGCCCTGCCCGGGCGGGCTCTGCCGCAGCCAGCCGACGAACTCGCGAGCCTCCTCGTCGAAGGACTTCTGCGTGCCCAGCTTCGCCGGATCGATCAGCACCGTGAGCATGCCGTTGAGCACCGTGCGTGCCGTGTCCGCCTGCCGATGCCACGTGCCGCCGCCGGTGAGCGCGCCGCCCAGCAGCTCGCAGGCCACCGCCATGCCGTAGCCCTTGTGCTCGCCGAAGGTCATGAGCGCGCCGAAGAGGCCGTTGCCCTGCGGTACCACGACCACGCCCGGGTCGTTGGTGGGCGCGCCGTTCTCGTCGATGAGGTAGCCGTCGGGCACGCGCTCGCCCTTGTTGTGGGCCACGCGCATCTTTCCCTGCGCCACGCGGCTGGTCGCGTAGTCGAGCACGAAGGGCTCCGCGCCCGAAAGCGGAATGCCGATGCAGCACGGATTGGTGCCGAAGCGCCCGTCGCCGCCGCCCCAGGGCGCGACCACCGGCCGCGAAAGCACGTTGACGAAGTGCATCGACACCAGCCCCTGCGCCGTCGCCATCTCCGCGAAGTGCCCGATGCGGCCCAGGTGGTGCGCATGCGCCAGCGTGAAGATGCAGCTGCCGTGCTGCTTCGCGCGCGCGATGCCCAGTTCCATCGCCTGCACGCCGACGATCTGGCCGTAGCCGTGCTGGCCGTCCAGGCCCATCAGCGTGCCGATGTCGAGGTTCACGCGCACCGCGGCGTTGGGCTTCAGGCCGCCCTCGGCCACTGCGTCGACGTACCGCGGCAGCATGCCCACGCCGTGCGAGTCGTGCCCGCTCAGGTTGGCCAGCACCAGGTTGGCCGCCACCTGCTGGGCCTCGGCGGGCGAGCTGCCCGCGGCTTCGAGGATGCGGGCGACCGTGGCCTGCAGGTGGTCGGCCTTGAGCGTATGGGACATGGATCAGGCTCCTTTCGCGTTCAGCGTGATGGCGTAGAGCGACGTGGTCGCGCAGATGAAAAGGCGGTTGCGCTTGGGGCCGCCGAAGCAGACGTTGGCGACGCGCTCGGGCAGCAGGATCTTGCCCAGCAGCGTGCCGTCGGGGTGATAGGCGTGCACGCCGTCGAGCGCGCTGGTCCAGATGCGGCCTTCGGTGTCGAGGCGGAAGCCGTCGAACAGGCCGCTGGTGCATTCGGCGAAGACCTCGCCGCCGCTCAAGCTGCGTCCGTCGGCACCCACCTCGAACCTGCGGATGTGCCGCGGACCATCCGCCGCATGGCTCGCGCCCGTGTCTGCTATGTACAGAAGCGACTCGTCGGGCGAGAAGGCCAGTCCGTTGGGCTTCACGAAATCGTCGGCCATCAGCTCGACCTCGCCGCTTTGCGGGTCGATGCGGTAGACATGGCACGCGCCGATCTCGCTCTCGGCCTTCAGGCCCTCGTAGTCGGAAAGGATGCCGTAGCTCGGGTCTGTGAACCACACGGCGCCGTCCGAGTGCACCACCACGTCGTTGGGCGAGTTGAGCCGCTTGCCCTTCCAGTGCGAGGCCAGCACGGTGATCGTGCCGTCGTGCTCGGTGCGCGTCACGCGTCGCGTGAGGTGCTCGCAGCTCACCAGCCGGCCTTCGCGGTCGACCGTGTTGCCGTTGGTGTTGTTCGATGGCTCGCGGAAAGTTCCCACCGAGCCGTTGACCTCGTCGAAGCGCAGCATGCGGTTGTTCGGAATGTCCGACCACACCAGCGTGCGGTGCGCCGCGAACCACGCGGGGCCCTCGCACCAGCGCGCGCCGGTCCACAGGCGCTGCACGCGCTCGGGGCCGGGGATGCAGCCCTTGAAGCGCGGGTCCAGTTGCTCGAAGCCGGTGCCTTCCAGGAAGCCGTAGGGGAGAGTCGCCATGCCGTTCCTCGTCGAGGGTTCAGTTCACATCACCGCGCCGACCTGCCACGGCACAAACTCGTTCTGGCCGTAGCCGTGCTGCTCGCTCTTCGACTGCGCGCCGGATGCGGTCGCGAGCACCAGCTCGAAGATGCGCTGGCCCATCTCCTGGATCGTCGCCGTGCCGTCCACGATCTCGCCGCAGTTGATGTCCATGTCCTCCTCCTGCCGCTGCCACAGCGCCGAGTTGGTCGCGAGCTTGAGCGAAGGCGAGGGCGCGCAGCCGTAGGCCGAGCCGCGTCCGGTGGTGAAGCAGATCAGGTTGGCGCCGCCGGCCACCTGGCCGGTGGCGCTCACCGGGTCGTAGCCGGGCGTATCCATGTAGACGAAGCCGTGCGCGGTGACGGGCTCTGCATATTCGTACACCGCCTCGAGGTTGCTGGTGCCGCCCTTGGCGACCGCGCCCAGCGATTTCTCGAGGATGGTGGTGAGCCCGCCCGCCTTGTTGCCCGGCGAGGGGTTGTTGTTCATTTCGCCTTCGTTGATGGCGGTGTAGTGCTCCCACCACTTGATGCGGTCCACCAGCTTCTGGCCGACCTCGCGCTTCACCGCGCGGCGCGTGAGCAGGTGCTCGGCGCCGTACACCTCGGGCGTCTCGCTGAGGATGGCCGTGCCGCCATGCGCCACCAGCAGGTCGACCGCTGCGCCCAGCGCCGGGTTGGCGCTGATGCCCGAATAGCCGTCCGAGCCGCCGCATTGCAGCCCGATCGTGATGTGCGCCGCGCTGCAGGGCTCGCGCTTCACCGCGTTGGCGCGCGGCAGCATCTCGTTGATGAGCGCCACGCCCTTCTCGACCGTCTTGCGCGTGCCGCCTGTGTCCTGGATGTTGAAGGTGCGGAAGTTCTCGCCCTCGGCCAGGTGGCCGGTCGCGAGCCAGGCGTTGATCTGGTTGGCCTCGCAGCCCAGGCCCACCACCAGCACGCCCGCGAAGTTCGGGTGCGTGGCATAGCCCGTGAGCGTGCGCTCGAGGATCTGCATGCCCATGCCCTGAGTGTCCATGCCGCAGCCGGTGCCATGCGTGAGCGCGATGACGCCGTCCACGTTGGGAAAGGCCGCCAGCGCCTGCGGATTGGTCTTGCGCGAGAAGTGGTCGGCGATGGCGCGCGCGGCCGTGGCCGAGCAGTTCACGCTGGTCAGCACGCCGATGTAGTTGCGCGTGGCCACGCGGCCGTCGGCGCGCTTGATGCCCATGAAGGTGGCTTCGCGCTTGGCGGGCGCCGGCTTCACGTCGGCGCCGAAGGCGTAGTCGCGTTCGAAGTCTCCCTTGTCGGGGCCCATGTCGAGGTTCTGCGTGTGCACGTGCTCGCCGGCGGCGATGGGGCGGCTCGCGAAACCGATGATCTGGTTGTAGCGGCGCACCGGCTCGCCCTGCGCGATGTCGCGCATCGCGATCTTGTGGCCCGGCGGAATCAGCCCGCGCACGGCCACGCCTTCGACGACGGCGCCGCCGAGCAGCTGGGAGCGCGCGATGACTACGTCGTCGGCGGGATGGAGGCGGATGTAGGCAGTCATCGTGAGTTTCTTCGCGTGTTCAGGAGGCCGGATTCAGGAAGCCTTTGTGCGGCGCCAGCTCGCGCTGAACCGCTGGTGGAACTTGTCCATGTGTTCGTGCATGGCGCTGCGCGCGGCAGCCGGGTCGCGCGCGGCGATGGCGTCGAGGATCAGTTCGTGTTCGCCGATGGCGGCCTGCCATGACTCCATGGTCTCGAAGTAATCGATCATGCGGGCGAAGATGGCGCCATGGCGCGACTCCCAGAAGCCCTGCACCGTCTCGGTCAGAACCACGTTGTCGCAGGCGTTGACGATGGCCAGGTGGAAGGCGCGGTCACCCTCGTGCGGCACCTCGCCGCCCGCGGCCAGCTCGCGCATCATGCGGATGGCGCGGCGCATGGCGTCCACGTCCTTGCGCTTGCCGTGCTGGGCCGCGGTGGCGGCTGTCTCGCCTTCCACCATGCGGCGCGCGCGGATGATCTCCAGCGGCCCCCATTCGATGCCCGCCGCGCCGTTGGCCGGCGGCGGCGTGCGCTGCGAGCGGTCGAGCACGTAGACGCCCGAGCCTGTGCGCACCTCGACCCAGCCCTCCACCTCCAGCGCGATCAGCGCCTCGCGCACCGACGGCCGGCTCACGCCCAGCTGCCGGGCCAGGTCGCGCTCGGCGGGAATGCGCGCGCCCACCGCGAATTCGCCCTTGCCGATGAGCTCGCGCAACTGCTCGGCGATCTGGCGGTACAGGCGCTGGGGTTCGAGGGTCTGGATCGGCACGGAGGAGCGGGGAAGGAGAAACGGACAGAGTTAAGGGTTGTCCTGAATTGGCCAAGTGGTAAGGCCAATTCAGAATACGACAGATCGCCCGCACCACCATCGGGCTTAACCCGAGGACGCGGCCCCAGGAGACGACCGAATTGAACCAGCTCGATTTCAATGGCCGCCACGCGGTCGTCACCGGCGGCGCCACGGGGCTGGGCTTCGGCATCGCCCAGCGGCTGATCGCGTCGGGCGGCAGCGTCACGCTGTGGGATCGCGACGAGGAAGCCGCCGCGAAGGCCGCCGAATCGCTGGGCGCCAGGGCCTTCGCGCTGAAGGTCGACGTGTCGCAGCACGCCTCGGTCGCCCAGGCCGTGGCCGCCACGCTGGCGCATGCGCCGCGCATCGATGCCCTGGTCAACAGCGCCGGCATCACCGGCCCCAACACGAAGCTGTGGGACTACCCGGTGGACGCCTGGCGCCAGGTGATGGAGGTCAACATCAACGGCGTGTTCCTGTGTTGCCGCGAGGTGGTGGCGCAGATGCGCAGGCAGGGGCAGGGCAGCGAAGGCGGCTACGGCCGCATCGTCAACATCGCCTCCGTGGCCGGCAAGGACGGCAACCCCAACGCCAGCGCCTACAGCGCGAGCAAGGCGGCCGTCATCGGCCTGACCAAGTCGCTGGGCAAGGAGCTGGCCGACACCGGCATCCGCGTGAACTGCGTGACGCCCGCGGCGGTGAAGACGGCCATCTTCGACCAGATGACGCCCGAGCACATCGCCTTCATGCTCTCGAAGATTCCCGTGGGCCGCTTCGGCACGGTGGAAGAGGTGGCCGCGATGGTCGGCTGGCTCTGCACGGAAGACTGCTCTTTCTCCACCGGCGCCGTGTTCGACCTCTCGGGCGGCCGCTCGACATACTGACCGGCCGGGCCCGCTCATCCCACACACTTCCGAATTCCAACGCACTGAAAGGAAAGCATGAAACTCGTCCGCTACGGCAACCCCGGCAAGGAAAAGCCCGGCCTCATCGATGACAACGGCCAGCTGCGCGACCTGAGCGCCATCGTCAAGGACATCGGCCCAGAGCAGCTCGGCGACGCCGCGCTCGCCAAGCTGCGCAAGCAGAAGATCGACAAGCTGCCGCTGGTCAAGGGCAAGCCGCGCTTCGGCTGCCCGGTGGCGAACGTGGGCAAGTTCATCGCCATCGGCCTGAACTATGCGGACCACGCCGCCGAATCCGGCCTGCCGGTGCCCAAGGAGCCTGTGGTGTTCACCAAGGCCAACAGCTGCATCCAGGGTCCGAACGATCCGGTGATGCTGCCCAAGGGCTCCGTCAAGACCGACTGGGAGGTCGAGCTCGGCGTGGTCATCGGCACCCGTGCGCGCTACGTGCCGCAGAAGAGCGCGCTCGACTACGTGGCCGGCTACTGCACCATCAACGACATCAGCGAGCGCGAATACCAGATCGAGCGCGGCGGCACCTGGGACAAGGGCAAGGGCTGCGACACCTTCGGCCCCATCGGCCCCTGGCTGGTGACGCGCGACGACGTGCCCAACCCGCAGAAGCTGGCGATGTGGCTCGACCTGAACGGCAAGCGCGTGCAGACCGGCAGCACCAAGACCATGATCTTCACCGTGGCCAAGATCGTGAGCTACGTGAGCCAGTTCATGACGCTGATGCCGGGCGACATCATCACCACCGGCACGCCCCCGGGGGTGGGCATGGGCATGAAGCCGCCGCTCTTCCTGAAGAAGGGCGACGTGATGACGCTGGGCATCGAGGGCCTGGGCGACCAGCGCCAGGAAGTGATTCCCTTCAAGCTCTGAGGCACGCAGCCTCTTTTCACGAAAGGCGCCTCTGGCGCCTTTTTTGCGGTTTTAAATGTCCCATTGACAGAACATTGAAACTGCAAAAACATCAAAGGCATGTCGCAGATGCCTTTGCCGAAATACCACCAGATCTATCTGGTGCTGCGTGAGCAGCTGCACGAAGGCCGCTTTGCGGAAGGCCTTCCCGGCGAACTGGCGCTGATGGGGCAGTTCAACGTGGCGCGCGTCACCGTGCGCCGCGCGCTCGAGCAGCTGGCTTCCGAAGGGCTCATCGAACGCAATCCCGGGCGCCGCACCGCGCGCGGTGCCGCCCGCCGGCGGTGAAGGCCCGGGCACCAGAAGCATGGAGCGCGCCAACCTGCGCGGCCTGCTCGAGAACCTGGTCACCATGGGCCTGCACACCTCGGTCAAGGTGATCGAGGTGGCCACCATCACGGCATCCACGCAGGTGGCCGAGGCGCTGCAGTTGCAGCTCGGCGATGCGGTGCAGAAGGCGGTGCGCGTGCGCTCCACCAAGGAAGGGCCGCTCTCTCACATCACGACCTACGTGCCCGACACCATCGCGCGCCGCTTCGGCCGCCGTGAGCTGTCGAAGAAGCCCATTCTGGTGCTGCTGGAGGAATCGGGCGTGAAGGTGGGGCGCGCCCACCAGACCATTTCCGCCCGGCTGGCCGACAACGTGCTCGCGCAGCACCTCGATGTCTCCGTCGGCTCGGCCCTGCTCGCGGTGCGCCGCCTGATCTACGACGAGGACGAGCGGCCCGTGCAGTGGCTGCACGGCTTCTACCGCCCCGACCGCTACACCTATGAAATGCAGCTCTCCCGCGTGGGCAGCATCGACGCGAAGGTGTGGGTGAGCAAGGACGTGTCAGCCCAGTTCAACTGAAGAGAAAAAAGGAAAGCCCCATGCAGAACCGCCGCAGTTTCGTGTCCCGGTCAGCCGCGCTGGCCACCGCCGTCGCCTTCCCGCTCGTGGCCGGCGCGCAGCCCAAGACCGTCAAGGTGGGCGTGCTGCACCCGGTCACCGGGGCGCTGGCCTATTCGGGCCAGCAGTGCCGCCTGGGTGCGCTCATGGCCATCGAGGACATCAACGCGGCCGGCGGCATCAAGTCGCTCGGCGGCGCGAAGCTGGAGGCCCTGCTGGGCGACGCGCAGTCGCAGCCGCAGGCCGGCGCAGCCGAGGTCGAGAAGATGAACGAGGCCGGCGTGTCGGCCATCGTCGGCGCCTACGCCTCGGCCATCTGCCTGGCCACCACGCAGGCAGCGGCCAAGTACAACCTGCCGCACGTGGTCGACGTGGGCGTGGCCGACCAGATCGTCGAGCGCGGGCTGAAGAACACCTTCCGCTTCGGGCCCGGCTACAAGAAGTCGACCGAGGTGGCCATGGCCAACCTGCTGGTGCTCAACAAGGCCGCGGGCAACCCCGCCAAGACGGTGATGATCATCCACGAGGAGTCGCTGTTCGGCGCGGGCACCGCGCAGCTGCTCTCGCGCGAGCTGCCGGGCTACGGCTTCGAAGTGAAGGAGGTGGTGAAGCACGCCAACCCCACGCGCGACTTCAACAACATCGTGCTGAGGATGAAGTCGGTCAACCCCGACATCGTGATTCCCGCCAACTATTACAACGAATACGCGCTGCTGGTGCGGACCATGCAGCAGCAGAAGGTGGTGCCCAAGGCGATCTTCTCGGTGCTGGGCGGCGCGGCGTCGAGCTACAAGTTCGTGAAGGAATTTCCGGAAGCGGCCAACGGCATCATCGACTGCAACCACTGGTTCAATCCGAAGGACAAGCGCTCGCAGGAGCTGCGCAAGCGCGTGGAGGCCAAGGGCCAGTTCTTCAGCTACGAGGTGTTCATGACCTACACCTCGATGTGGCTGCTGGCCGATGCCATCGAGCGCGCGAAGTCCGCCGAGCGCGCGGCCATCATCGACGCGCTGGAGAAGAGCACCTTCTCCAACCACATCATGCCGTACGGCCCCACCCGGTTCGTCAACGGCCAGAACGAAGGCGCGCAGCCGCTCATGACGCAGGTGGTGAAGAACGACATCAAGGTCATCATCCCGCGCGACTACCGCGAGACCGACCCGGTCTTCCCGCTGAAGGCCTGACGCCAAGCCGGGACGAGGCACCACCCATGAAGCGCTTCGACGGATTCCGTACACGCACGGAGTCCGGTGGAGTGGCACGCCCACGCAAGACGCAAAGCCAGGAAAGCGGCCCAGCCCCCGACAGCCAATGCCAGACATCACCATCCTCTTCCCGTCGGTCCTGAACGGACTGACGACCGGCGCCGTGTACGCGCTGATCGCGGTCGGGCTCACGCTGATCTACGGCGTGCTGCACATCATCAACTTCGCGCACGGTGCGAGCCTGATGCTGGCGCTCTACGCGGTGTACTTCCTGAAGGAGCGCTGGGGCATCGATCCCTACCTGGCGCTGCCCATCGCCGTGGCGGGCATGTTCGCGCTCGGCTATGCGCTGCAGCGCGTGGTCATCAACCGCGCGGGCCATGGCAAGGACGAGAACATCCTGCTCGCGACGCTCGGCATCGCCATCGTCATGGAGAACCTGGCGCTGCTGTTCTTCAAGTCCGACACGCGCAGCATCGACACTGCCTACTCGCTGAGCACCGTGGCCATCGGCCCCGCGATGATCGCCGTGCCCAAGCTGGTCGCCTTCGCTGGCGCGCTGGCGGTGTCGGGCATCCTGTTCTGGATCATGGGCCGCACCGACCTGGGCCGCGCCATCCGCGCGGTGGCCAAGGAGAAGGAGGGCGCCAAGCTCATGGGCATCGACGTCGACCACGTCTACGCGATGAGCTTCGGCATCGGCCTCGCATGCCTCGGGGCAGCGGCCTGCTTCCTGCTGCCGGCCTATTACGTCAACCCGCAGGTGGGCAGCGGCTTCGTTCTGGTGGCCTTCACGATCGTGGTGCTGGGCGGCATGGGCAGCTTCGTGGGGGCGCTCGTCGGCGGCTTCCTGATCGGCGTGGTCGAGTCGCTCGGCGGGCTTTATCTGGGCGAGTCACTGGGGCAGATCGGGATCTTCGCGATCTTCATCGGCGTCGTGCTGTTCCGCCCGCAGGGCATGTTCGGAGCGAAAGCATGAGCGCGGGCATGAAGCAACTTGCGGGCATTGCGCTCTTCGCGGTCGTCATCGGCTGCGTGCCGCTCATCACCCAGTCGGGCGTGATGCTCAACTTCGTGATGATGGCGCTCTATGCCACGCTCATCGCGCAGGCCTGGAACATCCTCGGCGGCTTCGGCGGGCAGTTCTCGTTCGGGCACGCGCTGTTCTTCGGCACGGGCGCCTACATCCAGGCCATCGCGCAGCTGCAGGGCGGCATCAACGCGTGGGTCGCGCTGCCGCTGGCCATTGCCGGCAGTGCGCTGGTGGGCCTGTTCGTCGGCGCGCTGACCTTCCGCTACGGGCTGAAGGGCTCCTACTTCGCGCTCGTCACGCTGGCCTTCGCGGAGGTGTTCCGCATCCTCGCGACCTCGGTGTCGTTCACCGGCGGCGGCGTGGGCCTCATGGTGCCGCTGCGCGAGTCGATGGCGAACATGCAGTTTCCATCGCGCGCGGGCTACCTGTGGGTGGTGCTGGCGATGGTGGTCGTGGCGCTGCTGGTAACCTGGTGGCTGCGCAACGGCCGCTTCGGCGCCTACCTGCAGGCCGTGCGAGACAACGAGGACGCCGCGCGCGCCGTGGGCGTGAACCCGTTCCGCGTCAAGCTCGCGGCCATCGGCCTGTCGGCGGCCTTCATGGGCGCGGCCGGTGCCTTCTACGTGCAGGTGTTCCAGTACATCGACGCGGGCATCGCCTACGGCTCCGTCACCTCGGTCGAGGCGCTGGTCGCGGCCATCGTGGGCGGCATGGGCACGCTGTGGGGGCCGGTGCTGGGCGCGGCGGTGCTGCACCTGCTGTCGGACTTCACGCGCAACCTGTTCGGCGAGCTGCCGGGCATCAACATGGTCATCTACGGGACGGTGCTCGTGCTCATCGTGATCTTCCTGCCGCGCGGCGTGGCGGGCCTGGGGCTGTCGGTGCGGCAGCTGTGGAAGGCGAAGGGAGGCCGCGATGACTGAGCCCCTGCTGCAGCTCGACGGCATCTCGCGCTCCTTCGGCGGCCTGAAGGCCGTGCAGGGCGTGAGCCTGTCGGTGAAGGAGGGCAGCCTCACCGCGCTGATCGGCCCCAATGGCGCGGGCAAGACGACGCTGTTCGCGCTGATGTCGGGCTTCCTCAAGCCCGATGCCGGCACCGTGCGCTTCGCCGGCCAGGACATCACCGGCCGCGAGCCGCACCGCAACGCCGTGCTCGGCATGACGCGCACCTTCCAGATCGTGAAGCCCTTCGCCGCGCAGACCGTGCGCGAGAACATCGCCGTGGGCGCGCACCTGCACGTGCGTAACCGCGCCCAGGCACTGGCCAGCGCAGAGGCCGTGGCGCTGCGCGTGGGCCTGGCGCCGCAGCTAGACAAGCCGGCTTCCGACCTCACCGTGGCCGGCCGCAAGCGGCTCGAACTCGCCCGCGCGCTTGCCACGCGGCCCCGCCTGCTGCTGCTCGACGAAGTGCTCGCAGGCCTCAACCCGCAGGAGATCGCCGATATGTTGCCGGTGGTACGCGGCATCGCCGACAGCGGCGTGACCGTGCTGATGATCGAACACGTCATGCAGGCCGTGATGAACCTGGCCGAGCACGTGTGGGTGCTGGCGCAGGGCCGGCTGATCGCCGAGGGCAACCCGGCGCAGGTGACCTCCGACGAGCGCGTCGTCGAGGCCTACCTGGGCCACGGCACGGCGGCGCGCCTGCGCAAGGCCGCCGCGGGAGCTGTCGCATGAACCCCTTGCTCGAAATCCGGGGCCTGCGCGGCGGCTACGGCCGCGTGGAAGTGCTGCGCGGCGTCGACCTGCAGGTCGATGCCGGCGAGATGGTCGCGCTGCTCGGCAGCAACGGCGCGGGCAAATCGACGCTCAACAAGATGGTGTGCGGCCTCGTGCCCACCTGGGCCGGCAGCGTGCGCTTCGACGGGCGGGACCTCACCGGGGCGCACTACCGCGACGTGGTGAAGGCCGGCCTCATCCAGGTGCCCGAGGGCCGCAAGGTGTTCCCCAACCTCAGCGTGCTCGAGAACCTCGAGCTCGGCTCCTTCACCCGCGCCCGCGAGCGGCGCGCGGCCAACGTCGAGAAGATGTTCCACGTCTTCCCGCGCCTGCGCGAGCGCATGACGCAGCACGCCGGCACCATGAGCGGCGGCGAGCAGCAGATGCTGGCCATCGCACGCGGGCTCATGGCCGAGCCGGTGCTGCTGATCCTCGACGAGCCCTCGCTCGGCCTCTCTCCGCTGCTGGTGGAGGAGATGTTCACGCTGATCCGCGAGCTGCGCGACGGCGGCCTCGCGGTGTTGCTGGTCGAGCAGAACGTGGGCCAGTCGCTGGAGATCGCCGACCGCGCCTACGTGCTGGAGAACGGCAGCGTGCGCTTCTCGGGCAAGCCCGACGCGCTGCTGCAAAGCGACGACCTGCGGCGTGCGTACCTGGGCCTCTGAAGCCCCGAAGAACAAAGAGACAACAAGGACTCCCCATGATCCATCGCCGCGACATCCTCATCGCATCTTCCGCGCTGGCCTTCGCCGCCGGCGCCCGGGCGCAGCTCGGCAATGCGCCGGTGCGCATCCTGGTCGGCGCGCCGGCGGGCGGCTCGACCGACACGCTGGCCCGCTCGCTCGCCGTCAGCATGGGGCCCGCGCTGGGCCGCACCGTGATCGTCGAGAACAAGCCCGGCGCCGGCGGCAACATCGCCGCCGATGCCGTCGCCAAGGCCGCGCCCGACGGCAACACGCTGCTGATGAGCTTCACCAGCCATGCCATCAACGCCACGCTGTACCCCTCGCTGCCCTTCGACCCGGTGAAGGACTTCACCGCGCTCACCTGCGTGGCCACCTCGCCGTCGATCCTGGTGGCCAGCCCCTCGGTGCCGGCGAAGGACGTGAAGGAACTCATCGCGCTCGCCAAGGCCAGGCCGGGCCAGCTCAACTTCGCCATCGGCGCGGTGGGTTCGTCGCTGCACATGGCGGGCGAGGCCTTCAAGATGCAGTCGGGCGTGGACATCGTGAACATTCCGTACAAGGGAACCGCGCCCGCGGTGCAGGACCTGCTGGCCGGCCAGGTGCAGCTGATGTTCGCGGCGGTGGGCAACGTCAAGGCGCACATCCAGGCCGGCAAGCTGAAGGCGCTGGGCGTCACCACGGCCAAACGCCTGCCTGCGTTCCCCGACGTGCCGGCCATCGCCGAGGCCCTGCCGGACTACGAATCGAGCGCATGGTTCGGCCTGTTCGGCCCCGCGCGCCTGCCAGCGGACGTCGCGCGCAAGCTCAGCGACGCGGCTCGCCATGCGCTGCAGCAGCCCGACATGCTCAAGCGGCTGGACACCGAAGGCGCCATTCCCGTCGGCAACTCGCCCGAGCAGTTCGCCGCCTTCGTGCAGAGCGAAATCCCGCGCTGGGCCAAGGTCGTGAAGTTCTCCGGAGCCAAGCCCGAATGAGCGCCCCCGCAGCAACCCGCGCACCCGTGGCTGTACCAGCCCGGCCGCAGACGCTGGCGCAGAAGCTCATCGCGCGTGCCAGCGGCCGCGAGCACGTGGCGGTGGGCGAGATCGTGACCTGCGGCGTCGACCTGGCCATGTTCCACGACTCCTCGGGTCCGCGCCGGCTCAAGCCCATGCTCGAGGAACTGGGCGCGCAGATCTGGGACCCCTCGCGCATCGTGCTGGTGATGGACCACTACGTGCCCGAGCGCGACGACGACTCGCGCCGCATCGTGCGCATCGCGCGCGACTGGGCGCGCGACCAGGCGCTGCCGCACGTGTACGACAGCCAGGGCATCTGCCACGTGGTGGTGCCGCAGCACGGGCACATCCGCCCCGGCATGCTGTGCGTGGGCGGCGACTCGCACTCGCCCACGGGCGGTGCCTTCGGCGCCTACATGTTCGGCGTGGGCAGCACCGAGATGCTCGGCGTGGTCGTCACCGGCGAGATCTGGCTGCGCGTGCCCGAGACCATCCAGATGTGGTGGGACGGCGCGCTGCCGGCCGGCGTCACCGCCAAGGACATGATGCTGCACATGATCGGCCGCTTCGGCATGAACGGCGGGCGCTACCAGGCGGTGGAGTTCGCCGGGCCGGCGGTGGCCGCGCTGTCAATGCAGGAGCGCATGACGCTGTCGAACATGAGCGCGGAGCTCGGCGCGCAGGTCGGCCTGATCGCGCCGGACGACACCACCGCTGCCTTCCTCGCCGAGGCCGGCGCGCCGTCGGCCGACACATCGGCGTGGTTCACCGACGACGGCGCCGAGCTCACGCGCCACCGCTTCGACGCGGCCACGCTCGAGCCGCACGTGGCCGCCCCGCACAGCCCCGCCAACTCGCGCGGGGTGAGCCACTACGCCGGCACGCCGGTGGACGTGGCCTACATCGGCGCATGCACCGGCGCCAAGCTCGACGACCTGCGGGCCGCGGCACGGGTGCTGCGCGGGCACAAGGTGGCGGCGGGCATCCGGCTGATCGTCGCGCCCGCGAGCATCCAGGACCAGGAGCGGGCGCGCGCCGAGGGCGTGCTGCAGGCGCTGACGGACGCGGGCGCGGAACTGTTCCCGACCGCGTGCGGGGCCTGCTCGGGCTATGGCGACCCGATGGGCGACGACATTACCGTCATCTCGACCACGGCGCGCAACTTCAAGGGCCGCATGGGCTCGCCCACCGCGCAGGTGTACCTGGGCTCGCCCTACACCGTGGCGGCCGCAGCGCTGCGCGGCCGCGTGACCGATCCGCGGGAGGTTCTCGCATGAGCATCACGCTCGCCACGCACCGCGTCTGGCGCCTCGGTGCCGACATCGACACTGACCTGCTCGCGCCGGGCCATGCCATGAAGCACGGCCTCGACATCATCGCCAGGCACTGCCTCGAGGCCGTGCGCCCCGATTTCGCCGCCTGCGTGCAGCGCGGCGACGTGATCGTGGCCGGCCCCAACTTCGGCATCGGCTCGTCGCGGGAACAGGCCGCCGCGGTGCTCGTCCACCTGGGCGTGAGCGCGGTGATCGCGCCGTCGTACAGCGGCCTGTACTTCCGCAACGCCTTCAACGTGGGCCTGCTGCTGCTGACCTGCGCGCAGGCCGAGACCCTGGCCGAAGGCGATCGAATCGCCCTCGACGCCACGGTGCCCGAGGTCGTCGGACCGGACGGCAGGCCCCTGGCCTGCGAGCCGGTGCCCGGATTCCTCATGGACATGGTCCGCGCCGGCGGACTGTTGAACCAGCTGCGCCAGCGCGCTGGCCGCCCCGCCTCGAAGAAAGCTACCGATGCCTGACACTTCCTCTGCCACAACCATCGACCCCGTCACGCTCGCCGTGCTGCGCGGCCGCCTCGAGCAGGTGGCCGACGAGATGGACGCCACGCTCTACCGCAGCGCGTTCAATCCCATCATTGCCGAGGCGCACGACGCCTGCCATGGCCTGTACGACGCCGCCACCGGCGACACGCTGGTGCAGGGCAAGTCGGGCCTGCCCGTCTTCGTGGGAGCCATGGCCTTCGCCGTGCGCGCCACGGCGAAGGCGGCCGAGCCGCGCGGCGGCATGAGGGACGGCGACATCTGGATCAGCAACGACGCCTACGACGGCGGCACGCACGCCAACGACTTCAAGCTGGTCAAGCCCTTCTTCCGCAACGGCAGGCTCTACTGCCACATGGCCTCCGCCGCACACTGGCACGACGTGGGCGGCGCGGTGCCGGGCAACTACAACCCGGCGGCCACCGAGTGCTGGCAGGAGGCGGTGCAGATCCCGCCGGTGCGCATCGTGCGCGACGGCGTGCTCGACGCCGACGTGCTGGCCATCCTGCAGGCCAACACGCGCCTGCCCGACAGCCTCTGGGGCGACCTGAACGGCCAGCTCGCGGCACTGGAGCTGGGCGCGAAGCGCCTGGACGGCCTGCTCGACGAATACGGCGACGAGCTGGTGCTGAGTGCGCTGGGCGAGCTGCGCGGCCGCGCGCTGCGCCTGATGCGCTCGCACATCGCCTCGCTGCCCGACGGCCGCTACAGCGTCGAGGACGTGCTGGACAACGACGGCATCGTCAACGAGCCGCTGACCATCGCGCTGGACATGACGGTGGCCGGCGACCGGCTCACGCTGGACTTCTCCCGCACCTCGGCGCAGTGCGCGGGCCCGGTGAACATCTCGCGCGCCACCGCGGTGGCCGCCTGCTACGTGGCGCTCAAGCACCTGTTCCCCGACGTGCCGGCCAATGCCGGCGTACTCGACGCGGTGGACTTCGTCATTCCCGGGCGGCTGGTGATCAGCGCCGAGCGACCGCGCCCCGTGGGCGGCTACACCGAGACCATCCTGCGCATGATCGACGTGATCTTCAGCGCCGCCGCGCAGGCCGACCCCACGCGCGCCGTGGCGCAGGCCTACGGCACCATCAACGCGCTGTCGATCGCGGGCCACCGCAGCGACAAGAGCCGCGAAGGCCAGCGCTGGGTGATGTTCAGCTTCTTCGGCGGCGGGCACGGCGGCCATTCCGACGGCGACGGGCTCGCCCACGGCAACGCGCCCATCTCGACCGCGACGATCCCGCCGCTGGAGATCCTCGAGGCCGCCTACCCGGTGCGCTTCACCGAATGGTCGCTTCGCCCCGACTCCGGCGGCGACGGCCGGCATCGCGGCGGACTGGGCGCCGTGTACGAGATCGAGCTGCTCGAGAAGGACGCCGAGGTGTTCGTCTTCGGCGAGCGCGGCACCTCGCCGCCCAAGGGCATCGCGGGCGGAGGCGAGGGCGCGCTCAACGTGTTCCGCTACGAGAACGCCGGCCAATGGCACACGCCCCCCATGGTGTCGAAGATGCGCGGCATCGCGCTGGCGCGCGGCGAGCGCGTGCGCCTCGAAACCCCTGGCGGCGGCGGCTGGGGCCCTGCGGCCGAGCGCACCCCCGCGCAGCGCGAGGCCGACGCGGCCATGGGCTATGTGAGCAGCGACAAGACGAAGAAAGCATCCGAATGACCTCTCCTGGCAATTCCCTCGTCGTCGGCGTCGACGTCGGCGGCACCTTCACCGACCTCTTCGTGCTGGACGAAGCCAACGGTAGCGCGCGCATCGTCAAGGTGCCTTCCACCCGCGGCGAGGAAGCGCGCGGCTTCATGAACGGCGTCGCACGCGTGGCGGACTCGGCCGCCGCCATCGCCACCATCGTGCACGGCACCACGGTGGGCACCAATGCGCTGCTGGAGCGCAAGGTGGCGCGCACCGGCATCATCACCACGCGGGGATTCCGCGACGTGCTCGAGATGCGGCGCCGCGACCGCCCGCAAACCTGGGGCCTGCGCGGCAGCTTCCTGCCCGTCGTGCCGCGCGACCTGCGCCGCGAGGTGGACGAGCGCACGCTGGCCGACGGCACGCTGCACACCCCCGTCGACCTGCAGCAGGTGCGTGCCGAGGCTCGCGCGCTGCTGGAAGCCGGCTGCGAGGCCGTGTGCGTGTTCTTCATCAACACCTACGCCAACCCAGAGAACGAGCGCCTTGCCGTGGCGGCGGTGCGCGAGCTGTGGCCCAACCCGCACGTCACCTCGGCCAGCGAAGTGCTGCCCGAAATCCGCGAGTTCGAGCGCTGCTCGACCGCGACGCTCAATGCCGCGCTGCAGCCGGTGGTGGGCAGCTATCTCGGCCGCCTCGAAGGCGACCTGCGCGCGCAGGGCTTCGGCGGCGAACTGCTGGTGGTGCAGAGCAACGGCGGCGTGATGTCGCGCCAGACCGCGAGCGACCTGCCGGTGCGCACCGCGCTGTCGGGGCCGGCGGCCGGCGTCATCGCCTGCGCGGCCATCGCGCGCGCCGCCGGTTTCCCCAACGCGATCACCGGGGACATGGGGGGCACGTCCTTCGACGTGTCTCTGGTGGCCCACGGCGAGGCCGCGCTGGCTGCGCAGACCGCCATCGAGTTCGGCATGGTGATCCGCTCGCCGATGATCCAGATCGAGACCATCGGCGCCGGCGGTGGCTCCATCGCGTCGGTGGACGCGAGCGGCATGCTGCAGGTCGGACCCGAGTCGGCGGGCAGCGTGCCGGGGCCGGCCTGCTACGGGCGCGGCAACACGCGGCCCACGGTGACCGATGCGAACGTGCTGCTCGGGCGCATCGCTGCGGACCGCCCGCTGGGCGGCGGCCTGCTGGCGGCGCTGGATGCGCAGAAGTCGCGCGAGGCCATCGAGGAACACGTTGCGCGTCCGCTGGGGCTCGACGTGCATGCGGCCGCCGAAGCCATCCTCACCGTGGCCAATGCGCGCATGGCCGGCGCGATCCGCCTGGTGTCGATCGAACGCGGGCACGATCCGCGCCGCTTCGCCTACATGCCCTTCGGCGGCGGCGGCGCGCTGCACGTGTGCGCGATGATGCGCGAGGTGGGCGTGGCCACCGGCATCGTGCCGTGCTACCCCGGCGTGACCTCGGCGCTGGGCTGCGTGATCGCCGACATGCGCCACGACGCGGTGCAGACCATCAACAAGGCGCTGGCCGACCTCGACGTGGCCGACCTTCGGCACCGCATCGACGAGCTGGCCGCCAGCTGCCAGCAGCGGCTCGATTCCTCGGGCGTGCGCTTCGACGAGGTGCGCGAGGTGGTCGCGCTCGACATGCTCTACGCCGGCCAGACGCACACGCTGCCGGTGGTGCTGGCCGATGCGGGCCAGGCGCCGCTCACGGCGGAGTCGATCCGCTCGGCCTTCGAGGCCGCCTACACCGCAGCCTTCGGCCGCGTGCTCGACGGCATCGCGATCCGCGTGATGAACCTGCGCTATGCGCGCATCGGCGTGCGGCCCAAGTTCGACCTGAAGGTGCTGGCGCCGGAAGGCGAGGGCAGCACCGCGCCGCTGGGCACGCAGCGCGTGTTCCACCAGGGCCGGTGGCACGACGCGCTGCGCTACGCGCGGCTCGAACTGCCGGTGGCCGCACGCATCGACGGGCCGGCCATCCTCGAGCAGGCCGACACCACCGTGTGGCTGGAGCCCGGCTTCCATGCCGAGGTCGATGCATACGGCAACCTGCTGGTGAGGCCGTCATGAGCGCGGGCGCGAAGATCCTCCCGGCGAAGACGGCGCTGGTCGTCATCGACCTGCAGAACGACTTCCTCCACCCCAACGGTGCCTACGCGCGCGGCGGCGACGCCAACCCGCCCGCGCTGCTGCTGCCGGAACGCGTGGCTGGCGTCGCGCGCGCGCTGAAGGCGGGCGGCGGGCTGGTCGTGGCGAGCCAGTTCACCCTGTGGCCCGATGCGAAGGGCGAGCCGATGATCTCGCCGCACCTGAAGGCGCTGCGTCCCTATCTGGCCAGGGGCGACTTCGCGCCCGGCAGCTGGGGCCAGGCCAACGTCGATGCGCTGGCGGGGTTGGTCGACGTCACCGTCAGCAAGGTGGCGTACTCGGCTTTCTTCAACACCCAGCTCGACTGGGTGCTGCGCCGCGCGGGCATCGACACCGTGGCGGTGTGCGGCATCGTCACCAACGGCGGCGTGGCCAGCACGGTGCGCGACGCACACATGCGCGACTACCGCACCCTGGTGCTCGGCGACGGATGCGCGGCCTTCGGCGAGGAGCGCCACAACACCTCGCTGGCCGACATGCGCAACGTGGCCGAAGTGACGGACTGCGCGCCTTTCATCGCGTCGCTGGCATGAACGGTCCCGAAAGAACGCTCCGGCGTGCCGCGCAGGTGCAGGCCGACGTGCACGTGCCGGTGGCCATCGTCGGCGGCGGGGCCTGCGGGCTCACGGCCGCGCTGATGCTGGCCGACGCGGGCGTGGACTGCGTGGTGCTGGAACGCGATGCGCTGCCGAGCGGATCGACCGCGCTCTCGTCGGGCTTCATTCCCGCGCCCGGCACGCGCACGCAGCGCGAGCATGGTGTGACCAATGACAGCGCCGAGCGCTTCGCCGCCGACATCCAGGCCAAGGCGCACGGCCGCGCGGCGCCTGCGCTGGTCGAGGCGTACGCTGGTGCCATCGGCCCTGCGCTCGATGCGCTGCAGGCGCGCCACGGCCTCGACTGGATCCTGCTCGACGGCTTTCTCTACCCCGGCCACAGCGTGCATCGCATGCACGCGCTGGCGCAGAAGACCGGCGCCGCGCTCATGGCGGCGCTGCTGGCGGCGGTCGAGGCGGCGGGCATCCCCGTGCTGACGCAGGCGGTGGTCGACACGCTGGTGCTCGATGAACACGACCGGGCGGTCGGCGTTGACTACCTGCGCCCCGACGGCCGGCGCGAAACGCTGTGCTGCGACGCGCTGCTGCTCGCATGCAACGGCTTCGGCGGCAACGCGCAGATGGTTCGCGCGCTGCTGCCCGAGATGGGCGAGGCCGCCTTCGGCGGGCACGTGGGCAACGACGGCAGCGCGATCCTCTGGGGATCGGCGCTGGGCGCGCGGCTGCGCGACCTGGGGGGCTACCAGGGCCACGGCTCGTGGGTCACGCCGCAGGGGGCGCTGATGTCGTGGGCCGTGATGATGGAAGGCGGCGTGCAGCTCAATTGCGAAGGCCGCCGCTTCCACGACGAAACCCAGGGCTACTCCGAAGCCGCGGTGCACGTGCTCGCGCAGCCGGGCGGCATCGCCTGGAACGTGTTCGACGCGCCGCTGCTCGCACTGGCGCGCGGGTTCCCCGATTTCTGCGAGGCCGAGGCGGCCGGCGCGCTGCGCCGCTGCGACTCGGTGGCCGCGCTGGCCGAGTGCATCGGCTGCGAAGTCCATGTTCTGCAGGCCACGCTCGACGCGATGCGCGCAGGTGCCGCGCCCGACGGCCGCGTGTTCGCGCGCGGGCTCGAAGCGCCGTACTTCGCTGTCAAGGTGACGGGCGCGCTCTTCCACACCCAGGGCGGCCTCGACACCGCGCCCGACATGCGCGTGGTGCGCCAGGACGGCACGCCGCTGCCCAACCTGCTGGCCGCGGGCGGCGCTGCTGGCGGCGTGTCGGGCGACGCGGTGTGGGGCTACCTCTCCGGCAACGGCCTGCTGAGCGCCGTCGCCGGCGGCTACATCGCGGCGCGCACCGCCGCCGCACTCGTTGGACACAAGGAGGCGTCCGCATGACGACCCATGACTTCAAGACCCGGCTCGCCAGCCCCGACATCGTGCTGGCCCCTGGCGTGTACGACGCGCTGAGCGCGCTGGTCGCCGAGCAGGCCGGCTTCGAGGCGCTCTACCTGTCGGGCGCGTCCATCGCCTACACCCGCCTGGGCCGCTCCGACATCGGCCTGACTACCTTCACCGAAGTGGCCGACACGCTGGCACGCATCACCGAGCGGGTGGACCTGCCGGTGATCGTCGATGCCGACACCGGCTTCGGAAACGCGCTGAACACGCAGCGCACCGTGCGCGGCTTCGAGCGCGCGGGCGCGGCGATGGTGCAGATCGAGGACCAGACCTTTCCCAAGCGCTGCGGCCACCTCGACGGCAAGGCCGTGGTGCCCGAGCGCGAGATGGTCGGCAAGCTCAAGGCCGCGCTGGACGCGCGCGCCTCCGCCAACACCCTGATCCTCGCGCGCACCGACGCGGTGGCGGTCGAGGGCCTTGAGGCCGCGCTCGACCGCGCCGAGGCATACCTCGAATGCGGCGTGGACGCCCTGTTCATCGAGGCGCTGCGCTCGCCCGAGCAGATGGACGCCGCCTGCAGCCGCTTCGCGCATCGCGTGCCGCTGCTGGCCAACATGGTCGAAGGCGGCAAGACGCCGATCCAGGACGCCGATGCGCTGCAGCGCCACGGCTTTCGCATCGCCATCTTCCCCGGCGGCACGGCGCGCGCGGTGGTGCACACGCTGCAGGGCTACTACGCGAGCCTGCACCGGCACCGCACCACGCAGCCCTGGCGGGCGCAGATGCTGGACTTCGACGCGCTCAACGAAGTGATCGGCACACCCGAGCTGATGGTCGAAGGCCGCAAGTACGAGTAGGCAGCAGCTGCCGCCTCAGCGCAGCACGCGGATCAGCTCGTCGTACACCAGCCGCACGCGCGCCGGAACCGGTGCGCGCTGCGAGCGGTAGACATGGATCGGCCAGGGCTCGGGCGCCTCGGCCTCCAGCACCTCCACGAGCTCGCCCGATTGCAGCAGGGGCTCGGCCAGCGGGGCAACGAGCTGGCCGAAGCCCAGGCCCGCGCGCACTGCCGCGCATTCGGCATCGACGTCGTCGGTGACGAAGGCTGGCGCGGCCACCGGCACCTGCCGCCCCTTGCTGAAGAACCACGACCAGGGGCGGCCCGAGCTGCGGTCCATCAGCGCGGTGAGCGGAAAGCCGGGCAGCGCATCGAGGTTCTCCGGAATGCCGGTGCGCTCGATCAGCGCGGGCGCCGCCACCACATAGAGGCGCATCCTGCCGACCGTGCGGGCGACGAAGCGCGCATCGCGGATGGGGCCCGCGCGCACGCCGACGTCGATCTGCTCGTCGACCACGTCGGCGTGGCTCTCCGACAGCCGCAGGTCGAGCACCAGGCCGGGATGCGCGGCCAGCATCGGCGCGAGCGCCTGCGGTATCAGCCGCCGGCCGAACACGTTGGGCGCAGTCACGCGCACCGTGCCTGCATGCTGCGACAGCGCGCGCCGGTCGGTGCGATGGAACAGCGCGTCGACGCCGCCCACCGCGGCACGCGCGCGCTGCGCGAGCTGCCGGCCGAAATCGGTGAGCTGCACACCGCGCGTGCTGCGGTGGAAGAGGGGCTCGCCCAGTTCCTCCTCGAGCTCGCGCACCGCGCGCGTCACCACCTGCGGCGACACGGAAAGCCGCACGGCCGCCTCGCGGAAGTTGGAGGCATCGGCGGCGGTGAAGAAGACGCGCAGCGCTTCGAGGCGATTGGACATGGAGTGTTCCTTGAAGAGGAATTCTGAAGTCGCCAGAGTTTCATTTACTGGAACGCGTGGATTTTCCACACTGCATGCACTTCTTCAACACATCGTTCAATCCACCCGAAAGGAATTTCTCCATGACATCCGTTCAAGACAACATCAAGGGCAAGGTCGCCATCGTCACCGGCGCGAGCAGCGGGCTCGGCGAATCGACGGCGCGCCACCTGGCTGCGCGCGGCGCGAAGGTGGTGCTGGCGGCGCGCCGCACCGACCGGCTTCAAAAGCTCGTTGCCGAGATCCGCGAAGCCGGCGGCGAGGCCATCGCCGTGGCCACCGACGTGGCCAAGCGCGCCGACCTCGAGAAGCTCGCCCAAGCCACCGTCGAGGCCTTCGGCCGCATCGACGTGCTGGTCAACAACGCAGGCGTGATGCCGCTGTCGCCCATCCACAAGCTCAAGGTCGACGAGTGGGACCGCACCATCGACGTCAACATCAAGGGCGTGCTCTACGGCATCGCCGCGGTGCTGCCGCGCATGCAGACGCAGGGCAGCGGGCACATCGTCAACATCGCGTCCATCGCCGGGCTGAAGGTGTTCACGCCCATCGGCACGGTCTACAGCGCGACCAAGCACGCGGTGCGCGCCATCTCCGAGGGCCTGCGCGTGGAGGTGGGCAACAGCGGTGTGCGCGTGACGATCGTGTCGCCCGGCGCGGTGGAGTCGGAGCTCAAGTTCGGCAGCACCGACGCGGAGAGCGCCGCCGGCGTGCAGGCGTTCTACGAAGCCAGCCAGATCCCAGCCGATTCGGTGGCGCGCGCCGTGGTCTACGCGGTGGAGCAGCCGGCCGATGTGGACATCAACGAGGTCGTGCTGCGGCCTGTGTCGCAGGAGTTCTGAGCCGGCCTTGAAAGCAAAAGAGATGCGGGACGGACCCGATCCGCCTCGATTAACCTTCAATAACTGAAGGTCAATTCGCGGCCCCAGGCGGAAAGCCCTGCAAAATAGAACGACCGTTCGTTTTTGCATGGAAATTCCACGATGACCGCAACAGCCGTTCCCGCCAAGCCCGCGCGCGCCGCCCAGAAAGGGCAGCAGACCAAGGCCGTCATCGTCGATGCGGCGCTGGCACTGGCCGCGCAGATCGGCCTCGAAGGGCTGTCGATCGGCGCCGTGGCCGAGATCACCAAGATGAGCAAGTCGGGCGTCTTTGCCCACTTCGGTTCGCGCGAAGAGCTGCAGATCTCGGTGGTGCGCGAATACCACGCGCGCTTCGAGCAGGAAGTGTTCTTCCCCGCATTGAAGGCGCCGCGCGGCCTGCCGCGCCTGCGCGCCATGTTCGCCAACTGGATGAAGCGCACCTCGACCGAGATCGACTCGGGCTGCATCTACATCAGCGGCGCTTCCGAATTCGACGACCGCCCGGGCCCGGTGCGCGACGCGCTGGTCGAGTCGGTCAGCATCTGGCAGGCGGCCGTTCTGCGCGCCATCGTGCAGTCGCAGAGCGAAGGCCACCTGCGCGCCGACGCCGATGAGCGCCAGGTGGCGTTCGAGATCCACGGCCTGATCCTCGCGCTGCACTACGAAGCCCGTTTCCTGCAGGTGCCCGGCTCCATCGGCCGCGCCAACGTCGGCTTCGACAACATCCTCGCGCGCGCCGCCACGCCCGACGCGCCGAAACCCGAAGCGGCCGCCACCCCCGCGGCACGCCGCCTCAAGACCGTGCGCTGACTGAAGCCGCGCGGCTCGTACCTTTTTCGTTTTCCCTTTTTTCTTTTTCTATCTAGCTTCGACCAGGAGAGTTCCGGATGCCTACCTACAACCCCCCCGTACGCGACATGCAGTTCGTGCTGCACGAAGTGCTCAACGTCGCCGAGGAGCTCAAGGCGCTTCCGGCCCATGCCGAGACCGACGCCGACACCATCAACGCGGTGATCGAGGAGGCAGGCAAGTTCGCCGCCGAGGTGACATTCCCGCTCAACATCAGCGGCGACGAGGAAGGCTGCACGCTCGACAAGAACACGCATGAAGTGAAGACGCCCAAGGGCTTCAAGGAAGCCTACGCCAAGTACGTCGAAGGCGGCTGGCCCGCGCTGTCGTGCGACCCGGCCTTCGGCGGCCAGGGCCTGCCCTTCGTGGTCAACCAGTGCCTGTTCGAGATGCTCAACAGCGCCAACCAGGCCTGGACCATGTACCCGGGCCTCTCGCACGGCGCGTACGAAGCGCTCGCAGCGCACGGCACCGACGAGCAGAAGAAGACCTACCTGCCCAAGCTCACCAGCGGCGAGTGGACCGGCACCATGTGCCTGACCGAGCCGCACTGCGGCACCGACCTGGGCCTGCTGCGCACCAAGGCCGAGCCGCAGCCCGACGGCACCTATCGCATCACCGGCAACAAGATCTTCATCTCGGCCGGCGAGCACGACATGACCAGCAACATCATCCACCTGGTGCTGGCACGCCTTCCCGACGCGCCCAAGGGCAGCAAGGGCATCAGCCTGTTCGTGGTGCCGAAGTTCAAGGTCAAGGCCGACGGCTCGCTGGGCGAGCGCAACCCGATCTTCTGCGCCGGCCTGGAGCACAAGATGGGCATCCACGGCAACGCCACCGCGCAGATCGTGATCGAAGGCGCCACCGGCACCCTGGTGGGCGAGCCCAACAAGGGCCTGGCCGCGATGTTCGTGATGATGAACGCCGCCCGCCTGGGCGTGGGCAACCAGTCGCTGGGCCTCACGGAAGTGGCCTACCAGAACGCGCTGGCCTACGCCAAGGACCGCATCCAGATGCGCTCGCTGTCGGGCGTGAAGGCCAAGGACAAGGAAGCCGATCCCATCATCGTGCACCCAGACGTGCGCAAGATGCTGCTCACGGCCAAGGCGTACGCCGAAGGCGGCCGCGCGCTGCAGATCTTCTGCACGCTGCTGCTCGACAAGGAACACAACCACCCCGACGAGAAGGTGCGCAAGGACTCGGGCGAGCTGGTCGCGCTGCTGACCCCCATCGTCAAGGCCTTCATCACCGACAACGGCCATATCTCCACCAACGCCTGCATGCAGGTGTTCGGCGGCCACGGCTTCATCAAGGAATGGGGCATGGAGCAGTTCGTGCGCGACAACCGCATCAACATGATCTACGAAGGCACCAACACCATCCAGTCGCTGGACCTGCTGGGCCGCAAGGTGCTGGGCAACAACGGCGCGTCGCTCAAGAAGTTCGGCAAGCTCGTCGCCAGGCTGGTGGAAGAAGAGGGCGTGAACGAGAAAATGGCCGAGTTCATCAACCCGATCGCCGGCCTGGGCGACCAGCTCACCAAGTTCACGACCGAGATCGGCTTCAAGGGCTTCCAGAACCCCGACGAAGTGGGCGCTGCCGCGGTGGACTACCTGCGCGTGGCCGGCCACTTCGTGTTCGGCTACCTGTTCGCCCGCATGGCGCAGGTGGCGCTGCGCGAAATCGCGGTCGGCAACACCGACCCCTTCTACGTCGCCAAGCTGCAGACCGCGCGCTTCTACTTCGCCAAGCTGTTCCCCGAGACCGCGACGCTGATGCGCACCGCGCGCGCCGGCAGCAAGGTGCTGATGGACACCGACGCCGCACTGGCCTGAAGCCGCGAGTCTTTCCTCAACCGACACTCAACCTGGAACCGCTCATGAAAGCAACGCTTGCAGCCGTCCTGTTCACCGTCACCGCCGCCTCTGCCATGGCGCAAGGCGCGGGCATCACGCCGGTGGGCCTGTGGCGCAACGTCGACGACAAGACCGGCGAGGTCAAGGCCGAGATCCGCATCGCCGAGACCAACGGCGCGCTGAACGGCCGCATCGAGAAGTCGTTGAAGAAGGACACCAAGGCCGACGCGGTCTGCGAGGAATGCAGCGACGACCGCAAGGGCAAGCCCATCGCGGGCCTGGAGATCATCCGCGGCGGCAAGAAGGCCGAGGGCAAGGACGTCTGGGAAGGCGGAAAGATCCTCGACCCCGAGAACGGCAAGGAATACCGCGCGAGCTTCACGCCGGTGGACGGCGGCAAGAAGCTCGAAGTGCGCGGCTATCTGGGCCCCTTCTGGCGCACCCAAACCTGGAACCGCGTGCAGTAAGAGGCGCACGGTTTCCCACAACACATACCAATCAACATGTCCCGATTTCAAGTGAAGAAGGTCGCCGTGCTCGGCGCCGGCGTGATGGGCGCGCAGATCGCGGCCCACCTCGTCAACGTGCGCGTGCCTGTCGTGCTGTTCGACCTGGCGGCCAAGGAAGGCCCCAAAAATGGCATCGTCACGCGCGCCATCGACAACCTCAAGAAGCTCAAGCCCGCGCCGCTGGGCGACGTGGCCGACGCCGTGCTGATCGAGCAGGCCAACTACGACGACAACCTCGACAAGCTCGCCGAGTGCGACCTCGTCATCGAGGCCATCGCCGAGCGCATGGACTGGAAGCTCGATCTCTACAAGAAGATTGCGCCGCACGTCGCCAAGCACGCGATCCTGGCCTCCAACACCTCGGGCCTGTCGATCACCAAGCTCAGCGAGGCGCTGCCCGAGGCGCTGAAGCCGCGCTTCTGCGGCATCCACTTCTTCAATCCGCCGCGCTACATGTTCCTGGTGGAGCTGATCAACACGCCCACCACGCAGCCGCAGGTGCTCGACGACCTCGAAGCCTTCGTCACCAGCACGCTGGGCAAGGGCGTGGTGCGCGCGCACGACACGCCCAACTTCATCGCCAACCGCGTCGGCATTGCCGGCATGCTGGCCACGCTGAAGGAAGTCGAGAAGTTCGGCCTCACGCCCGACGTGGTGGACGACCTCACCGGCAAGAAGCTGGGCCGCGCGAGCTCGGGCACCTTCCGCACCGCCGACGTGGTGGGCCTGGACACCATGGCCCACGTCGTGAAGACGCTGCAGGACAACCTGAACGCCGAGACCGACCCGTTCTACGCGAACTTCGCGACGCCGCCCGTGCTCGCCAAGCTGCTGGAGCTGGGCAACCTGGGCCAGAAGACCAAGGCCGGCTTCTTCAAGAAGGCCGGCCGCGACATCCTGCGCTTCGACCTGAAGAGCGGCGAGTACGTGCCCGCCGGCGCCAAGGCCGACGAGGTGTACGGCCGCATGCTCAAGAAGCCCGCGGGTGAGCGCCTGAAGCTGCTGCGCGAGAGCGAAGGACCGCAGGGCCAGTTCCTCTGGGCCATCCTGCGCGACGGCTTCCATTACGCGGCCGTGCATCTTGCCGACATCGCCGAGAGCGCGCGCGACATCGACTTCGCGATGCGCTGGGGCTTCGGCATGAAGCAGGGCCCCTTCGAACTCTGGCAGGAAGCCGGCTGGGCGCAGGTCGCCAAGTGGGTGCAGGAAGACATCGATGCAGGCAAGGCGCTGAGCAGCGCGCCGCTGCCCAAGTGGGTGTTCGAAGGCCCGGTGGCCGAGGCCGGCGGCGTGCACACGCCCGAGGGCTCGTGGAGCGCCTCGCAGAACAAGTTCGTGCCGCAGCGCAGGCTGCCGGTGCATGACCGTCAGCTCTTCCCCGAGAGCGTGCTCGGCGCCAATGCGGCCGATGCCAACACCGCCGGCACCACCATCAGTGACGAAGGCGACGTGCGCGTGTGGACGCTCGACGGCGAGGTGCTCATCGCCAGCATCCATTCGAAGATGCACGCCATCAGCCCCGACGTGGCCGAGGCGCTGGGCGCCGCGGTCGACCTGGCCGAGGCCGAGTACAAGGGCCTGGTGATCTGGTCGCCCGACGAGGTGTTCTCGGTCGGCGCCGACCTGCAGGCGATGCTGCCGGCCTTCGTGGTCGCGGGCATCGGCGCGGTCGAGGGCGCGGAAGAAGAGCTGCAGAACGTGATGCTCAAGATCCGCTACGCCAACGTGCCGGTGATCTCCGCCGTGCGCGGCATGGCGCTGGGCGGCGGCTGCGAGCTGGCCATCCATTCGGCCAAGCGCGTTGCCGCGATGGAAAGCTACATCGGCCTGGTCGAAGTGGGCGTGGGCCTGATCCCCGGCGCGGGCGGCCTGACCTACATCGCCCGCCGCGCCGCGGAGAACGCATCGGCTTCCACCGGCACAGACCTGCTGCCCTTCCTGACCGAAGGCTTCACCGCCGCCGCGATGGCGAAGGTGGGCACCGGCGCGCTCGACTCGAAGAAGCTCGGCTACCTGCTCGACAGCGACGTGATCGTGCCGAACAAGGACGAGCTGCTGTACGTGGCGCTGCAGCAGGCCAAGGCCATGGCCGACGCCGGCTACCGCCCGCCGCTGCGCCGCACCTTCCGCGTCGCGGGCCGCAGCGGCGCCGCGACCATCAAGGGCCAGCTCGTGAACATGCGCGACGGCGGCTTCATCAGCGCGCACGACTTCCACATTGCCAGCCTGATCGCCAACGTGGTCACCGGCGGCGACGTCGACGCGGGCTCGCTCGTGACCGAGGAATACCTGATGACGCTGGAACGCAAGGCGTTCTGCTCGCTCATCGTGCATCCCAAGACGCAGGAGCGGATCATGGGGATGCTGAGCACCGGCAAGCCAGTGCGCAACTAAGGACAGATTTCATGAGCAAGCAAGTACAAGACGCCTACATCGTCTCCGCCACCCGCACCCCCATCGGCAAGTCGCATCGCGGCTACTTCCGCAACTACCGTCCCGACGACCTGCTGGCCACCACGCTGCGCGCCGCGCTGGCTGCGGTGCCCAGCCTCGATCCGAAGGCGATCGAGGACATCATCTGCGGCTGCGCGATTCCCGAATCGCAGCAGGGCCTGAACGTCGCGCGCATCGGCGCGGTGCTGGCCGGCCTGCCGACCAGCGTGGGCGGCATCACCGTCAACCGCTTCTGCGCCTCGGGCCTGTCGGCCGTGCAGATGGCGGCCGACCGCATCCGTGTGGGCGAGGCCGACGTGATGATCGCGGCCGGTGTCGAGAGCA
The DNA here is from genome assembly GCF_044055375.1 of Variovorax sp. UC74_104. NCBI lineage: Bacteria > Pseudomonadati > Pseudomonadota > Betaproteobacteria > Burkholderiales > Comamonadaceae > Variovorax > Variovorax sp. UC74_104. Next base: position 1,667,085 of record NZ_CP171978.1, read on the forward strand.
TGAGCATGGTGCCGATGATGGGCAATTCGCCCTCGCTGTCGCCCTCGATCTTCGAGCGCGAGGGCGACGTGGGCATCGCCTACGGCATGGGCCTCACGGCCGAGAAGGTGGCGCAGCAGTGGAAGGTGAGCCGCGAGGCGCAGGACGAGTTCGCGCTCGCCTCGCACCAGAAGGCGCTGGCCGCGCAGAAGGCCGGCAAGTTCGCCGACGAGATCACGCCCATCGAGGTGACCGACCGCACGCCGAACCTCGAGACCGGCGAATCCATCGCCAAGACCCGTACCGTCAACCTCGACGAAGGCGCGCGCCCCGACACCAGCATCGAAGGCCTGGCCAAGCTGCGCACCGTGTTCGCCGCCCGCGGCACCGTGACGGCCGGCAACAGCTCGCAGACCTCGGACGGCGCCGGCGCGCTGATCCTCGCGAGCGAGAAGGCCGTGAAGCAATACGGCCTCACGCCGCTCGCGCGCTTCGTGAGCTTCGCCAGCAAGGGCGTGCCGCCGCACATCATGGGCATCGGTCCGATCGAGGCCATTCCCGCGGCGCTGCGCTATGCCGGCCTGAAGCACGAGGACATCGACTGGTTCGAGCTGAACGAAGCCTTCGCCGCGCAGTCGCTGGCCGTCATCAACACGCTGGGACTCGATCCGTCGAAGGTCAACCCGATGGGCGGCGCAATTGCACTGGGCCACCCGCTGGGCGCCACCGGCGCCATCCGCTCGGCCACCGTGGTGCACGCGCTGCGCCGCGAGAACCTGAAGTACGGCATGGTCACGATGTGCGTGGGCATGGGCCAGGGCGCCGCAGGGATCTTTGAACGCGTCTGATAGACGACGCGCAAGGCACCGCGACGAGTGCCGGTTCAACGAAGGAGACAGCTTCATGCAGACGCAGCAGCAGCTTCCGGTCGACGGCGGCGCACAGCAACTGGCGGTGCGCCGCTACGAACCCGCCGGCACGCCGCGCGCGAGCGTGGTGATCGGCGGTGCGATGGGCGTGCGCCAGTCCTTCTACGCGCCCTTCGCGCAATGGCTCTCGCAGCAGGGCCTGCGCGTCTGGACCTTCGACTACCGGGGCTCGGGCGACTCGCGCGGCAACGTGCCGTTGCGCGAGGTCGATGCCGACCTGTTCGCCTGGGCTCGCGACTACGAAGCGGTGATCGATGCCGCCAAGGCCGCAGCGCCCGATGCGCCGCTCTACCTGCTGGGCCACAGTCTAGGCGCGCAGCTTCCGGGCTTCCTGCAGCGGCCGGAGCAGGTCGATGGCCTCGTGAGCATCGCGGCCGGCAGCGGCTACTGGCGCGAGAACGCGCCGAGGCTCAAGCGCTCCATCCTCTACTTCTGGTTCGTGCTGGTGCCGCTGGTCACGCGGCTGTTCGGCTACTTTCCGGGCCGCAAGCTCAGGAAGGTGGGCGACCTGCCGCGCGGCGTGATCCTGCAGTGGCGGCGCTGGTGCCTCAACCCGCGCTACAGCGTCGGCGCCGAGGGCGAACTTGCCGCGCGCAGCTACAGCCGCGTGCGCTTTCCGGTGCTCGCGCTGTCGATGACCGACGACGAACTCATGACGCTCGCGGGCACGAACAGCCTGTTGAGCTTCTATACCGGCGCGCCGAGCGCCATCGAACGCATCGCGCCGGCGGACGTGCAGGCGCGCCGCATCGGCCACTTCGGCTTCTTCCGCGAGCAGTTCAGCCAGAGCCTCTGGCCGAGCACGGTGGACAGGCTGAACAGGCTCGCATCGCTTACTGCGGTGCAGCACGCCAACGTCCCGCACACGACTGCATGACGCGGGCCACCGGAGGCACACTGCCGCCATGACGACGAGCACGCACCCCTTCGACAAGGCCCTGAAGATCCACCACAGCGACATCCGCGTGGGGCACTTCACCGGCATGACCAGCCCCGACTACTGGAACATGGTCGGACCGTTCGGCGGCACCACCGCGGCGCTCGCGCTGCAGGCCGTGATGCAGCACCCCGACGTGCTCGGAGCGCCCATCGCGCTCACGGTCAACTACGCGGCGGCACTCGAAGCCGGCGCGTTCGACATCCAGGCCACTGCCGTGCGCACCAACCGCTCCACGCAGCACTGGACGGTGCAGATCACGCAGGCCGGCCCCAGCGGCGCGCCCAGCATGACGACCACCGCCACGGTGGTGACGGCCGCGCGCCGCGAGACCTGGGGCGAGAGCGACATGCCCATGCCCGAGTCACCCAGGCCCGAGACGGTCGAGCGCATGAGCATCGGCCCCTCGGGCGTGGCGTGGATCAAGCAATACGAGATGCGCCCCTTCAGCGGCGGCATTCCCGCCAGGTGGGACGAGAGCCTGAGCCATAGCGAAACCCGCATCTGGCTGCGCGACGCCGAGCCCAGGCCGCTGGACTTCGCATCGCTGGCCGCGATGAGCGACATGTTCTATCCGCGCGTGTGGCTGCGCCGCGCGAAGCATGTGCCGGCGGGCACGGTGTCGATCACCACCTACTTCCACGCCGGGCCGCAGCAGCTCGCCGAGGTCGGCACCGGCTACCTGCTGGGCCGTGCCGCGGGCCAGCAGTTCTTCAACGGCTTCTTCGACCAGACGGCGCATCTGTGGAGCGAGAAGGGCGTGCTGCTCGCCACCTCGAACCAGATCGTCTACTACAAGGAATAGCGACATGGCCACCCTGCAGAAAGCCGTTCTCGTCGTGGGCGCCGGCGACGCCACCGGCGGCGCCATCGCCCGCCGCTTCGCGCGCGAGGGCTATGCCGCCTGCGTCACGCGGCGCAGCCTCGACAAGCTGCAGCCGCTGGTCGCGCAGATCGAGGCCGACGGCGGCCGCGCCCGTGCCTTCGCGTGCGACGCACGCAAGGAAGAGGAGGTGGTCGCGCTCGTCGAGCAGATCGAATCGACCATCGGGCCCATCGAGGTGATGGTGTTCAACATCGGCGCCAACGTGCCCGAGAGCATCCTCACCGAGACCGCGCGCAAGTACTTCAAGGTGTGGGAGATGGCCTGCTTCTCGGGCTTTCTCAACGGCCGCGAGGTGGCGAAGCGCATGGTGGCGCGCGAGCTCCCCAGAGGTGGCCATCGCGGCACGATCATCTTCACCGGCGCCACCGCATCGCTGCGCGGCGCGGCGAACTTCGGCGCCTTCTCGGGCGCCAAGATGGCGCTGCGCGCGCTGGCCCAGTCGATGGCGCGCGAACTGGGGCCGCAGGGCATTCACGTGGCGCACGTGGTGGTCGATGGCGCCATCGACACCGAGTTCATCCGCAGCAACTTCCCCGAGCGCTATGCGCTGAAGGAGAGCGACGGCATCCTGAACCCCGACCACATCGCCGACACCTACTGGATGCTGCACGCGCAGCCGCGCGATGCATGGACGCACGAGATCGACCTGCGTCCGTGGTCCGAGAAGTTCTGAAGAATTCCAGGAAGGAGACAAGAGCGATGACGAAATCCGTCGACTTCTATTTCGACTTCGGCAGCCCCGCCGCCTACCTCGCCGCGACGCAGCTGCCGCACGTGTGCGCCGACACCGGCGCGCAGCTGGTGTGGAAGCCCATGCTCCTCGGCGGCGTGTTCCAGGCCACCGGCAACCATTCGCCGGCCGAAATCAAGCCCAAGGGCCCGTACATGACGACGGACCTCAAGCGTTTTGCCAAGCGCTACGGCGTGCCCTTCGCGCACAACCCGCACTTCCCGATCAACACGCTGCTGCTGATGCGCGGCGCCACCGGCATCCAGATGAAGGAGCCAGACCGCTTCGGCGCGTATGTCGACGCGGTCTTCCACGCGATGTGGGTGGAGCCCAAGAACCTCAACGACCCGGCGACGGTCGGCGCCGTCCTGCAGAATGCCGGCTTCGATGCAGGCGCGCTGCTCGCGCTGGCCGGCGTGCAGGAAACCAAGGACCGGCTCAAGGCCGTCACCCAGGAAGCCGTGGAGCGCGGCGTGTTCGGCGCGCCCACCATGTTCGTCGGCGACGAAATGTTCTGGGGCCAGGACCGGCTCGATTTCGTACGCGAAGCACTCGACGCCGCCTGAGGGCGGCACCACACGGCACTACACGTTTTCATTCAAGGATTTTTCTATGAGCGACATCCTCGTCCACACCGAAGCCGGTGTGATGACCATCACCTTCAACCGCGTCGACAAGAAGAACTCGATCACAAGCGGCATGTACGCCGAGCTGGCCGATGCACTGGCCAACGCGGAGACCGATGCGGCCGTGCGCTGCGTGCTGATCCAGGGCGACCCGACGATCTTCAGCGCGGGCAACGACATCGGCGACTTCCTCAACGCCCCGCCGGCCACGCAGGAATCGCCGGTGTTCCGCTTCCTGCGCGGCATCGCGACCTTTCCCAAGCCGCTCGTCGCTGCGGTGTGCGGCCCCGCCGTGGGCATCGGCACCACGATGCTGTTCCACTGCGACCTGGTCTACGCGGGCGACAACGCGGCCTTCTCGATGCCCTTCGTGAACCTGGGCCTGTGCCCCGAGGCGGCTTCGAGCCTGCTGGTGCCGCAGATGCTGGGCTACCACCGCGCCGCCGAGGCGCTGCTGCTGGGCGAGCCCTTCATGGCCGAGGCCGCGCTCGAAGTGGGCCTGGTCAACCGCGTGGTGCCGCCGACCGAGGCGAACGCCATCGCCCAGGCGCAGGCCCGCAAGCTGGCGGCCAAGCCGCTGAGCGCGCTGGTGGAAACCAAGCGCCTGCTGAAGAAGGGCCAGATGCCCGCCGTGCTGGAGCGCATGGGCGAAGAGGGCGCGAGCTTCGGGCGCATGCTGCGTGAGCCGGCTGCGCGGGAGGCTTTCGGCGCCTTTATGGAGAAGCGCAAGCCGGATTTCTCCAAGGTCTGACAAGGGTCGGAAGCGTCTGCGCAGGCTTGCACGCTTACACTGACCGGCGTGCAAAATCTGGAGACAAGAACGCTCGCAACGCCCGGCCAACGGGCGAAGGATGCTACTGAAAAAGTAGCATCCGGCATCTCGCGCAGGCGTACTTTCGGTTTGCTGGCCGGCGCCCTCGCGGCGCCTTCGCTGGCCTTGGCGCGCATCAGGCCGCTGCGCATCGGCGTCATCGGTTCATGGTCCGGCCCCTACGCGGGCGGCGGCCGGCAGTTCGATGCCGGCATGTCCGTGTGGCTCGCGGCGCACAACCAGCACATTGCCGGAAGGCCCGTCGAACTGCTGCGGCGCGACGTGCCGGGCAGTGCGCCCGACCAGGCCCGTCGCCAGGCGCTCGACCTCGTGGAAAGCGAGCGCGTCGAGTTGCTCGCGGGCCTGGATTTCAGCTCCAACGCCTATGCCGTGGGCAACGTCGCCACGCAGGCCAGGCTGCCGCTGATCGTGATGAACGCGGCGTCCTCGGGCATCACGGCGCGCTGCCCGTATGCGGTGCGCGTGTCGTTCACCATCGGGCAGGTCACGCTGCCATTGGCCCGATGGGCGCTGCAGCAGGGGCTGCGCGACGTCTGCACCGTGGTGGCCGACTACGCCTCGGGCGTCGATGCCGAAAGCGCCTTCGTCTCGGGCTTCACCGCGGGCGGCGGCCGCATCGGCGCGATGCTGCGGGTGCCGCTGACCACGCTGGACTACTCGGCCTACATGCTGCGGCTGCGCGAACTGAAGCCGCAGGCGGTGTTCTTCTTCCTGCCCTCGGGGCAGATGCCGGCCACCTTCCTCAAGTTCTGGCGCGACCGGGGCATGGCCGACACCGGCATCCGCCTGCTGGCCACCGGCGACGCCACCGACGACCACTACCTGGAAGGCATCGGCGAGCTGGCCGACGGCCTTGTCACCAGCCACCACTATTCCTTCGCCCACGACTCGCCGGCCAACCGCCGCTTCACCGGCGTCTTCGAGACCGAATACGGCAGCCATCTGCGGCCAGGGTATTTCGCAGTCGCGGCGCACGACGCGCTGGAGGCCATCGACGCCGCGATGACCTCGCCCGCCGCGCGCGGCAACGCGAGCGGGGAGCGGCTGGTGGATGCATTCCGCGGGTTGAAGCTCGAAAGCCCGCGCGGCCCGGTCGAGATCGATGCCCATACCCGCGACATCGTGCAGAGCGTGTACATCCGCCGCGTGGAGCGGCGCGACGGCCGCTGGGTCAATCGCGAGTTCGAGCGCTTCGAGCGGGTGCGCGACCCGGGCGTCTGAGAGGGTGTCGCCTTCACCAGAAACACCGCGGAACCGGCTTTGCCGGGCCGCAGGTGTTGTCCCCGGCAAGGGGGTTGCCGAAGCGACACGAAGTGCGCGAAGCCTGGGGGATTACTTTTCGATCGGACGCGGACGGCCGTTGTCGTCGATGGCCACGTAGGTGAAGGTGGCCTGCGTCACCTTGATGTATTCGCCCTGCGCGCGGAAGCGCTCGGCGAAGACTTCGACCGTGACGGTGACCGAGGTGCGGCCGATGCGCACCAGCTTCGAATAGAACGACAGGATGTCGCCCAGGCGTACGGGCTGCTTGAAGATGAACTCGTTGACCGCCACCGTCGCCTGCCGGCCCTTGGCGTAGCGCGCGGGAATGACGGAGCCGGCCAGGTCGCACTGCGCCATGACCCAGCCGCCGAAGATGTCGCCGTTGGCGTTGCAGTCCGCCGGCATCGGAATGACCTTGAGCACCAGCTCCATGTCGGTGGGCAGGCTCTTGAGGGTGGCGGCGGCCGTGGAGGCGGCACTGGAAGTATCTGACATGGGCACAATCTGGAACAAACAAGCAACCACGATTGTCCTCCATGCGCCGCAGCGGCGAAGCCCTTCCTTCCTCCCACGCCGCCGGCGGCCAGGCGCCGGCACCCGCAGGCGATCGCTCCGACTGGGCGACCCTGCGCCGGCTGTTCCCCTATCTCTGGCAGTACAAGTGGCGCGTTGCCGCCGCGCTGGCCTTCATGGTCGGCGCCAAGGTGGCCAACGTCGGCGTGCCGGTGCTGCTGAAGAACCTGGTCGACACCATGACGCCCAAGCCAGACATGGCGCAGGCGCTGCTCATCGTGCCCATCGGGCTGCTGCTGGCCTACGGGCTGCTGCGCTTTTCCACATCGCTGTTCGGCGAACTGCGCGAGCTGATCTTCGCCAAGGCCACCGAGGGCACCGCCAGGCAGATCGCGCTGGAAGTGTTCCGCCACCTGCATTCGCTGAGCCTGCGCTTCCACCTGGAGCGCCAGACCGGCGGCATGACGCGCGACATCGAGCGCGGCACGCGCGGCGTGCACTCCCTCATCTCGATGTCGCTGTACAGCATCGTGCCGACCATCATCGAGTTGGTGCTGGTGCTCACCATCCTGGGCGTGAAGTTCGACTCGCTGTTCGTCTGGATCACGGCGGCGGCGCTGGTGCTGTACATCACCTTCACCGTGACGGTGACCGAATGGCGCACGCAGTTCCGCAAGACCATGAACGAGCTCGACTCGGTGGCGCAGAGCCGCGCGGTCGATTCGCTGCTGAACTACGAGACCGTCAAGTACTTCAACAACGAGGAATTCGAGGCCGGCCGCTACGACGCCAGCCTCGACCGCTACCGCAAGGCCGCCATCAAGAGCCAGCGCACGCTGAGCATGCTCAACACCGGCCAGCAGGCGCTCATTGCCATCAGCCTGGTGCTGATGCTGTGGCGCGCCACCTCGGGCGTGGTCGACGGGCGCATGACGCTGGGCGACCTGGTGATGGTCAACGCCTTCATGATCCAGCTCTACGTTCCGCTCAATTTCCTGGGCGTGATCTACCGCGAGATCAAGCAGAGCCTGACCGACCTCGACAAGATGTTCGTGCTGATGGAAAAGGAGCGCGAGGTGCGCGACGCGCCCGATGCGCAGCCGCTGGCCGGCGTGGATGCCACGGTGCGCTTCGAGGACGTGAGCTTCGCCTACGAGCCCGCGCGGCCCATCCTCAAGCACGTGAGCTTCGAGATCCCGGCAGGCAAGACGGTGGCCGTGGTCGGCCCCTCGGGCTCGGGCAAGTCGACGCTCGCGCGGCTGCTCTACCGCTTCTACGACGTGCAGCAGGGCCGCATCACCATCGGCGGCCAGGACATCCGCGAGGTGACGCAGTCGAGCGTGCGCCATGCCATCGGCATCGTTCCGCAGGACACCGTGCTCTTCAACGACACCGTCGAATACAACATCGCCTACGGCCGCCCCGGCGCCACGCGTGAGGAAGTGGAAGCCGCCGCCCGCGCCGCGCGCATCCACGACTTCATCGCCGCCACGCCCAGGGGCTACGAAACGACCGTGGGCGAGCGCGGCCTGAAGCTCTCAGGTGGCGAGAAGCAGCGCGTGGCCATCGCGCGCACTCTGCTGAAGAACCCGCCCATCGTGATCTTCGACGAAGCCACCTCGGCGCTGGACTCGGCCAACGAGCGTGCCATCCAGTCGGAGCTCAAGAGCGCCGCGCAGGACAAGACCACGCTGGTCATCGCGCACCGGCTGTCGACGGTGGTGGATGCGCACGAGATCCTGGTGCTTGAAAGCGGCGTGATCGTCGAGCGCGGCACGCATGCCGAGCTCCTCGCGAAGCAGGGCCGCTACGCGCAGATGTGGGCTTTGCAGAAGAGCGAAGCAGCACCGCTGATGTAGCGCGATCATCCGTTCCTTCTTTTTTATCGATTCCAGGAGTTCAGACGTGTCGAACAAGATCCCCCTGCTGGTGCTCAACAGCCTTTCGAGCGCCCACCAGGCCCAGATCGCCGAGGTCTACGACATGACCTACGCCTTCGGCCCCGAGCAGCGCGCGGCCGCCATCGCCGAGCACGGCAAGAAGTTTCGTGCGGTGTTGACCATCGGCGTGATCGGCATCACGCCCGAAGAGATCGACGCGATGCCGGCGGTGGAACTGATCTGCTGCATGGGCGCCGGCTACGAAGGCGTGCCGCTCGAAGGTGACGCGCGCACGCGGCATCGCCACCGCCAACGGCGCCGGCACCAACGACGACTGCGTGGCCGACCACGCCTTCGGCCTCCTGATCGGCATCGTGCGCGAGTTCCGCAAGCTCGACCGGCTGTGCCGCGAGGGCGTGTGGCGCGAAGCCATTCCGCAGCCGCCGAACGTGTCGGGCAAGAAGCTGGGCATCCTTGGGATGGGCACCATCGGCCAGAAGATCGCGAAGCGCGCGGCGGCCTTCGACATGGAAGTGGGCTATCACAACCGCAAGCCGAAGGAAGGCGTGACGCAGCGCTACTTCGACGACCTGAAGTCGCTCGCCGCATGGGCCGACTTCCTGGTGCTGGCCGCTCCGGGCGGGCCGGCGACGAAGCACCTGGTCAATGCCGAAGTGCTCGACGCGCTGGGGCCGCAGGGCTACCTGGTGAGCATCGGGCGCGGCAGCGTGGTCGACACCGAGGCGCTGGCGGCTGCGCTGCGCGAGAACCGGATCGCCGGTGCGGGCCTCGACGTGTACGAGAGCGAGCCGAAGCGGCCCGAGCAGCTGATCGGGTTGGACAACGTGCTGCTCACCCCGCACATGGCGGGCTGGTCGCCCGAGGCGACGCAGAAGTCGGTGGACCACTTCCTCGCGAATGCCGAAGGGCACTTCGCGGGGCGTGGCGTCGTTACACCCATTTGATGTCTTGCTCCTTCCCCCTCTGGGGGAAGGTTGGGATGGGGGCGGGCAGGGCGCCCGCAATGAGCGCCGCTTGCCCCCACCCCCGCCCTCCCCCAGAGGGGGAGGGGGTCAAGCCAATACCGAGGGCCGGCGCGCCGCCCAGCCGCATGCCTGGTCATACGCATGCCCCAGCCGCAGCACATCGAGATCCGAATGGATCGGCCCCGCCAGTTGCAGCCCCATCGGCAGCCCGCCTTCGCCGAAGTCCGCGCGCACGTTCAGCGTCGGCAGCCCCGCCAGCGTGAACGGCGTGACGATCTCCATCCAGCGGTGGTAGGTGTCGCTCTTCACGCCGGCCACCCCGGGCGGCCAGTGCAGTTCGGCGTCGAAGGGAAAGACCTGCGCCGTCGGCGCCAGCACGAAGTCGAAGTGCTCGAAGAGCTTGAGGAAGGCGCGGTAAACGTTCGAGCGGTACACCGAAGCCTGATAGAGCGAGGCCGCGTCGAGATGGCGGCTCTGCTCGATCTCCCATTGCGCCTCGGGCTTGAGCTGCGCGAACAGCTTCGGGTCGCTCAGGTAGGCGCCCAGCTTGCCGCCCACCAGCAGCTGCCGCAGGCGCAGCCAGGCGCTCCAGTTGTGCTCGCGCGGCACGTCGAGCGTGCAGGGCTCGACCTCGCAGCCGATGTCGCGGAAGGTGACTAGCGCCTTCTCGCCGAGCTCGCGGATGCCCGGATCCAGCGGCAGCTCGGGCCAGATGCTGCCGAGCCAGCCGATGCGCAGGCCCTTGCCGTCGCCCTCCAGCCGCAGTTCGTCGGGCGAGGGCAGGGCATGCGGCGAAGACAGCGGCACGCGCGTGTCGAAGCCCGCCTGCACGGCCAGCAGCCGCGCCGCGTCTTCCACCGTGCGCGCCATCGGGCCCTCGCAGCCCAGCTGCTGGAAGAAGAGTTCCTCGTCGGGGTTGCCCGGCACGCGCCCGCGCGAGGGCCGCATGCCGATCACGTTGTTGAAGGCCGCCGGGTTGCGCAGCGAGCCCATCATGTCGCTGCCGTCGGCCACCGGCAGCATGCCCAGGGCCAGCGCCACCGCGGCGCCGCCGCTGCTGCCGCCCGCGCTGCGGTCGGGCGCATAGGCGTTGCGGGTGATGCCGAACACGGTGTTGTAGGTGTGCGAGCCGAGGCCGAATTCGGGCGTGTTGGTCTTGCCGATGACGACGGCGCCGGCCGCCCTGGCGCGCGCCACGTGCAGGCTGTCGTTGCGGGCCGGCGAGCGCGGCGACAGCGGCGAGCCCATCGATGTCGGCAGGCCGGCGGCATGGCTCAGGTCCTTCACCGCCAACGGAAAGCCGTGCATCCAGCCGCGCCGTTCGCCGCGCGCCAGCTCGGCATCGCGCTCGTCGGCCTCGGCCAGCGACTGCACCGGATCGCGCAGCGACACGATGGCGTTGAAGCGCGGGTTCAGCGCCTCGACGCGGGCCAGCGAGGCCTGCATCAGCTCCCGGCAGGACAGCTCGCGCGCGGCGATGCGGCGGGAGAGTTCGGTGGCGCTGAGGTCGAGCAGGTCGGCTTGGGGCATGGCGGATGAGGGAAAAGGAGGGGGAGCCCAGTATGGCGCGGCGCTCGCATAATCGCCGCGTATGGAAACAAAGTGGCTCGAAGACTTCATCAGCCTTGCGGAAACGCGCAGCTTCAGCCGCTCGGCCCAATTGAGGCACGTGACGCAGCCGGCGTTCTCCCGCCGCATCCAGGCGCTCGAAGGCTGGGCCGGCACCGATCTGGTGGACCGCAGCTCGTACCCCACGCGGCTCACGCCTGCGGGCCAGACGCTCTACAGCCAGGCCATCGAGATGCTGCAGTCGCTGCAGAGCACCCGCGCCATGTTGCGCGGCCACTCGGCCGCCGGGCAGGACGTGATCGAGATCGCGGTGCCGCACACGCTGGCCTTCACCTTCTTTCCCTCGTGGGTGACCAGCCTCAGGGAGCACTTCGGGCCCATCAAGAGCCGCCTGATCGCGCTCAACGTGCATGACGCGGTGCTGCGGCTCGTCGAAGGCAGCTGCGACCTGCTGATCGCCTACCACCACCCCTCGCAGCCGCTGCAGCTCGACGCCAACAAGTACGAGATGGTCAGCCTCGGCGAGGAAACCGTGGCCCCCTGGGTCAAGGCCGACGCCGAGGGCGCTCCGCGCTACCGCCTGCCGGGCCGGCCCGGCCAGCCGCTGCCCTACCTGGGCTATGCGCCGGGCGCCTACCTGGGCCGCGTGGTCGACCAGCTGCTCAAGGAGTCGGGCACCGCCATCCACCTCGACCGCGTGTACGAGACGGACATGGCCGAGGGCCTGAAGGTCATGGCGCTCGAAGGGCACGGCATCGCCTTCCTGCCGCAGAGCGCGGTGCGCAAGGAGATCAAGGCCCGCAAGCTGGTGAGCGCGCTGCCGCCCGAGATCGACAGCCTGGAAGCCACCATGGAAATCCGCGCGTACCGCGAGCGCCCGGGCACGCCGGCCCCGGTCAAGGCCGGCGCCGGCCGTGCGGCGCTGAAGGCGGCCGACACCCTGCAGCCCAAGCGCACGGCCGATGCGCTGTGGTCCTACCTCGTCGGCACCCAGCCGCAGCGCTGACGGCATGGCGGCCTCACCGGAATTTGTGCATCGCACAATCTATAAATGCCGCGCATAGGCCCTCCCGCAAAAGGCATTGGCGCACCGAATCCGGCGCCACTACAGTCGCGGCTGCTTTTCGCTGTCACGCCCCCAACCCACGGCACGCGCCCTACGCGTGCTTTTTTTTAAGCCGAGGAACCGCAGATGAGCTCCAACTTCAGGACGGAACACGACTTCCTCGGCGAGAAGCAGATCCCCGCCATTGCCTACTGGGGCGTGCACACGGCGCGCGCGGTCGAGAACTTCCCCATCTCCGGCACCCGCATCTCGGCCATGCCCGACCTGGTGCGCGCGCTGGCCTACGTGAAGAAGGCCGCCACCCGCGCCAACGCCGACCTGGGCGCCATCGACCGTGACCGCGCCGCGGCCATCATCCTGGCCTGCGACGACATCGTCGACGGCAAGCTGCTCGACGAGTTCGTGGTCGACGTCATTCAGGGCGGCGCCGGCACCTCGACCAACATGAACGCCAACGAGGTCATCTGCAACCTCGCGCTGGAAAAACTGGGCCACGAGAAGGCGCGCTACGACGTGCTCCACCCCAACGACCACGTCAACGCCTCGCAGAGCACCAACGACGTGTATCCCACGGCGGTGCGCCTGGCGCTGTGGTTCGCCATCGGCCGGCTGCTGGAGTCGATGGCTTCGCTGCGCCGCGCCTTCGAGGCCAAGGCGCTGGAGTTCAAGGACATCCTCAAGATCGGCCGCACCCAGCTGCAGGACGCCGTGCCCATGACGCTGGGGCAGGAGTTCCTGACCTACGCGATCATGATCGAGGAGGACGAGGCCCGCCTGCGCGAGGCGCGCGCGCTCATCGAGGAAATCAACCTCGGCGCCACGGCCATCGGCACCGGCATCAACGCGCCGCACGGCTACGCGAACCTCGCCTGCCAGTACCTTGCCGAGCAGACCGGCGTGCCGCTGAAGCAGGCGGCCAATCTCATCGAGGCCACGCAGGACACGGGCGCCTTCGTGCAGCTGTCGGGTGTGCTCAAGCGCGTGGCGACCAAGCTCAGCAAGACCTGCAACGACCTGCGCCTGCTCTCCAGCGGCCCGCAGGCCGGCTTCGGCGAGATCCGGCTGCCGGCGCGGCAGGCGGGCTCGTCGATCATGCCGGGCAAGGTCAACCCGGTGATCCCGGAAGTCATGAACCAGGTGGCCTTCGAGGTCATCGGCAACGACATCACCGTGACGCTGGCGTCAGAAGCCGGCCAGCTGCAGCTCAACGCCTTCGAGCCGATCATGGGCTGGAGCCTGTTCAAGAGCATCCAGCACCTGAGCCGGGCCTGCACCACGCTGCAGCACAACTGCGTGGAGGGCATCGAGGCCAACCGCGAGTTCCTGGCGAAGCGGGTGCGGGAGTCGGTCACGCTGGTCACGGCGCTCAACCCGCTGATCGGCTACGAGAAGGCCGCGCTCATCGCCAAGACCGCGCTGGCCACCGGCGGGCCGATCGACCTCGTGGCCGAATCGCTGGGCATCATGACCCGCGCCGAGATGGACGCGCTGCTGGTGCCCGAGAACCTCACGCAGCCGGTGCGGCTGTCGGCGGCACCGGTGCCGGCAGCGGCCGAGCCGACGGTCAACAATCCGGGCACAAAGGCTGCTTAGTGAAAATCGGACAATGCCAGGAGGCAGGATCGCACCATGCTGGCGCTGAGATGCGCATGGCCGGTGCAGGCTGTGTGTGTATGCACCGGGTTGGTCCGGGTATCACGCAAAATGCGAGTGTCTAGAATTTAGTTGTATCTGTTTCAGTCACCCTCAGGAGTTTTCCTCATGAAAAAACAAGTATTGGCATTGGCGGTTGCGGCACTGGCCGCTGGCGGCGCGATGGCGCAGGCCAACGACACGCTGGCCAAGATCAAGGCTTCGGGCGTCATCACCGAAGGCGTGCGTGAATCTTCCGGTCTGTCGTACACGCTGGGCAATGGCCAATACACCGGCTTCCACTACGACGTCTGCGCCAACATCATCAAGGACCTCGAGAAGGCCGCCGGCAAGAAGCTCGAAGTCAAGTACCAGCCCGTGACCTCGCAGAACCGCATTCCGCTCGTGCAGAACGGCACCGTGGACATCGAGTGCGGCTCCACCACCAACAACGCCACCCGCCAGAAGGACGTGGCCTTCGGCGTGACCACCTACGTCGAAGAAACCAAGATCGTCGTCAAGGCCAACTCGGGCATCAACTCGCTGGCCGACCTGAAGGACAAGACGGTTGCCACCACCACCGGCACCACGCCGCTGCAAACCGTGCGCAAGCAGAAGCGCGCCGAGAACCTGACCTTCAAGGAGGTCTACGGCAAGGACCACTCCGACAGCTTCCTGCTGCTCGAAACCGGCCGTGCCGACGCCTTCGTGATGGACGGCTCCATCCTGGCTGCCCTGGCCGCCAAGTCGAAGTCGCCCAAGGACTACAAGATCCTGCCCGACGTGCTGGCCGTGGAACCCATCGCCATCATGATCCGCAAGGACGACCCCGCCTTCAAGAAGGCCGTGGACGACAGCATCAAGGCACAGGCCAAGTCGGGCGAACTCGCCAAGCTGTACGACAAGTGGTTCCTGAAGCCGATTCCCCCGGCTGGCGTGACCATCGGCCTGCCGCTGGGTGAAGCCACCAAGAACGCCTGGGCCAACCCGAACGACAAGCCCGCCGAAGAGTACGTCACCAAGGAATAAGCGCGGCGTCGCTGCGTGATGACGCCCACCTTTCGCGGTGGGCGTTTCTTTTCAAGGGACTGGCTTTCGCAAGAGACGGTGAAGAAGGAGTAAAGACAAATGGGCAACTGGGATTGGCAGGTTTTCCTGCAGGACCCCGGGGGGGAATATCCGAGCTACCTGCAATGGATGCTCTCGGCGTGGGGCTGGACCGTGTCGGTCGCGCTGCTGGCGCTGGTGGTGGCACTGGTGCTGGGCTCGCTGATCGGCATCATCCGCACGCTGCCCGACAGCCCGTGGCTGGTGCGGCTGGGCAATGCATGGGTGGAGCTGTTCCGCAACATTCCGCTGCTGGTGCAGATCTTCCTCTGGTATCACGTGATCCCGGCGCTCATTCCCGTCATGAAGGGCGTGCCGAGCTTCATCCTCGTGGTGCTGGCGCTGGGCTTCTTCACCTCGGCGCGTATCGCCGAGCAGGTGCGCTCGGGCATCCAGGCGCTGCCCAAGGGCCAGCGCTACGCGGGCATGGCGGTGGGCTTCACCACCGCGCAGTACTACCGCTACGTGATCCTGCCGATGGCCTACCGCATCATCATCCCGCCGCTCACGAGCGAGACGATGAACATTTTCAAGAACTCGTCCGTCGCGTTCGCCGTGTCGGTCGCCGAACTCACCATGTTCGCGATGCAGGCGCAGGAAGAAACCTCGCGCGGCATCGAGGTCTACCTTGCGGTGACGGCGTGCTACGTGGTCTCGGCACTCATCATCAACCGCCTCATGGCGTTCATCGAGAAGAAGACCCGCGTGCCGGGCTTCATCGTCTCGGCCGGCGGTGGCGGAGGACACTGAAATGATGAATCTCGACCTGTCCTTCTACAACTGGGACGTCATCAGCAACTTCGTCGTCAAGGGCTTCTACTTCAGCGTCACGCTGACGGTGGTGGCCACGATCGGCGGCGTGATCTTCGGCACCCTGCTGGCGCTCATGCGCCTGTCGGGCAAGAAGTGGCTCGATGCGCCCGCTGCCCTGTACGTCAACGGCATGCGAAGCATCCCGCTGGTGATGGTGATCCTGTGGTTCTTCCTGCTGGTGCCGGCGTCGTTCTATTCGCTGTTCGGCTCGGTGGGCTCCAACTACCGTTCCGAGATCTCGGCGGTGATCACCTTCGTCGCGTTCGAGGCCGCCTATTTCAGCGAGATCATGCGCGCGGGCATACAGTCGATCCCGCGCGGCCAGGTCAACGCCGGCCAGGCCGTGGGCATGACCTACGGCCAGAACATGCGCCTGGTGGTGCTGCCGCAGGCCTTCCGCAACATGCTGCCCGTGCTGCTCACGCAGACCATCATCCTGTTCCAGGATACGTCGCTGGTCTACGCCATCGGCGCCTACGACATGCTCAAGGGCTTCGAGACTGCCGGCAAGAACTTCGGCCGCCCGATCGAGGCCTACCTGCTCGCGGCCGTCGTCTACTTCGTCATGTGCTACGCCCTTTCTTGGCTGGTCAAGCGCCTGCACAAGAAGATCGCCATCATCCGCTGACAGTTTGAGTGGCTAACCGGAGAAAGAAATGTCCGAAAAAATGATCGAAATCAAGAACGTATCGAAGTGGTACGGCCCGGTGCAGGTGCTCAACGACTGCTCCGTGAACATCGCCAAGGGCGACGTGGTGGTGGTGTGCGGCCCGTCGGGTTCCGGCAAGTCCACGCTCATCAAGACCGTGAACGCGCTCGAGCCCTTCCAGAAGGGCGAAATCACCGTCAACGGCATCCCGCTGCACGACCCCAAGACCAACCTGCCCAAGCTGCGCTCCAAGGTCGGCATGGTGTTCCAGCACTTCGAGCTGTTCCCGCACCTGTCGGTGACCGAGAACCTCACCATCGCCCAGATCAAGGTGCTCGGCCGCTCGCCCGACGAAGCCAAGACCCGCGGCCTGAAGATGCTCGACCGCGTGGGCCTGATGGCGCACAAGGACAAGTTCCCGGGGCAGCTGTCCGGCGGCCAGCAGCAGCGCGTGGCCATCGCCCGCGCGCTGTCGATGGACCCCATCGTCATGCTGTTCGACGAACCCACCTCGGCGCTCGACCCCGAAATGGTCGGCGAAGTGCTCGACGTGATGGTGAACCTGGCCAAGGAAGGCATGACCATGATGGTGGTCACGCACGAAATGGGCTTCGCCCGCAAGGTCGCCAGCCGCGTGATCTTCATCGACGTGGGCGGCCGCATCCTGGAAGACTGCTCGAAGGACGAGTTCTTCGGCCATCCGGAAAACCGCCAGCCGCGCACCAAGGACTTCCTGAACAAGATCCTGCAGCACTGATCGGCTGCGCTGCACAAGCGACAAGGGGCCATGCTGGCGACGGCATGGCCCTTTTTCTTCGCGTCCTTCGCGTCCTCTGCGTGCGGATGTCCGGTTTCAACTCGCGGCCGAAGCACGGAGCTATGCTGCACACGGAGGAGAAAAGAATGAAACACCCCGATCGACCCTCGCATCGCACCACGGCTGTGTGCCGCCTCGTCGCAACGGCTTGCGCGGCGGCGGCCCTGCTGGCGGCGTTGCCGGCACAGGCCGCCGAGAACTGGACCGAGATCGCATCGACGCCCCGCAAGAAGGTGCTGCTGCAGCGCGATTCCATCCGGCCGCACGACGGCATGGTGGAAGCCTGGACGCTCTACCGCTACGACGAACTGCAGACCGACGTGGGCAAGACCCCGTACCGCACCTCGCGCTATCTCTACGACTACGACTGCAAGGGCGGGCGTGAGAAGGCGCGCCGCGTCGTGAGCCACAACGGGCCGCTGGAGGTGCACGATATCGACCTCAGCCGGCACACCGAATGGAAGGCCGTCGGCGGCCCCACCACGGTGAGCGGCATCGTGTTCAAGCAGGTGTGCGCGCAGGCGCGCTGATAGTTAGCGGCGCCGCGCTTGCCGTGCTGATAGGCTCTGCGGCCAGTTTCCCCGCGGAGCCCTCGTGTCCAGCAACAAGTTCCAGATCGGCAAGTGCGCGTTCGAGTTCGACCCCGAGACGGAGGTCGCGTTCGAGGACGGCGGCATGTCCTTCCACCTCAAGGCCCGGCCCGTCGGCTACGACAAGTCGCGGCACACGCCGCCCTTCGATCCGGAGGGCTCCGACAACCCCGCCGCAGGCCGGATCGCACCTTCGTTCCGGTCCTCGACCTTCCATTTCTACGACAACCACGACACGCCCCGGCGACACATCCGCTACCTCCAGAACCAGCCGACGAACGGCTTCTTCGCTCTCTGGGAAAACGGCTTCGCCTTCGGCACGCGCTTCTTCGGCCAGATCGACCTGCGCCCCGACCGCATCGAATTGCAGGGCCTGCTGCGGCACGACTACGAGACGGACGCGCAGGGCGTGCCGGTGCATGTGGTGTGGCATTGCCCGCCGGGAGAGGTCGAACTGCGCCCCTACACCTACGGCAGCTTCGAGGAGGCGATGGCCGCTGCGCCCGAGCGCGTGCGCCGGCTGCTCATCCGCGATTGGGACGGCCGCTGGCGCGACGAGCTACTGCGCTTCACCCGGCTCGAGCACCTGTCGCTGCAGCATTCGTGGGGCACCGACACGTCGAACTCGGCCACCGCGTTCCCGGAATCCTTCTGCACGCTGACCCGGCTTCGCGAGCTGTACCTGCGCAGCCCCGTCTTCTCACGCCTCCCCGAAGGCCTGGGTGCGCTCGAATCGCTGGAAGTGCTCTCGCTCGAGTACTGCCGCATCGAGGCATTGCCCGACAGCATCTCGCGGCTCGTGCGCCTGCAGCGCCTGCTGCTCGACGGAAACCAGCTCGCGACCTTGCCCGAGTCCGTGGGCAACCTGCCGGCCCTCACGCGCCTGAGCATCAACAAGAACCCCTTCGAGTCGCTGCCGGCCACGTTGAGGAACATCGAGAAGGTCGACATCGAAAGGAAGAACGAGGCCTTGTTCCGCGACATCCGCTATCGCCCCGAGGTCGAGGCCGCGGTGGATCGCGAGGCCTTCATGGCCCGCAGCAGCCAGCGGCACGTGGCACTGCTGGGCGATGCTCTGGCGCGGCACGGCCTCCAGCGCTATGAAGACGCCCTCCTGCGCCATGCGCGCCAGGCGCTGCGCCTGCGCACCGTGGAACCCGAAGACTACGCAAGCCTGGGCAACACCCGCATCGGCGGCAGGCCCGACCTGCCGCCCGGCATCGACTACCCCGCGACCGACGGAAAGCCCTGGCGCTTCTACGCCCAGATCGACCTGGCCGACATTGCGCCGCTGCAACCGTGGCTGCCGCGCTCGGGCCGCCTCTATTTCTTCGGCGAAGGCCAGGAGCAAGGCGACGGCGTGCGCGTGCTGCATTCCGATGCGCCGGCCGATGCGCTGCGCACGCACGCGTGGCCGGAGGACGCCGAGTTCGCCGACGGCTGCAGCGTGTCCGATGCGTACGAGGGCTACAAGACCAGCGTCGACATCACGGTGTCGTTGCCGAATCTCTACAACGCCGGCGGCGGTCGTCTGCTCGGTGACGACGTCGTGCTGCTGGAGATCGACAGGGACGACAAGCTGCAGGAAGCCTACTGGGCACTCGAAGCCGAACTGGCCGGCGACGGCGAGCGGCGCAACACCGCGCACCTGATGAACGCCCACGTCTTCACCCAGCATGAGAACCCGCAGGAGCAGGCATCGCGCGAGAAGGGCGGGCTGCCCGTGGAGTGGGTCAACCTGCTGACGCTGTGCTCCGACGGCAACCCGGGCTTCTGCTTCTGGGACGCGGGCACCTTCACCTTCAGCATCCACGAGAAGGACCTGGCGCTAGGCGATTTCTCCCGCGTGCACTGGAGCCTGGAGAGCAGTTGAGGCCGCCGCCCGGCCGGCGGTCACGACACCCACCACGACACCACGAAGAACGGCCCCGGCTCGCCCGGCACAAGGAACAGGATGTCGCCCCTGCCGCAGGTCGGCCCGCATTTCAAGCCGAGATAGCGGACCGTGATCCGGGGCTGAGCCTTGCCGGAGAGCAGGACGGATGCGATGCCCCGCTCCAGGAAGTCCGCAACCAGATGCTGTGCGTCGGAATTGGCAGGGCCATGCAGCGCCTGGCAACCGTTGGCATCGGCAGTCGATCCGTCCCCCGCCGCCTTCAGCAGCGCAGCGGCCCGTCGTCCCTGGATGAGCGCCTGGCGCTCGGCCTCGGTGGTCCATGCGGTCGGCGCACCGGCGGCCATCTGCTCCAGTTCGCGACGCGGTAGCAGCACCGTGGCCGGTCCGCCGGGCACGGCGATGCACGGCCGGGGAAGCTCGCCCGGAAGCGCGATCGAACGCGATTCGTCGACTTCCTGACCGGCTGCAGGGCGAGCGGCTTGGGCGGGCGGGATGGAGCTCATGAGTGCGAGTGCAGCAAGGGTGGCAAGGGCGGATGAGGCCAGTCTGTGCATCCGCAAGACTGTACCCCGCCCCTTCCGCATCGCCTTCTGCGATCCAGTTCACGGTGGCGTCGTGCACCGGGGCCACCGGGCAGGCGCAAGTCTTCTCGAAAACTGAACACCTGTTGCCCGATCCGGCCTGTCGCCTGAAGGGCCGCCTGCCTACAGTCTCCTCCCCAACAAGGAGACAACGAGTGAGCGATGAAGATGTCGATGTCCTGGTCCCAGGCGGCGGCGGGCCACGGGGCGTGCTTGTCGAGGGCTGCCTCGAGAAACAGCGCTGGCAGGCCCCGCTCCAGTGGCCTGGCCCTGATGCTTTGCCTCCATTTCGGTGCCGCGATGGCACTGCTCGCCCCATGCCCTGCGGCAAGTTCGCCCACGGAGTCTTCCGTAGCGCCGCGTGCCGCGCCATGCCCTCGAGAAGCGCCCGCCAAACCTTGTCGGCCCCGGCACGGACCTGATCACCCATACGACAACCCGAGAAGACTCCGATGAAAAAGCGAAATTTTCTGCACGTCACGGCCCTGGCCGCCACCCTTTTCCTGGCAGGGCATGCGCATGCCCAGGACTTCCCGCCGAAGAAGCCTGTCACCCTGGTGGTCGGCTTCGCACCGGGCGGCGCGGCGGACGCCGCCGCACGCCTGATCGCCAGGAAGCTCGGCGAAGACATCGGCCAGACGGTGATCGTCGACAACAAGGCGGGTGCCGGCGGGAACATAGCTCACCAATTCGTGGCCAACGGCCCCGCCGATGGGTCGATGCTGTTGCTCGGTTCCATCGGACCGTTGACCATTGCACCGCATGTGATGAAGGTGAGCTACGACCCGTTCAAGGATCTGGCCGCGGTTTCCGGCGGCGTCAACTTTCCCAACGTGCTGGTGGTGCACAAGGGCCTGGGTGTGAAGACCTTGGCCGAGTTCGTGGCCCTGTCGAAGAAGAAGCCCGGCAGCGTCGACTTCGCTTCGACCGGTGCCGGCTCCGCATCCCACTTGGCCGGGGAGCTGTTCAACCAGCGAGCCGGCATCGACATGGTGCATGTGCCTTACAAGGGCGGGGCCCCGGCCCTGCAGGACTTGCTGGGCCAGCGCATCGCCTCGTATTTTTCGGCGCCGCCGACTGCGTTGCCGCAGATCGAGGCCGGCAATCTGATTCCGCTGGCCAGCACGGGCCTGACCCGTCCGGCCTACATGCCCAACATCCCGACGGTGGCGGAGTCGGGCTACCCCGGCTTCGAAGCCCTCAATTGGTACGCCTTCGTGGCGCCAGGCAAGACACCGGCGGCCCTCCTGGACCGCTGGAACCATGCCATCGTCAAGGTACTGGCCGATCCTGGCGTGAAGGAGGCCCTGAACAAGCACGGCTTGACACCGCAGCCGACCACCCGTGCCGAACTCAGCGACTTCATGAAAAAAGAGGACGCCAAATGGAGTGCGATCGTGCGGGACCGCAAGATCACCGCAGACTGAATCCGATGATTCATCGAGCCCGCGCAATGCAGCTCAGGGCAACCGCGAAATCCTCTGCGTCAGCAGATCGAAGAACCCCTGCGCATCGCCTTCCGCAATCCAGTTGACGTTGGCCGGCTTCTTCAGTCCGCCGTACCAGTCGACCACCGTCTGCCCGAAGCCGAGCCCTTCGCGGCTGTCGACTTCCACGTTGACCTTGCGGCCCCTGAAGAGCGAGGGCTGCAGCAGGTAGGCGACGACTGTCGCATCGTGCACCGGCCCGCCGGGCAGTCCGTAGTACTGCATGTCGTGCTGCACGTAGGCGTCGAGGATGTCTGCCACGGTCCGTCCGGCCTGGTTGCCGAGGCCGCGCAGCTTGGCAATGCGCTCGGGGCTCGTGAGCACCTTGTGCGTGAGGTCCAGCGGCAGCATGGTGATGGGCACGCCGCTCTTGAGCACGATCTCGGCCGCGTGCGGATCGGCGAACACGTTGAACTCCGCCGTGGGCGTGATGTTGCCGCCGTTGAAGTGCGCGCCGCCCATGAGCACCAGTTCGCGCAGGCCGCGAGTGATGTCGGGCGCCTGCGTGAGCGCCAGCGCGAGGTTGGTCTCGGGGCCGAGCATCGCGAGCGTCACGCTCTTTTCGGGCGCGGCGCGCAGCGTGCGGATCAGGTAGTCGACCGCGTTGCCGTCGGCCAGCGGCTGGCTGGGCTCGTGCACCTTCACGCCGGTGATGCCTTCGCTGCCGTGGATGTCCGCCGCGTAGATCGGCGTGCGCAGCAGCGGGCGAGGCGCGCCGGCATAAATGGCGATGTCAGGCCGCTTCGCCCACTCGCGCGCCAGGCGTGCGTTGCGCGAGGTCTTTGCAAGCGGCACGTTGCCGGCCACGGTGGTGAGCGCCTGGATCTTCAGCTGCTCGGGCGACGCCATGGCGAAGAGCAGCGCAATCACGTCGTCGGCACCGGGGTCGGTGTCGATGATGAGCGTGTGCGTCGTGGCCGGCGTGGCGTCTGCGGCGTGGGCTTTCGGAGCGATGAGGCTGGCGGTCAAGAGGGCAACAAGTCCGAGGAAAAGAATCGGGAAGAGCGCGACGAGGCGCGATGGCAGCGCCGGTGCCGCAGGCCTGAAATGCATGGGAAGACTCCTTGCGGACGCTGTGGAAGAAGCGCCTCTCGAGTCAGTCTGCCAGAGCATCGCGCGGCAAGGACACCGGATCGTGATGGCATTTTCGATGCGCTCGTGCGCGGCTGCAACGTTGCGCAAACCAAGGCGTTAGCGCATCCGAAAGGCCGAAACTGAAAGTGCGCAAGGCACGGCGAAGAGGTTTCATTCGCCGTGTTGCGAAAACGCCGCTTGCTCAGCCCCCGTTCGAACCAGTCAGCAGCCGCCGGGCGAAGAAAGCCAGTATCTCGTCGCGCGCAGCCACCGTCGGCTGCCCCGCCTCGTCGATCAGGTGCGCCGTCACCACGCTGTGCGGGCTCGCCACCACCTGCGCGAAGAAGGGCGGCGTCTGGGTGTTGGCCGCGCTGTCGGGCAGCACGCGCGCCACGAAGCGTTCGCCCAGCGCCTGCTGGAAGGCCGCGAAGCGCTGCGCCCTGCAGTGCCTGTCGCCCTCGAAGCGGTAGGCCATCACGGTCAGGTCCTCGCGCTCCAGCCGTTCGCGCACTGCAGCCAGCTCCTCGGGCGCCATGTTCATCGCCTCCGGCTTGTCCATCGGCAGCGAGGGCTGGCACATCACCGGTGCGAGCATCGCCGGCTCCAGCATCATCGAGAGCGCGAAGTTGCCGGTGAAGCACATGCCGATCGCGCCGACACCGGGCCCGCCGCACTCGGCGTGCGCGAGCCGCGCCAACGCGCGCAGCCACTGCGTGACCGGGCTCGACTCGTTGGCCGCGAAGGCGCGGAACTCGGCGCTCACGCAGGCGCGCTTGAACACCGCGATGCCTTCCTCCGCACCGGGCACGGCGCCGTCGCGGCCGAAGAGCGACGGCATGTAGACGGTGAAGCCCGCGTCGCGCACCCAGCGTGCGAAGCGCGCCACGTGCGGGCTGATGCCGGGCATCTCGGTCATCACGATCACGGCCGGGCCCCGGCCCATGACGTAGACCTTCTTCTCGATGCCGTCCAGCGTGATCTGGCGCGCGGTGAAGTCGTCGAGCGGGTCGTCTTCGGTCAGGGGGCGTTGGTGCTGTTGCGCCATGGGTGTCTCCTCCGGTGTTCAGTTGGTCTGTGCCGCATCGACCAGATGCTGCAGATGCGCGCAACCTGCGCTGCGTGCGAAGTCGGGCAGGTGCCAGACCTTGCCGCCCACGCCCCACGCGCCATCGGGCACCTCGTGCATCACCACGGATGTGGCGAGTCTGCGGCGGTCGTCTGCCGGCAGGGCTTCCTCGAAAGCAGCGTGAATGCCGGCGACGAAGAGTTCGCGCGATGCGTCATCGAGCACACCGGCCGGCAGGTATGCGAGCACGGTGCAGGGCAGCAGCCTGGCCGTCACGTCAGCACCGCCACAGGTCCAGGCACCGGCGGCGGCTTCCTCGACCAGCACCCAGCACATGCTCCGCGCGCGAGGCTCGTCCGGCATCTGTTCGGCTGCAGCAGCCGCTTCGTTGATCTTGCGGACCAGCACGGCGCGGGTCTCACCGGGAAACGAGCCATGGGGGATCTTCACGAGGATGGTGGGCATGCGACTGCGGCCTGGGAGCTTCGAAGCTTGTATTGGACGTTCGGCGCCGACAGAATGGCAGTGTCCAATTCGACTCCTTTGAGGCCTTATCGGCCAATCTTCCAGATGCATGACTTCACCGTGCTGGTGCTGCCCGGCGCCTTCAACTCCAGCGTCGCGGTCACGATGGACATCCTCGGCGCAGCTGAAGCGATGGCTGCCCGCGCAGGCGTCGCGCCGCCTCGCTGGCGGCTGTGCTCGGTGCATGGCGGACCGGTGCAGCTGCGCGCAGGCATGAGCCTCGACACCGCGCGCCTGCCCGTGCGCCCGCGCGACGACCGCTCCACCTGGGTGGTGCCGGGGCTCGGTCTCAACACCCCCGGCGAGATCCGCCGATGCCTCGAAAGCGACGACGCAGCCAAGGCCATCGCCGCCCTCGCTCGTCACGCCAAGTCAGGCGGCCAGGTCGCGGCCTCGTGCTCGGCCGTGTTCCTGCTCAACGCCGCCGGCCTGCTGCAGGGCCGGCGCGCGACCGTCTCATGGTGGTATGCCCCGCTGCTCGCACGCATGGCGCCCGGCTGCACCGTCGATGCCGACCGCATGGTGTGCTCCGACGGCCCCGTGGTCACCGCAGGCGCCGCCTTCGCCCAGACCGACCTGATGCTGCACCTGCTGCGCGAGCGCTGCGGCAGTGCGCTCACCGATCTGGTCTCGCGCATGCTGCTGATCGACGGCCGCCAGGCGCAGGCGCCGTTCATCGCGGCGGAGGTGCTGGCCAGCGGCAACGACCTGGTGGCGCGGCTCGCAGCCCGTGTCGAATCGGCATTGCCCGAGGCGCCCGCGGTGAGCGAGCTGGCGCGC
The DNA here is from genome assembly GCF_044055375.1 of Variovorax sp. UC74_104. Lineage (NCBI taxonomy): Bacteria > Pseudomonadati > Pseudomonadota > Betaproteobacteria > Burkholderiales > Comamonadaceae > Variovorax > Variovorax sp. UC74_104. Next base: position 1,692,299 of record NZ_CP171978.1, read on the forward strand.
GAGTTCTGCATGTCGGAGCGCACGCTGTCGCGGCACATCCACAAGGCCACCGGCAAGAGCACGCAGGCGCTGGTGCAGAGCGTGAGGCTGCGGCGCGCCCGCGCGCTGCTCGAATCGAGCCGCATGACGGTCGAGCAGGTGGCGGGGGCGGTGGGGTATCAAGACGCCACGGCACTGCGGCGCCTGATGAAGAAGGTGGCCGGAGCGAACCCCAGCCGCTACCGCGCCTGAGCAGGCGCGGCAGCTATCGCCATTACTTCTTGCGTGCAGCGATCGCCTGCTCGGCCTTCGCCACCAGATCGGCGCCGATGGTCGACTTCCACTTGTCGTACACCGGCCGCGTCGCCTTCACGAACGCGGCGCGCTCGTCGGGCGTGAGGCTGGTCACGGTCACGCCCATGCCTGCGATGTCCTTGAGCACCGGCTTGTCGGCCTCCACCAGGCCCTTGCGCGCGATGGCGATCTCTTCCTTGCCCGCGTCGATGGCGGCCTGGCGCACGATGGCCTGGTCGGCCGGCGTCCACGAGGCCCAGATTTCCTTGTTGACCACGAACACCAGCGGGTCGGCCACGTAGCCCCAGGTGGTCACGAACTTCTGGCCCACCGTCTGCATCTTGAGCACCGTGAACAGGAAGAGCGGGTTCTCCTGCCCGTCGACCGCGCCGCTGGCCAGCGCGGGCTGTGCGTCGGCCCAGCTCATCTGCGTGGGGTTGGCGCCCAGCGCGGTGAACATGTCGGAGTAGATGGGCGAGCCCACCACGCGGATCTTCATGCCCTTGATGTCGGCCGGCGATTTGATCGGCTTCTTCGAGTTGGTGATCTCGCGGAAGCCGTTCTCGCCCCATGCGAGCGGCACCACGCCGGCCTTCTCCAGAGTCTTGAACATGTCCTTGCCCACCTCGCCCTGCGTGAGCGCGTCGATGGCAGCGTAGTCGGGCATCAGGAACGGCATGGAGAACAGGTTGAGCTGCTTGACCTGCGGCGACCAGTTGATGGTTGAGCCCACGGCCATGTCGATCACGCCCTGGCGCAGCGCGCTGAACTCGCGCGTCTGGTCGCCCTGGATGAGCGACACGCCCGGGTACAGCTTGATGTTGATGCGGCCCTGCGTGCGCTCCTTCACCAGGTCGGCCCAGATCTTCCCGGCCTGGCCCCACGGCGTGGGCGGGCCCAGCACCAGCGACATCTTGTACTCGGGCTTGTAGGCGGCCTGCGCCATGGCGCCGGACGAGAACATGCCGAGGGCGACAGCCGTGGCGGCAAGGCCGAGCAGGGTGCGGCGGAATTTCATGATCAAGGCTCTCCTAATAATGGTTCTGCGACGGGACGGACGAAAGAAACAAAGAAATCAGTAGCCGAGCTTGCGCGGCAGCCAAAGCGCCAGTTCGGGGAAGACGATGACCAGCACCATCACCACGAACATCGAGAACAGCATCCAGCCCACCCAGCGCACGGTTTCTTCCATGCGCACCTTCGCGATGCGGCACGACACCATGAGGTTGACCGCCAGCGGCGGCGTGAACTGGCCCAGCGCCACCTTCAGCGTGAGGATCACGCCGAACCACACCGGGTCCCACTTGTAGTACTGCACGATGGGCAGCAGCAGCGGCACGAAGATCAAAAAGATCGACACGCCGTCGAGGAACATGCCCACGGTGATGAGCAGCAGGATGAGCAGCGCCAGGATGCCGTACTCGCCCAGCCCTGAGTTCACGATGGCGCGCGTCACCGGGTCGATCACGCCCAGCGTCGAGAGCGAATACGCGAAGATGCCCGCGAGCGACACCACCAGCAGAATCACCGCCGAGAGCTCGCCCGATTCGCGCAAGATCACGAACAGGTCGCGCACCTTGATGGTCCGGTGGATGCACATGCCCACGAAGAGGCCGTAGAACACCGCCACCACCGCAGCCTCGGTGGGCGTGAACCAGCCCGCGCGCATGCCGCCCAGAATGAGCACCGGCGCCGCCAGCCCCCAGGTCGCTTCGCGAAAGCTCTTCCAGAAGGGCGGGCGCGGCAGCGTGGCCTCGAGCGCGCCCATCTTGTGCTTGCGGGCGAGCCACACGGCCGGAATCATCAGCGCCAGGCCGGCCATCACGCCGGGCACCATGCCGGCCGCGAACAGCGCCGGCACCGAGGCGCCGGGCACCAGCACCGAGTAGACGATGAAGGCGACCGAAGGCGGAATCAGAATGTCGGTGGCCGCTGCCGCGCCCACCACGCTGGCCGAGAATGCCGCCGGGTAGCCGGCGCGCGACATGGCCGCGATCATCACCGCGCCCACGGCAGCCGCATTGGCCGGGCCCGAGCCCGAGATGCCGCCGAGGAACATCGCCACCGCAATTGCCACCAGCGGCAGCATGCCGGGGCCGCGCCCCACGATGGCAATGGCAAAGTTCACGAGGCGCAGCGCCACGCCCGAGCGGTCGAAGATGGAGCCGACCAGCACGAACATCGGAATGGCCAGCAGCGGATATTTGCCCAGCCCCGCATAGAAGTTCTGCGGCACGGCCAGCAGGCCGAACCACTGGGCGTCGCTGTTGGCCAGTGCAATGCAGGCGGCGCCCGCCAGGCCCAGCGCGGCGCCGATGGGCACGCCCACCAGCATCATCACGACGAAGGCAACGAAGAGCAGGGTGGCGATCACGATGCGCTGCCCTTGCTGTCGGAGTCGTAGTTCGTCTCGCGCCCGCGCCGGATCATGAGGCCTATGGCCCGCAGCGCGATGCCGAAGGACACGATGGGCAGCCAGATCGAATACCACCAGGAGGGCAAGCCGATGCCGGGCGTCGTCTCCTCGAAGCGGTAGTCGTCCCACACCATGCGGATGCTGAGCGCGCCGATGAGCGTGAAGAGCACCGCGATCATCAGCGCGCCGAACTGCGCCAGCCGCTTGCGCCGCGCCATCGAGCCGCTTTCGGAGAAGTACTCGATGCGGATGTGCCTGTCGCGCGCCACCGCGGCCGAGCCGGCCACCAGCGCCAGCATGATCATGAGGAACACCGAGAACTCCTCCGTCCAGGCGAAGGACGAATCGGTGAAGTAGCGGACGATGACGTTGGCAAAGGTGATGAGCGCCAGCGCGCCCATGATGATGACCGTGAGCCAGTCCTCGATGGCAAGGGGAACCTTGGTCGGTTCGTCTGCGGCTTCGATGTCGGGGGGAATGGGGCTGGCGGCGTCCAGCGTGGGGCCGGACTCGGTTGGAGTTGTCATCGCAGGATGGTCAGTGAGGCACGCACGAACGCCATGTCACCGGGCGGACGCCGGGACGCGTTCCGTACACCTCGACAGGGGAGCTGTGACCGATGCTAGGGGGTCCATGACCATTCATGTATCGGGGGTTTCCTTAGCCGCTCGGCCTGGGGCTGGCTCTTGGAGCGGCTTTCGGGGCGTGTGCACAGGGCGCCGGGTACTCCCCTCCGCGAATGTCCCCCGGCCTTCGGCCTCCTCCTTTATTTCGCTGCGGGGAGTACCCGGCGCCCTGTGCGTGGGGAGTGGGGCTGTGGGGTTGGTGGGGCGAGCGCTGCGGCGGATTGGCCAGATTTTTGCGTTGAGGTATCGCTTGAGCAGCAAAATGCGGTCATGAGCGGATCGCAAGGTTCGTCCGGCAAACTAAGTTCTACGGCCCAGAAAGAGGTAGTCCATGATCCGAGCGGATATGGTTGCGACCGAGCTTCATGCTTGGGCGCCCGAGCTAGCAGATGGCTTCAATTCTCTCGCATACCTAGGGTCAGAGCCTTCGATTGAATGGCTCACCCATTCTGAATGGCACTTGCAGCTAGAACTCCTCAGCCGCCAAGAAGGGCACGCGATCGCGTCGGAGATGTGGCGCAAGGTTCTCAAGGAACGTGTTTATCTCCCGGCACCAGCATTGCTCCTGATACTCGAACACATGCGCCGAAACCCTGCCGATATGGGGAGTTCATTGATGTCGGTTGGCTTCGAGTTTTCCAAGACGTTAGCGAATGTCGCGTACCGAGCCGCTGATGCGCTGCACGAAGACGCGAAGGATAGTTTTGCAAGCGACGAGATCGATGTTGCCATCGCGAGATTTCGCGTAGCGCTCTCTGAGTTCCGGTTCGCCATCGAGAGCCAACAACTTACCGCTCCTACAAGACGAATAGCGACTGGCAAATACGCGACTGCAGTTGCAATGATCGGACGTTGGATCAATGTGTCGCCTGAGGCGGTCTCAAGAGCTTTGTCGTATTCCCAGGAATCGATGGATCTTGGAAACTTGAAACGCGAGACACTGATCTATCGACTTGAGCTTCTAGTTCTGCAGTTCGATCAGACTGGCGACGTCCAACTTTTGCGAGACGCGCTAGAACTCCTTTCGGCGAACCAGAATATTGCAGAGGGTTCAGAACTCGCCGAGGCCGAGGCGAGATTTCGCCTTGCACAGCTTTCGGTGTCGGGGTCCAGAGAAGCTAGACGTTACCTCGAAGGCGCGGCAAATAGGCTCTTACGGTTTCAACCCAGAAGTGGCGTCGAAGAAGCCCGCCACAGCGTGCTCTCCACCCTAGTTGAAGAGGTTCAGCAGGGGCGACTAGTTATTTCAGCCAGATCAATTGCGATTCCGAGAGGGGTAATCGTTCTGATGGCTATGCAGCCATCCGCCGAGCTTTGGAGAGCCATAAGACGAGTGGTCCATCGACTCGAAGATCTGCGAACGAGACGAGAATGGGTACCTGCCGCAGTGCTAAGTGCTCGATTCCTGCGCCAGATGGTTGATGGGCCAGCCGAGCTTCTTGCACCTAGCGACCTTTCTCTCTACGTAGAGGTCACAGGCTGGCTCTCTGAGAGGTCTCCATGGAATAGACACCTTCAATGGGAGGCGGGAGCGGCTGCACTCTCAGCCGCGAAGCGAACTGAAAATCATGATCTGGCGCACCGGGCTCAGAGAATATTTGATGCGCTCGCCAGCAGCCATCCAACGTGGCCACTTCCGCGGATCGGCATTGCACGGGTGCAAGACTACCTTGTAGGTGGTCAAGGAAGTGCAGCTTCATCTACTGCTGACAGCTGGCGTGATGCTGCGACCCTTGCGCTTAAATCGGTCGCGTACGCGCGATCAAATTTAGGTGGGCGCAATGAGGTCTTTGCAGTTGCAGACGCAAGAGGATTTTTGTCGGAGACGTTCGTCTTTAAGCGGACAACGAAATCCAAAGCGGAACATGAAGCGTCGATGCTGAATGCTCTGCGAGATGAGATTGCTCGGCTGGGCTATACAAGCCGTTTCGAAGTGCCTCGGTCGCTGGCGATTGTCGAGGTGCAGTCAGACGATGAGCGGCGGTGGGTGCACGTCTCTCAGCGAGCTGCTGGAAGATTGGTAAGCGAACTCCGTCCTGAGGAGATCCCTGGTGTACTCGAGCCGATCGCAGAACTCTTGGCGGTCTTCCATCGTGTAGCAGGGAGTCCGGCGGAAGGTAGGTCAGCATGGCGGCGGCTGAAAGACTATCTCAAGATGTGGTCAAAAACTCTTTTCGATTCGGATCAGGCTGATCGCTTCGTGGGTTCCTTGCGGAATCTTTTTCCTGCGACGCTACCGCAGGTAAGGAAACGGGATGGTCATGCGTCCAACTGGCTCGTGGACCCCGCAGGACGAATCGTCGCTATTGATCTTGAATCCACGGACTTCATTCCAATCGGCTACGACATTGCTCAGCTGGTCGAAGACAACGCGTTGTTAGAAGCAAACCAAGAAGGTTGGCGCATGCGGCTAGCGATCTTGGAGCGTTATCTGAACCGCATGGGGGAAAAACTCAGCGCCACTGACTTGGCCGCTGTATACGGATGGTTCGCCGTCACCCGCGCTTTGCGTCTAGGTACGGAGAGGGAGGCAGGAAAAAACTTGCGACGCCACGCGCGTGAACTGTGCGGGATGCTAGTGGAGTGCTGCAATGGTCCGATCAAGGAAGTAGCGCGGGAGCTATTTCATGCTCTCTCGCGCATTGAACAGCCAGAAACGGTTGCATCAACCCCGAGCCATGATCATCGCCGGTTAAGTAAGTCGATGGCATATCAGCTTCGTCATCATGGTCCGACAAATGGCGTTCCGATCGATGAAACAGGATTCGCAGCGATGGATGATCTAGCCGCTGCTCTCAAGGTGGATTCGAGCGAGTTGCTAGGAGTCGCCGAGCATCCCGGGGAGCCAAGGTTCCAAGTACGGGACGGGCGGATCAGAGCCCTCTACGGTCACTCGCTAGACGTTGTTGTTGAGGCCGGCAATAAAGTTGGTGCGCCAACTTCTCTCTATCATGGTTCTAGCTGGTCAGCCCTGGATGCGATCGTTCGTAACGGTTTGATCCCGATGCAGCGGCGCATGGTTCATTTGACAAACATCGCTGATGAGGCCATGGCCGTGGGCGAACGGAAGGGGGCTCCTCTCGTCCTCGCGATTGATCAACGTCACGATGAAGAGCCTGTAGCCGAAGGCATTTGGGTTGTAGCGGGTGTTATTCCCCATCGCCTATCCATAGTGAATCCTTTTATTGACGAAGCCGGCGCAGTTCGATAAGGAGAACTGCACCTGCGCCTGTCTATTGCTGACTCTCCACAACGTAAGCCTCTTCCAAGTCTCGACGCAACATCAGAGTCCGCGATGATGGCAAAGCTGACGAACACGCAATGAATTGCGATCGCAGCGCTGTCGCATATCTATCCTCCGACAGAGGTCCACCGCCTGCGGATGATCGAAACCCAAGCAGGTCGCCTCGCCGCTGTTCTGCAGTCACCTCAAACTGGATCGAGGTGACATGAATGGCATTGGCGATGCAATATGCGAGCTTGCCCAAAGACCAATACGGATGTCGATGAATGGGCACGTGCCATTCGCCCAGCCGGACAGGTTCGCCAAAGTAGAAGTACCACACGGCCAGCAGCGCGTCATCAAGCTCGTCAAATGTGACGAGAAAGTCGTCCTTGCCGGGACCAGGGACGCTGTCCCAGCAACTAAAATGAATGCCTTCGGAGCTTTCTGCCAAGGTGGAGTGGCGGTTGCCCTCGACATGGAGCGAGAACCGATCTGGTGATATCTCCGTGACGACGACGCCGCGTTCGGAGAGGTACTTCATTGAAGACGACAAGGACATCGGGTTCTCACATTTGTTCTTAGGTCCAGGCTTCACGTCGCCACCTTGGCTCAGAGACCGCAAGCACCTGTGCTCTATTGTTGCTGCACTCAATGCGACGACAACTATCAGTTGTGAGATCCCAGGCGGGCCGCGAACCGCGCAGCCCGCAAACCAGCCCCTACCCGCCAGCCTCAGGCACTTTGCATCGCGCCTTCTCACTCATCTGGAACAACTCCCCAGCCTTGCGCGCCATCTCAGCCGCAAGCCAAAGCAGGTTGTTCAATTGCCGAGGCCCATCCCCGCTGCACCAATCAATCTCTTCCCCGTGGCAGACCCACAGGAGAGCTTCAAGTTGAGTAAGGATGTTTTCAAGAAGATCCGCCGGGTCTTGTTGGGCGGTTTCTGCGGAAGCTACCGGCGTAGTTGGCCGGGCTATAGTCTTGGTAGCCATTTTTGTGCGTTCCTTTAGAGGTAGTTGCACGAACTTGGTTAGACGGCCGGGGTGTTACGAGCACCTTGGCCGTCGCCTTTTGATACCTCGCATCTGCATCAGCGCTTTCGCGCCGACAATCTGCCGCGAGGCAAGCAGCCTTCAAACATCTGGGTGGTGGATTGGGTGTGCGGCCTTTCTGCTCCCCTTGGCGGGGCATAGAGTGACAGGGGCATTCACTCTAGAGAAGAAGCCGGCAAAGAAGCCGCTGCTACAGCACGAAGTCGCGCAGACTGCCAACTAATGCAGCTTCCGCAACGCGCCGTGCGAAGACCCAGCAAGGTCACGCTGTGCCAATCGACCACGGCAACAGCGGCGCTCAACGCTCAGGCCGATGGGGTGCCTTGCGCAGCGAAATAAAGGAGGAGGCCGAAGGCCGGGGGACATTCGCGGAGCAAGGCACCCCATCGGCCTGAGCGCCCCCCGGAAAAGAAGCTCAGTCCATCCAGCCCCGAGCCCGGTCCAGATGCTCACGGCACTCGCGCACCATGCGTTCCAGCAGTTCCGCGCAAGTCGGAATGTCGTCGATCAGCCCGATGCACTGCCCGGCCGAAACCACGCCGTTGTGCACCTCGCCAGACTCCAGCGCCGCACGTCCGCGCGCGCCGGCCACCAGCGGGCGCACGTCCTCGAACTCGCAGCCGCCCGGGCGGTTCTCGGTGGCCACCACTTCTTCGGAGATGGCGTTGCGGAACACGCGCGCCGTGTTGTGCAGGGTGCGGAACATCAGCTTGGTGTCGCGCTCGGTCGCCTCCACCAGCGCCTGCTTGATGTTGTCGTGAATGGGCGCTTCCTTGGTCACGCAGAAGCGCGTGCCCATGTTGATGCCCTCGGCGCCCAGCGCCAGCGCTGCCGCCATGCCGCGCCCATCGGCGATGCCGCCCGAGGCGATGATCGGAATGCGCAGCTTGCGCGCCGCCACCGGCAGCAGCACCAGGCCGGGCACGTCGTCCTCGCCCGGATGGCCCGCGCACTCGAAGCCGTCCACCGACACCGCATCGACGCCGTTGCGCTCGGCCGAGAGCGCATGGCGCACCGAGGTGCACTTGTGGACGATCTTCACGTCGTGCTCCTTCAGCGCCGCGATGAAGTCCTTCGGGCTGTTGCCCGCGGTCTCGACGATCTTCACGCCGCTGTCGATGATGGCCTGCACGTACTCCGCATAGGGCGGCGGCTTCACGGCGGGAAGGATCGTGAGGTTCACGCCGAAGGGCTTGTCGGTCATCGTGCGCGTGCGCTCGATCTCGCGGCGCAGGTCGTCGGGCGTGGGCTGCGTGAGCGCGGTGACGATGCCGAGGCCCCCGGCGTTCGACACGGCCGACGCCAGCTCGGCACGGCCCACCCATTGCATGCCGCCCTGGATGATCGGGTAGCGGATGCCCAGCAGTTCGGTGATGCGGGTCTTCATCGTCGCGGCCTCTCGCTTACAGCGCCTTCACCAGTTCCGGCACGGCCGTGAACAGGTCGGCCACGAGGCCGTAGTCGGCCACCGAGAAGATCGGTGCCTCTTCGTCCTTGTTGATCGCCACGATCACCTTCGAGTCCTTCATGCCGGCCAGATGCTGGATGGCGCCCGAGATGCCCGCTGCGATGTACAGCTGAGGCGCGACGATCTTGCCCGTCTGGCCCACCTGCCAGTCGTTCGGGGCGTACCCCGCATCGACGGCTGCACGGCTGGCGCCGAGGCCGGCGTTCAGCTTGTCGGCCAGGGGCGCCATCACTTCGGTGAACTTCTCTGCGCTGCCGAGTGCACGGCCGCCCGAGACGATGATCTTGGCGGCCGTCAGTTCGGGGCGCTCGCTCTTCGTGACTTCACGGCCCACGAAGCTGCTCTTGCCGCTGTCTGCCACGCCTGCTGCCGATTCGACGGCTGCGCTGCCACCGGTGGCTGCTGCCGCATCGAAGCCGGTCGTGCGAACGGTGATGACTTTGGTGGCATCGCTGCTCTGCACGGTGGCAATCGCGTTGCCCGCGTAGATCGGACGCTCGAAGGTGTCGGCGCTCACCACGGCCGTGATGTCGCTGATCTGCGCCACGTCCAGCTTGGCGGCCACGCGCGGAGCGACGTTCTTGCCGTTGGCGGTCGAGGGGAAAAGGATGTGGCTGTAGCTGCCCGCGATGGCCAGCACTTGAGCGGCGACGTTCTCGGCGAGGTTTTCAGCGAGGCTCGGGCTGTCGGCGGCAATGACCTTCGAGACACCGGCGATCTGGGCCGCTGCCTTGGCAGCTTCGGCGGCATTGGCGCCAGCCACGAGCACGTGGACGTCGCCGCCGCAGGCCAGCGCTGCGGTCACGGTGTTGAGGGTGGCCGGCTTGATGCTGGCGTGGTCGTGTTCTGCAATGACGAGTGCGGTCATTTCATTTCTCCTGTGCGGCAATTTGCGGCACGCAATTCAACGAGGCTTTTCGGGGAACACCGCCGGAACCGGCTTTGCCGGGCCACAGGTGTTGCCCCCGGTAGGGGGTTGGCGTAGCGACACGAAGTGCGCGAAGCCTGGGGGCGAGTCAAATGACCTTCGCTTCGTTCTTCAGTTTGTCCACCAGCGTTGCAACATCAGGCACCTTGATGCCAGCGCCACGCTTCGGCGGTTCGGCGACCTTCAGGGTCTTCAGGCGAGGCTTCACATCGACGCCCAGCTCTTCCGGCTTGACCGTGTCGAGCTGCTTCTTCTTGGCCTTCATGATGTTCGGCAGCGTCACGTAGCGCGGCTCGTTCAGGCGCAGGTCGGTGGTGATGACTGCGGGCAGCGTGAGCGCCACGGTTTCCAGGCCGCCGTCGACTTCACGGGTTACGGTGGCCCTTTTCTCTCCATCTGTGCCGGCGACTTCGACCTTGGAGGCGAAGGTGGCTTGCGGCAGATCGGCCAGCGCAGCCAGCATCTGGCCCGTCTGGTTGGCGTCATCGTCGATGGCCTGCTTGCCCAGGATGATGAGCGAAGGCTGTTCCTTGTCGACCAGCGCCTTCAGCAGCTTGGCGACCGCCAGGGGCTGCAGTTCTTCGGCGGTTTCCACCAGGATGCCGCGGTCGGCGCCGATGGCCATGGCGGTGCGCAGCGTTTCCTGGCTCTTGGCGTCACCGCACGAGACGGCGATGACTTCGGTGACCAGGCCCTTTTCCTTCAGCCGCACGGCTTCTTCAACGGCGATCTCGTCGAAGGGGTTCATGCTCATCTTGACGTTGGCAATGTCCACTCCGGTGCCGTCGCTCTTCACGCGCACCTTCACGTTGTAATCGACGACCCGTTTGACGGGCACCAGAACCTTCATGGCTGTTCCTTTGAATGACGAAGAAGAGAAGAAGAAATGAATGGATGAGCGCAGGGCTCACTCGAGCTTGGCGCCCGATTGCTTGATCAGGCGCTCCCACACCGGGCGCTCTGCCTTCCATGCGGTGGCGAAGAGCTCGGGCGAGCTTTCCTTGATCTCGAAGCCCATGGCCGCGATGCGCTCGCGCACGTCGGGCTGCTGCGTGGCCTTGCGCACTTCCTCGGCGATGCGGTCCACGATGGGCTTGGGCGTCTTCGCGGGCGCCGCGATGGCGAGCCAGCCGGTCACGCGGTAGGCCTCGTCCTTCAGGCCCTGCCCGGCGAGCGTGGGCACATTGGGCAGCGTGCTCATGCGGCGCTCGCCGCTCACGCCGATGGCGCGGATCTTTCCGGAGTCGATGTGCGGCTTAGCCACCAGCGCGCTCGCATACGCCATCTGGATCTGGCCGCCGATCAGGTCCTGCATCATCGGCGCCTCGCCCTTGTAGGCGACGTGGCTCATGTCCGACTGCGTCGCCAGGCTCATGTGCGCGCCGGCCAGGTGCGGGTATGCGCCGATGCCGTAGGAGCCATAGGCCACCTTGCCCTTGTTGGCGACGACGTACTTCAGCAGCTCGGGGCCGGTCTTGGCCGGCACGCTCGGGTGCACCACCAGCACCAGCGGCGCCGCCGCGATCTGGTAGACCAGCGTGAGGTCGCGCGCCGTGTCGTAGGGCAGCTTCTCGTAGAGGAACTCGTTGGTCATGAGCGAATTGCTCAGGCCCAGCACGATGGTGTAGCCGTCGGGCGCCGACTTGGCGACCGCGTCGGTGCCGATGATGCCGGCCGCGCCGGGCTTGTTGTCGATGATGACGGGCTGGCCCATGCCGGCCGACATCTTCTGGCCGATCACGCGCGCGAGCACGTCGGTGGCGCCGCCAGCGGCAAAAGGCACGACCATGCGGATGGGCTTGCTGGGGTAGGGGGCCTGCGCCTGTGCCTGCGCCTGAGCGGGGAGCAGCGCGCACAGCGTGGCGGCGGAAGCGGCGGCGCACAGCAGGGCGCGGCGGTTAGGAAGGCGGAAGGTGGTCATGGCTTGTCTCTGTCTCTCGGTCTGGGTTTCAAAAAAATCGTCGGCTCGCCGTTACTGCGTTACTGCGTGGAGATGCGCGTCTTGAAGGGCAGGGGCTCCAGCGCCTTGTGCAGCCGCTCCTGCAGCGGCGCGGCCAAGGTGCCCGCCGCGGCGCCGTCGATCTGCACGCGCACGAGGCTCTCGCCTTCGGTCTTCACCACGGGCCGCGCGGCCTCGGGCACGCCCAGCTGGGCGCAGGCTTCGGCGACGGCGGCGTTCACCACCTGCAGCGCGGCCATCGCGCGCAGCTCGGGCTTGTAGATCTTTCCGACGTTGGTCATCGGCATGGTCGCGATCACCGACACCCACTTGGGCCGTGCGGGCGCCTCGTCCACGCGCGCGGAGGTGAAGGCCAGCAGCTCCTCTTCGGTCGCGGAGGCGCCGGGCACCAGCGTCGCGAAGATCACCGGCAGCTCGCCCGCGTAGGCATCGGGCGCGCCCACTGCGGCGCACAGCTGCACGGCGGGGTGCGAGCCCAGCGCGTCTTCAATCGTCTTGGGATCGATGTTGTGGCCGCTGCGGATGATGAGGTCCTTCGAGCGGCCGGTGAGGTTGAGCCGTTCCTCGTCGTCGATCCAGCCCAGGTCGCCGGTGGCGAGCCACCCGTCGGCGGTGAAGGCCTTGGCATTGTCCGCAGGGTCGACGAAGCCCGAGAACACGTTGGGCGACTTGAAGAGCACCATGCCCTGCTGGCCGCGCGGCATCTCGCGGTCGGTCGCGTTGCCGTTCTCGTCGAGCGCCACCACGCGCATCTGCATGTAGGGCAGGCGAAAGCCCACGCAGCCCGCGGGTCCGTTCACGCCGGGCGGGGTGATGGTCGAGATGCCGGCCATCTCCGTCATGCCCAGGCTCTCGTGCACGTGCAGGCCGAACAGGCGCTCGAAGCGCGCGGCCAGCTCGGGCGCGAGCACGGCGGCGCCGGTGCGGCAGTAGGTGATCGACGAGATGTCCGCGCCGTCCAGCGGCACGTTGGCCAGCGCCGCGAGCACGGTGGGCACGGCCGACAGCGAGGTAGGGCGGTACCTGGCCACCAGCTTCCAGTAGTTGGCCAGCACCTCCTTGTTGCGCAGCAGCGAGGGCGTGGGAATGATCACCTCCACGCCCGCCGACAGCGACGACAGCGACGCCGGCAGCACGCCCGCCACATGGAACAGCGGATAGCCGTTGATGGAGATGCCGTTCTCGTTCATGCCCGCGACCTGCACGCTGGCCCAGGCGGTGAACACCTGCGCGCCGTGGCTGTGGCGCGCCAGCTTGGGTGCGCCGGTGGTGCCCCCGGTGTGGAAGTAGGCGGCGATGTCGGCAGGCGCGATGTCGCGGCCGCTCACGAGGCGGTCGTCGGATTGCGCGGCGCGCAGCACGTCGAATTCGGCGACGCCTTCGGGCAATACACCGGCTGCACCCGGCTCCTCGCCATGCGGCGCCACGCGCAGCACGGTGGTGAGCGTGGGCACCTGGCCGCGCAGGCGCATCGCCTTCGACCACATGCCCGACTCGGCATCGGAGCCGTAGGCGATCAGTACCTTGGCGCGGCCGGCGGTCATCAGCGCGACCAGCTTCTCGTCGGTGAGCAGCGGGTTCAGCGGCTGCACGATGCCGGCGGCCTCGCCGCCCCACAGCGCCAGGTGGTACTCCAGGCAGCCGGGCAGCAACACGGCCACGGCGTCGTCCGGCCCCACGCCCAGCGTGTGCAGCATGTTGGCGGTCTGGTGGATGCGCGCGAGCAGCTCGGCATACGACCAGCGGATCGGCTCGTCGGCCGGGTTGCCGGTGCGCAGGAAGGTCAGCGCGGTCTTGTCGCCGAAGGCATGGCCCGCGTTGCGGAAGATCTCGTAGGTGCTGCGCACCGTGAGCGCCTGCGCGAGCGGCGTCTCCTCGAGCTTGCGGATGTCGGCGAGGCTGCGCACGGGCAACGCGGGGCGGAACGGCGCGCCCACCGGGGTGCCGTAGTCGTTCTCGTATTTCTGCTTCTGCGTCATGTCTGTCTCCTTGGTTTCGTCGCCCTGCGGACTTGTGCGTTCTACGTTCTACTGGTTCGTGATGTGGTTGTCGCGAATGACCTTGCCCCAGCGCTCGAAGTCTTCCTTCATGCGAACGCTTGTCTGCTCGGGCGTGCGGTAGGCCGCGAAGGTGCCCACGCCCTGGAGCTTGTCCTGCACTTCCTTGTCGGCCAGCGCCTTCTTCAGCTCGGCGCTCATGCGGTCGATGACCTCCTTCGGCGTGCCGGCGGGCGCCAGCAGGCCGCCCCACGAGGTGGCGTCGAAGCCGGGGAAGCCCTGCTCGGCCACTGTCTTCACGTCGGGCAGCAGGCTCACGCGCTGACCCGATCCAACCGCGATGGCGCGCAGCTTGCCCGACTTGATGTGCGGCAGCACGCCCACCAGGTCGGAGAACATCGCGGGCACCTGGCCGCCGATGAGGTCGGTCACGGCCGGTGCGCTGCCGCGGTAGGGCACGTGCTGCATGTCGAACTTGCCGATGGTCTTGAGCTGCTCGGTCGTCAGGTGGCCGAAGCTGCCCGAGCCCGCGCTCGTGTAGTTGAGCTTGCCGCCTTCGGCCTTGGCCTTGGCGATCAGGCCCTGCACGCCAGTCACGTCAGGCAGCGACTTCGGGTTGACCACCAGCACGATGGGCAGGTCGTAGATGCTGCCCACGGGCGTGAAGTTCTTGAAGATGTCGTAGCCGGGCGAAGCGTAGAGATGCGAGGCCAGCAGCGTGGGCGTGGCCAGTGTCACGAAGGTGTAGCCGTCGGCCGGCGCGCGCGCCGCAGCGGCCGCGCCCACGGTGCCCGATGCACCGCTGCGGTTGTCGATGACGATGCTCTGCCCAAGCGCCACCGACATCTTCTGCGCCACGATGCGCGAGGCCACGTCGGTAGGGCCGCCGGGCGGGAAGGGCACGATCAGCGTGATCGGCTTGGCGGGCCAGGCCTGGGCGAAGGCGGTGCCGGCCACCAGGGGCAGGGCGAGTGCGAGAAGGGCGCGGCGAACGGGACTGCGGAGCGAGGAAAGGGATGCCATGGGTTTTGTCTACTTTGGAAATGCGGGCGACTGTCTTCTTCTTCAGACGACGCCACTTGTCTTCAATGCCGCGAGCTTCTCGTCCGACAGGCCAAGAAGGGACTGCAGCACGTCGTGCGTGCCTTCGCCCAGCGTGGGCGGTGCGCTGCGCACCGGCAGGCGTTCGCCGTCGAAACGGTAGGGCGGCGCGAGCACGTTGACGGTGCCGGCCACGGGGTGGGGCTGCGTGGTCACGAGGCCGGCATCGGTGGCGCGCTTCGATTGCAGCGCCTCCAGCAGCCCAAGCACCTCGCCGCAGGGAATGCCGGCGGCGGTGAGCTTTTCGAGCAGGTCCACGCGCTGGCGCTTCGCGAGCTCGGCATGCAGCTCGGGCAGCAGCGCGGCGCGGTTGGCCGAGCGCAGGATGTTGGTCTTGAAGCGCTCGTCGGCCGCGAGGTCGGGCCGCTCGATCACCTCGGTGCAGAAGCGCGCGAACTGCGCGTTGTTGCCCACGGTGATGACCAGCGGGCCGTCGGCCGCGTCGAACACGCCGTAGGGAACGATCGACGGATGCGAATTGCCGTAGCGCGGCGGGTCTTCGCCCATGAGCAGCGCTTCGAGGCCGTAGTAGGCGGTGATCATCAAGCCGCAGTCGAAGAGCGCCATCTCCACGTGCCGGCCCTTCCCCGTCTTCTCGCGCTGGTAGAGCGCCGCGAGGATGGCCTGCGCCGAGTACATGCCGGTGAACAGGTCGACGGCGGCCACGCCGAACTTCAGCGGCGGCTGGTTCGCCTCACCGTTGAGCGCCATCAGGCCGGCCTCGCCCTGCACCACGAGGTCGTAGCCGGGGCGCGCGGCCTCGGGGCCGGTGCGGTCGTAGCCCGAGATCGAGCAGTAGACGAGGCCCGGGTTCTCCTTGCTGAGCTGTTCGTAGCCCAGGCCCAGCTTGTCGATGCCGCCGAACTTGAAGTTCTGGATCACCACGTCGCACTGCCTGGCGAGGTCGCGCGCGAGCTGCTGGCCCTCGGGCGTCTGCAGGTCGAGCGTGACGGAGCGCTTGTTGCGGTTCACGCTGTTGAAGTAGGCGGTCTCGGTCTTGCCCACGCGAAGGCCCCAGTCGCGGGTGTCGTCGCCGCGGCCCGGGTGCTCCACCTTGATGACTTCGGCGCCCATGTCGGCCAGCACCATGCCGCACCAGGGGCCCGCGAGGATGCGGGACAGATCGAGAACGCGCACGCCGGCAAGCGGCAGCGATGAATGGGGCAAAGGCATGAGATCAGCTCCCTGGAAACGAGAAAGCCCCGCACGGTGCACGCGTCGTGCGAGGCGAAAAGACGGGTGGGGCGGCCCGCGTCAGGACGCGCCCTGCTTGCGGCCGCGCAACGCTGCGAATTCGGCCTTGCGCTTGCCGAGGAAAGCGCCGATGCCTTCGGCCGCCTCGGCATCGCCTTGCGACTCGACCATGAACACGGCCTCGGCGTCGAGCTGCTCTTCGAGTGTGGCGCGATGCGCCTGGCGGCACAGCGACTTGATGCGGGCGCTGGCGCGCTCCGGTCCGTTTGCCACCTTGGCCGCGAGCGCGATGGCCTCTGCCAGCGCGGCGCCCTTGTCGGTGAGGCGGTTGACGGCGCCCAGCGCGTGCAGGCGCTCGGCCGGCATGCGGTCGCCGGTGAGGCACATCTCGGTGAGCACCTGGCGCGAGACGAACTCCGACAGGAAGGCCGTGGCGCCACCATCGGGCGTGAGGCCGACCTTGACGTAGGCCACGGTGAAGAAGGCGTCGCGCGCCGACACCAGCATGTCGCAGGCCAGCGCCATCGACAGGCCCGCGCCCGCGGCGCCGCCCTCGACGGCAGCGATCACCGGCTTGCTGCAGTCGCGCAGCGCGCGGATCAGGTTGTTCAGGCCTTCGAGGATCTGGCGGCGTTCCGATGCGGGCAGCTCGCGGCGCTTGGCCAGCAGGTTGAGGTCGCCGCCCGAGCAGAAGAAGTCGCCCCGCGCCGGTGAAGACGATGGCGCCCACTTCAGGGTCGGCCTGCGCGTCGGACAGCGCGGCCGAGAGCTCGGCGTACAGCGTCGGCGTGATCGCGTTGCGCGCGGCGGGGTTGCTGTTGGTGAGGATGCGCACCGCACCGTCCTGCGAGATCAGGATCGTCTTGTTGTCGCTCATTGCGCAAGCTCCTTGCCCAGGGCGATATAGCGCTGCAGGTGATGGTCTTCGTCGCCCAGCTGGTGGTCGATCATCACGAGGCGCTTGGCGTAGTGGGGCAGCGGCAGCTCCCAGGTCATGCCGATGCCGCCGTGCATCTGGATGCTCTCCTGCGCCACCAGCGCGCCGATGCGGCCGATGCTGAACTTGGCGGCCGACAGCGCGCGCTCGCGCGTCAGGCGGTCACCGGTGTCGATGGCGGCTGCGGCGTTGATGACCGCCGAGCGGGCCTGTTCGATCTCCAGCAGCAGGTCGGCCATGCGGTGCTGCAGTGCCTGGAAGCTGCCGATCAGCGTGCCGAACTGCTTGCGCGTGCGCAGGTACTCCAGCGTGGCAGTCTTGGCGGCTTCCATCGCGCCCAGCGCTTCTGCGCACAGCGCGAGCACACCGCGGCCGATGGCGCGTTCCAGCGTGGCATGGCCCCGGCCTTCCGCGCCGAGCAGCGCATCGGCGCCCAGCTTCACGCCGTCGAACGAGAGCTCGGCGACGCGGCCGCCGTCGATGGCGGGGCAGCCGCGCACCGTGAGGCCAGCCGCCTTCGCGGGAACGAGGAAGAGCGAGATGCCCGCTTCGTCGTCCACGTTGCCCGAGGTGCGGGCCGAGACCAGGAACAGGTCGGCCTGTTCGCCCTGCGGCACCACGGCCTTGGCGCCGTGCAGCACCCAGCCATCGCCGCTGCGCTCGGCCTTGGTTGCCACGCGCGTGCGCTCGTAGTGCGAGTCGGCCTCATCGTGCGCGAAGGCAGCGACGACCGCGCCGTTGATGATGTCGCCGAGCTTCTCTTTCTGGGCATCGTTGCCGGCGGTGCTGATCGCCTCGCCGACCATCACCGCGCCCAGCAGCGGCTCGACCACCAGGCCGCGGCCCAGTGCCTCGAAGACCACGGCGATGTCGAAGCCGCCGCCGCCGAAGCCGCCATCGGCCTCGCTGAAGAGGGCACCGATCACGCCCAGCTCTGCGAACTGCTGGAAGATTTCCTTGCTGAACCCGTGCTCCGACTTCGCGATGCGGTCGCGCGCGTCGAAGGCGTACTGCTCGCCGATGAAGCGGTTCAGGCTGTCGGCGAGCATGCGCCGGTCTTCGGTGTGTTCGAAGTTCATTGCATGTCTCCTTACAGACCAAGAATCATCTTGGAGATGATGTTCTTCTGGATTTCGTTGGAGCCGCCGAAGATCGACAGCTTGCGGTTGTTGAAGTAGCGTGAGGCGGCGGCCGATGCGTAGTCAGGGCCGAAGGTCTCGCCGGTGTAGCCGTCCTTCAGCGCTTCCGCGATGAAGGGGCGGCCATAGACGCCCATCGCGCGGCGGGCCAGCGAAGAAATCTCCTGGCGGATCTCGGTGCCGCGGATCTTCAGCATCGAGCTTTCGGCGCCGGGCACGCCGCCGCCGGCCACCGCTGCGATCACGCGCAGGTTGGTGGTCTTCATGTTCTCCAGGTCGATCTCGACGCGGGCCATGCGCGCGGCGAAGGCGGGGTCTTCCGCCAGCGGCTTGCCGTTCTTGGTCTGCGTGGCCGCGATGCCCTTCAGCTGTTCGAGCGCGGCCACCGAGAAGCCCACGCCCGCGATGTTGGTGCGCTCGTAGGTCAGCAGGTACTTGGCGCAGGTCCAGCCCTTGTTCTCCTCGCCCACGAGGTTCTCGGCGGGCACGCGCACGTCGGAGAAGAACACCTCGTTGACCTCGTGCTCGCCGTCGAGCGTGATGATCGGGCGCACTTCCACGCCGGGCGAGGTCATGTCGATCAGCAGGAAACTGATGCCTTCCTGCTTCTTCGCCTCGCGGTTGGTGCGCACCAGGCAGAAGATCATGTTGGCGTGCTGGCCCAGCGTGGTCCAGGTTTTCTGGCCGTTCACGATGAAGTGGTCGCCCTGCGCGTCGATGCCGCGCACGGCCGACGTCTTCACCGCAGCGAGGTCGGAGCCCGCGCCGGGTTCCGAATAGCCCTGGCACCACCAGTCGGCGCCGTTGAGGATGCGCGGCAGCCAGTGCTTCTTCTGCGCCTCGTTGCCGTACTTGATGAGCACCGGGCCGAGCATGTTCACGCCGAAGGGCACGATGCGCGGCGCGAAGGCCAGCGCGCATTCGTTCTCGAAGATGAACTTCTCCACCGCCGTCCAGCCCGGTCCGCCGTACTGCTCGGGCCAGTGGTTGGCGAGCCAGCCGCGCTCGTTGAGGATGGCGTGCCATTGCTGCATGTCGGCCTTCTCGAGGATCTTGCCGCTGCGCACTTTCTCGGAGAGGCGCACCGGCAGCTTCGCGGCCAGGAAGGCGCGCACCTCGCTGCGGAAGGCTTCTTCTTCGGGGGTGAAGTTCAGGTCCATCGCTGGCTCCTCTTCAGTAGATTTCAAAGAGACCGGCAGCGCCCATGCCGCCGGCGATGCACATCGTGACCACCGAGTACTTCGCCCCGCGGCGCTTGCCTTCGATGAGCACGTGGCCCGCCAGGCGCGCGCCGGTCATGCCGAAGGGGTGGCCGATGGAGATCGCGCCGCCGTTCACGTTGAGCAGTTCCGACGGAATGCCCAGCTTGTCCTGGCAGTAGATCGACTGCGAGGCGAAGGCCTCGTTGAGCTCCCACAGGCCGATGTCCTGCACCTTGAGGCCGTGGCGCGCGAGCAGCTTGGGTACCGCGAACACCGGGCCGATGCCCATCTCGTCGGGCTCGCAGCCGGCCACCGCGAGGCCGCGGAAGGCGCCCAGCGGCTTGATGTTGGCGCGCTCGGCATCCTTGGCTTCCATCAGCACGCAGGCCGATGCGCCGTCCGACAGCTGCGAGGCGTTGCCGGCGGTCACGAACTTGTCTTCACCCATCACGGGCTTGAGCTTTGCAAGCGCCTCGTAGGTGGTGCCGCGGCGGTTGCAGTTGTCTTCGGTGGCGGTCACTTCGCGGTAGGTGACTTCCTTCGTCTCCTTGTCGGTGACGGCCATCGTGGTGGTGCAGGCGACGATCTCGTCCTTGTAGCGGCCGGCGATCTGCGCCTCTTCGGTGCGGCGCTGGCTCTCGGCGGAGAAGCGGTCCTGCGCCTCGCGGCTGATGTTGTAGCGCTTGGCGACGATGTCGGCGGTCTCGATCATCGCCATGTACAGCTCGGGCTTGTGCTCGACGATCCACGGGTCCATGCCGCTGTCGCCAGCGTCGGTGGCGCTGCGGGTGCGGATCTGCGAGATGCTTTCCACGCCGCCCGCGATCATGGCCGGCGCGCCGTCCACCACGATGCGGCCCGCGGCCATGGCGATGGCCTGCAGGCCCGAGGCGCAGAAGCGGTTGACCGTGGTGCCGGCGATGGAGATCGGCAGGCCCGCGCGGATGATGGCCTGGCGCGCGATGTTGCGGCCCGTGGTGCCTTCGGGGTAGCCGCAGCCGAGGATGGCGTCCTCGATCAGCGCGGGGTCGAGGCCTGAGCGCTCCACCGCCGCCTTCACGGCGAAGGCGGCCAGCGTGGGGCCGGGGGTGATGTTGAATTCGCCGCGGTGCGCCTTGGTAAGCGGGGTGCGGGCGGTGGAAACGATGACGGCTTCACGCATGGGGGTGTCTCCTGGACGGCTGGCTCTGTCTGTGATTACTCGGATTGGTTGAGGCTCGCGAAGTCGGCGCCGCGCTCGACCAGCTGCACCAGCAGCGGCGAGGGCTTCCAGAAGACCGGGTCTTCCTTCGCGAACTCCTGGATGTCGGCCAGCACCTTGGGCAGGCCCACGGTATCGGCGTACTTCATCGGGCCGCCGCGGTGGCGCGGGAAGCCGTAGCCGTAGAGGAAGGTCACGTCCACGTCGAGCGGGCGCAGCGCGATGCGCTGGAGCACGACGTTGGCGCCCTCGTTGATCATCGCGGCCATGTAGCGGCGCATGATTTCTTCTTCCGTGAAGGCGCGCGGCTTGATGCCGGCGCGCTCGCGCTCGGCGTCGATGATGGCCAGCACCTCGGGGTCGGGCTGGCCGGTGCGGGCGCCCTCGGGGTAGAGGTAGTAGCCGCGCTGCGTCTTCTGGCCGAACCAGCCGCGCTCGCAGATGCGGTCGGCGATCTGCACGTAGCGAGCCTTCGGGTCGCGCGTGGCGGCCTTGCGCTTGCGCGTGGCCCAGCCGATGTCGCCGCCCGCGAGGTCGGACACCTGGAAGGGGCCCATCGGGTAGCCGAAGTTGCGCACGGCGGCGTCGATGTCGTAGGGCGATGCGCCGTCTTCCATCATGTGGTCGGCGGCCTGGCGGTACACGGCCAGGATGCGGTTGCCGATGAAGCCGTCGCACACGCCGGCGCGCACCGGCACCTTCTTGAGCTTCTTCGCGAGCTCGAAGCCGGTGGCGACCACGTCGGCGCTCACCTTGGCGGGCACCACGATCTCCAGCAGCTTCATGATGTTGGCGGGCGAGAAGAAGTGCAGGCCCACCACGTCCTGTGGACGCGAGATGCTGGCGGCGATCTCGTCGATGTCGAGGTACGAGGTGTTGGTGGCCAGCACCGCGCCGCGCTTGCACACGCGGTCGAGCTCGGCGAACACCGCCTTCTTCACGGCCATGTCCTCGAACACGGCTTCCACCACGATGTCGACATTGGCGAGCGCGTCGTAGCTGGTGGAGCCCGAGAAGCGCGCCATGACGCTGCCCTTGGCCTCGGGCGTCATGCGGCCCTTGGCGATGAGGCCGTCGTACACCTTCTCGACGTTGGCGCGGCCGCGCGCGAGCTGCGTGTCGTCGCGCTCGATCATGGTCACGGGCATGCCGGCGTCGAGCATCGCCACCGCGATGCCCGCGCCCATGGTGCCGCCGCCGACGATGCCGGCCGACGCCAGCGCGCGGGGGCTGGCCGACTTGGTTTCGGGGGCCTTCAGCACTTCGCGCTCGGCGAAGAAGGCGTGGATCAGGCCGGCGCGCTGCGGGCTGTCGATGCACTGCAGGAACAGCTTGCGCTCCAGCGCCATGCCTTCGTCGAAGGGCAGCGTGAGCGCGGCTTCCACGGCCTCGACGATCTTCATCGGCGAGAACAGGCCGCGGCTCTTCTTGGCGGTGTCGGCGCGCGCGGCTTCGAGCGCGGCGCGGGCGGCTTCCTTGTCGGCCAGCGCGCCCGCGTCGCGCGTGCGGCGCACGGGGGCCTTGGCGGCGACCAGTTCATTCGCGTAGGCGAGGCCTTCGGCGCGCGCGTCGGCGTCGGTGGCGAGACGATCGACGAGGCCGAGCGACAGCGCTTCCTTCGCGCCCGCATGGCGGCCGCTGAGCATGAGTTCGATGGCGGGCTTCACGCCGATCAGGCGCGGCGCGCGCTGCGTGCCGCCCGAGCCGGGCAGGAGGCCCAGTGCCACTTCGGGCAGGCCCAGCTTGGCGGTCGGCGAGGCGATGCGGTAGTGCGCCGACAGCGCCACTTCCAGCCCGCCGCCGAGCGCGGCGCCGTGGATGGCGGCGACCACCGGCTTCGTGCAGTTCTCGATCTTCAGGCAGGCCTCGGGCAGCGAGGGCGGCTGCGGCGTCTTGCCGAACTCGCGGATGTCGGCACCCGCGATGAAGTTGCGGCCCGCGCCGACGATCAGCACCGCCTTGGCCGCGCTGTCGGCCTCGGCCGCGTCGATGGCGGCCACGAGGCCGCGGCGCACGTCCACGCCCAGGGCGTTGACGGGCGGGTTGTCGATGGTCACCACGAACACGTCGCCTAGACGTTCGAAGGTGACGGGACCGGTGGACGTGGAGGGGCTGGGAGTTGTGGTGGCCATGTGCGTGTCGCTTGTCTCTTGCGTTGCGGACCGGTCGGGTCCGAGGCTCTGGGGTGAACCCAGCATTCTTGGCCTGAGGGACTGCTTTGACAATTGCATAGCCGGTTGACAGACTGTCAAAGGATTTTTGACAAAATAGGCCCATGGACCTCCAGTCGCTCACCCTGTTGGTGGAAATCCTCGACGCCGGCAACCTGAGCGCGGCCGCGCGGCGGCTCAAGATGACCCGCGCCAACGTCAGCTACCACCTGAACCAGCTCGAACGCTCGGTGGGCGCGCAGCTCGTGCGGCGCACCACCCGGCGCGCCGAGCCGACCGAGATCGGCCTGCGCCTGTACCAGCACGGCATCGCCATCCAGGCCGAGCTCCTGGCGGCGCGCGAATCGGTCACCACGCTGGGCCAGGGCCTGCAGGGCCGCGTGCGCCTGAGCGTGCCCAGCGGCTACGGGCAGTTGGTGATGGCCGACTGGCTGATCGACTTCAAGCGCCAGTACCCCGGTATCGTGCTCGACGTGGTGTTCGAGAACCGCATCGAGGACCTGCTGCGCGACGAAGTCGACATCGCCATCCGCGTGATTCCCGAGCCGCCGCAGAACCTGGTGGCGCGCGCGATGGGGCCGGTGCGCTACGTGGCCTGCGCGTCGAGCGAGTACGCCGCGAAGAACCCGCTGCCGGTGCAGCTCGACGCACTGCAGGGCGCGCCGGTGGTCACGGCCGCCGTCATCGGCCGGCAGCTGCGCGTGTCGGCCTACCAGGGCGAGACGCGCAGGGAAGTGATCCTGGAGCCCACGCTGATCTCCGAGAACTTCCTGTTCCTGCGCCAGGCCATCCTCGCCGGCCTGGGCATTGGCCTCGTGCCCGACTACGTGGTGCAGGAAGACGTGCGCCGCGGCGACGTGGTGACCACGCTCGACGACTGGCGCCTGTCGATCTTCGGCACGCAGATGTTCATGCTCTACATGCCCAACCGCCAGCACACGCGGGCGATCCGGACCTTCATCGATTTCGTGCTGGAGCGGGTGCGGGGGCCGGGCTACGAAGGCACCGACGTGAAATAGATCAAGAGGGCTGCCCCGCCGATCAGGAGCCAGGTGAGAAAGCCCACGATGCTGCCCAGGCCTGCGCTGATGACAATGCGTCCACTGGGCGCCCGGATCCACCTGTCGGCCATCGCCTCGACGCCTTCTTCGTGCCGCTCGACGACCACGTGCCCCAGCGTGGCGACCGGAACGACGACAAACCCGGTGATGTAGCCGATCAGGTGTATCGCAGCCTCTGCGATGGGCTGCAGTACCAGTTGGATCAGCGCTTCGGCAAGGCCTTCAAGAAGCATCGGTTCTTTTCGGCAAACGCAACCTCGCAAACTACGGATCAACTCGGCGCAGCGTCGGTAGCTACTGCTGCCGGCGGTCGGTTCCCGTGCTCTCGTAATACCGCGACTTGTCCTCGTACATCGCCCGGTCGGCTCGCTGCAGCGCGGCTTCCAGCGGCTCGTCGCCGTGGCAGGTCGCAAGGCCGATGGCCAGGCTCAGCGCGTGGCCGCTCTGGCCGGCGTGGAACTGGTTGTTCATTTCCAGCAGCGTGAGGATGCGCTCGCGCATGGCCTCCGCGCCGCGTTCGTCGGTCATGGGCAGCAGCACCGCGAATTCGTCGCCGCCGATGCGCGCGGGCCAGGCGGGCAGGTCGACGGCCTTGTCGAGCACCTCGCCCATGCGGCGCAGCAGGGTGTCGCCGGCGGCGTGGCCTTCCTGGTCGTTGACCTGCTTCAGGCCGTTGAGGTCGATGGCCACGATCGACACCGGCCACGGGCCCTTGCGCGAGAGGCGGTTGAGCTCCTCGGTGTAGTAGGTGCGGTTGCACAGCTGCGTGAGCACGTCGTGCTTGCCGAGGTATTCGAGATACGCCTCGGCCTTCTTGCGCGCAGTGATGTCGACGAGCGACACCAGCACCAGGTCCCAGGTGTCGAGCCGGTCGTCCTGCACCGCGAACTGCATGTGGATGTTGAGCACCTCGCCCGACAGCGAGTAGTTGAGCACCTCGCGGTGTTGCACGGTCTTGCCGTTCCACAGGTCCTGCAGCTGCTCGGCGAACGATTCGCGCATCTCGTCGCGGAAGATGCGCGGCAGGTTGCCCAGCAGCGTCTGCAGGTCGGGCGCGCCGAACATGCGCAGCGTCTCGTGGTTAACGTCGATGACGCGGATCTCCTGCATGCAGCGCGTGACGAAGTCGGGGTGCACCTTGATGAAGGTGGCGAAGTCGGTGATGCCGCGCGCGCGCAGCGTCTCCATCAGCGAGCGCACCGCGCTGAAGTCTTCCACCCACAGCGACACCGGAGAGCGGTCGAACAGGCTGCGTGCGTAGATGGCGCTCTCGTCGCGCAGGCGCTGCGCGGCCACGCGCTCGGTGACGTCGTCGAGCGCCACGAGCACGCGGCTCCAGCTGTCTTCGTAGCCGGGCAGCACGCGGGCACGCACGCGCACGTCGAGCCGGCGGCCGTCGAGCGCGTAGTTGACGGTCTCGCTCTCGAAGCTGAGTTGGCCGCGCCAGAGCTGGTCGAGCTCGTGCACCACGGTGGCCGACATGTCGCCGCGGAACACGCGGTCGAGCGCGCCCAGCAGGGTCTGCTCGCTGTCGGCGCCGAAGAGCTTGAGCGTGTGCTGGTTGACCCGCAGCACCTTCAGCAGCGCCATGCAGTCGCTGATCCGCTGTGGATCGGCCTGCAGGTGCGCCACCAGGTCGGTGATGCCCTCGGCGCGCCAGCCGTCGAGCTTGCGCTTGAGGTCGCCGTAGTCCTCGATCCAGAGGGAGACCGGCGCCAGGTCGAACATGGCGTCGAGGTCGCCGGCGGCGGAGGGTGGAACCGGCGTGGAGCCGGAGGTGGCGGCGGGCAGGGCCATCGATGGAGCTTTCGTGGAAGAGGCTGCAGCCATTGCTGGCGGATGCCGGCGGAACGAGGTCTTAATTATTAACTGTTGCCTATCCGGGCCGTTCCGGCTCAGCGGCTGTAGAGGCCGACCACGCTCTGGCCGCCCAGCGCGCGGCCCTTGAGCGCGGCCAGCAGCGCGTCGCGGCCCAGGCCGGCCGGCAGGCTGCCCGGCGCGACCTCGGTGGCGATCACGGTCACCACGTAGTGGTGCGGCCGGTCGCCCGCCGGCGGGCACATGCCGCGGTAGGCGGGCGTGCCAGCCACGTTCGGGCCCATGGTGAAGTCGAAGTTCGAACCCGCCGCTCCTTCGCCTGCCTTGAGCTCGCCGCGCTCGGCCGCGATGTTGTAGGCCACCCAGTGCGACACGCCCAGGCCGGCCGCACCGTCCGGGTCGAACACAAGCACCGCGACCGACTTCGTCTTGGCCGGCAGGTTGCTCCAGGCCACCGGCGGCGAGATGTTCTTGCCGCCGCAGTCGCCAACGCCCGCGTGTTCGGCCGGAATGGTGCCGTTGTCGCTGAACGCGCTGGACGTGACCTTCATGCCGGTGGAGCCCTTGCCCACGGGCGAGGACATGCCCGCGCAGCCCGCCAGGAGGCCGGCCAGGGCGAGCGCCGCGACCGGCAGGGTCATATGCGGGAGAGTGCGGAATCGGTTGATGCAGTTGCGCATGTCTTCTTTCTCCTGGATGGTTGTCCTGTTCTGGCTTGTCTTCTCTTCTCTTCAGCCGGCGGCGCCGGCCCACACGCTGCCGTCGGCCTTCTCGTGCACGGCCACCGGCGTGAGGCGCGCGCCGCGGCAGGGGCCGCCGACGCACTTGCCGGTGTCGGGCTCGAAGATGGCACCGTGCCGCGCGCACATCAGGAAGCGGCCTGAACTTTCCAGCACCTGGCCTTCGAAATCAAGCGGGCCGCCCGCATGGGGGCACTGGTTGAGGTAGCCGTACACGCCGCCTTGCCAGCGCACGGCGAAGGCCCGGGCGCCGTCGGGCGCGGTGAAGATGGCGGCCAGGCCGCCTTCGGCCAGTGCCGGGGCGATCGGGTGGGGCTCGGTCGTATTCATGCCGGTGCGTGCATTCGTCGTTGTCGTCGTTTGCGAAGCGAACAGTATCTCCTGCGCGCCGGTGTCGGGCAGTCTGCCCGGCCGATCTCGCGTAGGCGAACGGCACGCTTTCTGCTGCAATGGCCGGATGAACGATGTTTCCCCGACCGCCGCCGAGGTGCTGGTGGCGCAGCCGCTGACCTCCGAAGCCTTCGCGCCCTACGGCACCGTGATCGCCGCTCCTGCCGGCGAAGGCAGGCCCATCAACGGCGGCAATGCGCAACGCTTCGACCTGCTCGACGACCTGCAGCTCGCCGCCGAAGGCGGCAGGCCGATGCTGGCGCTGTTCCGAGCGCAGGCACGGCGCTTTCCTCATGAGGTGTCGGAGATGGAGCGCCACGCGCTGGGTAGCCAGACCTTCATGCCGCTGGGCGACAGGCGCTTCGTGATCGTGGTAGCCCGCGCGGGCGAAGCACCCACATCGGCTCGACAGCTCGCGGCCTTCGTCACCGACGGGCGCCAGGGCGTGGTGCTCGCGCCCGGCACCTGGCATCACGCGCTGCTGGCGGTGGATGCGGGCGACTTCGCGGTGATCGAGCGCGCGGGCAGCGGCGGTGTCGACTGCGACGTCTGCCAGCTGCGGGAGCCGGGCAGCGTGCGGCTCTGAGGCTTTCGGCCTTAGTCAGCCCGCGATGCGCTGCGCCAGCGCGACAA
Organism: Variovorax sp. UC74_104; assembly: GCF_044055375.1. Lineage (NCBI taxonomy): Bacteria > Pseudomonadati > Pseudomonadota > Betaproteobacteria > Burkholderiales > Comamonadaceae > Variovorax > Variovorax sp. UC74_104. The sequence goes on from NZ_CP171978.1 coordinate 1,719,832, forward strand.
GCGACCGGTCCGACCCCGCCGGCCCGAGCAGCGAGATGCCCAGCGGCGCCCCATCGCGCGCAGCCAGCGGCATCGACAGCTGCGGAAAGCCCGCCAGCCCCGCGATGCACAGCATGCGGATCGCGCGGTTGCGGTAGTCCTTCAGCGCTGCCTCGCTGTCGCTGCGCAGCGGGGCGATGTCGGGCATGGTCGGCATCAGCAGGACGCCGTCGCTGTCGAGCAGTGAAGCCAAGTGCGTGCGGAACGCGGTGCGGAAGGCGCGCGCCGCATTCACCTGCGCGTCGGTGACTTCGCGCGACCATGCGAAGCGCTCGGCCACGCCCGGCCCCAGCGGCGGGGCGTAGCGTTCGATGAGCGGGCCGTCGGTGAGCCAGGCTTCGCGCGATTGCAGGTAGCGGAAGTTCCAGTACATGGTGTCGAAGGACTCCATCGCCACCTCGATGCCCCTGGCGGGACCGAGCGCGCCCTGCACGCGGTCGGCCGCGCCCTCCAGCGCGTCGGCCGCCGCCGGCACGGCCAGCGCCCAGACGTCGTCGGGACGCAGCAGCCGCACGCGATCGGGCAGCGGTTCGGCATCGGCGCCCAGCAGCACGTCGGCCACGCGCGCGAAGGTGCCGATGTCGCGCGCGAACCAGCCGCAAGTGTCGAAGCTGGGCGCGAGGTCGAGCGCGCCTTCGAGGCTCACTCGGCCGTGCGTGGGACGCAGCCCGTACAGGCCGCAGTGATTGGCCGGCGCGCGCACCGAGCCGCCGGTGTCGGTGCCCAGCGCGAAGTCACACAGATGCGACGACACGGCCGATGCCGAGCCCGACGAACTGCCGCCGGTGATGCGGTCTTTGGCGGCGCCGTTGATGGGCGCGCCGAAGTGCGCGTTGTTGCCGTTCATCGAGAACGCGAGCTCGTCGGTCACCGTCTTGCCGGCGAAGCGCGCGCCGGCATCGAGCAGCTTCTGCACGGTGGGCGCGGTGCGCGTCTTGATGCCCGACATCGCCAGCACGATGGGGTTGCCGCCGCCCGTGGGGTAGCCGGCCACGTCGAACAGGTCTTTCGCGGCAAAGCTCAGGTCCGCCAGCGGACCGGTCGTCGCGCGGGCCACTGGCGCATCAGGGTACGGAACGAAGGCGTGGGCGGGGTCGTGCAGGGGCATGGCGATGGAGGATGGGCGAAGGGTCTTGGAGGTTGTCAGGCGACGAGCACCGGCGCAATGGCCGCGGCCGCGTCGGTGTGGATGCAGCGCGCGCGGTGGTTCGGGCAAGCTCGACCACCGGCGGCTGCGCCGCGCGGCAGGCGTCGCCCGCGAGCGCGCAGCGTTCGGCGAAGGCGCAGCCGGGCGGCAGCGCCGAGAGGTCGGGCGGCGCGCCGCCGATGGTCTCCAGCCGCGTACCGCGCGCCAGCGCGCCGTGCGCACGGCTCTTGAGCAGCGCGATGGTGTACGGATGGCGCGGCGAGCGGATCAGCTCGCGCGCAGTGCCTTCCTCGACGATGCGCCCCGCGTACATCACGGCGATGCGGTCGGCCACCTCCACCGCGGCGCCGATGTCGTGCGTGACGAAGATCACCGAGAGGCCCAGGTCGCGCTGCAGTTCGCGCAGCAGCAGCAGGATCTGGATCTGCACCGTGGCGTCGAGCGCAGTGGTGGGCTCGTCGGCCAGCAGCAGCTGGGGCTTGCAGGCGAGCGCCAGCGCGATCATGGCGCGCTGGCGCATGCCGCCCGACATCTCGTGCGGATAGGCCTGCAGGCGACGCTCGGGGCTGGGAATGCGAACGCGCTCGAACAGCGCCAGCGCGCGTTGCTGTGCCTCGGCATGGGTGACGGACTCATGCCGCCGGATCGACTCGACGATCTGCGCGCCCACCGAGTACACCGGGTCGAGCGCCAGCAGCGGCTCCTGGAAGATCATCGAGGCGACCTTGCCGCGGAAATCGGCCAGCTCGCGCTGCGACATGGCGAGCACGTCGCGGCCGGCCACCTGCACCGTGCCGCCCATGCGGGTGCGGCGCTCGGGGTGCAGGCGCAGCAGGGTGCGCATGGTCACGCTCTTGCCGGAGCCCGACTCGCCGATCAGCGCGACGACCTCGCCGCGCTTCACTTCGAGGCTCACGCCGCTGACGGCATGCACCGGCTTGCGGCCGCCGTCGAAGGTGACGCTGAGGTCGCGCAGGCGGACCATCGGTTCGTCGCTGCTCATGCTGCTTTCCTCGGGGTTTCGATGGCCATCGGGTGTCCGCTGCCCGGCTCGTGGATCAGGCAGCTCACCGCATGTTGCGAACCGGTGGCGATGCGCTCGGGCACGACCCTGGCGCACACCGGCGCGGCCAGCGCGCAGCGCGGATGAAATCGGCAGCCCGAGGGCGGGTTGATCGGGTTCGGCGGATCGCCCGCGAGCGCCGCCTCCTCGGTGCGGTGGTCGGGGTCCATCGAAGGCATGGAGGACAGCAGCGCGCGCGTGTAGGGATGCGCGGGCTGGTCGTACAGCGCGTCGGCCGGGCCGATCTCGGCCACCTGGCCCAGGTACATCACCATGACGCGGTCGCTCACGTAGCGCACCACGTTGAGGTCGTGGCTGATGAATACGTAGGTCAGGCCGAACTCGGCCTTCAGGTCGAGCAGCAGGTTGATGACCTGCGCCTCCACCGACTTGTCGAGCGCGGAGACGGCCTCGTCGAGGATCACCATGCGCGGCTGCAGCGCCAGCGCCCGGGCGATGTTCACGCGCTGCCGCTGGCCGCCCGAGAGCTCGTGCGGATAGCGTTCGGCAAAGCGCTGGGGCGACAGGCCCACGCGGCCGAGCAGGTCGCGCGCCCGCGCCACCGATTCGCGCCGCGGCACGCCGTGCACCTGCGGCCCGAAGGCGATCGAGTCCTCGATGGTCAGGCGCGGGTTCAGCGAGGCGTAGCTGTCCTGGAACACCATCTGCACCTGGCGGCGGAACTCCTTCAGCGGCAGGTCGCGGCCGCCGACCTCGCGGCCGTCGAACACCACTTCGCCGCGCGTGGGTTCGATCAGCTGCATCAGCAGGCGCGCGGTGGTCGACTTGCCGCAGCCGGACTCGCCGACCACGCCGAGCGTCTCGCCCTTGAGCACCTCGAAGTCCACGCCGTCGACCGCGCGCACCACGCCGCCGCCACGGCCGAGCGGGTCTTTCTTCAGCGGGAAATGCTTGACCAGGCCATTGATCGTCAGCAGGGGCTGGGCCGGTCCGCCGATGTCTTCGAGTGCGTCCATTGCCATGCCTCAGCCCTTGTTGTCCATGGCGGTGCGCAGCCCGTCGGACAGGATGTTGAAGGAGATCGAGGTGACGAAGATCATCACGCCCGGCAGCGCCGCGACCCAGGGCTGCACGTAGATCGCGGTGCGCAGCGTGTTGAGCATCAGCCCCCACTCGGGCTCCGGCGGCTTCACGCCCAGGCCCAGGAACGACAGGCCCGAGGCCAGGATCATCGACACCGCGATCAGGCTGGTGGCGTACACGAAGATCGGCCCGAGCACGTTGCCCAGCACGTGCACCCGCACGATGGTGAAAGGCCCCGCGCCCGAGGCGCGCGCCGCCTCCACGTAGTCGCGGTTGCGCACCTGCGTGGTCACGCTCTCGGCCACCCGTGCGATCTGCGGAATGAAGACGATGGTCAGCGAGATCAGCGAATTGACCACGCCCGCGCCCAGCGCGCCCGACAGCGCGATGGCCAGCAGCACCGACGGGAAGGCGTAGAACACGTCGATGGTGCGCATGATGAGCGTGTTGGTCAGCCCGCCTGCGTAGCCCGCGACGATGCCGATCACCGTGCCCAGCACGAAGGCGCACAGCACCGGCGTGATGCCGATGAAGAGCGACAGCCGCGCGCCGACGATGAGGCGCGAGAGCATGTCGCGGCCCAGCTCGTCGCTGCCCAGCGGCAGGCCCTCGGTGCCGATGGGCTTGAGCCGCTTGAGCATCGACGACTGGTAAGGGTCCGACGGTGCGAGCCAGGGGCCGAAGATGGCGAGCGCGATCAGCAGCAGCACGACGACCGCGGCGCCGACGGCCACCGGGTCGCGCCTGAAGCGCAGCCAGACCGAGGCCCAGTAGCCGCGAGAGCGCTGGGCCGGCAGCGGCTCGACGGCCGCGGCGATGGAGGAGGGGGCGAGCACGGAGGACATGGTCTTTCAGGCCCGGGCGATGCGCGGGTCGAGCAGGGTCTGCAGCACATCGACCAGCAGGTTGAGCACGACGAAGAACAGCGCCAGCACGAGGATCGTGCCCTGCAGCAGCGGCAGGTCGCGCTGGAAGATGGCCGAGTTCAGCAGGAAGCCGGTGCCCGGCCAGGAGAACACCGTCTCGATGAGGATCGAGCCGCCGAGCAGGTAGCCCAGCTGCAGCCCCATCACCGCCAGCGCGGTGGGCGCGGCGTTCTTCACCATGTGGCGGAACACGCCGAAGTGCGTGAGTCCCTTCGCGCGCAGGCCGACGATGAACTCCTGCTCGAGGATCTCGGCCACCAGCGCGCGCACGGTGCGCGCGATGATGCCCATCGGGATCACCGACATCGTGACCGCGGGCAGCAGCAGGAACTGCAGGTGCGCCCAGTCCCAGGCCCAGTCGTCCGAGCCGCTGGGGCCCGCGCCGGTGGCCGGCAGCCACATGAGCTGCGAGGAGAACACGATCACCATCACCATGCCCAGCCAGTAATGCGGCACGCTCACGCCGAGCACCGAGAACATCGAGGCCAGCCGGTCGGGCCAGGAGCCGCGGAAGTAGCCCGCGACGAAGCCGAACAGACTGCCCAGCACGAAGCCGATGAAAGTGGCCACCACCGCGAGCCGCAGCGTGTTGCCCACCGCGGTGAACACCTCGCCCGCCACCGCGCGGTTGCTCGCGATCGACACGCCCAGGTCGCCGTGCAGCGCGCGCCACAGCCACATCGCGAACTGCTCGGGCAGCGAGCGGTTGAAGCCGTACAGCTCGCGCAGCTGCGCCTGCAGCTCGGCGGAGGCGTCCGGCGGCAGTATCGACACCAGAGGATCGCCCGGCGCGATGTGCACGAGCAGGAAGCACACGAGCGCCACGCCGATCATGATCGGCACGGCGTAGATCACGCGGCGCAGGAGGTAGGCGAGCATCGGGGGCTCGTCAGTCCATCGACATGGTTGCGATGTCGATGAACCAGCTCTTGGGCTGCACTACGTTCTTCACCTTGGCCGACATGGCCCGCGGACCGACGTCGTGCGCGATCCACACGAAGGGCGCGTCGTCGACGATGTACGTGTGCAGCTTGGCCAGCGCGGCGTCGCGCGCCTTGTCGTCGAAGCTGGTGCGCGCGTCGGCCACCAGCTTGTCGACCTCGGCGTTGCCGTAGTAGCCCCAGTTGTTCGACACCGGCGGGACGGTCTTGGTGCTCACGAAGCGCACCATCGCGAAGAACGGGTCCATGGCGGCGAAGCTTATGTTGACCGCGTTCGCGCCGTTGGCCGACGGGTCCTTCGCGCCCTTGCGCCAGTTGGTGAACAGCGTGTTCCATTCGATCACGTCGAACTGCACGTCGAAGTAGCACTGCTTGAGCGACTGCTGCGCGAACTCATTCATCGGCAGCGGCTGCATCTGGCCCGAGCCCGAGGCCGAGATCTGCACTTTCACCTTGATCGGCTTGGCGGCCGAGTAGCCGGCCTGCGTCATGAGCGCCTGGGCGGCCTTCACGTCGTAGCGGATGTCGAAGGTGGGCTTGCCGAACCACGGGTGCCCCGGCGGCACCGTGCCCTTGGGTTCGGCCATCATGCCGCCCAGCAGCTGCTTCATGCCGGCGCGATCGATGCACAGGTTGGCGGCCTGGCGCACGCGCTTGTCGAGCCAGGGCGAGCCCTCGGCGAACGAGAGCTGCCAGGGCCACACGTGCGGCTGCGCGTTCGAATAGATCTTGAAGCCGCGCTGCGTGATCTGCGCCATGGCGTCGGGGGCGGGCGCCTCGATCCAGTCGACCTGCCCGCCCAGCAGCGCGGCGGTGCGCGCGTTGGCCTCGGGCATGGGCAGCAGCACGACCTTGTCGATCTTCGGCACGCGCTTGGCGTCCCAGTAGCCCTTGTTGGCGGCCAGCTCGAGCCGCTCGCGCGCCACGAAGCGCGTGACCTTGAACGGGCCCGAGCCCGACGGGTCGGCGGCGAAGGCGGTCCAGGCGGCCTTGGCCTTGTCTGCGGGGGTGGCGCCGGCGGCCGCGTCGAACTTCTTCTGCCAGTGGGCAGGCGAGGCCATGAACAGGTTCGTGAGGTTGATCGGCAGGAAGGCGTCGGGCTCGCTGGTGGTGAGCTCGACCGTCGTGTCGTCGATCTTGCGCGCCGACTTGAGCGTGGGCATGCGCGAGGCTGTCACGCCGACCTGGCTGGGGTCGAACTGCGGCGCATCTTTGTCGAGCACCTTCTGCACGTTCCACACCACGGCGTCGGCGTTGAAGGCCGAGCCGTCGTGGAATTTCACGCCGGGGCGCAGCTTGAAGACCCACTTGGTCCTGTCCTTGGCGTCGACCGCCCACGAGGCGGCGAGGCCGGGAATCAGCACGCTGGGCGCATCGGCCTTCGACAGGTCCCATTGCGTGAGCGAGTCGTAGATCGGGATGCCGGTGAAGCGGTTGCCCTCGAAACCCTGGTCGGGCTGGCCCAGCGTGCGCGGAATGTCGGCGGCCGTCATGGCGATGCGCAGCGTCTTCTCCTGCGCCATCGCATGGGGCGCGGCGAGCACCAGTGTGGCGAGCGCCGCGCAGGCGGCCAGGGGTTTCAGGAACAGGGCAGGGGCAGCACGCTTCACATGGAACTCCGTTGGAATGAAAGGGGAAAAGAACGTAAATAACTGTCAAGCACGACATGTGCCAGCGAGGGAGTCCCTTGTGGAGCGAGGGCCATGACGGCTGCCGGGCGTTCCTGCCGGCGTGGAAAAATTTGTGCTTCCCGCGAACCGTCCGGCGGGTTTGACGCCTCCTGGTGTCCGAGGGTCTTCCTCATGCACTTACTCATCACCAAGAAGGAACGAAGGAACCGCCATGCTCTACGCAAAGAATCTTCCCGGCTGGGAGCGCGCACTGCGCATCGTCATCGGCCTTGTGGCACTGGCTTTCGCGGCCGTCGGCTGGAGCACAGCCGGCTTCGGGCTGGGCGTGGCCGTCACGCTCATGGGCGCCACGCTCGCGCTGACGGGCCTGTTCGGCTTCTGCCCGATGTGCGCGATGCTCGGGCGCAAGCTCGACGGAAAGGGGCACTGAAGCATGGCCGCGGGCATCGACCGATCCAGCCTAGTCCACGCCGCGCAGACCGGCGACCCGGCCGCCATCGCGAGCCTGCTCGCGGTCTGCCAGGCCGATGCGCGCCGCTACGCCTGGCGGCACTGCCATGCCAGCGACGTCGACGACGCGGTGCAGGAGTCGCTGCTGGTCATCGCGCGCAAGGTCCGGGGGCTGAAGGCCGCGGCGGCGTTCTCGTCGTGGCTCTTCACCGTCATCCGGCGCGAATGCCTGCGGCTGCAACGCGCGATGTTCAGGCACGAGCCGCTCGACGAGGAAGCGGCCGAGCGGCAGCTGCTCAGCCGCGGCGACGCCGCGCTGCGGCTGGACCTCACCCACGTGCTCGAATCGCTGCCCGCGCACTACCTCGAGGTCGTGCTGCTGCGCGACTTCGAGGAGCTGACCATCGCGGAAATCGCCGAACGGCTCGGCGAACCGCCGGGCGCCGTGAAGAGCCGCCTGCACAGGGCGCGTTCGCTGGTGCGCGAGTACCTGCTGGGGCCCGGTGCGACAATCCCCGGGCCATGACAGACACCCTCACGATCACCCGCCCCGACGACTGGCACCTGCACGTGCGCGACGGCGCCGCACTCGAAGCCGTCGTTCCCCACAGCGCCCGCCAGTTCGGCCGCGCGCTGATCATGCCGAACCTCCGCCCCCCCGTGACCACCGCCGCGCAGGCCGTGGCGTACCGCGACCGCATCCGCGCCGCCGTGCCTGCCGGCACGGGTTTCGAGCCGGTGATGTCGCTCTATCTCACCGACAAGCTGCCGCCCGAGGAGATCGCGCTGGCAGCCGAAGCCGGCGTGCGCGCGCTCAAGCTCTATCCGGCCGGCGCCACCACCAACAGCGATGCCGGCGTGACCGACATCCGCAAGACCTACAAGACGCTCGAAGCCATGCAGAAGCACGGCCTGCTGCTGCTGGTGCACGGCGAGGTGACCGACCCGGCCATCGACCTGTTCGACCGCGAGGCCGTGTTCGTCGACCGCGTGATGATCCCGCTGCGCCGCGACTTCCCCGAGCTCAAGGTGGTGTTCGAGCACCTCACCACCAAGGAAGGCGCCCACTACGTGCGCGACGCCGGCCGCTTCACTGCCGCCACCATCACGGCGCACCACCTGCTCTACAACCGCAACGCCATCTTCACCGGCGGCATCCGCCCGCACTACTACTGCCTGCCCGTGCTCAAGCGCGAGACCCACCGCGTGGCGCTGGTCGAGGCGGCCACCAGCGGCAGCGACCGCTTCTTCCTGGGCACCGACAGCGCGCCGCATCCGGCGCACCTGAAGGAGCACGCGCTGGGCTGCGCCGGCTGCTACACCGCGCTCACCGCCATCGAGCTCTACGCCGAGGCCTTCGACAACGCGGGCGCGCTCGACAAGCTCGAAGGCTTCGCGAGCTTCCACGGCCCCGACTTCTACGGCCTGCCGCGCCACACCGACACCATCACGCTCAAGCGCGAGAGCTGGACCGTGCCCGAGACCGTGCCCTACGGCGACGCCACGCTCAAGCCGCTGCGCGGCGGCGAAGCCGTCAACTGGAAGTTCGCATGACGGTTCCCTCGCTGCGCGTGATGCTCCTGATCGACGCCGACAACGTGTCGGCCGAAGTCATCGAGCAGGCGGTGGAGCGCACCATGGACGAGTACGGCGCCATCCACGTGCGCCGCGCCTACTGCAACGCCGAGATGGCGGTGAACCGGCAGGCGCTCTTCAAGCGCCTCTCGGTGCGGCCGATGGTGAACCTGTCGGCCGGCAAGAACAGCACCGACATCGCGCTGTCGGTCGATGCCATCGACCTCGCCATCGCCGAGCGGCCCGACGTGGTGGTGCTGGTGTCGTCCGACTCCGACTTCGCGCCGCTCGTGATCCGCCTGCGCGAGAAGGGCTGCCGCGTCTGCGGCATCGGCCAGCAGGGCAAGACGGGCGAGGAAACCATAGGCATCTACGACGCCTTCACCGACATCGCGCACAACGCCGTCGCCAAGCCGGCCGCGCGCACGGTGGCCGCGAAGAAGACGGCCGCGGCGAAGACCACGCGCGCCAAGGCCGCGCCCGCCGCGAAGAAGACCGCGACGAAGACGGCAGCGCGCAAGACGGCGAAGGCTGCCGGCAAAGCCGAGCCCAGGCCCGAGCCGCAGCAGCAGGCACAGCAGCAGCCGCAACCCTCGGAAGCCGCCGAATTCATCCTGCAGGCCGCCCCGGCCCTGCGCAGCGGCAAGGACGTGCCGCTCAACGATGTGGCCAAGGCCCTGCGCACGGCAGGCCTGCTCGGCAAGAACAGCAGCTCGCTGAAACTCTTCGAGAAGCTCACGGCCGAGTTCGCGCTGATGCAGCACCCGGACCGCATCCGCTGGACCGGCGCCCCCGCGCCTTGACCCTGCCGTCGATCGACTGGGCGCAGCCCTGGCTCGCACCCTATCGCGCCGACGGCGAAGCGGCAGCGCAGGCTGTCGCGCGCAGCGATGGCTGCATTGCGGCCGCGCTGCAGGGCATCAGGCCCGTATCGGCGCCTGATTTCGTGAGGCAGCACGAACTGCCCGCCGGGCAGGCCTACGAGGCCCACATCTTCCAGACCCGCACCGTCCCCACCCGCGACAACCTGCACGACTTCTTCAACGGCCTGGTCTGGGTCGCCTTTCCACGGACCAAGCGCCGCCTGAACGAACTGCAAGCCGGCGAGATCGCCCGCGACGGCGTCGGTGCCACGCGCGGTGCGCTGCGCGATGCCCTCACGCTGTTCGACGAGAACGGCGCCTTGCTCGATGCGCCGCCGGCGCTGTGGCGGGCGCTGGTTGCGCGCGACTGGCACACGCTCTTCGTCGGCGAGCGCGGGCTGTGGCGCGAGGCCAGGCTGGTGCTCTTCGGCCATGCGCTGCTGGAGAAGCTCGTCACGCCGCGCAAGCCCATCACCGCGCATGTGCTGTTGCCGGTGCACGGCGAAACCGGGCCGGCGGCGCTCGACGACGCCCGAGTGGCCGCCGCGCTCGACCCGCTGCGGCTCGAACACAAGCCCTTCGTGCCGCTGCCGGTGCTCGGCGTACCCGGCTGGTGCCACGACAACGAGGCAGCACGGTTCTATGACGATCCGCAGGTCTTCAGGCCCTTGGCCGGTCGGGGAATACCGGGGCCCTAGAACTTTTGCTCCTATCATGGCTCTACCGGCTGCCGCCGACCGGAGCGCCCAGAACACCTAAAACTCCCAGGGCTTCCAGGCCGCGAACTGCCTGAACATGGCGCGGAAACGGCTTGAAGAGGGCCCCGGGGCCCTCATCTGGGTGGCAGATTTCCCCACGGAGAATTCAACTTGAAACGTATCCTTCTGTTTGTCCTGACCAACGTGATGGTCGTCGCAGTGCTCGGCGTGGTCGCCAGCCTGCTCGGCGTCAATCGCTTCCTCACGGCCAACGGGCTCAACCTGACCGCGCTGCTCGGCTTCGCGCTGGTGATGGGTTTCGGCGGCGCGATCATCTCGCTGCTCATCAGCAAGCCGATGGCCAAGTGGACCACCGGCCTGCACATGATCGACAACCCCCAGACGCCCGACGAGGCCTGGATCGTCGGCACGGTGCGCAAGTTCGCCGACAAGGCCGGCATCGGCATGCCCGAGGTCGGCATCTTCGAAGGCGAGCCCAACGCCTTCGCGACGGGCGCGTTCAAGAACTCGTCGCTGGTGGCGGTGTCCACCGGCCTGCTGCAGAACATGACGCGCGAAGAGGTCGAGGCCGTCATCGGCCACGAGGTGGCGCACATCGCCAACGGCGACATGGTCACCATGACGCTGATCCAGGGCGTGATGAACACCTTCGTCGTGTTCCTGTCGCGCGTGATCGGCTATGCGGTCGACAGCTTCCTGCGCCGCGGCGACGACCGCAGCTCGGGCCCCGGCATCGGCTACTACGTGAGCACCATCGTGCTCGACATCGTGCTCGGCTTCGCCGCCGCGATGGTGGTGGCCTGGTTCTCCCGCCAGCGCGAATTCCGCGCCGACGCCGGCTCGGCCGCCCTCATGGGCAACCGCCAGCCCATGGTCAACGCGCTGGCCCGCCTGGGCGGCCTGCCCGCCGGCGAACTGCCGAAGGCGGTGGAAGCCATGGGCATCACCGGCAGCATCGGCAAGCTGTTCGCCACGCACCCGCCGATCGAGGAGCGCATCGCCGCGCTGCAGAACGCGCAGCGCTGAGCGGGACGGGCCATCCGGCCCGTGACTCGACAAAGAGAAAGCCGCCACGTCACCGTGGCGGCTTTTTCATTTGGACGGTCGCAGGCTCGAAACTGCGACGCGGGGGCTTCCGAGTCAGTCGGCAGCCGGAGCTTCAGGAGCGGCCGGGGTTTCCGTCGCTTCCGGCGTGGGCGGAGCTTCCTGCGCAGCGGCAGCAGCGGCCGCCTGATCGCGCCGCACGCGCTGCAGGGTCCGCGTCACCTCCGCCGGGTTCATGCCGTACATCTCCGCAAACTCCTTCTCGCTGCGCCCGCTGGCCTCGAAGGCGCGCAGCAGGGCCTCGCGCTTGGCGGCCTGTTCCGCGAGCAGGGCGAGGGCTTCGTCGAGCACGGCGTTGTTGTTCGCGTCGCGCGAGCGCACCAGCACGGCATAGGCCTCGCGGTCGAGGCCCGAGGCTTCGACGGCGCGGGCCAGGCGCGCCACCAGTTGCGGGCGCAGGTCTTCGCCGGTGCGTTGCGAGCGGCGGCGGTGCAGTTCGAGGATGGCGTGGTGCACGTGCTCGGGCGCCACCGGTTCGGCGACGTTGCCGTCGAGGTCATGGCGCGGATGGCCGGCGGCCACGCTTTCGAGGTAGCGCGTGGATCGCGCGTGCAGGCCCATCGCCACCTTCAGGTCTTCGGCCTTGAAGTCGTCGGGGTGGCGGGCAATCAGCTCTTCGTACACGCCGAGCTTCAGCGGCAGGAAGCGCGCGCCGAAGAGGTTCGGGTACAGCTCGAACAGGCGCTCGAGCGCCGGGTGCACCTTGCGCTGCGGGCGCGCGGGCTGCTGAGGCTGTTGTTGCTGCTTCTGTTGCGAAGGCTGCTGGCGGCCCTGCGCCTGCTGCGGCTTCTTGGGCTTGCGCTGCTGCTGGTGTTGCGGACGCTGCCTGGTCTGCGCAACGGCTTGCGCGGTGTCGGCTTCGGGCGCGGTCGTCGCGCCGTCCGTGCCGGCACGCAGGGCCTGCAGCTGCTGCGCCATGTCCATGCGCTCGCCACGGGGGCGGCGCGACTTGTTGTTCGGGTTGGCGGTGGTTGCTTCGGTCATTCTGGAAATCCGGCGCGAAGGCGCGAAGAAAGCAGGAAGTGGTTCAGTGGAATGCGCTCGCGCATGCGGCGCGGCGCAGGGAATGGGGTGCTGGGTGCATTGTCGTTTCCGTGGCCGTCGTCAGCTCATGGCGGCGGAAGTGCGCGCGGCCTGGCGGCCGATCAGCAGCCGGAACGGCAGCAGCATCAGCACGCCGACGGCCAGCTTCACCGCGAGGTCGCCCAGCGCCCAGGTGAGCCACGGGCCCTCGGTGCCCGCGAAGGCGATGCCCCAGAACACGATGCTGTCGAGCACCGCCGCGATCACCGTGGCCACCAGCGGCGCGCGCCACCAGAGGCCGCGGCGCAGGCGGTCGAAGACGCCGATGTCGAGCAGCTGCGAAGCGATGAAGGCCAGTCCCGAGGCCGCCGCGATGCGCACCGGCGCAAGCAGCAGCGAAACGCCCACCGCCACCGCGAAGCCCACCCACGCCACGCGCCGCGCCATGCCGGGGCCGAAGCGCCGGTTGACGAGATCGCTCACGAGATACGCCACCGGATAGGTGAAGGCGCCCCAGGTCAGCCAGTCGTTGATGGCGAACTGCACGAGGACGTTGGAGGCGAGCACCACAGCCGCCATCGCCAGCGTGGCGACGACCAGGTGGCCCAGGGTGGGGCGCTCGAAGCGGATGGCTGAGTGCTGCATGGTCTGCATCAGACGCTCGCAGTGCGTTCGCGCTCCGTCTCGGCCAGCACGCTGCGCGCCACGGCCTCGGCCACCTTGATGCCGTCCACGCCGGCCGACAGGATGCCGCCCGCGTAGCTCGCGCCTTCGCCGGCGGGGTACAGGCCGCGCACGTTGAGGCTCTGGAAGTCGTCGCCGCGCGTGATCTTGATGGGCGAGGAAGTACGCGTCTCGACGCCGGTGAGCACCGCGTCGTAGGTGTCGAAGCCCTTGATCTTGCGGCCGAAGGCGGGGAAGGCCTCGCGCATCGCCTCGATGGCGTAGGCGGGCAGGGCCTTGTGCAGGTCGGTCGGCGTCACGCCCGGCTTGTAAGAGGGGATCACGCTGCCGAGCGCGGTGGAGGGCTTGCCGGCGATGAAGTCGCCCACCAGCTGGCCGGGCGCGCGGTAGTCGCCGCCGCCGAGCACGAAGGCGTTGCTTTCCAGTTCGCGCTGCAGCGCGATGCCGGCGAGCGCGTCTCCGGGGTAGTCGCGCGGGTCGATGCCCACCACGATGCCCGCGTTGGCGTTGCGTTCGTTGCGCGAGTACTGGCTCATGCCGTTGGTGACCACGCGGCCCGGCTCGCTGGTGGCCGCGACCACGGTGCCGCCGGGGCACATGCAGAAGCTGTAGACCGAGCGGCCGTTGCTCGCGTGGTGCACCAGCTTGTAGTCGGCCGCACCCAGCAGCGGATGGCCCGCATGGCGGCCCCAGCGCGCGCGGTCGATGAGGCCCTGCGGATGCTCCACGCGGAAGCCGATGGAAAAGGGCTTGGCCTCGATGTGCACGCCGCGCGCATGCAGCATCGCGAAGGTGTCGCGCGAGCTGTGGCCCAGCGCCATCACGACGTGGTCGGCGCGCAGTTCGCTGCTCTGGCCGGTGGCCTGGTCGAGCACGGTGAGCCCGCGAAGATGGCCGTCCTCGATGCGCACGTCGGTCACGCGCTGCTCGAAGCGGATCTCGCCGCCCAGCGCCACGATCTGCTCGCGGATGTTCTCGACCACCTTCACCAGCTTGAAGGTGCCGATGTGCGGGTGCGCGACGTAAAGGATCTCGGGCGGCGCGCCGGCCTTCACGAACTCTTCCATCACCTTGCGGCCGAGGAAGCGCGGGTCCTTGATCTGGCTGTAGAGCTTGCCGTCGGAGAAAGTGCCGGCGCCGCCTTCGCCGAACTGCACGTTCGACTCGGGGTTGAGCTCGCTCCTGCGCCACAGGCCCCAGGTGTCGCGGGTGCGCTGGCGCACGGTCTTGCCGCGTTCGAGCACGATGGGCCTGAAGCCCATCTTCGCGAGCATCAGCGCCGCGAAGATGCCGCAGGGGCCGAAGCCGATCACCACGGGCCGCAGCGGCAGGCCTTCGGGTGCGCTGGCTGGCGGTGTGTAGCGCATGTCGGGCGCGTTCTGGATGTGTGGGTGGCCCGCGTGCTTCGCGAGCAGGGCGGCTTCGAGCTTTGCGTCGGACAGCTGCACGTCGCAGATGTAGACGGTGAGCAGTTCGACCTTGCGCGCATCGAAGCTGCGCTTGTAGACGGTGTGGGAAGCGATCGCTTCGGGCGGGACGCCGAGCGTCCTGGCGATCAGTGCGGCCAGCGCCTCTGGCGCGTGGTCGAGCGGGAGTTTGAGTTCGGAGATTCTCAGCATGGCGTGGGGCTTGTAGTTATCAAGCAGACCACGGATTTTAAGCGCCCGGAGCGCTATGAAAGCGATAGCTGGATCAGGCGGGCAGGAAGCCCTCTACCGACAAGTAGCGCTCGCCGGTGTCGTAGTTGAAGCCCAGCACCACCGCGTCGGGCGCGAGCGACGGCAATTTCTGCGCGATGGCCGCGAGCGTGGCGCCCGAGGAGATGCCGACCAGGATGCCTTCTTCTTGCGCACAGCGGCGGGCCATTTCGCGCGCCGGCTCCGCGTCGACCTGCAGCACGCCGTCGAGCAGCGAGGTGTCGAGGTTCTTCGGAATGAAGCCCGCGCCGATGCCCTGGATGGGGTGCGGCGAAGGCTGGCCGCCCGAGATGACCGGCGAGGCCACCGGCTCCACCGCGAACACCTGCAGCTTGGGCCATTTCTTCTTCAGCACCTTCGCCACGCCCGTGATGTGGCCGCCGGTGCCCACGCCGGTGATCAGCACGTCGATGCCGTCGGGGAAGTCGACGGCGATCTCCTCGGCCGTGGTGCGCACGTGCACGTCGATGTTGGCGGGGTTGTTGAACTGCTGCGGCATCCATGCGCCGGGCGTGCCGGCCACGATCTCTTCCGCACGGGCGATGGAGCCCTTCATGCCGTTGGCGCGCGGCGTGAGGTCGAAGGTGGCGCCGTAGGCCAGCATCAGGCGGCGGCGCTCCACCGACATGCTGTCGGGCATCACCAGGATCAGCTTGTAGCCCTTGACGGCCGCCACCATCGCCAGGCCGATGCCGGTGTTGCCCGAGGTGGGCTCGACGATGGTGCCGCCGGGCTTGAGCGCGCCGCTCTTCTCGGCGTCTTCGACCATCGCGAGCGCGATGCGGTCCTTGATGGAGCCGCCGGGGTTGGCGCGCTCGGACTTGATCCACACCTGCTGCTTCGCATTGCCGAACAGGCGGTTGATGCGGATGTGCGGCGTGTTGCCGATGGTCTGGAGGATGTTCTGGGCCTTCATGGGATCTCCTTGGGAATCAGTGCGTTTGTCGGACGGGCAGCGCACATTGTGAGACCGGCCCGCCGCTGCGCTCGGGCGGAGGCGATAATCCACCCCGTGAAGCACGCCAGACCGCCGCTGGTGCAAGTGCCGAAAGGCCGCACTGGAGGAACGTCCGGACTGCACAGGACAGCGCAGGAGTTAACGACTCTCCACCGTGAGGTGAGGATCAGAGCAACAGAGACGAGCCGATTGAGTTCGGGTGAAACGGGCAATCTCTGCGCGCAGCAACACCAAGTAGGCCAGTATCGAGGTGGTTCCGCTGAGCTGGCGGGTAGGTGGCATCGAGCCGTCTGGTGACAGGCGGCCCAGAGTAATGGCGGTCACGCCGCGGGTTCCGCAAGGGGCCTGCGGTGCACAGAATCCGGCTTATCGGCGAGCTTCACACTTTTCTTCTTCTTTCCCCTTTCCGTTTTTCCGCGCCCTTCGGCCCTGACCGAAGGCGGGCGCGAGCCTTGCCGCCTGCAGGGATTGGTAGTTACCCGTATAATCGGTAGCATGCTAATTAATAGGCGGCTATCTTGACCACCCAATCCACCCCCCAACTGACGCGCGAACAGTCGCTGATGCGGCTCGGCACTTCGCTGGCGACGCTGCAGCGCGGCTACCGCGCCGCGGCGGACAAGGCGGTGGCGCATGTGGGCGTGTCGCAGACGCTGGCCTATCCGATCGTGATGCTCGGCCGCATGAACGGCGACGTGCGCCAGGGCGTGCTGGCCGAGGCGCTGGGCATCGAGGGGCCCTCGCTGGTGCGCTCGGTCGACCAGCTGGTGGAAGCCGGCCTCGTCGAACGCCGCGAAGACCCGGCCGACCGCCGCGCCAAGACCCTGCACCTCACCGAGGCCGGCAAGGCCGTGTGCGAGCCCATCGAGGCCGCTCTGACGCTGATGCGGGTGTCGCTGTTCGAGGGCGTGTCCGACGAGGACGTCGCGGCCTGCCTGCGCGTGTTCGCCGTACTGGAGGAGCGCATGGGCGTCCGCACCGTGCAGAGCCTGCCGCCGCCGTCGCAGGAAGGGCGCGGGTAGCCCGATGGCCGCGTTCAGCCTGCCGCGCTTCAGCCGCGCGGAGATCCTCTTTTCCAGCAAGAGCTTCGCTGCCGCCATGCTGGCGATGTATCTCGCCAGCCGCGCCGGCCTGCCGCGCCCGTTCTGGGCGCTCATGACCACCTACATCGTCGCCCACCCGCTGGCCGGCGCGGTGCGTTCCAAGGCGGTGTTCCGTTTCCTCGGCACGCTCATCGGCTGCACCGCCACCGTGCTGCTGGTGCCGGCGCTGTCCAACGCGCCCGAGCTGCTCACGCTGGTGCTTGCGCTGTGGGTGGGGCTGTGCCTGTGCATCTCGCTCTTCGATCGCACGCCGCGCTCGTACGTGTTCATGCTCGCGGGCTACACGGCGGCGCTGATCGGTTTTCCGTCGGTGCAGACGCCGCTTGCGCTGTTCGACACCGCCGTGGCGCGCGTGGAGGAGATCGGCCTGGGCATCTTCTGCGCCACGCTCATCCACAGCCTCGTGCTGCCCGCGGGGCTCGCGCCGACCGTGCTGGGCCTGCTCGACCGCACGCTGCAGGACGCGCGCAAGTGGCTGGGCGATCTCTTCCAGCCCGCCGGCCGCGGCAGCGCCGAGCCGCGGCGCCTCGACGACGACCGCCGCCGCCTCGCCGGCGACATCACGCAGCTGCGCCTTCTCTCCACCCACGTTCCCTTCGACACCACGCACCTGCGCTGGACCGCCGGCGCTATCCGCGCGATGCAGGACCGCGTCGCCGCGCTCACGCCCGCGCTCTCGGCCGTCGAAGACCGACTGCTGGCGCTGGAACAGGCCGAAGGCGCCATCGCGCCCGACGTGGCTGCCGTGCTCGCCAAGGCCGCGCAATGGCTGCGCGATGAAGCCGATTCCTCCGGCGATGCAGCGACCCGCGCCGGCCGCCTGCAGGAGCTGCGCAGCGCCATCGACGCCCTGGGCGCCACGCCGCCGAATGCAGAACAAAAGGGTCGCTGGGGCCGCGCCCTGCGCATCGGCCTCGCGGGCCGCCTCGAAGAGCTCGTCGACGGCTGGACCGCCTGCGCCCAGCTGCGCCAGGATATCGACGAAGGCCTGAAGGGCGCCGCGCCGCTGCGCCGCACGGCCGCGCTCGGCAGTCGCGTGCTGCACCGCGACTACGGTATGGCGCTGCTGTCGGCACTGGCCGCCGTCATCGCCATCTGCCTGTGCGGCGCCTTCTGGATCATCACCGGCTGGCCGATGGGTTCGGCCGCGACCATGATGGCCGCCGTCTTCTGCTGCTTCTTCGCGACCATGGACGACCCCGTGCCGGCGATCCATGGCTTCCTGAAGTGGACGCTGTGGTCCGTCCCGATCTCGGCCGTCTACGTGCTGGTGCTCATGCCCACGGTGCAGGACTTCGGCATGCTGGCGCTCATCTGCGCGCCGCTCTTCCTGCTGCTGGGCTTCTACTTGCCGCGCCCCACGCACTTCATGCCCGCGATGGCGCTGATCTTCGGCGTGTGCGGCACGCTGGCGATGCACGACACCGCCAGCTCCGACCTGGTGAGCTTCCTCAACAGCATGATCGGCCAGATCGTCGGCGTGGTCGTCGCGGCGCGCGTCACGCGTCTCGTGCGCTCGGTGGGCGCCGACTGGAGCGCGCGGCGCATCCAGCGCGCCACTTGGCGTGAGCTGGGCGACATGGCAGCGTCTTCGCAGCCGCAGTACGCGCAGAGCGACGCCTATGCGGTGCGCATGCTCGACCGCATCGGCCTGCTCGCGCCGCGCATCGCGCAGGCCGGCGGCACTGTCGAGGGCGTGGCCGCCAACGACGCGCTTCGCGACCTGCGCATGGGCGCCGACATCGCGGTGCTGCAGCGCGTGCGCGGCCAGCTGCCGCTGGCTACCTCGGCCGCGCTGCTCGGTGGCATCTCACGCTTTTTCCGCCAGCGCGCGGAGGGCCGCATGAACCCGCGCCCGCAAGGCCTGCTGCCGCAGATCGACGAGGCACTGGGCGCCATGCTCGATGCGCGCGACGCCGCTCCTTCCACCGCAGCGCGCTCGGCCGTCACCGCACTGGTCGGCCTGCGCCGCAACCTCTTTCCCGACGCGCCGCCCTCGCTCGCGAGCACGTCCCTCACTTCGCAAGGAGCTTCCGCATGATCGGCGAAGCCAGCTTCTACGGCCTGTACCTGCCCTGGATCATGGTGCTCGCGCTTGTGGCACTGCTCGTGCTGTGGGGCGTGCGCCGCCTGCTCGCGGCCACCGGCGCCTATCGCTGGGTGTGGCATCCGGCCCTCTTCGACATGGCGCTCTACCTGCTGCTGCTCTACGCGCTCAGCCGCGCCAGCGCCTACCTCCAATGACAACAACGAGATTCCAATGAAAGCCGCCCGAACTCCAACCGACACCAATCCGTGGGCCCAGCGCCTGGGCCGCATCCTCATCACCCTGGCCGTGGTGGCCGCCGCCGTGTGGGCCGGCCTGCGTCTGTGGGACCACTACGAACTCGCGCCGTGGACGCGCGACGGTCGCGTGCGCGCCAACGTCGTGCAGATCGCGCCCGACGTCTCGGGCCTGGTCACGGCCGTGCCCATCCACGACAACCAGCCCGTGGCCGCCGGCACGCTGCTGTTCGAGGTGGACCGCGCGCGCTACGACCTCGCCGTGCGCCAGGCCCAGGCCGCGCTCGCCGCGCAGCGCGCCGTGAGCGCGCAGGCCCAGCGCGAGAACGCGCGCAATGCCGGCCTCGACGAGCTGGTGTCGAAGGAGTCGCGTGAACAGACCCGCTCGCGCGTCGAGCAGATGCAGGCCGCCGTCGCGCAGGCCGAAGTGGCGCTCGACTCCGCCCGCCTCAACCTGCAGCGCGCCCAGGTGCGCGCGCCGGCCGACGGCCTCGTCACCAACCTCGACCTGCGCCAGGGCAGCTACGCCGCGGCGGGCCGGCCGGTGCTCGCGCTGGTCGATGCGCAGTCGTTCTACGTCGAAGGCTATTTCGAAGAGACGAAGCTGCCGCGCATCCACCTCGGCGACCGCGTGCGCGTCACGCCCATGGGCGGCGGCGCGGTGCTCGAAGGCTCGGTGGAGAGCGTGGCCGCCGGCATCGCCGATCACGACCGTTCCACCAGCGCCAACCTGCTGCCCAGCGTGAACCCGACCTTCAACTGGGTGCGGCTTGCGCAGCGCATTCCGGTGCGCGTCAAGCTCGACCCGCTGCCGCAGGGCGCGCGGCTCGTCGCGGGCCAGACGGTCACGGTGCAGGTGCTGGAGAACAAGCCGGCGCAGAAGACGGCGGCAACGGCTTCCACGCCGCAGAAGGGATGAACGACATGACCAGCTTCGCATTCCGCCTCGCATCGCTGGCCGCCGCTGCCGCGCTCGCGGCCTGCGCGGCGGTCGGCCCCGACTACAAGCAGCCGCCCGAGGCGCTGGCCAGCCAGAGCGCCGCGGGCAAGCCCTTCGCCGAGGCGCCCGCCAATGCCGCGCCGCTGCCCGCGCACTGGTGGCGCCTGTACCACGATCCGCTGCTCGACAGGCTGGTCGAGCAGGCCCTCGCGCACAACACCGACCTGCGCCAGGCCGTCGCGAACCTCGAGCGCGAGCGCGCCATCGAGGACGAGACAGCCGGCGCCAAGTACCCCACCATCGGCGTGAACGGCGGCCCCTCGTTCGGCCACGTCTCGGGCCTGTCGCTGCTGCAGAAGGGCTACGAGCCGCCGAGCACCTTCAACTACAGCGCGGGCGCGTCGCTGTCCTACCAGGTCGACCTGTTCGGACAGATCCGCCGCGCCATCGAAGCCTCGCAGGCCAGCACGCAGGCCGCCGAAGCCGCGCTCGACCTGGTGCGCGTGAACGTGGCGGCAGGCACTGCGCGCGCATATGCCGAAGCCTGTTCCACCGGCCTGCGGCTGCAGATCGCGCAGAAGTCCGTTTCGCTGCAGCAGGACGCCGTCAACGTCACTGACCGCCTGCAGCGCGCGGGCCGCGCCGGCGCCATCGACGCGAATCGTGCACGTGCGCAGCTGCAGCAGCTCAACGCCGCGCTGCCGCCGCTGAAGGCCGAGCGCCAGGGCGCGCTGTACCGGCTCGCCACGCTCACCGGCGCGCTGCCGCAGGACTTCCCGCGCGAGGTGGCCGATTGCACCGTGCCGCCGCGCGTGGCCGGCGTGCTGCCGGTGGGCGATGGCGCCGCGCTGCTGCGCCGCCGGCCCGACATCCGCCAGGCTGAACGCAGGCTGGCCGCATCGACCGCGCGCATCGGCGTCGCCACGGCAGAGCTCTATCCGAAGGTCACGCTGGGGCTCTCTGGCTCTTCCGCAGGCCATGCCGACGGCTTCGGCCGCAAGGACACCTTCGCCTGGAGCCTCGGTCCGCTGATCTCCTGGACCATTCCGAACACCGGCGTCGCACAGTCGCGCATCGCGCAGGCCGAGGCCGGCACGCGTGCCGCGCTCGCCAAGTTCGACGGCACCGTGCTCACCGCGCTGCGCGAGACCGAGACCGCGCTTGCCACCTATGCGCGCGAACTCGACCGCCGCGCCGCACTGCAGGCCTCGCGCGACGAAAGCGCCAAGGTCGCGGCGCAGGCGCGCCAGCTCTACCAGAACGGCCGCACCGGGTATCTCGATTCGCTCGATGCCGAACGCTCGCTGGCCGCCAGCGAGGCCGCGCTCGCGGCCAGCGAGGCGCAGCTGGCCGACGACCAAGTGGTGCTATTCATGGCGCTGGGTGGCGGCTGGGAGCCCGAGGGCGCCAACCTAGCGCGCAACGCCGCGTCGGCGGACGCCGCGACCGCGACCACCAGGCAGTGACCGCAGCCGCATCCTCCGGCCCGCGCAGCGGCGGCGGCCGGCCTCAGCGCGTGAACAGCCAGCCGCCCTTGGGCTGGCGCACCAGCTCATGGCGCTTGACGGCGCGCTCCTCGCCGTCGTCGCCCACGTAGACCACCTCGAAGCGCAGCAGCTTCGGCGAGACCATCTTCCAGTTCTGGATGCGCTTCACCGTCACGCAGGCGGTCTTGTCGTGGTACTGCATCTCCGACATCGGGCCGCCCTGGAAGCCGCTGCCGTCGAACAGGCGCCCGGGCGCGGCAAAGGGGTTGAGTACCGCGCCGTTGCGCGCGGTGATGCAGCCTTCGGTGCGCACGAAGGACTCGATGGTGGGCGAGGCGCTGCGCACCACCTTGCCCACGGCGGGGCTCGGCGGCTTGCTGGCGATGGCCTCGCGGATGCGTTCGACCTGCTCCTCGGTGATGGGTGCGAGGCCGTCCTTCGAGACGATGGCCGGCGGGGGGTGCCGGCGGCGGGGGCGGCGCAGCGGGCGTGAGGTAGGTGCATCCCGTCACCAGTGCCAGCGGCACGGTGCAGGCGAGGGCGGTGCCCTGTGTTCCGAACTTCATGACTCAGTCTCTCCCTGAGGGCTGGCGGCCCTGGAGGCCGCGGGCTGGAATTTGCGGGCCGCGAACATGCGGTGCATCGTCGTTGTCGTCCTCTGTCTTCTCTCTCGACGGTTCTCTTTTTTTCTTCTCTTCTGTTTTCTTGCTGTTGTTTTCAGAAGCGTTCGTGGGGTGCAAGGTAGCGCCACTGGCCGGGCTGCAGCCCCGCCAGCGGCACGCGGCCGATGCGGATGCGCCGCATCGCCAGAATGCGCAGGTCCGCGCCGTCGCAGATGCGCGCGATCTGCCCGGGTTTCGCACCCTTGAGCGCGAAGCGCAGGCCGGTCTGCTCGGCGGTCTGCCGTCCGATGCTCACGCGCGCGGGCGAACGTTCGAGCCGCGCGAGCACCTCGGGGCTCACCGCGCCGGCCACATCGACCATCACCTCGTGCTCGATGAAGGCGGCGTCCTCGTGCAGCTTGCGCTCAACGCGCCATTCCTGGGTGTACGCCACCAGCCCGCTCGCGCCGGCTTCGAGCGGCGTCATGCAGCGCTGGCCCCTCGCATGCGCGGGCAGAAAACGCAGCCCGGCGCGCTCGGGTTCGTGGTGGTTGGCGGCAACGAGCAGTTCGTGCGCGGTGTCGATCGGCATGCCCGCAGGCTTGTACAGCAGCAATGTGACGGGCTCCACCGGCTGCGGCTTCGCGCCGGCCTCGATCTCCACCTGCTGGTGCGACAGCACGCGCGACTGCGGCAGCGTCTGCTGCACGCCGTCGACGCGCACTGCGCCGTTCTCTATCAGCAGCTCGGCTTCGCGCCGCGACACGCCGGCCAGCGCGGCCACGCGTTTCGCGAGGCGGATGCCTTCGTCTTCGGCGGGAGCGCTGCCCATGTTCAATGGAGCTCCGCCAGTTGCCGGATGCGCGCCACGTGCGCGGCCAGCGAGCGCGCGGCCACCGGCCACATGCGCTCGGGCACGTCGTCGTAGGCCAGCGGCAGCCATTGCTCGGGCGTGCCTTCGGGCAGCTTCTGCATCGCGGCGGCGATCTTGGCCTCGCGCTTCAGGCGGTGCGCCTTCAGCATGCCGATGGCGGTGCGCGCGAAGCCGATCACGTAGCCGTGCGCGGGCAGGATGAACTCGATGCCGCCGGCCTCGCAGGCCGCATCGAGCGCGTCCAGCGAATCGAGGTACGCGCTCATGTCGCCGTCGGGCGGGTCGATCACCGTGGTGCTGCCGTTGAGGATGTGGTCGCCCGAGAAGAGCAGGCCGTCTTCCTCCAGCACCAGGCACAGGTGGTTGGCCGCGTGGCCGGGCGTGTGGACCACGCGCAGCGTGTGCGTGATGGACTCGCCGGCTTCGGTGGTGCCGGAGAGCACCAGGCGTTCGCCGTCTTCCAGTTCGCGTTCAGGCGTGAAGCGCGCGGTGGAGCGTGCCGTCGGCTTCGAGGCCAGCCCGAGGATCGGTGGCTTGCTGCCCTTCGTGCACAGCGCCTGCAGCGGCGCCGCGCCCGGCGAGTGGTCGGCATGCGAGTGCGTGCAGACGATCATGCGGATGTCGCCATGCGTGGCGCGCCACAGCCGGCCGATGTGGTCGAAGTCGTTCGGGCCCGGATCGATCACGATGTAGCCCGTGGCCGCATCGCCCACGATGTAGCTGTTGGTGCCGGGGCCGGTCATGATGCTGGCGTTGGGCGCGGTCAGGCGCATCACGTTCTTCAGCAGCGGCACCGGGGCTTCGCTCTGCCAGTCGAGCGCGTGCAGCACCTGGCCGTCGGGGCACACCAGCGCGAGCTCGCCGTAGGGTGATTCGTGCTCCATGTAGCGCACGTCCTCGCCCTTGAGCAGGCCGGCGCGCGGGCAACTGGTCCACAGCGGCAGTTCGCTGGCGCAGGCCACGAGCAGGGCGTCGACGGTGGCGTAGGTGGCCATGCGCTGCAGCGTGCGCACGGTCGGGAAGATCATGAAGAAGCTGCCGGCCTCGTGGCGCGCGAGCGCGTCGGCGGGGCGCACCCAGCAGGGCTCGAACTGCTCGTTCTCGTCGGCCGTGGGCACCTGTCCCTCGGGCATGCGCGCGACGAGGAAGGGCACGTCGAAGCGACGGGGCAGGTCGCGGTCGGTCATCCAGTGCGCGAAGGTGAAGACGCGGTTGGTGTCGAGCACGAGGCCGCGCGCGGCGCACTGGTCGGCGAAGGCGGTGCCGGCGGTGTTGCCACGGTCCATCGCGGCAATGTCTTCGGCAGTGACGGGGCTGCCGTCGGCATGGTGCGCAAGCAGGATGCCCAGTTCCTCGAAGGCCTCGCGGACGGCTGCGATGGCCTGCGTGCGCTGCATGCGGCTCTGCGTGGTGCGGCGGGTGGCGATGCGCTTGGCCGCCTCGTCGGCCTCGTCGATGTGGCCGCCGGGAAATACGTACGCGCCGGGCGCGAAGCTGGCGGTGGCGGAACGGCGGGTCATGAGCACTTCGATGCCGGCGGCGCTGTCGCGCAGCAGCAGCACCGTGGCGGCCGGGCGCAGGGGCGCGGGCTCGCGTGGGGCGTGTAGTTGTTGGGTGGAGCGGACCATGGGGCGATTATCGGGAGCGGGCGCGATACCTGCATGTCGCGCATAAGCTCATATGGAATCGGGCATCAGCCGCGCGCCACAATGCGCGGCTGCACCGTCTGCATTGAAAACAAAAGACTGACCGACCGAAAGACTGCCATGGCTCATTCTCCCCTCACTCGAATCGTTCGCCGCTCGCTGCTGCTGGCCGCGACATCGCTTGCCGTGCCCGCTGCCTTCGCCCAGCATGCCGCGCACGACTGGCCGCAGCAACCCGTCACGCTGATCATGGGATTCCCGGCCGGCTCGGGCGTGGACGTGGTGGCCCGCGCCATCCAGGAGCCGCTCTCCAAGCAGCTCGGCAAGCCGGTCATCATCGACTACAAGTCGGGCGCCGCGGGCAACATCGCCAGCGACTACGTGGCTCACTCCAAGCCCGACGGCTACACGCTCTCTTTCGGCACCGCCGCCACGCACGGCAGCAATGCCGCGCTCTACAAGAAGCTGCCCTTCGACGTGGAGGCCGACTTCGTGCCGGTGGCGCCGGTGCTCGACGTGTCGAACGTGCTCACCATCAATCCCGACGTGATCAACGTCAAGACCTTGAAGGAATTCGTCGAGCTGGTCAAGGCCAACCCCGGCAAGTACAACTATGCGTCTACAGGCAACGGCGCCGGCACGCACATGGCCTTTGCCGAGTTCAATTCGCGCCTGGGCCTGAACATGGTGCACGTGCCCTACAAGGGCGGCCCTGAGGCCATCACCTCGGTGGTGCGCGGCGAGACCTGCTGCATCATGAACCAGGTGCAGACCGTGCTGCCGCACTACAAGGCCGGCAAGGTGCGCCTGCTGGGCGTGACCACCGCGGCGGCCGTGCCCGCGGTGAAGGAGGTGCCCACCATCGCAGCGAGCGGCCTGCCCGGCACCAAGGGCTTCGACAGCTCGATCTGGTTCGGCATCTTCGCGCCCAAGGGCACCGACCCGCAGATCGTCGACAAGCTCAACGCCGCGGTGAAAACAGTGCTCGAGACGCCCGAGATCCGCGAGCGCTTCGAGAGCCAGGGCAACACCGTGCGCATCGAGTCGCCGGCGCAGTTCAAGAAGACCGTGCACGAGAACCGCGTGAAGTGGGCCGAGGTTGCGAAGGCGGCGAACATCAGTATCGATTGAACTTTGTTCGGGGCGCGTCCACAGGCCGCCGGGTACTCCCCTCTGCGAATGTCCCCCGTCGGCGTGATCGCGGCCCCGAACCAAGGCGACGGTGTGGCCTACAGTGTCTTGGTCAACGTAAGAATGAAGCGCGCCTTGTTCGGCGAGTACGTCTGCCTGCCCAACGGACCGAAGCCCAGGTCGATGCCCGGATTGCTCACTGACAGATACGCGCTCTGCTTGTTGGCCCCCTGCACCGAGCCCGCCAGCGAGAGCCCGTTGCCGAAGTCGTAGCTCGCGCCGATGTTGTAGTCGACATACCTCTTGTAGCTCAGGCTGCGGATGTCGCTCGACATGTTCGTGTAGCCCACGGCCGCCTTCAGCGTGAGCTTGGGCACGATCTCCTTGCTGTACGACAGGTTCAGGTAGCCGGTGTTCGTGCCCTTCAGGCCCGAGCCGGCCTTGTTGCCCGCATAGCCGAAGTAGTCCTTCGACACGGTGTGCGAGTACTTCAGCGTGAATGAGCCGATGGTCTCGTCGGTGTAGCCGGCGCTGCCGTAGAGCTCGGTGGTGTTGGCCGAAGAGTTGCCCGGATAGATGTACGTGAGCGCGCCCACGTCCATGTCGAAGGGGCCGGCCTTGAACTTGTAGCCGCCGTAGATGTCGCTTTCGATGCTGTTGCCCTTGAGCCAGTTGACGCTCGAATTCCAGTTGCCCAGGTAGAAGCCGCTGTCGCCGAAGGCGTAGTCGAAGCCGCCCTGGATGGCGGGCTTGAAGGCGCTGGTCTTGGCGTAGTCGTTCTTGCCGAGCATGTCCTGGTCCTGCCCGCGGAATTTGTAGTTGGTGGTGAGCGACACATTGCCGCTGAGCTGTGCGCTCGCGAGCATCGGCAGGGCGCCCAGGGCCGGAAGAACGAGCATCGGCAGTGCGATGCGCAGAAGGTTTTTCATCGAAGAAATCGCTGACGAATGGAGGAGCCGGCAGCGTATGAGTTGCCGTCTAAACGCCGCGTAAAAACTGCGCTCAGCGGCGCAAAAGTTTCGTCTCGGGCATCGTCATCGTGACCACGCCGGTCACCACGCAGGCCGGCTCAGTGATCGTGCGCGTGCGGCTTGTTCTTGCCGCCGGCGCCGCCGTTCAGCAGCGTCGCCAGGTCCACCTCCTGCTCGGCCGCCGCGCCGGCGATCACGCGCTGCTCCAGTTCGTCGAGGTGTTCCAGCGCCACCTCCAATGCCTTGTCGAGCGACTTGCCCGTGGCCAGCGCCTCGATGATCTGCTCATGCTCGCGCGGCGCGCAGCTTGCGGCCTCGGCGGAGTCGTAAAGCGCCTTGTAGAGCTCGGTGTTCGATATCAGCCGCTTGATGTACGACAGCAGCTCTTCGCTGTTCGCCATCTGCGCCAGCAGCAGGTGGAAGTCGCCGGCCAGCTTGATCGCGTCTTCGCGCCGGCCTTCCTTGAAGGCCTTCTGCTCCTCCTGCACGTGCTTGCGCAGCGTGGCCACCTGGTCGCGCGAGAGGTTGCCGAAAAGCGTCGTCACCAGGCCGGCCTCCACGATGCGGCGCGCGCGGTAGATGCCGCGCATGTCCTCGATGGAGGGGTTGGGCACGAAGGCGCCGCGGTTGTGCTCCAGCACCAGCCGCTTTTCCATGCCCAGCCGCGCCAGCACCTTGCGCACCGCGCCGCGCGTGCAGCCCAGCGCTTCGGCCAGCGCCCGTTCGCGCAGCGGCGTGCCGGGGCGCAGCTTGCCGCTGAGCAGGGCCTTGGAGACGGCGGCGTAGACGCGTTCGTCCACGTTCGCGTCGTCGGCTTCCGCGGGTTCGGGGGAGGGGGTTGTCGCTGGGGTCTTGCGGGCGGCGGAGGGCATAGGCAGGCGGATTATTGCCTGCGCACCGCGGCCTCAGGGAAAGCCCCCGGATTGACTCGGCCCCCGGTGCTCCGTACCATCCGCCTCCGTTTGGTTAACCAAATTGAATTGTATGGTTAACCAAAATCCCAGAGAATCCCAACCAGAGACAGGAATCGAGGCCCCGATGAAATCCGCCAAATGGCTTGCCGCACTGCCGGTCGCCGCCTTCTTCAGCGGGGGATGGCTGTCCTCCGTCGCGCCCACCTTCGTGCTCGGCATGCCTTTCCTGATGGTGTGGAACGTCAGCTGGCTGGTGCTGACCTCGCTCATCATGGTGGTCATCGACCGCGCCGAGGGCGACATCGACGCGCCTTCCTCGACCGGAGACGCACGATGAACGCCGCGCTCGGAGTCATTGCCCTCTTCGTCGTCGGCGCACTGGGCCTGGCCGTGCTCGCGCGGCGCGGCCGCACCATGAGCCTGGAGCAGTGGGCCCTCGGCGGGCGCGGGCTGGGAACCATCATGGTGTTCCTGCTGATGGCGGGAGAGTCGTTCTCGACCTTCACCTTCCTGGGCGCGAGCGGCTGGTCGTACAGCAAGGGCTCGCCGGCCTTCTACATCCTGGCCTACGGCGGCCTGGCCTACCTCATGGCCTTCTGGATGCTGCCGGCCATCTGGCGCTACGCCACCGCGCACAAGCTGGTGTCGTTCTCGGACTTCTTCGCGCACAAGTACGACAGCCGCGCACTCGGCGTGCTGGTGTCGGTGGTGGCGCTCATGGGCATGGTCGCGCTGCTCACCATCCAGCTGCGCGGGCTCGGCATCATCGTGTCGGAAGCCTCGTACGGCTCCATCGCACCGCAGGTGTCGATCTGGATCGGCACGCTGGTCATGGTCAGCTACATCCTGTTCTCGGGCATCCACGGCTCGGCCAGCATCGCCATCGTGAAGGACATCCTCATCCTCGCGCTGGCCGTGTTCCTCGGCATCTACCTGCCGTGGCACTACTACGGCGGCGTCGCGCCCATGTTCGGCGCCATCAATGTGGCCAACCCCGGCTTCTTCGAGTTCCCGAAGGAGGGCCTGAACCTCACCTGGTACAACTCGACCATCCTGCTGACGGCGCTGGGCTACTACCTCTACCCGTTCAACCTCACCTCGGTGTACGCGGCCAAGAGCGCGAGCGCGGTGCGGCGCAACACCATCCTGATGCCGCTGTACCAGGTGGTCATCGCCTTCCTGTTCCTGGTCGGCTTCGCGGCCATCCTGCAGGTGCCGGGGCTCAAGGGCTCCGACGTCGACCTGGCCCTCTTCGGCCTCGTGAAGCACACCTTCGACCCGTGGTTCGTCGGCGTGATCGGCGGCACGGGCGTGCTCACCGCGCTGGTGCCGGGCTCGATGATTCTGCTCACGGCCTCCACCGTGATCGGCAAGAACGTCTACAAGGAAGGCTTCGCGCCCAACGCCACCGACAGGCAGGTCTCGCGTGTGGCGCGCGGCGTGCTGCCGGTGTTCGCGCTGGTGGCGGTGTATTTCGTGCTGCGTGGCGGCACCACCATCGTGTCGGTGGCGATCTTCGCCTCCAGCCTGCTCACGCAGCTGCTGCCTTCGCTGCTCTTCAGCCTCATGAAGAAGCCCTTCGGCAACAGGCACGCCGCGTTCGCGGGCATCCTGGCGGGCGGCGCGGTGCTGGCCTTCATGATGACCACCGGCTCCAACCTGGGTACGCTGTTCCCGGCCGCGCCAGTGATGTTCAAGTCGCTCAACACCGGGCTCGTGGCGCTGGCGACGAACGCGCTGGTGTTCGTGATCGTGGCGCTGCTCACCCCGAACACGACGGGCCGCGCCATCGCAGCCCAACCGGCCTGATGCCCGGACAGAGATAGAGAAAGAAATGGACCGCCCCACATGCCATCGCTCCTGATCCGCAACGTGCGCCCCATGGGTGCCTCCCCCGTCGACGTGCTGGTGCAGGACGACCGCATCGCCGCCATCGGCCCGGAGCTCGCAGCGCCCGCCGGCGGCGCCGTCGAGGAAGGCCACGGCGCCTTGCTGCTGCCCGGCCTCGTCGAAGGCCACACCCACCTCGACAAGACGATGTGGGGCATGGACTGGTACCGCAACGAGGTCGGTACCAACCTCATCGACAAGATCGAGAACGAGCGCGCCTTCCGCCACGCCAGCGGGCATGACGCGGCCGCGCAGTCGCTCGTGCTGGCCAAGGCCTTTCTCGCGCTCGGCACCACGCGGCTGCGCACGCACGTCGACGTCGACACCCAGGCCGGCCTGCGCCATCTCGAAGGCAGCATCCGCACTCGCGAGGCGCTGCGCAAGCTGCAGCAAATACAGATCGTCGCCTTCCCGCAGTCGGGCCTGCTGGGCCGGCCCGGCACTGCCGAGTTGCTCGACCAGTCGCTGGCCATGGGCGCCGACGTGCTCGGCGGCCTCGACCCCTGCGCCATCGACGGCGATCCGGTGAAGTCGCTCAACGTGCTCTTCGGCATCGCCCACAGACACCAGCGCCCCGTCGACATCCACCTGCACGAGCCCGGCGCCATGGGCGCCTTCTCGCTCGACCTGATCCTGCAGCGCACCGAGGCGCTGGGCATGCAGGGCAAGGTCGCCATCAGCCACGGCTTCTGCCTGGGCGACGTGACCGAACGCGAGCGCGAGGCACTGCTTGCGCGCATGGCGAAGCTGGGCGTGGTGCTCGTCACCAGCGCGCCGCCTTCGCGCACCGTGCCGTCGCTCATGGCCTGCAGGCAGGCCGGCGTGACCGTGCTCGGCGGCAACGACGGCATCCGCGACACCTGGTCTCCCTACGGCAACCCCGACATGCTCGAGCGCGCCATGATCATCGGCCTGCGCTACAACCTGCGCCGCGACGACGAGATCGAAGTGGCGCTCGACACCGTCACGCACTCCGGCGCACGCGGCTGCGGCTTCGAGGCCTACGGGCTCGAAGCAGGCTGCCGCGCCGACCTCGTGCTGGTCGATGCGCAGACCGTCGCGCACGCCGTCGTCTCGCGCCCCGTGCGCAAGCTGGTGGTGGCGGGCGGCTGCATCGTGGCGCGCAACGGCGTGCTGCGGGCCGACCTGACCTTCCTGTGAAGGCGGCGCAAGCAGGCCGGAGCAGCCGCGACGCAGGCATCGCCTTCGCGATCGTCATCGTGCTGGTGGCGCTCAACCTGCGCGCCTTTCTCACGTCGAGCAGCCCGCTGCTCGAGCCCATCCGCACCGCGACCGGCATCGGCTTCCATGCCGTGGCACTGCTGACAGTGCTGCCGATGTTCGCAATGGGCGCCACCTCGCTCTTCGGCGCGGCGGTCGGCCAGCGCATCGGCCCGCGCGGCGGCGTCGCGCTCGGGCTCGCGGCCATTGCCGCCGCCTGCGCCAGTCGGTACGTGGCCGGCGGCGCGGCGGCGCTGCTGTGGAGTGCCGCGCTTGCCGGCGCGGGCGTGGGCCTGGTGCAGGCGCTGATGCCCGGCGTGGTGAAGCAGGCCTACCCGGCACGCATCGGCGTGATGACGGGGCTCTACTCCGCAGCCATCATGGGCGGCGGCGGCCTCGGTGCCATGGCCAGCCCGTGGGTGGCGCATGCGTTCGGCGGCGCGCAGCCCGACTGGCACGCGGGCCTCGCGATCTGGGCGCTGCTCGCCGTCTTCGCGCTGCTTTACTGGCTCAACATGCGGCGCATCGAATTCACATCCGCCGCCGAGGCGACGGGCCTGCGCAGCCTTTCGTGGCTGCGCTGCTTCACGAGCCGCCGCGCATGGCTGCTGGCCGCATGCTTCGGCCTCATCAACGGCGGCTACACCAGCCTCGTCGCTTGGCTTCCGCACTTCTATGCACAGCAGGGCTGGACCGCGCAGCAGGGCGGATCGGTGCTCGCACTGATGACCGCCGCGCAGGTGGTCTCTGCACTCGCCATGCCCGCCATCGCGCGCAGCCGCGGCCGCGACCTGCGGCCCTGGCTGGTGCTCACGCTCGCCGCCCAGCTCGCAGGCTTCTGTGCGCTGACCTTCGATGTGCCCGTTCCGGCAGTCGCCATCGCCATCGTGCTGGGCTTCGGCCTTGGTGGCGCCTTCTCGCTGTGCATGGTGCTCGCGCTAGACCACCTGCCCGACCCCGCGCAGGCCGGCGCCCTCGCGGGCTTCATGCAGGGCGTCGGCTTCATGATCGCCGCGCTCGCGCCCTTCGTCACCGGCTGGGTGCGCGAGCACACCGGCGGCTTCACGCTCGCGTGGGCCTACCTCGCGACGGTCGTCGTTGCGCTGCTGCCGCTCATGCTGCGATTCGATCCGCGCCGCTATGCCGACGCCACGGCGAGTCTTTTCGATGCGCTCGGCGCGCAGGCCGGTGCACCATCTCTTGCCGCGCTCGAAGGCGCGGCCACCAGAAAGGCCTGAACACCATGTACCAGGAACAATTCATGCAGCGGGCGATCGCCCTTTCTGCACAAGCGCTGAGCGAGCCCGGCACCGAGCCCTTCGGCGCAGTCGTCGTGAAAGACGGTGTGATCGTCGGCGAAGGCTTCAACCACTCAGTCGCGCACCATGACCCGACATCGCACGGCGAGGTGGAGGCGATCCGCGATGCGTGCCGCAAGCTCGGCACCGTCGACCTGCAGGGCTGCGAGCTCTATACCTCGTGCGAGCCCTGTGCGATGTGCGTGGCGGCAATGCACATCGCGGGGATCGCGAAGCTCTACTACGCGGCTTCGCTGGCGCAGTCGGGCAAGGCCTTCGAGGGCGTGACGGTGGCGGCGCGGCATCCTATCGATGTGGAAGCGTTGCGCGCCGAGGCGGGCGCGACGCTGGCGCAGAGAAGCTTACCTGCGATGCAGAAGATGGATCGGGAGGCGGTGGAGGTTCTTTCGGAGTGGGCTGCGACGCGCAAGGCTCCCTGAGCCCTTGCGCGCACGCGTCGGCTACTTGAGCGCTGACACCACCGCATCGAAGAACGGCAGCACTGGAAACACGCCGCCGCCCAGCGGGTCCGTCTGCGCGCCCCAGATCACGATCACAACCTTTTCCTTGCGGTTGATGTAGATCTGCTGACCCATGATGCCGGTCGCGTAGAAGGCTCCATCCGTGGCCGATTGGCCACTGGGCGGTATCCACCAGAGGTAGCCATAGCTGATCTTCGTACCGGTGCTCAGCACCTTGGGCGTGCCCGCTTCCGTTACCCAGCCTGTGGGCAGCACCGGTTGCCCGGCCGCGACGCCGTCGTTCATGATGAACATGCCGAAGCGGCCATAGTCGCGCAGCGTCGCGCTGATGCCGCTGCCGCCGATCTCCACGCCGTCGGGCGAGTCGAGCCACCAGTTGGCCTGCGCCTCCATGCCGAACTTGGACCAGATCTTTTCTGACAGGTACTGCGCCAGCGGCTTCTTCACTGCGTTGCGGACGATTTCCCCGGCCACCTGTGTCTCGCCGGTGCTGTAGTTGTAGACGGAGCCCGGTGTGGCCGCGCGGGGCAGCTTGCTCATCAGGTCCATGGCCGAGCCCGGCTTCTGGCTGATCTGCGCTTCGAGCAACTGGCGACGATCGGAGCTTGGATCGGTGTACGTTTCGTTCCACTTGGCGCCCGAGGCCATCATCATCACGTGGCGCACCGTTGCGCCGTCGTAGGCGCTGCCGGCCAGTCGCGGAACGTACTTGACGACCGGGTCGTCGATGCTGGCGATGTAGCCGTCCTTCACTGCCGCGCCGATCAGCGTTGACGTGATCGACTTGGCCACCGACATCGACATCCAGCGCGTCTTCTGCGTGTTGCCGTACTGGTAGGTCTCGTTGACGATCTTGCCGTCCTTCAGCACCAGCAGGCCGGCCACGCGATTGGTCGACATGAAATCAGCGAGCTTGTACGCCGTCGTGCCGACCATGAAGTTGAGCTGCGTCAGCTGCGTGGCGGCCATCGGCAGCGCATACGGCGTGCCGCCGGGCTCGATGGTGCGTGTGGGAAAGAGCCGGTCGATGTTGCGGTACGTGTTGACGGCCAGGTCTGGAGACAGGGCGCCGTCGTAGATCTGGCGCACCGTGCCGATGGGCTCCGACGCATGCGGATAGCCGCTGCCTGCACCCGGGTCGCCACCGCCGCCTCCGCCGCTGGCGGGCGGCGCCACCACGATGGGGAGGACGGCTCCGCCTCCACCACCGCCACCTCCGCCACCACCACCGCAGGCCGAGAGCAGCAATGCAGCCGTAAGCAGGGAAACCGGCAACGCGGCGCGCAACGGACGCGCAAATACGACGAACACCCTCCGGACACCTTGATCCACGCGAATCTCCTCGTCTGTTTGTTGGCGATGGCACCTGCGCGCCACGGGCAGGGCATTGCACCCTGCCGCCGCGAATGATCGCATTCATGCGCTCCGGCACCAACCCTGTCGTCGGAATTCACGACGATGTTGTTACTCACCACTCCGCCAGCCTCTGAATAGAGTGACCTCACGGCGCCATTCGAAGCGCGCCAAGAGGAGCTGGCAATGTTCATCACCAGAAGCAGCGGCAGCAATACGACGAAGCCGCCTTCCACCCGCGTCGCGCGTGCGCTCGAAATCCATCGAAGCGTGATGGCGTGCAACGCGCACATCGCGCGCGGCAGCGAAACCACTCACGCACTCACCGCAGCGCTGATGCTGCCTTGCTACAAGGCCGAATTCCGCACCCTCGTGCTCGCAATGACCGCGAACGAAGAGCGCGAACTTAGGTACGCGCTCGATGCTTCTTGCGCGAGCGCCGCATGAAGAAGAGAACCTTCGCGGCAATTTCCGCCGCTCCAGGTTTCATTCCGAAAGCTTGCGCGGCTTGCGGAATTACAGAGTTGGATTGAACGGGATTCCACTCGTAGCGGCAAACATCGCGAACGCCCAGACTCCGCTTCCCCGGCCGGGAAGTCATTTCATGGAAGTCATTTCTCTTGAAAGGAGTTGGCTATGGCGGAAACGCAGAAATTCACCATCCTGTCGTTCGTAGGCGGTGGCATACGAGGCCTGATGTCGGTCACCATCCTGAACAAGCTGTACGCGAAGTTCCCGCAGATCATCGACAACACCGACCTCATCGCCGGATGCTCGACGGGCTCGATCATCACCAGCGAGCTGCTCGCGGGAACGAAGCCGCAGGACCTCATCACCTTCTTCACCACGAAGGAGATCGACTTCTACAACAAGATGAACTCAGACCCGAACGTGCCCGCGTACTCGATCGACGAGGTCTTCGCCTCGCAGCTCAAGTTGCACCCCACGGCGAAGGTGTCCGACCTCGGGCGCTGTGCGCTGTTCGTGTCGTTCAACGTCGGCGGTGCCGCGCTGAAGGACGGCGTGAAAACGCCGACGCCATGGGAGCCGGTCATGTACACCAACATGATCGCGGACCACGGCGACGTGCTGGTCGCGAAGGCGGCCACCTCCAGCGGCGCGATGCCCGGGCAACTGGGCTCGTACGAAGGCAACATAGACGGGGCCTTCTTCAACCACGACCCGACGGTGGCCGCCATCGCGCTGGCTGTGAAGGCGGGCTACAAGCTGGAGGACATCACGGCCATCACCATCGGCACCGGCCTCATGTACGACTGGATCGCGAGCGATACCCACAACTGGGGCGCCAACCAGTGGATGACCGGTACGGCCAATCCGTTCAACGTCACGCCGCCCTTTCTCATGAACCAGTCCACGCCCGGGCCGGTGCTCGACGCGAGCCTCAGCGGCACGTCGGCCCAGATCATGCCCATGCTCGCCGGGTTCCTGCTGGGCGACCGCTACGCGAACGTCAACCCGACGCTGCCGTTCTTCATTCCGGAGAACACCACCTACCCGCAGGCCATCGACCTGCTGCAGGCCAAGGGCAAGTCGGCCGACACCGCAAAGGCCGAAGCGCTGCTGCAGGCCTACTGGGTGAACCACTCGCTCGGCCCCGTTGCGCCCCCGAAGACCGCCTCCGCCAATCGCGCGTGAGCGGCACCCCTGAACGCATTCCTGACACAGGAGGAACGATGTCGATCACTGAAGAGAACATTGCCGACGCAGCCGCCGGCGTCCTGGACTCGCAGGACCTCGGCCCGCACGTCATCCAGCAACTGCTGCCCACCCGCTACGTGCTCGACGTGGACGGCGGCAGCACCAAGGAAGGCACCGCGGTCATCGGATGGACCCGCAAGCCGGACAAGGGCAACACCAACCAGCAATGGATGTTCGTTCCCGCCGGAGTGAACGCCCCGGGCTGGTGGTATCTGCAGACCAACATGGGCACGGGCCTCGTGATGACCGTGCTGCCCAAGCTCGTGGTCCCGGTGCCTCCACCCACGCCCATCGTGATGATGAGGAAGGGGGCAGTTGCCGACAGCAGCCTGCAGCTCTGGTGCCTGCTGCCCACCGAGAAGCTCGGCTACTGGTACATCCAGAACAAGAGCGGTGCGAGCAACTCGAAGACGCCGATGGTTCTTACGCTCGATGGCGACAAGTCCGCTGCGCGTGCGGTGCTTGGCGCCATCAGCTTCACCGGGTTTGAAACCCAGGCCTGGGGGTTTGCACCGGCGTAGTGGTGTGGTGGCGTAGCGGTAGTCAGTCCCAGGCCGGCGACAGACCGGCCGGGTCCGTCAGCCGCTCATTGCGGTCGAGCGCCGCAATCTGCGTCATCTCCGCGTCCGTCAGCGTCAGCTGCAGCGCCTTCAGGTTTCCTTTGAGGTTCGCGCGCTTGGTGGACGACGGAATCACCGCATAGCCCAGCTGCATCGCCCAGGCCAGCACCACCTGCGCGGTGGTCGCGCCGTGCGCCTTGGCAATCGCTTCGACGACCGGGTCGTTCAGCACCTTGCCGTAGGCCAGCGTCATGTAAGACGTGATGTGGATGCCCGCGCTCTTCGCGAACTCCGCCACCTTGCGGTTCTGCAGGTAGGGGTGCAGCTCGATCTGGTTGGTGGCGATGTTCTGTGCGCCCACGGCCGCGATGGCTTCCTTCATCAGTGCGATGTTGAAGTTCGACACGCCGATGTGCTTCGTCAGCCCCTGCGCCCTGGCCTCGGCCAGCGCGCCCATGAACTCGGCCACCGGCACCGCGTTGCCGGGCGAGGGCCAGTGGATCAGCGTCAGGTCGACATGGTCCGTGCGCAGCTTCGCGAGGCTTTCCTTCAGGCTGGGCACCAGCTTGTCTTTGGCGTAGTTGTCGGTCCAGATCTTGGTGGTGATGAAGAGGCTCTCGCGGGCGATGCCGCTTTCGGCAATCGCCTGGCCCACCTCGGCCTCGTTGCCGTAGATCTGCGCCGTGTCGATGGCGCGGTAGCCCACGTCGAGGCCGTTCTTCACCGAGTCGATGACCACCTGGCCCTTCAGGCGGAAGGTGCCTAGGCCGAAGGCGGGAATGGGGTTCTTGTTCATGGTGTTGTCCTTGTGCATTGAAAAGCGAAGAAGAAAGAAGAAAGAAGGAAAGGCGGCGCTCAGTGCCCGGCCGGCACCGGCCCCGAGGCGCGAACCGGAATGCCCGCACGGCGGTCGAGCGTTCCGCTCCATTGCGTGAGGGCCAGCGACACCAGCACCACCAGCGCACCGATCCACGGCGTGTGCATCAGCCCCAGGTGCGTCACGATCAGACCGCCGGCCCAGGCCGCGCCGGCAATGCCCAGGTTGAAGGCCGCGATGTTCAGGCCCGAGGCCACGTCCACCGCCTGCGGCGTGAAGCGCTCGGCCTGCTTCACCACGTACACCTGCAGCCCCGGCACGTTGCCGAAAGCCACCGCGCCCCACATCAGCACCGCCAGCAGCGCCAGCCACTTGTGCGGCGCCGCGAAGTTGAAGAGCAGCAGCACCGCGGCCAGCAGAGCGAAGATGATCTTCAGCGCCGGAATCGGGCCCTTGCGGTCGGCCAGCTTGCCGCCCCAGATGTTGCCCACCGCCACAGACACTCCGTAAACCAGCATCACCCAGCCCACGGCACCGGCGCTGAAGCCCGACACCTCCGTGAGGATCGGCGCGAGGAACGTGAACGGAATGAACGAGCCGCCATAGCCGATGGCCGTCTTCGCATACACCAGCAGCAGGCGCGGCTCGGCCAGCACCTTGGCCTGCTGCGCCAGCGAAGCCGGCGGCGTGTGGCGGATGTTGCCGGGCACGAAGACCCAGCTGCCGATGAACGCGACCACGCCCAGGGCAGACACGGCCAGGAAAGTCTCGCGCCAGCCGAAGTGCTGCCCGATGAACGTGCCCAGCGGCACGCCCGTGACCAGCGCCACCGTGAGGCCCGTGAACATGATCGCGATGGCGCTCGCCGCCTTTTCCTTCGGCACCAGGCCGGTGGCGATCGTCGAGCCGATGGAGAAGAACACCCCGTGTGCCAGCCCAGTGAGCACCCGGGCCGCAATCAGCGATTCATAACTCGGCGCCTTCCACGCCAGCAGATTGCCGAGCGTGAACAGCGCCATCAGCCCGAGCAGCAGCGCCTTGCGCGGCAGCTTGCCCGTGAGCGCGGTGAGCACCGGCGCGCCGATGGCGACGCCCAGTGCATAGAGGCTGACCAGCAGGCCGGCGGAGGGGAGGCCGATGTGGAGGTCGGCAGCGACTGTGGGGATGAGGCCAACGATGACGAACTCTGTCGTTCCGATGGCGAAGGCGCTGAGGGTTAGCGCCAGTAGGGCGATGGGCATGAGGCACTCCTTCTGGGATGGGGAGGAGTGTCTTGCGGTTACCTTTGCGGATAAATGGGGATCGCGGCAGAAGATTGTTGCTATGAAATCAATGATTAGTGCAAATCTCGCTCTCGCTCCGTAGAGCGAATGAGTCTAGAGAGGTGGAAGCTAGCGAGCTTCACATCTTCTGCGGAGAGGCGAACCGGCTCGTGCTGCAAGAAAGAGAGGAGCGCCTTGGGCTCCAGCACCCATAGATCACGAAAACCACCAGAGTTCGCAACGAACCAGCCAGGAAAGACAATCACGGGGCGAGCCTCGAAATTGCGACCCGTGCTTTCTCTCAACAGTTGCTTTAGCCAACTCGCTTGGGCACGTGCTTGGACGATGGGGTCTCGATTCGGTGCATGCAAACCTCAACGACGTGATGCGCGCCTACGCCGCACTCAGGAAGCTCGTCGACACCAGCGCCCCGAACGACAGCGAGGAGCTCACCCCCAGCCGCACCGAACTGAGCGTAAGCCGTCAATTAACCACGCCCTTGTTCAGGGAGCAATGAGCTGTGAGGCTACGTGCCCATGTATAGCAACATGGACACGTAGACATGACAGAGCAGTACGCAGAGTTGAGAGGCCGGTTGGTTGTGGGGCGCAAGAGTGACGGTCGCGGCGTCTACGACGAATCCGCCAAGAGGGAGTTGATCGTTGCCTGTCTCAAGCAGGGAGTGTCGGTGGCACGCATGGCGATGGAGCACGGTGTCAACACGAACCTGCTGAGGACCTGGATCGCGGCTTACCAGAGGCGAAGCGCCCAAGTGTCGGCGGGCGACATCGCGCGAACGCAAGATGCGGCATTCGTTGCCGTACACGTGGAGGGCGAACAGGATCCGCCGCAGCGCGAGCGTGCGGTGGCTGTGCCCGCGGTAGCCCACACACCTGCCACGGCCGTGGCGGTGATCCCGGATGAGAGCCCCTTGGCGACACCGACTCCGATGGTCGGTTTGCAGGTGCGGCTGCCCAACGGTGTGCAGCTCGATCTCGGCGAGACGAGCTTGCAGGAATTGCCGACGCTGGTGCAGATGTTGAGCCGATTGCCATGTTCCGCTTCGACGAAGGGCTGAAGGTCTACCTGCATCGCGAGCCGGTGGACTTCCGGCTGAGCATCAACGGCCTGGCGGTGCTGGTGGAGCAGGCGCTGGGCCTGGATCCGTTCGCATCGTGCGCCTACGTGTTCAGCAACCGCAGGCGCGACCGGGTGAAGATCCTGGGTTGGGAGCGCAACGGCTTCTGGCTGTTGCTCAAGCGGCTGGAGAAGGACAGGTTCATCTGGCCCTCGGCCGAGGCGGTTCCGGCGCTGACGGCCGAGCAACTGCACTGGTTGCTGGAAGGCATCGACATCGCGGTGGTGCAACGCCACCCCCATCTGCGCTATTGCAGCGTGGCCTGACGGAACAATGCTGGGGCACGCCGATCCAAGCTGGCGTGTCCACGCCTGCCACCATCACCGCTGAAGAACTCGCTGGCCTCATCGCCGAGCGCGATGCGCTGGCCGGCGCGCTTCGTATTGCGACCACCGAACGGGACTTGGCGCTCGAACGGTTGAGGTCGCTGCAGCGCCAGCTGTTCGCCGCCAAGAGCGAAGCGCGCGGCACCGAGCAGAAGGATCTGTTCCTCAACGAGGCCGAAGCACTCGCGCCCACTGATCAGGCACCGCAGGCCGAGACTGACGAAGAGGAATCGACACCGGTCGCCGGGCATCAGCGCAAAAAGCGCGGACGCAAGCCGCTGGACCCCGCGCTGCCGCGCGAGATCGTGCGCCACGAGCTGCCCGAGGCCCAGCGCGTGTGCGCACACGACGGACACGCGCTGGTGGAGATCGGCTCCGAGATCAGCGAGCAGATGGATGTCATTCCCGAACAGGTGCGCGTGCTGCAGCACCACCGCATCAAGTACGCATGTCCCTGCTGCGATCAGAGCCTGAAGGTCGCACCGGCGCCGGCGCGCATCATCCCTCGCGGGCTGCTCACCGAGCAGGCCCAAGCCTGGGTCATCACCGGCAAGTATCAGTTCGGCATGCCGCTGTACCGCACGGCCGCGCTGCTGCGCCGCTTCGGTGGCGACATCGTGAGCAACACCCTGGCCTCTGGCGTCGTGCGCATCGGCCGGGCTGTGCAGCCCGTCATCAACCTGCTGCGCGATCACCTGCTCGACTCGGACCTGATCTACGGTGACGAGACCACGGTCCAGGTGCTCAAGGAGCCCGGAAGGAAAGCCCAGACGAAGAGCTACATGTGGGCGCAGATGAATGGCACGGGTCCACCGGTACGGCTGTTCGCCTATGCGCCGGGGCGCGGCGCCGTGCACGCCGAGAAACTGTATGCCGGCATCCGCCCCGGCACCACGCTCATCACCGACGGCTACGAGGTCTACAACGGCATCGCGAAGGCCGGTGGCCTCACGCATCTTGGATGCTGGGTTCACGCGCGCCGACCGCTGATCAAGGCCGAGGAGGCCATCCCGAAGGCAGCTCGTTCGCTCGACCAGCTCGCGACCCGGTTCGTGCGGCTCATTGGCAAGCTGTACCGCGCGGAGGCACTGGCCAAGGACTGGACGCCCGCGCGTCGGCTGCGGCTGCGTTCGCGCTACAGCGCCGCCGTTGTGCGCAACATCGAGCGGTTGCTGCTCACGCACCTGCACAGCGTTGCGCCGTCGAGCCTGCTGGGCGAAGCACTGCACTACCTGCATGGGCAGTGGCCCAAGCTCGTGCGGTTCCTGGACAACGGAACCTGGCCGCTGGACTCCAACCCGGTGGAGAACGCGATCCGGCCCTTCGTCGTTGGAAGACGAAGCTGGTTGTTCGCCGACACCGTGGGCGGCGCGAACGCCAGTGCCAACCTGTACTCGCTGATCGAGACGGCCAAGGCCAACAACGTCGAGCCCTACCGCTACCTCGTCGCGCTGTTCAAGAAGCTGCCGCTGGCACAGACCGTCGACGACTACGAGGCGCTGTTGCCCTGGAACATCGAGCTCGGCTCGCCGTAGACCACCCCGTGCACGTCGATTCCGACACCGCGCGCAAGGGCGTGGTTTATTGACGGCTTACAACTGAGCGCCTTGCTCGGTGTGCTCAACGACGCGTTGACAGCGCGCATCGACGCGATCAACCTCGCGGCCGGTGCGGTGCGCGAAGCGCTGCAAGGGCGCAAGCCTTGAAGAAATGCTCCGGCACTGGTGTTTCCCGGCTCGGAGCTTGATGCGGAGGCGTTGAGATCGAGAGCGCGCAGCCTAGGCTGCTTCAAATGCGCAACGCTCACTGCTGCTGGGGCGATGCTGCGGGGCCTTCAATCCACTTGCAGCATGAGCGTGTCTTGGCGCAAGCTGGTTGAACCGTGGCTTGCAGCCTGTCCAGGCGCTCCAGGCGTCTTGTCGGCGGGTTTTCGAGTTCATCGACATGGGTTTCCACTTCGAAAGAAGTCCCGTCGCTGAGCGTCTTCAGAAGGCCGGCGATTTCGGCAAGGCGGAGATGTGCCTTTCTCGACGAATCGGCATCGCCCTTGATCGCGAACGCAAGGATGTAGGCACGGTATATGCCGTGTGTGGCTCTGCGTGTGTCCTTCTGCTCGATGAACCAGTTTGTCAGAGAGATGACCTGTTCAGACCCGAGGCGCGTGCTGCTTGGCGGGAACTGCACTTCGCGTTCGAGCCCACCAAAAGAACATGCGATGGCCCCTTTGAAGGCGATAGTGCAAATGAGGGCGACACTCGCACACAACCATCTTCCGCGAGGCAGCGTGGATTTGAATTTCTCTTTCATCTTTGCAGGGCCGGCGGTTTGTAGAGAGGGTCACCTTTTTGGCATGGGCATTCGTGTGGACACCGACCAAGACAACTTTGCGCATCATCCTGAAACCTCCCTTGTTGAGTCGGGGAGTTGTAGGAGGATGCGCGTGTTGACACTGTGGACCAATGTCAAACGGCTACAAATTCTTCACGCTGGTTGGAGTTTTCGATTTTTTGAAGAGACGCCGCATGCGCTGCGGGCGAGCCCGACCCCGTCTCAGCGCGCAGGTGCCTGGGTTTCCACCGGAGACGTGTCGATCGTCTCCACGGGCAATGGCCCGGTGAAGATCCGCTTGAGGCGCTGGCCCGTCCACAGGTAGTAGAACTTGCCCTCCGGAGGCTTCTCGTTGAAGCTGCCGGAGATGATCAGCAGCCGGCTGTCGAGCCGGAAATCCACTCGCTCGTCGTCGTTGCCCATGGCGCCCACGATCGCATCGACGCCGGGAAGGGTGTAGGCCTGGCCCGTTTTCTGGTCGAGCACCGCGAAGTTGCGGCAATCGGTGCCGCATCCCCAGCTCGCCACCCGCAGATGGCCGGCGAAGTTGGGCGGCTCTTTGTAGGCGTTGTGGATCACGGTGGTGTAGCGCCGGGCCGTTCGGGTCGTCAGCTGCAGCGGTGGGTGCGGGCCTGCACGGGGCTGGTCGCGCGCGGTGATCGGGTAGTCGGTGAACTTCGGCGGGGCCTTGGGCGCGGCAGCGGTGGCGGCCGAACACAGCAGGGCCAATGAGAGCGCGGAGGCAACCGCCAGTGCTTGTGGAAACGCGAGCCGGCTGGCGCGCCGGGTTTCTCGAATCTTCGGGGTCATGGGGCCTTTGCGAAATGCCGGGCACGCAAGGAATGCGGACTTAAAGAACTGCGTGCGGAGGCGTTCGATTCTCCGCTTTGAGCGGGCCCCGCTCAGAACCGATGTCGCAATCCCAGTGCGAAGGAACGACCCGAGGAAAGGCCGTCGACACGGTCGCTCATGCCGGCCACATAGACATCGGTCCGCTTCGACAGGAAATGGTTGTAGCCCAGGGTCACGGTACGACGGTCGGCTGCTGCGGCGTCGAGGAGAACACCATACTGGGCAAAGACCCGGCCCGGCCCGAGTGGTACGGACAGGCCCATCCCATGAATGTCAAATCGGTTCCGTGTGGACTGGTTGTTGACTCGCCCGGTTTGAGCGAAAAGTTTCGCGACGCCGAAATCGTATGACGTGCTCAGTTGCCAGGTCTCTGTGTCCTGGCCCGTGGCGCCATTCCTCGCTTTCTGCCACGTGGCTCCAAGACCGAAACCGGAGCGCATGTAGGTGGCGCCGGCGCCGACCTTGCGCCCACCGCTGCCTTCAGGGAGTGACGCAGAGGCGTTGAAGGTAAACCCGGACATGCTCGGGCTGATGTAAACGATCGAGTCGTTCCACACGCTGTCGCCGGTCACCGTGCCGCTTCTGAAATAGTGCCGAATGGTCGGTGAGTAGCCGAACGATCCCTCTACTGCATTGAACAGGACAGAGTTGGAGAACAACGAGGTCGCGTTTCGGCCAAAGGTCAATCGACCCCAGTTCGGGTTCGAGATGCCGACAAAGCTGCTGCGGCTCCAGAAGGCGTCGCCTGCGTATCGCCCCTGTTCACCGTCGTCGGCCCGAAAGAAGGCCTCGAGCTGGAAGATGGCTGCCCATCCGCCGCCAAGGTCTTCGATGCCCTTGATGCCATACCAACTGGTCGTCAGGCTCCCGCTTGAAACATTGCTCGTTGCATGTCTCGATCCGGCCGCTCGGGTGCTTCCGATGCTGAGGTCGACAAGCCCGTTGAACGTGACTGACGACTGGGCGCGTGCGGGGGACGCATGAAGCAGAGATGCCGCACACAGGGCGAGGCTGGCGGCGGATGCGCGCGAGGGGAGGAAGGCGCATGGCGTGGGCGTGCGCGAGTTGGAGGTGTAGCGCATGAGGCATTCAAGGTCGTGAAGCCGCGGATGCTAGGAACAACACATCGCCGGCGATAGCAGCAAATTCGTTCCATCCCGTTGCGCATTTCGCATCGGGCACGAATATCGCGGAGGCGGTGAATCGCGCGCACAGCCGCGCCTACGCTCCGAGCCGACTGCCATGCACATCCACGCAAGAACCCTCAAGTACTTCGACATGATCCGCCGGTGCAAGTCCATCAGGGAGGCCGCCCGACACCTTCATGTCTCGGCGTCTGCAGTCAACCGCCAGCTCCTTCAGCTCGAGCAAGAGATTGGCTCGCCGCTTTTCGACCGGCTCGTCGGCGGCATGCGATTGACCGCCGTGGGCGAGCTGTTCGCGCGCCACGTGACGACGGTTCTCCAGGACCAGAACAGACTCGTCAGCGAACTGGATGCACTGCGCGGAATTCGCAGGGGCGAGGTGAAGATTGCAGCCGTCGAGGGCGTGAATGCCGACGTGCTTCCGAACGTCCTGGAAACAATGGCGACCCGTCATCCGATGGTCAAGATCTCGGTCGTGACCGGAGGGTCGAGTCAGGTCGCGCAGGCGGTCGTCGATGGCGATGCCGACCTGGCTCTTGGCTACAACGTTCAGCGATCCGAGCTGCTGCGCCAGTATGCCGTTGGCAAGTTCAACCTCGGCGTCATCATGCCGACCGCGCATCCGCTTGCGAAGCGCAAGAGCGTGTCGTTTTCCGACTGCTCGCGCTACCCATTGATCCTGCCAGGCCCGTCGTTGTCGATGTACGCCCAGATGCGCTCGTTCCTCATCAATCACAAGCGACCACTGACGGTGGTGCTGG
This sequence comes from Variovorax sp. UC74_104, assembly GCF_044055375.1. NCBI lineage: Bacteria > Pseudomonadati > Pseudomonadota > Betaproteobacteria > Burkholderiales > Comamonadaceae > Variovorax > Variovorax sp. UC74_104. Next base: position 1,764,799 of record NZ_CP171978.1, read on the forward strand.
AAAGCGCTTCGGTCGAGCTTGCCAGAACAATGGCCATCAGGGGCGTCGGCCTTGCCTTCCAGACCAGGGTTGGCATCGAGAAGGAGATGAGAGAAGGGACCATGGCGCATGTTCCCCTCGTCGGGCCCATGCCGATTGTCTCGGAGCTCGGCGTGTATGCGCGGGATGGACGATGGCTGCCACCCGCCCTGGATGCTCTTCTTCGCGCGTTATCGGAGGAAATCGCCCGGCGCGAGGCCGAAGAGGTTTGGCAGCCGAGTTCTCTTGATGGTGCATCGGCACGGTGAGTGTCAAAAAAGCTCGATGCTGGTGCGATTGTTAGCAAATCACATCGCTCTCGCGCACCTGTCTGGGGGTCGAATTTCTCGATAGGACTGGTGTTGCGCATTAGGCAACGGCACGAGCGATATTCGATGCTATCTGCCGCACTGAATCGTTCCTAGGATGGCGACACATTCCATCCACACAGGCAGCTATGAACCAATCTATCGACCACGCTACGGTCCCCTTGATCGATATCGGAGGGCTGTATTCGGATGACATTGCTGAGCGCAAGGCGGTTGCGCAGGACCTGCGCAAGGCGTGCGAGAACAGCGGCTTCTTCTATATCAAGAATCACGGGATCGATGCCGAGCTGATCCGCAAGGTTCTGGCGGAGACCGCTGCGTTCTTCGACCAACCCGAACCGAAGAAGCTTCAGGTGTCGAAGGCTCTTTCTCGATGCAATCGAGGCTATGAGCCTCTACGTGCGCAGACGCTTGAAACCGGCGCGCCTCCGGACCTCAAGGAAAGCTATTACCTGGGCATCGAACTTCCCGATGACCACCCGTCGGTGATAGCCGGCAAGTTCAACCACGGACCGAACCAATGGCCCGCCGATATGCCGAACTTCAGGGTGGTCACTACCGATTACTTCAATGCCCTGTATCGGCTCGGGGGCGTCATGATGCGCGGATTGGCCCTTTCGCTGGAGTTGCCCGAAGACCATTTCGACGGCTTTCTCGACGGCGCGGCAGCCAACCTGCGATTGCTTCACTATCCACCGCAGCCCGCCGTGGCGCAGCCGGATGAGAAAGGGTGCGGTGCGCATACCGACTTTGGTGCCTTGACCTTCCTCCTTCAGGACGAGGCAGGCGGCCTGCAGGTGCAACCCGCGAACACGGGCAGATGGACCGACGCACCTCCGATACCTGGAACCTACGTCGTGAACATAGGCGACCTGATCGAGCGCTGGACCAACGGCCGCTACAAGTCGACCATGCACCGGGTCATCAACCGGTCGGGCCGAGAGCGGCACTCCGTCCCATTCTTCTTCACGGGCAACTACGACTGGGTCGTCGAGTGCATCCCCGCTTGCCTGAAGGACGGCGAGGAATCGAAGCACGAGCCGATCACGGTCGAGCAACATATCGTGAACTGCTACAAGCGCACGTACGGATGAGCATGAACCGCCATCTCGTACTCATCCACGGCGCTTGGCAGGGAGGCTGGGCGTTCGACGCCTGGTTGCCGTGTCTGCATGCCAGAGGGTGGCATGCGCACGCACTGGATCTGCCGGGAAACGGATGGGGAGCGCCCGGTCCGGCAAGCCTGGTGGCGTATGTCGATCATGTCGTCGCAAAGGTCGAGTCGGTCGGGGAGCGAGTCGTTCTGGTGGGGCACAGCGGCGGCGGGCTGATAGCGACCGCGGTGGCCGAGCGCATCCCCAGGAAGATCCAGTGCCTCGTCTACCTCGCGGGCATGATGCTGCCATCCGGCTTGACCTACGCAGAGTTGCTCAGGCAGGCAGCCTGCGATCATCCTGGGCAAGATCTTCGCGGCATCGGGCCCCACCTGGCATGGACGCCGGATCGCCGCTTCAGCTACGTCCCCGAGGCGGCTGCGCTGTCCTTCTTCCTTCAAGACTGCGAAGAAGGCGCTGCCCGGAGAGCCGCGTCCCTGCTCAGGCCCCAGGCGGAGGCCGGCCGGGCAATCTCTGTCGAGTGGACCGCCGAGCGTGCAGGACAGGTGCCCCGCGTCTATGTGGAAGCGCTGCAGGATCGCTCCATCCCGCTGGTGATGCAAAGGTGCATGCAAGCACTCGTTCCGGGCGCACATCGTGTCGAACTGGATTGCGGGCACGTTCCTCAACTTGCGAATCCCGAAGAGCTGACGCTGCAGTTGGCGGCAGCCCTCGCGACCGTCCCTGCGACCACTCGCACTTAGACACTCGACATCCGACCGAAAGCTCTCTCATGCACATCAAGACATTTCTCACGGCAACCTCTCTTGCGCTGGCGTCCATCACGGCCTGTGCTGCCGAACGGCTCACCTTTCAGCTGGACTGGCTGCCCAACGGCGACAAGGCCTTTGCATACGTCGCGCTCAAGCAAGGGTTCTACGCGGCTGAAGGCCTGGATGTATCCGTCGTTCCAGGCCGGGGATCTTCGGACGCCATCACGAAAGTTGCGACTGGCGCTGCGGACGTTTGCAACGGTGCTCTTGCTTCCTTGATGATGGCGGCCGCCGAGTCGCCGATCCCGGTCAAGGCCGTGATGTCGGTCTACTCCGTGCAACCCGACGCGCTCTTCACCATCGCCGGAAGCGGAGTCAACGAACTCAAGGACCTGGCGGGAAAGACCGTGGCAATGCCCACGTTCTCGTCCTCCAACGTGCTGTGGCCCGTCATTCTTCGGGCCAATGGCATCGACCCCGGCAAGGTGAAGACGGTCAAGGTCGATCCGAGCGCGCAGGCACCGATGCTCGCGCAGGGGCGGGTGGATGCCACTATCAATTGGACAACCGTGGTCCCGCAGTTCGACGAAGCCCTGAAGCAGACCAACAAGAAGCTCTCGGTCATCGAGTGGTCGAAGTACGGGTTGGACGGCTATGGCATGAGCATCTACGCTTCGGACAAGCTGATCAGGGAACGCCCGGAGGTTCTCGCGAAGTTCCTGCGGGCGACGGCCAAGGCCATTCGCTTCTCGATCGAGAACCCGGACAAGGCGGCTGCCGATCTCAAGGCGGCAGTGCCTGAGACGGATCCCAAGGTGGCTGCGGCGATGTTTCGTGCCTCCATTCCGCTGATCGACAACCCGGTTTCGAAACGCGATGGTTTTGGAGCATTCGAGCCGAAGCTTCTCGAGGCAACCTGGACCTGGGTGTCCAGGTCCATGAACTACCCTCCGGACAAGGTGAAGCCGGAATCCCTGGTCGATCGCTCGTTCCTTTCGAAGCTCGGCCGATGAACGATGTCATCAGCATCCACGATGTTGGACAGACTTTCGTCGGCCGCGACGGCTCCAAGGTGACTGCGCTGCAGAACGTCGACCTGAAGTTGCGCCGCCACGAGTTCGTTTCCCTGATTGGTCCCTCGGGCTGCGGAAAGTCGACGATCCTGCGCTTGATCGCCGGGCTTCTACGGCCGTCGGAGGGGGAGGTCAAGATCTACGGCATGCCGGTCCTGGAGCCTCGCGATGAGATCGGCATGGTCTTCCAGCGACCTACGCTGCTTCCATGGGCAAATGTGGTGGACAACATCACTTTTCCCATGAAACACAAACATGGGCGAGTCGATGATCGTGACCGGAAACGCGCACGCGACCTGCTTTCGATGACAGGCCTGGCCGATTTCGCGGAGCGGAACCCCAGCGAGCTGTCGGGTGGAATGCAGCAGCGCGTCGCCATCGCGCGTTCCTTGCTGCACGACCCGGACATCCTGTTGATGGACGAACCGTTCTCGGCGCTGGACTCCTTGACTCGCGACGAGATGAGCCTTGAGCTCCTGCGCATCTGGACGGAGCGTCCGAAGACGGTCGTCTTCGTGACGCATTCGATCCAGGAGGCCTTGCTGCTATCGGACCGCATTGTCGTCATGAGCGCACGACCCGGTCGAGTCGCGGAGATCATCGAGGTGCCCTTCGCGCGTCCGAGAACCATCGATACGCTTGCCGATCCGGCATTCAATGCCATGGCAAACGAGATGCGGATCAAACTTTTCAGCCGTGGCAAGGAGTGACGATGAGCGAACGCAGAAAGAATCTGTTGCTAGCAGCCATGGACCGGCATCTTGCAATCGTCGTGTTCATCGGGGTCGTGGCGGTGTGGGAGCTGGCCTGTCGGGCGCTACAAATACCCCAGTTCATACTGCCTGCGCCCAGTGCGATCGGCGCAAGCATGGTCGAGATGAACTTGCATCGCTGGATCGAGCACGCCTGGACGACGCTGTCGGTCGCATTGACCGGCTACTTTTGCGCAATCTTGATCGCACTCCCTCTGGCCATCGGAATCGTCAAGTCGAGGTTGCTGTCCCGTCTTGTCCTTCCTTGGCTGGTGGTCATTCAATCCACGCCCATCATCGCCGTCGCGCCCATTCTCGTGGTGACTCTCGGAACGGGCAGCTTGCCCAAGGTCGTGATCACGACGCTCATCACCTTCTTTCCGATCGTGATTGCAACGGCAACCGGACTTTCGGCTGTTCCTCCCGAGTTGGTGGAGTTGTCCCGGTCCCTGCGGGCGCCAATCCGCCGCCAATACCTTCAGATTCGCCTTCCCTATGCGGCGCCCTTCATATTCGGTGCGCTCAAGGTTGGCGTGACGCTAAGCATCATTGGCGCGGTGGTCGCGGAGTTCGTCGCCGCCGAGACGGGATTGGGCTACCTGATCCTTTTTTCGACGTCTTCGTTCAAGGTTCCTACTGCTTTCGCTTCTCTCACCATCCTGGTCGTGATTTCTCTTTTGCTCTATGGATTGGTCGACCTTCTGCATCGTCGATTTGTCTCCTGGCAGTGAGGATTCACGAAATCGCCTCTCAGGCTGGAGGGTTGGCTGGGGATCTTCGAGTCAGTCGTGATCGTCAGGCTGCCCGAGTTCACCTCTCATCTCCCCCAGCATCCACTCCCGAAATGCCACGACCCGTGTGTCCTCGCCGCTCTCCTGCGGACACACCAGGTAGTACGCATACGGCTGCGCCATGCGCACGCCGACGTCGAACAGCCGCACCAGCCGCCCCTGCGCCAGGTCGCCCGCGATCAGGTCTAGGTCTGCCAGCCCCACGGCGCCGCTTTCCAGCACGGCCTGCACCACGAAGCTCGAATCGGTGAAGCCCACGAAGCGGCTGTCGTCGATGTCCTCGTCGTCCACGCCGGCCGCGGCCATCCACATGCGCCAGTCGGGCCAGGTCATGGTGTCGGTCTTCCAGTCGACATGGCAGAGCGTGAGGTCGTGGCGAAGCAGGTCGCGCGGCTCGTTCAGCGGCGGGCCGGTCTCGATGAGCCTGGGGCTGCACACGGGCACGATGAGTGTGTCGAACAGCCGGTCGGCGCGCGCGCCTTCATAGCTGCCGGTGCCGAAGCGGATGGCGATGTCGATGTCGTCGGCCTCGAAGTCGCGCAGTTCGTCGGTGATGTCGAAGCTCAGCTCCAGCCCGGGGTTGGCGGCCCTGAACTTCGGCAGCCTCGGCAGCAGCCAGTTGGTGGCGAAGCGCGCGCTCAGCGACACACGCAGTTGCGCCGCGCTGCGCGTGAGCTTGCGCGCGCGACCGGCGGCGCGGTGCAGGGTGTCGAGCGCATCGGCGGTGGCTTCGAACATCACGGCGCCGGCTGGTGCGCGTGAAGAGCTCCACGCCGAGCTGGTCTTCGATCTCCTTGATCTGGTAGCTCACGGCCGCGGGCGTGAGCCCCAGCTCGTCGGCCGCGCGTGTGAAGTTGCGGTGCCGCGCGGCCGCCTCGAAGGTGCGCAGGGCGCGCGTGCCGGGGAGCATGCGGTTGTTGTTGTTCGTCATCGGCGTGGATGCCATCGATCTTCAAGCTCCGTTTGACGGTTCGTTGAGAACTACTCGTTTCTCATTGCAAGGCGGGCGCAGGACGATCGAGCCAATCAAGAAACCATGAATGAATCGATAGATCGATTGATTGGAGCCATCGAATGTCTGCCAGCCTGAACCCGTGCGACGCGCGCCCTGACGATGAGGGCGCTGCTGTTGTTATTGATGTTGTCGCCGCGACGGAGAGAAACAAGGACCCCCTGCACTGGCCCGCGCGAATGTGGATCGCGCTTCTCATCTTCAGCGGCGTGATTCTGCTCGACGGGCTCGACATCTCGATGATCGCGGTGGCAATCCCCGAGATCCAGCAGGCCTTCGGCATCGGCGCGGCCACGGCGCAGTGGCTGGTCAGCGCGTACATACTGGCCTTCGGCGGCTTTCTGCTGCTGGGCGGACGCTGTGCCGACCTGTTCGGCCGCAGGCGCGTGCTGGTGGCGGGGCTGGCGGTGTTCGCGCTGGTGTCGGTGGGCGGCGCCTTCGCTACCGACGCGGGGCTGCTGATCGTCTCGCGCTTCGTCAAGGGCATGGCCGCTGGCTTCACGGGGCCGGCGGCGATGTCGTTGTTGACCACCACCTTTGCCGAAGGGCCGGCGCGCAACAAGGCCTTCGGCATCTTCAATCTGTTCGAGGCCTCGGGATACTCGTCGGGCCTGCTCATCGGCGGGCTGCTGGCGGCGCTGAACTGGCGCTACATCTTCGTGCTGCCGATTCCGGTCGCGGTGCTGCTTTTGCTGGCCGCGCTGCGCTACCTGCCGCCCGATGCGCCGCGCGTGAAAGGAGCGCAGCGGCAGCGCCTCGACATCGGCGGCGCCGTCACGCTGGTGGCCGGCATGCTGCTGATGGTGTTCACCGTGGTGTCGGTGGAAGAGGCGGGCTGGTCGTCGCCGCGCACGGTCGTCGGCTTCGCGGTGGCTGCGGCGCTGTTGATGGCTTTCGTCGTCATCGAGCGCACGGTGCAAGAGCCGCTGGTGCGGCTGGGCATCTTCCGCAACCGCGGTCTGGTGGCCGCCAACATCAGCGCCGCGCTGCTGTACGGCGGAGCGATGGGCTTCCAGTTCCTGATCGCGCTGTACCTGCAGAACATCCAGGGCTGGAAGCCGTGGCAGATGGCGCTGGTGCTGCTGCCGGCGGGGCTGATGGTGGTGCTCATCGGCCCGAAGATCGGCGCGCTCATCAGCCGCTTCGGCGTGACGCGCGTGCTGATGGTCGGCCTGCTGGCCTTCGTGCCGTGCTACCTGCTGATGCTGCGCATCGGGCCGGAGCCTGACCTGTGGGGCGTGCTGCTGCCGGCTTCGGTGCTGTGGGGCCTGGGGTTCGCGCTGAGCATCTCGGCGCTGATGGTGGCGGGCACGAACGGCGTGGCCGACGACGAGCAGGGGCTGGCGGCCGGGTTGCTGAACAGTTCGCTGCAGGTGGGCGGGGCTTGCGGGCTGGCGGTGCTGACTGCGGCGATTGCGCCCGGGACTCGGCTGGAGATGCTTTACCCCGGGGTGGGCGTGATCCTGGCGTTCGCGGTGCTGACGTTGGCGGCACAGGTCGTGCGGGGCAGAGGCTAGCTAGCCGTTTGACGAGGGGCCTCGTTCAAGGAGGCTCTCGCCGCCGTTGCGCGCCAGCACCCCGTGCCATCCGGGGGGAGCCTGGTTTGCAGCGGCCGCTCGTCGCCGATGGCCTGCCGTCGTGTGAACAATCCCTAGTCCAGCGTGATCTGGTTGTCCTTCACCACCCTGGCCCAGCGCTGCCCTTCGGCCGCGATGAGCGCGGCAAACTGCTCCGGGCTCCCGCCGGCGGGCACCATCCCCAGCTCGCGCAGCTGCTTGCGGTACTCGTCTGACTCGGCGATCTTGCGCGAAGTCGTGGCAATCAGATCGAGGACGGGTTGCGGCGTGCCTTTGAGGGCAAAGACGCCGTGCCACGAATCTCCCTCGAACCCGGGAAAGGATTCGGCCACCGTCGGCACCTGGGGCAGGCTCTCCAGGCGCTTGCTGCTGGAGACGGCCAGGGGCCTGATCTTGCGGGTCTTGATGAACTGGAGCACGTCGGCGCTGGGCGAGAAGGCCACGTCGACGGTCCCGCCAACGAGGTCGGTCATGCCGCCGTCGCGGTAGGGCACGTGGTTGAGCGCAATGCCGGCGCTGTTGGCGAAGTAGGCCATCGACAGGTGCGGCACCGTGCCCACGCCATACGAGGCGAAGTTGATCCGTTTCGGATGGGCCTGCGCGTCCTTGATCAGGTCGGCCAGGGTCTTGTAGGCCGACGATTCGGGCACCGAGACCACCAGCGGAATGGTGAGCATCCGTGTCAGCGGCACCAGGTCCGCCGGCTGGTAGGGCAGCTTCTTGTAGGCGTAGGGGTTGATGGTCACGGTGCCGCTGGCGGTGTAGAGCAGCGTATAGCCGTCGGCGGGCGCAGCGGCCACGGCCTGCGTGCCGACGATGGTGGCTGCTCCCGCGCGGTTTTCGATGACGACGGGTTGCCGCACCTGCTGGGACAGGCGCTCGCCCCAGAAGCGCGCCATGACGTCGGGGGCAGTCCCGGCCGGGAATGGCACGACCACGCGGATGGGCTTGCTGGGATAGGCGTTCTGCGCCTGCGCGCCGGGAGCGGCGCCGAGCATTGCGGCGACGGCGATGCCGCCCAGCGGCGCGAAGGTCTTGGCAAGGAACGATGGGAACAACATGTCGTCTGTCTCCGTTATGCGGCCGGGGGCCATGTGATGAAAGGAAGGCTCTTTCGCGCCGGGAGGGGCCTGGCGGCGTTTCACTGCGTTTCGCGGCGAACTCTAGGACGCCGTCTCGGCGCGAGGAAGCCGCGGGGGCGCAAATGAGTTTTCCAGTTGGCGCAGTCGCGCGAACGAATTTCTCGCCCCTTTGCATCCAAACCGGTCTCCGGTGCGTAGAGGTCCCAGCAGCGAGGAGCTGCTGCCGTCCGTCCATCTACCTACAACCAGGAGAACCTTCATGCACACCACCCGTCCCATCGCCGCGCTCGGCGCCGCCTCGGCCGTTGCACTGCTCACCGCATGCGGCTCGATGTCTTCAGGCTCCATGGCCCCTGCGTTCAACCAGTCGACCCTGCCGCCGACCATCCAGGTGCCCGCAGGCAACAAGGTCGCCATGGAAACCGTGGGCAAGGGCGACATCGCCTACGAGTGCAAGGACAAGGCCAATGCGCCCGGCCAGACCGAATGGGTGTTCGTCGGCCCCGACGCCAAGCTGTGGGACCGCGGCGGCAAGCAGGTCGGCAAGTACTACGGCCCGCCGGCCACGTGGGAGTCGAACGACGGCTCCAAGCTCACGGCCACGCAGCTGGCGGTGGCGCCTTCGGGCCCGACGAGCCTGCCGTTCCAGTTGGTCAAGGCAAATCCGGCAACGGGCACCGGCGCGATGACGGGCGTGACCTACATCCAGCGCGTGGCGCTGCAAGGCGGCGTGGCGCCCACGGGCGTTGCCTGCACGCCGGCCAACAAGGGCCAGAAGGAGATCGTGAAGTACCAGGCCGACTACATCTTCTGGAAGGCGTCCTGACGAGGCGCGGCTACTGCGGCTGAAGGGCCATGAGCACGGCATGGGCCAGGAGGTGGGTAATCATTGCCGCCTCCAGGCCGTGCCGCCAGAAGAGGTAGCCGGCCACCATGCCGAACGCGGCGTTGGCCCCGACGATGTAGACGACGAGGCCGGCACTCGGCGCGCCCGCCATGGCGATGGCCGCCGGCAGGTGCCCCGCGCCGAACAGCAGCGCGCTGCCTGCGATGGCTGCCCAGAAGACCCAGTCCGATGGCTTTGAGCGATCTCGCTGCACGACGCGCCACAAGACCCAGGCCATCGCGCTCATCAGGCCCCAGCGCACAAGCACTTCCTCGGTGATGCCGCCGTAGAGAAAGCGCACGACGGCGGGCAGCGTCACGCCCTGCAGCGGCGCGGCCACGTCGGCCGCAAGGCGCGAGATGGCCCACAGGAGCGCACCGCCGAGCAGGCCGCCGCACAGGCCGGGAACGAGCTGTTTCCCGAGCGCGCTCCATGGCGCCCTCGATTCGGCCAGCGCCGACAGTGCCGGCGCCTGAAGGCCGACGCCGGGCGCCAGTCTGGTGCCCGCGAATGCCGCAATCGCCAGCAGCAGAGAGGTCTGTATGCCCGAGGCCAGGCTCAATACCCACATCGGCACCGGCAGCGCCTTGCCCGCCAGGATCTCGGGCAAGCCAAGCCATGCGACCACGATCACGCCGGGAAGGCCCGCGCACCAGGCCGCTGCAAATACTCGTCGATTCAAGATTTTTCCTCCTGCGAGCCGGATGGCCTCTTTTGTTGTGGATGTCAATTGCCGCGTAAGCGGCTGTAGGCCGCAATCTGCGCGGGGGAAAGCACATCGGCCACGGCAAGGTGGTATCGCAAGTGGCTTTCTCGCAGTCGCCCTTGCGCGAGCGCTGCCCTGGTGGTGCCGGCCTTGAGGGCGTCCGGCGTGGCCTGCCTCGACTTGAAGAGCTGGTCCAGCGCCTGTTCGGCTTCGATGACGGCCTCGCCGGCAGTCACCGCTTCCTGCTTCATCTGGGCGAACAGCGTCTTGACCCGCAGCGCCTGCTCGTTCGACAGCTCCAGTCGATCGGCAAGTTCGAGCGTGTGCGAAGGGCCGGGGTAGCCGTTGAGCTCGGCCGGCAGCGCCAGCGACATGCCCTTTCCTTCGCGAAGCTCTGAAAGCTGCTGGGCCGACAACGCCTTGATGGCGCGGTCCTGCATTCCCGCATAAGGGCTGGAGGCTTGCCCGGGTTGCGGCGCTTCAGATGGGGGGCGGTGCGCGCCGTGGGCGTGCTGGGCGTGGACCGCTGGCATGCACAGCAGTGCGCCCAGGGTCATGAGGGCGGCGGGAAGGGGCTTCATCGGTCGATCTCCAGTGCTGATGCTGATGTTGGCCGAGCGATCATTCGGCAATCACCTTGAGCGCCGTGTCCGTTTGCGCGTCGATCTGTGCGCGCGTGAAAGGCAGTTCCACCCATTCGCGCCGGGCAAACCGTTCGGTCTGGTCGGCGAACCAGGCGGAGTCGGGGTTGGTCGACTGGGAGTACGCGAGAAAGGCCTTGGCGCGCGGGCCCTGTGCCGTGAATCCTACCGACTGCAGGTAGCTGGTCCCGTGAACGGCCTCGCGCAGCCCGTTCCCTTTGGTGTCCACGCTGATCATCATGTTGTAGACGCCCAGTTCGTCGTCTCCGCCGGGTACGGGAATGCGCCGGGCGCCGCGCGTCGCGCCCTGGATGTCGCCCCAGCGCTGGCTGGGAGCCCAGCCTTTCGCGGCGACGTTGCGAACGGCGGCCTCCATGGCCTCGCGGACCTGGGCCGCCACTTCCGGCTGCTCCACGCGCAGGCCGCGCGGCGTGTTCACGGGGTCGGCGGGGTCGAACGCCACGCGCCAGGCGCCCGGCGTTTGCCGCAGGAAAGACAGCGCGAAATCTTCGAGGTAGCCGTAGCCGATGCCGGCGTCGAGGCCCGCCGTGCGGTCCCAGGCCTGAAGCGCCGAGCAGGCCTGCTTCAGGTCGGCCGAGGCTTGCGGCGAGCCGCTTTCGCCCGGGCACAGGGAAAGCATGTCTGCCAGCACCAGCTCGGCCAGGTACACGCGGTTGTCCAGCACCATGGCCTCGACCTGGTCCTGCGATACGCGCCGCGTGGGCAAGCCGTTGCGCGGCTGCAGGGTGGCCTGCAGCCAGGCCAGCCCCTGCCGGGTGCGCAGGCCCTGCTGGGAGCCCGCGATGCTCACCAGCGGAGAGAAGCCTTCGAGCGGCGCCTGCGGGTTGGTCAGCCAGGCGCTGTCGTTCGAGTTCTGTACGTAGTCGTGGCGCTCCAGCAGCGGCAGTAACTTGCCGGCAAAGATGCCGGCCTGCGGTGCGGCGGGGTCGTTCGCCCACTGGCAGCGCGCGGTGTCGCCTCGCAGCAAAGGGGCCGGCAGGCTCTTCAGCGCCTCGGGGTCAACGTTGGCGCCGGCGACCTCGCAGCCGGCCAGCATCGCTTCGGAGATGTTCGGCGTGGGCGTCGCGCTCATGAACAGGGTGCGCCCGCCAGCGTCGGCAGCCAGGGTGTTGTTCCAGGGGTTGCCCACGATGCGCAGCACCGAGTCCTTCAGCTCGTCGAGCGAGCGGGCCTGGTTCATGGCCAGCCACTGGTCGGCGAGTCGGTGGTTGTCGGTGTTGGCGTCGCGCACGGTGTAGGCGTACTGGCTGTCCCAGCGCAGCGGCCCCAGCGCGATGACCGTGCCGAAGTCGGTCGCGTAGTAGGCGTGCTCGCGCGCGGCGATGCGCCCGTCGGATTCCAGCACGTCGACCTTCGATACCTTGCGCTCCATGGCCTTGCTCTTGCCGTCCACCATGTAGCGCGTGGGGTCCGCCGGGTCCAGGCGCAGCTGGTGCAGGGTGAGGCGCGCGGCGGTGTTGGTGGTGTGTGTCCAGGCAAAGTCGCGCGTGAAGCCGATCCCCACGATCGGCAGGCCGGGCAGGCTTGCGCCCATCACGTCCATGCGGCCCGGAATGGTCAGGTGCAGTTGATAGAGGCGCAGCACGCCGGCCCACGGAAAGTGCGGGTTGCCCAGCACCAGGCCTTGGCCGTTGGCTGTGGCGTCGCTGCCCAGGGCCATCGCATTGCTGCCTGTGCTGGGTTTGCCCACCATGGCCAGCAGCGCGGTCTGCGAGGCTTGCTCCGACGGCTGCGGCGCAGTCTTTGCGGCACTGCCCGCGCGTCCGGGCGGCGAAGCCTGGGCCAGGAAGGGCGCCGTGTCGGCCAGTCCGTTGAGCGCGGCGTAGTCGCGCATCAGGCGCACGAGGTCGGCCTCTTCCACCGCGCGCACCCAGGTCTTGTTGTTGCAGCTTTCCGGCAAGCCCGCCGCCCCCGTTTCGCGCAGGTAGCGGTTGTAGCCCGCAGCAAAGCCCTTGAACATCGCCTTGACCGGTTCGCTGTAGGCGCTCCAGGCCGTGCGCAGGCTGGCGTCGTCGTTGTGCTGGCGATAGAACAGGTCGGAGGAAACATTGGCGGGCAGCGTGCCTTGCCCCGATGCGGGCAGGGCCCCTTCGCCGAAGTACCGGGAGCGCTCGCCACGCACGGTGACCAAGTGCTCCGCAAGCACGCAGAAGTTGTCCTGCGCGTACGCATAGCCCACGCCGTAGCCGATGCCCTTCTCGTCATCGGCCTCGATATGGGGAATGCCGTGGGCGGTGCGGCGGATCCCGGCCTTGTAGCTGTTGCCCGGAGCGGCGCTTTCCTGCACACCGGGCCCGCTGCTGCTGCCAACCCCATTGCCGATGCCAATGCCGAAGTTGCTACCACCGCTGTTGCTGCCGCCGCACGCAGCCAGCGCCGCGGCGGTGCTGACGCAAAGGCCGAGCCGCCAGGCCCGCCGGCTTTCGGATGGCCGGGCGAAAGTCGAAGGCGAGGAGCGCAAGTCCCGAGAGTTCATGTCGTACCCTGATCGAAGTCGGCCGCTGCCCCCTGCAGCGGCCCTCAGGCACGATAGAAACCCAAGCTTGGCACGCGCTGAAGCAGTGCTGAAGGAATGCTGAAGCTACGGACTGCCTGGAGGTGGCGATGGGCCGGCGCTCCTGCTCTTCCCGCTCTTCGTGGCGGCGGCAACGCCGATCGCCGCCACCAGCAGGCACACCGAGAAGATCACCCCGCGCGTGCGCGCCGCATCGGCGAACGCGCCGACGATCAGCCCGGCCAGCGGCTGCGTGAGGTTGTTCAGCAGCACGATCACGCCGGTGGTCTTGCCGTAGTCGTGCGCCGGAATGATCCGCTGCCTGTGGATTCGGATGTAGATGCTGAACATCTTGTCGAAGCCGACGACGAGCAGGAAGCCGGCCGCATAGCCCCAGTGGCTGGTGCTCGCGGCCGTGAGCAGTCCGCCGGCCAGGATCAGTGCATAGGCGGTGACGCCCATGCGCCTGAGCGGTATCGACCCGCGGATGATCGCAAGCAGGATCGCGATGGTGGCCACGGCCCCGAGCGTCTGCAGCCAGGCGTAGTAGGTGGCGGAGCGCTGGTGCAGCCCGGTGACCATCGCGGCCGCGGATGCGAGCGTGGTGCCCAGCATCAGGTTCACGCCAGAGGTGAGCATGGTCAGGCGCAGCAGCCCCGGCAGCCGCAGCACGTGGCCGACGGCCGTGACGATGGGTTGCAGGAAGTGGCCCGGCGCGCCCTGCGGCTCGTGCAACCGCACGGGGTTGCCGCGGCGCCAATACGAGGTGGCAGCGTCGGCCAGCAGGAAGAAGCCGGCCGCCGCGCCGACCACCGCCTGCCACGGCCACAGCGCGAACAGCGCCGCGGCCACCAGCGGGCCGAGCACGGTGCCGGTCTGCTCGGCTGTCTGCGCATAGGCCAGCACCTTGTCGAAGCCGTGCTGCGTGGCGATCTGCGGCAGCATCACTTCGCGCGCCATCACGCCCTGGGTAGTGAGCACGCCGCATACCGCCGACAGCCCCACCAGCCAGCCGATGCCGCCGATCGCCTCGTTGGCCAGCACGCCGAGCACGCAGACCAGCGCGCGAAGAATCTGGCTGCCGCGCAGCAGCTTCAGCGGCGACACGCGGTCGCACAGCGCGCCGCAGACGGGGAACGACAGGAAACGCGGCAGCGTCTCGGCCGCGAAGGCATAGCCCGACCAGGCCACGTCCTGCGTCACCTGGAACACCACCAGCGGCACGAGGAACAGCAGGATCTGGTCGGCGAGCCTGGAGAGGAACAGCGAGAAGAGAAAGGCCGGGAACTTCATCGCGCCGTCATGTCCCGCGCAGACCCCGAGGGGAGAAGGGTGGAAGGCGCGGCGAGGGCGGGCATGCGCTGAAGATAATCGAAACATGATCGCGCTCGACTGCTACTACAGCCTCTCCTCTCCCTGGGCCTACCTCGGCGGCCCGCAGCTCCAGGACATCGTGCGCCGCCACCACGTGCGGCTCACGCTCAAGCCCTACGACTTCCAGGCGGTGGTGCCGCAGACCGGCGGCATTCCGCTGAAGACGCGGCCCGAGCCGCGCCGCACCTACCACGCGCTCGAACTCGCACGCTGGAGCGACTACCTCGGCATGCCGATGAACCTGGCGCCCGCGCACTACCCCAAGGGCGCGCCCACCGATCCCAACTGGAACAAGTACCCGGGCTGGATGGTGATCGCCGCCCAGCTGCGGGGCCTCGACGCGCAGCCGCTGTCTCACGCGCTGCTGCGCGCCCTGTGGGCCGAGGAGCGCGACACCTCGAAGGCCGAGGTGCGTATCGCCGTGGCCGACGAGAACGGCTACGACGGCGCTTCGCTGCAGGCGATGGAGCAGTCGGCCGAGGTGCTGGCGATGTACCGCGCCAACAGCGCCGAGGCGGTCGAAGCGGGCGTGTTCGGCGCGCCGACCTTCATCCTGAACGGCGAGCGCTTCTGGGGCCAGGACCGGCTCGCGTTCCTCGACCGGGCGCTGGACAAGCTGCGCGCGGCGGGCTGAGCGCTCCCCGCATCTTCAAAAGGCCGGCCGCGGCAGCAGCGCCGGTATCCGCTTGCGGGTGATCCGCTCGATTGGCGTGCCGCGCTTCAGCTCATCCGTGATGCGGCTGGCCGGCCCGGGTGCGTGAGCGGGTGCGCGGGCGCCACGCAGAAGGCGAACTCGAGGCTGCCCACGGGCACTGCCTGGCGGGAATCGGAGGGATGGAAGGGGATGGAAAGGGGGCGGAAGAAGTGTTCGAAAAATTCGATCATTGAAGATAAAAAGTTTCGTCAATGACAGCCTCGCGGCCCGCGATGATTCGTTCCATGCCAAGGAGATTTCTCTCCCGAAGCGATTGTGAATCAGATCGAACATTCAACCAACCCGCAGGAGTTTTCACATGTCCGTCAAAGCCACCCCTACCGCCGGTTCCAAGCTGCTCAAGCCCACCGATCACACGCTCGTGATGATCGACTTCCAGTCGCAGATGGCCTTCGCCACGCACTCGATCGACGCCGTGAACCTGCGCAACAACGCCGCGCTGGTGGCGCAGGCGGCGGCGGGCTTCGGGGTGTCGACCATCCTCACGACGGTGGCCGAGAAGAGCTTCTCGGGCCCGATGTTCAGCGAGATCACCGACGCCTTCCCGGGCCAGAAGATGCTCGATCGCACCTCGATGAACACCTGGGAAGACGCCGCCGTGATCGAGCGCGTGAACCAGATCGGCAAGCCGCGCATCGTGCTGGCGGGCCTGTGGACCAGCGTGTGCATCGTGGGCCCGGCGCTGTCGGCACTCGACCAGGGCTTCGAGGTGTACGTGATCGCCGACGCCTGCGGCGACGTGTCGAGCGAGGCGCACAACCGCGCGATGGAACGCATGGTGCAGGCCGGCGCGCAGCCGATGACCTCGCTGCAGTACCTGCTGGAACTGCAGCGCGACTGGGCCCGCGGCGAGACCTACGAGCTGACCACCGGCATCGCGAAGAAGGTCGGCGGCGCCTACGGCCTGGGCGTGACCTACGCCAAGACCATGTTCGGTGCGCACGAAGGCTGATCGAAGCACGAAACCTGCCGTGCCCTCGGCCTCCTGCTCGGTCGCCGAGACAGCCGGCCCCTGGTCAGCGACGCCAGGGGCGCATCGCTTCCCGGCGCTGCAGGGGAGGGCTTGAGCCTCCGGTCGCCAGGGGCGATGCCCGTGGCGATAATCCCGGGATGCGAATCCGCTTTACCAAGATGCAGGGAGCCGGCAACGATTTCGTCGTGCTGGACGAAACGCGCGGCACGCTGGGCCTCAGCGCCGCGCAATACCGCTTTCTGGCCGACCGCCACTTCGGCGTCGGCGCCGACCAGATCCTCACGGTGCGGCCTTCACCGGGCGAAGGCATCGACTTCCAGTACGTGATCCACAACTCCGACGGCGGCGAGGTGGAGCAGTGCGGCAACGGCGCGCGCTGCTTCATGCGCTTCGTCAGCGAACACCAGCTGACCGGCAAGAAGCAGGTGCGCGTGCAGACCCTCTCCGGCGTGATCGAACCCCGCGTGGGCGACGACGGCCGCGTGACGGTCGACATGGGCGCCCCCATCTTCGAACCGGCCCGCGTGCCCTTCGACCCCGCGGGTCTCGACCCCCAGCCCGAAGGCGGCTGGCACAAGTGGCACCTGGCCCTCGGCACCCGCGCCGGCAGCGCCATCGTTTCCGTAGCCGTCCTCTCCATGGGCAATCCGCACGCGGTGCAGGTGGTGGACAACGTCGACACCGCCCCCGTGGCCGAGCAGGGCCCGCAGATCGAGCACCATCCGCGCTTTCCGCAGCGGGTGAACGCCGGGTTCATGCAGGTGGTCGACCGTTCCAACATCAGGCTGCGGGTGTTCGAGCGCGGCGCCGGCGAAACGCTGGCCTGCGGCACCGGCGCCTGCGCGGCGGTGGTGGCGGGCATCCGCCTCGGGCTGCTGGAGCGCCGCGTGGACGTGCAGACGCACGGCGGCGTGCTGACGATCGAGTGGCAGGGGGAGGGCCAGCCGGTGCTGATGACCGGGCCGGCCGTCACGGTCTTCGAGGGAGACATCGAGGTGCCGGAGCTGCCATGACCAACTTCACGAGCAACAACAACGACGCCAACGCCATGAACCCGATCACCGAAGACGACATCGCCAACTACCTGGCGAACACGCCCGACTTCTTCGAGCGCCATGCCCAGCTGCTGGCGCAGGTGCAGCTCACCAGCCCGCACGGCAACCGCGCCGTGAGCCTGCAGGAGCGCCAGGCCGAGATGCTGCGCGAGAAGATCAAGGCGCTGGAGCATCGCCTGATGGACATGATGCGCCACGGCACCGAGAACGTCGTCATCGCCGACCGCCTGCAGCGCTGGACCACGGGCCTCTTGACCACGCGCGACCCGCGCAGCCTGCCGTACCGCATCGCGGTCGACCTGCAGTCGCTCTTCCTGGTGCCGCAGACGGCGATCAAGGTGTGGGACTGCAGCGGCGAGTACCTCAACGAGGCCTACGCCCAGTGGGTGAGCGACGACGTGAAGGCGCTGGCCACCTCGCTGACCTCGCCCTACTGCGGGCTGAACTCGGGCTTCGAGGCCTCCAGTTGGCTGCCCGAGCCGCAGTCTGCGATGTCGATCGCGCTGATCCCGCTGCGCCCCGGCCCCGAGTCGCCGGCCTTCGGCCTGCTGGTGCTGGCCTCGCCCGACGCGCAGCGCTTCAACGCCGAAATGGGCACCGATTTTCTCGAGCGCATCGCCGAGCTGGCCTCGGGCGCGCTTTCGCGGCTGCGTCCTTGAAACGTCCGCGCTGGTTGCGGCGGCCCTGGCAGGTCGCGTTGGCTTGTGGGTTGGCGGTTGTGGCTCTGGCATACGTGGTTGCCTGGGCGGTGGCTTGGCATCGCGCCGCGGAGCTGCTGGCGAACCCGCCGCAACGCCCGGCCGACGCCGCGCTGATCCTGGGTAGCCGGGCCTATCTGCATGGCAAGCCGAACCCCTGTCTCACAGGGCGGGTCGACACGGGTATCGCGCTGGCGCAGGCCGGCGTCGTCAGGCAGCTCGTGTTCACCGGCGGCGTCGACTCGGAAGATGGGCGCATCGAGGCTGAAGTCATGCATCAGCATGCGATGGCCGAGGGTTTCACCGGTCCGATGCTGCTCGAGCGGGCTTCGACATCCACGCGCCTGAACCTGGCGCTGTCGACGCCGGTCCTGCAATTGGCGGGTGTCCGAAGCGTGGTGATCGTGTCGGAGCCTTATCACCTGTGGCGTACCGAGCGGCTGGTGAAGATTAGCGGCTTCGACAAGAGCTTCGACGTCCAGTACGCCGCGGCGCCCACCTCCTGCTGGCGCACTTGGGGCATGGTGTTCAAGGGCGCATTGCGCGAGCCGGCGGCCATCATCAACAATGCGGCCCATGGCTATCTCTTCTGAGCCGGTCGCGTCCACCCCGCCGACTCCCACGGACTGGATCGAGAAATACCTGGAGCACGTGTGCGTCGAGCGCCGGCTCGCGGCGCGCACGGTGGAGCTCTACGCCTTCCACCTGCAGTCCCTGCGCGAGCACGCCGCCGAGGCGAAGCTGCCGCTGGACCGCGTGCAGACCGCCCACATCCGCCGCTGGATGGCGCAGCTGCACAGCGCCGGACGCGAGCCGCGCGGCATCGCGCTTGTGCTGTCGTGCTGGCGCAGCTTCTACCGCTGGCTGGGGCACGAAGGGCTGGTCGGCTTCAACCCGGTGCAGGACGTGCACGCGCCCAAGGCCGGCCGGCCGCTGCCCAAGGCCCTGGGCGTGGACGACGCGGTGCGGCTTGCAGAGCTCTACGACCCCGAGGCCGATCCCTGGACCGAAACGCGCGACGGCGCCATCGTCGAGGTGCTGTACGGCTGCGGCCTGCGCGTGAGCGAGCTCACCGGGCTCGATGCACAGGCCAGCGCCACGGCGCGCGGCTGGGTCGATCTCGATGCGATGGAGGCCAGCGTGCTCGGCAAGGGCAGCAAGCGCCGCATCGTGCCCATCGGCAGCAAGGCGGGCGAAGCGCTGCGCGACTGGCTCGCGGTGCGCGGCGACTGCCCCGGGCTCACCACCGCCCGGCTGCACGACCCGCAGGCCGCCGGTGCACTCTTCATCAGCGCCAAGGGCATGCGGATGTCGTCGCAAGCGGTGTGGAAGCTGCTGCGCGAGCGCAGCCTGAAGGCCGGCCTCGCGGCGCCGGTGCATCCGCAGCATGCTGCGCCATTCCTTCGCGAGCCACGTGCTGCAGTCCAGCAGCGACCTTCGCGCGGTGCAGGAGCTGCTGGGCCATGCCAGCATCGCGACCACGCAGGTCTACACGCGGCTGGACTTCCAGCACCTGGCCAAGGTCTACGACGCGGCACATCCGCGGGCCAAGGCCCGCGAAGACAAAGACAAGTAAGCGACAAGAAACAATGAAAACCCTTCGCCTCAAACCCAGCAAGGAGCGCTCGCTGCAGCGCCGCCATCCCTGGGTGTTCGAATCCGCCATCGCGCGCGGCGGCGCCGATTCCGGCGAGACGGTGCGCGTCGAGTCGCACGACGGCACTTTTCTCGCATGGGCCGCCTTCAGCCCCGAATCCAAGATCCGCGCGCGGGCCTGGAGCTTCAACGAGACGCAGCGCATCGACGCGGCCTTCCTCGCTTCGCTGTGCGCCCGCGCCGTGGCCGCGCGGGGCCTGTTCGATCTGCAGAGCGACGGCGTGCGGCTGGTGCACGGCGAGGCCGACGGCCTGCCGGGGCTGATTGTCGACCGCTACGGCGACACGCTGGTGGCGCAGTTCCTCTCGGCCGGCGTGGAACGGTGGAAGGGCGTGCTGGCCGATGCGTTGCTCAAGGCCACGGGCCTTTCGAAGCTCTACGAGCGCTCCGACGCGAGCGGCCGCGAGCGCGAGGGCCTGAAGCCGGTCACCGGCTGGCTGCGCGGCGAAGGGCCGACCGAGATCGTCATCCGCGAGCACGGCTGGAAGCTGTCGCTGGACATCGCCACCGGCCACAAGACCGGCTTCTACCTCGACCAGCGCGACAGCCGCCAGCGTTTTGCCGAGCTGGCGCAGCACCGTCGATTCAGGCGCGTGCTGAACTGCTTCTGCTACACGGGCGGGTTCACGGTGGCGGCGCTGGCGGGGCTCAAGGCGGCGGGCGCGCTCGAAGGCGCGGAGCTGGTGTCGGTCGATTCCTCGCTGCCGGCGCTGGAGCGCGCGCGGGGGCATCTGGCGCTCAACGGCTTCGGGGGGAAGGGAATTCAGGCCGAGTTCCTCGACGCCAACGTCAACACCGTGCTGCGCGAGTTCATCGACCAGGGCCGCACCTTCGACGCCATCGTGCTCGACCCGCCCAAGTTCGCGCCCACGGTGGCGCATGCCGAGCGGGCCGCGCGGGCCTACAAGGACATCAACCGGCTCGCGCTCAAGATCCTGGAGCCGGGCGGGGTGCTGCTGACCTTCTCGTGCTCGGGCGGCATCAGCGCCGACCTGTTCCACAAGATCGTGGCCTCGGCGGGGCTGGACGCGGGCGTGGACGGCTACATCGCCGAACGGCTGGGTGCCGCGCCCGACCACCCGATGACCATCGAATTCCCGGAAGGCGAGTACCTCAAGGGGCTGGTGGTGGTCAGGAAGCCTGCCTGAAACGGGGCTTGACCCTGCCGCCAACGCAACTCAGTGGCATTGGCTAAACTGCCGGGCCGCGCCTTCCACGGCCCCCATTTCCCGTTTTCCGCTTCCGGAGCACATTCCCCATGGCCCTCATTCCCGCGACCATCCTCACCGGCTTTCTCGGCTCGGGCAAGACCACGCTGCTCAAACGCATCCTGACCGAGGCCCACGGCCAGAAGATCGCGGTCATCGAGAACGAGTTCGGCGAGGAGAACATCGACAGCGACATCCTCGTGACCGAGTCGAAGGAGCAGATCGTGCAGATGAGCAACGGCTGCGTCTGCTGCACCATCCGCGAAGACCTGCGCGAGGCGCTGCAGCTGCTGGCCGCCAAGAAGCGCCAGGGCCTGCTCGACTTCGACCGCGTGGTGATCGAGACCACCGGCCTGGCCGACCCCGGCCCCGTGGCCCAGACCTTCTTCATGGACGACGAGATCGCAGAGAGCTACCTGCTCGACTCGATCCTCACGCTGGTGGACGCCAAGCACGCGCCGCAGCAGCTCAACGACCGCCAGGAAGCGCGCCGCCAGGTGGGCTTTGCCGACCAGATCTTCATCAGCAAGAGCGACCTGGTCGCGGCCGAGGAGACCGATGCGCTAATCCACCGCCTGAAGCACATGAACCCGCGCGCGCCGCAGCAGAAGGTGCATTTCGGCGAGGTGCCGCTGAAGGACGTGTTCGACCTGCGCGGCTTCAACCTGAACGCCAAGCTCGACATCGACCCCGACTTCCTGAAGGAAGACGACCACGATCACCACCACCATGACCACGAGCACGGCGAGCACTGCGACCACCCCTCGCACAAGCACGAAGGCCATGGCCACCATCACCACGTGGACGACGACGTCAAGAGCTTCGTCTACAAGGCCGATCGTCCGTTCGACCCGGCGAAGCTGGAAGACTTCCTGGGCGCGATCGTCAACATCTACGGCCCGCGCATGCTGCGCTACAAGGGCGTGCTGAACATGAAGGGCACCGAGCGCAAGGTGATCTTCCAGGGCGTGCACCAGCTCATGGGCAGCGACCTGGGCCCGGAATGGGGCAAGGACGAGGCGCGCCAGAGCCGCATGGTGTTCATCGGCATCGAGCTGCCGCGCGAGATCCTGGAACAAGGCCTGGAGCAGTGCCTGGTCTGACCTGAAGAGCCGCTGAAGGCTTCCTGAAGCAAAAACAAAAACGGCGCTGGCCCGCGAGGCCAGCGCCGTTTTTCGTTGGGGCAGGGCGGCTTACTTGCCCGAGCCGTTCATGCCGGGCGCTCCGCCCAGCGGCTGGCCGTTGACCTTCAGGTTGCCCTCGCTGAACTCGACCTGGGTGGTGACGTCGTCGCCGTCGCGCTTCACGAAGCCGCTTTGCTCGCCCTGTTCGACCAGGCCGGCCACCATTTCGGGCGGCGGTGTCTGGCCGCTCTCGGCACCGGTCTCGGCCAGCTTCTCGAGCCACTTCATGGGCAGCCGCGCGTGGGCCTTGAGCACGCCGCGCTTCATCATCAGCGCCGTGCCCGGCAGCTGCAGGTCTTCGTCGGTCACGCCGGCCATGCCGGCCGAGTAGCCGAGCTCGGCGCGCTTGCCGTCGATCTCGACCAGCAGCTTGTCGATGCCGGCCTCGGGCGCGTACTTGGCCATGGCCTTGAGGTCGGGCGTGAGCTGCTCGAACAGCGCCTGCATCGCCGCCTGGGAAGCCTTGCTGCCGCCCTTGCCGCAGCTGTTGGCGGCGCTGGACTGCATCCAGGCGTCGGCCAGCTTCTTGTAGCCGGCGCCGTGGATGCGGCGCGCGCCGCTGGTCAGCTCGAACTTGTCGATCTTGGTCTCGCCGATCTTGCCGGTGCCCTTGAGGGTGCCGGTGGAGGCGTAGAGGCCGTCCTTGATGCTCGCGTCGCCCACCAGGTCGATGCCTTGCAGCACGATGGCCGGCAGCGCCTTCGGCGGCTCGGAGCCGTCCTCGGCCGCCTTCTTCTTGACGGTGAATTCCAGGGAGTCGAGCCGGCCCTCGCTCTTACCGGTGGCCAGGAACCAGCCGGCGCTGCTGTCCATGTCGGCCTTGGCGGTGAGCTTGCCCATCTTCATGGTCACGCCGCGGCGCACTTCGTTGAAGTCCAGGCCGGGCATGCTCAGGTCGTAGTGCGCCTGGGTGCGTGCGGCGTTCACCTGCACGCGGGCCTGCAGGCCCTGCCAGTCGAGGCGGCCCTTGCCGTCCTCGGCCAGCTTGACGGGCGCGACCGTCAGGTCGCTCGTGAAGCCGCCGTCGAAGCCGACCTTGGTGCGGGCCGACACGGGCTTGGCCTCTCCGAAGAATTTCTTCGCCTCGGCCTGCGCCTTGTCGTCGAGCACCAGTTCGCTGTCGATGACGGCGGCCGCCAGCGTGCCGCCGGCCAGCGGGCCGTGGTGGATGGTGTCGCGGATGGTCAGGCGCAGCTGCTTCGGCGGCTTGATGGCGGGGGTGTCGTCTTCCTCGCCGTCTTCCTTTTCCTCTTCGTCCTGGCCAGCGGTGGGCTGGCTGGCGGCCGGCGCGGCCGCATCGGCCGCGCAGCCGATTTCCAGCGTGACGGTGCTGACGGCGCCCAGGAAGCCGCGTTCGTACTTGCGCTCGGTCACGCGCACCAGCGCGGTCTGCTTGGGCAGCTCGTCCAGGGCGGTGTCGTAGCGCGACTTGATCTGCGACCCGGCCCACCAGGTGCTGCCGCCGTAGGCGACGGCGATGGCCGCGGCCAGGACTCCCAAAACTGCTTTCTTGTTCAAGGCTTGTTGCTTTCTTGTGTCTGTCTTGCGATTGATCGGAATGATCGGATAGGCCCCCTGCGCCATATGGACAAAGGCCGGGGCCCGCGCGCCACCCCCTCCGGCGGCGCCGGGCGATGCTAACGGAGTCGGACGGCATGCCGGAACATGTCCCGCGCCGTCGAGTTCTCTATACAATCGCGCGCCTGTTTCGCAAGCCACGTCCTGCTCCCAGGGACAAGATGTGACTTCCGGCACGGGGCGCCGTACGTTTCTGGCGGGCTTTCGGGGGTATAACCCCGGGGTTCGCCACTTGGCGGGCACCCCGACAACGGGGGCCTGTGCGGCCTGAAAGCCGCAACGGGCCTCCATGGGAGGAGACACCCAGTGAAAGCGCGTTCCAGTTCGTCCAAGGAGCCAGTCACCGTGAAGAAACCCGCCGCCAAGGCCACGCCAGCAACCAAGCCCGCCGTCAAGAAGGCGACGGCTGCGAAGCAGGCTGTACCTGCGGCCGCGAAGGCTTCCGGTTCCGCGACCAAGGAGAAGAGCGAGAAGAGCGCGCCGTCCAAAAAGCCCGCAGCACCACCGGCCAAAGCCGCGACCGCTGCGACAAAGAAGTCCGCCAAGCCTGCAACTGCCGCCACCAAGACCGCGGGCGCGGGCTCATCGTCATCCAAACCCGTCGGCCGCCCTGCTGCCGTTCCTTCTGCCCCCCGATCCCCATGAAAAAAACGGCTGCCGCCTCCACCTCCGCCCCGGCGACACCCTCGATGCCCGCCCAAACCGCCACGCCCGCTCCCGCCGCGCGTGGTGGCCGCGTGTCCCGGCTGTCGCAACTGACCGTCCCCTCGATGCCGCAGTCGGTGGCATCGACGGCCGCCAAGTCCACTTTCTCGCAAAGCCATTCCAACGCGCTGGTGCCTCCGCCGCCCCTCGCCATCAAGAAAGATCCGAAACTGGCCAACAACTGGAAAACCAAGTCGCCCGCCGAACTGAGCGATGCCGAAGTCATCGCCATGCCCGACGACGAGTACATGAACGAAAAGCAGATGGCGTTCTTCCGCCTGAAGCTCGAAGAACTCAAGCGCGGCATCCTCGAGAACGCCGGCGAGACCACCGAGCACCTGCGTGAAGACACGGTGGTCGTGCCCGACCCGGCCGACCGCGCCACCATCGAGGAAGAGCACGCCCTGGAACTGCGCACCCGCGACCGCGAGCGCAAGCTGCTCAAGAAGATCGAGCAGTCGATCCAGCGCATCGACGCCGGCGACTACGGCTACTGCGACGAGACCGGCGAGCCCATCGGCGTCGGCCGCCTGCTGGCCCGCCCGACCGCGACGCTTTCGCTCGAGGCGCAGCAGCGCCGCGAACTCAAGCAGAAGATGTTCGGGGACTGAAGCGAGCACAAGGTAGATAAACGCCAGCGTCTTCTCTTCGATAGCCTTCGCCGAATGCCAAAGGAAGAATCGGGCCGCCTTCTGTCCAAGGTGGCCAAGTTTGTCCGCAATCCCCTGAAGGATTGGTCGGAGCTGGATGCCCCTGCGTCCGCCGCGCCCTCGGATTCCTCGCTGCCCGCGCAGACCTACAGCCGGGAGATGCTCAAGGAGATGATCGAGCGGCGCCAGCGCAACGATTTCGTGCGCCGGCGCGAGTTCGACATGCTGCGCAAGCTGCGCCAGCGCGAGGCCGCCGCGCATGCCTTCGAGGCGACGGTCACGCCGTCCTCGTTCAACATCAACAGCTCCTCCGAAAGGTCGGAGGGCCGCGCGCTCACGCTCAAGAAGATCGACGAGATCGAGCAGCAGATGTCGCAGCAGTGGTGGAAGGGGCGGGGGCCGAACGGCGAAACGCTGGTCAATCCGCCGCCCGACGCTGGCGCGGAAACCCTGCCGCCGGTGCACACCGACGAGCTGCTCTCCGAGCCCGCGGAGGCCCTGCCCGCCGCGGCGGTGACTCCGACCGGCGCCGCCGCTCCGGCCGTGGCCGAAGGCGTGCCGCTGCTGTCGTCGCGCCTTGCGCACGACGGCGCGCTCGAGGAAGCGGTGATCCGCTTCGCGCACGGCGACGACACGGGCGCCGAGGCGATCCTGCTGCAGGCCCTGGCTTCCCCGCCCGACAGCGTGTCTCCCGTCGAGAGCGCGACCGACGCAACCAACGAGCGCGACGACAACCGCTGGCGCGCGCTCTTCGACCTGTACCGCGCGACCGGCGATGCCGCCAAGTTCGCCGCCGCCCGCATGCGCTACGCGCAGCGCATGCGGCGCATGGGCCCCGACTGGGTTTCCCTGGAAGAGCTGGCCCGCAGCGTCAAGGCCGTCACCGCCAGCGAGGACGCCGCCGGGGTGGCTGCCGAGGGCGCCCACGGCCAGGCCGACTGGACCTGCCCCACGCGCTTGGGACGCGAGGGCCTGATGGAGCTCACCCGGGCGCTGTCGAAGGCCGGCTCGGTCTGGACGCTCGACTGGCGCGGGCTTCATGCCGTCGAGCCCGAGGCTGCCGCGCCGCTGCGCGTGCTGTTCACCCACTGGGCCGATTCGCCGGTGCAGCTTCGCTTCATGGGCTCGGCGCAGCTGCTGGCCGTGCTGGCCGAGGCCGCGCCCAACAACGAGCGCGGCACCGACGACGTCTGGTGGCAGCTGCACCTCGCGGCGCTGCGCTTGATGCACCTGCCCGACGACTTCGAGCTGGTGGCGCTCAACTACTGCATCACCTACGAGGTGTCGCCGCCCGCCTGGCAGGACCCGAAGGGCGAATGCACCTCGCTGGCCGCGCCGCCCGCGAGCCGGCCCAGCTCGGTGTGGTCGCTGCTGTCGGTCGGCGGCGACTCCGAGAGCTTCCCGTCCACCGACAGCGGCTTTGCCGCGCTGGCGGGCGACCTGCGCGGCGAGTCGCTGTCGAACTGGCAGCGGCTGGACCACGACCTGCGCCACACCACCGCGCCCGTCATCTCGTGCGCCGCGCTGCTGCGCATGGACCTCGCGGCGGCGGGCACGCTGCTGAGCTGGGTGCGCGCGCGCGATGCCAACGGCGAGCGCGTGCAGTTCGTCGATGCGCACCGGCTGATTGCGGCGCTGTTCAACCTGGTAGGCATTGCCGATCACGCGACCGTGGCGGTTAGAAAAAACTAAGGGATCGGCCGGCCCCCGCACGGGTTGCATTGCCTTCGGCCACCCCCAGATGGCTGCGATGGAACAGTTTCACGGCACCACCATCGTGAGCGTGCGCCGCAAGACCCCCCAGGGCGACCAGGTCGCCATCGGCGGGGACGGGCAGGTCACTCTCGGCAACATCGTCATCAAGGGCACGGCGCGCAAGGTGCGCCGCCTCTATCACGGCAAGGTGCTTGCCGGCTTCGCGGGCGCCACGGCGGACGCCTTCACGCTCTTCGAGCGCTTCGAGGCCAAGCTCGAGAAGCACCAGGGGCACCTGACCCGCGCCGCGGTCGAGCTCACCAAGGACTGGCGCACCGACCGCGTGCTGCGCAAGCTCGAGGCCATGCTCGCAGTGGCCGACGCCACCACCTCCCTCATCATCACCGGCAACGGCGACGTGCTTGAGCCCGAGGACGGCGTGATCGCCATCGGCTCGGGCGGCGCGTATGCCCAGTCGGCGGCCAAGGCGCTGATCGAGAACACCGAGCTTTCGGCCGAGCAGATCGTGCGCAAATCGCTGGCGATCGCCGGAGAAATCTGCATTTATACGAACATGAACCACACGGTGGAAGCGCTCTGACCATGTCCATGACCCCCCAGGAGATCGTCTCCGAGCTCGACAACCACATCGTCGGCCAGCCGGCAGCCAAGCGCGCCGTGGCCATCGCCCTGCGCAACCGCTGGCGCCGCCAGCAGGTGGACGACAAGCTGCGCCACGAGATCACGCCGAAGAACATCCTCATGATCGGCCCCACGGGCGTGGGCAAGACCGAGATCGCCCGCCGCCTCGCGCGACTGGCCGACGCGCCCTTCATCAAGGTCGAGGCCACCAAGTTCACCGAGGTGGGCTACGTGGGCAAGGACGTCGACTCCATCATTCGCGACCTGGCCGAGATCGCCGTCAAGCAGACGCGCGAGGCCGAGAGCATCAAGGTGCGCGCACGCGCCGAGGATGCCGCCGAGGAGCGTATCCTCGACGTGCTGCTGCCCCAGGCGCGCAGCGCCGACGGCAGCTCCACCGCGACCGACGCCAGCAACGCCACCCGCCAGGCCTTCCGCAAGAAGCTGCGCGAGCACCAGCTCGACGACAAGGAGATCGAGCTCGACCTCGCCGAGACCCGCGCTCCGCTGGAGATCATGGGCCCTGCCGGCATGGAGGAAATGACCGAGCAGCTGCGCGGCATGTTCGGCCAGCTCGGCGGAGGCAAGCGCAAGACGCGCAAGCTCAAGATCGCCGAGGCGCTGCGCCTCCTGACCGACGAGGAAGCCGCCAAGCTGGTCAACGAGGACGAGATCCGCGCACAGGCGATCGCCAATGCCGAGCAGAACGGCATCGTCTTCATCGACGAGATCGACAAGGTCGCCACCCGCAGCGAAGCCCAGGGCTCCGACGTGTCGCGCCAGGGCGTGCAGCGCGACCTGCTGCCGCTGGTGGAGGGCACGGCCGTCACCACCAAGTACGGCGTGGTGCGCACCGACCACATGCTGTTCATCGCGAGCGGGGCCTTCCACCTGAGCAAGCCCAGCGACCTCATTCCCGAGCTGCAGGGGCGCTTTCCGATCCGCGTGGAGCTGCAGTCGCTCTCGGTGGCGGACTTCGAGAGCATCCTCACGCAGACCCGTGCGTCGCTCGTGAAGCAGTACCAGGCGCTCCTCGCCACCGAGGGCGTGACGCTCGAATTCACGCCCGAGGGCGTGAACCGGCTGGCCACCATCGCCTTCGAGGTGAACGAGCGCACCGAGAACATCGGCGCACGCCGTTTGTCCACCGTGATGGAGCGCCTGCTGGATGAGGTAAGCTTCGACGCGACCCGCCTCGAAGGGCAATCGATCCGCATCGATGCCGCCTATGTCGACCAGCGCCTCGCGGCACTAAGTCACGACGAAGACCTTTCGCGCTTCATCCTCTGAAGCCGCTTCTCTCTCCCCCTGTAACGGGGGAATCCTTCACGCATCACTTTCACTGCGTGAGCTAAGTGCTTAATTCTCAACGAAATTCGCCGGTTCCAAGGATTTGGAATCGGCGCTAAGTCGTTGATTCCATTACAAAAAATAGCCCAAACGGCCAGTTGCTTCCGAAGTGTTTCCTGCTACAGTGCAAAAAAGTGCAGTTAAGTGGGAAAAAGTGCGGGTAGTGCCCCTTTCGGGTGCTGCAGCACTCCCAACACAGGGGTTTCGTGGTCGTGTTTCAAGGCGCTTCATCGCTCAGTCTGGATGCCAAGGGGCGGCTCTCCGTGCCGACCCGGCATCGTGACGTCCTGAGCGCGACGGCAGGCGGCCAGCTCACGATCACCAAGCATCCGCACGGATGCCTGATGGTGTTCCCCCGTCCCGAATGGGAAAAATTCCGCGAGCGCATCGCCGCGCTGCCGATGTCGGCCCAGTGGTGGAAGCGCGTCTTCCTGGGCAACGCCATGGACGTCGAGATGGACGGCACCGGCCGCATCCTGGTGTCGCCCGAGCTGCGCGCGGCCACCGGCATCACGCGCGAGACGCTGCTGCTGGGCATGGGCAACCACTTCGAGCTCTGGGACAAGGCCACCTACGAGGCCAAGGAGGCCGAGGCCACCCAGGGCGAGATGCCGGACGTATTCCAGGACTTCGCGTTCTGAGGGGCATCGTGAACACGCCCTGGACCCACACGACCGTCTTGCTCGGCGAGGCGGTGGAAGCTCTTCTATCCGGCAGCACGGCGGCCACCGGCACCTACGTGGACGCCACCTTCGGAAGAGGAGGGCACGCGCGCGCGATCCTCGCGCGGCTGGCGCCGGAAGGCAGGCTCATCGCATTCGACAAGGATGCGGAAGCAGTGGCCGAAGCAGCGCGCATCTCCGATGCGCGTTTTTCCATCCGCCACCAGGGATTCCGTTCGATCGGCGAACTGCCCGATGCGAGCGTCGCGGGCCTGCTCATGGACCTGGGCGTGAGCTCGCCGCAGATCGACAACCCGGTGCGCGGTTTCAGTTTTCGTTTCGACGGTCCGCTCGACATGCGCATGGACACCACGCGCGGCGAGAGCGTGGCCGAGTGGCTGGCAACGGCCGAACTACAGCAGATTGCAGAGGTGATCCGTGACTATGGCGAAGAACGGTTTGCTGTTCAGATTGCAAAGGCGATTGTTGCTCGCCGACAAGAACGGGGCCCAATTTCAACCACCACCGAACTGGCCGAGCTCGTGGCTGGCACGGTCAAAACCCGCGAGCCGGGCCAGAACCCTGCAACGCGCACATTTCAGGCTTTTCGGATTTTCATCAACGCCGAGCTTGAAGAGCTGCAACAGGCGCTAGAAGCCAGCCTGTCGGTGCTGCAGCCCGGTGGGCGGCTCGCGGTCATCAGCTTCCATTCGCTGGAAGACCGCATCGTCAAGCAGTTCATCGCGAAGCATTCGAAGGAGGTCTACGACCGCCGCGCGCCGTTCGCCGCGCCCAAGGCCATGAAGCTGCGCGCGCTGGAGCGCATCAAGCCCTCGGAGGCCGAGGTGAGCGGTAACCCGCGAGCGCGCAGCGCCATTCTGCGAGTGGCGGAACGAACGGAGGCCCCATGAGCGCCGCCCGGCCGCCCGAAGGCGCTCGCCCCCTCGCTTGCGAGGGGGTGGGCGAAGCCGCGCAGCGGCGCAGCCTGGGGGAGGTTCTCTAGCCATGGCCCGCGTGAACCTGCTCCTGCTGATGGCCGTCATTGCGACGGCTTTGTACCTTGTGCACACCCAGTACCTGTCGCGCCAGCTCTACACCGAGCTCGACCGCGTGCAGCAGGACGCCCGCCGCCTGGAAACCGAGCGCGACCGCCTGCAGGTCGAGAAGCGCGCGCAGGCCACGCCGCTGCGCGTCGAGCGGCTCGCCAAGGAGCAGCTGCAGATGCGCACCACCTCCCCGGCGATCACGCAATACGTGCGCCCCGACGGCTCCGTGATTCCCGCCGTCGCACCGGTGGCGCCGACGCCGGCCGCCACCACCGCCAAGCCGGCAGCCAAACCCGTGGCCAAGCCGGCCACCGCAGCGAGGGCCGCGCGATGACCCGTGGCAACCGCAGCGTCCGCTACACCACCAGCCCCTTGCTCGCGAGCAAGACGCCGGTGTGGCGCAGCAAGCTCATCGTGGCCGGCATCGCCTTCGGCTTCCTGGTGCTGGCCGGCCGCGCGGCCTACGTGCAGGTCATCGGCAACAGCTTCTTCCAGCGCCAGGGCGAGGTGCGCTTCGCGCGAACGCTGGAGCTGCCGGCCAATCGCGGCCGCATCCTCGACCGCAACGGGCTCATCCTCGCCTCCAGCGTGGTCGCGCCCAGCATCTGGGCCATTCCGGAGGACATCGAGCGCGACGACCCCGAGGTGCGCGCCAAGCTCAAGCAGGTGGCCAAGCTGCTGGAGATGTCGCAGAAGGACTTCGACAAGAAGCTCGAGGACGAGGACAAGACCTTCGTCTGGATCAAGCGCCAGGTCGACGAGCCCATCGCCAAGCAGATCGCGGCGATGAACCTCAAGGGCATCTACCAGCGCAAGGAATACAAGCGCCAGTACCCCGAGGGCGAGGCCGCCGCGCACGTGGTGGGCTTCACCAACGTGGAAGACAACGGTCAGGAAGGCATCGAGCTGGCCTTCAACAAGGACCTGGCCGGCAAGGCCGGATCGCGCCGCGTCATCAAGGACCGCCTGGGCCGCGTGGTCGAGGGCGTGGGCGAGACCGTGCCGCCGCTGGACGGCAAGGACATCCAGCTCAGCGTCGACAGCAAGGTGCAGTTCTTCGCCTACCAGAAGCTGCGCGACGCCGTGACCGCGCGCAAGGCCAAGGCCGGCAGCGTGGTGGTGCTCGACTCCGTCACCGGCGAGGTGCTGGCGCTGGCCAACTACCCGAGCTACGTGCCCGACAAGCGCCAGAACCTTACCGGCGAGCAGCTGCGCAACCGCGCGCTCACCGACACCTTCGAGCCCGGCTCGACCATGAAGCCGATCACGGTGGGCATGGCGCTGGAAGCCGGCCGCGTGAAGCCCTCGACGCTGATCGAAACCGGGCCCGGCCGCTACCAGATCGGCGGCTTCACCATCAGCGACACGCACAACTACGGCACGCTGACGGTCGAGGGCGTGATTCAGAAGTCGAGCAACGTCGGCGCGCTCAAGATCGCCCAGAAGATGACCCCGCACGAGATGTGGGACACCTACACCGCGCTGGGCTACGGCCAGAAGCCGCAGATCCAGTTCCCCGGCGCCGTGACCGGCCGGCTGCGCCCCTGGAAGACCTGGAAGCCGGTCGAGCAGGCCACCATGGCCTATGGCTACGGCCTGTCGGCGTCGCTGTTCCAGATGGCGCATTCGTACACCGCGTTCGCGCACGACGGCTCGCTCATCCCGGTGACCATCCTGAAGAACTCCGAGCCGCCGGTGGGCGTGCGCGTGTTCTCGCCGTCCAACGCGCTGGCGGTGCGCAAGATGCTGCAGATGGCCGCCGGCCCCGGCGGCACCGGCACGCGCGCGCAGACGGTCGGCTATTCGGTCGGCGGCAAGTCGGGCACGGCCCACAAGCAGGTCGGCAAGGGCTACGCCAGCAACAAGTACCGCGCGTGGTTCACCGGCATGGCGCCCATCGAGAAGCCGCGCATCATCGTCGCGGTGATGATCGACGAGCCCAGCGACGGCCAGTATTTCGGCGGCCTGGCGGCCGCTCCCGTGTTCAGCGAGGTCGTGCAGCAGACGCTGCGCATGATGAACGTACCGCCCGACCTGGCGGTCAAACCGCTTGTGATGACGCAGGGCGTCGACGAGAGCTTCTGAACATGCTGACCTTCACTTCCCCCCAACTGGTCGCCGCCTGGCTGAAGGAGCGCGCGCCGCAGGCCGCGCTGCACGCCGACAGCCGCGCCGTGGGCGCGGGCGACGTCTTCATCGCCTGGCCCGGCGCCGCCACCGACGGGCGCAGGCACGTGGCTGCCGCGCTGGCGCAGGGCGCCGCCGTCTGCCTGGTGGAGCACGAGGGCGTCGAGCCCTTCGGCTTCGATCAGGGCGAATACAGCGAGCGCATCGTGAGCTACCCCGGCCTGAAGGCCGCCACCGGCCCGATCGCCTCGGCCTTCTACGACAACCCCTCGGCCGTGCTCGAACTGCTGGCCGTGACGGGCACCAACGGCAAGACTTCCACCGCCTGGTGGCTGGCCGAGTCGTTGTCCACGCTGCGGGCGGCCGGCGGCGTGCGCGTGATGAAGCCCGACGGCACGATGCAGCGCGACGCGCCGTCGCCCTGCGCGGTGATGGGCACGCTGGGCATCGGCGTGCCGCCCGATCTGACCTACACCGGCCTCACCACGCCAGACCCGGTGATGATGCAGCGCGAGCTGCGCTCGCTCGTCACGCGCGGCTTCGGCGCCTGCGCCATCGAGGCATCGTCCATCGGCATCGCCGAGCGCCGCCTCGACGGCGCGCAGATCGCCGTGGCGGTGTTCACCAACTTCACGCAGGACCACCTCGACTACCACGGCAGCATGGACGCCTACTGGCAGGCCAAGGCCGAGCTGTTCCGCTGGCCCGGCCTGCGCGCCGCGGTGATCAACATCGACGACACGCACGGCGCCAGCCTGTGCGCGAACCTGCTCGACGCCGGCATCGGCGCGCTCGACGTCTGGACCGTGTCGGCCGGCGGCAAGCCGGCCCGTCTCGTGGCGCGCGACATCGGCTACGACGCGCAGGGCCTGCAGTTCTCGGTGGCCGAGCACGGCACGGCTGCCGTGGAGCGCCTGTCGACCGGGCTCATCGGCCAGTACAACGTCTCGAACCTGCTGGGCGTGCTCGGCACGCTGCGCGCGCTGGGCCTCACGCTGGCCCAGGCCGTGGCCGCCTGCGCCAATCTCACCAGCGTGCCCGGCCGCATGGACCGCGCGGGCACCGGCGAAGGCGCCCCGCTGGCCGTGGTCGACTACGCCCACACGCCCGACGCGCTCGACAAGGCGCTGATCGGCCTGCGCCCGCTGGCAAAGCAGCGCGGCGGCGCGCTGTGGTGCCTGTTCGGCTGCGGCGGCGACCGCGACCCGATCAAGCGCCCGATGATGGCCGCCGTCGCCGAGCGCCAGGCCGACCGTGTGATCGTCACCAGCGACAACCCGCGCAGCGAGAAGCCCGACGCGATCATCAGCCAGGTGCTGCGCGGTTTCTCGCGCCCCGACGCGGCGCAGGTGCAGCCCGACCGCGCGGTGGCCATCGCCGACGCGATCGCGCAGGCCGCGCCACAAGACGTGGTGCTGATCGCCGGCAAGGGCCACGAGGCCTGGCAGGAAATCGCCGGCCAGCGCATCGAGTTCTCGGACAAGGCCCATGCGCTGCAGGCGCTGGCAAAGAGGGGAGCCGCGGCATGACCGGCATCACGACACCCCTGGACATCACCCTGACCCGGATCCAGCAATGGATTCCGGGTTCGCGCCTCGTCGGCGACGGATCCATCGTCATCGCCCGCGTGCACACCGACACGCGCACGCTCGCGCCCGGCGACCTGTTCGTCGCGCTGAAGGGCGAGCGCTTCGACGCCAACGATTTCCTCGCCGAGGCGAAGAAGCAAGGGGCAGTTGCAGCCATCGCGCACCACGGCCTGGAGGCCGCGGGCCTCGCAGGCCTCGAGGTGCCCGACTCGCTGGTCGCGCTGGGCGCGCTCGGCGCGGGCTGGCGCGCGCAGTTCGACCTGCCGCTGATCGCCGTGACCGGCAGCAACGGCAAGACCACGGTCACGCAGATGATCGCGGCCGTGCTGTTCGCCTTCCGCGCCGAACGGGCGCTGGCCACGGCCGGCAACTTCAACAACGAGATCGGCGTGCCGCTCACGCTGCTGCGCCTGCGCGCGCAGCACCAGCGCGCGGTGCTGGAGTTGGGCATGAACCATCCGGGCGAGATCGCGCGGCTGGCGGCCATCTCGCGTCCGACCATCGCGCTGGTCAACAACGCGCAGCGCGAGCATCAGGAGTTCATGGCCACTGTCGAGGCGGTGGCCGTCGAGAACGCCGCCGTGTTCGCGGTGCTGCCGGAAGACGGCACGGCGGTCTTCCCCTACGGCGACGAGTTCACCTCGCTGTGGACCGACATGGCGCACGCGGGCGGCTCGCGCCGCTGCCTGACCTTCGGCGAGCACGAGGACGCCGACGTCTCGCTGCTGCGCGCCGAATGGAAGCAGGGGGCCTGGGCCGTGGGCATCCGCACGCCGGTGGGCAACTTCGACGCGCGCCTGCACATCGCCGGCCGGCACAACGTCGTCAATGCGCTGGCCGCCACGGCCTGCGCGCTCGCGGCGGGCGTGTCGCTGGAGACTATCGGCGCGGGCCTGTCGGCCTTCGAGCCGGTCAAGGGCCGCTCGCGCGCCAGCGAGATCGCGCTGCCCGGCGGGCATGCGCTCACGCTGGTCGACGACAGCTACAACGCCAACCCCGATTCCGTGATCGCCGCCATCGACGTGCTGGCCGCGCTGCCAGGCCCGCGCCTGCTGGTGCTGGGCGACATGGGCGAGGTGGGCGACCGCTCGCCCGAGTTCCACGCCGAAGTGGGCGAGCATGCCCGCCGGCGCGGCATCGAGTCCGTCTATGCGCTCGGCGCCGCCACCGCGCACACCGTTGCCGCTTTCGCCGGCGCCGACGGCCGCCATTTCGAAGAGTTCGACGCGCTCGCCGCGGCCGTGCTCGCACGCCTGCCGCAGGCCGGCAGCGTGCTCGTCAAGGGATCGCGCTTCATGAAGATGGAGCGCGTGGTGCAGGTCGTCGAGCAGGCACGGCAACAACAACCACAACAACAAGAGGAGGGCGGCCATGACGCATGAGCCGCGCGAAACCACATGCTGCTGACACTGGCCCAATGGCTGCAGACGCTGTCGCCCGAGTTCGGGTTCCTGCGCATCTTCCAGTACCTCACCTTCCGTGCGCTGATGGCCGCGCTGACG
Source organism: Variovorax sp. UC74_104 (assembly GCF_044055375.1). NCBI lineage: Bacteria > Pseudomonadati > Pseudomonadota > Betaproteobacteria > Burkholderiales > Comamonadaceae > Variovorax > Variovorax sp. UC74_104. The sequence goes on from NZ_CP171978.1 coordinate 1,800,457, forward strand.
GCGCTCGTGGTCGGCCTGGTGGCCGGCCCCTACGTGATCCGCCGCCTCACCGCGCTCAAGATCGGCCAGCCGGTGCGCGGCTACGGCATGGAGACGCACCTCACCAAGAGCGGCACGCCCACCATGGGCGGCGTGCTGGTGCTGTTCTCGATCGCATTCGCCACGCTGCTGTGGTTCGACATCTCCAACAGGTTCGTGTGGATCGTGCTGTGGGTGACCATGGGCTTCGGCGCCATCGGCTGGGTGGACGACTGGCGCAAGGTGGTGCGCAAGGACCCGGAGGGCATGCGCTCGCGCGAGAAGTATTTCTGGCAGTCGGTGGTGGGGCTGATCGCGGCCTTCTACCTGCTCTTCAGCATCTCGGAGAGCTCCAACTGGCGCGTGGTGCAGCTGTTCTTCGCATGGGTGCAGTCGGGCTTCGACCTCGACTTCCCGCCCAAGATCAACCTGCTGGTGCCCTTCTTCAAGGAAGTGAGCTATCCGCTGGGCGGCATCGGCTTCGTGATCCTCACCTACCTGGTGATCGTGGGCGCGAGCAACGCCGTGAACCTGACCGACGGCCTGGACGGGCTGGCGATCATGCCGGTGGTGATGGTGGGCTCGGCGCTGGGCGTGTTCGCCTACGTCACGGGCAGCGCGGTGTATTCCAAGTACCTGCTGTTCCCCAACATCCCCGGCTCGGGCGAGCTGCTGGTGTTCTGCTCGGCCATGGCCGGCGCGGGCCTGGCCTTCCTGTGGTTCAACACGCATCCGGCGCAGGTGTTCATGGGCGACGTGGGCGCGCTGGCGCTGGGCGGCGCGCTGGGCACCATCGCGGTCATCGTGCGCCAGGAGATCGTGTTCTTCATCATGGGCGGCATCTTCGTGGTCGAAGCGATCTCGGTGATGGCCCAGGTCACCTACTTCAAGTACACGAAGAAGCGCTTCGGCGAAGGCCGGCGCGTGCTCAAGATGGCGCCGCTGCACCATCACTTCGAGAAGAGCGGCTGGCGCGAGACGCAGGTCGTGGTGCGCTTCTGGATCATCACGATGCTGCTGTGCCTCGTGGGCCTTTCGACGCTGAAGCTGCGGTAACGGAAACATGCGGCACCTGAAAGACCTCCCCGTCCTCATCCTCGGCCTCGGCGCGTCCGGGCTGGCGATGGCGCGCTGGTGCGCGCGCCACGGCGCGGTCGTGACCGTGGCCGACACGCGCGAGGCGCCAGCACTGCTCGCCACGCTGCGCGAGGAACTGCCGGGCGTGACCTTCGTCAGCGGGCCGTTCTCGGCCGCGCTGGTCGAAGGCACGCCGATCCGCGCCGTGTACCGCTCGCCGGGCCTGTCGCCCGCGACCATCGCGCCGGTGGCCGATGCGGCGCGTGCCGTGGGGCTGCCGGTTGGCGGCGAGCTGGATCTTTTCGCACGTGCGCTGCTGGATCTGCGTACGGTGGAAGTGCCGGTGGTGGAAGCCGAGGCGGAACCGGAGGCCGCGCCTGCTGCCGAAGCGCCCGTGGAAGCCGCCGAGCCCGAGCCTCAGGCGGAACTGTCGCTGGAAGAGCCCGCGGCCGCCGATCAGGTGGCGGCCGAAGCTGAGCCGATTCAGCCGTCCGCCGCTCCTGCGGAAGCCGAATCGCCCGCCGCCGAAGCAGTCGCCGAACCGGCTCCCGAGCCGACCGTGCCCGCGCAGGCCGAAGCCATGTCGCGCGATCCGTCGATGAGCGTCGCCGTGCCGCAGCCGCCGCAGGCCGAAGAATCGCCCGCGCCTGCCGAAGCCACGGAGGCTGTCGCACAGCCGGCGGCAGAACCCGCATCCGAATCCACCGACGCGGCCACGGCCGAAACACCGCAGGCTCCCGAACCCATCGCCCCCGAGACTTCCGAAGCTCCGGCAGCTACGCCCGCGCCCGCCACCGTTTCCCGCCTGCCCACCATCGGTAAGCCCTACGTCCCGACCGCAGCCAAGGAAGCCGCCGAGTTCGTCGCGCGCATCGCCGAGCTCTCCGCCACCAACCCGGCCTCGGCCGCCGTCGAGGAAGAGCCCTCGCCGCAGCTCGAACTGGCCCCGCCCGTGGAGCCCGAGGCGCCCAAGGGCTACACGCCCGCGGTGCTGGCCATCACCGGCACCAACGGCAAGACGACGGTCACCTCGCTCACCGGCCAGCTGGTCGAGCGTGGGGGCAAGACCGTGGCCGTGGCCGGCAACATCGGCCCGACGCTGCTCGACACGCTTTCGGCGCACATGGATGCCGAGACGCTGCCCGACGTGTGGGTGCTGGAGCTGTCCAGCTTCCAGCTCGACGGCGTTCAGGGCTTCGAGCCCACCGCCGCGACCGTGCTCAACCTCTCGCAGGACCACCTGGACTGGCACGGCGATATGGCGTCGTACGGTGCGGCCAAGGCGCGCATCTTCGGCGCGCACGGGCTGATGATCCTCAACCGCGACGACGCTGGCGTGATGGCGATGCTGCCCGCGCCCGTCAGGGTCAAGCTGCAGCGCCCGCAGATCCGCACGCACGTCACCTTCGGCTCCGCGATGCCGATGCGCCCGGGCGACTACGGCATCGAGCGCGTCAACGGCATGTCCTGGCTGGTGCGCGCGCTGGAGGCCGACGAGACGCAGAAGCGCAAGCGCGGTGCCGTGGTCGAGGAAGAGATCTTCCTGCAGCGCCTGATGCCCGCCGACGCGCTGCGCATCCGCGGCCGACACAACGCCATGAACGCGCTCGCGGCCCTGGCGCTGGCCAGCGCTGCCGGCTGCCCGCTGAACGCCATGCTCTACGGCCTGCGCGAGTACCAGGGCGAGCCGCACCGCGTGGAGCCCATCGCCGTCATCGACGAGGTCGAGTACTTCGACGACAGCAAGGGCACCAACGTGGGCGCCACCGCCGCCGCGCTGACCGGGCTGGGTGAGGAGCGCCGCGTGGTCGTCATCCTCGGCGGCGAAGGCAAGGGGCAGGACTTCGAGCCGCTCGCCGCGCCCGTGCGCCAGTACGCGCGCGCCGTGGTGCTCATCGGCCGCGACGCGCCGGTCATCGAAGCCGCGCTGGCATCCACCGGCGTCTCGCTGCTGCACGCCGCCTCGATGGACGAGGCCGTGAAGCTCGCCTCCGCGCGCGCCAACCCCGGCGATGCCGTGCTGCTGTCACCGGCCTGTGCGAGCTTCGACATGTTCAAGGACTACGCGCACCGCGCCGAGGTGTTCCGCGAGGCCGTGCAGGCCTACGCCGACAGCCCGCGCGGCCTGGGCGATTCGACGACGGAGGACCCGGTTTGAACTCTGCCGCCTCAGGCGCCACGCCCAACGCATCCACCAGCCGTTTCGGCGGCTGGTTCAGGCGCGCGCGCAGCGGGATCGACTCGCTGCCCGTGCACCTGCCCGTGCGGCTGGGCGGCGCCGGCATCGCGCAGACCAAGGCCACGCCGATGCGCGTGTTGGGCTTCGACCAGGCGCTGGTCTGGGTCACGGTCGCGCTGCTGACCTGGGGCCTGATCATGGTGTATTCGGCCTCCATCGCGCTGCCCGACAACCCGCGCTTCGCGCGCGCCGGCTACAGCGCCTCGTACTTCCTCACGCGCCACGCGGCCTCGGTGGTGTTCGCGTTCATCGCCGCGCTGCTGGCCTTCCAGATCCCGATGAAGACCTGGGAGCGCGCCGCGCCCTGGCTCTTCGTGGCCTCGCTGCTGCTGCTGGTGGCGGTGCTCATTCCGCACATCGGCATCAACGTGAACGGCGCGCGCCGCTGGCTGCCGATGGGCTTCATGCGCTTCCAGCCCTCGGAGCTGGCCAAGCTGGCGATGGTGCTCTACGCCGCCAGCTACATGGTGCGCAAGATGGAGATCAAGGAGCGCTTCTTCCGCGCCGTGCTGCCGATGGGCGTGGCGGTGGTGGTGGTCGGCATGCTTGTGATGGCGGAGCCCGACATGGGCGCCTTCATGGTGATCGCCGTGATCGCCATGGGCATCCTGTTCCTGGGCGGCGTGAACGCGCGCATGTTCTTCCTGATCGCCGCGCTGGTGGTGGTGGCCTTCGGCACCATCGTCGCGAGCAGCCCGTGGCGCCGCGAGCGCATCTTCGCGTACCTCGATCCGTGGAGCGAGGAGCACGCGCTGGGCAAGGGCTACCAGCTGTCGCACTCGCTGATCGCCATCGGGCGCGGCGAGATCTTCGGCGTGGGCCTGGGCGGCAGCGTCGAGAAGCTGCACTGGCTGCCCGAGGCGCACACCGACTTCCTGCTGGCCGTGATCGGCGAGGAGTTCGGCCTCGTCGGCGTGCTGCTGATCATCGGCCTGTTCCTCTGGCTCACGCGCCGCATCATGCACATCGGCCGCCAGGCCATCGCGCTCGACCGCGTGTTCTCGGGCCTCGTGGCCCAGGGCGTGGGCGTGTGGCTGGGCTTCCAGACCTTCATCAACATGGGTGTGAACCTCGGCGCACTGCCGACCAAGGGGCTGACGCTGCCGCTGATGAGCTTCGGCGGCTCGGCGATCCTGATGAACCTGGTGGCGCTGGCAGTCGTTCTGCGCATCGATTACGAGAATCGAGTCCTCATGAGAGGAGGTCGCGTATGACCGGTCGCACCGCACTCGTCATGGCCGGCGGCACCGGCGGCCACATCTTCCCCGGACTCGCCGTGGCCGAGGCCTTGCGCGAGCGCGGCTGGAAGGTGCACTGGCTCGGCGCTCCCGGCAGCATGGAAGAAAAACTGGTTCCGCCGCGCGGCTTCGCCTTCGAGCCCGTGCAGTTCGGCGGCGTGCGCGGCAAGGGCCCGCTCACGCTGTTCCTGCTGCCACTGCGCCTGCTGCGCGCCTTCTGGCAGAGCCTGGGCGTGGTGCGCCGCGTGAAGCCCGACGTGCTGGTGGGCCTGGGCGGCTACATCACCTTCCCCGGCGGGATGATGGGCGTGCTGATCGGCAAGCCGCTGGTGCTGCACGAGCAGAACTCGGTGGCCGGCCTCGCCAACAAGGTGCTGGCGGGCGTGGCCGACCGCGTGTTCACCGCCTTCCCCAACGTGCTGAAGAAGGCGCAGTGGGTGGGCAACCCGCTGCGTGCGGCCTTCACTTCCAAGCCGGCGCCGGCCGAGCGTTTCGCGGGCCGCACCGGTCCGCTGAAATTGCTGGTGGTGGGCGGCAGCCTTGGCGCGCGCGGCCTCAACACCGTGGTGCCGCAGGCGCTGGCCCGCATCGAGCCGGCCTCGCGCCCGCAGGTGCTGCACCAGAGCGGCGCCAGGCAGATCGACGAACTGCGCGCCAACTACGAGGCCGCGGGCGTCGAAGGCGAACTCACGCCCTTCATCGAAGACACCGCGCAGGCCTACGCGGACGCCGACATCATCGTCGCGCGCGCCGGTGCCAGCACCGTCACAGAAATCGCGGCCGTCGGCGCAGCAGCGCTGTTCGTGCCTTACCCATCGGCGGTCGACGACCACCAGACCACCAATGCGCGCTTCCTCGTGGACGCGGGCGGCGGCTGGCTGGTGCAGCAGGCCGACCTCACTCCTGAATTGCTGGCTGACTTGCTACAGAAAACCGGGCGCGATGCGCTGATAGAGAAGGCCGAGAAGGCCAAGACCATGCAGAAGACAGAGGCGGTGGAAGCCGTCGTCAGAGCCTGCGAGGAGCTTGCAAGATGAAGCACGCTATTCGTCATATTCACTTCGTGGGCATCGGCGGTTCCGGCATGAGCGGCATCGCCGAAGTGCTGCTGAACCTGGGCTACAAGATCACCGGCTCCGACCTGGCCGACAGCGCCACGCTGCGCCGGCTCGCTGGCCTGGGCATCGGCACCTTCGTGGGCCACGCGGCCGCGCACATCGAGGGTGCGGATGCGGTCGTCACGTCGACGGCGGTGCAGTCGGACAACCCCGAGGTGCTGGCCGCGCGCGAGAAGCGCATTCCGGTCGTGCCGCGCGCGCTGATGCTGGCCGAGCTGATGCGGCTGAAGCAGGGCATCGCCATTGCCGGCACGCACGGCAAGACCACGACCACCAGCCTGGTGGCGAGCGTGCTCGACGCCGCCGGGCTCGATCCGACCTTCGTGATCGGCGGGCGCCTAAACAGCGCCGGCGCCAACGCGCAGCTCGGCAGCGGCGACTACATCGTGGTGGAAGCCGACGAGTCGGACGCCTCGTTCCTGAACCTGCTGCCGGTGATGGCGGTGGTCACGAACATCGACGCCGACCACATGGAGACCTACGGGCACGACTTCGCGAAGCTCAAGAAGGCCTTCGTCGACTTCCTGCACCGCATGCCGTTCTACGGCGTGGCCATTCTGTGCACCGACGATCCGGCGGTGCGCGAGATCGTGGCCGACGTGACCTGCCCGGTCACCAGCTACGGCTTCGGCGAGGACGCCCAGGTGCGCGCCATCGACGTGCGCGCCGTCGGCGGCCAGATGCACTTCACCGCGCAGCGCCGCAACGGCGTGACGCTGCCCGACCTGCCCATCGTGCTGAACCTGCCGGGCGAGCACAACGTGCGCAATGCGCTGTCGGTGATCGCGGTGGCGGTCGAGCTCGGCATTTCCGACGAGGCGGTGCAGCGCGGGCTGGCCGGTTTCAAGGGCGTGGGCCGCCGCTTCCAGAGCTACGGCGACGTGGCTGTGCAGGGCGGGGATGCTGCCGGCACCTTCACGGTGATCGACGACTACGGCCACCACCCCGTGGAGATGGCCGCCACCATCGCGGCCGCGCGCGGCGCGTTTCCGGGCCGCCGGCTGGTGCTGGCCTTCCAGCCGCACCGCTACACCCGCACGCGCGACTGCTTCGAGGACTTCGTGAAGGTCATCGGCACGGCCGACGCGGTGCTGCTCGGCGAGGTCTATGCCGCCGGCGAGGCACCCATCGTGGCCGCCGACGGCCGCACGCTGGCGCGCGCGCTGCGCGTGGCGGGCAAGGTCGAGCCGGTCTTCGTCGACGACATCGCCGCGATGCCGCGCGCCATTCTCGACAACGCCCGTCCGGGCGACGTGGTGCTCTCGATGGGCGCGGGCTCCATCGGCGCGGTGCCGGCCAAGGTGGTCGAGCTCGGCGCGGCGGTGGCCACGGCAGCTACGGCGGCGGCCGCATCTTCAACATCCGAGCGCGCCTCGCGCAAAGGGAGGGCCTCATGAGCCTTCAGGACCCCAAGCTCTTCGGCAAGGTCGCCGTGCTGTTCGGCGGCAGTTCGGCCGAACGTGAAATCTCGCTGATGTCGGGCACCGGCGTGCTGGAGGCGCTGCGCTCGCGCGGCGTGGATGCGCATGCCTTCGATCCGTCGCAGCGCGAACTGTCCGAGCTGAAGCATGAAGGCTTCGCGCGCTGCTTCGTCGCGCTGCACGGCCGCCACGGCGAGGACGGCACCGTGCAGGGCGCGCTCGAGCTGCTCGGCATTCCCTACACCGGCTCGGGCGTGATGGCCTCGAGCGTGGCGATGGACAAGGTCATGACCAAGCGCATCTGGCAGGCCGACGGCCTGCCCACGCCCAAGTACGTGCGCCTGGCCTTCGACCAGCAAAGCCGCGAGCAGGTCAGGGCGGTGCCCGACGTGCTCGGCCTGCCGCTGATCGTGAAGCCGCCGCGCGAAGGCTCGTCCATCGGCGTGACCAAGGTGCAAGGTTATTCAGAGATGCAGGACGCGGTGGCGCTGTCGGCCAAGTACGACGCCGACGTGCTGTGCGAGGAATTCATCGAGGGCGAGGAAGTGACCTGCGCCGTGCTCGGCCACGGGCTCGACGCGCGCGCGCTGCCGGTGGTGCGCATCGCCGCGCCCGAGGGCGCCTACGACTACCAGAACAAGTACTTCACCGACGACGTGAAGTACCAGTGCCCGAGCGGCCTGCCCGAAGCCGAGGAGCACGAGATCCAGCGCATCACGCTGGCCGCCTACCGCACGCTCGGCTGCCGCGGCTGGGGCCGCGCCGACGTGATGATCCGCGCCAGCGACCGCAAGCCCTTCCTGCTCGAGATGAACACCTCGCCCGGCATGACCAGCCACTCGCTGGTGCCGATGTCGGCCCGCGCCGCGGGCATCGCGTACGAGGAGCTGTGCCTGCGGGTGCTGGCTGCCGCCACGCTGGACGCAACGGGAGGCTCGCTATAGCCATGGCCGACAGCATTCCAGCGCCCTTCGACGTCAAGCTCATGAACATCGTCGCCAACCTTGCGTTCGCGGCGGTGGCGCTCATGCTGCTTGCCGCGGGCGCGTGGTGGGTGCTGCGCCAGCCTTTCTTCCCGATCGCCGGCATCAAGGTGGACGGCGAGGTCACGCACAACAACGCGGTCACGCTGCGCGCCAACGTGGCGCCGCAGCTCAAGGGCAATTTCTTCACCATCGACCTGGCGCGCGCGCGCGCGGCCTTCGAGTCGGTGCCGTGGGTGCGCAGCGCGGTGGTGCGGCGCGAGTTCCCGAACAAGCTGCGCGTGACGCTGACCGAGCAGGTGCCGGTGGCCACCTGGGGCGACGAGTCGAGCTCGAAGCTGATCAACGGCTTCGGCGACGTGTTCGAGGCCAACGTGGCCGAGGTGGACGACAACCTGCCGCGCCTGGACGGCCCGATCGAGCAGGCCGGCCAGGTGCTCGGCATGTACCGCGTGCTGCAGCCGCAGTTCCAGCCCTACGACCTGAGCATCGACGAGCTCACGCTGTCGAGCCGCGGCAGCTGGAAGGTGGTGCTCGACAGCGGCGCCGAGCTGGAGCTCGGCCGCGGCCAGGGCGAGGAGGTGACGGCCCGCCTGCAGCGCTTCCTGAAGACCGTGACCCAGGTCGCGGGCCAGTACCGCCGCACCATGGCCGACGTCGAGGGCGCGGACCTGCGCCACAACGACGCGTATGCACTGCGGCTGCGCGGCGTCACCACGGTCTCGCCCGAGGCCCCAAGAAAAATCAAGTAGCGAATACCGAGGAATCGAGGACATTTCAATGCCCAAAGAATACAAAGACCTGGTCGTAGGACTCGACATCGGCACCGCCAAGGTGATGGTGGTCGTGGCCGAGGTGCTGCCCGGCGGCGAGCTCAAGCTGGCCGGCCTGGGTATCGCGCCGAGCAACGGCCTCAAGCGCGGCGTGGTGGTGAACATCGACGCCACCGTGCAGAGCATCCAGCAGGCGCTGAAAGAGGCCGAGCTGATGGCCGACTGCAAGATCAGCCGCGTCTACACCGGCATCACCGGCAGCCACATCCGCGGCATCAACTCCAGCGGCATGGTGGCGGTGAAGGACAAGGAAGTGACGCCCGCCGACGTGGCCCGCGTGGTGGAGACGGCGCGCGCCATCAACATCTCCAGCGACCAACGCCTGCTGCTGGTGGAGCCGCAGGAGTTCGTGATCGACGGCCAGGACGTGAAGGAGCCGATCGGCATGAGCGGCATGCGCCTGGAGGCCAAGGTGCACATCGTGACCGGCGCGCAGAGCGCGGCCGAGAACATCATCAAGTGCGTGCGCCGCTGCGGCCTGGAAGTCGACCAGCTCATGCTGAACCCGCTGGCCTCCAGCCAGGCGGTGCTCACCGAAGACGAGCGCGAGTTGGGCGTGGTGCTGGTGGACATCGGTGCGGGCACGACCGACGTGGCGATCTTCACCAACGGCGCGATCCGCCACACGGCAGTGATCCCGATCGCGGGCGACCTCATCACCAGCGACATCGCGATGGCGCTGCGCACGCCCACGAAGGACGCGGAAGACATCAAGGTCGAGAACGGCTTCGCCAAGCAGCTGCTGGCCGACCCCGAGACGCAGGTCGAAGTGCCGGGCCTCGGCGACCGCGGCCCGCGCATGCTGAGCAAGCAGGCGCTGGCCGGCGTGATCGAGCCGCGCATCGAGGAGATCTTCTCGCTGGTGCAGCAGGTGGTGCGCGAGTCGGGCTACGAAGAGGTGCTGTCGTCGGGCGTGGTGCTCACGGGCGGCAGCGCCGTGATGCCCGGCATGGTCGAGCTCGGCGAGGACATCTTCCTCAAGCCCGTGCGCCGCGGCATCCCGAAGTATTCGAGCGCGCTGTCGGACATGGTCGCGCAGCCCCGCGCCGCGACGGTGATGGGCCTGCTCGAGGAAGCACGCTTCGCACGCATGCGCGGCTTCAAGGTCGCGCAGAAGAATGGGTCGGTAAAGACTGCATTCGGACGTTTCAAGGACTTCATCGTGGGGAATTTCTAGCCATGATCAAGTCTCCACTCTGGCTCGCCCGCGGCAGCCCCCCAATGCATTTCAACGAGCGATGGCGACGAACAGGTCCACCATCGCGACGGGCTCTTCGTTGATCCCGTCAGTACACAAGAAATATTCACAGACACATAACGGCAACTGCAAGATTCAAGGAGTTAAAAATGACCATCGAAATGATCGAAGTCGAAGAGTTCAACCAGGGCACGCAGATCAAGGTGATCGGTGTCGGCGGTGGCGGCGGCAATGCGGTCGCCCACATGATGGAGCGTGGCGTGCAGGGCGTTCAGTTCGTCTGCGCGAACACCGACGCACAGGCCCTGCAGCGCAGCAACGCGCACAAGATCATCCAGCTGGGCACCAGCGGCCTGGGCGCCGGCAGCAAGCCCGAGAAGGGCCGTGACGCGGCCGAAGCCGCGGTGGACGACATCCGCGCCGCCATCGACGGCGCGCACATGCTGTTCATCACGGCCGGCATGGGCGGCGGCACCGGCACCGGCGCCGCTCCGGTGATCGCGCGCGTGGCGAAGGAAATGGGCATCCTCACCGTGGGCGTGGTGACCAAGCCCTTCGACTGGGAAGGCGGCCGCCGCATGACCAACGCCGACGCCGGCCTGGCCGAGCTCGAAGCCAACGTCGACTCGCTGATCGTCGTGCTCAACGAGAAGCTGCTCGACGTGCTGGGCGAGGACGTCACGCAGGACGAAGCCTTCGCGCAGGCCAACGACGTGCTGAAGAACGCCGTGGGCGGCATCTCGGAAATCATCAACGAGTACGGCGGCGTGAACGTCGACTTCGAAGACGTGCGCACCGTGATGGGCGAGCCCGGCAAGGCCATGATGGGCACGGCCGCGGCCGCCGGCCCCGACCGCGCGCGCATCGCCGCCGAACAGGCCGTGGCCTGCCCGCTGCTCGAAGGCATCGACCTCTCGGGCGCCAAGGGCGTGCTGGTGCTGGTGACGGCATCGAAGGGCTCGCTGAAGCTGAACGAGTCGAAGCTGGCGATGAACACCATCCGCGCCTACGCTTCGCCGGATGCGCACGTGATCTACGGCGCCGCCTACGACGACAGCCTGGGCGACGAGATGCGCGTGACCGTGGTGGCCACCGGCCTCTCGCGTCCCGACGCTCGCCGCCAGCAGCCGACGCTGGAAGTCATCCGCACCGGCACCGACAACATCCCCTTCACCGTGCCGACGCTCGGTGGCGTGGGTCATGCCGGTGGCACGGGCGGCAGCCAGCCCAACTACGACGGCATGGCCGTTCCCAGCGTGTGGCGCACCAACCGCACGATGGCCGCCGCGAAGGTGGACGCGCTGTCTTCGGGCGGCATGGACGACTTCGAGATCCCCGCGTTCCTGCGTCGTCAAGCTGATTGAGAGAACACCCCATCCGATGGCCTCGCTGAGGCCACCGCAGGGGTGAACTCGGCCAGACGCAGAGGGCACGAGAGGGCGTAAGGGGCACGGGGACGACCCGAAAGGGACGTCCGCTGGCTCTAGGCGCTGCGCTCGCCTCGTGCCCTTTGCGTCCATTTCGGGCCAACTCGAAGCAATTGCATAGAACCCATGTCTATCGGTGCCATAGCGAGGGGCATAGGCCGCCACGCCCGTCGGGCGCCTAAAATCCCGGCCGTGCTGCAACAACGAACCCTCAAGTCCATCAGCCGCGCCGTGGGCGTGGGGCTCCACAGCGGCCAGCGCGTGGAGCTGACACTGCGGCCGGCGCCGGCCGATACGGGCATCGTGTTCCGCCGCGTCGACCTGCCCGAGCCGGTCGAGATCCGCATGACCGCCGAGTCGGTCACCGACACGCGCCTCGCGTCCACCGTCTCCACCGGCGGCGCCAAGGTGCAGACCGTCGAGCACATCATGTCCGCCTGCGCGGGCCTGGGCATCGACAACCTCTACATCGACATCACGGCCGACGAAGTGCCGATCCTCGACGGATCGGCTTCCTCCTTCGTGTTCCTGCTGCAGAGCGCGGGCATCGCGCTGCAGAAGGCGCCGCGCCGCTTCATCCGCGTGACCCGCAAGGTCGAGGTGCGCGAAGGCGAGGGCGCCAACGAGAAGTGGGCGAGCCTGGAGCCGTACCACGGCTACAAGCTGAGCTTCGAGATCGACTTCGACCACCGCGTCGTCAACTCCACCGGCCAGCGCGTGGAGTTCGACCTGGGCACCGACTCCTACAGCCGCGACATCGCCCGTGCGCGCACCTTCGGCTTCACGAAGGAGGTCGAGTACATGCGCAGCAAGGGCCTCGCGCTCGGTGGCGGGCTCGACAACGCCATCGTGATGGACGACACCAAGGTGCTGAACGAGGGCGGCCTGCGCTACGACGACGAGTTCGTGAAGCACAAGATCCTCGACGCGATGGGCGACCTCTACATCATCGGCAAGCCGCTGCTGGCCGCCTACAAGGCGTTCCGGTCGGGCCATGCGCTCAACAACAAGCTGCTGCGCGAACTGCTTTCGCACAGCGACGCCTACGAGGTCGTGACCTTCGAGGACGAGAAGCGCGCACCGCGCGGTTTCGGCGAAGTCGCGCGGGCCTGGTAAGGCCCCGCTCCTGACATGCTCCTGTTCCGCTGGGCCATCCTGCTGCTCCTGCTGGTGGCCGGCGTTTGCTTCGCGTTCTACGCGGGCACGGGGCAGGTCAAGTACCGACGCATCGGCTGGATCGTGCTGAAGTGGACGCTGCTGGCTGCCTTCGGCTTCTTCGCGGTGCTGATTGCCGAGCGAGTCGCGTAGAACCGGCTTCCCGACGGCAGGCCGGCTGATCGCCTCTCACGCCAGCGCCTGCAAGGCCTGCACCTGCCGCGTGAGCAGCGGCCCCTTGCGATGTGCGGGCACCAGCAGCATCACCGTATCTCCCAGCGCCTTCGGCCTTCCCCAGGGTGCATGCAGCTTGCCTTGCGCCAGCAGCGGCGCGACAAGGTGTTCGCGCCCCATCAGCACACCCTCGCCATCCACCGCGGCCTGGAGCGCCAGGCTGTAGAGCGAGAAGTCCGGCCCTGCGGCGAGCGCGTCTGCGTCGGCCGCCGTGGTGCCGGGCCGCACGGCCTGCAGCCAGCGCTGCCAGTCGTCCCGCCAGACGGTGTCGTGCAGTCCGCCGCTGTGCTGCAGCAGGTCGGCCAGGTCTTCGAGGGTGCGCGGGCGGCCGCTGGGCAGGGGCTCGCGAAGGCGCGGGCTGCACACGGGCAGCAGCCGGTCGCGCACCAGCGGAATCGCCTGCGCGCCCGCCGCGCTTTCGATGCGTTCGCTCGCGCGCGCATAGAACAGGCCCAGGTCGAAAGGCTCGCGGCGGAAGTTCGGCGGCTGCTCCAGCGCGGTCACCGACACCTGCACGCCGGGCAGTTCCGCCTTCAGCCGCGACAGGCGAGGAGACAGCCACAGCTGCGCCACGGCCGGCAGCGCGGCCACCTGCAGCGTGCTGCGGCGCGCGGCAGTCTGTGTCTCGTGGCGCAGCGCCTGCACGGCGAGGCCGAGCTGGTCGACGGCTGCGCTGAGGGCCGGCAAGGCGCGACGCCCGTGCGCGCTGAGGCGAATGCCCTGGCTGTGGCGCTCGAAGAGTGCGCCGCCGGCCCAGGTTTCCAGCGCCTTGATCTGCTGCGCGATGGCTGCCGGCGTGACGAACAGCTCCTCGGCCGCGCGCGCGAAGCTGCCATGGCGTGCGGCCGCCTCGAAGGCGCGCACCGCGGTGTGCGGCGGCAGGCGGGGACGCGGCGGTGCGAGCGGCATGGGGCGGGTCCTTCAGGCCAAGTTTTTCTATGGCTCGGGGCCAGATTATCCGGCTTGCCGCATCGGCGGGGGCAGGCGACGATGCAGCCATCCACCACTTCCTGCGAGATCCGCCGCATGCCTGCCGCCGCCCTGCAACGCCGCCCCTGGGTTCCCGCCGCCAGCGAGGACCACGTGCTTTCCATCGCCGCCGATGCCGCCGCGCGAGACGCCGCGGGCGTCGCCGCCGAGATCGAACGGCTGGTGGCCGACAACCATCGCATCCACGACGTGGACGGACTGAACCTCAACCCCGCCACCAACGTGATGAACCCGGCGGCCGAGGCGCTGCTGTCGCGCGGGCTGGGCTCGCGCCCGTCGCTGGGCTATCCGGGCGACAAGTACGAGATGGGGCTGGAGGCCATCGAGCGCATCGAGGTGGTCGCCGCCGAGCTGGCGGCCGAGGTGTTCGGTTCGAAGTTCGCCGAGGTGCGCGTGAGCTCGGGCGCGCTGTCGAACCTCTACGTGTTCATGGCGACCTGCCGGCCCGGCGACACCATCGTCGTGCCGCCGCCCAGCATCGGCGGCCACGTCACGCACCATGCGGCGGGCGCCGCGGGTCTCTATGGCCTGAAGCCGGTCTCCGCGCCGGTGGATGCCGACGGCTACACGGTCGACGTGGCCGCGCTCGCGAAGCTGGTGCGCGAGGCGAAGCCGAAGCTCATCACCATCGGCGGCAGCCTGAACCTGTTTCCGCATCCGGTGCCCGAGATCCGCGAGATCGCCGACAGCGTGGGTGCAAAGCTGCTGTTCGACGCGGCGCATCTCTCGGGCATGGTGGCCGGCAAGGCGTGGCCGCAGCCGCTGGAGCAGGGCGCGCACGCGATCACCATGAGCACCTACAAGAGCCTGGGTGGTCCGGCGGGCGGGCTGATCGTGTCGAACGACGCGGCGCTGATGGAGCGCATCGACGCCATCGCCTACCCCGGCCTCACGGCCAACTCGGACGCGGGCCGCACGGCCGCGCTGGCCCGCGGGCTGCTCGACTGGAAGGTGCACGGCGTCGCCTACGCGGCGGCGATGCGCGAGACGGCGCAGGCGCTGGCGCGCGAACTCGATGCGCTGGGCCTGCCGGTGTTCGCGAAGGCGCGCGGCTTCACGCAGTCGCACCAGTTCGCGATCAAGGCCGCGCGCTGGGGAGGTGGTCAGCACGCGGCGAAGAAGCTCGCGCAGGGCGGCCTGCTGGCCTGCGGCATCGGCCTGCCGATCGCGCCCGTGAAGGGTGACATCAACGGCCTGCGCCTGGGCGTGCCCGAGATCGTGCGGCTGGGCTTCACGCCCGAAGACATGCCGCCGCTGGCCGGCTGGATCGCGCGTGCACTCGAAGGCGATGCCGCATCGGTGGCCGCCGAGGTGCGCGAGCGCCGCAAGCGCCTGGGCGAACTGCGCTACATCGTGCGCTGAAGGCCGCTTCGCCTCAGCGTGAACGCCCCTGCCGGTAGGTGCCGGCATGGGTCTTCGACAGCTCCGCCGCCTCGGCCAGCCGCGCCATCGAGCGCCCCACCTGCGCGTGCGTGATGGCGATGCCCAGCGCATCCGCCGCGTCGGCGCCCGGCAGGCCGGGCAGGTCGAGCAGGCGCCGCACCATCTCCTGCACCTGCGCCTTGGCCGCCTGGCCGTGGCCGGCCACCGCCTTCTTCATCTGCAGCGCCGTGTACTCGGCCACCGAGAGGTTGTTGCTGACGAGCGCCGTCACGCATGCGCCGCGCGCCTGCCCCAGCAGCAGCGTGGATTGCGGATTCACGTTGACGAAGATGATTTCCACCGCCGATGCATCGGGCTGGTAGCGCGAGGTGATTTCCGCGATGCCGTCGAACAGCACCTTCAGGCGGGCCGGCAGGTTGCCGGTGCCCAAGTGCCGCGTGCTGATGGTGCCGCTGGCCACGTAGCGCAGCGCATGGCCGTCCGCATCGACCACGCCGAAGCCGGTGGTCTGCAAGCCGGGGTCGATGCCGAGAATGCGCATGAAAGGAAACGTAAAGGCCTAAGCCTGGGAAAAGATTGTCAAAGAGTTGCGAAGAGAGGGCCGAAAGCCGGCTGATCGTGGGCAGAATGCGCCCCGGTCCGTACCGTCCGCCCCGCCCCGCGCGGGGCGCGCCATTCAAGGAAGCGAATGTGAATGTAGTCGAGTCCTCCGCGCAGCAGCAACTGGACGAGGTGCAAGCCTTGATCGCACGCCTGCAGATGCACCCCGCCGAACGCGCGGCCGCCAGCTTCAGGCGCGTCGAACTGCTCGACGACATGGGACGCCGCCAGGAGGCGTTGGCCGCATGCGCGCGCATGCTCGACGAGTTCGCTTCGAAGCCCGAGGTCGGCGTCGTCGTGCCCTGCTGCCAGGCCTTGCGCCTGCTGGCGCACATGCTGCGCCAGATGCATCGCCCCGCCGACGCGCTCGCCACGCTCGACCGCCTGATCGCGGCGCACGGCCAGCGCGCCGAACCCGAGATCCGCGAGCACATCGCGCATGCGCTCTACCAGCGCACCTGGTGGATCGACGAGCCCGCCGCGCGTTGCGAAGCCTGCGACGCCATGAGCGAGCTCCTCGACGGCCAGCCCGATGCCGCGCTCGACACCTGGCACGTGGAGGCCCGGCTGCTCAAGGCCGAGATCGAGCACCACCGCGGCCTGCCGCAGGACGCGCTGGCCACGCTGGAGGCCGTCATCGAGCGTTTCGACGGCAGCACCGACCCCGGCGTGGTGCTGCGCGTCGCGCGTGCGCGCCTGGCTTGCGTGCTCAACCTGCGCGAGCTGGCGCAGCATGCGCAGGCGCAGGTGATGTGCCTCGCGGTGGCCGACCAGATCGAAGCCGACCTTGCCCATGCGGCGCCGGAGTTGCGCATCGAGGGCGTGCGGGCGCTGACGCTCTTCTTCGACGGCTTCGGCATCGACGAGCATGCGAACCGCGCCGAGCTGGTGGGCTGGCTGCTCGACCGCTACGGCCACGACGCGTCGCCGCAGGTGCGGCGCATGGCCGTGCGGCGCGCCTACGACTGGTCGGTGGGCCTGCGCGAATCGGACGACGGCGAGGCCGCGCTGGCCGCCTGCGATCGGCTGCTCGCCACCTTCGGCGCGGACACCGACGCGGTGGTGCACCGCACCGTGGCGAGCGCGCTGCTCAACAAGGGCTTCGTGCTGCTCGAGCGGCTCGGCCGCGCCGAGGAGGCGCTGCAGGTCTACCAGCAGCTCGCGAGGCAGCTGCAGGGCGCGTCCGAGGCCGAGCTGCAGGACGCGCTCGCCAAGGCCACCGCCGGCCGGCAGGCCTGCCTGAAGCGGCTGCGCAAGGCCGATGCCGAAGGCAACCTGCCGGAGCTTCCGGCAGAGCTGCGCGACGAGGTGCGCGACAAGGTCAGGCAAGGGCGCAGGTACGGCGACGCGGGCGAGTCGCGCGAGGCCATCGCGCTGTTCGACGAGGTGCTGGCCGCGCATGCCGCCTCGCCGCATCCGGAGCTGCGCCGCCAGTGCGCGCGGGCACTGGTCCACAAGGCCTTCTGCCTGGTCGCGCTGGAGCGTTTCGACGAAGTCGTCGCGGCCGCCGAGGCGATGGACGCGCGCTACGGCGCCGACCCCTCGACCGAGATGCAGGAGACGGTCGCGCTGTGCATGCAGTACAAGAGCACCGCGCTCGACCGCCTCGGCCGGCACGACGACGAGATGCGCGTGCACGACGAGATCGTCGCGCGCTGGGGCAATTCCGAACTGCCCGACCTGCGCGGACGCGTGGTCGGCGCGCTGTTCCGCAAGGGCGCCACGCTGCGCCAGACCGGCCGGCTCGAGGCGGCGGTGGCCTGCTACGACGAGGCCATCGCACGCACCAGCGGCGCGAGGGAAGGCACGCTGCAGCTCTGGGCCGCGAAGTCGCTGATCAACAAGGCCAAGGCGCAGGACAAGCTCGGCGACCCGGCTGGCCAGATCAAGACCTATCGCGCGCTCATCGCACGCTTCGGCGATTCGGGCGATGCCGCGCTGCGCGAGCGCGTCGTCAACGCCTGCGAGTGGCTCGCGGAGGCCGAAGGCCGGCAGGGGCGCGTGGAGGCGCAGCGCGCAGCGCTCGAGGCCGCGCTGGGCCGCTTCGGCACCGCGCTCTCGGCCGACCAGCGCGCTCGCCTCGCGCGCGAACTGCAGGCGCTGAAGGCCAGGGCCATCGGACGCAAGGCGAAGGAAGTCTTCGGCCGCGTGGTGCGGCGCAGGGCCTGAACCCACCACCCAACCCGATCAGCCCCAGGCGTTCTTCCAGGAATACCGTGGAACCGGCTTTGCCGGGCCACCGGTATTGCCCCCTGCAAGGGGGTGGCGAAGCGACACGAAGTGCGCAAGCCTGGGGGTTTGCCCAGCCTCCCGTGGAACCGGCTTTGCCGGGCCACCGGTATTGCCCCCTGCAAGGGGGTGGCGAAGCGACACGAAGTGCGCAAGCCTGGGGGTTTGCCCAGCCTCCCGTGGAACCGGCTTTGCCGGGCCACCGGTATTGCCCCCTGCAAGGGGGTGGCGAAGCGACGCGAAGTGCGCAAGCCTGGGGGTTTGCCAAGTTCAGACGTTGAAGTACCAGCGGATGGAATGGAAGAAGATGGGCGCGGCGAAGCACAGGGCATCGACGCGGTCCAGCAGGCCGTTGGCCCCCGTCACGCCCACGCCCTTCTTGCCCCAGTTCGGAATGCCCCGGTCGCGCTTGAGCGCCTTCATCACCAGGTGCCCCATCGACCCCGAGATGCACGCGATGACCGACACCGCGAGCGCCTGTCCGAACTTGAACGGCGTGATGAACGAGAACAGCGCGCCCACCAGGCTCGCCACCGCGATGCCGACGGCCCAGCTGGTCCAGTTGAAGCTGCGGCTCACGTTGGGCGCGAAGGGCGCGCGCTGCATGCGCCGCGAGATCAGGTGCTGCACCAGCACCGAGGTCTGCACCACGAACACCAGGAAGAACACGAGGAACGCGCTCTTGCCCTCGTAGCCCGGAAAGCTCAGCAGCAGCAGCGCCGGCACATGGCTCATGCCGTAGACGCAGACCATGATGCCCCACTGCAGCTTGGCGTTGCGCTCCAGGAACTGGCTCGGGTCGTTGGCCAGCGCGCTCGTCACCGGGATCGCGAGGAACACGTACACCGGGATGAACACGGTGAACAGGTCGAAGCGCGCCGTGGCCACCAGCCAGAACTGGATCGGCAGCACCACGAAGAAGGCCAGGATCAGGCTGCGGTGGTCGCCGCGCCGCGTGGGCGAGAGCGTGATGAACTCGCGCAGCGCGAAGAAGGAGATGAGCGCGAACAGCACCGTGGCCACCGTCTCGCCGAGCGCCCAGCCGATCCAGAAGACCAGCACCATGAACCAGGTCGTGCCCAGCAGGGCGCGGAAGTGCGCCAGCTCGGCCTGCCAGGCGGCGTCGTGCACGGGGTTGCGCTTTTCCCTGAAGCTCAGGAAGAAGGCGGTGGCGCTCACGATCGCGAGCACGCCGAAGATGATGAGGAAGAGCGCCGCGACCTGCTGGGTCGGGCTGAGGCTGCGCAGGAACTGGTTCATGTCGTCGGCGTCAGACGTCGCGCAGGGCGATCACGGCGGCGCGCGCCCGGTCGAGGAAGGGGCGGCGCTCCTCGCCTTCCTCCACGCGGATCGGCGCGCCGAAGGTAACGGAGCAGAGGATGGGCACCGGCACGATCTCGCCCTTGGGCATGACGCGCTGCACGTTGTCGATCCATGCGGGCACCAGCACCACCTCGGGGAACATCGTGGCCAGCGTGTAGAGGCCCGACTTGAACTTCTGCGGCTCGCCTGTGTGGCCGCGCGTGCCTTCGGGAAAGATGATGATCGAGTCGCCGCTGCGCAGGGCTTCGACCAGCGGGGCGAGCGGGTCGACAGGGGGAGTGGCCGCGACGGGCGGGGCTTCGGGCTCCGCCGGTGGTGGCGGCTCGGGCGGTGGCGCAGGTGGTGGAGCAGGGGGCTCCGGCAGGTCGAGCTGGCCCTGTGCGCCGGACGCGACGGTTTCCAGGGGAGCCTCGGGCGGGGTCAACGGCAGCAGCGGCTCCATCGAGGGCTCGATGCGCTCGGCCGGCGGGGGGAACCGGTGCACGTGCGACGGGCGGCGGTGGCGGCGCTTCGGCCACCACCGGTGCCGTCGGTGCGCTTGCCGCTGCAGCGGGCGTCGCCTGCCGCTCGACGTACACCGCGTTGAACACCTCCGTCGTGATCCAGCGCTTGACCGGCGTATTGGCCCAGTAGTCGCGCGCCGCGATCGGCCGGGTGATGCTGCGCAATTCTTCCGGCAGCGCCGCCCAGATCATCACCAGGTCAGCATGGCTCTGGTGATTGGCGAAGTAGATGCGCTGTTCGGCCTTGGGCGGACAGCCGTACCAGCGCGCCTGCGCGCCCGTGAGCAAGCGGACGATCCCAAGAAGCAGCCAACCCGTGAGCTTTGCCAGCATATGGGCGCGATGATACGGGCCATGCGATGGCGTTTCGATCCTCTTTCACTGGCGTGGGCGGTGGCCCTGTTTCTCGTTCTGCTGCTGCTGGCCACCGTCGGCGCGCGCTGGGGCTGGCTGCGCAGCTTCTTCGGCGACGTGCTTGCCGTGGTGTGGGTGTACTTCGTGTTCAAGACCGCGATTGGCGCGCGCGTGCTGCCGCTGGCGCTGGCCGCGCTGGGCGTGGGCCTTGCCGTCGAACTAGGGCAGTACCTGGCGGCGACGTGGCACCTGCACATTCCGAACCGCGCGCTGCGCATCGTGCTCGGCAGCACGGCCGACTGGTGGGACGTGCTGGCCTACACCATCGGCTTCGCCGCCGTGCTGGCCATCGAGGGCCTGCGCGGCGCTGCCGTCTTCAGGGCAGCTCGGCCGCGGGCATCCGCGCCATGACCGTCGAGGCGCGCCCGCTCAGGTAGGGCGAGCCGGTCCGGCGCTCGAAGAACTTGGGGCTGGGCAGCATCACCGCCAGCCGTGCCGCCTCTCCAGTGCCCAGGCGCGAGGCCGGCTTGCGGAAGTAGTACTGCGAGGCCGCCTGCGCGCCGAACACGCCTTCGCCCCACTCCACGTTGTTGAGGTAGATCTCCAGGATGCGCCGCTTGTCGAGCAGCACTTCGAGCAGCGTGGCCAGCACCAGCTCCTGCCCCTTGCGCAGCATGGTGCGCTCGCCCGACAGCAGCAGGTTCTTGGCGAGCTGCTGCGTGATGGTCGAGCCGCCGCGCAGCTGCACCGGCCGCACCGGCTTGCCGCGCGCGGCCGCACGTGCGGCCCGCTTGGCGGCCAGTTCCTCGGCCCTGGCGTTGCGCTGGCGCGCCCGCTCGATGGCCTCCCACTCCACGCCGTTGTGATCGACGAAGCCGGAGTCCTCGCTCGCGATGACCGCGCGCTTGAGCGTGTCGCTGATCTGCGAGTAGGGCACCCATTCCTGGCGCCAGCCGCCGCCGCTTCCCTGGTGGATGGCGATCTGGTAGGCCTCGGAGCGCTGGAACGCGGTGCTCTGCGGATCGATCACCGCCATCGCCGCGATGCGCGCCACGAAGAAGAGCTGCAGTGCCAGGCCCGCCACCGCGATGCAGGCGATCAGGCGCAGCGCGGCTTTCATTTCAGTTCGGCACGGATCTCGGCGAGCACCTGCGCCGAAGGCGGACGCACGCCGCGCCAGATCTCGAAGGACTCGGCCGCCTGCTCGACCAGCATGCCGAGCCCGTCGCGCGCCACCGCGCCGTGCGCCTGCGCCCAGGCCATGAAGCCGGCGGCGGCGGGGCCGTACATCATGTCGACCGCGAGCCCGCCTTCGCGCAGCACGCTGGCCTTCACGGGCACCGCGTCGCCCGCGAGGCTGGAGGCGGTGGCATTGACCACCACGTCGAAGGCGCCCGGCACCTCGTCGAGCGCCCAGGCTTCGAGCGAGGCGCCGTGGCGCAGCGCGACGGCCGCGTGGCGGCGCACCAGCTCGACCGCCTTGTCCACGGTGCGGTTGGCGACCACGACGCGCGAGGCGCCCGCATCGAGCAGCGGGCCCAGCACGCCGGCCGCGGCGCCGCCCGCGCCGATCAGCAGCAACGCCTTGCCCTCGAGCGGCACGCCCGCGTTGCGCACGATGTCGTTGACCAGGCCGATGCCGTCGGTGTTGTCCGCGTAAATGCCGCCGTCGGCGTCGAAGCGCAGCGTGTTCGCCGCCTGCGCGAGCAGGGCGCGCTCGCTGGTGTGCTGCGCCAGCGCCGCGGCCTCGAACTTGAAGGGCACCGTGATGTTGCAGCCGCGCGCGACGTCGCCGCGCTCGGCGGCCTCGCTGCGGAAGGCTGCGATGCCTTCGGCGAACGCGCCGAGCGGAATCAGCCGCCGGCCGTATTCCATCTGCTGCCGGCCGCAAAGCTCGGCGAAGCGCGCGTGGATGCGGGGCGAGCGGCTGTGCTCGACGGGGTTGCCCATGACGCAGTACAGGTCCATGGTGTCTGCCTCCTGTCTTTCGTTCTTGTCGTGTCCTGGCGGTCTTCCGGCTACTGCGATGAGAGT
Organism: Variovorax sp. UC74_104; assembly: GCF_044055375.1. Classification (NCBI taxonomy): domain Bacteria; kingdom Pseudomonadati; phylum Pseudomonadota; class Betaproteobacteria; order Burkholderiales; family Comamonadaceae; genus Variovorax; species Variovorax sp. UC74_104. Next base: position 1,822,814 of record NZ_CP171978.1, read on the forward strand.
TCGACCGAGCCGTCGTGCGCGAAGCGGAAGTGCGGCCGGATCACGATCTGGTCGGCGTGCTCCTTGCGCATCGCGTCGGTGAAGGTGCCGAAGTTGCCCACGCTCGCGACGATGGCCTGCGCGCGCTTGTCCAGCACGGCCTGGCCCGAGCTTTCGTCGACCACCGTCGAGAGCAGCCGGCCGTCGAAGTTGACGGTGATGGTCATCGTGAGCTCGCCGTAGAGCTTCTTGCCGGCCAGCGTCGGGAAGTTGGCCGTGCCCTGCGCCTCTACCCGGCGGCGCAGCGAATCGACGTAGGTGGCGAAGGCTGCCTCGCGCGTGAAGGGGCTCAGGTAGCGCTTCTTGGGGCGCGCGTTTTCCTCGTTCACGCGGCGCTCGATCTCGGCCAGCAGGTTGATCATCTGGCGGCGCTTGTCTTCCTGCGCCTTGGCCTCGGCCGGGTCGCCGGGGTTGCGCGGGTCGGGCGCGGGCATCGCGGCCAGGTCGCGCTTGAGCTGGGTGAGCATCTGCATCTGCTCGGCCTGCATGGCGTCGACCTTGCGCTGCGCGTCCTCGAAGGAGTCGCCCACGGTGGTGAAGCTCGACGGCGGCAGCGGGCTGGTCGCGCGGCCCTTGTCGAGGTCGCCGCCGCCCGCCAGCGAGGTCTGCGCGCGCAGCCGGGCGGCGGGGTCGGGCCTGTCGTTGGTCTTGCTGTTGACCAGGATGACTTCGAGCGGCGTGTCGCTGAAGACCTTGTTGAACGACTCGGGATCGACGAAGCGCACCGCGAGCAGCGCGGCATGCACGACGACCGACACGCCCAGAGCGATCTGCAGCGTGCTGAGGTCCTTGAAGTTCATTCTCGAAACTCCTCCAGGAGCCGCATCATTTCTCCGGACGACGATCCGCCGGGTTTCATGCTGGCGTGTTTTCTTCTGGCGCGGCCTCGCTGTCGTTCAGGTCGACGGCAATGGCGATCGGGCCCGCAACCACTTCTTCTTCCTCTTCGTCGCTTTCCTGGCCGGCGGCCGCGTCGGCCTTCGGCGAGTCGAGCCGTTCGAGCACGGTGCCACTCACGTCGAGGGCGATCTCGTCGATCTCGCCGAGCTTCACGCGCAGGCGCGCGCCGCGCTCCTGCTGCCCGGCCACCGGGAACACCAGCGGCAGCGTGTCTGCACGCACCAGGGCACCGTTGGGCATGTCCTTGATGACGGTGGCTTCCAGCTCGGTGATGCCCTGCTGCTGCAGGTACTTCAGCGTCCAAAAGCGCTCCATGCCGCCCTGGTAGGCGTTGTACGCGGCATAGGCGGCGTCGAAGCCCGAGAGGATGGAGAACAGGTCGGCGTCCTTCGGCTTGAAGGGCGCGGCCAGCGCGGCGGTCTTTCCGTGGCGCGCGGCGGCGATGATCTGCCACTGGTTCACCAGGTCGGTGTAGCGGCGCAGCGGCGAGGTGCTCCAGGCGTAGCTCTTCACGCCCAGGCCCGCGTGCGGCAGCGCGCGCGTGCCCATGCGCACCTTGATGCCGGGCGCGAGGCTGGCCTGGCTGCGGTAGAGCCCCGGCACGCCGAGCTCGCCGAGCCAGCCGCCCCAGCTGCTGTTGGCCAGGATCATGGCCTCGGACACGATCAGGTCGAGCGGTGCGCCGCGCTGGCGCGTGCTGATCTGCACCTGCTCGTTCCCGGTGGGTTCGGCGCCGTCGTTGCCGACGAGGCGGAAGTTGTAGTCGGGCCGGTTGAAGCTCTCGGGCTTGCCGCGCACCACCTCGCGCTGCGCCTTCAGCTGTTTCGCGAGGCGGAACAAGAACGACAGGGGCGCGCGCATGCGGGCCGCGGCCTCGGGCGTGCTGTCGGCGTTGAACGTGGCATCTTCCAGCCACTGCTGCGTGACGACGGTGTCGAGCTGGTCGTGGCGCAGGTTGGCCACGATGGGCACGCGCTTCGAGCTTCGTCTCGGTGCCCTGCAGCTCCAGCGTGGCCTCGTCGAAGCGTGCGTACAGCGACACGGCCGGGCGGTCGCCGCCTTCGAGCAGCGTGTAGGTGTCGACCACTTCGTCGGGCAGCATCGTGATCTTGTAGCCCGGCATGTAGACCGTGGACATGCGCGCACGCGCCACGTTGTCGATCGGGCTGCCCGGCGTCAGCGCGAGGGCCGGCGCGGCGATGTGGATGCCGACCGTCACGGTGCCGGTGCCCAGGCCCTGCACCGAGAGCGCATCGTCGATTTCGGTGGTCTGCGAATCGTCGATGGAGAAGGCCTGCACGCCCTCGGCCAGCGGCAGGTCGTCGGCGATGGCGGGCGCCGCGAGCGCCGGGAAGCCGGTGCCCTTGGGGAAGTTCTCGAACAGGAAGCGCCGCCAGTGGAACTGGTAGGGCGAATCGATGGCGCCGGCGCGCTCCAGCAGGTCGAGCGGCGGGCGCTGCGTGGTGCGCGCGGCCTCGACGACGGCCTTGTACTCGGGGGCGTTCTTGTCGGGGCGGAAAAGAATCTTGTAGAGCTGCTCGCGCACGGGCGCCGGGCACACGCCCTCGGCCAGCTGCACGGCCCATTCGGCGATCTGCGCCTGGATGGCCTTCTTCTTCTCGATGGCGGCCAGCGCCTGCTGCACGATCTCGGCCGGGGCCTTCTTGAAACGGCCCTTGCCGGCGCGGCGGAAGTAGTGCGGCGCCTCGAACAGCGCGAACAGGGCGGCGGCCTGCTGGGCGAGCGAGGGCTTCTCGCTGAAATACTCGGCTGCCAGCTCGGCGAAGATGAATTCGCCCTCGGGCGCGAATTCCCAGGCGAGGTCGAGGTCCATGCCGGCGGCGAGCGCGCGCGCCTCGGCGATCAGGTCGGCGGGCGACGGTTTCTCGAAACGCAGGACGATGTTGGCGCCCTTGACCTTGACGCGTTTGCCGGTGTCGAGCTCGACCTGCGCCGACGCTTCGGCCTCCGACAGCACGCGGCCGCCGAGGTACTTGCCGGCTTCTTCAAACAATACAAACATCCGTCGATTGTCCCACGCGGAGTTAGGCTCACCCCAGGCTTGCCCACTTCGTGTGGCCTCCTTCCCCCTTCCGGGGGCGACACCTGCAGCCCGGCGAAGCCGGTTCTGCGGTGTCCCTGGAAATTCAAACGGGGTTGATGAAGGCCATCACGTCGTCGAGGTGGGCCTTTTCGAAGTCCGACAGGGCATGGTCGCCGCCTTCGAGCAGCTTGATGTTGCTGTCGGGGTAGCGCGCGGACATCTCGTGCCAGTCGAGCGCCTCGTCGCCCTTGGCGATGATGGCGAACACGCGCTCGGGCCGGGTGAGCGGGCCGACTTCCATCGCGCGCAGCTCATGGATGTATTCGGGGCGGAAATAGAAATGCTCCGCCGGGTCGTGCCAGAGGGTCTGGTCGCCGATGTAGCGCATGAGGTCGCGCGCGGGATGCACCGCCGGGTTGAGCAGTACCGCGCGGCAGCGCGTCATGCCGGCCACGTAGGTGGCGTAGTAGCCGCCGAGCGACGAGCCCACCACCGCCATCGACTTGCGCGGCCAGTGGGCGATGCCCTTCATCACCATGTCGATGGCGTCGTGCGGCGACGGCGGCAGCTGGGGGCACCACCACTGCAGGTTCGGATGGCGCCGCGCGACGCGGTCCGCGACGACCCGGGCCTTGGTCGAGCGAGGCGAGGAGCGGAAACCGTGCAGGTAGAGCAGGTGGGTGGTTTGCGGATCCATGCGAGGAAAAGACGGGAGGTGCGGCAACCGCACCTCGCTTGCCGGGAACGGGTAATTCTGCATGAGGTCTGTTCTCGCGAGGCCGCCTCCGACATACAAAAAACCCCGCGGGGCGAGTTCTTCGGTAAAGCCCCGGCCTGCAGGGGCCCCGGCTCGAGCCGGCATCCCGCCTGTCCCGTTCCAGTGCATGCCGCACGCCTGGAATTCGAAAGTATTCAGGTTTCGTTCGCGCGCTGGGCGAACCGCCTACGTTCCGGTTACTTCGTCCGCGCGGGGCAGCGGGGCAAGGTGCCCAAAAAAAGCGGCCAGAGTTTCCGACAGGCCCCGTGCCGGGCGTATCCCATGAACGGGGGATGAGCATATGGATTCCCCGTACGCGCCGAGGCTTATGCTCGGAGCATGAACATCGAGGCTCAGGACGACGCGACGCTACGCCGCTGGGGCGTGCTCGTCGTCGAAGACGACAGCCGCGCGCGCGCCTTTTTCGAGGCGAGCGTGCAGCGCAGCCCGCGCCTTTTCTGGCTCGGCAGCGCGGGCACCGTGCAGGAAGCGCTGGGCTGGCTGTCCCGCACCACCACCATCCCGGACGTGCTGCTCGTCGACCTGGGCATGCCCGACGGCACCGGCCTCGACGTGATCCGCGACGCGGTATCGCGCTTTCCCGGCTGCGAGCCGCTGGTCGTGTCGGTCTTCGGCGACGAGGAAAACGTTCTCGCCAGCATCGAGGCCGGCGCCGTGGGCTACATCCACAAGGACGCCGCGCCCGAGGACATCGCGCAGACCATCGTCGAGATGAAGGCCGGCGCCTCGCCCATCTCTCCCATGATCGCGCGGCGCGTGCTCGCCAAGTACCGCAGCCTGCAGACCGCGGCGCCCACCAGTGCAGCGCCGGGCTCTGCGCCCGAGGCCGCCGCCGAGGAGGCCGACCGCGGCCTGCTCTCGGCGCGCGAGCACGAGGTGCTGACGCTGATCGCGCGCGGCTTCTCCTATGCCGAGATCGCCCGGCTCAAGGGCCTGAGCGTTCACACGGTGCAGACCCACATCAAGAATCTCTACGGGAAGCTCGCAGTGCATTCCAAGAGCGAGGCGGTCTTCGAGGCGACGCGTCTCGGCCTGCTGTCTCATCCGGGCTGAGCGCAGATGCGGCGGAACCGGGTGTCGCTGGTGATGTCTTGGCTGGCGACGCTCCTGATGGGCGTTGCCGGCGTTTGCGGCCTGTTCGGCGTTTCCGGTGCGATCGCCGCCGAGGCGCCGATCGAGCTGCGCCAGGGCACGGTGACCACCACGGTCGACGGCGTCACGCGCACGGAGCCGGTCGAGCTTTCCTATCACTGGGACCGGCAGTTCAACGGGCGCCCCGGCACCGCCAGCTTCGACCTGCCGTTCACGCTGGAGGCCGAGCCCGAGACGCCGTGGGGCATCTTCATCCCGCGCGTGGGCAACGTCTTCGAGGTGCAGCTCAACGACGCGCTGCTGCAGACCTACGGCGACATGAAGCGCAGCAACGACGCCGACTACGCCAAGGCACCCATCTACGTGCCCGTGCCCGGCAAGCTGCTGCGCAAGGGCGACAACCTGCTGCAGATCCGCCTGCATGCCGACACCGCCCGTCTCGCGGGGCTGTCGCAGGTGGTGATCGGGCCGGCCGCGACGGTGCGCGGCGAGCTCTTCGAGGGCGCCAACGCATGGCGCTTCACCGGCTCGGTGCTGCTGATGGCCTTCAGCCTGATCGTGGGCGGCATCGCGCTGGCGCTGTGGCTCACGCAGCTCGACGTCGACGCCAGCGGCGTGCCGCGGCGCGTGGGCATCTATCTCTGGGCCGCGTTGGCGGAGTTCTTCTGGGCGGTACGCATGGCCGACGGACTGGTCGCCGAGCCGCCGCTGTCCTGGGGGCCGTGGGGCGTGCTGATGGCGGCCTCCTATGCAGGCTGGGCGGCGGCCTCCATGATGTTCGTCTACCACCTCGCGGGCTGGGCGAACGAGCCGCGCCACCGCTGGGTGCGCTGGCCGGTGGCCGGCGTGGTGGTGGGAACGGTGCTGTTCAGCGCGCTGTCGCTGCAGCGGGACGAGCCTGCATGGTTCACCGCCTGGCTCGCCGTGGAGCTGGTGTTCGTTGCCGCCTTCGTCGGCGCCTTCGCCTTCGCCACGCTGCGCCACCCGAACGACGACCGCCTGCTGATGGCCGGCGCGGCCCTGGTCACGGTGGCCTTCGCCGCGCGCGACTGGCTGGTGGTCCGCCTGAGCGACGCCTACGGCGAAACCACCTGGGTGCGCTATTCGTCGGTGTTCTTCGGCGCGGTGCTGCTCCTGATCGTGCTGCGGCGCTTCCGCGCGGCGGCCCTGCAGGCGCGCGGTTCGGTTGCCGCGCTGGCCGAGCGCGTGGCGCAGCGCGAGCGCGAACTGGCGGCCACCTACGCCGAGCTCGAGGCCGCGGCGCAGGTGCAGGCGCGCACCCACGAGCGCGAGCGCATCCTGCGCGAGATGCACGACGGCGTGGGCTCGCACATCAGCTCGGCGATCCGCCAGTTGCAGTCGGGCCAGAGCAGCTCGGGCGACCTGCTGCGCACCCTGCGCGATTCGCTGGACCAGCTCAAGCTGCAGATCGATTCCATTCACCTGCCACCGGGCGACGTGGGCGCGCTGCTTGCCGCGGCGCGCTACCGGCTGGAGCCCCGGCTGGCGTCCTCGGGCATCGAGTTCGAATGGGCGGTGGACGAGGTGGAGCCGGTGGCAGGGCTGGACGCGCACGGCATGCGCCAGCTGCAGTTCCTGCTGTTCGAGTCGATCTCCAACGTGCTGCGGCACGCCGAGGCCACCGTGCTGCGCTTCGAGGCCGGCATGAAGGGCAGGACGGTGCAGCTGCGGGTGATCGACAACGGCAAGGGCTTCGACACCGCCAAGCACATGCCGCGCTCGCTGGCGGAGCGCTCCGGCGCCATCGGCGCGCGCCTGACGGTCGAAAGCCGACCGGGGCGCACGGTCGTTCAGCTCGAATTCGATTGAGGGGCCGGGCGGGGCTGGGATAATCCGCCCTCATGTCCGCCGTGTTCAATCAGCCCTCCCTGGCGCGTCGAATTGCGCCCATCTTCCAGGGCTTCGACGGCTTCCTGGCCTTTGCCGTCCTGCTGCTCGCCTTCGCCGGGCTGCTCACCATGTATTCATCGGGTTACGACCACGGAACCCGTTTCGTCGACCATGGCCGCAACATGCTGCTGGCCGGTTTCATCATGTTCGTGGTGGCGCAGGTGCCGCCGCAGCGGCTGATGCTGGCGGCGGTGCCGCTCTACACCATGGGCGTGGCGCTGCTGGTGGCGGTGGCGCTCTTCGGCATCACCAAGAAGGGCGCCCAGCGCTGGATCAACGTGGGCGTGGTGATCCAGCCCAGCGAAATCCTGAAGATCGCCATGCCGCTGATGCTGGCCTGGTGGTTCCAGCGGCGTGAGGGCCAGCTGCGGCCGCTCGACTTCGTGGTGGCGACGGTGTTGCTGGCGGTGCCGGTGGGGCTCATCATGAAGCAGCCCGACCTGGGCACCTCGCTGCTGGTGCTGGCGGCGGGGCTGTCGGTGATCTTCTTCGCCGGGCTGCCCTGGAAGCTGATCGTGCCGCCGGTGGTGATCGGCGCGGTGGCCATCACGCTGATCGTGAGCTTCGAGTCGCGGCTGTGCGCCGACGGCGTCGACTGGCGCGTGCTGCACGACTACCAGAAGCAGCGCGTGTGCACGCTGCTCGACCCGAGCAAGGACCCGCTGGGCAAGGGCTTCCACATCATCCAGGGCATGATCGCCATCGGCTCGGGCGGCGTGGGTGGCAAGGGCTTCATGCAGGGCACGCAGACGCACCTCGAATTCATTCCCGAGCGCACCACCGACTTCATCTTTGCCGCCTATTCCGAGGAATTCGGGCTCATGGGCAACCTGGCGCTGATCTCGGCCTTCATCCTGCTGATCTTCCGGGGGCTGGTGATCGCGGCCAACGCCGGGACGCTGTTCTCGCGCCTGCTGGCGGGGGCGGTGACGATGATCTTCTTCACCTACGCCTTCGTGAACATGGGCATGGTCAGCGGCATCCTGCCGGTGGTGGGCGTCCCGCTGCCGTTCATCAGCTACGGCGGCACGGCCATGGTGACGCTGGGGCTGGGTCTGGGGATCCTGATGTCGATTGCCAGGGCGAGGAAGCTGGCCCAGAACTGAGCCAGGCCAGGAACATCGGGGAACCGGCTTCGCCGGGCCCCTGGTGTTGCCCCCGGTCGGGGGGTGGCGAAGCGACACGAAGTGCGCGCAGCCTGGGGGCGAGCCCTGAGAATCCCGAGATGATCTCTCGCGAACCCACCATCGAGCGCCTCGCCACGGCGCAACAGCTCCTTCTCACGCCGTTCGGCCTCGACGAATCGCACCTGAGCAAGGCCCTGGCCGAGATCACCGCGCACCGGGTGGACGACGCCGACCTGTACTTCCAGTACACGCGCAGCGAGGGCTGGAGCCTCGAAGAGGGCATCGTCAAGACCGGCAGCTTCAGCATCGACCAAGGCGTCGGCGTGCGCGCGGTCAGCGGCGAGAAGACTGCTTTCGCCTATTCCGACGACATTTCCGAGGCCTCGCTGCTCGATGCGGCACGCACCGTGCGCTCCATCTCTTCCGCTGGCCGCGCCGGCAAGGTGAAGACCGCGCCCCGCAAGATCGCCTCCAGCCGCTCGCTCTACCAGGGCATCGACCCGATCGCCACGCTCGACAGCACCGCCAAGGTGAAGCTGCTCGAGAAGGTCGAGAAGCTCGCCCGCTCGCGCGACCCGCGCGTGGCGCAGGTGATGGCGGGGCTGGCCAGCGAATACGACGTGGTGCTCGTGGCGCGCGCCGACGGCACGCTGGCCGCCGACGTGCGGCCGCTGGTGCGCCTGTCGGTCACGGTGATCGCCGAGCAGAACGGCCGCCGCGAGATCGGCTCCGGCGGCGGCGGCGGGCGCTTCGGCCTCGCCTACTTCACCGACGAGCAGATCGCCGAGTACGTCGACCATGCCGTGAAGGCCGCCCTGACGAATCTCGACGCGCGCCCGGCTCCCGCCGGCGAAATGACCGTGGTGCTCGGCTCCGGCTGGCCCGGCATCCTGCTGCACGAGGCCATCGGCCACGGGCTGGAGGGCGACTTCAACCGCAAGGGCTCGAGCGCGTTCTCGGGCCGCATCGGCCAGCGCGTGGCGGCCAAGGGCGTGACGGTGCTCGACGACGGCACCATCGCCGACCGCCGCGGCTCGCTCAACGTCGACGACGAGGGCAACGCCAGCCAGCGCAACGTGCTGATCGAGGACGGCATCCTCAAGGGCTACATCCAGGACGCGCTCAATGCCCGCCTGATGAAGGTCAAGCCCACGGGCAACGGTCGCCGCGAAAGCTACGCCCACGTGCCGATGCCGCGCATGACCAACACCTACATGCTCGGCGGCGACAAGGAACCCGACGAGATCGTCGCGAGCATCAAGAAGGGCCTGTACGCCACCAACTTCGGCGGCGGGCAGGTCGACATCACCAGCGGCAAGTTCGTGTTCTCGGCCAGCGAGGCCTACTGGGTCGAGAACGGCAAGATCCAGTACCCCGTGAAGGGCGCGACCATCGTGGGCAACGGCCCCGATGCGCTCACCCGCGTGACCATGATCGGCAACGACATGGCGCTCGACTCCGGCGTCGGCACCTGCGGCAAGGAAGGCCAGAGCGTGCCGGTGGGCGTCGGCCAGCCCACCCTGCGCATCGACGGCCTGACTGTAGGTGGAACGGCTTAGGACTTTCGGCACTTGTGTACTGTTTCTTCCGGTTGCTAAGCTGCGCTCCTTTTTTGCGAACGACGAGTTCAAGGAGCAATTCGATGGGGAACAGGATCAATTCGCCCGCCATGCTGTGGGCCGTGACCGCCGTGGTGGCGCTGGCCACCGCAGGTTGCGCATCCCGCGGCGGTTCGGGCAGCCAGCCCGAGGCGGCGCCCGCTGCTGCAGCTCCGGCGCCCGCCGCGCGTGGCGGTTCCAGGGCCGGCATGGATGCCCAGGGCAATGTGGTCGACTCGTCAAAGGTCGAAGCCGGCAGCGGCAAGACGGTCAAGGGCCTGAACGGCTACGAGGGTGAGATCACCGGCAACCCGGCTCGCAACAGCAAGTTCGCGCGCCTGCAGATCGGCATGAGCGCCCGGCAGGTCACGGACATCGCCGGCCAGCCCACCGACCAGGGCGCATATGTAACCGGCAAGGCCTTCATTCCGTTCTATTTCGGCAGCGACCGCCATCGTTTCGAGATGACTTACAAGGGCCAGGGCCGCCTGATCTTCGCGGGCGGCGGCATGGGGGACTTCTCCTCCGGCAACCTGATCTGGATCATTCACAACCCCAACGAATCGGGCTACCGGTAAACAACAGCGAGCCCGGTCTCTTGACCGGGTTTTGCTTTTCCGTGCTACATTGCCAACCCATGTTCGCTGTCCGCGCTTACTTTTTTGCCTACTTTTGGTTCCCGGTTTCCGGCGGACGAGAGGCGAGCGCGTAAAAAGCACACACGAATACCCTCCCAGAACCGCCGGTGGCCTCAAGCCCCCGGCGGTTTTTTATGCCCTGACGAAACCACTCCAACAAGGAAGCACCCATGAGCACGAACACTGCCCCCGCCAGCGACAGCTGGTATGCGAACGTCGAAAAAACCAGCAAGACCGACGACGAACGCATCAAGGACATCAACGTGCTGCCCCCTCCCGAACATCTGATCCGCTTCTTCCCGATCCGCGGCACACCTGTTGAAACCCTGATCGAAGGCACCCGCCGCAGCATCCACAACATCATGGCCGGCAAGGACGACCGGCTGCTGGTGATCATGGGCCCGTGCTCCATCCACGACCCGGCCGCCGCGCTCGAATACGCCCGCCGCCTGAAGGCCGAGCGCGAGAAGTACGCCGGCACGCTGGAGATCGTGATGCGCGTGTACTTCGAGAAGCCACGCACCACGGTCGGCTGGAAGGGGCTGATCAACGACCCGTACCTGGACGAGAGCTTCCGCATCGACGAAGGCCTGCGCATCGCGCGCCAGCTGCTGATCGACATCAACCGCCTGGGCCTGCCGGCGGGCAGCGAGTTCCTCGACGTGATCTCGCCGCAGTACATCGGCGACCTGATCTCCTGGGGCGCCATCGGTGCGCGCACCACCGAAAGCCAGGTGCACCGCGAGCTGGCCTCGGGTCTGTCGGCGCCCATCGGCTTCAAGAACGGCACGGACGGCAACATCCGCATCGCCACCGACGCCATCCAGGCGGCGGCGCGCGGCCATCACTTCCTCTCGGTCCACAAGAACGGCCAAGTTGCGATCGTGCAGACCAACGGCAACCGCGACTGCCACGTGATCCTGCGCGGCGGCAAGGCGCCCAACTACGACGCCGCCAGCGTCGAGGCCGCCTGCAAGGACCTGGAAGCCGCCAAGCTGCCGCCCACGCTCATGGTCGACTGCAGCCACGCCAACAGCTCCAAGCAGCACCAGAAGCAGATCGACGTGGCGAAGGACATCGCCGCGCAGATCGCGGACGGCTCCAAGCGCGTCTTCGGCGTGATGGTCGAGAGCCACCTGCAGCCGGGCGCCCAGAAGTTCACGCCGGGCAAGGACCAGCTCTCGGGCCTCGAATACGGCAAGAGCATCACCGACGCCTGCCTGGGCTGGGAAGATTCGGTGCAGGTGCTGGACACGCTCTCGCAAGCGGTCAAGCGCCGCCGGGGCTGAGCGGGCCTAGAGCAATCCGGCCAGGTCGGGCCAGTGGTGCCGCATCGACGCAGCTTCGTCGCTGTCGGGCGGCACCAGGGAGAAATCGGCGAAATCGAAGCCCGGCCCGACCATGCAGGCGACCAGCGTGTAGTCGCCCGCGCTATGGCTCTGGATCGGCTGCGCCGCCTGCCACTGGCCGGCGGGCACCACGTGCTGGGGGCGAGTGCCGTGGACGTCGACCGGGCCCAGCCGCGTGTGGGCCGGCGCGGTCCGCATCGCAGCGTCGCAGGTCCACAGCGCGAGCGGCACGCCTTCCAGGTGCACCCAGACTTCGTCGGACAGAACCCGGTGCCAGCGCGAATGCTGGCCCGCTTCGAGCAGGTAATAGATGCTGGTCAGCGCGCTGCGCGGCGCGCGGCCATCGGCCGGGGTGACGCTCGATGCGGAGCGGAACACCTCGCCGTACCAGCCGCCTTCAGGGTGCGGCTGCAGCTTCAGCGTCTCGATCAGTTCGCGGGCACGGGCGGCGGACATGGCGGTCATGATGCGGCCGGCGCGCGCAGGGCGGCAAGCAGTTTGTCGTGCACGCCGCCGAAGCCGCCGTTGCTCATGCAGACGATGTGATCGCCCGGCCGCGCTGCGGCGACGACCTGCTTCACCAGCGGCTCGATGGCCCCGGCGACCTGCGCGCGCTCACCCATCGGCGCGAGCGCGGCGGCCACGTCCCAGTCGAGCCCGGCCGTGTGGCAGAACGACAGGTCGGCCGATTCCAGGCTCCACGGCAGCTGCGCCGCCATCACGCCCAGCTTCATCGTGTTGCTGCGCGGCTCGAAGGCGGCGAGGATGCGCTCACTCTCGCGGCCGGCGTCGTCCAGCTTCTTGCGCAGGCCGTCCAGGGTGGTGCGGATGGCGGTGGGATGGTGGGCGAAGTCGTCGTAGACGGTGATCGCGCCGCCGTCGCGCTCGACCGTGCCGCGCAGTTCCATGCGGCGGCGCACGTTGCGGAAACTGCCGAGCGCCCGGGCCGCATCGGCCGGCGCCACGCCCACGTGCTCGGCCGCGGCGATGGCTGCCAGTGCATTCATCTGGTTATGCAGGCCGGAGAGTTCCCATTCGACCCGGCCGACCGTCTCGCCGCGCAGCAGCACGTCGAAGGCGTCGTGCGTGCCGCTCGCCTGCCATTCGCCCTTGGCGCCGAAGCGCGCGAGCTCGCTCCAGCAGCCCTGGGCCAGCACGCGCTGGAGGCTTTCTTCCGTTGCGTTCACCACCAGCCGCCCGGTGCCCGGCACGGTTCGCACAAGGTGATGGAACTGCCGCTCGATGGCGGCCAGGTCGTCGAAGATGTCTGCGTGATCGAACTCCAGGTTGTTCAGCACGGCTGTGCGCGGCCGGTAGTGCACGAACTTGCTGCGCTTGTCGAAGAAGGCCGTGTCGTACTCGTCGGCCTCGATCACGAAGGCAGGGCCGTCGCCGAGCCGGGCCGAGACGCCGAAGTCCAGCGGCACGCCGCCGACCAGGAAGCCGGGGGACTTGCCGCCTTTTTCGAGGATCCAGGCGAGCATCGAGGTGGTCGTCGTCTTGCCGTGGGTGCCGGCCACCGCCAGCACATGGCGCCCCAGCAGAACGTGCTCGGCCAGCCACTGCGGGCCGCTGGTGTAGGGCTTGCCGGCGTCGAGGATGGCTTCCATCAGCGGGAACTTGGGGCTCCCGTCGGCCAGCCGCGCGCGGGACACCACGTTGCCGACCACGAACATGTCGGGGGCGAGCGAGAGCTGGTCGGCGCCGAAGCCCTCGATCAGGTCGATGCCGAGGGCGCGCAGTTGGTCGCTCATCGGCGGGTACACGCCGGCGTCGCAGCCCGTGACCCGGTGGCCTGCTTCGCGCGCGAGGGCGGCCACGCCGCCCATGAAAGTGCCGCAGATACCGAGGATATGAATGTGCATCGGTCGATTCTAGGTAAGCGATGCGCCGGTCCCGTGGCGGGCGCGCGCGTTTGTCCCGGGCTTCGTACTGATGTTCATGTGAGGGGCGCCTACTGCGGGCAAAATGCCCCGATGGACACGTCCAAGCGCGAAATCGCCGCCGCAGCAGCCCGCCTCGTCGTCGAGGAGGGGCTTCGAGTACGGCCCGGCCAAGCGCCGGGCCCTGCGCGACCTGGGGCTTCCTACGCGCACCGCGCTGCCGAACAACGACGAGGTCGAGGCCGAGGTCCGCGAATACATCGAGCTCTTCTGCGCCGACACCCAGCCGCAGGAATTGCATGCCTTGCGCCTGCTCGCGCTCGAATGGATGGAGCGCATGGCGGCCTTCCGGCCTCATGTGGGCGGCGCCGTGTGGCACGGAACGGCCACCCGGCTGTCGGACATTTATATTCAGTTGTTCTGCGATGATTCCAAATCGGCGGAGATAGCGCTGATCGATCACCACGTCGACTACGAGCCGCGCATGGTGACCGGCTTCCACGGCGAGCAGGTCGAGGCCCTCAGCGTGCATGCATCGAGCCGTGCGCTTGGCGAGGAAATCGGCGTGCACCTGCTGGTGTACGACCTCGACGACCTGCGCGGGGCGCTGAAGCCCGATGCGCAGGGGCGCGTACCGCGCGGCGACCTTCCCGCACTGCGCCGGCTGATTGAACGAGAAAAGGACAAGTGAATGACTTCTTCGCCCACCCGACGCGGCATGCTCTATGCCGGCGTGGCGGCAGCGGCCGCGGCCGCCGGCGCCGGTGGCGCCTGGTGGAAGGAGCGCGGCAGCAGCGCGGGCGGGGGCGAGATGCTCGACGCGGCCTTCTGGGCCCAGAGCTTCGAGCGGCCCGAAGGCGGTAACCTCGTCCTGTCCAGCCTGCGGGGCAAGCCGCTGCTGCTGAACTTCTGGGCGACCTGGTGTCCGCCCTGCGTCGAGGAAATGCCCATGATCGATGCTTTCTTCCGCCAAAACGGCGCGAACGGGTGGCAAGTGGTGGGATTGGCCATCGATCAGCCCAGCGCCGTGCGCAAGTTCCTGCAGCGTACGCCCGTCACCTACCCGACCGGCCTGGCCGGTCTGCAGGGCACCGAACTGGTCAAGAATCTGGGCAATACGGGCGGCGGGCTGCCCTTCACGCTGGTGCTGAATGCCAGCGGCTCCGTGGCCGCCCGTAAAATGGGCAAGCTCGAGACCACCGACCTGGACACTTGGCGGCGTGAACTGGTTCATGGTTAGAATCAGTTCCTTACGCTGGCGTTAGACGCCGAACGCCGAAAATCACCGATTTTCGAACAAGTTATGCCCTGAAGACCGGCTCAGCCGGCACTGGAGTCTCATGGATCTGCGCAAACTCAAGACACTGATCGATCTGGTGTCCGAATCGAATATTTCCGAACTGGAAATCACGGAAACCGAAGGCAAGGTTCGCATCGTCAAGGGCGGCGGCGCCGCCCCGGTGCAGTATGTGCAGACCCTGGCGGCTCCCCAGGCCGCCGCGGCGGCGCCTGTCGCTGCAGCCGGTGCTCCGGCGGCTCCCGTGGCCAGCGCGCCGGCGGCCGAGGCCGCACCGGCCGGCCATGCAGTGAAGTCGCCGATGGTCGGCACCTTCTATCGTTCGTCGAGCCCGGGCGCTGCCGCGTTCGTCGAGGTCGGCAGCAAGGTCAACGAGGGCGACACGCTCTGCATCATCGAGGCGATGAAGATCCTCAACGAAATCGAAGCCGACAAGTCCGGCACCATCACCCAGATCCTCGGCGAAAACGGCCAGGCGGTCGAATACGGACAGCCGCTGTTCATCATCGAGTAAGCATGTTCAAGAAGATCCTGGTTGCAAACCGGGGGGAGATTGCCCTCCGGATTCAGCGTGCTTGCAGCGAGTTGGGCATCAAGGCCGTGATGGTCTATTCGGAAGCCGACCGCGACGCCAAGTACATCAAGCTCGCGGAAGAGGCTGTCTGCATCGGCCCCGCCCCTTCGGCTCAGAGCTACCTCAACATGCCGGCGATCATCTCGGCGGCCGAGGTGACGGACGCCGAGGCGATCCATCCCGGCTACGGCTTCCTGAGCGAGAACGCCAACTTCGCCGAGCGTGTGGAGCAAAGCGGCTTCCAGTTCATCGGCCCGACGCCCGACAACATCCGCACCATGGGCGACAAGGTGTCGGCCAAGCAGGCGATGATCAAGGCCGGCGTGCCCTGCGTGCCCGGCTCGGAAGGTGAGCTCTCGGACGATGCAGCCACCAACAAGCGCATCGCGCGCGCCATCGGTTACCCCGTCATCATCAAGGCGGCGGGCGGCGGCGGTGGCCGCGGCATGCGCGTGGTGCACACCGAAGCGGCCCTGGTCAACGCGATCCAGATGACCAAGGCGGAGGCCGGCGCGGCCTTCAACAATCCGGCCGTGTACATGGAGAAGTTCCTCCAGAACCCGCGCCACATCGAGATCCAGGTGCTTGCCGACAAGCACAAGAACGCCGTTTACCTGGGCGAGCGCGACTGCTCCATGCAGCGCCGCCACCAGAAGGTGATCGAGGAATCGCCCGCGCCCGGCATCCCGCGCAAGCTGATCGAGAAGATCGGCGAGCGCTGCGCCGCCGCGTGCAAGAAGATCGGCTATCGCGGCGCCGGCACCTTCGAGTTCCTCTACGAGAACGGCGAGTTCTACTTCATCGAGATGAACACGCGCGTGCAGGTGGAGCACCCGGTGACCGAGTTCACCACCGGCATCGACATCGTCAAGACGCAGATCATGGTCGCCGCCGGCGAGAAGCTGCCGTTCACGCAGCGCCAGATCCAGATGCACGGCCACGCGATCGAGTGCCGCATTAACGCGGAAGACGCCTGGAAGTTCACGCCGTCGCCGGGCCGCATCACCATGTGGCATCCGCCGGGCGGCCCGGGCGTGCGCGTCGACTCGCATGCGTACACCAACTACTTCGTGCCGCCGAACTACGACTCGATGATCGGCAAGATCATCGTCTACGGCGACACGCGCGAGCAGGCCATGGCCCGTATGCGCACGGCGCTGAACGAGACGGTGATCGAAGGCATCCAGACCAACATCCCGCTGCACCGCGAACTGATGGTCGACGCCAAGTTCATGAGCGGCGGCACCAACATCCACTATCTGGAAGAGTGGCTGGCCGCACACAAGCGCTGAGCCTGGAACATCGCGATGTTTGAACTTCGCCTCATGGCGCCGGAAGACCGGGTCGAGACGCTGTGCGAAGCGCTCGATGCACTCGATGCATTGAGCGTGTCGGTGGAAGACGCCGACGCGCAGACCGATGCCGAGCAGGCGCTGTTCGGCGAGCCGGGCATGCCGCCGCCCAAGGAGGGCTGGCAGCGTTCGCGCGTGATCGCGCTCTTTCCCGACGAAGCGCAGGCGAAGGAGGCCTCGTCGGTACTCGCGCTGCAGGACTTCTTCGAAGGCTGCGAGGTGCTCGGCATCGCGACGGTGCCCGAGCAGGACTGGGTGCGGCTCACGCAGTCGCAGTTCGCGCCGGTCGAAGTCACGCCCGAGTTCTGGATCGTGCCGACCTGGCACGAGCCGCCCGAGCAGGCGAAGCAGGTCATCAGGCTCGATCCGGGCCTGGCCTTCGGCACCGGCACGCATCCCACCACGCGCATGTGCCTGCGCTGGATCGCGACGCGAGGCGAGGGCGCGCTGGCCGGCAAGCGCGTGCTCGACTACGGCTGCGGCTCCGGCATCCTGGCGATCGGCGCCGCGAAGTTCGGCTCTACCGACATCGACGCCGTCGACATCGACGAAGCGGCGGTCTCCTCGACCGTGCTCAATGCCGAAGCCAACGGCGTGAAGCTGAAGGCCGGCCTGCCCGATGCCGCCAAGGGCGAATACGACATCGTGCTCGCCAACATCCTGGCCACGCCGCTCAAACTGCTCGCGCCCTTGCTGCGCGGCCATGTGAAGGCGGGCGGATCGCTCGTCATGGCCGGCATCCTCGAGCGCCAGGCCGACGAACTGAAAGAGGCCTACGCGCCCTACGCAACGCTCGAAGTCAGCGATGCCGAGGACGGCTGGATCCTCATGACCGCTCGCTGCTGAGCGGTCGTCGCGCGCGGCTGGCCGGCTTTTTGCGTCGCCTCGCGGCTCTCCCGCGGCGAGGGCGCAACCCTACAATCGCCCGGTCATGAGCCTCGTCACGCGCTGCCCCGCCTGCACCACCACCTTCAAGGTGGTGCGAGACCAGCTTCGCATCTCGGATGGCTGGGTGCGCTGCGGCCGCTGCAGCAACGTGTTCGATGCCACGCTCGACCTGCACGAGACGCCAGAAGGAGCCGGCGGCACTGCTGCTGCATCCGGTGCGGCGCCGGCAGGGCCGGGCGGCGGCTACATGCCGGGGCTGGTCGGGCAGCCTGCTGCGGAGCCGGCGTCCCGGCCCGAACCTCCGGCACCGCCGCCATCTCCCAAGGCGCCTGAGCCCTGGCCCCAGGCAGAAGCCGGGTCGACCGATCAGGAGTCACTGCCGTCGTCCACCGAGGATGCGGACTTCTTCGAAGACGAACCCGAACATCAGCGCCAGCGTCAGGACTGGCATGCGCATGAGGATCACCTGCTTCCGCCCGACGCCCTGGTGCTCGACCACACCCCGGCGAACCTGCGGCCGCCCCCGGTGCAGCCGCCTCCCCCTGCGCCGCCAGCATCGCCTCTGCCCGCGTTCTCGCTGACCTTGCCCGAGCACGGCCTCACCGCCGACGAGCCGTGGTCCGACCTCGACACCACGCAGCCCACCTGGAAGCCGCCGGCGAGCACGCTGCCGCCGTTTCCTAACATCGACCTGAACCTCGCGTCGCCGCCGCCCCCTCCACCCCCGCCGGCGCCGCCGCTTCCGGTCACGCCGCGCGTCTTCAAGACGCGCGCGCTCATCGAGCGCGCGAGCGATGACGATGCCGATGGCGCGGCGGACGAGCGCGAGCAGCTCGAGAAAGACCATGACCAGGTGCAGATGCAGAAAGCGCTGCGCCGCGCCCGCATCAAGTCGGCCAAGATCGCGAGCGCCAAGGCGCGCGAGGAGCGCGCGGCCGCGAAGGCGCCGGTCGTGGTGGCGCGCGAAGAGGCCGAAAGCGAAGTCGACAGGCTCGATCCCGTGCTCTCCCCGGTCTTCGAGCCGCCACCGGAGCATCACTTAGCGGAAGACGACGAAGCCCTGGAAAAGGTACCGGGCTTCTGGCAGCGCAGGGGCGTGCGCGTGCTGCTTGTTCTGCTGGTGGTGCTTGCGGCATTGCTGCTCGTTCTGCAGATCATTCGCCACGAGCGCGACGGCATCGTCGCGCGCCAGCCCAACCTGCGGCCCGCGCTCACGGCGCTATGCCAGTACACGGGCTGCGAGCTCGGCGCGCTGCGCCAGATCGGCGACATCGTGATCGAAGGCGCGGCCTTCGCGCGCGAGAAGAGCGGCAGCAACGACTACCGCCTGAGCTTCACCCTGCGCAACAGTGCCACCGTGCCGCTGGCAATGCCGGCCGTCGAGCTCTCGCTGCTCGACACGCAGGAGCGCGCCGTGGTGCGCCGCGTGCTGATGCCGTCGGACTATGGTGCTCCCGCAGTGCTGGCCGCGCGCGCCGATCGTGCCGCCTCGCTGCCTCTGACCCTGTCCGCTTCCGAAGCAGCGGCGCTGCCGCCCGTCGCGGGTTATCGCGTCGAGGCCTTCTATCCCTGAGCGGGGCGCGCACGCGTCCCTCTTGTTTCATCCACTCAACACAACCAACGGCTAACCATGGCAGCAGTGATTTGCGGTTCCCTCGCATTCGACACCATCATGACTTTCGAGGGCCGGTTCGCCGACCAGATCCTTCCCGACCAGCTGCACATCCTGAATGTGTCCTTCCTGGTTCCCACGCTACGCCGCGACTTCGGCGGCTGCGCGGGCAACATCGCCTACAGCCTCAACGCGCTGGGAGGCACGGCGCTGCCCATGGCCACGCTCGGCAGCGACGGCGCCACCTACCTTGAGCGCATGCGCTCGCTGGGCATCAGCACGGAGTTCGTGCGCCAGCTCGACGACACCTTCACCGCGCAGGCGATGATCATGAGCGACGTCGACAACAACCAGATCACAGCCTTCCACCCCGGTGCGATGCAGCAGGCGCACATCACCAAGGTGGCCGCGCGCGAGGACATCAAGCTGGGCATCGTCGCGCCCGACGGCCGCGACGCCATGCTGCAGCACGCGGAGCAGTTCGCCGCCGCGGGCATCCCCTTCGTGTTCGATCCGGGCCAGGGCCTGCCGATGTTCGATGGCGAGGCACTGCGCCATTTCGTCGAGCTCGCGAGCTGGGTGGTGGTGAACGACTACGAAGGCAAGATGCTGTCGCAGCGCACCGGCTGGAGCCTGGCCGAGATCTCGAAGCGCGTGCGCGGCCTGGTGGTCACGCTGGCGGCCGAGGGCTGCGAGGTGTGGACGAACGGCGAGCGCGAACACGTGCCGGGCGTGGTGGCCACCGAGGTCGTCGAGCCCACGGGCTGCGGCGATGCATGGCGCGGCGCGCTGCTCTTCGGCCTGGAAAAGGGCTGGTCGCTCGCGCAATGCGCGGCACTGGGCAACAAGGTCGGCGCGATCAAGATCGCGCAGCGCGGCCCGCAGAACTACGAGATCGATCGCAAGGCGCTGGGCCTTTGAACTTCTTCCCCGCGAGGGGATGGATGCCGGCAGGGCCGGCGCCATGAAAAAAGCCCGGCACCGTGAGGTGCCGGGCTTTTTGCCTTCAAGGCCGCTGAGAAACTCAGGGCTTGCTGGCCGTGGGGAACGGCCAGGCTGCCTGGGGATTCAGCGTCGTTTGCGCCGCAGGGGCAGGCGCTACGGCGGCAGCCTTGGCAGGGGCAGCGGCCTTGGGAGCCTTCTTCGCAGCAGGCTTCTTGGCAGCAGGCTTTTTCGCGGCTTTCTTGGCCGCAGCCTTTTTGGCAGGGGCCTTCTTGGCAGCAGCCTTCTTCGCAGGCGCCTTCTTGGCAGCGGCCTTCTTCGCCGGGGCCTTCTTGGCAGCAGCCTTCTTCGCAGGCGCCTTCTTCGCTACGGCCTTCTTCGCCGGAGCCTTCTTGGCAGCGGCCTTCTTGGCCGGTGCTGCCTTCTTCGCTGCTACCTTCTTGGCAGGAGCCTTCTTGGCAGCGACCTTCTTGGCCGGTGCCTTCTTGGCGGCTACCTTCTTGGCAGGAGCCTTCTTGGCGGCGACGGCCTTCTTAGCCGGAGCCTTCTTTGCAGCGGCTTTCTTAGCCGGAGCTTTCTTTGCAGTTGCCATTTCTATTTCTCCTTGATCAAGTTGAAAAAATCAACCTATTGAAGCACTCCACGCACGTTGGGTAACGTGAAGCGATTCATGGTGTTGGAATCTTTGCTCCAGCACCATGAACACCTGAGCCCTCGTCCATGCCGCGCTCTTCGGCGCGATCGGTGGCAAGGGCAATTCTTGAATTCATTAATTCTTGTCGAAAGATTCAATCCCAGGAGAGCGCGCCACCCGACTGGTATTCAATCACGCGGGTTTCGAAGAAATTGCGCTCTTTCTTCAGGTCAATCATTTCGCTCATCCACGGGAACGGATTTTCTTCGTTCGGGAAGAGCGTTTCGAGGCCGATCTGCTGGGCACGCCGGTTGGCGATGTAGCGCAGGTAGCCCTTGAACATGGAGGCGTTCATGCCGAGCACGCCACGGGGCATGGTGTCTTCGGCGTATTTGTATTCGAGCTCGACGGCGCGCAGGAAGAGCGCCTTGATCTCCGCCTTGAACTCTGCGGTCCAGAGGCCGGGGTTCTCGAGCTTGAGCTGGTTGATCAGGTCGATGCCGAAATTGCAGTGCATCGACTCGTCGCGCAGGATGTACTGGTACTGCTCGGCGGCGCCGGTCATCTTGTTCTGGCGGCCCAGCGCGAGGATCTGCGTGAAGCCGACGTAAAAGAAGAGGCCTTCCATCAGGCAGGCGAACACGATGAGCGACTTGAGCAGCTTCTGGTCGGCCTCGGGCGTGCCGGTGTGGAAGTTGGGGTCGCTGATGGCGTCGATGAACGGGATCAGGAACTGGTCCTTCTCGCGGATCGACGGCACTTCGTTGTAGGCGTTGAAGATCTCGCTCTCGTCCAGGCCGAGCGACTCGACGATGTACTGGTACGCGTGCGTGTGGATCGCTTCCTCGAAGGCCTGGCGCAGCAGGAACTGGCGGCATTCGGGCGCCGTGATGTGGCGGTAGGTGCCCAGCACGATGTTGTTGGCGGCCAGCGAGTCGGCGGTCACGAAGAAACCGAGGTTGCGCTTGACGATGCGGCGCTCGTCTTCGCTCAGGCCGTTCGGATCTTTCCACAGCGCGATGTCGCGCGTCATGTTCACTTCCTGCGGCATCCAGTGGTTGGCGCAGGTGGCGAGGTACTTCTCCCACGCCCACTTGTACTTGAACGGCACCAGCTGGTTGACGTCGGTCTGACCGTTGATGATGCGCTTGTCGGAAGCCTTGACGCGCTGGGTGGATTGGGTGGCGGCGGCAGGCGTTGCTGCTGCAGAAGATGCGGTGGCAACCGGGCGCACTGCAGCGCCGTCATCGAGCGTGCTGAATGTGCGGAGGGCGGGTTGCGCGATCGACGAAGTCGGAGCGTCCACCGAACGGCCTGCGGGCAACCCGCTGGTCGATGCGTTGTGGTGCTGCAAACCTTGTTGCATATCCTTTGGTAAGGAGGGCTTGACTTCTTCGTCCCAGGTCAACATAGAAAAATCCAATGCTCAAATTATCGGAGTAACGATGTGAGTTGCAAAGTGCTCGTTCACATCGCACGCCATTTATGTGGTTGTTATGTTGCTCGCATGCATCGCGCGATGTCAGTCAATGGCTTCATTGAATGAGCGTCGCGCGATTTTTCGCATGCACCTCACTGATTCACGGTCGCGAGCATCGACGCGTCATTGGCACGCTTCGCAGGTCGGATCGTCCACGCCGCAGAACGCGATGTCGGTGGCGGGAATCGCGCTCATCTGAGCCTTTGCCGCAGCAGCGGCGGCTTCGAGCGCGCTCATGCCCGAAGGTGCATCGCTGCCCGACGACACCGCGTTGAGGCGGCCCGACTGCACCGTCGACTTCTCGGCGTGCGTCGCGCTCTGCGTGCGCAGGTAGTACGTCGTCTTCAGGCCGCGCAGCCATGCCAGCTTGTAGGTGTCGTCGAGCTTCTTGCCCGATGCGCCGGCCATGTAGATGTTCAGCGACTGCGCCTGGTCGATCCACTTCTGGCGACGCGCGGCGGCTTCCACCAGCCAGGTGGTCTCGATCTCGAACGCGGTGGCGTAGAGCGCCTTCACGTCCTGCGGCACGCGGTCGATGGGGCGCAGCGAACCGTCGAAGTGCTTCAGGTCCATCACCATCACGTCGTCCCACAGGCCCAGGCGCTTCAGGTCGCGCACCAGGTAGTGGTTGATCACGGTGAACTCGCCCGAGAGGTTCGACTTGACCGAAAGGTTGCCGAAGCACGGCTCGATCGAGGCGTCCACACCGATGATGTTCGAGATGGTCGCGGTCGGGGCGATGGCCACGCAGTTCGAATTGCGCATGCCGTCGGCCTTGATCTTCGAGCGCAGGGCGTCCCAGTCGAGGGTGGCCGAGCGGTCGACCTCGACGTAGCCGCCGCGGGCCTTTTCGAGCAGGTCGAGCGAGTCGATCGGCAGGATGCCCTTGTCCCACAGCGAGCCCTTGTAGCTCGAGTACTTGCCGCGTTCCTTGGCCAGCTCGGTCGAGGCCCAGTAGGCGTGGTAGCAGATGGCTTCCATCGACTCGTCGGCGAACTGCACGGCTTCCTGCGAGGCGTAGGGAATGCGCAGTTCGTACAGCGCGTCCTGGAAGCCCATCAGGCCCAGGCCGACCGGACGATGGCGCAGGTTCGAGTCGCGCGCCTTCTTCACGGCGTAGTAGTTGATGTCGATCACGTTGTCGAGCATGCGCATCGCCGTCGACACGGTCTTCTTCAGCTTCTCCTGGTCGACCTTGCCGTCCTTCAGGTGCTGCAGCAGGTTCACCGAACCCAGGTTGCACACGGCGGTTTCGGTGTCGCTGGTGTTCAGCGTGATCTCGGTGCACAGGTTCGACGAGTGCACGACGCCGGCGTGCTGCTGCGGCGAGCGCACGTTGCAGGCGTCCTTGAACGTGATCCAGGGGTGGCCGGTCTCGAACAGCATCGTGAGCATCTTGCGCCACAGGTCGGTGGCCTGGATGGTGCGGCTCGGCTTGATCTCGCCGCGGGCAGCCTTCTCCTCGTAGGCGACGTAGGCCTTCTCGAAGTCGGCGCCGAACAGGTCGTGCAGGTCGGGCACGTTGGAGGGCGAGAACAGCGTCCAGGTGCCCTTTTCCATCACGCGGCGCATGAACAGGTCGGGGATCCAGTTGGCGGTGTTCATGTCGTGCGTGCGGCGGCGGTCGTCGCCGGTGTTCTTGCGCAGCTCCAGGAACTCCTCGATGTCGAGGTGCCAGGTTTCCAGGTACGTGCAGACCGCGCCCTTGCGCTTGCCGCCCTGGTTCACGGCCACGGCCGTGTCGTTCACCACCTTCAGGAAGGGCACCACGCCCTGCGATTCGCCGTTCGTGCCCTTGATGTGGCTGCCAAGCGCGCGAACGCGGGTCCAGTCGTTGCCCAGGCCGCCGGCGAACTTCGACAGCAGCGCGTTTTCCTTGATTGACTCGTAGATACCGTCCAGATCGTCGGGCACGGTGGTCAGGTAGCAGCTCGACAGCTGCGAGCGCAGCGTGCCGGCGTTGAACAGGGTGGGCGTGCTCGACATGAAGTCGAACGACGACAGCACTTCGTAGAACTCGATGGCGCGCGCTTCGCGGTCGATCTCGTTGAGCGACAGGCCCATGGCCACGCGCATGAAGAAGGCTTGCGGCAGCTCGATGCGGGTCTTGCGCACGTGCAGGAAGTAGCGGTCGTACAGGGTCTGCAGGCCGAGGTAGTCGAACTGGTTGTCGCGCTCGGGCTTCAGGGCCGCGCCCAGGCGGGCCAGGTCGTACTGCAGCAGCTTCTCGTCGAGCAGGTCGTTGTCCACGCCCTTCTTGATGAACTGCGGGAAGTAGTCGGCGTAGGCGGTGGCGCGCTCGGCGGGCAGCACTTCGCGGCCGATGATCTCCTTGAAGATCGTGTGCAGCAGCAGGCGCGCGGTGGCGAAGGTGTAGTCGGGGTCCTTCTCGATCAGCGTGCGGGCAGCCAGGATCGAGGCCTTGTAGACCTCGTCGAGCGGCACGCCGTCGTACAGGTTGCGCATCGTCTCGGCGACGATGGGGGCGGCGGTGATGCTGTCGCCCAGGCCTTCGCAGGCCGATTCGATCAGGCTCTTGAGTTCGTTCAGGTCGAGCGCGACCCGCTCGCCGTTGTCCAGCACGTGCAGCGCGGGCGTGGCCGGCGCTTCCTGCTCGCCCTGCTTCGAGCGTTCCTGCGTGCGGCGTTCGCGGTACAGCACGTAGGCGCGGGCGATCTCGTGGTGGCCGCCGCGCATCAGGCCGAGCTCGACCTGGTCCTGCACGTCCTCGATGTGGAAGGTGCCGCCGCCCGGACGCGAACGCACCAGCGCGCGGATCACGCCCTGCGTGAGCACGTCGACCGTCTCGCGCACGCTGGCCGAGGCCGCGCCCTGGGTGCCGTGCACCGCCAGGAAGGCCTTCATCATCGCGATGGCGATCTTGTTCGGCTCGAAGGGAACCACGGCGCCGTTGCGGCGGATGATCTGGTAGTGGGCCAGGTTCTGGCCGGTGGGCGAGCCGGCAGTGTCTCGCTGCGGCTGCGACGGCGTGGAGGGGATGGCACGCGGGGTCGATTGGGGGTTCAGGGCTGTTTGCATTCGCTTCCTCTCGGTTGGCAATTCTTGTTGGATGGCGGCACCTGGTCCGGCGCCGCACCGGTGTACGGGACCGGACGGAAGACACTATATCTAGGGTGCAAGGGGCATACAACCCACTAGATGTAGCGTTTTCCAATGGATACAAGGATTGCCGGTATTACTTCCGCAATAGGCCACGGGCGAAGACGCCCCGTGAATACTGGCCTATGGTCACGCAACCCGCATGGGGCGTGGCTTGCAGGCCGATTTGGGCCTGCAAGGCGCATGGTTGCTGCATCGCGCGTTTGCGATTTTCGCATTGCTGCGCCGCGGGAACGGCGCATCGCGAGGCGCCGCGCGATTGAAAAAATTAGAGCCGCCTGAGCTGCTCGGGAAACATCTGTGGATTCCAGCCCAGTTGTTCGCGCAGCAGGCGCCAGTCGAAGCCCGCGCCCGGGTCCTGCTTGCGGCCCGGCGCGATGTGCTCGTGCCCCGCGATGTGGGCGACCGGAAAGTGCTGCGCGATGGCGGCGCACACGCTCGCGAGCGTCTCGTATTGCGGCTCCTCGAAGAGCTCTCCTTCGAGGCCCTCGAGCTCGATGCCGATGGAGTCGTCGTTGCAGTTGCCGCGGCCGCGCCACGACGACACGCCGGCGTGCCAGGCGCGATCGTCGCAGCTCACGAACTGCCAGAGTTCGCCGTTGCGTCGCACGTAGAAATGCGACGAAACCTCCAGCCCGCGGATCGACTGGAAATAGGGATGCGCGTCCCAGTCCAACTGGTTGGTGAAGAGCTTTTGCACCGCGTCGCCGCCGTATTCGCCGGGCGGCAGGCTGATCGAGTGCAGCACGATGAGGTCGATCTGCGCGCCCTGCGGCCGGGGCCCGAAGTTGGGCGAGGGCAGGGCCTTTGCGAAGCGGTACCAGCCGGCCTGCCAGAGTCCGTCTTCGGCCGGGGCTTCTTCAGTCGTCGGCATTGCTGCTGCTCGCGCCGTCGTCGCCGTTGGGCGTGGTGATGCCCAGCCGCGCGATGCGGTAGCGGATCTGGCGCAGGCTCATGCCGAGGCGCGCGGCGGCCGCGGTGCGGTTGAAGCCGCTCTCGTGCAGCGCGCGCACGAGAATCTCGCGCTCCTGCTGGTCGAGGTAGGCCTGCAGGTCGGAGGGCAGCGGCGGAGGTGCGGCCTTCGCAGGCGCGACCGGCGCGGCGATCGGCTGTGCAGCCGCCGGGGCGAGGGGCGCATCCGCAGCCGGCGACAGCGCAGCCGGCGCGGATGCCGCGGCTTCGGCAGCCGCCGTGAAGCCGCCCATCAGGTCGAGATGCAGTTCGTCGCCGTCGTTCAGCGCCACCGCGCGGTGCAGCAGGTTCTCGAGCTCGCGCACGTTGCCGTTCAGCGGATGCTGCGCGAGGCGGCGCAGCAGGTCGTCGGACAGGTGCGGCACCGGCAGCCCGCCGTCCTGCGCGATGCGCGAGAGCAGCGCGTTGCACAGCGCGGGCAGGTCCTCGCGGCGGTCGCGCAGCGCGGGCACCGCGATCTCGATCACGTTGAGGCGGTAGAAAAGGTCTTGCCGGAAACGGCCCGCCTGCACTTCGGAGTGCAGGTCCTTGTGGGTGGCGCTCACGATGCGCACGTCGACCGCGTCTTCCTGCGTCGAGCCGATCGAGCGCACGCTGCGCTCCTGGATCGCGCGCAGCAGTTTCGACTGCATGGCCAGCGGCAGGTCGCCGATTTCGTCGAGGAACAGCGTACCGCCGCGCGCGGCCTGGAAGTAGCCGTCGCGGTCCTGCGACGAACCGGTGTAGGAGCCCTTCTTCGCGCCGAAGAATTCGGCCTCGAGCAGGTTTTCGGGAATCGCGCCGCAGTTCACCGCGACGAAGGGGCCTTCGCTGCGCTGGCTGCAGGCATGCACCGCGCGCGCGACCAGTTCCTTGCCGGTGCCCGATTCGCCGCGCACCAGCACCGGCGCCATGCCGCGCGCCACCTTGGCGATGCGCGACTTGACCAGCCGCATCGGCTCCGACTCGCCCACGAGGCGGTCGAGCGCGGCGATGCCGGTGCCGGAGGTGACCGGTGCCGCCTCGCCAGCCGCATTGCCGGTGGTGGAGGGGGCAGCCTGAGCGGGCTTGGCCACCGGCTGAGGCGCCGTCCGCGCCTGCACGGCGGAAGCCACGACCGCGCGGAACTGCTTGAGGTCGACCGGCTTCGTGAGGTAGTCGAAGGCGCCGGCCTTCAGCGCCTCGACCGCGTTCTCGGCGGAGCCGTAGGCGGTCATCACCACGCAGCGCTCGCTGCGCTGGTCTTTCTGGATGCGGTGGATGATCTCCATGCCCTGCCCGTCGGGCAGCCGCATGTCGGTGATCACCGCGTCGAAGCGGCCGGCTTCCAGGTGCTGCCAGGCTTCGGACACGCTGCCCGCAGCCTCGACGCGATAGCCCTCGCGCAGCAGCGTCAGCTCGTAGAGCGTGCGCAGGTCGGGCTCGTCGTCGATGACCAGGATCTGCGCCGGGCGCTGGGTGGAAGAGGTCGGGGTGCTCACGGCGCTATTGTGTCAGCCGGTTTTCGCTGGCGGCGAAGCTGACGAAGAATTCGTTGCCCTCGGCCCCGCCCGGCACCAGCGCGCGCCGCTCGTAGCCGATGGTGGCGCCGTGCCGCCGGCACAGCTCGCGGCAGAGGAACAGGCCCAGCCCGCTGGAGCGGCTCTCGGAAGAGAAGAAGGGCTCGAAAAGGTGCCGCTGCACCGCCGGTTCCAGCGGCGCGCCGTCGCTCCACACCATCAGGCTCGGGCGGTTGCTGCCGCTGCGCTGCTGCGCGGTCAGCACCTGGATCGCGCCTTCGCGCGTGCTGGCGTAGCGCGATGCGTTGTCCAGCAGGTTCACGATCAGGCGGCGCAGGTGCTCGGCGTCGAAGCGCACGTCGCAGTTGGCCGCGTCGAGCGACACCAGCACGCCCTTGCGCTGGGTCTGGCGCACCCATTCCTCGGCCAGCGCCTGCACGGCCGGGTCGAGCACCAGTTGCTCGCCCAGGGAGAGCACGCGCTGCTGGCGCGCGCGGGAGACGTCGAGCACGTCGTCCACGATGCGCGCGAGGCGCTGGGCGTTGTGCTGCACCATGCTCGTGAGCTTGCGGTGCGCGGGGTCGGTCAGGTCTTCGCTGAGCAGCGCGCTGGCCTGCGTGATGGCGGCCAGCGGGTTGCGGATCTCGTGCGCCACGGCCGCCGACATGCGGCCCATCGCCGCCAGCTTCTCGGTGCGGATGCGGGCCTCGAGTTCGCGCAGGTCCTGCAGGAACATCACGCAAAGGCTGTCGGCGCGCTTCTCGCTGGTGGGCGTGAGCCGCGTGCGCACGCGCACCTCGCGCGCCGCGCCTCGCGCCTGCGCCACCGGGATTTCCTCCGACTGCGGCGCCCGCCGCGCGAAGGTCTGGCGCGCCAGCGCCGCCAGCGCATGCCAGGCCGGCTGGGCGTGCAGCGGGAACGGCAGCGTCAGCTTCGCCAGCCCCTGGCCGAGGATGGCGTCGGCCGCCGGGTTGGCCGCATGCACCAGGCCTTCGGCATCGATCACCAGCACGCCTTCGCTCAGCGTCTCGATTACCAGGTCGTTGACCTGTGCCTGCATCTGCGCGCTGCTGCGGTTGCGCTGCGCCACCGCCTCTTCGCGGGCCAGGCGGCGGGCCATCTCGTGCGCGAGCAGCGCCACCACGAAGAAGCCGGTGCCGGTGAGTGCCGCCTGCACGAAACGCGGCGACGAGTCGCCCGACTGCTGCAGCCAGTGCCAGCCCGCGTCGGCCAGGAGCAGCAGCGTGACGGTGGCGGAGGTGCCCAGGCTCACGATCATGGTGCCCAGCACCGCGCTCATGAGCACCGGCAGCGCGAACAGCGGCGTGTAGTTGACGTTGCCGCCCTGCAGCACCTGCAAGGCGGTGAAGGCCGCCAGGTCGATGCCGATGGTCAGCAGCCACGGGGTGGTGAAGCCGCGGATCGGCGGCTGGAAGCGCGTATAGCGCATTCCCAGCCAGGCCGAGGCCAGGTACAGCGCCGAGGTGGCGATGGCCGCCGCCTGCATCGTTTGACCGATCGCGAAGGACACGCCCTGCAGCAGCACCAGCACCAGCGCGACGAAGCAGCGCGCGCCCATGAAGCCGCGCCAGAGCCGGCCCAGCGCCGTGGTCTCGCCGGGGCCCTGGTCGAGCACGTCCCAGTCGGTGACCGGCTCGCCGCGCGACCAGAGGGGCGTGCTCATTGCCGGGCGGCGGCTTCGCGGTGCGCGGTGCTGCAATAGACCGCGCCGCCGGGACCGGCGATGGCCTCGGTCGCGGGCAGGTGCAGCCCGCAGTGGGCGCAACGCACCATCGCCTGCGGCGTGCCGGCCGCCGTGCGCTGCTGCTGTTGCTGCGCCTTGGCCGCGCGCTCGCGCATGGCGTCGCGCATTTCTTCGCGCCGGTTCTTGCGCCAGAGCCATATCGCGACCCAGAGCACCGCGAGGACGAGGAGGTATTTCATTTCAGGCGGGGGGGCGCGCGAGGACCACTTCGAGCACGAAGCGCGAGCCCACGTAGGCCAGCAGCAGCAGCGCCGAGCCGGCGTAGAGCACGCGGCGCGCCGTGCGGCCGCGCCAGCCGAAGCGGGCCCGGCCGATCAGCAGGATCGCGAAGCTGATCCAGGCGAGCACCGAGAAGATGGTCTTGTGGTCCCACTTCCAGGCGCGGCCGGCCAGCCCGTACAGCTGCTCGCTGAAGAACAGGCCCGCCAGCAGCGTGGCCGACAGCAGCACGAAGCCGGCGGTGACGAAGCGGAAGGTGAGCCGCTCGAGCGTGAGCAGCGGCACGCCGCCCTGCGGCTCGACGGCAGCGGCCAGGCGGATCTGCTTTTCGGCGCGGGTGATCAGCCAGGCATGCACCACCGCGGCGCCGAACAGGCCGTAGGAGGCGATGCCCAGCGCCAGGTGCAGCGGCAGCCACGGCGATGCCGTCACGTGCAGCGGCGTGCCTGGAAACAGGATGGCCAGCAGCACCGCGGCCGCGCCCAGCCAGGCGAGCGCGCGCCGCACCTTCAGCTGGGGATACATGCGGCTTTCGACCGCGTAGACGGTGAGCACCAGCCACGCCGTGACCGACAGCGCCGGCGCGAAACCGAAGCGCGGCTCGCTGCCGACGAGACCATGGGCGAGGGCCGCAGCGTGCAGCAGCCATGCGATCCCGAGCGTCCATTGGGTCGATTGGCGGCTGAATCTGGCGCCGGCGGCGGCGACAAAACCGTAGGCAACCGCGGTGGCGATGCCCAGAGCCACGCCGAGCGGGGAGGGGATCGCTAAAATCATCGGCCGGAGTTTAGCGTCTCGCTATTGCGTTCCCGGCGCCCGGCTTCAAGTTCTTTCCCGTCTCCCAGGCTTCTCATCCGGCCCGCGCCACAGCGGGCAGCAAGGCATCCCCCTCATGGCCACCGCCCTCACAGAAAAGTTCTCCCGCCTCGTCAAGACGATGAGCGGCCAGGCCCGCATCACCGAAAGCAACGTGCAGGACATGCTGCGCGAGGTGCGCATGGCGCTGCTGGAGGCCGACGTGGCCCTGCCCGTGGTGCGCGACTTCGTCGCCCGCGTGAAGGAAAAGGCGCTCGGCCAGGAAGTGCTGGGCTCGCTCAAGCCGGGCCAGGCGCTGGTGGGCATCGTCAACCGCGAACTCGCCGCCACCATGGGCGAGGGCGTGTCCGACATCAACCTCGCGGCCCAGCCGCCGGCGGTGATCCTCATGGCCGGCCTGCAGGGCGCCGGCAAGACCACCACCACCGCCAAGCTCGCCAAGCACCTGATCGAGAAGCGCAAGAAGAAGGTGCTCACCGTGTCGGGCGACGTCTACCGCCCCGCCGCCATCGAGCAGCTCAAGACCGTCACCAGGCAGGCCGGTGCCGAGTGGTTCCCGAGCACGCCCGACCAGAAGCCGCTGGACATCGCGCGCGCCGCGCTCGACCACGCCAAGCGCCACTATTTCGACGTGCTGCTGGTCGACACGGCCGGCCGCCTGGCCATCGACGAAGTGCTGATGGCCGAGATCAAGCAGCTGCACGCTGCGCTCGACCCGGTCGAGACGCTCTTCGTGGTCGACGCCATGCAGGGCCAGGACGCGATCAACACCGCCAAGGCCTTCAAGGAGGCGCTGCCGCTCACCGGCATCATCCTGACCAAGACCGACGGCGATTCGCGCGGCGGCGCGGCGCTGTCGGTGCGCCAGGTGACGGGCGTGCCGATCAAGTTCGCGGGCGTGAGCGAGAAGATCGACGGCCTGGAGGTGTTCGACGCCGAGCGCCATGCGGGCCGCATCCTGGGCATGGGCGACATCGTTGCGCTGGTCGAGCAGGTCACGGCCGGCGTCGACGTGGCGGCGGCGCAGAAGCTCGCGGCCAAGGTCAAGAGCGGCGCGGGCTTCGACCTCAACGACTTCCTCGGCCAGCTGCAGCAGATGAAGCAGATGGGCGGCCTCTCCAGCCTGATGGACAAGCTGCCCACGCAGATGGCCGCCAAGGCCAGCGAGGCCGACCTGAGCCGCGCCGAGCGCGACATCCGCCGCAAGGAAGGCATCATCAACAGCATGACGCCGCTGGAGCGCCGCAAGCCCGAGCTGCTGAAGGCCACGCGCAAGCGCCGCATCGCGGCGGGCGCCGGCGTTCAGGTCCAGGAAGTGAACCGCCTGCTCAACGAGTTCGAGCAGATGCAGGGCATGATGAAGAAGATGAAGGGCGGGGGCCTCATGAAGATGATGAAGCGCATGGGCGGCATGAAGGGCCTGGGCGGAATGGGCGGCCCCGGCGGGCCGAAGCTGCCGTTCTGAGCGGACGCTGCACGCGCACACATATATATAAGAAGGCCCGCCGGGGTGAACCGGCGGGCCTTCTGCTTTTCAGGTCTGCATCTCCTTCAGGTCTGGACTTCGTAGACCGTCTCGTGCGCCTCCACCGGCGCCGGCAGCTCCCAGCGGTGCAGCATGCGCTCGATGCCCGCGTTCGACAGCGTGGTGTCGCGCTCGCGGTTGCGGCGCATCAGCTCCGGGTGCGGCACTTCCAGGTAGACCAGCTCGATGTGCGCGTGGTAGGCCCACAGCAGGTCGAGCGTCTTGGTGCGCATCTGCTGGCTCAGGTGCGTGGCGTTCCAGACGAAGTGCTCCTGCCTGCGCAGCAGCGCCTTCGCCTGGTCGATCGCGTGGTGCGCGGCGAGCCCGTCGTTCTCGCCGTGCTTGAGGCCGAGCTCGGCGCGCGCATCGTCGAAAGACACCACCGGCCAGCCCTTTCGATGCTGTGCCACCCAGTGGTTCTTGCCGCTGGCAGGCAGCCCGCACATCACCGTCACCTGCGATCCGGCGTTCTGGAACAGCGGGTAGTCGGGGCTGGTGTCGGCGCCGCGGAAGTAGGCCAGGCGCGTGTGGGCGTCGGCCATCTTCCGCGGGCCTTCCCAGCAGCCTTCCTCCTGCGCCAGCTGCTCGAAGAGCGCGATGTCGGCCATGCTGTCCGCGCGCTTCTCGTAGTGGCGCCCGAGCATGTCGCAGCGCGCCACGCAGCACAGGTCGGGCAGGCTCAGCTCCCATGAGAGCTTGTGCGCCAGCCACTCGGGCCGCACGCCCTTGCGCGAGGAGAAGGCATGGAACGGCACCTGGTGCACCGCGATGATCCGGCACACCGCCTCGCGCAGCGCGAAAGGCACGCGCGCTTTCCACATCAGCACGCGCACGTCGACCGCGCCCCGCCGCGAGTGGCCCGGCTGGCCGATGCGGCCGCTGGCCTCGTCGATCACCGTGGTGTCGGGCTTGGCGATGTCGTGCAGCAGGCAGGCCATGAACAGCACGAAGCGGCCGTCTGCGTCGGCGCGGCGGTAGTGCGCGTCCTGCATCAGCGCGTCGAGCACCATGCGGGTGTGGATGCCGACGTTGCCTTCGGCGTGGTAGTACGGGTCTTGCGGCGTCTCTTCGAGGCGCAGCAGGGCCGGCAGCAGTTCGCAGCATTGCGCCCAGTCGGTGTCCTTGCCGGGCTCGGGCACCAGGGCGCGGAGATCGTCGAAGTTCATCGCTTCCTCCCTGTGGTCGTCAGTTCGGCCGGATCGCGCAATGTGCGCAGGCCCAGGTCCTGCCAGGTCAGCTGCGGCGTCGGTGCGTAGAGATCCACGCCCGGCGCCAGCTGGTTGGGCAGCACCGGCCGGCGGCTGTGATGCGAGCCCGAGTCGAGGATGGTCTGGACGAAATCCGGGCGCACCCACTTGTAGCGGCCGGTCACCTGGCCGTCCGATTCGGTCTTGAGGTACAGGCCCTCGGCGAGGTCGGACAGGTCGGTCTGCTGCCGAACGAGATCGAGCGGCTGGCCTTCCTGCGCCACGGCGGCTTCGAAGGCGGGCTTCCAGTCCGTGCTGCGCGCCAGCGAGGGCTTCACAAGCGCCTGCAATGCCTTCGCGCTGCGCGGCATTTCGCCTTCGTAGAGCACGGGCACCGGCAGCACCGGGCTGCCTTCGAGCAGCGTATGCCGCGCTGGCGTCGACAGGAAGCACTGCGACTGCCGGTCGTAGATGTCGAACTCCAGGAAGAAGGCCGGCAGCCGGTCGTACCAGCAGCTGTGCTTGGCGAAGCACCACTCGCCGTACATCACGTAGCGGTCTTCGAGCCGCTCCAGCAGCGCCGCTTCATGTGCGGCGGCCCAGTGCTTGAACAGGTTGAACTGGCGCTCGCCGGAGCCGCCCGCGAGGTAGTGGCCGCGCGACTGCAGAAGCAGTTCGCCTGCGGAAGTGAACGACACGGCTGCATTGGCGCCATCGAGCTTTTCCTCGATGACGACGTGCATGCCTTGCAGTTCCGACAGCGGCGTCTGGCCGTCGTCGCTGTCACCGGCCTGCAGCCGGGAGCCTTCCAGGTGCGCAGTACGTGGGTACTTGAGCAGCGGGATCGATGAAAGAGAAGAAGAGAGAGGAAACACGTTTGTTCTCCGGATGGAACCAGGAAGAACCGACAACGTGCGGGAGCGAAGCTGGAAAGCTGGAAGAAGCGGATTGCGGTCAGCGGAAAGCGCAGCTTAGCGCCCGACATGACCGGCAATGAAGCGGCGTTGTCGGCGTCAGAGGGTGATGACGGCGAGACGGGGCACTTGGCGCTCCTGTGGATCGAAGGGATCCGTGGGTGGATGAAAAAAGAAGTCGGCGATTCTAGCCACGCGCCATGAAAAAAGCCGGCCCAGTGGCCGGCTTTTCGAGGCAGTGTGTCTTCAGCGCATCAGGCGGTGGCCAGCGCTGCCGGGCGAGCCAGGCGCAGCGCGTGCATCCATGCGCGGCGCAGCACGGCCGGCGAGCGCGATTCCTCGGGAATCAGCAGGTAGCCGCGGTCGCGCAGCGTGGTGCCCAGCGCGATCTGGCTGGTCAGCACGGTCAGCGGGATCGCCAGCAGCAGCGGCAGGCCGACGGGCATGAGCCAGACCAGCGCGCTCGGGTCGATCATGGCGACGCCGACGGCCAGCATCGCGATCACCAGCGTCATGGGAGCCAGCTGCGAGGCAGCGACCTTCCACGGCACGGCGGCGGCTTCCCGCGGGGGCGACTTCCAGTCGAGCTTGATGCCGGTGAGGGCGACCAGCACGAAGAGCGAATGGGCCAGCATGCGCACCGGTGCCTGAACGATGGCCAGGCCGGCTTCCATCACCGAGCTCTTCACCAGGCCCCAGAGGCCACCATACTGGCGCTGCTCGCCGCGCATCAGCACGGCGGCGATGCCCAGTACGCGCGGCAGGAACAGCAGGCACAGCGTCCAGACCCACAGGCCGGCCAGTTCGGCGGGCAGCACGCTCCAGCTGGAGACCAGGCTCGAGCCGCTCAGCCACAGGGCAGTGCCCAGCGTCAGGAATGCGAGCCACAGCGGGGCCGAGACGTAGGCCATGGTGCCGGTCACGAACATCGCGCGGTGGACCGAATGGATGCCGGGTTCGGCCATCAGGCGGGCGTTCTGCAGGTTGCCCTGGCACCAGCGGCGGTCGCGCTGCAGTTCGGCCAGCAGGTCCGGCGGTTGCTGCTCGTAGCTGCCGACCAGGTCGGACACCAGCCACACGTGGTAGCCGGCGCGGCGCATCAGCGCGGCTTCGACGAAGTCGTGCGACATGATGCCGCCCGACATGCCGCCGGTGCCCTTGATCGGGGCCAGCGCGCAGTGCTTCATGAAGGGTTCGACGCGGATGATCGCGTTGTGGCCCCAGTAGTGCGACTCGCCCAGCTGCCAGAACTGCATGCCCAGCGTGAACAGGCGGCCGGTCACGCGCGAGGCGAACTGCTGTGCGCGTGCGTGCAGCGTGACGTGGCCGATGGCCTGCGTCGCGGTCTGGATGATGCCGGCGGTGGGGTTGGCTTCCATCAGCTTGACCATCGAGGTCAGGCAGTCGCCGCTCATCACCGAGTCGGCGTCGAGCACGACCATGTAGCGGTAGTCCTTGCCCCAGCGGCGGCAGAAGTCGGCGACGTTGCCGGCCTTGCGGTGCGTACGGCGGGTGCGCAGGCGGTAGTAGACCTCGACCTGCGGCTGGTTCGGGCTCTCGGCCAGCGCGGCGCGAAGGTCTTCCCAGGCGGCGCGCTCGGCGGCAGCGGTCTCGGGGTTGTAGCTGTCGGACAGCACGAACACGTCGAACTGCTTCGCGTGGCCGGTGGCCGCGACCGATTCGCAGGTGGCGCGCAGGCCGGCGAACACGGTGGCCACGTCCTCGTTGCAGATCGGCATGATGATTGCCGTGCGTGCCTCGGGGTTCATCGGGTGGTTGGCCACCTGCTTCGCCGAGAGGGAGTGCTTGTCGCCGCGCACGGAAACGTAGAAGCCCATCAGCGCGGTCACGAAGCCGGTCACGACCCAGCCCGAGAGCAGGCCGTACAGGCCGATCTGGCCGTATTCGAGCCAGAGGTTGTCGTAGTCGGGCTGAACGCTGGCGAAGAGCGACGACGCGATCACGGTGCTCAGCAGCGTGAGCATCATGAAGGCGAAGCGGCGGCGGGCGGCGGCGCGCTGCCAGGGCTGCTTCGTTTCGTTGGCGGGGTGAGCGCCGGCTTCGGCGTCACGGCCCGCGCCGAGCTTGACCAGCGCGGCGGTGCCGAGGCTGTTCCAGAAACCGCGCCAGGGGCGCGGCGTCATGGAGCCGCGGTTGACCGGGGGGGCGGTGACCGAGTTGGGATGGCGTTCTTCGCGAACCGGGCTGCGGCGCGAGAAATCGGTATCGGCCAGCACGTTCAGTTGGGAGAAGTCGTTCGGCTTCATGTGATTTACCAACGTTGCTTGTCGAGGGAAGGGGTGTCGCCAATGGCAGGAAAGCGCTTGATCACGCAATCCGGTTCAGCGCCGCCGGCGCTTGCGAGCGCGGCCAGCGAATGGCCCGCGGCGCGGGGCCGCGAGGGGGAAAACTGCTTTTGACGCAGGCCGTCGCGCTGCTGGCGCAGTGCGAAAGATGGGCTGGTAAGTGCTGTCATGCCGGTACAGGGGCAAACCCTGTGCCAGGCTGGAAAAATGCTTTCAGATCAACGACTTGGAGCGATCCGAAGGCGTTTTTCGGGGCCCGAGGCCGCCGGACGGCCTCAAAACCCCTGTTTTTGTCGCCGAATCCCGACAAGCCGCGAGGGCGGGTAGGGATAGGCCATATAAATCAACGACTTAGCAGCGTCGCTACTCGGCGACAGCGTCGCTGCCCCCAGCGACAGCGTCGGCCTTGAAGTGCCCGGGAGTGAGTTCGTGCTTCTGCAGCAGCCGGTAGAACTCCGTGCGATTGCGGTCGGCCAGGCGGGCCGCGTCGGCCACGTTGCCGTCCGTCAGTTTCAGCAGGCCGACGAGGTAGTCGCGCTCGAAACGCTGCTTGGCCTCGGCGTAGGTCTGCACTTCGACCGTCGGCACGCGTAGCGCCCGCTGCACCAGCGCCAGCGGAATCAGCGGCGAGCTCGACAGCGCGCAGACCTGCTCCACCACGTTGTAGAGCTGTCGCACGTTGCCCGGCCACGCGGCCATGGTCAGCGCCTTCAGCGCCTCCGGCGCGAAGCCCGAGAGCCGCTTGCCGTACTTGGTCGACAGGCGCTGCAGGAAGTGGTTGGCCAAGAGCGGAATGTCTTCCCGGCGCGCCGACAGCGGCGGCAGCGTCAGCGTCACCACGTTCAGGCGGTAGTACAGGTCCTCGCGGAACTGGCCTGCCTCCATCGCGGCGTCGAGGTCGCGGTGGGTGGCCGAGACGATGCGCACGTCGACCTGGATCGACTGGCTCGCGCCCAGCGGCCGCACGGCGCGCTCCTGCAGCACGCGCAGCAGCTTGACCTGCAGGGCGGGCGGCATGTCGCCGATTTCGTCCAGCAGCAGCGTGCCGCCGTCGGCCTGCTGGAACAGGCCCTTGTGATTGGCGTGGGCGTCGGTGAAGGCGCCCTTCATGTGGCCGAAGAGTTCCGATTCGAGCAGCGCCTCGGGGATGGCGCCGCAGTTGACCGCCACGAAGGGCTTGTCGGCACGCGCGCTGGCCTTGTGGATGGCGCGCGCCAGCATTTCCTTGCCGGCGCCGGAGTCGCCGCGCAGCAGCACCGAGGCGTCCGACTTGGCGACCATGCGCGCCTCGGCCAGCAGCTCGGCCATGCGGTTGCTGCGGCTCACGATCTCGGAGCGCCAGCTGTCGTCGCCGGCTTTGCTCGGGGTGGCGGCGGGGGCGCCGAGCGCCAGCGCCTGCGCGATCTTGTCGAGCAGTTCGCGCCCGTCGTAGGGCTTGGTGAGATAGGTGAACACGCCGCGCGCCGTGGCCTCCACCGCGTCGGGAATGGTGCCGTGCGCGGTCAGCAGGATCACCGGCAGCGAGGGATGGCGCTTGCGGATCTCGTCGAAGAGCTGCAGGCCGTCGCGCCCGGGCAGGCGCACGTCGCTCAGCACCAGCTGGGGATGTTCGATCTCGAGCTGCGTGAGCGCCGTCTCGGCCGAGGTGACGGCCGTGACCTGGTAGCCCGCCGAGCTCAGCCGCATCGACAGCAGCCGCAGCATGTCCGGGTCGTCATCGACCACGAGGAGGCGGGCGCCGGTAGTACTCATCGAAAAACCTCCGTGCTTCGCACTACGGTGCGGGCTTGCCTGGTGCGGCCCGGCGCTGCGCTCATTGATTGGGCTTGGCGCTGGGCGGCGCGGCCGGCATGGCCGGTGCCGGGTTGTTGTTGGGCCGTGCAAAGCTGCGCTCGATGGCGCGCAGCGCTTCGATGCGGTCGTTGAGCTGGTCGATGCGGCGCTGGCTGTCGCGCAGCGCCTGCACCTGCTTGTCGCGGTCGTCCTCGACGCGGCGCTGCTCCACGTAGCGCGCGGCCAGCGCGCGCGCCAGCGGCTGCAGCGCCTGCGCCTCGGGCGCGGGGTTGGAGATCACGCGCTGCAGCAGGCCCAGCGCGCGCGCCAGGTCGGCCGGCACGCGGGTCTGCGAGAGCAGCAGCGCCAGCTGCATCTGCGCCGTGGGCGAGTCGCCGGGGTCGCCCACGCGGGCGATCTCCGCGCTGAGGTCGGCGCCGCTGAGCGGGCGCACCTTGTCGGCGTACGACAGCATCGAGGCCACCGGCCCCTGCAGCATCGTCGTGAACAGCGACGCGGCAGGCTGCGTGGCCGGCGCCTTGGGCTCGGCCTCCACCGGCATCACGCGCGGCACGACCGGCGGCGGCGGCAGCGCATCGGCCTCCGCGGGCGGCTTGGGCTGCGAGGCGCAGGCGGCCAGCAGCAGGACGAAAGGCACGGTCATCGCCCCGGCGAAGGAGGAACGGCGGACGAACGGAAAAGACATGGGTCGAAGAAAGGACGCGAGGCGGTCGGACAGTATCTGGAGAGGGGTGCCGGGGCGGTCAGGCCGTGCGCGGCAGTTCGATGCGGAAGCGGGCACCTGGACCGCCGGGCTGCAGGGTGATGCGGCCCCCGTGGGCTGCAATGTACTCCTGCACGATGGAAAGTCCGATGCCCGTGCCCTTCACGGTGTGTTCGGGCTGGCGCTCGCCGCGGAAGAAGGGTTCGAAGATCCGGTCGCGATCCCCCTCGGCGATGCCCGGCCCGGCGTCGTTCACGTCGATGTGCACCGCCTCGGGCGTCTGCGACACGGCCAGCGTGATGACACCGCCGGTTACCGAAAAGCGGATGGCGTTGCTCAGCAGGTTGGCGATGGCGGTGCCGAGCTTGGCGCGGTCGACCGTGACCGTGACGGGGTCGC
This sequence comes from Variovorax sp. UC74_104, assembly GCF_044055375.1. Classification (NCBI taxonomy): domain Bacteria; kingdom Pseudomonadati; phylum Pseudomonadota; class Betaproteobacteria; order Burkholderiales; family Comamonadaceae; genus Variovorax; species Variovorax sp. UC74_104. Next base: position 1,862,150 of record NZ_CP171978.1, read on the forward strand.
CCTCGGCGCGCACACGCAGCCCGTGCGACTGCCACTGCAGGCGCTGGGCCTCGATCTGTTCCTCGATCAGCGGCAGCAGCTCGGTGCGCTCGCGGCGCAGCTCGCGCGCCTCGAAGGCGGCGGCGTTGAAGCGCAGCAGCGCCTCGATCTGGCCCTGCAGCGACACGGTGTTCTGGTTCAGGATCTGCGCGACTTCGAGCTGCGCCGGGTTCAGCGGGCCGGTCACGCCGTCTTCCAGCAGAGACACGCCCTCGCGCAGCGCGGCCAGCGGCGTCTTCAGCTCGTGCGACACGTGGCGCAGGAAGCGCGCCTTGTCGGCATCGAGCTCGGTCAGGCGCAGCCGCAGCCATTCGAGCTGCTGCGACACGCGCCGCACGTCGGCCGGGCCGCGGATGTCGATCGGCTCGTCGAGCCGGTTCTGCCCGAGTCCGACGATGGCCTGCTCCAGCCGCTTGAAGGGCCGCGCCAGCCAGATGCCGAAGGCCAGCGCCAGCACCACGGCCAGCACGCTGGCGGCCACCACCTCGCGCATCAGCCGGCGGCGCGCGTTCTCGATGCGCCGGGCCAGCGCGTCGTTCTGCGTCTCGATGAGGAACTGCGCCTGCTGCGCGATGTTGGTGTTGAGCGCATCGAGCTCGCGGAACTGCATCGCCATCGTGCTCTCGCGGGCCAGGGCGCTGTCGGCGCTGCCGCTCATCAGGCCCTCGATCACGCCGAGCTGCGTGCGCCACATGTCGATGCCGGCGGGCGGCAGGCCGTTCTTCTCCAGGCGCTCGAGCACCTGGTGCGCCTCGCGCGCGGCGTCGTCGAAGCGGCGGCGCAGCACGGCGTCGTTCAGCACCAGCGACTGGCGCCCGGCGCGCTCCATGGCCGCGCTGCGCTCGGCCAGCGACTGGGAGGCGCCCGACAGGCGCAGCGCGCGCGCGGCCGCGTCGCGGCTCTGCGTCATGAGCGCGTCGTACTGCAGCACCGAGCGCAGCGCCACGCCCACCAGCAGCGCGGTGATCAGCAGGAAGGCGAAGAGCAGGAGCTGCTGGAACGAGCCCCGTATGGACGGTCGCTTCGCCATCAGTGGTGGGCGAGCGCCATCGGCGATTCGTTCGTCACCACTTCGCCGCGCAGCGTGTAGGCCAGAGAGCGGGTGATGCGCAGGTCGATCATCTGGCCGACCAGCCGGGCGTCGCCCTCGAAGTTGACGACGCGGTTGCAGACGGTGCGGCCCATGAGCTCGTTCGCATCCCTGCGCGAGGCGCCTTCCACCAGCACGCGCTGCGTGGTGCCGACCAGCGCCTGGCCGAAGCGCTTCACGTTGGCGTCGATCACGGCCTGCAGCGTGTGCAGCCGCGCGAGCTTCGCTTCATGCGGCGTGTCGTCGTGCAGCGCGGCCGCCGGCGTGCCGGGGCGCGGGCTGAAGATGAAGCTGAAGCTGGCGTCGAACTGGCAGTCGTCGATGAGCTTCATCATCTTGTTGAAGTCGTCCTCGGTCTCGCCGGGGAAGCCGACGATGAAGTCGCTGCTGAGCGCCAGCTCGGGGCGGATGGCGCGCAGCTTGCGCACCGTGCTCTTGTATTCCATGGCGGTGTAGCCGCGCTTCATGGCCATCAGGATGCGGTCGCTGCCGTGCTGCACCGGCAGGTGCAGGTGGCTCACGAGCTGAGGCACCTTCGCGTAGGCCTCGATCAGGCGCGGCGTGAACTCGTTCGGGTGGCTGGTGGTGTAGCGGATGCACTCGATGCCGGGGATCTCGGCCACGTATTCGATGAGCAGCGCGAAGTCGGCGATCTCCGACGTATCGCCCATCCTGCCGCGGTAGGCATTCACGTTCTGGCCCAGCAGCGTGATCTCGCGCACGCCCTGGTCGGCCAGGCCGGCGATCTCGACCAGCACGTCGTCGAGCGGGCGGTTCACTTCCTCGCCGCGGGTGTAGGGCACCACGCAGTAGCTGCAGTACTTGGAGCAGCCTTCCATGATCGACACGAAGGCGGTGGCGCCTTCGACGCGCGCGGGCGGCAGGTGGTCGAATTTCTCGATCTCGGGGAAGCTGATGTCCACCTGCGGGCGGTCCAGGCGCTCGCGGTCGTTCAGCATCTCGGGCAGGCGGTGCAGGGTCTGCGGGCCGAAGACGATGTCGACGTAAGGGGCGCGCGCGATGATGGCCTCGCCCTCCTGGCTGGCGACGCAGCCGCCCACGCCGATCTTCACGCCCCTGGCCTTCAGGTGCTTCACGCGGCCGAGGTCGGAGAACACCTTTTCCTGCGCCTTCTCGCGCACCGAGCAGGTGTTGAACAGGATGAGGTCGGCCTCGTCGACGTTCTGGGTGGGCTCGTAGCCCTGGGCGGCGTTGAGCACGTCGGCCATCTTGTCCGAGTCGTACTCGTTCATCTGGCAGCCGAAGGTCTTGATGAATACTTTTTTTCATGGGAACTCTCTCTCGTGGCCCCCTGCTCGAAGCGGGGGCACGGCGGCCGGGCGCGCGGGAACCTGCCGCGCCGGCCGTCTTGTTGCTTGCTTACTGCGTGTTGAGGGTGTCGTTCGAGGTGAACGGCCAGACGTTCAGGAACGGCGTGTTCAGCGATTCGCGGCTGGCGGTGGCTTCGTCGGGCGTGAGGATCCACACCTCGCGCAGCAGGCCGGCGGCGTCGCGCGTGTAGTTGACGAGGTACTTCTGGCCGATGATGGCCCCGGGCATCACCAGCATGTTCTGGCCGCTGCGGATGCGCGCGCCGGCGCCCAGGCGGTCGGGCTTGCCGTCGAGTTCGACGTCGGGTGCGTTGGTCACCATGAACTTGCCGCGCAGGGTGCCCACGGGGAAGACGCGGCCGCCCAGGAGCGACTCGTTCTGGGTCTGGGGGCGGGGGACTTCGTCCTGTGCGCTGGCGGCCGCCGGGAAAAGGACTGCAGCAGCAATGGTTGCTGTGCAAGCCGCTATGAAAGTGAGAGCATTCGTGGATTGTTTCTTGCAGCGGTTCATGGGGTTTATCCAGAGGCTGTGGACCGGCGATTTTAGCGAGGGGCCCCTGTTCGCCTCGGCCGGCACAGCGAGTAGTGCGACTTTCGGTTGACCTGCTTTACATTTCTTTACGGGCCCCATGATCACCAGGAGTCGGCCGCTGATCCAATAGTCGGTGTCAGCCCAAAGTGCACAAGAACCCATGAAGAAAAATGTCGCCGTCGCCCTTGCGGGCGTGTTGATCGTAGCCGTCGCTGGCGGGTGGTGGAGCATGTCCGGAGACAAGTCCGCCACGCAGAATGCCAAGGCCCCGAACGCCAAGGGCGGCGCCGCGGCCGGCGGCGGCGCGCCCGCGCTGGTGACGCTGGCCACGGCGAAGAAGCAGGACGTTCCCGTGACGGTGCAGGTCAACGGCAGCGTGGTGTCACTCAACAGCGTCGACCTGCGCCCGCAGGTGACCAACACGGTGAGCGCGGTGCACGTGAAGGAGGGCCAGTTCGTCAAGGCCGGCCAGCTGCTCTTCTCGCTCGACGACCGCAACGACCAGGCCAACCTGGCTCGCGCGAAGGCCCAGCAGCAGAAGGACGAGGCCACGATGGCCGACCTCGAGCGCCAGTACAGGCGCAGCCAGGAGCTGGTGGCGCAGAACTTCATCGCCAAGAGCGCGGCCGACGCCACGCTCTCGCAGCTCGAGGCGCAGCGCGCCGCCGTGGCGGCCGACCGCGCGGCCGTGCAGTCGGCGCAGGTGGCGCTGGGCTATGCCACGCTGCGCGCGCCCATCGCGGGGCGCATCGGCGCGGTCAACATCTACCCGGGCACGCTGGTGCAGCCGACGCTGTCGCTCGTGACCGTCACCCAGCTCGACCCGATCGCGGTGAGCTTCCCCGTGCCCGAGGCCAACCTGCAGGACCTGCTGGAAGCCGCGCGCTCGCGCTCGAAGGTCGAGGCCGTCGTTCCCGGCCGCAGGGAGCCGCTGAACGGCACGCTCGACTTCGTCGACAACACCGTCGATCCGACGATCGGCACCGTGCGCGCCAAGGCCGTGTTCGCCAATGCCGACCAGAGCCTGTGGCCGGGCCAGTTCGTGGCCACGCGCATCACGGTGCGCACGCTCGGCGGCGCCACGGTGGTGCCGGCCGCGGCGCTGATGATGCTGTCCGACGGCGCCTCGCTCTACGTGGTCGACCAGGCCAAGACCGCCACGCGCCGCAAGGTGAAGGCGCTGCACACCTTCGGCACGCAGGTGGCCGTGAGCGGCGTCGAGCCGGGCGAGCAGGTGGTGATCGAGGGCAGCCAGAACGTGCGCCCGGGCGGCAAGGTGCGCGTGGACGAGAAGGCGCCCGCCGCCGCCCCGGGTGCGCCGGGCGCGCCTTCCAACGGCACGACGGGCGTCACGCCCGGCAGCGCTGCGTCTTCCGACGGCACTGACGCCAAGTCGCCGCGGCAGGAACGCGCATGAGCCGCCGGGCCGCTCCCAAGGCGAATGCCGCAGCGCGAAGCGCGGAGGTCGACCGATGAACATTTCGGAGCTCTGCATCCGCCGTCCGGCGATGACGGTACTGCTGTCCGCCGCCGTGGTGGTCATCGGCATCTTCGCGTACTTCAGCATCCCCGTTGCCGCGCTGCCCAGCTACAACACGCCGGTCATCAACGTCAACGCGCAGCTGCCCGGCGCCAGTCCCGACACCATGGCGTCCTCGGTGGCGCTGCCGCTGGAAAAGCAGTTCTCGACCATCCCGGGCCTGCAGACCATCAGCTCGGTGAACACGCAGGGCGTGACCTCGCTCACGCTCGAATTCGTCAGCAGCCGCGACATCGACGCCGCCGCCGTCGACGTGCAGGCCGCGCTGCTGCGCGCCCAGCGCCAGCTGCCGCAGGAGCTGACGCAGCTGCCCTCGTACCGCAAGGTGAATCCGGCAGACGCACCGGTGCTGTTCATCGCGCTGATCTCTCCGTCGATGAACCCGTCGGAGCTCAACGACTACGCCGAGAACCTCATCTCGCCCACGCTCTCGACCATCGACGGCGTGGCGCAGGTGGGCGTGTACGGCCGCAAGGCCTTCGCGGTGCGCATCAAGGCCAACGCCGATTTGCTCAACGCGCGCAACATCACGCTCGACGAGCTGGCCAAGGCGGTGAACACGGCCAATGCCAACACGCCGGTCGGCGTGCTCGATGGCCCGCGCCAGACGCTCACCATCCAGGCCAACCGCCAGCTCATGAAGGCGGCCGATTTCGCCAAGCTGATCGTCGGCCAGCGCAACGGCTCGCCGGTACGGCTCGACGAGGTGGCGACCATCGAGGACAGCTTCGAATCGGTAAAAACCGCCAGCAGCTTCAACGGGCAGGACTCCATCTCGCTGGCCGTGCAGCGCCAGCCCAACGCCAACACCGTGCAGGTGGTCGATGCCGTACGCGCGCTGATCCCGCGCTTCAAGGCGGAGCTGCCGCAGTCGGTCGAGATCCAGATGGTGAACGACCGCTCCATCTCCATCCGCGAGGCGGTGCACGACGTTCAGCTCACGCTGCTGGGCACCATCGCGCTGGTGGTGCTGGTGATCTTCCTGTTCCTCCACCGGCTGGTGGCCACGCTCATTCCGGCCGCGACCATCCCGATTTCGCTGATCGGCGCGGTGGCGCTGCTCTACGCCTTCGGCTACAGCCTGGACAACATCTCTCTGCTGGGCATCACGCTCGCGGTGGGCCTGGTGGTGGATGACGCGATCGTGGTGCTGGAAAACATCATGCGCTACGTCGAGAAGGGCATGGACCCGTTCGCCGCCGCGCTGCGCGGCGCGCGCGAGGTGGGCTTCACCATCGTGTCGATCTCGATCTCGCTGGTGGCCGTGTTCATCCCGATCTTCTTCATGCCGGGCGTGATCGGCCTGCTGTTCCACGAGTTCGCGGTGGTGGTGGCGCTGGCGGTGCTGGTGTCGGCCGTGGTGTCGCTCACGCTGGTGCCGATGCTCGCGAGCCGGCTGCTCAAGCAGGTGCCGCGCAAGGAAGGCGCCCTCGACCACGAGGAAGAGCACCCCGAGCCCGGCACCGCCATCGGCCGTGCGTTCGAGCGCGGCTACCGCAAGGTGCATGCGACCTACATGAGCACGCTGGACTGGACGCTGGGTCACCGCAAGGTGATGCTTCTGATGGCGGCGCTCACCTTCGTCATCACCGGCTGGCTGTTCGCGACCATCCCGAAGGGCTTCTTCCCCGAGGAGGACATCGGCCAGATCCAGATCACCACCGAGGCGGCCGAAGACATCTCCTTCACCGCCATGAAGGCGCTGCAGGACCGCGTGGCCGCCGCGCTCAAGGACGATCCGAGCGTCGACTACGTGAGTTCCTTCGTCGGCGTGGGTGGGCCCACCGCCACGCAGAACTCCGGGCGCCTGTTCGCGGTGCTCAAGCCGCGCGGCGAGCGCCCGCAGATGTCGAAGGTGCTCGAGTCGTTGCGCCAGCGCTTCCGCGAGATCCCGGGCATCGCCGTGTACATGCAGCCGGTGCAGAACCTGCGCCTGGGCGGTCGCCAGAGCAAGGCGCGCTTCCAGTACACGCTGCAGAGCGTGAACGCGGGCGAGATGGTGCCGTGGGCCACGCGGCTCATGGAGCGCATGCGCGCCGACCCCGACTTCCGCGACGTCACCAGCGACTCGCAGAACCGCGGCCTGCAGGCCACGCTAGACATCGACCGCGACAAGGCCGGCGTGCTCGGCGTGGCCGTGGGCGACCTGCGCACTGCGCTCTACAACGCGTATGGCGACCGCCAGATCGGCAGCATCTACGGCGCGAGCAACACCTACCAGGTGATCCTCTCGGCCGCCGACAACGACCGCCAGTTCGAGGAAGACGTCTCGCGCCTGTCGGTGCGCAGCACCACCGGCAAGCTGGTGCCGCTGTCGGCCTTCTCGACCGTCAAGCGCACCGTCGGGCCCACCGCGGTGAACCACCAGGGCCAGCTGCAGGCGGTGACGGTGTCGTTCAACCTCGCGCCCGACGTGCCGCTGGGCAACGCGACCGCGAAGATCGACCGCTTCAAGGAAGAGCTGAAGATGCCTGCGTCGATCATCACCACCTACGGCGGCGATGCGGCGGTGTTCCAGAGCTCGCAGTCGAGCCAGGCCGTGCTGCTGGTGCTGGCGGTGCTGGTCATCTACGTGCTGCTGGGCGTGCTCTACGAGAGCTACATCCACCCGATCACCATCCTGGCGGGCCTGCCCTCGGCCGCGGTGGGGGCGCTCATTTCGCTGAAGATCTTCGGCTTCGACCTCACGCTGATCGCGACCATCGGCATCCTGCTCTTGATCGGCATCGTGAAGAAGAACGCGATCATGATGATCGACTTCGCCCTGGAAGCGCAGCGCACCGAGGGCATGAAGCCAGTGGACGCCATCCGCGAAGCCTGCCGCCTGCGCTTCCGCCCCATCCTGATGACCACGCTGGCCGCGCTGATGGGCGCGCTGCCGCTCGCACTGGGCCTGGGCGCCGGCGCCGAGCTGCGGCAGCCGCTGGGCGTGGCGGTGGTGGGCGGGCTGATCTTCTCGCAGGTGATCACGCTGTACATCACGCCGGCGATCTACCTCGCGCTGGACCGCTACAGCGGCACGGGGCCGATGGTCGATCTGCCGGGAGAGGCGCAGGCAGAGGTGTCGCACTCGCAGCACTCCCACGCCTGAGCCCCGCCGGAGACAAGAAGAGAAGAAGAGGCGGGCTTCGCGCCCGCGCTCCCTGTTCAGGTCGTGGTTTCGTCGAGCGCGTCGCCTATCAAGTGCGCGGTATCGCTCCAGCCCACGAGGCTGAACCCCTCGCTCGTCCACAGCATGCGATTGATGGCCGCGTTGCCGAGCTGCCAGGTGCGCGGCGCCTGCAGTTCCTGGCGGGTGGCTGCGCGGTACAGCACGTCCATCACGCCGCCGTGCGCCACCAGCACCACCAGTTCGCCCGGATGGCGCGCCGCCAGTTCGGCGGCCACGCCCGTCACGCGGTCGCGGAAGGTCAGGAGGCTCTCGCCGCCCTCGGGTTCGAATTCGGGGTCGCGCTCGCGCCAGCGCCTGGCTTCCACCGGCAGCGTGGCCTCGATCTCGGCGAAGCTCATGCCCTCGAAGGTTCCGAAGGCGCGCTCGCGCAGGCGCGGCTCTGGCTGCACGGCCAGGCCGTGGGGCTCGGCGATGGCCTGCGCGGTCTGCCAGGCGCGGGAAAGGTCGCTGGCATAGACGACGCCGATGGGCTCGTCGGCCAGCGCTGCGCCCGCGCGCTGCGCCTGCCAGACGCCGGTGGCGTTGAGCCCGATGTCGAGCTGGCCCTGTATGCGGGTGTCGACGTTCCAGGCGGTCTCGCCGTGGCGAACGGCGATCAGGCGGGTGGGTTCTTCCATCCGGGGAATTTTAAAAGCCGCTATTTCCGGGCCTGCTGAGCCGTCGGCAGCTCGATGTTGACCCGGCGCTCGCCCTGCGGCGGGTTCGGGAAGCCCTGCAGCGCCGCCTGGAACATCACCGGCAGGATCGCCGCGCTGGAGGTGTAGGGGCCGTCGTTGCGTGCGCGGGTCTCGTAGACCACGCGGTTGGTGCCGGCCTCGCGCAGCACGATGCTCACCTCGCGCTCGTACCAGGGGTTGGCAGGCGGCGCGAACGCCGGGCCGCCATACCAGCCGCCGCCGTACCAGCGCCGGCCGTAGTAGCCATAGCCGCCGTAGCCGTAGCCCCAGGGGCCGTTGTAGAGCCACGGGTCGGCCCAGGGCGAGAGGCCGGCCGTCACGCGCGCGCCGATCTGCGCGGTGTACTGGGCCTTGGCATCGTCGCGGCGCAGGCCGACCTGGTCGAGCGCCGCGCCGGCCATGGCTTCGAGCGATTCCTGCCGCGCGCCGTCGGCCTGCTGCGAGGGCAGGCGGTCGAAGCGGTAGGTGGCGCCGGGCGCGATGGCGCCGGGGGAGGCGAAGCTCTTCACGTCGCTGTCGACCACCCAGGAGGTGGCGCAGCCCGTGAGGCTTGCTGCGAGAAGAAGAGCCGAGAACGCAGATTTCATGAGGGTCTCCGGGCACGGGGTGCCCCAAATTCCCCTGGGTTGCCCGTTCAGCCCTGGACGATGCGCAGGGCGGCAGGTGCCTGGGAGAGCAGATCGAAGGAAGGCGGGTCGAAGGCCTTGTCGCCCTCGTCGTCCGCCACGCCGGTCGCCTTCAGACCCTTGAAGTCGTGCCGCGTTCCGTCGAGCAGGTGCGAAGGCACCACGTTCTGCAGCGCGGTGAACATGTTCTCCACGCGGCCGGGATATTTCTTGTCCCATTCGCGCAGCATTTCTCCCACCTGCTTGCGCTGCAGGTTCTCCTGGCTGCCGCACAGCGTGCACGGAATGATCGGGAACTCGCGGTGCTGGGCCCAGCGGATGGTGTCCTTCTCTGACACGTAGGCCAGCGGGCGGATCACGACGTGCCTGCCGTCGTCGCTCACCAGCTTGGGCGGCATGCTCTTGAGCTTGCCGGCGAAGAACATGTTGAGGAAGAAGGTCTGCAGCATGTCGTCGCGGTGGTGGCCCAGCGCGACCTTGGTGGCGCCCAGCTCGTCGGCCACGCGGTAGAGGATGCCCCGGCGCAGCCGGCTGCACAGGCCGCAGGTGGTCTTGCCCTCGGGAATCACGCGCTTGACGATGCTGTAGGTGTCCTGGTTCTCGATGTGGAAGTCCACGCCCAGCTCGCTCAGGTACTTGGGCAGCACCTCCTCGGGAAAGCCGGGCTGCTTCTGGTCGAGGTTGACCGCCACGATGTCGAAGTGGATGGGCGCGCGCGCCTTCAGCTTGAGCAGGATGTCGAGCAGCGCGTAGCTGTCCTTGCCGCCCGAGACGCACACCATGACCTTGTCGCCCTCTTCGATCATGTTGTAGTCGACGATGGCTTTGCCGACTTCGCGGCACAGGCGCTTCTCGAGCTTGTGCGTCTCGCGCTCGATCTTCATGGAATTGGCGGGAGATGAGGAGACGGGGGCGGTGGCGTCGGCGGTGGCGGGCGCCTCGTCGATCCAGACGGCGTTCATGGGCAGGCTGCTTCGGGGAGTCGGGGGAAGGGGGTGATTGTCCCCGATCCCCATTTCACCCGCCACGCTACCCGCCATCCGGCGCTTTTCCGGGGGCTCCCGCCGCCGGGATCGGGCTCTCCGGAAAGGCCTGCCGCATCGCCTCCACGAAGAGCCGCAGCCTCGCCGGATAGAAGCGCGCGTACGGATACACGATGTACACCGGCGCCGGCACCCCGCGCCATCGGGGCGCGAGGTGCACCAGCCGGCCCGCCTCCAGCTCCTCGGTCAGCATCCAGGCCGACGACACCCCGACGCCCGCGCCCAGCACGGCCGCGCTGCGCAGGGCGTAAAGGCTGTCGGTGATCATGCGCGGGCGTATCGGCACCCGGTACACCTCGCCCGTGCCCTCGTGCGTGAACACCACCTCGGTCCGGTAGAAATTGCGCGCCGCCAGCCAGGGCAGGGCTTCGAGCTCGGCGGGGTGCGCCGGCACCGGCGTGCCGGCCCCGAAGAGCGACGGCGCCCCGACCGCGATGCGCGGCACGTCGAAGAGGCGGATCGCCACGGCGTTGGGGTCCGTCACCTCGCCCACGCGGATCGCGCAGTCGACGCCCTCGGCGATGAAATCGGGCGTGTCGTCATGCGGGCTGTCATGCAGCAGCCATTCGACCGTCACCTGCGGATGGCGATTCAGGTAGGCGGCCAGCGGCCCGACCAGCAGCTGCTGCCCGAAGGCATGCGGCACCACCACGCGCAGCCGGCCCTCGGGCTGGTCGCCGACGCCGCGAAGCTCGGCCTCGAAGGCGCCCCAGCTCAGGATCAGCTCCTTGGCGCGGTCGAAGCAGCGCTCGCCGTCCTCCGTGAGCTTCATCGCATGGGTGGATCGCTGCAGCAGCCGCACGCCCAGCGAGCGTTCGAGCGCCTGCAGGCGGCGGCTCACGGTGGGCTGGGTGGTGCCCATCTGGGCCGCGGCGGCCGACAGGCTGCCGGCCTCGACGATGCGAACGAAGGTCTGCATCAGCTCGATGCGGTCGGCCGGAGGAGGGGGCGGGAGAAGCGTGGCCATGCGTCGAGCGTATATCAATTGTTCGGCCTGCAGGGCTACCTTCAGAGTGAAGCAGCTCGCAAACTCCAGCCCTTGCTTCTCGAATCCAAGGGTTTACACCATGTCTTCCATTCAAAATGCGCATGAAAAGCTGCCGGGATCGCTGATCCTGCTGCTGGCTGCCAGCGCCGGCTTCGGCGTCGCGGCGCTCTACTACAGCCAGCCCATGCTGGGCGTGCTCGGCCCCGACATCGGCGCCTCCGCCCGCTCCGTGGGCTTCGTGCCCACGCTCACGCAACTGGGCTATGCGCTGGGCATTCTGCTGCTCGCGCCGCTGGGCGACCGCTTCGACCGGCGCCGCATCATCCTCGCCAAGGCCTCGGTGCTGGTGCTCGCGCTGCTGGGCGCGGCCTTCTCGCCCTCGGTCATGCCGCTGCTGGCCGCGAGCCTCGTCATCGGCCTGGCGGCAACGCTGGCGCAGGACGTGGTGCCGGCCGCCGCCACGCTGGCGCCCGAGGCGCATCGCGGCCGAATCGTCGGCACCGTGATGACCGGGCTGCTGCTAGGCATCCTGCTGTCGCGCGTGCTCGCCGGCTTCGTGGCCGAGCACTTCGGATGGCGCGCGATGTTCGTCGTCGCGGCCGTGAGCATCGCGTTCATCGGCGTGGCCGCGGCGCGCGGCCTCCCGCGCCTGCGCCCGACCACGCACCTGGGCTACGGCGCGCTGCTGGGCTCGCTGGCCGGCCTTTGGAAGCGCCATGGCGCGCTGCGCCGCGCGACCTTCGCGCAGGCCCTGCTGTCGGTGGGCTTCAGCGCCTTCTGGTCGACGCTGGCCGTGATGCTGCATGGCGCCCCGTTCCACCTGGGCAGCGCGGCGGCCGGTGCCTTCGGTCTGGCCGGCGCGGCGGGTGCGCTGGCCGCGCCCATCGCTGGGCGCCTCGCGGACCGTCGCGGGCCCGAGCTGGTGATCCGCATGGGCGCCGCGCTGGTCGCCGTGTCGTTCGCCGCGATGCTGTTCGCACCGCTGCTGGCGACGCCCGCCGCGCGACTGGGGCTGATCGTGGTGGCCGCCATCGGCTTCGACTTCGGGCTGCAGGCCGCGCTGATCGCGCACCAGACCGTGGTCTACGGCATCGACCCCGGCGCACGCAGCCGGCTCAATGCGGTGTTCTTCACGGGTGTGTTCGTCGGCATGGCCACGGGCTCCGCGCTGGGTGCCCTGGTGCTGGCGCAGTGGGGATGGCCGGGCGTGGCGGCGATGGCCTCGCTGTCGGCGCTCGGTGCGCTGGCGGTGCGGATGTGGCCAGCCGCTTCCAAGAAGAAGACAGCCGTTGCCTGTGGCTCGGCTGCCTGAAGTGCAGTGGCAGGGGCTAGCGGTGGCTCACCACTCGCCGGCTTCCATGCGGATCGCCACCTCGCAGTCGTCGAAGATCTCGAGCTTGGCGATCTTCACGCGCACGCCCAGCACGCCGGGCAACTGCAGCAGCCGCTGCGCCAGCTTGCCGATCAGGCTCTCGAGCAGGTTGACGTGCTCGGCGGTGCACTCGTCGATGATGATGCGGCGCACCTTGCGGTAGTCGAGCACGTGGAAGATGTCGTCGTCCTGCGGCAGCAGCGGCTGGGGGCCGAGATTGAGTTCGGCGTCGACCAGGATCGGCTGGGGCGCCGTTTTTTCCTGCTCGAGGATGCCCAGGTTGGCGTCGAAGCGCAGGCCCTGGAGGGTGAGTGTCTGGTGGCCGTGCGAGGGTGTGGACATGGTGGATGGGCTCACATGAGCGAGAAATCGCGCTCGAATTTCATCAGGTGCTGGCCGCCGTCCACCAGCAGCGTGGTGCCGGTGATCGAGCGGTTCTCCAGCGCGAACTTCACCGTGGCGGCCACGTCCTGCGCAGTGGAGGAGCGGCCCAGCGGCGAGAGCTTGTGCAGCTGGGCGAACTTGTCGTCGTCGAGCATGTGGCTCGCCAGCGTGAGGCCGGGCGCCACGCCCACCACGCGCACGCGCGGCGCGAGAGCGAGTGCCAGCAGCGGCGTCGCGGCTTCTAGGGCCGCCTTCGACAGCGTATAGCTCAGGAAGTCGGGGTTCGGGTTCCAGAGCTTCTGGTCGAGCAGGTGCACGACGGCGCCGTGCGCATCGCGCGCGGCCAGGTGCTCGTGCAGCGCATTCGCCAGCAGGATCGCCGCACCGGTGTTGCTGCGCGCATGGCGCTCCATGAGCGCGTAGCCGAAGGTGGAGGCCTCGTCGTGCTCGAAGAGGGCTGCGCTGTGCACCACCGCATCGATGCCGCGAAAGCGCGCCACCACGCGGGGCAGCAGGGCGCGCGTGGCCTGCTCGTCCTCGAGGTCGGCCGCAAACAGGGCCGAATCGCCCGAGAGCGCGGCACAGTCGGCGACGGTCTGCTCGGCCTCGGCGCGCGAGTTTCGGTAGTGCACCGCCACCTGCCAGCCGCCCGCGGCCAGTGCGAGCGCGATCTCGCGGCCGAGCCGGCGGCCCGCGCCCGTGACGAGAACCGTTCGGGGGGAGTTGGATGCGGGGGGAGGCGGGGCTCATGCGGGGAGAGGGAGAATGGCGCTGTGACGACAAAGACGACCCCCAGCAGTTTACCCACCGCCCTCGACCACCTCATCGCGCGTTCCGTCGAGCGCGCGGGCGGCTGGATAGGCTTCGACCGCTTCATGGCCCTCGCGCTCTATGCGCCCGGGCTCGGCTACTACGCCAACACCCTGGCCAAGTTCGGCCACATGCCTTCGTCAGGCAGCGACTTCGTGACCGCGCCCGAACTCACGCCCATGTTCGGCCAGGCCCTGGCCGCGCAGGTGTCCGAGGCGCTGGAGAAGACCGGCACCGACACGGTGTGGGAATTCGGCGCCGGCTCCGGCGCGCTGGCCGTGCAGCTGCTGCATGCGCTCGACGGCATGGGTCGCGGCGACGTGCGCTATCGCATCGTCGACCTGTCGGGCACCCTGCGCGAGCGGCAGCAGCAGGCGCTCGCCGGCCATGCGGGTCGCGTCGAGTGGCTCGACGAGCTGCCCGAATCGATGCAGGGGGTCGTCGTTGGCAACGAGGTGCTCGATGCGATGCCGGTGCAGTTGCTGGCGCGCGTCGGCGGGCAGTGGTTCGAGCGGGGTGTGGTGCGCAATGCCGCCGGCGATGGATGGGCCTGGGCCGATCGCGAGACCGGGCTGCAGCCGCCGGTCGAGGTGCCTGGGAAGCATGACTACCTCACCGAGATCCATCCGCAGGCCAAGGCCTTCGTTGCGACGCTCGCGGACCGGTTGAAGAAGGGGGCGGCTTTTCTCATCGACTATGGGTTTCCCGAGGGCGAGTACTACCACCCGCAGAGGCATATGGGGACCGTGATGTGCCACAGGGGGCACAAGGCCGATGGGGATCCGCTGTCCGACGTGGGGCTCAAGGACATCACTGCGCATGTGGACTTCACGGGGGTTGCGCTTGCCGGGCAGGATGCTGGGTTGGCTGTGCTGGGGTATACGAGCCAGGCGCGGTTTCTCTTGAATTGCGGGTTGCTGGGGGTGATGGAGCAAGGGACCGTTGCTGAGCGGGGGATGGCGGCTCGGCTGATTCATGAGCATGAGATGGGGGAGTTGTTCAAGGTTGTGGGGTTTGGTGTTGGAGAGCCTTGGGATGCGATGGGGTTTGCTGTCGGGGATCGGAGTCATACGCTTTGACCTCTCTTTGATCTTTGATCTTTCATCGCTGAGGGGTGTTTGTTTCCCGAGGCCGGGACTCGCCCCGGCAGGCGACCTACTTTTCTTTGCTTCGCCAAAGAAACGTAGGCAAAAGAAAGGCGACCCCACTGTCTGCGTCCCTCCGCTTCGCTGCGGGCAACCTGCGGTGCTCGCGTTTCGCGGGGTCTCGCAGAACTCGCTTCGCTCAAACAGCTGCGAGCCCTGATCCGCGAAACGCTGCGCTCCTCGGCGCAGCCAGAGGGGAGGGGAGACGTACGGGCCTTTGCTTCGCTCGGCCGCGGGTGCCCAGCAGGCGCTTCGCGCCTGCTGGGCTTGGAATGGGGCGGCGGAGATGTTGACTTGTGTGCGCTGTTGGCCCATCGATACCGGTGCTGGACCTGCATCCTGGGCCGAGCGAAGCGAAGGCCAGTCCAGGTTGTTCAGAAAGCCGAGCGAAGCGATGGCGCGGGGCGCTCCCTTCTGGCTGCGCCGAGGAGCGCAGGCGTAGGAGGGATAAGGGCCGCAGCTGTTTGAGCGCAACGAAGTGGAGCGAGTTCTGCGGACCCCCTCCTACGTCGAGCACCGCAGGTTGCCCGTAGCGAAGCGCAGGGACGCAGACAGTAGGGTCGCCTTTCTTTTGCCTACGTTTCTTTGGCGAAGCAAAGAAAAGTAGGTCGGCCGCCGGGCCGAGACCCGGCCTCGGGAAGCAACGACCCAACAGCTTCTTATCGAGGCAAACGATCGGCGTCTCGCTGAAGCGAAGCCAACGCAAACCCCATCAGTCCCCAAACAAACGCCCCAAAAACAAAGTCATAAGCTAGCAACAAAGAGTTCGTTGGCGATCCCAACCCCGCCCCCTACATTCCCCGGCATGACTGCCGCCCTGACCAGCGAGGTAGAAGCCCCCTCGCAGCACTTCGAAGTCCGCCCCTTCCCCGCCCCCGTAGGCGCCGAAATCCTCGGCCTCGACATCTCGAAGCCCATCAACGCCGAAGACTTCGCCCGCATCCACAAAGCCCACCTGGACCACCACGTCCTGGTCTTCCGCAACCAGCAGATCACCCCGCAGGAGCACATCGACTTCAGCCGCCGCTTCGGCCCGCTCGAAATTCACGTCCTGCACCAGTTCCAGCTGAAGGACCACCCCGAGATCCTGATCGTCTCCAACATCAAGGAGAACGGCGAGCCCATCGGCCTCGGCGATGCAGGTGTCTACTGGCACTCCGACATCTCGTACAAGCCCAAGCCCAGCCTCGGTTCGCTGCTGCACGCGCAGGAGTTGCCGAGCGAGGGCGGTGACACGCTCTTCGCCGACCAGCATCTGGCATGGGAATCGCTGAGCCCCGAGCTGCAGCAGCGCATCCTGCCGCTGAAGGCCGAGCACAGCTACCTTGCGAAGTACGAGGAACTACGCGCCAAGAACCCTTGGCGGCCGAAGCTCTCGCAGGCGCAGATCGACCAGGTCGCGCCCGCCGTGCAGCCGGTGGTGCGCACGCATCCGGAGACGGGGCGCAAGGCGCTCTTCGTCAGCGAGCACTTCACGACGCGCATCGTCGGGCTGCCGCAGGAAGAGAGCGACGCACTGCTCGCCGAGCTGTTCGCGCACAGCGTGAAGCCCGAGTTCGTGTATCGGCACACCTGGGCGCCGCACGACCTGGTGTTCTGGGACAACCGCTCGCTGATGCATCTGGCCGCGGGCACGCCCGACCACCTGCGCCGGCGCCTGAATCGCACCACCATCGTCGGCGACACGCCTTTCTGATTTCCCTTTTCGCTTCCTGATCCAATGAACCGCTTCACCCGCAAAGCCGCCGCGCTCGTCGCCGGCCTCGGCCTCTTGGCCGGCAGCCTCTCCGCGCAGGCCGAAGGCCAGATCCGCATCGCCGAGCAGTTCGGCATCGTCTACCTGCTGCTCAACGTGGCGCAGGAGCAGAAGCTCATCGAGAAACACGCGAAGGCCGCGGGCATCGACGCCAAGGTCGAGTGGGTCAAGCTCTCGGGCGGCTCGGCGGTGAACGACGCGCTGCTGTCGGGCAACATCGAGATCGCGGGCGCCGGCGTGGGGCCGCTGCTCACGCTGTGGGACCGCACCAAGGGCAAGCAGAACGTGAAGGGCGTGGCCTCGCTGGGCAACTTTCCGTACTACCTGGTGAGCAACAACCCGAACGTGAAGTCGATTGCCGACTTCACCGACAAGGACCGCATCGCGCTGCCCGCGGTGGGCGTGTCGGTGCAGTCGCGGGTGCTGCAGTTCGCATCGGCCAAGCTGTGGGGCGACAAGGAATTCAACAGGCTCGACAAGATCAGCGTGGCGGTGCCGCATCCCGATGCGGCGGCGGCGATCATCAAGGGCGGCACGGAGATCACGGCGCACTTCGGCAATCCGCCGTTCCAGGAGCAGGAACTCGCGGGCAACCCGAATGCGCGCATCGTGCTCAACTCGTACCAGGTGCTGGGCGGGCCGTCGTCGGCGACGGTGCTCTACGCCACGGAGAAATTCCGCAGCGAGAACCCGAAGACGTACAAGGCCTTCGTCGATGCGCTCGATGAGGCGGCGAAGTTCGTCACCGCCAATCCCGAGAAGGCGGCGGACATCTACCTCAAGGTTAGCAACGCGAAGCTCGATCGCGACCTGCTGCTGAAGATCATCAAGAACCCCGAGGTGCAGTTCAAGACCACGCCGCAGAACACCTATCCGCTGGCCGAGTTCATGCACCGCGTGGGCGCGATCAAGAACAAGCCGGCTTCGGTGAAGGACTACTTCTTCGACGACGCGCAGAACGTGTCGGGGAATTGATGAGCACTGCCGAGGCGCCTTCGGGTTTGGACTCCTTCCCCCTCTGGGGGAAGGTCGGGATGGGGGCAGGCAGAGCGGTGGGGAAGCCGGCGCCGTCTGCCCCCACCCCAGCCCTCCCCCAGAGGGGGAGGGAGCAAGACGCCAAGGCACAGGCATTGCTGCAGGTCGACAACGTCAGCCTCGAATACCGCACCCCCGAGCGCGTGGTCCGCGCCACGCACCGCGTGAGCTTCGACGTCCATGCCGCCGACCGCTTCGTGCTGCTCGGTCCCTCGGGCTGCGGCAAGTCGACGCTGCTGAAGGCCGTGGCCGGGTTCATCCCGCCGGTCGAGGGCGAGATCCGCCTCGACGGAAGGCGCGTGGCGCAGCCCGGTCCCGACCGCATCGTCGTGTTCCAGGAGTTCGACCAGCTGCCGCCGTGGAAGACGGTGAAGCAGAACGTGATGTTCCCGCTACTGGCCTCGCGCACGCTCGGCAGGAAGGAGGCGGCCGAACGCGCGCTGCACTACCTCGACAAGGTCGGCCTCTCGAAGTTCGCCGACGTGCATCCGCACCAGCTCTCCGGCGGCATGAAGCAGCGCGTGGCGATCGCCCGCGCGCTGGCGATGCAGCCGCGCGTGCTGCTGATGGACGAGCCCTTCGCCGCGCTCGACGCGCTCACCCGCCGCAGGATGCAGCAGGAGCTGCTCGAGCTGTGGGACGAGGTGCGCTTCACGCTGCTGTTCGTCACGCATTCGATCGAAGAGGCGCTGGTGGTGGGCAACCGCATCGCGCTGCTGTCGCCGCATCCGGGGCGCATGCGCGCCGAGATCAACAGCCACGCCTTCACGCTCGACAGCCTGGGCGGTGCCGAATTCCAGGGCACGGCGCAGCGCATCCACGACATGCTGTTCGAGGAAGAAGGGCAGGCAAGCGAGGAGGCCGCCGCATGAGTGCCGTCGTTCCGCCGATCCGCCCGGAATACGAGCGCACGCTCGAGCCCTTCACCGAAGTGCCGGTCGAACGCCGGCTGCCGCTGGGCGAGCGCATCTGGTCGCAGGCCTGGCTGCGCAAGGGGCTGATCCTCGCCGTCATCGCCGTGCTGTGGGAACTGGCAGCCCGCTGGCAGAACAACGACCTGCTGCTGCCCACCTTCACCGCCACCGCGGCGGCGCTGTTCGAGGGGCTTGCCAGCGGCGAGCTGATCGAGAAGGTGCGCATCTCGCTGGCCGTGCTGCTGCAGGGCTACGTCGC
Source organism: Variovorax sp. UC74_104 (assembly GCF_044055375.1). Lineage (NCBI taxonomy): Bacteria > Pseudomonadati > Pseudomonadota > Betaproteobacteria > Burkholderiales > Comamonadaceae > Variovorax > Variovorax sp. UC74_104. The sequence continues at coordinate 1,880,863 of NZ_CP171978.1, forward strand.
GGGCGTGCTGCTGGCCTTCGCGCTCACTACGCTGGCGGTGTCGACGCGCATCGGCCGCGACCTGCTGGATACGCTCACCTCCATGTTCAATCCGCTGCCCGCTATCGCGCTGCTGCCCCTGGCGCTGCTGTGGTTCGGGCTCGGGCGCGGCAGCCTGGTGTTCGTGCTCATCCATTCGGTGCTGTGGCCGCTGGCGCTCAACACCTACGCGGGCTTCCAGGGCGTGCCCGACACGCTGCGCATGGCCGGGCGCAACTACGGGCTCAGGGGGCTGCGCTACGTGCTGCAGATCCTGGTGCCTGCGGCGCTGCCGTCGATCCTGTCGGGGCTGAAGATCGGCTGGGCCTTCGCGTGGCGCACGCTGATCGCGGCGGAACTGGTGTTCGGGGCTTCGTCGGGCAAGGGTGGGCTGGGCTGGTACATCTTCCAGAACCGCAACGAGCTTTATACCGACCGCGTATTCGCAGGGCTCGCGCTGGTGGTGCTGATCGGCCTGCTGGTCGAAAGCCTGGGCTTCAGGACGCTGGAGCGGCTGACGGTGCGGCGCTGGGGGCAGCAGCGCTAGCCTGGCTAGCTGCCGGTCTTCTTCGGCCCAACGGCCTGCCGCAGCGCGCGCAGCTCGCCGTTGAGGAACTCGTTGGCGTCGCGCACCGTGCCGTTGGTGAGCTTGACCTTGTAGGCCTGCCCGGTCATTTCCGAGCGCGAGGCGCAGCGCTCGATGAAGTCCTCGGCCGTGACCAGTTCCTTCTTGAAGTAGTCGTACTTCGCCTGCATGTGCTTGGCCGCGTCGGCGGCGTTGTATTCGGTGCCGTTGCGCAGGAAGATCATCGAGCTCATCTTCGAGACGCGCTGGATCAGCGTGTCGATCAGCTTGTCTTCGGTGTCGGAGGGCGTGGCGTGGGCCAGCAGGGCCGTGGCGCCGAGCACGAGGGCCAGCAGCGCCGAGCGGAGGTGGGTGAAGGAAGCCATTTGTCGTAGTCCCTGGCAAATTTCGGGCCATGCTAGGGCTGGCCGGCCCGGCGTGTCAAACCCCGCCCGGCTCGGGTCTAATCGCAGGTTTTGGCACGCGTTTCCCACTCTTCCATGAGCCCTTCCATTTCCGACCTCTCGCCGATCGCCGAAGCGCTGGCCGATGCCGCCGCCGCCAAGTCGATGCACTACTTCCGCACGCCGCTGGACATCATCACCAAGGCCGACGAAAGCCCCGTCACGCTGGCCGACCGCGCCGCCGAGACGGCCATGCGCGAGATCCTCGGCGCGCGCGTGCCGGCGGACGGCATCTACGGCGAGGAGCACGGCCCCGAGCGGCTGGACGCCGAGCGCATCTGGGTGCTCGACCCCATCGACGGCACGCGCAGCTTCATCACCGGCTCGCCGCTGTGGGGCACGCTGATCGGCGTGCTGCAGGGCGGGCGCGTGGCGCTGGGCATGATCGACATGCCCGTGCTCAAGGAGCGCTGGATCGGCGTGGCGGGCCAGGGCGCCACGCGCGACGGCCAGCCGGTGCGCGTGAGCGGCTGCACCGAAGTGGCCAAGGCCCGCATCGTCACCACCTCGCCAGACATCTTCGCGCCGGCCGACTGGGCCGCCTTCGACAGGCTCAGCCGCCAGTGCGCCATGCGCCGCTTCGGCGGCGACTGCTACGGCTACGCCCAGCTGGCCGGCGGCACCATCGACCTCGTGGTCGAGACCGGCCTGCAGCCCTACGACTACCTCGGCCCGGCCGGGCTGATCGAGGCGGCCGGCGGCGTCATCACCGACTGGCAGGGCCAGCCGCTGGGCCTGAAGTCCGACGGACGGGTGATCGCGGCCGCAACGCCCGAACTCCACCGGCAAGCGATGGCCATTCTCTCGGCCTAGACTCCTGTCCATATGTTTCGCTGGCTGATCGTCGTCGTCCTCGCGCTGGTGCTCATGAGCGGCCTGACCGCCTGGCTGCGCCGCTTCGGCTTCGGACGGCTGCCCGGCGATTTCGAGTTCCGCGCCTTCGGCCGCGAGTGGCAGCTGCCGATCGCGAGCACCATCGTGCTCAGCATGATCGCCGCGCTGGTGGCGCGCCTGCTGTAGGCAGAGCAGAGAAACGAAACAAGGAAAAGACGAACAGCGATGAGAGCCTGCGTAGACATCGGCGGCACCAAGGTGGCCGTGAGCCTTTCCGCTTCGAGCGACGCGCCGCTGATCGGCCGCCGCAGCGAGCCCACGGCCAAGACCGGCGACAACGACGCGGTCGCGGTGCAGATCATGCGGATGATCGACGAGGTCTGCGCGGAGCAGGGGATCGACCCGGCGACGATCGACCGCGTGGGCGTGTCGTCGACGGGGCCCTTCGAGTTGCGCGACGGGCTGGTCGAGCTCGCCACGCCCAACATCTGCGGTGGCATCGCCGGACCTTCGCGCGGCCTGCCCAACTCGTGGATGACCGCGATCATCGAAGCGCCGCTGGTCCAGCGCTTCGGCAGCGTGCGCGTCGAGAACGATGCCGTCGCAGCGCTGGAGGCCGAGCGCCATTGGGGCGCGCTCAAGGGCCTGGACAACTGCGCCTATGCCACCTGGAGCACGGGCGTCGGTGTCGGCCTGTGCGTCGACGGCAAGGCCCTGCGCGGCAAGAACGGGAATGCCGGGCACGCGGGACACAGCTTCGTGGTCGACGATGCCACCGGTGCGCTGTGCGGCTGCGGCAACTACGGCGACGTCGAGGCACTGGTCGGGGGAAACTCGATCGGCCACCGTTTCGGGCAGTCGGCTGCCGATCTGTTCTCCGCCGCATCTGCCGGTGACCCGAAGGCGCTGGAGACGGCGGAGGCGCTGTGCCGCGTGTTCGGCCGGATGCTCTACAACATGGTCGTCGTCCTCGACCTGCAGCGCATCAGCCTGGGCGGCAGCGTTTTCTGGCATCACCGCGACTTCGTGCTGCCACGTCTGCAGGCCCAGGTCGATGGCAGGCTGCTCCCGCTTACGCGCGGCGTGACGCTGGTCCCCGCAGGCCTGGGCGACAAGGTCGGCGACTACGCGGCGCTCGCGCTGCTCGACTGAACGAACGGACGGTCAAACCCACGCAACCCGGCGAACCATGACCCCACTGCCTCGCCGTCGCTCGTTTGCCTACCTGCTGTGGCTGGTGGGTGGCTTCATCGGCGCGCATCGTTTCTACTTGGGCAGCTACCTTGGCGGCGCGGCGCAGCTGGTGCTGCTGACGTACGGAATCGCTGGCCTGCCGGGAGGCCGCTTCGGCCTGATGTTGCTGCTGCCGTGGATGCTGTTCGACCTCTGGTGGATCCAGCGGCGGATGAAGCGGCTGCAAGAGCAGGAGCTGGCCGGCGACGACGACGGGGAAGACGAAGCCCCGCCCGCGGCGCGCCAGGCCTCTCGTGATCCCGCGCCCAGGGATGCCGCCAAGGACTTCGACCTCGTCGCCCTGGCCGAGGCCAACAAGCTGCAGCAGCGCTTCGTGGCCGCTGCCGAGGCCGGCGACTGGGCTCAGGCCGTCGCCATCGGCGATCAGATCGTGGCGGCCATGCGCCGCGTGTTCAGGGGGCCGCACCAGAACCTCGCCATGACCCTGTGCATGCTCGGGCAGGCCTGCTACCAGATCGATGCCTTCGACAAGGCGCGGGCCAGCCTCGAGGAAAGCCTGTCCATCGGCCGCAAGATCGGCATGCCTGCCGAGGACATGGACGTCGCCCGCAAGGCGCTGGACCTGACGCTGGTCGGCATCGAGCAGCGCAAGGCGCGCGGCGCGACCTCCGACGAAGAGGGCGCGCTGCTGAACCTGCTCGACGATTGCGAGGCGCGCTACCGCGACGCGCTCGCCCAGGGCGACCTGCCCGGCGCCGAGAAGCTCTGCGCCGAAGCCGTCGCCGCCAGCCGGCGGCTGCACGCCGGCCCCCACAAGACCGTGGTGCTGCACCTGTCCAGCCATGCCGAGCTGTGCCGCCGGCTGCGCTGGAACGACAAGGCCCAGGCGCTGGCGGACGAGGCGCTCGCGATGATCGGCCAACTGGGCCTGGACGACAGCTGGCGGCGCGGGCCGACCAACACGCTCGCGCTGCTGCACGCCGCGGCCGGCCGAGCCGACGAGGCCGAGGCGCTCTACAAGAAGACCATCGCCATGGCGGTCTCCGAGGCCGGGGGCGGCTCCAGCGACGGCGTGGTGCGCGCCTTCAACAACCTGGCCTTCCTCTACGCCGAGTCCGGGCAGGACGTGAAGGCCGAGCTCTGCTATGCCCGCGCCCTGGTGCACCTCGACAAGCTCCCGCCGGGCGAGGGCGACACCGAGCTGCACTCCGACATGCTCAACAACTTCGCCAGCCTGCACATGTCGCGCCGCGACTTCGTCCGTGCGCGCGAGCTGTTCGAGCGCTCGCTCGACATCCAGCAGCGCAGCTGCCGCGGCATTTCCGCGGCGGCCGCCAACGCCCACAACGACCTGGGCCTGATCGCACAGGAAGAGGGCGACCTGCGCCAGGCGCTCGTGCACTTCAAGCGCACGCTGCTGCTCAACCAGATCTGCACGCCCGACCATTTCAGGAACATCGACAACGCGCAGCGCAACATCGACAGCGTGAGCATCGCGCTCGCCGCCGTCGCCCGCGCGGCTCGCATGGAACCGAGCACATGAGCATCGGCGCCGCCTTCTACGCCCTCGACCGCTACCGGCTGCGCGCGCTGGTGATCGATCCGTCCACCGTCTCGGGCTTCCTGAACTCGCCCGCCGCGCAGGGCGGCCCGCACGACAGCCAGACGGTGGAGCAGGCCTGGGACGTGGTACGCACGCTGATGCCCGAGGCGGTCGACGGCGAGGAGCTCGACGGCACCGACGGACTGGGCTGCATCTATCTCACGGCCGCCCACGTGGAGCGCGCGGCCCAGCGGCTCGCCGAATGCGACGTGGCCGAACTCGTCGGCCGCTTCACGGGCGAGCCGGCGAAGTATGGCGAGCTGTACTGGGCCAAGGTCTGGCAGGACGGCGCGCAGGACCTCGCGGACTTCATGGAAGGCGTCAAGCGCTTCTTCGCCGGCGCGGCCTCGAGGCGCGACGCGGTGCTGTTCTACATCGTCTGAAGGGGCCTAGCCCACCGGCCGCACGGCCGAGACGATCTCGCCGAGCCGCCGCAGGCCGGCCTCGACGGCGTCCGAATACGGCCAGCCGCAGTTGATGCGCAGGTAGTTGTCGAAGCGCCCCGAGTTCGAGAACTGCGCGCCCGGCGCCACCAGCATCTGCTCGCGCAGCGCGGCGTCGAACACGTCCACCGACGAGCGCTGCCCCGGCAGTTCCACCCACAGCTGCAGCCCGCCGCGCGGCAGGTTCATGCGGGTGCCCGCCGGGAAGTACCTGGCGATGGCGTCCGCCGTCTGGTCGCGCTGCACGTGCAGCCGCTCGCGCAGCCTGCGCAGGTGGCGGTCGTAGGCGCCGCTCGCGATGTATTCGCCCGCGGCGATCTGCGCCAGCGCCTCGTTGTTGCGGGTCTGGGCGTACTTGAGCATCTCCACCTGCGCGTGCCAGCGCCCGGCGGTGATCCAGCCCAGCCGCAGCCCCGGCGCCAGCACCTTGTGCAGCGAGGCGCAATAGATCACGTTGCCCGTGCGGTCCCACGACTTCAGCGCGCGCAGCGGCGCGTCGCTCTCCACGAGGTCGCTGTAGGTGTCGTCCTCGACCAGTGCGATGCCGTGGCTCTCGCACAGGTGCGCGAGCCGCTGCTTGTGGCTGTCGGGCATCATGCTGCCGATGGGGTTCTGCAGGTGCGGCACCACCACCACGGCCTTGATGTCGTCGTAGGTGTGGATCGCGAGGTCGAGTGCTTCCAGCGAGATGCCGGTCTGCGGGCTGGTCGGGATTTCCAGTGCGCGCAGCCCCAGGCTCTCGAGCACCTGCAGCAGGCCGTAGAAGGTGGGCGATTCCACTGCCACGGTGTCTCCGGGCTTCGCGATGGCGCGCAGGGCGAGGTTCAGCGCCTCGATGCAGCCGTTGGTGACGAGCACCTCGTCGGGCGGCACCGTCATGCCCACGCGCAGGCTGCGCTGGGCCAGCGCCTCGCGGAACTGCTGGTGGCCCTTCTGCGACGAGGCGGTGGTCAGCAGCTCGGGCCGCTGGCGCAGCGCGCGCGTCATCGAGTTGCGTAGCGCCTCCGCGGGATACAGCTCGGGCGCGGCGCGGGCGATCGCGAAGTTGAGCTTCACGCCGGTGTGCCGGCCGCGCGCCATGAAGTTGGCCATGCGCGCGCGCATGCTCACGAACTGCGCCGGATCGGGCGGCACGTGGGCCACCGGCTCTTCCATCGGCGCGATGGCCAGCCGCTGCGGCCGGCGCACGAAATACCCGGAGCGGTCGCGCGCCTCGACCCAGCCGTCGCTTTCCATGGCGCGGCAGACCTGCAGCGCGGTCGACAGGCTGATGTCGTGCAGCCGCATCAGGCTGCGCAGCGAGGGCAGCCTGTCGCCCTGCTTGAGCGAGCCGGTGTGGATCGCATCCACGTAGTGCGCGGAAAGCTGGCGGTAGAGCGGTAGCGAATCCATGGGGTCGATGTTCCCCGCATCGGGCATCCGAAAACAGATGCAGTTGGTTGGGAAAACGACCATAACAGATGCCTTTGCGCCTCCTCTGTTACGGCTGCAATAGCCATTGCGTGTGCCTGTTTTCCGGGCGCCGGAATTCCTACGATGAAGCCTCGTTCAACCGAGGTTCGCCATGATCACCACCCTCTCCCAAGCGCCCGATTCCATCGTCCTGGAGCCCGGCCAGTCGCTGCGCCTGCCGGTCGATGCAGGCGCGTGGCTGCAGCTGGCCGAAGGGCGCGCCCGCGTGGTCTCGCCGCCTGGCTGGCTCGGCGAGACCGTGTTCATGACCGAGACGCCGCTCGAGGAGGGCGACGTGCACCGGCTGCCGCAAGGCGGCTGGATCGAGGTGAGGGCGCTGACGCCGGTGCACCTGAGGGTGCACGCGCCGCTGGCCGCGCAGCGGGCGTCGAGGGCGGCTGCGGCCGAGGCCCGGCCCGTGATGCGGTTCGTGCGGCTGCTGACCGGCTGGTAGCAGGCGCGATCGCTGGGGAGCGCCCAGACTTGCCCGGGCGGGGCTCAGCGCTCGCTCGCCGCCTGGCGCAGCGCATCGAGGAAGCTGCGCCGCCACCAGTGGATGTCATGTTCGCGGATGCGCGACAGCAGCTTCTGGTGCCGCTCGCGCCGCTCTTCCAGCGGCATCTGCAGCGCCTGCTGCACGGTCTGCGCCGTGCCGTGCGTGTCGTAGGGGTTCACCAGCAACGCCTCCCTGAGCTGCTCGGCCGCCCCCGCGAAGCGCGACAGCACCAGCACGCCCGGGTCGGCCGGGTCCTGCGCCGCGATGTATTCCTTGGCGACCAGGTTCATGCCGTCGCGCAGCGGCGTCACCAGCCCCACGGCCGCCGCGCGGCACAGCCCCGGGACGCGCTTGCGCGCCACCATGCGGTGGATGTAGCGCACCGGCATCCAGTCGAGCTCGCCGTAGTCGCCGTTGATGGCGCCGCACAGCGATTCGAGCTCGCGCCGGATGTCGGCATACGCGTCGACCGTCTCGCGCGTGGGCGAGGCGATCTGGATCAGCGTGGCGCTGCGCCGGTTCTCGGGGTAGTTCGCCAGCAGCTCGCGGAACGCGCGCACCCGCTGCGGGATGCCCTTGGAGTAGTCGAGCCGGTCGATGCCCATGAGCAGCCGGCGCTGCGAGTACTCGCGCTTCATGGTCTCGTACATGTCGCGCGACTCCTTCGCATGCGTGAGCGCGGCGAACTCGTCGACGTCGATGCCGATGGGGAAGGCGGCGGCGCGCACCGTCTGGCCGTAGGCGCGGTACATCTCGCTGCCCAGGTATTCGCCATGGGCCTCGTTGCGCACGTAGTGCTCGAAGTGCTGCACGTCCTGCTGCGCCTGGAAGCCGATCAGGTCGTACGAGAACAGCGAGCGCATCAGCCACTCGTGCTGCGGAATGGCCGCGATGATGATCTGCGGCGGCAGCGGAATGTGCAGGAAGAAGCCGATGCGCTGCCTGCAGCCCATGGCGCGCAGCTCGGCCGCCAGCGGGATCAGGTGGTAGTCGTGCACCCAGATGATGTCGTCGTCCTTCAAGAGCGGCAGCAGCTTGCGCGCGAACAGCTGGTTCACGCGCCGGTAGCCGCCCACGAAGCCGGCGTCGAAGTGCGCGAGGTCCAGGCGGTCGTGGAACACCGGCCAGAGCACGTCGTTGCTGTAGCCCAGGTAGTAGCTGTCGTGGTCCTCGCGGCTCAGGTCGATGGTGGCGAGCGTGACCTTGCCGGCCTGCTGCCTGTGCAGCTCGCCCTCGCCGGTCGGGCCGCCCTCCACGATCTGTCCGCTCCAGCCAAACCACAGGCCGCCGCTTTGCTGCAGGCTCTCGCCCAGCGCCACGGCCAGGCCGCCGGCGGCGGGCTTGCGCGGGTCGGCCACGCGGTTGGAAACGACGACGAGGCGGCTCATGGCGCCTCCTTGCGGCGGCCGCGAGCGAATGGAGTGAAGAGCCGGGGGGCCTGTTTCATATGCACGAATCCCAGGGGGCGGACAGGCGCATGGCCGCGTTGATGATGCCGACCATCGAATAGGTCTGCGGAAAGTTGCCCCACATCTCGCCCGTGACCGGGTGCGTGTCCTCCGACAGCAGGCCCAGCGGGTTGCGCGCCGCGAGCATGGTCTCGAAGATCTGGCGCGCCTCGGCCTTGCGGCCGATCTTGGCGAGCGCATCGATGCGCCAGAAGGTGCAGATGTTGAAGGCGGTCTCGGGCTTGCCGAAGTCGTCGGCGGCCTCGTAGCGGCGCATGTAGGGGCCGTCGCACAGCGACTTTTCCATGGCGTCGACGGTGGAGATGAAGCGCGGGTCGCGCGCGTCGATCAGGCCCACTTCCACCATCAGCAGGATGCTCGCGTCGAGCTCGTGCCCGCCGAAGCTCTCGGCAAAGGCCTGGCGCTCCTCGCACCACGACTTGGCGAGGATCTCCTCCTTCATGCGCGCGGCATGCCCGTGCCAGTAGGCGGCGCGCTCCGGCAGCTGCAGCGTGCGCGCGATCTTCGCAAGCCGGTCGCAGGCGGCCCAGCTCATCAGTGCCGAGCTGGTGTGCACGCGTGCGCGGGTGCGCAGCTCCCACATGCCAGCGTCGGGCGTGCCGTAGACCGCCACCGCGCGCTCGCCCACCGCCTCGAGGTGCGGAAACTCCGCCAGCCCCGCGCGGCTGAGCAGCCGCTGGTCGTGGAAGGCCTGCGCCGCGCCCAGCACGATGTTGCCGTACACGTCGTGCTGGAAGTGCTCCTGCGCCTGGTTGCCCACGCGCACCGGGCCCATGCCGCGGTAGCCCGGCAGGCCGTCGACGAAGGACTCGGGCAGCTCGCGCTCCAGCCCGATGCCGTACAGCGGCTGTATGTGCTCGCCGTGCGAGCCGATCACCACGTTGCCGAGCCAGCGCAGGTAGTCCTCCATGGTGCCCACCTCGCTCAGCGAATTGAGCGCGCGCACCACGAAGAAGGCGTCGCGCAGCCAGCAGTAGCGGTAGTCCCAGTTGCGCTGGCTGCCCGGCGCCTCGGGAATGCTGGTGGTCATGGCCGCGACGATGGCGCCCGTGTCCTCGTACAGCGAGAGCTTCAGCGTGATGGCCGCTCGGATCACCGCGTCCTGGTACTCCAGGGGAATGGCCAGGCGCTTGCTCCAGGTGCGCCAGTAGGAGATGGTCTCCTGCTCGAAGCGGCGCGCGGTGTCGGCGATGCCGTCCATCAGCGTCTCGTCCACGCCGAACATGAAGTTGTATTCGCGCGAGAGCACGAAGGGCTGGCGCGAGAGGATGTGCGAGATCGAGGCGTCGGTGTTCAGCCGCAGCGTCACGTCGGGCCCGACGTAGCGGATGTGGTTGCTGCCGCGCGTGACCTCCACCGGAGCCGACGAGCCCCACTGGAAGCGCGGGTCGAGCGACACGCGCACGCGCGGCGCGCCCGCGATGGGCCGCACGCGGCGCACCAGCATCAGCGGGCGGAAGTAGCGCGAGCGGCTGTAGAAGCGCGGCGCGAAGTCGGTGATCTCGATGCCCTGGCCCGCGCTGTCGAAGAGCTGCGTGCGCAGCACGGCGGTGTTCGGCTCGTACCACTGCTTCGCCTCGGCGAAGTCCTCGATGTCGATGCTCCACGCGCCGGCATCTTCGCCGGGGTGCAGCAGGGCGTTGAACACCGGGTCGCCGTCGAAGCGCGGCAGGCAGCACCACACGGCGCGCCCGCGCGCGTCGATGAGCGCGCTGTAGGCGCAGTTGCCGATCACGCCCACGTTGAGCGAGGGCTCGGCCGGCGGCGCGAAGCCTCGCGGCCCGGGGGCGGCGGCGGCCTGCGCGTCGGCCGGCGCGCGGTCGGCGGGGCCGGCCGCACCCGCCAGCGCCTGGCCGGCGCGGTCCTCGGGCGCCACCGGCAGTTGTTGTTCGCTCATCGGGGGCTCCTGGGTGATTCTTCGGGTTGGCTGGCGGTGTCCTGCGGACGTGCCGCGAGCATGTCGCGTGCCTGCACGAGCCATTCGTACACGGCCAGCGGCGATTCGAGGCGGTGCAGCGCCAGGCTCGGACCGGAGCCGACCTTGATGGCGACGCCGCCGCGCGGCTGCACCACGGCAAAGCCGCTCTCGTCGGTGGTGTCGTCGCCGAGGAAGACGGGCGTGCGGCCCGCGAAGGGCGCCTCGGTCATGAAGGCGTCGATGGCGATGCCCTTGTTGACGCCCGCGGGCTTCACCTCGAACACGAACTTGCCGTGCATGAGCTCCAGCTGCGGATGGTTCGCGATGGCGCGCGACATCGCGTCGCGGCACACCGCCTCGAGCTGCGGCGCGAGCCGGTAGTGCAGGGCGATGGCCGCGTGCTTGCGCTCCACCAGCAGGCCCTCGTGCACGCGCGCGAGTTCGTTGGCGATGTCGAGGACGGGCACGAGATCGGGCGGGCGCTGCTCCTGCATGCGGCCGGCAGCATCGCGGCGCTGCACGCCGTGCTCGCCGGCCGCGGGCAGCCGCAGCGGCGCGAGGAAACGGTCGATGGAGTCGATCTGGCGGCCCGACACCACGGCGAGCGCGCCGCCCAGCTGCTCGCGCAGGTCGCCCAGCAGGGGCACGAGGGCCGGCGGGATCTCGATGGCTTCAGGCGTGGGCGCGAGTCCGACCAGCGTACCGTCGAAGTCGAGGAAGAGGGCTGCGTCCCGGCCCAACGGAGGTGGCAACTGCGAGGTGTTGCTGGAGTTGCTGGAGGACTTTGGCATCGGGAAAAACCTTAACACGCGCCGTGCGCGGCGCTTGTCGGCGAAAGCCCAATCTCCTCGCGGCCTGCCCGTGCAGGCTTGGGAACAGCGGTCAGTGAGCCGCTTCCGTCTCCGCCTGCGGGATCAGCTCGGCGAGCATGCCCAGCAGCGTCGCGGCGTTCACCGGCTTGAACAGCACCGGCACGCCCGAGGCGCGCACGCGCTGCAGCCGCTCGGGCGAGGTCTCGCCGGTCACCAGCAGCAGCGGCGCCTGCAGGTCGAAGCGGCGCTGCAGCCGCCGGCCGACGTCGAGCCCGTTGTCGCCGTCGGCGAGGCGGTAGTCGCACACCAGCAGCACGAACGGGTGCTCGCGCGTGACGGGCCGGGCGAGCAGCTCGGCGGCTTCGGCCTCGTCGGCCGCGGCCTCCACCGCGAGGCCGTGGGCCTGGAAGAAGCCGGCCATGGCCTCTCGCACTTCCGCCTCGTCGTCGATCAGCAGGATGCGTCCGCGTGCCGCGAGGGGCGTTCGCACGCTGCACGCCGGATCGGGCATGGCCCCGCCGGCGAAGGGCGCGGCAAGACCGGCGGCGGGCGCCGTCGCCTCGTCCGCGCCGGCGGCGGGCAGCTGAAGGCGGAAGCGGCTGCCGCGACCGGGGTGCGACTTCAGCTGCACCGGGTGCCCCAGGAGCCGCGAGAGCCGCTGCACGATCGACAGGCCGATGCCCAGGCCCTGCGTGCGGTCGCGGCCCGGGTTGTGCACCTGGTAGTACTCCTCGAACACGCGCTCCTGCTGCTCGGGCGCGATGCCGATGCCGGTGTCGAACACCTCGATCCACACCATCTCGCCGCGCGCGCGGGCCCGCACCGCGACGCCGCCGCGTGCCGTGTACTTCAGCGCGTTGTCGACGAGGTTCGAGAGCATGCGGTACAGCAGCTGGGGGTCGCTGCGCACCCACAGGCCGCTGGCCTGCACGCGCAGCTGGAGCTGCCGCTGCTCGGCCCGCGCCGCGAACATGTGGTTGAGCGAGCGGAACAGCGCGTCGAGCGGCACGGGCACCACGGTGGGCGTGACCACGCCCGCGTCGAGGCGCGACACGTCGAGCATGGTGTCCAGCGAATTGCCCAGCGCATTCACCGCGCGCATCAGCTGCCGCGCATTGCGCCCGCCGTGGTGCTCGCGCAGCTCGTTTTCCAGCGCGGCGCCGAAGAGCGCGATCGCGTGCAGCGGCTGGCGCAGGTCGTGGCTGGCGGTTGCGAGGAAGCGCGTCTTCTCCGCGCTCGCGCGCTCGGCCACGGCGATCTGCCTGCCGAGCTGTCCGGCCAGCGCCTCGTTCTCGAAGCGCAGCACCAGCGAGTCGGTCAGAAGCCTGTGCTGCTGGTTGCCCACGCGCAGGGTGAACAGCAGGTAGCCCAGGCTGAAGAGCGCCAGGAAGAAGTGCATCGCGTCGCCCTGCCAGGCCAGCACGGCGATCAGGCTCAGCATCATCGGCAGGGTGTAGCCGTACAGCGCGGGCCTGAGCGGCCACAGCAGCTGCATGGCGCGGGCGCAGCTGCCGATGATGACCACCGTCACCACCGAGGTCACGGGCAGGTCGTCGGGCGAGATGAACAGCAGCGGCGCGCTCGCCATGCCCACGCCCACGGCGGTGACGGTGCGCGAGTGCCGGCGTGCCCAGCGCCTGGTGTCGGCGAGCGGCACGCCCGGGTGCCAGCGCGGCATGAGGAAGAGGAACAGTCCGAGCGAGAGATGCACCGCCATCCAGACCAGGATCCAGGTGCGCGGCTGGTGCACGTACATGGCGGTGCCCAGCGCCGCGCCCAGGCCGAAGTGCACGAACACCGACGCGTTGTAGGCCGCGTACACCGAGGCCACGTGCTCGCGCAGCACGCGCAGGGCCAGTTCGTCCGGCCCCGCGGGGAGCGGGAAGTCGGCGGATTCGCGTGACGGCTGCGGCGCGGTGGCATTCACCCGGCCGATGCTAGCGAGCGGGCCTGCACCGGGAAGTGCCAGAAGTCATGTCCCGGCGGGCAGCCTTCAGGAGATGTTCAGGCGAGCGATGCGGCGACGGCCTCCACACGTGCCCGGTGGATGGCCTCGCCGATCTTCGGTCCGGCGGCGCCGGACTGCTGGGCGGCCCTGGCCACCACGTCGGTGGGTACGGCCGCCGCCGTGGCCAGCACCGCGAGCAGGCGCTGGCGCGGTACGTAGGGTGCGTCGCTGCCGCTGCTGTCTTCGTTTGCGGCGCTGCGCGCATCGCACTCGCAGGCCTGCAGCGCCTCGGCGAAGCGCGCCGGCTTGCGGAAGGCATCGCAGCGCTCCAGCAGGCGGACCAGGCCGGCGGCATCGAGCGCGCCGCTGCCGTCGATGTGGCCGTGTTCGCGCGCCACCACCTCGGCCAGTTCGCGGATGTCCACCGGCACGCGCCAGCGTTCGCACACCGCATGGAGCGCCTTCAGACCGGAAGGCCCGCTCCGGCCGAGGCCACCGGTCAGGCAGGCGAAGCGCACGGCCAGCGGCGCCTCCTGCCGCGCGGCGAAGTCGACCGACCGCATGGTTCGCGCGTTCGCTTCGATCTCGGGCAGCAGCACCGCCAGCGCACCGCACTCGCGCAGCACTTCGAACATGCGGGAAGGGCGCGTTTCCATCAGGCCGCGCGACAGCTCCTGCCACACGCGCTCCGGCACGAGCGCGTCGGCTTCGCCGGCCGCCACCATCTCGCGCATCAGCGCCATGGTTTCGGGGGCGACGCCGAAATCGTCGAAGCGGGCGGCGAAGCGCGCCACGCGCAGGATGCGCACCGGGTCCTCGCGGAAGGCGTCGGTCACGTGGCGCAGCACCTTGTCGCGCAGGTCACGCTGGCCGTGGAAGGGGTCGGCCAGGGTCTCGGGCGTGGGCTCGAAGTGGCCGTCGGCGCCCACCAGCTCGGCCGGCAGCGCGATGGCGTTGACGGTCAGGTCGCGGCGGGCAAGGTCCTGTTCGAGCGTGACGTCGGGCGCCGCGTGCACGGTGAAGCCGCGATAGCCCGGCGCGCTCTTGCGCTCGGTGCGGGCGAGCGCGTATTCCTCGCGCGTCCGGGGGTGCAGGAATACCGGAAAGTCGCGCCCCACGGGCAGGTAGCCGCGCGCCACCATCTCCTCGGGCGTGGCGCCGACCACCAGCCAGTCGTGGTCGGATACCGGGGCGGTCCAGCAGGCGGTCGCGCAGCGCGCCGCCGACGAGAAAGATCTTCATGGCCGCAGTGTAGGGATACTCCCCGGATTGAAAATAGAACGGTCGTTCGATAATCTGGCGACCGGACCGGGCAATCTGTCGTCATGCGGAAGATTTACAGCGGCGGTCACAGCCGATGCCTGCATCCGTAGAGGGATATTTCAATCCAAAGGAGTAATTCTCATCATGAAGAAAACAACGATTGCGCTTGCAGCCCTGGGCGCCCTGGCGTCCGGCAGCGCGATGGCGCAACAGGCCGGCGACTGGGTCGTCGGTGCAGGGTGGTTCCATCTGTCACCGCAGGATTCGAGCAAGCCGCTGACCGTGACCTCGCCCGTTCAGAGCGTCCTGGCCGGTTCCGGCGCCAGCGTGAGCGACTCCGACACCCTCGGCCTCAGCGCCACCTATTTCCTGGACAGCCACTGGGCGGTGGAAGGCGTGTTCGGCGTGCCCCCGAAGTTCAAGCTCAACGGCACCGGCACCCTCGGGCGCGTGGGCCAGCTCGGCGAGGCCCGCCAGTGGAGCCCGACGATCCTGGGCAAGTATTTCTTCAACGAAGCCAACGACGCCTTCCGTCCCTTCGTGGGCCTGGGCGCCACCTATGTCTGGTACAGCGACGTCAAGCTGACCCCGAACCTGCAGGGCGCGCTGGCCTCGCAGTTCCACCAGTCGCCCTTCGCCGTGAACACCACGGCCAAGCTCGACAGCTCTTTCGCACCGGTGATCAACGTGGGTGCCGCCTACCAGTTCGACAAGCACTGGGGCATCTCGTTCTCGGTGTCGTACATCCCCCTGAAGACCAAGGCCAAGCTGACGACCACCTCGGTCTACGGCCTGCCCGTGGCCACCAGCGAGGCCAGCCTGAAGCTGAACCCGATCGTCACCTACGTGTCGGCGACGTATAAGTTCTGAGCTCGCCCCCAGGCTGCGCGCACTTCGTGTCGCTTCGCCAACCCCCTGCCGGGGGCAACACCTGCGGCCCGGCAAAGCCGGTTCCGCGGTGTTTCTGGGCTTGTATCCCTCTTTCTGAGCGCCCTGCGGTTTTCCCAAGGCCCTATCGCCCCGTGCGGTAGGGCTCTTCGAATTGCAGGAAGTCCTTTTCCGCGAGCCCCGCATCGACCCAGGCCTTGACGCCCGGCAGCGCCTGCACGCGCTCGATGTAGGCCGTGATGTGCGCCGGCACCGGCAGGCCGTAGGTCTTGATGCGGGTGCCGACAGGCGCGAAGTAGGCGTCGGCGATGCCGAACTCGCGCCCGAACAGCATCGGGCCGCCGTGCGCGTCGAGCAGGCCGCTCCACATCTGCACGATGCGCGCGAGGTCGCTGGCGACTTCGGGCACTTCCTTCAGCAGCCGCGCGCCCACCTCGGGCAGCGAGGCTTCGAGGTTCATGCCGCAGTGGTTGCGCAGGCCGCCGAAGCCCGAGTGCATCTCGGCGCAGACGCTGCGGGCACGCGCCCGGTCGGCCGCGGCGCGAGGCCAGAGCTGCTTCTCGGGAAAGGTCTCGGCGAGGTATTCAGAGATGGCCAGCGTGTCCCAGATGACGAGGCCGTCGTCTTCCACCAGCACCGGCACCTTGGCCACCGGGTTCAGCGCGCCGATGGTGTGCTTGAACTGCGAGTCGGCCTCGAAGGAATCGAAGCGCACGGCGACTTCCTCGAATTCGATGCCGGCCTGCTTCATCAGCACCCAGGGCCGCATGGACCATGACGAGTAGTTCTTGTTGCCGACGTAGAGCTTGCGCATGAGGGATCTCCGGTCCGTTGCGGGGTTTGAAACAAAGCCTTCGATGCTAGCCGTGCGCCGGAGGGCGATTGATGCCGAACGAGGCGCCAATTGATGCAGCGGCGCGCGCTCAGTGCCGGCGGCCGCCGTCCCTGCCGCTCCCGTTCTGCTTCTTCGGCCCGGACACGCGCTCGACGAGGCTCACCAGGCGCGGCATCAGCGCCAGCACGGCGAGCGCGAGCAGCGCGCTCGCCACCGCCGTCACCTCGCGGCCGAGCCCGCAGGCCATGCCGATGGCGGCCGTCATCCACAGGCCGGCGGCCGTGGTCAGGCCCTGCACGTGGCTCTCGTCCTTGCCCTGCTTGAGGATGGTGCCGGCGCACAGGAAGCCCACGCCCGCCACCAGCCCCTGTATGACGCGGCTCATGTCGGCCGGCACGATGCCGGTCTGCTGCGGGATCAGCACGAACAGCGCCGATCCGATCGCCACCAGCATGTGGGTGCGCACGCCGGCGGCCTTGCCCTGCTGCTCGCGCTCGAAGCCGAGTGCGAAGCCCAGCGCGCCCGCGAGCGTGAGGCGCAACACGATGCGCGTGAGCTGGGCGACGTCGCCCGCATCCGAGAACTCGGACGCGATGGTGTCGAGGACTTCGTCGCGCCAGCTCATGTCAGATGGCTGGCTTCAGGGAAGGTCCTTGTTCGGCTCGGGCTCGGAGGCGTCGCGCGGGCCCACGCGGCCCAGGCGCTCCTTCAGCGACTGCGGCCGCCCGCTGATGATGGCGGCGTAGTTGGTGGTGTTGGCCAGCACCTTCTTCACGTAGTCGCGCGTCTCGTTGAAGGGCACGTTCTCGGCCCAGATGGCGGCGTCGAGCACCGGCCCGTTGCGCCAGCTGCGCGGGCGGCCGGGGCCGGCGTTGTAGGCGGCGGCGGCCAGCGCCATGGAACCGTCGAAGTCGTCGAGCGCGAGCTTCAGGTAGTTGGTGCCGATGGTGATGTTGGTCTCGCGGTCGTTGATCTGGCTGGGCGAGAAGTCGCTCAGGCCGATCTTGCGGGCCGTCCAGCGCGCCGTGGCGGGCATGACCTGCATCAGGCCCGAGGCGCCGACGCCGGAGCGCGCGTCCATGATGAAGCGGCTTTCCTGGCGGATCAGGCCGTAGACGTAGGCCGGATCGAGGCCGATGTCCTGGCTCTTGCGCAGCACGGTGTCGTGGAAGGGCATGGGGAAGCGCTGCTCCACGTCGACCACGCCCTTGGTACGCTCGCTGGTGTTGATGCAGCGGTCCCACACCTCGCGCTGGCAGGCGAAGTCGGCCGCGGCCAGCAGCGCGCGGTCGTCCATGCCGCCCTTGTCGTGCAGGTTGGTGGCGTAGTTCCACTCGCGCGTGCCCTCGGGGCGCAGGCCGATGGCGATGGCGTAGAGGCCGCGCGCCAGAGAGGGGTTGCTGCGCGCGGCGGCTTTCTCCTCGGGCGTGAGCGGGGCGGGGCGCGTGGGCACCACGGTGCGCTGGCCCAGTTCCTCCAGCGCCAGCATCTCGTAGAAGCCGCGCGAGCCGGCGATGCTCTGGTAGAGCTCGCGGGCCTGGGCGCGGCGATCGTCGCCGCCGGCGGTGGCCAGCGCGCGGGCCTTCCAGTAGACCCAGGTCGGGTCGAGCTGGGCGGTCTCGCTCATCGCGTTGATGGCGGGCACCACTTCCTTCCACTGGCCGGCGCGCAGGGCGGCGCGCACGCGCCAGGCGAGCATGTCGTCGGAGAGGTCGCCGTTCTTGGTGACGTTGGCGAAGTAGCTGCCGGCCTGCGGCCACAGCTTGATGGCGGCGGCGCGGCCGATGGTGCCCCAGAGCCAGTTGCGCTCCTCGGCCGAGAGCATCGGGCCCCACTTGCTGTCGAGCTGCGAGGCGGCCTGCTCGGGGTCGGCGATGGCGACCTTGATGAGCGCGAGCACCACCAGCTCCTTGCGCGACTTGGCGGCCACGAAGGCGCGGCCGGTCAGGAACTTGGCCGAGCTCGCGTTGAGCTCCTCGAAGAGCGGCAGCGCGTCGGGCGCGGCGATGGTGACGGCGGCGCGCGCGGCCTGCGGGCGGTTGGCCTCCATGGCCAGGCGAGCCTTCTTCCAGACGTCGTTGGTCGACAGCAGGCGGGCGGCGACCATGCGGTCGGCGGCGGTGAGGCAGCCGTCGTCCAGGTCCTTCTGGGCGAACCAGTTGCGGCGCACCTCGTCGGCCTGCGCCTGCGTGGCGGTGCCGCTGCGCAGCGCGTCGACCAGGATCGCGTAGCAGCGCACCTGCGCGTCGTCGCCCATGCGGAAGCCGTCTAGCGAGGCGGAGAAGCTGTCCCAGTCGCGGCGCTGGCCGGTCAGCAGCAGCCAGTCGTTGCGCAGGCGGTCTTCCTGGTAGGTGCCTGGGTAGCGGGCGTAGAAGTCCTGCACTTCATTCGGGGCTGCTTCCTGCAGGCGGGCCTTGAGTTCCCAGTAGGCGGCCCAGGGTTCGAGCGCATGGCCGCGGGCCTGAGGCAGCAGGGCGGTCAGCCGGGCCTTGTCGCCGCGCTGGAAGGCCTGCTTCATCTGGATCAGGACGTCGTCGTTGGTGTTGCTCTGGGCCGCGGCGGGCTGCTGCGAGAGCAGTGCGGCGAAGGCGATAACCGCGGAAAAAACCAGCGCGGGGACCGCATTGCGCGGATGGCAGCGCTTGGATGCCAAAATGCTTGGGAACTGCATCGGGGGATTATGGACAAGTCAAAGGGTGCCGACACCTCGGCAACGGCGAGTTTTCTTAAGGAACAGTTGAGGAAAGCCCTCATCGAGCAACGTCTGGCGATGCCCGACCGGCTGACACGCGCCGACCTGCTGCAGCGCGTGATGCGGATCTGGCTCGTGGGCCGGCCCGACACGGTGATCGGCGCCTACTGGCCGATCAAGGGCGAGTTCGATCCGCTGCCCGCACTGCACCGCTGGAAGGAGGACGGCGAGCTCATGGAAGAGCCGCAGCGCCGCCGCATCGGACTGCCGGTGATCGACAAAGTTCACAAGACCCTGACCTTCCACGCCTGGTACCCCGGCTGCCAGATGGAGGAAGACGCCTACGGCATTCCCAAGCCCAAGGACACCGAGCTGATCGTGCCCACGCTGCTGTTCGTGCCCTGCGTGGGCTACAGCGCCGGCGGCTACCGGCTGGGCTACGGCGGCGGCTTCTACGACCGCACGCTGGCGGCGCTGGAGCCCCGGCCGTTCACGGTGGGGCTGGGCTTCACCAACGGCTTCGTCGCGGACTTCGTGCCCGAGGCGCACGACCTGCCGCTGGACGCCATCCTGAACGACAACGGCGTCGTCTGGCCGACCAGCTGAGCCGGCTCCAGTCCGTCAGTCGATGTCGTCGACGGTGTCCGGGTCGGGCACTTCGCCGATGGTCTCGCGCGTGGTCACGGCCTGCAGCTGCAGCCAGTCGCAGAAGGCCCTGATCTCCGGGCGCTGCATGCTGCGCGGGCCGGCGATCATCCAGTAGGACATCGGCGAATCCATGCGGTGCTGCGGCAGCACCTCGACGAGGTCGCCGTTGGCCAGGCTCTCGGCGATCAGCGAGCTGCGCGCCAGGGTCACGCCCTGGCCGGTAAGGGCGGCCTGCACCATCTGGTAGGCGTAGTTGAAGTACAGCCAGCGCTTGGGCTGAGCGCGCTCCAGCCCGTTCACCTCGAACCAGCGGCGCCAGGTCAGCCATTCGAGGTGGGTGCGGTGGGCGTCGCCGGCCTCGATCAGCGTGAACCGGGTCATGTCCTCCGGCGTCTTGATCGGCGGGCTGCTCTTGAGCAGCCAGGGGCTGGCCACGGGCGTGAGCGTTTCGCCGAACAGGCGCACGGCGCCGGACGGCATGGAATCGCGCGGGCCGTAGCGCAGGGCGATGTCCACGTCGGCCACGTCGAGGTCGACCGCCACGTCGCTGGCGTCGATGCGGATGTCGATCTCGGGGTTGTCGCGCTGGAAGGCTTCCAGCCTCGGAATCAGCCACATCGAGGCGAAGGAGGCGAAAGTGGTCAGCGACACGCTCTGCCGCCCCGCGCTCTGGCGGATCTGGCGCACGGCCGTGTCGATGCGGGGCAGCGACTGCTGCACCGCCAGCAGCAGCAGGGCGCCGGCGCTGGTGAGCTCCACCGCGCGCGTATGGCGCAGGAACAGGGCCACGCCCACTTCTTCTTCCAGCGACTGGATCTGCCGGCTCACCGCCGACTGGGTCAGCGCCATTTCCTCCGCCGCCGCCCGGAAGTTCAGGTGGCGGGCCACCGCCTCGAAGGCGCGCAGGTGCCCCGCGGAGATCGGGCGGGAGCGCAGATGGGTCTGGGAATGTTGCATGGGTATGAATCGAGGGCGGTTCGCGGCCAGTCAATTGATGCGAAACCAGCATCAGTAGGCTACCTCGTTTTCATTGGACCGCCAACGCCGTAGAAACGATCATTCATTCCCGAACTGCGCCATTGCCTCTTTCTGTCAAGCGCGTCGGCAAAGCCCTAAGGAGTTACACCATGTCCACCGCCGTCTGCACCACCGAATCGCTCTCGTCCCTCACCGTCCCGGCTCGCGCCGCCACCGTTCCGCCGGCCGTGCGCCGCGGTGCATGGCAGATCGCTCCCGGCGAGGCGATGAGCCTGAAGGCGCGGGCGGCCAGCATCCTGCGCGTCAGGCAGGGCCGCGTGTGGATCACGCCCGACGCCACGCTCGCCAACCCCAGCGAAGACCTGGTGCTCGCACCCGGCGAATCGCTGATGGTGGCCGCGGGCCAGCGCATCGTGATGGAGGCGTGGGACGGCTATGGCGCCACCTACAGCTGGGACAACGCCTGATCGTTCCAGTCCTCCAGGTGCTTGAAAAGGCGGCTTCGGCCGCCTTTTCCTTTTTTGGGGTCGCTCAGCCGTTGATGTCGAAGCTGGGCACCAGCGCCAGGAAGTGCCGCAGCGCCGCTTCCCCGGTCAGCGCATGCACCCCCGCCATCAGGTCGGGACCCTCGCATTCCGCCAGCCCCATGCCGAAGCCGCTGTAGCGGCGGACTTCCAGCGGGGCCCGGTGGACCACCCTGACGTCCACATGGCGCGGATCCTTCTCGATCCGCTCCATCAGCGCACTGACGGCGTCGGCCGGGCCTTCCAGGTGCTGGCAGAAGCGCATCCCGTCGAACACCAGGAGGCCCGTGATGCCGTGCAGCGCGTTCTGGGTGCGGGCCCGGGAGACGATCTGTCCCACGGTCTGCGGGGGCAGGCTGTGCGTGAGCATGCTGCAGTAGAAGATCTCGTGAAGTGGGAGCGTTGCTTCGTCGGTCATGCGTTCGGAGTCGGAGGGGCGCGCCGAGTGTAGGTGGGCGGGGGAGGCCTCGAAATGTCAAAAGACACAGGCCGGCCGCCTATAGTGCGGTGTGAAATTCGAGGACTACCCAGCTGCCGCGGCCCCGCCCGTCGGCGCGAATCCGTGCGACCGGTGCGCGTTGCGCCGCCTCGACGCCTTCCTGCCGTGCTCGCAGGAGGAGCTGAAGACCATCCAGTCCTTCCGCGTGGGCGCCCGCCACGTGGAGGCCGGCGGCTCGATCATCGAGGAGCACCGGCGCAGCCCGCAGCTGTTCACCCTCTACGCGGGGTGGGCATTCCGCTACAAGACGCTGAGCGACGGCCGGCGGCAGATCCTGAGCTTCCTGGTGGCCGGCGATTTCCTCGGCCTGCAGGACGAGTTCGCCGACGGCCAGACCCACGGCGTCGAGGCGGTCACCGACGTCACGCTGTGCGCCTTCTCGCGCGACCGGCTGTGGGAGCTGTTCCATGCGCAGCCCAAGCTCGGCTACGACATCACCTGGCTGGCCGCGCGCGAGGAGAAGATGGTGGACGACAACCTCGTCACCACCGGCCGGCGCAATGCCGGCGAACGGGTGGCGATGCTGCTCATGCACCTGTACCGCCGGGCGCAGCGCGTAGGCATGGAGCGCGACGGCTGGGTCGAGTTTCCGTTCAGCCAGCAGCACATCGCCGACGCGCTGGGGCTTTCGCTGGTGCACACCAACAAGACGCTGCGGCGGCTGCAGCGCCTGGGGCTGTACAAGATCGACGCCGGCTGGCTGCGCATCATGGAGCCGCATGCGCTCGAAGCGCTGGGCGACTACTTCGAGCGGCCGATGCGGCCGACACCGCTGTTCTGAGCTCGGCCTGCCGGAGCCCGCGCCTTCAGCGCGCCGCCACCAACTGGCGCAGGTCGTCCTGGTAGGCCTGCAGCCGGCGCACCGCCTGCGCGCGCTGGCTCGCGCTCGTGCCGTTGTGCATGGCCGCGGTGTTGCGGCAGCCTTCCTGCAGCAGGGCCTGCTGATGGTCGCGCCAGGGCCCGGGCGGCGGCTCGGCGATGCGCTGGATGTAGTCGTGCAGCGCGGCGCGCGCCTCGGCGGGCGAAGGCTTGCCGGCGGCGAAGCCGCGCAGCAGCCTGAGCGCTTCCTGCTGGCGCTTGCGGCGCTCGGCGTCCGCGAGCTTCGGGTCGAACACCGACTGCGCGACCTGCTGCTTCAGCAACTCGCGCTGCTCGGCGCTCAGGCGGCCGTAGAAGTCCTCGGTGCGCTCGAGGAACTGGTCATAGCGCTTTTCCTGCACCTGGGCCGGCGTGCGGTCGAGCCAGTCCTTGCGGTACTCGGCGTTGTTCTTGGCGTACTTGCGCTCCAGCTGCTGCAGCTGCGCCTCGGTCAGGCTCAGTGCCAGTTCGGCGCCAGCGGGCTCGGCGCGCTCGGTCACGGCCAGCAGGCGCTCGCGGATGCGGTCGGCCATGGCGCAGACCTGCTCCGGCGTGACCTCGCCCGGGGCCATGGCCTGGGCCTCCTTCAGCAGCGAGGCCAGGCGCGGCAGCTCGTTCTGCCGGTGCCAGGCCAGCAGCTGGTCGAGCTCGTCGCGCACCTTCGGGGTCTGCGTGCCGTCGAAGTCGAGGTAGCCGTCGAGCCACCAGTAGCTCACCGTCGGCAGGTTGTTGTAGGCCAGCTGGATCGCGCTGCAGGCACCCAGGGCGGCCGCCACGAGCAGCGCGCCGATAATTCGAGCCCATGCCGAGCAAGTCGCGCAACGAATCCTGGAAAAGAAACGCATGAATCAGCCTCCGCAACAGAACAACGACCACGGACCGATCGACGTCGTCATCATGGCCGCCGGCAAGGGTACCCGCATGAAGAGCCGGCTGCCCAAGGTGCTGCACCGGCTGGGCGGCCGAGCCCTGCTGGCGCACGTGGCGGGCACGGCCGCGCGCATCGGGGCGCGCGACGTGGTGGTGGTCACGGGCCACGGCGCGGACCAGGTCGAGGCGGCCATGGCCGGCGGCGTCGGCAATGCCGCAGTGCGCTTCGCGCGCCAGGAGCCCCAGCTGGGCACCGGCCACGCGGTGCAGCAGGCCGCGCCGCTGCTGGCGGACGACGGCACGGTGGTCGTGCTCTCCGGCGACGTGCCGCTCATCGGCGAGGAAACGCTGCGCGCGCTCGTCGCCGCCAGCGCCGGCCGCAAGCTGGCGCTGCTCACCATCGAGTTCGACGACCCCACGGGCTACGGCCGGGTCATCCGCGCAGCCGGCAGTGGTGCCGTGCAGGCCGTGGTCGAGCACAAGGACGCCACCGAGGCCCAGCGCGAGGTGCGCGAGATCTACAGCGGCGTGATGGCCGTGCCCGCGCGCCTGCTCAAGGGCTGGCTCGGCCGGCTGGACAACCGCAACGCCCAGGGCGAGTACTACCTGACCGACGTGGTGAAGCTGGCGGCCGCCGACGGCGTGCCCGTGGTCGCGCACATCACCACCGACGCGCTTCAGGTGGCCGGCATCAACAGCCCCGCCCAGCTCGCGGCGCTGGAGCGCGCATGGCAGCTGCGCCAGGCGAACGCGATGATGGAGCAGGGCGTGCGCCTGGCCGATCCGGCGCGCTTCGACCTGCGCGGCACGCTCGAATGCGCGGGCGACGTGGAGATCGACGTCAACTGCGTCTTCGAGGGTGCGGTGTCGCTTGGCGAGGGCGTGCGCATCGGCGCGAACTGCGTGATCGCCAATGCGCGCATCGAGGCCGGCGCGGTGATCCATCCCTTCACCCACATCGAGGGCGAGAAGGCCGGCGTCACCGTCGGCGCGGGCTCGCTGATCGGCCCCTTCGCGCGGCTGCGGCCTGGCGCGCAGTTGGGCGTGGAGGTGCACATCGGCAACTTCGTGGAAGTGAAGAACTCCACGCTGGCCGCCGGCGCCAAGGCCAACCACCTGGCCTACCTGGGCGACGCCACCGTGGGCGAGCGCGTGAACTACGGCGCGGGCAGCATCACCGCCAACTACGACGGCGCCAACAAGCACCGCACCGTGATCGGCGACGACGTGCACGTGGGCAGCAACTGCGTGCTGGTGGCGCCCATCACCATCGGCGCGGGCGGCACCATTGGCGGCGGCTCGACCATCAACAAGTCGACCGAGCCGGGCGCGCTGACCGTGGCGCGCAGCAAGGCGGTGAGCTTCCCGAACTGGAAGCGCCCGCAAAAGAAGCCGAAGGCCTGACGACGGCCTTCAGGCCCCCGATGTCAGCGGCATCCGGGGCTCGAACTTCGCGCGCTTCAGGCTGAAGAAGGCCTTGACGTTGCGCACGTTCGCATCGGCCGTGAACAGGCGCTGCGTGAGCGCTGCGTAGTCCGGCATGTCGCGCGCCGCGACGATCAGCACGAAGTCGGGGCCGGGCGATACGCGCCAGCACTGCTGCACCGCGTCGTCGGCGATCACGCGCGCCTCGAAGGCGTCGAGCGAGGCGGCGTCCTGCCGGTCGAGCGAAATCTCGATCACCGCCTGCAGGCCATGGCCCAGCACCACGGCAAGTCGGTCGGGCGACAGCAGCGCGATCTGGCGCTCGATCAGTCCGATGTCGCGCAGGCGCTGCACGCGGCGCAGGCAGGTGGGCGGGGAGATGCCTATGGCGGCAGCCAGGCGCTGGTTGGTCTGGGAGGCGTCGCGCTGCAGGGCGTCTAGCAGGCGCAGGTCGGTTGAATCGAGGGAGATTGATTCCATATTAAAAGAAATTATGGAATAAAACTCCAATCATCCGAAATGGAGAAATAAAAGTCCAAATTCAGTTGAATTTAGAATGCATATTTCTCTCATGCCTTCCTACCATCGAGCCTCTTCTCCATTCAAAGGCAGCTCACCATGTGCGGCATCGTCGGGGCAGCGTCCCATCGCAACATCGTTCCGGTCCTCGTGCAGGGCCTCCAGCGGCTCGAGTACCGCGGCTATGACTCCTGCGGCGTCGCGGTGCATGCCGGCGGACTGACGCGGGCGCGCACCACCTCGCGCGTGGCCGACCTCGTGGCGCAGGTGCGCGACGACAAGGTCGAGGGCCTCACCGGCATCGCCCACACGCGCTGGGCCACGCACGGCGCGCCGGCGGTGCACAACGCGCATCCGCACTTCAGCCACGGCCCTGGCGCCGACGCGCAGGCCGCGCGGCCGGGCCGCATCGCGCTGGTGCACAACGGCATCATCGAGAACCACGAGACGCTGCGCGCCGCGCTCGAAGCCAAGGGCTATGCGTTCGAGAGCCAGACCGACACCGAGGTCATCGCCCATCTCGTCGACAGCCTCTACGACGGCGACCTGTTCGAGGCCGTGAAGGCGGCCGTGCTGCAGCTGCACGGCGCCTACGCCATCGCCGTGATCTGCCGCGACGAGCCGCAGCGCGTGGTTGGCGCGCGCGCGGGTTCGCCGCTGATCCTGGGCGCGGGCAAGGACGGCGCCGAGAACTTCCTTGCCAGCGACGCGATGGCCCTGGCCGGCGTGACCGACCAGATCATCTACCTGGAAGAGGGCGACGTGGTCGACCTGCAGCCCGGCAAGTACTGGGTCGTCGACAAGAACCACAAGCCGGTCACCCGCCAGGTGCGCACCGTGCTCGCCCACAGCGGCGCGGCCGAACTCGGCCCGTACCGCCACTACATGCAGAAGGAAATCTTCGAGCAGCCGCGCGCCATCGGTGACACGCTCGAAGGCGTGGAAGGCATCGTGCCCGAGCTGTTCGACGGCATCGGCCAGGACGGCGCCACGGGGGCGAGCGCGCACCGCGTGTTCCAGGACATCGACAAGATCCTCATCCTCGCGTGCGGCACCAGCTACTACAGCGGCTGCACCGCCAAGTACTGGCTCGAAGGCATCGCCAAGATCTCCACACAGGTCGAGATCGCGAGCGAATACCGCTATCGCGAATCGGTGCCCGACCCGAAGACGCTGGTCGTGACCATCAGCCAGTCGGGCGAGACGGCCGACACGCTGGCCGCGCTCAAGCACGCTCGCTCGCTGGGCATGGAGCAGACGCTGACCATCTGCAACGTCGCCACCAGCGCGATGGTGCGCGAATGCAAGCTGGCGTACATCACCCGCGCCGGCGTGGAAATCGGCGTGGCCTCGACCAAGGCCTTCACCACGCAGCTCGCGGGTCTGTTCCTGCTCACGCTGGCCATCGCACAGGCCAAGGGCCGGCTGAGCGAGGCCGAGGAGGCGCGCTACCTGAAGGAGATGCGCCACCTGCCGGTCGCGCTGCAGTCGGTGCTCGCGCTGGAGCCGCAGATCATCGGCTGGGCGGAAGACTTCGCGCGCAAGGACAACGCGCTCTTCCTCGGCCGCGGGCTGCACTACCCGATCGCGCTGGAAGGCGCGCTCGAGCTCAAGGAAGTGACCTACATCCACGCCGAGGCGTATGCCGCCGGCGAGCTCAAGCACGGCCCGCTCGCGCTCGTCACCAGCGAGATGCCGGTGGTGGCCGTGGCCCCCAACGACGCGCTGCTCGAGAAGCTCAAGAGCAACCTGCAGGAAGTGCGCGCGCGCGGCGGCGTGCTCTACGTGCTGGCCGACGGCGACACGAAGATCAGAAGCGGCGAAGGCCTGCACGTGATCCGCATGCCCGAGCACTACGGCGCACTCTCGCCGATCCTTCACGTGGTGCCGCTGCAACTGCTGGCGTATCACACGGCGTGTGCGCGCGGGACTGACGTGGACAAGCCGCGTAACCTCGCCAAGAGCGTCACGGTGGAGTGAGGCTGGAGGCGACGGGCGGAAGGGCGGATGAGCACGCCCGGCCCCCTATCGCCTCGATGCCCGTCCGTTCGAGCCGCTCTGCTTCCCGGCGTCAAGGTCGGGCCCGTCCTGGCTTCTTCCATCTCCCGAAGGATTTGCGCGAAGGCGCATGCAGCCTGCTCGTGCGCGCATTTTCATAGTTCTTCGCTATCAATTCAATACGCTCAATTGCGTTGAATGAAGGGCATGCCGAACCTAGACTGGCTGCGCTTTCGCGCCCACCCCACAACCAAAGGAGAACCCCTTGTCCGATGAAG
The DNA here is from genome assembly GCF_044055375.1 of Variovorax sp. UC74_104. NCBI lineage: Bacteria > Pseudomonadati > Pseudomonadota > Betaproteobacteria > Burkholderiales > Comamonadaceae > Variovorax > Variovorax sp. UC74_104. Next base: position 1,908,354 of record NZ_CP171978.1, read on the forward strand.
CCAAATGCCCGTTCCCGGGCCATGCAACCACCGGCACCGCTCGTCGCGCCGCGACGAACACCGACTGGTGGCCCAACCAGCTCAACCTGAAGCTGCTGCACCAGCACTCCGCCAAGTCCAACCCCATGGGCGAGGCTTTCGATTACGCCAAGGAGTTCGCGACCCTCGACCTCGACGCCGTCGTCCAGGACCTCCGCGCGCTGATGACCGATTCGCAGGACTGGTGGCCCGCCGACTACGGCCACTACGGGCCGCTGTTCATCCGCATGGCCTGGCACTCGGCCGGCACGTATCGCACCTTCGACGGCCGCGGCGGCGGCGGTGCGGGCGCGCAGCGCTTCGCGCCGCTGAACAGCTGGCCCGACAACGGCAACCTCGACAAGGCGCGCCGCCTGCTGTGGCCGATCAAGCAAAAGTACGGCCGCAAGCTCTCGTGGGCCGACCTGATGATCCTCACCGGCAACGTCGCGCTGGAGTCCATGGGCTTCAAGACCTTCGGCTTCGCCGGCGGCCGCCCCGACATCTGGGAGCCGGAAGACGACGTCAACTGGGGCGCCGAGAACAAGTGGCTGGGCGACGAGCGCTACAGCGGCGAGCGTGACCTCGCCAATCCGCTCGCGGCCGTGCAGATGGGCCTGATCTACGTGAACCCCGAGGGCCCGAACGGCAACCCCGATCCGCTGAAGTCGGCCCGCGACATCCGCGAGACCTTCGCCCGCATGGCGATGAACGACGAGGAAACCGTGGCGCTCACCGCCGGCGGCCACACCTTCGGCAAGGCCCACGGCGCGGGTGACCCGGCCAAGGTCGGCGTCGAGCCGGAAGGCGCCGACATCGAGGAGCTGGGCCTGGGCTGGAAGAACAGCTTCGAAAGCGGCATCGGCGTGCACGCCACCACCAGCGGCATCGAAGGCGCCTGGACGCCGACGCCCACCAAGTGGGACAACAGCTACTTCGAGACGCTCTTCGGCTACGAATGGGAGCTCACCAAGAGCCCGGCCGGCGCGCACCAGTGGAAGCCCAAGGGCGACACCGGCGCGAACACCGTGCCCGATGCGCACGATCCGTCGCGCCGCCACGCCCCCATGATGACCACGGCCGACATGGCGATGCGCGTGGACCCGGCCTACGAGAAGATCTCGCGCCGCTACATGGCCAACCCGCAGGAGTTCGCCGACGCCTTTGCGCGCGCCTGGTTCAAGCTCACGCACCGCGACATGGGCCCGCGCGCCCGCTACCTCGGCAAGCTGGTGCCGAAGGAAGAGCTGATCTGGCAGGACCCGATCCCCGCCGTCGACCATGCGCTGGTCGACGACAAGGACGCCGCCGCGCTCAAGGCCAAGGTGCTGGCCTCGGGCCTGGGCATCGGCGAACTGGTGCGCACCGCCTGGGCCTCGGCCTCGACCTTCCGCGGCAGCGACAAGCGCGGCGGCGCCAACGGCGCGCGCATCCGCCTCGCGCCGCAGAAGGACTGGGAAGTGAACCAGCCGGCCGAGCTGTCGAAGGTGCTGTCGGTGCTCGAAGGCATCCAGAAGGAGTTCAACGCGGCGCAGGCAGGCGGCAAGAAGAAGATCTCGCTGGCCGACCTGATCGTGCTGGCGGGCAACGCGGCCGTCGAGGCGGCCGCGAAGAAGGCCGGGCAGGACGTGACCGTGCCCTTCTCGCCGGGCCGCATGGACGCTTCGCAGGCGCAGACCGACGTCGAATCCTTCGGCGTGCTGGAGCCGACGGCCGACGGGTTCCGCAATTACCTGCGCAAGGGCACCAACCCCGCGGCCACCGCCGACCTGCTGCTCGACAAGGCGCAGCTGCTGCGCCTGGGCGCGCCGGAGATGACGGTGCTGGTCGGCGGCCTGCGCGTGCTGGGCGCGAACTTCGGGCAGTCGCCGAACGGTGTCTTCACCAAGCGGCCGGAGACGCTGAGCAACGACTTCTTCGTGAACCTGCTCGACATGCGCACCGGCTGGAAGAAGTCGGCCGCGGATGCCAACGTGCTCGAAGGACGCGACCGCACGAGCGGCGAGGCGAAATGGACCGCCACCACCGCCGACCTGGTGTTCGGCTCCAACTCGCAGCTGCGCGCGCTCTCCGAGGTCTATGGCTCCAGCGATGCGCAGCAGGTGTTCGTGCGCGACTTCGTGGCGGCGTGGGCCAAGGTGATGGACCTCGATCGCTTCGACCTCAGGTGATCGACCGCGAACGGGAGGCTGGCTCCAGCTGGTCTCCCGCCGCGTACGGCAGCAGTGAATGAACGAAGCCCCGGCCCGAAGCAGGCCGGGGCTCTTCAGCAAAAGAATGACAGCAGGAGACAACCATGCTCGTCGTGAAAAAGGACAAGGTGCCTGCGACACCATCCTCGGAGTTCTTCCAGGCCGGGCAGTGGCTGCGTCTGCTCGAGCAGCTGGACATCATCCTGGCGACCGTGCAGGGCGACGACGCCAATCCCATACTCCGCCGCTTCGGCCCCCGCCGGCGCAACGCCATCGTTCGCCGCCTGATGCTGGAGCGCAGCCGCCTCGTCAAGGAGATGGAGGCCTTCGGCCAGGTGGCGCTGCTGGACTTCGCGAGGAACGACGGCCCCGTGGCCGGCGCCTCGCCCACGCGCCGGCACCTGGACGTCGAGTTCAAGCTGCTCGGCGAGGCATTCGACCAGTGCTCCAGGGATCTTTCTCCCGACACGCAGGCCTCGTTGCGAAAGTGGCTGCTCGCGCGCTCGCACATGCACCAGGAGCACGCCCGGTTTCTGCAGACCTACTGACGGTTCGACCGGCGCGGCGAGAAGGCTGGTACCGTCGGCCTCGACACCAGCAGGAGCCTTGCATGAAACCCCAGCCCATCGAATACGCGGATGCTTCAGCGGAAGTGCGCGCGGTCTTCGACGACATCAAGACCACGCGCAACGTGCCCGACGTCAACAACTTCTGGAAGTACCTCGCCAACGACCCCGCCACCCTCAGGCGCACCTGGAGCAGCCTGAAGGAAGTGATGGCGCCCGGCGCGCTCGACCCGGTGGTCAAGGAGATGGTCTACCTCGCCGTGAGCGTGACCAACGGCTGCGGCTACTGCACCGCGAGCCATCACGCCGGCGCCGAGAAGGCCGGCATGACGCCCGCGATGTTCGCCGAGCTCATGGCCGTGGTCGGCATGGCCAACGAGACCAACCGGCTCGTCAACGGCTACCGCGTGCCCGTCGATCCCGCGTTCGACAAATAGCAGGCAGGGCGGGCGCGCTCAGCCGATCGTCATCAGGCTCGCGTTGCCGCCCGCCGCCGCGGTGTTGGTGCTGACGGCGCGCTCCACCACCAGGCTTTCGAGCGGAATGCGCGCCTCGCCCGGCGCGAAGCCGCGCACGCCGACGATCGGGCCCGGCCGCGCGGCGATGCGCCGCAGCACTTCGCGCAGCCCCCGTGCATCGCCGTGATGCAGCGCGGCGTCGAACGCCACCGTGTCCGAAGACCAGTCGCTTGCGATCGCCACGCATTGCTGCACCTCGGCGGGCAGCGATGCGCGCAGGCTCTGCGCCGCGGCATCGGCGGGCCAGATCGCGCTGCTGCCCGCTGCGAGCACGGCCGCCAGCTGCGTCAGCCGGTCGGCTTCCGCGTCGGCCAGGCACAGCACGGCCTCGCGCGGCTCCAGCCTGTAGACGTTGCGCTCGCCGGTCGGCCCGGCGAGCGTGCGCGAACTGCCCGAGCGCGACTGTGCCGCGAACAGCACGCACTGCGCCGACAGCGCGGCCCGGCCGGTGGCATCGGCCCAGCGAGCCAGTGCCGACAGCCCGGGGTGCGCAGCCGGCGGGGCGCCTGAAACCGCGCGCGCCATCGCATCGTCCGGCCGTGCCGCCAGCATGCGCAGCATGTACAGCGGCCCGCCCGCCTTCGGCCCCGTGCCCGACAGGCCCTCGCCGCCGAAGGGCTGCACGCCCACCACCGCGCCCACGATGTTGCGGTTCACGTAGACGTTGCCGGCCTTCGCGTTCTCCACGACCTGCGCGATGGTCTCGTCGATGCGCGTGTGCACGCCCAGCGTCAGCCCGTAGCCGGTGCCGTTGATCTGCCCGACCAGCGCACCGAGGTCGCGGCGGCGAAAGCGCACGAGGTGCAGCACCGGGCCGAACACTTCGCGCTGCAGCTCGGAGATGCTGTCGAGCTCGATCAGCGTGGGCGTCACGAAGGTGCCGTGGCGCGTGTCGTCGCCGTGCTCGCGGGCCTGGCGGAACACCGCATGGCCGCTAGAGCGCATCGCCTCGACGTGGCGTTCGATGCCGTCGCGGGCCTCTGCGTCGATCACCGGGCCCACGTCCACCGAGAGGCGCGCAGGATTGCCGATGGCGGCCTCGGCCATCGCGCCCTTGAGCATCGCGACCACGCGGTCGGCTGCCTCTTCCTGCACGCAGAGCACGCGCAGCGCGGAACAGCGCTGGCCGGCGCTGTCGAAGGCGGAGGCCATCACGTCGGCCACCACCTGCTCCACCAGCGCGGAGGAGTCGACGATCATCGCGTTCTGCCCGCCCGTCTCGGCGATGAGCGGCACCGGCGCACCGTGCGCGCCCAGGCGCTGCGACAGCGTCTTCTGCAGGATGCGCGCGACCTCGGTGGAGCCGGTGAACATCACGCCCTGCACGCGCGCATCGGCCACCAGCGCCGCGCCCACCGTCTCGCCGCGCCCGGGCAGCAGCTGCATCGCCGCGCGGGGAATGCCGGCCTCCCACAGCACGCGCACCGCTTCGGCCGCGACCAGCGGCGTCTGCTCGGCCGGCTTGGCCAGCACCGGGTTGCCGGCAGCCAGCGCGGCCGCCACCTGGCCGGTGAAGATGGCCAGCGGAAAGTTCCACGGGCTGATGCACGCCATGGGGCCGAGCGCGCGATGCGTGTCGTTGGAGAAATCGCTGCGCGCCTGCGCCGCGTAGTAGCGCAGGAAGTCCACCGCCTCGCGCACTTCCGCGATGGCGTTGGCGTACGTCTTTCCGGCCTCGCGCGTGAGCAGGCCGAGCAGGCGCGGCATCCCTTGTTCGAGGATGTCGGCGGCGCGTTCGAGCAGCGCTGCGCGCTCCGATGGCGGCGTGGCGGACCATGCCGGCGCGAAGGCGTGGGCCTGCGCGATGGCCGATTCGACTTCGGCGAGCGTGGCTTCGCGCACGCGGCCGACGATGTCCCGATGGTCGGCGGGGTTCGGCACCTCGGCCGCCTCGCCATCGGCGGGTGCGGCTTCGGCGAGCATCGGCGCGGCGTGCCACTGCTCGCCCGCGCTCTCGCGCAACGCATGGCCCAGCGCGCGCAGGCTGTCGTCGCTCGCGAGATCGAGGCCGCGCGAGTTGGCGCGCTGCGTTCCGTACAGCGCCGCCGGCAGCGGAATGGCCGGATGCGGCAGGCCCATTGCACCTTCCTGCGCCGCCATGCGCGCCACCGTGGCGATCGGGTCTTCCACCAGCACGTCGAGCGAGATGGTCGGGTCCGCGATGCGGTTCACGAAGGAGGTGTTGGCGCCGTTCTCCAGCAGCCGTCGCACCAGGTAGGCCAGCAGCGTCTCGTGCGTGCCCACCGGCGCATAGATGCGGCAGGGCCGCGCGAGCGGGCCCACCACCTGCTCGTAGAGCGGCTCGCCCATGCCGTGCAGGCACTGGAACTCGTACTGCCCGGGCGCGTAGCGCGACGGATCCGCCATCGTGTAGATGGCGGCCAGCGTGTGGGCGTTGTGCGTGGCGAACTGCGGGTACACCGCCTCGGGCGCATCGAGCAGCTTGCGCGCGCAGGCGAGGTACGACACGTCGGTATAGGCCTTGCGCGTGTAGACCGGGTAGCCGTCGAGACCGTCGAGCTGTGCGCGCTTGATCTCGCTGTCCCAGTAGGCGCCCTTCACCAGCCGCACCATCAGCCGGTGGCCGCTGCGGCGCGCGAGGTCGATCACGAAGTCGATCACGAACGGGCAGCGCTTCTGGTAGGCCTGCACCACGAAGCCGATGCCGTTCCAGCCCGCGAGTTCGGGCTCGAAGCACAGGCGCTCCAGCAGGTCGAGCGAGAGCTCCAGCCGGTCGGCTTCCTCCGCGTCGATGTTCAGGCCGATGTCGTACTGCCGCGCCAGCAGCGCGAGTTCGCGCAGCACCGGGTACAGCTCGGCCATCACGCGCGAATGCTGCGCGCGGCTGTAGCGCGGGTGCAGCGCCGAGAGCTTGATGGAGATGCCCGGCCCCTCGTACACGCCGCGCCGCGCCGACGCCTTGCCGATCGCGTGGATCGCCTGCTCGTACGCGACGCGGTAGCGCTTCGCGTCCTCCATGGTCAGCGCCGCCTCGCCGAGCATGTCGTACGAATAGCGAAAGCCCTGCGCCTCCAGCTCGCGCGCGTTGGCGAGCGCCTGCGCGATGGTCTCTCCGGTGACGAATTGCTCGCCCATCATTCGCATCGCCATGTCCACGCCCTTGCGGATCAGCGGCTCGCCGCCCTTGCCGATGAGGCGCGTGAGCACCGTCGACAGGCTGCTCTCGCTGTGCGTGGCCACCAGCTTGCCCGTGAGCAGCAGGCCCCAGATCGCGGCGTTGACGAACACCGAGGGGCTGCGGCCCGCGTGCGCCTGCCACTGGCCGTGCGCGATCTTGTCGCGGATCAGCGCGTCGCGCGTGCCCGCATCGGGAATGCGCAGCAGCGCCTCGGCCAGGCACATCAGCGCCACGCCTTCCTGCGACGACAGCGCGTATTCCTGCAGCAGCCCCTGCACGAGGCCGGCGCGGCCGCTCGCGCTCTTGCGCTCGCGCAGCTGCCGCGCGATGCGGTGGGCGAGTTCCTGTGCTGCTGCCGTCTGGCCGTCGGGCAGCCGTGCCTGCGCGAGCAGCGGCGGCAGGGCTTGCGGTTCAGGCGTGCGGCATGCCGCGGTGATGCGCTCGCGCAGCGGCGCGGGGTCGGAGGGCAGACCGTCGGCGAAGGCCGCGAAGGAGGAGGGCAGGGGGTCGGGGTTCATGGTGCTTCGTGGTGGGATTTGTTGGATGATCCGCGCCTCGAAGCCGAATTTGTGTTCGAAGAGTGGCGTTCCGGCAGAGTAAATCTCCGGTAAACCGGCGCAACGGTCAGGTTGGTGCGAAGGGGCGGGCAGAGAATCCGCGTTCCGTCGATTCCGGGAGTGACACGAACATGCCCAGCAGCCGCAGATGGTTCCTTTCCTTGGCCCTCGCCGCTTCGTTCACCGCGCCATGGCAGGCGCGCGCGGCGACGGCCGCAGCCTCCACCTGCCAGGACTCTGCCGCGGCGGAGTGCTTCCGCAGCTTCACGCCGCCGGGGGCCGGGGGCGCGCTTCACTATTACTCGTCGCTCGATCCCGATGCGCCGGCAGCCGGGCCGACCCGGGCGCTCATCGCCATGCACGGCCATTCGCGCGATGCCGACAAGACCTTCGAAGCCGCGCTGCGCACCCTTCGCAACGCCGATGCGCTCGGCGACACGCTGGTGGTCGCGCCGCTCTTCCAGGTCGCGGCCGACAAGGCGGTGGCCGGCCGCTGCAACACCGTGGGTGTGCCAGTCGCGCAGCCCGGCGACCTGCTGTGGACCTGCGGCTCCTGGCTCGAAGGCGCGCTCTCCGCATCGGGCAACCGCATCGGCTCCTTCGCGGTCATGGACGCACTCGTCGACGAACTCGCGCAGCGCTGGCCCGGCCTGCGCACCATCACCGTCGCCGGCTTCTCGGCCGGCGGCCAGTTCGTGCAGCGCTACGTCGCCTTCACGCAGCACGACGGCAAGCCGGCGATGCGCTACGTGGTCGCCGACCCGAGCACCTGGCTCTACTTCGACCCGGTGCGGCCGCAGTTCTCGGCCGACGGTGCCTCGGTGACCGGCTTCGCAGTGCCCGACGCAGCGGCATGCCCGCAGATGAATCGCTGGAAGTACGGCACCGACGACCTGCCCGCCCACCTGGGCCGCACCGCTGAACAGGCGCGCCGGCAGTACGCGCAGGCCGACATCAGCTATCTCGAAGGCGCGCTCGACAGCAGCGACGCCAGGGGCACCGCGTACCGGGTGCTCGACAAGTCGTGCGCCGCGCTCGCGCAGGGCTCGTTCCGCATGCAGCGCGGGCTGGCCTATGCGGCGTACGACCGCAAGCTGCTCGCGCCCGACAAGCGCCGCGAGGTCGTGGTGGTGCCGGGCTGCGCGCACGACGTGGCCTGCGTCTTCCCCTCCGAGGCCGCGCGCGCCGCACTGGTCGGCCCGCCGCGCTGACGACAGGAGCCTGCCGTCGGGCTTGACGTCATTTCCTGAATAGTGGACATTTCATCCACTATGACGGAAATCAAGGAGTCGGCCGACACGGAAAGCCCGTCCGGCCTCAACCACCGCATCGCCCAGCGCGTGCGCGACCTGCGCGCCGCGCGCGGCCTCTCGCTCGACGCGCTCGCCACCCAGTGCGGCGTGAGCCGCTCGATGATCTCGCTCATCGAGCGCGGCGAGAGCAGCCCCACCGCCGTGGTGCTCGAAAAGCTCGCGACGGGCTTGGGCGTGTCGCTGGCCTCGCTGTTCGAGGCGCCCACGCCCGCTGCCGACCCGGTCTCGCGGCTGGCCGACCAGTTGCAGTGGCGCGATCCGCATTCCGGCTACCTGCGCAGGAACGTGTCGCCCTGCGGCTTCGCGTCGCCGATCCAGATCGTCGAGGTGGAGTTTCCGCCCGGCGCGCGCGTGGCCTACGAGACCTCGGCGCGCGAGCCGCTCATCCACCAGCAGGTGTGGGTGCTCGACGGCGTCATCGAACTCACGCTGGGCGACGAGCAGCACCGGCTCGCCACCGGCGACTGCCTGGCGATGGTGCTCGACCGCCCCATGAGTTACCACAACCCCTCGCGCAAGAGCACCCGCTACGCCGTGGTGATCGCGACCGCCCCTTCTTCCTGGAGATGAACATGACGACCGTTTCCGCCGGCACCGCCCCGGCCATCCGCCTGCTGAACTCCGTTTCCGAAGCGCAGCTGCGCGACCTTGCCGCCGTGCTGGCCGATTGCGTCGATGGCGGCGCCTCGGTGAGCTTCATGCATCCGCTGAGCCAAGAGCGCGCGCAGGCCTTCTGGCGCAACGTGGCCGCCGGCGTTGACAGCGGCGAACGCGCGCTGCTGGTGGCGGAGGACGAGGAAGGCATCCTCGGCACGGTGCAGGTGGTGCTCGCGCAGCCCGAGAACCAGCCGCACCGCGGCGAGGTCGCGAAGATGCTCGTGCACCGCCGCGCGCGCCGCCGCGGTGTCGGAGCGCTGCTGATGAAGGCGGCCGAAGCGGTGGCGCGCGAACGCGGCAAGACGCTGCTGGTGCTCGACACATCGAGTGCCGACGCCGAGCGGCTCTACGAGCGCTCGGGCTGGGTGCGCGTCGGAACGATCCCCGGCTTCGCGCTGCTGCCGCAGGGCGAGCCCTGCGCAACCACCTTCTTCTATCGCGAGCTGAAGTGAAGGCCTGCGCGACGAGGGGCCGCTTCGCAGCCGATGCGGTCTAACGCGCGCCGAACGCCGCGTTCTCGAACAGGTCCTTGAACTCGCGCGGCTGCGAGCGCCAGTACTGGTGCGGCGCCTTCACCTGCGCGCCCAACTCGGCCGCCGCATGCCAGGGCCAGCGCGGGTCGTACAGGATCGCGCGCGCCAGCGACACCGCATCGGCCTGCCCGTTGGCGATGATGGCTTCGGCGTGCGCGGGTTCGGTGATGAGCCCGACCGCGATGGTCGGCAGGCCGACCTCGGTCTTGATGCGTTCCGCGAACGGCACCTGGTAGCCCGCGCCCAGCGTGATCGCCTGCTGCGGCGACACGCCGCCGCTCGATACGTGGATGGCCGCGCAGCCGCGCTCCTGCAGCGCGCGCGAGAAGGCGACGGTGCTGTCGAGATCCCAGCCGCCCGGCACCCAGTCGCTGGCCGACACGCGCACCCACACAGGGCGGTCGGCGGGAAACTCCTCGCGCACCGCGTCGAAGACTTCGAGCGGAAAGCGCAGGCGGTTCTCCAGGCTGCCGCCGTATTCGTCCTCGCGATGGTTGGCGATGGGCGAGAGGAACTGGTGCAGCAGGTAGCCGTGCGCCGCATGCAGCTCGATGCCGTCGATGCCCAGCCGCGCGGCGCGGCGGGCCGCGGCCACGAAGGCGTCGCGCACGCGGGCCAGCCCGGCGGCATCGAGCGCGATCGGCGGGTCTTCGCCCGGCGCATGCGGCACGGCCGAGGGCGCCCAGGCCTTCCAGCCGCCGGGCTCGCCGGGGCGGATCTGCCTGCCGCCTTCCCACGGCGCGCGGCTCGACGCCTTGCGCCCCGCGTGGCCGAGCTGGATGGCGACCTTGATCGGCGAGTGCGCGCGCATCGCCTGCAGCACCCGCGCGAGGCCTTCCTCGTTGGCATCGGAATAAAGGCCGAGGTCGCCGGGCGAGATGCGGCCGTCGGCCTCCACCGCCGTCGCCTCGATGATGAGCAGCCCGGCGCCCGAGAGCGCAAGGTGGCCCAGGTGGATCAGGTGCCAGTCGCCCGGCGTGCCTTCGGTGGCGGAGTACTGGCACATCGGCGCGATGACGATGCGGTTGTCGATCGTCAAGGGGCCGAGCTGCAGGGGCTCGAAAAGATGGCTTCGTTGGGTGCTGTCGCTGATGCTCATGAGGGTGTGGCTCCGCAGGTCCGGTAATTCTGCTGCGGCCGCGCCGTCGGTGCAGCCGCGGCGGCGGAAGCCTTGCGGCTCGATGCGGTATGGATCAGCAGCGCCGCGATCACCATCGCCATGCCGGCGGCCTCGCCCGCCGTGGGCAGGTGGCCGAGCGCCGCGCTCATCAGCAGCGCCGATACCGGCACGAAGTTGAGGAAAGCCGTGCCCGTGACCGCGCCGAGCGCGCGCACGCCGTAGTTGAAAGCCAGCACCGAGATGGCCGAAGGCACCACGCCGACGAAGAGCAGCGCCTGCCACGACAGGCGCAGCCCTTCCACGCTCGGCACCGCGGACCAGCCCAGCACCGAGGCGCCGACGGCCGCCGCCAGCAGCACGGGCCACGAGGCCAGCACCGTGAGCGCGGTGTACTCGATCACGTCGAGCTCCGGAAAGCGCGCGGCGCCGCGCGTGTACCAGACCCAGCCCAGCGTGCCGACGAAGGCGATCGCGTCGCCCATCAGCGTGCTCGCCCCGCTCGCGGAGCCTGCGCCGCCGGCCAGCAGGCCCGAGACGGTCGCCACGCCCAGCAGAGCCAGTGCGCTGGTCAGCAGCGTGGTGCGCGTGGGGCGCACGCCGTCGAGCAGCCAGCGCACGAGCTGCGTGGTCATGGGCGTGGTGGCGATGATGACCGCGCCGTGCGAGGGCACCGAGTGCGCCAGCCCCACCAGCAGCATCACGCTGAACACGCCGAAGCCGGCCGCGCCGCGCAGGGCCAGCGGCCCGGCATGCAGCCGCAGCTTGCGCCAGGGCGCCGCTCCGCGCGGCAGGATCAGCAGCACGAACAGCAGCGCCGACAGCGTGTAGCGGATCAGCGTGAACCACACCGGTTCGACATGGTGGAGCACGCCCTTGCTCACGAGGAACAGGGAGCCCCACCCGGAGGTGGCGAGCAGCAGCGCGGCGGTGCCGGCGATGCGTTGGCGAGTGGACATGGGGAGCCAGCCTTTTCTTTGCGATGGATCGATGCCCCAAGAATCGGGGCATCGGGGCGCCATTGCCATTCGCATCTTTGGACAGGGGGCTCCAAAAAAGCGAACGGACTCCTTCGGCGCCGGCGCTCACAATCGGCAGCCATGGAGCTCTACCAACTGAAGACCTTCGTCGCCATCGCCCGCGAGGGCAGCCTGACCCGCGCCGCCGAGCGCGTGTTCACCAGCGCGCCCGCGGTGAGCGCCCAGCTCAAGGCGCTGGAGGACGAACTCGGCGTGAAGCTGTTCGAGCGCACGCCGCGCGGCATGTCGCTCACCGAGGCCGGCGTGCGCCTGCTCGACGAGGCCGAGCGCACGCTGGATTCCGCGATGCGCATGCGCTCGGCCGCCGACCAGCTGCGCGGCGCGGCGCAGGGCGTGGTGCGCTTCGGCACGGTGGTCGATCCGGTCGCGCTGCGGCTCGGCGAGGTGCTGGTGAAGCTGGCGCAGCGCCATCCGCAGGTGACGCTGCAGCTCAAGCAGGGGCTGTCGTACGAGACGCTCTCGGCCGTGCAGCGCGGCGATCTCGACTGCGCCTACGTGCTCAGCGATGCGGAGCACATCGAGGGGCTGGAGCTGCACCGCCTGGGCGCGGTCGACCTGGTCGTGGCGCTGCCGCCGCCGGTGGCCGAGGCGCATCCCGACCTGTCGCTCGACGAGCTCACGAACCTGCCGTGGGTCGGCACGCCGCCCTCGTGCATCCTGCGCGTGCATATCGAGAAGCTGTTCTCGGGCGCAGGCCGCGAGTACCGCCAGGGCCGCACGGCCGACGGCGAAAGCGCCATTCGCAGCATGGTTGCCAGCGGCATGGGCGCGGGGCTGATCCGGCTCGACCAGGCGGAGCAGGGCGAGCGCAACGGCGAGCTCGCGATCTGGAAGGGCTGGCGCTCGCACACGTGGCTGTGCTGGGTCGCGCCGGCTGGTGCCCGGCGCCCCGTCGCGGTCGAGGCGGTGAAAGAGGCCGTGATGGAGGCCTGGGCCTGAGGCTGCGCCTCGCGTGGCGGCCGGGGCGCGGTCAGCCAACGGTCAGGCTCGCCCGAGGTCCCATGGATTGACGGGATGGCGGCCCGTGCCGGGGCCTGTCATGATTCGCGGCTGCATGAATCACGACGCGAAGAATCCTCTTGCAGATCTGTTGAACCGTGCCAGGCAGGCCCTGGCGGACCAGGCGGGCGCGATGCCCGCCGCGGCTGTGGCCACAGCGCAAGCGGGTTGCGTGGTCTTCTTCGCCATCGGCGAGGACGGCAGCCGGGCCCGCGTGGCCTCGGGCCGGGGCGCAGACATCGAAGCTGCATGGCGCGCCGCCGCCGAAGCCATCGCCACGCAGGCCATGCGCGGCGCGCAGCCGCCGCAGCGCCTGCGCGCTGAGATCGTCGACAAGGTCGTGCCCATGCGCTGGGGCGAGCTGAAGGCCAGGCTCGCGCAGACCAAGCGCAACTACTTCAACGAGGGCATCGCGTTCGACGCGAACTTCGAGTTCGCCCTGCTCGCGCAGGAGATGCACGGCAGCGCCGTGCTCTACAACGGCGACGTGGACCATGCCGAGCCCAACACCGGCAACCTGCGGCTGCACACCCGGCGGCGCTTCGGCCGCGAGCTCGACTTTCCTTCGGACGACGCTGCGCCGGTGTGGTGCTTCACAACGCGTGCCGTGTACGTCGATGCGAATGGCGCCTGGCCCATCACCGCCGAAGGGCAGGCCGCGGGCTTTCGCGAACTGAACGACTGGAGCGCGCGGCAGGTGCACGCGCTGATCGACGACGCCGGCAACTATCTCGCCGAACAGGTCAAGCCCACGGGCGAGTTCCACTACGGCTGGTTCCCCTGCTTCGACCGCACCATTCCCACCTACAACACGCTGCGCCACGCCAGCTCGACCTACGCGATGCTGGAAGCCTGGGAGCTCACGCGCAACAACACGCTGAAGGCGGCCATCGACCGCTCGCTGGCCTTCCTCACCGGCACGCTGATACGCCCGGCCAACCTGCCCGACGGCACGCGCGCGGCCTACCTGCTGGACATCGGCAGCGAGATCAAGCTCGGCGGCAATGCGGTGTGCCTGCTCGCGCTGGTCAAGTACACCGAGCTCACCGGCGACGAGCAGTACCTGCCGCTGCTGGAGCAGCTCGCCCTGGGCATCCGGCACATGCAGGATGCGCAGACCGGCAGCTTCGTGCACGTGCTCAATGCGCCCGCGCTCGACGTCAAGGACAGGTTCCGCGTCATCTACTACGACGGGGAGGCCGCCTTCGGGCTGATGCGCCTGTACGGCCTCACGCGCGACGCGCGCTGGCTCGCGGTGGTGGAGAAGGCCTTCGAGCACTTCATCGCTGCCGAGCACTGGCGCGCGCACGACCACTGGCTGAGCTACTGCGTCAACGAACTCACGCGCTACCGGCCCGAGCTGCGCTACTACCGCTTCGGCCTGCAGAACGTGGCCGGGTATCTCGACTTCGTGCTGGAGCGCATCACCACCTTCCCCACGCTGCTCGAACTGATGATGGCCGCGCGAGAGATGGTGCTGCGGCTGGAGGCCGACCCCGAGCTGCGCCCGCTGCTTGCAGGGCTCGATCGCGACCGCTTCGACCGCGCGCTCGAATACCGCGCGCGCTACCTCGCCAACGGCCACTTTTGGCCCGAGCTGGCGATGTTCTTCCGCAACCCGGCGCGCATCGCGGGCTCGTTCTTCATCAAGCACCACAGCTTCCGCGTGCGCATCGACGACGTGGAGCATTACCTCTCGGGCTACGTGGCGTACCACCGCATGCTCAAGGCAGCCGAGGCCTCGGCAGCAGCGGCAGCCGATGCCGTGGGCGGCGCCACCGGCACCGTCGCATGGGGCGGCGACGTGAACCTCTCGCGCCGCCAGCACTACCGGCTGAAGGACCTCGGCGGCGCGCACAGGATGCTCGGCGACATTGCCGCGCTGCGCGAGGCCGACCTTCGCATCGTGAACCTCGAATGCGTGGTCGCCACGGTCGGCGAGCAGGGCGTGGACAAGGACGAGACCGGCCCCTACTACTACCGCGCGCGCCCCGAGATGCTCACGGTGCTGACGGAGGCCGGCATCGGCATGGTGGCCACCGCCAACAACCACAGCGGCGACTACGGCCCCGAGGCGCTGATGGAGCAGCACGCCCTGCTGCAGGTCGCGGGCATCGCGCAGGCCGGCACCGGCCGCACGCTGGAGGCCGCGTTGCGCCCAGCCTTCCGCCGCGCCGGCGGCGTGCGCGTGGCGCTGTTTTCGCTCGATGCCACGCAGCCGAGCTTTGCCGCCACCGCCACGCGCGCGGGCGCCGCATGGCTGCCGCTCGAAGACCCGGCCGCCTGGACAGCCACGCTCGCCCCGCGCATCGAGGCCGCGCGCCGCGAGGCCGACGTGGTGCTGGTGGCGGTGCACTGGGGCGCCAACCTCGAGACTGAACCCTCGCCGGCCGAGATCGCCGTGGGCCATGCCATCGTCGATGCGGGGGCGGATGCCGTTCTCGGCACCTCGGCGCATGTGCTGCAGGGCATCGAGATCCACAAGGGCAGGCCCATCCTGCACGACGCAGGCGACCTGCTCTTCGACTCGGTGCGCAACGACTTCGCCGACTCCGGCGTGTTCACGCTGAAGCTGAGCGCGCGCGGCGTGGAGGAAGTGAGGTTCACGCCCGTCGGCGTGGGCTTCGGCTTCTCTCGGCAGCTCGAAGGCGACGAGGCGCGCGCTTTGAGCGAGCGCTTCGCCGCGCAGTGCCTCGCGCTCGGCACGCGGATCAGCCAGCTGCCGGACGGTCGCTGCGCGGTTCGCCTGTCGCCGCCCGAGCGGCCCGCGTTCTATGCCGACCCGGCCGGTGTCGGCGCACGGCACGTTCAGCCTGTTCCAGCCATTGCGCCCCTGCCGGCGCCGCGGCCGAATGGCTGGTCGACGAGGTGCCCGCGGAGGCACGCATCGCGCCGCTGCAGTTCGGCCCGTTGCGCCTGGTGGGGCTGCGCTGCATGCCGCGGCAGATCGTCGGGCGGCGCATGCTGTGGGTCGAATCGTTCTGGAGCGCCGACGCGCCGGTTTCCGCCGACCTGCGCCTGCACTTCCGCGCGCTGCCGATGCGCAGCAAGCGCATGCCGCCGTGGGGCGAGGGCATGGACCACGACCCCTGCGACTGGATGTGGCCCACCAGCCGCTGGGAGCCCGGGCGCATCTACCGCGACCGCTACGGGCTGCGCCCGCCGCGCGCGGGGCTGCTCGAAAGCGACGTGCTGCAGATCGAGGTCGGCTTGCGCGGCGACTGGCCCGGGCTGCCGCCCGCGCGGCGCCTCGCGCTGTGGTGCGGGCTGCGCGTGCCCGATGCGCCGGTGCCGCTGCCGCAGCGCCCGGTGCCGGTGCTCTCGGCCGACCGCCCCGGCGCCGGCCCCGAAGCCGCGCCCGTGTGGACCGCCGAGGAACTGCAGCGCGTCACCGGCGGGCGCTGGCTGGTCGAGCCGCCGCCGGGCTGGTTCGCCAACTCGGTGGTGCGCGGGCCCTTGCACATGTCGCTCCTGCCCAGGCCCTCGCTCTTCATCGCCTCCGACTACCGCACGCTGGCCGTGCACGAGAGCTACAGCAAGCCGCGCGCCGACAACTGGGACCGCCACCTCGAACTGCCGCGGCTGCATTCCGCGCTGGCCGGCGCGGTGGTCGCGCATCCGGTGGAAGGGCTCGACCCGGCCTTTCCGCTGCTGCAGGCGGACGACCCCATCGCCGCGATGATCGCCATGGGCGCCGCAGCGCGGGCGCGCTACAAGGGCATGGTGGTGGGCGTGACCGGCACGGTCGGCAAGTCGTCCACCATCGCGATGCTGCGCGACCTGCTGCCCGAGCGCGCGCGGGTGCACACCACCATCGACAACTACAACTCGCGTGTCGGCGTGCCGGCCATGCTCGCGAACCTCGGGCCCGACGTGGACGTGTGCATCCTGGAGATGGCGCAGAGCGGCCTGTGGATGGACCGCGGCCCGATCTCGCTGGTGGCCCGCCCGCACGTGGCCATCGTCACCGAGATCGGCCTGTCGCAGACCCGGCAGGCATCGACGCTGGAACTCACGGCGGCGTACAAGTCGCGCATCTTCCTCGGGCTGGAGCCCGGCGGCGTGGCGATCGTGCCCGACCACATTCCCTGCCTGCGCCAGGTGGTGGACGCCGCCGCGCTCACGGCCGGCGCGATCTGGGTGGTGGGCAGCGGCCCCGACGCCAACGTGCGCATGCTCGACGCGCGGCCCGAGCCCGGCGGCGGCTGCCGCGTGCGGGTGGCCGTTCCCGAGCGCATCTACGAGTACCTGTTCCCGGTCGAAAGCGCGGGGCTGGTGCGCAATTCGCTGCTCGCATTCGCTGCGCTGCTGGCCATGGGCTTCGACGGCGAGGCCGCCTGCGCGCGCATGCCGCGGGTGCGCCTGCCGGCCTCGGTGATGCAGGTGCGCGCGCTGCGCACGCAGGCCGGCGTGCAGGCCACGCTGATCGACGACAGCTGGAACGCGGAGGTCATGTCGATGCGCAACGCCATGGAGTTCGTGCGCACCTGGCAGCGCGCGGACAACGGCCCGGTGCTGCGCAAGATCGGCGTGCTGGGGCGCATCGTCAACCTCGGCAAGGATGCCGAGGCCATGCACCGCAGTCTGGCCGCGCCGCTGCTGGCCTCGGGCATCGGGCACCTCGTGACGCACGGCGACGAGATGCGCTGGCTGCGCGAGGAAGTGCCTGCCGAGCTGCTCGGGCCGCACTTCGACGATGCCGCGCAGCTCGCGCTCTACCTCGGCGGCGTGCTGCGCAACGGCGATCTGGTGCTGGTGAAGGGCGACCGCGTCGGCTCCGACTTCGGCAGCATCCCGGGGCTCCTGCAAAGCCTATGACGCTGCTGCGCACGCTTCGAAGACTGCGCTTCGTGCTGCTGCTCGTGGCATTGGCGCAGACCGCCTGCGCCCAGCGCACCGGGCCCGACGTGCCCCGCGTCTTCGCCGCCGGCGCCGACGAGGTGCTGTACTGGAACCAGCCCGCCGACCGGAGCCTCTGCCCCGACCGCAGCGGCTTCCTGTGGGTGCAGGCCGCGGAGGGGCCGTCGTGCATTCGCTACTTCGCGAGCGACGACATCGACGGCGCGCGCATCGCCATCGTGCAGTTCTCGGGAGACCGCGACGGCGTGATGGACCAGGCACCCACGCGCATTCCCGGCAACACCGAAGAGCTGCGCACACTCGACGCGCAGCGCAGCCGCGACCGCGCGGGCGTGCCGTGGATCTTCGTGGCGCGGCCCGGCACCTACGGCTCTTCGGGCGACCACCGCAAGCGCCGCCAGCTCGTGGAGTTCCACGCGCTCGATGCGGCGCTCGACGCGCTCATGCAGCGTCACAGGCTGCAGCGCATCGTGATCGTCGGCCACAGCGGCGGCGCCACGGCGGGCGCCGCGTTGCTCACGATGGGGCGCACGCGCGTGGCCTGCGCGGTGCTCACCTCGGGCGCCTACGGCCTGCTGGAGCGCGCGCGCATGCTGGGCCGCTCGAAGGACGGCCGCACCGACACCACCGGCAGCACGCAGTTCTACGACCCGCTCGACCATGTGGGCGGCATCGCGCGCGACCCGGCGCGGCGCATCGTGCTGATAGGCAGCCGCGAGGACCGCAACACGCCCTTCGTGCTGCAGGAGCGCTTCGCCGATGCCGTGACCAGGGCCGGCCACCGCATCGAGCTGCGCACCCACGCGGCCGAGCCGCCCGACTTCCATGACCTCAAGGACGGCATCGCGCTGCGCACCGCCTCGCAGTGCGCGCGCGAGTCACTCCTTCCCTGATCACCAGACACATGAGCAATCAAGAACAGAAAAGCAGCATCGCCTCGCGCGAGTACGGCCGCATGCCCGACGGCCGCGTGGTCACCGAATACACCCTCGACAACGGCCTCGGCCTGAGCCTGAGCGCCATCAACGTCGGCGGCATCGTCACCGCGCTGCGCGTGCCCGACCGGCAGGGGCGCAGCGGCAACGTGGTGCTGGGCCTGCCCTCGCTGGCCGACTACCTGGGGCCGCATCCGCACCTGGGAACCATCGTCGGGCGCTACGCGAACCGCATCGCGGGCGGGCGCTTCACGCTCGACGGCAAGGTGCACCAGCTGGGCCTGAACGACGACCCCAACTCCCTGCACGGCGGCGCGACGGGCTTCGGCAAGCGCTATTGGCAGATCGAGCCGCTCTCCGCGCAGCAGGCGGGCGCCGACGCCATCGCCATCGAGCTGAGCTACACCAGTGCCGACGCAGAAGAGGGCTACCCGGGAGAAGTTCGGCTCGCGGTGCGCTACACGCTGAGCACGAAGGCGAACACATGGCGCATCGACTACAGCGCCACCACCGACAGGCCTACGGTGCTGAACCTGAGCCACCACGACTACTTCAACCTCGCGGGCAGCGGCTCGGTGATGGACCACCGGCTGACGCTCGCCGCAAGCCGCTACTGCCCGGTGGACGCGGCGCTGATCCCGCTGGACGTCGCGGAGGTGGCCGGCACCCCCTTCGACTTTCGCGCTGCGACACCCATCGGCGAGCGCATCCGCGAAGGCCATGAGCAGCTGCTGCGCGCCCATGGCTACGACCACAACTGGGTGCTCGATCGCACCGGTGCCGCGCAGGGCCTCGCGCTCGCGGCGCGGCTGGAGCACGAGCTCTCGGGCCGCGTGATGGAGGTGCACACCAGCGAGCCCGGCGTGCAGTTCTACTCGGGCAACTTCCTCGACGGCAGCCTCTTCGGCAGCGCGGGCGCGAGCATCAGGCAGGGCGACGGGCTGTGCCTGGAGACGCAGCACTTTCCCGATTCGCCGAACCGCCCGGACTTTCCTTCAACAGTGCTGCGGCCCGGCGAGCGCTTCCACAGCGCGACGGAGCATCGGTTCTCGCTGATGGGTTGATGCCGTCTTCGCGATTGCACATGCAATCGCAGGTCAATAGAGGCTGTAGTGGTGGTCGTAGCTGCGAAAGCGCAGCCGCGGCTTTCGAGGCTCGTCGAAGTGCAGCTGCAGCAGATTGCGCGGGTGTGCCGTGTCGACCAGCAGCTGCTCTTCGCTTTCGGGCGACGCAGCCTGAGAAAGGGCGAGGCGCTTGAACACGTGGGTCAACGCCGCTTCGGCCGTCTGCGGCTGGTAGCCGTCGTCCAGCAGCAGCGCGGGCTCGGCGATGTGCTCCTGGTGCAGCCAGTACCAGACACCTTCGTTCGGCGTCGCGGGCTGCGCGCCGGGGTTGTCCTGGTCGCCGGGGGCGTTGGGCGGCTCGCCGGGGACCACGCCCTGCGGGTCCCACGCGAGGGCGCCCAGGCCGTCGCCGATTTCCACGAATACGGCCACGCTGCGGCGGTAGCGCGCCAGGACCGAAGGCGGCAGCAGCGCGCCGAGGCCACCGTTGCCGTCGCCGTATCCGCCGGGGCCGAGCAGCAGGCCTTCGGCCGTCTGCAGCCGATGGGGCTGCACGAAGTACGAGTTGTCGATCCGGATGTCGGCTTCGGCCAGCAGCGCGCGCAGCGGCGAGGGCAGCGTGGTGCCCAGCCTGGCTTCGGCTTCGAGCAGCGCGGCCTCGGCGCTGGTGCCGGCGGGCAGATGGGCGTCGCCCACCTCCACCAGTCCGGAGAGTTCGGCGAAGTCGCGGATGCGCTCGACCAGCGGCCGGGCCGTGTCGTAGAGAGGGTGGGAGATGCGGGCCATGTCGAGCACCGACCAGCGCCGCTTGAACGAGGTGGCCCTGCCCTGGGCATCGACGTGCGATCCGCGCAGCTCGAGCCGACGGAGGTTCTCCGGCAGCTCGAACACCAGCGATGGCAGCTTCTTCAGCCCCGGCACCGTGGCCGTGTGCTCCAGCCTCGCGATGGCCTTGCCGTCCGCCAGCACGTCGGCGCTCACCCGCTCTCCGACCTGGAGCCATGGATGGATGCCTGCCCGTCCCTTCGTCGCATGCTGCGGCGGTGCGTCTCCCGCGAAGACCCTTGAAAAGAGATTGCCGATGTAGGAAGAAAGAAGCGCTGCCATGTTCGATGCGTGGATGCCGCCGCCGGAGCCGATGCGCGGGTCTCGTGATGAAGGACGCCGAGTATCGTTTCTGCTCAGCCCGCGAACAGCGCCGCCGGCACGCCGGGGCTGTCTATGCGCACCCTGAACAGGCCACCCGCCAGAGGCTCGGCCGCTTCCTGCTCGGGCGTGAGGCCGTTGCGCGCGGTCGTGATGTAGAGCGTGCGCAGGTCCGCATCGCCGAAGGCGCAGTCTGTGACGTGGCTCGCGGGTATGGCGATGCGGCACAGCTCGGCCGCGCTCACCGGGTCGTGGCAGGTGACGCAGGAGCCGCCCCAGTGCGCGATCCACAGGCGGCCTGCGGCGTCGGTGGTCATGCCGTCGGGCAGTCCGTCGGGCTTGGGAAAGCGGTGCCACACGCGGCGGTTCGACACGGTGCCGGCTTCCATGTCGAAGTCGTAGGCGTAGAGGTTGTTGAGCACCGTGTTGTTGAAGTACATGGTGCGGCCGTCGGCCGACCAGGTCGGGCCGTTGGTCACCTCGAAGCCGTCGTCGTGCTTCGTGCAGCGGCCGTCGGCGTCGTAGCGGTAGAGCGCGCCGGTGGGCGCCTTGCAGTCGAAGTCCATGCTGCCGGCCCAGAAGCGGCCGCGCGCGTCGCACTTGCCGTCGTTGAAGCGGTTGCCGGTGCGCTCGGGCTCGGGCTGGTGCAGGTAGCGCGGCTTCGCCTCGTCGCCGGGCGCGGTGGTGTCGACGAGCGCGAAGCCGCGGCGCAGCGTGACGAAGAGGCCGGGCGCCGATACGCGCTCGGCGATGGCGGTGATCTCCTCGTCGAAGTGCCAGGTGCGCTGCGCGCCGGTGGCCGGGTCGTAGCGGAAGAGGCGCGGCGTGAGGATGTCGATCCAGTACAGCGCCTGCTCGCGCTGCGACCACATGGTGCCTTCGCCGAGGTTCGCGCCGGCGGGCCAGATGCACTCGGCCTGGCCGATGACGGAAGGTGAGGGAGAAGGGGGGACGGGGGAAACGGGGCTGCTTGTCTCTTGGCTCATTGGTCTTCTTTCCTGTTCGTGTCTGTCGGTCGTCTTGACGCGGCGGATGGTATCAAGGCATATTGATAACCGAAATTTAAAATAGCGGAATTAATTGATATCTGTATTGCAATGCCTTTAGATTCCCATCCCGGAGACTTTTCTTGAATTCCCCCCAGTTTTCCATCCATCCGAGCCTCAAGGGCCGCACCGTGTTCGTCACCGGCGGAGGCAGCGGCATCGGCGCGGGCATCGTTTCGGCGTTCGCGGAACAGGGCGCCCGCGTGGCCTTTGTCGACATCGCCGAGAGCGCCAGCGCGGCGCTTGCGAAGCAGATCGAGGAGGCCGGCCATGCCGCGCCGTGGTGGCGCGCCTGCGACGTGCGCGACATCGCCGCGCTGCAGAAGGCGATTGCCGATGCGGCCGCCGAACTCGGCGACTTCGCGGTGCTGGTCAACAACGTGGCGAGCGACGACCGCCACACGCTCGAATCGGTCACGCCCGACTACTACGACAATCGCATGGCCATCAACGAGCGTCCCGCGCTCTTCGCCATCCAGTCGGTGGTGCCGGGCATGAAGCGCCTGGGTTTCGGCTCCGTGGTCAACCTGGGCTCCACGGGCTGGCAGACCAAGGGCTCGGGCTACCCCTGCTACGCGATCGCGAAGTCGTCGGTGAACGGTCTCACGCGCGGCCTCGCGGTGGACCTGGGCCGCGACCGCATCCGCATCAACACCGTCTCGCCCGGCTGGGTGATGACCGAGCGTCAGGTCAAGCTGTGGCTCGACGAGGAGGGCGAGCAGTCGCTCAAGCGCAACCAGTGCCTGCCCGACAAGCTCATGCCCGAAGACATCGCACGCATGGTGCTGTTCCTCGCATCGGACGACGCGAAGATGTGCACGGCGCAGGAGTTCACCGTCGACGCCGGTTGGACCTGAAGCCGCGGCCCGCCCGGTCGCCGGTCAGTCGATCTCCATCTCCAGCTTGCGCCCGTAGACGCTGACGCTCGCCGTCTTCAGCGCCTTCAGCATCACCTTCGCCGCCGGTGACAGCAGCCGGTCGGTGCGGGTGATGATGCCGAAGGCGTCCATGTGGCAGGGCATGTCCAGCGGCAGCAGCGACACGATGCCGTGCGATGCGTAGTAGCGCGCCACGTCGGTCGCGAGCACGGCGACCATGTCGCTTTGCTGCAGCATGCGCGTGATGAAGAGCAGCGCTGGGCTTTCGATGGTGTTGGTGGGCGGCGCGAGTCCTTCCTCCTGGAACATCAGCTCGAAGCGGTGGCGCAGCACGCTGCCCGCGGGCGGCACGATCCAGCCGGCGCCCACCACGTCGCGCAGCGTGAGGCCGCTCACGCCCAGCAGCGGATGGCCGGGTCGCACCAGCGCGCACACGGGCTCCTCGCTCAGGGCTTCGTAGCGCAGCTGCGACTTGTCGTGCTCGGCGAACAGGCGCGCCACGAGGATGTCGAGCTTGCCCTGCTCCAGCCGCTCGAGCAGCACGGGACTGGTCTCGATCTCCAGCGACACGCGCAGGTCGGGCTGCTCGCGCTTGACCATTGCCACGGCCGGCGGCATCAGCGTGAGGCCGGGCGCGGTGATGGCGCCCACGTTCACCTGGCCGAAGCGGCCGGCCTTCAGCGCGGTGAGCTCGTCGTGCGCCTGGTTCAGGCTGGCGAGCGCCACGCGGGCGTGGCGGATCATGGTCTCGCCGTACCAGGTCGCCCGCATGCCGCGCGGCAGGCGTTCGAAAAGCGGCACCTCCAGCACGTCTTCCAGGTCCTTCAGCAGCTTGGAGGCGGCCGGCTGCGTCATGTTGAGCACCTGCGCCGCGCGGTGGATGTTGCCTTCCTCGGCCAGGGCCACGAGCAGCAGCAACTGGCGGGTCTTGAGGCGGGCGCGGATGAACCAGTGGTTGTAGTTGGTCATGTCTCTGGACTTCAAACAAAGGATTGACCGGGTTTTCCAGAATCCGGCGATCGATATCCATTTTGCTCAAAAAACGATTGGATCGATATCAAATCTATACATAGACTGGGGGCACTTCAAGAACAACAGAGACAAGGTCCACGCACCGGTGATCCACGGCGAGATCCATCAGAACGTGCGGCTCTACATCAACGGCCGCTGGGAAACCAGCGCGACCACCGGTGTGAGCGCCAATCCCTCGGACACCAGCGAAGTGGTGGCCGAGTACGCACGTGCCGATCGCCGCCAGGCCGAGGCCGCCATCCGCGCCGCCACCGAGGCCTTTCCCCACTGGAGCCACAGCACGCCGCAGCGGCGCGCCGACGTGCTCGACCGCATCGGCACCGAACTGCTCTCGCGCAAGGACGACCTGGGCCTGCTGCTGGCGCGCGAGGAGGGCAAGACGCTGGCCGAAGCGGTGGCCGAAGTGGCGCGCTCGGGCCAGATATTCAAGTTCTTCGCGGGCGAAGCGATGCGCGGCGGTGGCGGCGAGAACGTGGCCTCGGTGCGCGCCGGCGTGCAGGTCGACGTCACGCGTGAACCGGTGGGCGTGGTGGGGCTCATCACGCCGTGGAACTCGCCCTTCGTCGTTCCCGCATGGAAGATCGCGCCCGCGCTGGCCCATGGCAACAGCGTGGTGTTCAAGCCGGCCGAGCTGGTGTCGGCCTGCGGCTGGGCGCTGGCCGAGATCATCAGCCGCGCCGCATTGCCGGCTGGTGCCTTCAACCTCGTGATGGGCAGCGGCCGCGAAGTGGGGCAGGCGCTGGTCGACAGCCCGCTGGTCGATGCGCTGAGCTTCACGGGTTCGATGGCCAACGGCGAGCGCGTCCTGCAGGCGGCGGCCGCGCGGCGCGCCAAGGTGCAGCTGGAGACCGGTGGCAAGAACGCGCTGGTGGTGCTGGCCGATGCCGACCTCGACCGTGCCGTCGACTGCGCCGTGCAGGGCGCATATTTTTCCGCGGGCCAGCGCTGCACCGCGTCGAGCCGGCTCATCGTCGAATCGGCGGTGCACGACGCCTTTGTGGCCAAGCTGCGCCAGCGCCTGAAGACACTGAAGATCGGCCACGCGCTGGAGCGCGGCGTCGATATCGGTCCCGTGGTCGACGAAGAGCGCTTCGCACAGGATCTCGCCTGGGTCGACACCGCACGCGAAGAAGGCGCCGAGCACGTGTGGGGCGGCGAGGCGCTGGAGCGCGCCACCACCGGCCACTACATCAGCCCTGCGCTCTTCCTCGCCAAGCCCTCGCACCGCATCGCGCGCGAGGAGATCTTCGGCCCGCTGGCCTGCGTGCTGCGCGCCGACGACTACGACGAGGCGCTCGCGCTGTGCAACGACACGCCCTTCGGCCTGTGCGCGGGCATCTGCACCAATTCGCTGAAGCACGCGATGCATTTCAGGCGCCATGCCGTGGTCGGCATGACGATGGTCAATCTGCCGACCGCGGGGGTGGACTTCCACGTGCCCTTCGGCGGCCGCAAGGGGTCGGGCTACGGGCCGCGCGAACAAGGGCGCCACGCCGCGGAGTTCTACACGACGGTGAAGACCGGCTACATGCTGGCCTGAGCCGGACGGGGTTTCACTACGTCAACAGCAACGCCGACAGGCAAATCCTCGGAATCATCAAGAAGGAGACATTCCCATGACCATGAATCGCCGCACCCTCAACACCGCCCTGGCCGCCGCCGCGCTCGGCGGACTGCTGCCCGCTTCCGTACTCGCGCAGAAGAAGCTGGTGCTCGGCTTCGCGCAGGTGGGCGCCGAGAGCGAATGGCGCACCGCCAACACCGAGTCGATCAAGTCCTCCGCCAAGGAGGCCGGCATCGAGCTCAAGTTCTCCGATGCGCAGCAGAAGCAGGAGAACCAGATCAAGGCCATCCGCTCGTACATCGCGCAGAAGGTGGACGTGATCGCCTTCTCGCCGGTGGTCGAGTCGGGCTGGGAAACGGTGCTGCGCGAGGCCAAGGCCGCGAAGATCCCGGTGGTGCTGACCGACCGCTCCGTCAACACCAAGGACGATTCGCTCTACGTGACCTTCATGGGCTCCGACTTCACCGAGGAAGGCCGCAAGGCCGGCCGCTGGCTGGTGGAGAAGATGAAGGACCAGAAGGGCGACGTGAACATCGTCGAGCTGCAGGGCACCGTGGGCTCGGCACCGGCCATCGACCGCAAGAAGGGCTTCGAGGAAATCATCAAGGCCGACCCGAAGTTCAAGATCATCCGCTCGCAGACCGGCGACTTCACGCGCGCCAAGGGCAAGGAGGTGATGGAAGCGTTCCTGAAGGCCGAGGGCAAGAAGATCAATGTGCTCTACGCGCACAACGACGACATGGCCATCGGCGCGATCCAGGCCATCGAGGAAGCCGGCCTGAAGCCCGCGAAGGACATCGTGATCATCTCCATCGACGGCGTGAAGGGCGCCTTCGAGGCCATGATCGCCGGCAAGCTCAACGTGTCGGTGGAGTGCAGCCCGCTGCTCGGCCCGCAGCTGATGCAGGCGGTGAAGGACATCAAGGACGGCAAGACGCTGCCCAAGCGCATCGTGACGGTCGAGAGCATCTTCCCGATGGAAGTCGCGGCAAAGGAATTCCCCAACCGGAAGTATTGAGTACTCCCCCAGGCTGCGCGGCACTTCGTGTCCGCTTCGCCACCCCCCTCGCCGGGGGCAACACCTGCGGCCCGGCAAAGCCGGTTCCGCGGTGTTCCTGGAAAAGATACAGCACCCATTGAAAAAACGGATCGAACCATGAAACGCAACTTCCTCAAGGCATCGCTCGCAGGCGTCGCACTGGCCATCGTCGGCTTCTCGCCGCTGGCCAGCGCGCAGGACAAGGGCCTGATCGCCATCTCCATGCCCACCAAATCGTCGGCGCGCTGGATCGCCGACGGCGCCAACATGGTCAAGTACTTCAAGGACAAGGGCTACAAGACCGACCTGCAGTACGCCGAAGACGACATTCCGAACCAGCTCGCGCAGATCGAGAACATGGTGACCAAGGGCTCGAAGGTGCTGGTCATCGCGGCCATCGACGGCACCACGCTGTCGGACGTGCTGCAGAAGGCGGCCGACAAGGGCGTGAAGGTCATCGCCTACGACCGGCTCATCAAGGGCTCGAAGAACGTCGACTACTACGCCACCTTCGACAACTTCCAGGTCGGCGTGCTGCAGGCGCAGTCGATCGAGGCGGCGCTGGGCCTGAAGAGCGGCAAGGGTCCGTTCAACATCGAGCTGTTCGGCGGCTCGCCCGACGACAACAACGCCTTCTTCTTCTACAACGGCGCGATGTCGGTGCTCGACCCCTACATCAGGAGCGGCAAGCTGGTGGTGCGCAGCAAGCAGATGGGCATGGACAAGGTCGGCACGCTGCGCTGGGACGGCGCGGTGGCGCAGGCGCGCATGGACAACCTGCTGTCGGCCTTCTACACCAAGGACCGCGTCGACGCGGTGCTGTCGCCGTACGACGGCCTGTCCATCGGCATTCTTTCGTCGCTCAAGGGCGTGGGCTACGGCTCGGCCTCGCAGCCGATGCCCATCGTGTCGGGGCAGGACGCCGAGATCCCCTCGGTGAAGTCGATCCTGCGCAAGGAGCAGACCTCGACCGTGTTCAAGGACACGCGCGAGCTGGCCAAGGTGACCGTGTCGATGGTGGACGCGATGCTCTCGGGCAAGACGCCCGAGGTGAACGACACCAAGACCTACAACAACGGCATCAAGGTCGTGCCCTCGTACCTGCTGAAGCCGGTGAGCGTGGATGCATCGAACTGGAAGCAGGTGCTGGTCGACAGCGGCTACTACAAGGAAAGCCAGATCAAGTGAGCATGCAGGGCAGCAGCGACGGTGCCGGCGCCATCCTCGAGATGCGCGGCATCACCAAGACGTTCCCCGGCGTGAAGGCGCTGAGCAACGTCAACCTCAGCGTGCGCGCCGGGGAGATCCACGCGGTGGTCGGCGAGAACGGCGCGGGCAAGTCGACGCTCATGAAGGTCTTGAGCGGCGTCTACCCGTGCGACTCGTACACCGGCGAGATCTTCTTCGAGGGCGAGGAGCGCCGCTTCAGGGGCATCGCCGACAGCGAGAAGCTCGGGATCATCATCATCCACCAGGAGCTGGCGCTGGTGCCGCTGCTGTCCATTGCAGAGAACATCTTCCTCGGCAACGAGCTTGCCAACGGCGCGGGCGTGATCGACTGGTTCGCCGCCTATGCGAGAACGCGCGAGCTGCTCGCCAAGGTGGGCCTGAAGGAGCCGCCCACCACGCTGGTGACCGACCTGGGCGTGGGCAAGCAGCAGCTGGTGGAAATCGCCAAGGCGCTGGCCAAGGAGGTGAAGCTGCTGATCCTCGACGAGCCCACCGCCAGCCTCAACGAGAACGACAGCGACGCGCTGCTGATGCTGCTGCTGGAGCTCAAGCGCCAGGGCATCGCGTCGATCCTCATCTCGCACAAGCTCAACGAGATCGCCAAGGTGGCCGACTCCATCACTGTGCTGCGCGACGGCGCGACCGTGGAGACCATGGACTGCCGTGGCCAGCCGATCAGCGAGGACCGCATCATCCGCGGCATGGTCGGGCGCGACATGGCGCACCGCTATCCACAGCGCGATCCGAAGATCGGGCAGACGGTGTTCGAGGTGCGCGACTGGCGCGTGCACCACGCGCTGCACGCCGACCGCGAGCAGATCAAGGGCGTGAGCCTGAATGTGCGCCAGGGCGAGATCGTCGGGATCGCGGGCCTCATGGGCGCGGGCCGCACCGAGCTGGCCATGAGCGTCTTCGGCAAGTCCTACGGCCAGCGCATCAGCGGCTCGGTGTTCATGCACGGCAAGCCGGTAGACGTGAGCACGGTGCGCAAGGCCATCGACCACGGCATCGCCTACGTCACCGAAGACCGCAAGGGGCTCGGGCTGGTGCTGGAGGAAGACATCCGCAAGAACATCAGCCTCGCGAACCTGGATGCGATCGCCGACAAGTCGGTGATCGACCACGGGCGCGAGTTCAAGGTGGCCAACGAGTACCGCAAGGCGCTCAACATCCGCTGCTCGGGCATCGAGCAGTTGGTGGTCAACCTTTCAGGCGGCAACCAGCAGAAGGTGGTGTTGAGCAAGTGGCTCTTCACGAAGCCCGAGCTGCTGATCCTCGACGAGCCCACGCGCGGCATCGACGTGGGCGCCAAGTACGAGATCTACACCATCATTGACAGGCTTGCCAGCGAGGGCAAGGGCATTCTCATGATTTCTTCCGAACTGCCGGAGCTGCTCGGCATGTGCGACCGCATCTACGTGATGAACGAGGGGCGCTTCGTCGCCGAGTTTCCGGCTGCAGAAGCCTCGCAGGAGCGCATCATGCATGCCATCGTGAGTTCGGGGAGTTCCGTCCATGTCCCAGCCTGAAGTCAATACGGTGAAGACCGCCGTGCCCGTGGCGGAGGGGGCGTCGGCGAAGCTGCATGCCGGCTTCCTGAAGAACAACCTGCGCGAATACGGCATGCTGATCTCGCTGGTCGCGATCATGGTGCTGTTCCAGGTGCTGACCGACGGCACGCTGCTGCGGCCGCTGAACCTCACCAACCTGCTGCTGCAGAACAGCTACGTGGTCATCATGGCGCTGGGCATGCTGCTGGTGATCGTGGCGGGGCACATCGACCTGTCGGTGGGCTCGGTGTGCGGCTTCATCGGCGCGCTGGCGGCGGTGCTGATGGTGGAGTACGACTGGCACTTCGTGCCGACGGCGCTGGTGAGCATCCTCGCGGGCGCGGTCATCGGCGCGGCACAGGGCTGGTTCGTGGCCTTCCGCAAGATCCCTTCTTTCATCGTCACGCTCGCGGGCATGCTGGTGTTCAAGGGGCTCACGCTGGCGCTGCTGGCGGGGCAGTCGGTAGGGCCGTTCCCGGTGGAGTTCCAGCGGTTGAGCTCGGGCTTCATTCCCGACCCGCTGGGCGGCGACGCCTTCCGCACCACCTCGCTGATCGTGGGCGCGCTGGCCGCCGTGGCGCTGGTGTTCTTCAAGATGCGCGGGCGCGCCAAGCTGGCGGCGCACGGCATGGAGCAGGAGCCCTACGCCTTCTTCCTGGTGAAGAACCTGTTCTTCGCGGCCATCATCCTGTTCTTCAGCTACCTGCTGTCGACATACAAGGGCCTGCCCAACGTGCTGATCGTGATGGCGGTGCTGATCGTGGTGTACGACTTCGTCACCAACCGCACCACCGTCGGGCGGCGCATCTACGCGCTGGGCGGCAACGAGAAGGCGGCGCGCCTGTCGGGCGTGAAGACGCAGCGGCTCGCGTTCCTCACCTTCGTGAACATGGGCGCGCTGGCGGCGCTGGCGGGCCTGGTGTTCGCGGCGCGGCTCAACACCGCCACGCCCAAGGCCGGCCTGGGCTTCGAGCTCGACGTGATCGCGGCCTGCTTCATCGGCGGCGCCTCGGCTTCGGGCGGCGTGGGCAAGGTGATGGGCGCGGTGATCGGCGCCTTCATCATGGGCGTGATGAACAACGGCATGTCGATCCTGGGCATCGGCATCGACTACCAGCAGGTCATCAAGGGACTGGTGCTGCTGGCGGCGGTGTTCATCGACGTCTACAACAAGAACAAGTGACGCACGGCACATGGCAGACGCAAGCCCCAGCTCCGGCCCCGTTCTCCAGCTCCGGGGCATCCACAAGCAGTTCGGCGGCATCCCGGTGCTGCGCGACGTGCGGCTCGACCTGTATCCGGGCGAGATCCACGCGCTCATGGGGCAGAACGGCGCGGGCAAGTCGACGCTGATCAAGGTGCTCACCGGCGTGCTGCCGTCCAGCGGCGGCGAGATGCTGCTCGAGGGCAAGCCGATCCGGGCCCATTCGCCGCTGGAGGCGCAGAAGCTGGGCATCAGCACCGTCTACCAGGAAGTGAACCTGTGTCCGAACCTCTCGGTGGCGGAGAACGTGTTCGCCGGGCGCTATCCGCGCAAGGGCGTGGCGCAGGGCTTCCGCATCGACTGGGCCGCGGTGAACCGGCGCGCCGAAGAGCTCTTGGCGCGCATCGGGCTCGACATCGACGTGACCCGGCTGCTGTCGAGCTACTCGGTGGCGGTGCAGCAGATGGTGGCCATCGCGCGGGCGCTGGGCGTGTCGTCGAAGGTGCTGATCCTCGACGAGCCCACCTCCAGCCTCGACGACGACGAGGTCGAGAAGCTCTTCGACGTGCTGCGGCGGCTGCGCGCCGAGGGGCTGGCCATCGTCTTCGTGACTCACTTCCTCAACCAGATGTACGCGGTGTCGGACCGCATCACGGTGCTGCGCAACGGCGCATGGATCGGCGAGTGGAAGGCGGCCGACCTCGGGCCGCAGGCGCTGATCGCCGCGATGCTCGGGCGCGAGCTCGCGGCGCAGTCGGCACGGCCGGCCGCGCTGCCTGCGTTCGACGAGGCCGCGCCCGCGCTGCTCCAGATCGAGGGGCTCGGGCAGGCAGGCCAGCTGCAGGCGACCGACCTGCGCGTGCGCGCGGGCGAGGTCGTCGGCATCGCGGGCCTGCTCGGCGCCGGCCGCACGGAGCTCGCGCGGCTGCTGTTCGGGCTGGAGACGCCGGACCGCGGCGTGCTCAAGGTCGACGGCCGCAGCCTCAGTTTCTCGAATCCGTCCGACGCGATCCGTGAAGGCCTGGCGCTGTGCCCCGAGGAGCGCAAGACGGACGGCATCGTCGCCGAGCTGTCGGTGCGCGAGAACATCGCGCTGGCGCTGCAGGCACGGCTGGGCACGAAGCGTTTTCTCTCGCATGCGGAGCAGACGGCGATGGCGGAGAAATTCGTCGCATCGCTCGGCATCAAGACGGCGAGCGTCGAGACGCCGATCGGGCTGCTCTCGGGCGGCAACCAGCAGAAGGCCGTGATCGCGCGCTGGCTCGCAACCGAGCCGCGCCTGCTGATCCTCGACGAGCCCACGCGCGGCATCGACGTGGCGGCCAAGCAGGAGATCATGGAAGAGATCCTGCGGCTGGCGAAGGCCGGCATGGCGGTGATCTTCATCTCCTCGGAGATGAGCGAGGTGGTGCGCGTGGCGCATCGCATCGTGGTGCTGCGCGACAGGAAGAAGGTGGGCGAGCTGCCGGGCGGCTCGACCGAGGACGAGGTGTACGAAATGATTGCCGCGGCATGACGAACCCCAGGAACCCCATCTCGGCCGCGATGCATCACCGCCTCGCCTGGCCCATCGTCACACTGCTGCTCCTGCTGGCGGTGAACACCGTCTTCAACGCCAGCTTCCTGCACCTCGAATGGCGCGAAGGCCATCTCTACGGCAGCCTCGTCGACATCCTCAACCGCGCCGCACCGCTGGTGTTGGTGTCGCTTGGCATGACTCTGGTGATCGCCACCCGCGGCATCGACATCTCGGTGGGCGCCGTGGTGGCCATCGCGGCGGCGCTCGCGGCGTGGATGATCGGCGGATCGGTGTCCAGCGATACGAGCCGCTTTCCGATGCCGCTCGCGATCCTCGCGGCCATCGGCATCGCGCTGGTGTGCGGGCTGTGGAACGGCCTGCTGGTGGCGAAGGTGGGCATGCAGCCGATCATCGCGACGCTGATCCTGATGGTGGCAGGCCGTGGCATCGCGCAGCTGATCGCCGACGGGCAGATCATCACCATCTACTACAAGCCCTTCTTCTTCCTCGGCAGCGGTTACCTGCTGGGGCTGCCGTTCTCGCTGTTCATCGTAGGGGCGGTGTTCGTGCTGCTGTATCTCGCCATCACGCGCACCGCACTCGGGCTTTTCATCCAGGCCGTGGGCATCAACCCGACGGCGGCGCGCGTGGCGGGGGTGCAGGCGCGGCGGCTGATCGTGGGGGCGTACGCCTTCTGCGGCGCTTGCGCGGGCGTGGCGGGGCTTCTCATCAGCTCCAACGTCAAGAGCGCGGACGGCAACAACGCGGGCCAGCTCATCGAGCTCGACGCGATCCTCGCAGTGACGCTCGGCGGAACCGCGCTCACGGGCGGGCGCTTCAGCCTCGTGGGCAGCGTGATCGGCGCGCTCATCATCCAGACGCTGACCTACGCGATCTACTCGCTGGGCGTGCCGCCGGAGATCAACCTGGTGGTGAAGGCGGGCGTGGTGTTCGTGGTGATGCTGCTGCAGTCGCCGGAGTTCAGGTCGCAGGTTCGCACGCTGGTGCAGCGGCCGGCGCATGAAGGAGCGAAGGCATGAGCGCGGTGATCGAGGTTGCACCCTCACCCCAACCCTCTCCCGCGCACGGGAGAGGGGGCAAGAGGGGGCTCAATCCCAAGTACCTGCCGTTGGCGGCGACCGTCTCGCTGTTCGTGCTGGTGGCCACGCTGGGTTCGGTGTTCTACGACGGCTTCTTCTCGGCGCAGGTCTTCCTCAACCTGCTGATCGACAACGCCTTCCTCATCGTCGTGGCGGTGGGCATGACCTTCGTGATCCTCTCCGGCGGCATCGACCTCTCGGTGGGATCGGTGATCGCGCTCACCACCATGGTGTCGGCCTCGCTGGTCGAGAAGCACGGCTGGAGCCCCGGCATCGTGATTCCGCTGGTGCTGGCGATGGGCACGGCATTCGGCGCCTTCATGGGCGTGCTCATCGAGCGCTTCAGGCTGCAGCCCTTCATCGTCACTCTGGCGGGCATGTTCCTGGCGCGGGGGCTTTGCTACCTCATCAGCATCGACTCGATCAGCATCACCAACGAGTTCTACTCGGAGGTCTCGCAGATCCGCATTCCCATCTGGGGCGAGGCGTCGGTGTCCATCAGCGCGGTGATCGCCATCGCGGTGCTGCTGGCGGCGATCTTCCTTGCGCACTGCACTCCGTTCGGGCGCGCGGTGTACGCCATCGGCGGCAGCGAGCAGTCGGCAACCCTGATGGGCCTGCCGGTGCGGCGCACGCTGATCGGCGTGTACACGCTCTCGGGCTTCTGCTCGGCGCTCGCGGGCGTGATCTTCACTTTCTACATGCTCTCGGGCTACGGCCTGCATGCGGTCGGGCTGGAGCTCGACGCGATCGCGGCGGTGGTGATCGGCGGCACGCTGCTCACCGGAGGCGTGGGCTACGTGGCGGGCACGCTCTTCGGCGTGCTGATGCTGGGCATCATCCAGACGCTCATTTCCTTCGACGGCACGCTGAGCTCGTGGTGGACGCGCATCGTCGTCGGCGCGCTGCTGTTCGTGTTCTGCCTGCTGCAGCGCTTCTTCACGTCGCGCACGCCACGGCGCTGACCTTCTTTTTTCTCCCTCTCTCCCCTCAGGACAACTCGCATGCCGGACACCCCTCCGAAGAAACTGCGCTCGACCGAATGGTTCGGCTCGGCCGACAAGAATGGCTTCATGTACCGAAGCTGGATGAAGAACCAGGGCATCCCGGACCATGAATTCGATGGCCGCCCGATCATCGGCATCTGCAACACCTGGTCGGAGCTCACGCCCTGCAACGCGCACTTCCGCAAGATCGCCGAGCACGTGAAGCGCGGCATCTCGGAGGCGGGCGGCTTCCCGGTGGAGTTCCCGGTGTTCTCCAACGGCGAATCGAACCTGCGGCCCACCGCGATGCTCACGCGCAACCTCGCGAGCATGGACGTGGAAGAAGCGATTCGCGGCAATCCGGTCGATGCGGTGGTGCTGCTCACGGGCTGCGACAAGACCACGCCCGCGCTGCTGATGGGCGCGGCCAGCTGCGACATCCCGGCCATCGTGGTCACCGGCGGGCCGATGCTCAACGGCAAGCTCGAGGGCAAGAACATCGGCTCGGGCACGGCCGTGTGGCAGCTGCACGAATCTCTGAAGGCGGGCGAGATCAACCTGCACCAGTTCCTCTCGGCCGAAGGCGGCATGTCGCGCTCGGCCGGCACCTGCAACACCATGGGCACGGCCTCGACGATGGCCTGCATGGCCGAGGCGCTGGGTACCTCGCTGCCGCACAACGCGGCGATTCCGGCGGTCGACGCGCGGCGCTACGTGCTCGCGCAGATGTCGGGCATGCGCGCCGTGGAGATGGCGAAGGAGGGGCTCACGCTGTCGAAGATCCTCACGCGCGAGGCCTTCGAGAACGCGATCCGCGTGAACGCAGCCATCGGCGGATCGACCAACGCGGTGATCCACCTGAAGGCGATCGCCGGGCGCATCGGCGTCGAGCTGGAGCTGGAAGACTGGACGCGCATCGGCAGCAACACGCCGACCATCGTCGACCTGATGCCATCGGGCCGCTTCCTGATGGAGGAGTTTTATTACGCGGGCGGCCTGCCCGCGGTGCTGCGCCGGCTCGGCGAAGCCAACCTGCTGCCGCACCCCGGCGCGCTCACGGTGAACGGCCAGTCGCTCTGGGACAACGTGCGCGATGCGCCCAGCCTCGACGACGAGGTGATCCGTCCGCTCGACAAGCCGTTGATCGCCGACGGCGGCATCCGCATCCTGCGCGGCAATCTCTCGCCGCGCGGCGCGGTGCTCAAGCCCTCGGCCGCGTCGCCGGAGCTGCTGAAGCACCGCGGGCGCGCGGTGGTGTTCGAGAACCTGGAGCACTACAAGGAGCGCATCGTTGACGAGAACCTCGACGTCGATGCCAGCTCGATCCTCGTGATGAAGAACTGCGGCCCCAAGGGCTACCCCGGCATGGCCGAGGTCGGCAACATGGGGCTGCCGCCGAAGCTGCTGCGCCAGGGCATCAAGGACATGGTGCGCATCTCCGACGCGCGCATGAGCGGCACGGCCTATGGCACCGTGGTGCTGCACGTCGCGCCCGAGGCGGCCGACGGCGGGCCGCTGGCGGCGGTGCGCGACGGCGACTGGATCGAGCTCGACTGCGACGCTGGCCGCCTGCACCTCGACATCAGCGACGAGGAGCTCGCTTCGCGCCTGGCTTCGCTCACAGCGTCCGACAAGCAGCCGATGAGCACGCGCGGCGGCGGCTACCAGAAGCTCTACGTCAACCACGTGCTGCAGGCCGACGAGGGCTGCGACTTCGACTTCCTGGTCGGCTGCCGCGGCGCGGCCGTTCCCCGCCATTCACACTGATCCATCCCCAGACACTATGACCCCCAGATACCGCGGCATCTTCCCGGTGGTGCCCACCACCTTCACCGAACAGGGCGCGCTCGATCTCGAAAGCCAGAAGCGCTGCGTCGACTTCATGATCGAAGCGGGTTCCGACGGGCTTTGCATCCTGGCGAACTTCTCGGAGCAGTTCGTGCTGTCCGACGAGGAGCGCGAGGTGCTCACCCGCACCATCCTCGAACACGTGAAGGGCCGCGTGCCAGTGATCGTGACCACCACGCACTACAGCACCAAGGTCTGTGCCGAGCGCAGCCGCCGCGCGCAGGACATGGGCGCGGCGATGCTGATGGTGATGCCGCCCTATCACGGCGCCACCTTCCGCGTGCCCGAGCCGCAGATCTACGAGTTCTATGCGCGGCTGTCGGACGCGGTGGACATTCCCATCATGATCCAGGACGCGCCGGCCAGCGGCACGGTGCTGTCGGCGCCGTTCCTCGCGCGCATGGCGAAGGAGATCGAGCAGGTGGCGTACTTCAAGATCGAGACGCCCGGTGCCGCATCGAAGCTGCGGGAGCTGATCCGCCTGGGCGGCGATGCGATCGAGGGCCCGTGGGACGGCGAGGAAGCCATCACGCTGATGCCTGACCTCGATGCCGGCGCAACAGGCTCGATGACGGGAGGCGGTTATCCGGACGGCATCCGCCCGATCATCGAGGCGCACCGCTTAGGCGACAGCGACAAGGCCTTTGCGCTTTATCAGCAGTGGCTGCCGCTCATCAACTACGAGAACCGCCAGGCGGGTCTGCTGGCCTGCAAGTCGCTGATGAAGGAAGGCGGCGTGATCGCCTGCGAGGCACCGCGGCACCCCTTGCCGGCGATGCACCCCGACACGCGCGCGGGCCTGATCGAAACCGCCAAGCGGCTCGATCCGCTGGTGCTGCGCTGGGGGAAGTAGCGGAGAGAAAAAGAGAGGGAAGGACAGCGCGACGGCACCGCCGCGCTGAACAGAGACAGAAGCTGAGGCCGCTCAGGCCTTGGCTTCGCTGGGGTTCGCTTCTTTCGCACCCTTTGCGTTTTCTTCGAGTTCGCTGACCTGCAGCGACAGGTCGAACAGCTTGGACTTGCTGGCGTAGTAGCGGTCCAGGCGCCACTCCTTCAGGATGTCCATGGCGAGCTGGAAGCTCTTGTAGTCGAGTTCGTAAAGCGTGATGAGTTCGAAGCTGCGTTCGGACTCGAGGGCCAGCACGAGCTGGGCCAGGATCTTGGCCGATTCGTTGGCCGGGTCCGTTTCGATGAATCGGCGAGCGACCTTGATGGCATTCATGAAAAAGGGTTCCTCGGTAGGCAGGGACCGGGAACTATAGCTAGCAGCCTGCGGGCTTTTATGACAGAAATATGACAGTAAGGGCATCGCCATCCCCGTGGAAATGGCGATGCCCCTGCTTGCTGAAGCCTGCTAGCCGATCAGCGCATGGGAGCCGGCATCGGCCGGGGCATGGGCGTCGGCTGCGGCTCCATCACGGGCGCCGGCGCTGGCAGCGGCACCACGGTGGTGGTGACCGATTCGCGGATCACGCCGCCGCCCATCACGCTGCCGTCCACGCTGGCCGTGGTGTTGCCCATGCTGCCGAGCACGCGCGCCTCGCAGGCGGCGCGGTCGGCGGGCTGCTGCAGGCCGCAGCGCGCGAGCGCATTGGCGCGGTAGTCGGGCGCGCTGGTCAGGCCGCCTTGTGCAGCGGCCTGGCGTGCGGCGCCGGCTTCGCGGATGCAGGCGGCGCGGTCCTGCTGGTTGTGGCCGCAGACGGCGAGTTCCTGCTGATAGGTGCTGGAAGACTCACCGCGCTTGGGCGGGGCGGCCGAGGCGGCGGCTGAGACTGTCAGCGCCCCGACGGCGAGCACGGTGAAGAGCATCGAACGCTTGTTGCTTTTCATGTATGACTCCTTGAGGTGAGCTGGATGACCAGGGAGAAGTTGGACTGTGCGCAGCGGCCCGGGTTCACGCATTGACCCTGCCGCTTGTATCGACGTATCAACGCGCCGGCGCAGGTTGAGGCGGAAGCGGCGTCACGGTCTCGCGGATCACGCCGCCGCCCATCACGCTGCCTTCGGTGGTGGTGCGCGGGCCGCCCTTGATGCGGGCTTCGCAGTCGGGCTGTTCGGCGGCGGGGAGTTCGCTGCAGCGCGCGAGCGAATTGACCTGTTCCCGCGCGGGGCTGGGGCTGGTGAGTCCGCCGCGCCCGGCTTCCTGGCGCGCGGCGCCGGCTTCGCGCAGGCAGGCTGCGCGGTCCTGCTGTACGCCGTCGCAGGCCGCGCGCTCCTTCTGCATGCGGGCGTCGCTGCCTGCGCTGCCTGCGGCCTGTGCGCTGGCGGTCTGCGCGCCGAAGGCGATGAAGCCACTGGCGGCGAAGAGTGCCGTGGCGGAAAGAATGGAACGAAGGCTTGTTCTCATGAGGGCTCCTGTGAATGCACGCCCCTCCAGGAGGGTGCGTGACCGGAGCCTCAGTGTGCTGTCGGGGGCGGGCGGTGGCTGTGGGACAGCCGCACGCCGCCGAACGGGCCGGACTCGCCCCTGCGTGTGGGACGTGTCCGGCAAGGCCGGCTTCAGCCGGCGGCGATGCGCTGGGCCAGGTGAGCGAGCGCTTCCTCGACCTGGTCGACGAGGATCAGCGAGAGATCGCCCGGCTGCAGGCGCGCCAGCGCGGCGTCGATGGCCACGAACTCGCCGCGGATCTCGTCGACGTAGCGCGTGCGGGCCGCGCCCTGCAGGCCCTGGCGCAGCAGCGCCATGACTTCGCCGTCGGCACGGCCGCGCTGGGCCGCATCCTGGTACAGGATCACGTCGTCGAAGGCTTCGCCGAGGATGGCCGTCTGGTCGCGGATGTCGGAGTCGCGCCGGTCCCCCGCGCCGCTGATGACCACCGAGCGCTTCTTCGCCGGCATGGTGTCCACGGCCGACACCAGCGCGCGCATGGCGTCGGTGTTGTGGCCGTAGTCGGCGATCACGGTCGCGCCGCGGTAGTCCATGACGTTGAAGCGCCCGGGCACGCCGGCCGCGTCGTTCATGAAGCTCGCGAGGCCGCTGCGGATGGTGTCCCAGTCGAGGCCCACGCCCCACGCGGCAGCCACGGCGGCCATCACGTTGTCGACCTGGAAGCCGATGCTGCCGCCGCGCGTGATGGGCACGTCGCGCAGCGGAATGCGCTCGCGCCACGAGCCTTCGGCGGCCACCAGCGTGTCCTGGTCGACGTACACGGTGCGCTTGCCCTGCGCGCGGTGCGTGGCCATCACCGGGTGCATGCGGTCGGCGGTGAAGAAGATCACGTGGCCGGGGCAGCCCGCGGCCATGGCGGCGACGTTCGCGTCGGCCGCGTTGAGCACCGCGTAGCCGTCGGGCGCCACGTTGCGCACGATCACGCGCTTGAGCACCGCGAGGTCTTCCACGGTGGTGATGTAGTTCAGGCCCAGGTGGTCGCCGCTGCCGATGTTGGTGACCACGGCCACCTGGCAGCGGTCGAAGCCCAGGCCCTCGCGCAGGATGCCGCCGCGCGCCACTTCGAACACGGCCGCGTCGACGTCGGGGTGCATCAGCACGTTGCGCGCGCTCTTGGGGCCGCTGCAGTCGCCGCTGTCGGTCTGGCGGCCGTCGACGTACACGCCGTCGGTGTTGGTCATGCCGGTGCGCAGGCCGCTCGATGCGAGCAGGTGGTTGATCAGGCGCGCGGTGGTGGTCTTGCCGTTGGTGCCGGTGACGGCCACCACGGGAATGCGGCCGTCGTCGCCATGGGCGAAGAGCGTGTCCATGACCGCCTCGCCGACCGCGCGGCCGCGGCCGAACGAAGGCGAGATGTGCATGCGCAGGCCGGGGGCGGCATTCACTTCCACCACGCCGCCGTGCTGTTCCTCGAGCGGGCGCAGCACGTTCTCGCACACCATGTCGACGCCGCAGATGTGCAGGCCGACCATCTGCGCCGCGTCGACGGCGCGCGCCGCGACTTCGGGGTGCACGGTGTCGGTCACGTCGGTGGCGGTGCCGCCGGTGGACAGGTTGGCGTTGTTGCGCAGCACCACGCGCTGGCCGCGCGCGGGCACGCTGTCGGGCGTGAGGCCCTGCGATTCGAGCCGGCCGATGGCGATGTCGTCCAGGCGGATCTTGGTGAGCGAGGTGGCATGGCCCTCGCCGCGGCGCGGGTCGAGGTTCACCGTGTCGACCAGCTGGCGCACGGTGGAGCTGCCGTCGCCGATCACCTGCGGCGGATCGCGGCGCGCGGCGGCCACGAGGCGGTCGCCCACCACCAGCAGGCGGAAGTCGAAGCCGGGCAGGAACTTCTCGACCATCACCTCGCCGTAGACCGCGGCCGATTCGTAGGCCGCGAACAGCTCCTCGCGCGAGTTGATGTTGACCGTCACACCCTTGCCCTGGTTGCCGTCCTGCGGCTTCACCACGACCGGCAGGCCGATCTCGTTGGCGGCGGCCCAGCCGTCTTCGGCGCTGCTCACGGGGCGGCCCAGCGGCACGGGCACGCCGGCGGCGTTGAGCAATTGCTTGGTCAGCTCCTTGTCCTGCGCGATCGATTCGGCCACGCCGCTGGTGCTGTCGACCTCGGCGGCCTGGATGCGGCGCTGCTTCGAACCCCAGCCGAACTGCACCAGGCTGCCGCGCGTGAGGCGGCGGAACGGAATGCCGCGCGCCACGGCCGCATCGACGATGGAACCGGTGCTCGGACCCAGGCGCTCGGATTCGTCGAGGTCGCGCAGCTCGGCGATGGCGGCTTCGGCGTCGAAGGGCGTGTCGTTCTGGGCGGCGACGATCAGCTCCTCGGCCAGCTCGGCGGCGCGGCGGCCCACGGCCTCCTCGGTGTACTGGAACAGGACCTGGTAGACGCCTTCTTCCACGGTGGGAGAGGTGTGGCCGAAGTTGACCGCGCAGCCGGCCTGGGCCTGCAGCGCGACGGCGGCGTTCTCCAGCACGTGGGCCAGCGCCAGCGGCTGGCCCAGCACCATCGGGTGCAGTTCGCCGATGGTCGGGAAGCGCGCGCGCAGGCGGTCTTCGAAACCGCTCAGCTTGCTGATGGCGTTCTCGTCGCCCTGGCAGGCCACGACCGCCTCGATGGCGGTATGGCGGCTCCAGAGATTGGGCCCGCGAAGGGCTCGGGTGCGGGTGACTTTCATGGGGCTGCGAGAGCTGCTGCTGTCTATCTGGCGAGGCGAGGATGCCTCAGACGAATTGGGGTTGGAGAGGCTGGGTCTGCGAGAGCTGCAGCGAGGCCAGCGCGGCCTGCAGGTCGGCCTCGAAGGCTTCGACGCCGGCGCCGATCAGGTTGAGCGGAATGCCCATGGCCCAGGCCGCGGCCACGGCAGCCAGCAGGCTTTCGAGGCTCACGCCGGCATGGGTGGCGCGCCACACGGTCAGGCGGCCGAGGCCCGGCAGGAACGATTCGCTGGTGCCGTTGGCCAGCACCACGCGGTCTTGCCGCACGAGCACGGCCTTGCCGCCGGCGCTCTGGTGCGTGGCGAGCGCGGGGGCCTGCGCGTCGGCCGAGTAGAGGATGACGGCGCCGTCGCACAACGGCGCGAGGCCGGCCACGCGCGCATCGGCGGCGTTCAGCACGGCCGTGCCCTCGGGCAGCACCACGTCGACCTGCGTGCGCAGCACCTTGACCATCTGGTCGCTCTCGGTGATGTCGTAGTCGGCCAGCGCTTCGCAGCCGTCGAGGTCCGTGACGATGCCGACTTCGCAGCGGTCGTACGGGAGACCGTCGCGCAGGATGGTCTCGGCGCCGTTCTCGATCACCACGGCCTGCACGGCGCGGTTCACCAGCAGGCGGTGGCCCGCTTCCCAGTTGGCGCTGTCGCGCGCGTCGACGCGGCGGCGCTCGAGGAACAGGCCGTCGCGGCAGGCCAGGCCGGTGTGGCGGCCGCCCAGGTTGATGAGCCAGGCCACCAGGCGCGCCAGCACGGCGGTGTCGCGCGAGCCGGCCACGCCGACCACGGGAATGCGCCCGGGCGCGTCGTTGGGGAACAGGTGGTCGCAGATCGCGCGGCCCACCGGGCGCGGCGAGCCGACGGCCGGCTTCAGGTGCATCAGCAGGCCGGGGCCGGCGTTGACTTCGACGATCGCGCCGCCCTGAGGGCCGAGCGACTTGGAAATGTCCTGCGCCACCAGGTCGATGCCGGCGATGTCCAGGCCCACCACGCGCGCGGCCAGCACGGCGGCGTGCGCGACTTCGGGGTGGACCAGGTCGGTGCAGTCGTTGGCCATGTTGCCGTTGCGCTGGATCGTGACCACGCGGCCGGCGGCGGGCACGGCGTCAGCGCTGAGGTCCTGGCGCTTGAGTTCGAGCTGCAGCTTGGCGTCGGTGTCGATCAGGATCACGTCGAGCGGGAACTCTTCCTCGGCGCCGCGGCGCGGGTCGCTGTTGAGCTGCTTGTCGATGAGTTCGCGCACGCTGGCCTTGCCGTCGCCGGTCACGGTGATGATCTCGCCGCGCGCGGCCGCCACCACCTCGCCGCCCACCACCAGCAGGCGGTGCTCGTGGCCGCGGATGAAGCGCTCGACCATCACGTCGCTGCCCTCGGGCTCGGCGACCGCGAAGGCGGCCATGACTTCCTCGCGCGTCGTCAGTTCGAGCGACACGCCGCGGCCATGATTCGCGTCGGAAGGCTTCACGACCACGGGCAGGCCGATGTCCTCGGCGGCTTCCCAGGCCTCTTCGGCATCGGCGACCACCTGGCCTTCGGGCACGGGCACGCCGCAGCTCGCGAGCAGCGACTTGGTCAGCTCCTTGTCGCTGGCGATGGATTCGCCGATGGCGCTGGTGTAGTCGGTCTCGGCGGTCCAGATGCGCTGCTGGTTGGCGCCGTAGCCCAGCTGCACCAGGTTGCCGCTGTTCAGCCGCATGTGGGGAATGCCGCGATCGGTGGCGGCTGCCACGATGGCGGCGGTGCTGGGGCCGAGGTAGCAGTCTTCCACCTTGGCCTTGACCGCATCGACCGCCTTCTGCACGTCGGCGGCGGTGAACGGGTCGTTGTTGATGGCCGCCATCAGCAGGCGGTGGCCCTCGGCCAGCGCCACGCGGGCGACCTGCTCGTCACGCGCGCGGAACACCATGCGGTAGACGCCGTGTTCCGAGGTGCTGCGGGTCTGGCCGAAGCCGGTCGGCATGCCCGCGAGGTTCAGCAGCTCGATGACGACGTGCTCCAGCACGTGCCCCGACCAGGTGCCTTCGGTCAGGCGCTGGATGAAGCCGCCGCGCTCGCCGACGCCGCAGTGGTGCTCGATGAGCGCCGGCAGCAGGGTGGTCAGGCGGTCGGTGAAGCCGTCGATCTTGTTGGAGGGGTAGTCTTCGAGCTGGCCCAGGTCGAGCCAGACTTCGAGGACCGGACGGTAGGTCCAGAGGTTGGGGCCGCGCAAATAATTGATGCGCAGCAGGCGGATGTCGTCGAAACGGGTCATGCAAACGTTCGATGTGCTTTGGCCGAGCACCACGGCGCCTTCAAGCGCGCCCATGGCTATCGGTCAGAATCGGCGCCCGACCTGGGGCGCCATGACGCGGTCCATGCGGCCCGCGACGGGCAAGAGTCAAAGAAACACAATGCAACATCACGATCCAGTCGGCACCCGGGAGGGCGAAACAGAAGCGGCATCAGCACAAGCACTGAAAAACCGCCTCGCAGTCGCGGAAAACGTTCTGGTAACACTGACGGTTGACCTCGACGACCAACTTCGCTTCGCCTCCGGCCTAGTCGCCCTGACTGACCGGAAGCTGATTTCGCTCGATCCCGATGGGACTTGGCGTGAGTGGCCGCTAACCGACGCGGCCCTGGAATTGCGCGTTTCCGACCACGCGGGCGTCGGAACCCTCGATCTGACGGGGCCCTCGGGCCGGCTGGCGCGCTGG
Source organism: Variovorax sp. UC74_104 (assembly GCF_044055375.1). Taxonomy (NCBI): domain Bacteria; kingdom Pseudomonadati; phylum Pseudomonadota; class Betaproteobacteria; order Burkholderiales; family Comamonadaceae; genus Variovorax; species Variovorax sp. UC74_104. The sequence continues at coordinate 1,951,800 of NZ_CP171978.1, forward strand.
CGCTACACCCTCGCTGGCCAGGTCGCGGCGCTGCGGCTTCTGAAGCTGTTCGGCCAGCGAATGTCGGGTGTCGCCAAGGAGACACCCGAGGCGGTGGAGACGGCCGACGGCGAGGATTCCGCCGACACCGAACTCCAGACCCCGCCCTCCACCTGGGTGCTGCTGCGCCTCGGCCGCTTTGCCAAACCCTACCGCAAGCAGCTGATCGCAGGGTTTCTGCTGACCCTGTTCTCCACCGCCGCCACGCTGGTTCCGCCGTACCTGACCATCCCGCTGATGGACGACATCCTGATCCCGTTCCAGAACGGCCAGAAGATCGACACCATGCGCGTGGGCCTGTACCTGGGCGGCCTGCTGATCGCGGCGCTGGTCGGCTGGGGGCTGGGCTGGGCGCGCACTTACCTGCTGGCGCTGGTGTCCGAGCGCATCGGCGCCGACCTGCGCACCACCACCTACGAACACCTGCTGACCCTGCCGCTGGACTATTTCGGCGGCAAGCGCACCGGCGACCTGATGGCGCGCATCGGCTCCGAGACCGACCGCATCAACGTCTTCCTGTCGCTGCACGCGCTCGATTTCGCCAACGACGTGCTGATGATCGTGATGACCGCGGTCATCCTGATCTCCATCAACCCGCTGCTGGCGGTGGTCACGCTGGTGCCGCTGCCCTTCATCGCCTGGATGATCCATGTCGTGCGCGACCGCCTGCGCACCGGCTTCGAGAAGATCGACCGGGTCTGGTCCGAGGTGACCAACGTGCTGGCCGACACCATTCCCGGCATCCGCGTGGTGAAGGCCTTCGCCCAGGAGCGCCGTGAGGCCGAGCGCTTCCGCGTCGCCAACGTCTACAACCTGCAGGTCAACGACAAGCTCAACCGCACCTGGTCGCTGTTCACGCCGACCGTGTCGCTGCTCACCGAGATCGGCCTGCTCGTGGTCTGGGCCTTCGGCATCTGGCAGGTGGCGCGCGGCAGCATCACGGTGGGTGTGCTCACCGCCTTCATCGCGTACATCGGGCGCTTCTACACCCGGCTCGATTCCATGAGCCGCATCGTCTCGGTCACGCAAAAGGCCGCGGCGGGCGCCAAGCGCATCTTCGACATCCTCGACCACGTGAGCAACGTGCCCGAGCCCGCCAACCCGGTGAAGGTGGAGCGCGTGCAGGGGCGCATCGAGATGAGCGGGCTGGGCTTCCGCTACGGCTCGCGCGCGGTCATCCACGACCTCGACCTGACCATCGAGCCCGGCGAGATGATCGGCCTCGTGGGCCACAGCGGCTCGGGCAAGAGCACGCTGGTCAACCTGATCTGCCGCTTCTACGACGTGACCGACGGCGCCATCAAGGTCGACGGCACCGACATCCGCCGCTTCGCCGTGGCCGACTACCGCCGCCACGTGGGGCTGGTGCTGCAGGAGCCGTTCCTGTTCTTCGGCACCATCGCCCAGAACATCGCCTACGGCAAGCCCGACGCCACGCGCGAGGAGATCGTGGCCGCCGCGCGCGCCGCGCATGCGCACGACTTCATCCTGCGCCTGCCGCACGGCTACGACTCGCTGGTGGGCGAGCGCGGGCAGGGCCTGTCGGGCGGCGAGCGCCAGCGCATCAGCATCGCGCGCGCGCTGCTCATCGATCCGCGCATCCTGATCCTCGACGAGGCCACTTCGGCCGTGGACACCGAGACCGAGAAGGAAATCCAGAAGGCGCTCGACAACCTCGTGCAGGGCCGCACCACCATCGCCATCGCGCACCGCCTGTCGACGCTGCGCAAGGCAGACCGCCTCGTGGTCATGGACCGCGGCGAGGTCGTCGAGGTCGGCCCGCACGACGCGCTGATGGCGAAGCAGGGCGCCTACTGGCGGCTCTACCAGGCGCAGCTGCGCCAGGGCGACGACGACGCGAGCGAAGGCGCCGCCGACGAGCGTGCCAGCGCGCAGGCGCCGGTCGCCATCACCCACGCGGCCCATCCGGCAGGTGACGCATGACAAGCAGCAACCCATTCCAACTGGAACGCGACCCCTTCGGCCGCCTCGTGCTGATCGACGCCCAGGGCGAGCGCCACGCCGGCATCGTGCCCGTGCGGGCCTTTCCGCTGAGCGCGCCCGGCCACGGCATTTCGCTGGTCGGCAGCGAAGGGCGGGAGCTGGTCTGGATCGACAGCGTGGAGCAGTTGCCGGCGCAGGCCCGCGCATTGCTCGACGAAGACCTCGCGGTGCGCGACTTCGCGCCCACGCTGCTGAAGCTGCACGGCGTGTCGAGCTTCGGCGTGCCCAGCACCTGGACTATCAGCACCGACCGCGGCGAAACCAGCTTCGTGCTCAAGGCCGAGGAAGACATCCGCCGGCTCGAAGGCGGGGCATTGCTCATCGCGAGCGCGCACGGCGTGCAGTTCCGCATTCCCGACGTGAAGACGCTCGACCGCACCTCGCGCAAGCTGCTCGAGCGTTTCCTCTAGGCGAAGGCGGCCGCGCCGCCAACCAGCCCGCCCGCCCATGGCGTGCTGGTGCATGTCCCTGGCGGCGACGCCGAGCCAGGCCATGTCGAGCGCCAGCGGCACCGCCAGGGTGACGATCCATGCGGCCAGGCGTTTGGCGCCCATGCGCGGGCTCGTATCCACGGCCTCGCGCAGCCTGCGAAAATTGCGCCTTTGGACTACAACGGCCTCGCCGTTGACGGATATGCCCCTGCACACCACCGCCCTCGTCCTGTTCTCCGGCGGCCAGGACTCGACCACCTGCCTCGCCGACGCGCTCTCGAAGTACCAGCGCGTCGAAACCCTGGGCTTCGACTACGGGCAGCGCCATCGCGTGGAGCTCGACGTGCGCGGCAGCATCCTCGCGAAGATGCGCGAGCGCTTTCCCGACTGGGCGCCGCGCCTGGGCGAAGACCACGTGCTCACGCTCGCCGCGCTCGCGCAGCTGGGCGGCTCGTCGCTCACGGAAGAGGTCGCCTTCGCCATGCAGGCCGACGGCCTGCCCAACACCTTCGTGCCCGGGCGCAACCTGCTGTTTCTCACGCTCGCCGGCGCACTGGCCTACCGGCGCGGGCTGCAGGTGATCGTGACCGGCGTCTGCGAGACCGACTTCTCCGGATACCCCGACTGCCGCGACGACACCATGAAGGCGATGCAGCTCGCGCTCTCGCTCGGGCTGGAGCGCCGCCTCGTCATCGAGACGCCGCTGATGTGGATCGACAAGGCCGAGACCTGGAGCCTCGCCCACCGCCTGGGGGGCGAGCCGCTGGTCGACCTGATCGTGGAGGAAACCCACACCTGCTACCTGGGCGATCGAACCCATCGCCAGGCGTGGGGCTACGGCTGCGGCGAGTGCCCTGCCTGCGACCTGCGCAAGAAGGGCTGGGAGCGTTACGCGACGGCGGGCTGACCCCCGGAGGTGCTCAGGCGGTAGCGCGCGCCCCCGTCTTTTCCTTCTTCCTGCGGCACGAGCGTCCAGCGCTGGTTGTGGAAGTCGCCCACCGCTGCGCGGTGCGCGATCGACACCATCGCGCCGCCTGCCGCCCTCACCGTGTCGGCAAGGCGCTTGTAGAGCACGCTCTCGGCCTGAGCGTCGAGCGCGCTGGTGACTTCGTCGGCGAAGAGCCACGCCGGTTTCTTCAGCAGCACGCGCGCGATGGCCAGCCGCTGCTGCTCGCCGCCCGAGAGCTTCTGGCTCCAGGCGTCGCTGTCGTCGAGGCGATCCACGAGGTCGGGCAGCAGGGCGTCGTTCAGCGCCTGGCGCAGCTGGTCGTCGCTGAAGTTCGCGGACGGATTGGGGTAGGTCAGCGCGTCGCGCAGCTTGCCGTCCGGCACGTAGGGGCGCTGGGGCATGAACGCGACGTTCTCGGGCACCTCCAGCTTGCCCTTGGAGAAGGGCCAGATGCCAGCGAAGGAGCGGAAGAGGGTCGACTTGCCGCTGCCCGACGGACCCTGGAGCAGCACGCTGTCGCCGGGCTTCACGGAGAGAGCGGTGCCTGCGAGGAGCGGGGTGCCGTTGGGGAGGGCGACGGTGAGGTCGTCGGTGTGCAGGCTTGTCGATGGCGTGCTCTGCAAGGCGTCGCTGCGCACGGCATGGGCCGCCATGCCGTCGTCGAAGCTGGTCAGGCGGTCGGTGGTGGCGCGCCACTCGGCCACGCTGTTGTAGTTGTCGACGAACCAGCTGAGCGACTCCTGTACCTTGCCGAAGGCGGAGCCGATCTGCATCAGGTGGCCGAGCTGGAATGCGCCGCCGAAGTACTGCTGAGCCGCCACGATGAACGGAAAGATCACCGCCGCCTGCCCGAAGAACGAGGTGAAGGTGACGAGGTTCTTCTGCTGCTTGATCAGCAGCAGGTAGTTGCGCAGCACGTCGCCGAAGCGCAGGTCGAGCTGGCCGCGCTCGACCTTCTCGCCATGGTCCAGCGCGATGGCCTCGCTGTACTCGCGCACCCGCACGAGGTGGTGCCGGAAATCGGCCTCATAGCGCTGCTGCCTGAAGTTCAGCCCGATCAGCGGACGGCCGATGAAATGCGTGATGACGGTGCCAAAGATGGAGTACCCCAGCGCCACCCAGACCATCGCGCCGACGATCTGGTAGGTCGTGCCGCCCGCGGTGAACGAGAAGTTGCCCGACAGCGTCCAGAGCAGCCCGATGAAGCTCAGCAGCGTGACCACTGCGTTCAGCAGGCCCATCGACAGCGTCATCGTGGCGCTGGTGAAGAGCTGCATGTCTTCCTGGATGCGCTGGTCGGGGTTGTCGGGCGCCGCGCCGTTCTTGTTCGTGTAGCGCGCGAGTTCCAGGTGGTAGAAGGTGCGGTCCGCCATCCAGCGCGACATGTAGCTGCGCGTCATCCACGTGCGCCAGCGCAACTGCAGCAGCTGCGTGATGTAGAACTTGAGCACCTGCACCGCGATGTTGAAGAAGGCGATCCAGCCGAACACCCGAACCTCGCGCCAGAAGGCCACCACGTCCTTGTTCTGCAGCGCGTCGTAGAAGCGCCCGTACCACTGGTTACCGAGCACGGCCACGTACACGTAGAAAAGATTGAGCGCGACGATCGCGACCAGCATGGCCCGCGCCCGCCACTTCTCCTCCGACTTGAAATAAGGCGCCGCAAGCCTGAAAACACGGCGCAGCACCTGGATGAACGAGCCAGCGCGAGCTGTGACTGATAGGGACATTCGGATTTCCTCGCAGGCGCTCGCGCGCCGGTCATGGTGAGGAGACCATCGTAGACAAATGTTTCTTAAACCGGCCTGAAACCGGTCCCGGCCCTCGGAAAAGTGCCGTCAGCTCAGCAGCACCCGTGCGGCCGTCGTCAGGAAGTGGGCCAGCGGCGGTGTCTGCAGACCCTCGACCTTCGCTTCCTCGTCCCACTGCCGCAGCCGGATGGCATCGCCGGCCCACGGGTGTGCGGCGAAGCGCTGGGCTGCGTCGGCGTCCATCACGCCGCCCTGCAGCGCGAGGCTGCGCACCGAATCGGGCGAGAGCCTTGAGAAATAGTCAGGCCGGGTCGCGCACAGGTAGCGCTTGGCGTCCACATGCAGCCGGATCGGCTCGCGCACCTCCACGTCGAATGCACCGCGCAGCAGCGGCAGGGCGATGTACTGGTGGCGGTCGTCGATGCCCAGCTGGGTGGGAGAGTGCGAAAGCGTCTGGTGCTCGGCGATCAGCAGGTGGCCCAGGTCGTGAAGCAGCGCCGCGGTGACCAGCGAATCGCTCGCGCCGGCCTGCTCGGCGAGCCACGCGCATTGCAGCGCATGTTCCAGCTGCGACACCGGTTCGCCCGCGTAGGCAAGGCCACCGCGCTCGGCGAACAGGCGGGCGATCTCGGCGAGGTCGAGTGTCATGGAAGTGGGGGTGCGGCGGGCGACGCGAAAGCAAAGGGCAATAAGTCCGCGATTCTGCCGCGCCACGGTGACAGCTGGATGACGCAGCCGCGGCAAGACGGCAGGCAAGCGTCGCGCCTCGGCGCGTTTTTGGGTATTTGAGTTTTTTTGAGGCATTTTGACAAATCACTGTCATATGCCGCTGCCAACATCGCCGCCATTCGTTACCGGCCGGCTCTGCGTACTTTCGATTTCGCGTCCGTCCGGGCCCCGCCGCCTTCCTTCCTCTTTCCACTTTCTCCCAAGGAAACCAGTCCATGCTGCATCGTTCCATCCGCTGGGCCGCCATGCCGGCCGCCTTGCTCTCGCTGGCCTTCGCCGCCTCGGCCCAGGGCCGCACCGAGCTGCTGGTCTACACCGCGCTCGAAGCCGACCAGGTGCAGGCCTACAAGGCCGCCTTCGAAAAGGAGAACCCGGGCATCGAGCTGAAGTTCGTGCGCGACTCCACCGGCATCGTCACTGCCAAGCTGCTGGCCGAGAAGGCCAATCCGCAGGCCGACGTGGTCTGGGGCCTGGCCGCCACCTCGCTGATGCTGCTCGACAAGGAAGGCATGCTCCAGCCCTACGCGCCCAAGGGCCTGGATGCCATCAAGTCCAACATGCGCGACCCGGCCAACCCGCCCAAGTGGGTCGGCATGGACGTGTGGTCCTCGGCGATCTGCTTCAACACCGCCGAAGCGCAGAAGAAGAACCTGCCCACGCCCGCCAGTTGGGCCGACCTGACCAACCCGGTCTACAAGGGCCAGATCACCATGCCCAACCCGGCCGCCTCGGGCACGGGCTACCTGATGGTGTCGGGCTGGATCCAGATGATGGGTGAAGAAAAGGCGTGGAAGTACATGGACGCGCTGCACCAGAACATCGGCATCTACAGCCAGTCGGGCAGCAAGCCCTGCCGCCAGGCCGGCGCCGGCGAGTTCGCGCTGGGCATGTCCTTCGAATACCGCGCCAACAAGACCAAGCGCGACGGCGCTCCCATCGACATCGTGCTGCCCAAGGAAGGCCTGGGCTGGGACATGGAAGCCACCGGCATCATCAAGACCAGCAAGAAGCAGGAAGCCGCCAGGGCGCTGGCCGACTGGGCCGTGACGAAGCAGGCCAACGAGCTGTACGCGAAGAACTTCGCCGTGCTCGCGCTGCCCGGTGTCCAGGAGAAGCTCGAATTCGTGCCGGGCGATGTCGAGAAGCTGCTCGCGAAGAACGACTTCAACTGGGCCGCCGCCAACCGCGAGCGCATCCTGACGGAGTGGTCGAAGCGCTACGAATCGAAGTCGGAAAAGAAGCCACTTTGATCCCGACATCGAAGCAAGACGGTACCGGGCCATGACGAGCAGCAGCTTTCTTTCCCTTCGCGGCATCGGCAAGTCCTTCGGCGCCACCCGCGTGCTCGACGGCATCGACCTCGACATCGAGCCCGGTGAATTCGTCTGCCTGCTCGGCCCTTCGGGCTGCGGCAAGACCACGCTGCTGCGCATCGTCTGCGGCATCGAGCGCGCCGACAGCGGCCAGATTTTGCTCGGCGGTCAGGACATCGCGGGCCTGCCGCCCGCGGCGCGCGGCTTCGGGGTGGTGTTCCAGTCGTACGCGCTCTTTCCCAACCTCACGGCCGCGCAGAACATCGCCTACGGCCTGCACCCCACGGGCGCGCTGGCCCGCGAGATGGCCAGGCGCTCGCGCGAGATGCTCGACCTGGTCGGGCTGGCCGCGCATGCCGACAAGTACCCGGTGCAGCTCTCGGGCGGCCAGCAGCAGCGCGTCGCCCTGGCACGCGCGCTTGCGCCCCAACCCGCGCCTGCTGCTGCTCGACGAGCCGCTCTCCGCGCTCGACGCGCAGGTGCGCGCCACGCTGCGCAGCGAGATCCGCGCGCTGCAGAAGCGCCTGGGCATCGTCACCATCATGGTCACGCACGACCAGGAAGAAGCCCTCTCCATGGCCGACCGCGTGGTGCTCATGCACGACGGCCGCATTGAGCAGGCCGGCACGCCCGACGAGCTCTATCGCCAGCCGCGCACCCGCTTCGTGGCGGGCTTCGTGGGCCGCATGAACATGCTGCCCGCCACGGTGCTGGCCGACGGCAAGGTGCGCGTGCGCGACAGCGAGCTTCTGTGCGCGCCGGGCAAGCTCAGCGTGGGCTCGCAGGCGACCGTGGGCATCCGTCCCGAGCACGTGGTGGTGAAGCGCTTCGGCACCGAGCTCGGCGCCAACAGCTTCGCGGCGCGCCTGCTGGACACCGAGTTCTTCGGCAACCGCACCTGCGCCCGGCTGGCTTGCGAGCCGCTGGGCATCGAGATCGAGGCCGAGCTGCCCGCCGATGCGCGCAGCGGCGGCGGCGAGCCGCTGGTGCCGAGCAGCATGGTCCACATCCAGCTGCCCCTGAACGCGCTGTCGGTCCTGGCGCATTGAGCATGAGCAGTTCTCCCGACGCCATCGCCGTCGCGCCGGTGATGGCGATGCGCCGTGGCACCTTCGATCGCGAGCGCTGGCTGACGGGCGCCGCCGTGCTGCTGGTCGTGCTGCTGCTGCTGGTGATCGTCGCGCTGCCGGTCGGCGCGCTGGTCGGGCAGAGCTTCTTCGATCGCGAGGGCGCCGTCGTCGGCATCGCCAATTTCGCGCGCTACTTCGAGAACCCGACGCTGGTGCAGTCGGCATTCAACAGCGTGGGGCTCGCGGCGATCAGCGCGGTGATCTGCACCGCCGTCGCCTACGTCTATGCCTACGGGCTCACGCTGTCGCGCATGCCGGCCAAGGGCGTGCTGCGCGCGGTGGCGCTGATGCCGCTGCTCGCGCCCTCGCTGCTGCCCGCGATCAGCCTGGTCTACCTGTTCGGCAACCAGGGGCTGTTCAAGGGGCTCTTGGGTGACGTGTCGATCTATGGGCCGCTGGGCATCGTGCTCGGCTCGGTGTTCTGGACGCTGCCGCACGCACTGCTGATCCTCACCACCGCCATGGCCACCTCCGACGGCCGGCTGTACGAAGCCGCGCAGACGCTGGGCGCCTCGCGCTGGCGCATCTTCCGCACGGTGACGGTGCCTTCGTCGCGCTACGGCCTCATCGTGGCCGCGATGGTGGTTTTCGTGCTGGTCGTCACCGACTTCGGCGTGCCGAAGGTGGTGGGCGGGCAGACCGGCGTGCTCGCCACCGACATCTACAAGCAGGTGGTCGGCCAGCAGAACTTCCAGATGGGCGCGGTGGTCGGCCTGGTGCTGTTGATTCCCGCGGTGCTGTCCTTCCTCGTCGAGCGGCACGTGCGCGGCAAACAGGCTGCGGCGCTGTCGGCGCGCGCTACGCCCTACCGCCCAGAGCCCGTGAAGTCGCGCGACCGTGCACTGCTGGCGTTCTGCGTGCTCACGGCCGGCGCCATCCTCGTGATGATCGGCATGGCGGTGTTCGCGTCGCTGGCCACCTACTGGCCCTACAACCTCGTGCCGTCGTTCAGGAACTACGACTTCAGCAACATGGATGGCGGCGGCTGGGGCAGCTACTTCAACTCGCTGCGGCTGGCCATGTGCGCGGCGGTGGCGGGTGCGCTCGTCACCTTCGTCTCGGCCTACTTCGTCGAGAAGCCGCGCCACTTCGGCCTGCTGCGCGAGCTGCTCAACCTGCTGGCCAACCTGCCGCTGGCGGTGCCGGGGCTGGTGCTGGGCGTGGGCTACATCTTCTTCTTCATCTCGCCGTCGAACCCGCTGCGCGCCATCTACGGCAGCATGACCATCCTCGTGATCTGCACGGTGGCGCACTTCTTCTCGGTGGCGCACCTTACCTCGCTCACCGCGCTGCGCCAGCTCGACCGCGAATACGAGCTGGTGTCGGAGTCGATGGGTGTGCCGTTCTGGCGCACGCTGTGGCGCGTGCATCTTCCGGTGGCGCTGCCCACCGTGCTCAACGTCGGCGGCTATTTCTTCGTGAACGCGATGACCACCGTGTCGGCCGTCGTGTTCCTCTATTCGCCGCAGACCACGCTCGCGGCCATCGCCGTGCTCAACATGGACGACGCCGGCGACGTGGCGGCCGCCGCCGCCATGGCCTCGCTGATCATGCTCACCGCCGCCATCGGCCGGGGGCTGTTCGCATTGGCGGGGCATTGGGCAATCAAGCGCACCCAGACCTGGAGACATCGTTGACAAGCGCAACCCCGCAAGCACGCAACCCGAACAGTTTCGATCTCATCGTGGTCGGCGCCGGCATCGTCGGCCTGGCCCATGCCTACACCGCCGTGCAGCGCGGCCTCAGGGTCTGCGTGATCGAGCGCGATGCGGCCGCCATCGGCGCGTCGATCCGCAACTTCGGCTTCATCACCATCACCGGCCAGGCGCCTGGCGACATGTGGCGCCGGGCGATGCATGCGCGCGGCGTGTGGAACGAGGTCGCGCCGCAGGCCGGCATCGAGATCGTGCACCGCAACCTGTGGCTCGCGGCCTATCGCCCCGAGGCGCACGACGTGCTCGAAGCCTTCATGCGCACGCCGATGGGCAAGGGCTGCGAGCTGCTCGACGCCGCCGACGCGCAGGCCAGGGCGCCTGCGCTGAGCCTTGCCGGTGCGCGCTCGGTGCTCTTCAGCCCGCACGAGCTGCGCGTCGAATCTCGCACCGCGATCGGCCTGCTCACGAAGTGGCTGGCCGAGGCGCACGGCGTGACCTTCCGCTTCGGCGAAACCGTGCACGAGGTGGAAACGCCGCGCGTGTGCACCTCGCGCGGCACGCTGCATGCCGAGCGCGTGGTGGTCTGCACCAACACCGACCTGCATGGCCTTTTTGCCGATCGCATCGCCGCGCACGAGCTCACGCTGTGCCGCCTGCAGATGCTGCGCGTGAAGCCCGAAGCAGGCTTTCGCCTGCCGGGCTCGGTGATGATGGACCTGAGCCTCGTGCGCTACGAGGGCTACAGCACGCTGCCCGAAGCCGCCGCGCTGCGCGCGCGTCTTCAGCAGGAAGCCGCCGCCTCGCTCGCGCACGGCATCCACCTGATCGTGGTGCAGAGCGCCGACGGCTCGCTGGTGGTCGGCGATTCACACCACTATGCCGACGCGCCCGAACCCTTCGCGATGGAGGAGGTCGACCAGCTCATCCTGCGCCACCTGCGCGGCACGCTGAACCTCGAGGCCGCGCAGATCGCCGAGCGCTGGACCGGCGTGTACCCTTCGTCGAAGACCACGCCCTGCGTGATCGACGCGCCCGACGACGCCACGCGGCTGGTGCTGGTCACCAGCGGCAGCGGCGCGAGCACCGGCTTCGGCATTGCGCACGACGTCTTCAGCGCATGGTGACTTCCGCGCCGTCGCCGTCTTTCCCCGGATATTCACACTCAGCCGCCATGAACGCCCACAACCACTCGCAACTCAAGGCCGTCGTCTTCGACTGGGCCGGCACCATCCTCGACTTCGGTTCCTGCGCACCCATGGGCGCCTTCGTGAAGCTGTTCGATCAGTTCGGCGTCGACATCACCATCGCCGAGGCGCGCGGGCCGATGGGCATGGCCAAGTGGGACCACATCAAGGCGCTGGGCACGCTGCCGCGCATCGCCGCGCAGTGGGAGGCGAAGCACGGCCACGCCTTCAACGACGCCGATGTCGACAGGCTCTACGAAGTGTTCACGCCCATGAACGCGGCCAGCGTGCGCGACCATGCCGACTTCATTCCCGGCGCGCTCGAAGCGGTGAAGGCGGCGCGCGAGCGCGGCCTGAAGATCGGCTCCACCACCGGCTACAACCGCCCGATCATGGAAGTGGTCGTGCCCATCGCTGCGGCCGGCGGCTATTCGCCCGACAACCTCGTGTGCGCCGGCGACCTTGCCGAGGGCCGCCCGTCGCCGCTCATGATGTACCGCTGCTTCGCGGACCTCGGCGTGTGGCCGCCGCACACCGTGGTGAAGGTCGACGACACCGGAGTCGGCCTGCAGGAAGGCCTCAATGCCGGCACCTGGGCCGTGGGCCTCGCGGTCAGCGGCAATGCCAACGGCCTCGCGCTGGCCGAGTGGCAGGCGCTCGACGAAGCCCGGCAGCAGGAGCGCCGTGCGCGCGCCGCCGCCAACCTCGAAGCCGCCGGCGCGCACTACGTGATCGACAGCGTGGCAGACCTGCCGCAAGTGCTGGAAGACATCGAGCGCAGGCTGCAGCGCGGCGAGCGTCCTGTCGCCGCCTGACCTGTAGCCGGAGGCGGTGGCGTCCGACTTGACGCGGGCTGCGGCGGGCCTAGCATGGCTCGCATGCGAAGCGCAGCTTTTGTCCTTCTCTTCTGCCTCGGCCTGCTGACGGCCGCGTGCGACGAAAAGCCGACGAAGCCCGGCGTGCCCACGCCGAAGGCTTTGGCGAGCCTGGTCGCATCAGCGGCATACACGCACTGAGCCGACGCAGCGCCTGAGGCGGCCATCCGCGCCGCCGGGCTCTTCGCATGTCTCGGCTTTTCGCGCTGCGGGGTATCCTCGCCGCGGAGATAAAAAAATGAAAACGAGCGAGACAACCATCCACAAGCCCGATTCGCGCTACGCCATGGTGCGCCTGGGCCTCACGCTGCTGATCATGACGGTGGGCAGCAGCGGCATGTACGTGGTTTCGGTGATGCTGCCGGCGGTGGAGACCGAGTTCGGCGTCGCGCGCGCCGACGCCTCGCTGCCCTACACGCTGCTGATGCTGGGCTTCGGGTTCGGCGGCGTGCTGATGGGCAAGCTGGCCGACCGCATCGGCGTGATGAAGCCGCTGCTCATGGGGGCGGTCTTCCTGGGCGCGGGCTACATCGCCACGGGGCTTTCAGGTGGCATCGTCGGCTTCACCGTCGCGCAGGCGCTGCTGGTCGGCCTGCTCGGCAGCTCGGTGGCCTTCGCGCCGCTGGTGGCCGACACCTCGCTGTGGTTCGTCAGGCGGCGCGGCATCGCGGTCGCGGTGTGCGCCAGCGGCAACTACCTGGCGGGCGCGGTGTGGCCGCCGATCGCGCAGCACTTCGTGGAGACCGTCGGCTGGCGCCAGACCTACATCGGCATGGGCATCTTCTGCGGTGTGACGATGGCGCTGCTGGCGATGTTCTTCCGCGCGCGGCCGCCGGCACTTGTCGTTGCGCCGCCGGCCAACGCGGCCGCGGGCGCGGCTGCGGCGCGCGACATGACGCGCCCCTTCGGCTTGAGCTTAGGCACCGCGCAGGGCCTGCTGTGCGTGGCCGGCGTTGCCTGCTGCGTGGCCATGGCGATGCCGCAGGTGCACATCGTGGCCTACTGCGGCGACCTGGGCTACGGCCCGGCGCAGGGCGCGCTCATGCTTTCGCTGATGCTGGGCTTCGGCATCGTGAGCCGGCTGGTGTCGGGCGCCATCTGCGACCGCATCGGCGGGCTGCGCACGCTGCTGCTGGGCGGCGTGCTGCAGTGCGTGGCGCTGCTGCTGTTCCTGCCCTTCGACGGGCTGGTGCCGCTCTACGTGATCTCGGCGCTGTTCGGCCTTTTCCAGGGCGGCATCGTGCCGTCGTACGCGATCATCGTGCGCGAGCACTTTCCGCCGAAGGAGGCGGGTGCCCGCGTGGGCACGGTGCTGATGTTCACGCTCTTCGGCATGGCGCTGGGCGGATGGATGTCGGGCAAGGTGTTCGACCTCACGGGCAGCTACCACGCGGCCTTCATCAACGGCATTGCGTGGAACCTGCTGAACGTGAGCATCGCGAGCTTCCTGCTGTTCAGGACGCTTCGGCGATCAGGCGGCCGAGTGTTCGCATTGCCTGCTCGCTGACCTCGTTCCACGGGTGGCCGTAGTTGAGCCGCAGGCAGTTGGCGAAGGCGCGCGTGGCCGAGAAGATCGGGCCCGGCGCGACGCTGATGCCCAGTTCCAGCGCCTTGCGGTGGATCTCCAGCGCGTTCGCCCGCGCGGGCAGTTCCACCCAGAAGAAGTAGCCGCCCAGCGGCCGCGTCGCGTGCGTGCCCTGCGGAAAGTAGTGCCCCACGGCCTGCGCGAAGGTGGCCTGCTGCATCGCCAGGGTCTGGCGCAGCTTGCGCAGGTGCCTGTCGAGCCCGCCTTTCTCCAGATAGCCCGCGAGCGCCAGTTGCGCGGGCGCCGATGTGCTCAGCGTGCTCGACAGCTTCTGCCGCGCGACCTTGCGCGCGAAGCGGCCGGCCGAGGTCCAGCCGATGCGATAGCCCGGCGCCAGACACTTAGAGAACGACGAGCAGTGCAGCACCAGCCCCTGCGTGTCGAAGGCCTTGGCCGGGGGCGGGCGCCGCTCGCCGAAGTACAGCTCGGCGTATACGTCGTCCTCGATCAGTGGCAGGCCATGGCGTGCGAGCAGCTCCACCAGCGCCTTCTTCTTCGCATCGGGCATCAGGCTGCCCAACGGGTTCTGGAAGGTGGTCATGAGCCAGCAGGCGGCGGGCTTGTGCGCGGCGATGGCCTGCTCCAGCGCCTCCAGGTCGATGCCCTCGCCAGGGTGCGTCGGCACCTCGACGGCGCGCAGGCCCATGCGCTCCAGCGCCTGCAGCGCGGCGTAGAAGGTAGGCGATTCGACGATCACCGCGTCGCCCGGCCGCGTCACCGCCGAGAGGCAGAGGTTGAGCGCTTCCAGCGCGCCGTTGGTGACGACGATCTCGTCCGCCGGCACCTGCATGCCGTCGCCCAGGTAGCGCAGTGCGATCTGCCGGCGCAGCGCCGCGCTGCCGGGCGTGAGGTCGTCCACCGTGCTCCACGGATCGAGCGACCTCGCGCTGGCGGCCATGAACTGCCCCAGCCGCGCCAGCGGAAACAGCATCGGGCTCGGAAAGGCCGAGCCGAAGGGCACCACCTTGCGCGACATGCTGGCTTCGAGGATGTCGAACACCTGGTCGCTCACGTCGAGCGACTTCGGCTCGCCGGCGGGGCGCGAGGTGAGGGTGGATTCGGGCGGCGCGTCGCGCAGGCCGCCGCCGGTGACGTAGTAGCCCGAACGGTCCCGCGCTCGGACGAGTCCGCGCGCCTCCAGCAGGTAGTAGGCCTCGAACACGGTCGACGCGCTGACCCCGCGGCTCTGGCCGGTGTGGCGCACCGAGGGCAGGCGGTCGCCGGTCTTCAGGGTGCCGTTGCGGATCGAGGCCTCGATGTCGGCGGCCAGGGCTTCGTACCTTTTCATCGGCTTCTTTGCTGGATTCGTTCTTCGGGGCACTTTATCTGCACCGGTCAATTGAAGCGAATCTGCATCTGTTTTTTCTGGCCGGGCTGGGCCACACTTGGCCCCATGTCGAATCTCTTGCGCGCGCTGCGCGCCGTTCTCTGGAGTTTCATCGGGCTGGGCGGCCGCCGCGCCGACGCGGAAAAGCGGACGGCGCAGGTCGGCATCCTGCCGCTGATCGGCGTGGCCCTCGTGATGGTGCTGCTGCTGATTGCGGGGCTGATCACGCTGGCGCACTACGTTGCCGGCACATGAGGCGCGCACTCAGGCTCCTTGCGTTCGGGCTTTTGCTTGCCCTGCAGGGCATGGCGAGCGCGGCAACGCCCAGCACTCCGGCCACGGTGCCCGACACCATCGAGCAGCGCGTGGCCGCCTGCATCGCCTGCCACGGACGCGAGGGCGCGACCACCAACGCCGGCTACTTTCCGCGCCTGGCGGGCAAACCGGCCGGCTACCTGTTCAACCAGCTCGTGAGCTTCCGCGACGGCCGCCGCTTCAACAGCGACATGGCGTACATGGTGCAGCACCTGTCGGACGCCTACCTGCGCGAGATGGCCGAGTACTTCGCCGGGCTGCAGCTGCCTTACCCGCCCGTTTCCCCGCTCAGCGATGCCACGCCCGAGCAGCTGCAGCGCGGCCGCCAGCTCGTGCGCGAAGGCGATGCGGCGCGCGGCATTCCGGCCTGCGTGCAATGCCACGGCGCGGCGCTCACGGGCGTGCAGCCTGCCATCCCGGGGCTGCTGGGGCTGCCGCGTCTCTATGTGTCGTCGCAGCTCGGCGCCTGGCTCACCAACGAGCGCCATGCGATGGCGCCCGACTGCATGGCCGACATCGGCCGGCGCATGAGCACCGCCGACATCAACGCCGTCGCGAGCTGGCTCGCGGTGCAGCCAATGCCCGCCGATACGAAGCCCGCAGCCTCGCTGCCCGCACCGCTACCCCTGAAATGCGGCGGCATGCCCGCGAAGTGAGGGAGCAGAGTCCATCATGAAACTGCGACACCTCGGCTGGCTGCTGCTTGCGCTCATCGTGCTCGGCGCCGCGGCCGCCGGCACCATCGTGGCGATGAACCTGCGCGGCGAAGACCCGCTGCCCACGCAGGCCGAAGCCTTCCAGTCCACGCCGCAGATGGTCGAACGTGGGCGCTACCTCGCGCTGGCGGGCAACTGCGCCGGCTGCCACACCACGCGCGGCGGCGAGCCCTATGCGGGCGGGATGCCCATCGAGACACCTTTCGGCACTGTCTATTCGAGCAATCTCACGCCCGACGACAAGGCCGGTATCGGTGGCTGGAGCAGCGCGCATTTCTGGCGCGCGATGCACAACGGCCGCAGCAAGGACGGCCGATTGCTGTACCCCGCGTTCCCGTACCCCAGCTTCACGCAGGTGACGCGCGAGGATTCGGACGCCATCTACGCCTACCTGCGCAGCGTGCCGTCCTCGGCGGTGCCCAACCGCGAGCACCGGCTGCGCTTTCCCTACGACACGCAGGCTGCGCTGGCCGTGTGGCGGGCGCTGTCGTTTAAGCCCGAGCCCTTCGTGGCCAATGCGGGCAAGCCCGCCGAATGGAACCGTGGCGCCTACCTGGTCAACGGCCTGGGCCATTGCATCGCGTGCCATGGCACCCGCAATTCGCTGGGCGCCACCGAGACGAAGCTGGGGCTTTCGGGCGGCCTGATCGCCGTCGAGAACTGGTACGCGCCCTCGCTCACCGATCCGCACGAGGCGGGCGTGGCCGACTGGCCAGCGGCCGAAGTGGTGTCGCTGCTCAAGAACGGCGTGGCGCCGCGCGGGTCGGTGATGGGGCCGATGGCCGACGTGGTGTTCCGCAGCACGCAGTACCTGAGCGATGCCGACCTCACGGCCATGGCCAGCTACCTCAAGGACCTGCCCGATGCGCCGACGACCGAAGCGGCGACAACCAAGGCTCCGATCCGCCGCGACGCCAGCACCATGGCACGCGGCGCCAAGATCTACGACCAGCGCTGCGCCTACTGCCACGGCGACCAGGGCCAGGGCGCGGCCGGCGCATACCCGCCGCTGGCGGGCAACCGCGCAGTGAACATGGCGCGGCCCACCAACCTCATCCAGGTGATCGCGCACGGCGGCTTCCTGCCGTCGACCTCGGGCAACCCGCGCCCCTACGGCATGCCGCCGTTCGGCCAGACGCTGGACGCGGCCGAGGTCGCGGCCGTGCTCACCTACGTGCGCGGTTCCTGGGGCAACGACAGCCCGCCGGTCACGCAGCTCGACACCATGCGGCGCTGAGTTCAGATGTTCGTGCTGGACGGAATGCGGCTCGGCAGCAGGTACTCGTAAGGCCGCGTGCGCGTGGTGTTGCGCTGGCGGATGGTCGCCTCGATGCCCGCGAGCGCATTGCGGAAGCGCTCCAGCGGTCCGCCTTGCCCCGCGATGGCCGGGTCCAGCAGCACAGGCAGGTGCGGAAAGACGTTGTCCCTGTACTCGCCCAGCGGCCGGTAGTACACGCCGCCGAGGATGTGGAACAGCAGGATCTGCTCCTGCGCCGCCAGACGCGAAGGCAGCATCTGCGACCAGCTCGCCTCGCTCTGGCCCGCGCTGCCCGCCGGTGCCGGCGTACCTTCGGCGCCCGCGCTGAAGGGCGCATAGGTCATCACCGAATACTGCGGGAAGTTCACCGCCGCATGCTGCGCGCTGGCGTTGAAGATGATGGCGGTGAGCACGTCGACCAACTGCGCCCGCGTGGCAATGGCCCGGAAGCCTTGCACCTTGCCGCTGGTGGCCAGCTCGGCAGCCCAGGCCTTGAGTTCGTAGTCGCCGGTCACGTCGGCGTCGCTCAGGTAGTAGGTGGCCACGTAGTCGCCCACCCACTGCGCGATCGCGTTCCACACCATCAGCGCGTCGTCGCGGTAGGGGTAGTCGGGCAGCGCCGCTGCGTCGTCCACGCCGCGCGTGCGCAGGTCGTTGGGCAGCATCATGCGGTCTTGGAAGTCGTAGGCCAGGCGGTCGCGTCCGCACTGCTGCTGCAGCGTCTCGATGGGTGCTGCGAGGATCACGTCGCCCGTGGTCAGCGGCGCCATGATGATCAGCGTCGCGGCCTCGTTGATGAACATCGCGCCTTCCAGGTGCGGCGACAGCAGCCGGCTCAGCGGATGCGCGGTCGCGAGCTGGCGCTGCGTGGCCATCGCGAAGGCTTCCGACATCAGGTGCGTGCGGCCCAGGTGGACGAACATCTCGTGGTAGTTGAAGTCGGCCACCTGCACCGCGGTCTTGGCCGACTGCCAGGCCCAGTAGGCCTCGGCGTTGGCGGTGTCGTCCACGCGCAGGAAGATCGGGTTCGCGGCCGGGTCCTGACCGCACTGGATGGCGACCGGCACCAGCGAGCGGCCGGTCTTCGGCCGCGCGAACAGCGCAATGGGTGCCTGGATGTAGCCCGTGCCCGTGAGCGGCTTGACCTGCGCCCCGGCCGGCGCCATGTCGCCCAGGCCTTCGTAGTCGAGGATGTAGAGCCGGCCCGAGGCAGCGGCATCGGCGAGGCTGTCGCCCGCGCCCATCACCTGCCGGTACTGCGCGTCGCCCAGCGGGAACTTGGCCGGCAGCGTCGTCGCGCGCTGGATCAGCATCGGGTTGGGCCCGGCCACGCGCATGGCTGCGAACAGATCGTTGTCGTGCAGCAGCTGCGCGATGGCCGGCTTCTCGATGGTGACGAAGAGCGCGTCGTACTGCGCCACCGTCTTCGGCCCGTTCAGCGCGCCCAGCGGGCCTTGCGAGAGCAGGTCGTGGTGGATCTGCTTGAGCTGCGTGGCGATGTCGCCCGCCGTGCCGGTGAGCGTGCCCAGCAGCGCCAGCACTGCGGCCGGCAGCGTCGCCAGCCCACTGTTGGCGGCCAGCAGCTGGTCGAAGCTGGCCTGCAGGCTGGCGAGCCGCGTGCGCAGGTTGTCGAGCGACTGCAGGCTGCCGGAAGCCAGCGCGCTGGTCGCGAACGAGGCCGCGAAGTTGGTGACGGCCTCCAGCGCCTTCGAAATCGTCTTGAGCTGGTGCTCAAGTGCCGGCAGTTCGGTGGCCGGCACCACCGCGCCCATCGGCACGCCGGCCAGGTTGATGTGCGATTCGGTCCAGACATAGGTCGCCTGCCGCCCCACGAGTTCGAGCCGGCGCAAGGTGGCGCTGATCGGGTCGATCTTCTGCGGCAGCGTGGGCTTCGGCACCGGCAGTGCCGCCGAGGCGGTGGATGTCTTGCCCGCCAGCAGGCCCAGGCCGCCCGCCGAGGCGGACCATTTGAGGATGTCTCTGCGCTTCATCGGGAGTTCCCTGTTGTTGTGAGTCTCGGGAAGGCCGACGGAAGGCTCGGCCACCGAATCGAACGGTCGTTCTATTCGGTGGGCGGATTCTGCGGAGGGGCTTGGGCGTTGGCAATCAGGGTTGCTGCCTACTCCGGGGCGCGTTCCCTGCAACGCCTGGTCAGGGCGTCGTCAGGCCGTGTGCGGGTGCCGTGCCGCTTCGTACAGCGTGCGCGCCAGGTCGCGATGCCTGGCCAGCAGCGGTGCCAGTTCGAGCCCGGTGAATGCGCCGCCGCGGACGCGCACCACGCCGCCGATCACGCTCAGCGACACCGAGGCCGGCGTGCAGAACACGAGCGCCGCCACCGGGTCGTGCCCCGCGCCCGCGTGTGCGACACCGCGTATGTCGAAGGCCACGATGTCGGCCGACATGCCGGACGCGATCGCCCCGATGTCGTCACGGCCCAGCACCTGCGCGCCGCCGAGCGTGGCGATCTCCAGCGCCTCGCGCGCCGTCATCGCCGCCGGGCCGTAGCCCACGCGCTGCAGCAGCATCGCCTGCCGCGCCTCGCCCAGCATGTGCGCGCCGTCGTTCGACGCGCTGCCGTCCACGCCCAGCCCCACCGGCACGCCCGCGCGGCGCATCGCACCGATGGGCGCGATGCCCGAGGCCAGCCGCATGTTGGAGCAGGGGCAGTGCGCCACGCCCGTGCCGGTGTGGCCGAAAAGCGCGATGCCGGCTTCGTCGAGCTTCACGCAGTGCGCATGCCATACGTCGCGGCCGACCCAGCCGAGGTCTTCGGCATACTCGGCCGGCGTCATGCCGAACTTCTCGCGCGAGTAGGCGACGTCGTTGTCGTTCTCGGCCAGGTGCGTGTGCAGCGACACGCCGCGCTCGCGCGCGAGTTCGGCCGACAGGCGCATCAGGTCGCGCGACACCGAGAAAGGCGAGCAGGGCGCGAGCACGATGCGGCGCATCGAATGGCGCGAGGCGTCGTGCCAGCGGCCGATGAGCCGCTCGCTGTCGCGCAGGATCGCCTCCTCGGTCTCGACCACCTCGTCGGGCGGCAGTCCGCCGGCGCTGCGGCCCACGCTCATGCTGCCGCGCGCCGCATGAAAGCGCATGCCCATCGCGTCGGCCGCCTCGATCGAATCGTCGAGCCGCGAGCCGTTGGGAAAGAGATAGAGATGGTCGCTGGTGGTGGTGCAGCCCGAGAGCATCAGCTCGGCCATCGCGGTCTGCGTCGACACGCGGATCATCTCGGGCGTGATGCGCGCCCACAGCAGGTACAGGTTGGTGAGCCAGCCGAAGAGTTCGGCGTCCTGCGCCTCGGGCACCGCGCGCGTGAGGCTCTGGTACATGTGGTGGTGCGTGTTGACCAGGCCCGGCATCACCACGTGGCCGCGCATGTCGACGGCTTCGGCGCGGCCGTCGAGCAGGGCTTCGAGGTACGCGATGGGCAGATCGGCCGTGGGGCCGGCCCAGGCGATCGCGGGGCCGTCGCACACCACGGCGCCGTCGGCGATCTCGCGCCGGGCGGCGTCCATGGTGACGAGGATGTCGGCGTGTCGGAGGATCAGCATGGCGGCATTCTTGCCGTGGCCCGGGCCGCGGGCAAGCGCAAGGCGATGCCGCCGTTCAGGACTCGTTGCTGATCCCGCTGCTCACATGCCCCGCCGGCACATGCCGCGAGGCCGCATCGACGTGCCCTGTCTGGTCGTCGAAGAAGAAGTCGGGCTCGAACTCGCGCAGGAACTCGCCCTTGGGCAGGCCGCCGAGGAACATGGCCTCGTCGACGCGGATGTTCCACTTCATCAGCGTGCGGATCGCGCGCTCGTGCGCCGGGGCGCTGCGCGCGGTGACCAGCGCGGTGCGGATGCGCATCTGCGCGTTGCCGGCCATCTGCAGCCGGTGCAGCGCGGCCAGCAGCGGCTTGAACGGGCCTTCGGGCAGGGGCAGGTCGGCCTTGCTGAGTTCGTGCGCCTGGAAGGCGTCGAGGCCCTGGGCCTGGAACACGCGCTCGGCCTCGTCGGAGAACAGCACCGCGTCGCCGTCGAAGGCGATGCGGACTTCGTTCGGCCATGCATCGCTCGCCTTCACCGACTCGACCAGCACGCGCGCGGCCGGAAAGCCGGCGTTGAGCGCCTCGCGCACGTCCTGCGCGTTGACCGACAGGAACAGGTGCGCGCGCAGCGGGCGCAGGTAGCCGAAGGGCGGTCGGCCCTGGGTGAACACGCCGCGCTGCAGCTTGATGTCGGCCGCGGCGCTCGACCTGAAGATGCGCATGCCCGAGACCGGGTCGTTGCGCGACAGGATCACCACCTCCACGCGCTGCACGCCGTCGTCGTTGAAGCGCAGCAGCTTGCGGATCAGCGAATAGGCGATGCCGGGCGCGGCAGGCACGTCGATGCGGTCGAGCTGCAGCTTCATGTAGCCCTCGTTGTCGCCCGCCTCGAAGACCTTGTTCTCTTCTTCGAGGTTGAACAGGGCGCGCGAGGAGATCGCGACCACGAGCTTGTCTTCGAGGGTTACTGGCATGTCGAGTACGTCCTGCGCTGCGGGCCGGCCGTCGTCACTTGACGAACTGGTTCAGCTGGATGATGGGGAGCATCACCGCCAGCACGATCAGCATCACCACGCCGCCCATCGCCACGATGAGCAGCGGCTCCAGGATGGTGGCGAGGTGCATCGCGCGGCGCTGCACTTCGGCACCGAGCTGGTTGGCGGCGCGCTGCAGCATCAGCGGCAGGGTGCCGGTCTGCTCGCCGAGGCGGGCGAACATCGACACCAGGCCCGGAAAGCGTTTCTTCTGCGCCAGCGCCGAGGCCAGCGGCGCGCCTTCGCGCACCAGCACCAGCGCGTCGAGCGCATCGGCGCGCATCGCGCGGTTGCCCAGCGTCTCTGAAGCGGCCTGCAGCGCGCGCAGGATCGGTACGCCGGCGGTGGCCAGCATGGCGAGCGTGCTCGCGAAGCGCGCCGCGTTGTAGCCGCGCGAGAGCTTGCCCACCAGCGGCAGCTTGAGCCAGGCGGCATCGAACTTCAGTCGCAGCGCTTCCTGCGCGAGCGCCAGCCGCGCGCCGATGGTGGCGAGCACCACGCCGGCCAGCATCCACCAGCCGTAGTTGCGAACGCCGGCGCTCAGCGACAGCATCACCGTGGTGAGGAAAGGCAGCGAGCGCTTGGTGCCCGCGAACACCTGTGCCACCTGCGGCACCACGTAGCTCACGAGGAAGATCACGATCACGATCGCCACCAGCGTGACGATGGCCGGGTACAGCGCCGCGCCGATCAGCTTCTGCTGCAGCGCCTGGCGCTCTTCGAGGTCGTCGGCGAGGCGGTCGAGCACAAGGCCCAGGTTGCCGCTCTGCTCGCCGGCGCCGATCACGGCCGTGTAGATGGGCGAGAACTCGCGCGGATGCGCCGACAGCGCACGGGCGAACGGCGAGCCCGCGTTGACCTCGGCGCGCAGCGAGGCGACGAGGTTGCGCTGCGGCTCCGACTCGGCCTCGTCGGTCAGTGCGGTGAGCGCGCGTTCCAGCGGCAGCCCCGAAGAGACGAGGCCCGCGAGCTGCCGCGTCCACACCGCGAGCCCGGTCGAATTGAAGACGCGCTTGCCGCCGCCGAGCCAGCGACTGAGCACGCTGCGCTGGCCGGTGCCGTTGACGTGGTCGCTGCCCACCGGCTTGACCGACAGCGGAATGAGCGCCTGCGCCCGCAGCAGGCTGCGCGCGCTGCGTGCGGTGTCTGCCTCCAGCACGCCTTCGCGCGACTGGCCGCTGGCGTCGATGGCTTCGAATGCGTAGGCGGGCATCTCGGCTCGTCAGTCGCGGGTGACGCGCAGCAGCTCGGCGCGAGAGGTGATGCCGGCCTGCACCAGCCGCTCGCCGTCTTCGCGCATCAGGCGCAGGCCGCCGCGCGCACCGGCCTGCAGCAGTTCGCTTTCGGCCGCCTTGCTGTGGATCAGGCCCTGCACGGTCTCGTCCGCCACCAGCAGTTCGAAGATGCCGGTGCGGCCCTGGTAGCCGGTCTGGCCGCAGGCCTCGCAGCCCGGGCCGCCGCACGAGGTGCAGACCTTGCGCACGAGGCGTTGGGCGAGCACGCCCAGCAGCGACGAGCTCAGCAGGAAGGGCTCCACACCCATGTCGGTGAGGCGCGTGACGGCGCTGACCGAATCGTTGGTGTGCAGTGTGGCCAGCACCAGGTGGCCGGTCAGCGAGGCCTGGATGGCGATCTGCGCGGTTTCGAAGTCGCGGATTTCGCCGATCATGATCACGTCCGGGTCCTGCCGCAGGATGGCGCGCAGGGCCTTGGCGAAGGTGAGCTCGATCTTGGCGTTGATCTGCGTCTGGCCCACACCGGGCAGCTCGTATTCGATGGGGTCTTCCACCGTCATGATGTTGCTGCGGCTCGCGTCAAGCCGGGCCAGCGCGGCGTACAGCGTGGTGGTCTTGCCCGAGCCCGTGGGCCCGGTCACGAGGATGATGCCGTGCGGCTGCGCGATGAGCTTCTCGAAGCGCTCCAGCGTGTCGCCCTGCATGCCCACCGATTCGAGCGTGAGCTTCGATTCGCTCTTGTCCAGGAGGCGCAGCACCGCGCGCTCGCCGTGCGCACTGGGCAGCGTCGACACCCGCACGTCGACCGCGCGCGTGCCGATGCGCAGCGAGATGCGCCCGTCCTGCGGCAGCCGCTTCTCGGAGATGTCGAGGTCGGCCATGATCTTCAGGCGCGAGATCAGCGCCGCGTGCAGCGCGCGGTTGGGCTGCACCACCTCGCGCAGCGTGCCGTCGATGCGAAAGCGCACGGACGAGGTGCGTTCGTAGGGCTCGATGTGGATGTCGCTGGCGCCGTCGCGCGCGGCCTGCGTGAGCAGCGCGTTCAGCATGCGGATGATGGGCGCGTCGCCCGCGCTCTCCAGCAGGTCTTCAACCGCCGGCAGCTCCTGCATCATGCGCGAGAGGTCGGCGTCGCTCTGCACTTCGCTCACCACTGCGGCGGCACTCGACTCGCCCTGCGCGTAGGCCGCGCTGATGCGCTGCGCCAGCGGGCCGTCGGCCAGCACCTCGAAGGCCTGCACGCCGTATTTGCGCGAAACCTCGCCGACCGCGCTGCGCGCCGGGTTGGGCGACATCCACAGCGTGTAGCGGCCGTCGTCGGTCTCCTCCAGCAACAGCTGCTGGCTGCGTGCGAAGGCGTAGGGCAGGGGGTAGCGCATGGACATCAGGGCAGTATCAAGGCATTTCCCGCGAGCTCACCGGGTCGGCCGTGGGGGGCAGGGCGCCGCGCAATGGGCTCGGCGCGAGCTTGCGGGTGTCCGCGGCGGGCTGCGGCGGCGGGATCAGCTGGGTGCCTTCGAGGCGTGAGCCGCCGCGCGCGGAGGTGGTGGCCGACGGAGCCGCCGACGCAGGCGCCAGTGCGCGCGGCGGCGGTGCGATCTCGGGCAGGATGTTCGAGCCGCTCACGCCGCGCAGCATCACGTTGGAAGTGTCGGGCTGCGTGCGCTGCTGCATGCCGCGGATCTCGTCGTAGCGGTCGTACGCGAAGGCTTCGGTGGTGCCCGCATCGCGCATCACCGCCGGACGCAGGAACATCATGAGATTGACCTTCTCGCGTGTGCGGGCCTGGCTCTTGAAGAGGTTGCCGAGCACCGGGATGTCGCCGGCAAGCGGCACCTTCTCGACCGTGTTGTTGTAGGTGTCCGACAGCAGGCCGCCGAGCATGACCAGTCCGCCGTCTTCCACCAGCACGCTCGATTCGATCGAGCGCTTGTTAGTGGTGGGGCCGTTCTGGTTGTTGACGGTGTTCGCATCGACCGTGGAGGTCTCCTGGAAGATCGTCAGCTTCACCGTGCCGTTCTCGTTGATGGTCGGTCGCACGCGCAGCGTGAGGCCCACGTCCTTGCGCTCGACGGTGGTGAACGGGTTGACGCCGACCGAGCCCGAGGTGCTGGCGTACTGGCCGGTCACAAAGGGCACGTTCTGGCCGATCACGATCTTGGCTTCTTCGTTGTCCAGCGTCAGCAGGTTGGGCTTGGACAGCACGTTGGCGTCCTTGTCGCTGTCGAAGAAGCTGGCGATCGCGCCCAGGATGTACTGGCCGCCGATCTTGCCCGCGATGCCGAGGTTCGCACCCGGCGTGATCGCCCCCGCCACGCCGGCGGCGTTGCGCGTGGCCAGCGCCTGGGTCAGCGTGAGAAGGTTGGCGCCGGCTACCGAGGAATTGGTACCTATCACCGCGTTGCTGCCCAGCGCGCTCTGCCATTGCACGCCGAACTTCGCGGCGGCCGTGTCGCTCACCTCGACGATCAGCGCCTCGATCATGACCTGCGCGCGCCGGCCGTCGAGCCTGTCGATCACCGCGCGCATCTGGCGGTACTGCGGCTCGGGCGCGGTGATGATCAGCGAGTTGGTCGACGGGTCGGCCTGGATCTGGCCGCCGGTGGACGGCTGGTTGGCGTTGTTCAGCGGTGCGCTGGCGGCGGCAGAGACGCCCGACTGGCCGCTGTTGTTCAGGTTCACCTGCATCGCCTGCGGCGCGCTCTGCTGCGGCACGGCGCTGGCCGTGGCGCCCGGCGTTCCCGGCGTCGTGTTCAGCTGGTTGGCCGCCATCGCGGCGCGCAGCGTGGACGCGAGGCGCACGGCGTCGGCGTTCTTCAGGTAGACCACGTAGATGTTGCCGGCCGCGCCGTTGCTGCTCTCGGCGGCGGGGCGGTCGAGCTTGTCGACCAGCGTGCGGATCAGCGCCACGCGCGCCGGGTTGGCCGCGCGGATGATCAGCGAGTTGCTGCGCGGATCGGCCATGAGCGTGGTGCGGAACGACGCATCGGCCGCACCGGGGGACGCCGGCGCGCCGGGCGCGCCCGAGCCGCCGCCGTCCACCAGCCGCTGCACCAGCGGCACCATGTCGGTGGCCACCGAATGCTTGAGCTGGATGATCTCGATGTCGGAGGCGTTCGGCACGTCGAGCGACGCGATGATGCGCGCCAGCCGGCGCATGTTGTCCGCGTAGTCGGTGATCACGAGCGAGTTGTTGCCCGGGTTCACGTTGATGGTGTTGTTCGGCGGGATCAGCGGGCGCAGCACCGGCAGCAGGTTGTTCGGCGACTCGTAGTTGAGGCGGAAGATCTGCGTGACGATCTGGTTGCTGCCGCTCGACGCGGTGGCGCCGATGGAAGTGTTGACGGTGCTGCTCTGCAGCTTGGCGTCGGCTTCGGGAACCACCTTGTAGAGGCCGTCGGCCTCCACCACCGCGAAGCCCTGCAGGCGCAGCGCCGAGGCGAACTGGTTGAAGGCCGCCGCCGGCTGGATCGCGCGGTCGGTGACCAGGTTCATCGTGCCTTTCACCCGCGGGTCGACCACCACGTCGCGGCCCGTGACCACCGCCATGGTGCGGGCCACCGCCTCGATGTCGGCGTTGGAGAAGTTCAGCGTGATCGGCTCGCCGCGGCGCGTCGCGTCGCCGGTCTGCGCGAACGCGGCGGGCGCGCCCTGCAGGAACGTGGCGGCGATCAGCACGCGCACGGCAAGCGCGACGGTGCCGGTCGAAAACAGTGGCTTCATCATGAGGATCAACCCAGGGTGATGATCGAACGCGCGTTGTCGCGCCGCCCGATGATGTTCAACAAATTGGAAAGTGCGTCTTCACGGCCGGGCGCGGCACTGGCTTCGCCGTTGAAGCGGAAGGAGGTGCCGGTCCAGCTGCCGCTGCCGTTGAGCTCGAGGCTGCCCTCGCGCGTGCTCAGCAGCAGCGTGGGGCGGCTGCCGCCTTCGAGCGTGAGGCGGTAGCTGCCCATCGGCCGCAGCGTCGAGAGGCTGGAGGAGACGTCGGTGGCGTCGAGCGTGGCCTGGCCGGCGATGCGCAGCGCGGGGCCGTCCCACTGTATGGCGAAGGCCTTGGTGGAGAGGTCGAGCGCGCCTTCGAGCTTGAGCGTGTTCCATGGCGCGCCCAGACCCATGAGCAGGGTGGCGGGCCAGCGCGAGCGGCTGTCCTGCCATGCGACCAGCATGCCGCCGGCGCGCGGGCTGGCCTTGAGTTCGAGCGGCTGCGCGGCGCAGCACGGCAGGTCGAGGCTGGCGGAGATGCCGCTGAAGCCGGGGCGCATGCGCCAGTGCACCAGGCCGGGCAGCGACACCGCCTGCGTGCCGCCCGCCCCGCTTGCAAAGACCACGGCGGCAGTGCCGTTCCAGACGGTGCCGCGCGGGTTGGCCAGCACCAGGCGGCCCTGGCTCCAGCTCGACAGCGCCGCCGACAGCCAGCGCGCCGGCGCGAACAGCACCACCGCGGTCAGCACGCCGGCGAGGGCGCCGAGCAGCGCCCAGCGCCAGCCGCGGCGCGGTCGGGCTTGGGGGACGGGGGGGCGGCTCAGCATGCGGGGCGCTTGTTGCTGCTCATCGCGCCGCGGGCAGCGCCATGACGACGGTGCCGTCCCAGCGCACCGGCGGCGTCTTCGGCGCGTCCTTCGCGCCAGGTGCCGACGGTGCCGGTGTCGAGGCCGGTGCGCGGGTCAGGTGGACTTCGCGCGGCACCGCGTGCGCATTGCCGCGCGCCTGGCCGAGCCATTGGGCGACCGTCGCGGCGGGCGCTGCACGCAGCGAGACGGTGGCGGCGCCGTCGCCGCCGGATGCCATGAGCTGCGCGTTGCTGGTGCCCAGGCCTTCGCGCACGGAGGTCTCGAGCGCGCGCATCGCATCGTCGCGGTTCAGGCGGGGCTGCGATTGCAGCGCCTTCGCGCGGGCCTGCAGCGTGGCCATCTGCTGCAGCTGCGCATCGAGCTGCGCGTGCTCGGCCGGTGCCGCCGACAGCGTGCGCAGCGCGGGAGCGAGCGCTATCCACCACAGCAGCGCCAGCGCCACGAGCGCGGCGGCGGCGGAGACCATGCGGCGCTCGCGCGCTTCCAGGGTGGCCCAGCGGGCCTTGAGCTGTTCGCTGAAATTCATCGGTTGGCCTCGGCCTGTACCAGCAGGAGGTCGCCCTCGGTGCGCACGTTGTAGCCACGCGGCGCCATCGCGCCTGTGATCTGCGAAACCTCCGAGGGCTGCAGCCCCAGGCCGCGCAGGCGCAGCTGGCCGGCGCTGTAGTCGACGGCGCTCGGCACCTTGCCGGGGGGAAGCACGGCGGCGAGCGCGCCGACCATGGGTTCGAAGTCGCTGTTCGCCACGTCGCCCACGGCCTGCTGCAGCGAGGCGACCTCGCGCTGCATCTGCACCGGCGCGTCGACCACGACCTTCACCGAGGGGAAGGTCGCCGTCAGCATCGCCTTGGCGGCCTGGCGCTTCGATTCGAGCGCGTTGCGTTCCTTCCAGGCCCAGGCGTTGAGGCCGATGAGCTGGGTGAGCAGCAGCGCGACCACGCCCCAGCGCGCAGCGCGCCACTCGGGCGCGTAGCGCAGCGTCTGCACCACCGACGCGAATTTCTTGCCCGCGCGCGCGCGGCCGGTCACCGCGAGGTCGAACTGGGC
This sequence comes from Variovorax sp. UC74_104, assembly GCF_044055375.1. NCBI lineage: Bacteria > Pseudomonadati > Pseudomonadota > Betaproteobacteria > Burkholderiales > Comamonadaceae > Variovorax > Variovorax sp. UC74_104. The sequence goes on from NZ_CP171978.1 coordinate 1,980,486, forward strand.
GAGCTCCCATGGCGTGCGCGCGGCCTGCAGCCAGCGCTGCGGCGACTGCACGATGGGCACGCGGCGCTGCAGCAGCGATTCGGCGGCCTCGGCCACGGCGGGTTCGGTAGAGATGACGGCGGTGTCCAGCGGCAGGCCGTCGGACAGGGCCTGGCCGGCGCCGGCCAGCGGCAGCGAGACCACGCCGTCGGCGTCGCACACCGTGAGCCTCGGGGCCTCCGGTTCGCCGGTGACCAGCAGCATCGGCGGACCGTCGGCCGGCTGCGGTGCGAATTCGGGGACGATGCGCACCACGCGGCGGCCGGCTGCCTCGATCCCCTGCACGACGCTGCGCAGCCAGATGCGGTTGCAGGCCGCCACCCACACGGGCGCTCCGGGCTTGGCGTCAGGCTCGAGCGCGAAGTGCAGGGCTTCGGGCTCGTCGAGCAGGTGTTCCTCCAGCAGGCCGTCGAGCACGGCGCGCAGCTTCGACGCGCTGCCCATGCTGCCCTTGGGCAGCGTGACGCGGTGCCACGAGAGAGCCGCGGAGGGAATGCCCAGCATGACCTCCGTGCTCGAGGGCAGCAGCGCCAGCAACGCCCGGCCCTGGTTGCGCAATGCGATGCCGTCGTCGCCTGCCTGGGCCCAGTCGTACTCTCCCGCGGCATCGGCCGGAGGGAGGGGAGCAATGAGCAGCAGGGGAGTCATGTGGATCTTGGAAAAGCCGGTGATTGTAGGTGCGCGTCTGACAAGATGACGCTCTGTTTTTCATAGCGCGTCGCGCAGAGGCTACGCGCGTTGGAGGGCTTTTAGGCTACAAATATTGCATCGAGATCAGGGTTTGACCGTAGTGTCCGTTGCGCCGGCGCCGCGCGTGCGCCAGATCGTCGTCACCGTGACACCGTTTCGCTGTAGCAATGAGCGTTCCTCCACGTAGGTGCGATCGAGCCGCAGCTTGCCGTAGACCTCGAAGAACTGGGTGCCGACGCCGTGCTGGGCGGCGTTGAACGGTGCGGTGCCGCTGGGCAGTGCGGCGTTGGCGGCGGCGATGTCCTTGAAGAAGGCGCGCGAGCGGCGCTCCACCAGCTGGCGCGCGCTGGCGATGTTGAGCGACTCCATGCTGGCGCTGATGGCTTCGGCGCTCGCCGTGTTGAGGTTGAGCGTGGTCTTCACCGGCAGGATCGTCACGTAGGGCTCGAGCGCCGCGGCCGTGGAAGGCGAGAGGCCCAGCCACACCAGTTGCGAAACCTGCTGCGGAAGCAGCGGCGCGGCACCCGAATCGCCGCCGCTGCTGCCGCCGCCACCACCGCTGCTGCCGTCGGTCGAAGTGCCCGTGGCAAGCGCGGCAGCGAGCCCGGTGGTCATCAGGCTGAGCTCCGACGCGGGCAGGCCCAGCAGGTTGAACAGCCGCGTGAAGGTGGCGACGCCCGCGGGCGACGGCTTGCCGTTGTCCACCAGCGCGAGCACGTTGAGCTTGGACTGCGCATCGACGATGCGGCCCGAAAGAAAAGCGTCCGGCAGCCCTTCGAGGTTGTCGCTGGCCACGTTCTTCTCGGCCGAGAGAAAGCTGTTGAGCCGCGCTTCCTCCAACGGAACGGCCCAGGGCTCGCCCAGGTGGTCGGGACCGCCGGCGCGGCCGTCCTCCCCGAGGATGAGGCGCGACCAGTCGAGCGCGCCGATCAGCACCCAGGCCGCCTGCACGCGTGCACGTTCGGCGCCTTCGACCTCGGCCGAGCGCCATTGCTGCCACAGCGCCGCGGCGGCGAAGGTGGCCACCAGCATCACCGTCAGCATCGCGGCGAGCAGGGCGGCGCCGCGCTGGCGGTGCCGTTCGCCGTTTGCTGCTCTTGTTTCGGGCGTCGGCGTCATGAGGTTTTCGGCGCTCCGACGGTCGGCTTGACCCAGTCGCGCGTCAGCGTGCCCGATAGGCCCTCGCCCGGCGGAAGCGTGATGACGAGGCGCACGCCGTCGGGCATGGCGACGACGGGGCCCGAAGGGTTGTTTGGATTGGGCTGCGCCACGGGCAGCTGGCTGGCCGGTACCCAGCTGTTGTCGCGGAAGAAGAAGATCTGCCAGCTGTTGGCCGGCACCAGCGCAACGTCGCTGAAGCCGCCGTTCGAGCCCGCGCCGCCGTCCTGCGCCCAGGCGGCCGCGAGGTTCCAGGCCTGCTGCCAGTCGCCGCGCGTGGTGAAGGGCAGCGATTGCCAGCGCCGCCAGCGCACGCCGTCGGGGCCCGACTTCAGCGTCCACGCCACCACCTGCACCGACGGCGCCGTGTCGTCGCTGCCGCGGCGCGTGAGCCGCAGCACCCGGCCGTCCCAGTCGATGGGGCGCGTCTGCGCGATCGTGGTCACGGCGTCGAGATCGGCGCCCCATTGCGCGAGCGTGGCCTGCAGCGTGAGCACGGTGTCGGCGCGCTGCTGGTTCTGCGTGGTGGCGCGCGACATGCTCTCGAGCCCGCGCCAGCTCACGAGCGAGAGCAGCGCCATCACCGCGATGGCGACGAGCAGCTCGATCAGCGTGAAGCCGCGCGCGGCGCGGATGCCAGCGTGCTGTTGCATCGGCATCGATCAGTACCTCCCCACCACGGTGGAGATGCGCAGGATCGGCGAGTCGGCTTCGTCGCGCACCTGCACGTCGACGCGCCGGAAGTTCGGGTTCAGCGTGGGGATGGTCGAGGTGGTCACGTTGAACGAGACGCCGGCCTGCAGGCAGATCGACCCGGAGTCGCCCACCGCCGGCATCTGGCGCGACAGGCGGGCCTTGGCGAGTTCGTTCTCGGCGCACAGGTCGGCCAGCACGAGGTCGGACTGGCGCTGCGCGTTGCGCGTGAGCGACATGGTGGCCTGCGAGCCTGCGGCCAATGCGATTGCCACGATGCCGAGCGCGATCAGCACTTCGATCAGCGTGAAGCCGCCGGTGCGCGAGGGCGAAGCAGGGTGGCGTCGTCGCGTGTTCATGTCACTGGACCGCCGAGACGGTGAAGGGGCGCACCCCGTCGGTCGAGATGCGCAGCGCACGCGCGGGCGGGCCGGCGGAATAGAGCATGACCTGCTGCGCCGCGATGATCGGATCGGGCCCGAGTTGCAGCGCGGGAACGAGCGTGCCGTTGGCGAGCGAGACCTGGGCGGTGATGCCCTCTGCGGCCCAGCCGTCAGGCAGCGAGCCGGGCAGGAGGCCGTCGAACCTGAAGCTGCCCTCGACCGGCCGCCACCGCACCACGATGCCGCTGGCGCGCGACTGTGCGCGGGCCGACTCGAGCAGTGCCGCAAGCCGGTCGGCCTCGCGGTCGAGGTTGGCGGCGCTGGTGTCGCGGATGGCGAAGCTCACGGCGGCGGTGGCGATCGCGATGATTGCGATCACCACGATCAGCTCCAGCAGTGTGAAGCCGCCTGGCCGGCGGTGGCAGCGGAGTGGATGCGGGGTGAGGGGCGGCGCGTGCGAGCCGCCGCTGCTACTGCCAGCTGCCGATGTCGGCATTCTTGCCCTCGCCGCCGCTCTGGCCGTCGGCGCCGAACGAGAGCACGTCGATCTCGCCCTTGATGCCCGGGTTCAGGTACTGGTACGGATGGCCCCAGGGATCGTTGGGCAGCTTCTCGACGTAGGGCTTCCAGTTGGGAGCGGCCGGGCCGGTGGTCGGGCGGGTGAGCAGCGCCTGCAGGCCCTGTTCGGCGGTGGGGTAGCGCTGGTTGTCCAGGCGGTAGAGCTTGAGCGCCTGCATCAGGTTGTTGATGTCGGTGCGGGCGGCCGTCACGCGGGCGTCGTCGGCGCGCTCGATCACGTTCGGGACGATGAGTGCCGCCAGCACGCCGATGATGACCAGCACGACCATCAGCTCGATCAGCGTGAAGCCGCGTTGGACGGTACGGGTAGCGGCACGGAGGAATTTGTTCATAGCTTGTGCGGACATGATTCGGAAAGCGCGCTGCATGATAATCCGCGGCCATGACAAGTCCTTACTCCGCAGCCCGCTGGCATGCCCCACTTGCAACGACGGGGCTTTGGGCGCTGGCGGCCGGTGCCGCGGTGTTCTGGGCGCTTCGCCTGGCGTCGCCGACGGACGCTGTCGCGGCTGCCGCGGCCATGCCTCGGCCTTCGGTGGCGGCGGACTCCGATTCGGTGGCGCGCCTGCTGGGCGTGCTGCCCGAGTCGCGCACGGCTCCTGTGGCCCCGGAAGCGGCCAGCCGCTTTGCACTTTCTGGCGTGGTGGCCGATCCTTCCAGGCAGGGGGCGGCGCTGATCTCCATCGACGGCAAGCCGCCGCGGCCGTTCCGCGTCGGTTCGACGGTCGGCGAGAGCTACGTGCTGCAGTCGGTGGGCCTGCGTTCCGCGACGATCGGCTTGCGCGCCGACGGTCCGGCCGCGTTCACGCTGCAACTGCCGGTGCGCGCGCCGATCAGCGTTTCCAGCCCCGCGCTGGCGGCGGCACCGGTGTTGGCCGTGCCGCCTGCGACGATGCCGGCGGTCGCGGCTCCGCCGCAAATGCCGCAGCAGCAGATGCAGCCTCCGCCGCCGCAGCCCGGCGGCGCGTTGCTGCAACAACCGGCTGCGATGGCTGCGCCGCTGCAACAACAACAGGCCGCGCAGTAACCCCGTCAGGGCCCGTCAGGGTTCTGGATCGATGAGCGAAGCCGGCCTTGCGCCGGCTTCTGCTTTTTCAGGCCTGAAGGAAGAGCCGGTACGCCGGGTTGGCCGTTTCCTCGACGTAGGGATAGCCCAGCGTCTTGAGGAACGCGTCGAATTCGGCGGACTCGCCGGCCGGCACCTGCAGGCCGACGAGGATGCGGCCGTAGTCTGCCCCCTGGTTGCGGTAGTGGAACAGGCTGATGTTCCAGCTAGGCTGCATCAGGCTCAGGAACTTGAGCAGCGCGCCCGGGCGCTCGGGGAACACGAAGCGCAGCAGGCGCTCATCGTGCGCGAGGCCGGTGCGTCCGCCCACCAGGTGCCGCAGATGCTCCTTGGCGAGTTCGTCGTGCGTGAGGTCGAGCGCATCGAAACCATGCGCAGCGAAGGTCCGTGCGATGACGGCCGATTCACCGCGCGTCGATGTCGTGAGGCCGACGAACACATGCGCCTTGGCCGCGTCGCTGATGCGGTAGTTGAACTCGGTCACGTTGCGCAGCGCGCCGCCGCCCGTGCCCGGCGCTTCCGACTCGCTGGCAGGCATCTCGCCGATCAGTTCGCAGAAGCGGCGGAAGCTGCCGCGCTCCTCGGGCATGGTGACGGCGAACAGGGCCTCGCGCTCCTCGCCGACCTCGGCGCGTTCGGCGACGAAACGCAGCCGGTCGAAGTTCATGTTCGCGCCGCACAGGATCGCCGCATAGGTTTCGCCATGGCGGCCGTGCTGCGCGACATATTCCTTGATGGCCGCGACCGCCAGCGCACCGGCCGGCTCGACGATGCTGCGCGTGTCCACGAAAATGTCCTTGATGGCGGCGCACACCGCATCGGTATCGACGGCGATGTATTCGTCGACCAGCTCGCTGGCGATGCGGAAGGTTTCCTCGCCGACGAGCTTGACGGCGGTGCCGTCCGAGAACAGGCCGACGTCGGGGAGGTTCACGCGCTGATGCGCCGCGACCGACTGCATCATCGCGTCGGAGTCGTTCATCTGCACGCCGATCACCTTGACCTCGGGGCGCACGGCCTTGATGTAGTTAGCCACGCCGGAGATCAGCCCGCCTCCGCCGATCGCGACGAACACCGCGTCGAGCGGGCCTTGGTGCTGCCGCAGGATTTCCATTGCGATGGTGCCTTGGCCGGCGATGACGTCCGGATCGTCGAATGGATGAACGAAGGTCAGGTTCTGCTTCGCCTGCAATTCGAGTGCGTACAGATAGGCATCCGAATAGCTGTCGCCGTGCAGCACGATTTCTCCGCCGAAACCACGCACCGCATCGATTTTGAGTTTGGGCGTTGTCACCGGCATCACGATCACGGCGCGAGTGCCCAGCTTGCGCGCGCCCAATGCAACGCCTTGCGCGTGATTGCCCGCCGAGGCGCAAATCACTCCGCTCGCCAATTGCGCAGGACTCAAATGCGCCATCTTGTTATATGCGCCGCGCAGCTTGAAGCTGAAGACCGGTTGCTGGTCTTCGCGCTTCAATAGAACAGTGCTGCCCAGCCGCTCGCTGAGCGCGCGCGCCTTCTCGAGCGCGGACTCGACTGCAACGTCGTAGACCCGGGCATTGAGTATTTTTCTGAGATAGTCGGCGGGCGTCAGCGTTGTTTTAAGAGGTGCGTCTTGCACGATTTTTTCCAAGGGAGTTTTCATTTGCTAACTGCCGATGATAAGAGGCATCGAGATTGCATGCGAGATATGACATGGACACAAATGTCATAAACCTCTTCAGCAAAGCCCCAGCTGCAAATGATTCGGGTTTTTTTGGACGCACCTATCCCGCGATTCATCCGACCGCAGATCAATTTACAAATGAGCAGAATCTGTTATCAATTTCTGTCAGTGATCTTTCGAAGAAGCTGATGCAAGCGGAGGCCGCGCGCGTTCAGCGAAAGGAAATTGGGCGTGCGACGTGGCAGGTGATGGGCAACAGATTGCGTGCGCACATCGTTCCGTTGCTCGGTGATGTGCCGGCGCAGTCCTTTGCAACCGCGGACGCGCAGCGCTTGATCGATCACCTCGGAGAGCAGGGCTTCACCAGCACGACGATTGCCCAGTACCTGGTGCTGTTGCGCAAGGTCGTGATGCATGGCGTGCACATCGGTGTGCTCCGCGACGCGCCTGCGTTTCCGAAGGTCAAGGTGCGCAGCCAGCCGCGAGGCAGCTTCAGCGTTGCCGAGTACCGCGCGATCATCAGGACCGCGCGCAGCCTGCGCGGGCATTCGCATCCGGTACTCGATCAGCTCGGGGCGGGGGAGCGCTTCTGGATTGCGCGCGAACTGCTTGTGATGCCGGACGAACTGCCTTGGCTTGTCCGATGGATGGTCAACACCTTCGTGCGTCCGAGCGACATCAAGTTCATGAAGCACAAGCACATCGAGGTCGTGCGCGGCAAGCACGTCTATCTGCGGATGAACCTGCCGGAGACCAAGCGGCACAGCCAGCCCATCGTGAGCCTGTGTCCCGCCGTGCGGGTCTACGAATGCCTGCTCGCCTATCGTGAAGAGCACGGATACGGTGGGGCGGAAGACTACGTATTCATGCCCCAGCTGAAGAACCGCGAGCACGCGCTCGCGGTGCTCAACTTCTGCTTCCACTGGGTGCTCGAGAAGGCTGGTCTCGAAAAGGGACCGCTGGGTCAATCGAGGACGCTGTACTGCCTGCGCCATACCGCAATCACGCTGCGGCTTCTGTATGGTCAAGGTATCGACATGCTGACCTTGGCGCGCAATGCGCGCACGAGCGTCAACATGGTCGAGCGTTTCTACGCTTCGGTGTTGAGCGGAGAAATGAATGTGGGATTGCTGCAGAGCCGGCGCAGCCGGGTGAGCTGAAGGGCGGAAAAAGCAAAAAGCCGCCCGGCATGGGCCGGGCGACTTGAGGCTTTGTTGCCGCGTCGAACTGGCGGGAGCCAGCATCGAAGTCAAACAGAAAGCTTGAAAGGCTGGACTATCAGAACGCGTGGCGAATGCCGAAGTCGTAGCCGGTGGAGGTCTTCGGCGTGAACACGCCTTCCGACGCCTTGTAGAAACCCGGGCCGCCCACCGTCAGCGCTGCGCCGTTCTTGTTGCTGACGCGAGCGATCGTGGCGTACAGAGCGGTGCGCTTCGACAGGTTGTGCACATAGCCCAGAGCCAGCTTGTTGGCCTTCGGATCGGCGTTGTTCGCGATGAACGGGCTGTACGGCCGGTTGTAGTCGTACTTGACTGCCGAGTAAGACGCACGGATGAGTCCTGCGCCGACCGGCACGGTCACGCCGAGCAGGTAGCCGTTCAGATCCACGTCGGGGCGGGCTCCGGAGAGGGGCGTGATTTCATAGTCGCGCGAGTTCTTGGCGCGCGACAGTTCACCGAACAGCTTCACCGGGCCGAAGTCGTACGAAGCGCCCAGGTTGAACGTCTTCACCGAATCGGTGGTGCCTGCGTAGTACTGATCGGCAACCGTGCTGTTGCCATAGGACACTGCCACGCCCAGCGGGCCGTTCGCGTAGCCGAAGCGACCGCCGATGTAGCGGCCTGCGCGGCTCTTCGAGGTGCTGCTGTCGTTCGGGGTGAATCTGCCGTTGCTGTACTTGTCGTTCTCGTGGAACGCATACATCACTTGGCCATAGAAACCACCCAGGTTCGGGGGCAGGAAATAGCCGATCGAGTTGCTGGCGCGGAAGTAGTTCTGGTTGCCGCCGAAGCCGCCGGTGTCCTTGGCGCCATAGGTTTCTGCATTGAAGCCGTTGGCCGTGTTGATCAGATTGGCGCCGACGCCGTTCGTACCGAATGGATCGAACACGGTGTCGTTCCAGAACGTCGGGGTGTAGTCGCGGCCGATGCGCAGTTCGCCGAAGCCGCCCGACAGGCTCACGGTCGAGCGACGGACGAAGCTCGCAACGCCGGTGGAGCCGTCGTCAGCGGTGACGGGGGCTTCGAGCCAGAAGCTGGCGGCCAGGCCGCCGCCCAGATCCTCGGTGCCGCGGAAACCCAGCCGGCTGGTGTTGTAGCCGGAGTTGGCCAGCGCCTTGCGGCTGACCTTGACGCTGCCCTGATTCGTATGGAGGGGAGCGCCGAAGCTGTTTTCCAGGACGGTGGGCTTCAGATCGCGCGAGCTGGACGAGTAGCCGCTGATCGACGCGTCGACCACACCGAACAGCGTGACGGACGACTGGGCCGAGGCAACACCGGCAACAGCCAGGGCAGCCAGAGCAACTGCCCTTCAGGCGAGAAAACTAGAGTGGTTTCCGGGGCGGGCGGGAGTGATTCGGGCAGAAAAAAGCCCCGAGCTTTGCAGCTCGGGGCTAAATCCACCAATTGGAAGGGTGGAGGAGACAACTTGCCGCGCATACGTTTGCGCAATGAAATAAAGTATATCGACTGTTTGTTGCGTTGCAACAAGCAAGTGATGCTTTTCCCACACATAAATGGATGCTCGCGTGCATTTTGCCGGCATCCCCCACCTGGAAGTCCGAAAAACCATGGAATGCACAGTAAGTTGGACCGGAGACGCAGGTACCCGATCGGCCATGGGCTTCGTTGCCGAGACCGGCAGCGGCCACGTCCTGATGATGGACGGCGCCCCGGATGCCGCGAAACCCGAGAATGGCGGCCAGAACCTCGCGGCAAGGCCGATGGAGACTGTGCTGGCCGGTACGGGCGGGTGCACCGCCTACGACGTCGTGCTGATCCTGAAGCGCGGGCGGCACCGCGTCGAGCGCTGCAGCGTCAAACTGACCAGCGAGCGCGCGGAAAAAGACCCCAAGGTCTTCACGAAGATCCACATGCATTTCACCGTGGCGGGCAAGGGAATTCCGGCTTCGGCCGTGGAGCGCGCGATTGCCTTGAGCCACGAAACCTACTGCTCCGCCAGCATCATGCTGGCGAAGACGGCCGAGATCACCACCAGTTTCGACCTGATCGAAACCTGAGCCACGCAGGCTAGATGCGGTGCGCCAGCGTGGTCATCACGCGGGACGCCACCCGCATCATCGCCTTGGCCGGCGCCGGGAGCTCCGCCGCGCCGGCATCGACCGCCTGCGACGCATGGCGCGCTTCGTCGAGCTTCATCTGTTCGACCACCGCCCTCGAGGCGCTGTCTCCGGGCGGCAGGCGGTCGAGGTGGCTGTCCAGGTGAGCCTCCACCTGGCGTTCGGTCTCCGCGACGAACCCCAGGCTCAGTGGATCTCCCAGTCGGCCCGCCACCAGGCCGAGGCCAAAAGCACCTGCGTACCAGAGCGGATTCAGGATCGACGGACGGGCGCCCAATTCATCGAGCCGTTGCCGGGTCCATGCCAGGTGATCGGTTTCTTCGTGTGCCGCCTCGATGAAGTGAGCGCGCAACCCCGGATCGCGTGCCACAGCCGCCTGGGCCGTGTAAAGCGCCTGGGCGCAGACTTCGCCGACGTGGTTTACGCGCATCAGCGCTCCGGCTTCCCGGCGTTCGGCCTCGCTCAACTCGCCCGTTGCCTGGGTTGCCTGGGAGGAGGCTGGAGTTGCGCGGGTAGCGTGGGGCCGGGCAAAAAGCGTGCGCAACGCCGAGTCTGCCGCGGTCAGAACTGAGTCGATCATGAGCGTCATGGAGCTATTTGAACGCACATGCGAAATGCCCCGCCGCGGGCTCATGATTTTTCACAATGTGGTGTATCTGGAGCCATAAGTCCTTTGTTGCAGGCGTGCAACGAAACGCGAGGGCCATCCAAGATTTCGGGCGATTTGTTTTGCCCTGCCGCAGCGGCTCTGGTGCAATAGCATCAACTTCCCAAAAGGAGGTTGGCCCGGGGTCCGGTGGGAGCACAAAAGTGCCAGTCACGGTGAGCCCTTCGCACCGGAGCCCTATGTTTAACCTTGGAGAAACTTGCAATGAAAAAATCTCTAGTTGCTCTGGCTGCCCTGGCTGTTGCCGGTGTTGCCTCGGCTCAGTCGTCCGTCACGCTGTTTGGTGTGGTCGACGCGTCGATCAGCGGCTATTCGAACACCGCGCGCGACAACCGCGCGACCGTTTTCCCCAACGCTTTCGGCATTCCCGTCTACCTGAACCAAGGTTCGGTCAAGACCAGCCGTAGGGCACTGGCTAACTCGGGTTACAACTTCGAGCCGCATCGGCTTCCGTGGTACGGAAGACCTGGGCGGTGGCCTGGCAGCCAGCTTCTGGCTCGAAGCTCCGATCTCCAACGACGACGGCCAGCAAGGTATCGCGACGTTCGCTCGTCGTTCGACCGTGAGCCTGTCGGGCGGTTTCGGTGAAATCCGTCTGGGCCGTGACTACACCCCGACGTTCTGGAACGACACCGTGTTCGACCCGTTCGGCACCAACGGCGTTGGCACCAACCTGGTTTCGACGGCTAACGACAATTTCGGTGGCTTCGGCACCCCCCGCAGCTTCGACCGCTCCGTTCACCAACGTGGGTTCGAGCAACTACGTCCGCGCCAGCAACTCGATCGGCTACTTCCTGCCGCCGAACCTGGGTGGCTTCTATGGTCAAGTGCAATACGCTCTGGCCGAGAAGACCAAGTACAACTCGGGCATCTTCACGCCTGACGTGGCCAACAGCCAGCGTCAAGGTCGCTACATCGGCGGCCGCTTCGGCTACGCAAACGGTCCTCTGGACGTTGCGCTGGCTTACGGCAGCAGCACGGTCGGCGACAACTACTACGCTGGCACGACCACCAAGGTCAACACCCTGAACCTGGGCGCTTCGTATGACTTCGGTCCCGTGAAGCTGTTCGGTGAACTGTCGAAGGCCAAGAACAAGATCGACTACGAAGTGACCCCGCTGGCTGGCGGCCGTCCCGACATCGATCTGACCGGCTACCTGCTCGGCGTGACCGTGCCGGTCGGCGCTGGCCTGATCCGCGCTTCGTGGTCGCACGTCAAGCTGGACCAGAACCTGCCGAACAACCCGTTCGCTCTGAACACGCCTGATCCCAAGGCCAACAAGATCGCTCTGGGCTACGTGCACAACCTGTCGAAGCGCACGGCTCTGTACGCAACGATCGCTCGCGTCAGCAACAAGAACGGTGCTAGCTACACGGTTGGCGGCCCGGCTTTCTACAACAACGCAGCTGGCGCCTTCACCCCGAAGAGCTCCACCGGCTACGACTTCGGTATCCGTCACGCTTTCTAATCTGACGCTGGCGCAAGCCAGCTTCGGTTAAAAAGTCAAAAGCCACTCGGCGCAAGCCGAGTGGCTTTTTTTCGTCCGAACCTTCCTCGGATTCCCTCGGGAAACCACGATGCGCACCCCCGGGGAACCCCCGTGCGGGCACGCACCTTGCACTGCTAGCATGCCCGTTCACTTTGCTTGCTGAATGATTGCCTTCGTACTGCGCCGCCTGATCCAGGCCGTGATCGTGATGATCGCGGTCGCGTTCATCGCCTTCCTTCTTTTCCAATACGTCGGCGACCCCGTCGTGTTCCTTCTCGGACAGGACGCCAAGCCCGAGCAGATCCGCGAGCTGCGCGCCGCATTGGGGCTCGATCAACCCTTCTTCGTGCAGTTCTGGCACTTTCTCGTGAATGCGGCGCAGGGCGAGTTCGGGCTGAGCCTGCGACAGGGTGCGAAGGTGTCTCGCCTGATCGGCGAGCGCTTCCCCGCCACGCTCGAACTCGCGCTGGTCGCCGCCGTGCTGGCGCTCTTCATCGGCATCCCGATGGGCGTGTACACCGCGCTGCGCCGCGGCACCTTCATGAGCCAGGTGTTCATGACGGTGTCGCTGCTCGGCGTGTCGCTGCCGACTTTCCTGATCGGCATCCTGCTGATTCTGGTCTTCGCCGTCACGCTGGGCTGGTTCCCGAGCTTCGGCCGGGGCGACACGGTGAAGTTCGGCTGGTGGACCAGTGGCCTCTTCAGCGCCGACGGCTGGCAGCACATCGTGCTCCCGGCGGTGACGCTGGCGATCTTCCAGCTCACGCTGATCATGCGGCTGGTGCGTGCCGAGATGCTGGAGGTGCTGCGCACCGACTACATCAAGTTCGCGCGCGCACGGGGCCTGTCGAACCGCGCCATCCATTTCGGCCACGCGCTCAAGAACACGCTGGTGCCCGTGATGACCATCACCGGCCTGCAGCTCGGCGGCCTGATCGCCTTCGCCATCATCACCGAGTCGGTGTTCCAGTGGCCCGGCATGGGCCTGCTCTTCATCCAGGCCGTGACCTTCGCCGACATACCGGTGATGGCCGCCTACCTGTGCCTCATTGCGCTGATCTTCGTGGTGATCAACCTCGTGGTCGACCTGCTGTATTTCGTGGTCGATCCGCGCCTGCGCGTCGGCAAGGCAGGAGGGCACTGACATGGCGGCAGCCACGCCCATGGTCCCGCGCCTGAAGGCCTCCGGCCGTGCGTTCGCGCACATCGCGAGCTTCTACCCCGAGATCACCGCTTTCCGCCGCGACCTGCACGCCCACCCCGAACTCGGCTTCGAGGAGGTCTACACCTCCGGGCGCGTGCGCGAAGCGCTGCGCGCCTGCGGCGTCGACGAGATCCACGAAGGCATCGGCAAGACCGGCGTGGTCGGCGTCATTCGTGGCCGCTCGACGGCCAGCGGCCGCATGATCGGCCTGCGGGCCGACATGGACGCCCTGCCCATGCGCGAGGACAACGACTTCGGCTGGCGCTCCGCCTGCGACGGCCTCATGCACGGCTGCGGCCACGACGGCCACACGGCCATGCTGGTCGGCGCCGCGCGCTACCTCGCCGAAACGCGCGACTTCGACGGCACCGCAGTGCTCATCTTCCAGCCCGGCGAGGAAGGCTTTGCCGGCGCGCGCGTGATGATCGAGGACGGCCTGTTCGACCGCTTCCCGGTCGACGCCGTCTACGCGATGCACAACTGGCCCGCCATGCCGGCCGGCACCGTCGGCATCAACCGCGGCGCGATGATGGCCGCGGCCGACCGCATCACCATCGAGATCAAGGGCAAGGGCGGCCACGGCGCGCACGCCTACCAGACCATCGACCCGGTGATCGTCGCGGCGCACATCATCACCGCGGCGCAGACGATCGTGTCGCGCAACGTGCGCCCCATCGATGCCGCCGTCATTAGCATCTGCGCGATGCAGGCCGGCGACCTCGGCGCGATGAGCGTGGTGCCCGGAGAGGCGACGCTGGTCGGCACCGTGCGCACCTTCAGCTCGCGCGTGCAGGCGCAGGTCGAGCAGCGCCTGAACGAGCTGTGCGCGGCCATCGCCTCCGGCTTTGGCGCGACCGCCAGCGTCAAGTACGAGCGCATCTACCCGGCCACCATCAACACCTCGCCCGAGGCGATGTTCGCGGCCGACGTGGCCGAGTCGCTGGTCGGCGCGCGCAATGTCGAGCGCAGCATGGAGCCCAGCATGGGCGCTGAAGACTTCTCCTTCATGCTGCAGAAGAAGGCCGGCGCCTACCTGCGCATCGGCCAGGACGTGCGCGACGGCGCCTACCTGCACAACAGCCGCTACGACTTCAACGACGAGATCCTGCCGCTAGGCGCCGCGCTGCATGCCGGCCTGATCGAGCAGGGCATGCCGCTTGCCGCTACCCGCGGTGCGCAGCCAGGGAAAGCAGCCGCCACCGCGGCGACGTGATTTGTTCGATTCCAACCCGAGGAGTGTTCCCATGAGTTTCAAGAAGAATGTGGCTGCGGCCGCCGTTTTGTGCGCCCTGAGCGCCTTCAGCATGGTCGCCGGCGCGCAGACCATCCGCATCGCGAACCAGGGGGACGCGCTATCGCTGGACCCGCACTCGCTCAACGAGTCGCTGCAGCTGAGCACCACCGCCAACGTTTATGAAACCCTGGTTGGACGCAACAAGGACCTGAGCGTCGCGCCGCTGCTGGCCACCAGCTGGAAGCAGACCTCGCCCACGGTGTGGCGCTTCGAACTGCGCAAGAACGTGCAATTCCACGACGGCACGCCGTTCACGGCCGACGACGTTCTCTTCAGCTTCGCGCGCGCCTCGGGCGATGGCTCGGACATGAAGTCGAACACCACCGACATCAAGGAAGTGCGCAAGGTCGACTCGCACACCATCGAGATCGAGACCAAGGGGCCGTTTCCCATTCTTCCCGACGTCATCACGCAGCTCATGATCATGAGCAAGAAGTGGTGCGAGGAAAACAAGGCCGTCACGCCCGTGGACCGCCGCAAGGGCATCGAGAACACCGCCTCGTTCAAGGCTAACGGCACCGGTCCGTACCGCGTGCGCGAACGCCAGCCGAACGTGCGCACCGTGTTCACGCGCAACCCGACCTACTGGGGCAAGATCGAAGGCAACGCGCAGGAAATCATCTTCACGCCGATCGCCAACCCGGCCACCCGCGTCGCCGCGCTGCTCTCGGGCGAGGTCGACGTGATGGAGCCCGTGCCGGTGCAGGACATCGCGCGCGTCAATGCCAGCCCCACCGCGCGAGTCATCGCCGGGCCCGAGCTGCGCACCATCTTCCTGGGAATGGACCAGAAGCGCGACGAACTGCTCTATTCCAGCGTGAAGGGCAAGAACCCGTTCAAGGACAAGCGCGTGCGCCAGGCCTTCTACCAGGCCATCGACATCGTGGGTATCCAGCGCACCGTAATGCGAGGCGCCTCGCGCCCGACGGGCCTGATGGTCGGCCCCGGCATCAACGGCTGGACCGAAGCCCAGGACAAGCGCCTGCCGCTGGACGTCGAAGGCGCCAAGAAGCTGCTGGCCGACGCCGGCTACCCGAATGGCTTCGAAGTCACCATGAACTGCCCGAACGACCGCTACGTCAACGACGGCCAGATCTGCCAGAGCGTGGCCTCGAACCTTGCGAAGATCGGCATCAAGATCAACCTCGCGGCCGAGACCAAGGGCACCTACTTCCCGAAGGTGCTGCGCCGCGATACCAGCTTCTACATGCTGGGCTGGACCCCGACCACCTACGACTCGCACAACGCGCTGACCGCGCTGATGGCCTGCCCCGACGACAAGACCGGAGCCGGCCAGTTCAACCTGGGCGCGTACTGCAATCCGAAGGTCGACGAGCTGACCAAGAAGATCCAGTCGGAAACCGACAAGTCCAAGCGCGACGCGATGATCAAGGAAGCCTTCGACCTCCACACCGCCGACGTGGGCCACCTGCCGCTGCACCAGCAGACGCTGGCCTGGGGTGTGAGCAAGAAGGTGTCGCTCACGCAGATGGCCGACAACTACATGCCGTTCAAGTGGATGAGCATCAAGCCGTAAGACAGCGGGCCGCCCGCACGGCGGCCTGACCATGGGCCCGCTTCTTGCGGGCCCATTCCTTTTTCCCTCACGATGAGAAATAACCCCCACGCTTCCCTTGCTGCGCAAGGTCCGCTGCCCCCCGAGGGGGCCGCTCTTCATCTTGGGGCGGCCCGGCGATGAAAAAAACACTAGCCCGCTGGCTCGACAGCGATGTCGGCTACAGCTTTCGCAACTCGCCCGTGGCGATCGTCGCGGCGTTCATTGCGCTGATCTGCGTGTTCTGCGCGGTGTTCGCCGGCTGGGTCTCGCCTCACAACCCCTTCGACCTGGCCTCCCTGGAACTGGGCGACGCGCGGCTGCCGCCCGCATGGAGCGCCGAAGGCACCTCCAAATATCTGCTGGGCACCGACGACCAGGGCCGCGACATCCTCTCGGCCGTGATCTACGGCGCGCGCATCTCGCTCATCGTCGGCCTGGTGTCGGTGGTGCTGTCGGTGGCCGTCGGGGTGGTGCTGGGCCTGCTGGCCGGCTTCTTCGGCGGCTGGCTCGACTCCTTCCTCATGCGCGTGTGCGACGTGATGCTGTCGTTCCCTCCGATCCTGGTCGCGCTGCTGATCGCCGGCGTCGGCCGCGCGCTGTTTCCGGCGGCGCACGAGTCGCTCGCCTTCGGCGTGCTGATCATCTCCATCTCGCTGACCGGCTGGGTGCAGTACGCGCGCACGGTGCGCGGCTCCACGCTGGTGGAGCGCAGCAAGGAGTACGTGCAGGCCGCGCGCGTCACCGGCGTGGCGCCGCTGCGCATCATGCTGCGCCACGTGCTGCCCAACGTGCTGGGGCCTGTGACGGTGCTCGCCACCATCCAGGTGGCGACGGCGATCATCACCGAAGCCACGCTGTCGTTCCTCGGCGTCGGCGTGCCGCCTACTTCGCCTTCGCTGGGCACGCTCATCAGCATCGGCAACCAGTACCTGTTCTCGGGCGAATGGTGGATCACCGTGTTCCCCGGCCTCATGCTGGTGCTGATCGCGCTCAGCGTGAACCTGCTGGGCGACTGGCTGCGCGACGCGCTCAACCCCCGCCTGCGATGAGAGAGGTAGCGCCATGAGCCTGTTGCAAGTCAAAGACCTCGTCGTCGAATTTCCCCACCGCCGCGGCACGCTGCGCGCACTGGACCGCATTTCCTTCGACATCGCGCCCGGTGAAATTCTGGGCGTGGTGGGCGAATCGGGCGCCGGCAAGTCGCTCACGGGCGCGGCCATCATCGGCCTGCTGGAGCCGCCGGGCCGCGTGGCCGGCGGCGAGATCCTGCTGGAGGGCCAGCGTATCGACAACCTCGGCTTCGATGCGATGCGGCCCATCCGCGGGCGCAAGATCGGCGCGATCTTCCAGGATCCGCTGACCTCGCTGAACCCGCTCTACACCGTGGGCCGTCAGCTGGTGGAAACCATCCGCGCCCACCTGCCGGTGACCGAGGCCGAGGCGCGCAAGCGGGCCATTAGCCTGCTGCAGGACACCGGCATTCCGGCCGCCGAGCAGCGCATCGACCACTTCCCGCACCAGTTCTCCGGCGGCATGCGCCAGCGCGTGGTGATCGCGCTCGCGCTCGCGGCCGAGCCCAAGCTCATCGTGGCCGACGAGCCGACCACCGCGCTCGACGTGTCGATCCAGGCGCAGATCATCCAGCTGCTCAAGCAGGTCTGCAAGGAACGCGGCGCGGCGGTGATGCTGATCACGCACGACATGGGCGTGATCGCCGAGACCTGCGACCGCGTGGCCGTGATGTATGCGGGTCGCATCGCCGAGATCGGCCCGGTGCACGAGGTGATCCACCAGCCGGCGCATCCCTACACCTCGGGCCTGATGGGCTCGATTCCCGACATGACCAGCGACCGCGAGCGCCTCAACCAGATCGACGGCGCGATGCCGCGGCTCAATGCCATTCCGGCCGGCTGCGCCTACAACCCGCGCTGCCCGCGCACCTTCGCGCGCTGCCTGGTCGAGCGCCCCGAGCTCATGCACGCCGGCGCCACGCGCGCCGCCTGCTGGCTGCACGACGCGGCCGACCCGCACGTCGGCCAGGCCGAGATCGCCGCGAGGCACCACGAAGCGATGGCGGCCGGCGAGCGCGCCACGCTCGAGGCGGCCGAGACCATCGTGGAGGTGACGCGATGAGCGCTGTAGTGAACGAGCCGCTCGTCGTCGCCCACGACCTCGCGCGCACCTTCGACGTCTCGCCGCCCTGGCTCAACCGCGTGCTCGAACGCAAGCCGCGCGTGCTGCTGCATGCGGTGGACGGCGTGAGCTTTTCGATCGAGCGCGGCAAGACGCTGGCGCTGGTGGGCGAATCGGGCTGCGGCAAGAGCACCGTGGCGCGGCTGCTGGTGGGCCTCTATGCGCCCACGCGCGGCGGGCTGAAGTTCGACGGGCAGGACGCGCACGCCGCTTTCAAGACGGCTGAAGGCCGCAAGCTGCGCCGCCGCATCCAGATGATCTTCCAGGACCCGTACGCGAGCCTCAATCCGCGCTGGATCGTCGAAGACATCATCGGCGAGCCGCTGCGCGAGCACGACATCCTCACAGACAAGGCCGCGCTGCGCGAGCGCGTGGGCGAGCTGCTGAAGTCGGTGGGCCTGTCGCCGCTGGACATGAGCAAGTACCCGCACCAGTTCTCCGGCGGCCAGCGCCAGCGCATCTCCATCGCGCGCGCCCTGGCCACACAGCCCGAGTTCCTGGTGTGCGACGAGCCCACTTCCGCGCTCGACGTGAGCGTGCAGGCGCAGGTCCTCAACATCATGAAGGACCTGCAGCGCGAGCAGGGCCTGACCTACCTCTTCATCTCGCACAACCTCGCCGTGGTGCGCCACGTGGCCGACCAGGTTGGCGTGATGTACCTGGGCCGGCTGGTCGAGGTGGCGGACAAGCAGGACCTGTTCTCGACGCCGCGCCATCCCTACACGCGCATGCTGCTGGACGCCATTCCGCAGATGAAGCAGACCGGCCGCTCCCGCACCCCGGTGCAGGGCGAAGTGCCGAACCCGCTCAATCCGCCGGCGGGATGCGCCTTCCATCCGCGCTGCCCGCATGCGAATGCGCGCTGCTCGGCGGAGCGGCCGAAGCTGTCGAGCATCGGCGGTGTGCAGGTGGCCTGCCATGCGGTGGAAGAGGGGCGTATCTAGCGGCCGTCTCTTCGGCTTGCGGAAAAGTGTGCGTAAAGGCACGGCGTTGCGCCGCGAACCGCCGCAGAGTCGGGTGATGCCCATGACCACGACCCTCGCTACCTCCGACCTCGGCCGCCGCGGCTTCCTGATGGGCACCGCGCTCGGCGCGACCGCGGTGCTGGCCTCATTGGCCTGCAGCGTGCAGGCCGCGGGCACGGCCGGGCGCCGCATGCCGGTGATCTTCATCGGCCATGGCTCGCCGATGAACGCCATCACCGACAACGCCTTCACGCGCCGGCTGGCAGCGTGGGGCAAGGAGCTGCCGCGGCCGTCGGCGATCCTCAGCGTGTCGGCGCACTGGCTCAGCCGGGGCGCCACCGGCGTCGGGGTGCAGGAGCGGCCGAAGACGATTCACGACTTCGGCGGCTTTCCGCAGGCGCTGTTCGACATCGAATACCCGGCGCCGGGCCATCCGGCCTTCGCCCGCGAGACCGTCGGCGCGGTGAAGCAGGCGCCGGTGATCGCGACCGACCAGTGGGGCCTGGACCACGGCACCTGGACGGTGCTGAAGCACCTCTACCCCAAGGCCGATATCCCGGTGTTCCAGCTCAGCATCGACTACGACAAGCCGGCCGCCTTCCACTACGCGGTGGGGCGCGACCTGGCCGCGCTGCGCGACAAGGGCGTGCTGGTGATGGGCAGCGGCAACGTGGTCCACAACCTGCGCGCCACCGACCGCGGAACGCCGGACGGCCCGAGCGCCAGCCGGCCGTGGGCGCAGTCCTTCGACGATGCCGTCAAGTCCGCGCTGGCGGGCCGGGACGACCGGGCGCTGGTCGACTACGCGAAGCTGGAAGGCGCATCGACCGCGGTGGCGACGCCCGATCACTACTACCCGTTCCTCTACGCGCTGGGCGCCGCCGGCAGCAGCGAGCGCGCGAAGACGGTCTACGAAGGGTTCCAGTCGGGCACGCTCAGCATGCGTTGCCTGCAGTTCGGCTGAGCGGGCCTGGAGCAGCTGAGGGCAGGGCTTACTGCTCCTCGCCCCAGGAGAAGCCGTCGCGCGCGATCATCGCGCTCGATGCGCTCGGCCCCCAGGTGCCGGCCGCGTAGGGGCGCGGGCCGCCGTCCGATTCCCAGCTGTCGATCAGCGGCTCGACCCAGCGCCATGCCTCTTCCTGCTCGTCGCTGCGCACGAAGAGGTTGAGGCGGCCGTCGATCACGTCCAGCAGCAGCCGCTCGTAGGCACCGACGCGCTCGGAGCCGAAGCGCTTGTCGAAGTCGAGGTCGAGCTGCACTGGCGCCAGCTGGGCGGCAGAGCTCTGGTTGCCGTTGCTGCGCTGGCGGTTGTCCTGCGCCTGCGCGAGCATGTGCAGCTCCAGCCCGTCCTTGGGCTGCAGGTTGATCACCAGCTTGTTGACGTTGCCCGCCGGCGCGCGGTAGATGGCGTGCGGCGTGGGGCGGAAGTTGACCTCGATGCGCGCGTCGCGCGAGGCCAGCCGCTTGCCGGTGCGGATGTAGAAGGGCACGCCGGCCCAGCGCCAGTTGGCGATCTCGGTGCGCAGCGCCACGAAGGTCTCGGTGCGGCTGTCTGGGCTCACGCCCGGCTCGTCGCGGTAGCCCTGCACCCGCTCGCCGTAGGCCGTGCCGGCCGTGTACTGGCCGCGCACCGCATGCAGGCCCAGGCTCTCGGGCGTCCAGGGCTTCAGCGCGCGCAGCACCTTGAGCTTCTCGTCGCGGATGGCGTCGGCGTGCGCGTTGATGGGCGGCTCCATGGCCACGGCGCACAGCAGCTGCAGCGCGTGGTTCTGCACCATGTCGCGCAGCGCGCCGGTCTGGTCGTAGAAGGCGCCGCGCTTTTCCACGCCTAGGTCTTCCGCGATGGTGATCTGGATGTTGGCGATGTGCTCGCGGCGCCAGATGGGCTCGAACAGCGCATTGCCGAAGCGCATGGCGAACAGGTTCTGAACCGAGGGCTTGCCGAGGTAGTGGTCGATGCGGAAGACCTGCTTCTCCTTCGAGCACCTTGCCCACGGCGGAGTTGATGGCGCGGTTGGAGGCCAGGTCGTGGCCCAGCGGCTTCTCCAGCACGATGCGGGTGCGCGGGCCGTTCAGGCCGGCTGCGGCGATCTGCTCGACCACCTGGGTGAAGAGCGCGGGGGCGGTGGCCACGTACATCACGACCGTCTTGGCGTCGCGCTGGTTGAGCAGGCCGGCCAGGCGGGCGTAGTCGTCGGGCTTGGAGAGGTCCATGCGCAGGTAGTGCAGCATGGAGGCGAACTTCTTGAATTCCTCCGGCGAGGGGCGCTTGGCGCCTTCGACCGCGCTGAAGCGCGACTGGATCAGCTCCCGGTACTGGTCGTCCGACAGGTCGTCCCGCGCCACGCCGACGATGCGCCCGTCGGGAGGCAGGCTGCCGTGCCGGAAGGCCTGGAACAGCGCGGGCATCAGCTTGCGCCACGCGAGATCGCCAGTACCGCCGAACAGAACGAGATCGAAGCTCATGAGAAAACTTTCCTTCCTTGTCTGAATGCCTGGCCAGGCTGCCCTGGTTGCGACCTTCGTCGAAACCCTGGTCTCAAAGGCGACTGCGCCAGCCACGATGGTACTTGTACGGATTCGCCGGGCCTGTACTAAAGCTACGCTGCCCGATGGCCGCGAGGCCTTTTTTTATTGCCCGGAGCAGGACAGAGGAAGAGATACACCATGAACAAAAGCAAGATTCTTACCGCCGCGGCACTGCTGGGCCTTTCGGCCGCGGCCTCGGCCCAGACCGTCAACGTGATCTGCTCGGTCCAGGCCGAATGGTGCAACGTGATCGCCACCGTCTACGCCCGCACCACCGGCGTGCGGATCAACATGGCGCTCAAGGGCTCGGGCGAGGCCCTGGCCCAGCTGATCGCCGAGAAGGACAACCCCAAGACCGACGTCTGGTTCGGCGGCACCGGCGATCCGCACCTGCAGGCGGCCGAGCAGGGGCTCACGCTCGAATACAAGTCGCCCACGCTGCCGCAGCTGCATCCGTGGGCGCAGCAGCAGGCCAAGCAGTCGGGCTACAAGACGGTGGGCATCTACTCGGGCCCGCTGGGCTTCGGCTACAACCCCGAGCTGCTGGCCAAGAAGAAGCTGCCCGTGCCCAAGACCTGGGCCGACCTGCTCAAGCCCGAGTACAAGGGCGACATCCAGGTGGCCAACCCGGCCTCCAGCGGCACGGCCTATACCATGATCGCCACCCTGGTGCAGCTCATGGGCGAGGACAAGGCCTTCGACTACCTCAAGGCGCTGCACAGGAACGTCGGCCAGTACACCCGCTCGGGCACCGGTCCGATCAAGGCTGTGGCGCGGGGCGAGACGGCCGTGTCGATCAGCTTCGTGCACGACGGCCCGGGCGAGAAGATGCAGGGCTTCCCGGTCGAGACCATCACCCCGAGCGACGGCACCGGCGCGGAGATCGGCTCCATGAGCATCGTCAAGGGCGCGCGCAACCTCGACGCGGCCAAGAAGTTCTATGAATGGGCACTGACGCCCGCCGCACAGGAGCTGGGCGCGGCCAACAAGCAGTTCCAGCTGCCGAGCAACGTGAACGCCAAGCTCGACCCGCGCATCCCTGACTTCAAGAAGATCAAGTTCATCAACTACGACTACGCCAAGTACGGCGCCAGCGCCGAGCGTCGGCGCCTGATCGCGCGCTGGGAGAAAGACGTCAACTCGCTGCCGCGCTAAGTGGAAGCGCGTGCTATCGAAGGCGCGCCGGTCAACCCGGCGTCGCTGGCGGCGGCCCGGCGCTCGCGGCGCTGGATCTGGGCGTGGGTCGCGCTGGGCCTGGCGGCCTACCTGCTGCTGCCCTGGTATGCGATCCAGGACTCGACCTGGTACGAGGCCGTTCCGCAGGTGTTCAGCCAGGCGGAGGGCGCCAATGGCCTGATGCAGGCCGCCACGCAAGGCCGCAGCTGGCTCTTCGTCGGGCTCGCCGGATTGCTGCTGTGCGCCGTGGGCGCGTGGCTTCCGGCCGGCCGGGCGCAGGGGCGCTGGCTGCTCGCTGGCGGGCTGATCGGCGCGCTCGGTCTTGCCGTCACCGGCTTCACCATCGGGGCGCGCGGCTGGAGCGTGGCGGCGCTCAACGCGCAGTTCGGCGAGCTGGCGGTCAACCAGTTCGGCATCGGCGCGGGCGGCTTCGTGGCGCTCACTGCGCTGGTGCTGCTGGCGGCCTTCGGCATCGCGCGGCTGGGGCTTTTCAAGGGCGACCTGTTCGTCTCGGCGGCGGTCGTCGGCTGCGGCGTGCTGATGGCGCTGTTCATCGCCTACCCGGTGAGCAAGGCGCTGTCGGGCGCGTTCTTCAACGAAGACGGACAGTGGTCGGTCGCCGCCTTCGTCGCCCGCGTGTTCACCGAGCGCATCTGGGGCCTGGGCTGCCTCGCGGGTGGCGTGCGCTGCGGCGTGGCCTGGAACACGCTGGTGCTGGCGCTGCTCACGGCGGCGGGCACCACCTTCCTTGGCACGCTGATGGCGCTGATGGCCGAGCGCGGCAGCAAGCGCGGGCAGGGCGCGCTGCGGGTGCTGGCGCTGCTGCCGATCATCACGCCGCCCTTCGTGGTGGGGCTGGGGCTGATCCTGCTGTTCGGCCGCGCAGGCATCGTCAACCAGGTGCTGGAGAGCGTGTTCGGCATCGAGCCCACGCGCTGGTTCTACGGCATGCCGGGCGTGCTGGTGGCGCAGCTCTTCGCCTTCACGCCCATCGCCTTCATGATCATGCGCGGCGTGGTGCAGGGCATCGCGCCCAGCCTGGAGGAGGCCGCGCAGATGCTGCGCGCCGACCGGCGCCGGGCCTTCTTCACCATCACGCTGCCGCTGCTGAAGCCGGGGCTGGCCAACGCCTTCCTGGTGGGCTTCATCGAAAGCATCGCCGACTTCGGCAACCCGGTGGTGGTGGGCGGGCAGTTCTCGGTGCTCTCGACCGACATCTTCTTCGCCATCGTCGGCGCGCAGTACGACCAGGGCCGCGCGGCCTCGCTGGCCTGGGTGCTCACGCTGTTCGCGCTCGGCGTGTTCGCGCTGCAGCGCGGCCTGCTTGGCAAGCAGAACTACACCACCGTCAGCGGCAAGGGCGACGCCGGCATCCCGATGGCGCTGCCAGACGGCGTGCGCCGCACCATCCTGTGCATCGCCGGGCCGTGGATCGCGTTCACTGCCGTGGTCTACCTGTTCGCCTTCGCGGGCGGCTTCGTGCAGACCTGGGGCCGCGACTACACCTTCACGCTCAACCACTTCAAGACGGCGTTCTCGCTCGAATGGGGGCAGTTCGGGCTGGTGTGGGCCGGCACCGCGTGGAACTCGCTGCTCACCACGCTCAAGCTGGCGGGCATCTCGGCGCCCATCACCGCAGCGCTGGGCCTGCTCATCGCCTGGCTGCTGGCGCGCAACGAGTTCAGGGGGCAGGGCCTCTTCGAGTTCGGCGCGCTGCTGGCCTTCGCGATTCCGGGCACCGTGCTCGGCGTGAGCTACATCCTGGCCTTCAACGTGCCGCCCTTCGAGCTCACGGGCACGGGGCTCATCATCGTGCTGTGCTTCATGTTCCGGAACCTGCCGGTGGGCGTGCGCGCCGGCACCGCGGCCTTCAAGCAGCTCGACCGCTCGCTCGACGAAGCCTCGCTGATGCTGCGCGCGTCGACCTCGCAGACGCTCTTCAGGGTGGTGCTGCCGCTGCTCAAGCCGGCGCTGGTGGCCGCGCTGGTCTACAGCTTCGTGCGCGCGATGACGACGGTGAGCGCGGTGATCTTCCTGGTCACGGCCGAGAACGAGCTCGCCACCACCTACATCATCGGCCGCGTGGGCAACGGCGACTACGGCATCGCCCTGGCCTACTGCACGGTGCTGATGATCCTGATGTCGCTGGCGATTGCGCTGGTGCAGTGGGTGGTAGGGGAGCGCAAGTTGGGGCGGCGCGGGGCAGCGCCCGGACACCAGGGGCATCACAAAATGGAAAGCTTGGCACCATGAACGGCATCGAATTCCGCAATGTCACCAAGCGCTACGGCGCAGACAAGAACGCACCCCTGGCCGTCAAGGGCATCAGCTTCGAGGTGCCCGTGGGCACGCTCACCACCATCCTCGGGCCCTCGGGCTGCGGCAAGACGACCACGCTGCGCATGATCGCGGGGCTGGAGTCGCCCACCTCGGGCTCGATCCTGATGGGCGGGCGCGACGTCACCACGCTGGGGCCAGCCGAGCGCAACGTGAGCATGATGTTCCAGAGCTACGCGCTGTTCCCGCACATGAACGTGATCGAGAACGTGGCCTACGGGCCGCGCATGAGCGGCGTGAAGAAGGAAGAGGCCGCGACGCGGGCGCGCGAGGCGCTGCGCGGCGTGGGGCTGGTCGGCTTCGACGAGCGGCTGCCCAGCGAACTCTCGGGCGGCCAGCAGCAGCGGGTGGCGCTGGCGCGCGCGCTGGTGCTGGAGCCGGCGGTGCTGCTCTTCGACGAGCCGCTGTCGAACCTCGACGCCCGGCTGCGCCGCGAGATGCGCGAGGAGATCCGCGCGCTGCAGCAGCGGCTGAAGCTCACGGTGGCCTACGTCACGCACGACCAGAGCGAGGCGCTGGCGGTGAGCGACCAGATCATCGTGATGGACCACGGCGTGATCGCCCAGCGCGGCACGCCCGAGCAGCTCTACGGCCGGCCCGAGAGCGAATTCGTCGCCGGCTTCATGGGCGAGGCGATGGTGTTTCCGGCGGTGGCCGAGGTCGACGGCAGCGTGGCGCTGGGTCCGCTGCGCCTGCAGCCGCGCTACGCGGTGGCGCCCGGCACGGTGAAAGTGGCGGTGCGGCCCGAGGCCTGGCGGATCGGAGGTGCCGACGCCACAGGCGGCCTGCCCGCCACGCTGCGCAAGTCGGCCTACCTCGGCAGCTTCTACGAATACGGCTTCGACACCAGCCTGGGGCCGGTCTTCGTGGTGTCGACCGACCTGTCCAGCCCACTGGCGGCCGGCGCCCAGGCCACCCTGTCCCTGGGAGCCCATGGCGTGAGCGTGGTGCCGGGCGCATGAAACAATGGGGCCATGAACGTGGTTTTCGACCTGGGCGCCGTGCTGTTCGCATGGGAGCCCACCCGGCTGGTACAGGCCCATCTCGCCCCACACGCCCCCACTGAAGCCGCCGCGGCGGCCATGGGCCGCGTGCTCTTCCATCACGACGACTGGACCAGCTTCGACTGCGGCACCCGCACGCTGGCCGATTCCATCGCCCGCATGTCGGCCCGGCTGGCGCTGCCGCCCGAGCCGTTGTTCGCCATGCTCGACGGGCTGGGCGAGCGGCTGGAGCCCATCGGCGTCACGGTCGAGATGCTCGAGCAGCTGATTTCGCACCGCGATGCCGGTCAGCCCGTGCGCCTGTACTACCTGTCGAACATGCCCGCGCCGTATGCCCGCGCCATCGAACGCCGGCACGCCTTCATGGGGCGCTTCGACGGCGGCGTGTTCTCGGGTGACGTGAAGTTCCTCAAGCCCGAGCGCGAGATCTACGAAGTGCTGGCGATGCGCTACAGCCTCGATCCGGCGCAGACCGTGTTCATCGACGATTCCGCCGCCAACGTGGAGGCTGCACGCGCCTTCGGCTGGCAGGCCATCCACTGCACCTCGCCGGCCATGCTGCCATCGCAGCTGCAGCGCTACCTGCCGGTCAGTATCACCTTGCCGGTGTCGAACCCCAGGCTGCGGGCGTAGTCCAGTTCGGCCTGCAGCACCGCGTCTTCCAGGCGCGGGGCGCGCGACAGCACCCAGAGGTACTCGCGGTCGGGCGTGCCGACCAGCGACACCTGGTAGTCGCGGTCGAGCTTCAGGATCCAGTAGTCGCCCCAGACCATGGGCAGCCAGCCCAGCCACGCCGGGGCGAATCGCACCTCCAGACGGCCCGCGCCGGGCTGGCCGGCCACGGGCACCACGCGGGCGGTGCCGACGGCCTCGTCGAAATTCCCGTCCTCCCTCACGCAGCGGTTGCGCACCTGCACGGTGCCGTCCGATTGCAGCGTGTATTCGGCCGTCACGGGGCCGGCGCACTGCTTCTGGAAGCGGTTCGGCAGGCGCGCCTGCTCGTGCCAGAGGCCCGCATAGCGCTCCAGGTCGACCGGCGCCACCACCTGCAGCGGCGCGCGCATCAGCGGCGCGCCGTCGGCCGGGCCGGCCGGCCGCGCCAGGCGGGCGCGGGCAGCGCTGCGCGCCGCGCCCATCGTGAACCACGCGGCCACCCCGCCGACGACGAAGGCCGTGGCCATCGCCCCTATCGCGTTGCCGGTGCGGCGGTCATCGAAAGGCTGGACGGCTGCGGCGCCGGTGCGCGGGCGTTGGGTCATTGAGGCACTCCTGGAGGATGAAGACATTCGGCGTAGGCCTCAGGCTAGCCATCGCAGGCGTGCGTGACCGTAAGCCGCGGACCACAGGCGCTGTAGGGCACGGGGGCCGGGAAGATGGGCCGGGAGGGGGCCGACAACCCCACCGGCCGCAGGCTGATGGAGCCGCGTTGAAACCCGTGCTACGGTGCGCATGAAAGCATCGGCCGGCGCGCAACTGCGTGCAGGTCTTGTCACAACCGGCACAGGATAATGATTTCATGAACCAACTCGATGCACTCCGCCAGTGGACCACCGTCGTCGCCGACACCGGCGACTTCAAACAGCTCAGCATTTCCAAGCCGCAGGACGCGACCACCAACCCGTCGCTGATCCTCAAGGCCGTGCAGAAGCCCGAGTACCGGCCTCTGCTCGACGAGACCGTGAAGAAGCACGCAGGCAAGCCGCTCGACGAGGTCATCGACCGCCTGCTGGTGAGCTTCGGCACCGAGATCCTCTCCATCATTCCGGGCCGCGTCTCCACCGAGGTCGACGCCCGCCTGTCCTTCGACACGGCCGCGACCATCGCGCGCGGCGAGCGCATCGTGGCGCTGTACAAGGCCGAAGGCATCGACACCGAGAAGCGCCTGCTCATCAAGGTGGCCTCCACCTGGGAAGGCATCGAGGCCGCGCGCCAGCTGGAGCGCAAGGGCATCCGCACCAACCTGACGCTGTTGTTCTCCTTCGCGCAGGCCGTGGCCTGCGGCGCGGCGGGCGTGCAGCTGATCTCGCCCTTCGTGGGCCGCATCTACGACTGGTACAAGAAGTCCGCCGGCTCCAGCTGGGACGAATCCGCGAACGCCGGTGCCAACGACCCGGGCGTGAAGTCGGTGCGCCAGATCTACGGGTACTACAAGCAGCACGGCGTCAAGACCGAGGTGATGGGCGCGAGCTTCCGCAACGTCGGCCAGATCAAGGCGCTGGCCGGCTGCGACCTGCTGACCATCAGCCCCGAGTTGCTGGCCGAGCTGGCCGCGAGCAACGAGCCGCTGCAGCGCGCGCTCGACCCCAAGTCCACCGGCGCCGACGTCGCCAAGGTCAGCTACGACGAGGCGGGCTTCCGCTTTGCGCTCAATGAAGACGCCATGGCCACCGAGAAGCTGGCCGAAGGCATCCGCGCCTTCGCGGCCGACGCCGTGAAGCTCGAGAAGCTCATGCAGGAAAGCGGCAAGTAAAGATGGCCATGACCCTTCGCTGCGACCGCGCGCCGGCCTGGGCGCAACTGCAGTCCGCCTTCGAGACTGCGGGCCGCCAGTTCGACCTGCGCCATGCCTTCGTGGAAGACGCCGGCCGCTTCGAGCGCTTCAGCCAGGAGGCGCCCCACGTCTTCGCCGACCTGTCGAAGAGCCTGATCGACGCGCGCACCGAGGAGCTGCTTTTCAAGCTGGCCCGCGAATGCGGCCTGGAGGCGCACCGCGACGCCATGTTCGCCGGCGAGCACATCAACAACACCGAGGACCGCGCCGTGCTGCACACGTTGCTGCGCGCGCCTGCCGATGCGCCCACGGGCCCGAAGACGGCCAGCAAACTGCGCGAGGTGCATGCCACGCTCGACGCGATGCTGGCCTATGCGGAGAAGGTGCGCGCCGACCACACGATCACCGACGTGGTCAACATCGGCATCGGCGGCTCCGACCTCGGCCCGCAGATGGCGGTGCTGGCGCTGGCCGAGTTCGCCGCGCCGGGCAAGCGCTTCCACTTCGTCTCGAACGTCGACGGCCACGAGCTGGCCGGCGTGCTGCAGGGGCTGGCGCCGGAGCACACGCTGTTCCTCATCGCCTCGAAGACCTTCACCACCGCCGAGACGATGACCAACGCGCAGTCGGCCAAGCGCTGGTACGAGCAATCGGGCGGCACCGACATCGCGGGCCACTTCGCCGCGCTCACCACCAACGTGGAAGCCGCGAAGAAGTTCGGCATCGACACCACCTTCGGTTTCTGGGACTGGGTGGGCGGGCGCTATTCGCTGTGGTCGGCCATCGGGCTGCCGATCGCGCTGGCCATCGGCGCAGATGGCTTCCGCAGGCTGCTCGCCGGCGCGCATGCGATGGACGAACACTTCCGCACCGCGCCGCTGGAGCGCAACCTGCCGGTGCGCCTGGGCCTGCTCGACGTCTGGTACCGCAACTTCCACAAGTTCACCAGCCGCAGCATCGCGCCGTACCACAGCGCTCTGAAGCGCGTGCCGGCCTACCTGCAGCAGCTCGAGATGGAGAGCAACGGCAAGCAGGTGGATGCAGACGGCAAGCCGCTGGCCTTCGGCACCTCGCCGGTGCTGTGGGGCGAGCCCGGCACCAACGGCCAGCACGCCTACTTCCAGATGCTGCACCAGGGCACCGACGTGACGCCGCTCGAGTTCGTGGCGGTGCGCGATGCCTCGCATGACCTCCAAGGCCATCACCCGAAGCTGCTGGCCAATGCGCTCGCGCAGGCGCAGGCGCTGATGGTGGGCAAGCTCGACGAGGGCGGCCACAAGAACTTCCCCGGCAACCGGCCGAGCACCTTCTTCGTGTTCGAGAAGCTCACGCCCGAGGCGCTGGGCGCCTTCCTCGCGATGTACGAGCACCGCGTGTTCACCAGCGGCGCGCTGTGGGGCATCAACAGCTTCGACCAGTGGGGCGTGGAACTCGGCAAGGTGCTGGCCAAGGACATCGAACCGCGCCTTGCATCGGGCGACGTCACGGGGCTCGATGCCTCCACCGCGGGCCTGCTGAAGCGGCTCGCAAGCTGATCCTGCGCCCGCAGCAAAGGCTTTTCGGAGCCTTTTGTTTTAAGCCGGGCTATGGCTTACGGCTGTATTTGCCGTTGAAAGACGCGTCGATATGATGGCCCGGGGAAATTTCCCTGGGACCAACACAAAGAGGAGTCGATCAATGGATTTTCAAACAGCGGTCAAGACATGTCTGAGCAAGTACGCGGACTTCACGGGGCGCGCATCGCGCTCCGAGTTCTGGTGGTTCGTGCTCGCACAGCTCGTCGTTCTCATCGTGGCGAGCCTGATCCATCGCTTCGTGTACGGCATCGCGGCGCTCGGCCTGCTGCTGCCCGCACTGGCCGTGGGAGCGCGCCGCCTGCATGACATCGGCAAGAGCGGCTGGTTCCTGCTGCTGGCCCTCATTCCGCTCGTCAACCTCGTGCTGATCTACTTCTACGTGCAGCCGACGCAGCCGGAATCGAACAGCTACGGCGAGCCGCCGGCCGCCTGAGTTTCAAAAGAAGAAGAGAGGAAAGGGCCGCGCGAGCGGCCCTTTTCCTTTGGGGCGGGAGTGCCTGCGGTCGAGGTTCAGGCCGCAGCCTCCGCCGCCGTTTGTGCCGCGGTGTGCGCCGGCGCGCCGCTCGCCATGCGCACGCACAGGTCGAAGGCCTGCTGCAGCCCCTCGATCTTCGCGATGCCCTTGCCCGCGATGTCGAAGGCGCTGCCGCTGGCCGAGGTGGCCACCGGCACCGGCAGGCCGCCGTGCAGCGTCACGCCCTGCTCGAAGCCCATGAGCTTCATCGCGATCTGGCCCTGGTCGTGGTACATCGACACCACCGCATCCACGTCGCCGCGCCGCGCGCCAATGAACACCGTGTCGGGCGAGAAGGGACCGCGCGCATCGAGGCCCTCTGCGCGCAGCTGCTCGATGGCGGGCGCGATGATCTCGATCTCCTCCATGCCGATGGAGCCGCCGTCGCCCGCGTGCGGATTGAGTCCCGTCACCGCGATGCGCGGCCGCGCCACGCCCGCGCGCTGCAGGGCATTGGCGATGATCTTCACCGCATCGCTCACGCCCTGCACCGTGATGTGGCCGGCCACGTCCTTCAGCGGAATGTGCGAGGTCACGCGCGAGGTCCACAGCGAGCCGGTGAGGTTGAACTCGCAGACGAAGCCTTCCACCGCGAAGCGCTCCTGCATGTAGCGCAGCTCGTCCTCGTGCACCAGGCCGCCCAGGCGCAGCGAATGCTTGTTGAGCGGCGCGAAGAGGATGCCCTCCGCCTGCCCGCGCCGAACCGCCAGCGTGGCCAGCTCCAGCGCTTCGAACGAGGCCCGGCCCGAGTGTTCGTTCGATTCGCCCAGCACCGGTTCTCGGCCCTCCATCCAGTCCCTGGCGAGGACGGTGGGGCGGCCGTCCTCGAAGCGCACTGCGTCGAGGCTGTCCACCCGCAGCGGGTCCAGCTTTTCGCCCGCGATGCGCTCGCCGGACGCGAGCACGACCGGGTCGGCGATCAGCAGCACCGCGCGCGGCGTCGAGGTTGCGCTGCCGCGCGAGCAGCTTCACCGCCATCTCGGGGCCGATGCCGCTCGGGTCGCCGAGCAGCACGGCGATGCGCGGCTTGGCGGAAGTCGTGCCTGAAGCCTGGGAGGATGGGGAGGAGGGGAGGGACATGGTGTCGATCGGATGGGTTGAGGAAAAGATGGAAGAGGAAGCCGGCCGCCTCATTCGGCCTTGATGTTGGCGTCGCGCACGAGCTGGCCGTAGTGGTCGAACTCCTGCCGGTTCATCGCCGCGAAGGGTTCGCCGGTCAGCCCGCCGGGCTCGCCGCCCAGGGCCTTGATGCGCGTCTGCACGTCGGCCAGCTTCAGCGTGCGCGAGAGCTCGGCGCTCAGCCGCTCCACCGCGGGGCGCGGTGTGCCGGCCGTGACGTAGAGGCCGTACCAGGTCGACACGTCGGCGCCCTTGATGCCCTGCTCGGCCAGCGTGGGCACGTCGGGCAGCTCGGGCGAGCGCTGCGGCGCGCTCACGGCCAGCGCGCGGAACTTGCCGGCCTTGATCTGGCCCATGGCCGAGGAGGTGCTGTCGAACATCATGTCGACCTCGCCCGCGATGATGTCGACGTGCGCCTGCGAGCTGCCCTTGTAGGGCACGTGGATCGACTTCATGCCCGTGGCCAGGTTGAAGGCCTCGCCGCCCACGTGCTGCGTGCTGCCGATGCCCGAAGAGGCGTACTTGAAGCTGCCGGGCTTCGCGGCCATGGCCGCCACCAGGTCCTTCACCGACCTGTAGGGCGAGCTGGCGGACACCACCAGCACGTTGGGCATCACGGCCACCAGGCCCACGGGCTGCAGGTCCTTGAGCGGGTCGTACTTGAGCTTGAGGATGTGCGGTGCCACCGCCTGCGCCGTGTTGGTGGCCAGCAGCAGCGTGGCGCCGTCGGCCGGCGCGCGGGCGGTGAGCTCGCCGGCGATGGTGTTGGATGCGCCCGGCCGGTTCTCCACCACCACGGGCTGCTTGAGCGCGGGCGAGAACTTGTCGGCCAGCACGCGCGCCAGGATGTCGGTGCCGCCGCCGGGCGAGGCGCCGACCATGATGCGCATCGGCTTGTCGGGGTAGCTTGGCTGCTGCGCGCCGGCCAGTGCCGCCGCCAGCAATGCCACGGCGGCCAGCCCGCCCAGCCCTGCAAGCCTTGCGGCGTGGGCGAGAAAAGAAGGCTTCATCGGGTTTGTCTCCTGCTTGTTGTGGGGCAAGCGTACGGAGCAACGCCCGCGCGATCCAATCGAAAAAGGCCGGGGCTCCATATACTTTTGTACATGACTCAAGGCCCCTCCGACGCCTCTCTGATGCTCCTCGTGCGGCCGCGCCAATTGCTTCTGCTGGCCCGGCTCGACGCCCATCGCCACCTGGGCCGGGCGGCCGAGGCCATGAACATCAGCCAGCCGGCGGCCACCAAGCTGCTGCAGCAGCTGGAGGATTCGCTGGGCGAGAAGCTCTTCGAGCGCCTGGCGCGCGGCATGGAGCCCACGCCCTACGGCGAGATCCTGATCCGCTACGCGCGCCGCGTGCTCAGCGACTTCGGCACCGCCCGCGAGGAGATGCTGGCCCTGCGCTCGGGCCTGAGCGGCGCCCTGCGCGTGGGCAGCGTGCCCGGCGCGGTGCCGCAGCTGCTGGCGCCGGCGCTGGTGGAATACCACCGCAGGCACCCGCAGGTGGCGGTGTCGGTGGTGGTCGAGACCAGCGACGTGATCCAGGCGCAGCTGGAGCAGGGCGACGTCGATTTCGTTCTGGGCCGCCTCACCGACGGCCACGACGAGGCGAAGTACGCGAGCGTGCCGCTGCTGGGTGAGTCGCAGGTGGTGGTGGTGCGCGCCGCCCATCCGGTGTTCGAGCGCGGCAGCGTCACGCTGGCCGAGATGGCGGGCTGGTCGTGGGTGCTGCAGCCGCCGGGCTCGCCGCAGCGCGGGCGCTTCGAGGCGGCGATGCGCGAGGCGGGCATTGCCGACCGGCTCGACATCATCGAAACGGCATCGCCCATCGCCATCACCGCGCTGCTGGAGAACTCCGACATGGCGGCCGTCATGCCCGCCTCGCAGGCCGGCCACTATGCCCGCCTGGGCGTGCTGCGCGTGGTGCCAGTGGAACTGCCGGTGCGCGTGCCGCCGATCTGCCTGATCACCCGCACCGACCGGGCGCTGTCGCCCGCGGCGGCGCAGCTGCGGCGGCAGCTGCTGGGCAGCGCCTGAGGCCTTTGGCTTGCTGATTTCCATGCTGTATTGCATCGATTAGGGATTTCACTAGCCAATCAATGCATGAAAGTACTGGTGATGGCGGCCCCAGTACCAAAACCGCAGGCACGCTTCTCCAGAATTCGCGGCACGGCGACCCGACAGACAGAAAGAGGGCGTCGCTCACTTCCTCTAGGAGACAACATGAAGCGTTTTCTGAAAGCGGGCCTCGTCCTCGCACTGATCGGTACGGGCGTCGTCTCGCAGGCCGCCACCGAACTCGTGATCGCGACCGTGAACAACGGCCACATGATCGAGATGCAGAAGCTCACCCCCTTCTTCGAGAAGGCCAACCCCGACATCAAGCTCAAGTGGGTCACGCTGGAAGAAGGCACGCTGCGCCAGCGCGTGACCACCGACATCGCCACCAAGGGCGGCCAGTTCGACGTGATGACCATCGGCCTGTACGAGACGCCGATCTGGTCGAAGAAGGGCTGGCTCAAGCCCATCGCCACCGACGCCGCCTACGACGTGGACGACCTGCTGCCCGCCATCCGCGACGGCCTGTCGAACGAGGGCAAGCTCTACGCCGCGCCGTTCTACGGCGAGAGCTCCATGCTCATGTACCGCAAGGACCTGGCCGACAAGGTGGGCGTGAAGTTCCCCGAGCAGCCCACCTGGGCGCAGGTGAAGGAGTTCGCCGACAAGGCCAACGACCCGAAGGCGGGCGTCTACGGCATGTGCCTGCGCGGCAAGCCGGGCTGGGGCGACAACATGGCCTTCCTGACCACGCTGGTCAACACCAACGGCGGCCAGTGGTTCGACATGCAGTGGAAGCCGCAGATCGACACCAAGCCCTGGAAGGACGCGATCACCTTCTACGTCGACCTGATGAAGAAGGACGGCCCTCCGGGCGCCTCGGCCAACAGCTTCAACGAGAACCTCGCGCTCTTCAACGAAGGCAAGTGCGCGGCGTGGGTGGACGCGACCATCGCGGCTTCGTTCATCAGCGACCCGAAGCAGTCGAAGGTGGCCGACAAGGTGGCCTTCGCGCAGGCGCCCACCGCCGCCACGCCCAAGGGCGCCAACTGGCTGTGGTCGTGGAACCTCGCCATTCCGGCCAGCTCGACCAAGGACGAGGCGGCGCAGAAGTTCATCAAGTGGGCCACTTCGAAGGACTACATAGCGCTCGTGGCCAAGGAAACCGGCTGGGCCTCGGTGCCGACCGGCACGCGCAAGTCGACCTACGCGAACCCCGAGTTCCAGAAGGTCGCCAAGTTCGCCGCGGCCGAGAAGAAGGCGATCGACAGCGCGAACCTGACGGACAGCACGCTGCCGAAGTCGCCTTACGTGGGTGTGCAGTACGCGGCCATTCCCGAGTTCCAGGCGATCGGCGTGGCGGTGGGGCAGCAGATGAGTGCGGCGCTGTCGGGCAAGGTCACTGTCGACCAGGCGCTGAAGACTTCGCAGAACGCCGCAGAGCGCGAAATGAAGAAGGCTGGCTACTACAAGTAAGCCGCTTTCTTCCCTCTCCCCTCGGGGAGAGGGCAGGGTGAGGGGGCGGCGTGCCCACCGCATGGGCCGCATGCCCTCACCCCAACCCTCTCCCGCGAGCGGGAGAGGGGGCAACAGCCCCCGGAGAGGACACACAATGAAAAGACTCCTGCCACGCGCCCTCATGGCGCCCGCCGTGCTCACGCTCTTCGCCTGGATGATCGTGCCGCTGGTGATGACGTTGTACTTCTCGTTCGTGAACTACAACCTCATGCAGCCCGGCGAGCGCACCTTCGCGGGCATCGAGAACTTTCACTACTTCATCACCGACCCGGACTTCTGGCCGGCCACATGGAACACGCTGCTCTTGATCGGCAGCGTGATCGTCATCACCGTGGTGCTCGGCGTGCTGCTCGCGCTGCTGGTGAACGAGCCGTTCCCGGGGCGTGGCATCGTGCGCGTGCTGCTGATCTCGCCCTTCTTCGTCATGCCCGCGGTCAACGCGCTGCTGTGGAAGCACATGATGATGAACCCCATCTACGGCGTGCTCGCCGACGTGTGGCGCGCCTTCGGCGCCCAGCCCGTCGACTGGCTCACCGACGTGCCGCTGCTGTCGGTGATCATCATGGTGGCCTGGCAGTGGCTGCCCTTCGCCTGCCTGATCTTCATCACCTCGCTGCAGTCGCTCGACCGCGAGCAGATGGAGGCCGCGCGCATGGACGGCGCGAGCGCGTTCCAGCGCTTCTTCTATCTCACCGTGCCGCACCTCGCGCGCCCCATGGCGGTGGTGATCATGATCGAGATGATCTTCCTGCTCAGCGTGTTCGCCGAGATCGCCATCACCACCAACGGCGGCCCGGGCAACGAGAGCACGAACATGACCTACATGATCTTCAAGCAGTCGCTCATGAACTTCGACGTGGGCGTGGCTTCGGCGGGTGCGCTCTTCGCGGTGGTGCTGGCCAACATCGTGGCCGTGTTCCTCATCCGCATCATCGGCAAGAACCTTGACTGAGGAGCCCCGCGCCATGCAACAGACACAAGCTCCCAGCAACTTCCTGCCGCAGCTGCTGCGCACCGTCGGCGCGTGGGCCGTCGCGCTGCTGCTGTTCTTTCCGCTCGGCTGGCTGTTTCTCACGGCCTTCAAGACGGAGCTGCAGGCGATCCATGTGCCGCCGCTCTTCATCTTCGAGCCCACGCTCGACAACTTCGGCGAGGTGCAGCGCCGCAGCGACTACTTGCTGTACGCGCGCAACTCGCTCATCACCAGCCTGGGCTCGACCATCCTGGGCCTGCTGATCGCGGCGCCGGCCGCGTACTCGATGGCCTTCTTCCGCACGAAGAAGACGCGCGACATCCTGATGTGGATGCTGTCGACCAAGATGATGCCGGCCGTCGGCGCGCTGGTGCCGATCTACGTGATCGCGCAGACCGCGGGCATGTTGGACTCGCTCACCGCGCTGACCATCGTGTTCACGCTGTCGAATCTGCCGATCATGGTGTGGATGCTCTACAGCGCCTACAAGGACATTCCGCCCGAGATCCTGGAGGCCGCGCGCATGGACGGCGCCAACCTCTGGACCGAGTTCCGCCACGTGGTGATGCCGCTGTCGGTGGGCGGCCTCGCATCCACCGGCCTGCTGTGCCTGGTGCTGAGCTGGAACGAGGCCTTCTGGGCGCTCAACCTCACCTCCGCCAAGGCCGGCACGCTGGCCACCCTCATCGCCTCGTACTCCAGCCCCGAGGGGCTGTTCTGGGCCAAGTTGTCGGCCGCTTCGCTGATGGCGATTGCGCCCATCGTGGTGTTCGGCTGGTTCAGCCAGAAGCAACTCGTGCAAGGCCTGACCTTCGGTGCCGTCAAGTAAAGAAAGGGAGACATCTCATGGCCTACCTCGAACTCAAGAACATCAAGAAGAGCTTTGGTGAAGTCAACATCATCAAGGGCGTCGACCTGCAGATCCAGAAGGGCGAGTTCATCGTCTTCGTCGGGCCCTCGGGCTGCGGCAAGTCGACGCTGCTGCGGCTGATTGCCGGGCTGGAGCCGATCACCAGCGGCAACCTGCTGCTGGACGGCAAGGACATCACCTGGGCACCCTCGGGCAAGCGCGACCTCGCGATGGTGTTCCAGAGCTATGCGCTCTATCCGCACATGAGCGTGTACGACAACATGTCCTTCGCGCTCAAGCTGGCCGGCGTCTCGAAGAGCGAGATCAAGACGAAGGTCGAGTACGCGGCGAAGACGCTGAACCTCACGCAGTACCTCGACCGCACGCCGAAAGACCTTTCGGGCGGCCAGCGCCAGCGCGTGGCCATCGGCCGCGCCATCGTGCGTGCGCCGAAGGTTTTCCTGTTCGACGAGCCGCTGTCGAACCTCGATGCCGCGCTGCGCGGCAACACGCGCGTGGAGATCCACAAGCTGCACCGCGCGCTCGGCGCAACCACCATCTACGTGACGCACGACCAGGTCGAGGCCATGACGCTGGCCGACCGCGTGGTGGTGCTGAAGGACGGGCTCATCGAGCAGGTCGGCACGCCGCTGGAGCTGTACGACCGCCCGGCCAACCAGTTCGTCGCGCAGTTCATCGGCATGCCGTCGATGAACATGGTGGCGGCGAATGCGATTCCTTCCTTCTCCGCCGCGACCGGCGGGCGCTTGCCGGCCGACGGCTTCCTGGGCGTGCGCCCCGAGGGGCTGCGTGTGCATCCGAAGCAGGGCGCGCCGGTGTCGGACGTGCTCGGCCGCGTCGAGCTGATCGAGGCGCTGGGCGCGGACACGCTGATCCACGTCGACGTGGGCGGCGTGCCGCTGATCGCGCGGCAGAACGACCGCACGCCGCTGCAGGCCGGCGACGACGTGGCTGTGGAACTCGATCCGTCGGTGCTGCATCTCTTCAACCGCGAAGGCCGCTCGGTCGCCGCGTGAGCCCAACTTTCCGTCCACCGTCTTTTCAACGGACCT
This sequence comes from Variovorax sp. UC74_104, assembly GCF_044055375.1. Lineage (NCBI taxonomy): Bacteria > Pseudomonadati > Pseudomonadota > Betaproteobacteria > Burkholderiales > Comamonadaceae > Variovorax > Variovorax sp. UC74_104. The sequence continues at coordinate 2,018,644 of NZ_CP171978.1, forward strand.
TCTCGTGACCATTGCGCAAACTCCACCGGCTCTTTCCGAGTTCACGGTGCTCCATCTCGGCCTGGGCTCGTTCCACCGGGCCCACCAGGCCGTGTACCTGCAGCGGCTGATCGACGCCGGCGACACCCGCTGGTCGCTCTCGGGCGCCAACATCCGGCCGGACATGGCCGAAGTCGTCGCGGCGCTCGAAGCGCAGGGCGGGCGCTACACGCTCGAGACCGTCTCGCCCGCGGGCGAATACCGCTACGAAGAGATCTCCGCGATCCGCGAGGTGCTGCCCTGGGAGCGCTCGCTGGCCAAGGTGATCGCGCGCGGCGCGGCGCCCTCGACGCGCATCGTGTCCTTCACCGTGACCGAGGCCGGCTACTACCTCGACGACAAGGGCCGGCTCGACCTGTCGTTCCCCGACCTCGCGGCCGACGTGGAGCGTGCGCGCCGCGGCGAAAGCGGCGAGACCGAAGGCAAGGGCGTGACCATCTACGGCGCCGTCTGCGCCATCCTGCGCGCGCGCAAGGCCGCGAACGCCGGCCCGCTCACGCTGCTGAACTGCGACAACCTGCGCCACAACGGCGACCGCTTCCGCGCCGGCCTGCTGGAGTTCATCGAACTCGCGGGCGACGCCGACCTGCTCGCATGGGTGAACGCGAACACGCGCTGCCCGAACGCGATGGTCGACCGCATCACGCCGCGCCCGCCGCCCGAGCTGCGCGCGCGCGTGAAGGCCGCCACCGGGCGCGACGACGCGGCCGCCATCACCGGCGAGAGCTTCATCCAGTGGGTGATCGAGGACGACTTCGCGGCCGGCCGGCCCGACTGGGGCCGCGTGGGCGTGGAGCTGGTCGAGTCGGTGCAGCCGTATGAAGAGGCGAAGATCCGCATCCTCAACGCCACACACAGCTGCATTGCCTGGGCGGGAACGCTCGTGGGGCTCGGCTTCATCCACGAGGGCACGCATGACGCGGCCATTCGCAAGATGGCCTACGACTACGTCACCGACGACGTCATTCCCTGCCTGACTCCCAGCCCCATCGACCTCGCGGCCTACCGCGACGTGGTGCTCGACCGCTTCGGCAACCCCGCCATCCGCGACACCAACCAGCGCGTGGCGGCGGACGGCTTCTCGAAGATCCCGGGCTTCATCGCGCCGACGGTGCGCGAGCGCCTTGCGGCCGGCCAGCCCATCGAGAGCGTGGCGATGCTGCCCGCGCTGTTCCTGGCCTTCCTGCAGCGCTGGCACAAGGGCGCGCTGCCCTATGTCTACCAGGACCAGGGCATGGACGAAGCCGTGGCGCACGCGATCTGCGACGCAGCAGACCCTGTCCTCGCGCTGTGTTCCGACGCGGGGCTGTGGGGCAACATCGCGGGCGACGCTCGCCTGATCGATGCCGTGCGCCGTGCCAGCGAACGCGTCGCGCGCTTCGTGCAGGCAGCGGGGCGCAGGCCATGAGCGGCCGGCTGCAGGACAGGCACGTGCTGCTGACCGGCGCGGGCGGCGGCATCGGCCTGGCCGTGGCGGCGGCCTGCATCGCCGAGGGCGCACGCTGCACGGTGATCGACCGCGCACCCGCCGCCCCCGAGGCGGTGCGCGCGCTGCAGCAGCGCCACCCCGAAAGCCTCGCCTACATCGCGGCCGACGTGACCGACACGCAGGCCATCGCCCACATGCTGGCCGAGGCGCAGGTCGCCTTCGGGCCGATCCACACGCTCTTCAACAATGCGGCGGTGTTCGACCTCGCGCCGCTGCTAGACAGCGACGAGGCCTCGTTCGACCGGCTCTTCGCCGTCAACGTGAAGGGCATGTTCTTCGTGATGCAGGCGGTGCTGCGCCACATGGTGGAGGCCGGCACGCAGGGTGCGTCGGTCATCAACATGGCGTCGCAGGCCGGGCGGCGCGGCGAGGCGCTGGTGTCGCACTACTGCGCGACCAAGGCGGCGGTCATCAGCTACACGCAGAGCGCCGCGCTGGCCATGGCGCCGCACGGCATCCGCGTCAACGGCATCGCCCCCGGTGTGGTCGACACGCCGATGTGGGACCATGTCGACAGCCTGTTCGCCAAGGCCGAAGGACTGCCGCCCGGAGAGAAGAAGCGGCAGGTCGGCCTGGCGGTGCCGCTCGGACGCATGGGCGTGCCGGACGACATCGCGGGGGCGGCGGTGTTCCTCGCCAGCGACGAGGCGCGCTACATCACGGCGCAGACCCTCAACGTCGACGGCGGCAACGTCATGAGCTGAGACCCGATGAACCAAGACTTCCACCTGTACCTCGACAGCGCCGACATGGCCGAGCTGCAGGCCTGCCTGCCGCACCCGGTGGTGCACGGCGTGACGACCAACCCCACGCTGCTCAAGCGCGCCGGCATCGGCCGCGCCGACGTGCCCGGCCTGCTACGCCGCTGCATCGAGCTGGGCGCCCGGCAGGTGCAGGCGCAGGTGTATTCGCAGGACGTCGACGGCATGCTGGAGGACGCGCAGGCGCTGCTCGCGCACTTCGCGCCCGGCCAGCTGGTGGTGAAGATCCCGGCCACGCGCCAGGGCTTCACGGCCGGCGCGCGGCTCATCGCGCAGGGCGTGCCGGTCACCTGGACGGCGGTTTACGCGCCCGAGCAGACGCACTTTGCGGCACAGCTGGGCGCCGCCTATGCCGCGCCTTACCTGGGCCGGCTGGAAGACTCCGGCGCCGACGGGCTGGGGCTGATCGCGCAGATGCAGGCGCTGGTGGCGCAGCGGCCTTCATCGGGCACGCGGCTGCTGGTGGCCAGCATCCGCTCGCGCGAGGCGTATCTTTCTCTGCTGAAGATCGGCGTGGGCTCTATCACCATCCCGCCGCGCCTGTTTTCCGAGCTGCTCGATCATCCCGCCACGCTGGCCGCGGAAAGCGGCTTCCTGGCCGACGCGCGCGACCTGCCCTGATCCAGAATCCAGCCATCATGCGCATAGCACTCACGGGCGAAGCCCTCATCGATTTCACCGCCAGCGAGGCTGGCAACCTGGCGTTCCTGGGGCACGAGGGCGGCTCGCCGCTCAACACGGCCGTGGCCTGCGCGCGGCTCGGCCAGCCGACGGGCTTTCTCACGCAGCTGTCCACCGACCTGTTCGGCGAGCGGCTGATGGGCTTCCTGCAGCGCAACGGCGTGGACACCAGCTTCATCCTGCGCAGCAGCGCGCCTTCGACGCTGGCCTTTGTCGAGCGCACGCCGCAGACCAACCGCTACGCCTTCTATACGCAAGGCAGCGCCGACGCCACCTGGGCGCCCGAGCCGCTGCCGCAGCTGCCGGCGGAGTGCCGCTTCCTGCACTTCGGCTCGATCTCGCTGCTGCAGGACCCGGCCGCCACGCGCATCGCCGACCTGATCGCGGCAAACCGCGGGCAGCGCGTGATCGTGTTCGACCCGAACGTGCGGCCCAGCCTCATCACCGACATGGCCGCCTATCGCGAGCGCGTGTACGGCTGGTTCGGCATTGCCGACCTGGTCAAGCTCAGCGACGAGGACGCGGCGCTGCTCGCGCCCGGCCAGCCCGTCGATGCGCTGGCTGCCGAGTGCCTGAAGGCCGGCGCGCGCGCCGTGATCGTCACGCGCGGCGGCGACGGCGCGACGCTCTGGCGCACCGGCCATGCGCCGCTGAGCGTGGCGGCGCCGCGCGTCACCGTGGTCGACACCATCGGCGCGGGCGACACCTTCACGGCCGGGCTGTCGGTGGCGCTGCTCTCGCGCGGCATCGAGCAGCCCGGTCAGCTCAGTGGGTTGACCGACGAAGACTGGAAGGCCGTGATGGGTTTCGCCGCCACCGCCGCCGCCCTCAACTGCACCCGCGAGGGTGCCGATCCACCGACGCTGGAGGCGGTTCACGCCGCGCTGGCGAAGGCACAAAATACCGCTGTTGCTGCTGCTTCCCGGCCCTGAGCCGTGCTGCCATCATGACGACGTCCACTCGCAAGCGCTCGATTCCCCGCCAGCGCCAGCCCGAACTGGAGCGCGACTTCGCGCGGTCTCCCTCGCTGGGCTACGAGGCCCCGGAAGAAACCGGCGTGGTGCGCTGCCTCGCCCACGGCTTCCCGAGCCCGCTGGTGCGGTGGCACTTCCATGAGGACTACGAGCTGCACCTGATCACCGAGACATCGGGCAAGGCCTTCATCGGCGACTGGATCGGGCCCTTCCAGCCCGGGCACCTGGTGCTGTGCGGGCCGCGGCTGCCGCACAACTGGATCTCGCTCGACGTGCCCGAGGGCGGCGCGGCGGGGCGCGACCGCGTGATCCAGTTCCGCCACGAGCCCATCGAGCATGCGGCCGAGCAGATTCCCGAGCTGCGCGAGGTGATGCAGCTGCTGGAGCGGGCGCGCCACGGCATCGAGTTCTTCGGCATGTCGCAGCAGGCGCAGTCGCACTGGGACCGCATCAAGGCCGCGCGCGGCGTGCGCCGCCTGGGCCTCTTCTTCGACTTCATGGCCGACCTCGCGCAATGCACCGACTACCGGCTGCTGTCGAGCGTGCAGATGCAGGGGGCGCAGGGCGCCGATGGCGACGCGCAGGTCGACCAGATCAACGGCATCGTCAACCGCATCACCAACAACATGGCCGAGCCGATCTCGATGTCGGACGTGGCGGCCGAGCTGGGCATGAGCGAGAGCCGCTTCAGCCGCTTCTTCAGGCGCTCCACCGGCAACAGCTTCACCGACTTCGTCAACCGCGTGCGCATCAACAGCGCCTGCCACCTGCTGATGCAGACCGACCACTACGTGACCGACATCTGCTACCAGGTCGGCTTCAACAACGTGGCGAACTTCAACCGGCGCTTCCTGGAGATCAAGGGCATGACGCCGAGCGAGTTCCGCAAGCAGGCCGACACCCGCTTCGGCAGCGGCATCTCTTCCTAAGCACCGACACAAAACCAGGGGGCTCATCTTGTATCTGGGACTCGACCTCGGCACGTCCGAGCTCAAGGCGCTCTTGCTCGCCGACGACCATCGCATCGTGGGCGTCGCCCGCGCGCCGCTCACCGTCGAAAGGCCGCAGCCGCTGTGGTCGGAACAGGCGCCGCAGCAGTGGTGGCAGGCGCTCGAGGAGGTGATGCGCGCGCTCGGCAAGTCGCATCCCGAGGAACTCGCGGCGGTTCGCGCCATCGGCCTTTCGGGCCAGATGCACGGGGCCACGCTGATCGACGAAGCGGGCGAGGTGCTGCGCCCCGCGATCCTGTGGAACGACGGCCGCAGCGGCGCGCAATGCGAGGCGCTCGCGCGTGACGTGCCCAGGCTCGGCGAGATCGCGGGCAACCTCGCGATGCCCGGTTTCACCGCGCCCAAGCTGCTGTGGGTGCGCGAGCACGAGCCCGAGATATTCAGCCGCGTCGCCCGCGTGCTGCTGCCGAAGGACTGGCTGCGCTTCATGCTCAGCGGCGAGGCCGTCAGCGAGATGTCGGATGCGGCGGGCACGCTGTGGCTCGTCGTGGGCGCGCGCGACTGGTCCGACGAACTTCTCGCTGCCACGGGGCTGACGCGCGCGCACATGCCGAGGCTGGTCGAGGGCAGCGAGGTGTCGGCACAGCTCAAGCCCGAACTGGCCGCGCGATGGGGCCTGCCCGATGGCGTCAAGATCGCCGGCGGTGCCGGCGACAACGCGGCGAGCGCTGTCGGCATGGGGCTGGTCGAGCCGGGGCAGGGTTTCGTATCGCTCGGTACTTCGGGCGTGGTGTTCGTTTCGACCGACCGCTTCCTGCCCAACCCCGCGCAGGCGATGCACGCCTTCTGCCATGCGCTGCCGAAGCGCTGGCACCAGATGTCGGTGATGCTCTCGGCCGCCAGCGCCGTGAGCTGGGCCGCGAAGACTTTCAGGTTCGCCGACGAGGCAGCGCTGCTCGAAGCCGCCGCAAGCGTTCCGCTGGCGCAGCGCGAACGCTGCCCGCTCTTCCTTCCGTACCTCTCGGGCGAGCGCTCGCCGCACAACAACCCGAACGCGCAGGGCGTGCTGTTCGGGCTCACGCATGCGCACGGTCCGGCGGAGATCGCCTATGCCGTGGTCGAGGGCGTGAGCTTCGGCCTGCGCGACGGCTTCGACACCCTGCGGCTGCCGCAAGACATGCCGATGCGCGAGATGGCGCTGGTCGGCGGCGGCGCGCGCAGCGTCTGGTGGGGGCAACTGCTCGCCGACATCTTCGGCGTGCCGCTCACGCTCTATGCCGGCAGCGAGACGGGCGGCGCGCTGGGTGCGGCACGGTTGGCCTGGCTGGCGGATGGGGGCGAGGTGGCCGAGGTGTGCACGCTGCCACCGGTGAAGCAGAAGTTGATGCCATCGGCCGAAGGCGCCGACGTTCATCGAACGAGGCACGCGCGCTTCCAGGCCCTGTACAAGTCCCTGCGAGACCAGTTCCAGTAACTGGCACGATCGCCACGACCATGAAAAAAAGCCCGTCGCAGACGGGCTTTTTTTCATTTCGCGGGACACCGCCGGATCCGGCTTCGCCGGTCCGCAGGTGTCGCCCCCGGTAGGGGGTAGGCGTAGCGGACACGAAGTGCCGCGCAGCCTGGGGGCGAGCAATTACATGCCCATGCCGCCCATGCCACCCATGCCGCCCATGTCGGGCATGCCGCCGCCGGCAGGAGCGTCGTCCTTCGGAGCGTCAGCCACCATGGCTTCGGTCGTCAGCAGCAGCGAGGACACCGAAGCGGCGTTCTGCAGTGCGGTGCGGGTGACCTTCGTCGGGTCCAGGATGCCCAGCTCGAGCATGTCGCCGTACGTGTCGTTGGCGGCATTGAAGCCGTAGTTGCCCTTGCCGGCCAGAACCGCGTTCACCACCACCGAGGCTTCGCCGCCGGCGTTGTTCACGATTTCGCGCAGGGGAGCTTCGATGGCCTTCAGCACCAGCTTGATGCCGGCGTCTTGATCAGCGTTGTCGCCCTTGACCTTGTCGCCCACGGCTTGCTTGGCACGCAGCAGAGCCACGCCGCCGCCGGCAACCACGCCTTCTTCCACTGCAGCGCGGGTGGCGTGCAGGGCGTCTTCGACGCGAGCCTTCTTTTCCTTCATTTCGACTTCGGTGGCAGCGCCGACCTTGATCACGGCAACACCGCCGGCCAGCTTGGCCACGCGCTCTTGCAGCTTTTCACGGTCGTAGTCGCTCGTGGCTTCCTCGATCTGCACGCGCACTTGCTTCACGCGGGCTTCGATGTCGGCAGCAGCGCCGGCGCCGTCGATGATGATGGTGTTTTCCTTGCCCACTTCGATGCGCTTGGCCTGGCCCAGGTCGGCCAGCGTCACCTTCTCGAGCGTCAGGCCCACTTCTTCAGCGATGACCTTGCCGCCCGTCAGGATGGCGATGTCTTCCAGCATGGCCTTGCGGCGGTCGCCGAAGCCAGGAGCCTTGACGGCCACGACCTTCAGGATGCCGCGGATCGTGTTCACCACCAGCGTAGCCAGGGCTTCGCCTTCGACTTCTTCGGCAATGATCAGCAGCGGACGGCCGGCCTTGGCGACTTGTTCCAGCGTGGGGAGCAGGTCGCGGATGTTGCTGATCTTCTTGTCGAACAGCAGCACGAAGGGGTTGTCGAGCAGCGCCGATTGCTTCTCGGGGTTGTTGATGAAGTAGGGCGACAGGTAGCCGCGGTCGAACTGCATGCCTTCGACGACGTCGAGTTCGCTTTCGAGCGACTTGCCGTCTTCGACAGTGATCACGCCTTCCTTGCCGACCTTGTCCATCGCGTCGGCGATGAGCTTGCCGATGGTTTCATCGCTGTTGGCCGAGATCGAGCCGACTTGAGCGATTTCCTTCGACGTGGTGGTGGGCTTCGAGGCCTTCTTCAGCTCTTCGACCAGGGCCGACACGGCCTTGTCGATGCCGCGCTTCAGGTCCATCGGGTTGATGCCGGCGGCCACGTACTTGAAGCCTTCGCGAACGATGGCTTGAGCCAGCACGGTCGCGGTGGTGGTGCCGTCACCGGCGTTGTCGCTGGTCTTGGAGGCCACTTCCTTCACGAGCTGGGCGCCCATGTTCTGGAGCTTGTCCTTCAGTTCGATTTCCTTGGCGACCGACACGCCGTCCTTCGTGACGGTGGGGGCGCCGAACGAGCGCTCGAGCACCACGTTGCGGCCCTTGGGGCCCAGGGTCACCTTGACTGCGTTGGCCAGGATGTTCACACCCTCGACCATGCGTGCGCGGGCTTCGCCGCCGAAGACTACGTCTTTTGCTGCCATGTTCTATTACTCCGAATGGGGATCTGTTGAATTACTTCTCGACGACTGCGAACAGGTCGTCTTCCTTCATGACGAGCAGCTCGTCGCCGCCGACCTTGACGGTCTGGCCGCTGTACTTGCCGAACAGGACGCGGTCGCCGACCTTCACGGTCAGAGCGGCCAGTTCGCCCTTGTCGTTGCGCTTGCCCGGGCCTACGGCCAGGACTTCACCCTGATCGGGCTTCTCGGCGGCTGCGTCGGGGATCACGATGCCCGATGCGGTCTTGGTTTCGCTGTCAACACGCTTGACGATCACGCGATCGGCCAAAGGACGAAGTTTCATTGCATCTCCTGGATGTATGGATAAGAAACGGGTTTGTGGTCGGGTGCCGGACCGGGGACCGGCAGCCCATCGACTGGAAGCGAGGCCGTTGTTAGCACTCATCAGCAGCGAGTGCTAATCATAAGGGCAATCGATGACGTTTCAAGGATGCGGGTGGGCTTGTCGGTAGGGCTGTGGGTCCGCTGGGATGCGGCACCGGGCATTCATGACCGCGCCAGAACGCCAATCGGAAATTAAATCCGGGTAAAAATGAGCGCAAAGAGGTCGATGGACAGCCCTGCGGTTACCAGAGCCCGGGAACCAACCTCCAGCGGACACGATGGACGTAGTCCGCATACCCGTAAAGCTCGGCCTGCAGCAGGCGATCTTCCCAGGAGGTCCGCAAGACCAGGACGGCCGAAGCGAGCGCCGCAGGGGCGAGCGCCCAGAAGGAGCCCAGCGCAAGTGCCATGCCGAAGAACAACGCAAGCGCTGCGGCATAGCCCGGGTGGCGAACGAACCGATAGGGCCCTGCATCGATCACGCGCTGCTGGCGTTCGGACTGGATGCGCACGCCAGGCTCGAAGAACGGATTCACGGCCTGTGCCCACGCGGTCAGGGCGATCCCGCCGAGCAGCGCGATGTAGCCTAGCACCATGAGCCAAACAGGGACCTCCGACCAGTGATGGCGCCCGGCATCGAGTGCCGCCACGGGGAGGATGGCCACCATCGCGGGAAGAATGACCGCGAGCAATGCCTTGTCCCAACCCTTGGTGCCCGGCTGGATGCGGCTGCGCGCGCGATAGATCAGCGGATTGACCCGCGCGAGCACCATCGCCGAGACGCCGAAACCAAGCACCAGCACTGCGAGGAACACCCATCCTGGGCGCCAGCCGATCGAGCCTGCAGGCAGGAAGACGAGCGCGAGCAACGCCAGGGGCGACCCGATCGCGTAGGCGATCGCCATGCGGGGAGAGATCGATGGCGGTTCCTTGGGTGCTTCCATGGTTTGGCGACTTTGACACGGCCTTCGCCATCTCCGGGCACTGCTTCGAGTAGCCCCGCCAGTGCTGCTGGGAATGATGTGTTCGGGAGGCCGTGGCTGGCGCGTGCGCGAAAAGGGGCGGGAGGGGAGGAAGCGATTGTCTCCCCGCCACCGCTGTCACCCCAGCCGCAGCAGCGCCGCCGAGGCTGCGCACACCAGCAGAAACGGAATGCTGATGCGATGGAACTCGCTCAGCCCATTGGGCAGCTTCGCCAGCCGCAGCGCGATCAGGTTGGCCAGTGAGCCCAGCACGCAGCCGAAGCCGCCTACGCTCACCCCGGCCGCCAGGGCGGGCAGGTCGCGCACGTGGCCGTCCAGCAGGATGGCCGCTGGCACGTTGCTGATGAACTGCGAGGTGACGATGGCTGCGAGGTACGCACGCCAGCCCTCGGTGATTGGCCAGTGGCCCAGCAGCGCCACCACCGCAGGCAGTTCCGCCAACTGCCGCAGGTCCACGAACATCAGCGCGATGATCGCCAGCAGCGCCCAGTCGATGCCGCGCAGCACACGCGGATAGCTCAGCAGGAACACGCCGAACACCACGCCCAGGCCCGCGAGCAGCCAGTGCCGGTCGAGCGCGATCACGAAGCCGATGAAGAGCAGCCCCGACAGCGCCAGCATGCGCGGCTGTACCGCCGCCGCTTCGGCCTGCGGCTTGAGCTCGATTGGCGTGCGCGGCACCAGCAGCCACACGGCCACGAACACCCAGAACAGCATCACCGCCACCGTCGGGCCCATCATCCCCATGAAGGCGACGAAGCCCTCGCCGGAGCGGTGCCACAAATAGAGGTTCTGCGGATTGCCGATGGGCGTGAGCGCGGAGCCCGCGTTCACCGCGAGCGCCTGCAGCACCACCAGGCGTGCCAGCGGCAGGTGCGCCTGGGTGGCGAGCACGCGTGTCAGCGGCACCAGCAGGAACAGGCTTACGTCGTTGGTGACCAGTGCCGAGAGGAATGCTGCGCTGGCCGTCAGCAGCATCGCCAGGCTGCGCTGGTTGTGCGTGCGCGCCAGAAGGCGCTGGGCGGTGGCCTGCAGCATGCCGCTCTTCTCCACGCCCTGGGTGATGGCCAGCAGGCCGGCGAGCGCGCCCACGGTCTGCCAGTCGACCAGGCGCAGCCAGTCCATGGGCGCGCGCGGGCGCAGGAAGGCGAACAGCACCGCCACGGCGACCAGCACCCACAGCAGGCCGTTGCCGCTGCTTTCTCCTTTGCCGGGTGCGGGAGCATCGCCGGACAGCGGGGCCTGGAGCGTCACCGAAACATGCTCCTTGTTCATGCGGCTGCTCCCCCGAACGTGGAAGCACCGGATGCAACTGCCTTCACGGGGCGGCGAGTCTCGGGCATCGCCAGCGCGAACAGGATCAGTGCGATGGCCGCAATGCCCGCCAGCAGCACGAAGGCCGTGCCGTAGCCCGACGTGTGGGCGACCGCACCCGCCACGAGGTTGCTGAGCGCCGCGCCCAGGCCCACGCAAGCCGCGGCAATGCCCAGTGCGAAGTTGAAATGCCCGCTGCCGCGCGTGAGGTCGCTGATCATCAGCGTGAGCATCACGCCGAAGATGCCCGCGCCCACGCCGTCGAGCACCTGCAGCGCCAGGAGCGCGGCGGGGCTGTCCGCGAGCAGGTAGAGCAGCCCGCGCACCGGCAGGACCGCGAAGCCCACGAGAAAGATCGGCTTGCGCGCGAGCCGTGGCGCCCATCGGCCTACCGCCAGGCCGATGGGAATGGTGACGAGCTGCGTGACGATGACGCCCGCCGACATCCACAGCGCGCCCGATGCGTCGGCGCGCGAACTCACCTTCTGCGCCACCAGCGTGAGCATTGCGGCGTTGGCCAGGTGAAAGAGAAAGCAGCACAGCAGCAGGACGACCAGGCGGCGGTCGTACCAGCGCCCGGCAGGTTCGCCCGGCATCGCGGCGGCATCCACCGCGTCGGCGCCGCGCGCAAGCCGGGGATCGACATCGCGGTTGCGGATGAGCAGTGCCGCCGCAATCGTCGGCACGGCCATTGCCGTTGCATAGAAGAACATCGCGTGCGCGCCGTAGAAGTGCCCCACTGCCCCCGTGCCCAGCGCCCACAGCACCGTTCCCGCGGCCGTGATGGCGGCGTTGCGGCCGATGCGGCCTTCCAGTCCGGCGCGGCCCACCATGCCCAGGCTGATGGCTGCGAGGGCCGGCGCCACCAGCGTGCCCGCGGCTCCGATCAGCGACTGCCCCGCGAGGATCACTCCATAGCCCGGCCAGTTCGCCATCGCCACCAGCGTCAGCGCGATGAGCGCGATCGCTCCCGCGATCCAGCGCGGCTTGTGGCGCGCGCTGTCGATCAGGGCACCGGCCGGCGCCTGCGCCACCAGCCCCACCAGCGCCGACACGAACATCACGCTGCCGATGCGCTGCGGGTCCCATGCCAGCGTGCCGGTCATGAAGATCACGAGGAATGGCCCCACGCCTCCCTGGATGTCGGGAGCGAAGAAGGCGAGGGCATCGAGCGCGCGCACGCTGCGCGCGGTGGGAACTGGAGCGGTCATCGCGGCGGGCTCAGGAGTTGGCGGCAGGCTGCGGGGCGAACACGGGAGCGGGCACTGGCAGCACGGGTGCCGTCGGGGTCATCGGGCCCATCGGAGCCATGAGGTGGCGGTGGTGGGGACCGCGCGGCCCGACAGGCCCGACAGGCCCGCCAACCAGTTCGCGCACGCTGTCCGCGCTCTGGCCCAGGCTCGTCGCCTCGACGGCGCTGCCGTTGGGGCCGCGCGTTCCCCAGCCTTGCGCGAAGAGCTGCGCGCCCGGCTGGAGGATCGATCCATAGACGGCGCCGATGTGCGGCGGGAAGCGCACGATGGACCTGTCGGCCAGGATCACGCCGTGCACGTCGCCGCGGTCGGTGTAGAGCAGCCGCTCGATGCGCCCGCCGACGGACATCGCCGACAGCGCGGCCAGGTCGCGCAGACCGGGGGGAAACATGCCCGGGGCGGGCGGCTGGTCGACCACGGTGCGGCCGTTGGCTTCGAGCGTGAGCGCACGCATGACCGGAACGTTGGGCGCGCGCCAGCCGGCGATGCGCACCGTGTCTCCAGGCTTGAGGATCTGCATCACGCTTGTCGACAGGTGCGGGGGGAAGGCGACCTGCGTGCCGTCGGTCAGGAGCAGGCCGTCGGCCTCGCCGTTGGGGTTGAGGAGCCATTGCGCGACGCGGCCTTGCACCGTCATGCCGGCCTCGGGCGCCAGGGCCGGATGGGGCGGGGGAAACGCGCCCGCGGGAGGGGGCGGCGGCATCTGCGCGAACGCGGCGCTGCCGGCGAGCAGGCCGGTGACCAGGCCGGCGGTGGCGATCAGGGAGAAACGTGGCGTCATGAAAGGCTCCTTTGAAGTGTCAGGTGCCTAAGACAAACCACACAACGTGCCAGCCCGCGTTTCCTTTGAAATCAACGACTTGCGTGAAGCGGGCGGTACCGGACCGTACGGTCCGGGGACAAGGGGCGTCCGCTTTGCGGACACCCGGCCTATTCGATGCCGTACTGCGTCAGCTTGCGATACAGCAGCTGGCGGTGGATGCCAAGACGCCGCGCGGCCTCGGTGCGATTGCCCTGCGCCTGCGCGAGCGCGTTCTCGATGAGCAGGCGTTCGAGCCGCTCGACCGCGCCGGGCAGTTCCTCCTGGAACCAGTCGGCCGGCAAGGCCTGCTCGGGCTCCGCCGGCCGGGCCTGCCCCAGCACCAGGTTCAGGTCCGCACTGCCGATCACGCGATGCCGTACCAGCGCCTGGCAACGCTCCATCACGTTGCGCAGCTCGCGCACGTTGCCGGGCCAGGGCTGGCTCAGCAGCGTCTGCGCAGCCTCCGCGGAAAGCACCTTGGGCGCATCGGGCGAGGCCGCGCGCCGCAGGAAATGCTCGGCCAGCGGAATGACGTCGGCGAGCCTCTCGCGCAGCGGCGGCAGGCGGATCGACAGCACGTCGAGCCGGTACATCAGGTCTTCGCGAAAACTTCCCTCGCGCACGGATGCGGCCAGGTCCCGGTGCGTGGCGGCGACCACGCGCACATCGACCTTCACGGTCTTGTGGCTGCCCAGCGGCGTGACCTCGCCCTCCTGCAGCACGCGCAGGATCTTGGCCTGCACGGCAAGCGCCATGTCGCCGATTTCGTCGAGCAGCAGCACGCCGCCGTCGGCCGCGCGAAAGCAGCCTGCGCGCTCGGTGGTCGCGCCGGTGAAGGCGCCGCGCACGTGGCCGAAGAGTTCGCTTTCGAGAAGCTCCTTCGGGATCGCCGCGCAGTTGATCGCGACAAAGGGCTTGTCCGCGCGCGCCGAATGCCGATGCAGTGCGCGCGCCACCATTTCCTTGCCGGTGCCCGTCTCGCCGAGCACCAGCACCGGCATCGCGTTCGCCGATGCGAGGCCGATGCGTTTCTGCACTTCGCGCATCGCGTGGCTGGCGCCGATCAGGTCGTCGTCGCCATCCGTGCCCGTGGAAGCCGTTGCCGTGCCCTGTTGGCGTTGCAGCGCCCGGTCGAGGACTTCGCGCACGCCCTCCCTGCTGATCGGCTTGGCGAGATGGTCGAAGGCGCCGAGCCGCATCGCCTCGATGGTGTTGCCGGCACTCGCGAAGGCCGTGAGCACGATCACCGGCGGTACGCGCGCGAGCCTTGCGCGCATGGCTTCGAGCGTCTGCAGGCCGTCCATGCCGGGCATGCGATGGTCGAGGAAGACGGCGTCGAAGCGCGTTCGCGCCATGGTGTCGAGCGCCTCGTCGCCGCTCGCGACGCCTGTCGCCTCGTGGCCCAGGCCCTGCAGCGTCTCGGCCAGCGTGTCGCGGAATGCGTCGTCGTCGTCGATGATCAGGAGGTGCGCCATGGAAGCTCCAGTTCGAAGCGCGTGCCGCTTTCCAGCGCCACGTGGCGCAGGTCGCCGCCATGCGCCAGCGCCACTTCGCGCGAGAGGGCCAGGCCCAGGCCGGTGCCGTCGGCGCGTCCGGTGGCGAATGGCTCGAAGAGACTGGACTGCAAGGCTTCGGGCACGCCGCTGCCGTCGTCGTCCACCCGGATGCAAAGCAGCTGCGCGTCGTTCGTCGAGGCCGACAGCGTGACGTGTCCGTCCCGGGGCGCATGGCGCACGGCGTTGTCGAGCAGGTTGTCGACGGCGCGGGCGAGATGCACGGGGTCGAAGACGGCCTGCGCGGGGTCGGTGTGCTGCAAGGCGGCGTGCACGCCCGCCGCGCGGGCCTTGTCGCCGATGGTCGCGAGGCGCTCCGCGAGCCAGGAATGCAGATCGACCTGCACCGGCGCGAGCGTCACAGGCTGCACGAGCGCGAGCAGGCTCTGCACCAGCCCGTCGAGCCGGTCGATCTGCCCGACGATCACCCGCAGCGCGTCGCCCTGCTTCTCGGGCGCGGCGGCCAGTGCGTTCTCGGCCTTCAGCCGCATCGTGGCGATGGGGTTGCGGATCTCGTGCGCGATGCCGCCGGTCATGCGGCCCAGCGCGGCCAGACGCTGGTCGCGGTTGCGCTGCTGCGCGGCCTCGCGCAGGTGGACGCGGGCTTCGTCGAAACGCAGGCGATAGTGGTTGAATCCGTCGACGATGCGGTCGAGTTCACGCACGCCGGTGCGCGGCAGCTCGGGCATGGCGCCGCCGCTGACGTCGGCTTCCGCGAGCCGCGTCTCCAGCCGCTGCACCTGGCGCAGTCCGCGAAACAGGATGAGCCCCAGCCACAGTCCGGAGGCGAGCACCGCGGCCAGCAATACGCCCAGCCCCACGCGCAGGCTGCCCTGGGCGGCCAGGGCGCCGCCGTTGGTGCGCGTCATGGTCCATGCCACGAGATTCCCGGCCGGCGACGCCAGCGGGCAGGCCGAGACGATCAGCGCCTCGCGGCTGCCGCGCACCACGTCGGTCTGCGGTGCCTGGGTGCGTGCGGCGAGCTGGGAGAGCTCGACGATGAGCGGCTGCTCGGCAGCGGGCACGTCGCGCTTGACGCTGCTGCCTTCATAGGTGGGGTAGGCGTAGGCCAGGAGCCCTGAATTCGTGCCCGCGCCGGCCTGCCATACGCCGCCTTCGACGTGCGGAGCCTCGATGAGCACGAGCTGCAGCAGCACCTGCAGCAGATCGACCTTCGGCTCGGCGGCGCCGGTGGCGGCCTTGGCATAGCGCGCCGCGATCGCCTGGCACGACTGCTCGGTGGCGGCCCGGCCCGCTGCGACCTGGGCACCGGCGCTCGCGCGGTAGAGCGTGAGCATCACCACCGCCAGTGCGGCGCAGACGCTGAACAGCAATACCCAGAAGAAGACAAGTTGGCTGCGTAATGACTTCATTCGTCCGGCGACGCGTGGACATGGGTTCCTCGAAAGTGCGAGCGGGCGCAGGCCCGGCAGGCACGAGACACGGGTCGAGTATGCCTCGCGGTCTGGAACGCGAATGCCGATGCCGATCCCGCTGCCGAACGCGGCAAGGCCGGCGTGCTCGCAGCGAGCACGCCGGCCTCGGCAGGGATCGGGTGCTCAGGTCAGGATGCGCGGGCCGTCAGCCACTTGTCGGACGCGAGGGGGGCGCCGACGATGCGCATCTCGCCTATGCTTCCAAGGAAACCCGTCGACATGTTGCCGGCCCACTGGCCGCAGCCGATGGCCAGCTGCTGCGTGGGCGCGACGAACTGGATGCCCTGCATGTTCGTGTTGTTCCGCAGCACGGGCGCCCCCTCCACGTACATCGTGGTCGCGTACGACGCGGACGGATCGTTGACGATGGCGACGTGCAGCCACTGGCCGGCCGATACGCCGCCCGACCAGCAGGTGAGGTTGGTCGCCTGGCTTGTCGGCGCGACCTCCCACTGGAATTCCATGAGGTTCGAGAACGCGAACATCAGCGCGCAGTCGCCATCGTCCGAGGCGAAGCCGGGCAGGTTCGATCGCGCGCCCAGGCGGTAGAGGATGCCCATCCAGCCGTTCTTCGTCGCGTCGAAGCCGGGGTCGATGTACACGAAGGCCTCGATGGTGTAGCCCTTGGGGAAGGTCTCCACGTTCAGCGCCGAGGCCTGGTCCGTCGTGAAGTAGGTGAACCTGGTTTTGGTGGCGTTCAGGAAGCGCAGGCTGCCGGGCGCGGCCGACAGCGGATGGTGGCTTTTCGACCAGGCCAGGTCGCCGGACTGTCCCGCCCAGGTGTTCACCGAGATCGGGTTCTTGCCGCCGGGTGCGACGTCCGCGATCTGCTGCCCGGGCTGATAGGGAAAGAGCTGCCCCTCCACCGCCGACGGATTGAAGAAGCGCCAGTGCGCGAGCGTGTTGTCGACCTTCGGGTAGTCGTCGGGGCCCGCCGGAAGGGCGGCCGCCTTCTGCGGGGGCTGGCTGTAGTTGGTCAGGATGAGCCTCTTCGCCGCATCGGTCAGGCTGCCGTCCGCCGACCCGGTGGGCACGGAGAAGCCGGGATTGAAGGAAGAAAAGCGCTGGGCGAAGTCGATGTCCAGCGTGAACGACTGGTTCGAATCCGACAGCCATGCGGCGTCGAACTCGTTGAGCGTCGCGGCCGGCTTCAGGGGCACCCACGGCGAGAACGAGCTGGCGACGATCTTCCTGTTGGTCAGGTCGAACTCGAACATGCGCATGAGGCCGTTGCCGCCCATGTAGGCCATCTGGTAGTCCACCACCATCAGGTGCACGTCGTTGCCGCGGGAGTTCTTCTTCGTGCTGAAGCACGAGCCGTGGTAGTGGCCGCTGACGGCCATGAAGATCTGGTCGTTGTCCTTGATCAGCTTGTCCCACATGTAGTTCGAGTAGGCGGTGTCCGCGGCGGTCTTGCCGTCGCTGCCGATGCCCACCAGCTGGTGATTGACGAGGATGACCGGGATCGTCTTGTTGGCCTGGACGACCTGGTTGGCCCAGGCGATCGCGTCGTCGGACGCCCGCCACGACATCGAGAGCACCAGGAACCTGTTTCCCTCGGCCTGGAAGACGTGGTACTCGTGGAAGCCGGAAGAGTGTCTTCCTCCGAAGGTGGCCTGCTGTTTCGCGCGCTCCGGCGGGAAGACCTTGAGGTACGGCTCCAGCAGGCCGGCGCGGTGGCTGCCGCCATCCTGGTAGCCGTCGTCATTCGCGAAGCCCGTGACGCCGACGCCCCAGTCGGGGCCCCACTGCATGTCGGAATCGATGGCGCCCACGTCGTGGTTCCCGGCGCAGATGGAGTAGGGCTGCTTGGCGGCCTCGAGCACCTGCATCGCCTGGCTCGCAAGCTCCCATTCCTTCGTGACCTGGCCGTTGCCGAGCTGGCCGTTGCCCACGAGGTCGGTGGTGGGGCTCCAGGGCATCGAGTTTTCAGCCGTGTAGTACCACGACTGGTCGACGATATCGCCCAGGTGAATCGTGAACGGCATTTTCAGCTGGCCGGCATTTTGGGCGATCCATTGCGTCTGGGACTTGAATGGATTGTCGAATCTGGGATCGATGCCCGCATACAGCTTCTGATAAAGCCCATGCATTTTTTCCGAGGCGTACCGGGGATAGAACTGGGTGTCCGGGAGCACGGAAATCGTGAAGCTGGATATTTTCTGGGCTGGAGTGCCGGATGCCGCGGGCGGCGGTGCGCTGGCGGGCGAGCCCGCTGGCGTGCCGCCCGTTCCCGTGGCCGGAAATGGAAATGCGCCGGCGCCATTGCTGCCGCCACCGCCGCAGCCGGGCAGCGCGGCCGCCGCCACGCCCGTGAAAGAGCCTGCCAGCATCAGTTTCAGCAATTCGCGGCGCCTGTTTTCCGGCACGCGAGCCAATTGATGGAGATCGATATTTTCGTTGTCGAGGGGAATGTGTTTTTTCATGGCATCTGAATTCGGAATTCATCAAATTCTTTTTCCGGCATTCGAGTGGCCGAAAAACATGAACTTTATTGACCGAATATGATGCTTTTGTGAATTGATTGCCGCGCAAATTCGAATATTCGGGTGCCATTGCCTCAATATCCGGGGTAATCGCGCAATGCAATTCCGGCGATCTGGAATTGAGCTGACGAGCGGCTGACCGGACGGCCCGCGGCGGAGCAATTCGGCAGATTTCGGCGCGCCGCCGCCACGTTTGCGAAGCTTTCCCGCCGGCTGCTCAGAGCCTGGAAAGCGGCAGCTGCATGTCGGCGAGCTGCTGCGGATCGACGCTGGTGCCGCGTTCGATCAGCCGCCGAGCAAAGCGCAGGTCGCGCGCCGAGTTCGGGCCGAGCGCTGCGGCCACCTTGCCGCCGTCGAGGAAGAACATGACGAAGCTGTCGCCCTGCGGGTCGCCGCGCGTTACCGCATGGTGTTGTGGCGCCGGCATGCCGAATATCTGGAGGTTGATGCCGTACTGGTCGGACCAGAACCACGGAAGCGGCTGGTGATCCACTTCGATGCCAAGGGCGGACCGCGCCGCCGCAATGCCCTGCTCCTGGGCGTTCTGCCACGATTCGAGCCGCATCCGGCGGCCGGCGCGTTCGCAATGCCAGACCGCCACGTCGCCCGCCGCAAGGATGTCGGGGTCGGAAGACCGGCACTGCGAATCGACCACGATGCCGCCCTCGCACGCGAGCCCCGCTTCTCGCGCCAGCTCGTCGTTGGCGACCAGGCCGATGCCGGCCAGCACCAGGTCGCAGGCCAGCGTTCGCCCGTCGCTCAGCGTCGCCCTCAGGCTCTTGCCATCCGCGTCTTGTTCCAGCCGCTCGATGCCCGTGCCCAGATCGACGCGAACGCCGCGCGAGGCGTGGAGCCGAAGCAGGTAGCCGGAGATTTCCGGCGGCACGGTGCGCTCGCACAGGCGCTCCATGGCCTCCACGACCGCGACGTCGAGCCCTTTGCCGCGGGCCGTCGCCGCGACTTCCAGGCCGATCCACCCTCCGCCGACGACCAGCAGCCGCTTGCCCGCGACGAGCGCCGCACCCAGCGCGGCGGCGTCGTCGATGCTGCGCAGCGTGAACACGCCGGGCAGGTCCGCGCCGGGAATGGCCAGCCGCCGTGCCCGGCCGCCGGTGCACAGGATCAGCCTGTCGTACCGCACGGTCTTGCCGCCGCTCAGGTGCAGTTGCTTCGTCGTCCGGTCGATGCGCGTCGCATCCACGCCGGGCCGCCAGTCGACATTCAGCGCATCGAAGGCTTCGGGCTTCTGCAGGTGCGTGGTCTCGGCCGGTGCTTCTCCGGCGAGCACCGACTTCGACAGCGGCGGGCGCTCGTACGGGCGATGGCGTTCGTTGCCGACCAGCACGACCCTGCCGCCGAAGCCCTCGGCGCGCAGCGTCTGTGCCGCCCATCCGCCGGCCTGGCCGGCGCCGACGATCGCGATCGTGCCGTCTTGCATGTGCATGGCTTTGCGCTGCGGCTCAGCCCAGCGAGAGGAACACCCGTCCGCCCTCGATCTTCACCGGGTAGGCGCGGATCGCCTCGGTCACCGGCGCGCAGGCGGGCGCGCCGGTGCGCACGTCGAACCTGCCCTGGTGCAGCGGGCACTCGATCTCGTGGCCTTCGAGAAAGCCTTCGCACAGGCGGGCGTGGCCGTGCGTGCAGATGTTGTCGGTGGCGTAGACGCTGCCCTCGACGCTGTAGAGCGCGACATCACGGCCGGCCACGGAGACGCCGATCACGTCGTCCGCCGGTACGTCGTCGAGTGCGGCGGCATCGGTCCATTGCAGATCACTCATGGCAGTCCTCAGATCGGGTAGATGACGGAGTTGGGGATCATCTCGCTGTCGTAGATGACCTGGCGCGAGGCGAACTTCAGGCCCTGTTCCGTTCGCACGACGACGTCGATGTAGCGGCCCACGCTGAACACCGTCGAGAGCTCCGAGAGCTTGGTGCGGAAGACGGCGTAGTTGGCCTCCGACTCGATGCGGCCCGGCTCGGCCTTGCGCACCACCGGCGCGCCCACCACGTGGCGCTGGTAGTACGGGTCGTGGAAGAGGGTCTCGCGGATGCCGTAGACGCGGTCCTTCAGCATGCCCTTGCTCTCGAAGGACAGCGTGGCGAGCGGAAAGCCGCGTTCGTGGTTCTCGCGCGGCTGCAGGCGGTAGCTGCAGTCTTCGGTGAAGAACTCGGGCCACAGCTCCCACTGGCTGGAACTCACCGCATGGGCATAGCCCGCATAGAGCTGCGAAAGCTCGAAGTATTCCTGGAAGTCCATCTCAAGCCTCCATCACCTTGCGCCAGTACTCGTACATGCCGCGGATCAGCGTCTCGGTGACCATGTGGTCCGTGTCGCCGACCTCGCGCCCGCCGAGCTCGGCCAGCGTGCGGTGGAAGGGCTTCTGCTCGAAGCCCTTCTGCGAGAGCTCGATCACCTCGCCGTCGTCGGCCGAGACGAAGCCCGCGGGGCCGAAGAGGTTGGCCTGCCGCAGACGGCGCTGCGTCATTTCCTCGGTGTCGTCCTCGAAGCCGAAGTGCGTCCACACGAAGTCGAAGGCGCCGGGGCCGCTGGGCTGGATGTGCCGCGTCGAGACGCTGTTGACCTGCTGCTGCAGGATCACGCTCGGGAAGAGCGTCATCATCACCGCCGTCGGGCCGCCCCACCAGGGCTCGGGCACGATGTCGAGGAAGCGGGGGTCGTTGAGCTGCATGCTTTCCTTGAAGCTCGACACCTGGGTCACCTGGTCCGCCTTGCCGCTCGCGCCGCGCGTGGAGATCATGGCCGCGTGGCGGTGGTGCCGGTCCATCTTCAGCTCCGACTTGTTGTCCGCGCGCCAGAGCCCGAAGGTCACGAACCAGGTGTGCAGCAGGCCCGGGTGGTACGGGTCCTTGATGTTCTCCTGCATGAGCTTCCAGTTGCCCGGAATGCGCTGGCGGTTGTAGCCCAGGATGGTGAGCTTGCGGCCGTTGAAGAGCCGGTCGAAGTAGCCCAGGATCTCGGGGCCCATGAAGTCTTCGAGCGACTCGACGTCGGGGTCGAAGGCCGCGAAGACCACGCCGCCGCGCCTGGCCACCTTGAGCTTGTTGAGTCCGTGGTCGGCGGTCTTGAAGTCGGCAGGCATGCCGCCGTTGACCTTGCCGTCCTGCTTCACGCCGCGCCGGAAAGGCACGCCCTGCAGGTCGCCCGTGAGCGTGTAGTTCCACTGGTGGTAGGGGCAGGTGAAGCCGCCTTCCTTGCGGTTGCCGTGCCGCTCGCGGCAGAACTGCATGCCGCGATGGGCGCACACGTTCTCGACGACGCTGATGGAGTCTTCCGCGTCGCGCACCATGATCACCGAGCGCTCGCCCACCACTGTTCGCTTGAAGTCGCCGACTTGCGGGATCTCGGCCTCGAGGCCCACGTAGCTCCAGTGGCCGCGGTAGAAGAAGCGCTCCAGCTCCTGGCGGTGCAGGTCGGCCTCGGTGTAGGCCATGAAGGGAATGCGGCTGGTGCCCTGGCTTTCCCAATGGATCTTCCGGGGGAAGACCGCCGATGTGTCGTCCATGTTCTTGTCTCCTGTGCCGGCCCTTTGGGGGGCGGCGTCGTGGGTGCGTCGATGATCCCCATTCGGGCGTCATCGCTCAATAGAATGTGATCAATAGTTCATATTGATTTCGAGAATGTGAGACGACGCGCATGGAACTCAAGGACATCGATCTCAACCTGCTGGTCGTCTTCCAGCAGTTGCTCGTCGACCGCAGGGTCTCGAAGGTGGCGAGCAGCCTCGGTCTCTCGCAGCCGGGCGTGAGCAACGCGCTCGCCCGACTGCGCAAGCTCACCGACGACCCGCTCTTCCTGCGCACGCCCGGCGGCATGGAGCCCACGCCCTACGCACAGCAGCTCGCCGAACCCACGGCGCGTGCGCTGCAGGTGATCCACGCGGCGATCAACAGCAAGGCCTCCTTCGATCCGGCCACCTCGAAGCGCGCCTTCACAGTCGGCATGACGGACATCGGCGAGATCTACTTCCTGCCCAGGCTGATGAAGGAGATCGCGCGCGTCGCACCCCACGTGTCGCTCAGCACCGTGCGCAACACCGCGGTCAACCTGCAGGACGAGATGGAGGCGGGCCACGTCAACCTCGCGATCGGCCTGCTGCCGCAGCTGAAGGCAGGCTACTTCCAGCGCAGGCTCTTCAAGCAGGACTACGTGTGCGTGTTCAGGCGCGGCCATCCGCTGGACGGCCGCAGGAAGGTGTCGCTCGACGACTTCTCGGCCGCCGAGCACGTGGTGGTGATCTCGGCGGGCACCGGCCACGGCAACGCGGACGAGTTCCTCGACCGCAAGAAGATCGTGCGCAAGGTGGTGCTGACGGTGCCGCACTACGTGGCGGTCGGCCACATCCTGCACGACTCGGACCTCGTCGCGACGGTGCCCGAGAAGCTCGCGCAGGCATTGGCCGGACCCTTCGGCCTCTCCTACGTGCGCCATCCGGCGAAGCTGCCGAGATCGCGATCAACCTGTTCTGGCACGGCCGCTTCCACAAGGACCCGGCGATCGGCTGGCTGCGCTCGCTGATCGTCGGGCTGCACGGGGAGGGGCTTCGGACGGACACCCGGCCACAGGTCCGCAGCGGCTAACCGAGCCTTAAAACGGCTAACGGGTTTTTAAAGCCCTCCCGTCAGCATCCTCGCCAGCAAACACTGGATTTCAACCCCGAGGATCTTCATGACGAAGCCAAGCCCCCTTCGAGCCGAGGCAGGAAGAAGCGCCACGCGCGCGCAACTTTCACGGTCATCGCGGTGGGCGCCGCCGTGGCTGCGCTCGCTGGTCATCGGGCTGTGCGGCAAGGGAGCTTCGGACTGGCACCCGGCCACTGGTCCACGGTGGTTAATCGAGCCTTAAAACGGCTAACAGGTTTTTAAAGCCCTCCCGTCAGCATCCTCGCCAGCAAACACTGGATTTTTCAACTCCGAGGATCTTCATGACGAAGCCGAGCCGCCTTGCGAATCGAGGCAGGAAGCGCCGCGCGCGCGTATCTTTCATATTCATCGCGCTGGGTGCCGCCTGCGCCGCCGGTCTTTCGCCGGCATGGGCGCAGATCGCGGAGGGCACCGCGGGCGAGGCAGCCTTGCCGCAATGGGGGCTCGGCATCGGCGCGAGCATGGAACGCAAGCCTTACCGCGATTTCAAGGACAAGACCCGGGCCATTCCGATCGTGGCCTACGAGAACCGCTGGATCAGCGTGGTGGCGCCGGGTGTGGACGTGAAGCTGCCGTCCGCGGGGCCTGTGTTGCTGCGCCTGCGTGCGCGCTATGCGGGCGACGGCTACGAGGCCGGCGATTCACCCTACCTCGCCGGCATGGACAAGCGCAAGGGCGGCATCTGGCTGGGCGGGGCGGCCATCTGGCGCACCGACATCGCCAATCTGTCGGCGGAGCTGCTGGC
Source organism: Variovorax sp. UC74_104 (assembly GCF_044055375.1). Classification (NCBI taxonomy): domain Bacteria; kingdom Pseudomonadati; phylum Pseudomonadota; class Betaproteobacteria; order Burkholderiales; family Comamonadaceae; genus Variovorax; species Variovorax sp. UC74_104. The sequence continues at coordinate 2,042,424 of NZ_CP171978.1, forward strand.
CGATGGTTCGGGCAACAGCAAGGGCACGAGGTTCGAGGTACAGGTGGACCGGCGCTTTTCCGCGGGTTCCTTCGGCTTCACGCCGCGCCTGGCGCTGCAGTGGGTCGACCGCAAGTACGTCGATTACTACTATGGCGTGAAGGCCGCCGAGGCCCGCTCCGGCCGCGCCGCGTATGCGGGCCAGGCCACCACCAGCCTCGAGGTCGGCCTGCGCGTGGACTACGCGGTGGCACCGAAGCAGACGATGTTCCTGGACCTGGGCGCGACCCGCTTCGGCAGCGGCATCAGGAACAGTCCGCTGCTCAGCCGCTCGAGCCAGACCAGCGTGCGCGCCGGATACGTCTACAAGTTCTGAGCGTCGGGGTGCGCCGTTGCCGCAGGGAACACGATGCGCACGGCGAAGCCCCGCCCGTCCAGCCCATCCCCCGGTTTCGATCGTCGCGTGATGCAACTGGGCGATGCCGGCCACCAGCGACAGGCCGATGCCGCTTCCGCGCGCCGAGGTGCCGGCGGCCCGGTGGAAGCGCTCGAAGATCGCCTTGCGCTCCGACGGCGGCACGCCGGGGCCGTCGTCGGCCACTTCCAAATACACCTTTCGCGCCTGTCCCGGCGCATCGGCCGGCCGGTGGCCGCAGCCGACCCTGACGCGGCCGGCTTTGGAGGTGTAGCGCAGCGCGTTGTCGATCAGGTTGCGCAACAGGATGCCCATCTCGTCGATGTTGCAGCGGATGGTGCACTTGCGTATGTCGATCAGGATCGAGCGCTCCTGCTGCAGCGCATGGGCGTCGAAGTCGCGCGTGACGTGCAGGACGAGATCGCCCAGGTCCGCCAGCGTGTGCTGCGGCGCATTGGCACCCGCGTTCAGGCGTGCCAGGTCGAGCAGCTGCTCCGACAGCCGCGAGCTGCTCTGCGCCACGCGAAGCAGCTTGGTCAGTGCCACGTCCTTGTCGGCCGCGGTGCCCGCGCGCAGCGCGATCTGGGCCTGTGCCTGCAGCGCGGCCAGCGGCGTGCGCAGCTCGTGCGCCGCATCGCCGATGAAGCGGCGCTCGCCCTCGATCGATTCGGCAAGCTGCAGCAGCAGATGGTTGAACGACGCCACCAGCGGGTGAAGCTCGCGGGGCAGGGCGTCCGCCGACAGCGGGGTGAGATCGAACCTGCGGCGGCTGCGCATCGCGGCTTCCAGCGCCGCCACCGGCTTCAGCGAGCTATGCACCACCATCCACACGAGTCCACCCACTGCCAGCAGCAGGATGGACGTGCGCACCAGGCCGGTCAGCGCGTTGTTGCGGACTTCGGCATCCACCACGCTGTGGAGATTGCCGACCTGCACATGGATGCGGCCCGTGGAGTCCGAGACCGAATAGACGCGCCAGCGCTGTCCCGCGATCTCGGTGGTGGCGGGGCCATCCTCGAAGCTGGGCTGCAAGGGGGTGGCCGGCGCGCCTGGCGAGGGCACCGCGAGCTGCCGCCGGTCGATCCAGACCTGGAACGCCAGCTTCTCGCTCTGCGCCAGCGCCGGGTTGCGCAGCCGCAGGGCGGGCCCCGTGACCGTCAGGTCGGCGTCGGCGGGAATCGTGGTGAGCAGCCGGGTGGCGATGGTCTTGAGCTTGTCGTCCCAGGTGCTCGTCTTGTTGTGGGTCAGGTAGGCGAACAGCAGCGCGAGGGCCACGATCCAGCACAGGACGATGGTCGCGCCGATCATCGCGACCATGCGCGCATGCAACGACTTCGGCTTCACGGCGAAGGCTGGCCGACGACGTAGCCCTGGCCGTGCACCGTGCGGATCAGGTCGTCGCCGAGCTTGCGGCGCAGCTGGTGGATGAACACGGCGATCGTGTTGCTCTCGACCACGCTGGCGGTTCCGTAGACCACGTCCTGCAACTGGTCGCGCGTGACGACGTGGCCGGGGCGCTCGAGCAGGGCGGTCAGCGTGCGGTACTCGTGCGCGCTCAGCGGCACCGTGACGCCGGCCCTGGTAACCACCCGGCGGCTGCGGTCGACCTCGACGTCGCCGCGCGAGAACACGGGTATCACGCGTCCCTGGCTGCGGCGAATGACCGAACGCACGCGGGCCCATAGTTCGTCGAACTGGAAGGGCTTGACGAGGTAGTCGTCGGCGCCCGCGTCGAGTCCGTGGATGCGCTCGCTCAGCTGGTCGCGTGCCGTGAGGATCAGCACGGGGGTCGGGTCGTAGCGGCTTCTCATCGACCGCAGCACCGTCAGCCCCGATTCCCCGCCCGGCAGGCCCAGATCCAGCAGCACGGCGGCATAGGCGTGATCGATCAGTGCGACGCGGGCGGCCGACGCACTGCCGACGCGGTCGATCGACCAGCCGCCCTGCCGCGCGCCGTCGCACACGGCTTCTCCCAGCATGTCGTCGTCTTCCACTAGAAGCAGGTGCATGGGGCAGGATCTTTGGTGGCCGAAGGGCGGCAGGCCGGATGATGGCCGGGGATTATTAGTATCTTTTTAAGAGCCGCGGCGCTGCAACGCAGCCGAGGCCGCACCGCCGCCGGCCGACTGGTTGGCTGGCCGGTCGACTGCAGTCGCTGCTACAGCTGGTCCGTCGGCACGAACCACGAGAACAGCAGCAGCTGCAGCCGCGTCAGCATGCTCGAATCGGGTTCGCTGTCGAGCACCTCGTTGTCGACGTCGCCGGTGCCCACCCACTGCACGTTCTGGCCGTCGGGCTTGAGCGTGACGCGGTAGACGCCCTCGATGTCGTCGAGCTGGTAGGCGAAGAGCAGCGCCTGGGTCAGGTCGAAGCTGCGCACGCGCACGCCGAACTCGGTGTTCAGCCGGGCGGAGCGCGGGTCGAGGTTCATGGAACCGAGTAGCACCCACTGCCTGTCGACCAGCGCCAGCTTGGCGTGCAGCCGCCCGCGTGCCTTCTTGAGCAGCGTGCGGAACTGGTCGCTGCGCTTGAGCTGCTGCGTGCTCACCTCGTAGAGGTTCACGCCCAGCTTGAGCATGTCGACGCGGTAGCGGTTGTAGTTGATGTTGACCAGCGGCTCGTCGCTGTCGGCCAGCGAATTGGTGATGACGGTGATGCTCACGCCGAGCTCGCGGCCCATGCGGATGCGCTCCATGCCCTCGTCGCCCGGAATGAAGTAGGGCGAGATCACCACCACGCTCGAACGGGCCGTCGCCAGCATCTCGTGGAAGCGCTGCGCGAGCGGCTCGACGGGGTGGGCCATCACGCCCAGCGCCTTGTTGGGGCTGTCGGCGGAGGCGTGGGCCTCGGCGCGCATCCACTTGGCCTCGCCGATGTCGGCGAGTTGGGCGCCCAGGGGCGGATCGCCGAGCACGTCGGAGACCGGCAACGGGTCGGGCGGCGGGGCATGGGCGGGGGAGGTGGCTTCCTCGAAGTCATCCTTCAGCGCCTGCGGCGTGCGGCTGGTGCCGGCCACCCGCTGCAGGGGGTAGACCACGTCGCTGTTCCAGTAGGTGTCGAAGATGGCGGCGGATTCGGCACCACGGGGCCGGCCAGCAGCAGCTCGAAATCGATGAAGTTCGCGCTGTCGCTGCGCAGGAAGTATTCGTCGGCAAGGTTGCGGCCGCCCGCGATGGCCATGGCGCCGTCGGCCACGAACAGCTTGTTGTGCATGCGGTGGTTGAGCCGGCGGAAGTCGGTGAAGAACTCCAGCCAGCGCCCGGAGGAGTGGTCGCGGGCGTTCACGAAGGGGTTGAACAGCCGCACCTCGGCATTGGGCTCGGCGGCCAGACCGAGCAGCAGACGGTCCATGCCGGCCGTGTAGAAGTCGTCGAGCAGCAGCCGCACGCGCACGCCGCGGCGGGCGGCGTTGCGCATCTCGCGCAGCAGCAGGCGGCCGGTCTTGTCGTTGCCGAGCTGGTAAGTCTGGATGTCGAGCGACGACCTGGCGCGGCGCATCAGCTCCAGCCGGGCATCGAGCGCGAAGGAGGCCTCGATCAGCGGCCGCATGCTGCTCAGGCCGTCTGGCGGGGTGTTGAGGGCTATGGCCGCTCGGCCCAGGTCGGTGGCCGGCGAGGCCGCGATGGCCAGCGTGGGCGCCTCGGGCGTGCGCGGAGGAAGGCCGGCGCAGCCGGTGAGCGCGGCGGCAGCCAGGAAGGCCATCAGCCGCAGAGCCGGACCGCGCAGAGCGGGAAACAGAAGGGCGATGAGCTTGAGCATGAGGGCTGCCGACGCACGGGGGCGTGCGGGCGGCATCGTAGCCGCTTCGCGTTCGCGCAGAAGACGCAATTTCGCAACGCAACGCCCTTCGCTCAGGGCGGTGATTCTGGGAAGCGGAAATTTGTCACGCCTAAAATGCGAATCGTTCTTATTAATTTGTAGAGGAGCGGAGCGGGATGAAGAGGTTGGTGGCGCGGCGCAAGGCTGCATCGGTGCTGGCGGGATGCCTGGCGATCTATACACAGCAACAGGTGCTGGCCCAGGCGACGAATGAGGCCTCGCTGCCGGAAGTGCGGGTCGATGCCGGGGCCGAGACGGCGACCACGCCGGTGATCGGCTACCGCGCGAAGAACGCCGTCACCGCCACCAAGACCGACACGCCGCTCGCGGAGACGCCGCAGTCCGTCACGGTGGTCACCCGGGACCAGATGGTCGACCAGGGCGCGGCCAACCTGCAGGATGCGCTCACCTACGCCGCCGGCGTGCGCTCCGACGCCTACGGCATCGACTCCCGCTCGGACGGCTTCCTGATCCGCGGCAGCGAGCCGACGATCTACCTCGATGGACTGCAGACCTACTCCTCCGGCTGGTACACCGCCACCGCCCGGCCCGACCCCTACACCCTGGAGCGCCTCGAGGTGCTGCGCGGGCCCGCGGGCATGCTCTTCGGTGCGGGCAATGCAGGCGGCGTGGTCAACATGGTCAGCAAGCGGCCCCAGCAGGAGGCGTACCGCGAAGTGGGCGTGCAGCTCGGCTCCTTCGGCCGCAAACAGGTGCAGGCCGATCTCACCGGTGCGCTGACCGCGGACGGCGACTGGTCCTACCGGCTGGTGGCGCTGCAACGCAAGGCCGACACCCAGGTCGACTACGTTCCGGACGACCGCTCGCTCATCATGCCGTCGCTCACCTGGCGGCCGAACGCCGCTACCTCGCTGACGCTGCAGGCTCTGTGGCAGAAGGACAAGACCGGCAGCACCGCGCAGTTCTTCCCGTGGCAGGGCACGGTCCTGCCGAACATCAACGGCCCGCTGCCGTCGAGCCGGTTCATCGGCGAGCCTGGCGACGGGTACGACACGGAGCGCAAGACCTTCGGCTGGCTGTTCGAGCACAAGTTCGACGACCGGTGGACCTTCCGGCAGAACTTCCGCGCGTCGCGCACGTTCAACGACTCGCACTACCACTACGCCGATTCCTTCTCGGTGCCTGGCGGCTGGTCGCTCGACCCGGTGGGCCAGCGCATGCTCGGGCGCTACAACGACAAGTCTCTGGCCTGGACCAGCATGTCGGGCATCGACAACCACGTCGAGGGCCACTTCGACACCGGCGCGGTGCGCCACACGCTGCTCGTGGGCGCCGAGTACTCCCGCCAGCGCCAGGACAAGACCGAAGGCTCGGTGTACAGCTCCATCGATGCCTATGCGCCGGTCTACGGCATCGGCTACGTGCCGGTCACCGAACTGGCGCGCAAGCCCCGCACCACGCAGCGCAATGCCGGCATCTACGTGCAGGACCAGATGAAGTGGAACAACTGGATCTTCGTGGCCGGACTGCGCCATGACCGGAGCACCGCCGGCACGGCGGGCAGCGCATCGGAGACGACCAGCGCCACCTCGCGCCGCCTGGGCGTGATGTACACGCTGCCCTCCGGCTGGTCGCCTTACCTGAGCTACACCGAGTCCTTCACCCCGCAGGCGGGCACCGACGTCGACGGCAAGCTCTTCAAGCCGCTGCGCGGCGAGCAGGTGGAAGCCGGCGTCAAGTACCAGCCCCAGGGCTCGCCCACCAGCTTCACGGCCTCCGTGTACTCGCTGAAGGAAAAGAACCGCACGGTGTTCGACCGCACCAACCCGGACTACGGCCGGCAGGTCGACGCGACGAAGAACAAGGGCGTCGAACTCGAGCTCAAGACCACCCTGGCGCGCGACTTCGACCTCATCGCCAACTACACCTACATCGACGTCGACCACAAGCTCACCGACACGCCGCGCAACCAGGTGTCTGTGTGGGGCAAGTACCGCTTCTCGATCGCGGGCGTGCCCGGCTTCTCGGCCGGCGCCGGCGTGCGCTACATGAGCGGCTTCCGAGACGTGGACGGTGCCAGCGCAGGGCCGTACGTGTCGTCGGTCGCCCTGCTCGACCTGATGCTCGCCTACGAGTCGGCCAAGTGGCGCTACGCCCTGAACATCAACAACGCGACCGACAAGACCTACTTCAGCACCTGCCTCGCGCGCGGCGACTGCTGGTACGGCGCGCGCCGCAACATCGTCGCCAGCGCGACCTACCGCTTCTAGAAACCATTTCTTCGACAGAGCAGCCACGACATGAACAGCCGAAAGATCAAGACCTGGGCCTGGGTGCACAAGTGGAGCAGCCTCGTGTGCACGGTGTTCATGCTGCTGTTGTGCATCACCGGCCTGCCGCTGATCTTCCACCACGAGATCGGCCACCTGCTGGGCACCGAGGTCGAGGCGCCGAAGATGCCGGCGGATACGCCGCGCGTCAGCCTCGACCGCGTGCTCGAGGTGGCGAAGGCCAGGCATCCCGACCGGGTGGTGCAGTTCGCCTCGCAGCCCGAGGACGACGACGGCCTCTGGTTCGTCACGCTCACGCCCACGCCGGAACCCACGGACGACTTCAAGTCGGTCGCGGTCGATGCGCGCACGGGTGCCGTGCTCGCCCAGCCGAAGTTCGACGAAGGCTTCATGTACGTGATGTTCAAGCTGCACGTCGACCTCTTCGCGGGGCTGCCGGGCAAGCTGTTCCTAGGCTTCATGGGCCTGCTGCTGCTGGTGGCCGTGGTCTCGGGCGTGGTGCTGTATTCGCCCTTCATGCGCAAGCTCGACTTCGGCACGGTTCGGCGCGAGAAGCGCCCGCGCCTGAAGTGGCTCGACCTGCACAACCTGCTGGGCATCGTCACGCTGGTATGGGTGTTCGTGGTGGGCGCCACCGGCATGATCAACACCTGGGCTGACCTGGTCATCAAGTACTGGCAGTACGACCAGCTCAGCGCGCTGCTCACGCCCTACAAGAACGAGCCCGTCGTGGCGGTGAACGAGCGCGCCTCGGTGCAGCGTTCGATGGAAGTCGCGCTGCAGGCCGCGCCCGGCATGAAGCTGTCTTTCATCGCATTCCCGGGCACCTCGTTCTCGAGCCCGCACCACACGACCTTCTTCCTGCGCGGCAACGAGCCCTTCACGTCGAAGCTGCTACAGCCCGTGCTGGTCGATGCCAAGACGGCCGAGGTGACCGCCTCGCCCAAGCTGCCCTGGTACCTGTGGGCGCTGTTGGTGTCGCAGCCGCTGCACTTCGGTGACTACGGCGGCATGCCGATGCAGATCATCTGGGCGCTGCTCGACATCGCGACCATCATCGTGCTGGGCAGCGGCCTGTATCTCTGGCTCAAGCGAGGCAACACGGTGCCTTCGGCCTCCAGGAAGGCGAAGGAGCACGAAGAGCGGAAGCCGGCCGAGCCCGTCGGCGTCGCGCAGCCCGAGCCGGCCGCGGCACAGAAGGGCCAGGCATGAAGCAGCAGCATCACGGTTTCTGGCACATGTGGGGCTGGCCCGTCGTGCTGGGCGTGCTCACCACCTTCGGGTTGATCTCGGCGCTCTTCAGCGATGGCGGCCTGGGCGACATCCTGGCCTGGATCGCGCTGGGCATTCCGTGCCTGGCGTGCGTCTGGTACGGCTGGTGCAGGCGGCCGGCCGACAAGGCCGGCGAGTCCTAGTTTTCCCTGAGAGTCGCGCCACTGCGACACGCTCGGCCTGCGCGCCAAAGCAGAATCGGCGCGATGAAGAATCTCGCGCCCGTCGCATTCACCGCCGCCGGCTTTCTCCTCCTGATCGCTGCGCCGCCGGCCGCACGGGCGCAGCAGGATCAGCCCCCGACCGACCCGGGTGCAGGCAGCAGCAACGGCGCGAGCCTGCGCGAGATCACCGTGACCGTGCCCCGCGGCGAGGTCGCGCCGTTCAACGTGCCCGGTTCGGTCGACCGCGTCGACGGCAGCGAGATGCGCGACAGCCGCCTGCAGGTGAACCTGTCCGAAGGCCTCGGCGCGGTGCCGGGGCTGCAGGTGCAGAACCGGCTGAACTACGCGCAGGACCTGCAACTGTCCATCCGCGGCTTCGGTGCGCGCTCGACCTTCGGCGTGCGCGGCGTGCGGCTGTATGTCGACGGCATCCCAGCCACCTTGCCCGACGGGCAGGGCCAGACCTCCAACATCGACATCGGCTCGCTCGACCGCATCGAGGTGCTGCGCGGGCCGTTTTCCGCGCTCTACGGCAATTCGTCCGGCGGCGTGGTGCAGGCCTTCACCGCTTCGGGCGAGGGGCCGCCGCGCCTGTCGTATTCGCTCGCGGGCGGCAGCTTCGGCACCTGGCGGCAGTCGCTGCAGCTCAGCGGGTCGCAGGGCGCGGTGGACTATCTGCTCGGCGCGAGCCGCTTCCACACCGACGGCTGGCGCGAGCACAGCGCCGCGAAGCGCGACATCGCCAACGGCAAGCTCGGCATCGCGCTGGACAACGGCGACAAGCTCACGCTGGTGTTCAACAGCGTGCGCATCGACGCGCAGGACCCGCTGGGCCTCACAGCCGACCAGTACGCCCTGGCGCCGCGCAACGCGCCGCTGGCCACGCAGTACGACACCCGCAAGACTGTCGAGCAGACGCAGGCCGGCCTGCTCTACGAACATCGCATCGATGCCACGCAGGGCCTGCGGCTCATGGTCTACGGCGGCCAGCGCAAGACCGTGCAGTTCCAGTCGATCCCGCCGTCGGCGCAGCAGAACCCGTTGCACACGGGCGGCGTGATCGACCTCTCGCGCCAGTACGGCGGCGTCGACCTGCGCTGGAACGCCGCCCTCACGCTGGCGGGCCGGCCCTTCGACATCGTGGCCGGCCTGGGCTACGACAGCCTGCGCGAGAAGCGCCGAGGCTACGAAAACTACCTGGGGCCGGTGTCGGCGCCGGTGCTCGGCGTGCAGGGACGGCTGCGGCGCAACGAGCGCAACGAGGCCTGGAACCTCGATCCCTACGCGCAGGCCACCTGGCGGCTCACCGACCGCTGGACGCTGGAGGCCGGCGTGCGCCGCAGCAGCGTGCACTTCGATTCGCAGGACCGCTACATCGTCGGCACCAACCGCGACGACAGCGGCAGCGCGCGGTACAGCAAGACCCTGCCCGTGGCTTCGCTGCGCTACCAGGCGACTCAGGACCTCGCACTCTACGGCTCGATCGGCCGCGGCTTCGAGACGCCGACGCTGAACGAGCTTTCCTACCGGGCCAACGGCGCGAGCGGCCTCAACTTCGCACTGCGGCCATCGGTGAACGACAGCGTCGAGATCGGCGCCAAGGCGCGGCTGGCCGGAGGACTGCTCACGGCCGCGCTGTTCCAGACCCGCACGCGCGACGAGATCGTGACAGACACCAACGTCGGCGGCCGCGCGACATTCCAGAACGCCGGCAGCACGAAGCGCAACGGCTTCGAGCTGGGCTGGCAGCACGAGACCGCCAATCACTGGCGCACGCAGCTTGCCTACACCTGGCTGGACGCCACCTACCGCGACGCCTTCTGCTCGCCGTCCCCGTGCGCCGCTGCGAACAGGGTGGCGGCGGGCAACCGCATTCCAGGCATCGCGCGGCAGTCGCTGTTCGCGTCGCTGGGCTGGGTGCCGCCCGAAGGCTGGCGCGCGGGCATCGAGATGCGCGCGCTCGGCCGCATCCAGGCCAACGACGCCAACACCGCGAGCGCGCCGGGCTATGCCGTCGCGGCGGTGTATGCGGGCTATCTGAAGAAATGGGAGCGCTGGGAATTCAACGCCTTCGCGCGCGTCGACAACCTGTTCGACCGGCGCTACGTCGGCTCGGTGATCGTCAACGAAGGCAATGCGCGCTATTACGAGCCTGCGCCTGGCCGCAACTGGACGGTGGGGCTGAGCGGCGCCTACCGCTTCTGAAGCCCCACCTTTTTTCCGCTCAGCTTACTTGAGGCCGGCTGCTGCGCGCAGTGCCGGTGCCTGCGTCGTCGCTTCCCAGGTGAACTCGGGCTCCTCGCGGCCGAAGTGGCCGTAGGCGGCGGTCTTCTGGTAGATCGGGCGCAGCAGGTCGAGCATCTGGATGATGCCCTTCGGACGCAGGTCGAAGTGCTCGCGCACCAGTTCCGCGATCTTCTCGTCGGGGATGACGCCCGTGCCTTCGGTGTAGACCGTGATATTCATCGGCTGTGCCACGCCGATGGCGTACGCCACCTGGATCTGGCACTGGCGCGCCAGGCCGGCGGCCACGATGTTCTTGGCGACGTAGCGTGCGGCGTAGGCGGCCGAGCGGTCGACCTTCGACGGATCCTTGCCCGAGAACGCGCCGCCGCCGTGCGGGCAGGCGCCGCCGTAGGTGTCGACGATGATCTTGCGGCCGGTGAGGCCGCAGTCGCCTGCGGGCCGCCGATGACGAAGCGGCCGGTCGGGTTGATCAGGTAGCGCGTGTTCTGCAGCCACTCCTTGGGCAGCACGGGCTTGATGATCTCCTCGATGATCGCTTCGTTGAACGAAGCCTTCATCTTGGTGGGCGTCTCGCTCTGGTCGGGGCTGTGCTGGGTGGAGAGCACCACGGTGTCGATGCTGTGGGGCTTGCCGTCCACGTAGCGCATCGTCACCTGGCTCTTGGCGTCGGGGCGCAGGAAGGGCAGGCGGCCGTCCTTGCGCAGCTGGGCCTGGCGCTCGACGAGGCGGTGCGCGTAGTAGATGGGCGCGGGCATCAGCTCGGGCGTTTCGTCGCAGGCGTAGCCGAACATCAGGCCCTGGTCGCCGGCGCCGGTGTTCAGGTGGTCGTCCGATGCGTGGTCGACGCCCTGGGCGATGTCGTTGGACTGCTTGTCGTAGCAGACCATCACGGCGCAGCCCTTGTAGTCGATGCCGTACTCGGTGTTGTCGTAGCCGATGCGCTTGATGGTGTCGCGCGCGACCTGGATGTAGTCGACGTGCGCGTTGGTGGTGATTTCGCCGGCCAGCACCACGAGGCCGGTGTTGGTCAGCGTTTCGGCTGCCACGCGGCTGCGGGGGTCCTGCTCGAAGATCGCGTCGAGGATGGCGTCCGAGATCTGGTCGGCGACCTTGTCGGGATGGCCTTCGGAGACGGATTCGGACGTGAAGAGGAAGTCGTTCGCCATTTGTTCAAAACTCCTTGAATGACTTGGCGCGTTGCCAACTCTGCGGAGCTCTGGCGAACGCTTTAGCAGATGCCGATTTCTCGACCCGGCACAATCGCATTGCTGCGCTTGTGTTTGTCGCCCTGCAAGTTGTTCCGTAACTCGGCGACAATTTGCATTCTATTCGAGCCGCGCAATACCATGCGCGCGCGTCCGTGTTTTGACCCCCTCCCGTATTCGATGATCACCCTGTTCCGCCTGCTTGCCCGCGTGCCGATGCCGCTGATGCATCGGCTCGGTGCATTGCTGGGCTGGCTGGTCTGGTGGAGCGCGCCCGGCTACCGCCGCCGCTTCAAGGCCAACGCCGAGAGCGCGGGCTTCGGCCCCGAGCAATACCGTCCCGCCATCGCCGCGGCCGGCAAGATGGCTTCAGAGCTGCCGTGGCTCTGGCTGCGGCCCCAAGGGGAAACCGTGCTGCATCGCGTGGTGCGCTGGGAAGGCATCGAGGCCTTCGAGGCCGCCATGCAGGCGAAAAAGGGCGTCATCCTCGTCGCGCCGCACCTCGGCAGCTGGGAGATGTGCGGCCAGGCAATCGGCGAGCGCTTTCTCTCCACCTACGGACCCATCACCGCACTGTTCCGCCCGGCCCGCAAGAAATGGATGGCCGACCTGATCGCCGCCGGCTCGCGCGACAGGCCCGGCCTGCAGACCCTGCCCACCAACAACACCGGCGTGCGCGGCCTGATCCGCACGCTGCGCAGCGGCGGCTACACCGGCATCCTGCCCGACCAGGTGCCCCCGCTGGGGCAGGGCGTGTGGGCGCCTTTCCTGGGCCGCCCGGCCTACACCATGACCCTGCTTCCCCGACTCGCGCAACAGACCGGCGCGGCCTGTTTCCTCAGCGTGTGCGAACGCCTGCCGAATGCGGCCGGCTACGTGATCCGCTTCGAGCCCATCGTCGGCACCGCACTGACCGACCCGTCCGCACCCATCGAGGATGCCGCTGCCGCGATGAACGATGCCATCGGCCGCCTCATCCACAGCCTGCCGGGCCAGTACGTCTGGGACTACGCCCGCTACAAGGAGCCGCGCGCCGAGCGCGTGGTTGCCGCCGCCGGGGAGGCCGCATGAGCCTCGGTTCCCGACTCGGCATCGGCTTCATGCGGGTGATCGCGCCGCTGCCGCTGCCCGTGGTGCGCGGTTTCGGTGCGTTCCTCGGCCGCATCCTGCACACCGTCGCAGTGCCGCGGCGGCGCGTGGTCGACACCAACCTGGCGGTCTGCTTCCCCGAGAAGTCGGAAGCCGAGCGCCGCGCGATCGCGAAAGAGACCTTCGTCTACGTGGCGCAGTCGTGGCTGGACCGCGGCTGGCTCTGGCATGCGCCCGAGAAGACGGTGGCCAGCCGGCTGAAGATCGTCGGCGCGGCCTCGGAGATCCGCGAGATCGCGCGCGGCGACGAGCCCATGATCCTCTTCGCGCCGCATTTCTACGGCCTCGACGCGGCAGCCACCGCGCTCACGATGCACACGGCGCGCCCCTCGGCCACCATCTACACGACCCAGCGCGACCCCATGATCGACGCCTGGATCCGCGAGGGCCGCACCCGCTTCGGCGACGTGGCGGCGCTCAACCGGGTGGACGGCATCAAGCCGGTGCTGCAGGGCCTGCGCAAGGGCGGCCTGCTGTACCTGCTGCCCGACATGGACTTCGGTCGCGACCAGACCATCTTCGTGCCGTTCTACGGCGTGCAGGCGGCCACCGTGCCGTCGCTCTCGCGCTTCGCGCGGCTGGGCAAGGCGAAGGTGGTGCCGGTGGTGGCAAAGCTCACGCGCGAGGGCTACGAAATCGAGATCCTGCCGACCTGGCAGAACTTTCCGACCGATGACGTCGAGGCCGACACGGCGCTCATGAACGAACGGCTGCAGGGGTATATCGACACGATGCCTTCGCAGTACTACTGGGTGCACCGGCGGTTCAAGACCCGCCCCGAAGGCGAGCCTCCCATCTACTGATCGACGCGGCCCTCAGGGGTTGCGCTGCAGGAAGCCCTCGATCTCGCGCGCGACCAGCTGCGGCTGCTCGTGCACGATCCAGTGCGTCGCGTTCGGCACTTTCTTGATCTCGAGCTTGGGCACGTATTCGTCGAGCCCTTCGAGCAGGCCGGGCAGCAGGGCCGCGTCGTCGAGCGCCCAGAACACGAAGGTCGGCACTTCCACCACGAGCCGCTCGCGCGGCAGCACGGGGATGCCGTCGATCGTCTGGCCGGGCAGCGGCGGCTTCATGGGCGTCACGCGGTAGAGGTTGCAGGCGCCCGTGAGGCCCGCGCTCCAGACCTCGCGGTATTGCTGCTTCACTTCCTCGGTGAGCCAGCCGAAGCCGTCGGGACCGGCCTTCATCAGCAGGAAGAAGGGCCACATGCGCTTGAAGTCGTCGGCAGCGAGCAGCGCCTCGGCGTCGGGGCGCGCGAGGAAGTTCATGTAGGCGCTTGCCTGCTGCTGCGCCGGATTGTTGCGAAGCTCGCGGGTGAAGGTGCCCGGGTGCGGCGAATTGATGATGACCAGCTTGCCGACCTGCTGCGGGAAGGCGTTGGCATAGCCCCAGCCGAAGGCGCCGCCCCAGTCGTGGGCGACCAGCGCGGCCATGGTGCCGTCGGCGCTCTCGGTGGCGGCGAGCTGCTGGATGTCCTGGATCAGCAGATGCGGCTTGTAGGCGGCCACGTCGGTCGGCGAGCTCGACTTCTCGAAGCCGCGCAGGTTGGGCGCCACGCAGCGGTAGCCGCCATGGGCGGGGTCCGAGAAGTATTCGAGCAGTTCGTCCCAGATGAAGGCGGCCTCGGGGAACCCGTGGAGGAACACCATCAGCGGCCGGCCCGGCTGGCCGGCGGCGCGGCAGCTCAGGGTGGTGCCGTTGGGCAGGCTGCGTTGGAATGTCTCGATCATGCTTCTTGTCTCCTTCGGGTTGACTGGCGTCGCTATTGTTTTGATAGTGAACTTCGCAGATGGGACGGTCGGTGCAGCCTGCCGGATCGTCAGGCGCCTTCCGGTGGCGGCGGTGGCTCGGGCTCGGCGGCCGGTGCGTCGGCGCCCTCCGGGTGCACCCAGCGCCACAGCAGCTCCGCCGCCTCGCCCACGCCTTGCTTCTTGAGGGCCGAGAACAGTTTCACCTCGCCGCCGCCGGCCTGCAGTCGCGTAATGGACAGCACCTTGGCGCCCTCGCTGCGGGTGAGCTTGTCGGCCTTGGTCAGCAGCACGAGGAACTTCAGGCCTTGCTGCACGCGCGGACGGATCACGTCGAGCAGGATCTCGTCGAGCTCGGTCAGGCCGTGGCGCGGATCGCACATGAGCACCACGCCGCGCAGGCTCTCGCGCGTCATCAGGTAGTTGCCCATCACGCGCTGCCAGCGCAGCTTGGCCTCGCGCGGCACGGCCGCATAGCCGTAGCCGGGCAGGTCGGCGAGCACCGCGTCATCGACCTTCTGCTTGCCGATGCCGAACAGGTTGATGTGCTGCGTGCGGCCGGGCGTCTTGGAGGCGAAGGCCAGGCGCGTCTGCTGCGTCAGGGTGTTGATGGCGGTCGACTTGCCCGCGTTGGAGCGGCCGACGAAGGCGATCTCGGGCAGATCCAGGGGAGGCAGGTGCTCCAGCTGCGGGGCGCTGGTGAGGAAGTGGGCGGTGTGGAGCCAGCCCAGCGCCGCACGTTCGCGCTCGGCGACCTGGGGGTCCGCGGCGGGCGCCGCGCGGGGAGGATAGGCTGCGGGCTTTGCGCGCGGGAAGGGCATCTACGGACTTTCGAAACAGGGCCCACATTGTAGAATCGTGAGGTTTTGCGCCATAAATTCGAAGCCCCCGATATGAAGTTGTTTGCCAATATTGTGCTTGCGGCCCTCGTGGGCATCGCATCCAGCGTGAGTTTTGCAGCCGATGAACACGCGGCTGCTCCTGCCGCCCCGGCGGCCGCCAAACCGGCCAAGCCGGACCCCGCCAAGGGGGATGCGCTCTTCAACGCAACGCCGGCAAACAGCCAGAGCTGCGCCTCCTGCCACAACGCCGACGGCAACTCCGCCATCGCCGCCAACCCCAAGCTGGCGCAGCAGCATCCCGAATACATCCTCAAGCAGCTGCAGGACTTCAAGTCCGGCGCCCGCAAGAGCGCGATCATGAAGCCGCTGGCCTCGGCGCTGTCGGAAGAAGACATGCGCAACATCGCCTGGTTCGTGGGCTCGAAGAAGGTCAAGCCGGGCTTCTCGAAGGACAAGGACACCATCGCGCTGGGCGAGAAGATCTACCGCGGCGGCATCGGCGATCGCCAGATCCCCGCCTGCGCCGGCTGCCACAGCCCCAACGGCGCCGGCATTCCGGCCCAGTACCCCCGCCTGGGCGGCCAGAACGCCGACTACACCGTGGCCCAGCTCACTGCCTTCCGCGACAACGTCCGCCTGAACAGCCTGCCCATGACCGGCGTCGCCGCCAAGCTCAACGACAGGGAAATCAAGGCGGTCGCCGACTACATTGCCGGTTTGCGTTGATGATGACGCTCCCTGGAGCGTGACCAGCCGCCGATAACAATCCCAGACAAAGGGCGGGCCGATCCAGCAGGATGGCCCGCCCTTTTTTGTTTTTCTCCTTCTCCTTCCTTCCTACCTTCGCCCGATGTCCGTCTCCACCCATGGCCTTCGCGTTCATCGCGGCCCGCAGGTGCTTCGCGCCGCGGTGGAGCTGCTGTCGTCGATGCGTTTCGCGATCGCGCTGCTCACCATCATCTGCATCGCGTCGATCATCGGCACGGTGCTCAAGCAGCACGAGCCGATCAACAACTACATCAACCAGTTCGGGCCTTTCTGGGCCGAGCTGTTCCGCGCCGCGCGGCTCGACTCGATCTACAGCGCCTGGTGGTTCCTGCTGATCCTGCTGTTCCTGGTGGTCAGCACCACGCTGTGCATCGTGCGCAACACGCCGCGCATCCTGGTCGACCTCAAGACCTTCAAGGAAGACATCCGCGCGCAGAGCCTGAAGGCTTTCGGCCAGCGTGCGGAGAGCAGACTTGGTGAAGCCCCCGAGGCAGCGGCCAACCGCATCGCGCAGCTGCTGGTGAGCGGGGGATGGAAGGTCAAGCTGCAGCGGCGCGAGGCCAGCGGCAATGGCAAGAACGACGCAGGCTGGATGGTCGCGGCGCGCGCCGGCGGCGCCCACAAGCTCGGCTACATCGCGGCCCACAGCGCGATCGTGCTGGTGTGCATCGGCGGCTTGTTCGACGGCGACCTGGTGGTGCGCGCGCAGACCTGGTTCAACGGCAAGAGCGTGTTCACCGGCGGCGGCATGATCGCCGACGTGCCGCCGCAGCACCGGCTGTCGGCCAGCAACCCGACCTTCCGCGGCAACATCCTCGTGCCCGAGGGCGGGCAGGGCAGCATCGCCATCCTGAACCAGTCCGACGGCGTGCTGCTGCAGGAGCTGCCGTTCTCCATCGAGCTGAAGAAGTTCATCGTCGACTACTACTCGACCGGCATGCCCAAGCTCTTCGCGAGCGAAGTCGTGCTGCACGACCGCGAGACCGGCGAGCAGGTGCCCGCGCGCATCGAGGTCAACCACCCGGCCAGCTACAAGGGCGTGGAGATCTACCAGTCGAGCTTCGATGACGGCGGCTCCAAGGTGAAGCTCAAGGCCGTGCCGATGGCTGCCGCGGCCAAGCCCTTCGAGGTGGAGGGCGTCATCGGTGGCCCGAGCACCGAGATCACCAATGGCAAGGACAAGCTCACGCTCGAATACGCCGCGCTGCGCGTGATCAACGTCGAGAACTTCGCCGACGCCAACGCCATGGGCAGCGGCGCCGACGTGCGAAAGGTCGACCTGCGCCACGACATCGAGTCGCGCCTGGGTGCCGCCAACAAGACCAACAAGCCGAAAGTGCTGCGCAACATCGGCCCGAGCATCGGCTACAAGCTGCGCGACGCTGCCGGCCAGGCGCGCGAATACCAGAACTACATGGTGCCGGTCGACACCGGCGACGGCCAGCCGGTGTTCCTGCTGGGCATGCGCGAGAAGCCCGAGGAGCCGTTCCGCTACCTGCGCGTGCCGGCCGACGAGCAGGGCTCGATGGACGGCTTCGTGCGCATGCGCGCCGCGCTAGGCGACGCCGCCACGCGCGAGCGCGCCGTCGAGCGCTACATCGCCAAGGCCACCGATCCCAAGCGTCCCGAGATGGCCGAGCAGCTGCGCGTGTCGGCCACGCGCGCGCTGGCGCTTTTCGCGGGCAGCGAGCGCGCCAAGGCCGACGCCACCACCGCGGGCGGCTGGCAGGCGATTGCCGAGTTCATGGAAACCAACGTGCCCGAGGCCGAGCGCGAGCGCGCCGGCGGGGTGCTGGTGCGCATACTCAACGACGTGCTGTTCGAGGTGCTCAACCTGAGCCGCGAGGGCGCCGGCCTGGCCGCGCTGCGCAACGACGAGAAATCGCAGGCCTACCTGACGCAATCCGTGCTCGCCATCAGCGACGCGCACTTCTACCCGGCCCCGGTCGCGATGATGATGACCGACTTCACCCAGGTTCAGGCCAGCGTGTTCCAGGTGGCGCGCGCCCCCGGCAAGAACATCGTCTACCTGGGCTGCCTGTTGCTGATCGTCGGCATTTTTGCCATGCTGTACGTGCGCGAGCGCCGCCTGTGGGTGTGGCTGGCACCCGACGGCACGGCTTCCGAAGGCGACGCACCCGCGACGACGGCCGCCACGATGGCTTTCTCGGTGAATCGCAAGACCATCGACAGCGACCGCGAATTCGAGCATCTCAAACGCAAGCTGCTCGCCCTGAACGGATAAGACCACGAGACAACATGAACACCACGACCCTCACGCTCAATGAAAGCTGGCTCTCGCGCCGCAACCTGTTCGACTGGGTGTTCGCGGCGCTGGTGGTGGCCGGCGGCCTGTTCGCCTTCGCGCGCTACGCGGGGTCGATGGATTCCTACGAGAAGCCGATCCTCGCCGCGGCGGTGATCGCGACCATCGCCATCGGCTGGTTCTGGCGGCCGCTGCGGGTGCTGGCGATCGCGGTGGCTGCGGCCTCGCTGCTGGCCATCGCCTCGTACCAGGGCGACCTGGCGCGCGCCGACACGGTGTTCTGGCTCAAATATTTCCTGTCGAGCCAGTCGGCCATTCTCTGGATGAGCGTGCTGTTCTTCATGAGCACGCTGTTCTACTGGCTGGGCTTCTTCGGCGGAAAGCAGGCGGACACCTTCGATGCCATCGGCTCGCGCCTGGCGTGGGCGGCGGTGACGATGGCGCTGATCGGCACCATGGTTCGCTGGTACGAAAGCCACCAGCTCGGCCCGGACATCGGCCACATCCCCGTGAGCAACCTGTACGAGGTGTTCGTGCTGTTCTGCTGGCTGACGGCGGCCTTCTACCTGTACTTTGAGGAACGCTACGGCACGCGTGCACTCGGTGCCTTCGTGATGCTGGTTGTCAGCGCGGCGGTGGGCTTTCTGCTCTGGTACACGATCGTGCGCGAGGCGCACGAGATCCAGCCGCTGGTGCCCGCATTGCAGAGCTGGTGGATGAAGCTGCATGTGCCGGCCAACTTCATCGGCTACGGCACCTTCGCGCTCGCGGCCATGGTCGCCTTCGCCTACCTCATCAAGGAACAGGCGGACGAGAAGCGCTGGTACAAGCTCACGCCGATCTGGCTGCTGGGCGTGGCGCTGTGCTTCGTGCCGGTGGCGTTCCGCCAGCGCGTGCAGGAGGCCGGCGGCAGCTACTGGGTGATCTACGCGGGCATCTCGGCGCTGATCGCCGCGGGCATCCTGCTGGGGCGCAAGCGCATCGCCGCGCGCCTGCCGGCCAACGAGGTGCTCGACGACGTCATGTACAAGTCGATCACCGTCGGCTTCGCCTTCTTCACCATCGCCACCGTGCTGGGCGCCCTCTGGGCCGCCGACGCCTGGGGCGGCTACTGGAGCTGGGACCCGAAGGAGACCTGGGCGCTGATCGTCTGGCTCAACTACGCGGCCTGGCTGCACATGCGGCTGGTGAAGGGCCTGCGCGGCACCGTGGCGGCCTGGTGGGCGCTGGGCGGGCTGGCGGTCACGACCTTCGCCTTCCTGGGCGTGAACATGTTCCTGAGCGGGTTGCACAGCTACGGCACCCTGTGAATGCAGGCCCGCGGGCTTTCGCGAAGAATTATTGAAACCGCGCGCTTCGGCGGCGCGTAACCAGATCAGGGTCGGCCACGAACTACCCTGAGCACAACGATTCCGCGAAAGGCCCGTCATGTCGTTCCAATCCCGTCCGATCCGCCGCAGCAGCAACAGTGGCGGCAACGGTTTCATCCATCCGCTGTCCAGCGAGATCACGCCCCGGGAGGTCTACGAAGGCCGCCGCGACATGCTGAAGCTCATGGCCGGCGGTGCTGCGGGAGCCGCGCTGGCGGCGTTCGCGTCGCGTGAAGCCCTGGCCCAGGTCGAGCGCCCCAACAAGCTGGCGCCGCTGCCCGGCGCGAAATCGGCGGTTCCTGGCGCCGTCTCGATGGAAAAGGTCACCGACTACAAGGACGCTTCCACCTACAACAACTTCTACGAGTTCGGCACCGACAAGGCAGACCCTGCCAAGAACGCCGGCACGCTCAAGACGCGCCCGTGGACGGTGGAGGTCGAGGGCCTTGTCAAGAAGCCGGGCAAGTACGGCATCGAAGACCTGCTCAAGCTCAGCGCGCAGGAAGAGCGCATCTACCGCCTGCGCTGCGTCGAGGGCTGGTCGATGGTCATCCCGTGGGTCGGCTATTCGCTGGCCGAGCTCATCAAGAAGGTCGAGCCGCAGGGCAACGCCAAATTCGTCGAGTTCGTGACGCTGGCCGACCCCAAGACCATGCCCTTCGTGGGCTCGCGCGTGCTCGACTGGCCCTACACCGAGGGCCTGCGCATGGACGAGGCGATGCATCCGCTCACGCTGCTGGCCTTCGGCATGTACGGCGAGGTGCTGCCCAACCAGAACGGCGCGCCGGTGCGACTGGTGGTGCCGTGGAAGTACGGCTTCAAGTCGGCCAAGTCGATCGTGAAGATCCGCTTCGTCGAGAAGGAGCCGAGCACTGCCTGGAACAAGGCTGCGGCCAACGAATACGGCTTCTATTCGAACGTGAACCCCAACGTCGACCATCCGCGCTGGAGCCAGGCCACCGAACGCCGCATCGGCGACGGCGGCGGGCTGTTCGCCAAGCGGCGCAAGACGGAGATGTTCAACGGTTACGAAGCGCAGGTCGGCCAGCTCTATGCAGGCATGGACCTCAAGAAGAACTACTGAAATGGGGCTCGCCCCCGGGCTGCGCGCACTTGGTGTCGCGCGCGCCTTCCCTCTGCCGGGGGCAACACCTGCGGGCCGGCAGAGCCGGTTCCGCGGTGTTTCTCGAAGGTGCGACGTCTCTTTTTTCATGGAGTGTCTTGTGAACAAGCTGCTCATGCATCCTGCGACCAAGCCGGTCATCTTCCTGCTGTGCCTGCTGCCGTTCGCGCTGCTGGCCTATGGTGCGTTCACGGACGGGCTGGGTGCCAACCCCGCGGAGTTCCTGATCCGCGCCACCGGCGACTGGACGCTGCGCTTCATCTGCATCGTGCTGGCGGTGACGCCGCTGCGCGTGATGAGCAAGTGGAACGCACTCGCGCGCTACCGCCGCATGCTGGGCCTGTTCGCGTATTTCTACGTGGTGCTGCACCTGCTGTGCTACGCCTGGTTCGACATGGGCTTCGAGTGGGCCGACATCGCGAAGGACATCGCCAAGCGGCCGTTCATCCTGGTGGGCTTCTCGGCCTTCGTGCTGCTGACGCCGCTGGCGGCCACGTCGTTCAACCGCGCGATCAAGGCGATGGGCGCGAAGCGCTGGCAGATGCTGCACAAGCTGGTCTACCTGATCGCGGGGCTCGGCCTGCTGCACTTCTTCTGGATGCGCGCGGGCAAGAACAACTTCGCGGAAGTGTTCGTCTATGCCGCGATCATTGCGGTGCTGCTCGCGTGGCGCGTATGGAACTTCGCGAGCAAGCGCGGCAAGGGAAAGCCGGCGTCGGCCGGCGCGGTGCGTACCGGCTGATGCCGGGAAAGGGCAATCAGCCGTCGATCTCGCTGCGCAGCTGGTCTTCCATCGTCTCGCGACGGCGGATCAGCTTTGCGCTGGCACCGCTCACCAGCACTTCGGCGGCGCGGCCGCGCGTGTTGTAGTTGCTGGACATGCTCATGCAGTACGCGCCCGCCGACAGCACGGCCAGCAGGTCGCCCGACAGCACGTTGAGCGCGCGGTCGCGGCCCAGCCAGTCGCCGCTTTCGCAGACCGGGCCGACCACGTCGTAGGTCGTGGCATTGCCGCTGCGGGCACGCACCGGCTCGATGCGCTGGAAGGCCTGGTACATCGCGGGGCGGGGCAGGTCGTTCATGGCCGCGTCGACGATGCAGAAGTTCTTGTCCTCGCCGGGCTTGGTGTAGAGCACTTCGGTGACGCACACGCCGGCGTTGCCGACCAGCGAACGGCCCGGCTCGATCACCAGCTTGCGCTTGCCGAAGCCGCGCGCGTCGAGCTTGGCCAGCAGCTGCTGCCACAGCGCATCGGCCTTGGGCGGCACTTCGCCGTTGTAGTCGATGCCCAGGCCGCCGCCGAAGTCGAGGTGATGGATCGGCACACCGGCCGCCTCGATGGATTCCACCAGGTCGAGCACGCGGTCGCAGGCGTCGAGGTAGGGCGAGGCTTCGGTGATCTGCGAGCCGATGTGGCAGTCGATGCCCACCACCTCCAGCCCCGGCAGCCGTGCGGCGTGCTTGTAGGCCTCGACGGCGCGGTCGTGCGCGATGCCGAACTTGTTGCCCTTCAGGCCGGTGGAAATGTAGGGATGCGTCTTCGGATCGACGTTCGGATTGATCCGGATGCTGATCGGCGCGCGCTTGCCTTCGGCAACAGCCACTTCGTTGAGCACGTCGAGTTCGGCTTCGCTCTCGACGTTGAAGCAGGCGATGCCGGCGGCAAGGGCCTGGCGCATTTCGGCGCGGGTCTTGCCCACGCCCGAGAAGATGATCTTCTTCGGATCGGCGCCGACGGCCAGCACGCGCGACAGCTCGCCGCCCGAGACGATGTCGAAGCCGCAGCCGGCTTCCGCGAACACGCGCAGCACGCCGAGCGAGGAGTTGGCCTTCATCGCATAGCAGATGAGGGCGTCGCGTCCTTCGAAGCCGCGCTGGTAGGCGGCCAGCGCGTCCAGCATCCATTGCTGCGAGTAGACGAAGAGGGGGGTGCCATGTTCGCGGGCCAGCGCATCGAGCGCCACGCCTTCGACGTGCAGCGCGCCATCGCGCTCCGCGATGTGCGGCTGGCCGGGCAGGGAGTTGGCGGTTGCGCTCACTTGCGTTGCTCCGTGCCGGTGTTGTTGCTGTTACCCGCCGGTGCGCTGGCGGCTGCGGCCGGCGCGGGCACAGCCTGGTTGGAAGGTGTGGAGGAGGTGGAGGACGGCGAAGGCCGCAGGCTCTCGGGCGTCATGAGCTCCGGCAGCGTGGCGCGCCCGGCGGCGGCAGGATCGGTCGGCAGGTACAGCGGACCGCGCTGCCCGCAGGCCGCAACGAGCCCGGCGGCGCCCACGGCGAGGCAGACCATGAGCGCAGCGCGGACGCGGGCGCTCACTAGAATTTGGTGAACGTTCAACATGGCGAAATTGTAATGACCGACACCGAGTACATGGATCGCGCCGAGGCTGCCCTTGCAGCCATCGAGCTGGGCTGCGATCGCATCAACGAAACGACCGACGCGGACATCGACAACCAGAGGGTGGGCGGGATGATCACGATTTCATTCCGCAACGGCAGCCAGCTGATCGTGAACCTGCAGAAGCCCCTGCAGGAAATCTGGCTCGCCGCGCGTTCCGGCGGTTACCACTACCGCCATGACGGCAAGGCCTGGGTCGACACCAAGACCGGCGAGGAGTTCTTCGGCAACCTCTCGCGCGAAGCGACTCTTCAGGCCGGGCAGCCGCTGACCTTCGCGGCCGCCTGATCCTGTCCTTTGCTCGCGTCCGTCGTCCTCAGTTGCGGAACAGGTCGAGGATGCGGTTGCGCTCCTCGGGCGGGGCCGGCGCGCTCACGGGGGCACCGGTCAGGGCCTCCACCGGCGCCACGGGTGCGGATTCCACGCCCAGGCTCGCAACGCCGCGTCCCGGCGCGTAGTCGTCGTAGTACCACTCGCCGCCGACGTTCACGATGCCCGCGGGCGGGTTGGCCGACAGCTCGGTCACCGGCACGCCCTTGATGGCGGTTTCCATGTAGGCGATCCAGATCGGCAGGCTCAGCCCGCCGCCGGTCTCGCGGTCGCCCAGGTTGCGCGGCGTGTCGTAGCCGATCCACGAGATGGCCGTCATGGTGGGCTGGAAGCCGGCGAACCATGCGTCCAGCGAGTCGTTGGTGGTGCCGGTCTTGCCGTACAGGTCGGGACGCTTGAGCATCGCCTGCGCCTTCGCGGCGGTGCCGCCGCGGGCCACGGAGTTCAGCAGCGTGTCCATGATGAAGGCGTTGCGCTGCGGAATGACGCGCAGCGATTCGTTCAACAGGGGGGGCTGCTTGTCGACCAGCACCTTGTCCTTGTGGTCGGTGATGCGGGTCACGAGGTACGGATTGACGCGATAGCCGCCGTTGGCGAACACCGAATAGCCCACCGCCATCTGCATCGGCGTGACCGAGCCCGCGCCCAGCGCCATCGGCAGGTAGGCCGGGTGCTTTTCCTTGTCGAAGCCGAAGTTGGTGATCCACTCCTGCGCGTAGCGCGTGCCGATGGACTGCAGGATGCGGATCGACACGAGGTTCTTCGACTTCATCAGCGCGGTGCGCATCGACATCGGGCCGTCGTAGCCGCCGCCGTAGTTCTTGGGCTCCCAGGGCTGGCCGCCGGTGGTGCCGGCGTCGAAGAAGAGCGGGCCGTCGTTGATGACCGTGGCCGGCGTGAAGCCCTTTTCGAGCGCCGCGGAATAGATGAACGGCTTGAAGCTCGAACCCGGCTGGCGCCAGGCCTGCGTCACATGGTTGAACTTGTTCTTGCCGAAGTCGAAGCCGCCCACCAGTGCCTTGATGGCGCCGTCGCGCGGGTCCATGGCGACGAATGCGCCTTCGACCTCGGGCAGCTGCGTGATCTCCCAGGTGTTCTTGGGCGTCTTCACCACGCGGATGACCGCGCCGCGGCGGATCTTGATGTTCGGCGGGGCCTTGTCGGAGAGGCCGGACTGCGCGGGCTTGAGGCCGTCGCCGGTGATCTGCACCGGGTCGCCGTTGCCGCGCACGGCGTCGATCTGCTTGGGCGTGGCCTTGAGCACCACTGCCGCCATCACGTCGCCGTTGTCGGGGTGGTCGCTGAGTGCGTCGTCGACCGCTTCGTCGAGGTCCTTGGGGTCGTTCGGCAGGTCGACGAACTTCTCGGGGCCGCGGTAGATCTGGCGGCGCTCGTAATCCATGATGCCCTTGCGCAGCGACTTGTAGGCCGCGGCCTGGTCGGCAGCGACCAGCGAGGTGTAGACCTTCAGGCCGCGCGTGTAGGTGCTGTCGCCGTACTGGGCATACATCAGCTGGCGCACCGTTTCGGCGACGTACTCGGCGTGCAGGCGGTTCGGGTCGGCCGCGTCACGCAGATGCAGCTCTTCCTTCTTGGCTTCCGCGGCCTGCTCGGCGGTGATGAAGCCGGCTTCCTGCATGCGGTCGATCACGTAGAACTGACGGCCGCGCGCGCGCTGGGGATTGTTGACCGGGTTGTTTGCGCCCGGCGCCTTCGGCAGGCCGGCCAGCATGGCGGCCTGCGCGATGGTGAGCTCCTGCAGGGGCTTGCCGAAATAGGCTTCGGAAGCGGCGGCGAAGCCGTAGGCGCGGTTGCCGAGGTAGATCTGGTTCAGATAGATCTCGAAGATCTGGTCCTTGGTAAGCAGGTGCTCCAGCTTGAAGGTCAGTAGCACCTCGTAGATCTTGCGGGTTAGCGTTTTCTCGGAGCTCAGGTAGACGTTGCGCGCCACCTGCATCGTGATGGTCGATGCGCCCTGGCTCTTCACGCGGTTCATGTTGGCCAGGCCGGCGCGCACCATGCCCTTGTAGTCGACCCCGCCGTGGTCGTAGAAGCGGGCGTCTTCGGCGGCCAGGACGGCGTCCTTCACGACCTTCGGAATCGCCGAGATCGGGGTGAGGTTGCGGCGCTCCTCGCCGAACTCGCCGATCAGGATGCCTTCGGCCGAGAACACCCGCAGCGGCAGCTTGGGCCGGTAGTCGGAGAGTTCGCTGATGTCAGGCAGGTTCGGATAAGCGACCGCGAGGGCCACTGCCACCACGCACAGCACCGCGAGCACGCCGGCCAGCGCGATGCCGAAGCACCAGAAGAAAAAGCGCAACAGCCATTTCAGCCAGGTCGGGCGCGTGGGGGGAGGGGTCTTGGCTGGCCCTTTGGGGCTGGAAGTTTCTTGCATGAGGGGCCGCACAGAGTCACCCGACATTATAAAAAGCCGGCCTCTCCACACGATCCGATCTTTGAGGGGCTTGCATTGCCCTAATTCAAAAGTTACAAAATGCGGTTTTGACGTCAGGTTTTGACAACGCTTCAGGGTTTTGCCCTTCGGCGTTGCTTGGTTGCCGCTACGCCTGCTGCTAGCATGCAACCGAATTCAATTTTTTCTATTGGTTACAAATACAGGGGAAGAGGAACCTGCCTTGGCTGCTCTTGGATCATTGTTTCGTCGTCAGAACGCTCCCCTGCTGGGGCTGGACGTAAGTTCGTCCAGCGTCAAGCTGGTCGAGCTCGGCCGTGAGGCCAGCGGCAAGCTGGTCCTGGAGCGCTGCGCCATCGAGCCCCTCGAACGTGGCTGGATCACCGACGGCAACGTCGAAAAGTTCGACGAGGTGGCCGAGGCCGTGCGCCGCGTCATCCGCAAGAGCGGCACGCGCACCCGCAACGTGGCGCTCGCGCTGCCGCCTTCGGCCGTCATCACCAAGAAGATCATTCTTCCCGGCGGCATGAGCGAGCAGGAGCTCGAAGATCCAGGTCGAATCCGAGGCCAACCAATACATCCCGTTCTCGCTGGACGAAGTCAGCCTCGACTTCTGCGTGACCGGGCCGAGTACCACTTCGGCCGGCGACGTGGAAGTGCTGATCGCCGCATCGCGCAAGGAAAAGGTCCAGGACCGCGAAGGCTTGGCGGAAGCCGCCGGCCTGAAGGCGATGATCCTCGACGTCGAGTCCTATGCCTCACGCCTCGCGACCGCCCGCCTGATCGAGCAGCTGCCCGGCAAGGGCGTCGATTCGATCGTGGCGCTGTTCGAAGTGGGCGCCTTCACCACCAGCATGCAGGTCCTGCGCAACCAGGAAGTGCTGTACGACCGCGACCAGGCGTTCGGCGGCGCCCAGCTCACGCAGCTGATCGTGCGCCAGTACGGTTTTTCCGCGGAAGAGGCCGAAGCCAAGAAGCGCAGCGGCGACCTGCCCGACGACTACGGCTCCGGCGTGCTCAAGCCCTTCGTCGAAAGCATCGCGCAGGAAATCGCGCGTGCGCTCCAGTTCTTCTTCACCAGCACGCCGCACAACCGCGTCGACTACGTCCTGCTGGCAGGTGGATCGGCTTCGCTGCCGGGTCTGACCAATGCCGTCACGCGGCAGACGTCGTTCGCCTGCTCGCTGCTCAATCCCTTCGAAGGGATGGAAATCAGCTCGAACGTCCGGGAGAAGAAGGTCCGCCGCGAGGCCCCGTCCTATCTGACCTCCTGCGGGCTGGCCATGCGGAGGTTCCTGCAGTGATCCTCATCAACCTGCTTCCGCACCGCGAAGCTGCACGCAAGCGCAGGCGCGAGGCCTTCTATGGCACCCTGGGCGCCGCGGCGCTTCTGGGCGGCCTGATCGCGGTCCTGGGCTACCTCTGGTTCGAGGCCCAGATCTCGGCGCAGCAATCGAAGAACAGCTTTCTCCAGGCCGAGATCAAGAAGCTCGAAGTCGAGATCAAGGAAATCTCGACCCTGCAGGAAGAAATCGCCGCGCTGCGCGCGCGCCAGCAGGCGGTCGAAGACCTGCAGGGCGACCGCAATCTTCCCGTCCACCTGCTCAACGAACTGGTCCGGCAACTGCCCGACGGCGTCTACCTGACCAACATGAAGCAGGACAACCAGACTGTCACGCTGCAAGGCATGGCGCAGTCGAACGAGCGCGTCTCGGAACTGCTGCGCAACCTGGGCAACAACAGTCCGTGGCTGGTGAAGCCCGAGCTGGTCGAAATCACGTCGGCGAACGTTAACCTGAATCCGCGCGACCAGCGTCGCGTGGCGAACTTCACGATGCGCATTGGCCTGAAACGCCCCACCGATGCTCAGAAGGCCGCAGCCGAAAAGGCGCTGGCCGCAACCGCGCAGTCCAAGGGGTAACCGATCATGGCAAGCAATCGCCCCTCCCAGAAAGTCGATGTCGCGGCTGCGCTGCAGCGCGTCGGCGACCAGTTCCGCGGGCTCAATCCGAACGATCCGTCGACATGGCCAGCGGTGCCCCGCTACGCGCTCTGCCTGGCCGTCACGGCGCTGGTGCTCGTTGCGCTCTGGTTCGCCTGGCTCACCAATTCGAACGACGAACTCGAGAGCGAACGTTCCAAGGAAATCGCGCTCAAGACCGACTACCAGAAGAAGGTGGCACAGGCTGCCAACCTCGAACTGCTGAAGAAGCAGCGCGAGCAGGTGCAGCAGTACGTGACCCTCCTCGAGAAGCAGCTGCCCAGCAAGGCCGAAATGGACGCCCTGCTGTCGGACATCAACCAGGCGGGCCTGGGGCGCAGCCTCCAGTTCGAGCTGTTCCGTCCGGGGCAGGTGTCGGTGAAGGACTACTACGCCGAGCTCCCGATCGCCGTGCGCGTGACCGGGCGCTACCACGACATGGGCGCCTTCGCCGCCGACGTGGCGGGCCTCTCGCGCATCGTGACGCTGAACAACATTTCCGTCACCCCGCAAAAGGACAAGGACGTGCTGACGATGGATGCCACCGCGCGTACCTACCGTTACCTCGATGACGACGAGCGGGCCGCGCAGAAGCGTGCCTCCGCACCGAAGGCGAAGAAATGAAGATCGTCGCCAAAGTACTGTGGCTGACGCTGGCGGCGTCGGCACTGAGCGCCTGCGATTCCGACCAGGAAGACCTGCAACGGTGGATGGCCGAGCAGCGCGCCCAGGTGAAGCCCTCGGTGCCGCCCATCTCCGAGCCGAAGAAATTCACCCCGCAGGCATACACCGAAGCCTCAGCCTTCGAGCCTTTCAACATCCTGAAGCTGACCCAGGCGCTGCGCCGCGAATCGAACCAGCCGAGCACTTCCGAGCTGATCGCGCCTGAGCTGGCGCGCCGCAAGGAGGCGCTGGAGGCCTTCCCGCTCGACTCGATGGCCATGGTCGGCAGCATGAACCGCAACGGCCAGCCGGTGGCGCTGGTTCGTGTCGACAAGCTGCTCTACAAGGTTCGCGTCGGCGAATACCTGGGACTCAACTACGGGCGTATCACCCGAATCAACGAAACCGAAGTCGCCCTGCGTGAGATCGTGCAGGACGCCGCCGGTGAATGGATCGAACGCGTCGCGACGCTGCAGCTGCAAGAGAGTGCGAAATGAACCATAAGAAATCAACGATGGCACAGTGGCTGCGCGCTGCCGGCCTGGGTCTGCTGGCCTTCGGTGCATTGGCCGTGGCCCATGCGCAAAATGCCATCGAAGCCGTGACCAGCTCCACGCAGTCCGGTTCGGAAGTGATCCGCATCGATCTTGCGCAGCCGCTCGCCGCGGTGCCCGCCGGATTCACCGTCCAGACGCCGGCGCGCATCGCGCTCGACTTCCCGGGCGTTACCAACGCCATCGGCCGTTCCGCCATCGAAGTGAACCAGGGCAACCTGCGTTCGGTGAACGTGGTGCAGGCCGGTGAACGCAGCCGCGTGGTGCTGAACCTGAAGCAGGCGACCGCCTACAAGGCCGAGATCCAGGGCAAGTCGCTGCTGGTGGTGCTGGACCCGGTGGCCGGGCCGGCGCTTGCCGCATCGCCCGCCAGCACGGCCTTCGCGGAAAACCGCAACCGCGACATGCTGCCGCTGAAGGACGTCGATTTCCGCCTCGGCTCGGACAGCACGGGCCGGGTCATCGTCGATCTTCCCAACAACCAAGTGGGTGTCGACGTCAAGCAGCAGGGCAAGAGCCTCGTCGTGGAATTCACCAAGTCGACGCTGCCCGAGGGCCTGCGCCGCCGCCTCGACGTGGCCGATTTCGGCACCCCGGTACAGCTGATCACCTCGCAGCAGACTGGCGACCGCGTCCGCATGACGATCGACGCCAAGGGCGACTGGGAGCACAGCGCCTACCAGAGCGAGAACCAGTTCGTGGTCGAAGTCCGTGCCCGCAAGGTCGACCCGACCAAGCTGACCCAGGGCGTGGGCTACAACGGCGAGAAGCTGTCGCTGAACTTCCAGAACATCGAGATCCGTTCGCTGCTGCAGGTGATCGCCGACTTCACGAACTTCAACATCGTGACCTCGGATTCGGTGAGCGGCGCCCTGACGCTGCGCCTGAAGGACGTGCCCTGGGACCAGGCGCTCGACATCATCATGCAGGCGAAGAACCTGGGCATGCGCAAGAACGGCAGCGTGCTGTGGATCGCGCCCAAGGATGAGATCAACGCCAAGGAAAAGCTCGAATTCGAGGCGAAGGCCGCGATCGAGAACCTGGAGCCGCTGCGCACCCAGTCGTTCCAGCTCAACTACACCAAGGCGATCGCCATTGCGCAGGGCCTGACCGGCACAGGAGCTGGCGGCGGCGGTGGTGGCGGCGGCACGACGACTCGTATCCTGAGCCCGCGCGGCAGCGTGATCGCGGAGTCGCGTACCAACCAGCTTTTCGTGTCGGATGTTCCCTCACGGCTGGCGCAGGTGGCAGAGTTGATCCAGAAACTTGACGTTCCTGTGCGCCAGGTGCTGATCGAAGCCCGTATCGTCGAAGCTTCGGATACCTTCGGCAAGTCGCTGGGCGTGCGCCTGGGCGGCGGTATCGCGGGCGAACGCTTCGCGTCTTCCGGCGGAAACCGGGCGTTCGGGAATCTCGGCGTCATGCCGGTCACCACGCCGGGCACCAATGGCGGTGCCACCACGGCCACGAGCACGTTCACCAACTCCAACTTCATCAACCTTCCCGCAGGCGATGCCGGCGGCACCGGCAACGCGGCAGGCACCTTCGCGATCTCGCTCTTCAATTCGAGCTTCTCGCGCATGCTGAACCTCGAGATCTCGGCGCTCGAAGCAGACGGCAAGGGCAAGCTGGTGTCCAGCCCCCGCGTCATCACGGCCGACCAGACCAAGGCGCTGATCGAGCAGGGCGAGGAAATCCCGTACCAGCAGGCCACCTCCAGCGGTGCGACCTCGATCTCGTTCCGCAAGGCGGTGCTGAAGCTGGAAGTCACGCCGCAGATCACGCCGGAAGGCAACATCATCCTGACGCTGGACGTGAGCAAGGACGCCCGCGGCGTGAACACCTCGGCAGGCCCTGCGATCAACACCAAGCACGTGCAGACCGAGGTGCTGGTGGAGAACGGCGGCACGGTCGTCATCGGTGGTATCTTCGAGCTCACCGAAACCAATGACGAATCGCGCGTGCCGGTGCTGGGTGAAGTGCCCTATCTGGGAGCACTGTTCCGCAAGCGCGAACGCGTTGCCAACAAGACTGAAATGCTCGTCTTTATCACCCCGAAGATGATTACCGACCGCAACGCCGCGCGCTGACGCGCGGGCGTAGCAGCCACCGCGTGGCGGTCGCACTCGTCGGCTTGCCCGGCGCCGGAAAATCCGCAGTGGGCCGGCGCCTGGGGATGCGGCTGGACCTTCCTTTCGTGGACACCGATCACGTGATCGAGCAGCGCATCGGCTGCTCGATCCGTGATTACTTCGAGCGCGAGGGCGAAATCGCCTTCCGCGATCTCGAACAGACCGTGATCGCCGACCTCGCGGCCAATGCCCAGGGCGTGCTGGCTACCGGAGGCGGCGCTGTGCTGCGGGAAGCCAACCGCACGCAGCTGCGCGATCACTTCCACGTGATTTACCTGCGTTCCTCCCCCGAAGACCTGTTCCGGCGCCTTCGCCACGACGTCAAGCGCCCCCTGCTCCAGGTGGCCGATCCGCTGGGGCGGCTGCGGGAGCTGCATGACGCGCGCGACCCGTTCTATCGGGAAACCGCCCACGACGTGGTCGACACCGGACGCCCGACGATCGCCATGCTGGTGAACATCATCGTGATGCAGCTCGAGCTGGCGGGCGTCGTCGAGCCGGGCGCGCATCCCGAGGATCCCCCCGCCTGAGCCCCCGGGCCGCGCAGCGCCTAAACTCGCTGCCCATGTCCCTGTCCGAACTCTCCGCCCCGCCAGAACGCGTCGACATCCAGCTCGGCGACCGCAGCTATCCGATCCTGATCGGCGCCGGCCTGCTGGACGACCCGCGGAGCTTCGATGCCGTGCCCACCTCGGCCACGGCCCTCATCGTCAGCAACACCACGGTGGCGCCGCTCTATGCCAAGGCGCTGCAATCCGCCCTGGCAGGCCGTTTCAGGGCGGTCCACCTGCTCGAGCTGCCCGATGGCGAGGCCTACAAGAACCTGCAGACGCTGAACCTGATCTTCGACGAGCTGCTGGGCCGCGGCAGCGACCGCAAGACGGTGCTTTTCGCGCTCGGCGGCGGCGTGGTCGGCGACATGACCGGCTTCGCGGCCGCCAGCTACATGCGCGGCGTGCCCTTCGTGCAGGTGCCGACCACGCTGCTGGCGCAGGTCGACTCCTCTGTGGGCGGCAAGACGGCCATCAACCACCCGCTGGGCAAGAACATGATCGGCGCGTTCTATCAGCCGCAGCTCGTGGTCTGCGACCTGGGTACGCTGCAGACGCTGCCGCCGCGCGAACTCAGCGCCGGCCTGGCCGAAGTCATCAAGTACGGCCCGATCCACGACATGGCCTTTCTCGACTGGATCGAGGCGAACATCGATGCGCTCGTCGCGCGGGAGCCGGCCGCGCTGGCCCATGCCGTCAGGCGCAGCTGCGAGATCAAGGCGCTGGTGGTGGGGCAGGACGAGCGCGAAAACGGCCTGCGCGCCATCCTCAATTTCGGCCATACCTTCGGCCACGCGATCGAATCGGGGCTCGGCTATGGCGAATGGCTGCATGGCGAGGCCGTCGGCTGCGGCATGGTCATGGCGGCACGGCTGTCGCAGCGGCTCGGCGGCGTCGATGCCGCCTTCGTCGAACGGCTCACGCGGCTGATCGACCGGGCCGGCCTGCCGATCGTCGGCCCGGCGCTGGGCGCCGACCGCTACCTGGAGCTGATGCGCGTCGACAAGAAATCGGAGGCCGGCGAGATCCGCTTCGTGGTGATCGACCGGCCCGGCTCCGCGGTGGTCCGCAGCGCGCCCGACGCACTCGTGCGCGAAGTGCTCGCGCAGAGCTGCGCGCAGCAATGAGCCTTGCGGCCTATGCCTGCCTGCCCGCGCGCTCGCGCGGCCGTCGGCATGCCGAACCGCCCGCGCCCACGCGCGATGCCTTCCAGCGCGACCGCGACCGGATCGTGCATTCCACCGCCTTCCGCCGGCTGGTCTACAAGACGCAGGTTTTCCTGAACCACGAAGGCGACCTCTTTCGCACCCGGCTCACGCATTCGCTCGAAGTCGCCCAGCTGGGCCGTTCGATCGCGCGGGCGCTGCGCATCAACGAGGACCTGGTCGAGGCCATCGCCCTGGCGCACGACCTGGGCCACACGCCCTTCGGCCACGCCGGCCAGGACGCACTCGACGACTGCATGGCCGGCCACGGCGGCTTCGAGCACAACCTGCAGAGCCTGCGCGTGGTCGATGCGCTGGAGCATCGCTATCCGCAGTACGACGGCCTGAACCTCAGCTTCGAGACGCGCGAAGGCATCCTCAAGCACTGCTCGCGCGCGAACGCAGAGCGGCTCGAGGCAGCGGAGCCCAACGGCGTGGCGCGGCGCTTTCTCGACCGCACCCAGCCGGGGCTTGAGGCGCAGCTGTGCAACCTGGCCGATGCCATCGCCTACAACGCCCACGACATCGACGACGGCGTGCGCTCGGGGCTCATCACGGTCGAGCAGCTGTCCGATGTCGAGCTGTTCGAACGCCATCGCCGCGAGGCGCTGGCCGAGCATCCGCACCTGCAGGGGCGCCGCGTGCTCTACGAAGCCATCCGGCGCATGCTGAGCGCGCAGGTCTACGACGTGATCGACGCGACGCGCGCGGCGCTGGAGGCTCTCGCGCCGGCCGACGCCGATGCCGTGCGCAAGGCGCCGCCCGTCGTGGCGTTCAGCAGCACCATGCAGGCCCAGTCGGAAGACCTGAAGCGCTTTCTCTTCCGCAACCTCTACCGGCACCCGCAGGTCACGCAGACCACGGACCAGGCGCGGGAAGTGGTGCGAGAGCTGTTCGCGGCCTACCTGGAGCGCGGCGCCGAGATGCCGGCTTCCTACGACGAACGCCAGGACAGGCCCCGTGCCGTCGCCGACTACATCGCCGGCATGACCGACCGCTTCGCCGTGCGCGAGCATGAGCGGCTGACCGGCAGGCGAGGCATCGCATGAGCGGGCAGGCCGGCAAGCCGCGCGTTCCGATTGCCGCGCTGGCCGTCCTGCTGGGCGGCGTCAGCGGCTCCCTGCATCTGGGCAAGCTGCCGCCCGCCGTGCCGGCGCTGCAGGCATCGCTCGGCATCGGGCTGGTGGAGGCGGGTTTCCTGCTCGCGCTGGTCCAGGTCGCCAGCATGACGCTGGGGCTGCTGGTCGGGCTGGCGGCGGACACCATCGGGCTTCGCCGCAGCATGTTGACCGGGCTGATCGTGCTGACGCTTGCCAGTCTTCTCGGCGGCGCAGCCGGTACCGGACTCGGTGGCGACGGCGCGCACGCCGTGCAATGGCTGCTGGTGCTGCGCGCCGTGGAAGGCGTCGGCTTCCTGCTGGCGGTGATGCCCGGGCCCGGGCTGATCCGCGCCCTGACCCCTCCGGGGGCAGACAAGGCGGTGCTGGGCCTGTGGGGTGCCTACATGCCGCTGGGCGTGGCCCTGGCCCTGCTGGTCGGGCCGGCGTTCATCGGCTGGGGCGGCTGGGTGGATTGGTGGTGGGCGCTGTCGGCCGTGTCGGCCGTGGCGGCGCTGGGGCTTTGGCTCGTGGTGCCGGCGGACCGGCTGCGCCCGGCCGTCACGGGTTCGGCTTCCGGCGGTTGGGGGGCACGGCTGCGCGCCACCGTCGGCGCCCGCGCGCCCTGGCTGGTCGCGCTGAGCTTCGCCGTGTACTCGTCGCAATGGATCGCCGTGATCGGCTTCCTGCCGGCCATCTACGCGGGCGCGGGCGTGCCGGCTGCGTGGAACGCGGTGCTCACCGCGCTGGCGGCCGCGATGAACATCGTCGGCAATGTCGCCGGCGGACGCTGGCTGCAGCGTGGCGTGGCTCCGCAGCGCCTGCTGCAGCTCGGCTTTCTCACCATGGCGCTGGCCGGCTTGGCCGCTTTCGCGCAGATGGGGCAGGGCGCCGACGCGCTGGGCCTGCCGCCGGTGCTGCGCTACATCGCCGTCTGCGCCTTCTCGCTGGGAGGCGGCATGGTGCCCGCCACGCTCTTCCTGCTGGGCGTGAGGCTTGCGCCCGGGCCCGCCACCGTTTCGACGACCATCGGACTCATGCAGCAGGCCTCGGCGCTGGGCCAGTTCCTGGCGCCGCCCGCGGTGGCGTGGCTGGCGCATTGCGTCGGCGGCTGGCACTGGACCTGGGCGGCCACGCTGGCCTGTTCGCTGGTCGGCATGGCGATCGCGCGGCGCCTGGGGCGCATTCGCCCCGCTGCGGAGATGGCATGACGGGCCCGGCGACAATCGGGGCCGCCCAGGCCGAGGCCGACACGCGGCGCTGGCTCGAACGCGCGGTGATCGGCCTCAACCTGTGTCCCTTCGCGAAAGCCGTGCACGTGAAGGAGCAGATCCACTACGCCGTGTACGAGCCCGCCGAAGAGCCCGACCTGATGGACGTGCTGCTTGCCCAGGCCGAAGAACTCGTGGCGCTGGAAGCCGCGGTGCGCGACACAACCCTTCTGATTGCACCGAACGCCTTGCCCGATTTCCTGGATTTCAACGACTTCACGGCGCGCGCCGAACGCCGTCTCGCCCGCGCCGGATTCGACGGCGTGCTGCAGCTCGCGAGCTTCCATCCGCGGTTCCAGTTCGCCGGAACCGAAGCCGAGGACATCGGCAACGCGACCAATCGCGCGCCGTACCCCACGCTGCACCTGCTGCGCGAGGACAGCGTGAGCCGCGCGGTCGAGGCCTTTCCGGAGGCGGAGGAGATCTTCGAGCGCAACATCGAGAGGCTCGAGGCGCTGGGTGCCGAAGGCTGGGCACGACTCGAGGTCGGCCCGGGGAGCGCCAAGCCATGAACACCAAGACCGCACCGAAGACGAACAAGGCCGCCAAGGCCGACGCCGAACTGGCCGAGGTGCTGCGCCCCGGCCAGTCGGTCGAGCTGCTCAAGGAACTGCACATCCTGACCCGCGAGGGCCGGCTCAACCAGGATTCGCGGCGCAAGCTCAAGCAGGTCTACCACCTGTTCCAGTTCATCGAGCAACTCCTGCGCGAGCTGCCGGAAGAGGGCGCGGGCGCCACGCTGGCCGACCATGGGGCGGGCAAGTCGTACCTGGGCTTCATCATCTACGACCTGTTCTTCCGGGCGAGGTCGGGCGACGGGCATGTCTACGGCATCGAGACGCGCGGCGAGCTGGTCGAGCGTTCGCGCGAGCTCGCAAAGCGTCTGGGCTTCGAGCGCATGTCGTTCCTGAACCTCACGGTGGCCGAGTCGGCCCGGGCGAGCGAGCTGCCGGAGCAGATCGACGTGGTGACGGCGCTGCATGCCTGCGACACCGCCACCGACGACGCCATCGCCTTCGGCTTGGCCAAGAAGGCGCGCTGCATGGTGCTGGTGCCCTGCTGCCAGGCCGAAGTGGCCGCCTGCCTGCGCGAGACCAAGGCGCTGGCGCTGTCGCGCACGCCGCTGGCCGAGCTGTGGCGCCATCCGCTGCACACGCGCGAGATCGGCAGTCAGCTCACCAACGTGCTGCGCTGCCTGTATCTCGAAGCCAACGGCTACAGCGTCACGGTGACGGAACTGGTCGGCTGGGAGCACAGCATGAAGAACGAGCTGATCCTGGCGCGTTACACCGGCCAGCGAAAGGCGAGCGCGGCGGCTCGGCTGCGCGAGCTGCTGGCGCAGTTCGGGCTCGACAAGCTCGGCGACACGCGCTTCCGGCTCGCCTGAGCGCGGGCGCGCAACCCGCGTCAGCCGGATCGAATTCATCCATGGCCCGTCTTCCGCGCCTCACGCTGGCCGACATGCCGCACCACGTGATCCAGCGCGGCAACAACCGCCAGCCGATCTTCATGGACCGCGCGGACCACGAGAAGCTGCTCGCGCTCTTGTCCGAGAACGCCACGCGCTTCGGCGTCGCGGTGCATGCCTACGTGCTGATGGACAACCACTTCCACCTTCTGGCCACGCCGGACAGCACCACCGGCCTGCCGCAGCTCATGCAGTCGGTGGGGCGCAGCTACGTGCGCTACTTCAACGACCGCCATGGCCGCAGCGGCACGCTGTGGGAGGGGCGCTACAGGTCAACGCTGATCCAGACCGACCGCTACCTGCTGACCTGCATGGCCTACATCGACCTCAACCCGGTGCGGGCGGGCATGGTGGCCGACGCGCGCGACTTTCCGTGGTCCAGCCACGGCCACTACGCCGGCCTGCGGCACGACAAGCTGCTGACGCCGCATCCGCTGTACTGGGAACTCGGCAACACGCCGTTCGCGCGCGAGGCGGCGTATGTCGAACTGGTGCGCGCCGGGGTGCGCACGGCCGATCAGAAGGCTCTGACCGAAGCCACCCTGCGGGGCTGGGCAGCCGGCGACGACGACTTTCTGGAAAGCCTGCAGAAGTCCACGGAGCGCCGCGTGGTCAAGGCAAAGGCCGGACGGCCGCCTTCGAACTCCCAGTCCTGATCCGGAAAACAGCCTCCATGCGCTGCATGGATTGGCTCTTTTGCTCCTTATTTTGATGTGTCCCTGATTTTATTCCTATCGAAAAACTCAACATTTAAATGGAATCCGACCCCTATTAAAGTGTTTGGCATTCTTTGTGCAACGCAATATGCTCCGATTCCCTGCGAAAACTGAAGGAGCGCGCCATGACGACGGCTGCCGAGATCAAGCATCTCCAAGAACACGGTCTTTATTCCGCTGCCGACGAGCACGACGCCTGCGGCGTCGGCTTCGTTGCACACATCAAGGGCGAGAAAAGCCACGCCATCGTGCTGCAGGGCTTGAAGATCCTCGAGAACCTCGACCATCGCGGCGCAGTGGGCGCTGACAAGCTGATGGGCGACGGCGCCGGCATCCTGATCCAGCTGCCCGACCACCTTTACCGCGAGGAAATGGCCAAGCAGGGCGTCACGCTGCCCCCGCCGGGCGAATATGGCGTCGGCATGATCTTCCTGCCGAAGGAGCACGCCTCCCGCGAAGCCTGCGAACAGGAAATGGAGCGCGCGATCAAGGCCGAAGGCCAGGTGCTGCTCGGCTGGCGCGACGTGCCGGTCAACCGCGACATGCCCATGTCGCCCACCGTGCGCGAAAAGGAACCGCTGCTGCGCCAGGTCTTCATCGGCCGCGGCAACGACGTCATCGTGCAGGACGCGCTGGAACGCAAGCTCTACGTGATCCGCAAGACCGCCAGCGCCAACATCCAGCGCCTGAAGCTCAAGCACAGCAAGGAATACTACGTTCCCAGCATGTCGAGCCGCACCGTGGTCTACAAGGGCCTGCTGCTGGCCGACCAGGTCGGTACCTACTACCTCGACCTGCAGGACAAGCGCTGCGTCTCGGCCCTGGGCCTGGTGCACCAGCGCTTCTCGACCAACACCTTCCCCGAGTGGCCGCTGGCCCACCCGTACCGCTACGTCGCCCACAATGGCGAAATCAACACGGTCAAGGGCAACTACAACTGGATGAAGGCCCGCGAAGGCGTCATGTCGTCGCCCGTGCTGGGCGCCGACCTGCAGAAGCTCTACCCGATCAGCTTCGCCGGCCAGTCCGACACCGCCACCTTCGACAACTGCCTCGAGCTGCTGACGATGGCCGGCTACCCCATCAGCCAGGCCGTGATGATGATGATTCCCGAACCCTGGGAACAGCACGCCACCATGGACCCGCGCCGCCGCGCGTTCTATGAGTACCACGCCGCCATGCTCGAACCGTGGGACGGCCCGGCCTCCATCGTGTTCACCGACGGCCGCCAGATCGGCGCCACGCTCGACCGCAACGGCCTGCGCCCCTCGCGCTACTGCGTGACCGACGACGACCTGGTCATCATGGCCTCCGAGTCGGGCGTGCTGCCCGTGCCCGAGCAGAAGATCGTGCGCAAGTGGCGCCTGCAGCCCGGCAAGATGTTCCTGATCGACCTGGAGCAGGGCCGCCTGATCGACGACGAGGAGGTCAAGGCCAACCTCGCGAACAGCAAGCCCTACAAGCAATGGATCGAGAACCTGCGCATCAAGCTCGACAGCGTGAAGGCGGAGGCCGCTGAGGCGGTCAAGGCACCGCTGTCGCAGGTGCCGCTGCTCGACCGCCAGCAGGCCTTCGGCTACACGCAGGAAGACATCAAGTTCCTGATGAGCCCGATGGCGCAAGCTGGTGAAGAAGGCATCGGCTCCATGGGCAACGACAGCCCGCTGGCCGTGCTCTCGAGCAAGAACAAGCCGCTGTACAACTACTTCAAGCAGCTTTTCGCACAGGTCACGAACCCGCCGATCGACCCGATCCGCGAAGCCATCGTGATGTCGCTGGTGTCCTTCATCGGCCCCAAGCCGAACCTGCTGGACATCAACCAGGTCAACCCGCCGATGCGGCTCGAAGTGAGCCAGCCGATCCTCGACTTCGACGACATGGCGAAGCTGCGCGACATCGGCAAGTACACGCAGGGCAAGTTCAAGAGCTACGTGCTCGACATCACCTACCCGCTCGCCTGGGGCGACGAGGGCGTCGAGGCCAAGCTGGCGTCGCTGTGCGCCGAAGCCGTCGATGCCATCAAGGGCGGCAACAACATCCTGATCGTGAGCGACCGCGGCGTGAGCCCCACGCAGGTGGCCATTCCCGCCGTGCTGGCGCTGTCGGCCGTGCACCAGTACCTGGTGCGCGAGGGCCTGCGCACCACGGCCGGCCTGGTGGTCGAGACCGGTTCGGCGCGCGAGGTGCATCACTTCGGCGTGCTGGCGGGCTACGGCGCGGAAGCCGTGCACCCGTACCTCGCCATGGAAACGCTGGTGGCCATGCACGCCGACCTGCCGGGCGAGCTGAGTGCCGACAAGGCGGTCTACAACTACGTCAAGGCCATCGGCAAGGGTCTGTCGAAGATCATGTCGAAGATGGGTGTCAGCACCTACATGAGCTACTGCGGTGCGCAGCTGTTCGAGGCCATCGGCCTGAACAGCGAGACGGTGAACAAGTACTTCACCGGCACCGCCAGCCGCGTGGAAGGCATCGGCGTCTTCGAGATCGCCGAGGAAGCCATCCGCATGCACAAGGCCGCCTTCGGCAACGACCCGGTGCTCGCCAACATGCTCGACGCCGGCGGCGAATACGCCTGGCGCACGCGCGGCGAGGAGCACATGTGGACGCCCGACGCCATCGCCAAGCTGCAGCACAGCACGCGCTCCAACAACTGGAACACGTACAAGGAATACGCGCAGCTCATCAACGACCAGAACCGCCGCCACCTCACGCTGCGCGGCCTGTTCGAGTTCAAGATCGACCCGGCCAAGGCCATTCCGGTGGACGAAGTCGAGCCCGCTGCCGAGATCGTCAAGCGCTTCGCCACCGGCGCGATGTCACTGGGCTCCATCAGCACCGAGGCGCACTCGGTGCTGGCCGTGGCCATGAACCGCATCGGCGGCAAGAGCAACACGGGCGAGGGCGGTGAAGACCCCGCGCGCTACCGCAACGAGCTCAAGGGCATCCCGATCAAGCAGGGCGACACGCTGCGCAGCATCGTCGGCGCCGAGAACGTCGAGGTCGACCTGCCGCTGAAGGACGGCGACTCGCTGCGTTCGCGCATCAAGCAGGTCGCGTCGGGCCGCTTCGGCGTCACGGCCGAGTACCTGCACTCGGCCGACCAGATCCAGATCAAGATGGCCCAGGGCGCCAAGCCCGGCGAGGGCGGCCAGCTGCCGGGCGGCAAGGTCACGCAGTACATCGGCAAGCAGCGCTATGCCGTGCCGGGCGTGGGCCTCATCAGCCCGCCGCCGCACCACGACATCTACTCGATCGAAGACCTGGCGCAGCTCATCCACGACCTGAAGAACACCGCGCCGCACGCCAGCATCAGCGTGAAGCTGGTGAGCGAGATCGGCGTGGGCACGATCGCTGCAGGCGTCGCCAAGTGCAAGAGCGACCACGTCGTGATCGCCGGCCATGACGGCGGCACGGGTGCTTCGCCCTGGTCGTCGATCAAGCATGCGGGCAGCCCGTGGGAAATCGGCCTGGCCGAGACGCAGCAGACGCTGGTGCTCAACCGCCTGCGCAGCCGCATCCGCGTGCAGGCTGACGGCCAGATGAAGACCGGCCGCGACGTCGCCATCGGCGCGCTGCTGGGCGCCGACGAGTTCGGCTTTGCCACGGCGCCGCTGGTGGTCGAGGGCTGCATCATGATGCGCAAGTGCCACCTGAACACCTGCCCGGTGGGCGTGGCCACGCAAGACCCGGTGCTGCGCAAGAAGTTCTCGGGCAAGCCCGAGCACGTCGTCAACTACTTCTTCTTCGTCGCGGAAGAAGTGCGCCAGATCATGGCCCAGCTCGGCATCCGCAAGTTCGACGACCTGATCGGCCGCGCCGACCTGCTCGACATGCGCAAGGGCATCGAGCACTGGAAGGCTGCCGGCCTGGACTTCAGCCGTCTGTTCGCGCTGCCGAACGTGCCGGCCGAGGTGCCGCGCTTCCATGTCGAGAACCAGGACCACGGCCTCGACAAGGCGCTGGACGTCAAGCTCATCGAGAAGTCGCGTCCCGCCATCGACAAGGGCGAGAAGGTGCAGTTCATCGAGGTGGCGCGCAACGTCAACCGTTCGGTGGGCGCGATGCTCTCGGGCGCGCTGACCAAGGTGCATCCGCAGGGCCTGCCCGACGACTCGATCCGCATCCAGCTCGAAGGCACGGGCGGCCAGTCGTTCGGCGCCTTCCTGGCGCGAGGCATCACGCTGTACCTGATCGGCGACGCCAACGACTACACCGGCAAGGGCCTCTCGGGCGGCCGCGTGGTGGTTCGCCCCAGCCTCGACTTCCGCGGCGAAGCGGCGCGCAACACCATCGTCGGCAACACCGCGCTGTACGGCGCGACCACCGGCGAGGCCTACCTGTGCGGCGTGGCCGGCGAACGCTTCGCAGTTCGCCTGTCGGGCGCCACGGCGGTCATCGAAGGCACCGGCGACCACGGTTGCGAATACATGACCGGCGGCACGGTGGCCGTGCTCGGCAAGACCGGCCGCAACTTCGCAGCCGGCATGAGCGGCGGCGTCGCCTTCGTCTACGACGAGGACGGCCAGTTCGCATCGCGCTGCAACCTGTCGATGGTCTCGCTCGAAAAGGTGCTGACCTCGGCCGAGCAGACCGCCAGCGTGCACCGCAAGATCTGGCATGGCGGCGAGACCGACGAGGCCCAGCTGAAGAAGCTGCTCGAGGAACACCACCGCTGGACCGGCAGCAAGCGCGCGCGCGAGCTGCTCGACAACTGGTCCGTGTCGCGCACGAAGTTCGTGAAGGTCTTCCCCAACGAATACAAGCGCGCGCTCGCCGAACTGCACGACCGCAAGGTCGAGCTCACGAGCAGCGGCAACAACGCGCACATCGGCCTGGAGCCGCACGCGCTGGCCGCCCCCGCACCGCAGTCGGCTCCCGCCGCCGCTTGAAGATCAACCAACACAACGAGCCCCCGCATCGCATGCAGCGCGTGAAACTGTCTCGACCCCTTCGGGGAACACCGCGGAACCGGCTTTGCCGGGCCGCCGGTGTTGCCCCTCGAGGGGGGAGGCGGCTACACGCAGTGAGCAAGCGACGGGGGTGTGAAAGGAACCACGATGGGAAAGATCACCGGCTTCATGGAGCATGAGCGCATCGAAGAGGGCTACAAGCCCGTCGACGAACGCGTCAAGCACTACAAGGAATTCGTCGTCGGCCTGAACACCGAACAGGCCAAGGTGCAGGGTGCGCGCTGCATGGACTGCGGCACGCCGTTCTGCAACAGCGGCTGCCCGGTCAACAACATCATTCCGGACTTCAACGACCTCGTGTACCGCAACGACTGGCAGAACGCCTTCGCGGTGCTCGACTCGACCAACAACTTCCCCGAGTTCACCGGCCGCATCTGCCCCGCGCCCTGCGAGGCAGCCTGCGTGCTCAACGTGAACGACGACGCTGTCGGCATCAAGTCGCTGGAGCACGCGATCATCGACCGCGCCTGGGACGAAGGCTGGGTGGCGCCGCGCGTCGCCAAGCACAAGACCGGCAAGAAGGTGGCG
The DNA here is from genome assembly GCF_044055375.1 of Variovorax sp. UC74_104. Taxonomy (NCBI): domain Bacteria; kingdom Pseudomonadati; phylum Pseudomonadota; class Betaproteobacteria; order Burkholderiales; family Comamonadaceae; genus Variovorax; species Variovorax sp. UC74_104. The sequence continues at coordinate 2,085,320 of NZ_CP171978.1, forward strand.
GTGGTGGGTTCGGGCCCGGCCGGCATGGCGGCGGCTCAGCAGCTGGCGCGCGCCGGCCACGACGTGACGCTCTTCGAGAAGAACGACCGCATCGGCGGCCTGCTGCGCTACGGCATTCCCGACTTCAAGATGGAGAAGTCGCACATCGACCGCCGCGTCGAGCAGATGAAGGCCGAAGGCGTGGTGTTCCGCACCGGCGTGATCGTCGGCGCCGCGAAGGATCCGCTGGGCAAGGGCTCCAAGGTCACGAACCTGGCCAAGGAAACCGTCACGCCCGAACAGCTGCAGAAAGAGTTCGATGCCGTGCTGCTCACCGGCGGCGCCGAGCAGTCGCGCGACCTGCCGGTGCCCGGCCGCGACCTCGACGGCATTCATTTCGCGATGGAGTTCCTGCCGCAGCAGAACCGCGTCAACGCGGGCGACAAGGTCAAGGGCCAGCTGCGCGCCGACGGCAAGCACGTGATCGTCATCGGCGGTGGCGATACCGGCTCCGACTGCGTGGGCACCAGCAACCGCCATGGCGCGGTCAGCGTCACGCAGTTCGAGCTGATGCCGCAGCCGCCCGAGGAAGAGAACCGCCCGCTGACCTGGCCGTACTGGCCGATCAAGCTGCGCACCAGTTCCAGCCATGAAGAGGGCTGCGAACGCGAGTTCGCGATCTCCACCAAGGAGTTCATCGGCGAAAAGGGCAAGGTCACCGGCCTGAAGACCGTTCGCGTCGAGTGGAAGGACGGCAGGATGCAGGAAGTGCCCGGCAGCGAGCAGGTGCTCAAGGCCGACCTGGTGCTGCTCGCCATGGGTTTCGTGAGCCCGGTGGCCAACGTGCTCGACGCCTTCGGCGTGGAGAAGGACGCACGCGGCAACGCCCGCGCAACGGTCGATTTCATCGGCGGCTATGCAACCAACGTTCCGAAGGTCTTTGCCGCGGGCGACATCCGCCGCGGACAGTCGCTGGTGGTGTGGGCGATTCGCGAAGGCCGCCAGGCTGCGCGATCGGTGGACGAATTCCTGATGGGTTTCAGCGACCTGCCTCGCTGATCCGCGCGGATCGCGTTCGGCGAGAGCGAGTTCCTGACGAGGGTCTGACGGCCGCCGCGCTGAATTTTGTTTCAGTTTCGCGGGGGCGGCCACGGCCCCGTTATCATCCGCGTCAAACCGCATGCCGGGATGCTTGAAAGAGCGCCCCGGCATTTTTATTGAGATGGACCCAGCCGCACCACTGCCACATCCCTTCGTAGAGTTTCGCGACGTCAGATTCGGCTATGGCGCACGCGCCATCCTCGATGGCGTTTCGTTCGCCGTGCCGCGCGGCAAGGTGACGGCGCTGATGGGCGCCTCAGGCGGCGGCAAGACCACGGTGCTGCGCCTGATCGGCGGACAGCAGAAGGCGCAGCGCGGCGAGGTGCTCTTCGACGGCAGCGATGTCGGCAAGATGGAAGCGAGCGCCCTCTACGCGGCGCGGCGGCGCATGGGCATGCTGTTCCAGTTCGGTGCGCTCTTCACCGACATGAGCGTGTTCGACAACGTGGCGTTCCCGCTGCGCGAGCACACGCAGCTCTCCGAGGCGCTGGTGCGCGACGTGGTGCTCATGAAGCTCGACGCCGTCGGCCTGCGCGGCGCGCGCGACCTGATGCCCAGCGAGGTGTCGGGCGGCATGGCGCGGCGCGTGGCGCTGGCGCGTGCCATTGCGCTCGACCCCGACCTCGTGATGTACGACGAGCCCTTCGCCGGCCTCGACCCGATCTCGCTCGGCACGGCCGCGCGCCTGATCCGCCAGCTGAACGACGCGCTCGGGCTCACCAGCATCATCGTGTCGCACGACCTCGAAGAAACCTTCCGCATCGCCGATCACGTGATCATCCTTGCCAACGGCGGCATCGCCGCGCAGGGCACGCCCGCCGAGGTGCGCGAAAGCGCAGATCCGCTGGTTCATCAGTTCGTCAATGCGCTGCCCGACGGGCCGGTGCATTTCCATTACCCGGGCGTCAGCATCGAGGACGACTTCGGCAACGTCGAAGGAGGGCGCTCATGACCTGGTGGAAGCCATCCGACGCCGGCTTTGCCACGCGCCGCCACCTGGCCAACCTGGGCTACGGCGCGAAGCTCTTCATGCGGCTGGTCGGTCCGGGCGCGCGGATCATGCGCCGCTTCGGGCTGGTGCGCGACCAGATCCATTTCCTGGGCAACTACTCGCTGGCGATCATCGGCGTGTCGGGCCTGTTCGTGGGCTTCGTGCTCGGGCTGCAGATGTACTACGCGCTGCAGCGGTATGGGTCTTCCGAAGCGCTCGGCCTGCTGGTCGCGCTGAGCCTGGTGCGCGAACTCGGTCCGGTGGTGGCGGCATTGCTTTTCACCGGCCGCGCCGGCACTTCGCTGACGGCCGAGATCGGCCTCATGAAGGCCGACGAGCAACTGAGCGCCATGGAGATGATGGCCATCGACCCGGTGCAGCGCGTGCTCGCGCCGCGCTTCTGGGCCGGCGTCATCACCATGCCGCTGCTGGCGGCCGTGTTCAGCGCGGTCGGCATCCTGGGCGGCTACGTGGTGGGCGTGATGATGCTGGGCGTGGACCCGGGCGCGTTCTGGGGTCAGATGCAGGGCGGCGTCGACGTGTGGCGCGACGTCGGCAACGGCGTCATCAAGAGCATCGTCTTCGGCTTCACCGTGACCTTCATCGCGCTGCTGCAGGGCTACGAGGCCCAGCCCACGCCCGAGGGCGTGTCGCGCGCGACCACGCGGACCGTGGTGTCGGCGTCGCTGGCGGTGCTGGGGCTGGACTTCCTGCTCACCGCCATGATGTTCAGCATATGACCAGGCACACCCCCAGGCTTGCCCACTTCGTGTGGCCGCCAACCCCCTTGCAGGGGGCAACACCTGCAGCCCGGCAAAGCCGGTTCTGCGGTGTTCCCCGAATGAGCCAAACCGCTGGAATTTAGGAAGAGTCGATATGCAACGTTCCAACAACGACATCTGGGTCGGCCTGTTCGTCCTGATCGGCGCTGCTGCGCTGCTGTTCCTCGCGCTGCAGTCGGCCAACCTGCTGAGCCTGAACTTCCAGAAGACCTATTCGGTCACGGCGCGCTTCGACAACATCGGCGGCCTGAAGCCGCAGACCGCGGTGAAGAGCGCGGGCGTGGTGGTCGGCCGTGTGGAATCCATCTCCTTCAACGACAAGACCTTTCAGGCAGACGTCACGCTGGCTTTGCAAAACCGTTACAGTTTTCCCAAGGACAGCTCGCTCAAGATCCTGACCAGTGGCTTGCTCGGCGAGCAGTACATCGGAATCGAGGCGGGCGCCGAGGACAAGAACCTGCAAGCCGGCGACACCATCACTGCGACCCAGTCGGCCGTGGTGCTGGAAAACCTGATCAGCCAGTTCCTGTACAGCAAGGCGGCGGAGGGAAATTCCACGTCTGGAACAGCCAACAAGAAATGAAAACACGATCTTCTTTGTCTTTTGCTATGAATAACGTAGCAAATTGCGCCCGCTGGATTGGCGCCGGCGCAGTACTCGCCCTGGCCGCCGGTTGCGCGACTGGCCCCAGCGCCAACCCCGCCGACCCCTTCGAGCCGTTCAACCGCGGCGTCTCGCGCTTCAACGACGCCGTCGACGATGCCGTGCTGGTCCCCGCGGCCACGGCCTACCAGAACGCGCTGCCCTCCATGGTGCGCACCGGCGTGAACAACTTCTTCAGCAACATCGGCGACGTCTGGAACCTGGCCAACAACGTGGCCCAGCTCAAGCTGCAGAACAGCGCCGAGACCTTCATGCGGCTGAACGTCAACACCATCTTCGGCCTCGGCGGCGTGCTGGACGTGGCGACCGAGGCGGGCATCCCGCGCCACGAGGAAGACTTCGGCCAGACCCTGGGCTACTGGGGCGTGGGCTCCGGCCCGTACGTGGTGCTGCCGCTGCTGGGCTCCTCCACGCTGCGCGACACCGCCGCCAAGCCGCTCGACATGTGGGGCGACCCGCTGGGCCATGTGGAAGACATCCCCTGGCGCAATTCGCTGACGGTGCTGCGCGTCGTCGACACGCGCTCGCAGTACCTGCGCGCGAGCCGCCTGCTCGGCGACGCGGCGCTCGACAAGTATTCGTTCACGCGCGATGCGTACCTGCAGCGCCGCCGCAGCCAGGTCTACGACGGCAACCCGCCCGACGACGGCGGCGGCATGGACAAGGGCGCCGACAAATAAAGACCACGCAGGGAGGGCAGGCCGCTTGCATCCGGTTGCAAGGCTTCACCTCCCGGACAGGAACCCCGTCGGCCCGGTGGGGCTCGAATCCGTTCCTGTCTCAGCAGCCGGTTTTTTCCGGGTGCCTGCGGATTTTCAAACTTGAATGAGGGACTCTCCATGAACAACAAGACCCTGCAACGTCGCGATCTCGGCCGCCTGGCTCTGGCCGGCGCACTGCTGTTCAGTGCCGCCGTCGCCTTCGTCCAGCCCGCGCGTGCCGCCGACGAGGCGCCCGATGCACTGGTCAAGCGCCTGTCGACCGACGTGCTCGAGACGATCAAGGCCGACTCGTCCATCAAGTCGGGCGACGTCAACAAGATCATGGTGCTGGTCGACAGCAAGATCATGCCGAACGTCAACTTCCAGCGCATGACCGCCTCGGCCGTCGGCCCGGCCTGGCGTACCGCCACTCCCGAGCAGCAGAAGCGCCTGCAGGACGAATTCAAGGCCCTGCTGGTCCGCACCTACGCCGGCGCGCTCGACCAGGTGACCGACCAGACCGTCACCGTGCGTCCGTTCCGCGGTTCGCCCGACGACAAGGACGTGCTGGTGCGCACCGAGGTCAAGGGCCGCGGCGATCCGGTCCAGCTCGACTACCGCCTCGAGAAGACCCCCGGCCAGGGCGCCGGCTGGAAGGTCTACAACCTGAACGTGCTGGGCGTGTGGCTGGTCGATACCTACCGCACCCAGTTCGCGCAGGAAATCAACAAGAGCGGCATCGACGGCCTGATCGCCGCGCTGGCCGCGCGCAACAAGGGCAACGGCAAGGGCTGAGCCGGAGCCGCGCGCAATGCTGGTCCTGCCCGCCCGACTGACCCATGACGAGGCCCCCGCCTGCATGCGCATGCTGCAGCAGGGGCTCAAGGGCCAGGCCGACTCGTCGTCGACCGTGGTCGACGCGACGGCGCTGACCCATTTCGACTCCTCTGCGCTGGCCGTGCTGCTCGAATGCCGGCGCGAATCGAGCGCTCTGGGGCGCGGTTTCTCAGTCAAGGGGCTCTCGCCCCGGCTGCGCGAACTGGCGGCCCTGTACGGCATTGCCGGACTGTTGCCCGCCGCGCCCTGACCCGTTGGCCCCGGCGGGGGCGGCATGAGGGTATCGGGCCGCTGCAAGGCAGCTTGTAGAGCGGCACCTTAAAATCGCGGGCTTCCATGCCCGCGATCTCATTCCAGTCGGTCTCCAAGACCTATCCCCCTTCCAGACAGCAGAAAGCCCAGGGCAAGTCCGGGCTCAAGGCGGTCGATGAGGTCAGCTTCCAGATCGAGGAGGGCGAGTTCTTCGGCCTGCTCGGCCCGAACGGCGCGGGAAAGACCACCCTGATCAGCATGCTCGCCGGCCTTTCGCGGCCCACGGCGGGCGCCATCAGCGTCCATGGATTCGACGTGCAGCGCGAGTACGCGCAGGCGCGCCGGCAGCTCGGCATCGTGCCGCAGGAGCTGGTGTTCGATCCCTTCTTCAACGTGCGCGAGTCGCTGCGCATCCAGTCGGGCTACTTCGGCATCACCAACAATGAGGCCTGGATCGACGAGCTGCTGCAGAGCCTGGGCCTGGCCGACAAGGCCACGGCCAACATGCGCCAGCTCTCGGGCGGCATGAAGCGCCGCGTGCTGGTGGCGCAGGCACTGGTGCACAAGCCGCCGGTGATCGTGCTCGACGAGCCCACCGCCGGCGTCGACGTCGAGCTGCGCCAGACGCTCTGGCAGTTCGTGGCCAGGCTCAACAAGCAGGGCAGCACCGTACTGCTCACCACCCATTATCTCGAAGAGGCCGAGGCGCTGTGCAGTCGCATCGCGATGCTCAAGCTCGGCAAGGTGATCGCGCTCGACCGCACCAGCGAGCTGCTGAAATCGGCCGCGAGCAACGTGCTGCGCTTCAAGACCGACGCCATGCTGCCCTGGGCGATCGCACAGCACGCGCGTATCACCGGGCGCATCGTGCAGCTGCCGGCGCAGAACGCCCATGAAGTCGAACAACTGCTGGCCGCCATTCGCGAAGCCGGGGTCACGGTGGAAGACGTGGAAATGCGCAAGGCCGACCTGGAAGACGTGTTCATCGACCTGATGGCCGGCGAGCAGACTCCGCTGGAGGTGGCGCGATGAGCGCCGCGCCGGGCCGCCCCAAGCAAGCGAAGCTCCCCCTCGGGGGAAGCACGGGCACGCAGTGCCGTGCAAGGGGGCCTCATGATGGCCGTCACTGGCTGGCGCGCGCTGCTCTACAAGGAAACGCTGCGCTTCTGGAAGGTCGGCTTCCAGACCGTGGGCGCGCCGGTGCTCACCGCGCTGCTGTACCTGATGGTGTTCGGCCACGTGCTCGAAGACCACGTGAAGGTCTACGGCACCGTCGGCTACACCGCCTTCCTCGTTCCGGGCCTGGTGATGATGAGCGTGCTGCAGAACGCCTTCGCCAACAGCTCGTCGTCCATCATCCAGAGCAAGATCATGGGCAACCTGGTCTTCGTGCTGCTCACGCCGCTGTCGCACTGGGGCTGGTTCTTCGCCTACGTGGGCTCGTCGATCATCCGCGGGCTGGCCGTGGGCCTGGGCGTGTTCGTGGTGACGGTGCTGTTCGCGCAGCCGAGCTTCGTCGCGCCGGGCTGGATCCTGGTGTTCGCGCTGCTGGGCTCGGCCATGCTGGGCACGCTGGGACTCATCGCCGGGCTCTGGGCCGAGAAGTTCGACCAGATGGCGGTGTTCCAGAACTTCCTGATCATGCCCATGACCTTCCTGTCGGGCGTGTTCTATTCGATCGGCTCGCTGCCGCCGTTCTGGCAGAGCGTCAGCCACCTGAACCCGTTCTTCTACATGATCGACGGTTTCCGCTACGGCTTCTTCGGCGTGAGCGACGCCTCGCCCTGGCTCAGCCTGGGCATCGTCGGCACCGCGTGGCTGGTGGTGAGCGCCATTGCCATCCATCTCCTGCGCATAGGCTACAAAATCCGGGGCTGAACGCCTCCTTCCACGATCCCCATGACCGCTGACCAGCTCCAAGCCATCATCACCGCCCACCTGCCGTGCGAGCACATCTCGCTGGAGGGCGATGGCCGACATTGGTACGCGACCATCGTCTCGGCCGAATTCGAGGGCAAGCGCTCGATCCAGCGCCACCAGCGGGTCTACGCCACCCTGGGTGCGAAAATGCACACCGACGAGGTGCATGCGCTTTCGATGAAGACATACACGCCGGCCGAATGGGCGGCGGTGGAAAAATAACTCCCCGGCCCCTGGCGGCCTCCTGATTTCGCTGGAACTTCGATGGACAAACTTCTGATTCGCGGCGGGCGAGAGCTCCGCGGCGAAGTACTCATTTCCGGCGCCAAGAACGCAGCGCTGCCCGAACTGTGCGCGGCCCTGCTGACCGACCAGCCCGTGGTGCTGCACAACGTGCCGCGCCTGCAGGACGTGTCGACCATGCTCAAGCTGGTGCGCAACATGGGCGTTTCGGCCGAGCGCGACGCGAACGACAAAGATGGCGGCACGGTGCGGCTCAATGCGGCCGAACTCACCAAGCCGGAGGCGCCCTACGAGCTGGTCAAGACCATGCGCGCCTCCGTGCTGGCGCTGGGCCCGCTGCTGGCGCGCTTCGGCCACGCCAAGGTGTCGCTGCCCGGCGGCTGTGCCATCGGCTCGCGGCCGGTCGACCAGCACATCAAGGGCCTGCAGGCCATGGGTGCCGAGATCGTGGTCGATCACGGCTACATGGTCGCGCGCCTGCCGGCCGGGCGCACGCGGCTGAAGGGCGCGCGCATCCTGACCGACATGGTCACCGTCACCGGCACCGAGAACTTCCTCATGGCCGCCGCGCTGGCCGAGGGCGAGACGCTGCTGGAGAACGCCGCGCAGGAGCCCGAGATCGTCGACCTGGCCGAGATGCTGATCCGCATGGGCGCCAAGATCGAAGGCCACGGCACCAGCCACATCCGCATCCAGGGTGTCGAGAAGCTGCACGGCTGCGAACACGCCGTGGTGGCCGACCGCATCGAGGCCGGCACCTTCATGTGCGCCGTGGCGGCGACGGGCGGCGAGGCCTTCCTGCGCCATGCGCGCGGCGACCATCTGGACGCGGTGATCGACAAGCTGCGCGACGCCGGCTGCAAGATCACGTCCGAGAAGGACGGCGTGCGCATCGCCTCCAGGGGGCCGGCCTACGAGCACCTGAAGGCGCAGAGCTTCAGCACCACCGAATACCCGGGCTTCCCGACCGACATGCAGGCCCAGTTCATGGCGCTGAACGTGATCGCGCGCGGCGCCTCGATGGTCACGGAGACCATCTTCGAGAACCGCTTCATGCACGTGAACGAGATGGTGCGCCTGGGCGCCCACATCCACGTCGAAGGCAAGGTGGCGATGGTCGAGGGCGTGCAGCAGCTCTCGGGCGCCACCGTGATGGCCACCGACCTTCGCGCGTCCGCCAGCCTCGTCATCGCCGGCCTCGTGGCCGAGGGCGAGACGCTGGTCGACCGCATCTACCACCTCGACCGGGGCTACGACCGCATGGAAGCCAAACTGCGCGGCCTCGGCGCCGACATCGAACGACTGACCGGAGCCGCAGCCGCATGATTACCTTGGCGCTTTCCAAAGGCCGCATCTTCGAGGAGACGATGCCCCTGCTGGCCGCCGCCGGCATCGAGGTCACCGAAGACCCCGAGAAGTCGCGCAAGCTCATCCTCGGCACCACCCGCCCCGACGTGCGTGTGGTGCTGGTGCGCGCCTCCGACGTGCCGACCTACGTGCAGTACGGCGGCGCCGACCTCGGCGTGACCGGCCTCGACGTTTTGCTCGAACACGGCAACCAGGGCCTCTACCAGCCGCTGGACCTGCGCATCGCCGCCTGCCGCCTGAGCGTGGCCGTGCGCGCCGACTACGACTACGCCTCGGCCGTGAAGCAGGGCTCGCGCCTGCGCGTGGCGACCAAGTACGTGGGCCTGGCGCGCGACTTCTTCGCCAGCAAGGGCGTGCACGTCGACCTGATCAAGCTCTACGGCAGCATGGAGCTGGCGCCGCTCACGGGCCTTGCCGACGCCATCGTCGACCTGGTCTCCACAGGCAACACGCTCAAGGCCAACCACCTCGTCGAGGTGGAACGCATCATGGACATCAGCGCCCGCCTGGTGGTGAACCAGGCCGCGCTGAAGCTCAAGCGCGAGCCGATCCGCCACATCATCGACGCCTTCGCGTCGGCTATTCCGAAGGCTTGAGAAGAGCCATGTCCGAAGAGAACAAGAAGAGCTTCTTTTCGAGACTCGATAGCCACTACGCGGCAGTCGAGATGATCAAGGACGCCTCCAAGGCGCTCTGGATCGTCGCGGCGCTCCAAGCCATTTCGGCGCTGATCGGCGACAGGCTCGGCTTGATCGATGCTGCATTGAATGCCGTCTGTGCGTTCGGCATCGCCCGTTTTCGCAGCCGTGTCGCCGCTGGGTTTGCTCTGATGCTTGCGCTCGGAACCCTGATCTTTGCGGGCTACAGGATGGCCGCCGGTGGCGGCGTAAGCGGAGCGGGAGCCCTGATCGCTGTGTTCGCCGTCTGGGCCTCGGCTCGCGCCCTGGAGGCAACCGTGAAGATCCGGGGCTCGCTGGCCAACAAACCCTCGCACTTTTCGAGCGACTTCGAGTGAGCAACCTCCCAGTCGGATTTTTCCCTCGGTACATACGATGAAATTGAAAGCAGCCCCCCTCCGCCTGTCCACGACTTCAGCCAGCTTCGACGCTGAATTCAAGGCGCGGCTGCATTGGTCGGCGGACGCCGACGCGGCCATCGAGAAGGTGGTGGCGGACATCCTCGCCGACGTGCAAAAGCGCGGCGACGAGGCGGTGCTGGAGTACACCCGCCGCTTCGACGGCCTCGGCGCAGCCGCCATGTCCGAGCTCGAGCTGACGCAGGCCGATTTCAAGGAAGCCTTCGATTCGCTGCCCGCCGCGCAGCGCGATGCGCTGCAGGCCGCCGCTGATCGCGTGCGCAGCTATCACGAGGCCCAGAAGAAGGCCAGCGGCGAGAGCTGGAGCTACCGCGACGCGGACGGCACGCTGCTGGGCCAGAAGGTCACGCCGCTCGATCGCGTCGGCATCTATGTGCCGGGCGGCAAGGCGGCCTATCCGTCGAGCCTGCTGATGAATGCGATCCCGGCCCACGTGGCCGGCGTCGGGGAGATCATCATGGTGGTCCCGACGCCCGTGAAGGGCAGCGTGGCGACGGGCGGCGCGGGCGGGCAGTCGTCCACGAAAGGCGAGCGCAATGTGCTGGTGCTTGCCGCCGCCTACGTGGCCGGCGTGACCCGCGCTTTCACCATCGGCGGCGCCCAGGCCGTGGCCGCGCTGGCCTACGGCACCGCCACCATCCCCGCCGTCGACAAGATCACCGGCCCCGGCAACGCCTACGTGGCCGCCGCCAAGCGCCGCGTGTTCGGCACCGTGGGCATCGACATGATCGCGGGCCCGAGCGAGATCCTGGTGCTGGCCGACGGATCCACGCCGCCCGATTGGGTGGCGATGGACCTGTTCAGCCAGGCCGAGCACGACGAACTGGCCCAGAGCATCCTGCTGTGCCCCGACGCCGCCTACATCGACCGCGTGCAGGCCGAGATCGACCGCCTGCTGCCCACGATGCCGCGTGCGGAGATCATCGCCGCCTCGCTCAACGGCCGCGGCGCGCTGATCCACACGAAGAGCATGGAAGAGGCCTGCGAGATCAGCAACCGCATCGCCCCCGAGCACCTGGAAGTCAGCAGCAGCGAGCCGAACCGCTGGGAGCCGCTGCTGCGCCATGCCGGCGCGATCTTCCTGGGCGCCTTCACCAGCGAGAGCCTGGGCGACTACTGCGCGGGACCGAACCACGTGCTGCCCACCAGCGGCACGGCGCGCTTCTCGAGCCCGCTGGGCGTGTACGACTTCCAGAAGCGATCGAGCCTGATCGAGGTCAGCGAGGCCGGTGCCCAGGTGCTGGGCCCCATCGCCGTGACGCTGGCCGAGGGCGAAGGCCTGCAGGCGCACGCCGAGGCCGCCCGGATGCGGCTGCGTAAGATCTGAAGTCCAACAACAACCCGCATGCGGGAGGAGCACGCCTGATGATCGATCGTCCTTTCGGTTCGCATTTCACCGGTCTCGTCGGTTTCTTCGGTTCGCGCCTGTTCAGGTTCGCCGCCACGGCCATCGCCGGTGCCGCGCTGCTGGCGGCCTGCAGCCAGATGCCGCAGGCACCGCGCGAATCGGTGGCCGCCACGGCCACGCCCAGCGCCGCACCCGCGGCGCCCGCGCCGCAGCTCGGCACGCAGTGGGGCGAGGGCATCGAGTCGAAGACCCGCACGGTCGTCACCAAGCGCCTTTCCGACCGGCCCGACGACGTGGCCTCGCTGGGCTACAACGAAGCTTCCGCCGTTCGGCGCGCGGTGGGCGGCAACCCCGAGCGGCGCCTGAGCCTGATGCTGGCCGACGGCGACGTCGAATGGTCGGTGCTCGACGAGGACGGCCGGCCGCTGCCGCTGCAGCGCGCCCGCCGCGGTGCCGGTGGCGACGACATGTTCCGCCTGGCCGGCGTCGAGGGGGCGCGCTACACGCTGCGTTTTCGCAACCTGAGCGAGCGCAGCTATGAAGTGATCGCCACGGTCGACGGCCTGGACGTGCTCAGCGGCAAGCCCGGCAGCCTGCGCAACGGCGGCTACGTGCTGCAGCCGCTGCAGTCGCTGACCGTCGAGGGCTTCCGCAAGAGCCAGAACGAGGTGGCGGCCTTCCGCTTCTCCGCGCCCGGCCGCGCCTATGCCGCCAACACCGAGGCCGGCGACGTGCGCAACATCGGCGTGATCGGCGCCGCGCTGTTCGAACTCGAGGAGCGCAACGCGCCCCGCCGCCAGCGCCGCGACGCCGCGCCGCAGCAGCCCAGCGCCTTCCCCGCCGACGGTGCCTACGCGCCGCCGCCGCGCTACCGCAAGTGATGTCCATGAAGCGTGCCGCCTTCCTGCTGTTCGCGCTGGCGGCAGCCGCTACCGGCGCGCAGGCCATGAGCATCCGCGAACTGCGCACGCTCGAGGCCGGCGAGAAGGACGGCAAGGCCTACGCCAGCTACTACCTCGTCGGCGTGCTCGAAGGCCTGCGCGAAGGCGTGGAAGCCTCGCAGCGCAACGGGCAGAAGCCCGTGTTCTGCGTCGAGGGCCGCCGCCTCGAGCCCTCCATGGCGCGCTCGCTCTATCAAACGGAGTTGAGCCGCAATTCCGACAGTTACGAAGCCGACATGCCCGTGCAACTGGTCATGATCGGCGCCCTCCGAAACAGCTACCGCTGCACCCGATGACCGCACCTGCCTCCGACTCCGCCCGCCCTTCGCTCGAACGCATCCGAGACGACGTGCGCTCCATGCATGGCTACGCGGTGCAGGACGCCACCGGCTTCATCAAGCTCGACGCGATGGAGAACCCCTTCGGCCTGCCGCCGGCGCTGCAGGCCGAACTCGGCGCGCGGCTCGGTGCGCTGGCGCTCAACCGCTATCCGGGCGAGCGCGGCGCCGACCTGCGCCGCGCGCTGGCCGCGCATGCGCAGATGCCCGAGGGCTTCGAGCTGATGCTGGGCAACGGCTCGGACGAGCTGATCTCGCTGCTGGCCATCGCCTGCGACAAGCCCGGCGCAACGGTGCTGGCGCCGGTGCCGGGCTTCGTCATGTATGCCATGAGCGCGAAGCTGCAGGGCCTGAAGTTCGTCGGCGTGCCGCTCACGGCCGACTTCGAGCTCGACGAGGCCGCCATGCTGGCCGCCATCGAGCGCGAGAAGCCCGCCATCGTCTACCTCGCGTACCCGAACAACCCGACCGCCAACCTCTGGAACGACGCGGTGCTCGAGCGCATCGTCGAGGCCCAGGGCGCGCAGGGCGGCTTGGTCGCCATCGACGAGGCCTACCAGCCCTTCGCCGCGCGCAGCTACATCGACCGGCTCGCGAAGCATGGCCACGTGCTGCTGATGCGCACGCTCAGCAAGTTCGGCCTGGCCGGCATCCGCCTGGGCTATCTGATGGGCCCGGCCGCGCTGGTCGCCGAAATCGACAAGGTGCGCCCGCCCTACAACGTGAGCGTGCTGAACTGCGAGTGCGCGCTCTTCGCGCTGGAGCACGCCGACGTGTTCGAGGCGCAGGCCCGCCAGATCCGCGAGGAGCGCGAGCGCCTGATGATGGGCCTGGGCCGCCTGCCCGGCGTGAAGATCTGGCCGAGTGACGCCAACATGATCCTGCTGCGCGTACCCGATGCAGCCAAGACCTTCGCGGGCATGAAGGCGCACGGGGTGCTGGTGAAGAACGTTTCTAAAATGCACGAACTGCTCGCAAACTGCCTGCGCCTGACCGTCGGAACGGCCGACGAGAATGCGCGGATGCTCGCGGCACTCGAAGCCTCACTATGACCACCCCCACCACCACGGCCCTCGCGGGTGCCGCCGATCGCATTGCGACGGTCACCCGCAACACCGCCGAGACCAAGATCACCGTCAGCGTCAACCTCGACGGCACCGGCAAGGCCAAGCTCTCCACCGGCATCGGCTTCTTCGACCACATGCTCGACCAGATCGCCCGCCACGGGCTGATCGACCTCGAGATCGACTGCCAGGGCGACCTGCACATCGACGGCCACCACACCGTGGAAGACGTCGGCATCACGCTGGGTCAGGCCGTGGCCAAGGCCGTGGGCGACAAGAAGGGCATCCGCCGCTATGGCCACGCCTACGTGCCGCTCGACGAAGCCCTGAGCCGCGTTGTCATCGACTTCTCGGGCCGCCCGGGCCTGGTGATGCACGTGCCCTTCACCAGCGGGATGATCGGCGCCTTCGACAGCCAGCTCACCTACGAGTTCTTCCAGGGCTTCGTGAACCACGCCTTCGTCACTCTGCACATCGACAACCTCAAGGGCGTCAACGCGCACCACCAGTGCGAGACGGTGTTCAAGGCCTTCGCGCGCGCCTTGCGAGGCGCTCTCGAGCTCGATCCGCGCTCGGCGGGGATGATCCCGTCGACCAAGGGCTCGCTCTGAGGACGGCGGCCTGAAAGCTATGAAATCTGTAGCAGCAAACACCGTCGCGGTCGTCGACTACGGCATGGGCAACCTGCACTCCGTGTCGCAGGCCGTGCGCCATGCGGCCGACCAGGTCGGCGTGGAGGTGTTCGTCACCTCCGACCCGGACGTGGTCCGCAAGGCCACCCGCGTGGTTCTGCCGGGGCAGGGCGCGATGCCCGACTGCATGCGCGAGCTGCGTGACTCCGGCCTGCAGGAATCGGTGCTCGAGGCGGCGGCGAGCAAGCCGCTCTTCGGCGTGTGCGTGGGCATGCAGATGATGCTGTCGCGCAGCGACGAAGGTCCGACCGACGGCCTGGGCCTCATTCCCGGCGAGGTGGTCAAGTTCGACCTGGCCGGCCGCCTGCAGCCCGACGGCAGCCGCTTCAAGGTGCCACAGATGGGCTGGAACCAGGTTCGGCAGGCCCAGCCGCACGCGGTGTGGGCGGGGGTTCCCGACCTGAGCTATTTCTATTTCGTGCACAGCTTCTATGCCCGCCCGGCCGACCCCAAACACAGTGTGGGCGAGGCGGAATACGGCGCGAGCTTTACCGCGGCCATCGCACGCGATAACATTTTTGCAACCCAGTTCCACCCGGAGAAGAGTGCGGACCACGGGTTGCAGCTCTATCGCAATTTCCTCCACTGGAAACCCTGAACCTATTTTTCCGACCGGGCCGAACCTCTCACAGCCCGGTTTCCGCACACTCGCGTCACTTCCATGCTCCTCATTCCCGCCATTGATCTCAAAGACGGCCACTGCGTTCGCCTCAAGCAGGGCGACATGGATCAGTCCACCATCTTCAGCGAAGACCCCGCCGCCATGGCGCGCAAGTGGGTCGACGCCGGCGCGAGGCGGCTGCACCTGGTCGACCTGAACGGCGCCTTCGCCGGCAAGCCGCAGAACCACGCGGCGATCAAGGCGATCCTGAAGGAGGTGGGCGACGACATCCCGGTGCAGCTCGGCGGCGGCATCCGCGACCTCGACACCATCGAGCGCTACATCGACGACGGCCTGCGCTACGTGATCATCGGCACCGCCGCGGTCAAGAACCCCGGTTTCCTGAAGGACGCCTGCAGCGCCTTCGGCGGCCACATCATCGTGGGCCTGGACGCCAAGGACGGCAAGGTCGCCACCGACGGCTGGAGCAAGCTCACGGGCCACGAGGTGGCCGACCTGGGCAAGAAGTTCGAGGACTACGGCGTCGAGTCGATCATCTACACCGACATCGGTCGCGACGGCATGCTCTCGGGCATCAACATCGAGGCCACCGTCAAGCTGGCCCAGGCGCTGACCATCCCGGTGATCGCCTCGGGCGGCCTGTCGAACATGGCCGACATCGACCAGCTCTGCGCCGTCGAGTCCGACGGCGTCGAGGGCGTGATCTGCGGCCGCGCCATCTACTCGGGCGACCTCGACTTCGCCGCCGCGCAGGCCCGTGCGGACGAACTGGCCGCCTGACGCCTCCATCGCGCAGCGCGTGCTTTCCGCGCTCGCCATCGCCAATTACCGATCGCTGCGGCAGCTGACCGTGCCGCTGGGCCGGCTCACGGTCGTGACCGGGCCCAACGGCAGCGGCAAGTCCAGCGTGTACCGGGCGATGCGCCTGCTGGCCGACATCGCCAACGGGGGCGTGATCCGCTCGCTGGTGCGCGAAGGCGGGCTTTCATCCACGCTGTGGGCCGGGCCTGAGCGCTTCTCGGCCGCCATGCTGCGCGGCGACGTGCCGGTGCAGGGCACCACGCGCAGCGAGCCCGTGGCGCTCAAGCTGGGCTTTGCCGGTGCCGAGGCGGAAGACTTCGGCTACGCCATCGACATCGGCCTGCCGCCGCCCGTTCCCTCCACCGCCTTTTCGCACGACCCGCAGATCAAGCACGAGGCCATCTGGAGCGGCCCGCTGCTGCGGCCGTCCACGCAGCTGGTCGACCGCAAGGGCGCGGCCCTGCGGCTGCGCGAGGGCAAGGGCTGGCAGGCCGTCGGCCGGCCGATTCCCGCCTTCGCCAGCATGATGACCGAGCACGCCGACCCGCGCGACGCGCCCGAGATGCTCACGCTGCGCGAGCAGATGCGCTCCTGGCGCTTCTACGACCACTTCCGCTCCGACGCCGAGGCGCCGGCGCGCCAGCCGCAGCTGGGCACCTACACGCCGGTGCTGGCCAACGACGGCGCCGACCTGGCCGCCGCGCTGCAGACCATCCGCGAGATCGGTGACGGCGAAGCGCTCGACCGCGCCGTGGACGACGCCTTTCCCGGCGCACGCATCGAAATCCAGGCAACCGGCGATCGCTTCGAGACGCTGATGCACCAGCACGGCCTGCTGAGGCCCCTGACGGCCGCCGAGCTCTCCGACGGCACGCTGCGCTACCTGCTGTGGATCGCGGCGCTGCTCACACCACGCCCGCCCGCGCTGCTGGTACTCAACGAACCCGAAACCAGCCTGCACCCCGATCTGCTTCCCGCGCTGGGCCGCCTCATCGCGCAGGCCGCGCGGCATTCGCAGGTGATCGTGGTGTCGCACGCGGCGCGGCTCATTTCGGCGCTGGACGACAGCGACGGCATGCAGCCGGTGGTGCTGGAGAAGCGCTTTGGCGAGACCCGCATCGCGAACCTCGACATGAGCGAGATTCCGCGATGGGAGTGGCCCGCAAGATAGCGAGCCTGGCTACTCGGCCTTCACCGACATCGTCTGGATGATGGTTTCCAGCTGGGCACTCATCGGCAGGTTGATGCTTTCCCCCGACGGAAGCTTGCGCAAAAACCAGCGCTTGTACTGGCGCTCGATCTCGCCGTCTTCGGCCAGCACCTGGAAGGTGTCGACGACCACCTTGTTGAGCTGCGGATCTCCCTTGCGGTACATGATCCCGTAGGGGTCGTAGGAGAGGAAGTCGCCGACCACCTCGTAGTCGGCCTTGGCTGCGTCCTTGGCGATCAGGCCGTAGAGCAGCACGTCGTCGGTGGCGAAGGCGTCGGCCTGGCCGCTCTTCACGAGCCCGAAGGATTCAGCGTGATCGCGCGCCACCTGCAGGTCGATGTTCAGCTTGAACTTCTGCGAGAGCTCGCGCAGCGTCTTCTCGTTGGTGGTGCCCGCGGTCACGGCCACCTTGCGGTTGGCGAGGTCGCGGAACGACTTGATCGGCGAGCCCTTCTTCACCAGCACCTTGGTGCCGGAGACGAACATCGTGGGCGAGAAGCTCACGCGCTTCTGGCGCTCGAGGTTGTTGGTGGTGGAGCCGCACTCCAGGTCGACCTTGCCGCTCACGACCGCGTCGATCCGCGAATCGGAGGTAACGGGCACCCACTTGATCGTGAGGCTCCTGTTCACCGCGTCCTCGATGGCCGTCACCAGCGCGCGGCACAGCTCGATCGAATAGCCGATGGGCTCGTTGCGCGCATTGAGGTATGAGAACGGCACCGACGACTCGCGGTAGCCGATGGCGATGGTGCCGCTCTCACGGGCCTTGGCCAGCGTGCCGGTGAGTTCCTGCGCCTGCGCCGGCCCTGCCGGCAGGACCGCGAGAACCACGACCGCCAGCAGCGCGGCGAAGAGGGAGGGGAAAGCGGATGGCAGCATGCCGATGCGCTTCATGGCTTTTCTTCGCTTCCGCTCAGGCGTGCGCCGGGTGGGCGAGGGTGGCGTTGGCCTCCTCGTCGAGCGCCTTGGCGTTGACTTCGGCGTCGCTCTCGGAAAGCAGCTCGCCCTCCCACTTGGCAACCACCGCCGTGGCGATGGAGTTGCCCACCGCGTTTGTGGCCGAGCGGCCCATGTCGAGGAAGGTGTCCACGCCCAGGATCAGCAGCAGGCCGGCCTCTGGAATGTCGAAGTGGTTCAGCGTGGCTGCAATCACCACCAGCGAGGCGCGCGGCACGCCTGCCATGCCCTTGGAGGTGAGCATGAGGATCAGCAGCATCGTGATCTGCGTGCTGATCGGCATGTGGATGTTGTAGGCCTGCGCGATGAAGAGCACGGCGAAGGTGCAGTACATCATCGAGCCGTCGAGGTTGAACGAATAGCCCATCGGCATCACGAAGCTGGAGATCTTGCGCTTCACGCCGAAACGATCGAGCGCCTGCAGGATCTTCGGATAAGCAGCTTCCGAACTGGCCGTGGCGAACGACAGCAGGAAGGCCTCCTTGATGAGCACCAGCAGCTTGAACACGCGCGGGCCGAGGAACAGGAAGCCCGCCAGGATCAGCACGCCCCACAGCACGAACAGGCCCAGGTAGAAGTCGCCCATGAACACCGCGAACTTCAGCAGGATGCCCAGGCCGTTGACGGCCACGGTGGCGGCCATTGCGGCCAGCACGGCCAGCGGTGCGAGCTTCATCACGTAGCCGGTGATCTTGAGCATCGCGTGCGAAAGCTCCTCGATGGCGGCGACCAGCGTCTTGGCCTTGTCGCCCAGCGAGGCCAGCGCCACGCCGAAGAACATCGAGAACACCACGATCTGCAGGATCTCGTTGTTGGCCATGGCCTCCACGAAGGACTTGGGCACCGTGTGGCTCACGAAGTCCTTCAGCGTGAATTTCGAGGTGGCGAGGTTGGCGGAGGCGCCGATGTCAGGCAACGGCAGCCCGAGGTTCTCGCCGGGCTTGAGCAGGTTGGCCATGACCAGGCCGATCACCAGCGAGATCAGCGACGCGGTGAGGAACCAGCCGATGGCCTTGCCGAACACGCGGCCGACCGACTTGGCGTCGCCCATATGCGCGATGCCCACCACCAGCGTGGAGAACACCAGCGGGCCGATCAGCATCTTGATGAGGCGCAGGAAGACGTCCGAGACGATGGAGACGTAGTCTGCGATTTCCTTGGCGGCTTTCTTGTCCGGAAAGCTGGTGAAGATCATGTAGCCGACGATGATGCCCAGCACCATCGCGATCAGGATCCATGCGGCCATCGGCAGCTTCTTCATTCGTATCCCCTTTTGTCGTGTGAGAGTGATTCTTTCGGGTACGCGGGACCGAGTTGCACCTTGTCTCCCGATGCAAGCCGCCACAGGGTATCCAAGAAGGCCCCGGCCGCGCAATGGCCCGGGATGCCAGTTCCGTGCCACCGCACGGGCGCTGCCTACAATTCCTCACATGGAAACCAGCCTGATCGAGTTCCGCGGCCAGCCCGCCATGCGCGCCACGGGCGCGGACGGAAGCACCCTCACCGTCGCATTGCATGGCGCCCATGTGCTGTCGTGGACCACGGCCGACGCCGTGGAAAGGCTCTACCTGAGCCCGCGCGCGGTGTTCGACGGACAGGCCGCCATCCGCGGCGGCATACCCATTTGCTGCCCGCAGTTTAACCAGCGCGGCATGCTGCCCAAGCATGGCTTCATGCGCAATTTGCCTTGGGAAAACGCCCCTTCCGACGCCCCCCAGACCCTGCGCCTGGCGCTGCGCGACAACGAAGCCACGCGCAAGCTCTGGCCGCACTCTTTCGAGGCACGGCTGGACGCAACGCTGAGCCCCGGCGGGCTGCGCACGGCGCTCACGCTCGTCAACACCGACGTTGCGCCCTGGTCCTTCACCGCGGCGCTGCACACCTACCTGCGCGTCGACGACATCGCCGAAGCGCGCCTGAAGGGCCTCCAGGGCGCCAATCGCTGGGATTCGCTGACCGACGAGCGCTATGCCGAAAAGGCAGAGGCGCTGCACTTCGACGCCGAATTCGACAGCGTCTACGGCGCTGCCGCCCGGCCGCTGCAGCTGGCGCAGCCCGGCGGCACGGTCGAAATCGCCCAGAGCCCCACCTGCACCGAAACCGTGGTCTGGAACCCCGGCGCCGTGCTCGGTGCGAAACTCGCCGACATGCCCGAAGACGGCTATCGCCACATGCTCTGCGTCGAGGCGGCCCGCATCGACGAGCCCGCGCTGCTCGCGCCCGGCGCCCAATGGCTCGGCTGGCAGCAGCTGCGCGTTCTCTGATTACCCCACCGGTTACTTACACACCATGCTTGCCAAACGCATCATTCCCTGCCTCGACGTCACCGGCGGCCGCGTCGTCAAGGGCGTCAACTTCGTCGAACTGCGCGATGCGGGCGATCCGGTCGAGATCGCCGCGCGCTACAACGCGCAGGGCGCCGACGAACTCACCTTCCTCGACATCACCGCCACCAGCGACGGCCGCGACCTGATCCTGCCGATCATCGAGGCCGTGGCCTCGCAGGTTTTCATTCCGCTGACGGTGGGCGGTGGCGTGCGCACCGTGGCCGACGTGCGCCGGCTGCTCAATGCCGGGGCCGACAAGACCAGCTTCAACTCGGCCGCCATCGCCGATCCGCAGGTGATCAGCGACGCATCGCAGAAATACGGCTCGCAGTGCATCGTGGTCGCCATCGACGCCAAGCGCCGCAGCCCCGAGGAGGCCGCCACGCGCGGCGCGGGCTGGGACGTGTACAGCCACGGCGGGCGCAAGAACACCGGCCTGGACGCCGTCGAATGGGCCGCCGAGATGGCCCGCCGCGGCGCCGGCGAGATCCTCTTGACCAGCATGGACCGCGACGGCACCAAGAGCGGTTTCGACCTGGAGCTGACCCGCGCGGTGAGCAACGCCGTGAACGTGCCCGTGATCGCCTCGGGCGGCGTGGGCAGCCTGGACGACCTGGCCGACGGCATCCAGACCGGCGGCGCCGACGCGGTGCTGGCCGCGAGCATCTTCCACTACGGCGAGCACACGGTGGGCGAGGCCAAGGCTCGCATGGCCGCGCGGGGCATTCCCGTGCGCATCGACCGCTGAATGACCCTGCCGGAGGCCCGCCGAACGACTGTTCGAGGGTCTTTGGCCATCCCCGACAATACCGTCCATGAACTGGCTCGATGAAGTGAAGTGGGACGCGAACGGCCTGGTGCCCGTGATCGCGCAGGAACAGGGCAGCAACGACGTGCTGATGTTCGCCTGGATGAACCGCGAGGCGCTCGAGAAGACCGCCGAGCTGGGCCGCGCGGTGTATTTCAGCCGCTCGCGCAACAAGCTGTGGTTCAAGGGCGAGGAGTCGGGCCACGTGCAGACCGTGCACGAGATCCGCCTGGACTGCGACAGCGACGTGGTGCTGCTCAAGGTCACCCAGCTCGGCCACGAGCCCGGCATCGCCTGCCACACCGGGCGCCACAGCTGCTTCTTCAACAAGTACGAAAAGGGCCAGTGGACGGCGGTCGAACCCGTCTTGAAAGACCCGGAATCGATCTACAAGTGACGGCCACAGTGAACAACGACAGCACCTCCGACGCGCTCGCCCGCCTGGCCGCGGTCATCGAAAGCCGCCTGCCGGCACGTGGCGGCGACCCCGAGAAAAGCTATGTCGCGCGCCTGCTGCACAAGGGCCCCGACGCCTTCCTCAAGAAGATCGGCGAGGAGGCCACCGAGGTCGTGATGGCCGCCAAGGACGCCGACCACGGCGGCGACCGCTCGAAAATAGTGAACGAAGTGGCCGACCTGTGGTTCCACACCATGGTGGCGCTGGCGCACTACGGTTTTTCCCCGTCCGACGTCACGGCCGAACTGGAGCGCCGCGAAGGCACCAGCGGCATCGAGGAAAAGGCGCTGCGCAAGGTGAAGGCACGGGAAGCCGAAGCCCCCAACGATTGAAAGGACACCCGCCATGGCCAACGACATCGTGAACGTGGAACCCGACGACTCCCTCAAGACCTGGGGCTGGGTCAGTTACATCCTGCACCTGATCGTGGCCATCGGCGCCGTCGTGCCGGGGGCACAGGCCTCCGTGCTGCTGCTGCTGATCGCCCTGGTGATCGACTTCGTCAAGCGCGACGACGCGGCCGGCACCTGGCAGGCCTCGCATTTCAGCTGGCGCATCCGCTCGGTGCTGTGGGCGGGGCTGCTGTACATCCTGACTTCGTGGCTCTGGCTGCTGCTCTTCGTGCCGGGCTGGATCGCCTGGAGCCTGATCTCGCTGTGGTTCCTCTACCGGATCGTGAAGGGCATGATCCGGATGAACGACAGCCGTCCCATGGAACCCAAAGATGTCATCTGATCCGAACTGCGTCTTCTGCAAAATCATCGAGGGCAAGATCCCCTCCCGCAAGGTCTACGAGGACGAAGACCTGTTCG
This sequence comes from Variovorax sp. UC74_104, assembly GCF_044055375.1. NCBI lineage: Bacteria > Pseudomonadati > Pseudomonadota > Betaproteobacteria > Burkholderiales > Comamonadaceae > Variovorax > Variovorax sp. UC74_104. Next base: position 2,107,631 of record NZ_CP171978.1, read on the forward strand.
GCTTCCACGACATCGCGCCCTGGGCGCCGGTGCATTTCATGCTGGTGCCCAAGAAGCACATTCCCTCGATGGCTCAGCTGACGCCCGAGGATTCGGCGCTCATGGGCAAGATCATGACCCTGGCGCCCAAGCTGGCGCTGGAGCAGGGCTGCAGGCCCTATCCTGACGGCGGCTACCGCGTCGTGGTCAATACTGGCGCCGAGGGCGGGCAGGAGGTCCACCATCTCCATGTCCATGTCATGGGTGGCCCCCGGCCGTGGCTTCGCGGCTGAGCGGCATTAAGCCAAACTGTCACATTCCGCCCGACTAAAATCGGACACATTCTTAGGAGTTCTCCATGGGTTCTTTTTCCATCTGGCACTGGCTGATCGTGCTGCTCGTCGTGGTCATGATCTTCGGCACCAAGAAGCTGCGGAACATGGGTTCGGACCTTGGCGGCGCCGTCAAGGGCTTCAAGGACGGCATGAAGGACGGTTCCTCGTCCGACCCGGCCGCCCCGTCGGCCCCGGCCCAGCAAGTGACCGGCCAGCCGGCCAACAGCGACAAGTCGGCGATCGACGTCGAAGCGCGTCAGAAGTCCTGAGCACGGGCAGCAGCACGTGCTCGACCTCGGCATTGAGAAGCTGGCGCTGATCGGCGTCGTGGCGCTGATCGTCATCGGCCCGGAGAAGCTGCCGCGCGTGGCCCGCACCGTCGGTACGCTGCTGGGCAAGGCGCAGCGCTACGTGAACGACGTCAAGGCCGAAGTCAACCGCTCGATGGAGCTCGACGAGCTCCGCAAGATGAAGACCACGGTCGAGGATGCGGCACGCGACGTCGAGCACAGCATCCACACCGGCGCGAGCGAGTTCGAAAAGCAGTTCAGCGGTTCGGGCGAAACCCTCTCGGCGCTGGCCGAACCCGAGCCGCCACCGCCGCCGGTCTACAAGCACCCCCGCAAGAACTGGCGCCTGAAGCAGGGCGCCACGCCGCAGTGGTACAAGGCGCGCAACGGCGTGCGCACCAAGGCGCTCTCGGGCGCCGCGCGCGTCGCGCGCTTCCGCCCGCACAAGATCAACTAACGGCCGGGCTCCCATTTCCGCGCTCTTCGAGCGTCGGCCGGCGACACGCTATCTTCTTCTTTCCCCAATGGCCGATTCCGACAGCAAGAGCAAAGACAAAGAAGACGAACTCGCGGGCACCGAACAGCCATTCGTCGCGCACCTGGTCGAGCTTCGCGACCGCCTGCTCTATTGCGTCTACGGCCTCGTGGTCGCGGGCATCCTGCTGGCCATCTGGCCCGGCCCCGGCGGGCTGATCGACCTGATCGCGATGCCGATCAAGGCGCACATGCCGCACGATGCGAAGCTGATCGCCATCGGCGTCTTCTCGCCGTTCTTCGTGCCGCTCAAGGTGCTGATGATGGCTGCCGTGCTGCTGGCGCTCCCCTGGCTCATGTACCAGGCCTGGATGTTCATCGCGCCGGGCCTCTACAGCCATGAAAAGCGCTTCGCGCTGCCGCTGATCTTCTTCGGCAGCCTGCTCGCCTATGCCGGCATCGCCTTCGTGCAGCTGTTCGTGCTGGACAAGATGTTCAGCTTCATCCAGCGATTCGCGCCGGCGGCGGTGCAGGCTACGCCCGACATCTCCTCGTACGTCGAGGCGATCCTGTCGCTCTACATCGCCTTCGGCGTGGCGTTCCAGGTGCCGATCGTCGTGATGCTGCTGGTGCGCTTCGAGATGGTGACCATCGAGAAGCTGCGCTCGTTCCGGGGCTACTTCATCGTGGTCGCGTTCGTCGTCGCCGCGGTGCTCACACCGCCCGACGTGGTGTCGCAGCTGGCGCTGGCGGTGCCGATGTGCCTGCTTTACGAGGTGGGCATCATCGGCGCCAAGTATTTCGCGAGCACCGGCAGGAAGCCGGAAGACGAAGAGAGCAGCGGCACCGACTCGGCTTCGAGCAGCTGACCCGGGCGCCGATCGTTCAGCCAGCCCGGGCCTTGCACCCGGGCTTTTTCTTTTTTATTCCTGCTGATTCGGGGGCACCTGCCGCACCGGGCTCTTCGGCCGCAGGCCCGGCGTCACGTCCAGTTCCATCTTGTCGCTGCCGCGCTGCAGCGCGAAGCGCGAGGTGCTGCCCGGCTTCAGGCCGGCCACTGCCGTCAGCAGCGCCTGCACGTTGTCCGTCTTCTTCTCGCCCACCGAGGTGATCACGTCGCCCGGGCGGATGCCGGCCTTGGCGGCGGGGCCGTTCTGCAGCACGCCGGTGATGATCACGCCGGAGTCGGCCTTCACGCCGAAGGTCTCGGCCAGTTCGGGCGACAGGTCGCTCGGCTCCACGCCGATCCAGCCGCGGCGCACCTGGCCTTCCTTGACGATGCCTTCGAGCACGATCTTGGCCATCGACACCGGAATGGCGAAGCCGATGCCCATGCTGCCGCCCGAGCGGGAGTAGATCGCGGTGTTGATGCCCTGCAGGTTGCCGTTGACGTCGATCAGCGCGCCGCCCGAGTTGCCGGGGTTGATGGCCGCGTCGGTCTGGATGAAGTTCTCGAAGTTGTTGATGCCCAGCTGGTTGCGGCCCAGCGCCGAGACGATGCCGCTGGTCACGGTCTGGCCCACGCCGAAGGGGTTGCCGATGGCCAGCACCTGGTCGCCCACCTGCAGCGCGTCGGAGTCGCCCAGCACGATCACCGGCAGCTTGTCGAGCTCGATCTTCAGCACGGCCAGGTCGGTGTCGGGGTCGGTGCCGATCACCTTGCCGCGTGCGTGGCGGCTGTCGTTGAGCGTCACCTCGATTTCGTCGGCGCCTTCCACCACGTGGTTGTTGGTGAGGATGTAGCCGTCGGGGCTCACGATCACGCCGCTGCCCAGGCCCACCTGCGGCTGGTCGTCCTGATCGCCGAAGAAGAAGCGGAACCACGGGTCGTTGCTGCGCGGATGGCGCTGCGCGGCCTTGCTCGTGTTGATGCTCACCACGGCCGGCGAGGCCTTCTTGGCCGGCACGCTCAGGCTGCCGGGCGCAGCTACGCCCGGGTTGTTGCCGGCCGGGGCTTCGACGATCGACACCACGCCGCCCAGCGAGGTCGCGCGCTTGTTGAGCCATTCGGGCTTGAGCGTCGCGACGACGAAGTAGGCCGCCAGCAGGACGGTCACGGCTTGGGCGAAGAGCAGCCAGGTGCGTTTCATGAAAGATTGGTGAAAAAGACGTTGGAAGCCGCAGTGCAACGCGGCAATGTTGTCAATTGTCCCTCAACCGCATCGACCAGAAACCGCTCGCCGAGGTCGAGATTAAGACTTACTGTGTACGTAAACCCGGGTTAACACCTAGCATTGCGGGTCGGACCCATCCGGTCCGGGCTTTTCCGGCCTCCCGCGCTGCCCACCCGGTGGAAGCGGCAGGCATTTCGCCCGCAGCGCGCCATTCTTCGTCTTCTCACCCGGCCTTGCGGCTGGCGCGCGGCCAAGACCTCCCTGCCAGCCATGACTTCAGAAGCAAACTTCCCGGACGGCGCGCAGCCGGCACCGGCGCGCACGCTCGGTTCGAGCGACTACAAGACCCTCGGCCTGTCCGCCCTCGGCGGCACGCTGGAGTTCTACGATTTCGTCATCTACGTGTTCTTCGCCACCGTGCTGGGAGCGCTTTTCTTCCCCACGGACATGCCCGACTGGCTGCGCCAGCTGCAGACCTTCGGCATCTTCGCCGCCGGCTACCTGGCGCGTCCGGTGGGCGGCATCGTCATCGCGCATTTCGGCGACATCTTCGGCCGCAAGCGTATGTTCACGCTGTCGATCTTCCTGATGGCGGCGCCCACGCTGGTGATCGGCCTGCTGCCGACCTACGCGAGCATCGGTGTGGCGGCGCCGCTGCTGCTGCTGGCGATGCGCGTGCTGCAGGGCGCGGCCATCGGCGGCGAGATGCCTGGGGCCTGGGTGTTCGTGGGCGAGCACGTGCCGGAAAAGCGCTACGGCCTGGGCATCGGCGTGCTGACTTCGGGCATCACCGGCGGCATCCTGCTGGGCTCGCTGATCGCGGTGGCCATCAACCGCCACTATTCGCCCGAGCAGGTGAGCGACTTCGCCTGGCGCATCCCGTTCATCCTGGGCGGCGTGTTCGGGCTGGTGTCGGTGTACCTGCGCCGCTTCCTGCATGAGACGCCGGTGTTCAAGGAACTGGCCGGCCGCCGCAGCTCCGCGCGCGAGCTGCCGCTGCGCACCGTGCTGCGCGAGCATCGGCTGGCCTGCGTCTACGTCGCGCTGCTGACCTGGGTGCTGTCGGCCGCCATCGTGGTCGTGGTGCTCTACACGCCCACCTACCTGCAGAAGGTGCATCACATTCCCGCCGCGATGGCGCTGGAGGCCAACGCGCTCGCCACGCTCACCCTGACGCTGGGCTGCGTGCTGGCCGGCTGGGCGAGCGACCGCATCGGCACCCGCACCGTGATGCTGATCGGCTGGGGCGGGCTGTTCGTCACCGCCTACCTGTTCTACAGCGGCCTGCCCGGCACCCCGGCCACGCTCTTCTGGCACTACGGGCTGGTGGGCCTGTTCGTGGGCACCATCGCCACCGTGCCGATCGCCGGCGTGCGCGCTTTCCCGGCGCCGGTGCGCTTTACCGGGCTCTCGTTCGCCTACAACATGTCGTACGCGGTGTTCGGCGGGCTCACGCCGGTGATCCTCACGCTCTGGCTGCAGCGCGACACGATGGCGCCCGCGCACTACGTGGCGGCGCTGGCCGCGCTGGGCTTCCTGCTGGCTCTGCTGCCCATGGCCGCGCGCGGCCATGCGATGCGCGACGGTGGCGTGGCCCCCGCGCGCGGCGCGACAATGGCGCGATGAGCACCACCCGCCACGAACTGCTTCACGCATTCGACCTGCTGCTGGCCCCCGGGCGCTTCAAGGACTACGGACCCAACGGCCTGCAGGTCGAAGGGCGCACCGTGGTCCGCAAGATCGTCTCGGGCGTGACCGCCAGCCGCGCGCTGATCGAGGCCGCGATCAGCGCCGAAGCCGACGCCATCTTCGTCCACCACGGCCTGTTCTGGCGCGGCCAGGACGGCTGCGTCACCGGCTGGATGAAGCAGCGACTGGGCCTGCTTCTGGGCGACGACGTCAACCTCTTCGCCTACCACCTGCCGCTCGATGCGCACCCCGAACTCGGCAACAACGCCCAGCTCGGCCTGAAGCTGGGGCTCGTGGCGCATGCCGGCTCGGCCGGGCGCTTCGGCGAGCAGGAGCTGGGCTTTCTCGGCGCGCCGGAAAGCGGCGAGAGCTTCGGCAGCGCCAAGGCGCTCGCCACGCATGTCGAGAGCGTGCTGAAGCGGCCGGTCACCCTCGTCGACACGGCGCATCGTCCCATCCGGAACGTGGCCTGGTGCACGGGCGGCGCGCAGGGCTACTTCGAGGCCGCCATCGCGGCCGGCGCCGATGCCTTCATCACCGGCGAAATATCCGAGCCGCAGGCCCACTACGCGCGGGAGATGGGCGTGGCCTTCCTGGCCTGCGGGCACCACGCCACCGAGCGCTACGGCGCGCCGGCGGTGGCCGGGCACGTGGCGGCGCAGCTCGGGCTGAAGCACGAGTTCATCGACATCGACAACCCGGCATGAGCGCGGCGCGCAGCACGGAGGTGCCTTTCCAATGAGCGGCCCCATCGCCATCACGCTGGGCGACCCCGCCGGCATCGGCCCCGAGATCATCGTCAAGGCCTTCCGCGACGCACCCGAAGCGACGCGTGGCGCTTTCGTCGCCGGCGACGTGGGCACGCTGCGCAAGGCGTCGCAGGCGCTGGCAGCAGACGGCCGGCCGGGCTGGCCGGTGCTGGAGATCGAATCCGTCGCCGAGGCCGCGACCGTGCCGCCGGGCTGCATTCCGGTGCTGCAGGTGATCGCGCCGCCTTCGCACGTCGAAACGGGCCGCATCAGCGCCGAAGCCGGCCGCGTGGCGGGCGAATGCGTGGTGTGGGCCGCACGGGCCGCGCTGCGCGGCGAGATCGGCGCCATCGTGACCGCGCCGCTGCACAAGGAGGCGCTGTCGGCCGCCGGCTTTCCGTACCCCGGCCATACCGAGCTGCTGCAGGCCGAGGCGGCCGCGCACCTGGGCCGCACGGTGGCCGACGTGCCGGTGCGCATGATGCTGGCCAACGACGAGCTGCGCACCGTGCTCGTCAGCATCCACATGTCGCTGCGCAAGGCCATCGAGGCGGTGCGCTTCGAGGGCGTGCTGGAGACGCTGCGCATCACGCACCGCGCGCTGAGCCATGCGCTGGGCCGCGCGCCGCGCGTCGGCGTGGCGGGCCTCAATCCGCATGCGGGCGAGGGCGGGCTCTTCGGTTCGGAAGAGCGGGAGATCATCGCGCCGGCCGTCGAGGCCGCGCGCGCCGAGGGCATCGACGCCAGCGGGCCTCACGCGCCCGACACCATCTTCATGCGCGCTCGCGCCAGGAACGGCGTGCCGTCCAGCGGCGAATTCGACGTGGTGGTCGCGATGTACCACGACCAGGGACTGATCCCGGTCAAGTACCTGGGGGTGGAGAAGGGCGTGAACGTGACGCTGGGGCTGCCGCTGGTGCGCACCAGCCCCGATCACGGCACCGCGTTCGACATTGCCGGAACGGGGCGGGCCGATGCGTCCAGCCTCGTGGAGGCGCTGCGCATGGCCCGGGTGCTCGGGGGCGTTTGATCAGGAGCGTTTGAGGCTGTCGCGGATCTCGCGCAGCAGCACCACGTCTTCGGGCGTTTCGGGTGCTGCGGCGGGGGCCGGCTCCTCGGTGCGCTTCAGGCGGTTGATCTGCTTGACCATCATGAAGATGATGAAGGCGAGGATCACGAAGTTGACCGCGATGGTGATGAAGTTGCCGTACGCCAGCACCGGGACGCCTGCCTTCTTCAGGTCTGCCAGCGTGTTCGTCACACCTGGCGGCACGGTGCCCAGCACGACATAGAGATTCGAGAAGTCGAGCTTGCCGAACACCACGCCTACCAGCGGCATGATGATGTCGGCCACGAGCGAGTCGACGATCTTGCCGAAGGCGGCGCCGATGATCACGCCGACCGCGAGGTCGATGACGTTGCCCTTGACGGCAAATTCCTTGAATTCACTGAGGATGCTCATGATTCAAAAGGCTGCTGGAGCTCTGCTGTTGAAGGAGAGCCGAGTATGCCCGCGATTGCTCACTTCTCCAGCGCACGCGGCGCCACATCGACATGCGCGGCCGGCAAACCTTCACGACTGCGCGCGGCAATCTGCCGGTAGCCGTCTTCCAGGTGGCGCACGAAGCGCGGCGTGTCGAAGTAGCCGCGGCGCGCGTCCTTGGCCGCGGCGATCCGGCCGCGCAGGTCGGCCAGTTCATCGGGGTGCGTGGCGTAGTGGACGGCCTTGTGCACGTATTCCTCGTGGCTCGCGGCCACCAGTTCCGGCAGCCCGATGGCACGCAGCAGGCTGCCCGCCATGCGCGACACCATCGTCGTGCCCGTGAGCGCCAGCAGCGGCACGCCCGACCACAGCACGTCGTTCGCGGTGGCGCCGCTGCTGTAGGGGAAGGTGTCGATGAACAGGTCGGCCAGGCCGATGCGCGCGAGGTGCTGGTCGACCGGCATGCGCGGCGACACGATCAGGCGCTCGGCCGGCAGGCCCGCCTTCTCCCATTGCGCGCGCAGGTTCTGCTCGAAGCCGTTCGGGCCTTGCGCCAGCCACAGCACCGAGTTTGGAATGCCCTGCACGATGCGCACCCAGGCCTCGAAGGTCTCGGGCTGGATCTTGAAGGACTGCGAGAAGTTGCACAGCACGAAGGCGTCCTCGGGCAGGCCGTGCTCGGCGCGCGTGGGCCTGTGCGGATTGACTGGGCGCCTGGTGTCGATCACCTGGAAGGTCTCGGGCAGGCGCAGCAGTTTCTCGGAGTAGCAGTCTTCCGTGCCCGGCGGCGAGAGGAAGTTGTCGGACACCAGGTAGTCGTAGTTGGGCGTGCCGCTGGTGCCCATGTAGCCCAGCCACATGAGCTGCGCGGGCGCCGCGTGGTAGGCCATCACCTGCGGCTTGGCGCCGCGCGTGTCGCCCGAGAGGTCGACCAGGATGTCGATCTCGTCCTCGCGGATGCGCTCGGCCATCTGCTGGATCGACTGGCCCTGCAGGTCGACGAAATGCTCGGCCGACGCGGCAATGCGTGCCCGCGCCGGATGGCCGTCGTCCGGACCGTAGGAGTAGACGAAGACTTCGAAGTCCTTGCGGTCGTGCTGGCCGTAGAGCTCGGCCGTCAGGTGCGCTACGGGATGGTTGCGGAAGTCGAACGAGTAGTAGCCCACGCGGATGCGCGGCGACGTGCGGCGCGCGCCCGCGTCGGCAAAGGGCCTGATAGCCGCGTTGCGGTCGGCCAGCAGGGCGGAGCGCTGCGTCCAGTTCATGAGGCGGCGCGCGTCGTCGTAGTTCGACATCAGGATGAAGGACGACACCGTCTGGTCGTTGCTCGGGTTGTCGAGCAGCGCCGCGATCCGCTCGCGCAGTTCGGGCACGCCGTTCCAGTCGGCGATGTGCGCCTTCTCGCCCAGCATCCACACCATGGCGGGCATGAAGTCGGGGTCGTCGCGCAGGCACTGTTCGAACTCCGCGATGGCCTCCTTCGACTGGCCAGCCATCACGTAGGTCACGCCCAGGTTGCAGCGCGCGAGCACCTGGCGCGGATGTACCTTCGAGCGCTTTCTTCAGCACTTCGATGGCAGTGTCGAAGCGGCCGAGCCGGAAGTTCGCCGTGCCCAGGTTGTTCAGCAGCAGCTCGTGCTCGGGCAGGCTTTCGAGCGCGAGCCTGTAGAGCTCGGCCGATTCGGCGAAGCGCATCGACACGCCCTCGAGCGCGCCGCACACGCCGTAGAGCGCGGCCACGCCCTCGGGGTCGGACAGCGCCTTGTGGCGCTCCTCGGCCGGCCAGTTGCGCATGGCGCGCTGCATGGGTTCGATGGCTTCCTCGATGCGTCCGCAGGCCTGCAGCGCGCGGGAAAGCATGAAGGCGGCCTCGCAGTCCAGCGGATCGGCGGCGGCGTGCGCGTACGAGTCGAGCGCGGCGGCCCAGTCCTTCTGGTGCGCGCGGATCTTGCCGATGTTCTTGTGCGCGGCGCCGTAGTTGCCGTCCAGCGCCAGCGCCTGGCGGAACTGCACGATCGCCTCGTCGAAGCGGTCCTGCTCCATGTCGATGGCGCCGGCGTTGTTCCAGGCCGCGGGTGCCTGCGGCGCGAGCCGCGTGGCCTCGGCGGCGGCTTCTCGCGCCTGCCGGAACTTCTTCTGCTGCCGGTAGACCGCCGAGAGGTTCACGTAGGCCTCGGGGTAGTGGGGCTGCGTCTTGATCGCGCGGCGAAGGTCCTGCTGCGCTTCGTTCGGCAGGCCCATGTGCATGAAGATCGTCGCGCGGGTGTTGAAGTAGAAGTGGTGCGGCGAACGCGCGATCGCACGGTTCACGTAGTTCAGCGCCAGCTTCGACCGGCCCTGCCGGTACAAGGCCTCGCCCGTCAGGTGCAGTGCGTCGGCATGTTCCGGAAAGCGCGACAGCAGGGCCTCGTAGACCTGGATGGCTTCCGCGAAACGCCCCACCCGGTGCAGCGCCAGTCCCTGCTCCAGGAGTTGCCCGGCGTCCGCGGCCGGCGAGGAGGGAGCGGGGGCGAGAGAAGATGAGTTCATGAAGCCGTGTGATGGACGGGTCATAGGAGGGCGGAGGCCGCCTGCCTGGATGCCGGTTTCTGTACAAGTGAAAAAGGCCGGTCACCCAGTATAGGAGCCAGCCTTTGGGTTGCACCGCTGGCATTCCCGCGGCGCGCAGGCGCCACGGGAGTGCCGGACCGGACTACCAGGACCAGGATGCGCCGATGCCGCCGCCGACCTTGCCGTTGTTGCCGCTGCCGATGTTCACCTTGATCTGCGCGCCTTCGCCGATGCGGAAGCTGGCGGCGGCCGCGATGGCCGAGCGGCCGTCGTAGGAGCCCACGCCGACCCCGACGCCGAAGCTCTTGCCCGCTTCGAGCGCCGGCACCGAGGCTGCAGCCAGCGCGATCGCCGCGCCGGTGCTGCTGGTCTTGCGCATGTCCTGCACCTCGGAGCGGACCTGGTTCAACTGCGAGATGTTGGCCGCATCCGTCGGCAGGACGCCCGGAGCCACGTTCTGCACCCGGCCGTTGGCGACCACGCCGTTGCCCGCCGTGATGGTCCCGCCCGCCGTCACGTTGCCGGTGACGTTGACCGTGCCCGCATTCAGCGTCGTGACGTTGCCGGTCACGGCGTTGATCGTGGTGATGTTGCCGGTCTGCGTGTTCAGCACCGTGATGTTGCCGTTGGCGGCCGTGATCGTCTGGAAGTTGCCGGTGGTGGCGTTCACCGTGCTCGCGTTCACCGTCGTGGCGGAGACCGTGCCCGCGGTCAGTGCGTTGACCGTGGCGCTGGCGGCCGACAGGTTGGTGGTGCTGACGTTCGTCGCGCTCAGCGTGTTGATCGTGCCGCGGCTCGCCGTCAGGTTGGTGGTGCTGACGTTGGTGGCGCTCAGGGTGTTGATGGTGCCGGTGTTGGCCGTCAGGTTCGTCGTGCTGACGTTGGTGGCGCTCAACGTATTGATCGTGCCGTTGCTGGCCGTCAGGTTCGTCGTGCTGACGTTGGTCGAGCTCAACGTGTTGATCGTGCCGTTGCTGGCCGTCAGGTTCGTGGTGCTGACGTTGGTCGCGCTCAACGTATTGATCGTGCCGCTGTTGGCCGTCAGGTCCGTGGTGCTGACGTTGGTGGCGCTCAACGTGTTGATCGTGCCATTGCTGGCGGTCAGGTCCGTGGTGCTGACGTTGGTCGCGCTCAGCGTGTTGATGGTGCCGCTGTTGGCCGTCAGGTCCGTGGTGCTGACGTTGGTCGCACTCAGCGTGTTGATCGTGCCGTTGTTGGCAGTCAGGTCAGTGGTGCTGACGTTGGTTGCACTCAGCGTGTTGATCGTGCCGTTGTTGGCAGTCAGGTCCGTGGTGCTGACGTTGGTGGCGCTCAGCGTGTTGATCGTGCCATTGCTGGCGGTCAGGTCCGTGGTGCTGACGTTGGTCGCGCTCAGCGTATTGATCGTGCCGTTGTTGGCAGTCAGGTCCGTGGTGCTGACGTTGGTTGCACTCAGCGTGTTGATGGTGCCGTTGCTGGCAGTCAGGTCCGTCGTGCTGACGTTGGTGGCGCTCAACGTGTTGATCGTGCCGTTGCTGGCGGTCAGATCCGTGGTGCTGACGTTGGTGGCACTCAACGTGTTGATGGTGCCGTTCGACGCCGTCAGGTTGGTGGTGCTGACGTTCGCCGAGCTCAGCGTGTTGATCGTGCCGTTGCTGGCCGTCAGGTTCGTCGTGCTCACGTTGGCCGAACTCAACGTGTTGATGGTGCCGTTCGACGCGGTCAGGTTGGTGGTGCTGACGTTCGTCGAGCTCACCGTGTTGATCGTGCCGTTCGAGGCCGTCAGGTTGGTGGTGCTGACGTTGGTGGAGGTCAGCGTGGCGATGCTGCCGGTGTTCGACGTCAGGTTGGTGGCATCGATGTTGGTCGAGGTGATGCCCGTCGCCAGCACATTCGTCGAGGTGACGCCGGTCGCCAGGATGTTGGTCGAGGTCAGCGACTGGATCGTGCCGTTGCTCGATGACACGCTGCCGGTGGTCACGCTGCCGGCACTGACTGTGCCGGCCGTGATGCTGGCGGAGCTCAGCGTATTGATCGTGCCGCTGGTCGCCGAGACGTTCGTCGTGGTGACGTTGGTCGAGGACACGGTGCCGGCAGTGATGCTGCCTGCGGACACGGTGCCTGCGGTGAGCGTGCCCGTGCTGATGCTTGTGGAGGTCAGGTTGCCGACGGTGCCGCTGGTGGCGGAAAGGTTCGTCGTGGTGACGTTGGTCGAGGACACCGTGCCGGAGGTGATGCTGCCCGCAGACACGGTGCCTGCAGAGATGCTGCCTGCAGACACAGTGCCCGCTGTGAGGGTGGCCGTGCTGATGCTGGTGGAGGTCAGGCTGGTGGCCGTGGCCGAGGTTGCGCTCAGGCTGGTGGTGGTGACGCGCGTTGCGGTGATGCTGCCTGCCGCTACCGTGCCGGACGTGATGCTGCCCGAACTCAGGGTATTGATCGTGCCGTTGGTCGAGGTGATGGTGCCCGCGGTGAGGTCCGTTGCCGTCAGGTTGGGCGTGGAGATGCCATCGTCGGAAGTCAGTAGCCCGTTGTTGGGACCCCCGGTCACGTTGACATTGTTGCCGCCGACGCGAACCTGAGCATGTGCCACCGGCAAAGTCAGGACATAGCCTGCGCTAAGAAGCACCGAAGCGAGAAGCTGGCTCACGCCCGGACGGCGAACAATGAAAGAGCGAACACTGGGACGCTGGGATGTAGTCATTTGGACTTTCTTCCTTGAAGAAATCAGTTGCCATTTCTGGTCTTCCACACGCCCTCGTCGCGTGGAAGCAGGGTTGGGTTTCATCGAGTTACCCAATGCAACCGATGCTAGGAATCGAGGTCTTGGCTGAACATCACCGGGATCCGTAGTTATGGATGTATGCATGTCGAGCGATGCGGCATCGACGAATGCATGCATGGCCCGCGAAGCCAACGTACATGCGGCTTCGCGCGCATCGCATGAATCGCTTGCCGATGTTTGGAGACGTGATCGCGCACGCGTTCCGCGTGTCGCGGTGCTACGTAACACGCGCGGTAACTCGCACGTAACAACGGCCTGAAAACGGCCTTCCGAAGGGCCTTGCCGGCCCTCGTTTTTCAGCTCGTTGCGAGCAATTTCTTCAACGAAATCAAAGTACTACACGCGCCGAAGCGTCGCGTGCGTCGACGTTCGTCCGAGTGGGCATCGTTCCTGCGGTATCTGAAACGAAAGACAACATTTCGATGCTGCCCACTGGGTAGCCACAGAGCCAGAGGAAGTCGCGTGATCAATTTTTTCTTGGGCATTGACGGCGCATGCGGCGCGGACGAAGTCCGGTGCGCGGGGGCAGGAGAGCGGACATGGAAATGAACTTCCCATACACCACCGCCTCCGCGAGGCCGGCGCCGACTGTCGCGCAGTTGTACGGCGGCGTGTTCCATGCCGCGCTGATCGTTGCGGACGCCGCTGCATCCGCCGATCGCATGCGGCGCATCCTCTGCGACCTCGCGCCGCATCGCCGCGTGGTGGTCGCCTCGGGCCGTGCCGAGGCCTTCAATCTGCTGGCGGCCTTGCCTTATGACCTCGTGCTGGTCGACATGGGGCTGCCGGGCGACGACGGCGTTGCTGTGCTCCACCACGTGCGCCAGACCTATCCGCGTATCGAGAGCGTCGGCATGTCGGCGGCCGATGACCAGCAGCAGGTGAACGCAGCCATCGCCGCCGGCGCCATCGGCTATCTCCTGACGGAATCCGACGATGCGGAGCTTGCCTATCTGCTGCGTTCGATCGAGCGCGGGGGCTCGCCGATGGACTCGCGCATCGCGCGGCGCATCCTCGGTTCGATCGCCGCATCCGCGAAGGCGCGCACGATCGAGGCCATCCGCGTGCAGGGCCAGCCATCGCAACGGCAGCAGCCACCACAACGGCAGGAGGCTCCCGACTCCAGGCTGCCGCAGGACCTGCTGTCGCCGCGCGAGCTCAAGGTGCTGCGCCTGATCGCGCAGGGCTGGAGCAACAGGCAGATCGCCGAGGCGGTGTACCTGTCGGTCAATACCATCGAGTTCCACGCCAAGAGCATCTATCGCAAGCTCTCCGTCAAGTCGCGGACCCAGGCGGTCCACGAGGCGATGCAGCACGGCCTCCTGAACTGAAGTCCCCGCGGCGACAGGCTCCTGTCGCCCCAGGCGGGCGCCCGCATGCGCGGCGCGCCTCGCCGTCGTTCGCCGGCCACGCGCCTGGCGGCCATTGAATATCCCTTTGGCGCCCCGCTACAATCGCGGGTTGACTCCTGCTCCAGCGAAGAAGACAAGAGGATCCCCCCATGAGTGACATGAATTCCGGCTCGACCCGGATCGACACCAGCAAGCGGACTTGGCTGATTGCATCAGGCTGTGCCGGCGTGGCGGGCGGCGTGGCCACCGCCATCCCGTTCGTGAGCACTTTCCAGCCGTCCGAGAAGGCCAAGGCTGCGGGTGCCGCGGTCGAGGTCGATATCTCGGCACTCAAGGTCGGCGAAAAGATCACCGTCGAATGGCGGGGCAAGCCGGTCTGGATCCTCAAGCGCTCCCCCCAGCAGATCGCCGAACTCCCCAAGCTGGACGGCCAGCTCGCCGACCCCCTCTCCAAGCGTCACCCCGACGAATTCACCCCCAAGTACGCACAGAACGAGCACCGCTCCATCAAGCCCGACGTGCTCGTCGTGGTCGGCATCTGCACCCACCTGGGCTGCTCGCCGACCGACCGCTTCCAGGCCGGCCCGCAGCCTTCGCTGCCGAACGACTGGGAAGGCGGCTTCCTCTGCCCCTGCCACGGTTCCACTTTCGACCTGGCCGGCCGGGTCTTCAAGAACAAGCCTGCGCCCGACAACCTGCCGGTGCCGCCGCACATGTACCTGTCGGACACCAAGCTCCTGATCGGTGAAGACTCCAAGAAGGCCTGAGGCGGAAGAAGAACATGGCTGAATTCCACGAGATTTCCCCCAATGCACCGGCCGGCGAGAAGCTGCTGAACTGGGTCGACAACCGTTTCCCGCTGAGCAAGCTGTGGAACGACCAGTGGGGCAAGTACTACGCGCCGAAGAACTTCAACTTCTGGTACATCTTCGGCTCGCTGGCGATGCTGGTTCTCGTGATCCAGATCGTCACCGGCATCTTCCTGGTCATGCACTACAAGCCCGACGCGAACCAAGCGTTCGCATCGGTCGAGTACATCATGCGCGACGTGCCGTGGGGCTGGCTGATCCGCTACATCCACTCGACGGGCGCCTCGGCGTTCTTCATCGTGGTGTACCTGCACATGTTCCGCGGCCTCATGTACGGCAGCTACCGCAAGCCGCGCGAGCTGATCTGGGTGTTCGGCTGCGCGATCTTCCTGTGCCTGATGGCCGAAGCCTTCATGGGCTACCTGCTGCCCTGGGGCCAGATGTCCTACTGGGGCGCCCAGGTGATCGTGAACCTGTTCGCCGCCATCCCCTTCATCGGTCCCGACCTGGCCCTGCTGATCCGCGGCGACTACGTGGTGAGCGACGCCACGCTGAACCGCTTCTTCAGCTTCCACGTGATCGCGGTGCCCCTGGTGCTGCTCGGCCTGGTGGTGGCCCACCTGATCGCGCTGCACGAAGTGGGCTCGAACAACCCCGACGGCATCGAGATCAAGGCCAAGCGCGGCCCCGACGGCCACCCGCTGGACGGCATTCCGTCGCATCCGTACTACACCGTGCACGACATCTTCGGCGTGGTGGTGTTCCTCACGATCTTCTCGGCGGTGATCTTCTTCGCCCCCGAGGCCGGCGGCTACTTCCTCGAATACAACAACTTCATCCCGGCCGATTCGCTGAAGACGCCGAACCACATCGCCCCGGTGTGGTACTTCACGCCGTTCTATTCGATGCTGCGCGCGACCACCGACGACATGGTCAACGTGTTCTCGCTGATCATCGCCGCGGCGGCCATCTGGAACTTCGTCAAAGGCAAGTCGGGCATGGGCCTGAAGATCGCGGGCGTCGTCGTGGCTGCCGTCGTGATCTTCCTGCTCAAGACCTTCGACGCCAAGTTCTGGGGCGTGGTCGTCATGGGCGGCTCGGTCATCATCCTGTTCTTCCTGCCGTGGCTCGACCACAGCGAAGTCAAGTCGATCCGCTACCGTCCGGGCTGGCACAAGTACGTGTACGGCCTCTTCGTTTTCTTCTTCCTGATCCTGGGCTACCTGGGCATCCAGCCTCCCGGCGTCTGGGGCGAACTCGCCATCGGCTCGTTCAAGCTGGACATCGCGCAGACCATCTCGCAGATCGGCACCCTCGTGTACTTCGGCTTCTTCCTCCTGATGCCGTGGTGGAGCCGCAAGGGCGAATTCAAGACCGTGCCCGAGCGCGTGGTCTTCGCCGCCCATTGAGATAACCAGAAGCGCAAGAGAGCTGAGAGAAACACGATGAAGAAAAGCATTTCCGGCTGGCTCGCGGTCCTGGGGCTCGCTCTGGGCCTGACCTTCTCCGCGGCGGCATCTGCCGAGTCCGAGGGCATCGCGTGGGACAAGGCTCCCAACAAGACGACCGATCTCGCATCGCTGCAGAACGGTGCCAAGCTGTTCGTCAACTACTGCCTGAACTGCCACTCGGCCGCCTTCATGCGCTACAACCGCCTGCAGGACATCGGCATCAGCGAGCAGCAGATCAAGGACAACCTTCTGTTCACGACCGACAAGGTCGGTGAGACCATGAAGGCCAACATCGACGCGCGCCAGGCAAAGGAATGGTTCGGCACCACGCCGCCCGACCTGACGCTGGTCGCCCGTTCGCGCGCCGGCCATGGCGGCACCGGCGCCGACTACCTCTACACGTACCTCCGCACCTACTACCGCGACGAAACCAAGGCCACCGGCTGGAACAACCTCGTGTTCCCGAGCGTCGCCATGCCGAACCCCCTGTGGGAACTGCAAGGCGAGCGCCGCCCGGTGTATGCCAAGGTGGAGCAGCACGGCCATGAAGCCGAGGTGTTCACGGGCAAATGGGAGCAAGTCGCTCCCGGCACCCTGACACCCGTGCAATTCGATGCTGCCGTCGGCGACCTGGTGGGCTACCTGCAATGGATGGCCGAACCGGCACAGAACACCCGCGTGCGCATCGGCGTGTGGGTGCTGCTGTTCCTGGCCATGTCGGTGGTGTTCGTGTGGCGGCTGAACGCCTCGTACTGGAAAGACGTCAAGTAGTTCCGTCCACGCCGGCCGGATACCCTCGGGCATCCGGCCCCGCAGAGTGGGTTGCCAACGCGACCCACTCTTTTTGATTTTTAGGAGTCTCTCGCCATGATGGTCTTGTATTCAGGAACGACCTGCCCCTTTTCCCACCGCTGCCGCTTCGTGTTGTTCGAAAAGGGCATGGACTTCGAGATCCGCGACGTCGATCTCTACAACAAGCCCGAAGACATCAGCGTGATGAACCCGTACGGCCAGGTGCCGATCCTGGTCGAGCGCGACCTGATCCTGTACGAGTCGAACATCATCAACGAGTACATCGACGAGCGCTTCCCGCATCCCCAGCTGATGCCCGGCGACCCGGTCGACCGCGCCCGCGTGCGCCTGTTCTTGCTCAACTTCGAGAAGGAACTCTTCGTGCACGTCTCCACCCTCGAGAACCGCACCACCAAGGGCAACGAGAAGGCGCTCGAAAAGGCCCGCTCGCACATCCGCGACCGCCTCACGCAGCTTGCACCCGTGTTCCTCAAGAACAAGTACATGCTGGGCGACAACTTCTCGATGCTCGACGTGGCCATCGCGCCGCTGCTGTGGCGCCTCGACTACTACGGCATCGACCTGAGCAAGAACGCCGCGCCGCTGCTGAAGTACGCTGAGCGCATCTTCTCGCGCCCGGCCTACATCGAAGCACTGACCCCGTCCGAAAAGGTCATGCGAAAGTAAGTAAGCTTCGTGCCTGCTTCCATCGCTTTTCGCTGTCTTTCATGATCAACGCGCTCGAGTCGTCCTCCACCCGCCCGTACCTCATCCGGGCGCTGTACGAATGGTGCACCGACAACGGGTTCACGCCCTACGTCGCGGTGCAGGTCGACGAAACCGTGCAGGTTCCGCGCGAGTACGTGAAGAACGGCGAAATCGTGCTCAACATCAGCTTCGACGCGACCAGCTCGCTCAAGCTCGGCAATGACTTCATCGAGTTCAAGGCCCGCTTCGCGGGCACGGCGCGTGAAATCAGCGTGCCGGTGGGGCGCGTGATCGCCATCTACGCGCGTGAGAACGGGCAGGGCATGGCGTTTCCCGCACCGGCTCCGGCGGCTGTTTCGCAGGATGACGACACCGGCGCTCCGGTGCCTGTCCAGGCTCCCGCACGTGCGCCGCTGCGCGACGCATCGCGCGGCGGCAGCAGCTCCGAGGGCGATGCCGGCAAGATCGTCCACCTGGTGACGGGCGAGGACGGCAGCGAGACAGTCGATGCCGGCGCGCCCACCGATCCGGCCGACGAGCCACCGCGCCCGCCGGCCGGTGGCGGCGCCAGGCCGTCGCTCAAGCGAATCAAGTAGCGGATGGCAGTGGGCGGCCGGGAGCATGCCGGCCGGCACCACTAGAATCACGAACTGACTGGAATTCGCCGCTTTAGCTCAATTGGTAGAGCACCCGCCTTGTAAGCGGAAGGTCGTCAGTTCGATTCCGACAAGCGGCACCACAAAAAAAGAACCCCTGAGTTCCGAAACGGCTCAGGGGTTTTTCTTTTTCTGTCTTTCGGCTCATGCTGAGGCCGATTGAGCGACGCCCTGCATCAGCAGCCCCAGCATCGCCAGTTGCGCCACCAGCGCCTGCCGCTGCGACGAGCGCATGTTTTCCAGCACCGCCGCCAACAGCGCCGAACTCTTCCCCAGCCCCGCCTGCTTCAGCCGCAGCACCTGGGCCTGCGCCCGTGACAGCGCGCTGCCGCCCTGGTGCCGCAGCCCCTGCCTGAGCCAGAGTGCCAGCAGCTCCAGCGTGTCGTCGGCGAGCGCGTTCAAGGGGGGCGCTTCCTCGGTGTCGCTGCGCAGGTCCAGCGGCTGCGGCGCGGCCGCCTCGACCTGGAGTACCACCGCGCGCTGCGCCGTCAGCAGCGCCAGGGGCTGCATGACGGCCTGGTCGCCCTGCAGGTGTACCGTGCCCGCAACGGCGCGCAGCGGGCCGTGTTCGCCGGCAAGCGCGCGGGCCAGCGCGTCGACCGCGCCGGGCGAGACCGCGCGATGCGGCAATGCCAGGTGCAGGCATGCGTGGTCGTCGTCCGCGCTGGATTCGTCCGTCGCGGCGTCGTCCGGCGCCGCCTGGCCGAGCCGTGCATGCAGCACCTGAGCAGCCGCGTCCCAATGGCACGAAGCCACTTCCATGCGCTCGAAGGCGACCACGTGCAGCTGCCCTGACGCGCCAGCGGCAGCACCGCTCGCAGCCTGCCTCGGCCGCACGAAATCCGGCTGCGCCTCGCGCAGATGAGCCACCAGCGCGGCCACGCTGTGCTGCTTCAGCGGCGCGACAAGGTCGTCCCACGACTTGGGCGACAGCGGCAGCACGCCCGTCTGCCGTGCGCCTGCAGTGATGTCGACCAGCCCGTTGGCGCGCCGCGTCGCGGTCTTGGTGATGACCTGCCCGCCCGCCAGCTGCCGCAGCGGAAAGCCCGCGACGCGCCGGTTCATGAGGTTGGGCGCGGCGCCGCCGGCCGCGGCATCGCCTTCGCGCGTCCACTGGCGCTCCAGCACCGTCACGTTCTGGGTGTCCGGGTCGGCGAACAGGATGCTCGCGCCCTCGGCGCTCTCGTCGGACCAGAGCTCGGCCCCGAGCGACACCAGCCGCAGATGGTCGAGCGCGACCTCGCCCTTCACGCCGATGCCGAGGATCTGGCTTGCCGGCAGCTCGGCCCGCGCGGAGCCCGGTTGCTGCGGCCGTCCGGCATGCGCCGCGGCCTGCAGCCGTGCCCACAGCTCGGTGAGCACGCGCAGCAGCCGCAGCGGCTCGAAGCGGCTGCTGCGGGCCTGTTGCGCCTGGAGCAGCTGCCAGAGTTCGTCCAGCGCATCGTCCACCCAGCTCCAGCCCTGCGCGCGGACCTGGTCCCGCACGGCCTCGAAGCGGGCGGCCAGCGCGATCGCGGGCTGGCTCGATCCGTCGAGCCACAGCGACAGCAGCAGGGCGTCGATCTGCGCGCGCAATGCGAGCGCGGCCTCGCCCTGCATCGCGAAAGAGGGTGAGGGCGGCGGCATGGCGTCGCCCGTGTTCTCGCTCGCCGGTGTGTTCGGCTGGACCTCGACCATCACCTCCGCCGAACCCGGCGCCAGCGCTCCGGCCTGCCGGAACGCCCACACCGCGATCACGACGTGCGCGCAGCCGCTGCCCTGCTTGCAGTCGCAGCGCGCATGAACCAGCGAGCTGCGCGAGAAGAAGCGCACGCTGCACATCGGCAGCCGAGCCACCGGCGGCGCGCTGGCGCTGCGCCATGCCTGCACGCCGACCACCGGATGCGCGGCGGCGAGCTTGTTCGCCTGCTCCAGCACCGAGGGCGCGAGGCTCGCGGTGAGCACGGCGTCATCGAACTGAGCGGGGCTCCAGGCGCCTTCCGGTTCGGCCGAGGCTTCTTCGGCCGCGGCGGGCGGTGCGTCGGCCTTTGCCGATGCGGCCCGGGCCTGGTAGGCCAGCACCAGCATCACCCGATGCCGGCACATGCCGCTCGCGGGGCAACTGCACTGCGCGTCGCGCAGCGTGCGGCCCGGCGGCAGGCTGGTGCGCACGCCGTCGTCGAACTGCGCCTGCACCGTGCCGTCGGCGCCGGTCTCGAGCGCGGGCAGCAGGCCGGCCGCCACGTCCTTCTGCGCGCGCTTGACGAAGCCGGCATTGGCCAGCGCCGTCAGCGCCTCGGGCGTCAGCTCGAGCAGATCGGCGCGCAACGATGCGATGTTGTCGCCGCTCATCCCTGCACCTTCTCGGCCAGCCAGCCGGCGAGCTGGCCCGGCGTCATCGCGCCGATCTGAGCGCCTTCTCGCACCAGCCGGGCCGCCATCTCTCGGTCGTAGTTGGGCTCGGCTTTCGAGTCGAGAGCGGCCAGCCCGAGCACCTTGGCGCCGGACTCCACCAGAGCCTTCACGCGGCGCACCAGTTCGTATTCGCTGCCGCCCTCGTAGAAGTCGCTCACCAGCACCACGATGCTTTTCGTCGGGTTGGCGACCAGCGACTGCGCATACGCCACTGCCTTCGCGATGTCGGTGCCGCCGCCGAGCTGCACCTTCATCAGCAGTTCCACCGGATCGGAGACGTCGTCCGTCAGGTCGACCACCGCCGTGTCGAAGGCCACGAGCCGCGTGCGCATGCCGGGCAGCTGCCAGAGGCAGGCGGCCATCACCGCGCTGTGGATCACCGAGTCGACCATCGAGCCGCTCTGGTCGATCAGCAGCACGATGTCCCACGGTTCCGCATGCCGCTTCGTGCGGCTGATGAACACCGGCCGCTCCACGTAGAGCTTGCGGCGCTGCGGATCGTAGCGGTGCAGGTTGGCGGCCAGCGTCTGCCGGAAGTCGAAGTTGCGCGCCACCTTCATGCGCGAGCGGCGGCGCCGGTCGCGGCTGCCGCTGAAGGCCTGGCGCACTTCGGTGGCGAGCTTCTCCATGATGCGCCGCACCACCTCGGCCACCAGCTTGCGCGCGGCCGCCAGCACCTCGGGGTTCATCAGGTGCTTGGTGTGCAGCACCGCGCGCAGCAGAGATTCGGATGGCTCGATGCGCTCCAGCACTTCGAGGTTGGTCACCACCTCGTCGATGCCATAGCGCTCGACGGCGTCCTGCTCCAGCCGCTCGATCACTTCCTTCGGAAAGAGCGTATGGATGGTGTTGATCCAGTCCGGCGTGCTCAGCGACGACGGTCCCAGGCCAGCGCTGCGCTCGCCGCGGCTTGCGCGGTCGGAGTCGCGGCCGTAGAGCCAGTCGAGCGCGGCATCGGCGGCCTGCGCTTCCGCGCTCAGTCCGCCACAGGCAGATTCGGCCGGATCGCCCAGCAGCAGGCGCCAGCGCTGCAGCGGATCGGGAATGTCGAGGCTCATGGGCGAGGGGCTTTCTCGGTGTCTTTTTCTTCTTTTTCTTCTTCTTCCAGCGTCACGCCCCAGGCTGCCAGGCGCGCGAACACCGCGTCCTCCACGCGACGGGCTTCGGCCAGCTGCTCGGGCGGGGCCTCGCCGCTGCGGTGGGCGGTGAGGGTGCGGCGCGACAGGTGCGTGGCGTCGTGCAGCGTCAGCACCTGGTCGGCGAGCAGGCCGCGCTCCTGCGGCGGCAACCAGGCGAAGGCGGCGCGCAGGCTGGGCATGGCGCGCACGAAATCGGCGTTGTCCAGGCCCTGCACGGTGCGGTCCATGCCGGCGACGAAGGCGGGCTCCGAAGCGAGCTGCTCGCGCGCGAGCGCCAGCAGCCCGGTGAGCGCGTCGCCGAGCACCGGGGCGGGCAGGGAATGCAGCAACTGCATGGCCTCGGCGACGCCGCTTTCACCCTGCGCGTGAGCGTCGTCGATGCGGCCGGCCAGGCTCAGCGTGGCGCCCAGCGCCGCACCGCGGCTCACGGGCGCCGCGGCGGAGTCGGCGGCCTTGCGCTGCCACACGGCGAGCGCGCGGGCCGGCTCCAGGTCGAGCAGCGGCTGGGCGTCTGGATGATCCTGCGCATGCGCCAGCACGTCGGCCACGATGCGGCGCAGCGCCAGATGCCCTTCGAGGTGCGACTGCATGTCGGCCGGCGCGATGGCCGCGGGCGGCTCCAGCAGCCACAGCGCGCGGTCGAAGCCCGACTCGATCACCACGCGCAGCACCGGCGCGTCGGCCATGCCCAGCATCTGGCCGTGGCGCAGCAGCGTGTGCAGCACCGACAGGGCAGTGCCCAGCGCCTCGAAGCGCGGCTCGGCGGCGATCGCGGCGCGCAGTTCGCGCAGCAGCGTGTCGCTCAGCGCGGAGAGCCCCGCCCACGCGGCTTGGTTGAGGCCCTCGGCCAGCGGGCCGATGCGGCCCTGGGCCTGGCGCAGGTCGTCTTCGAGCCGGGCGCGCGCCGCGTCGTGCAGGCTCGCGCCCCAGGCGCCGGCCTCGATCAGCGCGGCCTGCTGCTCCAGCGGCTCGGAGAGCGACCACTGCTCTGTGCGCTCGCCCGACATCGCGAGCTTCGGCCCCTGGGTGCGGCGCACGCCGGGCAGCCGCAGGATCGCGAGCCGGTGCAGCACGCGACTCCTCGCACGATCGGTTTCGGTGAGCAGGTCGAGCTTGAGCTGGCCGCGCAGCGCGATGCCGTGCGAAGCGAGTTCGGCCTGCACGGCGGCCACGAGGGGCGGTTGCGGCGTGCCGGGCGCAAGACGGCCAGCGGTGTCGCCGGCCAGCACGTCCATGGCCTGCACCAGCACGGGGTCGGTGCCGGGGCGCATGGCGCCGCGGTACGTCCAGGGCAGCGGCGCGTCCAGCGCGTCCTTCACCAGCGCGCCGGCCAGCGCGTCGAGCCAGTCGGAGCGCAGCGGCTTGTCGTGCCCGCGCAGCCGCGCGAGCCCCTGGGCGCGCAGGTGCACGGCCATCAGGTCGGCGGTGGAGGCGGGCAGCTTCTTGTCGCGCAGGCGCTGCATCACCTGCTGCAGCGCGCGGTGCGCGGCGCCCTCGGGGCCGTGCTCCCACATCCACTGGTAATAAGCCGGCGACGGCATGCCCGAGGCATAGCCGGCGAAGGCGTCGAGGCGCTTGAAGGTGTAGGGCACGAGGTAGGAGCCGAAGCGAAGCGGGGCCTGGAGGCCATCGGCCCGGCTTTCTTCCTCGTCATCGTCGTCGCGGATCTCTGCCGAAGGCTGCGGCGTCTCGGGCAACGTGCCCGGCAGCCCCTGCCACAGCCGGGCCAGAGCAGGCGCGTGATAGCCGCCGCACACCACCAGCGCCTGCGCGCGGCCCGGTTCGCCCGGCTGCGCCATCGCCCAGGCGATCCAGCGCGCCATCATGGCTTCGCGCGCCTGGTTGCCCTGCGAGCCGGGGTCCGGGCCGCGCAGGTTGTCGAAGTAGGTCGAGAGGCGCCGGGCCAGCTCGGCCTCGTCGCAGCCGTCCTCGAAGAGGTGGTCCCACAGCGCATCGCGGCCCTGCACGGAGAGCTTCTCGGTCAGCGCGCGCTCGTAGGCTTCGGCGCGCTCCTCGTGCTCGTGGTCGGCCACGTCGGCATAGCGGTTCTCCATGCGCGAGAAGGCGTCGTGCCAGGCCGGCAGATCGATGAAGCGCACGGCCGCGCCGACCTCGCGCGCCACCTGAAGCGCCTGCCATTCGGGCGAGTGTTCGGCAAAGGGCGACCAGGAGCCGCGGTGCGTGCGGTCGCTCGACAGATAGCTGTAGATCGCCACCGGCAGCCGGTGCGGCAGGTACAGCTCGTCGAGCCGCTCGTTGAAGTCTGCCGGGCCTTCGATGAGCACGTACATGGGCCGCAGCGCACGGATGCGCTCGGCCACCAGCCGCGCGCAGGCCGGGCTGTGGTGGCGCACCCCGACGATGTGAAGTGATTCGCTCATCTTCGTCACCGATGGCGCGCCAAGCGAAGCGAAGGCCCTTCG
This sequence comes from Variovorax sp. UC74_104, assembly GCF_044055375.1. Lineage (NCBI taxonomy): Bacteria > Pseudomonadati > Pseudomonadota > Betaproteobacteria > Burkholderiales > Comamonadaceae > Variovorax > Variovorax sp. UC74_104. The sequence continues at coordinate 2,131,782 of NZ_CP171978.1, forward strand.
CGAAACACCGCGGAACCGGCTTTGCCGGGCCGCTGGTGTTGCCCCCTGCAAGGGGGTTGGCGAAGCGACACGCAGTGCGCGAAGCCTGGGGGTTTGCTCATATCAGGGGAGACGGTGGCGTGCCTCGTAGTAGGCGCGCCAGTGGCTGCCGCTGCGTTTTGCCGCCTTCTGCTCGAAGTAGCGCCGCAGCTTCGCCCGGTCGTCCGCGTTGTCCTTCACCACCGTGCCGGCGATGCAGTCGACCAGGTCGGCCGGCGAGCCTTCGCGCTGTTCTAGGAACCACGCGCGCACGCCCACCGCGTGCGCCACGTTCACGGCTTCCGCGGTGGACATCACGGCGGTGAGCCGGTCCATGGCCCCGTCGCTGCTGCTGCCGCCGCCGCCACCGTTGCCGCCATCGCCCTTCGCGGGCGCGCCGCGCAGGTCGCGGAAGGTCGACACCAGCAGCTCCAGCACGGGCGCGGGCACCGTCTTCGGAATGCCGCTCTGCGCGAGCAGCCGCGCCGACGATTCCTGCACCAGCGCCAGTTCGCGGTCGAAGTCGAGGATGGGGAACACGGTCTCGAAATCGAAGCGCCGCTTGAGCGCCGCGCTCATCTCGTTCACGCCGCGGTCGCGCGTGTTGGCGGTGGCGATGATGTTGAAGCCCTCGCGCGCGTACAGCATGCCGTGCTCGCCCGAGAGCTCGGGCACCGCCATCACCCGGTCGGAGAGCATGCCCAGCAGGCAGTCCTGCACTTCGAGCGGGGCGCGGGTGATTTCCTCGAAGCGCACCACCTGGCCCTGCTGCATGCCCAGGTACAGCGGCGCCGGCACCATCGCGCGCGGGCTCGGGCCCTCGTTGATGAGCAGCGCGTAGTTCCAGCCGTACTTGATCTGGTCCTCGGTGATCGAGGCGCCGCCCTGGATGGTGAGCGTCGAGATGCCCGAGATGGCCGTTGCCAGCAGCTCCGACAGCATCGACTTCGCCGTGCCCGGCTCGCCCACCAGCATCAGCCCGCGCCCGGTGGCCAGCGTGACCAGCATGCGCTCGATGCTGGCCACGGGCGCGACGATCTTGGGCGCGATGTCGAGCGCCGCGTCGCCCAGGATGAAAGAGCGCGCGGCCTTCAGGCCCAGCGCCCAGCCCGGCGGGCGCGGGTCCTTGTCCTGCGCGCGCAGGCGGGTGAGCTGGTCGGCGTAGAGGATCTCGGCCGGCGGGCGCTGCAGCGCGGCGGGGGCCGAAGCGGAGGTGGTGTCCCTGGATGTATTGCTTGTGGTGGCCATCTGGTCGTTCAGGCGCGAAGGCCTTCCATGTCACGAATGAGTTCGCTCGCGGAAATCGGATCGAGCTGGTTCAGCGTCTCCGCGTCCTGCATGTTGCCCCAGCCCGAAGGCTTGCCGACCTGCACCTCGCCGAGTTCCTGCTCGGGGTACTCGTCGACCATGCCGACGATGATGCCCGGGTCGAGGTACAGCTCGATCACGCGGTCGGTGCCCAGCGGCTTGGTGAAATACCAGATGCCGCCGCCGTCCTGCGCCTCGCCGCGGCGCCAGCCCTTGTTGACCAGGCCGAGCACGCGGCCCGTGGGCACCTTCGCCTTCTTCCAGCGTTCGAGCTTGTTGCTGCCCTTTTCTTCGTCGGTGAGCGTGTAGACGTCGCGGCCGATCTGCGCGAAGGGCTGCAGCAGCTCGTAGTCGGCGAACACCTGGCCGAAGGCCGCGGCGTCGGCGGCCGGAAGGTCGAGCGCGTGCGGCACGCCGATTCGCAGGTTGTCGCCCGTGGGCAGTTCGAAGGCGTCGTCTTCCGCCGTGGTGTAGCTGCCGTCCTCCGCCACGCGGAAGCAAGCCTTGAGCGTGCCGCCGTAGCTGCCGCCGCCCGGCACCTCGTACACGCCCCAGATCAGCCGCTGCACGATGTGGCGCACCAGCGGGTGCTCGACCAGGAAGGTGCGGAACACCTCCGGCGTCCAGCGCCGGCGCGCGCACATCGCGACTTCGAGGCGCAGCAGCTGCTGGCTCGCGACGGTGCGTGCGTCCTTCTTGAGCAGCTTGAAGCGCTCGACCGCATCCTTGCCCAGCTCGGCGTCGTCGGTCTTCTTGGGCTTGGGCAGGTCGGGCAGGCGCGCGCCGGCCACGCCGTCTGCGCCGATCTCGCGCACGTAGGGCTTGAGCGTCTCGTCGAAGCCCACCTTGAAGGCGCGCGGGCCGAAGTCCAGCCGCATGGTGCCCTGCTCGTCGAGGCCGAGGTCGGGCGCGAGCCGGTCCTCGAGTTCCTCGGTGCTCAGGCCGCGCGCCTCGGCGATGGCGTCGATCTTCTCGCGCGCCTTGTCCTGCAGGCCCTTGAACTTGACCTTCTGCGCGATGCCGTTGAGCAGCATCAGCGCCACGTCGCTGCCGATGTTGGCGAGCACGTCCAGGCCGGTGACGGCGCGCGCATGCGCCGCCTCGCCGGGCCAGGCGCGAATGAAAGGCGTGAGCCTGCGGGCGGTGTCGTCGTTGCCCAGGTGGCCCAGGCTGGTGAGGGCCCAGCCTTCCTTGCTCGGGCCGCCGGCTTCGAGCCAGGCGGTGAAGGCGTCCCAGGCGAAGTCGGCGAGCGAGGCGGCGTCGCAGGCTTCCTTGACCACGGCGATGCCTCCGTAGACCTCCTCGTTGGTCGGGAAGGTGAGCATCTGGCCCAGATGCTCCAGCGCGTCGTCGGGCAGCGCCTTGCCATTCTTCAGCACGGGCCGGCGCCAGCCGCGCGGCTGCCAGAACTCGGGCAGCTTCGCGCGCTTGGTGGGGAAGCGGTCGAGCGGGCTCTCGTCGAGCACGGCGCGCAGCGCCTCCACCACCTCGGGCCTGCCGTAGCGGCCGGCGACCTCGAGCAGCAGCGCCTCGTGGCCGTTGGCATGCAGCAGGCGCAGCGCCGAGCCCGCGCAGTCGCGCGCCTCGCCGGCCTTGCCCAGCGCGGGCGCGATCAGGCCGCAGGCGGTGTGCTCGGGGTACTTCAACAGCCACGCGCGGCCTTCGGCGCGAAGCGTCTTGAGCTTGGCGAAGGCGCGCGCGGCCGGCAGGGCCAGTTCGGCCGCGCCGTAGTACAGCGCGTACGAGAGGTTGTCGGTGGGCTTGGAGCGCACCATCGCCACCAGGCCGGGCAGCACCGCGAGGCCGTGGGTGGCGAGGATGCGGCCGATGTCGTCGCTCTCGGCCTCGCCCGCCACGGCGTTCCAGAACGCGATGCCGATCGGCGCCGGCAGCAGCGGCACGAAGCTCGCGTAGAAGCTGAACCAGTAGTAGCGGTCCTTCTTGCGCTCGGCCACCATCTCGCGCCAGCTCGTGATGAGCCCCTCGGCGTTGCCGGCCGCGATGGCGGCTGCGGCGGTCTTGGCGAACGGCGTGAGGCTCTGGCGGCGCTTGTCGAAGCCCAGTTCGTCGAGCAGCGTCTCGACGTTCTTCGCGGCGGCGTCATGCCGGCCGGTCTGCCACGAGTTCAGGCGCAGCGCACTTTCGCGCTTGCCTTCGTCCCATTGCTCCACCGGCGCCACGGCCAGCGGCTCCAGCACCAGCGCGCCGGCGACTTTCTTCTGCACCTTGGCGAGCCAGGGCGGCGCGGCCAGCACGCCGGGCAGCTCGCTCGCGTCGGCCACATCGGTGGGGCCGGCGAGCAGCGCGAGCTGCTTGTCGATCACCGCCTGCGCGCCCGCGTCGAGCCACGGCCGCAGTGCCGGCAGCGCGGCGCCATGCGCGCGCAGCAGGCGCGTGAGGCTGGGCGTGACGAGGTTGGCGTCCTTGCCGCCCGCCGCGACCAGCCTCGCGAGCGCCGGAATCGCCGCCATCGGCCAGCGATCGACGGCCAGCGCGAGCCGCGCCAATGCCTGCTTCGAACTGCCCGCGGCGCGCGCCAGCGCCAGCACGGCCTCGGGCGTGCCAATGCAGGCCAGCGCGTCGCCCGCATGGTCGTTCGCGGCGCCGCGCTCCAGCACCGGCACGGCGTCCACGCCGCGCTCCTGCACCGTCGTGCTCGTCATGGAGCCGCTGCCCCAGAAGCCGGCCGAATAGCTCAGGCGCACTTTCGCGGCCAGCGCGATGGCGTCGGGGTCGGTGGCCGTGAGCTGCAGCCAGTGCATGTTCTCGGGCGTGGACTTGTCGGCCGCCAGCGTGTGCACGAGCGCGTTCGAGATTTCGGGCGCGTCGGGCAGCAGCATGGCGAGCGCCGGCTGGCGCGTCGGGTGCACCTTGGGCAGGCCGGCCTCGATGCGGTCGCGGCAGTCCTGCCAGACCTCGGGCGCGGCCAGCGACAGGTGCGCGCGCAGCGCCTGTTCGCCGGCTCCCAGCGGGCCGTAGTAGGAGCTGCCCATCTGCCGCGTGACGGTGGCGGTGAAGCCGTACTGGTGCTTCTTCGTTGCCCGGTCGTAGGTGGACTGCACCTCGATCTGCTGCGCGGCGAGCACCATGTCGACGGTGTCCGGCAGCCCGTATTGCTTGACGAGGTAGTTCACCACCGCCTCGCCCATCTCGCTCGTGTTGTAGTTGCCGCCGGTGCCCAGCGCGAGCGCCAGCAGCACGGTGTCGGCCTCGGCATCGGGCGCGGGAATGGGCTGCGTGCTGCGGTCGATCATGCGCTGGGTGGCTGCGCGCAGGGCGGCATCGGTGCCCGTCATGTCGACGTTGAGATCCAGCTTGCGGCGCACCGGCAGCCAGGCCGCGCCGGCGCTCGGCAGTTCATCGAAGGGCTTGGCCGGAAAGCGGCGCGAGGGAAAGGCTTCGCGCTGCATCTCGGGCGAGAGCCGCACGGGCGTGCCGGCCGCGAGCCACGGCGGCGTGTCGGCGCTCACGGCCAGGGGCTCGACGCCGGCCGGTGCCGGCGCGGCGTCTTGCGCCGCTGCCGACGCGGCGCCCAGCTCCTTCGCAAGGGCCTGCGCGTTCTTCGCGGGCGTGCAGTTGTTGCCCCAGCCGTACAGCAGGCCGCTGTTTCGCAGCCGCTTGAAGGCGAGCGCGGCACCCTGTTCGCTCACGCCGTGCTGGCGCTTGAGGACCGCCACGGTGATCAACTCCGTGGACGCGATCTGGTTGGCTTCCATCTGTGCGCGCACCGCTTCGAACGCGCGGTCGGCCTGCGCATCGATGCTCTCGGCGGGGGCGGTGGGAGTTGTGGGAGTTGTGGGAACTGCCGGTGCCGCGGGTGCCGCGGCGGGCTCCTGTGCCGCAGCCGATGCTGCCGGCGCGGCCGTCTGCACCTTGGGTGCTGCCTCGGCCTTGGGCTTCGCCTCGCTCTTGCCGATGGCCACACCGGCCGCCACGCCCACTTCGCTGTAGCCCTTGCCGGTCTTCTCGGTCACCAGCTTGGTCAGCGCGGTGCCGGCCTTGGCGGCGTCGGCGAACGACTTGGTCTGGCTCTGGCCCGCGGTGCCGATGCGGCCCCAGCGGATGTTGAGTTCGGCATCGACCTGCTCGACCTCCCAGAATTTGCTGGCGGTTCCTTCGATCAGCTCAAAACGGCGCATGGAAAAACGTTCTCCTGTGAATCGATGAAATGCGGCTGGCGGTCGCGCGCTGCGGCCTGCATGGCGGGCCGGCGGTTTGCTCCCTCCGCTTGCTCGCCGCCGAGGATAAGGGCCCGGCGTGAAGGCTTGGCCTGCCCGCGGCAGGAAGATGAGGCCTCGTGCGCCGATGCGTACGAAGAAATCATTCAGGCACGCGCCGCCTCGCCCGAAATCTCCCCGGCGAACGCATAGGCGGGCCCCATGCGCTGGCGCTTGCAGTGCTGCAGCGCGCGGCCGGCCGATTCGAGCAGGCCGGCCAGCGTGTCGCCGTCGGCAGGGTGGCAGGCGATGCCGATGCTGAGTTCTCCGCCCGCGAGCAGCCGGCCTTCGTGGGCCACCGGGCGCGCCCCGGCGGTCTCGATGCGGATCGCCATCTCCGCGAGCTTCTGCCGCGGCGGGTTGCCGACCAGGAGGATCGCGAACGAGCTGTGGTCGCTGCCTTCGCCGTCCTCGCCAGGCGCATCGCCCTCCAGCCGGGCCACGAGGTCGTCGGCGCGCACCTGCTCGCGCAGGCGCTGTGCGATGGCGGCCAGGACCGTGTTGCTGGCCGCGCGGCCGTGCCGCTCGCTCACCGCCGCGAAGCCGTTCAGGTCGATCAGCATCAGCGAGAACTGCCGGCCGTCGCGCAGCCATTCCTCGCCACGGCGCTCGAAGCCGGTGCGGCTCGCTGCACCGGTGAGCGCGTCGATGCCGGGGGCGTTCATGAGCGCATGCGCGCGCATTTCCATGGCCCGATCGGCTCGCAGGCGGGCAGCGGCGGCCAGCGCGAGCAACGCCAGTTCGGCGATCACCGCGGCCTGTGCCGGGTTCACCTGCCCGGGCGCCAACGGCCGTTCGCTCCAGCCGGAGATGTGCGCGGCAGAGATGCCCGGCAGCAGCAGAACCGCGCCTGCACAGACCAGCAGGGCGGTCCAGTTCATCCGGCGCCGCACCGCCAGCGCGCCCGCAGCGAGGATCACGGTGGAGGCGATCACCAGTGCCTGCAGCACGCGCAATATCGACGGAAGCCGGGTTTCGACTGCGGCATGGAGCGCCGCGAGAGCCAGCGCGGCGAGCAGCACCAGGGCCGCCTTGTCCAGGCGCGGCGCGAACCGGCGCAGCTCCAGCAGCTGCCGTGCGAACTGCAGCCGGCAGCCCGCCCACAGAACCAGCGCGAGCGCCGCCCAGTGCGCGAGCGGGTCACCGGGTGCGAGGCGTTCGAGTGCCGTGAAGGCCGCGAGCGCGAAGCCGCAGGCCAGCAGATACCAGCCGTGCAGGCGCGCGCCGGACGCCACCAGCAGCACGAGGCCGCAGACCATCAGGCCGGCCAGCAGACCGTGGCTCACGCTGCCCGCCATGTGCTGCGGCGGGCGGCTGGAACGGGGCGGTAACTGGCTGGCATCCGGTCGGTTCTGGGCGGGTGGGCGAGGGTGGCCGATCGTAGCCTCGAAGCGGCGCCCGCCCCGCAGCCGGCGGGAAAGAAAGCAGTGCGAGACAGCCCGCGAAGGATCCGGCCAGGGGCCGGATCAAGAATCAGACGAAGGGACGGGCCTGCTGCTCCTGCCTCTGCGGCGTTTCGCCGCTGCCGGGCTCGGCGATGCGCCGGTGCTGCTCGGCCAGCCTGGAGGCCGACATCACGCGCGACAGCGCCACCTGCATCTTGTTGCGCCAGCCCGCGATCACGCCGCTCTCGTCGCGCATCATCGCCTCGAAGCCGATCCTCGCGACCTCCGCCGGATCGGCCTTGTCGCCTTGCCGGCCGACGCGCGTGTCGAGCATGTCGGCGCGCGCGAAGAAGTGGGTGTCGGTCACGCCCGGCATCAGGCAGGTGACCGACACGCCCGTACCCTTGAGCTCGTCGCGCAGTGCCAAGGCGAAGGAATCGATGAAGGCCTTGCTGCCGTTGTAGACCGCCTGGAAGCTGCCGGGCTGGAAGCCCGCGATCGAGCCGGTGATGAGGATGCGCCCGCGGCCCGCCTCGCGCATCTGCCGGCCCACGCACTGCACGAGGTAGATGGTGCCGGTGATGTTGGTGTTGATGACGTGCTGCACGTCGTGGAAGTCCTGGTCGAGAAAGCCGTGGCCCAGGCCGTGCCCCGCGTTGGCGAACAGCGCGTGCACCGGCCGGCCTTCGGTGGCCGCGAGCAGTGCGTCCACGCCGTCGCGCGTGGCGAAGTCGGCGCGAACCGAGAACACGTTGGCGCCGAGCATGCGCAGCTCGGTCTCGGCCTGCGCCAGCGGCTCGTCGGCGCCGATCAGCAGGTCGTAGCCCTTGCGCGCCGCCAGCAGCGCGAGCTGGAAGCCGATGCCGGAAGAGGCCCCGGTCACAACGGCAAGAGGACGGATATCTGTGGTCTGCATGTCGATCTCCTGGAGTCGTTGGCGACGAGGTTCATGCCGCGCCCACGCTGCCCGTCACCGGCAGCACGATGCCCGTGATGTAGCTGGCGCAGCAGGGAGCGGCGAGGAACACGTAGGCCGGCGACAGCTCCTCCGGCTGGGCCGGGCGCTTCATGCCGGTCTGCCGGCCGAAGTCCTGCACTTTCTCCGCCGGGCTGTCCGCGGGGTTCAGCGGCGTCCAGACCGGCCCCGGCGCCACCGCGTTCACGCGGATGCCCTTGTCCTGCAGGTTGCTCGCCAGCGCCTTGGTGAAGGCGTGGATCGCGCCCTTGGTGGTCGAGTAGTCGAGCAGGTGCGCGCTGCCCTCGAGCCCGGTGACCGAGCCGGTGTTGATGATCGAACTGCCCTCGCGCAGGTGCGGCACCGCGGCGCGCGCCATCTGGAAATAGCCGTAGACGTTGGTGCGCAGCGTGAGGTCGAGCCGTTCGTCGGTGATGTCGCCGATGGAGGCCGCGTGCAGCTGGAAGGCCGCGTTGTTCACGAGGATGTCGAGCTTGCCGAAGGCCTTGACCGTTTCGTCCACCGCCTTCTGGCAGAAGGCCGGATCGCGCACGTCGCCCTTGAGGAGCACGCAGCGCGCGCCCTCGGCCTCGACGTGGCGGCGGGTTTCCTCGGCGTCCTCGTCCTCCGAGAGGTAGGCGATCGCGACGTCCGCGCCCTCGCGGGCATAGAGCACGGCCACCGCGCGGCCGATGCCGGAGTCGCCGCCGGTGATGAGCGCGGTCATGCCCTCGAGCTTGCCGCTGCCCTTGTAGTCGGGGGCTTCGAAGCGCGGGCGCAGGGCCATGTCGGCTTCGTTGCCGGGCTTGCGCAGGTGCTGCGCCGGCATCGGGTTGGCAGGCTGCGGCCGGTGGCCGGCCTGCACGGGTGTTTCTTGTTCTTCTTTTTCTTTCTTCGTCTTCTTCAGCGAGACTGCGTCCGCCTGGTCCTTCGCGTCCTGCGCGCGCTGGACCTCGCGCTGCCGCGAAACGACTCGCGCGGCGGCGCCGTGGTTGTTGCTTCTGCTCTTGCTGTCGACGGATTTCATGGGTGGCATCTCCTTGGCATTTCCTGCGATGGAAGTTCCACCGTAGAACGCCCGCCTGCCGCATGCGTAGGAATCCGTCCCGACCGCACGCCCGTCATGGAGCATGCGGTGGCGGTTTTTCTTTCAAAGGGTAACGCCGGCGACGCACCGCCGCGTCGCCGGCGCCAAGGCTCTGCTGGAACTGCCTCGCTAGAACTCCGCCCCCTCGACCAGGAAGCGCAGGCGCCGCACGCCCTGCCACTCGTCGGCATCGAGCCGGAAGGCCAGCTTGACCTTCGGCGGCAGCGGCTCGGTGTGGCTGAACCAGATCGCGTCGATGGGCTGGCCCTGGTGCCTGAGCTTGAGCGACAGGTGCTTCTCGCCCACCAGCCGCTGCGACACCACTTCCACCTCCTCGCTGAAGGTGGGCGGCGCGAAGCCCTGGCCCCACACCTCGCGGTGCAGCGTGTCGACGAGGTCGATGCGCATGTACTCGCGTGCGATGGGGCCGTCGGTTTCGATCTGGCGCGTGAGCGCGGATTCGGCCAGCAACTCGCGTGCGACCTGCGCGAAGCCCTTCTCGAAGGTCTCGAAGTGCTCGCGCGCCACGGTGCAGCCGGCCGCCATCGCGTGGCCGCCGAAGCGCAGCAGCACGCCCGGATGGCGCTTGGCCACGAGGTCGAGCGCATCGCGCAGGTGGAAGCCCGGAATCGAGCGGCCGGAGCCCTTGAGCTCCTGCTCCTTGCCCGGCGCGCCGCTCGCGGCGAAGACGAAAGTCGGGCGGTGGAAGCGGTCCTTGATGCGCGAGGCCACGATGCCGACCACGCCTTCGTGGAAGCCCGCGTCGAACACGCTGATGGCCGGCGGCGGCGCTTCGATGCCGTCGCCGTCGGCGGCGAACAGCGACTCGGCCAGCAGCAGCGCCTGGTCGCGCATGCCGCCCTCGATGTCGCGCCGCTCGCGGTTGATGCCGTCGAGCATGCGCGCGAGTTCTTCGGCGCGGCCGACGTCGTCGGTCAGCAGGCATTCGATGCCCAGCGTCATGTCCGAAAGCCGGCCCGCGGCGTTGATGCGCGGGCCGAGCGCGAAGCCGAAGTCGAAGGTGGTGGCAGCCGAGGCATTGCGCCCGGCCGCTTTGAACAGCGCCGCAACGCCGGCCGGCATCGTGCCCGCGCGGATGCGGCGCAGGCCCTGCGCCACGAGGCGGCGGTTGTTGGCGTCGAGCCGCACCACGTCTGCGACCGTGCCCAGCGCGACGAGCGGCAGCAGTGCGTCGAGCTTCGGTTGGCTGGCCGTGTCGAACACGCCGCGCCTGCGCAGCTCCGAGCGCAGCGCCAGCAGCACATAGAACATCACGCCCACGCCGGCAATGCTCTTGCTCTCGAATCCACAGCCGGGCTGGTTGGGGTTGACCAGCACGTCGGCCGAGGGCAGCTCGGGCCCGGGCAGGTGATGGTCGGTCACCAGTACCTGCAGGCCGCGCGCCTTGGCGGCGGCCACGCCCTCGACGCTGGCGATGCCGTTGTCGACGGTGATGAGCATGTCGGCGCCGCTCGCGGCCACGCGCTCGGCAATGGGAGGCGTGAGGCCGTAGCCGTCGACCACGCGGTCGGGCACGAGGTAGCTCACGTTCTTCGCGCCCAGCAGGCGCAGGCCGCGCACGCCGACCGCGCAAGCGGTGGCGCCGTCGCAGTCGTAGTCGGCAACGATGCACAGGCGCTTGTCCTGCGCGATGGCGTCAGCCAGCAGCACGGCGGCTTCGCGGGTGCCGTGCAGGGTGTCGGGGGCCAGCAGCAGCGCGAGGCCGTCGTCCAGTTCTTCCTTGGCGCGCACGCCGCGCGCCGCGAAGAGCCTCGCCAGCAGCGGATGCACGCCGGCCTGTTCCAGCGCCCAGACGGTGCGCGGCGGTATCTCGCGGGCTACGATTTTCATAGCGCCTCCAGCACGGTGGCCGCCTGCTTGCGCTCGAAGAGGCTCTTCGCCCAGCGCGCCAGGCCGCGCGGCTGCACGGTGTAGCGCTGCGAGGCGCGGTCGCCGCACAGCGTGAGCGACACGTCGGCCGCGCCGCGCGTGTACTCGGCCAGCAAGGCGGCGAGCGGGCCGGCGTCGAGCGCCTGCCAGGCGGCGGCCCAGCCGATGCCGTCGTCGCGCAGCGCGGCAATGCGCAGGGTGTCGTTCACGGTCGGCACCACCGCCGGTTCCGCGGCTTCCTTCTTCAGGGCGCCGGTGCCGGCCAGCCAGAAGGAATTGATCGGCGGCACGCCGCGCGCGGCGCGCTCGTCGTTCACGCGCTGGGTGTACAGCAGCATCTGCATCTCGTTCTGCAGCCGGCGCAGCGGCCGCGCGGCGTCGGCCAGCGGCGACCACTGCGAGATGGGGTAGCCCACCGCGCGGTCGATGGAGGCGGTGGCCAATCCGTCGAAGATGGGCGCGCGCGCCAGCCAGCGGCCGGGCACGGGCGAGGGGTGCAGCGCGATGCCGTCCTCCTCGAAGAAGGGGCGCGCGGCTTCCAGCAGGGCGGCCGATTCGGCGGCGTCGATCTCGATGGAGCCCGGGTCGCCCAGCACCACGTCGTCGATGCCGACCTGCCAGTTGCACAGCGTGACCAGGCCCCAGCCCCCGGTGTCGCCGGGGTCGGCGATGCCCAGCCGGCGCGCTTCGAGCGCGGCCCAGGGGATGCAGCCGTCGGGCGCGGCGATGCCGAGCGCCTGCGCCAGCGCGCGTTCGTGCGGAGGCGAGCGCGTGCTTTCGTCCTGCGTATCGGTGTCGGCTAGGGTGAGGCGGGAGAGCAGGCTCTCCAGATTCGGGAGCCGCAGAGCGGGCAGGGCCGCGCGGCATGACGGGGAACCGCGGCCGGCGAAGGGAATCAGTAGTTGGCGTGGGGAGGTTTCGGCCATCCCCTTATTGTCCGGGAAGCCTCAGGGGCATCCGGAATGCCACAATTCCGACCCTATGCGATTTCCCTATGAACTGCAGCTCGGCTGGCGCTATACGCGCGCAGGCCGGGCGACGCGGCGCAACGGCTTCATCTCCTTCATCTCCGGTGTCTCGATGCTCGGCATCGCGCTGGGCGTGGCGGCGTTGATCATTGTGCTCAGTGTGATGAACGGCTTCCAGAAGGAAGTGCGCGACCGCATGCTCGGCGTGGTGTCGCACATCGAGATCTTCTCGCGCGACGGGCAGGCGCTGCAGAGCCTCGACCAGATCATGGCGGCCGCGCGCAAGCACCCCGAGGTGGTCGGCGCGGCGCCCTTCATCAACACCCAGGCGCTCATCGCGCGCGGCGAGGACATGAAGGGCACGCTGGTGCGCGGCATCGATCCCAAGCTCGAGCCCGAGGTCACCGACATCAACGGCATCGCCTCGCGCGGCACCTTCGACAAGCTCGTGCCGGGCCAGTTCGGCATCGTTCTCGGCGCCGAGCTGGCGCGTTCGCTCTTTGTGCAGCCGGGCGACCAGGTCACGCTGGTGGCCCCGGGCGGGCAGGTCACGCCGGCGGGCGTGGTGCCTAGGCTCAAGCAGTTCACCGTGGTCGGTACCTTCGATTCGGGCCACTACGAATACGACTCCGCGCTGGCCATGGTGCACGAGCAGGACGCCGCCAAGGTGTTCCGCCTCGAAGGCCCCACCGGCATCCGCCTGAAGCTCAAGAACCTCAACGAGGCGCGCGACGTGGCCGACCAGCTGGCCGTGACGCTGCCGGGCGAGTTCCTCATCCGCGACTGGACGCGCCAGAACAAGACCTGGTTCGCGGCGGTGCAGGTCGAGAAACGCATGATGTTCATCATCCTCACGCTGATCGTGGCGGTGGCGGCCTTCAACCTGGTCTCCACGCTCGTGATGACCGTGACCGACAAGCGCGCCGACATCGCTATCCTGCGCACGCTGGGCAGCTCGCCGCGCAGCATCATGGGCATCTTCGTGGTGCAGGGCGCGATGGTGGGCGTGATCGGCACCGTGGCCGGCCTGCTGCTGGGCCTGGGCATCGCCTACAACATCGACGTGATCGTGCCCTTCCTGGAGCAGCTCTTCCACGCGAGCTTCCTGCCGAAGGACATCTACCTGATCAGCAAGATGCCCAGCGATCCGCAGCAAAGCGACATCGTGCCGATCGCGATCATTTCCCTGGTGCTGGCCTTCGTCGCCACGCTGTATCCGAGCTGGCGCGCCAGCCGCGTGAACCCCGCCGAAGCCCTGCGCTATGAGTGAAGTAGTTCTGAAAGCCCGTGGACTGACCAAGCGGTTCCACGAGGGCAGGCTCGACCTGACCGTGCTGCACGGTGTTGACCTCGACGTACATGCCGGCGAAACGCTGGCCATCGTCGGCGCCTCCGGCTCCGGCAAGAGCACGCTGCTGCACCTGATGGGCGGGCTCGACGAACCCACCACCGGCAAGGTCGAGCTGCTGGGCAAGGACATCGCGCACGCCGATCCGGCCGAGCAGGGGCGCCTGCGCAACCAGCACCTGGGCTTCGTCTACCAGTTCCACCACCTGCTGCCCGAGTTCAGCGCGCTGGACAACGTGGCCATGCCGCTGAAGATCCGCCGCGTGGAGAAGCAGGCAGCCGCACAGTCGGCCGCGAAGATCCTCGAGAGCGTGGGCCTGGGCCAGCGCCTGCACCACCGCCCGGCTGAACTCTCGGGCGGCGAGCGCCAGCGCGTGGCGATAGCGCGCGCGCTGGTCACGCAGCCGGCCTGCGTATTGGCCGACGAGCCCACCGGCAACCTCGACCGAAGCACGGCCGACACGGTGTTCGCCTTGATGCTGGACCTCGCGCACCGGCATGGCACGGCTTTCGTCATGGTCACGCACGATCAGGATCTGGCGAAGCGGTGCGATCGGGTGCTGCAGCTGGTGGCGGGGCGGCTGGCGGGGTGATTCGGGCCGGCCTGGCACGGCCGGCGCAATGTCGCGAAACTGGGGGGCGCCTGTCCGTCAGGACGGGCCGAAGTCCAAAACCACAGGAGCCCGTTTCATGCTGCCCATGTTCTCAATGGAATCCGACGACGACACCAAGCCTGCGGCCACCGCCGAGCCGCGCAATTCCTACCTGGAAGAAAAGGCGTTCAAGTCGCGCACGCTGCTGATCTTCGGCGCCATCACCGATTCGGTGGCCGCCGACGTCACGCGCCGGCTCATCGCGCTGGATGCCGACAGCGCCGAAAAACCCATCGACATCCTCGTGAGCTCGCCCGGCGGGCACCTGGAGTCGGGCGATGCCATCCACGACATCGTGCGCTTCATCAGCGCGCCGGTGAACATGATCGGCACCGGCTGGGTGGGCAGCGCGGCCACCCACCTGTTCCTGGCGGCGCCGCGCGAGCGCCGCGTGTGTCTGCCCAACACCCGCTTCCTGATCCACCAGCCCAGCGGCGGCGCGGGCGGTCAGGCGACTGACATCGCCATCCAGGCGCAGGAAATCATCAAGGCCCGCCAGCGCATCGCGCACGAGATCGCGCGCGAGACTGGCAAGCCCATTGACGTGGTGCTGGCCGACATCGAGCGCGACCGCTGGCTGTCGGCGGAGGAGGCCGTGGAGTACGGGCTGGTCTCGCGCATCATCCAGCGCAAGACCGAGTTGCACGGCTGACCGGAGCGGGATCGAATCAGGCCTTGGGCTTGTAGGCCACCACGTCGATCTCGACCCGCGCGTCGATCATCAGCCGGGCCTCGGTTGTCGAGCGCGCCGGCTTGTTTTCACCGAAATAGCTCATGTAGATGCGATTGAAGGCACCGAAATCGCGCGCGTCCTGCAGCCAGCAGGTGCTCTTGCACACGTCGTCGAAGGTGGCGCCTGCCAGGGCGAGCACGGACTTGATGTTCTCCATCACCTGGCGCGTCTGCGCCTCGATGCCGCCCACCACGATCTCGCCGTCCTTGTTCACGGGCACCTGGCCCGAGACGTAGATGAAGTCGCCGGCGCGCACGGCCGGGGAGAAGGGGCGGACCTGGCGGTCGGAGGCAAGGGGAGGGGCGCCGAGGTATTCGAGGGGCATGGGTACTCCTTGTGTGATGAAAGGAAAAGAGAAACGCAAGAGCGGAAACGAGCCGCGAGTATCCCTCTGATTTGAAAATCTATTTCAAAAATCAGGCCAAACGAGGGTTAACACGGATGATTTGGCATGGATACTGCTTCAAAGTCCGGGCCAGAGAGAAAATTTCTTTCACAAATCAGTCCGCCCCATGAAGGAGTCCCCCATGCCCCACGTCGGTCTTGTCCAGCGCCTGCCCCTGATGTCGAAGCGCAGCCTGCTGGGCGCCTCCCTGCTCGCGATGCTGTGCGCCGCGCTGCCCCACCAGAGCGCCCACGCGCAGGGCCCGCGCAACTTCGCCACGCTGGCGATGGTGGCGGAGCCGCAGACGCTCGACCCGATGGCCTCCACCGCCGACCTGGTCGGAACCATCATGCAGCACGTGTACGAGACGCTCTACACCTTCGACGCCAAGTGGAACGTGGTGCCGATGCTGGCCGAGGGCATGCCGAAGATCTCGGCCGACGGCAAGACCTACGCCATCACCCTGCGCAAGGGCGTGATGCTGCACAGCGGGCGCGAGCTCACGGCCGACGACGTGGTGGCCAGCCTGCAGCGCTGGATGGACCAGTCGCCGCGCGGCAAGGCCGTGGGCAAGGCAATCGACAGCCTCAAGGCCAAGGGCCCGCTGGCGGTGGAGATCGTGCTGAAGGAACCCTACGCGCCGCTGCTCTCGCAGCTCGCGCTGCCCAGCGGCATGGCCGCCATCATGGCCAAGGACTCCATCGCCTCGCCGCTGAAGGATTTCGTGGGCACCGGCCCCTACAAGTTCAAGGAGCGCCGCCCCGATCAGTTCGTGCTGCTCACCCGCTTCGACAAGTACAGCGCGCGCAAGGAAGCCGCCAGCGGCTACGGCGGCAAGCGCGAGGCGGTAATTGAAGAACTGCGCTTCGTGCCCGTGCCCAACGCCAGCACCCGCGTCGAGGGTGCGCTGGCCGGCCAGTACGACTTTGCCGACCTGCTGCCGGTGGAAGCGCTGCCGCGCCTGGAGAAATCGGGCGGCAAGACGGTGCCGATCATGACGCCCTCGTTCGGCTTCCCGTACCTCGTGCTCAACACCAAGGAAGGCGTGGCCGCCAGCCAGCCGGTGCGCCAGGCGATCCAGACCGCGCTGGGCGAGGGCGAGATGCTCGCCGCCGGCTTCGGCGACACGCGCTTCTTCACGGCAGAGCCCAACCACTTCCCGAAGGGCTCGCCGTTCTACTCGGCCGCGGGCGCCGACCAGTACAACCAGCGCAACGCCGCCAAGGCCAAGGAAGCCGCCGCCAAGGCCGGCTACAAGGGCGAGCCGATCCGCGTGCTCACCAGCCGCCAGTACGACTTCCACTACAACATGGCGCTGCTGATGGCCGAGCAGCTCAAGCGCGCCGGCTTCAAGGTCGACCTCAACGTGGTCGACTGGGCCACGCTGGTGCAGCGCCGCAACGACGCCAAGCTGTGGGACATCTACGTCACCCATTCGGGCCAGTTCCCCGAGCCCATGCTCTCGCCGCCGCAACTCGGCGATGGCGCGCCCGGGTGGTGGGAAACGCCTGCCAAGAAGTCGGCGCTGCAGGCCTTCAACGTCGAGAGCGACCCTGCCAAGCGCGGCGCGCTGTGGGGCAAGGTGCAGCAGGTGGTGTACGACGAGGTGCCGTACATCAACGTCGGCAAGTTCAACGGCCTCTCGGCCAAGAGCCCGGCGCTGGACAACTACCAGCCCGCGACCTGGCCGTTCTTCTGGAACGCGAAGATCAAGTAAGAAGGCGGAAGACACAGCCATGCCGTCGCGTCGCCAACTCCTGCAAGCCAGTGCACTGGTCTCCGGCCTCGGGGCCCTCGGCCTCGAATCCTCCCTTGCCTTCGCCGCCCGGGCTGCCGCCCAGGGCCCGGTCTACGCCTACGTCGGCACCTACAGCGACGGCGGCAAGCCGTGGCGCGGCGGCCGGGGGCAGGGCGTGCACCAGTTCGTGCTCGACAGCGCCACCGGTGCGCTCAAGCCGATTCCGGGCGCACCGGCAGCGGTGGCGAGCACGGGCGAGGGCGCGAAGCTGCGCAACCCCGCTTCGCTCGCGCGCCACCCGAAGCTGCCGATGCTCTATGCGGCCAACGAGTTCGAGGCCGGCTCGGTCTCGGCCTTCCGTATCGGCGCCGACGGCGCACTGAGCTTCGTCTCCGAGACGCCCTGTGGCGGCAAGGACCCGGCCTACATCAGCGTGCACCCCGACGGCCGCTTTCTCTTCACCGCCAACTACGCGAGCGGTGACGTCAGCGTGCTCGCGCTGCGCGCCGACGGCACGCCCGACCCGGCCGTCGCAGCCGTCGTCTACAAGGACGCGGAAGCCTGCGGCGCCGGCACGCCCTGCAAGCCCGGCGCCGACGTGGTGCCGCAGGCCGCGCGCTCGCATGAAGGCTTCGCCACCAGCGACCACGACGGCCCGCACGCGCACATGGTGCATGCCGACCCCAAGGGCAACTTCGTGCTGGTGGCCGACCTGGGGCTCGACCGCGTCATCTCCTACCGCTTCGACCGCATCAGCGGCGTGCTGAGCCAGCCCAGCACCGTGGCCGTGTCCGAAAGCTCCGGCGCGCGCCACTTCGTGTTCCACCCGAACGGCAAGTGGCTCTACCTGGTGAACGAGGAGGCCTCGACCATCGCCTTCATGCGCTATGACGACACCACCGGCGTGCTCACGCTGGTGAGCGAGACCTCGGCGCTGCCCAAGGGCTTCAAGGGCACCAGCTACGCATCGGGCATCCGCATGCTGCCCGACGGCCAGCACTTCGTGTCGCTCAACCGCCTGCACGACTCGATCTCGATTTTCAAGGTCGACCCTCGCACCGGCGCGCCCACGCTGGTGCGCGAGGAATGGTCGCGCGGCAACTACCCGCGCAGCTGCACGCTCGACCCGAGCGGCAGGTTCCTCTACGTGTGCCACAACAAGCAGGGCGACAACGTGACCGTCTTCCGCGTCAAGGGTGGCGACATCCAGTTCACCGGCCAGTACGTTGCGGTCGGTTCCGCCGCCGCCCTCGAGTTCTCCGCGTGATGAAGAAATCGCTGTTCCGCTACATCGCCTCCCGCGCCGCGGGCATGCTGGTCGTGCTCGCCATCGTGGCGGTGCTGGTCTTCGTGCTCACGCGCGCCGCATCGGGCGACCCGGTCTCGGTGCTGCTGGGCGACCAGGCGACCGCGGCCGACATCGCCCGCGTGCAGAAGGAATACGGCCTCGACAAGCCGCTGCCCGTGCAGTTCGGCTACTGGCTGCGCGAGGTGCTGCAGGGCAACCTCGGCCAGTCGATCTTCCTGCAGCGCCCGGTGACGCAGGCGCTGTGGGAGCGCTCCGAACCCACCACGCTGCTCGCGCTGATGGCGGTGGCCATCGCGGCGCTGATCGGCGTGCCATGCGGCATCGTCTCGGCCGTGTTCCGGGGGCGCGTGGTCGACCAGCTCTTCACCGGCATCGCGATGCTGGGCGCGAGCATTCCGAGCTTCTGGCTGGGCATCGTGCTGATACAGATCTTCGCCGTTTCGTTCGGCTGGTTCCCGGTGTCGGGTTATGGCGCGCCCGATGCGCCGTTCGCGGAACGGTTGCATTCGCTGGTGCTGCCGGCCACCGTGCTGGGCCTGCTGAACTCGGCGCTCATCATCCGCTTCACGCGCGCCTCGATGCTCGACGTGCTGGGCGAGGACTATGTGCGCACGGCGCGCTCCAAGGGCCTGAGCGAAAGCACCGTGGTGCTCAAGCACGCGCTGCGCAATGCGCTGGTGCCCATCGTCACGGTGATCGGCCTCACGGTGGCGCTGATGATCGGCGGCGCCGTCATCACCGAGACCGTCTTCGGCCTGCCGGGCGTGGGCAATCTCGTGGTCAGCGCCGTGCTGCGGCGCGACTACCCGGTGATCCAGGGCGCGCTGCTCGTCATCGCCGCGATCTACGTGCTCATCAATTTCTCCATCGACCTGCTGTACGCGGTGGTCGACCCGCGCGTGAAGGTCTGAGAAAAATGCAGATGCCCCGAATGCTCCGCCAGCTGATGCACAGACGCATCGTGATGGTGTCCGCGCTGGTGCTGCTGGTAATCGCGGTGCTCGCGATCGGCGCGCCGCTGTTCGCTTCCATCGACCCCAACGACACGGCAGTGCTCGAACGCCTGAAGGCGCCGAGCGCCGAGCACCTGCTCGGCACCGACGAGCTCGGCCGCGACCTGTATTCGCGCATCGTGCACGGCGCGCGCTACTCGCTGGCCATTGCCGCGCTCACCGCGCTGGGCGCCGTGATCGCCGGCACCGTGCTGGGCCTGATGGCCGGCTTCTTCCGCCGGCTCGATGCACCGCTGATGCGCGTGGTCGACGCGATGATGTCCTTTCCCGACATCCTGCTGGCCATCGCGCTGGTGGCGATCCTCGGGCCATCGCTCGTGAACACCGTACTGGCGCTGGTGCTTGTCTACACGCCGCGTGTGGCGCGGGTGGTGCGGGCCTCGACGCTGGTGGTGCGCGAACTGCTCTTCGTGGAAGCCGTTCGCGCGCTGGGCGTGCGCACCTCGCGCATCCTGTGGCGGCACATCCTGCCGAACCTGATGTCGCCGATCCTGGTGCAGGTGTCGTTCATCTTCGCCTACGCCATCCTGGCCGAGGCGGGGCTGTCGTTCCTCGGCGTGGGCGTGCCGCCCGAGATCCCGACCTGGGGCACCATGGTCGCGGGCAGCCAGCAGTACGCGCACCAGGCCTTCTGGGTGGTGCTGTTCCCGGGGCTCGCGATCATCTTCACCGCGCTGTCGCTGCAGCTGCTGGGCGACGGCGTGCGCGACCTGCTCGACCCCAAGCTCAAGAAAGGCGCATGAAAGCACTCCCCCAGGCTTGCCCACTGCGTGTGGGCGCCGACCCCCTCGCCGGGGGCGATACCTGCAGCCCGGCAAAGCCGGTTCTGCGGTATCCCGCGCGAAAGGCATATCCGAGATGAACACTGCTTCCAATTCCCCGCGCCTCACGGTCAGCAACCTGAGCACCAGCTTCCCCACCGAGGACGGCCTCGTGCGCTCGGTCGCCGACGTGAGCTTCTCGATCCAGCCCGGCAAGACGACCGCGCTGGTCGGCGAGTCGGGCTCCGGCAAGTCGGTCACCAGCCTCACGCTGATGCGCCTGCTGCCCAAGACCGCCAACGCGCAGGTCAGCGGCAGCGCCTCATTCGTGACGCGCGAGGGCAAGAAGCTCGATCTGCTGGGCATCGGCGAGCGCGAGATGCGTTCGCTGCGCGGCAACCAGCTGTCGATGATCTTCCAGGAGCCGATGACCAGCCTGAACCCGGTGTTCACCATCGGCGAGCAGATCGCGGAAAGCGTGCGCCTGCACAAGGGGCTCGACCGCAAGGCGGCGCTGGCGCATGCGCAGCGCATGCTGGAGCTGGTGGAGATCCCTGCGGCCGCGCAGCGCATCCACGAATACCCGCACCAGCTCTCGGGCGGCATGCGCCAGCGCGCGATGATCGCCCTGGCGATGGCCTGCGATCCGACGCTGCTGATCGCTGACGAGCCCACCACCGCGCTCGACGTGACCATCCAGGCGCAGATCCTCGAACTCATGCGCCGGCTGCAGGCAGAAACGGGCATGAGCATCCTGTTCATCACCCACAACCTCGGCGTGGTGGCGCACCATGCCGACGACGTGGTCGTGATGTATTCGGGCCGCGTGGTCGAGAGCGCGCCGGTGCGGCCGCTGTTCGCGCAGCCGGAGCATCCGTACACGCAGGGGCTCCTGGCCTGCCTGCCGGGCAAGGCGCGCGAGCCCGGGCAGCCGAAGCCCAAGCGCCTGTTCGCCATTCGCGGCCAGGTGTCGAGCCCGCTGGCGCCGCCGCCGGGCTGTGCGTTCGAGCCGCGCTGCGATCTGGCGTTGGCCGAATGCAGTGCGGGGATGCCGCCGTTGCTGGACATCCGGCAGGGGCGGCAGGCGCGATGTGTTCGTGTGCAGCCTGAACAACCGCTCGCGAGGGCCGCATGACGAACGCGCTGTTCCTGTCTTGCTCCCTCTCCCGCTTGCGGGAGAGGGCTGGGGTGAGGGTGACCCCCGTGGCCCTCGCACGCACCCTCATCCCCCGCCTTCTCCCGCGAGCGGGAGAAGGGGCCAATACCGAATACCCACGATGACCACCGCACCTCCCCTCATCGAAGTCCGCGCCCTCAAGAAATACTTCGGCAGCAGCGACCGCCCGGTGCGCGCGGTGGACGACGTGTCCTTCGCGATCCAGCCCGGCGAGACGCTGGGCCTGGTCGGCGAATCGGGCTCGGGCAAGAGCACCATCGGCCGCACCGTGCTGCGCCTGCTGGAGCGCAGCGGCGGCCAGGTGCTCTATCGCGGCGACGACATCGGCGAGCTCTCTGCCGAGCGCATGCGCCGGCTGCGCAGCAAGCTGCAGATCATCTTCCAGGACCCGTACGCCAGCCTGAACCCGAAGATGCGCATCGGCGCGATCCTCGGCGAGGCACTGTCCACGCACGGCCTGCACAAGGGCGCGGCGGCGCGCGAGAAGCGCATTGCCGAGCTGCTCGAAACCGTGGGCCTGCGCGCGGAGCACGCCAACCGCTTCCCGCACGAGTTCTCGGGCGGGCAGCGACAGCGCATCGGCGTGGCGCGCGCGCTGGCCGTGGAGCCCGAGTTCATCGTGGCCGACGAGCCGTTGTCGGCGCTGGACGTGTCCATTCAATCGCAGGTCATCAACCTGCTGGCCGACCTGCGCGAGCGGCTGGGCCTGACGATGCTCTTCATCTCGCACGACCTCGACGTGGTCGAGTACCTGTGCGACCGCGTGGTGGTGCTTTACCTCGGCAAGGTGATGGAAGTCGCCACCACCGAGGAGCTGTTCGCGCGCCCCTCGCATCCCTACACCCGCGCACTGCTGGCCGCGAGCCCGAAGCCCGACCCGGAGATGGCGACCGAGCGCATCGCGCTGAAGGGCGACATTCCCAGCCCCATCTCGCCGCCTTCGGGCTGCGTGTTCCGCACGCGCTGCCCGCACGCCACGCAAGCCTGTGCGCAGACGGTGCCACCGCTCGAAGAGATTTCGGCGGGACACTACAGCGCCTGCATCAGAACCAGAGAACTCTCATCCAACATCGCTGCATGACTTCCATGACCGCCGCCACCGACTTCACCGACCCGCTGCTGGGCAGCAACTTCAAGGGCTACCCGCGCACCGCCGCGCCGCGCCGCCGCAGCGAGATCGGCGCCGCCGGCTGGAACGTGCTGGCCGGCGACCTGCCGCTGCCGCTGGCCGTGCTCAAGCGCGAGGCGCTGGAGCACAACCTGGCGTGGATGCAGTCGCGCGTGCGCGAGTGGGGCATCGACCTCGCGCCGCACGGCAAGACCACCATGTCGCCGCAGCTCTTCCAGCGCCAGCTCGACGCCGGCGCCTGGGGCCTGACCTTCGCCACCGTCACGCAGCTGGCGGTGGGCGTGGCGGCCGGCGCGCGCCGCACGCTCATCGCCAACCAGGTGGTGAGCGACGAGGACCTGGCCGGCATCCAGCTGCTGCTGAGCGAGCATGCCGACCTGCGCATCGTGTTCCTGGTCGATTCGCTGGCCCAGCTCGCGCTCATCGAAGACTGGTCGAAGCGCCACCCGTCGAGCGTGCCCTTCGAGGTGATGATCGAGATCGGCGTGGACGGTGCGCGCACCGGCTGCCGCACGCATGAAGAAGCCGTGGCGCTGGCCACGCGGCTGCGAGCGAGCGAGGCGGTGCGGCTCGTGGGCATCGAGTGCTACGAAGGGCAGGGTGCCACCGGGCAGAGCGAGCCCGACACAGCCTATGCCAAGGCGCTGATGGACCGCGTGGA
The DNA here is from genome assembly GCF_044055375.1 of Variovorax sp. UC74_104. Classification (NCBI taxonomy): domain Bacteria; kingdom Pseudomonadati; phylum Pseudomonadota; class Betaproteobacteria; order Burkholderiales; family Comamonadaceae; genus Variovorax; species Variovorax sp. UC74_104. Next base: position 2,154,516 of record NZ_CP171978.1, read on the forward strand.
AGCCGTGGCCCGCCACTGCGACGAGAACAAACTCTTCGAGACCGACGAGGTGCTGGTCTCGGCCGGCGGATCGGCCATCTTCGACCTCGTGGCCGGGCGCCTGAAGCCCGCGCTGGGCGCACCGGTGCGCGGCCTTCTGCGCTCGGGTTGCTACGTGACGCACGACCACGGCTTCTACAAGCGCATGGTGAGCGCGGTGGACGAGCGCCTGGGCTGCAACTGCGGGGAGAGCCTGGTGCCGGCGATGGAAGTCTGGGCCACCGTGCAGTCGCGTCCGGAGCCGGGCCTGGCGATCCTGGCGGTGGGCAAGCGCGACATCTCCTTCGACCTCTCGCTGCCCGTGCCCATCGCACGCGCGGCGCGCGGCGCGCTGCAGCCGCAGGGCGTGCCCGCCGGCTGGAAGATCACCGCGCTGAACGACCAGCACGCCTACCTGCGCTGGGAAGCGAACGAGGAAGCCGAGGCGCCGAAGGTCGGCGACCGCGTGGGCCTGGGCATCTCGCACCCCTGCACCACCTTCGACAAGTGGCACTGGATGCCGGTCGTCGAGCAGGACTACCGCGTGAGCGACGCGGTGGCCATGCACTTCTGACCGAGCGGCTCCTGAACGCATACCGATGACCCCCTCACTGCTCCAGAAGATCGCGGACATCCGCAGCGACGCTCCGGCGACGCGGCGCGCGATTCTCGACCTGATCCTCGAAGACCCCGACCGCGTGCTCGAAGAAAGCTTCGAGCAGCTGGCCGAGCGCTCGCGCAGCTCGGTGCCCACCATCATGCGCACCTGCCGCGACCTGGGCTTTGCCGGCCTGCGCGAATTCAAGCTCGCGCTCGCGCAGGAACTCGCGCTGGGCGGCTCGCCGCTGCACCGCCGCGTGAACATCGAGGACGCGGCCGACGAAGTGGTCGGCAAGATCGCGCGCAGCGCGGCGGCCTCGGTCTCGGGCGTGCGCGGCCAGCTCGACATGCAGGTGCTCGACGGCGCCGTGGCCGCCATCGCGGCCGCGCCGCACGTCGACCTGTACGGCGCGGGCGCCACCTCGTGGTTCATGGCCAACGACCTGCAGGCGCGGCTCTTCCGCCTGGGCCTGTCGGCCAACGCATGGGCCGACTACCACCTGCAGCAGGTGGCCGGCGCGGCGCAGCGGCCGGGCGGCGTGGTCATCGCCATCTCGCACGTGGGCGGCATGCCCTCGCTGCTCGACGCGGTGGACATCGCGCGCGGGCAGGGCGCCAAGGTGGTCGCGCTCACGCGGCCCGGCACGGCGCTCGCGGCCAAGGCCGACTTTCTTCTCGGGCTCTCGGTGCCCGACGACGCGGTGATGCACGTGGGCATCGACGCCTACCTCACGCACCTCACGGTCATCGAGATCCTCACCGTGCTGGTGGCCCAGCGCCGTGGCGAGCCCGCGGTGCAGCGCCTGCAGCGTGCGCGCGAGGCCTTCCAGCGCCACGGCATCGACGCCACTACGCATCCGCTGCAGAGCTGGGACGGCGGCGGCGTGAACGACGGAGGGAGCGCATCGTGAGCGAGAGCAACAAGAAGGCCGTGCTGCTCGAGGCGGGCCTGGTGGTCGACGGCTCGGGCGGCCCCTCGTGGCCGGGCGACGTGCTGCTGCAGGGCGACCGCATCGTCGCGCTCGGCGAAGGCCTGCGCGGGCGGCTGCCCGAGGGCCTGGCGCTGGCCGACGTCGAAGTGGTCGACTGCCGCGCGAAGGTGATCGCCCCCGGCTTCATCGACGCGCACACGCACGACGACGCCATCGTGCTGCGCGACCCGCTGTGCCTGCCGAAGGTGTCGCAGGGCATCACCACGGTGGTGACGGGCAACTGCGGCATCTCGCTCGCGCCATACCGCACGCCGCAGTCGCTGCCGCCGCTCACGCTGCTGGGCGCCGATTCGTTCAGGCACGCGACCATGGCCGAGTACCGCGCCGCCGTCGATGCGACGCAGCCCGCGCTCAACGTGGCCGCGCTGGTCGGCCACACCACGCTGCGCTTCGCCGCCATGCAGGCGCTGGACCGCCCGGCCAATGCCGACGAGCTGGCGCGCATGGAAGCGCTGCTCGACGGCTGCATGGCCGACGGGGCGCACGGCATGTCGTCGGGCCTGTTCTATGAAGAAGCCTTCGCGGCGCCCGCGGAGGAAGTGACCGCGCTGGCGCGCGTGGTCAGCCGCCACGGCGGCGTCTACGCCACGCACCTGCGCAGCGAGATGCAGCAGATCATCGAGGCGCTGCACGAGGCCGGCGACTGCGCCTTCGAGGCCGGCGTGCCGCTGGTCATCTCGCATCACAAGTGCGCGGGCCCCGCCAACTGGGGCCGCACGAAGGAGACGCTGCCGCTGATCGAATCGCTCGCGCAGCGCCAGAAGATCGCGATGGACGTGTACCCCTACGTGGCCGGCTCCACCGTGCTTCGCGAGGACCTGGTGGACGGCGTGATCGACGTGCTGCTGACCTGGTCAGACCCGCATCCGGAGATGACGGGGCGGCTCGTTTCCGATATCGCGCGCGAATGGGGTGTGAGCGAGCAGGAGGCCTGCCTGCGGCTGAAGCCCGGCGGCGCCTGCTACTTCCAAATGCAGGAGGAGGACGTGGAGCGCGTCATCTCCCACCCGCTCACCATGATCGGCAGCGACGGCCTGCCGCACGACCGCCATCCGCATCCGCGCCTGTGGGGTGCCTTCCCGCGCGTATTCGCGCGCTACTGGCGCCAGCGACGGCTGTTCACGCTGGAGCAGGCGGTGCACAAGATGACCGGCATGACCGCGCGCAACCTGCGCATCGCCGATCGGGGCCTGCTGCGCGCCGGCACCATGGCCGACGTGGTGGTCTTCGACCCCGAGACCATCGCCGACACCGCCACCTACGACAAGCCGCACGGCGTGAGCCTGGGCGTGGAGCGCGTGTTCGTGAACGGCGTGCTGGCCTATCGCGGCGGCGAGGCCGAGGCCCGGGTGCTCGCGCGCGCGGGGCGGATGCTCACGCGCGGGAGCGCGAGCTAGCGTCCGCTTACATCGCGATGTTTCGGGGGGCGCAGGCGCCTCGCGGCCGGCCACTTCGGGCCCTGTGCGGCCCCGGAGCCATCGGGCGGTTCCCTGGATCCGGGCCCTGGAGCTGCTGCTCCGGCAGTGCCATGGTGCACCGCAATATCTGTGTAGCTATAACCTCAAGACCTCTAAAGTTCTAACATTCCGGGCAAAAATCAGTCAAACTGCGCACTTACCAGCCGTCGAATTCCTACTGGAGCAAAGATGGACAAGGACGCCGAAGGCCTTGGCGCCGACTTCGAGTTGTGGCAACAGCTCACTGACGACTACGAAGCAGCACTGGGCGCGCTCGCCCGGGGCGAGCCCGGCGCGCGAGAGCGGGTGCTCCGGCTGTCGCTGGCGTTGCGGCAACTGCATCCGGATCTTTCCCCTGTCGGCGACAACGGCTGACGCAGCGTCGGGAAGGCGTTTTGCCGGCGGCAGCGCTCAGGCCGGGCCCGAATCCCCGGACTCCTCTTCCTCCCCTTCTTCCTCAGCCTGCGCCTGGAACATGCGCGCGAAGTCGCAGCATTCCTGCGCCAGCATCACGATCGACGAGGTGAGCGCGCTGCGGTGCTCGCCCTTGTGCATCGCCACATAGCGGACCACCGGCAGGGCCGGCGCCACTTCGATCACCGCGAGCATGCCCGCCGCCACCAGCGGCTGCAGGCACTCGCGCGGCAGGTAGCTCACGCCCAGGCCCGACACCGTCAGCCCGGTCAGCGCCACCAGGTTGCTCACCACGATCACGTCGGCGGGCTGCACGCCCTGTTCCTTCATCCATGCGTCGTAGGCGCGGCCGGTGCCGGAGTTGTTGCCCTGCACCAGCATGCGGTGGCGCGCCAGCTCGTGCAGCCGCATGGCGCCGCCGTTGGGTTGCGGCACCACGCCGGGCTTGCACATCCACGCGCTCCTCACCTGGCCGATGACCTTGTGAGGCAGGCGCGAGTCGGCGAAGGTCTCGGGCACGATGACCAGGTCGAGTTCGTCGGCCAGCAGCTTGTCGCGCAGCTGCAGGCTGTCGTCCACGTCGGGCTCGAGGATCACCTTGGGGTAGTGCTGCCGGATCAGCCCGACCAGCCGCGGCAGCCAGGTCATTGCCGTCAGCTCGGTCACGCCGAGGCGGATGCGCCGCTCCACGACGCCCGGCTTGCCGAACTGCTCGATGGCCGCGTCGCGCTGCTCCAGCAGCTTGCGGGCGAGCACGAACATTTCCTCGCCCTTCTCGGTGAGGCGGGCGGTGCGCTGGCTGCGGTCGAAGAGCTCGGTGTCGAAGAGCTGCTCCAGCTCGTGCACCCGCTTGGAGATGGCCGACTGCGAGGTGTGCAGCTGGTTGGCCGCCTGCGCGAAGCCGCCCAGGCGGGCGATCCAGTACAGGGCTTCGAGCTGTTTGAAGGTCATCACGGGAAGCTGGCTCCAGAGCAGAAAGAACGCTTTTTCTCATGCGATTCGATCACAAAAAATCGCTTTTGGAAATTGATGGCCAGGCCGAAGATTCGCCGGAACCACCTCACCGACTCTTCAAGGAAACCGCCATGGACTTCAAGAAACTGCCCCTCGCGCTCGGACTCGCCATCGCCTTCACCTGCGGCGCCGCCAGCGCCCAGGACGGCGGCACGCTGCAGAAGATCAAGGACAGCGGCACGATCCAGATCGGCGCGCGCGACAGCCAGATCCCGTTCTCATACAAGCTCAGCGCCGACAGCGCTCCCATCGGCTTCACCACCGACATCTGTCTGAAGATCGTCGACGCCGTGAAGGCCAAGCTGGGCCTTGCCAAGATCGACGTGCGCTACACGATGCTCAACTCGACCAACCGCATCCCACTGCTGCAGAACGGCACCGTCGACCTCGATTGCGCGACCACCACCAACACCACGCAGCGCCAGCAGCAGGTCGACTTCGCGCCCAGCCACTTCGTGACCAACATCACCGCCGCGGTGAAGAAGGCCTCGGGCATCAATGCGCTGGCCGACCTCAACGGCAAGAACGTGGCCACCGTCTCGGGCAGCACCTCCATCCAGCTGCTGCGCGGCGCACGCAAGAGCGGCACCATCGAGGTCAACGAGATCGCGGGCAAGGACACCTCCGACGGCTTCCTGCTGCTATCCACGGGCCGCGCCGACGCCTACGTGCTCGACGACGTGCAGCTCGCCGGCATGATCGCCAGCTCCACCAATCCGGGCGACTACAAGATCCTGAAGGAATCGCTGCGCCAGGAGCCCTACGGGATCATGCTGCGCAAGGACGACCCGCAGTTCAAGGCGCTGGTGGACGAGACCGTCACGGGCCTGATGAAGTCGGGCGCCATCGACCAGCTCTACACCAAGTGGTTCCTCTCGCCGATCCCGCCGAAGAACGCGAACCTCAACTTCCCGATGACGGACGCGGTGCGCGAGATCTACAAGAACCCGAACAACAAGGGCGTCTGAGCGATGGATTCCAAGCTGTCATCGAGCCATCCGAACGGCCTGGCCTTTTCCGACGCGCTCATGCGCGAGGTGAAGAGCTGCTTCCTGCAGGTCGACCACGACCACCACGGCCGCGAGCGCCTGTACTTCGACAATGCCGGCGGCTCCTTCCGCCTGAAGGCCGCGGCCGAGCGATTCGCGCAGGTCGATGCCATTCCCGACAACACCGAGCGCATCCACGCCACGGCCGTCGAGCTGCAGCAGATCCAGGCCAGGGGCTGCGCCGACCTGCGCACCATCCTCAATGCCAGCGGCGGCAGCGTGTACGCCTCGCTCACCGCCTCGGGCGCGATGTTCGACATGGTGCGCGCGGTGGCCGAGAACGTGCCGGGCACGAACATGGTCACCACCGTGCTCGAGCACCCCTCTGCCTTCGATGCGATGAGCCTCTACGCCCAGCGCCTGGGCCGCGAGCTGCGCGTGGCGAAGAGCAACCCCGTCACCGGCGGCGTGGACGTCGACGAGATCGTGCGGCTGGTCGACAAGGACACCTGCCTGCTCAACGTGATCCATGCGTCGAACATCTCGGGCGCCAAGCTCGACATGGAAGCCATCGTGCGCCGCGCGCGCGAGATCAAGCCCGACCTCTACATCCTGGTCGACGCCGTGCAGCACGCGCCGCACGGCCTCATCGACTTGCAGAAGACGCCGGTGGACGGCATCAACCTCGCGCCCTACAAGTTCTTCGGCTGCAGGGGCTCGGGGCTGTCGTGGATGTCCGACCGCGCGGCCGTGCTGCCGCACCACAAGCTCGCGGGCAAGAAGCCCGACTACTGGGACCTGGGCAGCGCCTCGCCGTGGCAGTTCGCGGTGCTCACCGAGATCGTCGACTACGTGTGCTGGCTGGGCTCGCACTTCAGCGATGCCACCGACCGGCGTGAGCTCTTCGTTGCGGGCATCACGCACATCGAGCTGCACGAGCGCGCGCTGCTGGCGGCGCTGCTCGACGGCACCGCGAACGCCACGGGCATGCGCAAGATGGAAGGCGTCAATGTCTTCCTCGACTACCAAGACCTGAGCAAGCGCGACCTGATCCTGGGCATCGGCTTCGACCGTATCGACTGCACGCAGGCGGTGGTCGAGTACGCGAAGCGCGGCGTGACGGTCTACGAGCGTGTGGCGAGCAGCATCTACTCGAAGCGCATGCTCGAGTCCTTCGGGCTCACGGGCACCGTGCGGGTGTCGCCGCTGCATTGCCATTCGATGGCGGACATCGAGAAGTTCCTGCGGATCACACGAGAGATCGCCCGGAACGAGCAGTGAGGGGCACCGCATCGTCCACGCTCCACGGCGCGTACACCTCGGCGTGCAGGTCGGGTGAATTCACCTTGGCCAGCAGGTCTCGCACGTCGTCCTTCACGCGCGCCAGCGAGAGGCGCAGGCCCCGCACGCGCACGTAGGCCGCGAAGTCGCACAGCGCTTCGATGCTGGTCGCGTCGAGGTCGGGCGACTCCTCCAGGCTCAGCACCATGCGCTGCAGGCCCTGCGTGGCGTCGATGCGCGCGCGGATGGATGCGAACACCGCGTCCGCGTTGCCGAAGAAAAGCGGCACCTCGGGCCGCGCGATCAGCACGCCCGGGGGCGCCACCGCCTCCGGGTGGCGCGCGATGTCGACGAAGTCGTGGCTCTGGCCCAGCCTCCCGAGCCAGCTGACCGTGGTGCGCGTGAAGCCGCGCAACAGCAGCAGAATGCTCACGCCGATAGCCGCCAGCAGCCCGTTGAGCACGCCCAGCACCAGCACCGCGGCCACCGCCACCAGCGTCACCAGTCGGTCGCGCCGCCACTGAAAGTAAGGCCGCAGCGCGGCCGGGTTCAGCGTGTGGCTCACCGCGTGGATCACGATGGCCGCCAGCAGCGGCTCCGGTGTGTGCGCGATCCACGGCAGCAGCGTGAGCACCGCCACCAGCACCACCAGCCCCGCCACGATGCCGGCCGCGCGGCTCCTGGCACCCGCAGACTCGTTGGCCGACGTGGCCGAGTAGCCCGCGCCCACCGGCATGCCCTGGAACAGCGCCGACAGCAGGTTCGCGCCGCCCAGCGCGAGCAGGTCGCGGTTGGCCGACACGTTGTCGCCGCGGCGCATGGCGAAGGTGCGGATGGATCCGTACGACTCGGCATAGAGGATCAGCGCCATCGCGAAGGCCAGCCCGCCGAGGTTCTGCCACTGCGCGCGATCGAACTGCGGCACGGCCGGATGCGAGAAGTCGAGCGAGATCGGCCCCACCGCTGCCACGCCCCATGCATGGCAGAAGCCCTGCACGTCGAGCACGATGCCCGCCACGATCACCAGCAGCGCCGCCGGCACCGCGCGCCAGCGTGCGAGTCCGCGCAGCATCACCAGCGCCGCCAGCGCCATGGCCGCGCCCGCGATGTTCCAGTGCCGCCATTCGGCCGCGAGCCCGGCGAGGAGCCTGAAGAAATCGCTGTGTGCCGGATGTACGTCGAGCACCTTGGGCAACTGCTTGACCACGATGGTGAGCGCCAGCCCCAGCGCGAAGCCGCGCAGCACGGGTTTGGCGATCAGGCTCGACACCGCGCCCAGCCGGGCGACGCCCGCGATCACGAAGAAGACGCCCGCCAGCAGCACGATGCCCATGCCCATCGCAAGCCGCGTGGCGGCGTCCACGCCCGTCACCGACGTGGTGGCCGCGAACAGCACCGCGGCGGAAGAGGAGGTGGCGGAAACGATTGCGAAGCGGCTGCTGCCGAAAAGGCCGTAGACCAGCAGCCCCGCGAAGAGCGCGATCACGCCCGCTTGCGGCGGCAGCCCCGCGATGCCCGAATAGGCCACCGCCTCCGGAAGCAGCAGTCCCGCGATGGAAATACCCGCCACCATGTCGGCGAAGCCGGGGCGGCGGGCGTTGGCTGTCGGTGTCGGCGAAGGTTCGGCGGCCATGGGCAGGCAAGTGTGCTGTTGTCGTCCCATGCTGGCAACGGCTGGCGGACCGGAAGCTGACTCACCGAACGGGCATACTCGCGCGCGCCCTAAAAACCATATTTCTCTACAACAAGGATCCCATGTCAGGACACGGCTTTCACGTGCACGGCCCGCACGATCACGAACTCGAACACGCTGCATCGGGTGGCCACGGCGACGGCCATCACGCTGCCCCGGCAGCGGAGCACTCCGGCGGCATGAGCATGACGAGCAAGATCGCCATGTGCACGGCCGTCATCGCCACCTTCGGCGCCATCTTCTCGTACATGGGCGGCGCCACGCAGGCCAACGCGGGCATCTACAAGAACAACGCCGCCATCAAGAAGACCGAAGCCTCCAACCAGTGGAATTACTTCCAGTCGAAGAGCACCAAGCAGGCCCTCGCCGAGTTCGCCCGCGACACCGCGACCGACGACGCACGCAAGCAGGGCTGGCAGGCCAAGGTGGCGCGCTACGAGCAGGAGAAGACCGACATCCAGACGGAGGCGAAGAAGCTGGAGGCGGAAGCGAGCAAGTGGGATGCGCAGTCGGATGAGCAGATGCACCAGCATCATCGGTGGGCGCAGGCTACTACTGTGTTGCAAGTGTCGATTGCGCTGGCTGCCATTGCGCTCCTGACGAAGAACAAGTGGCTCGAGCGGGCGATGTTCGGGGTGGCTGTGGCGGGGTTGGCTGTGGGTGGGCTTGCGGCGTTGCACGTCTAGGCAGCACCGCGACGCTCGCTCAGCGGACCTTCGTCCTCTGCATGCTCGCTGCCATCCTTGTTGTGGCATGGCAGTGAGCGGCAGCGACGGTGAAGAGACGGGCTTATCGCGTACCTCCTTCGCTCAAGGCAGCACGCAACGACTGAAGTGCAGAGTCAGCCGACTCGATCCGCCGCTTCAACTCCTCATTGACCACCCGAACCAGCGCTCCGAGTTCGGTGCGAGTCGGATGAATCTCTTCCGTATCGTTCACGTTCTGTGAAACGATGAGCTTCTCCAGGCCTGCATACGCACGCTGCAGTTCGTGCAGGTTGTCGATGTCATCGGATGCCTGCAACGCAAGCGATTCAACGCCGGCGGCTTCGGGTGATTCGGAGATTGAAGAGACGTGCGCGGATGCGCGAGAGGGTGCAGCCATGAAAGGCCTCCAAGTGATTGCGGTTGCTGAAACCGCCGCACCCAACGCCAATTGAGGGCGGCAGCTCGACGGGTTGGCGTACCGGGCAACCACTTGCGTGAAACCGGCAGGGCGCGAGCCCTCCCGTCGAGCCGCCTAAAAAGGAAGCGTGAACGAAAAAAGCCGCAGACCATGTGCGGTAATGAACTGCGGCTTGTGTCGCAGTGATTGCTCGGGACGCCAATCCCGATCACGCCTCTTTTTGACGTGACCGGCGCAGTATAGCCACGCAGCAGGCCTCACAAAGAGGGACCCGAGCGCGGCTCAAAGCGGATCCAACGAAGCATCGCTCAAACGGACACGGAAGAACCCCCACGGAGGCAGGCTGTTAAAGGAGGGCTGCCACAGCCCGTCCGATAGACTTGCGCGGGTGAACCCATCCTCCGAGCCTCCCAGTAGGCCGCTGGCCTGCGCCAGCTTTTCTCTCGCGGCCCCAGCCCGCATCTTCTTCCCCACGCCGTGCTACGCGGCCCGCACCATGCCGGGCCGTGCCTGTTCGCGCGCCATCGCACTCCCGCGGAAACCATGATCGAACTGCTCTCCGACCCGGCCGTCTGGCTCGGTCTTCTGACGCTGGTCGTCCTGGAGATCGTGCTGGGCATCGACAACCTGATCTTCATCGCGATCCTCGCGGAGAAGCTGCCGCCTCGCCAGCGCGACAAGGCGCGGCTCATCGGCCTGAGCCTCGCGCTCTTCATGCGGCTGGCGCTGCTGTCCATCGTGTCGTGGCTCGTGACGCTGACCACGCCGCTGTTCTCGCTGTGGGGGCAGGGCTTCTCGGGGCGCGACCTGATCCTGCTGGGCGGCGGCCTGTTCCTGCTGTTCAAGGCCACTTCGGAGCTGCACGAGCGGCTCGAAGGCGTGACGACGCGGGCGAGCGCCGGTACGGCGGCCTATGCGAGCTTCTCGCTGGTGGTCACGCAGATCGTGGTGCTCGACGCGGTGTTTTCGCTCGACGCGGTGATCACCGCGGTGGGCATGGTCGACCACCTGCCGGTGATGATGGCGGCGGTCATCATCTCCATCGGCATCATGTTGTGGGCGTCGAAGCCGCTCACCCGTTTCGTGAACGCGCACCCCACGGTGGTGATGCTGTGCCTGAGCTTCCTGCTGATGATCGGCCTGAGTCTCGTCGCCGAGGGCCTGGGCTTCCACATTCCCAAGGGCTACCTGTACGGTGCCATCGGCTTCTCCGTGATGATTGAGGCGTTGAACCAGTGGGCGCGGCGCAACGAGCTGAAGCACGAGGCGCGCCGCCCGTTGCGCGAGCGCACGGCCGAATCGGTGCTGCGGCTGCTGGGCGGCAGGGTCCGCGGCGAGCCTGTGCCGCCCGGTGCGACTGCATCGGACGAGGTGCCCGAAGACCAGGAGCAGCCGGCCTTCGCCCTCGAGGAGCGCAACATGGTGAGCGGCGTGCTCACGCTGGCCGAGCGCACCGTGCGTTCGGTGATGACGCCGCGCGCCGACATCTCGTGGGTGGACCTCAACGACGCCCCCGAGGCGGTGCGCGAGCAGCTGCTCGACACGCCGCACGGCATCTTCCCCGTGTGCCGCGGCTCGCTCGACGAGGTGGTGGGCGTGGCACGCGCCAAGGACCTGCTGGGCCAGCTGCTGCGCAACGGCCGCATCGACGAGAGCGCCGGCCTGCGCGCGCCCATCTACGTACCCGAGTCGACCACCGCGATCCGCCTCATCGACACGCTGCGCGGCGCGCGCGGCCAGCTCGCGCTGGTCAGCGACGAGCACGGCACGCTCACGGGCGTGGTGACGCCCATCGACGTGCTGGAGGCCATCGCGGGCGAGTTTCCCGACGAGGACGAGACGCTCGAGATCATGCAGACCGCGCCCGATGCATGGACCGTCTCCGGCAGCGCCGACCTGCACCTGCTGGAGCAGGCGCTGCAGACGCACGGCCTGGTGGGCGACGACGACAGCTACACCTCGGTTGCCGGCCTGCTGCTGGCGCGCTTCGGCGGCTTGCCACCGCGCGATGCCCACTGGACGCACGACGGGTACGATTTCGTGGTGACCGACGTCGATGCGCAGCGCATCCGCACGGTCGTCGTCCGCCGGCTGCCGGTGGATGAGCCCGAAACCTGACTCGCACCGACCGCCATGAATGCCACCCACCGCCAGCCCGTCGCCCTGAACAAGGCCTACCGCCTGCTGAACCACGGCCCCACCGTGCTCGTGAGCGCCGCGCACGGCGGCAGGCGCAACATCATGGCCGCGGCCTGGGCGATGCCGCTGGACTTCGATCCGCCCAAGGTGGCGGTGGTGCTCGACAAGAGCACGTGGACCCGCGAGCTGCTGGAAGGCGCGGGCACCTTCGCGCTGCAGGTGCCGGTGCGCGCGCAGCTCGACCTGACGGAGGCGCTGGGCAACAGCTCGGGCCGCGAGATCGTCGAGAAGTCGGGCCAGGACAAGTTCGCCGCCTATGGCCTCTCGACCTTCGCGGGCGCTGCCACCGATGCGCCCCTGCTCGAAGGCTGCGCCGCATGGCTCGAATGCCGGCTGCTGCCCGAGCCCGCCATCCAGCAGCGCTACGACCTGTTCCTGGGCGAGGTGATCGCCGCGCAGGCCGACGAGCGCGTGTTCTCCAACGGGCGCTGGCATTTCGACGGACACGACGACCTGCGCACGCTGCACCACGTGGCGGGCGGGCATTTCATCGTCGATGGCGAGGCGGTCGACGCGCGGCCGCTGCCCCGCTAGCCGAGGCGAGGCAAGGAGCTCAGGCCGAGCTGCCGCCGCGCGCCGTGCGCGGCACCAGCATCGCGCGCAGCACCAGCGTGCCGAATGCGGCGGCGGCCAGCGCCAGCAGCGCGATCCAGAGCAGGCGCGACGGCGAGGCCGCATCGAGCCAGTCGGCCAACAGCAGCGTGGTGGTGTTGTAGGCCGCGTGCAGCGCGATGCACGGAATGAGCGAGCGCGTGCGCTCGTAGAGCCAGCCGAGCACTGCGCCCATCACCAGGCCGACCACGAACTGGTAGATGTTCATGTGCGCCGCGCCGAAGAGCAGCGCCGACATGAAGATCGCCTGCCATCGCGGATAGCGCTGCAGGAAACCGCGCAGCACGATGCCGCGGAACAGCATCTCCTCGAGCAGCGGCGCCATGACGCACACCGCGAGCACGGCGGCGACGCTGCCGTCCGCCATGCGGCTGAACATCGCTTCTTCCCATGCCGAGGGCGGAAGGATGCGCATCATCAGGTTGAGCGCGGAGGTGATCGTCAGCAGCAGCGCGGGCACGAGCAGCAGCGCAGGCGGCACCACCAGCAGCAGCGTCGCGCCGGCCGAGGCCTGCGACTGATGGAAGAGCGCGCGGTAGGTGAGCTTCTGCGAGTGCATCAGCACCGCGAACACGCAGCCGTTGCCCAGCACGGCCGCGAGCACGCCGATCTGCATGCTGCTGAGGCCGAGCCATCCGTTGGCATCGCTCAGCGCAGCGCCGACGACGAGCTCGACGAGGAACAGCGCCACGAACAGGAGGACGGCCTGCGTCGCCGAGGGGAAGGCGGCGCTTTTCTGGGAAGGCATGGGGCGGGCGAACGGGCGCTGGAGGAGGGTGGCGCGGATGTTACGCGACCGGCCGCGTCAGGTCGGCTCGACCACCGGCGCCGTGCCGCCGGCCTGCGCCGCCGGCCGCGTGTAGCGCCACGCGATCAGCACGCCGATGCCCAGGAACATCGCGGCAATGAAGAACGGCGCGCCCGGCAGCTGCACAGGCGAGTCCGCGGCGATGAAGTAGCCGAAGCTGCCAGCGAACATCGCGGGCCCCACGATGCCGGCCACCGACACGAGGCTCGTCAGCGCGCCCTGCACCCGGCCCTGCTCGGCGGCCTCGACCTGCCGGGTGACGAGGGCCTGCGCCGCCGGTGCGGCAAAGGCCAGCAGCGTGCCGAACGGCAGCGCGGCCAGGAAGATCCAGGCCGCGTCGGCAAGGCCGTAGATCACGAAGCCGAGCACACCGCAGCCCAGCCCGAAGAGCAGGGCGTTCCGCTCGCCGAAGCGCTTCACGCCCGGCCCTATCAGCAGCACGTTGACCAGCACGCTGAGCACGCCCACGAGGCCGAGCACCCAGCCCACGGTGTCTTCCTTCCAGCCGAACTGCCGGTCGGCGAACAGCACGAACACGCTGGGGTACACGTACTGCGCGAGGTTCATGAGGAAGATCACCGCCGCAAGGCCGAACACCTGCGGATGGCGCTTCAGCAGCACCAGCGAGCCGATCGGGTTGGCATGCGACCAGTCGAACCTGGGGCTGCGCCGCTGCGGAGGCAGCGACTCGGGCAGCACGAACCAGCCGTAGCAGACGTTGAGCATCGTCAGGCCGGCCGCGAACCAGAAGGGCAGCCGCGCATCGATGTGGCTCAGCTGCCCGCCGAGCACAGGCCCGAGCACCAGGCCCACGCCGAATGCCGCGCCCACGATGCCGTAGCTCCTGGCGCGTTCTTCCGGCGTCGTCACGTCGGCGATGTAGGCGTTGGCCGCGGTGAGGCTGGCCGAGAACACGCCCGACACCACGCGGCCGATGAAGAGCCACGGCAGGCTGTTGGCCAGGGCCATGAACGCGAAGTCCACGGCCAGCCCCAGGCACGACAGCAGGATCACCGGCCGCCGCCCGAAACGGTCGGACAGCACGCCCTGGATGGGCGAGCAGATGAACTGGATCACCGCGAACGCCGTGCCGAACACCGCGATCCAGTAAGCCGCCGTCGCGGTGCTGCCGCCGGCCAGGCGCTCCACCAGGTGCGGCAGGCCCGGAAGGATCAGCCCGAACGCCAGGAAGTCGATCAGGACGGTGACGAAGATGAAGGCGAGCGCGGCGCGGCGCGCTCGTGGTGCTTGAAGGGGCTGGCTCATCGCGATGTTCGTTCGGGCCCGTTGTGCTCAGCCGCTCTTGCGGCTCAGGTACTCGCCCACGCGGGGGCGCGCCTCGCGGATGCCGCCCAGCCGGCCGAGCAGGCCGTCGAGCACGCCGAACATCAGCGCGAGGCTCTTGCGCAGGCGGTCGCGTTCGAAGATCAGCATCGGCAGGATCTGCTTCAGCGTGTAGACATTGATGAACAGGATCGCGGGGAAGGCACGCACGTGCGCGAGCGAGAGGTCGAGCGCGTTGCGCGTGATGTAGTAGCGCCGCGCGGCCGGGTAGTTGATGACGTGGATCTTCCAGCCGAACAGCGACCTGGCCTGCAGGTCGCCGATCTGGTGCCGCAGCACGACGGCCGGGTTCAGGTAGAGCGGCACCTCGCTGCGCAGCGCGCGCATGCAGTAGTCGGTGTCGACGTGGTCGATCACGTAGCGCTCGTCGAAGCGGCCGATCTTCGTCCACGCGGCGCGCGAGATCAGCGAGCCCGAAGAGATCATGAAGGCGCAGCGGACCAGCGGTTCGATGAAGGGCTTGCGCAGGTCGAACTGGTAGACGCGCTTGCCCTCGAGGCCGAACTGTGGAATGAGCGCATCGAGGTTCGTGTCGTGCACGAGAGGGCCGATCAGGAAGGCGGCGCCTTCAGCTCTTTCGCCAGCCGAAGTTGCGGCCTTGCACATGTCGTCGAAGTAGCCGGGCGGCAGCACGGAGTCCTGGTCGAGCAGGAAGAAGAGTTCGGCGCCGCGCGCCTCGAGCTCCGCGATGCCTCGGTTGAACGCACCCGCGATGCCGCCGCGGTTGCCGTTGTGCAGTACGGCGATTCCTGCTTCGACAAGATCGCCATGCCAGTCGCCTGCCTCCGGCGTGTTGTCGACGACGCACAGGCGCGGGCATGAGCGCAGGAGCGTGTGGAGATTCGCCAGCTGCCCGTCGGTGGGAAAGTACGTGACGACGACTGCACCGAACGACAAGGACATCGCGTTTCTCCGGAGAGTGAAGGCCGGAGCGCGAGCCCGAACCGACGGCGATTCTAAGCATCGCTTCGCGTGCGAATGAGCGATGTCGCGCCCCTCGGAGGGGCACGGGGAGCGGCTTCAGGAGGGCTTCGGCCCTTGTTTCTGCCCTTGTTGATACGGAAGTGTGAGCCTGGGCGGTGTGCGCGTTCGTTCGCTATAGCGAATTCGTATCCAATCGCCGGATATTGCAGGCTGCGAGCGGCTCATGAAATTTTTTGATGGCGTCAGCCATCAGGCCTGCCGCAAGGTTTGCGACAGCGGCGCGAGCTCGATCCTTTCACTTCCACCGGCCGCTTCGAGCCGCAGCCCGAGCAGCGCCGTGTACTCGCGCAGCCGCGCGCCGCCGTGCGGATCGCCGGGCGCGATGCCGGCGGAGGGGTGGCACATGAGCACGTCGCCGGTGCGGCAGGCCGACAGCCAGTCGGACAGGCGCCGCTCGTGCTGCTCGATGTCGCCGGAGAAATCGTAGACACCCAGAAGCCGGCTGCTGGTGGGAATGCCGCGCTTCGCGGCCAGCGCGTTCAGCCGCGAGCCGCCCAGCGAATGGATGATCCGCGCCTTCAGCCGATCGGGACCTTGGCGCAGGCCCGGCGCCGTGCTGCGAATCCATGGCGGCGAGCCCGCATAGCGCCGCGCGATCTCTTCCACCAGCAGCTCGCGCACCACCGGGAACTGGTGCACGTGCCGGTGCCCGTCCACGAAGGCGGGCGCGCGGCCCATCGCGTCTTCGAAGCGCGTCAACTGGTCGCGGATGTCGGCCTGCACGCCCGGCGCGAACACGGTGCGCGTGTAGGTGCGCGCGATCAGTCCACCGAGCCCGGGCTCGGCGCCGCCGGCATGCGCGGGGCGCGTGAGATCCAGATGCAGGCCGGCGTCGAACCTCGCCGGGTCGAGGCGCCTGAGCATCCTCGCGCCGGCAAGCCACACCTCGCGGCGCACCATGGCGCTGGTCGCGGAAATCCTGCCCTGTTCGGCGAGGTCGAGCACGGCCGAGTTGATGCCCGCGCTCATGCCGAAGTCGTCGGCGCAGATGCAGAGGTAGCGCAGCGGTTCACTCATCGCCATGCGTTTGCGAGGACTGCGCGGAAGCGGGTGCGGGTGCCAGCGGCGCATCCAGGCAGTGCGGGTCGCCGGTGGGGCTGCCCGCGAAGCGCCAGGCGGCGACGCCGTCGTTCACCGCCACCAGTTGCGCCCGGAAGAGCCAGGGGTTCGCGAGCTGCGCCGTGTTCGAGCCCACGAGCCAGGTGGTGCGGGGCACGCACAGCGTGTCCGCGAGCTGCGTGCGCTCCACCAGCGTGCGGGCGGCGCGTGCAGGGTCGAAACTGGCGGCGTCGGAGATCTCCTTGCGCCAGTTGTCGCGCGTGTCGAGGGCGGCGGCCTTCCAGTCGTCGGACACCAGCACCGGCTCGCGCAGGTTCCAGTAGAAGGGAATCTCGTAGTGGTAGCTGTCGAGCATCAGCACCTGGTCAGCCGGTGCCACCGCTTGCCCAGCCGGCAGCTTCAGCCGCGTGCCCGGAGGCGAGGCATACATCGCCACGGCGATCACGCAGCCCATGCACACCGCCGCGGCCGCCAGCGCCGTCGCGCGCACCTTCGGCAGCAGCGCGTCGAGCGAGCGGCCCGCGAGTACGCGCTGCGAGATCAGGTACGCCAGCGGCGGCAGCGCGGGCAGCACGTAGCCGATGAGCTTGGAGCGTGGCAGCGAGAAGAACACCACGATCACCGCGAGCCAGATCCACATCAGCCGGTCGATGTCGGGCGCCCTCGCCGCGTCGTTCGATTCGTTCCCGCCGCGAGGCACCAGCACCCATGCGAACCAGGGCAGCGTGAGGCCGGCGAGCACCGGCAGGTAGAACCAGAAGCCATGCTCGTTGTTGAAGCCCGTGGACGCGAAGCGGCGGAAGTGCTGCGTGACGACGAAGTAGTCGAAGAACTCCGGGTACTTCATCTGCATGGCAACGAACCAGGGGCCGGCCACGATCAGCAGGACGGCCCAGCCCGGCAGCCACAGGGCGAGCCGCAGCGCCGCGAGCCTGCGCGTCGCGGCGCACCACGCCGCGATCACCATGGCGGGCAGCACGAGGCCGATCAGCCCCTTGGCCAGCAGCCCGGCCGCGCCGAACAGGTAGGCGCCGGCCAAGAGCGCCCGCCATGGTTCCTCGCGCTCCCTTGCCAGCGCGGCGCCGGCCGCCAGCAGCACCGTGCCCGAGATGCAGCCCGCCACCAGCATGTCGAGGTTCGCGAACTGCGCGCCGATGAAGAAGAAAGGCGTGGTCACCAGCACCACCGTGGACAGCAGCGCCAGCCGCACCGTCGACCACCGGCGCAGGAAGAGGAAGAGCGCCGCGGCCGCCGCGCCGCCGCCGAGGATCGAGGGCAGCCGCGCCGCCCACTCGACCGGGCCTGCGACCGCCATCGCGGCCGCGCCGATCCAGTAGAACAGCGGCGGCTTGTGGAAGAAGGGCAGGCCGTCGAGCCGGGGCACCAGCCAGTCGCCCGAATGCAGCATTGCCAGCGCGACGCTGCCGTAGCGGCCTTCGTCGGGCGCCATCAGCGGGCGGATCCATGCCGTGGCCAGCAGCCAGGCGAAGAGGGCGACGATGAGCCATAGCGGTTGCGGGGCGGTCCACCATGCGGGGGCGGATCGTTTCATGTCTTCCCGGTCTCGAGCCCCGTGCCGCGTTCGTGGCGCACCACGTACAGCGGCCGTCCCTTGACCTCCTCGTAGATGCGAGCGATGTACTCGCCCACGATCCCGGTGGAGATCATCTGGATGCCGATGAAGAACATCAGGCTCACGACGATGGTGGTCCACCCCGAGACCTCGTTGCCGAACAGCAGGTAGTCGATGACCACGTAGGCGCCGTAGGCGAATGCCGGCACCGCCAGCATCAGGCCCGCCACGCTGACCGCGCGCAGCGGCCACGTCGTGAAGGCGGTGAGCCCGTCGATGGCCAGCCGCACCAGCCGTCGCGTGTTGAAGGTGCTCCTGCCTTCGGCGCGCGGCGCGGGCGTGTAGGGCAGCGCCACCGCGCGGAAGCCCACCCAGGCGTACAGGCCCTTCATGAAGCGGCTGCGCTCGGGCAGGCTCATGAGCGCGTCGACCACCTTGCGGTCCATCAGGCGGAAGTCGCCCGCGTCCTTGGGCACGGCGAAGCGGTCCGACGCGTTGAGCAGGTTGTAGAAGAGCCTGCTGCCGATCTGCTTGAAGCGGCTCTCGTCGCTGCGCTGCTCGCGCACCGCGTACACCACCTCGGCGCCGGCCACCCACTGCGCGATCATGGTGTGGATGAGCTCGGGCGAGTGCTGCAGGTCGCCGTCGAGCAGCACCACCGCGTCGCCCGTGGCGGCGGCGAGGCCCGCGGTGAGCGCGGCTTCCTTGCCGAAGTTGCGCGACAGCGAGATGCAGCGAAAGCCCGAGAGCTCGCACCATGCCTCGGCCACGGCCACGGTGTCGTCGGTGCTGCCGTCGTCCACCACGATGATCTCCCAGCGCATGTGCGTGTCCCAGAGGATGTCTTCCAGCAGCGGCAGCAGGTGCCGCAGGTTCGCGGCCTCGTTGTAGCAGGGGATCACGCAGGAGATGCTGCGCGGCCCGGCCGATGGCTCGGACGGCACTGCGGCGTCGGTACGCGGCGCCGGGGCATCGGGCTGCGGCAGGCGCACCGGCGGGCGCGAATGCCTGCTGTTGTCGGTCGACGAGATCATGGAAGCCTCCAGGGCGAAGCGGCCGCGTTCCTGTTGTCGCGAGTGCGGCCGGCCGGCGACATTGGAAAAGAAACGAATCGGTGCGCGAGCCGCTGCGCGATGGCGGCCAGGCCGGCGATCGCGGCGCCGAGCAGCAGCCCGGCCGCGATGTCGATGGGGAAATGCACGCCCACGTAGATGCGCGCCCAGCCCGTGGCGGCGGCCAGCACCAGCAGCGGCACGCCGAGCCTGCGCAGGCTGGGGCGCAGCAGGAAGGCGAGCGCAACCATGAACATCACGGTCGCGTGCGTGCTCGGCAGCGAGCCGCGGCCAGCGTGCTCGATGTAGGAGGGCACCAGCCCCAGCACGAAGGGGCGAGGCGTGTTCAAGGAGCTTGCGATCGCATGCGAGACCATCGACGCGAGGCCCGAGAGCGCCGCCACGACGAACAGGTAGGCGCGATCGGCGCGATGCCGCCACAGCGCGTAGACGAGCACACCCGCGCACAGCCAGGCGCCCCAGAGCGCGAAGGCCAATGCAACGGACAGCACCCACGGAGTCGGCTGGCTGCCGGCCGCGAGCCATTGGAAGAGCGTGAGGTTCAGCGCATTCATGACGCCACCTTGGGCGGGTTCTGGAAAACGGAGGGCGTGCGATGCCGCGCGGCGCGATAGACGCGATCGGCGCAGCAGGAGAAGCTGGACATGTCGGACCTTTCGACAGGGAAGAGAAGGCCCGCCGCGTGGCGCAGCGGACCGCCCGACGCGCGAGGCGCCGTGTCTCAGGTGGCGGAAGGTGGAGCGACGGTCGGCGGCAGGCGCCGCCATGGTTGCGCTGGAGGCGGTGCGCCGCCGTGGGGCGGCACGTGTTCGGGCGCTTCACGCGCGACGGGAACGGCCAATCGCGAAAGGGCCACCGCCAGCGGCAGCAGTGCGAGCACCATCGCCATCAGCGCGTTCAGCGCAAGGTCGAACGCGTCGGGCAGATCGATGCTCGCGGGCGCCTGTGCGAACAGGGTGGTCTCGCGGTCCGCCGGATGATCCGCGCGGTCATCGGCCTCGAACTGAGTGGTGTCGCTCGCGCTGCGCACCCGCAGCATCGGCTCGTCTTCCAGCCCGTCGCAGCGGAAATGCACCGCGATGAAAGGCTGCAGAAGAACCAGCAGCATGCCCGCCACACACCACGCCTTGTGGTGTGCCTCGACAAAACGGCGAACGCGCGCGAGCAGCAGCATGCAGGAATGCTAGGAGGCTCGTGTGAACGGAACCTGATCGGGCGGGTCAGCATCCCGCAAGGTTCAGGATGACGCCCGTATCAAAGGGGCGTCGAGGATGAGGCGCATTGGCACCAGCAGGGCCGCACCGGCCTGCGGTGGCCGATGCGTGGCGCCTTCGCCAGGACCTGCTTACTGGGAGACCGGCTTCAGGTAGATCTCGACGCGGCGGTTCTGCATGCGCCCGTCCTCGGTGGCGTTGCTCGCCACGGGCTGGGTCTGGCCTCGCCCTTCGGTCGTGAGGCGCGCGCTCTTCACGCCATGGTCGACCAGGTAGGCGCCCACGCTTTGCGCGCGTCGCTGCGACAGCGCCATGTTGTGCTCGGCATTGCCGGTGCTGTCGGTGTGGCCGACCACGCGCGCGTTGATGTTGGGCTCCTGCGCGATCGTCTGGGCCACGCCGTCCAGGACGTTGCGGAACGACGGCTTGATGGTGGCGCTGTCGGTGTCGAAGGTCACCTGGCTGGGAATGTTGAGCTTCAGCGAGCCGTCCGGTTGATCGATGATCTGCGTGCCGGTGTCCGCGGTCTGGTTGCTGAGCTTGTTGCGGATGTTGGTCCAGTTGTAGCCGACGCCTGCCCCCACGGCCGCACCGACCGCCGCGCCGATGGCCGTGCTCTTCTTGTCGCGACCGATGAGGTTGCCCACCCCCGCGCCGACCGCCGCGCCTGCGCCGGTGCCTACGGCCGTATGGGTTGCTTGCTCGGATGCGCAGCCCGCGAGGAGCGCGGCAGCGATGGCGAGAGAGGTCAGTGTGATCTTCATGTTCTTCCCTTTTCGATGTTTCGGATCCGGATCGGCGACGTCCGCGGTCTGCCGCGTCGGCGTTCGATCCGAAGGGGAACAACTCATGCAGGCGCAATCGCGCCGACAGCGAAGGCCTCGCAGAGGCCGCGAAGCCTCATCTCTTCCTTGCGGGCGTGAAATAGGTCTCGCGCCGTACGGCTCGTCACACATCGGCGTGAACATTCGTCAACTGCGTTGCCGCATGGGCGTTGGTCGCTACATGCACGTGCTTTCGTGCGATTCACAAGGAGCGATCTTGAAGAAGACCCTTTTCCTGCTGGCGACCAGTTCCGTCCTCGCCGTCTCTGCCTTTGCACAGCAACCAGCCGCTCCCGCGACGACCAGCCCTGCCACGGCGCCGGCTGCTGCCACCGCACCTGCTCCTGCGGCGACGAAGCCCGCTGCTGCGCCTGCTGCCGCTGCGCCCGCCACACCCGCAACAACCGCTCCCGCAGCGGCCAAGCCCGCAGCCGCGCCTGCCGCCGCCACGCCTGCAGCGGCACCCGCCGCCGGCCAGGTATGGGTCAACGGCAAGGTCTATCACTGCGCCAACGACAAGTACTTCGGCAAGACCAAGCGCGGCTCGTACATGTCCGAAGCCGACGCGAAGGCCAAGGGCGCGCACGTCGCCCACGGCAAGGCTTGCTGAGCGTCGAGGCCACGTGAATAGCGCCCCTGACGGGGCGCTTTCTCTTTGCTGCAGCGGAAAGGTGTTGCCCGCTCTTGAGCAGAGCGGCAGCCCTAGAACACGAACGGAATGAAGCGCCTGGTGCCGCGCATGTATGCACGGTAGTCGTCGCCGAAGTGCGCGATGCATTCCTGCTCGTCGCGCAGCGCCGTCATGAACAGCAGCACCGTGGCCGCCAGCACCAGCGCCAGCGTGAGCCAGCTGAACTGCTTCATGAATGCACCCCAGGCCAGCAGCATCAGCGCCGTGTACATGGGGTGGCGGATGTAGCGGAAGGCGCCGCTGCTGACGATGGCCGATGTCTTCTCGAAGCCGTAGAGCGCGGGATCGTCGTTGCGCGCGTCGCTGGGCTTGCCCTGGGCCTTGAGCAGCCGAACCGCATGGATCGGCAGCCAGATCGACGCCACGAAGAAGAGCGAGGAAACGATCTGCCTCGGCGAGAACGGATCGTCATGCCACCAGGGCAGGTTGACCACGATCAGCACCAGCATGCACTCCCACGCGAAGAAGCGGTAGAAGCCATGCGAGCCGGGCTGGCTCAGCGGGCCGCGCGACACGTACACCAGCGCGGCCGTGCCGACGATGAAAAGGAAGATCTGGATCCAGAAGAGCATGGCGGGCGAATTTACACGGCCCGCGGGCTTCAGCCCGAAATGGAGAAGCCGCCGTCTACGGGTATTGCGGTGCCCGTCACGTAGTCCGACGCGGCGCTGGCGAGGAACACGGCGGTGCCGGCGATGTCGGCCGGCTGGCCCCAGCGGCCCGCGGCGGCGCGGGCGTTCACCCGTTCGTACAGGCCCGGCACCTGGCTGCGCGCACCGTCGGTCAGCTCGGTTTCGAACCAGCCGGGCAGGATCGCGTTGACCTGGATGTTGTCGGGAGCCCACGAGAGCGCCGTCGACTTGGTGAGCTGCACGATGCCGGCCTTGCTCGCCGCGTAGGCCGGTGCGTAGGCCGCGCCGAAGATCGACATCATCGAGCCGATGTTGATGATCTTGCCGCCGCCCGCGGCCTTCAGGTGCGGGTGCGCGGCGCGGCTGCAGAGGAAGGCGCTGGTGAGGTTGGTGTTCATCACCTTGTGCCAATCGTCCAGCGGGAGCTGGTCGACCGGCTTGCGGATGTTGGTGCCGGCGTTGTTGACGAGGATGTCGAGCTGCCCGGTGCGCGCGGCGGCCTCGTCGAAGAGCCTCTGCACCGAGGCCTCGTCGCTCACGTCGGCCTCCAGCGCGAAGCTGTCGCTGCCGAGCGCCTTCAACGCCTCGACCGCCGCGGCCGACTTCTGCGTGTTGCGTGCGGCCACGATGACGCGGGCGCCGGTCCTGGCCAGCCCCTGGGCCATGCCGAGGCCGATGCCCCCGTTGCCGCCCGTGACGAGCGCGACTTTGCCGGTGAGGTCGAACATGGAGGACGAGGAAGATGGCATCAGGCGTTGGCCGAGGCCGCGGCGGCTTCGGGCTTCTTGGAGACGAGCGTCAGGATATCGTAGCTGGCGACCAGCTCGCCGTCCTGGTTCGTCACTTCCACGTCCCATGCGACCACGCCCTGGCCCTGGCCGCTCGCGTCCTTCTTGTTGCGGTCGATCTTGCGCTTGCAGGTCAGGCGCGCGCGGATGGTGTCGCCGATGGCCACCGGCTTGGTGAAGCGCAGCGTGTCCAACCCGTAGTTGGCCAGCACCGGCCCAGGCGCGGGCGACACGAACAGGCCCGCCGCTGCCGACAGCACGAAGTACCCGTGCGCGATGCGCTTGCCGAAGGGCGATTCCTTGGCCGCCACCTCGTCGAAGTGCATGTAGAAGTAGTCGCCCGAGATGCCGCCGAAGGCCACGATGTCGGCCTCGCTCACCGTGCGGCGGTGCGTGAGCAGCGAGTCGCCGACGCGCAGGTCCTCGAAGTAGCGGCGGAAGGGGTGCACCTCGCTCTCGTGCACGGCCGCGCCGCGCACGTGCTCGCCGGTGATGGCGGCCAGCATGGTGGGCGAGCCCTGCACGGCGGTGCGCTGAAGGTAGTGCTTCACCGCGCGCAGGCCGCCCAGTTCCTCGCCGCCGCCCGCGCGGCCAGGGCCGCCGTGCTTGAGCTGCGGCAGCGGCGAGCCGTGGCCGGTCGACTCGGCGGCGGCCTCGCGGTCGAGCACCAGCAGGCGGCCGTGCCATGCGGCGACCACCGGAATCGCCTTGGCCGCGGTGGCCGGATCGCGCGTGACCAGCGTGCCGACCAGGCTGCCGCGGCCGCGTGCGGCCAGTGCCAGCGCCTCGTCGATGCCGTCGTAGGGCATCAGCGTGCTGACGGGGCCGAAGGCCTCCACGTCGTGCGCTGCGTCGTGCTCCAGCGGCTTGCGGCTCAGCAGCAGCGTGGGCGCGAAGAAGGCGCCTTCGCTCACGCCGTCGCCCACCGGCGAGAAGCCGTCGCGCTCGCCGTAGACCAGCTCGGCGCCCTTGAGCAGCGTGGCCACGCGCTCGGCCACGTCGGCCTGCTGGTCGCGCGAGGCCAGCGCCCCCATGCGCACTTCCTCGCGCGAGGGGTCGCCCACGACCGTCTTCGCGAGCCGCGCGCGCAACCGTTCGGCCACCGCGTCGAGGTGCTGGCGCGGCACGATCGCGCGGCGGATGGCCGTGCATTTCTGGCCGGCCTTGATGGTCATCTCGCGCGCAACCTCCTTCACGAAGAGATCGAACTCCTCGTCGTCGGGCGTCACGTCGGGCGCGAGGATCGCGCAGTTCAGCGAGTCGGCCTCGGCGTTGAATGGGATCGACTGGCGCACGATGTTCGGGTGCACTCGCAGCTTCGCGGCCGTGTCGGCCGAACCGGTGAAGGTGACCACGTCGGCCCTTCGAGCCGGTCGAGCAGGTCGCCCGTGCTGCCGATGACCAGCTGCAGGCTGCCCTCGGGCAGGATGCCCGACTGCACGATCAGCCGCACCAGCGCCTCGGTGAGATAGCTGGTGGCCGTGGCCGGCTTGCCGATGCAGGGCATGCCCGCCAGGAAGCTGGGCGCGAACTTCTCGAGCAGACCCCACACCGGGAAGTTGAAGGCATCGATGTGCACTGCCACGCCGCCGCGCGGCACCAGGATGTGCGTGCCCGCGAAGCCGCCCTTCTTGCCCAGCGGGAAGGCCGGACCTTCATGCACCAGGTTGCCCGAGGGCAGCTCGTTGGTGCCGATGCCGGCGTAGGCGCTCAGCGTGCCGGCGCCGCCCTCGATGTCGATCCAGCTGTCGGCGCGCGTGGCGCCCGTGTGGGCCGAGATGGCGTAGAGCGTTTCCTTGTTCGCGGGGAGGAACTTGGCCAGTGCCTTCAGGCGCTCGGCGCGCTGCTGGAAGTCGAGCTTCATGAGCGCGGGAATGCCGGTGCGGCGCGCATAGGCCAGCGCCTCGGCGAAGTCGATGGCCTCGGCGTGCGTTGCGGCCACGGGCTTGCCGTTGACGGCGCTGCGCAGCTGCTGCGCGGCCTGCTGGCCGATCCAGCGGCCGGCGATGTAGCTTTGGAGGGTGGTGGTCATGGGCGGTGTCCTTTCGCGATGTCTGTCTTGCTCCTTCCCCCCTCTAGGGGAAGGTTGGGATGGGGGCAGCCCCGTCCTCGAAGGCTGCGCGGCGGTGGAGGCCGCATGCCCCCACCCCAACCCTCCCCCAGCGGGGGAGGGAGGAAATCAAGTCACTCTTTCTTGCCGATACCCAGATAGGTATCGATGATCCGTTGGTCGTGCAGCAGGTCGCGCGCCTTGCCTTCGAGCGCCACGGCGCCCATCTCCAGCACATAGGCGCGATCGGCCACCTGCAGCGCGGCGCGGGCGTTCTGTTCCACCAGCAGCACCGACACCCCGTGGCTGCGCAGCTGCGACACCACGCGCAGCACCTCGCGCACCACCAGCGGGGCGAGGCCCAGCGAGGGCTCGTCGAGCATCAGCAGGCGGGGCCGCGCCATCAGCGCGCGGCCGATGGCCAGCATCTGGCGTTCGCCGCCCGAGAGCGTCGATGCCATCTGCGCGCGGCGTTCCTTCAGGCGCGGGAAGATGGCGAAGATCTCGTCCATGCGCGCACGCTGGTCGCGCTTGCCCTTGCGCCACTGGTAGAAGCCGCCGAGCAGCAGGTTGTCTTCGACCGACATCTCACCGAACAGCTCGCGCCGCTCGGGCACCAGCGCGACGCCGCGCGACACCATGGTCTCGACGCTGGGGCGCGAGACGCGCTCGCCGTCGAGCAGCAGCTGGCCGGTGGAAGGCAGCAGCCCCATGGCCGCGCACAGCAGCGTGGTCTTGCCGGCGCCGTTGGGACCGATGACCGTGACGATCTCGCCCTCGTTCACCTGCAGGCGCACGCTGTGGACCGCCTCGACGGTGCGGTAGGCGACGCAGAAATCCTCCAGCCGAAGAATGGGGTGGCTCATCGTGCGTCCTCCAGCAGTTCGTCGTCTGCGCCGCCCAGATAGGCTTCGAGCACGCGCGGGTTGGCCTGCACTTCGGCGGGCGTGCCGGTGGCGATGACGGTGCCGAACTCGAGCACCGTGATGCGGTCGGCGAGGTTCATCACGAACTCCATGTCGTGCTCCACCACGAGGATGCCGAGACCTTCGGCGCGCAGCTGCGCGAGCAGCTCCGAGAGGGCGCGCTTCTCCAGGTGGCGCAGGCCGGCGGCGGGTTCGTCGAGCAGCAGCACCGAAGGCTGGCCCGCGAGCGCGCGGGCGATTTCCACCACGCGCTGCTGGCCGAGCGAGAGCGACGCGGCGGGCGTGTCGGCATGAGCGCCCAGGCCGCAGCGTTCGATCTGCTTGCGGGCTTCGGCCATCAGCGCGGCCTCTTCGGCGCGGTCCAGGCGCAGCATGGCCGACAGCCACCCGCGCTTCGCACGCAGGTGTGCGCCGAGCGCCACGTTCTCGACCACGCTGCGCTGGCCGAGCAGCCGCACGTGCTGGAAGGTGCGGCCCAGGCCCAGCGAGGCGAAGGCGCGCGAGGGCTTGCCCGACATGGGCTGGCCGACCAGGCGCACTTCGCCGGTGGTGGGGTCGTCCACGCCAGAGATCATGTTGAAGAAGGTGCTCTTGCCCGCTCCGTTGGGCCCGATCAGCGCGTGCACCTCGCCGGCCTTCAGCGTCATCGAGATGTCGTTGTTGGCCACCAGCCCGCCGAAGCGCTTGCTCACGCCGTCGGCCTGCAGCAGAAGCGTGCCGGCGGAAGGCACCGCGCGCTGCGCGAGCTGCACCGTGGCCGATGCGGCCGGGCCGGCACCTGCGGCGCGCGGCACTTCGCGCACCCAGCGGCGCAACAGTCGCGCTAGCGTGGGCCAAAGCCCATCGGCAAAGCGCTGCAGCACGAAGAGCATCAGCAGGCCGAACACCACCACCTCGAAGTTGCCGCTGGTGCCCAGCAGCGCGGGCAGCACGTCCTGCAGCTTTTCCTTCAGCAGCGTGATCAGCGTCGCGCCGAGCACCGCGCCCCACAGATGACCTGCGCCGCCGACCACCGCCATGAACAGCATCTCGATGCCGATGTTCAGGTTGAAGGGCGTCGGGTTCACGAAGCGCTGCATGTGCGCATAGAGCCAGCCCGAGATGGCCGCGAGCAGGGCCGCCAGCACGAAGAGCTTGATGCGGTGGCGCGCGGTGTCCACGCCCATCGACTCCGCCATCAGCCGGCCGCCCTTGAGCGCGCGGATGGCGCGGCCCTCGCGCGAGTCGAGCAGGTTGTGCATGGCCCACAGCGCCAGCAGCAGCACCGCCCAGATCACCACACCCAGCATGCGCGGCGTGGCGAAGGACACGCCCGCCACCACCAGTGGCGGAACGCCGGTGATGCCGGTCTGGCCGCCGAGGAACTCCATGTTGCCCAGCAGGAAGTAGAGGCTCAGGCCCCAGGCGATGGTGCACAGCGGCAGGTAGTGGCCCGAGAGCTTGAGCGTGACCGCGCCGAGCGCCCACGCCAGCGCGAAGGTCAGCACCAGCCCCAGCAGCAGGCCCAGCCACGGCACCAGCGCGGAGCCCGCGAGGCCGCCGAGCCAGCCGGCCGCGGTGGGCGATGTGCAGATCCACGCGGTGGCGTACGCGCCCATGCCGACGAAGGCGGCCTGGCCGAAGGACGTCATGCCGCCCACGCCGGTCAGCAGCACGAGGCCGACCGCCACCAGCGCGTACAGGCCGATGTTGCTGAGCACGCTGACGGTGAACTCGGGCAGCCAGCCCCAGGCCAGGGCAAGCGCGACGATGAAGACGAGGGTGAGCACGCGCGGCGTCACGAGCGGGCGGCCTTCGGGTGCCGCGTTGGCGGCGGTGGATGCGGTTGCGTGTGAAGACGACGGATTCATTCCTCGTCCTCCACGTGATGGCTGTTCAGCGAGCGCCACAGCAGCACCGGGATGATCAGGGTGAAGACCAGCACTTCCTTGTACGCGCTGGCCCAGAAGGAGGAGAAGGCTTCCAGCAGGCCGACCAGCAGCGCGCCCGCGAGCGCCAGCGGATAGCTCGCGAGCCCGCCCACGATGGCGGCCACGAAGCCCTTCAGGCCGATGAGGAAGCCGGTGTCGTAGTAGACCGTGGTGATCGGCGCGATCAACAGGCCCGAGATGGCGCCGATTACCGCCGCCAGCGCGAAGCTCAGGTCGCCCGAGAGCTCGGTGGGAATGCCCGACAGCCGTGCGCCCACGCGATTGATGGCGGTGGCGCGCAGCGCCTTGCCGATCATCGAGCGGCCGAAGAACCAGAACATCGCGATCACCAGCACCAGCGTGACGCCCACCACCACCAGCGACTGGCCGTTGACGGGAATGCCGCCGAGGTCGAAGCGCATTTCGGAGAACGCGCTGGTGCGCGAACCCTCGGCGCCGAAGAAGAAGAGGCCCAGGCCCACCAGCACGCCGTGCAGCGCCACCGACACGATCAGCAGCATCAGCACGCTGGCATCGGCCAGCGGGCGGTAGGCGACGCGGTAGAGCAGCGGACCCAGCGGCGCGATCAGCACCAGCGTGGCGACCGACTGCATCGCGAGCGACGTGGGTTTGAAGCCGAGCACCAGCACCGCGGCGATGGCCGGGAAGGCCACGCACCAGGTCAGCGCCGAGCGCCAGTCGACGGTGGCGCCGCGCTTCCAGCGCCAGGCCTCCACCACCAGCACGATTGCCGCCAGCGCCAGCAGCAGCCACAGCGTGGAGGGCGCGCGCCCGCCCTGCAGCGCGGCCATCGACAGCGCACCGAAGGCGACGAATTCGCCCTGCGGGATGAAGATCACGCGCGTGACCGAGAACACCAGCACCAGCGCGAGCGCCATCAGTCCGTAGACCGCGCCGTTCACGATGCCGTCCTGCCCCAGCAAAAGGGCAATCTGCAAATCCATAAAACAACCTTCGGGCGTCGCCCGTGACTCAATTCAGGAACACCGAGGAACCGGCTTTGCCGGGCCTCTGGTGTTGCCCCCGGTAGGGGGTGGGAGAAGCGACACGAAGTGCGCGGAGCCTGGGGGCGAGCTTATGGTTGGTATTTCCAGGCGCCGTTCTCGATCTTCACCATCACGCGGGCACGCTGGTCGAGGCCCAGGTGGTCCTGCGCGGTCATGTTGAACACGCCGTGCGCGCCGGCCACTTCCTTGGTCTGCTCCAGCGCGTCGCGCAGCGCGGCGCGGAACTCGGGCGTGCCGGGCTGGGCCTTCTTCAGCGCGACGGGCACGGCCGAGCTCATCAGCAGGCCGGCGTCCCAGGCGTGGCCGCCGAAGGTCGAGACAGAGCCCTTGCCGTAGGCGGCTTCATAGGCGGACACGTAGGCGAGCGCGGACTTCTTCACGGGGTTGCCGGCGGGCAGCTGGTCGGCCACGAGCACCGGGCCTGCGGGCAGGAAGGTGCCTTCCACGTCCTTGCCGCCCACGCGCAGGAAGTCGGCGTTGGCCACGCCGTGGGTCTGGTACATCTTGCCGGTGTAGCCGCGTTCCTTCAGCGTCTTCTGCGGCAGCGCGGCCGGCGTGCCGGAGCCGGCGACGAGCACCGCGTCGGGCTTGGCGGCCATGATCTTCAGGGCCTGGCCGGTCACCGAGGTGTCGGTGCGGGCGTAGCGCTCGTTGGCCACGATCTTGATCTTCTTCAGGTCGGCGGCCTTGGCGAACTCCTGCGACCAGCCTTCGCCGTACGCGTCGGAGAAGCCGATGAAGGCGACGGTCTTCACGCCGTTGGCGGCCATGTGCTCGGCGATGGCCAGCGACATCATGATGTCGTTCTGAGGCGTCTTGAACACCCACTTCTTCTTGGCGTCCATCGGCTCGATGATGCGCGCCGACGCGGCCACCGAGATCATCGGCGTCTGCGCCTCGCTGGCCACGTCGATCATGGCGAGCGAGGCCGGCGTGGTGGTCGAGCCCAGGATCACGTCGACCTTGTTCTCCGCGATGAGCTTGCGCGTGTTGTTGACGGCCGCGGTGGTGTCGGAGGCGTCGTCCAGCACGATGTAGTTGATCTTCTGCCCGCCGATCGTCTTGGGCATCAGCGAGATGGTGTTCTTCTCGGGGATGCCCAGCGAGGCTGCCGGGCCGGTGGCCGAGATGGTCACGCCGACGTTGACGTCGGCCCAGGCCGCGAGGGCCGTGGCGCACAGGGCGGAGGTCAGCAGGGGCTTGAAGAATTTCATGGTTGGTTTGTCTCCGTTTGAAGTAATGGTTGAGGCCTGAAGTATCTCAGCGCTCGTCGAAAGAGAGAGTGACTCGTTCGGTCAGGGGGTGCGCCTGGCAGGTCAATACGAAACCCGCGGCCACTTCATTCTTGTCGAGCGCGAAGTTTCTTTCCATGCGGACTTCCCCGTCCACGCACTTCGCGCGGCAGGTGCCGCACACGCCAGAGGTGCACGAGAACGGCACCTCGAGCCCCGCGGCCGATGCCGCATCGAGGATGCTGGGCTGCCCTTCGGTGAAGGTGATCTCGCGCTGCAGGCCGTCGCGCACGATCGTGATGCGCGACTGCTCGGCGTCGCCCGGCTGGGCCTCGTGCACCACCGCGCCCACCTGGCTGGCCGAAGGCAGCGCGACGCCGAAGCGCTCGATGTGGATGCGGTCTTCCGGCACGCCAGCGGCCAGCAGCGCGGCCTCGGCCTCGTCGTTCATCTGGAAGGGGCCGCACACGTAGACGTGGTCGATGTCCGCGGCGGGCACCACGCTCGCCAGGAACTCGCCGATCTTCTCGCGGTTCATCACGCCGAAGCCCAGGGGCGAATCGGTGTGCTCGTCGGAGAACACGTGCTGCAGCACGAGGCGCGTCATGTAGCGGTTTTTCAGGTCCTCGATCTCTTCCTTGAACATCGTGGACTGCAGCTGGCGGTTGCCGTAGATCAGCGTGAAGCGGCTTTGCGGCTCGCGCGCCAGCACCGTCTTCATGATCGACAGGATGGGCGTGATGCCGCTGCCGCCCGCGATGCCGACATGGTGGCGCGCCGAGTCCGGCTCGATCGGCACGAAGAAGCGGCCCTGCGGCGCCATCACCTGGAGGGTGTCGCCCGGCTTCAGGCTGGCGTTGATCCAGTTGGAGAACACGCCGCCGCGCACCTTGCGCACGCCCACGCGCAGTTCGCCGTCGTCGAGGCCGGCGCAGATCGAATAGGAGCGGCGCAGGTCCTGGCCGTCGATGTCGTGGCGCAGCGTGAGGTACTGGCCCTGCGTGAAGCCGAAGACCTGCTGCAGGTCGGCCGGCACCTCGAAGGAGACGATGACGGCCTCGGCCGTGTCGGGCTCGATGGCCTTCACGCGCAGGGGGTGGAAGAGAGTGCTCATCGCGGGGTGCGTCTCAGATGGGTTTGAAGTGTTCGAAGGGTTCGCGGCAGGCCATGCAGCGGTACAGCGCCTTGCAGGCGGTGGAGCCGAATGCGGAAAGCCGCTCGGTGAGCTCGCTCGCGCAGCGCGGGCAGGCGATGCGCTCGCCGGCGATGCGGCCGAAGAGCCTGATCGGCATCGCGGTGCCGGCGGCCTGCTCCGCGTTCAGGTGCGCGGGCGGCGCGATGCCGTAGGCCTTGAGCTTGGCGCGGCCCTCGTCGCTGATCCAGTCGCTGGTCCATGCCGGCGCGCGGCGCAATGTGGCGCGCGCGCGGCCCAGACCGGCCTGCTCGATGGCGGCGAGCACGTCGTGCTCGATGGCCTCGGTGGCGGGGCAGCCGGAGTAGGTCGGCGTGAGCACGATCTCCAGGCCGTCGTCGTGTTCGATCACCTCGCGCACGATGCCGAGGTCGCACACCGACACGGCCGGCACCTCGGGGTCGGGCACCGTGTGCAGCACGGCCCATGCCGCATCGACGCGCGAGGCCAGGGCATTCATCACCACACGCCTCCCGGGTAGGAGCGCTGCAGGTGTTGCATCTCCGCGAGGATGTAACCCATGTGCTCGCTGTGCACGCCGTGCTTGCCGGTGCTGCGGAAGGCGGCTTCCTTCGGCATGGCGAGGCCGGCCGCGTCCAGCACCTGCTGCATCTCGGCGAGCCAGGGTTCGCGCAGTTCGCTCCATGCGGGGCCGAGGCCGCTGGCGCTGGCCGCGGCATCGACCTCGTCGCTGAAGAACAGCTCGGGCATGTAGAGCCACAGCTGCTTTAGCGCCTTCTCGGTGCGGCGGCGCGATTCGTCGGTGCCGTCGCCCAGTCGCACCACCCAGTCGCCCGAGTGCTGCTGGTGGTAGCGCGCTTCCTTCAGCGCCTTGCCGGCGATGGCCGCCACCTCGGGGTCGTTCGATGCGGCCAGGCGCTGCCACAGCAGCTTCAGCAGCGTCGACACCATCGTGTTGCGCACGACAGCGAAGGCGAAGTCGCCGCGCGGCAGTTCGGCGATGGTGAGGTTGAAGTAGTCGCGTTCGTCGCGCAGGTAGGCGAGCTGGTCTTCGTCGTGCTCGCGGCCGGTGCCTTCAAGCTTGCCGGCGTGCGTGAGCAGCGCGCGGGCCTGGCCGACGAGGTCGAGCGCGATGTTGGCCATCGCGATGTCTTCCTCCAGCACGGGCGCGTGGCCGCACCATTCGCCAAGCCGCTGCGCCAGCACCAGGCAGGTGTCGCCGATGCGCAGCAGGTATTGCACGGCGGGCGTGCGGTTCAGTTCGATCGATGCTTGCATGACGTTCTGTCCGCTCACATGTGGTCGACCGACTTGGGCAGGGCGTAGAAGGTCGGGTGGCGGTACACCTTGTCTTCGGCCGGGTCGAAGTACATGTCCTTCTCGCCCGGGTCGCTGGCCACGATCTGGTCGGAGCGCACCACCCAGATGCTGCTGCCTTCCTGGCGGCGGGTGTAGACGTCGCGCGCCATCTGGATCGCCATCTTCGGGTCGGCCGCGTGCAGGCTGCCGCAGTGCTTGTGGTCGAGGCCTGCCTTGCTGCGCACGAACACCTCCCACAGAGGCCATTCCTGTTTCGCTTCGGTGCTCATGCTGCTTCCTTGATCGGTTGATGTTGCTTGTTGGCGTGGGCCAGCGCGGCTTCGCGCACCCATGCGCCGTCTTCCCAGGCGTCGACGCGGGCCTGCAGGCGTTCGCGGTTGCAGGGGCCGTCGCCGCCGATCACGCGCCAGAACTCGCTCCAGTCGATGGCGCCGAAGTCGTGCGCCTGGCGCTCCTCGTTCCACTTGAGGTCGGGGTCGGGCAGGGTCACGCCGAGGATGCGCGCCTGCTCCACGGTGGCGTCGACGAACTTCTGGCGCAGCTCGTCGTTGCTGAAGCGCTTGATGCCCCAGCGCATCGACTGCGCGCTGTTGGGCGACTGGTCGTCCGGCGGGCCGAACATCATGATCGAGGGCCACCACCAGCGGTTGACCGCGTCCTGCACCATCGCCTTCTGCGCCTCGGTGCCGTGGGTCATCATGGTCAGCAGCGACTCGTAGCCCTGGCGCTGGTGGAAGCTCTCCTCGCGGCAGATGCGGATCATGGCGCGCGCATACGGCGCGTACGAGCAGCGGCAGATCGGCACCTGGTTCATGATGGCCGCGCCGTCCACCAGCCAGCCGATGGTGCCCATGTCGGCCCAGGTCAGCGTGGGGTAGTTGAAGATCGAGCTGTATTTGGCCTTGCCGCTGTGCAGCGCCTCGAACATCTGGTCGCGCGAGGTGCCCAGCGTCTCTGCAGCTGCATAAAGGTAGAGGCCATGGCCGCCCTCGTCCTGCACCTTGGCCAGCAGGATCGCCTTGCGCTTGAGCGTGGGCGCGCGGCTGATCCAGTTGCCCTCGGGCAGCATGCCGACGATCTCGGAATGCGCGTGCTGGCTGATCTGGCGCACCAGCGTCTTGCGGTAGTGCTCGGGCATCCAGTCTTTCGCCTCGATGAATTCTCCGGCGTCGATGTGCGCGTCGAAGCGTTCCTCGAGGCGCATCTCCTCTGCGGAGCGCACGGCCTTCTGCTTGCCGTCGCCTGCGTCCTTGCCCATGGTGTCCATCGCCTGGGTGTACATGTGCGTGTCCTTTCGGTCGGTGTTGGTAGTGGCTGGTCTCAGCGCGGGCGCGTGTCGATCACGCGGCGCGCCTTGCCGGTCTGGGTGCGTTCCATCTCGTCGGGGCCGTGCACCACCACGCGGGTGGAGATGCCGATGAGCGTCTTCACGCGGTGCTGCAGCCAGTCGCCGATCGCGGCGCGGTCGGCCGACGCGGCGTCGGCGGGCTTGAGCTCGCAGTGGATCTCGACTTGGTCGAGCTTGTCGGCGCGGCTCACGTGCACCTGGTAGAGACCCGAGAGCGCCTGGTGCGCGAGCACGATCTCCTCGACCTGCGTGGGGAAGACGTTGACGCCGCGGATGATCATCATGTCGTCGCTGCGCCCGACGATCTTGCCCATGCGGCGGAACGAGCGCGAGGTGGGCGGCAACAGGCGCGTGAGGTCGCGCGTGCGGTAGCGCACGATGGGCATGGCCTCCTTGCTCAGCGAGGTGAAGACGAGCTCGCCTTCCTCGCCGTCGGCCTTCAGCTCGCCGGTCTCGGGGTCGATGATCTCGGGGTAGAAGTGGTCTTCCCAGATGACGGGGCCGTCCTTGCTCTCCACGCATTCGCTGGCCACGCCGGGCCCCATCACTTCGCTGAGGCCGTAGATGTCGACCGCGTCGATGCCTGCACGGGCCTCGATGTCGCGGCGCATCGCCTCGGTCCACGGCTCGGCGCCGAAGATGCCGACCTCGAGCGAGCTCTCCTTCGCGTCGAGCCCCTGGCGCTCGAACTGCTCGATGATCACCTGCATGTAGCTGGGCGTGACCATGATGATGTTCGGCTTGAAGTCCTGGATGAGCTGCACCTGCTTCTCGGTCTGGCCGCCCGACATGGGGATGACGGTGCAGCCCGCGCGCTCGGCGCCGTAGTGCGCGCCCAGGCCGCCGGTGAAGAGGCCGTAGCCGTAAGACACGTGCACCATGTCGCCGGGC
Organism: Variovorax sp. UC74_104; assembly: GCF_044055375.1. Lineage (NCBI taxonomy): Bacteria > Pseudomonadati > Pseudomonadota > Betaproteobacteria > Burkholderiales > Comamonadaceae > Variovorax > Variovorax sp. UC74_104. The sequence continues at coordinate 2,189,758 of NZ_CP171978.1, forward strand.
CGGCCGCCCGCGGCGCGGATGGAGCGGGCGACGAGGTCGGCCCAGGTGTCGATGTCCTGCAGCGTGTAGCCCACCACGGTGGGCTTGCCGGTGGTGCCCGACGATGCGTGGATGCGCGCGACCTTCTCGCGCGGCACGGCGAACATGCCGAAGGGGTAGTTGTCGCGCAGGTCGCTCTTCACCGTGAACGGGAACTTCGACAGGTCGGCCAGCGACTTCAGGTCGTCCGGGTGCACACCCTTGGCATCGAAAGCCTTGCGGTAGTGCGGCACGTTCTCGTAGGCGCGCTGCAGCGTGGTGCGCAGGCGGGCGATCTGAAGCGCAGCGATCTCGTCGCGGCTGGCGGTTTCGATGGGCTCGAGCTCGCCGGGAGCGGGGCGTTTGACTGTCATGGTGTGTTGTCTCCTCAGGCGGCTGCAGCGGCGGGCGGAACGGCCGGGCGGCCCTTGGCGGTGTAGGAGCGGCCGCGGAAGATCGCGATGCGCTCGCCGCGCTGGTTGGTGATTTCGGTGTCGTACACGCCGGTGCGCCCGGCCTTCGACACCTCGTGGCAGCGCGCGGTGAGCACGTCGCCTTCGCGCGCGGGGGCGATGAAATCGATGGCGAAGCCCGAGGCCACGGTGAGCTCGTCGTACGAGTTGCAGGCGAAGGCGAAGGTGGAATCGGCCAGCGTGGCCATGAAGCCGCCATGGCAGATCGCGTGGCCGTTGAGCATGTCGGGGCGCACGCGCATCTCGATGGTGGCCTGGCCGGGGCCGACCTCCACGATGCGCATGCCCAGGCCCTTGCTGGCGTTGTCGTTGGCGAACATGCCGTCGCGGACGTACTCGGCCGTCTGCTGGGGCGTGCGTTGCTGGTTGTTGTCGGTCATGGCTTCAGCGGTCCTTGAAGACGGGCGCGCGCTTGGTGCGGAAGGCCTCGACGCCTTCGCGGTAGTCGTCGGCGTTGCCCATCTCGCGCTGGATGCGGGCTTCCTCGGCCAGCGCCGCGCGCAGGTCCATGTGTTGCGCGGCGGCCATGGCCTCGCGAGTGGCGACGAGGGCGCGCGTGGGCATGCCGGCGAGCTTCGATGCGAGTGCGGCCGCCGTTTCGGCGAGCGCTGCGTCTTCCACGCACTGCCAGATCAGGCCGATGCGCGCGGCTTCCTCGGCGGGCAGCTTGTCGCCCAGCATCGCGATGCCCAGCGCGCGCGCCGAACCCACGAGGCGCGGCAGCAGCCAGGTGCCGCCGGTGTCGGGCACGAGGCCAATCTTGGTGAAGGCCTGGATGAAGCTGGCGGAACGCGCGGCCACCACGAGGTCGCAGCACAGCGCGAGGTTGGCGCCCGCGCCGGCGGCCACGCCGTTGACGGCGGCGACAACCGGCACCGGCATCGAGCGCAGTCGGGCGACCAAAGGGGCGTACCAGGTGGAGATGACATGGCCCAGGTCCTTGGGCGCGGCGCCGGGCGTCGAATCGGGCGCGACGGACGGGTCGGCCAGGTCCTGCCCCGCGCAGAAGGCGCGGCCGGCACCCGTGAGCACCACGCAGCGCACGCTTTCGTCGGCTGCCGCGGCTTCCAACTCGGCCATCAGCGCTTCATGCAGTTGCGTCGTGAAGCTGTTGAGGGCAGCCGGCCGATTGAGGCTCAGCGTGCGGACGGCGCCGGCGTTGCTGGTGAGTACCAAAGGCTCAGTCATCGCTTGTCTCTTTCATCCTTTGTGGGTACGAGTCGGCGTGCAAACACTATTGACCGACCGTTCGGTTGATTTTAGGATCGACCTCGATGGGGGCACAAGGCGGCTCGATCAGGGCAAACCCTGAGAGCGCACCGAAAGCCAGCCAAGACAAGACAAGGAGACAGACCGAATGCCCAGCTATTCCATCGACGGCGTGATCCCGGTCGTCGACCCGAGCGCCTACGTGCATCCCACGGCCGTGCTGATCGGCGACGTGATCGTCGGCCCCAACTGCTACGTAGGCCCCTGCGCCAGCCTGCGCGGCGACTTCGGCCGCATCGTGCTGGAGGAGGGCTCCAACGTGCAGGACCACTGCTGCATCCACGGCTTTCCCGACAACGACACGGTGGTGGAGGTCAACGGCCACATCGGCCACGGTGCGATCCTGCACAGCTGCATCGTGCGGCGCGACGCGCTGGTGGGCATGAACGCGGTGGTGATGGACGAGGCCGAGATCGGCGAGAAGGCCATCGTCGCCGCATGCGCCTTCGTGCCCGCCGGCATGAAGGTGCCCGCGCGCACGCTGAGCGCCGGGATTCCCGCGAAGGTGAAGCGCGAGCTGAGCGACGACGAGATCGCCTGGAAGCTCGAAGGCACCCAGACCTACCAGGCGCTCACGGTGCGCAGCCTCGCGAGCCTGCGCGAGGTGGAGCCGCTTTCCAGCGTGGAGAAGAACCGCCCGAGCCTGCCGGCCACCGAGGTGCGGTCGCTCATTGCCACCAAGCGGGGCTGACGACTGCCTTCGCGCTTCGTGCAAGATCGCCCGTTTCCTTCAACACCGAACGACAACCGAGGAACAGCAACCGATGCCGCGTGGAAGATCCGCCACCTACGAGGACCAGCGTGAATTCATCCTCGCGCAGGCCGCCCAGTTGTTCGCGCGCAGCGGCTATCCCGCCACCTCGATGAACCAGGTGGCCGAGGCCTGCGGCCTCTCGAAGGCCACGCTCTACCACTACTACAAGGACAAGAGCAGCCTGCTCATCAGCATCGCCGAGACGCACGTGTCGAAGCTGGCCGCGCTGGTGGCCGAGGAAGAGGCCTCCACGCACACCGACGAGGAGCGCCTGCGCCGCTTCATCTACCGCATCGTCGAGGAGTACGCCGGCGCGCAGGACGCGCATCGCGTGCTGACCGACGACGTGCGCTTTCTGGAAGAGGCCGACCGCGAGCGCGTGCTCGACAAGGAGCGCGAGGTGGTCGCGGGCTTCGCACGTGCCGTGTCGGCGCTGCGCCCCGGCGCGCCCAGCGACGACCTCGCCAAGCCGCTGACCATGCTGCTGTTCGGCATGATCAACTGGATGTTCACCTGGATGAAGCCCGACGGCCGGCTCGACCACGCGGCCATCGCGCCGATCGTGGCCGACCTGTTCCTGGGCGGCATCGGGGCGGTGAAGTCGCCCGAGGCGCCGGCCGCCCCGCGAGGCGTCAAAGAATCCGGTTGAACCAGAGCAGCGAGAGCCCGGCCGACAGCAGCGTCAGCACCGCCGCGCACATCGCGAACAGCGCGGAGATCTCGGTTTCCTTCTTCTCCACCGTGAGCTTGGAGCTCAGCGTCTCGTAGACCTTCTTCAGGTCGTTGGCGGTGCCTGCGTAGAAATACTCGGCGTTGGTCTTGTTGGCGATGGCCTTGAGCGTGTCCTCGTCGAGGCGCACGCGCATCGACCAGCCCTCGAAGCCGATGGTCTCGCCGTCGACCGTGCCCACGCCCACCGTGTAGATGCGCACGCCGCGGTCCGCTGCCGCCTTGGCCGCGTCCAGCGGATCGACGCCGGTGGTGCGCTGACCGTCGGTCAGCATGATGACCGCGGCCGATGTGAACGAGCCCGGCGCCACCGGCGTGAATTCCTTGAGCTTCTTCTCATTCTGGTCGATGGCCGCGCCGCGCTGGCGGCTGGGCGAGCTGAACTGCTCGACGTCGATGCCCGCGTCGGGGAAGAGCGTCGCCAGCGACACCACGATGGCGTTGCCCGTGGCGGTGGCGCGCTGCAGCTGGAAGCTGTCGATGGCGGTCACCAGGTCTTCGTGGTTGGTGGTGGGCAGCTGCGCCACCTGCGCGCTGCCCGCGAAGGCGACGATGCCCACCTTCACGGTGCGCGGCAGGTCCTTGATGAAGCTCTTGGCCGCCTCCTGCGCCGCCACGAGGCGGTTGGGCTGCACGTCGGCAGCGCGCATGCTGCCCGAGACGTCCATCGCCAGGATGATGGTCTGCTGGTTCGACGGCAGCACCACCACCGCCATCGGCCGCGCCGCGGCCACCAGCATCGCGGCCATGGCCAGCAGGAACAGCAGGGGCGGCAGGTGCCGCCGCACGCTCTGCCCGGCGCCCATGGCCTCGCGCACGATCGACAGGCTGGCGTAGCGCACCGCGAGCTTCTTCTTGCGGCGCAGCAGCCACAGGTAGAGCAGGATCAGCAGCGGCAGCGCCGCCAGCAGCCAGAGGAATTGGGGCCAGAGAAAAGTCATGCTGCCACCGCCTTCAGGCCAGCCGGGCCGATGCGCGCGCGGCGCTTGCGCAGATCGGCGAAACGGACGATGGCTTCCACCAGGTCGTCATTGGTCGAGAGTTCGAGTGCATCGACGCCGGCCCGCGCCAGCGTCTCGCGCAATGTAGTTTCGCGCTCGGCCGCCAGCCGGGCGAAGCGCTTGCGAAAGCCCGCGTCGTGGGTGTCGACCCAGAGCTGCTCGCCGGTCTCGGCATCGCGCAGCGGCACAAGGCCGAGGTCGGGCAACTCCAGCTCGAGCGGGTCGAACAGGCGAACCGCGACCACCTCGTGGCGCTGCACCAGGTGGCCCAGCGGGCGTTCCCAGCCGGGCTCGCTGAGGAAGTCGGACACCACGAACACCGTGGAGCGCCGGGGCATCAGCGTGGCGGCGGACTTGAGCAGGTCGGCCAGGCGCGTCATGCCTTTCTGCGTGGGCGCGGCCTCGGCCTTGCCGGCGCGTTTTTCCATCGCATGCAGCAGGTGCAGCACATGGCGCCGGCCGCTGCGCGGGGGAATCACCGCTTCGAGGTCGCTGCCGTAGACCAGCGCGCCGACCCGGTTGCCGTGCCGCGTGAGCAGCCGCGCCAGCACGCCGACGAAGCCCGCCGAGATCTCGCGCTTGGCCTTCAGGCCAGAGCCGAAGTCGACAGAGCGGCTCAGGTCGAGCACGAACCACGCGGCCATCTCGCGGTCTTCGGTGAACACGCGCACGTGCGGCGTCTGCAGCCGCGCGGTGACGTTCCAGTCGATGTGGCGCACGTCGTCGTGATGCTGGTACTCGCGCAGGTCGGCCAGGTCGAGCCCGGTGCCGCGCATCAGCGTGCGGTAGTCGCCCTGCAGCAGGCCGTCGAGGCGGCGGATCACGGTCCATTCGAGCCGGCGCAGCGCGCGTTCCGCCCCGCCGGCTTCCATGGCGAGCCGGTCGTCGTTCGCGGCCGCGGGGGCCTTACGCCACCAGCTTTTCATGTTCCAGGGGCTTCGGAGGAGCGGGGACCGCGCGCATGATCTTCTCGACCAGGCTGTCGGGCGTCAGGCCTTCGGACAAGCCTTCGTAGGAAAGCGTCACACGATGGCGCAGCACGTCCGGCACCAGCGCCGTCATGTCCTCGGGCAGCGCGTAGCTGCGGCCGCGCAGCAAGGCGAGTGCGCGCGCGCCCTCGGTCAGGCTGATGCTGGCGCGCGGGCTGGCACCGAAGGTGATGAAGCGGCGCAGCTCCTTCAGCCCATGCTTCTCGGGCGTGCGCGTGGCCGACACCAGCTTCACCGCGTACTGGATGAGCGAGGGGTCGACGTACACGCGCCGCGCCTCGGCCTGCAGCGCCGCGAGCTGCTCGGTGGTGGCGACCGGCGTGGCGTTGACCGCGGGGCCGATCACGCGCTGGACGATGACGAACTCTTCCTCGTCGCTCGGATAGTCGACCAGCACCTTCATCATGAAGCGGTCGACCTGCGCCTCGGGCAGCGGGTAGGTGCCCTCGGTCTCGATGGGGTTCTGCGTGGCCATCACGAGGAACGGGCGCGGCACCTTGTGCGTCTCGCCGGCAATCGTCACCTGGCGCTCCTGCATCACCTCGAGCAGCGCGCTCTGGACCTTGGCCGGCGCGCGGTTGATTTCGTCGGCCAGCAGCAGGTTGGCGAACACCGGGCCCAGCGAGGTGCTGAAGTCGCCGGTCTTCTGGTTGTAGATGCGCGTGCCCACCAGGTCGGCTGGCACCAGGTCGGGCGTGAACTGGATGCGCTTGAACTGGCCGCGCACGGTGTCGGCCAGCGTCTTCACCGTGAGCGTCTTCGCCAGTCCCGGCACGCCTTCGACCAGCAGGTGCCCGCCCGCGAGCATGGCGACCATCACGCGCTCCAGGAAGCGGTCCTGGCCCACGACCACGCGCTTCACCTCGTAGAGGATCTGCTCCATCAGTTCGGCCGTGCCGGCTGGCGTGGGGTTGGCGGTGGTCTCTGCTGTGCTCATGCGAAGGGCTTTCGAGAGGAAGGGAAGAGAAGAAGATCAGAAGGGCGGCGAACCCGCGGCCGAGGCTGCGTTCTCTATGGGCACGGCGAAGCCGATGCCGATGAAGGTGCGCTGCTGCGTCGGGTTGAGGATGGCGGTGACGATGCCGAGCACCTCGCCGTCCATGTTGATGAGCGGCCCGCCCGAATTGCCAGGGTTGGCCGCCGCGTCGAACTGGATCAGGTTGCCCAACTCCTGCTTGCCCTCGGGCGAGCGGAACGAGCGCTTCAGGCCCGACACCACGCCGGCCGAAACCGAGGGCCCGATGCCGAACGGAAAGCCCACCGCCGCCACCTGGTCGCCGGGGCGCAGGTCGGCGGTGGAGCGCATGGTGGCGGGAATCAGGTCGTCGGGAATCTTCTGCGCCTGCAGCACCGCGAGGTCGTTCTCGGGCTGCACGCCGGTGATGGTGGCCGGGGCTTCCAGGCCGTCGTAGAAGGTGACCTTGATCTTGTCGGCGCCCGCGACCACGTGCAGGTTGGTGAGGATCACGCCCTTGTCGACGATCACCACGCCCGTGCCCACGCCGCGTTCGACTTCGCCCGGACCGGCTCCATCGTTGGGCGCCTCGGGCGGCTTGCCCTTGGCCATGTTGCGGCCGCGCTTCTGGATCTTGGCCTCGGGCGTGTTCTTCTCCTCGCCGTAGCTCACCACCCGCACCACAGAAGGCCGGATGATGTCGGCCGCCTTGGCCGCAGGCGAGGGCAGGGTGTTGGTCTGCAGCGTGCGCAGCACGGCCGCGTCGATGTCTTTCTGCGTGAGGGCCTTGGCGCCGGGGCGGGGCATCCACAGCGCGGCGCCGGTGACCATCGCGGCCGACAGCAATATGAGCAGTGCGAAGCTGCGGCGGCCGGGCTGCCAGCCGGCTTTCTTCACGTTCACGGGAGCCGCTGGCGGGGCCGAGTCCGATGCGGCGCCCTCGGGCGATGCCGCAGCATCCGCCCGCTCGGCCGCTTCGTCTGCGGCCGAGGGCAGCACGCGGGGCGAGCGGCTGTAGAAAGCGGGCCTGCGCATCGGAGTACCTCCGGCTAAAAAATCGCAAATCGCGTGTACAGGAGTTCACAGTAGCACGCTTTCCGCGCCTGCGCATCCCATCGGGCATCATCGAGCGATGGCTACCTTCATCGATACCCACTGTCATCTGGACGCGCCCGAATTCGGTGCGGAGATGCCGGTCCTGCGCGCCCGCGCCGCCGAACGGGGGGTGGCGATGTGCGTGATTCCGGCCGTGGCCGTCTTCAATTTCGCCACCGTGCGCGAGCTGGCCCACGTGCAGGGCGATGCCTATGCCCTGGGGATCCACCCGCTGTGCACCGGCGAGGCGAAGGACGAGGACCTGGAAGCCCTCGACGCCGAACTGGCCGCGCGGCGCGACGACCCGCGGCTGGTGGCGGTGGGCGAAATCGGGCTCGACTATTTCGTCGAGGGGCTGGACGGCGAAAAGCAGGAGCGGTTCTTTCACACTCAGTTGCAACTGGCACGCAAGCACGGGTTACCCGTGCTCATCCACGTGCGGCGCTCGGTGGACAAGGTGCTCAAGCACCTGCGGCAGACGGCGGGCGGCAAGCCGTGGCCGGGCATCGCCCACGCCTTCAACGGCAGCGAGCAGCAGGCCGGGGCGTGCATCGAGCTCGGGCTCAAGCTCGGCTTCGGCGGCGCGGTGACCTTCGAGCGCGCATTGCAGCTGCGGCGCCTGGCCTCCACGCTGCCGATGGAATCGATCGTCATGGAAACCGACGCGCCCGACATCCAGCCGCACTGGATCTACCGCACGCAGGCCCAGCGCGATGCCGGCGAGCCGCAGGGCCGCAACGAGCCGGCGCAGCTGCCGCGCATCGCGCAGGTGGTGGCGGATCTGCGGGGCATCGGCATCGACGTGCTGGCCGAAGCGACCACCCGCAATGCGGTCTCGGCGCTTCCGAAGCTCCAAAGTCTGCTGTCCGCGTCGGATGGCCGGCCGCACTCCGCGTAGGCCGATTTCCCGAGTTGCGCCCGGGCGCGTCATCGGGCCTTTTTTGCTGTCATCCTTGAAGTTCGGAGTGGCGTTGGTTGTGCAGTGGCACATCCGTCACTCCCATACTTCACTCAAAAAAGGAGTCTTTCGATGACCAAATCCTTCGTACGCACCGTTCCTGTCGTGGTCGCCCTGGCGCTCGCATCCATCGGCCTGTCGGCCGCCGCGCAGACCGCAGCCACCACCACCGAGCCCTCCACCACCGAGAAGGTGAAGGAAGCCGGCAAGGACGCAGTGAACGCCACCGAGCGCGGCGCGGAAAAGGCCTGGGACACCACCAAGAGCACGACCAAGAAGGCCGTGAACGCCACCGAGCGCGGCACCAAGAAGGCCTGGAACGCGACCAAGCGCACCACCAAGAAGGCGACCAACGCCACCAAGAACGCAGCCGCGAAGACCGGCGACGCCGTCGAGAACGCCGGCCACAAGACGGCAGACGGCATGCGCAGCACCGGCAAGGCCATCGGCGAGAAGATCCCGGGCACGGCCGAGAACGAAGCCGCCAAGAAGTAAGCGATCAGCCACAGGGCAGGTCCGGCAGCGTTCCGGGCCTCGCGAACGAATGAAAGAACCCGCCCCGGCGGGTTTTTTCATGCCCGCTCGCCGGCAGGGCCGTGGTGTGCTGCCAGTCAGGTGACGGTGCTACGCTGGACGAGGTCCGTCTCCGGGGCTCCGGGGCCCCGGGATCAGGCGGAAGGATGGAGAAGGAAGAAGTGACTTACTCCAGCGCCTCGCAAGTCGTGCGGCAGATCCTCGAAGGGCCGGTCACCCGGCCGGCGCTGCTGCGCTGGCGGCGCCAGCAGTTTCTTTCCGCGGCCGGCTTCGGCAGCTACTTCGGGCTGTTCGAAAGCTTCGCGCAGGCGCGCGACTGGCTGCCGGCCAGCCCAGAGTTCGACAACGCGGCCCTTGCGTCCGAGTACGTGGACGTGCGTGCGAAGAAGGTCTTCGCCTACGACTACCCGGTGATGTGGTGGCTCCAGCGTGCATTCGGCGAAGGCGCCGCGAGCGTGCTCGACATCGGCGGCTCGGTCGGCGTCCACTTCCATGCGTATGGCCGCTATCTGCGGATGCCGCCCGGGTTGTCGTGGCGCGTCGTCGAGGTGCCCGCCATCGCAGCCGTCGGCCGGGACATGGCGGCCCAGGCCGGCGCCATTGCACTGAGCTTCGCCGGCGACCTCGACCAGGCGCTGCGTGAAGGCGACGAGATCTGGATCGCCGCGGGTTCCCTGCAGTATTTCGAGGATGCGCGCCCCGGCGACCTGCTGCGGCGGAGCAGGGCGCGGCCCCGGCACCTGCTGCTGAACAAGCTGCCCCTCTACGACGGCCAGGACTACGTCACCACGCAGAACATCGGTTCCGGCTGCTTCGCGCCGGCGCATGTCTATAACCGCCGGCGCTTCGTCGAGGAAGTGGAAGAGCAGGGCTACGTCCTGCGCGACCAATGGCAGGTGCTGGAGCGCTCCCTCTACCTGCCGGGTTTTCCCGAGTGCTGCGTTCCATCGTTCAGCGGACTCTGCTTCTCGGCTTCATGAGCCGGGCGCCCCGGGGGGCATCCGGGCGGTGGCACGATACCGTCCATGAAGCTTCCCGTCGTACCCGATGCAGCCGCCGGACCCGTGCTCACCGGCCTGCCGCCCATCGTCTCGCCGAAGACCGTCGTGCTCGTCCTCGGCAGCTTCCCCGGGGTCAGGTCGCTAGAACTGCAGCAGTACTATGCACACCCCCAAAACCAGTTCTGGAAGATCCTGCAAGCCGTGTGGCCCGATATTCCCCTTCCCTCGGGCGTAGACAGCTACGCGCGGCGCTGCCGGTGGCTGCTCGACCGCGGCCTGGGCGTGTGGGACGTCTACGCGTCCTGCGAGCGCGAGGGCAGCCTCGATTCGGCCATCCGTGCGCCGGTGGCGAACGACATCGCCGGCCTGCACCTGCCCAAGCTCGCCGCCATCGCGCACAACGGCGGCGAGAGCTTCAAGCATGCGCGCCACACCCGCACCCTCGGCGTGCCGGTCTACCAGCTGCCTTCCACCAGCCCCGCCAACGCGTCGTGGAGCTTCGAGCGCAAGCTCGCGGCCTGGCGCGAGGTTCTGGCCGCCCACAAACTAGTCGCCTGACCCGCAGCATCGATGGCATCGAGCAAAACTCCCATTTCCCTACCCGAAGTCAATTTTTCCGACTGGGGCGACATCCGTTATCTGCACCTCGGCACCGAATGGGTCCAGGGCTCCATGAAGCTCGATGCGCCCTTCGAGATCGAGCTTGAGTACGTGCAGCGCATGATGGCCTGGCTGCTCTTCGCCGATCCCAAGACCGTGGCCAGCCGCCACGCCATGCAGCTCGGCCTGGGCGCGGCCACGCTCACCAAGTTCAGCCGCAAGATCCTGCGCATGCGCACCACCGCGATCGAGCTCAATCCGCAGGTGGTGTCGGCCTGCCGCGGCTGGTTCAAGCTGCCGCCGGACGACCCGAAGCTGCGCGTGGTGATCGCCGATGCCGCGGCCGAGATCCGCAAGCCCGAATGGCATGGCACGGTCGACGCGCTGCAGGTCGACCTGTACGACCACGAGGCCGCCGCGCCCGTGCTCGACAGCGAAGACTTCTATGCCGACTGCCGCGCGCTGCTCACCGATGACGGTTGCATGACCGTCAACCTTTTCGGCCGCTCGTCGAGCTACGAGCGCAGCCTCGAGAAGATTTCGGCCGCCTTCGGCGCCGATGCGGTGTGGGCCTTCAAGCCGACGCGCGAAGGCAACACGGTGGTGCTCGCGCAGCGCACCCCGAGCCGCCCGAAGCGCGAGGCGCTTGCCGAGCGCGCCCAAACGATCCAGACTCGCTGGGGCTTGCCCGCACCCAAATGGCTCCGGGTCTTCAAGCCGCTGAATCCGACACTCACCCGAACCTGAACCCGAACGACACACGGCTCATGAGCGCTGTACCCGCTGCTTCCGCCCCCGCCACGCTGGCCGCGCGCCACGAAGGCCCGCTCGACCTGCGCCGCCTGATCGAATGGCTTGCCGCCGACGGCGTGATTTCCCCGCACGAGGCCAAGCGCACCATCGCCCGCTGCGCGCAGGCCGAGAGCCGCCAGGCGCCGCTGGTGCGCCTGGCCAACGTCGCCATGACCCGCGAGAGCGACAACAAGCCGCTCGACCTCGAAATGCTCACGCAGTGGCTCGCGGGCCGCGCGGGCCTTTCCTATTTGCGCATCGACCCGCTCAAGGTCGACGTGGGCAAGGTGGCCGACACCATGAGCGCGGCCTACGCCGAGCGCCACAAGGTGCTGCCGGTGCAGGTGCTCCCCAACGAGGTGGTGGTGGCCACGGCCGAGCCCTTCCTCACCGACTGGATCGCCGAGGTGGAGCGCCAGGCGCGCCGCTCGGTGCGGCGCGTGGTGGCCAATCCGGCCGACATCCAGCGCTACACGGCCGAGTTCTTCGCGCTCGCGAAGTCGGTGCGCGCCGCACAGAAGGCGGGCGGCAGCACCAGCACCACGAGCTTCGAGCAGTTGGTGGAGCTCGGCAAGAGCAACAAGCAGCTCGACGCCAACGACCAGAGCGTGGTGCAGGTGGTCGACTGGCTGTGGCAGTACGCCTTCGACCAGCGCGCGAGCGACATCCACCTGGAGCCGCGCCGCGAGCAGGGCGTGATCCGCTTCCGCATCGACGGCATCCTGCATCCGGCCTACCAGATGCCCATGGGCGTGATGAATGCGATGGTCGCGCGCATCAAGCTGCTGGGCCGCATGGACGTGGTCGAGAAGCGCCGCCCGCTGGACGGCCGCATCAAGACCCGCAACATGCGCGGCGAAGAAGTCGAAATGCGCCTGTCGACGCTGCCCACCGCCTTCGGCGAGAAGATGGTGATGCGCATCTTCGACCCCGACACCGCGGTGAAGGACCTCGACGCGCTGGGCTTCGCGCAGCACGACGCGCAGCGCTGGGAGCAGCTGGTCACGCGGCCCAACGGCATCATCCTGGTGACCGGGCCCACGGGCTCGGGCAAGACCACCACGCTGTACTCCACGCTCAAGCGTGTGGCGACCGAGGAGGTCAATGTGAGCACGGTGGAGGACCCGATCGAAATGATCGAGACCTCCTTCAACCAGACGCAGGTGCAGCCGCAGCTGGACTTCGGCTTCACCGAGGGCCTGCGCGCGCTGATGCGGCAGGACCCGGACATCATCATGGTCGGCGAAATCCGCGACCTCGCCACCGCCGAAATGGCGGTGCAGGCCGCGCTCACCGGCCACCTGGTGTTCAGCACGCTGCACACCAACGATGCGCCCAGCGCCATCACCCGGCTCATGGAGCTGGGCGTGCCCTCGTACCTCATCAACGCCGTGATGCTGGGCGTGCTCGCGCAGCGCCTCGTGCGCACGCTGTGCCCCAACTGCAAGCAGCCCGACGACACCGTCAACCGCGAGAAGCTCGAAGCCATCGTCAAGCCCTGGCAGATCACCGGCTCGGTGCGCGCCTACAAGCCGGTGGGCTGCGTCGACTGCCGCATGACCGGCTACATGGGCCGCATGGGGCTCTACGAGCTGCTGAGCGTCAGCGAGCCGTTCAAGAGCCAGGTCACGAAGGAGCCCAACCTCGCCGGGCTGCGCCGCCAGGCCGTGATCGACGGCATGCGGCCGCTGCGGCTGGCCGGCGCGCTGCGCGTGGCCGAGGGCGTGACCACCATCGAAGAGGTGCTAAGCGCCACGCCTCCGCTGGAGTGACCCGCGCCGCGCTCCAGCCACCCCGGGAGCGGCGAATGCTCCCGGGTTATCCCTAAGACTTTGGTTAGTGGAATCCACATCGGGCTGACCGGAAGCTGACTCGACAATCCCGCATCGAAATTTGTTCGAGGAGACTGTTCGTGAAGATCAAGAGTCAGAAAGACTTTTTCTCGGGTCTGATGTTCACGGTGGTGGGCGTGGCGTTCGCATGGGGCGCCACCACCTACACCGTGGGCACCGGGGCCCGGATGGGACCGGGTTACTTCCCGTTGATGCTCGGCATTCTGATGGCCCTCATCGGCCTCGGGATCATGTTCACCGGGCTCAGCGTCGAGACCACCGACGGCGAGAAGATCGGCAAGTGGGCCTGGAAGCAGGTGGTGTACATCCTCGGCGCCAACCTGGCGTTCGGCGTGCTGCTCGGCGGCCTGCCGAGCCTCGGCATTCCGGCCATGGGCATGATCATCGCCATCTACGCGCTGGTGATCATCGCCAGCCTCGCGGGCCACGAGTTCAAGCTGCCCAGCGTGCTGGTCCTGGCCACCGTGCTGGCCGTCGGCAGCTACGTCGCGTTCATCTGGGCGCTCAAGCTCCAGATCCAGGTCTGGCCGACCTTCATCACCGGTTGAGACGAAAGCCGATTCCACCATGGACCTGATCCACAACCTTTCCGTCGGTTTTGGCGTCGCCTTTACCTTCACCAACCTGCTGTACTGCCTGATCGGCTGTATCTTGGGCACGCTGATCGGCGTGCTGCCCGGCATCGGCCCGGTCGCGACCATCGCGATGCTGCTGCCGGCAACCTACGCGCTGCCGCCGGTTTCGGCGCTGATCATGCTGGCCGGTATCTATTACGGCGCCCAGTACGGCGGCTCCACCACTGCGATTCTGGTCAACCTGCCCGGTGAGTCTTCATCGGTGGTGACAGTGATCGACGGCTACCAGATGGCGCGCAAGGGCCGAGCGGGCCCGGCGCTCGCCGCCGCCGGCCTGGGCTCGTTCTTCGCGGGCTGCGTCGGTACGCTGATCCTGGCTGCCTTCGCGCCGCCGCTGACCGAGCTGGCCTTCAAGTTCGGCCCGGCCGAATACTTCTCGCTGATGATCCTGGGCCTGATCGGCGCCGTGGTGCTGGCCTCGGGCTCGCTGCTGAAGGCCATCGCGATGATCGTGCTGGGCCTGCTGATGGGCCTGGTCGGCACCGACGTGAACTCGGGCGTCGCCCGCTACAGCTTCGACATTCCTGAACTCACCGACGGCATCGGCTTCGTGGCCATCGCCATGGGCGTGTTCGGCTACGGCGAAATCATCGCGAACCTCTCGCGTCCCGACGACGAGCGCGAAGTGTTCACCGCCAAGGTTTCGGGCCTGTTCCCGACCAAGGAAGACTTCAAGCGCATGACGCCCGCCGTGCTTCGCGGCACGGCGCTGGGTTCCGCACTGGGCATCCTGCCCGGCGGCGGTGCGCTGCTGGCTGCCTTCGCTGCCTACACGATCGAGAAGAAGACCAAGCTGAAGCCGGGCGAAGTGCCCTTCGGCAAGGGCAACATCCGCGGCGTGGCGGCTCCCGAGTCGGCCAACAACGCCGGTGCGCAGACCTCCTTCATCCCGCTGCTGACGCTGGGCATCCCCCCCAACGCCGTGATGGCGCTGATGGTGGGCGCGATGACCATCCACAACATCCAGCCGGGCCCGCAGGTGATGACCAGCAACCCCGAGCTGTTCTGGGGCCTGATCGCCTCGATGTGGCTGGGCAACGCGATGCTGATCATCCTGAACCTGCCGCTGATCGGCATGTGGATCAAGCTGCTGTCGGTGCCCTACAAGTACCTGTTCCCGGCCATCGTGCTGTTCTGCGCGATCGGGGTGTACTCGACCAACAACAACACCTTCGACATCTGGATGGTGGGCATCTTCGGCCTGGTGGGCTACACCTTCTTCAAGCTGGGTTGCGAGCCTGCGCCGCTGCTGCTGGGCTTCATCCTGGGCCCGATGATGGAAGAGAACCTGCGCCGCTCGCTGCTGCTGTCGCGCGGCGACTGGAGCGTGTTCGTCACGCGCCCGATCTCGGCGAGCCTGCTGGCCGCGGCAGCCCTGCTGCTGATCATCGTGCTGCTGCCGGCCGTGAAGTCGAAGCGCGAAGAGGCTTTCGTCGAGGACTGATCCCGGCTTTGCACTCTCTGCACAACGGCGCCTTCGGGCGCCGTTTTTGTTTGCAGGCTTCTTTTTCTTCAGGGCTTCTGTGCGCGCGGCTTCATGTGTTGCCGCGCCATCGCCAGGAAAGCCATCGCTGCCGGGCTCAGCGGATGCTTGGCCAGCCGGATGGCGACCACCGGGTACTCGAGCACGGGCCGCGTCACGCCCACGGCGCGCAGGTTGCCGGGCATCAGCACTTCGACGTAGCGGGGTGCCAGCGCGACCCCCGCGCCGGCCTGGATGAGGCCGAAGGCTGTGGAGAGCATCGAGACGTGGTGCACGACCTGCGGGTACACGTTGGCCACGCTCGCGAGCTGGCGGCTCACGGCGCGCCACACGTTGGCATCGGGGTTGACGTGGATGAAGGGCAGGCCTTCGAGCCGCCTGGCCTCGACCGTCTCGTGCTGTGCGAGCGGATGGTCGTCGCGCACGAAGAGGGCCATGCGCTCGGTGAAGAGGGGCTCGGTCGCCAGCTCGGAGTGCTTCTGGCCGATGTCGGAGCCGAAGCCCAGGTCGGCCTCCTGCGAGAGCACGCGCGAGATCATCTGCTCGGCGGTGCTGTCGAGCAGCGTGGCGGCGAGCGTCGGATGCGTTTGCGAGAAGCGGCCCAGCAGCGGCGGCAGCAGGGCGCCCGCCGTCAGGTGGCCCACCGCCAGCACGATGCGGCCCTCGCGCAGCTGCGACTGCGAGCGGCAGGCGACGACAGAATCGTCGATCAGCCGCAGCGCCCGCACGGCGGTGTCGACCATCATCTGGCCCGCGTTGGTCATGCGGATGCGGCGCCCGCGCACCACCAGCGGCTGCGCCAGTTCTTCCTCGAGCCGCTTGATCAGGTGGCTGATGGCGGGCTGGGTGAGCTGCAGTGCCTCGGCCGCCAGCGTGAAGCTGCCGGTCTCGGCCACTGCCGCCAGCGCCCGCAGCTGCTGCAGCGAGATTTCCTCGGCGGGGGCTCGTGTCATAAACAGCGTTGATAGTTGAATAAGCTGGATTATCTGGCTTGATCCACCGCCGCTGCATAGCATGCTCGGTCCCCCTCACTGGCACAGAATTCCTTCCCGCACATGAAACGCCTCCAGTTCCTCCAGGTGCTCGCCGTCGCGCTCGGCATGGCCGCCTCGTCCGCCAGCCTGGCGCAGGGCTATCCGAACAAGCCGATCCGGCTGATCGTTCCGTTCCCGGCCGCGGGCGCCACCGACCTCTTCGCCCGCACGCTGGGGCAGAAGATGGGCGACAAGCTGGGTACCACGCTGGTGGTCGACAACAAGCCCGGCGCCGGCGGCGCCATCGGCTCCGACCAGGCCGCCAAGGCCGCGCCGGACGGCTACACCATCCTGCTGGCCACCACCAGCACGCACTCCATCGGCCCCGCAATCAGCAAGCTGCCCTACGACACGGTGCGCGACTTCACGCCCATCGCGCACGTGGGCGATGCCGCCAGCATCATGCTGGTGCCGGTCAATTCGCCCGCAAAGACGGTGCGCGAGTGGATCGATTACGCGAAGAAGAACCCGGGCAAGCTCAACTACGCATCGAGCGGCAACGGCACCATCGTGCAGCTCACGGCGGAGCTCTTCAAGGCGCAGGCCGGCGTGTTCGTCACGCACATTCCCTACAAGGGCACGGCCCTGGCCATTCCCGACCTGATCAGCGGCAAGGTCGACGTGCTGTTCGACTCGCTGCCCACCGGCATGCCGCACGTGCGCGACGGCCGCCTGCGCGCGCTGGGCGTCACCTCGCTCAAGCGCAGCCCGCTGGCTCCCGAGCTGCCGGCCATTGCCGACACCCTGCCGGGCTACGAGTCGAACACCTGGTTCGGCTTCTACGGCCCGAAGAACCTGCCGGCGGACATCGTCGCGAAGATCAACAAGGCCGCCAACGACGCGCTGGCCGACCCCGAGGTGAAGGAAAAGCTGGCGCGCCTGGGCATCGAGCCCGCCGTGCCGGGCACGCCGGACCAGTTCGCGAAGATGGTCGCGACCGATGCGGCCAAATGGAAAAAGATCGTCGTAGACCGCAAGATCACCAACGAGTAATGGCTCTCCCCCAGGCTGCGCGAACTTCGTTCGCTTCGCCAACCCCCTTCCGGGGGCAACACCTGCGGCCCGGCAAAGCCGGTTCCGGCGGTGTTCCCGATTGTTCAAGTCATCTCTGAAGGCACGTTATGAAGTTTGACTACGCCAACCCCTACCTCTCCACGCGCATCCCGATCTTCGCGCGCAACGTGGTGTCGACCTCCCACCCGCTGGCCTCGCAGGCCGGGCTGCGCATCCTGCAGCAGGGCGGCAACGCGGTCGACGCGGCCATCGCCACCGCGGCGGTGATGACGCTGGTGGAGCCGGTGAGCAACGGCCTGGGCAGCGACGCCTTCTGCATCCTGTGGGACGGCGAGAAGCTGCACGGCCTCAACGCTTCGGGCCCTGCGCCCAAGGCCTGGACGCCCGAATACTTCAAGGCCAAGTACGGCGCCGACGCAGCCAATCCGCCGATGCGCGGCATCGACTCGGTCACCGTGCCGGGCGCGGTGCGCGGCTGGGTGGCGCTGAGCGAGCGCTTCGGCAAGCTGCCCTTCGCCGACCTGCTGGCGCCGGCCATCGACATCGCCGAGCGCGGCTACCTCGTGCCGCCGGTGGTGCAGGGCAAGTGGGCCGCGGCCACGCCGGTGCTGCAGTCGCAGCCGGGCTTCGCGCAGACCTTCCTGCCGTGGGGTCGCGCGCCCGAGGTGGGCGAGATGTTCCGCTTCACGGCCGCAGCGCGCGCGCTCAAGGCCATCGCCCGCACCAAGGGCGAGGCCTACTACAGCGGCGAGATCGCCGACGCGCTCGCCAGGTTCTCCGCCGAGCAGGGCGGCGCGCTCACCGTGGCCGACCTCGCGGCCTACCAGCCCGAGTGGGTCGAGCCCATCTCGCGCGACTACCGCGGCCACACGCTGCACGAGATCCCGCCCAACGGCCAGGGCATCGCGGCGCTGATCGCGCTGGGCATCCTGGAGAAGTTCGACATCGCCTCGCTGCCGGTCGACTCGGTCCAATCGCAGCACCTGCAGATCGAGGCCATGAAGCTGGCCTTCGCCGACGTGTACCGCTACGTGTCGGAGCGCAAGACCATGGAAGTGACCACCGAGCAGATGCTCGACGACGCCTACCTGGCCTCGCGCGCACGCCTCATCGACGTGAAGAAGGCGCAGGACTTCAAGGCCGGCAACCCGGTGAAGGGCGGCACCATCTACCTCACGGCCGCCGACGAGAGCGGCATGATGGTCAGCTTCATCCAGAGCAACTACATGGGCTTCGGCTCGGGCTGCGTGGAGCCCGAATACGGCATCAGCCTGCAGAACCGCGGCCACGGCTTCAGCCTGAAGGCTGAGAGCCCGAACGTGGTGGCGCCGGGCAAGCGGCCCTTCCACACCATCATCCCGGCCTTCCTCACGAAGGGCGGCCAGCCGGTCATGAGCTTCGGCGTGATGGGCGGCAACATGCAGCCGCAGGGCCACATGCAGACGCTGGTGCGCATGCTCGACTACGGGCAGAACCCGCAGGCCGCCTGCGACGCGCCGCGCTGGCGCTTCAACGCGGGGCTGGAGATCAACGTCGAGGCCGCGATGAACCCGGCCACGGTGCAGGGCCTGCGCGAGCTGGGCCACCACCTGGAAGTCATCAACGATTCCTACCAGGACTTCGGCGCCGGCCAGTTCATCTGGCGCGCGGGCGAGCCCTCGGTCGAAGGCTACGTGGCCGCCAGCGACCCGCGCCGCGACGGCGCGGCTGCGGGGTACTGAGCGCGGGCGAGGCAAGGGTTCGGGCTTGCCGCGATGATCGGGGGATGAACAAGACTGCCGCGTCGACCGGCGACTCCCCCCAGCCAGCCCTCCAACCCCTGCGCGACAGCGCGAAGAAGGGCGTCGCCACCGGCCTGGTGCTGGCCACCTTGGGCGCCATCGCGTTCAGCGGCAAGGCCATCATCGTCAAGCTCGCGTACCGCTACGGCGTGGACGCGGTCACGCTCATCATGCTGCGCATGCTGTTCGCGCTGCCGCTCTTCGCGCTGATGGCGTGGTGGGCCGGGCGCGGCAAGCCGGCGCTCACCGGGCGCGACTGGATCGGCGTGGTGGGGCTGGGCTGCTCGGGCTACTACCTCGCGAGCTTCCTCGACTTCGCGGGGCTGGCCTACATCTCGGCCAGCTTCGAGCGGCTGATTCTTTATCTCAACCCCACGCTGGTGCTGTTCTTCGGCTGGTTGATGTACCGGCGCAACCCGACGCGCCCGCAGGTGCTGGGCATGGTCGTGAGCTATGCCGGCGTGCTGCTGGTGTTCGGCCATGAGCTCTGGACCGGTGGCGGCGGCAAGGGCGGCGGCGCGGCGGCCTGGGGCGCCTTCCTGGTGTTCCTGAGCGCGGTGAGCTATGCGGGCTACCTCGTCTACAGCGGCGAGTTCGTCAAGCGACTGGGTTCGCTCAGGCTCGTGGGCCTGGCCACCACGGTGGCCTGCGTGCTGTGCATATTGCAGTTCGCGCTGACGCGGCCCATGAGCGTGGCGATGGAGGTGGCGCCGGAGGTGATCTGGCTGTCGGTGCTCAATGCCACGCTGTGCACGGCGGTGCCTGTGCTGATGGTGATGATGGCCATCGAGCGCATCGGCCCCGCGATGGCGGCGCAGACCGGCATGATCGGGCCGCTGTCGACCATCCTCATGGGGGTGGTCATACTCGGCGAGCCGTTCACGCCGTGGATCGCGGCGGGCACCGTGCTCGTGATCGCGGGCATTTTCGTTTTCACGCGCAAGGGGCGCTGAAGCCCCCGGCGCTTCTGCTTCTGTTTCACTGGAGAAAGAACATGGATCTGGGTATTGCAGGCAAGACCGCGCTGGTGTGCGGCGCGAGCAAGGGCCTCGGCTACGGCTGCGCCGAGGCGCTGGTGCGCGAGGGCGTCAACGTGGTGATCGTGGCGCGCGGCGCCGAGGTGCTGGAAGCCGCCGCGAAGAAGCTGGCCGAGGTGGCCGGCGGATCGGGCAACCCGTTCGTCAAGCACGTGGCCGCCGACATCACCACCGAAGCCGGCCGCGCCGCGGTGTTCGCGCTGGGCCATGACTTCGACATCGTCGTCACCAACGCGGGCGGCCCGCCGCCCGGCGACTTCCGCAACTGGGACCGCGAGGCGTGGATCAAGGCGGTCGACGCCAACATGCTCACGCCCATCGAGCTCATCAAGGCCACGGTGGACGGGATGGCCAAGCGCGGCTACGGCCGCATCGTGAACATCACGTCGAGCTCGGTGAAGTCGCCCATCGACATCCTGGGGCTGTCGAACGGCGCGCGCAGCGGCCTCACCGGCTTCGTGGCCGGCGTGGCGCGCACGTCGGTGGCGGCGCAGGGCGTGACCATCAACAACCTGCTGCCGGGCGCCTTCGACACCGACCGCCTCAAGGGCACGATGGCCGGTTCCGCGCAGAAGTCGGGCCAGGACTTCGACACCGTGTGGGAAGCCCGCAAGAAGACCATTCCGGCCAAGCGCTTCGGCACGCCGGCGGAGTTCGGCGCCATCTGCGCCTTCCTGTGCAGCATGCAGGCCGGCTACATGACCGGCCAGAACATCCTGGCCGACGGCGGCGCCTACCCCGGCACGTACTAGGGCTCGCCCCCAGGCTGCGCGCACTTCGTGTCGCGCACGCCTTCCCCCTGCCGGGGGCAACACCTGAGGCCCGGCAAAGCCGGTTCCTCGGTGTTCGCTTGAAGGGGCCGTCCTTCGCTCAGCGCCGCGAGGCCACGACGATCCCGCTCACGATCAGCAGGAACGCCGCACCGTGGTACCAGTGCGGCGGCTCCCGCAGGAAGGCCGCCGACAGCACCGCCGCGAACAGCGGCGTGAGGTTCATGAAGATGCTCGCGCGCTGCGGCCCCGCGCGCTGCACGCCGGTGCCCCAGCAGCGATACGCCACCACGGCCGGGCCGATGCCGATGAACAGCATCGCCGCGATCAGCGGCCAGCCGAGTTCGAGGTGCGCGGGCGTCAGCGTCCATTCGCCTGCGGCCAGCGCGCCCGACCATGCGAGGCCGAACACCAGCTGCGCCATCAGGAACGCGGCCCAGTCCCTGCGCACGGCCGCCGGCTCGTGCGTGCGCGCCGGCAGCCAGCTGTAGAAGGCCCACGCGATGGTGCCCAGGATCATGTAGAGGTCGCCCGGCACCAGCCGCAGCCCGAGCAGCTGCCGCCATTCGCCGCGGCTGAGCACCAGCAGCACGCCCGCCATCGACAGCAGCGCGCCGCCGATCTCGCGGCCGCTGATGCGCGCGCGGAAGAAGAGGGCGCCCACCGCGAGCATCCACAGCGGCAGGCTAGAGCCGACCAGCGTCACGTTGATGGGCGTGGAGGTCTGCAGCGCCAGGTACTGGAAGGCGTTGTACAGGCCGATGCCCAGCAGGCCGAGCACCGCATAGCGCCTCCAGTGCGCCCACAGCGGGCTGTCGCGCCGCAGCACCTGTGCCGCCAGCGGCAGCAGCAGCGCGAAGGCGATGACCCAGCGCACGAAGTTCAGCGTGAGCGGCGAGACCAGCTCCCGCACCATGCGGCCGACCACGGCATTGCCGGCCCACAGCAGCGGAGGAACGAGGAGCAGGAAGACGGTGAGGGGAGCGAGGCGCTGCGGCTGTGTCTGCATGGGCGCCGACTCTACCGGGCAATGATTCCCCGCGCCGTCGCCGGAAGCTCGAACATGGCAGGATGCCTTCCCCTTCTTTCCTTTCCAGAGCTTGGAGACTGCAACGATGAAGAGCAAAGCCGTCCGTATCGACCGCCATGGCGGTCCCGAAGAACTGAAGATCGTCGAGGTGGAGGTCGGCGAGCCCGGCCCGGGCGAGATCCGCATCCGCCACAAGGCCGTGGGCCTGAACTTCATCGACACCTACCAGCGCAGCGGGCTCTACCCGTTCCAGATGCCGCTGCAGCTGGGCATGGAGGCCTCGGGCGTGGTCGAGGCGGTGGGCGAGGGCGTCACCCACCTCAAGGCCGGCGATCGCGCCGCCTATGCGAGCCAGCCTCCGGGCGCCTACAGCGAGCTGCGCGTGATGCCGGCGAAGAACGTCTGCAGGCTGCCGGACGACATCTCCTTCGAGACCGGCGCGGCCATGATGCTCAAGGGCCTGACCACGCAGTACCTGCTGAAGAAGACGCTGCCGGCCGAAGGCCTGCAGGCCGGCGACTTCATCGTGTTCCATGCCGCGGCCGGCGGCGTCGGCCTGATCGCCTGCCAGTGGGCCAAGGCGCTGGGCCTGCAGCTGATCGGCACGGCCGGCAGCGACGCCAAATGCAAGCTCGCGCTGGAGCACGGCGCGGCCCACGCCATCAACTACAGCACCGAGAACTTCGCGGCGCGCGTGAAGGAGATCACCGGCGGCAAGGGCGTGAAGGTGGTGTACGACTCGGTGGGCAAGGACACCTTCGAGGGCTCCATCGACTGCCTGCGCCCCTTCGGCCTGCTGGCGATCTTCGGCAACGGCTCCGGCCCGGTTCCGCCGGTCAACCTCGGCGTGCTGGCCTCCAAGGGCTCGCTCTACATCACCCGGCCCACGCTCTTCACCCACATGGCCACCCGCGAAAGCACGCAGGCGATGGCCGATGACCTGTTCGCGGTGGTGCGAAGCGGCGCGGTGAAGATCCCGATCGACCAGCGCTACCCGCTGGCCGACGTGCAGCAGGCGCACCGCGACCTGGAAGCGCGCAAGACCACGGGCTGCACCATCCTCACGCTCTGAGGGAGCCGGGCCGGTCTTGTCCTACCGGCGCAGTGGTGTCATGCCTTCGACTTGTGCCGGGAGCACTTTGTAGCCTGTGGCCACAGCCAGAGGCAGACAATCCCAGAGGCAGACATTCCCATGACCACCGTTCGCACCTTCATCGTCGAGGACAACCCCACCATCCGCCGCAACCTCGCGGGCACGCTGCGGGAGGTGGCGAGGGTCGAGCCCATCGGCGAGGCGGAAACCGAGGCCGAAGGTTCGCGCTGGCTCTCGGGCAACCTGTCGCAGTGGGACCTGGCTATCGTCGACCTGTTCCTGAAGGACGGCACCGGCTTTCGCGTGCTGGAGGCCTGCCGCAACCGCAGCCCGTGGCAGAAGATCGTGGTGCTCAGCAACTACGCCACGCCGGACATGCGCCGCAAGTGCGCCCACCTGGGCGCCGATGCCGTGTTCGACAAGGCCACCGAGATCGACGACCTGATCGACTACTGCCTGCGCCGCCGTCAGGCGCAGTTCAGTTCGACCACGGCACACTGAAGCGCCGTGGCGGGGCATTCCACGGCCGTCGGCAGCGATGCCGGAATTGGCCGAAAATCACCCCCCTGAAGGCGCGAGGAGCACGCGCCGGGCTCCGCAAAGTGGCGACCAGATTCATGCGCGGAAATCACACATTCCCCTGCTGAGTCGGCCTGCGCGCCTGCAACGCGCGTGGCGTTCGTCCCGAGTTGCAACATGTCCCGCCCCCGTTTTCTTCCCGACAACTTCACCCTCGCGCTTCTCTCGGTCGTGACCCTCGCCAGCCTGCTGCCGGCCAGCGGGCGCCTCGCGCATTTCTTCGAGGGGCTGACCACGGTCGCCATCGGCCTGCTGTTCTTCCTGCACGGGGCCAAGCTGTCGCGCGAGGCGATCGTCAACGGGCTCATGCACTGGCGGCTGCACCTGCTGGTGTTCGGCAGCACCTTCGTGCTGTTCCCGGTGCTCGGGCTGGCGCTCAAGCCCTTCCTGCTGCCGCTGGTGACGCCCGAGCTCTACACCGGCGTGCTGTACCTGTGCGTGCTGCCGGCCACGGTGCAGTCGGCTATCGCCTTCACTGCGATGGCCAGAGGCAACATGCCGGCCGCCATCTGCAGCGCATCGGCCTCCACCCTTTTGGGCGTTTTCATCACGCCGGTGCTGGTCAACCTGGTGGTGCTGCCCAGCGGCGGCCATGCGGCCTCCTCGTCGCTGGACTCCATCGGCCGCATCCTGCTGCAGCTGATGGTGCCCTTCGCGGCGGGCCACCTGCTGCGGCCGCTGGTCGGCAAGTGGATCCAGCGCCGCGCCGCGGTGCTGAAGTTCGTCGACCAGGGCTCGATCCTGCTGGTGGTCTACACCGCCTTCAGCGCGGCCGTGATCGAGGGCCTGTGGAAGCAGGTGCCTGCGCATGCGCTGGTCGGCCTGCTGGTGGTGTGTGCGGTGGTGCTGGGCCTGGCGCTGAGCCTCACGACGCTGCTGGCGCGCAAGCTGGGCTTCGACACGGAAGACGAGATCACCATCGTCTTCTGCGGCTCCAAGAAGAGCCTGGCCAGCGGCATCCCGATGGCGAAGGTGCTCTTCGCCTCGCACGCGGTGGGCGCGATCGTGCTGCCGCTGATGCTGTTCCACCAGATGCAGCTGATGGTCTGCGCGGTGCTGGCGCAGCGCTATGCGCGGCGCGGGCGTGGCGAGACTCCGGTGCTGAAGACGGCCGGGCAGGTCAAATAGCAACCGGCGGGGGCGCTCAGCCCTCGATCTTCCCCAGCCGCGATTCCCTCAGCCGGCTGGGCGCCAGCGCTCCGGCAGACTCCAGGATCGGGTACGCGATCGAGCAGATGTGCGAGTTGATGCGCTTCAGGTCGCTGATCAGGTCGATGTGCAGCGAGCTAGTCTCGATGCTCAGCGTGGTGCGGTCCGAGAGCCGGTCGAGGTGCGTGGTGGCATAGGCCCGCTCCAGGTCGCGAAAGCGCGCCTTCTCCTCCAGCAGCTTCTGCGCGTCGCGCACGTTGCCGTTGAGGAACACGCTCATGCTCAGCCGCAGGTTGGCCACCAGCCGCCCGTGCAGCTCGACGATCTCGGCCATGCCGGCCTCGGAGAAGTTGCGCTGCGGCCTGATCTTCTTGTCTTCGACGTCGATGATCACCCGCTCGATGATGTCGCCGATCTGCTCCATGTTGATCGTGAAGCTGATGATGTCGGTCCAGCGGCGGCTTTCCTCCTCGCCCAGGGCCTCGCGCGAGATGCGCGTCATGTAGTACTTGATGGCCGAGTAGAGCTGGTCCACCGTGTCGTCGAGCTGCCGGAGCTCCTGGGCCAGCCGCAGGTCGTTGTGGCGGATCACGTCGAGCGTGCCGATCAGCATGGTTTCCACCACGTCGGCCTGGTGCAGCGCTTCGCGCGCGGCGTTGGAAATCGCGAGCGAGGGCGTCGACAGCGCCGAGGGGTCCAGGTGGTGGGGCCGGCTCGTGCCGGCCGGCTGCTGCGGCTCCGGCAGGATGCGCGTCACCAGCTTGGCGACCCATTGCGTGAGGCCGATGAAGCCCACGCTGATCACCACGTTGAAAGCCAGGTGGAACAGCACCACGCCGTGGGTCTGGTTCGGCAACTGGGGCTGCACGTAGCGGATCCAGAGTCCGACGAAGGGCGCGACGATGGCCACGCCCAGCACCTTGAAGAGCAGGTTGCCGATGGTCACCTGCCGCACCGACACCGCCGACTTGGCCGTGGTCAGCACCGCCAGCAGGCCGCTGCCCAGGTTGGCGCCGAGCACCAGTCCGAGCGCAACGTCCAGCGGCACCACGTTGGAGGTGGCCATGGCCGCCACCAGCAGCACCACCGCGAGGCTCGAATAGGCCACGATGGCCAGCACCGCGCCGATGGTGATCTCCAGCAGCACGTCGCTGTTGATGGACGCCAGCAGCGCGCGGATCGCCGGCGACGAGAACAGGGGCTCGGTCGCTTCCACCACCAGCTGCAGCGCCAGCAGCATCAGCCCCAGCCCGATCAGCACCCGCCCGATGCGCCCCGCCACGGTGGCCGAGCGCGTGATGAAGAGCACCACCCCCACGAAGATGAACATCGGCGAGAGCCACGAGAGGTCTGCCGAGAACAGCACCGAGATCAGCGCCGTGCCCACGTCGGCGCCCCGCATCACCGCCAGCGCCGCGGGCAGCGTGACCAGCCCCTGCCCGACGAAGGACGAGGTCATGAGCGAGGTGGCGGTGCTCGACTGCACCAGCGCCGTCACGCCGATGCCCGAGAGCGCGGCGGTGAAGCGGTTGCGCATGCTCTGCACGAGGATCTTGCGCAGGTTGGCGCCGAACACGCGCAGCACGCCGGTACGCACCAGGTGCGTGCCCCACACCAGCAGGGCCACTGCCGCCAACAGATTCAGGAGGTGCTTCATGGGTGTCGGGCTCTATCCTTTCTTTTCGTTATGGTTCGTTTCGACCCCATTTTCCACAAGCCGGGGCTTCAGTCGATAAGCGCTCCGTTGTCGTGGAACGGGTAGGGGCCTTCGAAGCTGCCCGAGGCAGCCAGATGGGTGACGAGCCGGCGCCCGCGGGCGGACCAGGCGTGCACCCGGAACGATGGCGGCTCCAGCGTCCAGGCCGAGTCGGCGTCTGGCGCAAGGTCGAGGCAGACCTGGTGGGCCTGCGCCGGCGAGGTGGAGGCGATGGTGCCGCCGAAGCGCACGTCGATCGCGCGGTGCAGGTGGCCGCAGATGATGCGCTCGACGTTAGGGTAGCGCGAGACCAGCGCCTCCAGCGCGTCGGCGCCTTCCAGCAGGCCGATCTCGTCCATGTGGCCGATCAGCGTCTCGAAGGGCGGGTGGTGCATCGCGATGACCACCGGCTCGTCGCGGCTGGCGTCGAGCTGCGCTTCGAGCCAGGCCAGGCGCTTCTCGCACAGCGCGCCGTGGCTGGCGCGCGGCACGCAGGTGTCGAGCGTGAGCAGCCGCAGGTCGCCGACACGCACCGAATACTGGACGAAGCCATCGCCGTCCGTGCCCAGGTAGGCGTGATCGGGAAAGCTGCGGCGCAGTTGTTCGCGGTCGTCGTGGTTGCCGGGCAGCAGGTAGACCGGCATGGTCAGCGGGGCCAGCAGGCGCGCGAGATGCTCGTATTCCGCGGCGCGGCCGAAGTCGGTGAGGTCGCCGGTGACGACCACCGCGTCGGGCTGCTGGCGCAGGGCCAGCACCGACTGCACGGCGCGCTCCAGGTACGGGGCAGTGTCGATACGCCCGTAGGCCAGGCGGCCCGGCTCGCGGATGTGCAGGTCGGTCAGCTGGACCAGGATGGTGTTGCGAAGTGCTTGTGTGGTCATGCGCTGGTTTCCTGCGACGTCATCAGCCGGTCGGGGTGGATGCGCAGGCCCACCGCGTCGCCCGGCCCGAAGGGATTGTCGCGACCCACGTCGGCCACCAGCATCGGCTGGTCCTGGGCGCGAAGGTGAAGCTGCACGCGGTCGCCGAGGAAGGTGCGGCGCTCGACGACAGCGGCGGCCCAGTCCAGCCGGGGCGCGCCGACCTCGATGTCCTCTGGCCGAACCAGCAGCGTCGCATGGCCCTGCCAGGCGCCGGGGCAGGGCAGGGTCGTTCCTCCGAGTCGGACAACGCCCTGGGCGATGGCGTCCTGCGCGCGCTCCAGCCGGTTGACCCGGCCCAGGAACTCGGCCACGAAGGGATGCGAGGGCGAGCGGTACAGGTCCTCGCCGCGGCCCACCTGCACGATGCCGCCGGCGCGCATCACCGCGAGCCGGTCGGCGATGGCAAGCGCCTCCTGCTGGTCGTGGGTGACGTGGATGGCCGTGATGTGCAGCCGGCGCAGCAGTTCGGCGAGCTCGTCGCGCAGCGATTCCTTGAGCTTGGCGTCGAGCGCGGCCAGCGGCTCGTCGAGCAGCAGCACGCGCGGGCGCACCGCCACCGCGCGCGCCAGGGCCACGCGCTGGCGCTGGCCGCCGGAAAGCTCGGCCGGGCGCTTGTTCTCCAGTCCGCCCAGCCGCACCAGGTCGACCAGCTCGCCGACGCTGCGCTTCTCCTCCTCGGGCGAGACGCCCCGGATGCGCAGCCCGTAGCCGATGTTGGCCGCCACCGTCATCTGCGGAAAGAGCGCGTAGCTCTGGAACACCATGCCAACGCCGCGCTGCTCCACCGGGCGCTGGGTGACGTCCTGGTCGCCGAACACGATGCGGCTGCCCGCATCGGGCGACTCCAGCCCGGCGATCAGCCGCAGCAGCGTGGTCTTGCCGCAGCCCGAGGGCCCGAGCAGCGCCAGCACCTCGCCGGCCTCCACGCGCAGGCTGGTGGGTTGCAGGCCGCGCGTGCCGTCGGCGTAGGTCTTCGCGCAGTTGGCGATGTCGATGGGGATGCGTTCAAGTTCCATGGCGTTTCTGAATCAGGTTGGCGAGGTACTGCAGGCCCCACAGCACCGGAAGGATGACGGCGAAGAAGATCAGCGTGTAGGCCGATCCGATCTCGATGCGCATCGAGGCGTAGCTGTCGGCCAGCCCCACGGGCAGCGTGCGGGTGAGCGGCGTGTGCAGCATCCAGGTGAGGTTGAATTCGCCCACCGAGAGCGTGAACACCATCAGGCTGCCGGCCACGATGGCCGGGAACACGGCAGGCACCAGGATGCCCATGAAGCGCTGGCGGAAGTTGGCGCCCAGCGATCGCGCGGCCTCCTCGAGCGCGAGCAGTTCGTCGCGCTGGAAGGCCGAGCTCACGGTGCGCACCATGAAGGGCAGCGTGAAGACGATGTGCCCCACGAGGATGAACGCGAAGCTCTGGCGGAAGGCCGTGAGCTGGCCGTAGGCGAGGATCAGCGCCAGCGCAGTGGCCAGGCCCGGCACCGCGACCGGCAGGGTCAGCAGCTCCTCGAAGATGCGCGCCGCCCGCGAGCGGCTGCGCGCCAGCGCATAGGCGCAGGGTACGCCCAGCAGCACGGTGCCGGCGACGCAGGCGACCGCCAGCGCGAGCGACCACCGCACCGTGCCTCCATAGTTCTCCCACACCTCGCCTAGCCAGCGCAGCGTGAGGCCGCTCTTCAGGCCGGTGCTGTAGTTGTTGACCAGGCCCGCCATCACCGACAGCAGCATCGGCGCGATCATGAAGAGGCTCACGATCACCGTGACGGCGAGCAGGAAGGGGGCCTTGGCCTGAGTGTTCTTTCGCATGGTGTGTGCCTCAGCGCGCGACGGGGCTCGCACCGAAGCGGCGCGCCACGAAAAGCACCAGCCAGGTCACGACGCCCAGCGAGATCGACAGCGACGCGGCGAGCGCGAAGTTGGCGTAGTTGGTGAACTCGTTGTAGATGGTGATCGGGATCACCTCGAACTTGCTGGCCAGCGTGAAGGCCGTGCCGAAGGCGCCCATCGAGGTCGCGAACAGGATCGCGCCGCAGGCCAGCGTGGTGGGCGCCAGCTCGGGCAGCCACACGTCGCGCGCCACGCGCAGCCGCGAGGCGCCCAGCGAACGCGCGGCTTCTTCGAGCTGCGTGTTCATCGACTCGGCCGCCGCCGCGTAGGTGGCAATGGCGCGCGGCAGCGAGAAATACAGGTACGCCAGGAACAGTCCGAGCAGGCCGTAGGCGAAGGTGATGCGCTCGTCGAACAGGCTGTCGCTGATGCTGGCGATCACGCCTTGCCGGCCGCCGAGCAGGATCACGAAGAAGCCGATGATCACGCCCGGAAACGACAGCGGCAGCGTGAGCAGCGACAGCAGCATGCGCTTGCCCATGAAGGAATGGCGCGCGAGATAGATGCCCACGGCAGCGCCCAGCACCAGCGTGGCCAGCGTCACCGCCACTGAGAGCACGACGGTGTTGGCCATGCTCGCCAGGTAGCGCGAATCCGTCAGTACGGCGAAGTAGGTGGCCCAGCCCTTGTCCGCCGGCAGCGCGAGCAGGCGCACCGCCGGCAGCAGCCAGAAGGCCGCGAAGAAGGCGGCCGCGGGCGCGACGCAGGCCAGCAGGCGCCAGCGCGGGTTCCAGGCGCTGGATGCGTTGTGAGAAGCGGCTTGCGTCATCGCACGCGGCGCCCGCTCAGCGGACTTCCTTCAGGTACTCGTCGGAGAAGGCCTTCTGCGCGGCGGCCATGCGGCCGTAGTCCACGCTCTTGGCGCGGGCGTACTCGCTGGCCGGCAGGAACTGCGCCTCGACTTCCTTGGGCATCGCGCTGGCGCGCACCGGCCGCAGGTAGGCCTTGGCCCAGATGGCCTGGCCTTCGTCGGACAGGGTGAAGTCGAGCACCTTCTTCGCGTCGGCCGCGTGCGGGGCCTTGGCGACCAGGCTCATCACGTAGGGCACGGCCAGCGTGCCTTCGCTCGGGATCACGAAGGCGACGTTGGCCTTGTCCTTGTACTTGGCGCGGTAGGCATTGAAGTCGTAGTCGAGCAGGATCGCGATCTCGCCCGAGAGCACGCGTGCATACGAAGTCTGCTTCGGCACGATCGGCTCGTTCTTCTGCAGCGCCTTGAAGTAGTCGATGGCCGGTTTGAAGTTGTCGAGCGTGCCGCCGCGCGCCTCGTTCACCGCGACAGCGCCGACGTAGCCGACGAAGGCCGAGGCCGGGTCGAGGTAGCCGATCAGGCCCTTGTATTCGGGCTTGAGCAGGTCGGCCCACGACTTCGGCACCGGCTTGCCCTTGAGCGCGTCGACGTTGACCATGAAGCCCAGCGTGCCCGAATGGATGGTGAACCAGTTGCCGGCCGGGTCCTTCAGGCCGTCGGGAATGTCTTTCCACGCGGCGGGCTTGTAGGGCTCGACCACGCCGTCCTTGGCGGCCTGCACCGCGAAGGTCACGCCGAGGTAGGTGACGTCGGCCACGGGGCTGGCCTTTTCGGCGACCAGCTGCGCGAGCGACTGGCCGGAGTTCTTGTTGTCGGCCGGCACGGTGATGCCCGTCTTGGCCTTGATGGCCTTCAGCTGGGTGCCCCAGTCGGCCCATTCGGTCGGGCAGTTGTAGCAGATGGCGGTCTGCGCCATGGCGCTGCCGGCGGCGAGCGTGGCGGCGAGCAGGCCGAGGCGGGCCAGGCGGTGGATGCGAAGGGACATGATGGGGAAGCTCCTTGGATGGATGTAGGCAGGTAACAAGGTTTTCTGAGGGTCAGGCAATCGCGGCGTTGTTGTCGTCGTTGTTCTCGTTCTCGTGCGCCGAAGCGCACGACTCGCCGTCTCGGAAGGAATGGGGAAGCAGCAGGCTCGCATCGGCCTGCAGCGCGGCGCCGCTGGCCATGGCCTGGATCAGCAGTTCGACGCCGTGCCGGCCGATGTCGCTGTTGGGCTGGGCGATGGTGGTGAGCGCGGGCGTGAGGTCTTCGCCGAGCGCGATGCCGTCGAAGCCGATCACGCTGAGGTCGCCGGGCACCGACAGCCCGCTGAGGTGCGCCGCGCGGATGCTGCGGATGGCCAGCAGGTCGTTCGAGCAGATCAGTGCGGTGGGTCGGTTGCGCGACTGCAGCTGGGTCGAGAGCGCATCGACGGCCGTCTCCACGAAGGGCACCTCGATGAGCGCGGGCGCCGCCAGCCCGGCCTCGGCCATTCCCTGGCGGAAGCCCCGGTAGCGCTGCTGCGCGCGATCGGACGCGGCGAGCGTGCCGCTGACCATCGCGATGCGCCGGTGGCCCAGCAGCACGAGGCGCGTGACCGCGTCGGCCACGGCGGCTTCGCTGTCGACCGACACGCAGGGGTGGTCGGGATGCCGGTTGTAGGCCAGCACGTAGGGCACGCCGGCGGCCTGCAGGCGGGGCAGGGTGGCAGACGTGGAAGGGTTCGACACCACGAGGATCAGGCCGTCGACATTGCCCGCCAGCAGCAGGTGCACGGCGCGCTCCTCTTCGTCGATCCGGTAGCCGGTGGTGACCGGAATGATCGCGTAGCCCCCCGCGACGGCCGCGCGCGCAATGCCCTGCAGGCATTCGGCGAAGGTCGGGTTCAGCAAGGTGGGAAGCACCACGCCGAGCACGCGGCTGCGCTGGGTGCGCAGGGTGCGTGCGCTGGCGTTCGGCACGTAGTCGAGTTCGCGCGCCACGCGTTCCACCAGCTCGCGCGTGGCGGGCGTCACCTTGTCCGG
This sequence comes from Variovorax sp. UC74_104, assembly GCF_044055375.1. Taxonomy (NCBI): domain Bacteria; kingdom Pseudomonadati; phylum Pseudomonadota; class Betaproteobacteria; order Burkholderiales; family Comamonadaceae; genus Variovorax; species Variovorax sp. UC74_104. The sequence continues at coordinate 2,221,704 of NZ_CP171978.1, forward strand.
AAAGTTGAAGGCGCGCGAGACCGTGGCCACGGAGACCCCGGCTTTGGCTGCAACGGCTTGGATGCTCATCGTGCGGTGTTCATGTAATCGATTACATTGAACCGCAGCAGTATGTCTTTGTTATGACATCGGGAGAAAGCGGGAGAAACCCTGGCTTCGGCGGGCGAGGGGCGGCCCAAAGAGAAAGGGGCCCGGCGGGCCCCTTTCACGAGAGTTGGAGAGACAGCTCTACTTGCCCCGGCGAACCCGCCGGATCTCGTCCACGATCAGGCAGATCGCCCCGAGCGTGATGGCGCTGTCCGCCGCGTTGAAGGCCGGGAAGTACCAGTTGCCCGCGTGGAAGCTCAGGAAGTCGACCACGTAGCCGTGCATCATCCGGTCGACCACGTTGCCGATGGCGCCGCCCAGGATGCAGGCCATGGAGAACGAAAAGAGCTTCTGGCCCGCGTGCGACTTCAGCATCCACACGATGAACACCGCCGCGCCCACGCCGATCGCGGTGAACAGCCAGCGCTGCCAGCCCGAGTGGTCGGCGAGGAACGAGAAGGCGGCGCCCGTGTTGTGGGCGCGCACGACGTTGAAGAAGCTCGTGACGTAGGTCGCGTCGCCGAGCTTGTAATAGCCCAGGATCAGCGTCTTGGTGAACTGGTCGATGATCACGATGATCACCGCCAGCCCGAGCCAGGGCCAGATGCTGCCGCCGCGCGAACGCGAAGCAGCCGACATGGAACGGGCGGCGGCCATCAGGCAACGCTCCGCGATTCGCCGGCACCGAAGAGGTTGCTGGTGCAGCGACCGCAGATCGTCGGATGGGCCGGGTCGTGGCCCACGTCGTCGCGGTAGTGCCAGCAGCGCTCGCACTTCTGCGCGGCGCTCGGCGTGACCACCGTCGAGAGCGCCTCGCCCGCGGCCAGCGCGATCGCCGAGGTGATGAAGACGAACTTCAGGTCCTCGCCCAGCGAGCCCAGCAGTGCGAAGTCGTCGGCCGGGGCCGTCAGCTGCAGGTTGGCCTGCAGCGACGAGCCGACCTTGCCTTCGGCGCGCACGGCCTCGATGTCCTTGTTGACCACGTCGCGGATCTCGCGGATGCGGTTCCACTTGGCCAGCAGGGCCTCGTCGGGCGCGTCGAACTGGCTGTAGGTCTGCGTGAAGATCGAGTCGCCCGGCTTGCCGGTGCCCACGATCTTCCAGGCTTCTTCGGCGGTGAAGCTCAGGAACGGCGCCATCCAGCGCAGCATCGCCTGCGAGATGTGCCACAGGGCCGTCTGCGCGCTGCGGCGCGCCAGCGAACCCGGAGCCGTCGTGTAGAGGCGGTCCTTCAGGATGTCGAGATAGAAGCCGCCCAGGTCTTCCGAGCAGTAGATCTGCAGCTTGGCCACCACCGGGTGGAACTCGTACACCTTGTAGTGAGCGAGGATCTCGGCCTGGAACTGCGCGGCGCGCGCGAGCGCGTAGCGGTCGATCTCGAACAGCTGGTCGAGCGGCACGCCGTCCTTCTCGATGTCGAAGTCGCTCGTGTTCGCGAGCAGGAAGCGCAGCGTGTTGCGGATGCGGCGGTAGGCATCGACCACGCGCGCCAGGATCTTGTCGTCGCCCGCGATGTCGCCCGAATAGTCGCTCGCGGCCACCCACAGGCGGATGATTTCGGAACCCAGCTTGTTGCTGATTTCCTGCGGGTCGATGCCGTTCTTGAGCGACTTGCTCATCTTGATGCCCTTGGCATCGACCGTGAAGCCGTGCGTCAGCAGGCCGCGGTACGGCGCGCGGTCTTCCAGCATGCAGGCGATCAGCAGCGACGAGTGGAACCAGCCGCGATGCTGGTCGTGGCCTTCCAGGTACAGGTCGGCCTCGGGCCCCGTCTCGTGGTGCACGGTGGGGTGCGTGCCGCGCAGCACGTGGGAGAAGGTCGAGCCCGAGTCGAACCACACCTCGAGGATGTCGGTGCTCTTGGTGTAGTGCGGCGCGTCTTCCGCGCCGAGGATTTCCTCGACGGTGACGCGGCTCCAGGCCTCGATGCCGCCCTTCTCGACGATGTCGGCGGCCTGGTCGAGGATTTCCATGGTGCGCGGATGCAGCTCGCCCGAATCCTTGTGCAGGAAGAACGGGATCGGCACGCCCCAGCTGCGCTGTCGGCTGATGCACCAGTCGGGACGCCCGGCGATCATGTCGTGCAGGCGCGCGCGGCCGTTCTCGGGGTAGAAGCTGGTCTGCTCGATGGCGTCGAGCGCGGTCTGGCGCAGCGTCTTGGGCGCCTTGTCCTTGGTGAACACGCCTTCGCCTTCGTCCATCCGCACGAACCACTGCGCCGCGGCGCGGTAGATCACCGGCGTCTTGTGGCGCCAGCAGTGCGGGTAGCTGTGGGTGATGGTCTCGGTGGTCAGCAGGCGGTTGGCCTCGCGCAGCGCGGCGATGATCTCCGGCACGGCCTTCCAGATGTTCTGGCCGCCGAAGAGCGGGAAGTCGGGTGCGTAGCTGCCGTTGCCCTGAACCGGGTTCAGGATGTCGTCGTAGGCCACGCCGTGGGCGATGCAGGAGTTGAAGTCGTCCACGCCATAGGCGGGCGAGGAGTGCACCAGACCCGTGCCGTCGGTGGCGGTGGCGTAGTCGGCCAGGTACACCGGCGACAGGCGCCGGTAGCCGGCGTCCGCGTCGTACAGCGGATGTTCGAACTCCAGGCCGCCGAGCTTCTCGCCCTTGACCGTGGCCAGCACCTTGCCGTCGAGCGCGTAGCGCGTCATGCACATCTCGACCAGCGAGTTGGCCAGGATCAGCAGGCCGCGCTCGGTGTCGACCAGCGAGTATTCGAGCTCGGGGTTGAGGTTGATCGCCTGGTTGGCGGGGATGGTCCAGGCGGTGGTGGTCCAGATCACGGCGAAGATGTCGCCCAGGATCGTGTGGTCGGTGCCGAAGGCCTTGAGCACCTTCTCGCGCTCGTGCGCCTTGAAGGCGACGTCGATGGTCTGGCTCTTCTTGTCGGCGTACTCGATCTCGAACTCGGCCAGCGACGAGCCGCAGTCGAAGCACCAGTACACCGGCTTCAGGCCGCGGTAGACGAAGCCGCGCTCGATCACGCGCTTGAAAGCGCGCAACTCGCCGGCCTCGTTGGCGAAGTCCATCGTCTTGTAGGGATGGTCCCATTCGCCCAGCACGCCCAGGCGCTGGAAGTCGGCCATCTGCTGGGCGATCTGGCCGGTGGCGAAGGCGCGGCTCTTGGCCTGCATCTCGTCGCGGCTCAGGTTGCGGCCGTACTGCTTTTCGATGGCGTTCTCGATCGGCAGGCCGTGGCAGTCCCAGCCGGGCACGTACAGCGCGTCGTAGCCCTCGAGCTGGCGCGCCTTGGTGATCATGTCCTTCAGGATCTTGTTCACCGCGTGGCCCATGTGGATCTGGCCGTTGGCATAGGGCGGGCCGTCGTGCAGGATGAACTTGGGCGCGCCATGGCGGGCGTCGCGCAGGCGGTGGTAGACGCCTTCGTCATTCCATTCCTTCACCCAGCCCGGCTCGCGCTTGGGCAGGTCGCCGCGCATGGGGAAGGGGGTGTCGGGCAGGTTCAGCGTGGAACGGTAGTCTTTGGGAGAAGCAGCGTCAGACATGTTGGGGTGCGAAACAGGGGGCTTGGACAGGCTCAGCCCGAACTGCATGAAGCGTGTCGGTGCGGAAGGTAAAGCCGTTCGCCCTGAGCTTGTCGAAGGGCGGCAGCACGGTGCGTGCAGGGCTAAATTCGGTCCCGCGTGGTCTGGCGGTGGGTTTCGGCGTGGGTCGATGCGAAGAACGCGCGAGCGTCGCGGCCATCCTTGGCGATGCCCGCGGTGAGGGCTTCGAGGCTGGTGTAGCGCAATTCGTCGTGCAGTTTGTGCAGGAGTTCCACGCGGACGATTTTACCGTAGGCCCCTTCGGCACCCAGATGGGAGGGCCACTCCAGGCAATGGGTTTCGAGCAGGACCCGCCCGGCGTTGACGTCGTTGGCGTCCAGCGAGGGGCGCACGCCCAGGTTGGCCACGCCCGGCAGGGGCTGTTCGGACAGGCCATGCACCAGCACCGCGAAGATGCCGCTGGCGGCCGGCTTCCAGTGCTTGAAGCGCAGGTTGAGGGTGCGAAAGCCGTCGTCCTTGCCCGGCGCCGAGGCGCCCAGCGCCCGGCCCAGCTTGCGGCCGTGGACCACGTGGCCCGAGATGGCGTACGGACGGCCCAGCAGGGTGTGGGCGTCGGCCATGCGGCCTTCGGCCAGCGCCTCGCGCACGGCGGAGCTGGACACCCGCAGGCCGTGCACCTCGTAGCTGTTCATGCGCGCCACGTCGAAGCCGTGGGCATCGCCGGCCGCGTCGAGCATGGCGTAGTCGCCGGCCCGTTTTGCGCCGAAGCGGAAGTCGTCACCCACCAGCACGTAGCGCGCGCCCAGGCCGTCGAGCAGCACGTTCTGGATGAATTCCTCGGGCGACTGCGAGGCCAGCCGGGCGTCGAAGGGCAGCACGACGGTCTGCGCCACGCCGCAGGCGGCCAGTTCGCTGAGCTTGTCGCGCAGCGTGCCGATGCGCGCCGGCGCCAGGTCGGGCTTCTTGGTGACGGCGGCGAAGTAGTCGCGCGGATGGGGCTCGAAGGTGAGCACGCAGCTCGGCAGCCCGCGCTGGCGGGCCTCGGTCTGCAGCAGGGCGAGCATGGCCTGGTGGCCGCGGTGCACGCCGTCGAAATTGCCAATGGTCAGGGCGCAGGCGGGGGCTACGCCAGGATGCCGGAAGCCACGAAAAACCTGCATCGGTGAGTATCTTTTTGATAGCGCCTTTCGCCCGTCGATTGGGCGAATCAGGCCGATTTGTCACAAAGCCGGTATATTGTGACGCAGTGCGTTGATCGGCGTGGGTCTCCAACGCGCTCCGTGTCCCTGGTCTTTCCGTGTTCTCTCCCTTTTCGAGGAGGCGTGTGTGAAGGTCTTGAAGCTGTCGGCCCAAGGGCTGCCCCAGTCATGGATTTCGCTGGAACAGGCGGTCATCCACTACGCGGCGGACGAAGTCCGCTGGGAAGTGGGTGCGCAGGTGGCGGTGTTCCGTGGCGGCCACAACGCGATCACGGGCGAGCAGTCGCAGATCGCGATCAACAGCATCATCGGCACCAAGGGCGTGCCTCGCATCAACCCCTTCGCGCTGCGCCCCGGCCTCACCAACAGCAAGCTCTTCGCGCGCGACCGCAACGTCTGCGCCTATTGCGGTGGCCACTTCCACGAAGACGAACTCACGCGCGAGCACATCATCCCGTTCGCCCAGCGGGGCATCGACACCTGGATGAACGTGGTCACGGCCTGCAGGCCCTGCAACCACCGCAAGAGCAGCCGCACGCCCGAGCAGGCCGGCATGCCGCTGCTGTATGCGCCCTACGTGCCCAGCCTCTGGGAAGACTTCATCCTGCGAAACCGCCGCATCCTGGCGGACCAGATGGAGTTTTTGATGGCGCACCTGCCGCAGAGCTCGCGGCTGCACGATTCCTAGCTGGCTTCCTGGCTGGCTGGGCGTCTGATCAGCCCTTCCAGGCCGGCGGGCGCTTCTCGATGAAGGCCTGCACGCCTTCCAGCGCGCTCTCGTCCATCATGTTGCAGGCCATGGTCTGGCTCGCGTCTGCCAGCGCGGCTTCGATGCCGGTTTCGAGCTGGCGGTAGAACAGGGCCTTGCCCAGCACGAGCGCGGTGCGGGGCTTGGCGACGATGCTGGCGACCAGCGATTCGAGCGCCGCATCCAGTTCCCCGGGCGAAGCCACGCGGTTGACCAGCCCCTTCTCGCGCGCTTCTTGCGCACTGATGAATTCGCCCGTCACCAGCATCTCGAAGGCTTCCTTGCGCCCGAGGTTGCGCGAGAGCGTGACACTCGGGGTGGCGCAGAAGAGGCCCACGTTCACTCCGCTGACCGCGAAGCGCGCATCGCTCGAAGCCACCGCGAGGTCGCAGACCGCGACCAGCTGGCAGCCGGCTGCCGTCGCGATGCCGTGCACCCGCGCGATCACCGGCACGGGCAGCTTCTGGATCGACAGCATCATCGCGCCGCAGCGCTCGAACAGCTGCTCGTAATAGTCGAGCGAGGGCGCGGCGCGCATCTCCTTCAGGTCGTGTCCGGCGCAGAAGGCCTTGCCGGCCCCGGCGATGACCACCGCGCGCACGCTGCCGTCGGCGGCGATTTCGCCCAGCGCCTGCTCGAGTGCGCCCAGCATGCCTTCGGAGAGCGCGTTGAACGCGGCTGGCCGGTTCAGTGTCAGGGTGACCACGCCGCGTGCGTCGCGCGACTGCAGGACGAAGGGAGATTCGGTGTCGCTCATGGCCAGGCCTGCCTTCGAATCAGTAAGTCAGCTCGAGCACCGTCACATGCTCCTTCACCGCCGGCCAGGTCAGGCCGGTGATGCGCTCGTCGTTGAACTCGCCCGTCACCGCGCGCTGCGGCTCGGCGGCCGCCACGCGCAGCCGCGAGCTCGACACGCCCGAGCCTTTGGGCGGCACGCCCGCCGGCGGGCTCTGGCCGTCGAAGCGCATGGTGTCGCGCTGCGCGTCGAAGTAGCCGCGGGGCCGGGTGAAGACGACGACCGCGCCGGCGCTGCCGTCGGCCGGCGTGACGCGCTCGGGCCGCAGGTTCACCACGCCGCTGCTGCGCGGGAACGGGCTGCGGTAGATGTGGGTGGTGCCGTAGCTGGGCGTGGCCAGCACGAATTCGTAGGCTGCGTCGCCGCGCGCCTTGAACGGGCCCCAGCGGCCGTCGGCGCCGACGGACTTCGTGAAGACGGCTTCGCCGAGCCGCGCGCCGGTGGCCGGGTTGACCGCGTAGACGGTCACCGTGGCGCCGTTCAGCGGAAGGTTCTCGGCGCCGATAGCGCGGCCGTTGAGCACCACGTTCGTCTCCGGTGCGACCTCGGTGCTCTTGGGCGCCTGGCCGGTCAGGAACTGCCAGGTCGTGGCGAAGGCAGCGGGCGAGAACGAGGTCTCGCGGTGATCGACGCGCGGCAGAACGATGTTGGTGGCGCCCTTGAGCGCCGGCCCGTCGAAGCCGATGTTGGTCGGCTTGCCGGGAGCGCCGATCCACACGCCGTCGGGCTGGGCGTACTTGTCGTTGTTGTCGGAGCGCAGCGTCAGCCATTTCACGCCGGGCGTGACTTCTTCGCCGTTCGGCCCCTTCGGCGCATTGAGCTGCTGCATGAAGCCGGAGAGCCCCGAGAACTCGTTGTTCTCGCGGAAGCCCTTCACCGCCCAGATGCCGTGCGCCGGGTTGCCGCCCAGCACCACGTGGCTCACGACCGCCGCACCGCCGCCGTTCTGCACGTAGTTGCGGATGGTGTTGCCGCCGCGCGAGTTGCCGATCAGCACCACCTTGCTCGCGCCGGTGGCCTTCAGCACCTTGTCGACCTCGGCCTTGAGGAACACGGCCGATTCCCCGGTCGAGCTGCGCCCGGGTTGCGCCACGGCGTCGTCGTCGCGTGCGACCGGGTTGGGCTGGTCGACCGCGAACAGCCGGTCGCGCGGCCAGCCGTTCGATTCGAAGCGCCAGATCGTCGTCTGCCAGAGCGCGGCCGAGTCGCCGTTGCCGTGCATGAACACGATGGGCGGACGTTCGGTATAGGACGGCGTGGGTGAGGTGGCGCAGGCGGTCAGCATGGCGGCGGTGGTTCCGGTGGCGGCCATGGCGACCAAAAGAGAGCGGCGAGTCTGCATGTTTCGTTCCTGGGGTCCTGTATGAGAGTCCAAGTGGAAACGCCCGCCAGCGTGAAGCGGGCGGGCGTTGGATGCTAGGTGAAAACCGCGGTCAGGCGAAGACGCCGGCAGTGTCCTGCATGCGGGCGGAGACCTCGCCCAGATGGTGCAGCGTGTCGCCGAAAGTCATTTCCATCTGCGTGAGCTTGCGGAAGTAGTGGCTGCCGATGTATTCGTCGGTCACGCCGATGCCGCCGTGCAGCTGCACCGAGTTCGCGGCGATGTAGCGCATCGACACGCCGAGCTGGTACTTGGCGCGGGCCAGCGCCTGGCGGCGCTCGTCGGCCGGGGCGTTGAGCTTGAGCGTGGCGTAGTAGCTCATCGAGCGGGCGAGTTCCAGCTGCATCTTCATGTCGGCGACGCGGTGGCGCAGCGCCTGGAAGCTGGAGATGACCACGCCGAACTGCTTGCGCTGGTTCAGGTACTCGACGGTGAGGTCCACGGTCTTATCCATCACGCCCACGCCTTCGGCGCAGAGGGCGGCGATGCCGACGTCCACCGCGTACTCGAGCGCGGCGAGGCCGTCGAGCGTGAGCAGCGTGGCGTCGGCCTTGTCGAACACGACCTCGGCGGCGCGGGAGCCGTCCTGCGTGCCGTAGCCGCGCGCTTCCACGCCGCTGGCGCTGCGCTCGACCAGGAAGAGGGCGATCTTGCCGTCCACCTTGGCCGGCACCAGGAAGGCATCGGCTTCGTCGCCCACGGGCACCACGCTCTTGGCGCCGGTCAGCGACCAGCCGTCGCCCGCCTTCGCGGCATGCGCCTCGCACACATCGAGGCGATAGCGCGCCTTGCGCTCCTGGTAGGCCAGCACCACGATCGCCTGGCCGCCCGCGATGCGCGGCAGCCAGCTTTCCTTGGTGTCGGCGCCGGCGTAGGCGCTGAGCACCGCGCCGGCGATCAGCGTCTGCGCGAAGGGCTCCAGCACGATGCCGCGGCCCAGCTCTTCCATCACGACCATGCCGGCCACCGGGCCCATGCCCAGGCCGCCGTCGTCCTCGCTGATATAGAGGCCGCCCAGGCCGAGCTCGGCCAGTTCGTCCCAGGCCTCGCGCGAGAAGCCGCCCTTGGCCTCGATGCCGCGGCGGCGCTCGAAGTCGTAGCCCTTGTCGACCCACTTGCGAACCGCGTCGCGCAGCTGTTCCTGGTCGTCGGTGAAATTGAAGTCCATGCTTTTTGTCTCCTCAGCCCAGAACCGTCTGCGCGACGATGTTGCGTTGCACTTCGTTGCTGCCACCGTAGATGGTGGTCTTGCGCATGTTGAAGAAGGTCGACGCCAGCGGGGCGAGCGCCGGGTTGCCGCCCGGGAAGTTGCCCTGCCAGCCGGCTTCCATCGCCTCGCGGATCAGCGGCAGCGAGTAGGCGCCGCCGGCCAGCATCATCAGTTCGCTGTAGCGCTGCTGGATCTCGCTGCCGCGGATCTTGAGCAGGCCCGCCACGTCCAGCGAGTTCTTGCCCGAGGTGGCGGCCGAGAGCACGCGCAGCACCATCATCTCGAGCGCGACGATGTCGACTTCGAGCTTGGCGATCTCGTCGCGGAAGCGCTGGTCTTCGTAGACGCCTTCGCTCTTGGCGATGCGCTTGAGACGCTCGAGCTCGCGCTTGGCGCGGTTCACGTCGGCGATGTTGGTGCGCTCGTGCGAGAGCAGGTGCTTGGCGTAGGTCCAGCCCTTGTTCTCCTCGCCGATCAGGTTCTCGGCGGGCACCTCGACGTTGTCGAAGAACACTTCGTTGACTTCATGGCCGCCGTCGAGCAGCTTGATCGGGCGCACGGTGACGCCGGGCGACTTCATGTCGATCAGAAGGAAGCTGATGCCGGTCTGGGGCTTGCCCTCGTTGCTGGTGCGCACGAGGTTGAACATCCAGTCGCCGTACTGGCCGAGCGTGGTCCAGGTCTTCTGGCCGTTGACGATGTACTTGTCGCCTTTGCGTTCGGCCTTGGTCTTGACCGAAGCCAGGTCGGAACCCGAGCCCGGCTCGCTGTAGCCCTGGCTCCACCAGACTTCGCCGCTGGCGATGCCGGGCAGGAAACGCTTCTGCTGCTCGGCGTTGCCGAAGGCCATGATCACCGGAGCGACCATCACGGGCCCGAAGGGCACGATGCGCGGAGCGCCCGCCAGCGCGGTTTCTTCCTCGAAAAGGTGGCGCTGCACGGCGGTCCAGCCCGGGCCGCCGAATTCCTTCGGCCAGCCGTAGCCCAGCCAGCCCTTCTTGCCGAGGATCTTGGCCCAGCCTTGCAGATCGTCGCGCGTCAGTTCGAGCGCGTTGTGTACCTTGTGCGAAATCTCCTTGGGGAGGTTGTCCTTGACCCAGGCGCGAACCTCTTCGCGGAACTTCTGTTCTTCGGGTGTGAAGCTCAAATCCATGCGTGCCTCGCTGTGTTGATCGGTTCACCGCAGACGCGGCTTGTCTCCGGAACCACGAGTTTTAGCACGGTCGTGCTGTGAAGCGGTGTCCGCGCCGCGACAAGCCGCGCGCCACGGATAATCCCGCCTCCCATGAAGAACATCGTGATCCTGATCTCCGGCGGCGGCTCCAACATGGAGGCCATCGTGCGCGCCGCCGGGCGCGACCGCTGGGCCGAGCGCTTCGGCGCGCGCATCGCCGCCGTCGTGAGCAACAAGGCCGACGCCGGCGGTCTGGCCATCGCCAGGGCCCAGGGCATCGACACCGCGGTGGTTCCGCACAAGGACTTCGCGACCCGCGAGGACTTCGACGAGGCGCTGGCGAAGGTGGTCGACGGCTACGCGCCGACGCTGGTGGTGCTGGCGGGCTTCATGCGGATTTTGACGCCGGGCTTCGTCAACAGCTATGCCGGGCGACTGGTGAACATCCATCCCTCGCTGCTGCCTGCATTCCCAGGGCTGAACACGCACCAGCGCGCCATCGACGCGGGCTGCAAGGTGGCCGGCGTGACGGTGCACCAGGTAACAACCGAGCTCGATCATGGGCCGATCCTGGCGCAGGCGGCGGTGCCGGTGCTGCCGGACGATACGGCCGACACCCTGGCCGCCCGGGTACTCTCGCAGGAGCATCTGTTGTATCCGCGAGCCATCGCGCAGTGGCTGTCGGATACATAGTGTGACAATGAGTAAAGTTGTTTATATTCGCGGGTTTTCGGGAGTCAGAAAGTGAAGAACCAATCGTTGCTGCTGGCGCTTGCCGGCGCCGCCCTGATGGCGGGCTGCGCCGCTCCTGCGCCTGCGCCCGCCCCCCGCGGCGCCTCCTGCGCCGCCGCCGGAGCCTGTTTACCAGTGCAATGCGGACGGTGCCCGCTTTGCCGTCGGCCAGCCACTGTCGCCGCAGCTCGAAGCCGCCGCCCGCGTACGCTCCGGCGCCGGCACGGTGCGCACGCTGAAGCCGGGCGAGGCCACCACGATGGAACTCAACGGCGGGCGTCTCAATCTCGATGTCGATGCCCGCAACCGCGTGACGGACGTCCGCTGCGGCTGAACCCCATTCAGGTTGCTGCAAGAAAAGTAGCAACCTGTCCAGGCAGGAAGGGCTCGCGCAGCCTGCCTGGCTAGATCGGTGTGAATCTTCTCCGGGCGATGCCGTCTATCTCTACGGTTTCGCCGAACATGGCGGCCGGCCGGACCCAAAGGCCGCGGGCGCCATACAGGGCACGGTACAGCGTCATCGGCTCCAGCGTCTCGCTGTGGCGCACGGTACCGAGCACTTCGTATTCGCCGCCCTTGTAGTGGCGGTAGCGCCCGAGGGGCGTCTCGATCAGGGGAGGGAGGTCTTCGTCGTTCAACGGCGGCATGCCTTTCTTCAGAAACTGTCGGAGCTTGATTTGACGGGAGTCGGATGGATCGCGCTGATTTTGTTCACCTGGTTCGACTGAGCGAGCATGCCAGTGCGGACGACAGCGCGCGCTATCGACGCAGCGTCGCGGCCTTTGCCGCGCTCGGCTACCTGTGGGTGCTGGGCTGCCTCGGGCTGTCGGTGGGCATCATCGGCTGGGTTCTTTCCTCCATAGGCGAGGAGCGCTTCAACTTCACGCGCGGCTGGCTGCTGCTGTTCGCCCTGGGGCTGCTGTGGGCGACGCTGCGCGCGCTGTGGGTGCGCTTCGACGATCCCGAGGGCATCGAGCTGCGTCGGGAAGACGCGCCGGCGCTTTTCGAGGCGCTCGATCGCATCCGCGCCCGCATCAAGGGGCCGCCGGTCCACCGCGTCTACCTCGACGACGATTTCAACGCCAGCATCCGGCAGGTGCCGCGTTTCGGGCTGTTCGGCGGCGCGGTCAACTCGCTGAGCATTGGGCTGCCGCTCTTGATGATGCTCGACCGGCGGCGGCTGCTGTCGGTGCTGGCCCACGAATATGGCCACCTGCGCGGCAACCACGGCAAGCTGAGCGCGTGGATCTACCGCACCCGGCTGTCGTGGCTAAAGCTCGACGCGAGCCTGCAGCGCAACGAAGGCGTGATGGCGCTGTTCTCGCAGGCCTTCTTCCGCTGGTACTTCCCGCGTTTCGCAGCCAAGACCTTCGCGCTGGCCCGCCAGGACGAATACGAGGCCGACCGCATCTCGGGCAGGCTGCTGGGTACGTCGGTGGCCGCCGCCGCGCTGACCGAGATCGCCATCAAGGGCAACTGGTACGCCAACGAGTTCTGGCCCTGGCACTGGGCCCGGGCAGAGCATGAGCCGCAGCCCCCGGGCCCGTTCGAAGCCCTGCGCAAGCGCGTGCGCACGCCGCCCGACGACGACTTCGCGCGCCAGGCGCTGCGCGAAGCGATGCGCCGCGTGAGCGACCTGGAGGACACCCATCCGGTCCTGAGGGACCGTCTCGAGGCGCTCGACCAGAAGGCGGTGATGCCCGAATGGTCGGCGAGGCCGGCGCTCGACCTGCTGGTCGACCGCAGGAAGTGGATCGAGTATTTCGACAATCAGTGGCGCCGGGCCCACGCGGCCGACTGGAAGCAGCACCACGCGCACCGAGCGCGCATCCGCGAGCGCATCGAGGTGCTGGCCGCGCGCGGCGAGCGCAACACGCCGGACGAGATGGTCGAGTGGGCCGATTCCGAGCGCCGGCTCGACCCTTCCGCCCCCGTGCGCGTGCGCTACGAGAGCGCGCTGCAGATTGCGCCGGAGCATCCCGGCGCGCTGCGCGGGCTGGCCCAGATGCTGCCCGCGAGCGACCGCGAAGCGCGCCTTGCGGTGCTCGAGCGGCTGCACGGCTCGGGCGCGGCCAGCCGGTGGTGGGCGGCCAAGAGCGCCGTCGCCTCGCTCGAGGACCCCGACGCCGGGCCGCACGACGAAGAGGCCCTGAAGCTGTGGCGCGGCCGCCTCAAGGAAGCGGAAGAGGCGGAGGCGCGCGCCTGGGAAGAGATCACCGGCACGCCGTTCTTCAGCCAGATCTCGCGGCACGACCTCAACGACTACGAGCTGGGCGAGCTGCGGGCCGACCTCGTGCGCTGCCTGCCGGCCTCGCGGGCCTGGCTGGTGCGGAAGAACCTGCGCGAATTTCCGTGGCGCCGCGCCTACATCGTGTTCGTGGAGCTGCCGGGGCTGGACGACGAAGACCGCTGGCACCTGTGCCGCGAGCTGGAGCAGACCCTCACCCTGCCGGGCGCCGCGCTGGTGCTGTGGGCTGGCCATTCGCCGAAGCTGGAAGACATCGAGCGCGAGGCGTTCGGGGTGGTCTGGACGCGCGGCGCGTAGGCTCCGGGGCCGGGCCGCCCGCGGCTGAGACAATCGGGGGATGCATCCCAAAGCCCTGTTGGAGGCCGCCGCCGATCTGGTTGGCCTCGTCCTGAAATTCGATCACCCTGCCGACCAGGTCGTCTCGCGCTTCTTCCGCGAACACCGCGAGTTCGGCCCGCGCGAGCGCGCGACGCTCGCCGAAACCGTCTACACCGTGCTTCGCAAGAAGCTGCTCTTCGACCACCTTTCGCCCTCGGGCAGCGGCTCCAAGGAGCGGCGGATGGCGATCCTGGGTTTTCACGGCCCGCGCGACTTCCTGAAGAGCGCGCTCAACGACACCGAGAAGCGCTGGCTCGACAACTGCGATGCCGTCAAGCCGGACGACCTGCTCGAGCGTCATCGCCACAACCTGCCCGAGTGGCTGGTCGCGCCGCTGAAGGCGCAGCTCGGCGACGGTTTCTGGCCGCTGGTGCAGGCCTTGCAGGAGCCCGCGCCGCTCGACCTGCGCGTCAACGCCCTGACCGACAAGCGTGCGGACGTGAAGGCGGAGCTTGCGCTGGCTGCTATCAAATCGGAAGCGACGCCGTTTTCGCCGTGGGGCCTGCGCATCGAAGGCAAGCCGCCGCTCACCAAACTGGATGCCTTCGCGCGTGGCGCCATCGAGGTGCAGGACGAGGGCTCGCAGCTGCTGGCACTGCTGCTGGACGCCAAGCGCGGCGAAATGGTGGTCGATTTCTGCGCGGGCGCCGGCGGCAAGACGCTGGCCATCGGCGCCACGATGCGCAACACCGGCCGGCTGTACGCCTTCGACGTCTCGGCGCACCGGCTGGACGCGCTCAAGCCGCGCCTGGCGCGCAGCAAGCTGTCGAACGTGCATCCGGCGGCCATCGCCCATGAACGGGACGACCGGGTCAAGCGGCTGGCGGGCAAGATCGACCGCGTGCTGGTCGACGCGCCCTGTTCGGGGCTGGGCACGCTGAGGCGCAATCCCGACCTGAAGTGGCGCCAATCGCCCAAGTCGGTGGAGGAATTGACGGTCAAGCAGTCGGCCATTCTGCAGAGTGCGGCACGGCTTGTTAAATCGGGCGGGCGTCTGGTTTACGCCACGTGCAGTGTGCTGCCGGAGGAAAACGAGGCGATCGCGGAAGCTTTCGGCGCCGCCAACCCCGATTTCGTGCCCGTGGACGCGGCGGAGCTGCTTCAGGGCCTCAAGGTCGAGGGCTTCGAGGCCCTGTGTTCGGGCGGGGAGGGCGCCAGGCGCTACCTGCGGCTGTGGCCGCACCGCCATTCGACCGACGGTTTCTTTGCCGCGGCCTGGAACCGCAAATAGGTGCCGGACTCCAAACTAGGGTTAATCTGCGCCTTTCTTGAAGGTTTAAAGGGCTTGTTTTAAGCCCTGCCACCTTAAAATCGCGGGTTATCTGAAGGCTGCACCTTCGTGCGGCCATGATGGAGTACCTGACTCAATGTTGCTTCCTGACTCCGCCGTCCTCAATGCGGCCATCGAATGGCTCGGACACGGCCTTTGGGATCTCAGCTGGTGGCAGATCGTGCTTTACACGCTCGCCACCACGCACATCACGATTGCCGCGGTCACGATCTTCCTGCACCGCACGCAGACGCACCGGGCCATGGATCTGGGCCCGATCCCGTCGCATTTCTTCCGCTTCTGGCTCTGGATCGGCACCGGCATGGTGACGAAGGAGTGGGTTGCGATCCACCGCAAGCACCACGCCAAGTGCGAAACCCAGGACGACCCGCACAGCCCGCAGGTCAAGGGCATCGAAGAGGTGCTCTGGCGCGGCGCCGAGCTGTATCGCGCCGAGTCGAAGAACAAGGAAACGATGGAGCGCTACGGTCACGGCACGCCCGATGACTGGATCGAGCGCAACCTGTATTCGCGCTACAGCTGGCAGGGCGTCGGCCTGATGCTGGTTTTGAACCTGGCGCTGTTCGGCACGCTCGGCATGGCCGTGTGGGCCGTGCAGATGCTCTGGATCCCGATCACCGCCGCCGGCGTGATCAACGGCATTGGCCACTACTGGGGCTACCGCAACTTCGAGGCGCCCGACGCCAGCCGCAACATCATGCCCTGGGGCCTGATCATTGGCGGCGAAGAGCTGCACAACAACCACCACACGTACCCCACCTCGGCCAAGTTCTCGGTCAAGAAGTACGAGTTCGACATCGGCTGGATCTACATCCAGGCACTGCAGAAGCTGGGCTGGGCCAAGGTCAAGAAGGTGCCGCCGAAGATGCTGATGGGCGACATCCAGCCTGTGGCCAACGAGAAGACGCTCGAGGCCGTCATCGCCAACCGCTACGAAGTCATGGCCGGCTATGCGCGCGAAATGCGCCGTGTCACCAGCCAGGAACTCGATGCACTGAAGACCAAGGGTGCTGACCTATCGGTGCTCAAGGCCGCCAAGCGCTGGCTGCATCGCGACGACGACAAGGTGCCTGCCTCGGCCCGTACGCACGTGGTGCAAGCCCGTGCCGCGCATCCGGTTCTGGACAAGATGGTCACGATGCGTGAAGAGCTGCGTCAGCTGTGGCTCAACACCTCGCAGTCGCGCGAGCAGCTGGCGGCCGATCTGGCGGCCTGGTGCCATCGTGCGGAAGCCAGCGGCATTGCAGGCCTGCGCGACTTCTCGACCCGTTTGCGTGCTGCCCGCGCCTGAGGCGTTTCAGCCTTGATCGAAAAGCCGGCCCACGGGCCGGCTTTTTAATGCCCGCCGCAGTCGTAAATGCGGCCAACCCGTTCGATCAAATAGACGGGCAATAAAAACCCGCTGAATCATCAGCGGGTTTTTTATTTGGGGAAAACCGGAGCCGAATTACTTCAGCTTGATTTCCTTGTATTCGACGTGCTTGCGCGCCTTGGGGTCGAACTTCATGATCGACATCTTTTCAGGCATCGTCTTCTTGTTCTTGCTGGTCGTGTAGAAATGGCCGGTACCCGCGGTGGATTCCAGCTTGATCTTTTCGCGTCCGCCTTTGCTCGTTGCCATGATTCAGCTCCTTAAGCTTGGCCGCGTGCGCGCAGGTCTGCGAGCACGGCGTCGATGCCGTTCTTGTCGATCAGGCGCAGTGCAGCGCTCGAAACGCGCAGGCGAACCCAGCGGTTTTCAGTCTCGACCCAGAAACGGCGGTATTGCAGGTTCGGCAGGAACCGGCGCTTGGTTTTGTTGTTGGCGTGGGAAACGTTGTTTCCGACCATCGGGCCCTTGCCCGTTACGTCGCATACGCGTGCCATGAGGACACTCTTTCTTGAACAGCTGGCACCGGCGCAATCAGGGCGATTGCAGGTGTTTTGCAGCTTGACCTCGCCAGAAAACGGGTGGCGGTACCCCGGCTTTGCCGTAGCTCGTGAGAGAGCCAAGTTTCGGCAAAGCCTCGGATTATAGCCCTTTTGGGCTCCCCGTTGGTTACAGCGTGCCGTCCTGCTCCAGGAAGCGCTGTGCGTCGAGCGCTGCCATGCAGCCGGTGCCGGCGCTGGTAATGGCCTGGCGGTAGATGTTGTCCTGCACGTCGCCGGCGGCGAAGACGCCCGGAATGCTGGTCATCGTGGCGAAGCCCTGCAGGCCGGAACGAGTGAGGATGTAGTTGTCCTTCATCTCCAGCTGGCCCTGGAAGATGTCGGTGTTCGGGTGGTGGCCGATGGCGATGAAGCAGCCCTTGAGGTCGATCTGCTCGGTGGCACCGGTCTGCGTGTTCTTGATGCGGATGCCCGTCACGCCGGAGTCGTCGCCCAACACCTGGTCGAGCTCGCTGTGCAGCTTCAGCACGATCTTGCCCTCGGCGACCTTCTCCTTGACCTTGTCGATCAGGATCGGTTCGGCGCGGAACTTGTCCCGGCGATGCACCAGCGTGACCTTGTTCGCGATGTTGGCGAGGTAGAGCGCCTCCTCGACGGCCGTGTTGCCGCCGCCGATCACGCAGACCTCCTGCTCGCGGTAGAAGAAGCCGTCGCAGGTTGCGCAGGCGGAGACGCCGCGGCCCATGAACTTCTGTTCGGAATCCAGGCCGAGGTACTTGGCCGAAGCGCCGGTGGCGATGATCAGCGCGTCGCAGGTGTAGGTGCCGCTGTCGCCGGTGAGGGTGAAGGGGCGCTTGCTCAGGTCGACCTTGTTGATGTGGTCGAAAACGATTTGTGTCTTGAAACGCTCCGCGTGCTCCAGGAAGCGCTGCATCAGGTCGGGGCCCTGCACGCCGTGCACGTCGGCCGGCCAGTTGTCGACCTCGGTGGTGGTCATCAGCTGTCCGCCCTGGGCGATGCCGGTGATGAGCAGGGGCTGGAGGTTTGCGCGCGCCGCATAGACGGCGGCGGTATAGCCGGCGGGGCCGGAGCCCAGAATCAAAACCTTGGCGTGTTGGGGTGCGGACATGAGTAGAAAACCTAGGATGGACGCTGCTTCAGCGTGTACATTTTCAGGGTGGTAGCGATATATATGGAGTATCACTGCCCGGTTCAACACCGGGTAAACGGTGTTTTCAATGCGCGCGATTGTAGTAATCCATCGACTTGCTGCTTTCTGGATTGCTCCGCCCGCTGTCTCAGGGATTGATAAATGTCGATGCTGTCCAACCTCGAATTGCTTCGGCGCGTTCCATTGTTCGCGTCGTTGACAGCCACGCAGTCCGCTAGCATCGCGGACGCGATCATCAAGAAGCGCTTCAAGCGCGCGGAAGTCGTCGTGGAGCAGGGCAAGAAGTCCGATGCGCTCTACATCATCCTGACTGGCCGTGCACGCGTCACGAGCGCCGACAGCCGGGGGCGCGAGGTCATCCTCGCCACGCTGCATCCGGGCGACTACCTGGGCGAGATGAGCCTGATCGACGACGAGCCCCATTCGGCCACCGTGCGCACCGAGATCCAGTGCGACGTGCTCATGCTGGGCCGCGACGCCTTCGCGCGCTGCCTGCCCGAGAACTCCTCCATGGCGTACAACATCATGCGCGGGCTGGTGCAGCGCCTGCGCCATGCCGACCGCAAGATCGAGTCGCTGGCGCTGATGGATGTCTACGGGCGCGTGGCCCGCTCGCTGCTCGAATTCGCCGTGGAAGACAGCGCCGGCAATCTCAAGGTGCGCGACAAGATCTCCCGCCAGGACCTGGCCAAGATGGTCGGCGCCTCGCGCGAAATGGTGAGCCGCGTGATGAAGGACCTGGAAGAGCGCGGCTTCGTCCAGACGCTCGACGACGGCTCGATGATCGTCAAGGAACGGCTCCTGTCGCTGGCATGAGCCTCCAGGGCCGGGGCCGCCGTTGCAGGCGGCCCCGGCCTTTTGTTGTAGTGTTCGTGCGTCCGCCCCCTGTTTTCCGGGGCCGGCCGCCGTGTTTTTCATGACCTATTCGCTGAATACGCTTCAATCCTCCTCTGCCGCCGAAGGGCAACCCGTGCGCCTGCGCGCGATGCGCTTCGCCCACGAGATCACGCTGATCGCGGGATTCGCAGCACTGCTGTTCTGGCTGATCTCGATGCTGAGCTTCACGCCTTCGGACGCCGCCTGGTCCACCTCGGGCACCGGGGGCGAAAATCAAGAACTGGGGCGGCCGCATCGGCGCCTGGCTGGCCGATGGCAGCTACTACGCGGCTGGCTATTCCGTCTGGTGGTGTCTCTTCGCGGGGCTGCGCGCCTGGCTGTCGTCGCTGGCCAACTGGCTGCGCGGCGGCGAGCACTCGGCCGCCGAGCAGGCAACGCCGCGCGGACGCTTCAACCGCAGCCGCCTTGCCTTCTGGCTCGGCCTGATCCTGCTGCTGTGCGCGAGCACCGTGCTCGAATGGTCGCGCCTGTACCGGCTCGAAGCCCATCTGCCGGGTTCCGGCGGCGGTGCGCTGGGCTATCTCGTGGGGCCCGCCAGCGTGCGCTGGATGGGCTTCACCGGTTCGGCGCTGGTGGCCATTGCCGGCGGCGTGATCGGCTCCGCGCTGGTGTTCCGCTTCTCCTGGAGCCTGATCGCCGAGCGCATCGGCGCACGCTTCTATTCGCTGTTCGAGTCGCGCCGCGAGAAGCGCGAACTGGCCGCCGACATCGCCATGGGCAAGCAGGCCGCCCGCGAGCGCGCCGAAGCCGACGAGCCCGCCTTCACGCGCGGCGACACCGATTCCGGCCGTTCCGAGCCCTCGCTGGCGCCGTCCTCCGCCGCCTTCGCCGGTGGTGGGGACGAGGACGAGCTCCACATCGAACCGCGCCCCAAGCGCCGCCCGCCCTCGCCGCCGGTGCAGATCGAGCCCGCGATGACCGAGGTGCCCCGCAGCGACCGCGTCGTCAAGGAGCGCCAGAAGCCGCTCTTCAAGGAACTGCCCGACAGCAAGCTGCCGCAGGTCGACCTGCTCGACCCTGCCCAGGCACGCCAGGAGACGGTCTCCGCCGACACGCTCGAGATGACCTCGCGCATGATCGAGAAGAAGCTCAAGGACTTCGGCGTCGAGGTGCGCGTGGTGCTCGCCTCGCCGGGCCCCGTCATCACGCGCTACGAGATCGAGCCGGCCACGGGCGTCAAGGGCTCGCAGATCGTCAACCTCGCGAAGGACCTGGCGCGTTCGCTCTCGCTGGTGTCGATCCGCGTGGTCGAGACGATCCCGGGCAAGAACTACATGGCGCTCGAGTTGCCGAACGCCAAGCGCCAGTCGATCAAGCTCAGCGAGATCCTGGGCTCGCAGGTCTACAACGAAGGCAAGTCGATGCTCACCATGGGCCTCGGCAAGGACATCATAGGCAACCCGGTGGTGGCCGACCTCGCGAAGATGCCGCACGTGCTGGTGGCCGGTACCACCGGTTCGGGCAAGTCGGTGGGCATCAACGCGATGATCCTGTCGCTGCTGTACAAGGCCGAGGCGCGCGACGTGCGCCTGCTCATGATCGACCCGAAGATGCTCGAAATGTCGGTCTACGAAGGCATCCCGCACCTGCTGGCGCCCGTGGTCACCGACATGCGCCAGGCCGCGCACGGCCTGAACTGGTGCGTGGCCGAGATGGAGCGCCGCTACAAGCTCATGAGCAAGCTGGGCGTGCGCAACCTGGCCGGCTACAACACCAAGATCGACGAAGCCAAGGCGCGCGAGGAGTTCATCTACAACCCCTTCAGCCTCACGCCCGACGATCCCGAGCCGCTCAAGCGCGAGCCGCACATCGTCGTGGTCATCGACGAGCTGGCCGACCTGATGATGGTGGTCGGCAAGAAGATCGAAGAACTGATCGCCCGCCTCGCGCAGAAGGCGCGCGCCGCCGGCATCCACCTCATCCTTGCCACCCAGCGCCCCAGCGTGGACGTGATCACCGGCCTCATCAAGGCCAACATCCCGACCCGCATCGCCTTCCAGGTGTCGAGCAAGATCGACAGCCGCACCATCCTCGACCAGATGGGCGCCGAGGCGCTGCTCGGCATGGGCGACATGCTCTACATGCCCAGCGGCACCGGCCTGCCGATCCGCGTGCACGGCGCCTTCGTCAGCGATGACGAGGTGCACCGCGTGGTCGCCTATCTCAAGAGCCAGGGTGAGCCCGACTACATCGAGGGCGTGCTCGAAGGCGGCACGGTCGATGGCGACGGTGACGGCGACCTGCTCGGCGGCGGTGGCGACGGCGAGAAGGACCCGATGTACGACCAGGCGGTCGAAGTGGTGCTCAAGAACCGCAAGGCCAGCATCTCGCTGGTGCAGCGCCACCTGAAGATCGGCTACAACCGCGCCGCGCGCCTCGTCGAGGACATGGAGAAGGCGGGCCTCGTCAGCGCCATGAGCGGCAGCGGGCAGCGAGAGATCCTGGTCCCCGCGCGCGCGGCCGAATGACGGGCTGCGGAGTCCCGATCGCCCAGGTTACGTGCTGAAAGGCAATTTGCAGAAACGCCTTTCGGCATTGCAAATCTTCATCAAGGCCTACACCTGCCGCAATTTGCGGCGGGTAGGGTCGAAAGCCTGGTGCCACAGCCATTCAGAGGAATCCAAATTGAAATTGCGTCACTGGCTACTGATCGGCCTGCTGAGTTCCGTCAATGCCTGGGCAGGCGGGCTCGACAGCCTTGAAACCTTCGTGAAGACGGTGAAGTCCGGCCGCGCCGACTTCACCCAGACCGTCACCGCGCCCGCGCGTGAAGGTCAGCCGGGCCGTACCAAGACCTCGGCCGGCACCTTCGAATTCCAGCGCCCCGGCAAGTTCAAGTTCGACTACCAGAAGCCCTTCGCACAGAGCATCGTGGCCGACGGCAAGACGCTGTGGCTCTACGACGCCGACCTGAACCAGGTCACGCAGCGTGCGCAGGCGCAGGCGTTGGGCTCCACGCCCGCGGCGCTGAT
The DNA here is from genome assembly GCF_044055375.1 of Variovorax sp. UC74_104. Taxonomy (NCBI): domain Bacteria; kingdom Pseudomonadati; phylum Pseudomonadota; class Betaproteobacteria; order Burkholderiales; family Comamonadaceae; genus Variovorax; species Variovorax sp. UC74_104. Next base: position 2,243,363 of record NZ_CP171978.1, read on the forward strand.
CGCGGCGGCGCCCGACCTGAAGGCCCTGCAGGCCGATTTCACGCTGGAATCCGCGCCCGACCGCGACGGCCTCCAGTGGGTCAAGGCCACGCCGAAGAACAGGGACGGCCAGTTGCAGAGCGTGCAGGTCGGCTTCCAGGGCGACGCGTTGGCGGCGCTCGAAATCCTCGACAGCTTCGGCCAGCGCTCGGTGCTCAAGTTCAGCAAGGTCGAGGTGAACCCCTCGCTGCCCGCCAGCGTTTTCGACTTCAAGCCGCCCGCCGGCGCGGACGTCGTCAAGCAGTAAGCAGGCAGACAGGCAAGCTCCCGGATTGGCCTCGACCGCGCATCAACCCCTCGCCGAACGCCTGCGTCCCAAGACGCTGGGCGAGGTGATCGGCCAGCAGCACCTGCTCGGCCCCGGGATGCCGCTGCGCATCGCCTTCGAATCAGGCCAGCCGCATTCCTGCATCCTGTGGGGCCCGCCGGGCACCGGCAAGACCACCATCGCGCGCCTGATGGCCGATGCCTTCGACGCGCAGTTCCTGAGCATCAGCGCGGTGCTCGGCGGCGTGAAGGACATCCGCGAAGCCGTTGAGCGCGCCACCGCCGCGCGCGACGGGCTGACGCAGCAGCGCACCATCGTCTTCGTCGACGAAGTGCACCGCTTCAACAAGAGCCAGCAGGATGCCTTCCTGCCGCACGTGGAGTCGGGCCTCTTCACCTTCATCGGCGCGACCACCGAGAACCCTTCGTTCGAGGTCAACTCGGCGCTATTGTCGCGCGCCGCCGTCTACGTGCTGCAGTCGCTCGACGAGGGCAACCTCAAGCAGATCGTGGCGCGCGCGCAGGCCATACAGGCCGTGCCCGCCATCGATGACACCGCGGTCGACCGCCTCGTGGCCTATGCCGACGGCGACGCCCGACGGCTGCTCAACACGCTCGAAACGCTCGCGGTCGCGGCGCGCGCCGAGAAACTCGACCACATCACCGACGAGTGGCTGCTGCGCGTGCTCGGCGAGCGCATGCGGCGCTACGACAAGGGCGGAGAGCAGTTCTACGACACGATCAGCGCGCTGCACAAGTCGGTGCGCGGCAGCGACCCCGACGCCGCGCTCTACTGGTTCGTGCGCATGCTCGACGGCGGCGCAGATCCGCGCTACATGGCGCGCCGGCTGGTGCGCATGGCCAGCGAAGACATCGGCCTGGCCGACCCGCGCGCGCTGCGCCTCGCGCTCGATGCGGCCGAGGTCTACGAGCGACTGGGTACCCCCGAGGGCGAGCTGGCGCTGGCCGAGTGCGTGGTCTACCTGGCAATCGCGCCCAAGTCGAACGCTGTCTACAAGGCCTACAACGCGGTGCGCGCCCTCGTGAAGACCGACAGCACGCGCCCGGTGCCCATGCACCTGCGCAATGCGCCGACCAAGCTCATGAAGGAGCTCGACTACGGCAAGGGTTACCGCTATGCGCACGACGAGGAGGGCGGTTTCGCCGCCGGCGAGCGCTATCTTCCCGCTGGACTGGAAGATCAGGTCTTCTACGAACCGGTAGAGCGTGGACTCGAAATCCGCATCGCGGAAAAGCTTCGCGACCTGCGCCGGCGCAACGACGAAGCCAAGGGCTGATACAGCCTTCTATACCCTGTTGCAGCATGCGCGCAAAGCGTGCATGACCCCACGCGCATACAGCATGACGTGAGCGGGTAAACCCCGGTCCGCGCGCACCGAATCGGCGCTGGCGCGTGACTACAATCCCGCCCACAAATCCGCCGGCGACACATGTTGGCTGGTTTTTTGCTTGTCAAGCCAGGGGCGCCAAACCGGTGACCCGGTGGGTGAATGGCACCCCAACGGTGCAACACATAGGAAATCGCGTTATGGACATTTTGCTGCAGCAGATCATCAACGGTCTGGTTCTCGGCAGCATGTACGCCTTGATAGCCCTGGGCTACACAATGGTGTACGGCATCATCAATCTGATCAACTTTGCGCACGGTGAAGTGCTGATGGTGGGGGCGCTCACGAGCTGGACCATCATCGGACTCATGAAGGACGGCATGCCCAACACACCGGGCTGGCTGATCCTCTTCATCGCGCTGATCATCGCCTGCGTCGTCGCGGCAACCCTCAACTTCGTGATCGAGAAAGTGGCCTACCGGCCGCTTCGCAACAGCCCCAAGCTCGCGCCGCTCATCACCGCCATCGGCATGTCGATCCTGCTGCAGACGCTGGCAATGATCATCTGGAAGCCGACCAACAAGGCGTATCCCACACTCCTGCCTTCCGACCCCATCCACCTCGGCGGTGCGGTCATCTCCCCGACCCAGGTCATGATCCTCAGCGTCACGGCGTTCTCGCTCGTGGTGCTCATGTGGCTGGTCAACTACACCAAGCTCGGCCGCGCGATGCGCGCCACCGCCGAGAACCCGCGCGTCGCGGCACTCATGGGCATCCGCCCCGACATGGTCATCTCCGCCACCTTCATCATCGGCGCCGTGCTCGCGGCCATCGCCGGCGTGATGTACGCCTCCAACTACGGCATCGCGCAGCACGCGATGGGCTTCCTGCCCGGGCTCAAGGCCTTCACCGCGGCCGTGTTCGGCGGCATCGGCAACCTGGCCGGCGCAGTGGTCGGCGGCATCCTGCTGGGCCTCATCGAGGCCATCGGCTCCGGCTACATCGGAACCATCACCGGCGGCGTGCTGGGCAGCAACTACAGCGATATCTTCGCGTTCATCGTGCTGATCGCCATGCTCACGCTGCGTCCTTCGGGCCTGCTGGGCGAACGCGTGGCCGACCGCGCCTGAGGAGCTTGCCATCATGAAGAACAGCAAGAACCTCGCTCTGTACCTCATCGGCGCCATCGCCGTGCTCGCGCTGCCGCTGCTGCTGCAGATGCAGGGCAACGCCTGGGTGCGCATCGCCGACATCGCACTGCTCTATGTGCTGCTGGCCCTGGGCCTGAACATCGTGGTCGGCTACGCCGGCCTGCTCGACCTGGGCTACGTGGCCTTCTTCGCGGTGGGGGCGTACCTCTTCGCGCTGATGGGCTCGTCGCACCTGTCCGAGACCTTCGAGTGGTTCAAGATCACCTTCCCGAACGGCATGCACACCTCGCTGCTGATCGTGATACCGGCAGCCTTCGTGCTGGCGGCGGTGCTCGGCGTGCTGCTGGGCGCGCCCACGCTCAAGCTGCGTGGCGACTACCTCGCCATCGTCACGCTCGGCTTCGGCGAAATCATCCGCGTGTTCCTGAACAACCTCGACCAGCCGGTGAACATCACCAACGGTCCGAAGGGCATCACCTCGATCGATTCGATCAAGTTCTGGGGGCTCGACCTGGGCAAGGCGCTGAAGCTGGACGGCTTCACCATCTCGTCGGTCACGCTCTACTACTACCTGTTCCTGGCGCTGGTGCTGGTCACCATCCTCATCTCGCACCGCCTGCAGCTCTCGCGCATCGGCCGCGCCTGGATGGCCATCCGCGAGGACGAGATCGCCGCCAAGGCCATGGGCATCAACACCCGCAACATGAAGCTGCTGGCCTTCGGCATGGGCGCGAGCTTCGGCGGCGTCTCCGGCGCGATGTTCGCGGCCTTCCAGGGCTTCGTGTCGCCCGAGTCCTTCAGCCTGATGGAGTCGGTGATGATCGTGGCCATGGTCGTGCTCGGCGGCATCGGCCACCTGCCCGGCGTGATCCTGGGCGCCATCCTGCTGGCAGCGCTGCCCGAAGTGCTGCGCTACGTGGCCGGCCCGCTGCAGTCGCTGACCGACGGCCGCCTCGACGCTTCCATCCTGCGCCAGCTGTTCATCGCGCTGGCCATGATCGTCATCATGCTGGTGCGTCCGCGCGGCCTGTGGCCCTCGCCGGAGCACGGCAAGTCGCTGACGAAGAAGGGTGGCGTGCCCGTCGACCCGACCCATGCCACTGTGGCCCCCGGCTCGCTGCAGACCCACGCACCGGGCATCGAGACGCCCGCCGACGAGCTGCCCGGCGCCGCTTCCCGTCCCATGTCGATCAATCCCTGAACGCACGAGGAAGAATCAACATGACGACTGACACCATCCTCGACGTCCGGGGCATCTCCAAGCGCTTCGGCGGGCTGCAGGCCCTGTCCGACGTGGGCATCACCATCAAGCGCGGCCAGGTCTACGGCCTGATCGGCCCCAACGGCGCGGGCAAGACCACGTTCTTCAACGTGATCACCGGCCTGTACACGCCCGACAGCGGCACCTTCGAGCTCGCGGGCAAGCCCTACCAGCCGACGGCCGTGCATGAAGTGGCGAAAGCCGGCATCGCACGCACCTTCCAGAACATCCGCCTCTTCGCCGAAATGACGGCGCTGGAGAACGTGATGGTCGGGCGCCACATCCGCACCCATTCGGGCGTGCTGGGCGCGATGCTCCGCACCGGCGGCTTCAAGGCGGAGGAAAAGGCCATTGCCGACCGCGCGCACGAACTTCTCGACTACGTGGGCATCGGCAAGTTCGCCGATTACAAGGCGCGCACGCTGTCGTACGGCGACCAGCGCCGCCTCGAGATTGCGCGCGCCCTGGCCACCGACCCGCAACTCATCGCGCTCGACGAGCCCGCGGCCGGCATGAACCTGACCGAGAAGGTCGCGCTGCGCGAGCTGATCGACCGCATCCGCCGCGACAACCGCACCATCCTGATCATCGAGCACGACGTCAAGCTCATCATGGGCCTGTGCGACCGCGTCACCGTGCTGGACTACGGCAAGCAGATCGCCGAAGGCACCCCGGTGGACGTGCAGAAGAACGAGAAGGTGATCGAGGCCTACCTCGGCACCGGAGGACATTGAGATGAGCGCAGCAACGATGACGAGCGAACAAGACACCGCGACGAAGACGGCGGGCAATGTGCTGCTGAAGGTCAATGGCCTGAAGGTGGGCTACGGCGGCATCCAGGCCGTCAAGGGCGTGGACTTCGAGGTGCGCGAGGGCGAACTGGTCTCGCTGATCGGCTCCAACGGCGCCGGCAAGACCACCACCATGAAGGCCATCACCGGCACGCTGCCGGCCGGGGCCGGCCACATCGAGTTCCTAGGCCGCAGCATCAAGGGCCGCGGCGCCTGGGACCTGGTGGAAGAAGGCCTCGTGATGGTGCCGGAAGGCCGGGGCGTGTTCACGCGCATGACCATCACCGAGAACCTGCAGATCGGCGCCTACATCCGCAAGGACAAAGCCGGCATCGCGAGCGACATGGAACGCGTGTTCGTCACCTTCCCGCGCCTGCGCGAACGCAAGGACCAGCTGGCCGGCACCATGTCGGGCGGCGAGCAGCAGATGCTGGCCATGGGCCGCGCGCTGATGGCGCGCCCCAAGGTGCTGCTGCTGGACGAGCCCACCATGGGCCTGTCGCCGATCATGTGCGACAAGATCTTCGAGGTGGTGCAGACAGTCGCCTCGCAGGGCGTGACCATCCTGCTGGTGGAGCAGAACGCCAACCGCGCACTGCAGCTGGCCGACCGCGGCTACGTGATGGAGTCCGGGCTCATCACCATGAGCGGCGATGCCAAGGGCCTGCTGAGCGACCCGCGCGTGCGGGCCGCGTACCTGGGCGAATAAGCGGGCGCTACGTTCGCCAGGCAAAGGCGGTGCGAACCGCCTTTTTCTTTTTCAGCCGGCTACATCATCGCGGCGGCAGCTTTGATCGCCTCGCGGATGCGCCCGTAGGTGCCGCAGCGGCACACGTTCTCGATGGCGTCGATGTCGGCGTCCGTCGGGTTGCGCGTGCGGCGCAGCAGGTCCACCGCGGCCATGATCTGCCCCGGCTGGCAGAAGCCGCACTGCGGCACGTCGAGGTTCAGCCAGGCCTGCTGCACCGGATGCAGCGTGTTGCCGTTGGCCAGCCCCTCGATGGTCGTCACCTGGCGGCCGCGCACGTCGGACACGCGCACCGAGCACACCGTCACCGCCTTGCCGTCGACGTGGCAGGTGCAGGCCTTGCACACGTTGATGCCGCAGCCGTACTTCGGCCCGGTGATGCCGAGCTTGTCGCGCAGCACCCAGAGCAGGGCCATGTCGTCAGGCGCCTCGACGTCGACGTTCTGGCCGTTCACCTTGAAAGATTGCACGGGCATGGGGAGTCTCCTCAGGTCGGGATCTGGACGTTGACGGGCGTGGGCAGCTTGCCCGGCGGGATCGGCGTGAAGTCGACCGGGAAGTTCAGCGGGAAGCTGCGCGGCCTGGTGCCGGTGGCGCGCGCATAAGCGTTGGCGATGGCGCCCGAGCTGGCCGACAGGCCGACCTCGCCCAGGCCGCCAATGGCCTCGGCGCTGGGCGGCATGATGATGATCTTCACGTCCTTCGGGTAGTTCTTCATGCGCGAGAAGTGGTACTGCGAATAGCTGCCTTCCAGCGGCAGGCCGTTCTGGATGTGCAGGCCCGCGCTGAGCACCAGCGCGATCGACTCGCACAGGCCGCCCTGCAGCTGCGCCTCGATGCCCGAGGGGTTGATCGGCGTGCCCACGTCGATCGCGATGGTGGCGCGAACCACCTTCGCCGCCGACGGCACCCGCGCGTCGATCTCGACGATGCAGGCGGTGAACGACTTCGTCTCCTGGTGCACGCCCACGCCCTGAGCGAAGCCCGCGGGCATCGCCTTGCCCCATTGCGCCGCCTCGGCCACCGCCTTGAGCACCGCGCGGGCGCGCGGCAGCCGCAGGTACTCGAGCCGGAAGGCGACCGGGTCCTTGCCCGCCGCCCTGGCCATCTCGTCGACCAGGATCTCCTCCACCAGCCGCGAGGGTTGGATGTGCACCGAGCGGTACGAGCAGGTGTTCATGTCGATCGGCACGGGCGTCAGCAGCTTGGTGGTCACGCCGAAGTTGTAGGGCGAGGAGACCATGGTCTTGAACATGATCTGCTCGATCGCGAAGTTGCCCACCGTCTGCGGAAAGGCATTGGGCAGCGCGATGGCCGCGGCCTCCAGCATGTTGCCGAAGCCGTGGCGCGTGTCGAGCCGCACGCCGGCGATGCGCTGCTCGAAGGCGATCACCTGGCCCAGCAGCATCGTGGCGCGCGCCTTGTGGAACATCGGCGGGCGCATGCGCGTGTGGCGCATGTCGTCGGTGCGGTGGTACATCAGGCGGCAGGGCCGCCCGAGCGCCTTCGATACCTGGATCGCCTGCAGCACCGGGTCCCAGAAGAGGCGCCGGCCGAAGGAGCCGCCCGAGGGCACCACGTGCACAGTGACGTTGCCCAATGGCAGGCCGAGTTCGGCCGCCACCGCCTGCTGGGTGACGATGGGGCTCTGCAGCCCGGCCCAGATCTCCGCCCGGTCGGGGCGCACGTCGGCGATCGCGCATTCCACTTCCATCGGGCAGTGCGAGACCGGCGCGAACTCGAACTCGCCCTCCACGGTCAATGCGCCCAGCGGCGGCAGCGCGAACGGCAGCAGCGCCGACTTCAGCTTGCGCATGATGGTGGCGTTCGACTCGCCGTCGATCGGGCCGGCGGCCCAGGTCACGTCGAGCGCGTTCACCGCGGCCCATGCCTGGCCGAAGGTCTCGGCCATCACGGCCACGCCGGGCGGCGTCGGCGTGATGCCGTTGGTCGATGGAATCGGCACCACGCCGATCACGCCCGGCATGGCCATCACCGTGTTCATGTTGTTGATGCTGACGAACTTGCCGTTGATGGTCGGCGGGCGCCGCACCATCGTCGGCATCGCGCCGGGCACTGCCTGGTCGAGCGTGAACCTCTTGCGCCCGGTGACGATGTCGAGTGCGTCGAGCCGCGTGACGCGCTGCCCGACCACCGAGGGCGTCGAGCCCGAGAGTACGCCGCCCAGGCCGCCCAGCAGCGGCATCCCTGCGTGCAGCGAGCGCACGCTCGACGAGCCGCCGGTGAGCTGGTTCCAGATCAGCTCGGGGCTGGCGTCGGCCGAGGTCACCTCGATCGCGCTCAGCGGCAGCCGCAGCTTGTCGGCCAGCATCATCGCGGTGGCCGTGGCGATGCCCTGGCCCACCTCCAGCCGCGGCAGCGCGAGCCGCACGCGGCCGTTCTCGCTGTTCGTCACCTTCACCAAGGGCATGGTCGGCAGCGAAGTCACCGTCACCGCATCGCCGATGTCGAAGAGGTCGGTGGTGTCGGGAGGCGTCATCGGCAGCAGCGCGGCGACTGCCCGGGAGGATGCCGTGAGTCCGGCCAGGCCGGCGGTCGCCGACACCAGCGGCGCGGCTGTCGCATAACCCAGCACGTCGCGCCGGCGCAGGCCGGGCGTGTCACCGTCGTCCGGCCCGAGCGGGGGCCGCGGGCTCTCGTTCGAACGCTTCATCGCTGTCTCCTTGTTGTGGTGGCGAACGCGAGCGACTGTGGCATCATCGCCGCGCCCGGGATGTCGTTGGAACGACATTCCTTACGGCCCGCGATGGACCGGCTCGCGCGACGGGCCGGCAGTGTCCTGGGAGGAGACCCGACGATGTCGACGAGCGCGCTGGAGAACATGCTCCGCGAGAGCCTGTGGGCGCGAGCCCTCACGAGCGAGGAGCTCGATCGTGTCGTGCAGGAGTCCCATGAGCGCACCGTTCCTGCTGGAGGTTTCGTCGTGCGGCGCGGCGAGCCCGCCGATCACTGGGTCGGCGTGATGGACGGCCTGCTGAAGATGTCCGTGTCGCTGCCCGACGGGCGTGTGTCCACCTTCACCGGCGTCACCGCCGGCGGCTGGAGTGGCGAGGGCTCCCTGCTCACCCCCGGACCCTGGCGCTACGACGGCGTGGCGCTGCGGCCGACGCGGGTTGCATGCATTCCGCGGCACAGCTTCGAGCGCCTTTTGGCCTCGAACATCGAATTCAATCGGTTTCTGTTGTTACACATCAATGCGCGACTGAGCCTGTTCATCGGGCTCATGGAATTCGACCGGCTGCTGGGGCCCGACGCGCGCGTGGCGCGCTGCCTCGCCAGCCTGTTCGACCCCATCCTCTATCCACGCGCCGACCGCTTCGTGCGGCTGAGCCAGGACGAGATCGGCCTGCTCTCGGCGGTGTCGCGACAGCGCGCCAACCGGGCGCTGCACGCCCTGCAGCGCGACGGCCTGCTGCGCGTGGAGCATGGCGGCGTCGAGGTGCTCGACCTCGCGGGGCTGCGCAGCTATTCGGGCGATGCCTCCTCGGTGGCGTTGCGCCGCGAGGAGGCCTTGCCCGAGGACCTCGTCAGTCCACCTTCGCGCCGGTGGCCTTGACGACCTTCTCGTACTTGGCGAGCTCGCTCTTCATGAAGGCGCCGAACTGCTCGGGCGAGCTGCCCACCGGCTCGGCCAGCAGCGAGGCGAAGCGGGTCTTCGTCTCCGGCGCATTCAGTGCCGCAACGAAGGCCTGATTGAGCTTCACGACCACGTCGTGCGGCGTGCCGGCCGGTGCGACCAGGCCCCACCAGGTGTCGATCGAGAAGCCCTTGAGCGTGTCGGCCACGGGCGGCACCTCGGGCAGCGAACTGCTGCGCTGCAGCGTCGTCACCGCGAGCGCCTTGAGCTTGCCCGAGCGGATGTTCGGGGCGGCGGTGGCGAGGTTGTCGAAGTTGAAGTCGACCTGGCCCGAGATCAGCGCCAGCTGCGCCGGATTGCCGCCGTTGTACGGAATGTGCAGCGCGAAGATGCCCGCTTCCTTCTTGAACAGCTCGCCCGCGAGGTGCCCCGCGCTGCCGTTGCCGCCGCTGCCGTAGTTGAGCTTGGCGGGGTTGGCCTTGGCGTAGCGGATCAGGTCGGCCACGCTGTTGATGTTCAGGCGCTTCGCGGTGTCGGCGTTCATCACCAGAACGTTGGGCACGCGGACCATCTGCGTGATCGGCGCGAAGTCGGTGGCGGCGTTGAACGGCATCTTGCTGTAGAGCCACGGGTTCACCGCGTTGGTTGCGGTGGCCGCGATGCCGATCGTCAGGCCGTCGGCCGGTGCCTTCGCCACGGCGTCGGCGCCAATGTTGCCACCCGCGCCGGGCTTGTTGTCGATGATGACCGTGCCCAGCGAGTCCTTCACGCGCTCGGCCAGGATGCGCGCGGTGTTGTCGATCGGCCCGCCGGCCGCGTAGGGAACGATCAGCCGGATGGGGCGCTGCGATTGCTGCGCCATGGCCTGGCCGGTGCCCAGCAGGGCGGCGGCGCTTGCGATGAGGGTGAGGAGGAAGTGTCTCGTCTTCATTTGTTCTTGGGTCTGTCGTTCTCGGGGAGCCGGTGGAACCGGGGAATCTCAGGGCAGGGCCTTGTCCGCCTCGGTGGTGAATGCGTCGGCGAAGAATTCTTCCTCGGGCAGGCCCGCCAGTGCCACGTAGTCGCGCTTGGCCGAGTCGACCACGATGGGCGCGCCGCAGGCATACACCTGGTGGCCCGACAGGTCGGCGAAGTCCTCGAGCACGGCTTTGTGGACGAAGCCGGTGCGGCCGGTCCAGTTGTCCTCGGGCGTGGCGTTGGAAACCACCGGCACGTAGCGCAGGTTCGGCATCTGCGCCATCTGCTCGCGCAGCCAGCCGTCCATGTACAGGTCTTCGGGACGGCGGCCGCCCCAGTACAGCGTGGCGGGGCGGTCGATGCCCTTGAACTGCATGTGCTCCAGCAGTGCCTTGATGGGCGCGAAACCGGTGCCGGAGGCCAGCAGGATCATCGGCTTGTCGGAGTCCTCGCGCAGGAAGAAGCTGCCGAAGGGGCCTTCGATGCGCAGGATCTCCTTTTCCTTCATCGTGCCGAAGACGTGGTCGGTGAACTTGCCGCCGGGCAGGTGCCGCAGGTGCAGCTCGATGCCCGTGCCGGGCTGCGCCAGCGTGTGCGGCGCGTTGGCCATCGAGTAGCTGCGGCGCGAGCCGTCGCGCAGGATGAATTCGACGTACTGGCCGGCGTAGAACTGCAGGGGTTCGCCAGCGGGAAGCTGCAGGCGCACCAGCATCACGTCGTGCGACTGGCGCGTGAGGGCCATCACGCGCACCGGCATCTTGCGGATCGGCAGCGCACCGGCCTCCGTGACCTGGCGCGATTCGAGCACCACGTCGCTCGTGGGATGGGCGCAGCAGGTGAGCACGTAGCCAGCGAGCTGCTCCTCGGCGCTCAGCGCCTTGCTCTGGTGCGGGCCGAGGGTGACTTCCCCCGAGAGCTTCTTGCACTTGCACGAGCCGCAGGCGCCGTCCTTGCAGCCGTAGGGCAGGCCGATGCCCTGGCGGATTCCCGCGGCCAGGATGGTTTCGTCGCCCTGGACCACGAAATGGCGCCCGCTGGGCTCGACGGTGATGGAAAAGCCCGCTTCATGCGGCGCTGTGGCAGTCATCGGTATTCTTCGAGGGGTAACGCTCCCTCCGGGCCGTTGGCGGCCAGGGGAGCTGGAACTGAATTGGGAAGACGGGAACAGGATTTTGCCTTCAATCAATAGTCCCTCCGGCGCGCTGCCAGCGCGGTTCCGGCGAGAACGCCTGCTGATCGTCGGCTGCGGCGACGTGGGCCAGCGCGTGGCGCGCGACCTGCGCGGGCGCATGCAGCTGGTGGCGCTCACTTCATCGGCCGGACGGATGGATGCCCTGCGCACGGCCGGAATACGCCCCCTGTTGGGCAATCTCGACGATCCACGCACCCTGCGCCGGCTCGCCGGCATCGCCACCCGGGTGCTGCACCTGGCGCCTCCCGCGCGCGACGGCGGCCCCGCCTGGTGGCGCGACCAGCGCACCACCACGCTGGCGCGGGCGCTGCGGCTGCGGTCCGTGCCCTCGGCCTTCGTCTACGGCTCGACCAGCGGCGTCTACGGCGACTGCGGCGGCGCACGCATCGACGAAACCCGCGCCGTGCGCCCCGACACCCCACGTTCCCACCGCCGCGTCGACGCCGAACGCGCCGTGCGCTGGCTGGGCCGCAGTGCAGGCGTGCGCGCCAGCATCCTGCGCATCCCCGGCATCTACGCCCCCGACCGCGAGAACGGCACCCCCCGCGCCCGCCTGCAGCGCGGCACCCCCGTACTGCGGCGCGAGGACGACGTCTACACCAGCCACATCCACGCCGACGACCTGGCCCGCGCCTGCATCGCCGCGCTCTTCCGCGGCAAGCCGCAGCGCATCGTGCACGCCGCGGACGACACCGAACTGCGCATGGGCGACTACTTCGACTTCGCCGCCGATCTCTACGGCATGCCCCGCCCGCCCCGCGTGGCCCGAGGCGAGGCCGAGCGGCAGCTTCCGCTGCAGCTGTTGAGCTTCATGGGGGAATCGCGCCGGCTGGACAACACGCGGCTGAAGCGCGAACTGAGGGTGCGCTTGGCGCACCCGACGGTGCACACCGGCCTGCAAGAAAAGACCGAATCGAGATAGGACAGGGGGTGTCCAATTCCAGGGACACCGTGGAACCGGCTTCGCCGGGCCACCGGTGTCGCCCCCGGAAGGGGGTTGGCGTAGCGACACGAAGTGCGCGAAGACTGGGGGAGAGCCAAGCTCTGCCGGGCCACCGGTGTCGCCCCCGGAAGGGGGTTGGCGAAGCGACACGAAGTGCGCGAAGCCTGGGGGAGAGCCAGAACCTGTGGTGCCCGGGGCCGGAATCGAACCGGCACGCCTTGCGGCGGGGGATTTTGAGTCCCCTGCGTCTACCAATTTCACCACCCGGGCAGGGTTCTGAACGAAGCCCAAAATTATGGCACAGTGGCTGGCATGAACTATCCGACGATCGAAGACGCCATCGGCAAGACCCCCCTGGTCGCACTGCAACGCATCAATGCCGCAGAAAATGCCCGGCGCGGCAACGTGATTCTCGGCAAGCTCGAAGGCAACAACCCCGCCGGTTCGGTGAAGGACCGGCCCGCTCTCTCGATGATCCGGCGTGCCGAGGAGCGCGGCGAGATCAAGCCCGGCGACACCCTGATCGAAGCCACCTCCGGCAACACCGGCATCGCGCTCGCGATGGCCGCGGCCATCAAGGGCTACCGCATGCTGCTCATCATGCCGGAGGACCTCTCCGTGGAGCGCGCGCAGACCATGAAGGCCTTCGGCGCCGAGCTCGTGCTCACGCCCAAGAGCGGGGGCATGGAATACGCCCGTGACCTCGCCGAGCAGATGGTGGCCCAGGGCAAGGGCCGCGTGCTCGACCAGTTCGCCAACCCCGACAACCCGCGCATCCACTACGAGACCACCGGCCCCGAGATCTGGGCCGACACCAAGGGCAAGGTCACGCACTTCGTGAGCGCCATGGGCACCACCGGCACCATCACCGGCGTGTCGCGCTTTCTGAAAGAGAAGAACCCAGCGGTGCGCATCATCGGCGCGCAGCCGGCCGAAGGCTCGCGCATTCCGGGCATCCGCAAGTGGCCGGCCGAATACCTGCCGAAGATCTTCGATCCGAGCCGCGTCGATGAAGAAATCAGCGTGAGCCAGAGCGATGCCGAAGAGATGTGCCGCCGCCTCGCGCGCGAGGAGGGCATCTTCGGCGGCATCTCGGCCGCAGGCGCGCTGTGGGCTGCGCTCGAGGTGTCGAAGACGGTCGAGAACGCAACCATTGTGTTCGTGGTCTGCGACCGCGGCGACCGCTACCTCTCCACCGGCGTCTTCCCGCCTGACAACAAGGTCCGCCTCCAGGCTATGCGCACTTCGTGTCGCTTCGCCAACCCCCTCCGGGGGCAACACCTGCAGCGCGGCAAAGCCGGTTCTGCGGTGTTCCTGGAAGGGGCCACTACTCAACAACAAGAAGGCTGAGAACCCCATGCCCCATCCCAAGTTCTGCCAGGTCTGTGCCACGCCGCTCGAGTGGATCGCATTGATGGAAGACGGCGGCCCCAAGGAGCGCCTGCGCTGCCCCAACTGCGGCCACACGCACTGGAACAACCCGACGCCCGTGCTCGCGGCCATCGTCGAGTACCGCGGCCAGGTGCTGCTGGCGCGCAATGCAGCGTGGCCGGGCAAGATGTTCGCGCTCATCACCGGCTTCATGGAGGCCGGCGAGACGCCCGAGGAGGGCATCGCGCGCGAGGTGAAGGAGGAAACCAACCTCGACGTGAGCGCCACGAAGATCGTCGGCGCCTACGACTTCCAGCGCATGAACCAGGTCATCATCGCCTACCACGTGGTGGCCGACGGCGAGGTGAAGCTCTCGCCCGAGCTGGTCGACTATCGCCTCTACGACCTGCCCGACCTCAAGTGCTGGCCCGCCGGCACCGGCTATGCGCTGGCCGACTGGCTGCGCACGCGCGGGCACGAGCCCGTGTTCTTCACCGCCGCGGAAAACGAGGAGCGCCGCCGCGGCCTGAACCTGCCGCCGGAACCTGGCAATGCAAGTTGATCGCGAGCTTGATACGCGCGGGCTGAACTGCCCGTTGCCCATCCTCAAGGCGAAGAAGTCGCTCAACGACATGGCGAGCGGCCAGCTGCTGAAGGTGGTGTCGACCGACCCGGGCTCGATCCGCGACTTCCAGGCCTTCGCGCGCCAGACCGGCAACGAACTGATGGAGCAGGAAACCGTCGGCACCGACTTCATCCACGTGCTGAAGCGCCGCTGAGAACAACGGCGACGAGAAGAAAAAAGGGCCGCTGTTGCGGCCCTTTCTGCGTGTGCTCGAAGCAGCGATTACAGCTTCAGGCTCTTGAGGTACTCGCGGAAATCCGCGCCCACTTCGGGGTGCGCGAGCGCCAGCTCCACCGACGCCTGCAGGAAGCCTTCCTTGCTGCCGCAGTCGTAGCGGATGCCCTTGTACGAGTACGCGTAGACGGATTCCTTCTTCATCAGCGCCGCGATGCCGTCGGTCAGCTGGATCTCGCCGCCCGCGCCCTTGGGCTGGTTGCGGATCTCGTCGAACACGCCCGGTGTGAGGATGTAGCGGCCGGCCACGCCCAGGCGCGAGGGCGCCTCTTCGGGCTTCGGCTTCTCGATCATGCGGCTGACCTTCACCAGGCCCTCTTCGACCTTGTCGCCGGCCACGATGCCGTAGCGCTTGACGTGCTCAAGCGGCACTTCCTGCACTGCCAGCAGCGAGCCGCCGAGACGGCCGAAGGCTTCGGTCATCTGCGCCAGCACCGGCTGGCCGCCGTCGGGGCCGACCATCAGGTCGTCCGCCAGCAGCACGGCGAAGGGTTCGTTGCCGACCAGGTGTTCGGCGCACAGCACCGCGTGGCCCAGGCCCAGCATGCGCGGCTGGCGCACGTAGGAGCAGGTCATGTCGTCGGGCATGACCGAGCGCGCAATGTTGAGCAGCGCGGTCTTGCCGCTGGCTTCGAGCTGGCTCTTCGAGCTCGTAGGCGGTGTCGTAATGGTCTTCGATGGCGCGCTTGTTGCGGCCGGTCACGAAGATCATGTCGCGGATGCCGGCTGCGTACGCCTCTTCGACGGCGTACTGGATCAGCGGCTTGTCGACCACCGGCAGCATTTCCTTGGGTTGCGCCTTCGTGGCCGGCAGGAAGCGGGTGCCGAAGCCTGCAACGGGAAATACGGCCTTGCGGATGCGGGTCGCGGATGTGGACATGGGCGGTTCAGCGTCTTTCGTCAAAGAGGGGATGGCAGGATGCGAAACGGCGCGAAGCCGCTCCAGGCATCCTATACGCCTTCGACGCCCCCGGTCTGTCAGCCGAGGCGTACAAGCTGGTCGCGCAGGCGCTCCAGAGTGGCCGTGAAGTCAGTCAGACGTTTACGTTCCTGCTCGATCACGGCTGGCGGAGCCTTCGCGACGAACGCTTCGTTACCAAGCTTCGAGTGCACCTTGGCGATTTCGCCTTCGACGCGCGCGACTTCCTTGCCGATACGAACCTTCTCCGCGGCCTTGTCGATCTCCATGTGCAGGCACAGGCGCGCGGCACCCACCACGGCCACGGGCGCAGCCTCGGCAGCAGCCGACCACGAGGCCTCGTCGTCGAAGACCTTCACTTCCTTGAGCTTGGCGAGCGCCTGCAGCACCGGGGCCGATTCGCGCAGGAAGGCCGCGCCTTCGGCATCGTCGGCCACCGCGTAGAGCGGCAGGCGCGTGGCGGGCGACACGTTCATCTCGCCGCGCAGCGTGCGGCACGCGTCCACCAGCGCCTTCAGCCGCGCCACATACGCCTCGGCCGCCTCGTCGATCTTCTCGGGCTGGCTCTTCGGATAGGCGGCGATCATGATCGACTCGCCCTCACGTCCTGCAACCTTCGACACCTTCTGCCACAGCTCTTCGGTGATGAACGGAATCACCGGATGCGCCAGGCGCAGCAGCGTCTCGAGCACGCGGATGAGCGTGCGGCGGGTGGCGCGCTTCTGCGCGTCGTCGCCGGTCTGGATCTGCACCTTGGCGATTTCCAGGTACCAGTCGCAGAACTCGTCCCAGGCGAACTGGTAGATCGCGGTGGCCACGTTGTCGAGGCGGTATTCCTCGAAACCCTGGGCCACCTCGGCCTCCACGCGCTGCAGCTTCGACACGATCCAGTAGTCGGCGCGGCTGAACTTCAGGTAACCGTGGGCCTTACCGCCGACCTGGCACTCTTCCTTGGTGTGCTCCAGCAGGCCGCAGTCCTGGCCCTCGCAGTTCATCAGCACGAAGCGCGTGGCGTTCCACAGCTTGTTGCAGAAGTTGCGATAGCCCTCGCAGCGCTTCGAGTCGAAGTTGATGCTGCGGCCCAGCGAGGCGAGCGAGGCAAAAGTGAAGCGCAGCGCGTCGGCGCCGAAGGCCGGAATGCCCTCGGGGAACTCTTTTTGCGTGTTTTTGCGAACGGTGGGCGCCGTCTCGGGTTTGCGCAGGCCCTGCGTGCGCTTGTCGAGCAGTGCGGGCAGCTCGATGCCGTCGATCAGGTCCACCGGGTCGAGCACGTTGCCTTCCGACTTGCTCATCTTCTTGCCCTGCGCGTCGCGCACCAGGCCGTGGATGTACACGTGTTTGAAGGGCACCTTGCCGATGAAGTGCTTGGTCATCATGATCATCCGGGCGACCCAGAAGAAGATGATGTCGTAGCCGGTCACCAGCACCGTGGAGGGCAGGTACAGGTCGAGGTCCTGCGTCTTCTCGGGCCAGCCGAGCGACGAGAAGGGCACCAGCGCCGACGAATACCAGGTGTCGAGCACGTCCTCGTCGCGCGTCAGTTTCTTGCCGGGCGCCTTGGCCTGGGCGGCGGCTTCGTCCTCCGCCACGTACACATTGCCTTCCTCGTCGTACCAGGCCGGAATCTGGTGGCCCCACCAGAGCTGGCGCGAGATGGTCCAGTCCTGGATGTTCTCCATCCAGTGGTTGTAGGTGTTGACCCAGTTCTCGGGCACGAAGCGCACCTCGCCGGACTTCACCACGTCGATGGCCTTCTGCGCGATCGACTGGCCGTCGGCGCCGGGGCGCGTCATGGCCACGTACCACTGGTCGGTGAGCATGGGCTCGACGATGGCCCCCGAGCGCGCGCAGCGCGGCACCATCAGCCGGTGCTTCTTCACCTCGACCAGCAGGCCCAGCGCGTCGAGGTCGGCCACGATGGCCTTGCGAGCCACGAAGCGGTCGAGGCCGCGGTACTTCTCGGGTGCGTTGTCGTTGATGGTGGCGTCGAGCGTGAGCACGCCGATCATCTCGAGCTTGTGGCGCTGGCCGACCGCATAGTCGTTGTAGTCGTGCGCGGGCGTGACCTTCACCACGCCGGTGCCGAATTCCTTGTCGACGTAGTCGTCCGCGATGATCGGGATCAGCCGGTCCACCAGCGGCAGCTTCACGCGCTTGCCGATGAGATGTTTGTAGCGCTCGTCCTCGGGGTGGACCATCACGGCCGTGTCGCCGAGCATGGTCTCCGGCCGGGTGGTGGCCACGGTCAGCGTGCCGCTGCCGTCTTCGAGCGGGTAGGCGATGTGCCAGAGCGAGCCGTCTTCCTCCTCGCTCTCGACTTCGAGGTCGCTCACCGAGGTCTTGAGCACCGGGTCCCAGTTGCCCAGGCGCTTGCCGCGGTAGATCAGGCCTTCTTCGTACAGCTTCACGAAGGTGTGCGTGACCACCTTGGACAGGTCGTCGTCCATCGTGAAGTACTCGCGGCTCCAGTCCACCGTGTCGCCCAGGCGGCGCATCTGCTGGGTGATGGTGTTGCCCGACTTCTCCTTCCATTCCCACACGCGCGCCACGAAGTTCTTGCGGCCCAGGTCGTGGCGGCTGACCTTCTGCTCCTGCAGCTGGCGCTCCACCACGATCTGCGTGGCGATGCCGGCGTGGTCGGTGCCGGGCACCCACAGCGTGTTGTCGCCCTTCATGCGGTGGTAGCGCGTGAGGCTGTCCATGATCGTCTGGTTGAACGCATGGCCCATGTGCAGCGTGCCCGTCACGTTGGGCGGCGGCAGCTGGATCGCGAACGACTCGGCGCCTTCCTTGGGTTGCTGCGTGCCTCGGAAGCCGGCCTTGGCGTAGCCGCGCTTCTCCCATTCGGGGCCCCAGTGCGCCTCGATGGCGGCGGGCTCGAACGATTTGGAAAGGCTGTCCAGACCAGGCTGGGCGGGAGGGGTGGTGGGTTCGCTCATGGGAAATGCAGGAACGGCCCTTTGGGGAGCCGTTGGGGACACAGGGAGGTAGCCGGCGATTTTACCGGGGCGGCCCCTGTCATGGCCGCCACTGATAATTCCGGGATGCTCTTCCTGCTTTCCCCTGCCAAGTCGCTCGACTACGAAACCCCCGTCCCTTCCGAAATCCCCGCCACCCAGCCCCATTTCGAATCGCCCCGCGGCCCTTCGGTCGAACTGATCAAGCTGCTGCGCGAGAAGTCGCCCCAGCAGATCTCCGAGCTCATGAGCCTGTCGGACAAGCTCTCGGCCCTGAACGTGGCCCGCTACGAGGCCTGGTCGAGCAAGAGCACCCCGAAGAACGCCCGCCAGGCGGCCTTCGCCTTCGACGGCGACGTCTACGGCGGCCTCGACGCCCGCAGCCTCACGAAGGCCCAGCTGGCCTGGGCGCAGGAGCATGTCTGCATCCTCAGCGGCCTCTACGGCCTGCTGCGCCCGCTCGACCTGCTGCAGCCCTACCGCCTGGAAATGGGCACCCAGCTGGCCAACCGCCACGGCAAGGACCTGTACGCCTTCTGGGGCCCGCGCATCGCCGAGCACCTGAACGAGCGCCTCGCGGCCGACCGCACTCCCGTGGTGGTCAATGTCGCGTCGCAGGAATACTTCAAATCGGTCGATTTGAAGGTGCTCAAGGCCCGCGTGGTCGAATGCGTCTTCGAGGAGTGGAAGGGCGACCGGTACAAGATCGTGAGCTTCTTCGCCAAGCGCGCCCGCGGCCTGCTGGCGCGCTGGGCCGTGCAGCACAAGGCGGCCACGCCCAAGGCACTGGAAAAGTTCGACCTCGAAGGTTATGGTTTCGATGCATCCGTATCCAGGCCCGACAGGCTGGTATTCAGGAGAAGGCTGAGCTGACCTCCAGTCTTCGCGTACTTCGTGTCGCTTCGCCAACCCCCTTGCAGGGGGCAACACCGGCGGCCCGGCAAAGCCGGTTCCGCGGTGTTCCTGGAATGGGGCGTGGCTGTTTTTTCATGCGTTGCGGGGCTTGCCGCAGCGTGGAGGAGTAATTGATATGTCGCAAGCGATCAGTCCGGAACTGCGCGAGTGGCTGGTAGCCCAGCTCGCCGCCGGGCATTCGGTGCCGGCGCTGCGCGCTTCCATGCGCGCGGCCGGCTGGCACGACGCGGCCGCCGATACGGCGCTGGCGCAGCTCGAAGCCGGATTTCCCAACGTGGAGGTCGCGCTGCCGGCCGTGCAGGCGAAGATGCCCGGGCCCGACCTCGACGGCGCGCCGCTGTACATCGACGCGGGCGACCGCCGCGTGCAGGTGCTGCAGACCATGCGGCATCCGCGCGTGGTGGTCTTCGGCAACCTGCTGTCGGCGGAGGAATGCGAAGGCCTGATCGCCGCCGCGCGGGTGCGGCTCGCGCGCTCGCTCACGGTGGAGACGCGCACCGGCGGCGAGGTGCTCAACGTCGACCGCACCAGCGACGGCATGTTCTTCGAGCGCGGCGAGAACGAGATCGTCGCGCGCCTCGAGCAGCGCATCGCCGCGCTGCTGCGCTGGCCGCTCGAGTTCGGCGAGGGCCTGCAGATACTGCGCTACGCACCCGGCGCGCAGTACCGCCCGCACTACGACTACTTCGACCCCAGCGAGCCCGGCACGCCCACCATCCTCAAGCGCGGCGGCCAGCGCGTGGCCACGCTGGTGATGTACCTGCAGGAGCCCGAGGGCGGCGGTGCCACCACCTTCCCCGACGTGGGCCTCGAAGTGGCCCCGGCGCGCGGCTGCGGCGTGTTCTTCAGCTACGACCGGCCCGACCCCGTTACCCGCACCCTGCATGGCGGCGCGCCGGTGCTGGCGGGCGAGAAGTGGGTCGCCACCAAGTGGCTGCGCGAGCGCGAGTTCAAGTAAGAAACAAGAAGCACAGGCACGACGAAGCAATCGATGAAAGTCACCGCCAACGGACTGCAGATCGAGGTCGACGACACCGGAGGCGACGGGCGCCCCGTCATCCTGCTCATCATGGGGCTGGGCATGCAGCTCGTCGCGTGGCCGACGGCCTTCGTGCAGCAACTGGTGGACGCGGGCTTTCGCGTGGTGCGCCACGACAACCGCGACATCGGCCTGAGCCAGGGCTTCGACCACGCGGGCGTGGGCAACATCGTGTGGGAGACCATCCGCCACCGGCTCGGCCTGAAGGTGCGATCCGCCTACACGCTGCAGGACATGGCCCTCGATTCGCTCGGCGTGCTCGACGCGCTGGGCATCGAAAGGGCCCACATCGTCGGCGCCTCCATGGGCGGCATGATCGCCCAGCGCATCGCGGCCTCCGCGCCGCAGCGCACGGCCAGCCTCGTGAGCGTCATGAGCTCCAGCGGCGCGCGCGGCCTGCCCGGTCCGCGCCGCGAGGTCACCTCCATGCTCATGCGCCGGCCGATGGGCCGCGACGAGGCCGCGCTGGTCGCGCACAGCATCCGGCTGCTGCGGCTCATCCAGAGCCCGGCCTATCCGCAGACCGACGAGGAGCTTTCCGAGCGGCTCGTCTTCAGCATGCGCCGCTCCTACCACCCGGCGGGCCTGATGCGGCAGATGCTCGCCATCGGCGCCGACGACGAGCGCCCCGCGCTGCTGCCGCGCATCCAGCCGCCCACGCTGGTGCTTCACGGCGAGGCCGACGCGCTCGTGCCCATCGCCTGCGGCGAAGACACGGCGCGGCGCATCCCGGGCTCGAAGTTCGTTTCCATTCCCGGCATGGGCCACGACCTGCCGCCCCAGGTGTGCACCATCCTCGCCAACCACATCGCGCCCTTCGCGCACGCGGCGGATGCCGCACAGAGAAGACCATCATGAGCCACGACCCGAACCCCGCGAACCCCAACACGCCCGAGCAATCCCAGCTGGGCCGCACCTCGGCCTACGCCGACCACTACGACCCGACGCTGCTCTTTCCGATTGCGCGCGCCACGCAGCGCGAGGCCATGGGCATCAAGGCCGGCGCGCTGCCTTTCTTCGGCGCCGACCTCTGGACCGCCTTCGAGGTGAGCTGGCTCAACCTGCGCGGCAAGCCGCAGCTGGCCATCGCGCACTTCACCATCCCCTGCGAGACGCCCAACATCATCGAGAGCAAGAGCTTCAAGCTCTACCTCAACAGCTTCAACAACAGCCAGTTCGCGAGCGTCGACGCGGTGCGCGAGCGCCTGCGCGCCGACCTGTCGGAGGCGGCATGGCGCGGCAGCGACCAGCAGGCCACCATCGGCGTGACCCTGCTGGCGCCCGACATGTTCGACCGCGAGCCGGTGCACGAACTCGACGGCCTCGACCTCGACCGCCTCGACATCGAGTGCAGCCACTACCAGCCCACGCCCGAGCTGCTGAGCAGCGACGCCACGCAGGCGCCCGTCAACGAGACCCTCACCAGCCGGCTGCTGAAGAGCAACTGCCTCGTCACCGGCCAGCCCGACTGGGGCAGCGTGCAGATCCGCTACAGCGGCCCGCCCATCGACCAAGCCGGCCTGCTCGCGTACATCGTCAGCTTCCGCAACCACAACGAGTTCCACGAGCCCTGCGCCGAGCGCATGTTCACGGACATCTGGACCCGCTGCAAGCCGAACAAGCTCGCGGTGTACGCGCGCTACACGCGCCGCGGCGGGCTCGACATCAACCCCTTCCGCACGAGCTGGCCGCAGGCGCTGCCGCCCAACATCCGGACTGCGCGGCAGTAAGGACGTAGCGAGCCACCCCCAATGTTGTATCCCGGACAGGAGATCGTGAAGGAAGGCGTCTTTCTTTACGACGGCGAGGTTGAGTGTGATATCCGGATCATTCGTTCGCCCGTTCGCTTCGGAACGGGAGACCATGAAGACGAGCCGCATGTCGGGGACGACGTCGAGCAGATCGTTTTCTATGTGCTGTACGGTTCGACGACCGAGCGTGGAGTGTTCGGTTCAGGCAGCGGAGCTTATGAGTCTCTGCAAGAGGCCATGACGCAGCTCGCTGCGACAGCTATCGGGCCTACCTTGCGTTGGACGACTTAGGCCGCCAGGCGATTCGACGCGCGGTCTCCTGAAGCCCCTCTTCGGAAACCCGAAACCCGCTCCGACCTGCCCTGTGGCATTCTGGATTTCGCCCGCGACCCCGCGGGCGAACGAACATCTACAGCAGAGGCAAGCATGGTTGAAGGAAAAGTGGTCGTCGTCACTGGCGCGGGCGGTGGCATCGGGCGCGACATCGCGCTGGCGATGGCGGCGCATGGCGCGAAGGTGGTGGTCAACGACATCGGCGCGGCGCTCGACGGTGTCGGGGGCAGTGCAGGCCCCGCACAGCAGGTGGTCGACGAGATCCGCGCGGCCGGCGGGCTGGCGGTGCCCAGCACCGACAGCGTGGCCGATGCCGCGAGCGCCGCGCGCATCGTGCAGTGCGCCATCGAAAGCTTCGGGCGCATCGACGCGGTGGTGAACAACGCGGGCATCCTGCGCGACCGCTTCTTCCACAAGATGTCGGTCGACGAGTGGGACTCGGTGCTCAAGGTGCACCTGTACGGCGCGTACTACGTGAGCCGCGCGGCGGCCACGCATTTCAAGGAGCAGGAGTCGGGCGCGCTGGTGCACATGACCTCCACCTCGGGCCTGATCGGCAACTTCGGCCAGGCCAACTATGCGGCGGCCAAGCTGGGCATCGTGGCGCTGTCGAAGTCGATCGCGCTGGACATGCAGAAATTCAAGGTGCGCTCCAACTGCATCGCACCCTTCGCCTGGAGCCGCATGATCGGCGCCATTCCCACCGACACCGACGAGCAGCGCGCCCGCGTCGACAAGATCAAGCAGATGACGCCCGCCAAGGTCGCTCCGCTGGCCGTGTACCTCGCGAGCGATGCCGCGGCGGCGGTCAACGGCCAGATCTTCTCGGTGCGCAACAACGAGATCTCGCTCATCAGCCAGCCGCGGCCGGTGCGCTCCATCCACCGCTCCGAGGGCTGGACGCCGCAGAGCATCGCCGAGCACGCCATGCCCGCGATGCGCGCCAGCTTCTTCGATCTCGACCGCTCGGCCGACGTGTTCAGCTGGGACCCGGTCTGAGGACAAACCCGCATCAGGCCGTTCGGGAGGCCATTCGCCGGACAATGCGTGTTCCCTTCCTCCTTTCTCGCGGCCGCGCCCGGTGAACCTGCACTTCGACCTGTTCGACCTGAAACTGTTCGTCTATGTGGCGGACGCGCACAGCCTCACGCGCGGCGCGGAGAAGGCCTGCATCTCGCTGGCCGCCGCCTCCACGCGCATCAAACAGATGGAGGAGGCCGTGGGCGGCAAGCTGCTGCACCGCAGTGCGCAGGGTGTGAGCCTCACGGCGGCGGGGCAGGCGGTGCTCTACCACGCTAAGCGCGTGATGCAGCAGATGGAGCACCTGCGCTGCGACATGCAGGACTTCGGCAAGGGCATCAAGGGCCACGTGCGGGTGTTCGCCAACACCACCTCCATCACCGAATACCTGCCGCAGAAGCTGGCGGGCTTTCTCACGCAGCATCCGGCCGTGCAGGTGGACCTGCGCGAATACCTCAGCGAGGAGATCGTGCGCGCGGTGGCCGACGGCGAGGCCGACATCGGCATCCTCGCGGGCGACGTGCACACGGGCGACTTCGATGCGCAGCCCTTCGGCAGCAACCAGCTCGTGCTGGTGGTGCCGACCACGCACCCCCTCGCAGGCGTGCCCTCGGTGGCCTTTGCCGACACGCTCGACGAGCAGCACGTGGGCCTGCACCACGGCAGCGCCATCCACCGCTTCCTGCAGCGCCGCGCCGAGCTCGCGGGCCGCGGCTTCAATCCGCGCATCCAGGTCAGCAGCTTCGAGGCCATCTGCCTGATGATCGAGGCGGGCGTGGGCGTCGGCGTGCTGCCGGCATCGTCGGCGCAGCGGCTGTCGATGGCCATGCGCATCTCGACCGTGGCCCTCAGAGACGCCTGGGCCGAGCGCGAGCTGAAGCTGATCGCGCGCAGCCGCGAGCAGCTGCCGGCCTCCGCGCGCGAGCTGTTCGACCATCTCGTCGCGTCATGAGGCTCACCCCCAGGCTTCGCGCACTTCGTGTCGCTTCGCCAACCCCCTTGCAGGGGGCAACACCTGCGGCCCGGCAAAGCCGGTTCCGGCGGTGTTCCTGAGCTTGGCCGTGGCGAGTGTGCGCATCGTGGGCGATGCATCGGCTCGTCGAAAAACCTGAACGACGGGGGCGTATGTCGGCCGACCTGAAGTCGCTGCGCCTGTTCGTGGCCGTGGCGGACCACGGCAGCATCAGCGAAGGCGCGAAGCGCTGCCACATCGCGCTGGCCGCGGCCAGCAAGCGCATCTCCGATCTCGAGGCCCGCGCGCGGCTGCCGCTGCTGGTGCGGCATGCGCGCGGCGTCACGCTCACCTCGGCGGGCCATGGGCTGCTGCTGCACGCGCGCGCGGTGCTCTCGGCCATGGACCGTCTCGGCGCGGAGCTCGACGACTTCCAGAACGGCGTGGCCGGCGTGGTCAGCATCACGGCCAACGCATCGACCATCGCGCAGTTCCTTCCGTCGCAGATCGGCTCCTTCCTGCGCCTGCATCCGGTGCTGAAGATCGACCTGCAGGAGCGCGCCAGCACCGAGGTGGTGAAGGCGGTGCAGGCCGGCCTGGCCGACATCGGCGTGATCGAGGGCAACACGCCCGCCGAAGGGCTCGAATGCCTGCCGTATCGCACCGACGAACTGGCGGTGGTGGTGGCGCGCGACCATCCGCTCGCGCGGCGCAGGCGCATCGGCGTCGACGAGGTGCTGAGCCACGACCACATCGTGGTGCGCGAAGGCACGGCGCTGCACCGCGTGCTGCTGTCCGCCGCATTGGAGGCCGGCGTGCCGCTGAAGGTGCGCATGCAGGTGGGCAGCTTCGACATGGTCTGCCGCATGGTGGAGCAGGGCGCGGGCATCGGCGTGCTGCCCTATGCGGCCATCCTGCCGCAGCTGCAGATACTGAAGCTGCGCTGCCTGAAGCTCGACGCGCCATGGGCCCACAGGCGTCACCTGCTGTGCGTGCGCAGGCAGCAGGAGCTGACGGTGGCCGCGCGATCGGTGCTGGAGCACCTGGGCCGGCCCGACTGAGCCTGCCCGCAGGCCAGCCTTCGTGGCGCGCGAAGGCTCGGACTCGCCAAAAACGAATTGTTCTCCCGCGGCTCGCACGCAAAGATGCGCGCACCAACGAAGGAGACAGACTTGAAGATCGTTCGCGTCAGCGCCACGCCGCTGAACATTCCCGTGACCATCGACGTGGTCGGCATAAACAAGCAGACCTCGCTGTCGCTGTGCCTCACCGAGATCGAGACCGACACCGGCATCGTCGGCCACGGCATGACGGCCATCACGGAAGAAGAAATCATCGCCGCCGCCGTGCGCGAGGTGGCGGGCCCCGCGCTGATCGGTGAGGACCCGATGGCCACCGAGCGCCTGTGGGAGAAGCTCTACTGGCTGCTCTCGCCGCGCGGCCAGACCGGCTACGCCAGCCACACCATCGCCGCGCTCGACATCGCGCTGTGGGACATCAAGGCCCGCGCGCTGGGCCAGCCGCTGTGGCGCCTGCTCGGCGGCGCGCGCGCGAAGGTGCCGGTGTATGCCACCTTCGGATTCGGCTTCTTCGAGCGCGATCAGCTCGCCGCTGCCGCCAGGCTGTGGGTGTCGCAGGGCTTCCAGCGGCTGAAGATGACGGTGGGCAACCATGCGCTCGCGCGCCGCGACGAGCCGCGTCCGCTCGACGAAGTCATCGCGGAAGACGTGCGCCGCGTGGCTGCCGTGCGCGAGGCGGTGGGCCCCGACGTCAAGCTCTACGTCGACGCCAACTGCGGCCTCGACCTGTTTCACGCCACCGAACTCGCGCACCGCATCGAGCCCTACGGCATCAGCTTCTTCGAGGAGCCGCTCACGCAGAACGACGTGCGCCAGATGGCCCAGCTGCGCGCGCGCACCCGCATCCCGCTGGCCTGCGGGCAGAACGAGGGCCTGGCCTTCCGCTTCCGCGACTTGCTGGTGAACCAGGCGGCCGACGTGCTGCAGCCCAACGTGACCATCTCGGGCGGCTACTCGCAGGCGCTCAAGATCGCCGGCATGGCGCAGGCCTTCAACGTGCCCATCGACAACGGCGGCGCCTGGCCCTTCCACAACATGCACCTGCATGCGGGTGTGTCGAACGGCGGCCTGGTCGAGTACCACTACGTCGCGGTGCAGATGCTCAAGCAGATCTTCGACGGCCTGCCGGTGCCCGAGCAGGGCTGGCTCACGCTGCCCGAGACGCCCGGCCTGGGCTTCGCGCCGAACGCCGAGCGCGTGCGCGAGCTGGCGAAGCTGCCGACCTCGCACGGCAAGGGCAAGGCCTGAGCCAAACTTTCTTCCCTCACGACCAGGCCGCGACAGACGGCCGGCGTCCGATCAAAGACAACGGAGACATGATGAAAGCCACACAAGCGATTCGACCACCGGCGCGCCGCCATGCATTGCGCGCGATGGCCGCCCTGGGCCTCGCTGCCGCCCTCTCGGCGCCGGCGGCCTGGGCCCAGGCCCAGAAGTACCCCGACAAGCCCATCCGCCTCATCGTCGGCTACTCCGCCGGCGGCGGCGTCGATGCGGTGGCGCGGCTGCTCGGCACGCGCCTGTCGAACGTGCTGGGCCAGCAGGTGCTGGTGGAAAACCGCACCGGCGCCACCGGGCTCATCGCGGCAGACTTCGTCGCCAAGGCGCCGCCCGACGGCTACACGCTGATGATGGGCGACAGCGCACTGCTCGCCGCCAAGCTGCTGCAGCCGAAGATCGCCATCGACCCGCTCACCAGCTTCAGACCGGTGGCGGGGGCCTTCATCTCGCCGCTGATGATCGTGACGGGCAACGACTTTCCCGCGAAGACGCCGGCCGAGCTGGTGAAGGAGCTCAAGGCCAACGCCTCGCGCTACTCGTACGCCACCTCGGGCGTGGGCACGGTGCAGCACCTGGGCTTCGAGATGCTCAAGCAGGCCACCGGCAGCCCGGTGGTGCACGTGCCCTATCGCGGCGCGGCGCAGATCGTGCCCGACGTGATCGGCGGCCAGATTCCGATCGGCGTGGTGAGCGCCACGGCCGGCATGGCGCAGGCCAAGGCGGGCAAGCTGCGTGCGCTCGCGATGATGAACACCGCCAAGCTCGAGGGCGCCGAGAGCGTGCCTCCGCTGGCCGACGCCTTGCCGGGCTTCGACGTGGCGCCGCGCATCTTTGTGCTGGCACCGGCCGGTACGCCCAACGACATCGTCGACAAGCTCTCGGCCGCGGTGAAGGCTGTGCTCGACACGCCCGAGACCGGCGCCGCGGCGGCCGCGCAAGGCACGCTGCGCGCGTACGCCACGCCGGCCCAGCTCGGCAAGGACATGGCCGCCGAGACCGCGCGATGGAAGAAGATCATCGCGGACCAGCGCATCGTGGCCGAGGGGAGCTGAGCATGGCGCAGCCTCACCTGGGCCTGATCGTGCCACCGGCGGCTGGCGAGGTGCCGGTGGACGGGCCGCTGCTGTACGGCGAGCGCATCCGCTTCAGCGCGCGCGGCCTGGGCCTCGGGGAAATCTCCACGCGCGGGTACCTCGACGTGATCGACTCGGTGGTCGAGAAGGCGGTGGCGCTGAAGAAGGAAGAGGGCGTTTCCGCGATCTCGCTCATGGGCACCTCCCTGAGCTTCTTCCGCGGCGCGGCCTTCAATCGGCAGCTCGAGATCGAGATGGCGCGCGCCACCGGCCTGCCCTGCACGACCATGAGCAACGCCATCGTCAACGGGCTGCGCCACCTGAAGGTGCGGCGCGTGGCGGTGGCCACGGCCTACATCGACGAGGTCAATGCCCAACTGCGCAGCTACCTGGAGCAGAGCGACTTCGAGCCGCTGGCGCTCGAAGGCCTGTCGATCTCCGACGTGCAGGCCGTGGGCAAGGTGCCGACGAAAGCGCTGGTTGACCTGTGCGTGAAGGTGTTCGAGGCGCAGCCTGGTGCCGACGGCATCCTGATCTCCTGCGGCGGGCTGGTCACGCTCGATGCGGTGCGCGAGGTGGAGGCGCGCCTGCAGGTGCCCGTGGTGTCCAGTTCGCCCGCCGGCTTCTGGGACCTGGTGCGCACCGCAGGGCTCGATGCGCGCTCGCCGGGCTGCGGCCGGCTCTTCGCCTGGACCGCGCCGGCCTGATCCCCCTCAAGCCAGCCAGCGCCCCACGCGCGGCGTGTCGGCCAACTGCCAGACGCGCCGGCACAGCGCCTTCGCCTCTTCGGCCGTGGCGCCTTCGCCGTAGTGCGCGAGGCGCTGCATCTTGTCCTCGATCTCGGCGCGGCTCAGGCTGTTGCCGGGGTCGCCCTTGGGCTCGTCCACGCGGCCCTGCAGCGTGCGGCCGTCGGCGGTCTGCACGCTGACCTTGCCGATCCAGCGTGCCGGGTAGGCCGTGTCGACTTCCTCGTCGAGCTGCATCGTCACCTTCTCGCGGAAGGCCGAGACCTCGGGCGCGAGGAAGTCGCGGTCGAACTCGCCCAGGCCCGCGCGGCCGTGCACGGCGATCAGGCCCAGCACCGTGCCCATCGAGAACTTGCCCTGGTGCACCGTGGCGGGCACGTCCACGCGGCCCAGCACGTCGATGGCGCCCTGGTGCACGTGCGTGGTCACGCGCGACACGTCGGCGGGCTTCAGCTTGTTCTGCTGCATCACCTGCAGCAGTGCGTCGGCGGCGGGGTGGGTGTGGCGGCAGGAGGCGTGGTACTTGAAGGAGGTCTCGGCCAGCGTCCAGCGCGTGCCCAGGCCGTCGGTGAGCCTGGCCGGATCGGCATCGCTGGACATGCCAACGCCCAGGCCCTGCGCGCCTTCGAGGATCCTGGCCGCGCCCGTGAAGCCGTCCTGCGCGAGGTAGGCCGACATCAACCCGCTGGCAGCAGCGTGCGCGCAATGCAGCTGCTTGGAATCCGCCGCGTCGCGCAGGAACTCCCACACGCCGGCCGACTGCGTGCCGGCCGATCCGAAGGCATGCAGCATCTGCTGCGGCGTGAGTTCCAGCAGTCTGCCCACTGCAGCGGCCGCAGCTAGCGTGCCGGCCGTCGCCGTCGTGTGGAAGGTCTTGTAGTGCGAGCGGCCGAGGAATTCGCCCACGCGGATGCCGACCTCATAGCCCGCGACCACGGCCGTGAGCAACTGCGCACCGCTCGCGCCGACGCTCTGCGCCACGGCCAGTGCAGGCGCGATGACGACGGCGGCCGGATGGAACACCGAGCCGTTGTGCACGTCGTCCTGCTCCACGAAATGCGAGGCCGCCGCGTTGACCAGCGCGGCGAACACCGGCGACGTGGTGCGGCGCGAAGTCAGCAGCTCGCTGGGCCCTTCGGCGGGGCCCATCATCTGAGCGAAGCGCTCGATGCTGCGCACTGGCCGCGCCGTGCGGGCCGCGAGCACCGAGCCTAGCCAGTCGAGCATCAGGTCTTCTGTGCGGCGCAGCACGGGTGCGGGAATGTCGGCGAACTTCAGGTCGGCCGCGAAAGTCGCGAGCACCTTGCTCGGGTGATCGATGGAGTTCATGGGAAGTCCTTCAGAACGAACGGGGGAGGCCGAGCATGTGCTCCGCCACGTAGCTCAGGATGAGGTTGGTGGAGATCGGCGCCACCTGGTACAGCCGTGTCTCCCTGAACTTGCGCTCGATGTCGTATTCGCAGGCGAAGCCGAAGCCGCCGTGGAACTGCAGGCAGGCGTTGGCCGCCTCCCAGCTCGCCTTGGCCGCGAGGTACTTCGCCATGTTGGCCTGCGCGCCGCAGGGCTGGTGCGCGTCGAAGAGCCGGCAGGCCTCGTAGCGCATGAGGTTGGCAGCCTCCACCTCGATGAACGATTCGGCAATCGGGAACTGTACGCCCTGGTTCTGGCCGATGGGCCGGCCGAACACCACGCGCTCCTTCGTGTACTTCGTGACCCGGTCGATGAACCAGTAGCCGTCGCCGATGCATTCGGCTGCGATCAGCGTGCGCTCGGCGTTCAGCCCGTCGAGGATGTACTTGAAGCCCTGGCCCTCCTCGCCGATGAGGTTCTCGGCCGGGATCTCCAGGTTCTCGAAGAAGAGCTCGTTGGTCTCGTGGTTGACCATGTTGAGGATGGGCCGTACTTCCAGCCCCTTGCCGATGGCCTCGCGCAGGTCGACGATGAAGATCGACATGCCTTCCGACTTCTTCTTCACCTCCGCCAGCGGCGTGGTGCGCGCCAGCAGGATCATCAGGTCGGAGTGCTGGATGCGCGAGATCCACACCTTCTGGCCGTTGACGACGTAGCGGTCGCCCCTCTTCACGGCGGTGGTCTTGATCTTCGTCGTGTCGGTGCCGGTGGTGGGCTCCGTCACGCCCATCGATTGCAGGCGCAGTTCGCCGTTGGCGATCTTCGGCAGGTAGGCACGCTTCTGAGCCTCGCTGCCGTGGCGCAGCAGCGTGCCCATGTTGTACATCTGGCCGTGGCAGGCGCCGGAGTTGCCGCCGCAGCGGTTGATCTCTTCCATGATGACCGATGCCTCCGTGAGGCCCAGGCCGGAGCCGCCGTACTCCTGCGGAATGAGCGCGGCCATCCAGCCGGCCTTGGTGAGCGCATCGACGAATTCGGCGGGGTAGCCGCGCGCCTCGTCGACCTTGCGGAAGTAGGCATCGGGAAACTGCGCGCACAGGTCGCGCACCGCATCGCGGATGTCGGGAAAGTTCTTGTCGTTGGCGTTGTTCATCGGTTCGTCGCTGCTGCTGTTCAGTCCTGGCGGGGCTCGCCCGCTTCCTTCTCTACACGCTGCCAGATCTCGACGGCCATCGGATCGTCGATCTCCTCCAGGATGTGGCCCACCAGCCCGATGGCGCGCGCCATCACGCCGAAGCCGCGGATGATCTTCCAGGGAAAGCCGAACTCGGCCGCGATCGCGCCGATGGCGCCCGTCGCGTTGATCGGCAGCGACTTGCCCGACACGCGCTCGGCCTCTTCCTGCACCGCCTGCATCAGCGCGACGTAGTGCGTGGAAAGTCCGTTCTCCGCCGCGATCTGGAAGAGACGCGGCGTGCGCGGATCGATGGGCTTGTGCAGCGGGTGGCCCAGCCCCGGCACGATCAGCTTGCGCGCGCGGTGGTCGGCCACGATGTCCTTCGCCATGTCGGCGAGCGGGCGAGAGGGCTTCTCGCCGAAGGGGATCGCCTCGTAGAGCATCTTGGCGGCGCCCTCGGTGCTGCCGACGAACACCGTGCCCAGCCCGCACAGGCCCGCCGCCACGGCCGCCTGCAGCGCCTCGGGCGCGCCCGCGTAGGTGAGGCGCGCAGCCAGCGCGCTGGGCGTGACGCCGTGCTCCACCAGCGTGACGACGATGGCGTTGAAGGTCACCGACTCCTGCGGCGTGGGAATGCGCCCGGTCAGTTCCAGGAAGGCCATGTCGCCCAGGTTGAGGTGGCCGAGGATCTCCGAGGGCAGGTCGCGCCCGCGCACGGTGATCCTGTCGGGCGTGCTGTGGCCCAGCGCCGTATGCAGAGACTTTTTGATCTTGGTGGTCATGGGCCGAATCTAGCCCGCACGCGCGCGCAGCGGCTCTCTGATTGCGAAACCCTCCCTTCGGCAAATGCAAATGCCGCTTTGCAGGGCCTTCTGTCACGCTGCGGCGATGGACCTCGAATCACTTGCGGCAGTGCGCGAATCGGCACTGGACTACTTCGAACGCAGCCGTGCCCTGCAACGCCGGCGCGAACGCATGGAGCGCCCCGGCGGCGACGAGGCCGAGGGCTGGCAGGACATCGCCGCGCTCGGCTGGAGCGGCATGCTGGCGCCCGAATCGGCCGGAGGGCTGGCGCTGGGGCTCGACGGCATGGCCGAGATCTTCCGCGCGGCCGGCGAGCATGCGGCACCCGAGCCGCTCTTGGCCGTGGCCGGCCTTGGCGCGCTGCTTCTGGCGCGGCTGGGCACGCCCGGTGCGAACGCGCTGCTCGCCGAGCTCGTCGCAGGCCGCAGCCTGCCCGCGCTGGCCTGGCAGGAGAGCGCAGGCGACCTGAGTGCGGTGCCGCTGGCCTGCGGCTGCGAGCCACGACCCGGAGGCGGCGTGCTGCTGCAGGGCGAGAAGCTCATGGTGCTGCCCGGCGCGGCCGCCAGCGGCTGGCTGGTGTCGGCGCGCGGTGACGACGACGCCGTGCTGCTGTGGGTGCCGCGCGGCACCTCGGGCGTGATCGAAACGCCGGTACCGCTGGTCGATGGCAGCCAGGCTTCGAACCTGCGCTTCGAGCAGGCCGTGCTGCCGGCCGGTGCGGTGCTCGCCGATGGCCCGGCCGCGCAGGAGGCGCTGCGCCATGCGCTCGCGGCCGGCCAGATCCTGCAGTCGGCGGAGCTGCTGGGCGCGGGGCAGGCGATGCTGGCGCAGACGCTGGCCTACCTGCGCACCCGCTCGCAGTTCGGCAAGCCCATCGGCAGCTTCCAGGCGCTGCAGCACCGCTGCGTCGACATGTTCATCCACCTCGAAGTGGCGAAGGCCACGCTGGACGAGGTGCTCGCGTTGGCCGCGCAGGGCTTGCCGGCGCAGCGGCTCGAAGCCGAGGCCAGCCGCGTCAACGCGCGCTGCACCGCCGCCGCGCTGCAGGCCTCGCGCGCTTCCGTGCAGCTGCACGGCGCCATCGGCTACACGCAGGAGTGCGACCTGAGCCTTTTCTACAAGCGCGTGCTGTGCCTCTCGGCTTGGCTGGGCAACGTGAGTGCGCATCAGCGCAGGCATTCCGTGCTGTCGGGCGATGCGGACGCCGCGCCCGGCGTGGCCGAGTGGAACGGCGGGTTTCCGAGCACCGCCGACTGGTCCGCCATGCCCGAGGCCGACTTCCGCCGCATGGTGCGCGCCTTCCTGCAGCAGCGATATCCGCAGCAGCTGCGCTACCTCTCGCACCGCGCACGCTGGAGCGAGATGCGCGAGTGGTATCTCATGCTCTCGGCGCAGGGCTGGATCGCGCCCGCATGGCCGCAGTCGCACGGCGGCATGGGGCTGCCTGCGGACAAGCTCATCGCGTGGATCGAAGAGCTGGAGCAGTACGGCGTGGCGCGCGCGCCCGACCAGGGCATCGTGATGATCGGGCCGCTGCTGATTCAGCATGGCACTGCGGAGCAGCAGCAGCGCTTCCTGCCGTGCATCCTCAGCGGCGAGCATGTGTGGTGCCAGGGCTATTCGGAGCCCAATGCCGGCTCCGACCTCGCGGGCCTGCGTACCGAGGCGATGCCGGCGCGCGACGCGCAGGGCGAGCACTTCATCGTCAACGGCCAGAAGATCTGGACCACGCTCGCACAGGACGCCAACCACATCTTCATGCTGGTGCGCACCGACAAGGACGCGCGCAAGCAGGAGGGCATCAGCTTCCTGTTGTGCGACCTGCGAACGCCGGGGATCACCATCCGGCCGATCCACACGCTGGCGGGCGAGCCGGAGTTCTGCGAAGTGTTCTTCGACAACGTGCGCGTGCCGGCCGCAAACCTCGTGGGCAAGCTGCACGGCGGCTGGAGCATCGCGAAGGCGCTGCTGGGCTTCGAGCGCATCTTCCTGGGCAGCCCCAAGCAGTCGCAGTACGCGCTGGGCCAGCTCGCGCGGCTGGCGCAGGCGCGGCGGCTGTTCGCCGACCCGGTGTTCGCACAGCGCTTCGCGGCATTGCGGCTCGACGTGCTCGATCTCTCGGCCGCCTACACCGGCTTCGCGAACATCGTGCGCGCGGGCAAGCCGCTGCCGGCTTCGGTGTCGCTGCTGAAGATCTGGGCGAGCGAGACCTACCACCGCATCGGCGCGCTGCTGGTCGAGGCCGGCGAGGAGCAGGGCGCGGTGGCCGGCGACCAGGTGCTCGACGGCCAGACCTTCAACGTGCTCTCGCCGCTCATCGGCTCCACCGCCGCAATGATCTACGGGGGCACGAACGAGATACAGCGCAACATCCTCGCGCGGCAGGTGCTCGACTTGCCTGTGTGAGCGAGGGCGTCGAAGAAATTCAAAACAGGAGACAACGCTCATGACATCGATCCACTTCTCGCGCCGACAGCTCATGGTCGCGGTGGCCGGCGGCGCGGCACTCGGCGCGCTGCCACACCGTGCATTCGCGCAGCAGCCACTTCCATCGCTCATCAAGCTCGTGGTCGGCTATTCGGCCGGCGGCCCGGTGGACGGCGCCGCGCGCCTGCTCGCGCCCGCGCTGAGCCAGGAGCTGGGCACGCAGGTGATCGTGGACAACCGCCCCGGCGCCAGCGGCTCGCTGGGCGGCGACGCGGTGGCCAAGGCCGCGCCCGACGGCGCCACGCTCTTCTTCGGCGCGAGCCCGACGATCACGATCAACCCCAACGTGCAGCGCCACATGGCCTTCGATCCGATGAAGGACCTTGCGCCCATCGCGCCGCTGGTGGACTACACCAACGTGCTCGTCGTCAACAACGAAGTGCCGGTGCGCAGCGTGGCCGAGCTGCTGGCCTATGCGAAGGCGCGGCCGGGCAAGGTGTTCTACGGATCGGCCGGCGTGGGCGCTTCCAACCACCTGAGCGGCGCGCTGCTGGAGAAGATGGCCGGCGTGCAGCTCACGCACGTGCCTTACAAGGGCAGTGCACCCGCGCTCGCCGACGTGATGGCCGGCACCGTGACCATGATGTTCGACATCATCGCCACCTCGAAGCCCTTCATCCAGTCGGGCAAGGTGCGCGCGCTGGCCGTCACCTCGCGCCAGCGCAACCGCATGCTGCCGGAGGTGCCGACGATGGTCGAGTCGGGCCTGCCGGGCTACGACGTGGGTGGCTGGTTCGGCCTGTACGGGCCGGTGCGCATGGACCCGGCGCTGGTCGCGCGCATCAACGCCGCCGCGCAGAAGATGCTGGCGCGCGAGGACATCGCCAGCCGGCTGCGCGAGCAGGGCTACGACGTGTGGTCGGGCGCGGCCCAGGTGCTGGCCGCCAAGGGCAAGTCCGACCGGCAGCTGTGGGCGACGGCCTCCAAGGGCATCGAGGCGGAATAGGCGATGCGGCGGATCCATCACTTGCTGGAGGAGCGTGCGGCGAGCACGCCGGAGGCCGTCTTTCTCTTCGAGCCCGGCGGCACGACGACTTATGCGCAGCTTCAGTCCATGGCCGATGCCGCCACGCAGGACCTGATGGCCGCCGGCGTGCGGCCTACCGACCGCGTGCTGCTGGTGGCGGAGAACTGCGCCGCGCACATCGCGCTCATCATGGCCTGCAGCCGCGTAGGCGCATGGTCGTGCGGCGTGAACGCGCGCATGTCGCCGGGCGAGATCGCAGCCATCGCCGAGCGGGCGGATGCGCGGCTGTGCTGCTACACCACCGGCACGTCCGAAGCCGCCGCGCAGCATGCGGGCAGGGCCGCTGCGAAGCCGACCCCGCTGGAAGGCGTGATGCGCTCGGCCACTCGCGACGACGCGCGCACCGAGCCCGACCCGGCGCTGGCCGACACGGCCGCCATCATCTTCACATCCGGCACCTCGGGCGCGCCCAAGGGCGTGATGGTGTCGCACCGCGGCCTGCTGCACTTCGGGCGCGTGTCGGCGCGTATTCGCGCGCTGGACGGGCGCGACCGCGTCTACGCCTTCCTGCCGATGACGCACATCTTCGGCATCGGCACGGTGCTGATGGCCGCGCTCACCGGGGGCGCGTCGCTGGTGCTGCGCGGCAGCTTCTCGCCGGCCGACGTGCTGCAGGCGCTGGCGAACGAGCAGGTGTCGAACCTGCTCGGCCCGCCGACGATGTATGCGCGGCTGCTCGCGCACATCGAGGCCGGGCATGCGGTGCCGCGCTTTCCGCACCTGCGCTATGTCTACACAGGCTCGGCGCCGCTCGATCCGGCGCTCAAGCAGCGCGTGGAGCGGCTCTTCGGGCAGCCGCTGCACTACGGCTACGGGCTGTCGGAGTACGCGGGCTCGGTGTTTCTCACGCGCACCGAGTCGCCGCGCGCCGATACCTCCGCCGGGCATGCGGTGGAAGGCGGCGAGGCGCGCATCGTCGACTCCGATGGCAACGACGTGGCCCAGGGCGACACCGGCGAGATCTGGCTGCGCGGCCCCGGCCTGATGCTGGGCTACTTCCGCGACGCGGCCGCCACCGCGCAGGTGATGCGTCCCGGCGGCTGGTATGCCACCGGCGACCTGGGGCGCTTCGGCGAGGACGGCGCGCTCTTCGTGGTCGGACGGCTGAAGGAAATGATCATCCGCTCGGGCTTCAACGTGTACCCGGCGGAGATCGAGGCGGTCATCGGCCGCTTCGAGGGCGTGCACCAGTGCGCGGTGATCGGCGTACCGGAGGCCGACGGCAACGAGCAGGTGGTCGCCTTCATCGAGCTGAAGGCGGGCGCGACGCTCGACGAGGCTGCGCTGCGCGCACACCTTGCCGAGAACCTCTCGCCCTACAAGCGCCCGGCGCGCATCGAGCTGATCGATGCGATGCCGACCACGGCCAACGGCAAGCTGCTCAAGCGTGAGCTGCGGGCGCGCTGCCTCGTGGCCGCAGTGGGTGTGGCTCGCAGCTAAGCGCGGGCAAGGGCGGCAGCGCGCCGCTTCCGGACATCTCCAGCCGCGGCCGCTTCGGACTTCTCCTGCAAGCGGGTGCGCTGCCGTCCGCCATGAGGAGCCGCGCGGGCGTCGCAAGGTGAAGCCTTCTCTAAGGTAAACACAGGAAACACACCATGGCCGATGACCTGAGCAAGCGCGGGCCGCAGGATGCCGCCCGCATCAACGTGAACGAGGCGCACGAGGTGCGCTACTGGACCCAGACGCTCGGCGTGACCGAGGCGCAGCTGCGCTCGGCCATCGCGGCGGCCGGTGTCGAGGTGAAGGACGTGCGCGCCTACCTCGGCAAGCCCTGAGCGCCTGGCGGCAGCCGGTGGCCGCCCGGGGCGGAGGCCGGAGGCGGCACCACGGTAGGCACCCTCCTACACCTGGGGGTGGGCTTGATACTTCATACTTGTTACCAGAACGTTTCTGGAGGCAAGCTGTTCTTGATCCTGCCGATGTCGAACCCGATGCCCGTGGCCGCCGCCCGATGAAATCCTCCCCCAGCGCGCGCAGCTGGATCGCCGCCGGCGTGCGCCACGAACTTCTCACCCGCGCATTGCCCGCCCTGCGGCACGACATGGCCGCCCCGGTCTCGGTGATCCGCATGGCACTGCTGATGCTCAAGCGGCAGATCGGCGCGCCCACCGTCGATGCCGCGGCCTGCGAGGAGCGGGTGGGGCTGATCGACAACCAGGTCTCGGAGCTGGTGGAGGCCATCCGCTCGCTGCGCGACTGGGAGCTCGCCACCGTCGACGACGGCATCACCCGCAGCGCGCTGGTGGCCCAGTGCGTGACGCTGATGCGCTCCGCCTTCGACCTTCACGGCGTGGCGCTGGAAACCGACGCTTCGCTGACCCCTTCCGACGACGAACACCGCTGGCCCGCCGCCGCGGCCCTGCGCTATCTGTTCCTTGGCGCGATGGGCTACCTGCACGACGGCGCCGACGAAGCCGGCACGATCCGCATCGAGGCCGATGGCGCGAACGCGCTGCGTCTCACGGCGTTGCCACGCGAGCCCGGCGCCACCGAGGCTGTGCTCGACGCGCACCGCGCGCCGCGCGCGCTGGCCATCGACGCCGTGGCGCTGCAGAACCTCGCGGAAGACCTGGGCTACGCGGTGGCGCTCGATGCCGCCAGCGTGCGCCTCGTGCTCGCCACGCGGACCTGAGCTTTTCCGGTCTTTCTTCCGGCGGCTGCCGCGGTACGCCGTTGCTCGCACCGGTGCGCCTTCAGGAACGCGAGCAGCCGTCGCTCCGCCGCATACAGTCCGCGAGAAGGCCTTGCGGTGCGGCTGCCGCCGATCTTCTCGAACAGTGCGGCGGTGGCCTCGTCGCCGTCCGACAGCGCGCTGCCCAGCGCCAGCACCGCAGGGTGCACGTAGGCCTTCTTGCAGACGGCGGGTGTGTTGCCCAGCTGCTTGGCCACCGCACCGAGGATGTCCTTGGCGCTGTAGCGGCTGCCGTCGGCGGCGGTGCGGCCGGGCTCGCAGGCCAGCCGGGTGAGTTCCAGCGCCTGCACCGTGCCGTGCCAGGTGCGGAAGTCCTTCGCGGTGAAGCGCTCGCCGCCCGCGGCTTCGGCCAGGTAGTCGTTGACGTCGGTGGAGGAGACGCCGCGCAGTTCGCCGGCCTTGCCATCGCCTTCCTCGTCCGCGTCGACGTACTGGAAGAGCGCCTGCCCCGGCAGCTGCTGGCACTGCCGCACTATCTTTGCGACGCGCGGGTCGTCCAGCTGCGCCTCGTGCATCACGCCGCTCTTGCCGCGGAAGCGCAGCCTGAGCGCCTGTCCTTTCACCGCCGCATGCCGGTTGCGCAGCGTGGTGAGGCCGAAGGAGCCGTTAGTGCTCGCGTATTCCTCGTTGCCCACGCGCAGCAGCGTGGTGTCGAGCAGGCGCACCAGGGCCGCGAGCACCTGGGCGCGGCCGGGAGCCTTGCGGCCCGCAGGCAGTTGCAGGTCGCGCGCCACGCGGGCGCGGATGCCCGGCAGCGCGAGCGCGAAGGCCTCGAGGCGCTCGAACTTGGTCTCGTCCTGCATCGAGCGCCAGTCGGGGTGGTAGCGGTACTGCTTGCGCCCGCGCGCGTCGATGCCGGTGGCCTGCAGGTGGCCGTTGGGCAACGGGCAGATCCACACCTGCGTGTAGGCCGGCGGAATGGCCAGCATGCGGATGCGCGAGAGTTCGTCCGCGTCGCGCACCCATCTGCCCTTGGCGTCGCGGTAGCGGAAACGGTCGCCGTGCTTCAGGCGGCGGATGCCGGGCATGTCGGGGTTCACGTAGACCAGGCCGTTGGCGATGGGCGTCGGCCTGGAGGGTGGCTTGGCGGGCGTGGAAGAGGAAGCGGAGAAAGTGGAGGAAGGGGCCGGCATGGGGCTTGCGTGGTGGCGTTACACCGTGCTTTTGCCAGCACCGACAATCGCCGGTTGTAGGACGCCGCAGGCGCCGGCGGTGCGCCGGGCGCGCTTGCGGCGCCGGTCCTGCTGTTTTCTTTCTCACCGGGTTCCAGAATGAATTCTTCCAAGCCTTCCTTTTTCGCCGCCCGCTGGCTGGCCGTGCCCGCCGCGGCACTGCTCTTCACGGCCTGCGCTTCCACGTCCACCACGACCGCCTCGACGCAGGCCCCGGCCGCGCCTGTGAAGGTCAAGGTCTTCGTCGCCGCCATGTTCGAGATCGGCAAGAACACCGGCGACCGCGCCGGCGAGTTCCAGTACTGGTACGAGCGCTACTGGAAGGACGCCAAGCCCATCGCCGTGCCCGGCGCGCTGCAGCCCGTGTATTGCAACGCCGACGGCGTGTGCGGATCTGTGCTCGGCATGGGCAAGGTGAATTCTTCCTCGTCGATGCAGGCCATCCTGCTGAACCCGCAGTTCGACTTCTCGCAGAGCTACTACGTCATCTCGGGCGTGGCCGGCACGCCGCCCTCGCGCGGCACCATCGGCGAGGTGAGCTGGGCGACGTGGCTGGTCGACTACGACCTCGGCCACCGCTGGGCGCCCGAGGAGAACAAGCCCGGCGAGCCCACCTTCATGCCGCGCAAGGGCTACGAGGAATACCGCCGCTTCAAGCTCAACCCCGACCTCGTGAGCTGGGCCATGAAGCTCTCGGCCGACACGCCCCTGAAAGATTCCGACTCGGCGCGCAAGTATCGCCTGCGCTACCCCGACGCCGCCGCGCGCCGCGCGCCCTTCGTCGGCACCGGTACCCACATGACCGGCGACACCTTCTTCCACGGCCCCGGCATGTCGAAGCAGGCGCAATACATCGCCAAGCTCTACGGCGCCGACGACTACGTCATCACCGAGATGGAGGCGGCAGCCATCACCCTCGTCATCAAGCGCACCCACGGCACCGACCGCGTGATGAGCCTGCGCGGCGCCGTCAACTTCGACCAGGGCAACCCGAAGGAAACCACGCTGCAGCACCTCGACCCGGCACCGGGCGAGACGGCAGGCGGCTTCGCCGAGACGGTGGAGAACATCGAGCTGGTGGGCTCGCGCGTGGTCGATCACATCGTTGCGAACTGGCCGAAGTGGTCGGGCGGGGTGCCGAAGCCCTGAGCATGACGGACGATCCCGCCATGTGGCTGGCCGTGCAGAGCATCCGCTGCCTCTGGACGAAGGCCGGGCGCGATGCGGAGCAAGGCAGGCTGCGCAACCAGGCGCCGATGCGCCTGCCCCTCGCCGGGCTCGAGGCGCAGTTGCTGCAGCCGCCCGTCGCGGGCGGCGTGCTGTGGCAGGAGATCTCGTTGCGTTCCGACGGCGGGGCGTTCGAAAACCAGCCTGTTGCGCCGGTCGCCTGGAAGTCATGGAATGCGCAGCAGCTGCGCGAGCAGGGTTATGAATGGCACGAGCACCGGGGCGGCATGGCCATCGGTTGGTGGCACGGCGACGCGGTGCGGCACACCGGTCAGCCGCAACCGCTGGGCTTGCGGCCCGGCCAGTGGCTGCGCGTGGTGACGCACCGGCGCGCCAACGGCTGGGATCACTGGGCCTGGGAGAGACGCGTGACCAACCTGATGTGCGTGGACCGCACGCATGCGCTCGACGTCTTCGCGAGCACGCCGCCGGTGCGCGTGCTCGACGAGGAGCCGCACCTCTACTGACTTCTACCGGATCGCGCCGGGCGGCACCGGCTTCAGGTGCCACGTCACCGTGAAGTCGAACGGCGTCCAGCGGCTGACGGTGACGCCTGCGCGCCGCAGGCCGCGGCCGGTCCAGGTGTTGCAGGTCTCGAAGAGGTTGTAGGCGCCTTCGGCTTCGTAGAAGGCGTCCTGGCTGTCGTAGTGGGCGCCCGCGATGGGTGTGGCGCGGCCCGATGGCAGTGCGGCGCGCACGTAAACCGCGAGCTGCGCGTACTGCGCCTGCGTGAGCGGCAGCGCGAAGGCGCCTTGCCCGAGCTGGCTGCGCCGCAGGTAGCTCACATGAAGCAGCGCGCGGTTGCCTCCGGCCAGGGCGCCGAAGGCGCGCGATGCGGTCAGGTCGGCCCAGGTGGGCGTGTTCAGGTAGAACTCGCGGTCGCCCCAGCCGATGGCGATGAATTCGGCGTCGGGCGGCGGCGCCCTGAAGTCCTTCAGCGGAAAGAGTTGCAGCCAGTCGATGGTGGCCGAGCGGATCGGGAACACGTAGTCGGTGTGCACGCCGTTGCTCAGCACCCAGGCCTGCACTTCGGCGACGGCATTCTTCGGTGGTTCGGCGTTGGCAGGCCAGAGCACCAGCGCGCAGGCCGTGGCCACGTACAGGCCCACGAGCATGACGAAGCCCAGCAGGGCGAAGACGATGCGCCGCAGCCAGCGTCCGACCATCTCGCCCTCAGAAGAGCGAAGCGGTGGTCGCCACCGGTTCGGCCGCCGCGCGGTGCGTGCCGGCGCCGGCGGGCGCCAGCGCCTCGGGGCTGCCGGCCTTCGCCAGCGTGCCCACGCGCACGCCCAGCAGCCGCAGCGGGCGCTCCAGCGGCACGCGCTTCAGGCACAGGCCGCCGGTGTGGCGGATGGTCTTCGCGTCGTCGGTGAAGCGGTCGATGGTCTGGTCGCGCGTGGCGATCTTGAAGTCGTCGTAGCGCAGCTTGATGCCGATGGTCTTGCCCACGTAGCCCTTGCGCTGCAGGTCGGCGGCCACCTGCTCGCAAAGCCGGGTGAAGATCGCGCCCAGTTCGGCGCGGTCGCGCACCGCGTGCAGGTCGCGGTCGAAGGTGGTCTCGCGGCTCATCGACACGGGCTCGCTCTCGGTCACCACGGGGCGGTCGTCGCGGCCCCATGACACCTCGTGCATCCACGCGCCGGTGGCCTTGCCGAAGTTGGCGATGAGCCAGTCGCGGTCGCGCGCCGCGAGCTGGCCCACGGTCTCGATGCCGAAGCGCTTGAGCTTCTCGTCGGCCTTGGGGCCGATGCCGTTCACCTTGCGGCAGGGCAGGGGCCAGATGAGCTTCTCCAGGTCGTCCTCGTAGACGATCGAGATGCCATTGGGCTTGTTGAACTCGCTCGCCATCTTGGCGATGAGCTTGTTGGGAGCCACGCCGATGGAGCATGTGAGCCCCGTGGCGTCGAAGATGGCCTTCTGCAGCAGCCGCGCCAGCGAGCGCCCGCCCTCGCGCTGGCCGCCGGGCACGTCGGTGAAGTCGATGTAGACCTCGTCCACGCCCCGGTCTTCCATGAGCGGCGCGACCTCCAGGATGATCTTCTTGAAGGCGCGCGAATAGCGCCGGTACTCGTCGAAGTCCACCGGCAGGATGATCGCCTGCGGGCACAGCTTGGCCGCCTTCATGAGCCCCATCGCCGAGCCCACGCCGAACTGCCGCGCCGGGTAGGTGGCGGTGGTGATCACTCCGCGGCCGGTGTAGTCCTTCAGCAGCGGAAAGGAGTCGACAGGAATGTCGGCCAGCGTGCCGCCCTCGGGCAGGTTGCGGATGGCCTCGTCAACGCGCCTGCGGCCCCCGCCGATCACCACCGGCAGGCCCTTGAGCTGCGGATAGCGCAGCAGCTCGACCG
This sequence comes from Variovorax sp. UC74_104, assembly GCF_044055375.1. Classification (NCBI taxonomy): domain Bacteria; kingdom Pseudomonadati; phylum Pseudomonadota; class Betaproteobacteria; order Burkholderiales; family Comamonadaceae; genus Variovorax; species Variovorax sp. UC74_104. The sequence goes on from NZ_CP171978.1 coordinate 2,286,238, forward strand.
ACGCGTAGAAGGCGTCCATGTCGAGGTGCGCGATGCGGCGGATCTTCGGTGCCGATGGGGTCTGGGAGCTCACGGAAACAATTGTCTCGCGGCTGGGCGCCGCTTGCGCACGCGGGGCGATTCGCCCGGCCCGCGTCAGCGCGTCTCCACCGTCACCAGCAGGGGCGAGTCGAACATCGCCACGGGGGAGATCACCGGTTCGTCCATCGGCACCTTGTCGCCGTAGCGCTCGCGCATCTTGGCGCGCACGGCCGGGTCGGTCAGGTTGAATTCGCGGATCTTCTGCAGCTCGCCGATGCGCACGCCCAGCGCGCGCTGGTAGAGCTTCCACACGAGTTCGGAGCAGTAGATGCGCTGGTCGGACCATTCGAAAGTCAGGTCGTAGGGGCGGCCCTCGAAGGCGGAGGTGCCGGCGCGCAGTTTTGCAATGGCGCCCGGCGTGAGCAGCGTGTCGGCGTTGCGCAGCCGCTTGACCACGTAGTGCCCGCCGTTGCCGCGCGCCGTCCATTGCGCGAGCGGCGTGTAGCGCACGGTGGAGACCGCCTCGAACACGTAGGGCTTGCCGTCTTTCGTCAGCACGATGCCCATGTGGCTGTAGCGCGAGCCGGTCGCACGCTGCACCGCGAGGCTCTGGGCCGAGCGCGAGGTGTGGAAGATGATGTCGCCGTCCTTCAGCTGCGTCGATGCGCGGGCAGCGCCGGCCAGGGGCAAGGACAGGGCGAGTGCGATGACTGCAGGGAGCCGGAAGGTCATGGACGCGCATTGTGCGGCACGCCATGCGCGGCTGTTTCTATTCTTGCGGCGGGGCGCTGTCGCCCGTATCGGGCGGCGCCATCTCGCGCATCAGGCGCTCCACCGCCTCGTCGTTCATCGGCTCGGCGGGCGCGAGCGCGGTGGGCGAGGTGCGCAGCCAGCGCGTGGTCTGAGGCAGCGCCATCACCAGCGCGGTGACCGCGGCGAGCACCGCGAGGTACGGCGCCAGCACCCGCGCGATGGCGGCCGCCGGCGGGCGCGGCTTCACCTGCCCGCGCGCCAGCACCAGCGCGTAGCCGAAGGGCGGCAGCAGGAAGCCGGCCTGCAGCACCAGCAGCGTGAGCGTGGCGATCCAGGCCGCGTCGTCCAGCTGCGCGAGCACCGGCGGCATGACGATGGGCACGATCAGGAAGATCAGCTCGAAGGCGTCGAGCACGAAGGCGAAGGCGAGCAGCACCGCCAGCACCACCGCGAGCCCGAGCATCGGATGCTGCTGCAGCGACAGCATCAGCCGCGCGATCAGCCCGTCGGTGCCGAAGCCGCGCAGCAGCAGCGAGAAGGTGGTGGCCGCGACCAGCAGCGCATAGAGCGCACCGGTGAGCGCCATCGCGTCGTCGAGCACCTGCCACAGCACCGCGCGCGTGAGCTGGCGCGACACCAGTCCCCACGCCAGCAGCAGCACGCAGGCGGCGGCCGCGCCTTCCACCGCGCGCACCTTGCCGAGCGTGACCAGCACCAGCAGCGAGCCGATCAGCAGCGGCACCAGCAGCAAGGTCCAGCCCTCGCCGCGGCTCAGCGGTTCGCGCGGGGCGGCGTCCCGTGGCTTGCCGCGCACGCCGAACCATGCCACGGCGAGCCAGCCGACCAGCAGCGCGGCGGCCGGCACCAGCGCGGCCTGCAGGATGTCCTGCGTATTGACGACGCGGCTGGCGGCACTCGCCGAAGGCAGCGCCAGTTCGCGCGCCATGTTCATGCCCTCGGTGTGGGCGCGCAGCATCGCGTCGCCGAGAAGAAGCAGCACCAGCGAAGGCGGCACGATCACGCCCAGCGTGCTGGTCACGGCCACGAGCGCGGTGCGCCGCGCCGGGGGCAGGCCCTCGCGCGCCCAGCCCTGGCCGGCGGTGCGCGCCAGCGTGAGCAGGCTGGCGCCGACCGAGCCGTTCATCGGCGCCAGCAGCAGCCCCAGCACCATGCCCGCCAGCTCGGGCGCGGCGCGCGGCGCGACGAAGGCCAGCAGCTTGCGCAGGCCTTCGTACAGGTGGCCGGCCAGCGCCAGCCGGTTGAGCAGGGCGCCCACCAGTGCATAGAGCGCAAGCGCCTGCAGCAAGTCGTGCTCCAGCAGGCCGACGATGCGCCACGGCAGGTTCTGCAGCAGCGCCAGGTCGAAGGCGCCCAGCGCGAGGCCGGCCAGGGCGCCGACGGTGCATGTGCCCAGCAGCACGGCATAGGTCGGCCAGCCGGTGGTCATCATCAGCGCCAGGGCCAGCGCGAGCAGGGCGAGTCCGAGCCAGGGCATCTACGGGCCGGGTTGTCCGGGTTGCCCGGTGTCTTCGGGCGGGTCCGCCGGGCGCAGCTCCTGCCGGAGGTCGAGCGCGCTCTGCACCGCCAGCAGCGCGGCGAGCAGCAGCAGTGCCACCTTGATCATGAAGTAGCCGGGGTTGAATGTGTCGGGGAAGAGTTCGAGCGCCTCCACCGAGCGCATCACCGGCGCCGCGGCGGTGAAGACCAGGAACAGCGACCACGGCAGCACGCACAGCGCCGCGCCGATGCGGCGCAGGCGCGCGTGGCGCCCGGCGGTGGCGGCCGCCAGGTCGGGCCGGGCCACGAGGTGCGCGCCGCGTCGCCCGGCATGCCGCAGCGCCACCGCGACGTACAGCGCGAACAGCCACTGCGCCAGGTCGTTGGCCTGCGTCGGGCCGTTGCCGGAGCCGGCGAGGTCGCGCAACGGCCATTGGGCGAAGAGCAGCAGCGCGATGGCGATGGCGAAGGTCATCGCCACGCGGTCGATCCAGTCGAGCCAGCGCGGCGCGGTCGAGCCGGATGGCTGCCCGGGGCCTACGGGGGGAGGGGTGTCTGCCGATGGCGTCATGCGCGGAAATCGTCTCCCCCCAACCTGACTGGCACCTGCGGGGCGGCGGGTCATTGCTTGCGCGCCGCAGCATGCCGGTGCCATCATGCGCGCCATGCAAACGGTCGCCTCCATCCTCTGGCGCAGGCTCGACGTACCGGGTCACGATGCCTGCCGCCTCGAACGCAATGCCTCGGCCTGGCAACTCGACGGAGCTGCCGTGTTCCGTCTGGAAGACGGCCGCATCGGCCAGCTGCACTACCGCGTGCGCTGCGACCTGCTATGGCACACCCAGTGGGGCACGGTGCGCGGATGGCTCGGCGACTCGGCGGTCGACCTTTCGATCGCCCGCGACGCGCGCGGCCACTGGAAGCTCAACGACGAGCCCGTGTCCGACCTCTCGCACTGCATCGACCTCGACCTGGGCTTCACGCCCGCCACCAACCTGCTGCAGCTGCGCCGCCTGGGCCTCGCGAAAGGCGAGGGTGCCGATGCCCCCGCGGCGTGGCTCGACATCGACGGCGGCGGCGTGCTCAGCGAACTGATGCAGCGCTACGAGCGGCGCAGCGAGAACGAATATGCCTACGAGGCGAAGCGCTTCGACTACGCGGCCACGCTGAGCGTGACGGCCGACAGCTTCGTCAGCGACTACCCTCGGCTCTGGGTGGCCGAGAAGTAGTCGGCCAGGCACCGCATTCAGTCGAACTGCGACCGGTCGCCCGCGACCAGCTCCCGGTTGCGCCGCCGGTCCTGTGCAATCTCGTACGCGAAGGCGTCGCTGCTGCCACCCGCCGGCAGGTTGTAGGCCGCGCGCAGCCGCGAGCGCACCGCTTCGCTTTCGAGCACGCGGTTGATCTCCGCGTTAAGCATCTGCACCACCGCGCCCGGCGTGCGTGCCGGCGCGAAGATGCCGAAGAGCGAATCGCGGTTGGCCTTCTCGAAGCCCAGTTCCGCGAGCGTGGGCACCGCGGGCAGCGCCTCGATGCGCGCCGGGGCGCCCACGGCCAGCGCCTGGAAGCGGCCGCCTTCGATGTACCGCAGCTGCTGCGCGGCGACGTTGGTCGAAAGCACCTCGAACTGGCCGCTGAGCGCATCGTTGAGCTGCGGGCCGCCGCCTTGGTAAGGGATGTGCGTGATGTCGGTGCCGCTTTGCACGCGCACCTGCGCCAGCACCAGGTGGCCGATGGTCGCCACGCCCGAAGTGGCCCATCGCACTTCGCCGGGCTGCCTGCGCGCCTGCGCGATCAGCTCGCCGAAGCCGCGGCCGGTGAAGGCGGGCGTGCCCACCACCAGCACCGGCGTGCGCATCACGCTGGCCACGGGCATGAAGGCGCGCATCGGGTCGTAGGGGACGCGCGCGAGCAGCGGGTGCAGCGTGAGCGGGCTGATGGCGGAGAAGGCCAGCGTGCTGCCGTCGGGGGCCGAACGGGCGAGCGCGTCCATGCCGAGGCTGCCGCCCGCGCCGGGGCGGTTCTCGATGATCACCGGCACGCCGAGCGAACGTGCGAGCGGCTCGGCCAGCACGCGCGCCATGCCGTCGCTCACGCCGCCGGGCGGGTAGACCACGATCAGGCGAACGGGCTTGTTCGGCCGCTGCGCGGGCGCCGCGCGCAGCACGCCCGGCAATGCACAGGCCGCGGCCAGCAGGGTGCCGGCGCGCTGCAGCAGTTGGCGGCGGCCCGGCCGTGTCATGAGCCGGCGTTCTCCTGCGCCAGCCGGCGCAGCAGCGCCGCGAAATTCAGCGCGGGCAGGTTGTCTTCCTCCGCACGCGAGACCAGCGTGAGCGGCGCGTCGAGCTGGCCACCATCGGCCAGCCGCGCATAGGCGATGGCGTGCGCGTGCACGCCGTGCATCGACGCCGGCACCACCGACAGGCCGACGCCTGCGGCCACGAGATTGAGGTTGGTCATCATTCGATCGACTTCGGCCACCACGCGCGGGCGCAGTCCCTTGGCGTGGCACAGCGCGAGCAGGTCGGCATAGAGGCCGGGCGCGCCCGGGCGCCGCACGAGGATGATGCCCTCCTCGCAAAGCTTGGCGAGCGGCAGCGCCCGCGAGTCCTTGTCGCGGCCGCGGGCAAGGCGGTGGTCGCTGGGCATGGCGACCAGCACCGGCTCGCGCAGCAGCGTCTCGAACAGCAGCCCCTCGGGCCGCGCGACCGGCACGCGCAGCAGGCCGCAGTGAAGGCGTCCGGCGGCCAGTGCCTCGGTGAGTTCGGCCGCGTTGTCTTCGCGCAGCTGCAGCTCGACCTCGGGGTAGGCACGGCGGAATTCGCGCAGTGCGTCGGGCATGAAGCGATGCGCCGCCGCGGAGCTGGTGAAGCCCACCGCGAGCCTGCCGGCCTGGCCCTTGGCCACGCTCGCCATGCGCTGCTTCATCGCATCCATGTCCTGCAGCATGCGCAGCGCCTCGGCCTGGAACAGCCGGCCCGCGTCGGTGAGCGCCACGCCGCGCGGATGGCGGCGGAACAGCAGCACGCCCAGCTCGCGTTCGAGCGCCTTGATCTGCAGGCTCAGCGGCGGCTGCTGGATGCCCAGCTGCTCGGCCGCGCGCGTCATGTGGCCGGTCTCGGCGACGGCGGCGAAGTAGCGCAGTGCGCGTATGTCCATATGTTTTTGATATGAAAAGTGCCTTTTTATTTTATTTGACCCTAGGTCACACCGAATCTATCTTCCGGCCGCCCATTCAAGAACAAGCGGTCCAACGAGGCCGCATGCCGGAGACAAGTCCATGCGCAAAGAGCGCCCTGCATCGAAGTTTCTCGCCGTCGCCAGCGCGATCGGCATCTCATTGGCCCTGGCCGCGTGCGGCGGCGGAGGTGGGGGAGGAGGCGGCAGCTTCGCCTTCCTGCCCCCGACCAGCACGCCGCCCGCCGGCAGCGGCGACAACCCACCGGCAGGCGACCTGCCCGACAACCCGCCGCCTCCACCCGTGCAGCCGGTCACATCCTGCGCCGACCTCGCGGGCCGGAGCCTGCCGGCCTCGCTGATCAGCCTGCCCACGCAGGGCGCCACCGTCACCAGCGCCACGCCCGTCGCCGCGAGCGACGCGGGCAACACGCTCGGCGACTACTGCCGCGTGCGCGGCACCATCCAGCCGGTCGACCCGAATTCGCAGTCCATCAACTTCGCGGTCAACCTGCCCGAGACGTGGAACCGGAAGACCATCCATTTCGGCGGCGGCGGCTTCGACGGCGTGCTGATCGACGGCACCGAGGTCATCCGCTTCGGCCCCGCCGGCAAGCCCGCGCCGCTCGCGCTGGGCTACGCCACCTACGGCGACGACTCGGGCCACCAGTCGGGGAGCATCACCGACGGCAAGTTCGCGGCCAACGACGAGCAGCTCGCCAACTACGGCGGCAACTCGCTCAAGAAGACGCGCGACGTGGCGCAGGCCCTGGTGCTCGCGCGCTATGGCGTGGCGCCTAGGCACGCCTACTTCCTGGGCACCTCCACCGGCGGGCGCGATGCGCTGAGCTACATCCAGCGCTGGCCGCTCGACTACGACGGCGTGATCGCCAACGAGCCCGCGCTCAACTACACCGGCACGCGCCTGTCGAACGTGGCCGTGGGCCGCGCGCTTTACAACAACGGCGGCGCCGGCTGGATGGACCTGAGCGAGACGCTGATGGTGCAGAAGGCCGCGATGCAGGCCTGCGACAAGCTCGACGGCGCGGCCGACAACATCGTGAGCAACGTCGAGAGCTGCCGCCAGCTCAATGCGCAGATCCTGGCGTCGCTGACCTGCCCCGGCGGCACGAAGACGGCCAAGACCTGCCTGTCGGACGCGCAGATCGACACCGTGCGCGCCATCGAGTCGCCGCTGGATTTCACGACCTACTCGCTGGCCAACGGCGTGAAGCGCGCGGGCGGCTACAACCTGCTCGAAGGCGCGCTGGTGGCCGGCCCCTTCACCACGCGCGACCTCGGCACGCGCAAGGTGCCCGGCAACCCCGCCACGTCGGCCGACGCCAACATGTACGTCACCGGCGACCAGTGGGTGAAGTTCTTCGTCACGCGCATCGCCGACTTCGACACGCTGGGCTTCGATCCGCTGAACCCTGGCAGCTACGCGGCGCGCGTGACCGAGGTATCGAACCTCACGGACGCCACCAACCCGAACCTCGCGCCCTTCTTCGCGCACGGCGGCCGGCTCATCATGCTGCACGGCCTGGCCGACGAGGTGATCAGCCCGAACTCGACCATCGACTACTACAAGCAGCTCGTCGCCACGCTGGGGCAGGCCTCGGTCGACCGGAGCGTGCGCTTCTACACCGTGCCCGGCATGGGCCACGGCACCGGCAGCTTCATTCCCAACTGGGACTCTCTGGCCGCGCTCGAAGGCTGGGTGGAGAACGGCCTCGCGCCCGCCACCGGCGTCGCGGTCGACGCGGTGGCCGGCACCTATGGCCGCACGCGCCCGCTGTGCCTGTTCCCGGCCTGGCCCAAGTACCGCGGCAGCGGCAGCCTGGACGCAGCGGTCAACTACAGCTGCGTGACGGAGGTCGGTGATCCGCTGGCCTGCCCGAACCTGCCTGCGGCCGTGACCACCTACAAGGGCGGCGACAGCTTCGGCGAGGAACTGCGCGTGCAGATAGACCCGGCCACCATGGCCTACACGGTGACCATCGATGCGAGCCTGCAGCGCACGGTGGGCACGGTGCGCAGCGGCACGCTGGTGTCGGAGGGCAACTGCAGCTATGCCAGCGCCGAGAGCGGGGCGGTGTTCAGCTTCGGTGCGGGCGGCGTGCTGTCGGGCGGCGTGAACGCGCCGAGCGGCGGCGGCTTCGCGCCCCTGCTGGCGTTCCAGAACACCTTCCAGAACGCGGCGACGCCGACGGTGTTCAACCCCGTGGCGAACATCTTCAACGCGGTGGGTGTGCAGCAGGGCACCGGCGGCACGGCCGCACAGGCGCTCGCGGTGCGGCTGCGCAATGCCGGCACCTTCCAGTACTGCCGCGATGCCGCCAACGGCTTCATGATCTACGACACGACCTGCGCGCAGACCGAGAAGGGCTACATCGCCTACAACGGCACGCGCGGCGCCTTCGACCTGTTCACCACTTCGCCCACCGGCAGCGCCGTGACCACCGGCGGCACGCTCACCGGCTCGATGGTGATCGGGCTCGTCAACGGCGCGGCGGTGCCGATGCACCTGGTGCGCGAGTCGGCAGCGAACGCGGGCATGCGCCTCTTCGGCACGCAGCAGAGCCTGGTCAGCGGCACGGCGGACGGAAGCTATGCGCTGCTCAGCGTCAAGGGAGAGAACCACGATGCCACGGTGGCCGGCAGCGGCTTCAATCTCGCAGGTGCAGCCGCCACGCTGAGCTACGACACGCCGGTGCTCGGCGTGGCGCAGGCCGATGCCGGCCGGCCGGGCAATTTCATCTTCAACAGCGGCGTTCTCGCATTCGTTTCGACGGACACGGCGAAGGCGGCGCTCGAACTCGGAGTACGCCATTGAAAGAACGACTCTCCCGCCTCGCGGCTTCCGCAGCCTTCGCACTGCTGGGTGCGGCGTCGGGCATGCATGCACAGGCCGCGCCCTCCGGCCCCAAGCCCGCCGCCTGCCCCTCGCCCGTGCCCGAATCGGCCCACTGCTACACCGGTGAAGACGGCGCCGGCTCCTTCTACTGGATCGCGATTCCTCAAGACTGGGCCAGCAACGCCGGCCGCGTTCTCGTGATGCACGCGCACGGCGGCCCCGAGACCGGCCCGCCCAAGCTGGAGCGCAGCGAGGAAGACCTGAAGCGCTGGGCCGTCACCGTCAAGGCCGGCTATGCATGGGCCGCTTCCACCTACCGGCGCGGCGGCTACGGCGTGACCATGGCGGCGGAAGACACCGAGCGCCTGCGCCGGATCTTCGTGCGCCATTTCGGCCAGCCGCACCGCACGCTGCTGCACGGGCAGAGCTACGGCGCGGGCGTGGCGGCGAAGGCGGCGGAGCTCTATGCGCCGGCCGGCGGCGCCAAATCGCCTTACGACGGCCTGCTGCTCACCAGCGGCGTGCTCGGCGGCGGCAATAGCGCCTACGACTTCAGGCTCGACCTGCGCGTGGTCTACCAGTACGTCTGCCGCAACCATCCGCGCCCCGACGAGCCGCAGTACCCTCTGTGGATGGGCCTGCCGCTCGATTCGAAGCTCACGCGTGCCGAGCTCGCCGCGCGCGTGAAGGAATGCACCGGCGTCGGCCTGCCCGCCGCGCAGCGCACGCCCGAGCAGGCGGCGCGGCTGAAGACCATTCTCTCGGTCGTGAAGATCCAGGAGCGCTCGCTGCTGGGCCATCTCACCTGGGCGACGTGGCTGTTCCAGGACCTGGTGCAGAAGCGTCTGGAGGGCCGCAACCCCTTCGGCAACATCGGCGTGGCCTACAGCGGCTCGGCCGACGACGCGGCGCTCAATGCCGGCGTGCTGCGCTACGCGGCCGACCCGCAGGCCAAGGGCGCGCTCGCGGCCGACAGCCAGCCCACCGGCCGCACCGCGCTGCCCACCGTGGGCCTGCATGCCATCGACGACCCGACTGCCTTCGTCGAGCTGGAGAACTCCTACCGCCGCATCCGCGACGCAGCCGGCACCGGCGACCTGCTGGTGCAGAGTTTCAGCAGCGAGCGAGAGCACAGCTATTTGAGCGATTCGGAATACCCCGCGCTCTTCGCCGCGCTGCTCGACTGGATCGACAAGGGCGAGAAGCCCACGCCCGAGGGCCTCGCGCAGCGCTGCAAGGCGCTGATGCCGCGCTACGACACCGACGGCAAGAACGGCTGCCACATCCAGCCCGCATGGCAGCCGCCCGCGCTCGAAAGCCGCGTGCCGGCGCGCGCGCCCTGAATCTTTTTTCAATCCAACGTCACGGAGACATCATGAAGAAACTGTTCGCCCTCGCGGCGATCGCCGCCGCCGCAGTCGCTGCCCATGCGCAGGACTTTCCGGGCGGCAAGCCCGTCACCATCGTCGTGCCCTTCGCGGCCGGCGGCCCGACCGACCGCGTCGCGCGCGACCTGGCCGAGGCGCTGCGCAAGCCGCTGGGCGGGGCCAGCGTGATCATCGACAACGTGCCCGGCGCGGGCAGCTCCATCGGCGCGACCAAGGTGGCGCGCGCCGCGCCCGATGGCTACACGCTGCTGCTCAACCACATCGCGATGGCCACCGTGCCGAGCCTGGTGCGCAACGTGCCCTTCAAGGTCGAGACCGACTTCGAGTACCTGGGCATCGTCAACGACGTGCCGATGACGCTCATCTCCAAGCCGGGCATTCCGGCGGCCAACTACAAGGAACTGAGCGGCTGGATCGCCGCCAACAAGGGCAAGATCAACATCGGCAACGCGGGCGTGGGCTCGGCCTCGCACCTGTGCGGGCTGCTGTACCAGAGCGCGACGAAGACGGAGATGACGCCCGTGCCCTACAAGGGCACCGCGCCCGCCATCACCGACCTGATCGGTGGCCAGATCGACCTGCTGTGCGACCAGACCACCAACACCACGCCGCATATCCAGGCGGGCAAGGTGAAGGCCTTCGCGGTCACCACCTCGAAGCGCCTCGCGCTGCCGATGCTGAAGGACCTGCCCACGCTCGACGAGGCCGGCCTGAAGAACTTCCAGGTCACGATCTGGCACGGCCTGTACGCGCCCAAGGGCACGCCCGCGCCGGTGCTGAAGAAGCTCAACGATGCGGTGAAGCTCGCGCTGAAGGACCCGGACTTCATCCATCGCGAGGAGCAGCTCGGCGCCGTGGTGGCGACGGACGGGCGCGTAGAGCCGGCGGGCCACAAGAAGTTCGTGATCGACGAGATCGCGAAGTGGACGCCGGTGATCAAGGCGGCCGGCGTGTACGCGGACTAGGGCCTGTTCACACTATTTCCGGGGTCGCGAAGGGCAGCAAGGGCGGGCCAATCAAGGCGCGTGACGATGCGTGTGCATGCGCACACGCTAGGAGCGCAACGCCGAGTGGCCCGCCCTTGCTGCCCTTCCCGTAGGGTTGGCGCTCCAAGGGGCCGTCTGCGGCGTTGCCCGCGCTTGCAAGGCTTCAGCCTTGCTGCGCACGGGCGCCTTGCAGCCAGCCCCTTGGAGCACCAACGCGACCCCGGAAATAGTGTGAACAGGCCCTAATGCCGCCCCGGGGCCTGCGTTCAGCGCATCGAGCGCGACCAGGCCTCGTACAGGTCTTCGCCCTCGTCGCGCACGGGCAGTGATCGCACGGGCATCTCGCGCTGCTCCAGCGGCCGCGCGATCTCCAGGTAGCCGCGTTCGGCCGAGAGGTCGTGCGGCTCGCCGTCTTCGTTGGAGTAGGCGTAGTACACCTCCTTCACGCCGGCCAGGTACATGGCCGTGAGGCACATGGGGCACGGGTAGCCACTGGCGTACACCACGCTGCCCGACAGGTCGGTGCCGCCCTGCGCCTTGGCGGCGGTGCGCACCGCCTGCATCTCGGCATGGGCCGTGGGGTCGCACAGCGCGTCGACCTCGTTGACCGCCCGCGCCAGCACCTTGCCGTCGCGCACCAGCACGGCGCCGAAGGGCCAGGTCCTGCGTTCGCGCACGTTGCGCATGGCCAGCCGGATGGCGTCGACCATGTACTTCTCCGAGTCTTGATCGGGATGGGACATCTGCAGAAACTCCTGCGGCGAATCGGCTGCCGCGGTAGGTTGAAAAGAGCCAGGGCGCGCACAGCATCGGCACGCGGTAGCGCTGCGCGGCGTCGAAGAACCAGTAGTAGGGAAGGGGAGGCGCGCCGGAGGCTTCAGCCGTCCAGCAGGGCGTCGATGCGCCCGCGGGTGATGAGGCCGATCTGGTCGAGCGCGGCACGCTGCTCGGTTTCCGTGCTCGCCGCCGTGCGCATGCGCATCGCCTCGAAGATCTGCTGCCTGGTGTTGCGGCGCACGGCGATGATGAAGGGGAAGCCGTGGCGCTCGCGGTAGGCGCGGTTCAGGCGCTGCATCTCGCCCAGTTCGTCGCGGCTGAGCGCGTCGAGCCCGGCGCTGCGCTGCTCGCCGACGGACTCGGCCGTCATCGTGCCGGACTGGGCTTCGCGGCCCGCCAGCTCGGGGTGGCCGCAGAGGAAGGCGATGCGGCGCTCCTGCGGCGCCTGCCGCACGACGTCGAGCATCGCGGCATGCAGCGCGTCGACGTCGGCGAAGGGGCGGCGCGCCCACGCGGCCTGCGCGACCCAGGGGGAGTTCTCGAAGGTCGGCCCGACGGCGGCGACGAAGGCGTCGCGGTCCATCGCATTGAGCGCGGCCAGGTCCAGGCGGGTGGTGGTGAGGGGCATCGGTCGTTCTCGGTGATGGCTGGCGCGATGGTTTCCGCTCAGCGTGCCGCGGCCGGCTGCCTGCGGTGCGAGGGCACGCAGGCCAGGATCAGCAAGGTGGCGCAGATCTCCACCGCCGCCACCACGTACAGGCCGGGCGAGAGGCTGCCGGTGGAGGTCTTGATCAGGCCCAGCATCCAGGGCGCGCCAAAGCCCGCCAGGTTGGCGATGGAGTTGATCAGCGCCACGCCGCCCGCTGCCGCGGTGCCGGCCAGGAAGCGGTTGGGCATCTGCCAGAACACGGGGATGGCGCTCATGGTGCCGACGATGGCCAGCGTCAGGCCCACCAGCACGGCCAGCGCGCTGTGCCCGAGGAAGAGCGCCACGCCCAGCAGCGACACTGCGCCCAGCGCCGCGGCCAGGCCGCAGTGCCAGCGCGACTCTTGCTGCTTGTCGGAGTGGAAGCCGTTCCAGATCATGCCGATGGCGCCGCACAGGTAGGCCACGGCCATGATCCAGCCCACCGCGACCGGGCTGGCGAAGCCCACTTCCTTGACCAGCGTGGGGCCGTAGAAGGTCAGCGAGGAATTGGCTGCGATGATGCAGAAGAAGATCAGGATCAGCAGCCAGATGCGCCCGCTCCTGAGCGAGGCCAGCATGCTGTGCTCGCGCTGGCCCAGCGAGCGGCCGTCGCGTTCCAGGTCTTCGTGCACCAGCTGGCGTTCGCGCGCCGTGAGCCAGTTGGCCTGCTCGGGCCTGTCGGTCAGGTAGAAGTACGTGACGAAGCCGGCGATGACCGAGGGAATGCCCTCCAGCAGCAGCACCCACTGCCAGCCCGACCAGCCGTTCACGCCGTGCATGCCGGTCATGATGGTGCCGGCCAGCGGCCCGCCGATCACGCCCGCGAACGCGGAGGCCGACATGAACATGCCGAAGGCCTTGGCGCGCCGGTCGTTGGGGAACCAGTAGGTCAGGTACAGGATGATGCCGGGTAGAAGCCGGCCTCGAACACGCCCAGCAGGAAGCGCAGGAAATAGAACATCTCCGGCGTCTTCACGAACATCGTGGCGATGGAGGTCAGGCCCCAGCCGATGGTGATGCGCATGATGGTCTTCTTGGCCCCGATGCGCTGCAGCAGCAGGTTGCTGGGCACCTCGAAGAAGAAGTAGCCCAGGAAGAAGATGCCCGCGCCCAGGCCGTACATGGCCTCGCTCCACTTGAGCTCGTCGAGCATGGTGAGCTTGATGAAGCCGATGTTGACCCGGTCGATCCAGGCCAGCACCCACAGCAGCATCAGGAAGGGAATGAGCCGCCAGATGATCTTGCGGTAGACCCCGTCCAGCTCGGACGGGGTGTCGGAAGGCCGGGCGGATGCGGCCGCTGTGGTCGATGTCATGCTTTTCTCCAGGTCCTTGGTGTGGGGCACTGCGATCCGGGCCGGCAAAAGGAGCGCCGCCTGCGTGGGCACTGTAGGCACAATGGTCCGGCCGCGCGCACGGCGCGCGGAATGTGCGGCATAAACCAGAGCGATAGGTCGCGACCCGCGGCGGCGCGCCATCCGGTCGAACCCCTACACACATGACCAGAAGCCAGGACCTTGTCGACATCCACCTGCTGCGCGTGCTGGCGGTGCTGGTGGCCGAGCGCAGCGTTTCTCGCGCCGCGGTCCGCATGAACCAGACGCAGCCGGCCGTCAGCGCGGCCCTGCGGCGCCTGCGCGACGCCTTCGGAGACCCCATCCTGGTGCGCGAGCGCGGCGGCATGGTGCCCACCGCACGGGCGCTGCAGCTGCGCGACAGCGCGCGCGAGGTGCTCGGCGAAATCGACCGCATGCTGGCCGGCCCCGAGCGCTTCGAGCCCGCCTCCAGCACCATGACCTTCACCATCGCTACGCCGGACTACCTGGCCGCGAGCTTCATGGCCGAGGTGGTGGCGCGCTTCCGCGCCGAGGCGCCGCAGGCGCGCCTGCTGGTCCACCCGCTGACGCCCGGCTACGACTACGAGCGCTCTCTGGCGCAGGGAGAGCTCGACATCGTGATCGGCAACTGGCCGCTGCCGCCCGAGCGCATGCACCTGTCGCTGCTGATCGAGGACGAGCTGGTGTGCATGATGAGCCCGCGCAACCCGCTGGCCGCGCCGGGCGCGATGACGCTGCCGCGCTACCTCGCGGCCGCGCACGTGGTGCCCACGCCGTTCGCCAAGTCACACCGCGCGGTGGTCGACAGCCACCTGGCGGGGCTGCGGCAGACGCGCGACGCGCGCGTCTTCGTGCCTTATTACGCGATGGCGCCCTACCTCGTGGCCGAGAGCGACCTCGTGTTCACCACCGCGCGCCACTTCGCCGGGCAGTTCACGCGCAGCCTGCCGGTGGTGTGCGTGGATGCGCCGGAGGGCTTTCCGCGCATGCGTTTCTACCAGCTGTGGCACGAGCGCTCGCAGCACCAGGGCGCCCATCGCTGGCTGCGTGGCCTGCTCTCGACGGTGGGCGGCCACCTGGCGCAGGCGGCACCAGGCGCGGCGAGCGGGCCACCGGCGTGTTGAGAAGCGGCAAGGCGAAGGACCCTATCGATGGGCGAGAGGCGGTGCTACCGCCGCCTCACGTCGCGAAGCGCCTGCGGTACTCCACCAGGCTGACCCCCAGGCGCCGCGAGAACGCGCGCCGGAAGCCGTCGACGTTCGCGTAGCCCACCGCGTCGGCCAGGCGCTTGGCCGGCGCGTCCGACTCCTCGGCCAGGCGGCGGGCGGCGTCGATCCTCGCGTTCTCCACGAACTCGGCGGGCGTCGTTCCCGTCTCGCTGCGGAAGATGCGCGCGAAGCTTCTCTCGCTCATGCCCGCGCGCGCGGCGAGGGCGGGCACGGACAGGTCGTCCTTCAGGTTCGCGAGCACGTGGTCCTGCACCTCGCGCATGGCGGATCGCTCCGAGGTCTGGGCTGCGAGGTGGGCGCTGAACTGGCTCTGGCCGCCAGGGCGCTTGAGGAACATCACCAGCTGGCGCGCCACGCGTAGCGCCAGCTCGCGGCCGTGGTCTTCCTCCACCATCGCGAGCGCGAGGTCCATGCCGGCCGTGACCCCGGCCGAGGTGAAGAGATTGCCGTCCTTCACGTAGATGGCGTCCGCCTCCACGCGCGCACGCGGGTACGCGGCCGCGAGGCCGGTGGCGACGTTCCAGTGGGTCGCGACGCGCTTTCCGTCGAGCAGCCCCGAGGCCGCCAGCACGAAGGCGCCGGAGCACACCGAGCCGTAGCGCCGAACGGCGCCCGCCTGGCGCCGGAGCCAGTCTTGCAACTGCGTGTCGCTTTCCATGTCCTCGATGCGGGGGCTGCCCGCGACCAGCAGGGTGTCGATGGCGCCGCGGTGCGTTTCCACGGTGGCGTCGACGGCCAGCTTCAGGCCGCCGCTGCTCTTGAGCACGCCTGCCTTGGTGCCGATCACCTGCACCTGGTAGGCGCGCGGATTGCCGAGCTGGTGCGAGGCTTCGGCGAAGACGTCGGCGGGCCCGGCGATGTCGAGCAGCTGGAAACGGGGAAAGGCGAGGATGGCGATGCGCATGGCTGACAAGGCCCGGGGATTGGCGGAAAACGCCGTGAGTTGAGGGAGATGGCCCGGTGAGTCTGGCGGAAAATACCAACTAATGCAAATCCAGCCAAGGAGAACAACATGCAAGAACAGGCTCTGAATCCGTCTTCCCCGGTGCTTTCGCCCGTCGCGGCGGCCGCGCCGCGCGCGCAGGCCTCCGTGCGCAATCTCCCGGTCAACCTCTTCGCCTCCGTGATGGGGCTGTCGGGCCTGGCCCTCGCCTGGCGGCTCGCGCATGAAGGCCTGGGCGCGCCGGCTATCGTCGGCGAGGCCGTCGGAGCCTTCGCGCTGGGGGTGTTCGTGCTGATCTCGGCGGGCTACCTGATGAAGCTTGCCAGGCACCCTCAGGCGGTGCAGGCCGAGTTCAGGCACCCGGTGGCGGGCAACTTCTTCGGCACGATCGCGATCTCGGTGCTGCTGCTGTCGGTGGTGATCGCGCCCTACAGCCCACCCGTCGCGCACTTCGCCTGGGCCGTGGGCCTGCTCGCGACCTTCGCGCTGAGCTTCGTCGCGCTGTCGCGGCTGCTGAAGGGCCAGGTGGACGCGTCGCTCGCCGTGCCGGCCTGGATCATCCCGGGCGTGGCGACGCTCGACATTCCCGTCACCGGCGCCCACATGCCGATGGCGTGGGCCGGCGAAGTCAACCTGGCTGCGAGCGCGATCGGCGCCGTGCTGGCGCTCGTGCTCTTCACGATGATCATCGGCCGGCTCGTGCACCGCGACCCGCTCGCCCCCGCCATGGAGCCTTCGCTGATGATCCTGGTGGCGCCCTTCGCCGTGGGCTTCCTGGCCTACACCAACATCGTCGGCGAGATCGACCGCTTCGCCTCGATGCTCTTCTACTTCGGCCTCTTCATCTTCGCGGTGGTGGCGCCGAAGGTGTTCCGTCGCGGCGCGACGTTCTCGCCGAGCTGGTGGGCGATCGGCTTCCCGATGGCGGCGCTGGCCAATGCCGCGCTGAAGTACGCCGAGTCGCGTGCGAGCGCCCCGTTGTGGGTGGTTGCGGTGGTGCTGCTGGTCGCGTTGAACCTGGCGCTGGCGGTTCTCACGGTGAAGACGGTGCGCATCGCGCTCAACGGAAAGCTGTTCGCCTGAGCTTCAGGCCGCCGCGCAGCCGGTGTGAAGAAAAGCGGCCGCGCGGCATCCAGGCGATCCGTCGGCCGACCAGTGCATCGGCGGGCAGCTTCGCGGTCTCAGGCATCGGCATGCCCCTTCTCCGGTGCGCGTGCGACGGCCAGCCAGCAGGCGGCGGTCAGGCGGACCTCGTCGCCGTGCACGTACGGCTCGAAGGCGGCGCGCACCGTATCGATGACCCGTGCGCGCGTCTCGTCGTCGGCCTGCAGCAGCGCGATGCCGACAGGGCCGAGGCGGCTCAGGTAACCGACGAGTTCTTTCTCGGGCAGCGTGCAGGGCAGGTCGACGGGCTGAATGTCGATGTGGCGCCAGCCGCTTTTCTCGAGGATGGCCTGCACCCGCTGGTCGTCCGCGAAGGCGAACTGGCCCGGCGCGCCCGGCTGCCGAGGCGGCAACTGCGGCAGCAGCGGCGCGGCCGCGCGCTCGGCGGTGGTCATGAACGGGTTCTCGGCCGCGCTTCGCCATGCGATGAAGCGCAGCGCGGCGCCGGGCTTCGCCGCATGCAGCAGGTTGGCGAAGGCGCGCACGGGGTCGTCGAAGAACATCACGCCAAGGCGCGAGACGATGCCGTCGAAGCTCGCGGGCTCGAAGGCTTGGGTCTGCGCGTTCGCGCATATGAAGCGGGCGGAAATTCCGTCGCGGCCGGCGCGGTTGCGGGCGGCGGCGATCATCGGCTGCGAGATGTCGATGCCGGTGCACTCGGCGCCGGCACCCAGCTTGCGCGCGATGGCCAGCGTGGTGCCGCCGGTACCGCAGCCGACGTCGAGAACGCGGGTCGCGCCGGTGGCGCAGGTGGCCTCGACGAGCAGTTTCTCCAGGGGCTCGAAAAGCCGGTCCAGCGTCTGCTGGGCATCGACCCAGGCGTTGCCGGCCGGGCCGTTCCAGAGCCTGGCTTGTTCGTCGCCGGCCGCTTGCGTGTTTGCTTGCATGGTTTTCTCCATGATCGTTTCCTCTTGCTTGCCTTCGCGAGGCGGAAGCCGCACTATGCAAATTCAAGCCGGCTTGAAGTCAAGAGGAGGAAGCACATGGATATCGCCGAAGTGGCCAGGCGCTCCGGCCTGCCCGCGTCTACGCTGCGCTATTACGACGAGAAGGGGCTGATCGCCTCCACCGGGCGCCTGGGCCTGCGCCGTACTTTCGACGACGGCGTGCTGGAGCGGCTGGCGTTGATCGCGCTGGGCCGCGCCGCCGGTTTCTCGCTCGACGAGATCGCGCGCATGTTCGGCCCCAACGGGCAGCCGCGCATCGACCGGCTCATGCTCGGCGCCAAGGCGGACGAACTCGACCGCACGATCCGCAACCTGAGCGCGATGCGCGACGGCCTGCGCCATGCGGCCGTCTGCCGCGCGCCCAGCCACATGGAGTGCCCGACCTTCCGGCGCATCCTCGGCGCCGCCGCATCGGGCGCGATCGGCGGGCGTACGGAGAAAAAGAAGAAGCCACCGAAACCGTAGAAGGCGGCGCAGGGCTGATCAGTCAGGCGTTCGCCAGCAGCGAGAGATCGCGCGCGGCCTGCAGCATCAGCTCGCGCGCGCGGTCCAGCGACGGAATCGCATGCCGGTCGATGCGACGGATGTACGGCGTGGTGAGCACCGCCAGCGCATGCCCGCGCGGGCCGAGGATGGGACAGGAGATGTCGATCACCCCGAAATACTGCATGCTCTCGCGCTGCCGGTAGCCGGTGGCGCGCACGGCCTCCAGCATGTGCTCCAGCTCGTCGGGCGGAATCTGCACTTCGCCGTCGAGCGCGACGTGCTCGGCCAGCATCTGCCGGCGCCGCTCTTCCGATTCGCAGGCCAGCAGCACCTGGCCCGAGCCGGTGTCGAGCAGGTTCACGCGCGTGCCAGGCCGCACCGTCATGCTGCTCGCGGCGGGGCTGTTGACCTGCGCCACGATCTGCACGTTGCCCCGGTCGTACACGCCCAGATGGCACGACTGCTCGGCTTCCCTCACGTAGCGGTCCATCACGGGCAGCGCCTGCGTCACCAGCCTGTGGTTCGGCGGGTAGCGGTGGGCCAGGTCGAACATCTTCAGGCTCAGGCTGTAGCGGTCGCCCGCGAGCGAGCGCAGCACGTACTGCCGCGCCACCAGCCGCTCCAGCATTCGGTAGATCTCGCTCGGGCCGCGGTCCAGCGCCTTCACGATCTCGCCGCGCGTCAGGCCCTCGGGCTGGTCGGCGAGCAGTTCGAGGATGTCCAGGCCCTTGTCGAGCGCGGGGGCGCGGTAGCGATCCTGCGGCTCCTGGTCGTCGGAGGGCTTGCTCGAGTTATCAATTTGAATGTTTTTGTTCACCAATGAATTTCACCAGCAAGAGACGTGGCTTGCAAGTTTCGTTCTACGGGAAAGCACTCATGAGGGAAGGTTGACGCAGAAAGTTCGTATGTAAATACTATGTTCAGTAATGGACTAAAGAGACAAGGCGACCGGCAAACCTGCTGCGAGCGACCCGAAAAATGATCCAGCGCATCGACTCGCATCAGCACTTCTGGCGGCCCGCGCGCGGCGACTACACGTGGCTGCGCGCCGACGTACCCGCGCTGGCGCCGCTGCTGCGCGACTTCATGCCCGAAGACCTGGCGCCGCTGCTGCAGGCCCACGGCGTGAGCCGCACCGTGCTCGTGCAGGCCGCCGATTCCCATGCCGAGACCGACTTCATGCTCGACCTCGCGGGCAGCCGCGACGAGATCGGCGGCGTGGTCGGCTGGGTCGACCTGAGCCGGCCCGACGCCGCCGCCTCGCTGGAGCGGATGGCGCAACATCCCAAGTTCAAGGGCGTGCGGCCGATGCTGCAGGACCTGCCCGACGACGACTGGATCGCGCGCCGCCCGCACCGCGATGCGGTGAACGCCATGCTGACGCTTGGCCTGCGCTTCGACGCGCTCGTGAATCCACGGCACCTTCCGTGGCTCCTGCAGTTCGCGAAGCTGTGGCCGCAACTGCCAATGGTGATCGACCATGCGGCCAAGCCGCCGGTGGGCGCGCACGGCGGCGAAGAATTCGCCCGCTGGCGCGAAGACATCTCGGCCCTGGCCGCGCTGCCCCAGGTCTGCTGCAAGTTCTCGGGCCTTTGGACCGAGGCGCCGCCCGCGATGCAGCGCGATGCGGATGCCGTCGCGCGAGCGGTGCGCCCCGTGTGGGAGCACCTGCTCGAGGTCTTCGGCCCCGCGCGGCTGATGTGGGGCAGCGACTGGCCCGTGCTCACGCTGGCCGGCGACTACGCGGGCTGGATCGCCGTGAGCGAAGCCTGCATCGGCGGCCTTTCCCCGCACGAGCAGGCCCAGGTGTGGCACGGCACCGCGCAGCGCTTCTACGGCCTGCCATCCCACCAGGAAAGCCAATGACGCAACCCGTCGTCTCCATCCGCGACCTGAGCAAGGCCTTCGCCGGCGTGCGTGCACTCGACAAGGTGCAGTTCGAGCTGCTGCCCGGCGAGGTGCATGCGCTCATGGGCGAGAACGGCGCGGGCAAGTCCACGCTGATGAAGGTGCTGGCGGGCGTGTACCGAAAGGACTCGGGCGAGGTGCTGCTCGACGGTCGGCCCGTGGACATCGAGAGCCCGCGCGCCGCGCAGGCATTGGGCATCGGCATCATCCATCAGGAGCTCAACCTGATGAACCACCTGAGCGCCGCGCAGAACATCTTCATCGGCTGCGAGCCGCGCGGGCGCTTCGGCCTTTTCATCGACGAGGAGGCCATGTGCTGCGAGGCGCAGCGCATCTTCGAGCGCATGAACCTGAAGCTCGACCCGCGCACGCCGGTGGGGGAACTCACGGTGGCCAGGCAGCAGATGGTGGAGATCGCCAAGGCGCTGTCTTTCGATTCGCGCGTGCTCATCATGGACGAGCCCACCGCCGCGCTGAACAACGAGGAGGTGGCCGACCTGTTCCGCATCATCGGGCACCTGCGCTCGCGCGGCGTGGCTGTGGTCTACATCTCGCACAAGATGGATGAGCTCAAGCGCATCGCCGACCGCGTGACCGTGATGCGCGACGGCCAGTACATCGCCACCGTGCCGATGGCGGACACGCCGATGGACACGCTCATCGCCATGATGGTGGGCCGCCAGCTCGCGGAGGCCGAGCACGAGATGCCCGACACTTCCGGCAACGAGATCGTGCTCGAGGCCAGGGGCATCCGCCGCGGGTCGATGGTGCGCGACGCGAGCTTCGTGCTGCGGCGCGGCGAGATCCTGGGCTTTGCGGGGCTGATGGGCGCGGGCCGCACCGAGTTGGCGCGCGCCGTGTTCGGTGCCGACCGCATCGAGGCGGGAGAAGTCTTCGTGCGGGGCCGCAAGGTGTCGATCCGCTCGCCGGAAGACGCGGTGGCCCATGGCATCGGCTACCTGTCGGAAGACCGCAAGCACTTCGGCCTGGCCACCGGCATGGACGTGGAAACCAACATCGCGCTGGCGAGCATGAGGAGCTTCCTGTCGGCGGGCTTCTTCATCGACCAGGCGGCGGTGGAGTCGGCCGGCGAGCGCTACGTGCGGCAGCTCGGCATCAAGACGCCTTCGGTGCGCCAGCAGGTGCGGCTGCTGTCGGGCGGCAACCAGCAGAAGATCGTCATCGCCAAGTGGCTGCTGCGCGACTGCGACGTGCTCTTCTTCGACGAGCCCACGCGCGGCATCGACGTGGGCGCCAAGGCCGAGATCTACCGCCTGCTCAACGAACTGGCCGCGCAGGGCAAGGCCATCGTCATCATTTCCTCGGAGCTGCCCGAGGTGCTGCGCATGAGCCACCGCGTGCTCGTGATGTGCGAGGGCCGCATCACCGGCGAGCTCTCGGCGCGCGAAGCCTCGCAGGAAAAGATCATGCAGCTCGCCACCCGGCGCGAAGCCGCGGCCTTCGCTCCATGACCACCCATGACCACGACTGGAGACTCCCCTTGACGACCCCGACCGCCACCGCCGTCAGCCCCGGTTTCTCGCTGAGGACGCTGAAGTCCCGGCTCTTCCGGCCCGCCACGCGGCAGAAGCTGCTGGCCTTCGCCAGCCTCGTCGCGCTGATGGTGTTCTTCAGCTTCGCGTCGCCGCAGTTCCTGCAGGCCGACAACCTCGTGGGCATCCTGCAGTCGACCGCGGTGAACGGCGTGCTCGCCATCGCCTGCACCTTCGTCATCATCACCTCGGGCATCGACCTGTCGGTGGGCACGCTGATGACCTTCTGCGCCGTCATGACCGGCGTGGTGCTCACCTACATGGGCATGCCGCTGTGGCTGGGCATCTGCGCGGCCATCTTCTTCGGCGCGCTCAGCGGCTTCGTCTCGGGGCTGCTGATCGCCAAGCTGAAGATCCCGCCCTTCATCGCGACGCTGGGCATGATGATGCTGCTCAAGGGCCTGTCGCTGGTGATCTCGGGCACCAAGCCGATCTACTTCAACGACACGCCGGGCTTCACCGCCATCTCGCAGGACTCGCTGATCGGCGACATCGTGCCGGCGCTGCCCATTCCCAATGCGGTGCTCATCCTGTTCCTGGTGGCGGTGGCCGCGAGCATCGTGCTCAACAGGACGATCCTCGGGCGCTACACCTTCGCGCTCGGCAGCAACGAGGAGGCGGTGCGCCTGTCGGGCGTGAACACCGACTTCTGGAAGATCGTGGTCTACACGGTGAGCGGCGGCATCTGCGGCATCGCGGGGCTGCTGATCGCGTCGCGGCTGAATTCGGCGCAGCCGGCGCTGGGGCAGGGCTACGAGCTCGACGCCATCGCGGCGGTGGTCATCGGCGGCACCTCGCTCAGCGGCGGCACCGGCACCATCGTGGGAACCATCATCGGCGCCTTCATCATGAGCGTGCTCACCAACGGCCTGCGCATTCTCTCGGTCGCGCAGGAATGGCAGACGGTGGTCACGGGCGTGATCATCATCCTGGCCGTGTACGCCGACATCCTGCGCCGCCGCAGCGGCAGCAAGGCGCACTGAATTCCCTGAGTTTTCGATCCGTCCGTTCCTTACAACCGCAGGAGACTTCGCATGATCCAGAGAAGAACAGCCGTTGCGTACACGCTGGGCGCGGTGATCGCCGGCATGGCCGGCTTCGCGCAGGCACAGCAGGCGCAGGAGATCTACATCCCGCTCGTGTCCAAGGGCTTCCAGCACCAGTTCTGGCAGGCCGTGAAGTCGGGCGCCGAGCAGGCCGCCAAGGACCTGAAGGTGAAGGTGAGCTTCGAAGGCCCCGAGACCGAGGCCATGGTCGACAAGCAGATCGACATGCTCTCGGCCGCGCTCGCCAAGAAGCCGCAGGCCGTCGGCTTCGCCGCGCTCGACAGCCAGGCCGCCATTCCGCTGCTGAAGAAGGCGCAGGCCGCGAAGATCCCGGTGGTGGCTTTCGACTCAGGCGTGGACAGCGATATTCCGGTGACCACGACCACCACCGACAACAAGGCCGCCGCCGCGCTGGCTGCCGACAAGATGGCCGAGCTCATCGGCAAGAGCGGCGAGGTGGCGCTGGTGGTGCACGACCAGACCAGCCGCACCGGAGTCGACCGGCGCGACGGCTTCGTCAACCGCATTAAGTCGACCTACCCCAACATCAAGATCGTGAGCGTGCAGTACGGCGGCGGCGACCAGCTGAAGTCGACCGAGATCACCAAGTCGATATTGCAGGCATCGCCCAACATCAAGGGCATCTTCGGCGCCAACGAGGGCTCGGCCATCGGCGTGGTCAACGGCGTGAAGGAGATGAAGCGCACCGGCAAGGTCGTGATCATCGGCTACGACTCGGGCAAGCAGCAGAAGAACGCGATCATGGACGGCAGCATGGCCGGCGCCATCACGCAGAACCCGGTGGGCATGGGCTACAAGACCGTCGAGATGGCGGTGAAGGCCGTCAAGGGCGAGAAGCTGCCGAAGATCGTCGACACCGGCTTCTTCTGGTACGACAAGACCAACATCGCCGACCCCAAGATCGCTGCGGTGCTCTATGACTGACCCCCAGGCTGCGCGCACTTCGTGTCGCTTCGCCAACCCCCTTCCAGGGGGCAACACCTGCGGCCCGGCAAAGCCGGTTCCGGCGGTGTTCCCCGAAGGAGCCTCCTTTCCCCTGCCGGCAGTTGTCATGACCATCGTCCGCTCCATGCGCGTGCTCGACGTGCGCTTTCCCACCTCGCAGCATCTGGACGGCTCCGATGCGATGAATCCCGATCCGGACTACTCGGCGGCGTACGTCGTTCTCGAGACCGACCAGCCGGGGCTGGAAGGTCATGGCCTCACGTTCACCATCGGCCGGGGCAACGAGATCTGCTGCGCGGCCATCGAGGCGATGAGCCACCTGGTCGTGGGGCTCGATCTCGCATGGGTGGCCGAGGACATGGGCCGCTTCTGGCGGCATGTGACCTCCGACAGCCAGCTGCGCTGGATCGGCCCCGACAAGGGCGCGATCCATCTGGCGACGGGCGCCGTGGTCAACGCGATGTGGGACCTGTGGGCCAAGTCCGAAGGCAAGCCCGTGTGGCAGCTGGTGGCCGACATGTCACCCGAGGAACTGGTGCGCTGCGTCGACTTCCGCTACATCACCGACTGCATCGCGCCCGACGAGGCGCTCGCATTGCTGCGCGAGGCATCGAAGGGCAAGCAGGAACGCATCGCCACGCTGAAGGCCGAGGGCTACCCTTGCTACACCACCTCCGCCGGCTGGCTGGGCTACCCCGACGAGAAGCTGCGGCGGCTCGCGCAGGAAGCGATCGACGCGGGCTTCAGCCACATCAAGCTCAAGGTGGGCCGCGACCTGCAGGACGACATCCGCCGCCTGAAGGTGGCGCGCGAGGTGCTCGGCCCGGATCGGCACCTGATGATCGACGCCAACCAGGTTTGGGAGGTGGGCCAGGCCATCGACTGGGTGCGGCAGCTCGCCTTTGCCAAGCCGTGGTTCATCGAGGAGCCCACCAGCCCCGACGACGTGGAGGGCCACCGCAGGATCCGCGAGGGCATCGCGCCCGTGAAGGTGGCCACGGGCGAGATGTGCCAGAACCGCATCATGTTCAAGCAGTTCATCATGCGCGGCGGCATCGACGTGGTGCAGATCGACGCCTGCCGTCTCGGCGGCGTGAACGAGATCCTCGCGGTGATGCTGATGGCCGCGAAGTACAAGCTGCCCGTGTGCCCTCATGCGGGCGGCGTGGGGCTGTGCGAATACGTGCAGCACCTCTCGATGATCGACTACCTCTGCATCTCCGGCACGCGCGAGGGGCGGGTGGCCGAGTACGTCGACCATCTGCACGAGCATTTCGTGGAGCCTTGCGAGGTCCGCAACGCGGCCTACATGCCGCCGAAGGGGCCGGGCTTCTCGATCGAGATGAAGCCGCAATCGCTGGAGCAGTACCGCTTTCGCGGATAAGAAGGAAAGGCATCGCACGACATGGACCTGAACCTGAAAGACAAGGTGGTGATCGTCACCGGCGGCGGCAGCGGCATCGGCGCGGCCATCTCGACGACGCTGGCGCAGGAAGGCGCGGTGCCGGTGATCCTCGGCAAGAACCCGCTCGATGCATCTTTCGAGGAAGGGCTTCGCAAGCTGCAGCCGCGCACGCGCTTCTTCCAGCTGGAACTGATGGAAGAGGCCGCGTGC
The DNA here is from genome assembly GCF_044055375.1 of Variovorax sp. UC74_104. Taxonomy (NCBI): domain Bacteria; kingdom Pseudomonadati; phylum Pseudomonadota; class Betaproteobacteria; order Burkholderiales; family Comamonadaceae; genus Variovorax; species Variovorax sp. UC74_104. Next base: position 2,311,575 of record NZ_CP171978.1, read on the forward strand.
GCCAAGGCCATCGGCGATACGGCTGCAGAGTTCGGCCGCATCGACGGGCTGGTCAACAACGCGGGCGTGAACGACAGCGTGGGACTGGAGGCGGGGCGTGATGCCTTCGTCGCCTCGCTCGAACGCAACCTGATCCATTGCTACGTGATGGCGCACCACTGCCTGCCGCACCTGAAGGCAAGCAAGGGCGCCATCGTCAACATCTCTTCGAAGACGGCGGTAACGGGGCAGGGCAACACCAGCGGCTACACGGCGGCCAAGGGCGCGCAGCTGTCGCTCACGCGCGAGTGGGCCGCTTCGTTGCTGGAAGACGGCGTTCGCGTGAACGCGGTGATTCCGGCCGAGGTGATGACGCCGCTCTACCAGCGCTGGATTTCCGCCTTCGACGAGCCCGACCGCAAGCTGGCCGACATCACCGACAAGATCCCTCTCGGCCGTCGCATGACGACCCCCGAGGAGATCGCCGACAGCGTCGTGTTCCTCCTGTCCGAGCGTGCCTCGCACACGACCGGGCAATGGGTGTTCGTGGACGGCGGCTATACGCATCTGGACCGGGCGCTGACCTGATCCTCTCCTCTTTCCGATTGGAATTGCCCATGCGCCATTTCCTGGCTCTGGATTTGAAGGACGACCCGGCCCTCATCGCCGAATACGAGGCTTATCACCGAGATATCTGGCCCGAGGTGCGCGCGCATCTGAATTTGCACGGCGTGACGGCCATGGAAATCCATCGGCTCGGCACGCGGATGGTGATGCTGATGGAGACCGACGACGCGCGCTACGACCCTGCGGCAATGGCGCTCGCGACGCGCGGCAACCCGAAGATCGCCGAATGGGAAGAGCTCATGTGGAAGTTCCAGGCGCCCACGCCATGGACGCCGGAAGGCGAGAAGTGGGTCGAAATGACGCGCATCTTCCGGTTGTAATCAAAAGATTCTTTTTTGATCCGGATTTGAGATTTTTGCCATATGTTTACATTTGCTGGGCAAAATGCCGGGCATGCCAAACATCGCATCCATTCTGAAATCCGAGATTTCGCGTGTCGCCCGCAAGGAAGTTCGCGCGGAAATGGAAACCCTCAAGAAGGCATCCGTTCACCATCGCGCGGCCATCGCGGCGCTGCGCCGCCAGGTGAGTTCGCTGGAGAAGGAGCTGCGCAACGTCGCCAAGGGCACGGCCCGCAATTCGCGCGCGAGCGCACCGGAGGAGGCTGGAGACGACAGCCCCAAGCGCCGGTTCAGCCCTGGCCGGTTGGCTGCCCACCGCGAGAAGCTGGGTATTTCCGCCGCTTCCTACGGGAAGCTGGTGGGCGTATCGGGCCAGACGATCTACCACTGGGAGCAGGGCAAGGCACGCCCCCGCGCCGCGCAGCTCGAAAGCCTCGCCGCCGTGCGCGGTCTGGGCAAGCAGCAGGTGGCCGAGCGGCTGGGCGAGGCCGGATAACCAGCCCCGGCTCTTTTTTCTTCTCCCTTTTCCTGCGTCAGTGATCGTGATGCAGGTAACTCGCCTGCCTCGGCAGCCTCAGGCTCACGAGGAAGGCGACGACCATCATCGCGCTCACGTACCAGAAGAAAGCCGACTCGTGCCCCAGTGACTTGAGGCCCAGCGCCACGTATTCGGCCGAGCCGCCGAAGATCGCGTTCGCTACCGCATAGGCCAGCCCCACGCCCAGCGCGCGCACTTCGGGCGGGAACATCTCCGCCTTCACGATGCCGCTGATCGAGGTGTAGAAGCTCACGATGGCCAGCGCCGCGATGATGAGCACGAAGGCCAGCACGGGGCTCGTGGTGTGCTGCAGCGCTGTGAGGATGGGCACGGTCGTCAGCGCGCCCAGGCCGCCGAACAGCAGCATGTTGTTGCGCCGCCCGATGCGGTCCGAGAGCGCGCCGAACACCGGCTGCATGCACATGTAGACGAAGAGCGCGCAGGTCATCACGTAGCTCGCCGTCTTGATCGGCAGGTGCACCGTGTTCACCAGGTACTTCTGCATGTAGGTGGTGAAGGTGTAGAAGATCAGCGAGCCGCCGGCCGTGTAGCCCAGCACCGTGAGGAAGGCCGGCGTGTGGTGCCTGAAGAGGCCGCCGATGCTGCCGGCTTCCTTGTTCTTCCTGGCCTCGTCGGTCTGCGTCTCGTGCAGCGTGCGGCGCAGCAGCAGCGCCACCACCGCCGCGATGGCGCCGATCACGAAGGGAATGCGCCAGCCCCAGGCCTTGAGTTCGGCCTCGGTCAGCAGCTGCTCCAACACCACGATGACGAGCACCGCGAGCAGCTGCCCGCCGATCAGCGTGACGTACTGGAACGACGAGAAGAAGCCGCGCTGCCCGCGCAGCGCCACCTCGCTCATGTAGGTGGCTGTGGTGCCGTATTCGCCGCCCACCGAGAGGCCCTGGAACAGCCGGCAGACCAGCAGCAGGAAGGGCGCCCACGCGCCGATCTGCGCATAGGTGGGCAGGCAGGCGATGACCAGCGAGCCGCCGCACATCATCGTCACCGAGATCAGCATCGAGGTCTTGCGCCCGAGACGGTCGGCCAGGCGGCCGAAGAGCCAGCCGCCGATGGGCCGCATGAGGAAGCCCGCCGCGAACACGCCGGCGGTGTTCAGCAGCTGCGCGGTGGGGTCGGACTTGGGAAAGAAGGCCGGCGCGAAGTACAGCGCCGAGAAGGCATACACGTAGAAGTCGAACCACTCGACCAGGTTGCCGGAAGAGGCCGCCATGATCGCGAAGACGCGGTGGCGTTTTTCTTCGGCCGTGTAGTGCGGGGGAGATGAAGCAGAGGCCGCTGGGCCTCCCGAGGTAGGCGTGACTGCGCTCATGGTGCCTTCTGTCCTGTTCTTTGCCGTGCGGCAGATGTTGTCGTTTGCGAAAACATTCTGCGCCGGCACCGGAAGGCGGCGTGTCGGCCGATGCCGCATCGGCCTACCCCCGGAATGGCCTTCCCCGGGGGCTTCGGCAGGATCAGAAAGTACCGGGCAGCAGGATGCTCGAATCGACCTCGTCGATGTTCGTGCGGCCGCAGAAGGCCATGGTGATGTCGAGTTCCTTCTGGATGATCTGCAGCGCGCGCGTCACGCCTTCCTGCCCGAAGGCGCCCAGGCCGTAGAGGAAGCTGCGGCCGATGAGCGTGCCGCGGGCGCCCAGCGCGCGGGCCTTGAGCACGTCCTGCCCGCTGCGGATGCCGCCGTCCATCCACACCTCGATCTCGGTGCCCACCGCGTCGACGATGGCCGGCAGCGCCGCGATGGAGGAGGGCGCGCCGTCCAGCTGGCGGCCGCCGTGGTTCGACACGATGAGCGCGTCGGCGCCGCTGGAGGCCGCCAGGCGCGCGTCCTCCACGTCCATGATGCCCTTGAGGATCAGCTTGCCGCCCCAGAGCTTCTTGATCCATTCCACGTCGGCCCAGCTCAGCGCGGGGTCGAACTGCTCGGCGGTCCACGATGAGAGCGACGACAGGTCCTTCACGCCCTTGGCGTGGCCCGCGATGTTGCCGAAGGTGCGGCGCTTCGTGCCCAGCATGCCCATGCACCAGCGCGGCTTGGTGGCCAGGTTGATGAGGTTCTTGATGGTGGGCTTGGGCGGCGCGGTCAGGCCGTTCTTGATGTCCTTGTGGCGCTGGCCGAGGATCTGCAGGTCGAGCGTTAGCTGCAGGGCGGTCACGTTGGCGGCCTTGGCGCGCTCGATCAGGCGCTCGATGAAGTCGCGGTCCTTCATCACGTAGAGCTGGAACCAGAAGGGATGGCGGCCGGTGTTCTCGGCGATGTCCTCCAGCGAGCAGATGCTCATGGTCGACAGCGTGAACGGAATGCCGAAGGCCTTGGCCGCGCGCGCGCCCAGGATCTCGCCGTCCGCGTGCTGCATGCCGGTGAGGCCGGTGGGCGCGATGGCCACGGGCATCGCGGTCTCCTGGCCGACCATGGTGGTGCGCAGCGAGCGGCCCTCCATGTTCACCGCCACGCGCTGGCGCAGCTTGATCTTCTGGAAGTCGCTCTCGTTGGCGCGGTAGGTGCCCTCGGTCCACGCGCCGGAGTCGGCGTAGTCGTAGAACATCTTCGGCACGCGCCGCTTGGCGATCACCCGCAGGTCGTCGATGTTGGTGATCTTGGAAAGGTCGGACACGGGCGGTCTCCTGCAGTTTCTTGTGGTGGATCGGCGGAAGCTAACCGGCCATTATCAGCAGGCGCCCAGGGGCGCCATCTGAAAAATTCCGACCCTGCTGCTGAAAAGAATTCAGCTCGCCCGCTCGCGCAGCGCCTCGCGCAGCCACTCGACGAAGGTGGCGCACTCCCACCGCTCCATGGCGCCCGGCTTCCAGCACAGGAAGTAGGCGTTGGGCGAGGGCACGCTGCGCCGCGACAGCCGCACCAGCCGGCCGTTGTCGAGCCAGGCGCTGCCCAGGCGCAGGTGCATGAGCACCACGCCGAAGTCCTCGGCGGCGGCATCGAGCGCCAGCCCGAGGTCGTTGAACTGGTGGCCCGTGGCGGGCTCGGGCAGGCCGATGCCGCAGGCCTTGAACCAGGTGCGCCACGACTCCAGCGGCGTGCGCAGCAGTTGCGCGCGCGACACCTCGGCGTCGGTCTCGAAGCTTTCGAAGGGGCCGTGGCGCTCTAGGTAGGCGGGGCTGCACACCGGCGAGACGTCGTCGGCCAGAAGCTGGACGAACTCGCGGTCATGGAAGGGGCCGGTGCCGAAGCGCAGCTCGATGTCGGCTTCTTCCGCCGTGGTGTTGCGCACCGGCATGGTCACCTGCAGCATCAGCTCGATGTTCGGGTAGGCATCGCGAAAGCGCGCCAGCCGGGGCAGCAGCATCTGGCGCGAGAAGGTAGGCGTGACGGCCACGCGCAGCCGCCGCACCTGCGACTCGGGCTCGCGCCCCGGCACCTGCCGCAGCGCCGCGATGGCCTCGCGCACGCGCGCCAGGTAGGCCATGCCGTCGGCGCTGAGGCTGAAGTCGCTGCCGGTAAAGAACTTGAGCCCGAGCAGCAGCTCGAGCTGGCGGATGCGGTGGCTCACGGCGCTGGGCGTCACGGCGAGCTCCTCGGCCGCGAGGTTCACGCTGCGCAGCCGTGCGACGGCCTCGAAGGCCTGCAGGCCCTGTGTCGAGGGGAGACGCGGAGAAACCATCTTTTGTCGGGAGGGGTAGCGGGGTAGGATGGTAGCGAACGCTTCCGGTCCTGCCCGGCCGAAGCACCGGCTCAGAAGAATTCCCAAAACAACAGGAGACGAGCGCATGGTCTGGCAACAGGTTTACAACCCCTTCGGCAACATGATCGTATCGACGGCGCTGGCCGCGATACCGGTGGTGGTGATGCTGGTGTGCCTGGGGTTGCTTCACGTCAAGGCGCACTACGCGGCGGGGCTGGGCCTGCTGAGCGCGGTGCTCATCGCGGTGTTCGCCTTCGGCATGCCGGCCGACATGGCGGGCAAGGCCGCCTTTCTCGGCGGCATCACCGGCCTGCTGCCCATCGGCTGGATCGTGCTGAACATCATCTTCCTGCAGCAGCTCACGCAGCAGAACGGCAGCTTCCAGATACTGCAGGACTCCATCGCCGGCATCACCGAAGACAGGCGCCTGCAGCTGCTGCTCATCGCGTTCGCCTTCGGCGCCTTCTTCGAGGGCGCGGCGGGCTTCGGCACGCCGGTGGCCGTCACCGCGGCCATCCTCATCGGGCTCGGGTTCTCGCCGCTGGCGGCATCGGGGCTCTCGCTCATCGCGAACACCGCGCCGGTGGCCTTCGGCGCATTGGGCACGCCGGTCATCACGCTGGCCAAGGTGCACGGCTACGACCTGATGGCTGTCACCGCGATGATCGGGCGGCAGCTGCCGTTCTTCTCGCTGCTGGTGCCCTTCTGGCTCATCTGGGCCTTCGCGGGGCGCAAGGGAATGATGGAGGTGTGGCCGGCCATCCTGGTGACGGGCGTGTCCTTCGCGATTCCGCAGTTCCTGGTGTCGAACTACATCGGGCCGGAGCTGGTGGACATCATCGCGGCCATCGTCTCGATGGTGTGCCTGGTCGCGTTCCTGCGCGTGTGGAAGCCGAAGAAGGTCTGGACCTCCGTGTCGCTCAAGGGGCATGAGGCCGATGGCGGCGAGGCTTCCGCTGCCGTCGCGCCGACGAAGCATTCGAGCGCCGCCGTGATCCGCGCCTGGACGCCGTGGCTCATCCTCACCGTGTTCGTGTTCATCTGGGGCCTGCCGGTGGTGAAGACCTGGCTCAACGGCATCTTCGCGCCGAGCTTCCCCATCGACGGGCTGCACAACATGGTCGAGAAGGTGGCGCCGGTGGTGCCCAAGCCGACGAAGGAGGGCGCGGTGTACCAGCTGCTGCTGCTCTCGGCCACGGGCACCGGCATCCTGGTGTCGGCCATCGTGGGCGGGCTGGTGATGAAGTACAACCCGATCCAGCTCGTGGCCGCCTACGGCCGCACGCTGTGGCTGGTGAAGTTCTCGCTGCTCACCATCGTGCTGATGCTCGCGCTGGGCACGCTCACGCGCTACTCGGGGCTGGACACCACGCTGGGCCTGGCCTTCGCCAACACCGGCGTGCTGTATCCCTTCTTCGGCACGCTGATGGGCTGGCTGGGCGTGGCGCTCACGGGCTCCGACACCGCATCGAACGTGCTCTTCGGCGGCATGCAGAAGGTGGCGGCCGACCAGCTCGGCCTGAGCCCGAACCTGATGGGCGCGGCCAACAGCTCGGGCGGCGTGATGGGCAAGATGATCGATGCGCAGTCGATCGTGGTGGCTTCCACCGCCACGCGCTGGTTCAACCACGAAGGCGAGATCCTGCGCTACGTGTTCTTCCACTCCATCGCGCTGGCCTGCCTCGTGGGCTTCTACGTGACGCTGCAGGCCTATGTGTGGCCGTTCACTCTGATGGTCGTGAAGTAACGGCTGGCGAGGCGGGCAGCGTGGCCGCCAGCGCCTGAAGCAGCCGGCGCAGGTCGTCGACCGCTTCGCGCGCGAGCGCCGCGCCGCCCATCTGCGCCTTGACGATGGCGCCGTCGACGCCCAGCGCAGCCGCCTGCGCGATGGCCATGCGCTGCGAGCCCTCCAGCGTTTCGGGCAACAGCCCGGCGATCACCTCGACCATCTCGCGCTTGTGCTCGCGCGAGATGTCGCTCGCGCCGCTCACGCTGCCGCCGACCTCGACCACCGAGTTGATGAAGGCACAGCCGCGGAAGGCCGGGTCTGCGAACCATTCGGCCATGGCGTCGGCCAGCACCTCCAGCGCCTGGCCGCCGCCGATGCGCTGCTGCGCGCCGAGCCGGCCGAGCGCATCGACGAACCACGCCATCCACAGGCCGTGGCGGTGATCGAGGAAGGCCCGCACCAGGTCGTCCTTCGACGGGTAGTGCCGGTAGAAGGTGACCTTGGTGACGCCCGATGCGGCGATCACGCGGTCGATGCCGGTGGCGCGGATGCCGTCGGCGTAGAAGAGGTCGTGCGCGGTGCGCAGGATGCGCTCGCGCGCCGGCAGCTCGGAGATGGAAGAGATGTCCATGGCGTGATTGTAGGCATGTAGACAGGTCTGTCTACATGTGGCACATTTCAACGCATCCCCTTCAACCTCCATCGAAAGAACCACCATGGAATCACGCCCGCCGCTGCCGCCCTTCACCCTCGAATCCGCCATCCAGAAGGTCCAGGCCGCCGAAGACGCCTGGAACTCGCGCGACCCCGTTCGCGTGAGCCTGGCCTACACGCCCGGCACCGAATGGCGCAACCGCGCCGATTTCGTCAACGGCCGCGAGCAGGTGGTGGAGTTCCTGTCGCGCAAGTGGACGCGCGAGCTCGACTATCGCCTCAAGAAGCAGCTCTGGGCCTTCATGGACAACCGCATCGCGGTGCGCTTCGAGTACGAATGGCACGACGACTCGGGCCAGTGGTACCGAAGCCATGGCAACGAGAACTGGGAGTTCGCGGAGAACGGCCTGATGCAGAGGCGTTATGCAAGCATCAACGACCAGCCCATCAAGGAATCGGACCGCAAGTTCCACTGGGCGCGCACCTGACGCGCCAGCCTCTCCGGGCACGGCTGTTGCTTGCTTTTGGTGCATGGAGACGCCCGTACTGAACCCCGCCGCCAGCCACCCGCTGTGGCAGCACCAGCTTGGCCTGCTGCTGGAATCGACGGGCGAGGGCATCTTCGGCATCGACCTCGACGGCCACTGCATGTTCATCAACCGGGCCGGCGCGCAGATGCTCGGCCATGAGGTGGGCGACGTGCTCGGCTCGAACATGCACGAGCTCACGCACCACTCGCACCCCGACGGCTCGCACTACGCCGACACCGACTGCCCCATCTTCAACGCCTTCCGGCGCGGCCTGCCTTGCCGCATCGACACCGAGGTGTTCTGGCGCCGCGACGGCAGCGCCTTTGCCGTCGAGTATTCGAGCCACCCGATCATGGACGGCGCGCAGGTGCGCGGCGCCGTCATCACCTTCGTCGACATCACCGAGCGCCGGCGCCAGGCGGAGGCGCTGCAGCAGGCCAAGGACGAACTCGGCCTGCGCGTGCAGGAGCGCACCCGCGAGCTCAGCGACGCGCTGGCGCAGCTGCGCGAGCTTTCCGCGTGGCTCGACAAGGTGCGCGAGGAAGAGCGGACCCGCATCGCACGGGAGGTGCACGATGAGCTCGGCAGCCTGCTGGTGGCGCTGAAGATGGACGTCAACTGGATCGGCAAGCGCCTGGGCGAACAGCAGGAGCGCACGCCCGACGCGGCGCAGGCCATGCGCGAGCAGATGCGCTGCAAGTGCACGAACATGAGCCAGCTCATCGAGCGCGCGGTCGACAACGTGGGGCGCATCATCACCGATCTGCGCCCCAGCATCCTCGACCACCAGGGCCTGTGGGCCGCGCTCGAATGGCAGGCGCACGAGTTCGTGCAGGCGGCCGAGCTGGAGCTGGACTGGCGCTTCGACGTGCCGCCCGGCGTGGAGCTGCCCGAGCCCGCAGCCATCGCGGTGTTCCGCATCTTCCAGGAGATGCTGAGCAACGTCGGGCGCCACGCGAAGGCGAGCAGCCTCGGCATCCGCATCGGCGTCGAGCAGGCGCGGCTGAGCATCAGCGTGCGAGACGACGGCGTCGGCGCGCCGGCGCAGGCCTTCGAGGCCGCCACCTCCTACGGCGTGCTCGGCATGCGCGAGCGAGCGCGCCACTTCGGCGGGCGCATCGACATCGAGAGCCGCGTGGGCGAGGGCAGCACCTTTCGCCTTCAACTGCCGCTGCACGTGGATGCGCACGGAGGCGCGCAATGAGCGACATCCGCGTGCTCATCGGCGACGACCACCGCATCGTGCGCGAGGGCCTGAAGCAGATGCTGGGCGACCTCTCCAACGGACTGCCCGCGATGGTCGTGCGCGCCGAGGCGCAGACCGGCCCCGAGGTGCTGGAAGCCGTGCAGGCGCTCGGCGGACCCGAGGGCCTCGACGTGGTGCTGCTCGACATCGCCCTGCCTGGCCGCGACGGGCTCGACGTGCTGCAGGCGCTGCGCAAGCGATGGCCGTCGCTTCCGGTGCTGATGCTGAGCACCTATCCGGAGAAGCAGTACGCGGTGCGCTGCATCAAGCTGGGCGCATCGGGCTATCTCAACAAGAGCGCCGACGCCGACGACATGGTCGGCGCGGTGCGCAAGGTGGCGGCCGGCGGGCTCTATGTGTCCGCTGCCACGGCCGAGGCATTGGCCACGGCCGTGGGACGCGGCGCTGGGCAGGGCGCCGAGATGCTCTCGCACCGCGAGCACCAGGTGTACCGGCTGCTCAGCGCGGGGCACAGCGTGAGCGAAATCGGTGCGCAGCTGGGCCTGGCGCCCAACACCGTGAGCACCTATCGCGCACGCATCCTCGAAAAGACCGGCACCAAGAACGATGTGGAGCTGGCCCTGTATGCCGAACGCCACGGCAAGCAGGGCTCTCCCGGCTGAAAAAAGCCCGAAGACGCCGTTGGCGTGCATCGGCTTGTAGTGCCAGCCCTACAAGGCCTCGACGCCGGCGGCACGATCTGATGCCGCAGGCTGCGCAACGGCTTCCACAGCGCCTTTCCGGCCCGGCGCTTGCAACGGCGGCTGCATCTTTCCAACGAGGTGCACCACCATGTCCCACCCGCAAGAACCGACCGCCTGCGATCCCTACGATGCCGACCGGCCGCTGAACATGCGCTGCGCCTGCGGGCGCGTGCATGGCGCGCAGCGGGCAGGCGTGCTGCCGGAGGACAAGCTAGAGGCCAGCCTCATGAAGGCGCTGTTCCCCGTCGACAGCGTGCGGCGCGGCTTCCTTCGCGCCGTGGGCGCGGGCGCCGCGCGTGCCGCCATCGCCTCGGTGTTCCCGCTCGGCGCGCTGCAGGCCATGGCGCAGGAGAAGGCGCCGCTGGAGAAGACGAAGCTCAAGATCGGCTTCATTCCCATCACCTGCGCCACGCCGCTCATCATGGCGCACCCGCTGGGCTTCTATCAGAAGCAGGGCCTCGACGTGGAGGTGGTGAAGACGGCGGGCTGGGCGCTCATCCGCGACAAGATGCTCAACAAGGAGTACGACGCCACGCACTTCCTGTCGCCGATGCCGCTGGCCATCTCGATGGGCGCGGGCTCCAACGCGGTGCCCATGAACGTCGCGACCATCCAGAACACCAACGGCCAGGCCATCACGCTGGCCAACAAGCACAAGGACAAGCGCGACCCCAAGACCTGGAAGGGCCTGAAGTTCGCCGTGCCCTTCGAGTACAGCATGCACAACTTCCTGCTGCGCTACTACGTGGCGGAAGCGGGCCTGAACCCCGACACCGACATCCAGATCCGCGTGGTGCCGCCGCCCGAGATGGTGGCCAACCTGCGCGCCGGCAACATCGACGGCTACCTCGGCCCCGATCCGTTCAACCAGCGCGCGGTGTTCGAGGAGATCGGCTTCATCCACCTGCTCACCAAGGACCTGTGGAACGGGCACCCCTGCTGCGCCTTCGGCACATCGACCGAGTTCATCGAGAAGAACCCCAACACCTTCGCCGCGCTGGTGCGCTCGGTGCTCACCGCCTCGGCCATGGCGCGCGATCCGAAGAACCGCGAGCTCATCGCCAAGGTGATCGCGCCCGCGCAATACCTGAACCAGCCCGAGACCGTGCTCACGCAGGTGCTCACCGGCAAGTTCGCCGACGGGCTGGGCAACATCCGCACCGTGCCCGAGCGCGCCGACTTCGACCCCATTCCCTGGCAGTCGATGGCCGTGTGGATGCTCACCCAGATGAAGCGCTGGGGCTACGTGAAGGGCGACATCGACTACAGGCGCATCGCCGAGAAGGTCTTCCTGCTCACCGACGCGAAGAAGCGCATGAAGGACCTGGGCCAGGCCGTGCCCGACGGGGCGTACCCCAAGTTCACCGTCATGGGCAAGGTGTTCGACCCGGCCAAGCCCGACGACTACCTCAAGAGCTTCGCCATCGCGAAGATGGCCTGAGCCATGCGCAAGAAGGCTCTTTCGTTCAAGGCGGCGCTGGTGTCGCTGCTGATGTTCCTGCTGCTGGTGGGCGTGTGGCAGGTCGCCACCGCACCGGCCGGCGGCACCTCCGCCGCGGCAGGCATGACCGCCGAGCAGATCGAATACCAGAAAATGCTCGGCAAGGACCCCACACAGGGCCAGGTGAAGAGCTCAGGCTTTCCCACGCCCGCCGAGATGGCCGCCACCGCGTGGAAGCATTTGTCGAATCCGTTCTACGACAACGGCCCCAACGACAAGGGCATCGCCATCCAGCTGGCGTGGTCGCTGGCGCGCGTGGGCCTGGGCTTCGCGCTGGCGTGCGTGGTGGCGGTGCCGCTGGGCTTCGTCATCGGCATGTCGCCGCTGCTGCACAAGGCCTTCGATCCCTTCATCCAGGTGCTAAAGCCGATCTCGCCGCTGGCGTGGATGCCGCTGGCGCTCTACACCATCAAGGACTCGTCGGTCAGCGGCATCTTCGTGATCTTCATCTGCTCGGTGTGGCCGATGCTGCTGAACACTGCCTTCGGCGTGGCCTCGGTCAAGCGCGAGTGGCTCAACGTGGCCAGCACGCTCGAAGTGAAGCCGCTGCGCCGCGCGTTCCGAGTCATCCTGCCGGCGGCGGCGCCCACCATCCTCACGGGCATGCGCATCAGCATGAGCATCGCGTGGCTGGTCATCGTGGCGGCCGAGATGCTGGTGGGCGGCACGGGCATCGGCTACTTCGTGTGGAACGAGTGGAACAACCTGTCGCTCACCAACGTGATCTTCGCGATCCTGCTGATCGGCGTGGTGGGCATGCTGCTCGACCAGGCCTTCGCGGCGCTGCAGCGGAAGGTGACCTATGTGGAGTGAGCGCGCCGTTCTTCCGGCCCGAGGTGAAGCCATGAACCAGCCTGTCGTTTCCGCCGCCGTGGAGGCGCCCGGCGCCCGCGGCTTCCTGCGCGTGGAGGGGCTGGCCAAGGCCTTCGCGCCCGCGCGGCCCGTGTTCGCCGACGTGTCGTTCACGCTCGAGCGCGGCGAGTTCGTCTGCGTCATCGGCCACTCGGGCTGCGGCAAGACCACCATCCTCAACGTGCTGGCGGGCCTGGACCAGGCCAGCGCGGGCCACGTCTTCATGGACGGGCGCGAGGTGGCAGGCCCCAGCCTGGAGCGCGGCGTGGTGTTCCAGAGCCATGCGCTCATGCCGTGGCTCACCGTGCGCAGGAACATCGCCTTCGCGGTGGTCTCGCGCTGGCCCGGGTGGTCGGCCGCGCAGGTCGATGCGCAGGTGGAGCGCTTCGTCGCCATGGTCGGCCTGCAGGGGGCCATCGACAAGAAGCCCTCGCAGCTCTCGGGCGGCATGAAGCAGCGCGTGGGCATCGCGCGCGCCTTCGCCATCAGCCCCAAGATGCTGCTGCTCGACGAGCCCTTCGGCGCGCTCGACGCGCTCACGCGCGGCACCATCCAGGACGAGCTGATGGCCATCGTGCGCCAGACGCAGCAGACGGTCTTCATGATCACGCACGACGTGGACGAGGCCATCCTGCTGGCCGATCGCATCCTGCTGATGAGCAACGGCGTCGACCTGCCGCAGGGCGGGTACCGCGCGGGGAACATCGTCGAGACGGTGGTCAACCCGCTGCCGCGCGAGCGCACGCGCGCGTCGCTGCACCACCTCGACGGCTACTACGCGCTGCGCAACCACATCGTCGATTTCCTCGTCACGCGCGCGAAGGCGGCGTGACCTCGCCTTCACCCCTTCATCACGTTCATATCGATCAGGAGCAAACCCCATGAACCGCAACGACGTCACCGAGAAGATCATCGCAACCAAGGTCAGCAAGGGCATCCAGTGGGCCGACGTGGCCACGAAGGTCGGCCTCTCGAAGGAGTGGACCACCGCCGCCTGCCTCGGCCAGATGACGCTCGACGACAAGCAGGCGAAGATCATCGGCAAGATCTTCGGCCTCACCGCCGAGGAGCAGAAGTGGCTGAAGGTCGTGCCCTACAAGGGCTCGCTGCCCACGCCGGTGCCTACCGACCCGCTCATCTACCGCTGGTACGAGGTGGTGAGCGTGTACGGCACCACCATCAAGGAACTGATCCATGAGGAATTCGGCGACGGCATCATGAGCGCCATCGACTTCAGCATGGACATCCAGCGCGAGGCCGACCCGAAGGGCGACCGCGTCAACGTGGTGCTGTCGGGCAAGTTCCTGCCCTACAAGACCTACTGAGCGTACTCGGCCGGGCGCGGCCTTTGCTGCTGCTGATGGTGCTGCCTGGCGGGCGGACGCACCGCACCGGCCGTGATGCCGTAGCCCTCGATGGCCCCCGCGATCGAGCGCGCCACCGCATCCACCGGCACCGCGATGCGCCGGTTGGTGCGCATACGTTCGCGTGCGTAGCTGGCCGCGATGCGCTCCGCCAGCGGATCGATGGGGCCGTGCACGTCGGGGCTCACCACCGTCACGTGCAGCCGGCCGGCATGCTCCTGCCGCAGGCCCTCGGAGACCGCGTTCACCGCGTACTGCGTGCCGTGGTACACCGCCGAGCCTGGCGACAGCCCGTGCATCGCCACCGGCGCCACGTTCACGATGTGGCCCCAGCCCTGCTCCTGCATCGTCGGCAGCACCGCCGCGATGCCCAGCAGCACGCCGCGCAGGTTCACGTCGATCATGAGTTCCCACTCCTCGATCTTGCGGTTCCACAGCGGCGACATCGGCATCACGCCCGCCGCGTTGACGAGCACGTCGATCTGCTCGTGCGTCTCGAGCGCGAATTCGGCGAATGCTTCCATGTCGGGCCGGTGCGTCACGTCGAGCCGCTGGAAGCTCGCCGTGCCGCCCGTGGCCGTGATCTCGGCCGCGAGCGCGGCGAGCCTGTCGGTGCGGCGCGCACCGAGCACCACCTTGGCGCCGCGCCGCGCAAGCAGCCTGGCGGTCGCTTCGCCGATGCCGCTGCTCGCGCCGGTGATGAGTACGACTTTTTCCTGGATCGTGGTCATGGTGAACTCCTCGTGCTGATCTGTCTGCCGTGGGGCGCACACTGAAATGAGCGTGAGCCGGGCATGCAGAGAAGTGTGCGTTTTCACGAGCCCGAAGCGGTAGACGAATCGAACGCGGTTTTTGCCTGATCCTGCAAAACGCAATGCCGACTGGGGCCGTCGCTTCCCTTGCTCGGCGCCGCGTAGTGCTTTCGCGGTAGAGAAGGCGCGAGCGGGGCGTTGGTCCCTTCGTGCGAGTTTCTTGCCTGATTCCCCGAAGCCGCAGCGGCCGGTGCTGCCGGCCGTTGCATCCATCGGTAATTCGCTTTGCACCATGTCGCAAGGATTGAGCAAGAGCCCGAAATCGCCGATGCTCCGCCGATGGACAACCAGCCTCCCCGGAACACGGCCCGCCCGCGCATCTACCTTGCGGGGCCGGACGTCTTTCGCCCCGACGCGAGGGAGCATTTCGTCAGGCTGTCGGCCGCCTGCGACGCAGCCGGACTCGCGGCGCTGCTGCCGGCCGACGGCAACGAGGAACTGAGCTCCGAAGCGCCCGAGAAGCAGATCTACGAAGCCAACATGCAGCGCCTTCGCGGTGCGGATGGAGTCGTCGCCAATCTCGCGAGCTTCAGGGGCATGGAGCCCGATTCCGGCACGGTGTTCGAAGTCGGCGCGGCGATCGCGCTGGGCATCCCGGTCGTGGCCTACGGCGTGCCCGAAGGCAGCTACGCAGATCGCGTGCGCGCCGGGCTGCCATGCGAAGTTGACGTGAACGGCGTGCTGCGCGAACGCGGCACCGGCATCGCGGTCGAGGACTTTGGGCAGCAGCTGAACCTGATGCTGGCTTGTTCGATCCACATCGAGGCCACGCCGGAGGCGGCGCTGCGGAAGATGGCCGCGCTGCTCGCCGGCGGCGGGCCACGATAGACGGCGAGTTACGCGGGTTTCGCGGGCGTCTCTTCGGCGATCAGCGCGTCATGCAGTTGCGATGTGCTGCTCTCGACTGCGCTGATGCAGCGCTGAAGCTCTGCGTTGGCCAAACGAAGCAGCGCACCCAGTTCGCTGCGTGAGGTCGCCATCTCTTCGAGTTCGCTTGTGCGTTCGGGAGCGATGAGCTTTTCGATGCAGGCATGGGCTTGCAGAACCTCATTCAATTGCGCTGCGTCGTCGCAAGCCTGTCGAGCGAGCGCGTCGATTGCGGAATCGGTGGATGCGGCAGAGGTGCCGGGGTGCGTGAAAACGGAAGCGGGTCGAGCCACGAGTGATCTCCATGTGTGCGGTTGTGTCGCAGAGGTGAATCAGGCTTCCAAACCCGGTCACGCCAGCTCGGCGCGACGCGGCAGTATATCCAGGGGAAGTCACCGAGTGCTGTCGTGCCGGGAGGCAGAAGCGGATGCATGTCTGCTGTCCACCGCGCGACAAAAGCAGGAAACCCCTGATCGAATCGCCGCGCGCCAGCACCTAGGATCGGCTCCATCGATCACTGTATGGAGCACTGCATGCCGACCACCGAGACCCACTTCGAGCTCACCGCCAACGACGGCGTCACGGTGGAGGTCCATCGGTGGCTGGGCACGGCGACGGTGCCGCGCGCCATCGTGCAGCTCGCGCACGGCATGGGCGAGCATTCGCTGCGCTATCGGCATCTGGCCGAATCGCTGGTGCGCGCGGGGTACGTGGTCTATGCGAACGAACATCGCGGCCATGGCAAGGGTGCGCAGGCGCGCGGCGAGCTGGGCGAGTTCGGGCCGCGCGCGTTCGCCGGGCTGGTGGACGACATGGCGCTGCTGAGCCGCCATGTGCGCGGCGTGCACCCCGGGCTGCCGCTGATCCTGCTGGGCCACAGCATGGGATCGTTCGCGCTGCAGTACTACCTCGTCGAGCACGGCTCGCTGCTCGCGGGCGCGGCGCTGTCGGGCACCTCGGCGCTCGACCTGCTGGGAACCGCGCTGCAGTCGGGCTTCAAGCTGGAAGACATGAACGCCGCGCTGCCCGACGTGCGCACGCCCTTCGACTGGCTCAGCCGCGATCCGGCGCAGGTCGATGCGTACATCGCCGATCCGCTGTGCGGCTTCACGGTCTCCCCGGAGGGGCTGGGCTCGATGTTCGCGAAGCTGGGCGACCTCACGCCCGAGGCCATGCGCAAGACCATCCGCCCCGAGCTGCCCCTGTACCTGTTCATCGGCGGCGAAGACCCGGTGAGCAACAAGGCCGAGTGGTTCTATCCGCTGGTGGAGCGCTACCGCGAGGCGGGGCTGCGCGACGTGTCGTGCCACGTGTTCGGCGGCGCGCGCCACGAGGCGCTGAACGAGACCAACCGCGACGAGGTCGAGGCGGTGCTGCTCGCGTGGATCGCGCGGGTGGTGGCGAAGGGCTGACGAGCCGGAAGACTCCGGCCGCGAGATTGGGTGGTGCGGGCAGGGCCGGGCGGCGGGCGCCGCCGGGTTGCCGCTACTGCTTCCTGCAGTTGCCCATGGTCACGGTGCCGTCCTTGCACTCGGTGATCATGGGTTCGTCCGTGCCCTGCGCCGGCTTCGGCATCGGGGCAGATACGGGGGTAGATGCAGGAGGAGCCGGTGCGGCCCCCGCGTCCTTCAGATAGACGACCTTCTTCGTGCCGAGCTCGCAGCTGCCCACCACCTGGCCGTTCGCCGATGCGTTCGCATCGATGACGGTGACGGTGAAGCGCGCCACGCCGCTCGCGGCGATCTTCTGTTCGATGCGGGTGCGCAGCGCCTCGCAGTCCTCTGCGCCGTGGGCGGCACCTGCGAATGCCAGCATGAGGGAAATCAGCAGACAGTGTTTCATGGTGGGCCTGTCTCACTCGGCGAGCTTTGGGTGAGCCAACAGTCTAGTTGTGAAGGGCGGGGCAAAATCCCCGTTCTTGTAACGTGCGTGTGCCGTATTGCATCAGCCCAGTACCTGGCGGCGCGGGCGCGGCTGGTTCTGAGCCGCGCCGATGGGCTGGCCCGATGCCGGCACCGCGCGCTCGCGGCCCCAGGCACGGATGCTCTCGATCTGCTCGGGCGCGGTCTTCGACAGCGGCACGACATTCATGAAGGCGCGGCGAAACAGGTCGGGCGTGACGGCTGCGTCGCCGTTCAGGTAGGCCTCCTTGACCACTTCGCGTACCGCCGATTCGAGGTCGGATCCCGCGAAGCCGTCCGACAGGCCGACCAATTCTTCCATCAGTTCCTCGGGCGGCGTCTGCTTGAGGCCCCGACGCGTGTAGATGTCGATGATCTCGCGGCGTTCCAGCGGCGTCGGCAGGTCGACGAAGAACAACTCGTCGAAGCGGCCCCGGCGCAGCAACTCGGGCGGCAGTTTGGACACGTCGTTGGCGGTGGCCACCACGAACACCCGCGAGCGCGCCTCCTGCAGCCAATACAGGAACTGCCCGATGAGGCGCGTCGAGGTGCCGCCGTCGCCGCTGCCTTGCGCGCCGGCCAGGCCTTTTTCGATCTCGTCGATCCACAGTACGCAGGGCGAGACGTGATCGGCCGTGGCCAGTGCGTCCTTCAGGCGAGATTCGCTCTGTCCCAGATACTGGCCGTGGATGGTCGACAGGTCGAGCCGGTACAGCGGCAGGCTCCAGTTGGCCGCGATGGCCTTGGCCGAGAGCGACTTGCCGCAACCCGGTACGCCCACCAGCAACACGCCGCGCGGCGGGCGGATGCCGCGTTCGCGCAGGTCGGCGGTGAGCAGTGGCCGTTCCTTGTCGAGCCATGCCTTGAGGCCGCCGAGCCCGCCCACGTTCAGCTCCGTGCCGCGCACGCTGACTCGCTCGATACCGGAGATGTCCGCGAAGATGCGGTCCTTGGCGTGCATCAGCTCGACCATGTCGGCCTTGGTCACGCGGCCGTTGGCCAGCAGCGTGGCGATGATGTTCTCGGCCTCGATGCGCGAAATGCCCGCGAGGATGGCCGCGGCTCGGCGCTCGTCGTCGGCATCCCATTCGATGGGGAAGTGGCCTCGATAGGCGTCGAGGTTCTCACGGATGATCGCGAACATCTCGTCCTCGCTGGGGGCCGAGAGCGTCAGCGACATGCCGGCGCGCTGCAACTGGCCCCACACGGGCTTGGTCGTGATGACCATCACTACCCCACTGTGTTCGGCGGCCAGCATGACCACGTCGAGCAGGTGGCGCGCGGAGGCTGTGTCGTCCTCGATGTCGGACACCTCCGTCAACACCATCGACAGGTTTTGCCGCTGCGCGAACTGCTGGCTCGCGAAGTCGACGGCTCCGGCGGACGACCGGTCTTCATTGACGCTGCGGCCGGTCGCGAGCTCGCGGGTGCCCTGGGAGAGCGTGTGCACGTACACCGGCGCGTTCAGCGTGGCACCTACCTCGCGCAGCAGGTCGAGCACGCGGGCGCGCTCCGCGCTGCGGATCGAGATGAACGGAATGCGCGCCTTGAGGTAGCGCGTGAGGGTGGCCTTGAACTCGGTGGTGTCGCTCATCGGTACTCTTCAAATCAGGATGTTGCGCCGCCGCGTACCGGAAGAAGGCATGTCCGTGGGGGCGCTTGAAGCTTGCATGGAAGGCGCGGCGACCCCGGAGGCGGCCAGCGCGTCGTAGCGCAGCAGGTTGTTGTTCTGCAGCAGCAGGCGCAGGCGCCCGCTGCGGTCGGCTTGGGCCGAGTCTTCGAGCGACTTCTGCGAGCGCTCGGCGAACTTGCGCACTTCGCTGGTCAGGTGCGCGCGCAGTGTTTCGGCAAAGACCGGGAGCTGCGCGAGCCGGTGCAGAAAGAACAACGACTGGCGCGCGTTGAGGATCGCCCGCACCACGCTGCCTTCGTCCGCGCCCATGCGCAGGTCGCGCGTCAGGTGCTCGGAACAGCGCGTCAGCCGGGCGCTGAACTCATCGGTAAGTCGCTGCGCGAACAGCGGACCGACGCCGCCGCTCCACGACAGCCCGCCGCCGCTCATGTGCGCGAGGCAGGCCTCGTCTTGCGTGCCCGAGGCCAGGCGGTCGAGGCATTCGCTCCACTGCGCATAGGTCCGGGGGCCTTCCGTGGGCGCCGGCATCTACTTGACGCGGCGGATGAAGGGCGTGGCCGGCAGCAGGTCCCAGGCGGGCAGGGCGCCGGCCAGTGCGTCGGGCGCTTCGGCCGGGGTTTGGTGCGGGGTCGCGGGGGGGGTTGCCGGAGCGAGATCAGCGGGCAATGTGGGCGCGGTCGCTCCAGGGATGATGACGCGGTTCATGCGTAACTCCTTCTTGTCGGTTTCTCAGCCATTGACCAGGACGCGGCGCACCGTGTCGTGCGACGAGAGGATGTGTTGCCCGGGAGTGATGCTCTCGAGCAGCGCCGTCACGTCCGCCGCCACTGCGTCGCGCTTGGCGATGTCGCGGCGCAGTTCGACAACCTCGGCCACGCAGGCGCGCAGTGCCTGGCTCGATTGTTCGAGGAGCGTAGCGAAGTCGGCCCTGATCTTGTCGCGCGTCTTGTCGAGCTGGCGATAGGCCAGGAACACCCACGTCAGGCAGCCCGCGCCGATCAGGAACGGGAATAGGCCGGCGCCAAAGGCCACCAGCATCAGCAGGACACCGATCACCAGGCCGGCCCAGTGCATGCCCGTGAGCTTCACCTGCGCCAGCGCATCGGCTTCGCGCCTGGCGATGTCTTCCTTCAGGCTGGCGAGCAACTCTGTCTCGTCCTCGCCGTTGGCGGTGCTGCCCTTCCAGTCTTCGATGGTGATGTCGATGCGCGTCGGTACGGCCATGCGTACGCCGGCGGTGACATCGGCATGGGCGTCCACGATCCAGTCGCGCGAATGCGCAATGGCAAAGCGCTGCGTGGCGCGCGTGACGTACGAGGTCTCCGGATGCATGGCCGCGTTGGTCAGCAGTTGCGTGAAGTCGACCTGCTCTTCGAGCGCGGTGCTTTGCAGGTCATGGCGCTTGCGGGCTGCGTTCTTGTCGCCGCTTTCCTCGATGATGAAACGGCACATTTCTTCCTGGCGGCGCAGCGGCAACTCTTCGTCGTCGAAGCGCGTTACCAGCTTGTTCAGCAGGTCGTCCACCGCCGTGAGGATGCTGGGCGCGGCCTTGATCTCGCCCTTGAAGACGCCGTCGAAGTGCGTCAGCACGGCCTGGTGCATGGCCACGCCATTGAGCGCGTGGTTGACGTCCGTCCAGGTCGGGCTGAAGCGCTTGAGGTGGCTGTAGCGGCCGCCGTGGTCTTCGTTGGGCGTCTTGGAGAGCAGGCCCTTGCTCCACTGGCTGCGCTGCGTTTCCACGAAGCCGGCTTGCTGCGAAAGCTCGTCGATCCAGGCGGAGATGCGCTTGCTGCAATACATGCTCACGTCGGCACCGAACACGCCGTTGGCCATGGCATCGATCATGACGACGGTCTGGCGGTCGAGCTTGTATGGGTTTTGCAGCGCGAAGTAGCGGTCGAGCCAGGTGCGGTTGGCTTCAGTGCGGTTGGCGCGGCGCGACACGAGCGCGAAGAACAGCGAGGTCTTCTCGTCGTCGCGACGTACTGCTTCAGCCAGCGCGCGTGTCGCCAGCTCGCGGTTGTCTCCGAGCCAGGCCGACAGGGCCACCAGCGCAGGCGCCAGCCAGTAGCGGGGCGCAGAGATCATCAGTTCTTCAGTGGCGCTGCGCAGCGTTTCGTTGCGCACCAGCTGAACGTCGGAGGCCTGCAGGATACCGGTGGCCTGACGGCGCACTACGGCGTAGTAGCCGAAGGCAGTTTCCAGTTCCTGGCGCACTTTGACCTGACGGGTCTCTGCCAGCGAGAGTTCCTTGGCCTTGAGGTCGGCCTCGACGAAGTCGGCAAAGGCCTGTTCGAGCCGCGAGAGCTCGGAACGGGTCTGCGTCAGGTCGCGCCCGACCGATTCGACCTGACCGGAGACCGTGCCGATGTCGCCCTGCAGGCTGCGCAGTGACCCCAGGATCATGCTCAGGTCGGCGAGTTGAATGATGCGTTCTGAACTCATGGGTCGCCTTTCAAATGTCGATGATGGCCGTCTGGCCGGAGGCGCTGACGGTGATCAGCCGGTTGGAATACACCTCGATGAAGGCGTAGCCGGGATGTTGCGCGAGCGAGCGGGCGCGCTCCATCAGGGAAGGCAGCGCCTCACCGGCCTTGAAGTGCTGGATGATGCTGCCGGCACAGGTCAGGGTATGCACTTCATAGGGCACGCCCAGGTAGCACTTGGCGACGATGCCGATTGGCAGCGCGTCGATGGCCACATCGGGGAGCTCCTGGCGTATGGCTGCCAGCAGATCTTGCGTGGCTTGGGCCGCCTGGGCACCGTGCAGGTGCGTCCCGGCGTCGAGCCGGGTCATGGCCTCGATATAGGCGGTCGAGCGCTTCTGGCGCAGGCGCGCCTGCAGCGCGGCCCCGCCCAGCACGGTGCGGGTGGCTGTCTGTGTGTCGGTGGGGCGCAGCGACAGCTGCGGCCCGGCTTCTGCGGGCTTTGCGCCCATGATGGCTCGTGCCATTTGCCTCCCTCCTGTTGAACTCCGTGGTGTGCGCTTCGTTGGCGCTGGCATGCTCGTTGTCGCCCGGTGTCCGGAGCGCGAGTCGGTATTCTGACGTGAATGCACCGGCGGCAGGCCTTGTGGCCCGAGCGCCGGTGCAGCAGTTTGAGCCGGGAATTCAACTGTGCGGCTCTGGCCTCCGCACCGCGATTCCCGTGAGCCTTACGCCGAAGCCAGCGCCGCGTTCAGCGTGGCGCTCGGGCGCATGATGGCCGAGAACTTGACCGGGTCGGCCAGGTAGTAGCCGCCGATGTCCACCGGCTTGCCCTGCACGGCGGCGAGCTCGTCGACGATCTTCTGCTCGTTGGCGGTGAGCGTCTCGGCCAGCTTCGCGAAGGCGGCCTGCAGTTCCTTGTCCTCGGTCTGCGCGGCCAGTTCCTGCGCCCAGTACATCGCCAGGTAGAACTGGCTGCCGCGGTTGTCGAGCTGGCCGGTCTTGGGCGAGGGGTTCTTGTTGTTGTCGAGCAGCTTGCCGGTGGCGGTGTCCAGCGTCTTGGCCAGGATGGCCGCCTTCTTGTTGTTCGTCTTCAGGCCCAGGTCTTCCAGGCTCACGGCCAGCGCGAGGAATTCGCCCAGCGAGTCCCAGCGCAGGTGGTTCTCTTCCACCAGCTGCTGCACGTGCTTGGGAGCGGAGCCGCCCGCGCCGGTCTCGTACATGCCGCCGCCGGCCATCAGCGGAACGATCGACAGCATCTTGGCCGAGGTGCCCAGTTCCATGATGGGGAACAGGTCGGTCAGGTAGTCGCGCAGGATGTTGCCGGTAGCGCTGATGGTGTCTAGGCCGCGGACCACGCGCTCCAGCGTGTAGCGCATGGCGCGCACCTGGCTCATGATCTGGATGTCCAGGCCCGTGGTGTTGTGCTCGTGCAGGTACATCTTGACCTTGGTGATCAGCTGCGCCTCGTGCGGGCGGTAGGCGTCGAGCCAGAACACTACCGGCATGCCGGAGTTGCGCGCGCGGTTGACGGCCAGCTTGACCCAGTCGCGGATCGCGGCGTCCTTGACCTGGCACATGCGCCAGATGTCGCCTTGCTCCACTTCCTGGCTCATCAGCACTTCGCCGGTGTCCAGGTCGGTGATGTTGGCGACGCCGTCTTCGGCGATCTCGAAGGTCTTGTCGTGCGAGCCGTATTCCTCGGCCTTCTGCGCCATCAGGCCCACGTTGGGCACGGTACCCATGGTCCTGGGGTCGAAGGCGCCGTGCCACTTGCAGAAGTTGATGATCTCCTGGTAGATGCGGGCGAAGGTCGATTCGGGCATCACGGCCTTCACGTCCTTCAGGCGGCCGTCGGCGCCCCACATCTTGCCGCCGTTGCGGATCATCGCGGGCATGGAGGCGTCCACGATGATGTCGTTGGGCGAGTGGAAGTTGGTGATGCCCTTGGCCGAGTCGACCATCGCCAGCTCGGGGCGGTGCTCGTGGCAGGCGTGCAGGTCGCGCTTGATCTCGTCCTGCGTGCTCTGCGGCAGCGTGGCGATCTTGTTGTAGAGGTCGACCATGCCGTTGTTGACGTTGATGCCCAGTTCGTCGAACAGCTTGCCGTGCTTCTCGAAGGCTTCCTTGTAGAAGATCTTCACGCAGTGGCCGAACACGATGGGGTGCGACACCTTCATCATGGTGGCCTTCACGTGCAGCGAGAACATCACGCCGGTCTTGTGCGCGTCCTCGATCTCCTTTTCATAGAAGGCCAGCAGCGCCTTCTTGCTCATGAACATGGAGTCGATGATCTCGCGGTCGAGCAGGGCGACCTTGGGCTTGAGCACGATGGTCTTGCCGCTCTTGGTGATGAGCTCCATCTTGACGTTCGCGCGCGCGGTCGAGCGTCATGGACTTCTCGCCGTGATAGAAGTCGCCGCCGTGCATGTGCGAGACGTGCGAGCGCGAGGCCTGGCTCCACTCGGCCATGCTGTGCGGGTTCTTGCGCGCGTATTCCTTCACGGCCTTGGGCGCGCGGCGGTCGGAGTTGCCTTCGCGCAGCACGGGGTTCACGGCGCTGCCGGTGCACTTGTTGTAGCGCGCGCGGATGTCCTTCTCTTCGTCCGTGGTCGGGTTCTCGGGGTAGTCGGGAATCTTGTAGCCCTTGCCCTGCAGTTCCTTGATCGCCGACTTGAGTTGGGAGACCGAGGCGCTGATGTTGGGCAGCTTGATGATGTTGGCCTCGGGCTTGAGCGTGAGCTTGCCCAGTTCGGCGAGGTTGTCGGGCACCTTCTGGTCGTCGCTCAGCAGATCGGGGAATTCGCCCAGGATGCGGGCCGCCACGGAGATGTCGCTGGTCTCGACGTTGATGCCGGCCGGATTCGTGAAGGCGCGGATGATGGGCAGGAAGGCGTAGGTCGCCAGCAGGGGCGCCTCGTCGGTGAGGGTGTAGACGATGGTGGGTTGCTTCGAGCTCATGCGCTTCTTCCGTAGATCCTGGTTGTCGGGGTGGCTGGAACTTCCGGCGGTCGGGAGGTAGCCCGCTTTTTTCCGGAATCCCCGATTGTCGCCCGCCGGGACCGGGTTTCGCCATGCGGGTTGCCAAGCCCCCGGCGCGAAGCGCGTCTTAGCGGGGTTCCGGCCGGCCGGATGCTTCTTTTTCGAGCATTTCCCGGGCCAGGTCGACAAACGCGCGCAGCTTGGGCGCCTGGGCCGCGCGGCGCGGAAAGTACAAGAACAGCCCCGGCTCCTCGAAGGCCGAATGCGGCAGCACCTGGCGCAGGCGGCCCTCGCGCAGTTCGGCGCGCACCAGCGGCTCGAAGATATAGGCGATGCCCACGTCGGCCAGGGCCAGGTCGCGGGCGTAGAGCGCGTCGGTGACGCGCACCGTGCCCGGCACCTCGACGGACACATGGGCGCCGCCTTGGTCCCGCAGGTCCCAGGCGTAGATGCCGCCCGAGGTCACGAAGCGAAAGCCGATGCAGTTGTGCTGCTGCAGTGCCTCGATGCTGCGCGGCTCGCCAGCCGCCTCCAGATAGCGCGGAGTCGCGACCATGATGGCGTGGAAAGGCGGGGTGAGCCGCACGGCCACCATGTCCTGCGCCACGGTGTGGCCCAGCCGCACGCCGGCGTCGTGGCCGCTTTCCACGATGTCGGCCAGCCCATCTTCGCAGGTGATCTCCATCGTCACCCCGGGGTGGCGGCGCGCCATTTCGGCCACCAGCGGCGTGATGACGAGCGGCAGCGCCACGTGCGGCGCGTTGATGCGCAGCACGCCGCCCACGCGGCCCGACGACTCGCCGAAACGGTCGACCGCGTCGGCAATCTCGCCCATGGCCGGCGCGAGCAAGCCGATGAAGCCGGCGCCGGCCTCGGTGAGCCGCACGCTGCGGGTGGTGCGCGCGAAGAGCGGCTGGCCCAGGTGGTCCTCGACTGCGCGCACCGCATGGCTCACGGCCGAGGCGCTCATGCCCAGCTCGGCCGCGGCGGCCGCGAAACCGCCGCGCCGGTGCACCGCCAGCACGATGGCGAGATGCGGGAGCAGGGAGCGGTCCATTCATGCATCGTATCGCACAGTGCATTCGATTTGAGCCATCTAGTCGATGAGTGGCGTTGGTGGAACAGTCACGCCATGCCTTCACGGCAACCCATCAACCCTCAAGGAGCAAGCTTCATGACCACCGCCGCCAACACCGTTTCGCAAATCCGCAAGACCTGGTTCATCACCGGCGCCGCCTCCGGCTTCGGCCATGCCTTCGCCGAACATGCGCTGGCCCGGGGCCACAACGTGGTCGCCACCGCCCGCGACGCGAGCCGCCTGGCCGACCTCGTGGCGCTGGCGCCCGATCGCGTGCTGGCCACGCCGCTCGACGTGGATGTGGCCGGCGCGGCCGAAGCCGCCGTGCAGGCCGCGGTCGAGCGCTTTGGCCGCATCGACGTGCTGGTCAACAACGCGGGCTATGGCGTGGTCGGCGCGCTCGAGGAGACGCCCGACGCCGAGCTGCGCGCGCTGATGAACACCAACTTCTTCGGCGCCATGGCCGTCACCCGCGCCGCGCTGCCGGTGCTGCGCGCGCAGAGGTCGGGCGCCATCGTCAACATTTCCAGCCTGGGCGGGCAGCTGTCGTTCTCGGGCTTCAGCGCCTATTCGGCCTCCAAGTTCGCGCTGGAAGGCGCCTCGGAAGCGCTGGCGCAGGAGGTGGCGCCCTTCGGCATCAAGGTGCTGATCGTCGAGCCGGGCCAGTTCCGCACCCAGCTCGCGGGCAGCGGCATGCGCCACATGCCGGTGATCGAGGCCTACCAGCCGGTGGTGGGCGCCACCCGCGAGTTCGCGCACAGCATGCACAACACGCAGGCCGGCGATCCGCGCAAGGCCGCGGTGGCCATCGAGAAGGCGCTGGACGCCGAGCACACGCCGCTTCGCCTGCAGCTCGGCGACGATTCGGTCGATGCCGTGCGCGCCCATGCGCAGGCGATGCTCGAGGACATGGAGGCCTGGGAGTCCGTGAGCCGCAGCACGAACTTCGACGCGGCCTGAAGGCGGGCTTCAGGCGAGGGGCAGTTCGATGGTGGCCGCGAGCGGCACGGTGTCGATGCGCGCCGCGCTGGCCACCAGGACGGCGCGGCCTTGCCGCCCGTCGAAGCCGGAAAGCGTGCCCCAGAGGCAGCGCGTCGAGGGCATGTCGAGCCCGGCCGTGGGTTCGTCCAGCAGGACCAGCGGCCGGCCCGACGCGAGCCCGGCCGCCATCCACACCTTGCGCTTCGAGCCGGTCGAGAGCATGAACATCTTCTTATCCAGGTGCGGCGCCAGCGAGAAGCCGTCGGCGATGGATTGCCACTTCGCCTGGTCGAAGCCCGCGTCGCCCTCGGCGAGCGAGGCGGTGCATTCGCGGGCCGTGAGCTGGTCGAAGCGGTCGGTCGTCGGGTCGACGAAGAACACCTGGCGGCGATAGGCCTCCGGCGCGGCGTCGAGGCTCGCGCCCGCCACCGTCAGCCGGCCCGAAGAGGCGGGCAGCGTGCCGGCGATCACCTGGAGCAAGGCCGACTTGCCCGTGCCGGTGTCGCCGTAGAGCAGGGTGACGCCGGGGCCGATGGATGCATTCCAGCCGGACACCAGCGCGGGTTGGTCGGGGTAGGCGAAGCTCAGCGCGTCGATCCGGAGGAGGGCGGGAGAAGAAGGATTCATGGTCGCGTGCGACTTTATCAACCGCCCGCCACCGCCGGTGGCTACCATCCGGCTCCATGAGAAAACAGTCGTTCCTGCTCGCCCTGTCGTTCGCCGTTCCCGTGTTCGCCGCACCGTCGGCGCAGGTGTTCGATGCGGTGAAGAAGCCCGAGTCGATCGATGCGCAGTGGCGCGCGAATCTCTGCAGCCTGCTGCCGCAGCCCTGCAATGCGCAGCAGCTTGGCCTGTATCGCCCGCGAGGCGCCGCGCCCAACAACTACGTGGTGCTCTCGGCCGAGCCGCTGGCCATGGCGCGCATCAGCCGGGCCGATGCCAGGAGCTGGAAGCTCGACCGCCTCCACGATTTCTCCGACTACGCGCAGGCCCAGAAGAAAGACAGCGACGCCAGCCGCTCCGAGGCGCGCCTCTCGCTCGCGCCGGCGCTCTACCCGGTGGCCGAGGGCAAATGGGCCGTGGCCGTGCTGCAGACGGTGTCGGAAGGCTATTCGGGCGGCGGCGCGTCGTTCGACACCGCCGATTTCGTTCCGCTCGAAGGCGGCAAGGCCGTGCAGGAGGACATCCCGTTCTCGTGCTCCAAGATGATCCGCGCCTGCTTCAGCGAGAAGGAATACAAGACCTCGAAGCACTGCCACGACGAGAGCTTCGGCAGCCTGCGCATCGCCTACGGCGAGACATTCAAGCCCGGCGCCCCCTACGACTGGCAATACACCTGGGTGCAGACCGAGTGGCCGCAGAACGAGCCGCGCAGCGCGGCGACCACCACGCGCGTGCTGTTCACCGCGAAGACCACCGAGCGCGCAGGCTTCTGCGGCGGGCCGCAGTAGGCAGCGGACGTTCTGCGCCTCAGTGGCGCGGCACGGTCGTCGTGCCCACGTGCATCGTGCGTCCAGCCCCCAGCCCCGCGATCACGAGCGCGATGCCCAGGCCGATGAAGAGCCACGACGAGGCGCGGAAGCTCCCCGTCCAGCCGTGCAGTAGCCCGGCCACCAGGGGCCCGAAGGCCGCCACCATGTAGCCCACGCCCTGCGCCATGCCCGAGAGATGCGCGGCCACATGCGAATCGGGCGAGCGCAGCACGATCATCGTGAGCGCCAGCGCGAAGGTGCCGCCCTGCGCGATGCCCAGCAGCACCGCCCAGGCCCACACGCCGAAGAAGCCGCCCAGCGGCGCGAACAGCATCGCCAGCATCGCGCCCACAGTGAGCAGCGCGAGCACGACGGCGAGGCCGCGCTGGTTGCGCAGCCTCACCGCCAGCGCCGGCACCACGAGGCAGGTCACCACCTGCGTCATGACCGAAAGAGACACCACGTAGCCGGCCGTCTCGCTGCCCAGGCCGCGCTCGCGCAGGATCGGCGCGAGCCAGCCCATCACGATGTAGGCGAGGGCGGACTGCAGGCCCATGAAGAAGGTGACCTGCCAGGCCAGCCGGTCGCTCCAGAGCCCGCGCACGGTGAAGCCAGATTCGCTCGCCACCGGCTTCAGCGGCAGCGCCTGCGGCGCCCAGATCAGCGTAACCAGCGCGGCCGGCAGCGCCCACATTGCCAGCGCCATGGTCCAGCCGCCGCCCAGCGCGTGCTCGATGGGTACCGTGAGCCCGGCCGCGCTGGCCGCGCCGCCGCACACGGCCATGGTGTACAGGCCCATCATCAGCGCCGCCTGCGAGGCGAAGTCGCGCTTCACCAGGCCCGACAGCAGCACGTTCGACACCGCGATGCCGCTGCCCGCGATGGCCGAGGCCAAAAAGAGCAGCGGGATGTTGCCGGTGCCGCGCAGCACCGTGCCAACGAGGATCAGCACCATGCACCCGAGCAGCGTGCGCTCGGTGCCGAAGCGCCGGCCCAGGCCCGGCGCGAGCGGCGCGAACACGCCCAGGCAGACGATCGGCAGCGTGGTCAGCAGGCTGGCGGCGGTGGCCGAAAGTCCGGTGGCCTTGATGATTTCGGGCAGCACCACCGAGAGGCTGGCGAACACCGGGCGCAGGTTGAAGGCGATCAGCACCACGCTGGCGCCCAGCAGGATGCGGCGCGCGAGGGTGGGCGCGGGCGTGGGGCGCGGCGCGGGCAGGGTGTCGGCTTCGGCGTCGATCAGCAGTTCGTCGCCCGAATGACGCGCCGTGGCGACGGTGGCCGTGCTCATCACGAGCCCAGCGCCAGCGCGTTGATCATCGGCGCCATGAAGGTGCGCACCGCGGCGGCGGCCATGTCGGGGTCGCGGCTGGCGATGCCTTCGATGACGGCGCGATGCGCGGCCTCGTCGGGCTCGGGCAGGGCGGTGCCCAGCGAGCTGGCGATGGTTTCCTTGATGTAGCCGGTGATGAAGCGGCAGGTCTCGGCCAGCGCGAGATTGCCCGACACGTCGACGATGGCCAGATGGAACGCGAGGTCGCGCTCGATGAAGGCCGCGCCGTTGTCGGCCTCGTCGGGCACGCCGCGCCTGTCGAGCAGGGTGTGCAGGCGGCGCAGGTCGCGTGCCGTGTGGCGCACCGCCGCGAGCCGGGCGGCTTCCACCTCGAGCGCCTGGCGCACCTCGAACTGGTCGCGCAGGCTGGCCAGGCGCATCTTCTGCAGGCTGGATGAAGGATCGAAGCCGGAGCGCACATAGGTGCCCGAGCCCTGGCGCACCTCGAGCAGGCCGCGCGACACCAGCGTCTTGACCGCCTCGCGCACCGTGCCCCGGCTCACGCCCAGCAACTGCGCGAGCTGCGGCTCGATGGGGATGCGGGAGCCGACGGCCCAGCGGCCGGCGGAGATTTCGCCGCGGATGCTGTCGGCGGCGGTGTCTGCGAGGGAAGTGCGGGGGGCTTGGGCGAGCATCAGTGGGAAGTCTGGACGTTCAATGATTGGATGAATTCTGCTACCAAACAGAGACCGGGCTCGGCACGCGGCGATTGATTTGCACGACGCCTTCGCAAAAACCGCAACCCTGTTCGAGGATTGCGCAAGGCGATTTCGCGGATTTGTCCGCATTAAGTGAATTTTTCCCGGCCTTGGCCATCTGTTGCCGAAAGTGTGATTCGTCGGGAGCGGACTGTCAGAGAATGAAACTAAAGGTAGCTTGTGAATCCGCAAGTCGCCCTGCTCCCTGGTTCGGCACTCCCTTCCCCGACCGCTGGACGGAGCGTTCAGGGAGAGCAAGAAAAACGGACCCCGTCGAAGCGAAATGAAGGACTTTTCTTTGTCGGACGTGCGGCTCTTCACCAAGGCCGCGCAGCTTGGCGGGCTCACCCCGGCCGCCGAACTGCTGAACGTGCCGAAGGCGTCCGCGTCGCGCCAGCTCCAGAGACTCGAGGCCACCGTCGGGCACCTGCTGCTGCATCGCGGCGCCACCCGCTTCGCGCTGACCGAGGAAGGCCGCGAGTTCCTCGCGGCGGCCCAGCATGCGCTGACCATCCTCGACGACGTCATGCTCGATCTGTCGTCGGAAGGCGGCGCCGTCACGGGGCGGCTGCGCATCGCCGTGCCGCACTACTACGGCAGGGAACTGCTGATGAACCACCTCCCGGCCTTCATGACCGCCTACCCCCGGCTGGAGGTGACGGTCGAGACCGGCAGGGACCGCGCCGACCTGCTCCACGGCGGGGCCGACGTGGCCATCCGCTGCGGGCGCGAGGAAGGCGACGAACTGGTGGTGCGCCACCTGAAGCAGGAGCCGCTCATGCTGTGCGCCGCGCCGGCGTACCTCGCGCGGCACGACCCGGTGCAGGGCCTGCCCGACCTGGCGGCGCATCGCTTCCTGACCACCGAGGCCGATGGGCGCAAGCGCGAGATCAGCCTCGCGACCGTCGAGAAGACGCACCGGATGCGCGTGGAAAGCGTGTTCCGCTCGGACGACCCCGAGATGGTCCTGCGGCTGGCGCTGTCGGCCCGGGGCATCGCGCTGCTGCCGGTGTCGCTGGCGCGGCCTCAGATCGACGGCGCGACGCTGGTGCCGGTGCTGCCCTCGCTGGCGCTGAAGCCGCACGACATCGACCTGAGCTACCTGCCCGCGCGCCGCAACACGCCGAAGATCAAGATCTTCGTCGACTACTTCCTGGACGTCTTCAGGTCGGCCTGAAACCCGCCGGCGGCCTCAGCGCCGGGTGTTCTTCGCCACCACGCCCGCGCCGCGCACTTCCAGCCTGCGCTGGTCGACCACCTTGCCGCTCGCGTCCACCAGCTCGATCACGTGCCGTCCCGGCCAGGGGAACCATTGCACGCTGTTGCCGCGCGCCAGCGGCTTGCCGTCGATGCGCCACTGCACGCCGCGGCCTTCCGAGTCGAAGCGCACGCGCTGGCGCTGCGGCGGGATGTCGGGGTCGAGCGCGATGATGGTGCCGTCGGCCGGCGCAGTGATGCGTGCCGAGGCGGCGTCGGTCGCCATGCCGGTGTCGAGCGCGAACAGCGGCTGCTCGGTGCCCTGCAGGAACCATTCGCTGCGCGCCGCTTCCAGCGGGTTGCCGTCCGCCCCGGGTCCGAAGCTTACGCGCGCCTCGACAACACCCGGCGGCGGCGTGGGCGCGCGGCTCGGTTCGCGCGCGTGCAGGAAGCGCATCACCTCGGCCCACACCGGCGCGGCGCCGCTAGTGCCGCTCACGTCCCACATCGATTCGCCGCTGGCGTTGCCCACCCACACGCCCACCGTGTAGCGCTGCGACCAGCCCACCGCCCAGTTGTCGCGCATGTCCTTGCTGGTGCCGGTCTTCACGGCGGTCCAGAAGCGGGTGGAAAGAATGCTGTCGAGGCCGAAGGTGCGTGTGCGCGCGTTGGGGTCCGAGAGGATGTCGCCGACGATGTAGGCGGCGCGCGGGTCGAGCAGCGGCGCGGGCGCGGCGGAAGAGGTCTTCGGTTTCTCCGCAGGTCTCGGCATCAGCGTCGTCGTCGCGTAGCGCCCGCCGTTGGCCAGCATGCGGTAGGCGTTGGTGAGCGACAGCAGCGACACCTCGGCGCTGCCGAGCGCGAGGCTGTAGCCGTAGTAGTCGCCGCTCTCGCGCAGCGGCAGGCCGGCGGCGCGCAGCTCGCGCGCGAAGGCCTCGGGCGACACCATCACCAGCGTGCGCACGGCGGGCACGTTGAGCGATGCGGCCAGCGCGGTGCGCGCCGACACCGGGCCCTTGAAGCGGCGGTCGTAGTTCTGCGGAATGTAGAGGCCGCTGGCGGTGCTGATCTGCGCCGACGAGTCCTCGATCAGCGAGGCCGCCGTGATGCGCTTCTCGGCGATCGCCTGGGCGTAGAGCAGGGGCTTGAGCGTGGAGCCGGGCTGGCGCAGCGCGGTCACGCCATCGACCTCGGCGGCCTGGCTCAGCGGACCGGAGGAGCCGACCCAGGCGAGCACCTCGCCGGTCGCGTTGTCGAGCACGACGAGGGCGCCGTCTTCCACGTGGCGGTCGCGCAGCTCGCGCAGGTGGCGCTGCAGGGTGTCGAGCGAAAAGCGCTGCAGCGATGCGCGCAGGGTGGTGCGCACGCCGGGGTCCTTGTCCTTGCCTTTCGAGGAAGTCGTCGTGGCGGCGGCAACGGGCGACGCCCCCGCGTTCGCATCCCTCAGCTCGCGCAGCACGCGCCGCGCGGCATGCGGCGCGATCCCTTCGTTGGGCTCGAAGGCGCGCCGCTGCACCGCCGCGCTGGTGAACATGTCGAGCGCCTCGCAATCGGTCTTCTGCTGCGGTTCCATCGTGCGCAGCACTTCGCAGGCGCGCTGCGCCACCACGGCCGGCTTGGCGTTGGGCGCGCGCACCAGCGCCGCCGCCACACTGGCCTCGCGCGCGTCGAGGCCGCTGGGCGCCTTGCCGAAGAGCGTGCGCGAGAGCGCGTCGATGCCGACGATCTCGCCGCGGAACGGCACGGTGTTGAGGTACGCCTCCAGGATCTGGTCCTTGCGCCAGTTGCGCTCCAGCTGAGCGGCGGCCACCGTCTGCCCGATCTTCTGCGTGAAGCTGCGACCGCCCGAGCTGCGGCGCAGCTCCTCGTCGAGCAGGCCCGACAGCTGCATCGTGATGGTCGAGGCGCCGCGCGTGCGCGTGTTCCAGAGGTTGCCCCACGCGGCAGCCGAGACGGCGCGCCAGTCGATGCCGCTGTGCTCGTAGAAGCGCTTGTCTTCGCTCAGCACCATGGCCGTGCGCAGCGCGGGCGACACGTCGGCCAGCGCGGTCCACTGGCCGCGCCGCACCGTGGGGTCGGTGCGCACGCGCTGCAGCAGCTCGCCGCTGCGGTCGAGCACGGCGGTGTCGGAGGAGCGGAAGTCGCGCTTCACTTCCTCGAAGCTCACCACGGCCCGGGCCGGAAGCGACCATGCCGCGACGATCAGCAGGGCTGCGAGGGTCTTGCGGGACAAGGCGAGGGCGAAGGGCGCGGACTGCATCGGAGAAGAAGGGAACACCGGTATCCAGAAGCAAAAGCGTGGGTGCCGGCATTCTCTCTCGGCGATGCACCACGGGAACCCCGCCTACCGCGCAATGCGCCGCCGGCCGCCTCGTGCAGGCGCCGCAGAGGGCCAGAGTTCAAGCCCGGGACCACATCCGGTAACGAACTTCACGCGAGGGCTTCAATGCGGAAACCCGGCGCGTACCGGCGTGGCCTTCAATGCAATACCGGCTCGCAGGAGGCGAGCCCCGGTTCCACAAACATTCCAAGGAGAACTCGCATGACGAAGACATTGGCGATCCTGTTGGCCGCATCGGCCATCCTGGCCGGCTGCGTGGTCGCACCCTACGACCGTCCGCCGCCGCCGCGCCCGCACTATGGCTACGGCGATCGCGACCGCGACGGCGTGCCCAACCGCTACGACCGTGACCGTGACGGCGACGGCGTTCCGAACCGCTACGACCGCAATCCCAACAACCCCTACCGCAACTGATCCGCAACTGATCCGCGGAACAACGAAAAAGGCCGCGAAGCATTGCGCTTCGCGGCCTTTTCGTTTTTGGGGGCGGAGCTCAGCCCGGCCGGCGCGCCATCAGCGCCCAGACGCCGGCCGCGCTCAGCAGCGATCCGCCCGCGAAGTTGAAGCGCCGTTGGGCGCGCGGCGAAGACAGCAGCCTGCGCGCCGATCCCGCGAACACCGCGTAGAGCGTGGCGTTGGTCGCTGCCAGCACCACGAAGGTGACGGCCAGCACCCAGAGCTGGCGCGTCACGTCGGCCGCCGGGCTGATGAACTGCGGCAGGAAGGCCACGAAGAACACGATGCCCTTGGGATTCAGCGCGGTCACCAGGTACGTGTTGGCGAACAGGCGCAGCCGCGAGGCGGGCGCGGCCGGCGCGGCGATCTCGGACGACGAGATGCCCGCGCGCAGCAGCTTCACGCCGAGATACAGCAGGTACAGCCCGCCCACCCACTTCACCACCGTGAACCAGAAGGCCGAGGTGGCGAGCAGCGCGCCCAGCCCCAGCAGCGACACCACCAGCGCGGTGGAGTCGCCCAGCGCCACGGCGGCCACCAGCGGCAGGTCGGCGCGGCGCCCGTGCGACATCGAATAGCTGATCACCGTGAGGATGGTCGGCCCCGGAATGATCAGCATGACGGCGGAGGCCGCGACGAAGGCGAGCCAGAGTTCGATGGGCATGTGCTTTTGTCTCCAGATGGTGGTTGTTGCGGAAAACGGTTCTTTCGTCGTCAGATGCCGATGGCCGTGCGCGCGACGTGCCAGGTGCCGCGGTGTCCGTCCACGTAGCTGATCGGCGAGCGGGCGAGGTCGTCGAGGTCCACGTCGTCCAGGCAGGTCACGTTCACGCCGTAGGCGTTCTCGCCGGTCTGGGGCGAGTGGCCCACGCCGAAGGAGCGCACGCTGCAATGCCTGCAGACGATGTAGTGGCTGTTGCGGGTGTCGAGCATCTGCTCGCTGAGTTCGGATTCCCCTTCGATCAGCCGGAAGGCGTCGGTCGCGACGATGGCGGGCCAGAAGCGGGTGCGGGTGCAGATCGCGCAGTTGCAGCGCAGCGTGCCAAGGCTCAGGTCGATGTCGGCCTCGAATCTCACGGCGCCGCAGTGGCAGCCTCCTGTATAGGTCTTTTTCATACGCTCGGAATTCGCATGGTGGTGCTGGATGGCACCATATCAAAGGCGATGCCGCGGCGCTGCGCAGAGGTCATTGGCGGGGCTCGGTTCTCCCGCCGCATCCGATCAGGCGGGGCCGCCGCCGAAGCGGATGGCCGCGCGGGCCTTGGCGCGCTCGGCCTCCACGGCGCGGTCGCGCGGCTCGGCCGTGGTGACCAGCGAGTCGATCAGCCGCGCCGCCGTGGCCGCCACCTCGTCGACCGCCCGGCCGAAGGCTTCCTCATTGGCCTTCGAGGGCACGCTGAAGCCGCTGAGCTTGCGCACGAACTGCAGCGCGGCGGCGCGGATTTCCTGCTCGGTGGCGGGCGGCTCGAAGTTGTAGAGGGTCTTGATGCTGCGGCACATGGAATCTCTCCGTTGCGTGGTCGGTCGCTGGTTGTTCCCCGGTCGTTCCGAAATCGTTCACGAGCGGAAAAGTCGCGCCTCCAGCTGCTGCCGCACTTGCGGCCACTCGTCGTCGATGATGCTGAAGCGCACCGAGTTGCGCTTGCGGCCGTCCGGCATGATGCGCTCGTTCCGCACGATGCCTTCCTGCTTTGCGCCCAACCGCAATATGGCGGCCCGCGATTTGGCATTGATCTCGTCGGTGGTGAGCTGCACGCGCACGCACTGCAGCTCCTCGAATGCGTAGCGCAGCATCAGCAGCTTGGCCTCTGTGTTGACGAAGGTCTTCTGCCACGAGGCCGAGATCCAGGTGCTGCCGATCTCCAGCTTGCGGTTGACGCGGTCGATCTTCCAGAAGCGCGTGGAGCCGATGACCTTGCCCGTTTCGCGCACCACGGTGGCGAAGGGCATCACCGTGCCGGCGTCGCGCCCCGCGAGGGCGTTGCCGATGTAGGCGCCTACCGTTTCGGCCGAAGGCACGAGGGTGAACGGCAGCTTCCAGAGCTCGCCGTCGGAGGCGGCCTCCACGAGTGCCGCCGCGTCGGATGCGAGGAGCGGGCGCAGCAGGAGACGGAGACCGGTCAGCGATGGTTGTGCGATCGACATGGGCCGCACGATAGCCGATGGACGGCCCCGCGCGCCGGACTGTTCCCACACGCATCGGCACTTCCTTCCCACCGTCGGCGGCGCGTGTCGGCTGAACATGGGGCAGTGAACAAGCCAGGAGGCCCATCCATGACTTCGAAGCAGCAGCAGGCAGAACAGAAATCAGAGCAATCGCCGGAATCGCCGGGCAAGTTCCCCTTTCCCACGTCCGGCGACCCCGAGAAGGGAAAGGCCGAGATCGCCAAACCCACGCCGCAGCCCTCCAGCGAGGAGGCCCTGGACAGCGGCGTGGAAGAGTCCTTTCCGGCCAGCGACCCGGTTTCCGTGACCGTGACGAAGGTGAAGCTTCCTTCTTCCGATGAGAAGGAGGACGCGGAAAAGAAGAAGGCCGGCAGGAACGCCGGCTCCAAGGGCTGAAGCCGCCGTGCAAGCGCTCCCCCGAGACCAGGAAGGGGCCGGCCCCGTGGATGCCCCGGAAGAGGCCGGCCTTGCCCCGGGGCCATGCAGCGTCGTCACCTGGGACGTGGACCCGCGCGGCTACTGCAGCGAGCACGAGCACGCCACCCGCGCCAACTACGGACAGCGGCTGGCGGCGCTGATGGACTGCGCCTTTGCTGGCGAATACGACGAATACGACGGCGCCCGGCAAGCCGGTGGCTCTTCGGCGTCCCCGGCCTCGCGGCACTACTTCGTGCCCAGCGACACCCTTTCCGACCCCGTCCGTGCGCGGGCCATGGGCATCGTCGGCGTGGACGACCTGTTCGGCGGCGTGGTGCCGCACGCCTTCGTCGCCACCAAGGTCATCTCCCATCCGCTGATCGACGACGGCAGCGCCGCCAGGCCGGAGGGCTGGTCGGAGCGCTTTGCGTCGGAGGTGGGTGAGGCGGTGTTGCCGGGCTACTCGTGCTTCTCCGCCGACGAGGCGGCGAGGGCGGGGCGCGCGATGCTCGAAGCGGGCGCCGTGCGCCTCAAGCCGGTGACCGCGACCGGCGGACGCGGGCAGATCGTGGCGGAGAGCGCCGGCGCGCTCGAAGCCAGCATCGGCGCCATGGACCCGGCCGAGATCGCACGCACCGGCCTGGTCCTGGAAGCGAACCTCGAAGACCCGGTCACCTGGAGCGTCGGGCAGGTGCTCGTGGCGGGCATGGTCGTCAGCTACTGCGGCGTGCAGCGCACCACCGGCGACAACGCCGGCCAGGAGGTGTACGGCGGCTCCGACCTGATGATGGTGCGCGGCGATTTCGACGTGCTCATCGCCGGCGTCGCGTCGCCCTCGCTGCGCCGCGCGATCGAACAGGCGCGGCGCTACCACCGCGCCGTGATCGACTGCTACCCCGGCTTCTTCGCCTCGCGCGTGAACTACGACGTCGCGCAGGGCGTCGATGGCCGGGGCGAGTGGCGCTCGGGCGTGCTGGAGCAGTCGTGGCGCGTGGGCGGCGCCACCGGCGCCGAGATCGCGGGGCTCGAAGTGTTCCACCGCGACCCGGCGCGCAGCGAGGTGCGCGCGTCGTGCTTCGAGGTGTACGGCCCCTCCGTGCTGGTGCCCGCCGATGCCATCGTGGCCTACCAGGGGACCGACAGCCGGGTCGGGCCGTTGGCGAAGTACACGATCCTGCCCGGAGACCGCCATGCCGACGCGCCATAGCACCATCGACATTCCGGTGGACGGCCAGCACATCGAGGGCACGCTGTTCGCGGCCTCGACGACGGTGCCCGGCGTGCTGCTGGTCCACGGCTGGGACGGCAGCCGGGAGCAGTACGCCAAGCGCGCGCACGAGCTCGCGGCGCTGGGCTGCGTGTGCCTGACCTTCGACCTGCGCGGCCACGCGCGCCACGCCGCGCAGCGCATGGAAGTGACCCGCGAGGACAACCTGCGCGACGTGCTGGCGGCCTACGACGCGCTGGTCGGGCACCCGGCGGTCGATCCGGAGGCGGTCGCCATCGTCGGCAGCAGCTACGGCGGCTACCTGGCCGCGCTGGTCACCGCCATGCGGCCGGTGCGCTGGCTGGCGCTGCGCGCGCCGGCGCTCTACCGCGACGGCGAGTGGGACACCCCCAAGGGGCAGCTCAGCCGCTCCGACCTCGTTGCCTACCGCCGCTCGCTGGTCGGCCCCAAGGACAACCGCGCGCTGGCCGCCTGCGCCGACTTTGCCGGCGACGTGCTCATCGTGGAATCGGAGCACGACCAGATCGTGCCGCACCCGGTGGTCGAGAACTACCTGGGCGCCTTCAAGCGCGTGAAGTCGGTGACCTACCGGGTGCTCTCCGGCGCGGACCACGCGCTGTCGAAAACAGGAGTGGCGCCAGGCCTACGGCTCGCTGCTGGTGTCGTGGGTCACGGAGATGACGCTGGGCGCCAAGGCCACGGCCACCCTCACCAAGCCGCTGGCCAGCACCACCGCCTGAGAGACGACGCCGCGGGGCGGCGATCTCCCACAGCCTGTCGCGGCGCCCGGGCGGAGAACGAACGCGAAAGGACACCCACCCATGTCGAACACCAACATCGAAGAAGCCGTGGAACGCGGCACCGGAGGCGCCGGTTCCGCAGCGGATGCCGGCCGCCTCAACCGCTGCATCGCGCTGTGCAACGCCTGCGCCGTGGCATGCGAACGCTGCGCGTCGGCGTGCATCGCCGAAGGGGCGGGCGCGCGCATGGCCCGCTGCGTGCTGCTGGACCTGGACTGCGCGGCGATCTGCACCGCTGCCGCCGGCATCATGGCAAGGAACAGCGAGAACGCTGGCCTCATCTGCAGCCTGTGCGCCGACATCTGCAGGCTCTGTGCCGCGGAATGCGCCAGCCATTCGCAGCCGCACTGCAGCCGCTGCGCGGAGGCCTGCAACCAGTGCGAGGCCGAATGCCAGCGCATGGCCACGGCTTGAGCGGATCGGCCGTCAGCCCGGCGCGCGTTGCTGCAGCGCCGCCTCTGCGGCCAGCGCCACCGCGGCCAGCCGCGCGTCGTCGCCGCGCACCGACGCCAGCATCAGCCCCACCGGCAGATCGCCCGGCGCCTGGCATGGCAGGCTGAAGGCGCAGCCGTCGAGCAGGTTGATCGCGAAGGTGTTGCGCAGCAGCAGGCCGTTGGCCCTGAAGAAGGCCGCGTCTTCCGCCAGCGCCGCGATGGGCGGCGCAACGATCGGCACGGTCGGGCACACGAGCGCGTCGAAGCCCTCGATGGCGCGCTCGACGCGGCCGATCCAGTTTCTCCGGCGGTCCTGCATGGCGATGTAGTCGGCCGCGCGCACCTCGGTGCCGAGGGCGATGCGGGCGGCCACGCGCGAGTCGAAACCGTCGCGCTTGGCGGCGAAGCGTTCGCGATGCACGGCCGATGCCTCCACCGGCGAGAAGCCGCCGGGCGCGTTGACGGTGGCGATCTCCGCGAGCTCGGCCAGCGTGATGTCCACGATCTGCGCGCCCGCGGCCGACAGCGTCTGCAGCGCACCGTCGAAGGCGCGTGCGACGGCGGGTTCGATGTCGTCGAACATCAGCGTGCGCGGCACGGCCAGGCGCACGCCCTGCAGCGGACGTCGGCGCACCGCGAGCGGCGCGTCGGCGATGGCGGCATCGGCGGCCAGGCAGTCTTCCACTGTGCGCGCCATGGCGCACACCGTATCGAGCGAGCGCGCGAGTTCGAACGCACCCGTGCGCGGCACGCGCGACTGCGTACTCTTGAAGCCGACCAGCCCGCACAGCGCGGCGGGAATGCGGATCGAGCCACCCGTGTCCGAGCCCAGCCCCGCCACCGCGAGGCCCAGCGCCACCGACACCGCCGCGCCGGACGACGAACCGCCCGGAATGCGCGCCGTCTGTGCATCGGCCGGATTGCGCGGCGTGCCGTAGTGCGGATTGATGCCCACGCCCGAGAACGCGAACTCCGTCATGTTGGTCTTGCCGACGATGGCCGCGCCCTGCGCGCGCAGCCGCGCCACGGCAACCGCGTCGTGCGCGGCCGGCGGCTCGCCCGCGCAGACCGCGGAGCCGGCCATGGTGGTCTCGCCGGCCACGTCGTAGAGATCCTTGACCGAGACGGGCAGGCCGGCGAGCGGGCCGAGCTCGATGCCCGCCTTGCGCGCCGCGTCGGCATGGCGCGCGGCGGCGCGGGCCGCGTCGGCGTAGAGCCGCGTGAAGACATGGGCCGCGGCGGGCTGCGCGGCGGCATCGAGCACCTGCTCGACCAGCGCCTCGTGTGACAGCTCTCCACGCGCGATGCGTTCGCGCAGGGCCGCAATGGTGAAGCCGTTCTTCGTCGTCATCACGCCACCACCGGCAGTGCTTCCACCGCATAGCGATGCACGATGCGGCGCCGGAGCTTCGGGTCGTGCAGTTCGATTTCCATCTGCGCGGCGGGACGGATGCCTTCGCCCTTCGCGTTGGGCAGCGCGCCCAGCGTGCCGCAGGTCATGAAGAGGCCCTCGGGCGCGGAGCCTGCGCCGGGCATGCCGTCGCGCAGGCCGGCCAGCGGGCGGATCGAGGCGAGCGTGCCGCGCTGGTAGTCGATCCAGCGGCCGTCTTCGAGGATGCGCGAGCGCAGCTCCAGCGTGTCCTGGTGCGCCTGCACGTCGCGCCAGCGCCAGGCGGTCTCGGCCACGGGCTTGGCGCACATCTGCTTCGACACGGCCACCGAGTAGCTCTCGACCTTGCGGTCGGTGTGGTCCGAGGCCACGCTCAGCCACCACTCGCCCTGCGAGAAGAACAGCACCGGCTCGGCCTCGCCGGAGCTCTGGTCGCCCAGCGCCTCGATGGCGGGCGATTGCGTCAGCAGCTGGGCCGCCACGCGGTAGTACAGCGGCACGCTCGAAGGGCGCGGCACGCCGAGCGCCGCAAGCTCCTCGATGTGGTGCTCGATGGCGGCAATGTCGCGGCCGGTCCAGCCGGCCACCACCAGCGCGCGGGGCGCGACGAGGTGGATGGCCGCGGAGCGCGTGTCGTCGTCGGCGATGCCCTCGCAGGCGAAGCGCAACAGGGAATTCATGTTGTTCGTGCTCGCCATCGATCAGCTCTCCAGCGGGCGCTTGGCGGTTTCGCGGGCCACCGCGAGGGCGATCAGCGTCACGCCCAGCGCGGCCACCACGTAGAACGACACGGCCACCGTGCTGCCCCAGGACTTGAACAGGCTCGCGATGATCAGCGGCGCGAAGCCGCCGCCCACGATGCCCGCCAGCGTGTAGGCCAGCGAGGCGCCGGCGTAGCGCACGCGGCCGGGGAACTGCTCGGTGACGAAGGCGGCCTGCGGGCCGTACATCATCGCGTGGATCAGCAGGCCCACCACCACCGCCGCGCAGATCGCGACCGGGTGCGCGCTGTCCATCAGCACGAAGAACACGAAGGCCCACACCATGCCCAGCAGCGCGCCGGCGATGTACACCGGCCGGCGGCCGATGCGGTCGGAGAGGCTGCCGAACCACGGCACCGCGATCGCGTTGCAGGCCGCGCCGATCATCGTGGCGGTGAGCGCCAGCGGCCGCGACAGGTGCAGCACCGTCGTCACGTAGGTCAGCGTGAACACCACCACCAGCGCATACAGCACGTCGGAGCCGATGCGCGAGCCGCCGGCCACCAGCAGGCGGCGCCAGTGCTGGGTGAGCACTTCCTTGATGGGCGTCTTGGCCGTGGCCTTCTTCTCTTCCATCTCGCGGAAGACGGGCGTCTCGTCCACGCCGCGGCGCAGCCACAGGCCGAACAGCACCAGCGCCACGCTGGAGATGAAGGGAATGCGCCAGCCCCAGTTCTGGAAGTCTTCCGGGCTCAGCCAGGCCGACACCGCGGCGATGAAGCCGGTGCCGATCAGCGTGCCGCACGAGGGGCCCACCTGCGTGAACGAAGCGTTGCGGCCGCGCTCGTCGGGCTTGCCGTGCTCCATCGACAGCAGCACCGCGCCGGCCCATTCGCCGCCGAGCGCCACGCCCTGCACGAAGCGCAGCGCCACCAGCGCGACGGGCGCCCAGATGCCCCAGCTCGCGTAGGTCGGCAGTAGGCCCATGAGCCCGGTGGAGACGCCCATGATGACCAGCGTGGCCACCAGCACGAAGCGCCGGCCCAGCCGGTCGCCGAGGTGGCCGAACACCACGCCGCCCAGCGGACGCGAGATGTAGCCGACCGCGTAGGTCGAGAACGCGAGGATGGTGCCCGTGAGCGGGTCGAACGACGGGAAGAACACCGCGTTGAAGACCAGCGCGGCCATGATGTTGTAGACGGTGAAGTCGTACCACTCCAGCGTGGTGCCGATGGAGCTGGCCATGGCCAGCCGGCCCATCTTCGCGGACCCGTGCGCAGGCGGCGTGGCTGCGGTGGCCGCAGCGGGGAGAACATGTTCGGTCATGGAAATACCTTTGTTCGGTGAAGACATGGAAGTCGGTTCAGGCCAGCTCGGCCGCGCCCAGCTTCCAGCCGAGCGCGAGCAGCCAGCCGGTGGCGGGATCGGCGTCGAGGGCGGAGGCGGCCGCGGCGCGCGCGGCGCGGGCCGCGGCTTCGCTGCTGGTCTCTATCACCAGCATCGGCTGCAGCACGCGGCCTTCGGTGGATTCGCGCGGCAGCGGCGTGCTGAGCGCAACGTCCGGCACGAGCAGGTACGACTGCACGAGCAGGTACGACTGCACGAAGCCTGCGTGCTCCTTCCTCAGCCGCTGGCCGATGCGCTCGGCGCCTTGCACCAGCGCCCCGGCATCGGCGGCCGCGGCCAGCGGCAGCACGACCACGTGGCTGCCGCTGCCGAAGCCCGTCACGGCGCGCACGGCGCACACGCGGCGCACCGGCTGGCGCATGCGCTCGAGATTGGCGACCGACCACGGCGTCTGCTTCTCGAACGCGGCGCGGTAGCCGGGCGAGCCGAACACCGCGAGCGATTCGGTGCGGTACAGGCCCAGGTACTTGCGCCCGCCCTCGAGCGAGAAGTAGCGCGCGCCCGAGAGAAAGCCTGGAATGCGCACGCGCTCTTCCACGTGCTCCTGGTCGTACCAGCGGTTGAAGTCGGCCTCGTCGGCCGGCTCCACGTCGGACGCGACGAACAGCATGCCGTTTGCCGTCGCTGCTGCGGAAGAAGAGGAGTCAGTGGTGTTCATGGCGGCGGAAGAGCGTCGGGCCTTCGAAAAAATGAAGGCGCGATCTTCCGTCGCAGGGTCGGACTGTCACAAACGAGTTTTTCTGGGCGACAGCCACAAGAATTACTGGCCCCTTTTCGGGGCCTGGATGCGCCATTTCGAGGGTTAACCCTCTGTGGAGGCGCTCCATGTTGGTGCGACGGCCGAGGTCGTGAACTGGTCGGAGGCCCGGCAGGCCAGCTCGGCCACGAGCCGGATGGCATCGGAGTCGGCGGCTTCGAGGTGGCTCACGACGATGCGCTGGGGCGAGATGAGCGCGTCGCACTCGATGATGCGCACGTCGCCGGTGGCCACGTATTCGAAGCAGGGCGGCAGCGGCACCAGCGCGTTGCCGAAGCCCGCCTTCACCAGCCGCGCGAGCGCCGAGATCGAACTCACGCAGTGCACCTTGCCCAGCGGAATGCCTGCCGCGCGGAACAGGTTCTTCAGCGCCTCGTGCGGCTGCGAGCCGGGGCTCATCGTGAGCACGGGCTGGCGCAGCAGCTGCTCGACGGTCTGCGTGCCCTCGGCGCCGGGCGGCCCGACCCAGCCCATTGGCATCGGCAGGCAGGGCGTGCTCACGATGCCCGCGCCGGCGATGTGGTCGGTCTGCAGCGCGATGTCGAGCGCGCCTTCGCGCAGTCCGCGGTGCAGCGCCAGCGTGGTCTCGGAGGTCAGCTGCACCTCGATGCCCGGATAGGTGGAGCGCAGGTTGGTGAGAAAGCCCAGCAGCCAGGTGTGGACCACGGTCTCGATGGCGCCGATGCGCACCAGCCCGAGGAT
This sequence comes from Variovorax sp. UC74_104, assembly GCF_044055375.1. Classification (NCBI taxonomy): domain Bacteria; kingdom Pseudomonadati; phylum Pseudomonadota; class Betaproteobacteria; order Burkholderiales; family Comamonadaceae; genus Variovorax; species Variovorax sp. UC74_104. The sequence goes on from NZ_CP171978.1 coordinate 2,355,475, forward strand.
GTCGCCGCGCGGACGGCCGAGCGAGACGATCTCGCGGCGCAGCTCCAGCAGCCGCTCGCCGTAGTCCATCAGCCGCACGCCGACGGGCGTGAGCCGCAGCTCGCGCGCGTCGCGTTCGAACAGGCGCGCGCCGATGTCTTCTTCGAGGGAGGCGACGCGGTTGGAGACCGCCGCCTGCGTGATGTGGAGCCGGTCGCTCGCGGCGCGGAAGCTGCCCAGCCGCGCGGCCCAGAGAAAGGCTTCTACAAATCTTGTGTTCATGGGGGCACCTGCGGGCCATTCTGCCCGCATCGCGCCTGCACGAGAACTTGTGTCCTACCGCGGCCGCTTGCTAGCCGGCGTCGTAGAAGAACTCTTCCCGCACGATCTTCCCGTCCTTGACGGTGTAGAGCGCCATTTCCTCCATGGTGAAGCGGTGGCCGGTGGCCTTCATCGTCACGTCGAAGCGGAAGCCGACGATGAAGCGGTCGTCGTGCGGCCACGGGCCGGCGACCTGCATGGCATGCACTTCATGGTTGGAGGTCCACCATTCGCCCTTGGCCCTGATGGCCGCAAGGCCGACCGCCTCGCGCGCCTGGCCGGGCGGGGCGCTGGCCTCGACGCTCACGGCCTCGGGTGCATAGAGCACCTGGGCACCTTCGAAATTTCCGTCCTTGCACAGCGCCACGAGCCTGTCGGCGATTTCCTTGGTGTTCATGAGTTGTTTCTCCTGCGAACGTTGGGGGGGAACGAGCGAACGAACGAAGACCGGGGGCGCAGTTTAGGCCTGCGGTGCCTGTCTTTTCCCGGCTTTTGTTTCTCAGCGGGAATCGGGGCCGTTGAGCATGCGCATGCTGTCGACGGCTTCGGGCGAGGCCCACAGCAAGGTGTTCAGGTAGGTCTCGATGCGATCCACCAGCGCGCCGCGCGGTCCCTCGCGCCATTCCGCGGAGCCGTAGAACGCGGCCTGCTCGGCTTCGAGCGCTGCGCGGTCGGCATAGGCGCGCACGAGGTGGTAGGTCTCCTCCTCGTGGTCCGACCTGCCGTAGGCGACCACGTCCATGCCCTTGTCGCGCAGCATCGGCACCGCGCGTTCGTGCATGGCCTGGTGGAAGGCATCGAGGGTGCCGGGCTTGAGCCGGTAGGTTCGGATCTCCAGCAGCATCTGCTTCATGGCGGCGGCCTTTCTCCAGCGTCGGACCTGCCCGGCCGCAGCACCCAGCCGAGCGAGAACACATAGCGGCTGCCGCCCACCACCCGCGTCACGCTGTGCTCGCAGGCATCGGGGCGGAACAGCTTGATGCGCCGTGTCGCGAAGATCGGCGTGGCGCAGACGAACTCGCCGCCCGAGCGCGGCGACTTCAGCACGATGTTCAGCCGGTAGTGCCGCCCAGCCTGCACCGGGTCGGTGTGCGGCGTGATCTCCGAGCCCTCGGGGTAGCGGATGAGGTAGCTGTCGAACGGCAGCGGCCAGCGCGCCGTGAGCAGCAGCATCTTGTCGTAGCCCGAGCCCTGGCGTCCGCGCTGCCAGCGGAAGGCCAGGGAGAAGTAGTTGCGCAGTTCGGTGGCAAAACTCATGCGGGATGTCGGGGAGCCTCCAGGCCGCGCATTCTGAACCGATTCAGCAGAAGACGATCGCCGTCTTGTGCTCGATGCTCAGCCGCGCCGATTCGTACAGCAGCAGCCACGACACGTACTCGCGGTACAGGCTGTCGTCTTCCTCGACCAGGCCGTCGATGCGTTCGGCTTCCTCGTCGGAGAGCTTGCCGTTCTCGAGGCGGATGCCCAGGGCGGGGGCGACGAACACCAGCTCGTCGAGCAGCCGCTGGGACGAGCCGAGCATGCCGCCGGGCAGGCCGCCGGCTTCTTCATCCTCGCTGCCGCTTTCCTCGTCGAACAGCACTTCGTCGAAATCGACTGGAACGTAGAAGCCTTCCGCATCCGAATGGCACAGCAGGTGGCTTTCGCAGCCGTCTAGCAGCGCCTGGATCTTCGGGTCGGCCGTGGGATCGACGTCGTCGGCCAGCGGCGTGGCCACCCAGTCGGGCGACAGCACGCGGTGCGCGTAGGCGCGGCGCAGGTAGTGGATGAAGGAGTACGGAAAACTGTCGATCGACGCGCGCGAGTCGAGTTCGAGCGGCCCGCGCGGTTCGGTGTGCGGGGGAAGCCCCGCGGCTGCGAGCACGCGGTTGACTTCGGCCAGTTCCTCCTCGAAGCCCTCGGCGCTTTCGGGGTCGTCTTCCAGCAGTTCGGCGAGCATGCCGACGCAGACAGCCAGGCCCATGGTGTTGTCCTCCAGGTTGTGGGTTCGCCGCGATGGTGAGGGCGGCCGGTGAAGGAGCGATGACCGGTCGATGCTCCTTCACCGTTTTCCAGCAGGGCCGTTTGCCTACTTCGCCGCCTCCACCTTCACCCGCGCATTCGGCGCCTCGCCGAACATCTCGGGCGCGTACATCGCCTCGACGCGGCTGGGCGGCAGCGCGAAGTCGCCGACGTTGTTCAGGCGCACGGTGTACTCCATCTTCACCACGCCCTTGGGCAGGTACTCGTAGTAGCTGCGGAAGGCCTCGAAGCTGCGTTCCTCGAAGGCCGGCCAGCCGGCGCCCGACTTCTTCTCGCCCTGGGTGGCGATCTGCGAGTCGCGGCCCAGGCCGCCGCCGAGGATGGTGGCGCCGCCCGGGATCGGGTCGCTGATGACGACCCAGGTCATGTCGGCGCTGGCGTTCACCTCCAGTGTCACGCGCAGCACGTCGCCGCGCGTGTACTTGCCCGCGGTGGCCTGCTCGACCGGGGTGATGGTCTTCTTGATGGCGTAGCCGGCCGCGAACGGCGCCTTCAGCTGCACGGCGGCGATCGACTGCAGCGTGAGCCACGGCTTGCCGGTGCCTTGCTGGGTGACCAGCAGCGTGTCGCGCACGGGGGCGCCCGAAGGCGACGCTGCCCACGGCAGGAACATCGTGTTGTTCTTCAGGTTGCCCGGCGAGGCGGGTGCGCCGAAGAAGGTGCTCTGGTTGGGCGCGCCGGCCGCGTCGCTGGTCTTCACGCGCTCGACCCTGCTCCAGTCGACCTGCGCCTTCACCGCGCCGAGCGTGGCGGCGGTGACGCCGGCCACCGGCGTGCTCTCGAACACCTTGCTGAACTTCTCCAGCGCCAGTCCGCCCCACAGGTTGGCGGTGGTGGTGTGCCAGGCGCCGTTCTGCTGGCGGCCGATGAAGCCGTTGGCGAGCTTGGCCGTCTCGTCCTTCCAGGCCGGGTCGTCCATCACGCTGAGCAGCAGGCGGGCGGTGTTGACGTCGCCGTTGGTCATCAGCCACCACCAGTAGTCGTCCTGCTCGGTGCTGAAGATCAGCTTGGTGCCCTGGTACGACAGGCGCGCCTTCAGCACGTTGTTGGCCTCGTCCAGGCGCTGCTGGCGCTGCGGCACGTCGTTCACGCGCTTGAGGATGTTGAGCCAGTCGATCACCGCGCTGGTGGGCCACTGGTTCGGCGCGATGGTGATGCTGCCGACCATTGCCCCACGGGCCTTGCCGTAACGCGAGAGCGCTTCGAGCGCGGCCAGCTTGCGCACGTCGAGGTCCTTGCGCGGGCTCCAGAAGTCGCGCGTGATGCGGCCTTCGACGAAGGCGATCAGGCCCGATTCCATCGGCGCGCGCACGTCGTCGGCGAGCGCGAAGGCGGGGTTGAGCTGGGCCGCTTCATCCGTCGCCGCGAGCAGGTACGAGGTGAGGATGTCGCTGCCGCGGTTGGCCTCGCCGTCGCGCGGCGGAAAGTAGTTGGCCAGGCCGTCGCTGTCGAGATAGGTCGGCAACTGGGCCAGCACGCCCTGCCACATCTTCGCGTCGCGCAGGCCGACCGACTTGCTGGTCTTCTGTTCGAGGCAGATGAAGGGATAGTTCGCGAACCAGTCCCGCACGCCCGGCAGGCCTTCGGCCAGCTTGGGCTGCAGAGACAGCTTGAGGCCGCCGCGGCCGGGGATGGCGTCGGCGGGTGGCGCCACGTCGAGCGTGAACGGCCCATCGACCTGCACCAGCGTGGCCTGCTGCACCGTGAGCGGCACGGAAGGCACGATGCGCTGGCGCACCTTCAGCGCATCGCGGGCACCGCCGATGGTGTCCTTGGCTTCGATCTCCCACAGGATGGCTTCGGCGCGCGTCTGCCCGAGCTGCGGGGGCGCGGTCACGGTCCATGCCACCTCGCGTGCCTCGCCGGCCGGGATGTCGACCGTCTGCGGCTCCAGCGTGAGCAGGGTGGCGCGCGGCGTGGCCTCGACCTTCATCGGCTTCTGCGTGGTGTTGCGCAGGGTGACCTGGGCGCGGAACTGGTCGTCCTCGCGCACCAGCGGCGGCAGGCCGCTGATGATCTGCAGGTCCTGCGTGGCCTGGATGCTGGCCTGTCCGGTGCCGAACAGGTTGGCGCCCGAGTCGGCCACCGCCACGATCTTGAAGGTGGTGAGCGCGTCGTTCAGCGGCACCGTCACCACGGCCTGGCCGTTGGCGTCGAGCACCACCTTCGGGTTCCACACGAGCAGGGTGTCGAGCAGCTCGCGCGTCTGTCCCTTGCCGCCGCCGCCGCCCGCGGGCACGGCCTTGCGGCCGTAGTGGCGCCGGCCGACGATTTCCATCTGCGCGGTGGAGGTGCTCACGCCCCAGCTTCGGCGCTGCAGCATCGCGTTGAGCAGGTTCCAGCTGTCGTTGGGCATCAGCTCCAGCAGGGCCTGGTCGACCGCTGCGAGCGCCACTTCGGCGCCGGCGGCCGGCTTGCCGTCTGGCAGCTTGGCGCTGATGGTGATCTGCGCCTTGCTGCGAATGGGGTAGCTGGGCTTGTCGCTGGTGACGGTCACGTCGATCTGGTGGGCGCGCGTGCCGACGCGGATCTCGGCCATGCCGAGGCGGTAGGCGGGCTTGCTCAGGTCGACCATGGCGGTCGGCGCCACGTATTCCTTGCCTTCGTACCAGAAGGCCGTCCACCACTCGCGCGGCGACTTGAAGCCCCAGGTGAAGAAGCTGTACCACGGCACCTCGCGCAGGCGGCCGCGCAGCGCGAGCACGCTCACGTAGGCGTTCGGGCCCCACTCGGGCTTGACTTCGAGGGTGACGGTCGGGTCCTTGCCGTCGAGCTTGACCACGTGGGTTTCGATGATGCCTTCGCGTTCCACCGCGACCAGCGCGGTCGCGAAGCGGAAGGGGCTGCGCACCTGGAACTTGGCGATCTCGCCGGGCTGGTAGCTCTTCTTCTCGGGCAGCACGTCGATGCGGTCGTTGTCCTCGCCGCCGAACCAGAGTTCGCCCTGCTTGGTCACGTAGACCGAGCTCACGGCCCGGGCGTCGCGGCCTTCGCTGTCGGTGGCGCTGGCGATGAGCTCGACCTCGCCGGCTTCCTTCAGCTCCGACTCGCACAGCAGCAGGCCGCGCGCGTCGCTCTTGCCGCTGCAGACGGTGCCGATGTCTTTTGTCTCGGTCTTGTTGTCGTAGGTGTAGAAGCCGCCCACCATGCGCTTGCGGCTGGTGGTGGTGATGCGCGCCACGGCGCGCACGTTGAGCGTCACGTTGGCCTGGGGCTTGCCCGAGAGGTCGAGCGCCAGCGCCTGGAACTTCAGCTTCTGGGCCGTAGAGACCCAGCCCTCAGTCTTGATGCCGGCGATGACCGAAGCGGGCCACAGCGTCTGCGTGCTGCGGATGGTCTGCACCTCGCCGTTCGGGTCGGCGTACGTGGCTTCGAGCAGCAGCTCGCGCGCGGCCTTGACCTTCGGCACCTTGTCGATGGTGACCTTGCCGGCGCCGTCCTTGTTCAGCGTGAGCGGCAGCTTGTCTGCGATCACGCGGGTGTCGTTCACGCTGTTGAGGTCTTCCTCGCCCGCGTTCGAATCCGACGCGGGCGCTGCAGCCTCGCTGCCGTCGCCCTGCGTGGCGCGCGGCGGGTTGAAGCTGAAGGCGTCGTAGTCGGGAAAACTCAGGCTCTTGCCGCGCACCATGGCCGACACGCGCACCGGCAGGTTGGCCGCGCCGCCGCCGGAGACGTAGTTGATCTGCACGTCGGCGGGCACGCTGGTGGCGGCCACCAGCGGCTTCTTCTCGGTGGGCGCGATGCGGCCTTCGAGCACGGGCAGGCGGAATTCCTCGACGCGGAAGCTGCCGGTGGAGAAGCTGCGGCCGTAGCCGTCGTCGCCATCGCCTTCACCCTCGCTGTCGCCGTTGGCGTCCTTGCCGCCGCCGGTGCGCAGCATCACCGCGTACACGCCGAGCTTGGCGGCCGGTGGAATGGCGAAGCTGTTCTCGGCGCTCAGGCCGCCGGTGGCGGTCTTGCGCCAGTTCAGCGGCTGCGTGAAGCGCTGGCCGCTGCCCACGTGGGTGATGACCAGCGTGTCGGGGCGGTTCTCGGGCAAGCCGAAGCCCTTGCTGGTCTGCGTGCGGATCAGGCTCTTCATCGACACCGTCTCGCCGGCGCGCAGCAGCGTGCGGTCGAAGATGGTGTGGGCGACGCGGTCGGCCTCGGCCTGCAGGCTGGTGGGCACGTTGAAGCGCCAGGGCTCGATGCCGCGCTGCCAGTCGCTCCAGGTGAAGGCGAGGTCTTCCACGCCCTTCTCGTCCTTGGCGCGGGCGCTGACGAACCAGGCGCCGTTGTCGTATTCGTTCGGCCCGTTGCACGAGGGCGCCTGCGGCGACACGCCGCTGAGCATGACGACGCCGTTGGCGTCGGTGGTGCCGGTGGCCACGGCCTTGCCGTCGCAGCTGGAGACGCGCACTTCGGCGCCGGCCACGACCTTGCCCTTGTCCAGCGTGGTGACCCAGGCCATCGAGTTCTCGCGGCCCAGCTTGAAGTGCACCGCCAGGTTGGTTGCCAGCGCGGTGGTGCGCACGTACATCGTGCGCCCGGCGTTGTAGCGCTCGTCGAGCAGCGCCTCGCCCAGCTTCTGCGAGGCGATCTCCAGCACGTGGAAGCCCGGCGTCAGCGGGATGCCGATGACTTCGAACGGCCGCGGATCACCCGACTCGGCCTTGGGCATGTCCAGCGCCTTCACGCCCGGCTGGCCGGCCAGCAGCGACAGCATGCGGGTCTGCAGCGAAGTGCGGTCGTCCTTGTCGATGACCGGGGGCAGCGGGCCCTTCACGTCCTTGCGCGCCTGCTCGCGCGAGACGGTGAAGCTGTCGTAGCGGCGGACCTTGCGGAACCACGCGATGATCTCCGCGTCGGTCTTCGGGTTCATGTCGCTCACCTTGCCGGGCGTGAGCGCATTTACCATCAGCTTCGGTTCCACGCGGCGCACGGTGACCGGCATCATGGCCGGCGTGTCGGGCTCGGCCAGGCGCTCGACCACGCCGAAGGGCGAGGCGGCGAACTTGGCCAGCGGCGGCATCGCGCCGGTGGCCACCTTCAGCGGGAAGTTGCCGGGCGTGGCCAGCGGGCGGCCCGAGGCGTCCTCGAACTTCGAGGGCAGCTCGATGCTGTATTGCGTGCTCTCGGCCAGCGGCGGGCCGAAGTACACGCCGTTGACCACGTCGTCGTCGCTCTGCGTGCCGCCTTCGAGCTGGGCCTTGACGGTTTGCCCGTTGCCCTTGAGCTCGATCTGCGAAGCCAGCTTGCGCGTGACCGGCGCGTTGAACGTCAGTTGCATCGGGCGCAGCGGCAGGCAGGCGGCCTGCGCGTTCTCGCGCTCGCAGCTGAAGGAGACGGCGAAGGGCTCGCGCACCTGGAACTCGATGCGGCGCTCCACGTTGTTGGCAACGCCCGAGGGCGTGGCCACGCCCTTGCCGTAGACGACCTGCACCTTGGCGCCGGGCGTGAGCGTGCGGTTGCACTGCATCGTGACGAAGCGCAGCGGGTCTTTCTCGGCCGCCTTGTCGCGGCCGAAGGCCTTGAGCAGGCCGGCGCGCTGCTCGCCGTCGAGCAGCTTCACGGGAATGCGCTCGCCCACGCCGTCGGCCGTGCACCAGACGTTCTGGCGCACGCTCTCCAGCGTGGCCGCGCCGTTGAGCTCCAGCATGAACATCTGCTGCTCGTCGATGCGGCTGTAGCTGCCCGGCATGTAGTTGCGCACGAAGGGGCCGCCGGTGTTGAACTGGTAGCGCTCGGGGCCGGTGAGCTCGCCGCTGGCGGGCTTGAAGGTGGGAATGCGGGTGACCGTGCAGCGCACGCCGGGCGGCAGGTCGTTCTCGAAGTCGTAGACCCAGGCCTTGGCGTCGGTCCAGCGCCCGGTGCCCTTGGCGGCCTGGGCGTCGTTGCAGCTCACCGCGAGCGGGGCGGGGGCCTTGGGGTCGCCGAAGTTGACGGCGGGCTGGTCGAACTTGGCGACCACCTGCCGCACGCGCGCCACTTCGCCCTGTGGCGAGAGGCTGACGATCTGGAGGGCAAAGCCCGGGCTGGACGCAAGAACGCCGCCGGCCAGGAGCAATGTTGGAAGGAAACGGTTCACTTTTTTATATCTCCACCTGAGAGGCAGCGCGCAGCGTAGCCGATTTGCACGACGGTTCGGGAGTGCCAACAGTCATAGGCCGTTGGCCCGGCCGCCGGGCGCGGGGGGCACCGTGGGCTTTACACAGCTCTTCTTACAATCGGGGCCGTCGTGCGTGCGCCGCGCGGACCGCAATCAAGACCTCGCCGCCGACCGATGAAACGCTACTGGGAAATAGACGCCTTGCGCGGGCTGATGCTCGTGCTGATGACCGTCACCCACCTGCCCACCCGGTTGACCGACCCGCTGGGCCAGCCCTTCGGCTTCGTCTCGGCCGCCGAGGGCTTCGTGCTGCTGTCGGCCTTCGTCGCCGGCCTGGTGTACAGCCGCATCGGCCACGTGCGCGGCGTCGACTCGATGCGCCAGGCCTTCTGGCGGCGCGTGCTCAAGGTCTACCTGGCCCAGGCGGCGACCCTGCTGTTCCTCTTCACAGTGATCACCGCGGTGGGCCTGCACATCGACCAGCCGGCGGTGAAGAACCTTGTGTCGTACTACCTGGCGGAGCCGCGCGAGGGTTTCATCTACGGGCTGCTGCTCATCTACGAGCCGGCGCTGCTCGACATCCTGCCGATGTACATCTTTTTCATGCTCATGAGCCCCTGGGTGCTGGCCTTCGCCATGCGCCACGGGTGGACCTGGGTGATGGCGGCGAGCGCCACCGTGTGGGCGGCGGCGCAGTTCGGCATCAGCGAATGGGTCTACGGGCTGGCGGTGCACTACCTGGGCGTGCCGGTGCCCTTCCACGAGATGGGCGCGTTCAACACCTATGCGTGGCAGTTCCTGTGGTTCGCGGGACTGTGTATCGGCGCGACCCGCAACGATCCGGGCGCGCGGCCGCTGCGCTTTCCGGCCTGGCTGGTGGCGCTGGCGGCGGGCATCGCGCTCTATGGCCTCTACTGGCGCCACACCGGCATCAATGGGCAGGCGCCGTTCGGCGGCGACGTGGAGCTGAACCTGTTGTTCGACAAGTGGCAGCTCGGCCCGCTGCGGCTGGTGAACCTGGTGGCGCTGGGCATCCTGGCGGTGCGCTTCGGGCCCTGGCTGATGCGCCGCATCCCGCGGCTGCGCTGGCTGGAGGCGATGGGCTCGGCCTCGCTGCCGGTGTTCTGCGCGCACCTCGTGGCGGTGCTGCTGGTGCTGGCCTTCTACGGCGACAGCCAGACGGCGCGGCCCTGGTGGGGCGACGGCCTGCTGCTGGCGGCGGTGTTCTCGGGGATGTATTTCGTCGCGCGCTTCACGCGCGGTGCCGACGTTCCACCGCCGGCGGACGACGTGCCATCCGAGCCCGCGCCGGCCTGAACTCGGCCTGAACCTGGCCTGAACCCGGCCTCGTCCGGCCCGGTCAGGGCAGCCCGGCCGTCGGCGTCGCCGGAGGGGCTGGCAGATGCGGCGCGATCACCGCATGCCACAGCCGGTAGCCTTCATCCGTCATGTGCAGCCTGTCGGCCCGGAAGAGCTCCGGCCGCGGACGGCCGTCGGCGCCCAGCATGGGCGTGTAGATGTCGATGAACTCGCTGTTGGGCAGCAGGTTCAGGTAGGCCGCGACGACGTGGTTGGTCTCGCGGATCTGCGGCATCAGCTGCTCGCGCGAAGGGCTGGGCTTGACCGAAATGAAGCTGATGCGCGCATCCGGTAGTTCGGCGCGCACCGCATTGGCGAAGCGCGCGAAGCTGTCGAGCACCTGCAGCGGCGTGCGGCCTTCGGCCAGGTCGTTGTCGCCCGCGTACACCATCACCTGGCGCGGCTTGTAGCGCACTACCAGGTCGCGCGCGAACAGGGCGCAGTCGGCCAGCGTGGAGCCGCCGAAGCCGCGGTTGACCACGCCGCCGGGAACGCGCGCGAAGTCCTGCTGCAGCCGGCTCCACATGCGCACCGTGGAGCTGCCCACGAACACCACGCCGCCGGGCGCCGGAAAGCGCTCCTGGTCGGCCCGGGCGAAGGCCGCGAGCTCGTTGTGCCAGCGGTCCTTGGCGGCCAGGTAGTCGCGCGCGGCCGCTGCCTCGGCGGCGGCCGTCTCGGATTCCTGGGGGAAGAAGGAAGACTGGGCATTCGCGGCCAGCGCCGCGGTCAGCAGTGCCGACCGCGGCGAGCGCGGTTTTCATCGGATGCATCGGAAAGACGGAAATGAAGGGCGGAAGGCGACTGTTGGACGGATTTTCCCTCACGACGCTCCAGCGGCCGCGATCGTTGACAGCCTGGGCCCCGCCTAGAGGGTTTTCTCGACGAGCGCGCCCTTGAACAGGATGGGCCCCTTCGGTCCGCTGCCCGGCGGCACGCCGCCCTTGGCTTCGAGCGAGATGGCCAGGGCCGGAACGGCCACGTCGGACTCCGACGCCGCCAGGCGCAGGCCCGGCGCGTTGCCGAGCACGCCCAGCGAACGCGGTGCGCCGCCCGGTGGCAGGGCCCAGAGCTGCAGCGACTTGTCGTCGCCTTCGCGGTAGCTGCCCACGCGCTGCAGCACCAGCTGCTTCTTCTTCGGATCGAAGGTCACGAGCATCGAGGCCGCGTCCTTGTCGTCGCTGAGCACGGCCACGTACTGCACCGCGGGGGCGTTCTGCAACTGGTCGCGCAGGTTCAGGCCGACCGCCACGGCCAGCACGGTGGCCAGCGCGCCGGCGGCCGTGGCGGTGCGCCACAGCGCGAGGCTGCTCAGCCAGCCGCCCTGGCGGGATTCGCCGGCGGCCCGCGCCGCCTCGCGCTGGCGTTCCAGGGCGAGCGCCGACTGCTCGGCGTCGATCATGTTGCGGATGCGGGTCCACACGGCCGGATCGGGCGCGACCGAGGGCTGCAGTTCCGTCATGCTCGCGAGCCGGCCTTGCCAGACCAGCGCGGCGGCGCGCACCGGCGCCTGTTCGCGCGCCAGGGCCTCGAAGCGGCGGCGGGCGCCGCCGCGCAGGGTGCCCAGCGCGTGGCTTGCGGCCAGCAGCTCGAGCAGTTCGGGGTGTGCGAGGAGGTTCATGGGGTGACAGCCTTTTTCTTCGTCGCCATCGCTCTCACGCAAAGCGCCCCATGCAGACGCGCAGCTTCTCCAGCCCGCGCCGAATCCATGTCTTGACCGTGCCGAGCGGCAGCCTGAGCTGTTCGGCCAGCTCTCCATGGCTCATGTCGCGCAGGTAGGCCAGGCTGACCACCTCGCGCTGGCGGCCCTCGAGCTGGCTCAGGCACTGGTGCAGCGCCCAGGCCTGCTCGCTGGCATCGGCCGTGTCGGCCGGGCTGGGCGCGTCCGATTCGAGCTGGTCGGCCAGCTGCTCGTCGAATTCCTGCGTGAGCTGGGCGCGGTCGGCGGTGCGGCGGCGCAGCAGGTCGAGCGCCCGGCTGCGCACGATGAGCCCGAGCCAGGCCAGCGGCGGGCTGAGCGAGGCGCGGTAGTCGCCGGCAACCCGCCAGACTGTCAGAAAGCTCTCCTGCAGCACGTCTTCCGCCCATTCGCGCTGTCGCACCACGCGCATCGCCAGGCCCATCAGCCGGGGGGAGGTCCGGTCGTAGAGCTGCCGCAGGGCGGCTTCGTCGCGATGGCCGATCCGGTCGATCAGCGCCATCAGTTCGGCGTCGGGGCTGGGTGCTGGCATCCGCGGATTGTGGAGCATCGATGCGCATGCCCGGTATACGGAGCGGCCGGGCCGCCGGATTCAATGCGCCGCGCAAATGAAGCCTTTTGGAAACATTTGTGACCGTATACTGCCTTGCAAAAACCGAGGGACCGCGCACGCGCGGACGGAGAAGAATGAAGCGAATTGTGATCGTGATCGCGCTCTGCGTGGGCGCGTGGTACTTCTTTATCGGCGGGCGCAAGCTCGACGAGCCGATGGTGCGCGACTACTACCAGAAGGAAGCCCACGCCATCTACTCGCGCGATGCCGAGGCGCTGTGCAAGCAGCTCAGCCGCAAGGCCCGCATCGAGAGCAAGACCACGATGATGGGGAAGACGGTCGAGAGCTCCCACAACCGCGACGAGGCCTGCCAGGCGACCCGCGATGCCTTCGAGACCTTCATCAAGGTCGGCGAACGGATGGGCGGCATCCTCACCATCGAGTACGAGTACCACATCGACGGCATCGAGGTGGCCCCCGACCGCAAGAGCGCCACCGTCAAGGGCACCAGCGTGCTGAAGATGGGCGAGTCGCTGCTGCAGTACAAGACCAGCTTCACCCAGCGCCTGGAGCGCGAACTCGGCCAGATGCGCCTCGTGCGTGCCGACGAGGCCACGGTGATGCGCATGGGCGGCGCCGGCGCCATGAGCCAGAGCGATTTCTTCCGCAAGTAGCAAGAAGAAAAGAAAAGGAAGCAGGGGAGTTGCCATGATCGTCGTCAAGGATGCGCTGCGGTCGCCACCGCCTTTCTGGCACCGCCTGAACAGCTTCTTCGCCTTTCCTTTCCAGATGCGGCCGCTGGCCTACGGCCTGCTGCTGTCGTTCTGCAGCCTGCTCTTCGACGCCATCTTCTTCCTGCCCGATGCGCTGGCGCTCTTCGTGATCGAGGTCGGCATCATGCTGGCGGCCAGCCGCTACGGCTTCAAGATCATCGCGCTGGGCGCGCGCGGCATCCGCGACTCGGCCGACTTCGGCCGAGAGTCGAGCGACGACTGGACCTACATGCCCTGGAAGCTCTTCGCCATCTCGCTGGTGCAGGCCTTCCTGATCGGCTGGCTGGCCTGGTACGCGCCGATCCTGGGCACGGTGGGGCTCTTCGTGATGTCCTTCACCTTCCCGGCGGCGGTGATCGTGCTGGTGCAGTCGGCCAGCTTCTTCCAGGCGATGAACCCCGGCCACGTGATGGACGCGATGCGCACCATCGGCTGGCCTTACGCGCTGCTGTGCTTTTTCCTCTTCCTGCTGAGCACCGGCGCGCAGGTGGCGTTGGCGATGGTGCTGCCGATGTTCGACGGGCGCATCGTGCTGCCGATCGTCAACTTCGCCTTCATCTACTTCGGCTGGGTGATGGCGAGCCTGCTGGGCTACGTGATGTTCCAGCACCATGACGCCTTCGGCTTCGACGCCGTGCCGGGCAGCGAACTGCCCGACGGCGCGCCGGTCGACCGCCGCACGCCCGCGCAGATCGAGGCGCAGCGCATCGACGCCGAGGTGGCGCAGTTCATCACCGAAGGCGACCTCGCCGCGGCGCTGGGGACGGCCTACGAGGCGCAGCGCACGGCCGACTCCAACGACCTCTCGGCGCAGCGCCGCTACCACCGCGTGCTGGCGCTGATGCCCGAGAAAAAAGACACCATGCTCGACCAGGCGAAGCGCTTCATACCGCTGCTGATGCGGCGCGACCTGGGCTCCGAGGCGCTCAAGGTCTTCAAGGCCTGCAAGGAGCGCGACAAGGCTTTTGCGCTCGACGACCCGGCCATGGTCATCGCCATGGCCCGCGCCGAATGGCGCAACGGCGACGCGCACGCCACGCTGGCGCTGCTGTCGGGCTTCGACAAGCGCTTCCGCGGGCACGAGGCCATTCCGCAGGCTTACGAGCTCGCGGCGCGCGCGCTGGTGCAGGGGCTTGGCCGCGCCGACATGGCCCAGCCGATCCTCGCGACGATGGAAGCGCGCTACCCCGACAGTGAGCAGACGCAGGAAGTGCGCTGGCTGCTGCGGCCGGCGGCGCCGCCGGCGCAGACGGCATAGGCGGCACCGAGCGCAGGCGCCCTCAGGCGTTCTGCAGCGCCCGCGTCACCATGTCGTTCGGCGCAAGCCGCAGCAGATGCGGCAGCAGGCCGAGCGCCTTGTCGCGCAGGCCCGCATGCAGCAGGCCGTTGGCGCAGGTGGAGAGCGTGTCGGCCAGCTCGGGGTGGTCGGGCGCTGTTTTCAGCAGGATGCGGCAGAGCCGGTCGGCGTCGTCGAACTGGCGGATGCGGGCGAAGCGGCGCGCGAGCCGGGCCATGTCTTCCGGCTTGAGCCGAACGCCGGGACGCGCCTGGTCGAGGTAGGCCTGGAAGCTGGCGTGCTGCAGCGCCAGCGTGTCTTCGTCGGTGGCGGGCAGGCGGAAGATGCGGCGCGCGGCCTGGTGGAAGTCATCGCTCGCGGGCTGCAGGCGCGCGGTGTTGAACCAGGCGCGCAGCGTCTCGGCGTCGTTGGGGCGCAGCGCGGCGGCGGCGCGCCATTCGGCGCAGGCGCGGTCGAACTTCATTGCCGAGCCGAACCTGCGGGCCGCGGCCACGTGCTCGTCGAAGCGGTCGTCGTCGCGCACCATCTCCGACTTGACGGTCTCGGGCGTCTTCACGCGGCCCAGCAGCATGGCGCCGTACATCAGCGTGGCGCCGGTCAGCAGGCCGCCGAGGTGGGCCATGTAGGCGATGCCCTGGCCGCCCAGCCAGTGCTGCATCAGCTCGTTGGCGATCCAGGCCGGCAGCAGCAGCAGGGCCGGCGCGGTGACGTAGTTGAAATAGAAGAACAGCTGGTAGAAGAAGCGGATGCGCCGCAGGCGGTACATCACCGCGTACATGCCCATCAGCGCCGAGACCGCACCCGAGGCGCCCAACCCGTAGGTGCCCCCGGCATAGGCCCAGCCGGCCAGCACCGAGGCGCCGACCGCGCCCAGCAGGTAGAACGCCAGGTAGGTGCCGCGCCCCAGCGCCAGCTCCACCGAGAAGCCGAAGAGGAACAGGAACAGCATGTTGCCCAGCAGGTGGCCGGTGCTGCCGTGCAAGAAGGCGTTGGTGATCCAGGTCCAGGGCCTGAATTCGGCGTCCGTCGCGTAGCTCTGCGCCCAGCGTTCGGTGAAGGGCGCGGGCAGCATCGACTCGTACTGCTGGCGGGCGCGCTTCCACTCGTCGTACTGCGGGTTGTCGGGCTTGATGACCTCGTTGGCGCGCAGCTTCTGCAGGAACTTGCGGTCGTTCCGCAGGCCTTCGAGAAGCTGCGGATAGGCCTCCTCGTGCCGCAGCATGCGGCGCGCGAGCTTGCCGCGCTTGGGGTCGGTCTTCTCGAGCCACTCCACGAAGGCCGGCAGCTCCAGCTGGGGCAGCGCGCTCTTCAAGTAATAGGCGGCGGCGCGCTCCTGCCCCTTCTCTTCACTGCGCTGCGGTCCCCAGAACACGATCATGTTCACGAGGATCAGCAGCACCGTCATCCACGGTGGGTTGCGCCAGCTCGGTTTGTTCTCGAGCGGGATGGCGTAGAACACGGTGCGGCCGCTGCTGCAGTTGCGGCCGCGCTCAGCCGAGGCGGGCGCGGTGGCGGGCGACCTGCGCCTTCACCTGCGCCGGCGCCGTGCCGCCCAGGATGTTGCGCGCGTTCAGCGAACCGCGCAGGCTCAGCACGTCGTAGACGTCCTTCTCGATGCTCGGGTTGAACTGCTGCAGCACCGCCAGCGGCAGCTCGGCCAGGTCGACCTGGTGCGAGGTGGCGGCCTTCACGGCGTGGGCCACGGTCTCGTGTGCGTCGCGGAAGGGCAGGCCCTTCTTCACGAGGTAGTCGGCCAGGTCGGTGGCGGTGGCGTAGCCGCGCAGGGTGGCGGCCTCCATGGCCTCGGGCTTCACGGTGATGCCGCCGATCATCTCGGCGAAGATGCGCAGGGTGTCCTTGAGCGTGTCGACCGTGTCGAACAGCGGCTCCTTGTCTTCCTGGTTGTCCTTGTTGTAGGCCAGCGGCTGGCCCTTCATGAGCGTGATGAGCGCCATCAGGTGGCCGACCACGCGGCCGGTCTTGCCGCGCGCCAGTTCGGGCACGTCGGGGTTCTTCTTCTGCGGCATGATCGACGAGCCGGTGGTGAAGCGGTCGGCGATCTTGATGAAGCCGAAGTTCTGGCTCATCCACAGGATCAGCTCCTCGCTCATGCGGCTCACGTGCACCATGCACAGGCTGGCGGCGGAGGTGAATTCGATGGCGAAGTCGCGGTCGCTCACCGCGTCCAGGCTGTTCTGGCAGACGCCGTCCATGCCCAGGGTCCTGGCGACCAGCTCGCGGTCCAGCGGATAGCTGGTGCCGGCCAGTGCGGCGGCGCCCAGCGGCAGGCGGTTGACGCGCCTGCGGACCTCGCTCATGCGTTCCGCGTCGCGGCTGAACATTTCCACGTAGGCCAGCATGTGGTGGCCGAAGCTCACCGGCTGCGCCACCTGCAGGTGGGTGAAGCCCGGCAGGATCACGTCGACGTTCTTTTCGGCGATGTCCACCAGCGCTTTCTGCAACTCGACCAGCAGGTCGCCGATCAGGTCGATCTCGCCGCGCAGCCACAGGCGCACATCGGTGGCGACCTGGTCGTTGCGGCTGCGGCCGGTGTGCAGGCGCTTGCCGGCGTCGCCGACCAGCTGGGTCAGGCGGGCCTCGATGTTCAGGTGCACGTCTTCCAGGTCGAGCTTCCACTCGAAGGCGCCGGATTCGATCTCGGAACGGATCTGCGCCATCCCGCGCTCGATTGCGGCGTGGTCCTGCACGCTGATGATGCCCTGCGCCGCCAGCATGCCGGCATGTGCCAGCGAGCCGTGGATGTCGGCCTGCCACAGGCGCTTGTCGAAGAAGACGCTGGAGGTGTAGCGCTTCACGAGGTCGCTCATCGGTTCGGAGAAAAGGGCCGACCAGGCTTCGGATTTCTTGTCGAGTTGGTTTTGGGTCATGGGAGCCGTCCTGGAGGCAATAATGGGTTGGTTACCCGATGGATCAGATGTCTGCGATGCGCAACCCGGCGATTTTATCGGCCAGCTCTTCCCCCACGCCCCCGCCGTCGTCGGAAAGGGCGCGCGCGGCCGCGTCCCCGGCGCGCGGCGGGCCGTCGATCTTCGACGCCTGCCAGATCGGCGTGGTGCTGCGCACGGTGGTGTTCGTCGAGGCGGTGGTGGCCATCGCAGCCCTTTTCGTGGTCTCCACGCCCGGCGAATGGCTGGTGCAGACCGCCACCATCACCGGCGGGGCGCTGCCCGCCACGCTGCTGTGGCTGGTGAGCGCCTGCGGCCTCAAGAAGCCGCTGCGGCGGCTGCCCAAGCACTGGCAGTACACGGCCGGCGCGCTGCTCGGCGCGCTGTCGGCAACCTACGGCTGCGGCCTGCTGCGCCTGACGGGCGTGCTGGCCAGCGCGCCGTGGCTCGCCAGTGCGCTCACCGGAGCCCTGTTCGCGGGGCTGGTGATGGCCGCGATGGTGCTGCGCGCCCGGGGCCAGACGCCGGCCGCCACCACGGCGCGGCTGGAGGAGCTGCAGTCGCGCATCCGCCCGCACTTTCTTTTCAACACGCTCAACAGCGCCATCGCCCTGGTGCGCGAGGAGCCGGCCAAGGCCGAGACCATGCTCGAGGACCTGGCCGAGCTGTTCCGCCAGGCGCTGGCCGACCCGGGCGAATCGGGCACGCTGGCCGACGAGATCGCGCTGGCCGAGCGCTACCTGGCCATCGAGCAGGTGCGCTTCGGCGACCGGCTGCGCATCCGCTGGGACCTCGATGCCGCCGCCAGCAACGCGCGCCTGCCGCCGCTGCTGCTGCAGCCGCTGGTCGAGAACGCCATCAAGCACGGCGTGGAGCCCAGTCCCGAGGGCGCCAAGCTGCGCATCCGCACCGAGCGGCGCGGCAGCATGGTGGTGATCGAGGTGGTCAACAGCCTTCCGCCGCTGCGCTGGGCCGACGAGCCGCTGCCGCGCGGCCACGGCATCGCGCTGGCCAACGTGCGCGACCGGCTGCGGCTGCTGCACGACATGCAGATGCAGTTCAGCGCCGGCATGGACCAGAAAAGCTACAGAGTACGCATAGCCATTCCCGCCGAATCATGACCCTCAAGACACTCATCGTCGACGACGAAGCCCTGGCGCGCTCGCGCATGCGCACGCTGCTTCGCGACTGCACCTCGCCCGCCGCGGAAGTGGTGGCCGAAGCCTCGCAGGGCGCCGAGGCGCTGCAGCAGCTGGGCACGCTGGCGCTCGACCTGGTGCTGCTCGACGTGCACATGCCCGGCATCGACGGCATCGAGGTGGCGCGCGCGCTGCGCAGCCGCGCCGACGCACCGGCCGTGGTGTTCGTGACCGCGCACGCGGCCCATGCGGTGACGGCCTTCGATCTCGACGCGGTCGACTACCTCACGAAGCCCGTGCGCGCCGAACGCCTGCAGCAGGCGCTGCAGAAGGCCGAACGCTTCCTGAAGGAGCGCCGCGCGCTGCAGGCCGAGGCGGCGCCGGAGACGGTGCTGATCCAGGACCGGGGCCGCGCCGAACGGGTGCCGCTGTCGGAGGTGCTCTACCTCAAGTCCGAATACAAGTACCTCACGGTGCGCACAGCCACGCGCAGCCACATCCTCGACGGCTCGCTCAACGAGTTCGAGGAGCGCTACCCGCAGCGCTTCCTGCGCGTGCACCGCAATGCGCTGGTGGCGCGCGCGGCGATCCGCGCGCTGGAGAAATACGACGACGGCGAGGACGCCGAGGGCTGGGCCCTGCGGCTGGACTCGGTTCCCGAGCCCGTGGCCGTGTCGCGCCGCCAGCTCGCCGCGGTGCGCGAAGTGCTGAAGGAATCGCGATGAGCGACGACAAGCCCGCATCCACGCAAGCACCGCCGGCGGAGCAGGCGGCCGACGTGCCGCTACCGGCCGGAGCCGAACCGGAACCCGAGCCGGCACCGGCGCCCGTTCCGCAAGAGCCGCCCGAGGCCGAACCCGAGCCGCCCCCACCCCCGCCGGCGCGCGAGCGCCTGCTGCTGCACATGCCCGTCGACGTGCGCAGCGCGTCCCTGGTGGTGCTCGCGGTGCTGGCCAGCGTGTTCGCGCTGCAGTGGGGGCAGGCCGTCTTCATTCCGCTGATGCTGAGCCTGCTGCTGACCTATGCGCTGTCGCCGCTGGTCGAACTGCTGCATCGCTGGAAGCTGCCGCGCTGGATCGGCGCGGGGCTGATCCTCCTGGGCCTCTTCGGCGGCCTGGGCTGGACCGGCTATTCGCTCTCCGGCAGCGCCACGCAGCTGCTCGATTCGCTGCCGGTGGCCGCGCAGAAGCTGGGCCAGGCCATGCGCCGCGACCGGGGCGCCAGCGCCACGCCGCTGGACAACGTGCAGCAGGCGGCGGCGCAGCTCGAGAAGGCCGCCGAGGAGAACTCCGCCCGCGTGGCCTCGCGCAAGGGCGTGGCGCGCGTCATCATCGAGCGCCCGAGCTTCAACGTGCGCGACTACCTGCTCACCGGCACTGTCGGGCTGCTGAGCGCAATGGGGCAGTTCACGCTGGTGGCCTTCCTCACCTACTTCGCGCTGTGCTCGGGCGACACCTTCCGGCGCAAGCTCATCAAGATCACCGGCTCGAGCCTGCAGAAGAAGAAGGTGACGGTGCATGTGCTCGACGACATCACGCGCAACATCGAACGCTACCTGCTGGTGCAGATCCTGGTGAGCGCCATCGTGGGCGTGGCCACGGGCCTCGCGTTCTGGGCCGTCGGCATGGAGAACGCGGCCGTGTGGGGAATCATCGCGGCCGTGACCAACCTCATTCCCTACATCGGCTCGGTGATCGTGCTGGCGGCGGCCGGGCTGGTGGCCTTCCTGCAGTTCAACAGCCTGCAGATGGGGCTCGTGGTGGCCGGCATCTCGCTGGGCATCCACACCGTCGTGGGCAACCTGCTGATGCCCTGGCTCACCGGCCGTACCAGCCGCATGAACCCGGTCGCGGTGTTCGTGGGCGTGATCTTCTGGGGCTGGCTCTGGGGCATCTGGGGCCTGCTGCTGGGCATTCCGATCACGATGGTGATCAAGTCGATCTGCGACCGGGTGGAAGACCTGCAGCCGATCGGGGAGCTGCTGGGCGAGTAGCCCGGGCGGGCTGCTCTACATCGAGGGGCTTCGCGGCTTCGTCACCCTGGCGGTCGAGGGCAGTTTCTTCACGAAGGTCGCGTCCGGATCGAGCGGCCTGCCGTCGCGCGTGCGCAGCTCGACCTTCGGCACCGGCTTGCCGCTGTCGCGCTCGACGAGCACCGAATGCGGCTCGCCCCTGGCGTACAGGTGCGCCTCGCCCCAGTGCCGCAGGCCGACCACCACGGGGAACAGTCCCTTGCCCTTGGGCGTGAGCACGTATTCCTGGTAGGCCGATCCGTCGGAGGCGGGCACGAGTTCGAGCACGCCTTCCTGCACCAGGTTCTTCAGCCGGTCCGACAGGATGTTCCTGGCGACGCCCAGGCTCTGCTGGAACTCGCCGAAGCGCTTCATGCCGTCGAAGGCATCGCGGATCACGAGCAGCGACCACTGGTCGCCCACGATGTCGAGCGCGCGTGCCATCGGGCATGCATCGGCCTTGAGGCTTTTTCGTTGGGCCATGGGTTTCTTTCCGAAGCAGGGCAGGTTCGGTCGATACTGCCATTCGGTTTTATTTTAAAACCCAGACGGAAAGGCCCCCTATCGGACAGCGACGTGCGCGCGATGCAGCCGGGCGAAGCGCGCGATCATCAGTGGACCCAGCAGCGCGCCCAGCCCGGCCGAACTCCATGCGGCGGCCCAGGCCTGCGTGCTGCCGATGCCGAAGCTGGCCTGCCCCCAATCGAGCGCAAGGCCGAACACCCAGGGGCTGAGCGCACCCGCGCCGAAGCCCATCACCGAGCGCACCGAGAAGGCCACGCCCAGCCGGTGCGGCGCCACAACGTCGGCCAGCGCGGTCGAGTAGACCGACGAATCGGCGATGGCCAGCAGGTTGTAGACCGCCGCGGCCGCCGCCAGCAGCCACAGCGGCCAGCTCCACATCCAGCCGAAGGCGAAGGACATGCAAAGGCTCGCGACGGTCGCGATCATCATCACCCGCGCACGCCCCAGCCTGTCGGAAGCCGCGCCGCCCGCGATGCTGCCGAACACGCTCACCAGATGCGCCAGTGCCGCCAGCGCGATGCCGGCGCCTTGCCACGACGACGCCATGCCTGAGGAAGCGACCAGATACGCCGGCAGCCATGCCCACAGCGCCATGAGCTCCCAGCAATGGAAGGCGTAGGCCCAGTTACCGGCCATCGCGGGTTTGTCGCGCACCGTGGCGGCCAGGGCGTGCAGGGTGCCTTCGCGGACCGCGCCGGGCGCTCGTGGCGACGGCCGGCGCATGCGGCGCAGCGCGTGCGCAGTGAGCACCGTGCCCGCAACGGTGCAGGCCGCCGCCGCCAGCAGCCCCAGCCGCCACTGCTGCAGATGGCTGAACGTCGCCACCACCGCGAGCGAGAGTGCGTAACCCATCGACGACGATCCAATGAAGAGCCCCATCGCGCGCCCGCGCACGGCGGGCTCGGTGTTGTGCGCCAGCAGCTGCAGCCCTGGCGTGTACGAGGCGCCCGCGCACAGCCCGGCAAGGCCGTAGAGCAGCATGGCCGAGAGATGGTCGTGCGCAAAGAGCGCGAAGGCGAGCGCAGCCGCCGAGCTCACCGCACTGCCCGCGAGGAAGATGCGATGCGGCCCGTAGCGGTCGGCCAGCAGGCCCGCCGCAAAGAGCGAGCTCATGTAGCCCACGTGCCAGGCGCTCTGGATCGAGCCGGCCTGCGCAGCCGTCATGTGCCAGTCGGCCATCGCGAACGGCAGCACACCCGAGTAGGCGGTGACGATCATCGACTGCAGCAGCCGGCTCGCGCACAGCAGCGCCAGCCAGCCGCGCGCGGGGCCGGCGGTGTCGCCCGACATGACGGCGGGCCTCAGCGCAGGGCGCGCTGCATCAGCACGGTGTCGACCCAGCGCCCGAACTTGAATCCGATGTCGCGCAGCACGCCGACCTGCGCGAAGCCCAGGCTCTCGTGCAGCCGCAGCGAGCCCGTGTTGGCACTGCTGCCCACGCAGGCGACCATCTGCGTGAACCCGGCGTCGGTACAACGCCGGATCACTTCGCGCAGCAGCGCCTTTCCGATGCCGTGGCCGTGCATGCCCTGCGCGACGTAGACCGAGTCTTCCACCGAGTGCCGGTAGGCCGAGCGGGCGCGGTAGGCGGTGGCGTAGGCATAGCCGGCGACCTCGCCGTCGAGCAGCGCCACGAGGTAGGGCATGCCGCGCGCGATCACGTCGGCGCGGCGCTGCTGCATCTGTTCGACGGAGGGCACTTCCTCCTCGAAGGAGCACAGGTCGTGCAGCACGTAGTGGCTGTAGATGGATTGAACGGCCGCCATGTGATGCGGCATGGCGTCGAGGATCTCGACCGTGGCGGAAGCGAGCGGAGCAGGGGATGGCGATGACATGGCCCCGATCTTGACGATGCCTCATCGATAAGTGAAGCTTCGCCAGCCTATGCAAGGCATGAGAAAAACTTTGGATAAATCGCTCAACCTCGACCAGCTGCGGTCCTTCGCGCTGGTCATCGAAACCGGCAGCTTCTCGGCCGCCGCCGACAGGCTCGGCCTCTCGCAGCCGGCCGTGAGCCTGCAGATCCGCCAGCTCGAACGCCGTCTGGCGGTGCGCCTGGTGGAGCGTGTCGGCAAGCGCGCGCAGGCCACGCCGGCGGGCATGGAGCTGCTGCGCCATGCGCAAAACATCGAGACCGCGGTGGAGAACGCCATCGACGCGCTCGCCGACCACGCCAGCGGCGTTGCCGGTCGCGTGCGGCTGGGCACGGGCGCGACGGCCTGCCTGCATTTCCTGCCTGCCGTCTTGCGCGGGTTGCGCGAGCGCTTTCCCGAGCTCGGCGTGGTGGTCAGCACCGGCAACACCGAGGACCAGGCGCGCAAGGTGGAGGAGAACAGCCTCGACCTCGCGCTGGTCACGCTGCCCGCGGCCGGGCGCTCTCTGGCGGTGATGCCTGTGCTCGACGACGAATTCGTCGCCATCGGCCGGCACGACCTCGCACCGCTGAAGGCGAAGGTCTCGCCGCACGATCTGGCCGGCTTGCCGCTGGTGCTTTTCGAGCCCGCGGCCAACACGCGCAAGCTGGTCGACCGCTGGTTCGCCGCCGAGGGCCTGCAGCCGCAGCCGGTGATGGAACTGGGCAGCGTGGAGGCGATGAAGGAGATGGTGGCTGCGGGGCTGGGCTACGCCATCGTGCCCGGCATGGCGATGACGGGGCGCGGTGCGCACCCGGAGCTGAAGGCCAGCCAGTTGAATCCGCGCATGCACCGCGCGCTGGCGATCGTGGTGCGGCGCGACAAGCCCGTCAGCAAGGCCTTGCGGGTGGTGCTGGATGCGATCGCGGCGGCCGGGAAGCCCGGCCGCCGCTGACTGCGAAGTAGCTGCTGCTCGTGCTTACTCGGGCACGGCGGCAAGTGCAGCGCCGCCGCGCGCACGGCCCAGCGTGCCGACGATCAGCGCCGCGATCAGCACCAGCACGCCGCTGAGCACCATCGCGCTGGAGATGCCGAAGTTGTCGACCGTCACGCCGCCGATCAGCGCGCCGGAGGCGATCGCCACCTGGAAGCCGCTCACCAGCAGGGCCTGGCCGGCTTCGGGTGCGTCGGGCACCGCTTCCATCATCCAGCCGGTGAGCGCCACCGGGATCAGGCCGAAGGCGACGCCCCAGATCACGACCACCACCGCGCCGGGCACGAAGCCCGAGCCGATCACCGTCGTCAGCAGAAGCGCCGTGGCGAGCATCAGCGCCGCCAGCAGGGTGGTGCCGCGCACGCTGCGCGCCACCAGGCTGCCGCCGAGGAAGGTGCCGACGAAGCCCACCGCGCCGTACACCAGCAGCAGCGTCGACACCGAGTTGGGCGCGAGGCCGAACACCTGCTGCAGCAGCGGCTTCAGGTAGGTGTAGGCCGCGAAGTGGCCGGCGATGAAGAACAGCACCGCGAGCAGACCCACCTGCGCCATGCGGCGCGTGAGCGGCGTCAGCAGGTCGCGCGCACCGATGGCGCGCACCGGCGGAATCGACGGCAGCAGCCACAGCTGCACCAGCAGCACCGCGGCGGCGAGCGCGCCCGTCACCGCGAACGATGCGCGCCAGCCGAACAGCGTGCCCAGGAAGGAGCCGGCGGGCACGCCGAGCACCGTGGCGGCCGACACGCCGGCCAGCACGATCGACATCGCGCGCGCCTGCGAGGCATGCGGCACCAGCTGCGTGGCGGCGGCGGGCGCGAAGGTCCAGAAGCCGCCCACGCACAGGCCGAGCAGCAGGCGGGCCACCAGCATGGTGGCGAAATTGGGCGCGAAGGCCGCGAGCAGGTTCGACGCGATCAGCAGCGTGGTGAGCGCGATCAGCACGGTGCGGCGGTCGAGCTTGCCCGAAGCGACGATGAGCGCCGGCCCGGCGAAGGCGGCCAGTACGCCGGGCATGGTGACCATGAGGCCGGCCGTGCCGTCGGAAACGTTGAGGCCGCGTGCGATGTCGGTGAGAAGGCCGATGGGCATGAACTCGGTCGACACCATCGCGAATGTGCCGACGGCGATGGAGCCGACGGCGAGCCATGCGGAGCGCGAGGCCGGCACGGGCGCTGCCGCGGACGGCGCAGGCGCCCCGAGCTCGTCGATGCACGGGTTGCTGCTGGGTGAATTCATCATGATGGGGGTTGTCCTTTGGAGCGTCGGCGCCGGCGCGCGCACCGATGCCGTTGAAGAGGCGTCGAGTGTGCGAGCCGGCGCCTGCGCGACAAAGGGGCCGTGCGGCAGCAGACAGTTTCCCGGGGACGAACAATGGGCCCTTTTGATGGCTATCGCCATCCACGGGGCCGTTGCGACGGCCTAAGCCAGCGCGGGCCGCAGCTCCAATATGCGGCCATCGGCCACGAAGGAATCGCCGATCAGTACGCGAAAGTTCGTACCGGGCTGGAAGCGCGACAGCGCGGCGGCTGGCGAGAGGAACTCGACCTCGAGCGCGGCCGGCTTGCCGCGCTCCAGCGCATCGCCCGCGGGCACCATCCAGCGCGCAGAGAAGCCTTCCTTGTCGAGCACCAGCGCGCAGCGGTATTCGCCCGGCGCAATGGGCGTGTCCTGCGAGGGCAGGGCAGGCTTGCGGAAGGTGATCTCCGCGAGCGCGGCCGGCGTGAAGGCACCCAGCGCATCGAAGCCGGGAGGTGCCGCCGGCGGCTTGCGGCGCGGCCACTTGCCGATCAGCCACGCGATCACGTTGCCGATGATCGGCACCCACAGCACCATCAGCAGCGTCGCGATGTCGCGCGTGGTGGAGCCCGGTGCCGCGTAGTGCCGCACCACCGCGCCGCCCACCGCCACGCACAGCAGGATGGCGACGATGAGCCTGCGGCGAGAACCGATCTTCGTGCTCATGCGTTCATGCCTTGGCCGGCGGCGCCTCGGGGAAAGACGGAATCTCGCTCGCGTGGTCGAGCCACGGCACCTCGTGCGAAGTCCAGATGTGCGAGGCGGGGCGCTGGCCCGGGTCGTCGTCGAGCGAGCCCAGGCGCAGGATGACCTGCGGCTTGTCCACCCACTCGGCCACGAGGTGCGTGCCGCAGCGCGTGCAGAAGTGGCGCAGCTTGCCGGGCGTCGATTCGAAGGAGCCGATGGCTTCTTCGCCGGCGGTCCAGCGGAAGTCGGCGCGGTCGACGCGCGCGGTGGTGGTGAACGCGGCGCTGTGCGCCTTGCGGCAGGTCTGGCAATGGCAGTGAGCGATGGGGCCGGCGAGGCGCGCGGCTTCGTACCGGACGGTGCCGCAGAGGCAGGAGCCTTTCATGGCGTTCTCTTTCGGTGGATGGGGCTGCGAGTCTATGCGCGCCGCAAACGACGACGGGCCCCGAAGGGCCCGTCCCGGCTCGCGCGGTGGCGTCAGCCCGTGTTGCGCAGCCCCGCCGCCACCCCGTTGATCGAGATGTGGATGCCGCGCTGCAGCCGCTCGCCGCCATCGCCCGCGCGATAGCGCCGCATCAGCTCCACCTGAAGGTGGTGCAGCGGATCGATGTAGGGGAAGCGATGGCGCACCGATCGCTGCATCTCGGCGTTGCCTTCGAGCCGCTGCTTCGCGCCGGTGATGAGCGAGAGCGCGTCGGAGGTGCGGTGCCATTCCGCATCGATCATCGAGAACACCTTCTGGCGCAGCTTGCGGTCGGTCACCAGCTCGGCATAGCGCGAGGCCAGTGCGAGGTCGCTCTTGGCGAGCACCATGTCCATGTTCGACAGCAGCGTGCGGAAGAAGGGCCACTGCGCGTACATGCGCTGCAGCAGCGCCTGGCGCTCCTTGCGGCCGGCCGGGTTGCCCGCTGCGGCCAGGAACTGCTCCACGCCCGAGCCGAAGCCGAACCAGCCCGGAATCGTGAGGCGGCACTGGCCCCAGCTGAAGCTCCACGGCACCGCGCGCAGGTCGTCGATCTTGTGGCTGGGGTTGCGCGAGGCGGGGCGCGAGCCGATGTTGAGCTCGGCGATCTCGCGGATCGGCGTGGAGCCGAAGAAGTAGTCGCCGAAGCCCGGCGTCTCGTAGACCAGCTTGCGGTAGGCCGCCATGCTCGCGGCCGAGAGTTCGCTCGCGGCGGAGAGGAAATTGGCAGGCGCCGACTTGCCCTGCGGCAGCAGCGTGGCTTCGAGCGTGGCGGCCACCAGCGTTTCGAGGTTGCGCCGGCCGATCTCGCGGTTGGCGTACTTCGAGCCGATGACTTCGCCCTGCTCGGTGAGCCGGATCTGGCCGCGCACCGTGCCGGGTGGCTGCGCGAGGATGGCCTGGTAGCTCGGACCGCCGCCGCGTCCTACCGTGCCGCCGCGGCCGTGGAACATGCGCAGGCGGATCGGGTTGGCCTTCTTCTTGTTCAGTTCGTCGAAGAGCGACACCAGCGCGATGCCCGCGCGGTACAGCTCCCAGTTGCTGGTGAAGATGCCGCCGTCCTTGTTGCTGTCGGAGTAGCCGAGCATCACGTCCTGCTCGGCGCCCGAGCGCTCGATGAGCGCCTGGATGTTCGGCAGCGCATAGAAGGCGCGCACGATGGGCGCGGCGTTGCGCAGGTCCTCGATGGTCTCGAACAGCGGCACCACGATCAGGTCGCAGGTCGCCTTGCCGTCCATCGCGCCGCGCAGCAGGCCCGCTTCCTTCTGCAGCAGCAGGGCTTCGAGCAGGTCGCTCACCGTCTCGGTGTGGCTGATGATGTAGTGGCGGATGGCGGCGGCGCCGTAGCGCGCACGCGCGGTGCGCGCGGCCGCGAAGATGGCCAGCTCGCTCTTCGCGAGCGGCGAGTAGTCGGCATCGGGCACGCGCAGCGGCCGGGCGTCGTCGAGCAGCTTGAGCAGCAGCGTCTGCTTGGCCTCTTCGGCCAGCGATGCATACGAGGGCTCGATGCGCGCGGTGGCCAGCAGCTCGGCGATCACGGCCTCGTGCTTGTCGGAGCTCTGGCGCAGGTCGACCGTGGCCAGGTGGAAGCCGAACACCTCCACCGCGCGGATCAGCGGCAGGAGGCGCGGCGCGGCCAGCACGCTGCCGTGCTTTTCCTCCAGCGACTCGGCCACCGTGCGCAGGTCGGCCAGGAATTCTTCCGCGCTCTTGTACGGGTTCTGCGGTGCGACGGCGTGCCGCGCGGCCTCGCCGCCGGTGAGCTCGCGCAGCGTGGCCGCCAGGCGCGCATACACGCCGGTGAGCGCGCGGCGGTAGGGCTCGTCCTTGCGGTGCTCGCTGGTGTCGGGCGAGCGCTCTGCGAGTGCCTGCATTTCCACCGACACGTCGACCAGCGTGGCCGACAGCGACAGCTCGCCGCCGAGGTAGTGCACTTCGGTGAGGTAGTAGCGCAGCGCCAGCTCGCACTGGCGGCTGAGCGCGTATTCGAGCGTCTCGGCCGTGACGTTCGGGTTGCCGTCGCGGTCGCCGCCGATCCACTGGCCCATGCGCAGGAAAGGCGCGACCGACGGCACATGGCCGCCCTGTGCCAGCGCCTTTTCGAGGTCGGCGTACACGCGCGGAATCTCGCGCAGGAAGGTGGCTTCGTAATAGCTCAGCGCGTTCTCGATCTCGTCGGCCACGGTGAGCTTGGAGAAGCGCAGGATGCGCGTCTGCCAGATTTGCGTGACGCGGGTGCGGATCTGCGTTTTCGTTCTCGGCAAACTCCAGCGGCGTGAGCGTGTCCTTGCCCGAGGCATAGGCGCTCTGGCGCAGCCGGATCTCGTCGCGCACCGTCAGCAACTGGGCGATGGCGCGTTCGGCATCGAGGATGCTCTTGCGCTGCACTTCGGTAGGGTGCGCGGTGAGCACCGGCGAGACATAGCTGTGGGCCAGCGAGGCGACGATCTCGTCGGGCTTCACGCCGGCCTTGCGGATGCGCGCGAGCGCGGTCTGCAGGTCGCCCTCGACGCTTTCGCCGGCGCGCTCGGTCTCGGTGCGGCGGCGGATCTGGTGGCGGTCCTCGGCAAGATTGGCCAGGTGGCTGAAGTAGGTGAAGGCGCGGATCACGCGCACCGTCTCGGCGGCGCTCAGCCCCTTGAGCAGGTTCTTCAGCGCCCGGTCGGCCGCCTGATCCGCATCGCGGCGGAAAGCCACGGAGAGAGTGCGGATCTTCTCGACCAGTGCATATGTCTCTTCTCCCTCCTGCTCCCGGATCACGTCGCCGAGGATCCGGCCCAACAGCCGGATGTCTTCGATCAGAGGCTGGTCTTCGGCCTGGCGGCGCTTGGGCGGAGCAGGTGTCTTGCTGGCTTTCATTCGATGTTTGTCCTGGACTTCTTGAATGGAGTGCCGTCTTCGTTGTTGCGGCGCAACATGCTAGCATTCCCTCGGTTTGGAACACGTACTTTTGGGACCGGTCTTGAGCAATATCGTCATCGCCACGCGCGAAAGCAGACTGGCACTGTGGCAAGCCGAACACGTGCAGTCGCTTTTGCAAGAAAGAGGCCACGCCGTCAGCCTGCTGGGGCTGACCACCACCGGCGACCAAATCCTCGACCGCACGCTCAGCAAGGTGGGCGGCAAGGGGCTCTTCGTGAAGGAACTCGAACTCGCGCTCGAGGAAGGGCGCGCCGACATCGCAGTCCATTCGCTGAAGGACGTGCCGATGGACCTGCCCGAAGGCTTCGTGCTGGCCTGCGTGCTGGAGCGCGAAGACCCGCGCGACGCGCTCGTCTCTCCCCGCTTCGATTCGCTCGACGCGCTGCCGCAGGGCGCCGTGGTCGGCACCTCCAGCCTGCGCCGCGTGGCACTGTTGCGCGCGCTGCGGCCCGACCTTCGCATCGAACCGCTGCGCGGCAACCTCGACACCCGCCTGCGCAAGCTCGACGAAGGCCAGTACGACGCCATCGTGCTGGCGGCGGCCGGTCTCAAGCGCCTGGGGCTGGAAAGCCGCATCCGCGTGGCCTTCGACGCCGACACCATGCTGCCCGCCGCGGGGCAGGGTGCGCTCGGCGTCGAAGTGCGCGCCGACCGCAAGGACCTCATCGAACTGCTGGGCTCGCTGGCCCACAGGGGCGACTGGCTCTCCACCGCCGCCGAGCGCGCCGTGAGCCGCGCGATGGGCGGCAGCTGCTCCATGCCGCTGGCGGCCCATGCGCGCTGGCAGGCCGACGGCGCGCTGCGCATCGATGCCGCCTGGGGCGATCCCGAAGGCAACGTGCCGCTGGTGAAGGTGCATGCGCTGGCGCAGGCCGGCGACTTCGCCGAGGCCGACGCGCTCGGCCAGCATGCCGCGGCGCTGCTGCGCGCAGCCGGGGCCCACTGATACCGGTGGTCGTCGTATGACCGGCCGTCCCGTCATCGTCACGCGGCCGGCGCGCGAGGCCGCGCAATGGGTGAGCGATCTGCGCGGTGCAGGTATCGACGCGGTGGCGCTGCCGCTCATCGTGATCGAACCCGCCACCGACGTCGAGCCGCTGCGCGCGGCATGGCGGCAGATCGCCGACTACGCCGCGCTGATGTTCGTTAGCGCCACGGCGGTCGAGCATTTCTTCCAGCACAGGGGAGCCGCCGATTCGCTGGCAGGTCGCCGCTTCTGGGCCACGGGCCCCGGTACGAAGCGCGCCTTGCTGCGTGCGGGCGTGCCGCCCGAGTCCATCGACGCACCGCCGCCCGAGGCCACGCGCTTCGATTCCGAGGCGCTGTGGGAGCGCGTCCACGCGCAGGTGTCGAAGGGCGTTCGCATGTTGATCGTGCGCGGCGGCGACGAAGCCGGACGGCCCGCGGGACGCGACTGGCTTGCCAACGAGGTCGATGCAGCGGGCTGCCTTCGCGACACCGTGGTGGCCTATCGCCGGCTGCCGCCATCGCTGGATGTCGTACAACGCACGCTCGCGACCGACGGCGCCGAAGGCCGCGCGATCTGGCTCTTCAGCAGCTCCGAGGCCATCGGCAATCTGCAGCGCGCGATGCCCGGCGTGCAATGGCATGCCGCGAGCGCGGTCGCCACGCATGCGCGCATCGGCGAAGCCGCGCGGGCTGCGGGTTTCGGGACGTTGCGTGTATGCACACCGCTGCTGGAGGCGCTGGTCGCGTCTATAGAATCCTTGGCATGAGCGCCGCGTCCCCCACAGACGATCTTCCTTCTTCCCCATCCGCTGCCACGGCGCCGGTGCCCGCCCCGCTGGCACCCCACCAGGCACCTGCCGCGCAGGCCGCGGGCGCGCTGCTTCTCTCCCGCATCGGATTCGGCCTCGTGGCCCTCGTGGCGCTGGCCGCATTGCTGATGTCGATCGCGCTGTGGCAGAAGGTCGGCGGCATGAAGGAGCAGCTCGCGCGCCAGAGCGCAGACGCCATTGCGCAGTCGATGGAAGCGCGCACGCTGGCACGCCAGGCCAGCGACACGGTGCGCGATGCCTCGGCGCGCGTCGCATTGGTCGAGACCCGCGTGACCGAAATCGCGCTGCAGCGCTCGCAGCTCGAGGAACTCATCCAGAGCCTCTCGCGTTCGCGCGACGAGAACCTCGTGGTCGACATCGAGTCGGCCGTGCGCCTCGCCCTGCAGCAGGCGCAGGTCACGGGCAGCGTCGAGCCGCTGCTGGCCGCGCTGAAGGCCGGCGACACCCGCATCGCACGCGCCGCGCAGCCGCGGCTCGCTCCCCTGCAGCGCGCCATGCAGCGCGACGCCGACCGCCTGCGCGCCAGCGCCAGCAACGACGGCGGCGAGGCGCTGCAGAAGCTCGACGAACTGATGCGCAACGTGGACGACCTGCCCACGCTCAACGCGGTGGCCGTTCGCGGCACCGGCACCAACGCCTGGCAGCCCGAGCCCATTCCCGCCGACGCGCCCTGGTGGCGCCGCGTGCTGCTCACCGTGCAGGGCGAGGCCCGCTCGCTGGTGCGCGTCGGCCGCATCCAGACCCCCGAGGCGATCCTGCTGGCGCCCGAGCAGTCGTACTTCCTGCGCGAGAACCTCAAGCTGAAGCTGCTCAATGCGCGCCTGTCGCTGCTGTCGCGGCAGATGGAAGCCACGCGCAGCGAGCTGTCGCAGGTGACGGCTTCGCTCAACCGCTACTTCGACCCCGCGTCGCGCCGCACCCAGGCCGCGGCCACGCTGCTGCAGCAGCTGCAGTCCCTGGTGAAGACGACCGAGCCGGTCCGCATCGACGACACGCTGTCGGCACTTGCCACCGCAGCGGCAGGACGGTGATCGGACATCCATGCGCGCAGCAATCTGGCTTCTCGCCCTCTTCGCCGTCGCCGCGGCAGTCGCTCTCTTCGCAGGCAACAACCAGGGCACGATCACCGTGTTCTGGCCGCCGTGGCGTGTCGATCTTTCGCTCAACCTCGTGCTCGTGATCCTGCTGGTGGTCTTCGTGCTGCTGCATGCGGCGCTGCGTGCGCTCGCCGCGCTGTTCTCGCTGCCGAAGCAGGCGCGCCAGTGGCGGCTGCAGCAGAAGGAGCGCACGCTGCATGCGGCACTGCTCGACGCGATGGTGCAGCTGATTTCCGGGCGCTTCTCGCGCGCGCGCAAGGCCGCTCAGGCGGCGCTCACGCAGGAGAAGACGCTGGCCGCGCTCGGCGCCAGCCTGCCGCAGGCGCAGCAGGTTCGCGTGCTGTCGCACCTGCTCGCCGCCGAGAGCGCGCAGGCGCTGCAGGACAAGGCGGCGCGCGACGCGCATCTGCAGCAGGCCCTCAACGAAAGCGTCGACCGCACCGTGCTCGCCAGCCCCGAGACGCGCGAGGGCGTGCAGCTGCGCGCGGCGCGCTGGGCGCTCGAAGACCGCGACGCAGCCGCCGCGCTCGCACGGCTCGAAGAGCTGCCACAGGGCGCCCAGCGCCGCACGCTCGCGTTGCGCCTGCGGCTGAAGGCGGCGCGCCAGGATCGCCGCACGCTCGAAGCGCTCGAAACCGCGCGCCTGCTGGCCAAGCACCGTGCCTTCTCAGATGCGGCTGCGCAGAGCATCGTGCGCGGCCTCGCCACCGAGCTGCTGTCGGGCGCGCACGATCCCGCGCAGCTGCTGCGTGCGTGGAGCGAGCTCGACGCCAACGAGCGCGGGATGCCCGAGGTGGCGATCCACGCCGCCCAGCGCATGGTCGCGCTGCGTGGAGACCTTGCGCTCGCGCGCGGCTGGCTGCTGCCGGCATGGGAACGCATGGTGGCCAATCCGCGCGGCCTGGGCGACGCATTGCGCGTCAAGCTGGCGCGCGCGCTCGAAGCGGGGCTCGACTCGGTGGATGCCGACTGGCTGGCGCGCATCGAAGCAGCGCAGCGCAGCAACCCGCGCGACCCGAACCTGCAGTACCTCGCCGGCATGGCCTGCATGAAGCGCCAGCTCTGGGGCAAGGCACAGCAGCTGCTGATGCAGGCCGGGCTCGGACTGCAGGACACGGAGCTGTATCGCCGCGCCTGGCTGGCGCTCGCCAGGCTGGCCGAAGACCGCGACGACGCCGAGCAGGCGGCTGAGGCCTGGAAGCGCGCGGCGCAGGTCGAGAACAGCTGAATCTCCGCCGGGCCCCGTCAGGGGCAGGCGGGCTTTTCAGGCCCGGCGCCGGTTGCGTCGACCGCTTTCCGCTACCGAACACGAGCCAGCTGACGCCGGCCAGCACCCACACGCCGACGCCGCCGTAGAGCATCACCAGCCCGAAGCCGTGCACCAGCGCCGCGTGCACCGTGGCACCCGACGGGTCGGCCTGCGACAGCACCGGAAAGGCTTCGCCGAGCGACGCGAAGCTGCCGGCCGCGATCTTCTCCGCCAGCGAGCGCAGCTGGAGCGCGTCGAGCGACGCGGAAAGCGCGCCACGCAGATGCGCATGAATCCCTTCGAGCAGCACGAAGCCCATCAGCGCGATGTTGATGGCCAGCGTGATGAGGCGCGCGCTCATGTCCATGCCCGACGCCATGCCCGCACGCGCGCTCGGCACCGAGCCGGTGGTGGTGTTGGTGACGGGCGTGTTGGTCAGGCCCAGTCCGATGCCGGCCAGCAGGCAGCCCGGCAGCATCGTCATCCAGCTCGCGTGGCTCACGCCGCTGCCGTAGCGCATCGCGATGAAGCCCAGCCCGATCACGAACAGGCCTGCGGGGATGACGACGCCCGGCCGATAGCGCAGCGACAGCCGCTCCGCGAGCGGCGGCAGCGCCAGCGTGGGCAGCGTGTAGGCCAGCAGCGCCGAGCCGGCGACGACCGCGTCGTAGCCCAGCGCGCCCTGGAAGTAGATCGGCAGGTAGATCATGAAGGGCCAGAAGCTGAAGTTCATGCCGATGGAGCCGATGATCGAGCCCGAGAAGTTGCGGATCCTGAAGACCGAGAAATCGAACATCGGATGCGGGTTGGTCTTTTCCACCCACAGGAAGAGGGCGAAGCTCGCGGTCGACGCAACGGCGATGCCGATGGCCAGCGGGCTGGTGAAGCCCAGGCCCGGCCCCTGCGTGATGAAGCAGGTCAGCCCCAGCACCGCGAGCGACAGCGTGACGATGCCGGGCAGGTCGAGCCGCTGTGCATCGGGGTCGCGCGACTCCTGCACGCTGCCGAGCACGAGCGCCACCGCCAGCACGGCCAGCGGCGCATGGACCAGGAACACCCACTGCCAGCTCGACAGCGCCACGATCGCGCCGCCGATGATCGGCCGAAGCCCAGGCCCATGCCGAAGACCACGCCCCAGGTGGCGAAGGCACGGCTGCGCTCCTTGCCTTGCTGGAACTGGTGCGAGAGCGCCGCGAGCTGGCAGATCAGCATCGCGCCGCCGCTCAGGCCCTGGAGGAAGCGCGCGACGATCAGCACCGCCGCGTTCTGCGCGAGCCCGCAGGCCAGCGAAGCGAAGCCGAACAGCACCACGCTGACGACCAGGATGCGCTTGCGGCCGTAGCGGTCGGCCAGCGTGCCGGCGGCCATCAGCACCGTGGTGCAGGCGATGGTGTAGGCGTTCATGATCCACTGCATGTCGCTGAAGTCGCCGTGCAGTGTTTTCTCGAGCGTGGGGAGGATGACCGGCACGCTGGAGATCTCCAGGCCGAACATCATGGCAATGAGGCAGATCGCGGCCAGCGCGACGCGGTTCTTGCCGGTGTGGGAGAGAGGCATCGGAGTCTTTCGAAGAGTCCCTGGTCGGGAAGTCCGGGCGATTCTGTGGAAAGTCTCTTCATGATGGAAATGATTTAATTTCCTAGAATCCATGAACAGTCATCATTTATCTGACGCCATGGATTTCGACCCCGCACTGCTGCGCGCCTTCGTGGCCGTCAAGGAAACCGGCGGCTTCACGCGTGCCGCCCAGCGCCTGCATCTCACGCAGTCGGCCGTGAGCCACCAGATCCGGCGCCTGGAAGAACAGGTGGGCCGCCCGCTGCTGCATCGCACGACGCGCCGCCTCACGGTGACGGAGGACGGTGAGGACTTCCTGCGCTACGCGCAGCAGATCCTCGAAACGCTGGATGCGATGACGCGGCGCTTCCAGCCTTCGCCGATCTCCGGCGTGGTGCGCTTCGGCGCCCCGGACACTTTCATGGGCGAGCGGCTGCCGCCGCTGCTGTCGCAGTTCGCGCGCTCCTTTCCCGCCACGCGCATGGAGGTCAGCGTGAGCATGCACCTCGACTTCCGCGCCATGATCCGCGCGGGCGAGCTCGACCTGGCGGTGGTGATGTCGCCGCCGGGCTGCGAGGAGGGCACGCGGCTGCGCCGCACGCAGCTGGTGTGGGCGGCGGCCGAATGCTTCGAGCCGAAGCCGGGCGCATCGCTGCCGCTGGCCTTCTTTCCGAAGCCCTGCGTCAACCGCGAGGTGGCGGCCGGCGCGCTGGATGCCACTTCGCGCGACTGGCACGTGGTCTTCACTTCGGCGAGCCAGCACGGCATTCGCGCGGCAGTGCTGGCCGGGTTGGCCGTCACGGTGCTCACGCGCGAGGACGTGGAGCCGGGCATGAAGATCGTCGACGGCCGCTACGGCCTGCCGACTTTGCCGAGCGTGGACTTCTCGCTGATCTGGAGCGAGAACGGCAGGACCGAATGCGCCTGCAGGTTCGGCGAGCTGATCCTGGAGATGCCGGAGCTGCCGGAACCGGCGGCACGAGACAAGGTTTAGCAGGGCATAAAAAACGGCGCCACGGGCGCCGTTCTTCATTTGCGAGGGTGCGTCGCTCAGTGCGGACGCTGCCCTTGCTGCTGCTGTTCGAACGGCAGCGACATCGAACCGAGGTCGCGGCGGGTTTCGACCAGCACCAGCGGACCTTCATCCAGCACGACCACCGGCGGGCGCTCACGCGGCACGTGCACCGGCTTCGGCTCGGCCTCGATCGCGGCGCGCGCCTGGGCGATGCGCTCGGCGTCGGAGTTGACCCACTGCAGGCCAGAGCCCTCGGCGATCTGCGCGAGCTCGGCCAGCGGCAGTTCGAAAGGCTGGACCTTGGGCAGGGCACGGCCGTTGGCGGCTGCGGGGGCCTTGGCGGAGGCGCTTTCGGCAACCACGATCTGCTCGGCCGCAGCAGCTGCGACGACAGGCGCGGGGCGCTCGGCGCGAACCTGCTGCTGCGGTGCCTCGCGGACTTCCGCGGCGACGGCAACGGTCTCGGCCACTTCGATGCGCTCGGACGCCAGCGGCAGTTGCTGCTCGGGCTCTTGCGAAGAGGAGAAGCCTTCGGCAGCCACGGCTGCGCCTGCTTCGGCTTCTTCACGCGGACCGCGCTCGCGGCGGTCGCGGCCGTAGCGGTCGCGCGAACGGCCGCGGCGCTCTTCGCCGTCGCGGCGCTCTTCGCCGTCGCGGCGCGGTGCCTGTTCGCCGCTGCCGTTGACGGCGGCTTCGCTGCCTTGCTCGGCATCGGCTGCGGCGGCTTCGGCGCCGCGTGCATCCGCTTCGGCTTGCACGGCATCGTTGCGGCGTTCGCGGCGGCCGTCGTTGCGGTCGTTGCGTTCGCCGCGCGGTCCGCGCTGCTCGTCGCGGCCGTTGCGGGGCTGGCGTTGCTGCTCGCCCTGGGCGGCGCCTTCGCCGGCTTCGGCGGCGTTGCGTTCGCGGTCGCCAGTGCGTTCGCCACGCTCTCCGCGCTCATTGCGCTCATTGCGCTCGCCGCGTTCGCGACGCTCGCCACGGGCGCGCGGTGCGCGCTCAGCTGCGTTGCCTTCCTCGCCTGCGACAGCACCTGCCAGTTGCTGGGCTTCGAGGTTGGTGCCATCGAGCGCATCGGCCGGCAGCACGCTGTTGCGGCCCTCGCGACCTTCGCCTTCGCGGCGCTCGCCGCGTCCGTTGCGGCGCTGTTCGCCGTCGCGCGGTGGGCGTGCCTCACGTGCTTCACGCGGCTCGCGTTGTTCGCGCGACTGGTTGTTGGCGCCTTCGTTGCGCTGTTCGTTGCCACGGCCCTCGCCGCGGCCTTCGCGGCGCTCGCCACCACGGCCGCCGCGGCGTTGTTCGCCGTCGCGACCGCCCTGGCGTCCGCCGTTCTCGCCACGGCCCTCGCCACGTTCGCCGCGGCCTTCGCCGTTGCGGCCGCCACGGCGCTGTTCGCCGTCGCGCGCGCCGCCGCGGGTTTCGCCGTCACGGCCGGGGCGGCCGTCGCGGCGGGGCTTCGGTGCCTCGACCGGGATGGGGGCCGGCGCGGGAGCGGCGGCAGGAGCCGGCGTGCCGCCGAACAGGTTCTTGATCCAGGCGAAGAAGCCGGTCTGCGCCGGAACGGGCGCGCTCACCACGGGCGGAGCGACCGGTGCCGGTGCGGCGGGAGCGCGCACGGCTTCGGGCTTGGGCGGCACCACGGGAGCCGGCGCGTCGGGCAGCACGCCCTTGATGACCGGCGTCTGCTTGTTGGTGGGCTCCTGCGAACGGCGGGTGACCGAGGTCGGGTCCTCGATCTCGTCGGCCATCTTGTAGCTGGCCTCGATGTGGTCGAGACGCGGATCGTCGTGCTTCAGGCGCTCGAGCTTGTAGTTGGGCGTCTCGAGCGTCTTGTTGGGCACCATCAGCACGCTCACGCGCTGCTTGAGTTCGATCTTGGCGATCTCGGTGCGCTTTTCGTTCAGCAGGAACGACGCCACTTCCACCGGCACCTGCACGTGCACGGCGGCGGTGTTGTCCTTCATGGACTCTTCCTGAATGATGCGCAGGATCTGCAGCGCGCTCGATTCGGTGTCGCGGATGTGGCCCGAGCCGCCGCAGCGGGGGCAGGGGATCGACGAGCCTTCGGACAGCGCCGGCTTCAGGCGCTGGCGGCTCATTTCCATCAGGCCGAACTTGCTGATCGAGCCGAACTGCACGCGGGCGCGGTCTTGCCGGAGCGCGTCGCGCAGGCGGCTTTCGACTTCGCGGCGGTTCTTCGACTCGTCCATGTCGATGAAGTCGATGACGATCAGGCCGCCCAGGTCGCGCAGGCGCATCTGGCGGGCTACTTCGTCGGCGGCTTCGAGGTTGGTGCGGGTGGCGGTTTCCTCGATGTCGCCGCCCTTGATGGCGCGCGCCGAGTTCACGTCGACCGAGACCAGCGCCTCGGTGTGGTCGATGACGATGGCGCCGCCCGAGGGCAGCTGCACGGTGCGGGCGTAGGCCGACTCGATCTGGTGCTCGATCTGGAAGCGGCTGAACAGCGCCGCGTCGTCGCGGTAGCGCTTCACGCGCGAGGCATGCTCGGGCATGACGTGCGCCATGAACTGCTGGGCCTGGTCGTAGATGTCGTCGGTGTCGATCAGGATGTCGCCGATGTCGTGATTGAAATAGTCACGGATGGCGCGGATGACGAGCGAGGATTCCTGGTAGATCAGGAAGGCGCCCTTGCCGCCCTTGGCCGCGCCGTCGATGGCGCTCCAGAGCTTGAGCAGGTAGTTCAGGTCCCACTGGAGTTCGGGCGCCGAGCGGCCGATACCGGCGGTGCGCGCGATGATGCTCATGCCCTTCGGGTACTCGAGCTGGTCCATCGCCTCCTTGAGTTCGGCGCGGTCGTCGCCCTCGATGCGGCGCGAGACGCCGCCGCCACGGGGGTTGTTCGGCATCAGCACGACGTAGCGGCCGGCCAGCGAGATGAAGGTGGTGAGGGCGGCGCCCTTGTTGCCGCGTTCTTCCTTTTCGACCTGGACGGTGAGTTCCTGGCCTTCGCGGATCGCGTCCTGGATGCGAGCCTGGCTGGCCGACACGCCTTCAGCGAAATACTGCTTGGAGATTTCCTTGAACGGCAGGAAGCCGTGGCGGTCTTCGCCGTAGTCGACGAAACAGGCTTCGAGCGAGGGCTCGACGCGCGTGACGACCGCCTTGTAGATGTTGCCCTTGCGCTGTTCGCGCCCTTCGATTTCGATTTCGTAGTCGAGCAGTTTCTGCCCGTCGACGATGGCCAGGCGGCGTTCTTCGGCCTGCGTGGCATTGATCAGCATCCGCTTCATGATGCGTTGTCCTTATATGTATCGTTCTACAGGCCCTTGACGAGCCAACGATGCACGGACGACGCCCGCGAAACCAGGGAATTGCCGCTTGGGCCCCGGATGCTGTCGCTGCCGCGCAGGGCGCGGGCAGGCCCCTCGAGCGTTAGCTCAAGAAGACAGCCGGGGTGGGGGCGCGTGGATGGGCGCGAGCCAGATTCGGTGTTGGGTGGCTATCTTTTTGATAGCCGGTTGCGCAAGGGTGGAGCGCGCTGCGGACGATGGAATGGCCGAAGCCACTGGCGCAAGCCAGTGCAGGCACATTCGAATCAGCAGCATCAACACAACAAGGGACTCGCTTCGATCCGCCGACAGCTTGGAAGCTGCAGGCTGGGGTATTCCGTATCGGTGTTTCGTGGGTGTCGGCTTGACTTGGGCGCCTGGTCTGCCACTTTGCGCGATTGCGCGGGGTTTGCAGCTCGGCGCCAAAGCGGCATCGACCTACCTGCGCCGCCCTGGGTATTTGATGGCAGTGGACTAAACTTCTGTCTAATCAAGCACTTACACGACCGCGCTGGTGAAAAACATTATAGGTGCGAAGCAAAGCCCCGCGGCTGCTCGAAATCCCGCAGGCCGCGAGGCCTCAGGCGAGCCAGGGGCGCCGCATTCGGCCATCAGATTCCTCACGGTCGACGCCGAATCCGCCGGGCAGCGGCTGGACAACTTCCTTTTCCGCCATCTGAAAGGCGTTCCGAAGACGCACGTCTACCGGATCATCCGGTCGGGCGAGGTGCGCATCAACAAGGGCCGGGCGCAGGCCGAAACCCGCATCGAGGCCGGCGACGTGCTGCGGCTGCCGCCGATCCGCATCTCGCCGCGCGCGGAAGAGGATGCGGCCCCGCCCGCGCCGGCGCGCGAATTCCCGGTGCTGCTCGAAGACGAGTTCGTGCTGGCCGTCGACAAGCCGGCCGGCGTGGCCGTCCACGGCGGCAGCGGGGTGAGCTTCGGCGTGATCGAGCAGCTGCGCACGGCGCGGCCCGCGGCGAAATTCCTGGAACTGGTGCACCGGCTCGACCGCGAGACCTCCGGCATCCTGCTGCTGGCCAAGAAGCGCAGCGCGCTGGTCGCGCTGCAGGACCAGTTCCGCGAGCGCGAGAC
This sequence comes from Variovorax sp. UC74_104, assembly GCF_044055375.1. NCBI lineage: Bacteria > Pseudomonadati > Pseudomonadota > Betaproteobacteria > Burkholderiales > Comamonadaceae > Variovorax > Variovorax sp. UC74_104. The sequence continues at coordinate 2,395,458 of NZ_CP171978.1, forward strand.
CGGCAAGACCTATCTGGCGCTGGTCGAAGGCGACTGGCCGGCCAACAAGAAGGTGCTCGACGCGCCGCTTGCCAGATATCTGCTGCCCGACGGTTCGGCCGGCGCCGGCGAGCGCCGCGTGCGCGTGGTCGCCAAGGATCACCCGGACGCCATGCGCGCCGTCACGCTGGTGCGAGTGCTCGCGCGGCTTTCGCTGCCGGGCGAGTCGGCTCCGATGTCGCTGCTGGCGGTCACGATCAAGACCGGCCGCACCCACCAGATCCGCGTGCACCTCGCCTCGGCCGGTCATCCGATCGCGGGTGACGACAAATATGGCGAATCCGCGCGCCAGCGCGCGCTTCACAAGCTCGGCCTCAGGCGCATGTTCCTTCATGCGTGGCGGCTGCAATTCAATCACCCGGCCAGCGGCGAACGCGTGGCGCTGCAGGCTGGCCTGCCGCCCGAATTGCTCGCGCTGATGCCGCCAGCCGCCCTCGAGGCGATGGCCCGACACCCCACTCCCACGGCTCATGACTGATTCCAACAGACCCCTACGCTTCGACCTGATCGCATTCGACTGGGACGGCACGCTCTATGACTCCACCCGCCTGATCGTGCGCTGCATCCAGGCGGCGGTGATCGACGTCGGCGGCGCCAAGCCGAGCGAGAACGACGCAGCCTGGGTGATCGGCCTCGGCCTGGCCGAGGCGCTCGCGCGCGCGGCGCCCGACGTGCCGAAGGAGAAATACCCCGAGCTCGGCGCGCGCTACCGCTATCACTACCTGCAGCACCAGGACGACCTGGTGCTGTTCGACGGCGTGCTGCAGATGCTCGATGCGCTGCGCGAGCGCGGCCACAAGCTGGCCGTGGCCACCGGCAAGTCGCGCCGCGGCCTCAACGAGGCGCTGAAGTCCGTCGCGCTGCGCGACCGCTTCGACGCCTCGCGCACCGCCGACGAAACCTTCGGCAAGCCGCATCCGCGCATGCTGCTGGAGCTGATGGAAGAGCTCGACGTGCCGCCCGAGCGCACCCTGATGATCGGCGACACCACGCACGACCTGCAGCTCGCGCAGAACGCCGGCTGCTCCAGCGTGGGCGTGAGCTACGGTGCGCACGAGCCGGCGAGCTTCGATGAATTCAAGCCGCTGCACGTCGCGCACTCGGTGGCCGACCTGGAACGCTGGCTCCTCGACAACGCCTGAATGAAGATGCCGCCATGAGCGATCAGGAACGCATTCCGCTGTGCAACGCCTCCGACCTGGCCGAAGGCGGCCTGGCGGTGCCCTTCGACGTGGTCTATGGCGGCGAGACCTGCCGGGCCTTCGCCATACGCTTCGAGGGCCAGCCGCATGCGTTCCTGAATCGCTGCAGCCACGTCGCGATGGAACTCGACTTCCAGCCCGACCGCTTCTTCGACGACACGGGCCAGTGGCTGCTGTGCGCGACGCACGGCGCGGTCTACAGGCCCGACACCGGCGAATGCGCGGGCGGCCCGTGCCGCGGCGGCCTCGTGAAGATCGCGCTGAGCGAGCATGACGGCGTGGTGCACTGGCATACTGACTGGAACCTCCACCCCCTGACTTTCTGACATGACCGACCCGAACCGAACCGAACCCTCGGGGTTCGAACCATTTGAGCGGGCCCCTTCCACGAACATGGCCAAAGATCCCACGCAGCGTCCCGGTTGGGAGCGCGCCACTCTCGAGAAGCTTGCCTTCGCATCGCTGAACGAACAGAAGGCCGCGCGCCGCTGGAAGACCTTCACGCGACTGGCCTGGCTGGCCTTCTTCGTCTTCCTGGCCTGGGCCGCGTTCTCGCGCAGCACGCCTAGCGCGGCCAAGAGCACGGCCCACACGGCCGTCGTCGAGATCAAGGGCGAGATCGCCAACGGCGGCGACGCGAGCGCCGAGTTCGTGGTTGCCGCGATGAAGACGGCCTTCGAGGACGAGGGCGCCAAGGGCGTGGTGCTGCTGATCAACTCGCCCGGCGGCAGCCCGGTGCAGGCCGGCATCATCAACGACGAGATCAAGCGCCTGAAGGCCAAGTACAAGAAGCCGGTGTATGCCGTGGTCGAGGAAACTTGCGCTTCGGCGGCCTATTACATCGCCGCGGCGGCCGACAAGATCTACGTCGACAAGGCCAGCATCGTCGGCAGCATCGGCGTGCTGATGGATGGCTTCGGCTTCACCGGCGTGATGGAAAAGGTCGGCGTCGAGCGCCGCCTGCTGACGGCCGGCGAGAACAAGGGCTTCCTCGACCCGTTCAGCCCGATGAGCGACGCGCAGCGCGCGCACGCGCAGACCATGCTCAACCAGATCCACACGCAGTTCATCAACGTGGTGAAGGCCGGCCGCGGCGATCGCCTGAAGCTCGACACGCCCGGCCTGTTCAGCGGCCTCTTCTGGAGCGGCGAGCAGGCCGTCGAGTACGGCCTGGCCGACCAACTCGGCAACGTCGACTACGTGGCGCGCGAAGTGATCAAGGCCGAAGAGGTGATCGACTACACCCGGCGCGACAACGTGGCCGAGAAGCTGGCCAAGAAGTTCGGCGCGGCGATGGCCGAGACCACCGTGCGCCTGATGCACACCACCCCGGCGCTTAGGTAGACCCCCGGGCTTCGCGCACTACTTCGTGTCGCTTCGCCAACCCCCCTTGCAGGGGGCAACACCAGAGGCCCGGCAAAGCCGGCTCCTCGGTGTTTCGCGAAGGATTCAGTTTCCCTATTGGCTAGTGTGGTTGCCAGCGGCCGTGTAGCGCGCCGATGCCGCCAGCGCCGCGGCGAAGACCACCACCACATAGAGCGCGGCCGTCAGCGAGGTCGCCCGCGCCAGCAGCCCGATCACTGCCGGGCCCGCCATGAACCCCAGATAGGCCAAGGCCGAGACCGACGCGATGCCGCGCGCGGGCTCGATGCCCGGCACCTTTGCCGAGGCGGAGAACAGGATTGGCACCACGTTCGCGAAGCCGACGCCCACGCCGGCGAAACCGACCAGCGCCAGCCAGGGCAGGTCGGTGATGAGCACCATCGCCATGGAAACCGCCGCCAGCAGGCCGCTGCCCAGAAGCAGCGCAGCCGGTGAGAAGCGGGCGCGCAGTGCGTCGCCGCCGAAGCGCGCGGCGGCCATCGCGGCCGAGAAGCTCGCGTAGGCCAGCGCGGCCTGTTGCTGCGGACTGCCGATCTCCTGCTGCATATAGAGCACGCTCCAGTCGTAAATGGCACCTTCGGCGATCAGGCCCAGCGCGGCGAGCACACCCAGCACCGCGAGCGTGCCTTTGGGCAGCAGGAAGCCGTGGTCGACCTCGGTTGCGCCGCTGGTAGCCGGCCGGGGCAGCATGCGCAGCGAGGCCAGGGCGACGAGCAGCATCATCGCGGCCGCGACCAGCAGCAGGTGCGCCTGCGCACCCAGGCCGGCCGCGAGCGCGGCGCTGCCGCTGGCGGCGCCGGCCATGCCGCCGAGGCTGAACATGCCGTGCATGCCGCTCATCAGCGGCGTGTCTCCGTGAAGTTCGAGCTGTGCAGCCTCGGTGTTGATGGACACGTCGAACACGCTGGTCACCAGCCCGAACGCGGCCAGCAGGAGCAGCAGGGCGGCATAGCCCGGCATGACGATCAGGCCGGCCAGCAGCAGTGCGTAAACGGTGCCGCAGATGCCGGCCACGCGGCGCGGGCCGTGGCGGCCGATCCAGCGACCCGCGCTGGTCAGTCCGAACATGGCGCCGGCGCCGGCTGCGAGCATGGCCAGGCCCAGCTGTGCCTCGTCGATGCCGTAGTGCGCCTTGACCGTGGGCACGTGCACGCCCCAGGTCGCGAAGATGAAGCCGGCTGCGAAGAACTGCGCACGCGAAGCCCACCGCGTGGCTGAAGTGATGGCCACCATGGTCAGCGGCCGATCGCGAACACGGCGGGCAGGCGTTCGTCTGTCGTGGGCTGGGGCTTCACGGCGCGCCAGGACTTGACTGTCTCGCTGCGCACCTGGGCGTTGGCGAGCGTCAGTCCGCGCGCCACGGCGAGGCGGGTGTTGTGCTGCAGCGTCTGCACCAGCGCCTGCAGCAGTGCGGCGTTGCGATAGGGCGTCTCGATGAAGAGCTGCGTCTGGCCCGACTTGAGCGCCAGCGTCTCCAGCTCGCGGATTCGGGCCTGCCGCTCGCCCGCGTCCTGCGGCAGATAGCCGACGAAGGCGAAGTTCTGGCCGTTGAGCCCGCTTGCGGCCAGCGCGAGCAGCAGAGAGACGGGGCCGGTCAGCGGAATGACGGCAAGGCCGAGGTCGTGCGCGGCGCGCGCCACGGACGAGCCCGGATCGGCCACGGCCGGCATGCCGGCTTCGCTCATCAGGCCGACGTCGTGGCCTTCGAGGGCTGCGGCGAGCAGCGGTCGGGCGTCGAACTGGCCGGCGTGATCGCCTTTCTTGTGCACTTCGCGCGGCAGTTCCTGGATGTTCTGCGCCTGCAGGGGGGCGGCGAGCGGCGCGACGGCGTCGATGCGCTTCAGGTAGGCGCGCGCGGACTTGGCGTTCTCGCAGATCCAGTGCGTGATCTTGGCGGCGGTCTGCAAGGTGCCCAGCGGCACGGCGTCCTGCAGCGGGGCTTGCGCTTCGCAGCCGAAGTCGAGCGGCGCGGGAACGAGGTAGAGCTTGCCCTTTTCCTTCTGCGTCATAGGAGGTCGACCCCCGCGGCGCGCAGCATCCGGCACGTTCTTATCAGCGGCAGGCCGACCAGCGCGGTCGGGTCGTCGCTGTCGATGGCGTCCAGCAGCGCGATGCCCAGGCCTTCGCTCTTGGCGCTGCCGGCGCAGTCGTAGGGCTGTTCGGCCTGCAGGTACTGCTCGATGGCGTCATCGCCGAGGTCGCGGAACACCACGCGCACGGGGGCGATGTCGCGCTGGACGAAGCCGGTTGCCTTGCAGACGACGGCCACGGCCGTCTGGAAGACCAGCGTCTGGCCGCGCATGCGGCGCAACTGGGCGGTGGCCCGGGCGTGGTCGCCGGGCTTGCCCAGCGCTTCGCCGGCGAGGTCGGCCACCTGGTCGGAGCCGATGACGACGGCTTCGGGAAAGCGGGTGGCCACGGCGTTGGCCTTCTCGAGCGCGAGGCGCACGGCGAGGTCGTGCGGTGTTTCGCCGGGCAATGGCGTTTCGTCTACTTCCGGCGAGTGCACGTCGAAGGGCAGGTGCAGGCGGGAGAGCAGTTCGCGGCGGTAGCGCGAGGTCGAGGCGAGGATCACGGTGCGTTGCATGGGGGCGATTGTGCGTGAGGCGTCCAAAACCCTCGGTCATGCCCCATTCCCCCCATGCCGACAGGGCGGCCGGCGCGCTAGACTGGCGCGGATGAAGAGAGAATTCGCCCCCGAACGGCTCAATGTGCCCGGTTTCGCCGCTGCGGCAGCCACGCTGGAAGCCGCCGATCCGGTCCCGAAATACGAACGCCTGGTCGCCGAACTGGCCGCTCCCGCACCCGACGCGGTGGTGAACTGGACGGCCCATGGCGAGGAGCGCCCTGGCGCTGACGGCAAGCCGGTACCCTGGATGCACCTCGAGGCGGAGGCCACCGTGCCGCTGGTCTGCCAGCGCTGCCTGTCGCCGGTGGATACCTCGCTTGGCGTGGATCGCTGGTTCCGCTTCGTGGCCAACGAGGAAGTCGCCGAGGCGGAAGACGAGGAATCTGAGGAAGACCTGCTCGTCGTCAGCCGGGATTTCGACCTGCATGCCCTGATCGAGGACGAGCTTCTGATGGAAATCCCCGTCATGCCGGCCCACGACGTCTGTCCGACGCCCGTGCAGCTTTCGTCGAGCGACGAAGACTTCAAGGCCGCCGAAGAGGCCAAGCCGAATCCCTTCGCAGTGCTCGGCGCGTTGCGTTCGCGCAAGCCGGAAGAGGGAAAGTAGCCCTTTCCCGCAGGCTGGGCTATAATCATGGGCTTCGCGCGCGCCGCCGTGAGCAGCGGTACACGAAACGACCAAGGGGAAAAGGGCATTCCATGCATGCCGCCCGGTTTCTTGTATCGCCACCGCTTGAGCCCGCATCCAATCACCAACCTTACAGTCCAGGAGCCATCATGGCCGTCCAGCAAAACAAGAAGTCGCCTTCCAAGCGCGGCATGCACCGTTCCCACAACGCCCTGGTCGTTCCCGGCATCGCCGTGGAGCCGACCACTGGCGAAACCCACCTGCGCCACCACATCAGCCCCAACGGTTTCTACCGTGGCCGCCAGGTGCTCAAGAACAAGTCCGAAGCCTGATTTCGCATCCCAAGGCCAAGGCCCGAAGCTACTTTTGCCGTAGCGTCGGGCCTTTGTTTTGATGGCTACGCCTTCTTTCTCCGAAAACACCGCTGCGCCTTCCGCGATCACGCTTGCCGTGGATTGCATGGGAGGTGACCATGGGCCGCGCGTCACGCTCGCGGCCTGCCGCGCGTTTCTCGAGCGGCACAGCGACGCTTCGTTGCTGCTCGTCGGCGCGCCGGCTGCGCTGGCGGGGTTCGCCGCCCACCCGCGTGCCCGCATCGTCGCCGCCAGCGAGGTCGTGGGCATGGACGACCCGGTTGAAATCGCCCTGCGCAAGAAGAAGGATTCTTCGATGCGCGTCGCGATCCAGCAGGTCAAGGACGGCGCCGCCCAGGCGGCCGTCTCGGCCGGCAACACCGGCGCCCTCATGGCGATCGCGCGCTATCTGCTCAAGACGCTCGAAGGCATCGATCGCCCGGCCATCGCGCCGCAGCTTCCGAATGCCAAGGGCGGGGCGACGACCGTGCTCGATCTGGGCGCCAACGTCGATTGCGACGCCGAAGACCTGCTCCAGTTCGCCGTGCTCGGCTCGGCCCTGGTGTCGGCGCTGACCGGCAATGAGGCGCCTTCGGTCGGGCTGCTCAATATTGGCGAAGAAGCCATCAAGGGCAGCGAAACGATCAAGAAGGCAAGCCAACTGCTGCGTACGGCTGCCAACTCCAAGGATCTGAACTTCTACGGCAACGTGGAAGGCAACGATATTTTCAAGGGCACGACCGACATCGTCGTCTGTGACGGTTTTGTCGGAAATGTGGCGTTGAAGGCCAGCGAAGGCGTGGCATCGATGATCGGCGAATTCATTCGCGTCGAATTTTCGCGGAGTGTTTTCACCAAGCTGGCGGCAATTGTTGCCTATCCGGTCCTAAAAGCGTTCAAAAGTCGCCTGGATCACCGTCGGTACAACGGCGCGGCCTTGCTGGGCCTGCGCGGGCTGGTTTTCAAGAGCCATGGCTCGGCCGACGAAGTGGCTTTCGGCCATGCTCTGGATCGCGCTTATGATGCCGCTCGCAACAACCTGCTCGATCGCGTGCGGGCCCGCATCGCCCACGCCGCGCCTTTGCTCGCACGGCAGGAACCGGCGGCGCCGGTCGACGCGACGGCCCTTCACGTTTGATGACTCCTTACTCACGCATTACCGGCACCGGCAGCTACCTGCCTCCACGCCGCGTGACCAATGACGATCTCGCCAAGGATCTGGCTACGCGAGGCATCGAGACCTCCGACCAGTGGATCGTCGAGCGCACCGGTATTCACGCCCGGCATTTCGCCGCACCGGACGTCACGAGCAGCGACCTCGGTCTCCAGGCCGCCAGGCATGCCCTGGAAGCCGCCGGCCGCAAGGCCAGCGATGTCGACCTGATCATCGTCGCCACTTCCACGCCCGACATGGTGTTCCCGTCGTCGGCCGCCATCCTGCAGAACAAGCTCGGCATCGCCGGCTGCCCGGCGTTCGACGTCCAGGCGGTCTGCAGCGGCTTCGTCTACGCGCTGACCGTCGCCGACGCGATGATCCGCACCGGCACCGCGCGCTGCGCGCTGGTGGTCGGTGCCGAAGTGTTCTCCCGCATCCTCGACTTCAACGACCGCACCACCTGCGTGCTGTTCGGCGACGGCGCGGGCGCGGTGGTGCTCGAGGCCAGCGAGGAGCCCGGCATCCTGGCCAGCGACCTGCATGCGGACGGCAAGCACGTCGGCATTCTTTGCGTGCCGGGCCATGTGTCGGGCGGCAACGTGCTGGGCACGCCGCTGCTGCACATGGACGGCCAGGCCGTCTTCAAACTCGCGGTCCGCGTGCTGGAAGAAGCGGCGCGCGCCACGCTGGCGAAGGCCGGCAAGGTCGACACCGACATCGACTGGCTCATTCCACACCAGGCCAATATCCGCATCATGGAAGGCACGGCGAAGAAGCTGAGGCTTCCGCGCGAGAAACTGATCGTCACGGTCAACGAGCACGGCAATACGTCGGCCGCGTCGATCCCGCTGGCGCTCGACGAGGCGGTGCGCTCCGGCAAGGTGAAGAAAGGCGAAACGCTCATGCTCGAAGGCGTGGGTGGCGGCTTCACCTGGGGCGCGGTGCTGTTGAATCTGTAGTTAGCTAGTGTGTTGCGGTGCCCTGGAAGGGCGCCGGCAATGCGAGACGACGCGTAAACAATGAAATCCTTTGCATTTGTCTTTCCGGGGCAGGGCTCGCAGGCAGTCGGCATGCTCGACGCCTGGGGCGATCACCCCGCAGTGGTCGAAACGCTGCGCGAAGCATCCGAGGCGCTCGGTGAAGACGTCGGCGCCCTGATCAAGAACGGCCCGAAGGAAGAACTGGCGCTCACCACGAACACCCAGCCGGTGATGCTGGTGGCCGGTGTGGCCGCATGGCGTGCCTGGCTGGCCGAGGGCGGCGCAACGCCTTCCGTCGTGGCGGGGCATTCGCTCGGCGAGTATTCGGCGCTGGTGGCTTCGGGCGTGCTGACGCTCGCGCAGGCGGCGCCGCTCGTGCGTTTCCGCGCGCAGGCGATGCAGCAGGCGGTGCCTGTCGGCGTCGGTGCGATGGCCGCGGTGCTCGGCATGGAGTCGAGCAAGGTGGTGGCTGGCTGCGCCGAGGCCACGGCGAGCTTCGGCCCCGGCAGCGCCGAGGTCGTCGAGGCGGTGAACTTCAACGACCCCATGCAGACCGTGATCGCCGGCAGCAAAGCTGCGGTGGACAAGGCCTGCGAGCTGCTGAAGGCCAATGGCGCCAAGCGAGCCCTGCTGCTGCCGGTTTCGGCCCCGTTCCATTCGAGCCTGATGAAGCCCGCCGCGGAAGCGCTGCGCGAGAAGCTGGCTTCGGTCACATTGGCCGCGCCGCAGATTCCGGTGCTGAACAACGTCGACGTCGCCGTCGAAACCGACGTCGACCGCACCCGCGACGCCCTGGTGCGCCAGGCCGCCGGCCCGGTGCGCTGGGTCGAGAGCGTGCAGGCCTTGAAACTGCGCGGTGTAGCCGCCATCATCGAGTGCGGCCCCGGCAAGGTGCTGGCCGGCATGGTGAAGCGCATCGCCCCCCGATCTGGAAGCCGCGTCGGTGTACGACCCGGCAACGCTCGCGGACACCCGACAATCGCTCGCCGGCTGACGGCGCCAAGGCTTCCATACTTTTCTTATGAGCATTCCCAAATTCGAAGGGCAGGTTGCCCTGGTCACCGGCGCGACGCGCGGCATCGGCGCGGCGATCGCGCTGGAGCTGGCCCAGCGCGGCCTCAAGGTCGTGGGCACCGGCACCACCGACGACGGCGCGGCCAAGATCACCGCCGCCCTGAGCGCCTACGACGGCCGCGGCCGTGCGCTCGACGTCAATGACGGCGCCGCCGTCGAGGCCCTGATCGACGAGATCGTGCAGGCCTACGGCGCCATCCACGTGCTGGTGAACAACGCCGGCATCACGCGCGACACGCTCGCCATGCGCATGAAGGACAGCGACTGGGACGCGGTGCTCGACACCAATCTCAAGGCCGTCTTCTCGCTCTCGCGCGCGGTGATCCGCCCGATGATGAAGCAGCGCTATGGCCGCATCATCAGCATCACCAGCGTGGTGGGCGCATCCGGCAATGCCGGCCAGGCCAACTACGCGGCCGCCAAGGCAGGCGTTGCGGGCATGACCCGCGCGCTGGCCCGCGAACTGGGCAGCCGCAACATCACCGTCAACTGCGTCGCGCCCGGTTTCATCGAGACCGACATGACGGCCAGCCTCCCCGAAGCCCAGCAACAGGCGCTGCTCCAGCAGATCCCGCTGGGCCACCTGGGCAAGCCGGCCGACATCGCGCACGCGGTGGCGTACCTCGCATCGCCCCAGGCGTCCTACGTCACGGGGCAGGAGCTGCACGTCAACGGCGGCATGCACATGTAGCCGCAAGGCGCAAGTTTTCTCCGTCCCGGGGGCACGGCAAATGCCACAATGCGCCCGGCTAAAATCCACCGATTACCTACAACCCTCAGAGGGAACCAAATGAGCGATATCGAAGCACGTGTCAAGAAAATCATCGCCGAGCAGCTCGGCGTGGAAGAGTCCCAGGTGACGAACGAAAAGGCTTTCGTGGCCGACCTCGGCGCCGACTCTCTCGACACGGTCGAACTCGTGATGGCACTCGAAGACGAATTCGGCATCGAAATTCCCGACGAAGATGCCGAGAAGATCACCACGGTGCAAAACGCCGTCGACTACGCCACCAAGAATCAAAAGGCCTGATAGGCCAGCTGACAAGATTGCAACTGCGGCCGGCGGCTTTTTCTTGAACCGCACGCGCCGGCAGGCAACTGTTCAGCGCTTCCAGAAAGGTTTGCCGGCATGACCAAACGCCGCGTCGTCGTTACCGGACTCGGTTGCATCGCTCCTGTCGGAAACACCGTTGCCGAATCCTGGGCCAACCTGTTGGCCGGGAAGTCGGGCATTGCGAACATCACCGCGTTCGATGCAAGCGCCTTCGCCTGCAAGTTCGCAGGTGAGGTCAAGGGTTTCGACATCACCCAATACATCTCGGAGAAGGAAGCGCGTCACATGGACCGCTTCATTCATCTGGGGCTTGCCGCCGCCATCCAGGCGGTGCAGGACAGCGGACTGCCGACCGGCGAAGCGCTCTCCTATGAGCAGGCCGTGCGCATCGGATGCAACATCGGCTCCGGCATCGGCGGCCTGCCGATGATCGAGGAAACGCACGGTGAACTGATGAACCGCGGCCCGCGCCGCGTGTCGCCGTTCTTCGTGCCGGCCTCGATCATCAACATGATCTCGGGCCACGTCTCGATCAAGTACGGCTTCAAGGGCCCGAACATCGCGGTCGTGACCGCCTGCACCACCGGCCTGCATGCCATCGGCACCTCGGCTCGCATGATCGAGTACGGCGACGCCGACGTGATGATCGCGGGCGGCGCCGAGTCGACCATCTCTCCGCTGGGCATCGGCGGCTTCACCGCGCCTCGCGCGCTGAGCACCCGCAACGACGATCCCGCCACGGCCTCGCGCCCGTGGGACAAGGACCGCGACGGCTTCGTGCTGGGCGAGGGCGCCGGCGTGCTGGTGCTCGAGGAGTACGAACACGCCAAGGCGCGCGGCGCCAAGATATACGCGGAAGTCGCGGGCTTCGGCCTGACGGGCGACGCGTATCACATGACCGCGCCCGACGTCGACGGCCCCCGCCGCTCGATGGCCATGGCACTGTCGAATGCGGGCGTCAATGCCGACCAGGTGCAGTACCTGAACGCGCACGGTACTTCCACGCAGATCGGCGACGTCAACGAGACCAATGCGGTCAAGCTGGCTTTCGGCGATCACGCGAAGAAGCTCGTCGTCAACTCGACCAAGTCCATGACCGGCCACCTGCTGGGCGGCGCGGGCGGCATCGAGTCGGTGTTCACGGTGATGGCGCTGCACGAGCAGAAGAGCCCGCCGACCATCAACATCTTCAACCAGGATCCGGAGTGCGATCTCGACTACTGCGCCAACGAGGCGCGCGATCTGAAGATCGACGTCGCGGTCAAGAACAACTTCGGCTTCGGCGGCACCAACGGCACGCTGGTGTTCAAGCGCGCTTGAGCGTCGCTCTGTCATGCACAGCGCGCCGTCGGTGACCTATCCGGTGGGGCGCTCGCGTGGCGCAACCCGGATCCTTGTCGTTCTCTGGGCCCTGGGCGCGCTTTGCGCGGGTGCGTCCTGCTATCTCTTCGATAGCGTCGGATGGCGCCAGCTGCTGCTCGTCCTCAGTGTCGGCTTCGCGGGTGTGGCCGCGGGCTTCGGCCTGCGGCAGGAGGGCGCCGGCGTCCTGCACTTCGACGGCCTCTTCTGGTCGCTGACGGGCAACCGCGCCTCCCGCGGAGTGCATGCGGCGCGGGCGTCAGTGGCGCTCGATTTCCAGTCGTTGATGCTGCTGTGCCTCAGCGAGCCGGGCCGCGCCCGCCGCTGGATCTGGATCGAGCAGCGGTTCATGCCGGAGCGCTGGCGCGACCTGCGTCGCGCGGTATATTCGCGCCCCCCGGCTGCCGCCCGCGCAGCCGACCCCTGGCGCGCGACCGCTCCGGCCGACGCGCCCTGAACCTTCCTCGATGACCACTTCCCCGCCCGTGCCGCCGGATTCCGGCCTGACCGACGCGCCCGCCGTGGCGCCGCGTCCGGGCGACGTCGATTTCCAGCTGGTCCAGCGCACCGTCGCGGGGGACCAGAAGGCGTTCGAGCTGCTGGTCATCAAGTACCAGCGCCGCATCGAGCGGCTGATCGGGCGGATGGTGCGCGACGTCGACCTGATCGAGGACATCGCGCAGGAAACCTTCATCCGCGCGTACCGCGCGTTGCACCAGTTCCGCGGCGAGGCGCAGTTCTATACCTGGCTCTACCGGATCGCCGTCAACACCGCCAAGAAGGCGCTGGTGGACATGAAGCGCGATCCGACCGTTTCCGAGGCCGCGCTCAGGCCTTCTTCCGAGGACGAGGATGAAACTTACCGTCCCGGAAACGAACCAACCAGCGACGAAACCCCCGAATCGGTCATGGCGGCGAACGAAATCGCCGGAGCCGTCGAGGCAGCCATGGAAGCGCTCCCCGCCGAGCTGCGTCAGGCGGTCACGCTGCGCGAGATCGAGGGCATGAGTTACGAAGAGATTGCCGAGGTCATCGATTGCCCCATCGGCACGGTGCGTTCGCGTATTTTCCGGGCGCGCGAGGCCATTTCGGCCAGGGTCAAGCCGTTGCTGGACAACCAGTCCGGCAAGCGTTGGTAAGTAAGCAGGTGAATGAAATGAATCAGACGATGACGGTTCGGGAACAGGTGTCCGCACTTGCGGATGGTCATTTGCAGGGCGAGGCGTTCGCGCAGGCGATCGAGGCTGCCTGCGCCGAAGGCGAATCGCGCGCGACCTGGCAGGCCTACCACGTGGTGGGCGACGTGCTGCGTTCCGGTTCGCATTCGCCGTGCAGCGATACCTCCGCGTTCCTGGCGCGCTTCCAACAGCGGCTGGCGGCGGAGCCGGTGATGGCGGCCCCGGTGTCGGAGCCCGTCGCCGTTCCGGTGGCGGTACCCGTGCAGCGCAGGGCGGAAGCGGCCAACGAGCCGGTGTTCCGCTGGAAGCTGGTGGCGGGCGCCGCATCGCTGATGGCTGTTGCCGCCATCAGCTGGACCCTGGTCGGCAACGGCTCGCCCGTGCAGCAGGGCGGTGCGCAGCTGGCTTCCGTCCAGCAGCAACAGCAGCCGGCCGTCAATTCGGTGCTGGCGGCTGCCGCGGTCAACGGCCCGCAGGCTGCGAGCAGTACGCTGACTCCGACGCGCGTGATCGTGGGCAACGGCAACCCGCAGGTGATGCTGCGCGACCCTCGTCTCGATCAGCTCCTCGAAGCGCACCAGCAGGCTGGCGGCGCTTCGCAGATGCCTTCCGGTTTCCTGCGCAATGCCACCTTCGAGGGCCCGACGCGCTGAGAGCGCGTACCTCCAGCTGCCCGTAATGACCGTTCCGATGCCGATTTCCGCACGCGCCTTCGTGCTTGTGTTTGCCGCTTTCTGCCTGGCGCAGGCCGCCACCGCGCAGACCCGCTCGGGCACCGCGAATGCGAAGAGCGCGGCGACGGCGCAGACGGACGAGCCGCCGGCGATGAGCGTGACCGAGTGGCTGCAGCGCATGCACACCGGCGCCCGGCAGCGCAACTACGTGGGCACCTTCGTCGTGTCGGCGCCGGGCGGCGACCTGTCGAGCGCGCGCATCTGGCATGTGCGCGACGGCGAGCACCAGATCGAACGCATCGAGGCCCTGTCGGGGCCGCCGCGCTCGACCTTCCGGCGCAACCGCAACGTCATGACCTTCCTGCCGGAGGCGAAGGTGGTGAAGGTCGAGAAGCGCGAGAACCTCGATCTCTTCCCGAACCTGCCGGACAAGCCCGATTCGTCCATCGGCGATTTCTACGACGTGCGCGCGATCGGCAAGGACCGGGTCGCCGGCTTCGATGCCGACGTGGTGCAACTGGTGCCTCATGACGGGCTGCGCTTCGGCTACCGCATCTGGAGCGAGCGCCGCTCCGGCCTGGTGGTGAAGCTCCAGACCGTCGACAGCGATTCCCGCGTGGTGGAGCAATCGGCGTTCTCCGAACTGCAGCTCGATGCACCGGTGAAGGCGCAGGCGCTCGCCCAGATGATGTCCAACACTTCGGGCTATCGCGTCGAGAAGCTCGAACTGGAGCGCAGCAGCGCGCAGGACGAAGGCTGGACCCTGCGCACGCCCGTGGCCGGATTCAAGCCCCGAAGCTTCTTCCGTCGTCCCGTGGCGGGCGACGACGGCGGCGGCAAGTCGAAGCAGGATGCGGCCACGGTCCAGTGGACCTTCTCCGATGGCCTTGCTTCGGTGTCGCTCTTCATCGAACGCTACGACCCTGCGCGCTCGCCCCGTGATGGCGTGCTGACCATCGGCGCGACCAACGCCATCCGCAGGCGCCTGCCCGAGCCTGCCAGCGACTGGTGGCTGACCGCGGTCGGCGAAGTACCCCAGCAGACGCTCAACGCATTCGCACAAAGTCTCGCGCGCACGCGCTGATGGGCTTGAGAAGCGCCAATTGCGCTGAACCAAGCCGACGGCGCAGACTCATAGACCTGTTTTTCGCCGCTCTGTTCTTTTGAAAGAAAGCCGATGATCTTCAAAGTCGAGGGACACAAGTTTCGTTCCGGCCTGATGGCCTGCGCGCTCGCGCTGACCGCCAGCGCCACATTCCTGCCGGCCGAGCCGGTCCACGCGCAGACGCGCACGCTGCCCGATTTCACCGACCTGGTCGACCAGGTCGGCCCCTCCGTCGTCAACATCCGCACCGTCGAGAAGGTGGTGCAGCGCGGCGGCAACGGCGAGATGGACGAGGAGATGCAGGAGTTCTTCCGCCGCTTCTTCGGCCAGCCGCTGCCCGGACAGCCGCGCCAGGGACCGCGCCAGAATCGTCCACAGCAGCCGCAGGAGGAAGAGCGCCCGCGCGGCGTCGGCTCCGGTTTCATCCTGACCCCCGACGGCTATGTGATGACCAATGCGCACGTCGTCGAGGACGCCTCCGAGGTGCTGGTCACGCTGCCCGACAAGCGCGAGTTCAAGGCCAAGATCGTCGGAGCCGACAAGCGCACCGACGTCGCCGTCGTGAAGATCGAGGCGACCGGCCTGCCGGCAGTGAAGGTCGGCGACATCTCCAAGCTGCGCGTGGGCGAATGGGTGATGGCCATCGGCTCTCCGTTCGGACTCGAGAACACCGTCACCGCCGGCATCGTGAGCGCCAAGCAGCGCGACACCGGCGAGTACCTGCCGTTCATTCAGACCGACGTGGCCATCAACCCCGGCAACTCGGGCGGTCCGCTGATCAACATGCGCGGCGAGGTGGTGGGCATCAACAGCCAGATCTACTCGCGCTCGGGCGGGTTCATGGGCATCTCTTTCTCGATCCCGATCGACGAGGCGATCCGCGTGAGCGACCAGTTGCGCACTTCGGGCCGCGTCTCGCGTGGCCGCATCGGCGTGCAGATCGACCAGGTCACCAAGGACGTGGCCGAGGCCATCGGCCTGGGCAAGGCGCAGGGCGCGCTGGTGCGCGGCGTCGAGGCGGGCTCGCCGGGCGAGAAGGCGGGTGTCGAGCCGGGCGACGTCATCACCAAGTTCGACGGCAAGCCGATCGAGAAGCCGAGCGACCTGCCACGCCTGGTGGGCAACACCAAGCCGGGCACGAAGAGCACGCTCACGGTGTTCCGCCGCGGTGCCTCGCGCGATCTCAGCGTGACCATCGCCGAGATCGAGCCTGACAAGCCCGGCAAGCGCGCGAGCGACCGCGACGAGCAGCCACAGAAGCCGCCGGCATCGGCTGCTGCCAAGTCGCTGGGCCTGGCCGTGAGTGATCTGACCGATGCGCAGAAGAAGGAGCTGAAGGTCAAGGGCGGCGTGAAGGTCGATGCCGCCAGCGACGCCGCGGCCCGTGCGGGCCTGCGCGAGGGCGACATCATCATGGCGGTCGGCAATGTCGAGGTGTCGAATGCGCGCGAATTCGAGTCTGCCGTTGCCAAGTCCGACAAGGGCAAGTCGCTCAGCATCCTGTTTCGGCGCGGCGACTGGGCGCAGTACGCGCTGATCCGGCAGACACGCTGATCCGGCCCTGGCGTCAAGTGGCCCCACCCGGCAGTCGGGTTTGGGGCCGTTTTTTTGAGGTGTTTACGACGTTCTGACGCCGGCCTCTAAAAAAATCGGAGGCGTCGAAAATGCCTGATTTTGTTTGCGTTCACTAACTTTCAGAAGGCCTAAGGACGGATTTCGGTAGAATAGGACACCCTCGGCGGCTGGTCGGCGCATAAAGAATGGCCCGGCCTTCACGATGCGAGATGTCAGATGGCAGTCCACCGGTGCTCCACAGATCGCCCACAAGTTGTTCAGTAACTGCTTCACCGATCCTGTTGATAACCTGTTCATATCTTTGATGTTGTGGACCTGCAACGACCCCTTTGGACCCCGTTCCTGGATGTACGCGCTTCCCTTTTTGCCTACAATGAAGCTCCAACTACTGCAGTTGCCATTGCTTGTTGGTTCAGGGCGCGTCTCCAGAAGACGCGCCCTTTTTTCTTGCCTGTCGCACTCTGCGTACGAGCCAATTCAAGTACTTAAGCGTTCCCGTTGATGAATCACATCAGAAATTTCTCGATCATTGCGCACATCGACCATGGCAAGTCGACGCTCGCAGACCGTTTGATCCAGCGTTGCGGCGGCCTCGCGGAACGCGAGATGGAAGCGCAGGTTCTCGACTCGATGGACATCGAAAAAGAGCGTGGGATAACCATCAAGGCACAGACCGCGGCGCTGCACTACAAGGCGCGCGACGGGCAGGTCTACAACCTCAATCTGATCGACACGCCGGGCCACGTCGACTTCTCGTATGAAGTGAGCCGTTCGTTGTCTGCATGCGAAGGCGCGCTGCTCGTCGTCGATGCATCGCAAGGCGTCGAAGCGCAGACGGTGGCCAACTGCTACACCGCGCTCGACCTCGGCGTCGAGGTGGTGCCGGTGCTCAACAAGATCGATCTGCCCAACGCGGACCTCGACAACGCGCGCACCGAAATCGAAGACGTGATCGGCATCGACGCGACCGATGCGATCCCGTGCTCGGCAAAGACCGGCGTGGGCATCGACGAGATCCTCGAAGCCATCGTCGCGCGCATGCCCGCGCCGCGCGGCAACGCCGATGGCCCGCTGCGCGCGATGATCGTCGACAGCTGGTTCGACCCGTACGTCGGCGTCGTCATGCTGGTGCGCGTGGTCGATGGCCGCCTCGTGAAGGGCGATCGCATCAAGATGATGGCGTCCGGTGCGATGTACAACGCCGACAGCATCGGCGTCTTCACGCCGGCCAACGAACCCCGCAATTCGCTCGAAGCGGGCGAGGTGGGCTACATCATCGCGGGCATCAAGGAGCTGCAGGCGGCCAAGGTCGGCGACACCGTCACGCTGATCAAGCCAGGTACCGGCGGCGCCGCGGCAACGGCGACCGAGGCGCTGCCCGGCTTCAAGGAGATCCAGCCACAGGTGTTCGCGGGCCTCTACCCGACAGAGGCGAGCGAGTACGACTCGCTGCGCGACGCGCTCGAGAAGCTCAAGCTCAACGATTCGTCGCTGCGCTACGAGCCCGAGGTGAGCCAGGCGCTCGGCTTCGGCTTCCGCTGCGGCTTCCTCGGCCTGCTGCACATGGAAATCGTGCAGGAGCGCCTGGAGCGCGAGTTCGACCAGGACCTGATCACGACCGCGCCGAGCGTGGTCTACCAGGTGGTCAGGAACGACGGCGAAGTGATCATGGTCGAGAACCCATCCAAGATGCCCGAGGTCGGCAAGATGGCGGAAATCCGCGAGCCGATCGTCACCGTGCACCTCTACATGCCGCAGGAATACGTCGGCGCCGTCATGACGCTGGCCAACCAGAAGCGCGGCGTGCAGATGAACATGGCCTACCACGGCCGCCAGGTCATGCTGACCTACGAGATGCCGCTCGGCGAGATCGTTCTCGACTTCTTCGACAAGCTCAAGTCGGTGAGCCGCGGCTACGCCTCCATGGACTACGAGTTCAAGGAGTACCGCGCGTCCGACGTGGTGAAGGTCGACATCCTGCTGAACGGCGACAAGGTCGACGCGCTGTCGATCATCGTGCACCGCACCCAGTCGCAGTACCGCGGCCGGGCGGTGGTCTCGAAGATGCGCGAGATCATTTCGCGCCAGATGTTCGACGTGGCGATCCAGGCCGCCATCGGGGTCAACATCATTGCGCGTGAGACAATCAAGGCCCTTCGCAAGAACGTTCTGGCGAAGTGCTACGGCGGCGACATCACCCGCAAGAAGAAGCTGCTCGAAGAAGCAGAAGGCGGGCAAGAAAAGAATGAAGCAGATCGGCTCCGTCGAGGTCCCGCAAGAGGCCTTCCTCGCCATTCTGCAAGTCGAAGACTGATCGAAAAATGGCATTCATCACCTCCCTGGTCCTCGCGGCCTTCGCCGCCTATGTCGGCGCCTGGTACTTCAACGCGATCGAAGGCAACTTCGCCTTGCTGCTGTTCCTGGCCACCGTGATCACGGGCCTCTACTGGCTGGCCGAGCGCTTCTACTTCCTGCCCCGGCGCGAGCAGGCCGCCGCAAAGCTGGAGGCCTCGCTGATCGACCGCAATGCGCGCCTGGCCGAGCAGGGCATCAAGCAGGTCGACACGGCCGATGCGAAGGCGAGCGAGCGCCTGCTGATGCAGCCCTGGTGGCTCGACTGGACCGCCGGCCTGTTCCCGGTGATCCTGGTGGTGTTCCTGCTGCGCTCGTTCCTCTACGAGCCCTTCAAGATCCCGTCGGGTTCGATGATGCCGACGCTGCTGACCGGCGACCTGATCCTGGTCAACAAGTTCACCTACGGCCTGCGCCTGCCGGTGGTCAACACCAAGATCACCGAAGGCACGCCGCTGGCGCGCGGCGACGTGGTGGTGTTCCGCTACCCGCCCAAGCCGAGCATGGACTACATCAAGCGCGTGGTCGGCGTTCCCGGCGACGAGGTCGCCTACCTGAACAAGAAGCTCACGATCAACGGCCAGCCGGTTTCCAAGAGCCCGGCCGCCGACTACCTCGACAGCGAGTCGATGCGCCTGCTCAAGCAATACGACGAGAAGCTGGGCGACAAGGAGCACAAGATCCTCAACGACGAAACCACGCCGTCGTTCATTCCCGGCGCGGGTGGTTTCAACTTCCCGGGCATCGAGAACTGCCGCTACACGGCCGAAGGGGTGGTCTGCAAAGTCCCGCCCGGCAACTATTTCATGATGGGCGACAACCGCGATAATTCGGCCGATTCGCGTTTCTGGGGCTTCGTGCCGGACAAGAACATCGTGGGCAGGGCCTTCTTCGTCTGGATGAACTTCGGTGACCTGGGACGCATCGGTCCGTTTCAATAAGCAATAGCCAACAAGCTTGGTTCGAGGGGTATGAGGGCATGAGAGCACATCGGTCCGTTCGCAGCAGCGCTGCGCAGCAACGTGGCATTTCGTTCATCGGCTTGGTGTTCGTCGCAGCCGTGCTCGGGTGCCTGGGCGTGGTCATCGCGCAGGTCATCCCGACGCTGATCGAGTGGCAGGCCATCGACAAGGCCGCCAACAAGGCCAAGGAGGGCACGACCGTGCCCGAAGTGCGCGCCATCTTCGATCGGGCCCAGGCCATCGACGACTTCAAGTCGGTCAGCGGCAAGGACCTCGAGATCAAGAAGGTCGGCGACAAGGTGGTGGTTTCGTACTCGTACGAGCGCGAGATCCCGCTCTTCGGCCCGGCCTACCTGACGCTCAAGTACAAGGGCGAAACCCGCTGAACACGGCACCCAAAAAGGTGGACGGCAGCCTGGCCGCGTTGCAGGCGCGCCTGCAGCACACCTTCTCCGATCCGCGGCTGCTGCAGCTCGCGCTCACGCACCGCAGCTTCTCGGCCGACCACAACGAGCGCCTCGAGTTCCTCGGTGACTCGGTGCTGAACCTGGCTGTATCGCACCTGCTCTACATGCGCCTGTCGGCCCTGCCGGAGGGCGACCTGTCGCGCGTGCGGGCCAACCTCGTCAAGCAGGACACCCTGCACCGCCTGGCCGTGGGGCTGGCGCTGTCGCCGCTGCTGCGGTTGGGCGAGGGCGAGGCCCGTTCGGGCGGTCCGAACAGGCCATCGATCCTGGCCGACGCGCTCGAGGCGCTGATCGGCGCGGTGTATCTCGACGCCGGTTTTGCCGCCGCCCAGGCGCTGGTGCACCGGCTCTACGAGTCGGTCGAGATCAACCCGCGCATGGAAGCCGCGGCCAAGGACCCGAAGACCGAATTGCAGGAATGGCTGCAGGGTCACAAAATGAAGCTGCCGGTGTACCGCGTGGCCGCCACACTGGGCGCAGCGCACAAGCAGACTTTCGATGTCGAGTGCGAAGTGCCCGAACTGGGCCTTCGCGAACGCGGCATCGGCGGCTCGCGCCGCGCCGGCGAGCAGGCTGCCGCGGCGGCCATGTTGATCCGGCTCAAGGCACGCGGCGGCGCGTGAAATCCAGAATGAACGACGCTATCAATCCCGTAGCGGAACCCGAAGACGCCGAAGGCGGCGAGGGTACCGCTGGTCCCCAAGGCCCCCAGCACTGCGGCCTCATCGCCATCGTCGGCAAGCCCAACGTGGGCAAGTCGACGCTGCTCAACGCCCTGGTCGGCCAGAAGATCAGCATCACCTCGCGCAAGGCGCAGACCACGCGCCACCGGATCACCGGCATGCGCACGCTGGGCGCCACGCAGTTCGTGTTCGTCGACACGCCGGGTTTCCAGACCCTGCACGCCAACGCGCTGAACAAGTCGCTCAACAAGACCGTGCAGGGCGCGGTCGGCGACGTGGACCTGATCCTGTTCGTGGTCGAGGCCGGCAGCTTCACGCCGGCCGACGAGCGCGTGCTCAAGCTGCTCGGCAAGGGCATTCCGACGGTGCTGCTGGCCAACAAGCTCGACAACGTGCACCGCCGCGGCGACATCGCTCCCTGGCTCAAGAGCATGCAGGAGAAGCACGAGTTCGCCGAATACGTGCCGATGTCCGCCAAGAACCCGAAAGACGTCGAGCGCCTGTTCGGCATCTGCGAGAAATACCTGCCCGAGCAGCCCTGGTTCTACGACGAGGACGAGCTGACCGACCGCAGCGAGAAATTCCTCGCCGGCGAACTGGTGCGCGAGAAGCTTTTCCGCCTCACCGGCGACGAGCTGCCCTACACCTCGACCGTCGTCATCGACAAGTTCGACGAGGAGCCGCCGCAGAAGAAGGGCCAGAAGCGCCTGCTGCGCATCGCCGCCACCATCGTGGTCGAGCGCGACGGCCACAAGGCCATGGTGATCGGCGACAAGGGCGAGCGCATCAAGCGCATCGGCATGGAAACCCGCGTCGAGCTCGAGAAGCTGGCCGACGCCAAGGTGTTCCTCGAGCTGTGGGTGAAAGTACGTTCGGGCTGGGCCGACGACGAAGCCCGCGTGCGCTCGTTCGGCTATGAATAGGCAAACCCCCAGGCTTGCTCGCTTCGCGTAGCCGCCAACCCCCTTTCCGGGGGCAACGCGCGCGGCCCGGCAAAGCCGGTTCCGGCGGCGTTTGCTGGTCTCAAGCCTCGATGCTCGATTGCTCACTGACATGGCCACCCATCGCGTTTCGCACGAGCCGGCTTACGTCCTCCATCGCTACGACTGGAGTGAGTCGAGCCTGATCCTCGAAGTCTTCACCCGCCACCATGGGCGCATCGCGCTCGTGGCGAAGGGGGCGAAGCGGCCGAGTTCCAACTTCCGCCCGGTGCTGCTGCCGCTGCAGCCGCTGCAGCTCAACTACGGCGGCGATGCCGAGATCCGCACGCTCAAGGGCGCCGAATGGATGGGTGGACACGTCATGCCCACCGGCGAGGCGCTGCTGTCGGGCTACTACGTCAACGAACTGCTGCTGCGCCTGCTGGCCCGGGACGACGCCCACGAGGCGCTGTTCGATGCCTACGCCGGCGTTGTCCAGGTGCTGGCGAGCGAGCACGCCGGCGCCCAGGCCGCGACCCAGGCTGCCGCGCTGCGGGCTTTCGAGCTGCTGCTGCTGCGTGAAGTCGGCCTGCTGCCCTCGCTCGACGTCCAGACGCTCACGCTGGAGCCGCTTGCCGCCGATGGGCGCTACAGCCTCGTGCCCGAAGCCGGCCTGCGCCAGGCCGGAGACGACGAGGCCGCGCTGGCCGGTGCCGACTGGCTGGCCCTGCAGGCCGTTCTGGACGACCGGGCCCCATTTACCGCCACATTGCGTGAAATTGCCACGATGAGCGCCGGCGGCAACAGTGCCCTGAGAAACCAGCTGCGTGCACTGCTCAACTACCATTGCGGCGTGTCCACGCTGCGCACGCGGCAAATGATGAGAGACCTGCAAGCATTATGAGCACTCCGGGCCAAGCCGGCGCCAACGCCGCCACCTCGCTGTCCGTCAACCTCAACAAGGTCGCCCTGGTGCGCAACACGCGCCACCTGGGCATCCCGAGCGTGGTGAAGGCCGCGCAGGCCTGCCTGGCCGCCGGCGCGCACGGCATCACGGTGCACCCGAGGCCGGATGCCCGCCACATCCGCGCGCACGACGTGAGCGATCTTTCAGCGCTGCTCGCCAAGGACTGGCCGGGCGTCGAGTTCAACATCGAGGGCAACCCCTTCCAGAACCTGATGGACTTCGTGCGCACGCTCAAGCCGCACCAGGCCACCTTCGTGCCCGACAGCGAGACCCAGTCCACCAGCGACCACGGCTGGACCTTTCCCGACGACGCCGAACGCCTGCGTCCGCTGATCGCCGAAGCCAAGGCGCTGGGCGTGCGCGTCAGCCTGTTCATGGACCCGATTCCCGAGATGATGGCCGCGGTCAAGGCCGTGGGCGCCGACCGCGTCGAGCTCTACACCGAAGGCTACGTGGCCTCGCGCGGCACCCCGAACGAGCAGGCCGTGCTCGCGCGCTATGCCGAGTCGGCGCGCGCGGCCCTCGCGGCGGGCCTGGGCGTCAATGCCGGGCACGACCTGAGCCGGGACAACCTCACGGCCTTCCTGCGCGCCGTGCCGGGCGTGCAGGAGGTTTCCATCGGCCACGCCTTCGTCGCCGACGCGCTCGAGCTCGGCTACACGGCAGCCACGCGCGACTACCTGCGCTGCATCGCCGAGGCGGGCCGGCAGCAACAGCAGCAGCAACAACAATGAACGCCGACGCCGCATGATCTACGGCATTGGCACCGACATCTGCGACCTGCGTCGCATCGCCGCGACCTTCGAGCGCCAGGGCGAGCGCTTTGCCCGCAAGGTGCTGAGCGACGCTGAATTCAAGGTCTGGCAGGCCCGCAGTGCACGCTGGCCGAAGCGCGGCCTGAGCTACCTGGCGACCCGCTTCTCCGCCAAGGAGGCCTTCAGCAAGGCCATCGGGCTTGGAATGCGCATGCCCATGAGCTGGCGCCTGTGCGAGATCGCCAACCTGCGCAGCGGCAAGCCGGTCATCGTGCTGCATGGCGGCCTGAAGGAGTGGTTCGAGGCGCAGGGCCTCACCGCCCACGTGACCGTGACCGACGAAACCGAATACGCCGCGAGCTTCGTGGTGGTGGAGAAGATATAGATATGACCGCCGGGCTAGCCGACCGCCCCCATGCGCCACTGATCATCGACGTTGCCGGCACGGCACTCACCGACGCCGACCGCCGGCGCCTCGCCGATCCGCTCGTGGGCGGCGTGATCCATTTCGCCCGCAACTGGCAAGACCGCGCGCAGATGACCGCGCTGAACGCCGAGATCAAGTCGATCCGGCCCGACCTGCTGATCTGCGTCGACCACGAAGGCGGCCGCGTGCAGCGCTTCCGCACCGACGGTTTCACCCACCTGCCATCGATGCGCGCGCTCGGCGAGCTCTGGATGCGCGACGCCATGCGCGCCACCCAGGCCGCGACGGCGGTCGGGCAGGTGCTGGCGGGCGAACTGCGCGCCTGCGGCGTCGACTTCAGCTTCGCACCGGTGCTCGACCTCGACTACGGCGGCAGCAGCGTCATCGGCAACCGCAGCTTCCACCGCGACCCGCGCGTGGTCGCGCTGCTGGCCAAGAGCGTGATGCACGGCATGCTGCAGATGGGCATGCGCAACTGCGGCAAGCACTTTCCGGGACATGGCTTCGTGCAGGCCGACTCGCACGTCGAGATCCCGGTGGACAAGCGCAGCCTCAAGGCCATCCTGGCCGACGACGCCAAGCCCTACGACTGGCTGTCGGGCTCGCTCGCGGCCGTGATGCCGGCGCACGTGATCTACCCGAAGGTCGACAGGCGGCCGGCGGGTTTTTCGTCGAAGTGGCTCGGCGAGATCCTGCGCAATCGCTTCGGCTTCGACGGGGCGGTGTTCAGCGACGACCTGAGCATGGAGGCCGGGCGCTACATCGACGGCAAGCTGCTCAGCTTCACCGATGCGGCGCTGGCGGCGCTGGAGGCCGGGTGCGACATGGCGCTGCTGTGCAATCAGAGCATTGGCGATGGACGCCTGCTCGATGAGTTTCTGGAGGATTTCGAGGCTGCCGCGCGCGCAGGCGGGTGGCGGCCGGACGCGAGCAGCGAAGCGCGCCGACGGGCGCTGCTGCCGCAATGCGCTCCGCCCGATTGGCAGATGCTCGTTGCTTCGCGCGCGTACCGCGATGCGAGGCGGATGGCTGACGTCTGAGAGCCGCTCAACCAACCCGAAGCCTGTCATGCCCTTGTGCCTCAGCCTCTTCCATCGCATGGACGAGGCCGTGTTGCGTAACCACGCGCATTACTGCCGCCTGTTCGGGTATCCGCACCAATGGGTCGAGAGCGACAAGCTGATTCATCCGGCGCTGCGTGCCAGTGCCAAGTACAGCCAGATCCTGCGGTACCTGCGTTCGCTTGCCGAAGGCGACTGGCTGTTGTTCCTCGATGGCGACTCCGTGGTCTTCCATCCTGTGGCAGTCGATGCCCTGATGCGGGGGCGCGATCTGCTCGCCGTTGAAGGCCCGAGACCCGAAGGGCAGCCCGGCCCGGCCATGACGAACATGATGGTCGTGCGCAACACCAAGGCCAATCGCGCGCTGCTGTACCAGTTGATCGTGGATGCGGGTCATGTCGTCGCGCTGGAGTCCGACCGGCTCGACGAATCCGCGCGGTTTCGTCCGGCAGGTCTGCTGCTCGAGTGCAACGGGGTGCTGGCCGATGTCTACGTCAACGTGTCGTGGCGCATTGCGCAATGGCATGACGCACGGGTCTTCGTGGTCAACCTGGCTTCGCCGCCGGTGCCGTTGCCCGGTGGTGGATGGCGTGACGAGGTCCTGCACGACGCGCACCTGCAGTCCCTGCTGGTGCGGGAGGTCAACGGCGCCCTGATGCACGGACGGCCCGTGCTGCAGCCGCCCCGGTACCCAGCGCTCGGCAACGAGCCGCTGAGCAGCTTCAATCCTGGCGCACGCATCGCGTTTGTGACGCTCTACACCCATCATGTCGAAACCTACGCAAGGGTGTCCGAGCACAACGTGCGCCGTTACAGCGAAAGGCACGGGTACGCGTACCACGTGTACCGCGAGATTCCCGAGGGGATCGGGCCGGGCATCAACGGCTCCTGGGTCCGGACTTGGCTGCTGCAGCAGCATCTGGCGGATCACGACTGGGTGATCTGGGTCGATGCAGACGTCCTTTTCTTCAATCAGTCCCGCCCGATCGAACCCCTGCTGGAAGGGCGCGACCTGCTGTTGGCCAAGGACGTGGGCGCCTGGCTGTTCAATTCCGGCGTGATGGGATTCCGCAATACGCCGCGCAACCTCGAACTGCTGGCTCGCATCTGGTCGCGCATCGGCGAGGTGGCCGACAAGTCGGGTGTCTATAGCAGCATGGGCGACCAGTACTACACCAACGAAGTGCTGAAGCAGGAAGGGCTGCTGGACGAAGGCAGCGTACTGGACAACCTGAGCATCAACACGCCACCTCTGTTCGCAAGCGGGGACACGCTGCTCGTGCACTTCGTGAGCCTCGCCGAGCCTTACCGGTCGGTGTACATGGCGGCGATGGATGCCGCGTCGCAGCAGACGCGGTAGCGAGGCTGGCCGGCCTGCCGCAGAAGCAACCAGTCGCCGGTTTTGCCAACAAGCTGGCAGATATGCCCGGCAAGCCGGTTGAACCGTCCTGTAAAGTCAAATGTCCTAAATCAAGGGGTCTGGGGGGCATTTTCATGGCGCACATCGGCGAATCCTGGCTGACTTTCGACAGCTTGACGCAACACGTCGTCAAGGCGATCGATCCGAAGCGCATCCTGGACATCGGCGCGGGGGGCGGCAAATACGGCGCCTTGCTCAAGAACATCGTGCCCGAATGCGAGCTGACCGCGCTGGAGTGCGACGAAATGGCGTTTCCCCAACTGCGCGAGGTCGGCTACCACCAGATTCTCCAGATCACGGCGGACAAGCTCTACGAGCGCAGCGGCGAGCTTTACGACGTGGTGATCCTGGGCGATGTCATCGAGCACATGCTCCATTCGCAGGGCCGTGACCTGCTCGAATTCCTCAACTACCGATCGCGCTATCTCATCATCTCCACGCCGGAGTGCATGCCGATGAGCCGTCCCATCTTCTTCGAAGGCCACAACTCGCTGTGGCGCCCGGACTCCTTCGCCTGGCATGACTACTGGGCACACCAGCAGTGCGGCGTGATGCATTTCTATCTGCTCAGGGGTCACGACAACTGGGCCGGACCCGGCTTGGCCGAGGTGGTGGGCGCAGTCAACGGCGCAGGGATCTTCAACGAGCATTCCAGCGGCCGTAAGGAGCCCGTCAACCTTACGATCCGCGACACGCGCTACAAGGAGACGACCGACGAGCACAATTGCGTGCTGTACCGCCCCTTCTGATGGAGGTTGCCTCATGGCCGAAGAAGCTGCAGAAAAGATCTCCCTTCGCGACATCGACATCGTCATTTCGTACAGGGAGGCGACCGAGGAGCGGCGCGAGAATCTCTACGCCGTGCTGGCGCATCTGGCCTGCACCTATACCGAATACCGGCTGTGGTTGATGGAGGCGGCGCCGGTCCCGCGCTTCGATTGGCAGCGGCTGGGCGATCCCAGGATCCGCCACGTCTTCATTCATCATGAAGGGCCGTTTCCCAAGTCAATGCTCTACAACACCGGCGTCCGGCTGGCGCGCAGCCCTGTGATCTGTTTTCATGATGCCGACTCAATCGCCCAGCCCCAGGCGTTGCGCATGTGCGTCGACGGGCTGCTCGACGGTGATGGAAGCGACGCGATGTGCCCCTACTGGAACGTCATCAACGTCACCGGCGAACTGAAGCAGGGCTTCATGGAAACGCCTGACTACGGCCGGCTCGCCTCGATCGACCCGCAGCGGCTTCCACCGGACGCGGGCATTCTTTACTCGAATGCCAACGGCGGCATCGTGCTGTTCAAGCGCAGCGAGTACATCCGGGTCGGCGGCTACAACGCGCGTCTCGAAGGGTGGGGCGGCGAGGACGATGAACTGCTGCGCCGTGCGGGCAGGATGGGTGTGCGCTGGCACTCCCTTGCCGTGCCGATGTTTCACCTGCATCACGACTCGGGTTCGCGCACGGAGCTGATCGAGAGCATCCGCGACACGGAGAACCTGCGGGCGCCGCAGGCCATCGAGGGCATGTCCCAGGAAGAGGTCGAGGCGCTGGTACGCGAACTGTCCGCCTTCTTCAACTGAGTGGATCAGCGCGGGGCGCCAACCTCGAGCACTTTGGCGCGCCACGCAAAGAACGCGTCGAGCGCAGGGCCCAGCACAGCTGTCTGGCTGTGCGCACTGAAGGCCTCGAAGCCCTGGTGCGCCAGCCGTTGGCGCAGTTGTGGGGCGCTCATGAGCATCACGGCCATGTCAGCCAGGTGATCGCAAGAGACGCCGGCGACGGCTTGTCGCAGCTCCGGATAGAAGATCTCGCTGTCCGCGTAGAGTTCGCACAGCACGGCCTTGCGCTGCCTGAAAAGCATTGCGAGCCTCGGTATCTCGACGATGCGGGAGTTATCGAAGAAGTGCATGTTGAGCACCAGCTTCGCGCGCCGGATCATCAGGTTGCGATGCGTCGTTTCCCACAGCACGTTGTCATTGCAGGCCACGTGCAGCCCCTTTCTTCGCATGGCATCAATGACCTGTGCTCGCCGCTGGTTCAGCGAGCCGAAGAAGAGCACGTCGATGTCCTGCAGGGCTTCGGGCAGCACGTCTTCGACCCGAAGGTTGTCTCCGGATTCTTCTTCATAGCCTAGCGGGACGTGGTGGCCGTTTGGAATTCCCAGCTCGGCGTAGCGGGCCAGATTGTGCTGGCTGTAGTCCCAGACGTAATGGTTTCGCAGCAGCGTCAAGTAGGACTCGTTGAACGCCTGCGAGCCTGCGACGATCTGCTCGAAGTTCAGCACGATGCAGTTGGCGCCCATGCCTTGCAGGGTCTCCGGAGCGAGGTGGTGTGCGAAGCAGACGATGTTGATGGCGTCACGGCGCACGGCGGCGTGCTCGGTGCTGACCTCGTACCCGAGCTTCCTGGCGGCAACGACGAAGGTGGCCACCACGTCGCCGACCATGTGCGGCTCCCCAAGCGAGGTGAAATGCAGAGGTACCGGGCGTTCCATCTTGAGTGCTGCTTGTTTCCGACGGTCGCCGACTACTGCAGGCCCAGGATGTTCCGCTTGTGATAGTAGTCGGAGAGCGCGGCCTTGAGCTCGGTCGCCTTCTGGATCGTCTCCGGCAATGCATCCTTGCCCAGGCCGAAGAAGTAGAGGTCGTGGCTGGTGTGGTCGTAGTAGAACGACCAGACCGAGAACCAGGCGTCGAACGGAATGATCGCCTTGAAGTCATCTTCGACCAGGTTCCGGTAGTAGTTCTGGTTGTTCTGCATGGTCAGCGGCGAATCGGTCGGCGCGTATTCGACCGTGCCGTGCTGCCTCCGCCCCGTGGTGGCGCAGGTCATCACGACGATGCCAGATTCCTTGACCAGCCGGAGCATGTTGAGCCAGGTCTTGCGCCAACCGGGGTTGTGTTCCATGGCCTCGCACGAGATCACGACGTCGAACTCGTTGGCCTTGCCACCGTAGTCCTCGCCGTAGCAGACGAGATCGACACCATTTCCTTCGCCCACGTCCAGTCCGATGTACTCGCACTCCTCGAAGTAGGTTCGAACGGAGCCGTTGATGTCCAAGCTGCCGATCTCGAGGACCTTTCTGCGCTGGAAGAGTTCACCCAGGAATTGCTTGATACCGCCTACGAAGAACAGTTGCTGGGGGTGCGACATGGTGGGCCTTCGGAGCGGAAAGCCGGCAGTTTAGTAGCTGGCCTGGCTGAATTTCGTGGAGCGGTCCCAACTTCCAAGCGTTGTCGGGGAAAAGTTTACAAACTCCCCTGAGGCTGTACCCGGGTCTCGCTGTGGCCCTCAGAGCCCCACAGCCTGGGGCCGCCGGTCTCCATGTGGGTCAGGTAGAGCCGCAGGTCGAACTCGAGCCGGTGGTAGTCCGGCTCCATATGCATGCACAGCGCATAGAAGGCCTTGTCATGCTCGCGTTCCTTCATATGCGCCAGCTCGTGCACGACGATCATCCTCAGCCACGCCAGCGGCACTTCCTTGAACAGGCTCGCCACCCGGATCTCCCGCTTGGCCTTGAGCTTGCCGCCCTGCACGCGCGACACGGTGGTGTGCGTGCCCAGGGCGTTGCGGATCACGTGCAGCTTGTTGTCGAACATCACCTTCGACAGCGGCTCGGCCTTGCGCATGAACTCGCTCTTGAGATCGGTGACGTAGTCGTAGAGCGCGCGATCGGTCTGGATGCCGTGCACGCCGTCGGGATATCGCTGGCCGAGCAGGGCGCCGAGCTTGTCCCCGGCGATCAGCTGGCGGACCTGTTCCAGCAGGGATGCCGGATAACCCGCCAGGTATTTCATCATCAGGCCCCGAGTTGCGCGCTGGCCGCGCAGGCCAGCCCCGTGGCCACGCCGCCGAACAGGTCGCCTTCGACCAGGTTCACGCCCGCGAAGCTCCTGCGCAGTGCGTGCTGGAACGGCCGCAGCGCGGAAGAGCCGCCGGTGAGATAGATCGCGTCGAGGTCGTTGCTGCGCAGGCCCGCGCGCTTGACGCAGGCGTGTGCGCAGGCGATCACGCTTTCCAGCGGCGCGGCCAGCTGCTGCGCCATGTCGTCCGGCGTGAGCGAGGCGACGAGGCCGCGCTCGGCGCAATCCAGGTCGATGGCGGTCGTGGCATCGCTCAGCGACACCTCGATCTTGGCCGCTTCCACCGCGCTCGCGATGCGGTGGCCGTGCCGTTCCTCGAGCACGGCCATCAGCCGGTCGTGCAGGCGCGTGTCAGCGTAGCTGGTGCGCAGATCCTTCGCCTGCCGCAGCGCCTTGGCGGCGTAGAGCCAGTTGATCAGGTGCCAGGACGACAGCTCGAAGAACACCTTGCTCGGCACTTCGCGCCCCTGCGGGCCGTGGTGGCGGAAGCCGAACTGCGGCATCACGCGCTCGAGGTTCAGGCGCTGGTCGAAATCGGTGCCGCCGATGTGCACGCCGCTGGTGGCCAGTACGTCGTCGCTGCGGTCCTCCCGCGCGGCGCGCTCGGGGCCGACGCGCACCACGGTGAAGTCGGAGGTGCCGCCGCCGATGTCGACGATGAGCACGATCGACTCTTTGGCAACGCGCTGTTCGTAGTCGAAGGCGGCCGCGATGGGTTCGAGCTGAAAGGAAATGTCGCGAAAGCCTGCCGCGCGCGCCGCGACGCGCAGGCTTTCTTCCGCGCGCTCGTCGCGCTTGGAATCGTCGTCCACGAAATGGACCGGCCGGCCGATCACTACGCGCTCGGGCACCTGGCCGAGTTCGCGGCTGGCGCGCACCGCCAGCTCGCGCAGGAAGCGCGCGATGATGTCCTCGAAGCTCACGAGGCCGTCGTAGATCGCCGTTTTCTCCTGCATCAGCGCGCTGCCGAGCAGGCTCTTGAGCGAGCGCATCAGCCGGCCTTCGGTCCCCGAGAGGTACTGGCCGATGGCATCGCGGCCGAAGTGCGTCGTGCGGTCTTCGGCGTTGAAGAAGATCGCGGTGGGCAGTGTGGTGGCCGCGCCCTCGATGGGCAGAAGGCGGGCCTCTGTGCCGATCCGGCAGGCGACAGCGGAGTTGGATGTGCCGAAGTCGATGCCGATCGTCGGCAACGACGACGGTGCCTTCACGATCAGGATTCCCTGCGCAGCGCCGGGAACAGGATCACGTCGCGGATGCTCGGCGAATCGGTCAGCAGCATCATCAGCCGGTCGATGCCGATGCCGCAGCCGCCGGTGGGCGGCATGCCGTATTCGAGGGCGCGCACGAAGTCGTGGTCGTAGAACATGGCTTCGTCGTCGCCGCTGTCCTTGGCGGCCACCTGCGCGTTGAAGCGCGCGGCCTGGTCCTCGGCGTCGTTCAGCTCGCTGAAGCCGTTGCCGAACTCGCGGCCGGTGATGTAGAGCTCGAAGCGCTCCGTGACCTCGGGGCGCTCGTCGTTGGCGCGCGCCAGCGGCGAGATCTCGGTCGGGTGCTCCATGATGAAGGTCGGCTGCCAGAGCTTCTCTTCGACGGTTTCCTCGAAGTACAGCACCTGCAGGCTGGCGAGGCTGCGCTGCGAGAGCTTGTCCTTTTCCTCGTTCATGCCGAGCTTGCGCAACGCGGCGATGAGCCAGGCGCTGTCGTCGACGCCCTGCGCCACGCCTTCAGCCTCGGTGTACTTGAGGATCGCCTCGCGGATCGTCAGGCGCTGGAAGGGCTGCGTCAGGTCGACCGGCTTGCCCTGGTAGGTGAGCTGCTGCGTGCCCACGGCCTTGTCGGCGATGGTGCGGATCAGCGTCTCGGTGAAGTCCATCAGGTCGCGGTAGTTCCAGTAGGCCGCGTAGAACTCCATCATCGTGAACTCGGGGTTGTGCCGCACCGAGATGCCCTCGTTGCGGTAGCTCCGGTTGATCTCGAACACGCGCTCGAAGCCGCCGACGATCAGGCGCTTGAGGTACAGCTCGGGCGCGATGCGCAGGAACATCTCCTGGTCGAGCGCGTTGTGGTGCGTCTTGAAGGGCTTGGCGTTGGCACCGCCGGGAATGGGGTGGAGCATGGGCGTCTCGACTTCGAGGAAGCCGTTGCCCACCATGAACTCGCGCAGGGCGCTCACGGCCTTGCTGCGCGCGGTGAAGCGCACGCGCGCCGTCTCGTCGGTGATCAGGTCGACATAGCGCTGGCGGTACTTCTGCTCCTGGTCGGCCATGCCGTGGAACTTGTCGGGCAGGGGGCGCAGGCTCTTGGTGAGCAGGCGCAGCTTCGTGACCTTGACCGACAGCTCGCCGGTCTTGGTCTTCATCAGCGTGCCTTCTGCGCCGAGGATGTCGCCCAGGTCCCAGCGCTTGAACTCGGCATACGCTTCCTCGCCGACAGCGTCGCGCGTCACGTAGAGCTGGATGCGGCTGGTGGCGTCCTGCAGGGTGGCGAAGCTGGCCTTGCCCATCACGCGCTTGAGCATCATGCGGCCGGCCACGCTGACTTCGACGGCCTGCGCCTCCAGCGCGTCGGCCTCGGTGGCGCTGTGCGCCTCGACGAGTGCGGCGGCGCGATGGCCCGGCTTGAAGTCGTTGGGGAACGCGACGCCCTTGCCCTCGGCCTGTGCCGTGCGCAGCAGCTTGAGCTTTTCGCGGCGTTCGGCGATGAGCTGGTTTTCGTCGACGGGGGGCGTGGGAGGCGGGGAGTTCTTTTGATCGGACATGGGAGACGGGTGGCGCGCAACCGGGAGCGTGCGCGGGCCCGGCATTTTAGCCGATCGGGTTCGAATAAAACCCGCCCACAGCGCCCGCCAATCCTGCGGGATAAGCTACAAAAAGGATAGCGATCTATTCAGTGATGCCGGTGCGTGCGAGCAGATCGCTGACCAGCTCCAGCCGCATCAGCGGGCTGTCGAGCTCCATCAGGCGCTGCCGCAGCTCGAGCTGCATCGGCACCAGCTCGCACCAGCGGTTGGCCACCCAGCCGCAATCGTCGAAGCGGTAGGGCTCGGCGATGGGCAGGCGCACCGCCCCGCCTTGGGCGCGCTTGCGCTCCTCCAGCGTGCCGACGAGGCGCTGCAGCGCGGTGGAGGTGTGCCGCAGGTCGTCGGGAATCTCCAGCGCGATGTCGTCGTTCACCGCCTCGACCTCGGCGACCCAGAGGCCGTGCTTCTGCAGCTCGTTGCTGCGGACGCGAAAGCGCTGCGTGCCGACGCATTCGATCTGCAGCAGGCCGCTTTGCGGCGATTCGAACTCGCGGATCACGGCCAGCGTGCCGATAGCTGCAAAGCTCTCGGCATCGGCGCCGGCCTTGCGCACCTCGCTGCCGCTGGTGAGGCTCACCACGCCGAAGGGCGCGTCGGCCTTGCGGCACTTGCCGATCATGTCGAGGTAGCGGACCTCGAAGATGCGCAATGGAAGAAGGCCGCCGGGAAAGAGCACCGTACCGAGCGGAAACAATGGCAGTGAATGCAAAAGGGGTTGTGTCGTCATCGAAGAGCCTTGCGTGGCTATCATCGCATTCCCCTCACGGCCGCGTCTCATGCTCTACCAGATTCCCTCGTTCCTTCTCGACGTGATCGTCGGTCTGCTCGGCGGCGCCTGCCTGCTGCGCCTGTACATGCAGTACCACCGCGTGCCCTTCGGCAACCCGCTCGGGCGCTTCGTGTTCGCCATCACCGACTGGATCGTGCTGCCGCTGCGGCGCATCGTGCCCGGGGTGAAGCGCTGGGACCTGGCCAGCCTGATCGCGGCATGGCTGCTGGTGATGCTGAAGTTCCTGCTGCTGTGGCTGCTGGTCGGCAACCTGGGGCGCATCGCGACCCTGCCGCTGGTGTCGCTGGTGGGGCTGATGCAGCTGGCGGTCTCGGGCCTGACGGCGCTGCTGGTGGTCTATGCGGTGCTGTCGTGGATTCCGAATGCCTCGCCGATGCTGCTCGACCTGATCTCCCGCCTGGCCGAGCCGCTGGTGCGGCCGTTCCGCCGCTTCATTCCGCTGATTGGCGGGGTCGACCTGTCGCCGCTGGCTGCCATCGTCGTGTTGCAGGTGATCGCGATCGTGCTGGGCAATCTGCTGGTT
The DNA here is from genome assembly GCF_044055375.1 of Variovorax sp. UC74_104. Taxonomy (NCBI): domain Bacteria; kingdom Pseudomonadati; phylum Pseudomonadota; class Betaproteobacteria; order Burkholderiales; family Comamonadaceae; genus Variovorax; species Variovorax sp. UC74_104. Next base: position 2,429,835 of record NZ_CP171978.1, read on the forward strand.
TTTGCTTATCAGCTGACGTTCTGATCTCCTGAATACAAAAAGGGCCCGGATGCATCGCACCCGGGCCCTTTTTGCTTTCGATTGCCGTTCGTTCGGTCAGCTCACCGCATCGGCCGGCTGGCGCAGCAGCATCGCCAGCGTGTTCGCGATCGTCTTGCGCAGCTCGCGGCGGTCGCTGATGAAGTCGATGGCGCCCTTGGTCTGCAGGAACTCGGCGCGCTGGAAGCCCTCGGGCAGCGTCACGCGCACGGTCGATTCGATCACGCGCGGGCCGGCGAAGCCGATCAGCGCCTTGGGCTCGGCGATCACCACGTCGCCCACGAAGGCGAAGCCGGCCGACACGCCGCCCATGGTCGGGTCGGTCAGCACGCTGATGTAGGGCAGGCCCTTCTTCGCCAGGCGCGTGAGCGCGGCGTTGGTCTTGGCCATCTGCATCAGCGAGAGCAGGCCTTCCTGCATGCGCGCGCCGCCGGTGGCGGTGAAGCAGATGAACGGCACCTTCTGTTCGATGGCGGTCTCGACGCCGCGCACGAAGCGCTCGCCGACCACGCTGCCCATGGAGCCGCCCATGAACTCGAACTCGAAGCAGGCCACGACCACGCTGATGCTGTGCACCGAGCCGCCCATGACGACCAGCGCGTCGGTCTCGCCGGTGTTTTCCAGGGCTTCCTTCAGGCGCTCGGGGTACTTGCGGCTGTCCTTGAACTTCAGGGCGTCGACCGGCAGCACTTCCTGGCCGACTTCATAGCGGCCCTCGGCGTCGAGGAACGCGTCGAGCCGCGCGCGGGCGCCGATGCGGTGGTGGTGGCTGCAGCTGGGGCAGACGTTCTGGTTGTGCTCGAGGTCGGTCTTGTACAGAACGGTCTCGCAGGCGGGGCACTTGATCCACAGGCCCTCGGGCACCTGGCGGCGCTCGGACGGGTCGGTTTGGGCGATCTTGGCGGGTAGCAGTTTTTCAAGCCAGCTCATGGGGGCTCCTTGTGTTGGCGGTGATTATCGACCAGCCGCGTTCTTGGCCGTCGCGGCGGGCAGGGCGTCGAGCGCCTCGCGGATGCCCGCGAGGAATTCGCGCACCGCCGGCACGACCTTGTCGCGGGGCTGGTCCTCGATGAGTTGGATGATCTTCGTGCCGATCACGACCGCGTCGGCGGCCGAGCCGATGGCCTGCGCCGTGGCGGCGTCGCGGATGCCGAAGCCCACGCCCACCGGGATGCTCACGTGCTCGCGGATGCGAGGGATCATCCGGCCGACGGCCTCGGTGTCGAGGTGGCCGGCGCCGGTCACGCCCTTGAGCGACACGTAGTAGACGTAGCCGCTCGCGATGCGCGCGACCTGCGCCATGCGCTCGTCGGTGCTGGTGGGGGCCAGCAGGAAGATCAGGTCGATGCCGGCGGCCTTCAGCTCGGCGGCGAAGGCCTCGCATTCCTCGGGTGGATAGTCGACCACCAGCAGCCCGTCGACGCCGGCTGCGGCCGCGTCGCGGATGAAGGACTTCTTTCCGTGCACCAGGTCGTAGCGCTCGACCGGGTTGGCGTAGCCCATCAGCACGACGGGCGTGGTCGTGTCCTTCTGGCGGAAGGCGGCGACGATGGCGAGCACCTGCTTCATGCCCACGCCCAGCGCCAGCGCGGCCTCGCCGGCCTTCTGGATCACCGGGCCGTCGGCCATCGGGTCGGAAAAAGGCACGCCCAGCTCGATCACGTCGGCGCCGGCCTCGACCATGCCGTGCATCAGCTCGGGCGTGATGTCGGCGAAGGGGAAGCCCGCGGTCACGTACGGAATGAGGGCGCGGCGGCCGTCTTTCTTCAGGGCCTCGAAGGTGGCTGCAATGCGGCTCATCACTTGCCTCCCTTCACGCTCAGGCCGCGCATCGAGGGGCGGTCGTAGAAGTCGACGCCCGACAGGTCGGCGACGGTGCCGATGTCCTTGTCGCCGCGGCCGGAGAGGTTCACCAGGATCGACTGGTCGGGGCGCATGGTCTTGGCGAGCTTCAGCGCGTGGGCCACCGCGTGGCTGGATTCGAGCGCGGGGATGATGCCCTCCGTGCGGCACAGGTAGTGGAAGGCATCGAGCGCTTCCTTGTCGGTGACGCCGACGTACTCGGCGCGGCCGATGTCGGCCAGGTACGCGTGCTCGGGGCCCACGCCGGGGTAGTCGAGGCCGGCGCTGATGCTGTGCGTCTCGGTGATCTGGCCGTCCTCGTTCTGCAGCAGGTAGGTGCGGTTGCCATGCAGCACGCCGGGGCTGCCGCGCAGGATCGAGGCCGAGTGCTTGCCGCTGTCCAGCCCTTCGCCTGCGGCCTCGATGCCGATCAGGCGCGTGCCCGCGAACGGGATGTAGGGGTGGAAGATGCCCATGGCGTTGCTGCCGCCGCCCACGCAGGCGATCACCACGTCGGGCTGCTTGCCCTCCGCCTCGCCGGTGATGCCGTCGGCCGCGAGCATGGCCGGCATCTGCTCGATGCACTCGGTGCCGATCACGCTCTGGAAGTCGCGCACCATGGTCGGGTAGGGGTGCGGGCCGGCGACGGTGCCGATGATGTAGAACGTGTTCTCCACGTTGGTGACCCAGTCGCGCATCGCCTCGTTGAGCGCGTCCTTCAGCGTCTTGCTGCCGGATTCGACGGGCACCACGGTCGCGCCGAGCAGGTTCATGCGGTAGACGTTGGGGCTCTGGCGCTTCACGTCCTGGCTGCCCATGTAGACCACGCACTCGAGGCCGTAGCGCGCGCAGATGGTGGCGGTGGCCACGCCGTGCTGGCCGGCGCCGGTCTCGGCGATCACGCGGGGCTTGCCCATGCGCCGCGCGAGCATCGCCTGGCCGATCACGTTGTTGATCTTGTGGGCGCCGGTGTGGTTCAGGTCTTCGCGCTTCAGGTAGATCTGCGCGCCGCCCATTTCGCGGCTGGTGCGTGCCGCGTGATAGATCGGCGAGGGGCGGCCGACGAAGTGCTTGAGCTCGTAGTGGAATTCCGCGAGGAAGGCCGGATCGTCCTTGAACTTCGCGTACGCGTCGCGCAGTTCGTTGATCGCGTGGGTGAGCGTCTCGCTCGCGAAGGTGCCGCCGTAGTTGCCGAAGTGGCCGGTGGCATCGGGTTGCTGGTAGTCCTGGAATTGGCTTTGCATGATTCTCGATCGGTGGGCCGCAGCCCGACAAACGATCGGCTGCGGCGGCTAACTGGAGAAGGACGCGTCGGCAGCCCTGACGGCTGCGACGAATTGCCGGATCTTTCCGGCGTCCTTGAGGCCCTTGTTCCCGGGACCGTCGATTTCGACGCCCGAGCTCACATCAACGGACAGCGACTTGCAGCGCGTCCGCAGGATGCGAATGCCATCGCCCACGCTTGCAGGTGTGAGCCCACCACTCAAGACGAGGTGAGCGTCGACGGCGGGTGGAAGAAGTGACCAATCGAATGCCTTGCCGCCACCGCCATAACCTTCGACATGCGCGTCGAGCAGGATGGCCTGGGCGTGGGAGTAATCGGACGCGTATTTTACGAGGTCGAAGCCGGCCCCGGCATCCCCCAGCGGAATGCGGGCTGCGCGCATGTAGCGGAATCGGCCCGGACCGGCGGCTTCCTCGCACTGCTGCGGCGTCTCTTCACCATGGAATTGCGCGATCGAGCCCTTCACCTGAGCGAGCGATGCTATGACTTTGGGAGCATCCTCATTCACGAACAGCAGGACTGGCGTGATGAACGGCGGCAGGCGGGAGGCCAGTTCGGCCGCCCGGTCGACCGTTACGGCGCGCGGGCTCTTCGGATACAGGACGAAGCCGATGGCGTCCGCACCGGCTTCGACCGCCGCGTCGACGTCGGCTTCACGGGTCAGGCCGCAGATCTTGATGCGGGTGCGGGGCAGGGAGGGCGCGCTCATGGCGGGCCATCATACGTAGCCCTGCCGGCCTGCAGCGTGGCCTCGGCCGGCAGACCCCACTTGGCGTCGTACAACGGGCCCATGAAATACAGGCCGTCCGCCGAGAAGGTGGGCGCCGCCGCATCGCGGCTGCGTGCCTCGAGCACCTGCGAGATCCACTCCGGTCGCTCGTCGCCGCGGCCGACGCGCAGGAGGCTGCCCATCAGGTTGCGGATCATGTGGTGCAGGAAGGCGTCGGCCTCGAACTCGAAATGCCAGCGGCAGCGCTCGCCGTTGCCGACGCGCGTGATCTCGATGCGCCGCAGGTCCTTGACCGGCGAGCGTGCCTGGCAGGCCGAGGCGCGGAACGAGCTGAAGTCGTGCTGCCCGATGAGCAGCGCCGCGGCGGCGCGCATCGCGTCGCCATCGAGCGGATGCATCGACCAGCCGACCCGGCCCGAATCGAGGCTGGGCCGCACGGGCGACTGCGAAAGCACGTAGACGTAGCGACGCGCCAGGGCGCTGGCGCGGCAGTGGAATTCGTCGGGCACCGGATGCGCCCACTGCACCGCGATGTCGTCGGGCAGGAAGCGGTTGGTGCCGCGCATCCAGGAGAAGGGTTCGCGCTGCGCGGTGGTGTCGAAATGCACCACCTGCATGAGGGCGTGGACACCCGCGTCGGTGCGCCCGGCGCACAGCGTCCGGATGGGCTGCGCGGTGAACTTCGCGAGGGCCGCCTCGAGCTTGTCCTGCACCGTGCGGCCGGAGGGCTGGCTCTGCCAGCCGTCGTACGCCTGGCCGTTGTACCGGATGCCGAGCGCCAGCCTCACGAATTCAGGGGACCGAGGAAGAGCGAGCGGCGAAGCTCGTTCAGCGCAGTTCCGCGAGCAGTTGACGGGCTTGCGACTTGAGGTCGCCGGCGCTCTCGGCTTCGACTTCCTCGACCAGCGAGCGGGCGCCTTCGACGTCGCCGATGGCTTGCAGCTCACGAGCCAGCGACAGCTTGACGGCATGCGGGCTGTCGTCGCCTTCGTCATTCTGCGCGGCCGCCGTTGCCGCCGGCTTGGCGGCTTCGACCGGGCGTGCTGCCGGCAGGCCGGCCAGCGCGCTCATGTCGAACTCGATGAAGCCCGAGTCGGCCGGCAGCGCGTTGCGCAGCATGGCGGGGCGGGTGTTGTGCTCCGGATCGCTCAGGCTCAGCGAGCCGGGGAGCGTGTCGGCCGACAGGGCGCCGGGGGCGGTGTCGAAGTCGTTCTCGAGGTCGACGGGCGTTGCGTGGCCGTTCGACAGCGGCGGCGCCGGACGCGCCGTCGTCGGAGCCGGCGCGTAGGCCGACTTCGGCAGGCTGGCGCCGACCGGCGCGTGCTGCACAGCCGGAGCCGCGACCGGAGCGGGCGCCGGCGGCGTGGTCAGGTCGAGGTCGAAGTCCAGCGGTGCGACCGAGGGCACGAAGGCGGGCGGTGCGACGGCCACCGGGGGCGACACCACCGGAGCAGGCGTCGCCGGTGCCGGCTTGGCTGCCGCCGCCAGGGCGCCGGCGAAGGCTGCCGTTTCGGCGGCGCTGGCGCCACCGCTGCCGCCGCTGCGGGGCGAGCCAGATTCGTACAGCGGGTTGCCCGGATCGAGGTCCTTGCCCATGTCGACCACGCGGTTCCAGTCGGAACCCAGGCCGCCGGTCAGCTTGTGCACTTCAGTGGCCAGGCTTTCGTAGGCACGCACGTCGCGGCGCTTGGCGTGGATCTCGAGCAGCTTGAGGTGGATGGCGGTGCGATCGGGGTTCAGGCGCAGCGCCTCGCGCAGGATTTCCTCCGCCTGCAGGTCGCGGCCGTAGGCCAGGTACACGTCGGCCTCGGCGACCGGGTCGACATCGCCCGCGTCGAGCTGGCTCGGCGAGTACGACAGCGACGAGACGGTGGAGTCGCCGCGGTGCTTGGTGTCCACCGATTCGCCACCGCTGGCGCCGAAGAACGAATCCTTCGGGATGCGGCTTTCGAGGAACACGCTTTCGCTCATTTCCTCGCGACGGCGACCCAGCACGCGGTACAGCAGGAAGCCGACCAGCAGCGCGATCAGCGCGGCACCCGCCAGCATCAGCGGGTTGTCCATCAGTTCTTCGAAGAAGGTGGGCTCCGGCGGCGGGGGCGGCGGAGCGGGCTTCTTCACAGCCGGCTTCGGCGCGGCAGCCGCTGCGGCGCTCGCTGCCGCGGCTGCGGGAGTGGCGGTGGCATCGGCGGCCGCAGGCGTGCCGGCGGGTGCGGCCACGGCCTGTGCATCGGCTACAGGAGTGGCTGCTGCTGCAGCGGGAGCTGCCTGCGCCGTGGCTTCGGGCGTCGGGGGAGTGCTGGGCACCGCTGCCGCCGGAGCGGCAGGTGCCGCCGCGGCGGCGGGGGCCGGAGCCGGAGGCGTGACCGGAGCAGCTGCAGCCGGGGCAGGAGCCGGTGCGGGGCTCGCGACCGGAGGCACGACCGTCGCGCTGGTGTTGGGGGCTGGAACCGGAATGCCCGGCGTTGCCGGTGCCGGAGCGGCGGCGGGTGCGGCCGCGGACGAGCCGGTGCCCGTTGCCGCCTTGAGCTTGTTCAGCTCGCTGATGTTCTTCGACAGTTCCGCGACGCGGTTGCTGTTGTCCTGCGCCTGGCGGTTCTGCGCGACCTTCTCGTCGGCGGCGCGGGTGGCTGCGTTGCCCTGCGAGATCGTGAGCTTGTCGGGCGAGTTGGCCGCTGCATTGCGGTCCTCGACGTTGGCCTGCACCTTGCCCGCTGCCTTGCGGCTCGCGGCGGCCACGTTGGTGGTAGGTGCGTTGTCGGCCAGGCGCTGGCGGTAGCTGCCGAAATCGCGGCTTTGTGCGGTGACCGTGCGGCGGGCTTCGGCCGGCGGAACGGCGGATGCTTCGGCAGCGCTCGGCAGGTCGAGCACGGCGCCTGCGCGCATGCGGTTGACGTTGCCGCCGACGAAGGCGTCGGGGTTGGCCATCAGCAGCGCGACCAGCATCTGGTCGAGCGACACGTCGGCGGGTTTGTAGGTGGCGGCGATCTTGCCGGCGGTGTCGCCGCGCTGCACCGTGACCTGTTCACCGCCGCCGGCGCTGCGGGCAGGGGCGGCGGCCGTGACAGGGGCAGGAGCCGCGGCTGCGGGTGCCGTGGAAGGTGCCGGGGCCGTTGCCGCCGGAGCGGCCACCACGGGGGCGCGTTCGCGGCGTGCGCGTGCCGCCGGGGCGGTGCGCTCGGCCGGAGCCGAGATCTGGGGAGAGATTGGGGCAGCCGGTGTAGCAGCCTGGCGCGTGGCCGGCGGATCGAGCAGCACCGTGTAGTCGCGCACGATGCGGCCGGAGGCGCCGTTGGCTTCGAGCAGCAGGTCGACGAACGGATCGTTCAGCGGGCGGCTGCCGCTCAGGCGGACCACGTACTGGCCGCCTGCGCGGCGCTGCAGCGTTGCCTTGACGTCGCTGAGCGCCGAGTTGTAGGGGACACCCGCGTTTCTGAAAGCTTCGGCCGTGGCGATGTTGATCTTCAGGCCATCCGCTTCATTGGCGGCCATTTCGGTCACATCGATCTCGGCCCGCAAGGGCTCGCCCAGAGCCGACTGCACCTTCAGCTGGCCCAGCGTGAATGCGCTGGCATCGGTGCTAGCGAGGCCCATGGCCACGGCTGCCGCCGCGCCAAGAATGGAAAGGCGCCAACCGTTCGACGGCAGAGGCGGGCGAGCGGCCGATGGGCTGGCCGCAGGCAACAGATGTCTTGTCATGCTGATAGGGGGCGGCTCAGGCCCGGAATTTGTAAGAGGACGTTAGCATCATCACTGAGCACTGACAAGGCAATGCGCTTGTTCTACCCAGTGCGCGCATACTTACGCACACATCTTCTGTTGCCATATGGCAACAATTCATGTTTCAAAAGGGCCTGAGCACCCCGCATCAGGCCTCGAGCAGGATGCGCAGCATGCGGCGCAGCGGTTCCGCGGCACCCCACAGCAGCTGGTCGCCGATCGTGAAGGCGCCGACGTATTCCGGGCCCATCGCCAGCTTGCGGATGCGGCCGACCGGGATGTTCATGGTGCCCGTCACGGTCACCGGCGTCAGGTCCTTGACCGTGGCTTCGCGCGTGTTCGGCACGACCTTGGCCCAGGGGTTGTCGGCGGCGATCATCGCCTCGATGTCGGCCAGCGGCACGTTCTTCTTGAGCTTGAAGGTCAGGGCCTGGCTGTGGCAGCGCATCGCGCCGATGCGCACGCAGAAACCGTCGACCGGCACGGCGGCGGTGCCGAAGCCCGCGCCCTGGCCGAGGATCTTGTTGGTCTCGGCGCCGCCCTTCCATTCTTCCTTGGACATGCCCCACTCGGCGTCGTCCTGGCTCTTGCCGATTCCCAGGTCCTTGTCGATCCAGGGGATCAGCGAGCCGCCCAGCGGCGCGCCGAAGTTGGCGGTTTCAGCCGCGCTGAGGGTCTGCTGCTTGTGCAGCACCTTGCGGTCGATCTCGAGGATGGCCGACTTCGGGTCGTCCAGCAGGGCGCGCACTTCGGCGTTGAGGGTGCCGAACTGGGTCAGCAGCTCGCGCATGTGCTGCGCGCCGCCGCCCGAGGCTGCCTGGTAGGTCATGCTGGTCATCCACTCGACCAGGCCGGCCTTGTAGAGGGCGCCCACGCCCATGAGCATGCAGCTCACCGTGCAGTTGCCGCCGATCCAGTTCTTGCCGCCCTTGGCGAGCGCGTTCTCGATCACCGGCAGGTTGACGGGGTCGAGCACGATGATCGCGTCGTCCTTCATGCGCAGGGTGGAGGCGGCGTCGATCCAGTGGCCGTTCCAGCCGGCGGCGCGCAGCTTGGGGAACACCTCGCTGGTGTAGTCGCCGCCCTGGCAGGTGATGACGATGTCGCACTTCTTCAGTGCCTCGATGTCGTTCGCATCCTTCAGCGCGGTTTCGTTCTTGGCCATGGCCGGGGCCTTGCCGCCGGCGTTGGAGGTCGAGAAGAAGACCGGCTCGATGAGACCGAAGTCGCCTTCGGCCTGCATGCGGTCCATCAGGACCGAGCCGACCATGCCGCGCCAGCCTACGAGGCCGACCAGAGGTTGAGATGCGTTCGCCATTTCAGTTTGCCCTTATGAAAAAAAGAAAAGTTGTCTTTTTTGCGCCCGACTCGTCGAGCCGGGGAGGGGCGTGACGAAGCGGGCTGCGGTTAGCCGGTAATCGTCTTTTTGGTGATTGCTGCAACGACCGCGTCGCCCATCTCGCGGGTGCCGACGCGCTTGGTGCCTTCAGACCAGATGTCGCCCGTGCGCAGCCCGGAGGCGAGCACGTCCTTGACCGCCGACTCGATACGGTCGGCAGCTTCGGGCTGGTTGAGGGAGAAACGGAGCATCATGGCAGCGGACAGGATTGTAGCCAAAGGATTGGCAACCCCTTTGCCGGCAATGTCGGGGGCGCTTCCGTGGCTGGGCTCGTACAGGCCCTGGTTGCTCGAATTGAGCGACGCCGAGGGCAGCATGCCGATGGAGCCGGTGAGCATCGCGGCCTCGTCGGAGAGGATGTCGCCGAACATGTTGCCGGTGACCACCACGTCGAATTTCTTGGGCGCCTTTACGAGCTGCATGGCCGCGTTGTCGACCAGCATGTGGTCGAGTTCGACGTCCGGATATTCCTTCGCAACGTCGAGCATCACGTCTTTCCACAGCTGCGAGGTTTCCAGCACGTTGTTCTTGTCCACGCTGGTCACGCGCTTGCTGCGCTTGCGCGCGGCCTCGAAGGCGACGCGCGCGATGCGCTCGATCTCGGGGCGCGAGTAACGCATCGTGTCGAAAGCCTCTTCGGCGCCCGGGAAGTGCCCGTCCGTCGCGACGCGGCGGCCGCGCGGCTGGCCGAAGTAGATGTCGCCGGTCAGCTCGCGGATGATGAGGATGTCCAGGCCCGCGATCAGCTCGGGCTTCAGGCTGGAGGCGCCCACCAGCTCCTCGTAGCAGATGGCCGGGCGGAAGTTCGCGAACAGGCCCAGATTCTTGCGCAGCCCCAGGATGGCCTGCTCGGGCCGAAGCGGCCGGTCGAGCTTGTCGTACTTCCAGTCGCCGACAGCGCCGAAGAGCACCGCGTCGGCTTCCTTGGCGAGCTTGAGCGTCGATTCCGGCAGCGGATGGCCGTGCGCCTCGTAGGCCGCGCCGCCGACCAGCGCCGATTCCGTCTCGAACTTCAGGTCGAGCACGTCGAGCACCTTGACGGCTTCCGCCACGATTTCGGTGCCGATGCCGTCACCCGGGAGAACTGCGATTTTCATAAGTTGGTCTGAGGTTTCTTGAAAACGATATGCGCGCGATCGATCAGGAGATCATCGTATGCGCCAGCCAGGGCTTCTGCGCCAGGCGCTCGGCCTCGAAGGCCTTGATCTTGTCCTTGTGGCGCAGCGTGAGGCCGATGTCGTCCAGCCCGTTGAGCAGGCAGTACTTGCGGAAGGCCTGCACGTCGAACGCGAATTCCTGGCCGTCGGGCTTCACCACCACCTGGCGTTCCAGGTCGATGGTCAGCGTGTAGCCTGGGAAGGCGAAGGTCTCGTCGAACAGCTGGGCGACCTGCGCCTCGGGCAGCACGATCGGCAGCAGGCCGTTCTTGAAGCTGTTGTTGAAGAAGATGTCGGCGTAGCTCGGCGCGATGATCGCGCGGAAGCCGTACTGGTCGAGCGCCCAGGGCGCATGCTCGCGCGACGAGCCGCAGCCGAAGTTCTGGCGCGCCAGCAGGATCGAGGCGCCCGCGTAGCGCGGCTGGTTCAGCACGAAGTCGGGGTTCGGCTTGCGGCTGGCCGGGTCCTGGCCGGGCAGGCCCGGGTCGAGGTAGCGCCACTCGTCGAACAGGTTCACGCCGAAGCCGGTCTTCTTGATCGACTTGAGGAACTGCTTGGGAATGATCGCGTCGGTGTCGACGTTCTCGCGGTCCATCGGGGCCACGAGGCCCTTGTGCACGGTGAATTTCTGCATGTGATGTCTCCAGATCAGGCGAAGGTGCGCACGTCGACGAAGTGGCCGTGCACCGCGGCGGCGGCGGCCATGGCCGGGCTCACGAGGTGGGTGCGGCCGCCGGCGCCCTGGCGGCCTTCGAAGTTGCGGTTGCTGGTGGATGCGCAGCGCTCGCCGGGTTCCAGGCGGTCTGCGTTCATCGCCAGGCACATCGAGCAGCCGGGCTCGCGCCACTCGAAGCCCGCGGCCTTGAAGATCTGGTCGAGCCCTTCGCGCTCGGCCTGTTCCTTCACCACGCCCGAACCGGGCACGACCATCGCGAGCTTCACGTTCTTCGCGACCTTCTGGCCCAGCTTCTTCACGACCGCAGCGGCTTCGCGCATGTCTTCGATGCGGCTGTTGGTGCACGAGCCGATGAACACCTTGTCGATGAAGATGTCGTTCATGGCCTTGTTGGGCTCCAGGCCCATGTAGACCAGCGCGCGCTCGATGGCGCCGCGCTTGCTGGCGTCCTTTTCCTTGTCGGGATCGGGCACGCGGCCGTTGATCTCGACCACCATCTCGGGCGAGGTGCCCCAGGTCACCTGTGGCTGGATCTGCGCCGCGTCGAGCTCGACCACGGCGTCGAACTTCGCGTCCGGGTCGGACTGCAGCGTGCGCCAGTAGGCCACGGCCTGGTCCCATTCCACGCCGGTGGGCGCGAGCGGGCGGCCCTTGACGTAGCTGATGGTCTTCTCGTCGACAGCCACCAGCCCGGCGCGCGCGCCGGCCTCGATGGCCATGTTGCACACCGTCATGCGGCCTTCCATGCTCAGGTCGCGAATGGCCGAGCCGGCGAATTCGATCGTGTAGCCCGTGCCGCCGGCCGTGCCGATCTTGCCGATGATGGCCAGCACGATGTCCTTGGCCGTGCAGCCCAGGGGCAGCTTGCCCTCGACCTTCACGAGCATGTTCTTCGCCTTCTTGCCCAGCAGCGTCTGCGTGGCCATCACGTGCTCGACCTCGCTGGTGCCGATGCCGTGCGCCAGCGCGCCGAAGGCTCCGTGCGTGGAGGTGTGCGAGTCGCCGCACACCACGGTCATGCCCGGCAGCGTCGCGCCCGACTCGGGGCCGATCACGTGCACGATGCCCTGGCGCTTGCTCAGGAAGGGGAAGAACGCGGCCGCGCCGAATTCGGCGATGTTGTGGTCCAGCGTGGTGACCTGCTCCTTGCTGGTCGGGTCGGCGATGCCTTCGTAGCCGCGCTCCCAGCCGGTGGTGGGCGTGTTGTGGTCGGCGGTGGCCACCACGGAGCTGATGCGCCACAGCTTGCGGCCGGCCTCGCGCAGGCCTTCGAATGCCTGCGGGCTGGTCACTTCATGCACCAGGTGGCGGTCGATGTAGAGGATCGCGGTGCCGTCTTCCTCGGTGTGGACGACGTGTTCGTCCCAGATCTTGTCGTAGAGCGTGCGTGCCATGTCGGTCTCTTCTGTCTTTCGTGGGGAAATGGAATTGTCCGTGGTTGCGGCCTAGGCCGCGAGCTGTTCGCCGCCGTCTGCGGCCGCGTGCAGGTGGTTCACCAGCGAGCGCGCCGCGACGGGCAGGGTGGAGAAATCACGTGCCACCAGCCTGATCTCGCGCGCGGCCCAGGCGTCGTTGAGCGCGATGCTCACCAGGCCGTGGCCGATGCCGTTGCGCATGAGCTCGAAGGCGCGCTGCGGCATCACGCCGATGCCCAGGCCGTTCTCGATCATCCGGCACATGGCATCGAGCCCCGTGACGTGGATGCGCAGCTTGATGCTGCGGCCCGCGTTCAGCGCGGCCTCGTGCATCGCGACGTAGATGGAACTGTTGGTGTGCAGGCCGACGTGGTCGAAGTCGAGCGAGTCGATGAAGTCGATGCTTCCCTCGGCCGCCAGCGCGTGGCCCGTGGGCACGATCAGCGCGAGCCGGTCGTGCCTATAAGAAAGGCTCTGAAGCTCGCCCGCGCCGCCGGCCACGTGGCACACGCCCAGGTCGGCCGCACCTTCCTGCACCGCCCGGATCACCTCGCTGCTGAGGTGCTCCTCGAGGTCGATCTTGATGGCCTCGTGGGCGCGCGTGAACACGCCCAGGTCTTCCGGCAGGAACTGCACGATCGCCGAGATGTTGGCGTGCACCCGCACGTGGCCGCGCACGCCGTCGGCGTATTCGCTGAGCTCGCCCTGCATCTTCTCGAGGCTGTAGAGCACCGAGCGCGCGTGGTGCAGCAGGCTTTCGCCGGCGGGCGTGAGGTCGACGCCGCGCGCATGGCGGTACAGCAGGGTGGTGCCGAGCGTGGCCTCGAGGTCCGACAGCCGCTTGCTGATGGCCGATGCCGCGATGAATTCGCGCTCCGCCGCGCGCCCGATGCTGCCCAGCTCGCACACGGCAACGAACAGCTGCAGCGACGTGAGGTCGATGCGGCGGGCGAAGTTGCGTTCGGAGGTGCTCATGGGGCTGCGAGGAGTCATCGTGTTTTGCGATGAGATCGCTATTTTCCCCTTGTTTTTACGCCGCATCCATCGCGATGCGCGATGGCCTCGTTGCCGGGTGGCGACGGGACGCCTGCCCGGAGGGCTTCTGCGGCCTACCGCGCGAAGGCCATCGCGTCGCCGGAGGCTTCCGCAGCAGCGCCCGGCCTGGTCTGCGTTCTCCAGGTTTCGAGCGGCAGCTTCCACAAGGGCGGCATCTGCGAGAACGGCGGCACGGTGTGGACGAGCTTGGCCAGGGCCAGCCGGCTGTCGGTGCCGATCTTGCTGAAGATCGCCTTCAGGTGCGCCTTGACGGTGTCCTGGCTGACGCTCATGGCGCTGGCGATGGCCTCGTTCGAGCGGCCCTCCGCGATCCACACGGCCACCTCGACCTGGCGCTGCGTCAGTTCCGGGAAGGCGTAGCGCAGACGGTCGGCTGCGGGGAGCTTGCCGACGGTGCGCTGCTGCGCCTGGCGGTAGGCCCGCAGCACGTGCCCCCGATAGATCTGCAGCCGGTCGCGTTCGGCGTCGCTGTATGCGGGTCGCCCGACGACGCGGTGCGCGCTCAGGTCCAGCGAGTACTCGCCGTGCAGCATCAGCACACCCATGATGCGGTGGGCGCCCGACGGCAGGAACACCTCGCGGGCCATCGGCAGCGCCATGAATTCCTCGTCGGTGAAGACGTCCGATTCGCGCACCGCACGCTCGCCGAAGAAGGCCGGGTCCTTCTGCCAGAACGGATGGCTGGCGGCATGGCGCGCATAGGCCTGGAACGCCGTGGCGCGGCGAGCCGGATCGTCCTCGACCGACAGCAGCGCGCGCATCTCGCCGCTGCGATGGTGCACCTCGGTCCAGGCGACTACGTCGGAGTCCGTCAGGCGGACCACGCTTTCGAAGAGCAGGGGCGGAAGGGTCAGCAGGTCGGGCTCGGCCTCGTAGAGGCGAACTATTTCCTGCAGCAGGATCGGGTCGGTGTTCATGACTACTCTTTCGGGTAATTGAAGCGTCCTGTTGCAAATCTTACAGTGGCGCCTCGATGTCTCCGGAATGCGGGTATTGCCAGCGCGGGCGGTACTTTCATCGAGCGGCGTTCCGCGAGACGCGGCTGCGGCCATGCAGCCGGATTCAACAGAACAAATACGGGACCAACAGGATGAATCGCACTTTCAGGGTCGTCTGGAACAGGCGGCTGGGCGTCTGGCAGGCCGTGTCGGAACTGGCCGTGTCGGCCGTCAGGGGCTCGGCAGTGGGCGCAAGCTCCAGTGCCCGGCGACGCATCGCAGTGGGCGCGGTGCTGGCGCTTTCGCTGGCCGCGCCGTTCGCGCACGCGGCCGACGTGCTCCTCATAGGCGCCGGCGGCGCGGGAGGCGGTGACGGCGGCAACGGCAGCATCCGCGGCGGCGGTGGCGGGGCAGACTTTTACCTGCCGGGCTCTGGCGGTGCCGGCTTCGTTCCCGCTCCGACGCAGACTCTTTCCAGCCCGGCCAGCGGCAGCAGCCTCCTGCCGACCTATGAATACGTCGGGATCGGCGGCGGTGGTGGCGGCGGGGACGGTGGCAACCTCGGCACCGGCACGGTCGGCATCGATGGAAGCGCCGGGGGAGCTGGGGAACTCACCCTCAGTGGCACGGCCCTGACAGTCAGCAACACGCTGCTGATCGGCGGCGCCGGCGGCGGCGGCGGTTCCGGCGGAGCCCCCTTCTCCGAGGCGGCAACGGCGGCACGGGCGGCACCGGGACGCTCACTGCCACCGGCGGGGCGACCATCACGGTCGGCACACAGCTCTATCTCGGCGGCCTGGGCGGCACGGGGGGCAACTGCGGCTGTGCCGGCAACGGCGGGGCGGGCGGCACGGGCGTCCTCAACCTGGGCGATGGCAGCACGCTGAACCTGGCGGGCGCCGCCTTCACCATCAACGGAGGCGGCACGCTCAATATCGGCAATGCCACGGCCAACGGCACGACTGCAGGCATCGTCACCGGGCTGGCCGGCAGCATCAACAACGCGGGCAGGATCAACTTCAACCAGTCCGATGCCACCTACACCTTCGCCACGGCCATCTCGGGAACCGGCACGGTGGTTCAGAACGGCAGCGGCATCACGTTCCTGACCGGCGCAAATGCCTACTCGGGCGGCACGACCGTCAATGCCGGGCTGATCAACTTCAGCAACGGCGCCAACCTCGGCACCGGCAACATCACGCTGAACGGCGGCGGCCTGCAATGGGCGGCGGCGAACACCACGGACATTTCCGGCCGGCTGAATGCGCTGGGCGCGAACGGCGGCACCTTCGACACCAACGGCAACAACGTGACGCTGGCCAGCGCCATCAGCGGCGCGGGCGGCCTGACGAAGACCGGCGGTGGATCGCTGGTGCTCTCGGCGAGCAATGCCTACTCCGGGGGAACCCGTATCGATGGCGGCAGACTGAGTGCAGCCGTCAACGGCGCCTTGGGCAGTGGGCCGGTTACCGTGAACGCATCACTTGAATTCCAAAGTGGGGTTGATGCGGGCGCGCTGTCCATCACGAATCAGAATGGTTACACGACCTTTCTCGGTGCGAGCACGGCAGGCAGTGCCACCATCACGAACTACAACGCAAGCGGCACCGACTTCTACGGCACGAGCCAGGGTGCCAACGCCACGATCACGAACAACGACGCATCGTTCACCAATTTCCGGGAGAACACTTCGGCGGGCAATGCGCGCATCAAGAACAGCACGGGCACCACCTTCTTCTACCAGAGCAGCAGTGCTGGCCATGCGGTCATTGACAACGACATCGGAGCCGCGTACTTCACCAATGACAGCAGCGCTGGATCGGCCACGATCATCAACCGCAATGGCGGTGCGAGCTTTTTTGTAGGCAACAGCACGGCCGATGGTGCGACCCTGGTGAACCAGGCCAACGGCCGGGTCGACATCTCGGCCCACAGCGGCGGCATCGGCATAGGCTCGCTGTCCGGTCAAGGGCAACTCCTGCTGGGGGCCAACTTCGCCACGCTCGGCGCGCTGGGTACCGACATGCAGTTCGATGGCATCGTCAGCGACGGTGGCACCAACGGCGGAGCCGGTGGTGGGCTGATCAAGACCGGCGCAGGCGTGCTGACGCTTACGGGCGCGAACACATTCACCGGTGGCACCGCACTGCGCCAGGGGCGCCTGAACCTCGGCAACAGCCAGGCGCTGGGCACCGGCACGCTGTCGATGGACGACGACACGACGCTGGGCTTCAGCGCCGACGGGCTGACGATCGCCAATGCGATCCAGCTCACGGGCAGCACCGATCCGGTCATCGACACCGGCGCCTTCAACGCGACCCTGAGCGGCGCGATCAGCGGCGGCGGCTTCATCACGAAGGAGGGCTCGGGCACGCTGACGCTGTCCGGCGCCAACGTGTACACCGGCGCCACCAACGTCGCGCAGGGCACGCTCAAGGCGGGCGCCGCCAACACCTTCAGCGCGGCATCCGCCTACAGCGTGGCCGCGGGCGCCGCGCTGGACCTTGCGGGCTTCAGCCAGACGGTCGCTTCGCTCGCCAACAGCGGCACCGTCTCGCTCGCGGGCGCGGCCGCAGGCACCGCGCTCACGGTGACGGGCGCGTACGTCGGCAACAACGGCGTGCTCAGGCTCGGCACCGCGCTCAACGGCACGGGACCTTCGGATCGGCTGGTGCTCGACGGCGCCGCCGCGTCCGCCAGTGGCAAGACCACAGTTCAGGTCACCAACCTCGGCGGCCTGGGCGCGCTCACCAGCGGCAACGGCATCGAGGTGGTCACCGCGAAGAACGGCGCCACCACCACGGCCCAGACCACCAAGGACGCCTTCAGCCTGGCCAACGGCCATGTGGATGCCGGCGCCTACGAGTACCGCCTGTACGCCGCGGACGCGAGCGGCGCGGGCGAGAACTGGTACCTGCGTTCGAGCACTACCGCATCACCCGCGCCTCCCACACCCACCACGCCTGCCACGCCGGTGATCACCTACCGCGCCGAGGCCTCGCTCTATTCCGCGCTCTCCGGCCAGCTGCGCCAGGGCAACCTCGCGATGCTCGGCGACCTGCGCAAGCGCGTGGGCGACGACGACGTGAAGGGCACCGCGACCACCTCGACCAACGCTGTCGGCTCCGATCGCCGCGCCTGGGCCCGCGTGCTCTCCGCCGACATCGACATCCAGCAGGGCGGCGTGGTATCGCCATCTAGCAAGGGCCGCCTCACCGGCTTCCAGGCTGGCACCGACCTGCTGGCCACGCCCAACTGGCGCGCAGGCCTCTACGTCGGCCAGCTCGACGGCGACGCCAGCGTGCGCGGCTTCGCCAGCGGCATCCAGAACCTGTCCGTGGGCCGCAACGACCTGCGCAGCCAGTACCTGGGCGTGTACGGCACTTACACCAACGACAGCGGCTTCTACGCCGACGCGGTGGTGCAGTCGGGCCGCCACCGCTACACCGTCGAGCCGCTGGCGAGCCAGGGCATGAGCGGCAAGGGCAACAGCCTGCTGGGGTCCATCGAGGTGGGCCAGTCCTTCGCGCTGGGCGGCAGCGGCTGGCGCATCGAGCCGCAGCTGCAGCTGATCCACCAGCACATGGACCTGGGCAACTCCGCCATCCTCGGCGCCATCGTCCAGCCGCAGGCCGACAGCGGCTGGATCGCGCGCGCGGGCGTGCGGGTCAAGGGCGAGATCGCCACGGGGCTCGGCACGCTGCAGCCATACGGCCGCTTCAACGTCTACCGGACATCGAGCGGCGCGGACATCGCGCGCTTCGTGAACGGCGTCACCACCACCGACATCGCGGCGCCGACGGGCGGCACGAGCACCGAACTCGCGGGCGGCTTCACGCTCGCGCTGGGCCCGTCGACCAGCCTCTACGGCGAAATCGGCAAGCTCTGGGCGAGCGGCGGCGACGCCAGGGTGAAGAGTTCGATCAACGGGTCGATCGGCGTGCGCGTGAAGTGGTGACGGGCTGCGCTCAGTCCGCAGGGACCCCGGCGCTCCAGGCCGCCCAGTTGCCGACGATGGCATCGACCAGGGGGCGGCCCGCGATCAGCAGGTTGGCGGTGGAGATCGGAAACCCGCCCGACTCGGCCGACAGCGAGGCATAGGCGGTCTGCCCCGGGTGGGGCCGGTCGAAGTTCGACGCGGTGCGCAGCACGGCCACGCGCTTCAGGTCCAGCAGGCCGGCGCTGGCGCCCCGCTTCAGTGCCTCGTAGGTGGCGTTGTCCTCCTGCTGGGTGGTGCAGTACTTGCCCTGCCCGTCGGTCACGAGCGAAACCCAGCGCGTGGCCGTCTCGCCCAGGTACTTGCCGTGCCAGTAGGTGTCACCGGCTGCGGTGTCGCATTGCAGGACCGAGGGCCGCGCCCTGGCCGCCGGCTGCGGATACCTCGCGCGATAGGCGCGTGCCTTGTCGCTGTCCGCCAGCGGTGCGTTGGCCGACAGTTTCAGGGCCTTCTGCAGCAGCTTCTCGTCGAGGCGGAAGACCTCGGTGCGGTACTCGAACTTGGGCTTGGAGTCCGGGTCCTTGGCACCGATGCCGAAGTAGCCGGTGCGCCAGCTCGGCGGCATCTCGCGCGCGTCGATCTCGTGGGCGATGCCGAAGTCGACCAGGTACCGGGCCCAGGTGGCCGAGCCGATGGTCGAGACGTTCGGGTCGACGCCCGAGATGCCGGCCACCAGGAAGTAGGTCTTCGAGAGATCGAACTTGCCGCTGAACACCAGCGCCGTGACCGAGGCTGCGGCGTTGGTGTGGCCCATGCCGGTGGTGACCTGGCACACCGAGTCGGCATTGCAGCGCACCGCCGGATCGTCGGCGGACAGGCCCGGCACCTTGATCTCCCGGTTCAGCTTCAGCGGCTCGAGCCAGACGTTGGCCTCGGGCTTGAACATGCTGATGATGAGAACCTTCACGGCCACCTGTTGTTGCGCACCTTGTGTGGCCGAAGGCGACGTGGATCGGCTCGCATCGCTCGCGCAGCCGAACAGGGCCGACGCGGCGAGGGCCACGCATGCCGCCCTTGAAGACAAACTGATTACCGGGCTGAAAACTGCCATCTGCTTTCTCCTTTTTCGTCGAACAACAAGAAGGAGACCGCAATTTACAGGCCAAAAAAAAGCTACCCGAAGGCAGCTTTCGTGAGTGAAGTCGCAAGACGCGGATCAGCGAGCCGAGATCGGCTTCACGTCGCGCTTGGGCGAACCTTCGAACAGTTGGCGCGGACGGCCGATCTTGTACTCGGGGTCGCCGATCATTTCGTTCAGCTGGGCGATCCAGCCGACCGTGCGAGCCAGCGCGAAGATCGCGGTGAACAGCGGCACCGGGATGCCGATGGCGCGCTGCACGATGCCCGAGTAGAAGTCGACGTTCGGGTAGAGCTTCCGCGACACGAAGTACTCGTCTTCCAGGGCGATCTTTTCCAGTTCCTTGGCCAGCTTGAACAGCGGGTCGTTTTCCAGGCCCAGTTCGGTCAGCACTTCGTTGCAGGTTTCCTGCATCAGCTTGGCGCGCGGGTCGTAGTTCTTGTACACGCGGTGGCCGAAGCCCATCAGCTTGACGTTCGAGTTCTTGTCCTTGACCTTCTTGATGAACTCGCCGATCTTCTCGACGCCGCCTTCCTTCTGGATGTCGTACAGCATGTTGAGTGCTGCTTCGTTGGCACCGCCGTGGGCAGGGCCCCACAGGCAGGCAACGCCGGCCGCGATGGCCGCGAAGGGGTTCGTGCCCGACGAGCCGCACAGGCGCACCGTCGAGGTCGAGGCGTTCTGCTCGTGGTCGGCGTGCAGGATGAAGATGCGGTCGAGCGCGCGCTCGAGCACCGGGTTCACCTTGTACTCCTCGCACGGCGTGGCGAACATCATGTGCAGGAAGTTGCCTGCATAGCTGAGCTCGTTCTTCGGGTACATGTACGGCTGGCCGATCGTGTACTTGTAGGCCATGGCCACGAGCGTGGGCATCTTCGCGATCAGGCGGATCGCGGCGATCTCGCGGTGCTCGGGATTGTTGATGTCCGTGCTGTCGTGATAGAAGGCCGACAGGGCGCCCACCAGGCCGGTCATGATGGCCATCGGGTGCGCGTCGCGGCGGAAGCCGCGCAGGAAGAACTGCATCTGCTCGTTGACCATCGTGTGGTTGGTCACGAGCTTGGTGAAGTTGGCCTTCTTGGCGGCGTCCGGCAGTTCACCGTACAGCAGCAGGTGGCAGGTCTCGAGGAAGTCGCAGTTGGTCGCGAGCTGCTCGATGGGGTAGCCGCGGTACAGCAGCTCGCCCTTGTCGCCATCGATGTACGTGATGGCCGACTGGCAGGCGGCGGTCGACATGAAGCCCGGGTCGTACGTGAACATGCCGGTCTGCGCATACAGCTTGCGGATATCGATCACGTCGGGGCCAACGGTGCCCTTGTAGATCGGCAGTTCGACGCTGTCGCCGCCGTTGCTGAACGACAGCGTGGCCTTGGTATCGGATGCTTTCATTTCGGTTTACTTTCAGAGGTGGATTCAGGACGAAGGAGAAATTGCAGGGCGCTGCGCGCCGTCGGTGCGCATGAGCTGCAGCAAAGCGACCACCTCGGCCCCGGCCCATTCGGGCTCGGGCTCCTTTCTGCGCAGAAGGAGGTCGAGGAGATCGTTGTCCGACAGGTCCATCAATGTCTCCATCGCTCCCGCCTGACCCACGGTCATGCGGGATTCGTGCCGCTCGAAGAAGCGGGCGATGAACAGGTCGTTCTCGAGCAGCCCGCGCCGGCAGCGCCATTTGAGCTTGCTCAGCGCGCGTTCGCTGAGCAGCTCCTGGGAGTCGACGGCGGATTGCATGATGACTTTCTGAAGAACGGCTGGACCGCGGGGCTCAGATGGCGCGGCGCACCATCAATTCCTTGATCTTGCCGATGGCCTTGGTCGGGTTCAGGCTCTTGGGGCACACGTCCACGCAGTTCATGATCGTGTGGCAGCGGAACAGGCGGTACGGGTCTTCCAGGTTGTCCAGGCGCTCGGCGGTGGCTTCGTCGCGGCTGTCGGCGATGAAGCGGTAGGCCTGCAGCAGGCCGGCGGGGCCCACGAACTTGTCGGGGTTCCACCAGAAGCTCGGGCAGCTCGTGGAGCAGCTCGCGCACAGGATGCACTCGTACAGGCCGTTGAGCTCTTCGCGCTCCTCGGGCGACTGCAGGCGTTCCTTCTCGGGCGGCACGGTGTCGTTCTGCAGGTACGGCTTGATCGAGTTGTACTGCTTGAAGAACTGGGTCATGTCCACGATCAGGTCGCGGATCACGGGCAGGCCCGGCAGCGGCTTGAGCACCACGGTGCCCTTGAGCGTGTTCATGTTGGTCAGGCAGGCCAGACCGTTCTTGCCGTTGATGTTCATCGCGTCGGAGCCGCAGACGCCTTCGCGGCACGAGCGGCGGAACGACAGGGTCGGGTCCTGCGCCTTGAGCTTCATGAGCGCGTCGAGCAGCATGCGCTCGTGGCCGTCGAGTTCGATCTCGACCGTCTGCATGTAGGGCTTGGCGTCCTTGTCCGGGTCGTAGCGGTAGATCTGGAATGTGCGCTTCATCGTAGTGACCTTGTGAATGCTTTGTATGAGCTGACTGTGAGCCGCTCGCTTAGAACGTGCGGACCTTCGGCGGAACCGAGGCCACGGTGAGCGGCTGCAGCTTGACCGGCTTGTACGAGAGGCGGTTGTCGGCGCTGTACCAGAGGGTGTGCTTCATCCAGTTGGCGTCGTCGCGGCCCAGCGGTGCGACCGGGTCGTCGGCCGGGCGCTCGTAGTCTTCCACCGTGTGGGCGCCGCGGCATTCCTTGCGGGCGGCGGCCGAGACCATGGTGGCCTGCGCCACTTCGATCAGGTTGTCGACTTCCAGCGCTTCGATGCGGGCGGTGTTGAACACCTTCGACTTGTCCTTCAGGCCGATGGCCTTGACGCGCTCGCGCACGGCGGCGATCTTGGTCACGCCTTCGTCCATCGAGGCCTGCTTGCGGAACACGGCCGCATGCTGCTGCATCACGGCGCGGATCTCGCCGGCCACGTCCTGCGCGTATTCGCCGCCGGTGGTGGCTTCGAGGCGGTTCAGGCGCTCCAGCGTGCGGTCGGCAGCGTCGTTGGGCAGGGGCTTGTGTTCCTTGAGCTTGTCGTTGAACTCGACGATGTGGTTGCCGGCCGCGCGGCCGAACACCAGCAGGTCGAGCAGCGAGTTCGTGCCCAGGCGGTTGGCGCCGTGCACGCTCACGCAGGAGCATTCGCCCACCGCGTACAGGCCGTTCACCACGGCGCTGTTGTCCTCGCCCTTCTGCACCACGACCTGGCCGTGGATGTTGGTCGGGATGCCGCCCATCTGGTAGTGGATGGTCGGCACGACGGGAATCGGTTCCTTGGTGATGTCGACGTTGGCGAAGTTGACGCCGATCTCGTACACCGAGGGCAGGCGCTTGTGGATGGTGTCCGCGCCAAGGTGGTCGAGCTTGAGCAGCACGTAGTCCTTGTTGGGACCGCAGCCGCGGCCTTCCTTGATTTCCTGGTCCATCGAGCGCGAGACGAAGTCGCGCGGCGCCAGGTCCTTCAGCGTGGGCGCATAGCGCTCCATGAAGCGTTCGCCATTGCTGTTCAGCAGGATCGCGCCTTCGCCGCGGCAGCCCTCGGTCAGCAGCACGCCCGCGCCGGCCACGCCGGTCGGGTGGAACTGCCAGAACTCCATGTCCTGCAGCGGAATGCCCGAGCGCGCAGCCATGCCGAGGCCGTCGCCGGTGTTGATGAAGGCGTTGGTGGAAGCCTGGAAGATGCGGCCGGCGCCGCCGGTGGCCAGCAGCACGGTCTTGGCCTGCAGGATGTGCAGGTCGCCGGTTTCCATTTCGAGCGCGGTCACGCCGACCACGTCGCCTTCTTCGTCACGGATGAGGTCGAGCGCCATCCATTCGACGAAGAACTGGGTGCGTGCCTCGACGTTCTTCTGGTAGAGCGTGTGCAGCATCGCGTGGCCGGTACGGTCGGCCGCGGCGCAGGCGCGCTGCACCGGCTTCTCGCCGTAGTTGGCCGTGTGGCCGCCGAACGGGCGCTGGTAGATGGTGCCGTCGGGGTTGCGGTCGAAGGGCATGCCGAAGTGCTCGAGCTCGTACACGACCTTCGGTGCTTCGCGGCACATGAACTCGATCGCGTCCTGGTCACCGAGCCAGTCGGAGCCCTTGATCGTGTCGTAGAAGTGGTAGTGCCAGTTGTCCTCGCTCATGTTGCCGAGCGACGCGCCCACGCCGCCCTGGGCGGCGACGGTGTGCGAGCGGGTCGGGAACACCTTGGAGAGCACGGCCACATTGAGGCCGGCGCGTGCGAGTTGCAGCGAGGCGCGCATGCCGGATCCGCCGGCACCGACGATCACGACGTCGAACTTGCGCTTGGTGATTTTTTCTTTTGTGTAGGTCATGGTGGGTCAGATCTTCCAAAGCACTTGAATGGCCCAACCCGCACAACCGACAAGCCAGACGATGGTGAAAACTTGCAGCACGAGACGGATGGCGACGGGCTGGATGTAGTCCATCCAGACGTCGCGCATGCCGACCCAGACGTGGTAGAGCAGGGCGACGATCACGGAGAAGGTCAGCACCTTCATCCATTGCGCGGCGAAGATGCCGGCCCACAGGTCGTAGCCGATGGGGCCGCGGCTGAAGATCAGCTGCGCGAGCAGGATGATCGTGAAGAGCGCCATCAGGCAACCCGTGATGCGCTGGCTGAGCCAGTCGCGCAGACCGTAGTGGGCGCCGACGACGACGCGCTTGGAGCCGTAATTCACAGACATGGTTGGCTCCTTCTCAGTACAGGCCGAACAGCTTGGCGCCGAGCACGACGGTGAGCAGGATGCTCAGTGCCAGCGTGGCGATGGCCGAGGTGTTGCCGAATTCCTTGTTCACCGCCGAATGGCTCACGTCCATCCAGAGGTGGCGCAGGCCGGCGATGAAGTGGTGCAGGTAGGCCCAGATCAGCGCGAGCGCGACGAGCTTGAAGAACCACCCCGGAACGAAACCAAGGCCGCTGTTGAAGGCGGCCTTGAAGCGGGCGAACGAATAGTCGGAGGACAGCGAGGTGTCGAACATCCAGATGATGAACGGCATCAGCAGGAACATCAGCACGCCGCTGACGCGGTGCAGGATCGACACGATGCCCGCCGGCGGCAGCCGGTAGGTCGTGAGGTCGGTGAAGGCGTTGATGTTGCGGAATTCGCGACGCTTGGGCCGGGGAGGAGTTGCAAGCTCTGTCATTGGGGGATGGGCTTTCGTGGCTTTTGTGACTGTTGGCTTGTTGCTTGTTCTGAGAGCGAACGCTTTTGTTTCTTATGGGGAAGTGCAAACAACGCAAAATTCTATTGCAATGCACCATCACGCTGCGGACGCATGCGAGTCACTGCACCGTTGCAGTCGGATGCTATTGACTTCGTAGCGCAATGCTCACGTTGCATGCGCGCGCTGGCGCGCCTGTGTTCGGCGTTCATCTGCATCGGGATCAGCCCAGCTGGTTCCTGTAGTGGTGCGTGTCGGTGCGATAGAGGCCGCGGCGCAGTTCCATCGGCGTGTCATGGTAGGTGTGCGCAACGCGTTCCACGCTCAGCAGGGGCATCTGCGGAGGCACGTCGAGCAGCTCGGCCTGTTCGGCGTCGGGCAGCACGGCGCGAATCTTTTCCTCGGCACGCACCATGCGCACGCCGAATTCCGTTTCGAAGAGCGCGTACATCGGGCCGGGCCATGCGCGCAGCCGCTCGGCGGTGAGGCCCTTGAAGGGCGCACCGGGAAGCCACAGGTCTTCGAGGATGGTGGGCACGCCGCCGTAGGCGAGCACGCGGCGCACCTGCAGCACGGCGTCTGCGGTGCGCAGGCCGAGCGCTCGGGCCACGTCGGCGGATGCGCGCAGGCGCTTGCAGTCGACGATGGTGCGCACGGCCGGGCCTTCGGTGCTCGGGTCGCCTTCGTCGGGTACGAGCTTGAGGAAGCGGTACTGCACATGCTGCTCGGCATGGGTGGCGACGAAGGTGCCCTTGCCCTGGCGGCGTACCACGAGGTTCTCGGCGGAGAGCTCGTCGATGGCCTTGCGCACCGTGCCCTGGCTCACGCGGTAGCGCACGGCCAGGTCCATCTCGCTGGGGATGGGTTCGCCCGGCTTCCACTCGCCCGCCTGCAGGCTCTGCAGGATCAGGGTCTTGATCTGCTGGTAGAGCGGACTGAAGGACGGCGTCGCGGGCTCGTCGAATGGGGTGGGCGTGTTCATGGCAGCGGTGGGGTGCGCCTTGGCGGACCCCGAGAGGATATCTTATATAAGACATAAGACGAGGCTCATTGAATCGGCTTAAAATGCTGCCGGTCTCGCGCTGCGGGAAGGTGTTTTATCCCGCAGAACCCCTGGCGCCCCACGAGAGCGCCGACACCGTTTCATTACCTTCTGGAGTCTTCCCATGAGCAAAAAGCCCGTCCGCGTTGCCGTCACCGGTGCCGCCGGTCAAATCGGTTACGCCCTGCTGTTCCGTATCGCCTCCGGTGAAATGCTCGGCAAAGACCAGCCGGTCATCCTGCAACTGCTCGAGATCCCCGACGAGAAGGCCCAGAAGGCGCTCAAGGGCGTGATCATGGAGCTCGAAGACTGCGCCTTCCCGCTGCTGGCCGGCGTGATCCCCACCGGCGACCCGCTGGTGGCCTTCAAGGACGCCGACTACGCCCTGCTGGTCGGTGCCCGTCCCCGCGGCCCCGGCATGGAGCGCGCCGACCTGCTGGCCGCCAACGCGCAGATCTTCACGGCACAGGGCAAGGCCCTCGACCAGGTCGCCAGCCGCAACGTCAAGGTGCTCGTGGTCGGCAACCCCGCCAACACCAACGCCTACATCGCCATGAAGAGCGCCCCCAGCCTGCCGCGCGAGAACTTCACCGCCATGCTGCGCCTGGACCACAACCGCGCCGCCAGCCAGATCGCCGCGAAGACCGGCACCGCAGTGGGCGACATCGAGAAGCTCACCGTCTGGGGCAACCACTCGCCCACGATGTACGCCGACTACCGCTTCGCCACTGTCGGCGGCAAGAGCGTCAAGGACCTGATCAACGACCAGGTCTGGAACGCCGACACCTTCCTGCCCACCGTGGGCAAGCGCGGCGCCGCCATCATCGAAGCCCGCGGCCTGTCGTCGGCTGCCTCGGCCGCCAACGCAGCCATCGACCACATGCGCGACTGGGCCCTGGGCTCCAACGGCAAGTGGGTCACGATGGGCATCCCGTCAAACGGCGAATACGGCATTCCGAAGGACGTGATCTTCGGCTTCCCGGTCATCACCGAGAACGGCAAGTACAAGATCGTCGAAGGCCTGGAAATCGACGCATTCAGCCAGGAACGCATCAACAAGACGCTGAAGGAACTGCAGGACGAGCAGGCCGGCGTCGCCCACCTGCTGTAAACCACTGCAGGCCAGCATGCTCGACTGGAACCCCGCGCTCTACCGTCGCTACGAGGACGAGCGCACCCGTCCCGCGCAGGAACTCCTCGCGCGGGTGCCGCTGACCGAAGCGGCCCGCGTGGTCGACCTCGGCTGCGGCCCGGGCAACTCCACCGAGCTGCTGGTCAACCGGTTCCCGAAGGCGCAGGTCGTCGGGACCGACAACTCCGAAGCCATGCTGGTCAGCGCGCGCGAGCGCCTGCCGCAGACGCGCTTCGAGCTGAGTGATATCGCGACCTGGGCGCCGCGATCGAAAGAAGAAGCGCCCGATCTCATCTATGCCAACGCGTCCCTGCAGTGGGTGCCCGATCACGAGAAGCTGATCCCGCGCCTGTTCGACGCGCTGGCCCCGGGTGGCGTGCTCGCCATCCAGATGCCCGACAACCGCCAGGAGCCCGACGCACCGCCTGATGCGCGCGCTCGCGGCCGAGGCGCCGTGGGCCGAGCCCATCGGTGACGCGGACAAGCTGCGCACGCTGCTGCTCGACCTGCGCGGCTACTACGACCTGCTGGCGCCGCTCGCGCCGCACGTCGATGTCTGGCACACCATCTACCAGCACCGCATGGCTGATGCGGCGTCCATCGTCGAATGGGTGCGCGGCACCGGCCTGAAGCCCTTCGTCGACCGCCTGCCGCCCGACCTTCAGGCGAGCTACCTCGCCGAATACCAGCGGCGCGTGGACGAGGCGTACCCGGTGCGCACCGACGGCAAGCGGCTGCTGGCCTTCCCGCGCATGTTCATCGTCGCGCAGAAGAACCAGGCATGACGAACACGGCCCATCCCGCTGAAGTGCTGCTCGGCGCACAGGCCGGTGCGGTGGCGCTGCCCGTTTGCGACCACTACAGCGGCGTCGAGGCGCGCATGAAGAAGAGCCTCGCGCTCCAGGCCGAGATGGCCGAGGAGTTCGGCGCCTGCGTGTTCGACGTCACCCTCGACTGCGAGGACGGCGCGCCCGTGGGCGGCGAGGCCGATCACGCAGCGCTCGTCACCGAACTCGCGCTGGCCGCGAAGCCCGGCATGCGCGTCGGCGTTCGTGTGCACCCGGTCGACCATCCGGCCTTCGCGGGCGACGTGGTCACCATCGCCGGCCGGGCAGGTTCGCGCCTGAGCCACCTGATGGTGCCCAAGGTCGAATCGGTGGCCGATGTGCATCAGGCCGTTGCAGCGCTCGATGCGGCCGATGCCGGCGCGCTGCCGCTGCACGTGCTGATCGAATCGCCGCTGGCGGTGCACAACGCCTTCGAGATCGCCGCGCATCCGCGCGTGCAGTCGCTGAGCTTCGGGCTCATGGATTTCGTCTCGGCGCATGCCGGCGCCATCCCGGCCGACGGCATGGGCGCGGCAGGGCAGTTCAGCCACCCGCTGGTGGTGCGCGCCAAGCTGGCCATCGCCTCGGCCGCGCACGCCTACGGCAAGGTGCCCTCGCACTGCGTGGTCACCGAGTTCAACGACACCGGCGCCATGCGCACGGCCGCGCGCAGGGCGGCCACCGAATTCGGCTACACGCGCATGTGGAGCATCCACCCGAACCAGATCCGGCCGATCCTGGAAGCCTTCGCGCCGGACGAGTCGCAGATTCAAATTGCCACAAAAATCCTTGTAAAGGCGGCGGCCGCGGATTGGGCTCCGACACAAATTGATGGCACATTGCACGACCGCGCGAGCTACCGCCACTTCTGGCAGGTACTGACGCGTGCCCACGCAACAGGGCGCGCGTTGCCCTCCGAGGCGAAAGCCTGGTTTGCACTCGCGGCCTCCTGAAACGAAACCTTCGAACCCAGCCTCAAGGAAACCCACACATGAAGAAAATTGCCCTGATCGCCGCTGTCGCAATGGCCCTGCCGCTCGCGGCCGTGGCACAGAGCACGACGCCGGCCAAGCCTGCGGCCAAGGCCGAGACGGCGAAGAAGGCGCCCCCGAAGCGCCAGGTCACCCGCAAGGCCGCCAAGGCAGTGGAAGAAGTCACGCCGATCAGCGACGACACCAACATCGTCCTCACCGACGCCGACCTCGAGGTCGCCAAGCGCGTGTCGATCGGCAAGGCTCAGTGCGAACTCGGCGCCGACGTGACCGTCACGCCTGACGAGAAGAAGCCCGGCTTCTTCACCGTCAGCACCAAGGGCCAGAAGTACCGCATGCACCCGGTCGAAAGCCGTACCGGCGCCATCCGCCTCGAAGACCCGCGCGCCGGCGCCATGTGGCTCCAGCTCGGCAACAAGTCGATGCTGATGAACCAGAAGGCCGGCCTGCGCATCGCCGACGAATGCCAGACCGACGCACAGATCGCGTTCGCTGCAGAAATGAAGAAGAACCCGCCCAAGGCCCTGTTCGACGGCGCCGACGGCGAGAAGAAGTAAGCGCCAGTAAGCGCCCCTACCGGCGTGCGGCGCGGCTCTTGCTTGACCGCTAGAGCCGCCTCGCACGCCCGCCAGATCAGTTTCCGGAGAAAAGAAGATGTTGCAAGCCTACGTTGACCATGTTGCCGAACGCGCCGCGCTCGGTATCCCGCCGCTGCCCCTGAGCGCGAAGCAGACTTCCGAAGCGATCGAGCTCCTCAAGAGCGCGAACGCGAAGGACGGCGCCTTCCTGCTGGACCTGCTCACCTACCGCGTGCCTGCCGGCGTCGACGACGCCGCCAAGGTCAAGGCGAGCTACCTCGCGGCCGTGGCCCACGGCACCGAGAAGAGCGAGTTCATTTCGCGCGCCCGCGCCACCGAACTGCTCGGCACCATGCTCGGCGGCTACAACATCAGCCCCCTGATCGACCTGCTCGACGACGCCGAAGTGGGCGCCGTGGCGGCCGAAGGCCTGAAGAAGACCCTGCTGATGTTCGACCAGTTCCACGACGTCAAGGAAAAGGCCGACAAGGGCAACGCCAACGCCAAGGGCGTGCTGCAGAGCTGGGCCGATGCCGAGTGGTTCACCAGCCGCCCCGAAGTGCCGCAGAGCCTGACCATCACGGTCTTCAAGGTTCCCGGCGAAACCAACACCGACGACCTCTCGCCCGCGCCCGACGCCACCACGCGTCCCGACATCCCGATGCACGCGCTGGCCATGCTCAAGAACAAGCGTGAAGGCACCGCGTTCCAGCCCGAGGAAGACGGCAAGCGCGGCCCGGTCAAGTTCATCGAGTCGCTGAAAGACAAGGGCCACCAGGTCGCCTACGTGGGCGACGTGGTCGGCACCGGCTCCAGCCGCAAGTCAGCCACCAACTCGGTGCTGTGGTTCACCGGCGAAGACATCCCCTTCATTCCCAACAAGCGCTTCGGCGGCGTGTGCCTGGGCACCAAGATCGCCCCGATCTTCTACAACACCATGGAAGACGCAGGCGCGCTGCCCATCGAGCTCGACGTGAGCCAGATGGACACCGGCGACGTCGTCGAGTTGCGCCCTTACGAAGGCAAGGCGCTGAAGGACGGCAAGGTCATCGCCGAATTCAAGGTCAAGAGCGACGTGCTGTTCGACGAAGTGCGCGCCGGCGGCCGCATTCCGCTGATCATCGGCCGCGGCCTGACGGCCAAGGCGCGCGAGGCCCTGGGCCTGCCCGCCTCGACGCTGTTCCGCCTGCCGCAAAGCCCGGTCGACACCAAGAAGGGCTTCTCGCTCGCACAGAAGATGGTCGGCCGCGCCTGCGGCCTGCCCGAAGGCCAGGGCGTGCGCCCGGGCACGTACTGCGAACCCAAGATGACTTCGGTCGGCTCGCAGGACACCACGGGCCCGATGACGCGCGACGAGCTGAAGGACCTGGCCTGCCTGGGCTTCTCGGCCGACCTCGTGATGCAGTCGTTCTGCCATACCGCCGCCTACCCCAAGAAGGTGGACGTGAAGATGCACCACGAGCTGCCCGACTTCATCAGCACCCGCGGCGGCGTTTCGCTGCGTCCGGGCGACGGCGTGATCCACTCGTGGCTCAACCGCCTGCTGACGCCCGACACCGTGGGCACCGGCGGCGACAGCCACACCCGCTTCCCCATCGGCATCAGCTTCCCGGCCGGCTCGGGCCTCGTGGCCTTCGCGGCCGCCACCGGCGTGATGCCGCTGGACATGCCTGAATCGGTGCTGGTGCGCTTCAAGGGCAAGATGCAGCCCGGCGTCACGCTGCGCGACCTGGTCAACGCGATTCCGCTGTACGCCATCAAGTCCGGCCTGCTGACGGTCGAGAAGAAGGGCAAGAAGAACATCTTCTCGGGCCGCATCCTCGAGATCGAGGGCCTGCCCGACCTGAAGGTGGAACAGGCCTTCGAGCTGAGCGACGCCTCGGCCGAGCGCTCGGCCGCCGGCTGCACGGTGCACCTGAACAAGGAGCCGATCATCGAGTACATCAACAGCAACATCACGCTGATGAAGTGGATGATTGCCGAAGGCTACGCCGACGCCCGCACGCTGCAGCGCCGCATTGCCGCGCAGGAAGCCTGGCTGAAGGACCCGCAGCTGCTCAAGGGCGACGACGACGCCGACTACGCGGCCGTCATCGAGATCGACCTGGCCGACATCCACGAGCCCATCGTGGCCTGCCCGAACGACCCCGACGACGTGAAGACGCTGTCGGACGTGGCCGGCGCCAAGATCGACGAAGTGTTCATCGGCTCGTGCATGACCAACATCGGCCACTTCCGCGCCGCGTCGAAGCTGCTCGAAGGCAAGCGCGACATCCCGGTGAAGCTGTGGATCGCGCCGCCGACCAAGATGGACGCGCAGCAGCTCACCGAGGAAGGCCACTACGGCGTGTTCGGCAATGCCGGTGCCCGCACCGAGATGCCGGGCTGCTCGCTGTGCATGGGCAACCAGGCCCAGGTGCGCGAAGGCGCCACGGTCATGTCGACCAGCACCCGCAACTTCCCGAACCGCCTGGGCAAGAACACCAACGTGTACCTGGGCTCGGCGGAGCTGGCTTCCATCTGCTCCAAGCTCGGCCGCATCCCGACGCGCGAGGAGTACATGGCCGACATCGGCGTGATCAACAGCAACGGCGACAAGATCTATCAATACCTGAACTTCGACAAGATCGAGGACTACAAGGGCGTGGCGGATACGGTCGCGGCCTGATCCGGGTTCCGGCTCTCCCGGGTGATCTGCGGATCGCCCCGATGAAACAAGCCCCGCTTTGGCGGGGCTTTGTTTTTTTGTGTCTTTTTCAAAGCGGCGGCTGGTTGGACTGCAGGTGCTCCCGGCCCGCGAGCACCATCGCCGCGCCGGCCGGTCCGCCGACCGCATGCGGCAGCGAAGTCAGCAGCGAGTTCGCGAAATCGCCGCGATACAGCTTCGCGCCCTGGTGCGTCAGGTTGGAGTTGGCGTCGATGTAGATCGACTCGCCCAGGCCCGTCCAGAGGCGGCAGAAGCCGTAGTCCTCCGACAGGTAGCGGCGCGTCTGCGGATCGACCATCACGTCGAAGAAGCGGTAGTGCAGGCCGAGGTCGGCCTCGCCGATGCTGTCGGGCACGTAGCGCAGCTCTGGGTAGCTGGCCATAAGCCGCTCGAACACCGAGCGCCTGATCACCATGAAGCCGGTCGGCGCCTCGGTCATCTTCATGAAGCCGTCGGGCTGCACTTCGAGCTCGACCCGCGAGGTGGCCTGGGAGGCCTCGGCGTTGACGGTGTAGCGGGTGAAGGTGGATTCGAACTGCTGCTGCGTCGTGCCCTCTGCCACGCCGCCTTCGGGCCAGTTCTCCCGCTTCAGCGGATAGACCCCCGCCGCCACGTCGTAGCCCGAGAGCAGCAACCGGAAGGCCGCCTGCGCCGAGAAGCCGATGTCGGCGTCGATCCAGAACAGGTGCGTCCACTGCGGGTTGGCGAGGAACTGGGCCACGCAGTTGTTCCGCGCGCGCGTCACAAGGCTTTCGCCCTGGTGCGTGAGCACCTGCAGCCGCATGCCGGCACGCTCGGCCTGGACGGTGAAATTCAGTATCGAGGTGAGGTAGTTCAGGAAGACCTTGCCGTCGTGGCTCGGCGTGACGATCACGGGAAAGATCTGCCGGAGTTCGGATGGATCGAGCATGTCGGGCTCCGTGTGCCTATCGGGCGGGGCGCTGCATCAGGCCGAGCAGCAGCTTGTCGTAGACCTCGGTGGCCGCGGCGTTGCCAGGGAGGTAGCGGTCGATCAGGCTGCGCTGGCGCGCGCGGTAGCTTGCCGCGCCGGCATCGTGCGTGTCGACGGCCTCGAGCACGCGGGTGCTGCCCGCGGCCACGTCGTTGCCCGGGTAGTAGTAGCCGAGGTCGGCGCACAGGTGCGCGTTGTGCACCAGCGGGTAGCCCTGCCAGCAGGTCTCCAGGTAGAAGTAGTTCAGCGGGTTCTCCCACTGGTGGGAGATCACGATGTCGGTGTTCTGAGCAAGGAACACCGGCGTCTCGTGCCGGCCCAGGAACACCGCCTTGTGCTCGCGGACCAGGTCGAGCTGGTTCATCAGCGTGATGAACTCCATGTTTTCCTTCGCCAGCCGCTCGGCATTGGTGACCTGCAGCAGCGCGATGGCCTCGGGCCGCGCTCGATACGCCAGTTCGGCGATCAAGACCGGATAGAGGCAGAACTTCACCACGTTGATGTTCGGCTCCATCACGCTGAGCCGGCGCGCGCCGGCATGCGGCTGGTAGACGCCTGCATCGGGCAGGCCGCGCGTGCGCTCGTCGAGGAAGACCGGGCTCCACACGAAAGGCACGGCGCGCGCCTCGGCACGGCGCAGCACCTCGAAGTAGGGCTGGCTGATGTTGGCCACCTGCGGAACCATCCAGATGTCGTCGTAGCGCTGGTTCACGAACAGGTTCTGGCCCCACAGCGGCTTGCCGAACAGCATCGACTCCATGGCGTGCACGTACTCGAAACCGCAGCAGTACGACACCAGCCGCGCGCCGCGCTGCTTCAGGTAGTCGGTCTGCGCCGCGTCGATCTGGCCGCCGAGTTCGATCAGCACATCGACGCTGTCCTTGGCCGCCTCGAAGGTCACGGTCGGCCAGCGCGCCTGGTCCCAGGGCAGGGCCGGGGTGATGGGGACTGCCGTCGTGTTAACGAGCACCACCGATGTAACCACCGGACAGTGCTTCAGCGCTTCTGCCAGGAAAACGGCGTTCTGCTTGATGCCGTTGTTCCAGAGCGTTTCGGCCTCGTGATGGAGGCCGATGGTGATTCCAATGCGGAGCCTGGATGCGTGAGGCATTGAATTGTTTCTTAAATGTTAATTCAAGCCGAGGGCTGTTTTTACGTGAAAAAGATCACGGGATTTGATTAATGGCGCCGTGATTAATTTCACGATCTCAAATCACCCTGTGAACTTTTTGGCAAAAAAACAAGCGCCGGCATGGCGTTGTGTCGAAGGCGGCAAGAAGGCGGGCTGATAGGCGTAGTTCGTTGCAGATAGGGCGGTGGAAGGCCTTCGAGTGATCAATTGGAACCTCCTTCCATGAGCCTAAGCTGATTGCAATCTCCGCAATACCGGCTGCTTTTTGAAAATTTTGTGAACTAAATCATCAGAGCGGATTTTGAAGATTGTTGCGGCGTCCCTGAAATGTAAACAACTCCGTACATTCCAGCATTCCTGTAATTGAGCGCTGCGCCGGACCGGCGCTTCCGCGATGAAACCTGGCGCAGGAAGCATCGCATTTCAGCTGATTCGAAACCGTCCATTCACCTTCACCGCGAGCCGAACGTCAACATGAACAAGTCATACAGAAGCATATGGAATGAAGCCCTGGGAGCATGGGTGGCGGTCAGCGAGCTCGAGAAAAGCAGGGGCAAGGCGAGCAGGAGCGGCATCAGCGGCGGGTTCCTGCGGGTCAGCATGCTGTCGGCTTCGCTGATGCTCGCGTTCGGGCTGGCAAGTCCGAATGCGTTCGCGCAGCTGTCGTGTACCGGCACTCTCGTGTGCCAGCCCGCGGGCAACCAGGGCCTGACCTTCGTCGCGAACCCAGACTCGACGGGCAGCGGCGAGAGCATGGTGCTGCGCGGGGGAGGCGCGGGCACGCCGGTTCGCAACTACTTCGTCGGCAATGCCGACATCGCGAACGCCACGAACATCACGCTGGGTGACGCGAGCACCACCAACTCCACCACGACCATACTTGCCAACCATTTCCAGGTGGGCAACAGCGCTACCAGCGCCTCGGGCGCCAACAGCTCCGCCATCGGCATCAATGCACAGGCGACCCAGTCGGATACGGTGGCCATCGGCAGTTCCGCCAACGCGTTGGCCGCTTCCGCCATTGCGCTGGGCAACAGTGCGACGGTCAGCGCGGGGTCGACTTCGAGCATCGCGATCGGCGCCAGCGCCAATGCGCTCGGTTCGGATGCAGTGGCGCTCGGCCGCGGCGCCCAGGCAGGCAGCACCAGCACCGTCGCCATCGGCGCCGGATCCGGCACCACCAGCAACAACGCCACGGCCATCGGCGCAGGAGCCACGACCAGCGATGCCTGGGCGACGGCGATCGGCAGCACCGCGAACGCCTACGGCAACAGCAGTACCGCCATCGGCGGCGGCGCGGCGGCCAACAGCAACGGCCTGGCGATGGGGCGCTCCGCGAATGCTTCCGGCGCGGCAGGCGTTGCACTCGGCCAGTCGGCGGTCGCATCCAGCAACTTCGCCACGGCAGTCGGCAGCATGGCCAACGCCGCCGGGCTGAACTCGATCGCCATCGGCGGCTCCACCGCCACCGCGCCGACCACCCAGGCGCTTGCCACGGGCAAGGGCGCCATCGCGATCGGCAACAACGGCACCCAAGGCGCCAAGGCCCTCGCCGACGACGCGATAGCGATCGGCGGCCAGGCCAACGCCGCGTACACCAACAGCGTCGCGCTCGGCGCGGGCAGTGTGACCGGCGCGGCCGCTCCCACGGGCAAGGGCTTCCTCACCGGATCCGCCGCGCCCGCCTCCGAAGTCTCGGTCGGCTCGTCGTCCGCCCTGCGGCGCATCACCAACGTGGCCGACGGCTCCGCCGCCCAGGACGCCGTGACGGTGGCCCAGTTGAGCACCGGCATGAGCACCACGGCGAGCAGCATCGCCAGCCTCTCCACCTCGACCTCGACGGGCATCGCCAGCCTGTCGACCGGCCTCAGCACCACCAACAGCACGGTCGGCAGCCTGTCGACCTCGACTTCGACCGGCCTGAGCACCGCGACCAGCCGCATCAACAGCCTTTCGACGGGCCTCAGCACGACGAACAGCAGTGTCGCGAGCCTGTCGACTTCCACATCGACGGGCATCACCAGCTTGTCGACGGGCCTGAGCACCACGAACAGCGCTGTCTCCAGCCTGTCGACTGGCCTGAGCACGACGAACAGCGCCGTCGCAAGCCTTTCGACTTCCGCCTCGACGGGCATCACTAGCCTGTCGACTGGCCTGAGCACGACGAATAGCGCGGTGACCAGCCTGTCGACCTCCACCTCGACCGGTATCACCAGCCTGTCGACGGGCCTGAGCACGACGAACAGCGCAGTTGCCAGCCTGTCGACTTCCACCTCGACGGGCATCACGAGCCTTTCGACTGGCCTCAGCACCACGAACAGCGCAGTGACCAGCCTGTCGACCTCCACCTCGACCGGCATTGCGAGCCTTTCGACCGGCCTCAGCACCACGAACAGCGCAGTGGCCAGCCTCTCGACTTCCGCCTCGACGGGCATCACGAGCCTGTCGACTGGCCTCAGCACCACGAACAGCGCGGTGACCAGCCTGTCGACTTCCACCTCGACCGGCATCACGAGCCTTTCGACCGGCCTCAGCACCACGAACAGCGCGGTGACCAGCCTGTCGACCTCCACCTCGACCGGCATCACCAGCCTCTCGACCGGCCTGAGCACGACCAACAGCAACCTGGGCACCCTGAGCTCGACGGTCAGCTCCATCTACAACACGGGCACGAAGTACTTCCACGCCAACAGCACCGGCGCGGACAGCCAGGCCATCGGCGCCAACAGCGTGGCCATCGGCCAGAACGCCGTCGCCAATGGCGACAACAGCGTGGCGCTGGGCGCGAACTCCACGGCCAGCCGCAGCGCCGCGGAGATGACGAACTACGACGCCTTCGGACTGGCGAGCAAGCAGACCGCTGCCGGCGAGGTGAACGTAGGCAACCGCGTGATCACGGGCGTGGCGCCCGGCACGGCGGACCAGGACGCGGTCAACGTGCTGCAGGTGAAGACGGTCACCGCGTCGCTGTCCAGCGGCCTGAGCACGGCCACCAGCAGCATCGTCAGCCTCTCGACCTCCACGTCGACTGGCCTGAGCACGGCAACGAGCAGCATCGGCAGCCTGTCGACTGGCCTGAGCACGACCAACAGCACCGTCGCAAGCCTCTCGACGAGCCTCAGTTCCTCGACGAGCGCCATCAACAGCCTGTCCACGGGCCTGAGTACGACGAACAGCAGTGTGGCGAGCCTGTCGACGTCGACTTCCACCGGGCTGAGCACTGCGACCAGCAGCATCGGAAGTCTGTCGACCGGTCTGAGTACGACGAACAGTAGTGTCGCGAGCTTGTCGACCTCGACTTCCACTGGCCTGAGCACCGCGACCAGCAGCATTGGCAGCCTGTCTACGGGGCTGAGCACGACCAACAGCAGCGTTGCGAGCCTGTCGACTTCCACGTCGACTGGCCTGAGCACCGCGACCAGCAGCATCGACAGCCTGTCCACGGGCCTCAGCACGACGAACAGCAGTGTCGCGAGCCTGTCGACTTCCACGTCGACTGGCCTGAGCACCGCGACGAGCAGCATTGGCAGCCTGTCCACGGGGCTGAGCACGACCAACAGCAGCGTTGCGAGCCTGTCGACTTCCACATCGACCGGCCTGAGCACTGCGACCAGCAGCATCGGCAGCCTGTCGACGGGTCTGAGCACGACGAACAGCAGCGTGGCGAGCCTGTCGACTTCTACGTCGACTGGCCTGAGCACGGCGACGAGCAGCATTGGCAGCTTGTCCACGGGTCTGAGTACAACCAACAGCAGCGTGGCAAGCCTGTCGACCTCCACGTCTAATGGCATCAGCAGCCTCTCAACTGGCCTGAGCACGACCAACAGTGCGGTGGCCAGCTTGTCAACCTCGACCTCCACGGGTCTGAGCACGGCGACCATCGGCATCAACAGCCTGTCGACCGGCCTCAGCACCACCAACAGCAGCGTCGCCAGCCTGTCGACCTCCACATCGACAGGCATCAGCAGCCTGTCGACGGGCCTGAGCACTGCGACGAGCAGCATCGGCAGCTTGTCGACGGGTCTGAGCACGACCAACAGTACGGTGGCCAGCCTGTCGACCTCGACTTCCACAGGTCTGAGCACAGCGACGAGCAGTATCGACAGCCTGTCCACGTCGACTTCGACGGGCCTGAGCACTGCGACCAGCAGCATCAACAGCCTGTCGACGGGTCTCAGCACCACCAACAGCAGCGTCGCAAGCCTGTCGACTTCCACTTCGACGGGCATCAGCAGCCTGTCGACCGGCCTTAGCACTGCGACGAGCAGCATCGGCAGCTTGTCGACAGGCCTGAGTACGACCAACAGTGCGGTGGCCAGCCTGTCGACCTCGACCTCCACGGGGCTGAGCACAGCGACGAGCAGTATCGACAGCCTGTCCACATCGACTTCGACGGGCCTCAGCACCACCAACAGCAGCGTCGCAAGCCTGTCGACTTCCACTTCGACGGGCATCAGCAGCCTGTCGACCGGCCTGAGTACGACCAACAGCAGCCTGGTCAGCCTGTCGACGTCAACCTCCACAGGCCTGAGCACGGCCACGAGCAGCATCGACAGTCTGTCGACGTCCACCTCGACCGGCCTGAGCACCGCGACCAGCGGCATCAACAGCTTGTCGACCGGTCTCAGCACGACGAACAGCAGCGTCGCCAGCTTGTCGACCTCCACGTCGACGGGCATCAGCAGCCTGTCGACCGGCCTCAGCACCACGAACAGCAACGTCGCGAGCCTGTCGAGTTCCACCTCGACGGGCATCAGCAGCCTGTCGACGGGGTTGAGCACGACCAACAGCAGCGTCACGAGCTTGTCGACCTCCACGTCGACTGGCATCAGCAGCCTGTCGACCGGCCTGAGCACGACGAACAGCGGACTGGCAAGCCTCTCGACGTCGACCTCCACGGGCCTGAGCACTGCCACGAGCAGCATCGACAGCCTGTCCACGTCCACCTCGACCGGCCTGAGCACTGCGACCAGCAGCATCAACAGCTTGTCGACTTCCACATCGACGGGCATCAGCAGCCTGTCGACGGGCCTGAGCACGACCAACAGCAGCCTGGCCAGCCTGTCGACGTCGACCTCCACAGGCTTGAGCACGGCCACGAGCAGCATCGACAGCCTGTCCACGTCCACCTCGACGGGCCTGAGCACCGCCACCAGCAGCATCAACAGCCTTTCGACCGGCCTGAGCACCACGAACAGCAACGTCGCGAGCCTGTCGAGTTCCACCTCGACGGGCATCAGCAGCCTGTCGACGGGTCTCAGTACGACGAACAGCAACGTCGCCAGCCTTTCCACCGGCCTGAGCACGGTATCGAGCACGGTCGACAGCCTGTCCACCGGCCTGAGCACCACGACCAGCAACATCGGCAGCCTGTCGACGGGGTTGAGCACGACCAACAGCAGCGTGGCGAGCCTGTCGACTTCGACCTCCACGGGCCTGAGCACGGCCACGAGCAGCATCGACAGCCTGTCCACGTCGACCTCGACCGGCCTGAGCACCGCGACCAGCGGCATCGGCAGCCTCTCGACCGGCCTGAGCTCCACGAACAGCAGCGTCGCAAGCCTGTCGACCTCCACCTCGACCGGCCTGAGCACGGCAACCAGCGGCATCGGCAGCCTGTCGACGGGCTTGAGCACGACCAACAT
Organism: Variovorax sp. UC74_104; assembly: GCF_044055375.1. Classification (NCBI taxonomy): domain Bacteria; kingdom Pseudomonadati; phylum Pseudomonadota; class Betaproteobacteria; order Burkholderiales; family Comamonadaceae; genus Variovorax; species Variovorax sp. UC74_104. Next base: position 2,469,346 of record NZ_CP171978.1, read on the forward strand.
CAACCTCAACAGCCTGAGCACGTCGGTCAACAACATCTACAACACCGGCACCAAGTACTTCCACGCCAAGTCGACGGCGGGCGACTCGGTGGCCAGCGGCCAGGAGGCGGTGGCTATCGGGCCGCAGTCGGTGGCCAGCGGCGCCAACTCCTTCGCCGCCGGCAACGGTGCGAAGGCCACGGCCGACGGTGCGGTGGCGGTGGGCTTCGGCGCGCAGGCGACGGGCACCAACGCGATCGCCATCGGCAGCGGCGCCCTGGCCACGGGCTCGCAGGCCATCGGCGCCAATGCACGTGCGGGCGGCGGCGGCGTGGCCCTGGGCGACAACGCGGATGCCGGCGGCACGCCGCTGAGCCAGGCGCAGAACGTCTCCAAGGGCACGGCGATCGGCTTCGGCGCAATCGTGCAGCAAAGCGGCGGCGTGGCGCTGGGCTCGGGCTCGGTGGCTTCCACCGCGGCGGGCATGGCCGGCTACGTGCCGGGCGGCGCGACGGCGCAGCAGGAGGCCGCGATCAGGGCCACCACCAGCACACAGGCCGCGGTGTCGGTGGGCGATGCGGCCAACGGCCAGTACCGCCAGATCACCGGCGTGGCGGCGGGCACGGCCGACAGCGATGCGACCAACGTGGCCCAGCTGAAGGCGGCCTCGGCGGCATCGAAGGCCAGCAGCGTGCAGTACGCGACCAACCCCGACGGGTCGGTCAACTACAACCAGATCACGCTGGGCGGCGGCCAGGCCCCGGGCGGCACGCGCATCAGCAACGTGGCGCCGGGCATCCTGCCGGGCGATGCGGTCAACGTGCAGCAGCTCAACCAGGTGCAGGGCCAGGTCGGCGACGTGGCGCGCATCGCCTACTCGGGCACGGCCATGGCGTTCGCGATGTCGGGCACCTACCTGCCGACGCTGTACCCCGGCGAGAAGACGGTGGGCGTGGGCCTGGGCAGCTACAAGGGCTACAGCGCCGTGGCGCTGACCTTCAAGGCGTTGTCGGACGACGGCAAGATGTCGTGGGGCGCGGGCCTGACGACCACGGGCAAGGAATGGGGCATCAACGCCGGCATCGGCTGGAAGTGGAAGTAAGCCTCTGAAAGGCCGACGGGCCGGCCCTCCAACGGGCGGCTCCCGCGCTTCACGGCGTGGGGGCCGTTCCTTCTTTTTGGTACACACTCCGCCTCATGCGCATCGGTATTTCAGTCCTTACCCATGCGGGGCAGAACATCTGGGAGAACGGAATGGGACAGAACGTCCTGTTCCTGGCCCGGCTGCTGCAACGCATCGGCTTCGTCGAGTCCGTGACCCTCATCGACGCGGGCGACCAGCAGAGCATGCCGCCCCAGGTCGACACGGCCGCCATGGGCCTGGCCTTCGGACGCGCGCGCGAGCTCACCGGCTCGCTGGACGTGGTCATCGAGATGGCCGGCGCGCTCGACGTGCAGTGGCTCTCTTACTTCCGCGCATGCGGCGGCCGCGTGGTGTTCCATTGCGTGGGCCAGCCTTTCGCGGCGCTGGCCGAGCCGATCGTCTTCACCGACAAGGGTCACTTCAGCAGGCCCGACCGCTGCGACGAAGTGTGGCTGCTGCCCAAGGACGCCGCCTTCGCGCCCATGATGCGCACCATGCACCGCTGCCCGGTGTTCGAGGTGCCCTACCTCTGGTCGCCGCAGTTCCTGGCCCAGCGTGTTGCCGAGGTCGAGGCCGCGGGCCACCGCTTCGGCTATGTGCCCCGCACGGCAGCGCAGCCGGGCTTTCGGGTGGCGATCTTCGAGCCCAACATCTCGGTGGTGAAGTGCAGCAGCGTACCCATGCTGATCTGCGACGGCGCCTATCGCGCCGATCCGTCGGCCGTGACCTCGATGCAGGTGCTCAACACGCTGCACCTGAAAGACCACCCGACCATGCTCTACCTGGCGAACTCGCTCGACATAGTGCGCCAGCACAAGGCGGTCTTCCATGGCCGGCACGACTTCGCGGGCTTCATGGTGCAGTTCGCCGACGCGGTGGTCTCGCACCAGTGGCAGAACGACCAGAACTACGGCTACCTCGACGCGCTCTACGGCAACTACCCGCTGGTGCACAACTCGCCCTGGCTGCGCGACGCGGGCTACTACTACCCGGACTTCGACATCGCCGCCGGCGCGGCGCAGCTGCGGGAGGCCGTGCGTTCGCACGACCTGCAGCTCGACGACTATCGCGCCCGTGCGCAGCGCGTGTTCCAGTCGGTCGATCCCTTCAGCCCCGCGAACGTCGAGGGCTACGCGCAGCGGCTGCTGCACCTGGTGGGCGGCAACGCCGGCTTCCGCGCCGATGCCGCGAGGGCTGCCGCATGATGCCGGCCAAGCTCAGGGTTGGCGTCTCCATCTTCATCCGCAAGGGCGAGCAGAGCCTGTGGGAGAACGGCGTCTACCAGAACTGCCTGTTTCTGGTGATGTTGCTGCTGCGCTCGCCGCGCGTCGAAAGCGCGGTGCTGGTGGCCGGCGGCGGCGACGGCGGCCCGGCGGACGCCACCAGCTTCCTCGCCGATTCGCCGGTGCCCATCATCGACATGGCCACGGCAGGGCAGCACCTCGACCTCATGATCGAGATGAGCGCCCAGCTCGCCATGCCGTGGTCGGTGGCCTTCCGCGAGCGGGGCGGCAAGATCGTCTCGATGCGCGTGGGCAACGACTACGTGATCGACATCGAGCGCATGATCTTCGACAAGCCGCACGGCCTGCTGATCTCGGGCGCGCCCTACGACGAGGTGTGGACGATTCCCGAGTACGAGGTGTCGTGCAAGCCCTATTTCGAGAGCACCTTCCGCGCGCCCGTGCGCCTCATGCCGCACCTGTGGAGCCCGATGGTGCTGGAGCGCGCCATGGCCCGTGCCCCCGACAGCCCGCCCTTCGCCTACGAGCCCGGCCGCAGGCAGTGGCGCGTGGCCATCTTCGAGCCCAACATCTGCATGGTGAAGACCAGCTTCATCCCGATGCTCGGCTGCGAGGCCGCGCACCGTGCGCAGCCCAGGCTCATCGAGAAAATGTGGGTCTTCAACAGCTTCCACCTGAAGGACAAGCCGCTCTTCGTCGGCTTCGCGCAGAGCTTGGACATCGTGCAGCACGGGCTGGCCACCTTCGAAGGGCGCTTTCCCGTCTACCAGGTGATGCCCGGCAAGATCGACGCGGTGTTCGCGCACCACTGGGAGAACGCGCAGAACTACCTCTATTACGAGGCGCTGTACGGCGGCTATCCGCTGATCCACAACTCGCACCTCATCGGCGACTGCGGCTATCGCTATCACGGTTTCGACTGCGAGGAGGGCGGGCTCGCGCTGCGGCGCGCCTTCGCCGAGCACGACGCCGACCTGCCGGCCTACCGCGAGCGCGCGCGCCGCTTCATCGCCACGCTCGACCCCGAGGGCGAGGAGAACGTGCGCGTCTACACCGCCGCCATCGAGAACCTTTACGCATGAGGACCGCGATGAAGCCGACCCCACGATTCCCCCGCCTGCCGGCCGCCGCCCTGGCATGGGCCGCCGCCGGTGCCGCGTTCGCCCAGGGCGTGCTGGTGCCGCAGGCGCCGCCCGCCGCGCCGCAGGACACGCTCACGCGCGCCGCCACCAGCGTGGGCGTCAAGCGCTGCCTGCCGGCCATCACGCGACTGTCCACGCTCACCGTGCAGGGCAGCCGCAGCCACGACGTGCTGCTCGACTGGGACCGCAAGCGCCCCGACGCCGGCCCGATGTTCTCGCTGATCGGCATGGAGTTTCCGAACGCGGGCGTGGCGGCGTCGATCACCGCGATTCCCGACGAGAGCGGTGCATGCACCGTGTCGGCCGAGCGCATCTCGGTGGCGCCCTTCACCTGCGCGAGCGTCGGCCAGCAGGAACTGGCCAGCTACAAGATGACGCGGCTGCTGCCCAACTACGCCGTCTATACCGACGAGAAGGAGCCGACCTCGTCGGTGTCGCTCATCGACTCGCCGCCGGGCTGCCTGATCATCCGGCGCTATGTGGAATACGGCTGGCGCGATCCGGCAGCTGCGCCGGGCGCGGCTCCCGCTGGTGCCGGTGCGGCCCAGCCGGCGAAGAAGCGATAGGCACCAGGCACGGCAGGCGCCACAGGAGCGACAGGCGCTCGTCTCCGACAAGCAGGGACGCCCTCGGCCGGCCCCCCGAGTCGGCCCCAAACCCGAAGAATGGAGCCGATCCGCATGCGAACCCGCGGCGGAAGGAAGGAGACGCACATGCCTCTGGCTTCACTGATCGGCCGATGGGCCATGCAGCCTTTCTCGAAGGCGCTGCCGCCGCTGGGCGACACCGAGCGCGCGGCACTGGAGGCCGGCACCGTCGGCTTCGAGGGAAGGCTCTTCGCGGGGCACCCTGACTTCGACGCGCTCGCAGCCATGGGCCCGAATCGCCTGAACGAGCGCGAGCAGGCCTTTCTCGACAACGAAGTGCGCGAGCTGTGCCGCATGCTCGACGACCACGCCATCGACGAGGCGCAAGACCTGCCGCCCGAGGTGTGGCGCTACCTGCGCGAGAAGCGCTTCTTCGGGATGATCATTCCGCAGGAGTTCGGCGGCCTCGGCTTCGGCCACCATGCGCACGCGACCGTGGTGGCGCGCATCGCGACCGTCAACGTGGCGACGGCCGTCACGGTCATGGTGCCCAATTCGCTGGGCCCGGCCGAACTGCTGCTGCGCTACGGCACCAACGCCCAGAAGGCCCACTACCTGCCGCGCCTGGCCGACGGCCGCGAGCTGCCGTGCTTCGGGCTGACCTCGCCCTACGCGGGCTCCGACGCGGCCTCGATCCCCGACCGAGGCGTGCTGGTGGAGCGCGAAGTCGACGGGCGCAGGGTGCGCGGCTTCCTCGTCGATTTCGACAAGCGCTACATCACGCTCGCGCCGGTCGCCACCGTGGTCGGGCTGGCCTTCCATGCCGTCGATGAAAGCCGGCCCGAAGGCAAGCGCGAACTGGGCATCACCTGCGCGCTCATTCCTGTCCCGCAGGCCGGCATGGAGATCGGACGGCGCCACCACCCGATGGACAGCGCCTTCATGAACGGCCCGATCCACGGCCGCCAGGTGTTCGTGCCGATGGACTGGATCATCGGCGGCGAGCAGCAGGTCGGCCAGGGCTGGCGCATGCTAATGGAATGCCTGGCGGCCGGCCGCGCAATATCGCTGCCGGCGCTGGGCTCGGCCATGCAGCAGACCGCGCTGTACGTGGCCAACGGCTACGGCCGGATCCGCGAGCAGTTCGGCATGCCGGTGGGCCGGTTCCACGCGGTCGCGGGGCTGGTCGCGCAGATGTCGGCCGAACTGTACGCGAGCGATGCGGCGCGGCGCTTCACCGCCGCCGCGCTCGACAAGGGCGAGCGGCCCAGCGTGGCGAGCGCCATCCTCAAGGTGCAGCTGACCGAGGCAGGGCGGCGCGCGGTGAACCGCGGCATGGACATCCTCGGCGGCAAGGGCATCATCTCGGGCCCGTCGAACCTGCTCGGCGTGGCCTACCGGCAGGCGCCGATCGCGATCACGGTGGAGGGCGCGAACATTCTCACGCGCGCGCTGATCGTGTTCGGGCAGGGCGCGGTGCGCTGCCATCCGCACGTGCTCGACGAAATGGCGGCCGTGCAGGCCAGGGACGAGACGGCACTCGGCAAGGCGCTGCTGGCGCACGGCAGGCACGTGGCGCTGAACCTGTGGCGCAGCCTCTTCGGCGCGCCGGTGCTCGGCTCGCCGCCCGACGACCTCGCGCACGAGGCGAGGCTCATCGCTCGCATGAGCGCCAAGTACGCGCTCACGGCCGACCTCGCAATGGGCCTGCTCGGCGGCAAGCTCAAGCGCATGGAGCTGCTGTCGGCGCGCCTGGGCGACGTGCTCGCGCATCTCTACCTGGCCAGCGCGTGCGTGTGGCGCTACCGGGTCGAGGCGGCACCCGAGATGCTGCCTTTCGCGCGGGCGGCGATCCGCCTGCAGATCGACGAGGCCGGCAGCATCCTGCGCGATCTCTACGCGAACCTGCCGACGCCGGGGCGGCGCCTGATCGGCGCGCTGGTGCTGCGCCGCACGGGTCACCTGGCGCCGCTGCGCGACGTGCAACTGCTCGAACTGGCGGAGCTGCTGCGCAAGGAGCCGCGCATCGTCGCGCGCCTGGCGCCTGACCTGAGCGAGCCCGCTTCGGGTGGCCTGCTCGACCTGATGCACGCGCTGGAACTGGGCGCGAAGCTCGGCGACGGCACGGCCGCGCTCAACAAGGTGCTGCGCCGCACGAATTCGCTCGAGGAGGCGGCGTGTTCTTCACCCGACCCTGAGCTGGCGCTGGCCTATCTGAAGGCTGCCGACAAGGTCATCCAGGTGGACGATTTCGAAGGCCCGCCGCGCGACGGGCAGGGCAGAGCGGACTTCAGCGAGCCGGCTGCTGCTGTTGTTGTGCCGCCAGCGCCGCCAGCGCAGCCGCCGTCTGCTCGTCCGCCGGAAAGAACGACTCCACCGCGAGTTCCTGCAGCGTGACGTCCACCGGCGTGCCGAAGATGGTGATGGTGCTGATGAAGCTCAGAATGCCGCTGGGCATCATCACCTGAAAGGGCACGGCCACCGCCGACAGCGCGGTGTCGATGACGGGCGCGTCGTGGCTCACGGTCGGCGGAGTATAGGCCTCGAGCTCGTCGTGCAGAGCCTGCAGCACCGCGTCGCCCGTCGCGGCGATCTGCTGCTGCAGCCGCTCCAGCAGGTGCATGCGCCATTGCGCCAGATTGGCGATGCGCGGCGCTACGCCTTCCGGGTGCAGGCTCAGGCGCAGCACGTTGATCGGCGGCTTCAGCAGCTCGGGCGAGGCGCCCTCCATCAGCAGCGGCACCAGCGCGTTGTGCGCGACCAGGTTCCAGTGGCGGTCCACCGCCAGCGCCGGAAAGGGCTCGTGGCCCTTCAGCACCAGGTCGATGGCGCGGCGCGCGGAGGCCATCGCCGGATCATCCAGGGAGCGCTGCCTGTACATCGGCGCGAAGCCGGCGGCCACCAGCAGGGCATTACGCTCGCGCAGCGGCACCTTCGAGCCGCTCGGCCAGGCGCAGCACCATCTCGCGGCTGGGGGCGGCGCGGCCGGTTTCCACGTAGCTCAGGTGGCGGGTCGAGACCTCGGCCTCCTGCGCCAGGTCGAGCTGGCTCAGGCGCCGATGGGTGCGCCAGTGCCGCAGGTGGACGCCGAAGGGGTCGCGCGCGCCGGGCTGGCCGGCCTTGGACGAGTGGGAGTGGGTTGTGCTCATGAGGCCGCATTCTGGCGTGGCCGGGCCGCGCCGCCATGACCTCCCAGGTCATCGACCCGATGCACGCCGCCCGGAATCATCGACCCCAACGCGGCAGGACCGGCCTGCAGCGTAGTCAACCACCAAGGAGAGATTCCATGTCCGCCATGTCCGTCTTCGCATCCCCCCGCTTCCTGCCCAACGTGATGTGGGCCGACGCCGCCTCCTGCGCCGCCACCGGCGCGCTGCAGGTAGCCTTCACCGACGCGCTGGCTCGCCTGACCGGGCTGCCGGCACCGCTGCTCATGGGCACGGGTGTGTTTCTTCTGGCCTACGCGGCCGCCGCGGCCTTCATGGCGAGCCGAAGCACGCCGCCGCGCACGCTGATCGGGCTCGTGGTGGCCGGCAACTTCGGCTGGGCCGTGGCCTGCGTCGCGCTGCTGGTGAGCGGCATGTTCCCGGTGACGGCCGTGGGCGTGGCCTGGGTGCTGGCGCAGGCCGTGTGCGTGATCGTGCTGGCCGAGCTGCAGTGGACCGGGCTGCGCCGCAGCCGCCGCAGCGCGAACATGGCCCTTGCCTGAGGAGTTCGTGAGGAATGCCGGCGACGCCGTTGTACCCGGCATTTTTCGCGATGAGGAACGTGGCGCGACAAGACGATGACAGGGAAGACCGACTACGCTTGTTGACATTGATCCCCGCTATCCTTGAGAGGCTTCCACGAACACACAGGAGTCTCCCTATGGCCAAAGCCCCGGCGCATGCCTTTGCGTCCACCCTCAAGACCTTCAAGACCCCGTCGGGCAAGTCCGGCAAGTACTGGTCCCTGAAGGAGCTGGCCAAGCAATACCCGTCCGTCGATCGCCTTCCCGTCTCCATCCGCATCGTCCTGGAGTCGGTGCTGCGCAACTGCGACGGGCAGAAAGTCTCCGCCAAGCACGTCGAGGAGGTGGCCAACTGGGCACCGAACGCCGAGCGCGTCGACGAGATTCCCTTCGTCGTCACCCGCGTCGTGCTGCAGGACTTCACCGGCGTGCCGCTGCTGGCCGACCTGGCCGCCATGCGCAGCGTGGCCGCCAAGCTGGGCAAGTCGCCCAAGACCATCGAGCCGCTGGTGCCCGTCGACCTGGTGGTCGACCACTCGGTGATGGTCGACTACTACGGCACGCCCAAGGCGCTCGACCTGAACATGAAGCTGGAATTCCAGCGCAACAACGAGCGCTACCAGTTCATGAAATGGGGCATGCAGGCCTTCGACACCTTCGGCGTGGTGCCGCCGGGCTTCGGCATCGTGCACCAGGTCAACCTCGAATACTTCGCGCGCGGCGTCTACAAGAGCCCGAACGACAAGAGCGACAAGCCCACCTACTACCCCGACTCGCTGGTCGGCACCGACAGCCACACCACCATGATCAACGGCATCGGCGTGGTCGGCTGGGGCGTCGGCGGCATCGAGGCCGAGGCGGCCATGCTGGGCCAGCCGGTCTACATGCTCACGCCCGACGTGGTGGGCTTCGAGCTCACCGGCCAGCTGCGCGAGGGCGTCACCGCGACCGACCTGGTGCTGTACGTCACCTCCATCCTGCGCGCCGAGAAAGTGGTGGGCAAGTTCGTCGAGTTCTTCGGCCCGGGCGCCGCATCCATCGCGGTGCCCGACCGCGCGACCATCGGCAACATGGCACCCGAGTACGGCGCGACCATGGGCTTCTTCCCGGTGGACGAGATGACGGTAGCGTATTTCGAGGGCACCGGCCGCACCAAGGAAGAGGTCGAGCGCTTCGAGGCCTACTACAAGGCGCAGGGCCTGTTCGGCATGCCCAACCCCGGTGACATCGACTACACCAAGGTCGTCAGGCTCGACCTGAGCACCGTGTCGCCCAGCCTGGCCGGCCCGAAGCGCCCGCAGGACCGCATCGACCTGGGCCACCTGTCCACCAAGTTCTCGGAGCTCTACAGCAAGCCCAACGACGCCAACGGCTTCAACCAGCCGGCCGACAAGCTCAAGCTGCGCTATCCGCTGGTTGCCGCCGGCAAGAGCGGCGACGAGGAAGCCGCCCCGCCGCCCGCCGGTGCGCCGCTGGACGTGGTCGAGATGGTGGCCAACCGCTCGACCAAGGCCGCCGCGCACGTGAGCGCCAGCGCGCCCGCGGCGCCCGAGGGCGCGGTCACCATCGGCAACGGCGACGTGCTGATCGCGGCCATCACCTCGTGCACCAACACCTCCAACCCCAGCGTGATGCTGGCCGCCGGCCTGCTGGCCAAGAAGGCGGTGGAGGCTGGCCTCTCGGTCAAGCCGCACGTGAAGACCTCGCTGGCCCCGGGCTCGCGCATCGTCACCGAATACCTGGAGAAGGCCGGCCTGCTGCCGTACCTGGAGAAGCTGGGCTTCTACCTCGCGGGCTACGGCTGCACCACCTGCATCGGCAACGCCGGCGACCTCACGCCCGAGATCAACGAAGCCATCACGAAGAACGACCTGATCGGCGCGGCCGTGCTCTCGGGCAACCGCAACTTCGAGGCGCGCATCCATCCGAACCTGAAGGCCAACTTCCTGGCCTCGCCGCCGCTGGTGGTGGCCTTTGCCATCGCGGGCAACGTGATGACCGACCTGATGACCCAGCCCGTGGGCAAGGGCAAGGGCGGCAAGGACGTCTACCTCGGCGACATCTGGCCCACGCCGAAGGAAATCGACCAGAATCTGCGCTATGCGATGAACGCCAAGTCGTTCCGCGCGAACTACGACAAGGTCAAGACCGACCCGGGCAAGTTCTGGAGCAGCATCAAGGGCACCACCGGCCAGGTGTACGACTGGCCGGAGTCGACCTACATCGCCGAGCCGCCGTTCTTCGAAGGCTTCAAGATGAAGCCGCACGCGTCGGACGCGGGCATCAAGGGCGCGCGCATCATGGCGCTGTTCGGCGACTCGATCACCACCGACCACATCTCGCCGGCCGGCTCCATCAAGGAAAGCTCGCCCGCGGGCATCTGGCTCAAGGCGCACGGCGTGGCCAAGGCCGACTTCAACAGCTACGGCTCGCGCCGCGGCAACCACGACGTGATGGTGCGCGGCACCTTCGCCAACGTGCGCATCAAGAACCTGATGATCCCGCCGGATGCCAACGGCACCCAGGAAGAGGGCGGCGTCACGCTGTTCCAGCCCTCGGGCGAGAAGATGTTCATCTACGACGCCGCCGTGAAGTACATGGAGCAGGGCGTGCCGACCGTGGTGTTCGGCGGCGAGGAATACGGCACCGGTTCCTCGCGCGACTGGGCCGCCAAGGGCACGCAGCTGCTTGGCATCAAGGCCGTGGTGGCGCGCAGCTTCGAGCGCATCCACCGCGCCAACCTGGTCGGCATGGGCGTGCTGCCGCTGCAGTTCCGCGGCGCCGACTCATGGCAGACGCTGGGCCTCACAGGCAAAGAGCAGATCGACGTGGTGATCGGCGGCGAGCTGAAGCCGCAGATGGACGTGAAGCTGGTGGTGCACCGCGCCGACGGCTCGCACCAGGAGGTGACGGTGCGCCTGCGCATCGACACGCCGATCGAGGTCGACTACTACAAGCACGGCGGCATCCTGCCCTTCGTGCTGCGCCAGCTGCTGGCTGCCTGAGCGGCAGGGGCCGAATTGCCCTGACTACTTGCCGGCGGCGTCGAGCCGCTGCGCAAGGCGGTCGAGCACGGGGCGGATCTTCTCGCCCACGCTGATCTGCGGATTCGAGAAGCCGTCTTCCTTGCCGCCATCGATCTCGCGCTGCTTGATTACCGGCACGGCGGCGGCGAAGGCGGTTTCGAAGGAGCGGGTCTTGCGCAGCTGCTCGTCGAACATCGCGCGGCCGAAGAAGGTCAGCTCCGACAGCCGGCCGCATCCGTACGAGGTGTGGGTGGCGTCGGCGGCGGTCATCACCAGCGTGTCTTCGCTGGCCAGCGGTTCGATCCAGCCGCCCGAGTAGCAGGCCGAGACCGCCACCACGCGATGGCGGATGCCGGCGCCGTCGAGTTCCTCGCGCAGTTCTTCCGGCGTGAGCCAGGGCACCGTGAGCGGCCAGTGCGCGGCGGCCAGCCTGTGGTCGCGCGCGCCGTGGGAGGTGAGGTAGACCACCAGCACGTCGTTCTCGCGGTCCATGCGCGCGGCCAGTGCTGCGATGGCTCGGCGCAGGTTGAGCGGCGTGGCCCAGGGCAGCGTCTCGGCGGTGGCCGGGTTGTTCAGCAGATGGATCACGCGGCCCTTGGCGTCGAAGCGCTCCTCCAGCACCTGCGTGACCATGTTGCTTTCGCGCAGGAACACGTCTTCCGACGCATAGGGCGCGAACACCAGTCCGTAGACGTTGGTCTGACCCGGCCTGCCGGCGGGCAGGGACTCGACCGTGCGTTCCCACAGCGCCTGCTGCTGCTCGAAGAGCTCCTGCGTGAGCTGCATCCGGGGGCGCTCGGGCTCGGTGGATGCGCTGGCGTCGGGCTGCCACATGCGCTCCTGCGTGTAGAGCGATTGCCAGAAGGTGGCAGCCAGCAGGACCACGAACGCGGGCGCGAAGAGCGCGACCCGCCAGCGGGCGCCGGCATCGCGCGCGGTGAGGCGCACCAGCGCCACGATCATCCAGGCGCAGCCCAGCCCGAAGACGACCCAGTATCCCGGCGAGACCGAAATCGCCGCCGGCAGCCAGCCGCGCGTGTAGCCCAGCGCCAGCAGCGACAGCAGCAGGTTGGCCGGGAACATCGTCCAGGTGGCCAGCGCGAACCAGCGCGCCAGTCCGCCAGCATGCGCCCGGCCGGAAAGCGCGAACCAGCCCAGCCAGGCGAGCACCGCCAGCACCCAGAGGGTGTTGAGGCCGACGTTGGCATACAGCGTGGCGGGGCCGGCGATCTCGAGCCGTGACAGTCCGACCCAGACCAGCTCGGGCACCAGCACGAGCGCCAGCAACTGCCAGGGGGCGGGCTGCGCATCGACGCGCGGTTGCAGCAGCATCGAGGCGCGCAGGCCGCCGGCGATCCAGCGCCAGAGGCTTGCGCGGGGCGGCCGCGGAACGGGTGTTTCTTCGGCGCTCCCAGGAGCCTGCTGCGGTGCGATGATGTCTTCGGGCATGGCGTCGATGATGCCTTTGCCAGGACTGTTTCCCGCACGACTTTTTCCTTCCCTCCCTTCCAGCAATGCTTCGCATCGGCCTGATCTCCGACACCCACGGACTGCTGCGGCCTGAGGCGCTCGCCTTCCTGGAGGGCAGCGACTTCATCGTCCATGGCGGCGACATCGGCAACGCCGGCATCCTCGAGGCGCTGGCGGCCATCGCGCCGCTGACGGTCGTGCGCGGCAACAACGACCGCGAAGCCTGGGCCGATCGCATCGCGGAAACCGAGCTCGCGAAGTTCGGCGACGTGAGCGTCTACGCCATCCACGACCTCGCGCAGCTCGACATCGATCCGCGCGCGGCCGGCGTGCGCGTGGTGGTCTCGGGCCATTCGCACAAGCCGAAGGTGGAGGAGCGCGAGGGCGTGCTCTACGTCAATCCGGGCAGCGCGGGGCCGCGGCGGTTCAGGCTGCCGATTTCGGTGGCCGAACTCATCGTCGACGGCGCGGCGGTGACCGCGCGCATCGTCCTGCTCGATCCTTAGGCGCTAAACGGCGTCCGGACTGCTCGAAAACCCCTGTTTGGGCATGCTCGGACGCTTTTGAAGGGATTTGGTCAGGTTTACGCGAGTGAGAATTGATAGCATCTAGGTTTTGCTTAATGGCGTGCCCGATATTCAGGGCATCCCCTCACCGTGCGAACCAACGATTTCGGTACGGCGCCGGCCACCGTCGCCCTGAGCCTCGACCAGCTTCCCAACAACCAGTGGGCCACCGTGCTCGACGTGGCGCGCCCCACCGACGCCGACGACCGCGAGCTCGTGCTGCGCCTGACCGAAATCGGCTTCGTGCCGGGCGAGGCGGTGCGCATCGTCGCCAGCGGCATCCCGGGGCGCGAGCCGCTGGCGGTGCGCCTGGGACACACCACCTTCGCGCTGCGCCGCCACGAGGCCGCGCTGATCCACGTCACGCCGGGAGCCGCCAACCATGGTTGAAGCCGTCATCCAGGGCCCGGGCCGCCTCGCACCCACCGCCCAGCCGGGGCGCATCGCGCTGCTGGGCAATCCCAACTGCGGCAAGACCGCGCTCTTCAACCTCCTCACCGGCAGCCGCCAGAAGGTCGCCAACTACGCGGGCGTGACCGTCGAGCGCAAGGAAGGCACGCTGCGCACGCCTTCGGGCCGCCGTGTCTTCGTGCTCGACCTGCCCGGCGCCTACAGCCTGAATGCGCTGAGCGCCGACGAGGCCGTCACCCGCGACATCGTCACCGGCCAGAGCAAGGAAGCGCTGCCGGACCTGCTGGTGTGCGTCACCGACGCCACCAACCTGCGCCTGAACCTCCGGCTGGTGCTCGAGGCCAGGCGCCTCGGCTTGCCGATGGTGGTGGCGCTCAACATGACCGACATGGCGAAGAAGCAGGGCATCGCGGTCGACACGGCCGTGCTCTCGCGCGAACTGGGCGTGCCGGTCGTCGAGACCGTCGGCGTGCACACCGGCGGCGCGCAGGGCCTACTCCAGGCGCTCGACACGCCTGTGGCCACCGCCGCGCCGCAACCCTGGCAGGCGCCGGACCTCGACGACGTGCTGGCCACCCAGCGAGAGGTGCGCCGCATCCTCGGCCTCGCGGTGAAGGAGCCGGTCGGCAGCCTCGCCACCAGCGACCGCATCGACCGCGTGGTGCTGCACCCCGTGTGGGGCATGCTGGTGCTGGCCGTCACCATGTTCCTGATGTTCCAGGCCGTGTTCAGCTGGGCCAACGTCCCCATGGACGCCATCAAGGCCGGCACCGAGGGGCTGGGCAACCTGCTCAAGACCTACATGCCCGAGGGCATGCTTCAGAGCCTGCTGGTCGACGGCGTGATCGCGGGCGTGGGCGGCGTGATCGTCTTCCTGCCGCAGATCCTGATTCTTTTCCTCTTCATCCTCGCGCTGGAAGACTCGGGCTACCTGCCGCGCGCGGCCTTCCTGCTCGACCGCGTGATGGGCACGGTGGGGCTGTCGGGCCGCTCGTTCATTCCGCTGCTGTCGAGCTTCGCCTGCGCCATTCCGGGCGTGATGGCCACGCGCACCATCAGCAACTGGCGCGACCGCATCACGACCATCATGATCGCGCCGCTCATGACCTGCTCGGCGCGGCTGCCGGTGTATGCGCTGCTCATCGCGGCCTTCATCCCGGCGCGCACCGTGGGCGGCATCTTCAACCTGCAGGGCGTGGTGCTGTTCGGGCTCTACGTGTTCGGCATCGTCTCGGCCATGGCCGTGGCCTGGGTCATGAAGCGCTTCCGCGACAACGCGCAGCACTCGCCCCTGCTGATGGAACTGCCGGCCTACCGCTGGCCCAACCTGCGCAACCTGGCGCTGGGCCTGTACGAACGCGCGTGGATCTTCATCCAGCGCGTGGGCACGATCATCCTCACGCTGACGATCCTGCTGTGGTTCCTGTCGACCTTCCCGTCGCCGCCCGAAGGCGCGACCGGCCCGGCCATCCAGTACAGCCTGGCCGGCATGATCGGCCGCGGCCTGGAGCACATCTTCGCGCCCATCGGCTTCAACTGGCAGATCTCGATCGCGCTGGTGCCCGGCATGGCGGCGCGCGAGGTGGCCGTGGGCGCGCTCGGCACGGTGTATGCGCTGTCGGCCACGGGCGACGACGTGGCGGGTGCGCTGGAGCCGCTGATCGCCGGCAGCTGGACGCTGGCCACCGCGCTGTCGCTGCTGGTCTGGTACGTGTTCGCGCCGCAGTGCATCTCGACGCTGGCGGCCGTGAAGCGCGAGACCGGCTCGTGGAAGTACGTCTGGATCATGGCGGGCTATCTTTTCGCGCTGGCCTACATGGCCTGCTTCATCACCTACCACGTTGCGGTGGCACTCGGAGCAGGGTAAAAAAGCACATCCCCAGGCTTGCCCACTTCGTGTGGCCGCCACCCCCCTCGCCGGGGGCAATACCTGCGGCCCGGCAAAGCCGGTTCCGCGGTATTCCCCGCGGTGTAGGCTTCGGGATTGGAGTATTTGAGATATGACGCAACAACTGATCGTCGGATTGATCGTCGCGGCCGCCGCGTTCTACGCGGTCTGGCGCTGGATGCCCGCGGGATGGCGCCGCGGCGCCGCGCAGAAGCTTGCGGCCGGCACGCAGCGCGCCGGCCTGATCGACGAGGACCGCGCGAAGGAACTCGCCGCCTCGCTCGCCAAGACATCGGGCTGCGGCTCATGCGACACCTGCGGGAGCTGCGCTCCCAAGACCCCCCTCAAGCAACCGCAAGCCGACCAGGCCATCAGCCCCAGCCCGTCCACGCACGGCCGCTGAGACCGATGCCCGCGCACATCCTCGTCGCCGGGGGCGGCATCGGGGGGCTGGCCACTGCGCTGGCACTCGCTCGGGGCCGGCATCGGGCCGACGTGTTCGAACAGGCTGCGGCCTTCGGCGAGATCGGCGCCGGCGTGCAGTTGGGCCCCAACGTCACGCGCCGGCTCCAGAAACTCGACCTGGGCGCCGGGCTCGCCGCCATCGCGGCGCGGCCGGAGGCGCTGGTGGTCCACAGCGCCGAAAGCGGCTCCGAGATGGCCCGCATGCCGCTGGGCGACGCCATGCAGCAGCGCTACGGCGCTCCTTACTTCTGCGTTCATCGCGCCGACCTGCACGGCCTGCTGCTCGAGGCCGTGCGCACGCGCGGCACCGGCACGCTGGTGACCGGTGCCCAGATCCGGCAAGTGGAAACCAGCGACGACCTCGTCTGCCTTTCGAGCACCGACGCGCGCGCCTGGGAGGGCGAGGCCGTCGTCGGGGCCGACGGCCTGTGGAGCATGGTGCGGCGGCAGCTTGACAGCCCCGGCGCCGCGCAGCCGCCGCGCGTCACCGGCCACACGGCCTGGCGTGCGCTGGTCGAGCAATCCGCCTTGCCGGCCGCGTTGCGACGCGGCCGCGTCGATGTCTGGCTGGGTCCGCGCCTGCATGCGGTGACTTATCCGGTGCGCCGCGGCGAATGGCTCAACGTGGTCGTGATCGCCGAGTCCGCGCCCGCCGGCGATGCGCGCGACTGGGACCAGTCCACCAGCATCACCGCCCTGAAGCAGGCCATGGGCCGAAGCTGCGCCGGCCTGCAGTCGCTGCTCGACGCCATGCCCGCCTGGCGCGCATGGTCGCTGGGCGACCGCGCTCCGATGACGGGGCCCGCCGACATGGCGCACGAACGCGTCGCGCTGGTGGGCGACGCGGCGCACCCCATGGTGCCGTACCTCGCGCAGGGCGCGGGCATGGCCATCGAAGACGCGGTGGCGCTCGCCGATGCGATGGCCGACGCGGATGCGGCCGACGTGCCGGCCGCCTTTGCGCGTTACGCCCAGGCGCGCTGGGCTCGCAACGCACAGGTGCAGGCCCGCGCGCGCCGCAACGGCGAGATATTCCATGCCACAGGCCCGGTGCGGCTGGGCCGCGACATGGCGATGCGCCTGCTCGGTGCGAAGCTGCTTGACCAGCCCTGGCTATACGGCGGCTGAGATCCGATCGGCGCCAGGCAGCGCCCCTGATGCCAGGAACACCGCGGAACCGGCTTTGCCGGGCCGCAGGTGTTGCCCCCGGTGAGGGGGTTGGCGCAGCGACACGAAGTGCGCGAAGCCTGGGGGAGAGCCTTTTACAAGCTGAAGGTCTGCAGGTGGTCGATGCGCTCGGCCAGCCCTTCCTGCCCGAGGTAGTGGCCGTACTTGCCGCCCTGCATCTTCGCGAGCGAGTTCTCCAGCTCGAGCAGCATCGCGTCGCGCTCCGCGATGAACGCGGCAGGCACGTCGATGCCCGCCTTCGCGCAGGCCTCCGCGATCAGGTGGGCGCTCGCCGGCGCGCCGCAGGCCGCGCACTTGACGATCGCCGCCACGCTGGGCTCGGCACCGTTTTCCAGCAGGGCGCTCGTGAGCTCGGGCGAGATCTGCCCGTCGATGTTGCGCAGCGCATCGGCCGCCACCGGCGCGCCCGCGCGCACCAGTGCAGCGGCGGCCGCGAAGGCCCCGTGGCTCACCGCGACATCGGTGGCCAGCGCGCTGCCTTGCTGCGGCCCGCCGAAGTCCACGCCGGCAGCTGCAAGCTCGGCCACCAGCTTCGCGTCGTCGGTGGCGATCGCGTGGCGCAGGGCCACGCGCGCCAGCTGCGGCTTGTGGCGCAGCGTGCCTTCGGCCAGCGGCGTGCGCCAGTCGACGACCGCGCGGCAATAGAAGGTCACCAGCTTGTCCATCAGGTCGAGGTCGAGCCCGTGTTCCTCGTGCCGGTCGTCGAGGTAGCCGAGCAGCGTCTGGCCCGAGAAGTAGTCGCTGGTGGGCGCGAGCGGGTCTTCGTCCAGCCGCAGCGCAGCGAAGGCGCCGAAGAGGTCCGGCGCGACGGTGTTCACGCTGTCTTCGTGAAGCGCGTGCGTCCAGGCCGGCGGCAGCCCCTTCTTCCAGGCGACGATCTGGCCGTGTCCGGCGCCGGGCTCGACCACCGCGTAGATGCGGTCGGTGTACTCGAAGCCGCCGAAGGGCAGGTGCGTGAGCTTGCCGCTCCAGGGCGTGCCGTTTTCCTCGGCGGCCTCCTCGGCCAGTTCCTGCTCGTGCTCTATCCAGCCCTGCAGGTCGTTGTAGCCGTCGCTGCCGTTCCAGAAAAGCTCGCTCCAGCTGATGCCCTCGAGGTTGCCGTTCATCTCCAGCGACAGGTCGTAGTCGAGACGCCCGCCGGCGGTTTCCCGCCAGAGCGCGACCAGCGCTTCGGGAAGAGGGCCTGAGCAAAGGGCCTGCACCGCATCGACCTGCTGCTGCGGCATCGGCGGCTGCGCGTCGAAGATCACGCGCTCGGCGAACAGCACGATGCCGTGTTCGCGCAGGGTGGAGAGCTCGTCGGGTGTGAACCGGATGTCGTTCATGGCTGGGGCCTCCGTTGTTTTCCAAAAATGTAGCGCTTTGCGCTCGCGGAGCAATCCGGGCCACCCCAGCTTCATGAGGGCGTTTGCAGTGGACGAAGGCTACAGATCCGTGCGCAGCTTCCAGATCTCGGGAAACAGCACCACGTCGAGCATCTTGCGCAGGTAGCTCACGCCGCCGGTGCCGCCGGTGCCGCGCTTGAAGCCGATCACGCGCTCCACCGTCGTCACGTGGCGGAAGCGCCAGAGGCGGAAGGCGTCTTCCAGGTCGGTGAGCTTCTCGCCGAGCTGATAGAGGTCCCAGTGGTCGTGCGGGTTGCGGTAGACCGTGAGCCAGGCCGCCTCCACGCCGTCGCTCGGCTCATAGGGCTGGGTCCAGTCGCGCTCCAGCCGGTCGGCGGGCACGGGCAGGCCGTGGCGCGCGAGCAGGCGCAGCGACTCGTCGTAGAGCGACGGCGCGCGGTATGCGGCATCGACCTGCGCCAGCAGGTCGGCGCGGTGCGCGTGCGGCTTGAGCATGGCGGCGTTCTTGTTGCCGAGCGCGAACTCGATGCAGCGGTACTGCGCGCTCTGGAAGCCGCTGGAGTTGGCGAGGTAGGGGCGCATCGCCGTGTACTCGGGCGGCGTCATGGTCGACAGCACGGTCCATGCGTTGACCAGCTGTTCCATGATGCGGCTCACGCGCGCGAGCATCTTGAAGGCGTCAGGCAGTTTTTCCTGCGCGATGCAGGCGATGGCGGCGTGCAGCTCGTGCAGCATCAGCTTCATCCAGAGCTCGCTGGTCTGGTGCTGCACGATGAAGAGCATCTCGTCGTGCGCGGGCGACAGCGGATGCTGCGCGTTGAGGATCTCGTCGAGGTGCAGGTAGTCGCCGTAGCTCATGGACTTGCTGAAGTCCAGCTGGGCCTTCTCCTCGTGGACGATGTTCTCTGTGGTTGTCTTTTCGGTGCTCATGATGCTTGCTGGCGGGTCATCGCCAGACCACGGCGGTGTAGGAGACCCGGCCCATGCCGGATTCTTTCTTCGGATAGACGAAGCGCACGACTTCGTCCTTGCGCTTGAACTCCTGGTAGGTCTCGCCGCCGGGAATGCGGCCCTTCTCGCCCGGTGCGTAGCCCGTGGCGCGAGCTTCCTTGACGAGCACGTCGAAGGCAGCCTTGTCGGTCGTCGAGAGCTGGATGCTGTTCTCGGCGGCGCGGCTTTCCACATAGGTGGACTTCATGACGTTGGTGGTGTGGTCGTCGGCGAACTTGTCGTACTCGATCATGCTGACCCACTCGGTCGTGGTCTTGTCGCGGTAAGAGAAGCCCTGGCGCTTGATCTCCTGGCGGAAGGCGTCGGGAGACATGGCGACGAAGGCCTTGAGCTGGGGCAAGGTGAAGCTCGGCTGCTGCGCAAATGCCGGGGCAGCCAGCATCAGGAGCGATGCAAAGAAAGCGATCAATCGGTGGTTCATGGGGCGTTGCTCAGGTGACTGCGTTCTTGCGGTTGAATTCGGCTCGCTTCCATTCGCCCGTTTCGAGCACCTGCACGAGGTGCTCGACCGAGTCCCACACGTCCTCGAAGCCGATGTACAGCGGCGTGAAGCCGAAGCGCAGGATGTCGGGCATCTGCGAGTCGCCGGCGCGGTAGTCGCCGATGACGCCGCGCGCGATCAGTGCCTGCACGATGGCGTAGGCGCCTTCCTCCCTGCTCAGGCAGACCTGCGAGCCGCGCCGGGCATGGTCGCGCGGCGTGACCAGCGAGAGGCCGTGGCCGGCGCAGCGCTCCTCGACCAGCCTGATGAACATGTCGGTCAGCGCGAGCGACTTGGCGCGCAGCGCCGACATCGGGCCATGGTCGCCGTTGAACGACTCGGCCGCGAGCACCGTGTCGAGACCGCATTCGAGCCCCGCCAGCGCGATGATCGGCTGCGTGCCGCACAGATAGCGGCCCACGCCTGGAGCAGGGCGGTAGTGCGGCGTGAACTCGAAAGGCGCCGCGTGGCCCCACCAGCCGGACAGCGGCTGCTCGAACTGGCCCGCGTGCTTCGTGTGCACCCAGGCGAAGGCCGGTGCGCCGGGGCCGCCGTTGAGGTACTTGTAGCCGCAGCCGATGGCGTAGTCGGCGTCGGCCTCGTTCAGCGCCACGGGCACGGCGCCCGCGCTGTGCGCGAGGTCCCACACGGTGAGCGCGCCCACGGCGTGCGCCGCGGCGGTGACGGCCTTCATGTCGTGCATGGCGCCGGTGCGGTAGTTGACGTGCGTGAGCATCAGCACGGCCACGTCCTCTGTCAGCACGCCGGGCAATTCGGTCGCGTCGATCAGCTTCAGCGTGAAGCCGCGCTCGCGGCACAGCGATTCGGCGATGTAGAGGTCGGTCGGGAAGTTGCTGCGCTCGCTGACCACCAGCTTGCGGCCGCTGTCCTTCTGCTGCGAAAGCGCGGCGAACAGCACCTTGTAGAGATTGACGGACGTGCTGTCGGTGCACACCACCTCGCCGGGCGCGGCGCCGATCAGGCGGGCCACCTTGTCGCCCAGGCGCTGGGGCAGGTCGAACCAACTCGCGGTGTTCCAGGAGCGGATGAGGCCTTCGCCCCATTCCTGGGTCACCACTTCGGCGATGCGCGCCGGCGCGGCCTTGGGCATCACGCCGAGCGAGTTGCCGTCGAGGTAGAGCACGCCCTCGGGAATGGTGAATTGGTCGCGCAGGGCGCGCAGCGGGTCTTGCGCGTCGAGCGCGCGGCAGTCTTCAAGGGTCGTCATGGCGGAGGTTTCAGCGAGGAAGTTCGCGCAGCACGGCGCGAACGGGGGAGGCATCGGCGCTCACCAGCTTGAGCGGCAGCGCGATGAGTTCGTAGTCGCCTTCGGGCACGTCGTCGAGCACGAGGTTCTCGAGCACGCGCAGGTCGAGGCGGCGGATGCGTTGGTGGCTTTCCAGCGTCTTGCTGTCGGCCGGGTCGATGCTGGCGGTGTCGATGCCGATGAGCTTCACGCCCATGGCGGCCAGGCGCTCGACGGTTGAGGGCGCGTAGGCGGCGAGTTCGGGGTCCCAGCGGCCGACCGGCATGGCGGCGTAGGTGCGCACCAGCACGCGCTGCGGCAGGGTGCTGTCGACGGCGTGGGCGATGTGCTCCCACTCGATCAGCGGGCCCTTGTCGATGGCGTGGATCACGCGGCAGGGGCCGAGGAAGGGCGTCAGGTCGACGTCGCCGATGGTCTGGCCTTCGGGGTCGTAGTGCAGCGGGGCGTCGGCATGCGCGCCGACGTGGGGCGAGAGCTTGATCTCGCTGACGTTGACCGGGCTGCCCGGCGAAATGGTCGCGGCCCAGCGCTGCTGGTAGGGCGTGTCGCCGGGAAAGACCGGCGCGCCTTCATGCACGGGCGGCGAGATGTCCCAGATCTGGAGGCGGGGTTGCTGTGAACGCATGGCGCGAAGTTAGCGCCGGGCGAGGGGTCGTGGTGTCGGTTATTTCCAACACCAGGCGTGACGAGTTGAAGCCGGGGCCGTGATCAGTGCAGCGCCGGCAACCCGTGCCGGGCCCGCGCACGCTCGCAAGCGTCGCTGCCGGCCTCCAACTCGTGGCACGGATTCGGCCGCCATTCGTAGATGCCGCAGCCCACCGACTGGCCGATCTTGCCGGTGAGTGCCGCGCAGCGCGGCGATGCGTGGTCGGTGCCCCGCATGCGGCAGATGGCGTCGTTCACCTCGACGGCGAGGCCCGAGGGCACCTTGCCGCCGTTCTCGTCGAGCTCGTAGACGCTGAAGTCGACGCGATAGCTGGCGCAGCAGGCGCCGCATTGCTGGCAATCGGACATGTTGCGGCGCCCGCCGGATCAGAGCCTGCCGAGCAGCAGGAACTCCATCAGCGCTTTCTGGGCGTGCAGGCGGTTCTCCGCCTCGTCCCACACCACCGACTGCGGCCCGTCGATGACCTCGGCCTGCACTTCCTCGCCGCGGTGGGCGGGCAGGCAGTGCATGAAGAGGGCGTCGGGCTGGGCCGCGCGCATCATTTCCTCGTCGACGCACCAGTCGGCAAAGGCCTTGCGGCGCGCCTCGTTCTCGGCCTCGTAGCCCATGCTGGTCCAGACGTCGGTGGTGACGAGGTCTGCGCCGCGGCAGGCTTCCATCGGATCCTTGAAGACCTTGTAGCTGTCGCCCGAGCGGATGCCGGCGATCGACTGGTCGACCTCGTAGCCGCTGGGCGTGCTCACGTGCACCGTGAAGCCCAGGATTTCGGCCGCCTGCAGCCAGGTGTTGGCCATGTTGTTGCCGTCGCCGACCCACGCGACCGTCTTGCCCCTGAGGCAGGAAAGCACGTCGCCTCCGGCGCCTTGCGACCCACGATGCTCGATGTAGGTGAAGATGTCCGCCAGGATCTGGCAGGGATGGAACTCGTTGGTCAGGCCGTTGATGACGGGCACGCGCGAGTGCGCGGCGAAGGCGTCGATCTTGGTCTGCTCGTAGGTGCGGATCATCACCAGGTCGACCATGCGGCTGATGACCTTGGCGCTGTCCTCGATGGGCTCGGCGCGGCCGAGCTGGCTGTCGCCGGTAGTCAGGTGCACGACGCTGCCGCCGAGCTGGTACATGCCCGCCTCGAAGCTCACGCGGGTGCGCGTGCTGGCCTTCTCGAAGATCATGGCCAGCGTGCGGTCGACCAGCGGCTGGTGCTTCTCGTAGGTCTTGAACTTCTTCTTGATGATCGCCATGCGATCGAAGAGGTAGGCGTATTCGTCGGCCGTGAAGTCCGAGAACTGCAGATAGTGCCTGATGGCGGGCGCGGTCGTCGTCATTGGGCAGCAGGCTCCGACAGGAAGTTTTTGACGATGGGCGCGAGGATCGCGACGATCTCGTCGGCCTCGGCGACGCTCAGGATGAGCGGCGGCACCAGGCGGATCACCTTGTCGGCCGTCACGCTCAGCAGCAGGCCGGCGTCGCACGCGCGGTTGAGGATCACGCCGCAGGGGCGGTCGAGCTCGATGCCGATCATCAGGCCCTGGCCGCGGATTTCCTTCACGCCCGACAGGCCGCCGAGTTCGCGCTCCAGCGCCGACTTCAGGTGGGCGCCCACGGTGGCGGCGTTCTCGAGCAGGTTCTGCTCTTCCATGATGCGGATGGTCTCGACGCCGGCGCGCATGGCCAGCGGGTTACCGCCGAAGGTGGTGCCGTGGTTGCCGGGGCCGAAGATGTTGGCGGCCTTGGGGCCGGCCACCACGGCGCCGATCGGCACGCCCGAGCCCAGGCCCTTGGCCAGCGGCATCACGTCGGGCTTGATGCCCGCCCACTGGTGGGCGAACCACTTGCCGGTGCGGCCCATGCCGCACTGCACCTCGTCGATCATCATGAGCCAGTCGCGCTCGTCGCACAGCTTGCGCACCTGCTGGAGGTATTCCCAGCGCATCGGGTTGATGCCGCCTTCGCCCTGGATGGTCTCGAAGAACACCGCGACCACGTTCGGATTGCCTTCGGTGGCCTTCTTCAGCGCCTCGATGTCGTTCAGCGGCACGCGGATGAAGCCCTCGACCAGCGGGCCGAAGCCGGCCTGCACCTTGGGATTGCCGGTGGCCGAGAGGGTGGCGATGCTGCGGCCATGGAAGGCGGCTTCGTAGACGACGATCTCGGGGCGCTCGATGCCCTTGTCGTGCCCGAACTTGCGCGCCAGCTTGAGGGCGGCTTCGTTGGCTTCGAGGCCGGTACAGCAGAAGAAGGCATTGGTGAGGCCGGAGATCTCGGTCAGCTTGGTGGCGAGCTGTTCCTGGCCGGTCACGTGGTAGTAGTTGGAGCTGTGGATCAGCTTGGTCAGCTGGTCCTGCAGCGCGGGCACCAGCTCGGGATGGTTGTGGCCCAGCGTGTTCACCGCGATGCCGCCGAGGCCGTCGAGATACGCCTTGCCCGCGGTGTCCCAGACTCGGCAACCCTGACCGTGCGACAGCGCGATCGGCAGGCGACCGTAGGTGTTCATGACGTGGGGCGAGGTGGGCTGGGCGGTAGCGCTCATTCAGGTTCTCCAGATAGGGAAGGCGGATTCTAGGCGCGTGGTTTGACGGCTTCGTTGAGGATTGCGCATCACAGCAATGCCCCATGTTCAGGATGCAAAAAGGGGCGCGGATAGAATCGCTTGCTGCACCGCAGCACCTGCTCCGGTCGCCTCATTCAACGATGATTTCCCCCACAGCCAAAGAAATCTTCATCCAGGGCATCACCAAGGATGGCCGGACCTTTCGCCCGAGCGATTGGGCCGAGCGTCTGGCCGGCGTGATGAGCTCCTTCCGGCCCGGCGGCGCCTTTCCGGGCAGCTACCTGAGCTATTCGCCCTGGTGCATCCCGACGACCATCAACGGCGTGAAGTGCGTGGTCGTGAACCGCGCCCTGCGCGACGCCGAGCCGATGGCCTGGGACTTCTGCGTGAACTTCGCGAGAGACAACGACCTGCAGGTGGCCGAAGCCTGCCTGGTGCCCGACGCACCCATCCCCCCGAAAAAGGCCTGACAGGCCTTTTTCTTTGCCCGTTCCTCGCCTGACTTCCCTGGCTCGCGAAACGTTCGGGCATGAAAAAACCGCCCGAAGGCGGTTTTTCACTTTTGCTGCAGCGCACCCCGATCAAACGGCGGACCGGAGGATTCCGGTCCCGGGCTTGCCTGACAGGTGTCAGGCGGCGGCCTTTGCAGGCGCGAGGGCGAGGGCCTTGACCTTGGCCGACAGGCGGCTCTTGTCGCGGGCGGCCTTGTTCTTGTGGAAGATGCCCTTGTCGGCGATCGCGTCGACGATGCTCTGGGCCTTCGCGAACAGCTCGCTTGCCTTGGTCTTGTCGCCAGCCAGAACAGCCTTTTCGACGTTCTTGACAGCGGTACGGTACTTGGAACGCAGCGAGGTGTTCGCAGCGTTCAGCTTGGTGTCCTGGCGGACGCGCTTACGGCCGGAGGCGAGGCGCGGGTTCTTTTTCTTGGGCTTGGCGGATGCCATGATTTATGTCCTTAGGTGTCTGAGGATGATGCAGCAAAGCCCTCCATTATAGGCTGGGTTGGCTTTTCCGCCGAATCCGGGCGTTTCGGGGCTCCGGCGGGGCCTAAACTCGGCCCCCGTGTCCCTGCTCAAATCCGCCTCCACCGTCTCCCTGCTGACCCTCGCCTCGCGGATCACGGGCCTCGTGCGCGACGTGCTCTTCGCCTCGGTTTTCGGCGTCAGCGCGCTGACCGACGCCTTCAACGTCGCATTCCGCATCCCGAACCTGTTCCGGCGCGTCTTCGGCGAGGGCGCCTTCAGCCAGGCCTTCGTGCCGGTGCTGGCCGCCCGCAAGACCGAAGCGGGCGACGAGGGCGCCCGCCAGCTCATCGACCACGTCGCCACGCTGCTGACCTGGACGCTGGTGATCGTCTGCGTGGCCGGCGTGGCCGGCGCGCCGCTGCTGGTCTGGGCCATGGCCAGCGGGCTGCCCGGCTTCGACGCCGCCGTGGTCATGACGCGGTGGATGTTCCCGTACATCGGCTTCATGTCGCTGGTGGCGCTGGCGGGCGGCATCCTCAACACCTGGCGCAAGTTCGCGGTGCCGGCGGCGTCGCCGGTGCTGCTCAACGTGGCGCTGATCTTGTCGATCGTGGTCGGGGCACCGCTTTTCCGGCACTGGGGCATCGAGCCGATCTACGCCCAGTGCGTGGGCGTCATGGCCGGCGGCGTGCTGCAGCTGGCCCTGCAGATTCCCGCATTGCGCAAGCTGGGCCTGCTGCCGCGCCTGGGCATGAGCCTGCGGGCGCTGCGCACCGCCTGGACCGACCCGAACACGCGCAAGGTGCTCAAGCTCATGCTGCCGGCGCTGCTGGGCGTGAGCGTGGCGCAGATCTCGCTGCTCATCAACACGCAGATCGCCTCGCACCTTGCGGTGGGCAGCGTCACCTGGATCACCAATGCCGACCGGCTGATGGAGTTCCCGACCGCCATGCTGGGCGTGGCGCTGGGCGTGGTGCTGATGCCTCAGCTGGCCGGCGCCCGCGCCGCCAAGGACGATGCGCGCTATTCCTCGCTGCTCGACTGGGGCCTGCGCCTCGTGGTGCTGCTGTCGGCGCCATGCGCCATCGCCTTGCTGCTGTTCGCCAAGCCGCTGGTGGCGGTGCTCTTCCACAACGGCGCGTATTCCGGCGAGGACGTGGGCCGCACCACCCTGGCGCTGATGGGCTACGGCGTCGGGCTCGTCGGCATCGTGGCGGTGAAGGTGCTCGCGCCGGGCTACTACGCCAAGCACGACACGCGCACGCCGATGCTCATCGCGGTGGGCGTGCTGGTGCTGACGCAGATCCTCAACGTCTTCCTGGTGCCGGTGCTGCAGCACGCGGCGCTCACGCTGACGATCGCCATCGGCGCGCTGGTCAACGCGGCGTGGCTGCTGGTCGGGCTGATCCGGCGGGGCAGCTACAAGCCCGAGCCGGGCTGGGGCAGGTTCGCGTTCCAGGTCGTTGCCGGCACGGCGGTGCTTGCGGGGCTGCTGGTCTGGGGCTCGGCGCATTTCGACTGGGTCGCCCTGCGCGAGCAGCGCCTGCTGCGCATCGGCCTGCTGGCCGCGCTGGTCGCCGGCTCGGCGCTGCTGTATTTCGGCGTACTGGCGGCGGTCGGCGTTCGGCTGCGCAGCTTCGTCCGCCGCTGAGGCCCTGCCGGGGCTTTTCAGGCGGGCGCAATACGCGTGTGCCCCTCCTTGACGCTCCCGAATTGCTCCTCTACAAAGCCACATGACGTTCAGCTTTCAGGTTCCCACCGCCCTGGAGTATTTCGAATCGCTGGTCCGCAGCGACGACCAGTTCCCGCTGCTCGAGGCCGCCGCCAGCCTGGCGCAGGACGAATACCCCGATCTCGACGTGCAACAGGTGCTGGGCGACGTCGACCAGCTCCTGGCCCGTCTCAAGCGCCGCCTGCCCGCCGACGCGGCGCCCCTGGCCCGCCTGCGGGCGCTGAACCAGTTCTTCTTCAACGACCTGAACTTCGGCGGCAACGTCAACGACTACTACGACCCCGACAACAGCTACCTGAACGCCGTGCTGCGCACCCGCCGCGGCATCCCGATCTCGCTGGCCGTGCTGTGGATGGAGCTGGCTCAGGGCCTGGGCCTGCAGGCGCGCGGCATCGGGTTTCCGGGGCACTTCATGCTCAAGGTGACGCTGCCCAAGGGGCAGGTGGTGATCGACCCGTTCACCGGCAAGTCGCTCTCGCGCGAGGAACTGAGCGAGCGGCTCGAGCCCTACAAGCGCGGCAACGGGCTGGTGGGCGACTTCGACGTGCCGCTGGGCCTCTACCTGCAGCCCGCGAGCCCGCGCGAGATCATCGCCCGCATGTTGCGCAACCTGAAGGAGGTGCATCACGCGCAGGAAGACTGGCAGCGCGTCATCGCCGTGCAGGACCGCCTCATCGCCCTGTTGCCCAGCGCCTGGGGCGAGTACCGCGACCGCGGTGTCGCGCACGCCGAGCAGGGCAATACCGCATCGGCCGTGCGCGACCTCGAAACCTACCTCGCGAAGGCCGAGGACGCGCTTGACCTCGACGCGATCGCCGAGCGCGTCGCCACGCTGCGCCGCTTGGCCAGCTGAACCGCATGAGCACCCAGGCCGGCGTCAGCCCTGCGCCCGACCTGGGCACATTGCATCAGTTCCACGGCGTGCAGCCCGTGCTGCCGGTATCCGACGTCACCCGCGCCGCGCGGTGGTTCCGCGACGTGCTGGGCTTCGAGCTCGACTTCATTGCCGGCGAGCCGCCCAGCTACGCCCGGGTGAAGAAGGGCGACCGCAGCTACGGTGACCCGGTCTACTTGCGGCTGTGGCAATGCAACGCGCGCGAGGCGAAACCCTGGCGCGGCGAGATCGTGATCCACGTCGGTAAGGACATCGACGGCCTGCACGCCGCCTATGTGAAGCGCGGCGTGACGGTCATCGAGCCGCCCGTCTCCCAGCCGTGGGGGCTGCGCGAATTCGCGATCCGGGAGCCGGACGGCCATGTGTTGCGCTTCTGCGGCTATCTGCCCTGAATCCCGGTGCCCGCCCTCCGAATTTCGGAAACACAAAATTACAAATAGATCGGCACATCCGTGTCGATCCGGCTTCAGCTCGTCCGACGTGTGAACAGGAGCAGGCAATTTCCGACGCCGCTTCACCACCATCAACCTTCAGGAGAAACGAGATGCGATTCATGATTCTGGTCAAGGCCAACGCGGATTCCGAAGCCGGCGTGATGCCCAGCACCGAAATCCTCACCGCCATGGGCAAGTTCAACGAGGAACTGGTCAAGGCCGGCGTGCTGCTGGCGGGCGAGGGCCTGCACCCCAGTTCCAAGGGCGTGCGCGTGCGCTGCGAGGGACCGGCCAAGCGCACCGTCATCGACGGCCCCTTCGCCGAGACCAAGGAGCTGCTGGCCGGCTTCTGGCTGTTCCAGTGCAAGTCGAAGGAGGAGGCCATCGAGTGGATCAAGCGCAGCCCATTCCAGGAAGGCGAGATCGAGATCCGCCAGGTGTTCGAGGCCGCCGACTTCGGCGACTCCATGACCCCCGAGCTGCTCGCCCAGGAAGACCGCCTGCGCGCCGAGACCGAGGCCCGCACCAAGGCTGGCGGCTGAGCCGGCCCCGCCCCCGCACCGAAGGAGACACACCATGCGATTCATGATGCTGATGATTCCCCACGGCTACGAGAACGCCGCGCCCGGCACCGCGCCCGACGTCGAGGCGGTGTCGGCCATGATGGCCTACAACGAGTCGCTGCAGAAGGCCGGCGTGCTGGTCAGCTGCGACGGCCTGCACCCGCCCTCGATGGGCGCGCGCGTGAGCTTCAAGAACCGCAAGCCCAAGGTCGTCGACGGCCCCTTCGCCGAGGCGAAGGAGGTGCTGGGCGGCTTCTGGATCATCGACGTGCCCTCGCGCGCCGCCGCCATCGAGTGGGCCAGCCGCTGCCCGGGCGGCGACAACGAGGTCATCGAGGTGCGCCAGATCCAGGAGATGGAAGATTTCCCGGCCGACGTGCAGGCGGTGGCCGGCGAATTCACCTCGATGCAGGCGGTGAAGAAGCCCGGGGCATGAGCCAGGCCGAGGGCCGCGCCGAGGTTGCCGCCATCCACCGCACGATCGAGGCGGTGTGGCGCATCGAGTCCGCGAAAATCATCGCCACCGTCGCGCGGATGGTGCGCGACGTGGGCCTGGCCGAAGAGCTGGCCCAGGACGCGCTGGTCTCGGCCCTGGAGCAATGGAGCGAATCGGGCGTGCCCGACAACCCCGCCGCCTGGCTCACGGCCGTGGCCAAGCGCCGCGCCCTCGACCGCCTGCGCCACCTGCAGCTGGCCGAGCACAAGGCCGGTGAGATCGGTCGCGAGATCGACGCGCAGCACGAGATGGCGCAGGATGACTTCGCCGAGGCCGTCGATGCCGCGCTGGACGACGACATCGGCGACGACCTGCTGCGGCTGGTGTTCACCGCCTGCCACCCGGTGCTCTCGACCGAGGCGCGGGTGGCGCTCACGCTGCGGGTGATGGGCGGCCTGACCACCGACGAGATCGCCCGCGCCTTCCTCGTGCCCGAGGCCACGGTGGCGCAGCGCATCGTGCGCGCCAAGCGCACCCTGGCCGAGGCGCGCGTGCCCTTCGAGGTGCCGCGCCGGCACGAGCTGGAGGCACGGCTTGCCTCGGTGCTTGAGGTGATCTACCTGGTCTTCAACGAGGGCTACTCGGCCACCGCCGGCGACGACTGGATGCGCCCCTCGCTGTGCGAGGAAGCGCTGCGCCTGGGCCGCATCGTGGCCGAGCTGGTGCCGAAGGAATCCGAGGTGCACGGGCTGGTCGCGCTGATGGAGATACAGGCCTCGCGCACGGCCGCGCGCATGGGGCCCTCGGGCGAGCCGGTGCTGCTGCTGGAGCAGAACCGCGCGCGCTGGGACCAGATGCTGATCCGCCGCGGCCTCGCCGCGCTCGCGCGAGCCGAGTCGCTGGGCGAAGCGCTCGGCCCCTATGCGCTGCAGGCCGCCATCGCCGCCTGCCACGGCCGCGCCCGCACCGCCGGCGAGACCGACTGGGGCCGTATCGCCGCCCTGTACGACGCGCTGGCCGAGCTCGCGCCGTCGCCCATCGTCGAACTCAATCGGGCGGTGGCGCTGTCGATGGCCTTCGGCCCGGCGTCCGGGTTGGAATTGGCCGATGCGCTGCTCGACGAGCCTGCGCTCAAGGGCTACCACCTGCTGCCGACGGTGCGCGGTGACCTGCTCTTCAAGCTCGGCCGCTTCGACGAGGCGCGCAGGGAGTTCGACCGCGCCGCGACGCTCACTCGCAACACCCGCGAGCGAGCGCTGCTGCTGGCGCGCGCCCGGGCCTGCACGTCCGCTGCGAACTGAGCGACGAACTGAACCCCATCTGAACCCATTCAGGGCCGCGCCGGAGCAGAATGCGCAGCCATGCTGCGTGCCCCCTCCCTCCAGCGCCTGTGCGCCTTCGGTCTCGTTCTGCTGCCGGCCGCCTCGGCTCAGGCGCAATTCGATCCTTCCAAGTCGTGGGTCGAGCCGCCGGCCATCGCCGCGCGCTTTCCCGATCCGCCGGTGAGCTACGCCACGCCGGGCTTTCGCGCGGGCCGCACCGACTTCCCCTCGCATGCCGAAGTGCTGGCCTTCCTGGACGAGCTGGCGCGCCAGTCGCCCAACGTGCGCGTCGAGCGCATCGGGATGTCGCAGCAGGGCCGCGAGATGCCGCTGGTGGTGCTGGCCGAGCAGGGCCGCGTCGATCCGGCCCGGCCCACGGTGATGGTGATCGGCCAGCAGCACGGCAACGAGCCGGCCGGCGGCGAGGCGGTGCTGGCGCTGGCGCAGCAGTTCGCCACGGAGCCGGGCTCGGCGCTGCTCAAGAAGGTCAACCTCGTGCTGGTGCCGCGCGGCAACCCCGACGGCGCCGAGCGCTTCACCCGCGTCACCGCCAACGGCATCGACGTGAACCGCGACCACCTGCTGCTGCGCACGCCCGAGGCACGCGTGATCGCAGCGGCCACCCTGCGCTACGCGCCGCAGGTGGTGCTCGACCTGCACGAGTTCACCGTCGGCGGGCGCTGGATCGACAAGTTCGGCGCCGTCATGAAATACGACGGCCTGCTGCAGCCCGCCACCGTGGGCAACCTCGACGCTGCCATCGCCGCGAGCGCGCAGCGCGACTACGTCGACGCCATCCAGTCGGCCTTCGCGCGGGCCGGGCTGCAGGGCTTCAAGTACCACACCACCTCCGGTGGCAAGTCTGACGATCGCACGGTGTCGATGGGCGGCGTGCAGCCCGACACCGGCCGCAACGTGAGCGCGCTGCACCAGGCCGTGAGCCTGCTGCTCGAGGTGCGCGGAGTGGGCTTGGGCCGGGCGCATTTCGCGCGCCGCGTGCACACGCAGGTGCTGGCGGCCACCACGGTCATCGAGACGGCCGCTAAGCAGGGGCCGGCGCTGATGCAGCTCACCGCGCAGGCCGGCCAGCGCGCCAAGGCCGACGCCTGCCGTGGCGACCTGGTGGTCGAGGCCTGGCAGACGCCGGCGAAGCAGCGCCTCGAATTCCTCGATGCGAAAACCGGCGAGGACAAGGCCGTCGACGTCGACTGGCGCGCCGCCGAGCCGCTGAAGATCGTCAATGCGCGCCCGCGCCCCTGCGGCTATTTGCTCGCGTCGAGCGAGACCGTGGCCGTGCAGCGCCTGCAGATGCTGGGCGTGCGCGTGGAGCGCATCGACGGCGCGGCGCCGTGGTCGGTGGAGCGCTACGAGATCCTCTCGCAGGCCGACGGCCAGCGGCAGGATGCGCGTGGCGCCATCGAGGACGGCGAGGCGATCCGCAGCTTCCGCGTGCGGCTGCGCCACGGCCGTGCGGTGGTGCAGCCGGGCAGTTTCTACGTGTCGCTGGCGCAGCCGCTGTCGCCGCTGGTCAGCGCCGCGCTGGAGCCCGATTCGCAGAACAGCTACGCGGCCAACCGGCTGCTGGAGATCGGCGACGACAGGCTGCTGCGCGTGCCGGGTCCGGCGCCCGCGGGCGTCTGGCACTGAGCGGCGTCAGGCGCGGGAAGACGAACCCGCTTCCGACGGCGATCCCGGCAGCCCGAACTGGTGCCATGCGCGGCGTAGCTGCGTGTCGGGAGCCGAAGCCCGACTGCTCCGCCGCCCGCGTGACGCTCGCGCCCGAGGCCAGCGCCAGCTGGGCCGTCGCGAGCCGCAGCCGCCGCAGGTAGGCCAGCGGCGCCACGCCCGCATGCTCGACGAAGAGCCGCGTGAGGTGCCGCGCCGACGTATGCGCCACCTCGGCCATGCGCGGCACGTTCCAGTCGGCCTGCGGCCGTTCGCTCACGGCGTCCTGCACGCGATGCAGGGCGGCGTGCAGGTGGTTGCGGTATGCGAGGAAGGGCGAGAGCTCCGGATCGTGCGGCCCGCGGCGCAGCGGCATCACCATCGACTGCGCGACCTGCGCCGCGAGCGCCTCGCCGCACAGCTCGCCGATGCGGTGCAGGATCAGGTCGATGCCGGTGGTCACGCCCGCGCTGCTGTAGAGCGGCGGATCGATCACGAATACGCGGTTGCTCACCACGTCGCAGCGCGGCTCCACCTCGCGCAATTCGCCCAGGTGATGGTGATGCGTGGTGGCGCGACGGCCCGCCAGCGCCCCGGCGTACGCGGCCAGCACGGCGCCGGCGCAGACCGTCACCAGCTCCAGCCGGCCGCGCTCGAAGCGCAGGCCGCGCAGCCAGTGCAGCAGGTCCTGTGTCTCGGGGTTGTCGATGGCGATGGTGTCGCCCGGCAGGCCCACCAGCACGACCCAGCCGGAGCCGTCCCAGGCCGTGGGCAGCGGCGAGAGCCCGGCCAGCGCCACGCCCACCGAGCCCATGGCCGTCGGCCGGGGGCTGGCGAATTCGATGGCGAAGCGCTCGGGCCGCCCCGCCGCGCGCAGCCGCTGGTTGGCGATGCGCAGCGCCTCCGCCGGCCCGGCCCAGTCGAGCACGAGGCTCCCGGGCAGGAGGACGAACACTACGCGGATGGGGGCTGGCTCGGATTGCTGCGGTTCCATTCGTAGTCCATCTGGTGCGCGGTGCGCTCGGCGAGTTCGAGCCCGGCCAGCCGCTCGACGAGGTGCAGGCTCATGTCGATGCCGGCGCTGATGCCTGCCGAGCTGACGATGCGGCCGTTGTCCACCCAGCGCACGTCCTCG
Organism: Variovorax sp. UC74_104; assembly: GCF_044055375.1. Taxonomy (NCBI): domain Bacteria; kingdom Pseudomonadati; phylum Pseudomonadota; class Betaproteobacteria; order Burkholderiales; family Comamonadaceae; genus Variovorax; species Variovorax sp. UC74_104. The sequence goes on from NZ_CP171978.1 coordinate 2,502,656, forward strand.
CGCACGTCGAGCGAGGGGAAGCGCTCGCGCAGCTCGGCGATGTCTTCCCAGTGGGTCGTGACCGGGTCGTCGGTCACCACGCCGCTTTGGGCCAGCAGGAAGGCGCCGGTGCAGACGGAGGCGACGATCTTCGCGCGGTCCGCCTGATCGGCTATCCAGCGCAGCGTCTGCGGGCTGGCCATGGGCGCATCGACCACGCCGCCAGGCACGATCAGCACGTCGGCCGCCGGGCTGTCGGCCAGCGTGTGGTTGGCCAGCAACTGCAGGCCGGCGCGCGCCTGAATGGGCTGGCCTGCGGCGGCGTGGGCCACCGAAGCGACCTCGAACAGCGCCGGCGAGCCCGGCCGCAGCCGCTGCCCGACCCGGCTCGCAGTGGTGAACACCTCGAAGGGGCCGGCGAAGTCCAGCGCCTCGACGCCGTCGAACGCGAGGATCAGAACGCGCCTGGTCATGCCGTTCATGCCGTTCATGCCACGGCCCGCTCTAGCGCCTGCGCCACGGTGCAGACGGTGGCGAATCGGCCATGCAGCACGGCGGCCGTGCGGGCCTTGATGTCGGCGGCGGCCAGCGGGCTGCCGTCGGGATGCTTCATGTCGAAGGTGAGGGTGGCGTCGGTGACGTAGTCGACCTCCCAGCCCAGGTCGGAGGCGTGGCGGGTGGTGGTCTCGCAGCATTGCTCGGTGCGGATGCCGCTCACGATCAGCCGGCCGATGCCGTTCTGCGTGAGCCACACGTCCAGCCCGCTGTTGACCAGCGCGCTGTGGCGGTGCTTGGTGAAAGTGGCGGCGGCATCGAAGGCGGCCAGCCCGCCGATGGGGCGCACATGGCCCGATTCGACCGCGAAGGGGTTGCTGGCATCGGCGGGTTCGTCGGTGTGGAAGACCCGCACGATGGGAATGCCCGAGGCGGCGGCGCCTTCGATCAGCGCGTTCTGCGCGGCGAAGTAGGGCGCGGCCTGGCTTTCGTTCCAGTAGGCGCGCTGGCGGAACGACTCCTGGGCGTCGATCACTATCAGACAGGTTTTCATGGCGGGGCTCGCAGGCGGGAGCGGAGGGGATGATGCCGCTCATTCTTTCGCTACGCCAACTTCCGGTCCGCTCGGCACCGGACCAGAATCGATCAGATCAGGACATCGGCCAGGGCGAAAGCCCCGTCAGACCAGCGAAGCCGCCTGCAGCTCTTTCTTCAGGTACGCGTAGTACAGGGGTGCCGCCACCAGCCCCGCGGGCCCGAAGACCGCCTCGGCCACGAACATCACCGCCAGCAGCTCCCACACGCTCATCTGCGTGCGCGCGCCCACCACCTTGGCATTGATGACGTACTCGGCCTTGTGGATCACGATCAGGAAGATCAGGCAGGCCGCGGCAGTGACCGGCGACACCGACAGCCCCACCAGCGTGATCACCGAGTTGCACACCAGGTTGCCCACGATCGGCACCAGGCCGGCCAGGAAGGTGAGGGTGATGAGCGCCGGCGTGTAGGGCAGGTGCGCGTCCCACAGCGGCATGATGAAGAGCAGGAAGATGGCCGTCAGCAGCGTGTTGAAGGCCGCGATCCAGAACTGGGCCGCCACGATCTGGGCGAAGGCCTCGCCGAAGGTCTGCACGCGCCGGTGGAGCTGTTCGGCCAGCGGCAGGCGCCGCATCGGCGCGTGGGCCACGGCGGCCAGGCTGCCGATGATCAGGCCCACGTACGAGAAAAGAATGCCGTGCAGCCACGCGCGTCCTGCCACGGCCAGCGAGCCGGCCTGCGCGCGCAGGTAATTGGCGATCACGCGCTGCACCTCGGCCGCGCCCTCGGGCAGGTAGACCGCGATCTCCACCGGCAGCTTGGAGCGCAGCTCCAGCACGGTGCGCGCGGTGTAGTCGAGCAGCTCCCGGTACTGGTCGGGCGCATCGACGATGTATTCGCGGGCCTGCGACAGCCCCAGCGTGATCAGCGCGATGGGCGCCAGCAGCACGACCGTAACGGCCACCACGCCGGCCCAGCCCTGGGCGCTGCCGGGCCGCCTGGCCAGCGCCGGGATGCGCCCCAGCCCCGAGGCGAGCAGGCGCGCGAACCAGCGCGTGACGAGAAAGCCGATGCAAACGCACAGCAGCCCCGGCAGCAGGTGCTCCCACATCACCAGCATCAGGGCGCCCAGCATCAGCAGGTAGCTGGCGATGGTCACGCCGCGCGAGGCCGCGGGGCGGATGGTGGAAGACGCCGATGAGGCGATGGGGGAGGGCTGCGGCTTGTTGGCCATCCGGTGCGGGTGCGTGCTCTATTCTTCGAAAAAAGTGGACGCAGCAGCCGGCGCTCAGCCGACGACCACGGCCGCGCCTTCGCCGCGCTCGGCGATCACGCCGATTTCGTGCACCGTTTCACCGGCGGCACGCAGCGTGGCGGCGCAGGCCGCGGCTTCGGCGGCGTCGATGACGACCACCATGCCGATGCCGTTGTTGAAGGTGCGGTTCATCTCGATGTCGTCGATGCCGGCCACCTTCTGCAGCCAGGCGAACAGCTCGGTCTGCGGCCAGCTGCCCTTCTTCAGGTGGGCGGCGGTGCCTTCGGGCAGCACGCGCGGGATGTTTTCCAGCAGGCCGCCGCCGGTGATGTGGGCCAGCGCCTTGATCGGGTGCTTGCCCAGCGCCTCGAGCACCGGCTTCACGTAGAGGTGGGTGGGCTCCATCACGGCTTCGCGGAAGGGCTTGCCGTCGAGGGTGGCGGGCAGGTCGGTGCCGGCGCGCTCGATCACCTTGCGCACCAGGCTGAAGCCGTTGGAGTGCACGCCGGCCGAGGCCAGGCCCAGCACCACGTCGCCGGGCTTGACGTTCTGGCCCGTGAGGATCTTCGACTTCTCGACCGCGCCGACCGCGAAGCCCGCCAGGTCGTACTCGCCAGCGGGGTACATGCCGGGCATTTCGGCCGTTTCGCCGCCGATCAGCGCGCAGCCCGAGAGCTCGCAGCCGCGGGCGATGCCGCCGACGACCGCCGCGGCGGTGTCCACGTCGAGCTTGCCGCAGGCGAAGTAGTCGAGGAAGAAGAGGGGCTCGGCGCCCTGCACCAGCACGTCGTTGACGCTCATGGCCACCAGGTCGATGCCGACGGTGTCGTGCATGTTCCATTCGAAGGCCAGCTTGAGCTTGGTGCCCACGCCGTCTGTGCCGCTCACGAGCACGGGCTCCTTGTAGCGCTTGGGCACCTCGAACAGGGCGCCGAAGCCGCCGATGCCGGCCAGCACGCCTTCGCGCAGGGTTTTCTTGGCCAGCGGCTTGATGCGGTCGACCAGGGCGTCGCCTGCATCGATGTCGACACCGGCGTCCTTGTAGCTGAGCGGGGTGGGCGTGGAGGAAGTCATGGGTGGTCGAGGTCGGAAGGGACGCAAAGAGTGGGGGCGGAAGGGGCGCCGGTAACCGTGGTGGCCGGGCCGATAGAATTCCCGATGATTTTAAGGGCCCCCGCGGCCCCCTCCATGAACCTTCCCGGGATGAAACAGCTCGCGCTCGATATCGGCATTGCGACGGGCCCCAGCTTCGACGCCTTTTTCGCCGGCCCCAACGAGGCGGCTCTGCGGCACCTGCAAGTGTGGGTGGGCGGCGCCGGCAGCCCCGTGCTGCACTCGCCGGTGCCCACCTACCTGTGGGGCGACGGCGGCAGCGGCAAGACCCATCTGCTCGAATCGGTGCGCGTCGCACTGCGCGAGCAGGGCGCCAGCGTGGGCTGGCTCCATGCGGGCCTGCTGGAGCCGCCCGAGTTCGACGAGCGCTGGGGCGCCGTCCTGCTCGACGACGTGCACCTCTACACCGCCGTGCAGCAGCACGCGGCCTTCAACTGGTTCGTCAACGCCCAGACCCTGCAGCGCGGCGTGGTCGCCGCCGGTGCATTGCCGCCGGCCGACCTGCCGCTGCGCGAGGACCTGCGCACCCGTCTCGGCTGGGGCCATGTCTTCCACATGCAGGTGCTGAGCGAAAGCGAACGCCGCGCGGTGCTGCGCCAGGCGGCCGACGCGCGCGGCGTGATGCTGTCGGACGACGTGCTCGACTACATGCTCCACCGCTTCAGCCGCGACCTCGGCAGCCTGATGGAGCTGCTCGGGCAGCTCGACGGCTACGCCCTGCAGACGCAACGCGCGATCACCATTCCGCTGATCCGCTCCATGCTCGAGAACGAATAGAAGAGCGAACAAGGCTTCCAACAACAATGATCAAGAAATTCATCGACAAGCTGCTCGGCAAGGGTGCCGGCGGCACGCAGGGCAAGAGCCGCTTCGGCAAGCGCCAGGAGGTGCCGGCCGAGGTCCACGGAATCGATCCGGCCCTGGTCGACGAGCGTGCGAAGAACGTGGTCACCACGCTTCAGCAGGCAGGCTACGAGGCCTACGTGGTGGGCGGCGCGGTGCGCGACCTGCTGCTGGGCCTGCGGCCCAAGGACTTCGACGTGGCCACCAACGCCACGCCGGAGCAGGTCAAGGCGCTGTTCCGCCGCGCCTTCATCATCGGGCGGCGCTTCCGCATCGTGCACGTGGTGTACGGCCGCGGGCGCGAGCACGAGGTGATCGAGGTCTCGACCTTCCGGGCCTACATGGACAACGCCGCCGCCGAGCAGGTGGCCGGCAACGAGCGCACCAGCAAGGGCGAGCTTGCCAGCATGAAGCACGCGGTGGACGCCAGCGGCCGCGTGCTGCGCGACAACGTGTGGGGCCCGCAGGAAGAAGACGCCGCGCGCCGCGACTTCACCGTGAACGCCATGTACTACGACCCGGCCAACCAGGTGGTGGTGGACTATCACAACGGCATCAAGGACGCCCAGAAGCTCACGCTGCGCATGATCGGCGACCCGGCCACGCGCTACCGCGAAGACCCGGTGCGCATCATCCGCGCCATCCGCTTCTCGGCCAAGCTCGCGGCGCTGGGCTTCAAGATGGAAGCCAAGACGGCCGCCCCGCTGGTCGAATCGAGCAAGCTGCTGGCCGACGTGCCGCAGAGCCGCCTCTTCGACGAGATGCTCAAGCTGCTGCAGACCGGCCACGCCATCGCCACGGTCGAGCAACTCAACAAGCTCGGCCTGGCCCGCGGCATCTACCCGCTGCTCGACGTGGTGGTGGAGCGCGCCGACCAGCCCTTCGTGAAGGCCGCCCTGCAGGACACCGACCGCCGCGTGGGCGAGGGCAAGCCCGTGGCGCCCAGCTTCCTGCTGGCCTGCGTGCTCTGGGCCGACGTGCGCGACGGCTGGGCCCAGCGCCAGGAAGGCCGCAACGGCCAGCGCGCGCAGGCGCCGTTCCCTGCGCTGCAGGACGCCATCGACGACGTGTTCAACGCGCGCATCGGCGACGTGTCGGGCCGCGGCAAGCTGGCGGCCGACATGCGCGAGATCTGGATGATGCAGCCGCGCTTCGACAAGCGCACCGGCTCCACGCCCTACAGCCTGGTCGAGCAGGCGCGTTTCCGCGCCGCCTTCGACTTCATGCGCCTGCGCGCCGACGTGGGCGAGGTGAGCGAAGCCATCGCCGAGTGGTGGCAGGAGTTCAGCACCGCCGACGACACGCGCCGCCAGGATCTGCTGGAGCAGGTGCGCGAGGAGCAGAAGGTGCGCCAGCGCGTGCGGGTGCGCGAGACGCCCGCGCCGAAGCCGCGCGGCGGTGAACCGGCTGCGCGCAAGAGTCGGGCTCCCGATTCGGAGCAGGACGCCGAGGTCGAAGAGGCTGAAGTGGAGGCCGGTGCCGTCCCGCCCGATGGCGAGGCGGCGCCGCGCAAGCGCCGGCGTCGCCGCAAGCCCCGAACCGGAGGCGGCGGTGGTGCTGGCGGTGAGGGCGGCCGGAGCGCCGAGGGCGCATGAGCACGCCAGACCGGCCGAAGGACGGCAAGCCGGGCCCCAAGGCCAAGGCTGTACCGCCGCGCGCGGGCGGAGGCGCCAAGCCTCCGTCTGCAGGCGCAAAGAGCGGGCCGCCTGCGCGCCGTGCGCCCACCCGTACCCCTACCCGTGCCCCTTCGCGCAGCCCGCGCGGCCCGCGGGAGGACTACCCCACGGTACAGGCCTTCATCGCCATCGGCGCCAACCTGGGCGATGCCGAGGCATCCGTGAAGGCCGCCATGGCCGACATCGGCGCACTCCAGCGAACCGTGGTGACGGCCCGTTCGTCGCTCTATCGCAGCGAGCCGGTGGATGCCGAAGGCCCCGATTTCATCAATGCCGTGGTGGCGGTGCGCACCGGCCTGGATGCCGAGCAGCTGCTCGTTGCGTTGCAGCGCCTGGAGACGCTGGCCGGCCGCGAAAGACCGTTTCCCAACGCGCCGCGCACGCTCGATCTCGACCTGCTGATGCATGGCAACTCGGTGATCGACACGCCGACGCTGACCCTGCCGCATCCCCGCATGCGCGAGCGAGCCTTCGTGCTGAAGCCGCTCGCCGAGATCGCACCCGACAAGGTGCCGCGCGCCGCGCTGGCGCGTGTCACGGGCCAGGTGGTCAAGCGCATCCTCTGAAGGCCGTGCTGCTCTACGTCCTCGATCTCGCCGGCGTGGCGGTCTTCGCGGTCAGTGGGGCGCTTGCAGCCGGCCATGCGGGCCTCGACTGGCTGGGCGTGGTGGTGATCGCTTCGGTCACCGCGGTGGGCGGCGGCACGCTGCGCGACCTGCTGCTCGACCGCCACCCGGTGTTCTGGATTCGCGACACCCGGTATGTCTACGTGATCCTCGCGGCGGCGGCGTTCACGATTGGCTGGGTGCACCTGATGCCGTTGCCCGAGCACGCGCTGGCCGTTGCCGATGCGCTGGGGCTCGGCTTGTTCGCCATCACCGGTGCGCAGGTGGCCGAGGAGCGGCGCCTGTCGGCCGTCATCGTGCTGCTGGTCGGCACCATGACCGGGGCGGCCGGCGGGCTGCTGCGCGACGTGTTCACCGCCCGCGTTCCGCTGCTGCTGAGCAGCGGCATCTATGGCTCGGCCGCCATTGCGGGCATCGCTGCCTACCTGCTGCTGCAGGCTGCCAAAACGCCGCGTCGCTGGGCCTTTCATGCCGGGGTGCTGCTGATCGTGGCGCTTCGTCTTGGCGGGATCTACGGCGGCTGGCACCTGCCGGTGCTGCGTCTGCCGGCCTGAATTGCAGGTGCTCCGAGGGCTTGAAAAGCCGGTCGGGCCGGGTCGGGGCCGCGCGGCCGTTAAACTTCGCGGGTTTTCATCAAGGCGTCATGAAATTGTGATTGGCGCAGCCTGGAGTTTCCATGTTCGGCAAGCTGCTGCCCCGCGAGGGGAATTTTTTTGAGATGTTCAACCAGCACGCCGAGCGCATCGTCGAGGCGGCGCGGGCGTTCGAGCAACTGGTGACCAATTACAACGACGTGCACCTGCGCGAGCAGTACAACCGCGACGTCGACAACGCCGAGCGCGCCGCCGACCGCGTGACGCACGACGTCAACCGGCTGATCCACAAGACCTTCATCACCCCCATCGACCGCGAGCAGATCCACAAGCTCATCAACACGATGGACGACGTGGCCGACCTCATTCAGGACTCGGCCGAGACCATGGCGCTGTACGACGTGCGCCACATGACGGAAGAGATCGTGCGCCTCACCTCGCTGAGCGTGAAGTGCTGCGACCGCCTGAAGGACGCCGTCAAGTTCCTCGGCCGCATCGCCGACCCCGCCGTGGCCGAGGCCACGCTCAAGACCTGCGAGGAGATCGACCGCCTGGAATCGGACGCCGACCGCGTGATGCGCAGCGCCATGAGCAAGCTGTTCCGCGAGGAGCCCGACGTGCGCGAAGTGATCAAGCTCAAGGCGATCTACGAACTGCTCGAGACGATCACCGACAAGTGCGAGGACGTGGCCAACGTGATCGAGGGCATCGTCCTCGAGAACTCGTAAGCGGGCAGCGACCGATGGCAACGGTTCAGGTCGCCCTCTGGGTGGTTGTGGTGCTGGTCGCTCTGGCGATCCTGTTCGACTTCATGAACGGATTCCACGATGCCGCCAATTCGATCGCGACGGTGGTGTCCACCGGGGTTCTCAGGCCGGGGCAGGCCGTGGTCTTCGCGGCCTTCTTCAACCTGGTCGCGATCTTCATCTTTCACCTGAGCGTGGCCGCCACGGTGGGCAAGGGCATCGCCCAGCCCGGGGTGGTGGACGTGCACGTGGTGTTCGGCGCGCTCGTGGGCGCCATCAGCTGGAACCTCGTGACCTGGTACTACGGCATCCCGAGCAGCTCGTCGCATGCGCTGATCGGCGGCATCGTGGGCGCCGTGATCGCCAAGACCGGCACCAGCGGGCTCGTGGCCTCGGGCATCTGGAAGACGGTGGCGTTCATCTTCGTGTCGCCGCTGCTGGGCTTCCTGCTCGGCTCGCTGATGATGATCCTGGTCGCCTGGGGCTTCCGCCGTGCCACGCCGTCGCGCATCGACCGCTGGTTCCGCCGGCTGCAGCTGGTTTCGGCCGGCGCCTACAGCCTGGGCCACGGCGGCAACGACGCGCAGAAGACCATCGGCATCATCTGGATGCTGCTGATCGCGACGGGGTATGCCTCCGCCAGCGACGCGACGCCCCCGAACTGGGTCATCGTGAGCTGCTACGCCGCGATCGCGCTGGGCACCATGTTCGGCGGCTGGCGCATCGTGAAGACGATGGGCCAGAAGATCACCAAGCTCAAGCCCGTGGGCGGCTTCTGCGCCGAGACCGGCGGGGCACTGACCCTGTTCCTGGCCACTGCGCTGGGCATTCCGGTGTCGACCACGCACACCATCACCGGCGCCATCGTCGGTGTCGGCTCCGCGCAGCGCGCAAGCGCGGTGCGCTGGGGCGTGGCGGGGAACATCGTGTGGGCCTGGATCTTCACGATCCCGGCTTCGGCGTTCGTGGCGGCTATTGCCTACTGGATCAGCATGCAGCTGTTCTGACGGCGGCTACTGCGAAATCTTCCGCCCCTCTTCGATCTGGTGCTCGAAGTAGCGCTGGAAGCTGAAGACGATGCTGGCCATCAGGATCGTGCTGCCGAAGAAAAGGGCCAGCACGACGGCGCCGATGGTGAACCAGTTGGTGCGGCCGGGTTCGGCGTCGGCCGGGGCGCTGGTGTTGAAGCGGGCGTTCCACTTCTCGGGCGTCATCAGGCCGTAGATGATCGCCATCAGCGCGCAGCCTGCGATGGTGAAGCCCAGCAGCGGTATCAGCGCCCAGCTCAGCCCGTCGTCCACGCCGTACATGCGCACGCGCTCGATGCCGTAGACGCCCAGCGCGGTGGGAATGGGCAGCAGCCAGCCTAGCCAGTCGCCCAGGCCGCGCAGGTAGAAGCGGTGCAGCCCCAGAGGGCCGCCGAGGAAGGAGAGCCAGGCGGCAACGGTCTTGTTTTTCATTCGGGTCTGGTGGTGCTGCCTTCGCCGAGCACCTTTTCCATCAATACGACGTCGCGCCATTCGCCGAACTTCCAGCCGCAGTCCTTCAGCACGCCGACGTGCGTGAAGCCCTGGCTGCGATGCACGCCGATGGAGCCTGCGTTGGCCGAGTCGCCGATCACCGCGATCAGCTTGCGCACGCCGGCTGCCTCGGCGGCCTGCGACAGCGCGGCCAGCAGCTTGGCGCCCAGACCCTTGCCGCGCGCTGACTCGGACACGTAGATCGAGTCTTCTGCAGAGAAACGGTATGCCGGGCGCGGCTTGAACCAGTTGCAGTAGGCAAAACCCAACACTTTTCCGTCTTCCTCGGCAACCAGGTAAGGCAGGTTCCTGGCCAGCACGTCGGCGCGGCGTGACGCCATGTCGGTGGGGGAGGGCGGCTCCGTCTCGAAGGTGCCGGTGCCGTGCAACACGTGGTGAGCGTAGATGGCGGTGATGGCTGCGACGTCTTCTTCGCGGCTGGGGCGGATGGCGAGGGGCATGCGGATGGAAACGAATGGCGCAGGGCCGGAATTGGGGGAAAGCGCTTGTCGGGCTATAATCGCGGGCTTTTCAGCGTGTCGCTGGCCGGGTGGCCATGTCGCGTGTCTCGACGCTGGAAGAACATTGTGAGCAGGCCTTCTTTTCATCCACTAGGCTTGCTGACCACCCAAGGATAAATCATGGTCGTCATTCGACTCTCCCGCGGCGGCTCCAAAGGCCGTCCGTTCTTCAACATCGTCGTGTCGGACAAGCGCGTTCGCCGCGATGGCCGTTTCATCGAGCGCCTGGGCTTCTACAACCCGACCGCCAAGGAAAACGAAGAAAGCATCCGTATCGCCCAGGACCGCCTGGCGTACTGGAAGAGCGTCGGCGCACAAGCTTCGCCCACCGTTCTGCGCCTGATCAAGCAAGCCGCCGCGGCAGCTCCCAAGGCGGCGGCCTAAGCCGCCCGCACGGCGATGCTGCCTGCACTCGAAGCCGCCGAATTGCCGGCGGATGCGATCGAAGTAGGGCGCATCGCCGACGCCTGGGGCATCAAGGGCTGGTTCAAGGTCCTGCCCCACAGCGCCCGGCCCGAGGCGCTTTTTTCTTCCAAGCGCTGGTTCCTGCAGGCTCCCGGAGCCTCGGCGAGCACAGCCTTCCGGCTCGCGATCCGCGAAGCCAAGGAACATTCCGACTGCATCGTCGCCACGTCCGCTGACGTGCCTGACCGCAACGCCGCCGAGGCGCTGCGCGGGGCGCGCGTGTTCGTGCCGCGCTCCAGCTTTCCCACCGCCGGCGACGACGAGTACTACTGGGTCGACCTGATCGGCCTGTCGGTGGTCAATCGTGAAGGCGTGGCGCTCGGCGCCGTGCGCGAGCTGCTCGCGACCGGCCCCCAGACCACGCTGGTGCTGGCCGCCGAAGAGGGCGGCAAGGCGATCGAGCGCATGGTGCCCTTCGTCTCCGCCTTCGTCGACAAGGTCGACCTGCCCGGGCGGCTCATCACGGTCGACTGGCAGCCGGACTACTGACCGGCGCCCGCGCGGCATGCGCTTCGACGTCCTCACGCTCTTTCCCGAAATGTTCGCGCCCTTCGTGGCCAGCGGCGTGACGCGCCGTGCCTACGAATCGAAGCAGGTCGAGGTGGTGCTGTGGAATCCGCGCGACTTCGCGCAGGGCAACTACAAGCGCGTGGACGACCGGCCGTTCGGCGGCGGCCCCGGCATGGTGATGATGGCGGAGCCGCTGGCGGCTTGCCTCGACGCGGCGCTCGCGGCGCGTGGCGCCGCCGGCGATGTGCCGGTCGTGCTTTTTTCCCCCATTGGCGAGGCGCTGCGGCACGAAGCGGTCGAGCGCTGGTCGGCCAGTGAAGGGGCGGTGCTGATCTGCGGGCGCTACGAGGGCATCGACCAGCGTTTCATCGACGCGCGCGTCACCCACCAGATCAGCCTTGGCGATTTCGTGCTTTCAGGCGGCGAGATTGCGGCGATGGCCCTGCTGGACGCCGTGGCCAGGCTGCAGCCTGGCGTGCTGGGCGACGAAGCCAGCCATGTGCAGGACAGTTTCAACCCCGCGCTCGATGGCCTGCTCGATTGCCCGCACTACACGCGGCCCGAGCAGTGGAACGGGCAGGGGGTGCCGGCGCCGCTGCTCTCGGGTCATCACGCCCAGATCGAGCGCTGGCGCCGCGATCAGCGGCTGGCAATCACGGCTGCCCGGCGGCCGGAATTGGTCGAGGCGGCGCGTGCCGCCGGACGGCTTGGCAAGGCCGATGAGGCTGCGCTCAAAAAAAAGCTATAATCCCGGGTTCCCCGATCCTCTGTCCGGCCGCGCCCGGTCTTCTTGCGGTTCTCCCCGCGAAAGCCAAAGGCGCCTTTTGTGCAGCCCGGCAAGATCGAATATCAGGAAATCATGAACCTCATCCAGACCCTCGAGCAGGAAGAAATCGCCCGTCTCGGCAAGACCATCCCCGATTTCATGCCCGGTGACACGGTCATCGTCAGCGTGAACGTCGTCGAAGGCACCCGCAAGCGCGTGCAGGCCTACGAAGGCGTCGTGATCGCCAAGCGCAATCGCGGCCTGAACAGCGGCTTCACCGTGCGCAAGATCTCCAGCGGCGAAGGCGTGGAACGTACGTTCCAGACCTACAGCCCGCTGATCGCCGGCATCGAAGTCAAGCGCCGTGGCGATGTGCGCCGCGCCAAGCTGTACTACCTGCGCGACCGCAGCGGCCGTTCGGCACGCATCAAGGAAAAGCTGCCGAGCAAGTCGACGGCTTCGACGGCCGCGTAAAGCAGCCTTCCTGCCGTGCAAAAAAGCCGCCGCTCTGGCGGCTTTTTGCGTTGTTGCCCCCGCTCGGCGACAACTTTCCCTTTTTCCGCTCTACTTCGTCTACCCCGACTCCGGTACCTTTCATCTCTTGACCAACTCATCCACCTCCCCGCAGGCCGCTTCCGCCGAAATCGTCAATGCCGTGGCGCCGCCCACGCTGATGCAGTTCGACCCGCGCAAGGTGCCTTTCGTGGCTGGGGAGGTCCAGGGGCTGCCGGCGGTACCGGCCTCGCAATTGACGGCCCAGGCACTGCGCTCGCGCTTCGCGAACCCGCCCGACTGGACGCCCGAGCTGCGCCGCGAGCCGAGGATGAGCGATCGCGTTCCCGCGCAGGCTGCCGTACTGGTGCCCATCGTGCAGCGCCCGCAGGGCGCGACGGTGCTGCTGACCGAGCGCACCTCGAACCTGTCGACGCATTCGGGGCAGGTGGCATTTCCCGGTGGCCGGGTCGACCCCGAGGACGCCAACATCGCGGCCGCCGCGTTGCGCGAGGCCTGGGAGGAAGTCGGCCTCTCCGCGCAGTACATCGAGGTGCTCGGCAGCCTGCCTACCTATACGACGGTGACTTCGTTCATCGTGACGCCGGTGGTTTTCGCTGGTGCAGCCCGACTTCGAACTCACCATTAATCCTTATGAAGTAGCGCAGGCCTTCGAGGTGCCGCTCGCGTGGCTGATGGATCCGGCCAATCACCGCCACCACACCGTGCCCGCACCGGACGGCACACGGCGCCACTGGTATTCGATGCCCTATCAGGACGGTGCCGACGAGCGCTTCGTCTGGGGTGCGACCGCGGGCATGCTGCGCAATCTCTACCGTTTCCTCGCCGCCTGAGAAGAGCCTGAATGCGGCCTGAACCTTCAGGCGCGCTCGCTATCATCGAAGGATGAGCTTTTTTGCCATCCTGTGCGCGCTGCTGATCGAGCAGGTGCGGCCCCTGGGCCCGCACAACCCCGTGTACGGCGCGGTGCTGGCGTGGACACGCTGGACCAGCCGCAACTTCGATGCGGGCAAGCCGCACCACGGATGGATCGCCTGGGGTCTCGCGGTGTTCGTGCCCACGATCGGCGCACTGGGCATCCACTGGCTTCTGGTGCTCACGCTGGGCCTGCCGTTCGCGGTGCTCTGGAGCATTGCGGTGCTCTACGTCACGCTGGGCTTCCGGCAGTTCAGCCACCACTTCACCGACATCCGCGATGCGCTCGACGAAGGCGACGAGCCGCTGGCGCGCTCGCTGCTCGCGCACTGGCAGGGCGTCGACGCGGCAGACCTGCCGCGCAGCGAAATCGTGCGCCATGTCATCGAGCATTCGGTGATCGCCGCGCATCGCCATGTGTTCGGCGTGCTTGCATGGTTCTCCATCATCGCGGCCATCGGGCTCGGCCCGGCGGGCGCGGTGTTCTACCGCATGAGCGAATTCGTCTCCCGCTACTGGGCGCACAAGAACGGCGCCGCGGTTCAGCCCTCGAGTGTCGCGGTGCAGGAGGCGGCCGATCGTGCATGGCACGCGATCGACTGGTTGCCCGCGCGCATCACCGCGCTGGGCTTCGCGGTGGTCGGCAGCTTCGAGGAAGCGATCGACTGCTGGCGCAACGACGCACAGCGCTTTCCCAACGAGAACGACGGCGTGATCCTCGCGGCCACCTCCGGGGCCGTGAACGTGCGCCTGGGCGGCGGCTCGCTGCGTCCGATCCCGGTCGCCGATCCGCTTCCGCGCGCCCAGGCAGGCGAATCGCTGGCCGACGGCCGCCGCACCGACAGCGGCAGCACGCCTGGACGAGAGCCCGAGCCCGGCCACCTGCGCAGCGTGGTGGGCCTGGTCTGGCGCTCCGTCGTGATGTGGATGGTGCTGCTGGCCTTGCTGACGCTGGCTCGCCTGCTCGGCTGAGCGGCAAGGAGAACGCCAAGCCATGACGCAAGAAGGACAACCGGCGCCCGTCTTCTGGAGCCCGCGCATTGCCGCGCTCGAGCCCTACGTGCCCGGCGAACAGCCGCGCATCGACAACCTCGTCAAGCTCAACACCAACGAGAACCCGTATCCGCCGTCGCCAATGGCCATCGAGGCCATCCGCCGCGCGGCCGAGAACGGCCTGCAGCTCTATCCCGACCCCGCCTCGCTGGCCCTGCGCGAGGCCGTGGCGCGGCGGCACGGCCTGAGCGCCGACCAGGTGTTCGCCGGCAACGGCTCCGACGAAGTGCTGGCGCACGCGTTCTTCGCGTTCTTCCAGCAGGCCGAGCCGCTGCTGATGCCAGACGTGAGCTACAGCTTCTACAAGGTCTACGCGCAGCTCTACGGCATTGCCTGCGAGCAGCTACCTGTGGACGAGGGGCTGCGCATCGACGTCGACGCGCTCGCGGCGCGTGCGCGCCAGGGCTGCGCGGGCATCGTCATCGCGAACCCGAACGCGCCGACGGGCATCGGCCTGCCGCTGTCGCGCATCGAGCAGTTGCTCGAAGCCTGTCCCGATCGCGTGGTGCTGGTCGACGAGGCCTATGTCGACTTCGGCGGCGAAAGCGCGTTGCCGCTGATCGACAGGTATCCGAACCTGCTGGTGGTGCAGACCCTCTCCAAGTCTCGCTCGCTGGCCGGCCTGCGCGTCGGCTTCGCCTGCGGGCAGACGCACCTGGTCGATGCGTTGGTGCGCGTGAAGGACAGCTTCAACTCGTATCCGCTCGACCGGCTGGCATCCGCCGGCTCGGTCGCCGCGCTCGACGACGAGGACTGGTTTCGCAGTACCCGGAACAAGATCGTCGATACCCGCGAAGGACTCTGCCTCCAGCTCGAGGATCTGGGCTTCGAGGTGCTGCCGTCGCAGGCCAACTTCGTCTTCGCACGCCATCCGCAACGCGATGCGGCGGAACTGGCCTCGCTGCTGCGCCAGCGCGCGGTGCTGGTGCGGCATTTCAGGCAGCCGCGCATCGCGCAATACCTGCGCATCAGCATCGGCACGCGGGAACAGTGCAGCACGCTGGTGCGGCACCTGCAGGACATCCTCAATCCATCCGCCTGAAGGACTCACTGGCATGTCGACCTACGACACCGATCCACGCGCCGAGGCCTGTGCGAGCTTCTGGCAGGCCGTGAGCACCCGGCTCGAGAGCCTTCGCGCCTTGCCTGCCCGCGAACTGATGGAAGGGCTGAACTCGCTGCTGGAGCCTCACTTTCCGCGACTGGCCGCCGAGGTGGCCGGCGATCCGCCCGTGTTCAAGCTGGTGCTCACGGCACACGGATCGGTGGACGATTTCGAAGACCTGATGATGCTGGTGCAGAGCAGCCCGAAGCTGCCGAAGGTCGAGGTGGAGGCCTTTCGCCAGCGATCGCGCGACGGCTTCGGCATGCGCATGAACAACTTCGAGCTGGCGAGCTCCGAAGTCCTGGTGAAGCATCAAAGCTACCGCGGGCGGGTGGCGCTGGAGATCGGCTTCGCCAAGCCGATTCCGATGGACATGCAGGACCACGCCCGCCACATGAGCCTCATCATGCTCGACCACATCCTGGGCGAGTACGACTTCGCGGTGAAGGTGGGCGCGGTCGACTATTGCGAGGCCGACGCGCAGGCCGGTTTCGACGGCGTGCCGCTCGACGATTTCGTGCCGCTGTTCGACGCCTGCTGGCGCGACGAGCTCGGCCACACCGGGGTGTTTCCTCCGGGCGAGCACGCGTGGTCCGGCTTGAGCGCGACGCGCACCGCCGAGGACGGCCGCGAGATCGAGATGATCGTCATGCGCAACGACGTGGCGACCGCGCTGGTGGGGCGGGCCGACCTGTGCCACCGTCTGTCGGTGGCGATGCCGGTCGAGTCGGGCGAGGAACTGGACGAGGCGCGCGCCTACGAAGACCGGCTGACTGCGCGGCTGCAGGTGCACGAGGCCGGCTGCTGCACGCACGTGGTGCTGGAGGAGGGCGTGCGCACCGTTCACTTCCAGGTGGCCGACCCCGACAGCGCGATCTCGCAGGCGCAATCGCTGCAGGAAGACATGGATGTGGCGGTGGAGATGGAACTCGTCTTCGATCCCACTTGGCAGTCCTACCGGGTCTGGCTCGGCTGACGGGCGGGACGAAGCCGCCTCCGTTCAGTAGCGCTTCTGGCTCAGCTCGGCGAAGAGCTCGCCATAGATCCTGTAGCGGCTTGCGCTGATGGCGCCCGGCGCCGCGGCCGTTTCCACGTTCGCGATCACGCCGCAGCCCGGCTCGTGCAGGTGCGTGCAGTTGTAGAACTTGCAGTCGCCGGCATGCTCGGCGATGTCGGGCATGAGGCTGGCGAGCTGCATCGGCGCGATGTGGTTCAGGCCGAATTCCTGGAAGCCCGGCGAATCGATCAGGCCGGTGGTGCGGGCCTCGTCGATCCAGTACCAGGTGGTGCTGGTGGTCGTGTGCTTGCCCGAGTTGAGCGCCTGCGAGATCTCCTGCGTCAGCACGGCCGCACCCGGCACCAGCAGGTTGGTCAGCGTGCTCTTGCCAGAGCCCGAAGGGCCCAGCACCAGGGTGGACTTGCCTGCGAGCAGTTTCATCAGCGAGGCGTGGTCCGCTTCCGCCGAGGCCCTCAGCGACAGCGGCAGCACGCCGTGGTGCATGCGCCGATAGGGCGCGAGCCTGGCCCATGCGCGCTCGAAGGGTTCGACCAGATCGCTCTTGTTGAGCGCGATGATCGGCGCGATGCGCTCGGCCTCGGCGGCGATCAGCGCGCGGGCCAGCTGGTGCTCGGAGAACTCCGGCTCCGCCGCGATCAGGATCAGCACGTGGTCGAGGTTGGCCGCGAACGACTTGGTGCGGATCTCGTCCTGCCGGTAGAAGAGGTTGCGGCGCGGCAGTACTTGCTCGATGGTGCCTTCGTCCTCGCTGGGCTGCCAGCGCACCCTGTCGCCGACCACCGCCTGGCTCTTCTTGCCGCGCGGATGGCAGATCAGCCGCTCGCCGGAGGGCGTTTCGACGATGCAGTGGCGCCCGTGGCTGGCAACAACGAGGCCTTCGTGGAGGGCCTTCGCAGCGGCGGCTGCGGGCGCGGCGCGGCCAGGCTTAGCCAAGGGCGCGATCCGTCATCAGGCGGCGGGCGCGGCCCCGACCAGCGCGTCGGCCTGGCGGGCGCAGTCGAAGTCGGTGACCGACAGACCGTTCACGTCGTGCGTGTTGAAGCGCACCACGCAGCGGTTGTAGTGCACCGAAAGGTCGGGGTGATGGTCTTGCGTGTGCGCCACGAAGGCCAGCGCGTTCACGAAGGCGATGGTCTCGAAGTAGTCGGCGAAGCTGAAGGTCTTTTCGATGGCGACATCGGCGCCGTCGCCCGTGAGCTTCCAGCCGTCGAGGCGCGCCAGGGCGGACACGATCTCGGTGGCGCTCAGCGCGTTGCGGGAGGGAGGTTCTTCCAGTCCTTGGGCTTGAACATGCTGCTCATGATGGGCTTCTTCGGAATGCGAGGGTTGGTCGGGTCATGCTGCCGCCGCCATGCGGGCGAGGCGCTCGGAAGCCGGGGGGTGCGAATAGTAGAACTTGACGAACACCGGGTCGGGCGTGAGCGTCGACGCGTTGTCCTGGTAGAGCTTGAGCAGGGCTGCCGACAGGTCGGCGCCGCTGGTCTGTGCCACCGCGTAGGCATCGGCCTCGAACTCGTGCTTGCGCGACAGCCGCGCGGGCAGCGGGGCGACGAAGAAGCCGAACACAGGCGCCGCGAGCATGAACAGCAGCAGCGCCAGCGCGCTGTTGGGCGCAGCCATGTTGGGCTGCACGCCCAGGCCCGTGTAGAACCAGGCTTGCGTCGACACCCAGCCCAGCAGCGCGAAGCCGGCCAGGCTCAGCGCGAACATCGCGACCAGCCGCTTCACGATGTGGCGATGCTTGAAATGGCCCAGTTCGTGCGCGAGCACCGCCTCCACCTCGCCGGCATTGAGCTGGCGCAGCAGCGTGTCGTAGAACACTACGCGCTTGCTGGCGCCGAAGCCGGTGAAGTAGGCATTGGCATGGGCGCTGCGCGTGCTGCCGTCCATCACGAACAGGCCCTTGGCCGCGAAGCCGCAGCGCTTCATGAGGGCGGTCACGCGCTCCTTGAGCGTGGGGTCGTCCAGCGGCTGGAACTTGTTGAACAGCGGCGCGATGAAAGTCGGGTAGATCAGCATCAGCAGCAGGTTGAAGCCCATCCACGCGCCCCAGGCCCACAGCCACCACAGTTGGCCGGCCGCGCCCATGAGCCAGAGGATCAATGCCGCGATGGGCAGGCCGATCACCGCGCCCAGGAGCGTGGACTTGAGCGTGTCGGCCAGCCAGAGCTTCCAGGTCATCTTGTTGAAGCCGAAGCGCTCCTCGAGCCTGAAGGTCTGCCAGAGCGTGAAGGGCAGTTCGAGCAGTCCGCCGATGGCCGCGAAGGCCGCCAGCAGCACCAGTTGCTGCACCATGCCGCCGCCGATCCAGCCCAGCAGGAGCTTGTTGAGCACGTCGAGGCCTCCCAACAGGGTCCAGCCCAGCAGCAGCGCCGCGCTCCATGCCATCTCGACCAGGCCGAAGCGCGCTTTGGCGATGGTGTAGTCGGCCGCCTTCTGGTGGGCGGCGAGGGTGATGGTCTGCGCGAAAGCGGCCGGCACGGTGCCTCGGTGCTGTGCCACGTGGCGGACCTGCCGCGTGGCCAGCCAGAACTTCACGAGCAGGCCCGCGACGATCGCTGCCGCGAAGGCGATGGTGAAGATGAGCGAATAGGACATGGATCGGCGAGTTTAGCCCTCGCTATCCGGGGCCGCAGCCCTTCGACGACAATCCTGCGATGCCCGAATCCCTTGAACCGACGCCCCTCGCAGCCCCGCCGACATTGAAGAAGAGCGACCAGAACCTGGTCTGGCTGGACTGCGAAATGAGCGGCCTCGACCCCGAGAAAGAGCGCCTGCTCGAAATCGCCGTGGTCGTCACCGGCCCCGACCTCACGCCCCGCATCGACGGCCCCGTGCTCGTCATCCACCAGAGCGACGCCGTGCTCGACGGCATGGATGCCTGGAACAAGGGCACCCATGGCCGCAGCGGCCTGATCGACAAGGTCAAGGCCTCCACCCTCGACGAGGCCGCCGCCGAGCAGCAACTGCTGGAATTCATCGCCAAATACATCCCGCGCAGCGGCTCGCCCATGTGCGGCAACACCATCGGGCAGGACCGGCGCTTCCTGGTCAAGTACATGCCCAAGCTGGAGGCTTATTTCCACTACCGGAACCTCGACGTGAGCACGCTGAAGGAGCTCGCCAAGCGCTGGAAGCCTGCCGCCTACAACAGCTTCAAGAAACAGCAGGCGCATACGGCGCTGGCTGACGTGCACGAGTCCATCGAGGAGCTTGCGCACTACCGCGAGACCTTTTTGCGCCTCACGGACTGAGTAAAGAGCAGGGATTAGGTAAAAACCCGAATCCATGCCATAATTGCGGGCTTCGCTGACAGGGCAGGTATTTTTGGCCCGGTGAGCGTTTCTCGCATCTCCCTATCTTGCACACCGCGCCCGATCGCATTCGCTGATCAAAAAGGGCCGCAGCCTCGGGCACCCGCCCGGAGTTGAATGTCGTTGGATGGTTGATGTTTTTAACCACCCAACGGGGCGCCGTCCACGGCGGCGCTCGCGTTTGAGATTGAAATTCATGACCGACGCTTTTGAAGCGCAGGGCGAGTTCGCGCCTGTGCAATCCGCTACCCACAACGAATTCACCGCCGCCACGGACACTGTTTCCGAGGCGCCCATCCTCGAAGCGCTGGACGGCGCCGCTCCCGAAGCTGCTGCGGCCGAAGAACCCGCCGCTCCCAACGGCTTCATCAAGCTGGGCCTCGCCCCCGAGCTGATCGCCGCCGTGGCGGACATGGGCTTCACCCAGCCCACCGCCGTGCAGGAAAAGGTCGTTCCCATCGCCATGGGCGACCAGGACGGCGCAGCCAAGTCGGCGCGCTTCGTCGACCTGATGGTCTCCAGCCAGACCGGCTCGGGCAAGACCGCAGCCTTCCTGCTGCCCGTGCTGCACACCCTCATCAAGCGCCAGGCCGAAGCCGAAGCAGAGGCGAAGGCCGAGTTCCAGCGCCTGGCCGAAGAGGCCGCTGCCCGCGGCGAAGCTCCTCCCAAGAAGCCGAAGCGCAAGGACCCGACCAACGCCCGCCATTTCAAGGCGGCCACGCCCGGCGCCCTGGTGCTGTGCCCCACGCGTGAACTCGCGCAACAGGTCGCGCACGACGCCATCGAACTGGTTCGCCACTGCCGCGGCCTGCGCATCGCGAACGTGGTGGGCGGCATGCCCTACCAGCTCCAGATCGCCCGCCTGCAGAACGCCGACCTCGTGGTCGCCACGCCGGGCCGCCTGCTGGACCTGCAGCGCTCGATGCAGATCAAGCTCGACCAGGTCAAGTTCCTGGTGGTCGACGAGGCCGACCGCATGCTCGACCTGGGCTTTGCCGACGACCTGGCCGAAATCAACCAGCTCACCATCGAGCGCCAGCAGACCATGATGTTCAGCGCCACCTTCGCGCCGCGCATCCAGCAGCTGGCCGCCCGCGTGATGCGCGAGCCGCAGCGCGTGACCATCGACAGCCCGCAGGAAAAGCACGCCAACATCAAGCAGGTGCTGTTCTGGGCCGACAACGCCCAGCACAAGCGCAAGCTGCTCGACCACTGGCTGCGCGACACCAGCATCAACCAGGCCATCGTGTTCGCGAGCACGCAGGTCGAGTGCGACGGCCTCGCCAATGACCTGCAGCAGGACGGCTTCAGCGCCGTCGCGCTGCACGGCGCCCTGAGCCAGGGCCTGCGCAACCGCCGCCTGATGGCGCTGCGCAACGGCCAGGTGCAGATCCTGGTGGCCACCGACGTCGCCGCGCGCGGCATCGACGTGCCGACCATCACCCACGTCTTCAACTTCGGCCTGCCGATGAAGGCCGAGGACTACACCCACCGCATCGGCCGCACCGGCCGTGCCGGTCGCGACGGCATCGCCGTCACCTTCGCGGAGTTCCGCGATCGCCGCCGGATCATGGACATCGAGCACTACAGCCGCCAGCAGTTCAAGGCCGAAGTGATTCCGGGCATGGAACCGCAGCAGCGCATGCCGCAGTCGCGCCCTGATTTCGGTGGCCGCGGCGGCCGTGACGGCCATTCGCGCGACCGCAAGTTCGGCGGTGGCGGTGGTGGCTACCGTGGCGGCAACGGCGGCGGCTATGCCGGCGCCAGCGGCTTCAACGACCGCAACTCGCGTGGCCCGGGTGCATCGGGCCCGCGCGGCGGCTATCAGGGCCAGAACGCCGGTTTCGGCGGCGGCCGTGAAGAAGGCGGCAACGGCGGCGGCTACGGCCGCAAGCCGGGCTGGGGCGACAGCGCTCCGCGCAGTGGCCACGGTCACGGCGGCGGCCGTGGCGACGGCGGCTTCGCGCCCCGTGGCAATGGCGCCGGCCATGGCGGCCCGGGCAAGGTGTTCGTGCCCCGCGACGCCCAGAAGCGTGCGTTCAAGCCCAGCCGCTGATCCGTCCCGGCACGCAGCCTGATGGCTGCACCATCCTCGCGAAAGCCCGCGTTCTCACGAGCGCGGGCTTTTTTCGTTTCGGGCGCGTTCCGGGTTTCCGAGCACGCCGATCTCGTCGAGTTTGATTGACATCTGAATCGATGAAAAGTAATGTAATGGCGCATTGCTTCCCCGGAGTCGCCCCGCGGCCGCCGGTTCATCGACACCTGCTTTTCGACTTTCGACATGAAAATTGCGATTCTTGGGGGTGGTCATGGCGCCTACGCGGCTGCCGCGGACCTGTCTGAAACCGGCCATGAAGTGCGCCTGTGGCGCCGCGATGCCGCAGCGCTCCAGCCGCTGACGCGCGCCGGCGCGATCACGCTGAAGGACGCCGACGGCTCGCGCGAGGTGCCCATCGCGCTCGCCACCGCCGACATCGGCGCCGCCATGCAGGGCGCCGAGCTGATCGTCATCCCGACCCCCGCCATCGCCCAGCACGACATCGCTCTTGCCATGGCGCCGCATCTGGTCGACGGCCAGGTCGTCTTCCTGCCTCCGGGCACCTTCGGCAGCTACGTGATGGCGCGCACCGTGAAGGACGCCGGCAGCCGCGCCGACGTCGCCTGGGCCGAAACCGGCACCTTGCCCTACCTGGCGCGCAAGCACGGCGAGCGCGAGGTGAACGTCACCATCCGCGCGATCCGCCTGCCGACCGGCGTCTATCCGGCCCGCAAGGAGGCGCAGGCGATCGAGGTGATCCGCAGGGCCTATCCGGCGGTGCACGGCTGCGGCGATGCGCTCTCGGGCGCGCTGATGAACGCGGGCCCCGTCATCCACCCGCCGCTGATGGTGATGAACGCCGCGCCGCTGCAGCACTTCGAGCGCTGGGACATCCACAACGAAGGCACGCAGCGCGCCGTGCGCGACGTGACCGACCGGCTCGACCAGGAGCGCATCGCGGTGCGCGAAGCCTTCGGGCAGGGAGCGCCGCACTATCCGCTGGCCGACCACTACAACAACGACCGTTGGATGTACGGCGATGCGCACAAGCAGCTCGTCAAGTCGGGCGACTGGCGCGAGAACATCGACCTGCACACGCACCGCTACATCACCGAGGACACAGAACTCGGCCTCGCCTTCCTCGCCTCCGCCGCGCGCCATGCGGGCGTGGATGCGCCCATCGCGCACGGTCTGCTGGCCATCGTCGGCGGCTTTCTCGGGCGCGACCTGCGGCGCGGCCCCCGTACCTTCGAGAGCCTGGGCTTCGCCGGCCTGAGCACCGCGCAGCTCAAGCAGAGGCTCCACGATGGCGAATGAAACCGCCTCGCTGCCTCGCTTCGCGGCCGTGGGCGCGGGCCGCATGGGACGCGGCATCGCCATCGCGTTCGCCTATGCCGGCCACCGCATCTCGCTGATCGACCTGCGCCAGCGCACCGACGAAGCGTGGCAGCGGCTGCGCGACGAAGCGAAGGCCGAGATCGACGCCAGCCTCTCGGGGCTCGCGCAGCTCGGCGTGATCGGCGAGTCGCAGATCGCCGACATCGCTGCGCGCGTCGATTTCGTCGAGGCCGCCGCCGCCCCGCGGGTACTGGCCGCAGCCGAGCTCGTGTTCGAGGGCGTGCCCGAAACCATGGAGGCCAAGCGCGATGCCTTCGAGCAGCTCAACCGCCATTGCCGCGACGACGCGATCCTCACCTCGACCACCAGCAGCATCCTGGTGACGCAGCTCGCGTCGCTGGTGCGGCTGCCCGGGCGTTTCCTCAACATGCACTGGCTCAACCCGGCCTATGTGATCCCCGTGGTCGAGCTGAGCTGCCACCCCGGCACCGACGCCGCGGTGCTCGCACGCACCAAGGCGCTGATGGAAGAGATCGGCAAGCTGCCCGTGGTCTGCGGCGCATCGCCCGGCTACATCGTGCCCCGGCTGCAGGCGCTGGTGATGAACGAGGCCGCGCGCATGATCGAGGAGGGCGCCGCCACTGCGGAAGAAATCGACAAGGCCACGCGCTACGGCCTGGGCCTGCGCTTCGCTGCGCTGGGCGTGGTGGAGTTCATCGACTTCGGCGGCTGCGACATCCTGCATCACGCGAGCCGCGAGATGTCGGCCTCGCTCGACGCCGGCCGCTACACCGCGCCGGCGATCGTCGGGCAGATGGTCGAGCAGGGGCGGCTCGGCCTCAAGAGCGGCAGCGGCTTCTACGACTACGAGGGCCGCGACGTCGCGGCCTACCGTCGCGACGTGCTCTCGCGCACGCTCGGCGAGCTGCGGCATGCGGGCCTGTGGCGCGCACCTGCCGACCGGACCCTGTCATGAGCAGCATCCGCCGCGCATTCGCCGACCTGTCGGTGGGGCAGGTGCACTACGCGGCATGTGGTGACCGTACGGCACCGGCCGTGCTGCTGCTGCACCAGTCGCCGCGCAGCTGGACCGAGTATCGCGCGGTGCTGCCGCTGATCGGCGCGCGCCGCAGGGCCATCGCGATGGACACGGCCGGCTTCGGCGATTCGGCCGATGGCGGCGTGCCGGCGAGCATCGAGCAATGGGCGCGCGTGGCCTGCGAGCTGCTCGATGCGCTGGGCATCGAGAAGATCGACGTGCTGGGGCATCACACCGGCGGCGTCATCGCGGTCGAGCTTGCCGCGGCGTTTCCGCAGCGCGTTCGCAGCCTGGTGCTGTCCTCCACGCCGTACACCGACGAGCCCTTTCGCAAGGCGCGTGCACAGCGTCCGCCCATCGACGAAGTCGCGCCGAGCGAAGACGGAACGCATCTCGCCGCGCTCTGGCAGAAGCGCCAGGGCTTCTATCCGGCCGGTCGTCCCGAACTGCTCGAAGCCTTCGTGCTCGACGCATTGAAGGTCGCGCGTGTCGAGGAAGGGCACCGTGCCGTGGCGTCGTACCGCATGGAAGAGCGCATCGGCCGCATAGCGCAGCCGGTGCTGATCGTGCGTGCGACCGACGACCCTTTCGCCGCTCCCCATGCCGCCGAACTGCAGCACCACCTTCCGCAGGCGCGCATCGTCGACATCGAAGGCGGCATGGTGCCGCTGCCCGATCAGATGCCCGATGCCTTCGCGCGTACGGTGCTCGATTTTCTGGAGAACCTGCCTTGAAAGCTGTGCGCATCCACGGATTCGATGCTGTGCCCGTGCTGGAAGAGATCGCCGAGCCCACGGCACGGCCCGGGCGCACCATCGTGCGCATGGAGGCTGCGACGGTTGGGCACATCGACCGCACCGTGTGGCGCGGCAGCTTCCTCAAGCATCCGCCCTTGCCCTATACGCCGGGCGTGGAGGCTGCAGGCGTCGTCGTCGCGAGCGGTCGCTACCAGGCGGGGCAGCGCGTCTGGCTGCGAGGAAGCGGCCTGGGCACGCTCTTCGACGGCACATGGTGCGAGCAGATCGATGCGCCCGACGAGGCGCTGGGCCTGTTGCCCGACGACGTGCCGATGACTTTGGGCGCGGCCTTCTTCTCTCCGACGACCTCGGCGTGGGTTGCGCTGCATGAAGTCGCGAAGCTGCAGGCGGGCGAGCAGGTGCTTGTGACCGGGGCGAGCGGCGCCGTCGGCTCGCTCGTGATGCAGCTTGCGCGCGACGCCGGTTGTACGGCCGTCGCGGTCGCTGCGGATGCGGAACCGCCTGCGGTGGCCAGCGCCGATCTGCTGATAGATACCGTCGGTGGCGACGTGCTCGCGCGAACGCTGCCTGCAGTGCGCCCCGGTGGGCGGGCCGTGCTGGTCGGCTACACCGCGGGGCCGACGCTGTCGCTCGACATCGCGCACTTTCTCCAGCGCGACGTGGCCCTGTTGCCCCTCAACATGTTCAGGCGCGAAGCCCAAGGCCGCGCAGCGGTCCCCGAGTTGCTTGCAAGGCTCGCCGACGGCCGCCTGAATCTCGACGTGCGGCCCTTCGCGCTTGCGGATGCCGCGGCCGCACTCGACTGGATCGCACAGCGCGGCCATCGCGGCCGCGCCGTTCTCGTGCCCCGCCTCTGAGCTGCGGGGCCCGAGGGCTCAGTCTTCTTCTCGCTCGTCGGCCGGCAGGCGCATGTGCAGGTCGATCATCTGCCGCAGCGTCTGCTTGAGCTCTTCCGCGCGACGCAGCCCGAAGGGCTCGAGCACGCGCCGCTCGTGCTCGCGCGCAAGTTCCATCAGGTGCTCGACGGCCTTGAGCCCCTTGCGCGTGATGCGCACCAGCGTGATGCGGCGATCACTCTCGTGGGGCAGGCGCTCGACCTGTCCGCGTGCTTCCATGCGGTCCAGCAGCCGCGTCACCGTGGGCTGCTTCGTCACGGTGACCTGCGCGAGCTGGCCGATGCTGACCGGCTCGCTGCCCGCGAGCGAGGCCATCACGCGCCACTCCGACACGGAGAAGCCCTGCTGGCGCGCCACTTCGTGGAACTCCGAGGAGATCAACTGGCTGGCCTGCGCCAGCAGCGCAGGAAGGTAGTCATCGACGAAGCGATGCGATTCGACGGGTTGATCAGCCATGAAGGCACCTCACAGTCGCCACGGGCACGCTGCTTGCATGTCTAGGGTAATTCATGATTGTGGATACATTCATTTGTCAACATTATAGAAAGCACGATGCAACCTCCTGGTCGCATCGTCCCACGACAGACAACAAGGACCCCGATGGCAGAGCGTTCATTCGTTGAAGAAGTCAAGAAACTGCGGCTTTCTGGTGGGGAAGTCTTCCGCGGTGAGGGCATTCTGGCGGTCACCAAGGCCCTTCTGGAGTCGGGAGTTTCCTACGTGGCGGGCTACCAGGGCGCGCCCATCTCGCACCTGATGGACGTGCTGGCCGATGCGCAGGACATCCTCGCCGAGCAGGGCATTCGCTTCGAGAACAGTGCGAGCGAAGCCACCGCTGCCGCCACGCTCGCGGCCTCCGTCAACTACCCGCTGCGCGGCGCCGTCACCTTCAAGGCTACCGTGGGTACCAACGTGGCCTCCGACGCGCTGGCCAACCTGGCCTCGGGCGGCGTGACCGGTGGCGCGCTCATCATCGTGGGCGAGGACTATGGCGAAGGCTCCTCGATCATGCAGGAGCGCAGCCACGCCTTCGCGATGAAGTCGCAGATCTGGCTGCTCGATCCGCGCCCCAACCTGCCCAGCATCGTCGATGCGGTGAAGCAGGGCTTCGATCTCTCCGAAGCCAGCAACACGCCGGTGATGCTGCAGCTGCGCATCCGCGCCTGCCACGTGCATGGCCACTTTGTCGCGGGCGACAACAAGCGCGCGAAGTTCACGCTGAAGGACGCGCTCGAGAACCCGCAGCGCGACGTGGGCCGCATCGTGCTGCCGCCCGCGAGCTTCGTGCATGAACAAGAGAAGGTGAAGGACCGCTGGCCCGCGGCCGTGCGCTTCATCGAGGAGCGCAAGCTCAACGAGTTCTTCTCCGAGGACGCTGACGACATCGGCATCATCGTCCAGGGCGGCAGCTACAACACGCTGGTGCGTGCGCTCGAACGCCTGGGCCTCGCGGACGTCTATGGCGAAACCCAGGTGCCGCTGTACGTGATGAACGTGGCCTATCCCGTCATCGAGAGCGAGGTGATCCGCTTCTGCCAAGGCAAGCGCGCGGTGCTCGTGGTGGAAGAGGGGCAGCCCAACTTCGTCGAGCAGAACCTCGCGACCATCCTGCGCCAGGCCGGCTCCTCCACCGTGCTGCACGGCAAGGACATGCTGCCGGTGGCCGGCGAATACACGGCCGCCGAGCTGCTCAAGGGCGCGCGCAGTTTCTGCGAGCGCTACGAACGCCTCGCGCCATTGCCGGTGCCCGCGCCCGTGCGCAAGGTGATCCCGCTGACCGAGGTCGCGGCCGAGCCGGTGCAGCCTGTCGCGCCGCTCGGCGAAGTGGTCCACGCCCGTCCGCCGGGCTTCTGCACCGGCTGCCCCGAGCGCCCCATCTTCAGCGCGATGAAGCTGGTCGAGCGCGAGCTCGGTCCGCACCACGTGAGCGCCGACATCGGCTGCCACCTGTTCTCCATCCTGCCGCCCTTCAACATCGGCAACACCACCATGGGCTACGGCCTGGGCGGCGCGGGCGCCGCGGCGCTCAACGCGCCTGCAGGCAAGCGCGCGATCTCGATGATGGGCGACGGCGGCTTCTGGCACAACGGCCTGACCAGCGGCGTCGCCAAC
This sequence comes from Variovorax sp. UC74_104, assembly GCF_044055375.1. Classification (NCBI taxonomy): domain Bacteria; kingdom Pseudomonadati; phylum Pseudomonadota; class Betaproteobacteria; order Burkholderiales; family Comamonadaceae; genus Variovorax; species Variovorax sp. UC74_104. The sequence goes on from NZ_CP171978.1 coordinate 2,530,400, forward strand.
GCCGTCTTCAACAAGAGCGACAACCTCACCATCGTCGTCGACAACAACTACACCTCGGCCACCGGCGGGCAGGACATCCTCTCGTCGAACGCCGTCAACAAGACGCGCAGCACCGGCCACGAGATCGAGAGCGCCGTGCGCGGCGTGGGCGTGAAGTGGGTGAAGACCATGCGCCGCACCTACGACATCGCCGGCATGCGCGATGCGCTCAAGGAAGCGCTGACCACCAAAGAGAAAGGCCCGAAGGTCCTGATCGCGCAGTCGGAGTGCATGCTCAACAAGCAGCGCCGCGAGAAGCCGCTGGTGCGCAAGGCCATCGCCGACGGCAAGCGCATGGTGCGCGAGAAGTTCGGCGTCGACTCCGACACCTGCACCGGCGACCACTCCTGCATCCGCCTCTCAGGCTGCCCGTCGCTGTCGATCAAGCCCAATCCCGATCCGCTTCGCACCGACCCGGTCGCGACGGTGCTCGACAGCTGTGTGGGCTGTGGCGTGTGCGGCGAGGTTTCGCACGCTGCCGTGCTGTGCCCCTCCTTCTACAAGGCGCAGATAGTGAGCAACCCCAGCCGCTGGGACCAGCTGCGCGAGCGCGTGCGCGCAGCCGTCATCGGCTGGATGCAACGCGGCGAGGCTCGCCGCCGTGAAGCCTATGCCTTCTGAAGCGATGACGAACAGCAAAGCCCAACCGATCAAGATCGCGATCCTCGCCATGGGCGGGGAGGGCGGCGGCGTGCTCGCGGACTGGATCGTCGACATGGGCGAGGCCAACGGCTACGTCGCCCAGACCACCTCCGTGCCGGGCGTAGCCCAGCGCACTGGCGCGACGATCTACTACGTCGAGCTGTACCCCGCTGCGCAGGCCGAAGCCGATTGCGGCACGCCGGTGCTCGCGCTGATGCCGCTGCCGGGCGACGTCGACGTGGTGCTCGCATCCGAGCTGATGGAAGCCGGCCGTGCCGTGCAGCGCGGCCTGGTCACGCGCGAGCGCACCACGCTGATCGCATCCACGCATCGCGTGTTCTCCATCGCCGAAAAGAGCGCGATGGGCGACGGCCGCGTCGACAGCGGCCAGCTCCTCGCCCACACCGCAAACGCCGCCAAGCGCTTCATCCGCTTCGACATGGCCCAGGCCGCTGAGGCTTCGGGCAGCGTGATCAGCGCGGTGCTCTTCGGTGCGCTGGCGGGCTCGGGCGTGCTGCCCTTCAGCCGCGCGCAGTTCGAGGCGACCATCGAACGCGGTGGCGTGGGCGTGAAGCCCAGCCTCAAGGCCTTCGGTGCGGCGTTCGAACGCGCGCAGGGCGGCGACGACGGCGAGCCGGTGAAGGAATCACCCATCGCCGCCCCCGCACCACAGCCGCGCCACCCTGCGGTGCGCGCACTGGTCGAGCGCGTGCAGAGCAGCTTCCCGGCCGAAGCGCAAGACCTGCTGCTCGAAGGCGTGCGCCGCCTCATCGACTACCAAGACCCGGCCTACGCCGGCCTCTACCTCGACCGCATGGCCTCCATCGCGGCCTTACCTGCGGGCGACCACCGCCTGCTGCGCGAGACCGCGCGCCACCTCGCGCTCTGGATGTCCTACGAAGACACCGCCCGCGTCGCGGCCCTGAAGACCCGCGCCACCCGCTTCGAGCGCGTGCGCGGCGAGGCGCGCGTGCAGCCCGGCCAGGTGCTCGCCATCAACGAGTACATGCACCCGCGCCTGCAGGAGATCTGCGAGACGCTGCCCGGCGGCATCGGCCGCTGGCTGATGAATTCCACGCTGCCGAAGAAGATCGTCGAGCGCTTCACGCAGCACGGCCGCGTGATCCAGACCAGCTCGCTGCGCGGCTACCTCATGCTGCGCATGGTGGCGGCATGCAGGCGCTGGCGCCTGTCGACCATCCGCTACGCCGAGGAGAACCGCCGCATCGAGGAGTGGCTGCAGCGCATCGCCGCCACGGCGCAGCGCAATCCGGACCTTGCCGTCGAGCTCGCCCAGTGCCAGCGCCTGGTCAAGGGCTACAGCGACACGCACGAGCGCGGCATCCGCAACTACGACACCGTGATGCGCGCCTTCGAGCGCGCGGGCGAGAGGCTCGCACCGGCCACGCTGCGCGAGCTGCGCGACGCGGCGCTCGCCGACGAGCACGGCCACAAGCTGCAGGCCGCATTGGCGCAGCACGCATTGGCCTGAAGAGAGAACCACGAAGATGAGCACCCCCTCGGCCACCATTCCGCTGCGCGTCACCGAAGCGCGGCAACTGAATCCGCTGATCCGCATGCTTCGCCTGCGTGCCGAGGATGGCCGCGCGCTGCCCGGCTTCGCGGCCGGTGCCCACATCCGTGTGCAGGTATCGCTGGCCGATGGCAAGACCGACTGGCGCCACTACTCGCTCATCAACTTCGACACGGCGCGCAACGCCACCAACGCACCGACCGAGTACGTGATCGCGGTGCGCAAGGAAGCCGAAGGCCGCGGCGGTTCGCGCTTCATGCACGAGGGGCTGAAGGAGGGCGACACCATCGCCATCGAGCCGCCGAAGAACGACTTTCCGCTGCACACCGGCCCGGGCGGCTCGGTGCTCGTGGCGGGCGGCATCGGCGTGACGCCGCTTGCCACCATGGCCGCGCGACGTCGTGCCGAGGGCGCGGCGGTGCGCATGCACTACGCCGGCCGCAGCCGCGAGCTGATGGCGTTCCTGCCCGAGCTGCAGGCGCTGCTGGGCGACGACCTGCACGTGCACGCCGATGCCGAAGCAGGCACGCCGCTGGCCATCGACGCACTGCTCGACGGCGTTCCCGCCGGCGACCGCCTGTACGTGTGCGGCCCCAAGGTCATGCTCGACGCGGTGCTCGAACGCACCCAGGCGCGCGGCTGGGAGCATGACCGCGTGCACTTCGAGCTCTTCACCGAGCCCGTGGCGGAAGAGGGCGACCAGCCTTTCGAAGTGGAGCTGGCGCAGTCGGGCCAGTGCTTCACGGTGCCGGCGGACCAGAGCATCCTCGACTGCCTCATCGAGCAGGGCTGCGACCCGATGTTCGACTGCAAGCGCGGCGAATGCGGCGTGTGCGCCGTGCCCGTGCTCGAAGGCGAGATCGACCATCGCGACTACGTGCTCACCGCCCGCGAGAAGGCGCAAGGCAACGTCATGCAGATCTGCATCTCGCGTGCCAAGGGTGCGCGCCTGGTGCTGGATATCTGAAGCAAGGAGACATGAACGCCATGACCTCGTACAGAGACAACCCCGATGCCATCCGCGCGCTGGTGCAGAACGACCGGGTGCACCGCGACCTGTACACCAGCCAGGAACTCTTCGAGCTGGAGCAGGAGCACTTCTTCGCCAACACCTGGAACTACGTCGGCCATGAGAGCCAGCTGCCCAAGCCCGGCGACTGGATCAGCAACGAGATCGCCGGACGTCCGCTGATCGTTGTGCGCCACTCCGACGGCAGCGTGCGCGTGATGATGAACCGCTGCGCCCACAAGGGCTCGCGCCTGGTCAACGGGCCCTGCGGCAACACCGGCAAGTTCTTCCGCTGCCCTTATCACGCCTGGACCTTCAAGACCGACGGCGCGCCGCTGGCCATTCCGCTGAAGACCGGCTACGAGAACACGCAGCTGCACGAGTGCGAATCGGGCAAGGGCCTGACCACCGTGAAGCACGTGCGCAGCCACCGCGGCTTCATCTTCGTGAAGATCAACGACGCCGGCCCCGATTTCGACGAGTACTTCGGCGACTCGCTGAGCTCCATCGACAACATGGCCGACCGCTCGCCCGAGGGCGAACTGGAGATCGCCGGCGGCTGCCTGCGCTTCATGCACCAGTGCAACTGGAAGATGTTCGTGGAGAACCTCAACGACACCATGCATCCGATGGTGGCGCACGAGTCCTCGGCCGGCACCGCCAAGCGCATGTGGGCCGACAAGCCCGAGAGCGAGCCCAAGCCCATGGCGGTGGAGCAGTTCGTGCCCTTCATGTCCGACTACAAGTTCTTCGAGGACATGGGCATCCGCACGTACGACAACGGCCACAGCTTCACCGGCGTGCACTTCAGCATCCACAGCAAGTACAAGGCGATCCCCGCGTACGACAACGCCATGAAGGCGCGCTACGGCGACGAGAAGACCGCGCAGATCCTCGGCATGGCACGGCACAACACCGTCTACTACCCGAACCTCACGATCAAGGGCGCGATCCAGGCGATCCGCGTGGTCAAGCCGATCTCGGCCGACAAGACCCTCATCGAGAGCTGGACCTTCCGCCTCAAGGGCGCACCGCCGGAACTGCTGCAGCGCACCGCGATGTACAACCGCCTCATCAACTCGCCTTTCTCGGTGGTGGGCCATGACGACCTGCAGGCCTATCGCGGTATGCAGGCCGGCCTGCACGCGAGCGGCAACGAGTGGGTCAGCCTGCACCGCGACTACGACCCGACCGAGCTGAAGGGCGGCGAGATCACCACCGGCGGCACCAACGAGCTGCCCATGCGCAACCAATACCGCAGCTGGGTGCAACGCATGACGGAGACGATGTGATGGCCGGCAGCGCGTCAGAAATCACCCGCCAGCACCTGATCGACTTCGTCGTGAACGAGGCCTACCTGCTCGACACCCGCCGCTACGAGGAGTGGAACGCGCTCTTCACCGACGACGCCTTTTACTGGATACCGCTGATTCCCGATCAGGAGGATGGTCTCAATCACACCTCGCACCTCTATGAGGACAAGCTCCTGCGCGAGCTGCGCATCGAGCGCCTGAAGAGCCCACGCGCCTTCTCGCAGCAGCCGCCGAGCCGCTGCCATCACCTGCTGCAGGTGCCGGTGGTGGAGCAGTTCGACGCGGAATCCCGCCGCTACGTGGTGCGCACCTCGTTCCACTACACCGAGTCGCAGGGCGACGAGATCCAGTTCTACGTGGGCACCTTCTTCCACCACCTCACGGTGCAGGACGGCGCGCTGCGCATGACGCTCAAGCGCGTCAACCTCCTCAACTGCGACGCGGCCCTGCCGGCCGTGCAACTCTTCATCTGACAGGGACGAGATGCCGCACGCCACCGTCCACGACGTCTTCGCAGCCCACCGCGGCCCGCACGCCGCAGGCCGAATTCCTTTTCACCGAATCGGTGACCGCCGCCGCCTACGGCATCGAAGCGGGCGCCATCCGCTGGGGCGAAGCTGCGGAGCGCATCGAGCGGCTGCGCGCGGCCTACGCACGCGCCGGCTACGGCCACGGCCATCGCGTCGGCCTGCTGCTGGAGAACCGGCCGGCTTTCATCTTCCATTGGCTCGCGCTGAACGCACTGGGCGTGAGCGTGGTGCCGATCAATGCTGAGATGCGCTCGGCCGAGCTGGTCTACCTGATCGGCCACAGCGAGATAGGCCTGGCCGTGACGCTGCCCGAGCGCGCGGTCGATCTGCGCGCGGCGGCCGCACAGGCAGGCATCGCCTTCGAGACCATGGGCCCGGACGACGCGGTGCCGCCCGCGAAGACAGCCGCGCCGCGCGCTGGCGAGCCCGTGGGCATCGACACCGAATGCGGCCTTCTCTACACCTCGGGCACCACGGGGCGCCCCAAGGGCTGCATCCTGAGCAATGCCTACTTCCTGCGCGCGGGCGAGTGGTACGCGGCGCTCGATGGCGTGTGCAGCATCCGACCCGACAAGGAGCGCGTCATCACGCCGCTGCCGCTCAACCACATGAACGCGATGGCCTTCTCCACCATGGTGGTGCTGGTCGCGGGCGGCTGCCTGGTGCAGCTCGACCGCTTCCATCCGAAGACCTGGCTGGCGAGCGCGAAGGAGAGCAGCGCGACCATCGTCCACTACCTGGGCGTGATGCCCGCGATGCTGCTGTCGGCACCCGCATCGGCGGCCGACCGCGACCATGCCATCCGCTGGGGCTTCGGCGCCGGCGTGGACCGCAAGAACCACGCACCCTTCGAGGAACGCTTCGGCTTTCCGCTGGTCGAGGCCTGGGCCATGACCGAGACCGGCGCGGCCGCCTGCATCATGGCCAACCGCGAGCCGCGCCTGGTGGGCACCAGTTGCTTCGGCCGGCAGGAAGACTTCGTCGAGATCCGCCTGGTGGGCGACGACGGCAGCGACGTCGGCGTAGATGCGCCCGGCGAACTGCTGGTGCGCTCGGCCGGCCCAGATCCGCGGCGCCACTTCTTCTCCGGCTACCTGAAGGACGACGAGGCCACGCGCGAAGCCTGGGCCGACGGCTGGTTCCACACCGGCGACCTGGTGCGCCGTGATGCCGAGGGCAACTGCTTCTTCGTCGATCGCAAGAAGAACGTGATCCGCCGCAGCGGCGAGAACATCTCGGCCGTCGAGGTCGAGAGCGTGCTCAACCAGCATCCGGCGGTGAAGGCATCGGCCGTGGCGGCCACGCCCGACGAAGTGCGCGGAGACGAGGTGCTGGCCTGCATCGTGATGCGCGAGGGCACTGATGCCTCGCAGCTCGAACAGACTGCGGCCAGCATCGTCCAGCACGCGCTGGCGCAGTTGGCCTACTACAAGGCACCCGGCTACGTGGCCTTCGTCGATGCACTGCCGCTCACGCCGTCGCAGAAGATCCAGCGTGGGCAGCTGCGCGACATGGCGCAGTCGCTGCCCGGCCAGGCCCATTGCATCGACACCCGCTCGATGAAGAAGAGGCAGGCATGACGGCGAAGCGGCTCTCGTACGAAGGCGTCGCAGTCGCGGTGCCCATCACCGTGCCCTACGTGCGCTACTCCACGCGCACCGCGCACTGGTTCGTCGGCCAGGCCATCCAGGCGCTGGTGAAGGCCAGCGGCGTGCCCAAGGAACAGATCGACGGCCTGTGCCTCAGCAGCTTCTCGCTCGCACCCGACACGGCCGTGGGCGTCACCCAGCACCTGGGCCTGTCGCCGCGCTGGCTCGACCACGTGCCCACCGGCGGTGCATCGGGCGTGATGTGCTTGCGCCGTGCGGCGCGCGCGGTGCAGGCGGGCGATGCCGACATCGTGGCCTGCGTGGGGGCCGACACCAACCACGTCGATTCCTTCCGCCAGACGCTGGGCAGCTTCAGCAACTTCGCGCGCGATGCGAGCTACCCCTACGGCTCGGGCGGCCCGAACTCGATCTTCGCCTTCATCACCGCCAACTACATGCGCACCTACGGCGCCAGGCGCGAGGATTTCGGCCGCATCTGCGTCGACCAGCGCACCAACGCGCTGGGCAACCCGAACGCGATGTTCAAGAAGGGGCTGACGCTCGACGAGTACATGGCCGCGCGGCCCATCTCCGACCCGATCCACCTGTTCGACTGCGTGATGCCCTGCGCCGGTGCCGACGCCTTTCTCGTGATGAGCGAGGAGCGCGCCCGTGACCTGGGACTGGCGCACGTGGTGATCCGCGGCGCCATCGAGCGCCATAACGCCTACGCCGAAGACCCGGTGATGGTGCAGGGCGGCTGGCGCAAGGACCGCGACGACCTCTACGCGCAGGCCGGAATCCAGCCAGCGGAGCTCGACTTCGTGCAGACCTACGACGACTACCCCGTCATCGTGATGATGCAGTTCGAAGACCTGGGCTTCTGCGAGAAGGGCGAGGGCCCGGCCTTCGTGCAGGCCAACACCATGACTTTCGACGGCAGCTTTCCGAACAACACGAGCGGCGGGCAGCTTTCGGCGGGGCAGGCGGGGGCTGCGGGCGGCTTCCTCGGCATGGTCGAGGCGATCCGGCAGCTGACCGGCGAAGCCGGCGCGCGCGCCGTGCCCGACGCACAGCTGGGCCTCGTCGCCGGCTTCGGCATGGTGACCTACGACCGCTGCCTGTGCACAGGCGCGGTGATCCTCGGGAGATCGGCATGACCATGCCCTTGATGCGCCCCCCGCGCAAGAACCCGGTGCTGCGCACCCGGCAGATGAACCTGCCGCCTGGCGCGCGCGGCCGCGTGGCGCTGGGCCTGACCGCGGCCGCAGCCGAAGGCCGCTTCGAACTCCAGACCTGCGACGACTGCGGCACGGTGCAGTACCCGCCGCGCGAGGTCTGCCACAAGTGCCTTTCCGCCGCGCTGCGCTGGCGGCAGCAAAGCGGCGAGGGCGAACTGCTCGGCAGCACCACGCTGCATCACAGCAACGACCTGTTCTTCCGCGAGCGGCTGCCCTGGCGGCTGGGCCTGGTGCACCTGGATGCCGGCCCCACGCTCATGGTCCACCTGCATGGCGAGGTCGGCGACGCGCCACAGAGGGTGCGCGTAGGCGCACGGCTCGACCGTGCGGGCCAGGCCGTTCTCATTGGTTTTCCGAACGAAGGGAGTCCCCACATGGCCGACGACAAGATGCTGCGCGAGATGACCAGCGACCCCAAGTTCCGCAAGGTGCTGGTGACCGACGGCAAGACGGAGACCGGCCAGGCCATCGTGCGCGCGCTGGTGAAGGCCGGCGCCGACATCGTCTGGGTCGGCCACGCCGAGCCCTGGAAGAAGATGGGCGACGGCCTCGATGACATCTCGGCGCTGCCGCAGGTCACGCTGGTGCCGCTGGACCTGACCAACGGCCGGCAGGTCACGGAGCTCGCGGGCTCCATCGGCGGGAAGGTCGACATCGTCATCAACAACGCGGAGGTGCACCGCACCTTCGGCATCGGCGCGCGGCGCGGCACCGATGTGGCCAAGGCCGAGATGGACATCAACTACTTCGGGCTGCTGCGCCTCGCGCAGGAGTTTGGTCCCGCGCTGAAAGGCCGCTCGGCCGACGGCGTGACGGGTGCGACCGCGTGGGTCAACCTGCTGTCGATCTACGCGCTGAGCAACTTCCCGCCGCACGGCACCTTCAGCGCATCGAAGGCGGCGGCGCATTCGCTCGCGCAATGCCTGCGCGCGGAGATGCGGCCCGCCGGCATCCGCGTGATCAACGTGTTCCCCGGTCCCATCGACGACGAATGGAACCAGCACACGCCACCGCCCAAGCTCGCGCCCTCGGCACTGGCCAACGCCATCGTGAAGGCGCTGCGCGACGGCGTGGAAGACGTATACCCCGGCGACGTGGCGCAGGAGTGGCTGGAGCGCTGGCGCGACAACCCCAAGGTGCTCGAGCGCGAGCTGGCCGCAGGCGGTTGAGACAGGAGCCAACGAATGACCACGACGACCGAACTGATGTCCACCGCCGAGATCCTCGGCGGCCTGGTGACCGCCATGGCCAGCGGCCGCATCCGCGTGATCGACCTCACGCAGACACTGACGCCCGAGTTCCCGCAGATCGCGCTGCCGCCCGAGATGGGCCAGTGCTGGCCTTTCCGAATCGAGGAGGTGTCGAAGTACGACGAGCGCGGACCCGGCTGGTACTGGAACAATTTTTCCTGCGGTGAACACACCGGCACGCACTTCGACGCGCCGATCCACTGGATCTCGGGCCGCGACCTGCCGAACAACTCGGTGGACACCATCCCCGTGCAGCACTTCGTGGCGCCGGCCTGCGTGATCGACTGCTCGCCGCAGGTGAAGGACGACCCCGACTACCTGCTGACCCTGGAAGACATCGAGGCCTACGAGGCTGCGCACGGCCGCATCCCGAAGGGCGCGTGGGTGCTGATGCGCACCGACTGGTCGAAGCGCACCGACCCCGAGGCCTACCAGAACTTCGACGAGACGGGCCAGCACACGCCCGGCCCGAGCACCGCGGCCGTGCGCTTCCTGGTCGAGCAGCGCGACGTGCTGGGCTTCGGTTCCGAAGCCATCGGCACCGATGCCGGGCAGGGCTACCACCTGCGCCCGCCGTACCCGTGCCACTACTACATGCACGGTGCGGGCCGCTACGGGCTGCAGTGCCTGAGCAACCTCGACCTGCTGCCGCCTTCGGGTGCGGTGCTGATCTGCCCGCCGCTGAAGATCGAGAAGGGCAGCGGCAGTCCGCTGCGCGTGCTGGCGCTGGTGGGAGCGCAGGCGTGAGCGCGGCCGCCCCCAAGGTCGCGGCCGTCACCGGCGGCAGCGCAGGCATCGGCAAGGCCATCTGCGAAGACCTGCTCGCGCAGGGCTACGAGGTGGTGTCGCTCGCGCGCCGCAAGGCCGAGATCGACCACCCGAAGCTGCACAGCATCGAGGTCGACCTGAGCGACCGCGCCGCCACCGGCGAGGCGGTGCGCGAACTGGTCGAGCGCTTCTCGCCCACCACCATCGTGCACAACGCGGGCGTGATCCGCGCCGCGCTGCTGCCCGACGTGAAGCTCGACGACCTCGACGCGCTGGTCGACCTGCACCTGGGCTGTGCGATCCAGCTCGTGCAAGGTGCGTTGCCCGCGATGCGTGCGCAGCGCTTCGGCCGCGTGGTGCTGCTGTCGTCGCGCGCCGCGCTGGGGCTGGCCACGCGCACCAGCTATTCGGCCACCAAGGCCGGCATGCTGGGCATGGCGCGCACCTGGGCGCTGGAGCTCGCGGGCGACGGCATCACGGTGAACGTGGTGGCGCCGGGCCCCATCCGCACCGACATGTTCTACGACGTGGTCGAGGCCGGCAGCGACAAGGAACGCGCGCTCGCCGCATCGGTGCCCGTCAGGCGGCTCGGTGAATCGGCCGACGTGGCACGCGCCGTGCGTTTCTTCGCGGATGCCGACAACAGCTTCGTCACAGGCCAGGTGCTGTACGTGTGCGGCGGCACCAGCGTCGGAAGTCTCGCCCTCTGAACCTCTTCTCGCCTTCCTGCTTTCTCTCGTCCCTCAAAAAAACCACCTCTGGAGCACCGCCATGAAAGTACTGAACCGAATTCGCACATTCGCGGCCATCGCCGCGGGCCTCGGCGCGCTGACGGGCGCCGCGGGCGCGTGGGCCGCCGATCTCAAGGTCGGCTTCATCACTTCGATGTCGGGGCCGGTGTCGTCGCTGGGCATTCCGTACGACAAGGGCATGAAAGCGGCCGTGGCCTACAAGTCGGAAGTCGGCGGCCGCAAGGTCCAGGTGATCCAGCTCGACGATGCGTCAGACCCGTCCACGGCGGCGCGCAACGCGCGCAAGCTGATCGAGGAGGACAAGGTGGACGTCATCATCGGCACGGCCGGCGCGCCGGGCTCGCTGGCCATCGCCGGCGTGGCGCGCGAGACGAAGACGCCGCTGATCTCCATCGCCAACGCCGACCTGGCGGGCGAAGACGGCGCGTGGATGGTGACGCTGCCGCAGCCCGCGCCGCTGATGATGGGCGCGATGGTCGAGAAGATGAAGCAGTCGGGCGTGAAGACGGTCGCCTACATCGGCTATTCCGACGCCTGGGGCGACCTGGTGTACGACGCGCTCATGAAGTCCGCGCCCGGCGCCGGCATCAAGGTGGTGAGCAACGAGCGCTATGCGCGCAGCGACTCGTCGGTGGCTGGCCAGGTGCTGAAGATCGTGGCGCTGCGCCCCGACGCGGTGATCACCGGCGCATCGGGCACGCCGGGCGCGCTGCCCTACCTGGCGCTGCAGGAGCGCGGCTACAAGGGAAAGATCTACGGCATGCACTCGCTGATCAACCCCGACTTCATCCGCGTCGGCGGCGCGTCGGTCGAAGGCCTGCTGGCGCCCACGGGCCCGGTGGTGGTGGCCGAGCAACTGCCCGACGCCAACCCGATGAAGAAGATCGCGATGGACTTCCGCGCCGCCTTCCAGAAGGCCAACGGCGCACCGCCCACCGACACCTTCTCGGCCTACAGCTTCGATGCGTGGCTGATCTATCTCGACGCCGCGCAGCGCGCGCTGGCCAGCAAGGCCGAACCCGGCACGCCGCAGTTTCGCGTGGCGCTGCGCGACGCGATCGTGAGCACCAAGGAGCTGGTGGGCACGCACAGCGTCTACAACTTCAAGCCGACCGACCGCTACGGCTCGGACGACCGCTCTCGCGTCGTGGTGCGGCTCGACAAGGGCCAATGGAAGCTCGTTCCCTGAAACGCCCGACGTGAAGACCCCCATGAAAAAGATCACCCGCATCCTCGCCGCCACGGCAGTCGCTGCAGCCGCCGCCCTCGCCGCGGCGCAGGCCATGGCTGCCGACCTGAAGATCGGCTTCATCAGCTCGCTCTCCGGCCCCGTGGCCGCGCTTGGAGTGCCGTACGAGAAGGGCATCCGCGCCGCGATCGCGGAACGTCCCGAGATCGCCGGACGCAAGGTGCAGCTCATCGTGCTCGACGATGCCTCCGACCCCACCACGGCGGGCCGCAACGCGCGCAAGCTGGTGACCGAGGACAAGGTCGACGTGCTCATCGGCACATCCGGCGTGCCCGGCGCGATGGCCATCGCCTCGGTGGCGCGCGAGCTCAACACGCCGCTGATCTCGCCCACGCCCGTGACCATTCCCGGCTCCGAGGGCGCGTGGACCGTGACCGTGTCGCAGCCCTTCCAGCTCATGGTGGCGGGCGTGGTCGAGCGCATGAAAGCTTCGGGCGTGAAGACGGTCGCCTTCATCGGCTTCTCCGACGCGCTGGGCGACCTGGCCTACGACTCGCTGGTCAAGAGCGCCGACGCGGCCGGCATCAAGGTGGTGGCGAACGAGCGCTATGCGCGCAGCGATTCGTCGGTGGCCGGGCAGGTGCTGAAGATCGTCGCGGCCCGGCCCGACGCGGTGTTCGCCGGCAACTCGGGCACGCCGGGCGCGCTGCCCTACATCGCGCTGGCCGAGCGCGGCTATAAGGGCAGGATCTACGGCACGCACGGCCTCATCAACGCCGACTTCGTGCGCGTGGGCGGCGCTTCCATCGAGGGCCTGCAAGTGCCCAGCGGTCCGGTGCTGGTGGCCGACCAGCTGCCTGACAGCAACCCGATCAAGAAGGTGTCGATGGGCTTTCGCAATGCGTACCAGAAGCTCAACGGCGCGGTGCCGACCGATGCCTTCTCGTCGTACACCTACGACGCTTTCCTGCTGCTGGCGGACGCGGCCTCGCGCACCAAGGGCGAGCCGGGCACGCAGGCCTACCGCACGGCGCTGCGCGATGCGATCGTGAGCACGAAGGAGCTGGTGGGCACGCACGGCATCTACACCTTCAAGCCCGACGACCGCTACGGCTCCGACCAGCGCGGCGTGGTCATCGTGCAGATGACCAAGGGCCAGTGGAAATTGGTCCCGTAGCCCCCGGACCGGCCACCGAGCACAGCCATGACCACCTACCGCAATCGCCCCGATCTCGTCGCGGCGCTGGTGCAGGACGACCGGGTGCACCGCGACCTGTACCTGAGCGAGGAGCTTTTCGCGCTGGAGCAGGAGCATCTGTTCGCCGGCACCTGGGTCTTCCTGGGCCATGCGAGCCAGGTGCCGCAGGCCGGCGACTTCGTGACCCAGGAGATCGCCGGACGGCCGCTGCTCATGGTGCGCCAGCCCGACGGCGACGTTCACGTGCTCTACAACCGCTGCGCCCACAAGGGCACGCAGCTGGTGACGGACGAGTGCGGCAACACCGGCCGCTTCTTCCGCTGCCCGTACCACGCCTGGACCTACAAGCTCGACGGCGCGCCGCTCGGCCTGCCGCTGAAGAACGGCTACGAGGGCACGCAGCTCAAGGCTTGCGAGTCGGGGCAGGGGCTCTCGGTGGTGAAGAACGTGAAGGTGTACCGCGACTTCGTGTTCGTGCGCCTTTCCGACACCGGCCCTTCGTTCGACGAGTACTTCGGCGAGGTGCTGGGCGCCATCGACAACATGGTCGACCGTTCGCCCGAAGGCAAGCTCACGGTGGGTGGCGGCGTGCTGCGCAACATCGTCCACTGCAACTGGAAGATGTACCTGGAGAACATCAACGACACGGTGCATCCGATGTCCACGCACGAGTCGGCCACTAAGGCGGCCGAGGCGCTGTGGGAGGGCCATGCGCCCTCCGACCCCAAGCCGATGGCGATGGAGCAGATCCTGCCCTTCGGCGCGGGCTACGAGTTCTTCGACAGGATGGGCGGGCGCGCGTTCGCCAACGGCCACAGCGTGCTGGGGGTGAACTTCAGCATCCACTCCAACTACGCGCAGCTGCCCGAGTACGAAGCCGCCATGAGCGCTGCGCATGGCGAGGCGCGCGCGGCCGAGATCCTGCAGCGCTCGCCGCAGAACTCGGTTTTCTTTCCGAGCCTGTCGGTCAAGGGCTCGCCGCTGGCCATCCGCGTGATCCGCCCGCTGGCGGCCGACCGCACGTTGATCGAGGCGTGGAGCTTCAGCGCGGCCGGCGCGCCTGCGCTGCTCTTCGAACGTGCCATGAGCTACAACCGGCTGGTGTTCTCGCCGATGTCGGTGGTCGCGCACGACGACGTGCACCTGTTCGAGAGCATCCAGCAGGGCCTGCGCGCGGGCGGCAACGAATGGGTGAGCCTGCATCGCAACTTCGACCCGGCCGAGAAGCAGCAGGCCACGATCACCACCAACGGCACCAACGAACTGCTGATGCGCAACCAGTTCCGCGCCTGGGCGAAGGCCATGGCGGCGGGCATGGAGGCCACGGCATGACGGATCCGCGCGATTTCGTCGCCCATGAGGCGGCGCTGCTCGACGAGCGCCGCTTCGACGACTGGCTGGCCCTGTTCGCGGAAGACGGCCACTACTGGGTGCCGCTGCTCGGCGCGGCGCAGGCCGATCCCTTCTCGCACAACTCGCTGGCCTTCGAAGACCGCCTGCTGCTGCAGCTTCGCGTGGAGCGGCTGAAGAACCCGCGCGCGCATTCGCAGCATCCGGCCAGCCACAGCCAGCATGTGCTGCAGCCCTCGCGCATCGAGCGCGAGGAGGGCGATGAAGCGTGGCTGCGCACGCCGTTCCTCTACGTCGAGGCGCGCGGCGAAGGGCAACTGCTGCTGAGCGGCACCGCACGCCACCACCTCGTTCGCACGTCCACGGGATGGCTGATCCGCGAGAAGCGCATCGACCTGCTCAACGCCCCGCGCGCGTTGCCCGCCATCCAGTTGTTCATCTGATCCATCCGAGTTACCCGTTGTCCATTCCAACCATCCTCACCGGAGCTACGACATGAAGAGCCTGATGCAGACCTTGACGCGCGGCGCCCTTGCCGCCGCGCTGACCGCCTGTGGCGTTGCCAGCGCATTCGCGGCCGACCTCAAGGTCGGCCTGAGCGTGTCGCTGTCGGGGCCGAACTCCTCGCTGGGCGTGCCCTACGCCAAGGGCATGCAGGCCGCACTCGCCTACAAGGGCGAGGTGAACGGCCGCAAGATCCAGCTCGTCGTGCTCGACGACGGCTCCGACCCGACCACGGCCGGGCGCAATGCGCGCAAGCTCATCGAGGAGGAGAAGGTCGACGTGCTCATGGGCACTTCCGGCGTGCCCGCCGCCATTGCCATGGCGCAGGTCAGCAAGGAGGCGAAGACGCCGCTGATCGGCCTCACGCCCATCCTGCTCGACCCCAACGAGAACCCTTGGGTGATGACGGTGGCCCAGCCCACGCAGCTCATGATCGACGCGGTGGTCGAGCGCATGAAGCGCAACAACGTGAAGACCGTGGGCTACATCGGCTTCTCCGACGCCTGGGGCGACCTGGTGTACGAGGCGCTGATGAAGGCCGCGCCCGCCGCCGGCATCAAGGTGGTGAGCAACGAGCGCTACGCGCGCGCCGACGCCTCGGTGACCGGGCAGGTGCTGAAGATCGTGGCGCTGCGCCCCGACGCGGTGATGACCGGCGGCGCCGGCACGCCGGGCGCGCTGCCGTTCCTGGCGCTGCAGGAGCGCGGCTTCAAGGGCGGCGTTTACGGCCAGCACGGACTCATCAACCCCGACTTCGTGCGCGTGGTCGGCGCGGCAGGTCAGAACGCGCTGATGCCGACGGGCCCGGTGATCGTGGCCGAGCAGCTGCCGGCCGACTACCCGACGAAGAAGATCGCGACCGACTTCCGTGCCGTCTTCCAGAAGGTCAACAACGCACCGACCAGCGATGCCTTCTCTGCCTATTCCTTCGACGGCTGGCTGGTGTTCGCCGATGCGGCATCGCGCGCGATGAAGAAGGCCGAGCCGGGCACGCCCGAGTTCCGCGTGGCGCTGCGCGACGCCATCTTCAGCACCAAGGAAGTGGTGGGCACGCACGGCGTTTACACCTTCAAGCCCGGCAGCCTCTACGGCGTGGATGAACGCGCCCGGGTGATCGTCAAGCTCGACAACGGCCAATGGAAGCTCGCACCTTGAACCTCTTGCCTTCGACTCTGTGGAGGGCCGCGCGATGACCTGGGACGTGGCCCTCATCCTCATCACCGACGGCCTCGCCAACGGTGCCATCTATCTGCTGGCCGGCCTCGGGCTGGTGCTGATCTTCTCAGTCACGCGGGTGGTGTTCGTGCCCTTCGGCGACATCGCGGCCTTCGCGGCGCTGTCGCTCGCGGCCTTCGAGACCGGCCGCGTGCCGCCGACCATCGGCATGGTCGCGGTGCTCGCGGCGCTGGCGCTGGCCACCGAAGTCGGCAGCCTCCTGCGGCGCGGCGAGACCGCGCGCATTCCGAAGGCGGTGCTGACCTGGGGCGTGCTGCCAGCCATTCCCTGCGCGCTGGCGTGGCTCGCGGCGCGGCCCGGCGTGCCGGTGGCGGTGCACATCGCGGTGGCGGTTCTGCTGGTGGTGCCCATCGCGCCGCTGCTGGCGCGGGTGGTTTTCCAGCCGATCGCCGATGCCTCGGTGCTGGTGCTGCTGATCGTGTCGCTCGCGCTGCACTTCCTGCTGTCGGGCCTGGGCCTGCTGTTCTTCGGGCCCGAGGGTTCGCGCACCACGCCGCTGACCAGCGCCGTGTTCACGCTGGGCGAAGGCTTCACCGTCAGCGGGCAGGTGGTGCTGATGGTGGGGGCGGCCATCGTGCTGAGCGGCCTCTTCTTCCTGGTGTTCGAGCGCACGGTGGCCGGCAAGGCGCTGCGTGCGACGGCGGTGAACCGCGTGGGCGCGCGGCTGGTCGGCATCCGGCCGGTGCGCACCGCGCTGCTGGCATACGGCTGCGCCTCGCTGCTGGCGGGGCTGATCGGCGTGCTGATCGCGCCGGTGACGACGATGTACTACGACTCGGGCTTCATCATCGGCCTGAAGGCCTTCGTGGCCGCGATCATCGGTGGCCTCGTGAGCTACCCGATGACGGCCGTGGGCGCGCTGGCGGTCGGCGTGGTGGAGAGCTTCGCCTCGTTCTGGAGCGGCGCGCTGAAGGACGTGATCGTGTTCAGCCTGCTGATCCCGGTGCTGATGCTGCGCTCCTTCGCGGCCGCGCATGCCGAAGAGGAAGAAGACGAGGTGGACGAATGAACGGCAATCGCAAACGCATGGCGTGGATCGTCGGGCTGGTCGTGGTGCTGGCGCTGGTGCCGGTGTTCGCGGGCAGCTTCACCGTCTCGCTGCTCAACGACATCGGCATCGGCGCGCTCGTGGCGCTGGGCCTCGTGCTGCTGACCGGCGTGGGCGGCGCCACCTCGTTCGGGCAGGCGGCCTTCGTGGGCATCGCGGCCTATGCGACCGCGTGGCTCACCACTGCGCAGGGCATGTCGCCCTGGCTGGGGCTGCTGTTCGCGCTGCTGCTCACGGGGCTGTCGGCATTGGCCATCGGCATGCTCACGCTGCGGCTGGGCGGGCACTTCCTGCCGCTGAGCACCATCGCCTGGGGGCTCTCCATCGCGATGCTGTTCGGCAACGTCGATGGTCTGGGCCGGCACACGGGCCTGTCGAACATTCCGGCACTGCAGATCGCGGGCTGGTCGCTGGCCGATCCGCGTGCGATGTACTGGCTGATCTGGACGGTGGTGGGGCTGGCCTGCCTGTTCAGCCACAACCTGCTGCAGTCGCGGCCGGGGCGCGCCATCCGTGGACTGCGCGGCGGCGCGACGCTGCTGGCGAGCGTGGGGGCGGACGCTTACCGCGTGCGGCTTTCGCTCTTCGTCACTGCGGCCCTGCTCGCTGGGCTGGCGGGCTGGCTCTACGCCCACATGAACCGCTTCGTGAGCCCGTCGCCATTCGACGTGCGCGCCAGCATCGAGTATTTGCTGATGGCGGTGGCCGGCGGCCTGGGCCAGCTGGGCGGGGCGCTGGTGGGCGCCGCTCTGGTGCTGGTGCTGAAGAACGGCCTGCAGGACGTACTGCCGATGCTCACGCAGCGCGCCGGCCAGCTGGAGGCAGTGGCCTTCGCCGCGCTCTTCATCCTGCTGCTGCACTTCGCGCGCGGCGGCGTGATGGGGCTGCTGCGCCGCTGGACGCGACGCCGCGCCGGCGCGCGGGGGCCTTCGCGCCACGAAGGGCCCGCGGTCGACCCGCTGCCCAACCGCACGCTGCCCGCCCGCGGCTCGCCCGTGCTGTCGGTGAACGGCGCGGTCAAGCGCTTCGGCGGTCTGGTGGCGGTGAACGACGTGAGCTTCGACGTGAAGGCCGGCGAGATCGTCGGGCTGATCGGGCCGAACGGCGCGGGCAAGTCGACCATGTTCAACCTGCTGACCTGCACGCTGCCGATGAGCTCGGGCCAGGTGCGCTTCCTCGAGCACGACATCGCCGGCATGCCGCAGCGCGAGGTGGCGCGGCTGGGGCTGGCGCGCACTTTCCAGCACGTGAAGCTGCGCCCGCACATGAGCCTGCTCGACAACGTGGCGCTGGGCGCGCATTCGCGCACGCGCTCGGGCATCCTGAAGGCGGGCCTGCGGCTCGATCGCACGGAAGAGCAGCAGATCCTGCAGGAAGCGCAGCGCCAGCTCGACCGCATCGGCCTGGGCGACCGTGCGCACGAGCAGGCGGGCAGCCTGCCGCTGGGCACGCAGCGCATCCTGGAGATCGCTCGCGCGCTGGCCGCCGACCCGGTGCTGCTGGTGCTCGACGAGCCTGCGGCCGGGCTGCGGCGCAAGGAGAAGATGGCGCTCGGCGACCTTCTGCGCAAGCTGCGCGAGGAAGGCGTGACCATCCTCATCGTGGAACACGACATGGACTTCGTGATGAAACTGGTGGACAGGCTGGTGGTGATGAATTTCGGCTCCAAGCTCGTGGAGGGCGTGCCCTCGGCGGTGCGCGCGGATGAGCGCGTGCAGGCGGCTTATCTGGGGAGCGTTGTATGAGCGCCGCACGGCCGCCCGAAGGCGCGGGCCCCCTTCAGGGGGCGCGCGAAGTACACGAAGTGACGAGCCTGGGGGTGTCGGTATGACCGCGATGCTGGAGATCGGCGACCTGCATGTGTCATACGGGCAGGTCGAAGCTGTTCGCGGCGTGTCGCTCGACCTGCAGCCAGGCCAGATCATCTCGGTGATCGGCCCCAATGGCGCGGGCAAGACCACGCTGCTGGCCGCCGCCATGGGCCTGCTGCCTTGCAAGGGCACGCTGCGCTTCGAGGGCGAGGACCTGCAGGGGCTCGACGTGGAGGCGCGCGTGGAGCGCGGCCTGTGCCTCGTGCCCGAGAAGCGCGAGCTCTTCGGCGAGCTCACCGTGCTCGACAACCTGCAGCTCGGCGCCTATGCCAAGCGGCTGCGCGGCGACGCGATGAAGAAGCGGCTGCAGTCGGTGTACGACCGCTTTCCGCGCCTGGCCGAGCGCCGCTCGCAGCGAGCCGACACGCTCTCGGGCGGCGAGCGGCAGATGCTGGCCGTGGGCCGCGCGCTGATGTCGGCGCCGCGCCTGCTGATGCTCGACGAGCCCAGCCTGGGCCTGGCGCCGCTGATCGTGCGCGACATCCTGGCGATCGTGCGCAAGCTGCGGGAGGACGGCGTGTCGATCCTGCTGGTGGAGCAGAACGCGCGCGCCGCGCTCGAAAGCTCCGACCACGGCTATGTGCTGGAGACGGGCGAGATCGCGCTCTCGGGAGCCTCGGCCGAACTGGCGAGCGACTCGCGCGTGCAGGCCACCTACCTCGGCGGAGGCACGCACGATGACGACTGAGCCCCGCGCCGTACCGCCCGCGCAACGTACGTTGCCGGTGATGCTGCAGCGGCAGCCCGAACTGTTCGGCGCGCGCACGCTGCTGAAGATCGCGGGGAGCGCGTGGACGCACCGCGATGCGGCTCGCGTTGCGGCGGCGCGGGCCGGCGCGCTGACGCAGGCCGGCGTGGTTCGCGGCGATCGCATCGCGGTGATGTGCGGCAACCGCGTCGAGTTTCTCGAAAGTTTTCTGGGTGCGGGATGGCTGGGCGCTTCGACGGTGCCGGTCAATACGGCGTCGATGGGGCCGCAGATCGAATACTTCCTTGCGAACAGCGAGGCGAAGCTGCTGGTGATCGAAGCGGGCTTCCTGGAGCGGCTTGCGGCGGCAGACCTGGGGCGTACCGCGCTGCGGGAGATCTGGGTTGTCGGCGAGACGGCTTCGGATGCCTGGCGGGCACTTGCGGGCGTGCGCGTCGTGGCGTATCCCGCGCATGGGGAACCCGTCGAGCCTGCGCCGGTGCAGCCTGGGGACGCGCTCGCGATCCTCTACACCTCGGGCACCACGGGGCCCGCCAAGGGCGTGGTCTGCCCGCACGCACAGTATTTCTGGTGGGGTGTGAACACCGCGGAGGTGCTCGGCGTGGGCACCGACGACGTGCTGTGCACCACGCTGCCGCTCTTCCACATCAACGCGCTCAACACCTTCGCGCAGGCTGCCCTGACGGGCTCGCAGGTGGTGTTCGAGACGCGCTTCTCGGCGTCGGGCTTCTGGCCGACGATGCGCGCGAGCGGGGCGACGGTGGTCTATCTGCTGGGAGCGATGGTGCCGATCCTGCTGGCCCAGCCCGAAGGGGCCGGGGAGCGCGACCACCGCGTGCGCATCGGGTTCGGGGCCCGGCGTGCCGGCTGCCGCCGCTGCCGCGTTCAAGGCGCGCACGGGCGTGTCGCTGCTGGAGGGCTATGGCTCGACCGAGACCAACTTCGCCATCGCCACCGCGCCCGATTCGCCGCGCGGCGGCGTGATGGGCTGGCTGCGCCCGGGTTTCCAGGCGCGCGTGGCCGACGAAGACGACGCGGCCCTCCCACCCGGCGAGGCGGGCGAACTGCTGCTGCGCGCCGACGAGCCCTACGCCTTCGCGAGCGGCTACTTCAACATGCCGGAGAAGACCGTCGAGGCCTGGCGCAACCTCTGGTTCCATACCGGCGACCGCGTGGTGCGCGATGCGGATGGAGCCTTCCGTTTCGTCGACCGCATCAAGGACGCGATCCGGCGGCGCGGGGAGAACATCTCGTCGTTCGAGGTCGAGCAGGTGCTGCTGAGCCACCCTGCTGTGGCTTCGTGCGCCGTGTACCCGGTGCGCTCCGAGCTCGCCGAGGACGAGGTGATGGCCGCGCTTGTGGTTCGCGAGGGCGCGACCGTCGATCCTGCCGAGCTCGCGCGCTTCTGCGAAGGCCGGCTGCCGTACTTCGCCGTGCCGCGCTACATCGATGTGCTGGCCGACCTGCCGCGCACCGAGAACGGCAAGGTACAGAAGTTCAAGCTGCGGGAACGCGGCGTGGGGCCGCAGACCTGGGACGGTCGGCCCGCGAAGGCCTGAGCATGACGAACCTGGCGCCGCAGCTTCCTCTTTCCGGGCGCGTGGCGTTCGTGACGGGAGCGGGGCAGGGCCTGGGCGCGGCCATCGCGAGAGGGCTGGCACAGGCGGGCGCGCGGGTGGCGCTGGCCGACATCGAGCTGCCGGCGGTCGGGGCCGTGGCCGGCGAGATCGGCGGGTTCGCGCTGCGGCTCGACGTGCGCGACGAAGCGGCATTCCGCGAGTGCTTCGACAGGGCCGTCGCGCATTTCGGCTGCGTCGACATCTTGGTCAACAACGCGGCGCGCACGCCATCGACCTCGCTGTGGGACATCACGCCCGAGGAGTGGGACGACGTGCTGGCCATCAACCTGCGCGGCAGCTTCTTCGGCTGCCGCATCGCGGGCGCCACATGCGTGAGCGCGGCGGGGGCCGAATCGTCAACCTCGGTTCGATGGCCGGGCAGCAGGCGAGCAGCGCGACAGGCGTGCATTACGCGGCGAGCAAGGCCGGGATGCTGGCGCTGACGCGGTCGTTCGCGCAGGAACTGGCGCCTCATGGCGTGACGGTGAACGCGCTGGCCCCGGCGGCGATCCAAAGCCCCGCGCTCGATGCAATGGAACCTGCGCGGCTGCAGGCGCTGCAGGCGGGCATTCCGCTCGGGCGTTTCGGGCTGGCCGAGGAGGTGGCGGCGGCCGTGGTCTACCTGGCTTCTCCTGCGGCGGCCTTCATGACCGGCGCGACGCTGGACCTCAACGGCGGCCGTTTCATGCGCTGACAAGGCTTGCCGGGCCATCCGGTTAAAATGGTTCAGAACTAAATCATTCAGGTATGCAATCAAATTCACTGACTGGCCGGCACGCCCTCGTCACGGGCGCTGCACGCGGCATCGGGGCGGAGATCGCCCGCACGCTGGCTGCCGAAGGCGCCACGCTGACATTGCTGGGTCGTGACCGCGAGGCGCTGCAGCGGGTGGCGGATTCGCTGGCCGGCAGCGGGCACGGCGTCGTCGCCGCGGACGTGGCGAGCCCGGAGGCCGTGCAGGCGGCGTTTGCCGAGGCCCGGGCGGCACGCGGGCCGGTCGTGGTGCTCGTCAACAATGCGGGCGCTGCGGAGAGCGCGCCCTTCCTCAAGACCTCCTTCGAGCTCTGGCAGCGGATGCTGTCGGTCAACCTCACGGGCAGCTTCCTCTGCGCGCAGGCGGCGCTGCCGGACATGCTCGACGCCGGCTGGGGCCGCATCGTCAACATCGCCAGCACGGCGGGGCAGAAGGGCTATGCCTACGTGGCGGCCTACACCGCGGCCAAGCACGGCGTGGTCGGGCTCACGCGCTCGCTGGCGCTGGAGGTGGCGCGCAAGGGCATCACGGTGAACGCCGTGTGCCCGGGCTATACCGACACCGACATCCTGCGCAACAGCGTCGCCAACGTGGTCGGCAAGACGGGGCGCAGCGAGGCCGATGCGCTGGCGGAGTTCTCCAGCGTCAATCCGCAGAAGCGCATCGTGCAGCCGGCCGAAGTGGCCGATGCCGTTCGCTGGCTGTGCGGCGAGGGTGCCGCATCGGTCACCGGGCAGTCGATCTCGGTTTCAGGGGGAGAAGTGACATGAGCACACGCAACGACGCCTCGCATGCCGTGCTGAGCGATGCGGAAGAGCTGGGCCACGAGGCCCGCGCCGGCCACGACGATCACGCGGTGCTCAAGCTGTGGCTGCGCATGCTGGCCAGCACCACGCAGATCGAGTCCGAAATCCGCCGCCGGCTGCGCGAGCGGTTCGGCATCTCGCTGGCGCGCTTCGACTACATGGCGCAGCTCTACCGCTACAAGGACGGCCTGAAGATGCGCGTGCTGTCGCGCTACCTGATGGTGACCGGCGGCAACGTCACCGGCCTGACCGACGAACTCGAGCGCGAAGGCATGGTGGCGCGCTCGCCCAGCCCCGACGACCGCCGGGCCTGGATCGTGAGTCTCACGCCCACGGGCCGCCGCACCTTCGAGACCATGGCGAGCGAGCACGAGCAGTGGATCCTCGAGATGTTCTCGGGGCTCGACATGAAGACCGTTAAGCAGCTGCACACCCAGTTGGGCCTGCTGCGCGTGCACGTGATGCGCGGCGAGCCGGCAGGCGAGGAGGGCTGAGCGTGGCCGGCGCAAAAGAGTTCTGCAGGCCGCGGCTGATCCGCTTCTCGGACTGCGATCCGGCAGGCATCGTCTTCTATCCGCAGTACTTCGTGATGCTTAACGGCCTCGTCGAAGACTGGGTGAACGAAGGCCTGGGCCTGAGCTACCACGGGCTGGTGGCGCAGCGGCGCATCGGCCTGCCCACGGTGAAGCTCGAGGTCGATTTCCGCGCGGTGAGCCGCATGGGCGACCAGGTGATGCTGGGGCTGGCCGTGGAGCGTCTCGGCTCCCGCTCGATGACCTTGCGCGTGCGCTGCTTCGAGCCGGTGAGCGGCGAAGTGCGCATGCAGATGCAGCAGGTGCTGGTGACGACGTCGCTGGAGACCCATCGGGCCGTCGAAATTCCGGACGACATGCGCGCGGCCATCGTGCGCAACGCCCCCGAGCTGGGCTGAGGCTTCTTCAGGACGCGGGCTCGCTGCCGGCAGCGGCGTCCTGCGCGCGCTTCTTCAGCCAGCCCGCGAGTTCCTTCTTTCCCTTGGCGTTGGCATTGCGCCAGGCTTCGCGGGCCGCGGCGACGAAGCGTTCCTCGGCAGCATCCGGCACTTCGCTGGGCCGGTCTTCCTCGTCGAGCCAGCCGAGCTCGACGCCGCAGTGCTTTTCGATCTGCCTCGCCAGGTTGTCGCCAATGGGACGGGAGCTCTTGATCTGGCTCCACATGCTGGGGGAAATCTCGATCTTCTTCGCGAACGCCTGGTCCAGCCCCTTGGCTGGCAAGCCTGCGGCAACGGCCTCTTCGAGAAAGCGGCGGTGCAGCGCAAGCGCATTGCGGCGACGCGCGACGGTGATATTGGGCACTGTTCAAAAACAACAACAAGACAAAAAAAGATTGTCCCGGTTGTTGACGCAGTCGTAAACACTATTTACAGTTGCCCTCAATCGCGGCCCCAAGCCGTACCATTTTTCCAACCCCTAACGGCCGACAGCGGCAATTTTTGACTCAGGACCCATCGTGAACACCGCACTGAACCTCACCAGCATTCGACCCGCTTCGGGTCGCTCGCTCGTGCGCGTCTGGGCGTGCGGTGGTTTCGTCGGCATGCCGTCGGTCCGATCGAGCCAGCACCGGAGCCGCGCGTATTCCACGAAAGCCGCAGCCAGCCTGCGTTTTGGAAAACTCGAGGATCAGGTGCTACCGGGTGGAGGTTGCGCATAGGCGCACACCTTCCAAGCTCTCTCATGTGGAGGCCCGGAAACCGCAAGGTTCCGGGCCTTTTGTTTTGGTTTTTCATTTCGGGTGTGCCTTCACCACACCGCCAGAACCCACCGCGTAGACGGTCTGGCGGGATGTGCAGGAACTGATCACTCCTGTGCAGCGACGTCGTACGGGACAGCGCCCAGCGTGCTGTCCGTCGCGTGAGGACACAACCGAAATGGAAAGCGAATCACCGTTTTTCGAGCAAGACAACAGAACCCGAGCGGGACAGGGCCATGCAGATGGCCCTCCCGCGGAAACCGGCCGCAAAGATTGGGCGGCGCCGGAACTCGTAACCGGACACTTTTTGTTTACGACCCGCGTTAGCTCAATGGATCAGAGCACTTGCCTACGAAGCAAGGGGTTGCACGTTCGAGTCGTGCACGTGGGGCCATTTCTTCGCTTTTTTGTTCGCTGTCACATCACCGAGGAGCAATCGCCATGCGCAAGCGCAATACCCCGATCCGGATGATCGCCGTCCGCCCGGCACAGCCGCGCGAGCGCAGCACGGTGCTGGGCCTGGTTCGGCGCTTCGGCCTCATGGCCGGTCCCCGCACCCCGAGTTCGTGCGAGCAGGGGCGCGAGTCGCCGCTTGAAGCACTCGATCTCGACCAGCGCGTTCGCGCGGTCGGCGAGTGGTAGCTGGTCACCCGTCTGTTCTTCGTCTTCATGGTGCGCGTAGCTCAATGGCAGAGCCGCGGGTTGTGGTCCCGCTGACGACGGTTCGATTCCGTTCGTGTACCCCATGGCTTCTTGCCTTCATTCATCAACAACCCCGCAACCGTCGCCGCGAAAGGAGGCGATTCATGCACCCTCACGTCCTGCAACTCGATATTCAGGGCACGCCGCAAGCCTGGATCTCGCTGGAGCAGGCGGTGTTGCACTACGCGACCGGCTCGGTCGCCTGGGAAGACGGCGATCAGCCGCTGGCCACGCTGCGCGGCGGATTCAACATGGCGCGTGGTGCGCAGTCGCGCATCGAGGTGGCACCGATCATCGCGCTGCGCGGTGCGTCGAAGATCAACCTCTTCGACGTGATTCCGAGCGTCACCAAGAGCAAGCTGCTGCGCCGCGACCGCTACACCTGCGCCTACTGCGCAGGCGTCTTCCACGAGCGCGACCTGCAATGCGAGCACGTGCTGCCCGAATCGCGCGGAGGTCCGTGGACCTGGACCAATCTCGTGAGCGCATGCGCGGCCTGCAACAACCGCAAGGCCGCGCGCACGCCGGAGGAGGCAGGCATGCCGCTGGTGTATCTGCCTTACGTGCCAAGCCGCTACGAGAACTTCCTGCTCGAAGGCCGCAACATCCGTGCGGACGTGCATGAGTGGCTGGCGAAGCGGCTGCCCAAGGGCTCGCGGCTTCAGTAGGGGCTGGATGGTGATCCTGTCCTGCGCCCATGAAAAAAGCCCGCTGTCCTCGGGACGGCGGGCTTTTGCTCGTATGGACGGGGCCGAGTGGTCAGCGCCCGATGCCGAAGAAGCGGTAGGCGACCACGCCGGCTGCTGCCAGGCCGCCCACGATGGCCAGGATCACCTTGGCCGCACGGCCCGAGCCGCGCTTCGAGCGTGGCCAGTGGTCCGGCCCGATCAGGTCGATGGGAACGGTGGGTTTGCCTATGTCGGACGCCTTTTCCATGGGAGGAAATATAGCTCACGCCCGAGGCGTGGTCCGAGGCCGGGCGCATTCTGTCGCCTCGATGCATCGTCCTCGAGTCCGGCCGCGGCCAGACAAAAAAATACCCGCATGAGCGGGCCGAACGAGCCTTGGCGGCTTCGAATTTGCTATCCCTGGGTCTTTCTTGTTCGATGCGTGACAGCAGGTGCAAGATGCCACGTCGGATGGAGGTAGCTTGTAACTCGAAGGCGAGCGGCATGTAGCCGATGGAGTAAACCGTGAAATATTTCCTTATGAACAAAGAAATCATTCTCGAAAGCCTGAAGCGTGCATTGGAGAGTTGGGTTCGCAATGCTTCGGCAGCGCAGCTGTGGCAGGTGCATCAGGAGGGCGGTCTCGGCGCGTCGATCGAGGCGGACGACGACGTGGTGCAGGTGCGCATCGTCCTCGGCGGCTCACGAGATGCGTTGTCGGCCATCGGCAAGACCGATGGGCGATTGCCCGTCACCGAAGCCTTTCTCGGCAGCGCCGCCTGGGGAGCGCCGCCGGCGCAGGGCAGTCCGGAACGAGAGCAGTGGTTCCTGTCGAGCGAACTTGCGCAGACGCATGCGCGCCAGTACCTGGTGGCCGAGGTGAGCGAGCGACATGACTCGCTCGAGCGCTGCGTCGACGAGTGGATCGCGCTGCGGGAGAGCTGAGCCCGAAGCGGGCTGGTGACCGGCGCAGCCAAAGAAGAAAAAGCCTCCTCACGAAGGTCATGAGGAGGCTTGGACGAAAAAATAGCGCGGAGACCGCGCTATTTTTAGTGTTGGTGGTGGGCCCTGAGTGACTCGAACACTCGACCTACGGATTAAGAGTCCGCTGCTCTACCAACTGAGCTAAGAGCCCTTGCTTTGAAAACGTTTAGTGTTTTCTGGCAAGACCACGAGTATATCCCAGAAATCGAGCTTGTCCAAAAAATTTGTGACTTGCAGCGTTAGGATTCGTCATCAACGATGGGGCAGGGCCCCTCAACCCAGGAGAACTTCGATGACTGACGCCAGCACCACGCCACATGTCCTGATCACCGGCGCCGCAGGCGCACTGGGCCGCGCGGTAGCCCAGCACTTCATCGATCAGGGCGCGCGCCTCGCGTTGGTCGATCACCACGCGGGTCGTCTGGCTGAAGTGTTCCCGGGACTCGACAACTCGCGGCACCTCCTGCTGTCCGGCGACGTGACTTCCACGGCCGAGATGGCGGCTCTTGCGGAACAGGCGCTCAAGTCCTTCGGGCGCATCGATACGCTGGTGCATATCGCGGGTGGCTTCGAGATGGGCGAGGCGACGCACGCGCTCACGCGAGCAAGCTGGGACCGCATGATGAACCTCAACGCCTGGTCGTTCGTCGCGGTGACGCAGGCAGTGCTGCCCTCGATGATCGAGCGGCGCGCCGGCAGCGTCATTGCCGTCACCGCCAAGGTGGCGGCGCGCGGCGTGCCGGCGATGGCCGCGTACATCGCCTCGAAGAGCGCGCTGCAGCGCCTGGTGGAAGCGATGGCGGCGGAAGCGGCGCCACATGGCGTCAACGTCAACAGCGTGGCTCCCAGCGTGCTCGATACGCCAGCGAACCGGCAGGCGATGCCTGATGCGAATCCTGCCGAATGGGTGTCGACCTCGGTCGCCGCACAGACCATCGCATTCCTCGCGTCGCCGGGTGCTGCTGCGCTGCACGGGCAGCACCTGACGCTCGATGCCTGAGCGAAAAGAGAAAAGGCCTTGGCGGATGCCAAGGCCTTTTCGTGTCGGTTGGTGGAGTGGCTCGAACGTGGACTGTACAGGCGACTCGGATGAAGGCTCAGAAAGAGCATCGCGTGCCGCTTTCGACGCATGCCATCGCGCTCATCAAGGTGCAGCCTCAGATTAAGGGCAATGAGCTGGTCTTCCCAGCTCCTCGAGGCGGCGTGTTGGGGACGGCCTTGTGAAACGTGTTCCACGCGAAACGCAGGGGACTCAAAATCCTCCGCACGCGAGGCGTGCCGGTTCGATTCCGGCCTCGGGCAATACCGGCGTGACAGGCCGGTATTCGCCCGGGGCCGACCCCCCGTCCTTGGCACTCAGGTTTGCAGCTTCTTGGCCCACTTGCCGAGGTGTGCTAGACAGATCCCCGAAAGGGCGAGTATGGCCAACGCGACCCAGCCGGCGACGGTCTCGGGGACCATCATTCGCAGCCACCAAGGCAGCGCTGCCAAGAAGTCCGGCGGGACGATGCCGGTGCGAGCGGACATCCGTTCGACCTTTCCGCCGATGCGATCAAGACGCAAGCCCAGCACTGCGAGAAGCCCGGCCAGGGAGAACAACGCTCGGCCCACCGCATTGAATGCGGCGGGGTAAGAAACGAGCAGACCGAAGAACCACTCAGGCATTGCATCCCTTCGTCGGGAGTGCGAAGCATCGCACGCCTGCAACGCGACCCGCAACTCAGTTCGCTCAAGCCGATCAACTTCGAACGGTTTCAGACCTGAACGGCTGCAACAAGGAGGCGCCAGCGAACGGCGCTGCCGTTGTTGTGCTGATGGTGGTTCTGCGGTGGCAAGGCGTGATCCTTCGCAATCCCAATCTCATCACCGCAACCTGTGCAGCGGTAAATCCCTGCGTCAGGCGCCGCGGTTCCGGGTGTTCTGTCGGTATCAAAGTTTCCGTGCTGAGACTGAGTCAGATGGGTGCCGTACTTGTACAAAGCCATGATGTCTCCTCCGCGCCAAATTGCGCGGGAAGATCGTGCGCGCGGCAGGCGGACCCGTTGAAGAGGGTCGACCCTCTCGCCCGTTTCGGGGATGGACAAGGCCGCCGGAACTCGTTCCACGCGAAACCTGTAGCCTCGGAGCATGAATTTTTTGCCCATCTATGTCACCGACGAAGAGCTTGCATTCATCTGCTCGCCACTCGTACAGCGTGGTGGGAGAGCGGGGAGCAGAGCTGTTCATCCCCAGCGTGCCCGGCACGATCGTTCCGAATCACGCGATGGCCGCGGCCGGAGGCGGCACCACCATCTACAACCGAACGGTGGGCGATGTGGCCACGAAGCATGGTGATTGAGGCCATGAAAGTCGTGCAAAACCAGCAGGCCGCGCGGTATGCGCGCAGTCGTGATTTCGGAGGTGTGGTTGCATGACGCTGATCGCAAACCTTGCAACAGCCGATGTACGCGTCAAGGCGTTCGAGTCGATAGATGCTCTCGTGTGTCAGCCGCCGGTTTGGAGTATGCCGATAGCCTGCAGAGCGAAAGAGATATCGGTCCCCTGCAACAACTTCTGCCGCTCTTTGTGGGCGACGGCTACACCCACAACCGGGAAGCCGAATCTGAAGTCGTTTTCATCCTCGCTATGGAATTGCCATATTGGCCCCCCACTCATGCCTTGGGGCTTCGGGAACACAACCGCTTCCTTCTGAGCGTTGATTCCCGATTTCCGGTCAAAGTTGAGTAGCAGATGGTCTTGGGTGGGCAAATTCAACTCGGAATACACACTTTCGTCCGCTGAGTGACCGAAGTAGGCATATGCTTTTGCGCGGATCTCCCCGTGCGCACGACGAAATTCGTTCTTTGATGAGGGAAAACCAAGAACGGCAAAGTCGCGCCCTATACGTGGTAACAACCTAGGACGAAGCTCATGGATTTCGAATGCGAGTCGCTCGATCTCCCGGTATGGCGGCCGCGGCGTGCCGGGGGCGAGGCGCACGACTGCTACATCAATATTGTCTTGGTCACGGGGCACATTTTTGCCGCTATGACATAGCTGGCCGAGCACTTCCGTCCTGATGTTTGATCCGCTATAAAAATAAAGTCGCCCTTCCGACCTCAGGTCGAGGACATGGGCGGCTGAAACCAAGTAGTCGGCTGGCCCCAACTGCACCAAGAACGCTGTGCCAACTTGCTCGGGCAAGCCGTTCCAGTTGTCAATGTAGAGAGGAATGACGTAATGCGTCATCACGTCGGCTGCGCGGGAGAACATCTGGGGTTCGAATCGCTGCTCAGCCATGGCGGGTTCAGTGGTGGGTAGAAAGCAAAACGGGCCTTCCAGGCCCGTTGTTGCTAGCGAAATGGTGGAGAGGAGGAGGATCGAACTCCCGACCTCCGCATTGCGAACGCGGCGCTCTCCCAGCTGAGCTACCCCCCCAACGCAAGGCGAATTTTAACCAAAACTCCCGTTTTGGCGCATGCCGCCGTGCCAAGATGCGCGCCTCGCGAAACACGGAGCAAAGACTGCATGGCCTCGTTCGACCCCGCCTGGCTGGAAGGCATGTACAACAACCTCGCGCGGGTCAGGAACCACCCCGCGTATTTCGAGCGCTGGGCGAAGGAATCCGCTGCGGCGCGCGAAGCCCTTCCGGCCCGCATCGACGTGCCCTACGGCCAGGGCGTGAACGAGACGCTCGACATCTTTCCCGCGCCGGTGCCCGATGCGCCTGTGCTGGTCTTCATCCACGGCGGCTACTGGCGAGCGATGGACAAGAAAGACCACTCCTTCATCGCCCCGGCCTTCAACGATCGCGGCATCTGCGTGGTCCAGCCCAACTACGCGCTCTGCCCCGGCACTTCGGAGCAGCCCGTCACTGTGCCCGGCATCCTGCTGCAGATGGTGCGTGCGCTCGAATGGACGTGGCGCCACATCGCTGATCACGGCGGCGACCCGGCACGGATCACCGTCGCGGGCCACTCGGCGGGCGGCCACATGGCGGCGGCGCTGCTGGCCTGCGACTGGAAGGCCGTCGCGCCCGACCTGCCTGCGCATCTGGTGCGCAACGCGCTGTCGATCTCGGGCCTCTACGATCTTCGCCCGCTGCAGCGCACGCCGTTCCTCGAGAACACGCTGAAGCTGACCGACGCCGATGTCCTGCGCGCCAGCCCCGCCTTGTGGCCGGCGCCGAAGCGCGGCCAGCTGTACACGGTGGCCGGCGGCAGCGAGAGCGAAGAATTCATCCGCCACAACGCGATGATCCGCGACGCGTGGGGCCGCAACACCGTGCCGGTGTGCGAGGTGCTCCCGGGGCTCAACCACTTCGACGTGGTGGACGCGCTCGCCGATCCGGCGCATTCGCTGCACCGGCACGCGGTGCAGCTCCTGGAAGCCTGAGGAGGGCCGTTACATCAGCAGGTGCTCGCCGGCGTTGTCGCCGCCGAGCGTGACGTAGTTGACCTTGCGGATGTCCATCAGCGCGCGGCCACCCGCGTAGCTGATAGAGCTCTGCACGTCCTGCTCCATCTCGATCAGCGTGTCGGCCAGCTTGCCCTTGATGGGTTCGAGGATGCGCTTGCCCTCGACGTGCTTGTACTCGCCCTTGTTGAAGTCGCTGGCCGAGCCGTAGTACTCCTTGAAGAGCTTGCCTTCGACCTCGACGGTCTTGCCGGGCGACTCCTCGTGCCCCGCGAACAGCGAGCCGATCATGACCATCGACGCGCCGAAGCGCACGCTCTTGGCGATGTCGCCGTGGTCGCGGATGCCGCCGTCGGCAATGATCGGCTTGGTCGCCACGCGGGCGCACCACTTGAGCGCCGACAGCTGCCAGCCGCCCGTGCCGAAGCCGGTCTTGAGCTTGGTGATGCAGACCTTGCCCGGGCCGATGCCGACCTTGGTCGCGTCGGCGCCCCAGTTCTCGAGGTCGATCACCGCCTCGGGCGTGCCGACGTTGCCGGCGATCACGAAGGTCTTCGGCAGCTTCTGCTTGAGGTAGCCGATCATGTTCTTCACGCTGTCGGCGTGGCCGTGCGCGATGTCGATCGTGACGTACTCGGGCACGAGGCCCTGGGCCACCAGCTGGTCGATGGTGTCGTAGTCCGCCTTCTTCACGCCCAGCGAGATGGAGGCGAACACGCCCTTGCCCTGCATGTCCTTGACGAACTCGACGTTGTCGAGGTCGAAGCGGTGCATCACGTAGAAGTAGCCGTTCTGTGCCAGCCACAGGCAGATCGACTCGTCCACCACCGTCTTCATGTTGGCGGGAACCACCGGCAGGCGGAAGCAGCGCTCGCCCAGCGTGACGCTGGTGTCGCACTCGGAACGGCTCTCCACGCGGCACTTGCGCGGGAGGAGGAGGATGTTGTCGTAGTCGAAAATCTGCATGACCAGGCTCCAGTAAATATGGCCCCCCGGCTTGCCACTGCGTGTGCTTCGCCACCCCCCGAGGGGGAGGCTCGAGCCGCCTTGGGGCGGCCCGGCGGCGGCCGGGATCGTTGAAAGAAACGAATGAGCGCTTGGTCCGGCCGGCTTCTGCAGTACGTTTCGCGAAGGAAACGCCCACAAAAAAACCGGGCGCAAGAAACTTGGGCCCGGTGATTGATTTTACGCGGACTCGCGAAGCCGGGTCTTCCGCTTCTTTATATAACCCGCATACGCCGTGGTTTCTACAATTGGAGGATGTTGTTTAACGATCCTGCGGCCGACGCCCATCCCCCAGCGCTGCCGCTGCTCCAGAACCTGAACGCGGAGCAGCTTGCCGCGGTCACGTTGCCCGAAGGCAACGCCCTCATCCTGGCAGGCGCCGGATCCGGCAAGACGCGCGTGCTCACCACCCGCATCGCCTGGCTGCTGCAGACCGGCCAGGTCTCCGCCGGCGGCATCCTCGCCGTGACCTTCACCAACAAGGCCGCCAAGGAAATGATGACGCGCCTTACGGCGATGCTGCCCGTCAACGTGCGCGGCATGTGGATCGGCACCTTCCACGGCCTGTGCAACCGCCTGCTGCGCGCGCACTGGAAGCTCGCCAACCTGCCTTCCACCTTCCAGATCCTCGACACGCAGGACCAGCTCTCGGCCATCAAGCGCCTGATGAAGCAGTTCAACGTCGACGACGAGCGATTCCCCGCCAAGCAGACCCAGTGGTTCATCGCCGGCGCCAAGGAAGACGGCCTGCGCCCCGACGCGATCGAGGTGCGCAACGACGACGACCGCAAGAAGGTCGAGCTCTACCGCCTCTACGAAGAGCAGTGCCAGCGCGAAGGCGTGGTCGACTTCGGCGAGCTCATGCTGCGCAGCTACGAGCTGCTGCGCGACAACGAACCGGTGCGCGAGCACTACCAGCGGCGCTTCCGCCACATCCTGATCGACGAGTTCCAGGACACCAACCGCCTGCAGTACGCGTGGATCAAGATGCTCGCGGGCAACACCGTCGAGGGCCGCTTCGTGCCGGGCCAGCACAACAGCGTGATCGCCGTGGGCGACGACGACCAGAGCATCTATGCCTTCCGCGGTGCGCGCGTGGGCAACATGACCGACTTCGTGCGCGAGTTCGACGTGCGCCACCAGATCAAGCTGGAGCAGAACTACCGCAGCTACAGCAACATCCTCGATTCCGCCAACGAGCTCATCGGCCACAACAAGAAGCGCCTGGGCAAGAACCTGCGCACCGACCAGGGCCCCGGCGAGCCCGTGCGCGTGTACGAGGCACCCACCGACCTCGCCGAGGCGCAGTGGATGGTCGAGGAAATGCGCCAGCTCGTGCGCGACGGCTACGAGCGCAAGGAAATGGCCGTGCTCTACCGCAGCAATGCGCAGAGCCGGGTGATCGAAACCGCGCTCTTCAATGCCTCGGTGCCGTACCGCGTGTACGGCGGCCTGCGCTTCTTCGAGCGTGCCGAAATCAAGCACGCGCTGGCCTACCTGCGGCTGCTGGAGAACAAGGACGACGACACCAGCTTCCTGCGTGTCGTCAACTTCCCGCCGCGCGGCATCGGCGCGCGCACGCTCGAAACCCTGCAGGACGCTGCGCGCGCAGCCAACCGTTCGCTGCACGACGCGGTGAGCGTGGTCGGCGGCAAGGCCGGTGCCAACCTCACGGGCTTCGTCGCCAAGATCGACGTGCTGCGCGAGCAGACCCAGGGTGCGAGCCTGCGCGAGATCATCGAGCTGGTTCTCGACCACAGCGGACTCGTCGAGCACTACAGGGCCGACCGCGAAGGCGCCGACCGCATCGAGAACCTGGACGAACTGGTGAACGCGGCCGAGAGCTTCGTCACGCAGGAGGGCTTCGGCCGCGACGCCGTGGCGCTGCCTGTGGACGAACTGCGCCAGTCGCCCGCGAGCCAGGGCCTGGACCCCAACCGCCCGGTGCTCGACGAGCCGCTCGCGCCCGACGCCGAGACCGGCGAAACGCTGAGCCCGCTGGCCGCCTTCCTCACGCATGCCGCGCTCGAATCCGGCGACAACCAGGCGCAGGCGGGCCAGGACGCGGTGCAGCTCATGACCGTGCACGCCGCCAAGGGCCTGGAGTTCGACTGCGTGTTCATCACGGGCATGGAAGAGGGCCTGTTCCCGCACGAGAACTCGATGAGCGACTTCGAGAGCCTCGAGGAAGAGCGCCGGCTGATGTACGTGGCGATCACGCGCGCCCGCAAGCGCCTGTACCTGAGCCATTCGCAGACCCGCATGCTGCACGGCCAGACCCGCTACAACCTCAAGAGCCGCTTCTTCGACGAGCTACCAGAGGGCGCCCTCAAGTGGCTCACGCCCAAGAACCAGGGCTTCGCGCCCTCGGCCTTCGGCTATGGCGGCGGCTACGGCAGCACGCGCGGCGGCTCGGGCGGATACGGTGGCGGCTACGGCGGCAGTTCGGGCGGAAGCCGCGACAAGGACACCTTCGCCAGCCCGCCCGTGCCGCCGCAGAAGACCGCGCCCTCGCACGGCCTGCGCTCGGGCATGCAGGTGTTCCACAACAAGTTCGGCGAAGGCACGGTGACCGCACTGGAAGGCACCGGCGACGACGCGCGTGCACAGGTCAAGTTCGCGCGCCACGGCGTGAAGTGGCTGGCGCTGTCGGTGGCCAAGCTCACGCCGATCTGAGGCTGCCGGGCGGGAGCGCTGCCGGCCGCGGCGGCGCTCAGTCCGGGTTGAAGGTGTCGCGGAAGGTGAACCAGTTCGACGCCTGCGCCATCGCGGCGAGCGTCATCACCGTGCCGAGCATCAGGATGTTGCCGGCGGTCATTGCGCCGGTGCCCGAGCCCAGCGAGCCCACGCCGATCACGACGGTGCCGACCAGCGCCGCCGCGAGCAGGCCGAGCAGGAGCACGCCGCACCATGCGAGCCAGTACAGCGCATAGGCGCCGAAATTGCGGAACATCGCGACCAGGCTGAAGAAGATGCTCTTCACCGGCTCCACGCGATGCCAGTGAACCAGCGCGGGCGCATGCCAGATGGCGGCGATCAGGGGCAGCGTCAGGCACATCTGCAGCAGGTTGGCCACCTGGAAGCGGCTGCTTTCCATCACTTCCTTGGCGGGAGCCTCGCCGGTGAAGTAGCTGCGCATGAACTGGCCGCCATCGACGACCGCGGTCACGAACACCGTCAGCAGGCAGTACACCGCCGAGATCACGCCCAGCACCGCCAGCGAGCGCCATTCCGCCCGCATGGCCTGTGCGACCGACAGGAACATGAGCGCGCCGGTCGGCTTCCTGGGACCGGGAGTGCCGTCAGCGGCCGCGGCCTTGTCGCTGGCGGAGGCATCGGCCACCGAGGCCGCGACCATGAAGCCCAGCGTGGAGAAGGGCAGCAGCACGAAGGGAAGAAACCTGCCGATCACCGGCAGCTGAGAGATCGTCGAGATCAGCGCCATGAACAGCATGAACAGCGACACGAAGGCCAGCGGCTGCCGCCAGAAGTTCTTGAGCCCGAGGCGGACCCATTCCACGCCGGTTCGCGCCGGCACGAGGTTGAGTTTCATGTGTGAAGGTCAGGCAGCCAGCAGCGGCTCGAGGGCCTGCGCCACGGCATGCGGATGGGTGGCGCGGTCGCGCAGCACGCGCTCGAAGTGCGTGGGGTCATGGGGCTTGAGCATGCTCGCCTCGCGCGGCAGATGGAAGTCCCAGAGACGGGAGATCCAGAAGCGCAGCGCCGCGGCACGCAGCATCGCGGGCAGCAGCGCGCGTTCGGCGGCATTCAGCGCGCGCACGGACTCGTAGGCCGACAGCAGCGCGTCGGCGCGCTCGGGGTCATGGCGGCCGGTGGGCAGGTCGATGGCCCAGTCGTTCAGGCACACGGCCAGGTCGAACAGCCAGGTGTCTGTGCCGGCGAAGTAGAAATCGAACACGCCGGTCAGGCGCGGCGCCGCGCCGGGCTCGCCGTCGGTTGCGAACATCACGTTGTCGCGGAACATGTCGGCGTGCACCGGACCGCGCGGCAGCGCCGCATAGGCCGACGATTCGGCGACGTGGTTCTGGTAGGCCAACTCGGCGCGCAGCAGGTTCGCCTGCGATTCCTCGATGTACGGCAGCACCACCGGCACCGTTTCGTTCCACCAGGGCAGCCCGCGCAGGTTCGGCTGGATGCGGGGGTAGTCGCGCCCCGCGAGGTGCATGCGCGCCAGCATCGATCCCAGCTCGGTGCAGTGCGCCGCGGTTGGAGCCAGTTCGCTGCGGCCAGAGAGCTTCTGCACCACCGCCGCCGGCTTGCCGGCCACGAGGTGCAGCAGGTCGCATGAAGCCTCGGCGGGCACCGGCGGTTGCTGGCCCTTGCGGGGCTTGCCGGCAGCTTCGGCCTCGGGCAGCGCAACAGGCGCGGGCACCGGCAGGCCGGCGTCCGCCAGGTGCTTCATCAGACAAAGGTAGTAAGGCAACTGCTCGGCGCTCAGGCGCTCGAACAGCGTCAGCACGAACTCGCCGGACTCGGTGGTCGCGAAGTAGTTGGTGTTCTCGATGCCACCCTCGATGCCGCGCAGATCGCGCAGCGGGCCCAGGCCCAGGCTCTGGACGAGCGCGTCTGCCTCGCCGAAGCCGACTTCGGTAAAAACTGCCATGGAGGTACTCAGCGCTGCATTGCTGCCGCGATAACCGGAAGGGAGACTGCCTCCATCACGGTCAGAACTTCATCACGTTCCAGACGCGGGGGCCGTTGGCGCCCGTTTCGCTCGAACCCTGGCGGCCCGTGGCGGCATCGGCCGGCAGCACTTCGTAGCCCGGCATGTTCGACTTGGGCTTGACGTTGATGCTCTGCGTACGGCCGCCGTAGCGGACTTCGTCGACCGAGGCGCCGCTGTCCTCGGTGTGGATGTGCTCGACCTTCTGGTTGCGTCGGCCTTCGGCCTTGGCCTGCTCCTGATTTGGGAGCGCTTCGGCCGGAGCCGCCGCCGGGGCGGGCGCCGCTTGTTGCGCCTGCACGGCGGCAAAGGGGGTTGCGAAGGCCAGCGCCAGCAGGATGCGGCGGGCGACCAGGAGTGTGGAGCTAGGCATGCAGGCATTGTAGGCGCGCGCCCGGTTCCGGGGCGTCGGTTGGCACCTCGTGGCGTCGTGGTTCCGGGGGCTGTCGCGGGCACGGCAAAATGCCCCGATGACCGACAAGAAAACGCTGCTGCTCGTCGATGGCTCGAGCTACCTCTACCGCGCCTTCCACGCCATGCCCGACCTGCGGGCCGTGCCCGGCGACCCGAAGAGCCCGGCGACCGGCGCCATCCGCGGAATGATCAACATGATGACCGCGCTGCGCCGCGAGGTGCGCGCCGACTACGCAGCCTGCATCTTCGACGCGCCCGGCAAGACCTTCCGCGACGACTGGTACCCCGAGTACAAGGCCAACCGCTCGCCCATGCCCGACGACCTGCGCAGCCAGATCGACCCCATCCACGAAGTGGTGAAGCTGCTCGGCTGGCCCGTGCTCAGCGTGCCCGACGTGGAGGCCGACGACGTCATCGGCACGCTCGCCCGGATCGCCGCCTCGCAGGGCGTCGAGGTCATCGTCTCCAGCGGCGACAAGGACCTGAGCCAGCTGGTCGACGAGCACATCACCATCATCGACACCATGAACGGCAAGCGGCGCGACGTAGCCGGCGTCACGGCCGAGTTCGGCGTGCCGCCCAGCCTGATGATCGACTACCAGACGCTGGTGGGCGACTCGGTCGACAACGTGCCCGGCGTGCCGAAGGTCGGCCCTAAGACCGCTGCCAAGTGGCTGCTCGAATACGGCTCGCTCGACGCCTTGATCGAGCGCGCCGCCGAGGTGAAGGGTGCCGCGGGCGAGAACCTGCGCAACGCCCTCGAGCAGCTGCCGCTGAGCCGGCGCCTCGTGACCATCCGCACCGACTGCGACCTCGACGGCCACGTCACCGGCCTGCCCTCGCTCGATGGCCTGCCGGTGGGCGCGCCGCAGACGGCCGAGCTCAAGCCCTTCTACGAGAAGTTCGGCTTCAAGAGCCTGGTCAAGGCGCTCGAGGCGCAGGCCGTGCCGCCCGAACTGATCGAGGAGAACCTCAAGAAGAAGGCGGCTTCCGGGAAGGTCGATACCGACCAGGGCGGCCTGTTCGACGAGCCCTCCGACATGCAGGCGCTGGAAGCCGCCGCGCCCGCGAGCAACCTGAAGTACGAGACCATCACGACCTGGGAGCAGTTCGAGGCCTGGCTCGCGAAGCTCGAGGCGGCTGAGCTTGCCGCCATCGACACCGAGACCACCTCGCTCGACGAGATGGTCGCGCAGATCGTCGGCATCAGCTTCAGCGTGACGCCCGGCGAGGCCGCCTACATTCCGCTCACGCACAACTACCCCGATGCGCCCGAGCAGCTGCCCATCGACGAGGTGCTGGCGAAGCTCAAGCCCTGGCTGGAGAACGGCGCGAAGAAGAAGCTCGGCCAGCACATCAAGTACGACCGGCACGTGTTCGCCAACCACGGCATCGAGGTGCAGGGCTACGCGCACGACACCATGCTGCAGAGCTACGTGCTCGAAGTGCACAAGCCGCACGGCCTTTCGAGCCTGGCCGAGCGCCACCTGGGCCGCAGCGGCATCTCGTACGAAGACCTGTGCGGCAAGGGCGCGCACCAGATCCCGTTCAGCCAGGTCGACATCGCCAAGGCCGCCGAATACTCGTGCGAGGACAGCGACCAGACGCTGGACGTGCACAACACGCTCTGGCCGCGCCTGCAGGCCGACGAGAAGCTGCTCTTCATCTACCAGCTCGAGATGGATTCGAGCGAGGCCCTCTACCGCGTGGAGCGCAACGGAGTGCTGATCGACGCGCCCACGCTGGCCGCGCAGAGCCATGAGCTCGGCAAGCGCATCATGGAGCTGGAGCAGGAGGCCTACGAGATCGCCGGCCAGCCCTTCAACCTCGGCTCGCCCAAGCAGATCGGCGAGATCTTCTTCACCAAGCTGGGCCTGCCCGTGGTCAAGAAGACGCCCAGCGGCGCGCCCAGCACCGACGAAGAGGTGCTCGAGAAGCTCGCTGAAGACTATCCGCTGCCGGCCAAGATCCTCGAGCACCGCAGCCTCTCCAAGCTCAAGGGCACCTATACCGACAAGCTCGGCCAGCTCGCCAACCCGCGCACGGGCCGCGTGCACACGCACTATGCGCAGGCGGTGGCAGTCACGGGTCGGCTGTCGAGCAACGACCCGAACCTGCAGAACATCCCGATCCGCACACCCGAGGGCCGGCGCGTGCGCGAGGCCTTCGTGGCGCCGGCGGGCAGCGTGATCGCCAGCGCCGACTACTCGCAGATCGAGCTGCGCATCATGGCCCACATCAGCGGCGACGAATCGCTGCTGCGCGCCTTCACCGAAGGCATCGACGTGCACCGCGCGACGGCCGCCGAGGTGTTCGGCTCCACGCCCGACCAGGTGTCGAGCGAGCAGCGCCGCTACGCCAAGGTCATCAACTTCGGCCTGATTTACGGCATGAGCAGCTTCGGCCTCGCCAAGAACCTGGGCATCGAGAACAAGGCTGCGGCTTCGTACATCGAGCGCTACTTCGCTCGCTACCCGGGCGTGAAGGCCTACATGGACGAGACCAAGGCGCTGGCGAAGGAGCAAGGCTACGTCGAAACCGTGTTCGGCCGGCGCCTGTACCTGCCCGAGATCAACTCGCCCAACGGCCCGCGCCGCGGCGGCGCGGAGCGCGCGGCCATCAACGCGCCGATGCAGGGCACCGCGGCCGACCTCATCAAGCTCAGCATGGTCAAGGTACAGAACGTGCTTGACGAAGAGAAGCGCGCCACCCGGATGATCATGCAGGTGCACGACGAACTGGTGTTCGAGGTGCCCGAGGCCGAGATCGAATGGGTGCGCACCGAGATCCCGCGCATCATGGCGGGCGTTGCCTCGCTGAAGGTGCCGCTGCTGGCCGAGATCGGCGTCGGTCCCAACTGGGACAAGGCGCACTGAAAGAGAACATCAAGAAGAAGAGAGCAGGGAACGGACAAGGACGAGACAACCAGTCAGCCACACAAGGAAGAAACGCAAGAACATGAACCGATTCCCGCACCGCCAATTCCTGCTCGCCGCCGTCTGCGCCGCCTTCCTCGGCAGCGCCTTCGCGGCGCCCGATGCGAAGATCGCCGCGCTCGCCGCCAAGGAAAAGCCCGCCCTGCTCGACACGCTGAAGGAGCTGGTCTCCATCGAGTCCGGCAGCCGCGACCTCGACGGCCTGGAGAAGATCTCCGACCTCATCGCCGCGAAGTTCAAGGCGCTGGGAGGCGAGGTCGAGCTGATCGATCCGAGCGCGGAGGCCTATCGCATGGAAGACACGCCCGAGAAGATCGGCCGCGCGGTGCGTGCCACCTTCAAGGGCACGGGCAAGAAGAAGATCCTGCTGATCGCGCACATGGACACGGTCTACACCGTGGGCATGCTCAACAAGCAGCCCTTCCGCATCGAGGGCGACAGGGCCTACGGCCTGGGCATCGCCGACGACAAGCAGGGCGTGGCCGTCATCACGCACATCGTGTCGATGCTGCAGGCGATGAAGTTCAAGGACTACGGCACGCTCACCGTGCTCATCAACGGCGACGAGGAAATCAGCTCGCCCGGCGCTCGTGCGCTCATCACGCGCATGGGCAGCGAGCACGACGCGGTGCTGTCCTTCGAAGGTGCCTCGGTGAAGGAAGACAAGCTCTCGCTCGCCACCGCGGGCATCGCATCGGTCACGCTGAACGTCACCGGCAAGGCCTCGCACGCGGGCTCGGCGCCCGAGCTGGGCGTGAATGCGCTGTACGAGCTGTCGCACCAGATCCTGCAGATGCGCGACCTGTCCGACCCGGCCACGGGGCTGAAGATGAACTGGACCATCTCCAAGTCGGGCAGCAACCGCAACGTGATCCCGGCCAGCGCCACCGCCGCGGCCGACGTGCGCGTGCTCAAGGTGAGCGACTACGACCGCATCGAGCAGCAGGTGAACGAGCGCGTGAAGAAGCAGCTCATTCCCGAGGCCAAGGTCGAGCTGAAGTTCGAGCGCCGCCGTCCGCCGCTGGAGTCCTCCGACGCTTCGATCGCCATGGCACGCCACGCGCAGCAGATCTACAAAGACGAACTCGGCCTGCCGCTGGGCGCCGACGACAAGGCCGCCGGCGGCGGCACCGATGCGGCCTTCGCCGCGCTCAAGACCAAGGCGCCGGTTGTCGAGCGTTTCGGCCTGCAGGGCTTCGGCGCGCACTCGGCCGATGCCGAGTACGTGCTGGTCAATTCGATCGAGCCGCGCCTGTACCTCGGCACGCGCATAGTGATGGACCTCGCCCGAGGCAAGGCGTCCTCGGGCAACTGAACCCTTCGCTCGCAATGCGACTGCGCCACATCGAGGTCTTCAACGCGATCATGCTCACGGGCAGCGTGAGCGCGGCGGCGCGGCTCATCAACATCACGCAGCCGGCGGTGAGCCGCACGCTGCAGCATGCCGAGCTGCAGCTGGGCTTTCCGCTGTTCCAGCGGGCCAAGGGCCGGCTCACGCCGACCACCGAGGCGCTCACGCTGTATCCGCACATCGAGCGGCTGTTCGCGCAGCTCGACGAGGTGCAGCGGCTGGCCTCCAACCTGCGCACGGCCGGCGACACCGGCGAGCTGCGCATCCTGAGCGTGCTGGCGCTGAGCTACGACATCCTGCCGCGCGCGCTCAAGGCATTCCGCGAGAAGCATCCGGGCTATGCGATCACGGTGGAGTCGCTGCATTCGCCGCAGATCATGTCGGCGCTGCTGCTGCAGGAGGCCGACGTGGGCTTCGCCTTCAGCCCGGCGGTGCATCCCTCGCTCACGCAGGAGACGCTGGCCGACAGCCGCATGGTGTGCATCGCGCCCAAGGGCATGCTGCCGCGCACGCTGGTGCGCAACGGCTCGGTGGCGCTGCACGATCTCGTCGACCGGCCGGTGATCGGCCTGGACAGCCGCGACCCCGTGGGCACCAGCCTGAGCCAGGCCTGCCGGCAGGCGGGCGTGGGCTTCCAGCAGGCGGTGGTGACGGTGCAGACCTACCACGCGGCGCTGGCCATGGCGCACCACGGCATCGGCATCGCGCTGGTGGACGGCTGCACGGCGCGCTCGGCCGACCGCGAGAAGGTCGACGTGCTGATGCTGGAGCCCCGGATCCCGGTGCCTATCCGCGCGCTGCGTTTCGCTGCGCGGCCCGACTCGGTGGCGGTGCGCGGCATCACGCGCTGCATGCAGGAAGCGATTCAGGAAACGATCTAGGACCTAGCGAGGCCCTGGGCCCTGGTCAGGCCTGCAGTTCCTGCGCGACGCGCAGCGCCGAGCCGAAGGCCAGCGTGAAGCCCAGAGCCCCGTGGCCCGTGTTGAACAGCATGTTCGACGGGGCGCTGCCGAGCCGTCCGATGATCGGCAGCCCCTTGGGTGTGGCGGGGCGCATGCCGGTCCAGGGATGCAGTTCCTTCGAGCCGGCTCGCATGCGGGAAGAGGGCGCGCGTGGCGGCCACCAGCGTCTCGATGCGTGTGGCCGGAATGCTCGCGTCGTGGCCCACCAGCTCGGCCATGCCCGCCACGCGCAGGCGCGAGCCGATGCGTGCGAACACCACCTTGCGCGCGCTGTCCGTCACGTTCACATGCGGTGCCGCGCCCGGCGCGGAATCGACGTCCACCGTGATGCTGTAGCCCTTGAGCGGATACACCGGCAGATAGGCCCCGAGCGCGCGGCCCAGCCTGTGCGACGCGGAGCCCAGCGCCATGACGAAGGCGTCGGCCTCCACGTCGCCGTCGCCGGTGCGTGCCGCGGCGATGCGGTTTCCGCTGCGCACGAAGCCCTGCACCTCGGCGCCGGACATGAAGCCCACGCCGCGCGTGCCCAACGCCTTCGTCAGCTCGGTGCACACCTTGAGGCAGTCGGCGGCGCATTCGCTGGGCGTATGGACGGCGCCCGCCATCCGGTCGCGGTAGCTTGCGAGCGCGGGCTCGATGGCGATGCATTCCTCGGGCGTCACCAGCCGCTGCTCGCTGCCCATGGCGCGCTGCAGTTCAAGCTGGGCGCGGGCGCCTTCGAGCGATGCCTGGCTCGCATACAGCACCAGCTTGCCGGTGGCGGAGAAATCGCAGTCGGGCGAAAGCTCGGCACGCATCGCCTCGAACTCGACGCGGCTCGAGGCGGCCAGTTCCAGCAGCCTGGCCGTGGTGTCGCGCGAGGTGCGCGCGTTGCAGGCCGCAAGGAACTCCATGCCCCAACGCCACTGCAGCGGATCGAGCTGCGGCCGCAGCTTGAGCGGCGAGTTGGGCGACAGCAGCAGCTTGGGCAGCTGCTTCCAGATCGAGGGGTCGGCCAGCGGCTGCACGTACGAATAGCTGAGCTGCGCGCCGTTGCCGCCGCTCGCGCCCGAGCCGGGGGCGGCGCGGTCGATCACGGTGACCTGATGGCCCCGGCGTTCGAGCTGCCAGGCGGTCGCCAGGCCCACGATGCCGGCGCCGAGCACACACACATGCATGGGGCGACTTTCCGCAAGGAGATTGATTAGAGAACCGAGGCTCGGACTGTAGGCGCGCTCGGCTGCGGGCGGAAATGCCAAAAGAACCCCCGCCCATAACCTTTGGGCATGGGCCAGGTTTCAATTGGAATTGTCGTTTTGCGTCGCTACTTCCTACACTGGCCGCCTGTTCAGTCCAACCGAATGAAGGCTCGAATGAAACTCTCCGTCCTGATGTCTTCCCTGGCCGCCACGGTGCTTTTCACCGCCACGGGCGCGCAGGCCGCCGATACGCTGGCCAAGATCGCCGAGTCCGGCAAGATCACGCTCTCCTATCGGGAGTCGTCGGTGCCCTTCAGCTACCTGGACGGCCCCAACAAGCCGATCGGGATGGCGGTGGACCTTTCCAACGCCGTGGTCGAGGCGGTGAAGAAGAAGCTGAACAAGCCCAACCTGCAGGTGGCGCTCATGCCCGTGACCTCGCAGAACCGCATTCCGCTCATCACCAACGGCACGGTCGACCTGGAGTGCGGCTCCACCACCAACAACACCGCGCGCGGCAAGGACGTGGCCTTCGCCATCAACCACTTCTACACGGGCACGCGCCTGCTGGTGAAGAAGTCGTCGAAGATCAAGAACTACGCCGACCTCGCGAAGAAGACTGTGGCCAGCACCACCGGCACCACCAATGCGCTGGTCATGCGGAAGTACAACGCCGAGAAGAACCTCGGCATGGACATCGTGCTCGGCAAAGACCATGCCGATTCCTTCCTGCTGGTCGAGAGCGACCGCGCCGCGGCCTTCGCCATGGACGACATCCTGCTGTACGGCCTGATCGCCAATGCCAAGGCGCCGGGCGACTTCGAGGTGGTGGGCGAGTCGCTGCAGGTCGAACCCTACGCCTGCATGCTGCCCAAGGACGACCCGGCCTTCAAGAAGCTGGTGGACGACACCTTCGCCGGCATGATGAAGAGCGGCGAGTTCGAGAAGCTCTACGACAAGTGGTTCATGCAGCCGATTCCGCCGAAGAACGTGCCGCTGAACCTGCCGATGAGCCCGCAGCT
Organism: Variovorax sp. UC74_104; assembly: GCF_044055375.1. Classification (NCBI taxonomy): domain Bacteria; kingdom Pseudomonadati; phylum Pseudomonadota; class Betaproteobacteria; order Burkholderiales; family Comamonadaceae; genus Variovorax; species Variovorax sp. UC74_104. The sequence continues at coordinate 2,575,383 of NZ_CP171978.1, forward strand.
CAAGGAAAACCTCAAGGCCCTGAGCGACAAGCCCGCGACTTGAGTTCATCCCCCAGGCTGCGCGCACTTCGGGTCGCGCACGCCTTCCCCCTCCGGGGCAATGCCAGCGGCCCGGCAAAGCCGGTTCCGCGGTATTCCTGAAACAGAGATAGAAAGATCATGAGTTCGACCAGCGTCGTTGGCATTCTTGGCGGCATGGGCCCCGCGGCGGGTGCCGACTTCGTGCGGCTCTTCGTGCAGGCCTGCACGCAGCAGATGCGTGCGCGCGGCGAGCCGGTGCGCGACCAGGCCTTTCCCGAGCACTGGCTCGCGCAGGTGCCGGTGCCCGACCGCACCGAGGCACTGGCTTCGGCCGATCAGGGCGCGCACCAGCCGCTGGAGCCGATGCTGCAGGCACTGGGCCGCCTGGCCGCGCTCGGCAGCCGCACCGTGGCCATCGCCTGCAACACCGCGCATGCCTGGCACGCGAGCCTGCAGGAGCGCTTTCCGCAGGTCGAGCTGCTGCACATGGCACGCGAGACGGCGCAGCACCTTACCCGCCAGGGCGCGACCGGCGTGGCGCTGATGGCCACCGAAGGCACCTACCGCATCCGCCTCTACGAGAAGGCGCTGGCCGAGGAAGGCCTGGAATGCCATGTGCCGCTGCCCGAGGAGCGGCAGATCATCACGCGCGGCATCTTCGAGGGCGTGAAGGCCGGCAACATGCAGCTCGCCGAGCAGTGCTTCTCCGATGTGGCGCTGCGGCTGGCCGGGCGCCATGGCCCCGTCTCCATCGTCATGGGCTGCACCGAGGTGCCGCTGGGCCTGCAGGGCTCGGCCGCGGTGGCCGGGCTCGATCTCGTCGACCCCGCGCAGGTGCTGGCAGCCGCGCTGGCGCGACGGGCCTACGGGGCGCCGCAACCCCACTGAGACCAGGGGGCATGCAGGCCCCGGCCGATTTCGCCTACATTGCGGCGTGCGTTTTTCCATGGCGCAACGTCCCTTGTACGACGATCCAACCGGAGCCCACTACATGCCTCTCGACGACAGCCGTTCCGACTTCGACTCGCTTCGCCCCGGCGAAAGCACAGAGCAGGGCGCCACGCGCCGCACCGCCCTCAAGGCCGCCATCGGCGTGGGCTACGCGGCCGCGGTGATGCCGGTGATGGCGCAGACCGCCATCAGCACCCCGGCCGATGGCCTGAAGGCCGGCCCCATCAAGTACGCCGTCGGAGACTTCGAGGTGCCCGCCTATGCAGCGGCGCCCGCCGGCAAGACCGGCCTGCCCGTGATCCTGGTGATCCAGGAAATCTTCGGCGTGCACGAATACATCGCCGACACCTGCCGCCGCTTCGCCAAGCTCGGCTACCTGGCCATCGCGCCCGAGCTGTATGCCCGCCAGGGCGACCCGCGCGGCTACACCGACATCCCGAAGCTGCAGGCCGACATCGTCAGCAAGGTGCCCGACGCGCAGGTCATGGCCGACCTCGACGGCGCCCTGGCCTATGCCAAGGCCAACGGCGGCGACACCAGCAAGGCGGGCATCACCGGCTTCTGCTGGGGCGGTCGCATCGTCTGGCTCTATGCGGCCACCGGCAAGGTCAAGGCGGGCGTGGCCTGGTACGGCCGGCTGGTCGGCCAGGCCAGCGAACTGACGCCGAAGCATCCCGTCGATGTGGCCGCCGGCCTGCAGGCGCCGGTGCTCGGCCTCTACGGCGGAAAAGACCAGGGCATCCCCCTTGACACGGTTGATAAGATGAAAGCAGCTCTGGCCAACGGAACTCCGGCGGCCAAGGCGTCGAGCTTCGTGGTGTATCCGGAAGCAGGCCACGCGTTCCATGCCGACTACCGCCCCAGCTACGTCAAGAGCGCGGCGGAAGACGGCTGGCAACGCGCCGCGGCCTGGTTCAAAGCCAATGGCGTCGCCTGAAGACGGCGCCCTGTAGCCACCCCCGCCGAAGGCCGTCGAATGACGGCCTTTCTCTTTTTATGAACGGACAACGGCCGCCGGAACTTCTCCGGGAGCCGTCTTTCTTGCGCAAGCAGCTATGAATTTGATAGTCATCATCGTGGCGACCCTGGTTGCCGGTATCGGGAGCGTCTGGCTCGCGGCCCTCCTGCTGAAGGTGGGCGTGCGAAGCGGCTCGGGCGGCGTGAACCCGCAGCACCTGCTGAGCCTGGCGGCCGGCGCGCTGCTCGCCACGGCCTTCATGCACCTGCTGCCCGAGGCCTTCGAGAGCCGCATCGAGCCGGCGCTGCTCTTCGGGGTGCTGCTGTTCGGGCTGGTGTTCTTCTTCCTGCTCGACAAGGCCGAGCTGTGGCACCACGGCCATGAACACCACCACGGCGGCGGGAAGGACCACGGGCACGCGGGCCACGACCATCACCACGGGCACGGCCACGATCATGGCCACGACCACTCCCATGCGCACGACCAGGGCCCCCGCACCGGCGGCTGGGCCGTGCTCACCGGCGACAGCGTGCACTGCTTCGGCGACGGCATCCTGATCGCCTCCGCCTTCACCGCCGATCTGCGCCTGGGCCTGGTGGCCGCCCTCGCGGTGCTGGCGCACGAGATTCCGCACCACATCGGCGACCTGGTCGTGCTGCGCCAGAGCTCGGCCAACCAGCGCGCGGCACTGGTGAAGGTGTCGCTCGCCGGCACCATGACCGCGCTGGGCGGCATCGTGGGCTGGTGGCTGGTCGATCAGCTGCACGGCCTGCTGCCGTACTTCCTGGTGCTGGCCGGCAGCAGCTTCGTCTACGTGGCGCTGGCCGACCTGATTCCGCAGCTGCAGAAGCGCCTGCCGGCGCGCCAGACGGCCGCGCAGATCCTGTGGCTGGCGGCGGGCATCGTGCTGGTCACGCTGGTGAGCCGCCTGGCGCACGGCGAGCACGGGCACGACCACGGCCATGACGACCCCGGCCACGGGGAGCATGGGCACGTGCACAAGGACTGATCTTCCGGACCGGCGGGAAACTTTCCGACACCGACGCCTCGCGCCGGATGAACCGGAACGGCCGAAACAGGCGCACCATAGGGGGCGTGTCAGAAACAAGCCGAGGAAAGATCATGAATGCCACCGCGCGATCCGCTTCGCCCGCCGAAGACGATGAGGACACCACGCCCGCCGACGATTTCGAGGAACCCGAGGACGATATCTCCGATGACCTGTCGGAGGAAACGGGGATCGATCTCACCGACGCGAGCGAACTCGACGCGGACAACGTGCCAGCCGACGAAGAGTTCGACCGGGTGATGAACGCGCCCGACTGAGCGCGCCCACCAGGCCCACCAGGCCCACCAGGCTCAGGCAGCCACTTTGCGCCGCGTGATCACCTGCCCGTTGCGCACCCCGCAGTGCGCCCCGTTGCGCCAGGTCAGGGCGCCGTTCACGATGACCGCGTCGATGCCTTCGGCCGGCTGCATCGGCGATTCGTAGTTTGCGGTGTCGCGCACCGTCGCGGCATCGAAGATCACCACATCGGCGTGGTGGCCCGGCTTCAGCGTGCCGCGCTCGTGCAGGCCGAAGTTGCGGGCGGTGAGCCCGGTCATCTTCCAGACGGCCGTTTCCAGCGGGAACAGGCCCACGTCGCGGCTGTAGTGCCCCAGCACGCGCGGGAAGGTGCCCCACAGCCGCGGATGCGGCTTGTCGCCCAGCGGGATGCCGTCGGAGCCGATCATGGTCTCGTCGAAGGCGAGGATGCGCTGCACGTCGTCCTCGTCCATCATGAAGTAGATCGCGCTGCCGGGCTGCAGCCGCTTCGCCGCTTCCTCGCCCGAGACGCCCCATTCGGCCGCGATGTCCTTCAGGTCGCGGCCCGCGCATTCGGGGTGCGGCACGCTGGAGGCGATGAGCACGCGGCCTTCCATCATCCCGCGGTCGGTGCGGATCATGGTGGAGCCGGCCGTGTAGGGGTAGCAATCGAGCCCGATGCACTGGTGCTTCATCGCCTCCTGGATGAAGGGCAGCGTGACCTTCGTCTTGCCGAAGTTGCGCGTGTTCTGCACCTTGTGATGCGACACCACCACCGGAATGCCCAGCGCGCGGCCGATGTGGAAGGTTTCCTCCAGCGACTCCATCACGCGGTCGCTCTCGTCGCGCATGTGGGTCACGTACAGCGCCTTGCGCGAGGTCAGCGGGCGGCCGACCTCGATGATCTCCTCGGTCGTCGCTTTCACAGCGGGCGGGTAGAAGGTGCCGGTCGACAGGCCGATGGCGCCGGCCTGCATCGCTTCCTCGACCATCGCCTGCATGGCCTTGATCTCGGCCTCGTTCGCGGGGCGGTCGAGGTCAGCCATGGCTACCGCGCGCAATGTCGAATGGCCCACCATCGCCGCCACGTTCACCGACGAAGGCGCGGCGCGCAGCGCATCGAGGTACGCAGCGAAGCTGGTGAAACGGCCTTCGGCGGGCGAATCGAGCAGGCTCAGCGGCATCGGCAGGTCCATGTCGGCGCGCAGCGGCGCGGCGCTGATGCCGCAGTTGCCCGCCACCACCGTGGTCACGCCCTGCGACACCTTGAAAGGCATCTGCGCCTGCGAAAGCACCGCTTGGTCGTCATGCGTGTGCGAATCGATGAAGCCGGGCGCGACGATGCGGCCCGTGGCGTCGATCGTCTGTTCCGCCGTGTGGCCGGCGAGCTTGCCGATGGCCACGATGCGATCGCCGACGATGCCGACGTCGGCGTCGAAGCGCGGCGCCTTGGTGCCGTCGATCACGGTGCCGCCGCGGATCAGCAGTTCGTAGTGGGGGAGCTTTTCGGACACGGGAGGAATCCTTTCTTCAGCGGAAATGGCAGGCGACCAGGTGGCTTCCGGTCGCGGACGACGAAGGCCGCTCGCTCAGCTCCGGCGCCTTCTCCTTGCACACGGCCTGCGCCATCGGGCAGCGGGTGTGGAAGCGGCAGCCCGAGGGCGGATTGGCCGGGCTCGGCGGATCGCCCTGCAGCAGCATGCGGCGCGCCGGCGTGCGCGGATTGGGCACCGGCACGGCCGACAGAAGAATCTCGGTGTAAGGATGCAGCGGCGCCGAGAACAGCGTGTCGCGGTCGGCGATCTCGACGATGTGGCCGAGGTACATCACCGCCACGCGATGGCTGATGTGGCGCACCACCGCGAGGTCGTGTGCGACGAAGAGGTACGCGATGCCGAACTCGGCCTGCAGGTCCATCAGCAGGTTGACCACCTGCGCCTGCACCGACACGTCGAGCGCCGACACCGGCTCGTCGCACACGATCAGCTTCGGATTCAGCGCAAGGGCGCGCGCGATGCCCAGGCGCTGGCGCTGACCGCCCGAGAATTCATGCGGGAACTTCTTCACCGCTTCGGGCCGCAGCCCGACGCGCGAGAAGAGCCACTGCACCCGTTCGCGCCGCTCGGCGGCCGCGCCCATGCCAAAGTTCCGCAGCGGTTCCGTCACGATGTCGCCGGCCGTCAGCCGAGGGTTCAGCGAGGCATACGGGTCCTGAAAAATGATCTGCAGGTCGCGCCGGCGCATGCGCATGTCCTCGGCGGAGAGTGACAGCAGCTCCCGGCCTTCGAGCTGCACCGAGCCCGAGGTAGGCTCGACCAGCCGCATCACCGACTTGGCCGTGGTCGTCTTGCCGCAGCCCGATTCGCCGACCAGCGACAGCGTCTCGCCGCGTGCGACGTCGAAGGAGACGCCGTTCACCGCCTGGATCGGAGGCCTGGCCGGCCGCAGCCAGCGCTTGGGAGTGGTGTAGTGCTTGCGCAGGTCACGCACCTTCAGCAAGGGCGTTGCAGCGGTTGTCGTCATGCGGCGATCTCCTCGGCACCGGCCCAGTTTTCCTCGACGGCGAAGCAGGCCACGACATGGTCGCCGCCTTGCTGCGTCAGCCGCGGCGTTTTCGGCGCGGCAGCGTTCGCGCGCCTGGCTGCAGCGTGCCGCGAAGGCGCAGCCGCGGCCCAGTTCGTGCGCGGCCGGCACCAGCCCCGGAATCTCGGTGAGCCGCGTGCTCGCGGTGTTCATGGCGGGCATCGAGGCCATCAGCGCGCGGGTGTAGGGGTGCAGCGGGCGGTCGAACAGGTCGATCACGTCGGCTTCCTCCACCTTCTTTCCGGCGTACATGACGACCACGCGGTCGCAGCTCTCGGCGACCACGCCAAGGTCGTGCGTGATCATCACCACGCCCATGCCCAGCTCCTTCTGCAGCCGCTTGATGAGGTCGAGGATCTGCGCCTGGATCGTCACGTCCAGCGCGGTCGTCGGCTCGTCGGCGATCAGCACCTCGGGGTTGCAGGCCAGGGCCAGCGCGATCATCACGCGCTGGCGCATGCCGCCGGAGAGCTGGTGGGGGTATTCGTTCACGCGGCGCTCGGGCTCCGGGATCTGCACCACGCGCAGCATCTCGACCGCGCGCTTCATCGCGTCGGCGCGGCTGGCCTTCTGGTGCAGCTGCACCGTCTCGGCGATCTGCCGGCCCACGGTGAGCACGGGGTTCAGCGATGTCATCGGCTCCTGGAAGATCATCGAGATGCGGTTGCCGCGGATCTGGCGCATCTCGCGCTCGCTCAGCCGCATCAGGTCGGTGCCGCGCAGTCGCACCGCGCCCATGTGGCGGCCGGGCGGCGTGGGCACCAGCCGCAGGATCGACAGGGCGGTCACGCTCTTGCCGCAGCCCGACTCGCCGACAACGCCGAGCGTGCGGCCCGCGCGCACCGTGTAGGAAACGCCGTCGACCGAGCGCACCACGCCGCCGGGCGTGAGGAAGTGCGTGCGCAGGTCGTCGACTTCGAGCAGCGGCTCGCCGGGAGCCAGCGCTGCGTGGGACATGGCGATGGTCATGGGGCTGCCTCGCTCAGAGTTGGCGCGCCAGGCGTGGGTCCAGCGCGTCGCGCAGGCCGTCGCCCAGCAGGTTGATGGCCAGCACCGTGGCCGCCAGCAGCAGGCCCGGGTACAGGATGATGTGGAACGCCACGGCCACGAAGTTGCGGCCCTCGGCCATCATGTTGCCCCAGCTCGGCGTCTGCGAAGGCACGCCCACGCCGAGGAAGGAGAGCGCGGCCTCGGTCAGCACGGCGGCCGCGGCCACGAAGGTGGCCTGCACGATCAGCGGCGCCACGGTGTTCGGCAGCACGTGGCGCACCAGGATCACCGGAAGGCGCGTGCCCACCGCATGCGCGGCCTCCACGAAGAGCTGCTCGCGCAGCGTGAGCGCCAGCGAGCGCACCAGCCGCACCACGCGCGGAATCTCCGGCACCGTGATGGCGACGATCACCGTCGTCAGGCTGGCGCGCGTGACCGCCATCAGCGCGATGGCCAGCAGGATGCCCGGTATGGCCATGAGCCCGTCCATCACGCGCATGATCGGCCCGTCCGCCCAGCGCACGAAGCCGGCCACCAGCCCGAGCGCGACGCCGAAGAAGGTGGCCAGCAGCGCCACCGACGCGCCCACGATCATCGACACCCGCCCGCCCCACACGGCGCGGCTGAACACGTCGCGGCCCAGCGCGTCGGTGCCGAACCAGTGCTCGGCCGAGGGCAGCTGCATGCGCGCGAGCGGGTCGATGTCCTGCGGGTCGTGCGTAGCGATCCAGGGCGCGGCGATGGAAAGCGCCGCCACCGCGATCAGCAGCAGCGCGCCGATGATCAGCGTCGGGTGCTTGCGCAGCCAGCGCAAGCGCGGCGGCCCGAAAGGCGGCTCGACCGGCGGTGCGACTTCAGCGGTGGCGGGCGTCGCGGGCACGTCGATGTCGCTCATGGGAAGTACGGAGGACATGGGTGGTTCAGTACTGGATGCGCGGATCGAAGAGCCGGTAGCTCAGGTCGATCAGCAGGTTGATCAGCACGTACACGCCCGCCGACAGCAGCAGCACGCTCTGGATCACCGGGTAGTCGTGCCGCTGCACCGAGTCGATCACCAGCCGGCCCACGCCGGGAATGGCGAACACCGTCTCGGTGACCACCACGCCGCCGATCAGCAGCGCGATGCCCGCGCCCACGGTGGTGGCGATGGGAATGGCCGCGTTGCGCAGCGCATGGCCCAGCACCGGCAGCACGCCCAGGCCCTTGGCGCGGGCGGTGCGGATGTAGTCCTCGTGCAGCACTTCGAGCACGGTGGCGCGCGTCATGCGCGTCACCAGCGCGATGTAGACCAGCGCGAGGTTCACGCAGGGCAGCACCAGCGAGCGCAGCCACTCGCCCGGGCCCTCTGCGAAGCGCACGTAGCCCTGCACCGGAAACCACGGCAGCTGGATCGCGAAGCTGTAGACCAACAGGTAGCCCACCAGGAAGACGGGCACCGAGAAGGCCAGCACCGCGAAGAGCATCACCAGCCGGTCGATCCAGCTGCCCGCGCGGTAGGCCGCGAGCGTGCCCAGCGGCACCGACACCACCAGCGTGATGAGCATGGTCAGCGCGGCGATCGACACCGTGGGTTCCAGCCGCTGGCCCAGCAGCTGCGTGACGGGCATCTGCGTGAAGATCGAAGTGCCCAGGTCGCCGGTGAAGAGCTTGCCGATCCACAGCCCGAACTGCTGCCACAGCGGCAGGTTCAGGCCCAGCGCGGCGCGCAGCTTCTCGATGTCTTCGGTGGTGGCGAGGTCGCCCGCGATGAGTGCGGCCGGGTCGCCCGGCGAGAGGTGGATCAGCAGGAACACCACCACGGCCACCACCGCCATGACGGGCAGGGTCGCGATGAAGCGTCGAACGATGTAGCCCATGGCGGTGCCCCTCCGGCCCTTACTGCCTGTCGAGCGCCCAGACCGTCGGCATGCCGGACCAGAGCTTGTCCAGGCCCTTCAGGCTGGTGCGCGCGGCGAAGGCGGCCGAGTACTGGCCGGCGTTGATGTACGGCACGGCCTCGTAGGCGCGGGCCTGGAAGGCGTCGAGCAGCTCCTTGCGCTTGGCGGGAACGGTTTCCTTCAGCCAGGCGGTGCGCAAGTCGTCCAGCTGCTTGTCGCAGGGCCAGCCGGGCAGGGTATTGCCGCAGGCCGCGCTCAGGTAGGCGTTGCTGATGGGCGAGTTGGCGTCAAATTCGCCGGCCACGGTGACGTAGATGTTCCAGCCGCCGGCGTCGGGCGCATCGCGCTTGGCGCGGCGTGCGCCGATGGAGGCCCAGTCCATGGTCTGGGCATCGACGTTCAGGCCGATGCTCTTCATGGTCTGTGCTGCCATCAGCGCCTCGGCGTTCAGGTAGGGCACGTCGCTGGGTACCAGCAGCACCACCTTCTCGCCCTTGTAGCCGGCGTCGGCGAGCATCTTCTTGGCCTTGGCGACGTCGGCCTTGCGGTAGGGCTCGGCGCCGGCCGCGGTGTCGTTGGGGCTTCCGCAGATGAAGTAGGTGGCGCAGTAGGCCATGCGCATGTCCAGCGGGAAGCCCATGGCCGCCATGAAGCGCTCCTGGCTCACGGCCTGCAGCAGTGCCTGGCGCACCTTCGGGTTGTTGAAGGGCGCATGCAGCTGGTTCATCACCAGGAAGCCCTGGTAGGCGCCGCCGGAGCCGATCTTCACGCCCGTATCGGTGCGCAGCGGCGCGATGTAGTCGGGCGGCAGCTGCTCGATGATGTCGACCTCGCCGCGCTTGAGAGCGGCCACCGCGCTGTTGGCATCGGGCAGGTAGAGCCACTCGACGCGGTCGAAGTTGCTCTTCTTGCTGCCGGCCAGTCCGCTCGGCGGTTCGCTGCGCGCCACGTAGTTGGGGTTGCGCACGAACACGGCCTTGTTGCCCGGCACCCATTCGTCGCGCTTGAACACGTACGGGCCGGAGCCCAGCACTTCGGTCAGCGGCGCGGTGGCGGGCATCTTGGCCAGCCGCTCGGGCAGCACCACCGGCGGAAAGCCCGAGGGCTTGGCCAGCGCGTCGAGCACCATGCCGAAGGGCTCGTTGAGCGTGAGCGTGAAGCTGCGCGCGTCGGTGGCCTTCCACTCGGCGCCGCTGGCCGTCATGGCGCGGCCGAGGCTGTCGCGCGCGGCCCAGCGCTGCAGCGACGCGACCGCGTCGGCCGAGGTGACGGCGCCGCCGTCGGAGAACTTGAGGTTGGGGCGCAGCGTGAAGCTCCACTGCTTGCCGTCCTTCGAGGCGTTGTACTTCTCCACCATCTGCGGCTGCGGCTTGCCGCTCGCGTCCTGCGCGAAGAGGGTGTCGTACACCATGTAGCCGAAGTTGCGCGAGATGTAGGCGGTGGTGAAGGTCGGGTCGAGGATCTTCAGGTCGGCATGCGCCACCACCTTCAGCGTCTTGGGCTGCGGCGTCTGGGCATGCGCGGGAAGGCTCGCCGCGAAGGCGGTGGAAAGGGCCAGGGCGGCAAGAGCGCCAAGCGTCCGTCGTTTCATCGTCGGTTCTCCGGTGAGGGAAGGCAGCAGGAAAAGAGGAGGCGAAAGAAGGGCGGCTCAGGCCGCGACGCCGATCGGCCACTTGGGCAGGCGGGCCTTGCGATAGGGCAGCGTGTTCAGGTCGAGCGTGACGGCGCCCGGCGCGCCTGCATAGATGACGTGCTTCGCCACCTTGGAGTACGAAGCGTAGAAGTGCTGCGACGACTTCACGACGATGATCTTCTTCGCGGCAAGGTCGCAGCCCAGTTGCGTGAACAGGTCGGTGCCCATCGCCTGGTTACGCAGCGTGATCAGCACGATTTCGATGCCGTTGGCCTCGACGAGCGCGCTGTCGCCCATCAGCGTGGGCGTGCCGGCCAGGCCGGTCATCACCAGGTCGTGCTTGAGCGCCTTCACGGTGCATTCGAGGTCGAGCGGGTCGCCCGACAGCGGACTGATCTTGCCGCCGATGCGCATCGGCAGCTTCGCGCCCACGCCGGCGTCGAAGGCGATGCGCACCGCGATCGGGTCCCACAGCGGGCCCAGCGCCGCGTTGGCGATGCCGCGTTCGGCCATGCGTCGCAGGATGAATGTGGAGTCGCTCGCGGCGCCGCCGCCGGGGTTGTCGGCACCGTCGGAGATCACCACCGGGCCGCCGTCGAAGGCCAGGGCCTCGTCGAGCGATGCATCGATGCCGGGGTAGTTCACGGTGAGGCCGTCGCGCATCGCGATGACCTCGTCGGCGAGCTGGCGCGCCAGCATGTCGGCCTTCGCCTTGTCGCCGTCGGTGTAGACCAGCACCTTGGTGCCCATCTCGGGCACGTCGCCCCACGAGAAGCCGTGCGTGAGCGAGATAGAGAGCACGCCGTCCTTGCCTTCGAGCGACTGCATGCGCTCGACGAAGCCGCGCGCCGGCTGGCGCGAGGTGTGGACGGTGACGATCATGTCGCAGTCGACCACCGCCGCCACCGGCCGCACCTTGCCCTCGACCGTGGCGGCGCAGATGTCGACCAGCTCCAGCCCGCGCTCGAGCACGTCGGTGTGCGGGTACTCCTTGAAGGAGATCATCACGTCGGCGTTGGAGATCATCTCGGGCGTGAGGTGGTTGTGCGGATCGAGCTCCGCGCCGATCACCACGTCGGGCCCGACGATCTGCCGCACGCGCGCCAGCAGGTCGCCTTCGCAGTCGTCGTAGCCGTCGGCCACCATCGCGCCGTGCAGGCCGAGCAGCACCATGTCGACCGGCAGCACCGCGCGCAGGTCGTTCAGCAGTTCGTCGCGCAGCGTCTCGTAGGCGTGGCGCGTGGTGGTGCCGCTGGGTTGCGCGCCGGCCACCATGCCTTCGAACAGCGTCCAGCCCTTGTCGGCGCCGCGCATGCGTGCGGCCCACAGCGGGCCCGAGAAGAGCGTCATCGCCTCGGGGTGCTTGCCGGCGGGGAAGTAGCCGCGGTCCTTGAAGGAGGCGAGGCCCGTCGGCATCGGGCCGAAGGTGTTGGTTTCGGTGGCCAGGGAAGCACTGAAGACGCGCATGGTCGGACCTCGTGGAGTGGTTCTGTGTGTGTGGGAGAAAACAGGCCGGGCTCAGCCCGCGGCCGCGCGCAGCCGCTGCGGGCCCAGCATTTCCGCCGTGAGCCCGAAGGAGGCGATGCGCTCCGGCAGCGGCAGCCCGCGTGCGAGCGCGGCGCAGGCCTCGCCCATGGCGGCCGAGGTCTGGATGCCGTAGCCGCCCTGTGCCGCGACCCAGAAGAAACCGGGCACGCCGGGCTCGAAGCCGCCGACCAGGTCGCCGTCGGCCACGAAGGAGCGCAGGCCGGCCCAGGTGCGCGTGGGGCGGCGGATGGTGAGCGTGGTCGCCTCCTCGATGCGGTGCATCGCGATGGCGATGTCCATCTCCTCGGGCTGCACATCCTGTGGCTCGACCGGGTCGGCATTGGCCGGCGAGCCGAGCAGCATGCCGGCGTCGGGCTTGATGTACCAGCCCTCGTCGGCGCCGAACACCATGGGCCAGTGCGCCACGCTCTGGCCCTCGGGCGGCGCGAAGATGAATGCGGAACGCCGGCGCGGCTCGATGCCCAGCGGCGGCACGCCGGCCATGCGCGCGATGGTGTCGACCCATGCGCCGGCGGCGTTGAGAACCACGGGCGCTTCGTAGACCGCGCCGCCGGCCTCGACGCGCCAGCGCTCGCCCACGCGCTCGATGGCTGTCACGCCCGCGTCGCACACCAGCTTGCCGCCCGCGCGACGCATGCCGCGCAGGTAGCCCTGGTGGATGGCGTGCACGTCCATGTCGGCGGCGTCGGGCTCGTACACGGCGCCCAGCACCTGCTCGGGGCGCAGCGCGGGCACCATCTCGCGCGCCTGCTCGCCGCTCAGGCGGGAGGCGCCGGTGTCCATGGCGCGCAGCACTTCCCAGTGGGCTTCGAGCTCGGCCATGTGCTCGGCGCCGGCGACCATCATCGCGCCGCGCGGGGTGAGCAGCGGATGCTCGCTGAAGCCTTCGGGCGGATGTTCGAGGAAGGCGCGGCTCGCCATGGTGAGGGCGCGCACCTGCGCGGTGCCGTAGCTTTCCATGAAGAGGGCGGCGGACCGGCCGGTGGAGTGGTAGCCCGGTTGCGATTCGCGTTCGAGAAGGATCACGCGTGCGTGCGGGGCGAGCCAGTGGGCCACCGAGGCCCCGGCGATGCCGCCGCCGATCACGAGGAAGTCAGCCACGATGGGCTCTGGAGTGCTGGAAGTCATCGGCGAAAAGTGTAGGAAGAAATTTGCGGATACGCAAATTGATTCGAGGGTACCAAGGGGAAACCATGGTGCACCGCATCGGTGAAATTTGCGCTAACGCAATTTGCGCATACGCAAATTCCGGGCCCGCGTCATGCGGGCCGTCATGGATGGCGCAGGCGCCGGCTGGCAGAATCCACCGGCATCACAAGAGAAAGCCAAGCGTGAATCCACACACAGGGACCAAGACGGGCACGAAGCCCAGGGACGAGCCGCCCACGCTGGACCGCGTCACCTTCGGCAACCGCCTGCGCACCGCGCGCAAGCGCTTCGGCTGGACGCTGGCGCAGCTGGCCGAGCGCTCTGGCGTGTCGATCACCACCATCTCGCGCGCCGAGCGCGGACAACTCGCGCTGGGCTACGAGAACTTCACCGCGCTGGGCCGCGCGCTCGAGATGGACATGAATGCGATGTTCGCCGGCGCCGGCGTCAAGCCCGCGCAGCTCGACGGCCCGGTGGTCACGCGCTCGGGCAAGGGGGTGGTCTACAAGGGGCTTTCCATCGCCTATGAATTCCTCGGCACCACGGCGGCGGGCAAGCAGATGAGCCCCATCGTCGGCACGGTGCACGCGCGGCAGATCCACGGGCCGGAAGACTTCGTGCGGCACGCAGGCGAGGAGTTCGCCTATGTGCTTTCGGGCGAGATCGAGGTGCACTTCGAGAACGGCGAGGTGGTGCACATGGCGCGCGGCGACTCGCTGTACTTCGACAGCCGCCTGGGCCACGCATACATCAGCGTGAGCCGGCAGCTCGCACGCATCGTCGGCATGACCATCGGCGAGAGCGGGCACATGAAGTCGGCGCGCGAGGGCGAGGCGCGCAGCATGCCGGTGCCGGCCGCGGGCAAGCCTGCGAAGCGTCCGGCCAAGGCTTCCGGGAAGCCGGGGAAGGTAAAGGGCGGACAGCCCTGACCTGATGCTGCGGGACCGGCCGGTCCCGAGCTGGATATCGATTTCCGCGAACTCCCATGCCGGCACCCGGCAAGGAGAGTCATTGATCGATTCGCGTAAAACCTTAGTCCGCGAATTTCCAAAAAAGAGGCGTTGCCCGGCCTCTTTCGATTCTTCCTGAATTGAAATTGTCCGTGAGGCGGCGGTGCCCCGGATTTGCCATTTCCATCGAAAATAAGCTATTAGTTATATCCGGATCGAGCCGAATATGAATAGCTTGCGGCGACCTGAACACCGCAGCGATGACATGGTGTTTCATTTTCGATTTGACTCGGGCGCCATCTTCGGTTTACACCCGGTGTTTCGACGGGCATCGCAGTGCCGATCGCGTCGATGCAATGCGCTGGAACAGAACAGATTTTCGTAATTCGGGGCTCCTGCCAATTCCGAAGTTCTCGTCTTTGCGCGTCAACAAATTTAAATGATGCGTCATTTGTGCAGCCTGCCAATTACAGTGCTGCAGCGCGGAATAATCGTGCATCGCCTCGCGGCTTTGCCGCGAAAAAAATCCATCCCGCCGCCCGCAGAATTCGCGCTTTTTTCTTCTTTCACCAGTTGACAGCGCGGGCTCCCGGGGAGCGCCCGTTATGCAGGAAACGACCGTGGAAGCCGCTGCGCCCCCGACCCGTGACGACCCGGCCAGGCCGCCGCCGCTGCCACTGCCGCTGCAATTGGGCCGGCGGGGCGCGCGATCGACGTTCGCGCTCCTCTGGCTGAGCGAAACCGCTTTCGATCTCGGCACCACGCTGGTCAGCTTCGCCGTGGGGGTCTGGATCTTCTCGCGCACGGGCTCGGCGCAGGACTACTCGTTCTCGGTGCTGGCCGCCGCGCTGGCGGCGATGCTGGTCACGCCCTTCGCCGGCGCGCTTGCCGACCGCCACGACCGGCGCTGGGTGGTGCTGTCGTGCGACATCGCCGCCATTGCCTGCACCTTCGCGATCGTGATGGCGCTGCTGTCGGGCCGGCTCGGCGTCGGCGCGCTGTATGTCTACGCCGCGGTCGCGGCGGCGGCGGGTGCGCTTCGCCGACCCTCGATCCGGGTGGCGGTCAGCCTCTTCGTGCCCAAGGACCGCTTCGCGCAGGCCGGCGGGCTGACCGGCATCTCTCGCGCGCTGGTGCAGATCGGCGCGCCCGCCGCGGCCGGCTTCCTGATGGCGCGAACGGGCGGCCTGCAGGGCGTGATGGCGACACAGCTGTGCCTGCTGCTGGCCGCGGCCGCGCTGGTGTTCGCGGCACTGACCCGCGCCGGGGCGCAGGTGCGCGGCGGGCAGCGCGCCTCCGGCGGTGATTCCGTGCGCGACGCCTCGTTGTGGCGCAGCGCAAGCACGAGCTTCGCCGGCGCACTCGCCTACCTGCGCGAGCAGCCGCTGATGCGCGCGCTGCTCGGCTACGGCGCGCTGGTGCAGTGCCTGATGGTGCTGGCCACCGCCATGGTGACGCCGCTGGTGCTGTCCACGCATTCCAGCGGCGTGCTGGGACTCGTGATGTCGGTGGGCATCGTCGGCGGCCTGCTCGGCTCGATCCTGGTCGCCACCGCGCGGCTTCGGCACGGGCTCATGCAATGGGTGCTGGCATGCGACGCGCTGCAGTGCGCCGCCGTGCTCGTGGCGGGATGCGTGACCACGCCGGCCCTGTGGTGCGCCGCGGCCTTCGTCTGCCTGTTCTGCGGCAGCACCTCGGTCGCGTGTTCGCACGCACTGTGGATGCGCAAGGCGCCGGCGGGCCGGCAGGGCAGCGTGTTCGCCCTGATCGCCGCATCCAACATGCTGGTGATGTGCGTGGTGCTGCTGGCCGGCGGCTGGCTCGCCGATGCGGTGCTGGAACCGGCGCTGCGCCAGGGCGGCTCGCTCGCCGATACGGCGGTGGGCGTGTGGTTCGGCACCGGGCCGGGCCGTGGCATCGGCCTGCTGTTCTTCGCGACCGGCGCGGCGGGCCTCGCGCTGACCGTCTTCGCGCTCTTCCATCGGCGCCTGCGCCGGCTGGAAGCGCTGGTACCGGATGGTGGCGAATCGTGAGCGGCCAGATCCTTCACGCCCTGAGCTCGCCCCAGCAGGCCGTCTGGCTCGACCAGTCGCTGGCGCCCGACCTGCCTTGCCACAACATCGGCGTGGCGGCCAGCCTCGAAGGGCCCATCGACCTCGACCGGCTGGAAGCCGCGATACGTGCCGTCGTGGCGCGCCACCAGGCGCTGCGCATCGTGCTCGAGCGCGGCGGCAACGGCGAGGCCATGCAGCGCTTCGCCGCGCCCGATGACCACGTCCTCGCCGGCACGGCATTGCAGCGCTTCGATTTCAGCGGCGATGCCGATCCGGAAGCAGGCGCCCGGGCGCACCTGCGCGCAGCCTTCCTCGCTCCCTTTGATCTGCATGGCCAGCGACTTTGGCGCATGCAATGGCTGCGGGTCGCGCCCCAACGCGGCTACTGGCTGGTCTGTTTCCATCACCTCATCGCGGATGGATGGTCGGTCTCGCTGACCGGCAATGCCATCGCCGAGGCCTACAACCGGCTCGGGCGCGGCGAGGCCGCCGTCGAAGAGGGAAATGAGGAAGGGGATGGGGACGGGGGCGACGGCTATGCCGGCTTCATCCGCCAGGACGCCGAATACCAGGCCTCGCCGCGCTACGCCCGCGACCGCGCCTTCTGGCTGCGGCGCCATGCACGACTTGCGCAGCCGCTGTTCGAGGAAGCGCCTGCGCGGCGCCTCCATGCGGGCCGAAGCAGGGTCGAGCAGGCCGTCTGGCAGCTGGAGCGCGCGGATCACGATCGCCTGACCGGTGTGGCCGAGGCGCAGGGCGCATCGAGCACGCATTTCCTCGCCGCGCTGCTGGCGGTGTACTTCGCGCGCCTGCACGGCCGCGAACGCGGCGAGGGCAACGAAGTCGTCATCGGCATGCCGGTGCACAACCGCACGACCGCGGCGCAAAGGCGCATGCCGGGCATGTTCTCGGGCGCAATTCCGGTCGGCATCGCGGTCGATACGCGGGAGACATTCGCGCAGACCCTGCGCCGCGTCGCGGGCGAGCTGAAGCAGTGCTACCGCCACCAGCGCTATCCGCTGGCCGACCTGCACCGCGAGCTGCTGGCCGGTGTTGGCGAACGGCGGGGCCTGTTCGACATCTCCCTGTCGATCGAAAGCTTCCAGGGCGACATCGGGCTCGAAGGCATCCGCAGCACGGTGCTCCCGCTGCACAACGGCCACGAGCGCCAGCCGCTCGCGGTCTACGTGCGCGACTACGAGCAGGGGCGACCGGTGCATATCGAGTTCAACCACGACCCGGCTGCGTTCTCCGCGCGGGAGATGGCCGTGCACCTTCGGCGGCTGAAGGTGCTGGCGCGTGCCGCGACCGATGCGCCGGACACGCCCGTGGGTGACCTGCCGCTGATGGACGAGGCCGAGCACCAGCTTGTGGTGCACGGCTTCAACCGGCCGCTGCTCGACACCGGCGCGCCCTCGTTGATCCATGCGCTGTTCGAGCGGCAGGCCCAGCGCGATCCCGATGCCATCGCGGTCCAGTTCGAAGGCACGCGGCTGAGCTACGGCGAACTCGACCGCCGCGCCAATCAACTGGCTCACCATCTGCGCGAGCTGGGCGTCGGCCCCGACGCGCTCGTCGCGATCTGCATGGAGCGCGGGCCCGGCGTGGTGATGGCCATCCTGGCCACGCTCAAGGCCGGCGGTGCTTATGTGCCGCTGGACCCGGTGCACCCCGACGAGCGCCTCGCCCACATGCTGCGCGACAGCGCGCCGGTGGCGCTGATCGGCGACGGCGCTGCGCTGGATCGGTTGCCGGCGTCCGCTTCATGCCAGCGCATACGCCTCGACCGGCCATGGGAAGAAGCGCCCTGGGCCAACGCGCCCACCGGCAATCCACGGGTCGAGGGCCTCGCGCCATCGCACCTGGCCTATGTGATCTACACCTCCGGCTCCACCGGCCTGCCCAAGGGCGTGATGGTCGAGCATGCGCAGGTCGGCCGACTGTTCGCTGCCACGCGCGGCTGGTTCGATCTCGGCCGCGACGACGTCTGGACCCTGTTCCATTCCTTCGCCTTCGACTTCTCGGTCTGGGAGTTGTGGGGCGCGCTGATCCATGGCGGCCGGCTGGTCGTCGTGCCGCATGCGGTCAGCCGCGCGCCGGAGGAATTCCATCGCCTGGTGTGCGAGCAGGGCGTGACCGTGCTCAACCAGACGCCCAGCGCGTTCCGCCAGTTCGCCGCCGCATGCCGGGCCGCGGCGAAGGCGCTGCCGGCGCACGCGCTTCGGCATGTGATCCTCGGCGGCGAGGCGCTGGAGACGGCCGCGCTCGAACCCTGGTTCTCGCAGGAGGGCAACCGGCGCGCACGCCTGGTCAACATGTACGGCATCACCGAGACGACAGTGCACGTCACCTGCCGCGTGCTCGGCCCGGACGATGCCGGGCGCACCGGCGCAAGCCCGATCGGCACGCGCATTCCCGACCTGTGCCTGTACGTGCTCGACGCGCGCGGCCGGCCGCTGCCGGTGGGCTGCGCGGGCGAGATCCACGTCGGCGGCGCGGGCGTGGCGCGCGGCTACCTGCGGCGGCCCGAACTCGATGCGCAGCGTTTCGTGCCCGACCCGTTCAGCGAGGTGCCGGGCGCGCGCATGTACCGCAGCGGCGACATGGCCCGCCTGCTCGCCGACGGCAGCCTCGAATACCTCGGCCGCAACGACCAGCAGGTCAAGATCCGCGGCTTCCGCATCGAGCCGGGCGAGGTCGAGGCACGGCTGATGCGACTCGGCGGCGTCGCCGACGCGGCGGTGATCGTGCGCGAGGACCTGCCGGGTGACCGGCGCCTGGTCGCCTACCTCGTGTTCGCCGACGCCAGGGCCGGCGGCGCCTTCGACCCTTCCGGCGCCCGGGCCGCGCTCGGCAGGAACCTGCCCGACTACATGGTCCCGTCAACGTATGTGCCACTGGACTCACTGCCGCTGACGCCCAACGGCAAGCTCGACCGCAAGGCACTGCCCGCGCCCGAGCTTCAGGCCTGGCCCCGGCGGCGCGAGCACGAGCCGCCGCAGGGCGCGGTCGAACAGGCGCTGGCAAGGCTGTGGGCCGAAGTGCTTGGCATCGGGCAGGTAGGGCGCGGCGACAACTTCTTCGAGCTCGGCGGGCATTCGATGCTCGCGGTGCGGCTGGTCGAGCGCATGCAGCGCGAGGGGCTGGAGGTCGACATCCGCCAGCTCTTCACCGAGCCGACGCTGGGTGCACTCGCGGCCAGCGTGGAGCGGAATGGGCAGCCCGCCGCATCGATGCCCGTGCCGCCCAATGCGATTCCCGCGCAATGCGAGCGCATCACGCCGCGGATGCTTCCGCTCGCGAGCCTGACGCAGGCGCAGATCGACCTGATCGCCGCCGGCGTTCCGGGTGGCATGCGCAACATCCAGGACATCTATCCGCTCGCGCCCCTGCAGGAAGGCATCCTGTTCCACCACCTGCTGCAGGGCGAAGGGAAAGGGCAGGGCGATGCCTATGTGCTGCCCGCGCTGCTGCGCTTCCACGATCGTGCGCGGCTCGACCAGTTCGCGGCCGCGCTGCAGCAGGTGATCGCGCGCCACGACATCCTGCGCACCGCCGTGCAGTGGGAGGGGCTGGACACGCCCGTGCAGGTGGTCTGGCGCAACGCCTCGCTGGCGCTGCAGGAACAGCATTTCGACCCGGCCAATGGCGACGTGCAGGCGCAGCTGCAGGCCCATGCCGATGCACGGACCGTGCGCCTGGACCTGCGCCGCGCGCCGATGCTGCAGGCCCATGCGGCCTTCGACCCGGTGTCGCGCCGCTGGCTGCTGCAGCTGCTGCATCACCACCTGACGCTGGACCACACCACCACCGAGCTGATCCTGCACGAGGTGGTAGCGCTGCTGCAGGGGCGCGGCGAAAGTCTTGCCGCGCCGGTACCGTTCCGCGACTTCGTGGCGCGCTCGCGCCAGGGCGTGAGCGAGGCCGAACACGAGGCCTTCTTCGGCGCGATGCTCGGCGACGTGGACGAGCCGACGGCGCCCTTCGGCCTGCTCGACGTGCAGGGCGACTGCTCGCAGGTAGAGCAGGCGAAGTCGATGTTGCCGCCAGCCCTGTCGTCTCAGCTGCGCGCACTCGCCATGCGCCACGGCGTGAGCACCGCCAGCATGTTCCACCTGGCCTGGGCGCGCGTACTGTCTGTTTGCAGTGGCCGCGACGACGTGGTGTTCGGCACGGTGTTGTTCGGGCGCATGCAGGGCGGAGCCGGCATCGACCGCGCGATGGGCATGTTCATCAACACGCTGCCGGTGCGCATCAGGCTTGGCGGGCGAGCTGCGGCGCAGGGGCTGCACGAAACCCATGCGGCTCTGAGCGAGTTGCTTCGCCACGAGCACGCATCGCTCACGCTGGCGCAGCGCTGCAGCGGCCTGGCGCCGAACACACCGGTCTTCTCGGCGCTGCTCAACTACAGGCACAGCCGTAGCGACAGCTTTTCCGGCGAAGGCGAGATCGAGATCGCCGAAGGCATGCACTACCTCGGCGGCCGCGATCTCACCAACTATCCGTTCAGCCTGTACGTCGACGACCTGGGCGGGGATTTCGTGCTTACCGCCGAGATTCATGTCTCGGTGTCCGCGCAACGCGTGTGCGGGCTCGTGGAGCAGGCGCTTCGGGCTCTTGCGCAGGCCCTGGAAGAAGAGCCTGGCAGGGCGCTGTCGGCGCTCGATGTCCTGCCGGCCGAGGAGCGTCAGCGTGTTCTTCATGGCTTCAACGACACGCGTCGCGCGTACGACCCGGCTGCCTTGGTACACGAGGCCTTCGAGCGGCAGGAGGCAGTGCACCCCGAGCGCATCGCCGTGGAGTTCGATGGCGCACAGCTGAGCTACCGCGCGCTCAACGAGCAGGCCAACCGGCTTGCGCGGCATCTGCGCGGACTTGGCGTCGGGCCCGATGTCCGTGTTGCCATCTGCGCCGAGCGCAGCTTCGCGATGGTGGTCGCGATCCTCGCCACGCTCAAGGCAGGCGGAGCGTGCGTGCCGTTGGACCCGGCGTATCCGGCCGAGCGCTTGAGCCACATGCTGCGAGACAGTGCGGCGGCGGTCGTGCTGGGCCAGCAAGCCTCGATCGAAGGGCTCGCACCGCAGGTGGCAGCGGTCCCGCTCGATGAAAAGGACGAAGCCTGGCCCGAAGCCTCCGCCGACAACCTGCAGGTCGAAGGGCTCGCGGCATCGCATCTGGCCTACGTGATCTACACATCCGGCTCCACGGGCGAGCCCAAAGGCGTGGCGATGCCACATCGCGGGCTGGCCAACCTGCTGGAGTGGCAGCGAGAGCAGTTGCCCGAGCCCGCTCGCACGCTGCAGTTCGCGGCGCTGGGCTTCGATGTCGCCTTCCAGGAGATCTTCTCGACGCTGGCCGGTGGCGGCACGCTGGTGCTGGTGCGCGAAGAACTGCGCCAGGATCTTCCCGCGTTGGCCGAGTGGCTGGCGCAGGAATCGGTCGAGCGGCTGTTCCTGCCTTACATCGCGCTGCACAACCTCTGCGAGCTTTGGTCGCAGCGCAGTGCGCCGCTGCCAATGCTGAGGGACGTGATCACCGCGGGCGAGCAGTTGCGCATCACGCCGGCAATCCGCCGGATGTTCGCTCGGCATCCGCAGGCAAGGCTGCACAACCACTACGGACCGACCGAGACGCATGTAGTCACCACGCAGACCCTGAGCGGCGCACCCGAGCAATGGGAAGACCTGCCGCCGATCGGCCGACCCGTCGGCAACGGCCGCGTCTACGTGCTCGATGCCGAGAGAAATCCGGTGCCGGCAGGTGTGGTGGGGGAGTTGTATCTGGGCGGCGTTCAGGTCGCACGGGGCTATCTGTCGCAGCCGCATCTCAACGAAGCGCGCTTCCTGCCCGATCCGTTCGACGGCCGGGAAGGCTCTCGCATGTACCGCAGCGGCGACCTCGGCCGCTGGCGTGCCGACGGCAGCATCGAATACCTGGGGCGCAACGACCATCAGGTGAAGCTGCGGGGCTATCGCGTCGAGCTTGGGGAAATCGAAGCGCAGCTTGCGAAGCTCGACGGCGTCAGAGAGGCGGCCGTGATCGCTCGTGAAGATCTGCCGGGCGACAAGCGGCTGGTCGCTTATCTCGTCCTGGCCGGCGCATTGGACGCATCATCACTGCGCAGATCCTTGCGCGAACGCCTGCCGGACTACATGGTCCCCTCGGCCTACGTTTCACTCGACGCACTGCCGCTGACCCCCAACGGCAAGCTCGACCGCAAGGCGCTACCCGCACCCGAAGGCCACAGCCAGCGCACATACGAGGCACCGCAGGGCGAAGTCGAACAAGCCCTCGCCGACATCTGGTCAGAGCTTCTCGGCATCCAGCAGATCGGATGCGACGACGATTTCTTCGAACTCGGCGGCCATTCGCTGCTGGCCATCCGGTTGCTCGAACAGCTGCGCCGGCGCGGCTGGTCCACCGACATCCGCTCGCTCTTCGCGCACCCGAAGCTGCACGCATTCGCCACCACGATCCGGCGCGAAGAGGACGCGGCAACGGTTCCGCCCAACCTGATCCCGCCGGATTGCCTGGTCATCGAGCCCGAGATGCTGACGCTGGCCCGGCTCGACGCCGCAGCGATCTCGCGGATCGTGCAGGCCACGCCGGGCGGCGCGGCCAACATCCAGGACATCTACCCGCTCGCGCCGCTGCAGCAGGGCATCCTGTTCCATCATCTGCTGGAGCGCGACACCGACACCTACGTGCTGCCGACGCTGCTCGAGTTCGACAGCAGGCCGCGCATGGACAGCTTCGTCGCGGCGCTGTCGCGCGTGATCGAGCGCCACGACATCCTGCGCACGGCGGTCCACTGGGAAGGCCTTTCGGAGCCCGTGCAGGTGGTGTGGCGGCGCGTCGCATTCGTGCCCGAGGAATTGACGCTGGCCGCGGGCACCAATCCTGCGCAGCAGCGCCTGCGCGAGCATCCGCGGGTGCGCGGCCTGCGCATCGACGTGCGCCGCGCGCCCATGCTGAATGGCTTCGCCGCCCGCGACGAAGCCAGCGGGCGTTGGCTGCTGCAGCTGTCTTATCACCACCTCGTGATGGACCACACCGCGCTGGAGCTGCTGGTGGAGGAAATCGAGGCCGTCGAACGCGGCGATGCCGCCCGGCTGCCCGCGCCGGTACCGTTCCGCGACTTCGTGGCGCGCTCGCGCCAGGGCGTGAGCGAAGCCGAACACGAGGCCTTCTTCGGCGCGATGCTCGGCGACGTGGGAGAGCCGACGGCGCCCTTCGGCCTGCTCGATGTGCAGGGCGATGGATCGCGGGTCGATCAGGCGAAGTCGATGTTGCCGCCAGCTCTGTCGTCTCAGCTGCGCGCACTCGCCATGCGCCACGGCGTGAGCACCGCCAGCCTGTTCCACCTGGCCTGGGCGCGCGTACTGTCTGTGTGCAGCGGCCGCGACGACGTGGTGTTCGGCACGGTGTTATTCGGACGCATGCAGGGCGGGCCGGGCATCGACCGCGCGATGGGCATGTTCATCAACACGCTGCCGGTGCGCATTGCGATGGGCGAGCGAAGTGCGGTACAGGGGTTGCGCGAGACGCACGCAGCGTTGACCGCGCTGCTTCGCCACGAGCATGCGTCGCTCACCCTGGCCCAACGCTGCAGCGCGATGCCGGCGCACGTGCCGCTGTTCTCGGCGCTGCTCAACTACAGGCATGGCCATTTCTCGCGTACCGATGTGCTCTACGGCGTGCGCCTGCTCGACGTGCGAGACCGTACCAACTACCCGTTCGGCCTGCACGTGGACGACGACGGCAGCGGCTTCGGGTTGACGGTGCAGGTCGATGCCTCGGTATCGGCGCAGCGCATTGCGCAGTTCGTGCAGCAGTCGCTGCAATCGCTCTCGCAGGCTCTGGAAGAGGACCCGGACAGGGCGCTGATGGCGCTCGACGTGCTGCCCGCCGGGGAACGCCGGCGTGTGGTCCATGACTTCAACGACACGCATCGTGCCTATGACACGGCAGCCTTGGTGCACGAGGCCTTCGAGCGGCAAGCGGTGGCGCATCCCGAGCGCATCGCCGTGGAGTTCGACGGCGCGCAGCTGAGCTACCGCGCGCTCAATGAACAGGCCAACCGGCTTGCGCGGCATCTGCGCGGAATTGGCGTCGGGCCCGATGTCCGCGTCGCCATCTGTGCCGAGCGCAGCTTCGCGATGGTGGTCGCGATTCTTGCCACGCTCAAGGCCGGCGGCGCATGCGTGCCGCTGGACCCGGCGTATCCGGACGAGCGCTTGATCCACATGCTGCGAGACAGCGCGGCGATGGTCGTGCTGGGCCAGCAAGCCTCGATCGAACGGCTCGCGCCGGAGATGGCAGCGGTCCCGCTCGATGAAACAGACGAAGCCTGGGCCGAAGCCTCCGCCGGCAACCTGCAGGTCGAAGGGCTCGCGGCATCGCATCTGGCTTATGTGATCTACACATCCGGCTCCACGGGCGAACCCAAGGGCGTGGCGATGTCTCATCGCGGGCTGGCCAACCTGCTGGAGTGGCAGAGAGAGCAGTTGCCCGAACCCGCGCGTACCCTGCAGTTCGCGGCGCTGGGCTTCGATGTCGCCTTCCAGGAGATCTTCTCGACGCTGGCCAGCGGCGGCACGCTGGTGTTGCTGCGCGAAGAACTGCGCCAGGATCTTCCCGCGTTGGCCGAGTGGCTGGCGCAGGAGTCGGTCGAGCGGCTGTTCCTGCCCTACATCGCCCTTCACAACCTCTGCGAGCTGTGGTCGCAGCGCAGTGCGCCGCTGCCGATGCTGAGGGACGTGATCACCGCGGGCGAGCAGTTGCGCATTACGCCGGCAATCCGCCGGATGTTCGCCCGGCATCCGCAGGCAAGACTGCACAACCACTACGGTCCGACCGAGACGCATGTGGTCAGCACGCACACGCTGAGTGGCCTTCCTGAAAAGTGGAAGGACCTGCCGCCGATCGGCAAGCCGGTCGGCAACAGCCGCATCCATGTGCTCGACGCGCAGCGCAATCCGGTGCCGGTGGGTGTCGTGGGTGAGCTGTACCTGGCCGGAGCCCAGGTGGCTCGCGGCTATCTGTCGCAGCCTGAACTGAGCGCCGAACGATTCGTGCCCGATTCGTTCGGTTCCACAGGCGCGCTCATGTATCGCAGCGGCGACCTCGGCCGCTGGCGTGCCGACGGCAGCATCGAGTACCTGGGGCGCAACGACCATCAGGTGAAGCTGCGGGGCTATCGCGTCGAGCTTGGGGAGATCGAAGCGCAGCTTGCGAAGCTCGACGGTGTCAGAGAGGCGGCGGTGATCGCTCGTGAAGATCAGCCGGGCGACAAGCGGCTGGTCGCCTATCTCGTCCTGGCCGGCGCATTGGACACATCGTCACTGCGCAGTTCCTTGCGCGAACGCTTGCCGGACTACATGGTCCCTTCAGCCTATGTCGCACTCGACGCATTGCCGCAGACCCCCAATGGCAAGCTCGACCGAAGGGCGCTGCCCGCACCCGAAGGCCACAGCCAACGCACGTATGAAGCACCGCAGGGCGAAGTCGAACAGACCCTTGCCGATATCTGGTCAGAGCTTCTCGGCATCCAGCAGATCGGCCGCGACGACGATTTCTTCGAGCTCGGCGGCCATTCCCTGCTGGCCATCCGGCTCATCTCCCGGATCCGCGACCGCCTCGACGCCGAACTCCCGCTCGCCACGCTGTTCGCCCGGCCGCGCCTTGCCGCGCTCGCCGATGCCGTAGCCGAAGCAAGCCCCGGCGCGCTGGGTGTGATCGGGCCCGCCGACCGCAGCCGCCCGCTGCCTTTGTCCCCGGCGCAGCAGCGCCTGTGGTTCATCTCCGGCGTCGATGCGCAGGCCAGCGTCGCGTATCACATCGCCGGTGCATTGCGCCTGCGCGGCGAACTCGATCGTGCGGCCCTGCGCGCCGCTCTGGACCACGTCGTGGCCCGGCACGAGGTGCTTCGCACGCGCTTCGTCGAAACGGACGGCCAGCCCTGGCAGCACATCGATCCGCCGCGCGGCTTCCAGCTGCATGAGCAGGACGCGGGCTCTTCGGACGCGAAGCGCATCGAAGCGCTGTGCCGCGAAGCCGCATCGGAACCCTTCGATCTTGCGGCCGGCCCGCCGATCCGCGGCCGCCTGTTGCGCATCGCTGCGCAGGAGCACGTGCTCGTGGTCTCCATGCACCACATCGTCTCCGACGGCTGGTCGCTGGGCGTGCTGATGCGCGAGTTCGCAGCCGCCTACAGCGCGCTGCGCGAAGGGCACGAGCCTCGCCTGCCCAGGCTGGCGATCCAGTACGCCGACCATGCCGCGTGGCTGCACACCCACCTGCAGGGCGCGGCGCCACAGTCCCGGCTGCAGGATTGGGCCGGGCACCTGCGCGACGCACCGGCGTTGGTCGAGCTGCCGCATGACCGCCCGCGGCCCGCGCTGCAGGACTATCGCGGCGCGAGCATCGAGGCCGGCATCGATGCCGAAACCACGCAGGCCCTGCGCGCGCTCGCCCAGCGGCACGGCGCGACCTTGTACATGGTCGTGCTGGCAGCCTGGGCCGCCGTGGTGTCGCGCTACGGCGGCCAGCGCCAGGTGGTGATCGGCAGTTCGCACGCCGGCCGCGGCCGCGTGGAAGTCGAGCCGCTGATCGGCTGCTTCATCAACACGCAAGCAATGAAGATCGCGCTGGACGGCAGCCCGAGCGTTGCCGACTTGCTGAAGCAGGTGCGCGAGACGGCATTGCAGGCGCAGGCTCGCCAGGACGTGCCCTTCGAGCGCCTCGTCGAGCTGCTGAACCCGCCGCGCTCGATGGCCCATCACCCCGGTGTTCCAGCTGATGCTGGCCTGGCACAACACGCCGCCCATCGCGCTGGAACTCGCGGGACTGGAAGTCGAGCGGGTCGAAAGCCTGCCGGCTGGAGCGCAGTTCGATCTGGCGCTGGATCTGCAGGAAGAGGGCGGCCGCATCGCCGGCAAGCTCAACTACGCCACGGCGCTATTCGACGAGGCGACGGTGCGCCGGCACTGGCAAGCGCTGCTGGCGATGCTGCGCGGCATGACCCAAGGCGATGCGGGCCGGCCGGTCGATCGCATCGCGCTGCTCGACGATGCGGAGCGCCACCGCCTGCTGCACGTCTTCTCCGAAAGCGCGCCTGCATTGCCCGCGCACGCTTTCGCCCATGCCGCCTTCGAGCAGCAGGCCGCGCTGCGGCCACAGGCCATCGCACTCGAACACGACGATGAACGACTGAGCTATGCCGAACTCGACCAGCGCGCCAACCGGCTCGCGCACCACCTGCGCCGCCTGGGCTCCGGCGCCGGGGACCGCGTCGCGCTGTGCCTGCCGCGCGGCTTCGACCTGATCGTCGCGGTGCTGGGCACGCTCAAGGCAGGGGCCGCTTATGTGCCGCTCGACCCCTCGTACCCCGACCAGCGGCTGGCCTGGCAGCTGGAAGACTGCGCACCGGCGGTGCTGCTGACGCATTCCACCTTGCGCATGCGCCTGCATCCACCGTCGCGCTGCACGACGATTGAGCTCGACGCGCACCCACTGCCGGCAGGCGAGCCCATGGAATCGCCCGACCTGCCCGGCGACGGCGCGCACCTGGCCTACGTGATCTACACCTCCGGTTCCACGGGCACGCCCAAGGGCGTGATGGTCGAGCACCGGCAGCTCTCCCACCAGATCGCGGCGCTGCAGGCGCTCTACGGCTTCGGCGCGCAGGACAGGGTGCTGCAGTTCTCCGGCCTGAGCTTCGACGTCGCGGGCGAGGAGATCTTCGGCGCGCTCAGCCATGGCGCGACGCTGGTGCTGCGCACCGACGAGTGGCTCGCCGAGCCCGCGCGCTGGTGCGAGCTGTGCGCCGACCACCGACTCAGCGTGGCCAATCTGCCGACGCTGTTCTGGCAGCGGCTGGCGCTGTCGAGCGAAGCCGTGTTTGCGCCGTCGCTGCGCCAGATCGTGATCGGCGGCGACACAGTCGGCGCGGCTGCGCTCGAGGCCTGGTGGCGGCGCGAGGGCCACCGCCCGGCGCTGGCCAATGCCTACGGGCCGACGGAAACCACGATCAACGCGACTGTCGCGCGTTGTCGCGCCGGGGATTCGCCGCTGGACATCGGTCGCCCGGTCGCCAACGCGCGCATCTATCTGCTCGATGCGCATGGCGAGCCGGTGCCGGTCGGCGCTGTCGGCGAAATCTGGATCGGCGGAGCGGGCGTGGCGCGCGGCTACCTGCATCGCCCCGAACTGACCGCGCAGCGCTTCGCGCCCGATCCGTTCGCGCCAGCTTGCGCGGGCACATCGCCGCGCATGTACCGCAGCGGCGACATCGGCCGCTGGCGCGCCGATGGTTCCATCGAGTTCCTCGGCCGCGACGACCGGCAGCTGAAGATCCGCGGCTTCCGCATCGAGCCCGGCGAGGTCGAGGCGGAGCTGATGCGCATCGATGGCATCCGCGAAGCGGCGGTGATCGCCACGCTGGAGCACAACGAGGAAAGACGCCTGCTGGCCTACGTGGCCGTCGACCCCGCCGGACCGCAGCCCGACCCGGCGCAGCTGCGTGCACGCCTGGCGGAGCGCCTGCCCGAATACATGCTCCCCGCCGCCTTCGTGCCGCTCGACGCGCTGCCGCTGAACGCCAACGGCAAACTCGACCGCGCCACGCTGCCCGCGCCCGACGATGAGGCCCATGCACGGCGCGGCTACCGACCACCCGAGGGCGAACACGAGCAGGCGCTGGCGCTGATATGGGAATCGCTGCTCGGTGTGGCGCGCATCGGCCGTGACGATGGCTTCTTCGAGCTCGGCGGCCATTCGCTGCTGGCGGTGCGCATGGTTTCGCAGCTGCGCCAGCGCTTTGGCGTCGAGCTGGCGCTGACGACGGTGTTCGCGCGGCCGCGGCTCGCGGAGCTCGCCGCCGAGGTGGCGCGCGCGGCGCCCGACGGGGCCGACCCGATCGTCTCCCTGGAGCGCGGCGCGCTGCTGCCGCTCTCGCACTCGCAGCAGCGCCTCTGGTACGTGACGCGCATCGACGCGCAGGCCGGCGCGGCCTACCACCTGCCCGCCGCGCTGCGGCTGCGCGGCGTGCTCGACCGCGTCGCGCTGCAGCGCGCACTGGACCGGATCGTCGAGAGGCACGAGTCGCTGCGCGCGCGCTTCGTCGTGGTCGACGGCCAGCCGCGCCAGCGCATCGAAGAGGCGCAATCCGTGGCGCTGAGCCTGCAGGAGATTGAGGGGGTCGACGCGCTCGACGAGCTCGGCGACAGCGCCCTGCGCGCGCTGTGCCTGGCCGAGGCCGCCGCGCCCTTCGACCTGGAGCGCGAGCCGCCGCTGCGCGTGCGCCTGCTGCGGCTGGCCGCGGACGAGCACGTGCTGCTGCTCACGATGCATCACATCGTCTGCGACGGCTGGTCGCTGGCGGTGCTGGCGCACGAGTTCTCGGTGCTGTACGGCGCGTTCAGCCGTGGCGAACCCGATCCGCTGCCGGCGCTGCCGGTGCGGTATGGCGACTACGTCGCCTGGCAGCGGCGGCGCCTGCAGGGCGGGGCCGCGCAGGCGCAGCTGCGCTACTGGGTAGACCGCCTGCGCGACGCGCCGCCGCTGATCGGCCTGGCCACCGACAGGCCGCGCCCGCCGCAGCAGGACTATCGCGGCGCCAGCATCGAGGTCGGCCTCGACGAGGCGCTGACGCGCGAACTGGGCGCGCTGGCACGGCGCCACGGCGTCACCGTCTACATGGTGGTGCTCGCGGCGTGGGCGGCGGTGTTGGCGCGCCTGGGCGGCCAGCCGCGCGTGGTGCTCGGCAGCGCCGTCGCCGGACGCGACCGGGCCGAGCTCGAGCCGTTGATTGGCTTCTTCGTCAACGCACAGGCCCTGCGCTTCGACATCGACGAGGGCCTCGACGTGAGCGGCCTGCTGCAGCAGGCGCGACAGGTCGCGCTGGAGGCCCAGCAGCACCGCGACGTGCCCTTCGAGCAGGTGGTCGAGGCGCTGAACCCGCAGCGCTCCAGCGCCTACAACCCCGTCTACCAGGTCCGGCTGGCCTGGCAGAACACGCCGCGCGCGCGACTGGCGCTGGAGGGGCTGGCGTTCGACAACCTCGCGAGCCACGCGGGCAGCGCGCAGTTCGATCTCTCGCTCGACCTGGAGCCGACCGGCGAGCGCATCGAAGGCCAGGTCAACTACGCGACCGCGCTGTACGACGAGGCCACGGTGCGGCGCCACTGGCATGCGCTGGTGGCGATGCTGCGAGGCATGGTGGCCGATGCCGCCGTGCCAGTGGACCGCATCGGCCTGATGGCACCGCAGCAACGCGAGCAGGTGCTGCACGGCTTCAATGCCGCAGCCGGTGAAGTCGATGAAGGCGGCGAAGGCGAGCTGCTGCACCGCCTCTTCGAGCTGCAGGCCGCAAGCCAGCCCGGCACGCTGGCGCTTGCGTGCGAAGACGAAGCGCTGGACTACGCCACGCTCAACGCCCGCGCCAACCGCATCGCCTACCACCTGCGCGGCCTTGGGTTGCGCCCCGACGACCGCGTCGCGCTGTGCCTTGAGCGCAGCGTGGATCTGGGCGTGGCGCTCATGGCCACGCTCAAGGCAGGCGGCGCCTGCGTGCCACTGGACCCGGTGCATCCCGACGACCGCCTCGCCCACATGCTGCGCGACAGTGCGCCAGTGGCGGTGCTGACGCAGTCTCGCCTGCTGGCGCACCTGGCGGTGCCCGAAGGATGCGCGGTGCTGCTGCTCGATGGCGCCACATCGCCATGGACGGACGAGCCCGCGCACGATCCCGATCCGGAAGCGGTGGGGCTGACCCCGGCGCACCTGGCCTACGTGATCTACACCTCGGGTTCGACCGGCGAGCCCAAGGGCGTGATGGTCGAGCACCGCAACGTGACCAACTTCCTGCACGGGATGGAGCAACGCATCCACGGCACGGCACCCGACTGCCGGCGCGTGGCATGGAACTCGTCCTTCGGCTTCGACATGGCCGTGAAGGCCTGGGGCCAGCTGGCCTTCGGCCGCAGCGTGTTCCTGCTGCCCGAGCGCACCCGCCTCGATGCGCAGGCGCTGCTCGACTTCCTGGAGCGCCATGCCATCGAGGCGATGGAGTGCACGCCCTCGCACCTGCGCATGCTGCGCTCGGCCGGCTTTCCGCAGCGGCGCGCCACATCGCTGCGCAAGCTGCTGCTGGGCGGCGAGGCGCTCGACGCCGACACCTGGCAAGGCCTTGCCGAAGCGGGCACGGTGCAGTTCCACAACATGTACGGCCCGACCGAGTGCAGCGTGGACGCCACCTGCGGGCCAGTCGCAGGCGCGGTGCCGCACATCGGCCGGCCGATGCCGGGCGCGCGCGTCTACCTGCTCGATGCGCATGGCGAACCGGTGCCCATCGGCGTCGCGGGCGAGATCCACATCGGCGGCGCTGGCGTCGCGCGGGGCTACCTCGGGCGACCGGAGCTCACGGCGGAGCGCTTCCTGCCCGATCCGTTCGCATCCGAGAGCGGCGCGCGCATGTACAGGACCGGCGACCTGGGTCGCTGGCGTGCCGACGGGAGCATCGAATATCTCGGCCGCAACGACCATCAGGTGAAGATCCGCGGCTACCGCATCGAGCCTGGCGAAATCGAGGCAAGGCTCGCGCGGCTGGACAACGTGCGCGAGGCCGCGGTGGTGGCCGATGCGAGCCAGCCCGGCGAGCCCAGGCTGATCGCCTACCTGCTGGCGGAGCAGGGCGCGGCGCCGGAGCCTTCCGCGCTGCGGGCGCAGCTCGGCGCACAGCTGCCCGACTACATGCTGCCCGCCGCCTACGTCGTGCTCCCGGCCTGGCCGCTCAACGCCAACGGCAAGCTCGACCGCAAGGCGCTGCCGATGCCCGACGACAGCGGCATCGCGCGCCGGACCTACGCCGCGCCGCAGGCCGGCATCGAGACCCGGCTGGCGGCGCTGTGGAGCGAACTGCTCGGGGTGGCGCAGGTCGGCCGCCACGACAACTTCTTCGAGCTCGGCGGGCATTCGGCGCTCGCGATTCAGCTGATCCACGCCATGGGCGAGCAGCAGCTGCAGGTCGACGTGCAGATGGTGTTCAACGCCGCGACGCTGGCCGAGCTTGCCGCGGCCACCGTGCAGATGGAGGAGATCGTCCTGTGAACCACCAGACAGCGACCCCGGCCGAGTTGCTCGACGCGCTGGCCTCGCGCGGCCTCTCGCTGCGCCTGGACGGCGAGCGCCTGGCGCTGCAGGGCGATGCGCGGCTGCTCGCCGATTCGGCACTGGTGCAGGCCCTGCGCGAGCGCAAGGCGGAGCTGATCGCGCTGCTGCGCGAGGGCCGGCGTGCCGATCCGCTCGACTACCGCATCGACTACCGCATCGAAGAGAAGGCCGAGACGATCACGCCGCAGATGCTGCCGCTGCTCGGGCTCGCGCTTGGGCAGGACCAGATCGACCGCCTGGTGGCGAAGGTGCCCGGCGGTGTGCGCAACGTGCAGGACATCTATCCGCTCGCGCCGCTGCAGGAGGGCATCCTGTTCCATCACCGCCTGCACCGCGAGAGCGAGGATGGGGGCGACGCCTACGTCATGCCGACGCTGCTGCGCTTCGACAGCCGCCAGCGGCTGGAGGCGTTCGTGCAGGCCCTGCGCGAGGTGATTTCGCGCCACGACATCCTGCGCACCAGCGTGCACTGGGAGGAACTGCAGCAGCCCGTGCAGCTGGTGCAGCGCGAGGCAGGTCTGGAGATCGCGATGCTGGCTCCTGCGCCAGTCGAAGAGGCGCGCGAACGCCTGGGCGCGCTGGCCGATCCGCGCCGCTGCCGCCTCGACGTGCGGCGCGCCCCGATGCTGCGCGGCCACGCCATCGAGGAAGAGGGCAGCGGACGCTGGCTGCTGCAGCTGCTGCATCACCACCTGATCCTCGACCACACGGCCTCGCAGCTTCTGGTGAGCGAGGTCCTGCTGATCCTGCAGGGGCGCCGCGCCGAATTGCCGGCGCCGGTGCCGTTCCGGCACTTCGTCGCGCAGGCGCGGCAGGGCGGGGCGGAAGCGGGCCATGAAGCCTATTTCCGCCGCGTGCTGGGCGACGTGGATGCCACCACCGCGCCCTTCGGGCTGGACGAGGTGCGCGGCGACGGCAGCGGCGTGCTGCAGTCGCGCGGCGAGCTGGAGCCCGGGCTCGCGCGGCGCCTGCGCGAACAGGCGCGGCTGCGCGGCGTGGGCGCGGCCGGCGTGTTCCACCTGGCGTGGGCGCTGGTGCTGGCGTGTTGCAGCGCCCGCGACGACGTGGTGTTCGGCACGGTGCTGTTCGGCCGCCTGCAGGCCGGCGCGGAGGCGACGCGGGCGATGGGCATGTTCCTCAACACGCTGCCGCTGCGCGTGCGCATCGACGGCGAAGCCGACGCTGCACTGCGCCGCGTGCACGCGGATCTTGCCGAGCTGCTGCGCCACGAACACGCCTCGCTGAGCCTCGCGCGGCGCTGCAGCGGGCTGCCGGCCGATGCGCCGCTCTTCACCAGCCTGCTCAACTACCGCTACAGCCCCCGCCAGGACGAAGACGGCATCACGGGCGTGCCGGGCATCGAATCGCTCGGCGGCCACGACCGCACCAACTATCCCTTCGTGCTGCACGTGGACGATCATGGCGACGGCTTCGGCATCACCGCCGAGATCGACCGCTGCGTCGATGCACGGCGAATCCGCGGCTTCGTCGAAAAGGCGCTGCGTTCGCTGGTCGATGCGCTGGAAGCCAGGTCCGGGTTGTCGCTGCGGCGCATCGATGTGCTGCCGGAAGACGAGCGCCGGCGGGTGATGAGCGACTTCAACGCCACCGACGCCGACCATCCGCGCGGCCTGCTGCTGCACCAGCTGTTCGAACGCCAGGCCGCGAAGCGCCCCGATGCGACCGCCCTGGTGTTCGAGGGCCGCAGCCTCAGCTACGCCGAGCTCGATGCACGAGCCAACCGGCTGGCGCGGCGACTGCGTGCGCTGGGCGTGGTGCCTGACGCGCGCATCGGCATCTTCATGCAGCGCAGCGAGATGCTGGTGGTGGCGTTGCTGGCGGTGCTCAAGGCCGGGGGCGCGTACCTGCCGCTCGATCCATCGCATCCGCCGCAACGGCTGCTGGAGATGATCGAAGAAGCCGGTCCGGTAGCCGTGCTCGCCGACGCCGAACTCGCGCCGATGCTGTCGGCCACGGTGCGCACGCTGCCGGTGGATCGCGACGATCTCCTGGAGGCGTTCGCAGGCACCACGCCCGGCACAGGCCTCCACGAAAACAATCTCGCCTACGTGATCTACACCTCCGGCTCCACCGGCCGTCCCAAGGGCGTGATGAACGAGCACCGGGGTATCGTCAACCGCCTGCACTGGATGCAGCAGGCCTACGCGCTGACGCCGGACGACGTGGTGCTGCAGAAGACGCCGCTGGGCTTCGACGTGTCGGTGTGGGAGTTCTTCTGGCCGCTGATGGCCGGCGCGCGGCTGGTGCTGGCCAGGCCCGACGGGCACAGGGACCCCGCCTACCTCTGCGAGCTGATCCGCGCGAGCGGCGTGACCACGCTGCACTTCGTGCCCTCGATGCTGCAGCTCTTCCTTGCGCGGCTCGATGACGTCGGCGATGTGGCCGCCTGCAAGAGCCTGCGGCGCGTGGTCTGCAGCGGCGAGGCACTCTCCGCCGGGCTCGCGCGCCGGTGCCGCGAGCGCCTGCCGCATGCGCGTCTTCACAACCTCTACGGCCCCACCGAGGCGGCGGTGGACGTGAGCGCCTGGACCTGCGGCAGCGACGACGGCGACTCGGTGCCGATCGGCAGGCCGGTCGCCAACACCCGCCTGTACCTGCTCGACGACGCATTGCGCCCGGTGCCGATCGGCGTTGCGGGCGAGCTCTACATCGGCGGCGTGCAGGTGGCGCGCGGCTACCTGAACCAGCCGGAGCTGACGGCGCAGCGCTTCATTGCCGACTCCTTCGGCGGGAGTGGCCGGCTCTACCGCACGGGCGACCTCGGCCGCTGGCGTGCCGATGGCGCGATCGAATACCTGGGCCGGTGCGATTTCCAGATCAAGCTGCGCGGGCAACGCATCGAACCCGGCGAGATCGAGGCGCGATTGCGCGCGATCGACGGCGTCACCGACGCCGTGGTGCTCGCGCGCGAGGACCGGTCGGGCACGCCGTCGCTCGTCGCTTACGTGGTGCCGGCCTCGCCAGATGAAGCATTGGAGCCCGCGCGGCTGCGCGGCCTGCTCGCCGAGCACCTGCCCGAACACATGCTGCCCGCCGCCTACGTGTGCCTCGCCGCGCTGCCGCTAGGCGCCAACGGCAAGCTCGACCGCAAGGCGCTGCCGGCGCCGGACGGCGAAGCCTTCGACCGCCGCGCCTTCGTGCCTCCGCAGGGCGAGGTGGAACAGGCCCTGGCGGAGATCTGGTCGCGGCTGCTCGGCGTGGAGCGCATCGGCCGGCACGACAGCTTCTTCGCGCTCGGCGGGCATTCGCTGCTGGCGGTGCAGATGCTGGAGCAACTGCGCAGGCGCGGCTGGGCCATCGACGTGCGCGCGGTCTTCGACCGGCCGGGGCTGGCCGCGATGGCCGCCGCCGTGCGCACCGCGCCGGACGCGGGCGAGATCCATGTGCCGCACAACGCCATCCCGGCGCACTTCGCACAGCAGCAGGCGGAGTGGGAAACCGAATCGGAAACCGAGGAGTTCAGACTGTGAATCTGGAAGTCGCGAGCACGCAATCGATGGACGCGCCGGCCCTGATCGGCCTGCTCGAAGAACGCCGGGTCCTGGCGCGGATCGAGCAGGGCGAGCTGGTGCTCAAGGCGCCGC
The DNA here is from genome assembly GCF_044055375.1 of Variovorax sp. UC74_104. NCBI lineage: Bacteria > Pseudomonadati > Pseudomonadota > Betaproteobacteria > Burkholderiales > Comamonadaceae > Variovorax > Variovorax sp. UC74_104. Next base: position 2,611,181 of record NZ_CP171978.1, read on the forward strand.
GCGGCGTGTTGACGCCCGGCGTGATGGCGTCGCTGAAGCTGCACAAGCAGGCGCTGATGAACTGGGTGGCCGCCAACGACGATCGTGCTGCCGCGGCAACACAGCGGCAGAAGAAGGGGAAGGAGCAGGAGCAGCAGCCGCGCATCACCCCGGGCATGCTGCCGCTGGTGCGGCTGGAGCAGGCGCAGATCGACCGCATCGTCGCCGCCACGCCCGGTGGTGCGGGCAACGTGCAGGACATCTATCCGCTCGCGCCGCTGCAGGAGGGCATCCTGTTCCATCACCTGCTGCAGCAGCAGGGCGATGCCTACCTGACCCGGCTGCTGATGGCCTTCGACAGCCGCGAGCTGCTGGACCGCTTCGTCGCCGCGATGAACGAGGCCATCGCGCGCCACGACGTGCTGCGGACCGCCGTGCAGTGGGACGGACTGCCCGAGCCGGTGCAGGTGGTGTGGCGGCGGGCTCGGCTGGAAGTCGAGACGCTGGAGTTCGATGGCGATGGCGATGGCGATGGCGATGGCGTGCAGGCGCGGCTGCAGGCGCATGCCGACCCGGCCCGCTACCGCCTCGACGTGCGCCGCGCGCCGATGATGCGCGGCTTCGCGGCCTTCGACGAAGCGCAAGGCGGACGCTGGCTGCTGCAGATGCTCTATCACCACCTGGCGATGGACCACGTCACGCTGGAGCTGCTGGCCCACGAGGTGGCCGTGGTGATGCAGGGCCGCAGCGCCGAGCTGCCGCAGCCAGTGCCCTTTCGCAACTTCGTCGCGCAGGCGCGGCTGGGCGCACGCGAAGCCGAGCACGAGAAGTTCTTCCGCGCGATGCTGGGCGACGTCGAGCAGCCGACCGCGCCCTTCGACCTGCTCGACGTGCAGGGCAACGGCAGCGACGCGGTGCAGGCGAAGCTGCGGCTGGCGCCGGCGCTGTGCGCGGACCTGCGGCGCATTGCCCGTGGGCACGGAACCACCGCCGCCAGCGTGTTCCACCTGGCGTGGGCGCAGGTGCTCGCGCGCTGCAGCGGCAATGGCCGCGGCGACGTTGTGTTCGGCACCGTGCTGCTCGGCCGGCTGCAGGGCGGCGAAGGCGCCGACCGCGCCATGGGCATGTTCATCAACACCCTGCCGCTGCGGGTGCGGCTGGAGGGGCGCGGCGCAGGCGCTGCGCTCGGTGAGACGGCCGCCGCGCTCGCGGAACTGCTGCGCCACGAGCACGCATCGCTCACGCTGGCGCAGCGCTGCAGCGGCCTGCCCGCGAACACGCCGCTGTTCTCGGCGCTGCTGAACTACCGCCACAGCCGCGAGCAAGCAGCGGCGCAAGGTGAGCAGGGCGTCACCGGCATCCATCACCTGGAGAGCCGCGACCGCACCAACTACCCCTTCGTGCTGCACGTGGACGACCACGGCGAGGGCTTCTCCATCACCGCCGAGATCGTGAAGCAGGTGGACGCCGCGCGCATCGCCGGCTGGATGCGCGAAACCCTGGAAAACCTCGTGCGTGCGCTCGACCGGGCGCCCGACACGCCGATGCGCGACATCGAGACCCTGCCGGCGGCGGAGCGCGAGCAGGTGCTGCAAGGCTTCAACTCCACCCGCGTTGACCGCGGCGACATCGGCGAACTGGTGCACGCGCTGTTCGAGCGCCAGGCCGACAGCGACCCCTCGGCGCCCGCACTGGAGTCCGCCACCGAACGGCTGGGCTATGGCGAGCTGGAGGCCCGGTCGAACCAGCTGGCCCGGCACCTGCGCACGCTGGGCGTGGTGCCCGACCAGCGCGTGGCGATCTGCCTGGAGGGCGGGGCTGCATCGGTGATCGCGATCGTGGCCACGCTCAAGGCCGGCGGCGCCTACGTTCCGTTGGACCCCGCGCTGCCCGGCGAACGCCTGGTGCACATGCTCGCCGACAGCGCACCGCTCGTGCTGCTCACGCAGGAGCGGCTGGTGCAGCGCCTCGCCGCGCCGCCTGCCTGCGAGCGCGTGCTGCTCGACGACATCGCCGCGGCGCCATGGGCGCAGGCCGCCGCGCCGCGGCCCGACCCGCACGCGCTGGGCCTGCGCGGCGAGCACCTGGCCTACGTGATCTACACCTCCGGCTCCACCGGCGTGCCCAAGGGCGTTGTGATGCCGCACCGCGCGCTGGTCAACCTGCTGGCCTGGCAGCGCGAACAGTTGCCGGGTGCGGCGCGCACCCTGCAGTTCGCGGCGCCGGGCTTCGACGTCGCGTTCCAGGAAATCTTCTCGACGCTGGCCACGGGCGGCACGCTGGTGCCGTTGCCCGAGGAGCTGCGGCGCGACCTGCCCGCGCTAGCCGGCTGGCTCGGCGGGCAGGGCATCGAGCGGCTCTTCCTGCCCTTCATTGCGCTCAATGCCTTGAGCGAGCTGTGGTCGCAGCATGGCGCGGCGCTGCCGCCGACGCTGCGCGACCTGATCGTCGCGGGCGAGCAGCTGCGCATCACGCCGGCGATACGGCGGCTGTTCGATGGCGGCAGTACGGCGCGCCTGCACAACCACTACGGCCCCACCGAAAGCCACGTGGTCACGACGTACACGCTCGCAGGCTCCCCGGACGAATGGGACGACCTGCCGCCCATCGGCACGCCGGTCGGCAACTGCCGGCTGTATTTGCTCGATGCGCAGGGCCGGCCCGTGCCGCGCGGCGTGGCGGGCGAGATCCACATCGCCGGCGCGCAGGTGGCGCGCGGCTATCTGAACCAGCCCGCGCTGAGCGCCCAGCGCTTCCTGCGCGATTCGTTCGCGGACAACGAGCGTGCACGCATGTACCGCAGCGGCGACCTCGGCCGCTGGCGCGACGACGGCACGATCGAGTACCTCGGGCGCAACGACTTCCAGCTCAAGATCCGCGGCCACCGCGTCGAGCCCGGCGAGATCGAGGCGCGCCTCGCGGAGCTGCCCGGCGTGCGCGAGGCGGCTGTGGTCGCGCGCGAGGACGTGCCCGGCGAGAGGCGCCTTGTCGCCTACGTCGTCGCGGACGGCACGCAGGACGCCATCGACCCTGCCGGACTGCGCCGGCAGCTGGCAATCCGTCTGCCCGAACACATGCTGCCGGGCGCCTTCGTGCCGCTCGCGGCCCTGCCGCTGACTCCGAACGGCAAGCTCGACCGCAAGGCGCTGCCGGCGCCCGAGGGCCTGGCCTTCGCCCATCGAAGCTACGAGGCGACGATGGGCGAGATCGAGGACACGCTCGCGCGGATCTGGTGCGAGCTGCTCGGCATGGAACGCGTCGGGCGCAACGACGACTTCTTCGAACTGGGCGGCCACTCGCTGCTCGCGGTGCGGCTGGTGTCGCAGCTGCGCGAGCGGCTCGGCGTGGAGCTGCCGCTGCCGGCGCTGTTCACCCATCCGCGGCTTGCCGACCTGGCGCGTGAGGTGGCGCAGGCGAGCCAGAACACGCTGGGCACGATCGCGCGCGCCGACCGCTCGGCGCCGCTGCCGATGTCCTTCGCGCAGCAGCGGCTGTGGTTCATCGCGCGGGTCGATCCCGAGGCGAGCAAGGCCTACCACGTGCCCGACGCGGTGCGGCTGCGCGGCCCGCTGGACACCGTGGCGCTGCAGGCCGCCTTCGACCGCATCGTCGAGCGCCACGAGGTGCTGCGCACCCGCTTCGTCGGCATCGGCGGCGAGGTGCGGCAGGTCATCGACGCGCCGCGCGGCTTCGCGCTGCTGCACGAAGACCGGCGCGGCATCACGGACGAGGCGCTGGAGCGCATCGTGCGCGAGGAGGCGCTGCGGCCCTTCGACCTTGCGCTGGGCCCGCTGATCCGGGGCCAGCTGCTGGCTCTGGGGCCCGACGACCACGTGCTGCTGGTCACGATGCACCACATCGTCTCTGACGGCTGGTCGGGCGGGGTGCTGGCGAAGGAGTTCTCGGCGCTGTATGGCGCCTTTCGCCAGGGCCGCCCCGACCCGCTGCCGCCGCTGGCCATCCAGTACGCCGACTTCGGCATGTGGCAGCGCCAGTGGCTGCAAGGGCCATTGCTGCAGCAGCAGCTGGAGCAATGGGTGCGGCAGCTGCGCGGCGCGCCGGCCTTGCTCGACCTGCCGACCGACCGGCCGCGCCCGCCGGTGCAGGACTACCGCGGCGCCAACATCGCGGTCGAACTCGACGCGGCGCTGGGCCGGGGCCTGCGCGCGCTGGGCCAGCGCCATGGCACCACGCTGTACATGACGCTGCTCGCGGCATGGGCGGTGGTGCTGGGCCGGCTGAGCGGACAGGAGCAGGTGGTGATCGGCAGCTCGCATGCCGGGCGCAACCGCGTGGAGGTGGAGCCGCTGATCGGCTTCTTCGTCAACACGCAGGCGCTGAAGATCGATCTTTCGGACGGCCCGAGCGTGGGCGCGCTCCTGGCGCAGGCGCGGCAGACGGCGGTGCAGGCGCAGAGCCTGCAGGACGTGCCCTTCGAGCGGCTGGTGGAGGCGCTCAACCCGCCGCGCTCGCTGGCCCACCATCCGGTGTTCCAGGTGATGCTGTCGTGGCACAACACGCCCGAGGCCGGGCTCGACCTGCCCGGCCTGCAGGCGCAGAGCCTCGGCGGCGGCGCGGACAGCGCGCAGTTCGAGCTGTCGCTGGAGCTGCGCGAGAACGGCGAGGGCATTGCCGGCCAGCTCAACTACGCCTGTGCCCTGTTCGACGAGGCCACGGTGCGCCGCCAATGGCAATGCCTGGAAGCGGTGCTGCGCGCCATGGTCGCCGACGACAGCCAGCCGGTGGACCGCATCGACCTGCTCGATGCCGATGAGCGCGAGTCGATCGTGGAAGGCTTCAACGAAAGCCATGCCGCCACCGCCGAGCCCGTGCTGGTGCATGCGCTCGTCGAGGAGCAGGCGGCGCGCCGGCCCGATGCGCCGGCGATCGAATACGCGGGCGAAAGCCTGGGCTACCGCGAGCTCAACGAGCGCGCCAACCGGCTCGCCCATCACCTGCGCTCGCTTGGCGTGAAGCCCGACGACCGCGTGGCGATCTGCGCCGAACGCAGCATCGGGATGGTCGTGGCGATGCTGGCCACGCTCAAGGCCGGCGGCGCGTTCGTGCCGCTCGATCCGGTCCATCCGGACGAGCGCCTGGCGCAGATGCTGGAAGACAGCGGCGCGATCGTGCTGCTGACCCAGCAGCGCCTCGACGCAAGGCTGCAGGCGCCGCAGCGATGCGCACGCGTGCTGCTCGACGCCGAGCTGCCGGACTTGGCCGCGGCGCCGTCCACCAACCCGGATCCGGCTGCCGTCGGCCTCAGGCCCTCGCACCTGGCCTACGTGATCTACACATCGGGTTCGACCGGCGAGCCCAAGGGCGTGATGGTCGAGCACCGCAACGTGGCCTTCTTCCTGCGCGCGATGGAGGCCTGCGTGCACGGCACGGCGCCCGACTGCCGGCGCGTGGCATGGAACTCCTCCTTCGGTTTCGACATGGCCGTGAAGGCCTGGGGGCAGCTGGCCTTCGGCCGCAGCGTGTTCCTGCTGCCCGAGGCCGACCGGCTGGGCGCGCAGGAGCTGCTGGCCTTCCTCGAAACCCATCGCATCGAGGCGATGGAGTGCACGCCTTCGCACCTGCGGCTGATGCAGGGTGCGGGCCTTTTGCAGGGGCGCGCGCCGAGCCTGCGCAAGCTGCTGCTCGGCGGCGAGGCGATCGACGCGGCCACCTGGAGCACGCTGGCGGCCGTCGAAGGGCGGCTCTTCTTCAACATGTACGGGCCGACCGAATGCAGCGTGGATGCGAGCTGCGGCGTCATCGACGGGCGCCGGCCGCACATCGGGCAGGTGATGCCTGGCGCGCGGATCTACGTGCTCGACGCGGCGGGGCAGCCGGTGCCTGTCGGCGTGGCGGGCGAGATCCACATCGGCGGCGCCGGCGTCGCGCGCGGCTATCTCGGCCGGGCCGACCTCAGCGCCGAACGCTTTCCGCGCGATCCGTTCGTGCACGATGCGCAGGCACGCATGTACCGCACCGGCGACCTCGGCCGCTGGCGCGAGGACGGCACGCTCGAATACCTCGGCCGCAACGACCAGCAGATCAAGCTGCGCGGCTTCCGCATCGAGCCCGGCGAGATCGAAGCCCAACTCGCGCGGCTGCCGGGCGTGCGCGAGGCGGCGGTGGTCGTGCGCGAGGACATTCCCGGCGACAGGCGGCTTGTCGCCTACGTGGTGGCCGGCACGGAAACGCCCGATCCGGCGAAGCTGCGCGCCGGCCTGGCCGCGCACCTGCCCGAGTACATGCTGCCTTCGGCCTTCGTGGCGCTGGCCGCGCTGCCGCTCACGCCCAACGGCAAGCTCGACCGAAAGGCGCTGCCCGCGCCCGACGCGCAGGGCCTGGCGCTGGGCCGCTACGAGGCGCCGCGGGGCGAGGCGGAATGCACCATCGCCGCGCTCTGGTCGGAGCTGCTGGGCATTGAGCGCATCGGCCGCCACGACAACTTCTTCGACCTGGGCGGCTACTCGCTGATGGTGTTCCAGGTCATCGAGGGGCTCAAGCAGAAGGGCTACGAGGTCGCGCTGCAGGACGTGCTGCTGGCGCAGCAGCTCAGCGCGCTGGCCGAGCTGATCGGCAAGCCGCGCGAGAACGTGGCGGACGCAAATGCGCAGTGGGTGACCATCCGCAAGGGCGGCAACGCGCGGCGCGCGCTGGTGTTCATCCACGAGCCCAGCGGCGAGGTGCTGTCGTACGAGCGGCTGGCGCGGCACGTCGATCCGGAAGTCGGCCTCTACGGCATCCGCGCCGACCGCGACGCGGTGCAGGCCGGAAGCCGCTACGAGGACCTGGCCGCGGGCTACGTGCGGCTGATCCGCGAGGCGCTGCCGCGCGGGCCCTACCGGCTCGCGGGCTGGTCGGCTGGTGGCGTGCTGGCTTTCGAGGTCGCGCGGCAGCTGATCGCGGCGGGCGAGCGGGTCGAGTTCCTCGGGCTCGTCGACAGCTGGCACCCCGGCGCGGGCGAGCGCGGCGTGTCCGAACTGGGCGAGCAGGACCGCAAGCTGCTGCTGGTGGCCTTCGCCGAGTACTACGGGCGCAAGCTGGAGGCGGGCGAGATCGAGCGGCTTCTCGCGGCCGACGGCCTGCCCGCGGCGATCGCGCTGGCGCGCGCAGAGGGGTGGCTGAAGAAGGACATGAGCCCGGCCGAGTTCGACGCGCGCGCGGGGCTCTGGTTCGAGCTGCGCGCGGCAGCCCATCGCTATCACGCGCGGCCGCTGGAGCTCGATGCGCACCTGTTCTCGGCACTGCCGGGGGATGCGGGCGACCCTACCAACGGCTGGGGCGCGGTCTTCGGCAACCGGCTGCAGGTGCATCCGGTGGGCGGCGACCACTGGAGCATCATGATGGACACCGGGCACGCGGCGCGTGTCGGCGCCGCGATCGATTCGATCCTGGCCCGGCTCGATGGCACGGCGAGTGCGCCTGCCGTGGCCGGCCGCCCACCGGCGCACGGTGCGGCGGTGACGATCAGAAGCGGGGGCACGCAGGCACGCAAGGTGTTCTGCCTGCCGGGGGCGGGTGCCAATGCGACTTCGTTCCTGGAGTTCGCTTCGCGCAGCCCCGGCGACGCCAGTTTCATCGGCCTGGAAGCCCCCGCGCTGCTGGGCCGCGACGGCGAGCCGCCCACGCTGCAGGAGGCGGCGCGGCGCTACGTGGATGCGATCCGCGCGCTGCAGCCGCAGGGGCCCTATCACCTGATCGGCCATTCCTTCGGCGGCTGGGTCGCGCTGGAAGCGGCGCGGCAGCTGGCCGGAGCCGGTGCGACGGTCGCGCCGGTGGTGCTGGTCGACACCGATGCGCCGCGCACCGAAGGTTTCGGCGACCGCGCCCACGCGCTGCGCGAGTACCTGGCACTGATCCGGCTGCAGGGCGGAAAGGAGCACGGGCTCGACGCCAGCACGCTGGCCGTGCTGCCGGCCGGCGAGCAGACGGCATCGGTCTTCGAGGCCATGCGGCGCGCCCGCCTCCTGCCGCCCAGCGCGCGGCGCGCGGACTTCGCGCCGGTGCTGGAGATGTTCTGCCGCCAGTGCGCGATCGGCTACCGCCCCGAGGGCGAGTTCACCGGCCTGGCGTTGCTGCTGCGCGCGGTTTCCGGCGACGAGGACGACGCCGTGAACCTCGACGCCTGGCGCACGCACGAGCCCCGGCTGCGCAGCTTCGACCTGCCCGGCAGCCACCACCTGTCGATCCTCAGGCCGCCGCATGTGGATCGCGTGATCGAGATCGTCGGGCGCCACTGGTACCTGGGGCAGCGCGCATGAGCGGGGCGGCGGCAACCCTCGCGGACTCGCGCGAGGCCGAGGACTTCGAGGACGGCCTTCCGCATCTCATCCACGCCGATGCCGAGCTGGCCGGTGGCAGCACGGCCGATGCCGAGGGCTGGTTCGGCGCAGCGATGCCGCGCCTGGAGCCCATGCTGCTGCGCGCAGGCGCGCTGCTGTTTCGCGGTTTCCCGTTGCGTGAGGCCGAAGACTTCCGCCGCGCGGTCGCGGCGATGGCGCCCCGGCAGCTGCTCGACTACGCGGGCGGCACCTCGCCGCGCAGCAAGGTGGCCGAGGGCGTCTACACCTCGACCGAGTATCCGAAGCAGCTGGAGATTCCGCTTCACAACGAGATGTCGTACAGCCTGCGATGGCCGCAGCGCCTCTACTTCTTCTGCGCGACCGCGCCGCAGGCGGGCGGCGAGACGCCGCTGGCCGATTCGCGGCGCGTGCTGCAGGCGATGCCGGCCTCCATCGCCGAGGAGTTCGAGCGCCGCCAATTGATGTACGTGCGCAACCTCGCGCCGGCGCATGCGCCCTACAACGCGTGGAGCAAGGCCTTCGAGACCTCCGACCGCGAGCAGGTCGAGGCCCATTGCCGCGAGATGGACATCGGCTGCGAATGGCAGCCCGGCGGCGGCCTGCGCATCCACGAGCGGCGGCCCGCCACGCGCGTGCATCCGCTGAGCGGCGAGCGCGTCTGGTTCAACCAGGTGCACCTGTTCCACGCCTCCAATACGCCGACGGGCGCCAAGGTCGATGCGCGCATCGAGGCCGGCTTGCCGATGGCGGCGTACTACGGCGACGGCGGGCGCATCGACGGCACCACGCTGGCCGCCGTGCGCGAGGTGTTGCGCGCGCAGCGGCGCACTTTCGCGTGGCGCCAGGGCGACCTGCTGGTGGTGGACAACCTGCTGGCGGCGCACGGGCGGCTGCCCTTCGACGGGCCGCGCCGCATCCTGGTGGCCATGTCCTGAAGAGATCAACGAACGAAGCTGTGAAAGAACCCATGCAAATCACTTCGACATCCCGCGAGCCGCTGGCGCCCTGGATACGGCAGAACCGCGATCGCATCGACGAGGCGCTGTGGAGCGACGGCCACGTGCTGTTCCGCGGCTTCGAGGTCGGTGGCCTGCCGGGCTTCGAGGACTGCGCGGCCTCGGCCTGCGACGCGCTCTACAGGCACTACGGCGACCTGCCGCTGGCCAGCGCGGGCGACAACGTCTACTTCGCCACGCCGTATCCCAAGCACCTGGAGATCCGCTTCCACAACGAGGCCTCGCACACGCAGAGCTGGCCTTCGCGCCAGCTCTTCTTCTGCCTGGAGCCGGCCTCCGAGGGCGGCGAGTGGACCCTGTCCGACGGACGCCAGGTGATCGAGCGGCTGCCCGCGCAGATGCTCGAGCGCTTCCGCGAGTTGGGCCTGGTGTATCGGCGGCGCTTCATCCGCGGGCTGGACACCTCGTGGCAGCAGTTCTTCAAGGTCCAGACCCTGGACGAGCTGCGCGGGAAGATCGAGGCCAGCGGGCACGAGATCGACGCCATCTCCGAGAACGACATCACCGTGTCGTACCGCACCCATGCCGTGCTGCGGATTCCCGGGCGCGGCACCGAGGCCTGGTTCAACCAGATCCTGCTGCACCACCCCGATGCGCTGCCGGCCGAGGTCGATGCGATGCTGGGCAAGCACTTCCGCCGCGACGAGTTTCCGCGCACGGTGTTCTTCGGCGACGGCAGCCCGATCCCGGCGGACTGGGTGCGCACCATCGACCGCGTGCTGCTGGAATGCTCGGTCCGCATCCCGACCGAGGCCCACGACGTGCTGCTGGTCAACAACCTGCTGATGGCCCACGGCCGCCTGCCCTACAGCGGCAACCGCCAGGTGCGCGTGGCGCTGGGCGACATGCATGAGGTGGCCGCGTGATCCGCCGCCAGCACGTCGCCGCCGACTTCTTTGCTGAAGCCGAGGCCCTGCGCGCGGCCTATGACGAGAAGGTGGGCAACGCCTACCGACAGTCGGTCCAGTGGCAGTACTTCTGCGATCCGCGCATGTACACCTACCTGCGCACGACGCCGCAGCAGGTGTTTCCGCAGCCGCTGTGGCGGCGCTTCGACCGGCACCTGCGGCAGTGGTGCATGGAGCACGCGGGGCTGGTTCCGACCGGCGAGCCCAACCTGCACCTGATGGTCAATGGCTGCACGCTGGGCCTGCACAGCGACTTCCAGAACGGCACGCTGGGCTTCGTCTATTCGCTCACGCGCTGGCAGTCGCGCAAGTTCGCCGGCGGCGAAACGCTGCTGATGCGCGACGGCGTGCCCAGCTACAAGAAACACCACGTGCACGGCGAGGCGCTGTACGAGCTGGTGCCGGCGCAGTTCAACCAGCTGCTGCTGTTCGACGACCGCATCGTCCACGGCACGCCGGCCATCCAGGGCAGCATGGACCCGCTGGAAGCGCGCATCGCGCTGGTCGGTCACCTGCGCGCCGGCTCGCCGGTGGTGGCGGGGCCGCTGGACGAGGCTGCCGCGCGCGAAGTGGTCGCCGGATTCCATCGCGCGCTCGCCGAACCGCTGAGGCCCCTCAGGGACGTGCAGGGCGTGATGAGCTTCCGCCTCGCGGTGGCGGCCGGCGGCGGCGTGGAGTCGGTCGAGGTGCTGACCGACAACTTCGTCACCGCGCAAAGCGGCTACGAAGCGAACGACGAGGTCGCGGCGGCGCGCGCGCTGGTGCTCGATGCGGCGGCGAAGCTGCGCTTTCCGGCCGCGGGCGGGCCCTCGAAGCTCATCGCGCCGGTGCTGCTGCCGCTGCCGGAGCTGCGGCCGGTCGAGATCGCCGTTGCGCATGCCGGTCGCCCGGCCGTGTTGCGCGAGGCGCTCAAGGCGCAGCTGAAGGAGGTCGAGGCGCTGGGTTTCAGGATCGAGCCGCAGGGCGACGACTTCGCGGTGCGCGAGCCGCTGGCGGGCACGATCCGCATCGAGGGCCATCGCGTCGTCGCCTCCTTCGACGCGCCGATGTGGGTGCCCTCGCAGCGCGAGCATTTCCAGGCCGCGCTGAACGAGAAGCTGGGCATGCTGGCCCGCTACGCCGGCTGACGGGACGGCAACGGAGCGCGGGCGATGTCGATGCTCGATGGCGCGATCGTCCTGGTCGCGGTCGGCCTGGGGCTGATCGCGGCGGCGACGAGGCGGGTGAGCGGGCGCGCGGTCTTCGCGGTGTCGGCTGCGTTGCTGGCCGCCTGCGCCTTCCAGCTCTGGCGCGATGGCCTCTATTGGCAATACCTGCCCGTCCATGCGTTGCTTGCGGCGCTGCTGGTGCTCGGATGGAGGCGAAGCCGGCCGGCGCCGCGGCGCGCGCTCGCATGGCTCGGGCGCAGTGGCATCGCGGGGCTGGCCGTGGCGGCGCTGCTCGCGTGGAGCTTCGTGCCGGTGCCGGAGCTGCCCGCGCCGCACGGACCTTATGCGGTCGGCAGCCAGGTGTTCCGATGGGTGGACGGCGAGCGGGCGGAAGATGCGACCGCCGATCCGGATGACCGGCGCAACGTCGTGGTCCAGGCCTGGTATCCGGCAGAACCGGGGCAGGGCGTGGCGCCGCGCTACATCGACGGCCTGGGAAGGCTGCCGTCCTTCGTGTCGCTCATCCCCGGGCTGGCGATGCAGCGCTACGACCGCATCGACGCGCATGCGCGCCTCGACGCGCCGGTGGCTGCGCAACGGGCGCGCTGGCCGGTGGTGCTGTTCTCGCCGGGGTATGGCGCGTCGCGCGCGTTCTATTCCGGGCTTCTTGCCGACCTGGCAAGCCGTGGCTTCGTGGTGCTCGCGCTGGACCATGCCTACGAGGCGCCGGTGGTCGAACTGGCCGACGGCCGGCTCGCGACGCCAACCGAGCGCTTCCTGCCCGACGATCCGGATCGCCTGCGCTACATGAGCGAACGGCAGTCGGTGCGTGCGGCCGACCTGCGCTTCGTCGTCGGGCAGGTCGGCCGGCCCGGCGCCTTCGGGCCGATGCTGTCCGGGCGGCTCGACGCGCAACGCATCGCCGCGATCGGCCATTCCTTCGGCGGCGCGAGTGCGGTAGAGGCGGCCATGGAGGATGCGCGCATCCGCGCCGTCGCCAACATCGACGGAACGCTCTACGGCCGCGCGGCCGCCGATCCGATGCCGGTGCCGTTCCTGCTGCTGGAAAGCGATCACCGCGAGACGCGGCATTCGCGGCACTACCTGCAAGGCAACCTGGCGCTGGTGCAGCACCGCGCGCGCCGGCGGCTATCGCTACCAGATCGCCGAGGCGAATCACTACGGCTTCACGGACGTGCCGCTGTATCTGTCGGCGCCGGCGCGCTTCGCGGCTGCCGCGCTCATCGGCGGGTCGCGCGGCCCGGCGCGGACGCAGGCGGCCGGCAACGACGTGCTGGCCGCGTTCCTCGCGGGGCCGTTGCTGGATGCACCCGTCGACGTCGCTGCTGCAACGGCGCGGCATTCCGGACTTGTTGGCGAAGCGTTCGCGCCGCGATCGGGTGAGCCGGCGGCGAGGGCGGAAGGCGTTCGGCCGTAGTCGAACCGATGCCTCCTTGTCTCTTTCATCGGGGCTCGACAGGCACAGGAATTCTTAGGTTCTCATTCCTGTTCGATGTAATGGAACGCAATGGATCGGCGCGTGAAGCGGCGCCACAGTGCCCCGGTGTCCAGTTTCCGTCGGTGCGCGGAGGCAGGCAGGCAACCGAGGAGAGAAGGCGCGCCGACGTTCATTCACTCGAGCAAGGAGCACAGCCATGTCTTTCAAGATTCTCTGCTGCGACGGCGGCGGCATTCGCGGTGTCATCACGGCGCTGCTGATCCAGGACCTGGACAAGAGTTTCGGCGTCGTCGCCAACGCGAACGGCTTCGCCGGCACTTCCACCGGCGGGCTGATCTCGCTGGGCCTCGTGAACGGCGTGGGCATCGACGCCATCGTCGATCTCTACGAGAACGAGGGTTCCACCATCTTCAAGCCCAACGGCTGGCTGCTGGATGCACAGGCCAAGCAGCAGGACAAGGCGCCCGCGCAGTCGACCGAAGAACTGCTGGGCAGCGGCCCCGGCATCTTCGAGTGCCAGTACGTCAACACCGGCCTGCAGTCGGTCGCCCAGAAGCTTGTGGGCAGCGGCGCGCTGTCTTCCGCCGGCCGCTTCGTGGCGGTCAACTCCGCGCGGCTGTGGGACGCGAGCCAGAACAGCTGGGAGCCGTGCACCATCTCCAACGGCCCGAGCAACGCCTATCGCGGCATCAGCATGGTGGATGCAGCGCTGGCCACCTCGGCCGCGCCGACCTACTTCCCGCCGTACCAGGTGGGCGGCTTCGGCTACTTCGCCGATGGCGGCACCTTCGCCAACAACCCCTCGATGACGGCGATCGTGGAAGCGATCTACCAGGGCTATGCCAGCGGCACGTCCGACATCGTGATGCTGTCGCTGGGCACCGGCGCCAATCCGGTGGGCGTGCCGCCAAGTTCCGTGTCCGATCCGCTCGACTGGGGCGTGACGCACTGGCTCTGGCCGTTCAGCGACGGCGTGGTGCCGGCCACCGCGCTGCTCAACCTCACGATGGATGCCACCGCGGAACTGGCGGCGACCCAGGCCGGCCAGCTGCTCGGCGGCAACTACATGCGCGCCAACCTGCCGCTCGCCCAGCCGTTCGGGCTGGACGACTACAAGAACGTGGGCGAACTGGTGAGCGCGACGCTGAACTACATCGAGACATCGACGCAGTGGGCGCAGGTGCGCAGCTGGGTTCAGGAGAACTGGAACTGAGCGGCCCAGGCCTCAACGCAGCTCGACGGTCTGGCGCAGCAACCCTGATTGCTCGACGCTAGGCCCGACGAGAATCTCGACCTCGCCCGCCTCGAACAGGGGCTGCAGGTCCGGCCCCCAGATAGCGCAGCTCGGCCGCCGGCAGTTCCAGGTTTACCGAACCGGCTTCGCCGGGCTTCAGCCGCAGCTTCGCGTAGCCCTTGAGTTCGAGCAGGGGCCGGGTGACGCGGGCGACCTTGGCGCGAACGAAGAGGAAGACGGTTTCCTCGGCCTCGCGTGCGCCGGTGTTGCGCAGCCTGACGCCGATCTTCAGCGTGCCCTGCTCGTGCACGCCGCGCGGCTCGACCTGGAGCTCGTCGTAGACAAACCGGCCGTAGGTCAGGCCATGGCCGAAGGCATAGAGCGGCGAGTTCTCGACGTCCTGGTACTTGCTCGTGAAGTAGTCGGAGGGACTCATCGGCCGGCCGGAAGGGCGCTGGCCGAAGAAGACCGGCACCTGGCCGACGGCGCGCGGCCAGCTCATCGGCGTGCGGCCGCCGGGGCTTGCCTGGCCCGTGAGGACGTCGGCGATCGCATTGCCGGCTTCGACGCCGAGGAACCACGCGGCCAGCAGCGCGTCGGCGTGTTCGGCCAGCCAGGGCACGACGAGCGGCCGGCCCGAGAACAGGATCGCGATGACGGGGATGCCCTGCGCCTTCGCGCGCGCAGTCACCGCCTCGGCCAGCGCCTGCTGCCGGCCGGCAAGAGAGGGCGTGGCGCGGCTGGCCGCTTCGCCGCTCATGGTGGCGCGCTCGCCCAGGCACAGCAGCACGGCGTCGGCACCGTCGCACAGAGCGACGGCGGCCTCGATGCCGCTCTCGTCGTCGCTCTCGATGGCGACGCCCGGCGCGTGGCGTATATCGGTCTGCGGCAATGCGGCGCGCAGGCCGGCAAGCACGGTGACGGCCGGCTCGTGTTCGCCGGCGCCCCACCACGGACCCTTCATCTCGGTGACCGCATCGGCTAGCGGGCCGACGACGCACAGCGCTTTCGCCTTCGCGGGCAAGGGCAGGGCGTCGCCCTCGTTCTTCAGCATGACGATTGCCTTGCGCGCGGCGTCGCGCGCCACGTCGCGCCGCCCGGCGACGACCGCCGCGGGTTCCGGTGTCGCGCCGCGGCGGTAGGGATCGTCGAACAGGCCCAGCTGCTCCTTGAGCCGCAGCACGCGGCGCACGCTCGCGTCGATCTCCTCGATCGTCACCCGTCCCTGCTCGAGCGCGATGGGCAGGCCCTTGCGGTACGCGTCGGCCATCATGTCGATGTCGACACCCGCCTTCAGCGCCAGCACCGCGGCATCGACCAGGTCGGCGGCCACGCCGTGCTTGATCAGCTCCGCGATCGCGTTGTAGTCGCTGACGATGACGCCGTCGAAGCCCATCTCGCCGCGCAGCCAGTCGCGCAGCAACGGGACGTGCGCCGTCATCGGCACGCCGTTGAGATCGGTGAAGGCGGGCATCAGCGTCGCAACGCCCGCGCGCACGGCCGCCGCGAAGCCCGGCAGGTGCACTTCGTGCAGGGTGCGCTCGGAGATGTCGACCGGGGCGTATTCCCGCCCCGCGTTGACCCCGCCGTATGCGACGAAATGCTTCGCGCACGCGGCCAGCGATTCGGCCGACGACAGGTCGGCACCCTGGAAGCCGCGCACCTTGGCCTGCGCGATGCGCGCGTTGAGCCAGGGGTCTTCGCCGGGGCCCTCCGCGGTGCGGCCCCAGCGCGGATCGCGCGAGACGTCGAGCATCGGCGCGAAGGTCATCGCCAGGCCGTCGGCGGCGCCTTCGCGCGCGGCCTCGTGCGCCGTGCGCTCCCACAGCGCCTCGTCGAAGGTGCCGGCCTCCGCGAGCGGGATGGGAAAGAGCGTGCGATGGCCATGGATGATGTCCAGGCCGATCAGCAGCGGAATGCCGAGCCTCGACTTCTCGACGGCCAGGCGCTGCATCTCGTGCGTGGGCCCGGCGCCGACCATGTTCAGCAGGTTGCCGACGGTGCCGTCGATGATGGACTGCGTGGAGTCTCCCGCGAGCACCGGTCCGGTGACCGTGTAGCTGGAGGCGGTCATCGTGAGCTGGCCGAGTTTCTCGGGCAGCGTCATCCGGGCCATGAGGGTATCGATGCGGCTCATCAGGGATTTCGAATAGAACCCAGGGGACCTAATGATGGCATGCTGCGGGTGAGGGCCATCGGCCGTGTGGCGCCGATGCCTCGATGAAACCGGAAGTGACAGGCCGGGACAACTGCGGACAACTGCGAAAGGAACCGTTCGTGCTGAAGGATGACAAGAGCCCCGGGGCGCTGGCTGCCCTGCCCGACGAAGCCTTGATCGACGCCGTGCAGCGCCAGACCTTCCGCTACTTCTGGGACGGCGCGGATGCCGCCAGCGGCCTGGCGCTGGACCGCCGTACGCTGGTCCGCGCCACGGGCGAAGACCTGGCCGACGAGAGGGTGGCGATCGGCGGCACGGGCTTCGGCATCATGGCGCTGATCGTCGCGGTGGAGCGCGGCTGGGTCTCGCGAGAAGCGGCGCTGGAGCGCCTGGGCCGCATGCGCGACGCGCTCCTTCGCGCCAGGCGCTACCACGGCACCTTCCCGCACTTCATGGACGGGGCGAGCGGCAAGACGATCCCGATGAGCCCGAAGGACGACGCGGGCGACCTGGTCGAGACCTCGTTCCTCTGCATGGGCCTGCTGTGCGCGCGCCAGTATTTCAACGAGGACACGGCCATGGTGCGCCGGTTGCGCGCCGACTTCGACACGCTGTGGCACGAGGTCGAATGGAACTGGTTCACCCAGGGCGGGCGCGACGTGCTGTACTGGCACTGGAGCCCGAACCACGGCTGGGCGATGAACCACGAGGTGCATGGCTGGAACGAGTGCCTCATCACCTACTTCATGGCCGCGGCATCGCCGACCCACGCGATCGATCCGAAGGTCTACCACCGCGGCTACGCCTCCGGCCCCGACTTTCTCAATGGCCGCTCGTACCACGGCATCGAACTGCCGCTGGGACCGCCGAACGGCGGGCCGCTGTTCTTCGCGCACTACTCGTTCTGCGGCCTCGATCCGCGCGGGCTGAAGGACCGCTACGCCGACTACTGGGAGCTCAACCGCCGCCACGTGCAGGTCAACCGCGCGCACTGCATCGCCAATCCGCGCGGCTTCAAGGGCTACGGCGAATCGTGCTGGGGCCTGACCGCGAGCGACGACCCCGACGGCTACCTCGCGCACGACCCGAACAACGACAACGGCACCATCTCGCCCACGGCCGCGCTGGCCAGCCTGCCGTACGCACCCGCCGAGGTGATGAAGGTGCTGCGGCATTTCCTCACCGCGCATGGCGAGCGGCTCTGGCGGGACTACGGCTTCGTCGACGCGTTCTGCGAGTCGCGCGGCTGGTTCGCGGACACCTACCTCGCCATCGACCAGGGCCCGATCGTGGTGATGATGGAGAACCACCGCACGGGCCTGCTGTGGAAGCTGTTCATGAGCGCGCCCGAGGTGCAGGCCGGGCTGCGCCGCCTGGACTTCAGCAGCCCGCATCTGGAGTCGCCCGCGTGGGAGTCGCCTGCGTGAGCTTCGGCGCGGTGAACCGGCAAGACCCGGCGCTCGAGTCCTGGCTCGAACGGCAGCTCTCGCATTCGGCGAGCGCGATGCTGAGCAGCATCTCGCCGGTGTCGATCGTCAAGCACAGGGACGGCTTCGGCCAGACCGTGCGGCCGGTCGCCGGTGCCATCGTCGCCTCGCCCGTCCTCGGCAACTACGACCCCGACCCGGACTACTTCTTCCATTGGTTCCGCGATTCCGCCGTCGTCATCGATGCGCTGCGCCTGCTCCATGCCGACCGGCGCATCGGTGACGAGGCCCTGCGGCACCTGCGCGACTTCACCCGCTTCAGCCTTGCCCTGAACGGACTCGACGGCCGCGCGGTGGTCGCGGTGCAGGACCGCAGGGCGCGCGTGGCGCCCGGACTGCTGCAGTACCTGCGCGAGGACGATGAACTCGCGGGCGTGCACGGCGACGCAGTCGTCGCCGAGACGCGGGTGAACCCCGACGGCACGCTCGACATCCTGCGGTGGGCGCGCCCCCAGCACGACGGACCGCCGCTGCGCGCGCTGGCGCTGCTGCGCTGGGTGGCCGGCGGGCATCTCGATGCCGCGCTGCTGGCCGAGGTCGCGTCGCTGATCCGCTTCGACCTCGACTTCACGCTGCGCCACTGGCGCGAGCCCTCCTTCGACATCTGGGAGGAGGAAAGCGGCCACCACTACTACACGCTGCGCGTCTCGGCGGCCGCGCTGGCCGAAGGCGCGGCGTGGCTGGAGGGACTGGGCGAGACGGCCGAGGCGCGGCGCTGCCGGGAGGAGTCGCAGGCCGTTCTGAGCCTGCTCGACGGCTACTGGGTGGACGAGGAAGCCGATGACGGCGGCCGCGACGGGACGCGCGGCTACTACCGTTCGCGCATGCTCCCGGACGGGCAGCCCAGCCCGAAGGCGCTGGACATCGCCGTGATCCTGTCCGCGATCCACAGTCTCGGCACCGCGCCCGCGCACGGCCCGACCGATGCGCGCATGCAGGCCACGCTGGCGCGGCTCGACGCGCTGTTCGACGCGGCCTACCCGATCAACCACGGCCGCGCTGCTGGCCATGGCGCTGCGATGGGGCGGTACGACGGCGACGTGTACTGCTCGGGCGGCGCGTACTACTTCTCGACGCTCGGCGCCGCCGAGTTCTGCTTCCGCGCCGCGGCGGCGGAGGGCGGCGACGCGCGCCATCGGCGGCAGTGGCTGGAGCGCGGCGACGCCTACCTCGCCACCGTGCGCGCCTACACGCCGAAAAGCGGCGACCTGTCGGAACAGTTCGACCAGCGCAGCGGCGCGCAGACCTCGGCGAAGCAGCTCGCCTGGAGCCATGCCGCCTTCATTTCGTGCGTCTCGGCGCGCCGCGCCGCGCTCGCCGCCAGCCAGGCGCCGCAGCAGGGATGAGCACGAGCCCGGACGACCGCACCGAGCCGGCCGCAAGGGTCGGCGTCTTCGGCCAGGTCGGCGAGCTGCTCGGCGCCCTGCGCGTGTCTCCTGTCGCGAAGAAGCTGGTCGGCCTGCTGGCCGCGATCGTCGTGGTGATCGGGCTCACGGCGTATGGGCAGATCGAGCTCAACAGCTGGAACAAGCCCTTCTACGACGCGATCTCGCGCCGCGACCTGAACGAATTCATCGTGCAGGTCGGCGTCTTCGCGGTGATCGCGGGCGCGCTGCTGGTGCTGAACGTCGCGCAGCGGTGGCTGAGCGAAACCCTGCAGATGAGGCTGCGCGAGGCCGTGGTCAGCGACCTCGTCGGGCTGTGGCTGCAGCCGCGCCGTGCGTTCTGGCTCCAGGCCAGCGGCCCGATGGGGGCTCACCCCGACCAGCGCATGCACGAGGACACGCTGAAGCTGTGCGACCTCTCGGTCAACCTCGGCGTGGGCCTGCTGCAGGCCACGATGCTGTTCGGCAGCTTCGCGAGCGTGCTGTGGGTGCTCTCCAAGGACTTCAGCATCTTCTTCAACGGCCAGGACCACGTGCTGCCGGGCTTCATGCTGTGGGCGGCGATCGGCTACGCGGTCGTCGGCTCGCTGGTCACCTACTGGGTGGGCAATGGCCTGATTTCGCGCAACGCCGAACGCTACGCGCGCGAGGGCGAGCTGCGCTTCTCGCTCACGCGCATCAACGAGCACCTCGACGGCATCTCCCTGGCCGGCGGCGAGGCCGACGAGAAGCGCCGCGTCGCGCTGCATTTCGGCGACGTGCTGCGCGCCACCTCGCGCGTGGTGCTCGGGCTGACCAACCTGACCTGGGCCACCGCGGGCTTCGGCTGGGTCACCGTCATCGCGCCGACGCTGGTGGCGGCGCCGCTGTATTTCTCGGGCAAGGTGTCCTTCGGCGGCCTGATGATGGCCGCCGCGGCCTTCACGCAGGCGCAGTCGTCGCTGCGCTGGTTCGTCGACAACTTCAGCATCATTGCCGACTGGCGCGCCACGCTGCTGCGCGTGACCGACCTGCGACGGATGCTGGCCTCCGACCTGGAATCGCAGGCGGGCGGCAGCCGCATCGCCTACGAGGAGGGCGAAGAAGGGACGCTCGCGATCGATGCGCTCGAGGTCCGCTCCTGGAGCGGCCATGACCGGCTGGACGTGCCGGGGCTCGCCGTGCGGCCCGGCCAGTGCGTGCTGGTCCTCGGCACGCCGGGCACCGAGAAGACGCTGCTGTTCCGGGCGCTCGCGGGCCTGTGGCCCTGGGGCTCGGGCACCGTGCGAAGACCCGTCGGCGAGACGATCCACTACATGCCGCGCGGCACGCCCTACATTCCCCGCGGCACGCTGGCCGAGGTGCTGTCGTATGCGATGGAGCCGGCGACCTATCCGCGGGAAGCGCTGGTGGCCGCGCTGCAGAGCGTTGGCCTGCACCGCCTGGAGCCCCTGCTGGACAGGACGGGCCGCTGGGAGAGCGAACTCAGCATGGACGAGCAGCTGCGCCTGGGCTTCGCCCGCGTGGTGCTGCAGGCGCCGCCCTGGCTGGTGATGGACGAGGCCTTCGGCGCCTTCGACGACGACACGCTCGAACTGATAATCGGCGCGCTGGGCAAGCTCACGCGCACGGGCATCATTCACATAGGCTCGGCCGGCGGGGCGCACGACCGGCTGTTCACGCAGGTGGTGCATCTGGTCAAGGCGCCGCACGACGTGCCCGAGGAGCCGCGACCATGAGACGCAAAGTGTCGACCGTCAGCCGCGTGCGCCGCGCCCTCATGCGGCTGGGTCTCGCGCTGCCTGCCTTGCCCTCGTGGACCTGGGCGGCGGACTTCGGCTTCCGGCCGCCGCGCGATCCGGACGATCCCGCCGCCGAGGGCCTGATGCGCGATCTGGCCGAGCGCATCCTGCCCGTGTACCAGGACGCGGACACCGACTCCTTCCTGGCCAACGTGACCGCCCTGCAGATCGTCAGCGGCGCCTACCGCGCGGCCGCTGGCAGCAGCAAGTCCCTGCGCGAGCGGCGCCAGGGCAAGCCCTTCGACCTGCTGGCCGAGCGGGCGGTGCTCGACGGCATCTATGCGAACGCGCGCATGCTCGAGGCGGACGGGCGCACCGGCTTCGCCGAAGCCTATGCGCGCTCGTTCCACGAACTGGTGTCGCCGCTCGACAACCCGCAGGCGCAGGCCGTCATGGCGCGGCTGGAGATTCCGCCGGCGGCGTTCAGGGAGCCGCTGCGCCAGGCTTTCGACCAGTGGCGCGCGAAGGGCAGCCTGCCGGAGGCCGATGCCCTGGCACTGGTGCGGACCTGGCTGTCCTACCAGTCGCGCCGCGGCTTCAATGCGCTGCTGCCCGAATTGTTCGCGGCGCAGAACGGCAGCCGCTACGTGGCGGAAGCCGACGTGAGGATTCCCGTGCGCGGGGGCGTCATCCATGCCAGCGTGATCCGGCCCGGCCGTGCCGATGGAGGCCTGCCGGCGCTGCTGCGCTTCACGCTCGACCCTTCGGAAGACGACGCCCGCCTGAGCGCCGCCAGGGGTTACGTGGGCGTCACCGCGTACGTGCGCGGGCGCACGCCCGACGGCAAGGGCGCGGTGTGGCCGTTCGTGCGCGACGGCGATGACGCCGCCGCAGTCATCGACTGGATCGCCCGGCAGCCGTGGAGCGACGGCCGCGTCGCGATGCTCGGCGAAGGCTACTCCGGCTACGCCGCCTGGGCGGCGGCCCGCAGGAAGCCGCCGGCGCTCAAGGCCATCGCCACCATCGCGCCGATGGCGCCGGGCATCGACTTCCCGATGGCGGGGCAGATCTTCCGCAACGCCATGGTCCGCTGGGCGCAGGAGCACGCGCTGGCCGAGCCGCTGCACGCCGGCATCGACGCCGACGCGGGCCCCGATGCGGTCTGGCAGGCACTGGACGCGCGCTGGCACCGCGGCAACCGACCCTACTGGGACATCGACCGCGTGCTGCTGGGCAAGCGCAGCAGGCTGATCCGGTCCTGGCTGACGCACCCGAGCCACGACCGCTTCTGGCAGAAGTTCCTGCCCTCGGCGCAGCAGTTCGCGCGCATCGACATCCCGGTGCTCGGCATCGCCGGCTACTACGGCGCCGATGCCGGCGCGCTCTATTTCCACAACGAGCATCTTCGCAACCGGCCGCAGGCCGACACGACGCTGCTGCTCGGCCCCTACGACGCGGGTTCGATCCGGCGCGGCACGGCGGCCACGCTGCGCGGCTACACGACCGACCCCGTCGCGCGCGTCGACCTGCCCGGGCTGCGCTACCAATGGCTAGACCACGTCCTGAAGGGCGCCGACAAACCTTCGCTGCTGCTGGACCGCGTCAATTACCAGGTGATGGGCGCGGACCGCTGGCGCCACGTGCCGGCACTGGAGGCGCCGGAGCGCCCCCGGCTGCGCCTGTACCTCGACACCCGCAGGCGCGACGAACCGCACGGCCTGCTGCCATCGCCCTCCGAGGGCGGCGGCAATGCGCGGCTCGCGGTCGATCTGGCCGATCGACGAGACGCGCGCATCCCCTGGCCGGACGCGTTGCGAGCGGACCGGCTGACGGCGCGCAACGGCATCAGCTTCGCCAGCGATCCGCTGACCGAAGACACCGAAATCGCCGGCAGCCTGCGCGGCGTGTTCGACATCACGCCGTCGCGGCAGGACATGGACTTCAACGTCTCGCTGTACGAGCAGACGGCGAGCGGCGAATACCTGCTGCTGTTCGATCCCTACGACTTCCGCGCCAGCTATGCCGGCCATCGCGTGCGCCGGCGGCTCCTGCGGGCGGGGGAGCGGCAGCTGCTTGCGTTCACCACCGAGCGCGTGACGGCTCGCAGGCTCTCGGCAGGCAGCCGCATCGTGCTGGTGGTCGGCATCAACCGGCGCGCCGACAGGCAGGTCAACTACGGCAGCGGCAAGGACGTGAACTCCGAAACCATCGCCGACGCGAAATGGCCCGTGCGCGTGCGCTGGCACGCGCGCAGCTACATCGAGATCCAGGGCGGCAAGCCCTGATTCCCTGCCGCGCTTTCCCGGTCGCGCTCAGGTGCCGATCACGACGCCTTCGCCGGGCGCCAGTACCAAGGGGCCATCGATCGATCCGGCGCGCTCGGGATCGGTCGATGCCAGCACCACAGGCTGCCGCGGCAACAGCGCTGGCGGCACGGGCGCTGCGGCGGCACCGAAGTTCAGGACAACCACCAGCCGCTGTCCCTCGCACTCGCGCGCGTAGGCGAGAACCTCGTCGCCGGCCTCGAGCGCTTCATGGCTGCCCCGGTGCAGCGCGGGCTTCGCGCGGCGCAGTGCGATCAGGCGCCCGTGGAGCGCCAGCATGGAACGCGGGTCGCGCGACTGCGCCTCGACGTTGCACGTTCGCCAGTCGGCCGCCAGCCGCAGCCACGGCGTGCCGGTCGTGAAGCCCGCGTGTTCCGCGGCGCTCCACTGCATCGGCGTTCTCACCGGATCGCGACCCAGGCCCATGCCGGGCTTGTTCTTCTCGAACGGGTCCTGCACTTCGTCGGCGGGAATGGGAACGTCCGCCATGCCGATCTCGTCGCCGTAGTAGATCGTCGGCGTGCCGCGCAGCGTGAGCAGCAGCATGGCCGCGAGCCGGGCCATGCGCGGCCCGGCGCGGCTCGCGATGCGGGACTTGTCGTGGTTGCCCAGCACCCAGTTCGGCTGGGCGCCGGGGGGCAGGGCGGCTTCGTAGTCGCGCACGAAGCGGTCGATGCGCGCCGCCTGCCACTCGGTCGATATCAGCTGGAAGTTGAAGGGCAGCTGCAGGCCTTCCGCATTCGGGCCGTAGTAGGCGACCAGCCGGTCGAGCGGCAGGTAGAGCTCGCCGATCAGCACGCGCGACGAGCGCGCGTCGCTGAACTCGTCGACCACGTAGCGCATCTCGGCCACGATCGGCTGCACCTCGGGCAGGTCGGTGTTGTAGAGCATCGTCCAGCGCAGGAACGGGTCCTGGCCCTCGACGAAGTCCAGGTTCGGCGGGTTGTCGCGGAACTGCGCGTCCTTGACGATCTGGGAGAGCACGTCCACGCGGAACCCGTCCACGCCGCGCCGCAGCCAGAAGCGCATCACCTCGTACATCGCGGCGCGCACCTCGGGGTTGCGCCAGTTGAGGTCGGGCTGCTCCTTCAGGAACGAATGGGCGTAGTACTGGCCGGTGGCCGCATCGAAGCTCCAGGCCGGGCCGCCGAAGTTGCTGAGCCAGTTGTTGGGCGGCCCGCCGCCGGGGGCGGGGTCGCGCCAGATGTACCAGTCGCGATGCGGATCGCTGCGTGCGCTGCGGCTGTGCACGAACCACGGATGGCGATCGGAGGTGTGGTTGGGCACGAAGTCCATGATGAGCCTGAGCCCCTTCGCGTGGGCCTCCCGCACCAGCGCATCGAAACTATCGAGCGTGCCGAAGCGCGGATCGATGTCGCAGAAGTTGGAGATGTCGTAGCCGAAGTCGGCCATCGGCGACGGGTAGACCGGCGAGATCCAGACGGCATCGACGCCGAGCGAGACCAGGTGGTCCAGCCGTGCCCGGATGCCGTCGAGGTCTCCGATGCCGTCGCCGTCGCTGTCCTGGAACGAACGCGGATAGACCTGATAGACGATGCCGTGCTTCCACCAGTCGTCGGCTGACATCTTGAACCTTTCACCGGTTTGGATCGGGCCATTGTCTACAGAAAGGAAAGCGCGCGGGGACATCGTCGGCGCGCCGATATCGGAAAATCAGGCATGAACCTGCGACAGATCGAGGTATTCCGCGCGGTGATGATCACCGGCTCCGTCAGCGGCGCCGCGCGGCTGCTCCATGTTTCCATTCCGGCCGTCAGCCGGCTGCTCTCGCATACCGAGACGCGCCTGGGCTTCCTGCTCTTCGAACGGGTGAAGGGACGCCTGCATGCCACGGCGGAGGCGCGGCGCCTGTACCTGGAAGTCGAGCAGGTCTATGGCGGCGTGCAGCGCATCGGCAGCCTTTCGCACGAGCTCGCGCTGCGGCGGCGCAGCCTGCTGAGCATTCTCTCGAGCCCGAGCATCGGGCAGACGCTGGTGCCGCAGGCGATCGCGCAGCTGCGCAACGCGATGCCCGACGTGCAGGTCCATTTCCACTGCCTCACGCACGAGGCGCTGAAGGAGCGCATCCTGCAGCAGCGGGCCGACCTGGGCATTTCCACCTTTCCGGTCGACCACCCGAACCTCGCCACCAAACCTCTGGCCAGCAGCCGCCTGATGTGCATCTGCCCGCGCAGCCACCCGCTGGCCGCGTACCAGGAAGTCGGCCTGGACGAGCTGCTGCCCCACGAGTTCATCGGCTATCCGCACGGCTCGCCGCTGGGCCTGCGCATCGACCAGATGTTCGAGACCCGCGATGCCTCGCCGCGCATCAGCGTGGAAGTCACCTCGCCCCAGTACGCCTGCTCGCTGGTGCATGCCGGCGCGGGCGTGGCGCTGGTGGACGAGTATTCGCTGCAGGGCTGGCTGGGTTCGCACTTCGTGGCGATACCGGTGCGCGACGCACTGCCGATCGTGGCCGACCTGGTGTACCTGCAGACCGAGCCGCTGTCGCCCGCGGCCCAGGCGCTGCTGCGCGCGCTGCACAGCGTGCTGCTGCAGCGCGGGCTGGCGCTGCCTCTGGCGGACGACGACGAGATCCTGCGCTGAGCGCGTCCCGAGGGGCTTGCCGCGCCCTGCGCCGGTGCGGCGGGGCGCCTGCGCACCATCGGAAGGCAGGCCTTTAGCACGCTGTTAAACCCGAGCGACAAATCGGAATTCGACGTCGCGCGAACCGCTTCGAATAATCGATTGCACCAGTCACACGGCTGCAACGAAGAAGGTTCAGATGACATCGCGCCCAGGCTCTCCCCCACGTTTTCTCGGCCTCGCCGTCGCCCAGATGGGCCCGGTCCACCTGTCGGACAGCCGCGAGTCCGTGGTGGCACGCCTGGTGGACATGCTGCGCCAGGCCCACAGCCGCGGCGCGGAGTTCGTGACTTTCCCCGAGCTCGCGCTCACCACCTTCTTCCCGCGTTACTGGATGACCGAGGAGGAAGCCCGCGAGCGCTTCTTCGAGCGCAGCATGCCCGGTCCGGCGACGCAGCCGCTGTTCGACGAGGCGCGCAGGCTCGGCGTGGGCTTCTATCTCGGCTACGCGGAACTCACCGGGGACGGGCGCGGCTTCAACTCGGCGGTGATCGTCGGGCGCGACGGCGGCATCGCGGGCCGCTACCGCAAGATCCACCTGCCCGGCCATTCGGAACACAAGCCCGAGGCTCCCTTCCAGCATCTTGAAAAGAAGTTCTTCGAGGTCGGCGACCTGGGCTTCCGCGCCTTCGACACCGATGGCGTGCGCATTGGCATGTGCCTGTGCAACGACCGCCGCTGGCCCGAGACCTACCGCGTGATGGCGCTGCAGGGCGCCGAGGTGGTGGTGCTGGGCTACAACACGCCCTCGCTCAACATCCACTGGAACGAGCCGGCGCACCTGCGCACCACCACGCATCTGATCTCGCTGCAGGCCAATGCCTACCAGAACGGCATCTGGGTGGCGGCGGCAGCCAAGTGCGGCTCGGAAGACGGGCACCACATGATCGGAAGCTCCGTGATCGTGGCGCCGACCGGGGAGATCGTCGCGCGCACGGTGAGCGAGGAGGACGAAGTGATCTGCGTGCGCGCCGACCTCGCGCTGGGCGCGCACTTCCGCGAGCACGTCTTCAACTTCGCCAAGCACCGCCGTCCGGAGCACTACCGCCTGATTGTCGAGCGCACCGGCGCGGGGGATCCGCTGCCGTGAGCGTACGTCAGCCGGCGCCGAGCGCGCTGGGCATCCTGGGCGGCATGGGGCCGCTGGCGGGCGCGACCTTCGCGCTGCGGATGGTGCAGCTGACCGAGGCCGCCGTCGACCAGGACCACATCCCGACGATCCTGTGCAACGACCCGCGCATCCCTGATCGCTCGAGCGCCATGCTGCAGGGCGGCGAGAGCCCGCTGCCGGCCATGCAGCGCGGCATCCGGCTGCTGGAGGCAGCGGGCGCCGGCTGCATCGCCGTGCCCTGCAACACCGCGCACCTCTGGTTCGACGACCTGAAGGGCGCCACCCATCTGCCGTTGCTCAACATCGCCGAGGCGGTGGTGCAGGACCTGCGGGGCCACGGGCTCCTGCAGGGCAAGGTGGGCGTGCTCGGCACGCCGGCCACGCTGGCGCTCGGCCTGTACCAGCGGGCGCTGGAGCAGGCGGGGTACGAGGCGATCGTGCCCGCAGCCGACGACGTGCAGCGCCATTGCGTGGCGGCCATCGCGGCGGTCAAGTCCGGGCAGGTCGATGCCGCCTGGGAACCTGCAGCACAAGGCATCCGCGCGCTGGTCGCACGCGGCGCGAAGGCCGTGGTGCTCGGCTGCACCGAGCTGCCGCTGGCGGTTCCGCATCACCGGCGCGGCGAGTTCGACTGCGTGCTCACGGACTCCATCGACGCGCTGGCCCTGGCCGCGATCGCGCACTGCCGCCTGGGGCACTGAGGCGCCATCCCTTTCCCACTTCCACGAAAGATCCCCTTCCGATGACCCATCGCAAGTTCTCCCGCCCGATGGCCGTGCTGGCCGCCGCCTTCGGCCTGCTGGCAGGCTCGGCCCCTACCTGGGCCGCGTGGCCCGAGAGGCCCATCACCTTCGTCGTGCCCTCGGCGGCCGGCGGCTCGCCCGACGTGCTCTCGCGGCTCGTGACCAACGAGGTCTCGAAGTCGCTGGGCGTGCCGGTGGTCATCGAGAACCGCCCCGGCGCGGCAGGCAACATCGGCATCCTGCAGATCAAGAGCAAGCCGGCCGACGGCTACACCATCGGCTACGGCAACGTGAACACGCTGGCGGTCAACCGCACGCTGTTCAAGAAGCTGCCCTACGACGTGAACCGCGACCTGATGCCGGTGGCCCAGGCCTTCGACCTCTACAACGTGCTGATCGTGCCCAGGGAGTCGCCCATCCAGGACGTGCCCGGGCTGGTGGCCGCGGCGCGCAAGCAGCCGGGCAAGCTGTCCTTCGGCGCACCCGGCATCGGTACCACCGGCCACATGGGCGGCGAGCTGTTCCGCAGCATGGCCGGCATCGACGTGCTCTTCGTTCCCTACAACGGCGGGCCGGCCGCGCTGCAGGACCTGATGGGCGGGCGCATCGACTACCTGTTCGCCAACTCTTCCGAGGTCGGTCCGCTGGTCGCGTCCGGCAAGGTGCGCGCGCTCGCGGTGAGCAGCGCCAGGCGCATCGCCATGCTGCCCAACGTGCCCACGCTGGACGAGGCGGGCATCAAGGGCTACGAGACCGTGGCCTGGGGCGGCGTGGTCGCGCCGCGCGGCACGCCGCGCGAGGTGATCGAGAAGCTCAACGCCGCCATCAACGCCGCGCTGGCCACCCCCAGCGTGCGCGAGGGCCTCGCCAAGCTGGGCGCCGTGCCGGCCGGCGGCACGCCCGCCGACTTCCAGCGCACCATCGACCGCGAGACCAGGCGCTGGGGAGAGCTGATCGAGCGCAACCGCATCGAGAAGCTCGACTGATGGCGGGCCTCGCGACGCCATCGCGGCCGCCGGTGCTCCTGCGCGGCGGCACGGTGATCGACGGCAGCGGCTCCCCGCCGCGCCGCGCGGACGTGCTGCTCGAAGGCGACACCATCGCGGACATCCTGCCGCCGGGAAGCGAGCTTGCCGGCGCCGAGGTCGTCGAGCTCGACGGACTGGCCGTGGCACCCGGCTTCATCGACTCCCACACCCACGACGACGGCTACCTGCTGGCGCATCCGGACATCGTGCCCAAGGTCTCGCAGGGCGTGACCACGGTGGTGACCGGCAACTGCGGCGTGAGCCTGGCGCCCGTTCCGCCTGGCTGCCCGCTGCCGCAGCCGCTGGACCTGCTCGGGCCGCCCGAACTGTTCCGCTACCCGACCTTCTCCGCCTGGATGCAGGCCCTGCGGGAAGCGCCCGCGGCGGTCAACGTGATTCCGCTCGTGGGGCACGCCAGCCTGCGCGTGAGCACGATGGACGACCTGCAGCGGCCCGCGACCTCCGAGGAATGCGCAAGCATGCGCGGGCTGCTGGCCGAAGCGCTGGACGCGGGTGCCTTCGGCATGTCCACCGGCACCTTCTATCCGCCCGCGCAGCACGCCACCACGCAGGAGATCATCGACATCGGCGAGACCATGCGGGGCCGTGGTGGCATGGTCTACGCGGTTCACCTGCGCGACGAATCCGACCGGATCGACGATGCCATCGAGGAGGCCCTGGAGATCGGGCGCGCGCTGGCGGCGCGCGTCGTGTTCTCGCACCACAAGCTGGCGGGCGAGCGCAACCACGGCCGCTCCGTGCAGACGCTCGCGCGGATCGAAGAGGCCGGTGCGATGCAGCCGGTGTGCCTCGACTGCCATCCCTATCCGGCCACCTCGACCATGCTGCGGCTCGACCGCGTGCGGCTGGCGCGCCGCACGCTCATCGCGTGGTCCAAGGGCGATCCGTCCGCCCAGGGGCGCGACTTCGCGGAGCTCCAGCGCGAATGGGGGCTGGACGACGACGCCATGCTGCAGCGGCTCGCGCCCGCAGGCGCCATCTACTTCCTGATGGACGAGCGCGACGTCGAGCGCATCCTGGCGCACCCGCGCACCATGGTCGGATCCGACGGGCTGCCGTTCGACCCGCACCCGCATCCTCGCCAATGGGGCACCTTCACGCGGGTGCTGTCGCGGCTGGTTCGCGACAAGGGCCTGCTGACCCTGGAAGCCGCCGTCCACAAGATGACCGGCCTGGCCGCAGCCAACTACGGGCTGCGCGACAGGGGCCTGCTGCAACCCGGCTTGCGGGCCGACCTGGTGGCCTTCGATCCGCAGCGCGTGACGGATCTCGCGACCTTCGACCAACCCGTGCAGGCCAGCCGCGGCATCGAGGGCGTCTGGGTCAACGGACAGCGGGTCTGGGACGGGCAGCGCCCCACCGGCCTGCGGCCGGGCAGGGTGCTCGAGCGGCACTGATCCGGCATTTCTCTTTCTTTCCTCCTTCCTTCAAAACCGTCGAATCATGAACCCCAAGAAGATCGCCTTGACGTTTCTGTCAGCCATCGGCCTCCTCGGAGGCGCCGGGCAGGCAGGCGCGCAGACGCAGACCCCCGGCCAAGCCCAACGTGGTGATCCTGGCCACCGGCGGCACCATCGCCAGCCGGGGCGCGGACAGCCTGGCGCTCACCGACTACGGGCTGAGCAAGGGTCTCAAGCCCGTGGGCGTCGAGGCATTGGTGGCTGCCGTGCCCGAGATCGAGAAGTTCGCCAACATCACGGGCGAGCAGATCTTCAATGTCGGCAGCTCCAAGCTGGGCATCGACAACTGGCTCACGCTGGCGAAGCGCACCAACGAGATCCTCGCGTCGAAGAACGTCGACGGCGTGGTGATCACCCACGGGACCGACACGCTCGAGGAAACGGCCTACTTCCTCAACCTGGTGGTCAAGAGCGCCAAGCCCGTCGTGCTGGTGGGCTCGATGCGTCCCAGCACCGGCATGAGCGCGGACGGCCCGCTGAACCTGGTCAACGCGGTGGCGCTTGCGGCAAGCCCCTCGGCCCGCGACAAGGGCGTGATGGTGAGCATGAACGAGGTGATCGGCAGCGCGTTCAGCGTGACCAAGACCAACACGACCAACGTCGCCACCTTCAAGAGCCTGGACGGCGGCGACCTGGGCTACATGCAGAACTCGACGCCGTTCTTCGTCGCACAGCCGCTGAAGCGGCACACCGTGCACAGCGAGTTCGATGTCTCCGGTCTGCAGAAGCTGCCGCGCGTGGACATCAACTACACGACGCTGGGCTCGGACGGCGTGCTCATCGACGCGGCCGTGGCCGCCGGCGCCAGGGGCATCGTCAACGCTGGCGTGGGCCATGCGAACATGCCCGAGGTCACGATGCAGAGCCTGAAGGCCGCGCAGCAGAAGGGCGTGGCCGTCGTCGTCGGTTCCCGCACCGTGAGCGGCATCGTCACGCCGACCGGCCCGTTCACCGAAGCCGGCTTCGTGAGCTCGATGATGCATACCGCGCAGAAGGCCCGCATCCTCCTGATGCTGGGGCTGACCAGGACCAGCGATCCCAAGGAACTGCAGCGCATCTTCGAACAGTACTGAGTACCGGGGCCGGGAGTGGAGCCCGGCGCGCCATGGCCCGGCCGCCTTCGCGGCGTGTCCCCGATTTGCTCGCCATGCGGGTCGGGCTGGATATGCTGTGCGCCGTCATCCACTCCCGAGAAAAACACCATGACCTTGCGTTTGCCCTCCTTCCCGCTTCGTTCCATGGCCCTGGCCTGCGGTCTCGCGCTCGGTGCCGCCGCCGGCGCGCATGCCGCGCCCGATGCGAAGCTGCTCGCGGCGGCCGAGAAGGCGCAGCCGGCGGTGATCGACAACCTCAAGGAAATGGTGCTGATCGAATCGGGCAGCCTCAACGTCGACGGCCTGCTCAAGATGGCCGACGTGGTGGAGGGGAGGCTGAAGGCCGCCGGCTTCAAGACCGAGCGCCGCAAGGCGACGGCCGGCGCGGGCGCCGACATCGTGATCGGCACCCTCAAGGGCACTGGGAAGCGCAAGATCATGCTGCAGGGCCACATGGACACCGTGTACGCGGCGGGCATCCTGGGCAGCCAGCCGTACAAGGTCGACGGCAACCGCATCTACGGCCCCGGCATCGCCGACGACAAGGGCGGCCTCGCGGTCATGCTGGCTTCGCTGAAGATCCTGGCCGACGCCGGCTGGCGCGACTACGACACGCTCACCGTGCTGATGAACCCCGACGAGGAAGTGGGCTCGGTCGGCTCCGGCGAGCTGATCGCGACGATTGCCGACCAGCACGACACGGTGCTGTCGTTCGAGCCGACGGCGGCGAAGTCGGTGGCCAAGGGCGAGTCGCTGCTGCTCGGCGCGGCCGGCATTGCCACCGCCACGCTCGAGGTGAAGGGCCGGGCGTCGCACGCGGGCGCCGCGCCTGAACTGGGCCGCAACGCACTGTACGAGCTGTCGTACCAGATGCTGCAGACCAAGGACCTCGCCAAGGACATCCCCGGCGCCACGCTCAACTGGACCGTGGCGCGCGCCACCGGCCCGCTCAACCAGATCACCGAGAAGGCGCAGGCCCAGGGCGACATCCGCATCACCCAGCCCGGCGCCGAGAAGAAGCTCGCCGAGGCGCTGCAGGCGAAGGTCGCCTCCGGCAAGCTGATCCCCGACACAGAGACCACGGTGAAAGTGGAGGTGGGCCGCCCGGCCTTCATCGCGGGAGACAAGGGCCGCGCGCTGGCCGAGAAGGCGCAGGCCATCTACAAGGAAATCGATCGCGAGCTCGTGCTGACGCCGATGACCGGCGGCGGCACCGACGCGGGCTTTGCGGGCCGCTCGGGCAAGGCCACGGTGGTCGAGAGCTTCGGCCTCGCGGGCTTCGGCTATCACGCACGCGACGAGTACATCGAGGTCGACTCGATCGTGCCGCGCATCTATCTCGTCACGCGCCTGCTGACCGAGATCGGCAAGAACTGAGACCGGCGGCAGGCGCCGCCGGGCGCCGCACTATTGCTGCTGCCTGGGGTCGCCGGGCCGGTGCTGCTGGTGCTGTTGTTGCTGCTGCTGCCGTGCCGCGGCCGCGGCGGCCATGCGTTGCTGCTGTTGCTGGGCCTGCTGCTGTTGGTGTTGAGCCTGCTGTTGCGCCTGCTGCTGCGCGCGGGCCTGTTGCTGCTGCATCTGCTGCTGGCGCTGTTGCTGCATGGCCTGCATCTGCTGTTGCTGCTGCATGCGCGCGGCCTGCTGCTGGGCCTGTTGCTGTGCCTGCTGCTGCGCCTGTTGTTGGCGGCGCATCTGCTCCTGCTGGGCCATCTGCTGTTGCTGCTGGCGGGCCTGGTTCTGCGCCTGCTGCTGTTGCTGGGCCTGCTGGCGCTGGATCTGCTCCTGTTGCCGCTGGGCCTGCTGTTGCGCACGCGCTTGCTGATCCGCCTGCTGCTGGCGCCGCATCTGGTCCTGCTGCGTCTGCTGGCGGCGTGATTGTTCGAGCTGGGCCTGCTGCTGGCGTTGTTGCTCCTGCGCGGCCTGCTGTTGCTGGCGCTGCTGTGCGAGTTGCGCCTGCTGGGGTTGCTGGGTCTGCACCAGTCCCCGCGCCTGGCGGGCCTGCTGGTCGCGCGCCTGCTGCTGGGCCTGTTGCTGCATCTGCTGCTGGCGGCGCGTCTGCTCCTGTTGGGCCATCTGCTGTTGCTGCTGGCGGGACTGGTCCTGTGCCTGCCGTTGCTGCATGGCCTGCTGGCGCTGGATCTGTTCCTGTTGACGCTGCTGGGCTTGCTGCTGCGCCCGTGCCTGCTGTTGTTGCTGCTGCTGCTGCTGCTGCGCGAGTGCGGCCTGCTGCTGGAGGCGCTGTTGTTGCTGTTGCTGCGCTTGTTGC
Organism: Variovorax sp. UC74_104; assembly: GCF_044055375.1. Lineage (NCBI taxonomy): Bacteria > Pseudomonadati > Pseudomonadota > Betaproteobacteria > Burkholderiales > Comamonadaceae > Variovorax > Variovorax sp. UC74_104. Next base: position 2,644,669 of record NZ_CP171978.1, read on the forward strand.
TGGGCCTGCTGCTGCTGGGCCTGCTGTTGGGCGAAGAGGGCCCGCTGCTGCTGTTGCTGCACCTGTTGCGCGGCACCCGGCCCTGCAGCGAAGTTGGGCGGCGCTCCCGGCGGGAGCACGCCGCGCGGTCCGCCGTTGTTGTTGTAGATGTTGACGTTGCGCACGTTGTTGACCACCGTGGTCGAGCGCGAGACGTAGGTGCTGTTGTTGTAGACCACCGCCGGCCGCGCGTACGCCGGCTGCACGGCGGGGCCGCGGTCGCGCCAGCGCGGCGCGCCCCAGTTCATGTTCCACGAATGCCAGCCCCAGTCGTGGCGCTCGAGCGCGGCGCCCACGATCACACCCGCGCCGAATGCGAGCGCACCGGCCGCCAGCACCTGGCCGCCGCTGTAGCCCGGCGTAGACACCACCTGCACCGGCGGCGCGTACGCGTAGCCCGGATACACAGGCTGCGGCGCGCCGTAGATCACCTGCGGGTCGTAGGCAGGCACGTACACCACGTCGGGCTGCACCGGCTCGATGGTGATGAACTCCTGCGGCGGTTCGACCACCGCGGGGCCCGCGTACACGGGCTGCACGTCGGGAGCGGGTGCGTAGTTGGGCGGCGGCGCGGCGGTGGCCACGCGCAGCTTGTCGTTGTTCTTGAGGCGGCCCGCCTTCGCCGCGCGCTGGCGCATGACCTGGATCGCGTTCATGACGTCGGCCGGGTCGTTGTAGTAGGCCTGCCCGAGCGCCTGGGTCCACGGGATGTTGCCGGCCATCTGGTCGAGGACGGGGCGGAAGGCGGTGAGCGACTTCACGCTCGGGTCCCACGGCTGCTGGTTGGCGGCATCGGCCAGCGGACCGGCCCTGAGGTTGCGGTTCTGCGCGAGCCAGTCGTGCGCCGCGGTGATCTGGTCGGGATAGGTGGCGCCGGCCAGGATCTGCGCCACCAGCTTGTCGGGGTAGAGCGCGATGGGTGCGACCATCTGGTAGAGCTGCTCGGCGCTCGGTGGCGTGTAGGCGGCCTGCACGGGCGCGGCGGCTGGAGGCTGCTGCTGCGTCTGCGGCACCGAAGGCGGTGGGATGGAAGTCGCCGGATCCTGCGTCGAAGCGAGCGGGGCGGGAGTGTTCGTGGGGCCCTTGTCGCAGCCTGCGAGGACGAGGGCGCCGATGCACAGCGAGATCGTCAACAGCCGCGGGGCAGTAGGGAGTTTTTTTGTCATCTGGATTTCCATGAAGACGCCCGGGGCATGCCCGGACTTCTTCAACGGAACTCGGCAGCAAGCGATGACAGAGCTTGCGCCGCGGATGCAACGGTCTGTGTCGGTTCCGTGCCGTCAAGCCTGTCGGCGCAGAACCACACGGGGCGGAGGCCGCGGCCTCCTAGCCTTCTACTTGGAGCCGCCGGTGTACTTGGTGACGGTGGCCGCGCTCACGTGATAGCCGCTCACGCCCATCATCGAATCGTTGCGCAGCGTCTGCAGCTTGCCGGTGACCCACACGGTGTCCATGGCGCGGAACTTGGCGCCCTTCTGCGGCACCACGTGCAGGATCTGGTTGGCAGGCGGCGGCGGCGTGTGGATGCAGGCGCCGAAGTAGGGCACCAGCAGGAATTCGGTGACCTCGCCCTTGGCTTCTTCGAGAGGCACGATGAAGCCGGGGATCTTGATCTCCGCGCCGTTCATCGCCGGATTGGTCGGCGCGTTGTTCGACACCTCCTGCATCTTCATGAGCAGCTCGTTGGCGCGCGGGTCGCCGTCGTCGAGTGCGCTCAGGTCCATGCCCTTGAACTCCTTGGCCGGGTCCCAGTCCTTGGGCACCAGTTCTTCCCAGGTGATCTGGCGCGGCTGGCCGGTAGCGGGCTTGGCCGCCGTTGCGGGCGATGCCTTTCCGCCCAGCGGATTGGTGGCGGTGGTGTCCTTGGGGGCAGGCTCGGCGGCCCATGCGGCGGCGGCGAGGCCGGCACCTGCGATCAGCATTGAAAGCCGAGTGAAAGCTTTGCTCGTGGACAAGGTCTTCTGTGCGATGGGCATGGTTCAAATCCTCGGCGAGAGGCCGTCTGCAAGGGAGAGGCGATAGGCGCGGATGCCGGGCAGCAGGCTCGCCAGCCAACCGGCGGCCAGCAGGCTCGCCATCAGCAGCCATTCGTTCAGTGTAGGTTCGGAAAGGCTCAGTGTCAGCCCGAACTGCGACTGCAGCCATGGCGAGAGCAGGGCGATGCCAAGCACCGCCATCACCAAGCCCAGCACCACGCCGAGCACCGTGACCAGCGCGCCTTCGAGCGCGAGCAGCGCTAGCACATGGCGCAGGCCCGCGCCCACCGCACGCAGCACCGCGAGCTCTCGGCGGCGCTCGTTCAGACCCGCCATCACCACCGACACCAGCCCCGCGAGGCTCACCAGCGCGACAAGTGCCGACATCAGCAGCAGCGCGTTCTCGCCGATGCCGATCACGCTCCACAGCTCGTCGAGCGCCACGCCAGGCAGGATGGCCATCAGCGGCTCGCCGGTGTAGGTCGAGATCCAGCGCTGCACGCCGAACACGGCAGCGCGGTTCTTCAGGCCCACCAGCACGGCCGTCACGTTCTTGGGCGTGAGGTCGAACTTGCGCACCTGCTCGGGCGAGATGTGCACGCCCGGCATCGGCGCGCCGCCCACCCATTCGAGGTGGATGGCTTCCATCGCCGCGAGGCCGATGTGCACCGTGCGGTCGACCGGCGTGCCGGTGCGCGCGAGCACGCCGACCACGGTGAAGGGCTTGTCCGCATGCTCGGCCACGTTGAGTTCGCCGCTGCCGTGCGCGAGCGTGATCTTCTGGCCCACGTGGTAGCTGAGCTTGTCGGCCACCTCGGCGCCGACCACTGCGTCGAAGAGCTCGCTGAAGGGCTTGCCCTCGCGCAGCTTCAGCGTCTGCCTGTCGCCGTAGCGGAAGCGGGTGAAGTAGTCGGTGGACGTGGCCAGCACCGCGAAGCCGCGATGCGAATCGCCGAGCGACAGCGGCACCACCCAGTCGACGCCCGGATGCGCCGACAGCGCCTGCACGCTCTTCCACGAGATGTTGTTGGTGGCCGCGCCGATGCGGAACACCGAGTACAGCAGCAGCTGCGTGGAGCCGGTGCGCGCGCCGACGATCAGGTCGGTGCCCGAGACGGACGATGCGAAGTTCTCGCGCAGCTCGGTGCGGATGCGTTCCACGCCCAGCAGCAGGAACGTGGAAAGCGCGATGGAGAACACCGTCAGCGCGAGCGTGAAGCGCCGGTTCCAGGCGCTGCGCCATGCGATGGAAAAGAGTGCTTTCATGCATCCACCGCCATCGCGTTGGTGGCGGCGCGGTTGATTTCAGGCAGCAGCACATGCCGCGCGAAGCGCTGCGCGATGCGCTGGTCATGGCTCACGAACACGAGTGCGCTGCGGTGCTCGGCGCAGGCCGTCAGCAGCACGTCGAGGAAGGCTTCGCGCCGGTCCTCGTCGAGCGCGGAGGTGGGCTCGTCGGCGATCACCACCTCGGGCTGGCCGATGAGCGCGCGCGCCGACGGCCACGCGCTGCTGCTGGCCCACCGAGAGCTGCAGCGCCTGGCGGCCCCACAGGTTGCGGTCCAGCCCCATCTGGTCGAGCAGGTGCTCGGCCTCGCCGCGCGAGCTGCCGTTGCGCGACGCATTGGCCTCGCGCCGCTGCGAGAAGCGGCAGGGCAGCAGCACGTTGTCGATCACGCTCAGGTACGGCAGCAGGTTGAACTGCTGGAAGATGTAGCCCACGTGCGCCACGCGGCTGCGGTCGCGCTGCGTGCCCGAGAGCTTCGACCAGTCGTGGCCCAGCAGCGTGACGCGGCCTTCGTCGGCCACCAGCACGCCGGCCAGCAGCGACAGCAGCGTGCTCTTGCCGCAGCCGCTCGGGCCGTGCAGGAACACCGATTCGCCGGCAGTGATGCGGAAGGCCTCGATGTCGATGCACGGAGTCTTGGCCGAGGGCCATGTGAAGCGCAGCGCCTCGGCCGCGAGCACGACGCGCAGGGCCGACGAGGCCTGCGCTGGAGGGAGGTCGCTCACGGTGTCACTTGCCCCAGCTCAGGCGCGCGGGCTGCGAGGCCTGGGCGCCGGCAGGGCGCTTGAGCTGGCGCTTGAACTGGCCCTGCGCGGTGGCGATCTGCGAGTCGATCTGGCGCAGGCCCTTGAAGGCGCCGAACAGGTTCAGGTCGATGAACTTCGCGGCGGCCGCGTTGGTGCAGTTGAAGGAGAAGGTGGCGTCGAGGTCGGCGTGGCCGACGGGCTCGCTGGGGTCGGGGTTGCCGAGGCCCAGCGCGCCGGAGCGCAGGTCGACCGGGCCCAGCTTGCAGTTGGCGGCGGGGTCGACCACGAAGAGCTTGTCGGCCGCGCGCAGCTGGGCCACGGCGTCTTCCACGATCTTCTTCTCGGCGTCGGTCTTGGGGGCGCGTTCGAAGCCGACGATGTTGTCGAGAGGCGATTCCATGTCGATCACCACCGTGGGGCCGTCGACGGCCACGTCGAGCTTGAGCTGGCCGTGCACGTGGGCGTGCTGCTGCTGGGCCTGGGCGGTGAGGAAGGGGGCCGCCGCGAAGAGCGCGGCGGCTGCGATTGCGAGACCGGTGTTGCGTCGGAGTCGGATGTGCTTCATGGTTCGGCGCCTTGCCGGGTCGGCAGCCCCGGCGTGTTGCTCCATTCGCTCCAGCTGCCGGCATAGAGCGCGGTCGTCCCGAATCCCGCGATCTGCATGGCAAGCAGATTCGGCACGGCGCTCACGCCGCTGCCGCACTGGTGGACGACTGTCGCCGCATCGCGTCCCGCGAGCAGCGCTTCGAACTCGGCACGCAATTGCGATGCCGGCTTGAACTTGCCGTCGGGACCGATGTTGTCGGCGAAAGGCCGGTTGAGGGCCCCGGGGATGTGACCGGCGATCGGGTCCAGAGGTTCCACCTCGCCGCGGTAACGGGCACCGGCGCGTGCGTCGATCAGGTTCTGGTCAGGCTGGCCGAGCCGGCGCACCACCATGTCGGTGGTGACGAGCTTCGCGATGGGCTCGCCCGCGACGAAGTTCGACTGGAAGCGCGCGGGCTCCTCGCGGTCGGTGACCTCGCCGCCCGCGGCCTGCCAGGCCTGCAGGCCGCCGTCGAGCACGGCCACCGCGTCGTGGCCCATCCACTTGAGCATCCACCACAGGCGGCCGCAGTAGTTGGCGCCGTTGCGGTCGTACACCACGGCCTGCATGTCGTTGGCGAAGCCGATGCTGGAGAGCCACGCGGCGAACTTCTCGCGGCTGGGCAGCGGATGGCGCCCTCCCGATGCGGGCACGCCGTCTTCCTTTGCCACGACGACTTCGCCGTGCGCGCCGGGGGCACCGTGCTTCGCGCTGAGGTCGGTGTCGAGGTTGGCGTAGAGCGCGCCTGGAATGTGCGCGGCCGCGTATTGCTGCGCGCCGGCTTCGGGCTTCATGAGGTCGAAGCTGCAGTCGAACACCATGAAGGGCTTGCCGCTGGCCTGCAGCTGCTGCAGTTGTTCGGCGGAGATGAGGGTGTCGTACATGGCGCTTGCTCCTTGGGGAATCTGGAAATGCACGCTGCCTGCGTCAGTGTTCCTCGGCCGGCGCCTTGGGCACGGCCCGTTGTCGCAACACGGTTGCAGCAATGCCGCTGGCGATGATAAGGGCCATGCCGGCCCAGCCCGCGGCGTCGATGCGTTCGTGGAACAGCACCACGCCGTAGAACGCCGCGAAGACGATGCCCGAATACTGCAGGTTGGCGACCACCAGCGTGCCGGCCTGCGTCTTGGCGGTGGCGTAGGCGCGCGTCATGCACAGCTGGCCGAGCGCGGCGAGCAGCCCGATCGGCAGCAGCCACAGCGCATGCTGCCATGTCCAGGAGCTGTCGCCCGAAAACCCGGTGAAGGCCGTGGCGATGCCGCCGGCCACGGCCGAGCCGACCGCGAAGTAGAAGACCGTGCGCAGCTCCGGCTCACCGATGCGCGAGAGCGCCACCACCTGCATGTAGGCGAAGGCGGCCGTCAGCCCCGAAAGTAGCCCCAGCAGGCCCGCGAAGCCTTCGTTGCCGTTCACCGTGGGCTTGAGCATGAGCACCACGCCCACGAAGCCCGCGAGCACGGTCATCGCCAGCGTGCCTTGCAGCGGCGGGCGCTCCACGCGGCCGTCGCGTCCGGGCACCGGCACCCAGGCCAGCAGCGCGCCGCCGACCAGGAAGGCCGCGACCCACACGCTGCTCATGTAGTTGAGCGTGACGGCCGTGGCCAACGGCATGTGGGCGATGGCATAGAACCACGCGCCGAGCGACACAACGCCGATGGTGCTGCGCCAGGCATGCATGCCGGGATACTTCGTGGCCAGCGACACGCCGCGGTTGCGTGCCAGCAGCCAGAGGAAGACGATGCCGATCAGGCCGCGCCCGAGCACCATCTCGCCGCTGTTGAACCACGCCGAGGCGACTTTCACGACCACGCTCATCGTGGCGAACAAGAAGGCGCCGAGCACCATCCACAGGGCTTGCACTATTGGTTCTCCCCCAGGCTTCGCGCACTTCGTGTCGCTTCTCCCCACCCCCTCGCCGGGGGGCAACACCAGCGGCCCGGCAAAGCCGGTTCCGCGGTGTTCCTGAAACACCCGTCGATGAGGCAGTCATCGACTCAGGCGTTCTGCATCGCGCTGCGGTACCACTCGTGGAACTGCTGCATGCCGTCTTCCATCGGGCTCTGGTAGGGGCCGGTCTCGTTGTCGCCGCGCAGCATCAGCGCGCGGCGGCCGGCGTCCATGCGCTCGGCGATCTCGTCGTCCTCCACGCAGGTCTCCATGTAGGCGGCCTGCTGGGCCTCGACGAACTCGCGCTCGAAGGCGACGATTTCCTCGGGGTAGAAGAATTCGACCATGTTGAGCGTTTTCGTCGGGCTCACGGGGTGCAGGGTCGACACCGTGAGCACGTGCGGATACCACTCGACCATCACGTGCGGATAGTAGGTCAGCCAGATGGCGCCGTACTTGGGCGGCTTGCCCTCGCGGTACTTGAGCAGCTGCTCCTGCCACTTCTGGTAGACCGGGCTGCCCGCGCGGCCCAGGCGGTTGGCCACGCCCACCGTCTGCACCGAATAGCGCGGCTTGAACTCCCAGCGCAGGTCGTCGCAGGTGACGAAGCTGCCCAGGCCGGGGTGGAACGGGCCGACGTGGTAGTCCTCGAGGTAGACCTCGATGAAGGTCTTCCAGTTGTAGTTGCACTCGTGCAGCTCGACGCGATCGAGCGCGTAGCCCGAGAAGTCGAGGTCGGCCTGCGGGCCGAGGCCGGCCATGTCGGCCGCCACGTCGGGGCCGGAGCCGTCGGCGTTCTTCTCGAACAGCAGGCCGTTCCACTCCGTGAGCGGGTAGTTGTGCAGGTTCAGGCAGGGGTCCTGCTCGAAGTGGGGGGCGCCGATCAGCGTGCCGGTGGTGCGCGGGTCGGCCGCGGCGTAGGTCCAGCGGTGCAGCGGGCACACGATGTTGCCGCCCGACTGGCTCTTCGAGCTGGCCGCGGCCCTGCAGGATCAGGGCCTGGCGGTGGCGGCAGACGTTGGAGATCAGCTCCACGCCCTTGGGCGTGTGGACGAGGGCGCGGCCCTGGTGCTCCTGGGGCAGGGTGTGGAAGTCGCCCATCTCGGGCACGGCCAGGCGATGGCCGACATAGCGGGGCCCTCGCGAGAAAAGGTTCTGCATCTCGCGGGCGAAGAGCGCCTCGTCGAAATACGCGGAAACTGGAAGTTGGCTCGCGGCCTGCTGCAGTTGAAGACTTAAATCAGACATGGAGGACCTGACCAAGCTCCCCACAGGGAGAAAAGGAAGAAAAGAACGGAAGGCGCCGCCAGGAGGATTCGGCGGCCCGAAGCAGTGTTGAACGTCGTCAACGAGAGAAGTTCGCATTGTACCCGGGGCCATTTTTTCGGCCTCCCGGCTTCCCGCGCCGTTTCGCAATGTGCGATCGGCCTCCGCCAGAGGAGGGGGCGGCCCGCCCGCCACTTGTTCCGGTCACGGTCCTAAAATGCCTCGTTTCACCCACGTTTCGCTTGCATGCCCAAGGTGCCCCCTCCTTCCTCGTCCAGCCCGGCGGCAACGCCCGACACGGGTCCGCTGCCAGCCAGTTACGAAGCCGGGCTCCAGGAACTGGAGCAACTGGTCGCGGAACTCGAGTCGGGCCAGCTGCCGCTGGACCAGCTGCTAGTCAGTTACCAGCGCGGCGCGGCGCTGCTGGCCTTCTGCCGCGACAAGCTGCAGGCGGTCGAAGACCAGATCAAGGTGCTCGATTCGGGCAGCCTGAAGGTCTGGACGCCTGAATGAGCGCCGCCACGCTGAATTCCGGCCACTGGGACGCCCGCACGCTCGCCGGCTGGAGCGAACCCCACCTGGCGAATGTCGAGTCTGCGCTGTCGCGCTGGGTCGGTGTCGATGCCCCGGTGCTGCTGGGCGACGCCATGCGCTACGCCGTGCTCGACGGCGGCAAGCGGCTGCGGCCGCTGCTGGTGCTGGCCGCCAGCGAGGCCGTGGGAGGCAACAAGGCCGCGGCCCTGCGCGCGGCCTGCGCCACCGAGCTGATCCACGCCTATTCGCTGGTGCACGACGACCTGCCGTGCATGGACAACGACGTGCTGCGCCGCGGCAAGCCCACGGTGCACGTCAAGTTCGGCGAAGCCGATGCCCTGCTGGCCGGCGACGCGCTGCAGGCGCTGGCCTTCGAGCTGCTCACCCCCGAAGGCGACGAGATTCCCGCCGCCACCCAGGCCCTGCTGTGCCGCCTGCTCGCGCGCGCCGCGGGCAGCCAGGGCATGGCCGGCGGCCAGGCCATCGACCTTGCCAGCGTCGGCATCGCCTTGAACGAAGCGCAACTGCGCGAGATGCACCGCCTGAAGACCGGCGCGCTGCTGCAGGGCAGCGTCGAGATGGGCGCCGCCTGCGGCACGGTGAGCGCTGCCGCGCTGGCCGCGCTGCGCGATTACGGCGCGGCCATCGGCCTCGCGTTCCAGGTGGTCGACGACATCCTCGACGTCACGGCCGATTCGCAGACCCTGGGCAAGACCGCCGGCAAGGACGCCGCGGCCGACAAGCCCACCTACGTGTCGCTGCTCGGCCTCGACGGCGCCCGCGCCCAGGCCCGCCAGTTGCTGGCCGACGCGCTCGCCGCGCTGGAGCGCAGCGGCCTGGCCGATACCGCCGCGTTGCGCGCCTTGGCCCACATGGTGGTCGACCGCGACCGCTGAGAGAAAAGAACAAACCTCCCCCATGGCTGCTCCGCTGCTTCCCACACTCCACGACCCTTCGCCCATCCGCAAATACGACCGGGCCCAGCTGCGCCAGCTGTCCGACGAGGTGCGCGCCTGCGTGCTCGACAACGTTTCCCGCACCGGCGGCCACCTGAGCTCCAATCTCGGCACGGTCGAACTCACGGTCGCGCTGCACCACGTGTTCAACACGCCGCACGACCGGCTGGTGTGGGACGTGGGCCACCAGACCTATCCGCACAAGATCCTCACGGGCCGGCGCGAGCGCATGCCCACGCTGCGGCAGATCGGCGGCATCTCGGGCTTTCCGCAGCGCAACGAGAGCGAGTACGACACCTTCGGCACCGCCCACTCGTCGACCAGCATCTCGGCCGCGCTCGGCATGGCCATGGCTGCCAAGCAGAAGGGCGAGGACCGCTACACCGTGGCCATCATCGGCGACGGCGCGCTTACTGCCGGCATGGCCTTCGAGGCCCTGAACAACGCGGGCGTGTGCGACTGCAAGCTGCTGGTGATCCTGAACGACAACGACATGTCGATCAGCCCGCCGGTGGGCGCGCTCAACCGCTACCTGGCTCAACTGATGAGCGGCAACTTCTACGCCGCCGCCAAGAACGTCGGCAAGAGCGTGCTGCGCAATGCGCCGCCCTTGTTCGAGCTGGCCAAGCGGCTCGAGCAGCATGCCAAGGGCATGGTCGTGCCGGCCACGCTGTTCGAGCAGTTCGGCTTCAACTACGTCGGCCCGATCGACGGCCACGACATCGATTCGCTGGTGCCCACGCTCGAGAACCTCAAGCACCTCGACGGCCCGCAGTTCCTGCACGTGGTCACGAAGAAGGGTCAGGGCTACAAGCTGGCCGAGGCCGACCCCGTGGCCTACCACGGCCCCGGCAAGTTCGACCCGCAGGTGGGGCTGGTCAAGCCGGCCTCGGCACCCAAGCAGACCTTCACGCAGGTGTTCGGCCAGTGGCTGTGCGACACCGCCGCGGCCGACGGCCGCCTCGTGGGCATCACGCCCGCGATGCGCGAGGGCTCGGGGCTCGTCGAATTCGAGAAGCGCTTCCCCGACCGCTACTACGACGTCGGCATCGCCGAGCAGCACGCCGTGACCTTCGCCGCGGGCCTCGCATGCGAAGGGCTGAAGCCGGTGGTCGCGATCTACTCGACCTTCCTGCAGCGCGCCTACGACCAGCTGATCCACGACGTCGCCATCCAGAACCTGCCGGTGGTGTTCGCGCTCGACCGCGCTGGCCTCGTGGGTGCCGACGGCGCGACGCACGCGGGCGCGTACGACATCCCGTTCCTGCGCTGCATTCCGAACATGAGCATCGCCTGTCCGGCCGACGAGCGCGAAACGCGCCAGCTGCTGACCAGCGCATACGAGCAGAACCATCCGGTGGCCGTGCGCTATCCGCGCGGTTCGGGTGCCGGCGCCGCGCCGCATCTCACGCTCGATGCGCTGCCCTTCGGCAAGGGCGAGATCCGCCGCGAAGGCCGGCGCATCGCCATCCTGGCCTTCGGCACGCTGCTGTATCCGGCGCTCACGGCGGCGGAATCGCTCGACGCCACGGTGGTCAACATGCGCTGGGCCAAGCCGCTCGACGTCGAGCTGCTGCTGAAGGTCGCGGGCACGCACGATGCCATCGTCACGCTGGAAGAGGGCGCGATCATGGGCGGCGCGGGCAGCGCGGTGCTCGAGGCGCTGCAGGCGGCCGGCGTGCAGAAGCCGGTGCTGCAGCTGGGCCTGCCCGACCGCTTCATCGAGCATGGCGATCCGGCCAGGCTGCTCGCATCCATCGGGCTGGATGCGATCGGCATCGAGGCGTCGATCCGCGAGCGATTCGTTCGCAATAGCGGCAACAGCGCAGGGTAAACCCGCCCCGGGACGTGTAAGCGCGTTTTTACAATCCCCGGGACTTACACAAAAGTCCCCAACGCGGTCACAAGCCGCGTTTCGTTTTTTCAAAGAACTCGGAGAGCTATCTAATGGATCGTCGTTCCCTCATCAAAAACGCCGGCATCGCCGGCGTTCTGGCTGCCGGCATCGCCCCCGCGGTTCACGCGCAAGCCGCAGTTCGCTGGCGCCTGGCGTCGAGCTTTCCCAAGTCGCTGGACACCATCTACGGCACGGCCGAAGTGTTCGCGAAGAGCGTCAGCGACATGTCGGGCGGCAAGTTCCAGATTTCCGTGCATGCCGGCGGCGAGCTGATGCCCGCGTTCGGCGTGGTCGACGGCGTGCAGAACGCCTCGGTCGAAATGGCCCACACGGCTCCGTACTACTTCTACGGCAAGGACCCGACCTTCTGCCTGGGCTGCGCAGTGCCCTTCGGCATGAACACCCGCCAGCAGAACGCCTGGATGTACGAAGGCAACGGCCTGAAGCTGATGCGCGCCTTCTACGCCAAGTACAACATCATCAACCTGCCCGGCGGCAACACGGGCGCGCAGATGGGCGGCTGGTTCCGCAAGGAGATCAAGTCGGTCGCCGACCTGAAGGGCCTGAAGTTCCGTACCAACCCGTTCGCCGGCAAGGTGCTCGAGCCCTTCGGCGTGATCCCGCAATCCATTCCCGGCGCCGACCTGTACCCCGCGCTCGAGAAGGGCACGCTGGACGGCCTGGAGTGGGTCGGTCCCTACGACGACCAGAAGCTGGGCTTCAACAAGATCGCCCCGTTCTACTACTACCCCGGCTGGTGGGAAGGCGGCCCCGAGCTGGACTTCTACATCAACACCAAGGCATGGGAAGGCCTGTCGGCCGAGTACAAGGCCATCGTCGAAGCGGCTGCCTCGCACGCCAACATCACGATGACGGCCAAGTACGACTCGAAGAACCCGATCGCGCTGAAGCAGCTCGTCGGCTCGGGCACCAAGCTGCGCCCGTTCTCGCAGGACGTGATGAACGCCGCCTTCAAGTCGGCCCAGCAGATCTACTCGGACCTGAACAACACCAACCCCGAGTGGAAGAAGATCTACGGCGACTGGTCGAAATTCCTGGCCGACCAGAACGCCTGGTTCCGCTACACCGAAGGCACCTTCGACCGCTTCATGCAGCAGCAGAAGCTGTAAGAGGCCTCGCCTCGTCGAACAGGAAGCCCTGCCGGTCCCGGCGGGGCTTTTTTTCGTCGATGCGCGGCTTTCCACTTTCCAGCAGGTCCCGCCCGATGCTCCGAACGTCGTCCCTCGCCGCTTTGCTCTTCATGGCCGCGCTCGCTCCGGCCGCCCAGGCCGCCGGCGGCACGGGCAGCTATACGCTGCCGTGGAACACGCCCGGCGAGGTGCTGGAGTACCGTTCCTGCGGCTGCGGCGATTCGTGCTGGGTGGCCGAACTGCGCGATGCGCGCACGAAGGCGCTGAAGGGCCGGCTGCGCTGTGATTGCGAGCGGCTCCACGCCGCGGTGGGTCCGAAGGGCAAGGAGAGGGAGCAGGCTGCCATTTGCCCGGCCGGTGATGGCGCCGACAAGCCGCAGGCCATCGGCGAAGCGATGCAGCGGCTGCTGCGCCGATAGGGTTCGCTATGCCTGCGGCGGCGTGGGCGGAATGGTCCGCTTCGCCACCTGCTCGCCGAAGGCCACGAGCACGGCGGCGTCGGCCGAGTGGAACCAGGTCATGCCGCCGAAGCGCCGGCGCACCAGCAGGCGCGGTGCGATCACGCGCTCCAGCATGCGGATGTGCACCAGCTTGAGCTGCGCCACTTCCTGCGCGCTCACGCGCTTGTCCCAGAGCCAGGTCTGCACCAGCACGTCGCCTTCGAGCCGGGTGCGGCTGTAGACGATCCAGTAGCCGACCCACACCACGCACAGCGCCGCGATGCCCATCACCACCAGCGCGCTGGCCGACCAGTCGGCCGTGCGCAGCGAGGGGAGGCTCCAGATCGCGAAGGCGAAAAGGTCGACGACCAGCACCACCGCCAGCGTGCGCAGCAGCGGCGGGAAGGCGGGGCTTTCGATGATTGCCCCGGCTGCTTCGTCGCCGGGGCTGTTGTCGTCGTCTTGTTGTTTTGGTTCTTCAGCGGGGCCGTGGGCTCGGTCGCTCACGGCTTGGCGGCTTCACCGGAAGCCGGCGGCGCATCGGTGGACGGCGGCGGCGTGGAGGACTCGTCCTTCTTCTCGTTGCCGAACGGGTCTTCCATGTTCACGCCGTTGTTGTCGGGCGAGCTGGGCTGCTCTTCCACCGGCATGTCGAGGTTGACCTTGTCGATGTCGACGACCTTTTCCTTCTCGAGGAACACGGTGACCGTCTGCGGGAAGAAGATCACGATGGCCACCAGCAGCAGCTGCATCGCCACCCACGGCACCGCGCCCAGGTAGATGTCGCGCGACTCCACCTTCTTGGGCAGCGCCCCGTTCTTGAAGAGCGTGTCCGCTATGCCCCGCAAATAGAACAGCGCAAAGCCGAAGGGCGGGTGCATGAACGAGGTCTGCATGTTCACGCACAGCAGCACGCCGAACCACACCATGTCGATGCCCAGCTTGTGGGCCACCGGGCCCAAGAGCGGCAGGATGATGAAGGCGATCTCGAAGAAGTCGAGGAAGAACGCGAGGAAGAACACGAAGATGTTCACCGCGATCAGGAAGCCGACCTGGCCGCCGGGCAGGCCCGAGAGCATGTGCTCGATCCACTTGGCGCCGTCCACGCCCTGGAACACCAGCGAGAACACGCGCGAGCCGATCAGGATGAACACCACCATGGCCGTCAGGCGCATGGTGCCTTCCATGGCGTCCTTCAGCAGCTGCCAGTTCAGGCGGCGGTGGATCAGCGCGAGGACCAGCGAGCCCACCGCGCCCATGGCGCCGGCTTCGGTCGGCGTGGCGATGGCCTTGTCCATGAAGGGCAGGCCGCCCATCGAGCCGAGCACCGCGAAGATCAGGATGGCCGACGGAATGATGCCGCGCAGGCACTTGCCCCACAGCGCCCAGCCGTTGAGCGTGCGCGCACTGGCCGGCAGGCCCGGCACGTAGCTCGGGTAGAGGCGACCGACCATGAAGGTGTAGATCGCGAAGATGATCACCTGCAGGATCGACGGGCCCCATGCGCCCTTGTACATCTGGCCCACGTCGGTGCCGAGCTGGTCGGCCATGACGATGAGCACCAGCGAGGGCGGCACCAGCTGCGTGATGGTGCCCGAGGCCGCCAGCACGCCGGTGGAATAGCGCATGTTGTAGCCGTAGCGCATCATGATCGGCAGCGAGATCATCGCCATCGCGATCACCTGGCCGGCCACCGTGCCGGTGATGGCGCCGAGGATGAAGCCCACGATGATCACCGAGTAGCCGAGGCCGCCGCGCACCGGGCCGAAGAGCTGGCCCATGGAGTCGAGCATGTCCTCGGCGAGCCCGCATTTCTCCAGTACCGCTCCCATCAACGTGAAGAACGGAATGGCGAGCAGCGTTTCATTCGAGAGGATGCCGAAGACGTTCAGCGGCAGGTTGGCCATGAAGCCGGCCGGGAACCAGCCCATCTCGATGGCGAAGAAGCCGCAGATCAGGCCGAGGGCCGAGAGCGAGAACGCGACCGGGAAGCCGATCAGCATGATCACCACGAGCCCCGCGAACATGATCGGGGCGAAATTTTCCATGTGCATTTCTACTTGTCCTGCGGTGCGGGAGAGGGCGGTGGCGTAAGGGCGCGGGGAACTGCGCCCGTCACTGCACCGGCTTCTCGTAGTGCGTGTCCATCTCGATCAGGCCGCGCAGGTAGGCGATGCGCTTGATGATTTCCGAGACGCCCTGCAGGAACATCGCCGCGAAGCCCACGGGCATCAGCAGCGCCGCGGGCCAGCGGATGAGGCCGCCGATGTTGCCCGACATCTCGCCCGTGACCCACATGTTCCAGAAGAAGGGCCAAGTGAGGTAGGTGAAGAGGCCCATCACCGGCAGCAGGAAGAAGATGAGGCCGAAGAGGTCGACGTAGACCGGCCCGTAGCCCTTGAGCTTGCCGTAGATGATGTCCACGCGCACGTGCTCGTTGAAGCGCAGCACCACGGGGGCGCCCAGCATCACGGTGGCCGCGAACAGGTACCACTGGATCTCGAGCCAGGCGTTGCTGCTGAAATCGAGGCCGTAGCGGATGAGTGCGTTGCCGGCCGAGATGAGCGATGCCGCCAGGACGGCGTAGCCAGCGATCTTGCCGAGTTTTTCGCTGATCCAGTCCATGCCGGTCGCGAACTTGAGGAATGCAGACAAGGGGGTGTCTCCCACGAATCCCGAAGGTGGAGCGCCGGCCCCTGGTGGGGGCTGCGCAAAGCCCGCGATGTTACCCCGGTGAACCTTTGTATTGCCTTGCAACCGGGGCAGGGGTTTACCCGGAATGCGGGCCGGCCGGCCGGCGTCGCGGGGGAGCCGGTCGCCATAATCGTCCATGTCCTCGCGCCTTCCGCCTTCCACGCCTTCGGGCGCAGCTGGCCAGCCCCATTCGATCGATTCGCCCGACATGTGCCGGGCCGGCCGGGAGCTTCTTTCGCTGGCGCTGATCGACGCGCGCAACCACACGCTGCACCTTCTGTCGCTCTACGAGCAGGCGCTGGGCGCCGAAGCGCTCGCCCGGCCGCCGGGGTCCGACGAAGACGGCGTGGTGCCCGCGGCCTGGCTGGCCGGCCACATCGGCTGGTTCGCCGAATGGTGGATCGGGCGCAACACCCAGCGTGCCTTCGGCGCCGACTGCCCGATGCGGCCCACGCGGCTGGCCGCCATCGACCCCGGTGCGGACGACTGGTGGAACCCTGCCCATTCCGGCCCGGGACGCCGCTGGCCGCCCGACCTGCCGGACCTCGCCCAGACCAAGGCCTACCTGCTCGAAACCCTGGAAAGCACGCTCGAGCTGCTGGACAACGCCGCCGAGACCGACGCCGGCCTGTACTTCTACCGCCTCGCCCTGTTCCACGAGGACATGCGCGGCGAGCAGTTCGTGGTGATGGCGCAGACCATGGGGCTGCCCCTGGGCGTCGAGCAGGCGCCCATGGCCGTCACGCGCGAGCCGCTGCTGCTGCCGGCCACGCGCTGGGAGCTGGGCATGCCCGAAAGCGGCTTCGCCTTCGCGCAGGAGCGCGCGGCGCACCGGGTGGACGTGCCCGAGTTCGAGATCGACGCCCAGCCCGTCACCTGGAACCAGTACGTCGAGTTCGTCGAGGACGGCGGCTACGACCGCGAGGAGCTCTGGCACGGCGAAGGCTGGCGCTGGCTCTCGGCGCAGGTAGAGGGCCGGCGCGGGCCGCGCCACATCGAGCAGATCGGCGCGGCGCGCAACGGCACGGGCGGCTCGGTGCTGCAGCAGCGCTTTGGCGCCACCGTGCGCGCGGCGGGCCACCACAGTGCCGTGCACCTGAGCTGGTGGGAGGCCGATGCCTGGGCGCGTTGGGCCGGGCGGCGTGTGGCGACCGAGGTCGAATGGGAGATCGCCGCGCATATGGCGGCGCGCCGCGGCTTCCGCTGGGCCGACGTGCACGAGTGGACCGCCGGCACCCTGCAGCCCTGGCCCGGCTATCGGGCCGACCCGTGGAGCGCGGGCACCGAGTTCGATCCGGCAGCGGTCTTCGGACGGGCGCGCGTACTGCGCGGGGCCTCGTTCGCTACGCGCGCGCGCCTGCGCTCGCTGCGCCGCCGCGGTTTCGCGCTGCCCGGGCGCGACGACGGTTTCTTCGGTTTCCGGACCTGCGCGCTCTGACCGGTAGTCAGGCGCTCACCGCTCCCCACCGGCCTCGGAGGCCAAAGGCGGCGCCACTTCCTCCAGCGGCTTGCGCTCCGCATCGGCCGCATGGCGCAGCGCCAGCAGTCCCGCCACGATGACCAGCCCGGCGCCGATGCAGTAGCCCACCATCACCGCACCACGGCTGCCAGTCTCTATCAGCAGGCCGAACAGCAGCGGCGCCGCGAAGCCGCCCGCGCCCATGCCGATCGCGTAGAAGATGGCGATGGCGATCGCGCGCATCTCCAGCGGAAACACCTCGCTCACCGTGAGATACGCAGAGCTCGCCGCGGCCGATGCCAGGAAGAACACCGCCGACCAGCACAGCGCCTGCCCGCGCGCGTCGAGCCAGCCCTGCATGAAGGCCCAGCCGGTCAGCGCGAGGCCGATGCCCGCGAGCACATAGGTCGCCGCGATCATCCGGCGCCGGCCCACGCTGTCGAAGAGCGGTCCCAGCAGCAGCGGTCCCAGCACGTTGCCCAGCGCGAACGGAAAGATGTAGAGCGCCACGTCGCCCTCGGGCACGCCGTAGAAGCGGGTGAGCACCAGCGCGTAGGTGAAGAAGATCGCGTTGTAGAAGAAGGCTTGCGAAATCATCAGCGCCAGCGCGACCACGCTGCGCTGCGGATAGCGCTTGAACAGCACGCGCGCCACCTGGCGCATGGGCGGGCTGTTGGGCCGCGCGGCCGTGTAGTTCACGACGAAGCCCGGCGGCGCCGGCAGCGGGCCGTGCTGCGCCTCGACCTCCGCCTCGATGCGCTCGACGATGCGTTTCGCCTCGTCGGCCCGCCCGTGCGCGACCAGCCACCGGGGGCTCTCGGGCACGTGGCGCCGCACCAGCAGGATGGCCACCGCCAGCACCGCGCCGAGTGCGAAGCCGGCTCGCCAGCCCCACACCGGCCCGATCACGCGTGCGTCGAGCAGCACGAGGCTGAGCGCCGCGCCCAGCGCCGCACCGATCCAGAAGCTGCCATTGATCGCGAGGTTCACGCGCCCGCGCACCCGCGCCGGAATCAGTTCGTCGATGGCCGAGTTGATGGCCGCGTACTCCCCGCCGATGCCCAGCCCGGTGACGAACCGGCACAGTGCGAAGAAGGCGAAGTTCGGCGAGAAGGCCGTTGCCAGCGTGCCGACGGTGTAGACCGCGAGCGTGATGAGAAAGAGCTTCTTGCGCCCGAGCCGGTCGGTCATGCGCCCGAAGAGTAGGGCGCCGAGCACCGCGCCCGCGACGTACACCGAGCCCGACAGCCCGATCTCGCCGGCCGTGAGCCCCAGCGTGTCGGGCCGCTCCAGCACCGCGCCGATGGAGCCCACCAGCGTGACCTCCAGCCCGTCGAGCACCCAGGCCACGCCCAGCGCGATCACCACGCGCCAGTGCCAGCGCGACCAGGGGAGGCGGTCGAGGCGGGCGGGGATGTCTGTCTGCAGCGTGGTCATCGGCGGCCCGACAGATTCTGCGAACCTGCGGGGCGCCGAGGTGTAGGACCGCGCCGCTCGCGGGCGCTGCCTACAGCCGCTGAAAGACGCTAGAAGATCAGGCCGTCTCGGCCAGCGCGTCGGCCAGCGCGTTCACCAGGCGGTCGATCTCGGCCTTCTCCGTGATGAAGGGCGGCGCGAGCTGGATGGTGTCGCCGCCGTAGCGCACGTAGAAGCCCTTCTTCCAGCAGTTCATCGCGATCTCGTACGGGCGGCGCGCGGGCTCGCCCGGCAGCGCGGCGATGGTCAGGCCGGCGGCGAGGCCGTAGTTGCGGATGTCGGTGATGTGCTTGCTGCCCTTCAGGCTGTGCACTGCGTTCTCGAAATGCGGCGCCAGCGCCTGCACGCGGCCGATCATGTCTTCCTTCTGCAGCACGTCCAGCGCGGCGATGCCGGCGGCGCAGGCCACCGGGTGGGCGCTGTAGGTGTAGCCGTGCGGGAACTCGAGCATGTAGTCGGGGCCGCCCGCTGCCATGAAGGTGTCGTAGATGTCCTTGCTCGCGACCACCGCGCCCATCGGCTGCGCGCCGTTGGTGATCTGCTTGGCGATGTTCATGATGTCGGGCGTCACGCCGAAGGCCTCGGCGCCGGTGAGCGCGCCGCAACGCCCGAAGCCGGTGATGACCTCGTCGAAGATCAGCAGGATGTTGTTGGCGGTGCAGATCTCGCGCAGGCGCTTCAGGTAGCCCTTGGGCGGGATCACCACGCCGGCCGAGCCCGCGAAGGGCTCGACGATCACGGCCGCGATGTTCGACGCGTCGTGCAGCGCGATGATGTCCAGCAGGCGGTCGGCCAGCTCGACGCCGTTGTCGGCCATGCCGCGCGTGAAGGCATTGGAGGCGAGCTGCGTGTGCGGCAGGTGGTCGGCCTCCACGCCCTGGCCGAAGAGCTTGCGGTTGGCCGCGATGCCGCCGACCGAGATGCCGCCGTAGTTGACGCCGTGGTAGCCCTTCTCGCGGCCGATCAGGCGCGTCTTGCTCGCCTGGCCCTTGGTGCGCCAGTAGGCGCGCGCCAGCTTCAGCGAGGTGTCGGCGGCTTCCGAGCCGGAGCCGGTGAAGAAGACGTAGTCGAGGCCGGCGGGCGTCATCTCCTTGATCTTGTTGGCCAGCTCGAACGAGAGCGGATGGCCGAACTGGAAGGCGGGCGAGTAGTCGAGCTTGGCGATCTGGCGGCTCACCGCCTCGGTGATCTCGGGGCGGCCGTGGCCCAGGCCCGAGCACCACAGGCCCGAGAGGCCGTCGAAGATCTTGCGGCCGTCGGCGTCGGTGAAGTAGGCGCCCTTGGCTTCCACGACGATCCGCGGATCGGCCTTGAAGTTGCGGTTGCCGGTGTAGGGCATCCAGTGCGCGTCGAGCCAGGCGGCGTCGGTGCGCACGGCGGGCGTCGGTTCGGTGACGGGCGTTGCGATGGTCATGGCGTTTCCCGCGCTGGCGGGTTCCGGGGTGATGGGAATGCGCCGATTGTTCGTAGAGCCTTCAGTGTGGAGAATGGCGCAATATCAATGTTCACTTGACGTTTCATGCAAGTAAAGGCCAAAGCCGAAGACGGTACCCAAAGCGGTGCCCGCAACCGCGCCGTTCTGGGGCAGCTCAGCGACATGGACCTGCGCCTGCTCAAGGTGTTCAAGAGCGTGGTCGACTGCGGCGGCATGGCGGCCGCGGAACTGGAGCTGAACATCGGCACCTCCACCGTGAGCCGCCACGTGAAGGATCTCGAAACGCGCCTCGGACTGGTGCTGTGCCGCCGGGGCAGGGCGGGCTTCGCGCTCACCGCCGAGGGGCAGCGCGTCTACGACGAGACGCTGCGCCTGCTGGCCTCGGTCGACGCCTTCCGCGGCAGCATCGACGACATCCACAACCGCATGGGCGGCCAGCTCGACGTGGCGCTGTTCGACAAGACGGCCACCAACCCGCAGGCGCGCATCGGCCAGGCGATCGCGCGCTTCACCGAGATCGCGCCCGAGGTGCGGCTGGCCGTGCACGTGGGCTCGATCAACGCCATCGAGCAGGGTGTGCTGGAGGGCAACTTCCAGATCGGCATCATCCCGGCGCACCGCGCCTCCAAGAGCCTGGTGTACGCCGACCTGTTCGACGAGACCATGCTGCTGTATTGCGGCGCGGGGCATCCGCTCTTCGGCGTGCGCCACGACAAGCTCACCTGGGCCAGGCTGCGCGAGCACCATTTCGCGGGGCTGGGCTACCACTCGCCCAACATGGAGCTGAGCCACCGCGCGAAGCTCTCGCGCATGGCCACGGGTTTCGACCAGGAGGCGATTGCGACGCTGATTCTTTCGGGGCGCTTCCTGGGCTTCCTGCCAGACCACTACGCGCAGGTGTTCGAGGAGCGCGGGCTCATGAAGGCGGTGCTGCCGGCGCGCTTCAACTACGCGTGCCGCTTCGTGAGCCTGCTGCGGCGTTCTCCGAAGCCGTCGCGGGCGGTGCTGGCGTTCCAGGAGTGCCTGGAGCAGGCGCACCGGAAGAAGAAGTAAAAGAAGTCAGCGCTGCCCGCTCGGCAGCAGCAGGTGCTTGGCGCCGATGTGCGCCTCCATCTCGTGCATGTGCTGCTCGGCATCGACCATGTGCTCGGTCATCAGGCGGCGCACCTCTTCGGCGTCTTCCTTGCGGTAGGCCGCCAGCAGCTGCGTGTGGTAGTCGACGTTCGCCTCGCCGAAGTGGTGATGGTCGAGCGCCTTCTTGTAGACCACGAGGTCGCGCAGCAGGTCGTTGAGGAAGCGGCACATGAAGGAGAGCACCGGATTGGGACAGCTCTCCGCCAGCATGGTGTGGAAGGCCAGCTCTGCCTCGCGCTGGATGCGCAGTTCGTCCTCGCCGGTCGGCTCGATCGTGCACAGCCGCACGTTTTTCTTCGAGCTTCTCGAACTGCTCCGGCGTCAGCTTGCCCACCACGCTCACGGCCAACTCGGGCTCCAGCGCCTTGCGCAGCTGGTAGATGTGATGGCCATCGAGATGGTGGAAGTGCAGGAAGTTGCGCAGCGGCTCCGACGCGTGCTCCACCGACACCTGCTGCAGGTAGGCGCCGCCGCCCGGCCCGGTGCGGATGGAGATCAGGCCGCGCACCTCCAGCGCCTTGAGCGCCTCGCGCACGGTGCTCTTCGAATAGCCGAAGAGTTCGATCAGTTCCTTCTCGTTCGGCAACCGGTCGCCGGGCTGCTTGCGCTCCGCCACGATCCATCGCTTGACGTCTTCGACGATGACGTCCGAGAGCTTCTGCCGCTTAGGACGGTTCTGCCCCACTTTCACTTGCTCACCCCCAGGCTGCGCGCACTTCGTGTCGCTTCGCCCACCCCCTCGCCGGGGGCAATGCCAGCGGCCCGGCAAAGCCGGTTCCGCGGCATTTCACGATCAGATGGAGACGAATTCATGCGTTCGGAGCGATGGAAAAACAGAAGGTGACCTGTAAGCAGGTATTGGGCCCCAAGGGGAGCGCCGCAGATTTTGGCACGGCTGTTGCTAGAGGGTTTTTACCAGCATATTAATCCAATTTATCCGCTTAAATTCGCCGCGATCGCTGGCATCCCTTTTTCCTTACTCCCCACCACGACCGGAGAACTCATGCAACGCAGACAACTTCTTCAGCTGGCCGCCCTGTCGGCTGCCCCCGCCTCGCTCCTGGGCGGCCGCGCCGCCTTTGCCCAATCGGCGGACGCGATCCGATTCGGCTGCCCGGTCCCGATGTCGGGCGCCTTCGCGGCCAACGGCAAGTTCGCCGACCTGGGCATGAAGCTGGCCATCGAGCAGTACGGCAGCGTGCTGAAGCGTCCGCTGGCCTATACGGTGCTCGATACCGAAGGCAAGCCGGCCACCGCCGTGCGCAAGGTGCAGGAAGCCTCGCAGCAGCAGGGCGCGAAGTTCTTCGCGGGCGGCATCCTGTCGTCGGAAGCGCTGGCCATGGGCAAGGAAGCCGAGAAGGCCGGCGGCCTCTTCATCACCACCGCGGGCGCCGACGAGATCACCGGCAAGGACTGCAACCCCGCCACCTTCCGCTGGTCGGTGCCCACCTTCGGTGCGATCGAGCAGACGGTGCGCCCGCTGATCGCTTCCATGCCCAAGGCCAAGCGCTGGTACACCATCACGCCGCAGTACGTGTTCGGCGACGGCCTGCTGAGCGCCGCCAAGAACATCTTCCAGGAGAAGGGCATCGAGCACGTGGGCAACAGCTACCACTCGCTCACCGAGAAGGAGTTCAGCGGCTACCTCACCAACGCCATGGCCGCCAAGCCCGACGTGCTGCTGCTGCTGAACTTCGGCGCGCAGTCGTCGGCTGCGCTGCGCCAGGCGGTGAGTTTCGGCATGCACAAGAACATGACGATCCTCATGGCCTGGGCCTCGGGACTGGAGCAGTTCGACGAACTGGGTGCGGACCTGTGCGACGGCGTCTACTTCGGCGCGCAGTACTGGCACACGGCCGATACGCCGCTCAACAAGGACCTGGTGAAGCGCACGGCCGACAAGCTCAAGATCGTGCCTAACTACAGCCTCGCCGGCTCGTATATCTGCACCAAGATCCTGATCGACGGCATCGTGAAGGCCGGCTCGGTCGACCAGAAGGCGGTGATCGCCGCGCTCGAAGGCATGAAGTACGACGGCCTCACCGGCGCAGAGGAAATCCGCAAGGCCGACCACCAGGTCGTGAAGGACTACTACCTGCTCAAGGGCAAGGCCAAGTCGAAGATGAAGGACGCTGCCGACTACGTCGATGTCGTCAGCTCGGGCAAGTCTTTCCTGGCCGTGGACAAGACCGGCTGCAAGTTGGGCTGACCCCCAGGCTTGCCCACTTCGTGTGGCCGCCTACCCCCTTGCAGGGGGCAACACCTGCGGCCCGGCGAAGCCGGTTCCGGCGGTGTTCCCGAAAGGGAGCGTGCCCGAGCGTCTGCCATTACCTACACCTATGTCCGTCTACCTGCTACAGACCATCAACGGAATCGGCATCGGCATGCTGTATTTCCTGCTGGCGGTCGGCCTGTCCATCGTGTTCGGCCTGCTGCGCTTCGTGAACTTCGCGCACGGGGCCTTCTACCTGCTGGGCGCCTACCTCTGCTTCCAGGCCCTTCAATGGGGCATGAACTTCTGGCTGGCGCTGCTGCTGGTGCCGCTCTTCGTGGGCGCGCTGGGCTGGCTGGCCGAAAAGCTGCTGCTGCGCCGCGTGTATGCCAAGGCGCATGAATTCCACATCCTCGTCACGGTGGGCCTCGCGCTCGTGGTGCAGGAGATGGTGATCGTGTTCTGGGGCCCGCTGGGCAACAGCGTCGCCACGCCCGACCTGCTGCAGGGCGTGGTCATGTGGGGTTCGTTCGTCTATCCGAAGTACCGGCTCTTCGTGATCGGCTTCACGGCAGTGCTCGCGGTGCTGCTGTGGTGGGTGCTCGAGGGCACGCGCCTGGGCAGCGCGGTACGCGCGGGCAGCGAATCGACGGAGATGGTGTCGCTGCTCGGCATCAACGTGTTCCGCGTGTTCAGCCTGGTGTTCGCGCTCGGCGCGGCCACGGCGGCGCTGGCGGGCGTGCTGGCCGCGCCCATCCGGCGGCGCCGAGCCCTTCATGGGCGTGGAGGCGCTGGCCGTGGCCTTTGTTGTCGTGGTGATCGGCGGGCTCGGCAGCTTCGGCGGCGCGCTCGTGGGCGGCCTGCTCATCGGCATCGTGCAGAGCCTCATGAGCACCATCTGGCCGCCGGGTGCGAGCCTGATGGTCTACATCGCGATGGCGGCCGTGCTGCTGCTGCGCCCGCATGGCCTCCTGGGCCGCAAAGCATGAACGGACACGCCATGCCGAGAAAAATCACTTTCTTCCTGGCGCTGATCGCGGTGCTGGGCCTGCCGCTGGTGCTGAGCTCGGGTTCGCTCGCGAGCGAGGTGCTGATCTACGCGCTGGCCGCGCTGGGCTGCAACCTGCTGCTGGGCTACACGGGGCTGCTGTCCTTCGGGCAGGGCATCTTCTTCGGGCTGGGCAGCTACACCATCGCCATCCTGCTCACGCGGCTGAGCCTGCCGATGCCGCTCGCGCTGCTCGCCGCCGTGGCGATGGGCGCGCTGGGCGCGGCGGTGGTGGGCTGGGTGGCCATCCGCCAGCGCGGCACCTACTTCGTGATGCTCACGCTGGCCTTCGCGCAGATGTTCTATTTCATCGCCTACACCGCCACCGGCCTCACCGGCGGCGACAACGGCCTGCTCGACGTGCCGCGCCCCGGCTTCATGGACACGCCCTGGAAGTACTACGCCTTCGTGGCCGTGGTGTTCCTGGTCGCCTTCGGCCTGCTGCTGCGCGTGACCGATTCGGTCTTCGGCCGCACGCTGCTGGCCATCCGCGACAACGAGGACCGCGCCGCCGCCGTCGGCTACGACCTCAAGCGCTTCAAGCTGCTGGCCTTCGTGATCTCGGGCGCCGTCACCGGCCTCGCGGGCGGGCTGCACGCCATGATGACCGGCATTGCGCCGCTGTCGAACGCCGAGTACCACACGAGCGAGATGATCCTGGTCATCACCGTGATCGGCGGCACCGGCAACCTGTTCGCCTCGGTGCTGGGCTCGGCGTTCTACGTGCTGCTGGCCGACTGGCTCTCCACGCTGTGGCCGCGCTGGCTGCTGCTGCTCGGGCTCCTGCTGATCGGCGTGAGCATCGGCATGCAGCGCGGGCTCTGGGGGCTGGGCGAGAGCGCGTGGAAGCGCATCTTCCGAAAGGCACCGACGGTTCCGTCCGAAGCTGTCTCGCCTGCCGCGCAAGGAGAAAAAGCATGAGCGACGTTCTCATTGAAGCCGTCGGCGTCACCAAGCACTACGGCAAGTTCGCGGCGCTCGGCGGGGTCGACCTGAAGATCCGGCGCAACACGGTGCACTCGGTGATTGGCCCCAACGGCGCGGGCAAGACCACGCTGTTCCACATGCTTACCGGCACAGGCACGACCACCGGCGGGCGCATCCTGTTCGACGGCCACGACGTCACGCGTGAGCCCGACCACAAGCGCGTGCAGCGCGGCATGGCGCGCTCCTTCCAGGTCACGGCGCTGTTCGCGAGCCTCGCGGTGCGCGAGAACCTGCGCGTGGCGGCGCAGGGCGTTTCGCCGCGGCAGGCCATGAACTGCTGGCGCGCGCCGGTCGGCGAACTGGCCTGCACGCAAATCGTCGACGAGGTGCTGCAGCGCATCGGGCTGGAGCGGCTGGCGAACACGCCGGCCGCCGAGCTCTCGCACGGCCAGCAGCGCCGGCTCGAAGTGGGTATGGCGCTTGCGGCGAGGCCGAAGGCGATTTTCCTCGATGAGCCGACATCGGGCATGGGCATCGACGACCTCGACGACATGAAGCAGCTGATCCGCGGCCTGCGCGACGCGCACACCGTGGTCCTCATCGAGCACAACATGAACATCGTGATGGACATCTCCGACACCGTCACCGTGATGCAGCTGGGCCGCGTGCTGGCCGAGGGGCTGCCGGGCGACATTCGTTCCGATGCGCGCGTGCGCACCGCCTACCTGGGCAACATGATCACCGGAGGCAAGGCATGAGCGGCGCCCGCAACAACATCCTCGAAGTCGAGAAGCTGCACGCCCACTACGGCAAGAGCCACGTGCTGCAGGGCGTGTCGATGACCGTGGGCGAGGCCGAGCTGGTCACGCTGCTCGGGCGCAACGGCGCGGGCAAGTCGACCACGCTCAAGAGCATCGCGGGCGCGGTCACGCCCACCAGCGGGCGCGTGCGCTTCCAGGGGGCGGACATCGCGGGCATGCCGGCGCACCGTATCGCAACGCGCGGCGTGTGCCTGGTGCCCGAGCACCGCGGCATCTTCAAGCTGCTGACGGTGGAAGAGAACCTGCTGCTCGGCCTGCGGCGCCAGTCGCCCTGGCAGCTGGACGACATCTACCGCATCTTCCCGCGCCTGAAGGAGCGCCGGCGCAACGGCGGCGGGCAGCTCTCGGGCGGCGAGCAGCAGATGCTGGCCATCGGCCGGGCGCTGATGAACCATCCGCGCCTGCTGATCCTCGACGAGCCGGTGGAGGGCCTCGCGCCGGTGATCGTGGAAGAGATCGTCGCGCAGCTCAAGACCATCAAGGCCGCCGGGGTGGCGATTTTGCTGGTCGAGCAGAACCTCGAAGTCTGCGTGCAGCTGGCCGACCGCCACTACATCGTGGAGCAGGGCGTGATCGTGCACGAGGCCGGCAACGAAGCCTTCATGGCCGACCATGAAGTGAAAGACCGCTATCTGGGCGTGGGCCTTGCTTGAGGCTTCCCGCACTTCTCATCTCACTCGCAAAACCATGACATCACATACCGAACTCCGCATCGATGGCCAGCGGCTCTGGAACTCGCTGATGGAGCTGGCGAAGCTCGGCGCCACCGAGAAAGGCGGCGTCTGCCGCATCGCGCTGACCGACCTCGACCGCCAGGGCCGCGACCTGTTCGTGCGCTGGGTGCGCGAGGCCGGCTGCGAGGTGCGCGTGGACGCCATCGGCAACATCTTTGCGCGCCGTGCCGGCCGCAACAACGCGCTGCCGCCGGTCGCCACCGGCAGCCACATCGACACCCAGCCCACGGGCGGCAAGTTCGACGGCAACTACGGCGTGCTCGCCGGGCTGGAGGTGATCCGCACCCTGAACGACGCCGGGGTGCAGACCGAGGCGCCGCTCGAAGTGGCGGTGTGGACCAACGAGGAGGGCTCGCGCTTCGTGCCGGTGATGATGGGCTCGGGCGTGTTCGCCGGCGCCTTCACGCTGGAGCATGCGCTGGCGCAGTGCGACAACGACGGCATCAGCGTGTCCGAGGCGCTGGCTGCCATCGGCTATGCCGGCAGCGCACCCGTCTCGGCGGCAGCGTCGCCCGTGGGCGCGTACTTCGAGGCGCACATCGAGCAGGGCCCTGTGCTCGAAGCCAACGAGCGCGTGATCGGCGTGGTCGAGGGTGCGCTGGGCCAGCGCTGGTACGACGTGGTGGTGCAGGGCATGGAGGCCCATGCCGGGCCCACGCCGATGGAACTGCGCAAGGACGCGCTGCTGGCTGCCTCCGAACTCGTGATCGAGGTCAACCGCATCGCGCTGGCCCATGCGCCGCATGCGCGCGGCACGGTCGGCTGGATCGACAACTATCCCAACTCGCGCAACGTGATCCCGGGCCGCGTGAAGCTCAGCGTCGACCTGCGCGCGGCCGACGACACGGTGCTGTCGGCGCTGGACGCTGCGCTGAAGGAGACCGTGCAGCGCATCTCGGCCAAAGCCAAGGTCGAGATGTCGGTGGAGCAGGTGGTGTACTTCCCGCCGCAGCCCTTCACGCCCAAGCTGGTGTCTGCCGTGCGTGATGCCGCGCAGGCGCAGGGCATGAGCTGGATGAACGTGATCAGCGGCGCGGGCCACGACGCGGTGTATCTCGCTCGCGTGTGCCCCGCGGCCATGATCTTCGTGCCCTGCCTCGACGGCATCAGCCACAACGAGATCGAGGACGCGCAGCCCGATCACCTGGAGGCCGGCTGCAACGTGCTGCTGCAGGCGATGCTGCAAAGCGCGGGGGTGGCATCGTGAAGGGCTGGCGCTTCGCCCTGGCGGCGTTCAGCCTGGCCTGGGCCGCGGCGGCACCGGCCGCCGAGCCCATTCTTGTCGGCCAGTCCGCGGTGCTGACCGGCCCGCTGGCGCCCAACAGCCTTGCGTTCATGGAAGGCCAGAAACTGGTGTTCGACCAGCTGAACAAGGCGGGCGGCATCGGCGGGCGGCCCGTCAAGCTGATCACCTACGACGACGCCTATGCGCCGGACAAGGCCGCGGCCAACGCCGAGAAGCTGCTCGGCACCGACCGCGTGGTCTGCCTCTTCGGCACCATGGGTACGGGCATCGGCGCGGCCATGGTGCCGGTCGCGGCGAAGTACGACAGTTTCATCTTCGGCGGACTGACCGGCGCGGCCGTGCTGCGCGGGCCGAAGGTGCCGATCTACCACGTGCGCGAGTCGTACGCCGACGAGGTGCACCGCGTGATGAATCACCTGAAGACCGTGGGCGTGGTTCGCATCGCCATCGTGTCGAGCGACGACGCCTACGGCAAGGGCATCGAGAAGGACGCGCTGGAGGCGCTGCAGAAGAACGGCCTGTCCCCGGTGCTGTCGCTGCGCTTCGATCCGCAGGAGAAGGAGCTTGCGAGCGTCGCGCAGAAGGTGATTGCCAGCGGTGCGCAGGCGGCGTACGTCATCGCGGCGGGCATGCCGGCGATCAACGTCATCCGCGCGCTGGTCGCGGCGCCGGTGCATCCGCAGATCTACACGAACTCGGTGGCCAGCTCCTTCCTGCTCTACAAGGAGCTGGGCGACAAGAGCCGCGGCATCGTGCTGTCGCAGGTGATGCCGCCGTTCTGGAAGACGCGCTTTCCCATCGTCGACGAGTACCAGCGCGCGCGCAAGGCTGCGGGCAGCGAGGGCGAGGGCTCCTACCTGGGCCTGGAGGGCTACATCACGGCCAAGGCATTCGCCGAAGCGCTGCAGCGCGTGAAGGGGCCGGTGACCACCGAGTCGCTTCGCCGCAGCATCGAGACTTCGCCTCCCGTGGAGCTGGGCGGATACACGCTCGCCTTCAGGCCCGACAACCGCAACGGCTCCAGCTTCGGCGACATCACCATGCTGGCCAGCGGTGGAAAGTTTGCGCAATGAAAGTACTGATCGCACGTCTCAACCACGAAACCAACACCTTCTCGCCGGTGCCCACGCCGCTCGCGGCCTTCGGCCCCGACGGCCCGACCTTCGGCGAGCAGGCCTACCGCGACAACAAGGGCATGCGCACCGCGATGTCGGCCTTCATCGACCTGGCCGAGGCGGCGGGCGCCGAGGTCGTCACGCCGGTGTCGGCCTCGGCCAATCCGAGCGGGCCGGTCGATGCGCAGGCGTACACGGTGCTGACGCAATGCATCGTCGACGCGGCCCCGGGCTGCGACGCCATCCTGCTCGACCTGCACGGCGCGATGGTGGCGCAGAACAGCGTGGACGGCGAAGGCGACCTGTTGGTGCGCCTGCGCGCGGCCGCGCCGGGCGTGCCGATCGGCGTGGCGCTCGACCTGCATGCCAACGTCACGCCGGCGATGGTGGAGAACGCCGACGTGATCGTCGGCTTCAAGACCTATCCGCACGTCGACATGTACGAGACCGGCGAGCACGCCGGCCGCCTGCTGCTCGACCTGCTCGCCGGCCGCAGCAGGCCGGCGATGCGCTGGCACCGGCTGCCGTTGATGGCGCACACGCTGCGCAGCGCCTCCTTCACCGGCGCGATGAAGCGCGCCATCGAGACGGCGTGCGAGGCCGAGAAGGCCGAGTCGCTGGCGGTGTCGATCCTGGCCGGCTTCTCGCTGTCGGACATCGAGGCACCGTGCATGAGCGTGATCGTCGTCGATGCGCATTCGCCCGAGCGAGCGCAGGCCACGGCAGACCGCATCGCGGCGCAGATGTGGGCGGAGCGCGAAGCCTTCGTCTATCGCAGCGAGCCGCTGGCGGAGTCGGTCACGCGCGCGAAGCTGATTGCCGAGGGCGCGACGCGCCCGGTGCTGCTGCTCGACCATGGCGACAACTGCATGTCGGGCGGAAGCTGCGACACCATGGACGTGCTGCAGGAGGCGCTCGCGCAGGGCCTGCACGGCATCGGCGTGGGGCCGCTGTGCGATCCCGAGGCCGTGGCGCAGCTCATCGCGGCGGGCGAGGGTGCGCAGGCGACGGTGGCGCTGGGCAACAAGGTCTCGCTCGCGGGCATCGGCCTCGAGAAGACGCCGGTGCGCCTGACGGGCACGGTGCGCGCCATCTCCGACGGCGAGTACGTGATCACAGGCCCCACCTACACCGGCCAGCGCAGCAGCATGGGGCGCACGGTGCTCTTCGACATCGGCGCGGCGCGCATCGTGGTGACCGAGCGCACGCAGGAGCCGTGGGACATCGGCGTCTTCGAATGCGCGGGGCTCGATCCGCGCAAGGAGCGCTTTCTGCTGCTCAAGTCGCGCATGTACTGCCGGCCCGTGTTCGAACCGCTGTCGGCCGCGCTGGTGGAGTGCGACAGCCCCGGTGTCACCAGTTCGGACTACAGCCTCTTTCCGTTCAGCAAGGTGAGCCGGCCGGTCTTTCCGCTCGACGCACTCTGACTGGCGGGGGCTGCTGCCCCTGTTCCATGACCTGCGACGTCATCGACGCAAATCGCGTGCGACGCGACCATTCCTTCACCCCGCGATGTTGCGGGTCGGAACCCACCAAAGGAATCGTCACCATGAACGCCGCCGCACACGACGCCACCACGATCGCCCAACGCTACATCGCCGTCTGGAACGAGACCGATGCCGCGCGCCGCGCCGCACTCATCGAAGCCGGCTGGACCGCCGACGCGCACTACGCCGACCCGATGGCGCAGGCCAGCGGGCACGAGCAGATCAGCGCTCTCGTCGGCGCGGTGCACCAGCGCTATCCGGGCTTCCGCTTCAACCTGCTGGGCAAGGCCGATTCGCACGGCGACCACCTGCGCTTCTCGTGGACGCTGGGGCCCAGCGGCGCGGAAGATCTCATCCAGGGCACCGACTTCGCGCGGGTCGATGCAGGCAAGCTGCGTTCGGTGACTGGCTTCCTCGACAAGGTGCCGGTCGGCGCCTGAATGCCGAAGGCTGAACGAAGGCTGAACAGCCAGCCGGCGTTTCAGTCCGGCGCGCCGGCGGCCCGTCCGCGCCACAGCTTGCGGTAGACCGTCGCCCGGCTGATGCCCAGCGCCCGCGCGGCCTCGGCCACGTTGCCGCGCGCGTCGGCCACCGCCTTGCGGATCAGCGCCGTTTCCACGTCGCGCAGCCGCGGCCGGTTGTCGGAAACGTTTGCGGGCGCCGTGGCGCCGCTGCCGCCGCGCTGGGGCCGAACCTGCACCCGCAGGCCCGACCAGAGCGGCACCTCGAGCACGGCGTCGCCGCGGCGGGCCGCGTCGAACATCATGTGAAGCGGCAGCGCGAACAGGTCGTTGAAGTTCAGCGCATGCTCGCTGCGCGGCAGCGGCTGGTGCAGCATCTGCCTCGCCGCCGCGTTGGCGCCCGTCACGTTGCCCACGGCGTCGATGCACAGCAGGCCCTCGGTGGCTTCGCTGCCCGCGTTGCCCGGCCAGGCCAGGCGCAGCAGCAGCTCGCAGGGCTCGCGCTTCACCAGCATGTTCTCGATGCTGCGCGCGGAAAGGGTCGCCAGGTGGCGAAGCTCGGGCCGCTCGACCACCTGCACGCCGGTCAGGTCGAGCATGCCGATGCAGTCGCCCCGGGGACCGAAGAGCGGCGCTCCGGCGCAGCTGTAGACGCTGGTGTCGTCGAAGAAATGCTCGCCGCGATGCAGCCAGACCGATTCCTGCTCGGCCAGCGCGGTACCGATGGCGCTGGTGCCGATGGCGCGTTCCGACAGGTCGACGCCGATGCGCGCGAGGTCTCGCGCATAGCGGGTGGCGGCGTCGGTACCGTCGGGTAGCCTGCCCACGTCGACCACGATGCCGTCGGCGTCGGTCAGCACGGCGAAATAGCGGGTGTCGGCGATGGCGCGCGAGAGCTGGTCGATGATCGGGCGGGCCGCGGAGACCAGCGCCCGGTTGCGCTCGGCGACGTCGATGCTGGCCGATCGGCTCACCGGATCGAAACTGACGCGCTGCCGCGGACTGTGACCAGCCTCGATGCAGCGCTGCCAGGAGCGGGTGATCCACGAATCGATGCAGGCGCCGCCGCGAGCACGGGCGGGCGATTCGCCTTCGATCAGTTCGCGGCGGGCTTGGGCAATGGCCAGGGAACGCTCAGGAGGCTGCGAAACGATTGATACAGACATCGTGGTTTTTCGCGCATGTATGCAGGCTTTTCCCGGCCTGCCGGATGGCAAGCTGTTTCATTTTGAGAATTTCGCGCGGTCTGTGCAAGTGTCAAGGGTTTTGCCTAGGATAGTGCGAAAGGTCGGCATCCAAGATGCTTTCGCTCAAACAAGCCATCACCTTTTACGGAGACAGCCAAATGCAGGTCGCTTTCAAGGTCAACGGCCGCCAGGTCACGGTCGACGCTCCTCCCAACACCTTCCTGGTCCATGCTCTGCGCGAGCACCTCCATCTCACCGGAACCCACGTCGGCTGCGACACCGCCCAGTGCGGCGCCTGCACCGTCCACGTGAACGGCCGGGCCGTCAAGTCCTGCAACGTGCTGGTGGCCCAGGCGGCCGGCGCCGAAGTCACCACCATCGAGGGCATTGCGGAGGCGGACGGCACCATGCACCCCATGCAGGCGGCCTTCAAGGAGTGCCACGGCCTGCAGTGCGGCTTCTGCACGCCCGGCATGGTCATGAGCGCCATCGACCTGTGCACCCACCACCCCAAGTCGAGCGAGTCGGAGATCCGCGAGCTGCTCGACGGCAACCTGTGCCGCTGCACGGGCTACCAGAACATCGTGAAGGCAGTGAAGATGGGCGGCGAGGCGATGGCCTCGGGCACTCCCGTCAAGGCAACCGTCACGGCATGAAGGGAGCGACATCATGGGTGCTTCCGACTTCTCGAACCTGCCGCACATCGGCGAAGCTCTACGGCGCAAGGAAGACTATCGCTTCCTGACCGGCGCCGGCAATTACACCGACGACATCACGCTGGCCAACCAGAGCCATGCGGTCTTCGTGCGCTCGCCGCACGCCCACGCTGCCATCAAATCGATCGACACCGCCCAGGCGCTGAAGATGCCCGGCGTGATCGGCATCTTCAGCGGCAAGGACATCGAGGGCAAGATGGGCGGGCTGCCCTGCGGCTGGCTCATCAACAACCCCGACGGCACCCCCATGAAGGAGCCGATGCACCCGATCCTGGCGATCAACAAGGTGCGCTACGTCGGCGACCACGTGGCCATGGTGGTGGCCGAGACCGTCGAGCAGGCGAAGAACGCGGCCGAGGCGGTGGTGGTCGACTACGACGTGCTCCCCGCGCTCGTGAGCGTGGCCGACGCGGCGAAGAAGGCCGGCGGCGTCACCCTGCACGACGAGGCGCCCGACAACCAGTGCTACAAGTGGGCGCTGGGCGACAAGGCGGCGGTCGACGCGGTGTTCGCGAGCGCCGCGCATGTGACGAAGCTCGACCTGGTCAACAACCGGCTGGTGCCCAACCCCATCGAGCCGCGCGTTGCCATCGGCAGCTACAGCCGGGCGAGCGACGACTACACGCTCTACGTGTCCAACCAGAACCCGCACGTCGAGCGCCTGCTGATGACGGCCTTCGTGCTGGGCCTGCCCGAGCACAAGGTGCGCGTGATCGCGCCCGACGTGGGCGGCGGCTTCGGCTCCAAGATCTTCCTGTATGCGGAAGACGTGTGCCTGACCTGGGCCGCCCGGCAGCTCAACCGCAACATCAAGTGGACGGCCGAGCGCTCGGAGTGCTTCCTGTCGGACGCGCACGGCCGCGACCACGTGAGCCACGCCGAGATGGCGATGGACAAGGACGGCAAGTTCCTCGCGCTGCGCGTGCACACCGACGCCAACCTGGGCGCCTACCTGTCGACCTTCTCGACCGCGGTGCCCACCATCCTCTACGCCACGCTGCTGGCGGGCCAGTACACCACGCCGCAGATCTACGTCGAGGTGGATGCCTGGTTCACCAACACCGCGCCGGTCGATGCCTACCGCGGGGCAGGACGGCCCGAGGCCACCTACCTGCTGGAACGCCTGGTGTCGCGCTGCGCCTGGGAAATGAACCTGGGGCAGGACGAGATCCGCAAGCGCAACTTCATCACCGCCTTCCCCTACCAGACGCCGGTGGCGCTGCAGTACGACACCGGCGACTTCCATGCCTGCATGGACAAGGCCCGGGTGCTCGCCGAAGTCGACGGCTACGCGGCGCGCAAGACGGCGAGCGAAGCCAAGGGCAAGCTGCGCGGCATCGGCTATTCGAGCTACATCGAGGCCTGCGGCATCGCGCCTTCGAACATCGCGGGCGCCCTCGGCGCGCGCGCGGGCCTGTTCGAGTGCGGCGAGATCCGCGTGCACCCGACCGGCAGCGTGACGGTGTTCACCGGCTCGCACAGCCACGGCCAGGGCCACGAGACCACCTTCGCGCAGGTCGTGGCGGCGCGACTGGGCATTCCGGTCGAGAACGTCGACGTGGTGCATGGCGACACCGGCCGCGTGCCCTTCGGAATGGGCACCTACGGTTCGCGCTCCATCTCGGTGGGCGGCGCGGCCATCATGAAGGCGCTGGACAAGATCGAGACCAAGGCGAAGAAAATCGCCGCGCACCTGATGGAGGCGAGCGACGCCGACGTCGAGTTCGCCAACGGTGAGTTCACGGTCAAGGGCACCGACAAGAAGATCCCGTTCGGCCAGGTGGCGCTCACGGCCTACGTGCCGCACAACTACCCGCTCGACAAGCTGGAGCCCGGCCTGAACGAGACCGCCTTCTACGACCCGACCAACTTCACCTTCCCGGGCGGCACCTACATCTGCGAGGTCGAGGTCGACAGGCAGACCGGCGAGGTCCGCGTCGACCGCTTCACCGCAGTGGACGACTTCGGCACCATCATCAATCCGATGATCGTCGAGGGCCAGGTGCACGGCGGGCTGGTGCAGGGCATCGGCCAGGCGCTGCTCGAGAACTGCGTCTACGACAAGGAAACCGGCCAGTTGCTCACCGGCAGCTTCATGGACTACGCCATGCCGCGCGCCGGCGACTTCCCGCAGTTCAAGCTCGACACCGTGTGCACCCCGTGCACGCACAACCCGCTGGGCACCAAGGGCTGCGGCGAGGCGGGGGCCATCGGCTCGCCGCCGGCCGTGATCAACGCCGTGCTCGATGCGCTGGCGCCGCTGGGCGTCAAGGATTTCGACATGCCCGCATCGCCCGCCCGCGTCTGGGAAGCGATGCAGGCCGCAGCCGCCAAACCCTGATCAACTAAAACAAAGAAGGAACCACGCCATGTACGCCTTCACACTCGAACGGCCCGCTTCCGTGGCCGACGCCGCCAGGCTCATCGCCGCCGGCGGCAAGCCTCTGGCCGGCGGACAGACCCTCCTTGCCTCGATGAAGCTGCGGCTCTCGGCACCCGAGCAGCTCGTGGACCTGAGCGGCATCAAGGAGCTCACCGGCATCGCGAAGAACGGCAATGCCATCACCATCGGCGCCATGTCGCGCCACCTCGACGTGGCGAACCACGCCGACGTGAAGGCCGCCTATCCGGCGCTGGCCGACCTGGCCTCGCGCATCGGCGACCGGCAGGTGCGAGCCATGGGCACCATCGGCGGCTCGGTGGCCAACAACGACCCGGCCGCCTGCTACCCCAGCGCGGTGCTGGCTTCGGGCGCGACCATCGTCACCTCCAAGCGAGAGATCGCGGCCGACGACTTCTTCCTCGGCCTCTTCACCACGGCGCTGGAGGAGGACGAGCTGATCACCGCGATCCGCTTCCCCATCCCGAAGCGCGCCGTGTACGAGAAGCTGCGCCAGAAGGCGTCCAACTTCCCGCTGGTCGGCGTGTTCCTCGCGCAGTACGACAGCGGCGTTCGCGTGGCGATCACCGGCGCGGGCAACGGCGTGTTCCGCCATGCAGGGCTGGAGGATGCGCTGAACAAGAGCTTCACCGCCGCTTCCGCCGCCGCCGTGAAGATCGACGCGAGCGACCTGAACAGCGACCTGCACGCCTCGGCCGCGTACCGCGCGAACCTGATCAGCGTGCTGACGCAGCGCGCAGTCACCAAGGCCTTGGGCTAAAGAAGCCCGGAGGCGTTCTGTTCGCTTGCCGGAAGACGCGACAGCCTCGCGTCTTCCGCTACGCTTCGCCATGATCTTCCCGAGCATCGACTCCCTCTCCGCCGGACTCATGCAGGCCGGCTATTTCGCCGACCGGCGGCTGGCGACTGCCGTGTTCCTCGCGCTGAAGCTGCAGCGCCCGCTGCTGCTCGAAGGCGAGCCCGGCGTCGGCAAGACCGAGCTGGCGAAGGCGCTGTCGACGGCGCTGGGCCGAGAGCTGCTGCGCCTGCAGTGCTACGACGGTCTGGAGCAGCGCGAGGCGCTCTATGAATGGAACTACGCGGCGCAGCTGCTGCACATGCGCGCCGCCGAGGCCACCGGCGCGGCCCGCGACGTGGAGGCGGAGGTCTACCAGCCGCACTACCTGATCCGCCGCCCGCTGCTGCAGGCGCTGCAGACGCCGCTGCCGGGCGCCGTGCTGCTGATCGACGAGGTCGACCGTGCCGACGAGCCCTTCGAGGCCTTCCTGCTCGAATACCTGGGGGAGTACCAGGTGAGCATTCCCGAGCTGGGCACGGTGCGCGCCGTGGCGCCGCCCGTCACCATCCTCACGAGCAACCGTACGCGCGAACTCAACGACGCAGTGAAGCGCCGTTGCCTCTATCACTGGCTGGACTACCCGGAGCGCGAGCGCGAACTCGCCATAGTGCGCGCGCAGGTGCCCGAGGCCGGCGAGAAGCTGTCGGCCCAGGTGGCGGCCTTCGTCGCGCGGCTGCGCGAGACGCCGTTCGCCAACGCCTTCCAGCGTGCGCCCGGCATCGCAGAGAGCGTCGAATGGGCGAGGGCGCTGATCGCGCTCGACACCGTGGAGCTCGACCCCGAGGTGGTGGTCGACACCGCCGGCATCCTGTTCAAGCAGCGCGACGACGTGGCCGCGCTGACGCAGGAGCTGGCGTCGGATCTGCTCAAGCCCGAGGCGTGAACGGTCGATGGCCACCACCGGCGTGCAGCAACTCGGCGACGTCCGCAGCGGCAAGCTCGCGGGCAACATCGCCGCCTTCGGCCGCGCACTGCGCCGGGCGGGCGTGCGCACCGACGCGATGCGTATCGCGCTGGCCGACGAGGCCGCCACGCTGGTGGGCGTGGAAGACAAGCTCGATCTGAGCGCCGCCATGGAGGCGGTGATGGTCAGCCGCGAGCAGGACCGCATGGTGTTCCGCGAACTCTTCGACGCCTGGTTCCGCGACCCGGAGCTGGCCAACAAGCTGCTTGCCCAGATGCTGCCGAGCGCCGAAGGCAAGGCCGAGCCCTCGAAGCGCCGGCCGCGCGTGCGCGAGGCCCTCAGCGCACCGCGCGCGTTTGCCAAGCCGGTGGAGCCGGCCAAGCCCGATCGCGAAGTCGAATTCGATGCCGCCATGACGTCGAGCGACAGGCAGCGCCTGCAGCACGCCGACTTCAACGCGCTCGGCGCCGCCGAATACCGGCTGGTGGAGCGGCTCGCGCGCGATATCCGCCTGCCCATTCCCGAACTGCCGTCGCGCCGCCTGCGCGTGGCCGGCGAGGCGGGCCGGCAGCATGCCCGCATGCACTGGCCGGGCGTGCTGCACGAGGCAGCGCGCACCGGCGGCGAGATCATGCGGCTGCCACGGCTGGCCCGGCGCGAGCAGCCATTGCCGCTGCTGGTGCTGGTCGACGTCTCGGGCTCGATGGAGCGCTACGCGCGGCTGCTGCTGGCGTTCCTGCATGCCTCTACACGCCGGGCGGGTCGGCGCGACGTGTTCGCTTTCGGCACCCGGCTGACCGACCTGACGCCGGCCTTCCGGCTGGCCGACACCGACGCGATGCTGGGCGCCGCCAGCCTCGCCATCGACGATTTCGCGGGCGGCACCCGGCTCGGCGCCTCGCTGGCAGAGCTGCGCCACGCGCATGCCCGCCGGCTGACCGGCCGCCGCACGCTGGTGCTGGTGATCAGCGACGGGCTCGACACCGGCGAGCCTTCGCTGCTGGAGCATGAGCTGCTGTGGCTCAAGCGCCATTCGCGCCGCCTGCTGTGGCTCAACCCCTTGCTGCGCTTCGAGGGCTACGCCCCTCTGGCGCGTGGGGCCGCCGTGCTGCACCGGCAAGCAGATGCGATGCTGGCGGTTCACAATCTCAGCGCACTCGAACAGCTCGCAGCGAGCCTCGCCGCCCTGATGCGGTCGGGCCGCTAGCGGCGCACGGGAAGGAAGATAAAGGAAACCCACCATGGAAATGCTCGGAAACCGCCGCCTAGGCGTCACCCAACAACAGGCCTGGGAAGCGCTCAACGACCCCGAAACGCTGAAGAAGTGCATTCCCGGCTGCGACAAGTTCGAGCTCACGGGCGAGAACCAGTACAGCGTCGCGCTGGCCGTGAAGATCGGTCCGGTCTCGGCCAAGTTCAACGGCAAGGTGCTGCTGTCGGACATCGTGGCGCCCGACGGCTACAAGCTCACCTTCGAAGGGCAGGGCGGCGTGGCCGGATTCGCCAAGGGATCGTCGAGCGTCACGCTCAAGCCGGTTGCCGTGGAAGCGGCAGCAGCTCCTGCCGGCGATGCCGTCGCGCACGAGGCCGATTCGGCAACGCCGCCCGACGCCGCCCCCACGGGCTGCGAACTCGACTACACCGTGCAGGCCCAGGTCGGCGGCAAGATCGCCCAGCTCGGCCAGCGGCTGATAGACGGCGCCGCCAAGTCCACGGCCGACGACTTCTTCAAGCGCTTCGAGGCCGAGATGCAGAGCCGCTACGGCCCGCCGCCCGCTCCTGCCGCGGAAGCTGCCGAGGCGCCCGCCGAGAAGAGCGGGATGATGTCCGGCCTCATGAAGAAGATCGGCCTCGGCAAGAAGGACGACAAGGACGCGCCCGCCGCTCCCGGCGGCGACGCGGCCTGAACGCGGGACGGCAGCGTCATGGAAAACCTCGACGTCATGGTGCTGCGCACGCTGCGCGACTGGCGGCGTGCCGGCAAGCGCGCGCTGCTGGCGACGGTGGTGCGTACCTGGGGCTCGTCTCCCCGCCCGGTGGGCTCGATCATGGCCCTGGCGGAAGACGGTGCGGTGGTCGGCTCGGTCTCCGGTGGCTGCATCGAGGACGACCTGATCGCGCGCTACAGCCATGCCCACGGCAAGGCGGAAGACGTGCCGCTTGGCGCGCCGCCTTCGCTCGTGAAATACGGCATCACCGCCGACGAGGCGCATCGCTTCGGCCTGCCCTGCGGCGGCACGCTGGAACTGCTGCTCGAATACGCGCCCGACGCCGGCTCGCTCGAACTGCTGGTAGCGCAGCTGGAGCAGGGCAAGCTGATGCAGCGCACGGTGACGCTCGCCACCGGTGCGGTACGGCTCGCCGAAGCCAAGGCGCCCGACGAGCTCACGGTGAACGACACCGAGCTGACCAACACCTTCGGCCCCGAGTACCGCATGCTGCTGATCGGCGCCGGCCAGCTCGCCGAATACCTCGCCACCATGGCCAAGTTCAGCGGCTTCGCAGTCACGTTGTGCGACCCGCGCGCCGAGTACCGCACGGCCTGGTCGCTGCCCGGCGTGCAGATCACGACCGAGATGCCCGACGACGCCGTGACTGCCTTCAAACCCGACCGCCGCAGCTGCGTGGTCGCGCTCACGCACGACCCCAAGCTCGACGACCTCGCGCTGCTGGAGGCGCTGCAAAGCGAGGCCTTCTACGTCGGCGCCATCGGCTCGCGGCGCAATGCCGATGCCCGGCGCGGCCGCATGATCGAGCACTTCGACCAGACCGAGGAGTCGCTCGCGCGCCTGCGCGGGCCCATCGGCATCTACATCGGCAGCAAGACGCCGCCGGAGATCGCGGTGAGCGTGATGGCCGAGATCCTCGCGGTGAAGAACGCGGTGACGCTGCCGCGCGAGATGGAAGTGGCGCAGGCCAAGGAGCGGCTGCTGGCCGCGTGACCGGGGCCGCAACCCGGTTCGATCAGCCCTCGTAGGGCGGGATCGGCCCCTGGTCCGAAGGTGCTGGCGGCGGCACGTCGCCGTTCTTCTGCCGTTCGCGGAACAAGGCGGCGCGCATCAGGAAGATGGTGGTGACCGGCGTAGTGAGCGCCACGAAGAGCACGATCAGCACGCCGTGCAGCGAGAGGCTGTGGCCCTGCACCGAGAAATACACGATGGTCGCGACCGTCATCGACCACACGCCGCCGGTGGCGCCCAGCGTGGGCGCGTGGATGCGTCGGAAGAAGGTCGGCAGCCGCACCAGGCCGAAGGACCCGATGGCCGCGAAGGCCGCGCCCAGCACCGCGAAGACGGCTGTGACGATCTCGGCCCACAGCGGCAGCGGGCCCACGATGAAATCGGTCATCGGAATACCTCCGTGCTTCGCACTGCGGTGCGAGCTTGCTGGTGGCGGCCCGGCGCGGCGCTCATTCGATCACCTCCCCGCGCAGCAGGAACTTTGCCATCGCCGTCGAGCTCACGAAGCCGAACAGCGCGATCAGCATCGCGGCGGCGAAGTACACGTCGCTCGCGTAGACGATGCCCAGCACCAGCATCATCAGCATGCCGTTGATGTAGAGGCAGTCCAGCGCCATCACGCGGTCTTGGGCGGAAGGGCCGATCAGCAGGCGCGCGACGGCGCACAGCATCGCCACCGCCAGCAGGAACAGTGCGAACTTGAGCGACCAGAAAAGGATGGGCGTCATGATTCGAAGATCTCCATCAGCGGACGTTCGTAGCGGCGCTTGATCTGCGCGATGAAGGCGGCTTCGTCGTCGAGGTCGAACACGTGGATCAGCAGGGTGCTGCGGTCGAAGGCCACCTCGCCCCAGGCGGTGCCGGGCGTGAGGCACATGATCATCGAGAGCACCGCGAGGCCGTTGGGGTCGCGCAGGTCGAGCGGGATGCGCACGAAGCTCGCCTGTATGTGTTCGCTGCGGCGCGTGAGCAGCGCGCGCGCCACCGCGAACACCGACACCGACATGTCGTAGAGCACGACGCCGCACAGCCGCAGCGCTACGCCGGGGCGGCGCATGCGCACCGTGGCGGGCCGCAGGCCCTTGGTCAGCAGCGGCACGGCGATGGCGAGCAGCACGCCCGACAACAGCGTGCTCGCTTCGAGCGACTGGTTGAGCAGCAGCCAGATGACGAACAGCGCGAGCGACAGCGGCGGAGAGGGAATCAGGCGTTTCATTGCGCGCCTGCCTTTCCTTCGGCCTTGGCGGTGGGCACCGGGTTCGGCACCTGCCGCGCCTCCATCACCGCCGCGCGATAGGCCGTGGGCGCGCGCAGGCCCTCGGCGGTGGCCAGCGCGTGGCGCATCACCGGCTCGGCCCAGACCGTGAGCGCAATGCAGGCCGCGATCAGCCCGGCCACCGGCAGCACTTCGAGCGCCGGCAGCGACGGCAGGTTGCCGTGCGGCTGGGTCCAGAAATGGCGGATGCCGGTGCGGCTCAGCGCGATCAGCGCAAGGAAGCCCGAGGCGATCAGCAGCACCAGGAAGGTCCAGCCGGTCGTGCCGATCACGCCGCTGCCGCCGCTGCCGTTCATCAGCCCCGAGAGCATCGCGAACTTGCCGACGAAGCCCGACAGCGGCGGCAGGCCGGTCAGCAGCAGCGTGCAGATCATGAAGCTCAGGCCCAGGAAGGCGACGCCGGCCGGAATGGCGCGGCCATAGAGCGCCTGCGCGTCGTCGTCGAGGTTCACGTCGCTCAGCGCGCTCAGGTCTTCCGCCAGGAAGGGCGCGGTGCCGGCGGCCTCGTGCGGCGCCACGCTCATGCCTGCGTTGCGCCAGCGCTCGATCATGTCGATCAGCAGGAAGAAGGCGCTCACCGCGAGGGTGGAGCTCAGCAGGTAGAAGAGCGCGCCGGCCCACACGGCCGGCTGCCCCAGCCCCACGGCGGCGAGCAGCGTGCCGGCCGATATCAGCACGCTGAAGCCCGCGAGGTTGGAAAGCCGCTGCGTACCGAGGATGCCGAAGGCCGCCACGAAGAGCGTGGCGATGCCCGCGCCCACCAGCACCGGCTGGCCGAAGGCGGCCGATGCGCCGGTGTCTGGCGCGAAGAGCACCGTCCACAGCCGCAGCACGGTATAGACGCCCAGCTTGGTGAGCAGCGCGAACACCGCGCCCACCGGCGACACCGCCGAGCTGTAGGCCGGCACCAGCCAGAAGTTGAGCGGCCACGCGCCCGCCTTGGCGAAGAAGGCGGTGAAGAGGATGGCCGTGGCCGCGTGCACCAGTCCGCGGTCGCCCGGCGCGAGTTCGGCGATGCGCATGCCAAGGTCGGCCATGTTGAGCGTGCCGGTCACGCCGTAGAGGATGGCCGCGCCGATCAGGAACAGCGACGACGCCGCGAGGTTGATCGCGATGTAGTGCAGCCCCGCCTGCACGCGCAGCCGGCCCGAGCCGTGCAGCAGCAGGCCGTAGGAGGCCGCGAGCATCACCTCGAAGAACACGAACAGGTTGAACAGGTCGCCCGTGAGGAAGGCGCCGTTCAGGCCCATGAGCTGAAGCTGCAGCAGCGGATGGAAGTGCACGCCCGCGCGGTCCCAGCGCGAGGTGGAGTAGATCGACGCCGCGAAGGCGATGACGCCGGTGAGCGCCACCATCATGGTCGAGAGCCGGTCGGCCACCAGCACGATGCCGAAGGGCGCGCGCCAGTTGCCCGGCAGGTACACGCCGATGGAGCCCGGGCCGCCGCCCGTGTCGGGCGCATTCACCCAGCGCAGCAGCGCCAGCGCGGCCAGCAGGCCGACCAGGCCCGAAACCACGCTCAGCGCCGACTTGGCGCGCCGGCGGTTCTCGCCCAGCAGCAGCATGAGCGCGGCCGTGAGCATGGGCACGAGGATCGGTACCGCCACCAGGTGCGGCATGCTGAACTCGAGCAACTGGTCGAGCAGATGAAAAACCTCCTTCACTCCGCCTCCTGCCGTTCTTCACCGTCCACGTGGTCGGTGCCGGTGATGCCGCGCGAGGCGAGCATCACGACGAGGAAGAGCGCCGTCATCGCGAAGCCGATCACGATGGCGGTGAGCACCAGTGCCTGCGGCATCGGGTCGGCCGTGTTGGCCAGCGTGGCGGTCAGGCCCTTGATGAGCACCGGCTCGCTGTCGACCTTGAGCCGCCCCATGCTGAAGATGAAGAGATTGACCGCGTACGAGATCAGCGTCAGGCCCATGATGACCTGGAAGGTGCGCGGGCGCAGCAGCATGTAGACGCCCGAGCCGGTGAGCACGCCGATGGCGAGCGCGAGCACGATTTCCATCAGCCGGCTCCTCCCTCGGTCGCACCGGCGGCGGTCGCCTCGGCTTCCTTTTCTTTCTGCTCGTCGGCCCAGCGGTGGCTGCGTATCGACTGGTGGGCCAGCGCGGTCAGGATCAGCATGGTGGCGCCGAGCACCAGCGCGAACACGCCGATGTCGAAGAAGAGGGCGCTGGGCACATGCACCTCGCCCAGCAGCGGAAGGTGCAGGTGCGCGGTGTGCGTGGTCAGGAAGGGGTAGCCCAGGAACACCGCGCCGCCGCCCGTGGCCAGCGCCAGCAGCAGGCCCATGGCGATCCAGCGGCGCGGGTAGATGCGCAGGTGCTCTTCGACCCACTCGGTGCCCGAGACGATGAACTGCAGCACCAGCGCGACCGACATCACCAGCCCCGCGACGAAGCCGCCGCCCGGCGCGTTGTGGCCGCGCATGAAGAAGTAGACCGACACCAGCACCGACACCGGCAGCAGCAGCCGCACCAGCACGGCCGGCACCATCAGGTAGCCCACGGCGGTGTCTTTCGCGCGGCGCGGGTTCAGCAGGTCGCTGCTGCCGTCGTCGGCCTGCAGCCGCTGCTGGATCGGCAGGGCCATCGATTCGATGGCCGGGCGGAAGCGCCGCAGCAGCGCATACACGGTGAGCGCGACGATGCCCAGCACCGTGATCTCGCCGAAGGTGTCGAAGCCGCGGAAGTCGACCAGCATCACGTTGACCACGTTGGTGCCGCCGCCCTCGGTGAGCGCACGTTCGAGGAAGAAGGGCGAGATGCTTTGCGGAAAGGTGCGCGTCATCATGGCCCAGGCCAGCGCGGCCATGCCGCTGCCGGCGATGGCGGCGATCAGCAGGTCGCGCCCGCGCCGGCCCCAGGGCTTGAGCCGCGCGCGCGCGGGCTGCACCACGTCCTTGCTGCGCATCGGCAGCCAGCGCAGGCCCAGCAGGATCAGCACCGTGGTGACGGCCTCGACCACCAGTTGCGTCAGCGCGAGGTCGGGCGCCGAGAACCAGATGTAGGTGACGCAGGAGACCAGCCCCGCGCCCGCGGCCAGCATCAGTGCCGCCAGCCGGTGGAACTTGGCCTGCCACGCAGCGGCCACCGCGCAGGTGCCGCCGATCAGCCAGGTCATGGCGAACATCGGCGAGAAGGGCAGCAGCTCGCGCGTGCCGGGCGCGGCGGGCGTGAGCTGCAGGGAAGCGGTCGCGCCCGCAACTGCCACCACCACCAGCAGCAGCAACTGCCACTGCATGCGCTTAGTGCCGAAGAGGCGGCGGCTGCGCCGGCCGGCCTCGCTCAGCAGCGCGATGATGTGTTCGAAGATGACCTGGCCGTCGAAGCGGTGCAGCAGGGGCGTGTTCTCCAGGCCGCCGCTCGCGCGCTGGCGGCGCTGCAGCAGGTACAGCGCGGCGCCGCCGGCCAGCGCCACGAAGCTCATCAGCAGGGGCAGGTTGAAGCCGTGCCACACG
Organism: Variovorax sp. UC74_104; assembly: GCF_044055375.1. Classification (NCBI taxonomy): domain Bacteria; kingdom Pseudomonadati; phylum Pseudomonadota; class Betaproteobacteria; order Burkholderiales; family Comamonadaceae; genus Variovorax; species Variovorax sp. UC74_104. The sequence goes on from NZ_CP171978.1 coordinate 2,689,432, forward strand.
GCAAGGCTGTACTCGGGCAGCGTGCCGCCGACGACCGGAGATGCAGCCGCGGCCAGCATCGGCCCCACCGACCATGCCGGTGCCACGCCCACCACCAGGCACAGCAGCACCAGCAGCTCGACCGGCACCCGCATCCAGTGCGGCGGCTCGTGCGGATGCTTGGGCACCTCGTCGCCGCAGGGCGGGCCGAAGAACACGTCGAACACGAAGCGCGCCGAGTACGCCACGCTGAAGATGCCCGCCACCGTGGCGATCAGCGGCAGGCTGAAGTCGACCCACGGCGTGGCCTGGATGAACACCGTCTCGGCGAAGAACATCTCCTTCGAGAGGAAGCCGTTGAGCAGCGGCACCCCGGCCATTGAGGCGCTGGCGATGATGGCCAGCGTGCCCGTGATCGGCATGAGCCGCATCAGGCCGCTGAGCTTGCGGATGTCGCGCGTGCCGGTCTCGTGGTCGATGATGCCGGCCGCCATGAAGAGCGACGCCTTGAAGGTGGCGTGGTTCATCACGTGGAAGACCGCCGCCACCGCCGCGAGCGGGCTGTTCAGCCCCAGCAGCAGCGTGATGAGCCCGAGGTGCGAGATGGTGGAGTAGGCCAGCAGCGCCTTCAGGTCGCGCTGGAACATCGCGATGAAGCCGCCGAGCAGCAGCGTGACGGCGCCAGCGCCGCCCACCAGCCAGAACCACTGCTCGGTGCCCGAGAGCACCGGCCACAGCCGCGCCATCAGGAACACGCCCAGCTTCACCATGGTGGCCGAGTGCAGGTAGGCCGACACCGGCGTGGGCGCGGCCATGGCGCGCGGCAGCCAGAAGTGGAAGGGGAACTGCGCGCTCTTGGTGAAGGCGCCCAGCAATATCAGCGTGAGCGCGACGGGGTAGAGCGCGTGCGCGCGGATGATGTCGCCCGAGGCCAGCACCTTGTCGAGCTCGTAGCTGCCGGTGATGCGCCCCAGCACCAGCACGCCGGCCAGCAGGCACAGCCCGCCCGCGCCGGTGACGGTGAGCGCCATGCGCGCGCCGCGCCGCGCGTCGCGGCGGTGGTGCCAGTAGCCGATCAGCAGGAAGGAGAAAAGGCTCGTGAGCTCCCAGAACAGCACCATCTGGATCAGGTTGCCCGAGAGCACCACGCCCATCATCGCGCCCATGAACGCGAGGAAGAACGAGAAGAAGCGCGGCACCGGGTCGGAGGCCGACATGTAGTAGCGCGCGTACAGCACCACCAGCGCGCCGATGCCCAGCACCAGCATGCAGAACAGCCATGCGAAGCCGTCCATGCGGAACACGAGGTTCAGGCCCAGGGCAGGCAGCCATTCGATCTGCTGGCGCAGCACGCCGCCGTTGGCGATCTGCGGGAAGAACCATGCGGCCTGGATGGCGCAGCCCAGCGCGACCAGCCCTGCCAGCGTCGACTCCCTGTTGCGCGCGTTGGAAGGCATCAACGCGGCCAGCACGCTGGCAATGAAGGGGAGGGCGACGAGAAAGACCAGGGGCATTGGGGTCGATTCTATCGGCCGACCCTATGGAAAGCCTTATCTATAACCGCAAGACATAAGGCAGTTTTTCACCTGGCTTTCATGCGATTCAGGAGGAGAAAGCCTGCACCGTTCGCAGCCCGAGCCAGGTCATGCACAGCGAACCGCCCAGGTGCAGCGCGATGGTGCCCATTGCGAGCCCGAAGCGGCCGCTGGTCAGCATGCCCACCACTTCCGCCGAGAAGCTCGAGAAGGTGGTGAGCGTGCCGAGGAAGCCGGTGATCACCATCAGCCGCCATGCGGGATTGATGTCCGGCAGGCCGCTGAAGACGCCGATGGCCACGCCGATGAGATAGCCGCCGATCAGGTTCACCGCCAGCGTGCCCCAGGGAATGATGCCCCCGGGGCTGAGCCAGAGCGCGAAGCCCCAGCGCATGAGGGCGCCGACGCATGCGGCGAGACAGATGACGATGACGTTCAGCAGCATGGCCGCGATTATCCGCAAGCCGCGCGGCGGCCCGGCCGGGCTACTTCTCGCGGCCCATCACCACGTCCGGCAGGATCGTCACGATGCTCGGAAACAGCGTGATCAGCACGATGCACAGCACCAGGCAGAAGAAGAACGGGATCGCCGCCTTGGCGATCACGTTGCTGTCCTTGCCCGTCATGTTCTGCAGCACGAAGAGGTTGAAGCCCACCGGCGGCGTGACCTCGGCGATCTCCACCAGCAGCACGATGAAGATGCCGAACCAGATCAGGTCGAAGCCCGCCTTCTGGATCATCGGCAGCACCACCGCGCTGGTGAGCACGATCATCGAGATGCCGTCGAGCGCGGTGCCCAGCACCAGGTACACCAGCACCAGCGCGCCGATCAGCGCATAGGGCGACAGGTGCATGCTGTCGACCCACTCCGCCAGCTCGCGCGGGATGCCGGTGAAGGCCATGGTCTTGGTGAGGAAGGCCGCGCCGGCCAGGATGAACATGATCATGCAGCTGGTGCGCGTGGCGCCCATGATGCCGTCCTTGAAATTCTTCCAGGTGAGGCTTCGGCCCCAGGCCGCGATGGCCAGCGAACCCAGCACGCCGAAGGCCGCGCACTCGGTGGCGGTGGCCCAGCCGGCCACCAGCACCCAGACGATGAACACGATCAGCAAGGCGCAGGGAATGAGGTTGCCCGACAGCCTGATCTTCTCCATGAAGGTGGTCGGCGGATCGGCCGGCGGCACCTGGCCCGGGTTGCGCAGGCTCCACCAGCCGATGTAGCCCGAGAACAGCAGCATCAGCAGGAAGCCCGGCAGGAAGCCGGCCAGGAAGATGCGGATGATCGACGCGTCGGCCGCTACCGCGTACACCACCATGGTGATCGACGGCGGAATCAGGATGCCGAGCGTGCCTGCGGTGGCGAGCGAGCCGATCGCCAGCTTCTCGTTGTAGCCGCGGCGCTTGAGCTCGGGCAGCGCCACCTTGGCGATGGTCGCGCAGGTGGCGGCCGACGAGCCCGAGACCGAGCCGAACACGCCGCATCCGAGGATGGTGGTGTGCATCAGGCGGCCCGGCACGCGGTTGAGCCAGGGGCGCAGGCCCTCGAACATCTCCTCGCTGAGCTTGGTGCGAAACAGGATCTCGCCCATCCATATGAAGAGCGGCAGCGCGGCGAGCTCCCAGCTCGCGTTGCTTTCCCAGAAGGCGGAGAACAGGTTCTTGCCCGGCAGCGTGTTGGTGAAGAAGGCCTGGCCGACCCAGCCGACGATGGCCAGTGTCATCGCGATCCACACGCCGCCCGCCAGGAGCAGCAGCATGATCGCGAGCAGCAGCGCGCCCATCCAGAGGTTTTCGAACATCGGGTGTCTTTGTTGCTGTTGTTGTTCAGACGTCGGAGGAGAAGTCGCCCGCCGCGTGGCGCTCCTCTATGGCGCGCTGGTAGCTGGGCTTCTCGCCGCGCACCACGCCGACCAGCTCGTCGATCATGGCGATCAGCAGCAGCCAGCAGCCGATCACGAAGGTCGACTGCGGGATCCAGATCGGAATGACGACCAGGCCCGTCGCCATCTCGGCGAACTCGTAGCTCTCGTAGGTGAAGCTGGTGGCCCAGTAGGTGAGATAGGCCACCGACACCGCGGCCACAAGCAGGCAGCTCACGTCGAGCACGCGCCGGATCTTCGGCGACACCGATTCGAGCAGCAGCGTCACGCGCACGAAGTCGCCGTGGCGGAAGGCATGCGCCATCGCGAAGAACGCGGCGGCGGCGCACAGCCAGGCCACCACGTCGTTGAGCCCGCTCACGTGCCAGTTCATCTGCCGGCCCACGCCGGCCAGGATCATCAGCACGAAGATCAGGAACACGCAGAGCGCGCCTAGCGCGCCTGCACCGTCGTACAGGCGGTCGAGGAAGCGGCGCATGGCTCAGGTCTCCCGCCGGGCCGCCCCAAGGGAGGCCTGCGCCCCCTCGGGGGGCAGCGATACGCGAAGCGATGAGCGTGGGGGCTTCATCATTTCTTCTTGTAGTTGTCGACGATGGCGGCGCCATCGGCACCGGCCACCTTGAGCCAGTCGGCCTGCATGATGCCGCCGACCTGGCGCATGTCGGCGTCGAGCTTGGGCGAGGGCTTGTGGATCTTCATGCCGCGCTCGGCGAGCAGGCGTTTGTATTCCTCGTTCTTCTCCTGCGCCACCTTCCAGCCGCGGGCTTCGGCATCGGCCGCGGCCTTGGCGACGGCGGCCTTGGTGGTGGCGTCGAGCGCGTCGTAGGCCTTCGCGTTCACCAGGATCGCGTTCTTGGGGATCCAGGCCTGGGTGTCGTAGAAGTTCTTGATGTGCTCGTAGGTCTTGGTGTCGTAGCCGGTGGAGCCCGAGCTCATGTAGCTCTCGATCACGCCGGTGGCCATGGCCGCGCTGAGTTCGGCCTGCTGGATCTGCACCGGCTGCGCGCCGATCAGTTCGGCGATCTTGGCCGTGGCCGGGCTGTAGGCGCGCCACTTGATGCCGCGCAGGTCGGCCACCGAGCCGATCTCCTTCTTGGTGTAGATGCCCTGCGGCGCCCAAGGCACCACGAACAGCACCTTGATGCCCTGGGCCGCGAGCAGCTTCTCCATGGCGGGCTTCGACGCGTCGTAGAGCTTGCGTGCCTCGGGATAGGTGGTGGCGAGGAAGGGAACGCCGTCGAGCGCGTAGATCGGGTTCTCGTTGGCGAAGTTGGCCAGCAGGATCTCGCCGGCCTGCGCCTGGCCGCTCTGTACCGCGCGCTTGATCTCGGGCGCCTTGAAGAGCGACGCGTTGGCATGCACCGTGATCTTCACCTTGCCGCCCGTGGCCGCGTCGACGTCCTTCGCGAACTGCGTGATGTTTTCCGTGTGGTAGTTGGTTGCCGGGTAGGCGGTGGGGAGGTCCCACTTGGTCTGGGCGAAGGCCGCGGCGCCGAGGGTCAGGCCCGCGAGGGCAATGCCGAACTTGTGATTCATTGACTCGCTCCGGAATGTAGTGAAAGCAAAACGAAAGGAAGCTTACGTGCAAATTCCGGGCCACTTCCTGAGGCTTTTCCCTGCCATGGCGTGCATGCTCGCGCGCATGAAAAAGCCGCCCGAAGGCGGCTTTGCATATTTCTACCGGAGCGGAATCAGGGCTTGGCGGACTTCGCTTCCTTCGTGCTCTTCGTTGTTCCCTTCGACGAGGCGGGTGCCGCGTCGCCGAAGCCCTTGCCGTTGACCGTCAGACCTTCCGACGAGAGCTTGGCCGCCTTCTTCTCTTTTACGCCCTTCACGCGCTGCATGAAGTCTGGCCAGTCCTTGAACTCGCCTTGCTTGCGTGCGTCGAGGATGCGCTTGGACATCGACGGGCCGACGCCCTTGATGCCGTCGAGATCGGCTTCCGTGCCCTTGTTGACGTCGACCGCGGCGAACGAAGCAACCGCGAACAGCATGGCCGTGGTGGCCAGGATCTTCTTGAACATGTTGATGAAAACTCCCTGTATTTTGTTGATGAGTGACAGCCGACGGAAATGTCGGCCCGCGCTCAACGAGACACGAAAGCAGGGCGTTGACGCATGAAAGCCGTGCCGGCCTTCATGTGACCATTGTTCAGAAACGTGATCAGAGTTCTTCGACGCGGCGGGGAGGATAGCTGTCCCACGCCTGGCAGCCCGGGCAGTGCCAGAAGTACTGGTGCGCCTCGAAGCCGCAGGCCGCGCAGCGGTAGCGCATGAGCGGCCGCGTGGCCTGGTCGAGCGCGCGCTGCACCTGCGGATGGAACTGCTCGTGCTCGAAGCGCTCGCCCGCGAGCCAGCGCGAGGCCGCGACCAGAGAAGGCTGCTGCGCAAGATGCGCGATGTAGCCGTCGCGCGGCGTGGGGTTCGGTTCTTCCGTGGTCGCGGATGGCTTGCCGCCGAGTGCCATCAGCGCCTCGAGCACGTCGATGGAAGGCGACTCGACGTAGCGGCGCTGCAGCAGCTCGAGCGCATCGGCCTCGCGGTGCGCGGCCACGGCGGCCTGCTGCAGCGTGGCGGCATAGAGCGGCAGCGCCAGCGGCGCGGTGTCGCTCAGGGCCACGAGCGTGTCGAAGGCCGCGCTCGCCTCGCCCTTGCGCAGCTGCAGGCTGGCGGTGTCGATGGCCGGGCGCGGGGCCTGCGGCGCGAGTTCGACGGCCTGCGCCAGCAGCTTTTCGGCGCCGGGCAGGTCGCCCGCGGCCACGCGCTCCGTCGCCTGCTCGCAGAGATGGTGCGCGCGGCGCGTGCTGTAGCTGGCCTGGTCGGACTCGTCGAGCTTCTGCGCCACGTCGGCCGCCTGCGCCCATTCACGCGAGCGCTCGTAGATGGCCAGCAGCGCGAGCCGGGCTTCGTTCTCGTAGCGCGTGCCCTCGAGCTTCTGCAGCGCGGCCTCGGCGCGGTCGAGCAGGCCGGCGCGCAAGAAGTCTTGCGCCAGCGCGTGCTGCGCACGCTCGCGGTCGCTGCGGCTCAGGTCGCCGCGGCCCAGCAGGTGTTCGTGCACGCGCACCGCGCGCTGGTATTCGCCGCGGCGGCGGAACAGGTTGCCGAGCGCGAAGTGCAGCTCCTGCGTGTCGGGGTCGTTCTGCACGGCCTCGATGAAGGCGTCGATGGCCTGGTCCTGCTGCTCGTTGAGCAGAAAGTTGAGGCCACGGAAGTAGGCCTTGGGCGCCTGCCGGTTCTCCAGCTTGAGCTGGCGGATGTCGAAGCGCGATGCGAGCCAGCCCAGCACGAAGGCGACGGGCAGGCTGATCAGCAGCCAGCTGGGATCAAAGTCCATGTTGACGTACGGCGGGGAGATCGGTGGCGGAGATGGTCGGCGCTGCTGCCGAGGCAGCAGCCGTGGCGGCCGAAGGGGTGGCCGGCTGGGCGTCGGCTGCGGCCGGTGCCTGCGCCGCTGCGGAGCGATGCTTCCACCAGCCCGGCAGCATGCCCAGCGCTCCCACCACGAGGCCGCCCGCGAAGGCCGCGAGCACGACCAGCACCAGCGGCGCGCGCCAGTAGGTGCCGAAGAAGAAGTAGACGGTCGCGTCGTGCTGGTTGTTCAGCGCGAAGGCGAAGAGCGTAAAAAAAATGGCTGCCTTGAGCAGCCACAGGAGGTATTTCATAGCCGTTCCCGTTGCCGGGAGCATTCTACGTTTGCAGGCATTTAGATCGTCCGCGCGTCAGGCCTTGCGGCCCTTGGCTTCCTTGCCCGCGTCGAGTTCGGCCGTCTTTGCGTCGACTGCTTCGCGCAGTGCCTTGCCGGGCTTGAAGTGCGGCACCCGCTTCTCGGGAATCTGCACGCTCTCGCCCGAACGCGGATTGCGGCCGATGCGCGGCGGGCGCCGGTTGACCGAGAAGCTGCCGAAGCCGCGGATCTCGATGCGGTGTCCGCGCACCAGCGCGTCGCTCATGGCGTCGAGGATGGTCTTGACGGCGTATTCGGCATCGCGGTGCGTGAGCTGTGCAAAGCGGGCTGCGAGTTCTTCGACGAGGTCCGAGCGTGTCATAGGCCAAACATAAACGAAAAACGTGGACGAAAAAAAGACAGAGCGGCCCCAGGGCCTGCTCTGTCTTCCGGTTCAGCTTACTTGCTGTCGTTGTTGTCCAGCTTGGCGCGCAGCAGGGCGCCCAGGCTGGTCGTGCCCGCGTTCTCGCGTGCCGACTGCTGGCTCAGGCTGGCCATGGCGCCTTGCTCGTCGACCATGTCCTTCTGCTTGATCGACAGCTGGATGTTGCGGGTCTTGCGATCCACGTTCACGACGATGGCCGTGACTTCGTCGCCTTCCTTCAGCACGTTGCGGGCATCTTCGACGCGGTCGCGCGAGATTTCCGAAGCACGCAGGTAGCCGACGATGTCTTCGCCGAGGTCGATTTCAGCGCCGCGGGCGTCGACCGTCTTGACCTTGCCGGTCACGATCTGGCCCTTGTCGTTCACCGTGGTGAAGGTGGTGAACGGGTCGCTGTCGAGCTGCTTGATGCCCAGCGAGATGCGCTCGCGGTCCACGTCCACGGCCAGCACGATCGCTTCGACTTCCTGGCCCTTCTTGTAGTTGCGAACGGCGGTTTCGCCGGCTTCGTTCCACGAGAGGTCGGACAGGTGAACCAGGCCGTCGATGCCGGCAGCCAGACCCACGAACACGCCGAAGTCGGTGATCGACTTGATCGGGCCCTTGACGCGGTCGCCGCGCTTGGTGTTCTGCGCGAACTCTTGCCACGGGTTGGCCTTGCACTGCTTCATGCCCAGGCTGATGCGGCGCTTGTCTTCGTCGATTTCCAGGACCATGACTTCGACTTCGTCGCCCAGCGAGACGATCTTGTTCGGAGCGATGTTCTTGTTGGTCCAGTCCATTTCGGAGACGTGCACCAGGCCTTCGATGCCGGGCTCAGCTCGACGAACGCGCCGTAGTCGGCGATGTTCGTGACCTTGCCGAACAGGCGGGTGCCTTGCGGGTAGCGGCGCGAAACGCCCATCCACGGGTCGTCGCCCATCTGCTTCAGACCCAGCGACACGCGGTTCTTCTCGGTGTCGAACTTGAGGATCTTGGCGGTGATTTCCTGGCCGGCCTGAACGACTTCGCTCGGGTGGCGCACGCGACGCCATGCCATGTCGGTGATGTGCAGCAGGCCGTCGATGCCGCCGAGGTCCACGAACGCACCGTATTCGGTGATGTTCTTGACCACGCCGCGCACCACTGCGCCTTCCTTCAGCGTTTCCATCAGCTTGGCGCGTTCTTCGCCCATGCTGGCCTCGACCACGGCGCGGCGCGACAGCACGACGTTGTTGCGCTTGCGGTCCAGCTTGATGACCTTGAACTCGAGGGTCTTGTTCTCGTAGGGGGTCAGGTCCTTGATGGGACGCGTGTCGATCAGCGAGCCCGGCAGGAATGCGCGGATGCCGTTGACCAGGACCGTGAGGCCGCCCTTGACCTTGCCGCTGGTGGTGCCGGTGACGAAGTCGCCCGATTCCAGCGCCTTCTCGAGGGCCAGCCACGAAGCCAGACGCTTGGCGGTGTCGCGCGAGAGGATGGTGTCGCCGTAGCCGTTTTCAACGCTGCCGATGGCAACGGAAACGAAGTCGCCGGCCTGCACTTCGAGTTCGCCCTTGTCGTTCTTGAACTCTTCGATCGGCACATACGCTTCGGACTTCAGGCCGGCGTTGACGACGACGTGGTTGTGTTCGACACGCACGACTTCGGCGGTGATGACCTCGCCCGTGCGCATTTCGGAACGCTTCAGGGACTCTTCGAACAGATCGGCAAAAGATTCAGACATTTAGTTTCCTTCCGTCAGGCAGGGTTGGCAGGCGCTCTTGCGAAATTGCGTGCGGCTGCTGTGGGTCTGTAGACGGCGGTTTTGTGGGCGTGAGCCCGGTTGGTTGAACAACCAGCAAGCCGGTGCGCTGTCGCGCGGAAGGAGCCTGCTGGAGCGGTATGCGCCTACGGATATGCCGTTGGGCGCCAGCTTTTCAAGCGGACCTGAAAAGCTGTCACTTCAGGCCGATCAAGCGGACTTGAACGGCTGAATTTCCTGCCACCAGTCCAACACTGTGTCGATCGATTGCTCGATGGACAACTGCGAGTTGTCGAGGTGGCGGGCGTCCTGCGCCGGCTTCAGGGGAGCGACGCTGCGGGACGAATCCCTGGCGTCACGGGCCTCCAAGTCGGAGCGAAGACTGTCGAGTGTAGTCGAAATTCCCTTTGAAATCAACTGCTTATGGCGCCGTTCGGCGCGCTGGGCGGCGCTGGCCGTGAGGAAGACCTTGAGCGCGGCGTCGGGGAAGATCACGGTGCCCATGTCGCGGCCGTCGGCCACCAGGCCCGGCAGCTGGCGGAAACGCTGCTGCAGGGCCAGCAGCGCCTCGCGCACGGCCGGAAGCGTGGATACGCGGGAGGCGTCCATGCCGGCGGCTTCGGTACGGATCTCTTCGCTGACGTCCTCGCCGTCGAGCAGCACCTTGCCTTCGGTGAACTGCAGGGGCAGGGCGGCGGCCAGGGCGGCGACTTCGGTCTCGTGTTCCGGGTCGGCGCTCAGTCCCCGCGCGGCGCATGGCCAGGCCGGTCACGCGGTAGAGCGAACCCGAATCGAGGTAGTGGTAGCCCAGAAGGCGTGCGACTTCGGCCGCCAGCGTGCCCTTGCCCGAGGCGGTCGGGCCGTCGATGCAGATCACCGGCACCTCGGTGGCCTCGGCCACGGAGAAGAGCGTCTCGAAGTAGTCGGGGAAGGTCTTGGCGACGCAGTGCGGATCGAGGATGCGCACCGGCACGCCCGCCGGATTGAACGCCGCCAGCGAGAAGCACATGGCCACGCGGTGGTCGTCGTAGGTGCGGATGCTCGCGGGGCGCCAGCCGGCCTGCGCCAGCGGATGCACCCGGATGAAATCGGGCCCGGCCTCGACCGTGGCGCCGAGCTTGCGCAGCTCGTTGGCCATGGCGTCGATGCGGTCGGTTTCCTTCACGCGCCAACTCGCTATGTTGCGCAGCGTGGTGGGGCCGTCGGCATAGAGCGCCATCACGGCCAGCGTCATCGCGGCGTCGGGGATGTGGTTGGCGTCGAGGTCGATGGCCTTGAGCGGCCAGGCGCCGCGGCGGATCTCGAGCCAGTTCGGGCCGCTGTCGACCAGCGCGCCCATCTGGCGGGCGGCGTCGCTGAAGCGGATGTCGCCCTGGATGGAGTCGGCGCCCACGCCTTCGATGCGGATGCCTTCCTTGCCGGAAACGCCGGAGGCGATGGCGCCGAGCGCGATGAAATAGCTGGCGGAGGAGGCATCCGCCTCCACGTGGATGTCGCCGGGCGAACTGTAGCGGCTGCCCGCGGGGATGGTGAAGCGCTCCCAGCCGTCGCGATGCACCTGGATGCCGAAGCGTGCCAGCAGGTTCAGCGTGATCTCGATGTAAGGCTTGGAGATCAGCTCGCCGACCACCTCGATCACGATGTCGTTGGCTGCAGCCAGCGGCAGTCCCAGCAGCAGGGCGGTGAGGAACTGGCTCGACACGTCGCCGCGTACGCGGATCGGAGCGTCGAGCGCCAGATCGCCGTGCGGCACCGGATGGATGCGCAGCGGCGGATAGCCGGGGTTGCCGAGGTAGTCGATGCGGCAACCGAGCTGAGTCAGCGCATCGACGAGGTCGCCGATGGGGCGCTCGTGCATGCGCGGAACGCCGCTGAGTTCGAACTCGCCGCCCAGCAGCGACAGCGCCGCCGTCAGCGGGCGCATTGCCGTGCCGGCGTTGCCGAGGAACAGCGGCAGCAGCGCCTCGTTGGGTTTCAGCTGGCCGCCGAGACCGGTGATGCGCAGCGTGCTGCCCGTCTGGTCGATGCCGCAACCCAGGGCGCGCAGCGCGTCGAGCATCACGCGGGTGTCGTCGGAATCGAGCAGGTCGTGGATCGTTGTCGTGCCGCTGGCGAGTGCCGCGAGAAGCAGCACGCGGTTGGAGATGCTCTTGGAGCCCGGCAGCCGGACCGTGCCGGCCGCGCCGGCGAGCGGCGGGAGGTCGAGGAAGGTCGTCGAGAACATCTCAGTTGTCCTGCTGCTGCGACGATGTGTCGGTGGCCGGCTTCCAGGCCGCCCGCGTCCTGCTGGCGGCGGCGATCGACAGCTCGAGGCCGGGCAGGTCGTTCGCGGTCATCATCGCCTCGAAGTCGTCGAGCGCCTTGCGGAACGCGCGGGACTGCTCCAGCACGTGCTCGCGGTTGGCCAGCAGCACGTCGCGCCACATGACCGGATCGCTCGCGGCGATGCGCGAGAAGTCGCGGAAGCCCGGGCCGGCAAGGCTCAGGAAGCGCTCGCCCTGAGGCTGGGCGGCCAGGCCGTTGATGTAGGCGAAGGCCAGCAGGTGCGGCAGGTGGCTCACGGCGGCGAAGGCGCCGTCGTGCTCCTCGTGCGTCATGGTGACGACATTGGCGCCGATGCCGCTCCACACCTGCGTGGCCCGCTGCACGTTGGAGCGCAGCGTGGTCTTCACCGGGGTCAGCACGACCTGGCGGCCAGTGAAGAGCGACGCCTCGGCATGCTCGATGCCCGAAAGCTCCTTGCCGGCAATGGGATGCGCCGGCACGAAGCTCGCGAACTGGCGCTGCAGGCCGTTGCGCGCGGCCTCGATCACGTCGCCCTTGGTCGAGCCCACGTCCATGACCAGCGTCTCGTTCGAGATGCCATGGCGGATTGCCTTGAAGGTGGCTTCGGATGCCGCCACCGGCACTGCCAGCAGCACGATGTCGGCCCCCGACACCGCCAGCAGCGCCGAGGGCGCCGCCACGTCGATCACGCCGAGCTGGCGCGCCCGTTCGGTGGTGGAGGGCGACTTGCTGTACCCCACCACGCGTTTCACCAGCTTCGCGCGCTTGAGTGCGAGCGCGAAGGAGCCGCCCATCAGGCCGCAGCCGATCAGTCCCAGTTGTTCGAACATGCTGTCTCTGTGTGTCTGCCTGCCGCTCAGGCCTTGACGGGATAGGCGCCGAGCACCTTGTAGAAGGCGCAGAGGCCGCGCAGCTCGGCCAGCGCGGCAGCCACGTTGGGCTGCGAGGGATGGCCGTCGAGGTCGATGTAGAAGTAGTACTCCCACTGGCCCGTGCGCGCGGGGCGCGACTCGAAGCGCGTCATCGAGACGTTGTTGAGCTTCAGCGGCACCAGCAGGTCATGCACCGCGCCGGGCCGGTTGGGCACCGAGACGATCAGGCTCGTGCAGTCGCGGCCCGAGGCCGGCGGCATCGCCAGCGTCTGCGGCAGGCAGATCACCGAGAAGCGGGTGCGGTTGTACGAGTCGTCCTGGATCGCGTGCGCCACGATGTGCAGGCCGAAGCGCGTGGAGGCGCGTTCGCCGGCCAGTGCGGCCCATTTGGGATTGGTGGCCGCGAGGCGCGCGCCCTCGGCGTTGCTCGATACGGCGCGCCGCTCGGCATTGGGCAGGTGCTTGGACAGCCAGGTCTGGCACTGCGCCAGCGCCTGCGGATGGGCCAGCACCGCCTCGACGCCTTCGAGCGAGTTGCTGCTGCGCAGCAGGTGGTGGCGAATCAGCAGGCTGACCTCGCCGACGACGTGCGTGGGCGAATGCAGGAAAAGGTCGAGCGAGCGCGTGACCACGCCCTCGGTCGAGTTCTCGACGCCGACCACGCCGTACTGGGCGCTGCCCGCGGCGGTGGCGTGGAACACCTCGTCGAAGCTCGCGCAGTAGATCAAGTCGGCGGCGCCGCCGAAGTATTCGATGGCGGCCTGCTCGCAGAAGGTGCCTTCGGGGCCGAGCACGGCAACGCGCTGCGGCGACTCGAGCGCCAGGCAGGCCGACATGATCTCGCGCCAGATGGCGGCGACATGGATGTCCTTGAGCGGGCCGCCATTGCTCTTCTGCATCTTGTCGATGACCTGCGCCACGCGGTCTGGGCGGAAGTACGGCGTGCCCTCGCGCTTCTTGACCTCGCCGACCAGCTCGGCTACGTGGGCCCGCTCGTTGAGCAGGCTCAGCAGGCGCTGGTCGAGCGAGTCGATCTGCACGCGCAGATCGGCCAGGCTTTCGGAATTGTCGGGAGAGGAGGAGGGCGGTGTGGGTGCGGAGGCGGTCATCGGTGCGAGCGGCTGGGCATGCGCCTAGGCATGCGATCGCTCGAATTCTCGCATGTAGGCCACCAGGGCCTGCACCCCTGCCAGCGGCATGGCGTTGTAAATGCTCGCGCGCATGCCCCCGACCGACTTGTGCCCCTTGAGCTGCAGCAGCCCGGCTTCGCGTGCGCCGGCCAGGAAGGCCTCGTTGCGGCTTTCGTCCGCCAGGAAGAACGGCACGTTCATGCGCGAACGGCAGCCCGGGTCGATGCGGTTGGCGTAGAAGTCGGAGCTGTCGATGAAGTCGTACAGCAGCTTCGCCTTGGCGATGTTGCGCTGCTCCATGGCGGCGACACCGGTATGCGAGCCCTCGGTCTGCTCCAGCAGCCACTTGAACGTCAGCCCCGCCATGTAGATGCCCCAGGTCGGCGGGGTGTTGTACATGGACTGGTTGTCGGCCACCGTCTTGTAGTTGAAGGCGCTCGGGCAGATATCGAGCGCGTGACCCAGCAGGTCGTCGCGCACGACCACGATGGTCAGGCCGGCCGGGCCGAGGTTCTTCTGGGCGCCGCCGAAGGCCAGGCCCACGCGGCTCCAGTCGACGCCGCGCGAGGCGACGTGCGAGGAGAAGTCGATGACCAGCGGAGCGCTGCTGCCCAGCGCAGCCAGGTCGGGCAGTTGCTGGAATTCGATGCCGTTGATGGTCTCGTTCGAGCACACGTGCACGTACGAGGCATCCTTGGAGAGCTGCCAGGTCGCGGGGTCGGGCAGTTTCGTGTGCTGGTCGTCGGCATTGCTGGCGGCCACGCGCGCGCTGCAGTAGCGCTGCGCTTCCTTGTGCGACTTGGTGCTCCAGCTGCCGGTGATGACGAAGTCGGCGGTCTTGCCGCGCGACAGGTTCAGCGGAACGATGGCGTTCTCGCCGAGCCCGCCGCCCTGCATGAACAGGATGTGGAAGTTCGAGGGAATCGCCAGCAGCGTGCGGAGGTCGGCTTCGGCCTGCGTGCAGATCGAGCCGAACTCCTTGCCGCGATGGCTCATCTCCATCACGCTCATGCCGCTGCCCTGCCAGTCGAGCATTTCGGCGGCGGCACGTTGCAGCACCGCTTCCGGCATGGCGGCCGGACCGGCCGAGAAGTTGTAGGGACGCTTGCCGGTCGGGGTCTGCTGCTGGGTCACGTTGCCCTTACTTCTTGGCTGGAGCCTTGGCAGGTGCCTTGGCGGGGGCTGCGCCACCGTCGGTCGGAGCGCCGAGGGCCTTGGCGACGGCGGTGTCGAGTGCCTGCATCTTGGGCTCGACGGTTGCACGCGTCTCGGACACGAGCTTTTCCGTCAGGGCAGTCTGCATCTTGGGGTTGAGTTCCTGGTACTTCTTGCTCAGGGGCGAGTTGATCCAGGCCAGCAGCTGCTTGAGCTCGTCTTCGTTGAAGTTCTGCTCCATCAGCGGGGTGAGGGCGCCCGGTGCCAGCTGAACGGCCTTGTCGCGCACGATGGGGTAGGTCTCGTCGAAGTACTTCTTCAGCTCGGCGTCGGCGGCCTTGGCGGCGGCTTCGCGCTTGGCTTCTGGCACTTGCGTCTGCAGGTACTGCGAACCCGCCTGTGCGATCGGGGCGCTCGACTGCTCGACAAGGCCGCGTGCCAGCGATTCGATGCCGGGACGCTGGATGTCGATGAACTGCTTGATGAGCGTGGCCTTGTCCTGGGCCAGGGCTGCCATCGAGCTGCTCGCCAGGGCGACCGTCAGAAGTGCGAGTTTGATTTTTTTCACTGAGGATTCTCCGTTGAAGATGAGGAAGTATCGTCTGCGTCAGGCTCGGTTTCGCCGTTCGCGTCGTTTTCGACGATACGTTGTAGCCCGCTGAGTTTGGCGCCTTCGTCGAGACCGATCAGCGTAACGCCTTGCGTCGCGCGACCCATTTCACGAATTTCGGCCACCCGGGTGCGCACCAGCACACCCTTGTCGGTGATGAGCATGATCTCATCATCGGCGTGCACGAGAGTCGCAGCAACGACCTTGCCGTTGCGCTCACTCTGTTGAATCGCGATCATGCCCTTGGTTCCCCGGCCGTGACGGGTGTATTCGGTAATGCTTGTTCGCTTTCCGTAACCATTTTCCGTGGCGGTGAGTACGCTCTGCTGCTCGTCCTCGGCCACCAGCATGGCGATCACGCCCTGACCGGCTTCGAGCGACATGCCGCGCACGCCGCGCGCATTGCGGCCGAGCGGGCGGACGTCTTCCTCGTCGAAGCGCACGGCCTTGCCGCCGTCGCTGAAGAGCATCACGTCATGCTTGCCGTCGGTGAGCGCTGCGCCGATCAGGTAGTCGCCCTCGTCGAGGTTGACGGCGATGATGCCGCCCTTGCGCGGGTTGCTGAACTCGTCGAGCGCGGTCTTCTTGACCGTGCCCATCGAGGTCGCCATGAACACGTACTGGTCGGCCGGGAAGTTGCGCTTTTCACCCGTCAGCGCGAGCGCGACGTTGATCTTCTCGCCTTCCTGCAGCGGGAACATGTTGACGATGGGGCGCCCGCGCGAGCCGCGCGAACCCGCCGGCACTTCCCACACCTTGAGCCAGTAGAGCCGGCCGCGGTTGGAGAAGCACAGGATGTAGTCGTGCGTGTTGGCGATGAAGAGCTGGTCGATCCAGTCGTCGTCCTTGGTGGTGGTGGCCTGCTTGCCGCGGCCGCCGCGCTTCTGCGCGCGGTACTCGCCCAGCGGCTGGCTCTTGATGTAGCCGCTGTGCGAGAGCGTGACCACCATGTCGGTCGGCGTGATCAGGTCTTCGGTCGAGAGGTCGTAGGCGCTGTGCTCCACCTGGCTGCGGCGCGCGCCGATCTTCGACTGGCCGAACTCCTGCTTGATGGCACCGAGCTCCTCGCCGATGATGGTCGAGACGCGCTCGGGGCGGGCCAGAATGTCGAGCAGGTCGTCGATCTCGGCCATGACTTCCTTGTACTCGGCAACGATCTTGTCCTGCTCGAGGCCGGTCAGGCGCTGCAGGCGCATCTGCAGGATTTCCTGGGCCTGCGTTTCCGACAGGCGGTAGAGGCCGTCGTTGCCCATGCCGAACTCGCGCTCGAGGCCCTCGGGGCGATAGTCATCCGCGTTGACCACGCCGCCATCGGCGCGCGTGCGCGTGAGCATCTCGCGCACCAGCTTGCTGTCCCAGCTGCGCGTCATGAGCTCGGCCTTGGCGACGGGCGGCGTGGGCGACTCGCGGATGATGCGGATGAACTCGTCGATGTTCGCGAGCGCCACCGCCAGGCCTTCGAGCACGTGGCCGCGCTCGCGCGCCTTGCGCAGGTTGAAGACCGTGCGGCGGGTGACCACTTCGCGGCGGTGCTGCAGGAAGACCTCGATCAGGTCCTTCAGGTTGCACAGCTT
Source organism: Variovorax sp. UC74_104 (assembly GCF_044055375.1). NCBI lineage: Bacteria > Pseudomonadati > Pseudomonadota > Betaproteobacteria > Burkholderiales > Comamonadaceae > Variovorax > Variovorax sp. UC74_104. Next base: position 2,706,281 of record NZ_CP171978.1, read on the forward strand.
GGGCTGGCCGTCGACCAGTGCCACCATATTGATGCCGAAGGTGTCCTGCAGTTGGGTCTGCTTGTAGAGGTTGTTGAGGACCACCTCGGGCACTTCGCCGCGCTTGAGCTCGATGACAAGGCGCATGCCTGACTTGTCGGACTCGTCCTGGATGTGGCTGATGCCCTCGATCTTCTTCTCGTGCACCAGCTCGGCCATGCGCTCCTGCAGCGTCTTCTTGTTGACCTGGTAGGGGAGCTCGTCGACGATGATCGCCTGGCGCTGGCCGCGGTCGATGTCCTCGAAATGGCACTTGGCGCGCATCACGACCTTGCCGCGGCCGGTGCGGTAGCCGTCCTTCACGCCGTTGATGCCGTAGATGATGCCGGCCGTGGGGAAGTCGGGCGCGGGCACGATCTCCATCAGCTCGTCGATGCTGGCCTCGGGGTTGCGCAGCAGGTGCAGGCAGGCGTCCACCACTTCGTTCAGGTTGTGCGGCGGGATATTGGTGGCCATGCCGACCGCAATACCGCCGGAGCCATTGACCAGCAAATTCGGCAGCTGGCTCGGCAACACCTTGGGCTCTTTTTCGGAGCCGTCGTAATTGTCCTGGAAGTCGACAGTTTCCTTGTCGATATCGGCCAGCATTTCATGCGCAATTTTGGCCAGCCGGATTTCCGTATACCGCATTGCGGCCGCGTTGTCTCCATCGACGGACCCGAAGTTGCCCTGGCCGTCGACCAGCATGTGGCGCATCGAGAAGTCCTGGGCCAGGCGGACGATGGTGTCGTAGACCGACTGGTCGCCGTGCGGGTGGTACTTACCGATCACGTCGCCGACGATACGGGCCGACTTCTTGTACGGCCGGTTCCAGTCGTTGTTGAGCTCGTGCATCGCGTAGAGGACGCGGCGGTGCACCGGCTTGAGGCCGTCGCGGGCATCGGGGAGCGCTCGGCCCACGATCACGCTCATGGCGTAATCGAGATAGCTGCTGCGCATTTCCTCTTCGAGACTGATGGGCAGGGTTTCTTTTGCGAAGGAGGTCATGAGCAAGGGGCTGGCGGCAGGAAGGCGAAATTTTACGCTGTGAGGGGTGTCGCACCGCCGCAACACAAGGCGCCTATTCCGCCTCCGTCCTACGCTTCCGGGCCGTCCGGCGGCCTGTTTGCCAAAGACCCTATGGCACAATCGCCTCAACGTTTTGGGTGGTGGTCACTTAAAGCGTCCTTGATTCGCAGCGCGGCTGCGGCTTTTTCCCCAAGAGGAGAACCATGAAGAAACTGAATAAAGTGGCGATGATGTTTGCAGTCGCTGCGCTCGCCACTGCCGCCGGCGCGCAGACCCGTGTCACCGCTGCGGACGGCGGTCCTACGATCGACAACTGGCAAAACGGCACCGGCGAACTGGTTTGGAAGAACGGCACGAACGAACTGTGCTGGCGCGATGCCAACTGGACGCCCGCAACGGCTGCTGCTGGTTGCGACGGCGCTCTGGTTCCTCCCGCTCCGGCTGCCGTGGCTCCGACCCCCGGTACCCCGACTCCCCCGCCCGCTGCTCAAGTCGCCGCTTCGAAGGTGACCTTCGCTGCTGACGCCTTCTTCGACTTCGACAAGTCGGTTCTGAAGCCCGAAGGCCGCGCCAAGCTGACCGACCTGGTCGAGAAGATCCGTGGCGTGAACCTGGAAGTCATCATCGCTGTCGGCCACACCGACTCGATCGGTACGGACGCCTACAACCAGCGTCTGTCGGTGCGTCGCGCCGAAGCCGTCAAGGCCTTCCTGGTCTCGAAGGGCATCGAACGCAACCGCGTCTACACCGAAGGCAAGGGCAAGAAGCAGCCCGTGGCTGACAACCGCACCAAGGAAGGCCGCGCCAAGAACCGTCGCGTGGAAATCGAAGTGGTCGGCACCCGCGCCAACTAATCGATCGATTCCATCGACAATGAAACCCCGCCTCGGCGGGGTTTTTTTATGGCTGCCGAATTCGCGATTGATCTTCGGTAAAGGCTTGCGGTGTTTATCGGACATCGCCCGTTTCATAATCGCTTCATGACAGAAAACCTGAATGCGGACCCGGCCGAACTGGCCAAGTTTTCAGAGCTCGCTCATCGCTGGTGGGATTTGGAAAGCGAATTTCGCCCGCTGCATGAAATCAATCCATTGCGCCTGGAATGGATTGACGGTATTGCGCCAATTTCGCAACGTCGTGTGCTCGATATCGGTTGCGGCGGCGGGATCCTGGCCGACTCGATGGCTCGCAAGGGGGCCGAGGTCCTGGGGATCGACCTCGCGGGCAGGGCGCTCAAGGTGGCGCAGCTGCACGCGCTCGAGGCCGGCACCAAGGGCGTGAAGTACCGCGAGATCAGCGCCGAAGCACTGGCCGCGGAGCAGCCAGGGAGCTTCGACGTCGTCACCTGCATGGAGATGCTCGAGCACGTGCCGCAGCCGGCCTCGGTGATCCAGGCGTGTTCCACTCTTGTGAAGCCGGGCGGATGGGTGTTCTTCTCGACGATCAACCGGAACCTGAAGGCCTTCATGCTGGCGATCGTGGGCGCGGAGTACGTGCTCGGCATGCTGCCGCGCGGTACCCACGAATATGCAAAGCTGATCCGGCCCAGTGAACTGGCCGGCTATTGCAGGGCGGCGGGCCTCGATCTGCGGCACACTCGCGGGCTGGAGCACAACCCTTTGACCCGCCGCTACTGGCTCAGCGACGACACCAGCGTCAACTACATGTTCGCCACGCAGAAGCCGGGATCGCAAGGATGATGGGCGTCGAGACAAAGGCCGTGCTGTTCGACCTCGACGGCACGCTGATCGACAGCGCCCCCGATCTGGGAGCCGCCGCCGACAAGATGCGCACCGATCGTGGCCTCGACTCGCTCCCGCTGGAACGCTACCGCCCCATGGCCGGGGCGGGCGCGCGCGGCATGCTCGGGGTTGCGTTCGGCATCACGCCGGAATCACCGGAATTTCCCGAGTTGCGCGAAGAGTTCTTCGTGGCTTATGAGCGCCGCATGCTGCTCAACACCCAGGTGTTCGACGGTATCCAGGCGCTGATCGAGGCGCTGCGCGAGCGCGGGCTGCTGTGGGGAGTCGTCACCAACAAGTCGATGCGCTTCACCGATCCGCTCACGCGGGCCATTCCGCTCTTCGGGAGTGCGGGTGCGGTGGTGAGCGGCGACACCACGCCGTTCGCCAAGCCCCATCCCGAGCCCCTGCATGAGGCTGCGCGTCGGCTCGGGGTGTCGTCCGAGGCCTGCATCTATGTCGGCGACGACGAGCGCGACATCATCGCGGGCCGCGCGGCGGGCATGCGCACGGTCGCGGCGACATACGGCTACATGGGCACCCAGGCCGATTCGACGCTCTGGGAAGCCGATGCTTCGATAACTTCACCCCTCGAACTCTTGAAGTTGCTCGATAGCGCCTAAAATACTCTCCCTTGGGGCTGCACTGGTTTCGACGTGGGTTCGGAGTCGCAGCGGGGCATGTCGAGCTGAATGCGCTCGTAAAACAGATTCAAACAAACTAACTGCAAACGACGAACGTTTCGCACTCGCTGCTTAATTGCCAGTGAGCCTTGCAACAGTTGGCCGATGGGCTGGGCAAGGGGGTCTGGAGCAATCCTGACCTCCCGGCTGCAAGGATAACTACATGGGCTGGCTCCGATCCGGGTACCTTGGGTCGGGGCGAGAAAATAGGGTGCTGGCGTCCGGTTTAGCGTGTGACTGCGCGACTCCGGAAGCGAGACTCAAAACAGATCACTAAACATGTAGAACTGCGCGATGAAGGCTTGCGGACGGGGGTTCAAATCCCCCCAGCTCCACCAACATAACGTCCGAGGGCGTTCACTGAAGTCCGGTGAACGCCCTTTTTCATTGGGAAATCGCCAGTCCACCAGTCGGGAGCCCAGTGATTTCGACGGAGTCCACTGGCAGCCAACGCACAGCCGGGGAACGCCCGGCTTCAACTCAATAGCACTGGAACAGCACGCCTTGTTCCGCAGGAGCCCTGCCAAGCCAGCGCGGCGTCTTGTCGCGCGCATCGCAATAGTCGGAGGCTTGGACATAGGTCGTGGCGCGCAGCACGCCTTCGCGGACTTGCATCACTTCGTTGGGTGGGGTCGAACAGCCGGCCAGGACCAGGAGAGCAAGCGGAAGCAGTGTGCGCCAAATCATCGGGGCATTCTAAGACTGCGGATCGTTGGAGCTGCGCCCGCGCTCGGGGTAGAGATACTTGAAGTACTCGCCTGACCGCCCGAACAATTGGCGCGCCAGCTGGACCGGGTCTTCGCCCTTGTGCTTCTCGTAGAGCACGGGTCCCCAGATGATGAAGCCGTCGATGCTGAGGCTCTTGGGGGAGGGCTCGATCGCCTTCCAGGCATGCGCGAACTTCGAGATCCAGGCCAGCGCATCCTTGAGCGCATGATTGGGTGGGGCGGGTGTTTCTTCGGTTGGGGACATGGCGGGCATCCTTGCTGAAAAGACTGTACAAATATACAGTAAACTATGCCCGTGGAAAACAAGCCGTGCACGAGCGGGCCCCGCGGCTCGATGACTGTCCGGCCTGTCCATCCGGTTTTCTGATTTCTCCTTGACGGGTAAACCGTCCCCCGCTGGTCAACCTGTGCGGGGGCCTTGATGCATTGCCAAGCAGATAGGCTTTTCAAGCCCAGCCTCGTGCTGGGCTTTTTTTATGCATGCGGTTGTCGCGATGCCGCCCCGTGCAGCCGCGCTTCTTTTTGCCTGGGGGCAAGGCTATAGTCGGCGGGCACTGTCACATTGCAGTCACTGCAATCTCCCGCTCTTGCCGCCTGCCCAGATCCCGAAAAGGACGCCCGTGCCGGATTCCCTGACCTCCGAGTTGACGAATTACTACGACGCGGTGCCCTATGACTCGCATCCGTTCCCTCAGTCGGCGATGGAGCACCTGGAAGCGCTGGCTTTTCTCTTCGGTCTCGACGTTCCTCCTCCCGCAACAGCCCGTGTGCTGGAGCTCGGCTGCGCGGCCGGCGGCAACCTGATTCCCTTTGCGGCACGCCACCCTGACGCGCGCGCGATCGGCGTCGACCTGTCGACGGTGCAGGTGGCCCAGGGAATGGCGGCCATCGGGCGCGCCGGCCTGTCGAACATCGAGCTCAAGGCCTTCAATCTCGCCGACATCGACGCCTCGTTCGGCGAGTTCGACTACATCGTGTGCCACGGCGTCTACAGCTGGGTGCCGGGGCCGGTGCAGGACGCGATCCTGCGCATCTGCCGCGAGAACCTCGCGCCGAACGGCGTGGCCTACGTGAGCTACAACGTGTACCCCGGCTGGAAGGCGCGCGAGATCGTGCGCGACGCGATGATCCTGCGCGGCGGCCCGCGCGACACGCCGGAAGAAAAGCTCTCCTACGCGCGCGGCATGCTCGACTTCCTCGAGCAGTCGGCCCGCGCCGACAGCGTGCTCAAGAAGACGCTCGAAGAGGCGATGCCCATCGTGCGCAGCGCCAACAGTTCGTATCTGCTGCACGAGTTCCTCGAGCCCTGCAACGCGCCTTGCTACTTCAAGGAATTCGTCGCACGCGCGGAGGCCCGTGGCCTGGTCTACCTGTGCGACGCCGAACCGTCGACGATGTTCGTGCAGAACTACGGCGACAAGGTGCGCGACCCGCTGCTGCGCGAATGCGGCGGCAGCCAGGTGATGATGGAGCAGTACCTCGATTTCCTGGTCAACCGCACCTTTCGCCAGACCCTGCTCGTCAGGCAGCCGCTGGCCGGGAGCATCCGCTACAAGCTCGACCCCGTGCGCATCCGGCAGCTCGAATTCGCCGGCATGTTCAAGACCGACGATGGCGCCGCGTTCACGCTCGATGCCCGCGAGCAGCCCTGCACCGCGATCCGGAACCTGAAGGTCACGATGCGCCTGCCCGTGCAGAAGGCCGTGGCGCACCTGCTCGACACGCGCTATCCCGCCTCGATGTCCGTATCGGCCCTCGTCGAGGCCGCCGCCGGGCTGACAGGGCAGCCGCTCGCGGCCGCCGAACAGGTGGTGATGGGGATGGTCGAGGAACTGCTGATCCTCGGCGCCCTGCGCATCAGGCGCTCGCCGGTGCCCGCTGCCGATGCGGTTTCCGGCCTGCCTCGGGCGCTGCCCGCGGTGCGCAACACGGTGGGCCTGGTGCAGGGTTCCGCCGCCACCGTCAGCACCTGCAACCAGTGGCACGAGCACGTGACGGTGTCGCTGCTCGAGCGAAGCCTGCTGCCGCTGCTCGATGGAAGGCACTCGCACGAGGCACTGGCCGAGCACCTCGAGGCCGAAGTGCGCAGCGACCGCCTGCGCTTCGTCAAGGACGACAAGCCGCTGACCGAGCCGTCGGCGATCAGGGAATTCGCTCGCGGGCAGGTCGCCCTGGCGCTCGACGCCCTGCGCCGCAAGGCACTGCTCACGGCCTGAACCGCGGTCGCCTGTCGGTCTTTCTTTCATTCATTCGTTCGTCCGCTCACCTTCACTTCATCACGTTCTAGAGGAGACTCTTACATGCAACAAATCCACTGGACTCCCAAGCTGCGCACCGCCGTCGCGGCAGTGCTCGCGCTGGCGGCCGCCGGCGCGTCGACCGCGGCGTCGGTGGCGCCCGTCGCCGCCGAGAACGGCATGGTCGTGAGCGCCCAGCACCTGGCCACCAAGGTGGGCGTCGACGTGCTCAAGCGCGGCGGCAACGCGGTCGACGCGGCGGTGGCCGTGGGCTATGCGCTGGCGGTGGTCTACCCTGCGGCGGGCAACCTCGGCGGCGGCGGCTTCATGACCGTGCAGCTGGCCGACGGCCGAAAGACCTTCCTCGACTTCCGCGAGAAGGCCCCGCTGGCCGCCACGGCCAACATGTACCTCGACAAGGACGGCAACGTCATCAAGGGCCTGAGCACCAAGGGCCACCTCGCCGTGGGCGTGCCGGGCAGCGTCTCGGGCATGGAATACGCGCGCGAGAAGTACGGCACCATGAAGCGCGGCGAGCTGCTCGCCCCCTCGATCCAGCTGGCGGAGAAGGGCTTCGCGCTGCAGCAGGGCGACGTCGACCTGCTCGCCACCGCCACGGCCGACTTCAAGGAAGACCCGGCCACGGCGGCCATCTTCCTGAACAAGGGCGAGCCCTACAAGGTGGGCGACAAGCTGGTGCAGAAGGACCTGGCCAAGACCCTGCGCGAGATCAGCGCCAAGGGCACCGACGGCTTCTACAAGGGCTGGGTCGGCAGCGCCCTCGTGGCCTCCAGCCAGGCCGGCAAGGGCCTGATCACGCAGGCCGACCTCGATCAGTACAAGACGCGCGAAATGGCCCCCGTGGAATGCGACTACCGCGGCTACCGCGTGGTGTCGGCGCCCCCGCCGAGCTCGGGCGGCGTGATCATCTGCGAGATGCTCAACATCCTCGAGGGCTATCCGCTCAAGGACCTGGGCTACCGCTCGGCACAGGCCGTGCACTACCAGATCGAGGCCATGCGCCACGCCTACGTGGACCGCAACAGCTACCTGGGTGACCCCGACTTCGTGAAGAACCCGCTCGACCGGCTGCTCGACAAGGGCTACGCCGAGAAGATCCGCGCCGCCATCGACCCGAAGAAGGCCGGCGTCTCCAAGGACATCAAGCCCGGCGTCGCGCCGCATGAGGGCAGCAACACCACCCACTACTCGATCGCCGACAAGTGGGGCAACGCGGTGTCGGTGACCTACACGCTGAACGACTGGTTCGGCGCCAAGGTCACGGCCGCCAAGACCGGCGTGCTGCTGAACGACGAGATGGACGACTTCACCTCGAAGGTGGGCGTGCCCAACCTCTACGGCCTGGTGCAGGGCGAGGCCAACAAGATCGAGCCGGGCAAGCGCCCGCTGAGCTCGATGAGCCCCACCATCGTGTCCAAGGACGGCAAACCGGTGATGGTGGTCGGCACGCCGGGCGGCAGCCGCATCATCACCGCGGTGATGCTGACCATGATCAACGCCATCGACTACGGCATGACCGTGCAGGAAGCCGTCGACGCGCCGCGCTTCCACCAGCAGTGGCTGCCCGACGTCACCAACGTCGAAACCTATGCACTGAGCCCCGACACCCGCAAGATCCTGACCGACATGGGCCACAACCTGGGCGTGCCGCAGCCGGCCAACCACCTGGCGGTGATCATCGTCGGCGCGCCTTCGCTGGGCGGCAAGCCGGTGGGCAACAATCGCTTCTACGGCGCCAACGATCCGCGCCGCAACACGGGCCTGGCGGCAGGGTACTGATCCTGCGGCAAACTCGAAGGCGGCCGTGCCCCTGGCGGCGCGGCCGCTTTTTTCTTTTCCCATGCATCTGCAAGACATCCTCTATACCCAGGGCTTCGGCACGCGACGCGTGTGCGCGGGGCTGGTCCAGCAGGGCCACGTGGTCATCGGCGGCAAGGCGGTGGACGACCCGTTCGCCGACATCGACCCCGAAGGCCTTCAATACACGGTGCAGGGCACCCCGTGGGCGTACCACGAGAAGGCCTACCTGATGCTGCACAAGCCCGCCGGCACCGAGTGCTCGCAGAAGCCCTCGACCTATCCGAGCATCTACACGCTGCTGCCGTCGCCGCTGCGGCTGCGGCCCAACAAGGGCGCGGTGCAGGGCGTTCAGGCCATCGGCCGGCTCGACCAGGACACCACCGGCCTGCTGCTCCTGACCGACGACGGCCAGTTCATCCACAAGATGGGCTCGCCCAAGCACCACGTGCCCAAGGTCTACGAGGTGACGGCCAAGCACCCGGTGGACGAGGCGCAGATCGCGAAACTGCTGGCCGGCGTGGTGCTCGACGACGATCCGAAGCCGGTACGCGCCGCCGCCTGCGAATCCGACGGCCCGCTGCACTTGCGGCTGACGCTCACCGAGGGCAAGTACCACCAGGTCAAGCGCATGCTGGCGGCGGTCGGGAATCGGGTGGAGGGGCTGCACCGCTCGCGCATCGGCGACCTGGCGCTGCCCGCCGACCTCGCGCCCGGGAAGTGGCGCTGGCTGACGGCCGACGAGGTCGCGGGCCTTCGCGCCCCGGCCAAACCCGCCAAGGCCTTGAAATAGAAGGGAAAAACGCAGGGAAACGAGGGAAAAGGGCACGACTCCGGTCAGCCAGTCTTAAGGGCCGGCCGTTAACATTCCGAACTCTCTCCCGGAATCTTCACTTGCGACTCCCTGCCCGACCGAACGGCCGCATCGCGGCTTTCCTGCTTGCCTGCATGACGGCCTTCGCGGCCCATACCGCCGTCGCGGCGCCGGCCGAACCCCCACCGATCTTCGTGCTCAACTCGCTGGACGCGAACGTGAGCGTGATCAATCCCGTCGACTGGACGGAAAAGCTGCGCATTCCCACCGGCAAGGAGCCGCACCACATCTACATGACGCCCGACGAAAAGTCGGTCATCGTGGCCAATTCGGCGGGCGACTCCCTGACCTTCCTGAACCCCCGCACGGCGGAAGTCCAGCGCGTGGTCTACGGGATCATCGATCCGTACCAGCTGCAGTTCTCGCGCGACATGAAGTGGTTCGTCACGGCCGGCAACCGGCTGAACCACGTCGACGTCTACCGCTGGGACGGCAAGGACCTGAAGCTGGCCAAGCGCATCGCCAGCGGCAAGACGCCCAGCCACATCTGGATCGACAACACCAGCACCATCGCCTACGTGACGATGCAGGACAGCGACGAGATGATCGCCGTCGACCTGCCCACCCAGACCATCAAGTGGCGCACCGCCACCGGCCCCATGCCGGCCGACATCTTCGGCGTGCACAACGACAAGACCCTGCTCGTGGGCCTCACCGGCAGCGATGGCGTGCAGGTGTTCGACGTGGCCGGCGCCGAGCCCAAGCTGGTCGGCAAGATCCCCCACCGGCAAGGGCGCCCACGCCTTCCGCTCCGCCGGCGACGGCAAGACCGTGTTCGTGAGCAACCGCGTGGCCAACTCCATCAGCCGCATCGACCTGACGACGCTGAAGGTGGTCGCGACCTACCCGGTGCCCGGCGGCCCCGACTGCATGGACGTGTCGGCCGACGGCAAGACGCTCTACGTGACCTCGCGCTGGGCCAAGAAGCTCAGCGTGGTCGACCTGGCCAGCAACAAGGTCGTGCGCCAGGTCAACGTCGGCCGTTCGCCGCACGGCGTGTGGACCCTGGACCATGCGAAGCGCATCTAGGCGCGCCGGCCTGGCCGCCGCGGCCTCCATGGTCGTTCTGGCGGCGGCGCTCGCGCCCGGCGCCTGGGCGGCGCGGGAGCCGGCCGCCTGCGAGAAGCCTGTTTACCTGACCTTCGACACCGGCCACATGGGCATCGCGCCCCTGGTGGCAGACGTGCTCAAGCGGCAGGACGTGCGCGTCACCTTCTTCGCCGCCGCCGAACGCACCCAGACCGACGGCGACAGCCTCGACGACCATTGGGCGCCCTGGTGGAAGGCGAGGGCGGCCGAAGGCAACGAATTCGGCTCCCACACCTACGACCACGCCTATTGGCGCGGCGACGTGAAGGGCACGCCGCCCAGCTTCCGCATCAAGCCCTCCGCCGGCCCCCAGAACGGCAAGGAATCGACCTGGAGCGCGGCCGAGTACTGCGCCAACATCAGGAAGGCTTCCGACCGGCTGGCGGCGGTCACCGGCAAGAAGCCGCTGCCGCTGTACCGCGCGCCGGGCGGCAAGACCTCGCCCGTGCTGCTGGCGGCGGCCGAAGGCTGCGGCTACAAGTACGTGGGCTGGGCGAGCGCCGGCTTCCTCGGCGACGAACTGCCGAGCGAGAAATTCAGCAACGCGAAGCTGCTGACGCAGGCGCTGGACACCATCCGCCCCGGCGACATCCTGCTCGCGCACCTGGGCATCTGGTCGCGCAAGGACCCGTGGGCGCCCGCCAACCTCGAGCCGCTGATCGTCGGCCTGAAGGCCAAGGGCTTCTGTTTCCGCACGCTGCGCCAGCATCCGGACTTCAAGGCCTGGATCGCATCCCACCCCTGAACGACTGAACGACGAGTTTCCCGATCGTGATCGACTGGCTGACAGACGCCTTTTCCGCCTTGCAGGGCTGGTTCTTCGAAACCGCCGTGCAGCCGCTCGTCTATGCCGTGGGCCTGGGCGGCTGGACCGAGGACGCCTTCGACGCCACCGGCTGGCTGCTGGTGGGCGTCATCCAGATCCTGGTGCTGATCGCGGTGATCGGCCCGCTGCAGCGCTGGCGCTCGGTGGAGCCGGTGGTCGACCGCCACGCGATCCGCATCGACGTGCTCTACACGCTCATCCACCGGCTGGGGCTGTTCCGGCTGGCGATTTTCTTCACGCTGCAGCCCTTCTTCGACGACGCCATGGGTGCGCTGAGAACAGCGGGGTGGAGCACTTTCCACCTCGACGAGGTCTGGCCCGGCGTCACGGACATCCCGTGGGTGGCCTTCGCCATCTACCTGGTGGTGCTCGATTTCGTGGGCTACTGGATCCACCGCGGCCAGCACCAGTTCAACTGGTGGTGGGGCCTGCATTCGCTGCACCACTCGCAGCGCCAGATGACCATGTGGAGCGACGACCGCAACCACCTGCTCGACGACATCGTCCACGACACGCTGATCGTCATCGTGGCGCAGCTCATCGGCGTGGCGCCGGGGCAGTTCATCGCCTTCGTCGCCTTCACCCAGCTCAGCGAGAGCCTGCAGCACGCCAACTTGCGGCTGAGCTTCGGCGCCATCGGCGAGCGGCTGTGGATCAGCCCGCGCTTCCACCGGCTGCACCACAGCATCGGGCTGGGCCACGAATCGAACGGCCGCAGCACGCTCGGCGGCCACAACTTCGGCGTGCTGCTGCCCTGGTGGGACATGCTCTTTCGCACCGCCAACTTCGAGGACCGCTACGACCCGACCGGCATCCGCGACCAGGTCGAGCCCGGCGCCGACGGCCGCGTGCGCGAGTACGGCCGGGGCTTCTGGGCCCAGCAGTGGCTGGGTCTGAAGCGGATGGTCGGCCGCGGCTGAGGGGTTACGGGCCCTGGACGGCCCGCCCGAGGCGTTATCCTCGCTGCTTCATGCGCCTGCTCCTCGACTCCTTCTGGCGCGCGGTCGCCTACTGCATGCTGCCGCGCGTGATCGTGCTGTCGCTGCTCCCGCTGGCGCTGATGATCGTGCTGGCCTCGGTGCTGGGCTACTTCTACTGGGATGCGGCCGTGGTCTGGACGCGCGGCGCGCTGGACGCCTGGCCGCTGCTGTCGAGCTTCTGGTCCTGGCTCGGCCGGCTTTTCTCCGGTGACGTCACTTCCGTGCTGGCTTCGCTGGTCGTGGTGTTCGCGGCCACGCCGGTGATCGTGGTGGTTTGCCTGCTGATCGTCGCCGGATTCATGGCGCCCGCGCTCACCAAGCTGGTGGGCGAGCGGCGCTTTCCGGGGCTCGAGCAGAAGAAGGGCGCCTCCTTCTTCGGCAGCGTGGCGCGCTCGCTGGGCGCGACCATCCTGGCGGTGATCGCGCTGGTCGTGTCGATGCCACTGTGGCTGATTCCGCCGCTGGTGCTGATATTGCCGCCGCTGATCTGGGGCTGGCTCACCTACCGCGTGATGAGCTTCGACGCACTCGCAGAGCACGCCAGTCCCGAGGAGCGCGCCGCCCTCATCCGCGCGCACCGGGTGCCGCTGCTTTGCATCGGCGTGCTGTGCGGCTACCTGGGCGCCGCGCCCAGCATCGTCTGGGCCTCGGGCCTGCTGTTCGCCGCCGCTTTCTTCGTGCTGGTGCCGATCGCCATCTGGATCTACACGCTGGTTTTCGCCTTCTCGGCTGTGTGGTTCGCTCACTACTGCCTCGATGCGCTCGCGCAGCTTCGCGCCCAGCGCGCGGCGGCCGAGGCAGCGGCTGTGGGCGGCGGCACGCCGGCCATCGAGGCCGACGAAGCCAGCAAGGCCGCTCTTTCCCAATGGGGTTCTCCATGACACGCGCATTCGGTCTCATCGTCGTCGGCGACGAGATTCTTTCCGGCAAGCGTGCCGACAAGCACATGGCCAAGGTCATCGAGCTGCTTGCCGCACGCGGCCTTCAACTGAGCTGGGCCGAGTACGTGGGCGACGAGCCCGATCGCATCACGGCCGCGCTGCAGCGCGCCTTCGCCTCGGGCGACATCGTCTTCTCGACCGGCGGCATCGGCGCCACGCCCGACGATCACACCCGCCAGTGCGCCGCCAGGGCGCTTGGCGTGCCGCTGGCGCTGCACCCCGAGGCCGAACTGCTGATCCGTGAGCGCATGCAGGACACCGCGCGCGAGCAGGGCCTGCCCTACGAGCCCGACCGGGCCGACAACGTGCACCGACTCAACATGGGCGTGTTTCCGCAGGGGGCCACGCTCATCTACAACCCGTACAACAAGATCCCGGGCTTCAGCGTCGGCGACGTGCACTTCGTGCCCGGTTTCCCCGTCATGGCCTGGCCGATGATCGAATCCGTGCTCGACGGCCGCTACGCCGGGCTGTTCGCCACCAAGGCCGTCGCCGAGAAATCCGTGATCGTTTTCGGTGCCATGGAGGCCACGCTGACGCCGCTCATGGAGGCGATCGAGGCCAATCATGCCGGCATCAAGGTGTTCAGCCTGCCCAGTGTCGACCATCCGACTTACGGGCGGCACATCGAACTGGGCGTCAAGGGCGATGCCGAGCGGCTCGACGCCGCCTATGCCCAGCTGATCGAAGGCCTGCACACTTTTGACGCCAAGCTAGGCCCTGAATTGGTGCGATAAAAATCAATGCACCAAAATAGTGAGTTTCTGCCTTCATTTGGGTCCTGAGGCGGTCATCGAAGCCTCATCCGGTGAGGCGACAATGGCACAGAAACTGCATCCCACGTCCCTGTATTCCTAACCACCATCCAACTCAGGAGAAACTGATGGCAAAGACCGTCGCCGATGTACTCAAGCTCGTCAAGGAAAACGAGGTCAAGTTCGTCGACTTCCGCTTCACCGATACCCGCGGCAAAGAGCAGCACGTGACCGTGCCGGTCTCGGCTTTCGACGAAGACAAATTCACCTCGGGCCACGCATTCGACGGCTCGTCCATCGCCGGCTGGAAGGGGATCGAAGCTTCGGACATGCAGCTCATGCCCGACCCGAACACCGCCAACATCGACCCGTTCTTCGAAGAAACGACGCTGATCCTGACCTGCGACGTGATCGACCCCGCCGACGGCAAGGCCTACGAGCGCGACCCGCGCTCGCTCGCCAAGCGCGCCGAAGCCTACATGAAGGCTTCGGGCCTGGGCGACACCGCCTACTTCGGTCCGGAACCCGAATTCTTCGTGTTCGACGGCGTGCGCTGGAAGAACGACATGTCGGGCTGCTTCGTGAAGATCGAATCCGAAGAAGCCTCGTGGAACACCGACAAGGAATACGAGCACGGCAACACCGGCCACCGTCCCGCGGTCAAGGGCGGCTACTTCCCGGTTCCCCCGGTCGACAGCTTCCAGGACATGCGTTCGGAAATGTGCCTGGTGCTCGAATCGCTGGGCATCCCGGTCGAAGTGCATCACCATGAAGTGGCCAACGCCGGCCAGATGGAACTCGGCACCAAGTTCAGCACGCTCGTGCAGCGCGCCGACTGGGTCCAGCTGCAGAAGTACGTGATCCACAACGTGGCCCACGCCTACGGCAAGACCGCCACCTTCATGCCCAAGCCCATCGTCGGCGACAACGGCTCCGGCATGCACGTGCACCAGTCGGTCTGGAAGGACGGCAAGAACCTGTTCGCCGGCGACGGCTACGCAGGCCTGTCGGACTTCGCGCTGCACTACATCGGCGGCATCATCAAGCACGCCCGTGCCCTGAACGCCATCACGAACCCCGGCACCAACAGCTACAAGCGCCTGGTGCCCGGCTTCGAAGCCCCGGTGAAGCTGGCCTACTCGGCCAAGAACCGCTCGGCCTCGATCCGCATTCCGTTCGTGGCCAACCCGAAGGGCCGCCGCGTCGAAGCACGCTTCCCCGATCCGCTGATGAACCCGTACCTGGGCTTCGCCGCGCTGCTGATGGCCGGCCTGGACGGCGTGGAAAACAAGATCCATCCGGGCGAAGCCGCCAGCAAGGACCTGTACCACCTGCCGCCGGAAGAAGACGCGCTGATCCCCACCGTCTGCCACAGCCTCGACCAGGCCCTGGAATACCTGGACAAGGATCGTGCGTTCCTGACCAAGGGCGGCGTGTTCACCGATGCCTACATCGACGCGTACATCGAACTGAAGATGCAGGAAGTCACGCGCTTCCGCATGGCGACCCATCCGGTCGAGTTCGACATGTACTACTCGCTGTAATTGGCTCGCCCCCCAGGCTTCGCGCACTTCGTGTCGCTTCGCCAACCCCCCTACCGGGGGGCGATACCTGCGGCCCGGCAGAGCCGGTTCCGCGGTATCTCCCGCGAAGAGGTTTTGGGGCTTGTAGGCCTGATGGGTTACGAAGGACGGCTTGGCCGTCCTTTTTCTTTGGGGTGGAACATCTGGTCACTTTTGCTGTCGAATTGCACGAAAATGCCCCTTTGTCGCCGCTTCCCACCGATACACATGAAGACAGCTTCCCTCATCTTTTTGGCCGGTTCACTGATCGCGCTGCCGGCGCTCGCGCAGGAGCGTGTCTGGCGTTGCGGCAACGAGTACACGAACAACTCCACCGTCGCGCAGCAGAAGGGCTGCAAGATCATGGAAGGCGGCAACGTCACGGTCGTGCAGGGCACGCGGGCGTCGGGTGGCGGTTCCGCTTCTTCCCCGTCGGGCGGTTCGTCCGCCGCGCGTTCGCCGGCGGGCAGTCCGAGGGTGGAAGGCGTTGACCAGCGTGCCCGCGACGGCGAGGCGCGATCGGTGCTCGAGGCCGAGCTCAAGAAGGCCGAGGCGCGCCAGGCCGAGCTGCAGAAGGAATACAACAACGGCGAGCCCGAGAAGCAGGGCAGCGAAGGCCGCAACTACCAGAAGTACCTGGACCGCGTCGCCGAGATGAAGGCCGAACTGGCGCGCAACGAGAGCGACATCGCCGGCATCCGCCGCGAGATCGCCCGGCTGCCGGCCAAGCAGCCCCAGTAAGACGCCATGGTGTTCGGTAAGAAGGCGGCCGGCGCCAATTCGCGCTTTCAGTCCTTCGACCTGCTGTCCACGATGATCGCCGTGGTCAACAGCAACGGCTCCGTGCTGTTCGCCAACGCAGGACTCGAAGACGCACTGGGCACCTCGCGCCGCACGCTCGAGGGCTCGCAGTTCGGCGCATGCTTCCATGAGCCGCAGGTGCTGCGCACGGCCATCGACGGCGCCAGCAGCAACGACTTCGCAACGCTGCGCTACGAGGCGTTCCTGCGCCGCGTGAACCACGAGCTGATGCCGGTGCAGGTTACGCTCGCTCACGGAGAGAAGAAGGGCGAACTCATCATCGAGATGTCGCCGCTCGAGCAGCAGGTGCGGCAGGACCGCGAGGAGCGGCTCATCGACCAGGCGCAGGCGAACAAGGAACTCATCCGCAACCTGGCGCACGAGATCAAGAACCCGTTGGGCGGTATCCGTGGCGCAGCGCAGCTGCTGCAGATGGAGGTCGAGTCGCGCGACCTCATCGAATACACCCAGGTCATCATCCACGAGGCCGACCGGCTGCAGACGCTGGTCGACCGCCTATTGGCACCGCACCGCCGCCCGCACGTGGTGGGCGACGTCAACATCCACGAAGTCTGCGAGCGCGTGCGCTCGGTCATCCTCGCGGAGTTTCCGCGCGACCTGCACATCGAACGCGACTTCGACGTCTCCATTCCCGAGTTCCGCGGCGACCGCGAGCAGCTCATCCAGGCCACGCTGAACATCGCGCACAACGCGGCGCAGGCGCTGGCCGAGCGCCGCGCGGCGGGCGACGCGCAGATCACTTTCAAGACGCGGGTGGCCCGTCAGGTGATCTTCAACAAGCAGTGGTATCGACTGGCACTGGAATTGCATGTAATCGACAATGGACCGGGTGTGCCGGACACGATCAAGGACCGCATCTTCTATCCGCTCGTATCGGGCAGGGAAGGCGGGACAGGGCTGGGATTGACGCTCGCACAAACTTTTGTGCAACAGCATCACGGCGTGATCGAGTGCGACAGCGTCCCGGGCCGAACCGATTTCAAGATATTGATACCGCTGCCCTAGCGCAGCCACCGGCAACAGAGGAGATGCATGAAGCCGATCTGGATAGTTGATGACGACCAATCGATTCGCTTCGTGCTCGAGAAGGCTCTGCTGCGCGAAGACCTGCCCACGCGCAGTTTCACCAACACGCGCGAGGTGCTCGCAGCACTCGAACAGGCCGCCGACGACGACCAACTCGCCCCCCAGGTCCTGGTGAGCGACATCCGCATGCCTGGCGGTTCCGGACTCGACCTGCTCGACAAGATCAAGGCCATGCACCCGGGCCTGCCCGTCATCATCATGACGGCGTTCTCCGACCTCGACAGCGCCGTCTCGGCCTTCCAGGGCGGTGCCTTCGAATACCTGCCCAAGCCTTTCGACCTGCCGCGCGCGGTCGAGCTCATCCGCCGCGCGGTCGACGAAAGCCAGCGAGAGGAAGTGGCCGAGGAGCGCATGGTCGCCGCGCCCGAGATGCTGGGCCAGGCGCCCGCCATGCAGGACGTGTTCCGCGCCATCGGCCGGCTCTCGCAGAGCAACGTCACGGTGCTCATCACCGGCGAGTCGGGCTCGGGCAAGGAGCTGGTGGCGCGCGCGCTGCACAAGCACTCGCCGCGCGCCAATGGGCCCTTCGTGGCCATCAACACCGCCGCGATCCCCAAGGACCTGCTGGAGAGCGAACTCTTCGGCCACGAGCGCGGCGCCTTCACCGGCGCACAGACCATGCGCCGCGGCCGCTTCGAGCAGGCCGAGGGCGGCACGCTCTTCCTCGACGAAATCGGCGACATGCCGTTCGACCTGCAGACGCGCCTGCTGCGCGTGCTGAGCGACGGCCATTTCTACCGCGTGGGCGGCCACAACTCGGTGAAGGCCAACGTGCGCGTCATCGCGGCGACCCACCAGGACCTGGAGCAGCGCGTGAAGCTCGGCGGCTTCCGCGAAGACTTGTTCCACCGCCTCAACGTGATCCGCCTGCGCCTGCCGGCCCTGCGCGAGCGCGGCGAAGACGTGCCCGCGCTCACGCGCCACTTCCTGCAGGTGAGCGCGCGCCAGCTCGGCGTGGAGCCCAAGCGCATCTCGGATGCGGCACTGGCGAAGCTCGCGGCATTCAATTTCCCCGGCAACGTGCGCCAGTTGGAGAACATCTGCCACTGGCTTACGGTGATGGCGCCGGCCCAGTTGATCGAGGCGAAGGACCTGCCGCCGGAGGTGATGGCGGGCGGCAGCGTCGCCGAGGCGCATGCGGTGTCCGAGGCACCGGCCGCTGCGTCGGCCGTGACGGCACAGCCCGTGCCCTCGTTCCCGACGTCGGGCGGCGAATCGGTGGCGCCGGGGCATGCCGTTTCCGAGCCTGCCGAGGCTCATGCTCCCGCAACCGGCGCCAGCAGCTGGGAAGGCGGCCTCGAGGCCGAAGCCCAGGCCCTGCTGGCGGCCGGCCGCACCGACGTGTGGGACGTGCTCTCGCGCCGCTTCGAGTCGAGGCTGATCCTCACCGCGCTGGCCAACACGCGGGGCCGCCGCATAGAGGCCGCCCAGAAGCTCGGCATCGGGCGCAACACCATCACCCGGAAGATCCAGGAACTCGGGATCGAATGAAAAAGGCCCTCTTCGGGCCTTTTTTCTTTTCAGCGGCTTCTCTGGCCCTGGGTCAGAGAATCGATCTGGAACTTGTCGCTGCGGTCCCAGAGCCAGGTGTCCACGTAGGTATGGCCGCCCAGCTTGCCCGGGTTGGGCAGGGGAGACGCGGCCTTGATCATCTCCGCGATCATCGGCGCCACCTCCGGCGCGTGGCTCGGCGTGCGGCTGAAGGTGACGTTGACCACCTTGCCCGTCGCGTCGATGTCGGTCTCGACCACCACCACGGCGTACACCAGCGGCGGCAGCTTGCCCTTGTAGATGCGGTTCGCGTACTTGTTGTAGAGGTGGCGTGCGCCGATCTTGCGGTAGGTGCGCACGGCGGGCGTCTGCGCGGTGATGAGCCTTACCGTCGGCACCTCGCGGCCGTCCGTCGCGGTCTCGCCGGCGGGTGTGGTCGCGGTGCCCTTGTCGCCTTCCTCAGCCTTGTCGGCGGGCTTCAGCAGCGAGCATGCCGCGAGCGACAGCGCGGCTGCTGCAATCGCCAGGCGGCGGCCGGTCCGAAGGAACGTCGAGCGCATGGCGTCAGGCACCACGGTCGAGGTCGAGCACCACGGGCGCATGGTCGCTCGGCTTTTCCCACTTGCGCGGCACGCGGTCGATGACGCAGCCCTTCACGTGCGGCACCAGGGGCTCGCTCACCAGGATGTGGTCGATGCGCAGCCCGCGGTTCTTCTGGTAGCCCAGCATGCGGTAGTCCCACCACGAATAGCTCTTCTCGGGCTGCTCGAACATGCGGAAGCTGTCCTTCAGGCCCAGGTCGAGCAGCGCCTTGAAATGGTTGCGCTCCTCGGTCGTGTGGTGGATCGTTTCCTTCAGGCCCACGGGGTCGAAGCTGTCGCGGTCCTCAGGCGTGATGTTGAAGTCGCCCAGCAGCACGAGGTCGGGGTTGGCCGCCAGCTCCTGGCGCAGCACGTCGCGCAGCGCATCGAGCCACTTCATCTTGTATTCGAACTTGTCCGTGCCCGGCGCCTGCCCGTTCACGAAGTAGCCGTTGACCACGCGCAGCGGGCCCGAGGGCGTCTCCACCGTGGCCGCGATCACGCGCGACTGGTCGTCGCTGAAGCCGGTGATGTTCTTCACCACGTCGCGCACCGGCGCGAGGCTCAGGATCGCGACGCCGTTGTAGGTCTTCTGGCCGAACACGGCGGCTTCGTAGCCTGCCGACTTGAGCACGTCGAGCGGGAATTTGTCGTCCGTCATCTTGAGCTCCTGCAGGCACAGCACGTCGACCGGGTTGGCGATGAGCCAGTCGAGCACGTGCTGCAGGCGCGCGGTGAGGGAGTTGACGTTCCAGGTGGCGATTTTCATGGTTCGCTGTGCTTTGGCGATGGATGCAGAGCGGGGCAGCTTAGCAAAAGCCCGGGCAACCCTCGTAGCAGGAGGCAACCGGGCGGGCAGGCCGGCGTCGGCCAGGGCCCGCCTGGCCACTCAACCCTGGCCGGCCTCGGGTGCTTCATGCCTGCGGGCGGGCTGCTCGTGCCCGCGCCTGCGGCGTTCGGCGCGCGTGCGTTCGAGCGTGACGTGGCTTTTCCTGGCCGCGGCTTCGCATCTTTCATGCAGGATCGTCAATTCCTGGTCGGTGAGCTTCTCGATGCCGATGAATTCATCCTGCGCGTCGGACGAGCGGATGAGTTCGTCGAGCTTGGTCTGCAGCGCCACGCCGTCGCGGTTCTGGGTGTTCTGGATCAGGAACACCATGAGGAAGGTCACGATGGTGGTGCCGGTATTGATGAGGAGCTGCCAGGTTTCCGAGAAACCGAAGAACGGGCCGGCCACGGCCCATGCGATCACCAGGCTCACGCAGGCAAGGAAGGTGATGGGGCTCCCCGCGATATGCGCGATCCTGTTGGCGAAGCGGGCGAAGATCTGGTCCATTGGGTGAAGCTCTCCTGCCGTGGAGATTGGCCGAAGCCGCGGCGTCCGCGCGTCGGTCATCGCCGCGAGAAGCCTGCAGCAAAGCTTCGAAGATGCTTCAGCGCGAGCCGGGTGGAGGCCGTTCTCCATCGGCTTCGATCCAGCCGAGCTACGAACTACCCGACCCCTCAAGCCGTCTCGCGGCGCTTGCGCGCCGGCAAGCCCAGAAGCCCCGTGCGCTGCGCCGCCAGCAGGCCCATGGCGCCGAGTCCGAGCAGCGTGAGCCCCAGCACGTTGCCCGATGCGGCCCGTCCCATGTCGAGCGCGATCTCTCCGCTGCGCGGGCCCACGAGCTGCAGGCGGCGCTTGGTCATGCGCATGCCCAGCTCGCCCAGCTGGTCGGCAAGAAGCCGCTCGGCCTCGGGGATGACTAGCGTTTCCTCGTCGGCCACGTGGTGCATCACGTCGCGCATCAGGTTCGCGACTGTTTCGTCGTAGTCGTGCGCCTCGGGCTCCATCTGCCGCAGCAGCTCGATCTGGCGCCGCATCTCCTGGTGCTCTTCCAGCGACTTGGCGATGAGCTCGCTCTGCGTGACCGCGCGCACCGCCGGATAGAAGATCTCTTCCTCGAGCTGCGCATGGACTTCGAGCGCGGTGCACATGGTGTTGACCAGGCCTTTCTTCACGCGCCTCGGCGCGCTGGCCTTGTACTGGTGGAAGGTGGAAAGCACGTGCGTGTGATCCAGCCGGATCATGTTCGTCGCGCTCGGGAAAAGTCGGGAAAGAAGTCCGGTCACGAGGGCCTCCAGAACATCAGGGCAGCGTGAAGCTGGGTGAATGGACCCGAAGACGCGTGGCCGGCGTCTTCGGGCGCGGGCGAACTCAGGCCGTGGCGCCGAGTTCCTCCATCAGTTCCTCCTTGCGGGCGGCCAGCTGCTCGCGCATGGCGACGAGGTCCAGCCCCCGGGCGGCGCGCGCCTTCACGAAGATCTCGTTGCGCTCTTCCTTCACGTGGTGGTCGATGTACTCGCCCAGCACGATCACCTTGGCATCGAACTTGTCGTCGACCTCGGTGGCTTCCTGGATCTGTGCGATCAGGTCCTTGGCGCTCGCGTGCTCCACCTCGGCCTCGTCGAGCAGGTCGGTTTCCTTGATGGCCTCGCGCAGGGCGGGATAGAAGATCTCTTCCTCGATCTGCGCATGGACGGTGAGCTCCATGCAGATCTCGTTGGCGAGCTCGCGCTTCTTCTGCTGCGCCGAAGCGGCGCGCGAATGGGTGAGTTCCTCGTACTCCTTGAACATCTTCTTGACGTTGCGATGGTCGGCATCCAGAAGGCTGCAGGCATCGGGTTCGGCGCGTCGGGAAGTTGGCATCGTGGGCTCCGTTGGTTTGGGTCGATCTTTGGGTTGATCGGGTTGTGGAATGCCGAACGTTGAAGCGGCGATCGGGGCCCTCGCGTAGGAAAGCACCGTTTCCGCATAGCAGAGCGGGTGAGACGCGGCAGCGTGGCAACACTCCGAGGGCGGACGCATTCGACCGCGAGTACCGCGGGCGCCACACCGGCCCGCGATGGGCCCAGCCCGAGCTCACCGGCAAGCAGGCGCTGCCGTCACTGGCGCAGCAGGACTTCGGTGCCGTCCGCGGCCACCATGACGCCCGGCGAACTCTCGTCGACTTCGATGCGCACGCCCATGTGCTTCTCGGGCAGGGTGACCGTGCGGCCCTGGTTGCCGGTCATCCAGCCGAGGCACTTCAGGTATTCGTCGCGCAGCGCCGGCGACAGCACGAACTTTCGCGGATAGACGTTGCGGTGGGCTTTCCAGTGCTCGGAGAGCTTCTCGGTCATGGTGAGGTAGAGCGTTGTCATTTCCCCTGCGGCATCGAGGACTGATCCTGATCGTCGTTGTGGCGCAACCCACGCGGTAAGCCGCGCTGGATCTCTTTCGGTTGTGCGCGCAAAACTATATCGGCGGTTCGACCTCGGCGCGAGCGGGTCCCGGCGAGCACCGGGCTCCAGATGTCGGATTCGTCCGACATCGGCAGGCCGCCGCCATGTCGTAAATTTCCGCTCCTGCGGTCTCCCGCAGGCTTGCTGTAAACCTCAGCCCGGCCCTTGCGGCCGGGCTTTTTTTCTTGTGGCCCGCATGCCTTGCGCATGAGCCCGGGTGTCGAAAAATTCCCTCTTGAAATCGGCGGCGCGCGGCCTATCTTCACCTCCGTCGGAAATTGGTCGACCGAAAAGGAGGTACTGCAATGACCATGAACTTGCTCAAGCAAATCGCCGGCTCTCGCCTACCCGTCACGTTCTATCGCACGCAGGACATCGATCAGGTCCGGCTGTTGCGCGCCGCCGGGCTCGTCGTCGCCCTGGTGCCATCGCCGTCGAACCCGGTGTCCCTGTCCGGTTCCGCACAGGCCGCGCAGGTCCTGGCCATCACCCAGAAGGGGCGCGAGGAACTGGCGAGATTCAACTATCCGGAGTCACGACCTCCGCGCTGGCGAAACCGTTTGCCGCGCATCACCGCACGGCTTCGCTCCTACGCGGGCGGCTCCTCGCAGCCGGCCGGCGTGCACAACCTGCCCCAGTAAGGGCTGCGGCCCATTCCAGGTTTCGTTCGTTCCATGTTTTTTGGAGGTTCAGCCATGTACCGATCTTCTTCCCTCGCGACATGCTCGCGGAAATGGATCGCCTGCAGCGGGACATGCGGCAGGCGTTCGATCTGGCCCCCACCATCCGCGGCTTCGGCAGCAACGGCTTTCCGGCGCTGAACGTAGGCGCGACCCCGCAGGCGGTGGAAATCTACTGCCTTCGCGCCCGGCGTCGACCCGGCCACGCTGGAGGTCCATCTCGAGCGCGGCCTGCTCACCATCGCCGGTGAGCGCAAGAGCGCGCTGCCCGAGGCGAATGCGAAGGCGGCCGTGCACATCAACGAGCGCTTCGAGGGGCCGTTTCGCCGCATGCTCACGCTACCCGACGATGCGGACCCCGAGGCGGTCGACGCCAAGCTGCGCGACGGCGTGCTGCACATCACCGTTCGCCGCCGCGCGTCGGCACAGCCGCGGCGCATCGCCGTCCAGTGAGTCCAGTGAAACAAGGAGATGAACACCATGAGCAACGATATCCAGACTCGTTCTTCCGGTGCTCCGGGAAGCACCGATGCCAAGCAGAAGGAGAAGGCGCCGCGCTACGGCAGCGCCGCGCTCACGCCTCCGGTCGACGTGATCGAGGACGCGGGCGGCATCACCCTCTATGCCGACCTTCCGGGCGTCTCGCGCGAGAACCTGAACCTCCATGTGGAAGCGGAAACCCTGACCATCGAGGCGGAGTCGAGCCTGAGCGTGCCCGATGGCCTGAAGACCAGCCACACGGAAGTCGGGCTCGGGCGATTCCAGCGCGTCTTCACGCTCAGCAAGGAACTGGACACCGAGAAGGTTTCCGCCGAACTCGCGCAGGGCGTGCTGAAGCTGCGGATACCCAAGGCTGAGCACGCGAAGCCGAGGCGGATCAACGTCGAAGTGGCCTGAGCGGCGGGAAATGAGCGGCAGCGTGCCTGCGGGGTGGATGACACCGCCCTCGCGGCACGCTCTTCTTCTACGGCGTGCGCAAGCCGGAGCAGGGCCGCGAAACCGCTGCGGGACAACTGAATGAAGTTAGGCGGTCAGCGCTTGCGCGCCCGCGCGGCGGGCAGGCGGATGCGGGAGCCGGAAGTGGTCGCGATGCCGAAGACCGTGGCGCATTGCTCCAGCAGCATCGCGTGGCGCCGGGCCGTCTGCGTGGCGGTGCAGTCCTTGGGCAGCACCACCTCGAGGCCGTGCATGCGCGCGTCGTTGGCGGTGCTCAGCACGCACTGGTCGCTGGCGACCCCGGTCACGATGAGGCGGCGCACCTTCAACACGCCCAGCAGCTGCTCGAGCGGCGTGGCGACGAAGGCCGATTGCTGCGGCTTGAGCACGAAGTAGTCGTCGTTGTCGGGTGCCAAGCTGGCGGTGACGGTCGCGCCGGGTCCGCCCCCGGCCATCGACAGTTCGACCAGCGCGCCGAAGTCGGAGCGCCAGCGGCCCCGGTTGTCGTTGGCGTAGATCGCCGGCACGCCGCCGGCCTTGCATCGCCGCTTCAGCGCGGCGATGGAAGGGGTGACCGCCACGGCCGCGGGCAGCAGTTTGTCGGCGTCGGGAAAGTCCCAGCAGCTGATCATGTCGACGATGAGCAGGGCGGTGCCGCCCTTGGCCTCCTCGACGGCCAGCGCGCCGCGCGAAGGCGAGGCGCTGGCGGAAAGGGAAAGGCGGCGGGTCGAAGGCATGCTCGTGGAGGACCTTTCCAGCAGGCACCATCAGCAAGAGCCGCATCGCGGGGCTGCTGGCAACCCCCGATCGCTCAGAGGCCGTAGTACTTGTTGATGCTGGCGGTGTAGCTCTCGTCGTAGTCCGGAATGCGGGTGTCGTCGTACTTCGGCGCGCCTTCGAGCGTTTCCTTCCGAAGCGGAACCACGTAGCCTTCCTGGGCGGTGTCGTACTTCAGCATGCTCCAGGGAATGGGATAGCGGTCGGTGCCGATGCCGAGGAAGCCGCCGAACTCCGTCACGGCGTAGCGCACCTGGCCGGACAGCTTGTCGATCATGAGGTCGTCGATGCTGCCGAGCTTGTCGCCCGCGGTGTTGTAGACAGTCGTTCCCTCGACCCGATCCGACGAGATGACGTTTGCCGGAATGGCCATGGCTTTCTCCTTGTCGATGCATCTGGGAGGCATCGACGAATGCTTCAGAGCCCAGGCCACCGGTCTCCCTCTTATCGGGGCCGCGTCTCATCGGCAATGCTCGGCTCGGGTTGTAGGAGCGCTTCCGTTTCGTCCGCGATTGCCGCGTCATGACATCCGGCGGTGCGACGACCGGGGCGCCGCGTCAGCCGCCCGGCTGCTCCACCGGCCGCAGCAGGTGCGTGAGGATGTCGGTCATCCGCTCGACGTCCACCGGCTTGGTCAGGTGGCTGTGGAAGCCGGCCTCGTAGCTGGTCTCGCGGTCCGCGGCCTGCCCGTAGCCGGTGACGGCAATCGCCACGGGCGGATCGACCAGCTCGGCGCGCAGCCGGCGCACCACTGCATGGCCGTCGAGGTCGGGCATGCCGATGTCGATCAGCATCACGTCGGGCCGCAATTCCTTCGCCGCCTCGATCGCGGCGAGTCCGCCGTGCACCACCTGCGTCGCGTAGCCCAGCGACTGCACCAGCAGCGACAGCGTTTCGGCCGCGTCCTTGTTGTCGTCCACCACCAGCACCAGCCTGTCCTCCGGCGAGCGGGACAGGCCGCCGCCGGGCTCGGGCGGCGCCGCGGCGGGCAGCTGCACCAGGAACTCGCTGCCCTCGCCGGGGCGCCCGCTGGAGAACACACTCACCCGTCCGCCGTGCAGCGACACCAGCTGCTGCACGAGGCTCAGTCCCAGGCCGAGCCCGCCGCTGCTGCGCGCGACGTCCTGCTCGCCCTGCACGAACAGGTCGAAGATCTTCTGCAGGTCCTGCGGCTGCACGCCCATGCCGTTGTCGCGCACGGAGATCTCCGCCTCGGGCATGCCGGTGGCGGCATCGGCCGCGCCGGCAGCCAGCGTGACTGTCACCTGCCCGCCGATGGGCGTGAACTTGCAGGCGTTGTGCAGCAGGTTGCTCACCACCTGCACGATGCGCGCGCGGTCTCCGGTGATCCACGGGTCGGCGGCGTCCACCTGCACCTCGAGCCGCTGCTCCTTCTGCGCCGCCAGCGCACGCACGGCGTCGGCCGCGTCCAGCACTGCGTCGCGCAGCCGCACCGGCTTGGCCTCGAGCTGGATCTTGCCGCTGGTGATGCGGCCCACGTCGAGCAGGTCGTCGATCAGCCGCGTCATCTGCCTGAGCTGGCGGTCGATGATGTCGCGGGTGTTGCGCAGCACGCGCGACTCCGTCTGCTCGCGCTTGAGCAGCGCCACCGCGTTGGAGATGGGCGCGAGCGGGTTGCGCAGTTCGTGTCCCAGCATGGCCAGGAAGGTGGTCATGCGCCGGCCCTCGTCCTCCAGCGCGGTGATGCGGCGGCGCTCGGTGAGGTCGCGCGTGACCTTCGCGAAGCCCCTGTGGCGCCCCGCGCGGTCATACACGGCGGTGATGACCACGCTGGCCCAGAAGCGGCTGCCGTCCTTGCGCACGCGCCAGCCCTCGTCCTCGAAGCGCCCGTCGCGCAGCGCATTGCGCAGCTCCTCGGCAGGCCAGCCGCGCGCCGCCACCTCCGGCGGATAGAACTTCGAGAAATGCTGGCCGATGATTTCCTCGGCCGCATAGCCCTTGGTGTGCTGCGCGCCGAGGTTCCAGCTCGCCACGTGGCCGCCGGGGTCGAGCATGAAGATCGCGTAGTCCTTCACTCCCTCGACGATCAGGCGGAAGCGCTCCTCGCTCGCGCGCAGCAGTTCCTCCTGCTGGCGGCGCTCGGTGAAGTCGCGCGTGATCTTCACGAAGCCGCGCACGGTGCCGTCGGGGCCGTCGAGCCGCGTGATGACGGTGTCGCCCCAGAAGCGGGGGCCGTTCTGCCGCACTTCCCAGCCCTCGCCGTGCACCCGGCCGTTCTCGCGCGCCTGCTGCAGGTCTCGCGCCGGCAGGCCTTCATCGAGCGCCTCCGGGGTGTAGAACAGCGAGACATGCTGCCCGACCGCCCCGGCACGGCCGCAGCGGTACAGCGCCTGCGCTCCCGGGTTGCAGTCCACGATGGTCCCGTCGGGATCGAGCATGACGATCGCGTGATCGCCGACGGCTTCCACCATGAGGCGGAAGTCCGCATCGGTCAGGGTGTCGGGGGAGAGCCGCCGCGAAAGAGCCGCAGGAGAGGCGGAAGCAGGAGGAACGGGCGTCTCAGCGGCCATGGCGGATGGCCTCTGGGCCGGGGTTGTGGTGGTTCTTCGGCATCTTCGGGGGCATGGCCGAAAAATGTAGCAAAGCGGGCCCCTCGCGCGTGTCGGTTTTCTTCCCGCGCTTCAGGCATGGGCGCCGGGATGGGCGCCGGGAGGGCGTCGTCAACGATCGCGCTCCGGGGCTTCCTTGCGGCTGCGGTCGGCGTAGGGCGAACTGCCCTGGTTGTCCGATTCGCCGACCGGCGCGTCGCCCGCCGAAGGGGGAGGGCGCGCGGGCGCCGTTCCGGCGGTGCCTTCCGGCTCGCCGCGCTCGGCCGGCGTCTTCGAGAACTGCTTCATCGCCTTCTGCGCGGGAGTCTGCGGCTGTGCCGGATCCTGGTTGGACTCCGGCGTCAGGTCCTCGTGCAGGCCGAAGGCGTCGGAGCCATCGTGCCTGGTGGCTTCCACGTCCTTGCGCTTGTCCTGCATGCGCTCCCTGGGCGCGGGACCGGAGACCTCCTCGCCCTCGGCGTTGCGCCGTTGCGTGAACCGCTCCGCGCCGCCGATGTTGTCGACGCCTCCGCTGGTGGTGGGGCGCGTGCCGTCGCCGCTGCCCGTGACGTTGTGTGTGGCCATGTCGGTTCCTTCGGTTGAATCGGGAGGCGATCGGTGCCGCGACGTTGCGAGCGCGTGACTGCCTGTGCTTGTGCTGTGGCTGCGGTGCTGCCAATGCGAAAAGCCACGCTACGAACAGCGTCGGGCTCCGGGGTGTAGGAGAGGGCGCTGTCGGTCTGCGCGCATTCCGCTACCCGCTACGCCGCGCCGTTATTCGGGTGCCTCGCGTGCCTTGGGCGCATGAAGTTGCTCTGTACAAGCTCAGGGAACACCACCGCGAGTCCGATGGAGGCGCCCATGCGATGTCCTGTGCGCCGGGTCCTACGAACGGAGGAGCGTTGCTTCCCGTTCCGCGGGCGCGGCGGGTGCCCGACGATTCGCATCGATGGAGCGATCCATCCCCGCTTTCCTCCCTGAGCGGGTGCCTGATGCGCGAAAGCATGAGGTTTCGAGCCCGGCCACGCCGGGCTTTTTTTTCGTCCGTGCGGCAAGACGGGCGTGCAGACGGGCGTGCGCTGTGCGTCATGTCCTACCGCGGCGAGCCGCGGCCGCTAGCGAAATCCCGATTCATGTCGAACCGATTGACCCAGGCGTTGCTGGTCCTGCAGCGACTGGCCTACGCGCGCATCCTCTGCGAGTTCCATCGCCAGAGACAGGTGCATGCGGGCAGCGCCGTGTCGCCGCCCGAGCTGTCCACGGCCTGTCGTCGGCTGCGGGGCTGCGAAGCGAGCTGGGAGCACTGCCGTGCCGAACTGGTGAACCCGGAACTGGCGACGGCGGTGCGCGTCGCCCGCGCGCTGCACCTGCGCCGGATGCTCGAAAGCGCGGCCGCGCGCCTGGCGCCGTGGGACGACCGCAGCGACCTTGCCCACATCCCGCCATCGCACCTGTTCGAGTGGGTGGCGCACGACTGCGAGCGCCTGGAGTTGGCCGAACTCGAGGACGCGATGACGCCCGAGGAGACGGCCTTCTACGCGCACTCGCTGGAAAGCCTGCACCGGTGAGGCAACGAGACGGGGCGGGCGGCACAACGACCGCCACAACGACTGCCACAACGACCGCATCACTGCGGGAAGTCCTACAGGCGCGAGCTTGCGGTGGCTCTAGCTTGGCCCGGCGCTCTTCTTTTCCGTCTCCTTTTTTGTCTCCTCCTGCTCTCGTCTCGCACCGCCTCGTCCGGTCCTGTCCTTCCCTCCCGCAACCTCACGAAAGCATCCATGCCCAAGACTTCCCGAACCTCCAGCCGAAACCCTGCAGCCGCCGCTCCATCGTCCACCGCCACGCCTGTCGCCATCGACGCCGCCCGCGCCGCGGCGCGCAACACCGACAGCGGCCCCGCCCATGCGGCACCGCCGGAAGCCGGCAGCGGCGACCTGCCCGCGCGCAAGGCGATCGAGACCCAGGCGCTGGCCGCCGCCATGCCGGCCAATGCCAGCAAGCCGGCGGAGCACGGCGACGCGAATGCGCTCTCCGCGCCGCAGGGCCAGCACGCGCAGCCCGCATCGCGGCTCGCCACCGCCAGCACGCCTTCGGAAGCCAATGCCTCGGCCAAGACCGGCGGCATGGCGCCGGAGGGCACCGATCCCACGGTCGGTCCGCTCGAGCGCGTGCGTGTCGATTCCAGCGGCCAGCGGCTCACGACCAACCAGGGCGTGCCCGTGGCGGACAACCAGAACTCGCTGAAGGCCGGCGCCCGCGGCCCCGTGCTGCTCGAGGACTTCATCCTGCGCGAAAAGATCACGCACTTCGACCATGAGCGCATTCCCGAGCGCATCGTGCATGCGCGCGGCTCCGGCGCCCACGGCTTCTTCGAGTGCTACGAGCCGCTGACCGCCCACACCAGGGCGGCGCCGTTTCGCGAGGCCGGCAAGATCACGCCCGTGTTCGTGCGCTTCTCCACCGTGGCCGGCGAGCGCGGCTCCAAGGACACGGCGCGCGACGTGCGCGGCTTCGCCGTCAAGTTCTACACCGACGAGGGCAACTGGGACCTCGTGGGCAACAACATGCCGGTGTTCTTCATCCAGGACGCGATGAAGTTCCCCGACCTCGTGCACGCCGTGAAGCCCGAGCCGCACCACGCCATGCCCCAGGCCGCCTCGGCGCACGACACCTTCTGGGATTTTGTCTCGCTGATGCCCGAGTCGACCCACATGCTGATGTGGCAGATGAGCGACCGGGCGATTCCGCGCAGCTACAGGACCATGCAGGGCTTCGGCGTCCACACCTTCAGGCTGGTGAACGATGCGGGCGAGTCGTGCCTGGTCAAGTTCCACTGGCTGCCCAAGCTCGGCACGCATTCGCTCGTGTGGGACGAGGCGGTCAAGATTGCCGGTGCCGACCCCGACTTCCACCGGCGCGATCTCTGGGAGGCCATCGATGCCGGCGAGTACCCCGAGTGGGAGCTCGCGCTGCAGATCTTCACCGAGGAGCAGGCGGCAGGGTTCAGCTTCGACGTGCTCGACGCCACCAAGATCGTGCCCGAGGAGCTGGTGCCGTTGCGCGTGGTGGGGCGGCTCGTGCTGGACCGCAATCCCGACAACTTCTTCGCCGAGACCGAGCAGGTCGCGTTCTGCACGGCGCACGTGGTGCCGGGCATCGACTTCACCAACGATCCGCTGCTGGCCGGACGCATCCATTCGTATGTCGACACGCAGATCAGCCGGCTCGGCGGCCCCAACTTCCACGAGCTGCCGATCAATGCGCCGGTGGCCCAGGGCCACAACAACCAGCGCGACGGCATGCACCGGCAGGCCATCCACCGCGGCCGCACGGCCTACGAGCCCAACTCGCTCGGCGGCGGCTGCCCGTTCCAGGCCGGCGCCGCGCAGGGCTTCGTCAGCGTGGCACGCCGCCTCGACGCGAAGGAGTCGAGCGACAAGGTGCGCATCAAGCCCGAGAAGTTCGCCGACCACTACACGCAGGCGTCCCTGTTCTACGAAAGCCAGTCGCCGGCCGAGCAGGCGCACATCGCAGCCGCTTTCCGCTTCGAACTTTCGAAGGTGACGGTGCCCGCGGTGCGTGAGCGCATGGTCGCCGGGCTGCTGAATGCCTCGCCGGAGCTGGCGCAGCAGGTGGCGACGGGGCTGGGCATGGAACTGCCCGCGCCGCTGCCGCGCGTGCTGGACGTGCCGACCGCGCCCGAGGTCGACCGCTCGCCCGCGCTGTCGCTGTTCGCGCGTCCGGGCGAGGGCGGCATCCGCACGCGCAAGATCGCCGTCCTGATTGCCGACGGGATCGAAGGCGCTCCAGTGGCCGAGCTGGTGTCGGTGCTCGTGCGTGCCGGCGCCGTGCCGCGCCTCGTGGCGTCGCGTCTGGGGCGCTGCACGGCGGCGGACGGCACCGTCTTCGAGGCCGATGCCAGCCTGGAGAACAGCCCCGGCGTGCTCTTCGACGCCCTGGTGCTGCCCGACGGCCTGCACGGTGTGGAATGGCTCGCGCAGGACGGGCACACGATGGAGTTCGTGAAGGACCAGTACCGGCACTGCAAGACCATCCTGGCCTTCGGTGCATCGCAGGCCTTGCTGACCGAGGCCGGCATTCCGGCGATGCTGCCCGACGGCTCCCCCGATCCCGGCCTGATCATGGCCGACGCGGCGGATGCCACCGATGCGGGCCTGGCGTTCATCGCCGCAGTGGGCATGCACCGGCACCTGGCGCGCGAAACCGATCCGCCGCTGGTATGAACCGAGCCGGCGCCTGGAGCCGCCGCATGACGAATTCGCCGGCTGTCGGCCTGCCACCAATAGAGGGTGGGGCTGGTCAACACCGGCCTGGAAAGTAGCCGGGCCTTGCGAGGCCCGGGCAGGTTCCCGCTACCAGGCCGAGAAAAGACCTTTGAGCAGAAAGAGCACGCCGAACAGCCCGCCCAGCACCATGAAGTAGGCCAGCGGCGCACCCGCCATCGTCTCCACCACCTTGGCGGACCCGAGAGCCTTTGCGGCTTCTTCGCGAAAGCCATCATCTTTTCCTTTCGAGAATCCTCTGCGGCCTTTCGGCTGGACACGCCGGGAATCCGCGAGCGGTTCCGTCCGGCGTGCCATGGGCTCTCCTCATGGCATGGGCCGGGAGTTTTTTTCCGAAGGCGCCGCAGCCACGGGGACGGCCGCGCCCGTGGTCTCGCTCCATCCGCCACCCAGCGTCTTGTAGAAGGTCACGAGGTTGGTGAAGCGCGACAGCCGGGTGCCGATCAGGTCCTGCTGCGCGGTGTAGAGCGAGCGTTGCGAGTCGAGCACGCTGAGGTAGCTGTCCACGCCGCGGCTGAAGCGTGCCTGCGACAGCCGGTAGCTGTCTGCGGTGGCATTCACCAGCGACTGCTGCGCATCGAGCTGGCGCCCGAGCGTGTTGCGCTGCGCCAGCGCGTCGGAGACTTCGCGGAACGCCGTCTGTATCGCCTTTTCGTACTGCGCCACCGAGATGTCGCGGCTCACCGTGGCGATCTTCAGGTTGGCGCGGTTGGCGCCGCCGTCGAAGATGGGCAGCGAGATCTGCGGCGCGAAGCTCCAGGCGCCCGAGCCGCCCTTGAACAGGCCCGAGAGCTCGCTGCTCGAAGAGCCCGCCGAGGCCGTGAGGCTGATGCGCGGGTAGAAGGCCGCGCGCGCCGCGCCGATGTAGGCGTTGGCCGCCTTGAGGTCGCGCTCGGCCTGCAGGATGTCGGGGCGGCGCTGCAGCAGCTCCGAGGGCAGGCCCGGCGGAATGGTCGCCAGCGGGTTCGTGGCCGCCGTCGCGCCGTCGGGCAGGGCCTGCGGAAGCAGTTCGTCGGGCACGTCCGCACCCACGAGCAGCACCAGCGCATTGCGGTCCTGCGCGACTTGCGCGGTGTAGCGCTCGACGTCCACGCGCGCGCTGTCCACGCTGGTCTGCGCCTGGCTCAGCGTGAGCGCAGAGGCCGTGCCCAGCTCGAAGCTGCGCTGGTTGAGCCGGTAGGCGTCGCTCTGGTTGCGCAGCGTGTCGCGCGCGAGCTTCAGCCGGTCCTGGTCGGCCGCGAGCGTGAGATAGCTGGTCGCCACCTCGGCCACCAGGCTGATCTGGGTGCTGCGGCGCGCCTCCGCCGTGGACAGGAATTGCTGCAGTGCCTGTTCGCCCAGGCTGCGCACGCGGCCGAAGAGGTCGATCTCGTAGGAGCTGAAGCCCAGCGAGGCGCTGTACTGATGCGCGATGAGCGTCTCGCCGGTGGACGACAGGCTGGCCGGCGTGCGGCTGCCGCTGCCGCCCGCGCTCGCGTTCACGGTGGGGAAGAGCGCCGCGTCCTGCACGCGGTACTGCGCGCGCGCCTTCTCGATGTTGAGCACCGCGACGCGCAGGTCGCGGTTGTTGGCGAGGCTCATCTCGATCACGCGCTGCAGCGACGGGTCGGTGAACACGTCGCGCCAGCCGAGGTCGGCCACGGGAGCGGATGCGGAGCCGGCGTCCGTCGTGTCGCCGGCGAACTTGCCGGGCACCGGCGCTGCGGGTTGCTGGTAGGCGGGTATCAGGCTGCAGCCGGTCATCAACGCGGCGAGCGAGACGGAGAGGGACAGCGGCGCAAGGCGAAAGGAATTCATGGCGTGTGCCTCGTTCAGGATGCGGCCGTGGCCGGTTGTGCATGCGCGATGGGTTCGGCAGGCTCGGCGGAACCGCTCTTGAAGAGCCCGCGCACCAGCACGAAGAAAAGCGGCACGAAGAAGATCGCGAGTACGGTGCCCGACAGCATGCCGCCGATCACCGCGGTGCCCAGCGCGTGCTGCGCACCGGCTCCCGCGCCGCTGCCCAGCACCAGCGGCAGCACGCCGAGGATGAAGGCCAGCGAGGTCATCAGGATGGGTCGCAGCCGCAGCCGCGCGGCCTCCAGCGCCGACTCGACCAGCCCCTTGCCCTGCGCGTGCAGGTCCTTCGCGAACTCGACGATCAGGATGGCGTTCTTCGACGCGAGGCCGATCGTGGTGAGCAGGCCCACCTGGAAGTAGACGTCGTTCATCTTCCACGTGAGGAAGGCCCCGAGCAGCGCGCCGAACACGCCCAGCGGCACCACCAGGATCACCGACAGCGGGATGGACCAGCTCTCGTAGAGCGCGGCCAGGCACAGGAACACGATCAGGATCGACAGCGTGTAGAGCAGGGTGGTCTGGCCGCTGGAGGCCTTCTCCTGGCGCGAGAGTCCGGTCCACTCGTAGCCGATGCCCGCGGGCAGCTTCGAGACCGCCTCCTCGACGATGGCCAGCGCCTCTCCGCTGGATGCGGCTCCCGGCATCGCCATGCCCAGGATCTCGACCGACGGAACGCCGTTGTAGCGTTCCAGGCGCGGCGAGCCCGAGCTCCAGCCGGCCTTGGCGAAGGAGGTGAAGGGCACCATCGTGCCGGCGCTGTTGCGCACGTACCAGCGGTCGATGTCCTCGGGCAGCATGCGGTACTGCGCGTCGGCCTGCAGCATCACCTTCTTCACGCGGCCCTTGTCGATGAAGTCGTTGACGTAGCTGCTGCCCCAGGCGGCCGAGAAGGTGTCGTTGATGTCGCTCATCGAAAGCCCCTGGGCCTGCGCCTTGTGCGGGTCGATCTCCAGCCTGAATTCGGGCGAGTCCTCCAGGCCGTTGGGGCGCACCGCCACGAGGCGCTTGTCCTTGCCCAGCGTGGCGAGCAGCTGGTTGCGCGCCTGCATGAGCGCGTCGTGCCCGAGGTTGGCGCGGTCCTGCAGCATCAGGTCGAAGCCGGTGGCGTTGCCCAGTTCGGCGACGGCCGGCGGCGCGAAGGCGAACACCTTCGCGTCGCGGATCGTGTTGAAGAAGGCGCCGGCCTTTGCCGCGACGCCGTTCACGCTCAGGGCCTCGCCCTTGCGCTCGTCCCAGGGCTTGAGCTTGACGAAGGCGAAGCCCGTGTTCTGCCCGCTGCCCGCGAAGCTGAAGCCGGCCACCGTGAAGAGCCCCGAGACCGCGTCCTTCTGGTCGACCAGGAAGTGGTGCTCCATCTGGCGCATGACCTCTTCCGTGCGCGCGTTCGTCGCGCCCGGCGGAAGCTGCACCAGCGCGAACATCGTGCCCTGGTCCTCGTCCGGCAGGAAGCCCACCGGCAGCTTCATGAAGCCGACCACCACCAGCGCCAGCACCACCGCATACGCGGCCATGTAGCGCCAGCCCTTGCCGATCATGTGGCGCACGAACCCCTGGTAGCGGCGGTTGCCGCGGTCGAAGCTGCGGTTGAACCAGCCGAAGAAGCCGGTGCTCGCCATCGCATGGCCCTTGGGTACCGGCTTGAGCAGCGTCGCGCACAGGGCGGGCGTGAGCACCATCGCCACCAGCACCGACAGCGTCATCGCCGAGACGATGGTGATCGAGAACTGCCGGTAGATCACGCCGGTGGAACCGCCGAAGAAAGCCATCGGCACGAACACGGCAGCCAGCACCAGCGCCACGCCCACCAGCGCGCCGGTGATCTGGCCCATGGACTTGCGCGTGGCCTCCTTGGGCGAGAGACCTTCCTCGGTCATCACGCGCTCGACGTTCTCCACCACCACGATCGCGTCGTCCACCAGCAGGCCGATGGCCAGCACCATCGCGAACATCGTGAGGGTGTTGATGGTGAAGCCGAAGGCCGCGAGCACGCCGAAGGTGCCCAGCAGCACCACCGGCACCGCGATGGTGGGAATGAGCGTGGCGCGGAAGTTCTGCAGGAAGAGGTACATCACCAGGAACACCAGCACCACGGCCTCGACGAGCGTGCGCACCACTTCCTCGATGGAGATGCGCACGAACGGCGTCGTGTCGTAGGGCTTCTGCACCTTCATGCCCTGCGGGAAGAACTTCTCCAGCTCGGCCACGCGCGCGTCGATGGCCTTGACCGTGTCGAGCGCGTTGGCGCCCGCGGCCAGCTTGATGGCCAGCCCCGCGGCCGGCTTGCCGTTGTAGCGGCCGACCGTGTTGTAAGACTCGCTGCCGAGCTCGATGCGGGCCACGTCGCGCAGGCGCACCTGGGCTCCGTTGGTCTGGGTGCGCAGCAGGATGTCCTCGAACTCCTGCGCGGTCTTCAGGCGCGTCTGCGAGGTGATGGTCGCGTTGATCTGCTGGTTGGCGGCCGCCGGCATGCCGCCGAGCTGGCCGGCGGACACCTGCGCGTTCTGCGCCTGGATCGCGGTCTTCACGTCCAGCGGCGTGAGGCTGAAGTTGGAGAGCTTGTTCGGGTCGAGCCACACGCGCATGGCGTACTGCGAGCCGAAGAGGGTGGTGTCGCCCACGCCCTCCACGCGGCTGATGGCCTCCTGCACGTTCGCGGCCACGTAGTCCGACAGGTCGGAGCCGTTCATGCTGCCGTCCTCGGAGGTGAAGGCCAGCACATTGAGGAAGTTGGTGGCCGACTTCGTCACGGTCACGCCCTGCTGCTGCACTTCCTGCGGCAGCAGCGGCGTGGCCAGCGAGAGCTTGTTCTGCACCTGCACCTGCGCGGTGTCGGGGTCGGTGCCGTTCTCGAAAGTGAGCGTGATGGTGACCGAGCCCGACGATTCGCTGGTCGAGGCCATGTAGCTCAGCCGGTCCAGCCCCTTCATCTTCTGCTCGATGACCTGGGTGACGGTGTCCTCCAGCGTCTTCGCTGAAGCGCCGGGGTAGTTGGCGGTGATCGCGACGGCGGGCGGCGCGATGCTCGGGTACTGCGCGATCGGCAGCGTGGCGATGGACATCGCGCCGCCCAGCATCACGATGATGGCGAGCACCCACGCGAAGATGGGGCGGTCGATGAAGAAGCGTGCCATGAGGGTCTCTCCCGATCGATCAGTTGGCCGCACCGGCGGCGCCGGCCGGGGCCGCGCTGGCCGTGTCGGTGCCCGTCTTCGGCTTGGGGCTCCACTGCACCGTCTTCACCGCGACGCCGGGCGCCGCGCGCTGCTGGCCGTCCACCACGAGCTTGTCGCCGGCCTGCAGGCCGCCGCGCACCAGCCACTGGTCGCCGATGGCGCGTTCGGTCTCGAGCGAGCGCCGCTGCAGCTTGCTCTGCGCATCGACCACGTAGGCCGTGGGCTTGCCGGCGCCGTCGCGCGACACGGCCTGCTGCGGCACCAGCAATGCCTGCTCCTTCACACCTTCCTGCAGCACGGCGCGCACGTACATGCCGGGCAGGAGCACGGCGTCGGGGTTGGGGAACACCGCGCGCAGCGTGATGGCGCCGGTGTTCTGGTCCACGGTGACGTCCGAGAACTCGAGCTTGCCTTCGAGCGCGTAGGTGCTGCCGTCCTCCAGCAGCAGCCGCACCTTCGCGGCGTTGGCGCCGCTCTTTTGCAGGTCGCCGCGCGCCATCGCCTGCCTGAGCTGGAGCATCGCGGCGCTGGGCTGCGTCACGTCGACGTAGATCGGGTCGAGCTGCTGGATGGTCGCGAGCGCGCTCGACTGGCTGGCCGTGACCAGCGCGCCGGGCGTGACCGACGACTTGCCGATGCGCCCCGAGATCGGCGCGTCGATGCGCGCGTAGGCGAGGTTGATGCGGCTGGTCTCGACATTCGCCTTGGCCGCCGCGACGTCAGCCTCGCCCTGCCGCAGCGAGGCCGCGGCGTCGTCGTAGTCCTGCTGGCTCACGGCCTTGATGGCCACGAGCTCCTTGTAGCGCTCGGCCTTCAGCCGCGTGGTGCCCAGGCTGGCCTGCGCCTTGGCGAGCGCGGCGACGTTGCTGTCGTAGGTTGCCTGGTAGGTGGCGGAGTCGATCTGGTAGAGCGCCTCGCCGGCCTTCACGTCGCTGCCCTCGCGGAACTTGCGCGACTTCACGATGCCGCCGACCTGCGGTCGCACGTCGGCGATGAGGAAGGGCACGGTGCGCCCGGGCAGCTCGGTCGTGATGGCCACGCGCTGCGGCTGCACGGTGACGATGCCGACCTCGGGCGTGCCTGCCGCCGGGGGCGGGCCGCCCGGGGGCTTGCCGCAGGCGACGAGCATGAGGGTGGACACGACGGCCGCGGCAAAGGTCAGGCCGTAGGTGAGAGGGGGGCGCATTGCGGTTCTCCTGGGAAAACGACCGGACGCAGGTAGGTTCAGTCGGCGTTTAAATAGACAGTGCTGTACTGAAATGTATTTTGACTTGAATGGGCTGTCAATTAAAATAGTCAGGCGTGTACAGAAATAAGGAGGGACACCGTATGCGGGTAAAGACCGAAGCGAAGCGCGACGCCATCGTCCAGGTGGCATCGGAAGTCTTCAGGGAGCTGGGATTCGAGGGCGCCTCCATGGTGGAGATCGCCGCGCGCGTGGGCGGCTCGAGGGCAACGCTCTACGGCTACTTCGCCTCCAAGGAGGAACTGTTCGTCGCGGTGATGCTCGGCGCGGCGAAGAGCCACTTCGATCCGATCTTCGAGGCACTGGGCCAGGAAGCCGACGACGACCTCGAACGCGTGCTGCAGCGCTTCGGCGAGAAGGTCCTGGCGGTGGTGTGCTCGCAGGAAGTCATCGAGTCGCAGCGTGCCGTGATCGCCGAGTCCGGCCGCAGCGACATCGGGCGTCTCTTCTACGAGGGCGGCCCCAGGCAGGGGCTCGCCGCGATGGCGGGCTTCCTGGAGCAGCAGATGCGCAAGGGCCGGCTGCGCACGGCCGACCCGACGGTGGCGGCGCACCACCTGCTGGCGTTGCTGGATTCGGAGACCGTCAAGCCGCGCCTCTTGGGCATCCAGGGGCCGATGACCCGCAAGGAATTGCGCGAGGCGACCCAGCGTGCCTTGCAGGTGTTCCTTGGCGGCTATGCGCCGGCGGGCAAGGCCGCAGGGTGATGCGACGCTTTGGGGCCTTGGAGGCCCTCGGGGGGCTTACTGCTTCGGCAGCATCCCGGAGGACGGCGATGCCAGCATGCCGTGCCTCAGGCTCCACACGCAGGCGCCCAGCCGCAGCAGCCTTTCGACGTTGCTGTCGTAGTAGGGGCTTTGCGCGTCCTCCTGCTCGATGAGCTCGGAGATGCAGGCGAGTGCGTCGGTGGGCGTGAAGCCCAGGCCCGATCGGGCCATTCCCATCACTGTCACGAGAACATCGGTCTTCTTCATTTCGTCCTGCTTCCGGTGGGCGGGTGGAGCATTGTTCGCCGGTGACGATCGCCCTCAGCGCGCACCGGCGATGAGCCGGACTTCGCTGCAAAGCCGGGGACCGTAGTCCTCGCAGCGTACCTCGAAACCGTACGCCGCGGCGCGCCGCAGCGCGAAGGCGGTCACGTCGCGCAGGTAGGTGCACCCCGGCTTGCGGCCCGCGGCGGCCCGGGCCTCGAAGTCGGCCTGGAAGTCGCGCGCCCATTCCTCGTAGAGCCTGTAGCGTTCTCCATGAGGGTCGATGAAGCCCGCGCGCGCCAGCGTCTGCGCGATGTCGACCAGCGGCACGGTGATGGGAATCCCGGCGTTGCGTTCATGCATGGCCGGCTCCTTCAGAACTTGCCCAGCACGTTCAGGAACCACCCCTTGCTGCGGTAGCTCATGTCGGTGAGGTTGTCGGAGTAGTCGGTGAAGTTGTAGCCGATGCCCACCTTCAGGTTCTCGTTGACGTGGTAGTACGCGGCCGTGACCCAGCCGCTCTTGCGGTCCTTGAGTTCCTTCGCGCGCAGCGTGCGCCACTCGAGCATCCAGTCCCAGTTGCGCACCAGCTTCCAGTCGACGCGCAGCACCGCGAGCTCGGCCGAGCTCTTGAACCACGGCGCGGAGCTGTCGCGGCTCGCGCGCAGCTCGCCCAGCCGCCAGGCGTACTTGCCGCCGATGGTCCAGCGCGGGTCGATGTCGTAGGTGGCGTCGATGGCGAAGACGTGGCTGCGCTGCTGGTAGTCGATGCCGGTGGTCGAGACCGTGCCCAGCGTGGAATCGACACCGCCGGAGACCACCTGGCCCGGCGACGAGAGGTCGTACAGGTAGGTGTACTTGAACAGCAGGTTGAGCTTGTCGTTCAGTGCCGGGCGCAGCGCGTAGCCCAGCATGGCCTCGGTGTACTTGGCCGCGGCCAGCGTGCCGGTGGTGCTGTCGCTGTCGGCCCAGTTGAACTTGCCGATCCAGCGCGAGTCGTCGTCCACCTTCCAGCTGAAGGAGTTCTTCACCAGCCAGCTGGTGCGGGTCTCGGCGGTGGTGCGGTCCTTGCGGTATTCGAGGCCGCCGCTGTACTTGAGGCGTTCGCTCGAATAGCCGCTGGTGAAGGCCACGGCCTGGCGGCGGGTGGCGCCGAGCGTCTCGGCGCCGACCCAGCCGTTCTCGAAGTTGACGCCGAAAGTCCAGTGCGTGTCGGGCGCGTACTGCACGCCGTAGGCATGCGTGAGGCCCGGCTGCGCGCCGGTGGCCTGGCGGTGCTCGGTGAACATGGTGAGGCCGTCGCCCACGCGCGAGCGCAGGCCGGTCACCAGGCTGCCGCCGCGGCCGATGAGGTTCTCGTCGGTGCGGCCGGTGTCCGACACGTAGGTCATGTAGACGCTGGAGCGATCGTCGTACTGGTAGTCGACGCCGGCCTTGCCCGCGAAGCCGCCGTCGCCGGTGGAGAGCTCGCCGCGCAGCGCGAGCTTGTCGTTGACGCGGTAGCGCCCGCCGAAGCCCAGCCGGTCGTTCTCCAGCCGCGTGCCGGTGCGCCGCAGCGTCTTCTGCGCGAAGCCGTAGGCGCTCCAGCGGTCGGCGCCGGTGTATTCGAGCTGCACGGCGGCGTCGGCGCGCTCGCCCGATACCGCCTGCGTGGTCGGCAAGGACGGGCTGTTGATGAGCGCGTCGCCGGTCTTGTCGTCGTAGCGCAGGCCGAGGCCGAGCTTCCACTCGGGCGACAGCGCCAGCGAGTACTGCGCGTCGAGCACGCTGCTGTTGTAGCCGTTCTGTTCGTCGCGGCGGTCGGCCTTCAGGCGCAGCTCGCCGTTCTCCGC
Organism: Variovorax sp. UC74_104; assembly: GCF_044055375.1. Classification (NCBI taxonomy): domain Bacteria; kingdom Pseudomonadati; phylum Pseudomonadota; class Betaproteobacteria; order Burkholderiales; family Comamonadaceae; genus Variovorax; species Variovorax sp. UC74_104. The sequence continues at coordinate 2,747,117 of NZ_CP171978.1, forward strand.
CTTCTCGCCGAAGGGCACGGTGGCCTGCACGCCGACCTGGCGCGTGGCGTTGCTCGCGTACTCGCCCGGTGCCGAGAAGCCGGCGTCGCGCGACTGCGCATAGGCGCTCACGCGGCCGCCGCCGCGGATGTCGAAGTCCCCCAGGTCGGCTTGGCCTTCGAGGCGCCATGCGTTGGCGTTGCCGGTGGGGCCGTTGCCCAGTCCGTTGGTCAGGGAACCGTTGCGGCCTGTGAAGCTGAAGCCGCCGTCCGTCGAGTCGAGCTGGCTGGTGCCTGGGCCCTTGCTGCGCGCGAACTCGCCCTTGACGTAGGTGTTCTCGGTCTTGCGCAGCGTGAGGTCGACGCCGGCCAGGCGCTGGTCGCCGCCGATCTGGTCCTGCCGCGAGGCGGTGACGCCCACGCCGACGTTGTCGTTGGCCCACCACGAGACGCGGCCGCCCACGGCCAGCGTGTCGAGCGAGGTGGCCAGCGGCGTGTATTCGTAGTCCACCACCAGGTAGGTCGGCATGCCGGTGAAGCCGCCGGCGCGCACCAGCGAGCCGTCGTCCGACAGGCTGGGCAGCGGCGCCGACAGCAGCACGCGGCCCTGCAGGTAGTCGATCTCGTAGTCGGTGGTGGGCACGAGCTGCGTGCGCTTGAGCACCAGGCCGGAGTCGCGGTCGCGGATTTCGAGCGTCACGCGCTCGGCGCCGCGCGTGATGTCCTGGTTGCGCAGGTAGTAGAGCGAGCCGCCGGTGCCGCGGAACTCTTCGCGAGCGGCCAGCGTGCCGGGCTCGGCGGCGAAGGCGTCGACCTTCAGCCGCGCCTCGCCGAAGGAGGTCGATTCCTCGCCCAGGTAGCGGCCGTGGAAACCATAGAGGCCCCGGCTCACGCGGGTGAGTTCGGTGTCGCCGAAGTTGAGCTTGAAGTTGCCCCACATCGCCTGCGAGCGGCCGTCGTCCACGCGCAGGTAGAAGCGGCCCTGGGTGGGCGCGTCCTCGACGGTGGTGGAGTCGTCGCCGAAGGTGCTCCACGAATCCTCCGGGTCGAAGCGGCGGAAGAGGGAGGTCGGGTCCTTGCGGTCCATGTTGCGGAACAACTCCTTCAGCGGACGCTCTTCCGTGTCGACGCTGGCGGTGAGCGTCCAGCGGTCGTTGAGCTGGCCTTTGGCGTAGCCGGCGATGCGGCCTTCGCTCCAGCCGCCACCGCCGTAGCGGTTCTTGTCGTTGGTCATGATCGCGGCCGGGCCGCTCACGCTGTTGCTGCCCACGGTGAGGTCGGCCTGGCCCACGAAGAACCAGTCGCTGGAGGGCAGGTCGAAGTCGCGCCGGTAGGCGCGCGTGGCGCCCTGCGCGTCGGTGACGGCGATCTCGCCGGTCTGCACGCGGCGCGGCACCAATTGCTGGAACACGAAGCGCCCACTCTCGTCCACCGGCACCGCGAAGCCCAGCGCGCGCACGCTCTCGCCGGGGCGGATGGCCGCGCCGCTGGCGGTGACGGTGCCCGCGCTCAGCGGAATGTTGGCGATGGCGATGTTGTTCTGGCCGTAGCCGCGCAGCAGCTCGCGCGCCGCATCGGGCGGCGTGCCGGTCTCGGGCTTGTGGCGCTTCACGAGCGTGAGCGAGAGGTCGTCGGTCTCGTCGAAGCGGCCCTGGCGGTCGTACACGCGCACGCGGTAGTAGAGCTTGCCGGTCGCGCTTTCGGGCATGCGGTCGAGCAGGCCCTCGGGCACCTGCCATTCGCCGCGCAGGCCGGCGTCCAGCGGCACGGTGGCCAGCAGGCGGCGCTGCATCGCCTCGTTGGCGGTGTACACGCGCAGCTCGGCCTTCGAGGTGAAGAGCAGGTAGTTGCTGTAGCCCGCGAAGCGCACCGTGTCGCCGGCCACCACGGTGGTGGGCCAGGCGCTGGCGCTCAGGCGGCGTGGCTGCGAGAGGTTGTCGTACTGCAGGCGCAACTGGTTGCGCTCTAGCTGCACGTCGACGCAGCGCTGGCGGTCGGCGCTGGTGGTGCCGTCCGCCGAAGCCTGCTTGCCGTCGGGCGACAGCAGCTGGCCGTCCACGCTCAGGCGCAGCGGCGCGTCGTCGGTGCCGAAGGCGGTGAAGGTGCGGCACACGCCGGGGTCGGCGGGCGCGGCGACCGGGGTTGCGGCGACGGGCGCGTCGCGCCAGTACACGCGCACCTCCACGCGGCGGTTGGCCGCCCAGTTGGCGGGGTCGGTGGCTGGCGTGGCGACGGGCGCGTCGGGGCCGCGCGAGCTCGCGGCCGCGGCGGTCTCCGGCAAGCCGAGGCGCTGCGTCAGATAGCGCGCGGCCTGCTGCGCGCGCGCCAGGCCCAGCGCGTGGTTGTCGGCGAAGCGCTCGCGCGACTTCGCGCTCATCGCCTGCGTGTCGGTGTGGCCGACGATCTCGAAGCGCAGGCCGTCGCGGCCCTTCACCTGCTCGGCGATGCGGTCGAGTTGCGCGCGGTCGGCGGGGGAGAGTGCGTCGGCGCCGGAATCGAAATGCGGCGTGCTGGCGTCGCTGCGTTCGGCGGGCGTGGCGACTGGCGATGAAACCGGGGCGGCCGCTGCCACGCGCTCGTCGCCGAGCACGAAGGTGGCCTTGGGCAGCTCGCGCTCGCTGCTGCGCGGCAGGTGGCGCGCGCCGTCGATGTCGATCGCGCGCGGGTCGGCCGCGGCGCGGTCCAGCATGCGGCCGCGCACGGCGCTTTCCTGCGCGGCGGCCAGACCCATGCCCAGGCAGGCGGCGGCCACGGCGCCCGCGAGGGCCATGCGCTTCGGAAGCGCCTTCTTCTTCTTCTCATGTCGGCTCGCTCGATCGGGTTCGGTGTCTGTTGTCGGGTCATGGCGGCGGTGTCTTTTCCTCGCGTCATGGCTTGACCTCTTCGGAAGAGGCGGCGGCAGGCACCAGCTCGATCTCGACGTCCAGGTTGAAGAGCGGCGGCTCCTTGCGCGAGGCGCGCTGCTCGCCGAGCTGCTTCCAGCGCGAGAGCACCGCGGCCTTCACCGCGTCGGTGCGGTCGCGGCCCAGCGATGCGGGCTCGCCCGGCGCGGCCTTGTAGGCCAGGCGCAGCACCGAGGTCTTCTCCGCCAGCACGGCGACCGTGCGGTCGAGCTCGCCTGCGAAGGCGGCGCGCAGCGTGGCGGCGCCGTCGTCGAAGGCCGCGCCCTGCAGCGCGAGGCGCACCACGCGGTGCACGGTGGCGCCGAAGTTGATCTTCAGCACCTTGCCGCGCGTGGCGCGCTCGGCCGCCGGGTTCTCGCTGGTGGTGCGATAGCCCGAGGGCAGGGTGCGCTCGTCGAGCTTGAGCACCAGGTTGCTGCCGGTGCCTTCCTTCGGAATGGCGGCGCAGGCGATGTGGTAGCGGCCCTCGGCGTCGGTGGTGGCCAGCACGCCGTTGACGGTGGCGATGCGCACGTTGGCCACGCCCGGCTCGCCGTCGTCCTGGTAGCCGTTGGCGTTCCTGTCGTCGTAGACCTTGCCGATCACGTCGGTGCAGTCGAAGAGGGCGTCGGGCACCACGCGCACGGCGGCGGTGGCCAGGTTCGAGAGCGTCCGGCCGCCCACGCCCTGTGTGGCGACGACCTGGTTGACGAACTCGCCTTCGCCCACGCCGACGCCCACGCCCGCGACCATCAGGTATTCCTTGGTCTCGTTGGGCGCGAAGTTCTGGCCGGGCACCACGACCTGGCGGCCGTTGACCTGCGGGATCACCGGCAGCGCCACGCCGCCGGGCAGCGTGCGCACGCTGAGCGAGCCCTGGATGTAGCGGAAGCCCGGCGGCAGCGTGTCGACCACGGCCACGCCCGGCACCGTGGTGCTTCGCGTGTTCCGCGCCGTGATGCGGTAGGGCAGCAGCTCGCCCTTCTTCACGGTCAGCTTCGAGGTGGTCTTGCGCAGCTCGATGAGCGTGGCGTTCGACGGGTCGAGCGGGATGTTGTTGGCCACCACGTGCTGGCCGCCGCCGCCCGGCATGTTGAACACCAGGTAGTAGCCGGCACCGGTCACCAGTGCCGCGCCGGGGCTCACCACGCAGGGGTTGGTCTGCGCGGGCGCCGGTCCGTTGGCGGGCGCCGCGCACGACTGCGTGCCCAGCGCGCCGGCCGCGGGCGGGTACATGGTGGAGGGCAGGTAGGCGCCCGGCGGGGTGATGGCCAGGCGGTACTCGCCGGCCGGCGCGCCCGGCAGCACGAAGAAATCGTAGTAGCCGTTGGCGCCGGTGGTGTAGCTGTCGCGTCCGTCGAGCAGGTGCTGCGCGGGGTCGAAGCCCGGCGGGCCGACCAGCTTCACCACGGCGCCGGGCACGGGCGTGCCGCCCACGCTGTCGTACACCACGCCACCCGGGTCGTAGGGCAGGTCCTGCTTCTGGATGTTGGCGCCCGCGGTCACGCGCACCTTGATGCTGAAGCGCGGGTCGCTCGCGGCCGGCGTCGGGTAGGGACCGTTGGCGCCGTTCTGCGCGGCATCGGTCGGCCACACGCCGCCCACCACGCGGCCGTCGGGCGAGCGGAAGCGCACGCGGTATTCGCCGGGCGTCAGGTCGCCGAAACGGTAGCTGCCGTCGGCGTTGGTGGTCACGGTGTAGAGCACGGTGGCCGCGTTCTCGGCGCAGGCGTTGCCGCCGTCGGCGCAGCGCATCAGCTCCACCGTCCAGCCTTCGCCCTGGCCCTCGCCCGATTCGCGGCTGCGGTTGTGGTTCTGGTCGAACCACACGGTGCCGGTGAGCGACGCGGGCTGGTTGCTGTGCTCGGTGAAGTCGTAGCCGGTGCCGTTGGCTTCCAGGCCGGTGAAGCTCACGCGGATCTGGTTGGTGCCCTGCGCGGTACCGCCCAGCGTGCCGGGGATGGCGATGCCTTCGTCGTAGCCGCTCGGCTGCGTCTCGGTGACGGTGTAGCCGCCGCTGCCCGGAAGGGGCAGGCCGGGCAGCTCGTAGCGGCCGTTGGCGTCGGTGACGGCGGTGCGCGTCACCGGCTGGCCGGCTGCGTCGGTGCCGGTGAGCGTGATGGTCACGCCGGCGATCGGAAGGTCCTGCGGCTCGCGCTTGCCGTTGCGATTGGCGTCGTTGTAGACGGTGCCCGCCAGCGATGCGCCGCGTTCGCCGAAGTTGTAGTTGTCGCCGTTGCCGCCGCGGTAGGCGATGGCGCTGACGACGTCGTTGCCCAGCGTGCCGGTGGCCGCGCCCTCGACCGTGCCCACGGCGTCCAGGCCGTCGGCGTAGGTCACGGGCTGCGTCTCGCGCAGCGTGTAGCCCGCCGCGTCGGCCGGCAGCAGGCCGGTGAAGACGTAGCGGCCGTTCGCATCGGTGACCACCGTGGCGTTCACCGCGAGGCCGCTGGCGGAGCGGCCGGTGAGCGTGAGCGTCACGCCCGCAATGCCGGCCTCGGTGGGCTGGCGCACGCCGTCGTTGTTGGTGTCGACGTACACCCAGCCCGCGATCTGGCCGCCGCGTTCGCCGAAGTTGTAGTCGATGCCCGCGTCTTCCGACACCAGCGCGAGGCCGCCGAAGCGGTCGTTGGTGCCGCCGGGGTTGGCAGTGCCGCGCGGCGCGCCTCCCACCGTGCCGAGCGACTCGGGGCCGTCGGCCACGCCGGCGGGTTGCGTCTCGTCGATCTGGTAGGTGCCGGGCGTGAGCGCGTCCACCAGGTAGCGGCCGTCTGCGGCGGTCTGCACCGTGCGGTCGACCGCGTTGCCCTGGAAGTCGGTGCCGGTCACGCGGATGGTGGTGCCTGCGATGCCGGGCTCGCCGGTGTCGCGCGTGCCGTTGGAAGGCGCCACGTCGGCGTAGACGTAGCCCGAGAGGCTCGCTGGCTTGACGGCAGAGAAGTTGTTGCCGGCGGAGCCCGCGCCCGCGGCGCCCAGCACGATGTTCTGGATGACGTTCGCGGTCGAGCCGTTGGGGCCGTTGGTCACGCCGCTGCCGCTGGTGGGCACCGAGCCCGGCGTGCTGCCCGCGCCGCTGACGGTGCCGGCGCGCGTGATGCCGGGCAGGTAGCCCGCGGGCCGCGCCTCGGTCACGGCGTAGCTGCCCGGCGCGAGGTTCGGGAAGCTGTAGTCGCCGCTGGCGTCGGTGGTGGTGGTGCGCGACACCGCCTGGCCGTTGACGTCGGTGCCGGTGAGCGTGATGGTCACGCCAGCCAGGCCCGGCTCCGTGGCCGGTGCGCCTTGCGCGCCGTTGCCGTCGCGGTCGTAGTAGACGCGGCCGGAGATGCCGCCGGGCAGCAGCTCGCCGAACCAGTACTCGCCCTGCGTCGACGGTACGTTGGTGCCCGAGACGGTCACGCCGGTGATGACGTTGCCGCCGCCCTGGGGCGTGCCGGGCTGGCCGTTGTTGTTGGCCTTGCCGGGCGCGAAGTTGGCCGGCTGCGTCTCGGTGATGGTGTAGCCGCCAGCGCCCGAGGGGGGCACGTTGCGGAACTCGTAGGCGCCCGTCGTGCCTGTCGCCACCGCGAGGAGGTTCACCGGGTTGCCCGCGGCGTCGGTGCCCGTGAGGCGCAGTTCGACGTTGGGAATGCCGGTGTCGCCGGCCTGCGGGACGCCGTCGTTGTTGCCGTCGACGAACACGCGCGTCGTGATGCGGGTGAGCTGCTCGCCGAAGTTGTAGCCGGTGCCGTTCACGTTGGAAGCCAGCGTGATGGCGCTCACCACGTCGTTGCCCGCGGTGCCGCCCGCGGAGCCTGCCGCGTCGGTGCCGTCGACGAAGCCGGCCGGCTGCGTCTCGGTCAGCGTGTAGTTGCCGGGCGTGAGGTTGTTGAAGGCGTAGTTGCCGGTGCCCGTCGCCGTGGTGGTGGTCAGCGACACCGGGTTGCCGTACATGTCGGTGCCGGTCAGGGTGACGGTCACGCCGGCGATGCTGGGGTCGCCCGCACTGGAGGAGCCGTTGTAATCGGCGTCCTGGTAGACGCGGCCGGCCAGGCTGGACGCGCGCACCTCGCCGAAGTTGTTGGCGCTGGAGGCGCCGCCGGTGCCAAGCACGATGTTGTCGATGCGGTTGGCGTTCGAGCCGTTCGGGCCGTTGCCGGTGCCCGGCGGCACGGTGCCGGGCGTGCTGCCCGCGCCGCTGACGGTGCCCGCGCGGGTGATGCCGGGCAGGTACGCGGCGGGCTGGTCCTCCACCACGCTGTAGGTGCCGGCGGGCACGGTGAAGCTCCAGTTGCCGCCGGCATCGGTGGTGGTCGTGAGGGCGATGGGGTTGCCCGCGCTGTCGGTGCCGCTCAGGCGGATGGTCACGCCGGCGATGGCGGGTTCGCCGCCGTCGATCAGGCCGTTGCCGTTGAGGTCTTCGTACACGCGGCCCGAGAGCGCGCTGTTCTGCAAGGTGACGCTGCCGTCGTTGAAGTTGTTGCCGCCGTCCGGATCGGTGCCGCCGTTGGTGTCGCCCGAGCCGGTGGTGACGATGTGCGCGCGGTTGGTCAGCACGGTGCCGTTGGCCGGTGCCGCGCCGCTGAAGCGCACCGGAATGCGCACGGTGGCCGTGCCGTTGGCCGGCATCGAGGTGATGGCGCAGCTCACGGCGGTGCTGCCGGCCGTGCCGGTGCAGGTGGGCGCGGCGGGCGTGAAGCTGCCGCCGGTCACGGTGAACACTGGGGTGCCCGCCAGCACCAGCGGTGCGGGCAGGGTGTCGGTGAAGCTGGTGGTCTCGGCACTGTCGGGGCCGTTGTTGCGCAGCTGCACGAGCCAGTCGAAGGGCACGGCCGAGGACGCGGTGGTCACCGGCGCGGCAGTGCCGGAGGAGACGGCGGCCTTGGAGACCACCTGCACGTCGGCCTTGAAACGGAAGGTGGTGTTCTCGGCCACCGCGTTGTTGCCCTGGACGGTGTCGAAGGCGTTGCGCGCGGCGTCGAAGAAATCGACCTTGGCGTTGTTCTGGAAGGTGCCGCGAGAAAACGCCGCGCAGCACGACGCGGAACTGCAGCGTGTTGAGGTCGCCGGTGGAAGTGGCGCCGGTGCCTCCCAGCGTGGGAATGGTGAACACGATCTGTCCGCCGGCCGAGCCTATGGCCGCGCCGCTGGCCAGCGCGAAGGTCGTGCCTGCCGGTGCATTCGCCGGAATGCTCACGGACACCAGCGTGGGCGGCGCCTCGCCGTTCGGACCTGGCAGCGGCAGCGTGTCGACCATGCGCACGTCTTCCGCCGTCGAGGCGCTGTTGTTCGACACCGTGATGGTGTAGCCCACGTCATCGCCCACGTTCACCGGGTCGACGTCGTCGCGTTTGGTGACGACCAGGTCGTACACCGGTGCGGTGATCGTGGCGGGCACGGCGGCGCTGTTGTTGGCCGTGTTGATCTCGGGCGTGGCCGTGGAGACCTGCGCGGTGTTGGTCACCGTGGAGCCGTTGAGCACATACAGCGGCCGCACCTGCACCGTCACGGTCTGCTGCACGTTGCGATCGAGCGAGGTCCAGGCGCACTCGAGCTGGTTGTTGGTGGTGCCGGTGCCCGTGGGCTGCGTGGTGTTCGGCTTCGTGCTGCAGTTGCCGCCGCCCGAGGCGGTGGCCGAGATGAACATCAGGTTGGCCGGCAGTGTGTCGACCACGTGCACGTCGTAGGCGCGGCTGAGGCTGCCCTGCGCGAGGCTCTGGTTGCGCGCCGTCAGCGTGTAGGTGAGCAGCTGGCCCACGGGCACCGAGGCGGGGCTGGCCGACTTGGTGACCGTCACGTCGGTGCGCGCGAGCAGGAAGGCGGAGGCGCTGCCATTGTTGTTGCCCAGGTCCGGATCGGCCGGCGTGGTCGCCAGTGCATTGGCGGTGTTGTTGATCTGGAAGCCGTGGTCGGTGGCCGAGGCGCCATCGCCGTAGTGCTTTGCGACAACCTGGATGACCGGGCACAGCGGCAGGGCGCTGGCGGGGTCGGTGCTCGCGCGGCAGACCGGCAAGGTCGACAGCGTGCAGTTCGACAGCGACGCCTGGCCGAAGCCGCTGCCGTTGGCCGGCAGCGCGCAGGTGCCCGCGAAGGTGCCGCCGTTGGGCGTCTGCGAGACGCTGCCTGCGCCGATGACCTGCGCGAAGGCGTCGGTGACGACCACGTTCTGCGCCTCGGATGGGCCGGTGTTGACCACCTCGATCTGCCAGGTGACGTCCTGGCCCGCGATCTGGCGGTTGCCAGCGCTGTCGCCGATGCCCACCACGCGCTTGAGCACCTTCACGTCGGCCGCGGTGGCGCCGTCGTTCGCGCCGGTGCCAAGGCTCACGCAGTCGTTGCCGGTGTTGGCGTCGGGGTCGGCGCCGAGCGTGGGGGCGCCCGCGGGCAGCGCCACGTTCACGCACATGCTGTTGACGATCTGGCCGCCCGGCGGCAGCGACGGGATGGTGGCGTTCACGATGATGTAGCCGCCGTTGCGCGCGCTGCTGCCGTTGGATGTGTCCACGCTGATGTCGGCCGAGAGCGTGCGTGTGCAGGTCACGGTGGCCGGGCCGGGCACCGGCGTCGCGGGCGTCGGCACGACGGTGGCGCCGCCCTTGGTCACCGTGCAGGTGTAGCCGTCGCGCTGCGTGACGCTGTTGATCTGCACGCCGGCCGGCAGGTCGTCCACCAGCTGGATGGTGCTGCCCGCCAGCAGGCGGGTGCTGCCGAGGTTGGTGCTGCCGACCTGGTAGTCGAAGGCCTGGCCCAGCGGTACGTTGTTCTGCGGCCAGCTGCGGCGCTTGTCGGCGCGGAAGTCGGTGGCCGACACCGCCACGTCGGCCGGTACGCTGCCGGTGGCCGAGTTGGAGATGGGGCCGGTCGCGCTCACGGTGGCTTCGTTGACGATGCCGGTGCCGGCCGTCATGGCGATGACCGGAACCACGACGTCGCCGAGCGCCACGTTGGCGCCGCCGCTGCCGCCGATGTTGCTGCGCGTGCAGCTCACCGTCTGGCCGCTGACGGAGCAGGTCCAGCCGGTGGACTGCGCGGGCAGCGGCTGGATCGCGAAGTTGGCGGGAATGGTGTCGGTCAGCGTCACGCCCGTGGGAGCGGTGCCGCTGAAGCTCGGGCTCAGCCTGAAGTTGAAGTGCTGGCCCACCAGCAGCTGGCCGCCGTCATGGCTCTTGGCCAGCGCGAGCACGTAGCCCGCGGTCACGGTCGTGTTGGCGGTGGCGCTGTTGTTGGTGGAAACGCCGTCGCCCACCGAACCCGCGGGCGCCACGGCCGGCTGGTGCGTGATGGTGGAGCCCGCGCCCGCGGTGACCACGGCGTTGATGCTGTAGGTGCGGGTGTTGCTGCCGGCACCTGCGGGCGTGGCCGGCACGTTGCACGTCAGCTGGCTGCCGCTGATCGAGCAGCCCGAAGGCAGGCCGCTGCCCGAGACCGACAGGCCCGTGGGAATCGGGTAGGTCAGCGTCGAGCCCGTGCTGGTGTCGGGACCGTTGTTGGTGACGGTGAAGACGATCGGCACCGTGGAGCCGCTCGGAGCGGTGGCCGGTGCGCTGATCGACACCGCCACGTCGGCGCCCTGGTTCACGGTGATGATCTTGGTCTCGCTGGAGCCGCCACCGCTGGGCTCGGCCTTCACTGTCAGCGTGCCCTGCGAGACCGTGCGCAGCAGCACCTCGAAATTGCGCTGCTGGTTCGCGGCGAGCGTGATGCCCGAGCAGGTCAGCGTGCCGGGGCCGGCGGCGCCAACGGACACGTCGGCCGAGCAACTGCCTACGGGAACAGTGCCGGTGCCCATGTAGATGCTGTTGGCGGGAATCGTGTACGTGAACGAAGCGCCCGGCGCGCCGATCGGCAGGCTGTCGCTCTCGGCGATGGTGACGGTGCTCGTCACCGTACCGCCGGCGGGAAGGATGTCCGGCGAATGCACCAGGCTCGACACCTGCGGCACCGCGTGCGCGGCGGTGGCGAGCAGCAGCGCCGCAAGAGGCGCTGCGAGCCGCGCGGCAAGGTGCGCCGTGCGGCGGCGCCAATGGCCGTGCCGCGGACTCGCGGCGCTGGAAGACACGTCGCGCCGCGCCTGCGCGTGCGACAGATTCGATGGGGTCCTGAACATCCCGTCCCTCGTGATGGCTCTGTGTTGGCCGGGCACCGTTTCTTGTGGCGCCGCGAAGGCGGCAGGTGCTCCGGAAAGGGCGGGATTCTTCGGCGCCACCCCGAGAGGCGCCTTTGCGATTCAGGACGAAAGCTTTGCCAGTGATGACATTTGTTTACTAATGCAACATAATGTGAACCAAATGTGAACTAATTCACGCTGCGTTTCGGCGACGCACTTCTACGCTCGACGCCCATGTCCTACTGGTCGACAACGCCGCCCCGGCGCGCGCACATCCTCGTCATCGACGACAACATCGAAGAGCTGCAGTTGCTGCTCGGCGTGTTGCGCGAGGCGGGGCACCGCATCAGCCTGGCGTTCGATGCGCTGGAGGGCTATCGCAGGGCGACCGCATTGCAGCCCGACCTGGTGCTGCTCGACGTGCGCATGGGCGCCACCGACGGCTTCGCGACCTGCCGGTTGCTGAAGGCCGACCGCACGACGGCACGCATCCCGGTCATCTTCGTGACCTCTTCGAGCACGGTGGAAGAGCGCCTCACGGGCCTGCGCGAAGGCGCGGTCGACTACATCCTCAAGCCCTTCGAGCCGGCGGAAGTGCTCGCGCGCGTGGCCGTGCACCTTGCGCTCGCAAGCTGCAGGCACCAGGCGCAGGCCTGCATGGAAGAGGCCGACAGCGCGCTCGAGCACGCCAGGGGCGAACCTGGCGCCGACCATGCCGACCATGCTGACCATGCTGACCATGCTGACCGTGTGCTCGCGCAGGCGGTCGAACGGCTGATAAGGGCCGACCTGGCCAAGGTGCCCACGTTGCCCGCGCTGGCCGCGAGCGTGGGCACGCACGAGAAGCGCCTGTCGCGCGTGTTCCGGGAGCGGACGGGCCGCACGGTGTTCGAGTTCGTGCGCGAGGCGCGCCTTGCGGAGGCGCAGCGGCTGCTTGCGAACTCGGCGCTCAGCGTGGAGGAAGTGGCGCTGGCCGTCGGCTTCTCGGGCGCAGCGAATTTCTCGACCGCATTCCGCGAACGCTTCGGCAGCACGCCCACCGCCTTTCGCCAGGCGCGGCTGGCCCCGGTCGCGCCGCCGTCGGTGCCTTCGGCCTGACGCGCCACGGCAAAGGCGGTGACCACCCCGGGCCTTCGCGGCACTCGCGCGCTCCTGCTGTTCGCCTTCTTCTGGCTGGTGGCGCTGGCCGCGGCCCGCGCGGACGTGCTGCGCATCGACGACGAGACCCGCTGGCCCATTGCGCTCGACACGCGCGTCGAGGTGTTCGAGGACACCGGCGCGCAACTGACGCTGGACGAGGTCGACGCGCTGCAGGGCGACGCACCCGCCGGCTTCCAGCCCGGCACGCCCGCGCGCATGCGGCCGGGCTTTTCGAAGTCGGCGTTCTGGCTGCGGCTGACCGTGGTGAACGGCACCGACGCGATCCAGCCGCTGCGGCTGGTGCTCGACGCGACATGGCTGCAGCACGTCGATTTCCATGCCCGCCGCGAACTCGCGGGCTGGGCCAGTTGGACGCACGAGCAGGCCGGCGTGTCTGTGCGTCCGAGCAGCGCGCGCGACCGTGACCGCGTGCCCACGCTGAACCTCGACCTGCGCCCCGGCGAGCAGGCGCGCGTGCTGGTGCGCGTGCGCACGGACAGCAGCGTCAAGCTCGTGCCGAGGCTGTATTCGGCGGACGCATGGCGCGCGTCCGAAAGCTGCCGCGCGCTGCTCGACGGCCTGCTCATCGGCGGCCTGCTGGTGCTGTCGGTGTATTCGCTGTCGCTGTGGGTCATCTCGCGCAATTTGGCGATGGCGGTGCAGAGCATGGGATTCGCGCTGGTGGCGCTCTACGAGAGCGCCTACCGCGGCCACGCGCGGCTCGCGCTGTGGCCCGAGAGCATCGAGTGGAGCTACCGCGCGGCGGGCGTCACCGCCGGCTGCTGCGTGCTGTCGCTGATGTTCTACCTGTACACCATGTCGCGCCGCGGCCCGGTGCGCGTGCCCGGGCTTCGCTGGCTGGTGGTGCTCGCGCTGGTGCAATGCGTCGTGGTGCTGGGCACGCTCTTCGGACCCTACGCGCCCTTCGCGACGGCGGGCACGCTGAGCGCGCCGCTGGTGGTGCTGTCGCTGACCGTCAGTACCTTCATCTACATGCGCCGCGCGGGGCCCGGCGGGCGGCTGGCGTTCCCGGTGATGACCATCGTCGCCGTCGGCGTGTGCCTGCGGCTGGTCGAGCTGACGATGCCCTCGCACATGATTCCCGGCTTCGACGCCTACGCGCTGGGCTTCCCGGGCATGCTGGTCGGCCTGGTGGCGCTGGCGGTGTGGGCGCACCACCTCTCGCGCCAGCGGCATTCCGCCCAGCGCTCGCTGGCGCACTGGCAGGCGGAAGAGCAGCAGCGGCTGCGCGAGGAGGTGGAGCGCAAGACGCACGCGCTGAACGCGGCGCTGGAACAGGCCGAGCAGCAGTCGCGCGAGCAGACGCAGCTGCTGGCCTACATCAGCCACGACCTGCGCGCACCGCTGTCGACCATCATCGGCAACGTGCGCCGGCTCAACGACGACGGCTCCGTGCAGCCCGAGCGGCTGCAGGCCATCGAGCGCAGCGCCGCCTACCAGTTCGCGCTCATCGACGACCTGCTCGACTACGCCAGGAGCGAGCTGCTGCCGTTTTCCTTCGAGTCGAAGGCGGTGCACCTGCGCGCGCTGATCGACGACGTCGCGCAGTACGCCGACACCCTCGCGCAGCGCCAGCACAACCGCTTCGAGCTCGATGTGCTGGGCGCGCTGCCCACCGCCGTGTACCTCGACAGCAAGCGCTTCCAGCAGCTGCTGCTGAACCTGCTGTCGAACGCCGCGAAATTCACGCGCGGCGGCAAGATGGGCCTGCGCGTGCAGGCCCGGCCGCGCCAGGATTCATGGCGGCTGGAGTTCGACGTGTGGGACAGCGGCGTGGGCATCGAGAAGGAAGACCTGGCGCGCATCATGCGGGCCTTCGAGCAGGGTGCGGCCAGCTCGAACGGCCACGGCCTGGGGCTGACGATCGCGCGGCGCATCGTGCAGAACATGGGCGGCCGGATGCAGCTGGAGAGCCGCCGCAACCTGGGCACGCGCGTGCGCTTCTCGGTGATCGTGAAGGAGGCGCCGAAGGAACTTGTGCCCTTTGTCGCGAAGCCGCCGCCGCGCCCCGCACAGCCCACGACCGCCCCGGCCCCCGCGCCCAGGCGCGTGCCGGTGCCCGCGATCGCGCCGCTGCCCGCGGCGGTGCTCGACGAACTCGAAACGCTCGCGCGCGACGGCCGCTGGAGCGACCTGCACGAATGGGCCGACAGGCTGGCGGCCGATACGCGCCATTCCGCGCTGGTGGAGGCGGTGCGGCACGCACTCGACCTGCTCGACTTCGAACACATCCGGCTGCTGGCGCGCGCGACGCCGAACGCGAGCCAGTGAGCGGGCTTCGGCCTGGCAGCCGCCGAAGCTGTCGCAGCCGCTGAAGCGCCCGCAGCTATTGCGGCGAGGCCGGTGCCTGCGCTTGCGGCGGTGGTGTCTGTGCCTGCTGCTGGGTCTGCTGCGCGTCCGGCGCATCGGACCCAGCGACCGGCTCGCTTTCGGCGTGGTGCCTTATCGCAATGCCCTTGACGAGGTGGCGGGGCAGGTGGTGAGTCTTGCGCAACTGGGCCAGCGCCTCGCTGCGCGCCGGCTCGCAAACCGGTAGAAACATGTGCAAAACGCTCATGGTGTCGTCCCGTGGAGTAACCGGCGGACATTGTGAGCGCATGAAGTCCGCAACGGGGGAATCGCCCTCCCGGCGCAGATGCTTTGGCCGGGCCCTCGCGGCTGCGGGATTCCACCAAGCTTGCGCTTCCGTGCGCGGGGCGCATACTCCGCCAAAAGCGCCACAAGCCACTCGTCGGCCCCTGCGGGGTTCCGGGCGACAGCCAGGAGACACGTGTTGCAGCGAACGAACATTGCCAACCCGGCCTACTTTCACAAGGTCGTCGATTGCCAGTACGCCTGCCCGGCGCACACTCCCGTCCCCGAATACATACGCATGATCGCGCAGCGCCGATACGGCGACGCGTACATGGTCAACTGGGTCTCCAACGTCTTCCCTGGCATCCTGGGGCGAACCTGCGACAGGCCCTGCGAGCCGGCCTGCCGGCGCGGGCGTGTGGAAGAAAGCAATACAGAGGCGCCGGAGCCGGTGGCCATCTGCAGGCTCAAGCGCGTGGCCGCCGACATGAAGGAGGACGTGCGCGCACGCATGCCCAAGCCCGTACC
The DNA here is from genome assembly GCF_044055375.1 of Variovorax sp. UC74_104. Lineage (NCBI taxonomy): Bacteria > Pseudomonadati > Pseudomonadota > Betaproteobacteria > Burkholderiales > Comamonadaceae > Variovorax > Variovorax sp. UC74_104. The sequence continues at coordinate 2,762,323 of NZ_CP171978.1, forward strand.
GAAGAACGGCAAGCGCGTGGCCTGCATCGGCGCGGGGCCGGCCTCGCTCACCGTCGCACGCGACCTGGCGCCGCTGGGCTACGAGGTCACGGTGTTCGACGGCGAGGCCAAGCCCGGCGGCTTCATCCGCACGCAGATACCGCGCTTCCGGCTGCCCGAGTCGATCATCGACGAGGAGACGGGCTACGTGCTCGACCTGGGCGCGGAGTTCCGCGGCGGCGAGCGCATCGATTCGATGAAGGCGCTGATGGGCCAGGGCTGGGACGCGATCTTCGTCGGCTGCGGCGCACCGCGCGGACGCGACCTCGACATTCCGGGCCGCCAGGAAGCGGCGGCGAGCATCCACATCGGCATCGACTGGCTGAGTTCCGTCTCTTTCGGCCATGTGAGCAGCATCGGCCGGCGCGTGATCGTGCTGGGCGGCGGCAACACTGCCATGGACTGCTGCCGCTCGGCTCGGCGCCTGGGCGGCAGCGACGTGAAGGTGATTGTGCGCAGCGGCTTCGAGGAGATGAAGGCTTCCCCCTGGGAGAAGGAAGACGCCGCGCACGAGGGCATCCCTATCATCAACTTCCACGTGCCCAAGGCCTTCGTGCACGACAACGGCAAGCTCGTGGGCATGCGCTTCGAGATCGTCAAGGCGGTGTACGACGACAAGGGCCGCCGCACGCTGGAGCCCACGGGCGAGCCCGAGGCGTACTTCGAATGCGACGAAGTGCTGGTGGCGGTGGGCCAGGAGAATTCGTTCCCCTGGATCGAGCGCGACTGCGGCATCGACTTCGACAAGTGGGGCCTGCCCGTGCTGGATGCGACCACCTTCCAGTCGACCGTGCCCAACGTGTTCTTCGGCGGCGATGCGGCCTTCGGGCCGAAGAACATCATCACCGCGGTGGCCCACGGCCACGAGGCCGCAGTGTCCATCGACAAGCTGCTGCGCGCGGAGCCGATCGAGGTCCGCCCGCCGCCGATGACCAACCTGGTGTCGCAGAAGATGGGCATCCACGAGTGGAGCTACGACAACGACACCTCCAACGACCTGCGCTACAAGGTGCCGTGGGCCAAGGCCGAGGCGGCGCTGGCGAGCATCCGCGTGGAGGTGGAACTGGGCTTCGACGCCGCCACCGCCTTCAAGGAGGCCGCGCGCTGCCTGAACTGCGACGTGCAGACGGTGTTCAACGAGCCCGCCTGCATCGAATGCGACGCCTGCGTGGACATCTGCCCGATGGACTGCATCAACTTCGTCGAGAACGCCGATGAAGAGAGCCTGCGTCCGCGGCTGAAGGCGCCCGCGCTGAACCTGGCGCAGGACCTGTACGTGTCCGGCGGATTGAAGACGGGCCGCGTGATGGTGAAGGACGAAGACGTCTGCCTGCACTGCGGCCTGTGCGCCGAACGCTGCCCGACCGGCGCGTGGGACATGCAGAAGTTCCTGCTGAAGATGACGCTCGCGGGCCAGGAAAATGTCCAGCAGCAAGTCCGGAAGGAGGCCGCATGAAGCAGATCGAGGCGGTCAACGACTTCGTCATCAAGTTCGCCAACGTCAACGGCTCGGGTTCGGCATCGGCCAACGAACTGTTCGCCAAGGCCATCCTGCGCATGGGCGTGCCGGTGAGTCCGCGCAACATCTTCCCCAGCAACATCCAGGGTCTGCCGACCTGGTACGAGGTGCGCGTGACCGAAGAGGGGCACCTGGGCCGGCGCGGCGGCACCGACATGATGGTGGCGATGAACCCGCAGACCTGGGACGCCGACATCGCCGAGCTGGAGCCCGGCGGCTACCTGTTCTACGACAGCACTCGCCCGCTGCCGCCCTCGAAGTTCCGCGACGACATCCGCGTGATCGGCATGCCGCTCACCGAGATCTGCAACGCCGTCTACCAGGACCCGCGCCAGCGGCAGCTGTTCAAGAACATCGTCTACGTGGGCGCGCTGGCCATCCTGCTGGGCATCGAGCCCGAGGTGGTCGAGAAGCTGTTCTCCGAGCAATACAAGGGTAAGGAGAAGCTGCTCGCCTCCAACGTGCAGGCGCTGCACCTGGGCTGCGACTTCGCGCGCGAGAACCTGCGCGAGCCCGTGGGCCTGAAGGTGCGCCGCGCCGACCGGGTGGGCAACAGGATCTTCGTGGACGGCAACAGCGCGGCGGCGCTGGGCTGCGTGTACGGCGGCGCGACGGTGGCGGCGTGGTATCCGATCACGCCGTCGTCGTCGGTGGCGGAGGCCTTCCAGAAGTACTGCACCAAGTTCCGAGTCGATCAGTCCACCGGCCAGCACCGCTTCGCCATCGTGCAGGCGGAGGACGAACTCGCCTCGATCGGCGTGGTGGTCGGCGCCGGATGGAACGGCGCGCGGGCCTTCACCGCGACCTCGGGGCCGGGCATCTCGCTGATGACGGAGTTCATCGGGCTGGCGTACTTCGCGGAGATTCCGGTCACGCTCATCAACGTGCAGCGCGGCGGCCCTTCGACCGGCATGCCCACGCGCACGCAGCAGGCCGACATTCTTTGCTGCGCCTATGCGTCGCACGGCGACACCAAGCACGTGCTGCTCTTCCCCGAGGACCCGCACGAGTGCTTCGAGCACGCGGCAGCGGCGCTGGACCTGGCCGACCGGCTGCAGACGCCGGTGTTCGTGATGACCGACCTCGACATCGGCATGAACCAGCGCCTGTGCAAGCCCTTCGAGTGGGACGACAGCAAGGTGTACGACCGCGGCAAGGTCATGACCGCCGAGGAGCTGGAGGCGGGCCGCGACTTCGGCCGCTACAAGGACGTGGACGGCGACGGCATCCCGTGGCGCACGCTGCCCGGCACGCATCCCACCAAGGGAAGCTACTTCACGCGCGGCACCACGCGCGATGCCTATGCGCGCTACTCGGAGCGCGGGCCGGACTACATCTACAACATGGAGCGGCTGCTGAAGAAGTTCGCGACCGCGGCCACGCTGGTGCCGCAGCCCGTGCTGCGGCCCGCTGCACGGAAGACCGACCTGGGCGTGATCTATTTCGGCTCCACCAGCCCGTCGATGCACGAGGCGCTGCAGGAGCTGGAAGAGCACGGCATCCATCTCGACGCCATGCGGCTGCGGGCCTTTCCGTTGCCCGAGAGCGTGGTGCAGTTCCTGGCCGAGCATGAGCGCGTGTTCGTGGTCGAGCAGAACCGCGACGCGCAGATGCGCAGCCTGCTGGTCAACGAACTGGATGCCGATCCCGCCAAGCTGGTGCGCGTGCTGCACTTCGACGGCACGCCCATCACCGCGCGCTTCATCGTGCAGGCGATAGAGGCGCACGTCGGCAAGGCGAACGCGCAAGGTGCCGCCATCACCGGCGCGAAGGAGCCCGCATGACCTACCTCGCCAAGCCGAAGCTCCGGCATCCGACGCTGGCCACCAACAAGGTCGGCTACACGCGGCGTGACTACGAAGGAAAGATCTCCACGCTGTGCGCGGGCTGCGGGCACGACTCCATCTCGGCCTCGATCATCGAGGCCTGCTGGGAACTCGACATCGAGCCGCATCGCGTCGCCAAGCTCTCGGGCATCGGCTGCAGCTCGAAGACGCCGGACTACTTCCTCGGCGCATCGCACGGCTTCAACACCGTGCACGGCCGCATGCCGAGCGTGCTGACCGGCGCCAACCTCGCCAACCGCGACCTGCTGTACCTGGGCGTCTCGGGTGACGGCGACTCGGCCTCCATCGGCCTGGGCCAGTTCGCGCACGCCATGCGGCGCGGCGTGCGCATGGCCTACATCGTGGAGAACAACGGCGTCTACGGCCTCACCAAGGGCCAGTTCTCGGCCACGGCCGACCAGGGCTCCAAGAGCAAGAAGGGCGTGGTCAACACCGACAGCCCGGTGGACCTGGTGGCCATGGCGCTGCAGCTCGGCGCGAGCTACGTGGGCCGGGGCTTCTCGGGCAACAAGGCGCAGCTGGTGCCGCTCATCAAGGGCGCGATCAGCCATGGCGGTTCCGCCTTCATCGACGTCATCAGCCCCTGCGTGGCCTTCAACAACCATCCGGGCAGCACCAAGAGCTACGACTACATCCGCGAGCACAACGAGGCGGTCAGCCGCATCGACTTCATCAGCGGGCGGGAGGAGATCGCCGTGGACATGGAGCCCGGCGAAGTGATGGACGTGCGCCAGCACGACGGCACGCTGCTGCGCCTGCGCAGCCTGCACCCCGACTACGACCCGGGCGACCGCTTCGCCGCCATGGCCTACATGCAGCGGCACCAGGAGATGGGCGAGGTGGTCACGGGGCTGCTGTACGTCGACCCGCTGGCCACCGACCTTCATACGGCACTCAACACCTGCGACCGGCCGCTCAACGCACTGGGGCCGGAACAGCTGTGCCCCGGCGCCCAGGCGCTGGAGCGGCTCAACGCCTCCTTGCGCTGAGCAACGGCGGCGGCACCATTCAGGGTTCGACTCACGGAGGGCGCATCATGTCCGAGCGCACCGTTTTCCAATCGATTTCGCGCACGCACGTGCTCAGCCTGGCACCGCAGGCCAGCGTGCGCGACGCAGCCTGCGCGATGACGCGCGCCAACTGCGGCAGCGTGCTCGTCATGGAACTGCCCGACACGCTGCTGGGCATATTGACCGAGCGCGACCTCATGACCCGCGTGCTCGCCAAGGGACTCGATCCCGACGCGACGCCGGTGCGCGAGGTGATGACGCCCAACCCGATCTGCGTGCCGCCCGAGACGCTGGTGTCCGACGCGGTGGTGCTGATGCTCGAGCGCGGCTTCCGGCATCTGCCGTTGGTGTCGGGCGCGAAGGTGCTCGGCGTGTTCTCGGTGCGCGATGCGCTGCCGAGGGAGATCGGCGCGGCGGTGAGCCTGAGCGAGTTCAGGGAGCAGGTGAACGACGCGCTGGGGTGAAGTAGGGGGCGGCGCAGCCCTTTCAGGGAATCACGTAGTCGGGATACTGCTTGCAGATCTCGTTGACGGCGCTGAGCGTTCCCGACAGGTGCTTGCGCAACGCGGCCTGGGCTGCGTCCGGGTCCTTCGCCTCGATGGCGCGCACGATGGCGCGGTGGTCGCGCAGGATCGCCTCGGTCTTGCCGGCGGTCGGCAGGTGCAGGCGGCGAAGGCGGTCGACGTGGCCAGAGACGCGGCCCACCAGATCCCACAGGCCCAGCACGCCGCCGGCCTCGTACATCAGTCGGTGGAACGCGCGGTCCGCGTTGACGAAGTCGCCATAGCGCTGCGAGTTCGCGAGCGCGGCCTGCTGGGCGATGACGCCCTTGAGCTGCTCAACCAGGCCCGGTGTTTCGTCGAGGGCCAGCTGGTGCACCAGCTCCAGCTCGATGGAGCGCCGCAGGAAGTGCGCCTCGCGTGCGGCCGCGATGTCGATGCGGCTCACCAGCGTCGCGTGCTGCGGGAACACGTCCACCAGGCCTTCCTCGTTGAGCCTCAGCAGTGCCTCGCGCACGGGGGTCTGGCTCACGCCGAAGCGGTCGGCCAGCTCCTGCCGCTGCAGCACGGTGCCGGGAACGAGTTCGAGCGCGAGGATGGCTTCGCGCAGGTTCTCAAGCACCTGTGGCGCGGCGAGGCGGGTGCGGTCAAGTCGGATCTTCGGGGAGGCGCTCATCGCCGGCGATTGTGTCATTGACGCACTAATATACTAGTGTTTTAATTCGACGAAAGACGCCGGCAAGGCCTGGCGAGGCCGCACTTTCCACGCAGCGGCCATGGAGACAACCCCTTGACGAAACGCCCCTACGAATCCCTTCGCAGCGCCCGCTGGTTCGCGCCCGACGACTTCCGCTCCTTCGGCCATCGCTCGCGCGTGCTGCAGATGGGCTACAGCTACGCCGACTGGATGGGCAAGCCCGTCATCGCCATCGTCAACACCTGGAGCGACGCCAACCAGTGCCACTCGCATTTCAAACAGCGCGTGGAAGACGTCAAGCGCGGCGTGCTGCAGGCGGGCGGCTTTCCGCTCGAGCTGCCGGCGATCTCGCTTTCCGAGAGCATGGTCAAGCCCACCACCATGCTCTATCGCAACTTCCTCGCGATGGAGACGGAAGAGCTGCTGCGCAGCCACCCCATCGACGGCGCCGTGCTGATGGGCGGCTGCGACAAGACCACGCCCGGCCTCACGATGGGCGCGCTCAGCATGGGCATTCCCTTCATCTACCTGCCGGCCGGCCCCATGCTGCGCGGCAACTGGAAGGGCAAGGTGCTGGGCTCCGGCTCCGACGCCTTCAAGTACTGGGACGAGCGCCGCGCCGCCCGCCTGGGCGAACAGGCATGGGCCGAGATGGAGGCCGGCATCGCCCGCAGCCACGGCACCTGCATGACCATGGGCACGGCCGCCACCATGATGGGCATCGCCGAGGCTGTGGGACTGACACTGCCCGGCGCGTCGAGCATTCCCGCGGCGGATGCCAACCACATCCGCATGAGCGCCGACTGCGGCCGCCGCATCGTCGATATGGTGTGGGAAGACCTTACGCCCGCGAAGATGCTCACGCGCGCCAACTTCGAGAACGGCATCGCCTGCGCGATGGCCATGGGCTGCAGCACCAACGCCGTCATCCACCTGATCGCGATGTCGCGCCGCGCCGGTCACGCCGTGAGCCTCGAGGACTTCGACGCCTTCAGCCGCCGCGTGCCCGTCATCGCCAACATCCGGCCCAGCGGCGATGCCTACCTGATGGAAGACTTCTTCTACGCGGGTGGGCTGCCGGCGATGCTGGAGCGCATCCGCGGCCACCTGCGCACGGAGGCGCTCACCGTCAACGGCCGCAGCATCGGAGAGAACATCGAAGGCGCCGAGGTGTACGACGACGACGTGATCCGGCCGCTGACCAACCCCATCTACGCCGAAGGCGCGCTGGCCGTGCTGCGCGGCAACCTTGCGCCCGACGGCGTGGTCATCAAGCCCAGCGCCTGCGCGCCGCATCTGCTGAAGCACACGGGCCGTGCGCTGGTCTTCGACGACTACCCGTCGCTCAAGAAGGCCGTGGAAGACCCGGAACTCGACGTGACCGGCGACGACATCCTGGTGCTGCGCAATGCCGGTCCGCGTGGCGCCGGCATGCCCGAGTGGGGCATGCTGCCCATCCCCACCAAGCTGCTGAAGCAGTGCGTGAAGGACATGCTGCGCCTGTCCGACGCACGCATGAGCGGCACCAGCTACGGCGGCTGCCTGCTGCATTGCTCGCCAGAGGCCGCTGTCGGCGGGCCGCTCGCGCTCGTGCAAACCGGCGACCGCATCACGGTGGATGTGCCCGCGCGCCGCATCCACCTGGAGATCGACGACGAGGAGCTCGCGCGCCGCAAGGCCGCGTGGACTCCGCCGCCGCCGCGCTACGAACGCGGCTACGGCTGGATGTTCGGCCGCCACATCCGCCAGGCCGACGAGGGCTGCGACTTCGACTTCCTCGAAACCAGCTTCGGCAAGCCGGTGCCCGAGCCGGACATCTTCTGACCGCCATCCGATTCCACCCACTTCCAGACAACGGAGACCCCACGTGAATCCCGCCACCCGCGAGCAGCTCATGAAGGTGAGCACCGCCACCCTGTGCACGGCCCTGTTCAAGCGCGGCCTGCGCCACCAGTTCATCCAGGACGTGCGCCCGCTCGATGCCGGCCTGCCCAACATGGTCGGCGAGGCTTTCACGCTGCGCTACATGCCGGCGCGCGAAGACCTGAACCCGATCGGCGTCTTCCTCGACCGCGACCATCCGCAGCGCAAGGCCGTGGAGCAGTGCCCCGAGGGTGCGGTGCTCGTCATCGACAGCCGCAAAGATGCGCGCGCCGCATCGGCCGGCGGCATCCTCGTCACGCGGCTCATGAAGCGCGGCGTGGCCGGCGTGGTCACCGACGGCGGCTTCCGCGACAGTCCCGACATTGCGAAGCTCGGCTTTCCCGCCTACCACCAGCGCCCCAGCGCACCTACCAACCTCACGCTGCACCAGGCCATCGACATCAATGTGCCCATCGGCTGCGGCGATGCACCGGTATTCCCCGGCGACGTGATGGTGGGCGACGCGGAAGGCGTCGTCGTCATCCCGGCCCACATGGCCGACGAGATCGCCGCCGAGGCCACCGAGATGACCGCCTTCGAGGACTTCGTGCAGGAGAAGGTGCTCGAAGGCCGCTCCATCCTGGGCCTCTATCCGCCCACCGACGAACAGAGCCGCACCGACTTCGCGGCATGGCGCCAGGCCAGGGGCCGCTGAGCCGGCCCGCCGATCACAGAACACAAAGGAGACAAGACATGCGTTCCATCCGCCTCGCTGCGGCGTTCCTCCCTGCGGCGCTGCTTTCGGCTGCGCTCGTTCCTCTGGCCGCATCGGCCCAGGCAACCGATTGGCCCGCCGCCAAGCCCATCGTGTACGTGGTGCCGTTCACACCCGGCGGCTCCACCGACATCGTGGGCCGCACGCTGGCCCAGAAGCTGGGCGAGAGCCTCAAGCAGTCGGTGGTGGTCGACAACAAGCCCGGCCAGGCCGGCGGCATCGGTGCCGCCTACGTGGCGAAGGCGCCGCCCGACGGCTACACGCTCTTCGGCGGAACCATCAGCACGCACGCCATCAATGCCAGCCTCTACAAGAAGCTGGCCTACGACCCGATGAAGGACTTCGAGCCCGTCTCGCTGGTTGCGCGACTGCCCAACGTGCTCATCGTCAACAGCCAGCTCGGCGTGAACTCCGTGGCCGAGCTCGTGGCGCTGCTGAAGAAGGACGAGAGCAAGCGCACCTTCGCTTCCTCGGGCGCCGGCACCTCGACGCACCTGGCCGGCGAGATGTTCGCCGACCTCGTCGGCGTGAAGCTCACCCACGTGCCGTACAAGGGCACGCCTCCGGCGCTGACCGACGTGGCCGCGGGGCAGGTGCCTTTCATGTTCGACCAGGTGACCGCTGCGCTGCCGCTGGTCAAGAGCGGAAAGCTCAAGCTGCTGGCAGTGACCACCGCGAAGCGCATCGCGCTGGTGCCCGACCTGCCGACCATGATCGAATCGGGTATTCCCGGCTTCGAGATGTCGTCGTGGCAAGCGGTATATGCCCCCAAGGGCACGCCCAAGCCCATCGTGCAGCGCCTCAACGCCGAGATCGTGAAGGCCCTGCACCAGCCCGACGTGCAGGCCAAGCTCTCGGGCCAGCTCGCGATGGAACTCGTGGGCAGCACGCCCGAAGAACTGCGCGACCACATGGCCAGGGAGATCCCGCGCTGGGCCGAGCTGGTGAAGAAGTCCGGTGCCGTCGCCGACTGAACGATCAGGAACAACGGCCAGGAACAACGGCCAGGAACAACGGCCAGGAGCAACGGCCAGGAGCAACCGACAAGAATCCAAGGAGACAACCGATGCAGAACAAGACGAACGACGACCGCCGCCGATTCCTCAAGACAGCCGTGGGCACAGCCGCGGGTGTCGGCACCGCAGCCTTCGGCACGCTCGCAGGCGCCCAGGCCTTCGACTTCAAGCCCAGCCAGCGCTATCCCGACCCGGCGGTGCTGATCCTCGACCCGAGCTTCACCAAGTACAGGCTCTACAGCAGCACACTGGAGCAGCTGGGCTCCGGCATGCGCTGGGCCGAGGGGCCGGTGTACTTTCCCGAGCACGGCTATCTGCTGCTGAGCGACATTCCCAACAACCGGCTCATGAAGTACGACGAGAAGACCGGCAAGTTCGGCGTGCACAAGACCGGCGTCAACTACGCCAACGGCAACACCCGCGACCGCCAGGGCCGCCTCGTCACCTGCGAGCACTCGGTGACGCGGCGCGTGGTGCGCACCGAGAAGGACGGCCGCATGACCGTGCTGGCCGACAGCTACCAGGGCAAGCGCCTCAACGCGCCGAACGACGTCGTCGTGAAATCGGACGACACCGTCTGGTTCACCGACCCCATCTTCGGCATCAACGGCGAATGGGAGGGAAGCAGGGCCGCGCCGGAGCAGGCCACGACCAACGTGTATCGCATCGCCACCGACGGCAAGCTCACGGCGGTGATCACCGATCTCGTCAATCCGAACGGCATCGCCTTCTCGCCCGACGAGAAGAAGCTCTACGTGGTCGAGTGGAAGGGAACGCCCAACCGCAGCATCTGGAGCTACGACGTGTCACCGGACGGCACGAGCGTCTCCAACAAGACCAAGCTCATCGACGCCGACGGCCCCGGCTCGCTCGACGGCTTCCGCGTCGACCGCGACGGCAACCTCTGGTGCGGCTGGGGTCACTCCGGCGCCATCGCTTCGGAGCCCACCGACGTCGGCGGCGGCATGAAGGCCTACCTGCCCACCGGCAAGTCGGAGGAAATGGATGGCGTGAAGGTCTTCAACCCGCAGGGCAAGCCCATCGGCTTCATCCGCCTGCCCGAGCGCTGCGCGAACCTGGAGTTCGGCGGGCCGAAGCGCAACCGGCTCTACATGGCGAGCAGCCATTCGCTGTATGCGCTTTATGTGGAGGCGCACGGGGCGGTCTGACCTGGGCGCGCGCCGGTGCCGGTGGCCGGCTGCCTTCGTCCTAGAGCGCAATCACATCCGCAATCGGCTTGTTCGCCTTGAAGCACGACAGCGCCTCCATCTGCTTCCAGGCCTGCAGCTGCGTGAAGTTGGTCTGGTACTCGATGTAGCAGCCGGTCAGCGCCTCGTCGATGATCTTGTCGGCCCGCTCGAAGAGGATCTGGTTGTCTTCCAGGTCGCGGAAGTAGGTGCGCCAGGTGTCGCGTTCCTTCGACTGTCCCAGCAGCGTGAGATAGGCGCTGTAGAAGAGCGAGTTGAAGGCCCGGCCGATGTTGTCCTGGTAGACGGTGAACTCGCCGCCGCCGCCGGCACCCACGCCGAGCGTCACGTCGGCCTCGATGCCGAGCTTGGAGCCGCCGAACGCGGACGACTCGAACTCCAGCGAGAAGGACGCGCCCACGCCCGCCGACAGCGAGCCCTTGGCCGTGCCCTTGACGATGTCGTAGCCGCACATGCGCACCGAGAGCGAGGCCTCGCCCTTCACGCGCGCGCCGGCGAAGGCCTCGGCCCCGACCTTGAACTTCACGCCGTCGACCGTGGCGTTGAACTCGACCTCGGCCTTTGCCATGGCGCCCGCGAAGGCCTCGGCGCTGGCCTCGATCAGGAAGATGTCGGCCACGTCGATCTTCGCGTCGAGCTTGATCTTCACGCCCACCATCGCCTCGACGCTCGCCTTGGCCGTCACGCCCTTGCCGCGCTCGTAGCTCGCTTCGGCCTCCACGGACGCGGAGGCGCCGGCGAACGCATCGGCCTTGAACTCGGCGCGCAGCCCGGTGATCTCGATCACGCACTCGCCCGTGGCGCGCACGCCGTAGCCCACGGAGGCCTCGGCCTTCACCGCTTTCTTGAATTCCTCGTTGGTCCAGGTCACCTTGCCGAACTTGCCGTTCTCACCGCCGCGCATGAGGCCGGTCTCGATCTTGCCGCTGGTCTGCAGCCACGGGCGCGGATCGGCGAACCTGATCTTGGTGAGGTCCTTGCACAGCACGTCGAGGAAAAGGCGCACCTTGGCGGGCTCGTTGTTGCCCATGTACTGCAGCGGGAGCGAGACGTCCTCCATGTACTCGGAGCCGTTGCGCAGGCCGTCCATCCAGAACTTGAGCAGCTGCTTCTTGCGCACGATGAGGTCGCGGCGCACCGCGTTCACCGCCATCTTGTCCGCGACCGAGGCGAGCTCGCTGGGCAGCCGCAGGATGGGCATGTCCAGCAGGCCGCCGAACTGCCGCTTGTACTCGGCGTTGAAGTCGTTCATCTTCTGCAGCACCAGCGCGGGTTCCGGCGAGTGAGTGCCTTGCGTGAGCTTCTCCAGCATCTGCTTGTAGACGTAGAGGAACTGCAGGAACTCCTGCGCGAGCGCCTTGCGCTCCTTGCTGGAGGGGCCGCCGATGATCTTGCCGAGCTGCTTGAGCCAGGCCTTGGTCTTGGTGTTGAACTCGCCGCCGGGCAACTCGGCCCAGACGACTTCGTACTTGTGCGTGAATTTGGCGCTCGCGAGCGCATTGAACAGGGGAGTGGAGGTTGCCATGAGGTTGACGACGTGACGTATTCAAGAAAACGGATTCACCCTAGAGGTCCGGCCTGACGCCGATCATCGAGAAGTAGCGGTTCAGGTCCCCGTCCTCGCGCAGCACTTCCTGCATCAGCTGCGGCAGCGGCATGCGTCCCCATGCCACGGCGCGGTTCACGAGGTAGGGCGTCGGGCTGTGCGGCTCCTCGCGCATCAGGTAGGCGGCGGCCAGCTCGAGCAGCCGATAGGCCTCGGCGCGGCTGCCGATGCGGCCGCCCGCCAGCACCTGCGGGAGCGCCTCGGAGGGAGGGGGAGGAAAGGAGGCAGGAGGAGCGTCGCTCATGTCGTTGTCGTCCATCGGGGTTGCGGTGGGCAGCGGTTCGGCATCCGGCACCCATCCGGTCGGAGCCGGAGTGACTGGTTTCTCTTCGTCGCGCGGATCGCGCCCCTGCAGCAGGCTGCGCAGCGCCTGCCGCATGCGCGCGAGCATCTCCGTCAGCTTCGACAGACTGGGCGCGTCCACGCCCAGCCGCTCGTCGAGCAGGGCTTCCAGGCTGCGCCATGCATCGGCGGCCGCAGCGACCCGGTCGTCGAGCGCGGCGAGCGCATGCAGGTCGCGCGCGGCGCGCTCGAGGATGTCCTGGCGCGACACCGTCTGCGCGCTCGGCTCCTCGGCCACTTCCTTCGCCTTCCCCTTGGCGTTGCCCGCGACGCCGGCCGCGCCCGTGCCGTACTCGCTGCTCAGCGCGCGCTGCCAGTCACCCAGCGTGATGAAGGGCGGCGAGAAATCCGGCCATTCGAGCAGCGGCACGCGCATCAGCAGCGCCTGCGCGATGGTGTCGTTGACCCACACGAAGGTGGCGGTGCGCATGTCGGCGTCGCCGTCGTCGCCGATGCGCGGATGCACGTCTTCCCAGAACTCGCGCGCCAGGCCTTCGAGCAGCCGCGCCCCGGCGGCCATCCCGTCGACCGCATGGCGGTGCACCCAGGCCTCGGTGAGCCAGGCGGCCATCTGCAGGTCCTTGCTGCGGCGCTGCAGCACCTCGGTGCACAGCATTTCGGCGGTACGCCAGTCGGCCTTCTTCAGCGGACGAGTCCATTCGCCCATCGGCAGGCTGGCGTCTTCCTCGGTGCGCGCTTCGCGAATGCGGGCGCACACCGGGTCGTAGCGCAGCGGCGGGCCGGCCGGGCCTTCGGGGCCCTCCAGCGGCGAGAGAAAGGCCGCGAGGTCGGGCGCGAAGCCGCCGGTGGCTTCGTCGATATCGGCGTTCAAGGGAGACATCAGGGCGGCCATCAGGGCATGTTCCATTCGGGAGCGCGCGCGGGAAACGCGGTGGGCCAGATCAGGGCGTTCTTCTTTCCGGCGGGGCTGGCGGCGATGCGCAGGAACACGCGCGCGCGTCCCCCGTTTGGCGCCTGGGCGGCGTCGCCGGCCGACTGGGCCACCAGCGGAAACTCGAACTTCAGCAGTTGCGAGCGGCCGTCGGGCCGCTGCGCCGGGTCGCCTTCGCGCTGGCGCTGGGCCAGCGTGAACAGCGCCCACGGGTCGGCGAAGCGGAAGCTCACGGTCTGGCCGTCGGTGATCAGCGCATGCTGCTGCGGGTCGGCGCGCGCCATCAGCGGCGAGTCCTTCGCGATGCGCAGCACCAGCGCCACCGGCATGCCGTATTCCCAGCGCAGCGTGCGCGGCGCGTCGCGCAGCCGGAGCACCTGGTCGCCGACCTCGAAGGACCAGTCGATGATCTTGTTGCCTTCGATTTCGCCCATGGTGTTCGCGCGGAAGTCCACGCTCAGGTCATAGCCCGGCGCGGCGCCGTCCTCTGTGGGGAAGAGCGGCAGCAGGAAGTCGCGCGCGCGGGCGAACTGTTCGGCGAAGCGGCGCGCGCCCGCGCCCTGCATGCCGGGGCCGCGCATGCCGCCCGCGTCGATCGCGCGGTTCTCCTTCAGCGCGCGCGCCAGCGGGTCGAAGGCGCGGGCCAGGTCGTTCACGTCCGCCGGATCCGCCAGCTCGAAGGCGCGGCCGGTGGCCGGGCCGAAGGGGTGGCGGCCGGCCAGCGAGCGGTTGAAACGGGTGGAGAACTGCGTCCACAGCTCCTGCTGGTCGCCGAACTGCAGCTCCTGGCAGCGCGCGAGCAGTGCGCTGTAGATCTGCTGGTGCCGGTCGGCGAAGTAGTCGCCGATGCGCGTGGCCGGTGCCTTGCCGGCCAGCTTCGCGCCGCAGGACTCGCGATCGATCTCGGCGCCGGTCGTGCCCAGGAACTGTTCGAGCAGCAGCAGGCTGCTGTTCGGGTTCTTCAGCCGGTAGCGCTCCAGGTCGCGGTTGATGGCCTGCCAGCGCTGCGCGAGCACCGAGCCCGCTCCCGCGCCGTCGAGCGCCGAGATGTAGCTGTCGGCCAGCTTGCCCAGCGCCTCCGTGCGATTGAACTGCTGGCCCAGGTAGGCCGCGAGCGAGCCCGCGTCGGAGACGCCGAAGGCCACCAGCATCGGCCCGCGCTCGCCGCGCCAGGCCTGGAAGTCGCGTCCGCGCATGGCGTACAGCTCCGATTGGTTGAAGGCGTCGTCGACGGCCTCCAGGCGCAGCAGCGCGTCGCGCGAGACCATCGCGCGCAGGTCTTCGGCGCGCGAGCCGGCCCCCAGCTCGTAGAGCAGCGCCTGGAGCTTGGCGAGGCGCTGGCGCGAGGCTTCGTAGGCCGATGCCTGCGTGTCGGTGACACGGCCGCCGTCGCCCATGCCGTTCGCGGCTTCGGCGACCTGGTCGACCACCAGTTGCGCGAAGTGCGCGTTCAGCGCGGCCTCGATGCCCGGGCGCAGCGCCGCCGGAAATGCCTGCATGCCCTCGCTCATGTAGCGCTTGCGGATGTCGCCAACGGCCAGCGCCTGGTCGAGCCGCGGCAGGTCCCACGCGGCGAGGCCGCGCATGCCGGCGCCCGGCAGTTCGCGGTCGCGCGCGGCGGCCATGAAAGGCTGCGCCAGCAGGGCGGTGAGCGCGTCGCGCAGCGCGATGCGCTCGGGCGCCAGCGCGAAGCGGCCGTCCTTGTCCTGCCAAACCAGGCCCGGCTGCGCGCCGCCGAAGCGCAGGTTGAACTCGGCGCGGAACTTCTGGAAGGCGTCCTGCGCCCGCGAGCGCACCGCGTCCGCAGGTTCCAGCCCCAGCAGCCGGTTCTGCTCGATGCGCGCGATCGTGCGGTCGTAAGAGGCGCCCAGCACCAGCACCGGCTGGCGCATCCAGCCGCCCTTGCCCGAGGCGACCAGGTCTTCCTGGTCCTTGATGGCCGCGATCACCTCCCGGTAGCTGGCCGTCGTGCGCGTGAAGGTGCCGGTGCTCGCCAGCGATGGCAGCAGCCGTGCCAGCGATTGCTCCGACACCAGCAGCTCGTTGTTGACGAAGAGCCGTGCATCCAGCTGTGCCGTGCCCTTGTCGAGCGCGCAGCGCAGCGCCGACTGCACGGGAGCGAGCGGAATGGCCAGCGCGTTGCCCTCTGCCGCCTGCCTGAAGTAGCGCAGGTTGCGGCTCAGGTCCGCCGGCAGCTCCGCGCCCAGCGCGTAGCGCACGGCCACGCGAAGGTCTTCCGCATTGCCGGTGGCCGGCTGGCGCAGCCGCTCCACCGCCTGCAGTGCGGCATCGAGCTGCTCGACCGAGCCCAGGTAGCGCTGCAGCGCGCCGAACTCCGGCTGGTCTTCCACCAGCAGGCCGTTCTTGCGTGGCGCGTCGCCAATGGTCTTGAAGCTCGGCGGGAGTCCGCAGCTCGCGCCGGTGATGAATTCGCCGGTGGCCTCGTCCTGCTCCACGCCGCTGAGCTGGCTCACGCGCGCCATCAGCTCGCGCCGCAGCGTGCTCACTGCGATGTCGCCGAACTCGCGCTCGATGCGCTCTATCACGCGCTCGTTCAGGTCGTCGAAGGGCTGCCAGGAGCCGGGCATGAAGAAGGAGTACGTGCCGTCAGTGCGCAGCCGCTCGTTCATGGCCAGCAAGGACAGCGCCTTGTTGCGGTACCAGGCGGTGGGAATGGTCTCGCCGCGCTGCAGCGCGCGCATGCGGTACTGCGCGTCATGCTGCAGCTGCGAGAGCGCGGAAACCAGCGTCGCGTTGTGCCTGTTCAGCTGCCAGGTCGCCACCAGAAGCCCGATGCCCCAGCCGCCCAGGAAGAGCACCGCCGCCCAGCGCAGCGCGCGATGCAGCACGGGCCGCGTGAGCGTCTGCGTGCGCGAGGGCCGCGTGAGGCCGTACTCCAGGAAGATCTTCTTCTCGAACAGGTCGCGCAGGAAGGCCGGCTGGCGCATCAGCTGCGCGATCAGGTCGCCGCCGATGGGCTCCAGGTCCTTCCGGCCGTAGGCGTCGTGCTCCGAGTCGATGGCCGCGACGGTCTGCGCCGATTCGCCGCTGTCGCCCGTGAGGTAGATGCCGCGGAAGAAGAAGGGCTCGTGGTACGCGCTCGGGCGCATCAGTTCGTCGACGTACAGCTGCAGCTGGCCGCGCAGCGCCTCGATGCGCGAAGGCAGCAGCAGTTGCGCGCCGGCACCCTGCGGCTCAGTGCCGGTGGCGAAGAGCTCGGCCGATACGTCGGACACCGAGCGCACCACCGTGCCCACCGCCTCGTCGACCCACGCGGGCTGGTAGGTGGTCGACAGGTCGTAGGGCGAGGACCAGCCCAGCATGCTCGCGCGCAGCGGCTCGGGCAGGGCGCTCGCGAAGGCGCTGAAGCCCTCCAGGTGCTCCGCGCCGGTGACAAGCACGTACACCGCGAAGCGCATAGCGAAGCGGTTCTGCGCCAGCCACAGGCGCCGGTGCGCAAGCTTGGCGCGCTTGGAGAGCTCGAGCCGGCCGTCGGTACTGTCGTCGAGCAGCAGCGCGGCCGGAATGGTGATGACCACCGAGTCGAAGGGCCGCTGCGGCCGGTACGACCGGCACATGCCCAGGAACTCGTCCCACGGCTTCTCGGAGGCATCGTCGTCGTCGGGCGAGCCGAGGTAGGCGCCCTGGATGTCGATGACCACACCGCGGTCGAAGAAGTGCCACGAGATGCCCTGCGTGGCCGCGGCCGAGGCCGATTCGGTGCTGAGTGCGCTCGCCACGCCCGACTGCTCGATCGGCAGCTGCCGGTGGTCGTCGCCCTCGTTGAGCAGCATGATCCACGGAATGCCGTAGCGGTCGGCGCGCGAGGCGATGTTGCCCTCGATCAGCTCCACCGCCTGGCGGAACGAGCTGCGCAGCGAGTCGAAGCGGATGCGCGCGACCTTCGGATCGCTCGATGGCTTGGCGTGCGAACGGCGTGCCGCGAAGTACAGCACCATGCCGAGCACGAGCAGCACCACCAGCGTCAGCACCGCGATGGAAACGAGGAAGAGCTGGTCAGTCAGCATGTCGACGACCTCCTGATGCTCCTTGGGTGGCGCAGGTCGTTCATCGCTGGTAGGCCCCCGATGCGTCGACCGCTCCCGGCTGCAGCACCTGCCGCACGGGCCACGACTGCCACAGCCACAGCAGCTCCGACACCGCCAGCAGCGTGGCGACGCCCAGCATGAACAGCACCGTCCAGCGGCTCAGCGTGGGCAGCTTGCGCGGCGCGATGTGCGAAAGCGTGCTCGCGTAGGCGCGCTCCGATACCACGCGGTCGCGGCCCGAGAAATCGGCCGGCCGCTGGTAGACGAACTGAAAGAGCTCCTCGCGGTAGCCCAGCAGGCGGGCTTCCTCGCCCGCGCCGCGGTACTTGCCCTGGAAGCCCAGCGCCAGCGCGAAGAGATACAGCCGCGCGATGTCGCGCTTCGACGGTTCGCGGCCTGACAGCAGTTCCTCGATGCGGCTGAACACCAGGTCGCCCGCGATGTTGGTGCGAAAGAGCGACGACTCCAGCAGGTGCGCCGTCCAGCGCTCGCGTCCGATCCACGGCGTGTGCAGCAGGATCTCGTCGGCCAGCGCGGCCTTGAGGTAGCGCGCGTCGGCCACGTTCTCGAGCTCGAAGCGCGTGCTCTCGCGGCGCGATTCGAGCGACTGCAGCTCCAGCAGGTTCTCCAGGTGGCGCGCCAGCGTCTGCGCCACCATGTCGATGTCGCTCTCGCGCGATTCGGCGGTGCGGTCGCGTGCCTTCACGATCTCGTCGTAGAAGGCGCGGAACTGCCGCGTGATGTGGTCGTCGACGGCCAGCTCGGGTAGGTTGCGTGCCATGGCTTCAGTCCTTGATGAACAGGACGATTTCCTGTGGCGGCTGGGCGGTGGCGCCTTCGTTGGCGTTGGCGATCACCAGCAGCTCGCCGGGAACGGTCAGCGCGGCGCTGGTCTGGATCGCGTAGAGCAGGTAGCCAGAGCCCGGGCGCAGGCCGAGCTCGTCGGCCGACTCGATGGAACGGCGCACCGCGCCCAGCACGCGGCGCTCGCGCAGCGAGGGATAGGCCGACTGCGAACCGACGATGGCGCTGTCCATCCAGGCCAGCAGGTCCTTGTCGGACTGTCCGCGCAGGCCCACCACGATGCGCGCGCCGGCCACCCACTGCGGCTGCAGCGTGGTCTCGAAGGCGCCCTGGCGGAAATCGAACTTGTGCTCGCGATACTCCTGGCTCACCTCCGACACCGCGTCGCGCAGCGCCAGCAGCAGCGGCTGGAACACGCGCGAGGGGTCGGCGTGGTCGTAGTCCATCGGCACAGGCGGCACGCCGCCCGGGCGCAGCAGGCTCAGCGAGGCCAGCAGCGCACAAAGGGACCAGTACATCGGCAGCGGATGCAGGTGCGGCGTGCGCATCACCGCCTCCGCATGCGGCAGGCCCGACAGCAGGCTGCGCAGCCGGTCCTTCAGCTCCAGGTGCGCGAGGCGGTCGTCGATGCGCGAGGAAGGCACGGCCGTCTGCTTGGCGACGAAGGCTGCCTTGCCGCGCAGCTGGCCGAGCAGGGCGGACGCGGCGGTCCACAGCGGGTTGTCGCGCGCCACTTCCAGCAGCGGCGGCTGCGCGTCGCCGAGCTTCACCACCTCGTTGTCCTTGAAGACCTGGCCCAGCCGCAGATGCACGTGCGTGCCGGGCGGCACCGCGCCGGCGCTGAGCGCGAGGCGCGGCAGCATGCGCGGGATGTTCGCGGGCTCGGCGTCGGACACCGCGTCTTCCACCGGCGCGCCGGCCACCGAGCGGAAGCGCACGGTCGCGGCGCGATGCCGGTTGGGCGTGGTGACCGGCAGCGTGAGGTAGATGTCCAGCGGCTCGTTGGCCAACCGCTCCGCGTAGGGCGCGAGGGAAAGCTCCAGCGCGCCGTGCGCGGCCTCGGCAGCCGAAAACTGCACCGCGGTGCCGTCGGGCAGGATGGCTTCGAGCGCCAGCACGCGCAGCAGGCCGGCGGGCAGCAGGCCCTGGTCGAACACCAGGCGGCGCACGCCCCAGGCGAAGGGCGCGGCGGCCAGCGTCTGCCAGGCCACGAGGGTGTCCATGCGCGAGGAGAACTGCTGGAAGTGCTGCGGCGACAGCAGCATGCCTTCATGCCACTCGACGCGGTCGGTGACGGGGGCGGCGCGGTGCAGGTCAGACATGGCGTGCTCCCGCGCGGCTGGATTGGAGTTGTTGGTTCACTTGAAGGAATCCGTGTTGTTCAGCGCGACGCGGCCGACACGTCGAAGCTCTGTGCATCGAAGCGGGCCACGATCGAGCCCTTGAGGTCTTCCACCCGGATGCGGTTCGCACCGGGCGTGGTGTAGTTCGCGAAGACCAGCACCGCCGAAACGCGCGGCGAGCCGATGGCGCTGGCGGGCACGCGGATCGTCTGGCCCGGCACCAGCTCCCACGAGAGGTACGACAGGCTCTGCGGAAAGGTCTTCTGCAGGTCGGCGCGCGCGCCGAACCACTTGGCGGCCGTGAGCTCGGTCACGCGCGCGAGCATGGCGTCGTCGAGCACCATCACCACGTCGACGGCCACGGGGCTGTTCTGGTTGGCGCCGGGCGCGGCCGACAGCGTGAGCTCGTTCCAGCTCACGCGCGTGCCCTTGGGAAAGAGGCTGCCGCATGCGGCCAGCTGCACGATGAGCAGCAGCGCGGCCATCCGCTTGATGAGAAGCTTCTTCGTCCGGTTCATCGCGAAATTCCTGTGTTCGCCGCGGCGGGGGGATGCGTACGTGACCGCCGACTGCGCCTGCCGCACGCCCACCGCGATGCCCATCAGCAGGATCAGCACGGAGGCCAGCACGCTGCAGCCCGCGAGCAGTGCGACGTGCCCGCGTGCGAACACGAAGCGCAGCGGCTGGGCGGGCTTGATCTCGGCAGCCGGCGCCGCCACGCGCTCAGAGGGCAAGCCGGCCGACACCATCGAAATCAGCGCGCAGGTAGCCAGCAGCGTCAGCAGGTTGCGCGGGCCCTCGCAGATCAGGTCGATGGCCAGGAAGAGCGCCAGCGCCGCCTCGATGGGCAGCTGCAGCATCGACAGCACGATGCCCGCGTAGCCCACGTTGGTGAGGCTGCTGTTGCCGGCAGAGGCGAAGGCCGCGATGGTCGCGCCCGTGCCGATCATCCCGATGTCGGCCGCGCTGAGCGTGCGGTCGTAGAGGTTGGCGACGAAGAGCGCCGCCAGCACGTAGTAGAGCGCCGAGCCCGCGCGCAGGAACACCGAGGCGGTGGGCACCACCAGTTCCACGATGCCGCGGCTGAAGCCCAGGCGCGCGCTCATCGTCTCGATGGTGTGCGGAATGCTGGCCGTAGTGCTCGACGACATCAGGCTCACCAGCATCGGCGTCTTCAGGTGCTGCAGCACCTCGGCCAGCGGCTGGTTGCCGCGTCGGTGAATCACCGCGATGGCCAGCGCGCCCAGCAGTGCCACCAGCACGACGAAGTGCAGCAGGAAGCCGCTCATGGCGCGGATGGTCAGTGCATCGGTCTGCGACAGCACGTGCGCCGACATGCCGAAGGCCACCACCGGCAGCAGGATGTTGGCGCGCGCGATGATGAGTTCGAGCGTGCGGTAGATGCCCTCGAACATGTGGTTGAGCGCCGCGTGCTGCGTGCGCGCCAGCGCCGCGAAAGCCAGGCCGAACAGCAGTGCGCAAGAGAGGATGCCCAGCGAGCGGCCCTCGGCCAGCACGCGGAAGAAGTTGTCGGGCACCACGGTGGCGCGCGGGCGTTCGATGGGCGTGGCCTGCATGCCGTTGTCGTGCAGTCGCATCTCGATGTCGCCGCCGTCGCCGGCCCGCTGCACCAGTTCGCCGAGGTGCTCGCGCGCTTCGGCGTCCAGGTGCGCGCCCGGCGCGTTCACCCAGCCCAGCGCCAGCCCGGTGGCGGCGCAGCTCACCACCAGCAGCAGCGCGAGGCCAGCGATCATCGCAATGCGCCTTCCGGGAAAGGGCAGGCCCATGGTCTGGCGCAGGCCGAAGAAGGTCGCCACCACCAGCAGCGGAATGGCTGCCATGCTCACGATCGCCAGGTAGACCTGCGCCGCCGTGTACGCCACGTCGCCCAGCGCGGGCGCATACACGCCCGCGACGGCGCCTGCCGCCATGCACAGGAGCAGGGCGAGCAGGCTGTGGGACATGCGCGTCAGGAAAGCCATGCCGGCCTGTTCCATCCCTTGTCGAGCGCGAAGGCGACCGTCGCGCGCGCCAGTTCCAGCGAGCTGTCGACCAGCGTCAGCGGCGTGTGACCGGTGGCCCGTGCGACCTTCGCGGCCTTCGCAGCGATGGGCAGCTCGGTGCAGCCCATGATGACGGCGGTGGCGCCCGTGGCGGCCAGCGCCTGCAGCGCGAGCCCGAACGCCGCAGCGCCGGCGTCGATGTCGCCGCCCTTCACCGAGCGGATGCAGGCGTCCACGTGGTCTTGGCCGGTGCCGGCATCGGGCACGATGAAATCGATTCCGCGCTCGCGCAGCGCCTGCTGGTAGAAGCCCGAGGCCAGCGCGCCGCGCGTGGCGAGCACCGCCACCCGCACCGGCCGGTCGTCCGATGCCGTCGCGATGGCGGCCACGCACGACTGCGCGATGTGGATCACCGGCGCGCGGCTGTGCGCCGCGATCTGCGCATACCAGTGGTGCGACGAGTTGCAGGGAATCGCGATCACGCCGACGCCGGCGTCGTTGAGCACGTCGATGCCCGCGAGCAGCGCATCGAGCGGGTCGGGCCCGGTGCCCAGGATGGCGCTGGAACGGTCCGGCACGTGCGGCAGGTTCGCGACGATCACCGGCAGGTGTTCCTGGTCGCGCGTGGCCGGCGTGAGCTGGATGATCTTGTCCATGAAGTCCACCGTCGCCGATGGACCCATGCCGCCGAGAACGCCTATGCGTGACATGAAGGCGCGCTCCCTAGATCTTCAGCGGACGCGGGCACACCACGGCCACTGCGGCGGTGTTGCCGATGACCAGCACCAGCGTGCGCAGCATGTCGCACACCGGGTCCACCGCCAGGAACAGGATGAAGGCCGCCTCGAAGGGCAGGCCCAGGTAGGTGCAGGTCATGCCGATGAGCGACACCGTCACCAGCCCCGTCATGCCTGCAGAGGCGAAGCCCGCGAGCACGGAAGAGGTGAGCACGATGCCGATCTCCACCGGCGTGAGCGAACGCCCGTAGATCTGCGCGATGAAGAGCGTGGCGCACACGTAGTACACGACCGGCCCGATGCGCAGCAGCGACACCGTGAGCGGCACCAGCAGCTCCACCCGCGAGCGCGCGAAGCCCAGGCGCGTGACCAGGCTCTCGATCATGATCGGCATGCAGGTGGCGCTGCTGCGCGTGGCCAGCGCCAGCGCGAAGGGGCCGCGCAGCGCGTTGAGCGTCTGCCCCAGCGTGCCGTTGGAGCGCTTCCAGATGATGACCGCCGCCACCGCCAGCAGCAGCGCCGACACGACGAGGAAGGCGACCACGAAGGCGCCCATCGCCTTCAACGGTTCGATGCCCGTCTTGCCCAGCTGCGCCGCGCTCATGCAGAACAGCACCACCGGCAGCGGAAAGCTTAGCCAGCGCATCAGCGTCTGGCAGGCGTGGTACACGGTCTCCAGCGCCTGCGTGAGGCCGTCGGAGATGCGCGTGGGCACGTGACCCACCGCCAGGCCGAAGAGCAGCGCGAACACCAGCGTCTTCAGCGTGTCGCCGTTGGCCAGCGCCGAGAAGATGTTGGCGGGCACCAGGCTCACCAGCATGTCGGCGAAGCTGGCGGTCTTCTTGACCTCGTCCACGCCGCGCAGGTTCATGGCCGTGTCGCTGGCGCTGAGATCGCCGCCCACGATCTGGCCGAAGGTCTGCATGGTGCTGCTGGGCAGGTTCTCGCCGGGACGCAGGATCAGCAGCGTGGCCGCGCCCGCGATGGCCACGAAGGCCGAGAACGCGAGGAACACGAGCGCCACCCGGCCCAGCAGGCTGGCCGTGCCGCCGTCGCGGAACAGGCGCTGCAGGCTGAAGATCACGGCCGAGACCATGAAGGGCAGCGTGATCATCTTCAGCAGGTCGACGTAGATGTCGCCCACGAAGGCCAGCGGCGTGGCGAGCGGGGGCGCGAGCATGCCGAAGGCCACGCCGGCCCCGAGGCTGATGATGACGACCCACGGGTTGAGGACGAAGGCGTAGAGCTTGGAGGTGTTCATGATGTTTGCGCGTCCTGTGCCGCTCAGCGGTCGAGTGCCTGCAGCACCTTCTGGATATCGAGCTTCTCGGCGCGCTGCGCGAGGAACTGGTTGACGTAGGCCAGCAGCGTGGTGTCGGTCACGGCCACGCCGATGCCCAGCGTGTCCTCCAGATCCTTCAGCGTCACGGTGCGCAGCACGAGCGAGACGGTGGGGTCGGCCTTGAGCACGCGCTTGACCTCGAACTCGTCGCGGTACGCGCTCACGATGTCGCCCTTGTGCAGGGCCACCAGCACGTCGTTCCAGGTCGGGAACTCCTGCACCTTGGCGTGCGGGAAGTTGGTGCGCGCGTAGTCGGCGAACGACGACTTGGCGATCACGCCGATGCTGCCGTCGAAGTTGCGGATGACCTCGGGCAGCGGCCGTCCGCGCGAGAGCTGCGCGAACTTCACGCGGTTGAGGATCAGCGAGTGGCTCAGCGTGAGGTACGCGTCGCTGAACGCGATGGTCTGCGAGCGCGCCAGCGTGCGTGACAGCTTGCTGATGGCCAGGTCGGCCTGGCCGTTGGCCAGCAGGTCGACCACCGCGTTGAAGGTGCCGGCCTCGCGGTTGAAGCGCAGCTTCACGCCCAGCTCCTTGGCGAGCGACTGGGCGAGGCCCACCTCCAGACCGGTCCACTGGCCGCTGTCGTCGAAGAAGAAGAACGGGGGCGTGTCGACCTTGAGCATGGCCACCACCAGCTCGCCGCGCGTCACGATGCGGGCGATGTCGGGTGCGAGCAGCCGTCCGTCGGGCACGCGCACGAGGCCGTTGACGAGCACGGGCGGCGTGGCGGGAGCGGCAGGCTCGACGGCAAAGGCGGCCGCTGCCGGTGCTGCGGGTGTCGCAGGTGCGGCGACAACCGGCGTCGCCGCCACGGGCGCAGCGGGTGCCGCGAGCGTGCCCTGCGCCACGGGCCGTTCGCCCGCGGCGAGCGCGCTTGCACCTGTGCAAAGGCCGGCGATCGCCAGCAGTGTGGGAAGGGCAAGGCGCCGCAGCGCGTTGTGCATGCCCGTGAGGTGTCGTGCGTTGGTCGACATGCTTGTATTCACTTTGGTCATTGGGTGGAGGCAGCGGGGGCCGTGGGGGCCGCGGGAGCCGTTGCGGGCGCGGCGGCGGGCGGTGGAGGTTGCGACGGCGCCGCGGCAGCGGGTACGGGAGCAGGCGCGGGCGCCATCAGCTTGCCGATCTCGACGCCCATCAGGAACAGCAGGACGCACAGCAGCACCAGGCAGGCCGCCGTGATGGCGACCATGCGGGAACTCATCGTGAAAACGTATTGGGACATGGGGTTGTCGGTGCGTGCCGTTCGTTGGTCGTCGTTCGTTTCAGGGAACCATGGAGGTGAATTGCCCGGGCGCGACCACCTGGATCACGCCGCCCCAGTTGCAGGCGAGCTTGGAGCTGTCCTGCAGCGCGGGCATGTTGCCGACCAGCACCGTGGGCGAGCCCGGCGCCCAGGGCGCGGCCGTCACCGGGATGCAGGGCATGGGCGTGAAGGCGCCGAGCGCGGCGGCGGTTGCCGCGGCCACCATCGGGTTCGACATGCTGTTGCAGGTGCCGAAGGGAAGGATGTTGACGATCGGCTTGTTGTCCATGATGTTGGCGCCCGGCGTGCTGCCCGTGAGCACGCCGCTCACGGGCAGCACCACGAGGTTGGACGGCGCGGCGCCGAAGCTGCACTGCAACGTGGCTCCCATGCAGACGTGCATGCCCATGGCTCAGCTCCCCCTCACGAGTTTTTCGAGGCTCTTCATGAAGCCTGGCGAGGCGGCGGTCTCCACGATCTCGCGGCCCGCCTGGTCGAAGCGGCGCGCGCCGCCGTAGGGCTTGCCCTGGCGGTAGGCGACTTCTTCCATCAGTTGCCCGTTGGGCCAGTAGCGCCGCAGGGGGCCGTGCAGCACGTTGGCCACGTAGGTGGAGGACTGCGCGACGCCGCCGTTGGGCGCGTAGTCGATGACCTCGCCGTCGAGCAGTCCGGCGCGGTAGCGCTCGCGCCGCAGCATGCGGCCCTCGTGGAAATAGGTGGCCTCGCCTTCGAGGCGTCCGGCCGCGTAGGGCAGGCGCGCGGTGACGTCGCCCGATTCGGCATACGACACCGCCTCGCCGTGCTGCACGCCGCGCACGTGCTGCAGCGTCTGCATCAGCTT
Source organism: Variovorax sp. UC74_104 (assembly GCF_044055375.1). Lineage (NCBI taxonomy): Bacteria > Pseudomonadati > Pseudomonadota > Betaproteobacteria > Burkholderiales > Comamonadaceae > Variovorax > Variovorax sp. UC74_104. The sequence continues at coordinate 2,788,002 of NZ_CP171978.1, forward strand.
GCCGCTGGGGTAGTAGCTGCGCGTGACGCCCTCGGCCAGGCCGCCGATGCGCTGGGTTTCCTGCAGCAGCTGGCCGCGTTCGTCGAAGAGCCGCATGGGGCCGTGCGGCAGGCCGGCCTGGTACGACGCATCGAGCGCCGGCTTGCCCGGTGCCGAGAAGACCTGCATCGGCCCGTACGGCAGCTCGCCCACGAAGGAGGCGCGCACCACCGTCTGGCCCGCATCGTCCAGCGTCTCGCGCACGACGGCGGCCGGCAGGGCGGCGATGTCCTTGACGGGCAGGGAGGAAGGGATTGCCATGGCGCCGCTCAGTTGATCTTCACCAGCCCGCCCTTGAGCGTGACCATGCCGCCGCCCTCGACGGAGTTCATGCCCGAGGCCTTGCTGCTGATGGAAGGCGCCTCGTTCGACAGCGTGGCGCCGCCCTTGGCCGACAGCGCCACGCCGGCCTCGGCCGCGAAGTTCATGCCGGCGTTGGCGCCCAGGTTGGTGCCGGCCTTCAGGTCCAGCGTCTGCGCCGACTTGATGAGCAGCGTGCCCGTCACGTCGATCACCAGGTTGCCCGTGACCTTGAGCTCGTAGTTGCCCGTCACAGTCTGCGTGAAGTTGGCCTTGTTGTCGTGCGTCTCGTTACCGGTGACGTCGAGCGCGCGCGTGCCCTTCACCGAGTGGGTCTCGTTGCCGGTGTCGACCTTCACGGTGCGATTGCCCTTGGTGACGGTGTGCGTCTCGTTGCCGGCCTTCACGGTGGTGGCCAGGTCGTTCTCGATCTCCACGCGCATGTCTTTCTGCGCATGAAGGTAGAACTCCTCCGAGCCCTTCTTGTCCTCGAAGCGCATCTCGTTGAAGCCTCCGCCGCCCTTCGTCGAGTTCGAGCGGATGGTGCTTTGCGACGAACTGCCCGGCAGCGCGACCGGCGTCGCGTGCGTGCCGTTGTAGACGCTGCCCGAGACGAGCGGCCGGTCGGGGTCGCCGTCGACGTAGCTCACGACCACCTCCTGCCCGATGCGCGGCAGGAAAAGCGCCCCCCAGCCTTCGCCAGCCCACATCTGCGAGACGCGGATCCAGCAGGAACTCTTTTCGTCCTTCTTGCCCAGGCGGTCCCACGGGAACTGCACCTTGATGCGACCGTGCTGGTCGGTCCAGATTTCCTCGCCGGCAGGGCCGACCACGCGCGCCGTGTGGCTGCCGGCAACCACCGGCCGGGGCATGACGCGCGGCGGGCGGAAGGGCAGGGCGGGAGGCAGGGTCTCGAAGCTGTTGCCGTAGTGCTCGAGGTCGGCGTGGTGCCGCACGCTGTGCACCATGTGCGCCACGTTGAGGTCCGCGCGCGGATGGTCTTCCAGCGTGAAGGTGGTGCCGGGCGTGAGGTAGTGGCAATGGCTGTCGCCGCGGCCGGACTGGCTGCCGCTGCGGTGTGCCTCCAGCCGGATGCGCGCGCGCGACTGTGCCGCCGAGAGCGGCACGCGCGAGGGGTACTCGTAGTCGGTGCCGCGGCCGTCCTTGCCCTGCGTCTCCTTCAGCAGGCTGGTGTCGGGCGTGAGGAAGTCGTAGTCGTCGACTTCCTGCGCCTTGGTGGCCAGCCGCGCGTCCGACTCGAAGCGGGTCACGGCGTGGGCGTGCGCGAAGCCTTCCTCGGCGCTGCGAACCAGAAGCTTGTCGGCATGCGGGCACGGCTGGCATGCCGAATTGCTGTCGGCCAGCACCAGCGTGTGTTCACCGTCCGCGAAAGTGAAGAAGTAGAAGATGCCTTCCTCTTCCATCAGCCGCGAGACGAAGTCGAAGGCCGTCTCGTCGTAGCGCACGCAGTACTCGCGCGGCGTGTAGCTGCCGCTGAGCTGGAGCGCGAAGCTCACGCCGAAGTCGCCGAGCATCTTCTGCACGATGTCCGGCGTGCTCATGTTCTGGTAGATCACGCGGTCGCGGCCCAGCGTGAGCAGCCACATGCGCGGCACCAGTTCGAGCGTGTAGGTCGCGAAGTCGCGGTTGCTGCCCATGTAGGTGAAGCGCGAGACGATGCCGTTGAAGAAGCGGCTTTCCTTCCCGGGCCGCTGCAGCACGACCGTGGCCGAGGTGCCGATCACCGCGGCAGCGTCCAGCGCGTCGTCGGACGAACGCATGGTCAGCGAGCAGGCGAAGAGCTGCGATAGCCCCTCGGTGGCCTGGAAGGATTCGAGCAGCAGCTTGTCGGGGCCGAACGCCGTCTTCACCGTCAGAAAGGCGGCGTGCTGGGTAAAGCCTTCGCGCATGTTCATCGCTTCGTCAGCTCAGCGTGGCCGGCTCGAAGCCGAAGGCGAAGGCACCGTCGGCGCCCACGCTCATGTGCACGCCGGTGAAGGCGGCCGCCATCGAGATGCGCTCCAGCACCTGGCGCGACAGCTCGGGCAGCACCGCGTGCGCCAGGATGTGGTCGATGTTGCGCGCGCCGCTGTCCACCTCGGTGCAGCGCGCGGTGATGGCGTCTTCCACCTGCGCGTCCCAGGTGAACCCGGCGTGGTGATTCAGCGCGAAGCGCCGTGCCAGCTTGCCCAGCTTGAGGTTGACGATGGACCGGATCTGCCCGTCGCCCAGGTGGTGGTAGGGCACCAGCGCGAGCCGGCCCAGGAAGGCGGGGCTGAACTGCTTGAGCAGCTCGGGGCGCAGGCGCTCCACGAGCTCGTCGGGGTCGGGCCTGCGCCCGCCCTGCGAGGCCTGCGTGATCACGTCCTGCGCGGCGTTCGAAGTGAGCAGGATCAGCGTGTTCTTGAAGTCGATCAGCACGCCTTCGCCGTCTTCCATGGTGCCCTTGTCGAACACCTGGAAGAAGAGTTCCAGCACGTCGGGGTGCGCCTTCTCCATCTCGTCGAGCAGCACCACGCTGTAGGGGCGCCGCCGCACCGCCTCGGTGAGCACGCCGCCGCGCCCGTAGCCCACGTAGCCGGGCGGCGCGCCCTTGAGGCTGGAGACGGTGTGCGCCTCCTGGAACTCCGACATGTTCACCGTGATGACGTTGCGTTCGCCGCCGTACAGCAGGTCGGCCAGCGCGAAGGCGGTCTCGGTCTTGCCCACGCCGCTCGGGCCCACCAGCATGAACACGCCCACGGGCTTGCCGGGGTCGTCCAGGTCGGCGTGGAAGGTGCGGATGCGCCGCGAGATGGCGTCGAGCGCGTCGTCCTGCCCGACCACGCGCTCGGCCAGCTTCTCCTTCAGGTTGAGCACGGTGTGAAGCTCGTCGGTCATCATCTTGCCGACCGGAATGCCGGTCCAGCCGGAGATGACTTCGGCCACCATGGTGCCGTCCACGCACACGGGCACCATGGGCTCGTCGTTCTGCAGCGCCTCCAGGCCCTTCTCCAGGCGACGCAGCGCGGCAGTGAGCAGGGCGGGGTCGTTCTCCTCGTCGGCCGGCGGTGCGTCGCTGCGCAGGTTCTCTGCGATCTTGCGGCGCAGCGCGACGATCTCCATCACCGCGTGTTTTTCCTCGTCGACCTTGTCGCTCAGGCGCTTGTGCTTCTGGCGCAGTTCGTCGAGCCGCGCCGAGAGCGTGGCGATGGCTTCCTGCCGGTCGCTGCCCGTGGCCGCTTCATGGCGCAGCACGCGCAGCTCGTTCTCGCCGGTGGCGATGTCGCGCGCCGTCGATTCGAGTTCGGCCGGCAGCCCGTTCTGCCCGATGGCCACGCGCGCGCAGGCGGTGTCGAGCACGCTGATGGCCTTGTCAGGCAACTGGCGGCCGGTGATGTAGCGGTGCGAGAGCTTCACGGCCTCGCGCACCGCGTCGTCCACGATCTCCACGCCGTGGTGCTTCTCCAGCGTCTCGACCATGCCGCGCAGCATGTCGATGGCGACTTCCTCGCTGGGCTCCTCCACCTTCACGACCTGGAAGCGCCGCGCGAGCGCAGGGTCGCGCTCCACGTATTTCTTGTACTCGGCCCAGGTGGTGGCGGCGATGGTGCGCAGTTCGCCGCGCGCGAGCGCCGGCTTGAGCAGGTTGGCCGCATCGCCCTGGCCCTCGGCGCCGCCCGCGCCGATGAGCTGGTGCGCTTCGTCGATGAAGAGGATCACAGGCGTGGGCGAGGCCTTGACCTCGGCGATGACCGACTTGAGCCGGTTCTCGAACTCGCCCTTCACGCCCGCGCCGGCCTGCAGCAGCGCGAGGTCGAGCGAGCGCACCGACACCTGGCGCAGCGCAGGCGGCACGTCGCCCTGCACCACGCGCTGCGCGAAGCCTTCGACCACGGCCGTCTTGCCCACGCCGGCCTCGCCGGTGAGGATGGGGTTGTTCTGGCGGCGGCGCAGCAGCACGTCGATGATCTGGCGGATCTCGCCGTCGCGGCCGCGGATGGGGTCGATGGCGCCGTCGCGCGCGAGCTGCGTCATGTCGACCGTGTACTGGTCGAGCGAGGGCGTGGCAGAGCTGCTGCGGCGCGCGGTGGGCATCTGCATCGCGCCGGCTTCGGGCGCTGGTTGCGTCGCGGCGGCCGGGTTGGCTGCGGGCGCGGAAGGAGCCTGTGCGATGGGCGCGGCGGCCAGTGCCGCACCCGCCGCGTCTTCGGGCGACGACTGCAGCAGGCCCGCGAGTTCGTCGCGCAATGAACTGCGCGGGATCTGCAGCAACGCGGGCGCCGCATCGACCAGCCGGCCGCGCAGGCGGTCGACCTCGAGCAGCGCCAGCATCAGCGTGCCCGAGCGCACGTGCTGCTGGCCCAGCAGCACCGAGCTCATGAGCCAGGCTTCCTGGAAGAGCGGCGCGAAGTCGGGCGCGAGGCTGGGCGTGCGGCCGTTGCCGCGCTTGAAGGTGTCGAGCGACTTCTGAAGCTGCGCCTGCACCGCGTCGGGCCGGATGCCGAAGCGGCCGAACACCAGCCGAAGGTCGGGCGCCTCGTTGTCCACCAGCTTCATCAGCAGGTGCTCGATGTCCACGTTGTAGTGCGTCTGCTGCACGCACAGCTCGGCGGCCTGTTCCATGGCGCGCTTGCATTCCGGGTTGAGCCGGCCGAGCAGGGTGCGGATGTCGATGTCCATAGGAGAGCGGGAGAGCGTGGTCGGATCAGCCGTGGGGCGCGTCGCCGCCGTCGCTGGTCAGGGTGTGTTGAACGGGCGGCAGCGCGCCGCGGAAGGCCGGCCCGGCGACCCACGAGGTCCAGCCCAGGCGCATCGGGTTGGATGCGCCGAGCACGCTGCCGCGCGATTCGGACGGTGCCAGCCGCAGCTCCATCTCGACCTTCAGGTCCTGCGGTATGAAGCGGCGCACCAGCCACTTGGCGAGCGCGTGGTCGGCGCCCTTGGGCAGCAGGCCGCGCAGCCGCTGCTGGCTCAGGTTGCTGAAGACGAGGCGGATGCCCGCGCCCTGGTCCCACACGCGCTTGCCGAGCACCGCGCCGCCGCCCAACGGCTGACGCATGTCGAGCCGCGCCGAGGCATCGGGCTCCAGCGCCAGCCAGCGGCCGCGGAACTGCGTGCCGTCCACCTGCACGCCGAGACGGTCGCGCAGCAGCGCGAGCAGCGCAGTCATGCCGCGCGGCGCACCGCCCAGCAGGCCGGCATGCCGCAGCCACTGGGCCGAGCCGTCGGGCGCGCGCACGCCGGCGCGCAGGCCCAGCGCACTGGCCGCGTCGAGCGTGGTGGCCAGCGTCGAGCGTGCGGGCGACTGCGGGTTCAGCGCGATGTGGTGCTTGCGCCGGCTGCGGTAGAGAAAAGCCAGGAAGCGGTGGTTGAAGATGTCGAGGAAGTCCTGTGTGGCGTAGTCGCGCTGCTGACGGCGCTCCAGCAGCATCTCGGTGAAGGGCATCGGCAGCGGACCGCCGCTGCCGGCCAGCGAGAGCGCGGGCGTGGTGAGCGCATAAGGCTCGCCGGTGGCGGCATCGGTGCCGACGTCGCGCACGTCGCTGGCTTCGAAAGCGAGCGAGACGAAGGCATGCAGCCGCACGGCCTCGCGTTCGCGCGGGCCCTGCGAGCGGCCCACGGGCACCGCGTCGGGCGCGGCGCGCTCGAGCAGGCTGATGGCCTGGAACAGGTTGAAGTCCTGCGGGCGGGCGGCGAGTTCTTCGACGATCACAGCACCACCTGCCGGCCCGTCATCGGGGCCCATTGCTTGCGGATCTCCTCGCCGCTGCGCACCGCGAGGCGCACGAAGGAGTTGACCGAGGTGTACATCGCGAAGAAGCGCGCGAGCACCGCCGACATCATCAGCGGCGAGGCGCCGACGAAGGCGTCGTCCTCGAATTCGAGCGTGACCTGCGTGCCGCGGCAGTAGCCGCGCCAGGCCTCGGTGCCCACGTGCGCGGTAACGCCGCGCGCCGAGAGCCCTGCGATGCCGCGGATCTGCGCATGGTCACGCCGGCTGTCGGAGGCGAACAGCAGCAGCATCTCGCGCAGCTGCTCGCGGCCGGTGGAGCCGTCCACCAGCGACTGGTGGTTGAGCGTGAGCAGCGACACCAGCCGCCACAGCGTCTCGCTGCCCAGCGGCGGATCGCGCTGCGCGGTGGGCTCGTAGAGGCAGCGCACGTGCGTGGGCTGCGGCGGGCCCTCGGCCAGCAGGCGCGCGCCAACGGGCACCTGCTCGGCCAGGCGGCGGTTGGTGCACAGCAGGTGCGCGTAGACCACGGGCTGTGCAGGGCGGGTGTGCGCCTTGCCCTGGTCGACGAAGGAAAGAAACACGTCGGTGCCGGGAATGTTCTGGCGCAGGCAGGGCTCGCGCCGCGCCGACCAGAACACCGCCTCCTGCGCGCCCCTGGCGCCATCGACGTGGCCCAGCGCTGCGAAGCCCGGCACGTCGACGGGCTTGTCGGCGTCGGGGTCGGAGGCGACCACCGAGACGATGGAGTGCACCTCGGTGGTCGCGTCGCGCTGGCGGTCGGGCACCAGCATGTATTCGTAGTGGCGCTGGTCCATCGCCAGCGGCTCGCTCACGCGCGGGAACAGGTTGACGATGGGCGTGCAGCCGAGCTGGAAGTTCTCGGCGTCGATGTAGCGCAGCGCGCGCGTGGAGCGGTCGAGCTGGAAGGCGATCTCGCAGCGGCGTCCGCCGCCCAGGCGCGAGCGCAGGTGGTGCAGGTCGAAGAAGTGGAACTTGCGCGGAAACGCGAAGTACTCCTGCAGCAGGCCGTAGGCGGGCTGCGCGTTGGCAGGCTGGGGCAGCACTTCCTCGCCCTCGGCGAAGCCGACCTCGCGCCATGCGTCGGCCGGCAGCGTCTGTGCCATGCCGCCTTCCGGAATGACGGCCACCGACTTCACGCCGGACACCAGCGCGTCGTACAACGGCATGGTGGTCATCCAGTCGCCCTGCAGGTGGATGCGCAGGCTGTCGATCTCCAGCTCGGAGAAGTCGGCCTCGCTGTCGCATTCGAGCGCGAGGCGCAGCACGGCGTCGGAGTCGATGGAGGCGTGCGCGATGCGCAGCGGCCACAGCACGGTGTCCCAGGCGGTGCGGAAGCGGCAGTCCTGGGACGAAGCTCCCGGCGCGTGCGGCGACGTGCGCGCATGCAGCATCGTGTGCCGCGGCACGCGGAATCCCGCCGTGACCTTGCCCTGCGCGGGGTCGAGCCCGAACTGCGCCACCGACATCGAGGGCAGCGGCTGCACGAGCGAAGGGCAGAGGTTGTCGAGCAGGGCGTAGGCGACGTCGGGAAATTCCTGGTCGAGGTCGCGGTGCACGCGCGCCGACAGGAAGGCCACCGACTCGATCAGCCGTTCGGTGTGAGGGTCGAGCGACTCGCCGCCGTGCAGCGACAGGCGCGATGCGACCTTGGGGTAGCGCTGCGCGAAGTCCGCCCCCTGTCCGCGCAGGTAGGACAGCTCGCGCTTGTAGTACTGCAGCAGGTCGCTGTGCTGTATGTCGGACACGTCAGGCGACTTTCATCAGGCTGTCCGGCGCGCCGAGCAGCATCTCGAAGTCCACGCGGCGCAGCGCCAGCCCCGCGCGCGCCTGCGCGCCGATGCGCACCAGCGCCACCTCGTGGCGGTTGGCCGCGGCGCTCACCTGCACGCTCACGTCGGTGAGGCGCGGCTCGTAGCGCGAAACGGCCGTGCGCAGCAGCGCCGCCAACTGCTGCAGGTCGGCTGCGTTCTGTGCGCTGAGCGAGGAAAAGTCGGGAATGCCGTACTCCAGCACCGTACCGCTGGCTTGCGCGAATTCTTCGGCGGACAGCGGTGAGCGCGTGTTGAAAAGGCGGCGCAACTCGCGACCGATGGAGTCCTGCACGGACTCCATCGTCTCGAGATGCGCGCCGCCACGGACGGGCTCGGATTGCTGAGGCGACGCCAGCCGGTCGAACAGGGGCGCGACGCCGCCTTTGACGAGTTCGGACACGGTGGGCGCCGGGTTTCAGCGTCGGGCCATCATCAGGTGGCCGCGACGTTCTTCGAGATATCCCAGCCGAACGGTGCGACGCCTTCCTGGCCGCCTTCTTCCTTCTGCTTCGTGTACTCGACCTTGATGGCCGCGTAATTCAGGGAGACGCTTTCCGATGGAAGGTCGCCGCCGCTCGAAACCGAGAAGCCGCTGAGGATCACGTCGGTCAGCGTCACGATCATCAGGGGCAGCAGGCCGCTCTTGTCCTCGCGCGGGAAGGTGATGACGGTGTCGCCCGCCAGCACCTCGCCGCCTGCGAGCTTCTGCAGCAGCTGAGGCGTGGCGGAGTCGGTCGTGCGGGTCACCGTGATCTCGGAGAAGCTGGGCTTGCCCGCGGTGCGTTCCTGGTTGGAAGTGCCCGTGGTCACGGCGAGGCCGGCACCGAACTGAAAGCTCTGGACTTCCATTTGGTCTTCGTGGCCCTTGATCTGGGTCTGACCTTTGACCCCTGGCATCTTGAGATAGATAGGCATGTGAATGTTCTTTCAGTTTGTCTGTAGATCGACGTGGAAGTTGAGGAGCGTCAGGCCGCAGCCGCCGGCAGGTCGGCCACGAGGCGGATCGAGGCCGAGAGCTCTTCCAGCTGGAAGTGCGGCTTCAGGAAGGCGATGGCGCGGTACGAGCCCGGCTTGCCCGGCACCTCGGTCACGTCGACGCGGGCCTGGCTCAGCGGGTACTTGGCCTTCATGGCCTGCGGCGCCGAGGGACTCACCAGCACGTAGTTCGCGACCCAGTTGTTCAGGTGCTTCTGCATGTCGGCCTGCGTCTGGAAGCTGCCGATCTTGTCGCGCACGATCACCTTCAGGTAGTGCGCGAAGCGCGATGCGGCCAGGATGTAGGGCAGGCGCGCCGACACTGCTGCGTTCGCGTTGGCCGCGTCCTTGTCGTACACCTTGGGCTTGTTCACGGTCTGGCCGCCGAAGAAGGTGGCGGTGTTCGAGCCCTTGGAGTTGACGATGGCGATGAAGCCCAGGTCGCTCAGCTCCTTCTCACGACGGTCGGTGATGGTCACTTCCGTCGGCGGCTTCAGGGCGATGTCGCCTTCGTCCGTCTTGTAGGCGTGGGCCACCATGCCGTCGACCTTGCCGCCGCCTTCCACGCCGCGGATGGCCGTGGTCCAGCCGTACAGCGAGTGCGCCTGCGTGATGCGAAGGCCCAGCTGGTAGGCCGCGTTGGCCCACAGGTACTTGCCGTGGTCGGTGCCGTCCACGTCTTCCTCGTAGTTGAAGTTCTCCACGGGAATGGTCTTGGCGCCGTAGGGCAGGCGGGCCGCGTAGCTCGGCAGCACCAGCGACACGTAGCGCGAATCTTCCGATTCGCGGAAGCCGCGCCACGAGGCGAGTTCGGCGCTCTCGAAGGTCTTGGACAGGTCGCGCGGAATGCCCAGCTCGGTGAACGACTTGAAGTCGAACAGGGCGGGCGCGGCCGCGGCGATGAAGGGCGCGTGCGCGGCGGCGGCCACGCGGGAGATGCGCTCCAGCAGGGCGATGTCCTGCGGGTGGCGGCCGAAGTAGTAGTCGCCGATCAGCAGCGAGTAGGGGTGGCCGCCGTAGGTGCCGTATTCCTCTTCGTAGATCTTCTTGAAGAGCACGCTGGTGTCGTGGTCGACGGCGGTCTCCAGGTCCTTCAGCAGGTCCTTCTTGCTCACGTTGAGCAGGCGCAGCTTGAGGTTGCTGCCGGTCTCGGTGCCGAACACCAGGTCGTGCAGGCCGCGCCACGAGGCTTCGAGGGCCTGGAACTCGGGGGCGTGCAGGATCGCGTTGAGCTGGTCGGTCAGCAGGCGGTCGATCTCGGCGACGCGCTCGTTGATCAGCGTGACCACGCCCTTGTCGGGGCTGGTCTTCATGCCTTCGTCGAGGATCTGCGAAGCCAGCTGGCCGATCAGCTTCTTCGCGTAGGCGCCCTGCGAGGGCTCCGTCGTCATGTTGCCTTCGTAGACGATCTTGTCGAGCAGGCTCAGGTCACTGGTCGTGACGGTGGTTGCTGCTGCACTGCCGGCTTCGGCGGCTTTGGATTTGTTGGCCATCTCTATCACCATTCATGAAGTGCCGGATCGCGCGCGGGCGCGGCACCGGCGTGGTTGATCACGCTGCCGGTGCTTCGGCTTCGGGGGACGATTGGGTCTGCGCGGCGTCGGGCGCTGCCGCTTGCGTGGAAGCGGCGCCGGCTTCGGCCCTGGCCTGGCTCTGGACCGTCTTCAGTTCTTCGCTGTTCTTCACCACGCGCTCGAGCAGGCCGTCGAGTTCGTCGTTGCCGTCGAGCTTGGCGAGCAGGTCGCGCAGCTGCTGGCGTGCCTCGAGCAGCTTGGCCAGGCGCGGCACTTGGCTCACGATGGCTTCGGGATGGAAGTCGGCGAACTCCTTGAAGTTCAGCTCGATCTTCAGGTTGCCGTCGCCCTTCATGGTGTCGGGCACCGAGAGGTCCAGGCGCGGCGAGATGTTGCCGAGCACGCCGTCGAAGTTGTCGCGGTCGATCTCGACGAAGCGGCGCTCCTTGAGCTTGGGCAGCGGCTGCTCGGGCTGGCCGGAGAGGTCGGCCAGCAGGCCCACCACCAGCGGCAGCTCCTTCTTCTCGACTGCGTCGCCGATCTCGACGTCGTAGGTGATCTGGACGCGCGGCGGACGGTTGCGCCCAACCCATTTTTGCAGGCTATTCGACATTTTTTCGCTCTCAGAAAAGGTTGAAGTGACAGGAACACTCGTTGCGGTTTTCGACGCCCGTCGCCTGGTCGGGGCGGCGCGCGGTCCGTTGCCGTTGCAGTCCGGCAATGCCTCAGAGACGGTACGAAAGATACAAATCGAGATATCTGCTAACAATCCCCAGAATTGGGTAGGTACCCCATGGGCGAGGAAAAGTCATTGAAAAAAGCAAGAGCTGCAGTGACTGAAAACTCGTCTTTTGAGGGTTTCGTCACGTAATTGACACGCAAATGGCTTGCGTGCTACCGAATCAGCGCGCGAGCAGGTGCATCCGGCCGAGCGGATGCCATGGGAGGAGGGGATGTGGGGAGGGCGTGAGCCGGCCGGCGCACGCGAAAAAGCGGCCTATTTGTAATAGCCGAAATCGAGGTGCCGCGGCCTTGGCGGCGACATCGGGGGAGGAAGGTTTGCGCCGGGGAAAACGCCGCGGCGCTCGCCGCGTTTTCCTAGAGCTCGATGAATGCCGAGGTGGCCTTGTTGAGCGCCAGCATGCCCTTGGCCGTGATCGTTTCGACCTGCGCAAGCTGGCGGATCGCGCGCGCATCGGGAGCGCGATCCGAAGGCGGGATGAAGGCCGTCACCAACTCCGCCGCACGCAGCACGCGCACCCTGTCGATGTCGGCCGGCGTGTGGATGACATATGGCAATTTCTGCTCGGCGATAGCCCGAAGAAATTCCATGGACATGAGCCGTCTCCTTTTGGTTGAGGGCGTTCCGGACATTGTGCGCACAAACAATTAGCCTTGTCTAAACCCTGTGCTGCGCGTGCCTTTCTTCGCGTGTACCGAAGTGTTCCTTTCGCACGAAGGAAGCGACGAAGGTGCCAGTTTGTTTCTGGTGGCCGGTCCGTGGGTTCGGCGGTTTCTGCGTCTAGGGCCTGTTCACACTATTTCCGGGGTCGCGAAGGGCAGCAAGGGCGGGCCAATCAAGGCGCGTGACGACGCGTGTGCATGCGCACACGCTAGGAGCGCAACGCCGAGTGGTCCGCCCTTGCTGCCCTTCCCGCAGGGTTGGCGCTCCAAGGGGCCGTCTGCGGCGTTGCCCGCGCTTGCAAGGCTTCAGCCTTGCTGCGCACGGGCGCCTTGCAGCCAGCCCCTTGGAGCACCAACGCGACCCCGGAAATAGTGTGAACAGGCCCTAGCCAGTGGACTGGACAGGCCACGCCGTGGTGTCCGGCATGACGACGTGCCACCGCACCGGTTCGATGCCCTCGAAGGTCTCGCGATAGCGATCGGAGCTGCGGCTTTCACCGGTCACGTCGCGTATCACGATGCTCTCTATGCGCTGCGGATGCGAGCGAAACGTTTGCGCGTAGATCTCGGGATCGGCCTCGCCCGAATCGCCCACCAGCACGAAGCGCCGCTGCGGAAACTCCGCAAGCAGCCGCTGGATCACGCCGAGCTTGTGCGCGCGCGAATCCTCGTCGCCGGGAATGAGCGTGCGCCACGTCGTGCTCTCGCGCAGGTGCATGCTGCCCTGCGGAAAGTCGGCGTTGCGGATGAAGTCCGACAGCGACGGATAGAGCTGTATCGGGCTCGCCGAAAGATAGTGGAAGCGCGTGCCGGGCGTCTTCGCCAATGCGCGATACCAGGCTGCCATGCGCGGTGCGGGCTCGAAGCGGCGCGCGAAGGTGTTGAGCAGCATCTCGCGCCGGTCGCGCACCTGCGTGCGCTTGATGGTGTCGTCGATGTCCGAGATGACGGAGATGCCCTGCTCGGGCACCACGAGCGCCTGACCCCTGAAGCGGTGCAGCAGTTCGCCCGGACCGGTCACGCCATGAAAGTGCACCCACTCCTGCGGAGAAGGCGACGTCGAAAGCAGCGGTGCGCGCGGCATGTCGATCACGATGCGCAGGTTGCACCGGCCGTCCTTGCCCGATGGCGGCATCGTCACGCGCGCGGGGCCGCCGTCGAAATCGATGTCGATGACCTTGCCTTCTTCCGACTCCGCATGGAAGAGCGCGGTGCGCTGGTTGAAGCGCAGCCGCGCGGCGGGCGAGAGCTTCCTGAGGCTCAGGCCCAGGTAGCGCGCGAAAGCCGGGTTGAGGCCCCAGCGGGTCTCGCGCTCGAAGATCCACGCATGGATGTCGACTTCGAGCCGGCCGTCGGCGGTGGGGCGCGCGGTGCCGGTCATGAAGAGCGCTTCCTCGTCGGGCTCCAGGGGCTCCGCGGCATGCAGGAGCCGCACCGGCGCAAGGCCCGCGAGCAGGGCCGCGCCGGCGATCACCGAGCGGCGCCGCAAGCCGGACGGAAGTGGCCGGTGCGCGACGCCTTCGTTCATCGCCTCATTTCGCCGCCGGGGCCGGTGCGATGCGCTCGAAGGTCACGAAGCTGAAGCCCAGGCCTTCCTTGGCCGAGACATGCGATTCGCGCTGCGTCTCGCGCCACGAGGCGGCATCGAGTTCCGGTGCGTAGGCATCGCCTTCGTAGTCGCGCGCGACCTCGGTCACCACCGCGCGCTGCGCGAGCGGCTCGGCCTCGGCGTAGATCTGCGCGCCGCCGATGACCCATGCGGTGTCGACACCCGGCTGTTCGCAAAGCGCCAGCGCCTCCTGCAGGCTCGCTGCGCGCTGCGCGCCTTCGGCCTGCCAGTCGGCCTGCCGCGTGACCACGATGTTGCGCCGGCCCGGCAGCGGGCGGAAGCGCGGCGGCAGCGAGTCCCAGGTCTTGCGGCCCATGATCACCGGCGCGCCCGCGGTCTGCTGCTTGAAGTGCGCCATGTCCTCCGGGATGTGCCAGGGAATGGTGTTGTTCACGCCGATCACGCCGTTGGCGGCGCGGGCGAAGATGAGGTTGATGCGCGGCTTGCTCATCGGGCTCACACCGCTCATACCGCCACGGGCGCCTTGATCGGGTCGTGGTGCCGGTAGTCGAGCACCTCGAAGTCCTCGTACTGGTAGTCGAAGATCGACGCAGGCTTGCGCTTGATGTTCAGCGTGGGGTAGGGGTAGGGCGTGCGGCTCAACTGCAGCGCCACCTGCTCGGCGTGGTTGCTGTAGATGTGGCAGTCGCCGCCGGTCCAGATGAAGTCGCCCACGTCGAGGTCGCACTGCTGCGCGATCATGTGCGTGAGCAGCGCATAGCTCGCGATGTTGAAGGGCACGCCCAGGAAGATGTCGGCGCTGCGCTGGTAGAGCTGGCAGCTGAGCTTGCCGCGCTCGCCCTCGGCTTGCGGCGGCGCCACGTAGAACTGGAAGAAGGCGTGGCAGGGCATGAGCGCCATCTTCGAGAGCTCGGCCACGTTCCATGCGCTCACGATGATGCGGCGCGAATCGGGATTGGTCTTCAGCGTCTTGATGACTTCGGCGATCTGGTCGATGTGGCCGCCGTCGGGCGTGGGCCAGCTGCGCCATTGCACGCCGTACACGGGACCGAGGTCGCCGTCCTCGCGCGCCCATTCGTCCCAGATGGTGACGCCGCGTTCCTTGAGCCAGTTGTTGTTGCTGGAGCCGGTGAGGAACCACAGCAGTTCCTGGATGATGGACTTCAGGTGCACCTTCTTGGTGGTGACCAGCGGGAAGCCCTCGTTCAGGTCGAAGCGCATCTGGTGGCCGAACACGCTCTTGGTGCCGGTGCCCGTGCGGTCGCTCTTGAAGACGCCATGGGTGTCGACGTGGCGCATGAAATCTTCGTACTGGGAGCGGACGGGGCGGGCGGGCGTGGAGGTCATGGGGGAGGGCTTCCGGAGGGGAACTGGCGGGAGGCTTCGAATTTTAAGTGCCCGGGCGTAGCATCGTCCGGATGAGCTCCACCAACCCCCACGTCGGCGACGGCCACCACCACGACGATGACCACGAACACAGCGAACTCGGCGAGATGGACCTGCGCGTTCGCGCCCTCGAGAGCGTGCTCGCGCAGAAGGGCTACATCGACCCGGCCGCGCTCGACGTGCTGATCGATACCTACCAGACCCGCGTCGGCCCGCGCAACGGCGCGCGGGTGGTGGCCAGGGCCTGGGTCGATCCGGCCTTCCGGCAGTGGCTGCTGGCCGACGCCACCGCGGCGATCGCCTCGATGGGCTACACGGGCCGCCAGGGCGAGCACATGGTGGCGGTGGAGAACACCGACGATACCCACCACATGGTCGTGTGCACGCTGTGCAGCTGCTACCCGTGGCCGGTGCTGGGGCTGCCGCCCACCTGGTACAAGAGCGCGCCGTACCGTTCGCGCGCGGTGAAGGACCCGCGCGGCGTGCTCGCCGATTTCGGCACCGCGCTGCCCGAGAGCACGCGTATCCGCGTGTGGGATTCGACCGCCGAGGTGCGTTATCTGGTGATCCCGCAGCGCCCCGCCGGCACCGAAGGCATGAACGAGGAAGAACTCGCCGCACTGGTCTCGCGCGATTCGATGATCGGCACGCGGCTGGCCGGCGCGCCGGCCGAAGCGGGGAGCGCCGCATGAGCTACGTGACGAAGGCCGACCTCGGCGGCCAGCCGGGCTTCGGCAAGGTGGTGCCCGAAGCCGAAGTCGAGCTCTTCCATGCCGCCTGGGAGCCGCGCGCGCTGGCGCTGGTGCTGGCCATGGGCGCGACGGGCTCGTGGAACATCGACGCGAGCCGTGCCGTGCGCGAAACGCTGCCCGACTACGGCGAGCTGAGCTACTACCAGATCTGGCTTCGCGCGCTGGAGCAGTTGATGCTGCAGCGCGGGCAGGTCTTTCCCGACGAGATCGCCAGCGGCGAGATGCGCCACGCGGCCGCGCCCGTGGCCCGCGTGCTGCAGGCGGCCAACGTACCCGCCGTCCTCGCCAAGGGCTCGCCCACCGAGCGGCCGGCGCCGGCCCCGGCGCGCTTCGCAGCTGGCCAGCCAGTGCGCATGCACCTGGGCAAGGTCGACCATCACACGCGGCTACCGGGCTACGTGCAGGGCAAGCGCGGCACCATCGTCCGCGTGCATGGCGCGCACGTGTTCGCCGACACCAATGCGCAAGGGCTCGGCGAGCAGCCGCAGTGGCTCTACACGGTGGAGTTCGACGAAGCCGAGCTCTGGGGCGACGATGCGCCGCGCCAGAACCTGTCGGTGTCGGTCGATGCGTGGGAAAGTTATCTGGAGGCTGTGGCATGAGCAGCGAACGCATGCCGCTGTCGCCCGGCATGCCGCGTGACGCGGACGGGCCCGTCTTCAGCGCGCCCTGGGAGGCACAGGCTTTCGCGATGACGTTGGCGCTGCACGAGCGCGGCCTCTTCACCTGGCCCGAATGGGCCGAGGCGCTGGCGGCGCAGATCGCCCAGGCGCAAGCGGCGGGCGACCCCGATACCGGCCAGACCTACTACCTGCACTGGCTGGCCGCTCTCGAGAAGCTCGTGGCCAGCAAGGGCGCCAGCTCCGACGGCGAACTGGCGCGGTACCGCCATGCCTGGGCGCAGGCGGCGGACCGAACCCCGCACGGACAGCCGATCGAGCTGCGCGCGGAAGACTTTCCCGGCTGAAGTGTCGGTAGAGTCAGCGAGGCGCGGCGGCGCTGCCGCGCCTTCCCGGAACCTCCTTCAACAGAACGGAAAACAATGACGATTCACTCGCGCCATCCCGCATCCGCCTCGTCGGCTCCTTCGGCCATGAAATCCCGGCCGCCTGCCCGCCGCCGCATGCTCGCCATCGCCCAGTGCTCCGCGCTCGCATGCGCGCTCCTCGCCGGCAGCGCGATGGCCCAGAAGCCGCACCAGGGCGTGCTCGACGCGGCTACGCAGAGCAAGGACGGCGCGCTCAAGATGCTGGAGACCATGGTCAACATCGACTCGGGCTCTGCCGACACGGCGGGCCTTGCCAAGGTGAGCGATCTGGCGGTGGAAGAGCTGCGCAAGCTCGGCGCGCGCATCGAGACCTTTCCGGCCGAGCCGCATCCGGGCACCAACGTGGTGGCCACGCTGACGGGGCAGGGCAAGAAGAAGATCCTGATCCTGGCGCACATGGACACCGTCTTCAAGGAAGGCACGGCCGCGGCCAAGCCCTTCTACATCAAGGACGGCCGCGCCTACGGTCCCGGCGTGATGGACGACAAGGGCGGCGTGGTGGCCGGCCTGTACGCGCTGAAGATCCTGCAGCAGATCGGCTTCAAGGACTATGGGCAGATCACCTTCCTGCTCGACACCAACGAGGAGACCGGCTCCGTGGGCACCAGCGCGCTGATCGAGCGCGTGGCGAAGCAGCACGACGTGGCGCTGAACCTGGAGCCGGGCCGCCCGGCCGATGGCCTGGTGGTCGAGCGCAAGGGCTCGGCCACTGCGCTCGTCGAGGTGAAGGGACTCGCCGCCCACGCGGGCGTGGCACCAGAGGCCGGCCGCAACGCGGCGATGGAGGTCGCACACCAGGTGCTGCAGCTCTCGAGGACGGCCGACGCGGCGAAGAAGACCACCGTCAACTTCACGGTGCTCACGGCCAACGGCCCGACCAACGTGATTCCCGCGACCGCGAGCGCCAAGGGCGACGTGCGCGCCGCCACGCCCGAGGAGCTCGACCGCGTCGAGAAGGATCTCGTGCGCATCTCGCAGAACAAGCTGATTCCCGAGACCGAGGTGCGCGTGCGCCTGATTCGCGGCCTGCCGCCGATGCCGCGCTCGCCCGCGTCCGACAAGCTGGTTGCCATGGCCGAAGGCATCTACGCGGAGATCGGCAAGAAGCTCACCATCGAGAGCAGCGGCGGCGCGGCCGACGCGAGCCTGGTGGCGGGCGTCGGCGTGCCGGTGCTCGACGGCTTCGGCATCGTGGGCGGCGGCATCCACACGCCGGAGGAGTACGCGGAAGTCGAGAGCGTGGTGCCGCGGCTCTACCTGCTCTCGCGCATGCTGATGGACTTGTCCAGCAGCGGCAACTGAACGTCCAGGCTCAGCCGCGCTTCGGAATGCCCAGCCCCGCCACCACGGCGGGGCGCGCCACGAAGGCCTCGAGCGTGCGCGCGACGTTCGGGAAGTCCTTGAAGCCGACCAGGTCGCCGGCCTCGTAGAAGCCGATCAGGTTGCGGATCCACGGGAAGGTGGCGATGTCGGCGATGGTGTAGTCGCTGCCCATGATCCATGCGCGATCGGCCAGCCGCTTGTCGAGCACGCCCAGCAGGCGCTTCGACTCGTTCACGTAGCGGTCGCGCGGGCGCTTGTCTTCATAGTCCTTGCCGGCGAACTTGTTGAAGAAGCCGAGCTGGCCGAACATCGGGCCGATGCCGCCCATCTGGAACATCACCCACTGCAGCGTCTCGTAGCGGCCGGCGGCGTCCTGCGGGATGAGCTTGCCGGTCTTCTCGGCAAGGTACACGAGGATCGCGCCCGATTCGAACAGTGCCAGCGGCTTGCCGCCGGGGCCGTTGGGGTCGAGGATGGCCGGGATCTTGTTGTTCGGGTTGAGCGACAGGAACTCGGGCGACATCTGGTCGTTGGTTTCGAAGCTCACCAGGTGCGGCTCGTAGGGCAGGCCGGTTTCCTCCAGCATGATCGAAATCTTCACGCCGTTGGGCGTGGGCAGCGAATACAGCTGCAGCCGCTCGGGGTGCTGCGCGGGCCATTTCTTCGTGATGGGAAAGCTCGAGAGATCGGTCATGAAAGATCCTTGGGGGAGAAGACTGCAAGCGCGGGATTCTGCCCGGGCCGACTCCCGGGCGTGCGCGTGCGGTCTTGCCCCTGCCTCAGATCCCGAGCCAGCTCATCAGCGAGGCCTCGACGTCGGCCGAAGGCTTGACGAATCCCACGTAGCTCGATGCCGCGAGCGCGCGCTTGCCGGCGTCGTTCTGTGCCAGGCCCAGCAGCGCGTCGCGCGCCGCGTTCACCGTGGCAGCGTCGAGCTTGCCGGACGCGAGCCATTGCTTGACGGGCACCGCGCGCGATTCCGCGCAGATCTTGCCGCCGCCGTCCTTCCAGGTCTTGATCACGCTCGAGGCGGCGGTGGCGCCGTAGGCCGCGAAGCCGTTCTGCACGTAGAAGGGCACGGCCTCCTGGAAGCGCGTGTTCGTCACTTTCACGGCCGTCGCGCCCTGCAGGCCCTGTTCGCGCAGCATGGCGCGCGTGATGACGGCGGTGATGGAGTCGGCGTCGGGCATCACCAGCTGCTTGCCGGCCACGCTCTTCCAGTCGGAGATGGGCTGCTGCTCCTTGCACAGGAACGACACCTTGTAGTCGGTGTAGCCGGTGGTCCATGCGAAGGCCTTGTACTGGCCGCCCTTGATGGCGCCGAGCGCCACGTGCGAGGGATGCACGAAGGCGAGGTCGACCTGCTGCTGCTTCAGCGCCTCGCGCGCGCCGTTGTACGAGTTGAGCACCTTCACCGTCACCGGCTGCTTGAGCGCCTTGGAGAGCACGTCGGCGATGGGCTCGAAGCGGGCGGTGATCTGCGCGTCGGACACGTCGTAGCTCACGCCTTCGCTGACCCCGATCACGAGGGCGTGCGCCGAGGCGCCGGCCGCGAGGAGCGCGCCCGCGGCGACGCGGGCAACGAGGCGAAGCGAAGGATGAAGGGGCAGGCGTTGCATGGCGGGGCTTTCTTCGGAGGTGGGTGTAATGGATTTGTAACTAAATTATTACATTGATCCAGCCTGGTGCAACAGGCGCCCGCGTTCGATGAAAGCTCCGATGGCGGCAGATAGTAGGTTCGTGCTAAGGACCGCGCATTGACGCCGGTCAACGGGCGCCAGCTTCGGGAGGCCGAACGTCCGCCGGATGCCCGCCGACCGGATGCGGCGCCACCTGGTAGTTGTTGCGGCCCGCGCCCTTGGCCTGGTAGAGCATCTCGTCGGCTTGCCTGACGAGCGCGGCGGCCGTCGCGTCGCCGCCCTGGTAGAAGGCCACGCCGATGCTCGTCCTGACGAGGATCGTGCGCTCCTCCAGATCGAATGGCAGCTGCATGGCGTCGATCAGCTCGGAGGCCACCGAGATCGCGGCATCCGCGCCGGGCAGGCCTTCCATGATCACAGTGAACTCGTCGCCGCCCAGGCGCGCGCGGACGTCGCCGGAGCGCAGCGCCTGCGACAGCCTGCCCGCGAAGCCGCGCAGCAGCTCGTCTCCCACCTGGTGCCCGAACTGGTCGTTGATCTTCTTGAATCCGTCGATGTCCAGGTACATCAGCGCCATCAGCGCGCCGGCGACCCGGGCGCGCTCCATCGCTTCTTCCAGGCGCGCCTCGAAGCCCGAGCGATTGGCGAGGCCGGTCAGGGGATCGACCTGGGCAAGATTCACGAGGCGCTTCTCCTCGAGTTTCTGCCGCGTGATGTCGGTGATCACGGCATGGAAGCCGACGATGGCCTCGTCGTTGACCGCGGGCTGCGGGATGTACTGGGCCTCGTAGCAGTAGTAGCTGTCGCTCTTGGCGACCTCGCTCTGGAAGGTGACGGTCTCGCCGGCCAATGCCGCGCGGATGTGCGGCCGCAGGGCCTGGTAGTCGGGCTCGCCCAGCAGCTCCTGCACGGTATGCCCCTGGATCTGCTCGCGCGAGAGCCCGAAGCCGCGCTCGTAGGCCAGGTTGTTGAACCGGTAGCGCTCCTCCGCGTCGATGTAGGCCACGCGCATCGGCAGCGCATCGGCCACGGTGCGCAGGCGTGCCTCGCTTTCCTGCAGCGCTTCCTCCGCCTCGTGGTGCGCGGTGATGTCGCTGTCCAGCGTGTAGAGGCCGATCACTTCGCCGTGCTCGTCGCGCTCCGGCACCAGCGTGGCCTGGACGTCGCGGCGCCCGCCGGGCGTCTTCAACCGGCGCTCGTAGGTGACCTGTCGCCCGGCCAGTGCCGCCCGCAGGTGCGGCTCCATCTCGGCCCATGCTTCCTCGCCGTAGAACTTCCACAGCCCCATGCCCAGCAACTGCTCGGCGGGAATGCCGAACCAGTCCTGGTGGGCCTTGTTGACGAACCGGAACCGCAGGTCGCGATCGAGGTAGGAGATCAGCGCCGGCAGGTGGTCCGTTACCATACGCAGGCGATGCTCGCTGTCGCGCAGCGCGCGTTCCGCGGCCTTGGCCGCCGAGATGTCGCGCATCAGGCCGGAGAAGTACTCCACCTTGCCGTGCTTGTCGCGATGCGCGATCACCATGTGGCTCGCCGGGAACGCCTGGCGCCTGGCGTCCCACACCATCGACTCGCCCACCCAGATGCCCGTGCGCACGGCGGTTGGCACGATCTCCGCGCGGAGCCTTTCCAGGGTCTCCGGCGGATTGAAGTCGGCCACGCTGAACTGCTCGATCGGTGCGTCGAGCGCCAGGCCCGTGCGCAGCCGTGCGGCCGGGTTCATGTAGATGAGCCGCCCCTTCGCGTCCAGCTGGACGATGTAGTCGGTCGTCATGTCGAAGATGGCGGTCAGCGTGCGCAGCGCCTGCTCGGCGCGGGTTCGCTCGGTGATGTCGGTCACCGTGCCCACATGGCCGAGCACGCGGCCGTCCGCCGCGAGCACCGGCCGGCTCTTCAGCGCAACCAGCACGCGGGTGCCGTCCCTGCGATGGAGCCGGCGCGTGACTGCCACCGATGTGGCCGAGCTCGCCAGGCGCACCCACTCCTGGCGAACCGTCTCGCGGATCTCCTCGCGCACCAGCGTGAGCCAGCCCGCGGCCGCATCCCCGCGCGCGAGACCGTGGATCGCCAGGTACTCGTCGTTCACGTAGGTCATGCGGCCCTGGTTGTCGCAGCGGAACAGGCCTACGGGCGAAGCGTCGGTGACCGCGGCCATCTCGAGCCGCTGCTCGCGCAGCTCGGCCATCAGCGCGTCGAACTCGCGTGCGAGGTCTCCGCGCTCGTCGTTGGCGACGACATCGAGCCTGACCTGGCTGTCGGGCGAGCGGCGCAGGGTGCGGATCGCACTGCTCAGCGCCTCCAGCGGGCGCATCACCCACGCGGTTCCCGCCCAGACCAGGAGCGCGCAGCCCAGGCCCAGCCAGAGCAGCTGCAGCAGCAGGTTCCGCCGCACCTGCTCCAGCGGCGCGTAGGCCGTGGCGGCTGGCACGACCAGGCGCAACTCCCAGCCGGCGGCGGGAATGGCGGCATGCGTGGTCATGTCCTTGCCGATGCCGTCGTCAGAGGCGAGGGCGCTCGCGGGCTTGAGCAGCAGGCTCGCATCGGGGTGCATGACGATCTGCGGGGACGGGCCGCGCGTGACGATCACGTAGTGGCCGCCCCGGCCGACGGTGGCGCGGCTGAGATCGCCGAGCACGTTGGCGCGCTGCAGGTTCAGCGCCGCACCCAGCACGCCGGCGAGGCGGCCGTCCGTTTCGTCCACGGGCACGGCCATGATGACCGCGGGGTGCTGGGCGCTCCTGGTGAGAAGGGGCGCCGAGATCGTGGGCCGGCCCGTGTCGCGCACGCGGCGGAAGTAGTCACGGTCGGCAACGCTCGACGGCCGCGCGGTGGGAGGGTTGATCGCCACGATGGCGCCGTCCGGCGTGGCCAGCGCGGCGTTGTCGAACATCGTGCGCAGGTCCTGGTCCCCGAGGAAGCGCTGCTGCGCCGCAGGGTCGGCGAAACCGTGTGCGCCGAGTTCGCGGGCCGCGCGCGCCAGGGCGGACAGATGGACGCCGAGCTTGTAGTCGAGGTCGGCGGCAGCGCTGTCGGTCAGCGCCTGCTGCTGCTCGCGCATCAGCCCGATGTACTCGCTGGACAGGCTCCGGTATTGCCACCAGCCCGTCATGCCGACCAGCACGAGCACCAGTGACGTGATCAACAGTGCCGTCTTCGTTCTCAGCTTGAACCGCACTCGCTTTCCTCCGCCACCACGGGGTGGCTGTGACTGCATGAATCGATGATAGCAAGGGGCTTTTCCCGAGCGCTCGAGCGATGGCCCCTGCGCCCGGCGCGGGATGGCGGACGTCCCCGATATGGGGCTCCGATCCCTCAATCGGGGCTTCTTCGCGGATTGCGCAGCACCTTTGTCGTTCTGGTTCGGTGCATGAGTCTTGTATACCACTGGCACGGTTCGTGCGGCTCGGGGCAGGCGCAGCCGGGCTCGGCCGTGCGCCCGACATCAAACCCACAACCACTCGTCATCGTTCAGGCATCATGAAATTCGGCAGATTGCAATTCGTTCTGGGGCTCGCGCTCGGCGCCCTCATGGCAACCGGGGCCGTCCACGCGCAAACCGCGCTGGACACCATCCTCAAGAACAAGAAGATCGCCATCGCGGTTCCCCCCGATTTCCCGCCCTACGGTTCGATGGACCGCGACTTCAAGATGCACGGCCTGGACATCGACATGGCCAACTACATCGGCAGCAAGCTCGGCGTGGAAGTCGACCTGATCCCCGTGACCAGCGCCAACCGCATCCCCACCCTGCAGAAGAAGAAGGCCGCGCTGGTGATCGCCACGCTGGGCAAGAACCCCGACCGCGAGAAGCAGATCGACTTCACCGCCGCGTACTCGCCGTTCTACCAGGCCATCTTCGGCGCGAAGAGCCTGAACATCAGGAGCTTCGCGGACCTGTCGGGCAAGTCGATCGCGGTCACGCGCGGCTCGGTCGAGGACCAGGAGCTCAACAAGGTCGCGCCCCCGGGCACCGACGTCCGCCGCTTCGACGACAACACCCGCACCGTCGCGGCATTCGTGTCCGGGCAGGCGCAGCTGATCGCCACGGGCGCTTCCGTTGCGAACACCATCATGGCCAGCAACCCCGCGCTGGGCACCACCTACAAGCTGCTGCTGAAGGAGAGCCCCAACTACATCGGCGTGGCCAAGGGCGAAGACGCGCTGCGCCAGCGGGTCAACGCCATCATCGACGAGGCGAAGAAGAGCGGCGAGCTCGACCGGCTGTCCGTGAAGTGGCTGGAGCGCCCGGCCGGGGACCTGCCGCAGTAAGCACCTGAAAGCGGGCCGCCGATGCTCAGCGCCCGGCCGCCTCGACGATCACCCTGGTCACCGCCTCGGGCTGCGACGTCATCACGACGTGCGAGGCGCCCTTGACCACCACCGTCTTCTGCGCATTGGCGCGCTGCGCCATGAAGGCCATGGCCGCCGGCGGGATGTTCTTGTCGCGATCGCCGTACACGAACCACGACGGCACCGATTTCCATGCCGGAGCCTGCGCCGCCTCGTTCAGCGCCGCCTCGGCGATGGGCCGCTGCCCCACGGCCATCAGACGCGCCTTGGCGAGCGGAACGTCGGCCGCGAACTGCGCGGGGAACTTGTCCTGCTCGATGTACAGGTCCTTGCCGCCATCGGCGAGCGGCACCGCGGGCGCCAGCGTGGGGCCGAGCGTGCTGCCCGGGAACTTGCCCGTGAGGCCGATCGCCGTTTCGCCGGCCTCGGGCGCGAAGGCCGCCACGTAGACCAGCGCCTTCACGTTCGGCTTGCCGTTCGCGGCGGCAGAGATGACCGAGCCGCCGTACGAGTGCCCGACGAGCACCACCGGCCCCTTGACCGAATCGACGACGCTGGCGACGGAGGCTGCGTCGAACGAAGGTCCGCGCAGCGGGTTCGCCGCGGAGATCACGGAATAGTGCCGTGCCTCCAGGCGTTGCACCACGCCGTCCCAGCTCGACGAATCGGCGAAGGCGCCATGCACGAGCACGATCGTCGGCTTGGTGGATGGGGCAGGGGCCGCCGGCTGCGCGAACGAGTGCAGGGGCGCGAGCGCGGCCAGGCCGAGCGTGTGGGCCATCAGGGTCGCGGCGAGACGGCGAGAGAACTTCTTCATGACGATTCTTCCTTGGTTGATTCGGGTGGAACGGGATCGACCTGGGTCGACGGCGCTGAATCTAGGGGCGATGCGAAGGAAGCCGGGGCCGGTCTGTATGCCTGTGTGTCCGAAGGGCGTGACGTGACATTACTTTTCAAGCGGCCCGGCCGGAACCGCCGCGGCGCGCCCGGTTTGCGGTGGCGCATACCCGCGCCTAACAACACCTAACACCAGCCAACGGCCGCAGCGTCCATCTCGCGATCGGCGGAGTTCCAATGGCATCCGCGCCCAGCGCGCCCGGAGACGGGAAGACACAAGAACAACGGCGGACTCGACTCGGTGCCCACGCATTTCGCGGCCCCGGCCGGCCGCAAGAGGCCCACATCCATGCCCATGCAACACCAGGAACTCGCCGGACAAGAAGAGCCAGAGGCGGTCTTGCCAGATGCTCCCGTCGTCGCGCAGCACGGGGCATCGTCGGTGCGATACCGCGACTTTCGCGAACTGGGCGCGGGCACGCCGCGCCTGGAACGCGCACGCGCGCATGGCACAGCCTCTTCGCTCGTGGCCGGGCGCGGCCAGAGCACGCCGGCCATTGCCGCGCTGCTTCAGCGGGAGTACTCGTTGCGCCACGTGCTTCGCGACGAGTGGGCCGCGGTGCCGATCGCGCTGGTGCCTCATGGAGAGAGCTTCCTGCTGATCCTGAAGGACTCCGGCGGCGAGCCGCTTCTGCGCGGTGCGGCGCCGTGTACCGACGCACACACCTTCGTTGCGATCGCGCTGCGCCTCACCGCCGCCGTGGGCGCGATGCATGCGGCCGGCGTGCAGCATCGCGCGCTCACGCCCGGTCGCATGCTGCTCGGCGAAGACGGCCGGGTTTGCCTCACCGGATTCGGCCAGGCCGTCACGGTCGAGGACGAGGACAAGTCCGCGGGCGACGACCAGCTCTCCTGGGACGAGGACAGCTTCAACTACATGGCGCCGGAACTCGGCGCGCGCATGAACCTGCGCGTGGATGGGCGGGCCGACCTCTACGCGCTCGGCTGCATCTTCTACGAGCTGATGACCGGCAGGCTTCCCTTCGAGGGCGCCGATGCCGCCGCGCGCGTGCACGCGCATGCGACCCGGCTCGCGCGCGCACCCGTGGAATTGGTGCCGGGGCTTCCGGAGCAACTCTCGCTGCTGGTCATGAAGCTGCTCGAGAAGACGCCGGAGCTCCGGTATGCGGACGCTGCCGGCGTACTGGCCGACCTGCGGCGCTGCGAGACCCTGCTGTGCCAGCACGGGCGCATTCCCCGGTTTGCGCTCGATGCCTATTCGGCCCTGTGCAAGCCCGGCGGCACCGGCCTCGTGCTGGGGCGCGACGCCGAACTGCAGGCGCTGCTGGCGCTCTACCGCAAGGTTGCGGACAGCGCCGGTTCGGCGGCAGCCTGGATCTCGGGCCCGTCGGGCATCGGCAAATCGACGCTCCTGCGCGAGGTGGTGGCGCGCATGCAGCGCTCGGGCGCGCCGCTGCTGGCTGCGGCCAAGAGCGAGCAAGGGCACCGCGGCAAGCCGTATGCGCTGCTGGTGGAGGTGCTCGATCCGCTGCTGCAGCACGTGATCGGCTGTGCGAACGAGGAGTTCGCGGCCTGGCGCAATCGCATCGCCGCCGCCGCGAGGCCGGTGGAGCGGACCCTGGCGGGCTTGATGCCGGCGCTCGGCGTCATCCTCGGCGCGCCATCGGGGCAGCCAGTTCCCGCCTCCCCGGATGCGGCACCCGCGCTCGAACGCGAGCGCGTGCTGCAGGGCATGGCGCGGCTGATCGCCTGTTTCGCCGTGCCCACGCGTCCGCTCGTGATGCTGCTCGACGACCTGCAATGGGCCGACGTCGAGACCCTGCAGGTGCTTGAGCGCCTGCTGCATCAGCATGACGATGCAGCGCTGCTGCTCGTCGGAACCTTTCGCGACAACGAGGTGGACGTGACCCATCCGCTGCGCGCGGGCCGGCTCGCGGAAGTGCCTCGGGCCGTGCGCATCGAGCTCGGTCCGCTGGACGAGGGCGCCCTGCGCGAGATGATCGCGCTCACGCTGCAGCAGGACGCGAGCGGCGTTGGCGAACTGGCCGAGCTCATCGGCCGGAAGACCGAGCGGAATCCGCTCTTCGCCCGGCACCTGCTCCATCTGCTGGCCGACGACGGCCTGCTTGCCTACGACGCGAAGACCGCTTCGTGGCGCTGGAGCCTGGAACAGCTCGCGTCCCACCCCCGGCGCCGACACCGTCGGCGACCTGATGGCGCACCGCTTCGAGCAACTGCCCTCGGCGACGCAGGCGGTACTGCGCCTGATGGCATGCCTAGGCCACCGCACCCCGCACGTGGAGCTTGCGCTCGCGATGGACGTGCAGCCCGGCACCGATGCAGCCTCGCGCCTGCACGCCGCGCTCGACAATGCGCGCGAAGCAGGCAGCATCCAGCGCGAGGGCGATGACTGGGTCTTCTGGCATGACCGCATCCGCGAGGCCGCCTACGCATCGATCCCGCACGGGGAGCGGCCGCGCATGCACCTGCAGATCGTGCGCCGCCAACTCCGGCTTGCGTCCGATCCCGCGCGGATTTTCTCGCTCGCCGCGCAGGCCGGCCTCGCACACCCGGCCGTTGAGGCACCGCAGGAGCGATGCGACTTCGCGCGGCTGAATCTGCGGGCCGGCCGGCAGGCAAAGGCCGCGGCCGCACACCATTCGGCGCTCGGCTTCTTCCGCGCCGCGCTCGCCTTCCTGGGCGAAGCCGACACCAGCGAAGACGGCCTGCACGCGCGCGCTCTCTGCGGTGAGGCCGAGTTCATGACCGGGGCGCTGGAGGCCGCGGAGAGCCGCCTGTCGGCACTGGAGGAGGTCGCGGGGGACGGCATCTTCGGGGCCGATCTCGCGCGCCTGCGTGCGGCGCTGTACACCACGCTCGGCAACTTCGACCGGGCACTCGACGTGGGGCTGGCCTTCCTGCGCAAGTCCGGCATCGTCATGCCGAGGCGGCCCGATGCCGCGGCGGTCGATCGGGAGCATGCGGCGCTGCAGGAATGGATCGACCGGCACGGCATCGGGGCGCTGCGCCAGCTGCCCATCGTGGCAGACCCGCTGCGCCGGGCGATCACCGACATCTTCGCGGACCTCATTCCGCCGGCGCTGTACACCGACCAGAACCTGGTCGACCTGATCCTGCTGCGCATGGTCGGCCTCAACATTGCGCAGGGCCATTCCGACGCGTCGGCGGACGGCTATGCCTGCATGACGCAGGTCTTCGGCGTGCGCTACGGCAACTACGCCGCCGCGCGGGAGTTCGGCGCGCTCGCGCTGCACCTGGTCGACGAGCGCGGCCTCGCGCTGTACCGGGGCAGGGTCTACATGACCTTCGGCACCATGGTGGTCCCGTGGACGCAGCCGGCGCGCGCAGCGCGCGACTACATCCGGCGCGCCTACGACGTGGCCGTGGCGAGCGGCGACCACACCTTCGCGATCTACTGCGGACGCAACCAGGCGACGGGCATGCTGTTCGCCGGCGAGTACCTCGGCGACGTGCGGGACACGGTGGAGCGTGGGCTGGCCATTGCGCGCGATGCCAATTTCCAGCTCGTGATCGAGGCGCTGCTGGCGCAGAAGCTGTTGCTGGCGCAACTGCAGGACGGCACATTCGGCAATCGCGACGAGCAGCCGAGTCCGCCCTGCGAAGGCCAGCCCGCCACGCTGGTGGACTTCGCCTATTGGGTGTACAGGCTGCAGGCGGCGCTGCTCGGTGGCAGGCTGGCGGAGGCAATAGAGGCTCGCCATCGGGCCGAGGCCTGCGCGGCCTCGGGCCGTACCTTCGCCGAGAGCGGCGACCTGCCGTTCTACGGCGCGCTCGCCCTGCTCGCGCTTCCCGCGCGCGATGCCTCCCAGCAGGCCGCGCTGCAGCGGGACGCGAAGCAGCTCCAGGCCTGGAGCCAGGCCTGCCCGGCCAACTTCCTGGCCCGCTTCCAGCTGGTGCGCGCCGAGATGTGCCGCATCGACGGCGATCCGCTCGCGGCGGTGGAGGCCTATGCGCGGGCGGTGTCGCATGCGCGGCGCCACGGCTTCACCCAGGTGGAGGCGTTGGCGGCCGAGCTTGCCGCGGCCTTCCATGCCGGGCGAGGCGACGATCTGTCCGCGCACGGCAACCTGCGCCACGCACGCGGTGCATGGCAGCGCTGGGGCGCCACGGCCAAGGTGCGCCAGCTGCAGGCTTCGCACCCGGGGCTCTTCGAGATCGAGGACCCGCTGCCGAACACGCGGCGGATGCAGGGGCTCGACGCGCAGGCCGTCCTGCGCATCTCGACGGCCCTCGCCGGCGAGATCGTGCCCGTCCGCCTGGTCGAGACGCTGCTTCGCACCGCGCTCGAGAACGCCGGCGCCGAGTCGGGCACGCTGGCGCTGTTCCGGCACGAGGCGTGGCAGGTGCGCGCCCAGGCGCGGGTGCTCGACGGTGCCGTCGTGCTCACGCAGGAGGGCATGTCCTTCGATGCAGGGACGCTGCCGGTCTCCATCGTCCAGGCGGTCGCGCGCAGCCAGCAGCACATCGTGGTGGACGATGCGCGCGAGAGCGCATCGCTCGCGCAGGACGATTACATCCGCCGCCGGCGCCCGCGCTCGATCCTGTGCGTGCCGCTGATGCGCCAGGCGATGCTCGTCGGCGTGCTCTACCTGGAGAACAACCTCGCCTCCCATGTGTTCACGCCCGCCAAGGCCGAGGTGCTGGAGGTGATCGCCTCGCAGGCGGCCTTCGCGCTGGAGAACGCGCGCCTCTACGAGGAACTGGTCGACCAGAACCAGCAGCGCGCGCAGGCGGAGGAGCAGCTGCGGAGCACGCTCGCCGAACTGGAGCGCGCGACCCGTCTGAAGGCGATGGGCGAGCTGGTGGCGTCCATCGTGCACGAGGTCGGCCAGCCGATCGCCGCGGTGGACACCTCGGCCAGCGCCGCGCTGCGCTGGCTCGACCGCAGTCCGCCCGACATCGGCGAGGCCAGGGAGATGCTCACGCACATCAGCAGGAGCGCGCTGCGCGCCCGCACCATCATCCAGGGCCTTCGCGCCAAGGCGCGCAACGCAGAGCCGCAGTTCGCCGCCTTCGACCTGGGCGAAGCGCTGCGCGAGGCCGCTGCGCTGGTCGCCGGGGCGCTCGACACCATGGGTGTCACGCTGGAAATGAAGGGCCTGGACACGCCGCTGGCCGTTCACGGCGACCGCGTGCAGCTGCAGCAGGTGGCCGTCAACCTGTTGATGAACGCAGCCGAGTCGATGGCTTCCCTTGCGCCCGGTCCGCGCCCGCTGTCCATGGCCTGCGCGCAGGGCGACGGCCATGTGCGCATCGTGGTGGAAGACGCGGGCCCGGGCATCGGCCCCGAGGCGGCGCAGCACCTGCTCAAGCCTCTTTTCACCACCAAGCCCAACGGCATGGGCATGGGGCTGGCGATCTGCAAGTCCATCCTCGATGCGCATGGCGGAACGCTCGAGCTGCGGCCGCGCGAGCCCACGGGCATGCGCGCCGTCTTCAGCCTGCCGCGGCCGGCCCCTGGCCATCGATGAAAGCGCAGGCGACCCCGATGCCCTCACCAACCCTTCGTTTCATGCGTCCTTCCGATCCGCCTCCGGTGCCCCTTCGCTGCGTGTTCATCGTCGATGACGACGAGCTCGTGCGCGACGCGCTGTGCAGCCTGCTGCGCTCCATCGACCTGACGGTGCACGCCTTCGCCACGACGGAGGAATTCCTGGCCGCGCCGCGCTCCGGCTGGCCCTCCTGCCTGGTGCTCGACGTGCGCCTGCGCGGCCAGAGCGGCCTTGCCTTCCAGCAAGCGCTGCTGGAGCGCGGCGAGCATCACTTGCCGATCGTGTTCATGACCGGCCACGGCGACATCGCCATGACCGTGAAGGCGATGAAGGCCGGGGCCGTCGATTTCCTGGCGAAGCCCTTCCGCGACCAGGACATGATCGACGCGGTCATCGCCGCGCTGGACCGCGATGCGCGGCGCCTCGAGAGCGCGCGCGTGCTTCAGGCGGCGCGTGCCTGCTGGGAATCGCTCACGCCGCGCGAGTGCGAGGTGGTGCAGCACGTGGCCGGCGGCCTGATGAACAAGCAGATCGCCGATCGCATGGGCATTGCCGAGATCACGGCCAAGATCCACCGCGGCCAGGCGATGCGCAAGATGAACGCGCGCTCGGTCGCCGAGCTGGTGCGCAAGATGGAGGCTCTGGGCGTGGTGGAGAGCGCTTGCTGAACTGGTGCCATACCTATGGATGATGGCGCCGCGCACTGGCGCCGGTATCCTGCAGCTCTGGGCAGGGGCGGGAATGTTCCTGTGCCTTCACCGGAACCCTTCGGGGTAGAGAACGGGCTTCCTCCTTGTCCGCGTCCTTGTCCTTTTCAGCCATCGAACTCGTTTCCATCGTCGACGACGATCCCTTCGTGCGCGCCGCGACAAGCAGTCTCGTGCGCTCGTTCGGATGGGAGGCCCGCGCGTTCGAGTCGGCCGTCGACTTTCTTGCCTCCGACGTTCCGGCGCGTACGCGCTGCCTCGTCTGCGACATTCACATGCCGGCCATGGACGGCATCGCACTGGTCGAGTGCCTCGAGCGCGAAGGACTGCGCCTGCCCGTCATCTTCATCAGCGCCTTGGCCACCGCCCGCACGCGGGAGCGCGTGCAGGCCAGCCCGGCACTCTGCCTGATCGAGAAACCCATCGACGCCGCCGAACTCGAGACCTGGATCGGCCGCGCGCTGGGCCGGGCCTGAGACCCGGGAAGGAGCGCCGGCCGCGCGCCACCCTCGTGCATGAAGAGGGCAAACCTTCGTAGGGGTGCGGCAAACGCTGATGCAATGGTCAGTGCTCCCCCTCGCGTGATGTCATCCCTCCCACGCCGGCCCGTGCGCCGGCAGCAGGAGAAAACCAATGACGAAGAAGTCCCGCGCATCCATCAGTTCCTTCATCTGTTCCTACTTCGGCTCCTTCCACCGGGCGCGCGCATCCGTGGCGTTCGCCGGCGCCGCTTCCAAATCCACCCAGCCTGACCGCCGTTCGCACCGCCTGGCGTTGATCGCGGCACGCGCCCTCGCGCTGGCCACGCTCGGTCAGAACGTCCATGCCGCGACGCTGTCGCCGTTGAGCTGCCCGCTCGACGATAGCCTGCGGTGGATGCTGTGCGTGTCGGTGCTCGTCGGCCTCATGCTGCTCGCCGTCGTCCTCTGGCTGGAGGCGATGGACCACCGCGCGGGGGCGGCGCGCCTGGCTCGCACACTGGAGCAGCACGGCGCCGGCATGCCCGAGCTCGCCGAAAGCGGCCCGCGCGCCATCGTGCGGCTGGCGCGCGCGATCAACAACCTTCGCCGCCGCCAGGCCGAGCGCGACGTAGCGCACCTGGATGTGCAGGCCGCCTATGCGCACGACCTGCGCACGCCGCTGACCCGCATGGGGCTGCGCTGCGAGATGCTGGAAGACGCCTCGCTGCGCGAAGCCATGGAGCGTGATCTCGCCCAGATGCGCGAACTGGTCGAGGCCAGCGTGGCCAGCGCGCGGCTTCAGCGCAGCGTGGCCGAGCCGCTGCAGCGCGTCGATGCCGACGGCCTGCTCGGCAGCCTGATGCGCGACTATCGCGAGGCAGGCAGGGCGATCGCCGTCGACGGCCGCATCGGGCAGCCGGTGATGGCCTGTCCCCTCGCGCTGCGCCGCGTGCTCGCCAACCTGATCGACAACGCGCTGCGCTACGGCAGCGACGTGAGGGTCAGCGCCCGCGTCGATGCGACGAGTCTGGTGCTGGCCGTGGTGGACTCGGGGCCGGGCATCCGGCCGGCGCAGATGGAGGCGGTCTTCGCGCCATGGGTGAGGGCGGAGCAGGCCAGCGTCGAAGGCAAGGCCGGCTCGGGCCTCGGCCTCGCGATCGCCAGGCGCCTGGCCCGCTCGATGCAGGGCGACCTGCAGCTGCAGAACCGCCGCTGCGGAGGGCTCGAGGCACGGCTCACGCTGCCGCTCGTGGTCGCATGAAGCAACCCCTGGCGAACCGACGGGGTTGCTTCTTCCCCGGTCAGCGCAGCGACCTGAAGGCCGCGCGCACTTCCTGGCTGAACAGTGCCGGCTGTTCCCACGCGGCGAAATGACCGCCGGTGTCTACCTCGTTCCAGTAGATCAGGTCGTGGTATGCGCGGTCGGCCCAGGTGCGCGGAGCCTGGTAGATCTCGCCGGGAAACACCGTCACGGCAGCCGGCAGCGAGATGTCGACGGCGTTGAAGTTGTTCGAGTGGTCTTCCCAGTAAATCTGCGCGGCCGAGGTCGCGCTGTTGGTCAGCCAGTACAGCGAGATGTCGTCGAGCATCTCGTCGCGCGGGAGCACCCGTTCGGGCACGCCGCCCGAGTAGGTCCAGGTGGCGAACTTGTCGTAGATCCAGGCGGCCTGGCCCACGGGCGAGTCGGCCAGCGCGTAGCCCAGCGTCTGCGGACGCGTGACCATCATCGCGGAGTAGCCGGAGCTGTTCCTGTAGAAGGCATCCAGCTTGTCGAAGGCCGCGCGTTCCTTGGGCGACAGCCCGGTGGGCGCGGGGCCGCCCGCGGCGAGGATCGACGCGATCTCGGCAGGCACGGTGCCCGGCATATTGACGTGGATCGCCATCAGGCCCGGCACCTTCTGCATCGCCATGCGGTGCGAGATGACCGAGCCGCAGTCACCGCCCTGCGAGACGAACTGCCTGTAGCCCAGGCGCGCCATCAGCACGCCCCAGGCGCGCGCGATGTGGTCGGAGCCCCAGCCGGTGGCCTGCGGCTGGCCCGAGAAGCCGAAGCCGGGCAGCGAGGGCAGCACGAGGTGGAACGCATCCTCCGCGCGGCCACCGTGGGCAGTGGGATCGGTCAGCGGGCCCACGACCTTGAGCAGCTCGAAGATCGAGCCCGGCCATCCGTGCGTCATAATCAGCGGCATCGCGTCGGCGTGCCGCGAGCGGATGTGCGCGAACTGGATGTCGAGCCCGTCGATGGTGGTCACGAACTGCGGAACGGCGTTGAGCCGGGCCTCGCCCTTGCGCCAGTCGTAGTCGGTGGCCCAGTGGCGCACCAGCGAGCGCAGCGTGGCGAGCCGCACGCCCTGCGAGTCGTCCGCGACGGTCTCGGCGCTCGGCCACCGGGTGGCGCCGAGCCGGCGGCGCAGGTCGGCCAGAGCCTCGCGGTCGACGCCGATGCGGAACGGCCGCACCGAGGTATCGTCCGGACCGGAGGCTCCGGGTGGCCGCAGCATGGCGAAGGCGCCGGTAGCCGCCGACGCCGCGCCGAAGGCGATCGACGTGGCCAGGAGGTGGCGGCGCGAGAGGGATGGATGGAGGTTGTTCATGCAGGCATTTCCGTGAAGTTGAAACGCCTCCATTGAAGACAGCGGATGTATCCCGCGTGTGTGAAGAAACAGCCGAATCGCATGCGCAGGTACCTCGGGGGCGGACCGACACACGGCCATACAAATCGGCATGCTGCGACCCTCGGTTATGCTCCGTCCGCCCGCGCTGCCGAGGTGGCCGGCGGGTTCGCCGGGCCGATCGGATCGACCATGTCCGGCCTGGCATCGCGTCGCCTGCGCGGCACGCTGCAGTTCCCCATCTCCATGAGCGACGACAACTCCTTCAAGACCGCCGGCTCCATCTCCTTCGGGCCGTTCACCCTGCGCGTCGCGCAGCGGCTCCTCGAGCGCGACGGCATGCCGGTGGACCTTGGCGGGCGGGCGATGGATGTTCTCCTCGCCCTGGTCGCCAACGCCAACACGATCGTGAGCAAGCGGGAGCTCATGGCGCTAGCCTGGCCCGGCATGGTGGTTTTCGGACGGAAGCCTGCGTTACCAGATCGCGATGCTGCGGCAGGCGCTGGGCGACGGGCAGCACGGCGCGCGCTACCTGTCGAACGTGGTCGGCCGCGGCTACTGTTTCGTCGCCCGCATCACACCGGCTGCCGTCGCTCCCGACCTGCCGCCTGAACCCGAGGCGGGCCCTGTCGAACCCGGTCTTCCCGCGCAGCTGGTGGAACTGCTCGGCCGTGCAAAGGACCTGGCCGCGATCCCGGTCCAGTTGGCCAGGACGAGGTTCGTCACCATCGTGGGCTCGGGCGGCGTGGGCAAGACGAGCGTCGCGGTCCGCACGGGGCAGGACATGCTCGGCGAATTCAACGGGGCCGTGGTGTTCGTGGATCTTTCCATGCTGCTGGACCCCGGCCTGGTGCCGAGCGCCATCGCATCGATGCTGGGGCTCTCGGTGCGCTCCGCCGACCCGGTGCCCAGCCTGATCGCCTACCTGCGGGAAAGGCGGATGCTGCTGATACTCGACAACTGCGAGCACGTCATCGCGGCGGCCGCCTCGCTGGCCGAGCGCATCTTCCAGGCGGCGCCGCGCATACACATCCTCGCTACGAGCCGCGAGGCGCTGCGCGTCCAGGGCGAGCACATCCATCTGCTCGATCCGCTGGACAACCCGCCCGACCAGCCCGGGCTAGTGGCGCGCGACATCCTGATGTACCCCGCCACGCGCCTGTTCGTCGACCGGGCCGGCGCCAGCGGCGCCATGCCCGACCTGAACGACGACGACGCGCCCGTCATCGCGAGCATCTGCCGGAAGCTCGATGGCGTCGCACTCGCCATCGAACTCGCGGCTAGGCGCGTCGCCGCCTACGGGCTACAGCAGACGGCCACCCTGCTCGACGAGCGACTGGCGCTTTCGTGGCTCGGGCAGCGCACCGCGCAGCCAAGGCACCAGACCCTGCAGGCCACGCTGGACTGGAGCTACGAACTGCTCGACATGCCGGAGCGCCAGGTGCTGTGCCGGTTGTCGGTCTTCGTGGGCCATTTTTCGCTGGAAGCCGCGCGAGAAGTGGCAACGGACGGCGAGCTGACGCAGGCGCAGGTCGTCGATGCCGTCGCAAGCCTGGCGGAGAAATCGCTGCTCTCCATCCGGCGCTCCGTCGCCTCGACGCAATACCGGCTGCTCGAGAGCACCCGCGCGTATGCGCATTCGAAGGCCGGCGCGGACCTGGCCGATTCGGCGGCGCGGCGCCACGCGATCTACTTCCGCAAGCGGCTGGAGCAGATGGCAGAGCAGGACGACGCCTTCTCCCGCGACACGGCGCGCGCGTCGGATCTCGCGGACCTGGGCAACGTGAGGGCCGCGCTCGCCTGGTGCTTCGATCGCGTCGATTCCAGGGAACTCGGCGTTTCCCTCGTTCTGGCGGCCGTGCCGGCCTTCATGGCGATGTCACTGCTGGCCGAGTGCCACGACTGGTCGAAGCGCGCGCTCGCCGAACTGGGCCCGGCCTTGCTCGGCAGCGCCGCCGAGATGCACCTGCAGGCGGCCGTCGGCCTCTCGCAGATGTTCACTCGCGGCCACAGCGACGAGGTGCGGCACGCGCTCGAACGCAGCCTCCAGGTGGCGGAGGCGCTCGGCGACTCGCGCAGCCAGGTCGAGTTGCTGGGACGGCTGCAGATCTTTCATGAGCGCATCGGGGACTTCGTCGAGTCGCTCAGCCATGCCCGGCGCTGCGCCGCCGTGGCCGCCTCCATCGACGACGCGACGGCGCAGGCGACCGCCAATTCACTGGTGGGCCTCTGCCATCATTTGGTGGGAGACCAGGCCCGCGCGCGGCATTTCCTGGAAGCTGCGATCGCCGGCGCCTCGGTGTCGCGGCAGCGCAGCAGCATCCACGCCGGCTTCGATTTCCACAATCGCGCGTGCATCGCGCTGGCCAGGACCTTGTGGCTGCAGGGGCAGCCCTCGCAGGCCGTGGTCGTCGCCGGGCGCGCGGTCGAGGAGGCCCGGCACCTGAACCACCCCGTGACGCTCTGCATCGCGCTGATATGGGCCGTGTCGGTCTACATGTGGGTAGGTGACCTCGCGCGTGCCGAGCAGGACATCGATCGCTTCATCGCCTATGCGGAATCGCACTCGCTGACGCCGTATCTCGCGGTGGGCCGCGGGGTCAGGGGCGAGCTCGCCATCAAGCGCGGCGACGCCGCACGCGGCGTGAGAGCGATCCAGGATTCTCTGGTCGAGCTGCGTGCGTCGCGCTACGAACTGCTCACCACGTCGTTCAA
The DNA here is from genome assembly GCF_044055375.1 of Variovorax sp. UC74_104. Classification (NCBI taxonomy): domain Bacteria; kingdom Pseudomonadati; phylum Pseudomonadota; class Betaproteobacteria; order Burkholderiales; family Comamonadaceae; genus Variovorax; species Variovorax sp. UC74_104. Next base: position 2,824,678 of record NZ_CP171978.1, read on the forward strand.
CATCACGCTCGCGGAAGGCCTGAATGCCATGGGCAGGAACTGTGACGCGCTTGAGTTGATGAACGACACGCTCGCGCTGGTGCACGCCAAGGGCGACCTCTACAACCTGCCGGAGCTTCTTCGCGTGAAGGCGCGTGCCCTCTCGGGTGCCGTGCCGCCGAACACCGCGGGCGCGGAGGAGTCGCTGCTCGAAGCGCTGGCAGTCAGCAGGCAGCAGGGCGCCCGCTCGTGGGAACTGCGCGTGGCGATGGACCTGGCGCGCCTTTTGGAAGACGCCGGACGCGGGCAGGAGGGCAGGAACCTGCTGGCCGGCGTGCTTGCCCGCTACACCGAGGGCTTCGAGACTGCGGACCTGCAGGAAGCCGAGCGGCTGTTCGGCGGGTCGATGGATTAGGGAAGGGCGCGGTCCGCCGCCTGCGGCCACGCCGCGCTCTGCGTCGATGAGGCGCGCGCGGCGGGCTGCCGCCGGGAAAAGATCATGGGGTTTCCCGGCGGCGGGGAGCGATGGAAGCGGATGCGCATCGGTGGCCGCTTACAGCGTTCCCTCGGTCACGCCGCGGGCCGCCGTTGCGCGTGCCTGCGCACGCACCATCGCGCGGTCGAGCGTGCTGGTGAATGACTGGGGTGCGTCGGCATTGGCGCCATCAGCGTAGATGTTGCCGGCGCGGGCAGCCGCGACGGCTTCGGCACGCGTGTCGGAGCGCTTGGCCAGGGTGGGCAGCGCGGGAGCGACATCTGCCGAAGCGCCTTCGCGGTAGGGATCGGCGCTGTGCGAGGCAACGACGGCCTCGGCCCTGACACCGGCGCGGCTCGCGCTGGAATGGAACTGCAGCACGCCCTGGTATTCCTCGGCGCTCGCGCTCAAGGCGAACAACGAAGAGACGGCAGCGGCGGCGAGGAGTACGGAAGCTTTCATGATGAATCCTTTCGGGTAGGTGATGACGATTCGGAAGACCGGTTGTCAGTCGGATCGCATGGGCTTTTCCGAACTGATGGAGAGATTGTTCGGCTCATGAGGCACCTGGTGATCGGATTGCGTATGCCTCTGTATCCGGGCCGTGTTCGTCAACACTAAATTTCAAAATCGCAGGCACGACCCATCAACTGCACCCCATCGATTGCGACTCGTCAGGGCGCGAGCCGCGTGAACACGTAGTCGTGGTTCTTCACCAGCGACTGATGGCAGGCAAAGCAGGTCTGGTGCTGTGCCAGGTCCGCGGGCTTGCCGTCGATGAAGCGCCCGAAGCCCCAGCCGCCGGTGGCGGCGTATTTCTTCGAATCCTTCACCATCACCTGCACGGTGGTGGCCGCGCCCGGAACGGATGCCGGTGCGAACTCGGGCGACTGCACGTGCCTCCAGGCGAGCTTGACGAGCACGGTTCCGTCGGGAAAGGGCAGCGTGCCCTGGTCGTAGGCCTTGATCGCCTTGGCGTTGCCGAGCACGGCGCGCAATTCATTCAGCGGCTCCGCCTCGATGGCGGGCGCGATCAGCTGCCACTGCCGGTAGCCCTTGGGAATGGTGACGCCGTAGATCGGCGATGCGTCGGGGCCTGCAGCGGCGCTGCGGGTCTCCTTGGCCGCGATGGGCGCGACCGCGAAGGCGGCCAGCGCGCCAGCGAGCGCGAGGAGGCCGAAGCTGGCGAGCCTGGCTGGCGCACCTTGGAGGAAGCGGGGCGATGCCTTCGTTGCGCGAGTGCCGCGAGGCTGATGGGTGTGGGGATGGTTCATGGGTGAGCTGAGTTGGTTGGACAGAGTCGGCATGCCGACGGGACGCGGGCCCGCACCCGGGGCGCGTCCGATGGTCTGCCGTCTTTTCCTCGTTCCTGCGCCTTGCGTATGCGCATGTATCGCGCCTGGCCGCTCCACACACTGCGTTACGGTGGCCGGCGTGCCACGCGCATCGCTCCGGTGCGTCTTCAGCGCGATGCGCACCGTCTTCGCCACGTGCACCTGCGTCGCGCATCTCGTTGCGAGATACGGCGATCTTCAATCCATATGAATATTGCGTGGAAACCCGCAGCCGCGCGGCGGGTGCGGACCCGACCATCGCCTGCAGTCGAACCAGACGAAGGAAAGCGACGCACCCATGAGCACCAGCACCATCGCGCAGCCCTACGAGGGCCGCTTCGACAGCACCTCCGACGCCGTCTACCGTAAGGTGGGATGGCGGCTGATACCGCTGCTGTTCCTCTGCTACATCGTGGCCTACCTCGACCGCGTGAACGTGGGTTTCGCCAAGCTGCAGATGCAGGGTGACCTGCAGTTCAGCGACGCGGTCTACGGGCTGGGGGCGGGCATCTTCTTCATCGGCTACTTCCTCTTCGAGGTGCCGAGCAACGTGGTGCTGCACCGCGTGGGCGCGCGCCGCTGGATCGCGCGGATCATGATCACCTGGGGCGTGCTGTCGGCGGGCACCATGTTCGTGAACTCGCCCACGTCGTTCTACGTGATCCGCTTCCTGCTCGGCGCGGCCGAAGCGGGCTTCTTCCCCGGCATCATCCTGTACCTCACCTACTGGTACCCGGCCGCGCGGCGCGGCAAGGCCACGTCGCTCTTCCTCGCGGCGATCCCGTTCGCGGGCATCCTCGGCGGCCCGTTCTCGGGCTGGATCCTGCAGGGGATGGGCGGCGTCAACGGCTGGGCCGGCTGGCAGTGGCTGTTCCTGCTGCAGGGCCTGCCGACGGTGGCGCTGGGCCTGGTCGTGTGGCGCTACCTCGACGACCGCGTGAAGGACGTGCGCTGGCTCACGCCCGCCGAGCGCGAACTCATCGCCCGCGAGATCACCGCCGAAGACGCCGGCAAGGCCGAGCCGCGCATCCTGAGCGTGCTGGGCAACGGCCGCGTGTGGCTGCTGGCGCTGGTGTACTTCGCCTACACCTCGGGGCTCTACGGCATCTCGTTCTGGCTGCCCAGCATCATCAAGGCGGCGGGCGTGAAGGGCGCGCTCGACATCGGCCTGCTCAGCGCCATCCCGTGGACCTTCGGCGTGGTCGCGATGTACTTCATGGCCCGCAGCGCCGACCGCCGGCTGGAGTACCGCTGGCACAGCGCGATCGGCGCGGTCGTCGGCGCGGCGGGGCTGGTGCTCAGCGTGGCCTCGCACGGCAACGTGACGCTCGCGATGGCAGGGCTCACGCTGGCCACCATGGGCATCATGTCGACCTTCCCCGTCTTCTGGGGCCTGCCCACGGCCTTTCTCGGCGGTGCGGCGGCGGCCGCGGGCATCGCGCTCATCAATTCGTTCGGCAATCTCTCGGGCTTCAGCGCGCCGTACCTGATCGGGCTCATCAAGGATGCGACGCAGAGCACCGATGCGGGCCTGCACATGCTGGCGGCGCTGCTGGTGATCGGCGCGGTGCTGGTGCTGTTCGTCAGGCCGGCCCGCGCGCTGTCGCAGCGCTGAGCGGCATTCAGTCAGGAGGCTCCCATGGACTCGGTCGTGAATATTCCCGTGCGTTCGAATACGCGGCGCTCCCCGTCGCCGGAACTGCTCGCCTTGCTGCAGGGCAGGTTCGCCGAACGCTTTTCGACGAGCAAGGTGGTGTTGCTGCAGCACGGCACCGACGAATCGACCTACCCGCCTCAGCCGCCCGACGCGGTGGTGTTCGTGCGCAGCACCGAGGACGCGGCCTTCGTGGTGCGTGCCTGCGCGCGCGAGCGAGTGCCGGTCATCGGCTTCGGCGTGGGGTCGTCGGTGGAGGGGCATCTGCTGGCCGTCGAGGGCGGTGTGTGCGTCGACTTCTCGCAGATGGACAAGGTGCTGGCGATCCGGCCCGGCGATCTCACGGCCACCGTGGAGGCAGGCGTCACGCGCGGACAGCTAAACGCGGCGCTGCAGGGCACCGGCTTCTTCTTCTCGGTCGATCCGGGCGCGGATGCGTCCATCGGCGGCATGGTCGCGACGGCCGCCTCGGGCACCAACACCGTCCGCTACGGCACCATGCGCGACAACCTCGTGAGCCTGACGGTCATCACGGCCGAGGGCGAGATCGTGCGCACCGCGTCGCGGGCGCGCAAGAGCTCGGCGGGCTACAACCTCACGCAGCTTTACTGCGGCTCCGAGGGCACGCTGGGGCTGATCACCGAGGCCACTGTGCGCCTGCATCCGCACCCGGAGACGTACGCCGCGGCGGTGGTGCACTTTCCATCGGTGCGCGCGGCGGTCGGCTGCGTGATCGAGTCGATCCAGATGGGCGTGCCGCTGGCGCGCGCGGAGCTGCTGGACGCGCTGACCATCCGCGCCGTGAACGCGCACAGCCGCACCGCGCTGGGCGAGCATCCGACGCTGTTCCTGGAGTTCGGCGGCAGCCAGGGGCAGGTCGACGAGCAGGCGGCGGTGGTGCGCGAGATCGCGGGCGGCCACGGCGGCGGCGACTTGCAGTGGGCAAGGCTGCCGGAGGAGCGCTCGCGCCTGTGGACCCCGCGCCATCACGCCTACTTTGCCTGCCTGCAGCTGAAGGCGGGCTGCCGCAGCCTGAGCACCGATGCCTGCGTGCCGCTGTCCGCGCTCGCGCAGTGCATAGAGGAGACGCAGGCCGACATCGCCGAACACGGCCTGCTCGCGCCGGTGCTGGGCCATGTCGGCGACGGCAATTTCCATTGCCTCGTGCTGGTCGACCCTGGCAGCGCTCAGGAGAACGAGGCGGCCGAGGCCTTCAGCCACCGGCTGGTGCAGCGTGCGCTGCGCCACGGCGGCACGTCGACCGGCGAGCACGGCGTGGGGCTGCACAAGATGAAGTACCTGGTCGATGAGCACGGCGAGCACGGCGTGGCACTGATGCGCGCGGTGAAGAAGGCGCTGGACCCGCACGACATCTTCAACCCCGGGAAGGTCGTCGCTCTGGCCGAGGGCTGAAGAGCAGGCTGGTGTGCGCTCTAGAATTTCCGGCCTCGCCCGCGCCTCGCGGCGAACGGCCGGAGGTCCCTCGATGGAGTTGCGCCAGTTCAAGTACTTCGTTGCCATCGTGGATTGCGGCAGCCTGTCGCGCGCCGCGCAGCAGCTCTTCATCGCGCAGTCGGCCCTGAGCAAGCAGATGGCCGAGCTGGAGGGCGAGCTCGGCACCCAGCTGCTGCTGCGAAGCCGAAACGGCGTGGCGATGACGGAGGCCGGCAAGGTCTTCTACGAATACGCGCAGGGCATCACCAAGCAGGTGCGTGACGCCAGGGCCGCTGTGCATGTCGCGGCCGAGTCGGTGGCGGGGTCGGTGGTCGCGGCGCTGCCGCAGAGCGTGTCGCCCATGGTCGCGCTGCCGCTGATGCGCGCGGCCGCGCGCCGCTATCCCGACGTGGTGCTGCACCTGAACGAGGAACTCACCGGCAACATGGCCGACCAGCTGCTGCGCGGCCGCGTCGACGTGGCGATGTTCTCGCCCGCGATGGCGGCGGAGGACATCCAGTTCACCCCGCTGGTCGAGGAAGACTTCGTGTTCCTCGACGCCCCGCAGAGCCCGCACGCGCTGCCGCCCGGCGACGTGAGCATCGAGCAGGCCATCGCGCGGCCACTGGTGTGGCCCGCCCATGCGCACGGCCACTGCACGCGCTGGCTGGTCGATGCGGTGCTGGAGCAGGCGGGGTACTCCGCGGCACGGGTGGCGGCGGAGATCAACTCGGTCTACACGCTGAAGGCCGCGGTGGAGGCGGGGCTGGGGCCGACCATCATGCCGTTCGGCCTCGCGCAGCGCGAAGTGCAGGAGGGGCGGCTCGTCGCGCACCGCATCGACTGGCCGTCGATGCGCCGCACGCTGGGGCTGTGCGTTTCCGTGCACCTGCCCGTCACCAATGCCAAGCGCGCGGTGTGCACGCTGATCGCCGATGTGGTGCGCGACCTGTGCGAGAGCGGCCAGTGGGCCGGCGCGCGTGCGCTCGCACCGGCGAGGAAGGCGAGCTGAGCTTCTTCGCGCTTCAGGCGCCGCGCGTGCGGGGCGCCGCGGCCTTCGCGGGCGGCGTGAAGAGGCGGCCGATGGCCTCGCGCACGTCGGCCTTCATGTTCTCCACGGCCTTCGCATCGCCCGACATGTGCTTGAGCAGCGCCTGCTGGAAGAGCCCGTCGAACAGCGCATAGGTGGCCGAGGGCGACATGCCGGGCTCTTCGCCCGAGAGCTCGGCGAAGCGGCTCATGATGCGCCAGATCATTTCTTCCAGGCTCTTGTCGATCTGCACGACGTCGGCGCGGAAGGCTTCCTCGAACAGCGCCTGCGAGCGCAGGTCGTACCAGAGGCGGTGCACGTGGCCTTCGTCGCACAGCGTGTCGCCGAGGCTTTGCAGGAAGCCTTCCATCAGTTCGTCGTAGGTCGTGGCGCTTTCCACGGCGTGGTCGTAGCGCGTGACGCAGCGGGCCTTGTACTGCTTCACGCTGCAGATGATCAGGTCGACCTTGTCGCTGAAGTAGTAGTGCAGCACGCCGTGCGAGAACTCGGAGTTCTGCGCGATCTCGCGCAGGCTGGTGCGTGCGTAGCCCAGTGCCGCCAGCGTGGTCAGCGCGGCCTCGCCCAGTTCGGCGCGGCGCTCGGAGAACTTGTCGACCCGCGCCTTGGGCACTCGTTCAGCGTGTTTCTTTACCCGTTGATGTGTCGTCATTGAAAGCCGGGCCGCATGCGTGCCGGCCCCTGTGTTCCTCTTGATCGCAGACCATAGCACGCAAGCGGGAGAACCCGCATCCGGCGCGCCACGGATGCCATTCTAGAAAAACTTGACGAGTGCCAAGAAAAATCTTGACAGTCGTAAAGTCGATTTCTAGCATGGCCGCTCCATCTCACAACATATCCACAGGAGACAAGTGATGGCCAAGTACGACTTGATGGGGCGCAGTGCGCTCGTGACAGGCGGTGCGCGCGGCATTGGCGCGAGCATCGCCGAGGCGCTGGCCGCGGCCGGCGCTTCCGTGATGATCGGCGACGTGCTCGCCGACCTGGGGCGCGAAACCGCCGCCAGGCTGTCCGCCTCGGGGGCGAAGGTGGGCTTCGTCCCGCTCGACGTCACGAGGGACGGCGACTGGGCCTCGGCCGCCGAGACCACGGTGAAGGAGATCGGCGGCTTCGACATCCTCGTCAACAACGCCGGCATCGAGATCACCTCGCTGGTGGTCGACGTGAACGCCGACGACCTGCGCCGCATGCTCGACGTGAACGTGGCCGGCACGCTGCTCGGCATGAAGCACGCGTTCCGCGCGATGCGCCCCGGCGGCAGCGCGGGCAAGGGCGGGGCGGTGGTCAACATCGCCTCGGTCGCCGCGACCATCGCGTTCCCCGCCATTGCCGGCTACTCGGCCACCAAGTCCGCCGTCGACCGCGCCACGCGCGTCGCGGCAATGGAATCCGGCAAGCTGGGCTACGGCGTTCGAGTCAACTGCATCTACCCGGGCCTCGTGCCCACCGACATGGGCATGAAGCTCGCCCATGACATCGTCGCCGCGGGCCTCGCGCCCAGCGTGGAAGCGGCCGTGGGCGACGTGGTCGGCCAGACGCCGCTCGGGCGCCTCGGCGAAGTCGGCGACATGGCCGACGTGGTGGTCTTCCTCTGCTCCGACGCGGCCCGGTTCATCACCGGCGCCGGCATCGCGGTGGACGGCGGCATGGGCATGTAGTCGCGCAGGCGAGCAACAGCAAGGAGACACAGCATGAGCAGCAGCAAGAAGAAACCCGTCGTCGTCTACGGCGCCTCCGGCTACACGGGCCGCCTGGTGTGCGAATACCTGCGCGAGTACAACATCCCCTTCGTCGCCGCGGGACGCAGCGCGCAGAAGGTCGAAGCGGCGATGAAGTCGAACGTGCCCGGCATCGAGACCGCGAACTACGAGGTGGTGGAAGTGGCGCATTCGGTGGGTGCGCTCACCGAGCTTTTCACCGGCGCCTCGGTGGTGCTGAACACGGTGGGGCCCTTCGCCCGCTTCGGCCACGAGGTGGTCGATGCCTGCCTGGCGGCGGGCTGCCACTACACCGACACCACCGGCGAGCAGGACTGGCTCATCACGCTCGACCAGAAGTACGGCGCCAGGTTCGCCGCCGCGGGCCTGCTGCTGTCGCCGGGCCTGGCCCACATGTACACCACCGGCGAGATCGCCGCGCAGCTGTGCCTGGAGACGCCCGGCCTCGACACGCTCGACATCGCCGTGTTCTGGGGCGGCAGCCCGACCATCGCGTCCACCCAGACCATCCTGGTGAATGCGGCCACCTCCAAGGCCTACTACCTGGAGCAGAACGAATACGTCGAGTGGCAGCCCGACGCGGGCCTGTACCACCTCTCGATTCCCGGCCAGCACGAGGCCGCGCTGGCGCTGCCCTGGGGCGGCACCTCGCACCCGGTGTGGTTCAAGCGCGATCCGCGCGTGGCCAACGTGAAGGTGCTCGGCGGCGTCTTCAACAAGGCGCTGATGCAGGGCGTACCGCAGATCGTGGCTGCCGCGCTCAAGGCCACCGAGGGCATGAACGACGACGACCGCTATGCCGCGCTGGCCCAGACCGCATCGGGCGTGATGAACACCATGCCGCCACGCGAGAACCCGCGCATCAACAAGTCGGTCGACTCGGTGCATGCCTCCGGTCCGCTGGGCCGCGTGCACTGCGTGATCTTCGGCAACTGCAACTACAAGCAGACCGGCCTGCTGCAGGCCTACGCGGCCGCCTCGCTGCTGCAGCAGCCGCCGCGGCGCGCCGGCTTCGCTTCGGGCTGCCAGGCCTTCGGTCACCGCGAGCTGCTGGGTGCGCTGCGCGGTTTCGGGCTGGTGCAGGAGCCCGTGATTACCCGGATGGGCTGATCCCATGCGCCTGGTCGACTACCTCGACAAGGGCGCCCAGCTCGGCGCCCATTCGCCCTGCCTGACCATGGGCGCCAGCAGCCTGAGCTATGCCCAGGTGCAGCGCATCAGCTGGCGCGTGGCGCGGGGCCTGCAGCGCGCCGGCATCCGGCCCGGCGACAAGGTGGCGGTGCTGTCGAGCAACGACGCGACGGCCTTCGCCACCGTGTTCGGCATCTCGCGCGCGGGCTGCGTGTGGTGCCCGATCAATCCGCGCAACGAGGCGAGCGAGAACGCCTACGTGCTCGACGCCTTCGACTGCGCCTGCCTGGTCTTCCACGGCAACTACGCGGCCATGGTCGAGCAGATGCGGTCGCAGCTGCCCAAGCTGCAGGCGCTGGTGTGCCTCGACCAGCGGCAGGCCTTCGCGCCGTCGCTGGACGACTGGCTCGAGGGCCTGGACGATTCGCCTTTCGACATCGCACCGCCCGACGACCTCGCGATGATCGCCGGCACCGGCGGCACCACCGGCCAGCCCAAGGGCGTGATGCTGTCGGGGCGCAATCTCGAGGCGATGTCGGCGCTGACGCTGATGGGCTATCCCTTCGAGGGGCGGCCGGTCTACCTCGCGCTGGCACCCCTCACGCATGCCGCCGGCGTGCTGTGCCTGCCGGTGATGGCGCTGGGCGGGCAGGTCGTGATCATGCCCAGGCCCGATCTCGGCGAGTTCCTGGGCCTCATCGAGGAACATCGCGTCACCCACACCTTCCTGCCGCCCACGCTGATCTACATGCTGCTGCAGCATCCGCAGCTCGCGCAGACCAGGCTCGATTCGCTGCAGTGCTTCTGGTACGGCGCCGCGCCCATGTCGGCCGCACGGCTCGAAGAGGCGCTGCAGAAGATCGGCCCCGTCATGGCGCAGCTCTTCGGCCAGACGGAGGCGCCGATGATGATCTCGATGATGTCGCCGCGCGAGCACTTCAACGCCGACGGCACCATCGCGCGCCACCGGCTGTCTTCGGCGGGCAGGCCGGGTCCGCTGGTGCAGGTCGGCGTGATGAACGGCGACGGCGTGCTGCTGCCCACGGGCGAGAGCGGCGAGATCGTGGTGCGCGGCTCGCTCGTGATGCTCGGCTACTACAAGAACCCGGGCGCCACCGAAGAGGCTTCGCGCCATGGCTGGCACCACACGGGCGACATCGGCTACCTCGATGCGGACGGCTTCCTCTACATCGTCGACCGCGCCAAGGACATGATCATCTCGGGCGGCTTCAACGTCTATTCGGCCGAGGTCGAGCAGGCGCTGCTGCAGCACCCCGACGTGCAGGACAGCGCGGTCGTCGGCCTGCCCGACGAGAAGTGGGGCGAGCGCGTGGTGGCCGTGCTGCAGCTGCACGAAGGCAGGCAGGTGGACGCGGAGGAAATCAAGGCCTTCGTCAAGGCGCGCATCGGCAGCGTGAAGGCGCCCAAGCAGATCGAGGTGTGGCTCGACCTGCCGCGCTCCAGGGTGGGCAAGGTGTTGAAGAAGGAAGTGCGCGCGACGCTGCTGCAGCGCGCGGATCAGCCGCCGCGCTCGTAGTGGTCGTGGTGCGCCCGGCGCAGCTCGAACTTCTGGATTTTGCCGGTCGATGTCATCGGCAGCGCCGGCAGGAAGATGATTTTCTTCGGCACCTCGAAGCCGCCCAGGTGCTCCCTGCAGTGCGCGGCGAGCGCGTTCTCGTCGAAGTCCGCCGGCGCGTCGTGCCTGCGCGTGACGAAGGCGGTGATGGCCTCGCCCCAGCGCTCGTGCGGCAGGCCCACCACCGCGGCGTTGAGCACGGCGGGGTGCCGCAGCAGCACCTCCTCGACCTTGATCGAGGGCACGTTCTCGCCGCCCGACTTGACCATGTCCTTGAGCCGGTCGAGAAAGATCAGCTGGCCGTCGGCGTCGAGCTTGCCCAGGTCGCCCGAGTGGTGCCAGCCGAAGCGCTGCGCGTTAGCGGTGGCCTCGGGGTCGTTGTAGTAGCCGAGCATCACGTTGGGGCCGCGGAAGACGATCTCGCCGACCTGCTCGGGGCCCAGCAGTTCGCCGTCGTCGCCCATCACCGCGACCTCGTTCACCAGCGTGCCCACGCCCCAGTAGGAGCCGAAGCGCCTGCGCTGCTCATGCGCCTCGAAGATGGTGGCGCCGGGGTACATCTCGGTCTGGCCCGAGACGAGCGCGAAGTTCGGGCAGAACTCGTCGAGCAGGCGCAGCAGCAGCGTGCGCGACATCGGCGCCATCGCATACACGCAAAGCCGCAGGCTCGAGATGTCCCGCGCGGCGCGCTGCGGATGTGCGAGCAGCGCGCCGTACATCATCGGCAGGCCGACCATCACCGTGATGCGGTGCCGCTCGATGGCCGCGAGCACCGCGCCGGGGTCGAAGCCGCGCAGCACCACGAGCGAGCCGCCCACCGCCAGCGCCGACATCAGCACCGTGTGCTGGCCGCAGTGGAAGAGCGGCAGCACGCTGCTCCACACGTCGGCGCGCTCGGGGCTGCTGCCCCATTCGACCATGTTGCTCAGCAGCACCGAATGCACCGAGGCGTGCGAATGCATCACGCCCTTCTGGCGGCCGGTGGTGCCGCTGGTGTACATGATGAGAGCGAGTTGCGCGCTGTCGATGGGCACCTCGGGCAAGGTCGTCGGGCCCTGCGCGATGGCTTGCGGCACCGTGGGCACGTCCTGCGGCGGCGTGTCGCCGTCGAGCACGCAGAGGATGGGTGCCACGCTCTTCGCGTGCAGCAGCTCGCGCAGCTCGGGCCGGGCGTGCAGCGCGGTGTCGATCACGATGTGTCGCACCTCGGCATGACCGAGGATGTAGCCGATGGCATCGACGGCCAGTGCGGTGTTGATCGGCACCCACACCAGCCCCGCCTTCTGGATGCCCAGCATGGCGACCACCATCTGGATCGAGTTGTTGCACAGCATGCCCACGCGGTCGCCGAGCGCGAGGCCCAGCCCCAGCAGGTGGTGCGCGAAGCGGTTGGAGGCGGCGTCGAGTTCGCCGTAGGTGATGCGGTGCTCGCCTTCGACGAGCGCCGTGCGTGCGCCGAAGCGGCGTGCGCTGCGATGGATCACGTCGCCGAGCGCGATGCGCGAGATGCGCGAATGGAACTGCGGCGGCACAGGGCCGTTGGCGGCTGCGGGCATGCTCTTCGTCTCCGTTCTTCGATGGTGGGCGCAGCCTAAGGCCGTGCGCCGTACCGCGTCTTGCGAAGACTGGCTGCCGCCCGCAGCCGGGGCACGCTGCTAGAAGCGCGCCTTGAGGAAGGCCGACGGCCCCTGCAGCCTGACCTTCAGGCGCGAGTCGGCGAAATCGTTCTCGCGCGTCAGGTCGATGTTGGTCACGCCATAGGCCAGCACCACGCCCACGTTCTTCACCGGGAACCACTCCACGCCGGCGGAGGCGTTGTAGATGTTGCCGTGGAAGCGGCCGCTGCTCTTCCACACGCCCGAGGCGTCGGCGAACAGGCGCAGGTCGGGCGTGATGGCATGGCGCACGCCTATTTCGAGCAGCGGCGCCACGGTGCTGCCGCTGGAGCTTTCGCTCAGCGTGCCGACCTGGCCGTTCACCGATGCCAGCGCGGTGGTGCCCAGCGTCGCACGGTAGTAGGCGGCGCCTGCGCCGAGGCCCAGCACGGTGTTGCCCGAGCCTATCCACCATTTGTAGGAGAGCTTGGCGAAGTCGAGCTTGGTGCTGATGTTCGCGTTGCCGAAGGTGTTGAGCGTGCCGAAGGGGCCCAGCGAGGTGGAGCTGTCAACGCCGCCCGAGTATTCGCGCTTGTAGCGGTAGTAGTCGAACGAGATGCCCTGGCTGTCGCCCAGCAGCACGTCTGCCGAGATGCGCGGCATGGTGACGCGGCCCGGCTTGACGTCGCCCGTCTGCAGCGCGCCGTAGGCCGTGCCGAAGGAGGCGTTGAGCTTCGGATCGGCGCTGAAGCCGCCGACCGAGAGGCTGAAGCGGTCGAGTGCGGGCGAGGGGTCGGCAAAAGCCGGCGAGGCGGAAAGCAGGAGGCCGGCGACGACCATGGCAGGCCGGCCGGAAGGACGTGAGCGAAAGCGCGTGAGCAGCATGAAGCAGATCCTTGATGACCCGAAAGACGAATGCCGCGGGCACCTCGTGAAGCGGACGCGAACGCTGCGTCCTGTGCGGTGCTTGCCGGCGAGGCTCCCTTGAACAGCGAAGACCATAGGGGCGCGCGCACCTGCCGTGGATGAGCGGAATGCCGCTGTGCTTGTAGGACTCGTGCCCAGCGCTGTTGCCGTGGCGTGACGGTGCCGCCCCTTCGCCCGGCGCTAAAGTGCCGCCATGCGCAGACACCTCTCCACCACCACCGGCCCTCAGCGTCTTCTCTACGGTGCCATCGCCGGCTGCGCCGTCGCGGCCGCGCTGATGCCGGTGCCCATGAGCGGCATGGCGCGCGGGCTCACGGGATGGTGCGCGGCGGTGGTCGTGCACCAGCTGCTGGCCTGGTGGCTGGCCTGCACCTTCGATGCGAAGCGCACGCGCGAACGTGCGCAGTCGCTGGACCAGCCCAACGTGATGATCCTGGTGTCGATGCTGGTGGTCGTGGCCATGAGCGTGGTGGCCATCGCCATGCTGCTCCAGCAGGGGAAGGGGCTGGGCGGCTGGGAGCGCGCCGGGCACGTGGTGCTGGGCCTCGTGGCGCTGGCGGGGTCATGGCTGACGATGCACACCATCTACGCCTTCCACTACGCCCACCGCTACTACATCGATCAGCGCGACGGAACGCCCGACGGCGGCCTCGACTTTCCGGGCAAGGGCGAGGACGCGCCCGACTACTTCGACTTTCTCTACTACTCGTACGTGATCGGCATGACCTCGCAGGTCTCGGACGTGCAGGCCACCTCGAAGGAGATGCGGCGCATCACGCTGCTGCACAGCGTGCTGGCCTTCGCCTTCAACATGCTGGTGCTGGCGCTTTCGGTGAACGTGGTCGCGGGCGCCGTGTAGGCGCCGTGCGATGCAGTCTCAGGCTGCGGCCTTGCGCGGCCAGCCGGGCTTGACGATGCCGGTCGACAGCGCCACCCCGCACACGATCACCAGCGCGCAGATCAGCATCCACTGCGTGATGTTCTCGCCGAGGAACACCGCGCCGTAGAAGAGCGCGAACACCGGCACCAGGAAGGTCACCGTCAGGGCGCGGGCCGGGCCGGCGCGCTCGATCAGCCGGAAGAACAGGATGTAGGCCACCCCCGTGCAGGCGATGCCTAGCGCCAGCAGCGCGAGCCATGCGCGCAGGCTCGGCATCTGTGGCGGCCAGAACAAGAAGGCGGGCAGGGCGAGGAAGACGGTGGCGCCGATCTGGCTGCCGGTGGCGGTGGTGAGCGCGGGCACGCCGCCCAGGTAGGCCCGCGTGGCGCTGGCCGAGATGCCGTAGCACAGGCACGCGCCCAGGCAGGCCAGCACGGCGAAGAGCGCGGCATTGCTGCTGGCGCCGGCGTGCAGGCCGGCACTGCGGCTGGCGAGCATCGCCACGCCGGCGAAGCCGATCAGCAACCCCACCAGGCGCCAGTTCGCGGGGCGCTCGCGGAACCAGGCCCAGGCCACCAGCGCGCCGAACATCGGCACGGTGGCGTTGAGCACCGCCGCGAGGCCGGTGTTGATGGTCAGCAGCGCGAAGCAGAAGAGCGCGAACGGCATGCCCGAGTTGAAGACGCCGACCAGCAGGCTGGCCTTCCAGTGCTTCGCGAGCGACGGCCCCTGGCCGCGCAGCAGCGCGATGGGCAGCAGGAACAGCGCTGCAATCGCCACCCGCACCGCGGCCGTCGGCAGCGCGCCGAACTCGGCGGCGCCGATGCGCATGAACAGGAAGGATGCGCCCCACAGCGCGCCGAGCAGCACGAGGTCGATGAGCCAGGCAGTGGGGGCGAGGGGCTTGGCGGCGGTGGTTGGCGTGGCGGCGTTGTTGTTCGTTGTGCTCATGAGTCCTCGGTCGTTCTCTTCTTTTCTGCTGCACACCCGGATGGCTCAGATCGCCTTTTCGAGCTGCAGCAATGCTGTCTTGCGTTCGAGCCCGCCAGCGTAACCGGTCAGCGAGCCGTCCGAGCCGAGCACCCGATGGCAGGGCACGATCACGCTGATCGGGTTGCGCCCCACGGCCGCGCCCACCGCGCGCACCGCGGCCGGGTTGCCCACGTTGATGCTCAGGGCTCCGTAGCTGGTGGTGGCGCCGGTCGGAATGGCCAGCAGCTGCTGCCACACGCTCTGCTGGAAAGCCGTGCCGTGCGACAGGTCGAGCTTCATGTCGAAGCTGTCGCGCCTGCCGGCGAAGTAGTCGCGCAGTTGCGCGCCCGCCTCGACCAGCGCGGGGTGGTCGTCCTTCGCGATCCAGCCGGTGGTGTCGGGCCAGTGGCGCTGCTGGTCGAACCAGACGCCGGCCAGTCCCTGGTCGGTGGCCGCCATCGTGATGCCGCCCAGCGGCGTGTCGATGTGCGATGTGTAGATGACTTTGCTCTTGAACTTCATGACGCTTCAGGCTGCGACGCCTGCCGTTGCAACAAGGGGAGAACCGGCGTCGTTCGCCGGAACAGGAGAAGGGGCCGCACCGGGCGCATGCCAGGCCCGCAGTACCGCGTAGCTGCGCCAGGGCCGCCAAGCCTGCGAGGCCTCGCTGGCGGCGCGGGCGGTGGTCACGCCCAGCGCCTTCTGCAGCGCGACGTCGCCGGCCGGAAAGGCGTCGGGCCAGCGCAGCGCGCGCATCGCGATGTATTGCGCGGTCCAGGCGCCGATGCCGGGCAGCTCCTGCAGCGCGGCGATGGTGGAGGGCACGTCGGCCCCCGCATGGAGCGCCAGCTTGCCGGAAGCGACTTCGCGCGCGATGGCCTGCAGCGCCGTCTGCCGTTGCCGCACGATGCCGAGCCGGCCCAGCTCGTCGCCGCTTGCGGCGGCGATGGCCGCTGGCGTGGGAAAGAGCCGGTTCAGCCCTTCGACGGGCGTGGCCAGCGTTTCGCCGAAGGCCTCGACCAGCCGCGAGCCCAGCGTGCGCGCCGCGGCCACCGTGATCTGCTGGCCCAGCACCGCGCGCACCGCGAGCTCGAAGCCGTCGAGCGCGCCGGGCACGCGCAGTCCGTCGCCGTGCGGGAAGGCCGCGTGCAGCGCCGCATTGATCGCCATCGGCTCGGCGTCGAGGTCGAACAGCGCGCGGGCCCTGCTGATGACGATGGGCAGCACCGCGGCCAGCGAATCGCTGACGGACAGCAGCATCTGCTCGCGCTCCATGTCGAAGCGCAGCTGCAGCCAGCCGGCGTGGGCCTGCCCGCCGTGCTGGATGCGCAGCGTGCGGGTCAGCTTCGAAAAGACCGGCGTGCTGCCCTTGGCGGGCTCCTTGCCGTCGGCCGTGGAGACGACCTCCACGCCGCGCAGCGCACGGCGCGCGAAGAAGCCGAGCATCGCGTTGGCGTCGTAGGGCGGCCGCAAGCCCAGCCGCACCTCGATGGCCCTGCCTTCGCCGCCTTCGGCGATGGCGCCGCCGGCCCGTCGCAGTGCGCTGGGGTTCAGTCCGTAGTGCTCGAGAAAGGCCGCGTTGAAGCGCCGCACGCTCGCGAAGCCGCTGGCCAGCGCCACCTGCGTCATCGGCAGTCGCGTGTCGGCGATGAGCTGCTTTGCGGCCAGCAGGCGGCGCGTCTGCAGGTATTGGAGGGGCGAGACGCCGAACTGCGCCTCGAAGATGCGCCGCAGGTGGCGGTCGCTCACGCCCAGGCGGGCCGCGATCTGCGCCGCGCCGGGGCCGTCTTCCGACCAGGCGTCGGGCTCGTCGATCAGCCGCGCAGCCTGCTGCGCGAGGATGCGCGATGCGTCTTCGGTCGACCAGGTGGCTGCGCCTGAAGCACGAGGAGCGAGTTCGGGCCGGCAGCGCAGGCAGGG
Source organism: Variovorax sp. UC74_104 (assembly GCF_044055375.1). Lineage (NCBI taxonomy): Bacteria > Pseudomonadati > Pseudomonadota > Betaproteobacteria > Burkholderiales > Comamonadaceae > Variovorax > Variovorax sp. UC74_104. The sequence goes on from NZ_CP171978.1 coordinate 2,841,321, forward strand.
GCGGAAGCCCGCGGCCTCGGCCTGTGCCGCATGGCGGAAGAACCGGCAGTTCTCGCGCCGCGGCAGCTTCACGCGGCAGACCGGGCGGCAGTAGATGCCGGTGGATGTCACCGCGGTGAAGAACGACCCGTCGAAGCGCGCGTCATGCGTCTTCATCGCCAGGTAGCAGGCGTCGCTCTCGAGCGCTTCGGTGGAGGTGTGGTTGGCGGGCATGGAGAAATGATACGGTTTCGACTCGTTTCAACTGGCCGTTTTCGGACATGTGGGCACCCTGGGCCTTGCCTACAATGCCCCGTTTACAAATCCATAGCAGGGAACCGCCTTTCATGCAGCTCAGCGCGTCGATCTTCAAGGCCTATGACATTCGCGGCATCGTGCCGGCCACTCTCGATGAGGAGGTGGCGGAAGCGCTCGGCAGGGCCTTCGGCAGCGCCGCCCGCGCGGCTGGCGAGAAGTCGGTGGCAGTGGGACGCGACGGCCGCCTTTCGGGCCCCTCGCTGGCCCAGGCGCTGATCAAGGGCCTGGTGGCCACCGGCATCGAAGTGATCGACGTCGGCGCCGTGACCACCCCGATGCTGTACTTTGCGGCCCACACGCTGTGCACGAGCGGCATCCAGGTCACCGGCAGCCACAACCCCAAGGACTACAACGGCTTCAAGATGGTGCTGGCCGGCCGCGCGATCTACGGCGACGAGATCCAGGGCCTGCGCAGGACCATGGAAGCCGGCTCCGCCCAACTCGCCCCGGGCGGCAGCGTGCGCAAGGTCGACGTGACCCAGGCCTACATCGAGCGCATCGCGGGCGACATCAAGCTGGCGCGGCCGATGAAGATCGTGGTCGACTCGGGCAACGGCATCGCCGGCGCCTCGGCCCCGGCCATCTTCCGCGCCCTGGGCTGCGAGGTGACCGAGCTCTACAGCGAGGTCGACGGCAACTTCCCCAACCACCATCCCGACCCCAGCAAGCCCGAGAACCTGAAGGACCTGATCGCGGCGCTCGCCACCGGCGACGCCGAACTGGGCCTGGCCTTCGACGGCGACGGCGACCGCCTGGGCATCGTCACCAAGGACGGCCAGAACATCTTCCCCGACCGCCAGATGCAGCTGTTCGCGCAGGACGTGCTCTCGCGCGTGCCCGGCGGCACCATCGTCTACGACGTGAAGTGCTCGCAGCGCCTGGCGCCGGCCATCGAGGCGGCGGGCGGCAAGCCGATGATCTTCAAGACCGGCCACTCGCTCATCAAGGCCAAGATGAAGGAAATCGACTCGCCCCTGGGCGGCGAGATGAGCGGCCACATCTTCTTCAAGGAGCGCTGGTTCGGCTTCGACGACGGCACCTACGCGGGCTGCCGGCTGCTCGAGATCCTGAGCAAGAGCCCGGACGCGAACGCCGTTCTCAATGCGCTGCCCACGAGCTTCTCGACCCCCGAGCTGAACGTGGCCTGCGCCGAGGGCGAACCGCACGCCGTGGTCGACAAGCTGGTGAAGAGCGCGAATTTCGCGGCCCCCGCCAAGGTCTCGACCATCGACGGCCTGCGCGTCGACTGGCCCGATGGTTTCGGGCTGATCCGCGCTTCGAACACCACGCCCGTGCTGGTGCTGCGCTTCGAAGGCCAGACCGATGCCGCGCTCAAGCGCATCGAGGCCGAGATGCTGGCGCTTCTGAAAACCGCCAAGCCCGACGCCAAGGTGGGCGAAGCCGCCCACTGAACAGCCGAGCCCGTGCGTTCCCTGCTGCTGCGCCTCTACGGCGCCTTCACCACCGTCGTGCAACCGCTGGTGCGCCGCAAGCTGCGGCGCCGCGCGGAGGCCGAGCCGGGCTATGGCGTGGCCGTGGAGGAGCGCTTCGGCTACTACGACGAAGCCACCACCGGCCAGGCCCAGTGCTGGGTGCATGCGGTCTCGCTCGGCGAGACGCGCGCGGCCGCGATCCTGATTGCCGAGCTGCGGCGCCAGTATCCGGGCGTGCCGATCCTGCTCACGCACGGCACGGCCACCGGCCGAGAGGAGGGCGCCAAGCTGCTTGAGCCTGGCGATACGCAGGTCTGGCAGCCCTGGGACACGCCGGGCGCAGTGCGCCGCTTCCTCGACCGCTTCCAGCCGCGCATCGGCGTGCTGATGGAAACCGAGGTCTGGCCCGAGATGACGGCCGCCTGCGCCGAGCGCCGCATTCCGCTGGTGCTGGCCAACGCGCGTCTCAACGAGAAGTCGCTGGCGGCGGCCGAGCGCCTCGCATGGCTGGCGCGGCCCGCATATTCGTCTCTCACGGCCGTGTGGGCGCAGACCGAAGCCGATGCGCACCGGCTGGTGTCGCTGGGCGCCAAGGTGGCCGGCATCTACGGCAACCTGAAGTTCGACGCCACGCCCGACGCGCGCCAGCTCGCCACGGCCGCCTCGCTGCGCGAGCGCCTGCCCAAGCCGATGGTGGTGCTCGCAAGCTCGCGCGACGGCGAGGAGCGCATGCTGCTCGAAGTGCTCAAGCGCTTCGGCGCGACGTCGCCGGTGCCGCCGGAGCAGGGCGCGATCCGCTCGATTTCCAAGCGCGTGCACGACGTGCAATGGATGATCGTGCCGCGCCATCCGCAGCGCTTCGACGAGGTCGCGGCGCTGATCGAGGCCGAAGGCTTCGCGGTGGCGCGCCGCAGCGCCGCCGGCCAGCCGGCCGAGGCCGAGATCTGGCTGGGCGACTCGCTGGGCGAGATGGCGCTGTACTACGGCCTGGCCGACGTGGCGCTGCTTGGCGGCAGCTTCGAGCCGCTGGGCGGGCAGAACCTGATCGAACCGGCGGCCTGCGGCTGCCCGGTGGTGATGGGCCCGTCGACCTTCAATTTCGCGGAGGCGGCGCAGCTCTCGCTGGCTGCCGGCGCGTCGCTGCGCGTCGAGGGCATGGAGCAGGCCGTGACGGCCGCGCTGAAGCTGGTCGAAAACCCCGAGCGCCGTGCCGCGATGGCGCAGGCTGCGCTGGCTTTTGCATCCTCGAACCGTGGAGCGGCCGAGCGCACGGCGGCTGCCGTGCTGGCGATTGCGCAGGCGGCCGAGCCGGTGGACACGGTGAATGCGCCGCTGGACGACGATCCGCAACAACCGCCGCGCGCGGAACCCACGCTGGACTGAATTGCCTCCGGCTCCTTCCCCCTCTGGGGGGGAAGGCTCAGCGCACCGGCGGATTCAAAATGACCGGCGGCACGGGTGCCGTCGGCATCGTTGGCGCCGGGGGATTGAACTGCGGCGTCTGCACCGGCGGAACCACGGGAATGCTCTGCGGCGCCACGGGCACCGCGGGCGAAGTCGTGCCGCGGTCGGGGCCGATGGCCGGCGGCACGGCCGGCACGCTGCCGCTGCTCGCCAGCGTCGCGTTGATCGCGTTCATGTCGTCGGTGGTCAGCGTGCCGTTGGCCTGGCGTAGCTTCAGGTTGCCCAGCAGCACGTTGTAGCGCGCCTGCGCGAGGTCGCGCTTGGTCTGGTAGAGCTGGCTCTGCGAGTTCAGCACGTCGATGTTGATGCGCACGCCGACCTGGTAGCCGAGCCGGTTGGCGTCGAGCGCGCTCTGGCTGGAGGCCTCGGCCGCTTCGAGCGCCTTCACCTGCCCCGCACCCGAGACGAGCCCGAGGTAGGCCGCGCGCGTGGCCTGCGCCACGCTGCGGCGCGTGCCGTCGAGCACGCTGCGCGACTGGTCTTCGAGCGCCAGCGTTTCCTTGATGCGGTTCTCGGTGGCGAAGCCGGCGAAAAGCGGCAGGTTGAAGGTGACGCCCACCGTGGCCGCGTTGACGCGCGTGCCCACGGTGCTCGTGCTGGTGCCGGTCGGGTTGCGGGTGACGTTGTAGCCCAGGTTGGCGTCCAGCGTGGGCTTGTGGCCGGCCTTGGCCTTGTCCACCTCGAGTCCGGCCACGTCCAGGCCCAGGCGGGCCTGCCGGATGGCGGGATGCGCCTCGTCGGCCTGCGAGACCCAGGCGTTGATGTCGGCGGGCGTCGCCGTCGGCAGCACCACGGGCACGGCAAGCGGCACCGGCACGCTGCCGGGACGGCCGACCAGTTGGTCGAGCACCACCTTCTTCACCTGCAGGTCGTTCTCCGCCGCGATCTCCTGCGCGATCACCAGGTCGTAGCGGGCCTGGGCCTCGCGCGAATCGGTGATGGTGGAGGTGCCTACCTCGAAGTTGCGCTTGGCCGAAGCCAGCTGCTCGGCCACGGCGACCTTCTGCGCGCGCACGAGCGCCAGGCTGTCCTGGCTCGCGAGCACGTCGAAGTAGGCCTGGCTCACGCGCACGATCAGGTCCTGCTCGGCAATGGTGAGCACTGCCTGAGCGATATCGGCCTGCCGCTTGCCCTGCTCGTAGGTGGCCCAGTTGGCGGGCCGGTACAGCGGCTGCGTGGCGTTGATGCCGACGTTCTGCGTGGTGAAGTCGCGCGAGGCCGAGGTGCCCCGGCCGGCGCCCGTGAGGGTGTCGATGTCGAGGTCGCTGCGCGTCACGCCGGCCGTGAGCCCCACGGCGGGCAGGATGCCGGCCTTGGCCTGCGCGGCGCGGGCGATGCTCGCGTCGTACTGGGCTCGTGCGCCCTGGTAGGTGGCGTCGAAGCCGCGGGCGGATTCGTAGAGTTCGTTCAGTGTCTGGGCCTGGGTCAGGGCCGGCGATGCGAGCAGGACTGCGAAGGTGGTTGCGAGTGCTGCGGAAAGAGGCGAAAGCCGGGGCCTGGGGGGCATTGAACGTCCTTGGGGGAAAGAATCAGTAGCGCGGGACCGATGGGTCGTGCGAGGACCAGGCGTCGATGCCGCCCGCCACGTTGGCGAGCTGGTCAAAGCCGTTCTGGTTCAGGAAGGCGGCCACGCGCTGGCTGCGCGCGCCGTGATGGCATAAGCAGGCAATCCTGAGTTCGGGTTGGCCGTCGCTCAGCTCGGCCAGCCGCCCGGGAATCTCGTTCATCGGAATCGCCACCAGGGTGAAGCCCTGGGGCGCGACGCTCGCCGTCTGCAGCTCCCAGGGCTCGCGCACGTCGAGCAGCACGGGGGCTGCGTCGGCGTTCTGCGCGAACCAGGCGGCGAGGTCGGCGGGGCGGACTTGGTCGATCATGCTTCGGTCAACCGTCTGCTCAGAACGAGAAGCGCGAGGGCTCGGGGAAATTCAGCAGGCGCGGGGCCACCGTGTCCCAGGGCTGGATGGTGTCCCACTTGCTCTCGCTGGTGCGGGTGACGAAGTGCGCGCGCATCATCGGCTCTTCGCCCACGATGGCCGAGAGGCGGCCGCCGACCTTCAGCGAACCCAGCAGGTTCTGTGGAATGCGCGCGACGGAGCCGCTGAGCACGATCACGTCGAAGCTGGGGCCGCTGGGCAGGGGCACGGCGCCGTCGGCATTGCGCACTTCGACGTTGGTCACGCCGTTGCGGCGCAGCGTCTCGGCGGCGCGGGCGGCCAGCACGGGGTTGATTTCGAGCGAGAGCACCTGGGCGGCGCGGGCGCCCAGCAGGGCGGCCATGAAGCCGGAGCCGGTGCCGATCTCGAGCACGCTCTCGTGCTTCTGGATGTGCAGGTCCTGCAGCGTGCGGGCCTCGACCTTGGGCGACAGCATGATCTCGCCGGGCACGGAGCCGTCGAGCAGCGGCAGTTCCATGTCGAAGAACGAGAGGGTGCGGTGCGCGTCGGGCACGTAGTCCTCGCGGTGGATCTGGGCCAGCAGCTCGAGGATGTCGTTGTCGAGCACGTCCCAGGGACGGATCTGCTGCTCGATCATGTTGAAGCGCAAGCGCTCGAGGGTGGGGGTGGGGTTCATGGCGTGGCTTTCCTTGTGGGCTCAGGACAAACCTTCAATTTTAGGTGCCGCCGATGACACCCCCGGTTCGGTCGGCCTTCCGGGACGCACGCTGAGGCCGTTGATCACCACTTCGGCCTGGGTCGCCAGGTACTTTTCGGGGTCGAGCGCCGCGGCGCCGTCGACGCAGACCATGGCCGAATGCTTCCAGAGCATGAGAAAGACCATGGGCGCGACCACCGAGTAGATCGCGTGGTCGACGTCCATCGGCGCGAACTCGCCGCTGTCGATGCCGCGCTGGAAGATGCGCCGCAGCAGGTCGTGGCCGGGCCGGACCACCTGCTCGCGGTAGAACTCCGCGAGCGCGGGAAAATTGGCGCCCTCGCTCATCATGAGCTTGGTCAGGCCCGAGGCCTGGGTCTTGCCGACGCGTTCCCACCATACGGTCATGCAGTAGCGCAGCATGTCGGCGGTGGTGCCCTCGAAGGCCTCGAACTCGGCATTCCACTCAGTGAAACGGCCGCCGAGGTTTTCGACGACCACGGCCTTGAACAGCTCTTCCTTGCTCGGGAAGTAGAGGAAGAGGGTGCCCTTGGAAACCCCGGCACGCGCCGCCACTTCTTCCGAGCGTGTCGCCGCAAAGCCCTTTTCCACGAACAGATCGAGCGCGGCCGCCAGCAGTTCGCCGGGGCGTGCCTCTTTCCGGCGCTCGCGCTTGGCGCGCACCGGGCAGATCTTGTCGACGAAGGAGCGGGGCGTAGGCATGTCTTAATGACTCGTTGGTTAGTAATGTAGTGACGGGCATCCGTCACGTCAAGCCGCGACAATATCGGGTTCGCCTTTTCAACCTCCGCCGGAGCAGCACCATGTCCACTTCATCGTCGCCCACCGAAACCATCGTTCTGGGCGGGGGCTGCTTCTGGTGCACCGAGGCGGTTTTCGACCGCGTCCAGGGCGTGCTCGACGTCGAATCGGGCTACTGCAACGGCCAGACCATCAATCCGAGCTACGAGCAGGTCTGCACCGGCCGCACCGGCCATGCCGAGGTGGTGAAGCTCGAATTCGACCCGGCGCAGATCAGCCTGCGCGAGATCCTCGAGATCTTCTTCGTCGTGCACGACCCGACCACGCTCAACCGCCAGGGCAACGACGTCGGCACCCAGTACCGCAGCGGCATCTACTACACGGACGATGCCCAGAAGCAGGTGGCCGAAGACGTGATCCGCGAGATCGAGGCCAGCAAGACCTACCGCTCCCCCGTGGTCACCGAGGTGGCGCCGCTTTCCAACTACTCGGCGGCCGAGGCCTACCACCAGGACTACTTCCTGAACAACCCGAACCAGGGCTACTGCGCGTTCGTCGTGGGCCCGAAGGTCGAGAAGTTCCAGAAGACCTTCGCCTCGCGCCTGAAGGCCTGACCGGCCGGCCAACCCCCTTTTCCGTGCACCTCGCCATCCGCCAGCACCGCACCCGCTCGACCCGCGCGCTCGTGTTCGCGCTGGCGGTCGCGCTGTGGTTCGCGGGCACGCTGGGGCTGATGCACCGTGCCCTGCACGTGCCGGGCCTGCCAGCCGCGGCGGAGCAGGCGTTGCAGGTCGCCCACAAGCATGCCGGGCACCAGCTGGCCGGCCTGTTCGGCGATCACACCGATGCCGAGTGCCGGCTGTACGACCAGCTTTCCCACGGCTCGGCCGCGCCCGGCGTGCCGCTGGTGGTGCTGCCGATGCTGCTGCCGTCGGCCACCTTCGCTTTCCTGCAGGGCGAGGCCATCGCCCGCTGGGTCGCGCTGTTCGACGCGCGCGGCCCGCCTTCCACTCGCTGAATCCCCTGTTCCCGATTGCTGCTGCACCCGCTTCGCGCGCGGTGGCGGTCGGTCGTCTCTTGATTCACCGAGTGTCCATTCATGACCCCCAATTTCCGTCGCAACGCCATCGGCGTTGCCGTTCTTTCGCTTGCCTCCTTCGCAAGCATGGCCCAGGCGCAGGCAACTGATGCCGCCCCGGCCGCCCAGCCCCAACCCGCCGACGCCGCGAGCCTGCGCGAGATCACCGTCACAGGCAATCCGCTCGGCGCCTCCGAACTGATCGCGCCGACCACCACGCTCTCGGGCGACAAGCTTCTGCTGCGCTCCGAATCGACCCTCGGCCAGACGCTGGACAACGTGCCCGGCGTGAGCAGCAGCTACTTCGGCCCCAACGCCAGCCGGCCGATCATTCGCGGCCAGGACGGCGACCGCATCCGCATCCTGCAGAACGGCGGCGCCGCGCCCGATGCTTCGTCGCTCAGCTACGACCATGCCGTGCCCGTCGACTCGCTCGTCACCGAGCGCATCGAGGTGCTGCGCGGCCCGTCGGCGCTGCAATACGGCGGCAGCGCCGTGGGCGGCGTGGTCAACGTGATCGACAACCGCATTCCCACGGAGCCGATCAACGGCTTCGGCGGCCGCGCCGACATGGGCTATTCCACCGGCAACAAGGAGAAGAACGGCGGCGTGGTGCTCGAAGGCGGCAACGACCGCGTCGCGGTGCACGTCGACGCCTTCAACCGCGACTCCAAGGATGTCTCGGTGCCGATCACGCTCGAATGCAGCAAGCCCGGCTCGCCCTGGACTGCGCGCAAGATCTGCAACTCCGCCAACGAGGCGAACGGCGGCGCGTTCGGCGGCACGGTGTTCTTCGACCAGGGCTACATCGGCGCGTCGGTCAGCAGCTACCGCAGCAAGTACGGCACGGTCGCCGAGGACGACGTGACCATCAACATGAAGTCCGACCGCTACGCGCTGGAAGGCGAATGGCGCCCGGGCGGCTTCATCAGCAGCATCCACGCCAAGCTCAGCCACACGAACTACCGCCACACCGAGTTCGAGGGCGGCACGCCCGGCACCACCTTCTCGAACATGAGCAATGACCTGCGCATCGAGGCGCGCCACCAGAAGATCGGCAACTTCGAGGGCCTGGTCGGCTTCAGCAGCGAGACCAACCGCTTCGCCGCCGATGGGGAGGAAGCCTTTGCGCCGCATAGCCGCACGCGCACCAACGCTCTGTTCCTGTTCGAGGAATACGGCACGTCGTGGGGCCGCCTGAGCTTCGGCGCGCGCAGCGAGCAGGTGCGCATCCGCTCGCTGGGCTATCCGGACGATCCGACGGTGACACGCTTCGCCATCGGCGAGCGCACCTTCAATCCGCACAGCGCGGCATTCGGTGCGCTGGTGAATCTCGCGCCGCAGTGGCAGCTGACCTCGAACCTCGCCTATACCGAGCGCGCGCCCAAGGACTACGAGCTGCTGGCCAACGGCCCCCACGTGGCAACGGGCGCCTGGGAAGTGGGCGACCCGAACCTGAAGAAGGAGAAGTCCACCGGCTTCGACCTGGGCGCTCAATGGAAGTCGGGCCCCAATACGGCCCGCGTGAATGCCTATGTCACGCGCTTCAGCAACTACATCGGCCTGACGGCGACGGGACGCAGCCTCGACGAGGAAGGCAACGTGGCCGAGCCCGGCGCCACCGATACGCTGGCCGAGTACGTCTACGGCGGCGTGCGCGCGCGCTTCACCGGCATCGAGGCCAACGGCAACCTGCGCCTGCTGGGCTCCGACGGCTTCGCGCGCATGGGCGATGCGGGCACGCTCGACCTGGAGTGGCGCGGCGACATCGTGCGCGCCAAGAACCTCGACACCGGCGAGCCGCTGCCGCGCATCGCGCCGCTGCGCCTGGGGGCCACGCTGGCCTACAACAACGGCCCTTGGGGCGCGCGCTTCGGCTTCGACTACAACGCGGCGCAACGCCGCGTGCCCTCGGTGGGCGCGCGCGAGACCGATGCCTACACGCTGTGGAACGCCGCCATCACCTACCGCATGAAGGTGCAGCGCGCCAACCTCACCTGGTACGCGCGCATGGACAACATCACCAACAAGCTGGCCTACAGCGCGACTTCGATCCTGACGACGACGGTGTATCCGAACGCGCCGCTGCCGGGCCGCTCGATGAAGGTCGGGCTGCGCGTGACGTTCTGATCGGTGCCTGTCTCCCTCCCCCTCTGGGGGAGGGCAGGGGTGGGGGCAAGCGGCGTCCGATGAAGCCGCAGCCATTCAAGCGCCGCCTGCCCCCATCCCGACCTTCCCCCAGAGGGGGAAGGAGCAAGGCGACTGACCCCTCGGCTATCCTCGCCGGGTGAATTCCTTCGTCATCTCCTCGCTCGTCCCCGTGGTCGTGCTGATCGCCGTGGGCTACCTGGCCGGCAAGCGGCGCTGGATCGGCGGCGGCGCGGTGAAGGATCTTTCTCACCTCATCTTCCTGCTGCTCGCGCCGGCGCTGCTGTTCCGCGCAATGAGCACGGTGCACGTCGAGCAACTGAGCCTCAAGCCGGTGGCGGCGTACTTCATCGCCTCCGGCCTGCTGTTCGCGGGCACGCTGGCGCTGCGCGGATTCAACCGCACGGCCGCGGTGATCGCGCTGGCCAACACCTACAGCAACACCGTGATGATCGGCATCGCGCTGATCGGCCTGGCCTACGGCGAGGCGGGCATGGTGGTGCTGCTCACGCTGATCTCGCTGCATTCGCTGGTGCTGCTGACCAGCGCCACCGTGGTGCTGGAGCTGGCCGTGGCGCGCGAGCAGGCCGGAGCCTCCGGCGGTGAGAAGCGTCCCTCGATGGCGCGCACCGTGATGCGCGCGCTGCGCAACGCCATCATCCATCCGGTGCCCTTGCCGATCATCGCGGGCCTGCTTTTCGCGCAGACCGGGCTGGTCATGCCCGAAGCCATCGACAAGCCGATCCAGCTGCTGGGCCAGGCCTTCGGGCCGATCGCGCTGGTGATGGTGGGCATCACGCTCGCGCTCACGCCCATCGGGCGGCACTGGCGCGGCGCGCTGGTGCAGGCGCTGGTGAAGAACTTGCTGCATCCGCTGCTGGTGGCGCTCATCGGCTGGCTGCTGGGCGTGCGCGGCATTCCGCTCACGGTGATGGTGGTGGCTGCGGCGCTGCCGATCGGCGCCAACGTGTTCCTGTTCTCGCAGCGCTATCGCACGGCCGAAGACCTGGTGACGGCCAGCGTCGCCGTCTCGACGGTGCTGGCGCTGGCCACGCTCACGCTCGTGATGATGTGCGTGCAGTGGCTGCGCTGAGTCCTTCGCGCTCATCCCCATAGCCTGCCGCGCACTTTCGCGTTAGCACCTTGGCGCTTTCACGCGGCGCGCCTATGCCGTTCGGCAGGGTGGCCGTTTGGCGAGATGCCGCGCGGCCTTCCGGCCCCTACATTTGCCGGCTGATGATTCACCCGGCGCGCTCTTCGGCCCTTCTTGCTATGGCGGTGGTCGCGACGGTGATCGCGCTGCACGGCCGTCCCGTGCGGGCCGCGGATGCCGCCGAGGCCAAGCCATGCCGCACGCCGTGCCTGTCGGCGAACGTGCCGCGCGAGCCGGCCGAATCGTCCGGCGCCGGCAAGGCCGAGAAGGCGGATAAGGCGGACAAGGCGGAGGAAATGCCGTCGAAGCCGAAGCCGGCGGCCAGGGCACGCCCGCAGCCGGTCGCGCCGCCGCCGTCGGCACCCCCTCCGGTGCAGAGGGAGGCCGCAGCGGCACCGCGCCCCGCGCCGTCGAAGCGCTGCAGCGAAATCAACATGCGCGCCGCCGTCGGCGAGCCGCTGTCGGACCAGGACATGAAGACATTGAGGAGCCAATGCTGATGACGACCACCATCCAACGAGCCCGCCTGGCGCTGCGCATGCTCGCGCTGTGCGCCGCCGCCGTGCTTGCCGCGGCCTGCGCGCACCGTCCCGCGACCGGCAACGCGATGCCCTTCGACCAGGCTGTGAACCAGGCGGTGGACGACCTGATGGTGCAGACGCAGAAGCTGCCGGCATTCCTGGCCAAGGTGGAGTCGACGCTCACGCAGCGCCGCATCGTGATCGACCCGCTGCTCGAGGGCGCGAGCGGCCAGCAGACCGAGGTGACGCGCGTGGCCGAGCAGCGCATCGTCCAGCGCATGCAGGCGCAGTTCAAGCAGTTCACCGTCTCGCCCTTCAACGCCACGGAGATCGGCAACGCGCAGTACGTGCTCAACGGCACGCTGGTGCGCGACAAGGACGCCTCGGGCGCGCCCTACAGGCTGAACCTCGCGCTCACCGAGATCAAGAGCGGCGTGGTGATCGCGCAGTCGGTGACGCGCATCAGCGACGCCTCGCTCGACACCCGCCCCACCGCCTTCTTCCGCGACAGTCCGGTGAACGGCAAGGACCGCGGCGTGGAGGGCTACATCCGCACCGCCGAAACGCAGCCCGGCCAGGCCGCAGACGCCCTGTACCTGGAACGCCTGCCGACTGCCACCGTGCTGCAGGAAGCCACCGCCGCCTACGAGGCCGGCCGCATGAGCGAGGCGCTGAGCCGCTACGAAGCTGCGTCGAAGCGGCCCGACGGCCAGCAGCTGCGCATCTACAGCGGGCTGTACCTCACGCAGTCGCAACTGGGCCGCACGGCCGATGCCGAGAAGACATTCGGCACCATCGCCCGGCTGGGGCTCGAAACCAACAACCTGAGCGTGAAGTTCCTGTTCAAGCCGGGCTCGACCGACTTTCTTTCCGATCCGAAGATCAGCGCCGCCTATCCGATGTGGCTGCGCCAGATCGCGCGGCAGGCAGCGCAGATCGATTCTTGCGTGGTGGTCACGGGCCACACCAGCCGGACCGGTTCAGAAGCGGTGAACGAGCGGCTGTCGCTGCAGCGCGCGACCAGCGTGAAAGCAAAACTGGTGGGCGAGGCCCCGCCGCTGTCGAAGAAGCTGCGCGAATCGGGCATGGGGTTCCGCGAGAATATCGTCGGCACGGGCGCCGACGATGCGAGCGACGCACTGGACCGGCGCGTCGAATTCAAGGTGGTCGGTTGCGAGGCTTGACGACGATCCGCTTCACGGAGCCAGGCGCTCGCGCACCCAATCCGCGCCCTCGAGCCTGTAGCGCAGCCGGTCGTGCAGCCGGCTCTTGCGGCCCTGCCAGAACTCCCAGCGGTCGGGCACGAGCCGGTAGCCGCCCCAGTGCGGTGGGCGCGGCGGCGAGAGCAAATGCCTGGCTGCGAACACGGCGGCGTTCTTCACCAGCACCTCGCGGCCGCTGATCACTTCGCTCTGCGGGCTGGCCCAGGCGCCGATGCGCGAATCGAGCGGACGGCTCGCGTAATAGGCGTCGCTTTCATCGGCGCCGGCCTTTTCCACGCGGCCCTCGATGCGCACCACGCGCTCCAGCTCGACCCAGTGGAACTGCAGCGACGCATACGGGTTGCCCGCGAGCTCGCGGCCCTTGCGGCTCTCGTAGTTGGTGTACCAGACGATGCCGCGCGCGTCGTAGCCCTTGATGAGCACGATGCGGCTCGATGGCCGCAGGTCGCTGCCCACGGTGCACAGCGTCATCGCGTTGGGCTCGGGCACCTGCGCCTCGACGGCCTCGGTGAGCCAGCGTTCGAACTGCCTGAGCGGATCGTCGGCGCTGCGGGTCTCGTCGAGCTCGGCGCGCTCGTAGCTCTTGCGCAGCGCGGCCAGCGCGTCTTTGGAAAGAGGGGAAGTCATGCCGGGATTGTTGCGCACATACTCGGCCCATGACGACGCAGAAGGCGAATTCCCCGGTGGTGATCGTGCTGGCCTCGGGCCGTGGAGAGCGCTTCATCGCGGCCGGCGGCACCGGCTCCAAGCTCAGGGCGCTGCTGGCCGGCAGGCCGGTGCTGGAGCGCACGCTCGACGCGGTGCGCGCCAGCGGCTTGCCCTGGCACGTGGAAGACGCCGGGCACCCCGGCATGGGCGATTCGATAGCGGCCGCCGTGCGCGCCACGCCGGGCGCGGCGGGCTGGCTGATCCTGCCGGGCGATCTGCCGCTGGTGCGGCCGCAGACGCTGCACGCCGTGGCGGCCGCCCTGGGCGGCGCGGTGAATGCCGTTCAGCCGCAGTATCGGGGGGAGCGGGGCCACCCGGTGGGCTTCGCCGCCGTGTGCGGCGCACAGCTGGCGGCGCTGGAGGGTGCGGCCGGCGCGGCGTCGGTCCTGCGAGCGATGCGTGCCACCGGTTCGGTCACCGACCTCGCGGTGGACGACGTGGGCGTGGTCACCGACATCGACACGCCCGAAGCGCTGGCGCAGGCCGAGGCGCTGTGGCTGGCGCGCGAGGGCGCCTAGCCTTCCTTTTCTTCTCTGTCTTCTGCCGTCAGGGCTTCGCGATCACCGAGCAGGCGATGCGCGGGCCCGAATTGCCCGCGGGCTGCGTCGTGAAGTCGTCGGGGTCGCGGTGCACCACCAGCGCACGGCCGATCACGCTGTTGGCGGCACCCGGGGTGAGCGAGATCGAGTGGTCTTCGAGGCTGAAACGCGCCACGCCGCTGGAATCGGCCCGCAGGCTGGGCAGTTCGCCCGCATGGCTGCCCGGCGCGCCGAACTTGCCGTGCGTGCCGCCGGTCGGGTTGAAGTGGCCGCCCGAGGCGTTGCCGTTGTCGCCGCAGTCGCCCTTTTCGTGGATGTGGAAGCCGTGCTCGCTGCCCGGCACCAGGCCGCGCACTTCGCCTGCCACGCGCACGCCGTGGTCGAGGGCGGTGAAGGTCACCGTGCCGCGCGTCGGGTTGGGCGTGATCGCGGCGGTCGGCACCAGCTCGACGGCGGTGCTCGGCTTGCCGCCCATGCTGCCGCAGGCGGCCAGGAGGGCCGAGGCGAGGAGGGCGCCGCCGGTGGCGATGAGACGACTTTGGTTCATGTGTTTTCCTTGTTGGATCCGGAAGGTTGGGATGAAGACTTGTCTGCCGACCCCGGAACATATACCGGAGCCTGCGGCGCATCGCAATCAGCCGCATTCTCCGATGCGAGCTGCTGCTTCACTTCGGCCAGCGCCACCAGCCGCGCCAGCGCGGCATCGTGGATCGAATGGCGCTGCAGCTCCAGCAGCGTCTGCTGGGCGTAGTCGAGCGAGCTACCGTAGCGGCCCACGGCATTGGCGAAGATGTGGCGGTAGCGCTCGTCGCTGAGTTCGCCCGTGAAGTTGGGGCTGCGCCGCGAGAGCGTGAAGGCCAGCGCGCGCACATCGCCCTGGGCGGTGCCGCAGCGCAGCCATTTCGGGTCGTACACGCCGGTGGGCATCTCGCGCAGCCAGAGCCGGCGCAGCGTTTCGAGGCCGTCGGCCTTCGGCACGCGGAACACCATGCCGCGGCAGCTACCGCCGGACAGCAGCCCGAACACGAGGCCGGGCGTCTGCACGCTGCCGCGGTTCACGCGGCTCCACATCTTCAGCGCGCGGTGCCAGCCGTGCACCCAGGCCGGGCGGCGCTCGGTGAAGCCGAATTCGGGCCGCCATATCAGCGAGCCGTAGCCGAAGAGCCAGAGGTCCTCGTGCCCGCCCCAGTCGGCGATGGCGCGCTCGAGCATGGGCTGCGGGTCGCGCAGGGGCCTGGGCATGGGATCGAGTCCCGGCGGACCGGGGTTCGGGGCAGGGTCCGACACGGGCGTGACGGAAGCGGCACCTACAATTTCCTGATCATGGTTCACCGCACCATTATTTACCGGCCACTTCCCTACGGAGCAAGACCCCCGATGAGCGACGACGACAGCCAGCAGAACTTCATCCTCGGATTCGTCATGGCGCTGATCGCGCTGGTGATCTTCTTCGTGATCGGCATCGTGCTCTGGCACAAGGCCCACACCAACGCGGCCAACGTGGCGGTCGCCAAGCCCGCTGCGGCTGCGGTGGTGATTTCGGCGCCGCCCGCCGGCGCGGCGCCCAAGGTGGCAGAGGTCACCGAGACGGTGACCGTGGTCATCCCCGACGGCGCGAGCATCCGCGTGGTCGACGGCGTGGTGAACTTCTACTTCGCGACCGGCAGCGCCGACCTCGCGCCGGGCGCCGCCGAAGCGCTGGCCGCGGTCATCAAGGGCGTCGAGAGCGGCCGCAAGGCGGTGATCTCGGGCTTCCACGACACCACCGGCGACGCCGCCATCAACGAGCAGCTCGCGAAGAAGCGCGCCGAGATGGTGCGCGACGTGCTCGTGGGCCTGGGCGTGCCGGCCGCCAAGGTCGATCTGCAGAAGCCCGCCGTCACGGCCGGTTCGGGCAACAACGCCGAGGCGCGTCGCGTCGAGGTCAAGCTGGTCGACTGAAAGCCCCTTGCGCCTATTCCCCAGGAAGCCCGGCCACGCCGGGCTTTTTTGCGTGTGCTTCGTCACAGGATGCAAACGGGTAAATTCGTATTGCCCTGCGCTCGGATTTCATCGGGCCCGCACGCCTGGCTTGTTACCATGGCCTTCCAGGCCCACAGTCGCTCCGGCGACATGCAGCAGGAGCCATCGACCCCCATGAGCAGCAGCACGAACCCCACCGTCCGCGACGTCACCGATCGCATCCGCGAGCGCAGCCAGGGGCTGCGCAGCGCCTACCTCGCCCGCCTTGCCGAAATCCGCAACCGCGACCGCGGCTCCGACCGCATGGGCTGCGCCAACGTCGCGCATGCCGTGGCCGGCATTCCGGCCAACGACAAGTTCCGCGTGGTCGCCGAGCGCGCGCCCAACATCGGCATCGTCACCGCCTACAACGACATGCTCTCGGCCCACGCGCCGTACCAGGGCTACCCCGACATCATCAAGAACGAGGCCCGCAGCCTCGGCGCCACCGCCCAGGTGGCCGGCGGCGTGCCCGCCATGTGCGACGGCGTGACCCAGGGCACGCCCGGCATGGAGCTGAGCCTCTTCAGCCGCGACGTCATCGCGATGAGCACTGCCGTCGCGCTCACGCACGACATGTTCGACGCGGCGCTGATGCTCGGCGTGTGCGACAAGATCGTGCCGGGTCTGCTGATCGGTGCGCTGCACTTCGGTCACCTGCCCACGGTTTTCGTGCCGGCCGGCCCGATGCCCTCGGGCCTGTCGAACAGCGCCAAGTCGAAGGTGCGCGAGCAGGCGGCGCAGGGCCTCGTCGGCCGCCAGGGCCTGCTCGACGCCGAGATGGCCGCCTATCACACGGTCGGCACCTGCACCTTCTACGGCACCGCCAACAGCAATCAGATGCTGCTGGAGGCCATGGGCCTGCACGTGCCGGGCACCGCGTTCATCCAACCCGGCGACGCGATGCGCGAGACGCTCACGCGCGAGGCGGTGCGCACCGTGCTTGGCAAGGCGGGCAACGCTCCGTTCGACTGCCCGCCCATCGGCGAGATGGTCGACGAGCGCTGCATCGTCAACGCCATGGTCGCGCTGCTCGCCACGGGCGGTTCCACCAACCACCTGATCCACTGGGTGGCCGTGGCGCGCGCCGCCGGCATCCTGATCGACTGGGACGACTTCTCCAAACTCTCCGACGTGGTGCCGCTGCTGACCCGCGTGTACCCCAACGGCAGCGCCGACGTGAACGAGTTCCAGGCCTCGGGCGGTCCGGGCCTCGTGATCGGCGAGCTGGTCGATGCCGGCCTGATGCACGCCGACGTGCTGACGGTGCGTTCGGGCGGCATCCGCGAATTCGCGAACATTCCGTCGCTGACGGAGCAAGCCGGCGAGCAGGACCAGAAGCGCCTGCAATGGACGCCGGGCGCCGCGCTGCAGAACGATGCCGTCACCCGTACCGTCGCCAATCCGTTCAGCGCTACCGGCGGCCTCAAGCTGCTGAGCGGCAACCTGGGCCGCAGCGTCATCAAGGTGTCGTCGGTGCCAGACGACCGCCACGTCATCGAGGCGCCCGCGCGCGTGTTCGACTCGCAGGCCGCGCTGCAGAAGGCGTTCACTGCCGGCGAGCTGGAGCGCGACGTGGTCTGCGTGGTGCGCTGGCAGGGCCCGCAGGCCAACGGCATGCCCGAGCTGCACAAGCTGACGCCGCCGCTGTCGGTGCTGCAGGGCAAGGGATTCCGCGTGGCGCTGGTCACCGACGGCCGCATGAGCGGCGCCTCGGGCAAGATCCCGGCCGCGATCCACGTCTCGCCCGAGGCCGCCGCCGGCGGGCCGCTGGCCAAGGTGCGCGACGGCGACCTGATTCGCCTCGATTCGGTAGCGGGTACGCTCGCCGTGTTGCTGCCCGAGGACGAATGGGCCGCCCGCGAGGTCGCCACCATGTCCGAGGCGCAGCGCGTCGCCGACGGCCACGGCCTCGGCCGCGAGCTGTTCGCAGGCATGCGCCGCAATGCACTGGCCGCCGAGGAGGGCGCCTGCACCTGGCTGTGACCAGGGGCGGTCCTCACAGAGCGCGATGCATACGTAACCGATTGGAGCCAGCAAATGACTGAAAAACTCACCCCCCTCGAAGTGATGCGCGACGCCCCGGTCATTCCGGTGATCGTGCTCAACGACGTGAAGGACGCCATCCCGCTCGCGCGCGCCCTCGTGGCCGGCGGCATCCGCATGCTCGAGGTCACGCTGCGCACGCCGCAGGCGCTGCAGTGCATCGAGGCCATCGCCAAGGACGTGCCCGAGGCCGTGGCCGGCGCTGGCACCATCCGCAGCGCCGCCGACGCGCAGGCCGCGGCGCTGGCCGGCGCGAAGTTCGGCGTGAGCCCGGGTTACACGCGCTCCGTCGGCAAGGCCTGCCACGACATCGGCCTGCCGCTTCTGCCCGGCGTTGCCACCGGCAGCGAGATCATGACGGCGCAGGAAGACGGCTACACGCAGCTGAAGTTCTTCCCCGCGCTGCAGGCCGGCGGCCTGCCGATGCTCAAGGCATGGCAGGGCCCGTTCGGCGACGTCACCTTCTGCCCGACCGGCGGCATCCATGCCGGCAACGCGGCCGAGTTCCTCGCGCTGTCGAACGTGGCCTGCGTGGGCGGCTCGTGGATCGTGCCGACCGACGCGATCCGCGACGGCGACTGGGCCCGCATCGAGCAGCTCGCACGCGCCGCGAGCCAACTGTCGCGCTGAGCGCCGCCGCCATGAGCAGCGCGGATTTCGACGCGAGCGATCTCAAGGTCATCGCATTCGACGTCTTCGGCACGGTGGTCGACTGGCACAGCGGCATCGCCGCCGAGGTCGAGCGCGTGTTCCCGGGCATCGACGGCGCGGCCTTCGCGCTCGCGTGGCGCGCCGGCTACCAGCCCGCCATGAAGGCGGTGATGGAGCGCATCGCGGCGGGCGAGGGCGGCTTCACGCTGCTCGACGAACTGCACCTGAGCATGCTTGACCAGGTGCTGCACGACTTCAGCCTGGCCGACAGCATCGAGGCCGGCGCCAAGCGCGACCTGAGCCGTGCCTGGCACCGCCTGCCGGCCTGGCCCGATTCGGTGGACGGGCTCTCGCGGCTGAAGAAGAAGTTCACCATCTGCACGCTGTCGAACGGCAACATCGGCCTGCTCACCGAGATGGCCAAGCGCGCGGGCCTGCCCTGGGACTGCATCCTGTCGGCCGAAGTGTTCAAGGCCTACAAGCCCGACCCGCGCACCTACCTTGGCGTGGCGGGCGTGTTCGATGCGACGCCCGGCCAGGTGATGCTGGCCGCCGCGCACCATGACGACCTCGCGGCCGCGCGCGCCTGCGGCCTGAAGACGGCCTACATCGAGCGCCCGCACGAGTTCGGCCAGGCCCGGCCGAAGGACGTGTCGCCGCAGCCGGACAACAACCTGCACGCCCGCGACATCGACCACCTGGCCGATCTGCTGGGCTGCTGATCGATCAACGAATCAATCAGTCGGTGAGAAGTTTCTCCACCGTGCGCAGGTTGCGCGTGGTGGTGCTCGACTTGTAGCGGGCCTTGCCGAGCAGCTTGGCCACCGGCGTATCGAGGCTCTCGCCGCGCGGGCACTGCCAGTACAGAACGCCCTTGCCGCGCTCCAACTGCTCGGTGGCGGCATCGACCGCGCCGGCCTTTTCCATGATCTCGTCGAGCATCGCCTTGTCGGAGCCGAACACGATGTACGGATGGCGCTCCTCGTCGATGCGTTCGAAGGGGTAGGCGGTGGCGATCTCGGCCAAGGTCTTCTGCGTGAGCAGCACGATCCACGCGTCGTAGCCGAAGCGCTTGCGCAGCGCCTGCTCGATGCGGGTGCGCAGCGCGGCGCCGCTCTCGTCAGAGTCGAACAGCACGTTGCCGCTGGCGAGCACCGTGCGCACCGCGCCGAAGCCCAGTTCGACGAAGAGCGCCTTCAGCTCGGCGCTCTTGATGGTGATGCCGTTGACGTTCACGCCGCGCAGCAGCGCGACATGGCGCGTTGCCGCGGGCTGTTTCTTCGTGGCTGCCATGGCGGGGTCGGCGGCGCGGCCCTCAGCGCAGGCCGCCGCCTGCGGCGTTCTCGTCGCGCTGGATGAGTTCGATCTTGTAGCCGTCGGGGTCGGTGACGAAGGCGATCACGGTGGTGCCGCCCTTGACCGGGCCGGCCTCGCGCGTCACGTTGCCGCCGGCGGCCTTGATCTTCTCGCAGGCCGCGTAGGCATCGGGCACGCCGAGCGCGATGTGGCCGTAGGCGGTGCCGAGCTCGTAGCTCTCGGTGCCCCAGTTGTAGGTGAGCTCGATCTCGGCCTGGTCGGGGTTGCCGTTGCCGTAGCCGATGAAGGCGAGGCTGTATTTGTACTCGGGGTTCTCCGAAGTGCGCAGCAGGTTCATGCCGAGCACCTTGGTGTAGAAGTCGATGGAGCGCTGCAGGTTGCCGACGCGCAGCATGGTGTGGAGGAGTCGCATCTCGTGGTGCCTTGTTCGTAGTCGTGGAGAGGGAAGCCCGCTATTGTGAGCCTGCGGGCGCCGCGATCAAGCGGCCAGGGTCAGCAGGTGGGCCTGGTGGCGCTTCAGGAACTCCATCAGGTGCTGCGGGTACTCGGGCACCACCGCGTTGCGCACGCTGGGGCGCGCGGCCAGTGCCTTGCGCCATGCATCCACCTTGGGCAGCGAATCGAAGATGAGCGAGTCGCTGATCGCATCGAACACCTCGAAGTAGCGGAACACCGGCGCGAAGACCGCGTCGACGAGGCTGAAGCTGCCGCCCGCGAAGTAGGGACCTTCGCCCAGCGCCGCCTCCACACGCTGGAACTTGGCCAGCAGCGCCTGCCGCTTCTGCTCGAACACGGCTGCGTCCTGCGTGGTCTCGTAGCCCCAGAGGTCGCCGAGGATGGCCGAGCCGAACTCCATCCATGCGCGGTGCTCGGCGCGGGTGAGCGGGTCTTCAGGGTGCAGGCGCGCGCCGGACTGCGTTTCTTCGAGATACTCGCAGATAACGTTGCTTTCGAACAGCACGGCCTCGCCGCCGTCAGGCCGGCGCACCTTCAGCAGCGGCACCTTGCCGAGCGGAGAGATGTCGAGGAACCACTGCGGCTTGCTGGACAGGTCGATCACCACGCGTTCGAAGGGCACGTTCTTCTCGTGCAGGGCGATCGCGGCGCGCTGCACGTACGGGCACAGCAGGTGGCTGACGAGGGTGAGGGCTTGTTGCGTCATGGGGCTTTCCGTTCTTTTCTTGCTTGGCTGGTGTGGGTCTGGAACGCCGCGATTCTTGCGAGCCGGAACAACCTTTTCCCGGAAAGCCCATTCGTGAAACGGGCGGCTTGTGCTAGGCCGCCGTATCGAGCCAGTGCGTGATCCGTCCGCCGTGCATCACGCCGATGCGGTCGGCCATCGCGTGGGCTTCGGCTTCGTTGTGCGTCACGAGGATGGCCGTCTGCCCGGCCTGCTTGAGGATGCCGCGCACTTCCGCCGTCAGCCGCTCGCGCGTGCCGCCGTCGAGGTTGGAGAAAGGCTCGTCGAGCAGCAACAGGGCGGGCGAGGGCGCGAGCGCGCGGGCGAGCGCGATGCGCTGCTGCTGGCCGCCGGAGAGCTCGTGCGGATAGCGTTCGCCTGCATCGGCAAGGCCGACCAGCGCGAGCATCTCGGCCACGCGCGACTGCTGCTCGGCGCGGCCCAGCCGGCGCAGGCCGAAGGCCACGTTCTTCGCGGCCGAAAGGTGCGGGAACAGCGCGTATTCCTGGAACATCATGCCCACGCGCCGCTGCTCGGGCGGCAGGTGCTTTTGCGTGGACGACAACAGCACGTCACCGAGGCGGATCGTGCCGGCGCGCAGCGGCTCGAAGCCCGCGATGGCGCGCAGCACCGTCGTCTTTCCGCAGCCGGAAGGGCCGAAGAGGCAGGCGATGTCGCCCGCGTCCAGCGCCAGCGAGAAGCCGTCGACGACCGTGTGCGGGCCGCGCGGCGTGTCGTAGGCCAGCCTGATCGCGTCGAGATGCAGTGGGGAGCTCATGTCGGTGTCTTCTCGGCGGCCAGTGTGGCCGAAGGCGTGCCCAGCTGGTTGCGCGCGAGCAGCACCACGGGCAGCAGGCCGGCCAGCACGATGGCGAGCGCGGCGATGGCGCCTTCCTCGTAGGTGCCGCGCGCGGCCTCGGCATAGAGCCAGGTGGCCAGGGTGTCGAAGTTGGCGGGCCGCAGCAGCAGTGTGGCCGGCAGCTCCTTCATCGCGTCGACGAACACCAGCAGCGCGGCGGAGGCCATGGCGGGGCGAAGCAGCGGCAGGTGCACGCGGCGCAGCGTGCCGGCGGTGGTTTCGCCGAGCAGGCGCGAGGCCTGCTCGATGGCGGGCGGGATGCGCGAGAGCCCCGCCTCGATGCCGCCGACCGGCATCGCGAGAAAGCGGATCGCGCAGGCCACGACCAGCACCATGCCGCAGCTCATGAGCGGCAGCCCCTGCCAGCCGAAGGCCGTGGCCAGGGCCGCGTCGAAAGCCAGCGCCGGCGTGAGCAGCCCGATGGCCAGCACCGTGCCCGGCACCGCGTAGCCCAGCGTCGCAGCGCGCGCCTGCCAGCGGGCACGGCCGGGGCCGGAGCCCTGGCTGCGCGCAGCCCACGCCACGACCAGCCCGGCCGCCACCGCGACGGCGGTGACCCCCGCGGCCAGCGCCAGCGTGTTGCCCAGGCTCGCGACCAGTCCTTGCGAAATGCCGCCGCCCTGGCGCAGCCGCTTGGCGCTTTCCCAGACCAGGTAGGCAGCGGGAGCCACGAAGCCGATCAGCACCGGCAGCGTGGCTGCCGTCGTCGCAGCCCAGGCCGCAGCGCCGCGCAGCCGCCGCGGCTGCACCGCGCGCATGCGCTGCGCCGAGCCGAAGCGCTGGTGCCGCCGGCCGTTGCGCTCCAGCCAGACCAGCGCGATCACCACGAAGAGCATCGCGCAGGCGATCTGCGCTGCGCCCGCGAGGTCGGAGCGCGTGATCCATGTGGTGTAGACCGCGACCGTGAGCGTGTTCACGCCGAGGAATTCGGAAGCGCCGATGTCGTTGAGCGTCTCCAGCAGCGCGAGGCTCAGCCCCACCGCCAGCGCCGGCCGTGCCAGCGGCAGCGCCACGCGGAAGAAGGCGCCGCGCCGGCTTTCGCCGAGCATGCGCGCCGCTTCCATGAGGTGCGCGGGCTGCGTCATGAACATCGCGCGCGCCGTCATGTAGACGTACGGGTAGAGCACGAAGCCCAGCACGAAGATCGCGCCGGGCATCGAGCGCAGATCGGGCAGGCGGAACTGCCGCGGGCTGTCGAAGCCCAGCATCCAGCGGATCGCGCCCTGCACCGGGCCGATGGGGTGCAGCAGGTCGAGATACGCGAAGGCGACGATGTAGGTCGGCATTGCGAGCGGCAGCAGCAGCGCCCAGTGCAGCATGCCGCGTCCGGGGAAGTCGTGCGCCGTCACCAGCCAGGCGCAGCCGGTGCCGATCACCAGCACCAGCGTGCCGACGCCCGCGAGCAGCACGGCGGTATTGAGCGTGGCCTGCGGCAGCACGTGCGCGAACAGCGGCCCCCAGTGGCCGAGGCCCGAGCCGAATGCCAGCCACGCCAGCGTGAGCACCGGCGCGAGCACGCCGATGGCGATCAGGAAAGACGCGCAGCGCCAGGCCGGGCCTGCGGCTTGCAGGCCCGCGTACCGACCGCCTATGTTCATGCGAAGCAAAAGATGCCTATGCGCGCGCTCTGGTTTTTGCGATTAACACCGTGGAACCGGCTTTGCCCCGGATGGGGGCTGAGGCGACACGCAGTGCGCCGCAGCCTGGGGGCGAGCCACGGCTACTGGTCGAAGCCGACCTTGTCGACCAGCGCGCTGGCCTGCTTGCGGTACTTGGCGATCTCGGTCAGCGGTAGCGGGTCGACCTTCAGCTCGCCGATGGTCTGGCCGATGATCGGGTCGAGCGCCACGCCCTTGCGCACCGGGTACTCGTAGTTGGTCTGCGCGTACAGGGCCTGTGCCGGCTCCGACACCAGGAACTCGAGCAGCTTGACCGCGTTGGCGCGCTGCGGCGCGTTCTTCGCCACGGCCGCGCCGCTGATGTTGACGTGCGTGCCGCCGCTCTTGGCGTTGGCGAAGGTCGGGCGCACCACCTTGATGGCGTCGCCCCACTTGCGCGCGTCGGTGCCTTCCTTGGCGCTCTTCATCTGGCCGACGTAGTACGAGTTGGCCAGGCCCACGTCGCAGATGCCGCCGAGGATGTCGCGCGCCACGTCGCGGTCGCCGCCGGTGGCCTTGCGCGCCAGGTTGGCCTTCACGCCGCGCAGCCACTGCTCGGCCTTGGCTTCGCCGTCGTGCGCGATCAGCGAGGCCACCAGCGCGGTGTTGTAGGGATGCTGGCCGGAGCGGATGCAGACCTTGCCCTTGTATTTGGGGTTGGCCAGGTCCTCGTAGCGGAAGCTGGTGAGCGGCAGGTTCTTGTCGGCGTACAGCACCGCGCGCGCGCAGCGAGAGCGAGAACCACTGGCCGTCGGCGCCGCGCAGGTTGGCCGGAATGGCCGATTCGAGCGCGGCCGATTTCACCGGCTGCGTCACGCCGCCGTCGACCAGGTCCATCAGGTTGCCGATGTCCACCGTCATCAGCACGTCGGCGGGGGAGCGGGCGCCCTCGGCCTTCACGCGCTCCAGCAGGCCGTCCTTCACGAAGACGGTGTTGACCTTAATGTTGCTCTGCGCGCTGAACGCGGAGATGAGGGGCTGGATCAGCGCCGGTTCGCGCGTTGTGTAGAGCGTGAGCTCGTCGGCGGCGGCCTGTGCGGGGATGGCGGTGGCGGCGAGCAGGGCAGCGCCGGCGCCGAGCAAAGCGCGCGCGGCGCGGCCTTGGACGCGTGAGCGTTCGGTCATGAAGATCCTCCAGGAGCGGGTGTTCTAGAAAGCTCCGGCGCCGGCCGCAGATGTATTGCTGGGTATTGTCGGTACCGGATGAGAATAATTATCACTGGGCGCCAGGATCAGGATGCCTTTGTACTTACAGATCGAAGGCCTACTGCACATCGTTGCAAACAAGGCGCCCGCGCCGCTCGACAACTCGCGACCGGCCCGCTAAAACGGCCCCAGCCTTTTCCCGAAACGGAGGGAGTGCCGATGAGTGGTCGAGAGTTCTGCGCGCCGGACAACGCCAACTATCCGAAGTGGACGTCGTGGGATGCCTTCAAGTGGCAGATGCTGCCCCAGCGGCTCGGCGGCGGTTTTCCGCACCTGAGCGACTACAAGGACGCCTGGGTGCTCTACAACCGGCTGCGCATCGTCGCGGTGGCGAAGAAGTACCAGATATCCCCGGTGCTGCTCGGCAGCGTTGCGTGGGCCGAGGTGGGCGGCAAGCCCGACGGGAGCAAGCGGCCCATGTTCGCGCTGCGCAGCTTCGACTGGAGCGGCCCCGACTGGGTCGACCGCAACCTCACGGTCACCAGGCCGCCGGGCCAGACCTCGTTCGGCGCGGTGAGCATCCAGATGCGCGCCGCGGTGCGCGAGCTGGGGCTGGACCCCGACAGCCTGAGCTACGAGGAAGAACTGCGGCTGGTCTCCTGCCTCGAGCAGGATCTCTTCAACCTCGAGATCGTCGCGAGGCACCTGCAGGGGCTGGTGCTGCACGACTATCCCGGGGCGGACACCGAGAACCTGTCGGAAGAGCAGTTCGTCGTGGCCGGCGCGCGCTACAACCGCGGCATCGAGCGCAAGCTCTCCGACATCGTCGATTCGCTGAAGGCCACGCCGGGCAGCTCGGGGCGCGAATACTCGTCCTATGGCCGCGCCATGGTGAAGCACCGCGAGCACGTCGAGTCGCTGCTCAGCAGGTGAGCCGACGCACGCGCGCGATTCGATGAGCCTGAAGAGGTCCGCTTCCGCATCGATCTTCGCGGTGGTGTCGGCGCTCTATGCGCTGTTCTGCGCCGCGATGCTGTTCGCCATCCCGCGCAACCGCTACGAGTGGATGCTGGAAGACCCGGCGATGCGCGGCGACGGGCTGACCTTCTGCACCCTGCCCATCGACCACGGGCTGGACGCGCGGATCGAATCCTTCGCGTACCTGGTTCCGCTGTTGGTCGTGGCCGCGGTGCTGTCCGTGCGGCGGCGCAGGCCGCACTGGCTGCTGTGGGTGGGCCTGGGGCTGGTACTGCTCTGGGGCGCCCGCTTCGTGGTGCTGGCGCCTTCCTGCCCGGTCCGCTAGCGCGCTGCGGGCACCTCGAACACCAGGCAAGTGGTCGTGGCATGCGCGTACAGCGTGCCGTCGGGGCCGTAGAGGCGGGCTTCGGCGGTGGCGAGCTGCTTGCCGCAGTGGATCACCTTGCCTTCGGCGCGCACGCGCTGCACCTTGGGCGTGAGGCCCTTCACGTAATTCACGCCGAGCTCGGCGGTGGTGTAGGCGCGGCCCGGCGGCATCATCGTGTGGACCGAGCAGCCCAGGGCCGAGTCGAGCATCGTCGCGACCCAGCCGCCGTGGATGGTGCCCAGCGGGTTCAGGTGTTGCGGCAGCGGCGTGCCCTGGAAGATGGCCACGCCCTGGCGCGCCTCGATGATCGTGAAGTCCAGCGTCTTTGCGATGGCGGCGTAGGGAATGTCGCCGTTGAGCATCGCCTGCATGATCTCGAGGCCGGTCTTGCCGGCGATCTGGTCGGGACGGGCGAGGCCGGGGCCCGGGCCGGCCTCGAGGCGACCGGTGATCTTCTGTTCCTCGGCGATCCATGCGTCGAGCTGGCTGGCGGCTTGTGTCATGCCTGTGTTCCTTCTGGGGGCTTTGTCCCGGGGTGTTGATTGCATATGCAATAGTTGCACATACAATAATAGCCCATGGACACCCCCACCAAGCCACGCGGCTGCACCAGCTTCAAGGTGCGCCAGCTGTCGCGACGACTCTCGCAGCACTACGACGCCGAGGTCTCGCAAAGCGGCCTCAAGACCACGCAGTACTCGCTGCTGTCCCACCTCGCGCGGCTCGGCCCCACGCGTCCGGTCGACCTGGCGGCCGAGCTCAAGATGACCGCCTCCACCCTCAGCCGCAACCTGCAGCCGCTGATCTTCGCGGGCTGGATCGCGCAGAGCGCGGGCGCCGATGCGCGCAGCCGGCTGGTGCAGCTCACCGAGGAAGGCGAGGTCAAGCGGCGCGAAGCCCTGGCGCACTGGAAGACCGCACAGCAGAAGCTGAATGCGCTGCTGGGCGTCGAGCGCGTGCTCGCGCTGCACCTGCTGATCGACGAGGCCATGGAACTGCTGGGCGGCGATGAAGAGCCCGCCAGCGACGACTGACCCCTCAACTTTTTCTTTACCCACGACCAACCCGCTCATCGTGCGCCCGGCCGCGCGAGGGATCCGTTTCGCCTTCTTTTTCCTCCATTCAATTCCAACAGCAGAGGCCCCATGTTCGCCACACCCGTTTCCGCATGGCTGCAGCGCCGCGGCATCCACTACGGCTGGATCGTCGCCGCCATCACCTTCCTCACCATGCTGACCATGTCGGCCGCGCTGGGCCTGCCGGGCGCCATGCTGCAGCCGCTGGGCAAGGAGTTCGGCTGGAGCACCGAGCAGAATCTCCTCCTCGCTGGCATTGCGCTTCGCGCTCTTCGGACTCATGGGCCCCTTCGCCGCTGTGCTGATGGAGCGCTACGGCCTGCGCGCGGTGGTCTGCACCGGCCTCGCGCTGGTCGGGCTGGGCATGGCGCTGGTCACCATGGCCTCGCAGCTGTGGCAGCTCTTCGTGCTCTGGAGCCTGATGCTGGGCCTGGGCACCGGCATGACCGCGCTGGTGCTCGGCGCGGTGGTGGCCAACCGCTGGTTCGTCGCACGGCGCGGGCTGGTGGTGGGCATGCTCACGGCCAGTTCGGCGACGGGGCAGCTGGCGTTCCTGCCGCTGGCGGCCTGGATGATCGAGCACTGGGGCTGGCGCTCGGCCATCGTGCCGATCGTGATCGGCACCATCCTCATCGGCCTGCTGGCGCTTTGCTTCATGCGCAACCGGCCTTCCGACGTCGGCCTGCTGCCGTATGGCGAAGCGCCCGGCACGCAGCCTGCAGCCCCCGCCGCGGCAGCACCTGCAATGAACTTCGCCACGCCGTTCCGCGTGCTCAAGGAAGTCTCGACCAACCGCACCTTCTGGGTTCTGGCCGGCACCTTCTTCATCTGCGGCCTGAGCACCAACGGGCTGGTGCAGACGCACTTCATCTCGCTGTGCGGCGACTACGGCATGAGCGCGGTTCCCGCCGCCTCGGTGCTCGCGATGATGGGCGCCTTCGACTTCGTGGGCACCATCCTCTCGGGCTGGCTCTCGGACCGCTACGACAACCGCAAGCTGCTCTTCTGGTACTACGGCCTGCGCGGGCTGTCGCTGTTCTGGCTGCCGCACTCGGAATTCACCATCTACGGCCTGGGCATCTTCGCGATGTTCTACGGCCTCGACTGGATCGCCACCGTGCCGCCGACCGTCAAGCTCGCCGGCGCCGCCTTCGGTCCCGCCAAGGTCGGCCTGGTGTTCGGCTGGGTCTTCGCCGCGCACCAACTGGGCGCCGCAACTGCTGCCTATGGCGCCGGCTTCGCACGCACGCTGCTGCTGACCTACACCCCGGCGCTCTACACCGCCGGTGCAGCCTGCCTGGTGGCGGCGCTGATCGTGATGACCATCCGCCGTCCCGCGGCAAAGTCCGGATCGTCGGCCACGCCGGCTGCGGCCCGCGCCTGAACCAAGAAGGCGCCAGAAATGACCGCACCCCACGGCTCCACCGAACTCGACCCGCGCACGCGCCGCCTGCTCGAGGCGCCCATCGTCCCCACGCTGCTGCGCCTTGCCGCGCCCAACGTGCTGGTGATGGTCGCGCAGGCCTGCGTCGGCCTCATCGAGACCTACTTCGTCGGCAAGCTCGGCACCGATGCGCTCGCCGGCATGGCGCTGGTGTTTCCGATCGTGATGCTGATGCAGATGACCTCCAGCGGCGCCATGGGCGGCGGCATCGCCTCGTCCATCGCCCGCGCACTCGGCGCGCGCCGCCGCGACGATGCGAACGCGCTGGTGTGGCACGCCATCGTCATCGCGCTGGGCTTCGGCTTGTGCTTCACGCTGGCGCTGCTGCTGGGCGGGCGCTGGCTCTATGGCGTGATGGGCGGCACCGGGGCTGCGCTGGAAGCCGCGCTCACCTATTCCAACTGGGTGTTCGCGGGCGCGACGCTGGTGTGGCTCTTCAACTCGCTCGGCGCCATCATCCGCGGCACCGGCAACATGTCGGTGCCGGCCAACGTGACGGTGGTGGGCGTGGTGTTCCTCATTCCGGCATCGCCGCTGCTCATCTTCGGCATCGGGCCGCTGCCGGGCATGGGCATCGCGGGCGGCGCGATCGCGCTGCTGCTGTACTACCTGCTGGGCTCCATCGCGCTCATCGCCTACCTGCGCTCGCCGCGCAGCCTGCTCAAGCCCACGCTCGACGCGCTGAAGCTGCGCTGGCCGCTGTTCCGCGACATCCTGCGCATCGGGCTGGTGGGCGCGGTGTCGACGGTGGCGACCAATCTTTCCATCGGCATCGCCACCGCGCTGACCGGCCATTTTGGCTCCGGCGCGCTGGCCGGCTACGGCACGGCATCGCGGCTCGAATACCTGCTGGTGCCGCTGGTGTTCGGCCTGGGCGCACCGCTGGTGGCGATGGTCGGCACCTGCATGGGGGCGGGGCTGCGCGAGCGGGCGTTGCGCGCCACCTGGGCCGGCGCGGCGCTGGCCTTCACGCTCACGGAAACCATCGGCCTCGCGGCGGCGCTGTTCCCGCGCCCGTGGCTGCTGCTGTTCGGCAACGACCCCGCGATGCTGGAAACCGGCGCGCATTACCTGCGCGTGGTCGGGCCGATGTACGGCCTCTTCGGCGTCGGGCTGGTCCTGTACTTCGCCTCGCAAGGCGCGGGCCGGCTGCTGTGGCCGATGCTCGGCAACATCGCGCGCCTGGCGGTGGCGGCCAGCGGCGGCTGGCTGGCGCTGAACTGGGGCGCCGGGCTCACCGGCGTGTTCGCGGCGCAGGGCGTGGCGCTGGCGGTGTACGGCGTCGTGACCGCATCGGCCATCGCGGGCGGTGCCTGGTTCGGCCGCGTGGGCTGGCCGCGCACCACCACCGGACTGCTGCGGCGCATGGCGCAGGCCTGAAATCCGGCTATCGACTCATTCATCAACCAACGAAAGACTCGTCATGAAAATCAAGGACTCCGTGGTCTTCATCACCGGCGCCAATCGCGGCCTCGGTCTCGCCTTTGCGAAGGCTGCGCTCGCAGCGGGCGCGCGCAAGGTCTACGGCGCGGCGCGCGACCCCAAGAGCATCGACCTGCCCGGCGTGACGCCGGTGGCGCTCGATGTGACGCAGCCCGCGCAGATCGAGGCGGCCGTGCGTGCCTGCGGTGACGTGACGGTGCTGGTCAACAACGCGGGCATTTCGCGCGGCTCCAGCTTCCTCGGTTCGCCCGATGCGGTGGCCGCGGCGCGCGCCGAATTCGAAACCAATTTCTTCGGCCTGTGGGCGGTGACGCAGGCCTTCGCACCAGTGCTCGCGGCCAACGGCGGCGGCGGCGTGATCAACGTGCTGTCGGCGCTGGCCTGGACCACCTTCCCGAGCGTGGCGACCTACAGCGCGACCAAGTCGGCCGCGTGGTCGCTGAGCAACGGGCTGCGCAACGAACTGGCCGGGCAGGGCACGCAGGTCACGAGCCTGCACGTGGGCTACATGGACACCGACATGACGTCGCACATCCAAGGCCTGCCCAAGGCATCCCCGGACGACGTGGCGCGCCAGGCGCTGGCCGGCCTCGAAGCAGGCCAGGCCGAGGTGCTTGCGGACGACACGTCGCGGCAGCTCAAGCAGGGCCTGTCGAGCCCGACGCCGCCCTACGCGAGCGTGCCCCAGGCAGCCTGAACGGAAAACCCGGGCGCGGGGCCCGGGTCTCGTTCATTCCGCTCAGTAGCGGTACGGGTTGTTGGGACGGCGGTCGTAGCGGTTCGGCACGCCATCGCCATCGTTGTCCCGGCGGCCATAGCGGCGGCGGTCGTCCCAGCGGCGGTCGTAGTGGTGGCCATGGCGGTAGCCCGGGCCGTAGTAATGGTGCGGCGGAGGCGGCGGCGCGTAATAGCGGCGCGGCGGCGGCGGCGCCGGAACGACGTACACCTGCGCCTGGATGAACGAGCCGCCCGTCTGTGCCTGGGCGGGTGCGCTGATGGCGGCCAGCGAGAGCAGGGCCGCGGCGCCGAATGCGAAAGTGAGCTTTTTCATCTGATCCCCCGGTTGTGAGTTGGAAGCCTCATCCTCGCTGCCCTTTGTTAAGTTGATGTAAGGCTGAAGCGAAATCGGATGAAGAGCTGTAACCCGTGCGCACGGCGTGCGGCACGGGCAAGACACAATTGTGAATGGACTTTTCACCGCGGAACACCTCCGCGGGTAGGCCATCGGCTCTATCGGCCGAAGGTTCAGCCGCGCGGAGCGGGCAGGAGGCGGCGCAATGCCTCGAAGAACAGGTCGGACTGCTCGCGCTCGCCCTGGATCTGCGCTGCCACGTGGGCTGCCAGCTTCGGGTTCACGGGCACCAGCGGGCGGCCGGTCGACTGCGCGATCACCTGGTGCAGGCAGGCGCGCTCCAGGTAGTAGAGATCGTCGTAGGCATGGGCGATGGTGCCGCCGGCCACGATCACGCCGTGGTTCGCGAGAAAGGCCACGTCCTTGCCGGCCATCGCGCGGGCGATGCGCTCGCCCTCGGCGTCGTCGAGCGCGAGGCCGTTGTATTCGGCGTCGATGGCGATGCGGTTCATGTAGCGCATCGCGTTCTGGCTCGCGGTGGGGTCGAGCGCGCGGTCGACCGTGATCGTGAGCGCCGTGGCGTACGGCATGTGGCAGTGCAGCACCACCGCATGGCCGGTGAGCCGGTGCACCGCGCCATGGATGAAGAGGGCGGTGGGCTCCACGCGGTGGCGGCCCGCCAGCACCTCGCCATGCACGTCGATCAGCACGATGTCGTCGGGGCCGATCTCGCTCCAGTGCAGGCCGCGCGGGTTGATGAGGTAGCGGTCCTGGGCGCCCGGCAGCATCACGCTGAAGTGGTTGCAGACGCCTTCCGACAGTCCGTGATGGTCGGCGGCGCGCAGGGCGAGGGCGAGGTCTTCGCGCAGCTTGCGCACGGCAGGGCTGGCGTAGAGGGCATCGGCGGACATCGGTGGGGGTCTCCTGTTTCTTCTTGGGGGTCAGGCGAGCGTGAGGCCTTTCCAGGCCGCGACGAATTTCCGGGCGTCCTCGCGCACCGCCGCGGCCTGCTTGCCGGGTTTGTAGAGCGAGGAGCCGA
Source organism: Variovorax sp. UC74_104 (assembly GCF_044055375.1). Taxonomy (NCBI): domain Bacteria; kingdom Pseudomonadati; phylum Pseudomonadota; class Betaproteobacteria; order Burkholderiales; family Comamonadaceae; genus Variovorax; species Variovorax sp. UC74_104. Next base: position 2,873,516 of record NZ_CP171978.1, read on the forward strand.
TGCCGAAGCCGGCGGCACCGGCCGCGCGCCATCCGGCCATGTTGTCGGGCGCGATGCCGCCCACGGGCATCACCGGCGTGCCGGTGGGCAGCACGGCCAGCAGGGCCTTCACCACGGCGGGCGAGGCCAGCTCGGCCGGGAACAGCTTGAGCCCCGTGGCACCGGCCGCGAGCGCGCCGAAGGCCTCGGTCGGCGTCATCACGCCGGGCAGGCAGACCATGCCCAGCCGCACCGCCTCGGCGATGACTTCGGCGTTGAAGTTCGGCGAGACGATCAACTCGCCGCCGGCTGCATGCACCTCGCGCACCTGCTGCGCGCCCAGCACCGTGCCGGCGCCGACCAGCGCTTGCGGGAAGCGCCTGCGCATCAGCGCGATGCTCTCGAGCGGCTGCGGCGAATTCAGCGGCACTTCGAGCAGGCGGAAGCCAGGCTCGACGATGGCGTCGCCGACGTCGGCAGCCTCGGCGGGCGAGAGGCCGCGCAGGATGGCCACCAGCGGCAGCTCGCGCATCGCGGCGTCGAATTTTTCGAGGGGAGTGGGGGCGGTCATGCGGGAGTCCTGTCGGAATCGAGAAAGCCGGACAGCGCATGCAGTCCGGCCCAGGTGGCTTCGGCGCCGAGCGTGCGCGTGGCGACGCCGGTGGCGCGCAGCGCCAGCGTGTAGCGCTGGGTGAGGGCCGACGAGCCGATCAGGATCACTTCGCCCGACGCCTGCAGCGCCTGCGTGCGCAGCTCCTCGCCGATCAGCAGGCCCGAGAGGTAGCTCGACAGCTCTTCCTTCGGCATGCGCTCGAACAGCGCAAGGGTGCGCGTGCCGAAGGCGTTGTGGAGCAGGCCGTGTCCGTTCTCGGAGCGGGTCACGCCTTCGAGGAAGGCCGCCTCGTCGAGCGGCGCCGATGCATCGAGCGTGCGCGCCAGGATCGAGTGCTGGCTCAGCAGCGCGTAGAACTCGCCCGTCATGTAGGTGCGAAAGCCCGCGACGCGGCCCTTCTTCACCGTGGCCCACTTGTTGTGCGTGCCGGGCAGCACGAAGAGGCCTTCGCTCAGGCCGGTGAGTTCCATCGCGCCGAAGATCTGCACCTCTTCGCCGCGCATCACGTCGGGCACGCCCGCATGCTCGTCGCTCAGGCCCGGCACGATCGCGATGCGCGCACCCGGAACTGCGTCGATGTCGATGATCGTGCGGCCCACTTCCACGCGGCCGGCGGGGCAGGCGCAGTAGGGCGCTTCCACCCAGCCCTGCTTGCTGCCGGCCATGCCGGAGATCAGGCAGCGCGCGCCCTCGAGGCGCATCCAGTCGCCGAACAGCTTGTCGAAGACGGCGGGAAAGCCGCCTTCGGGCACGGTGAGAATGCCGCGCGCATCGCTGCGCTCTTCCAGTACCTTGCCGCCTGCGTCAAGCAGCGCGCCGCGCAGTGAACTCGTGCCCCAGTCGATCGCTACCAGTCTTGTCATCTAGTGATTGTCGCGCGGCACGAAGGCACCGCGGCGACCGCGCAGGAAGGCCAGGTCGGCGCCCTGGTCGGCCTGCAGCACCGTATCGACATACAACTTCCAGTAACCGGATTCGAGCGGCGCCTTGGGCGCGACCCATTTCTCGCGGCGCTTCGCGAGCTCTTCGTCGCTCACGTGCAGGTGCAGCCTGCGGTTGGGTACGTCGAGTTCGACGATGTCGCCGTCCTGCACCAGCGCCAGCGGGCCTCCGGCGGCCGCCTCGGGCGCGGTGTGCAGCACCACGGTGCCGTAGGCCGTGCCGCTCATGCGCGCGTCGCTGATGCGGACCATGTCTGTGATGCCCTTGCGCAGCACCTTCGGCGGCAGCGGCATGTTGCCTGCCTCGGCCATGCCGGGGTAACCCTTGGGCCCGCAGTTCTTGAGCACCATGATGCAGTGCTCGTCGATGTCGAGGTTCTCGTCGTCGATGCGCTTGTGCAGGTCGTCGGCGCTCTCGAACACCACCGCGCGGCCCTTGTGCACCAGCAGCTCCGGCGTGGCCGCGCTGGGCTTGATGATGGCGCCGTTGGGCGCGAGGTTGCCGCGCAGCACGCAGATGCCGGCCTTGTCCTTGAAGGGCTCGGCCAGGGTGCGGATGACCTGCGGGTTGAAGTTCTCCGCGTCCTTCACGTTCTCCCAGATGCTCTGGCCGGTGACGGTGATCACGTCCTTGTGCAGGTGGTCGGCGATCTCCTTGATGACCACCGGCAGGCCGCCCGCGTAGCAGAAGTCTTCCATCAGGAACTGGCCCGAGGGCTGCAGGTTCACCAAGCAGGGCAGTTCGGAGGCGAGGCGGTCGAAATCTTCCAGCGTGAGTTCGACGCCCATGCGCCCCGCGATGGCCAGCAGGTGGATCACGAAGTTGGTCGAGCCGCCGATGGCCGCGTTGACCTTGATCGCGTTCTCGATGGCCTGGCGCGTGAGGATCTTCGACATGTTCATGTCTTCATGAACCATGCCGACGATGCGCCGGCCCGCCTGCCGCGCGAGCACGTTGCGGCGGCCGTCCACGGCAGGGTAGGCCGCGTTGCCTGGCAGGCCAATGCCCAGCGACTCGACCATGCTGGCCATGGTGCTGGCGGTGCCCATCGTCATGCAGTGGCCGTGGCTGCGATGCATGCAGCTCTCGGCCTCGAAGAATTCCTGCAGCTTGAGCGTGCCGGCGCGCACCTGCTCGCTCATCTGCCACACGCCGGTGCCGGAGCCGAGCTCCTGTCCGCGCCATTTGCCCGAGAGCATCGGGCCGCCCGACACGCCGATGGTCGGCAGGTCGACGCTGGCGGCGCCCATCATGAGCGCGGGCGTGGTCTTGTCGCAGCCCATGAGCAGCACCACGCCGTCGAGCGGGTTGCCGCGGATGCTTTCTTCCACGTCCATGCTCGCGAGGTTGCGATACAGCATGGCGGTGGGCCGCAGCAGAGTCTCGCCGAGCGACATCACGGGGAATTCGAGCGGGAAGCCACCCGCTTCGTACACGCCGATCTTCACCTGCTCCGCGAGCGTGCGGAAGTGCGAATTGCAGGGCGTGAGTTCGCTGAAGGTGTTGCAGATGCCGATGACCGGTCGGCCGTCGAACTGGTCGTGCGGAACACCCTTGCCCTTCATCCAGCTTCGGTAGATGAAGCCGTCGCGATCGTGGCGGCCGAACCATTGCTGGCTGCGAAGTTCTTCGGGCTTTTTCTTCGGGGAGGTGCTCATGGAATGTCTCTCTTTGTTGTCGAAGCGTGGGCTCGACCCTCAGGGTTTGTCCTGCCGATAGAGCGTTTCAATCATCATATGATAAGCGCGAACAACACGCCGGAGCCTTAGTGTTTTCGAGCGGCGGGATACCAGTTTTCACATCACGCATGATCAAGAACATCCACGGTCGCACGCTCGAACTCCTCGGTGAAGCCGTGGTGTCGGGGCGCTATGCGATCGGCGCGTCCATCCCCTCCGAGCCCGTGCTCGGCGAGGAACTGGGCGTGAGCCGTACCGTGGTGCGCGAGGCGGTGAAGTCGCTGGCGGCCAAGGGCCTGATCGTGACGGGCCCGAAGGTCGGCACGCGCGTGCTGCCCAAGGACAAGTGGAACTGGTTCGACCCCGACGTCATCACCTGGCAGGCGCGCGCCGGCCTCACGCCCGAGTTCCTGCGCGACCTGCAGGACCTGCGCCGCGCGGTGGAGCCGGCGGCGGTGCGGCTGGCCGCGGAGAGAGCCACAAACGAAGACATCGACGAGATCGAGCGTGCCTATGCCGGCATGAAGGAAGCGGTGGAGAACGGCGGCGACTACGTCACCTTCGACCTGCGCTTTCACAACGGCCTGCTGGGCGCCGCGCGCAACAGGATGATTGCGCAGATGAGCAAGGTGCTCAACGCGTTGCTGCGCACCAGCTTCGAGATATCGACCACCAAGCCCGACGGCCCCGCGCTCTCGCTGCCGCTGCACCGTGCGGTGCTCGACGCGGTGATCGTGCACGACCCCGACGTCGCGGAGCGCGCGATCCTCCGGCTCATCGACGGCGCCCGCCAGGACATCGAGGACGTGCTGGGCTCGCGCCGCAGGTTGCCGCGCTTGAGCCGGCCGCCGCCACGGCTCAAGGCCGGCTAGCCGTCCGGGTCCCGCCGGCAGTCCTCATCAGGTTTTCCACCCCACGCTCGCGCGCCGAGCAGATTCCACCCCAAGAAGAGAAGGAGACAACGTCCATGAAACTCGTCAAGTCGCTGATCGCGCCGACGCTGGTCGCGATGGGCCTGCTGTCGGCAGGCCACGTCGCCGCGCAGGAAAAACTCACCGTCTGGTGGGTCAAGGGCTTCTACAAGGCCGAGGACGATGCGCTGTACGCCGCCATCAAGAAGTTCGAGGAGAAGAACAAGAACGTCAAGATCGAACTCTCGCAGTACCCCATTCAAGACATGATCCCCAAGACCGTGTCCGCGCTCGACTCCGGCAGCCCGCCCGACGTGGCGTACGCCGACGTGTACGACTTCCAGGTCACCGGCAAGTGGGCTTTCGACGGCAAGCTGGAAGACATCAGCAGCGTGCTCACGCCCATGAAGGACCGCTTCGCGCCCAACACGCTGGAGACCACCTACCTCTACAACGACCAGACCAAGGGCAAGGCGTACTACGCCTTCCCGATCAAGCAGCAGACGATGCACATCGAGTACTGGCTCGACATGCTGACCGAGGCCGGGTTCAAGGAGTCCGACATTCCCACCGCGTGGAAGGACTACTGGTCGTTCTGGTGCGAGAAGGTGCAGCCCGCCAGCCGGCAGAAGAGCGGCAAGCGCAACTTCGGCATCGGCATGCCGATGGGCGTGGATTCGAGCGACGCGTTCTATTCGTTCCTGACCTTCATGGACGCCTACAACGTCAAGCTGGTGGACGACAACGGCAAGCTGCTGGTCGACGACCCGAAGGTGCGCACCGGCCTGATCGGCGCCATGACCGACTACACCATGCCCTACACCAAGGGCTGCACGCCGCCTTCCTCCACCAGCTGGAAGGACCCGGACAACAACGTCGCCTTCCACAACAAGACGACCGTGATGACGCACAACGCGACGATCTCCATCGCCGCCAAGTGGCTCGACGACTCGAACAACGCCTCGCTCACGCCCGAGCAGCGCGAGGAAGCGCGCAAGAACTACACCGAGCGCATCCGCACGGCCGGCTTCCCCAACAAGCCCGACGGCAGCAAGATGGTCTATCGCACGGCGGTGAAGACTGGCGTGATCTTCAAGGACGCGAAGAACAAGGCGCGCGCCAAGGAGTTCGTGTCGTTCCTGATGCAGGAAGAGAACCTCACGCCCTACGTCGAGGGCTCGCTGGGTCGCTGGTTCCCGGTGACCAAGGCCGCGCAGCAGCGTGACTTCTGGAAGGCCGATCCGCACCGCCTGTCGGTCTACAACCAGTACGCCGCCGGCACCGTGACCTTCGAATTCACGAAGAACTACAAGTTCACCGTGCTGAACAACGAGAACGTCTGGGCCAAGGCCATGAACCGCATCGTCACCGACAAGGTGCCGGTGGACAAGGCAGTGGACGAGATGATCGCCCGCATCAAGACGGTGGCGGGGCAGTAAGCCGCGCACGTACGGCACACGTCGCCACCAACAACAGCAGCATGCCATGAGCGCCACTGCCACCGCCGCCGCGTCGACCACACCGGCGCCTGTCGTCAATCCCGCAGCGCGGCATGCGCGCTGGCAGTTCTGGGGCGCGGTCATGGTCGTGCCCTACCTGCTGGTGTTCGTGGTGTTCGTGCTGTACCCGGTGGGCTACGGGCTCTGGCTTGCCCGCCATCCGCAAAGCTACGTGAAGCTGGTCGAAGACCCGATCTTCTTCCGCTCCGTGATCAACACGGCCATCTTCCTGGTCGTGGCGATCAACCTCAAGATGCTCGTGGCGCTGGTGCTCTCGGGCTTCTTCGTGACATCGCGCTGGTGGATCAAGATCGTCTCGGCGATCTTCATCCTCCCGTGGGCGATGCCCTCCATTCCCACGATCCTGTCGATCCGCTTCATGCTGAACCCGGAGTGGGGCGTGATCAACAGCACCATCTTCCGCCTGACCGGCGCCGACGGCCCCAACTGGCTCAACGATCCTTCCCTGGCGCTGGCCTTCGCGATGATCGTGCACATCTGGAAGTCGCTGCCGTTCTGGACGCTCATCCTGGTGGCGGGCCGGCTGGCCATTCCCACCGAGCAGTACGAAGCGGCTTCGGTCGACGGCGCCTCGTCGTGGCAGAAGTTCCGCTTCGTGAGCTGGCCGGCGCTCAAGACGCTCTACATCACCTCGCTGATCCTCTCGATGATCTGGACGCTGGGCGACTTCAACAGCGTCTACCTGCTGACCGGCGGCGGCCCTGCCGACCTCACGCACGTGCTTGCCACGCTGGGCATCCGCTACCTGCGGCTGGACCAGGTCGACCTGTCGATGGCGTCCATCGTGGTGGCGATGCCGCTAGTTCTGCCGCTCGTGTACTTCATGATGAAGAGGCTCTCGAAATGAAGCGCTGGACTCCCAAGGCCGTGCTCACCGAGGCCCGGCTGCTGCTGATCGGCATTCCGGTGCTGCTGTGGACGCTGATCCCGGTCTACCACATGGTGCTGTTCGCGATCTCGTCGAAGGACTCCGCGACTTCCGGCCACCTCTGGCCCAAGAATGCGACGCTGGACAACTTCCGCATCGTGTTCCAGCAGAAGCACTTCTACCTCGACCACTTCTGGCTGCAGCTGTGGAACTCGCTGCTGATCGCGGTCTCGGTGGGAGCGCTCACGCTCTTCGTGGCGACCACTGCCGCGTTCGCCATCAGCCGGCTGCGCGTGCGCGGCGGGCGCACGGTGATGAACATGGCGCTGTTCACGTACTTCATCCCGGCGGCCTTCCTCGCAGTGCCCATGTACAAGACCATGGGCAACTACGGCCTGCTCAACAGCCAGTGGGCGCTGATTCTCGCGATGGTGACCATCGCCTCGCCGTATTGCATCTGGGTGCTGAAGCAGGCTTCCGACAAGCTGCCCTACGAGCTCGACGAAGCCGCGCGCATGGACGGCGCATCGCCGCTGCAGCTGTTCCGCCTCGTGTACCTGCCGCTGATGGTGCCGTCGCTGGTGGCCGTGGGCACGTATTCGCTGCTGCTGGCCTGGAACGAGTACCTCTATGCCTTCCTGCTGCTGTCCAACGACAAGAGCGTGACGCTGGCGGTGGCGCTGGGCAACTTCCTCTCGGCCGACGATTCGCCGTGGGAGCTGCTGATGGCCACCGGCCTGATCTACGCGCTGCCCCCGGCGGCGATCTATTACGCATTCAAGCGCTACATGGTCGGCGGCATCACCGCCGGCGCGGTCAAGAGCTGAAAGAGCTCACGCAGGAAACGAAAAAATGGCATCCGTATCCTTTCGCAATATCCAGAAATCCTTCGGCAAGATCCAGATCATCAAGGGCCTGGGCTTCGACATCACCGACGGCGAATTCGTCGTGCTGGTCGGCCCCTCGGGCTGCGGCAAGTCGACGCTCTTGCGCATGCTCGCGGGCCTGGAGGACATCAGCGGCGGCGAGATCGTCATCGACGGCCGCGTGGTCAACGACCTCGAGTCGAAGGACCGCGACATCGCCATGGTGTTCCAGAGCTACGCGCTCTATCCGCACATGACGGTGGGCGAGAACATGGGCTTCAGCCTGCGCCTGCGCAACGCCGACAAGTCGGTGACGGACGAGCGCGTGGCCAGGGCCGCGAAGATCCTCAACCTCGACGCGCTGCTGGGCCGCTATCCGCGCGAACTCTCGGGCGGCCAGCGACAGCGCGTGGCCATGGGCCGCGCCATCGTGCGCGACCCGAAGGTGTTCCTGTTCGACGAGCCGCTGTCGAACCTCGACGCCAAGCTGCGCGTGGCGATGCGCGCCGAGATCAAGGCGCTGCACCAGCGGCTGAAGACCACCACCGTCTACGTCACGCACGACCAGATCGAGGCCATGACCATGGCCGACCGCATCGTCGTGATGCACGACGGCATCATCGAGCAGATCGGCACGCCGCTGGAGCTGTACGACCGGCCCGACAACCTGTTCGTCGCGCAGTTCATCGGCTCGCCGTCGATGAACGTCATCGAGGGCACGGTGCGGCGCTCGGGCGGCGAATGCTGGGTCGAGGCGCAGGGCGCGCGCTGGCCCGTTCCCGTGGCCACCGCGGTGCCCGATGGCCAATCGGTGCACTACGGCGTCCGTCCTGGCGACATGACGCTCGGCGGCGGCTCGCACGGCGTGGAGGCCAAGGTCATCGTGGTCGAGCCCACGGGCGCGGAAACCGAACTGCTGGTGCAGGTCGGCGAAGCCAGGCTGGTGCTCGCGGTGCACGGCCGCGTCGATGCCGGACCCGACGACATCGTGCGCCTGGCCATCGAGTCGGAGAACGTGCACCTGTTCGACCGGCAGACCGGCCGCCGCATGGGCTGAGTCGCGCTGGGCGGCGTCGTTCAGGCCGTGCGCAGCCGAAGCAGGGCGCGCACGAAGCCGTGGTCCGAGCGCGAGCGGTCGCGCCCTTCGTGCAGGTGGTCGTTGAAATAGTCGACGCGCCGCACGTCGCCCAGGCTGTGCCGGCTGGTGGCGACGAACTCCTCGCTCACGAAGATCTGGTCGAGCACCTCCGGGTAGCCTTGGTGGACGTGCGAGTAGGCCACGTCCTTCTTCAACGCCGCCTCGCCCTGCATCTCGTAGGCGTTGAAGAGCGCCACGTCGCGCGCGGCCTTGTCGTAGGCCACCTCCGAAGTGGCCGCCACCAGTTGCGTGGTCACGCTGTGCGGGTTGTCGTTGAAGTCGCCCATCACCACGAGCGGCACGTTTGTGCCCTGCAGCAGGTCGATCACGATGCAGCGCAGGGCGGCGGCCTCGGCGCCGCGCATCAGCAGCGAGCGCAGCGAGGCCATCACGCCCACCTTGCGGTCGTCGCGGTCTTCCAGGTGGTTGCCCTGGGCGTCCTGCAGGAACTTGGGGCGCTTGGACTTCAGGTGTACCGTGAGCACGTGCACCTGCTGGCCGTGTTTCATGCGCACCGTGGCCAGCAGGGGAGGCCGCTCGAAGCGCGTGTGCGGGCCGAGCCCTGGTACATCGACACCGAAGCCGGGTGGAAAGTCGACGAAGGAGCGAATCTCGTCCACCTTCAGCCGCGTCGCGATGCCTACGCGCGGCGTGCCCTGTGCGCCTGGCCGGGCGGGCGTGCCTTCGGGGCTGCCTGGCGGCGCCGTGTTCTCCGCGCCAGGCACCGTGATGAAGTCGTAGCGCAGGCCGCTGCGCCCGATGCAGGCTTTCAGCGCCGATTCGTCCCACACCTCCTGCACCGCCAGCACGTCGGCGTTGAGCGCGCGGAAGCGCTCGCCGATCCAGTCGATCTTCCGCTCGTACTCGCGCTCGGTGTAGGCGTCCTGGTTCTCGTAGTACACGCGGTTCGGGGCCGCGAGGTTGAGGAGATTGCAGGTGGCTACGAAGAGAGTGGCGTAGTTGGGCGGGATGTATTGCATGGGGTGACGATTGTGGCTCGGGTTACGATTCCGGGCCAAGATGCACCGCCCATGTCATTCGACGTCGAGGCCGGCTGCAGAAACAACAATGAAACGAGGGAGCCGCCCGGGGGCGGAATGTATGAAGCTCACCCATATCACCGCGTGCGCCGTGGCGACGTTGCTTGTTGCCGGTTGCGCATCCCGAGGCAATCCGTCGATGTCGTTCGGCGGCAAACTTGTCGAACACAGCCTGCTGCGCATCGACGATCACGTTTCCTTTGCGCTGGAAGACGGGCCCGAGACCCGCAACTTCACTGTCTCGTGCAATGCGGAGCAGGCGTGGTTGCTCTACTCCGATCTGCGCGCTGGCCGAAGCTATCCAGTCACCGGGCCGCGCTACGGCGTGCGCAAGGAATTGGTGGAGCGCCAGGCACAGGCCCTGAAAGCGCTGCCCGAAGTCGGGCGTGCGTGCCAGGCGGCGCGGCCCGATTGGCGCGAAGTGCAACGCAGCCCCGACGGGACATTCACGCTCATCGACATCGCAAGCGTCGAGACATCTGACGGCGCACTCTTCTTCTGGGGTGCGTTCGACTATCCGCGAATGGACTTCGACCTGCCTTACCGGGCCCCGTTCGGCCAGAAGCGCGAGCGCTTCAGGCTCGAATGCCAGACGAAGTCCTATGCCCAGATGAGCGGCTTCGACGTCGACGAGCGCGGTCGGGTCACGGACGGTCGGGTCGAAGGCACCAAGGCGAAACCCAGCGTGATCGGCGCCGATACGAACTCGGACTACCTGGCGCTCTTCAAAGCGGCCTGTGGCGGCGCTTCGGCAGTGCAGGCGTTGGCTGTTTTCGCTCCTCGCGCCAAGGCAATGCCCGATCCCCGGGGCCTGACGGCAATCAGCCCGCAGGTGACGAACGCCATCTCGCAATTGGGGCTTCCGCCGGCGCCCAAGCGCCTGAAGCGCATCGTGCTCGAAGGCACATGGACCCGAGACGGGAAGACGACTTCGACCCGCAGCGAGGTGCAGATCGAGCCGGATGCGGCAGCTTCCATTTTCCGAGCCCGCTCCAGGGATGCGGATGGCACACGGGCGCAATTCGCCTCGTTCGCAGGCTTGATCGATCTGAGCGCCTTCGTCAACTTCCTCCCCGGCTCCGCCACCATCAGCCAGGTCATGACCGATCTCTCGCTGACCGGGGACTGGCAACGCATGACCGTCGGCTCGGAGCTGCGTTACGCCACAAAGAAACTGAGCCTGTTCAGCATGATGGGCGGAGTGACCTACGACTACACGACTGTCTGCAAGATCGTCGGTGTCAGCGCGGCTGCTGAGCTCCATGCCGAACTGAGCGGCGAGGCCAAGCGCCTGGAATGCCGCATGGAGCGCGACTCGCTCGGTCGGACCAACAGCTATGTGTATCTGACCGACTACGGCTACGCGGTGCAGCTCGGGGAGGCCGCGGCCAAGCCGCCTTCCGAAGGGGTTAAGAGGATTACGGCGGTCGAGCAATGAGCGGCGAGGTCATGACACATCGGCGCGGTTTTCTGGGCACCCTGGGGCAGGTGATGACTTGCGCGGCCCTGCCCGCCCTCGTCGCATGCGGCTCCGGCGGTCCCAGGACGCCGCCGCCATTGCCCAGGATCACCCGCATCATGGTGATCCCCGCCGCTCCCATCGAAAAGATGCACACCGAGAACAAAGGCATCCCCCTGGGCGTGCTGTGGCAGTCGATCGCCGACCGAATCAAGGGTGCCGACTTCAATGAGCGCATGGAAGCCGTGCGCCGCGGGATGGGCCCGAAACTGACGGCTGCGCTGGTGCAGCAACTGAATGCGCAAGGCTACCGGGCAGAAGCACTCGAGGCCGTGTCGCGACCGGCGGCGTCGCCGGACAACATCGACTACAGCAAGCTGCCGACCACCGAGCCGGTGCTGCACGTGTACTTCAACGAGGTCGGCATGTATTCGGCGCGCTTCTCGACCGACTATGTTCCGCGGGTCAACGTGAGCGCCTACCTGATGGATTCGAAGGACGGGGACACCGTCTATTCAGAAACCCTGTACTACGGGGCCGATGCGAGTGGAGACGCAACGGTCAATGTGCCGGCGAACCCGGGCCACCGCTGGGGCAGTTTCGGCGAACTGGTTGCCCAGCCGCAGGCGGTTGCCGCGAGCTATGACGACGCGGTAGTCGCGCTCGCGACCCGCATCGCCAGGAACATCCGGGCGCAGACGGCACCACCCCGCTGAGGGCAGCTGCTGCGCGAGGACAAAAAGAAAGGGCACCGAGGTGCCCTTTCAGTTTTCAAGCAGGCGTGCTGCTCGCAGTGCCTTGTCAGCGGCCGAACGAACGGCCGCCACCACCGCCACCGCCGGAGCGATTGCCACCGCCGTAGCCGCCGCCACCACCCGAGCGGCCACCGCCGCCCGAACGGTTGCCGCCACCGTAGCCACCGCCACCCGAACGGCCACCGCGACCGCGGCCGCCCATGTGGTCGACGCTGGTGCGAAGCGGATCAGGCTGGCCGGCGCCGCCGCCGACCGATTCGGCGCGCAGGTGCGCGACCTGGTTGGCCTGCGTGGGGCTGTGGCTGTTGCCGTGATGGCGCGGCTGGCGCTCCTCGTGCGGCGCGTGATGGTGATGCTGCGGAGCGCGTGCGGGGCCCTGCGGATTACGAGGCTGCTGCTGCGGACGCGCGCCCTGGCCGCGCGGGCCCTGGCCTTGACCCTGTCCCTGGCCGCCGCCGTTGGCGCTACGGCCCTGGCCGTTGCCGCCACCCTGACTGCCGCCACGGCGCTGGCCGCCATTGCCACCGCCGTTGCCGCCACCCTGGCCAGCCTTGTTCTCGCGGATGCGCTGCAGCATCTCGGTGCGTGCGGCCTTGGCGGCCGCCTGCATGACTTCGCGGCTCGGCGGACGGCCGGCGCCGCCCCAGATGGTCTGGCGGCCCATGGCGATGGGTTCGGCGCGCTCGCCTTCCTCGGGGCCGAAGCCCTCGATGACCTGCACGGGGATCGTCTGCTTGGTGAAGCGCTCGATCTCCTGCATGAAGCCTTCCTCGTCCAGGCACACGAAGCTCACGGCCTCGCCGCTGGAGCCGGCGCGGCCCGTGCGGCCGATGCGGTGCACGTAGTCTTCGCTGACGTTGGGGATCTCGTAGTTCACGACGTGCGGCAGCTCGTCGATGTCGATGCCGCGGGCGGCGATGTCGGTGGCCACCAGCGCGCGGAGTTCACCGCTCTTGAAGCCGGCCAGCGCCTGCGTGCGGGCGCTCTGGCTCTTGTTGCCGTGCAGCGCCATCGCCTCGATGCCGTTCTTGGTGAGGAATTCGGCCACGCTGTTGGCGCCGAACTTGGTGCGCGTGAACACGAGCACCTGGCTCCAATTGTTCTCGTTGATGATGTGCGCGAGCAGCGCCTTCTTCTTGCCGCGGCCTACGGGGTGGATCACCTGGGTGATGCGCTGCACGGTGGTGTTGCGCGGCGTGACCTGGATGCTCTGCGGGTTGCGCAGCAGCGTGGCGGCCAGGTCGCGGATCTCGTCACTGAAGGTGGCCGAGAACAGTAGGCTCTGCTTTTCCTTGGGCACTAGCGCCAGGACCTTCTTCACGTCGTGGATGAAGCCCATGTCGAGCATGCGGTCGGCTTCGTCGAGGATCAGCATCTGGACCTGGCCCAGGTCGAGCATGCCCTGCTGCTGCAGGTCGAGCAGGCGGCCGGGGGTGGCCACGAGGATGTCGACGCCCTTCTTGAGCTTGCTGATCTGCGGGTTCATGCCGACGCCGCCGAAGATCACGGTCGAGTCGAGCTGCAGGTACTTGCCGTAGGTGCGCACCGACTCTTCGACCTGCGCGGCGAGTTCGCGCGTGGGGGTCAGCACCAGGGCACGGATGCCGGTGCCGCCGAACTTGTTGGTGGCGCTGCGGCTCATGGTGAGCTTGTGCAGCATTGGCAGCGTGAAGGCGGCGGTCTTGCCGGTGCCGGTCTGGGCGCCGCCGAGCAGGTCGTGGCCTTCGAGGACGGCGGGGATGGCTTGCGCCTGGATGGGGGTGGGGGTGTCGTAACCGTGCTCGTGCACAGCCTTCAAGATGGCGGGAGCCAGCTTCAGTTCGTCAAAAGTCATTGAAAACAATAAGCGCCATACACGGCGCAGTGGCATCGGCCCGCTTGGCGTCTTGTTGACGCCGAGCCAGTCAAGGCAGATGAGGGTCAGGGGTGGGAGCCGGAAAGTCCGCCCTCGCAAAAGGGTGAAATGGGCCTTTCTTCGTCCCCGGCAGAGAGCCGGTGTCGCGGGCAACTGGACCCGCCAACGGAGCCTATTGTCGCATGAGTCGATAATCGGTGGTTTGCCGCGCCCGAATGCCTCCATTCCGGCGACCGCGCATTCCCTCGAATCCCGCTACCCAAGGTAACAAAACCACACATGGCTCAATACGTCTATTCGATGAACCGTGTCAGCAAGACCGTGCCGCCCAAGCGGCAGATCTTGAAAGACATTTCGCTGTCCTTCTTCCCCGGCGCCAAGATCGGCGTGCTCGGCCTGAACGGCTCGGGCAAGTCCACGCTGCTCAAGATCATGGCGGGCGTCGACAAGGAAATCGAGGGCGAGGCGCTGCCCATGCCCGGCCTGACCATCGGCTACCTGGAGCAGGAACCCAAGCTCAATCCCGAGCACACGGTGCGCGAATCGGTCGAGGAATCGATGGGCGCCGTCAACGCGGCCAAGAAGCGCCTGGAAGAGGTCTACGAGCTGTACGCGGCAGAAGACGCCGATTTCGACGCACTTGCCGCCGAGCAGGCCGAACTTGAAGCCATCATCGCCACCGCCGGCACCGACTCCGAGCACCAGCTCGAGATCGCCGCCGACGCCCTGCGCCTGCCGGCCTGGGACGCCAAGATCGGCGTGCTCTCTGGCGGTGAAAAGCGCCGCGTGGCGCTGTGCCGCCTGCTGCTGAGCAAGCCCGACATGCTGCTGCTCGACGAACCGACCAACCACCTGGACGCCGAATCGGTCGAGTGGCTCGAAGTGTTCCTGCAGCGCTTCCCGGGCACCGTGGTGGCCATCACCCACGACCGCTACTTCCTGGACAACGCCGCCGAGTGGATCCTCGAACTGGACCGCGGCCGCGGCATTCCATGGAAGGGCAACTACAGCACCTGGCTCGAGCAGAAGGGCGAGCGCCTGGCGCAGGAGCAGAAGAGCGAGGAAGCCCACGCCAAGGCCCTGAAGAAGGAACTCGAGTGGTCGCGCCAGAACCCGAAGGCACGCCAGGCCAAGAGCAAGTCGCGCCTGGCCCGCTTCGAGGAGCTGAGCGACGTCGAATACCAGAAGCGCAACGAAACGCAGGAAATCTTCATTCCTGTGGCCGAACGCCTGGGCAGCCAGGTGTTCGAGTTCAAGAACGTCAGCAAGTCCTTCGGCGACCGCATGCTGATCGACAACCTGAGCTTCAACATCCCGGCAGGCGCCATCGTCGGCATCATCGGCCCGAACGGCGCCGGCAAGTCGACGCTGTTCAAGCTGCTCGCGGGCAAGGAAAAGCCGGATTCGGGCGAGGTCGTCATCGGCCAGACCGTGAAGATGGCCTTCGTCGACCAGTCGCGCGATGCGCTGGGCGACCAGAAAACCGTGTGGGAAGACATCTCGAACGGCCTCGACATCATCAATGTCGGCAAGTTCCAGATGGCCAGCCGCGCGTATGCGGGCCGCTTCAACTTCAACGGCGCCGACCAGCAGAAGAAGGTCGGCACGCTGTCGGGCGGTGAACGCGGCCGCCTGCACCTGGCCAAGACGCTGATCGCCGGCGGCAACGTGCTGCTGCTTGACGAACCGTCGAACGACCTGGACGTGGAAACCCTGCGCGCCCTCGAAGACGCGCTGCTCGAGTTCGCCGGCACGGTGATGGTGATCAGCCATGACCGCTGGTTCCTCGACCGCATCGCCACGCACATCCTGGCTGCCGAAGGCGACAGCCAGTGGACCTTCTTCGACGGCAACTACCAGGAGTACGAAGCCGACAAGAAGAAGCGCCTGGGCGAGGAAGGTGCCAAGCCGAAACGCATGCGCTACAAGGCGCTGAAGTAAGCCTCAGGCGGCTTCGGCCGCTTCCGAAAGAGCGCGCGGTTCCGCAAGGGCCTGCGCGCTTTTTTCATCGTCCGCCGCGAACACGTCGCGCGCCGCGAAGAGGCCGTTGAGCGCTGCCGGAAAGCCTGCGTACACCGCCATCTGCATCATGATCTCGACCACCTCGTCGCGGGTCACGCCGACGTTCAGCGCGGCCTGGATGTGCACCTTCAGCTGCGGCGTGGCATTGCCCATGGCGGCGAGCGCCGCCACCGTCGCGATCTCGCGGGAGCGCAGGTCGAGGCCGGGGCGCGAGTAGATGTCGCCGAACGGGAACTCGATCAGCAGGCGGCCGAAGTCCGGCGCGATGCCGGCCAGGCTCTCGACCACCTTGACGCCGCCTTCACCGTCGATCTCCTGGAGCTTGGCCAGGCCACGCGTGTAGCGCAGGCTGTCGCTTTGAACCTGGTCTTGCTGTTGTTGTGTGTTCGTCATCGCTCGTCTTTCCTTTCCGGGCTTTGCCCGACTTGGGAGGACGCTTCTGCGTGTTCTCGACCTCGCGGTAGTGGTCGATCTTGAGCGACAGCGCCTGCATGGATTGCTGCAGCGCCGCCACCTTGGCATGAACCTCGGCGAGGTGCTGTTCGAGCATCTCGCGCCGTTCGCCGACGCTGGCGTCCCCCTGGCTTCGAAGCCTGACGAAGGCCTGCATGCCCTGGATGGACATGCCGGTCTCGCGCAGGCGCAACAGGAAATCCAGCAGGTCCATGTCGGCGCTCGCATAGCGCCGCTGACCGCCCGGTGCACGGGGCACCGCGGCGATGAGCCCGATGCGCTCGTAGTACCGCAGCGTGTGGGCCGTGAGGCCGGTCCGTTCTGCGACTTCCGCGATGGTCAGGCTGGTTTCCATGGCATTGATTCTCGAAATTAGAGCGCGCTCTAAGTCAAGCGCCTTGTCGAACTATTTTTGAAAGCCTTCCAGGTCGGCATCCAGCCAGCCACGCAGGCTGTTCACGAAGGCCAGGGCCTGCACCCGGGGCAGATCGTCCACCCGCACGACCGCTTCGGCAAGCTGGCCGTCGCGCACGCGGTTGGCGCGGCCGATGCCGTTCAGCAATCCGCAGCGCAAGGGCGGCGTGACCCAGCGGCCGTCGAGCAGCAGGGCGATGTTGCCGCGCGTGCATTCGGTGATCTCGCCGTCGCGGTTCCACAGCAGCGTGTCGAAGGCACCGGGCTGTGTGGGCGCGAAGGCTTCGTAGTGGGCGCGGCGGGTGGTCTTGAAGCGGGTGAATTCGCCGTGGGCCTCGTCGAACGGGCGCGTGGCGAGCTGCAGGCGCACGCGCGCGGGCGGCGCTTCCATTGCGAAGGCTTCGGCGCGCGGCGTGCCCTGCGCATCGAGCAGCAGGCGCACGCGCCAGGTGCCAGCGGCGTGCCGGGCCTTCAGTTCGTCGAGGCAGGAGGCGACCAGCGCGTGCTTCCAGGGGCGCCCGAAGTGCGCGGCTGCGGCTGCCATGCGCGCCAGATGCGCCGGCGCGTCGCGCAGCTCGCCGTGCGCCAGCGCCAGGGTTTCGAGCAGGTCGAACGATGGCGTCGCGGCCTCGGCTGCGCGGTCCAGGAAGGCCCGCTTGTGGCGCCACTCCTCCCACTCGGCGTCGGCCCGCGCATCGGCGGTGATGCCGCTGCCGATGCCGCAGCGGGCCTTGCCGTCGCGCAGCGTCACTGTGCGTATAGGCACGTTGAAGGTCGCGTGCCCGCCCGGCCGCACGACGCCCACGGCGCCGCAGTACACGCCGCGCGCCTCGGGCTCCAGCTCGCGGATCATGCGCATCGCGCTCACCTTCGGGGCGCCGGTGATCGAGCCGCACGGGAACAGCGCCGCGAACACGTCCGCCAGCGTGGTGCCTTCGCGCACCCGGGCTTCGACGTCCGAGGTCATCTGCCACACCGTCGGCAGCGCCTCGGTGTGGAAGAGGCGCGGCACGCGCACCGAGAAAGGCCGGGCGATGCGCGACAGGTCGTTGCGGATCAGGTCCACGATCATCACGTTCTCGGCCCGTTCCTTGGGCACGGTGCGCAGCCGCTGCGAAAGCGCCTCGTCTTCCGCGGGCGTGGCGCCGCGCGGGGCGGTGCCCTTCATGGGCCGCGTCAGGATGCGGTCGTCCTGCCAGTCGAAGAAGAGTTCGGGCGACACCGACAGCACCTGCTCCTCGCCGGTGTCGATGAAGGCGGTGTAGCCGTCGGGCTGCGCCTGCCGCAGCGCCATGAACAGGGCCTGCGCGTCGTCGTGGAAGCCGGCGTGCAGCGCGGCGGTGTAGTTGAGCTGGTAGAGCTTTCCGTCCGCGATCGCGCGATGGATGGCTCGCATGCCGGCATCGAAGTCGGCGCGCGAGAGATCGAGTTGCCAGTCGATGGGCGCAAGGGCGTGGTCGCCCGTGGCTTCGGGCCATGGCAGGGCTTCGTCGTGCACGCCGAACCATGCCAGGGGGCCATCCGCCGCATGCACGGCGAATGCGCGGTCGAAGGCCGCCGCTGCCTCGTAGCGCAGATAGCCCACGCACCAGCGCCCCTCGCGCGCCAGTGCCTCGACGGTGTCGAGCACGGGCCGCACCTCGGCCGCGGTGCGCGCCACGAGCACGCGCGACGGCGCGCCGAAGCACAGGCGCAGCCTGCCCGCCTCGCCGTGCGGCTGCGCGAAGTCGATCAGCGTGCGCGGGGTCGCGGGCCGGGTCTTTCGGGTGTTGTCAGACGGCATCGTTCGCCGCTGCCGTGGCCGCGCCGGCCACGCCCGCCTGCGGCGCCTTGGCCAGCACCCGCTTGCGCACCGCGTAGATGTTGTTGCGCAGCGCATAGAGCTCGTCGGCGTACGACAGCGGCACGGCCACCTTGTTGACCACGCGGTCGAGCTGGTCGAGCTCCTCGAGCAGCGACTTGCGCTCGTCCTCCTTCGCCAGCGCCTGGGTATCGACCTTCGCCTCGATGTCGCGCAGCCGCGCATACCAGCGGAACACGCGCCGGCGCACGCGGAACTGGTACAGCGGCGGCACCACGCGGCTCAGCGGCAGCATCAGCACCAGCAGGCCGCCCAGCACCAGCCACATGCGTTCGACGAGGTTGCTGGCCCAGAAGGGCAGGTAGCGCTGCCACACCGGCGGCGTGCCGTTGATGGCGCGGTCGCCTTCGGGGCTCACCGGCAGTTCGCTGGTGCGGGTGTTGGGGAAGTCGCGCGCGCGGTTGAACCAGCCCGCGCCGCTGTGCACCGTCTGCGCGGCCTGCGCGAAGAGCTGGCGCAGCGCGGGATGGGTTTCGTCGCGCGACAGCAGCGAGGTGGTGGCCGCGAGCAGCGACACGTCGTGCGGCGGCGAGTCCTTTGACAGGTCGATCATTCCGCGCGACAGCGTCACGGCCGAGAGGAAGGGAAAGCGCCGCGAGTAGGCGTCGGCCTGCCCGAAGTCCATGAGCTTGATCGAGTCGGAGCGCAGCAGCCGCTGCACCTGCGGCGACTGCGGCGCGGAAGACAGCACGATGGCGTCGAGGAGGCCCGCCTCCAGCGCTTCGGCGGCCGAGGCCTGCTCCAGGTTCGACAGCAGCAGGTCGTCGGGTCCGAGCCTGTTGGCCTTGAGCATGCGCTCCATGATGTCCGGCAGCCCGCTGCCGGGCAGGTCGACGTTCACGCGCAGGCCGCGCAGCTGGGTCAGCGATGTCAGCGTGGCGGTCTTGCGGTCGATCTTCTGGGCCGAGTCGGTGCGGTAGAAGAGCCAGATCGGCTCGTAGAACAGGCTGCCCAGCGAGGTGAGGCCGGCTTCCTCGTCGGCCACCGGGTCGGCGCTGCCGCCGCGCACGAAGCCCACGTCGGCGCCGCCGGTGCGCAGCAGCTGCAGGTTCTCGGTCGAGCCGGAGGTGGGCTTGAGCTCCACCTCGATGCCGTTGTGGCGCAGCGCCTCGGCATAGCGCTTGCCGAACTGCGCGTAGGCGCTGCCCGTGGGGCCGGTGGCCAGCGTCACGTGCTTGGGCGGCTGCGGCTGCAGCCACCAGTAGGCCGCGACCAGCAGGCCGATGACGATGAAGACGATCGGCCCCGCCGAAGCGATCAGGTCGCGGATCGACAGCAATATCAGCTTCAGGGTCCTGGGGAACGCCATGGTGTTGCCTCCCTTGGTCACCCGTGCGCCGCGCCCAGGTCCGCCGCGCAGGGAATGTGCAGCTCGCCCACCGTCACCGTGCGCGCGGCCTGCACCGCGCGCAGCGCCGCGATGGCGACGACCTCGGCGGCCATGGTGCTCAGCACCGTCATGCCGGGCGCATCGCCCTCCAGCGGCACGCGGCCGGTGGCCAGCGCGAAGAGGGTGTCGCCGTCGCTCATGGTGTGCACCGGGTTGATGGAGCGCGCCAGCCCGTCGTGCGAAACCATGGCGAGCCGGTTGGCCTGCACCTTGGTCAGCACCGCGTCGGTGGCGATCACGCCGATGGTGGTGTTGGTGCCAGCCAGCAGCGGCTTGGGGCTGTCGCCGCGAAGCAGCGCGCGCCGGGTGTCGAGCAACCGGGTGCCGTCCTCGGTGCGCGCGCCGGCCACGGGCTGGCCGGTGTCGGGGTCGATCACGTCGCCCAGCGGGTTCACCGCGATCAGCGCGCCCACGGTGACGCCGCCGACCTTGACCGATGCGGTGCCGACGCCGCCCTTCATCGCGCGATGCACGCCGAAGAGCTTGCCCACCAGCGCGCCCGTACCGGCGCCCACGTTGCCCTCGGCGGGCGCGGCGGTGCTGGCGGCCTCGCAGGCGGCATAGCCGGCGGCGGCATCGGGCCGGATGCGCGCGTCGCCCATGGGCAGGTCGAACAGCACCGCGGCCGGCACGATGGGCAGGGTGCCGAAGCGCACGTCCATGCCGATGCCGCGTTCCTCCATCCAGCGCATCGCGCCTTCGGCCGACGCCAGGCCCCAGGCGCTGCCGCCCGCGAGCATCACCGCGTGGATCTGCTGCACGAGGTTGCCGGGCGAGAGCAGGTCGGTCTCGCGCGTGCCGGGCGCGGCGCCGCGAACGTCCACGCCGGCCACGGCGCCTTCGCGCGCCATGATCACGGTGCAGCCGGTGGGGCGGCGCGTCTCGGTGAAATGGCCGACCTCGATGCCGGCGACGTCGGTGATGGCACCGGCGGAATGGGAGAGGAGAGAGGAAGACGGTGCTGACATGGCGGCCGATTATGAGACCGCACCCTCTACGATCGCCGTCCATGACGGTTGCAAGAAGTTTCTCTTCCCCGGGTGGTGCGCGCCACGTGGTGGTGATCGGCGCGGGCGCGGTCGGCAGCGCCACCGCCATCGAGGTGCTGCGCGCGGGACTGCGCGTGACGGTGCTCGAGCCCGGCGAGCCGGGCGGCCCGCACGCCACCAGCTACGGCAATGCCGGCTGGCTCTCGTCGCACTCGGTGGTGCCGCCCGCGCTGCCGGGCGCATGGCGCAAGGTGCCGGGCTGGCTGGCCGATCCGCTCGGCCCGCTGGCCCTGCGCTGGCGCTACCTGCCGCGCGCCCTGCCGTGGCTGCTGCGCTACCTGGCCTCGGGCTGGACCGAGCCGCGCGTGCAGCGCACCGCCGACGCGCTGCGCACGCTGCTGGCCGATGCGCCCGCGCTGCATGCGCGGCTGGCGGCCGAGGCCGGCGTGCCCCAGCTGATCGAGCAGCGCGGCCTGCTGCATGCCTACCGCTCGCGCGCCGAGTTCGATGGCGACGCGCTCGGCTGGCGGGTGCGCCGGCGCACCGGCTTGCAGTGGGAGGAATGGCCGCAGGACGAACTGCGCCGCCGTGAGCCCGACCTCGACGCGCGCTACACGCTCGGCATCTTCGTGCCGGAGGCAGGCCATTGCCGCGACCCGGGCCGCTACGTGGCCGCGCTGGCGCGGCATGCGATCGATTCGGGCGCCGAGCGCGTCGCGGCCCGCGCAATAGGCTTTCGCATCGAGGGCGGCCGGCTGCGCGCCGTGCTCACCGAAGCCGGCGAGATCGCCTGCGATGCCGCCGCCATCTGCGCCGGTGCGCGCTCCGGCCCGCTGGCCGCGGCGGCCGGCTCGGCGGTGCCGCTGGAGTCGGAGCGCGGCTACCACGTGGTCGTCGAGGACGCGACGGCCGGCCCGCGCACGCCGACCATGGTGGCCGACGGCAAGCTCATCGCGCACTGGATGGACGGCGGCCTGCGTGCCGCCGGGCAGGTGGAGATCGCCGGCCTCGAAGCCGCGCCCGATTGGCGCCGCGCCGAGATCCTGCTCGCGCACCTGCGGTCGATGTTTCCCTCGCTCGCCCCAGCCGCGCCGGGCTCGACCGCGGCGAAGCACTGGCTCGGACACCGCCCGAGCCTGCCCGACGGCCTGCCCTGCATCGGGCCGGCGGCAGCCACTTCAGACGTAGTGCTGGCCTTCGGGCACGGCCACGTCGGCCTGTGCGGTTCGGCGCGAACGGGGAGGATGGCTGCGCAACTGCTCGCGGGTGCCGCGCCGGAGATCCCGCTGGCACCCTTCGACCCGGCGCGCTTCTAGAGTTCGGCGCGTTCCAGCTCGGCGAGCAGGGCGCGCGTGGCGCGACTGAGAAAAGCCGAGCGGCGCACCACGCAGGCGACGGGAACGCGCACGTCGAGGTCGTCGATGCGGATCAGCGCGAGGCTCCCGCGCGCGACTTCTTCGGCAATGCCGCTTTCCTGCAGGAACGCGAGCCCGAACCCCGCCTCGACCAGCCGCTTCTGCGCCGTGAGGCTGTCGACGGCACTCCAGTCGATGCGCTCCACGCCCCGCACCAGGAACTGCGAAAAGATCGCCTCCGCATGCGGCTCGGTACGCCGTGGCGGCTGCGGAAAGGCCAGCCACCGTTCCTTCGAGAGCCGAACCAGCGACTTCAGCCGTGCGCCCGCGAGCGGATGCGATGGCGCGCAGGCGACCACCAGCTGCTCGTGATGGATGACCTTGCACAGGAGGTCAGGCGACGGGTCTTCGTAGTAGCGCAGGCCCACCGCCACGTCGCTGGCGCGCACCTTCTCGCTGACCTCCGCGCTGGTGGCCGTCTGCAGCCGGACGTCGAGGCTCGGCAGCGATTGCCGCAGCCTTGCGAGCACCGTGGCGAGGCCCGAGCTCGCCAGCGTGCCGACGGCGGCAATGTGCACCGTTCCCGCGGCGTCGGACTTCGCGGCCTGCACGGCGGCCACCGCGTCGCCCATCGCTGCAGCCACTTTCTCCGCGTGCGGCAGCAGCGCCTCGCCCGCCTGGCTGAGCCGCAGGCCCCGGCCCACGCGCTCGAAGAGGGGCGCGTCGAGCTCCTCTTCGAGGAGCGCGAGGCGGCGGCTGATGGCCGACTGCGTGCGCGAGAGTGCGGTCGCGGCGGCAGATACGCCGCCTTGCCGGTGAACCGTCAGGAAGGTGGCGAGAGCTTCGGAATCCATGTGGCAAATTCATGCAAAAGATCGATGGGTTCGAGAAATATTATGCGTTTGACGCGTGCCATCGCCGTCGCGACGATCGAGTCTTCATCGATCAAGCCGGAGCTGGAATGGACCCGAAGACACGCATGGCGCGCGGCCGCACCTTTCTCGAACTGCACCGCGCGAACCGCGGCTTCGTCATGCCCAATGCCTGGGACCCGGGCAGCGCCGTGCTTCTCGCGGCAGAGGGCTTCGAGGCGATCGGCACCACCAGCGCGGGCATCGCGTTCTCGCTGGGCAGGCCCGACTACAACGTCAGGGATTCGCGTCTCGCGGTGGGGCGCGAGGAAATGCTCGAGGTTGTGGGCAGGATCGCCGAGGCGGTGGACATTCCCGTGAATGCCGACCTGGAGGCGGGCTATGGCGACGAGCCGCAGGACGTGGCCGACACCGTCCGCATGGCGATGGATGCTGGCGCGGCCGGCGGCAACATCGAGGACACCGACGCCGCGCACGGGCGGCTGTTCGACGAAGAACTGGCCGTTGCCCGCATCGCGGCGGCCCGCGCGGCGATCGACGCGGCAGGCGGCGGCTTCGTGCTGAACGCGCGCACCGATGCCTTCCAGCTGCCCGGCGATGGCGCGCTGCGCATCGCGATCCGGCGCGCCAACCGCTTCATCGAGGCGGGCGCGGATTGCGTGTTCGTGCCCGGCGTCACCGATGCATCAGTGGTGGCGACGCTGGCGCGCGAGATCGCGGGGCCCCTCAACATCGTGATGGGGCTGAACGAAGCCGGCGCCAGCGCCTTCAGCCTGATCGAGGCGGGCGCCCGGCGCATCAGCGTGGGCGGATCGATCGCGCGCTCGGTCATGGCGCTGGTCAGGCGCAGCGCGCAGGAACTGCACGTGCTGGGAACGGTGTCCTACGCGAGCAGCCAGATCCCGCAGCGCGAACTCAATGCGCTGTTCGAGGCCGCGCTGCGCAAGAGCCTCAGTTCGCCGGCGCGATCGACAGCACCGTGAGCGCGCCGTCGACCTTGTCGGCGGTGAACTGCACCTTGTCGCCGGGCTTCACCTTCGTGAGCAGCGCGGGGTCCTTCACGCGGAAGACCATGGTCATGCCCGTCATCTCGAGGTTGGGAATGTCGCCGTGCCTCAGCGTGATCTTGTTCGCGTCGGTGTCGATCTTGCGCACCTCGCCCTCGACCGAGGGCAGGGCGGATTGAGCGAAGGCGGCGGCGGCGAGCAGGGCGGCGCAGAAGGCGGTGAACAGTTTCTTCATGATCGGTTTGCTTCCTTGTTTCTGTTTCGAGGTTCGATTCAGCGATAGCTCTGGTAGACGCGCGTGCTGCCGTCGGCCAGCACCAGCAGCACGTCGTAGGGGGCGCGCTGGTCGCCGTAGGCGGGGCCGTCCATGCCCGGGGAGCCGACCGGCATGCCGGGCACCGCGAGGCCGACGGCCTTGGGCTTTTCCTTCAGCAGCCGCTGCACCTCGCGTGCTGGCACGTGGCCCTCGATGGCGTAGCCGCCGACCAGGCCGGTGTGGCACGAGCCCAGCTTGGCGGGCACGCCCAGCCGGTTGCGCGCGGCCGCGTTGCCTTCGTCGTGCACGCGGGTGGCGAAGCCGTTCTTGTTGAGGTGCTTCACCCAGTCCTGGCAGCAGCCGCAGTTCGGGTCCTTCCAGATCTCGACCATCGGCGCGGCGGCCTGCGCGGTCGTCGCGGCGAACGGCAGGGCCGCGGAGGCCAGTGCCAGCAGCATGTTCCTTCTGCGCATGGCGTTCTCCTTCAGGACTTGCCGCCGGCTGCAGGCAGCACGCGGACGCGGCCGGCCATGCCGAGCTCGTAGTGGTCCTTCACGAGGCAGGCGAAGTCGAAGTCGCCGGCGCGGTTGAAGGTCCAGACCATGCTGCCGGTCTTGCCGGCGGGCACGTGGACCATCCACGGATCGTCGTGCTCCATGTCCGGAAACTTCTTCATCATGGCCGCGTGAGCCTCGATCTCGGCGGTGGTGCCCAGCACCAGCTCGTGCAGTTCCTTGCCGCGGTTCTTCAGGCGCAGGCGGACGGTATCGCCCTCGCGCACCTCGATGACCGAGGGCGTGAAGCTCATGTCGTCGGCCATCGCGATGTCGATGGTGCGTTTCACCGCGCTGCTCTTGCCGGCGATGCCCCAGGGCTTCTGCTCGGGCGCGAGTTCGGCGGCGCCCTTCGGCTTGGGTTTGTCGTGGGCCTCGTGCGCGAACGAGGCGCTGGCGAGTGCAGCGAGCGCAAGGCCCGCGGCGATGGACTTCAGGTGTGTCTTTTTCATGAGGTGAGCTCCGTGAGAAAGGAGGACTAGATAGAAGAGGTCAGTGGTTGTGCGCGTCGTGCCCGGAGGGCTTGCGCACGGTCGCGTCGGGCTTGCCGCCCGTCGGCGAGGCGGGCGTTTCCTTGCGGGTTGCCGGCGGCACGTTCGCGTTCGGCACCTCGCGCGCCACGGTGCCCGCCGGGTGCCTGAACCAGCCCGGGTCGCGGTAGTCGCCCGGCTTCTGGTCGCGCCGCACCTTCAGCAGCGTGAACATGCCTCCCATCTCGGCCGAGCCGAAGGGGCCGGTGCCGGTCATCATCGGTACGGTGTT
The DNA here is from genome assembly GCF_044055375.1 of Variovorax sp. UC74_104. Classification (NCBI taxonomy): domain Bacteria; kingdom Pseudomonadati; phylum Pseudomonadota; class Betaproteobacteria; order Burkholderiales; family Comamonadaceae; genus Variovorax; species Variovorax sp. UC74_104. The sequence goes on from NZ_CP171978.1 coordinate 2,899,076, forward strand.
GTCGGGAATGGGCATTTCCATCTCGCCCATGTCGGCCATGCCCTTGTCGCCCATCACCATGTAGTCGGGCACGAGCTTTCTTATCTTCTCGGCCACGCCCTTGTGGTCGACGCCGATCATGGTCGGCACGTCGTGGCCCATCGGGCCCATCGTGTGGTGCGACTTGTGGCAGTGCAGCGCCCAGTCGCCTTCCTCGTCGGCGATGAATTCCATCTGCCGCATCTGGCCCACCGCCACGTCCACCGACACCTCGGGCCAGCGCGCGGTGCGCGGCACGGGGCCGCCGTCGGTGCCGGTCACCTCGAACTCGTGGCCGTGGATGTGGATCGGGTGGTTGGTCATCGTCAGGTTGCCCACGCGGATGCGCACGCGGTCTCCCTTGCGCACGTTGAGCGTGTCGATGCCCGGGAACACCCGGCTGTTGAAGCTCCAGATGTTGAAGTCGGTCATGGTGTTGACCTTGGGCGTGGCGCTGCCGGGCTCCACGTCGAAGCTGCCGAGCAGGAAGCAGAAGTCGCGGTCGGCCTTCTCGATCAGCGGGTGGTCGGCCTTCGGGTGCGTGACCCAGAAACCCATCATCCCCATCGCCATCTGCACCATCTCGTCGGCGTGCGGGTGGTACATGAAGGTGCCGGGCCGGCGCGCGGTGAACTCGTAGACGAAGGTCTTGCCCGGCGGTATGTGCGGCTGCGTGATGCCGCCCACGCCGTCCATGCCGTTGGGCAGGCGCTGGCCGTGCCAGTGCACGGTGGTGTGCTCGGGCAGCCTGTTGGTGACGAAGATGCGCACGCGGTCGCCTTCCACCACCTCGATGGTCGGGCCGGGCGACTGGCCGTTGTAGCCCCACATGTTGACCTTGAAGCCCGGCGCCATCTCGCGCACGACCGGTTCGGCGACGAGGTGGAATTCCTTGACCCCGGCGTTCATGCGCCAGGGCAGCGTCCAGCCGTTGAGCGTGACGACGGGGTTGTAGGGCCGGCCATTGGGCGGCACGAGCGGCGGCGCGGTGGCGGTGGAGCCCTGCGAGACGGGCTCGGGCAGCGCAGCCATCGACACGCGGCTGACCGTGGTGGCGGCGACGGCCGTGGCCGCGCCCGCGAAGAAGTTGCGGCGGTTCATGTCAGTGGCCTCCCGTTGCCGGCGCTTCGGCGGCCGAAGCGGTCTGCAGCGCCGACATGCCGCCCGGCGAACTGCCCGTGAGCACCAGCTGCAGGTCGGTGTCGGCGATCCAGAAATCGCGCTGCGCCTCGATGCCCGCATTCACCGCGAGCATGCTGGCGCGCGTCTCTGCCAGCAGTTCCCACACGCTGGCGAGCATGCCGTTGTAGCGCAGCACCATTTCCTCGTTGACCTTCCTGCGCAGCGGCAGCACCTCGTCGCGGTAGCGGCGCGCCAGCGCATAAGCCGTGTTCCAGCCCTGCCATGCCTCGCGCGCCTCGCTCGCGGCGAGCACGCCCACGTCTCGCACGCGGGCGGCCGACTGCAGGTATTGCGCCTCGGCGCGGCCGTTGCGGGACTGGCCCCAGTCGAAGATCGGAATCGGCAGGTCGAGCTCGAAGCCGCGCTTGGTGGTCTTCGTGCGGTCGGCGTCGTTCTCGAAGGTGGTGTTGCGCACCACGCCCAGCTCCATCGCGTTGACGACGCTGGTGGCGCGCGTGAGGCCGAGCGAGCCCGCCACGGCGGTGTTCTGCGCCTGCGCCGAGCGCACGTCGAGCCGGTCGCGCAGCGCCAGCGCCTGAACGTCGCCCAGTTCGGGCGCGGCCTTCGGCAGCGGCGGCAGGCGGTCGGGCAGGGTGTAGCGGGTGGCGCGCTCGCCGCCCAGGCCCATCAGGCGCGTGAGCTGCTCGCGCGAGGCCACGGCGGACTGCTCGGCGCGCGCCAGCTGCGCGGATGCATCGGCCAGCAGCAACTGCTCGCGCGTGCGCTGCAGCGCGCTCCAGTTGCCGACCTGGGCCATGCGGTGCGCGAGCTCGGCGCCGGCTTCGGCGGCTTCCTTCGCGTCGCGCAGGTAGGCCACGCTCTGCTGCGCCGCCACCGCGCGCACCCAGGCGCGTCGCGTGTCGGCGGCCAGCACCAGCACGCTCTGCGCGGCCTGCAGCTTGGCCGCCTCATGCCGCTGGCCAGCCCACCGGGCCTGCCATGGCAGCGTGACGAGGCCCAGCACGTTGAAGCTGAGCATGCGCTCGAACTCGCGCTCGCTGCCCTGCGCCAGGCGGCTGAAGGAAAGCACGGGGTTCGGCGGGCTCGCGGCCTGAACACGGTCGGCATCGCTGAGCTGCAGGGTGGCGAAGGCGTCCTGCACGCGCGGGCCGTTGATGAGCGCGATGCGCACCGCGGATTCGACGTCGAGCGGCTTGGCGAGCAGCTCGTCGACGCTCTTCTGCGAGGCCTCGTCGGGCGTGCGCTGGGCGGTGGCGCCCGCCATCAGCGGGTTGCTGCCGACCAGCGCCTGCACGTCGGCGCTGCCGCCGTCGGGCGAGAGGCTGGCGCAGCCGGCGAGCACCAGCGCGGCCGCCAGCGCGGCGCCGGTCCGGATGAGTGGAAGAAGGGGCTTGTCGCCGACCTTGGTCGGGCCAGGCGGGTGTGCTTCGCTACGCTTTCGATAGCGATGAGTGCCGGCGGCATGCCGGCGAACGGGGGAATTCACTTTCGATCTCCATGAGCAATACGACGGACGCCGCGAGCCGGAACAGGCTCACTGCGGACGGACTACGGGCAGGGAGATCAGGAAATGGGCGGCTTCAGGCCCTGGACGGGCTCCGCGCTGACGAAGCGGGCCGCGTGGGCCGCGGGCGACGCCTGGGGCGCGCCGTGGACGATGGCAACCAGCGGCATGCCGCCCAGTGCCACCGTGTGGCAGACCTGGCAGGCGACGCAGGTGCCGCAGCCCTGGTGGCCGGTGTTGTCGTGGCTGTTGTTGCTGCCGCCGTCGTCATGCCCGGCGTGGGCCGACATGTCCATCGCCATGTCGCCGGCCGCATCCATCGCCTCGTGGCAATGGGCTTCGGCCGCGGCGGAAGCCACGGTCGCGGCCTCCATGGCAGCCGGCAGCGAGTGGCGCACCATCTCGACCGCCATGGCATCGCCCAGCCAGCCGCGAACGGGCAGCAGGACGATCATGAGGGCGAGCAGCAGGGTGCGCATGAGGGCGGATGATAAACCGGTGCCTCAAGACACCAGCTGGCCGCGGGCCTTGTCGACCCACACCTGCAGGTTGTCGAGCAAATCCTTCTGGCTGAACGAGCAGCTTTCCTCGCTGAAGAGCGCGCTCGATTCCAGCCGGTCGAGCAGCCCCAGCAGCACCTCGCCGTAGCGCGGGGGAAGGGCGCCCAGCAGCTCGGTGCTGGCGCGGGCCTCGTCCGACAGCGTGGTGACGGAACCACCCCCGGCACGCAGGGCCGCGACGCGCGCGGCGACGGCATCGAGCTGCTGCAGCGCGGCGCTCACGATGCGTTCTTCCCGGGAGGCGGCAGCGACAGGCCGCGCTCGCGCATCAGGTCGCGCAGGATGTCGGGGTAGTCGGTGATGATCCCGTCGGCGCCCCAGTCCATCAGCCGCAGCATGTCTGCGCGCTGGTTCACCGTCCAGGGCAGCACCTTCATGCCGATCTTCTGGGCCTCGCGGATGACTTCCGGCGTCAGGTCGGCAAAGGCCGGCGACCAGATGACGGGTCCCGGCGCATTGGCCGACGCCGCCCTGACCATCTGCGGCACCGAGGCGAAGCTGGCGGCGTCGAAGCCATCGGTCCAGCGCTTGTCCTTCAGCGTGCGGGGCGTCGTGAGGTAGGCGCGCGGCAGTTGCGGTGCGAGCTTGCCGACCAGCGTCAGCGTGCGCCAGTCGAAGCTCTGGATGGTCACGCGCCCGGCCATGTTCGCCTTGTCGATCTCGGCGAGCAGAGCGCGCACCATCGGCTCGGGTGCGGCGGTTTCGTCGGGCCTGGTGGGATCGATCTTGGTCTCGATGTTGAAGCGCACCGTGGCCGCGTCGGCGCCGCGCGCCTGCACCTGCGCGAAGAGCGAGGCCAGCGTGGGAATGCGTTCGCCGTCGCGTGGCATCTGCAGCGCGAACTGCTTGCCGTAGTTGCTCGCCGGGTTGAGGCGGCCCACGTCGTAGGTCTGCAGCTGCGCGAGCGTGAGCGAGCGGATCGGCGCGCCGCTCTTCGGCGCCAGCCAGGCACCGCTGGCGTCGCGCGTGTGATCGGGGTTGAGCGAGGTGTCGTGCGAGATCACCACCACGCCGTCAGCCGTGAGGCCGATGTCGAGCTCCAGCGTGGTCACGCCCATGTCGATGGCGTTGGAGAACGCGGCCAGCGTGTTCTCGGGCGCCAACCCGCGTCCGCCGCGATGGGCCTCGAGATCGAAATGCTGCCTGGCCTTGGGGGCCAGGGCGGCACAGCCGGCCAGCACCAGCGCAAAGGCGATGAGCGTGTATTTCCTCTTCATTTGAGCTGTACCTTGATCCCGTTGTCCTGCACCGTGATGTCGCCGATCTCGTAGGTCTTGCGGCCCACGGTGAGTTCGTCGGCCGTGAAGCTGCGCAGCACCTGGCCCTGCAGCAGCTCCTGCGCGACCACCGCTCCCACCTTCTGCAGCCGCTCGGCGTCGCGGCCCTCGATGCCCTGCAGCTCCAGGCGCTCGGCCTTGGGCTGGTCGAGCCGCAGGGCGCGCGCGGTGGCGTCGTACTTCAGCGCGCTGCTGACCGACACCACGCCCTGCACCGGCGAGGAGGCCAGCAGCGGGCTCGCGATGGTCAAGGTGGCGGTGATGGCCGCGCGGTTGGCCTGCGCGTTCAGGCCCAGCTGCGGATCGCGCAGGCCGACCATGAAGATCTCGGCATAGCGCTCGGCCACCGGGAAGCGCTTGGCGATCTGCGCCTGCAGCTCGTCGCGGCTGGCGGTGTATTCGCTGGTGAAGAAATTGAAGCCGGCCAGCGCTGCGAAGGGCGCCTGCAGGGCCGTCGCGCCCAGCAACGCGTGCAGCACGCGGCGGCGGGAGATGGTGGGCAGGTTGCGGTGGTTCATACGGTTGGGAGCTTGCCACAGGAGGTAGGTTTCCCGGTGTCGGGCGGCGCGCCGACGGTTTGTACCCGCATCTCGTAGCGCGCAAAGGCCCGCTCGCCCTTGTGTATCACGCTGTGCAAAGAGAAACCGAAGCGCTCGTACAGCGAGCGCAGCGGCGCCCGGTCGGCCACGCAGTCCAGCCTCAGGTACGGGCGGCCAGCCTGCGTCGTGCGTTCTCGTGCGAATTCCAGCAGCCGCACGGAAACGCCGCGCCCCGCCCAGGCCCGGCTCACGGCGAGCTTGTGCACGTAGAGCGAATCGCCGCTTTCCATTTCGGGCCAGAAGCCCGGGTCTTCGAGGTCGATCCGCACCACGCCGGCCACATCGCCGCCTTCGCGCGCGATGAAGTAGCTGCCGGCATCGGTGTCGCGCTGGATGCGCTCGAGGGCGACGTCGGCCGCCGACCACAGCGGCCGGCCCTCGGCGGCGATCCACCGGGCGGCTTCGTTCAGTACGGCCGCGACGGTGGCGGCCTCGGAGGGCTTGGCTTGTTCGATCTGCATCGGGGCCAGAGCATAGCGGCGCCGGCCTCAGGCATGCCTGAGGACGTCGAAGCCTTCCTGCAGCGAAGGCGCGGCGAAGTGGCTGCTGATCTGGTCGAACTGCTCATCCGTCGTCTCGAAGGGATGCGTGCCGCTCGCGTTGCGTGCCCGCAGGCGCCCCTTGCAGACGGCGTCGGGCACGTCGAGAAAGTGCAGCCTGTGCGCGGCGCCGGCCGCTTCGAAGATGCCTCGCATCCACCGGCGGCTGGCCACCGTGTTGGCGGGAAAGTCGAGTACCACCGACACGCCGGCCCCGAGCAGCCCGGCCACGTGAGGCGACATCGCCTGCTTCAGCCGGCCCGCGCAGCGCACGTAGTCGGACAGTTCCCGGATCTCGCCGGGGTACAGCGCCGCCAGCCAGGCGTCCTCGCTGATCAATACCGTGGCAGGCGCCTCGGCGAGCTGCCGCGTGAGCGTGGACTTGCCGGCGCCGATCTTGCCGCAGACCATGTGGAGCACGGGGCGGGGGAGGGGTGTCATTTCGATCTCCTGGAGGGTGGAAGAAAAATGCCCCAGGAAACGAAAAACCCGCCTCGTGGGGCGGGTTGCATGGCGTACCTGACGTGTCGTTCGAAGTGCCGCGCGCTAACCCACCGTCTTCCGGATGGGTCGAATAATGGACGCGGTACGCAGGCTGGCCATGGGCGGAGGATAGCAGCCCGGCCGTCAGCGGCTCAGTCGTGCAGCGAAGAGAGAAACTGCTTCAGCTCCGGCGTCTGCGGATTGCCGAACAGTTCCGCCGGCGGCCCCATCTCGTGCACGCGGCCCTGGTGCATGAAGATCACGCGGTCGCTGACCTTGCGGGCGAAGCTCATCTCGTGCGTGACCATCAGCAGCGTCATGCCCTCGTCGGCCAGCGACTCCACCACGCGCAGCACCTCGCCCACCAGCTCGGGGTCGAGCGCGGAAGTGATCTCGTCGCACAGCAGCACGGCCGGCTCCATGGCCAGTGCGCGGGCGATGGCCACGCGCTGCTGCTGGCCGCCCGAGAGCTGGTCGGGCATGGCGTCGAACTTCTCGGCCAGGCCCACGCGCGCGAGCAGCTTGCGCGCCTGCGAGGCGGCTTCGAGGCTGGTGCGCTTCTTCACCAGCGTGGGCGCGAGCATCACGTTCTTGCCGACCGTGAGGTGCGGGAACAGGTTGAAGCCCTGGAAGATCATGCCCACGCGCTGGCGCAGCTCGCGCATGGCCATGGCGCTCTCGTGCAGCAGCGGCTTGCCGTCCACCGTGAGCGAGCCTTCCTGGAACACCTCCAGCCCGTTGACGCAGCGCAGCAGCGTGCTCTTGCCCGAGCCGCTCTTGCCGATGATGGCGATCACCTCGCCGCGCTTCACGTCGAGGTCGATGCCCTTGAGCACCTCGTTGGTGCCGTACGACTTGCGCAGCGCCGTGATGCGCACGATGGGCGAGCCCACCGCGGTGGCGGGTTGTTGTTGGGGTTCAAGCACGGCGGCCATGGGATTTCCTCTCGAGGTTCTTGGCGTACAGGCTCACCGGGAAGCACAGCACGAAATAAAGCAGGGCCACGCAGCTGAACACCACGAAGGGCTGGAAGGTGGCGTTCGAGATCATGCTGCCCGCCTTGGTGAGTTCGATGAAGCCGATCACCGACGCGAGCGCGGTGCCCTTGATGACCTGCACCAGGAAGCCCACCGTGGGCGCGATGGCGATCTTCACCGCCTGCGGCAGGATCACGTGGCGAAGCTGCTCGCCGAAGCTCAGCGCGAGGCTGCCCGAGGCCTCCCACTGCCCCTTCGGGATCGAGGCCACGCAGCCGCGCCAGATTTCGGTGAGGAAGGCGCTGGTGTAGAGCGTGAGCGCCAGGCTGGCGGCGGTCCACGCCGACACGTCCACGCCGAAGAGCGCGATGCCGAAGTAGGCCAGGAAGAGCTGCATCAGCAGCGGCGTGCCCTGGAAGAGCTGCACATAGAGGCCCACGGCCCGGCTGGCAGCCTTGCCGCCGCGCAGCCGCAGGAAGAGCAGCAGCGCGCCCACGATGCCGCCGCCGATGAAGGCGATGAGCGAGAGCACGACAGTCCAGCGCAGTGCCAGCAGCAGGTTGCGCAGGATGTCCCAAAGTGAAAAGTCAGCCATGGTGGTGAAAGTGCCCGTGTTCGCTCAGCGCCCGAAGAAGAACTTCGGCCCCGCCCAGTCGAGCAGCCGCCGCAGCGCCACCGACAGCGCCAGGTAGATCAGCGTGGCGACGATGAAGGCCTCGAAGGCGCGAAAGTTGCGGCTCTGGATGAGGTTGGCCGCGTAGCTCAGCTCCTCGGTGGAGATCTGCCCGCACACCGCCGAGCCCAGCATCACGATGACGATCTGGCTCACCATCGCGGGCCACACCTTCTTGAGCGCCGGCGGCAGCACCACGCGCAGGAACACCTGCGACTTGCTGAGCGCCAGGCTCACGGCGGCCTCGATCTGCCCCTTGGGCGTGGCCTCGATGCCGGCGCGGATGATCTCGGTGGAGTAGGCCCCCAGGTTCAGCACCATCGCGATCACCGAAGCCACCTCCGGCGTGAGCTTGACGCCCGCGGCCGGCAGCCCGAAGAAGATGAAGAAAAGCTGCACGATGAAGGGCGTGTTGCGGATCAGCTCCACGTACGTGCCCACGATGGCGCGCAGCCACTTCGGGCCGTCGGCGCGCGCCCACGCGCAGAAGGTGCCCACGATCATGCCCAGCACGGTGCCGACGGCGGTCAGGCCGATGGTCCACGCCACGCCGCGCAGCAGCAGCGGCCACTCGGAGAGCACCGCGCCGAAATCAAACTCGATGCCCATGGCCGCGCCGATCGATCAGACGGGGAGGTCGCCAGCGGCTTTGCCCAGCCACTTCTTGGACATGGCATCGAGCGTGCCGTCCTTCTTGGCGGCCGCGATGATCTCGTTGACCTTGGTCTTCAGCGCGGTCTCGCCCTTGGCGATGCCGACGAAGCACGGGCTGTCCTTCAGCAGCAGCTTGAACTCGGCGCTGACCTTCGGGTTCTTCGCGAGCATGTCGCCGGCGACGGCGGCGCTGGTCGCGAGGGTCTGCGTCTGGCCGGCCACGAAGGCGGCGATGGTCGCGTTGTTGTCCTCGAAGCGGCGGTAGTCGACGTTCGGCGGCGCCACCTTGTTCAGTTCCTGGTCTTCCATCGCGCCGCGCGTCACGGCCACGGTCTTGCCGGCCATGTCGGCGAAGCTGGTGAGCTTCATGCTCTTGGCTGCGTACACGGCCTGGAAGAAGGGCGCGTAGGCCGACGAGAAGTCGATCACCTTCTCGCGCTCGGGGTTCTTGCCCAGCGTGGAGATCACCAGGTCGGCCTTCTTGGTCTGCAGGTACGGGATGCGGTTGGCGCTGGTCACCGGCACCAGCTCGACCTTCACGCCCAGCTTGGCGGCGATGAGTTCGGCCATCTCGACGTCGAGGCCTTGCGGCTTCATGTTCTTGTCGACCGAGCCGTAGGGCGGGTAGTCCGTGGGCACTGCGATCTTGATCGTCTTGGCCTTGAGCACGTTGTCCAGCGCGTTCTGGGCGTGCGCGGCGCCGGCCGAGGCCAGCATGGCGGCGGAAGCGAGCGCCAGGGCGACGCGGCGTTTGGATGCAGAGAAGGTCATAGCAGGGCTCCTAGGTAAGTCGAAGAATCGGAATCGGGGGCTGCGCCGGGCTTGCGGCGCCTGCCTTTGGCTGCGGCGGGCGCAGCGGTCGTGTTCTGAAGCGGCGCCAGCGCGTCGCGCAACTGCGCCAGCGGGTCGGTGGGCGCCTGCACGCGCAGCGCCGACTGCACCGTGCCGATGTGCTCGGCCATCAGCGCCTCGGCGGCGGCGTGGTCGCCGCGCTCCAGCGCCGCGACGATGCGCACGTGGTCTTCGCAGGACTGCACCGCGTCGTGCGTGGACTGGTAGAGCATGGCGATCAGCGTGGTGCGCGCCGTGTAGTCGCGCAGCGTGTCGGCCAGCAGCGTGTTGCCCAGGCACTCGGCCAGGCAGACGTGGAAATCGCCCAGCAGGAAGCTGCGGTTGCCGACGTCGCTCTCTTTCAGTGCGGCCTTTTCACGCTGCAGGTGCGCCTTGAGCTGCCGCAGGGCGGTCTTCTCGATCTTGCCCACGCTTCGGATGAGCCCCAGTTCGATCACGCGCCGCGCCTCGAAGGCCTCGCGCGCCTCGTCCTGCGAGGGCTCGATGACGAACCAGCCGCGCCGCGCGCTCACCGTGACGATACCGCGCGCCGCCAGCCGCGTGAGCGCCTCGCGCACGATGGTGCGGCTGCAGTCGAACAGCATTGCCAGCTGCTGCTCGCCCAGGCGAGAACCCGGCGCGAGCTTCTGTGCCATCACCGCCTCGACGATGCGTGCACTGATTTCGGATGCGGAGATGGCCATATGCCTGCATACCAGCAGCTTCTGTGCCAACTGGTATGCAAGATTTGCGCACCTGAATGGAGCGCGACCCTGGTGCGGGGTCCCTGCGGATGCTCCGGTTCAGTGCCTGGCGCGGCCCAGCGCGCTGGCCGGCAGTGCCACAAGCATGAGCAATGCCGACAGCACCAGCGCCCCGCTCAGCACGTAGAGGCTGGCGGTGAAGCCGCCCGTGAGCGTCTTGAGCCAGCCGACCATCACCAGCCCCGCGCTGCCGCCGATGGTGCTGATGAGCGCGATGCCCGCCGCTGCCGCGCTCTTCGACATGAAATTGCCCGGCACCGCCCACAGCACGGTGAACGCCGCCGAGATGCCCATGGCCGCCAGCGCGAGGCACAGCACGGCGGCTATGGCGTCATGCATGAAGAGCGTCGTCAGCGCCAACCCGGCCGCGCCCGCGACCGCGCTGAGCGCGAAGTGCCAGCGCCGCTCCTTGCTGCGGTCGGAATGCCGGCCCACCACGATGTTGGCCGCGATGCCCGCCACCGCCGGAATCACCGAATAGAAGCCGATCTGCAGCACGCTCAGTCCCATCGACTTGAGGATCGTCGGCTGCCAGAACGACAGCGCGTAGATGCCCAGGATGATCAGGAACGACATGAAGCCGATCAGCCAGACCCGGCCGTCGCGCATCGCCGCGCCGAAGGTGTGGCGCCCGGCGGCGCCGTGCGCGGCCTGGTCTTCGGCCAGCAGGCGGGCCACGCGCTGCTTCTCGGCAGCGCTGAGCCAGGCCGCCTGCGCCGGGCCGTTCGACAGCCAGCCGAAGGCCGCGATGCCGAGCAGCACGCTCGGCAGTCCCTCCAGCAGGAAGAGCCACTGCCAGCCGCGCAGCGACAGCGCGCCGTCGAGGTACGTCATCGTCAGCCCCGCGATCGGCCCGGCCACGATGGGCGCCGCGCCGAAGGCCATGAAGAAGAGGGCCGTGGCCTGCGCGCGGCGGTGCGACGGAAACCACAGCGTCAGGTAGAACAGCACGCCCGGCGCGAAGCCGGCCTCGAACACGCCGATGAGAAAGCGCAGCACGTAGAACTGCGTGGGCGTCGTCGTGAACATCATCGCGGCCGAGGCCAGCCCCCACAGGCCCATGATGCGCAGCAGCGTCGCGCGCACGCCGATCTTCGCGAGCATCAGGTTGCTCGGAATCTCGAACACCGCGTAGCCGATGAAGAAGATGCCCGCGCCCAGGCCGAACACCGCGTCGCTGAAGCCGAGCTGCTCCTTCATCTGCAGCTGCGCGTAGCCGACGTTGGTGCGGTCCAGGTAGTTCAGCACGTAGCAGGCGCACAGCAGCGGCATCAGGCGCCAGGTGATCTTGCGGAAGAGGGCGGCGTCCTCGCGGGCGGTGGCGCCCGGGGAGGTACTTGCCTGCGCCCCGGCCAGGGTGGCTGTGTTCATCGTCTGTCTCCTCGTTGTCGGTCGTTCGGTCAGGCTTTCACCGGCGTTCCGAAGCTGGTCTCGCCCCAGAGGAAGCTGGCCGGCGCGCCCGGAAAGAGCCAGTGCGGCGTGCATTCCGCCGACGGCACCACGTTGCTGAAGCCGTGCGAGGAAGAAGTGCCCGCGAGCGTCTTCTCCAGCACCATCGACAGGTACTGGTCGTTGCTGCTTTCCTGCGTGTTGCCGTTGAGGATCACCTCCGCGCCGGTGGCCTGCGCATAGCGGCGGATGCCGTTGTGCCGCGACTGCAGCGGCGCCCAGCTGTCGGCCGACACGCCGTTCTCGCTGCTCACCCGCAGGCCGTCGGCGGCGCGATAGACCAGCGAATGGTTGCCTTCGGTGTGGCCCGGCGTGTGCACCAGCGCCAGCCCGCGGCCGAGCTGGATGCTGCCTTCGAAAGCCACGATTCGCTCGGCCGGAATGCCGTCGAGCCCGTGCGGGCAGTACCACTCGGCCTGCACCGGCATCAGGCCCTGCACGCTCGCGAGTTCCTGGCGGTGCACCAGCAGCTTGGCGTTCGGCAGCATCCCAGGCGTGCCGGCATCGCCCAGCCAGCGGCGCAGGTCCTGCGTGTGCAGGTGGTCGTAGGTGATGTAGTCGACCTGCTCCGGCGCGATGCCGCAGCTCGCCAGCGCCTGCGGCACGGTCCGGTAGACCGGCGCGATCGCCTTGTGCAAGAACTTCGGTGTCTGCTCGGCCAGGCGCTTGAAGTAAGGCGTCTCGTTGCCGGCCTCGAAGTCGGCCGGGGTGAACAGCAGCGTGCGCAGCCGGCCCTCGAAGTCGTCGTACTGGACCAGCACCGTGCGCGCCAGCAGATGCACCATGTGCGGCTTGAGCAGCTTCTGCGAGTACACGCCGGTGAAGGCGAACCACGCGGGATACGGAATGCGCAGCAGGTCGAAGCTGCGTGCGAAGCGCACCGGCGGCGCGTCGAGCAGGCGCTCGCGCAGGCCCTCGGCGGCGCGGCGGATGGCACGCAGGCGGTCCTGCGGCATGGCGGCGTTGCGCGCGCCGTCGAAATCAGCCAGCTGGGCGAAGCCGGTCGGGTCGGGGTCTCGGGTCATGGGAAGTTCTCCTTGGCTTTTTGGCGCGCAGGCGCTCAGTACATCGAGCGCCCGCCCGAGATGTCGAACACCGCGCCGGTGCTGAAGGAACAGTCGTCCGACGCGAGCCATGCCGCCATGGCGGCCACCTCGTCGACCTCCACGAAGCGCGCCATCGGCACGCGCGAGAGCAGGGCGATGCGCAACTGCTCGCGGTGTTCGGCCGGAACGGCAGCGAACACCTCGGTATCGGCCGCCGAGGGTGTGATGCAGTTCACCAGCACGCCCGAGGAAGCCAGCTCCTTGCCCAGCGACTTGGTGAGCGCGATGAGCCCGGCCTTCGAGGCGGAGTAGGCGGCGTTGAAGCCGTTGCCCTCCTTGCCCGCGACCGAGGCTATGTTGACGATGCGGCCGCGCCGCCGCTCGAGCATCGCCGGTGCCACTGCCCGGCAGCACAGCCATGCGCCCGTGAGGTTGACGTCGAGCACGTTGCGCCACTGCGCCGGCGTGTGCTCCCAGGCCGGCACGGTCGGCCCGAGCACCCCGGCGTTGTTGACGAGGATGTCGATGCCGCCAAAGCGCTCCTGCGACTGCGCGGCCGCGCGGGCGATCTGGTCTTCTTCACGCACATCGACGACTGCCGACGCGGCGGTGCCGAGCGGCGCGAGCGTCTCCAGGGCATCGGCGAGCGCCAGCGCATCGAGGTCCCAGAGCGCGACGCTCGCGCCGGCCGCCAGGTAGTGCCGCGCAATCGCCAACCCGATGCCCGCGCGCGCCGCCGGTCACGATGGCATGCCGGCCGGCGAGCGCATCGCCGCGCAGCGCGTTCATGCCGCGGCCGTTTCGGGAGTGCGCGAGGCGGCCGGCTGGCCCAGCAGCCCCGCCACCAGCGCGCCGACCTGTTCTGCCGGCACGCCCGCCAGCAGCTGCCGCAGCATCGTCAGGGTGTCGAAGTAGACGCGCTCGCACACCAGCCGGTCGCCCTCGAAGATGAAGAAGGCGTTCATCCGGCAGCGGAAGCTGTTGCCGGTGGGCGGCAGGCCCTTGAGCGGGCCCTTGTGCGTGCCCAGCAGCCAGAACTCGACGATCACCGAATCGTCGGCGTGGCGCAGCTGGATGATCTCGTGGCGCTGGTCTGGAAAGGCACGGCGCGTGTCGATGTAGTACTGGCGCACCTCGGCGATGCCGTCGTGCACCTCGCCGCTGGGAACCAGCTCGTAGTGCGGATGTGGGAAGGTGCCGAGCACCGCGTCGAAGTCCTGCCGGGTCTCGTCGGCGAAGTGGTCGAGCACGAGGCGCTCGCGGCGGGCCTGGAGTGCTGTGCGTGGGGTGTCGTCTTTGCTCATCGGGGTGTGCTCCATGTGACAGGAATGGCTGCTGACATCGGGTTGGCGCGAATGCGCCGCTCCGGGCTCGCTGCGTACTATCGGCACGCCCCTGAAACAAGACTGTCCGGTGTTGGCAATCGACGCTACGGACAAACCCGCGATGCCACGCACGCCCCCTTCATCCCCCGACACGGCCCCGGACGCGCAGCCATCGCCGGTGCACAACGGCGACATGCGGCTGGCCGAGGACGTGCAGCGGCGCCTGCTCGAAGTGGCGCACCGGCGCACGCTGGCGCGCGGCGAATCGCTCTTCCACAAGGGCTCGTCGCCCGACGCGCTCTTTGGCGTGGTGGCCGGTTCTCTGCGCGTGAGCGTGGTGGCGCCGGGCGGACGCGAGGCGGTGATCGCGATGCTCGAACCCGGCCACTGGTTCGGCGAGGTGTCGCTGCTGGTGGGGCGCGAGCGCGTCTACGACACCTGCGCAGTCGACACCACCGAGATGGCCGTGGTCGCTGCGGCCGACTTCCATCGCCTCGTGGCCGAGCATCCCGACGTGCACATGGCCTTCACCCGGCTGGTGTGCCTGCGGCTGCGCCAGGCGCTGGCGTGGATCGACGACGTGATCCTGATGCCGCTGCCGGTGCGGCTCGCGCACCGCCTGCTCACGCTGGACGCGCGCGCGGAGGGCACGGGCGAGGGCGCGGACAAGGGAGGCAGCGCGCTGCTGGGCGTGTCGCAGGAAGACCTGTCGTTCATGCTCGGCGTGTCGCGCCAGAGCGTGAACCGGCAGCTCAAGCTGTGGGAGGAGGACGGCACACTGCGCGTGCGCTACCGCGCCATCGAGCTGCTGGACCGCGCACGGCTCGAGCGGCACGCGGCCACGCCGCCCTGAGCGGCGTTCTGCGCGGGATCAGTCCATCCGCGCGCCGGATGCCTTCACCGCCTTCTCCCAGCGCGGTGTTTCCGTCGCGAGGAAGCGCGCGAAATCCTCGCTGCCCAGGAAGGCCGGGTCTGCGCCCTGGCTCACCATGCGCTCGCGCACCTCGGGGTTGTTCAGCACCTGCTTGAAGGCGTCGCTCAGCTTGGCGACCACGTCCTTGGGCGTGTCCTTCGGCGCGAGGAAACCGTAGAAGCCCACCACCTCGAAGCCCTTGACGCCCGATTCTATGACGGTCGGGATCTCGGGCAGGGCGGGGTTGCGCTCGCGGCTGGTCACGGCCAGTGCGCGCACCTTGCCCTGCTTGTGATAGTTGGCCGCCTGCGGGATCGACTCGGCCATGAACTGCACCTGCCCGCCCATCAGGTCGGTGAAGGCCGGGGCGCTGCCGCGGTAGGGGATGTGCACCATGAAGATGCCGGTGGCGGTCTTGAACATCTCCGGCACCAGGTGGCTGATGCCGCCGTTGCCGGCCGAGCCGTAGTTGACCTGGCCGGGCCGCGCCTTGGCGTAGTCGATGAACTGCTTCAGGTTCTGCACCGGCAGCTTGGGGGTGACCAAGAGCGCCAGCGGCTGCATCGCGGTGCGCGCGATGGGCACGAAGTCGCGCTGCGTGTTGTAGGGCAGCTTGCTGTAGAGCGCACCGTTGATCACCGCCACGCCGGTGTTGGCCAGCATGAGCGTGTAGCCGTCGGCCGGGCTCTTGGCGACTGCATCGGCGCCCACCGAGCCGCCCGCGCCGGGCTTGTAGTCGACGATCAGCGGCTGGCCCAGCACGGCCTGCAGCTTGTCGGTCAGCAGGCGCGCGTGCTGGTCGAGCGGGCCGCCGGCCGGGAAGCCGATGACGATCTTGATCGGCTTGTCGGGAAAGGCGGCCATTGCCGCCGTGGCGCCGAGGCCGAGGGAAAGGGCCGCGAGCGCGGTCCGCAGGGGCTTGTTCATGATCCGTCTCCTTTTTGTTGGGAGACGATCATAAGCAGCGCCTTCAGCCGGCCAGCGTGGCTTTCAGCGTGATCTCCGGCACGCTCGCCAGCGCCTTCGACAGCGGGCAGCCGGCCTTGGCTGCGGCCGCGATCTGCTGGAATTTCGCCTCGTCGAGGTTGGGCACGCTGGCGTCGAGTTCGAGCGCGATGCGGTCGATCTTGAAGCCGTCGCCGTCCTTGGCCAGCCGCACGGCCGCGCGGGTGTCGATCTTCGTGGCCGCCAGGCCTTCCCGCTCCAGCGCGAAGGCGAAGGCCATCGTGAAGCAGGCGGCGTGCGCGGCGCCGACGATTTCCTCGGGGTTGGTGCCGCGCTTGTCGTCCTCGAAGCGGCTGGCGAAGCCGTAGGGGTAGTCCTTGAGGGCGCCGGTCTCGGTGCTGACCAGGCCCTTGCCGGTCTTGCCGGCGCCTTCCCAGTGAACGCTCGCGTGCTTTTCTGCTGCCATGGAAGCTCCTTCGTTTGGGTGGGTGGATGGGGGGAAAGGAGAAGAGCCTGCAGGTATCGCGCGGAAGGCGGCGCCTGTCTGTAGTCGCAGAGCGCATCCGGCAGGGCCGGGCATGTGAGAAAAATTGGCGTCACCTAGGCGACGCCCCCGGGGGCTTCCCCGATGCGAGCGGCGGACGTGGCGGCTTAGGCTGGCGGGCATCCATCTTCCCGCCCTCCCGCCCCCGACCGTGACCACCATGGAACAACGCCCGCATTACAAGTTCTGGCCCAAGCGCCTCCCGCACTCGATCACCGTCCCCGCCACCTCGCTCTGGCACAACCTGGCCACCTCGGCCGCGCGCTACCCCGACAAGCCCGCGCTGGTGTTCTTCGGCCGCGTGACCAGCTACCGCGAGTTCGCCGCCCAGGTCGACCGGCTGGCCGGCACGCTGCATGCGCTGGGCGTGAAGCGCGGCGACCGCGTGATGCTGGACATGCAGAACTGCCCGCAGCTGGTGATCGCGCATTTCGCGATCCTGCGCGCCAACGCGGTGGTGGTGCCGGTCAACCCGATGAACCGGGCCGAGGAGCTCAAGCACTACATCACCGACCCCGACGCCAAGGTGGCCCTCATCACCGGCGACCTGGCGCCCGAGCTGGCCAAGGCCAGCAACGCGCTGCCGCCCGAGCAGCGGCTCGACCACATGATCGTGACCCAGTTCACCGACGCCTTCGACGCCGACGCCTCGGGCGACGATGCCCCGGCGCCCGCCTGGAAGGAATGGCTCACCACCCGCCACCCGCTGCCCGCGCTCGATGGCGGCACGGTCATCGCCTGGACCGACGCGCTAGAGGCCGGCCACCCGCCGCCCGAGCACGTGGTGGGAGCCAACGACATGGCGCTGCTGCCCTACACCAGCGGCACCACCGGCCTGCCCAAGGGCTGCATCCACAACCACTCCAGCCTGATGCACAACGCCGTCGCCGGCCAGATGTGGGGCGGCTCCACCTCCGAGACGGTGGTGCTGGCCGTGGTGCCGATGTTCCACATCACCGGCGTGGTGAGCATGATGCACACCGCCATCCTCGCGGCGGCCACGCTGATCATCATGCCGCGCTGGGACCGCGACGTGGCCGGCCGGCTCATCTCGCGCTGGAAGGTCACGGCCTGGACCAACATCCCGACCATGGTCATCGACCTGATGGCCAGCCCCAACTTCAAGGACTACGACCTGTCGAGCATGACCTACATCGGCGGCGGCGGGGCCGCCATGCCGCAGGCCGTGGCGCAGCGCCTCCTCGAGCAGTACGGCCTGAAGTACCAGGAGGGCTACGGCCTGACCGAGACCGCCGCTCCATCGCACACCAACCCCTCGGACCACCCCAAGCAGCAGTGCCTGGGCATCCCGTTCATGAGCACCGACGCGCGCGTGGTCGACCCCGACACGCTCAAGGAAATGCCCATCGGCGAATCGGGCGAGATCATCATCCACGGCCCCGAGGTGTTCCAGGGCTACTGGAAGCGCCCCGACGCCACGGCCACCGCCTTCGTCGAATTCGAGGGCAAGCGCTTCTTCCGCTCGGGCGACATGGGCCGCATGGACGAGGACGGCTACTTCTTCATCACCGACCGCCTCAAGCGCATGATCAACGCGAGCGGCTTCAAGGTGTGGCCCGCCGAGGTCGAGCTGCTGATGTTCCGCCACCCGGCCATCCAGGAAGCCTGCGTCATCTCGACCAAGGACGACTACCGCGGCGAATCCGTCAAGGCCGTGGTGGTGCTGCGCCCCACCCACAAGGACACCACCGAGCAGCAGATCATCGACTGGTGCCGCGAGAACATGGCCGTCTACAAGATCCCGCGCAAGGTGCAGTTCGTCGACGCGCTGCCCAAGAGCGGGAGCGGGAAGGTGATGTGGCGGCTGCTGCAGGAGGCGGAGAGCGAGGCGAAGTGAGGCGAAACGAGATCGGGGCCTTTCACTTGCGGCCCAGCGATTTCAGCAGCTTCCCGGCTTCTTCTTTCCCGCTGGCGTGACGGATGCCGCCGCCACCGCCTTCGTGAGGTAGTCGACAACCTTGCGGTGGTTCTTGTGCGGGCCTTCCCAGAGGAAGAGGCGGCCCAGTTCCAGTGCCGCGTCGCCATCGCCTCCGGCGTAGGCGCGCTCGAACCAGAAGCGGGCCCAGCGGAAGTTGCCTTCGTCGCGGTAGCAGATGGCGAGGTTGGCGCAGCCCGCCACGTCGCCCGCCTTGGCCGCCTTGCGGTACCACTGGCGGGCGGCGGTGCTGTCCTGCCTCACGCCGATGCCGTGGTCGAGGAAGTAGCCGACGCTGTTGAGCGCATGCGTCTCGCCAGCGGCCGCCGCCTTGAGGAACAGCGACAGCGCCTTCTTGTGCGCGCCGGAGTCCCATGCGTCGTTGGCGGCGGAAAACCAGTCGTCCCGGGTGGGTTCCTGCATGTGCGGGGTCTCCTTCGAAGCGGCCGTTCCGCAAAGAACGCGAGAAAGAAAAAAACTGTGTCCCGATCTTTGCCGGCGCACGGATCACTTAGCCTTGATCGGTTTGGCGATTCTGCCAATCTCCAGGTCTTTCCGGCTCCTTCATGCACTTTCGCGCGCTGCTTTCCAGTCTTCTCCTCTTCGCCCTTCCTCTTTTCTCCCAGGCCGCACCCCGCGACTGCCTCGTCGTCGGCATCAGCGACGGCGACACACTCACCGCCCGCTGCGGGCGCATCGGCGCCTACGAGCGCGTGAAGGTGCGCATCGCCGCCATCGACGCGCCGGAAAAAGCCCAGCCCTACGGCCAGCGCAGCCGGCAGGCGCTGAGCAGCATCTGCTTTCGCGAGCAGGCGCTCATCACCGAGATCGACACCGACCGCTACGGCCGCACCGTCGCCGACGTGAGCTGCAACGGCGAGGACGCCGGCAGCCGAATGGTGGCCGACGGCTGGGCCTGGGTGTACGACTACAACCGCCTTGCCACCAGGCGCGGCGGCGGGCTCTTCAAGCTGCAGGAAAGCGCCCGGGCCCGGCGCGCGGGCCTCTGGGCCGACCCTCGCCCGACGCCGCCCTGGGAGTGGCGCAAGGAGCAGCGCGAGGAGCTGCGGGAAGGGCAGCCGCACTGGGGCGGCAGCCATTGGGGCAGGCTCTTCTGATTGCCCCCGGGGCCTCTGCGACCGGCCTCATGTCACGGCGGATTCACGGGAGGGCAGGACCATGTCGGGTTCCCACAATCCCCGCGACAACGACATGGCAAAAGACTTCGCCCGCATGGAAGACTCCAATCCCTGCGCCAACCCCACCATCCATGAAGTTTCCGACCCGGCCCGGCGCGTGTTCGTGCGCGGCGGCATGGCGGCGGCGGTAGCCGGGCTCTTCGGCCCGCTGGCGGCCGGCACGCTGGCCGGCTGCGCCACCACCGGCGGCAGTGGCGGCAACGTGAGCGGCGTGGGCCGCGCCATCGGCTTCAAGAGCGTGCCCATGGCGGCCGTCGACACCGTGGTCGTGCCCGAGGGCTACAGCACGCAGGTTCTCTACCGCTGGGGCGACCCGACCGGCATCGCGGGCGCCATGCCCGCCTTCAAGGCCGACGGCTCCAACACCGCCGAAGAGCAGGCGCTGCAGGCCGGCATGCACCACGACGGCATGGCCTTCTTTCCGCTCGAAGGCTCCAGCCGCGGCCTGCTGGTTCTGAACCACGAGTACGTCGACGACGGCCTGCTGCACCCCGACGGCATGAAGACCTGGACGCCAGAGAAAGTGCGCAAGTCGATGAACGCGCACGGCGTGTCGGTCATCGAACTGCAGCGCGACGGCGCCGGCAGGTGGACCCAGCTCACGCCTTCGCGCTTCGC
This sequence comes from Variovorax sp. UC74_104, assembly GCF_044055375.1. NCBI lineage: Bacteria > Pseudomonadati > Pseudomonadota > Betaproteobacteria > Burkholderiales > Comamonadaceae > Variovorax > Variovorax sp. UC74_104. The sequence continues at coordinate 2,919,073 of NZ_CP171978.1, forward strand.
CCGCCGCGTCACCGCGCTCACCCCGATGACGCTGACCGGCCCCGCCGCCGGCCACGCCATGCTGCGCACCGCTGCCGATCCCTCCGGCACGCAGGTGCTGGGCACCTTCAACAATTGCTCCAACGGCCACACGCCGTGGGGTACCTACCTCACCTGCGAGGAGAACTTCGCCGACTACTTCGAGGGCACCGACACGCCCGACGCCCACCAGAAGCGCTGGGGCATCAGGAAGGGCAACGGCGCCAAGTACCGCTGGCACGAGCACGAGGCGCGCTTCGACGTGTCGAAGCACCCCAACGAATCGAACCGCTACGGCTGGGTGGTCGAGATCGACCCGCAGGACCCCGCCTCCACGCCGCGCAAGCGCACCGCGCTGGGCCGCGCCGCGCACGAGGGCGCCGCCACCGCGCTCACCGACGACGGCCGCGCCGTGATCTACATGGGCGAGGACTCGCGCTTCGAATACATCTACAAGTTCGTGAGCCGAGACGCGGTCAAGCCCGGCGGCGCAGCCGCCAACCGCGACCTGCTCGACCACGGCACGCTGTACGTGGCGCGCTTCGACGTGGACGGCACCGGCGAATGGCTGCCGCTCACGCAGGGCAAGGGCGGCCTCGTGGCCGACAAGGGCTTCGCGACCCAGGGCGACGTGCTCATCAAGGCGCGCCAGGCCAGCGACCTGCTGGGCGCCACGAAGATGGACCGTCCCGAATGGACCACGGTGGACCCGCTTACCAAGGAGGTCTACTGCACGCTCACCAACAACAGCAACCGCGGCGGCGCCGGCCAGCCCTTCATGGACGCGGCCAACCCGCGCTCCAACAACACGATGGGCCAGATCATCCGCTGGAAGGAAAGCGGCGACCTCGACGCGACCAAGTTCGCCTGGAACCACCTCGTGCTCGCGGGCGACCCGAAGCAGGTGCGCTACGAGGCGCAGGGCAACGTCAAGGGCGACTTCTTCGGCAGCCCCGACGGCCTGATGGTCGATGCGCGCGGCGTGCTGTGGATCGAGACCGACGTGTCGACATCGACGCTGGGCAAGGGCGAGTACGCCAACATGCCCAACAACCAGATGCTGGCCTGCGACCCGACCAAGGGCGAGATCCGCCGCTTCCTGCTCGGCCCGGCCGGCTGCGAGATCACCGGCCTCACCGCCACGCCCGACCTGCGCACGCTATTCATCAACATCCAGCACCCGGGCGAGCCCGCCAACGAGCGCAGCGACCCCGATCGCCCGCTCGCCGTGTCGAAGTGGCCCGACGGCGCAGGCCGGCCGCGCTCGGCGACCATTGCCATCACCAAGAACGACGGCGGCGTGATCGGGACCTGAAGAAGGCGCCCCTCAGCAGCTTCCCCAGCATCGCAGCGAGGGCACGAAAAGCCCCGCCGCGAAGCTGACGGCGCAGAAGAACAGTAGGATCAGCGCCGCCAGCTTCAGCCCCTGGGCGCTCCAGCGCGGTGCAAAGGTGCTGATGAGGCCCGAGGCGAAGCTGCCTTCGAGCCGCTGCGCGCCGCCCCAGCGCAGCACCCAGAGGCAGAACAGCGCTTCGGCGGCATGCGCTGCGATCCATAGGGTCAGAGACATGGAAGGCCCATTTTTCTGCCCCGCGTTCGCGTGACCCGCGACGCATAGAACTGGCGCAGCCGGTTGGCGGGACACCGCGGAACCGGCTTTGCCGGCCCGCCGGTGTCGCCCCCGGTGAGGGGGTTGGCGAAGCGACACGAAGTGCGCGAAGCCTGGGGGAGTTCCACGGTCAGGATTCGCTCTTGCCTTGCACATCGGCTACCACGCGAGCGTTGCGCTGGAAGCTCCAGTAGGCGCTGGCCCAGTCCATCATCACGACGATGCGGTTGCGGAAGCCGATCAGGAAGTACGCGTGCGCGAACAGCCAGAACAGCCATGCGAGCCGGCCGCTGAAGCGCAGCGGGCCGAAAGGCGTGCCCAGGTCGACCACCGCGGAATTGCGGCCGATGGTGGCGAGGTTGCCGTAGTCGGCATAGCGGAACGGCACCGTCGGCTGGCCCGCGATGCGGCGCAGGATGTTGGCTGCCGCCGCGCGCCCCATCTGCTTGGCGCCGGGCGACACGCCCGGCACGGGCTTGGGCGGCTTGCCGGGCGCATGGCTCATGGCGGCGGCGAGGTCGCCGACCACGCTGATCTCCGGGTGGCCCGCGAGGCTCAGGTCGGGCTCGACCTTGATGCGGCCCGCGCGGTCGCATTCGACGCCCGTGGCGGTGCCCAGCATGCGGCCCAGCGGCGAGGCCGCCACGCCGGCCGCCCACACCACGCAGCTGCTATCGATTCGGTAGCTGGTGACAGGCGCTCCGTCTGCGCCGCCACCGGTCTGCACTTCGAGCCCGTTGGCATCGATGGCGGTCACGCGCGCGTTCAGGCGCACTTCGACGCCCAGTCTTTCCAACTGCTCGAGCGCCTTCTGGCTCAGCGATTCGGGCATGGCCTGGAGCACGCGCGGGCCGCCCTCGACCAGCAGCACCTGCGCGCTGCCGGGGTCGATGTGGCGGAACTCGCCCGACAGCGTGTGCTTGGCGATCTCGGCCAGCGTGCCCGCCATCTCGACGCCCGTGGGCCCGGCGCCGATCACCACGAAGGTGAGCAGGGCGCGGCGGCGCTCCAGGTCGGCCGTGATCTCGGCGTTCTCGAACGACAGCAGCACGCGGCGGCGGATCTCGAAGGCGTCGGCCAGCGTCTTCAGCCCGGGCGCGACGGTGGACCACTCGTCGTGGCCGAAGTAGCTGTGCGTGGCGCCGGCCGCAACGATCAGGTGGTCGTAGGGCACGCGGTCGCCGTTGGCCAGGTGCACCGACCGGGTGGACGGATCGATGCCGCTCACCTCTCCCAGCAGCGTGGTGATGTTCGGCTGCTTGCGAAAGAGCCCGCGCACAGGCGCCGCGATGGACGGAGCTGCGAGTCCCGCGGTCGCCACCTGGTACAGCAGCGGCTGGAACAGGTGGTGGTTGGTCTTGTCGATCACCGTCACGTCGACGTCTGACTTCTGCAGCTTGCGCGCCGCTTCGAGTCCGCCGAATCCGCAGCCGACGATGACGACTTTGGGCCTGCCCGAGGGGTTGATCGTTTGCATGCGTCGGATGATACGCAGCCGCCCTGCACGCCCCGGCGTCTTGTGCCACAGTGGCTGCCCCTTGCGCTCGTTTGCGCTCTTTGCCGAAGTCGCGGCGGCAGGCCTGCGGCGTTTTGTCCTACGCGCCGCCGCGACCCGGATGGGCTACAACTTGCGGCTGACCCGACTGGAGATTCCATGACGCTTTCCCGGCCGATCACTCAGGCGGCGGGCGCGCTGCGCGACAGGTTCCGCGAAGTGCGCGCCACGAGCCTGGCGCTTGCCGCCCCGCTTTCCGCCGAAGACCAGTGCATCCAGTCCATGCCCGACGCGAGCCCCACCAAGTGGCACCTCGCGCACACCACCTGGTTCTTCGAAAGCGTGCTGCTGCAGCCGCATGCCGGCGGCTACCAGCCTTTCGACGCGCGCTTCCTCTACCTCTTCAACTCGTACTACGAGGCGCTCGGCCCGCGCCATCCGCGCCCGCAGCGCGGCCTGCTCACGCGGCCCTCTCTGGAGGAGGTGCACGAATACCGCCGCCATGTGGACGAGGCGGTGGTGGCGCTGCTCGAGGACGGCGGCTTCGACTGGACCGTGATCGAGCCCATCGTCACGCTGGGCCTGAACCACGAGCAGCAGCACCAGGAGCTGCTGCTCACCGACATCCTGCATGCGTTCTCGTGCAACCCCATGCTGCCCGCCTACAAGCCGGCAGGCGGGCCCGCCCTGCGGCTTGCCGCCGTGCCGCCCGCGATGCGCTGGATCGAGCAGCCCGGCGGCATGGTCGAGGTGGGGCACGACGGCACGGGCTTTTCCTTCGACAACGAGACGCCGCGCCACCGCGCGCTGCTGCAGCCCTACGCGATTGCCGATCGCCTCGTGAACTGCGGCGACTACGCCCAGTTCATCGCGGACGGCGGCTACCAGCGGCCCGAGCTGTGGCTGTCCGACGGCTGGGCCGCGGTGCAGGCCAACGGCTGGCGGCATCCGGCCTGCTGGCTGGCGCAGGACGATCCGAGGCTGCGCTTCGCCGGGTCTTCGTCGCCGCAGAGCGCCGGCGGCTGGCATGTGTTCGGCCTGCACGGCGTGCGGCCGATGGAGGCGGATGCACCCGTGTCGCAGCTCAGCTTCTACGAGGCCGCCGCATACGCCGAATGGGCCGGCGCGCGGCTGCCGACCGAGTTCGAATGGGAAGCCGCATGCGACGCGCCGGGCATCTCGCAGATGACGGGGCACGTCTGGCAATGGACGCGGTCGTCGTACGACCCGTACCCGGGCTTCAGGCCGCTGGCGGGCATCGCGGCCGAATACAACGGAAAGTTCATGGTGGGGCAACTGGTGCTGCGCGGCAGCAGCGTCGCCACGCCAGCCGGGCATGCGCGGCCCAGCTATCGCAACTTCTTCCCGCCGGCGGCGCGCTGGCAGTTCACGGGGCTGCGGCTCGCGAAAGACCTCTGATCATGCGCAATCCAATTTCCTCGTCCTCGCTGTCGTCCTTCGTGCCCGCGACGGCACGGCAGAAGCCGGCAGCGTCGCCCTCGCAAGCGGCGGCTGCGACGCCGCCTCTGTCGGAGTTCGGCCGCGAGATGCAGGCGGGGCTCGCGCGCTCGCCGCGCAGCGTCTCGCCGAAATTCTTCTACGACGTGGCCGGCTCGCAGCTGTTCGACCGCATCTGCGAGCTGCCCGAGTACTACCCGACGCGCACCGAGTTGCGCATCCTCGGCGAGTGCGCCGGCGAGATCGCCGGGCAGATCGGGCCGAACGCGGAGATCGTCGAGTTCGGCGCGGGGTCGCTCACCAAGGTGCGGCTGCTTCTCGATGCACTGGAAACGCCCAGGCGCTACCTGCCCATCGACATTTCAGGTGAGCACCTGGAGGCGGCGGCCGCGCGGCTGAAGGCGGACTATCCGGAGCTGGTGGTGCAGCCCATCGCTGCGGACTACACGATGCCCTTGGTGCTGCCCGCGCCGATGGCTGGCTCCGGTCGCCGTGTGGGGTTCTTTCCGGGCTCGACCATCGGGAACTTCGAACCTGACGAGGCGCTGGCCTTCCTGCAGCTGGCTGCGCGGATGCTGCGCGGGGGCGGGTTGCTGATCGGGGTCGATCTGGTGAAGGATCCGGCGCGGCTGCATGCTGCGTACAACGATGCACAGGGGGTGACTGCGGAGTTCAACCTCAATCTGTTGCGGCGTGCGAATGCCGAACTGGATGCCGACTTCGATCTCGATGGGTTCTCGCATGCGGCGTTCTATAACGCGCCTCGGCAGAGGATCGAGATGCACCTTGTGAGCCGGCGGGATCAGAGCGTTTGCCTGAACGGGCAAGTGTTCGGGTTTGCCGAAGGGGAGACTATTCATACGGAGTACTCGCACAAGTTCACTGTGGAAGGGCTTCGGGGGCTGGCTGTGAGGGCTGGGTTTCGGCCTGGGGCGGTTTGGACTGATCCGGAGAGGCTCTTCAGCGTTCATTGGCTGGCTGCTTAGCCTTGTGAGGGGTTTGCTTCCCGGGGCCGAGACCCGGCCTCGGGAAGCAATCACCCAACAGCGTCCCACCGAGGCAAGGCCAACGAAAGTGAAGCCGGCCCCCGGCTCCAGAATCCAAACCCTCTACAGGGTAGATAGAAGCCAAGGAAGCCCAACCCCGCAGCAGCGGCACAATATCCTTCGAAAGCGGCACCCGGCCGCCCCCGGAGACCCCAAGCACCATGAAAGCAACCTGGAACGGCGTAACCATCGCCGAAAGCGACGACACCGTCCTCGTCGAAGGCAACCATTACTTCCCGATGAGCTCGCTCAACCGCGACTTCGTCACCTTCAGCAACCACAGATCCACCTGCCCCTGGAAGGGCACCGCGAGCTACTACTCGCTCCTGGTCAACGGCGAGCTCAACACCGATGCCGCCTGGTACTACGCCGATCCGAAGCCCGAAGCCGAAGAGATCCGCGACCGCGTCGCGTTCTGGAAGGACGTGAAGGTCAGCGCCCAGTGACCACCGCCGCCTTCGCTCCTCCGTTCATCGCCCCGGCCGAGCTGCCCGCCGCGCTGCGCGACCAGGGCTATGCCGTGCTGAGCCCGCAGGGCGTCAGCGAATGGCTCGGCGTTCCGATCTCGCAGCTCGAGGCACTGCACGCCGACTGGAATGGCCTTCCGCCCGACGACTACCTGAAGGACGGCGGCCGCTACCGTACGCGGCGCCATGCCTGCTTCACGGTCGAGGCCGACGCGCAGGCCTCGCTGGCGCAGGTGCCGCATCGCGCGCACTGGCAGCCGGTCGAATACAACGCGCTGCACGGCGGCATGCAGCGCTGGTTCGCGCCGATGCTCGAGGGCACCGTTGCACAGCCCGTGTGGCAGCGGCTGCTGCAGCAGCTCGGCAGGGCCAGCAGCGAGATGCGCGGCTCGGCGCAGCGCTGGTACGTGGAAGCGCACCAGTTCCGCATCGACACCGCCGGCGGCATCGGCCGCCCCACGCCCGAGGGGGCGCACCGCGATGGCGTGGATCTGGTGGCGGTGGCGCTCGTGGGGCGGCACGGCATCAAGGGCGGCGAGACGCGCGTGTTCGAAGCCAACGGGCGTCGCGGCGAGCGCTTCACGATGACCGAGCCGTGGACGCTGCTGCTGCTCGACGACGCGCGCGTGATCCACGAGTCGACGCCGATCCAGCCGCTCGAAGAGGGCGGCGAAGGCTGGCGCGACACGCTGGTGATCACCTGCCGGGCAGAGGGTTTCCAGGGGGATTGACGCCCTGCAATACGGGGGCTTGCCCTTGCTGGTACGAGTCCTACAGCCCGCGCCGAGCAACAGCGGTTAAATTCGGGGCCCCGGTCCGGTATGGGCCGAGTCTGTCTGCGAACGAAAGCGAGGTCCCGCCATGTTCAATCACATCCTGGTTCCGATCGACGGCTCCGAAACTTCCATGCTCGCCGTCAGCAAGGCCAGCGGCCTCGCGCTGGCCTTCGGTAGCCGCATCACGCTGATCCACGTGATCGACAACTACCCCTTCATCGGCGTGGGCGCGGACTACGCGCTCGGCCAGAACGAATACCTCGCGGCGGCCACTGCCAGTGCCAATGCCGCACTGGCGCGCGGCGTGGCGGCGCTCGCGGCCGAGGGCCTTCACAGCGACCAGCGCGTGATCGACGGCCACGTGGTGCACGAAGGCATCGTCGACACGGCCATCGCCATCGCGGCGGACCTGATCGTGATGGGCTCCCACGGCCGCAGCGGCATCGAGAAACTGCTGCTGGGCAGCGTGACGCAGCGCGTGCTGCAGGACGCGAACATGCCGGTGCTGGTCGTCAAGGGCGGCTGAGCGGCAGCGGCAACGACGGCAACAACGCAAACCGCGGCGTCTGTAGCGCAATCTAGGAACGAACGGGCGGAGCCTCAGGCGAACCCGGAGGGCCGCTCGAAGCGAAGCACTTCGCCCGTCGCCGGATGCACGAACCCCAGCTCGCTCGCATGCAGCATCAGCCGCGGCGCTCGTGCCTGCAGCGCGGCATCGCCGTACAGCGCATCGCCCAGGATCGGATGGCCGATCGACAGCAGGTGCACCCGCAGTTGATGTGAGCGGCCCGTCAGAGGCTCCAGCAGCACGTGCGTGGCGGCGGGCTCTCCCGGCAGCACTGAAAGCGCCTTCCATCGCGTGACGCTGGGCTTGCCGGCAGGGTCGATCTTCTGCAGGGGGCGGCGCGGCCAGTCGGCCATCAGGGGCGCGTCGATCGCCGACCAATCCTCCCGCAGCGGCATTTCGCCGTCGACGACGGCTTCGTAGCGCTTGTGCACCCTGCGTTCGGCGAATTCGGCGCTCAGCGCGCGCTGCATCTCGATGCCCCGCGCCATCACCACCAGTCCGCTGGTGGCCATGTCGAGGCGGTGCACGATGAGCGCGTCGGGCCACTGCCGCGTGGCGCGCGCGCTCAGGCAGTCCTGCTTGTCCTCGCCACGGCCGGGCACGCAGAGCAGGCCGGCGGGCTTGTCGAGCACCAGCAGGTGGGCGTCTTCGTGAACGGGTTGCAGCGGCGGCGGGGCGGTCATGGGAGCCGCCGAGTGTAGACAGGCCCCGGCCGCCGCTTGCTGGCCCTCACGCCCCGCTCATCCGGCCTCGGCTATCCTCGGGCGAATGTCCGGCCCCGCCCCAGTCTCTGCTTCCTCCTCCCCCGACGCCCAAGCCCCATTGCCGGCTGCGGCGATTTCTCCCCCCAGCTTCTCCGACCTGACGCGCGAACGCCCGTTCATGCAGATGTGGACTGCGCGCCTGTTCGGCACCGCCGCCTCGCAGATGCTGCTGGTGGCCATCGGCTGGCACATGTACGAACTCACCGGAAGCGCCTGGGACCTGGGGCTGGTCGGCCTCTACCAGTTCGTGCCCGCGCTGGTGCTGGCGCTGCTGGCCGGCCACGTCGTCGACCGCCACCATCGCGGGCGCATCGTGGCGGCCTGCTTCGCCGTGCAGGGGCTGGTGGCGTTGGTGCTGCTGCTGGCGGTGCTCGAGAAGCACGACACGCGCGGCCTGCTGCTGGGCCTGTCGCTGGTGCTGGGCGCGGTGCGGGCATTCCAGATGCCGGCGCAGCAGGCGCTGACGCCGCTGCTGGTGCCGCCTTCGATGCTGTCGCGCGCGATGGCCTTCAGCTCGGCGGGCATGCAGGGCGCGATCATCGGCGGGCCGGCCCTGGGCGGCCTGCTGTTCGTGGCGGGCATGGCGGTGGTGTATGGCGCCAGCGTGGTCTTCTTCGCCATCGCCTGCGCGCTGGTGCTGCGGCTGCGCTACGCCTACACGCCGGCCGCGCGCGAGCCCGTCACGCTGGCCACGGTGTTCGCGGGCGTCGATTTCATCTGGAAGCGCAAGCCCGTGCTCGGCGCCGTCTCGCTCGACCTGTTCGCCGTGCTGCTGGGCGGCGCGGTGGCGCTGCTGCCGATCTATGCCAAGGACATCCTGCACACCGGCCCCTGGGGGCTCGGCCTGCTGCGCAGCGCGCCGGCCGTGGGCGCGCTGGTGATGTCGATCGCGCTCACGCGCAGGCCGGTGGAGCGCAACGTGGGGCGCACGCTGTTGCTGGCCGTCGGGCTCTTCGGGCTGTGCATGGTGGTGTTCGGCATCTCGAAGAGCTTCATCGTCTCGCTGATTGCGCTTGCGGTCTCCGGCGGCGCCGACATGGTCAACGTGGTGATCCGCCAGACGCTGGTGCAGCTGGAAACGCCCGATGCCATGCGCGGACGGGTGAGCGCGGTCAACTCGATCTTCATCGGCGCGAGCAACCAGCTCGGCGAGTTCGAATCGGGGGCCACGGCGGCGCTGCTCGGGCCGGTCGGCTCGGTGGTGGTGGGCGGCGTGGGCACGATGCTGGTCGCGCTGAGCTGGTTCAGGATATTCCCCTCGCTGGCGCACCGCGACCGGCTGGTGGTGGCGGCGCCTTCGGTCAGGCCGCCGAGCGCCTAGTCTGCAAACAGGGCGCGTGCGCCCGGCACTTCGAGCGTGATGTCGCCGAGCGCCTGCGCCACGCAGGGCAGGATCCAGCCCTCGGCCTTTTCCTCGGCGCTCAGGCCGGGCCATTCGATGATGTGGCGGGTTTCGCCCGCGAGCCGCAGGCAGATGCAGGTGCGGCAGGTGCCATTGCGGCACGAGCTCGGCAGTTCGATGCCGGCGGCCTCGGCGGCCTTCAAAAGGGTGGTTTCGGCGTCGGTCTCGAAGTCGAGGCCCGAAGGCTCGATCCGGACCTTCATGGCTGTTGCTGCTGTTGTTGCTGCTCGCGGCGTTGCTCGCGCAGCATGAAGAGGTAAAGGCTCTCGACTTTCTCGCGCGCCCATGGCGTCTTGCGCAGAAACTTGAGGCTGGAGCTCACGCTCGGGTCGAGCGTGAAGCAGCGGATGGGAACGAGCTCGCTCAGGTGCTCCCATCCGTAGTAATCGGCCAGCGCCGTCACGATGGCCTCCAGGGTGACCCCGTGCAGCGGGTTGCGCGGCTGGGGCCTGGGGGCGGGCGCTGGCGCTTCGCTCATCACTTGTTCTTGAGCTTGCCGCGGGGAATGACCTCGGTCGTGACCGTACGGACCGGCTCGAAGCCGCCACCGGTGTTCACGGGCTTGGGCGGCGAGCTGTCCTTCTTCGGTTTCTTCGCTTCCTTGTTGCTGCGTTGCTGACCCTTGGCCATGTCGATTTCTCCGGTTGTTGCGGCAATGCGGCGTGCAGTTTAGCGGTGCGGCGACAATATGCGGTTCCATTCGATTTCCCGCATTCATGTCAGATTACGAAGTTCGCCCCGCGACCCTGCGCGACGCCAAGGCCGTCGCAGAAATCCACGCTCTCGCCGTCAAGGCCGCCTACGAGGGCATCCTGCCCGAGGAAGAGCTGCGCGCCCTGGCCCCGGCCAGCCGCGAAGCCAAGTGGCGCGAGGCCATCGAATACAGCGAGCCGCAGGTGTGGGTGGCCGTGTCGGGCAGCGAGATCATCGGCTTCGTCGGTTTCGACCGCTCGCGCGACCCCAAGACGCCGCCCACCACCGGCGAGATCTGGGCCATCTACGTCAAGCCCGAGCACTGGGGCAAGGGCGCGGGCGTGGCCCTCTGGGACGCCGCGCGCGAAGGCCTGGAGGAAGAGGGCTGCACCACGGTCACCATCTGGGTGCCCATCCGCAACGAACGCGCCATGCGTTTCCACGAACTCGCGGGCTTCAAGCGCGAGATGAAGACCGCCAAGACCACCGCCTTCGGCACCGTGCGCGTCGAAGAGATCCGGCTGAAGCGCGCCGTGGCCTGACATGGACGCCGCCGGCAGCAACACCCTGGGCCACGCCGCGCGCGTGCGTTCGCACCAGCGCCGCACGGCCGCCGTGCAGTGGATTCGCCGCACCCACGGCTGGTTCGGCCTCTGGGGCGCGGTGCTGGGGCTGCTGTTCGGCTTCAGCGGCATCTGGCTCAACCACCGCAACGTGATGAAGCTGCCGCAGGCCCAGGAACGTACGCGCGCCCAGCTTTCGCTGCCCGATCCGGCGCCGGAAACGCCCGAGGCCATGAGCCGCTGGCTGCAGGAGGCGCTGCGCATGAGCGGCCCGCCCAATTCCAGCCGCATCGAGCCCGCCAAGCCCGTCGCATGGGCCGACAAGAGCGACAAGAACGCGCCCGCGCTCACGCAGCCGGCGCACTGGATCTTCAGCTTCGGCGGTCCCAGCGAGATCGTCCAGGCCGAGTACTGGCAGGGCAACCGCTCGGTGGGCGTCACCACCACGCACAACGGCATCGTGGCCACGCTCACCAACATGCACAAGGGCGGTGCCATGCCGCTGCCGTGGATCCTGCTGGTCGACACGCTGGCAGGCAGCCTGATCTTCCTGTCGATCTCGGGCGTGGCGCTGTGGATGCTCACGCATCGCCGCCGCCGCGTGGGCCTGGCGCTCTTCGGCGCCTCGCTGGCGGCCATGCTGGCCATTGCGCTGAGCGCGCTCTGAGCGCGCTCTGAGGGCCAGGGCGGCGCCGGCGTACGGGTATTGCCGGGGCGCAACCCGGCTGCGGATAAGCTCGCCGCTTTCTTTTCAGCCCGAATCCTGCCCATGGCCTCCAGCCTGCTTCTGCTGCTCGACGACATCGCCACCGTTCTCGACGACGTATCGGTCCTCACCAAGGTAGCCGCCAAGAAGACGGCCGGCGTCCTGGGCGACGACCTCGCGCTCAACGCGCAGCAGGTCACCGGCGTCAAGGCCGAGCGCGAGATCCCGGTGGTGTGGGCCGTGTGCAAGGGCTCCTTCGTCAACAAGGCCATCCTCGTGCCGGCCGCGCTGGCCATCGGCACCTGGCTGCCCTGGCTGGTGACGCCGCTGCTGATGATCGGCGGTGCATTCCTCTGCTTCGAAGGCGCCGAGAAGCTGGCACACAAGTTCCTGCACAAGGAAGAACACGACACCGACACGCAACGCCACGAGAAGGCCATGGCCGATGCCTCGGTCGACGTGGTTGCGATGGAGAAGGACAAGATCAAGGGCGCGGTGCGCACCGACTTCATCCTCTCGGCCGAGATCATCGCCATCACGCTGGGCACCGTGCAGGGCCAGCCCTTCACCACGCAGCTGACCGTGCTGGTGGGCATCGCGCTCATCATGACCATCGGCGTCTACGGCCTCGTGGCCGGCATCGTGAAGCTCGACGACGCCGGCCTCTACCTGAGCCAGCGCGCGAGCGCGGGAGCGCAAGCCCTGGGCCGCGGCATCCTGGCCGCGGCGCCGTGGCTCATGAAGGCGCTGTCGGTGGCCGGTACGGCCGCGATGTTCCTCGTGGGCGGCGGCATCCTCGTGCACGGCGTGCCGGCGCTGGGCCACGCGGTCGAAGACTGGGCCAAGGCCACGGGCGGCGTGTTCGGCACGCTGGGCTCGATGGGCGTGAATGCGGGCGTGGGCCTCGTGGCCGGTGCGATCGTGCTGGTGGTCGTGGAACTGATCGGCAAGATGCGCGGCAAGAAGGCTTGATACGGCCCGGCTGCCCGGCTGACCGACTCTTCACAGGCCCCGTTCGACGACCGTCACCCGGGCGCCAAGCGCCTCGAAGCGCTGGACCAGGTAGTCCTTCGCCGCGACGCTTGGGTTGTCGGCCAACAACTCCAACGGCAGCTGATGCTTGAGCTTCAACAGGGCTGCGCCCGCCAGGTGCCTGTAGTTCGAAAGCTCCTTGAGCGCGGTCAGCACCTGCAAGGGCTGAGTGCCCAGATCCGTCAGATGCACCGTGTAGAAGAGGACCGTTGACGCAACGCCGTCCGGTAGAGCCGGCACATCGACCTCGATGCGCTCCATCAGCATTCGAAGATTCGGGAACAACGGCTGCGGCGACCAGCGTCCGCTTCCATGCCAGTCCCAGAGGACGGGTACTTCGGGCTTGCTGATGTCGCCGATCAACGGATCGCCGTCCGCGGTGTGCAGAACCACCCAATGCGGCTGCCATTGGCCCTTGGCCACGGCGTCGCGCCACACCAGATGTTCCGGCGTGCTGGCTGCCTGGTCCAGGATGAAACGGTAGCCCTCCATTTGCGCCATCAGGCCAGGCTCATCGAAAGCGCCCGAGCCCGTGAGCTCGCCGCGCCAGCCGTCGCGCCAACCCGTCTCGTCCAACACCAGGGACTGCGCCTCCACACTGCGGCACCAGGCGAACCACTCCTGGATCGGCGGGGGCAGAGGCGGCAGCGTGAACTGTGCAGTCAGCGAGGCCTGAATGGCCGGTCGGCCAGGCCAGTTGTCGCGGGTGAGTGCCATGAATGCCTCAGGATTTTTCTGCAGTGGACCGACCAGGCGGCGGGTGCCGCCGCCTCAACGGGCCCTACTGACGCTTCCTGCCCAGCTTCAACAGCTCGACCACAATCAGCACCACCCCCAGCACCACCGCGAACCAGCCCACCAGATAGGCCCCCGCCACCATCTCGAACCAGCGCGTGCCCTGCAGGAAGCGCGGCCCCAGCAGGACGGCAGCGCCGATCACTAGGCAGAGGATGCCGCGTTCGAGCGTGCGGAGAGGTCGTTTGGGCTGGGCCATGGGTCTTCGTTCTTTCGGGGGAGGCTGGTCTGTCAGTGCGTCATTTTCCCGCGCATCGCGGCCGGATGGCCCTGAAGCTGGAACGACTGGCCCGTGGGCACCAGCGTGTCTCCATCGAGCCGCAGGATGGTGATGTCCTGGTCGATGAAGTTGCCCACGTACAGATACCGGCCATCGGCGCTCCACACCGCGCCCTCGGGCAGCCCGCGCACCACCACCTCGTTGGCGCGCGTGACCTTCTTGCCGTCGATCTTCAGCAGCACCACCGAGCCGTTGCGGTTGTAGAAGTAGGCGTTCTTCGCCGCGTTGCTGCCGCGCAGGATCACGGCCACCGCATGCCGGCCGGTCGGGCTCACGGCCAGGCCCTCGGGGCCGTCGCCGACCACCACCTTGTCGATCACGCGCGGCGGCGCGGCTTCCAGGTCGATCACGCTGACCGTGTCGACCTGTCCGTCGGAGGCGCCCGAGTTGCCGTTGTCGGCGGTCAGCGCGAGCTTGCCGTCGGGCGTCACGTCGACGTTGTAGGGCCACAGGCCGGCGGCGAGATCGACCTTGTTGTAGCTGACCTTCTCGCCGTTCACGTCGAGCAGCGCGATCTTGTGGCTCGGAAACTTGGCCGCCAGCGCGCGCTTGCCGTCGGGCGTGAAGCGCACGTGCGCCACCGAGTCGCCCATGGCCACCGTGTCGACCAGCGTCACCTTCTTGCCCGAGATGCGCAGCACGCTCACCGAGTTGTCGGCGCGGTTGGCCACCAGCGCGAGGTCGCCTGCGCGGTTGATCGACAGGCCCGAGGGCTGCCTGCCCACCTGAAGGGTGTCGAGCAGCTTGGGCGGCGTGGTGGTCAGGTCGATCACGAAGAGCCGGTTGTCCGGCACCTGCTTGCGCGCGCCGTTCTCCTCGACCACGTTGAGCGAGTTGGCAACCAGCGCCAGCGTCTCGCCGGGCGTGATCGCGAGGTTGGTCGGCGGGCCGGCGATGGTGTTGTCCAGCTGCAGCGTGCCGAGCACCTTGGGAGCGAGCGGATCGGTGCCGATGTCCAGCACCTGCACCGTGTCGCGCCCCATTGGCCCGAGGATCACCGCGCCGGCGTCGTTCCACGACTGCTTTTCGTCGTTGGCCACCAGCATCAGCTGGCGCTGCGGCACGGTGGGGGTGAGGTTCGTGCAGCCGACGAGGGCGGCCAGGGCCGCGAGCGCCGCGAGGGTGGCAGGGCGGAACTTCATGGTGTGCGTCTCCGGTGTTGTTGTGAGCGCGCATGGTAGCGAAGGGCGGGGCCGGTGCCCTGCACAATCGACGGCCCGAACCTCCCGAGGACAGAAGACCCATGACCATCGAGATCCCGAAAGAAGCCCGCCAGCAGGCCATCACCTCCATCGAGCGCTATTTCCGCGAGAACATGGAGGAGCCCATCGGCAACGTCGCGGCCGGCGCGCTGCTGGGCTTCTTCCTCGAGGAGATCGGGCCGCTGGTCTACAACCGGGCGGTGGCCGAGGTGCAGGAGCGGCTGCAGGCGCGCGTTTCGGAGATCGACCTCGAGGTACACGAGGACGAGTTCCAGTACTGGCGTAAGTTCGACAAGCAGAAGAAGGGCCGCTAGCAAAGCCGGGCGGCGTGGTGCCTGCGCATCGCGGCGGGTTCGGAAATGCTTCAAAACGTTGCAGAATTCGGGGCCATGCACCTTCACCGCACTTTCCAACGCCGCGCGACTTCCCCCGTTCTGCGCGCTCTCGCGGCCTTGCCCCTCGTGCTCGCCGCATCCTTCGCCACCGCACAGCAGGATCCGTCGGGCTTTCCGCTCGACTCGGTCGGCTACCTGAACGAGGAGCTGCCCCGCATGGAGGCAGCCATCGCCGCCAAGGACCGCAGCTTCTTCCACGGCGCGATGGTCCGCACGCTGGAGTTCTCGGAGCGCTGGGGCTTCAAGAGCAAGGCCAATCCCGAGCTCGCTGCATACCCGATGTGCACGGCGGCGGTGATGGACTACGCTGTGGTCGGCATGTGCAGGCTCACGCCGTCCGACGAGTGCGAGCCGGGCCTGGCCTCGCGCTTCGACGCGAACGTGCAGCGCTGCCGCGAAGTGGCCGCGAAAAAATAAGCGAACAACCGGAAGAGACACTCGCCATGGACTACGCCGCCCGCTACAGGACCCTCGCCATCGAGCGCCGTGGGGCGAACGGCGCGGTGCTCGACATCCGGATGCTGGCGGCCAACGGCAAGCTGCCCACGGCGGGCCATGACGGGCATCGCGAACTCGCCGAGATCTGGCGCGACGTGTCGGCCGACGACAGCGTGCGCTGCGCGGTGCTGCGGGGCGAGGGGCTGGGCTTCTCGGGCGGCGGCGACCTGGCCATGGTGCAGGACATGACCACCGACGACGCGGTGCGCCAGCGCGTGTGGCGCGAGGCGCGCGACCTCGTCTACAACATCGTCAACTGCGACAAGCCCATCGTGAGCGCCATGCACGGCCCTGCGGTGGGCGCGGGCCTGGTGGCGGGGCTGCTGGCCGACATCTCCATTGCCGCGAAGAACGCGAAGATCGTCGACGGCCACACCCGCCTGGGCGTGGCGGCGGGCGACCACGCGGCCATCGTCTGGCCGCTTTTGTGCGGCATGGCCAAGGCCAAGTACCACCTGCTGCTGTGCGAGCCGGTGAGCGGCGAGGAGGCCGAGCGCATCGGCCTCGTGTCGCTCGCGGTGGAAGAGGCCGACCTGCTGGCGCGCGCCTACGAGGTGGCCGACCGCCTCGCAGCCGGCAGCCAGAGCGCCATCCGCTTCACCAAGTACGCGTTGAACAACTGGCTGCGCCAGGCCGGGCCGACCTTCGATGCATCGCTGGCACTCGAATTCATGGGCTTCGCGGGCGCCGACGTGCGCGAGGGCGTCGCATCACTGCGCGAGAAGCGCGCGCCGGACTTCAGCTGAGGTTTTGATTTTTCGCGAGACACCGCGGAACCGGCTTTGCCGGGCCGCAGGTGTCGCCCCCTGAAAGGGGGTGGCGAATCGACGCGAAGTGCGCGAAGACTGAGGGGTCAGCCCGCTTTCAGGCCCTGCAGCGTCTGCAGCAGCACCACGCGGGTCTGCCCCAGGATCATTCCCTTCCACTCGTCGTTGTCGCAGTAGAAGGCGTCGCGCAGCCGCGTGCGGATCTCGCGCTTCTGTGCTTCGGGGGCCTCGGGGTGGCGGCGCAGCCAGGTGTCGGCGCGCAGGCGGGTCAGCACTTCGCCGTCGGGCAGGGTGCCGAACTCGAGACCCATGGGCGCGATCTTCGCGTTCGGGCATTCGTCGTACGCGGTGGAGATCACCGGGCCCGACACGTCGGCCGAGGCCGAGTCGCCTGCGAAGGGCGCGAACACGTCGGCGCCCCACCAGGCGTGCGCGCGCGCCAGGTCTTCGGGCGTGTTGCGGCCGGGGTAGATCTTCTCTCCGTGGCCGTAGGGGCCCAGGCCAGTGTGCACGTCGATCCAGCCCAGGTGCGTGGCCGAGGCGGCGTACTTGCGCAGGATATTGCGGATGGTCCCGTTGCTCCACGAAGGCGCGGTGCCGCCGTAGAACAGGCCGTCGGGCGAGGTGTACTGGCCGCGCGTCACGGCGGCGCGGAAGGCGCGCATGCCGTGCTTCGCCACGTATGCGGCCACGGCCGCCTCGTCTGCGGACGTCGGCGGCCAGGTGGCGGGCAGCACCAGGGGTTCGACCTCGGCGTACTCGGCGTTCACCGGAAGCGGCGCATTGAAGTCGATGTGGTTGCGGTTCAGGTCGATGTTGTCTTCGTTCGTGCGGTGCAGGTGCGAGAAGCCGTGCGGATTGATCGCGTGCACCAGCAGCAGCGAGACGCCGGCCTGCTCCAGCCGCGAGAGCAGGTCCGCATCGTTGAGCGTGGCGATCTGCGTGCCCGAGCCGCAGAAGCCTTCGGGGCCGTGCGTGCCGGAGCTCACCAGCAGCACCTTCTTCGCGTCGATGGCGCCGACCAGCGCGACGTCGGTGGCCAGCTCTTCGCCGAGCGCGCCCCTGTGCGCTTCCATCACGAAGGACTCGACGGCGGCGCCGCGCTGCGCCGCGGCTTCCAGGAACTTGGCGCGGGCCTCGACGTACGTGCCCGAGAAGAACCGCGTGGCGGCAGTGGGTTGTGCTTGCATGAGGTGGGTACTCCTGTGCTTGGCGTGCTTGGAATGTTGAGGAAGGCCGTCAGGCGTTCGCGTGGGCGCCGGCGGCGTCGATGTCGCGGCCCGTATGGTCGCGCAGCCAGAGCAGGCCCAGCAGCGAGACCACGGTCATCGCCACCAGGTACCACGCTGGCGCGAGCTTGCTGCCCGTGGCGTTAAGCAGCCAGGTGCTGATGAAGGGCGCGAAGCCGCCGAAGAGCGCCACGCCCACGCTGTACACCAGCGACATGCCGCTGGCGCGCACCGCCTTCGGGAACATCTCCGGCAGCATCGTGATGCCCGGCACCGTCTGCACGACCAGCCCAAAGCTGAACACGCCGAGCACCACGAAAAGCACCGTGGGCGTGGGCGAGGCGTTGAGCCACAGGAAGCCGGGGTAGATCAGCAGCGCCAGCGCGACGCGGCTCCAGACGATCAGCGTCTTGCGGCCCACCACGTCCGACAGCTTGCCGACGAAGGGTGCGAAGGCGAAGGAGATCAGCCCGGTGAGCGCGGCGCCGAAGAGCGCCACCGATGGCGTGAAGCCCAGCTCGCGCACGGCGTAGGTCGGCATGTAGAAGGTCACGACATACGCGGCCGTGGTGCCGCCGACCAGCGACAGGATGGCCGCCAGCACCGTCCTGCCGTGCTGCGTGCAGACGATCTTCAGGCTGCTCTCGCGCGGCGCGGCGGCCTCCTGGGGCGAGATGTGCAGCGATTCCTCCAGGTGGCGGCGGATGTACATGCCCACGGGCGCGATCAGCATGCCGATGACGAAGGGAATGCGCCAGCCCCAGTTCTGCATCGATTCGGCCGGCAGCGTGAAGGTCAAGAGGCCCACCACGATGGCGCCGAGCATCACGCCCAGGCCCTGGCTGGCGAACTGCCAGCTTGCCATGTAGCCGCGGTTGGCCGGCGTGGCGTGCTCCACCAGCAGCGTGGTCGATGCGCCCACTTCGCCGCCGGCCGAGAAGCCCTGGATGAGCCGCGCCAGCACGATGACGATGGGCGCCGCCACGCCGATCGACGCGTAGGTGGGCGTGAAGGCAATGAGCGCACAGCCCAGCGCCATCAGGAAGATGGTGAGCGTCATGGCTTTCTTGCGGCCCGCGCGGTCTGCGTACGCGCCGATCACGATGCCGCCCAGCGGCCGCATGATGAAGCCCACGCCGAAGCTGGCCACCGTCAGCAGCAGCTGGCCGTAGGAACTGAAGGTCGGGAAGAACAGCTTGCCGATCACGAGCGCCAGGAAACCGTAGACGGTGAAGTCGAAGAACTCCAGCCCGTTGCCGATGGTGGTGGCCACGATGGTCTGGCGGCGGCGCGCGGGGGAGGAGGGGGACGAGGAGGGCGCGGGCCGGTTGCTTGGGGTGCTCATGTGTCTCCAGTTGTGGATTGGCTTTTTGGAATGGGTCTTCGCGGGTGTCGGTCGAAGGTCTACGGGCCTGGTCGCGCCGGATGCTAGAGACTCACTGCTGTCATGAAAAGACAATAATTGGGCGTCGAAGATAACTTTTGGTTTTCATGAAACCCAACCAGCTGCATGCCTTCGTGGCCGTGGTCGAGCAGTTGAGCATC
This sequence comes from Variovorax sp. UC74_104, assembly GCF_044055375.1. NCBI lineage: Bacteria > Pseudomonadati > Pseudomonadota > Betaproteobacteria > Burkholderiales > Comamonadaceae > Variovorax > Variovorax sp. UC74_104. The sequence goes on from NZ_CP171978.1 coordinate 2,938,381, forward strand.
CGCGCCGCCGCGCGCGTGCTGGGCATCTCGCAGCCGGCGGTCACCAAGATCGTGCGCGAACTGGAGCGCGAAGTCGGCGCGCCGCTGGTGGAGCGCAGCGTCAAGGGCGTGCAGCTCACCGAATTCGGCAAGGCCTTCGCGCCGCGCGCCCGGCTGCTGCTGGCCGACATGCAGCGTGCCCGCGACGAGATCGCGCAGATCCGCGACGGGCTCACCGGCAAGGTCTCCCTGGCCGTCAGCACCTCCTTCGCGCTCACCGTGCTGCCGGCCGCGTTCAAGGACTTTCACGCCCGGCTGCCTGCCGTCGACGTGCAGTTCAGCGAAACAGTGCTGCCCTGGATGCTGGCCCGCCTGCGCGAGGGCTCGCTCGACTTCGCGGTGGCGCACGTGGTGCCCGGTCGGCTCGACCCGCAGTTCGAGGCGATGGAGCTCTTTCCGGTGAAGCTGGTGGTGGGCCTGCGCGAGCGTCACCCGCTGCGCGCGAGCCGTTCGATACGCGATCTCTACAAGGCTGAATGGATTCTTCCAGGCGACGACCACTTCAGCGGCCGCGAGGCCGTGTCGCCGTTGCTGCCGCTGGGTCTGCCGCCGCCGGCGCGGGTGATCCAGGGGCAATCCGTCACGGTGGCGCTGGCGCTGGTCGGGCAGATGGACCTCGTCGGCCTGTTCGTCGAGCCGCTGGCCACGCTGACCTTCAAGCGCCACGGCATCCGCCGCGTGGAGATCGAGGAAGAACTGCCTGTGCTGAACGTCTGCGTCATCAAGCGGCGCGGACAGCTGCTGACGCCGGCCGCGCAGCATTTCGTGGAATGCATCCAGCGGGCCTCGGTGGCGGCGATGGCTGCCTAGCGCGAAGGAGGGAAGAGCACGCCGGCCTCGCCCGGCTTCCAGGGCTCGTACTTGTGCATGGCGCGCTCGAAGAGCTCGGAGGTTGTCCAGGCTGATAGCCAGGCCTGCAGGCGCGGCCAGGGCTGGGCGTTGAACCATGCCGTGTCGACCATCGCGAACTGGCGCACGAAGGGCATGAGTGCGGCATCGGCCAGCGTCGAGTGGGCGCCGGCCAACTGCTGCGAGGCCGACAATCGGGCTTCGAGATCGAGCAGGAAGGCCGCGCCGCGCTCGCGTGCCGGTTCGCCGCCATCCAGATGCCGCTCGGGGTACTTGTAGCGGTCGAGCAGGGGCTTGAAGCCGTCGTCGCAGGCGGCGACCAGCGCGAGCATGTCCTGCAGCGTGCCCACCTCGGGTTGGAGCCAGCCCTGCGGATCGCTGCGCCGCAGGGCCCACAGCATCACGTCGAGGCTCTGCTCCAGCACCGATCCGTCTTCCACGATCAGCACCGGCACCGTGCCCTTGGGCGAGGCCGCAAGCATCTCGGCCGGCTTGTTCCGAAGCACCACCTCGCGCAGCTCGCAGCGCTGCCCCGCGGCGACCAGCGCGAGGCGGGCCCGCATCGCATAGGGGCAGCGGCGGAACGAATAGAGAACGGACAGGGCGGAAGGCATTCGATTCGGAGGGGCGGAGTCAGAGATTTTCGGGCATGCCATGGTCGGTTTTCCCGACAATCGGACCCCATGGCCGACCGCCTCTTCCTCCGGCTCGACGACGACCCGCTGCACGGGCCGGAGTCGGGCGCGCCCGCCGGCACGCTGCGCGCGTTTCCGGTCGCGGCCGCGCTGCGCGGGCATGTCTCGCACCTCATGCTGTGCCGCGAGAACCTTGCCGACGGCCACGAGGTACGCGAGCGCGTGCTGCCTGACGGCGCCGTGCGGCTGATCTTCAACTTCGGCGATGCGCCCTTCGTCGGGGACGAGCAGGGGCAGGCGGTGGAGGCCGTCGGCGCCTCGACCACGCCGGTCATGTTGCGCATGCGGCGGAAGGTGGAGGGCCTTTCCGTCACCCTCCGCCCCGGCGCCGCCGCCGCACTGCTGGGACTGCCGGCCGGAGAGATCGGCGGCACGGCTGTGCATCTCGACGAGCTCTGGCGGGGCGAAGGCGCGGAACTGCTCGAATGCATGACCGAAGCGCGCGACGATGCGGCGCGGGTGGCGCTGCTGCAGGCCGTGCTGCTGCGCAGGCTCCGCGACGGCGATGCCGGGGGCAACGCTGCCGCCATCCGAGCGGCGCAGCTCATTGCAGACTCGGGCGGGCGGCGCCCGTTGCGCGAGGTGGCGGCCGCAGTCGGCATCGGAGAGCGGCGTCTGCAGCAACTCTTCCATGCCCACGTGGGGCTCTCGCCGCGCGCCTGGAGCCGTCTTGCGCGCATGCACGGCTGCCTGCGCGCGCTGCGGCAGCAGCCCTCGCCGGCCTGGGCCGAGGTGGCGCTGGAGGGCGGCTTCTACGACCAGTCGCACCTGGTCAACGAGTTCCGCGCGCTGTGCGGCGTCACGCCGACCGAGTTCCTCGACCAGGCGGTTTCGGGTTCTTCCAAGACGGCGGGTTGAGCGCTGGCTATCTTCATCCGCTCTCAGGCAAAAGGATCAAAGGAGCCATCAGGATGAACGACGAAGAAAAGACGCCAGGCCGGCCGTTGAAGGACTGCGTGGCGGTCGTGACCGGCGCGAGCCGCGGCGGGGGACGTGGCATAGCGATCGAACTGGGCGCTGCCGGCGCCACCGTGTACGTCACCGGGCGCAGCACGCGCGGGCAGCCCGCCGACACCTACGGCCAGTTGCTGGCCCTTTCCGACATGGCGACCGTGCCCGGCAGCATCGACGACACCGCGGACGAGGTCTCGCGCATGGGCGGGCGCGGCATTGCGGTGCGCTGCGACCATACCAACGAAGAGGAGGTCGCCGCGCTCTTCGCCCGGGTGGAGCGCGAGGCGGGCCGTATCGATCTTCTGGTGAACAACGCCTGGGGCGGACACGAGACCTTCAACGGCGTGTTCGAGGCGCCGTTCTGGGAGCACCCGTTGTCGAACTGGGACTCGATGTTCGACCGCGGCGTGCGCAACCACCTTCTGGCCAGCCGCTGCGCCGCACCGCTGATGGTGAAGCGGAAGAAGGGCCTGATCGTCACCATCACTTTCTGGGACCGAGGCCACTACGTGCGCGGCAGCCTCTTCTACGACCTGGCCAAGGCATCGATGACGCGGCTGGCTTTCGGCATGGCGCAGGACCTGAAGCCGCACGGCGTGGCCTCGGTGGCGGTGTCGCCCGGCTGGATGCGCACGGAGTTCGTGCTGGCCGGCCACAAGACCGACGAGGCCCACTGGCAGGAGCGGCCCGAGCTTGCGCGCACCGAGTCGCCGCACTACCTGGGCCGGGCCATTGCGGCGCTGGCTGGCGACCCGAACGTGATGGACAGGAGCGGCGAGGTGCTGCGCGTGGGCGACCTTGCGCGCGAATACGGGTTCACCGACATTGACGGCAGGCAGGTGGCGGCTTTCGAGATGTAGCGCCCCCGGCTCCGGCCGGCCTGGCGAATCCCCAGCTCAGTGAGAACGCAGGGCGATTCCCCATCGCCCGTCGATGCGCACCACGATCCACAGGTTGACGTGCGTGCTGAGCACCGCGCCCGCCGCATCGCGCCACGTGCAGGTCACGACGAAGTGCGCCTTGTCGTTGGCGGTCAGGCGAGGGTCGGATGCGGCGTTAACTGCAACACGGTTGCATTGGCTTCATATAATGCAATCCTGTTGCATATATGGAGCCTGCCCCATGGCCGACCGCCTTCCCGTCACCGTGCTCTCCGGCTTCCTCGGCGCCGGCAAGACCACGCTGCTGAACCACATCCTCCACAACCGCGAAGGCCGGCGCGTGGCCGTCATCGTCAACGACATGAGCGAGGTCAACATCGACGCGGCCCAGGTGCGCGACGGCGGGGCCGCGCTGTCGCGCACCGACGAGAAGCTGGTGGAGATGAGCAACGGCTGCATCTGCTGCACCCTGCGCGAAGACCTGCTGCTGGAGGTCAGGCGCCTGGCCAAGGAAAAGCGCTTCGACCAGCTCGTGATCGAGTCGACCGGCATCTCCGAGCCGCTGCCCGTGGCCGAGACTTTCACTTTCGCGGGGGAGGACGGCAAGAGCCTCTCGGACGTGGCGCGTCTCGACACCATGGTGACGGTGGTCGATGCCTTCAACTTCCTGCGCGACTACGGCTCGCCCGACAGCCTGGGCCAGCGCGGCCAGTCGCTGGGCGACGAGGACACGCGCACGGTGGTCGACCTGCTGATCGAGCAGATCGAGTTCTGCGACGTGCTGGTGGTGAACAAGACCGACCTCGTCACGCCCGAGGAGCGCGAGCGGCTGATGGCGATCTTGCGCAGCCTGAACCCGCGCGCGCGCATCGAGGTGTCGGAGTTCGGCCGCGTCGCGCTCGACCGCGTGCTCGACACCGGCCTCTTCGACTTCGAGCAGGCCGAACAGGCGCCCGGCTGGCTGGCCGAGCTGCGCGGTGAGCACGTGCCCGAGAGCGAGGAGTACGGCATCCGCAGCTTCGTCTACCGCTCGCGGCTGCCGTTCCATCCGATGCGCTTCTGGAAGCTGGTGCAGAGCGAATGGGAGGGCGTGGTGCGCTCCAAGGGCTTCTTCTGGCTCGCCAGCCGCGCGACGCGCGCCGGCTCGTGGTCGCAGGCGGGCGGCGCCTGCCGCTACGGCGCGGCGGGCTTCTGGTGGGCGGCGGTGCCACGCGAGCACTGGCCGACCGACCCGGAGGCGCTGGAGCTCATCCGCAGGAACTGGGACCCGGCCACCGGCGACGCCCGCCAGGAGCTGGTGCTGATCGGCATCGGCATGGACGAGGACGCGCTGCGCGCCAAGCTCGACGCCTGCCTGCTCACCGAAGACGAGATGCGCTTCGGCGCCTCGTGGTGGCAGAACTTCCCGGATCCGTTTCCGTCCTGGAACGTCTAAGGCGCGCTATCTGGCGCAATCGCCGCAGGTGCCGTGGAGGGTGAGGGCGGTGTGGCGCGTGTCGATGCCCTGCTTGCGCAGCGCCCGCCCCAGCCGGCCCATCACCTTCGGCAGCTCCGGGTCGGAGGGCAGGGCCAGCACCTTGTGGCACTGGTCGCATTCGAAGGTGTTGCCCGACTCGGCCTCCACGTGGCGCGAGAAGCGGTTGACGCGGTCGGCGCCCACGCGGCGGTCGCACAGGCCGGCTTCGACGAGGCGGTCGAGCACGCGGTAGACCGTCACCCGGTCGGGCGCCTCGCCGGCGGCGGCGGTGTAGGCGGCGGCCACTTCCTCGTGCGTCAGGGGCTGCGAGCTGTGCTCCAGGAGTTCGAGCACGGTCTGGGCAGCGCGCGTCACGCGCAGGCCGCTTTCGCGCAGCAGCGTTTCACTGTCGAACGGGGCTGCGCGCTGGGGCTTTGGGTGCGAGGTCGGGGTCTTCATGCGGTCTTCTTGCGAAACGCCATTGTGTTGCATCCCGGGGCGGCGAGGGTAGGGGCGGCGGAAATGACCTCCCTGGCGATGTCCTGCCCGGCCCGGGCGCATATGCCGGAATGCGCCTAAGCATCTGACGAATGGGTCGTTCGCCTGGACAGCGAGGCGCGACAGAATCGCGCCCTTTGTCTTTTGCGATCGAAAGTCCGCCATGAGTGCCCATCCTTTCCTGTCGAAGCTGCTCAAGCCAATCCTGCTGCTGGGAGCTTGTGCTTCGTTGACGGTGGCGGCGCAGGCGCAACCGGCTGGAGCGGCCTATCCATCGAAGCCCGTGCACATCACTGTGGCGAACACGCCCGGCAGCTCGCCCGACGTGCTGGCGCGCTACCTGGGGCAGCGGCTGTCCGAGCAATGGAAGCAGCCGGTGGTGGTCGACAACCGAGCGGGCGCGGGCGGCATCCTGGCCGCCGACGGGCTGGCCAAGGCGCAGCCCGACGGCTACTCGCTGCTGGTGGGCGCCGACGGGCCCATCACCATCCTCCCCAACCTCCAGGCCGGCCTGCCTTACGACGCACGGCGCGACCTGGTGCCGGTGGTGTCGCTGGGGCAGATCGACTTCGTGCTGGTCGCCAACCCGAAGACGGGCTTTCGCACGGTGGCCGACTTCGTGCGCGCGGCCAAGGCCAGGCCGGGGCACATCAATTACGCCTCCGCCGGCAACGGCAGCCCGCAGCAGCTGAGCATGGAGCTGCTCAAGCAGAAGGCGGGCATCTACGTCACCCACATCCCGTACCGCGGCGGCCCGCTGGGCATGCAGGACGTGATCGCGGGGCAGGTCGACGTGATGTTCATCGCGGTCGGGCCCGCGCTGCCGCACATCCGCAGCGGCCGGCTGGTGGCGCTGGGCACCAGCGGAGAGAAGCGCCATGCGCTGCTGCCCGAGGTGCCGACGGTGGCCGAGAGCTACAAGGGATATCGCTCGGGCACGTGGTTCGGCCTGTTCGCGCCGGCGCGCACGCCGCAGCCGGTGCTCGACGCCATCGCCGCGGAGGCCGGGCGCATCGTGCAGGCCCCGGCCGCGCGCGCCGAACTCGCGGCGCAGGGCATCGAGGCCACGGGTTATGCGCAGCGCCAGTTCCAGACGCAGGTGTCGGCCGAGTACGAGCGCTATGCGCAGATCGTCAAGGCCGTCGGCATCAAGGCCGAATAGCAACGTTTCGCCCTTGGAGGTAACGGCAGGGCCGCACATCGAAACGATGTGCAAGTCGGCCTACCGGCCGTTTCGGAGTGCCGGGCCGGGATGCGCTAAGGTCCGGGCATCCGTTCCTGAATACCCTTGCCGACCATGTCCCGTCCTCCCATCGAGATCGAAACCGCTCCCAACCCCACTGCAACGGTGATCGTGATGCACGGCCTCGGCGCCGACGGCAACGACTTCGTGCCCATCGCCGGCGAGATGGATCTCTCGGCCGTGGGGGCGGTGCGCTTCGTGTTCCCCAACGCGCCCGTCATGCCCGTGAGCATCAACGGCGGCTACCAGATGCCGGCCTGGTACGACATCGCGGTGGCCGACCTCCAGGTGCAGGAGGACGAAGCCGGCCTGCGCCGCTCGCAGGCGGCCATCGAGGCCATCATTGCCAACGAGAAGGCCCGCGGCATTGCCGCCGGCCGCATCGTGGTGGCCGGCTTCTCGCAAGGCTGCGCGATGGCCCTGATGACCGGCCTGCGCCACACCGAGCGGCTGGCCGGCATCGTCGGGCTCTCGGGCTACCTGCCGATCGCGGCCACCACCGCGGCCGAGCGGCACGCGGCCAACCACGAGACCCCTGTGTTTCTCGCCCACGGCCGGCAAGACCCGGTGGTGCCCTACGCGGCCGCCGTGCGCACGCGCGAGGCGCTGTCCGAACTCGGCTACGCCGTCGAGTGGCACGAATACCCCATGGCCCACTCGGTGTGCATGGAAGAGATCGCCGACCTGAACCGCTTCCTGCTGCGGGTGCTCGGCTGAACCTGAATCAACGCTCGCACGAAGGAGCCACGAAATGATCCTCGTCATCGGACACGCATTGGCCAAGCCGGACACCCTGCAGGCCATGCTCGCCATCAGCACCGAGCACGTGCTGCGCTCGCGCGCCGAGCCCGGCTGCATCTCGCATGAAGTCTCGACGGACGCCCAGGAGCCGCTGCGCCTGACCTTCGTGGAGCGCTGGAGCGACATGGACGCCCTGCAGGCGCACTTCCGCGTGGACGCCTCGCGCGCCTTCGCCAAGGCGCTCTCGGCCATGGCCGAGGGCACGCCGCAGATGCATGTCTACCGGTCCGAAGAAATCGATCTCTCGGCGGGCCGCTCCGGGGGCTGAAGAGGTTCCGGCGTGCCGCCAGCTATCAAAAACATAGCGCACAACAGGGTAGCCAGCCCCGGGATTCCCTGCACGAGCAGTGCCCGCTTGCCCGTGCTACCTTCCAGCCCCTCAGAAGATTGATGGGTCATAACAATATGAGCAACAGATTGCAGGAGAGGTTGGGTGCACTTTCAGCCACACGACTGAAAGGCATGCGACGTGGAATCGAGAAGGAAAGCCTGCGCGCGCTGCCGGACGGCAAGCTCGCGCTGACGCCGCATCCGCTGGCGTTGGGCTCGGCTCTCACGCATCCGCACATCACCACCGACTTCAGCGAATCGCAGCTCGAGCTCATCACCGGCGTGCATGCGGACGTCGACTCGGCCATCGAAGAGCTCACGCGGGTGCACCAGTTCACCTACCGCGTGCTCGACGCGCTGGGAGACGAGCGCCTCTGGGTGTCGAGCATGCCCTGCGGCCTGCCGACCGACGAGACCATTCCGATCGGCCGCTACGGCTCCTCGAACGTGGGCCGCGCCAAGAGCGTCTACCGCATGGGCCTGAGCCACCGCTACGGCCGGCGCATGCAGACGATTTCAGGCATCCACTACAACTGGTCGCTGCCCGAGGTGTCGAGCGAAGAGTATTTCGCGCTGATCCGCAACTTCCGCCGCCACGCCTTCCTGCTGCTGTACCTGTTCGGCGCCTCGCCGGCACTGTGTTCGAGCTTCGTGGCGGGCCGCCCGCACGAGCTGCAGCCGCTGGGCGACGGCAGCATGTTCATGCCGCACGGCACCTCGCTGCGCATGGGCCGCCTGGGCTACCAGAGCGACGCGCAGGCCTCGCTGGCGGTGAGCTACAACAGCCTCGAGGGCTACGCCGCCTCGCTGCAGGATGCGCTGACCCGCCCGTGGCCGGCCTACGAGGCCATCGGCATCCGCAACCTCGGCGGCGACTACAACCAGCTCGGCACCAGCCTGCTGCAGATAGAGAACGAGTTCTACGGCACCATCCGCCCCAAGCGCGTGATCAACCCCGGCGAGCGTCCGCTGCATGCGCTGCGCGAGCGCGGTGTGGAATATGTCGAGGTGCGCCTGATGGACCTCGACCCCTTCGAGACCGTCGGCATCAACGCGCAGACCATGCGCTTCATCGACGTGTTCCTGCTGCACTGCCTGCTGAGCGACAGCCCCGACGATACGCCCCAGGAAATCGCCGACCTCGCGCAGAACCAGCATCTCACCGCCGCGCGCGGCCGCGAGCCGGGGCTGAAGTTGCGGCGCAATGGAACCGAGGTGACGCTCGCCGACTGGGGCCTGGAACTGGTCGGGCAGTGCCTGCCCATCGCCGCTGCGCTCGACGCGGCCCAGGGCAGCGGCACGGCGCATGTCGACGCGGTGCGCGCCGCCGCGGCCGCGCTGCGCAACCCCGACAGCCTGCCTTCGGCCCGCGTGCTCGCCGCCATCGAGAACGAGCACGCCAACTCCTTCATCGGCTTCGTGCGCGCCCGCTCCGAGCAGACCCGCGCCACGCTGCTGGACCTGCCGTTCTCGGTGGCGCAGCAGGCGGAGTTCGAGCAGATGACGGCCGAGTCCATCCAGGAGCAGAAGCGCATCGAGGCGGCCGACACCATGCCCTTCGAGATCTACCGCGAGCAGTACGTCTCGCCCGCGCGCCTGGGCGTCCCGCGCAGCCGTACCGCAGTTGCAGCCTGACGCGCTGGCGACTGGGCTCGCCGCGCCGAAGCTGCTCCATGGCCGCTTTCTGCGGTAAAACGCCACGCTGCCGCCCGGGCAAGGCAAGCCCGGCGCGGCCACGAACAACGGCAACTCCCATGGAAGGCGACACAGAGACATGAGCAACGGCAGCAACCTCGATTTCAAGGGCCGCGTGGCCATCGTGACCGGCGCGGGCGGCGGCCTGGGCCGCCAGCATGCGCTGGCGCTGGCCACGCGCGGCGCCAAAGTGGTGGTCAACGACCTGGGCGGCGCGCGCGACGGCTCCGGCGGCTCGGTAAGCGCCGCGCAGGCGGTGGTCGACGAGATCAAGGCCGCTGGCGGCGAGGCGATCGCCAACGGCGCCTCGGTCACCGACTTCGAGGCGGTGCAGGCCATGGTCAAGGAGGCGGTGGACGCCTGGGGCCGCGTCGACATCCTCGTCAACAACGCCGGCATCCTGCGCGACAAGAGCTTCGCCAAGATGGACCTCGCCGACTTCAGGCTGGTGGTCGACGTGCACCTGATGGGCGCCGTGAACTGCACCAAGGCCGTCTGGGCGCTCATGAACGAGCAGAAGTACGGCCGCATCGTGATGACCACTTCCTCGTCGGGCCTGTACGGCAACTTCGGCCAGAGCAACTACGGCGCGGCCAAGCTCGCGCTGGTGGGCCTGATGCAGACGCTGAGCATCGAGGGCGCGAAGAACGACATCCGCGTGAACTGCCTCGCGCCCACGGCGGCCACCCGCATGACCGAGGACCTGTTCCCCAAGGAAATGCTCGAAGCCTTCCGCCCCGAGGCGGTGGTGCCGGCGATGCTGGTGCTGGCCGCGCAGGACGCGCCCAACCGCACCATCCTCTGCGCGGGCGCTGGCACCTTCGAGGCCGCGCACATCACGCTGACGCAGGGCGCCTGGCTGGGCATCGAGGCCGACACGCCCGAGCAACTGGCGGCTCGCCTGTCGGAAGTGACCGACCGCGAAGGCGAGGCGGTGCCGCAAAGCGGCGCGGCGCAGGGCGCCAACGAAGTCGCCAAGGGCATGGCGAACGCGAAGCGGGGCTGATTTCCGCCGCTGTGTTCATGGCGCGCTTGACCTAGAGCGCACTCGAGCATTTCCAATGAATCCACCGGGTATCCGGTTCGTTCAACAAAAAGGAAATCACGCCATGAATACGATCGAGAACAAGGCCATCGTCCAGCACATCCACGACGAGCTGGACAAGGGCAACGGCCAGCCCTTCGTCGACAGCCTCGCCGACGACGCGACCTGGAAGATCGAAGGCAGCACCGCGTGGTCGCGCATCTATCGGGGCAAGAAGGCGATCCGCGAGGAGCTGCTGGACCCGCTCTTCGCCCAGTTCGCGGCGCCCTACAGGAGCAAGACCGAGCGCGTCATCGCCGAGGGCGACCGGGTGGTTGTGCTCTTCAGCGGCGACGTGCCCACCAAGGCCGGCAAGCGCTACAACAACCGCTACTGCTACGTCTACCGACTCGAAGGAGGCAAGGTGAAAGAGCTGACCGAGTACTTCGACACCGCCCTCGTGCAGGAGGCGTTGCAGCCTCCGGCCGCCGTCCATGCCGGCTGAGAAAGCCGTCGAGAGGGGCACTCCCTTCCACATCGGCGAACTGGCCACGCGAACCGGCCGCACGGTGCACGCCATCCGCTGGTACGAGACGCAGGGGCTCGTGCCCGGCGTGGCGCGCGACGAGGGCGGCCGGCGGCTCTACGTCGAGTTGCACGTGGGCTGGCTCGACCTGATGGAGCGGCTGCGCAGCACCGGCATGTCCATCGCCGAGATGCGCGAATACACCGTGCTCGCCATGCAGGGCAAGACCACGCTACGCGAGCGGCGCGACATGCTGGCCGCGCACCGCGAGCGGGTCAACGAGACCATCGCCGGGTGGAAGAGGGCGCTGTCGCTGGTCGAGCGCAAGATCGACTTCTACGACGAGTGGATGGCCAGCGGCCACCGGCCGCCGCTCATTGCCGCGGCGCTCTCGCCCGCGCCAGGGAAGCGCAGAAGCAGAAACGGCGCTACTCGGCGATGAAGCCAGGATCGGTGCGGATCGAGCCCCGGTCCCGGTGGTTGTGAAGCCGCCCCAGCGTGTTCTCGATCAGGCGCTTGAGCTTGTCGGACGCCCCCCGGAAGGCCTCGTCGAGGCTCGCCGCGTGCTGCGTCACCGCCAGCGGCTGGTGGTGCGCCAGGCGCGCCTCCATCACGCAGCACTTGTCGCCGCTGCCGGCCTTGTCGTGGTTCTCGTCGCTCAGGTGTACCTCGACGCGCGTCACGTCATCGACGAAACGGCTCAGGTTCTGCTTGATCTCCGCATCGGCCCAACGCTCCAGCGCGTCCTTGTTGGTGATGCCGTTGCTCGTGTTGACCTGTATCTGCATTCAATGTCCCCGCTGGATGGATGAACGAAGGCCCACTGTGCGCCCTCGGGCGCCGGATGGCGCGTAGGTCTATTCCCTACCCGCGCGCCGGGCAGGGTCTGCGATGCCGCCGCGGGCCCGCTCAGCTCTGGATGTAGGTGGTCAGCTGCTCGATGGTGGCTTCCTGGTCCGAGATGATGTCGTCCATCAGGTCCTGGATGGAAATCATGCCGACCACCTTGTCGCCGTCGACCACCGGCAGGTGGCGGAACTTGCGCTGGCTCATGAGCGCCATGCAGGCGCGGGTGCGGGTCTGGGGGGTGACGGTCATCACGTCGGGCGTCATGATCTCGCGCACCTTCATTTCCTTCGAGTTCTTGCCCTGCAGCGCCACCTTGCGGGTGTAGTCGCGCTCGGAGAGGAAGCCCACCAGCCTCTCGCCGTCCATCACCATCAGCGCGCCCACCTCGAAGCGCGCCAGGATGGAAAGCGCGTCGAACACGCTGGTGTCGGGGGAGGTGCGCCATGCCGCGGAATCATGGCGCTTGAGCAGTTCGGAGACGGGTTTCATCGTTGGCAACTCCATGAAGGGTTTCGATTCGACCGACGCTCGGGCGCCGCACTCGCTCAAATCATAGGGGCGATGAATGACCGCGCGGCGCAAAAAACTCTAAGGGAATGCGCGTGTGTGCAGGACACGCGCAATGCGCGAGAACTTAAGGCTGCGCAGTCGCCGTCGCAGGGGTGGCGATGAACACGCGGCTCAGCGCAACGGCGTCGCCCACCACCGTCTTCACCAGGCCCTTCTCGTCGAACTGCACCTGGAACTCCGACCAGCTGTCGCGCCAGTAGCGCCACACGGGTGCGTCGAGGCTGGGGTTCTCGCTGGACACCGGGTAGGCGATGGCCATCAGCACCTGCTCGCGCGTCATGCCGGGCATCACCTTGCCGGCGAGGATGGCGTCGCGCACCGGCGCGGGGAAGGTCGCCAGCTTCTGCTTCGGGTCTGCCGTCACCACGTAGCGTTGCGCGAAAGTCGGCAGCGGGATGTTGCGGCTGTAGTCGTTCTTGATGCGCTGCGGCTTGCCGGCGAGGTCGAGGCTGAACCAGCGGAAGTCGTAGGCCGTGATGCGCGCCGGGGTGCCCACGGGGACGATGCTCGTGCCCTGCTCGTCGTAGTTGATGTCGCTGATCGAGTCGCCGTAGGTGCGCATGTTGCAGCACAGGAAGCCGCTGACCAGCGGGCCGGGCGGCGGGGAGGGCCGCTGGGCGTGGGCGACGGTGATGGACGCGGGCACGACGGTGGCTGCCAGCAGGGCGGCAGCGGCAAGGCGCTTGAACATGGTTGGATTTCCCTCGGGGTTGTTGGAATCGCTGCCGGACCGCTGTCGAGCCGCAGTCTGTGGCCAGCCAAGGGATTCTAGGAGCGAACAATCCGGCAACGAAGGCAGAATGCCCGCATGCAGCTATCGAAAGCGTAGCAACCAGCTTGCGTTCAGGTTCCCGGTTCACAATGCGCACCGGCCCTGCGCGGCCCCATTCCCCACACACAGAGACAGCGCGAAAGAAAGAAGCCCCCACCGATGGCGATCCAGTGGTTCCCCGGTCACATGTATTCGACCCAGAAGGCCATCACCGAGCGGGTGAAGGACATCGACGTGGTCATCGAGCTGCTCGACGCACGCCTGCCCGGCTCCAGCGCCAACCCAATGCTGGCCGAACTCACGGCCGGCCGGCCCACGCTGAAGGTGCTCAACAAGCAGGACCTCGCCGACCCCGAGCGCACCGCGCTCTGGCTGGCGCACTACAACGCGTTGCCGGCCACCCGCGCCATTCCCCTCGACGCGAGCCAGACCACTCCGGCCCAGCAGATCGTGAAGGCCTGCCACGAGCTCTCGCCCAACCGCGGCGGGCTGGCCAAGCCGATGCGGGTGCTGATCTGCGGCATTCCCAACGTGGGCAAGTCGACCCTCATCAACACGCTCACCGGCAGCCGCAAGGCCAAGACCGGCGACGAGGCCGGCATCACCAAGCTCGAACAGCGCATCACGCTGGCCGACGACTTCTATCTTTGGGACACGCCCGGCATGCTGTGGCCGCGCATCATCGTGCCCAAGAGCGGCTACAACCTCGCGGCCAGCGGCGCTGTCGGGCGCAACGCCTTCGACGAGGAAGAAGTGGCGCTCGAACTGCTCGGCTACCTCAAGTCGAACTACGCCGCCGGCATTGCCGCGCGCTTCAAGCTGGTGGAGCTCGACGCCGAGACCATGGCCGGCATGAAGGACGAGGCCCTGCTCGACACCATCGGCCGCAAGCGCGGCGCGCTGCTGGGCAAGGGCCGCGTCAACCTGCAGAAGGCCGCCGAGATCGTGATGCACGAGTTCCGCGCCGGCAACCTGGGGCGAATCACGCTCGAGACGCCCGAGGAGTTCGCCGCGTGGCTGGCGGACGGCCAGCACGCGGACGCCGAACGCGCCGCGAAGAAGGCTGCGCGCAAGCAGAAGGGCAAGCCGAAGCCCGAGGCGCAGCCTTCGCAGGAAGGTTGAGCGCCGAGCTCCCCGGGCGGGCCTCTCAGTCCAGCGCGAACAACGCCGCAGCCGCCTCATCGAGCGCCGCGACCCGTCGCGAGCCGGAGCCAGGCCCGGCTGCCTGCAGCGCGCGCTGATACATCGCCAGCCGCGTGGCCGACACCGGCCTGCATAGCGGCCTTCCGCGCGTCTGCGCAATGCCGCGCCCGGGCACCACGTAGCGCCCCGGGTTGAGCCGCGCGAAGCGGATGTACGCCTGCAGCGTGGGCAGGATGTCGGCGTGCAGTGCGTTCATGCGCTTTTCCGCGTCCATGCCGATCTGCGCGCGGCCCTTCGCGTCCTTGGCGATCTGCAGGCCCAGGATGTCGGCCATGTCGATCTCGAAGTGCGTGAAGTCGCCGTAGGGGCGCTTGCAGTCGATCATGAAGCTGTTCCAGTTGGCGTGCTGCAGCAGGCGGATGTGTTCGGCCGTCACGTCGAAGGCCGTGCGCTTCTCGAAGGGCGGCTGGAAGGCGTAGTGCCCGGCCACGAAGCTCGCGTGCAGGAAGAAGGCGGCGGCCACGTCCACGAAGCGGTCGAAGACCGGCGAGCTGCCGCCGTCGAGCACGTCGCCGAACTGCTCGAGCGTCATGTCGGGCGGCACGATGGCGGGCGCGCCCGATTCGCAGCCGACCCACTCGGCATGGCTGCGGCGGAACCAGTCGATGTCGGCCTGCGTGATCTCGATGCTGCCCGGCTGGGGCGGCGTCGCCGGGACGGCCGCGGGTGTGTCCCCCGACTGCCCGCAACCCGACGCGGCCAGCAGGGCGGTTGCGGCGCACGCGGCGGAAAGTACCAGTGCATCACGCCGATGGAACCATCTCACGTTGTTCTCTCCACTGAAAAAGCTGTCCATCTCTGTCTTTTCAGCGCAGGACGATGCCATGCGGGCCTGACAGCTGGCTGAGGAGAGCCGAGGAGATGCATGCCGACAGCCTCTTCGGGATGCCGGCCCGCGCGCCGCTCAGCGCATCTGCAGGCGCGCGTCCTTCGGATAGCCGATGGTGTAGTCGGCCGTCACGCGCGCGGTCTGGCCGGCAGCGAGGTCGAGCTGCCACATCGCCAGGCCGGGCTGCTTGTTCCACGCCAGCTCGGCGGGCTGCGGCAAGAACTCCGAGGCCACGCGCACCTTCTCGTCGACCGAGACCGGCGCGGCTTCGAGCACCTGCACCGCGATCGGCGTGCGGTGGCGGTTCTCGACCACGTAGGCGCGCTGCACCTTGCGCTCGGCGCGCGAGCCGGCGAAGCCGCCGGTGCCCTGGTTGTCGCGCTCGGGCTCGGCCTGCACGCGCACCAGTTCGTCGCGGCCGAAGGAGAGCGTCAGGCGCGCGTCGGTGGGCGCGGTCCAGCGGCCGCTGCCGACGAAGGCGCCATCGCGGTACAGCTGCATCGGGCCGGCGGGCCACACGCCGGCGGGCTGGTCGAGTTCGGCGACGAGGAAGGCGCTGGCGTCGACGCGCGGGCTGGTGCGGGCTGCCAGCCTGGCCGTGTCTTCGTGCTGGCCCAGCGCCATGGTCACGCGCTGGCCGTTGGAGGGCACGTCGATGGCCTGCGGCACTGAAAACTCGGTGGCGAAGCTGCTGTCGAACACGCTGACGTCGAACACCGGCTCCGCCACCCGGCGCTCGCGGCTGTCCATGGACTTGCTGGCCATGATGGGGGACGGCGCCATGGCTGCCGCCGGTGCCGCGGGGAAGGCCATCTCGGCCGCCGGGCGCGGCGGCGGCTCGATGCCGATGCGCCATGCCGTCGGCAGGCGGCCCGTGGTTTCACGGCGCGGCTGGCCGGTGGAAAGCACCAGCTTCACGCCGCGCCAGTCCTCGCCCGTGGCCTGCGCCACCAGCGCCTGGCGTTCGATGCGCACCTTGCGCGTGGCGGTGTCGAGCAGCGCGCGGTAGGTGGGCGTCCAGCCGGGGCCGGCGACCTGGTAGCTGAGCTTCACATCGGCGTCGGCGCCGGCGGCCAGCGTCACCGTGACGGCGGTCACCTGTCCGCCGTTGCCCTGGGTGCGGGTGCGCTCGGCCAGCAGCGGGTTGAGCTGGCGGTCGATCTCGGCCTGCTTGCGCTGGATCTGGTGCTGCTTGAGCAGCGAGTCCTGCCCGGTGCGGCGCATGGCCTCGGTCGTCGCGACGAGGTTGCGCGCGTCCATCGGTGCGCGGGCGCCTGAATTGGCATCGCCGCCG
Source organism: Variovorax sp. UC74_104 (assembly GCF_044055375.1). Taxonomy (NCBI): domain Bacteria; kingdom Pseudomonadati; phylum Pseudomonadota; class Betaproteobacteria; order Burkholderiales; family Comamonadaceae; genus Variovorax; species Variovorax sp. UC74_104. Next base: position 2,954,889 of record NZ_CP171978.1, read on the forward strand.
CCGGCCAGGCCCTTGAGGTAGCCGGTGACCATGCCCAGCGCGTCGTTCTCGGCCTGCAGGGCGGCCTTCTGGTCTTCGAGCTCGCGGATGCGGCCGTCGAGCGGGCTGGTCGAGCAGCGTGCGGAGAGCTCGCGCTGCTCGCTGAGCACGGAGGTCTCGCCGATGCGTACCGAGGCATCGGCCGACACCTGCAGGCTCTGCACGTCCAGCCCCGCAGGCAGGCAGGCGAAGGTGACCGAGCGCGCGCCGGCCGAGACGCGCGCCACGCGCTCCACGGTGGCGCTGCCGGGGTAGACCTTGACCTGCGTGATGCGCGAATCGGCCGCCACGGCCTGCTGCGTTGCTGCCTGCCCCTGGGCGCTGAGGCTCAGGACCAGCAGCACAGCGGCACCGGCGGTGGCGCGGAGGAGGGCGGAAGTCGATGTTTTCATGGGGTGCCTCTGGAGCGGAATTGATGAATGACCCCGGCTCATACGGACGGCCCCGGCGAACGGGGTTAAGGCATCGCCAAAAAAAGTTCGCCTGCCTCTCGGTGCTGTCGCCAACGCAACCGCCGCGGCGTTTCCGGTCGCGCGCGCGACGGCGGATGCAGGGCGCGCTTCATAGAGTGGCCGCATCGTCTTTCCCGCAACCCAGGACAAGGACACGCAGCCATGCTCGACACCATCCAGGCCATCAACAGGACCGCCGCCTTCAACCGATGGGCCGGCTTCGAAGTGACCAGCGCCGCCAACGGCGAAGCCGAACTGCGCATGGACTGGCGCGAGGAGGACATGGGCCAGTACGCCGGCTTCCTGCACGCCGGGATGATCGGCGCGATGCTCGACACCGTGAGCGGCTACGCGGCCGCCACCGTGGCGGGCCGTGTGCTGGCTTCGCATTTCTCGGTGAACTGCATCTCGCCCGCCATCGGCCGCGCGTTCGTCGCACGCGGGCGCGTTGTGAAGGCCGGGCGCAAGCAGGTATTCGCGGCCGCAGAGCTCTATACGCAGGGCGACAGTGCCGATTCGCTCAAGCTCGTGGCGACGGGGAACGCCATCCTGGTTCCTGTGGAAGAGCCTGCCCCCGTGCCGCCGAAGAAGCCGGAGCCCGCCGCCTGAGCTTGAGTCCGAAGAGTGGCCGCAGCAGGTTGGTGCGGCGGATCAGCCCGTCCGTCAGGAGCCAGCAGCCCAGCAGCGTCAGCGCGATGAGCAGCGCGGGTTCGACGACCGGTCCGAGCGCGAGCGGCGCCAGCAGCGTCACGCCGACGATGATCAGCGTCTGGTGCAGCACGTACCACGGGTACACCGACTCGTTCGCCCAGCGCAGCCAGGGCCAGGGGCGGTTCAGGTGGCGATGGCCGTGGCCGAGGATGGTCGCCACCGCCAGCCAGAGGTAGAGCATGCGCAGCGTGTCCACCAGCAGCCCCGGCAGCGGGCTCTTCATGCCGGCGCGCAGTGCGATGAAGGCCGCGATCACCGCGACGGCCAGCGCGAGCGACACGCGGCGCAGCCGCTCCAGCTCCTTCCATATGCCGGTGTCCACGCCCATCCAGTAGCCGTAGAGGAACATCGTGAAGTAGAGGCTGTGCAGGTGGAAGTCGCGCACCAGGTTGTGCGTGGCCGGGAAGCGCGAGGCCAGCAGCATCGTGAAGACCAGCAGCGGCAGCACCGGCAACAGCAGCAGCTTCCAGCCGCGCAGGCCGTTGAAGGCGCCGCGCACCCGTTGGCCGGCGGCGGATTTCCACAGCGGCAGCGTCAGCGCGATCAGCGCCGTGTAGGTGAACAGGTAGGGCAGGTACCAGAGGTGGTTCCAGGTGATGCCGAACTCCGCGCCGTCGAAGGCCTGCTTCGGCCACGGTTGCGCCATCGACAGGTAGCGCAGCAGGAAGGCGCCGAAGCCTGGTGCGACCAGCCCGTTGGCCACGCCCTGCGCGTAGGCCTGGTAGGGCACGACCACCGCCATGCCGAAGGCCAGCGGCAGCATCAGCCGCAGGCCTCGGCTGCGCAGCAGGGCCCAGGTGCCCTGTCCCCGGCTCAGGAAGCCGAGGGACACGCCCGAGATCAGGAAGACCAGGTCCATGCGCCACAGGTTCAGGACGCGCATCGGCCATTGCAGCCATTCGGCCGCGTGCGGGCTCTTGAGGTGCCAGGGCCAGTCGGCCACGTAGTACATGCCCACGTGGTACAGGATGACGAAGAGGAAGGCCAGTGCGCGCAGGGCGTCGATGTCGTGGCGGCGGTGGTCGGGTGGGGTTGCGGGATTGGGGTCTGCGGTCATGGGCGGGTTCTCGAAGCGGGAAGGCCGCCATGCTCGGCCGGGCCGCTTCCGCGAGGTGCGGCCAGGGGATGGATCGCCCCCGCTTTGTGACGAGCGGTGGCCGGTTGGGACGAAATCCGGCCCGAACCGGCCGTCCCCGGGGCCTTTTCGCGAAAATTCCCCGCATGGGAGACCCCCGCAAGAACCTGTACGAACGCTACGCGCGGATCCGCCGTCCGCTGGAGGTGGCCTTCTGGATCGTGCTGCTGACGCTGCAGGCCGTGTTCAGCACGATGGTGGCAATCGTCGACATGCGCACGCGCGCCGTGCCCCGGCCCAACTGGGAGGTCGCGACGTGGGAGGTGTCCAGCCACCTGATGCTGCTGCTCCTGGTGCCGGCGCTGGCGATGGTGGAACGCCGGCTGTCGCCGCTGGTGCGCACACACCTGCTGCGCTTCCTTGCCTGGCATGCGGTGGCGAGCTTGGCGTTCAGCGTGGTCCACGTGGTGGGCATGTTCGGGCTGCGGGCGCTGGTGTACGCCATGGCGGGCGAACGCTACGACTTCGGGGGCTGGGTGAGCCAGTGGGGGTACGAGTACCTCAAGGACGTGCGGGTGTACGTGAGCATCGTCTTCGGCATCTGGGCGTATCGGCTGTTCCTGCTGCGGTTGCAGGGGGAGGCGCGAGTGTTGGACGTGCCGGAGGATGGGGCGGTGGCCGCGCCGGCTGTTGCCTCGGGCCCGAACTCGGCGGAGGCGGGGGGATTTGAACCCCCGGCCGCAGAAGCGCTTCCTGCGCCGCCGCCATCGCGCCCCGAGCGCTTCCTGGTCCGCAAGCTGCGCCGCGAATTCCTCATCGCCGCCACCAACATCGACTGGCTCCAGGCCGAGGGCAACTACGTCGGCCTGCACGTCAACGGGCACGACTACCTGCTGCGATCCACGCTGACCGACTTCCTGACCCAGCTCGACCCCGCGCTCTTCGTGCGCGTGCACCGCAGCCATGCGGTGAACCTGGGGCGCATCAAGGAGATCGAGCCGCTGGACGGCGGCGACGCCCGGCTGCACATGCATGACGGCACCACCGTGCCCTGCAGCCGGCGATACAGGGACGCGCTGCGGACAGGCGTCGGCGCGGGCTGAAGCGGTGCGTGGCGGGGCTTGATCGGCCCGCTATTGGTTCATGTCGCACCATCGAAGAGCCTATAGGCACCATTTTTGCTTCATTGGCCGGTCGCGCTGGTTGATTCCGGTGCGACGCACCAATTCAAACCAAAAACCCGCAACAAGCTCCAATGGACGCACTCAAACAGGGCGCAGACGCGCTGTTCATCCTTCTCGGCGCCATCATGGTCCTGGCCATGCACGCCGGCTTTGCCTTTCTGGAACTGGGCACCGTGCGCAAGAAGAACCAGGTCAATGCGCTGGTGAAGATCCTGGTCGACTTCTCGGTCTCGACCATCGTGTATTTCCTGGTCGGCTACGGCGTGGCCTACGGCACGCATTTCTTCGTGAGCGCCACCGAACTGTCGGCAAAGAGCGGCTACGAGCTGGTGAAGTTCTTCTTCCTGCTGACATTCGCGGCGGCCATTCCGGCCATCATCTCGGGCGGCATCGCCGAGCGGGCCAAGTTCTGGCCGCAGCTCATTGCCACGGCGGTGATCGTCGGCTTCGTCTATCCGCTCTTCGAGGGCATCGCCTGGAACAAGCATTTCGGCATCCAGGGCTGGATCGCCTCGCTCACCGGCCACGAGTTCCATGACTTCGCGGGCTCGGTGGTGGTGCACGCGGTCGGCGGCTGGCTGGCGCTGCCGGCGGTGCTGCTGCTGGGCGCGCGGCGCAACCGCTACCGGGGCGACGGCTCGCTGAGCGCGCATCCGCCGTCGAACATCCCGTTCCTGGCGCTGGGCGCCTGGGTGCTGTGCGTGGGCTGGTTCGGCTTCAACGTGATGAGCGCGCAGAGCATCGACAAGATCTCCGGCCTGGTGGCCGTCAACTCGCTGATGGCGATGGTCGGCGGCACGCTGGTGGCGCTGGCCATGGGCAAGAACGACCCCGGCTTCGTCTACAACGGCCCGCTCGCCGGCCTGGTGGCGGTGTGCGCCGGCTCCGACCTGATGCACCCGCTGGGCGCGCTGGTGGTAGGGGGCGTGGCGGGCGGCATCTTCGTCAAGCTGTTCACGCTCACGCAGAACAGGTGGAAGATCGACGACGTGCTGGGTGTGTGGCCGCTGCACGGGCTGTGCGGCACTTGGGGCGGCATCGCGGCGGGCATCTTCGGCACGCAGGCGCTGGGCGGCATCGGCGGCGTGAACGTGTGGGCGCAGCTCATCGGCACGGTGATGGGCGTGGCCTGGGCCGCGCTGGCGGGCGCGGCGGTGTACGGCGCGCTCAAGGCGGTGGCGGGGCTGCGGCTGTCGCAGGAAGAGGAGTACGACGGCGCCGACCTGTCGATCCATCACATCTCGGCGACGCCGGAGCGCGAGGTCAACTGGTAGGCAGTCGGTAGGCGGGCACGCTGCAAGGCCAGCCTGCCTCGGCTATTCTCGGCGCCCCTTCAAACCACCGAGGAGCCGAACCATGACAACAACACCCGCTCGCTGGCTGCGCCAGGGCATCGCCGCGATGGCCGGCAGCCTGCTGATGCTTTTGTTTTCTTCCACGGCGCTGGCCGGCGCGCCGCAGGTCAAGACCCAGGCGCCGGGCTTCTACCGGATGATGCTCGGCGACTTCGAGGTGACGGCGCTCTTCGACGGCACCCTCGACCTCGAGCCCAAGAAGCTGCTCACCAACACCACCCAGGCACAGGTCGGCAAGCTGCTCGACCGCGGCTTCGAGAAGGACGCCGTGCCCACCTCGGTGAATGGCTACCTCATCAACACCGGCAGCAAGCTGGTGCTGGTCGACACCGGCGCCGGCGGCCTCTTCGGCCCCACGCTTGGCAACCTGCAGGCCAACCTCAAAGCCGCCGGCTACCAGCCGGAGCAGGTCGACGACGTGCTCATCACCCACATGCACGGCGACCACGTCGGCGGACTGGTGCAGGACGGCAAGCTGGTCTTTCCCAACGCCACCATCCACGCCGGGCAGGAAGACGCCGACTTCTGGCTGAACAAGGCCAACCTGGAGAAGGCCTCGGCCGAGATGAAGGGCTTCTTCCAGGGCGCGATGGCCTCGCTCAACCCGTACGTGGAAGCCGGCAAGTTCAAGGGCATGAAGGGCGGCACCGAGCTGGCCCCCGGTATCAAGGCCGTGCCCGCCCACGGCCACACGCCCGGCCACAACATCTACGTCGTCGAGTCCAAGGGCCAGAAGCTGGTGCTGTGGGGCGACCTGATGCACGTGGCGGCGGTGCAGTTCGCGCAGCCGCAGATCACCATTTCGTTCGACGTCGACTCCAAGCCCGCGGCGGCCGAGCGCAAGAAGGCATACGCCGATGCCGCCAAGGGCCGCTACCTGGTCGGCAGCGCACACCTGCCGTTCCCGGGGCTGGGCCACGTGCGGGCCGAGGGCAAGGGCTACGTCTGGGTGCCGGTGGACTACCAGCAGGTGCGATGAGCCGCCGATGAAGGTTGAGCGGCGCGGCCCGGTGTTGCAACGAGCGCGGGCGCGAATGCGCGCCCTGTAGCAAACTGGCCGGCTGCTTCGCTTTCATCATCCATCCGCCCCATGACCCAAGCTCCTCCCGCCCTCGAAGTCCTTCCCCGCGACCTCTCCGCCTACCGCAAGGGCAACGTAGGCGTCGACTACGTGCACCGCTTCGAGTCCGGCAAGCCCGGCCCGCACGTGCTGATCAACGCGCTCACGCACGGCAACGAGATTTGCGGCATGACGGCGGCCACCCACCTGCTCGACAACAACGTGCGCCCGAAGATCGGCACGCTCACCGTGAGCTTCGCCAACGTGGCCGCGTACGAATCCTTCAACGAGGCGCTGCCTTTCGACAGCCGGCAGCTCGTGCACAACCTCAACCGCATCTGGTCGCCCGAATGGCTCGACGGCACCGAAGACAGCCCCGAGCTGAGCCGCGCGCGCATCCTGCGCCCGGTGGTGGAGGCGGCCGACCACATCCTCGACATCCACTCGACCAGCCAGCCCGTCGTGCCGTTCTGGGTGTACCCGGCCTTCGAGCGCAACGCCAAGGTCGCGCAGGCCATCGGCCGCCCCTCGGTGCACCTCGTGATGCCCGACGGCCTGGGCTCGGGCACGCCGCTCATCCAGTACGGCAGCCACGGCGGCCCCGACGGCAAGGGCGTGGCGATGGTGGTCGAGTGCGGCCAGCACTTCCTGCGCTCGGCCTCCGACCTGGCCACTGCCGTCACCTACGACTTCCTCGCCTACTTCGGCCTCGTCGACAAGGACCCGGCGAGCCCGCCGCTCGAGCCGCAGCGCCGCTTCCAGCTGTTGCAGACCTACGTCATCAAGTCGCCGGACTTCGCCTTCGTGCGCCCGCTGATCGGCTTCGAGACCTTCGCCAAGGGCGAACTGATCGCGACCAACGGCGAGGAGGAGATTCGTGCGCTGTGCGATGACTGCACGATCTTCATGCCAGCGCAGCGCACGATCGTGGGGCGGGAGGCGGTGTATCTGACCAAGCCGATCTGATACCCGGCGTCCCCACGCCAACCAGGGGCACGGGGGCTCAGTTTTTCAACAGCCGCACGATCTGCTCGCGAAGCGACGGCAAATCGTGCTGGACGGTTTGCCAGACAAGGGTGTGATCGATGGTGAAGTAGCCGTGGGAAAGCGCGTTGCGCATCTCGTAGGCGAAGCGCCATGGAACAGCGGAGTGGGCCGCCGCGAATTCCGCGTGATGCTTCACGATGTTGTTGCTGGCTTCGCCGATGACTTCCAGGTTGCGCACCACCGCGTCCTGGGTCTTGCGATCGGCCAGATAACTGTCGGCTGTAGCGCCGCTCGTGTAGTCGCGGATGCTGTCGATCGCTTGCAGGATGTGACCTAGATAATCCGCCACCCGTTGCGGATCTCTTCGGCTCATACCGGCACAGCCTCGCGCAGCACCTGATCGCGAAACTTGGGAGGCAGGCCGTTGGGCGTGAGTACGTCCACTTCCATGCCCAGCAGGCTCTTCAGCTCATGCCTGATGGCCCCGATGTCCATGAGCGTGGTTTGCGCCGTGGGTTCCACCAGTAGATCGAGGTCGCTGTCGGCGCTGTCCTCGCCGCGCAATGCTGAACCGAACACTCGCACGCTGCTGACGTGATGGCTCAATGCGATCTCGCGGATGCGATCACGATGCAGCGACAGGGCTTCGGAGGGGCGCATGGAGCCGAGTGTAATGTTTGGCTGCTCCAGGGCCCTCAGACCGCGAGGCTGGTCGGTCAGCCAGCCAGTCAGCAGATCAGCAGGTGCCGGGGCTTGTCCACGGTGCTGTAGTCCGCATGCCAGTAGTGCGGGTCGTCGCAGGGGCTGAAGACGGCCTCTGCGCTGGCGTGGCGGTTGTCGAAGTGCCTGTCGAGCGTGATGTGCACGGAACCGGTGTCGGGCCAGTCGGTGCCGGCGTCGCAGACGCGATTTCCCGAGGCGACCTCGGCCGCGACGATGGCCTGCAGCGCAGGGTGCAGGCGCTCGTTGAGCAGCGCAAGGATGTCTCGCCGGCTGCCGGGACGGATCGACGTGGCGAGGCAGGCTTCGGTGAAAGCGGGGGCGGCGGACATCGTCGCGGCGGTTCCGTGTCAGGCCGCAATGAACAACGCCGGATCCACCATCGCCCGGTTCAGCATCACCGACCAGTGCAGGTGCGGCCCCGTCACCCGCCCGGTCGCGCCCACGCCGGCGAGCTGCTCGCCGGTCTTCATCACGTCGCCCACCTTCACGTCGATGCGGCTGAGGTGGCAGTACATCGTCAGCAGGCCGCCGCCGTGGTCTAGCCAGACGGTGCCGCCGTTGAAGAAATAGTCGCCCGTATCGATCACCTTGCCGGGCATTGGCGCGAGCACCGGCGTGCCGGTGCCGGCGGCGATGTCCATGCCGCTGTGCGGATTGCGCGACTGGCCGTTGAACACGCGGCGCAGGCCGAAGGAGCTGGAGCGGCGGCCGGGCACCGGTACGCGCATCTTCAGCACGGTGTCGGGGCGCATGTCGGTGAGGGTGGCCGTCACCACGGCGAGGTGCTCGCGCTCCTTGACGTAGCGGGCCTCGTCCTCAGGCGAGAGGTCGACGGTGCGCGGAGCCACGGTGAGGCGCTGTTCGCGGTATTGCTTCGGGGCGACCGTGTAGGCGATCTGGCGTTCGGGCTTGCCTTCGGTGCGCACCGTGATGCGGGCTTCGCCGGGTTCCGTCGTGAGGGGAATGCCGACGACGGCGGTCCATTCGATGGTGTCGCCGAGCACCAGCACGGGGATGTCGCCCGAGAAGGCCTGGGGCCGCTTGGCCGACGGGCCCAGCGACAGGCGGGCCACGCCGCCCGGCACCTGCGATGCGTGGGGCCACACGTCGGGTGCCGCCGCCGGTTGCTTCTTCGCCTTGGCCTGGGTCGCAGCGCCGGCATGCATCGTGGCGAGGAGGCCGACGGTGCCGAGGACGGCGCTGCGGCGGTTCAGGGCGAAAGCGGCGAAGTCGCGAGGAGGAGCGGGTATGTGCTTCATTGAGAAAAAGGCAGTGGTTCGGTTGGATGAGGGGAGGGCCGCGCTATTCGCGCCAGGTTCCCGGCGCCAGTCCTTCGAGCGTATGCGGCCCGATTGCGGCGCGGATCAGCCGCAGCGTTGGCAGCCCCACGGCCGCCGTCATGCGCCGCACCTGCCGGTTGCGGCCCTCGCGGATGCCCAGTTCGATCCACGCTGTGGGAATGCTCTTGCGCTCGCGGATGGGCGGCTGCCGTTCCCACACTTCGGGGGGCGGATCGAGCAGCCGGGCGCGAGCCGGGCGAGTGGGGCCGTCGTTGAGCTGCACGCCCGAGCGCAGGGCGGCGAGCACCTCTTCGGTCGGCTCGCCTTCGACCTGCACCCAGTAGATCTTCTCCATCTTGAAGCGCGGGTCGGCGATGTGCGCCTGCAGCTTGCCGTCGTCGGTGAGCAGCAGCAGGCCCTCGCTGTCGGCGTCGAGCCGGCCGGCGACGTAGACGCCGGGGATGTCGATGAACTCCTTCAGGCCGCGCCAGCGGCCTTCGGGCGTGAACTGGCTGAGCACGCCATAAGGCTTGTTGAAGCGGATCAGCCGCGAGGAAGAGGACGATGAACGAGAAGAAGGGCTCGGACGATTCATGTGCCGACAGGATAGCCCGGGTCTGTCCTGCAACCTCCGGCGGCCGGCGAGGCTCCAATGGACCTGTTCACTCGAGACACAGGGAATCCGGTATGACGACCACGATGCGAAGCTCCATCCAACTCGCCTGCGCGGCGATGGCCAGCCTGCTGCTGGCGGCGTGCAACAGCACGGCCATCCGCGTGGGCGGCGCGCCCGAGGCCAGCGCGAAGAACTGCGTGGCGGCGGCTGCGCGCGAACTCAGGGTGCCGCCGGGCAGCATCGCGGCCGACAAGGGCAGCACGCCGCGCGACGGCGTCTACACGGTCAACCTGAAGGTCGGGCCGCAGGGAAGATCCGCCGTGTGCACCACCGACGAGAACAGCGCGGTGATGGGCGTGGTCTACAAGCGGCCCGAATAGAGGCTGCCGGTGGGGCTTACTTGCCCCAGCTGTCCCGCATCCCGGCCGCGCGATTGAACACCGGCTTGCCGACGGCGCCGCTGGCCTTCGCGTCGAGCACGAAGTAGCCGTGCCGCTCGAACTGGATGCCGACGCCGGGCTCGGCCTTGGTCAGCGAGGGCTCGACGAAGGCCGAGCACACTTCCAGGCTGTTCTTGTTCAGCTCTTCCAGCAGTTCGCCACTGCCCGGGTTGGCGGCGGCAAACAGCCGTTCGTACAGCCGAACCTCCGCCGGCACCGCGTCGGCGGCCGCCACCCAGGTGATGTTGCCCTTCACCTTGATCGCGTCGGCGCCGGGGGTGCCGCTCTTGGTGTCGGGCACCAGCTTGGCCTGCACTTCGACGAGCTTGCCATCTGCGTCCTTCGTGCCGCCGATGCACTCGATGACGTGGCCGTACTTCAGCCGCACCTTGTTGCCGGGGAACAGGCGGAAGAAGCCCTTGGGCTGCACTTCTTCGTAGTCGGTGCGCTCGATCCAGACCTCGCGGCCAAGCTTGAACTCGCGGTGGCCCATTTCGGGGTGGTGCGGGTGCACCGGGGCGGAGCAGTCGTCGAGCGCATCGTCCCCGCCCATCAGCTCGCCCCAGTTGGTGATGACCAGCTTGACCGGGTCGAGCACCGCCATGGCGCGCGGGGCAACGGGGTCGAGCGTGTCACGCAGCGCGGCTTCGAGGCTGGCGTAGTCGATCCAGCCGCCCGACTTGGTGGTGCCGCTGCGTTCGCAGAACAGCCGCAGCGCCTCGGGCGTGTAGCCGCGGCGGCGCAGGCCGGCGATGGTGGGCATGCGGGGGTCGTCCCAGCCGTCGACGTATTTCTCTTCGACCAGCTGGCGCAGCTTGCGCTTGCTGGTGAGCACGTGGGTCACGTTCAGGCGTGCGAATTCGTACTGGCGCGGGTGCGGGCTGGCGACGAGGCCGCCCTCGGCGAGGCGGTCGAGCAGCCAGTCGTAGAAGGGGCGCTGGTCTTCGAACTCCAGCGTGCAGATGCTGTGGGTGATCTGCTCCAGCGCGTCCTCGATGGGGTGCGCGTAGGTGTACATCGGGTAGATGCACCACTTGTCGCCGGTGTTGTGGTGGTGGGCCCGGCGCACGCGGTACAGCGCGGGGTCGCGCATGTTGATGTTGGTGCTGGCCATGTCGATCTTGGCGCGCAGGATGGCGGCGCCGTCGGCCACCTGGCCGTCGCGCATGGCGCGGAATCGCGCCAGGTTCTCCTCGGGCGTGCGGGTGCGGAAGGGGCTGTCGGTGCCGGGCGTGTTGAAGTCGCCGCGGTTCGCGCGCACTTCCTCGGCTGTTTGCTCGTCGACGTAGGCGAGGCCGGCGCCGATGAGGTATTCGGCGGCCTCGTACATGAAGTCGAAGTAGTCGCTCGCGAAATACTCGTGCGGCTGCAGCGTGCCGGGGGCGCTGGGGCGGTCGGCCAGGTAGGTCTCGTAGCCGAGCCACTTCACCGCGTCGCGGATGGAGTCGACGTATTCCTGGTCTTCCTTCTCGGGGTTGGTGTCGTCGAAGCGCAGGTGGCTCACGCCGCCGTACTCCTTGGCCAGCTCGAAATTGAGCCAGATGCTCTTGGCGTGGCCGATGTGCAGGTAGCCGTTGGGCTCGGGCGGGAAGCGCATGCGCACCTTGGCCGGATCGGCCATGCCCTGCGCATGATGAGCGGCGTTGCCGGGCGATCCGCCCCACTTGCGGCCAGAATAGGCACCCTGTGCGAGGTCGTTCTCGATCACATGGCGCAGGAAATTGCTCGGGGCGGCGGTTGTTTTGCTACCGTTTTTGTCGGTCGGGGAGGTCATCGTTGCATTTTAGGGTGCACCCCTTATGGGTTACCTTTGGCAACTTTCTTCACAATGCCGAGTGCACCCTCTTTGCATTTGCCGCGTTCAATACACCACATGGGCGGTTCATACCCGAACGCAGCCCGACCATACAAGGAGTGCAGGATCATGAACTTCACGCGTTCAACCTTTTTCAAGTGGGCCGCCGCGGGCGTCGTGGCAGCCGGTGCTTTGTTTGCCGCCACTTCGGCCAGCGCCCGCAGCGATGTGAGCTGGTCGATCGGCGTCGGCGTTCCAGGCGTGGCAGTGGGCGTTGGCAGCCCGGCCTACTACCCGGCCCCGGTCTACACGCCGCCGGCACCTGTCTATTACGCGCCGCCGGCACCCGTCTACTACGCGCCGCCGCCGCCGGTGTACTACCGTCCGGCCCCGGTCTACTACGGCCCGCCGGCCTATTACGGCCCGCGCTACTACGGTCGTGGCTACTACCGCGGACATGGCCACTGGCGTTAAAACGCCACGGCAATCGTGACTGAATGAAAAAAGCCGGCTCCGAAAGGGCCGGCTTTTTCTTTGGGCGCTCGCCCGCCTGATTTCACATCGCGCGAAAAAGATGGGCGTAGAGCCGGCTGACCGGAATCTTCTCGGCCCGCCCTCGCAGCATCAGGTGCAGCTTGCCGGCCTCGTCGCGGTGCACCGATTCGATGGCCGAGCTGCGCACCACCACCGCCCGGTGCACCTGCCAGAAGGTGTCGGCGTCGAGCTGGGGCAGCAACTGCTTCAGCGGCGTGCGGATCAGGTACTCGTGCGTGGCGGTCAGCACGCGCAGGTACTTGTCGGCCGCCTCGAAGTAAAGAACTTCGTCGATCGGCACCATGCGCACCGTGCTGCCGCCGGCGTCGCTGGCGGCGATCATGCGCAGGGGAGCCGGCGCGGCCGAAGCGGCTCCGGCCCCGGCGGCGCCCAGCACCTGGCGCCATTGGGCGAGCGTCTGCTCCAGCGCCGCGTCTGCCAGCGCGGGCGTGGGCGCCGGCTGGCGCGCGGCCAGCGCCTGTTGCAGCCGGCCAACGGTCTTGCGCAGGCGGTCGGGCTGAACCGGCTTGAGCACGTAGTCGATGGCCTGTGCGTCGAAGGCGCGGGCAGCGTATTCGTCGTAGGCCGTCACGAACACCAGTTGCGGCATGGGCGCCTCGTCGGTGGGCCAGCTGTCGGCCAGTTCGGCGGCGGCTCCCAGCCCGTCGAGGCCGGGCATGCGGATGTCGAAGAACAGCACCTGCGGCAGCAGCCTCAGCGCCTCGCGCACGGCGCTTCGGCCGTCGCCGGCGGTGGCGACGATCTGCAGCCCGCGCCATGCGGCGGCCAGCTCTGCCTTGAGGGCCTGGGCGAGCAGGGGTTCGTCTTCTGCGATGAGGGCGGTCGGGTTGGTCATCTTGTCGTTGTTGTCGTGTGGGCTGTTCGCATTCAGGCCGGTGCCGGAAAGCTCAGCGTGGTGCTGGTGCCGCCACCGGGCGCAGGCCCGATGCTCATGCGGCCCTGCGCACCGTAGACAGTGGCCAGCCGCTCGCGAACCTGCTCCAGCCCGAAGCCGCTGCCTTCCGAAGGCGGCGCCGCGCCGAGGCCCACGCCGGTGTCGTTCACCTCGATCACCAGCTGTCCGGCTTCCGTGCGCGCGCGCACGACGATCTCTCCGCCTTCCACCTTCGGCTCCAGGCCGTGGCGGATGCTGTTCTCCACCAGCGGCTGCAGCAGCAGCGGCGGCACCGGCACGTCGCGCAGGTCGGCCGGCAAGTCGAGCGTGTAGCGCAGCCGGTCGCCCATGCGCACCGACATCAGCTCCAGATAGTCGCCCAGCCGCTCGAATTCGGCCGACAGCGGATGCGAGAGCGCGCGCGAGCCGCTGAGCGTCATGCGCAGGTAGCTGTTGAGCCGGTCGAGCATGGCCACGGCGCGCGGCGGATCGACGGTGATCAGCACGCGCAGGTTGGCCAGCGTGTTGAAGAGCATGTGCGGCTCCAGCTGCGTCTCCAGCAGCTTCAGCCGTGCCTCGGTGGCGTTGCGCTGGGCCAGCTCGATCTGGCTCTGCATGTGCTTGCTCTTGCCGAGGCTGTAGAAGAAGAAGCACATGCCGACGGTCGCGATGAGGGTGATCGTGACGCCGGTGGCCAGCTTGTGGCCCCTGATGTCGAGAAAGTCGTACCGGGGCGCGCCGAACAGGGCGTCGCCGATGAGGTTGCCCACCACGAAGCCGACCGTCGCGCCAGCCGCGACCAGCACGAATCCCCACGGCCACCTGGGCCACAGCGATTCGCCGTGCCCGCTGATCAGGAGCCGGCCGATGTCGATGAACAGCCAGCTCACGGTGCCTATCGCCAGCGAATAGACAAGGTGGCCGGCCCAGTTGTCGCCGCCCGTGATGGTCATCGCGGTGGCGATGAGGCAGCAGAAGACGGCGGTGATCAGCCCATGCCGCAGCATGGACTTCAGGTTCTCGAGCCTGAACCTGCCGGGAACGTCGGCCGCGGGCTGGACCAGGCTCATCCGTGGTTCCGCGAGCCCAGCGCGCGGCGCTCGCGCTCCACCAGCCGGTCGTAGAAGCCGCCGCCGGGCGCGATGAACCAGATCACCGCGCCATGGATCAGCAGCCCCAGCCCCCAGCCCATGAGCGGATACATCGCCCAGCTGCGGCCGTTGGCGGCCGAGATGGCGACCAGCCCCAGGTTGACCAGCACGTAGACGAAGGCATGGACGTACCAGCCCATCTTGGCGCCGGCGCGGCGGCGGGCGAGGCGCTCGATGTCGGAGCGGGAGGAATCGGACGATGCGTAGGAAGTCATGACAGCTCCTTGTATTGGACAGGAATGAAATCGGCGGCGGCAACGGCAGGCTGGCCGGCCGGCGCCGCCTGCAGGGCCGCGCGCTGGCGCAGCTCCTCGGTCGTGTCGCCGGGGCCGTCGGGCTTCCAGCCGGGCGGCTTCACGAGATAGCCGACGAAGGCGCGCACCGAGCGGGCCGAGGCGAGGTCGCGAAAGAGAGCGCGCCACTGGCCGAACTCGATCTCCAGGATGTTGTGCGTGGTGACCGGGTTGACCAGCCCGTAGCGGCAGGGCACGTCGGCGCGCTCGGGAATGTAGGTGCCGAACAGGCGGTCGAACACGATCAGCACGCCGCCGTAGTTGCCGTCCAGGTATTCCAGGTTCGAGGCGTGGTGCACGCGGTGGGCCGAGGGGGTGTTGAGCACCCATTCCAGCGGTCCGAGGCGCGGGATCCAGGTCGCGTGGATCCAGAACTGGTACAGCAGGTTCAGCGTGAGCATCAGCAGGATCACCCGCGGCGGCATGCCCAGCAGCGGCGCCAGCATGAAGAAGGCCAGGGTGCCGGTGAGGCGGCCGGTCCAGCCGAAGCGGTAGGCGGCCGACAGGTTCAGCTGGTTCGGCGAATGGTGGATGGAATGGGTGCACCAGAACCAGCGCACCCGGTGCGCCGCGCGGTGGTACCAGTAGTAGCAGAACTCCTGGCCGATGAAGCAGGCGGCCCAACCGGTCCAGTGGTCCATCGGCAGGGTGAAGAGGCGGTGGGCGTAGAACCAGTCCATCGCGCCGGTCCAGAAGGCCAGGGGCAGCAGCCAGCGCAGGGGGTATTCGCGCACCAGGAAGTCGAACACCGAGACGCCGGCGGCCTTCCAGTCGTAGCTGCGCCAGCCGTTGCGCCATGAGAGCACCAGGGCCTCGGCGAAGGAGGCGGCGAGCACCACCGTGACGGATATCTTGAGGATCAGCAAGAGCGCGTTCATGGCGGCGTGTCTTCTTCTGGAAGTCGTGGCCCGGGAATATTAGGCGGCGCGGGCGGCGGCCGACATAGCGTCAGTGCGGATGGCCAGCTTCCACAGGCGCACCGCGCGGGCCACGAAGACGCCGCTGAACGCGCCGTACAGCACGGGCACCGCAATGGCGAAGGCGGCCTGCTGGCGCAGCTCGGGGTGCAGGACCAGCGCGACGGCCACTACGTACTTGGTCAGGAAGATGGCCATCATGAGCATCAGCGGCACCGGGCTGCCGGCCACCTGGAACTGGCGCGCGGCCGCGTCGTATCGGGTGGCGGCGGGCAGCGGGCGCTGCAGCACCAGCGCCGCCATCGCGGCCGCGGCGGCGGCCCAGCCCAGCAGGGCGCCGAAGGAATCGCCGAAGGCCGAAACCACGCCGTAGACCGACAGGCCGCCCATGGCGAGGGGCATCAGCGTCACGCGGGTCAGGCTCACCTGGTTGGTCAGCAGCTGGCGGGCGCCGAGCCACAGCAGCAGGAAGAAGACGGCGAACACCCACTTGGGCGTGTGAAGGATGATTTGCATCAGCATGGCGGCACTCCGTGGAAGGTGAAGGAAAACTGAAAAGACTGCGGGGATGGGATCGATGGGTTGGACTGTGCCGATGCCCGCCCGCCCCGGCCACCGGCGTGCGACGGAATGCGCGCAGGCGGCGCGAATTGCAGCCCGGCAGCGCGAATTGCGGGGTTTCGAGCGGGTTTGGGGAAACTTCGAGGAGGCTCTGAGGAGACATCGAGGAGGCCGCAAGAGGCTCCCGTTCAGCTTTACCGTCGCTTTACGGCCCAGCAAAGAGCCGGACTACCATCCGCGCTGTACTACGCTGGTCCGCACCTCTGCACCCTTCGCACGCACCGTCCATGGAACAAGAAAAACCAACCGAGCCTCTGCCTTCCACCGTGTCCCCCACGCATCCGACGGTACGCAGACGCCGCTGGATGGGCAGCCTGCTGGCATTGCTGCTGCTGGCGGTGCTGGGCGGCGGCGCCTGGTATCTGGTCCAGCGCTCGAAGATGCCGGCCGCCGGCCCCGGTGCGGGCCCGGGCGCCGGGCGGCAGGGCGGTCCCGGAGGTCCGGGCGGCCCGGGTGGGCGTGGCGGCGGTGGCGGCGCGGCCTCCAGCACGGTCGGCATCGCCACGGCCCGGCAGGCCGACATTCCGGTGCAGCTCGAGGCGCTGGGCACCGTCACGCCGCTGGCGAACGTGATCGTGCAGCCGCAGGTGTCGGGCGTGCTCACCTCGGTGCTCTTCCAGGAAGGGCAGATGGTCAAGAAGGGCGACGTGCTGGCCACCATCGACCCGCAGCCCTTCCAGAACGCGCTGGACCAGGCCGCCGGCGCCCGCCAGCGCGACGAGGCGCAGCTCGCGGCGGCGCGCGTGACGCTGCAGCGCTACCAGACCCTGCTGGGGCAGGACTCCATCGCCCGGCAGGACGTGGACACCCAGGCCGCGCTGGTCAAGCAGCTCGAGGGCACGGTGGCCATCGACCGCGCCAACGAGAACACCGCCAGGCTCAACCTCGCCTGGAGCCGCATCACCGCGCCGGCCAGCGGCCGCATCGGCCTGCGCCCGGTGGACGCGGGCAACTACATCAGCACCGGCACCACCAACGGCGTGGCGACCATCACGCAGATCGCGCCCATCGACGTCGAATTCGCCATTCCGCAGGATCGCGTGCCCGAGGTGCAGGAGCGCCTGGGCCAGGGCGCGAAGCTCGACGCCACCGCCTTCGACCGCACCCGCACGCGGCGGCTGGCCAACGGCACCTTCTCCACGCTGGACAACCTGGTCGACACCGCCACCGGCACCGTGAAGGCCAAGGCCCGCTTCTCCAACGCCGACAACGCGCTGTTCCCCAACCAGTTCGTCAATTTGCGGCTGCTGCTGCGCACGGTGAACAGCGCGGTGGTCGTGCCCGTCACGGCGCTGCGCCACGGGCCCAACGGCGACTACGTCTATGTGCTGAACGACGACAGCACGGTGTCGCAGCGTCCGGTGACGCGCGGCGAATCGAGCGTGGACAACGTGGCGATCATGTCCGGCCTGAAGGCCGGCGAGCAGGTCGTGACCGAGGGCGGCGACCGGTTGAAGGACGGCGCGCGGGTGCAGACCCAGGTCGACCGGCCGGCCGGCGCGGCGTCGGCACCCGCCGGCGGTGCGCGCGGCGGGCGCCGGCATGGCGGTGCTGGCGGCGCCAACGGTGAGGCGCGGCCGAAGGGCGAGGCTCCGGCGACTCCTGAGACACCCGCGACACCGGCTGCGCCGTCGGCTGCAACGGCTCCCGCTGCTCCGGCCGCCCCGTCCCCGGCCGAATCAGCCCCGGCGCCTGCGAAGCTCCCGACCGCCGAGCAGCGCCAGCGCATGCTCGACTCGGCCAAGGACAACCCCGAGCAGCTCGAGCGCCGCAAGCGCTTCCTTGAAGCACTCGACCGCGGCGACCCGGCGGCATTGGAGCGCTGGCAGCGCATGTCCGAAGGCCGCGGCGAGGGCGGGCAGGGCAGGCGCGGCCCATGACGAGCGGCGCTGAACGCAATCGCGCGGAGGCTTCCCGGTGAGTCCGTCCCGTCCGTTCATCCTCCGGCCGGTGGCGACCTCGCTGCTGATGGTCGCCATCGTGCTGGCCGGCCTGGTGGCGTTCCGCTTCCTGCCGCTGTCGGCGCTGCCGCAGGTCGATTACCCGACCATCCAGGTGCAGACGCTCTACCCCGGGGCCAGCCCCGAGGTGATGAGCAACACCGTCACCGCGCCGCTGGAACGGCAGTTCGGCCAGATGTCGGGGCTCGACCGCATGAGCTCGACCAGCGCCGCGGGCGTGTCGATCATCACGCTGCAGTTCTCGCTCGGCCAGACGCTGGACGTGGCCGAGCAGGAAGTGCAGGCCGCCATCAACGCCGGCGGCTCGCTGCTGCCGGCCGACCTGCCGGCGCCACCGGTGTACGCCAAGGTCAACCCGGCCGACGCGCCGGTGCTCACGCTGTCCATCACCTCCGACACGCTGCCGCTCACCGACGTGCAGAACCTGGTCAACACCCGGCTCGCGCAGAAGATCAGCCAGGTCTCGGGCGTGGGGCTTGTGTCGCTCAGCGGCGGGCAGCGCCCGGCCATGCGCATCCAGGCCAACACCCAGGCGCTGGCGGCCAACGGCATCGGGCTGGACACGCTGCGCACGGCCATCTCGGCGGCCAACTCCAACGGCGCCAAGGGCAGCTTCGACGGGCCCAAGCGCGCCTACACGATCAATTCGAACGACCAGCTGATGACGGTCGACGACTACAAGAACCTGATCGTCTCGTACAAGAACGGCGCGCCGATCCGCATGGTCGACGTGGCGCAGGTGGTCAGCAGCGCCGAGAACAACCAGCTCGCAGCCTGGGCCGGCAACAAGGCCGACGGCACGACCAGGCTCTCGCCCGCGATCATCATGAACGTGCAGCGCCAGCCCGGCGCCAACGTGATCGCCACCGTCGACGCCATCAAGCGGCAACTGCCCGAGTTGCAGGCCGGCCTGCCCGCCGGGCTGAAGATCGAGGTGCTCAGCGACCGCACGGCCGGCATCCGCGCCTCGGTGCAGCACGTCGAGATGGAGCTGGTGCTGGCCGTGGTGCTCGTGGTGCTGGTGATCTTCGCCTTCCTGGGCAGCCTGCGCGCCACCGTCATCGCCAGCATCGCGGTGCCCATCTCGCTGATCGGCACCTTCGGGCTGATGTACCTGCTGGGCTACAGCCTCAACAACCTGAGCCTCATGGCGCTGACCATTGCCACCGGCTTCGTGGTGGACGACGCGATCGTGATGATCGAGAACATCGCGCGCTACATCGAGGAGGGCGAGAAGCCCCTGCAGGCCGCGTTCAAGGGCGCCACGCAGATCGGCTTCACCATCATCTCGCTGACCGTGTCGCTCATCGCGGTGCTGATCCCGCTGCTGTTCATGGGCGACGTGGTGGGCCGCCTGTTCCGCGAGTTCGCGGTGACGCTGGCCATCACCATCCTGATCTCCGCCGTGGTGTCGCTCACGCTGGTGCCGATGATGTCGGCGCGCTGGCTCAAGCATGAGGAGAAGAAGGAGCCCTCGAACAAGGGCTTCGGCGCGCGCGCCCAGCGCTTCTTCGGCGGCGTGATGGTGCGCTACGACCGCTCGCTGCACTGGGTGATCGAGCACCAGGCGCTTACGCTGCTGGTCGCGCTGCTGACGCTGGTGCTGACGGTGGTGCTCTACCTCTCGATCCCGAAGGGCCTGTTCCCCACGCAGGACACCGGCCAGCTGCAGGCCCGCGTGCAGGCCGCGCAGGACGTCTCGTTCGAGCGCATGTCGCAGCTGCAGAAGCAGGCGGCCCAGGCCATCCTCGAAGACCCGGCGGTCGAGAACCTCAGCTCCTTCGTCGGCGTCGATGCCGCCAACAACACCATGCTGCACACCGGCAGCATGCTCATCAACCTGGCGAAGAGCCGCGACAGCCGGCAGGAAGTGATGGACCGCCTGCGCGAGCGCGTGCGGCAGGTGGCCGGCGTCACGCTCTACCTGCAGCCCACGCAGGACCTGACCATCGACGCCGAGACCGGCCCCACCGAGTACCGCATGTCGCTCGAAGGCGTGGACAGTGCAGCCGTCACCGAGTGGATGAAGAAGCTGGTCGCCAAGCTGCAGGAGTCGAGCAAGGTGCGCAACGTGAGCAGCGACGCCGGCGCCCAGGGCCTCGCCGCCTTCGTGAACGTGAACCGCGACACCGCGGCGCGGCTGTCGATCACCGCGAGCACCGTGGACGACGCGCTCTACAGCGCCTTCGGCCAGCGCATCGTCTCGACCATCTTCACCGAGACCAACCAGTACCGCGTGATCCTCGAAGCCCAGCCCGGCATGGTGAACACGCCGCAGACGCTGGGGCAGCTGAGCCTGATCGCGGGCTCGGGCACTGCCACGCCGCTGTCGGCCATCGCGCAGATCTCCGAGCAGCAGGCGCCGCTGCAGATCACGCACGTGGCGCAGTACCCGGCGAGCACGCTGAACTTCGACACAGCGCCCGGCGTCTCGCTCGGCGCATCGGTCGACGCCATTCGCGCCGCTGCCAAGGAAATCGGCCTGCCCAGCAGCCTGACCATGACCTTCCTGGGCGCTTCCGGCGCCTATGAGAAGTCGCTGTCCAACCAGCTGTGGCTGATTCTTGCGGCGGTCGTCTGCGTGTACATCGTGCTGGGCGTGCTGTACGAGAGCTACGTGCATCCGCTGACGATCCTGTCCACGCTGCCCTCGGCGGGCGTGGGCGCGCTGCTGGCGCTGATGATCACCGGCAACGACCTGGGGGTGATCGGGATCATCGGGATCATCCTGCTGATCGGCATCGTGAAGAAGAACGCGATCATGATGATCGACTTCGCCATCGATGCCGAGAGGACTCAGGGGAAGTCTCCTCGGGAGGCGATTCACCAGGCTGCTCTGTTGCGGTTTCGGCCTATCTTGATGACTACGTTGGCGGCTTTGTTTGCTGCTGTGCCGTTGATGTTGAGTTTTGGGGATGGGGCTGAGTTGCGTAGGCCTTTGGGGTTGGCGATTTTTGGGGGGTTGATCGTCAGTCAGCTGCTTACTCTGTTCACTACGCCTGTTATTTATCTGGCGTTTGATCGGTTGGGTGGGGGGAGCTCGCGGCGGGTTGAGGTTGAGGAGGAGGCGGTTTGATCTTGTTCGCCTCTGGTTGTTTTGCTTTCCGAGGCCGGGTCTCGCCCCGGCGGGCGACCTACTTTCTTTTGCTTCGCCAAAAGAAAGTAGGCAAAGAAAAGGCGACCCTACTGTCTGTGTCCCTTCGCTTCGCTACGGGCAACCTGCGGTGCTCGGCGCAGGAGGGGGTCCGCAGAACTCGCTTCGCTCAAACAGCTGCGGCCCTGATCCCTCCCGCGCCTGCGCTCCTCGGCACAGCCAGAAGGGAGTGGGACGCGCCATCGCTTCGCTCGGCGTCTGAACAGCCTCCGCGGGCCTTCGCTTCGCTCGGCTGCGCGCCCGATTCCGGCGACTCCGACACCGACACCGACACCGACACTCACACCGTCGCTCCCTCATTCCAAGCACAGCAAGCGCAAAGCGCTTGCTGTGCCTTGGTGGCCGAGCGCAGCGATGGCCCGCAGGTCTTCAATCCCCTCTGGCTGCGCCGAGGAGCGGAGCGTTTCGCGGATCAGGGCCGCAGCTGTTTGAGCGAAGCGAGTTCTGCGGACCCCGCGAAACGCGAGCACCGCAGGTTGCCCCGTAGCGCAGCGAAGGGGTCGCAGACAGTGGGGTCGCCTTTCTTTTGCCTACGTTTCTTTGGCGAAGCAAAGAAAAGTAGGTCGGCCGCCGGGCCGAGACCCGGCCTCGGGAAACAAACCCTCAGCATGCTCCCAGAAGGAGCAGCGAGATGAATCTCTCCCTACCTTTCGTCCGCCGCCCCATAGGCACAGTCCTACTGACCATAGGCGTAGCCCTGGCCGGCATAGCCGCATTCTTCGTCCTCCCAGTCTCCCCCCTCCCGCAGGTCGACTACCCAGTCATCTCCGTAAGAGCCGCGATCCCGGGCGCCAGCCCAGAAACGATGGCCACCAGCGTAGCCACCCCGCTGGAGCGCCACCTGGGCACCATCGCAGGCGTCAACGAAATGACGTCCACCAGCTCGGTAGGCTCCACCCGCGTCACGCTGCAGTTCGACCTCAGCCGCAACATCGACGGCGCGGCCCGCGAGGTGCAGGCAGCCATCAACGCCAGCCGCATCGACCTGCCCGCCACGCTGCGCAGCAACCCGACCTACCGTAAGGCCAACCCGGCGGCGTCGCCGGTGATCATCCTGGCGCTCACGTCGAAGACGAAGACGCCTGGCCAGATCTACGACGCCGTCTCGAACATCGTGAGCCAGCGCCTCTCGCAGGTCGACGGCGTGGGCGACGTGGAGATCGGCGGCGGCTCGCTGCCTGCCGTGCGCATCGAGCTGCTGCCGTTCGCGCTCAGCCGCTACGGCATCAGCACCGACGACGTGCGCGCCGCCATCCAGGCCTCGAACGCCAACCGGCCCAAGGGCATGGTGCAGGGCGAGGGGCGCAAGCTGCAGATCTATACGCAGACGCCGGCCCTGCGCGCCAGCGACTACGCGTCGATGGTCATCGCTTGGCGCAACGGCGCGGCGGTGCGGCTGCAAGACGTGGCGGAGGTGATCGACGGCGTGGAGGACACGCGCACGCTGGGCCTCTTCAACGGCGAGCCGGCGATCATCGTGCTGATCACGCGGCAGCCTTCGGCCAACATCATCGAGACGGTGGACAGCGTGCGCGCGCTGCTGCCCGAGCTGCAGGCGCAGCTGCCGCCGGACGTGACGCTGCAGGTGGCGTCGGACAGCACCAATTCCATCCGCGGCTCGCTGCGGGAGGTGGAGCTCACGCTGGTCATCTCCGTGATCCTGGTGGTGCTGGTGGTCAGCCTGTTCCTGCGCAGCGTGCGAGCGACGATCGTGCCGGCGGTGGCGACGGTGGCGGCGCTGCTGGGCACCTTCGGGGTGATGTACCTGCTGGGCTTCAGCCTCAACAACCTGAGCCTGATGGCGCTCACGGTGGCCACCGGCTTCGTGGTGGACGACGCGATCGTGGTGCTGGAGAACACCAGCCGGCACATCGAGTCGGGCATGACGCGCATGAAGGCGGCGCTGCTGGGCGCGAAGGAAGTGGGCTTCACGGTGCTGTCGATCAGCGTGTCGCTGGTGGCGGTGTTCATCCCGCTGCTGTTCATGGGCGGGCAGGTGGGGCGGCTGTTCCGCGAGTTCGCGGTGACGCTCTCCGCGGCGGTGCTGATCTCGCTGGTGATCTCGCTGACCACCACGCCGATGATGTGCGCCTGGATGCTCAAGCCCGGCGGCGAGCACGACAGGAACAAGCCGCAGGGCAGGCTGGGCCGCATGGCCGCGCGCAGCTACGACTGGGTGCTCAAGCGCTACGAGAGCAGCCTCGACTGGGCGCTCGACAGCAAGGCGCTGGTGATGCTGATCCTGGTGGCGGTGGTCGGGCTCAACGTGTACCTTTTCAGCGCGGCGCCCAAGGGCTTCTTCCCGCAGCAGGACAGCGGCCAGCTCAACGGCGGCCTGCGCGCCGACCAGAGCATCTCGTCGCAGGCGCTCGCAGAGAAGCTGCGGCAGGTGGTCGACATCATCCGCAAGGACGAGGCGGTCGACACCGTGGTGGGCTTCACCGGCGCGGGCCGGGCAGGCGGCGGCTTCATGTTCGTGAACCTGAAGCCCGCCAGCCAGCGCAAGGACAGCGGTCTGGCGGTGATCGCGCGGCTGCGCCCGCAGCTCAACCAGGTGACCGGCCTGCGCGTGTTCCTGGGCACCGTGCAGGACGTGCGCTCCGGCGGCCGCGCCAGCAACTCGACCTACCAGTACACGCTCAAGAGCGACAACGTCGCCGATCTGCGCACCTGGGCCGTGAAGCTGTCCGACGAACTGAAGACGCAGCCGGTGCTGACCGACATCGACACCGACCAGGACCAGAACGGCGTGGAAACGGTCGCCAAGGTCGACCCCGACAGCGCGCGCCGGCTGGGCCTGACTTCCACGGCCATCGACAACGCGCTCTACAACGCCTTCGGCCAGCGGCAGGTGGCCACTATCTACACCGAGCTGAACCAGTACCACGTGGTGATGGAGTGGGCGCCGCGCTACACGCGCAGCCCGAACTCGCTGGCCGACGTGTACGTGCCTGCCACCAAGACGTCGGTGGTGGGCGGGCAGACCGTGACCACGCAGGTGGCGGCCAGCGGCACGTCGAGCTCTTCTTCGTCGTCATCGTCATCGTCATCGACGGCGTCGAAGTCGTCTTCATCGTCGACGTCCTCGGCGTCCTCCACGGCCAGCGTGCCGGTCTCGGCCAACGCGGCGCTGCGAAACGCATCGACCGGCAACGTGCTGAGCAACACGGCCACGGCGCTCGTGCCGCTGTCGGCGGTCGCGAAGTTCGAGGAACAGTCGGTGGCCACCTCGGTGAGCCATGAAGACGGCGAGCTGGCCACGACCATCTCGTTCAACCTCGCCGAAGGCGCCAACCTGGGCGACGCGCGCGAGGCCATCGCCAAGGCCGAGGCCAACATCGCGATGCCGACCAACGTGCGCGGCTCCTTTGCCGGCACGGCGGCGAGCGCGCAGCAGTCGCAAGGGCAGCAGGCGATGCTGATCCTGGCGGCGCTGATCGTGATCTACATCGTGCTGGGCATCCTGTACGAGAGCCTGGTGCACCCGATCACGGTGCTCTCGACGCTGCCTTCGGCCGGCGTGGGTGCGGTGCTGGCGCTGCTGATGTTTCGCATGGAGTTTTCCATCATCGCGCTGATCGGCGTGTTCCTGCTGATCGGCATCGTGAAGAAGAACGCCATCCTGATCATCGACTTCGCGCTCGAAGCCGAGCGCTCGCGCGGGCTCACGCCGCTGGAGGCGGTGCGGGAGGCCTGCCTGCTGCGCTTCCGCCCGATCCTGATGACGACCATGGCGGCCGCGCTCGGCGCGCTGCCGCTGGCCATCGGCTTCGGCGAGGGGGCCGAGCTGCGCCGGCCGCTGGGCGTGGCCATCATCGGCGGGCTGATCGCGAGCCAGCTGCTGACCCTGCTGACGACGCCGGTGGTCTACCTGCTGCTCGACAAGCTGCGCCGCCGCGGCAAGCATGAGCACGAACTGAGCAAGGTCGCGCCGCAAGCCTGAGAACGACATCGCCATGAACGCATCGCCTTTTCCTTATTCCCTTCGCCCCTTTCGCCCCTTT
This sequence comes from Variovorax sp. UC74_104, assembly GCF_044055375.1. NCBI lineage: Bacteria > Pseudomonadati > Pseudomonadota > Betaproteobacteria > Burkholderiales > Comamonadaceae > Variovorax > Variovorax sp. UC74_104. The sequence goes on from NZ_CP171978.1 coordinate 2,980,136, forward strand.
CGCGCATGCCGCTTCCGGCTCTCGGCGCTTGCCCTGGCCGCGGTGCTCGCGGGCTGCGCGGTCGGCCCGCGCTATGAGCAGCCGACCACCGCGGCCCCCGTCAACTGGAAGGAGCAGAAGGCGGCCGAAGGCTGGCTGCCCGCCGCGCCGGCCGATGCGCTCGACCGCGGCGAGTGGTGGAAGCTCTTCGGCGACGCCAAGCTCGACGAACTGGCCGGCCGTGTGCAGGTGTCGAACCAGAACATCGCCGCGGCAGTGGCCAACTACTCGCAGGCCCAGGCGCTGGTGCGCGGCGAGCGGGCGGCGCTGTTCCCGTCGGTGTCGCTGGACGGCAGCGGCAAGCGCTCGGGCACGGTGGGCGGCAGCAGCACGTCGAGCCCGGCCAACGCCTTCTCGGCCACGCTGGGCGCCAGCTGGACGCCGGACGTGTGGGGCCGCCTGCGCGAAGCCGTGAGCAGCGCGCAGGCGAACGCCCAGGCGAGCGAGGCCGACCTGGCCGCCGCGCGCCTGTCGGCCATTGGCGACCTGGCCACCAGCTACTTCTCGCTGCGCGAGGCCGATGCGGAAATCGTGCTGCTCGACGAAACCATCCAGGGTTATCAGCGGGCCTTCGAGATCACGAGCAACCGCTACGCCGCCGGCATCGCCGCGCAGACCGACGTGCTGCAGGCGCAGACGCAACTCGTCAACGCCAAGGCCGAGCGCGTCGGCCTGCAGCGCACGCGGGCCACCTATGAGCATGCGATTGCCGCGCTGCTGGGCGTGGCGCCGGCCGACTTCAGCCTGCCGGCCGCGCAATGGACGCCCACGGTGCCCGGCGTGCCGCTGGGCGTGCCCTCGACGCTGCTGCAGCGCCGGCCCGACATCGCCGCCGCCGAGCGCTCGGTGGCGGCGGCCAATGCGCAGATCGGCATCGCGCGCGCGGCCTACTTCCCCAACATCAGCCTCACGGCTTCGGTGGGCAGCAACGCGAGCCGCGTGAAGGACCTGTTCGGCTCCGCCAACTCGCTGTGGTCGCTGGGCCTGTCGGTGGCGCAGGTGGTGTTCGACGCGGGCGCCATCGCCGCGAACGTCGATTCGGCCAAGGCCGCCTATGAGTCGAGCGTGGCGCGCTACCGCCAGACCGTGCTCACGGCCTTCCAGGCGGTGGAAGACCAACTCACCGCGAGCGCGGCGCTGGCCGAGCAGGAGGGCTTTCGCCGTGAGGCTTCGGCCGCGGCCGACAAGACCGAGCAGCAACTGCTGAACCGCTATCGCGCCGCGCAGGTGAGCTACACCGACGTGGTCACCGCGCAGGCGGCCGCGCTGAGTGCGCGGCGCACGCTGGTGCAGCTGCAGGTCAGCCGCCAGACCACGGCCGTCGCGCTGATCCAGGCGATGGGCGGGGGCTGGCAGGCGGAGTGGATGGGCGGGGGCAATGCCGGTGCGCAGGCAGCAGCAACCCAGCCCGCCGCTCCCCGCACGCAGTGAGCGGCTGATCGATGTGGAGGAGGGGCCTGAATGAGGCCCGTCCTCCGGCTCGCCATCGGCGGCGCGCGCCGGTGCTCAGTTCAATGCGCCGTACGGTCGATGGTGTGGCCCAGGTAGTCCTTGTCGGTCACGAGCACCCACAGCGCGAGCACCAGGATCACCGCGGCGACGAGCACCGCATTGACCATCGCCGTCTCGTTGCCGCGGAAGCCGAGCACCCAGGGCGACACCGCGAGCCAGGCCGCCAGCGCGACCTCGGTCCATTCTTCCCACTGCCGTGGCACGAAGGTCGCACCCAGCGCCACCGCGCCGAGCACGATGCCCGTCGCCACCATCGTCCACATGGCGGCCGTCATGCCCGAAAAGCCCAGGACCCAGGGCGAGACGATCAGCCAGGCGCCGGCGGCGGCGTTGACGGGGTCTTGCCAATGCTTCAATTGCTTCATGGTCATAGCCTCCTGTCGCGACAAGGCGCCGCGACAGTTTTTTGACTCGCACTGCGGGGGAGGGGTTCCTGCCGGCGGGGCGTGGCGCCTAGAGTGGCAACTCCAATGTTTCCCACTTGCGCAGCATGGTCACCTGGCGGCGGAGGTAGTCGGTGGGCATGGCCTGGGAGCCCCAGACGGGGATGCGGCCGGCGTACTCGCCCAGCAGCCAGAACTGGCGCGCCGCCATGAAGCGGGGGATGGCGGCGAGGTCGGCTTCGGACATGGGCCGAGCCTCGCGATAGGCGCGGATGAAATGGCGCCATCGCTGCGCGGCCTTGTCGCTCAGGACCTCATCGTCCGCACGGGGATACAGCACCCATGGATAGACCGCCAGTTCGTAGGAGAGGTAGCCGGGGCCTGCCTCGTCGAAGTCGAAGAACGCGGCCTCGCGCAGCCCCTGCGCCTCTGTGCTGACGATGAAGTTGTTGCTGCCATGCGCGTCACCGTGGCACAGCACCTGGCTCAGTTCGCCGAGCGCCAGGATGGCGGCATGCAGGCGCTCGCCGAGTTCCTCGAACTGCGGGCGCAGCTCGGGCGTCATGGTCGGCACGCGCAGCAGGCCTTGCAGCGGCCGTAGCAGCAGGTAGTCCAGGTCCAGCCGGTAGATGCTCGCCGGGCCCCGGTAGCTTTCGCCCGCGGTGTGCAGGGCTGCGAGTCCGCGGGCGAAGGCTTCGATGTCGGGAGCGGCGTCGCCGGTGAATTCGCCGGACAGGTGCTCGAACAGCATCAGCGCACGCGGGCCTTCGGGCAGCGGCGCCTCGATGGCGATCTTGCCGTCGGCGGTCGGCACGCAGCGTGAGACGCGGCAGCCCGAGCGGGCCAGGTGGTCGAGCGCGGCCGCCTCGAACTGCAGGTTGGGGCCGCCGCGGGGTCGATCGGCGCTCAACCGCGCCACCACGCGGCGCCCTTCGGCAAAGCCCAGCCGGTAGACCTGGTTGAAGCTGCGCCGCAGGAACTCGCTCTCGACCACCTCGCCCAGGCCGTAGCGTTCCTGCACGAGCATCGCGATGCTCGCGGCGGTCGGCGTGGATTGCGCGATTTCCAGTTTCATCCCCGGCTCCCTTCGGAAAAAAGGGCGCGATTATGAGGGCTCGCGGTGGCCTTGCGGCCTCGGGGTTTCACGCCCATTGCCAGCCCTGACGAGGCATTTCTATAATTGAGTACGTACTCAATCAATAAAGACTGCCGCCGCGAACCATGGCCAGACCCAGAAGCGAAGACAAGCGCAACGCGATCCTCGACGCAGCCATTGCCGAGTTCGCCGTGCGCGGCGCGTGGAGCACGCCCACCTCGGCCGTCTCGCGCGCGGCCGGCGTGGCCGAGGGCACGCTCTTCACCTACTTCGCGAACAAGGAAGTGCTGGTCAACGAGCTCTACCGCCAGCTGAAGACCGAACTCGCCGAAGCCATGCTCGCCGACTGGCCCGAGGAGGCCGATCCCAAGACCAAATACCGCCATATCTGGGACCGCTACGTCTACTGGGGCGTCGACAACCCCGAGAAATTCAAGGTGGTCTGCCAGCTCAAGGTGTCCGACCAGGTGAGCGACGAAAGCAAGGCCGCCGGCATGGCGCCGTTCCTGCGGCTCGAAGTACTCGCGAAGGAATGCATCAGCAAGAAGCTGATCCGCGACCAGCCGCTGCCCTTCCTCGGCGCGATGCTGGGCGCAATGGCTGAGGCCACGATGGTCTTCGTCGCGCAGACGAAGAGCAGGAAAGGGCGCGCCGACTACTGCGAAGCCGGCTTCGAAACCTTCTGGCGCGGCATCGTCGTCGCCTGATTCCACGCACGCAGATTCCCACGAAAGAAAACCGCACCATGCCCAAGCTCAAGCGCCGCCATTTCGTCCTCGGCACCGTGGGGGCCGTCGGCGCCCTCGTCGTCGGCTGGTCGGCCACGCCGGTTGCCTCGCGGCTCGTGCCGGCGCAACCATTGCCCACCGCGCCGGGGCAGGTCGCGCTCAATGGCTGGGTCAAGGTGGGCAGCGACAACACGGTCACGCTGATGATGTCGCAGTCGGAAATGGGGCAGGGCACGCACACGGGCCTTTCGATGCTTCTGGCCGAGGAGATGGGCGCCTCGCTCGAACAGATCCGGCTGGAGACGGCCGGCTCCGACGCCATCTACAACAACCAGGCGGCGATCCTCGACGCGCTGCCCTTCCGGCCGGGCGACGAAGGCGCGATGAAGCGCTCGACCGAGCATGTGATGGGCAAGCTGCTGCGCGCGATCCCGGGGCTTTCGGGCACGGGCGGATCGTCGAGCATCACCGACCAGTGGATGCCGCTGCGCGAAGCCGGCGCGTCGGCGCGCGTCATGCTCGTGGGCGCCGCCGCCGCGCAGTGGCAGGTGCCGGCGGCCGAATGCCGCGCCGAGGCCGGGCGCGTGCTGCACCAGGCCAGCGGCAGGAGCGCCACTTTCGGCGAACTGGCGCCGAAGGCCGCGCAGCAGCCGCTGCCGGCGCAGGTGGCGCTGAAGAAGCCGGCCGACTTCAAGCTCATCGGCCAGCCCGCTCGGCGCATGGACGGCGCGGCCAAGCTCGATGGCTCCGCCACCTTCGGCCTCGACGTGCTTGCGCCGGGCCTGCTGTACGCGAGCATCGCGATGTGCCCGACCACCGGCGGCCGCGTGGCGAGCTTCGACGCCGCCGCCGCGCAGAAGCTGCCCGGCGTGCGCAAGGTGATGGCGCTGGAGCCGGTCGGCGCCACGCTCATCGGCACCGGCGCCACGCCCGGCGGCGTGGCCGTGATCGCCGACACGCCGTACCACGCGATGCGCGCGGTGAAGTCACTCGTCATCGAATGGGACCACGGCCCGGCCGCCAGTCTTTCCAGCGCGGAAATGATCGATCGCCTGTCACAGACCCTGCGCACCAGCCCCGGCAACGCCCGGCTGGACGACGGCGACGTGGCCGCCGCGTTCCGCTCGGCCGCCAAGACCATCGAGGCCGAGTACCGCGTGCCCTTCCTGGCCCACGCGACCATGGAGCCGATGAATTGCACCGTGCAGTTCAAGGACGGCAAGGCGACAGTCTGGGCGCCGACGCAGGCGCCGGGCTTCACGCGCAGCGCGGCGGCCAAGGCGCTGGGCATCGACGCGGACAAGGTCGAACTGCACGTGACCTACCTCGGCGGCGGCTTCGGCCGGCGCTACAGCACCGACTTCGTCACCCAGGCCGCCACGCTGGCGCGCGAGACCGCGGGCGCGCCGGTGCAGCTCTTCTGGTCGCGCGAGGAAGACATGGCGCACGACTTCTACCGGCCGGCCTACGTGGCGCGCTGCAGGGCGGGCTTCGACGCCGCCGGGGCGCTGGTCGCCTGGCAGACCACCACGGCCGGTTCGAGCATGGGCGCGCCCTCGCTGATGGACACAGCCACCGACGGCGCCTGGAACACGGCCTACGCCTTTCCCAATGCGCGCGTGGCCCACGTGCCGGTGGAATCGGCCATGCCCACCGGCGTGTGGCGCTCCGTCGCGCATTCGCAGAACGCCTTCTTCGTGGAGAGCTTCATCGACGAATGCGCGGCCGCCGCCGGCAAGGATGCGGTGGCCTTTCGCGCCGCGCTGCTCGCGAAGGACGAGCGGCACATGCGCGTGCTGAAGCGCGTGGCCGAGCTGTCGAACTGGGGCCAGCCGCCCGCGGCGGGGCCCGATGGAGCGAAGAGGGCGCGGGGCCTCGCGATCCATCGCTCCTTCGGCAGCATCGTCGCGCAGGTGGCTGAGGTGTCGGTCTCGCCCGAGAAGCAGGTGCGCGTGCACCGCGTGGCCTGCGTCATCGACTGCGGCGTGGCCGTCAACCCGAACCTCGTGCGCCAGCAGATGGAAGGCGCCATCGTCTACGGCCTCTCGGCCGCGCTGCACGGCGAGATCACGGTCGAGAAGGGGCAGGTGCAGCAGAGCAACTTCCACGACTACATGCCGCTGCGCATGAACGAGTGCCCCGTCATCGAGATCGACATCGTCGCCGGCAGCGAGGAGCCCGGCGGCGTGGGCGAGCCCGGCACGCCGCCCATCGCGCCTGCGGTGGCCAACGCCGTCTTCGCGCTCACCGGCCAGCGGCTGCGCAGCCTGCCGCTGCGGCTTGTCTGACTCCCGACATTCGTACCTTCCATCCAAGAGAGAGACGCCATGACCACCACGATCACCGTCAACGGCAAGACCACCACCGTCGATGCGGAGCCCGATACGCCCCTGCTGTGGGTGCTGCGCGGCGAGATGAAGCTCGTCGGCACCAAGTTCGGCTGCGGCAAGGCCCTGTGCGGCGCCTGCACGGTGCACCTCGACGGCGAGGCGGTGCGCTCCTGCGTCACGCCGATCGAGGCGGTGGGCGCCCGCGAGGTCACCACCATCGAGGGGTTGAAGGGCAAGGAGGCCGACGCCCTGCGCCGCGCCTGGACCGAGGTCGACGTGGTGCAGTGCGGCTACTGCCAGAGCGGCCAGCTGATGTCGGCCTGCGCGCTGCTCAGGAAGACGCCCAGGCCCAGCGACGAGGACGTCTCCAGCGCCATGAGCGGTAACATTTGCCGCTGCGGGACCTACCCGCGGATCCGGGCCGCGATCCACCTCGCGGCCGGGTCGACTGCGAGCTGACGGGCCGGTTTTTGGCCAGGATGGGGCCGAAAGCCGGGGGAAGAGCGCGGTAACGCTTTTTGCTGCGTGGCTGTTTACAAAAATTAAGAAAATTTCCGTATTCATCGAAAAAGTCGCGAAATAAAATTTTTACGGAAACAGGGGATATGAAGCTTTTGTACTCCGCCGTACCATCCGCGCGGCCTGCTTCCGGCCTCCCCCAGTTCCCGACTTTCGATGACTTCCCCAGATCCCTCCCGGACACGAGCGTTGTCCGTGGCCGATACGCTGCGTGACCGCATCTTCGACGGCGAGATCGCTCCCGGCTCCCACTTGATGGAAATATCGCTGGCCACCGAGCTCGGCGTCTCGCGCACGCCGGTTCGCGGCGCGATGGCACGGCTGGCGGACGAGGGGCTGCTGGTCTACCTGCCCAACAAGGGCTTCCAGGTGAGGCGCTTCAACGCGAAGGACGTGCACGACGCCTTCAGCGTGCGCGCCACGCTGGAGGGCATGTGCTGCCGGCTGATCGGCGATGTCGGCCTCGACGGCACGGCGCTGGCGCAGTTGACGGCCATGCTCGACGAGCAGCACGAACTGCTGCACCACACCGGGGAATGGTCCGAAGGCCGCGGCGCGCGCTGGCAGGACCTGGATCAGGCCTTCCACTACAAGCTGCTGGCGCTGGCGGACAACCGCTGGCTCACCGAGGCGGTGCAGCGCGCCAGCCAGCTGCCGATCATCTTCGACAGCAAGCTGCGGCCCCACAACCGCGAGGCCTCGATGCTGCTGCACCGGCACGAGCAGGCCCTTCAGGCGTTCGCGGAGCATTGCCGCATCGTCGAGGCGCTGGGCCGGCAGGAGGCCGCCGCCGCCGAGGCCGCCATGCGCGACCACGTCAATGCCAATCGCGACCTGCTGGTGCTCTACCTGAGCCAGAAGAACCCGACCCGCGTTCGGGCGCTGGTCTGAAAGAAGCTCAGGCGCTCCCCTGGCCGCCGCGCGCGGCCGGCGCCGCCAGGTAGGCCCCCGACTCGAAGAGCTGCGCCTCGGCCTGGTCGATGCGTTTGATCACCGGCTTGCCCGCGCGGCTGGCCAGCAGCTCGACCAGCGCTTCCGTCACCGCCACCCCGGCTGCGACCGAGGGGAAGAAAGAAGGGCTGTTGATCGTGAAGAGCAGCGTCTCGTCCGCCAGCAGCGACAGCGGCGACGTCACGCTGTCGGTGATGGCGACGATGCGGCAGCCGGCCGCCTTTGCGGCCTGCGTTACCTGCAGCGCCTCGCGCGAGTAGGGCGCGAAGCTCGCCACCACCAGTGCGTCGCCCTTGGCGAAGGCGCGCTGCTGCATCTCCAGCGAGCCCCCCTGGCCGTCGACCAGATGCACGCTGGCGCGGAAGATCCGATACACGTACACGAACGAGAACGCGATCGGAAAGCAGGCCCGGAACCCGGCGGCGTGCACGGTGGGCGCCTTCTCGATGAGCGCGCAGGCCTTCTGCAACGCCTGCTCGCTCTGCTGGTGCGTGGCCTCCAGGTTGCGCCGCTGCACCTCGAACATTTCGCCAGTCAGTGTCTGGTCGCTGGCGCGGCCGACGAGCTGCTTGGCCCGGCCGCCGTAGGTCTCGGAGCCCAGGCCCATGTCGGCGGCGAAAGCCTCCTTCAGCTGCGGCCAGCCCTCGAAGCCCATGTGCTGCGCGAAACGCACGAGCGTCGCGGGCGTGCTCTGCGAACGCGTGCCCACGTTGCGCATCGAGCCCGTGACCACCTCGTTCGGATGGTCGAGCACGTAGCGCGCCACCTGCTGAAGGGCGGGGCTCAGTTCGTTGAAACGCTGGCGGATCTGCTCTTTGGCGCCCATGGCGGTGTCTCTCTTTGGCCTGTCTGGAACAAATGTACCGGAGGCGTGGAACTCTGGAGGTTGACGGAACAAATGTTCCAAACAATAATTCGGCGGAAACGTTAGTTCCAAACCCCCATCCATGACACACGTCTTCCACCGCCATCTCCGCCAGACCCCGCCCGTCGCCGTGGGCTCCCAGGGCATGTTCATCCGCGACGCCGAGGGCCGCGAGTACCTCGACGCCTCCGGCGGTGCGGCCGTGTCGTCGCTCGGCCATGCGCACCCGGAGGTGATGGCCGCCATGCACGCGCAGATCGACAAACTGGCCTACGCCCACACCAGCTTCTTCACGAGCGAAGTGGCCGAGCAGCTGGCCGACGAGCTGATCGGCTCCGCGCCCGAGGGCATGAGCCACGTCTACCTGGTGAGCGGCGGCTCCGAGGCGGTGGAGTCGGCGCTGAAGATGGCGCGGCAGTACTTCGTGGAAATCGGCCAGCCGCAGCGCACGCACTTCATCGCGCGCCGCCAGAGCTACCACGGCAACACGCTGGGCGCGCTGGCCGTGGGCGGCAACGCATGGCGCCGCGAACCCTTCGCGCCCATCCTCGTGCCGGCCACGCACGTGTCGCCCTGCTACCCCTACCGCGAGCAGCTTGCCGACGAGAGCGCCGAGCAGTACGGCCTGCGCCTCGCGGCCGAACTGGAGGCGGCCATCGTCGCGCAGGGCGCCGACCGCGTGATCGCCTTCGTCGCCGAGACCGTCGGCGGCGCCACGGCCGGCGTGCTCACGCCGGTGCCGGGCTACTTCAAGGCGGTGCGCGCGGTGTGCGACAAGTACGGCGTGCTGCTGATCCTCGACGAGGTGATGTGCGGCATGGGCCGCACCGGCTCGCTGCACGCCTGCGAGCAGGAGGGCGTGGTGCCCGACCTCATGACCGTCGCCAAGGGCCTGGGCGGCGGCTACCAGCCGGTGGGCGCGGTGCTGGCGCAGCGCCGCATCGTCGAGGCGATGTCCAAGGGCAGCGGCTTCTTCCAGCACGGCCACACCTACCTCGGCCACCCCATGGCCTGCGCCGCCGCGCTCGCGGTGCAGCAGGTGATCCGCCGCGACGGCCTGGTCGCCAAGGTGCGGGAAGACGGCATCGCCTTCGGCGCGATGCTGGCCGAGGCGCTGGGCTCGCATCCGCACGTGGGCGACATCCGCGGGCGGGGCTTCTTCTGGGGCATCGAGCTGGTGGCCGACCGCGCGAGCAAGGCGCCTTTCGATCCGGCGCTGAAGATCAACGCCACCATCAAGAAGGACGCCATGTCGCGCGGCCTGCTGTGCTATCCCTTCGGCGGCACGGTCGACGGCCGCCAGGGCGACCACGTGCTGCTGGCGCCGCCCTTCATCGCCACCCGGGCCGATCTGCAGGAGATCGCCGCGCGGCTCGCGGCCTCCATCGACGCGGTCACGCGTGCCGCGGCGCGCTGAGCGCTCCCTTTTCCGTCCGTTCGTTTTCCCCCAACCATCGTTCCGAGGAGCGTTCCATGCCCAAGCTTCGTCCGCTGTTTTCCTTCGCCGCCGTGCTTGCGGCCGTGCTCATGCCCTTTGCCGCCGCCCAGGCGCAGGAGAACGACACGCTCGCCAAGATCAAGGCCAGCGGCTCCATCACCTTCGGCTACCGGGAGTCGTCCTTCGGCTTCTCGTACCTCGACGCCAACCTCAAGCCCATCGGCTACAGCATCGAGATCTGCAACCGCATCGTCGAGGCGGTGAAGAGCGAGCTGAAGATGCCGGCCGTCGAGATCAAGTACCAGGCCGTCACCTCGGCCAACCGCATTCCGCTGGTGCAGAACGGCACGGTCGACATCGAGTGCGGCTCCACCACCAACCTCGTCGAGCGGCAGAAGCTGGTGGCCTTCTCGCCGGACATCTTCCGCTACAACGTGCGCATGCTGGTGAAGGCCGATTCGGGCATCAAGAGCATCGCCGACCTCCAGGGCAAGACGGTGGCCACCACCAGCGGCACCACCTCGTTCCGACTGCTGCGCGAGGCCGACCGCGGCCGCAACCTGGAAGTGACCAACCTCGCGGGCAAGGACCACAGCGACTCCTTCCTGCTGGTGGAAAGCGGCCGTGCCCAGGCCTTCGTGCTCGACGACATCCTGCTGGCAGGGCAGATCGCGAACGCGCGCAACCCCAAGGACTTCGTCATCACCGGCGAGAGCCTGCGCACCGAGAACCAGTCGCTGATGTTCCGCAAGGACGACCCGGCCTTCAAGGCGCTGGTCGACCGCGTGGTCTCGGGCATGATGAAGTCGGGCGAGATGGAAAAGCTCTATGCGAAGTGGTTCATGTCGCCCATTCCGCCCAAGGGCATCAACATCAACTACCCGCTGAATGCCGAGACGAAGGAGGCCTTCGCCAATCCTTCCTCCAAGGGCATCTGAACGATTTCCCCTGAGCTCATGACCCGCATTGCCCTGATCCACGCGCTCTCGCACTCCGTCGCGCCCATCAACGAAGCCTTCGCGCGCGACTGGCCCGAGGCCGTGCGCATGAACCTGCTCGACGACAGCCTCTCGGCCGACCTGGCGCGCAATGGCAGGGGGCTCGACGACGCCATGCACGAGCGCTTCCAGCGCCTGGCGCAGTACGCGGTCGACACGGGCGCGCAGGGCATCCTCTTCACCTGCTCGGCCTTCGGGCCGTGCATCGAGGCGGTGGCGCGGCGGCACGCGGGCATTCCGGTGCTCAAGCCCAACGAGGCCATGATCGACGAGGCAGTGCAGGGGCAGGGCAGGCTGGGCCTCATCGCCACCTTCGCGCCCACGCTGGCGTCGATGCCGCCGGAGTTTCCTTCGGAGGTCGCGCTAGAAACCGCGCTTGCCGAAGGCGCGCTCGACGCCCTGAATGCAGGCGACACGCAGCGGCACGACGCCCTGATCGCCGCGCAGGCGGTCGCGCTGCGGGAGCGCGGCTGCACGCGCATCGCGCTGGCGCAGTTCAGCATGGCGCGCGCACGCGCGGCCTGCGAGGCGGCCAGCGGCCTGCCGGTGCTCACCACGGTCGACAGCGCGGTGCGCGCGCTGCGCCGGCGCACCGCTTCGGGCTCAGCGTAGGCGAGAGAACTCGATCACCGAGAACAGCGCCGTCATCGCGATCTGGGCTGCGTCGCTGCGCCCCAGGTTGCGGACCAGGCCGGTCTCGCGGTCGGTCGCTTCCAGCCCCTGCGACAGGCGCCGGTAGATGTCCGCCGAGGGCATGCACGCCGAGGTGCCCAGCGCGTCGCAGTACGTGTCGGCGAGCACGCCCGCGAGCTGCTCGCTCTGCTCGTTCGACAGCTTCATCGGATCGCCCGCGAACACCACGGCGATGCAGTGCATCAGGTAGGCCTGTGTCTCGAGCGAGAACGACTGCTGCCGCACGTAGCACTCCACGGCCGACCAGAAGAGCGGCTCGGAGGTGCGGCGCCAGCTCTCGAGCACCTTGCGCGCCTTCGCCACCAAATCGGCATGCGTGTCGCCGGGCTCTGTGGGGCGCAGCGCCAGGCCCTGCAGGGTGAGGGCGGCCTCGGAGCCGGCCGCGCCGAGGATGAAGCTCCAGAACTTCCAGCGCGCGTACCACTTCTTGTCGTGCGCGGGGTCCAGCGGCTCGAGCAGCCAGAAATCGATGGTCTGCACGGCGTCGCCGCGCTGCTCGGCCACGTTGCCGTCGCCCAGGTCGAGTGCCGCCATGCCCGACTGCATGCGGTCGGCCTCGATGTGCCCTTGCGCGACGATGCCCGCGCTGGAGCCCGAGCGGTCGATGTCGAGCAGCCGCTGCATCAGCTGCTGCAGTTCGTGGGCCGATGCGCCCGTGGCCTCGACCACGCGCCGCATCGAGGCGCGCTGCTCGCATTCGAGGTCCTGGGCGTTCTTGCGGCGGTCCTCGCCGTGATCGTCGAAAGTCGACGCGTGTTCTTCCAGCCTGTCGCTGCGCGTGAACGTTCGCATTACCGATGACTCCTGCGGGCGTCTCACACACACCCTGATACGTGACTGTGTGTCAATGCAGGGGGCCTGAACATCACCGAAACAGGGGATGCTGAGCCGGGGCTGACCTGCCCCCTCGTGATAATGGCTGCACTTGAAAAGGAGTACGCGTGGATATTGTTTTGCTGGTCAAGGCCGCCGTCATGGGCATCGTCGAAGGCCTCACCGAATTTCTTCCCATCTCTTCGACAGGCCACCTGATCCTTGCGGGCTCCCTGCTCGGCGGCTTCGGCGACAACCGGGGCAAGGTCTTCGAGATCGCCATCCAGACCGGCGCGATCTTCGCGGTGATCCTGGTCTACTGGCAGAAGATCCGCTCGACCGTCGTCGCGCTGCCCCGCCAGCCCAAGGCGCAGCGCCTGGCGCTCAACATCTTCATCGGCTTCCTGCCCGCGGTGGTGCTGGGCCTGCTGTTCGGCAAGGTCATCAAGGAGCACCTGTTCATCCCGACCGTGGTGGCCAGCACCTTCATCATCGGCGGCTTCATCATCCTGTGGGCCGAGAAGCGCCCGCCCGGGTCGGTGCGCGTCGAGCATGTAGACGACATGACGCCATGGGACGCGCTCAAGGTCGGCCTGGTGCAGTGCTTCGCGATGATCCCGGGCACCAGCCGCAGCGGCTCGACCATCATCGGCGGCATGCTGCTGGGCCTGTCGCGCCAGGCGGCGACCGACTTCTCGTTCTTCCTGGCCATTCCCACGCTGATCGGCGCGGGCCTCTACAGCATCTACAAGGAGCGCGCGGCGCTGTCGATGGGCGACGTGCCGCTGTTCGCCGTGGGCCTGGTGTTCTCGTTCATCAGCGCCTGGCTGTGCGTGCGCTGGCTGCTGAAGTACATCAGCAGCCACAGCTTTATTCCCTTTGCCTGGTACCGCATCGCCTTCGGCATCCTGGTGCTGGCCACCGCGTGGACCGGCACCGTGGTCTGGGCCGACTGATCCTGCTTCAGTTCGCGGCGCCCAGCAGGGCGCTCGCGGCCCTGGCTTCCTGCCGCACCGCAGCGGCGATGGGTCCGTCGATCGACGGATCGAAGCCGCCCGTGGCACCCAGCGCGGTGATCACGGCGCAGACCCTTCCCGCGTAGTCGTACACCGGCGCCGCCACGGCGCTGATGCCGCGCAGGTAGGTGTCCTTCACGCTCGCGCAGTGCGCCTGGCGCACCTCGCGGCGCAGCTGGCCGATCGGGTCCTTCGCATCGAGCTGCGCGCGCATCTCCGGCGTGGCCTCGCCCAGTTCCTGCTCGGCCAGCGCGACCACGCGCGATTCGTCGAGCAGCCCCAGGAAGGCGCGGCCGGTGGCCGACCACAGCATCGACATCACCGAGCCGGCGCGCACGTTCACCGTGACCGGCAGGCCCGGCTCCTCGAAGCGCACGATGGTCGGGCCCTTGTTGCCCATCACCGCCACGAAGCAGGTCACCTCCAGCGATTCGCGCAGGCGGATCAGGCAGGGCTCGGCCGCGCGGATCGGGTCGGCCTGGCGCATGGCGGCCAGGCCGATCTGGATGGCTTCCGTGCCCAGGTAGTAGTGCTGCGAGACGGCGTCCTGCAGCACCAGACCGGCTTCCATCAGGCTCGCGAGGTAGCGGTGCACCTTGGCTGGGCTCTCGGCGACGTGCGCCGACAGCGCGGTCAGGCTGCTGCGTCCGCCCAGGTGCGCCAGCCCCTTGAGCACCGACATGCCGGTCTCGGCGGACTGCACCCGCTGGCGGCGTTCGCGGGCTGGGGAGGAGAGGGAGGGATCGGATTCCGGAGGCTGCTTCATGACGGCTGGATGTTAGGTGCTCTACCGGTAAGGCCGGGTAAACCCGCGATCCGTGAATTACGCTATGCGTATGATAATTACGCAATACACAAAATCCCTCACGGAGACTCCCTCATGAAGAAGCACATCGCCCGCTGCCTCGCTGTTCTTTCGCTGGCTGCCGCGGCCGCCAGCGCCGGCGCCCAGCAGGCCTATCCCGCCAAGCCGATCCGCTGGATCGTTCCCTATGCAGCCGGCGGCGGTTCCGACTTCCTGGCGCGCACGGTTGCGCAGACGCTGTCGACCCAGGTCGGGCAGCCGGTGCTGGTGGACAACAAGCCCGGCGGCAACACCGCGCTGGCCGCTTCCGAGACCACGCGCGCCGCGGCCGACGGCTACACCGTGCTGTCGGCCGACAACGGCACTCTGGTGTTCAACCCCGCGCTCTACAAGTCGCTGAGCTACAACCCCACGAAGGATCTGGCGCCAGTCACGCTGATGGGCAAGTTCCCGATGATCCTGGTCGTCGGCGCCAACTCGGGCTTCAGCTCGGCCAAGGACTTCATCGCCCAGGCCCGCGCCAAGCCGGGCGGCATCAACTACGCCTCGGCCGGCGCGGGCAGCCCGCACCATCTGGCGATGGAGCTGCTGAAGGTGGAGGCCAAGCTCTTCATGGTCCACGTGCCGTATCGCGGCGCCGCGCCGGCGCTGGCCGACGTGGTCGGCGGGCAGCTGCCGGCCATGATGGTCGACCTGGCCGCGAGCTCCGGCTTCATCAAGGGCGGCAAGGTGCGCGCGCTGGCGGTGGCCAACCCAACGCGCCTGCCGCAGCTGCCCGACGTGCCCACCTTCGCCGAGCTCGGCTACAAGAATGTCGAGGCCGCCGCGCTGGTCGGCGTGGTGGTGCCCTCGGCCACGCCCGCTGACGTGGTCAGCACGCTCAACCGCCAGCTGGTCGCCGCCATCAACGAGCCCTCTGTGCGCACGCGCATGGTCGACTTCGGCGTGGAGCCGGTCGGCAACACGCCCGCGCAGTACGCCGCGCTGCTCAGGAGCGAAACCGAGCGCTGGCACAAGCTGATCCGCGACCTGAAGATCACCCTCGACTGAAGCTGCCTGCCATGTCCGATACCGTCACGCCATCGCGCGCCTCCGGCTGCCCCGTCGCGCACGGGCCGCTGTCCTCCGAGCGCACGCCCACCGGCTGCCCCGTGAGCCAGCGCGCCGCCGGTTTCGACCCCTTCGAGGACGGCTACCAGCAGGACCCGCCCGAGTACGTGCGCTGGGCGCGCGAACAGGAGCCCATCTTCTACAGCCCCAAGCTGGGCTACTGGGTGCTCACGCGCTACGAGGACATCAAGGCGGTGTTCCGCGACAACATCACCTTCAGCCCGTCGATCGCGCTCGAGAAGATCACGCCCACGGGCGAGGAGGCCAACGCGGTGTTGGCTTCGTACGGCTTCGCGCTCAACCGCACGCTGGTCAACGAGGACGAGCCCGCCCACATGCCGCGCCGCCGCGCGCTGATGGACCCCTTCACGCCCGAGGCGCTGAAGCACCACGAGCCCATGGTGCGCGAGCTGGCGCGCGAGTACGTCGACCGCTTCATCGACGACGGCCGCGCCGACCTCGTCGACCAGATGCTGTGGGAGATCCCGCTCACGGTGGCGCTGCATTTCCTCGGCGTGCCCGAGGAAGACATGGACACGCTGCGCAAGTACTCCATCGCCCATACCGTCAACACCTGGGGCCGCCCGAAGCCCGAGGAACAGGTGGCGGTGGCGCACGCGGTGGGCAACTTCTGGCAGTACGCCGGCAAGGTGCTCGACAAGATGCGCCAGGACCCCGACGCACCCGGCTGGATGCAGTACGGCATCCGCAAGCAGTTGCAGCATCCCGATGTGGTGACCGACTCGTACCTGCACTCGATGATGATGGCCGGCATCGTCGCCGCCCACGAGACCACGGCCAACGCCACCGCCAACGCGGTGAAGCTGCTGCTGCAGCACCCGCAGGTGTGGCGCGAGCTGTGCGAAGACCCGGGGCTCATTCCCAACGCGGTGGAGGAGTGTCTGCGCCACAACGGCTCGGTGGCCGCATGGCGCCGCATGGTCACCAGGGACACGCAGGTCGGCGGCGTCGACCTGCCGGCGGGCTCGCGCCTGCTCATCGTCACCTCGTCGGCCAACCACGACGAGGGGCATTTCTCGGATGCCGACCTGTTCGACATCCGCCGCGACAACGCCAGCGACCATCTCACCTTCGGCTACGGCTCGCACCAGTGCATGGGCAAGAACCTGGCGCGCATGGAGATGCAGATTTTCCTGGAGGAGTTCACGCGCCGTCTGCCGCACATGCGGCTTTCCGAGCAGCGCTTCACCTACGTGCCGAACACCTCGTTCCGCGGGCCCGAGCACCTGTGGGTGGAATGGGACCCGGCCGCCAACCCCGAGCGCAAGAACCCGGGCCTGCGCGACGTGCGCGTGCCGGTGCGCATCGGCGAGCCCTCGGCGCATTCCATCGCGCGGCCGGTGGTGGTGCAGGGCGTGACGCCGGTGGCCGAGGGCATCGTCAGGCTGCGCCTCGTGTCGCCCGACGGCAAGCCGCTGCCGCGCTGGACGGCCGGCGCGCACATCGACGTCGAATGCGGCACGCCCGAACTCTCGCGCCAGTATTCGCTGTGCGGCGACCCCGACGACGCGGGCGCCTTCGAGATCGCCGTGCTGCACGAGCCCGAGGGGCGCGGCGGCTCGGCATGGGTGCATGCGAACGTGAAGCCGGGTGACCGGCTGCGCATCCGCGGCCCGCGCAACCACTTCAGGCTCGACGAGTCGCTGAAGAAGGCCATCTTCATCGCCGGCGGCATCGGCATCACGCCGGTGAGCGCGATGGCGCGCCGCGCCAAGGCGCTGGGCATGGACTACGAGCTGCACTACAGCGGCCGCAGCCGCCGCAGCATGGCCTTCGTCGACGAACTCGCCGCGCTGCATGGCGACCGGCTGCACCTGCACGTCGCCGATGAAGGCCGGCGCAACGACCTGCAGGCGCTGCTCGCGCAGCCGGTGGCCGGCGCGCAGGTCTACGCCTGCGGCCCGCTGCGCATGCTGCAGGCGCTGGAAGACTGCTGCGCCGCGTGGCCCGAGGGTGCGCTGCGCGTGGAGCATTTCGAATCCACGCTGGCCACGCTCGATCCATCGAAGGAACATGCCTTCGAGGTGGAGCTGAAGGATTCGGGCCTCGTCCTCACCGTGCCGCCCGACCAGACCCTGCTGACCGCGCTGCGCGCCGCCAACGTCGACGTGCAGAGCGACTGCGAGGAAGGCCTGTGCGGCTCCTGCGAAGTGCGCGTGCTCGCCGGCAAGGTCGACCACCGCGACGTGGTGCTCACACGCGTGGAGCGCGAAGCCAACACGAAGATGATGGCCTGCTGCTCGCGCGCCTGCGAAGGCCGGCTGGTGCTCGAACTCTGAGGTCTCAGCCGGCGAGCGGCATCCGCAGCGCCACCCGGGTCTCGCCGGGGCGTGAGTGCAGGTGCAGCTCGGCGCCGAGTCGGCGGGCCCGCGTGCGCAGATTGCGCAGTCCTGCGCCCGCTGTCTGGTCATCGACCGCGAAGCCGCGCCCGTCGTCGCGCACGCTGAGCTGAAGCTCGGCGCCCGCGCGCTCCACCGTCACGTCCACGCGGCGGCTCGCGCTGTGCTTGAGCACGTTGGTCAGCGCCTCCTGCAGGAAGCGCATCAGGTCCAGGCTCTGCGACGGCGGCAGCTCCAGTGTCTCGATGCCCGACACCTGCCAGCGGCAGTCGATGCCGTTGGCGTCGAGCAGTTGCGCGCTGCGATGGCGCATCGGCACCAGCAGTTCGCCGAGCGCGCGGGCGCCGTGGTCGTGGCCGGTGGCGTCGATGATCAGCCGCAGGTCGTCGCGCAGGCGCTTGAGCATGACCAGCAGCTCCGGCGCGCTGAGGTTCTCGGGCTTGCGCTCCAGCGTCGCGATGCTGCCCACCAACATGCCGCCGAGCCCGTCGTGCAGGTCGCTCACCAGGTTCACCCGCTCGCCGATCCGCGCATGCGCCAGCTCCAGCGCATGCTGCTGCGCCAGCGTGGCGGCAAGCTCGGCCTTGGCCGCGTTCACTTCCTCGATCAGCTCGGTGTTGAAGTTCTCGATGCGCCGCAGGCTCTGCGCGAAGCGCGCGGCCTGCGTCAGCGCCATGCCCAGCAGCAGCACGTACGACGACATGTTGGTGTAGTAGACGTTGCTGTCGATCACCTGAGTGAACACCAGCAGGTCGTGCGCGCCCGTCACGGCCGAGATCGCCATGAACGGCGCGATGGAGCGCACCGGGCTGCCGCGGTGGCGCCAGCCGTACACGAGGGCGTAGCTGTTCACCGCGATGATGGTGAGGCCGCCCACCAGCGTCCAGATGGCCCGGTGCACCGCCAGCGACGGCTCGGGCGCCAGCCACAGGTCGAGCACGCCGGCCAGCGCCACCAGCGCGGCCGCGCCTTCGAGCCGTGGCAGGCGGCGCCCGCAGTAGCGCAGCACGAAGAGCAGGTAAGACACGCTGAACACCAGCAGCAGCGAGGTGTTGAGTGCCTGCCAGTGATGGTTGGAGCTGAAGGGCCAGGGGCTGGTCGCGATCTGGTTGTAGGCGAACAGCAGCCACAGCACCGACATCACGGCGAACCAGCCGTAGGCCGTCTCGCGCCGGCGCAGCCACCACCAGGCGGCGAAGAAGGCCGAGACCGCCGCGCTGACCGCGAGGCCAAGCACCTGCAGGTCGCGCCGCACCAGCCGCTCGCGTTCGAATCGCGACTGCATCGCCGCCGGCTCGCCGACCTCGACCGGCCCCAGCCCCGCCTGGTAGGGCGCCAACCCCGAAACGCGCACCAGCAGCGTGTTGGTGCCGGGCTTCAGCAGAGGCGGTGCCAGCAGCCAGTAGCGCGGCGTGTTCCAGGCGCGCGTGAGCGGCTCGACCAGGCTTTCGTCGCGCGAGATCGTCGTGCCGTTGAGCGACACCTCGCCGGCCATGTTCAGGTAGTTCAGCAGCAGGCCGGCTTCACGCAGCTGTTCGGGCTGCTCCCATGTCAGGCGGTACCAGACCACGCCGTCGAAGCCGGGCCAGCGGGTGGCCCAGCTGTCGGGCAGGGCGACGGGCGTCCAGCCTTCGGCGGGCGGGGCGGTGTCGTTCCAGCCTGCGCCGCGCGCGGCCTCCACGCGCAGCGCGGGAGCGGCGGCGTCACCGGCCGCGAGGGCCGAGAGGGCCGGGCAGGCCGCGAGAAGAAGCAGGACGACCGCGCCGGTCAGCGCAGCAAGCCATGCCTTCGCGCTTCGAAGACGGCTTCGGTGCGCGAACTGACGGCGAGCTTGCGGTAGATGTTCTTGGTGTGGCATTCCACGGTCAGTCTGGAGATCGATAGCGACTCGGCCATTTCGCGGTTGCTCAGGCCCTGCGAGACGAGCTCGAGTATCTTGCGCTCCCGGCGCGTGAGCGCGGCCGGTGCTTCTCCGGAGGGCTGTGTCGCCGTCTCGGCCGGCGGCGGCGGCTGGTGCGTCGCCACCCAGGCGAGGATGTGGCGCGCGATGCTCGGATCGATGGGCGCGCCGCCCTGCTCGATGCTGCGCAGCGCAATGCCCAGTTCGACGTCGTCGCGCTCCTTCAGCAGGTAGCCGATGGCGCCGGCGCGCAGCGCCGCGAAGATGACCTCCTCGGTGCGCCAGGCCGAGATCACCACCGCAGGAATGGCCGGCCGGTTCGGCCTGCAGCCAGCCGATCAGCTCGACCCCGCTGCCGTCGGGCAGGCCGATGTCCACCAGCACCACGCCGTAGTCCCGCCCGTCGAGCAGTTGCCGGGCGCCGGCGACGCTGTCGGTCACCGCGATGCGGTTCTCGTCGCAGCCGAGGGTGGACAGCACGTGGCGCAGGCGCTCCTGCATGGCCGGCTCGTCCTCGACGATCAGCGTGGGGCTCAGCGAAACGGGTTCGGCGTCTTCGACAGGGAGAGAGGACATGCGGCGGAATCTTCGGCCGACCTGGCGCGGCGAGTGGAACGTATCTACCAATTTTCCCGTTTGCTGCCGATTACTGCCGATTACTGCCGCGCCGGCCTGCACATGATCAGGTAGGCCGAGTTCGTGACCGGCTCCCGGTGCTCCGCCGCGCCCCGGAAACCCAGCCGCTCGTAGAAGGCCACGCTGCGCGGCGTGAAGGTCTCCAGGAAGCAGGGCACGCCCGCCGCGTCGGCCTCGGCCAGGGTGGGTGCCAGCAGTTGCGCGCCCAGCCCGCGCCCCTGCGCGGCCGGCGAGATGCCGAGGATCGACAGGTACCACGCTTCAGGCGGCACCACGTCCGGCGAGCGCGCGGCCATGAAATCGACGATGCGGCGATAGTTGCCGTGGCCGCGCGGGCCGAGCGTGGCGGCGAGGTATTCGCCCTTCGCCGCCGACTCGGCCGCGTCGACCGCTTCCGCGCGAGGCAGCAGCCAGGCCGCCGCGCCCAGCCGGGCATCCTCGGCCGTGAGGTAGCGGCCGGTGCGCGATGCCTCGCCCAGCGAGTAGGCGAAGTAGTCGGCGAGCACCGCCTTGCGGGCCGCCATGTCGTGCTCGAAATCGACGGAGATCGCCAGGTAGAACGGATCGACGATCAGGGCGTCGGCCAGCGCGGGCGCTGGCGGGAAGTCGGGCTGCATGCGGAATCGGCAGGGTTGGGGAATGACCCGGGCGATTCTAGGGAGCCGGGCCTGGCCCCGCGTCAGTCCAGCGTGATGCCCCCGCTCAGGTTCAGCACCGCGCCGGTCATCGCGCTGGCGCCTTCCGAGGCTGCGAACAGTGCGGTGGCGGCCATCTGGTCGAGCGAGGGCAGCCGCTTCACCAGCAGGCCGGGTGGCTTGGCTGCGAGCATCTGCTCGACCGTGAGCCCCATGCTCTCCGCCGCCGGGCGGAACACCTCGCGGGCGTGCGAGCCTGCGGTCACCGCCTCGGGAATGGCGTGCGAGCGGATGCACACGGTGCGGATGTTGAACGCCGCGAGCTCCCCCGCCATGTGACGCGAGAGCGCCTCCACGCCCGCGCAGGCCACCGCGTGGCCCAGGTAGCCCGGCCCCGGCAGGCGCGAGGCCGGCGTAGACACCGAAAGAACCACGCCGCCGCCGCGCCTGGCCATGTGCGGCGCCACGGCCTTTGCAGTCAGGAAGCAGGCGCGGATGTAAGCCTGTACGGGCAGGAAGAAGTCTTCCAGCGCCAGCGCCGATAGCGGCGTGCCCTGCACGTGCATCACGCCGATGGCGTTGAGCGCGATGTCGATGCCGCCGGCGCGTTCTGCAACTTCGGCGGCATGGCGCAGCATGGCCTGCTCGTCGAGCGCATCGACCACGGCCGCCTCGGCCCGCCCGCCCTCGGCCTCGATGGCTCGCGCCGCCGCCTCGAGCCTGGCCCGGTTCCGCCCCGTGACGAACAACCTGGCGCCTTCACGCGCAAAGGCGCGGGCCACCGCACCGCCGATGGCGCCGCTGCCACCGTGAACCACCACGCACTTGTCCTTGAATGCCTGCGACATCGTCTTTTCTCCTCGGATTGCCGCCCGCGACATGCGGGCGTTCCAACCAAGGACGCGGGGCGGCGGCCCGATCCGACATCGCCGGCAGGTTTTTTTCCGTCAGACCTGCGGAATGCGCGCCGGGATCACGCCTGGGTCGTACCAGGTGATCGGCCGGATCTCGAACACGCCGCCCTCGAAGGCCAGCCGGTGCGCGGCATGCGTGGCTTCCTCCACCGACTCGCACTCCACGACGTAGATGCCCATGAGCTGCTCCTTCGTCTCGGCGAAGGGGCCGTCGGTGACCAGCGGATGCAGGTCGCCCGCGCGGCGCACCGTGCTGGCCACGTTGGGCATCAGCCGCAGCACGGTGCCGAGCTTGCCCTGTCCCTGCAGGTCCTCGCGCAGGTCGGTGTGGCGTTCGAGCATTTCCTCTTCGACGCCGGGCTCCCAGGCGGCCACCGTGGATTCGGAGCCGTAGATGAGGATGGAATAGAGCATGGTCTTCCTTTTCTTTTCGTGGTTCGTGGCGGGCGGGTCGGTTCGGGTCAGCCGGGCGTGCCGAGACGGTCGAGCATCGCTCGGATGTGCGCGGCCTCGGCGGCGGTGCGGGCCATGCCGAGGGCGCGCGCGAATGCGGCGCGGGCTTCGTCGGCGCGCTCCAGCTGCATCAGCAGCGCGCCTCGCAGCCCGTGGAAGTGGAAGTAGCCGTCCAGCGCGCCGGCCAGCGGCTCGGTCAGCGCCAGCGCGGTTTGGGGCCCGTGCAGCTTGTGCACCGCCACCGCGCGGTTCAGCGTGACGACAGGGGAGGGCTGCAGCGCTTCGAGCGCGGCGTAGAGCCGGTCGATCTCGGCCCAGTCGGTGTCCTGGGCGCGCGCGGCCTGCGCGTGGGTGGCGGCGAGGGCGGCCTGCAGCTGGCAGGGGCCGGGCCTGCGCTGGCGCAGCGCGCCTTCGACCAGCGCCAGGCCTTCGTCGATGAGCGCGCGGTTCCAGCGCGCGCGGTCCTGGTCTTCGAGCAGCACGACCATGCCGCCGGCATCGAGCCGCGCGGCGGCGCGCGCATGCTGCAACAGGAGCAGGGCGAGCAGGCCCATCAGTTCGGGCTCGCCGGGGAACAGTTCGAGCAGCAGCCGCGCGAGGCGTATCGCCTCTTCGCACAGCGCGGCGCGCACATGCTCCTCGCCGCCGCTGGCCGAATAGCCTTCGTTGAAGAGCAGGTAGACCGTGGTGCCCACGGCTGCCAGCCGCTCGTCGCGCTCGCGCCGGCCCGGCGTGTCGAAGGGAATGCCGGCCGTGGCCACGCGCTTCTTGGCGCGGGTGATGCGCTGCTCCATCGCGCTTTCGCCGACCAGGAAGGCGCGCGCGATCTCGCGCACCGACAGGCCCGAGACGATGCGCAGCGCCAGCGCGATCTGCTGCGTCAGCGGCAGCTCGGGGTGGCAGCAGACGAAGAGCAGGCGCAGCACGTCGTCGCGGTAGTGCGCCTGGTCGAGCTGTTCGACGAGCGCGGCTTCGGTGTCGTCCAGGTCGGAGATGAGCGCGTCGTCCTCGGGCAGCGGCTTGTGCTGGCCGCGCCGGCGCACCTCGTCGATCGCCGCGTTGCGCCCCACGAAGATCAGCCAGGCCAGCGGGTCGCGCGGCGGGCCGCTCTCGGGCCAGTGGCGCAGGGCGCGCAGGCTGGCTTCCTGGAAGGCTTCCTCGGCCATGTCGAGCTCGCGGAAGTAGCGAAGCAGCGCGGCCACCGCGCGCGGGCGCGAGGCGGTCAGCGTGGTGGCGATCCAGGCGGTGTCGGTCATGCGGTGCGCTTGTTTGTCCTTCGTTCCTGCTCACCCAAGGACGGATGAGTATGCGTCGCGCCGACACGCTCGGCAAAATCGGACGCACTTTCCTCACCGAACAAGAAATGGAGCACTGCGAATGACGCTGGCAATGAGCTGGAGCGAATGGGCCGACCACGACGGCATCGGCCTGGCCGAACGGGTGCGCAAGGGCGAGGTGACGGCGACGGAACTGGCCGCGCAGGCGGCTGCCGGCATCGCGAGGCTCGACCCTCAGCTCGACGCGGTCGTCGAGGTCTTCGACGACGTGGTGGCCGATCCGCTCAAGGACGGCATGAACCCCGAAGGCGTTTTCGCCGGGCTGCCCTACCTGATGAAGGACCTGGGCCCCACGTTGAAGGGCCGCCTGCAGGAGTTCGGCTCGATGATGATGCAGGGCCACCGACCGGCGGCTGACAGCTTCCTCACGCAGCAATTGCGCAAGGCGGGGCTCAACATCGTGGGCCGCAGCACGACGCCGGAGTTCGGCGTGTGCAGCTCGGCGGAGAACGCCTTCCATGTCACGCGCAACCCGTGGGACCTCGAATACACCACCTGCGGCTCCTCGGCCGGCACGGCGGCGATCGTGGCCGCCGGCGTGCTGCCGCTGTCGCATGCCACCGACGGCGGTGGCTCCATCCGCATTCCGGCGGGCGTGAACGGCAACATCGGGCTGAAGGTGTCGCGCGGCGTGTTCTCGCTGGCGCCGGGGCTGTCGGATCTTTCGGGGCTGGTGTCGATCCAGGGCTGCCACAGCCGCACCGTGCGCGACACGGCCGCCTTCGTCGACCACTGCCGCGGCGGCGCGCCCGGCGAGTTCATGCCCTTCTGGTCGCCGGCCGAGCCGTACAGCGAGCTCATCAAGCGCGATCCGGGGCGGCTGCGCATCGCGCTGTCGCACGAGTGGGGCGACTTTCGCGCCACGCCGCATTTCGTGGCCGAGCTGGAGCGCACGGGCAGGTTCCTCGAAGAGCTGGGCCACCATGTCGAATGGGCGCTGCCGGAGGTGGACTTCCGCACCGCCTTCGACGCCCAGACCACCTGCTACATCAGCAACTTCGCGCAGGTCATCGACGGCCACCTGCACCGGCTGGGCCTGGAGCGCCCGCCGGCCGAGCTGCTGGAGCCGATCAACATCAAGATCTGGGAAGCCGGGCTGCACACCTCGTACACCGAGCGCGCGAAGATGCAGGCGGTGTTCAACACCACCTCGCGCGCCTTCGGCGATTTCTTCCAGCGCTGGGACATCATCCTCACACCGATCACCGCGCTGCCCACGCCCAAGGTGGGCACCAGCGAATACCTCACGACCAGCACGAACCCCTCGGTATACGACTGGTTCGCCAACCTCTGGCAGAACTTCGCCTACACGCCGCTGGCCAACCTGTGCGGCATGCCGGGCATCTCGCTGCCGATGGCCGAGCAGGAAAACGGCCTGCCGCTGGGCATCCAGGCGCAGGCGGCTCAGGCGAACGACGGGCTGCTGCTGCAGCTGGCCGCTCAGATCGAGCGGGCGCTGGGCGGCAAGTGGAACGCGGGGCGCCGGCCGGGCGTGCACGTCACGCAGGCGTGACGGGGGCCGTCGGCTGGTGGCTCAGAGCAGGTTGCGCAGCGCGGCCTCGATGGCCGCCGCGGTGGCCAGCGGCTTTTCCATGGGGAAGAGGTGCGTGCCGTCCAGCATGGCGATGCGACCCTTGGTGACTTGCTGCGTCATCGCCATGCCCACGCGCTTCATCTCGGCCGACTGGCGCCCGCCGATGAAGGCGGCCTTGCACTTGAGCGGGTGCGCGCGCAGCAGGGCGCCCAGGTTGTGGGGCAGGGTGTTGTAGATGGCGGTTTCGACGTCGCGGTCGAAGCTCAGCGCGCGAGCATCGTCGGCATCGAAGGTGCCGTGGTCGATGTAGTCGTGCAGCACCTGCTCGTCCCACTTCGCGAAGGCCTTCTTGCTGCGGAAGTGCTCGAACACGGCCTCGCGGTGTTCCCAGCTGTTCCTGCGCTTGCGGCTGATGGCGCCGGGCGACACGCTCTTCATGAGCGGCGTGCGCTTGACCACGTTGAGCGTGTTCGCGCGCCAGCCGCCGAGGATGGGCGAGTCGATCAGCAGCACGCCGCGCGCCAGTTCGGGGTGCAGCGCGGCGCACATGAGGCTCAGGAAGCCGCCGAGCGAATGGCCGATGAGGAATACCGGGCCGCCGGCGCGCTCGGCGCGTGGCTTGGCGAAGTCGGCCAGCTGCTGCACCAGGTGCGGCCAGTTGTCGGTGACGGGGTACTTCGGGTCGTGCCCGAATTTCTCGATGGCGTCGACCTCGAAGCCGCGGTTGCGCAGGCTGTCGAGGACGACTCGGTAGGTGCTCGCGGGAAAGCTGTTGCCGTGCGAGAAGACGACGGGCGGCACTGGATTAGATGAGCTTTTCGTCGGGGGTCGAGATCTTGCGCAGCGGGCTGTGGCGCGTGGCCGGCATCTTCAGGGGATGCTCGGTCTGGGCGTCGTCCCACACCGGGTCCTCGATGCTGTCGAACACCTCGCGCAGCTTCTGGCCCCAGCTGTTGTGCACCATGCGGTAGTAGGGGTTGTCGGCGTCGATGCAGATCACGCGGTCGGTTTCGAGCTTGTTGGCCTCGTACACCACCAGGTCGAGCGGCAGGCCGACCGACAGGTTCGACTTCATGGTCGAGTCCATCGACACCAGCGCGCACTTGGCTGCTTCGTCCAGCGGGGTCTCGGGGGTGAGCACGCGGTCGAGCACCGGCTTGCCGTATTTCGACTCGCCGACCTGGAAGTAGGGCGTCTCGGTGGTGGCCTCGATGAAGTTGCCGGCCGCGTAGACCAGGAAGAGGCGCATTCCCTCGCCCTTGACCTGCCCGCCGAAGATGAAGGAGACGTTGAAGTCGAGGCCCGCATGCTTGAGCGCCTCGGCATCGCGGTCGTACACGTGGCGCACCGCCGAGCCCAGCACGCGGGCGGCGTCGAACATGCTCTTGGCGTTCCAGATGGTGATGGGCGCGCCCTGGCTGCCGTCCTCGCGGGTTTCGCGCAGCTCCTCGATCTGGAGGATTTCGCGCACCGACTGAGAGATGCTCAGGTTGCCCGACGACAGCAGCACCATGACGCGGTCGCCCGGCTGCTCGTAGACGATCATCTTGCGGAAAGTGCTGATGTGGTCCACGCCCGCGTTGGTGCGCGAGTCGGACAGGAACACCAGTCCGGCGTTGAGTTTGATGCCTACGCAGTAAGTCATGGGTTCAGGTTCATCTGGCATGAACTGTGCCAGGTCATGCGGCGCCGAGTTCACGTTTGTTCAGCTTCTGGAGGGCATACAAGGCATCGAGCGCCTCGCGCGGGCTCATCGTGTCGGGGTCGAGCGCGGCCAGCGCGGATTCTACGGCGCTGGCCATGGGTGTTTCGGCCACCGGGGGCGGTGCGAACAGGTCGACCTGTGCACGAGTTTGCGCATGCTGCGATTCAAGCGCCTCCAGCGCCTGCCGCGCATGGTTGACCACCGCCGCGGGCATGCCCGCCAGCCGCGCCACCTGGATGCCGTAGCTCTTGCTGGCTGGGCCGGGCTGCATTTCGTGCAGGAAGACGATGTCGCGGCCCGCCTCGGTGGCGCTCACGTGCATGTTCACCGCGCCGTGGTGCGTGGCCGGGAACTCGGTCAGCTCGAAATAGTGCGTGGCGAACAGCGTGAAGGCCTTGCTGCGGTCGTGCAGCTGCGCCGCGATGCCGGCGGCCAGCGCCAGGCCGTCGAAGGTGCTGGTGCCGCGGCCGATCTCGTCCATCAGCACCAGCGACTGCGCCGTGGCGCTGTGCAGGATCTGCGCCGCCTCCGTCATCTCGAGCATGAAGGTCGACTGCGCGTTGGCCAGGTCGTCCGCCGCGCCGATGCGGGTGTGAATGGCGTCGATGGGCCCGAGCCGGCAGGCGGCGGCCGGCACGTGCGAGCCGATGGAAGCCAGCAGCACGATGATCGCCACCTGCCGCATGTACGTCGATTTACCGCCCATGTTGGGGCCGGTGATGACCTGCATGCGCTGCTGCGGCCCGAGCTGCGTGTCGTTGGCGATGAAGCCGCCTGACGACTTCTCGGCCAGCCGCGCCTCCACCACCGGGTGGCGGCCCTGCTGGATCTCGATGCAGGGATGCGACACGAAGCTGGGCGCGCGCCAGTGCAGCGTGTGCGAGCGCTCGGCCAGCGCGCACAGTGCGTCGAGCGTGGCGAGGCCGCCGGCCAGCTGCGTGAGCGCTGGCACCGAGGGCTGCAGCGCGTCGAGCAGCTGCTCGTAGAGCCACTTCTCGCGGGCCAGGGCGCGGTCCTGTGCGCTCAGGGCCTTGTCCTCGAAGGCCTTCAGCTCGGGCGTGATGAAGCGCTCGGCGTTCTTCAGCGTCTGGCGGCGGCGGTAGTTGTCGGGCACCTTCGACAGCGCGCTCTGCGTCACCTCGATGTAGAAGCCGTGCACCCGGTTGAACTGCACCCGCAGGTTGCTGATGCCGGTGCGCTCGCGCTCGCTGATTTCGAGCTTGAGCAGGAAGTCGTCGCAGTTCTCGCTGATGGCGCGCAGTTCGTCGAGTTCTGCGTCGTGGCCGGTGGCGATCACGCCGCCGTCGCGCACCAGCGCGGACGGATCGGGCTTGATGGCGCTGACCAGCAGGTCCGCGCAGCCCGGGGGCGGCGCGAGCCGCTCGGCGATCTGGCCCAGCAGCGCGGACGAACCCGGCAGCAGCGGCGCGAGCTGTTCCGCCTTCGCGAGCGCGAGCCGCAGCGCCAGCAGTTCGCGCGGACGCACCTGGCGCAGCGCGATGCGCGCGGCGATGCGCTCGACGTCGCTGGTGTTCTTGAGCTGTTCGCGCAGCGTGCGCCAGGGCGCGGCCGTGGCGCCGAGCACGGTGGCCTGCAGCGCGCCGATGGCTTCGAGCCGACCCTGCGCCTCGGAGCGGTCGCGCCGCGGCGAGAGCAGCCAGCGCTTCAGCAGGCGGCTGCCCATGCCGGTCATGCAGGTGTCGAGCAGCGAGAACATGGTGGGCGAGTCTTCGCCGCGCAGCGTCTGCACCAGTTCGAGGTTGCGCCGCGTGGTGGGCGGCAGCTCGATCAGGTCGCCGTCGCGCTCCACCGACAGGCGCTGCACGTGCGAGAGCGCGCGGCCCTGTGTGTGCTCGGCATAGCCCAGCAGCGCGGCGGCCGCGGCATGCGCGTTGGGGAGAGCATCGGCGTTCCAGGCGGCAAGGCTGTTGCTGCCCATCTGCTCGGCCAGCTTGCGCTCGCCCAGGCCGCCGTCGAACTGCCATGCCGGGCGCACCGACAGCGTGAAGGGCGTGGCGGCGCGCGCGGCCTTCAGGCGCTGCTCGAAGGCGGGCGTCACCTCGGCGCTGTAGAGCAGTTCGCTCGGGCCGATGCGGGCGATCCAGGCTTCGAGCGCGTCGGAAGGGCACTCGGCCAGCCGCAGCTCCGCGCCGGTCACGCTGAGCCAGGCCAGGCCGCAGAAGTTGCGCGCGCCCGCATGCACGGCCAGAAGCAGCGAATCGGCCTTGTCGTTGAGGAGCTCCGAATCGGTCAGCGTGCCGGGCGTGACCACGCGCACCACCTTGCGCTCGACCGGCCCCTTGGCCGCGCCGACTTCGCCCACCTGCTCGCAGATGGCGACCGATTCGCCCAGCTTGATGAGGCGGGCCAGGTAGGTGTCGACCGAGTGGAAGGGCACACCGCACATCACCACCGGCTGGCCGGCCGACTGGCCGCGCTGGGTGAGCGTGATGTCGAGCAGGCGCGCGGCCTTCTCGGCGTCGGCCCAGAAGAGTTCGTAGAAATCGCCCATCCGGTAGAACAGCAGGGTGTCCGGATGGTCGGCTTTCAGGCCCAGGTACTGGGCCATCATTGGCGTGTGCCCAGAGAGGTCTGTCTTGTTCATTTCAGTCAGTGGCTTGCGATCCATGCCGCCGGGCTCCGGGGCAGGTTGGGGACATTCGTAGGCATTCTCCGCGCGGCGCTCCGTTCAGCCGGCCCGGTGGCCGCGCTCGAGCGGCCACTGCCTCGTCTTGAGCATGAAAAGCTCGAAGAGGCCGGGCGCCATCGAGCGGTCGCCGGCCTCCCACTGCTGCCATCCGCGCAGCGAGGCCTGCACCGTCTGCGCGGCCTCGGTCTGCGTGAGGCCGGCAGCCATGCGGGCGTCGCGGACGGCGGCGGGCGAGGGGCTGGAGGGCTTGTTCGGGGAGGGCATGAAGGCATGGCGCATGGGGCCTGCGCGCACGGGTGAAAGTGCCGCGGGCATTCTACGTTCAATGCGCGTATCGCCAGCCCGTGCGCCGCACCGGAACTGTCCAAGGCCGAAGCGGGATTCCGTCGGTGCGGTGATCTATAGAGCGCGGCTTTGCGTACGACGGAGTCAACCACCGCCGACCACCTGCCATGCCAAGAGCCTCCAGCACCTCCGCCGCCATCCATTGGGTCGAACAGGGTCTGGTGCCCGATGCCGCCGTCCGGGTGGGCGTGCGCAGGCTGCTGCGGCAGCGGCTGGTCGAGCTCGACAGCGGCAACCCCGAGGCCGTGGCGCGCCATTCGCAGGCATTCTTCGAAGAGCTGCGCAATGCCCCGCTGGCCTTGCTGCCCGAGAAGGCCAACGAACAGCACTACGAACTGCCGGCCGAGTTCTTCGCCGCCGTGCTGGGGCCTCACCGCAAGTACAGCTGCTGCTGGTGGCCCGAAGGGGTCGACACGCTGGAGCAGG
Organism: Variovorax sp. UC74_104; assembly: GCF_044055375.1. Lineage (NCBI taxonomy): Bacteria > Pseudomonadati > Pseudomonadota > Betaproteobacteria > Burkholderiales > Comamonadaceae > Variovorax > Variovorax sp. UC74_104. The sequence continues at coordinate 3,010,327 of NZ_CP171978.1, forward strand.
CCGAGGCGGCCGCGCTGGCCGAGACCTGCGCCCGCGCCGGCCTGGCGGACGGGCAGCGCATCCTCGAGCTCGGCTGCGGCTGGGGTTCGCTGAGCCTGTGGATGGCCGAGCGCTTTCCGGGCTCGCGCATCACGGCGGTGTCCAACTCGCATTCGCAGCGCAAGTTCATCACCGCCGAGGCGGCGGCGCGCGGCCTGGGCAACCTGGAAGTGATCACCTGCGACTTCAACGACTTCGAGACGGCCGAGCGCTTCGACCGGGTGGTGTCGGTGGAAATGTTCGAGCATCTGCGCAACTGGCCGCGCGCCTTCTCGAACGTCGCGCGCTGGCTCGATCCGCAGGGGCGCTTCTTCATGCACGTGTTCGTCCACCGCGAGGCGCCGTACCCCTTCGAGGTGCGCGATGCGAGCGACTGGATGAGCCGCTACTTCTTCTCGGGCGGCATGATGCCCGGCGACGACCTCGCCCTGCGCTGCCAGGACGACCTGCGCCTGCTGAACCAGTGGCGCTGGAACGGCCGCCACTACGCGAAGACCTCCGCCGCCTGGCTGTCGCGCATGGACGCCCGGCGCGACGAGCTCATGCCGCTCTTGGTTTCCGTCTACGGAGAGAGCGACGCGCCGATCTGGTGGACGCGCTGGCGCCTTTTCTTCATCTCGGTGGAAGAGCTGTTCGGCTATGCCGAGGGCGGCCAGTGGTGGGTCGCCCACTACCTGTTCGAGAAGCGCTGATGCCGGCGCGCGCCCTGGCTCTTGCCCCGGCACTTGCGATAGCGCTGGGGGCCGGCGTGGCCTGGGCGCAGGAAAGCGGGGTTGAAAGCGCGATCGAGGAGGGTGAGTGGAACTTCACCGCCACGCTCGACGGCAAGCCGATCGGCACGCATCGCTTCGTGGTCGGCGGCAGCGCGTCGGCACGCACCGTCGACAGCCGCGCCCAGTTCGTGGTGCGCCTGCTCGGCGTATCCGTCTACCGCTACCGTCACCAGAACGAGGAGCGCTGGGCCGGCGACTGCCTGCGCGAGCTGCGCTCCGACACCGACGACGACGGCACCCGGCAGCAGGTCGCGCGCCGCTACGACGACGAGTGCCTGATGAGCTTTGCCTACTGGAACCCCAGGCTGATGAAGCAGCAGCGCCTGGTCGATCCGCAGACCGGCAAGCTCGAGCCGGTGCGCTTCGAGCCGCTGCCCGGCACCAACATCGAGGTTCGCGGCCAGCCGGTGCGGGCGCGGGGCTGGCGCCTGCAGGCCGCGCAGCAGCGCATCCGCATCTGGTATGCCGCCGACAGCGGACGCTGGATCGGGCTGGACGCCGAGACCAAGGGCGACCGGCAACTGAGCTACCGATTGACTTCCACTTCCGGCGCACCATGAAACCTTCCGCCCGCACCTTGTCCATCGCCTACCTGTGGGCGCTCGTGAGCTTTCTGCTGCTCGATGCGGTGTGGCTGTCGCTCATGGGGCCGCGCCTGTACAAACCGGCGCTCGGCGACCTGATGGCGTCCGACGTCGACTGGCTCGCGGCGGTGCTGTTCTATGCCATCTACCTGGCCGGCCTGCTGGTTTTCGCCATCTCGCCGGCGCTGGCCGAAGGAGCCGCGGGCGCGGCGCTGCGGCGGGGCGCCTTCTTCGGGCTGGTCGCCTACGCCACCTACGACCTCACCAACCAGGCCACGCTGCGCGGCTGGCCCTGGGCGATCACCGCTGCCGACCTGGTGTGGGGCAGCTTCGTGAGCGGCGTGTCGGCGTGGGTGTCGGCGCGCCTCACATCCCGACGAGCGAACCCAGCACGCGCGCGATAGCGCTGTCGAAGCGCAGGCGGCCGTCCAGCGATGCGAGGCAAATGCACTCGCTGCCATCCTGGACCACGGGCTGGTGATGGATCTCGCCGTCCGCCGTATCGAAATCCCCGGGCCCGAACAGGGCTCGCCCGTCATGGAAACGGCCGTGCAGCACCTGGGTCAGCTCCTGTCCCTGGTGCGTGTGCTGCGGCAGGTACTTGCCGGCCGCGATGCGCAGCAGGAAGACGTTCGCATCCGGCGCCTCGGGCACGCTCACCCGGCTCCAGCGCATGCCCGGGGCGATCCAGCGCCAGGGCGTGGCGCTGCAGTGGGCGAGCGCGCTCGGCCAGCGCGCACCGGGCGGCAGCGGCGGCGGGGCACTGGCCCGCACGGGCGCAGGGCGGGCATGCTCCAGCGCGTCGATCGAGGCCAGGGTGCGCGCCAGCGCATCGTCGGCCATGGGCGCGGCTTCCATCTCGTCGAGCAGGATGCCGCCCAGGGCATCGAGCGTGCGCGCACGCTCGCGGCACAGCGGGCAGAGTTCCAGGTGGCTGGCCAGGACCAGCCGTGCGCCGGCAGGCAACTGGCCGGAAGCCCGGGCCAGCAGCAGGTCGTCGTCGGGGTGGTGTCGGATATCCATCATCAGCGTTCCAGCAGGCGGCGCAGCTGAGCGACCGCCAGGCGCACGCGCGACTTCACCGTGCCCAGCGGAATGCTCAGCTGGGCCGCGATGCGGGCATGCGGTTCGTCTTCGAAATAGGAAAGGTGCAGCACCTGCTGCTGCTCGGGCGGCAGCTGCCGAAAGGCGCTGCGCAGGCGTTCGTTCAGGCGCGAGGCGTGCAGCCCGTCGTCGAGCGAGGCGTCGTCCGCCTGGAGCAGGTCGAAATCGAACTCCTCCTCGGACGACTCTACGCCCTGGCGCCGCCGCAGCGCGTCCACGCGCAGGTTCCGCGCGATGGTGAATATCCAGGTCGAGACGGCGGCCTGCGCCGGATCGAACAGCGCGGCCTTGCGCCACACGCTGACCAGGGCTTCCTGGGCCAGCTCCTCGGCCTGCAGCTCCGGGCTGCCGATGTGCATCAGGTAGTGCTTGACGCGCGGCGCGAAGTGCGAGAACAGCCGGGCGAACGCCTCCCTGTCCTGCCGTTCGGCCACGGCGGCCAGGGCCTGCGCCCAGAGGTCGTCGGAGCGGCGCGGCTGCTTGAAATCGGTCACAACAACAGTCAAGTTGGGCGCTCGGCGGCCGCGGGGCACCGGAATGCCCGCAGGTTGGGTGGATGGGTCGGGAACGGCGGCCATGCTAACCCTTACGCAATCGGGCCGCGATCGGATCATCGCCGCAACGCGCCATGGTCCAAACGGTAATTTCCTGCGTACAAGCTCCAACACCTGGATACGCACCATGCCGCCCTTCGATCCCCAGCCCGCCCAGCCCACCGTCCTCGCGACACCCACTTCGCAGGGCCAGGGCCAGCGCATCGCCGTCGTCGGCACCGGCATCTCGGGACTTTCCTGCGCCTGGCTGCTGTCCCAGCGGCACGAGGTGACGGTGTTCGAGAGCGAATCGCGCCTCGGCGGCCACAGCAACACGGTGGACGCGCCCGGCCGCGAAGGCCCGGTGCCGGTGGATACCGGCTTCATCGTCTACAACGAGCCCGCCTATCCGAACCTCAGCGCCTTGTTCCGGCACCTGGGCGTGCCGACCGCGGCTTCGGACATGTCGTTCGCCGTCAGCCTGGACGCCGGCCGGCTCGAATACGCCGGCACCGACCTGCGCGGCCTGTTCGCCCAGAAGCGCAACCTGGCGAGCCCGCGGTTCTGGGCCATGCTGCGCGAACTGCTGCGCTTCTACCGCGAGGCGCCGCGCGACGCCCGTGAAGCCGGCGATCAGGCGCTGGACGACTACCTCGACGCCCGCGGCTACGGCCGCGCATTCCGCGACGACCACCTCTATCCCATGGCCGCTGCCATCTGGTCCACGCCGGCGGCGCGGGTGGGGCGCTATCCGGTGGCGGCCTTCGTTCGCTTCTGCGAGAACCACGGCCTGCTTCAGATCAGCGACCGGCCGGTCTGGCGCACCGTGACCGGCGGCAGCCGCGAGTACGTGCGGCGCCTGAGCCGGCCTTTCGCCGAGCGCGTGCACCTCGACCAGGCCGTGCTCGAACTGCATCGCGAGCCGGATGGCGTGCGGCTGCGCACGACCGAGGGCTGGTGGCCGCAGCGAATCGACCAGGTCGTGCTTGCCACTCACGCCGACCGGTCGCTGGCCCTGCTGCCCGACGCATCGAACACCGAACGCGCGCTGCTGGGTGCCTTCCCCTACAGCCGCAACCTGGCCGTGCTGCATCGCGACCCGGCCCTGATGCCCGCGCGCCGCGCCGTGTGGTCGAGCTGGAACTACCTCGGCACGCGCGGCAGCGGCGCAGCCCCGACCGTGACCTACTGGATGAATCGGCTGCAGCCCCATCTGCCACAGGGCCCGGCAGCCGACCCTCTGTTCCTGACGCTCAACCCCCTGACCGGCCCGCGGCCCGAGCACCTGATCCGCACCGAGGTCTACGACCATCCGCTGTTCGATGCCGCCGCCATGGCCGCGCAGCGCCACCTCTGGAACCTGCAGGGCCAGCGCCGCACCTGGTTCTGCGGGGCGTACTTCGGCTCCGGCTTCCATGAGGACGGCCTGCAGGCCGGCCTGGCGGTGGCCGAAGCGCTGGGCGGCGTCCGCCGGCCGTGGAGCGTGCCGGAGGAATCCGGGCGCATCCATCTGCTGCCCGGGATGCAGGCCGCGCAGGCCGTCGAATCATGAACGGGCAGGGCGGCTCGGCGCTCTATGTCGGGCGCGTCATGCACCAGCGGCTGCGGCCCAGGCGCCACCGGCTGGCCTACCGCATCTACAGCGTGCTGGTCGACATCGACGAGCTGCCGCAACTGCACGAGCGGCTGCGCCTGTTCTCGGTGGACCGCTTCAACCTGTTCAGCTTCCACGCCGCCGACTATGGCGACGGCTCGGGCCGCGACCTGCGCGCCCAGGTCGAGGCGCGCCTGCGCGAGGCCGGCCTGCCCACGGGCGGCGCGATCCGGCTGCTGACCTTGCCGCGGCTGCTCGGCCATGTCTTCAACCCGCTCAGCGTGTGGTTCTGCCATGCGCCGGGCGGCGCGCTGCGGGCGATGGTCTACGAGGTCAACAACACATTCGGGCAGCGGCACAGCTATCTGATCCCCGTTGACGACGCGGCCGCCGCTGTCATCGACCAGCGCTGCGACAAGCGGATGTACGTCTCGCCCTTCAACGGCATGGACCTGCGCTACCGCTTCCGCATCGCGCCGCCTGGCGAGTCGGTGTCGATCGGCGTGAGCGTGCACGATGCCGACGGCGCCGTGCTCAATGCGCGCCAGGACGGCCAGCGCACGCCGCTGAGCGACCTCGCGCTGCTGCGCGTGTTCCTGACTCATCCGCTGCTGACCCTGAAGGTCGTCGTGGCCATCCACTGGCAGGCACTGCGCCTGTGGATCAAGCGCGTGCCCCTGCATCCGCGTCCGGCAGCCCCGGAGCGCGACATCACCATCGTTTCCACGAGCGAGACTCCATGAGCCTGACCACGCCCTCCGCCCCCGTTCTCGACACCGCGCCGGCCTTCTCGCCGCTGCGGCGGCTGCTCGCGCGCACGCGCTTCGGCCGGCTGGCGCTGACGCTGCCCGGCGGGCGTTGCATCGAAGTGGCCGGCCGCGAGCCCGGCCCGCATGCCAGCCTGCGGCTGCTGAGCTGGCGGCCGATCGTGCGGCTGCTCATGCAGGGCGACCTCGGCCTGGCCCTGAGCTTCCGCGACGGCGAATGGGAGAGCCCCGACCTGCTGGCCCTGTTCGAATTCGGCCTGGCCAACGAGGCGGCCTGGGGCTCGCTGCTCAAGGGTCGCGGCCCCTCGCGCTGGCTGGCGCGGCTGCTGCACCTGGCGCGCAGGAACAGCCGCAGCGGCAGCCGGCACAACATCTCCTTCCACTACGACCTGGGCAACGAGTTCTACCGGCTCTGGCTCGACGACAGCATGTTGTATTCGAGCGCGCTCTTCAGCGAGGAAGCCGACGACACGCTGGAAGCCGCCCAGGCGCGCCGCCTGGATGCCATCCACCGCATGCTCGACACCCCGAAAGGCGCCGATGTGCTCGAGATCGGCTGCGGCTGGGGAACCCTGGCCGCGAGCCTGGCCCGCCGCCACGATGCGCGCGTGACCGGGCTCACGCTGTCTGCCGAGCAGCTGGCCTTCGCCCGCGAGCGCGGCCAGGAATGGGGCGTGGCCGACAAGCTCGACCTGCGCCTGCAGGACTACCGCGACGTGCAGGGCCGGTTCGACCGCATCGTGTCCATCGAGATGATCGAGGCCGTCGGCGAGGCCTACTGGCCCACCTACTTCGCGACCCTGCGCGACCGCCTGAAGCCCGGTGGCGTCGTGGTGCTGCAGGCGATCACCATCGCCGACGAGCATTTCGAAGGCTACCGCCAGGGCGCCGATTTCATCCAGCACTGCATCTTCCCGGGCGGCATGCTGCCCAGCCCGGGCGTGCTGCAGGAGCAGGCGCGGCGCGCGGGGCTGGTGATCGAGTCTTCGCGCTGCTTCGGCCCGGACTACGGGCGAACGCTCGCCGAGTGGCGCAGGCGCTTCCTCGCGGCGTGGCCGCAGATCGAGCCGCTGGGCTTCGACGCGGCGTTCAAGCGGCTGTGGACCTACTACCTGTCGTACTGCGAGGCCGGCTTTCGCTCCGGGCGCATCGATGTGGGGCTGTACCGGCTGCGCGCGGCCGATGCCTGAAGGCGGCGCGGGCGGACGGTGGCCCGGAGCTCCAGGTGTGATCGTCGCCAGGCGCTCGGGCCGGAGGAGTCGAAGCCGATGAACTCGCTGCCGCGCCGATACGGCCCCGTGTTTCTCAACCTCGCGGTGTTCCAGGTGGCCTGGTTCGCCTGCGTGCTGGGCGCCGCGCGCGGCGCGCCCGGCTGGGGCGTGGCGGCCTGCATCGGCGCCGTGCTGCTGAACCTGTGGTTCAGCGATGCGCGCCGGGACGAGCTGCTGCTGGCGCTGTGCGCGGTGCTCCTGGGCCTGGCGTGGGACACCGGCATGGCGCGCGGCGGCGTGCTCGTCTATGCCTCGCCCGGGCCCTGGCCGGGCCTGGCGCCCGCGTGGATCCTGGGGCTGTGGGCGCTCTTCTCGACCACGCTGCGTGGGCCGTTGCGCTGGCTGCATGGGCGCTGGCTGCTATCGGCCGTGGTCGGCGGCGTGGGCGGTGCCTTGTCTTACGCGGCCGCGGTGCGCATGGGCGCCGGACAGTTTCCCGACCCCACGCGGGCGATGCTGGTGCTGGGCGCCGGCTGGGCCGTGATGACGCCGCTGCTCGTGGAGCTGGCGCGCTGGCTGGGGCAGCGCGCAGCCCGCCGCATGTTGCGCTGAATCGGCTGAATCCGCCGAGTCCCGCTGCCTTCGAGCCGCATGGCGCTCAGCCAGCCGGCCATTCTTCCTGGCTGATCCAGCAGTTGCGCCCGTTCTCCTTGGCCCGGTACAGCGCATGGTCGGCCGCCTCGACGAGCCGTTGCTCCGGCTCGTGCAACCGAGGGCCCTGCAGGGTCGCCACGCCGATGCTGACGGTGACCTGTCCATGCGGACTCTCGCTGTGCGTGATGCCGAGCGCGCGGACCTGTTCGAGCAGCAGCTCGGCGACTTTGCAGGCGCCCTGCAGGCCGGTGCTGGGCAGGACGATGGCCAGCTCCTCGCCGCCGTAGCGTGCGACCAGGTCGCCCGGGCGCCTGATGCTGCGGCTCAGCGCCATTGCGACGGCCCGCAGGCACTGGTCGCCGGCCACGTGGCCGTATGCGTCGTTGAAGCGCTTGAAGTAGTCCAGGTCCAGCAGCAGCAGCGACAGGGCCGAGCCTTCGCGCGCCGCGCGCCGGGATTCCTGCGCCAGCACCTCGTCGAAGCTGCGGCGGTTGGCCAGGCCGGTGAGCTGGTCCTGCGTCGCCAGCACTGCAAGCCGCTGGTTGGCCTGCAGCAGGTCTTCGCGCGCGGCCAGCAGCGAAGCCTCGGCCCTGATCCGCCGCCCGATGTTGATGATCAGCCGCCAGCCCACGGCGGCCACTGCCGCCAGCAGCGCGCCCACGACGCCGACCGTGAGCAGCGCCTGGTGCCTCCAGGCCTGCAGCGCCTGGTGGCGGCCGACCGCCACGGTGGTCAGCACCGGGTAGCGGTCGCTCTTGCGGAAGGCGTAGAGCCGCTGCGTTCCATCCACGCTGGAGCGGAACGACGCGGTGCCCGACGTGCCGCCGAAGTGGCGCTGGAAGTTGGGCGAGCCGGAGAAATCGAGTCCGATGTCCTGCTCGCGGTAGGGGTAGAGCACCAGCATCTTCCCGTGGTAGGTGCTCAGGCCGATGGTGCCGCTGCCGGGCAGGGTGATGGTGCCGAATGCGCGCAGGAAGTTCTGCAGGCCCAGGCCGATGACGGCGACGCCGGCGAATCCGCCCGTGTCGTCTTCCAGGCGCCGGCTGACCGTGATTCCCCATTCGCCGGTGAAGGGGTTGCGGATCGGCGGGCTGATGAGGACGTCGTTCGAGCGCGTGTCGCGGTGGTGGATGAAGTAGGGCCGATCGGCGCTGTTGGTGCCCGGCGGGATGCGGCCCCTGGAGTGCATCAGCCAGTCGCCCCGGGCATCGAGCAAGGCGACGCCGTCGAGCGGGTCGAGCAGGCTCTTCTGCCGCTCGACCAGCGACTGCACGCGCTGCAGATGCTCCGCCTCCCAGTCTGGCGCCTTCAGCGTCTCGGCCACGCTCTGCAGCAGCATGTCGCTCTGGGTGAAGATGCCTTCGGCGTAGATGTTCAGCGCCTTGGCGAGGTTGAGGTTGTTGGTGTCGGCCGCCGCCAGCGTCTGGTCGCGCGCTGCCCACAGCTGCCAGCCCGTGGCCGCCGACACCGAGACCATGACGGCCGCGAGCAGGACCTTCGCAAGGCGAACGTCGCGCTTCACTTGAGCAACTCCTCGAACGAACCGGTTTCCATCCCTTGCTCCCCTTATTCGTCTTCTGCGTTGCGGCGTCTGTTGTCGTGGTTGTTGTTGCGTGCCGCTGTGCCGTCGGCCGGTTCCCGTGCCGGCCAGGCATGGCGAACTCTATCCGACCTGCCTGAAGCGCTGGTGGCAGGCGCAGCGGGAGTCTCGTGGCACCATCGATGGTTTCCACCCATGTGAACTCCCCGGGGGCATCGATGCTGATCAACTGCGTCGCCTACGAAAACGGCTCCAAGCTCGCCGACATATCGGTCGAGGACATCAGCGACTACATCGGCCGGCCCGGCTGCTTCGTGTGGGTGGCGCTCAGCGATGCCTCCGACGAGGAGCTTCGCGAGATGCAGAAGGAATTCGGCCTGCATCCGCTGGCGGTGGAGGACGCCCACCACGGCCACCAGCGACCGAAGATGGAGGAGTACGGCAACTCGCTCTTCGTCGTCATGCATCTTGTGGAGCCCTCGGAGGAGGGCGAGCACAGCATGAACGTGGGCGAGGTCGACGTCTTCGTCGGCGCCAACTACGTGCTGTCGGTGCGCAACCGCAGCAAGCAGGGTTTCCTGGGCGTGCGCGAGCGCTGCGAGCGCGAGCCGGAGCTGCTGCGCCACGGCGCGGGCTTCGTGCTGTATGCGCTGATGGACGCTGTGGTCGACCGCTACTTCCCGGTCATCGACGCGCTGGAGGTGGAGCTGGAATCCATCGAGCAGCAGATCTTCGGCCAGGGCGGCGCGGCGCGCGACAAGATCAAGCAGCTCTACGACCTGAAGCGGCGCAGCATGATCCTCAAGCGCGCGGTGGCGCCGCTGGTGGAGGCCGCCGGCAAGATGCACGGCGGGCGCGTGCCGCAGATCTGCATGAGCTCGCAGGAATACTTCCGCGACGTGGGCGACCACCTGGTGCGCATCAACGCATCGATCGATGCCATGCGCGACACCATCGCCACGGCCATACAGGTGAACCTGTCGATGGTCACCATCGAGGAGAGCGAGGTCACCAAGCGCCTCGCGGCCTGGGCCAGCATCTTCGCGGTGTGCACCGCCTTCGCGGGCATCTGGGGCATGAACTTCGAGAACATGCCGGAGCTGAAATTCCGCTACGGCTACGGCATTGCGCTGGGGCTGATCGTGAGCACCTGCGGCTATCTCTACTACCGGTTCAGGCGCGCGGGCTGGCTCTAGGAGCCTCGGACACCTGCGCTGCTAATGCCCAACTAATAAACATGTAGACAATCAAGTCCCTTATGAAAAGGGACTTCACGCAGCGCTTCGGCTTCCTCGTCAAGAGCGTGGGCAAGCTCTACGGCGAGGAGTTCGACCGCCTCGCGCGCGAGCGCATCGGGCTCACCAGCGCGCAGTGCCGCCTGCTGGGCGCGCTGGCGATGCACGGCGACGAAGAAGAGCCGCTCTCGCAGGCCGAACTCGCGCAGCGGCTCGACCTCACGCCCATGGCCGTGGCCGGCCTGTGCGACCGCATGGCGGCCGCCGGCTGGATACGCCGCGAGCCCAGTCCCACCGACCGCCGCGTCAACCGGATCCACCTGGAGCCCAGCGCCGAGAAGGCGCTCGACAGCGCCCTGAGCATCAGCGACGGGCTCAACGCCCGCGTGATGTCGGTGCTGTCGCAGGCCGAGCGCGCGCAGCTGCTGGGCCTGCTCTCCAGGGTGCACGGCAGCCTCGTGGAGATCACCTCCGGCGAAGGCCGCAAGCCGTGAGCGCCGCGCCCGGAACCGCCGTGCCGCACCGCGGCATGATCACCATCTCGATCATGCTGGCGACCATCATGCAGGCGCTGGACACCACCATCGCCAACGTGGCGCTGCCGCACATGCAGGGCAGCCTGCAGGCCTCGCAGGACCAGATCACCTGGGTGCTCACCTCGTACATCGTGGCCTCGGCCATCGCGCTGCCGCTCACCGGCTGGCTGTGCGGCCACTGGGGGCGCAGGCGAGTGTTCATCATCTCGGTGATCGGCTTCACCGTGGCCTCGGCGCTGTGCGGGCTGGCGACCTCGCTGGTGGGCATCGTGGCGGCGCGGCTGCTGCAGGGCGTGTTCGGGGCGGCGCTGGTGCCGCTGTCGCAGGCGGTGCTGCTGGACATCAACCCGCGCGAGAAGGTCGGCCAGGCCATGGCCATCTGGGGCGCGGGCATCATGGTCGGGCCGATCCTCGGGCCGCTGCTGGGCGGCTGGCTCACCGAGAACTTCGACTGGCGCTGGGTGTTCTTCTTCAACCTGCCGGTGGGCGTGTTCGCCTTCTGGGGCATCGCGCGCTACCTGCCAGAGAGCCGGCCGCAGGGCGAGCGGCTCGACATCTTCGGCTTCGTCACGCTGAGCATCGCCATCGGCATGCTGCAGCTGTTCCTCGACCGCGGCGAACAGCTCGACTGGTTCGAGTCGTGGGAGATCAAGCTCGAAGCGGCGGCCGCGCTGGTGGCCTTCTGCTTCTTCGTGGTCCACACCTGGACGGTGCAGGGCGTCTCATTCTTCGACCGCGACCTGCTGAAAGACCGCAACTTCGTCACCGGCCTGCTGTTCGCGTTCATCGTCGGCATGATCCTGTTCGCGACGATGGCGCTGCTGCCCAACTTCCTGCAGGGCCTGATGGGCTACCCGGTGGTCTACACCGGCGAGGTGACGGCGCCGCGCGGCGTGGGAACGATGATCGCGATGATCATCGTCGGGCGGCTGGTGCAGCGCATCGACGTGCGCGCGATCATGGCGCTGGGCTTCGGCCTCACGGCCTTCTCGCTCTACCAGATGACGCGGCTCACGCTGCAGATGGACAGCACGCTCATCGTGGTGTCGGGCTTCATCCAGGGGCTGGGCATCGGCTTCACCTTCGTGCCGCTGTCCACCGCCACCTTCGCCACGCTGGCGCCGAGGCTGCGCAACCAGGGCACGCCCATCTTCAGCCTGCTGCGCAACATCGGCAGCAGCGTGGGCATTTCGATCGTGCAGGCGCTGCTCACCGAGGGTTCGAGCAAGGCGCATGCGCAGATCGCGGCGACCGTGGCACCCGGCAACGCGGCGCTTGCGACCCTGCCGCAGATGATGTCGCCCGACACCGCCACGGGGCTCGCGCTGCTGAACGCCGAGGTGACGCGGCAGGGTGCGCTGATCGGCTACCTGGACGACTTCGCCATCATGATGATCATCACGGTGCTGGCGATTCCGCTGCTGTTGCTGATACGTAGCCCGAGGCGCAGCGCGGCGGCGTCGGGGCCTGCCGAAGTGCCGCACTGACCTGCATTTCTCCCTCCCCCGCTGGGGGAGGGCAGGGGGTGGGGGCAAGCGGCGCCTCCATCGGGCGCTCTGCTTGCCCCCATCCCAACCTTCCCTCAAAGGGGGAAGGAGCAAGTCAATTCACTCGTCGTGCGAATCGTGCGTGGCCACCGCTCCGCGGCGCCAGTAGCCCGAGGCCCGCGTCCACTTCGGGTTCGCGCCGCGCTCGCCCACCAGATGCGCGCGCAGCGCCTTGGCGATGGCCGATTCGCAGCCCACCCACGCGTGGAAGTCGCCGGCCGGCAACTGCATGGCCTTCAGCGCGTCGAGCAGCACGGGGCTCAGGCCCGGCTCGGCGCCGCGGCGGTGCACCCACTTCAGCGTGAGCTCGGCGTGCGTGTCGAAGGGAAGCTCGTCGGCTTCGCTGTCCACCTCGGCCAGCACCACCACGCGCGTGCCGGCGGGCAGCTCTGCAAGGCGCCGCGAGATCGCGGGCAGGGCGGTGTCGTCGCCGATCAGCAGGTGCCAGTCGAACTCCGTCGGCACGATGAACGAGCCGCGCGGGCCGCCAACGCCGAGGATGTCGCCGGGTTTCGCCTGCTCGGCCCACTGCGTGGCGGGGCCGGCCTCGTGCAGCGCGAAGTCGATCTCGAGCGTGCCCGCGGCTGCGTCGTAGCGGCGCGGCGTGTAGTCGCGCATGGTCGGGCGGCCGTCGGGCCACACCGGGCCGTCGGGGCCGGCCATGGGCAGCGCGAGCTTGCCGGAGGCGTCGGGAAAGAAGATCTTCGCGTGGTCGTCGAAGCCCGGGCTGGTGAAGCCCGCGAGGTCGTCGCCGGCGAGCGTGACGCGGATCAGGTGCGGCGTCACGCGCCGCACGGTCTTCACCGCGAGCTTGCGAAAGCGCAGCTCGTGGCGCACCCGGCGGGGCGTGCGGTCCGGCAGGGTGGGTGCCGTGGACGCTGGTGATGTACTGAAGTCAGTCATTGCGGAAATCCTGTTGCGAGACAGGGTTGGTTGGGATTCGGGTTGCGCTCGGCCCCTCAGATCCTTTCGATCTGCTGGGCCGCGGCGTCGAGCACCGCGGCGAATTCGTGGGCCTGCTGATCGGTCAGCGGCGCGCCCGTCAGGCGCATGCGCATCGCGAGCTTGAGGTTCTCGATGGCGCGCGTGACCTGCGGCGGGCGTCCGCCGCGCGGGCCGGCGCCGTCTACGCCGCCGCTCATGCGGGCCATCATGGCGTCGGCCATCTCGCGGTTGGCCGCGAGGAATTCGCGGCCGCTGTCGGTGATGCTGTAGCTCTTGCGGCCGCTGCCGTCGGCGGTGTCGACGCTGAGGTAGCCCATCTCCTCGAGCAGCGTGAGCGTGGGATAGACCACGCCGGGGCTGGGCGCGTAGCTGCCGCCGAGGCGCTCTTCGATGGCCTTGATCAGCTCGTAGCCGTGCGAGGGCTTGTCGGCAATGAGCTGCAGCAGCACGAAGCGCAGGCCGCCATGGCCGAACACGCGCCCGCCGCCACGTCCGCTGCGATGCCCGCGGCCGCCGGAAAGACCGTCTTCATGCTCGCCGCGGGCGACGCTGCAGTGGTGATGGCCGTGGCCGAAGTGGAAATGTCTCATGGTGGGTGTCCTTCTTGAAGTATGTCTGAATTATTTTAGATATATCTAAAACTTAGTCAAATCGATACCCAAGACGAAGGGCGGGCCTCTTCCTGGCCAAGGCCAGAATTCATCAGATGTCCGGACGTCCGTTCTGGTTAACATCTGCCCTTCCTCGGGGCTGCGGCGTGCCTGCCACGCCAATCCGGCGCCAGTTCGCCGCGCGTGCGGCCCCACCATTTGTCAACCTGCCTGGCATCCGCCGGATGCATGGGCGCTTAGAACACAGGGAGTTTCAATGGGGATGATGGACACGCTCGGCCACGCGTTGATGGACAACGACAAGCTTCACTTCGACACCGCCGAGGCGCCCTCGGGCCAAGAGCAATGGCTGGTCACGCTCAGCGCGCCTTTGTCCGCCTTCAACGGCGACTTCGTGAACGCGGTGGCCACCGGCAAGGACAACGACGTGCTGCGCGAAGGCATCGCCGACGTGTGGAGCGTGCACGACCGCGCCAGCTTCGAGCAGACCGCCCGATGGCTCGTCGAGGAAGGGCAGCGCTCGGCCTACCGGCCGCTGTGGAACGCCATCGCCGCGATCGACACGGCAACGCAGGAGACGCCAGCGGTCCTGCGCATGGTTATGGATGCCTTCTTCCCCTCGTTCTTCCAGATCAAGGCGCGCAAGAGCCTGGACTACCGCGAGCTCTCGGCGCAAAGCGGCAAGCCGATGGCGGACCTGGCCCAGCTGATGGCGGGCAGCCGCAGCTGGGTGGATGAGCTGCGCAAGCATTTCAAGGCCTCGCCCGCCGACATATCCAGCCTGGTCGCGTGGGACGCCGTGCGCCTGGCCAGCCTGTCGCGCTGGGCGGTGCAGCTCGGCTACATCGAGCGCGCGGAGTTCGCGGGCTTTGCCGGCGGGCTCACCAGGCAGGTGCGCGAGGCCTACGCCGGCTGGCCGCAGGTGAGCGCGGCCTACATCGCCGGCGGCCTGATCTGGAAGTATTCCGATGCGCGCGAAGAGCACCTGCTGCGCACCAACCGCCTGCTGCTGAGCGACGCGCGCAGTCCCTATCGCAGCGTGCCGTTTGCCGGCTGAAGCGGCGGCCGGTCGGTTGCCCGCCCGGACTCGGTTGGCGTCGTCGATGCCGCCGGCACCGGCAGGTGCAGCAGCAGGCTGGTTTCGCCGGGCTGCGAGCGCACGGTGAGCGTGCCTCCCAGCGCAACGGCGCGCGTGCGCATGTTCGCGAGGCCCTTGCCGGCGAACGCTGCTTGCGTGTCGAAGCCGCGGCCGTTGTCTTGCAGCTCGATCTCGATGGCTCGCTCTTCGGAGCCTTCCACCAGCCTCGCGCCAAGGCTGGCCTGCGTCGCCTGCGCATGCGCCATCAGGTTGCCGAAGGCTTCGAAGAGCAGCATCTGCAGCTGGTGCGATTCGCGCGCGGTCCAGCCCGTCATGGTGGGCAACGAGTCCACGTCCCAGCGCAGATCGATGCCGGCCGCCTGCAGACGAGGGCCGAGGCGGTAGCGCACGCTGCCGAGCGCGGAGGCCACGTCGCCTTCGCACCCGTGCATGGCGTCCACCGTGAGCTTGAGCTGGTCGACCGCGTCGCGCAGGTGCAGCGCCACGTCGTTCATGGCGGCGCCGGGCTGCTGGGCCATCTGAAGCAGGCCGACGAGCTGGCCGCCCAGGCCGTCGTGCAGGTCCTGCGTGAGGCGCTGGCGTTCTTCCAGCGCGCCGCGCGCCTTCTCGCCCTCGCGCTCGCGGGCGAAGACGGCTTCGAGCGCCGCGTTGCGCTCGGCCAGTTCGGCTTCGAGCGATGCGTTCATCTGCGCCACGGCGCGCATGTCCTTGCGCATGCGCTCGGCGATCACCCAGGCCAGCGAGATCGCGAAGCCCACCCACGCGAAGCGGATCCACGGCACCACCGCGTAGGCGTCGGGCGATGTGCGCATCACCCAGTTGTCGCGCGCGGCGCTCAGCACCACCAGCACCACGGCCACGCCCAGCACGCGGTGCTCCAGCACCGAGCTGCGCACCGCCACGCGCACGACCATCACCACCATGCCCAGCCCCGCCGTGAAGCACAACAGGTTCCACGCCGGCATCAGCCACAGCAGCGGCAAGGTGATGCCCAGCGTGGCCGTCACCGGCGACAGCAGCGCCAGCAGGCCCAGGAAGCGCGCGAGCCGCGTGTCTCCCTTGCCCACCACAGACAGCGCGAAGCGGCACAGCAGCGGCACAGCCGCCTGGAACGCCGCCAGCGGCACCACGCCCCACCAGGGCCAGGGCAGCGGCGCATGCGTGAAGAGCACCCGCGCCGTCTGCACCGACCAGAAAAGCTCGCCCAGGCCGTAATACAGGTACAGCGATTCGCGCTGCCGCAGCCACACCAGCAGCGACAGCGCCCCGAGCACCCCGCTCACGATGGCGATGAAGCGCCCGCCGCTGATCTGCCAGAACAGCGCGTTCTCATACAGCGGCAGGAGTTCGGCCTCCGTGCCCGCCACCACCGGCGAGAGCCCGCCCTGGCGCGCGGGCTGCGCGGCGATGACGATTTCCACGCGCTGCGAAGAAGCGGAGGAGGCCGGCAGCGCGAAGTACTGCGGCGTGAAGGAGGCATCGTCGTACGGCCCCGGCGGAAAGGTGCCGAAGCGCGCCAGCTCGTGGCCGTCGACCAGCACCCTGAAGCTGTTGCCGATGCGCGGCACGAAGAGCGCCTGCTGCACCTTCGGGTCGGTAACGGGAACATCGAACGCGAAGCTCGCCTCGCCATCGACCGCGCCTTGCCGCTGGTCCCAGTTGTAGGGCAGTTGCACCGCGTGCGGCTCCGGCGGCTGGGCGGTGGGGTGATCGCCATGCAGGGTCAGCGTGAGCTGCGCCTGTTCGACGAGCGTGGCGGCCTGTGCGCGGAAGCTCCAGCCGGTGCCCAGCAACACGAGCACCAGCAGCGCCAGCAGGCGCAGTCCAAGCATTTCTTGTTGTTGTCGTCGCATGACGCGTACGACTTTAGCAATCTTTTTTAACAATTCGGGGCAGGAATTGCCCGCCCTCGCTAGAAAGCAACGCCTCAGGGCTTCAGGCCTTCGCCTCGATGATCGGGTCGAGCTTGGCGCGCAGGCGCCGCACCGCCAGCTCGTGCCGCAGCGTCTGCGCCCCGCGCCCGTAGGTGGCCGCCTTGCGGATCAGCCGCAGCTGCTCGCGCTGCAGGTGCGTCTTCAGGCGCCTGGCGCGCCAGCCGTAGGTCCAGCCCATTTCGCGGCGCACCTTGTAGCGCTGCATGGGCGCGCCCAGCCGCACCCATTCGTCGTCGCGGATCAGGTCGCGCTCGGGCACGAACCAGGCCGCCAGCGCATGCAGGTAGGTGCCGTTCTCGCGCGCGGCCACCTGCCAGAAGAGCCCCGCCACGATGATCGCGGGCAGCCCCTTGATCACCAGCATGACGGCCATCTCGCCGTAGCCGCCGTCGAACAGGTCTTCGAGGAAGGGCGAGTTCCAGATGAAGTGCATCGCCCAGGCGAGAACGAAGCACAGCACCGCCACCGCGATGCGCGCCGCCATCGGCCGCCGCGGATGCAGCAGGAACCACGCGACGCCGAAGGAGGCGATGGTGGTGTAGGCCGCGTGGCTCCACAGCCCGCTCAGCAGCCCGCGCGTGAACAGGTTCAGCAGCACCGGATAGACCTGGTTCTCCAGCGGAAAGTGGATGGAGGAGCGCACCGTGTAGCTCAGGTTCTCGATCACCTGGAAGCCCAGCCCCGCCATGGCGCCCACGATCAGCACCGACAGGTAAGTCTGGAACTGGTTGCGCGCCACCAGCACCAGCAGGATCACGCCCATGAGCTTCAGGAATTCCTCGGTGACCGGCCCCGCGATGGCCGGCCCCCACACCGCCACGAACTCCGGCGACACCAGCTTGGCGCACAGGCTCTGTATGGCGATGTTCGCCGGCGCCGCGAAGTACACCGCCCCCAGCCCGCCCCACGCGAAGGCCAGCACATAAGCCTCGGGCGGATGCTGCTCCAGCAGGTCGAGCGTGCCGAAGGCCAGCACGAAAAGCAGCGTGTAGATGCCCCACACCGTCAGCCCCAGCAAGGCGGTGACCGGCACCACCCGCAAGCCCATCGAGAACATGTAGGCCAGGTAGAAGAGCCCGTTGACGATCAGCGCCACCAGCACCCAGAACGCCACGCGCCGCGGCTGGAAGAAGGAATCGGTGCCCACCGGCCACGCGCCGGTGTCCTGGTTGGTGGGAATGCCCTGGTCGTTCGGCTCGAAGACGGGGGCGTTCACTGCGGCGCCTCCAGGTCCATCGAGTCGAGCATGCTGCGCGCGTCAGCCAGCGCCTCTTCCATGCCGTCGCTGGCGCCGTAGAAGTCGATCTGCACCAGCGACTTGCGCCGCTGGTCGACCACCTGCCAGAAGCGGCCCGCCAGCTTCGAGCCGTAATACGCGAAAGTCTTGCCCTGCAGGCCCCAGGAGGTGATGAAGTCGGACACGTCGCCGTCCATCTGCAGCCGCTGGCCACGCTCCATCAGCCGCTGCTGGCGCACCAGCGGGCCGTCGGGCCCGCCCGCCCACGGGAAGGTGGAAACCAGGAACTTGTGGCCGCCCTTGAAGAGCATGAGCGACTGGCCCGCCTTGGAGCGCGACACGTCCATCTCCCACCCCTCGGCCGGCACGAAGCGGGCCTGGCCCGCCTCGACCGTCTTGCCCGCGGAAGAGGGCGGTTGCCCGGGGTGTGGCGGTCCCAGTACGTGAGGCCGCCCACGTAGGCCGCAATGGCGAGGAGCACCGCCAGCGCCCCCGGCCAGGTGCGATACGGTATGCGGCGTGAGGGCTCGTTCATCCTTTGATCGTGCCACACGAATGCCCGCGCCCGGGCGCCCGCGCCAGGCGATGCGGCATACTCCCCACCCCCTCAAACTCAGCAGAATTCCACTGAATGGACAAGGAAGTCGACCCCCGCGTACTCACTGTGATCGACGAGATGCGGCTCTCGGGCCCGCGGCTCACGCCGGTCGAGATCGTCGCCAAGATGGGTGTGTTCGACGCGCGCGACAAGCCATTCGAGCACGCATGGCTGGCCACCGGCGACAACGTCATCGCCACCATCTGGGCCGAATGGGTGAACGTGGCTGCCAACGGGCGCTGGTTCTATCTCGAGTCGCTCGACGTGCATCACCGCGCGGGCGGCGGCGAGCGCAGCGCCCAGCAGGTGCAGCGCGCCAAGGACCGCCTTGCGCTGCTCAAGCGCAGCCATGACGCCGGCAACGGCTTCCGCGCCTTGCTGCAGACCAATCGCATCGCCATCCTCGAAGTGGAAAGCAGCAAGGACGCCAAGGTGTCCACCCGCGTGCGCGACGACGACGAATGGCACGTCGCGAGTTGGGAGCCCGACCACAAACTCGCCGTGCTCGTACGCGGCCCGCGCGGCTGGGTGCCCAGCGAAGCCGAAATACAGGCTGCCCGCGAACGCGGCAACGTGCCGCAGAAACTCTCCGCAGCCGCCAAGGCTGCAGACGACGAAAAAGCCACGCCCCAGGCCGTGCAGGCCGCCGCCCTCGAATACGTGGTGAAGCACTTCACCGGCTACGGCTACAAGGCCGAGACCATGACCGGCAAGGGCTTCGACCTCGAAGTCTCCAACGCCAAGGGCCAGACCCTGCTGCGCGTGACCGTCAAGGGCACCGCGCCCGGCGTGCCCAGCTTCAAGCTCAGCAAGGAAGAAAGCGACTGCTCCCAGCGCGAGCCGCTGTGGCGCCTGCTGGTGGTAACAGATGCCGGCAGCGGCGTGGCCCAGCACAAGATCTACAAGCCGACCGAAATCAGCTCGGCGCCGGGGTTCGATCCCTCTTGACCTGAGGCTGCGCGGCCATTGCCCAACTGTTGTAAACAAGCCCTGAGGGAGTAACCAGACTATTCATCGCCTTCGCGGAAGATTACATTTCGCGGAATTGTCACAAGGCGATATGACCGAGAGCAGCCAAAAGACGTCCCATTCGATGATCTACCTGCCCGTATCGGGCAAGTTCTTCATCGCGTTGATCGGCTCGGTTGCTTGGGTTGCTTTCTCTATCTGGGCCGCACAGGCCTGGATGGCCGACCTGACCACCCATATCGGCATGGTGCTGGCCGTTTTCCTGGTCTATGGCATCGCCATCGTTCCGGGGTTCATGAATGCGTTCCTGGCCATCAGCCTGCTTCTGGACAAGAGGCCGCCGCATTCCCCGCTCTCCGTCTATCCGCCGATATCGATCCTGATCGCCGCGTACAACGAGGAAGCCTCCATCGAGGAAACCCTCGTCAGCATCGAGCGGCAGCACTACCCCGGCGAACTGCAGGTCATCGTGATCAACGACGGCTCCAGGGACGGCACCGCCACCGTCGTCGAGGGCGCCTGCGACCGGTATCCGTGGATCACCTTCGTCGACCTGAAGCAGAACGGCGGCAAGGCGCGTGCGCTGAACATCGGCTTCAAGCAGGTGCTGCACGACATCGTCATCACCGTCGATGCCGATTCATTCCTCTACAAGGGCGCGCTCACCAGCATCGTCGAGCGCTACCACTCCGACCCGCCCAACACGCGCGCCGTTGCCGGAAAGATCCTGGTGCGCAACTCGCGCTACAACTGGATCACCCGCTGCCAGGAGTGGGACTACTTCCACGGCATTGCGGCCATCAAGCGCGTGCAGTCGCTCTTCCAGGGCACGCTGGTGGCGCAGGGCGCGTTCTCCCTGTACGACCGCGACGCGCTGGAAGAGGTCGGCGGCTGGCCCGAATGCGTGGGCGAAGACATCGTGCTCACCTGGGCGCTGCTGAAGGCCGGCTACCGCATCGGCCACTGCGAAGATGCCTGCCTCTTCACCAACGTGCCCACCAGCATCCGCCAACTGGTGAAGCAGCGCCAGCGCTGGGCGCGCGGCATGACCGAAGCCTTTGCCAAGCACCCGGGCATTCTTCTGCAGCCGCGGCTTTCGACCTTCTTCATCTACTGGAACCTGCTCTTTCCGTGGCTCGACCTGGCCTACACCATCGGCTTCATGCCGGGGCTGGTGCTCGCGCTCTTCGGCTATTTCTGGATCGTCGGCCCCATGACCCTTGCGCTCATACCGGCCGCCTTCGCGCTGAGCCTGCTGATGTTTTCCATCGAGCGCCGCATGTTCAGGCAGACCGGGCTCGTCGTGCGCAAGAACTTCCAGGGCTTCTTCATCTACGTGCTGCTCTACAGCCTGATCCTGCAACCGGCCAGCGTTCTCGGCTATCTGGACGAGATATTGAAAAGACCCAAGTCCTGGGGCACCAAATGACCCGGGCATCGATGAAACCGATGAGACGACATTCGGCCGCCGCCCTTGTTTTCATTCCAGCGCTCGCGCTGCTTGCCGCCGCTTCCTGCCAGGCGCAGGAAGAAGAGAAGCCCAAGACCATGGCCTTCGGCCCCGAGTTCTACCTGACCAACGACAGCGACCACTTCCAGTCGCGCCGCGTGTCGGTCGAGTTCTTTCCGGCTTTTGAAAATGCCGACCGCTTCCTCGGCTTCAGGCTCGGCGACTACCGATACAAGCAGGACAGCTGGAAAAGAAGCGGCCAGAAGCTCACCTTCCTCGCGCGCGACATAGAAACCCGAACGGCCGACGGCGGTTCCATGGAAGCCGGCGTGTTCGAGCAGGGCGGCCACACGCTGCTCACGCTCGACGGCAGCTACCGCATATCGCCCACCAAGAGCACGGCGCTCGAATTCCTCATCACGCGCGACTGGGTCGAAACCCCGAAGTCGCTCGACCGGGGCATCGACTTCACCTTCGTCGGCGTCGCGGCCGACCAGCGCCTGGGCGAGCACGTCACCCTGGTGGGCCTCGTCGCGCAGCAGTACTTTTCAGACGGCAACCGCCGGGACCACGGCCGCCTGCGGCTCATCTACCAGCCATCGCTCGACCTCGGCCTCACGCTGCAGGCGCGCTACCGCACCTACCGAAGCACCCACGACGACGTCGACAGGGCCTACTTCAACCCCAAGAACTACAGCGAGTCGATGCTCGCCATCGGCTGGCGCCACCGCTTCCAGGGATGGACCGCCTCCGTGACGGCGGGCCTCGGCAACGAGACCATCAACCACGACACGAGCCAGCCCACGAGGCTCCTCGACGTGAGCCTGCAAAGCCCGGTGAGGGGCGCGCATGTGTTCCGCTTCGGTGCGGGGTACAGCCGCAGTACGACGTTTGCGGGGCCGAGCTATCAGTACCGGTATCTGCGGGGGGAGTGGATCATTCGGTTCTGAGGCTTTGCCGGCTGAGATACCGCCGCCCCGGCACTGCTCAGACGCGCGGTGCCCCGAAGCCTTGGCACTCCCTGCTACTCCCATGGAGGCAACTGCTCCAACAGGAACTCGTACAGGCACTTCGCGGCTCGTGGCAGCTCGCGATTCGCACGTTCCAGCCACATCTCGGAGGAGGGCAGCGCAGGAAAGCCATCTTCCGGCCCCAGGCTGCGAATTTCCGCCACCTCGCTGATCGTCGCTTCCTGGAAGACTCCGACTGCCAGCCCGGCAAGGACGGAAGCCCTCAGCACTTCCACGCTCGAACTCTCCTGCACGACCACCCAGCGCTTTCCGGCGGCCGTGAGCGTCTCTTCCGCCCATCGCCTGAGAAGCGAACCCTGCGGAAGCAATGCCAACGGAACGGGCTGCTTGAGATGCGGCGCCGCTTTTCTCGAAACCGCCCACACCACCGGGTCCTTGCGCAGCAGCACGCCGTTTCCTTCGCCTCCGCGGAAGGCGTTGATCGTGAGATCGAACGCAGGCCCCAGCTTTCGCTGCATCTCGTCTGCCACGCCCACTTCCAGGTCGATGTGGATGGCCGGATAGATGGAGGAGAACTCGGCCAGCAGCGAAGGAAGCACCCGCGTGGCGTAGAAGTTCGTCGCGCCCATCCGGACCTTGCCGCTGACGACGCCGGGCCGAAGCTTCTCCATGGTCTCGTTGTTCAACGCCAGCAGGCGACGCGCGTAGTCGAGCAGCACCTTGCCTTGCTCCGTCAGCTGCAACTGCCGCTTGGGCTTCTCGAACAGGTCGCAGCCGATGCAGTCTTCGAGCCGCGCGATCTGCTGGCTGATTGCAGCTTGAGTGCGATGCAGGTAGCGCGCTGCGGGCGTGTAGCCGTTGCACTCGACCACTGCAACAAAGGCGCGCAGCAACTCGGGCGCGAGCAGGCGCCCTCTGAGCATGTCTTTGCGGCCCGCAAGCTCGCTATCTGCACCTGAGCGCGGTGCCGGGTTTGATTGGTCTTCCCGTTTCATTTGTCTGTTTTCCCCGGCCGCTGACTGGTGATACACGAGAGATCAGTTTACGTGCGCCAAAGGCTCCTGAAATCAGCCGCTGAAAGGCTCGATCACGAGTCGTTATGCGCCCCATAAGGACTATTTGTTTGCCCGCGTCGACACACGTCAAATAGGATTCCCCGCGAAATCTTGCAGCCAGGCTGTTCTTGAAGGCGGTAATGAATGATCAATAAAACGGTGATCCTGTGCGGCGGACTTTTCTGGGCTGCGACTTCCTCTTCAGCAACAGCGACACCGCTCGACAGGTTCATCGCAGATCGAGAGTTCTGCGCGTACATGGTGTCGCCGCCAGAGAACGACTCGGAGGAGTTCTTGGCGCGATACCAAGCCGCGCTGCGTGCCGCAATTTCTTTCGTCAGCGCGAAGAAGAAAACGAAGACGCAGACGCAGGCAATATTTGAAATCAGGGCCAAATGCGATGCGGCCTTGAATTCAATGCTTCACTACAGATAGAGCTATCCAGGAATTTCACTGAGAGGCGGCTCTTTATTCAAGAGCCGTCTACCAGGGTACGCTGCAATTGGTGGGGGGATTGATAGGTGCATCTTCTCTGGCTTTGTCTCGATAGAACCTTCAGGCCAGCCGCTCACAAGCCTTCGAGATACCGCTTCAGCACCGAGTTGAACTGCCGTGGCGCCTCGAGCACAGTCAGATGCGCAGTGCCCTGAAGTACGAAGCTCTCGGCCCCGGGTATGCGTTGCGCCAGCACGCTGCATCGCTCCTGCAGAAGCGGCAGGTCAAGATCGCCCCACAGCACGAGCGTGGGTGCCCGAATCGCTTCTAAGCGCTCCCAGGCTGAAGGCTCTTCGGTTGCCGCGCCGGGGTGTGCGGACCGCAGGGCCTTGTCGTTCATCGACAGGAAGAGCTGGCGCGCGTCGCCTCTTACTCGCCCTGCCGGGCTCGAAGGGGCCGTCCAGCCACAGGCGCGCCCGTAGGTCGTTCTTCGCATCCAGATCGCCCAGCGCCTCGGCAGCGCTGATCGCGTCCATGATCGCCTTCACCGGTTCGCCATGATGCGGGGCGGGCGCGCCGCTCACGCCCGGCGTGGCAAGAACGAGCCCGATCACCCGGTCGGGCCGAGCCAATGTTGCATCGATGGCAACACGACCGCCCAGTGAGCAGCCGACCAGCACTGCCTTGTCGTAGCCCAGTGAATCCATCACCGCCCAGAGATCGGCCGCGTTGGAATGAGGCGTCGCGTGCAGCGTGCGCGAATCGCCGAAGCCCCGTCGGTCGTAGCGCGCTACCGTGTGCGCCGGCGTCAGCGCGGCCCATTGGCCGTGCCACATGCGCCGGTCCGCAACGTTGGCGTGCAGAAAAAGAACAGGCATGCCGGTGGCGCCGTCGTCCGCCTGGTGCTCGACCGCAAGCGACGCGCCGGGCACTTCGATCCATTGCAGTTTGCTCATGCTCGCGACGATAGTGATCGAAGGCGGTGTTGACCAGCCAACGAGACTGTCTTCAGCCTCCAACTGTCAGAGCTTTGTGTCCCGCCGCAGCGCCCCGGCAGATATCTCGCCGATTCGAGAATTTCTCGACGAAATCTTTTTCTCTTGAGCGGCTTCGCTTCTCTAAAGTGAATGCCCCTGTCGCAAGACGCCCCTCCTAGTGGGCGACGACCACCGATCGTGAAAGGAGCTCCCCCAACAGTTGACCCACTGACCTGATGAACCGCCCACCTCACGGCGGGTTGCCGGTGCTCCTCGGTGCACTGGTGCGAACGTGAGGCACAAAAGGCGACGGCCAGGGCGCGCAAACACCCTGACCGTCTGACCACATGACGTGCACTAACTTTTCAGAGAAAGCACACCACATGGCTGAGCGAATTATGGCCGGGCGTCCTACGCCCAAATCTTCCCGCCGCAGCGGCAGCAACAACAGCAGCACCACCACGCGCGGCACCACCACCAAGCCCACGGCGCCCACCCCGACGCCCGACGAGGCAAGGGAACTACTCGAAATCAAACTGGCGCAGCTGAACTCGCTGCTTTGGTGCTGTTATGGCGACGGCAACGGGTGGTTCGAGGAAGCGGGGGAGAAGCATCGGGACAACATGCTCTGGATTGCTGCTGATTTGGCGAGGGAGGCGGAGATGTTGTTGGAGGTGAGTGGGAGGGGGGGGCCGGATCGACCGATGTAACGGGCATCCCACAAAGACGGGATGCCGTGGACTCTCCCTCTCCATTACCGTGGCGATGAGGAGGGCCCAGTGCTGATCCCAAACTCGTTCTCTCTATCGGCACAGATGCCCTGATGTTCGCGTCGTCCGTGGCGCCTGTTGGGGCGATTTCTAGTTTTGATATCCCCTCGACAACTTGGCCGCCACCCAATGTGCGCTTTTTGGTCCTCCCATCGGAGGCAGATCGCCATCGCGGCACGATGTGTGTACTTATGCCGCGCGGTGATTGCTATCGCAACGGTAAGCGGACGAGTTCACGATGATCGGCGCACAGGTACTCGCCTCGCGTTTTGCTCCTCACCGGAAGCTATAGCGAGAGATCGGTGTCGCCACAACTAGACTACGATGTGCTATGGATCAATATGTAACAAGTGCGATTTAGGCTGCTGTTGAAGAGGAAAAATTGACTACGGAACAAATTGTTCTTCCATTCTTGAAATGGGCAGGTGGCAAGCGATGGCTGACTCATCTTTCCAGTTCGATGACTTCTAGCGGAACCTATATCGAACCTTTTGTGGGCAGTGGTGCAATGTTTTTTGCCATCAAGCCTAAAAAGGCCATGCTAAGCGACGCTAATCGTGAGTTGATCGAGGCCTATAAGTCCGTACGCGACGATCCAATCTTGATAGAGCATTTATTGCGCGAGCACCAAGCTGCTCATAATAAAGAGCATTACTACCGTGTCAGGAAAAATATTCCACTCGATGCGGTGGAGCGCTCGGCGAGATTCATATACTTGAACCGAACGTGTTGGAATGGCCTTTATCGCGTTAACAAGCGAGGTGAATTTAATGTGCCAATTGGGACAAAGAGCGCAGTATTAATGGCTTCGGATAATTGGAGTGGGGCTGCCGCGCTTTTGAGAAAAGTGCAATTAATCGCGGGCGATTTTGAGCAGGCAATTGACAAAGCTGTCTCCGGCGACTTGGTATTTGCAGATCCTCCGTACACTGTAAAGCATAATTTAAATGGATTCTTGAAATACAATGAATTTATATTTAGCTGGGAGGATCAATTGAGGCTATATGCGTGTCTATTGCGCGCGAAAAGGCGTGGGGTGAAGGTCGTTTCGACAAATGCAGCCCATCAGTCGATTTGGGAGCTGTATAAAGAGGAGTTTGATATTGAGTATTTGAGCCGAGCTAGTGTGCTCGCAGGAAAAGCCTCGGCGCGGGGCCGATATGAGGAATTTCTGATTACATCCAATCATGAATAATCCAAGCACGGAAAGCTTTGAGGGCGAGAGGAAGATACACAGCATTCGAAAGCCAAAGATTTGGCTTTTAGGGGCGTATTTCCAAAAAGAGTATTCTGGGCGAATTGTTGCTTTTTACGAAGTGCTCTTCAGTTTTATTATAGGGACATTGCCTTTTTGGATTGGCGGGATTGTGTTGGTGGCTAGGGGGAAGGGGTTGCCAGTGTCTGGAGATGGTTACTTCCTTGAGCAGTATTGGAACGCTACTCGCTCAACAATTGAGCGAGGGGAGCTTTTAATTTTTGCAATTTCTTTTCTTAGCCCAGCACTATGGTTAGCTGCGCATGAGCCTGAGGGAGGTGCTACTTTGCCGCATAGGCGGCCGATTATGGTGGGAACCCTGCTGATCGCTGTGATTGCAACCGCGCTTTTTGCTCTTATTCAAGCGCAGTTGGATCTTGATATGCCAGCTATATACAAAATCTCGCTTTGGCTTACAGCTGTAGCGGTTCTGCTGATGTATCTTGCACTCACTTATCACGGGTTTAGGACGCCGAAAATGAACTTGAACGAGACGGATCTACGAAGACCTCAAAATAAGTTCATGGACGAATTTGCTAAGCATCGGGGGCAATCATGAGCCAGATAACAATCTCGGCGACGAGTGAAGAGCCGATTAGCTTTGATATTCAAGCGATCCAAGTGGATCAGCCTATGGGAAGCTTTTTCATAGCTTCGATTCCGCATAATCGACTTTATAATATTGCGTACTTTGACGTTAGAAGAATGCTTAAAGAGAGAGACGTCGAAGAGTACCTGGGAATACAGCGCCCCTTGAGTGAGGCGCGTGCTCAGGAACTAAAACAATACGTTCGTACAGTGGATGCGTGTTTCCCTACGGCGATTGTTTTGGCTGTTGATCGGCGGTGTGCTTCCTACGATCCTACTAGTGGAAAATTAACGCTAAAAAACTATCTTTCCCCGGAGGAGGGTGAGCAGGCAATAGTCTATAGGCAGATCGCGAAAGTGCTTGACGGTCAACATCGAATTGCTGGTTTGGAAGATTTGCCTGCTGATTATAAATTTGACCTCAATGTAAGTATTTTTGTTGATATTGAATTGGAGGATCAGGCGTATATATTTTCAATTGTCAATTTGGCTCAAACAAAAGTGAATAAGAGTCTGGCGTATGATTTGTTTGAGTTGGCGAATTCTCGAAGCCCCCAAAAAACATGCCACAACATTGCTGTTTTGCTGGACAGGAATGAGGAAAGTCCTTTCCATCATCGAATAAAAAGATTGGGTTCTGCCACGCCAGGGCGAGTTAATCAAGAAGTTTTGACTCAAGCTACGGTGGTTGAAGGTCTAATGCCGTTTATATCCAAAACTCCAATCGTGGATCGAGATAGATTGAAGCGCGAGGGGAAAATTTCGACTCCTACTCGGGATGAGTTGAAGTCGATGCCATTACGAGGTCTTTTTGCTGATGAAAAAGATCTAATAATCGCCGATATTTTTTGGAACTACTTTTCTGCAGTGAGAAATACGTGGCCCCGCGCTTGGGGGTCCTCTGAAAAAGGCATGATCTTGAATCGAACGAATGGGTTTAGAGCGTTGATGCGTGTTTTTCGGCCGCTTTATGCTGACTTGGTAAAGCCTGGCGAAGTACCTCCCACTTTTAAGTTCGAGGAGCATCTGAGAAAAATATCTTTACGTGACGAGGATTTTAATACGGAGAATTTCAAGCCGGGCAGCAGTGGTGAGGCTCAACTGGCTGAATCCATGCTGTCGGGGATGGGGCTCCGGAGTGCGTAGGGTTAATTAAAAGCCGCATAAAAATATCGCAGCATGCTCTGTGGTATTTTTAATTGCGGCTTGGGTTGAATTAAAAGAGGTTGTTTTGATTGAAAGCGATGAGAGAAAGACTGGGAATCCCTGCTGTGGTCATGCTCATCGCTTGTGCAACGACCTCATTGGCCGCTGCCGCTAAAGAAGACCTGGTCTATTTCCACGGCCTTGGTGCCGAAGGTTGCGACAAGCACATTGCATGGCGGAGAAACAAGGACGTCGTCTATGAGGACGGCATTGTTCAGTGGTCATGGGGCTTCATCAGCGCTTTCAACAACGTGGCGCGGATACAGACGCCAAACAAGGCTCTTCCCCCCACGAAGGTGCTTGCGTATCTAGACAAGTACTGCCGAGATCATCCTCTGGAGCCGGTCTATGGAGGCGTCGAAGACTTGATCACGGAACTTGGTGGTCGGCGCTAGGCTTGGACGGCGGAGGGCGCCTAAGCCGTCACAACTCTATTGCTCTTGGCGCTTGAGTTAAATGCCGTTGTCGCGCCAGACGGCACGTGCGCGTGGACAAAGAAGAAAGCGATCCCCATGGAAGACTGGATTGTTCTGAATGACTGGAATCCGAGTGAGCAGACGCTCCGGAAATGGGCGTACGACGAGCGCATCCAACTTTCCGATCAAGACGCCGACTTGGTTCTGCATGAAGAGGAGTATTTGCCGCTGCTCCTCGAACTCGCGGACGAACCGTCCTGTCCCCGGTCTTCCGAGATTTTGGGCACGTTGGACTACTACCTGATGTTCCTGGTTCTTCGGGGAGTTGAAGAACACATTCGCATCGTGGAGAAGGCAGTGGCCCTTGCAAGGTCCGCGAAGACCGCGCCTGTGATTGAGTGGCGGCAGCTGCAGGAGCGCCGACTCCGCTATAGGGCCGGTGCGGGGCCGCTCAGTCGGGAGCAGGCCGTGGCCGCCGCACGGGATTTGCTGATTGGCATCGATCGCATTGCCGAATTGAAGGTCGTGGACGAGAACCCGAAGACGTGGGAAATTGAACTGTCCGTTCCTCCATCGCACCGCTATCGAGACCGGCTGTCGTTTGACAGGGCCACGGGAGTATTTCGGTTCTCCCGATAGCCGCTACTCAGAGGGGCCTTGTCACAGCGTCTATCGCTGCGGCATATCCTTGACCGAATACCCCAGGCTCACAGTCGCATCCTCCGGAATAGCCGGCATCGTCGCATTCCAGGCCTGCCAATCCGCCCGCATCGCAGCCAGCCGCTCCGGCTCCTTCTTCGCCAGGTTCGCCCGCTCGCGTTCGTCGCCGGGAATGTTGAACAGGTACTCGTTGCCGTCGACCTTCAGGTACTTCCAGTCGCCGTCGCGCAGCGCCTCTTGCCCGCGATGGTTCATGCGCCAGTGCAGGGGGCGGCGGAAGGATTGCTTCGCGTCCTTCAGCACGGGCATCAGCGAGACGCCGTCCAGCGGGTAGTCGGGGTGCGCGGCCACGCCGGCTGCGTCGAGCATGGTGGCGGACCAGTCCATGGTCATGCACAGCTGGGTGCTCTCGCCGCCCTTGCCGATCACTGCGGGCCAGTGGGCGATCCATGGCACGCGGATGCCGCCTTCGGTCAGGTCCATCTTGCCGCCGACCAGCGGCCAGTTGTCGGAGAAGCGCTCGCCGCCGTTGTCGCTGGTGAACACGACCAGGGTGTTGTCGGCCATGCCGTGCTTCTTCAGCGCGCTCATGATCCAGCCGATGCCTTCGTCCATGTGATGGATCATGCGGCGGTACACGTGGATGTTGCCGCCGGCCAGGTCGAACAGGTTGTCCTTGATGTTCGGGGCCTTGGCCGCGTCGTCGCGGGTTTCCCAGGGCCAGTGCGGGGCGGTGTAGTGCAGGCTCAGGAAGAAGGGAGCGTCGTCCTCTTTCTTCTGAAGCTCCGACATGCGCTCGACGTAGTCGACGGCGCGCTTCGAAAGGATGTCGGTGAGGTAGCCGTCTTCCTGCTTGTCTTCCTCGCCGAACCACAGGTCGTGGCGGCCGGTGGAATCGCAGTGGGTGAAGTAGTCGACGCCGCCCGACATGGGGCCGAAGAATTCGTCATACCCCGAGCGCAGCGGGCCGAAGCTGGGCGGGTAGCCCAGGTGCCACTTGCCGATGAGGGCGGTCTGGTAGCCGCTGGCCTTCAGCAGCGAGGGCAGGGTGGGGTGGTCGGTGGGCAGGCCCAGGGTGGTGCTGCCACGGCTGCGGCTGTTGATGGGCTCTTCGGCCGCGCCGCGCAGGCGGTACTGGTAGCGGCCGGTGATCATGCCGAAGCGCGTGGGCGAGCACACGGGCGAGTTCGAGTAGCCCTGGGTGAGCTTCAGGCCGTTGGCGGCCAGGCCGTCGAGCACGGGCGAGACGGGGCCGAACACCGCGTCGCGGCCGCCGTAGCAGCCGAGGTCGGCATAGCCGAGGTCGTCGGCGACGATGAAGATGATGTTGGGTCTTGCCATGTGTCTCTTGGGCTCTCTCGCTGGGTTTTGCTTCTGGTTGCCGGGCTTAGGGCTGGTAGCCGGACTTCTGGACCACGGGGGCCCACTGCGCGCGGTAGGCCTTGAGCATCGCGGCGGTCTGCGCCTGGGTGCTCACCACAGGCGTCATGCCCGAGTCCTTGAACTTGCGCTGGGTGTCGGCGTCCTGCATGACTTCGCGGATCACCACGGCGAGGCGCTCGACCTTTTCCTTGGGCATGCTGGCCGGCGCGAAGAAGGTGTTCCAGCCGGTGGCGGCGAGGTCGAGGCCGGCTTCCTTGAAGGTGGGCACGTCGGGCACGAAGGGCGAGCGCTTGGCGCCCGAGATGGCGAGGATGCGCGCCTTGCCCGCGGTGTGCTGGGGCACGACGACGTCTTCGGTGTCCACCGCGATCGGAATCTGCCCGCCGATCAGGTCGTTCAGCAGCGGGGCCGAGCCGCGGTAGCCGATCACCTGGGTCTGCACCTTCGCCTTCTCGCCCACCATGAGGCCGAAGAAGTGCGGCAGGCTGCCGGTGGCCGGCACGCCCACGTTGGCCTGGTTGGGGTTGGCGCGCATCCAGGCCAGCAGGTGGTTCAGCTCGCGCACCGGCAGGGTGGGCGACACGGCGAGCGCGAAGTTGTAGTCGTTGACGTACGACACGGGCACGAAGTCGTGGTCGGGGTCGTAGTTGTTGTCCTTGAAGACCAGCGGCGCCACCACCATCACGGCGGGGTTGGCGAGCATCAGCACGTTCTGGCTGGCGGGGGTGGTCTTCACCTGCTGCGCGGCAAGGCGGCCGCCGGCGCCGGGCTTGTTGTCGACCACCACGGGCACGCCCAGGCGGGCGGTGAGCTTGTCGCCCACGACGCGCGCCACGCGGTCGGTGGCGCCGCCGGGGGCGTAGCCCACCACGATGCGCAGGGGCGTGTCGAACTTCACCTCGGCGGCCGTCGCGCCGCCAGCGAAAGCCGTCGCGAGGCCGGCGATGGCCAGCAGGCCGGCAAGGCGGCGGGTGATGGAGAGGGATGGGGTCGGCAGCATGGTGAGCAGGTCCTTGTTTCGTCGTTCAGGCGATGGCTATCGATGGCAATCGAGTATGGCCGCGGGATCCGCAGTTGCGGACGATTCTGAAGAGGCCGCGCTCGATTGATCAAATCAACCATTCCCGGGACTTACCCTTCCTCGACCTGCTGTCTCAATCCACCTTCATGCCGGTGGCTTTCACGATGCGGCCATAGCGCGCCTGGTTGGCGGCCAGGTGCTCGCTGGCGGCGGCGCCGGTTTCTCCCAGCGGCACCATGTCGAGCGAGGCAAGGCGCGACTTGATCTCGGGCAGCGCCATCGCCTTCTGCAGCGCGGTGCGCAGCGTCTGCGCCACGGGCTCGGGCGTGCCGGCCGGCAGCATCGAGACATAGAGCACCTCGAATTCCAGGCCCTTCAGGCCCAGTTCGCCCACGGTCGGCACCTGGGGCAGCAGCGGAGAGCGTTGCTTGCCGGTCACGGCCAGGGCGCGCAGCTTGCCCGACTGCACCTGCGGCAGCAGGCCCGGCGTGGCGAGGATGCCGGCCTGCACCTCGTCGCCCATCAGCGCCAGCACGGCGGGCGCGTTGCCCTTGTAGGGCACGTGGGTGATCTTCGCGCCGGTGTCGCTGGCGAAGATCTCGGCGGCGATGTGGCCCGGGCTGCCGTTGCCGGCCGAGCTGAAGGTGGCGGGCTCGGCCTTGGCCTGGGTAATGAACTCCGGCAGCGTCTTCGCTTTCACGCCGGGCGCCACGCCGAAGGCCAGGCCCGAGGAGCTGAAGATCATCAGCGGCTTCAGGTCCTTGGCCGCGAAGGGCATCGAGGCATACAGGTGCGGGTTGATGGTGAAGGTGCTGTCGATGCCCAGCAGCACCGTGTAGCCGTCGGCCGGGCTCTTGGCGACCAGGTCGGCGCCGATGTTGCCGCCCGCGCCGGGGCGGTTGTCGACGATGAAGGGCTGCTTCAGGTCCTTCTGCAGCGCGTCGGCCAGCGCGCGGGCGAGGATGTCGATGGGTCCGCCCGCCGGAAAGTTGACGAGCAGCCGCACCGCCTTGGCGGGGTAGGGCGCGTCGGCGGCCAGGGCCTGCGTGGGCGCGGCGGCGCCGAAGGCGAGGGCGGCGCAGGCCGCCAGGGCAGCGGCGAGGCGGCGGCGCGTGCCGCTGAAGGAGTTGCTGGGCGAACCGGTGGTCATGTCGTCTTGTCTCCGTTGTCCGGCCGACTCTAGGTGCGCGGCAGGGGCGGCACAACTGAAAGCTCTTCTGCCAGCTATTCCGGCTGGTTATATTGGAGCGGCCACTTTCCTGAGGAAACGCCGTGTCAGACATGAACTTTGGGCGCCTGAAGATGCGCCACCTGCAGTGCCTCGTGATGGTGGCGCAGGAGCGCAACCTGGTGCGCGCGGCCAAGGCGCTGTCGCTCACGCAGCCGGCCGTCTCCAAGACGGTGGCGGAGCTGGAAGAGATCGTCGGCCGCCAGCTGCTGCTGCGCCGCCGCCGCGGCGTGGAGCTCACGCCGGCCGCCGAGGTGTTGGTGCGCCATGCCGTCTCGGCGCTGCGCGGTCTGCGCGAGGGCCTGGGCCTGGCCATGGACCAGCCCGAGGCCGACCAGCTCCGGGTGGCCGTCGGAGCGCTGCCGAACATGGTGGCCAACCTGCTGCCCGAGGCCGTGGCCACGCTGCATGAATCGCAGCCGGCGCTGCGCGTGCGCGTGGTGAGCGGCACCAACGCGCAGCTGATGACGCAGCTGCGGCAGGGCGAGATCGACCTCGTGCTCGGCCGCCTCGCGCAGGCCTCTGCCATGGCCGACCTGGCCTTCGAGCAGCTCTACAGCGAGCCGCTGCTGCTGGTGGCGCGGCCCGGGCATCCGCTGGCGGCGCGGCGCAAGCCGCCGCTCGACGCGCTGGCGGGCCATCCGCTGGTGCTGCCGGTGTCGGGCACGCTGATACGGCACACGGCCGATGCCTTTCTCATCGCGCAGGGCATGGCGCTGCCTGGGCGGCTGGTGGAGGCGACGGACACCAGCTTCGTGCTGGGGTTGCTTCAGCGCTGCGATGCGGTGTGGTTCGCGCCGCAGGGAGCGGTCGAAGGGCTGGTCGAGCGCGGCGAACTCAAGCGGCTGGCCATCGACACCTCCAGCACCGAGGGGCCGGTGGGGCTCACCATGCGGCGCGGCGACGAGCCGGCCGAAGGCGCCCGGCTGCTGATCGAGGCCATCCGCGAGATCGTGGCGGCGAGGCACCGCACGGCCGAGGGAGTGCCCGCATGAGCGGCAGCGAAAAGACGATGCCCGCCGAGCGCCAGTCGCTGGTCGACGCCCTGCGCGGCTTCGCGTTGCTGGGCATCCTCGTCGTCAACATCGCGAGCTTCTCCTCCACGTACTACGGCGCGGGCATTCCCGACCCGATGGCGCAGTCGGTGCTCGAACGCGCGGCGCTGCTGGTGCGCACGCTGGTGTTCGAGACCAAGTTCTACCTGCTGTTCTCCTTCCTCTTCGGCTACAGCTTCACGCTGCAGATGCAGTCGGCCGAGCGCGGCGGCAAGGCTTTCGCGCCGCGCATGGGGCGACGGCTGGTGGGGCTGTGGGTGCTGGGGCTTGTGCACGCGGTGGTGCTGTACCACGGCGACATCCTCACCACCTATGCGGTGCTGGGGGCGGTGCTGCTGGCGCTGCGTCGGCGCGGCGACGTTTTCATGGCGCGCGCCGCGGTGTTCCTGGTGCTGGCGACTTCGCTGCTGTGGGCGGGCATCGGCTACCTGCTGGTGACGGCGGGCGCGCCCAACGACACGCGCACCGCCTACATGGATGCCGTCGCGGCGCTGGCGGCATATCGCGGGACGCCGTTCACGGTGATCGTGCAGCACCTGCGCGAGCTCTCGCAGATCTGGTGGATCACCGGGCTGGTGCAGGCGCCGACGGCGCTGGCGATGTTCTTTGCGGGCTTCATCGCGGGGCGGCGCGAGTTGTTCGCCAACGTCGATGCGTATCGGCCGCTGTTCAAGCGACTGCTGCGCTGGGGGCTGGTCATCGGGCTGCCGGGCGCGGCGGTGTACGCCTTTCCTTCGATCCGGCTGGACAACCCGGTGCGCGAGCTCTATGGCCTCGCGGCCACGCTGCTCACCGCCCCGTTCCTCACGGCGGCCTACGCGGCCGGCCTGGTGCTGCTGATGCTGTCGCCGCGCGGCCGGGTGCTCGAAGCCATGCTCGCACCGGCAGGCCGCATGGCGCTGACCAACTACCTGACGCAGTCGCTGGTGTGCGCGTGGCTCTTCCTGGCCTACGGGCTGCGCTGGATCGGCACCATGGGCCCGCTGGCCGCCACCGGCATCGCCTTCGCGATCTTCGCGGCGCAGCTGGTGCTGAGCCGCTGGTGGCTGGGCCGCTTCGTCTATGGGCCGGTCGAGTGGCTGCTGCGCGCGTTCACGAACCTGGAGCTTCCGCCGATGCGGCGAAAGGCGGTGGCGCAGGCTCAGCGCGGCAGCAGCGTCGACAGCTGATAGACCGCAAAGGCCAGCAGGATCGCGCCCGACAGGCGGTTGATCGACTGCATGGTCTTGGCACTGAGCTTGTGTCGCACCGACGACACCATCGTCGACAGTCCCAGCCACCACAGCGCGGAGCCCAGGAACACGCCGAGCACCACGGTCGCGGCCTGGGTGCCGCCCGTGGTGTGGCCGGTGGAGATGGAGGCGAACACCGCGACGAAGGACAGGATCGTCATCGGGTTCGCCAGCGTCAGCACGAAGACCGAGAGCGTGGCCTTCAGCGGCGTGGTGGCGTCGGCGGCCTGCCGGGCCTGCGTGGCGACCGGCGCGCGAAGCAGCTGCACGCCCATCCACGCGAGGAAGGCCGCGCCGCCCAGCGCCAGCGGCACGCGCGCCGCCACCATCGAGGCGATGACGGCCGACACGCCCAGCGCACCGATGGCGCCGTAGAAGGCGTCGGCCAGCGCGGCGCCGAGCCCGCTGAGAAAGCCGATGGTGCGGCCGTGCGCGAGGGTGCGCTGGATGCACAAGAGGCCGATGGGGCCGACAGGTGCCGCGATGGAGAGCCCGATGACGAGGGCCTTGAGGAAGAGGGTAGAGTCCATTTGTAAATTGTCTTTACCACGTCGCCTGATGAAAATGGCGAAGCTCAGGCGGAATGCGCTTTCCGCCTTAAATTCAAGACGAATCGATCGGCTGAAGCCTGAAATCCATGGAAATCGACAGCAAGAACTGGCAGATCCTCGAAGTGCTGCAGGCCGATGCGCGCACCTCGCTCACCGCGCTGGCGCGGCAGGTGGGCCTGTCGGTGCCCTCGACCTCGGAGCGCGTGAAGCGGCTCGAAGAAGCCGGCGTGCTCGCCGGCTATCGCGCCGTGGTGCCGCCGCGCAACGTGGGCTACACGGTGATGGCGCTCGTGGGCATCACCACGCCGCAGCCCGAGAAGGCGCGGCTGCTGAAGCTGCTCGAGGGCAGGCGCGAGGTGCTCGAGTGCTTCCACGTGACGGGGCAGGACTCGTACGTGCTGAAGGTGGCGGCGCGCGACATCGAACACCTGGAGGCCTTCGTGAGCAGCATCAACCACCTGGGCGAGACGCGCACGTCGATCGTGATGTCGGTGCCTATTCCGGCGCGCGCCATCGCCGCGCCCGAACCGGAAAAGCCGCCGCGCCGCTAACCCGGAGGCAGCGGCCGCGACCAGAGCCAGGCCAGCACGCAGGCCATGCACCCGATGGCCAGCGCGGCCAGCCACGCACGGTGCGCGGTGAAAGAGACGATCACTGCGCAAACCGCCATCGTCACGGTCGCGCTCCACTTGGCGCGCCGGCTCACGGTGCGGCCGTTGGCCCAGTTGTGCAGCAGCGGGCCGAAGAGGCGGTGGTTCAGCAGCCAGGCATGCAGCCGGGGCGAGCTGCGCGCCGCGGCCCATGCGGCCATCAGGATGAACACCGTGGTCGGCATGCCGGGCACGATCACGCCGATGAGGCCCAGCACCAGGCACAGCACCGCAAAGGCATAGAGCAGCGCTCGCGTGAGCGCGGACTTGCGTTCAGGGGCTGGGGCCGGCTCGGGCTTCAAGACAGGATCAGGCCGGGGCCTGCCCTTGTTGCGGCGGCTGCGGCGGCTGTTCGCGCTCGGGCAGCCCGTCGGCCGAGATGCGCATCTTCGGCAGGAACTGCGGGTACTCGCGCTGCATGAAGTCGATGAGGCCTTCGCGCACGCTGCAGCGCAGGTCGAAGGTCAGGCCCGAGGTGGCGGCGGTGCAGAGCACGCGGATCTGCATCGTGCGCTCGGTGGCGTCGGTCACGCGCAGGTTGAAGAAGCGGCCGTCCCATTCGGGGGCGGCCTTCACGATGCGCTCGACCTCGGCGCGCAGCGGCGCGAGCGGCATGCCGTAGTCGACGTAGATGAACACCGCGCCCAGCAGCTGGGCCGAATGCCGCGTCCAGTTCTGGAAGGGCTTCTCGATGAAGTAGGTCAGCGGCAGGATCAGCCGGCGCTCGTCCCAGATCTTCACGACCACGAAGGTGCCGGTGATCTCCTCGACGCGGCCCCACTCGCCCTCGACCACCAGCACGTCGTCGATGCGGATGGGCTGCGCCAGCGCGATCTGCAGCCCCGCGATGAGGTTGCTGAACACCGGCTTGGCCGCCAGACCGGCCACGATGCCGATCACCCCGGCAGAGGCCAGCAGGCTCGCGCCCACCTGGCGCGCGCCCGGAAAGGTCATGAGCATCATCGCGCCGCCCGCCACGACCACCACGGTCATCGCGGTGCGCGCGAGCACGCGCGTCTGCGTGAGCACGCGGCGGGCCTGCAGGTTGTCGGCGATGTCGGAAGGGTGCTGCGCGAGCACGCCGTCGGCGAAGCCGCTGATGGCCTTCACCGCGAGCCAGGTGGTGGCGGCGATGAGCAGCAGGCCGGTGAAGTGCCGAACGTTGCCGATGAAGCGCAGGTCGTCCGGCGCGCCCTGCCACACCATGGTGAGCGCCACCAGCGGGAACACGAGCCGGGCGGGCGCCCTGCAGTTGACCACCATCGCATGGATGGCCGGCGCGGGGCGGGTGATCCGCCTGAGCACCAGGCCGACGATGCGGTGGGCAAGAAGAGAGAGGGGAACTGCGATCAGTGCGGCAAGCCAGGTGCCGAACCAGGGATGGGCGAGTATCTCTTTGGTCATCAGGCGGGAGTCGTCTTCGCTTGTTCTGTTGTCTCGTTCAGAGGTTGAAGAATGCGCGCCGCGTCGTCGCGCAGCTGCGTGGCGAGTGCCGTGGCCAGGTCGAGCCGGCGAAGCAGCCAGGGGCTGATGTCGTTGTCGAACGGGTCGGGCAGGGGGATCGGGCCGCCGACCGTGGTCGAACCGGCACTCTCGGGGTGGGAGGGACCGGTGGTTGGAATAGTTCCGATGGCCGCCTCGATGCGCTGCGCGGTGCGGCCGATGGGGCCTTCCACCTCGGCCGGCGTGAGGCGGTCGCGCCGCAGCACCAGCATCGACTTCACCGCGCTGAGCTGCGCGAGCAGCTGGTAGCTGTGGGCCTGCAGGTGCTCCAGCGGCTCCAGCGGCGGCTGCACAGCGCGCGGCTCCGACAGCGAGCGCTGCGTGGCCTGCACCAGCGCCGAGAGGCTGTCGTAGGCCTCGCGGCGCGCGAGGCGCCATTCGAGCTCGGGGCTGCTGTCGATGGCCTTGAGCTGGCCCAGGCCCAGCGCCAGGCGCGCATGGCGGGCCTGCGCGGTGAGCACGCGTGCGACCAGCGCCGGCAGCTGCGTGCGCTCCCACGAGGGCAGCACGTAGCAGAAGGCCCAGGCGAGCGCGGCACCGATGAGCGTGTCGGCGATGCGCTCGAAGAGCGCGAAGATCGGCGCCACGCCCACGTTCAGCATGTGGGCCTGCACCAGGCCCAGCACGGTGGCGGCCACCGCGGTAATGAGGTAGCGCCGCACCGCGAAGCTGTGCGCGATGGCCTGCGACACCGTGACGATGACCAGCAGCATCAAGGCCGACGGATGCGCCGACAGCAGCCCCACCGCGAGCACGCAGCCCAGCAGCGTGCCGGCCACGCGGGCGTTGCGCCGCTCCAGCGTCTGCGAAAGGCTGCCGCGCAGCACAACCACGATGGTCAGCAGGATCCAGTAGTCGTGCGAGCCCCAGGGCATCGACACCGCGATGGCGTAGCCGGCCGCGATGGCCAGCGCGGCGCGGATCGCGTGGCGCAGCGGCGGCTGGTCCCAGCTCCAGAGCGTGAAGAAGGGGCGCAGCGACCAGTCGGTGGGGCTCACGAAGAGCTGCCAGTTGGCGCGCACCACGGCCAGGTTGGGCTCGACGTCGCCGCGCGCCATGGCCGACAGGCGCAGCACCTCGTCGTTGATGTGGCCGATGCGGCTGGCCAGCCCGCGCGCGAGCATGGCCGCGGTGGGGCCGATGTGGCCGCCGCCCTCGGCGCTGTCGTCGGCCGAGACGTGGATGGCTGCCAGGCGCGGGCGGCGGTCGGGCACCGCGTCGGGTTGCCGGCCGAACATGAGCGCGTCGGCCAGGGCGATGGTTTCGTCGGCCAGCTCCTCGAGCACGCGGCGCATCTCGATGAGCGCCTCGGCGTGCGCGGGGTGTGCGCGCAGGGTGTCGAGGTCGAGCTCGCTGGCCAGCAGTTGGTCGCGCATCTCGAGCACGATCACGAGCATGGCCGCCAGCCGCTGGCGGCGCGGGGTGCGCGGCGATTCGAGCACGATGTCGCGCGTGGCCTGCAGCTGGTCGGCCAGCGCGGCCTGCTCGCGCAGCAGCCGGCCCAGCATGGGGGCGGGAACGTCGCGCACGTCGCGGGTCTCGTCCTGCGGCAGGAACTGGCTGGCCTCGGTGCGCATGAGCGCGGCCAGCGAATACAGCACGTCGGCGATCGACTGCGTGCGAAAGCGCCCGTTGAGCGCCAGGTTGGCCAGCGTGGCCCAGATCACGTACAGCCCCGCGCCCAGCCCGAAGTGCCAGGTGCGCTCGATGACGTCGGCCATGCCGGCGGGCGCCTGCGTGGCCATGGAGAACACCATCGAGAACATCACCGCGATGGCGATCGGGATGCCCCGCTTGCCCCAGGCCATGGCCAGGAAGGCCATGAAGGTGGCGGGCACCAGCAGCAGCCCCAGGCGGATGGGGGCGCTGTGCAGCATCTGCACCGCGAAGAACAGCGGCAGCCCGATGAGCGGCGCCGGCAGCATCTGCAAAAACTTGCCGCGGCGCGGGCCGGGCAGGTCGGGCGGCGCGGTGACGATCACGCCGGTGGCGGCGGTCGAGGCCGCGAGGGTGCCCAGCCACAGGTGGATGCCGCCGGAGATGAAGAGCAGGCCCAGCGCGACGGTGAGCCCGCTCGCGACATAGTGGCTCAGCGCGACGCGCAGAGCGGCTCGGACCCGGGGCGCGGTGCTGCTGGGCCCCGGCATCGTCACTTGGCGGAGGAGTTGCCTTGGGAAGGGGCGCCGTTGGCGGGCGCTTCGCGGCGCACGCGCGTGAGCTTGCGGGGCGCGGGAGGCGCGGCGGCAGGGGCCGGGGCTTCGGCGGCCTCGTCGGCAAAGCCCGTGACCGTGCTGCGGGCGTAGAGGTCGGCGGAGGCGTCGTCCGTGCCCGCGCTCGCCTTGGTGGAGGCCGACACGGCGCGAACGCGGTCGCTGGCGCGCAGCTTGTCGTCCACGTTGGCGAACTTGGAATACTTGGCGAGCAGCGGCACCAGCTGCCCGTACACGCGCGGAGCGCCGGCCAGGCATTCGCGCTGGTCGATGAACTCGGGCTCGCCCGTGAAGTTGCCGATCAGGCCGCCGGCCTCGGTGACCAGCAGCGAGCCCGCGGCCACGTCCCAGGGGTTCAGGCCGGTCTCGAAGAAGGCGTCGGTGAAGCCCGCGGCCACGTAGGCCAGGTCGAGCGCGGCGGCGCCGGGGCGGCGCAGGCCGGCGGCGCGGGGCATCATGTCCGCCATGATGGCCAGGTACTGCTTGAAGTTGTCGCCGGTGCGGAAGGGGAAGCCGGTGGAGATCAGGCACTCGTTGAGGCGGGTGCGCTTCGAGACGCGGATGCGGCGCTCGTTCATGTAGGCGCCGCGGCCCTTGGTGGCGGTGAACAGGTCGTTGCGGGTGGGGTCGTACACCACGGCCTGCTCGATCTTGCCGCGCACCGACAGCGCGATCGACACGCAGTACACCGGGAAGCCGTGGATGAAGTTGGTGGTGCCGTCCAGCGGATCGATGATCCAGACGTAGTCGGAGTCCTTGGCGCCGTACTGGCTGCCCGATTCTTCCGCGAGGATGCCGTGCCCCGGGTACGCGCCGAGCAGCGTCTCGATGATCGCTTGCTCGCTGGCGTGATCGACTTCGGTGACGAAGTCGTTGACCTGCTTCTGGGAGATGCGCACGGCCTCCACGTCGAGGGCGGCGCGATTGATGATGGCGCCAGCGGCGCGTGCGGCCTTGACGGCCACGTTGAGCATGGGATGCAGGTTGGGGGACGACATTGGATTGTGGGAAGAACGGTGGGGAGGGCCCCCGGAGACGGCCCGGCGATGCGGGCGGCGAGAATCGGGGGATTTTACCGGCTCCGCCCGTTAGTGTCCGCCAACCCTCCATGCGCACCCGTTTCATCCTGATCCAGACCAGCCACGCCGGCAACGTGGGCGCCGCCGCCCGCGCCATGAAGACCATGGGTTTTTCCGACCTGGTGCTGGTGGCCCCGCGCTGGGCCAACGTGCTGCGGCGCGAGGAAACCATCCAGCGCGCGAGCGGCGCGCTCGACGTGCTGGCCAACGCCCGCATCGTCGAAACGCTCGACGAGGCCCTCGACGGCGTGACCCACCTGTGCGCCACCGCCATGATCCCGCGCGACTTCGGCCCGCCCACGCGCACCCCGCGCGAGCACCTGGAGCCCCTGGCAAAGCAGGGCGACCAGCACGTGGCCTTCCTGTTCGGCTCCGAGCGTTTCGGCATGCGCAACGAGGACGTCTACCGCTGCAACGTGGCGCTGAGCATTCCCACCGACCCGAAGTTCGGCTCGCTCAACCTGGGCGCGGCCATCCAGGTCGTCGCCTACGAATGGCGGCTGGCGCTGGGCGGCTACGAGGTGCGCGAGGCCATCCAGCCCGTGCAGGCGGCCGACGCGCAAGCCGTGGCCGGCATGCTCGACCACTGGGAGCGCTCGCTGGTGGAGATCGGCTTCCTCGACCCCGAGGCGCCCAAGAAGCTCATGCCCAGGCTGCGGCAGCTCTTCAACCGGGCCCAGCCCACGCCGGAGGAGATCCACATCCTGCGCGGCATCGCCAAGGCGATGAGCGACGCGACCCGG
Organism: Variovorax sp. UC74_104; assembly: GCF_044055375.1. Classification (NCBI taxonomy): domain Bacteria; kingdom Pseudomonadati; phylum Pseudomonadota; class Betaproteobacteria; order Burkholderiales; family Comamonadaceae; genus Variovorax; species Variovorax sp. UC74_104. Next base: position 3,052,275 of record NZ_CP171978.1, read on the forward strand.
CCGCCCAGGGGAGACAAGGGCGACAAGGGCGGAAAGGCCCCCAGGAACGACTAAAACCTTATCGTTCGTACGCGAAGACACGCGGCCTTAGACTGCGCGGCCCCTATCGATATAACGACAACAGACAGAAGGCATAAGGCAGCGATGTTCTCCAGACTGCGCGCCGACATCCGGTGCATCCTCGAACGCGACCCGGCCGCCCGAAGCGCCTGGGAAGTGATCACGGTCTATCCCGGCTTCCACGCCGTGGTGCTGCATCGCTGGGCGCACGCCTGTTGGACCCATGGCTTCAAGTGGCCCGCGCGCTTCATCGCGCACTGGTCGCGCTGGCTGACCGGCATCGAGATCCACCCCGCCGCCAAGATCGGCGAGCGCGTGTTCTTCGACCACGCCATGGGCGTCGTCGTGGGCGAGACGGCCGAGATCGGCGACGGCTGCACCATCTACCAGGGCGTGACCCTGGGCGGCACCTCGCTCTACAAAGGCACCAAGCGGCATCCGACGCTGGGGCGCAACGTGGTGGTGGGCGCGGGCGCCAAGGTGCTCGGCGGCTTCGTGGTGGGCGACGGCGCCAAGGTGGGCTCGAACGCGGTGGTGACCAAGCCGGTGCCCGCGGGCGCCACGGCGGTGGGCAACCCGGCGCGCATCATCGAGGCTGAAGCCGCCGCGCGGCGCGAGGAAACCGCCTCGCGCATGGGCTTCTCCGCCTACGGCGTCACGCAGAACGACGACCCGCTGAGCCAGGCGCTGCGCGGCCTGATCGACAACGCCTCGGGCCAGGAACACCAGATCGCGCTGCTGTGGCAGGCCATCGAGAAGCTGTCGGCCCAGCCGGGCAGCAGGGACTGCGTGCCGGGCGACGCCGCGCGCGACGAGAGCTTCGAGGCGGACAAGCTCACGCAGCTGATCGGCAAGTAGGCAGGTCGACCGGTCAGCCGCCGCGCTTGGCCGGCGCGTGCAGCGCGCCATGCACGTGGCCCGCGTGCTGCCCGAAGGTCTCGGGCGCGAGCGCGGCTGTATCCAGCTCCTGCAGGATGCCGCAGGCGTTCGCCGATTCGGGGCCGCAGCACTGCTGGCGCAGCGCCTTCAGCTGCTTCTCCAGCGTCTTCAGCTCGGCGATGCGCGCGGCCACGTGGCCGATGTGGTCGTCCAGCAGCTGGTTGACCTCGCCGCAGTCTTCCTGCGGCGCATCGCGGAATTTCAGCAGGCTGCGGATCTCGTCGAGCGTCATGTCCAGCGAGCGGCAGCGGCGGATGAAGCCCAGGCGCTGGGCGTGGTCCTCGTCGTAGATGCGGTAGTTGCCGTCGGTGCGCGCGGGCTCGGGCAGCAGGCGCTCGCGCTCGTAGTACCGGATGGTTTCGACCGGCGTGTTCGCGGCCTTGGCCAGTTCACCGATTTTCATGATGCGGCAAATGAAAGGGTGGAGATGGGTGGTTGACTCTACACCTGCTTCAGGGTTTCCAATCGATTCCATGACGAACCAGAACGCCCTGAACCCGACCGTGCCGCGCTCGCATGCGCACCCTCACCCGCATGCGCATGAGGAGGGGCACGGCCACGATCACGGCCATGAACATGACCACGCGCACGAGCACTCGAAGGCCAAGCCGGCCGACGCCTGCTGCGGCTGCAGCAGCACCGCCAGCCACGGCCCGATTCCGCTGGCGCCCGATGTCGGCGACGTGCCCAAGGGCGCCTTGCTCTTTCGCATTCCCACCATGGACTGCGCGGTGGAAGAGTCCGAGATCCGCCGCGCGCTGGAGCCCATTGCCGGCGTCAAGGCGCTGCGCTTCCGCCTCGGCGAGCGCACCATGGCCATCACCACCGACGACGGCGTGCTGCCCGATGCGCTGGCCGCCATCCGCAAGGCCGGCTTCAAGCCCGAGCCGCTGAATGCCCCGGGCGCGCAGGCCGCTCCTGCAGCACCCGCGAAGATCGCCGGCATGAGCGCTGGCCTGGCGCGGCTGGTCGCGGCGCTGGTGCTGGCCGTCGCGGCCGAGTCGGTCTCTTTCATGGGGCTGGAGGGCCGGGGCTTCATGGCGTTCGAGATGGCGCTGGCGCTGGGCGCCATCGGCCTCGCGGGGCTCGATACCTACAAGAAGGGCTTCGCGGCGCTGGTGCGCGGCCGCCTGAACATCAACGCGCTGATGGCGGTGGCCGTCACCGGCGCATTCATCATCGGCCAGTGGCCCGAGGCCGCGATGGTGATGGCGCTCTACGCGATTGCCGAACTCATCGAGGCCCGCGCCGTGGACCGCGCGCGCAACGCGATCCAGAGCCTGCTGGCCCTCGCGCCCGAGCAGGCCGAAATCAAGCAGGCCGACGGCGGCTGGAAGACGGTGATGGCGAGCGAGGTGCCGCTGCAGGCCATCGCGCGCATCCGTCCCGGCGGTCGCGTGCCGCTGGACGGCATCGTCACCGAAGGCACCAGCGCCATCGACCAGGCACCGGTCACCGGCGAGAGCATTCCGGTCGACAAGACCATCGGCGACCAGGTGTTCGCCGGCACCATCAACCAGACCGCCGCGCTCGAGTTCCGCGTGACGGCCGTGGCCGCCAACACCACGCTCGCGCGCATCATCCACGCGGTCGAGGAAGCCCAGGGCTCGCGCGCCCCCACGCAGCGCTTCGTCGACAGGTTTGCTGCCATCTACACGCCCGCCGTCTTCGTGCTGGCGCTGGCCGTTGCGGTGCTCACGCCGTTCCTGATGGACTGGACCTGGACGCAGGCCATCTACAAGGCGCTGGTGCTGCTGGTCATCGCCTGCCCGTGCGCGCTCGTCATTTCCACGCCGGTCACGGTGGTGAGCGCGCTGGCCTCGGCGGCACGGCGCGGCATTCTCATCAAGGGCGGCACGTACCTCGAAGAGGCGCGCAAGCTCAAGGCGGTGGCGCTCGACAAGACCGGCACCATCACCGAAGGCAAGCCGAAGCTGGTGGAGTCGTCGCTGGTCGGCGATTCTTCGGCCGGCAACCAGGCGGCGGTGTTCGCCATTGCCGCCAGCATCGCGGGCCGCTCCGACCACCCGGTGTCCAAGGCGATTGCCGAAGGGCTCAAGGGCGAGCAGGGCGAAGTCGCCGACTTCACCGCGCTGCCCGGCCGCGGCGTGCAGGCCGCGCATGAGGGGCAGGTCTACGTGCTGGGCAATCACCGCTTGATCGAGGAGCGGGGCCTCTGCATGCCGTCGCTCGAAGCCGAGCTCCAGCGCCACGAGGAGGCCGGCCGCACCGTCACGCTGCTGGCGTCCGACAAGGCCGTGCTCGCGCTGTTCGCCGTGGCCGACACCATCAAGGAATCGTCGCAGGCGGCGGTGGCCGAACTGCGCTCGCTCGGCGTGGTGCCGGTGATGCTCACCGGCGACAACACCGCCACCGCCAGGACCATCGGCGCCCACGCCGGCATCGAGGACGTGCGCGGCAACCTGCTGCCCGAGGAGAAGCTCGACGCCGTCAAGGCCATGCAGCAACGCTACGGCGCGGCCGCGATGACCGGCGACGGCATCAACGACGCCCCCGCGCTCGCCCGGGCCGACATCGGCTTCGCGATGGGCGGCGCCGGCACCGACACCGCGATGGAAGCGGCCGACGTGGTCATCATGAACGACGACCTGCGCCGCATTCCCGAAACCATCCGCCTCTCGCGCCGCGCCCACTCGGTGCTGTGGCAGAACATCACGCTCGCGCTGGGCATCAAGGCCGTGTTCTTCGTGCTCGCCGTGTTCGGCAGCGCGACGATGTGGATGGCGGTGTTCGCGGACATGGGTGCGAGCCTGCTGGTGGTGGCCAACGGACTGCGGTTGATGCGCGCGCCGAAGTGAGGGAACGGGCAGGCTGGGAGGGCAGCCGGGAGGGCAGGCCCGGCTGGCTCCGCGACATGGCTTGGGACTAACATAGGCCGGGTTTCCGTTCCCCAGCCAGAGTCCTTCGATGTCCGTCACCTCGCTCCTGCTGCAGCTCATCGTCATCCTGGTCACCGCGCGCCTGTGCGGCTGGATCCTTCGCCACGTCGGCCAGCCCGGCGTGGTCGGCGAGATGGCGGCGGGCCTGATGCTCGGGCCGGTGGTGATGGGGGCGCTCTTTCCCTCGCTGCACGCGCAGCTGTTCTCCAAGGAATCGCTGCAGGGGCTGTCTTCCCTTTCCACGCTGGGGCTGGTGCTCTTCATGTTCGTCGTCGGCCTGGAGCTGCGGGCTTCCAAGGGCGTGCGCGAGCAGCTGCGCTCGGCGGGCTACGTGGGCGTGCTGAGCGTGGTCGTGCCGATGGCGCTGGGCATCGCGATCGCGCCGGCGCTGCATCCCACGCTCGCGCCGGCCGGCGTGGCCTTCTGGCCCTTCGCGCTGTTCATCGCGGCGGCGCTGTCGATCACCGCCTTTCCGGTGATGGCGCGCATCCTGAAGGACCGCGGCATGACGCGCACGCCTTTCGGGCAGCTCTCGCTGAGTGCGGCGGCCGTGGTCGACGTGTTCGCCTGGATCCTGCTCGCGGTGGTGATCGCGCTGGTCGGCGCGGGCGAGGGCTACCAGGGACTGCTGAAGACCACGCTGGGCATGGCGGTGGTGCTGGCGGCGCTGTTCCTCGGGCTCAAGCCGGCCTTCGCGTGGCTGCTGCGCGTGAAGGCGCCCGAGGGCGAGCCTTCGACAACCGTGATGGCGGCGCTGATGATCGGCCTGCTGGCGACCTCGCTGGTCACCGAGTGGCTGCATCTTCACGCGGTGTTCGGCGCATTCCTGTTCGGCGCCTGCCTGCCGCGCGACGACCGCCTGCTGAAGTCGCTCACCGAGCGCATCGAGCCGATCTCCATCGTGGTGCTGATGCCGCTCTTCTTCGCGCTCGCCGGCCTGGGCACCACGGCCAACGCCTTCTCGGGGGCGAGCCTGGGCGCGATGCTGCTGATCGTGGGCGTGGCCACCGTGGGCAAGATCGCCGGCGGCGCGGCCGGTGCGCGCATGGCGGGCTACGGATGGCGCGACAGCCTAGCCACCGGTTCGCTGATGAATGCGCGCGGACTGATGGAACTCATCGTCATGAAGATCGGCCTCGACGCGGGCCTCATCGGCCCTGAGCTCTTCACCATGCTGCTGGTGATGGCGCTGGCCACCACCGCAATGACGGGGCCGCTGATCAACCTGTTCATCGGCCGCAAGCAAGCGGTAGCGGCAGACGCCGCGCACGCGAAGCCCTGAATTCGATCAGCGCTTCGCCACGGTGAAGCCGATGCGCGTCTCGCCGCCCCGGCTCGCGGCGAACACCCGCCCGCCGTGCATGCGAGCGATGGCTTCCACGATCGACAGGCCCAGCCCGTGGTGGCGCGTCGAGCCGTCGCGGGCCCGCGCGGCGCGGTAGAAGCGCTCGAACAGGCGGGGCAGGGCGGCAGGGGCGATGGGCTCGCCCTTGTTGACCACGGCCACGGCGAACTCGGTCGCGCTTTCCTCGCCGATCTCGATGCGTATCGTCGAAGCGGGCGTGGCAAAGCGGATCGCGTTGCCCAGCAGGTTGAAGAGCGCGCGGCGTACCAATGCGGCATCTACGTCGGCCATGGCGTCGCCGCGCACCTCGGCGCGCAGGCCGGCTTCCTCGAGCATGGCGTCGTAGAAGTCGATCACGTCCGTGGCCTGCGCGGCCAGGCTCGTCACGGCCCGGGTGCGCATCGGCGCGCCGCGCTCGGCCTGCGAGAGGAACAGCATGTCGGTGACGATGCCGGAGAGCCGCCCGACCTCCTCGAGGTTAGATGCGAGCACGGTCTGCAGCTCCTCGTTGCTGCGTGGGCGCGTGAGCGCGAGTTCGGTGGAGCCGATCAGGTTGGCCAGCGGCGTGCGCAGCTCGTGTGCCACGTCGGCGTTGAAGGATTCGAGCTGCACGTAGGCGCGCTGCACCCGCAGCAGCAGGGCGTTGAACTGGGTGATCCAGGGGCGCAGCTCTTGTGCGAAGTCGTCGGCGTCGATGGGCTGGTTGGCCTTGTCGGGCGCCATCGCGGCGGTGCGCTCGGTGAGCGTCTTCAGGGGCTTCAGGCCGCGGCGCACCAGCCACATGCCCGTGAGCGAAACCAGCGCGGTGCCCAGCACCACGGCGCCCAGCAGGGTCCACGCCAGGCGGCGCAGCAGCTGGGCTTCCTGCGCGGTGTTCACGCCGATGCGCACCGCGAGCTGGGTGGTGGCGCCGGCCTGCGTCCAGGGCACCTGCAGGTCGCGCAGCATCCACTTGCCGCCGGCCGTGGGGCGCGATTCGAAGAGCTGCCTGCCGCCGGCGGAGATCGACAGGGTCACGTCGTCCTGCATCGAGAAGAAGTCGTCGAGCTTGTGGCGCAGGAAGACGAGGTCGCCGCCTTTTTCCGCCTCCTGCAGCAGGTGCTGCACCAGCTCGGCCTTGTTGGAGAGTTCCTCTTCCTGTTTCTGCCCGAAATTCCAGGCCGTGACCAGATAGATGGCGAAGCAGATCACGCTCAGCCCGAACAGGGTCTGCGCGGCGAGCCAGAGCGACAGCCGGCTCTGCAGGGATCGCGGCCGGGGGCTCAATGCCAGGAGCGGTCTTCGAGCACGTAGCCCATGCCGCGCACGGTGTGCAGCAGCTTCACCTCGAACGGATCGTCGAGCTTGCTGCGCAGCCGGCGGATGGCCACCTCGACCACGTTGGTGTCGCTGTCGAAGTTCATGTCCCACACCTGCTCGGCGAGCGTGGTGCGCGAGAGGATCTGCCCGCGCCGGCGCAGCAGCACCAGCAGCAGCGTGAACTCCTTGGCGGTGAGGTCCAGCCGCGTGCGGTTGCGCATGCACTTGCGGCTGACGAGGTCGACCTCCAGGTCGGCCAGCCGCAGCACGGTGGATTCCTGCGGCTTGCCGCGGCGCAGCAGGGCCTGAACGCGCGCCAGCAGCTCGGAGAAGGAGAAGGGCTTCACGAGGTAGTCGTCGGCGCCCTGCTGCAGGCCCTGTACGCGGTCTTCCACCTTGTCGCGCGCCGTGAGCACCAGCACGGGCACGTTCTTCGTGCGCCGGATAGCCTGCAGCACGGCAAAGCCGTCGATGCCGGGCAGCATCACGTCGAGAAGGATCAGCGCGTAGTCTCCCTCGGTGGCGAGGTACTTCCCCTCGATGCCATCGCGGGCTATGTCGACGACGTAGCCGTTCTCCTCCAGGCCCTTCTTGAGGTAGTCGCCCAGCTTGGGCTCGTCTTCGATGACAAGGATTCGCATCTGCGGATGGTATCGAAGCACTTCCGATACGGGGGTTACGTTTCGGTAATCCTGCTGACAGACAAAGCCTCGCCCCGCGGTCGTACATTGCGCCGGCCCGCATTCTTCAGGGCCTGCGCCTTGCAGGGCCATTGCCCAAATGCCCGATGCAGGCCGCCGATATACTTTTTGCCTCCATGCGCCGCTGGTTCCTCATTCTCATGCTCGCCTTGCTGCCGTTCCAGTTCAGCTGGGCGTCGGCATCGGCGTACTGCCAGCATGAGCGCGACACACGGCCCGACCACTGGGGCCATCACGAAAGCGAGACGCGCGGCACCGACCGCAGCCACAGCGGCGAAGGCGCGCAGAAGAACTCGAGCACCCAGCCCAACGCCGTTGTGGGCGATTGCGCGGTCTGCCATTTCGGCCATGCCCAGCATGCTGACGCGCTGGACGAGCCGGCGCAGTCGGCGGCGCACGAGGCGCAGCCGCTGCGCGCGACGCCCGACGAGCGCTTCGCCTCGCATGTCTCCGACGTGCCGGTCCGCCCCGACTGGTCTCTCGCCTCCTGATTCGGCGAGAGAACACAACCCCCTTCTGATACCCACCATCAGCTAGCCGAGCTCTCGCCGAATTCGTCCGTCCGTTGTTTCGCAACCCAGGAGAATTCGATGCGCACGCTCTTCGTGCCGCTGGCCGTGCTGGCCATGGCGGCGCCCCCGGCTTTTTCGCAGGTCGCCCAGGCCTCGGCCGGTGCCCTCTATTCACAACCCGCGCAGTCCGGCGCGGCCAATGCCCCACGCGTGCAGGAGCCCGCGGGCCCGCTCACGCTTCGCAGTGCCGTTGCGATGGCGATGCAGGCCAACCCCGGCCTGTCTTCCGCATTGCGCGAGCAGGAGGCCACCGAGGCCGCCATCGTCCAGGCCGGCGCCTGGCCCGATCCCACGCTCGACGCGCAGCTCGAAGACCTGCGCCGCGACAACCGCACCACCACGCTGCAGCTGAGCCAGCCCATCGAACTGGGCGGCAAGCGCTCGGCCCGCGTCACGGCGGCCGAGCGGGCGCGCGACCAGGCCGCGTCGGCGCTGGCAGGGCGCCGCGCAGAGATCCGCGCGGCCACCGTCACCGCCTTCTTCGACGTGCTCACCGCGCAGGAGCGCCTGCGGCTTGCGCAGGATTCGGTGGGCCTCGCGCAGGCCGCCACCCGTGCCGCGGCCAACCGCGTCGCGGCAGGCAAGGTCTCGCCGCTGGAGGAAACCAAGGCGCGCGTGGCCGAGGCCGGCATCCGCGTCGAGCTGATGCAGGCAGAGGGCACGCTGCGCTCCGCGCGCCAGCAGCTCGCGGCGTTGTGGGGCAACCCGAGCCCGCGCTTCACGCAGGTGGACGGCGCGGTCGACCAGCTGCCCGCGACGGCCTCGGCGCAGGACATCGCCAACCGGCTGGTCGATGCACCGGTGGTGCGGCAGGCCCGGCTGGAAGTGGAGCGGCGCAAGGCGCTGGCCGACCTGGAGCGCGCCAGGCGCATTCCCGACGTGACCGTTTCGCTCGGCGCCAAGCGCGTGCCGGCCTCCGAGGGCGAGAACGGCGGCAGCCGGCGCAACCAGGTGGTGCTGGGCCTGTCGGTGCCGCTGCCGATCTTCGACACCAACCGGGGCAACGTCGCCGAAGCCCTGAGCCGCGAGGAAAAGGCACGCGACGACCTCGCCGCCGCCGAGCTGCAGCTGGGCACCGACGTGGCCCAGGCCACCGAGCGCCTGCGCTCCGCGCACGCCACCGCCGAGACGCTGCAGCGCGATGCGCTCCCCGGCGCCGAGAGCGCCTACAAGGCCGCGACCAAGGGTTTCGAGCTGGGCAAGTTCAGCTTCCTGGAGGCGCTCGATGCGCAGCGCACGCTGTTCCAGGTGCGCGCGCAGTACCTGCTCGCGCTGGCCGATGCGCACCGCGCCGCGGGCGAGCTCGACCGGCTGCTGGGCAATGAAGGCGGCGAAACCTCTCCCGCGACGGCGCCCGCCACGCGCTGAAAAGCAATCAAGGAATTCCACAGATCATGAACACAGAAGAACGCAAGACCTTCGCCGAGCGTGTCGGCAGGAAGCAGCTGATCGCCATCGCGGCCGTGCTCGCGCTGGGCGCGGGCGCCGGGGCGCTGATCCTGCGCAGCGCGCCAGCCAAGCCCGAGGCGGCCGGCCATTCGGAAGCCGCAGGCCATGGCGACGGCGAGCACCACGAGGAGGGCGGCCACAAGGAAGAGGGCCACAAGGAGGCCAAGGCCGGCGAAGACCACGACCACAGCCACGGCGAGGCCAAGGGCCACGGCGACAAGGAACACCACGCCGAGGAAGGCAAGGGTGAAGCCAAGTCTGCTTCGGGTGAGGCCAAGGTCGAGGAGAAATCCGCCGCGCACAAGGAAGACGAGGAAAAGATCGCCTTCACCGACGAGCAGGTCAAGGCCGCCGACATCTCCGTCGAAAGCGCCGGCCCCGCGCGCATCAAGCTGTCGCTGCAGCTGCCCGGCGAGATCAAGTTCAATGAAGACCGCACGGCCCATGTGGTGCCGCGCGTGGCGGGCGTGGTCGACAGCGTGTCGGCCAACCTGGGCCAGGAGGTCAGGCGCGGGCAGGTGCTCGCGGTGCTGTCGAGCCCGGGGCTTTCGGAGCAGCGCAGCGAGCTGCAGTCGGCGCAGCGCCGGCTGGAGCTGGCGCGCACCACCTACGAGCGCGAGAAGAAGCTGTGGGAGGAAAAGATCTCGCCGCAGCAGGACTACCTGCAGGCCGAGCAGGCCATGCAGGAGGCCCGCATCGCCGTGGCCAACGCCAACCAGAAGCTGCTGGCGCTGGGCGCCACGCCCGGTTCGTCGGCGCTGGGCCGCTACGAACTGCGCGCACCCTTCGACGGCATGGTGGTCGAGAAGCACATCTCGCTCGGCGAATCGGTGGGCGAGGCGGTCAACGTCTTCACCATCTCCGACCTGTCGACCGTGTGGGCCGAGATCAGCGTGGCCGCCAATAACCTGAACCTGGTGCGCATCGGCGAGCCGGTGAAGATCCGGTCCACCGCCTTCGACCAGACCGCGACCGGCAAGGTGTCGTACGTGGGCTCGCTGATCGGCGCGCAGACCCGCACCGCCACGGCACGCGTCACGCTGACCAACCCCGAGCGCATCTGGCGCCCGGGCCTGTTCGTGAACGTCGAGCTGGTGGCCTCGGAGACGGAGGCGCCCGTGACCGTCGCGGCCGACGCGGTGCAGACGGTGGAAGACAAGCCAACCGTGTTCCTGCGCGTGCCCGGCGGCTTCATGCCGCAGCACGTGCAGACCGGGCGCAGCGACGGCAGGCGCGTCGAGATCGTCGGCGGGCTGAAGCCCGGCGCGGCCTACGCGGCCGGCGGCAGCTTCGTCGTGAAGTCGCAGCAGGGCAAGAGCTCGGCCACGCACACCCACTGAGGAAGCCCGCATGTTCGAACGAATCATCCGCTTCTCCATCGAGCAGCGCTGGCTGGTGCTGCTCGCCGTGTTCGGCATGGCGGCGCTGGGCATCTTCAGCTACCAGAAGCTGCCCATCGACGCCGTGCCCGACATCACCAACGTGCAGGTGCAGATCAACACCGCCGCGCCCGGCTACTCGCCGCTGGAGACCGAGCAGCGCGTGACCTACCCGATAGAGACCGTCATGGCCGGCCTGCCGGGGCTGCAGCAGACGCGCTCGCTCTCGCGCTACGGCCTCTCGCAGGTGACGGTGATCTTCAAGGACGGCACCGACATCTACTTCGCGCGGCAGCTCGTCAACGAGCGCATCCAGTCCGCGCGGGAGAGCATGCCGCGCGGCATCTCGCCGGTGATAGGGCCGATTTCCACCGGCCTCGGCGAGATCTACCTCTGGACCGTCGAGGCGGAGGAGGGGGCCAGGAATGCCGAAGGCAAGCCCTACTCGCCCACCGACCTGCGCGAGATACAGGACTGGATCATCAAGCCGCAGCTGCGCAACGTGCCGGGCGTGACCGAGATCAATTCCATCGGCGGCTTCGCCAAGGAGTTCCAGATCGCGCCCGACCCGGCCAAGCTGCTGGCCCACGGCCTCACGATGAGCGACATCGTTCTTGCGCTGGAGCGCAACAACGCCAACGTGGGCGCGGGCTACATCGAGAAGCGCGGCGAGCAGTACCTCATCCGCGCGCCCGGGCAGGTGAAGTCGGCGGAGGACATCGGCAACGTGATCCTGGGCAACGCCAACGGCATCCCGCTGCGCGTGCAGGACGTGGCCGAGGTCGGCATCGGCCGTGAGCTTCGCACCGGCGCTGCCACCGACAACGGCCGCGAGGTGGTGCTGGGCACGGTGTTCATGCTGATCGGCGAGAACAGCCGCACCGTGTCGCAGGCCGTCGACAGGAAGATGCAGGAGATCAACCGCACGCTGCCGGCCGGCGTGAAGGCCGTGACGGTGTACGACCGCACGGTGCTGGTCGACAAGGCCATCGCCACGGTGAAGAAGAACCTGTTCGAGGGCGCGGTGCTGGTCATCGCGATCCTGTTCCTGTTCCTGGCCAACATCCGCGCGGCCGTCATCACCGCGCTGGTGATTCCGCTGTCGATGCTCTTCACCTTCACGGGCATGGTGAACCAGAAGGTCAGCGCCAACCTCATGAGCCTGGGCGCGCTGGACTTCGGCATCATCATCGACGGGGCGGTGGTGATCGTGGAGAACTGCGTGCGGCGCCTGGCCCATGCGCAGGCACACAAGGGACGGCCGCTCACGCGCAGCGAGCGCTTCCACGAAGTGTTCGCGGCCTCGCAGGAGGCGCGGCGCCCGCTGCTGTTCGGCCAGCTGATCATCATGATCGTGTACCTGCCGATCTTTGCGCTCACGGGTGTCGAGGGCAAGCTGTTCCACCCGATGGCCTTCACCGTGGTGATCGCGCTGCTGGGCGCGATGATCCTGTCGATCACCTTCATTCCGGCGGCGGTTGCGCTCTTCATCGGCAACAAGGTGAGCGAGAAGGAGAACCGCCTGATGGCCTGGGCCAAGCGCGGCTACGAGCCGCTGCTGGCGCGCGTCATGGCTGCCAAGCCGCTGGTCATCACCTTCGCGGTTGTGACCGTGGTGCTGTCGGGCCTGCTGGCCACGCGGCTGGGCACCGAGTTCGTGCCGAGCCTGAGCGAGGGCGACTTCGCCATCCAGGCGCTGCGCATTCCGGGCACCAGCCTCACGCAGTCGGTGGAGATGCAGAAGCAGCTCGAGCGCACGCTGAAGGCGAAGTTTCCGGAGGTCGAGCGGGTGTTCGCGCGCACCGGCACGGCGGAGATCGCCTCCGACCCGATGCCGCCGAACATCTCCGACGGCTACATCATGCTCAAGCCCGAGAGCGAGTGGCCCTCGCCGAAGCGTTCTCGCGCGGAAGTGCTCGCGGCGGTGCAGGAAGAAGTGGAGAAGCTGCCGGGCAACAACTACGAGTTCTCGCAGCCGATCCAGCTGCGTTTCAACGAGCTGATCTCCGGCGTGCGCAGCGACGTGGCGGTGAAGATCTTCGGCGACGACATGGACGTGCTGAACAAGACTGCGGCCGAAGTGTCCGGCGTGCTCAACGGCATCGCCGGCGCGGCAGAGGTGAAGGTGGAACAGACGACGGGCCTGCCGATGCTCACGGTGAACATCGACCGCAGCAAGACCGCGCGCTACGGCCTCAACGTGGGCGACGTGCAGGACGCCATCTCCGCCGCCGTCGGCGGGCGCGAGGCGGGCACGCTGTTCGATGGCGACCGGCGCTTCGACATCATCGTGCGCCTGCCCGAGGAACTGCGCACCGACCTGGAGGCTATCAAGCGCCTGCCTGTGGCCCTGCCCAAGGGCGCGGGCGCCGAAGGCCTGCGCACCAGCTTCATCCCGCTGGGCGAGGTGGCCACGCTGGACATCGCGCCCGGCCCCAACCAGGTGAGCCGCGAGGACGGCAAGCGCCGCATCGTGGTCAGTGCCAACGTGCGCGGGCGCGACCTGGGTTCCTTCGTGGCCGAGGCCGAGGAGGCGATGGGCAAGGTGAAGATTCCCGCGGGCTACTGGACCGTGTGGGGCGGGCAGTACGAGAACCTCGCCTCGGCCACGCAGCGGCTGCAGGTGGTGGTACCGGTCTCGCTGCTGCTGGTGTTCACGCTGCTGTTCGCGATGTTCGGCAACATCAAGGACGGGCTGCTGGTGTTCACCGGCATTCCGTTCGCGCTCACCGGCGGCATCGTGGCGCTGTGGATGCGCGGCATTCCGCTGTCGATATCTGCGGCGGTGGGCTTCATTGCGCTGTCGGGCGTGGCGGTGCTCAACGGGCTGGTGATGATCTCCTTCATCCGCAACCTGCGAGAGGGCGGCCTGCCGCTGGACGCGGCCATCCGCGAGGGCGCGCTCACGCGGCTGCGGCCGGTGCTGATGACGGCGCTGGTCGCCTCGCTGGGCTTCGTGCCGATGGCCATCGCCACCGGCACCGGCGCCGAGGTGCAGCGGCCGCTGGCCACGGTGGTGATCGGCGGTATCCTGTCCTCGACCGCGCTGACGCTGCTGGTGCTGCCGCTGCTCTATCGCATCGCGCACCGGCGCGACGAGGAGGAGGGGCAGGTGCAAGTGCAGCAGCAGGCCCACGGCGCGCCGCTCGATCCTTCACTGCGAGGTTCCCATGGCACATGAGCATTCGCACGCCACCGGCGGCAACGAGAAGGCACTGCGCTGGGCGCTGCTGCTGACCTCGCTCTATCTCGTCGCCGAGGTGGTGGGCGGACTGGTGTCGGGCAGCCTCGCGCTGCTGTCCGACGCGGCGCACATGTTCACCGACACGGTCGCGCTGGCGATCTCGCTCGTGGCCATCCGCATCGGCAAGCGGCCGGCCGACAGGCGGCGCACCTTCGGCTACTACCGCTTCGAGATCCTGGCGGCGGTGCTCAACGCGGTGCTGCTCTTCTTCGTGGCGATCTACGTGCTGTACGAGGCGTACAGGCGCATCTCGCAGCCGGCCGAGATCCAGTCGACCATGATGCTGCTGGTGGCCGCAGGCGGCCTCGCGGTCAACTTCATCGGCATGCGGCTGCTGGCGTCGGGCAAGGACGAGAGCCTCAACGTGAAGGGCGCCTACCTGGAGGTGTGGGCCGACATGCTGGGCTCCATCGGCGTGATCGTGGGCGCCATCGTGATCCGCTTCACCGGTTGGGGCTGGGTCGACTCGGTGATCGCCGTCGCCATTGGCCTCTGGGTGCTGCCGCGCACCTGGCGCCTGCTGCGCGAGAGCCTCAACGTGCTGCTCGAAGGCGTGCCCGAAGAAGTGGATTTGCCGGCGGTCGAGGGCGCGCTGCTGGGCAGCGAAGGCGTCGCGAGCCTGCATGACCTGCATGTGTGGGCGCTGTCCAGCGGCAAGGTGAGCCTGAGCGTGCACGTGGTGTGCACGCCGGATGTGGGCGACCTGGCGCCGCTCGTGCAGCGGCTGCGCGCGATGCTGGCCGAGCGCTTCGACATCCACCATTCGACCGTGCAGGCCGAGCGGGTGCCCTGCGAGCAGGCGGCCGACACGCACGGTTTCGGGGCGGAGAAGGCTTAGGAAGGGTTTTCAGGCCGATCTGGAAAGAAGAACGATCCGGCTGTCACAGGCGCGTGGGGTCGGACGTCTTGAAGGCGAGGGCAGCCATCGGGGCGCTCTTTCCCACACCTTCTTGACCAAGGAATCGACCATGAAAATCACCATCATCGGAGGCTCCGGCCTCATCGGCTCCAAGCTCGCCGCCCGCCTGCGCGAGGCCGGCCACGACGTCGTCGCCGCATCGCCGTCCACGGGCGTCAACACACTCACCGGCGAGGGCCTGGACGAAGCGCTCGCGGGCGCCCGCGTCGTCGTCGACGTGGCGAACTCGCCCTCGTTCGAGGACAAGGCGGCGCTCGACTTCTTCGCGACCGCGGGGCGCAACCTGCTCGCGGCCGAGGTGAAGGCCGGCGTGGCGCATCACATCGCGCTGTCGGTGGTCGGCACCGCGCGGCTGCTCGACAGCGGCTACTTCCGTGCCAAGCAGCTCCAGGAAGACCTGATCGAGGCCTCGCCCGTGCCCTACACCATCGTGCAGGCGACGCAGTTCTTCGAGTTCGTGGGCGCCATCGCGGCGTCGGGCGTGCAGGACGGCGTGGCGCGGCTCTCGGACGCGCTCATCCAGCCGATGGCGGCCGACGACGTGGCGGCGGCGCTGGCCGAGGTCGTGACCGAGCGGCCGGCGCACGGCCGGATCGAGATCGCCGGGCCCGAGGCCCTGCCGCTCGATGCGCTGGTGCGCCGCTTCTTCGCGGCGACGGGCGACGCCCGGAAGGTCGTGACCGATCCCGGCGCGCGCTACTTCGGCGTGCAGCTCGACGACGGCTCGCTGACGCCCGGATCGAAGCCGCGCCTGGGCACGATCCGCTTCGACGAGTGGCTGGCGCAGCGCGCGACGGCCTGAGCGACGAGGAACACAGCCATGAACCGTTTCATCAGGGCCGTCTGCATCCCGTTCGGCATCGTCCTTGGCGCATTCGCCGCCATGCCTGCCGCGGCCGCCCCCGAAGCCGCCGTGACCATGCTCAGCGCCAAGGACCTGGCGGACATGCCCGGCAAGGAAGCCATCGTGTTCACGGTGGACTTTCCGCCGGGCTCGGTCGACCCCGTGCATCGTCACGACGCCCATGCGTTCGTCTACGTGCTCGAAGGCTCCATCGTGATGGGTGTGCAGGGCGGCCGGGAGGTCACGCTGACGCCCGGCCAGACCTTCTACGAAGCCCCGGGAGACATCCACACCGTGGGCCGCAACGCCAGCAGCACCAGACCGGCGAAGTTCGTCGTGACCATGGTGAAGAACAAGGGCGTGCCCTTCTTCATTCCGGTGAAGTAGCGCGCCGGCTGCCGTTTCAGCTTGCGGGGGCCGGGTGTTGGACAATCCCGCCCGGACTCACACCCATGCACGCAGATCGATGAGCAACCGCTACGACAACAAGTCTTTCACCCAGGCGAAGGCCGAGCCGCGCGCCCCGCAGCGCCGCAGGGTCCATGGCGGCTCGGCGGCGCAGCCACCGATGGCCCTCGACGTGGGTTACGGCTCGGCACCTCCCGCCGCGCCGGTGCGAACCTGGCGATCGACGGTGGTCGGCTTCGCGATCGGCTTCGGCATCGTGCTTGCCTTGGCCATGAAGTGGCTCATGGGCTACCAGATCGACAGCGCGCAGGAGCGCCACGAGCAGCAGAAGGCGATGCGCGCGGCCGCAGCGCGCTGCTACGAGCTGGCGTCGAACGCGGCGATCAATGCCTGCCTGAAGGACGTGGAGGCCAGGGGGCGCGAGGCCCAGTAGAACCCAGTAGAACGGCCTCAGCGGGCGCGGATGGCCGACTTTGGCCTGAAGGCCTTGCAGACCGAATCGTCGGTTTCGAGGTACGGCCCGCCGATCAGGTCGATGCAGTAGGGCACTGCCGCGAAGATGCCCGGCACCACCTGAACGCCTTCGGTGTCCTTCAGCCCTTCGAGCGTTTCGGCGATCGACTTGGGCTGGCCTGGCAGGTTGATGATCAGGCTCCTGTCGCGGATCACCGCCACCTGGCGCGAGAGGATCGCGGTGGGTACGAAGCGCAGGCTGATCTGGCGCATCTGCTCGCCGAAGCCCGGCATTTCCTTGTGCGCCACGGCCAGCGTGGCCTCGGGCGTCACGTCGCGCAGGGCGGGTCCGGTACCGCCGGTGGTCAGCACCAGCGAGCAGCCGGCGTCGACCAGCTCGATCAGCGTGGCGCTGATGCGCTCGGCCTCGTCGGGAATCAGGCGGGGCTCGAACTCGATGGGGTTCTTCAGCGCCCGGCCCAGCCATTCCTTCAGCGAGGGCAGGCCCTTGTCTTCATAGGTGCCGCTGGAGGCGCGGTCGCTGATGGAGACGATGCCGATGCGCACCGGGTCGAAAGCGCCTGATCCGCTCATGCGTCTTCTTCCCTGTCCTGTGCGGCGGCAGCGGCCGCGTGGTCGTCGCTGCCGTGCACGGCCAGCTGGGCGCGCACCAGCTGGAAGATCTCGCGGTAGGCCTTGCCCTGGCGGGGGGCTTCGCCAGCGGGGCCGGTCTTCATGTCCTTGCGGGCCTGGCGGACCAGGGCGCGCAGCTGCTGCGAGTCGGTGGCGGGGTGGGTCTCGATCCAGCCGCCCAGGGCATCGTCATCGGCTATGAGGCGGTCGCGCCAGCGTTCGGCCTCGTGCAGGGCGGCCACTTCGGCGGCGGGCACGGTGTTCTGCTCCTGCAGGGCCTGCTTCACGGATTCCAGCACCTCGGGCTCCAGCTTGCGCATGAGCTTGCCGATGAACTGCATCTGGCGGCGCTTGCCCTCGAAATTGGTGATCCGCTTGGCCTCGGCGAGGGCTTCGACCAGTTTTTCGTCGAGCTGGAGGGCATCGAACAGGCCGGCGCGCAGGGTGAGCAGCTCGGCGCCCAGCTTCTGCAGCTCTTCGCTTTCGCGCTTGAGGTCGGTGCGGCTGGCTTCGTCGGAGCCCTTGAGCTCGCGCTTGAGCTCGAGGTCGAGCTCGCTGCCTTCGGCCACGAAATGGCCGCGGACGTAATAGCCTTTTTTGGGTTTGCGGGACATGGAAGGGATTCTGGGCCGCGCCTTGCGGCGTTGCAACGCGTGCAATGCGCAGCGGGAAGCTGCTGAAAACGGGAAATGGGGGCCGCAAGTATCATAGCCACCACATGACGACATCCTCTTCGCGCGCCGATTCCGGCTTCGCCTACAGCCGCTCCTTCTTCGAAAACCTGGTCGACACCGCATTGGCGCACGCCAAGAAGCTCGGTGCCACCGACGCCGGGGCCGAGGCCTCCGAGGGCTGCGGCCTGAGCGTCTCGGTGCGCAAGGGCGAGCTCGAGAACGTCGAGCGCAACCGCGACAAGTCGCTGGGCGTCACCGTCTATGTGGGCCACCGCCGCGGCAACGCCAGCACCTCCGACTTCTCCGAGGCGGCCATCGCCCAGACGGTGCAGGCGGCCTACGACATCGCCCGTTTCACGGCCGAAGACCCCGTCAGCGGCCTGCCGGACGAGGAAGACATCGCCAAGGAACACCCCGAGCTCGACCTGTTCCACCCCTGGGACGTGACCAGCGAGCAAGCCGCGAAGCTCGCCCTGGAATGCGAAGAGGCCGCCCTGTCGACAGACAAGCGCATCACCAACAGCGAAGGCGCGGGCGTCTCGGCCCAGCAGAGCCACTTTTTCAGCGCCCACACGCACGGCTTCCGCGGCGGCTATGCCAGCTCGCGGCACTCCATCTCGGTGGCCCCCATCGCCGGCAAGGGCGACGACATGCAGCGCGACGCCTGGTACAGCTCCATGCGCTCGGCCGACGAGCTGGCCAGCCCGCAGGCCGTGGGCCGCTACGCCGCCGAGCGCGCGCTCAGCCGACTGAAGTCGCGCAAGATCAAGACCACCGAATGCCCGGTGCTGTTCGAGTCGCCGCTGGCCGTGGGGCTGCTGGGCTCACTGGTGCAGGCCGTGAGCGGAGGTTCGCTCTACCGCAAGAGCAGCTTTCTGCTCGACTCGCTGGGCAAGCCCGTGCTGCCGAAGCACGTCGACGTGGCCGAAGACCCGCACGTGCTGCGCGGCAAGGGCAGCGCCCCCTTCGACGACGAGGGCGTGACCACCCGCGCGCGCAAGGTGGTCGATGCCGGCCGCCTCGAGGGCTATTTCCTCTCGACCTACTCGGCGCGCAAGCTGGGCATGAAGACCACCGGCAACGCCGGCGGCTCGCACAACCTGACGCTGAGCTCGCGCCTGACGAAGCACACCGACGACCTCGACGCCATGCTCGCCAAGCTCGGTACCGGCCTCTTCGTGATCGAGCTGATGGGGCAGGGCGTGAACTATGTGACCGGCGACTACTCGCGCGGCGCCAGCGGCTTCTGGGTCGAGAAGGGCAAGATCGCCTTCCCGGTGCAGGAGATCACCATCGCCGGCAACCTCAAGGACATGCTGCTGGGTATTGAAGCCATCGGGGCCGATGCCTACACTTTCGGCGCCAAGACCACGGGGTCGGTCCTGGTGAACCGCATGAAGGTCGCCGGCGCCTGAAGGCTGCGCCGCCGGCCTGCGCGCGAGGGCTAGTCGAACATGAGGCACAACGCAGCGCGAAAACCGGAACTCGAGCACGAACTGATGCGCGACCCGCGGCTGGGCTTCGAGCCGGCGGGCGGCAGTTCGGTGCGCTGCCTGCAGCACGGCGTGCCCTGGCCCTTCGACTGCTGGCACTACCACGACGAATACGAGCTGCAGTGCATCAACCGCAGCAGTGGCGACGCCTTCGTGGGCGACCACATCGGCCGCTTCGAGCCCGGCTACGTGGCGCTGGTGGGCGCCCGGCTGCCCCACACCTGGATCTCGCACGACGTGCCGCCCGAGGGCATCGCCGAGCGCAGCATGGTCATCCACTTCCGCGACGAGCCGCTGCGCAAGGGCACCGACCTGTTCCCTGAAATGAAGACCGTGCTGCCGATGCTCGACCGGGCGAAGCTGGGCATCGAGTTCTTCGGCATCGGCGACCTCGTGCGCGAGCGCTTCCAGCGGGTGCAGCAGCAGGAGGGCATGGCCCGGCTGGCCGAGTTCATCGGCCTGCTGCACGAACTGGCCCGCTGGCCCGACTGGCGCCAGATTTCCAGCACCGCCGACCCGGCAGGGGAAGACCCGAGCGCCAACACCCGCATGCGCCGCGTGCTCGACTACCTCGACCGGCACCTGACCGAGGAGCTCTCGCTGCCGGCCGTGTGCGCCGTCGCCAACATGGCCGAAAGCAGCTTCTCGCGCTGGTTCCACCGGCACATGGGCGCCACCTTCACCGACTTCGTCACGCGGCTGCGCGTGGCCAAGGCCTGCGAGATGCTGCAGGTGTCCGACCGGCTGGTCAGCGACATCTGCTACGAGGTGGGCTTCGCGAACCTCGCCAACTTCAACCGCCGCTTCCTGCAGCTCAAAGGGATGACGCCCTCGGCCTACCGGCAGCAGGCGCAGGACCGCTTCGGGCTGCGCACCGCGCAGAACACGCCGCTCGCCACCGCGGACTGAGCCGCCGCGGTTTCAACGGACGGTGTCCTGCGGCGTCAGGTGCCGCGTGAGCGCCCAGAACGCCAGCGCCATGCCGCTGACGAGTGCTCCGGCAATGCAGACGCCGTTCCAGCCCACATGGGCATAGACCATCGTCGAGGCCATCGACCCGGTGGCGGAGCCGATGGAGTAGAAGATCATGTACCCGGCCGTCAGCCGGCTCTGCGCCTCGGGGCGCACGCGGTAGATCAGGCTCTGGTTGGCCACGTGCACCGATTGCAGCCCGAAGTCGATGACGACCACGCCGGCCACCATCGCCCAGATCGACCACGGCAGCAGGGCGATGAGCGGCCATGACAGCAGCATCGCGGTCAAGCCGATGAAGGTGGTGCGCTGTGCGCGGCCGCGGTCCGCCTGCCGGCCGGCCCGAGCGGCGCCCAGCGCGCCGGCGGCGCCCGCCAGACCGAACAGCCCCACCTGCGTATGCGACAGCGAGAAGGGCGGCGCGGTCAGCGGCAGCACCATCGGCGTCAGCAGCAAGGTGATGGCCATGAAGATCAGCATCGCGAGCACGGCGCGGACGCGCAGCACCGGCTCCTGCGCGAAGAGCGCGAACACCGAGCGGATCAGCTGCGGATACGCAATGCCCGGCGCGGGCCGCGTGCCGGCCGGGAGCGCCGTCCAAAGCAGGCCGGCGACCACCAGCGTGGCCGCCGCCGAGGCCAGGTACACCGAGCGCCAGCCGAAAAGATCCGACAGCGTGCCCGACACCGCCCGCGCCAGCAGGATGCCGATGATGATGCCGCTGGTGACGGTGCCCACCACCCGGCCTCGCTCGCCCGGCGCGGCCATGCCCGCGGCGTACGCCACCAGAACCTGCGTCACGACCGCCAGCAGGCCCACGGCAGCCATCGCCGGCAGCAGCACCGACGCGCTCGGCGCCAGCGCCACCGCCAGCAGCGCGGCCACCGACAGCAGCGACTGCCCGACGATCAGCCGCCGCCGGTCGACGAGGTCGCCCAGCGGAACCACCAGCAGCAGCCCCAGCCCGTAGCCGATCTGCGTGATGGTGATGACCGCCCCCACCGTAGCGGGCCGGATGCCGAAGGTGTGGGCCAGCGTGTCCAGCAGCGGCTGCGCGTAGTAGACGTTCGCCACCGCCAGGCCGCAGGCGATGGCGAAGAGGAGCGCCAGCGCGTTCGATATCGACGGCGCGGCGCAGGGGGGCGCGAAGGTAGCCTGGCATGGTGGCGTGGTGCTCATGATTGCCCTACTTGGTTTCAAATAAAAACTGAAATAGATTCTATCGATGCAGTTTTGAATTGCAACCAAGCAGGAGCGAAAGCCCCCGACTCCGGCAAAACCCCAAGCAGGGTGGTCATGAAAATACCAGTGGCCCGGCTCGCGTGTACGCGGCGCCGCACCGCCGCTGCCTACGCTTCGTCCCACCTGTTTCCGCCGCGATCCGCCGGCAATCCACGACAGGCTCAAAGGAGACGAAAGCGATGGCTGTTCAAGTAAACCGGTACCGGATGACGGGCTGCGCGATGCTGCTGGCGGCGCTGGCCGCAGGGGGCGGCGCGGCCCAGGCGCAGCAGGTCTGCAAGGAGGACCTGCGCGTCCTGTCCCAGCCCCGCGACGGGCTGACCCTGCTCGAAAAGTACAAGGACGAGTTCAAGGCCCTGGCCGGCGCCTCGTTCAACATCGACAACCTCAACGAGAACGACCGCCGCACCAAGACCCGCGCGGACGCCTCCACGGTGGGCAAGTACCACGTGTACTACGTCGACGAGGCCAACGTGCCGCTGTTCGCCCAGTCGAAGTGGATCGTGCCGCTGGCCAAGTACTACCCCGCCGACTACGACTACGCCGACTTCGACCCCGGCCGCCAGAAGGTCGCCACCTTCGACGGCCAGGTCTGGTTCGCGCCGCTCACCGGTGGCGGCGACCTGCTGGTCTACCGCAAGGACCTGCTCGAGAAGGCCGGCATCAAGCCGCCGACCACGCTGGAGGAATTTGCCGAGGCCGCGAAGAAGCTCAACGACCCGGCCAACGGCGTCTACGGCGTGGCGCTGCGCGGCCAGCGCGGATCGGGCGCCAACGTGTGGCGCTGGATGCCCTTCTTCCGCGGCTATGGCGGCCAGTGGTTCGACGGCGACAAGCCCGTGTTCGACTCGCCCGCCGCGGTGAAGGCCACGCAGACCTACCTCGACCTCTTCAAGTACTCGGCGCCGGGTACCAAGACCGGCGGCTGGGACGAGTCCACCGGCGCTTTCCTCGCGGGCAAGGTGGCGATGCTGATCGAATCGACTCCGCTGGCCGGCAATGCGCTCGACCCGAAGATGTCGACCGTGATCGGCAAGGTCGCCTACCTGCCGCCGCCCGCGCCGCTGACCGGCGGCGGCTACGGCCACGGCCTGGCCATTGGCGCCAAGGCCAACAAGACCGAGGAGGCGAAGAAGTGCGCCGGCCTGTTCGTCGCCTGGGCCACTTCCAAGAAGCAGGAGCAGCGCCGCCTCGCGGAAGGCCAGTTCGGCGAGCTCAACCGCACCAGCGTGCTGTCCAGCCCCGAGTTCGCCAAGCGCTACGGCGCCGACCTCGGCAAGGCGCTGGCCGACACCGGCAAGCTCACGGCCGTCAACTTCTGGCAGGACCCGGCCTGGCCCGACCTCGGCGACCGCTGGGGGATCATCCTCGAAGAGCTGATCACCGGTTCGCGCACCGACATCAAGGCAGGCCTCGACGAGCTCGACGGCTACGCGAAGCAACTGGTCGCGCGGCGCAAGAAGTAATGACGCTCAGGGAGAAGAAAAAGAAGACGACGAGGCTCCCTCTCGTCTTCATCGGGCCCGGCCTGCTGGTGCTTGCAGTGCTGGCGCTGGTGCCCACCCTTTTCGCGATCGGCATCTCGCTGCAGGACCGCGAGCTGGGCCAGGCCGACACGGCCTGGGTCTGGCTGTCGAACTACCTCCAGCTCTTTTCCGACCGGCGCTTCCTCAATTCGGTGCGCGTATCGCTGGTGTGGGAGGTGCTGACGGTCAGCGCCACCATGGGGCTCGCGGTGCTGCTGGGCGTGCTGATGTTTCAGTGCACCACCACGCGCTGGCGCAACGTGCTGTCGATGCTGTTCATCGTGCCGGTGCTGCTGCCGCGGGTGTCGGCCGCCTTCGTGTGGAAGTTCGCCTTCCATCCGCTCTTCGGCCTGCTCACGTGGCCGTACAAGGCCATCACCGGAGAACCGCTGGACCTGCTGGCCAGCCCCGTGACCGCGCTGCTCACGGTGGCCTTCGTCGACGTGTGGCAGTGGGGCCTGTTCTTCGCCGTCATCGTACTCAAGCTGCTCGAGACACTGCCGCCGCAGCCCTTCGAGGCCGCGCGCATGGACCACGCGAAGACCTGGGAGGTCTACGCCTATGTGGCGCTGCCGATGCTCAAGGCGCCGCTGGTCAGCCTGTGCTTCGTGAAGATGGTGGAGTCGCTGCGCGCCTTCGACCTCATCTACGTCATGACGCGCGGCGGCCCGGGCATCTCGACCGAGACGCTGGACATGTACGCGTTCTCGCAGGGCTTCATCGAGTCGGGCCGCATCTCGTATGCATCGGGCATGGCTGTGCTGATGATGGTCGCCTCGACCGTGGCCTTCACCTACATCTGGAAATGGACGCGGCCGAAATGAGCGCATCCCTCAAGAAAAAGCTGTCCCTCGGCACGCTGCTCGCGCGGCTGGTGCTGATCGCGGCCGGGCTCTCGGCGCTGGTGCCGGTGCTCTGGACCTTCCTCAACTCGTTCAAGAACCGGGTCGACATCGTCTCGGCGGTGCCGAAGTTCTTCTTCACGCCCACGCTGGAGAACTACGTCTACGTGCTGAGCCGCGAGGCGGTGGCGCAGGGGCTGCTCAACTCCGTGGTTGTGGTGGGCTCCGCGGTGATCGCAGGCGCCGTGCTCGGGCTGCCTGCTGCCTATGCACTGGCGCGCTACCCGCTGCGCTGGGCCAACGACATCCAGTTCTTCGTGCTCTCGATGCGCTTTCTGCCGCCGGTGGCGGTGGCGATTCCGCTGATGGTGATCTGGCTGCAGCTGGAGCTGTACGACACGCGCATCGCGCTCGTCGTCACCTACACGCTGCTCACGCTTTCCACGGTGATCTGGCTCGCCATTCCCGCCTTCAAGGCGGTACCGAAGGAAGTGGAGGAGGCCGGCCGCGTCGACGGCTACGGTCCCTACGCGATCTTCTTCAAGGTGGCGCTGCCGATCGCCGCGCGCTCGCTGATCGGCGCCATCGCCTTCGGCTTCGTGCTGGTGTGGAACGAATTTCTCATCGCGCTGATGCTCACCACGTCGGATGCCAAGACGCTGCCCATCGTGGCTTCGGAGCTGAGCCAGCTCGGGCGCGACGTGCCCTGGGGCATTCTGAATGCCTCCGTCATCCTGCTCTCGCTGCCGCCGCTGCTCATGGTGGGCGTGCTCAGCGGCTTCCTCAATGCGGCGTTCAAGCGCAGGCGCGACGCGGCATGAGCCCCGAGGCGATCCCTCTTTCCCGGAAGAACGAAATGTCCGCAATCAGCTGTCACAAGATCATCAAGCGCTACGGCGACACGCAGGTCGTCCACCAGTTCGACCTGGACGTGTCCGACAACGAGTTCGTCGTGTTCCTCGGCCCCTCGGGCTGCGGCAAGTCGACCATCCTGCGCATGCTCGCGGGTCTGGAGGACATCTCCGACGGCGACCTGCTAATCGGCGGCCAGCGCGTGAACGACCTGCCGCCGCAGGAGCGCGGCATCGCGATGGTGTTCCAGAACTACGCGCTCTATCCGCACATGAGCGTGCGCGACAACATCGCCTTCGGCCTCAAGCGGCTGAAGGTGCCGAAGGCGGAGATCGACGCGCGCATCAAGGAGGTGTCGGACACGCTGGGGCTGGAGCGCTACCTGCAGCGCAAGCCCACGGAGCTCTCGGGCGGGCAGCAGCAGCGCGTGGCGATCGCGCGGGCGATGATCAAGACGCCGAAGGTGTTTCTCTTCGACGAGCCGCTGTCGAACCTCGACGCCAAGCTGCGCAACCACATGCGCATCGAGATCGCCCGGCTGCACCAGGCGCTGAAGACCACCACCGTCTACGTGACCCACGACCAGCACGAGGCGATGACGCTGGCCGACCGCATCGTGCTGCTGCGCGATGGGCGCATCGAGCAGGTCGGCTCGCCGCGCGAGATTTTCGAGCGGCCGCGCTCGGCCTTCGTGGCGGGCTTCATCGGCACGCCGCCGATGAACCTGGTGGAGATGAAGGTGCGCGATGCCGGCGGCCATTTCGAGCTGACGGGCCGCGAGGGCACGGTGCGCGTGGACCCGCGGCGTTTTGCGCTGGAGGGCCGCGAGCGCGTGACGCTGGGCATCCGGCCCGCGCACATGCAGGTCGATACGCAGGACGGCCGCGACGGAGGCTTTGCCGGCGAGGTCCAGCTCATCGAGTACCTCGGCAACGAGGTGCTGGTGAGCTTCGGCCAGGGCGAGGGCGAGATCGCCGCGCTCATGCCTTCCGCGCACTGCCCCAGGCTGCGCGAGCGCGTGCGCTTCGTGGCCGACCCGGCGCAGGTGCACCTGTTCGACATCGACTCCGGCGCCTCGCTGCTGCGCGCGGACACCCCATTGCATTGACCCCATACCGACAACACTCATTCAAGGACTCGAGAACATGAAGGCACTGGTTCTGGAAAAAGCGCACGAGCTCAGGCTGCGCGAGCTCGACATACCGCTTCACGTGGGACCGCGCGACGTGAAGATCCGCATGCACACCGTGGGCGTGTGCGGCAGCGACGTTCACTACTACCAGCATGGCGGCATCGGCCCGTACGTGGTGGAGGAGCCGATGGTGCTGGGCCACGAGGCCTCGGGCGTCGTGGCCGAGGTGGGTGCCGAGGTCACGCACCTCAAGCCCGGTGACCGCGTGTGCATGGAGCCCGGCATCCCGCGCATGGATTCGCGCGCCACGCTCGAAGGCATCTACAACCTCGACCCCGCCGTGCGCTTCTGGGCCACGCCGCCCATCCACGGCTGCCTCACGCCCTTCGTGGTGCACCCGGCGGCCTTCACCTTCCGCCTGCCCGACAACGTGAGCTTCGGCGAGGGCGCCATCGTGGAGCCGCTGGCCATCGGCCTTCAGGCCGCGAAGAAGGCCGCGCTGAAGCCGGGCGACGTGGCGGTGGTCGTCGGCGCCGGCACCATCGGCGCGATGACGGCGCTGGCGGCGCTCGCAGGCGGCGCGGCGCGCGTGATCCTCGCGGACCTCGTGCCCGAGAAGCTGGCGCTGTTCGCCGGCAACCCTGCGGTGACGACCGTCGACGTGCGCGGCACCAACCTTGCCGAGGCCGTGAAGTCGCTGACCGACGGCTGGGGCGCCAACGTGGTCTTCGAGGCCAGCGGCAGCGCGCGCGCCTTCGAGGGCATCGTCGACCTGCTGTGCCCCGGCGGCTGCCTCGTGCTGGTGGGCATGCCCGGCGGCAAGGTGCCGATGGACATCGTCGCGATCCAGTCGAAGGAGGTGCGCATCGAGTCGGTGTTCCGCTACGCCAACATCTTCCCGCGCGCGCTGGCGCTGATCGCCTCGGGGCAGGTTGATGTGAAGCCTTTCATCTCGCGCACCTTCGCCTTCGAGGACGGCATCGAGGCCTTCGAGGAAGCGGCGGCCGGCCGCGCGACGGACGTGAAGATCCAGATCGAGTTTCCGGAACCGGCTGCCTGAGGACCTGGCCCCAAGGCGCCGGGCAAGGGGAAATGCCGGGGGGCGCGGCGCGCGTGCACGGATAAAGTGGCCGGGTTTTTGCCACCCGGAGCCCGCGCGCCAATGCCCTTGCCGTTCCGCAACGTCGTCCTCACCGGTGCCTGTGGCGGGCTGGGGCAGGCGCTGGCGCGCGAACTGATCGGCAACGGGGCGAGCGTGGCGCTGGTGGGGCTCGACACCGGCCGGCTCACCGAACTTGCAGCGCTCGCGCCCGGGCGCTGCGCGGCCTACACCCCCGACGTGTCGCAGGGCGGCGCCATGCAGGCCATGGCCGCCGACTGGATGGCCCGCGCTGGCGCGCCCGACCTCGTGATCGCCAACGCAGG
This sequence comes from Variovorax sp. UC74_104, assembly GCF_044055375.1. Taxonomy (NCBI): domain Bacteria; kingdom Pseudomonadati; phylum Pseudomonadota; class Betaproteobacteria; order Burkholderiales; family Comamonadaceae; genus Variovorax; species Variovorax sp. UC74_104. The sequence goes on from NZ_CP171978.1 coordinate 3,079,578, forward strand.
CGTCGCTGGCGGCTACGACACCGCACAGGCCGACGACCTGGCCGTGTTCCGCCGCATGCTCGAAATCAACCTGCTGGGCGCGGCCACCACCTTCCAGCCTTTCGTGGCCGCCATGCGTGCGCAGCGGCGCGGCGCGCTGGTCGGCATGGCCAGCATCGCAGGCTGGCGCGGCATGCCGGGCAACGGCGCCTACTGTGCGAGCAAGGCGGGACTGATCCGCTACCTCGAAAGCCTACGCGCCGAACTGCGCGAGACCGGGCTCACGGTGCACACGGTGAGCCCTGGCTACATCCGCACCGCGCTCACTGCCGGCAACCGCTTCGCGATGCCGGGGCTGCTGGAGGCCGACGATGCCGCGCACCGGCTGCTGGCGGCCGTGGCGGCTGGGCGCGAGAAGATCGTGCTGCCGCGCCGCATCGGCTGGCTCTCGAAGGCGCTCGACCTGTTGCCGGAGAAGCTGCATGACCGCCTGCTGCGCGGCCAGCCGCGCAAGCCGCGCGTGGGCGAGGCTGGCGCCACTGCAATTCCCGGCCTTCCCAAGGAGCCTCCGACCCGATGACGCCGCCGAACGACGCCGTACCCACCCACGAACAGATCGCGCTGATCGGCGCGGGCCCCTCCGGTCTTGCCGGTGCGCGCAACCTGCAGAAGCACGGCGTGCCGTTCCAGGGCTTCGAGGCGCATGGCGACGTGGGCGGGCTGTGGGACATCGACAATCCGCGCTCCACCGTCTATCACTCCGCGCACCTGATCTCGAGCAAGCGCACCACCGAGTTCAGCGAATTCCCGATGGCCGACACGGTGGCCGACTATCCGAGCCACCGCGAGCTGCGCCGCTACTTCAGCGACTTCGCCGACAAGTTCGGGCTGCGCGAGCACTTCCGCTTCAACACGCGCGTGCTGCGCGTCGAGCCCGTGAGCGACGCGCCCGGCACGCGCTGGCTCGTGACCACCGAAGACGGCGAGGGCACCGTCGAGACGGCCGAGTACAGGGGCGTGGTCATCGCCAACGGCACGCTCGCCGAGCCCAAGCGGCCGAGCTTCGACGGCCACTTCGAGGGCGAGCTGCTGCACACCAGCGACTACAAGCACCCGGATCTCTTCAAGGACAAGCGCGTGCTGATCGTCGGCGCGGGCAACTCGGGCTGCGACATCGCGGTCGACGCGGTGCATTACGCGCAGAGCGTCGACATCTCGGTGCGGCGCGGCTACTACTTCGTGCCCAAGTACGTGTTCGGCAAGCCGGCCGACACGCTGGGCGGCAAGCGGCCGCTGCCGCCATGGCTCAAGCAGCGCATCGACTCGACGGTGCTCAAGTGGTTCACCGGCGACCCGGTGCGCTTCGGCTTTCCGAAGCCCGACTACCGGATGTACGAATCGCACCCCATCGTGAATTCGCTCGTGTTGCACCACGTGGGCCACGGCGACATCGGCGTGCGCGCCGACATCGCGCGGCTCGACGGGCGCACGGTGCATTTCAAGGACGGCAGCGCGCGCGACTACGACCTGATCCTCGCGGCCACCGGCTACGCGCTGCACTACCCCTTCATCGAGCGCGAGCTACTGAACTGGCAGGGCATGGCGCCGCGGCTGTACCTCAACATCTTCTCGCCGCGCTTCGAGAACATCGCGGTGCTCGGGATGATCGAGGCCAGCGGCATCGGATGGCAGGGCCGCTACGAGCAGGCCGAGCTGGTGGCGCGCTACTTCCGCGCGCAGGCGGGCGGTTCGCCGAAGGCAGCCGCGTTGCGGAGCGCCGCCCAGGGGCCGGCGCCCGACCTGTCGGGCGGCTTCAAGTACCTCCAGCTCGAGCGCATGGCGTACTACGTGCACAAGGACACCTACCGCGCGGCAGTGCGCAACGCCGCCGCGGCGCTGGCCGACCAGGGCTGAACGAAGGAGCAACGCGCATGCTGCCCGTCGACGAGATACGCCTTCACTTCAACCCGGCCTCGCTGGTGCTGCTCAACGTGGTGCTGGGCTTCCTGATGTTCGGCATCGCGCTGGACACGCGCATCGAAGACTTCAAGCGCGTGGCGCGCATGCCCGGCGCGATGGCCGTGGGCATCGGCGCGCAGTTCATCGTGCTGCCGGCGGTGACCTACGTGCTCACGCTGATCCTCAAGCCTGGGCCGAGCATCGCGCTGGGCATGATCCTGGTGGCCTGCTGCCCGCCGGGGAACATCTCGCAGATCCTCACGCACCGCGCGGGCGGCAACGTGGCGCTGTCGGTGTCGATGACGGCGATCTCGAACGCGATCTCCATCGTGGTGATGCCGCTGAACTTTGCGTTCTGGGGCGGGCTGCATCCGACGGCCTCGGCGCTGCTGAAGACCATTGCGCTCGATCCGCTGGACATGCTGGGGCACATCGTGGCGATCATCGGCATTCCCTTCGTGCTGGGCGTGGCCTGTGCGCACAGGCTGCCGACGCTCACGGCGCGCATCAAGAAGCCGGTGGGCGTGCTGAGCTTCGTCGCGCTGATCGTGTTCATCGTCGGCGCCATCGCGGGCAACTGGCGCTTCTTCCTCGACTACGTGGGGCTGGTGCTGCTGGCGGTGGTGATCCACGACGCGCTGGCCTTCAGCACCGGCTACCTGTGTGCGCGGCTCTCGGGGCTGGGCGACTACGACCGGCGCGCCGTGTCCATCGAGGTGGGCATCCGCAATTCGGGGCTCGGGCTGGTGCTGATCTTCAGCTTCTTCGGCGGGCTCGGCGGCATGGCCGTGGTGGCGGGCGTGTGGGGCTTCTGGGACATCATCGCGGGCCTTGCGCTGGCGAGCTGGTGGGGGCGCAAGCCCGCGAAGCCATGAGCGGCGAAGGAATCGTCGCGCGCTGCGTGCTGGTGACCGGGGCCGACGGCTTCCTGGGTCGCAGCCTGCTCGCCGCGCTGGCGCAGCAGGGCAGGCTGGAAGCGCTGGTCGCGGTCGACGTGCGCGAGGTGCCGCCGGACCGGCGGCTCATGGGCGTGGCCTACCGGCAGCTGGACGTGCGCGACTCGCGCATCGCCGAAGCCATCGCCGACCATGCGATAGACACCGTGGTGCATCTCGCTTCCATCGTCACGCCGGGCAAGGACTCGAACCGCGCCTTCGAGCATTCGGTGGACGTGGGCGGCACGCGCAATGTGCTCGAAGCCTGCGTGGCGAACGGCGTGCGGCACATCGTGGTGTCGTCCAGCGGCGCGGCCTACGGCTACCACGCGGACAACCCGGCGTGGATCACCGAGTCGCAGCCGCTGCGCGGCAACGCCGTGTTCGCCTACGCCGACCACAAGCGGCAGGTGGAGGAGATGCTCGCCGACTATCGCGAGCGGCATCCGTCGCTGGCGCAGACGGTGCTGCGCATCGGCACCATCCTGGGCGAGCGGGTGGACAACCAGATCACGGCGCTGTTCGAGAAGAAGCGGCTCATCGCCATCCGAGGCAGCGCGAGCCCCTTCGTGTTCGTGTGGGACGAGGACGTGACAGGCGCCATCGCCCATGCGCTCGGCGGCGCGTCGCCCGGCTGCTACAACCTCGCGGGCGACGGCGCGCTGAGCATCCACGAGATCGCCTCGCGGCTCGGCAAGCGAGCGGTCGACTGGCCGGCCGGCGTTCTGAAGGCGGCGCTGGCGGCGGGCTCGGCGCTGGGCGTGAGCCGCTACGGGCCGGAGCAGCTCGACTTCCTGCGCTACCGGCCGGTGCTGCTCAACACCGCGCTGAAAGAGCGCTTCGGCTATGTGCCGCGCAAGACCAGCAGCGAGGCCTTCGACGCCTTCGTGGCGGCGCGGGCGCGGCTGGGGCGGCCGGTCACTGCTTCGTCCTGACCTCGTCGGGCGGCGGCGCGACCAGGTAGTCGAGCATGCGCCGCGCGTTGAGCGGCAGGTCTTCCGACGAGCGCACGCAGGCCATCAGCGTGCGCTCGGCCCAGGCGTCGGCGAGCGAGGCGCGCGCGATCTTCATCGAGCGGGCGCAGCGCTCGGCGGCGGTCTGCGGGACGATGCCGACGCCGATGCCGTACTCGACCATGCGGCACACCGCCTCGAAGTTGCGCACGCGCACGCGGTAGGCCAGGTGCTTGCCCAGGGCGCGCACGTGCTGGGTGATGAGCTGCTGGAGCGCGCTGTCGGCGGGCAGGCCGACGAATTCGCTGTCGACCACCTCGGCCAGCCTCAGGCGCCGTCGGCTGGCCAGTGCATGGCCGCGCGGCATCACCAGCACCAGGTCGTCGCGGCGGAAGGGATGGCATTCGAGGCCCTCGCTGTCGATGGCGTCGGAGACGATGCCGATGTCGCACAGGCCGGCGCGCAGGGCTTCCACGGTGTCGGGGCTGGCGCGCTCTTCCAGGTCGACCGAGATGCGCGGATGCTCCGCCAGGAAGCGGCTCAGCACCTCGGGCAGGTGCTCGGTCAGCGCCGAGGTGCCGCACATGAAGCGCACATGGCCCTTGAGGCCCTGGCCGTACTCGCCGAGCTCGCCGCGCAGGCGCTCCATCTGCTGCAGCACGACGCGCGCATGGTGCAGCAGCGTGCGGCCGGCCTCGGTGGGGCGCACGCCCTGCGCGTGGCGGGTGAGCAGGGGGCTGCCCAGGGCGTCTTCCATGCCGCGCACGCGCTGGCTGGCGGAGGCCAGCGTCATGTGCGAACGCCCCGCGCCGGCAGTGAGGCTGCCGGCCTCGACGACATGGATGAAGAGCCGCAGGTCGGTGAGGTCGAATCGCATGATCCGGCGGAGTGTGCACCAGGAGCCTCAGCCGCAGACTGAGGCCCGCTTCGCGAATGCCGCATTTGCGGCGGCGGGCTTCGTTGGCAGAGTCGGCCTCCGATGACGCATCCGATCGACGCAACTGCTTTCTGGGCCGCCGCCACGGCCGTGTACCTGCTGGCCGGGGTGATCAAGGGCGTGGTCGGCCTCGGGCTGCCGACGGTGTCGATGGCGCTGCTCGCGCTGTGGATGTCGCCGGCCCAGGCCGCCGCGCTGCTGATCGTGCCCTCGCTGGTCACCAACATCTGGCAGACCGGGCCGCGCGCGACCTTCATGCCCGTGCTGCGGCGCATCGGCGGCATGCAGGTGGGCGTGGTGATCGGCACGCTGGCCGGGGCGCTGTGGCTGGGCGTGCCGGCCGGTGCCTGGGCCTCGTTCGCGCTCGGGGTGGCGCTGATCGTCTATGCGCTCTGGGGGCTGACCGGGCGACAGTTGCATGTGAGCGACGCGCAGGCGCGCTGGGTGGGGCCGCTGGTGGGCGTGGCCACCGGCCTGGTGACGGCCGTGACGGGCGTGTTCGCGGTGCCTGCGGTGCCTTACCTGCAGGCGCTGGGCTTCCAGCGCGATTCGCTGATCCAGGCGATGGGGATCTCGTTCACCACCTCGACGGTGGTGCTGGCCATCGGGCTGGCCGTGAACGGGGGATATCCGGTGTCGGCGATCGGAGGTTCGGTCGCGATGCTGGCGCCGGCCATCGGCGGCATGGTGCTGGGGACCTGGCTGCGCAAGCGGCTGTCGGTGGAGGTGTTCCGGCGCTGCTTCCTGGTCGGGCTGGCGCTGCTGGGCCTGTACATGGCCGTGCGGGCGGCCGCGGGGTGACGATGGTGGCTCAGGCCGCCAGCAGCAGGGCCGAACGTACGCGCTCGATGGTCTGGCGGTAGGGCAGGGCGAAGTCGTCGATCGGGTCGTTGGCGTCGAGCCAGCTGAAGAGGAAGACCAGTCCTTCTTCCTCGGGGCTGCCCGTGGCCGTGTGCGTGAAGCTCTCGGGCAGGGCGCTCTCGGCGCGCATCAGGAACAGGTGCCACAGCTGCGGGTGGCGGTGCGTGTTGCCTTCGATGCCGGCCTCGCATTCGCGGTTCAGCGTGCCCAGCGACTGCAGTTCGCCGGCGTAGTCGATGCCCGATTCCTCGAGCAGCTCGCGGCGCACCGCCACCTCGGGCGACTCGCCGGGCTCGATGGTGCCCTTGGGCAGCTGCATGTTGCCGTCCTCGGGATGGCGGAACACCAGCAGCCGGCCCCTTGCGTCGACCAGGCAGGCGCAGGCCTTGGGGATGGTGACGCTGGGGCTGCCGGCGTTCATGCTCAGGCGCCCGTCAGAGCGGCCTTGACCGCTGCGCTGACCTGACTCATGTCGGCCTTGCCGGCCAGGCGGGTCTTGACCACGCCCATCACCTTGCCCATGTCGCCCGGGCCCTTGGCGCCCAGCTCGGCCACGATGGCCTTCACTTCGGCGGCGACTTCCTCGGCGCCCATGCGCTGGGGCAGGTAGACCTCCAGCACCTTGATCTCGGCGGCTTCCTTGTCGGCGAGGTCGGTGCGGCCGCCGGTGGTGAAGGCGGCGATCGAGTCCTTGCGCTGCTTGACCATCTTGTCGACGATGGCCACGACCATGGTGTCGTCGAGCTCCACGCGCTCGTCGACTTCCTTTTGCTTCATCGCGGCCAGCAGCAGGCGGATGGTGGCCAGGCGCTCGGAGTCCTTGGCGCGCATCGCCGTCTTCATGTCTTCGGTGATCTGTTCTTTGATAGTCATTCGGCAACCTTTCGGAAAAAACAAAAGCCGCGGCAGGTTTCCCTGGCGCGGCTGAGGCAACGGAGCGGCGGTGCTGACTTTCGTCTGGCGCCTGCCACCCGGGGCGTTGCTTAGTACAGCTTCTTGGGCAGCTGCATGCTGCGCACGCGCTTGTAGTGGCGCTTGACCGCGGCTGCCTTCTTGCGCTTGCGCTCGGCGGTCGGCTTTTCGTAGAACTCGCGGGCGCGCAGGTCGGTCAGCAGGCCGAGCTTTTCGATGGTGCGCTTGAAACGGCGCAGGGCGACGTCGAAGGGCTCGTTTTCTTTAACGCGGATGGTGGTCATTGATGAATCGTTGAAATGGATTTGGCCTGGAGAGATCGAGGCCCCAAGCCGGGGTTCCTCAACTGAAATCTTTTGCGGCCGTTGAGGTAAGGCCAAGAGTTAGCCCATGAGTATAGCACTCCCCCAGGCGGAAATGGCACTCCCCCAGGCTGCGCGCACTTCGTGTCGCTTCGCCGACCCCCTCGCCGGGGGCGACACCTGAAGCCCGGCAAAGCCGGTTCCTCGGTGTCTCTGAAGGGGGCGAGAAGGTCAGAGGGCCTGGGCGCACGCATGTGCGCTTGCCCAGGCCCACTGGAAGTTGTATCCGCCCAGCCAGCCGGTCACGTCGACCACTTCGCCGATGAAGTACAGGCCCGGCTGCTTCGATTCCATCGTCTGGGACGACAGGTCGCGGGTGTCGACGCCGCCGGCCGTGACCTCGGCCTTCTTGTAGCCCTCGGTGCCGCTGGGAATGATCTGCCAGCGGGAAATGCGCTCCGACAGGGCCGCCAGAGCCTTGTCGGCGGCCTCGTTGACCGGCCGCTGCAGGGCTGGGTCCTGTCCGACCCAGGCGTCCGCCAGCCGGGAGGGCACCAGGGCGGCCAGTTCGTTGGCGATGCGTTTCTTCGACCGCAGCTTGGCCTCGCCCAATGCCTCGGCCACGTTCACGCCGGGGGCGAAATCGAGCGTCAGCGGCGCGCCGGGCTTCCAGTAGCTCGAGATCTGCAGCACCGCCGGGCCCGACAGGCCCCGGTGGGTGAAGAGCAGGTCTTCGAGGAAGGCCATCTTTTCCTTCTTGGCGCCGGTCTCGATGCGCACCGGCAGCGCCAGCCCGGCCAGTTCGGCGTACGGCGCCCAGGCCTCGCCGCCGAAGGTCAGGGGCACCAGCGCGGGCCGCGGCGCCACCATCCGCAGGCCGAACTGCTCGGCGACGCGGTAGCCGAAGTCGCTGGCGCCGATCTGGGGGATCGACAGGCCGCCTGTGGCGACCACAATTTTCGGCGTTTCGATGGGGCCCCGGCTGCTCTCGATTCGATAGCTGCCAGCGCTCTTGCCGTCTGCATTGCCGGCGGAAAACGTGATCTCGCCGATCCTGCACGGCTGCCAGCGCTCGACCCCGCCCGCCGCGCATTCGGCCAACAGCATGTCGACGATCTGCTGCGAGGAGCCGTCGCAGAAGAGCTGGCCCTTGTGCTTCTCGTGAAAGGCGATGCCGTGCTTTTGCACCAGCTCGATGAACTGCTGCGGCGCATAGCGCGACAGCGCCGAGCGGCAGAAATTCGGGTTGTCGCCGATGAAGTGCCGCTGCGGTGCGCGCACGTCCAGGTCGCGGTTGGTGAAGTTGGCGCGCCCGCCGCCGGAGATGCGGATCTTCTCGCCCACCTTCTCGCTGTGGTCCACCACCAGCACCTTCAGCCCGCGCTGGCCCGCCACGCCGGCGCAGAAGAGCCCGGCGGCGCCGGCGCCGATCACGACAGCGTCGAATTTCGCCGCGCTCAAGGGCCGTCTGCCGCCAGGATCGGCGGCGGGTTGTATTTCAGGTGGCCGACGTAGCGCAGCGGCTGCGTGGCGGCGATGGAGGGCACGTCGCCCTCGCGCATGTGGAGCAGGTCGGCCGGGCTCACCCAGCGCGGGTCGGCATTGGTGATCGGCATGCCTACCTGGCGATACGCTTCCAGCACGAACTGGGAGCAGAAGAACTGGTCGTCGCGGCTCGCGCCCAGCTGCACCATGGCCAGGCCGCTCATGCAGTAGTGGCTGACGGCGGTGGGCACCAGCGGCAGCTCGCACAGGCGGCGGTTCAGCACGAAGGGCGCGTTCAGCAGCACGCCCACGGTGTTGTAGCTGGTGCCGACCTGAGACAGCGCCCATTCGCGCAGGCGCGCGGCGCCGGCGTCGTCCACGCCCGGCACGCGGAAGGCCACGACCATCTGTTCCTCATCGACCACTTCGGCGAGCGGCCGCGCGCGCACGCCCGTGCCCACGGCCTCTGCGATCTGGCCGTCGCCCAGGTACAGCACCGCGTGGCTCACCGGCGAGAAGGTGCCCAGCCGGATGCCGAAGGAGTTCACCGTGGCGATGGAGGTCAGCAGGATGTCGCCCGGCGCCAGCGCGTCGGCGGCGATGAGCTCGCCGCCGTTGCCCGGCGCGATAACCGAGCTCTGCACGCGAAGGCGCAGGCCGGCATCCTTGGTGGGCAGGTCGAGGCGCGTGGCGCAGGCCGCGAGAAGCAGGGCGGCGCCCGCGGCAGCGATGGCCGCGGCGGCCCGGAAAGCGATGCGCATCAGCCCTTCCAGACGAACGGGAACTTCAGCTGCTTGAAGAAGCCGTTGGGCACGTAGTCGCCCAGCACGCCGTACTTCTCGGGCCAGAGCTTGGTGCTCTTCACGGCGGTGCCGAAGATGTAGTCGAGGAAGGCGTAGTGCGCCGCGTAGTTCTTATCCAAGGCTTCCTGGTCCTGGCTGTGGTGCCAGTGGTGGAAGTTGGGCGTCACGATCAGGTAGCGCAGCGGGCCCAGCCGCACGCTCACGTTGCAGTGGTTGAATACCGCCTGGAAGCCCACCACCACGATGTAGGCGTCGATCACGTCCTTGCTGAAGCCCAGCACGTAGATGGGCGCCAGCACCAGGGTGCGCGTGATCAGCAGCTCCAGGATGTGCTGGCGCGAGCCGGCCATCCAGTCCATGCTCTTCACGCTGTGGTGCACCGCGTGCAGGCGCCACAGCACCGGCACCTCGTGGTAGGCGCGATGCGTCCAGTACTGCACCAGGTCGGCCACCAGGATGATCAGCAGCAGCCCGGCCCAGAAGGGCAGGTTGCTCACCCAGCCCCGGATGCCGTCGTTGGCCGCCCAGCCGAAGAGCTTGTGCACCATCAGGTTGGTGGCCAGCAGCACGAAGCCCACGATCATGTGGTTCACCACGAAATGGTGGAAGTCGGTCTGCCACTCCTCGCGGAACACCGGCTGGTCTTTTCGCAGCGCGAACAGCTTCTCGATGAAGATGAAGATCAGCGAGGAGCCCAGCAGGTCGAGGATGAACCAGTCGAGCCCGATGTAGGGCGTGTTGTCCGCGAAGTCGTGCACCGGCACCTTGTGCCCGCCCAGCAGGGCCGAGGCCGCCACCAGCAGGAACGCGGCCGACGAAAGCCAGCGCGAGCGGTTGAAGATGATGTTGACCAGCGAGAGCCCGCCCGAGATGACCAGCGCCGTCAGCAGGATGATGCGCATCACGTCGACGTTGTAGCTCTTGCGCAACTCCGGCGTCGTGAGGTACTGCGGGAAGTGGAAGGCCAGCACGCCCAGGAAGCACAGGATGGCCAGGCTCAGCGCGATGGTCCCGGTGACCAGCCCCTTGCCGCGACGCAGCTCGCCGTGGCTTTCCGTGAATTCGTTGAGTTTTTCGAGCATTTCCGCCTCTCTCGCTTGTGTTTTTGTCGGGGCGCGATTTTAGAGGGGGCTGCCGGAAAACGCTTACCTTCTGCGGATGGAGCGCCGCCGCAGCAGTGCACCCGCACCCAGCGCCACAGCCATCACCAGCAGCGACACCACCGTCGTCACCGTCCCCAGCGCATAGATCGAAGGCGTGGTCACCGTCGACGTCAGCCCCTGCAGTTCGAGCGGCAGCGTGTTCACGTCGCCGATGGCCTGCGAGGTGCGGGCGATCTCGTCCCACGACAGCGTGAAGCCGAACATGCCGATGCCCACGATCGACGGGCCAATGAGCGGCAGCACCACGAAGCGGAAGGTCTGCCAGGGCGTGGCGCCCAGGTCGCGCGCGGCTTCCTCGTAGGCGGGGTTGAAGCGGTTGAACACCGCGAACATGATGAGCAGTCCGAAAGGCAGCGTCCACGTCAGGTGCGCGCCCAGCGCTGAGCTGAACAGGCCCAGCGCGGTGCCGTAGCCTTCGAGCAGCGAGGTGGCGTCCATCGCCGTCAGCACGCTCTTGATGCCGGTGTCGATCAGCCGGAACTGCAGGCCGATGCCCAGCGAAATGATGATCGACGGCATGATGAGGCTCGCGACCGTCACGAAGAAGAGGGCGTTGCTGCCCGCGAGCTTCTTGCGGAACGCGAGGCCGGCGAGCACCGACAGCACCACGGTGAACCCCATCACCACCGCGCCCAGCGCCAGCGAGCGCCTGAAGGCCGCGCCGATGTCGACCGTGCCCAGCCCTTCGGCCAGCTTGTGGAACCAGTGCAGCGACACTCCGCGCAGCGGAAAGGTCAGCCCGCCTTCGGGCCCCTGGAAGCTCAGCACGAAGATGGTGATCATCGGGCCGTAGAGGAACAGCACGAAAAGCCCGAACACGGTGGCCAGCGGCCAGAAGCCGGGGGCGCGATGGGCGCCGATGGGTGTCTGCATCTCAGAGCTCCTTGCGGATGTCGACCATCCGGGTCAGGCCCCAGATGATCATCAGCACCACGGCCAGCAGGATCATGGCGTTGGCTGCCGCCAGCGGGAACTGCAGGTACGAGGTCTGCACCTGGATGATCTTGCCGATCGAGGCGATCTGCTGCCCGCCCATCACGCCGATGGTGACGAAGTCGCCCATCACGATGGTGATGACGAAGATCGAGCCGATGAGGATGCCGGTGCGCGACAGCGGCACCACCACGTTCCACAACGTCTGCCAGCCCGAGGCGCCGGCGTCGCTGGCCGCTTCGAGCAGCGAACGGTCGATGCGCATCATGCTGTTGAAGATCGGCACGATCATGAACATCGTGTACAGGTGCACGAAGGCCAGCACCACCGAGAAGTCGGAGAACAGCAGCCATTCGACCGGCTGGTTCACGAGGCCCATGCCCATGAGCGCCTGGTTGACCAGCCCGTTGCGCCCCAGCAGCGGCACCCAGGAGATCATGCGGATCACGTTCGATGTCCAGAACGGCACCGTGCACAGCACGAACAGCACCGTCTGCATGGTCGACGAGCGCACGTGGAAGGCCAGGAAGTACGCTACCGAGAAACCGATCACCAGCGTGATGCCCCACACCAGCAGGCAGAACTTGAAGGTGCTCAGGTAGGTGTTCAGCGTGACGCAGAGATCGCCGTTGTCGGTGAGCCGCGAGCAGCCCTCGAACAGGCTCAGGTAGTTGCGCAGCGTGACCGCCGGTATCAGCTCGTACTCGTTGAAGTTCCACAGGCTGACCATCGCGACCAGCCCCAGCGGAATCAGGAAGAACAGCAGGAACACCAGCGCGAACGGCGCCGCCTGCCACCAGGCCTTCACGGCGTGAACGGGAGCTGTGGCGGCATGGCCGGACGCGATGGGAGTACTCATAGGTTATGTCCAAGGGCGAGCGAAGCGATGCCCGTTCGCGGGACACCGCGGAACCGGCTTTGCCGGGCCGCAGGTGTCGCCCCCTTACAGGGGGGTGGCGAAGCGAAGCGCAGCCTGGGGGTCGAGTTCGTGGACCGCCGTCAGGCGGCCACGAACTCGTTCCACTTCCTCACCATGTATTCGTTCTCGTCCATCACCGCGTTCCAGCACGCGATGCCGCCCATGCGCTGCTCGTAGCTGCCGCCGTCGCGCACCGAGCCGGCCTTGGCGATCACGTCGCCCTGCGGGCTCTTGATGTCCTGCGCGGCGGGCTTGCCTTCCATCCAGTAGGCCCACTCGTAGGCTTCCATCTTGGTCTTGGCGGTGTCGAGCACGGCGCTGTAGTAGCCCTGGCGGTTGAGGTAGGCGCCGGCCCAGCCGTCGAGGAACCAGTTGATGAATTCATAAGCGCCGTCGAGCTTCTTGCCCGAGAGCGTGGCCGGCAGGCCGAAGCCCGAGGCCCAGGCGCGATAGCCTTCCTTGAGCGGCTGGAAGGTGCAGTCGATGCCTTTGCTGCGCACGGCCGTGACCGCGGGCGACCACATCGACTGGATCACCACCTCGCCCGAGGACATCAGGTTCACCGATTCGTTGAAGTCCTTCCACAGCGCGCGGAACTGGCCGGCCTTCTTGGCCTCGATCAGGGTCTTGATCGTCAGGTCGATCTCGGCCTTGGTCATGTTGCCCTTGTCGGCGTACTTGTGGATGCCCTTGGCCTCCACCACCATCGCGGCGTCCATGATGCCGATCGAGGGGAATGTTCAGGATCGCGGCCTTGCCCTTGAACTCAGGGTTCAGCAGCTCGGCCCACGAGCCGATGGGGCGCTTGATGAGGTCGGGGCGGATGCCCAGCGTGTCGGCGTTGTAGGTGGTCGGGATCAGCGACATGTACTGCGTGGCCGACTTGGCGAAGGCCTTGCTCTTCTCGCCTTCGAGGTAGATCACCTTCACCGGCGCCGTGCCCTGGTCGCCCACCTTCTTGCCGGCCACTTCGCCCTTGGTGAAGAGCGAGGTGATCTTGCCGGCGTTCTTCACGCGCTTGGTGTCGATGCCCTTCAAGTTGCCCGTGGGCACGATCTTCTTGAGCGAGAAGAACTCGGTGTCGATCAGGTCGAAGCTGTTGGGCGCGGTGACGGCGCGCTTGGTCACGTCGTCGGTGGTCACGGCCACGTACTGGATCTCGATGCCGGTGTCGGCCTTGAACTTCTCGGCGATCGCCTTGTCCTGGTTCACCGCGGTGCCCAGATAGCGCAGCACGACCTTCTCCTGCGCATGCACGAAGGGTGCGATGCCCGTGGCCAGGATGCCGGCGGTGCCTTGCAGCAGGGTGCGGCGCTTGAGGCCGTTGTTGTCGATGGAATCGGTCATGGGCAGGGTCTCCATTGAAGAAAGAAAAAGGAAGGTGAAGGGAAACGAACGCGGAGAAAAGCGGGAGGCGCGGGCGCTCAGAAGGGAACGGCGAGCACGGCGGTGTCGTCCTGCCGGGCGGCTTCGGCACCGGTGGGTGCCGGTGCCCGCTCGCTCGGCGGCTTGACGCCGGGGCCGAGCACGCGCGCGTCGGCTTCGGCCCAAGAGAGGTGCACCGCCTCGCCGTGCGCATAGGGGCGCGCGAGGAAAGCGGCTTCGCTGAGCAGCACCGAAACGTTCTGGCGTCCGGCGGCGGCACCATCGAGCGCCAGCCCGAGCAGGACGTAGGTGCCCTGGTACTCGACGTCGGTGACAGTGGCTGCGAGGGCTCCATCCGTTGCTGCCTGCGTGGCGGCTGCGATCCGCATGCGGTCGTTGCGCACCGCGATCGGCCCGGCGGGCGTGTCGAACACGTTGTGGCCGCCCATGAATCGCGCCACGAATTCGCTCGCCGGATGGTTGTAGACCGCGTGCGGCGAGCCGACCTGCTCGATCACGCCGTGGTTCATGACCACCATGGTGTCGGCCAGCGCCATCGCCTCTTCCTGCGAGTGCGTGACGTGGATGAAGGTCAGGCCCAGCTCCTTCTGCCAGCGCCGCAGTTCGGCGCGCATCTGGATGCGCAGGAAGGGGTCGAGGGCGGAAAGCGGTTCGTCGAGCAGCAGCACTCGCGGCTCGGTGATGAGCGCACGCGCCAGCGCCACGCGCTGCTGCTGGCCGCCGGAAAGCTCACCCGGCTTGCGCGCGGCAAGGTGGCCCATCGCGACGCGCTCGAGCAGGTCGTTCGCGCGCTTGTGGCGCTCGGCCTTGCCCACGCCCTTCATCTTGAGGCTGAAGGCCACGTTGTCGGTGGCAGAAAGGTGCGGGAAGAGCGCGAAGCTCTGGAACATCATCGCCGTGCCGCGCGCAGCGGCGGGCAGGTTCGTGATGTTGCGGTTGTCCAGCAGGATGTCGCCGCTGCTGACCGACTCGTGCCCCGCGATCATGCGCAGGGTCGTGCTCTTGCCGCAGCCCGAGGGCCCCAGCAGGCAGCAATAGCTGCCGCTGGCGATGCGCAGGTCTATCCGGTCGACGGCGGCTGGCGTACCCGGGGCGTAGCGCTTGGTGAGAGCGACGATCTCGACGGCGGCGGGTTCAGGCGTGGCGGCTGCATTCATTGCCCATCGCTGAGCACGATCCATGCCACGTTGTGGTGCGCGGCGCCCGCGCCGCTTGCACTGGCGCCGCCCTGGTCAGGTGCGGTTCAGGTGCCGAACCTGGTCGCGCCCACCGCTGTCTCGGCCGCTGCCAGCCCGCGCAGCACGTCGCCCACCACGATCACCGCCGGGCTCGCGATGCCCGCTTCGGCGATGCCGTCCTGAAGCCTGCCCAGCGTGGTCGCGATGTGCTTCTGGTGCGGCAGGCTCGCGTGCTGGATGACCGCCACCGGCGTCTCGGCCGGCAGGCCGTGCAGCAGCTCGCGCTCGATGTGCGCCGCACCCGACACGCCCATGTAGATCACCAGCGTGAGGCGCGCGTTGTAAGCCGTCGCGGCCAGCGCGCGCCAGTCGGTCGGGTCTTCGGCGGCGCCGGCGCCGGTCTTGGCGTGGCCGGTGACGAACACCACGCCCTGTGCATGGTCGCGGTGCGTGAGCGGCACGCCCAGCGTGGTCACGGCCGCGAGGCCCGCGGTGATGCCGTTGACCACAGCGCATTCGATGCCGGCCTCGCGCAGGTGCTCTACCTCCTCGCCGCCGCGGCCGAAGATGAACGGGTCGCCGCCCTTGAGGCGCACCACCGTCTCGCCCTCGCGCACGGCGGTGATCATCAGCCGCTCGATGAAGGCCTGCGGCGTGCTCTTGCAGCCGCCGCGCTTGCCCACGTGCACGATCGCGCGCGCCGGGCCGGGCGTAGGCCTGCACGATCTGGTCGTTCACGAGGTCGTCGACCAGCAGCACCGTGGCCGCCTGGATCGCCTTCACGGCCTTGATGGTCAGCAGTTCCGGGTCGCCGGGGCCTGCGCCCACCAGCGTGCAGCGGCCGGCGATGAGGGAGGTGGGGTTGTCGTTGTTCATGCGTGGGATGCCAATGCCAGTTGCGTGATGTGCCTGACCTGCGTCGCGATGGCCTCCGGCACGGGAAGCTCGCCGTCCAGCACGCGGCGCGTGTAGCCGGCGGTGGTGGCGACGTCGATTTCCTTCGGCAGTCCCGGCACTTCGGATGCGGTGCCGGCCTGCTGCGACTGCAGCTCGGTGCGCACGCCGCGCACGAAGCCGTCGATCTGCGCGGTGCGGCGCGGGTCCGACACCACTTCGCCTTCGAGGCCGCGCGAGAGCAGGGCGGTCATGCCCGTCAGCTCGAAGGTCTCGGCCATGACGCGGGCGTACTCGGGATGCGTGTAGCTGGCGACCACGAGGCTCGGGCCGGCGGTGGGCTGCATCAGCTTCACCACGCTGTGGCCCGGGTTGCGCAGGCCGACCACGCGGCGCACGTCGAGCAGGCGCTTGAGCGCGGGGTTCAGAAGTTCGGTGGGCGCGAAGGCCGCCTCGCCATTGGCGACGGGGCGGATGGCCGTCATCGGCGCATGTCCCAGCGCCGCGAGCACGTTCGACGCCAGCACGCGCGATGTTTCGCTGGCGCTGCCGTGCACCAGCACCGGCAGGCCCTCGCGCGCCAGCAGCAGTGCCAGCAGCGGCGTGAGCACCGGCAGCTTGCGCGCGCCGTTGTAGCTGGGCAGCACGATCAGCGGGCGGTCGCCGGCAGGGATCATCTGGAGCCGCGCATGGGTGGCATCGAGGAAGCCGGCCATCTCCTCGGGCGTTTCGCCCTTGATGCGCATGGCCAGGCAGAAGCCGCCGATCTCGAGGTCAGTCACGGTGCCGTCCAGCACCTGGCCGAACAGGTCGGTGGCCTGCTCGCGCGTGAGCGGCTTGGCGCCCCGCGCGCCACGGCCGATTTCCTTGATGTATTGGCTGATTCCCATGGGTAGGGGGATTGTCCTGCAACGCTTATGCCGGAATGTGAGTCGGCTTATGCATGGGTTTTGCCCCTTCCCCCGCTGGGGGAAGGCCGGGATGGGGGCAAGCGGCGCCGGCATGGTGGCGCTGTCGTGCCCCCACCCCAGCCCTCCCCCAGAGGGGGAGGGAGCAGGTTGTGGGCGCATCACGACAGCGCCTCCGCCTCGACCGGCGTCGCCCGCACCATCCGCTTGAGCTCTGGAATGCACGAGCCGCAGTTGGTGCCGCACTTCAGCGCCCCCTGCAGCTTGGCCAGCCGTTCGTCCGGCGTGCCGGCGCAGCGCGCCAGCTCGGTCTGTATCGCCGCATCGGCCACGCTGAAACAGGTGCACACCGTCTTGCCGCGCGACTGCACCGCCACCGGCGCCTTCGAGCCCGGCGACAGCAGCAGGCGGCCGTAGCTCTGGGCGGGCAGTTCCTCGCGCAGCAGGGTGGCGATCCAAGCCTCGGCGCTGGTGTCGCCGCCCAGCAGAAAGGCTTCGAGGCCGGCGCTGCCGTCGGCACGGCGCACCAGCCGGGCCGAGCGGCGCTGGCCGCGGCGGCGGTCTGCGTAGCGCAGCGCGTCGGCGGCCTGAAGGCCCAGCAGCGTCTCGATCTTCTCGATCAGCGCGTCGTCGGGCGCGTCGTGCGCGGCGGCGCGGAAAAGGATGCCCGTGCGCTCGGTGCCCTGCGTGTTGCCGGAAAACGGCACGCAGGTCGCGAAAGGAAACAGCGCCATCGCCTGCTGCAGCGCGCGATGCGCCGCCAGCGCCTCGCCATCGGGCAGCCAGGCCATGGCCAGCAGCGACCACGGCAGCTCGGCCTTGAGGATCTTCACCGCCGCGTGCTTCAGCTCCGGCTGCTTCGAGGTAGGGCAGAAGGCCGGCGTGGTGATCGCGTTGATGCCCGCCAGCCGCGTGCCGTTCGAGGAGACGCCGCTCAGGTATTCCTCGCCCCAGTGCATGGCGACGAAGGCCTGGCTCAGCCCCACCTCGGCGCTGGCCCGAGCGGGCAGCATGATCGAGCCTCGCTTCGAGGTCAGGTGCACCAGGTCGCCTTCGCCGATCTGGCGGCGCGCCATGTCCTGCGCATTCATCTGCACCACGGGCTCGGGCACGTGGCCGAACAGGCGCCCGGCCGTGCCGGTGCGGCTCATGCCGTGCCACTGGTCGCGCAGGCGGCCGGTGTTCAGCGAGAAGGGGTGGCGGGCTTCGCGCGCCTCGGCCACGGGCTTGTAGACGGTGTCGACGAAGCGGGCGCGGCCGTCTGGCGTGGGAAACACGCCGTCTTCATAGAGGCGCGCGCGGCCTGTGTCTTCGCCTTCCTTCAGCGGCCATTGCTGTGGGCCGGCGCTCTCCAGCATCGCGTAGCTCAGGCCGGTGATGTCGAGGTCGCGCCCGCGCGTGGATTCGCGGTGTTCGTTCCAGACCGACTCGGCCGTCTCGTACGGGAACAGCGTGAAGGTGCGGCCCAGCTGCCGTTCGAGCCGGCGGGCGAAGGCCACCGCGATCGACCAGTCGTTGCGTGCCTCGCCCGGCGCCGGCACTGCCGCGCGCACGCGCGAGATGCGGCGCTCGCTGTTGGTCACGGTGCCTTCCTTCTCGCCCCAGGTGGTCGCGGGCAGCAGCAGGTCGGCGAAGGCGCAGGTGGCGGTGGTGGCGAAGGCTTCCTGCACCACCACGAACTCGGCGCGCTCCAGAGCGCGCCGCACCGTGGCCTGGTCGGGCATGGACTGCGCCGGGTTGGTGCAGGCGATCCAGAGCGCGCGGATCTCGCCGTCGGCTGCCGCCTGGAACATCTCCACGGCCGTCTTGCCCGGCTTCTCCGGCACGGAGGGCACGCCCCAGAGCGCGGCCACCTCGGCGCGATGGTCGGGGTTGGCCAGGTCGCGATGGGCGCTCAGCAGGTTGGCGAGGCCGCCCACCTCGCGACCGCCCATCGCATTGGGCTGGCCGGTCAGCGAGAAGGGCCCGGCGCCGGCGCGGCCGATCTGGCCGGTGGCCAGGTGCAGGTTGATGAGCGCGGCGTTCTTCGCCGTGCCGCTGGAAGACTGGTTCAGCCCCTGGCAGTACAGGCTCAGCGTGGCGGGGGAGGTGGCGAACAGGCGTGCTGCCTCCAGCAGGTCGTCCTTGGAAATGCCGCATACCTGCGCCACCTTGTCGGGCGTGCATTCGCGCACCGTGGCCTTCAGCGCATCGAAGCCGCTGGTGTGCGCGGCGATGTACTTCGCATCGGTCCAGCCCTCCCACAGCATCAGGTGCAGCATGCCGTTGAACAGCATCACGTCGGTGCCGGGCTGGATGGGCAGGAACAGGTCGGCGATCTCGACCGTGTCGGTGCGGCGCGGATCGGCCACCACGATCTTCAGCGCCGGGTTGGCCGCCTTCGCGTCCTCGATGCGGCGGAAAAGAATCGGGTGCGCCCAGGCCGTGTTGCTGCCCACGATGAAGAGGCAGTGCGCGTCCTTCAGGTCGTCGTAGCAGGCCGGCGGCGCATCGGCGCCCAGCGTCTGCTTGTAGCCGGCCACCGCGCTGCTCATGCACAGGCGCGAGTTGGTGTCGATGTTGTTGGTGCCGATCAAACCCTTGGCGAGCTTGTTGAAGACGTAGTAGTCCTCCGTCAGCAGCTGGCCCGACACGTAGAAGCCGACCGCGTCGGGGCCGTGGTCACGGATCACCTGCGCGAACTTGCCGGCGGCGTTGTCCAGCGCGGTGTCCCAGGCGACGACCGAGGGCGCTTCGCCGCGCACGAGGCGCTGCATGGGCTGCAGCAGCCGCGTCTGGCGCGTGACCGTGGCGCTGGCCGTGAGGTGCAGCGTCGAGCCCTTGGTGCACAGCCGCCCGAAGTTGGCCGGGTGCTCCGGGTCGCCACGCACGCCGGTGATCTCGTCGCCGCTCGACTCGATGATCACCCCGCAGCCGACGCCGCAGTACGGGCAGGTGGACCGGGTCTCCCGCGTCATGGGTTATTCCAGCGGAAGAACGGACAGCACCGCGAAAGGCTTCGGGCCCGCGCTCGGGCGCTCCAGGTCGATGGCGTGCGTGGCCAGCTCGGCCGCGTCGAGATGCACCACGCCGTCTTCCACCTTCACGGCGAACTTCGGCGTGCAGCCCTCGTCGGGCGCCTTGGCGCAGCCGTCGTCCAGCCCGATGGCCCAGTTGTGCAGCGGGCAGGCCACGCTGGTGCCGAACACGATGCCCTGGCTCAGCGGGCCGCCCTTGTGCGGGCAGCGGTCGAGCAGCGCGAACACCTGGTTCTCGGAATTGCGGAACACGGCCACGTCCAGCCCGGCCGGGCGCGTCACGCGGCGCGCGCCGAGCACGGGGATGTCGTCGATGCGGCAGATCACTTTCCAGTCGCTCATGGTGGGGACTCTTCTTTCTCTCGTTCTGTGTTCCGGTTCAGGCGGCTGCGGTCAGCGGCGTGAACTGCCGCACGTCGACCGACGCCTGCGCCGACTCGAACCACGGATCGGGCTCGCCGTCGAGCGCGAACTGCAGGCGCTCCCACAGCGCCTTGCGGCCCTCGGCGTCGTCCAGGATCTTCTTTTTCACGTAGTCCAGGCCCACGCGGCCGATGTAGTGCACCGTGCGCTCCAGGTACCAGCCTTCCTCGCGGTACAGCTGCAGGAAGGCGCCCGAGTACTCCATCACCTCGGCGGCTGTCTTCACCTTCACCAGGAACTGCGCCACCTCGGTCTTGATGCCGCCGTTGCCGCCCACGTAGAGCTCCCAGCCGGAATCGACGCCGATCACGCCCACGTCCTTGATGCCGGCTTCGGCGCAGTTGCGCGGGCAACCCGACACCGCCAGCTTGACCTTGTGCGGCGAATACATGGCCCACAGCGCGCGCTCCAGGTCTTTGCCCATCTGCGTGCTGTCCTGCGTGCCGAAGCGGCACCACTCGCTGCCCACGCAGGTCTTCACCGTGCGCAGCGACTTGGCGTAGGCAAAGCCGCTGGGCATGCCGATGTCCTTCCACACGCCTTCCAGGTCTTCCTTCTTCACGCCCAGCAGGTCGATGCGCTGGCCGCCCGTGACCTTGACGGTCGGGATCTTGTACTTGTCGGCCGCGTCCGCAATGCGGCGCAGCTCGTCGGGCGTGGTGTGGCCGCCCCACATGCGCGGGATGACCGAATAGGTGCCGTCCTTCTGGATGTTGGCGTGGCTGCGTTCGTTGATGAAGCGGCTCTGCGGATCGTCCTTCGCCTCCTTGGGCCAGGTGCTGATCAGGTAGTAGTTGACGGCCGGGCGGCAGGTGGCGCAGCCATTGGGCGTGCGCCAGCCGAGGTTGCGGTAGACCTCGTCGTGCGTCAGGTAGTGCTCCTTGCGGATCGCGTCGCGCACGTCCTGGTGGTTCGCGTCGGTGCAGCCGCACACGGCCTTCTTCTTGGGCGTGGCGGAGTAGTCGCCGCCCGCGGTGAACATCAGGATCTGCTCGACCAGCCCGGTGCACGAGCCGCAGCTCGCGCTGGCCTTGGTGTGCTTCTTCACCTCGTCGAGCGTGAACAGGCCCTTTTCCTTGATGGCCTTGCAGATGGTGCCCTTGTTTACGCCGTTGCAGCCGCACACCTCGGCGTCGTCGGGCATGCTCGCGGCCTTGTTGTGGCCTTCATGGCCGGTGTCGCCGATGTTCGATTCCCCGAACATCAGCTTGTCGCGGATGTCGTGCACGCTGCGGCCGTCGCGCAGCAGCTTGAAGTACCAGCTGCCGTCCACCGTGTCGCCGTAGAGGCAGGCGCCCACCAGCTTGTCGTCCTTGATGACCAGCTTCTTGTAGACGCCGCCGAAGGGGTCGCTCATGACGATCTCCTCCGTGCCTTCGCCGCCCATGAACTCGCCGGCCGAGAACAGGTCGATGCCCGTCACCTTCAGCTTGGTGGAAGTGAGCGAACCCAGGTAGCGGCCGATGCCGAACTGCGCCAGGTGGTTGGCCGCCACCTTGGCCTGCTCGAAGAGCGGCGCCACCAGCCCGTAGGCGATGCCGCGGTGCGCCGCGCATTCGCCCACCGAGTAGATGCGCGCATCGGTCACGGTCTGCATGGTGTCGGTGACGACGATGCCGCGGTTGCAGTGCAGCCGCATCTTCTCGGCCAGCTCCACGTTGGGGCGGATGCCCACGGCCATCACCACCAGGTCGGCGACGGTCTCGGTGCCGTCCTTGAAGCGGATGGCCTTGACACGGCCGTCCTCTCCACCCACCAGCTCCTGCGTCTGCGCGCCCATCATGAACTTCAGGCCGCGGTCTTCCAGCGACTTCTGCAGCAGCTTGCCCGCCACGTCGTCGAGCTGGCGTTCCATCAGCCAGGGCATGACGTGCACCACGGTCACGTTCATGCCGCGCAGCATCAGGCCGTTGGCGGCTTCCAGGCCCAGCAGGCCGCCGCCGATGACCACCGCGTTCTTGTGCGTGCGCGCGGTCTCGATCATGTAGTCGGTGTCGGCGATGTCGCGGTAGGCGATCACGCCCTTCAGGTCCTTGCCGGGCACCGGCAGCATGAAGGGGTTGGAGCCGGTGCACATCAGCAGGCGGTCGTAGGCGGCCTCGGTGACGCCACCTTCCGAATCCACGGCGCGCACGATGCGCTTGACGCGGTCGACCTCCACCACCTTCTTGCCGGCGTGCAGCGTAATGTTGTTCTCCGAATACCACTCCCAGCTGTTGAGCACGATCTCGTCGATGGTCTGCTCGCCCGCGAGCACCGGCGACAGCAGGATGCGGTTGTAGTTGGGATGCGGCTCCGCGCCGAAGACGGTGATGTCGTACAGGTCGGGCGCGATCTTCAGCAGCTCCTCGAGCGTGCGCACGCCGGCCATGCCGTTGCCGACCATCACGAGTTTCATTTTCTTCATGGGGCTGGACCTTTCAGGGAAATCAAGCGGACTTGCGCCCGCGGCGCGCGTTCAGAATCGCGCCATGAGCTTTGAAGTGGACATCGGCTACAGCAGCCGGCGCGGACCGCGCGAGGTGAACGAGGACTTCGCCGGCGCGGTGCATGCGCCGCCGGGCGACGAGGCACGCGGGCTCATCGCGGCCATTGCCGACGGCGTGTCCAGCGGAGGCCGGGGCCGCGAAGCGGCGCAGACCACGGTGATGGGGCTTCTGGCCGACTACTTCGCCACGCCCGCCACCTGGGAGCCGACCGCCGCGCTCGACCGGCTGGTCGCCGCGCAGAACGGCTGGCTGGCCGACCACAACCGCCGCCGCCAGAGCAGGCGCAGCGAGGAGGGCGGCACGGCCCTCACCACGCTCACCGCACTGGTGCTTCATGGCCAGAGCTACACGCTGGCCCACGTCGGCGACACCCGCGCCTGGCGCGTGCGCGCCGGCGGCGAAGCGGCCGTGCCGCTCACGCAGGACCATGCCTTCGACCATCCCGACATGCGCAGCCGCCTGACGCGCGCCATCGGCCTCGACGACCAGGTGCGTGTCGACTACGTGCAGGGCGACGTTCGCGTGGGTGACTGCTTCGTGCTCACTTCCGACGGCGTGCACGGCGTGCTCAAGCCGCAGCAGGTGGCTGCGCTGGCGCTGCGGGGCGACGACGCCGAGGCTGCCAGCGAGGCGCTGGTGCATGCCGCGCTCGACGCCGGTACGCGCGACAACGCGACCGCGCTGGTCATCCGCGTGTTGGGTTTGGACGCCCGGCAGCTCGACGACGAACTCGGCGACGGCCGCAGGCTCGCTCCGCCGCCCGCGCTGAAAGTGGGCGAGGTGCTCGACGGCTACGCGATCACTGCGCTTGTGGCCGACACCGGCGTGCATCTGCTCTACCAGGCGCGTCATCCGGTCACGCGCGAGCTGGTCGCGCTGAAGACGCTGCATCCCTCGCGCGCCGGCGATCCGCAGGAGCGCGCGATGCTGGCGCACGAGGCCTGGCTGGGGCTGCGCGTGGGCGGCAGCGGCTTCGTCCGCGTGCATGAACGCGCCGAGAACGCGAGCGCGCTCTACATCGTTTTCGACTGGCACGGCGGGCGCACGCTGGAGCAACTGCGCAAGGCCAATCCGCGCGGCGCGGTGGCCGATGTGGTGGCCGCCGGCATCGAACTGAGCCGCGCGCTCGGCCGGCTGCATCGGCAAGGCGTGATCCACCGCGACATCAAGCCCGGCAACCTGCACCTGGGCGACGACGGCCGCTGGCGCATCCTCGACCTGGGCGTGGCGCTGTCCGGCAGGGAGGGCGCGGCCCAGCGCGAGCTGCATGCGGGCACGCCCAGCTACATCAATCCCGAGCAGTGGGAGGAGGGCGGCACCGCCAATGCGGGCAGCGACCTGTTCGCCCTCGGCGTCACGCTCTACCAGTGGCTCACCGGCCATCTGCCCTACGGCGAGATCGAGCCCTACCAGGTGGCGCGCTACCGCCGCGACCCGGTCGCGCTTTCGCGGCTGCGGCCCGACCTGCCGATCTGGCTCGACCACCTGGTGCGCAAGGCCGTCGCGCGCGATCCGCGCGAGCGTTTCGAGACCGCCGAGGAACTGCTGCTCGCGCTCGAACGCGGTGCATCGCGCCCCGTGAACGCACCCGCCGCCACGCCGCTGATCCGCCGCGATCCGCTCGTGCTCTACCAGCTGGCGCTGGGCGTGTCGGTGCTGTTCAACCTCCTGTTGATCGTGTGGCTGCTTTTTCTGCCGCATTGAGCTCACCCCCAGGCTTGCCCACTGCGTGTGGCCGCCAACCCCCTCTCCGGGGGCAGCACCGGTGGCCCGGCAAAGCCGGTTCCACGGTGTTCCTGGCATAGGGGCGCGCGGATTCATGCGGAGCGCCTCGCCGGTTGCGAAGCCGGCGCATGGGCCGGCACGACGCGCGCGCGGCCACCCTTCTCGGCCCAGGTGCGGGTCCAGCGGATCTGCATCACGCGCATCACGCCCAGCATCACGAGTGAGAGCGCCGCGAAGAAGATGAAGCCCCAGAGGTAGCTGCCCAGGTACTGCTTCGACAGGCCCATGGCGTTGGGCACCAGGCCGCCGCCCAGCGCGCCGATCTCGCCGATCATCGAGCCGGCCACCGCCGTGCTCGCGGGCCAGCGCAGCGGCACCAGCTGGAAGAGGGCGCCGTTGCCCGCGCCCAGCGCGGCGAAGCAGACGATCAGCACCAGCGTGGTGACGGTCAGCGAACCGGAAGAGACGCCCACCAGCACAAGGCCCACGGCCACCACCAGCAGCACCACGGTAAGCGTGTTCACGCCGCCCCAGCGGTCGGAGATCCAGCCGCCCACGACGCGCACCGCCGCGCCCATGAAGGCCGCGAGCATGGTCAGCTGGCCGGCCTGCACTTTGCTCACGCCGAACTGGTCGTAGTAATACGAGGGCAGGAAGGTCGTGAGGCCGATGAAGCCACCGAAGGTCACGCCGTAGATCAGGCTGAACACCCAGCCGTCTTTTTCGAACAGGCAGGCGATGTGCTCGCGGAAGCTCGAATGCGCGTTCACGTCCGGCGGCTCCTTGGCGAAGAGCACCATCACGACCATCGGGATCAGGATGGCGACGGCGGCCACGCCGTACACCGCCTGCCAGCCCAGCCAGTTGGCCAGCGGCGGCGCCACCAGCACCGACACGGCCGTGCCCACGTTGCCCGCGCCCACCAGCCCCATGGCCAGGCCCTTGTGCTGCGGCGGGAACCAGCCCGAGCCCAGCGACAGCGCCACGCCGAAGCTGGCGCCCGCGATGCCCAGCAGCACGCCCATGGCGAGCAGGTCGTTGAAGCTCTTGACGAAGAAGAACCCGAAGAGCATCGCCACCGCGATCAGCGCCATCTCGACCAGCGTGGCCTTCTTGCGGCCGATGTACTGCGAGAGGATGCCCAGCGGAAAACGCATGAGCGCGCCCGCGATGATCGGCACCGACAGCATCAGGCCCTTCTGCGCCGGCGAGAGGCTGAAGGTCTCGCCGATGAAGGGCGCCATGGCGCCGTTGAGCACCCAGATGCAGCAGGAGAACGAGAAGTACAGGAAGGCCGCGAACAGTGTCGGACTGTGGCCTGACTGCAAGAAATTCCTGAAACCTGACATGGCGTTCAAAGATGCAAAAAGCCGCGGCGCGGCCCTGGAGGGGCCGTGTCGACGGACGGGGTTGGGAGCGGGGTGCCGGCAGCGGACGCTGCAAGCGTGGGGGTGCGCGCGGCATGTGTGTTGCCGGGCCGGATGCAGGAGCCTGCAGCCTCTTCACCAAAGCGGTGCTTCGTTACACCGCGCCCTGTTTCATGCAAGAGGCGTGCCCGCGGATTCGCGCGGGCGTGGCCTATGCTCGCGGTGCGCTCCCGCACCGTTCTTTCTCCACGATGTCCCTTCTCGTTGTCCTGCCCGATGAACCTGCCGGCCCGGTGCTGCCGCAGCCGCTGGCGAAGGCCTTGTCCGGCGCTGGGATCGACGTGCTCGGCGTTGCCGATTGCGTTGGTTTCGCACGGCAGTTCGAGGCGCTCGCTCCTCGGCAGGTGCTGATCTTCCTGCCCGTGCCCACGCCCGCGCTGCTCGATGCCCTGCGCGGCTGGGCCGGTGTGCCGCCGTGCGCTGTGGGCCTCGCCAGCGGGTCGCTGAACGCCGCGCAGCACGAGGAACTGGTCGCGCTCGGCGTGCACGCCTGGCTGCATGCCGATGCCATCGAGGCCGGATCGCTTGCCGCATTGATGGCGCGCGCCTCGTCCCGCTGGCAGCGCGAGGCCGCGCTGCGCACCGAACTGGAGAACCTGCGCACCCGCATGGACGAGCGCAAGTGGGTCGATCGTGCCAAGGGCCTGCTGATGTCCGCGCGCGGCATCGGCGAGGACGAGGCCTTCGGCCTGCTGCGAGGCGCCGCGATGCACGCGAACCTGCGGCTCGGCGAGGTGTCGCGTTCGGTCATCGAGGCCGCGCAGTGGGCGGAGGCGATCAACCGCGCCGGGCAGCTGCGCATGCTCTCGCAGCGGCTGGTGCGCGTGGCGGCGCAGCTGCTGGGCGGCATCGACGCGCAGCGGGCCAGGCTGCTGCGCACGCAGTCTTCCGAGCGGGTGCAGCAGAACCTGGATCACTTGGCGGCCCTCGGACTCGGCGCGGGCGGCGTCGAGGCGCTCGCGCAGGCGCAGTCCGCGTGGAGCGGGCTGGCCGAAGCCCTGACTGCAAAGCCGACGGCGGCGGGACTGGCCGACATCGACCGGCGCGCCGAAGTGCTGCTGAACGCCGCCGAGGCGCTCACCGAGGCGCTCGAAACCTCGGGCGCGCGGCGCGCGCTGCGCATCGTCAACATCTGCGGGCGGCAGCGCATGCGCGCGCAGCGGCTCGCCAAGGACGCGCTGCTGGCCGCAGCGCTGAAGGAAGAAGCGACCAAGGCACGGCTGGTGCCGACCATGGCCGAGTTCGAAGCCGCGCTGCTCGAACTGGAGCGTGCGCCGCTGAGCACTGCCGAGATCCGTGCCGCGCTGGCGAGCGCGCGCGACGAATGGCTGCGGCTGGTGGGCGGCGTGCAGGCGCTCGACAGCGCCGACGGCCGCGCCACGCTGGTGCGTTCCAGCGAGGCGCTGGTCGACACTTTCGAACGCCTCACGGCGTCGTACGAGCACAGCCTGCAAGTGATCATGTCCTGACGCCGGTTGTGCTGGCGCGGGGCGCGGTATCAGGCCGCGACCTTCTCCACGTGCGCCTGGCGCGTGTAGAGGAAGTCGATCACCG
The DNA here is from genome assembly GCF_044055375.1 of Variovorax sp. UC74_104. Taxonomy (NCBI): domain Bacteria; kingdom Pseudomonadati; phylum Pseudomonadota; class Betaproteobacteria; order Burkholderiales; family Comamonadaceae; genus Variovorax; species Variovorax sp. UC74_104. The sequence continues at coordinate 3,106,720 of NZ_CP171978.1, forward strand.
CCTTGCGCGCATGCACGTAGGCCGGGTCTTCGGCCAGTTCGACGCGGTTGCGCGGGCGCGGGATGTCCACCGACAGCACCTCGCCGATGGTCGCTGCCGGGCCGTTGGTGAGCATCACGATGCGGTCGCTCAGCAGCACGGCCTCGTCCACGTCGTGCGTGACCATGACGACCGTGCTGTGCGTCTTCTGCACGATCGCGAGCAGCTCGTCCTGCAGCTTGGCGCGGGTGAGGGCGTCGAGCGCGCCGAAGGGCTCGTCCATCAGCAGCACCTTGGGCTCCATCGACAGCGCGCGTGCGATGCCCACGCGCTGCTTCATGCCGCCGGAGATCTCGCCGGGGCGCTTCTGCGCGGCGTGCGAGAGGCCGACCAGCGCCAGCGCCGCGTCGGTGCGGGCGCGAAGCTGCGCCTTGCTCTCGGTGGCCGCGAACACCCGCTCCACCGCGAGGTACACGTTCTCGAAGCAGGTGAGCCAGGGCAGCAGCGAGTGGTTCTGGAACACCACCGCGCGCTCGGGGCCGGGGCCCTTGATCTCCTTGTTGGCGCACAGCAGCGAACCCTGCGTGGGCGTGGTGAGCCCGGCGATCAGGTTCAGCAGCGTCGACTTGCCGCAGCCCGAGTGGCCGATGAGCGTGATGAACTCCCCCTTGGCCACGTTCAGGTTCACGTCGCGCAGCGCGACGAAGCGGCCCTTGGGCGTCTTGAACGCCTGCTCGACGCCGTGGATCTCGATGTACTTGGTGTCGTCGATCATTGGAAACCTCCGTGCAGCAGCGCTGCGGTATTCGCCTTCGGAGCGGCCGTGCGGCTCATGACTTCACCTCTTCGAACGTGAACGCGGTTGCGAGCTTGATGAGCGCGAACTCCAGCACCAGGCCGACGATGCCGATCACGAAGATCGCGATGATGATGTTGGCTACGTTGAGGTTGTTCCACTCGTCCCACACCCAGAAGCCGATGCCGACGCCACCGGTAAGCATTTCGGCGGCCACGATCACCAGCCAGGCGGTGCCTACGGCCAGCCGCACGCCGGTCAGCATGTAGGGCAGCACGGCGGGAAAGAGGATCTTGGTGAGGATCTTCCACTCGCTCAGGTTCAGCACCTTGGCCACGTTCATGTAGTCGGCGGGCACGCGCTGCACGCCCACGGCGGTGTTGATGATCATCGGCCAGATCGAGCAGATGAAGATGGTCCAGATGGCCGCCGGGTTGGCGCCCTTGAACACCAGCAGGCCGATGGGCAGCCAGGCGAGCGGCGACACGGGGCGCAGCAGACTGATCAGCGGGTTGAACATGCGCGAGAGGAACTCGAAGCGCCCGATGGCGAAGCCGGCCGGAATGCCGACCAGCGCGGCGAGGCCGAAGCCCAATGCCACGCGCTGCAGCGAGGAGAGCACGTTCCAGCCCACGCCCTGGTCGTTGGGGCCCTTGCTGTAGAACGGGTCGCTGAACACCGTCACCGCCTGCTGCCAGGTGGCAGCGGGCGTGGGGAAGCCGGTGGTGCTCTTCATGGCCACCACCTCCCAGATCAGCAGCAGCAGTCCGAAGCCCGCCAGCGGCGGAAGCACGCGCATCCAGAAGGCGCGCAGGTCGAGCGGCGCGCGGGTGCGCGGCTCGGGTGCGGGGGCCGGCACCGGCTGCGGAGCCGCCACCTTGGAGGCGGCCGGCTTGGGCGGGGCGGAGGGCGCCGACTGGGCGGCGGCCACATCGAGCGGCGAGTGGAAGACTGCGCTGACCATGGTGTTCTCCCTATGCATGGAGCTTGAAGGAATCGGCGTACTTCTTCGGGTCCTTGCCGTCCCAGACGGAGCCGTCGAAGAGCTTGCTGGTGCGCATCGTTTCCTTGGGCACCGGCGTCTGCGTGGCGGCGGCGGCCTGCTTGTAGATGTCGATGCGGTTGATCTCGGTGGCCACCTTCAGGTAGTCGGGGTGCTCCTTCAGCAGGCCCCAGCGCTTGTGCTGCGTGAGGAACCACATGCCGTCCGACAGGTACGGGAAGGTCACGGCGCCGCCGTTGTAGAACTTCATGTGGTTGGGGTCGTCCCAGCTCTTGCCCAGGCCGTTGGTGTAGCGGCCCAGGATGCGCTGGTTGATGGCGTCCACGCTGGTGTTGACGTAGCTCTTGTCGGCGATGGTCTCGGCCATCTTGTTCTTGTTCTGCAGGCCGGTGTCGATCCACTTGCCGGCCTCCAGGATGGCGGCCGTCACGGCGCGCGCGGTGTTGGGGTACTTCTTCGCGAACTCGGCGGTGGTGCCCAGCACCTTCTCGGGGTGGTCCTTCCAGATGTCCTGCGTGGTGATGGCGGTGATGCCGATGCCGTCCATGATCGCGCGCTGGCCCCAGGGCTCGCCCACGCAGTAGCCGTCCATGTTGCCCACGCGCATGTTGGCGACCATCTGCGGAGGCGGCACGGTGATGTTCTTCACGTCCTTGAACGGGTCGATGCCGGCCGATGCGAGCCAGTAGTACAGCCACATGGCGTGCGTGCCGGTGGGGAAGGTCTGCGCGAAGGTGTATTCGCGCTTCTCGCTCGCGATGAGCTTGGCGAGCGATGCGGCGTCCACCGCGCCCTTGTCGGCCAGCTTCTTCGACAGCGTGATGGCCTGGCCGTTGTTGTTGAGCGTCATGAGCACGGCCATGTCCTTCTTCGGGCCGCTCAGGCCCAGGTGCATGCCGTAGACCAGGCCGTAAAGCACGTGGGCGAAGTCGAGCTCGCCGTTGGCCAGCTTGTCGCGCACGCCGGCCCAGCTGGCTTCCTTGCTGGGCACGATCTTCACGCCGTACTTCTTGTCGATGCCCAGCACCGAGGCCATCACCACGCTGGCGCAGTCGGTCAGCGGGATGAAGCCGATCTTCACTTCTTCCTTCTCGGGCTTGTCGGAGCCCTGGGCCCAGACGGCCGCGCGCAGCGCAGGGTCGATGCCCACGGCGCCGATGGCGGCGGCTTGCAGGACGCGGCGTCGGCTGAGACGGGTTTTGAGCAGGTCGGTCATGTGGCGGGGCTCCGGTTGAAGACGAACAAACAAGAAAGACAAAAACGAAAAGGCGTCCGCACCGCGCAGGGGCTGCTCGAAAACGAGCCCTTGCGGGATGGGGACGCCTTTGTCCGGTCGGTAGGAAGCACCCGCCGTTGGATGCCGCCTGCCTGAAGGTCCATCGAGGACCTATGAACTTATTGCTTGCAAGCGGTGTGCCAGCTTCGAGATTTGCCGGCTGCTATCAAGAAAGTAGCTGGATGTCGCACGAAGCCGCAGCGCGCAGCGGGGGAGGGGCAGGCCGGGCGGCAAAGGGTGGGTGGCACGGTTGTTGTGCGGTGCACCAAATTCGAACGCCCGGGCCGCTCGCTTCAGCGCGGCGGTGCGCGGTCGAGCATGGGCAGGTAGTCGGCCATCGCGAGCATCGACTCGGCCACGTCGACCAGCCTGCGCTTCTGGTTCATGGCGGTCTGGCGCAGCATCTTGTGGGCGTCTTCCTCGCTGAGGCGGCGGTGCGCCATCAGCAGGCCCTTGGCGCGCTCGACGATCTTGCGTTCGTTGAGCGAGGCGCGCACGGTCTCGAGTTCATCGCTCATGGCCTGCAGCCGGCGCGACTGCTCCTGGACCATGTCGAGCACCGAGCGCTCCAGGTGGCGGCCCAGCTGGGCCGGTGCTGCCGCCTGGGCATCGGCGTCGTCGAAGAAGAGCGCGCCGGCCTGCGGCGCCAGAGAGTCGAGCAGCTGGCGGTATTCGCGAAGCTCGCTGCGGGCCTGCGCGGTCTTGTGCTCGCACAGCGCGCGCAGGTCGCCGGCCAGACGCTCCTCTACGGTCTTCATGGCGTCGATGCGGCGGGTGCAGCAGTCGAACCAGGCCTGGCTCAACGGCACGTCGGCCGGCCCGGACGCCGCGCCGCGCCGGCGGATGCGTTCGAGATCGGCCACTTCGGCGTCGGGCTGGATGTCGTGCCAGAGCGCGAGCACCTCTTCGCCCGAGAAGTCGGTGAAGACCTGGAAGCAGCGCTCCTGCGATTCGATCAGGTGAAGCCACTGCAGGCGCTGCGCCTCGTCGCTGCGGCCCAGCGCGAGCGCGGCGGAGCCGAATGCGCGCTCCTGGCCGGCGAATTCCTTGCCCTGCATGAAGTTGAACATCGCGACCAGCAGGCGAGAGATCTCGGGGTCGGTGGCGCCGTCGGCGGCCTCGAACACCACCGAGAGCAGGCCCGCGACCAGCTTGGCGAAAGCGGCGGTGGATTGCGCCGGCTTGAGCTCGAGCGCGTCGATGCGGCGGCGCAGGGCGGGCAGGGCGTCCAGGCCCGGCAGCACCCAGGCGATGCGGCTGAACAGGCGCGCGTTGTTGCCGGCGTCGGAGCCGCGGTGGTAGTTGTCGGCCTCGAGCTGGTCGAAACAGGTGCGGACCTCCTGCTCGAGCGCGACGCATTCGGCGATCTGCGGGCCGCGCTGCTCGGCGAAGCGGCCGCCGCGCGAGGTGAGGAACATGTTCGACATGCCCCGCTCGCGCTGCAGCGCGTGCACCAGCCGGCCGATCAGGCCCACCAGCTCGCTGGTGCGGGCGAGCCGGTCCAGTTCGTCGATTTCGCAGCGGCGGGCGGCGATGAGGAAGCTCAATCCGGATTTCATGGTGGGGCGCGTGGCTCTGGCTGCGTCACTGCAACATCCGTGCCGTTTGCCCCCTTGCGGGCGTCGGCGGAGGGCGGCGCCTACACTCGGCGCCATGCTCTTGTTGGGAATCGAATCATCCTGCGACGAGACCGGCGTGGCGCTGGTCGAGTCGCACGGCAACGCGCTGCCGGTGCTGCGTTCGCACGCGCTGCACAGCCAGATCGCCATGCACCAGGCCTACGGCGGCGTGGTGCCCGAACTGGCCAGCCGCGACCACATCCGCCGCGTGCTTCCGCTGACCGAGACGGTCATGGCCGAGGCCGGCCGCTCGCTCGGCGAGATCGACGTGGTGGCCTACACGCGCGGGCCGGGGCTCGCGGGCGCGCTGCTGGTGGGCGCCGGCGTGGCCTGTGCGCTGGGCGTGGCGCTGGGCAAGCCGGTGCTGGGGGTGCATCACCTCGAAGGGCACCTGCTGTCGCCGTTCCTGAGCGCCGACCCGCCGGAGTTTCCGTTCGTCGCGCTGCTGGTGTCGGGTGGGCATACCCAGCTGATGCGGGTGGATGGCGTGGGGCGCTACGAGCTGCTCGGTGAAACCATCGACGACGCGGCCGGCGAGGCCTTCGACAAGAGCGCCAAGCTGATGGGCCTGCCGTATCCCGGCGGGCCGTGGCTCGCGAAGCTGGCAGAGGGCGGCGATGCCGCGGCCTTCAAGCTGCCGCGCCCGCTGCTGCACAGCGGCGATCTCGACTTCTCCTTCGCCGGACTGAAGACCGCAGTGCTCACGCAGGCAAAGAAGCTGGGCGACGAGCTCGAAGCCCGCAAGGCCGACCTGGCGGCGTCCACGCAGGCGGCCATCGTCGAGGTGCTGCTGAAGAAATCTCTGACTGCGCTGGACCAGACCGGCCTCAAGCGGCTGGTGGTGGCTGGAGGCGTGGGGGCCAACAGGAGCCTGCGCGAGCAGCTGGATGCGGCATGCGCCAGGCGCAAGGTGCGGGTGCACTACCCCGAGCTGCACCTGTGCACCGACAACGGCGCCATGATCGCCATGGCTGCCGCGATGCGGCTGCAGTCGGGGCTGTCGCAGGCGAGCGAGCGCTATGCCTTCGACGTCAGGCCGCGATGGCCCATGGCTGCGCTGTCCGTGCCTGAATCGGCGCTACCTGAGACTGCGTAATCGTTTGCCTCGACTGCCTGCCGGCGGCCGGCAGCGGCAGCACATCCAGCACGTTGCGCCATAGCTGGCGCCATTGCGGCCAGTCGTGGCCGCCCTCGGTCGTGAAGACGCGCCCCGGCGGCAGGGCGTCGGCCAGCAGCTTGTGGTTGCTGGCAAAGCGGTCTTCCAGGCCGAACCCGAGGTACAGCGGCGGCAGGTTCTTCGACGGCTTGGCTTCCAGGTACTGCTGGAAGAAGGGCCAGAGCTTGCGGTCGGGCTCCTCGTCGGGCTGCGGTCCGGTGGGTGCCTGCCAGGCGCGCAGGCCGCCGGCCTTCTTGATCTCCGCGCCGAGCACCCGGCGACCCAGGTAGGGCGCGAGCGCCACGATGCCGTCCACCGAGCCCGGCCGCGCCAGTTCGTGGATCAGCGCGCCGAAGCCGCCGATGGAAATGCCCACGAGCCAGATCGACTTGTAGCCCTTGGCGCGCTGCGGCTCGATGACCTCGGTGTGCAGGCGGTCGCTCAGCGTCTGCTCGTAGTAGTAGGAAACATCCGCGTCGACCAGCAGCGCGTCGGCCGCCAGATGACGCTCGCGCACGGCGTCGATGAAACCTTCGCGCTCGAACTCGTCGGGCTTCAGGTAGGCCCCGGGCAGGAACACCAGGAGCGTGTCGGATTGTTCGTTGGGGTTGGCGGGCTGAAGGTGCGTTTTCATGGTGCCTTTTGGGGGCACCCGAACCGCACCGTAGCCGTTCGGTGCGTTTACAAGACGCCCACGAAGAAGAAAGTTCTAAGAAAACGTCACATCATGTGACGTTATCCAGCGCTATTGTGAATAAGGTGCTCGTTTAAAGTCAAAAACCGAGCCTTACTAACATTTTCCTCTTGTGGGCATAGGCCGAATTAGTTGATTTGCAACTGCGTGGCCTGGCTCACCGGCACCAGCTTGCCGAGCTTCAGCGTGAGCACGCCGTTCTCGAGCTTCGCTTCGCTGGCGGCCACGTCGATGTCCTGCGGCAGTTCGTAGGCGGCCTTGAACAGGCGCTTGGCTTCGGCCTTGCTCTCGATGCGCAGGACGGCGCCTTCGATGCTGATCGAGAGGTCTTCACGCGCGAAGCCCGGCACGTCGAGCGAGAGGGTCCAGCTCTTGTCGTCCTGCTCCACCAGGGGCGAGCGGCGGGCGCCTGCGAAGGCTTCGTTCACGAAGCGTTCGAACGAGCGGTCATACGCACGGGGAGCGAAGCGGGCGGTGCGAAGGGTGGGGGCGAAAAACATGATGAAGAACTCCTGAATCAACACAATGGGGACAAGGAATGTGTGTCCCTTACACTGCGCGGCCGTTCAATCGTGAGTGCCGCTTGAGACCTCATCTAGGCGCAGCGGCACGCGTTTCAAGACAATGAATCCCCCCTTTAATTTGCGTCGCGAGACCTTGAAATTCGCGGCGCTGGCGCTATGCGCGAGGCCCTTCGCGGCGCTTGCGCAGGCGCCGTCCGCAGCGCCTCCCGCGCCCATCCGGCTGGCTCTCATCGAAAGCATGAGCGGACCCTTCGCCAACACCGGGGAAGCCGTGTTCCGCAACCTGCTGTGGGCCGTGGAGCGCGTGAATGCGCGAGGCGGGGTCAAGCTGGCGGGTGTTCCCGGAGGTGCACGGCCGCTGCAGCTCGACCGCTACGACAGCAAGGGGCAGAACGAGGAAGCGCTCTCCGCGCTGCGCGCCGCGCTGGACGACGGCGCGCGCATCGTGCTGCAGGGCAATTCGTCGGCCACGGCAGCGGCGCTGGTCGATGCTATCGACAAGAACAACGAGCGCGATCCTTCGCGGCGCGCGATCTTCCTGAACTACGCGGCGGTCGATCCGTCGCTCACGAACGAGCGCTGCAGCTTCTGGCACTTCCGCTTCGACGCGCACGCCGACATGCGCATGGCCGCGCTGATGGACGTGGTGAAGGACGACGCGGCGCTCAAGCGCGTCTACCTGATCGGACAGGACTACAGCTTCGGCCAGGCCGTGCTGCGCGAGGCACGCCGGCAGCTCGGCGCGCAGCGGTCCGACGTGGAGATCGTCGGCGACGAACTGCACCCCATGGGCAAGGTGAAGGATTTCGCGCCCTACGCCACGAAGATCATCGCCAGCGGCGCGCAGGCGGTGGTCACGGGCAACTGGGGCAACGATCTCACGCTGCTGGTGAAGGCCGCGCGCGAGGCGGGCTTCAACGGCAGCTTCTACACCTTCTACGGCAATGCGCTGGGCGCGCCGGCCGCGATCGGCGACGCGGGCATCGGGCGCGTGGTGGCCGTGGCCGACTGGCTGCCCAACGTGCAGACGGCGCAGTCCGAGGCTTTCTACCGAGCCTTCCGGGCGCGCTTTCCGAAGCCTTCCGACGACTACGTGCACATGCGGCTGCAGCTCATGGTCGAGGCGCTGGTGCAGGCTGTCGAACGCGCGGGCAGCGTCGATGCGGTACCGGTGGCGCGCGCACTGGAGCAGGCCGACGTGAGCCTGTACGGCCAGCGCGGACGCATGCGCGCAGCGGACCATCAGTTCCAGCAGCAGCTGGTGGTGGGCGTGATGGACAGGCAGGGCAGGCCCGGCGTGCAGTTCGACGTGGAAGGCTCGGGCTACGGCTTCCGCGTGGTCAAGACGATTGCCCCCGAGCGCGCCGAACTGCCGACCTCGTGCAAGATGAAGAGACCTTGAATCCGATGACGAACAACAGGAACTGCCGACATGCGTGAAGCCATCCACAACCTCGAAGCATCGAAGATCCGCGAAGTCGCCAACGCCGGCATGGGGCGCGACGACGTGCTGGCCTTCTGGTTCGGCGAGAGCGACGAAGTCACCCCCGAGGTGGTCCGCCAGGCGGCCATCGAATCGCTGCAGCGCGGCGAGACCTTCTATGCCCACAACCTCGGCCTGCCCGAGCTGCGCGAGGCCATCGCGCGCTACACCAGCGCGCTGCATCCGGCAGTCGATGCATCGCGCATCGCCGTCACCTCGGGCGGTGTGAGCGCGCTGATGCTGGCGGTGCAGGCGCTGGTCGATGCGGGCGACGAGGTGGTCGCGGTCACGCCGGTGTGGCCGAACCTGACGGCGCAGCCCGCGATCATGGGTGCGCAGGTGCGCACGCTGCCGCTGGTGCCGGTGAACGGGCAATGGACGCTCGACCTGCCGGCGCTGCGCGCGGCGGTCACGTCGAAGACGAAGCTGCTGATCGTCAACGCGCCGAACAATCCAACGGGCTGGACCATGAGCCGCGACGAGCAGCAGGCCGTGCTCGACCACTGCCGCCAGACCGGCACCTGGATCCTGGCCGACGAGGTGTACGAGCGGCTCTACTTCGAGCCCACGCCCAACGCCTGCGCGCCGAGCTTCCTCGACATCTCGAAGCCGGACGACCGGCTCGTGGTCACGCACAGCTTCTCCAAGAGCTTCCTCATGACCGGCTGGCGCCTGGGATGGCTGGTGCTGCCGCCGTCGATGGTGGAGGGCATCGGCAAGCTGATCGAGTTCAACACTTCCTGCGCCAGCGTGTTCACGCAACGCGCCGCCATCGCCGCCATCGAGCACACGGCCGAGATCACGCCGCGCGTGGTGGCGCACCTGAAGCAGTGCCGCGATACGCTGGTGCCGCTGCTGGCCGCGCTGCCGGGCGTGCAGGTGGCGCCGGCCAAGGGCGGCATGTACGCCTTCTTCCGTCTCGAAGGTTTCGGCGATTCGCTCGAAGTGGCCAAGCGGCTGGTGGCGGAGGCTGGCCTGGGGCTCGCGCCGGGCAATGCCTTCGCGCCCGAGGCGCAGGGCTGGCTGCGCTGGTGCTTCGCCTCGAAGGATCCGCAGCGGCTGGTGAAGGGCGTGGAGCGGCTGCGCGACTGGCTGGCGCGGCAGAAGTAGAAACAGGCAGGGCAGGGCGGCAGCTCGACAGGAGCCTCCGGGGGCGCGCGCGAAGGGGCAAAAAAGCCCCGACGGGACGGTCGGGCTATAATCCCAAGGCTTTGCATGCCGCAAGGCGCACGGCGAGGGCAGTTCCAGCCCTTGCCGCAAGTCAAACACCCAGGAACAAGGAAATCAACATGATCGCAGCCTCCATCAAGGCCGAAGTTGTCAAGGACAACGCCCGTGCCGCCAACGACACCGGCAGCCCCGAAGTGCAAGTCGCACTGCTGACCGCCCGCATCAACGAGCTCACCCCCCATTTCAAGACGCACGCCAAGGACCACCACGGTCGCCGCGGCCTGCTGCGCATGGTGAGCCGCCGCCGCAAGCTCCTCGACTACCTCAAGTCCAAGGACGCCGACCGTTACACCGCGCTGATCGCCAAGCTGGGTCTGCGCAAGTAATCCAAATCGCATGAAGAAACGCCTGGGTTAGTCCGCTAGCTCAGGCGTTTTTTACTTCGCGATCCACTTTCGGAGTGCCCAAACAGAGCGAAGCTGTGTCATTCCAATGAAGTTCCTGCCGAGCTTCGCTGGAATGGCATCGTGTTCTGAGAAGCCTCCGTCACCTGCGGACTCCGTGTAGTTCGCTATCAAAACAGGAGCAAAACATGAGCCTCTTCAACAAAGTCACCAAGTCGTTCCAATGGGGCGGCAAGACCGTGGTCATGGAAACGGGCGAAATCGCCCGCCAGGCCAGCGGCGCAGTGCTCGTCGACATCGAGGGCACCGTCATCCTCGCGACCGTGGTCGCCTCCAAGTCGGCCAAGCCCGGCCAGGACTTCTTCCCGCTGACCGTCGACTACATCGAGAAGACCTACGCCGCCGGCAAGATCCCCGGCAGCTTCTTCAAGCGCGAAGCCAAGCCCAGCGAACACGAAACGTTGACCAGCCGCCTGATCGATCGCCCGATCCGCCCGCTGTTCCCCGAAGGCTTCCTGAACGAAGTGCACGTGGTCATCCACACGATCTCGCTGAATCCCGAAGTCGACGCCGACATCGCAGCCATGATCGGCGTGAGCGCCGCGCTGTCGATCTCCGGCGTGCCGTTCAACGGCCCGATCGGTGCCGCCCGCGTGGGCTACATCAACGGCCAGTACGTGCTGAATCCGGGCCAGACCGCCCGCAAGGATTCGCAGATGGACCTCGTCGTCGCCGGCACCCAATCCGCCGTGCTGATGGTCGAATCCGAAGCCCTGCAGCTCAGCGAAGAAATCATGCTGGGCGGCGTGGTGTTCGGCCATGAGCAGGCCAACATCGCCATCGACGCGATCCATGAACTCGTGCGCGACGCCGGCAAGCCGGTGTGGGACTGGAAGGCTCCCGCCGAAGACGAAGCCTTCGTCGCCAAGGTCAAGGGCCTGGCCGAAGACAAACTGCGCGCTGTGTACCAGATCCGCAGCAAGCAGGCCCGTACGCAAGCCCTGCGCGAAGCCAACGCCAGCGTGCTCGAGGCCCTGAAGGCCGAAGGCGCCGAATTCGACTCCGGCAAGGTTTCCGACCTGCTGTTCGCCATCGAATCGAAGATCGTGCGCAGCCAGATCCTGTCGGGCGAGCCCCGCATCGACGGCCGCGACACGCGCACCGTGCGCCCCATCGAGATCCGCAATTCGGTGCTGCCCCGCACCCACGGCTCGGCGCTGTTCACGCGCGGCGAAACGCAGGCGCTGGTCATCACCACGCTCGGCACCGAACGCGACGCGCAGCGCATCGACGCGCTGGCCGGCGAGTACGAAGACCGCTTCCTGTTCCACTACAACATGCCTCCCTTCGCCACCGGCGAAGTGGGCCGCATGGGCTCGACCAAGCGCCGCGAAATCGGCCACGGCCGCCTGGCCAAGCGCGCGCTCGTCGCCGTGCTGCCGAACAAGGAAGAGTTCCCGTACACGGTTCGCGTGGTGTCGGAAATCACCGAGTCGAACGGCTCGTCGTCGATGGCTTCGGTCTGCGGCGGCTGCCTCTCGATGATGGACGCCGGCGTGCCCATGAAGGCGCACGTGGCGGGCATCGCCATGGGCCTGATCAAGGAAGACAACCGCTTCGCGGTGCTGACCGACATCCTGGGCGACGAAGATCACCTGGGCGACATGGACTTCAAGGTGGCCGGCACGACCAACGGCATCACCGCCTTGCAGATGGACATCAAGATCCAGGGCATCACCAAGGAAATCATGCAGGTCGCGCTGGCCCAGGCCAAGGAAGCGCGCATGCACATCCTCGGCAAGATGCAGGAAGCGATGGGCGAGGCCAAGGCCGACGTGTCGCAGTTCGCTCCGCGCCTGACCACGCTGAAGATCAACCCCGAGAAGATCCGCGACGTGATCGGCAAGGGCGGCGCGGTCATCCGTGGCCTGCAGGAAGAAACCGGCACGACGATCAACATCGACGAAGACGGCACCATCACCATCGCCTCGACCGATCCGGAAAAGGCCGAGCTGGCCAAGAAGCGCATCGAGCAGATCACGGCCGAAGTCGAAATCGGCAAGGTTTACGAGGGCCCGGTCACCAAGATCCTGGACTTCGGCGCGCTCATCAACCTGCTGCCCGGCAAGGACGGCCTGCTGCACATCAGCCAGATCGCGCACGAGCGCGTCGAGAAGGTGACCGACTACCTGAGCGAAGGCCAGATCGTGAAGGTCAAGGTCCTGGAAACGGACGAGAAGGGCCGCGTCAAGCTGTCCATGAAGGCTCTGACCGAGCGTCCGGCCGGCATGGAATACAGCGAGCGCCCGCCCCGCGAAGACCGTGGTGACCGCGGCGAGCGTCGTGAACGTGGCGATCGCGGCGACCGTGGCGATCGCGGTGGTGATCGCGGCGAGCGTGGCGAGCGCGCACCGCGCTTCAACGGCGAGCAGCAACAGCAGCCGCGCAGCGAAGCGCCCGCCGGCGAGCAGCCGCAGGCCCCGCGCGAGCCTCAGGAGTAAGAAGGGCGCAGCGGCGGCGGCTTGCTCGTGCAGCCGGCCGCCGTTGCTATCTTTTGAACGTCAAGCTTCGCCCCATCTGCGGGCGATGGAGGCCGAAAGACCATGAAAGCCATTGAAATCACTTCGTACGGCGCCCCCGAGGTGCTGCGCGTCGCGGAACGTCCCGACCCCGTCGCGGGCGCGGGCGAACTGCTGATCCGCGTTGCGGCGAGTGGCGTCAATCGCCCCGACGTGCTGCAGCGCAAGGGGCACTACCCCGTGCCGCCGGGCGCCTCCGATCTGCCGGGCCTCGAAGTGGCTGGCGAGATCGTGTCGGGCGACGCCGCGGCGCTGGCCGAGGCCGGCTTCAAGGTCGGCGACCGCGTCTGCGCGCTCATTGCCGGCGGCGGCTATGCCGAGCTGTGCGTTGCGCCCGTGGCGCAGTGCCTGCCCGTGCCCAAGGGGTGGAGCGATCTCGAGGCGGCATCGCTGCCCGAGACCTTCTTCACCGTCTGGAGCAACGTGTTCGAGCGCGGCCGCCTGCAGAAGGGCGAGACCCTGCTGATCCAGGGCGGCTCGAGCGGCATCGGCGTCACGGCGATCCAGATCGCCAAGGCGCTCGGCGCGACCGTCATCGTCACGGCCGGCAGCGACGACAAGTGCGAAGCCTGCCTCAAGCTCGGCGCCGACCACGCCATCAACTACCGCACGAGCGATTTTGTCGAAGAGGCGAAGAAGCTCACCGGTGGCAAGGGCGTGGACGTGGTGCTCGACATGGTCGCTGGCGACTATGTGGCGCGCGAGGTCGAATGCCTGGCCGAAGATGGCCGCCTGGTCATCATCGCGGTGCAGGGCGGGGTGAAGAGCGAGATCAACGCGGGCCTCGTGCTGCGCAGGCGTCTCACGATCACCGGCTCGACGCTGCGTCCGCGGCCGGTGGCATTCAAGGGCGCCATCGCCAAGGCGCTGCGCGAGAAGGTTTGGCCGCTGCTGGAAAGCGGCGCGATCAAGCCCGTGATCCACAGCACCTTTGCTGCAGCGGGTGAGCCCAGCGGCGCCGCCCAGGCTCATGCGCTGATGGAGTCGAACCAGCACATCGGCAAGATCGTGCTGACGTGGTGAGTGACGAGAAGACGAACGCGATGACAACCAAGAAGAAACTGATCGCCGGCAACTGGAAGATGAATGGCAGCCTGACTGCCAACGAGGCGCTGGTGAAAGCCCTCCAGCAGGGCCTGGCCGTGAATCCGGCCGCTTGCGACGTGGCGCTTTGCGCGCCCGCTGCGTATTTCGCGCAACTGCAGTCGCTGCTGGCCGGCTCGCCGGCCATCGCGCTCGGTGCGCAGGACGTCTCGGCGCACCCGCAAGGTGCGTTCACGGGCGAGCAGTCGGCTGCGATGCTGAAGGACTTCGGCGTGCGCTATGCCATCGTCGGTCACTCCGAGCGTCGCCAGTACCACGGCGAGAGCGACGAAGTCGTTGCCGCCAAGACATCGGCGGCGCTGGCCAACGGCATCACGCCGATCGTGTGCGTGGGCGAGACTCTGGCGCAGCGCGAAGCAGGGCAGACCGAAGAGGTCGTCAAGCGTCAGTTGGCCGCCGTCATTCACGTGAACGGCCATTGCATCAGCGAGATCGTCGTGGCGTACGAGCCCGTGTGGGCCATCGGCACGGGCAAGACGGCCACGCCGGAGCAGGCGCAGGCGGTGCACGCGGTGCTGCGCGCACAGCTGCATCACGCGGCGAGCGAGCATGCCGCAGGCATTCGCATCCTCTACGGCGGCAGCATGAATGCAGCGAATGCCGCCGAACTGCTGGCACAGGCCGACATCGACGGTGGCCTCATCGGCGGCGCATCGCTCAAGGCGCCCGACTTTCTGCAGATCATTTCCGCCGCTGCGCGCTGATCGCGCAACGGCTGCATCAAATTAGGAGTAAGAACGAATGAACGTGGTCCTCAACCTTCTGGTCGGCGTGCAGATGCTGGCAGCCCTCGCAATGATCGGCCTGATCCTGATCCAGCACGGCAAGGGCGCCGACATGGGCGCGGCCTTCGGCAGCGGCAGCGCCGGCAGCCTGTTCGGTGCCAGCGGCAGTGCCAACTTCCTCTCGCGCACCACTGCAGTGCTTGCTGCGGTGTTCTTCGCGTGCACGCTGCTGCTGGCCTACTTCAGCCATGCGCGTCCTGCGGGTGGCGGCAGTCTTCTGGAGCGTGCTGCGGTGGGTGCGCCTGCTGCGCCGGCCTCCGGTACGGCCAACGAAATTCCCGGTGCGGCTGCTCCCAATGCGCCTGCTTCGGCTCCTGCAGCCCCTGTTTCGGGTGCGGGCCAGATTCCGAGCAAGTAATCAACTCGTTTTCATGAGTTGCCCGTGAGAAATGGCTCCATTTCAGGGTAAACTCTAAATCTGTTCGGAAAGCCAAATTCCTCTTGCAGGTACCTCATGCCATCCGAACAGAAAAAACCGCGGTCGTGGTGAAATTGGTAGACACGCTATCTTGAGGGGGTAGTGGCGAAAGCTGTGCGAGTTCGAGTCTCGCCGACCGCACCAAATCTCATCGGCAGAAAACCTCATCCAGAGGTTCTTCCTGCCGGTGGCAAGCGGTGAAAAACTCTCGATGAATCTCGACTCCTACCTCCCCGTCCTTTTGTTCATTCTGGTCGGAGTCGGCGTAGGCGTCGCCCCTCAGGTCATCGGATACATTCTCGGCCCCAACCGGCCCGACGCCGCAAAGAACGCTCCCTACGAGTGTGGCTTTGAAGCCTTCGAGGATGCGCGCATGAAGTTCGACGTGCGCTATTACCTCGTTGCGATTCTCTTCATCCTGTTCGATCTCGAGATTGCCTTTCTCTTTCCGTGGGCCATTGCGCTCAAGGAGATCGGTGCTGTCGGCTTCTGGGCCATGATGATCTTTCTCGCCATCCTCGTCGTGGGCTTCGCCTACGAGTGGAAAAAGGGCGCGCTCGACTGGGAATGACAAGGAAGAAACACGATGGCCATTGAAGGCGTTCTCAAGGAAGGCTTCGTCACCACGACCTACGATTCGGTCGTCAACTGGGCGAAGACTGGTTCTCTCTGGCCGATGACCTTCGGCCTCGCATGCTGTGCGGTGGAGATGATGCACGCGGGCGCCGCCCGCTACGACATCGACCGCTTCGGCATGCTGTTCCGCCCCAGCCCGCGCCAGTCCGACCTGATGATCGTGGCCGGCACGCTGTGCAACAAGATGGCGCCGGCTCTGCGCAAGGTCTACGACCAGATGCCCGAGCCGCGCTGGGTTCTCTCGATGGGTTCGTGCGCGAATGGCGGTGGCTACTACCACTACAGCTATTCGGTCGTGCGCGGCTGCGACCGCATCGTGCCGGTCGACGTCTATGTTCCGGGTTGCCCGCCCACCGCCGAGGCATTGCTCTATGGCGTGATCCAGCTGCAGCAGAAGATTCGCCGCACCAACACCATTGCCCGCGCCTGAGGGATTGCCGACGATGACTGACTTTGCAATTTCGCCGGAGGTGCTGCGCGCCACCGTTGCTGAGACGCTCGGCGCCAAGGCCAAGAGCGTGACCGTTGCCCTCGACGAAGTGACCGTCGTGGTCGGCGCGGCTGACTATCTCGAAGCCGCCTTGCTGCTGCGCGATGCGCCCGGCTGCCGCTTCGAACAGCTGATCGACCTGTGCGGCATGGACTACTCCGACTACCGCGAAGGCGAGTGGCAGGGCGAACGCTACGGCGTCGTCTCCCACCTGCTGTCGGTGAGCCTCAACCAGCGTGTGCGCCTGACGGTGTTCGCGCCGAGCGACGATTTCCCTGTTGTCGATTCGCTGCAGTCCGTGTGGAACTCTGCCACCTGGTTCGAGCGCGAGGCGTTCGACCTCTACGGCATCGTGTTCGAAGGCCACGACGACCTGCGCCGCCTGCTGACCGACTACGGCTTCATCGGCCACCCGTTCCGCAAGGACTTCCCGGTGTCGGGCCATGTCGAGATGCGCTACGACGAAGAGCAGAAGCGTGTGGTCTACCAGCCGGTTTCCATCGAGCCGCGCGAAATCACCCCGCGCGTGATCCGCGAAGACAACTACGGCAGCGGCTTGCACTGACTGATATGGCCGAAATCAAGAACTACACACTCAACTTCGGTCCCCAGCACCCGGCAGCGCACGGCGTGCTGCGACTGGTGCTCGAACTGGATGGCGAAGTCATCCAGCGCGCCGACCCGCACATCGGCCTGCTGCACCGCGCGACCGAGAAGCTCGCCGAGACGCGCACCTTCATCCAGTCGCTGCCGTACATGGACCGTCTCGACTACGTGTCGATGATGAGCAACGAGCACGCCTACTGCCTCGCCATCGAGCGCATGCTGGGCCTCGAAGTGCCCGAGCGCGCGCAGTACATCCGCGTGATGTTCGCCGAGATCACCCGCCTGCTGAACCACCTGCTGTGGCTCGGCGCGCACGGTCTGGACTGCGGTGCGATGAACATGCTCATCTACTGCTTCCGCGAGCGCGAAGACCTGTTCGACATGTACGAGGCCGTCTCCGGCGCGCGCATGCACGCGGCGTACTTCCGTCCGGGCGGCGTGTACCGCGACCTGCCCGACGAGATGCCGCAGTACAAGGTCAGCAAGGTCAAGAACGCGAAGGCCATCGAGAAGCTCAACGAGAACCGCCAGGGCTCGCTGCTCGACTTCGTCGACGACTTCTGCAAGCGCTTCCCGAAGATGGTCGACGAGTACGAGACGCTGCTCACCGACAACCGCATCTGGAAGCAGCGCACCGTGGGCATCGGCGTGGTCACGCCGGAGCGCGCGCTGAACCTCGGCTTCACCGGCCCCATGCTGCGTGGCTCGGGCATCGAATGGGACCTGCGCAAGAAGCAGCCCTACGACGTCTACGACCGCATGCAGTTCGACGTGCCCGTCGGCAAGACCGGCGACTGCTATGACCGCTACCTGGTTCGCGTGGAAGAAATGCGCCAGGCCAACCGGATCATCCAGCAGTGCTCGGCCTGGCTGCGCGCCAACCCCGGCCCGGTCATCACCGACAACCACAAGGTCGCCGCGCCTGCGCGCGAATCGATGAAGGCGAACATGGAGGAACTGATCCACCATTTCAAGCTTTTCACCGAAGGCTTCCATGTGCCCGAAGGCCAGGCCTACGCCGCCGTCGAGCATCCGAAGGGCGAGTTCGGCATCTATCTGGTGAGCGACGGCGCCAACAAGCCGTACCGCCTGAAGATCCGCGCCCCTGGTTTCCCGCACCTCGCCGCCCTCGACGAAATGTCGCGCGGTCACATGATCGCCGACGCTGTCGCGGTGATCGGCACGATGGACATCGTGTTCGGCGAGATCGACAGGTGAGAAAGAGCGAATGACTTCCTCGACCCACCATGACACGGCGCCCTCGGCGCCTTCTGCCCCTCTGGAGCCTGCGATCCTCGAGCGCTTTGCGCGCGAGGTGGCGAAGTACCCCGAAGCGGGCAAGCAGTCGGCCGTGATGGCCTGCCTGTCCATCGTTCAGCAGGACGAGGGCTACGTCAGCCTGCAGCGCGAGCGCGAGATCGCCGAATACCTCGGCATGGCGCCCATCGCCGTGCACGAGGTGACGACCTTCTACAACATGTATAACCAGCACCCGGTGGGCAAGTTCAAGCTCAACGTGTGCACCAACCTGCCTTGCCAGCTGCGCGACGGTGTCACCGCCCTCGTGCATCTCGAGAAGAAGCTCGGCATCAAGATGGGCGAGACCACGCCCGACGGCCTGTTCACGCTGCAGCAGAGCGAATGCCTCGGTGCCTGCGCCGATTCGCCCGTGATGCTGGTCAACGACCGCACGATGTGCAGCTTCATGAGCAACGAGAAGCTCGACCAGCTGGTCGACGGCCTGCGCAACGCCGCGCCGGCCACCAAGGGGGAGGCTTCCTGATGTCACCCGAACAAGTGCTCCAGCAGTTCCAGGCGACGGGCGTCCAGACCTGTTTCCATGACCGCCACATCGAGCCGCAGATCTATGCCGGCCTCGACGGCACCAACTGGCGCCTGGCCGACTACGAAGCGCGCGGCGGCTACCAGGCGCTGCGCAAGATCCTGACAGAGGGGCTCACGCCCGACCAGGTGATCGCCGAGGTCAAGGCCTCTGGCCTGCGCGGCCGTGGCGGCGCGGGCTTCCCGACCGGCCTGAAGTGGAGCTTCATGCCCCGCCAGTTCCCGGGCCAGAAGTACCTCGTCTGCAATTCGGACGAAGGCGAACCGGGTACGTGCAAGGACCGCGACATTCTGCAGTTCAACCCACACATCGTGATCGAAGGCATGGCCATCGCCGCGTATGCGATGGGCATCAGCGTGGGCTACAACTACATCCACGGTGAGATCTTCCAGACCTACGACCGCTTCGAGGAAGCCCTCGAAGAGGCGCGCGCCGCGGGCTACCTCGGCGACAAGATCATGGGCAGCACGTACAACTTCCAGTTGCACGCGGCCCACGGCTTCGGTGCCTACATCTGCGGCGAGGAAACCGCGCTGCTCGAATCGCTGGAAGGCAAGAAGGGCCAGCCGCGCTTCAAGCCGCCGTTTCCCGCAAGCTTCGGCCTGTACGGCAAGCCGACCACCATCAACAACACCGAGACCTTCGCGGCGGTGCCCTGGATCATCCGCAACGGTGGCCAGGCCTACCTCGAGTGCGGCAAGCCGAACAACGGCGGGACCAAGATCTATTCGGTGAGCGGTGACGTCGAGCTGCCCGGCAACTACGAGGTCCCGATGGGCACGCCGTTCTCCAAGCTCCTGGAGCTGGCCGGCGGCGTTCGCAAGGGCCGCACGCTGAAGGCGGTGATTCCCGGCGGTTCGTCCGCTCCGGTGCTGCCCGCGTCGATCATGATGGAATGCACGATGGACTACGACTCCATCTCCAAGGCCGGCTCCATGCTGGGCTCGGGCGCGGTCATCGTGATGGACGACAGCCGCTCGATGGTCGAGTCGCTGCGCCGCCTGTCGTACTTCTACATGCACGAGTCCTGCGGCCAGTGCACGCCCTGCCGCGAAGGCACGGGCTGGCTCTACCGCGTGGTGGACCGCATCCACAACGGGCAGGGCAGGGCGTCCGACATGGACCTGCTGAACTCCGTGGCCGACAACATCCAGGGCCGCACGATCTGCGCCCTCGGCGACGCGGCGGCGATGCCGGTGCGCGCCATGATCAAGCATTTCCGTCACGAGTTCGAGGCCCTGATCCCGGGCTACGTACCGAAAGCGCCCGTCAAGGCCTGAGCGCGAGAAACACACATATGGTTGAAATCGAACTCGACGGCAAGAAGGTCGAAGTCGCCGAAGGCAGCATGGTCATGCATGCGGCCGACAAGGCCGGCACGTACATCCCGCACTTCTGCTATCACAAGAAACTGAGCATCGCGGCCAACTGCCGCATGTGCCTCGTGGACGTGGAAAAGGCGCCCAAGCCGATGCCGGCCTGCGCCACGCCCGTTACGCAGGGCATGATCGTTCGCACCAAGAGCGAGAAGGCCATCAAGGCGCAGCAGTCGGTCATGGAGTTCCTCCTGATCAACCACCCGCTGGATTGCCCGATCTGCGACCAGGGCGGCGAATGCCAGCTGCAGGACCTGGCCGTCGGCTACGGCGGTTCCTCTTCGCGCTACGAAGAGGAAAAGCGCGTCGTGTTCCACAAGGACGTCGGCCCGCTGATCAGCATGGAAGAGATGAGCCGCTGCATCCACTGCACGCGCTGCGTTCGCTTCGGCCAGGAAGTGGCCGGCGTGATGGAGCTCGGCATGTCGAACCGCGGCGAGCACTCCGAGATCGAGACCTTCGTGGGCGACTCGGTCGACTCCGAACTCTCGGGCAACATGATCGACATCTGCCCGGTCGGCGCGCTCACGAGCAAGCCGTTCCGCTACAGCGCCCGCACCTGGGAACTGTCGCGCCGCAAGTCGGTGAGCCCGCACGACTCCACCGGCGCCAACCTGATCGTCCAGGTCAAGAACAACCGCGTGATGCGCGTGGTGCCGCTGGAGAACGAAGACGTCAACGAATGCTGGATCGCCGACCGCGACCGTTTCTCGTACGAAGCGCTCAACGGTCCGGAACGACTGACGCAGCCCATGCTGAAGCAGGGCGGCCAGTGGCAGCAGGTCGACTGGCAGACCGCGCTCGAGTACGTTGCCAACGGCCTGAAGCAGATCAAGGCCGACCACGGCGCACAGAGCATCGGCACGCTGGTCAGCCCGCACAGCACGCTTGAAGAGCTGCAGCTGGCCACCATGCTCACGCGCGAGCTCGGCAGCGACAACATCGACTACCGCCTGCGCAACGCTGAATTCGCGGCCTTCGAAGGCGTGCGCTGGCTCGGCACCTCGATCGCCTCGCTCACGCAAGTGCAGCGCGCGCTGGTCGTGGGCTCGAACCTGCGCAAGGAACATCCGCTGTTCGCGCAGCGCATCCGCCAGGCCGTGCGCAAGGGCGCCGCGCTGTCGGTGATCACCTCGGCCAGCCTGATGGCCGACCGCGACGCCTGGGCCATCAACGTGGCGCAGTCGTCCATCGTCGAAGCCGATCAATGGGTCGAAGCGCTGGCCGCAGTGGCCGCCGCCATCGGCGAGACCAACGGCGCTGCCGCGCCGCTGGCCCCGAAGAATGCACCCGACGCGACGGCGAAGGCCATCGCAGCCTCGCTGCTGAGCGGCGAGCGCAAGGCCATCCTGCTCGGCAACGCTGCCGCGCACCACGCCCAGGCGAGCAGCCTGCTGGCGCTGGCCAACTGGATCGGCGCGCAGACCGGCGCCACAGTCGGCTACCTGACCGAAGCCGCCAACACCGTGGGCGCGCAGATCGTCGGCGCATTCCCGAAGAACGGCGGCCTCGATGCCGGCCGCATGCTCGCCGCAGGCTCCGGCCTGAAGGCCGTGCTGCTGCTGAACACCGAACCGGTGTTCGATTCGGCCGCCGGCGCAGCCGCTGCCGATGTCATCGGCAATGCGCAAATGGTCGTCACGCTGAGCCCCTTCAAGGCCAACCTCGAATTCAGCGACGTGCTGCTGCCGATCGCACCGTTCACCGAGACCCCGGGCACCTTCGTCAATGCCGAAGGCCGCCTGCAAGGTTTCCATGCCGTCGTGAAGCCGCTGGGCGAAACGCGTCCGGCCTGGAAGGTGCTGCGCGTGCTGGCCAACCTGCTGGGCCTGCCGGGCTTCGCGTTCGAATCGACCGCCGAAGTGCTGGCCACCGTCGGCGACAAGGGCGCGGTGCCGGCGAATGCGCTGAGCAATGCCACGTCCGCGAATGCCGTCGCCTCGAACGGCGCGGTTGCCGCACCCGTGGTCGCGAGCATCTATCAACTGGACTCGATCGTGCGCCGTGCGCCGTCGCTTCAACTGACCGCCGACGCGCGCAATGCGCTGGCCGGCTCGAACGTGTCGGCTGGTGCCGAGGAGGCATTGGCATGATCGACGCGATTCATGGCTTCGGCCAGGGGCTGATCGCCGCAGGCTGGTGGACGGCCGTGGCTTGGCCGGTGATCTGGACGCTGATCAAGATCATCGTGGTCGTGCTCCCGCTGATGGGCGCCGTCGCCTATCTCACGCTGTGGGAACGCAAGGCCATCGGCTTCACGCAGATCCGCATCGGCCCCAACCGCATCGGACCGCTGGGCCTGCTCCAGCCGATCGCCGACGCGCTCAAGCTGATGACCAAGGAAATCATCCTTCCGACGGTCGCCAACAAGGGCCTGTTCCTGCTCGGCCCGATCATGACCATCATGCCGGCGCTTGCCGCATGGGCGGTGATTCCCTTCGGCCCCGACGTGGCGCTCGCCAACATCAACGCCGGCCTGCTGTTCGTGATGGCCATCACCTCGCTCGAGGTGTACGGCGTGATCATCGCCGGCTGGGCATCGAACTCGAAGTACGCCTTCCTGGGCGCGCTGCGCGCCTCGGCACAGATGGTGAGCTACGAAATCGCGATGGGCTTCTGCTTCGTCGTGGTGCTGATGGTCACCGGCAGCCTGAACATGACCGAGATCGTCAACGTTCAGGGCAAGGGCATCTTCGCCAACATGGGCGTCGGCTTCCTGTCGTGGAACTGGCTGCCGCTGCTGCCGATCTTCGTCGTCTACTTCATCTCGGGCCTTGCCGAAACCAACCGCCACCCCTTCGACGTGGTGGAAGGCGAGTCCGAAATCGTGGCCGGCCACATGATCGAGTACTCGGGCATGAGCTTCGCGATGTTCTTCCTGGCCGAGTACGCCAACATGTGGCTCGTGTCGATCCTGACCGTGGTGCTGTTCCTCGGCGGATGGCTGCCGCCGTTCGAGTTCCTGAGCTTCATCCCGGGCTGGATCTGGCTGGGCCTCAAGACCTTCTGCGTGGTCACCATGTTCCTGTGGGTGCGCTCGACGTTCCCGCGCTTCCGCTACGACCAGATCATGCGTCTGGGTTGGAAGATCTTCATTCCCGTCACGCTCGTGTGGCTGGTCGTGGTCGGTGGCTGGATGCAGACGCCGTTCAACATCTGGAAATAACAGGGAGCGCCAACATCATGTCTGCTGCGCACACTGCAACACCATCCGCGCCTTTCTCGCTCAAGGACTTCCTGAGCAGCTTCATGCTGTTCGAGCTGTTCAAGGGCCTGGCCATCACCGGCAAGTACGCCTTCGCCCGCAAGATCACGGTGCAGTTCCCCGAAGAGAAGACGCCGCTGTCGCCGCGCTTCCGCGGCCTGCACGCACTGCGCCGCTATGAGAACGGCGAAGAGCGCTGCATCGCCTGCAAGCTCTGCGAGGCCGTCTGCCCGGCGCTGGCCATCACCATCGAATCCGATGTGCGCGACGACGGCTCGCGCCGCACCACGCGCTACGACATCGACCTGACCAAGTGCATCTTCTGCGGCTTCTGCGAAGAGAGCTGCCCGGTGGACTCGATCGTCGAGACGCACATCTTCGAGTACCACGGCGAAAAGCGCGGCGACCTGTACTTCACCAAGGACATGCTGCTGGCCGTGGGCGACCGCTACGAGAAGGAAATCGCAGCGAACAAGGCGGCCGACGCCAAGTACCGCTGACCCGGTTCAGCCCGAAACCCGTACCAATTCGAATTCCAATGGACGTCAAGACCGGTCTGTTCTATCTGTTTGCCGTAGTGCTGCTGTTCGCAGCATTCCGCGTCATCACCGCCCGCAACCCCGTGTACGCAGCGCTGTACCTGGTTCTGGCCTTCTTCCAGGCATCGGCCATCTGGCTGCTGCTGCGCGCCGAGTTCCTCGCGATCTCGCTCGTGCTCGTGTATGTGGGCGCCGTGATGGTGCTGTTCCTGTTCGTGGTGATGATGCTGGACATCAACGTCGACAGCTTGCGGGAGGGCTTCTGGAAGCACTTCCCGCTGGCGGCGGGCGTGGGTGCGCTGATCGCGCTCGAAATGGCGGCCGTGCTCATGGGCGGCTTCCGCCTGGGCGAGCCGCGCGCTGCAGCCGGCGCGGCGGGGGCCAACACTTCCAACACGCTCGAACTGGGCAAGCTGCTCTACTCCGAATATCTCTACCCGCTGGAAATCGCCGCGGTCATCCTGCTCGTGGCCATCGTGGCTGCCATCGCACTGACGCTGCGCACCCGCAAGGACAGCAAGTACGTCAACCCGGCCGACCAGGTCCGCGTGAAGGCGCGCGACCGCGTGCGCATCGTGCAGATGCCGGCAACGCGTGCCGCGGAGCCTGTGGTCGAAGCTGCGGACGCTGCAAAGGAAAACAAGGCATGACGCTCACGCTCGGACACTTTCTTTCGCTCGGCGCGATGCTTTTCGCGCTGTCCGTGATCGGCATCTTCCTGAACCGCAAGAACCTGATCGTGCTGCTGATGGCCATCGAGCTGATGCTGCTGGCGGTCAACATGAACTTCGTGGCGTTCTCGCACTTCCTGGGCGACATGCACGGACAGATCTTCGTGTTCTTCATCCTGACGGTGGCCGCGGCCGAGTCGGCCATCGGGCTGGCTCTGCTGGTGCTGCTGTTCCGCAACAAGTCGAACATCAACGTCGACGAACTCAACTCGCTCAAGGGTTGACAGCAACATGAGCGCAACCCTTTCCGCATCCACGCTGCTGGCCGTTCCGCTGGCACCCCTGGTCGGCGCAGCCCTCGCCGGCGTGTTCGGCACCAAGTTCGGTGGCAATCACATCGGCCGCAAGGTCACGCATTCGCTGACCATCCTCGGCGTGCTGGTCGCCTTCATCATCTCGGCGATGACGCTCAAGAGCGTGATCGCCGACGGCGCCCGCTTCAACCAGACCATCTACGAATGGATGGTGGTCGGCGGCCTGAAGATGGAAGTCGGCTTCATGGTCGACGGCCTCACCGCCATGATGATGTGCGTCGTGACCTTCGTGTCGCTGATGGTCCACATCTACACCATCGGCTACATGGAAGAGGACGACGGCTACAACCGCTTCTTCGCGTACATCTCGCTGTTCACCTTCTCGATGCTGATGCTCGTCATGAGCAACAACATGCTCCAGCTGTTCTTCGGCTGGGAGGCGGTGGGTCTGGTGTCGTACCTGCTGATCGGTTTCTGGTTCAACAAGCCGACCGCGATCTTCGCGAACATGAAGGCCTTCCTGGTCAACCGCGTGGGCGACTTCGGCTTCATCCTCGGCATCGGCCTGATCGCCGCCTACGCCGGCACGCTGAACTACACCGAAGCCTTCGCCAAGGCGGGCACGCTGGCTGGCATCACCTTCCCGGGCACCGAGTGGATGCTCATCACGGTGATCTGCATCTGCCTGTTCATCGGCGCGATGGGCAAGAGCGCGCAGTTCCCGCTGCACGTGTGGCTGCCCGACTCGATGGAAGGCCCGACCCCCATCTCCGCGCTGATCCACGCGGCAACGATGGTGACGGCCGGCATCTTCATGGTGGCGCGCATGTCGCCGCTGTTCGAGCTGAGCGACACGGCCCTGAGCTTCATCCTCGTGATCGGTGCCATCACCGCGCTGTTCATGGGCTTCCTGGGCATCATCCAGAACGACATCAAGCGCGTGGTCGCGTACTCGACGCTCTCGCAGCTCGGCTACATGACAGTCGCGCTGGGCGCCTCGGCCTATTCGGTCGCGGTGTTCCACCTGATGACGCACGCGTTCTTCAAGGCGCTGCTGTTCCTCGGCGCGGGCTCCGTCATCATCGGCATGCACCACAACCAGGACATCCGCTGGATGGGTGGCGTGCGCAAGTACATGCCGATCACCTGGATCACCTCGCTGCTGGGTTCGCTCGCGCTGATCGGCACGCCGTTCTTCTCGGGCTTCTACTCGAAGGACAGCATCATCGAGGCCGTGCATGAGAGCCACCTGTGGGGCGCGAACTTCGCCTACTACGCGGTGCTGGCCGGCGTGTTCATCACGGCGTTCTACTCGTTCCGCATGTACTTCCTGGTCTTCCACGGCAAGGAACGCTACGACCAGAACCCCGACGCGCACCATGACGACCATGGTCACGACGACCACGGCCATGGCCACCACGACCACAAGCCGCACGAGTCGCCCTGGGTTGTCTGGCTGCCGCTGGTGCTGCTGGCCATCCCTTCGGTGGTGATCGGCTTCATGACCATCGACTCGATGCTGTTCGGCGAGTTCTTCAAGAACGCGATCTTCGTGGACGGTGCCAAGCACCACGCGATGAAGGAACTGGAAGAAGCCTTCCACGGCCCGGTGGCCATGGCCATCCACGGCCTGCAGACGCCGCCGTTCTGGCTGGCGCTGGCAGGCGTGATCCTGTCCTGGTACATGTACATGATCAACCCGGCGCTGCCGGCGGCGATCAAGCGTGCCTTCGGCCCGATCTACCGCCTGCTCGAGAACAAGTACTACATGGACTGGTTCAACGAGAACGTGATCGCCCGTGCCACGCGTGCCCTGGGCACCGGCCTGTGGAAGGGCGGCGACCAGGCCCTGATCGACGGCGCCGTGGTGAACGGTTCCTGGAAGATCGTGGGTCGTATCTCTGGTGTTGTGCGCTGGATGCAGTCGGGCTACATCTACCACTACGCCTTCGCGATGCTGCTCGGCATCTTCATCCTGATGACGTACTTCGTCTGGTTCAAACGCTGAGCCTAGCGCTGGAGAAAAAGAAAAATGGGTTTGTTGAGCCTTGCCATCTGGGTGCCGATCGCATTCGGCGCCGTGCTGCTGGCGTTTGGCCGTGACGAGCACGCCAGGGGCGTGCGCTGGGTCGCGCTCGTCGGTTCCATCGTGAGCTTCCTGGTCACGGTGCCGCTGTTCACGCGTTTCCAGAACGGCACCGCCGCGATGCAGTTCGTCGAGAAGACGGGCTGGATCTCGCGCTTCAACGTCAACTATCACCTCGGGATCGACGGCCTGTCGCTCTGGCTGGTGCTGCTGACGTCGTTCATCACGGTCATCGTCGTCATTTCCGCCTGGGAAGTGATCACCGAGCGCGTGAACCAGTACATGGGCGCGTTCCTGATCCTGTCGGGCTTCATGATCGGCGTGTTCGCCGCGCTCGACGGCGTGCTGTTCTACGTGTTCTTCGAAGCCACGCTGATCCCGATGTACCTGATCATCGGCATCTGGGGCGGCCCGAACAAGATCTACGCGGCCTTCAAGTTCTTCCTCTACACCTTGCTCGGCTCGCTGCTGATGCTGGTGGCGCTGATCTACCTGTACAACAAGTCGGGCGGAAGCTTCGACATCCTGTCGTGGCACAAGCTGCCGCTGGGTTCGACCGCGCAGACCTTCCTGTTCTTCGCCTTCTTCGCGGCCTTCGCGGTGAAGGTGCCGATGTGGCCGGTGCACACCTGGCTGCCCGACGTGCACGTCGAAGCGCCGACCGGTGGTTCCGCCGTGCTGGCCGCGATCATGTTGAAGCTGGGCGCCTACGGCTTCCTGCGCTTCTCGATGCCGATCGCGCCCGACGCCTCGCACGAATGGGCCTGGCTCATGATCGCGCTGTCGCTGATCGCCGTGATCTACGTCGGCTTGGTGGCGCTGGTGCAGCAGGACATGAAGAAGCTGGTGGCCTACTCGTCGGTGGCCCACATGGGCTTCGTGACGCTGGGCTTCTTCATCTTCAACGAGCTGGGCGTGTCCGGCGGCATCGTGCAGATGATTGCCCACGGCTTCGTGTCGGGCGCCATGTTCCTGGGCATCGGCGTGCTGTACGACCGCGTGCACTCGCGCCAGATCGCCGACTACGGCGGCGTGGTGAACACCATGCCCAAGTTCGCCGCGTTCGCGCTGCTGTTCGCCATGGCCAACTGCGGCCTGCCGGGCACCGCCGGTTTCGTGGGCGAGTGGATGGTGATCCTGGGTGCGGTGAAGGCCAATTTCTGGATCGGCCTCGGGGCCGCAACCGCGCTGATCTTCGGCGCCGCCTATACCCTCTGGATGTACAAGCGCGTGTATCTGGGACCGGTCGGCAACGACCACGTGAAGGAACTCAGCGACATCAATTCGCGCGAATTCCTGATGCTGGCGCTGCTGGCCATCGCCGTGCTGTGGATGGGCCTGTTCCCGAAGCCGTTCACCGACGCGATGGATGCCTCCGTGACCGAGCTGCTGCGCCACGTGGCAGTTTCGAAGCTGCCCTCCTGATGCCACGCTGAAGAAGAGAACGAGATGATTGACAAACTCAGCTGGGTCACGATCTACCCCGAAATCGTGCTGCTGGTCATGGCCTGCATCATTGCGCTGGTCGACCTGTCCGACACGAGCCCGCGCCGTACCCGCACCTATGTGCTGACGCTTGCCACGCTGGCCGTGGTTGCCGTGCTGTCGGGTCTGCAGGCTTCCGAAGCCAAGACCATCTACGGTTTCGGCGGCATGGTCGTCAGCGACCCGATGGGCAACTGGCTCAAGTGCTTCGCCACGGTCGCCCTGATGATCACGCTGGTCTACGGCCGTCCCTACGCGGCCGATCGCGAGATGCTGCGCGGCGGCGAAATGTTCACCATCAGCATGTTCGCGCTGCTGGGCATGTTCGTGATGATCTCGGGCAGCAACTTCCTGCTGATCTACCTGGGCCTCGAGCTGCTCACGCTGTCGAGCTACGCGCTGGTGGCGCTGCGCCGCGACAACGCCGTGGCCAGCGAAGCCGCCATGAAGTACTTCGTGCTCGGCGCCATGGCCAGCGGCTTCCTGCTCTATGGCCTGTCGATGATGTACGGCGCGACCGGTTCGCTCGACGTGAACGAGGTGTTCAAGACCATCGCCAGCGGCAAGGTCAACCACCAGGTGCTGGTGTTCGGCCTCGTGTTCATCGTTGCCGGCCTGGCCTTCAAGGTGGGCGCTGCTCCGTTCCACATGTGGGTGCCCGACGTCTACCAGGGCGCTCCGACGGCGATCACGCTGCTGATCGGCGCTGCGCCCGAGCTGGCCGCCTTCGCCATCATCATCCGCCTGCTGGTCGACGCGCTGCAGCCGCTGGCCATCGACTGGCAGCAGATGCTCGCCGTGCTGGCCATCGCCTCGCTGCTGGTCGGCAACCTGGCCGCCATCGCGCAGAGCAACCTCAAGCGCATGCTGGCCTATTCGACGATCTCGCAGATGGGCTTCATGCTCCTCGGCCTGGTCGCGGGCTCGGACCAGCAGGGCACCTACAACGCCCAGTACGCCTACAGCGCCTCGATGTTCTACATCGTGACCTACGTGCTGACCACGCTGGCGAGCTTCGGCATCATCTTGCTGCTGGCGCGCGAAGGCTTCGAGAGCGAGGAGATCACCGACCTGGCCGGCCTGAACCAGCGCAGCCCGCTGTACGCCGGCGTGATGTCGATCGCGATGTTCTCGCTGGCCGGCCTGCCGCCGCTGGTGGGCTTCTACGCGAAGCTGGCCGTGCTGCAGGCGCTGATCGCCTCGGGCCACGCCATCTACATCGGCCTGGCCGTGTTCGCGGTGATGATGTCGCTGATCGGCGCGTTCTACTACCTGCGCGTGGTCAAGGTCATGTACTTCGACGCGCCCGTCACGGCCACCACCGTGTCGGCACCGCGCGACGTGCGCACCGTGCTGACGATCAACGGCGCGCTGATCCTGATCCTGGGCATCGTGCCCGGCGGCCTGATGACGCTGTGCTACGACGCGATCGTGGCAACCCTGGCCCATTGACGCGGCCGACCTCGGGTGTCGCAAACCGCGTCGGTCTGGGTCGTATTGCTGGTGGCCCTCGTGGCCGCCAACCTGCCGTTCTTCAACGACCGCCTGTTCGGCGTCGTGCCTCTGGCGACTGCCCCCAAGTCGCTGGCGGTGCGCCTCGCCGAACTGGTGGTCTTGTACTTTCTGGCCGGCGGCGTCGGCCTGCTGTTCGAGCGCAGGGCTGGGCAGATCGCCGCACAGGGCTGGGAGTTCTATGCGGTGACCGGCGCGCTGTTCATCGTGCTGGCCTTTCCGGGGTTCACCTGGCGCTACCTGATGAAGCACAGGCACTGAAAAGAGGACGAGCGACCGACCATGACCATCAAGCCGACCGACACCTCCACCGCCGATTCGCACCTGAAGGAAGAACTCCAGAGCCGCGAGGAGCTGTTCAACGGCAAGTTCCTGAAGGCCCGGCGCGACACCATCCGCCTGCCCGATGGCCATAGCGCCACACGCGAGTACGTGGTGCACCCGGGCGCCGTGGTCGTCATTCCGCTGCTGGACGACGGCCGCATCGTTCTGGAGCGGCAGTTCCGCTATCCGGTCGGCCACGTGATGATCGAGTTTCCCGCGGGCAAGCTCGATGCGGGCGAGGATCCGTTCGACTGCGGCCGGCGCGAGCTGATCGAGGAAACGGGCTACACCGCGCGCGAGTGGGCGTATGCGGGTGCCATGCACCTTGCTGTGGCCTACTCGACCGAGATCATCCATATCTACTTTGCGCGGGGCCTTTCGCTCGGCGAGCGGCAGCTCGACCACGGCGAGTTCCTCGACGTGTTCACGGCCACTCCCGACGAGCTGGCCGGCTGGTGCCGCGAAGGCAAGGTCACCGATGCCAAGACGCTGACCTGCACGCTCTGGCTGCAGAACGTCCTTTCGGGCGCATGGGCACTGGATTGGCAGGCTGCGCCCGCGCAGGGCAGCGCGGGATAATCCGCGCCATGAAGGTTCTCGATCTCCGCTGTACCCATGGCCACGGCTTCGAGGGCTGGTTCGCCTCGAGCGAAGACTTCGAGTCGCAACTGGCCTCCGGCCTGGTCGAATGCCCCGTTTGCGGCGACACCGGCATCGTCAAGCTGTTGAGCGCTCCGCGCCTCAACCTGGGCAACGCCAAGGCTCCGCAGGAAGCCGCCGCGGCTGCGCCCGTGCCAGCCACTGCCTCCAACGTTCCCGCCGACATCTCGCCCGAGGCGCGCTGGATGCGCGCCGTGCGCGAAGTGCTGGCCAAGACCGAAGACGTCGGCGACCGTTTCGCCGACGAAGCCAGGAAGATGCACTACGGCGAGACCAAGGAGCGCGGCATTCGCGGCCAGGCGACGCCCGAGCAGACCGAAGCGCTGCTCGACGAAGGCATTCCGGTGATGGCGCTGCCGATTCCGGCCGCGCTGAAGGAAACCCTGCAGTAGTCCGGCCGGCTGGCTCGGGGCGGCCGTTCAGGTCGTGAACTGAAGCGCGGCCAGCCGCGCGTAGACGCCGCCCTGCGCGACCAGCGCCGCGTGCGTTCCCTGTTCGACGATCCCGCCGTGGTCCAGCACCACGATGCGGTCGGCCTTCTGCACGGTGGCCAGGCGGTGGGCGATCACCAGCGTGGTCCGGTTCTCCATTGCCGACTCCAGTGCTGCCTGCACCATGCGCTCGCTTTCGGCGTCGAGCGCGCTCGTGGCTTCGTCCAGCAGCAGCAGCGGCGGGTTCTTCAGGATCGCGCGCGCGATGGCGATGCGCTGTCGCTGTCCGCCCGACAGGCGCACGCCGCGCTCGCCGAGGAAGGTGTCGTAGCCCTCCGGCAGGGCCTGGAGGAAGTCGTGGGCGAAGGCGGCGCGGGCGGCGGCTTCCACTTCCTCGGCGGTCGCCTCGGGGTTGCCGTAGCGGATGTTCTCGAACGCGCTGGCCGAGAAGATCACCGCGTCCTGCGGAACGAGGCCGATGCGGGTGCGCAGCTCGGGCAGGGCGAGCGAGGCCAGCGGTGCGCCGTCGAGCAATACGCGGCCCGTTTGCGGGTCGTAGTAGCGAAGCAGCAGCTGGAATACGGTGCTCTTGCCGGCGCCGCTCGATCCCACCAGCGCAACAGTTTCGCCTGGCGCAATCTCCAGGCTGAAGTCGCGCAAGGCCGGTGTGCTGGGGCGGGAAGGGTAGTGGAAGGTGACCGCGTCGAATTTAATGGCGCTGCCCGCGACGGGAACGGGCGCAACCGCCGGGTTCGCGGGCGAAACGATGGCTGCGGGCGCGTGCAACAGCTCCATCAGCCGCTCGGTCGCGCCGGCTGCGCGCAGCAGGTCGCCGTACACCTCGCCGAGCACGGCGGTCGCGCTGGCGAGGATGGCCACGTAGACGACGGTCTGGCCCAGGTGGCCGGCGGTGATGTCGCCGCGCAGCACCGCCTGGGTTCCTTGGTACAGGCCCCAGAGCAGCGCCGCCGAGGTCGCGATGATGATGAAGGCCACGAGCACCGAGCGGGCCTTGGTACGGCGCACGGCGGTGCGGAAGGCGTTCTCGGTCGAGCCGCTGAAGCGTGCGGCCTCGCGGCCTTCGGCGGTGTAGCTCTGAACCACCGGAATCGCGTTCAGCACCTCGGCGGCGATGGCGCTGGAGTCGGCCACGCGGTCTTGGCTGGCGCGCGAGAGCTTGCGCACGCGGCGGCCGAACACCATGCTCGGCAGCACCACCAGCACGAGGATGCCCAGCACCTGCACCATTACGTAGGGGTTGGTCCAGATCAGTACCGCCAGGGCGCCCACGCCCATCACCGCGTTGCGCAGGCCCATGCTCAGCGATGAGCCGACGACCGTCTGCACCAGGGTGGTATCGGCCGTCAGGCGCGACAACACCTCGCCGGTCTGCGTGGTCTCGAAGAAGACGGGGCTCTGCTTGAGCACGTGGCTGTAGACAGCGTTGCGGATGTCGGCCGTCACGCGCTCGCCCAGCCAGCTCACCGTGTAGAAGCGCGCCGCCGAGAAGACGCCCAGCGCCACGGCCACGGCGAAGAGGGCGCCGAAGTGCTC
Organism: Variovorax sp. UC74_104; assembly: GCF_044055375.1. Taxonomy (NCBI): domain Bacteria; kingdom Pseudomonadati; phylum Pseudomonadota; class Betaproteobacteria; order Burkholderiales; family Comamonadaceae; genus Variovorax; species Variovorax sp. UC74_104. The sequence goes on from NZ_CP171978.1 coordinate 3,139,442, forward strand.
GCGCAGCGCCATGGTCTGCGCGCCCTTGTCGGAGCTGATGAGGCCGTTGTCAATCAGACTGCGCAAGGCGATAGGAAAAGCCAGCGTGGTAACCGCCGCCAGCACCAGGAACAGGGTCGCCAGAACGATCTGCACACGGTACGGGCGAAGAAAAGGGCTCAGGCCCGAGAGCGATCGGGGCGAGCCCTTGGCCATGGAAGACGGTGGGGAGGAAGCCATTGCCCGATTCTACCGATCCCTTGCCTCTACAAAGGTAGCCTTGACAATAATTGCCGAGGCAACTAATATTTGCCCCATGAGCGATGCCAACACCCCTCAAAACCCGCCGGCTTCCACCGGCGAGGAGCGTCGTGCGCCCGTCGCCTTCTACAGCCCCGAAACCTATCGCGCCGAGGAAAGCATCGGCTACCTCATGCGCCGCATCGTCACGGCGGTCGGCCAGTCGGTCGAAACCCGCATGTGCGAGCCGGGCAGCCCCACCTATCCGCAGTGGGTTCCTCTCTACAAGCTGCACGTGGGCGCCGCAACAACCGTGGCCGAGCTGGCCCGCGCCTGCGAACTCGACACCGGCGCCATGACGCGCCTGCTCGACCGCCTCGAGGCCAAGGGCCTGTGCCGCCGCGTGCGCTCGCTCGAAGACCGCCGCGTGGTCAACATCGAGCTCACCGACGAAGGCCGCGCGTCCGCCAAGGAAGTGCCGCACGTGCTCAGCAGGGTGCAGAACGAGCACCTCGCAGGTTTCACCGTAGAGGAGTGGGAGCAGCTCAAGGGCTATCTGCGCCGCATCCTCGACAACGCCCAGGCCCTCGCGGCCCGTGGAGATAAAAATGACTGACTCCCTCGCCGTGCGCGCCATGCGCCGCACTCCCGTCGTGGCCGCCGCGCTGCTGGTGGTCGCACTCGCCGGCTGCGCCGACATGGCCGGCATCGGCTCGCAGGCGAAGCTGCGCGACGCCTCGTCGCTGGGCATCGCGCCCGACAGCGCCGCCGTCCCGGTGTCCCGGCTCGACAGCCAGTGGTGGCTCGCCTTCGGCGATTCGCAGCTCAATTCGCTTGTCGACCAGGCGGTGGCCGGCAACCCCAACCTGCAGGTCGCGCAGGCCCGCCTCGCGCGCGCGCAAGCCTCGGCCGACATCGCCGGCGCCGCGCTCAAGCCGCAGGTCAAGGCCGATCTCGACCTGAACCGCCAGAAGTTCAACAGCAACTACATCTACCCGGCGCCGCTGGGCGGCTCCACCCAGAACATCGGCCTGCTGCAGCTGGGCGCGAGCTGGGAGCTCGACTTCTTCGGCAAGAACCGCACCGCGCTCGACACCGCCATCGGCGCGGCCAACGCCGCAGCCGCCGATGCCGACGCAGCCCGCGTGCTGCTCGCGAGCAACGTGGCGCGCAGCTACTTCCAGTGGGCTCGCCTGAACGACCAGCTCACCGTCGCCCAGCGTACGCTGGCACAGCGCGACGAAACCCTGAAGCTGGTGCGCGACCGCGTGTCCGCCGGCCTCGACACCCGCCTCGAACTGCGCCAGAGCGAAGGCGGCCTGCCCGAGGCGCGCCAGCAGATCGAAGCGCTCAACGAGCAGATCGCGCTGCAGCAGCATGCGCTCGACGCGCTGGTGGGCCAGCCGAACGTCACCGCCTCGCTCAAGCCGCCGGTGCTTTCGGGCGTGAAGCCGATGGCGCTGCAGGCGAACATCCCGGCCGACCTGCTCGGCCGCCGCGCCGACATCGCCGCCGCGCGCTGGCGTGTCGAGGCGGCCACCAGCGACGTGGCCGATGCGAAGACGCTCTTCTATCCCAACGTGAACCTCACGGCCTTCGTCGGCTTCCAGAGCCTGGGCTTCGGCAAGCTGCTGAAGTCGGGCAGCGAGCAGTGGGGCGTGGGCCCGGCCATCAGCTTGCCGATCTTCGAAGGCGGCAGGCTGCGCGCCAACCTGCGCGGCAAGTCGGCCGACCTTGATGCAGCCGTCGAGAGCTACAACGCCACCGTCATCGACGCGGTGCGCGACGCGGCCGACCAAGTCACGAGCGCCCAGTCGATTGCACGCCAGCAGGCCGAGCAGCGCGCCGCGCAGACGGCGGCCGAGGGCGCCTACGACATCGCCGTGCAGCGCTACCGCGCGGGCCTCGGCAACTACCTCAACGTGCTGACCGCCGAAACCTCCGTGCTGGCCCAGCGCCGCCTGGCCGTCGATCTCGCCGCCCGCGCGCTCGACACGCAAGTTGGCCTGGCGCGCGCGCTCGGCGGCGGCTGGCAGCCACCGGCCACCGCCACGGCATCGGTTCCCTCGGCCCCGCTGAACTGACCGGCACAGCGCAGATCCAGCCCGGCCGACTTCTTCGTCTTCGGAAAGAACTTCATCATGAGCGACAACAACACTCCGACGCCCGCTGCAGCCGCAGCTCCAGCAGCCCCCGAGGCGACCGCCGGCAACGGCAAGCGCCGCCGCGCACTCACCGCGCTCGCCGCGGTGGTGATCGTCGCCGGCGGCGGCTGGGGCCTGTACGAATGGCTGGTCGCCAGCCACTACGAGGACACCGACAACGCCTACGTGCAGGGCAACGTCATCCAAATCACGCCGCAGATCGGCGGCACCGTGATGGCCATCAATGCCGACGACACCGACTTCGTGAAGGCCGGCCAGCCGCTGGTGCAGCTCGACCCGGCCGACGCCAAGGTGTCGCTCGAGCAGGCCGAGGCCGCGCTCGCGCAGGCGGTGCGCCAGGTGCGCACGCTGTATGCCAACAACGGCTCGCTGGCCGCGCAGGTCACGCTGCGCCAGGCCGACATCGTGAAGGCGCAGAGCGACATCGCCAAGGCGCAGGACGACCTGCAGCGCCGCCGCGCGCTGTCGGGCAATGGCGCCGTGTCGAAGGAAGAACTCAATCACGCCGAGACGCAGCTCGAAACGGCCAAGAGCCAGCTCGCCGCGGCGCAGGCCGGCGTGGTGGCCGCCAAGGAGGCGCTTGCCAGCAACCAGTCGCTGACCGAAGGCACCAGCGTGGCCCAGCACCCGAGCGTGCTGGCCGCCGCCGCCAAGGTGCGCGAGGCCTACCTCGCCACGCAGCGCGTGGCCATGCCCGCGCCGGTCGACGGCTACGTTGCCAAGCGCACCGTGCAGCTCGGCCAGCGCGTGGCCGCCGGCACGCCGATGATGTCGATCGTGCCGCTCAACCAGCTGTGGGTCGACGCCAACTTCAAGGAAGTGCAGCTGCGCAACATCCGCATCGACCAGCCCGTGAAGCTCACCGCCGACGTGTACGGCAAGAAGGTCGAGTACACCGGCAAGGTCGCGGGCCTGGGCGTGGGCACCGGCAGCGCGTTCGCGTTGCTGCCGGCGCAGAACGCCACCGGTAACTGGATCAAGGTGGTGCAGCGCGTGCCGGTGCGCATCGCGCTGGACCCCGAGCAGCTCAAGGCCAACCCGCTGCGCATCGGCCTGTCGATGGACGCCGAGGTCGACATCTCGCAGAAGACCGGCAAGATGCTCGCCGACGCGCCGCGCGCCACCGCGCTGGCGCAGACGGCGGTCTACAGCCAGCTCGACCGCGGTGCCGACGCCGAGGTGGAGCGCATCGTTGCCGCCAACATCGGCGGCAAGGGCGGTGCGCCGGCCGCGGCCTCGGCTCCGGCCAAGGCGTCGCCTGCTGCGAATACCTCCGTGGCCGTGCAGGGCCAGCCGGGCTGATCGCGCGAGCGTTCGTCCGGACTTTTCTTCCGTCCAGGTAAACAGCCCGCCCCATGGCCACCGCTGCTCCTGCATACGTTGCGCATCCGCCGCTCGAGGGCGCAGCCCGCGTCTGGGGCACGGTCGCGCTTTCTGCGGCAACCTTCATGAACGTGCTCGACTCGTCGATCGCGAACGTGTCGCTGCCTGCCATCTCGGGCGACCTGGGCGTGAGCACCACGCAGGGCACCTGGGTCATCACCAGCTTCGCGGTGGCCAACGCCATCGCGGTGCCGCTCACCGGCTTCATGACGCAGCGCTTCGGACAGGTGCGCCTGTTCATGGCCAGCGTGATCCTGTTCATGATCAGCTCGCTGCTGTGCGGCCTGGCGCCGAACATGACGACGCTGATCGCCTTCCGCGCGCTTCAGGGCTTCGTCGCGGGGCCGATGATCCCGCTGTCGCAGGCGCTGCTGCTGTCGAGCTATCCGCGCGCCAAGGCGGGCCTGGCGATGGCCATGTGGTCGATGACCACGCTGGTCGCGCCGGTGATGGGGCCGCTGCTGGGCGGCTGGATCACCGACAACATCTCGTGGCCGTGGATCTTCTACATCAACATCCCGGTGGGCATCGTCGCGGCGGCCATCACCTGGGCGCTGTACCACAAGCGCGAGAGCGCCACGCACAAGGTGCCCATCGACGCCGTCGGCCTCGCGCTGCTGGTGCTGTGGGTGGGCTCGCTGCAGCTCATGCTCGACAAGGGCAAGGAGCTCGACTGGTTCCACTCCGCGCAGATCGTCACGCTGGCGGTGGTGTCCGTGGTCGGCTTCGCCTTCTTCCTGGTCTGGGAGCTGACCGACAAGCACCCGGTGGTCGACCTGTCGCTCTTCAAGCGCCGCAACTTCTGGTCGGGCGCGGTGGCGACGGCAGTGGCCTACGGCCTCTTCTTCGGCAACGTGGTGCTGCTGCCGCTGTGGCTGCAGCAGTGGATGGGCTACACCGCCACGCAGGCGGGGATGATCATGGCGCCCGTGGGGCTCCTGGCCATCTTCTTCTCGCCGGTGGTGGGCCTCACCGTGGCCAAGATCGACCCGCGCCGCTACGCGACCTTCTCGTTCCTGGTGTTCGCGCTGGTGCTGTGGATGCGCTCGAACTTCAACACGCAGGCCGACTTCGTGACGATCATCATCCCGACGATCATCCAGGGCATCGCGATGGCGTTCTTCTTCATCCCGCTGGTGACGATCACGCTGTCGGGCCTCACGCCCGACCGCATCCCGGCCGCGTCGGGGCTGTCGAACTTCCTGCGGATCACCGCGGGCGCGATGGGCACCTCGATCACCACCACGCTGTGGGACAACCGCGCGACGCTGCACCACGCCCAACTGGCCGAGACGGTCAACCAGGGCAACAACGCAGCCGCCAGCGCGATGGCCGGGCTCAACGCCAATGGCTTCAGCACCGACCAGGTGATGGGGCAGATCAACCGCCTCGTCGACCAGCAGTCGTACATGCTGGCGACCAACGACATCTTCTATGCGTCGGCGGTCCTGTTCCTGCTGCTGATCCCGCTGGTGTGGCTGGCAAAGCCCCAGAAGGGCGGAGCCGGTGGAGACGCCGCCGCGGGCGCGCACTGATTGGGTTCTCCCCCAGGCTTCGCGCACTTCGTGTCGCTTCGCCAACCCCCTCGCCGGGGGCAACACCTGCGGCCCGGCGGAGCCGGTTCCGCGGTGTTCTCGAAAAGACAGAACGTTTTCAGGCGCCCAGTGCGCGCAGCACGTCGTAGCAGGCGCCCATCGTGTGGTAGTCGGTCTTGCCGGCCGGGCTCTTCTCGTCGCTGATCTTCCCGTTCGCCGGCGTGAGGATGCGATACCAGGCGCCGTGCCTGTGGTCGACGAAATGCTCCCAGCTGTAGGCCCAGATGCTGTCGTACCAGTCCCAGTAGCCGGCTTCCCCGGTCCGCAGCGCGAGCAGGGCGGCGGCGGCGAAGCTCTCGGCCTGCACCCAGAAGTACTTGCCGCCGTCGCACACCTTGCCGTCGGGGCCGAAGCCGTAGACCAGCCCGCCGTGGTCGGCGTCCCAGCCGCGTTGCATGGCGGTATCGAAGAAGTGGCGTGCGCGCGGAAGCGCCCATTCGGCCTTGTGGTCCTGGGTGGCGAGATGGCCTTCGAGCTGCAGCAGCAGCTTGGCCCACTCCGTCAGGTGGCCGGTCTGGAAGCCCCAGGGCTTGAAGATGTCGGTCTTGTTGCCGCGGTTGTAGTCCCAGTCGACCGACCAGTCCTCGCGGTAGTGCTCCCAGACGAGGCCGTCGGCCTGCGCGGCCAGCCGGCCGGTCACCGACTCGGCCACCGCCAGCGCGCGATCGATGTAGCGTGATTCCCGCGTCGCCTCGAAGGCCGCCATCAGCGCCTCGCAGGCGTGCATGTTGGCGTTCTGCCCGCGATAGCTGCCCACGCGCCAGTCCGTGGTGGCTTCGTCGGCATAGAGCTGGTGCCGCGGCTCCCAGAAATGCGCCTCCATCAGCCGCCAGGCGTTCTCCAGCCCGGCATGCGCTTCCTCGATGCCGGCCATGAGCGCGTGCGCGTGCGCGAGCAGCACGAAATCCAGCCCATAGCAGCGGTTGGTGCCGTCCTGCACCGTGGCGCGCTGTTCGTGCCAGTCGATCTGCCATGCATAGCCGCCATCCTGCTGCCTGTGGGCACGTTCGATGAAGGCCAGGCCATGCCGCGCGGCCGCGAGGTCGGCAGGCTTGCCGAAGCGCCGGTACGCCATCGCATGGTTGAACACGAAGCGCGTACTGCTCACCAGGTGGCGGGTGCGGCGGTCGTATACCGTGCCGTCGTCCTTGAAGAAGTGGAAGAAGCCGCCGCTGGGGTCGAGGTTGCGGCCCTCGTAGAAGGCCAGCGTGTGCTGGATGTGGTCGGCCAGGAAGTCAGGAGAGCGGAAGTCGGGCATGTGCGGCGATGTCGTTGGTGCGATGGGCGCGATCATGCCCAATCGAAGCGGGTGCTGCGAGGGCTCGATGCGCGGCATCTTCGCCGGTTCGCGTGCCGCCTTTGTCGTCGAGATGACAGTCGTGCGGAAGGAGCCGGCGAAGCCTCGGAATGGTTGCAGTGCAGCATAGGCATTTGCCCCAGTATGCAAGTGGGAGACGCGCACGAACAATCGGTCCGCGCTCGATGGTGGCGCATTGAGATGGACCGCATGACGCACATTCTTTCCACGCACACGGGCGACCTCGCGAGATGAGCGACGTCATCCTCGAAACACGCGAGCTCACCAAGGAATTCAAGGGGTTCACAGCGGTCAGCAAGGTCGACCTGTCGGTGGTGCGCGGCTCCATCCACGCGCTCATCGGCCCGAACGGCGCGGGCAAGACGACCTGCTTCAACCTGCTGACCAAGTTCCTCGAGCCCACCACCGGCACGATCCTCTTCAACGGCCAGGACATCACGCGCGAGCGCCCCGCGCAGATCGCGCGCCGCGGCATCATCCGCTCGTTCCAGATATCGGCCGTGTTCCCGCACCTCACGCTGCTGGAGAACGTGCGCCTCGGCCTGCAGCGCCGCCTGGGCACCTCGTATCACTTCTGGAAGAGCGAGAAGTCGCTCAAGCCGCTGGATGCCAGGGCCCGCGAGCTGCTGGCCGAAGTCGGCCTCGAGGAACTCGCCGACGAACAGACGGTGAACCTGCCCTATGGCCGCAAGCGCGCCCTGGAGATCGCCACCACGCTGGCGATGGAGCCTGAGCTCATGCTGCTCGACGAGCCCACGCAGGGCATGGGCCATGAAGACGTACACCGCGTGGCCGAGCTCATCAAGCGCGTGTCGGCCGGCCGCACCATCCTCATGGTGGAGCACAACATGAGCGTGGTCTCGACCATCGCCGACACCATCACCGTGCTGCAGCGCGGCGCGGTACTGGCCGAGGGGCCGTACGCCGTGGTCTCGAAGAACCCGCAGGTGATGGAGGCCTACATGGGCACGACAGAAGGCCAGCTGCAAGGAGCCCACTGACATGACGGCAGCATTGGAGATAAAAGGCCTGCAAGCCTGGTACGGCGAATCGCATGTGCTGCACGGCGTCGACATGGTCGTGCAGCCGGGCGAGGTCGTCACGCTGCTGGGCCGCAACGGCGCGGGCCGCACCACCACGCTGCGCGCCATCATGGGCCTGACGGGCGCGCGCAAGGGCAGCATCGAGATCAACGGCCGCGAGACCATCGGCCTGCCCACGCATCGCATCGCGCACCTCGGCGTGGGCTACTGCCCGGAGGAGCGCGGCATCTTCGCGAGCCTCTCGTGCGAGGAGAACCTGATGCTGCCGCCCGAACTGAAGGGCGCGGGCAAGGGCATGTCGGTCGAAGAGATCTACGCCATGTTCCCCAACCTCGCCGAGCGCCGCCACAGCCAGGGCACGCGCCTGTCGGGCGGCGAGCAGCAGATGCTGGCCGTGGCGCGCATCCTGCGCACCGGCGCCAGGCTGCTGCTGCTCGACGAGATTTCCGAAGGCCTCGCGCCGGTCATCGTGCAGGCGCTGGCCCGCATGATCACCACGCTGCGCGCCAAGGGCTACACCATCGTGATGGTGGAGCAGAACTTCCGTTTCGCCGCGCCGCTGGCCGACCGCTTCTACGTGATGGAGCACGGCCGCATCGTCGAGAAGTTCGGCGCGGCTGAACTCGAAGCCAAGATGCCGGTGCTCACCGAGCTGCTGGGCGTCTGAAACGCATCAAGTCCACAAGACCTGTCCTTCCATCCCACAAAGATTTCTCTAGGAGACAACAGCATGAACAAGAAACTCGGCCTCATCGCAACCGCAATCGGCATCCTCGCCATGAGCGCGGGCGCCGTGCAGGCGCAGGAGAAGGTGAAGATCGGCTTCGTCACCGACCTGTCGAGCCTGTACGCCGACCTCGAAGGCAAGGGCGGCGCCACCGCCATCCAGATGGCCATCGACGACTTCGGCGGCAAGGCGCTGGGCCAGCCCATCGAGCTGCTGGTGGCCGACCACCAGAACAAGGCCGACATCGCCGCCTCCAAGGCCCGCGAATGGGTCGACACGGCCGGTGTGACCATGATCTTCGGCGGCACCAACTCCGGCACCGCGCTGGCCACGGCAAAGGTGGCCGAAGAGAAGAAGCGCGTGTACTTCAACAACGGCGCCGGCAGCTCGGTGCTCACCAACGAGCAGTGCAGCCCCTACACCATCCACTACGCCTACGACACCGTGGCGCTGGCCAAGGGCACCGGCGCGGCGGTGGTCGACCGCGGCGGCAAGAGCTGGTTCTTCCTGACGGCCGACTACGCCTTCGGCCACGCGCTCGAAGCCGACACCACCAAGGTGGTGAAGGAAAAGGGCGGCACGGTGGTGGGCGCAGTGCGCCATCCGCTGAACGCGTCGGACTTCTCCTCGTTCCTGCTGCAGGCGCAGAACTCCAAGGCGCAGATCCTGGGCCTGGCCAACGCGGGCGGCGACACCATCAACTCGATCAAGGCCGCCAAGGAATTCGGCATCAACAAGACGATGAAGACGGCGGGCCTGCTGGTCTTTCTGAGCGACATCCACAGCCTGGGTCTGAAGAACACCGAAGGCCTGCTGCACACCACCAGCTGGTACTGGGACCTGAACGACGAGACGCGCAAGTTCGCCAACCGCTTCTTCGAGAAGACCAAGCGCATGCCCACCGACGTGCAGGCCGCCGACTACTCGGCCACCATGACCTACCTGAAGGCCGTGGCCGCCGCCAAGACCACCGACTCCGACAAGGTGATGGCGCAGCTCAAGAGCATGAAGATCGACGACTTCTACGGCAAGGGCCAGATCCGCGCCGACGGCAGCTTCATCCACGACATGTACCTGGTCGAGGTGAAGTCGCCCGCCGAATCGAAGAAGCCCTGGGACTACCTGAAGGTGCTCAAGACGCTGCCGGGCGACCAGGTCTTCACCACGAAGGCCGAAACCAAGTGCGCGCTCTGGAAGTAACTGGCTGAAGCCGCGCCAGACTTTTTCACCGAAGCCAACCAAGAGGATCACTCCATGAACCGCACGCTCATTGCTTCTGCCTGCCTCGCTGCTACCTGCCTGATGGCCGCCGGCGCGGCGCAGGCCCAGGACAAGGTCAAGATCGGCTTCATCACCGACATGTCCAGCCTCTACGCGGACGTGGAGGGCAAGAACGGGGCGCTGGCGATCCAGATGGCCATCGACGACTTCGGCGGCAAGGTCAACGGCATGCCCATCGAGCTGCTGCAGGCCGACCACCAGAACAAGGCCGACATCGCCGCCTCCAAGGCGCGCGAGTGGATCGACACGCAGGGCCTGACGATGCTGTTCGGCGGCACCAGCTCGGGCACCGGCCTGGCCATGGCCAAGGTGGCGCAGGAGAAGAAGCGCGTGTTCATCGTGAATGGCGCGGGCAGCTCGGCGCTCACCAACGAGCAGTGCAGCCCCTACACCGTGCACTACGCCTACGACACCGTCGCGCTGGCCAAGGGCACGGGCAGCGCCGTCATCGCGCGCGGCGACAAGAGCTGGTATTTCCTGACGGCCGACTACGCCTTCGGCCAGGCCCTCGAAGCCGACGCGACCAAGGTCGTGAAGGAGAAGGGCGGCACGGTGCTCGGCAGCGTGAAGCATCCGCTGAACACCTCCGACTTCTCCTCGTTCCTGCTGCAGGCGCAGAACTCCAAGGCGCAGGTGCTGGCGCTCGCGAACGCGGGCGGCGACACGCAGAACGCGATCAAGGCGGCGAAGGAATTCGGCATCTCCAAGACCATGAAGATGGTCGGCCTGCTGGTCTTCGTGACCGACGTGCACAGCCTGGGCCTGAAGAACACCGAGGGCCTGCTGCTGACCACCAGCTGGGACTGGAACCTCGACGCCAAGACGCGCGCCTTCGGCAAGCGCTTCTTCGAGAAGACCAAGCGCATGCCCACCGACATCCAGGCCGCCGACTACTCGGCCACCATGACCTACCTGAAGGCCGTGCAGGCCGCCAAGACGGTCGATGCCGACAAGGTGATGGAGACGCTCAAGTCCACCCCGATCGACGACTTCTATGCCAAGGGCAGCATCCGCGCCGACGGCCGCTTCGTGCACGACATGTACCTGGTGCAGGTGAAGTCGCCGGCCGAGTCGAAGCAGCCTTGGGACTACTACAAGGTGGTCCAGAAGCTGAAGGGCGAAGAGGTCTTCACGACCAAAGCCGAAAGCAAGTGCGCGTTATGGAAGTAACCCCCCAGGCTGCGCGCACTGCGTGTCGCTTCGCCAACCCCCCTTTGCAAGGGGGGCGGGCCGGCCGCTTCGGGCGGCCGTGCGCGGCGGCCCCCGCGAAAAAGAAGAAACGGCCAGTGGTGTCCTGAACTTTCTATGAACATTTCCCTTCCCGCCCTGTTGAGCCAGCTCCTCCTGGGGCTGGTCAACGGCTCCTTCTACGCCATCCTGAGCCTCGGGCTGGCGGTGATCTTCGGCCTGCTCAACGTCATCAACTTCGCGCACGGCGCGCTGTTCATGCTCGGCGCCGTCCTGACGTGGATGGCCATGGAGTATCTCGGCGTCAACTACTGGGTGATGCTGATCGCGGCGCCCATCGTCATCGGCATCTTCGGCGTGCTCATCGAGCGGCTGCTGCTGCGCTGGATCTACAAGCTCGACCACCTCTACGGCCTGCTGCTCACGCTGGGCCTCACGCTGCTGATCGAGGGCGTGTTCCGCTCGGTCTACGGCGTTTCGGGCCTGCCCTACGACGCACCCGACGCGCTGTCGAGCGCCACCGACCTGGGCTTCATGGTGCTGCCCAACTACCGCGCCTGGGTGGTGGTGGCGTCGCTGGTGGTGTGCTTCGCCACCTGGTACGTGATCGAGAAGACGCGCCTGGGCGCCTACCTGCGCGCCGGCACCGAGAATCCGCGGCTCGTGGAAGCTTTCGGCGTCAACGTGCCGCTGATGATCACGCTGACCTACGCCTTCGGTTGCGCGCTCGCCGCCTTCGCAGGCGTGCTGGCCGCGCCGGTCATCCAGGTGTCGCCGCTGATGGGGCAGAACCTCATCATCGTGGTGTTCGCCGTGGTCGTGATCGGCGGCATGGGCTCGATCATGGGGGCCATCCTCACGGGCCTCGGACTCGGGGTGATCGAAGGGCTCACCAAGGTTTTCTATCCGGAGGCATCCTCCACTGTCGTGTTCGTGATCATGGTCATCGTGCTGCTCATCCGTCCGGCCGGCCTGTTCGGCAAAGAGAAATAAGGCGAGCGGCATGAACACGAAAAAAATCTCCACCGTCGTCTACGCGCTGCTGCTGCTCGCACTCGTCTTGGCCCCGTTCTTCGGCGCCTATCCGGTGTTCGTGATGAAGCTGATGTGCTTCGCTCTCTTCGCGGCTGCGTTCAACCTGCTGCTGGGCTTTACCGGGCTGCTTTCCTTCGGGCATGCGGCCTTCCTTGGCGGTTCTGCCTACGTGGCGGGCCACGCGATCAAGGTCTGGGGCCTCACGCCCGAGCTGGGCCTGATCGCGGGCACGCTCACCGGCGCCTTGCTCGGCTGGGTCTTCGGCGTGCTGGCCATCCGCCGCCAGGGCATCTACTTCGCGATGATCACGCTGGCGCTCGCGCAGATGATGTTCTTCGTCGCGCTGCAGGCCAAGTTCACCGGCGGCGAGGACGGCCTGCAGGGCGTGCCGCGCGGCAAGCTCTTCGGCGTGATCGACCTGTCGAACGACCTCACGATGTACTACGTCGCGCTGGTCGTCGTCGTCGCGGCCTTCCTGCTGATCGTGCGCACCATCCATTCGCCGTTCGGCCAGGTGCTCAAGGGCATCAAGGAGAACGAGCCGCGCGCGCTGTCGCTGGGCTACGACGTGAGCCGCTTCAAGCTGCTGGCCTTCGTGATCTCGGCGGCGCTGTCGGGCCTGGCCGGCTCGCTCAAGACGCTGGTGCTCGGTTTCGCCACGCTGTCGGACGTGCACTGGACGGCATCCGGCCAGGTCATCCTGATGACGCTGGTGGGCGGCCTCGGCACGCTCTCGGGTCCGCTGGTGGGCTCGGCGGTGGTGGTGCTGCTGGAGAACAAGATCGGCGAACTCGGCAACTTCCTCGCACGCATCACCACGGTGGAGTGGTTCAACACGCTGGGCGAGTCGGTGACCATGGTCACGGGCCTGATCTTCGTGATCTGCGTGCTGGCCTTCCGCAAGGGGATCATGGGCGAGATCATCGCGTTCATCGACCGGCGACGGGCGAAGTAGGCAGGCGCGGACAAGCAGAAAGAAAAAGGGAGCCCGTCGGCTCCCTTTTCATTTGAGGCTCTGCAGGCCTGCGCCTCAGCAGTTGCCCTTCTTGGCCTGGCCGGGCGGGCAGAAATCGCCGCGGTCGCGATCGTGGCCGTGCCGGTGATCGCGCTCGTAGCGGTCGTGGCGGCGGTCTTCTTCCCACTCGCGCTCGCGGCGTGCCTCACGGCGGGCTTCGCGGCGCCAGTCGCCGTCGTTCCAGCGCCAGCCGCCGCGGTCCTCGATCCAGCGGCCCGGTGCATACACGTAGCCCGCGCGCGCCGGCTGCCAGCCGCCCGCATGCCATGCATAGGCCCGGCCGTCCCAGACCCAGCGGCCCGGCACCCAGACGAAGCCGCCGCGGGGCGGGGGCAGGGGCTCGTAGCGCGGCGGGGGTGGGGCCGTCATCACCAGCCCGGGCACGTTGATGTTGACGGAGACCTGCGCGGTGGCGGCAAGGGGGATCGTGAGAATGGAGAGCGCGCCGGCCGCGGCCAGCATTGCGATTCGGGTTTTCATGGGGGCTCCTCTGAGTCGGTTGATTATTTATGGGAAATTTTCCCAACGCATGTAGGCGGTGTTCGGTTGTCAGCCCCGGACCGAGGTGACAACAGTTACAGCTTCAGCGGCGCCGCGTAGCCGGTCATCTCGAGATAGCCGCGCCCGACGCGACGCCCCTGCGCATCGATCAGGTCGCTCACGCCCTCCCAGTACACGCCGCCGGTGGAGCCGCGGCTGTCCAGTTCCTGGTCGTCGAGCAGGGCGCGCACCTCGAAGCTGCCGGCGGGCGTCTGTACGCGCCAGCGGGTCGGGTACTTCGCCTGCGTGCGCGGGCTGTTCCAGGTCTCGAGGGCTCCGAAGCGCACTTCCTCGTTCCTGAAGATGCGCGCCGCGTCATCGCGCGGCCGGAACGAGCCGCCGGCCCACAGCGCGCTGCCGTCGCTGCGCCGAAGGTGAAAGGCGGTGAGGGCGCTGCCGTCGTCGAGGTTCATGCCGATCCAGTCCCAGCCCACGGCCTCGGGGTGCATCAGCGCCTCGCTCCATTCGTGGTCGAGCCAGGCGGTGCCGGCGATGTCCAGGGCCTGTCCCTTGAGCGTGAGCCTGCCCTGCGCCTTGAGCTGCGGCTCGCTGTAGTAGTAGCTGGCCTGCGATTCTTCCGGCCCCTTGCGCGAGAGCCCGGCATTGCCCTGCAGCAGCACCGGCTGCGTGGGCGTGAAGCGCAGATCGAGTGCGAACTCGCCCGCCGGAATGCGTGCGACATAGATGCCGTTCTGGCGCGCCAGAGACCAGTCGCGGATGCGCACGTCGGTGTCGGCCACCGAGGCCTCCGCCACGCCGAAGCCCGCGCGCGCGATGCGCTGGTCGTGCAGCAGCACGCGGCCTTGGAGGTCGGTGACGGCCGCGTGTGCAAACACCAGATGCTTCGCCGCGAAGGCCGATCGCATGCCCTGCGTGGCCTCGACGCGCGAACGGAAGAAGGTGAGCTGGTAGCCGAATTCGCGCCCGGCCGACGTCTTCGCATGGCCGGTGATGTACCACCACTCGGTGCGCAGGTCGGGATGGCTGCCGAAATCGCGCGGGAACTCCAGGCGGCGTTCGGGCAATGCCCACGCGGCCAGCGGGCCCGACGCGAGCGCGGCGAGCAGCAGGCTTCGGCGCGAAAGGGAGAAGGAGAAAGGTGCTTGCTGCATGGGTTCCAGTTCAAGAGTCGGGCCTTGCACGAATACGGTCATCGGCCTACCAGTCTTCCTTCACAGCCAGCACCACATCCTTGCCTGCTGCGGCGCGGCCGGCCAGCCAGGCAGTGATGGTCCCTGCCGCCACCACCGCGCCGCACAGCACCAGCAGGCGCGCCCATGGCACCAGCAAGTCCATGCTCCAGTGGAAGCTCTGCGGATTCACCACCTTCACGAGCACCACCGACACGGCCAGGCCGAGGCCCAGCCCCGCCACGGCGCCGATCGCGGTCCATGCCGCGCCTTCGCCCGCCACCACCGCCAGCACCTGCCGCCGCGTGAAGCCCAGGTGCGCGAGCAGCCCGAACTCCTTGCGCCGCGCGAGCACCTGCGCGCTGAAGCTGGCCGCGATGCCGAACAGGCCGATGGCGATGGCCACCGCCTGCAGCCAGTAGGTGACGGCGAAGCTGCGGTCGAAGATGCGTAGCGAGGTCGTGCGGATCTGGCCCACCGAGGCGATCTCCACCGATCCGGCCGAGCCGTCGTCCTGGCGCGCGGCGAGTTCGTGCACAGAGGCCTGGACGGCACCCTCCGATGCGCCGGGCGCGAGCCACAGCGCGACGTCGCTCACGTTGCGCTCGCCGGTGATGCGCTCGTAGTCGCGTGCGTCCATGGTGATGGCGCCGAACTGCCGCGCGTAGTCGCGCCACACGCCGGCCACGAAGAACGACGCCCGGGCGTTGCCCATCGCGCCCGACAGCGGCGCGAACGTCGTGCCCGGCTTCGCGCCGTAGAGCTCCACCATCGGCTCGCTCACGTAGATGCCGATTTGTCCATCCGGCACGGCAAGCGCGCTGCCCACGAGCGGCAGCGACTGCGCGGCGCCGCCTTCGAGGCTGCGCGCGATCAGCGTCACTGCGGGCCGCGTCGCATCCAGCTGCAGCGACTGCGTGCGCAGCGTGCCGGTGCGCGCCACGCCGGGCAACTGCGCCAGCGACTGCACGAAGGCAGGGGAGAAGGTCGCGGTGTCGGTGCTGCTGGCGCCGCCGCTGTTGCCGCCGCGGCCGCCCGAGGTGGCGCGCACGTACAGGTCGGCAGGCAGCACCACGTCGAGCCATTGCGTCACCGAATCGCGAAAGCTCGCGACCATCACCGTGAGCGCGACGGCAAGGCTCAGGCTCGCGACCACGCCGCTGACGGCCACGGCCGCCGTGCCGCGCATGCGCCGCGCGCGCTCCACCGCCAGCATCGGCAGCACGCGCCGCGCGAACAGCGGCGCGACGCGGTCGTACACCAGCGCGATCAGCCAGGGCAGGGCGGTGATGCCGCCCACCAGCAGGCAAGCCACCGAGAGATAGGCCGCCACCGGAATGCCGCCGATGGCGGGCAGCCTGGCCAGCACCGCGCCCAGGGCGATCAGTCCCAGCGCGAGCCAGTGGCCATTGCCCTGCGTGGGCGCCGCGCCAAGGCCCTTGAGCGTCTGCGCCTCGGGCAGCGCCTGCGCCGCGCGGGCGGGCCACCAGCCGCCGACCAGCGCGGCCACCACGCCGAGCCCGCCATAGAGCAGGGCAGCGCCGGCGCTCCAGTGCAGCGTGGGCGCCACGCCCTCGAAATACCCGCCGCCCAGGTCACCGCCCAGCACGCGCAGTGCGAAGGCCGCCAGCGCCGTGCCCAGCGCGAGGCCGGCCACGCTGCCGATCAGGCCCAGCACCAGCGACTCGGCCAGCACCAGCCGCAGCCGTTCGCGCGGCGTGAGGCCGAGCACGCCGAGCAGCGCGAACTGCTGCGCCCGCTTGGCCACGCTGAGGGCCAGCACCGAGAACACCAGGAATGCGCCGGTGAACAGGGCTACCAGCGCCAGCACCGTGAGGTTCACGCGGTAGGCGCGCGAGAGGTTGCTCACGCGCTGCGCCGCATCGCCGGGCTCGGCGAACTGCACGCCCGTGGGCCAGTCGGGCGACTTCTGCAGCGAGGCCATGAAGGCGGCCCGGTCGGTGCCGGGCGCGAGCCGCAGGTCGATGCGGCTCAACTGGCCGATGCGGCCGAAGAGTTCCTGCGCCGCCGCGATGTCCATCACCGCCAGGGCCTTGCCGCCCGCAGCCACGTGGCCATCCACCGTGAGCGAGTGCCAGGCGTCGCCGCTGCGCAGTTGCACTGTCTCCGTGGCGCCTTCGCCGGGTGCCTGCGCAGGCAGTCCCAGCGCGTCGCGTGCCGCGAGGTTGAGGAACACGCGGCCGGGCGCGAAGAGCGCGAAGCGGTCGGCGCCCGCGGCCACCTGCGGCATCAGCGCGGGGGCGATGGTCGGCAGCACCAGTGCGTCGATGCCGATCACGCGGATCGGCACCTGCCGCTCGCCGGCCAGCGCCAGTCCCTGGAACTCGAACACCGGGCTCGCGAGCGCCACCTGCGGATGCCGGGCCAGCCGCGCGAACACCGCTTCGTCGAAGCCGCCCTGCACGGCGCGCACTTCCAGATCGGGCTCGCCGTTGACCGAGCGCACCGCGCTGGAGAATTCGTCGAGCGCCGAGGCGTTGATCAGCTGCACGGAGAAGGCCAGCGCAACGCCGAGCATCACGGCCAGCACGGCCGCCGCGTTGCGCCAGGGATGGTGGCGGAGTTCCTGCCAGGAGAAGGTGCCGAGCAATGCGCGCATCGGGCCATTGTCGTCGCGGCGCGCGGGGGCATGGCACGATGGCGCTCTTCGAACGCTGAGGAATCCGACGATGCGGCTCATGCCCCATGCCTTGCCGTACCGCTCCTGGCTCGCGGGCTGGCTTCTCGTCCCCTTGCTGGCCGGCAATGCCGTCGCGCAGCTGCAGCCGCCGCAACAGCAGCAACAGCCCCTGACGCTGGCGAGCGACCCGGGCGTCCTGGCCAGGGCCGCGCTCGGCGCGGAACGCGGCACGCTGGTGGTGGGCACGCTGCGCAACGGGCAGGCCGCCTACGGCGCGGCCTACAACCCCGAGCCGCCTTCGGCCCCGCGCGCCATCGCATCGGGGAGCGCGGAGCAGCCGATGTTCGAGATCGGCTCCGTCACCAAGGTGTTCACCGGCCTGCTGCTCGCGCAGGCGGTGCAGCGCGGCGACCTGAAGCTGGACGACACGGTGGGCAAGCTGCTCGCCGGCAAGGTCGACGGCCTTTCGCCCGCGGTGGCCTCGGTCACGCTGCGCCAGCTCGTCACGCACACCGGCTGCATGCCGGTGATGGCCGATGGCGTGACCGGCGGCGCGCCGCTCGTCGAGCAGTTCCACTCCTTCGACAAGCCCATGTTCTGGGCCGCGCTCGCGCGCATCAGGCTCACGGCCGCGGCGCCGCCCTGCGAAGGCGCGTACAGCAACTTCGGCATGGCGCTGCTCGGGCAGCTGCTCGCCGAGCACTACGACACCTCGTGGGGCGAGCTGGTGCGCGCGCGCATCACCGAGCCGCTGGGCATGAATGACACCGTCATCACGCTGGGCGACAAGGCCTCGCGCATGGCCCCGGCCTTCGCGGGCGACCGCCGCCAGCCGCTGTTCGACATGCAGGCCTACGCGCCGGCCAGCGCGCTGCGTTCCACGGCGGCCGACATGATGACCTTCAGCCGCGCCATCCTCGCGGGCGCCAGCGGGCCGCTGGGCCCGGCCGCCGCGCGCGTGCTCACGCCGCTGGCGCGCTACGAGGGCGCAGAGATCGGCTATGCGGTGATGGTGCGCGGGCCCGAAGGCGGCCGTCGCACCTACTACCACGCAGGCGTCACCCAGGGCTACCGCACGCTATGGCTGCTCGCGCCCGACACCGGCGAGGCGCTGGTCGTGCTCAGCAGCAATGCGCACGCGCCGATGCAGACGGTGATGCTGGCCATCGGCAAGAGCCGCTATCCGGTGCCGACCGCGGAAGTGCCCATCGATCCGAAGCGGCTCGACGAATACAGGGGCGAATACCGCGTGACGCGCACCCAGTCGCTGAACTTCACCGTGCGCAGCGGCCGGCTGCTGGTGCGCGAGACAGGGCGCGGCTACAACGCGCTCACGCCCACGGGCACCGATCGCTTTGCCGTGACCGCCATCGGCGCGCAGGTCATGTTCAGGCGCGATGCGGCGAACGCGGTGATCGGGGTGTCGCTGGCGCAGGGGGGCAGCCAGCTCGATGCGCGCCGGGTGAGCGACGCGGCCGCCGTACAGCAGGAGTAGCTGAACTCAGGGCGTCGTCCCCCGCGCACGTTCGACGCGAAGCAATCCGCTGAAGTCGCGCAGCCTCAGAGCCGGTCCGACATCGCGTGCAGGTACGCACGCACGGCCGCGTTGGAGCTCAGCCCGATGGCGCGATCGAATGCCTGGCGCGCCGCGGAGCGTGCGCCACCGGTTGCGAGCAGGTGGGCGCGCGCCGCCCAGTACGGCTGATAGTTCGCCACGTCCTGCGCGGGAATTGCTTCGAGCGCACGTAGGCCGACCTCGGGACCGCGCGCGTTCGCGAGCGCGCAGGCGAGACTGACCTGTGCGCCGATGCTGCTGCGCAGTGCCAGCAGTCCTTCGTAGAGTGACACCAGCGCTTCGGGCGGCACCGGCGCGCCGACGCGGCGTTCGCAGTGGGCCGACTGGATCGCAGCTTCTAGCTGGTAGGCGCCGAGCGACTTCATTTCGGACGCGCGGCGCAGGCAGAGCTCGGCCTCGGCGAGCAGGTCGGGGTTCCAGCGCAACGGGTCCTGCTGATCGAGCGGCACGTAGGCGCCGGTGTCGCTGCGGCGCGCGGGCATGCGGGCCTCGCAGAAGAGCATCAGCGCCAGCAGGCCCAGCGGCTCGGGCTCGGCGGGCATCAGGCTGCAGAGGATGCGGCACAGGTCGATGGCTTCGGTGGTGAGGCCGCGCGGCAGGGCGTCGGCACCGTCGATGTCGTCCCAGCCGGTGCCGTAGGCGGCATAGATGCCGTCGAGCACATCCTGCAGCCGCTGCGGCAGGTCGCGCGCCTGCGGGTATTCGAAGGGAATGCCGGCCGCGCGGATGCGGGCCTTGGCGCGCACCAGCCGCTGGCCGAGGGTGGAAGGCGCGGTGAGGAAGGCGCCGGCCATGCGCGCCGCGTCGAGGCCGAGCACGGTCTGCAGCATGAGCGGCGCGCGCGCCGCCGCGTCGATGGCCGGATGCGCGCACACGAACAGCAGGCGCAGCCGCTCGTCGGGAATGGCGCTGCTGCCATCGGCGGCGTCGTCGACTTCGCCGGCGAGCAGCAGCAAGGTCTGGGTGGCCTGGTCCTGCACGCGGGTGTGGCGCCAGGCGTCGAGCTTGCGGTGCCGCGCCACGCTCAGCAGCCAGGCATCGGGCTGGTCGGGAATGCCGTCGGAGGGCCAGCGCTCGAGCGCCCGTGAGAAGGCGTCTGCGAGGGCGTCTTCCGATGCGGCGATGTCATGGGTGCGCGCCGAGAGAATGGCCAGCAGCCGGCCATACGATTCGCGCGCCGCCCGTTCGGCGGCCCTGTGAACCGCCGGATCGCTCATGCAGCAGCAGCCAGTGCCGTGGCCACGAAGACGGGCCGCACCTCCACCCCGCCACTGGTCGCGCAGGGCGCACGCGCGGCCCATTCGAGTGCGGCGTCGAGGTCGGGCACGTCGATCACGAAGTAGCCGCCGAGCTGCTCCTTGGTGTCGGCGAAAGGGCCGTCCTGCACCTGGCGCCGGTCGCCGCGCACGCGCAGCGTGGTGCCGGTCATGGGCGGAAAGAGGCCGTGGCCGCCGAGCGAGATGCCCGACTGGCGCACCGCGTCGGCATACGCGACCCAGCTGGCCCGGTAGGCCTGCGCGGATGCGTCTTCGCGTTGCTCGAATTCGGACGCGGGCTGATAGAACATCAACATGTACTGCATGGTGTCTCTCCGTCAAAGGAAAAGCTTGCTGAGCAGGATCGCTCACCACAATGACGGCCAGCCGGCGAGCATTTCGACACGGGCTTCGTGCCGAGCAGAACATTTTTTACGCGAAAGCCTCCCGCTGCAACGGTGCCTGCACCGAAGCGGAAAGTTCTCGGCCAGCCTTCAGGCGGCCTCTGCCCGTGCCGAGGGGGCGAACAGGGTTTCCATCTCGTTGCGCAGCCTGTAGGCGGCAGTGGTGGTGTCGATGGTCACGTCGGCCCAGCTCAGGCTCTGGCCCTTCTTCACCGGGCGCACCAGCCTGACGTTGTGCGCCAGCCCCAGTGGCAGGCCGCCCAGGCGCAGCGAGCGCTCGGCCGGCAGCAGCTTGCCCCAGACGGTGTAGCCGCCTTCGCCGTCGAGCATCTCGCCGGCGGCCAGGTCGCGCTTGGCTGTGGCGACCACGTCGGCGTTCCAGCAGGTGGCCACGCCGGTGGGCTCGCCGCGCAGCGCCACGCTGGCCACCGACATGCCGACTTCGAGCCCGATCAGGTGCCAGCGCTTATAGAGCGTGAAGTAGCGCCCGCTCGGGTCGGTGTGGGCGTTGTACTCCTCGAAGCAGTTCTTGATGTAGTCGGTCTCGGCCTCGACCGTGACCCACACGCCCATGCGGATGTCGTACGGGATCTTCCGACCGTCGGGTTCGAGCGAGGAAATCACCTCGACCATGCCCTTGCGCTCCAGCACGCCGCCTTCGCTCTTCGGCCGCGTGACGAAGGGAATGTCCTCCACGCTCGCGGGCGGGTAGAGCAGGCCGTCCGAGGGCACCGTGAGCCCGGTGGCGTTGGCCACCGCCGAGCTTTCGATCGAAGGCTTGGAGCCGTCGAGGAAGCTGTTGAACATCTTCGGGTTGAGCCCGCCGCGCCTGGCCTGCTCGGGCGTGAGGCCGTAGTTGCCCGCACACCGTCTCCGGCGTGGATTCGGTGAAGTGCGGCAGCCACTTGTGGCCGCGCCCGGCCGCCACCACCGGGAAGCCGCAGGTGCGCGCCCAGTCGACCAGGTCGCAGATCAGCGCGGGCTGGTCGCCGAAGGCCAGCGAATAGACCACGCCGGCCTGCAGGGCCTTGCGCGCGAGCAGCGGGCCGCAGAAGGCGTCTGCCTCCACGGTCACGTTCACCAAGTGCTTGCCGTGCGCGAAGGCGTCGAGACAGTGGTCCACCGCCGCGATGGGGTTGCCGGTGCACTCGACCACGATGTCGATGGAGGGCTCGCGCGTCACGGCCTGCCACTCGTCGGTGATCCAGGTGGTGCCCTGCTTCAGCGCCTCCTGCACCGAGGCGGCGGCGGCGCGGCCGGGCTCCCAGCCCACGCGCTCGAGGTTGACGCGGGCCGCGTCCGGCGACAAGTCGGCGATCGCCACCAATTGCACGCCGGGCGTGCGGGGAATCTGCGCGAGGTACATCGAGCCGAACTTGCCGGCGCCGATCAGGCCGATGCGGATGGGGCGGCCTTCGGCGGCGCGCTGCTGCAGGCGGGCGTGGAGGCTCATGTCGTTCAGGCCTCCACCGTGTCGAGCACGTCGGGCGAGGTGCGCAGGGCGCTTTGGGGCAGGCCGTTCTTCCACGGCACATCCACCGGGTAGGGATTCAGCAGGCAGTCGTCGGGCAGCAGCTCGATGGGCGTGAAGTCGCGGTGCGCGATGTACTCGGGCCGTTTGTGGCGGCGGATGTGGTTGCTGACGGCGCACAGGCTCAGGTACACCGCCACGCGGTTGAAGGGCGAGAGGTTGCTGCCAGAGGCATGCACCAGGCAGCTGTGGAACAGGATCATCGAGCCCGCCGGGCCCTTGGGCGAGACGATGCCGCCCTGCCTGCCGCCGGCGCGCTCCACCAGCTGGCGGATCAGGTCGTTGTCGACGGTCCACAGCGGGTAGCTGGTGGTGGTGAGGTCGTGCTTCGCGTCGACCACGCCCTTGCGGTGGCTGCCCGGGATGAACATCAGCGGGCCGTTGTGCTCGTTCACGTCGTCGAGAAAGATCGCGACGTTCATCGCGCGCTCGGTGGGCATCAGGTCGTCGTTGAGCCAGGTGCCGTAGTCCTGGTGCCACTGCCACACATCGCCTTCGAAGGCCATCTTCCCGTTGATCTTGAACTGGTGCATGTAGACCTCCTCGCCGAAGAGATCGACCACCGGCTCGACCATGCGCGGGTGGCGCGCGAGCCGTGCGAAGGGCTCGCTCACGAGGTGCGCGGCGAAGTTCGTGCGCACGGCATCGGAGCCTTTCTCGCGCACGTTGAAGGCCTCGCGCTTCGCGTAGAGATCGGGCACCGCGTCGGTCAGCACCTTGGTTTCTTCGGCCGAGAAGTGGCCGGGGAAGAACAGATAGCCGTCGCGCTCAAACTGCGCGCGCTGCTCGGGGGTGAGCTTCATGCCTTGTCTCCTTTTTGCCTGGGGGTGATGGCGGTGTCGGCGGATGCGGCACGTGCCAGCAGCCGCTCGCTCGAATGCCTCGCTGGCCCGCGAGACGTGTTCCTCGCTCAGGCGCGCGGCGCGGTCGGCGTTGCCTGCCGCGATGGCTTCGGCGATGGCCTCGTGCTCGTCCCACAGCGTCTCGCGCTGCGGCTCGGCCTGCAGCACCGCGCCCATCGCGCGGCGCAGGTGGCGCCAGTGCGGATCGGCGCTCTGTGCGATCAGCGGATTGCCCGACGCTTCGTAGATGGCCTGGTGGAAGGCCACGTCGGCATCGATCATGGCTTCCACGTTGCGCCCGCGCGCGGCGCGCCGGCCGCGCTCGATGAGCTTGGGGTCGATGCGAAAGCGCTGTCGCGCCGCCAGCCGTGCGGCCAGGGCATCGAGCGCACCGCGCACCTGGTAGACCTTCCGCATCGCCTCCGCTTCCAATGGAGCCACCAGCACGCCGCGGCCGGGCGCGTCGAGCACGAAGCCGTCCTTCTTCAGCAGGCGCAGCGCCTGTAGCACCGGCTGGCGCGACACCGAGAGGCGCTGCGCGATGTCTTCCTGCGTGATGCGCTCGCCGGGTGCGAGCGTGCCGCTGCTGATGGCGCCGAGCAGGGCGCGGTAGACCTGGTCGACGAGGTCGGGCGCGACCTCGATGCTGACGAGCTGGGCGGGCATGGTTGTCTCCTTGCGCCGGGTTTTTTGAACTCTGTATACAGAGTACGAAGTTCGGGGCTGCCGCGGGTAGCGGGTTTTTACCCATCGGGGCTGCAAAAGACCGGAAGCCGCCGCTAAGCTCGACCCCATGCAACTACCTACCTACGACGACGTCATCGCCGCGGCCGCGCGGCTCGAAGGCCACGCCCACCGCACGCCGGTGCTGCGCTCCACCACCGCCAACGAGCGCTGGGGTGCCGAGTTCTTCTTCAAGTGCGAGAACTTCCAGCGCATGGGCGCCTTCAAGTTCCGTGGCGCCTTCAACGCGCTTTCGAAGTTCGATGCCACTCAGCGCAAGGGCGGCGTGATCGCCTTCTCGTCGGGCAACCATGCGCAGGCCATCGCGCTGTCGGCGCGCCTGCTGCAGATGCCCGCCGTCATCGTGATGCCCAAGGACGCGCCGGCCGCCAAGGTCGCGGCCACCAAGGGCTACGGCGCCGAGGTCGTGATGTACGACCGCTTCACCGAGGACCGCGAGGCTCTGACCAGGAAGCTCGCGCAGGAGCGCGGCATGACGATGATCCCGCCCTACGACCACCCCGACGTGCTCACCGGCCAGGGCACCGCGGTGAAGGAGCTGATCGAGGAAACCGGCCCGCTCGACCATCTGTTCGTGTGCCTGGGGGGCGGCGGGCTGCTCTCGGGCTCGGCGCTGTCGGCGCGCGCGCTGTCGCCGCAGTGCAAGGTCTACGGCGTGGAGCCCGAGGCCGGCAACGACGGCCAGCAGTCGTTCCGCGCGGGGAAGATCGTGCACATCGAAACCCCGAAGACCATCGCCGACGGCGCGCAGACGCAGCACCTGGGCGAATACACCTTTGGCATCATCCGCCGCGACGTGGACGACATCTTCACCGTCACAGACGAGCAGCTCGTCGAAGCGATGCGCTTCTTCGCCGAGCGCATGAAGATGGTGGTGGAGCCCACCGGCTGCCTCGCCTTCGCGGGTGCGATCGCGGCGGGCAAGGCCATCGCAGGCCAGCGCGTGGGCGTGCTGATCAGCGGCGGCAACGTCGACCTGTCGCGCTTCGCGGCGCTGATCGCGCCGCAGTAGTCAAGCCTCAGGCGCGGATACCGCCGGCCGTCAGATGCAGCAGGCGGTCCCGCGCGGGCCGCCGCGCTTTCGGAGTGCGTCACCAGTACCAGCGACGCACCGTGCTCGCGGGTCTGGCCGATGAGCAGTTCCATCACCTTCGCCGCGGTGGTCGGGTCGAGGTTGCCCGTGGGTTCGTCGGCCAGCAGCAGGGCGGGGCGATGCACCAGTGCACGCGCAATGGCCACGCGCTGCAGCTGCCCGCCCGAGAGCGTCTGCGGCAGCCGCGCACCCATGCCGGGCAGGCCCACCGCCTCGAGCATGTGCGCAATGCGCTCTTCGTTCTCCTTCTGCTGCCCCAGCAGCATCAGCGGCAGCGCCACGTTCTGCGCCACGTCCAGGTGCGGCAGCACGTGGAAGGCCTGGAATACGAAGCCGACGTGGCGCCGCCGCCAGAGCGCGCAGGCCTCGCCGTCGAGCGCGCCGATGTCGGTGCCGTCGTGCGTCACCGTGCCCTGGTCCCAGCTGTCGAGGCCGGCCATGCAGTTGAGCAGTGTGGATTTGCCCACGCCCGATTCGCCCACGATGGCGACGAACTCGCCGGGCTCGACGGTGAGCGTCACGTTCTCGAAGACAGGCGCATCGCCGTAGTGCTTGCCGAGGTTTGAAATGCGAAGCGTCATCTGGGAGCGACGGCCTTTGCCATGAGTTGAACGGCGGCCTGCACCGCATCGGGTGCGTCGCAGGCGATCACGGTGCGCTGCGGCATGCTGCGCAGCCAGGTGATCTGCCGCTTGGCGAGCTGGCGCGTGGCGGCGATGCCACGCTCGCGCAGGTCGGCCATGGCCCTTGCGTCGGGCGCCGCGCTGCCGGCTGCATCGAGCGTTTCCCAGGCCTGCCGGTAGCCGACGCAGCGCATCGAGGGCAGGTCGGTCGAAAGATCGCCGCGCGCACGCAGGCCGCGCACCTCGTCGAGGAAACCGGCGGCGAGCATGGCGTCGAATCGCTCGGCGATGCGGCCGTGGAGCCATGCGCGGTCGGTGGGTTCGAGCGAGAACAGCGCGCCGCCGTCGACCGCGTTAGCTGTCTTGTTGTCCCTCGCGTGAAAACTCGACAGCGGCTGACCACTGCTTTCCCACACTTCGAGCGCGCGCTGGATGCGCTGGCTGTCCTGCGGCGCGAGCCGAGCGGCAGTGACCGGATCGACCTGCGCGAGCCGCGCATGCATGGCGGGCCAGCCCAGCGCGGCTGCGTCGGCGTCGATTCGCGCGCGCACGGCGGCGTCGGCCGCGGGCATGGCGTCGATGCCGTCGAACAGCGCCTTGAAATACAGCATGGTGCCGCCCACCAGCAGCGGCAGCGCGCCGCGCGAGCGGATCTCATCGATGAGCCGCGTCGCATCGGCCACGAAAGCGGCGGCGCTGTAGCTCTCGCGCGGATCGAGGATGTCGATCAGGTGGTGCGGCACGGCGGCCTGCTCGGCGGCAGTGGGCTTGGCGGTGCCGATGTCCATGCCGCGGTAGACCAGCGCCGAATCGACCGAGACGATCTCCACCGGCAGCAGGCGCGCGAGCGCCAGCGCAGCGGCCGTCTTGCCCGAGGCGGTCGGGCCTGCGAGTGCGACGTAGCGCGGGGGATTCGAGCGGGGAGCGGCGTCGGGAGATGCCGCCGTGGCGGCCTTTGCGGCCTTCGTGGCCGCTTCGGAACTGGGAGACATGGTGCGCCGAGCGTAGCAAATGGCGCGAGCCCGGCCGAATGCCGGGGCTTGGTGGCGTGGCCCCGGGTCAGATCGCCGAGGGCACCGGCTGCTCCAGCTTGCCGCTCACGTCCTGCGGGGTGAGCGTGCCGCCGGCCGTCGGCGGCGCCAGGCGCGGTGTCGGCCGCTGCACGCCGGCGTTGCTGGCGACCATGTTCTCCGGCTTCATGCGGAAAAGCTGCGTCAGCGCCGCGCGGTACTGCGCCTCGCCGATGGAGTTGGTGTTGTGGTGCGAGCCGCCCTCGACCAGCACGAACATCTTCGGCACGGTGGCCGCGTCGTACAGCTTGCGGCCCAGCGTCGGGTTGATGAGGCTGTCGGCGGTGCCGTGCACCACCAGCAGCGGCGCTCCGATGTCCTTGACCTTGTTGATCGCCTCGAAGCGCTGCGTGATGAGCGGACTGAAAGGCAGCCAGCCCCACTTGAAGCCGCTGACCACGTCGGCGATGGAGGTGAAGGTGCTCTCCACGATGGTGCCGCTCTCGTCGTTGACGTGCGCCGCCAGGTCGATGCCGATGGCGCCGCCCAGCGAGTGGCCGAAGATGTAACGGTGCTGCTTCGGGTGGCGCGCGGCCAGCCAGGTCCAGGCGGCGCGGGCGTCCTCGCGGGCCGATTCCTCCGAGGGCAGGCCCTTGGAGCTCTTCCCGAAGCCGCGGTAGTCGATGGCCAGGACGGAAAAGCCCAGCTCGTGCATGCGCTGGATGCGCGGTGCCGAGCCGGCCACGTTGTAGCGGGCTCCATGCAGGTACAGCAGCACCGGCGTGGCGGTGGTCTCGGGCGCGCCGCCCAGCCACAGGCCGTGCAGCCGCGCCGGCTCGCCGGTAATGGAGGACTGGAAGTCGATCCAGACGTCCTCCATGCCCTGGGTCATGGAGGCGGTGTTGCCCCAGCTGCGGTCGCTGGGCTGGAAGATCCATTCGCGCTGCTGCTCGTCGAGCGTCGAGCAACCGGCGGCGAGCAGGGCACACAGCGAGAGGACAGACGCGAGGAGGGTCCAGCGTTTCATCATGGGGTTGAGGGACAGCGAAGTCGGCTCGAAAGTTCACCTGCTTTCACCTTGATGCGCCGACACAGCATCAAGGTAACTCCCCGAAACAGCGCTCAACCGGCGCTTTACAGAACACATGCAACGTATGTGCCCACGCTTCCGCCGACTGAGGAAAACCCTAGAAAAAAGACCTAAAAAGTCCGAAAACCGCTGATTGGCCCCGTCAACCCCGTTTATCGGCCACGCATGAAGAGCGAGTCGAGCTCGCGCACCGAAAGCTGGCGCCAGGTCGGCCGGCCGTGGTTGCACTGGTCCGAACGCTCCGTTTCCTCCATCTGGCGCAGGAGGGCGTTCATTTCGTCGATGGTGAGCTTGCGGTTGGCCCGCACCGCACCGTGGCAGGCCATGGTGGACAGCAGCTCGTTCTGGGCGCGCTGCACGACGGTGCTCGCGTCGTGCTGGCCCAGCTCGGCGAGCACGCTGCGCGCCAGTTCGACCGGATCGCCGTCCGCCAGCGTTCCGGGCACGGCGCGCACCGCGAGCGTGCGTGCCGAGAAGGGCGTGATTTCCAGGCCCAGCGTCGGCAGCACCTCTGCACAGGCTTCGGCTGTGGCCACCTCCTGCGGCGTGGCCGCGAAAGTGGCCGGAATCAGCAGCGGCTGGCTGGTGATGGCTTTGCCGTCGAGCTGGGTCTTCAGGCGCTCGTAGACGATGCGCTCGTGCGCCGCGTGCATGTCGACGATCACCAGGCCCTGGCTGTTCTCGGCCAGGATGTAGATGCCCTGCAACTGGGCCAACGCGCGGCCGAGCGGCCAGGCTTCGTCGTTGGTGGCGATGGATTGCGCACCGGCGTTCGGCGCCAGGGGCAGGCCGGCCGGCGCCTGGAAGCCTGCCGGGGCCGCGCTCGCGGCGGGCCAGGGCGGCGGCGCGGCGGGCTCCGCCGCGTGCAGCGGAACCTGATCGCCGCTGCGCTGGGGCCACATGGCCTCGAAGTCGCCGGTGCCACGCTGCTCGCGCGGCGTGAAATCCATGGCCGGCTGGGCCCAGCCGGCGTTCGACGGCAGGGGCGCCGGCTTGAAGAAAGGCTGCGGCGCGCCAGGTGGCGCTACCGCGTCGCCGGCACGCGGTGCCGCCAGCGCGTCTTCCACGGCGTGGCGCACCGCCTGGTGCACCTCGCGTCCGTCGCGAAAGCGCACTTCGATCTTGGTCGGGTGCACGTTCACGTCGACCCGCGACGGATCGATCTCGAGGTACAGCGCATAGACGGGCTGGCGATGGCCGTGCAGCACGTCTTCGTAGGCGCTGCGCACCGCATGCGACAGCACCTTGTCGCGCACGAAGCGGCCGTTGACGTAGAAGAACTGCTGGTCGCCGCGCGAGCGCGCCGCGTCTGGGATGCCCGCGCGGCCGACCACGCGCACCGGGCCGCCTTCGCGGTCGACCGCCACGCTCTGCGCCACGAACTCGTCGCTCAGCGCATCGGCCAGCCGCTGCTCGCGCGTGGAGGCGGCGCGCCATTGCTCGACCAGCTTGCCGTCGTGCCAGATCGAGAAGCCCACCTCGGGCCGCGCCAGCGCATGGCGGCGCACCGCCTCGATGCAATGGGCCAGCTCGGTGGCGTCGGTCTTCAGGAACTTGCGGCGCGCCGGCGTCGCGAAGAACAGCTCGCGCACCTCGACCGTGGTGCCGGTGGAGCGCGCCACCGGCCGCAGCTCGCCGGTGCGCCCGTCGAGCGCGAAGGCGGTGTCGGCACCGGCGAAGCGCGAAAGAATGCTGAGTTCGGCAATCGAATTGATGGCCGCCAGCGCCTCGCCGCGAAAGCCCATCGTGCCGACCGTCTCCAGGTCGACGAGGCTGGCGATCTTGCTGGTGGCGTGGCGCCGCAGCGCCACGGTGAGTTCTTCGCGCGGAATGCCCAGGCCGTCGTCTTCCACCGAGATCAGCCGCACGCCGCCCGAGGCCAGCCGCACCGTGATCTGGCTCGCGCCCGCATCGAGCGCGTTGTCCAGCAGCTCTCGCACCACCGAGGCCGGACGCTCGACGACTTCACCGGCGGCGATCTGGCTGATCAGCTCGTCGGGGAGTTCGCGGATGGGGCGGCGTTCGGCGGGGGTGATGGAGGTGGGGAGGGCGCTCACCGGGGCATTCTAAAAGCGCGGGTTCCGGGGCGTCGGCTCAGGGCTGCTGCAACTGCTTGAACATGACGTACGCATCCACGAAACCATGCCGTGGATGCCTGAACGCCCCAGGCAGCGTGCCGACGATCGCGAAGCCCATCTTGCGCCACAGGCGCACAGCGGCTTCGTTGGTGGACACCACGAAGTTGAATTGCATCGCGCGAAAGCCCATGCGCAGGGCCTCCTGCTGCGAGTGTTCGCACAGCGCCGATGCCACGCCCATGCCGCGCGCCGCATCGGACACCACGTAACCGCAATTGCTTACGTGCGAGCCCTGGCCGGGCTGGTTGGGGCGGATGACGTAGGTGCCAAGCACCATGCCCTCGTCGTTGCAGGCGACGAAAGTTGCCGTGGGTACTTTCATCCACGAGTCGCGCGCCTGCTCTTCGGTCACGTCGGGGGGATAGGTGTAGGTATCTCCGCGGCGAAAGGTCGGCTCGAGCACCGACCAGATGGCGGGCCAGTCAAGCTCGGTGGCGGCGCGTATGTGCAGCATGGGGTGATTCACGAGGGCGTGGGGGCGAGCAAGGATAATCCGCGGCCATGGAAATCATCAGCTTTCTCGTCGACTTCATCCTTCACGTCGACAAACACCTCGAGGCCTTCGTCATTGCCTACGGCCCCTGGGTCTATGCCTTGCTGTTCCTCATCGTCTTCGTGGAAACCGGCGCGGTGGTGATGCCGTTCCTGCCCGGCGACTCTTTGCTCTTCATCGTTGGCGCGCTGTGCGGCGCGGGGCTCATGAACTATCCGCTCGCCTGCGCAATACTGATCGCGGCGGCGATCCTGGGCGACCAGTGCAACTACTCCATCGGCCGCTACTTCGGGCCGAAGGTGTTCCAGTGGGAGAACTCCCGCTTCTTCAACCGCAAGGCCTTCGACCAGGCCCATTCGTTCTACGAGCGCTACGGCGGCATCACGATCATCCTCGCGCGCTTCATGCCCTTCATTCGCACCTTCGCGCCCTTCGTGGCGGGCGTGGCCGAGATGAGCCGCGCGAAGTTCACGATGTTCAACGTGGTGGGTGCATTGATCTGGGTGCTCGGCATCGCCACCGCCGGCTACTTCTTCGGCAACCTGCCGTTCGTGCGCCAGCATCTCGACAAGATCATCTGGGCGCTGATCTTCGTGCCGGGGCTCCTGGCCATCTATGGTGCCTGGAAAGCCTCCAAGGCCGAGAAGGCGCGCGAGGCGCAGCAGGCTTCGCAGGCCTGATCTTCCGATCTCATCAAGCAACGAAAAAGCGCGCCCCAGGCGCGCTTTTTCATTCAGGCCCGTTCAGCGTTCAGGCCGCATCCCGGATGCCTCAGTAGTTCGGGCCGTTGCCCGGGTAGTAGCCGCTGCCACGCGGATAGCGCTGCTGGTTGTAGTAGTTGCGCTCGTCGGCGTTGCGGCCGACCTGGTTGCCGATGATGCCGCCGATGGCCGCGCCACCCACCGTGCTCGCGGTGTTACCGCCAATGGCATTGCCCACCAGCGCGCCGCCCACCGCGCCCACGCCGGTGCCGAGGTTCTGGTTGGGGCCGCTCGCGCAACCCGCGATCGTCAGGGCCGAAGTGGCTGCAGCAGCAGCGATCCAGAGACGTGTGTTCATGATGTCCACCTTTCGAGGAAGTGATGCTTCATCATCACCAACAGGCGGGCCCATGCCGTGTAGGAACCTGCCGCACGTGCCTGTGCGCTCTCCTGGGGCGTCCGGCGTGGGACAGGAGTGCACGCTTTGGCTTTACACGGAAAGCCAAGGCGTGGAAACGTGGAACTACAGCTGCCTGCTGCGCGCCAGCGGCGGGTTCTGCGCGAAGTAGCGCTGGATGCCGCGCATCAGCGCATCGGCCAGGTTCTCCTGGTAGTCCACGCGGCGCAGATTCGCTTCTTCTTCCGGATTGCTGATAAAGGCGGTTTCCACCAGCACGCTCGGAATGTCGGGCGCCTTCAGCACCGCGAAGCCGGCCTGTTCGACCTGGCCCTTGTGCAGCCGCGCGCCGATGCCCTTGATCTCGCCGAGCATCGCGCCGCCGAGCTTCAGGCTGTCGTTGATCTGCGCGGTGGTGCTCATGTCGAGCAGCGCGCGCTGCACCTGGGCCTCGTGATTGCCCACGTTCACGCCACCGACGCGGTCGGCGTCGTTCTCCTTGTTGGCGAGCCAGCGCGCGGCGCTGCTGGAAGCGCCGCTCTGGCTCAGCGCGAACACGCTGGCGCCGCGCGCGGCGGGGGTGGTGAAGGCGTCGGCGTGGATGCTCACGAACAGGTCGGCCTGCACGCGTCGCGCCTTCTGCACGCGCACGCCCAGCGGCACGAAGAAGTCGGCGTCGCGCGTGAGGAAGGCGCGCATCGGGCTGCCATTCACACTGCTCGCGTTGATGCGCTGGCGCAGGCGGTGTGCCACCTGCAGCACGATGTCTTTCTCGCGCGTGCCGTTGGGGCCGATGGCACCGGGGTCTTCGCCGCCGTGGCCGGGGTCGAGCGCCACGATGATGATGCGGTCGGTGCGATTGGCCGTGGCGGCAACCGGTGGTGGGGGCGGCGCGGACGGTGTAGGGGGCCTGGCGGGCGCGGCGGCCACCACGGGAGGCGGTGGCGGCGTCAGGGGCCTGTCGCCGCCGGCCGCTGCGGCGGGAGGCGGCGATTGCGGGCCGGGCCGCATCGACTGCTGCGCCATCAGGTCGCCCAGCGGGTCCGTGGCCGGCGCAGGCGCGGTTGCCGGCGGTGCAATGGCGACCGCGGAGCCGCCACCCGAGGTGCGCGGCGCATCGCGCAGGCGCTCGGCGATCAGCGCCTCCATCGGGTCCACCGCCTGCTCGGGGTAGAGGTCGAGCACCAGCCGGTGCTTGTACGCGGCCACCGGCGCGAGCGAGAACACCTGCGGCACCACGGCCTGCTTCAGGTCGAACACGATGCGCACCACCTTCGGCGCGTTCTGCCCGACGCGCAGGCCGTTGATGAACGGGTCGCCCGGCTTGATCTTGCCGACGAGTTCGCGCAGTTCGGGGTTGAGGTCGATGCCCTCGATGTCGACCGCGAGCCGCGGGGGGCTGCCCACCACGAGCTGCTGCGAGTTGAGGCGTGCGTCGGATTCGATGGTCACGCGCGTGTAGTCGGCGGCGGGCCACACGCGCACTGCGAGGATGCTGGCTCCGCGCGCGATCTGGTGCACGCCGAGCATCAGCGCGATGCTGCCGCCCTGCAGCAGTACGCGCCGTTTGAGGCCGCCCGCCTTCATGCGGCGATGCGCGCCAGCAGATCGCTGCCGCGAGCGGTGTTCGCGAGGAGGGTCACGCTGCGTGTGTCGTCAGTCATTGCTTCTATTTTAATAGCGAGGTCGGCAATTGGCGTACGGCCCGCGGCGTTGTCCGGCCATTCGGCCAGCTTGAGGCCCGGTCCCGCGAAGATGTCGCGGAAGCCGGCGTCGTCCCATTCGCGCGGATCGGCGAAGCGATAGAAGTCGAAATGGAAGATCTGCAGCCCGTCGGGCGCCTCGTGGGGCTCGACCACCGCGTAGGTGGGGCTCTTGATGCGTCCGGAGATGCCGAGGGCGCGAAGCAGGTGGCGTACGAAAGTGGTCTTGCCGGCGCCGAGGTCGCCATGCAGTTCGATGAAGGCGTTGCTCAATGCGGGCGCCGAGGCCAGCTTCTGCGCGAATGCTTCGGTGTCGGCTTCGCTGCACCAGCGCAGGCTGCGGGTGCTCTTGTGCGTTTCTACAATCGGCAAGTGATCGTCAGCCATCCACTCGTTGTTCGTATTCAGGCCTTGGCCCGGGAACTCGGATTCTCCCAAATCGGAATCGCGGGCGTCGATCTATCGAGCGCCGAGGCCGGTCTGATGCAATGGCTGGCCCATGGGTTCCATGGCGAGATGCAATACATGGAAACGCACGGCACGCGCCGCGCGCGTCCTGCCGAGCTGGTGCCGGGCACGGTGAGCGTGATCACCGCGCGCATGGACTACCTGCCGCGCAGCACCGAGCCCGAATGGCAGGCCATCGAGTTCGATCGGCTCAAGCGGCCCGGCGAGGCCATCGTCTCGGTCTACGCACGGGGCCGCGACTATCACAAGGTGCTGCGCAACCGTCTGGCGAAGCTGGCCGAGCGTATCGCCGAGGAGGTCGGCCCCTTCGGCCACCGCGCCTTCACCGATTCGGCCCCCGTGCTCGAGGCCGAGCTGGCCTCCCGCAGCGGTCAGGGCTGGCGCGGCAAGCACACGCTGGTGCTCGACCGCGACGCGGGCTCGATGTTCTTCCTGGGCGAGATCTACGTCGACATGGAACTGCCGCCCAGCGAGCCCGTCACCGCGCACTGCGGCAGCTGCAGCGCCTGCATCGACGTGTGCCCGACGCAGGCCATCGTGGCGCCGAAGAGGCTGGATGCACGCCGCTGCATCTCGTACCTCACCATCGAGCATGGCGGGTCGATTCCGCTGGAGCTGCGCCCGCTGATGGCCAACCGCATCTACGGCTGCGACGACTGCCAGCTGATCTGCCCCTGGAACAAGTTCGCCAAGAAGAGCACGCTGCCCGATTTCGACGCGCGCGAGGAACTCACCGGCCGCACGCTGGCCGACCTGTTCGCATGGACCGAGCAGGATTTCCTTCGCCGCACCGAAGGCAGTCCGATCCGCCGCATCGGCCATGAACGCTGGCTGCGCAACATCGCGGTGGCGCTGGGCAATGCGGTGCGTTCGGGCGAGGGCGGTGCGAAGCAAGCGCTGGCGACGCGTGCCGAGCACCCGAGCGAGCTGGTGCGCGAGCACGTCGCCTGGGGTCTCGCGCAGGACCCCGCGAACTGAGGCTTCAGGCCGGCAGGATCTCGCGCACGCGCTCCCACGGCCGGCACATCAGCGTGCCGCGAGGCGACACCACGATGGGCCGCTGCAGCAGGATCGGGTGCTCCACGATGAAGTCGAAGATCTGGTCGTCGGTCCATTTCGGATCGGCGATGTTCAGCTCCTCGTAGGGCGCTTCCTTGGTGCGCAGCAGGTCGCGCGCGCCCATGCCCATGGCCTTGGAGAGCTCGCGCAGCTTCTTCTTCGAGGGCGGTGTTTCAAGATAGAGAACGATCTCGGGCTCCACGCCGCTTTCGCGGATCAACGACAGCACGTTGCGAGACGTGCTGCAGTTGGGCTTGTGGTAGATCGTCATCGGGTAGGCGGTGGTGGGGGTTCGTGCGGTCATGGTGCCGATGATAGAAAACAGGCGCCGCTCAGCTTTCCTGCGCGTCCATCGAGAACGGGAAGCGCGCCGCCCAGAACTCCGCCAGGCGCGGGTCGGCATCCACGCGGCGCACCACCCGAGCCATGCGCGGCGCCACGCGGTAGAAGCGCCTGCGGCGCGGCGTCCAGCGCGACACCACGGTCACGTACAGGTCGAGCATGCTGCTCTTGTCGCCCAGCAGGTAGGGCGCGGGCTCGTCGATCTGCGAATCCATCAGCTGCCAGCAATGCGCGATGCGCTCGGCGGTGCGTTCGAGCATCGCCGGCTGCGCGGCGGGGTCGGGCACGAGGCGCGAAGGCTCGTCGCGCACCCAGAACATCGAATAGATGGCGGCCGGCAGGTAGACCATCCAGCGCAGGTAGCGCGCACGCAGCGGGTCGTCGGACGCGGGGCAGAGTTGGGCCTCGGGATAGCGGTCGCCCAGCCAGATCAGGATGGCTGCGCTCTCGGTCATCACCTCGCCCGAAGGCAGCACGAGCGCCGGCACCTGCCGCATCGGGTTGACGCCGGCGACCCGCTCGCGCTCGGCCTCGCCCTCCCAGGGGGCGATGTCGATGGCCTCCACCTGCGCGCCGATCAGCGTGAGCGCGGCGTGGATGGGCGTGGCGCCCGAGCCGGGCGCGCCGTAGAGGGTGTAGCGGTCTTCGCGGGCGGAGGCGGATGAGGTACTCATCCGCGCAGGTTACGCAGGCCCGCTGCCGCTGTCACGTAGGTCAGGCGGCCAGAAGCGCGTCCACCTTCTTCAGGCCTTCGAGCGTCTTGAAGCAGGCCTCGGCGACTTCGGTGCCCTTGACCGCGAAGTGGCGGTGGAAGTACTTGCGGTGCTCCACGTGCTCGTGGAAGTGGTGGGGCGTGAGCACGGCCGAGAAGATCGGCACGTCGGTTTCCAGCTGCAGCGACATCAGCGTGCTGACCACCGTGTTCGCCACGAACTCGTGGCGGTAGATGCCGCCGTCGACCACCAGCGCGCAGCCGATGATGGCCGCGTACTTGCCCGAGTTGGCAAGGCGCTTGGCGTGCAGCGGGATCTCGAAGGCGCCCGGCACGTCGAA
Organism: Variovorax sp. UC74_104; assembly: GCF_044055375.1. Classification (NCBI taxonomy): domain Bacteria; kingdom Pseudomonadati; phylum Pseudomonadota; class Betaproteobacteria; order Burkholderiales; family Comamonadaceae; genus Variovorax; species Variovorax sp. UC74_104. The sequence goes on from NZ_CP171978.1 coordinate 3,175,245, forward strand.
GATGTCGATGAGATCGCGCGCCACGCCGAGGCGGTCCATCTCCTCGAGGAAGGCGTCGCGCGCCTGGTGGACGATGTCGGAATGCCACTGCGCCTCGACGAATGCGATGCGCGTGCCGCGTGGCGAACCCGACGCGGTGACGGCGGAAAGGGGAAGGTCGTTGATCTGACTCATGGTTTGCCTCTGAGAAAGCAGGTTTCCTGAATCAGGGCGCACGAAACCGCAAGGCAGCTCGCGCGCGGGCCAAAACCGGACGCGCGGGCAGACCCGCATTTCGCGCTCTCTTTCATCCGGACTGTGACCGTCGGCTTCGGAATCGCACCGAATCTGCTGACCCCGAAGCTCGTTGCAAGCTCCGGGCGCTCGCGGGCTTGTGCGGCTTTTCCTTTCGGAAGACGCCGCCATCACCGCCGGTGGGGAGTTTCACCCCGCCCTGAGAACGCTTGCCGCCCGGCGAACCGCGCGGCGGGGGCGATTCTAGGCGGCGCCTGCCGCACGAGCCTGTCGCCCCTGCGCCAGACCTTCACCCGGCCGGGGATTTTCTTCAGAAGCGATACGTGGCCGCCGCAGTCACGGTACGGCGCTGGCCGTAGAAGCAGTCGCCGCGCGCCAGGCAGGTGGTGAGCTGCACCTTGTCGGTCAGGTTGCCCACGTTGAGCGACAGGCGCAGCGGGCCGTTGTCCCAGGCGAACATCGCGTCCAGCAGGGTGACCGCAGGCACCGGGTTGGCGTCCATGCCGTCGTACGACTTGCCGATGTAGCGCACGCCGCCGCCCACCGAGAAGCCAGGCACGCCGCCGATGGAGAAGCGCCGCATCAGCCAGGCCGAGGCCGTGTGCTTCGGCACGCCCGAGATGCGCTTGCCCAGGTCGGTGCCGGTGCTGCGCGAGACGCGCGCGTCGGTGTAGGCGTAGGAGGCGACCCAGTCCCAGTCGCGGCCGATGCTGCCCTTGTATTCGAGCTCCAACCCCTTCACGTGTACCTCGCCCAGCTGCACGCTGTTGAGCGGGTTGGTCGGGTCGGTGGTCTTGCGGTTGGTGTCGCGCAGGTCGTACACCGCCGCCATGAACGAGGTGCGCTGGCCTTCGGGCTCCCACTTCACGCCGGCTTCCCACTGCTTGCCGCGCTGGGGCTTGAAGGGCGTGTTGTTCACGTCCACGCCGCCCAGTGGCAGGAACGACTCGGCATAGCTCAGGTACGGAGCCCAGCCGCCGTCGGCCAGGTACACGAGGCCGGCGCGCTTGGTAGTGGCCTTGTCGTCGACCGCTGCGGCGGGGCGGCCCTCGGTGTCGGTGGTGGCCTTGTCGTGGCGCAGGCCCAGCAGGCCGATCCAGCGGCCGTACTTGACCTGGTCCTGCAGGTAGACGCCGGCCTGCTTCTGCAGCACCGCGGGCTGCCGCGTGAGGAAGGTGGGCGCCGTGTAGTTGCCGTACACCGGTGCATACACGTCGAGCGCGCCCGCGCGGCCGCGGCCGGTGAGCTGCGAGGTCTCGTTGCGTTGGAAGTCCGCGCCGACCAGCAGCGTGTGCTCCACCGCGCCGGTCTTGAAGTGCGCCTCGGCCTGGTTGTCGAGCAGCAGCATCTTGCCGCCGTTGAGCTGCACGATCAGGTCGCGCTCGATGGTGCGCTGGTCGGCATTGAACACCGGCCGTGCCGGGCGCCCCGTGAGCCGGTTGGCAGTGAAGCTGGTGTACGAGGAGTTGTAGACCACCTTGCTCTCGGTCGAGCGCAGGTTCTGCCTGAAGGTCCAGGTGTCGTTGAAGCGGTGGCTGAACAGGTAGCCCAGCGAGGTGTTGCGCGTGTCGTAGCGGTCGAAGCCCGGCTCGCCGGTGAAGGTCGAGGTGGGAATCTGGCCGTACAGCGACGGCAGCAGCGTGCCCTGCCACGGGAAGAAGCCGATCAGCGAGCCGCTCTTGTCCTTCTGATAGAGCGCCTGCAGCGTGAGCGAGGTGTCTGCGCTCGGGCGCCAGGTGAGCGAGGGCGCGAGCAGGATGCGGTCGTCGGGCACGTGGTCGACCTGCGTGCCGCTGTCGCGGTTGACGGCCACCAGGCGGTAGAGCCACTTGCCTTCGGTGTCCAGCGGCCCGGTGAAATCGGCCGCGACCTGCTTGCGGTTGTGGCTGCCCAGCTGCACCTGCACCTCGCGCTGCAGCTCGGCCTGCGGGCGCTTCGACACCAGGTTCAGCACGCCGCCGATGCCCCCTTGCCCGTAGAGCACGGAAGAGGGCCCGCGCAGCAGCTCGACCCGCTCCAGCATGTACGGATCGGCGCGCGTGGTGTTGTAGGTGCCGTAGCTGCGCTGCAGCCCGTCGAGGTACTGGATGGCGTCGCCGCCGCGCACCTTGAACGAATCGACGCGGCTGTCGAAGTAGCTCGACACCACGCCGGCCGTGTAGTTGGTGGTCTCGCGCAGCGTGAGCGCGCTCTGCGCTTCCATCTGGTCGCGCGTGACCACCGAGATGGCCTGCGGCGTTTCGATCAGCGGCGTGTCGGTCTTGGTGGCGGTGCCGCCGCGCCTGGCGACGAAGCCGGTTACGGGGCCGGTCGCGCTTTCGACCGATTCACCGGTCACGGTGATGGTCGGCAGGGCCTTGCGGGTCTCGGCGGATTCGTCTTTTTCCTCGGCGTAGGCCGGTATGGCGGCGCCCAGCGCCATGGCGGTTGCCGCGAGCGTGGCGCGGCGGGTATGCGTGATGCGCCAAGTGGGGCGCCAAGCCGGGCGCCGATGCTTCTTCGATGTCATGTGCAGCTTCTCCTGTGTCCTGCGTTTGGGGGGAGTGGCTGCGGCGCGCGCCGAGTGCGGGCGCGCCATGGCTTCTCGTCTCTGATCCGGTTGATTCCGTCGATCCGGACGAGCGCAAACCGGCGGCTCGCTTCGGGCTGGCGGCCGGTGTGTTTTGTGGGTTCTAGTTGCGTCGTCGCGGGCAGCCGTTGCGGCTGCGGTCTTCGTTCCTTCGAAGACGGCTTGCGCGCCCGTTGCGGGCGGCTGGCTGAGCGGGCGGATTATAGGAAGAAAGGCATCAGCGCCCGGCGAGAAACTGCGTCATGCGCTGCAGTTCTTCGTCGAGCGCTGCGCGAAAGGCCGCATCGCGCGGCTTCCTGTCGGCGAAGCCGAAGGCCGGCTGCAGCTTGCCTTCCGGCGCGCTCACGTTGGCCCAGCCGATCACGCGGTCGTGCCACAGCATCGGCAGCGCGTAGTAGCCGAACTGGCGCTTCGGCGCGGGCGTGTAGGCCTCGAACTTGTAGGTCCAGCCCCAGAGCAGCTCGAAGCGGCGGCGGTCCCACACGACAGGGTCGAAGGGCGCGAGCAGGCGCACCGCGTCGTCGGGCGCGTGGCGGCGCGAGGCCGGGTTCTCGTCGGCGGGCCAGAACCAGGTGGTGCCGTCGATGCTGCAGCTGGCGAGCTCCTCGCGCGCGATGCGCAGCGCGGCCTGCGTCTGCGCCGAGAGATGCGGCGCACCGTAGCCGAGCAGGCGCACGAGGTAAGTGAGGCTCGATGCAGGCAGCGGCGCGTACTTGCGCACCACCAGTTCGATGAGCGCCGCCGCACGGCGTGCGCGGCCGGCGGGGCTGTCGTCCGCGGGCTCGTGCGTTACCGCCTCGTAGACGCGCGTGCCGCTGTCGCGGCGCACCACGCGCAGCATGCCGCGGTAGTGCATGCCGTCGAGCAGATGCGTGGTCGCGTTGCTGGAGCCGCCCCAGTAGTTCTTGACGCGGCCGTGCGCGAAATGCTGCTCGACCTGGCGCGGATGCACCGGGCCGTGCTCCTGCACGTAGGCGAGCACGTCGGCCGCCTTGCGCCGCGTATCGGCGTTCCATGCTTGCTTGGCCTCGCGCGGATGCATCAGTGCCAGATGCTCGCGCGGCAGGAAGCCGTAGTTGACGAGGCAGTCTTCCTCGACCGCGAGGCGCGTGTAGCGGCTTTCGAGATCGCCCGCGCGGTAGTCCTTCACGCGATGGCGCAGGGTCAGGTCTTGTGCTCGTGCGGGAGCGCGGATCGGATCGGCCTGCACGAAGCCTAGCTGGCGGATCGCGGCGGGTAGCGTTGTGGGCTTGAAGAGGGTGCGCGCGACTGCGTAGCGGCGCAGGTCGTCGAGGGTCGGGGCAGGCATCGGCGGATTGCAGCACAGGCGGGGCGGTTTCGCTTTGCTGGGTTTGTTTGTTGGCGCTGTTGTTCGGGGCTTGCTCACGCCGACGGGGTACCTTGCTCCGCGAATGTCCCCCGGCCTTCGGCCTCCTCCTTTATTTCGCTGCGCAAGGCACCCCATCGGCGTGAGCGTTCTGCGCTGCTGCGGCATGGGCTCACGGGGGCTCGCGCACTGCGCATTGCGGAAGCTGCATTTGTTGGCAGTCTCGGCGACTTCCTGCTGAGCGGAGCGGTGTCTTGCAGGGTTCTTCTCTAGAGTGAATGCCCCTGTCACTCAACACCCCGCCAAGGGGTGCAGAAAGGCGCCACCCACTCAAGTCACCCAGATGTTCGAAGGCTGCTTGCCTCGCGGCAGGTCGTCGGTGCGAAAGCAGCGATGCAGATGCGAGGTATCAAAAGGCGACGGCCAGGGTGTTACTAGCACCCCGACCGTCTAACCAAGTTCGTGCAACACCTTGGAAGGACCGCACAAAAATGGCTACCAAGACTATAGCCCGGCCTCGCACGCCGGTAGCTTCCGCAGAAACCGCCCAACAAGACCCGGCGGATCTTCTTGAAAACACCCTCACTCAGCTCGAAGCCCTCCTGTGGGTCTGCCATGGTGAAGAGATCGACTGGTGCAGCGGGGATGGGCCTCGGCAACTGAACAATCTGCTTTGGCTTGCGGCCGAGATGGCGCGCAAGGCGGGGGGAGTTGTTTCAGGTGAGCGAGAAGGCGCGGCGTGGGACGCCTGAGACCGGCGAGTAGCGGTCGGTCTGCGGGCCGCGGATTTCGCGGCCTGCGTGAAGGCTTCCTGGAGTGAGAGGCCCAGAGCCTGGCCCGCCCGAATGGCCGAGAGCAGGCGCAGGTCGGATTCGGTGAACTCCAGGTAAGGCCGAGACGCGCCGGCTGGCCCTGTGCGCGGCGACAGCAGGCCTTCGCGCAGTTAGTGCCTGACGGTCGTCTGCCTGACTCCTCGCGGCGCGCGAATCTCGACTGGCCACTCGGCAACGTGCAAGGCGCAGTCGTCCACGACGCCTTCGATCATGTCGCCAAGAAGTGGGGGCTACCGCTTCGGGCCTTCGTGCCATCTTGCGGCGAAGCGCCGACGACTGGACAGAAGCGGCGCGCGTGACGTTGAGAGTCAGTCGAAGGCAGCGGACCTCGACCTGCATTAACGCCAACTAGGGTCTCGACGAACGTTCCTCGAAGATCGGCCCCGATTTTCCGGCTGTAGATTTAAGCTGCGCGTCGGCGAGTTCTCCAAGATTTCTTATAGCCCCTTCCAAGCGCGGGTCGCCGAGATGCCCGTAGTTGATGCGCAGGTGCCGGGTGTATCGGCGGTCGGCTGAAAACAAATGGCCCGGCGCTACGCCTATGCCGAGCTGAAGAGCGTCCTGGTGCAGTGCGAGCGAGTCGACGCCTTCTGGCAGCGCGAGCCACAGGAAATAGCCACCCTCGGGGCGCGTGACCCGCGTTCCAGTCGGAAAGTATCGTTCGATAAGTCGCAAGCATGCAGCCTGCTGGCGGCTGAGCGAATGTCGCAGGGCGCGCAGGTGACGATCAAAACTCCTGTGTTGGAGGTACTCCTGCAACGCCAGTTGCGAGGGGAGTGCCGTCGCCAGCGAGCTCATCAACTTGTTCCGACCCAAAGTGGCTGCAAAGCGACCGCCCGCTACCCAACCGATGCGATATCCGGGTGCCAGGGATTTCGAGAAGGAACTGCAGTGCAGCACCCAGCCAGCCCGGTCCCAGGCCTTGGCTGGTGGCGGTCTCCGAGCCCCATGCGCGAGTTCGCCATACACGTCGTCTTCGATCAGCGGTATGGCGCGGGTGGTGAGCATGCTGACCAGTTGCTCCTTGGCTGCGTCGCTCATGGTGCAGCCCATTGGATTCTGGAAGGTCGGCATGAACCAGCAGGCCTTCACCGGATGCTGGTCGATCACGCGAGCAAGAGAGCTGAGATCTACGCCTGTACGCGGGTGGGTCTCGACCTCGACCGCGCGAAGACCTCGCCGTTCCAGTGCCTGCAACGCACCATAAAAGGTTGGCGTTTCGATCGCCACGACGTCGCCCGGTTGCGTCACCGATTCGAGTGCAAGATTGAGGGCCTCCATCGCCCCGCTGGTGATGACCAGTTCAGACGCAGGAACATCCATTCCGACGCTGCCGTAACGCAGGGAGATCTGATGGCGTAGTTGGGCGTTTCCTGGCGACAAATCTTCGACGGTCTGCCAGGGATCCATCCGCTTGAGCGCTCGCGTCAGGCCGGCGGCAAGTTGTTCGAAGGGAAACAGCTCTGGCGACGGAAAGGCCGAGCCCAGCGGGACCATGTCGCGCTCGCGAGCCTGCGCAAGGACCTGAAAGACAAGCGACGAGACGTCGACCGGCATGGACCGGAGGACAGGCTCGCTGGCGGCGAGTTCATTGGTCGGCATTTCCGCCCCTGCTCGAACGAAGTATCCGGACCGCTGCCGCGCTTCGACAAGCCCTTGCGCCTCCAGCAGGTAGTAGGCAGAGAACACGGTGGACGCGCTGATGCCCATTTGCGACTTCAGTTCGCGCACGGAGGGAAGGCGATCGTTCGCCTTCAGGCTGCCCGCGCGAATACGCTGGGCGATGTTGTCGGCAAGCTTCTCGTAGCGGTTCATGGGCATCTCTTTCTGATACGGGCGTTCTGGACCGCTCCTGAGATTGTCGTATCAGACGTCGGCCTGCCCGACACGACTACCGGCCTCCTTGCATCTGATACGGAGATTTTCAGCTGATCTGGTTCTATACGTATCAGCCTGCAAGATGAACACTCGACAGCACGATGAGAGTGCTTCTGTGTGCAGGCGGACTGCTCCGCCTTTCGACGCGTCTTGCAGACGCCCATTTAGCTGACCGCTACCGTTCGTTGGATTGATTAATCAACCAATTAATTAATCTTTCCGTTTCTTCATCGGTCTATTGAGCTACTCGCCGCACTCGGGCATTTCTCGGTCTGTCACCTGATGTCTTTTCAATCATGAATTCAATCCCTATCTCTTTTGTTATTTTTAAGGTTCTCGTGCTCAGCGTGGGCATGTATTTGGCCGTCAAGTGGCATTACGAACGGGGACAGAAGTACAAGAATCAAAAGACAGCTGCAGTGGTCCTGACATCCATCCAGGTGGGCTCGGCGTTCGTCGCTTCTGCGTTCCTCGTGCTCTTCCTCACCTTTGAGTTTTGCAATTGGATAGGTCTGGATCTGACCATGCGGTGATTGGAGGTTTACGGTCGATAGCCTGAATACGGTGCGACAAACGGCTCGATCCGCTGGATTGCTGAGCTATCGAAGGTGCCATCTGCCAGAACATAAGTGAAGCAGTGGCCTTGGTGCAGCAAGAAAACTGCTGCACTTGGTGGCAGGGTCAAAGATGCGCCGAGGCCACGATGCGCCGGGCATAGTCGCTCAGTTCGGCCATTCGCCGTGACTGGCGCAAAGCTTGGGTATCAGCAAACACGGGCATGAGCGGTCAGTCGCATTAGTAGTTGACGCGCGCGAGATCGAAGCGTCGTGCAGCGATACCCGCAGCGAAGTAAGGACGAGGGCGAAGCCCGGGGGGACATTCGCGGAGAGGCGTACCCGTGGCCTGTGCACTCGCCCTGAACAACGCGAGCACAGAGCAGTGTTAGACAGCCTGCTTGTGCCGCTCGATGCAGACGTCCAGCGTCTCATCCCCAGGCCGCTGCCACCAGTCGAGGTTCGAAAAAATCTCCACCTCGCTGAACCCTGCAAAGCCCGCGTCTTCCGCCCACCCGCGGATCTTTTTCAGCTCGACCACGCCATCGCCCATCATCCCGCGGTCACTCAGCAGATCGCGCGTAGGCGTGAGCCAGTCGCAGACGTGATACGCCAGCAGGCGCTCGCGGCCGGCGCGGACGATCTGCTGCTGCAGTTTCGGGTCCCACCACACGTGGTAGATGTCCAGGGCCACGCCGAGCATGCCGCTCCTGCCCGCGTCGAGTTCGTCGCACAGGTCGAGCGCATGTTCGAGCGTGTTGATGCACGCGCGGTCGGCCGCCTGCATCGGGTGCAGGGGCTCGATGGCGAGCGGCATGCCGACCTCGCGGGCGTATTCGAGCGAGGCGGCGATGCCGTCGCGCACTTCATTGCGGGCGCGGCCGATGTCCTTGTAGGCGGCCTTGCCTTCGAGCGCGCCGGGCAGGGCGCCGACCACCAGCACGAGGCAGGGAGCGTCGAGCGTCTTCGCCTCGTCGATGGCGCGGCGGTTGTCGTCGAGCGCGGCCTTCAGGCCGGCCGCATCGGGCGAGGGGAAGAAGCCGCCGCGGCAATAGCCAGAGAGGCCGATGCCGTGCGCCTTCAGCTGCTTCGCAACCTTGTCGAGGCCGACCGCCGCGACCTGGTCGCGCCAGGGGCTGATCGCGCGGATGCCGCGCTCGGCGCACTGGTCGATGATGCGGTCCAGCGGCACCTCGGCGCCCGACTGCTTGCGCACCGTGGCGGTGTTGATCGAGAGCCAGTCGTGGTTCTGCGAGAAGTCGCGCATGCTCGTCTTCAGCCTTCCACGCCGTGCAAAGCCAGCAGCGTCTTCATGCGCTGCACCGCCAGCTCGGGCTGCTCCAGCAGGTTGGCCGCGTCGGCCAGCCTGAAGAGTTCCGCGAAGTGCTGCAGCGAGCGCGTGCTCTGCTGGCCGCCGACCATCGTGAAGTGCTTCTGGTGGCCATTCAGCCACGCCATGAACACCACGCCGGTCTTGTAGAAGCGCGTGGGCGCGGCAAAGATGTGGCGCGACAGCGGCACCGTGGGGCCGAGGATGTCGTGGAACTTCTTTTCGTTGCCTCGCGCCAGCGCACCCAGGGCTGCGCTGGCCGCCGGCGCGATCGCGTCGAAGATGCCCAGCAGCGCATCGCTCTTGCCGTGCGTGGGTTCGCTGCCGACGCCGTCGCCCGCGATCAGCTCGGCGTAGTTGAAGTCGTCGCCGGTGTACATGCGCACGCCCGGCGGCAGGCGGCGGCGCATCGCGATCTCCTTGTCCTTGTCGAGCAGGGAGATCTTGATGCCGTCTACCTTGTCGGGGTGGGCGGCGATGATGCCCAGTGCCGTGTCCATAGCCGCATCGGCGTTCTTGGTGCCCCAGTAGCCCGCCAGCGCAGGATCGAACATGTCGCCCAGCCAATGCAGCACCACCGGCTGCTTCGCCTGGCTCAGGATGCGGTCGTACACGCGCTCGTAGTCGGCGGGGCTCTTCGCCACGCGGGCCAGCGCGCGGCTGGCCATGACGATCAGCTTGCCGCCGAGCGCCTCGATGGCGGCCATCTGCTCCTCGTAGCCGCGAATCACGTCGTCGACGCTCTTCACGCTGTCGATGTCCAGGTGGTCGGTGCCGCAACCCGAGGCGACCAGCGCGCCGGGCACGTCCTTCGCTGCGTCGAGCGAGCGGCGGATCAGCTCCAGCGAGGTGGGCCAGTCGAGGCCCATGCCGCGCTGCGCGGTGTCCATGGCCTCGGCCACGCCCAGGCCCAGCGAGAACAGGTGGCGGCGGTAGGCGATGGTGGTGTCCCAGTCGACCGCGCACTGCAGCCACGGGTCGATGGCGGCCGTCGGGTCGGCCACCACGTGGGCGGCCGAGTAGGCGATGCGGTTGAACTTGACGCCCGCATCGGGCTTCACCGGCGCGATGCCGCGCAGCGCGTAGGGTGCGAGCGTGCCGCTGGCGGTGGGGAGGTTCAGCGAAAGAGCCATGTCAGACTTTCAGCGTGGGCACGTCGACCCAGCGGCGGTCCTTCCACGACTCGAGCGCGGCCTCGACCAGCTGCACGCCCTTGGCGCCTTCGGGCAGCGTCCACTTGTAGGGCGCGTCTTCCACCACGTGGCGGATGAAATGCTCCCACTGGATCTTGAAGCCGTTGTCATACACCTGCGAGTCCGGAATCTCCTGCCACTGGTCGAAGAAGTTCATGGTCTGCTTCTCGTCGGGGTTCCATACCGGGCGCGGCGTGGCCACGCGCGACTGGGCGCGGCAGCTCGAAAGGCCCGCCACGGCCGAGCCGTCGGTGCCGTCGACGTGGAACGTCACCAGGTCGTCGCGGCGCACGCGCGTGACCCAGCTCATGTTGATCTGCGCGATGACTGGCTCGCCGTTGTGGCCGGTGAGTTCGCATGTGGCGTAGGCGGCGTCGTCGGCGGTGGCCTCGTAGGGCTTGCCGGCCTCGTCCCAGCGCGTCGGGATGTGGGTGGTGCCCAGGCAGCTCACCGACTTCACTTCGCCGAACAGGTTGTCGAGCACGTAGCGCCAGTGGCACATCATGTCCAGGATCATCCCGCCGCCGTCTTCCTTGCGGTAGTTCCAGCTCGGGCGCTGGATGGGCTGCAGGTCGCCCTCGAACACCCAGTAGCCGAACTCCAGGCGCACGCTGAGCATGCGGCCGAAGAAGCCGGCGCGGCGCAGCATGTCGAGCTTGCGCAGGCCGGGCAGGAAGAGCTTGTCCTGCACGGCGCCGTGCTTCAGGCCTTGGGTCTTCGTGGCTTCCTCGGCAAGGCGGGCGATCTCGACCGCCTCGTTGAGGTTGGTGGCGATGGGCTTCTCGCAGTAGACGTGCTTGCCGGCGCGGATGGCCTTGGCCAGCAGGGCGGGGCGCATCTGCGTGGTGCCGGCGTCGAAGAAGATGGTGTCGTCCTTGTTCTCCAGCGCCTTGTCGAGGTCGGTGCCCCAGCGCGGGATGTTGTGCGCCTTGGCGAGCGCTTCCATCTTCTCGGCGTTGCGGCCGATGAGGATCGGGTCGGGCATGACCTTGTCGCCGTTCGACAGCGTGACGCCGCCCTGGGCGCGGATGGCGCAGATCGAGCGGATCAGATGCTGGTTCATGCCCATGCGCCCGGTGACGCCGTGCATGATGATTCCTAGACGTTGGGTGGCCATCGTTTTCTTCCTTGGGTGCGAGAGATTGGTGCGGGCTGGACGCGCGCTTCAGTAGACGGAACGCATCGCGTCCCACGAGATGCCTGCGCCTGGCTTGCCGGTGGCGAAGCCGGGCGCGGCGTTGAGCGAGGACAGGTCGAGCTGCCCTTCGCGGATGGCGAGGCGCACTGCGCCGTCGCTGGTTTCGTAGAGCCCGGGGTGGGCGCGCAGCAGCGCCTGCTGCTCGGCCTCGGGCGCCGCCGCCAGGCCGTTGACGTAGTGGTGGCCGTTGCGCTCGACGTGCGAAAGGCCGAGCCAGGCGACGAGTGCCAGGTCCTGCTGCACGCCGATGCCGGCCTGCATGGTCAGGTCTTCGCCGGAGAGAAAGTAGCGCGGCTTCTCGAGCGCGGCATTCCACTGCGCGCAGCGCGCGGCATTGATCACCGACTTGTAGAAGCCCTTGCAGCTCTTGCTCGACACGCCGGTGTAGCCCAGTGCGCGAGCCTGCACGAAGGCGTCGAGCGAGGCGTCCGATTCGTCGATGAGCAGCGGAATGCGCTTGCCCAATGACACGTCGCGCTGCAGTGCCGCATCGCGGCGAATCGGCTGTTCGACGAACACCGTCTTCTGCGCGAGCTTCCACAGCGTAGGAGTGGAAAGCATGCGGTCGAGGAAGGTGGCGAAGTCGTCGGCATCCGCGTACTGCTCGTTGCCGTCGAGCGTGACCAACTGCGCCTGGCCGTCGATCACGCGGGCGATGCGCTGGAGCCGGTCGATGTCCTGCGCGGTGTTGCCGCACAGCTTGAGCTTGAAGTGGGTGTGGCCGTAGCGCTGTACGGCGGCCTGCAGAGTTGTGGGCAAGCCATCGGAGGGAGCGTCGGGCGAGGCGTCGTACTCGTCGATGGCGTCCGCCAGACCGACCGTGTGGCGCGCGGCGATGCGGCTGCGCGGTGACTGCTTCGCCAGGAAGGCCGGCATGTCGAAGCCTGCGAGGTCGTCGGCCAGGCCGCTGCCGGCGATGTCGATGCCGCAGAGGTTGCCGCTCATCGCCGCCGCGAAGCTCGTGCCGCTGTGCAGGCACAGCGCATCGAGCAGGGCGCGGTCGATCAGCGCCGGGCCGTAGCTCGCCACCAGCGGCTGCAGGCCCTTGGCCCTGGCGCGCGACTGCAGCGCGGCGTAGTTGGAGGCGAAGTGCGTCCAGGCGGTCTGCGCATCGGGCTCGGCGGTGTAGGCCTCGCGGGCGTCGCGCAGCGCGAAGCGCAGCTGCTCGAAGTTCTGCTCGTTGTTGAGTGCCGGGTTCTTGTCGAACCACTTCGGAATCATCATCTCCGCCGCACAGCCCTCGGCCGTGCGGCCGTCGGCGAAGCGGATGCGCGCCTTCACATAGACCTGCGGGCAGGCCGTGACGGTGGCGGCGCCGAAGCGGAAGGGCAGCCGCAGCGCCACGTTGCGCTCGGCGAAGCGGATCTCCTCGACGTGAAAGCGGATCGCGTCCATGGCCTGCATCTGCTCTTCAGTGGTCCAGGATGCCTTGCGAGTAGAAATGCGCGCGCACCAGCTTCGTGTAGGCGCCGAACTCCGGCGAGGCCATCACGTCGAGCGTGCGCGGGCGCGGCAGGTCGATGTCGTACACGGCGGCAATGGAGCCGGGGCGCTCGCTCATCACCATCACGCGGTCCGACAGGAAGATGGCTTCTGGAATGCTGTGGGTGATGAGCATCACCGTCTTCTTCGACGTCATCCAGATGCGCTGCAGCTCCAGGTTCATCTTTTCGCGCGTCATCGCGTCGAGCGCGCCGAAGGGCTCGTCCATCAACAGCACCGAGGGGTCGTGCAGCAGGGCGCGGCAGATCGACGCGCGCTGCTGCATGCCGCCCGAGAGCTGCCACGGGTACTTCTTCTCGAAGCCCTTGAGGCCGGTCATCTCCATCAGCTCGCGGGCGCGCGCCCTGGCCGACTCCATCGGCATGTGGCGCATCTCCGCCTGCAGCAGGATGTTGTCTTCCACGCTGCGCCAGGGCAGCAGCACCGCGCTCTGGAACACGATGCCCACGTCCTTCTGCGGGCCCTTGATCGGGTGGCCTGCCAGCGTGAGGCTGCCGCCGCTGATGGGCAGCAGGCCCGCCACCATCTTCAGCAGCGTGCTCTTGCCGCAGCCCGAAGGGCCGACGACGGAGACGAACTCGCCTTCCTTGATGGCGAAGTCGAGCGGCTTGAGCGACTCGACCGGGCCGTCCTTGCTGGGGTAGATCTTCGAGACGCCGCGCGCTTCGATCAGGTTGACTTGGGACATGGAATGCGTGAGAGGTGACTGCTGCGGAAGGCGCGCGGATTCAGGAGAGAGGGAAGGTCAGGGCAGGAAGTCGAGGGTCACATAGTCTTCGGGCTTGCCGCGCGTGGCGGCATCCATGCCACCGTACTGCACCAGCAGGTCGAGCGAGTCGTTGACGTTCTTCATCTGCACGCGGAAGGGACGCTGGTTGGCGGTCTCCTTCGTGTGATAGAGCGCCACGCTCTGCTTCATGCCCACGATGAGCGTGTCGCGCACGCCGGCCTTGGGGTTGGCCTTGAGCATCGCGTCGACCGCGGCCTCGGGGCTCTTCTCGGCGGCTTCGGCGGCCTTGGTGGAGGCGCGCATGAAGCGCTTCACCAGGTCGGGGTTCTCGGTCAGCAGGTTCTTGTTGGTGATGATGCCGGAGCTGATCTGGTTCACGCCAGAGTCTGCGAAGCGGATCGGCGTGACCGGCTTGCCGGTGGTGTCCTGCAGCTTGATGGCCTGGTCCATCACGTAGCCGAGCAGCAGGTCGGCCTGGCCGTTGATCACCGCATTGAGCTTGGTCTGCGCGTCGCCCGAGACGGTCTTGATCTGGTCGGGCTTGATGTCGTTCATCTTCAGGAAGAGCGGCCACATCTGCGACATCGAGTCGCCCGGTGTCACCGCCACGGTCTTGCCGATGATGTCCTTCGGCGTCTTGATGTTCTTCTCGGTGAAGCCCATCACCGACATCGGGCTCACCTGGAACAGCACGCCGGTCGACTTCAGCGGCGCGCCCTTGGCGGCGGCCTTGATCATGGTCGTGACGTCGATGTAGCCGAAGGTCGCCGACTTGGCGGCAACAGCTTGCGCCGTGACTGCGGAGCCGCGGCCTTCCTGGATGTCGAGGTCGATGCCTTCCTCGGCGTAGAAGCCCTTTTCCTTGCCCAGGAAGAAGGGCGCGTGCTCGCTGTACAGGTACCAGTTGAGCATCAGCGTGACCTTGTCCTTGGGCTTGTCGCCCTGGGCGTGCGCCGGGGCGACGGCGAAGGTGGCGAGCGCGGCTGCTGCGAGCAGCGTGGGGAGCAGTTTCTTCATGGTGTTGTCTCCGGGAGTTGTTGGCTTTTGCGAAGGAACTCGGTGAACTCAATGCGTGTGGCGCTGCGATGCGTGCCACGGAATCATCACGCGCTCGACCAGGTCGACGGCGACGAAAAGAATGACGCCGATGCTCGACAGCACCACCAGCGCGGCGAACATCAGAGGCAGGTCGAAGTTGCCGTTGGCCACCTGCAGCACGTAGCCGATGCCCGAGTTGGAGCCGACGAACTCGCCGACCACGGCGCCCACCACCGCCAGCGTGACCGACACCTTCAGCCCGCTGAAGATCTGGGGCAGCGCCTGCGGCAGGCTGATCTTGAAGAAGGTCTGCAGCCGGCTCGCGCCCATCGAGCGCGACAGGTCGAGCATGTCGGGCTCCACCGACTTGAAGCCCATCACCGTGGACACCACCACCGGAAAGAAGCCCAGCAGGAAGGCGCTGATCACCTTCGGGAAGATGCCGAAGCCGAACCACACCACGAAGAGCGGCGCGATCGCCACCTTGGGAATGCTCTGCGAGAACACCAGCAGCGGATAGACGTACGACTCGACGACGCGCGAGTAGGCGATGACCATCGCGATCGGAATGCCGATCAGGATGGTCAGCCCGAAGCCGCCGAGCGTGGCGAGCGTGGTCTTCCAGCTCTCAGCGAGCAGGCGCGGCCATTCGGCCACGAGCTGCTTCACGACCTCCCACGGCGGGGGAATGAGGTACGCCGGAATCTTGAACAGGCGGATCGCCAGGTCCCACAGCACCAGCAGCAACAGGATCAGGATGAAGGGGCGCAGGGCCGGGGAGAGCAGGAGCTTGCGGAACATGGCGGGAGCCGGGGCTTTCAGGAGGAGCGTTCGGGATGGCTTGCGTTGCTTACTGTTGGACCGAGAGGCCGGCGGCCTTCACGAGCTGAGCGTTGCTCGCGATCTCTTCCTTGATGTAGGCGTCGAACTGCTCGGGCTTGAGCGTCCACGGGTCGACGCCCAGCTTGGCGAAGCGCTCCTTCACCTCGGGTGTGGCCAGTGCCTTCGCCACCTCGGCGTGCAGGCGCTCGACGACGTCGCGCGGCGTCTTGGCCGGCGCCATCATTCCGATCCAGAAGTTGAACTCCGAGCCGGGCACGCCGGCTTCGCTGGTGGTGGGCACGTCGGGCAACGCAGCCGCGCGTTTGGGCGAGCCCACGGCCAGCGCCAGCAGCTGGCCTTCCTTGATCTGGCCGATGACCGGCGCGATGGGCGAAAAGTAGTAGTCGACGCGGCCCGAAAGCACCTCGGTCACGGCCTCGCCCGATCCCTTGAAGGGGATGTTGGTGGCATCGATCTTGGCGGCCATCTTGAACTTCTCGGCATTCAGGTGCGTGGCGCTGCCCTGGCCGGCCGAGGCGAAGTTCATGCTGCCGGGCTTGGCGCGCGCCGCGGCCAGCAACTGCGGCAGCGTCTTGATGTTCTTGCTCGGCGAGATCACCAGCGCATTGGGCAGCGAAGAGATCGGCGTGACGCCAGCGAAGTCGTGCACCGTGTCGAACGGCAGCTTGGCGAAGGTGGAGGGGCTCACCGTGTGCGACGACGAATGGATCATCACCGTGTAGCCGTCCGGCGCCGCCGCGGCCACGGCCTGCTGGCCGATGGTGCCGCTGGCACCGCCGCGGTTGTCGATCACCAGCGTCTGGCCCATGCTGGCGCTCATCTTGTCGGTGATCGCGCGGGCAATGATGTCCGTGGTGCTGCCCGCCGCAAAGGGAACGATCACGCGGATCGGCTTGTTCGGATAACCGTTCTGCGCCGCCGCCAGCCCCGGCAGCAGCGCCGCGATGCAGGTCAGCGAGGCAAGGACGGTGGTGCGTGCGGTGCTGCTGGCAATGAACTTCATGAATGTCTCCGCGCGGTCGGGCCGCATTCTTGGAATCGATCAATTCACCATTGAGTGAATTATTGATTGTAGGAACGGCCGCGCGGGAGCGTCAACGGGCGCTCCCTAGTGAATACCCGCAGGAGGAGGTTCAGTGGTTTTCGGGCGCAACTGCGCCGTTCACGACCGTTGGAACCGGCGCGGCCCAAGGCCAGGAACACCGTGGAACCGGCTTTGTCGGGCCACCGGTGTCGCCCCCGGTAGGGGGTGGCGAAGCGACACGAAGTGCGCGAGCCTGGGGGCGAACCTATTTCAGGACGTAGCCCAGGACCAGGTCGGTCATGTGCGAGAGGCGCTGCGCCATCGCCTTGGGTGCACGCAGGTCGCGGCCGAAGATGGCCGAGAGCGTGTGGTTGTTCGAGAGATAGAAGTAGCAGAGCGAGGCGATGGAGATGTAGAGCTGCACCGGATCCACGCCTGCACGGAACAGGTCGTCGCGGCGGCCGCGTTCCAGCACCGTGTCGAGCAGTTGAACCAGCGGCGAGTTCATCTCCTGGATGCGGTCCGAGCGTTTCAGGTGCGCCGCACAGTGCAGGTTTTCGCTGTTGAGCAGCGTGATGAATTCCGGGTGCTCGAGGTAGTAGTTCCAGGTGAACGACACCAGCTGGCGAATCGCCTCCACGGGGTCGATCTCTTCGAGGTGAAGGCGCTGCTCGGCTTCGCGGATGTCCGCATAGACGCGCTCCAGCACCGCGAGGAACAGGTCGTCCTTGCTGCCGAAGTAGTAGTAGATGAGGCGCTTGTTGAGGCCTGCGCGCTCGGCGATGCTGTCCATGCGCGCGCCAGCGAGCCCGCGTGAGGAGAACTCGTCGCGCGCCGATGCGAGGATGGCCAGCTGCGACCTGTCCGCATCGCGCGAGCGGGGTTCGATCGCTTCGATCGCGATGTCGGGCGTGGGGTCCTTGGGGGCCTTCATGGCGCGAATTTAACTGGTTGGGGAATTAACGCAAGGCGTCTGGAGCGGGCGCACATAATTGCCGGAGACATTCGTAGCGAGGTTTTTCTTCACATGAGTACATCACAACCCGCGGGCCACCTGATCGTGGAATGCCTGGTCGAACAGGGCATGGAGATCGCATTCGGCGTGCCCGGCGAGAGCTTCCTGGCGGTGCTCGACGGCTTCCACGCCTACCGCGACCGCGCGCGCTTCGTCGTCAACAGGCAGGAGGGCGGCGCCGCCTTCATGGCCGAGGCGCACGGCAAGCTCACGGGACGGCCGGGCGTGTGCTTCGTCACCCGCGGTCCGGGCGCGACCAATGCGTCGATCGGCGTGCACAACGCCTTCCAGGACTCCACGCCGATGGTGCTGTTCGTAGGCGACGTCGGCAGCGACTTCCGCGACCGCGAGGCCTTCCAGGAAGTCGACTACGCCAGCTTCTTCGGCCCGAGCACCAAGGGCTTCGCCAAGCGCGTGGAGCGTATCGACGACGCGAACCGCATTCCCGAATACATCGCGCGCGCCTTCGCCACCGCGATGAACGGCCGGCCGGGGCCGGTGGTGCTGGTGCTGCCGGAAGACATGCTGCGCAGCGAGACCACCGCGCGTCCGCTGGCGCGCGTGGAGGCGGTGGAGCCCTGGAGCGATCCGGGCGCGCTGCGCACCCTGCGCGAGCTGCTGCTGAAGTCGCAGCGCCCGCTGGTGATTGCCGGCGGCGGCGGCTGGACGGCGCAGGCCGCGCAGGCGCTGCAGCGCTTCGCCGAGAACTGGCGCCTGCCGGTGGCGAATGCCTTCCGCTTCCAGGACACCTTCGACAACCACCATCCGCAGTACGCGGGCGACGTCGGCATCGCCATCAATCCGAAGCTCGCGCAGCGCGTGAAGGACGCCGACCTGATCCTCGCCATCGGCCCGCGCCTCGGCGAGATGACCACCAGCGGCTACACGCTGCTGGAGGCGCCCAAGGCGAAGCAGACGCTGGTGCACATCCACGCGAGCGCCGAGGAGCTCAACCGCGTCTACCAGGCCGATCTGGCGATCAACGCCGGCATGAGCGCGGCTGCGCGCAGCCTGGAAGTGCTGAGCGCGCCGCCGACGCTGCCGTGGGAAGAATGGACGCTGCAGGCCCATGCCGACTACGAAGCCAACCTCGTACCCCAGCCGCTGGCCGGCATGCCCGCCGAAACGCCGCGGGGTTCGGTCGACATGGCGCAAGTGGTCGCGCTGCTGCAGAAGCATCTGCCGGCGGACGCGGCCATCACCAACGGCGCGGGCAACTTCGCGAGCTGGGTGCATCGCTACTTCCGCTACAGCGGCCTGGCCAAGGGCGCGAAGACGCAACTAGCGCCGACCAGCGGGGCGATGGGCTATGGCGTGCCGGCGGGTATCGCGGCCAACCTGGCGACGGGGCGCGTGGCCTTCACGATCGCCGGCGACGGCGATTTCCTGATGACGGGGCAGGAGCTCGCAACGGCTTCGCAGCACGGCGGCAAGAGCATCATCGTGCTGCTCAACAACGGCATGTTCGGCACGATCCGCATGCACCAGGAGCGTGAGTACCCCGAACGCACCAGCGGCACGGCGCTGCGCAACCCCGACTTCTGCGGGCTTGCGCGCGCCTACGGCTACGCGGCCGAACGGGTAACGGAGACGGCGCAGTTCGAGGCGGCGCTGCTGCGCGCGCTGGAGGCCGAGACCGGCACGCTGATCGAGATTCCGCTCGACCCCGAGGTCATCACCACGCGCGGCACGCTGTCGTCGATCACGCGCTCGGCGAAGCAGGCGCAGGGCTGAGCGCGGCGCGATGGCGGGCCACCTCCGCGCGCAGGAACGGCGAGCGCAGTTCGAACACGTCGAACAGGCCGAGCGCGTCGAGGGTGGGGATCAGCGAGGCGAAATCCTGCTCGGCGGCCTGCCGCTCTGCCGCGGATGTGGCGGCGTCCTCGAGGATGCGCGCGTTGGCGAGGAAGGCTGCGACCGATCCCTTGCGCAGTGCGCGGCCGTTGATGGTGGTGAAGTCTTCGCCGTCGGGGAGTACGTCCTGGGCTTTCATGGAGGCTGTTCCTTGGTTGGAGTTGAGAGGGTTTCGATGCTAGGCAGCGCCGCTCCTTCGGGCTTGCGGGGCAGGGCCAATCGATACCTCCGGCGGGCCACCCATGGCTGAACGGACGCCCGCGACGCTGTGGATCAACGCCTACGAGGCGGCGCGCGTCACCGGCTATCACTCGCACGAGACCGGACAGCTGTTCGCCTTGCGCGAGGGGCTTCAGGTCATCGAGACGCCGTCGGGCCGCTGGGTGCAGCCGCCGGGGTGGATCGGCTGGATCGCGCCGCGCTGCGCCCATGCGGCTCAGACCTTCGGCGCCACCGCGGGCTGGAGCCTGCACATCGATGCAATGACGGCACAGGCGTTGCCGGGCGTGCCGCACGTGTTCGCGGCGACGCCGCTGGTGCGTGCGCTGGTGGATCGGCTGACGGGCATGGATGCATCCGAGCCCCTGCTGGAGCCCCGCCGTGCGCGTCTGGTGGGCGTGCTTGTCGACGAACTCGCCGCGAGCGGCGTGGTATCACTGCACCTGCCGATGCCGCAGGACAGGCGCCTCGCTTCGATGGCAGCCGCGCTGGCCGACGATCCCGCCTTGCCGGATGGCATCGACGAATGGGCTGCTCGCATCGGCATGGCGCGAAGGACGCTCACCCGCCGCTTCGCCGCGGAGACGGGACTGAGCTTCGCACAGTGGCGCCAGCAGGCGCGGTTGCTGAAGGCCGTCGAACTGCTGAGCCTGGCGGAGCCCGTGACGGCAGTGGCATTGACGGTGGGCTACAACTCGGTGAGCGCCTTCATCGAGGCCTTCCGCAAGCACTTCGGCCGTACGCCGGCACGCTTCTTCGAGGAGGGCGTGGCCTTGCCGCAGGCGAAAAAAAAGCCCGCTTGAAGCGGGCTTTCCGATTCAGGAGCTCGAGGCCCCTGAGCGCTTACTTGACGTGCTTGCCGATCAGCGCTGCCAGTTCGAACATCGAGACCTGGGCCTTGCCGAAGATTTCCTTCAGCTTGGCGTCGGCGTTGATGTTGCGCTTGTTGGCCTTGTCCTGAAGGTTGTTCTTCTTGATGTAGTCCCACAGCTTGCTCACGACAGCGGTGCGCGGCAGCGGCGTGGAGCCGACGACGGCGGCCAGTGCCGGGCTGGGGGTCAGTGCCTTCATGAACGCGGCGTTGGGCGTGCGCTTCTTGGCGGGAGCGGCCTTCTTTGCGGGGGCCTTCTTTGCAGGAGCTGCCTTCTTGGCCGGTGCGGCCTTCTTTGCAGGAGCCGCCTTCTTGGCCGGTGCAGCCTTCTTTGCCGGAGCCGCAGCCTTCTTTGCAGGAGCGGCCTTCTTTGCCGGAGCTTTCTTGGCCGGAGCCTTCTTTGCAGTTGCCATGGTTGATTTCCTTTTTTGGTTGAAACAGTCACCAATGAAAAACTTGCGTCTCCAGTGGCAATGCGGATGCTAAAGGAGAAAAAACGCGTTTCCAAGGGAAAAAGCGCTTTTTTCATTGGGAGTTGTTGTTTTTTCAGAGGGGAGAAGGCCACTTCTTCACGTTCGGCGCCCGGGCCACGTGGCGAGCACCACGCCGACGAGAGCGACGACGAACGCAATCAGCTGTGGGGAAGAGAGGTTTTCGCCGAGCACGAGCACGCCCACGAGGGCTGCGCTCACCGGCAGCAGCACGGTGAAAACACCCGCTTGTGCGGCTGGTACGTTGCGAAGTCCGGTCATCCACAGCCACACGGTCCAGATGCTCGCGGCGAGCGCGTAGGCCACCAGCAGCGCCCAGGTGCCGAAGCGCACGGCGGTGAAGTCGAACTGCAGCGCGAACCAGATGCCGAATGGCATCGACAGGACGAAGCCCCAGAGGTTGATGAGCGAGGCGATGCGCTTCGGGCCGAGGCGCCCTGTGAGCGACTTGCCGATCACGGCGTAGGCCGTCTCGCAGAGCACCGCGCAGAACACGAGCAGGTTGCCGAGCCAGGGCATCGAAGCGGCAGAAGCGGCAGAAGCGGAAGCGGCGGCAGGCGACGCCGGTGCGTGCGCAGGCGACAGCGCGAGCAGCCCGATGCCGAGCGCCGCGCAGGCGATCGCCAGCCCGATGCGCACCGTGATGCGCTCGCGCAGGAAGAGCCAGCTGGCGACGGCAACGCAGGCGGGAATCGACGCCATGATCACGCCCGCCGACACCGCGCTCGTGAGGCTCACGCCGAAGAGCATGCAGATCGAGAACATGAAGTTGCCGAGGAACGACTCCAGGAACACCAGCCAGCGGGTGCGCGAGGTCATCGGCGGCTCGTCGGGTGCCCGCTTGAGCCAGTGCGGCATGGCCAGCGCCGCGATGCCGAAGCGCAGCCAGGCGAGCAGCAGCACCGGAAAGGCGGCGACGAGGGGCTTGGAGAGGGCGACGTAGCCGCCGACGAGCGACATGCTCAGGGCCAGGCAGCCATAGGCCACGAGGCGGCCTGATGCGTGGGCAGGGGAGTTCAATAGACTGAAGTGTTGTTGTTGCGAAGGAAGGAAGCGGTTTCGATGATGCCCCACGTTTTTGTTTACGGCACGCTGCGCCGCGGCGGGCGCAACGACATCGCGCGCTACCGGCCCGAGCCCTTGCTGGTGGGTGAGGCGGAGATCGCCGGCACGCTCTACGACTTCGGCGCCTATCCCGGCGTCGTGCTCGGTGGCGCGGGGCGGGTGAAGGGCGAGGTCTACGTCGTCGAGCCGGCGGTAGAGGAGGCGCTCGACGTGCTGGAAGAAGTGGCGGACGACGACTTGGGCGAATACATCAGGCGTCGTGTGCGTGTGAGCGTGGAGGGGCAGTGGATCGATTGCCTGGTCTACGAGATCCACCCGGCGCGCATCGCAAGCCGCCGCGTGATCGAAAGCGGCGACTGGATTGCTCATGCGGCGCTGGGAGGGGCATCGTTTTCACAACCGAAAGACTGATTGCGCATTGCGAAATTAAAGGCTGCTGCGCCGCAATATTTTTTCTCGATATGAGAAAAATAATTTTGCATTGAGGAATATCGCGGTAACTTGTTGATTTTGTTGATTGATAAATATGTCTTCTATAAGACATAAGAGTCCGACAGGGAGTTACAGTAACTCCACGGCCGCAGCGCCCAACCTTCAACCAACCTCACGGAGTGACCATGCCCCAGACCCTCACAGAACAACTGAGCCGCGAACAGCAGATCGCCGCACTCGAGAAAGAATGGGCCACCGACCCCCGCTGGAAGGGCGTCAAGCGCGGCTACAGCGCAGCCGACGTCGTGCGCCTGCGCGGTTCATTCCCCATCGAGCACACGCTGGCCAAGCGCGGTGCCGAGAAGCTCTGGGACAAGATCAACGGCGGCGCCAAGAAGGGCTACGTGAACGCTTTCGGCGCGATCTCCGCCGGCCAGGCGATGCAGCAGGCCAAGGCCGGCCTCGAGGCCGTGTACCTGTCGGGCTGGCAGGTCGCCGCCGACGGCAACACCTCCGAGACGATGTACCCCGACCAGTCGCTCTACGCCTACGACTCGGTGCCGACGATGGTCCGTCGCATCAACAACACCTTCCGCCGCGCTGATGAAATCCAGTGGGGCCGTGGCATCAACCCGGGCGACAAGGAGTTCATCGACTACTTCCTGCCCATCGTGGCCGACGCGGAAGCCGGTTTCGGCGGCGTGCTCAACGCCTTCGAGCTGATGAAGAACATGATCACCGCCGGTGCCGCCGGCGTGCACTTCGAAGACCAGCTGGCTGCCGTGAAGAAGTGCGGCCACATGGGCGGCAAGGTGCTCGTGCCGACGCAGGAAGCCTGCGAGAAGCTGATCGCCGCGCGCTTCGCTGCCGACGTGCTGGGCGTGCCCACCATCGTCCTGGCCCGCACCGATGCCGAAGCCGCGAACCTGATCACGTCCGACCACGACGCCAACGACAAGCCGTTCCTGACCGGTGAACGCACGCAAGAGGGCTTCTACCGCGTCAAGAACGGCCTGGAGCAGGCCATCAGCCGCGGCGTGGCCTACGCACCGTACGCCGACTTGGTGTGGTGCGAGACCGGCGTGCCGGACATCGGCTTCGCCCGCGAATTCGCGCAGGCCGTGCACGCCGCCTGCCCGGGCAAGCTGCTGTCGTACAACTGCTCGCCTTCCTTCAACTGGAAGAAGAACCTCGACGACAAGCAGATCGCCTCGTTCCAGGAAGACCTGTCGGCGCTGGGCTACAAGTACCAGTTCATCACGCTGGCCGGCATCCACGTCAACTGGTTCAACACCTTCCAGTTCGCCCATGCATACGCTCGCGGCGAAGGCATGAAGCACTACGTGAACATGGTCCAGGAACCCGAGTTCGCCGCGCGCGACAAGGGCTACACCTTCGTGTCGCACCAGCAGGAAGTGGGCGCGGGCTACTTCGACGACGTGACTACCGTGATCCAGGGCGGCTCTTCCAGCGTGAAGGCGCTGTCGGGCTCGACCGAGGAAGAACAGTTCCACTGATCCGACGGACAGTTTTCGCTGTCACTTTCAGCCCGGCCCTGTGCCGGGCTTTTTTGTTGCGGCCGCAATGAGGTCGGGCTTCGAGCCGCACTTCGCTCCAATGGGCGCTGGACGCATCCCGGGCGTGCAGCGGCTAGAATCGCAGACTCTGCACTCCAACAAGAGCGAGAAAGGCACCTTGGTTATGACACCGCGAACTACCCCGCAAGGTTTCAGCGGCTTTTTCTTCACCGAAGGAAAAGGCCGGTAGCCCGCGCTCGCTGGTTTTCGCCAGCTACACAACCAAGCAAAGCGCGGTCATCCACCGCGCTTTTTTGTTTTTTCTCCCCCGAGGTTTTCCCAAAATGATCCAGATCACGCTCCCCGACAACTCGCGCCGCGAGTTCCCTGGCCCGGTCTCGGTGGCCGAAGTCGCCCAGTCCATCGGTCCCGGCCTGGCCAAGATGACGGTGGCCGGCAAGGTCGACGGCAGGCTCGTCGATGCCAGCGACGTCATCGACCATGACGCGAAGCTGCAGATCATCACGCCCAAGGACGAAGAGGGCCTGGAGATCATCCGCCACTCGACGGCTCACTTGGTCGGCCACGCGGTGAAGCAGCTCTACCCGACGGCCAAGATGGTGATCGGGCCCGTGATCGACGAGGGCTTCTACTACGACATCGCCTACGAGCGCCCGTTCACGCCCGAGGACATGGCCGCCATCGAGGGGCGCATGCGCGAGCTGATCGCGCAGGACTACGACGTGATCAAGAAGATGACGCCGCGCGCCGAGGTCATCGAGGTCTTCAAGTCGCGCGGCGAGGACTACAAGCTGCGCCTGGTCGAGGACATGCCCGACGAGCAGGCCATGGGCCTGTACTACCACCAGGAATACGTCGACATGTGCCGCGGCCCGCACGTGCCGAACACGCGCTTCCTGAAGGTCTTCAAGCTCACGAAGCTGGCCGGCGCCTACTGGCGCGGAGACGCCAAGAACGAGCAGCTGCAGCGCATCTACGGCACGGCCTGGGCCGACAAGAAGCAGCTCGACCAGTACATCCAGCGCATCGAGGAAGCCGAGAAGCGCGACCACCGCCGGCTTGGCAAGGAACTCGACCTGTTCCACATCGACGAAGTGGCGCCTGGCGTGGTGTTCTGGCACCCGAAGGGCTGGGCCATCTGGCAGGCGGTCGAGCAGTACATGCGAGCCATCTACCGCGACACGGGCTACTGGGAAGTGAAGGGGCCGCAGATCCTCGACAAGAGCCTTTGGGAGAAGACGGGCCACTGGCAGAACTATCGCGACAACATGTTCACGACGGAGTCGGAGAAGCGCGAGTACGCGCTCAAGCCGATGAACTGCCCGGGCCACGTGCTCATCTTCAAGAGCGACCTGCGCAGCTACCGCGACCTGCCGCTGCGCTACGGCGAGTTCGGCCAGTGCCACCGCAACGAGCCCAGCGGCGCGCTGCACGGCATCATGCGCGTGCGCGGCTTCACGCAGGACGACGGGCACATCTTCTGCACGGAAGACCAGATCCTCGACGAGTGCATTGCGTACACGGCGCAGCTGCAGAAGGTCTACGCCGACTTCGGCTTCACGGACATCCTCTACAAGGTCGCGACGCGGCCGGAGAACCGCGTCGGCTCCGACGAGCTGTGGGACAAGGCCGAGCATGCGGTGATGGAATCGCTGCGCCGCTCCGGCGTCGACTTCGTCATCGCGCCGGGCGACGGTGCCTTCTATGGCCCGAAGATCGAGTACACGCTGCGCGACGCCATCGGCCGCCAGTGGCAGTGCGGCACGATGCAGGTCGACTTCAACACGGCCGAGCGACTTGGCGGCGAATACGTGACGGAATCGAGCGGCCGCGCGCACCCCGTGATGCTGCATCGCGCGATCGTCGGCAGCCTGGAGCGCTTCATCGGCATGCTGATCGAACACCACTCCGGCGCACTGCCTGCGTGGCTCGCTCCGGTGCAGGTTGCGGTGCTGAATATCAGCGAAGGGCAGGCCGATTACGCCTCGGAAGTTGCGAAAGCGCTGCAAAATCAAGGGCTTAGGGTCCAGCTTGACCTGCACAACGAAAAGATTACGTATAAAATACGGAAGCATTCGTTGCGAAAGCTCCCTTACATCGTTGTCGTGGGCGACAAGGAAAAGGAAGCTGGTGCCGTCGCAGTGCGCGCCCGGGGCAATCAAGACCTCGGTGCAATGTCCCTCGAATCGTTCGTGCAACGGCTCGTCCAGGATGTTGCCGACAAGCGTTGATTTGTCTTCGGAAAACCCCATATGTTTCCTTGCCAAATCGTGCCGCTTGTCCGCGAGGGCTGAGCGGCGTTCGCTACAGATTTTGTAGCAAATTTTGAAGGATCCTGACCATCGCTACTGCATTCCGCGACCGCCGCCACCGCGAGGAACGCCAACACCGCCTGAACCGGGAAATCATGGCCCCGGAAGTCCGCCTGATCGGCCCGGATAACGAGCAATTGGGTGTCGTGAGTCTTGCCGAGGCTCTACGCCTTGCCGGTGAGCAGGACGTGGATCTGGTGGAGGTCGTTGCGGCGGCCAACCCGCCGGTGTGTCGCCTGATCGAGTACGGCAAGTTCAAGTACCACGAGCAGAAGAAGGCGGCCGAGGCGAAGTCGAAGCAGAAGGTCATCGAGGTCAAGGAAATCAAGTTCCGGCCCGGTACCGACGATGGCGACTACAACATCAAGATGCGCAACATCCGGCGCTTCCTCGATGACGGCGACAAATGCAAGATCACGCTGCGCTTCCGTGGCCGCGAGATCACGCACCAGGAGCTGGGTCTGGCACTGCTGCAGCGCATTCGCGACGAGCTGGGCGACACGATCATCGTCGAGCAGTTCCCGAAGCTCGAAGGCCGGCAGATGATCATGATGATCGCGCCGGGCCGCAAGAAGCCCGGTGGCGGTGGGCAGAAACCGGCAGCGGATGCCGGCACCGCTCCGGCAGCGACGCCCGCCACGGCCTGACAGGGCCGAAGGCTGGAGCCGCGGTAGAGAGGTTTTGAAGGGATTTCGCCTTTGCCCGCGTTTCGCAAGAAGTGCAGGCAGGGGCGGGATGAAGAAGTGTCTCGGGGCCAACAAGTCCGTGGAGCATCCATGGCGCCTCACGAGCACAAACTAAAGGAGCATTCACATGCCCAAAATGAAGACCAAGAGCAGCGCGAAAAAACGTTTCCGCGTTCGTCCCGGTGGCACCGTCAAGCGCGGTCAAGCCTTCAAGCGTCACATCCTGACCAAGAAGACCACCAAGAACAAGCGTCACCTGCGTGGTGCAGTCGCAGTGCATGAAACCAACATGGTTTCTGTCGCCGCCATGCTGCCCGGCCGTGGCATCTAACTCAGACGAACAAGGAGTACACACATGCCTCGCGTCAAACGTGGTGTAACGGCTCGCGCCCGCCACAAGAAAGTTCTCGCACTCGCCAAGGGTTTCCGCGGTCGCCGCGGCAATGTCTTCCGCGTCGCCAAACAGGCGGTGATGAAGGCAGGCCAATACGCCTACCGTGACCGCCGTACCAAGAAGCGCGTGTTCCGTCAGCTGTGGATCGCGCGTATCAACGCCGCCTCGCGTGAACTGGGCCTGACCTACAGCCAGTTCGCCAACGGCATCCGCAAGGCCGGTATCGAGATCGACCGCAAGATGCTTGCGGACATCGCCGTGCACGACAAGGCCGCTTTTGCCGGCATCGTGGAGCAGGTCAAGGCCAAGCTGGCTGCTTGATTCTGCACAGCAGGGCGCTGCCTCCGGGCAGCTTCCTGCGCCCACGGCTCAAGGGCTGGCGCTTGAAAAGGCTCCAGCTCTTTTTTATTTCCCCTCGAAGATTTTTGTTGCTATGAACGAGTTGGACTCCCTGGTCGACACCGCACGTGCCGCCTTCGCCGAAGCGAAGACACCCGCCGAGCTCGAAAACGCCAAGGCCCAGTTCCTGGGCAAGTCGGGCCGCATCACCGAGCTGATGAAGGGCATGGCCGCGCTGAGTGTCGAAGAGAAGAAGTCCCGCGGCGCCGCCATCAACGTCGCCAAGCAAGCCATCGAAGCCGCGCTGACCGACCGCCGCCAGCAGCTGGCCGACGAAGAACTCTCGCTGCAACTGCGTGCCGAGGCGCTCGACGTGAGCCTGCCCGGCCGCCGCCGCATTTCCGGCGGACTGCATCCCGTGAGCCGCACCCTGGAGCGCATCGAGGAGATCTTCTCCAGCATGGGCTTCGACGTGGCCGACGGCCCCGAGATCGAGAGCGACTGGCACAGCTTCACCTCGCTCAACAACCCGCCGAACCATCCTGCGCGCTCGATGCAGGACACCTTCTACGTCGACCTGAACGGCGACGACGGCATCCCCTACAACCTGCGCCCGCACACCAGCCCGATGCAGGTGCGCTATGCGCATCAGCACATCAAGAAGTACGCCGCCGAGTTCGCGGCTGCCGCGGCCGACACCACCGGCACCGTGAAGGCGCCCGAGATCCGCGTGATCGCCCCCGGCCGCACCTACCGCGTCGACAGCGACGCCACCCATTCGCCGATGTTCCACCAGTGCGAAGGCCTGTGGCTCGGCGAGAACGTGAGCTTCAAGGACCTGAAGGTCGTCTTCACCGACTTCTGCCGCACCTTCTTCGAGCGCGACGATCTCGTGCTGCGCTTCCGCCCGAGCTTCTTCCCGTTCACCGAGCCGAGCGCCGAGATCGACATCCAGTTCGCGAGCGGCCCCCTGGCCGGCCGCTGGCTGGAGGTGTCTGGCTCGGGCCAGGTGCACCCGAACGTGGTGCGCAACATGGGCCTCGACCCGGAGCGCTACATCGGCTTCGCCTTCGGCATGGGCCCCGACCGGCTCACGATGCTGCGCTACGGCGTGAACGACCTGCGCCTCTTCTTCGACGGCGACCTGCGTTTTCTCTCGCAGTTCCAGTAAGCACCCCATCACAGAAAAAACCAGATCGAGATCGAAGAGATGCAATTCCCGGAATCCTGGCTGCGCGAGTTCTGCAACCCGCCCATCGACAGCGCCACGTTGGCCGAAACGCTCACCATGGGCGGTTTCGAGGTCGAGGAGCGCCGACCGGTGGCGCCGCCTTTCACGCGCATCGTGGTCGGCGAAATCAAGGAAGCGGTGCAGCACCCGAACGCCGATCGCCTGCGCGTGTGCCAGGTCGACGCAGGGCAGGGCGCCCTGCTGAACATCGTGTGCGGCGCGCCCAATGCGCGCGTCGGCATCAAGGTGCCGTGCGCGCTGGTCGGCGCCGAACTGCCGCCGGGTGAAGACGGCAAGCCCTTCCTCATCAAGCTCGGCAAGCTGCGCGGCGTGGAAAGCCAGGGCATGCTGTGCTCGGCGCGCGAACTGCAGCTGAGCGAAGACCACGGCGGCCTGCTCGAGCTCGACGCCGACGCGCCCATCGGCGCCGACGTGCGCGAGGTGCTCAAGCTCGACGACATGCTGCTCACGCTGAAGCTCACGCCCAACCTGGCGCACGGCCTCAGCGTCTACGGCGTCGCGCGCGAGCTGGCCGCGCTCACGGGCGCGCCGCTCAAGACGCCCGACATCGCACCTGTCGCCACTTCGTTCGCCGACGTGCTGCCGGTGAAGGTCGAGGCGCCAGAGCTCTGCGGCCGCTTCTCGGGCCGCATCGTGCGCGGCGTGAACACCAAGGTCGCGACGCCCCCCTGGATGGTCGAGCGCCTGGCGCGCTGCGGCCAGCGCAGCGTGACGCCGCTGGTCGACATCTCGAACTACGTGATGTTCGAATACGGCCAGCCCAGCCACATTTTCGACCTCGACAAGATCCACGGCGGCCTCACGGTGCGCTGGGGCAAGCCGGGCGAGCAGCTCAAGCTGCTCAATGGCAACACGATCACCGTGGACGACAAGGTCGGCGTGATCGCCGACGACCGAGAGGTGGAGTCGCTCGCCGGCATCATGGGCGGCGACGCCACCTCGGTGTCCGACGACACGCGCAACATCTACGTCGAAGCCGCCTTCTGGTGGCCCGAGGCCGTGCAGGGCCGCTCGCGCCGTTTCAACTTCTCGACCGACGCCGGCCATCGCTACGAGCGCGGTGTCGACCCGAGCCGCACCGTCCAGATCATCGAGCGCATCACGCAGCTGATCACCGAGATCTGCGGCGGCCAGGCCGGCCGCATGGACGACCAGACGCTGAGCGTGCCCGAGGCCGTGCCCGTTACGCTGCGCGTGGCGCGTGCATCGCGCGTGATCGGCATGCCGCTGACGCAGGCCCAATGCGCCGAAGCGCTGAACCGCCTCGGCTTTGCGATCACCGAGGGCGAGGGCACGCTGACCGTGACCCCGCCGCCGCACCGCTTCGACCTGCTGATCGAGGAAGACCTGATCGAAGAGGTCGCGCGCCTGATCGGCTTCAACAACCTGCCGACCACCGCGCCGCTCGCGCCCATCACCGCGCGCGTGCGTCCCGAGGCGCAGCGCAGCCGATTCGCGGTTCGCCGCAGCATCGCCGCGCTGGGTTACCAGGAAACGATCAACTTCAGCTTCGTCGAGGCGCACTGGGAACAGGACCTGGCGGGCAACGCCAATCCGGTGAAGCTGCTGAACCCCATCGCCAGCCAGATGAGCGTGATGCGCTCCTCGCTGATGGGTTCGCTGCTGCAGGTGCTCAAGTTCAACCTCGACCGCAAGGCGCCGCGCGTGCGCGTGTTCGAGCTGGGCCGCGTGTTCATGCGCGACGACGGCGTCGTCACCACCGACAGCACCGTGCGCGGCGTGAACCAGCCGATGCGCGTGGCGGGCCTCGCATGGGGCGACGCCGACGAGGCGCGCTGGGACGGCAAGCCGCAGCGCATCGACTTCTACGACGTGAAGGGCGACGTCGAGGCGCTGCTCGCCCCGCTGCAGCCGACCTTCGAGGCGGCCGAGCATCCGGCCCTGCACCCCGGGCCGCTCGGCGCGCGTGCTCGTCGACGGCAAGGCCATCGGCTTCGTCGGCGAACTGCACCCGCGCTGGCGCCAGAAGTGGGACTTCGCGCAGGCGCCCGTGCTGTTCGAACTCGACCTCGATGCAGTCACCGCACGCCCCGTGCCCGTGGCGCAGCCAGTGCCCAAGCACCAGGCCGTCGAGCGCGACATCGCCGTGGTGGTGGCCGAGGCCGTCACGCACGACGCGCTGATGCAGACCATTCGCTCCACCGCGGCGGCCAAGGGCTTGCTGCGCGACGCGACGCTGTTCGACATCTACCGTCCGCAGCCGCTGCGCGAGGGTGCGGTGGCCGCGCCCGGCGCGCTGGCGCAGGGCGAGAAGAGCATGGCGGTGCGCCTGAGCTTCCAGAGCGACAGCGCCACGCTGACGGATGAGCAGGTCGAGCCCGCCGTCCGCGCGATCGTCGAACAACTGGGCGCCAAACTCGGCGGCCGCTTGAGGGGGTGATGAGAATGAACGCTGCCGAATTCACGCTCGAGGCTCTGGAAACGCCTGCGCTCACCAAGGCGCATCTCGCCGACCTGCTGTTCGAGCAGATCGGCCTGAACAAGCGTGAGTCCAAGGACATGGTCGAGGCCTTCTTCGAACTCGTGGCCAACAGCCTCATCGAAGGCACGGACGTGAAGATCTCGGGCTTCGGCAACTTCCAGATCCGCGTGAAGGCGCCCCGGCCCGGGCGCAATCCGCGCACGGGCGAGGCGATTCCGATCGGCGAGCGGCGCGTGGCGACGTTCCATGCGAGCGCCAAGCTCAAGGAACAGATTCACGGAAGCATCGACCAGGGCAACACCTCCGAAGTCGAATGGAGCCTCGGTTCCGAATAAGTGCTTGGTGCTGCGCGGCTGCGTGGAGTAATCTCTGAGGTTTCCCGCGCACAGTCTTGATTTCAATGGAGAAAACGCTCCCTCCGATTCCCGTCAAACGCTACTTCACCATCGGTGAGGTCGGCGAGCTCTGTGGCGTCAAGCCGCACGTGCTGCGTTATTGGGAGCAGGAGTTCACGCAGCTGCGCCCGATGAAGCGGCGCGGCAACCGCCGCTACTACCAGCACCACGAGGTGCTCATGATTCGCCGCATCCGCGATCTGCTCTACGACCAGGGTTTCACGATCAGCGGCGCGCGCAACAAGCTGCAGGAACTCGTGCAGGGCGAGCGCGACCGCCGCAAGGCAGGCGAGGTGCCGCTCGAAGGCGTGGAGGCCATCGAGATCGACCAGGAAGAATTCGACGCCGCCATCATCGAGGATTCGCCCGCGTCAGCGGCCGTGCAGACGGCCGATCTGTCGCAGCTGCTGCACCTTCGGCGCGAACTATTTGAAATTCGTGAGCTGCTGACCGTCGGACGCTGAATTTCAGAGGCTATAATCGAGAGCTTCGGTGTGTGGCGCAGCCTGGTAGCGCACTTGCATGGGGTGCAAGGGGTCGAAGGTTCGAATCCTTTCACACCGACCAAAGTCAGTAGATGAAACAACGGCTTACGCTCAAAAGGCGTAAGCCGTTTTTCTTTGTGGCCGCAGAGCTTGTTGCGCCCTTGGTTTCAGCGCTCAAAAAAAAGCTCACCCGAGGGTGAGCTGAAGGACCCCGTTCTCGCATGGGGTCGGAGGGAGGAGCCCGCCGCAGGGGGCGGGCGAATCGATGATCGCGGCCAATCTGGGAGACATCGAGGACGAGTTCTCGAATTCGGGGCTCTCGCGCATGGATGCCGAAGAAATGCGGATAGCTCGGAATTAGTTCCTTTGTTTGCGCTGCCTTCGCGCCTATCCTTCGCGCCCACATGAATGCCGCACAGCAACTGCAACTCCTCGTCGACCTGCCCGATGGCTGGTCCAGCCGCATCGACATCAAGCGCACCACCAGCGGCCGTTACGCGGGCGTTGCCGAACTGAACCTGCGCGGGCTCAAGTACGGCGTGCTGGTCTTCATGCAGCAGCCCACGCTGGAAGCCGCGCTGCAGCGCGTGCGGCTGCGGGCGAGCCAGTTCGCCCGGGAGCGGCTCGCTCCGCTCGACATGTCTTCGGCGAGCCTGGCAAGGTCGAGCTGATTCCCCGCGCCGCGGGGGCGATGGTTGGAGTTCGCTATCCCGCGGATGAGGATTCCCAACCCACGAAGCGCCCTTTCCGGGGCACCATCAGGCGTCATACCCGAACAAGGAGCACGCCATGAAAGCATTCAGGAAACTCGTCGGCGGCGCGATCTCCGTCGCTGGCGCCGTGGTGCTTGTCGCCCAGCATCTGTAGGCGACTGTCGATCAACCGAAGGTGAACGCGTAGGCCTGCGCGCCCGCGTCCAGGAACTCGATCTCGAAGAGGCGGTCCTTCTCGTTCGCGGTCTGGCGCACCAGCTGATAGAGGCGCTGCCCGTCGATGACGCCGTTGCCCTGCGCATCGGTATCGGTGCCATGGTCCGCGAGCGGCGGCGCACCGTCGATCCGCACCCTGAAGCGCACCGGCTTTCCATCGGCCGCGGGCCCGAGCACCAGGTGGAGGTCACGCGCATGGAAGCGATAGGCGATGCGGCCGTTGGGCTGCACCAGCACTGCGCGCTCGCGCTCGACTTTCCATTCGCCAGCCAGCGTCCACTGATTGGTACGCAGCGCTGAAACACCGGAATAGACCCGCGCGCGGTCGTTCGAAATGCCGCCGGGCGAGGCGAAGTTGAACGCCTGCTCGTAGCCGAGGTAGGTCTCGCCAGAGAGGGCCGGCTCTGCGGCTGCCGCAGCCTGCGTGCCCTTGCCTTCGGGCGAGACAATCCCCGCCGATGCGACGGGCCGACCGGCCTCCGCCAGCAGTTGCTGGATGGCCTGCTCCGACTTCGCATACTTTCCCTCGCCGAACTGGTGGTGCCGGACGCGCCCCTGCGCATCGACGAGATAGAAGGCCGGCCAGTACTGGTTGCCGAAGGCGCGCCAGATCGCGTAGTCGCTGTCGACAGCCACCGGAAAGCCGATGCCGAGGTCCTTCACCGCGCGGCGCACGTTGGCCGATTGCTTCTCGAACGCGAACTCCGGCGTGTGCACGCCCACCACCACCAGCCCGGCGTCCTTGTACTTCTCGGCCCACGCGCGAACGTAGGGCAGGGTGCGCAGGCAGTTGATGCAGGAGTAGGTCCAGAAATCGACCAGCACCACCTTGCCGCGCAGGGCTTCGGGCGTGAGCGGTGGGGAGTTGATCCATTCGACGGCACCGGCCAGCGAAGGGAGCCCGCCTTCATCCGGCAGCTTCGGCAGGGGCGTCGTCGGAAAGGACTGGGCGGACACGGGCATCAGTCCTTCCGAGGCGGCGGAAGCCTGCGGCTGCGGCGCCGGCGCTGGCGCCGACACGTCGAGCCTGTTCACGAGCGCCTGCTCCAGCGCCGATGTGGTTCCCGCCGACAGACGACTCAGCAGCCCCGTGTCCAGCCCCGACGCGATCGCGCCCACTCCCACGAGCACCGCCACGCCGGCCACGCGGCGCATCCATTCACCCGCGTGCAGCGACCCCTTCATCGCTGAGAAGACCCGGCCGCCGAAAAGCAGCGCAGCCGCCAGCGAGGTGCACGCGCCCGCCGCATAAGCCAGCAGCAGCAGCGAGGTGCCGACGCTCGCGCCATTGAGCGCCGCACCCGTCAGGATCAGCCCGAGGATCGGCCCCGCGCAGGGTGCCCAAAGCAGCCCGGTGCCGACGCCCAGCAGCAGCGGCGAGAACACGGACGCCTTTCCCGGCGCCGGCTCGGACAGCCGCAGCCCGAGCGCCACCAGCGGGCGGCTCATCCGATCTGCAACCGACGGGAACAGCAGCGTCACGCCGAACACCGCCAGCAGCGCAATCGCGGCGCTGCGTCCGTATTCGTTGAGCGTCACGACCCAGCCGCCGCCCACCGCCGCCAGCGTGGCGATGGCCGAGAACGCCAGCGCCATGCCCAGTAGCATCGGCAGGCCGTGCGAGCGGAAGGGCCTGTCGGCGCGCGCGAATACGAAGGGGAGCACGGGCAGGATGCACGGGCTCAGGATGGTGAGCACGCCTCCGAGGTAGGCAACGATGAGGAGCAGCATGGTCGGGTCCTGTCGGTGAGTGGCTGAAAGGGAAAAGTGAAGGGCGAGCGGGGTCCTCGCGGTCTCGCGATGCGAGCCGCTCCTGCTTGGGTCGACGAGTTGGTGGGTGGGTGGGTTGGTGAGTTGGTGGATGAGGCGGCCGGCTCAGTCCGGTGGCGCGGCTGTGTGGGTGGCCATGGTCAGCCGGGCTTCCAGCCCACCTTCCTCCCGGTTGCGCAGCGTGAGCTCCGCGCCCATCGCCGTCGCCAGCTGCTGCGCGATGGCCAGGCCCAGTCCGGTGCCGCCGGTGTTGCGGTTGCGCGAGCCCTCCACGCGGTAGAAAGGCTTGAGCACGTTCTCCAACTGGTCGGGCGGAATGCCGGGCCCGTTGTCGACCACCGCCAGCGTCAGCCGGTGGCCGCCAGCATCGGCACTGGCGTGCACCTGCAACCGCACGTCGGTGCCGAACTTCAGCGCGTTGTCGATCAGGTTCGCCAGGATGCGTCGCAGCGCGTTCGGCCGGGTCACCATGGGCTCGCCCACGCGGCCTTCGAGCAGCACCTGCTGGCCCGCATCCTCGTAGTCGGCCACCATGCTCTCGAACAGCGCGTCGGCGTCGATGCGGCGAGGCGGCTCGGTGGCGCCGTGCAGGGTGCGCGCGTAGGTCACGCCTTCGCGCACCAGGGTGTGCATGGCGTCGAGGTCCTGGCGGAACTTGTCGCGGTCATGGCCGTCGTCCATCAGGTCGGTGCGCAGCCGCATGCGGGTGATGGGCGTCTGCAGGTCGTGCGAGATGGCCGCGAGGATCTCGACCCGCTCGGCCATGTAGCCGGCGATGCGCTTCTGCATTGCGTTGAACGCGCGCGCAGCGTGCTGCACCTCGGTCGGGCCTTCCTCGGCGAGCTGCCGGCCCTTCAGATCGGGGCCCAGTTCGTCGGCCGCGTCGGCCAACTGCGCCAGTGGCCGCGTGACCAGCCGCACCGCGTACCAGGCGCACACGGCCAGCACCAGCAGCTGTACCCACAGCAGCCACATCACCCAGCTCGACACCGGCATGTCCACGCGCCGCGCATGCACCACCACCGAGGAGCCGTCCGACATCCGCACCTGGATCTGCAGGCCCTGCGGCGGATTGCTCACCTGGCCGACCTTGACGATCTCGAAGGGGCGCATCGCGTCAATGATGGCATTGGCAAACTGCTGGGACAGCGGCGTGTCGGGCGGTATGCCCTCCGCGCTGCCGCCAAGCACGAAGTGGTAGTTGCGCCGCTCCAGCCGCGCCAGCCAGCCCTCGCGCTCGGCGGCGGGCAGCCGGTCGAGGATGGCGACCGAGCTGGCGATGTCGCGCTCGATGCCGATCATCATCAGCTCGCGCATCGCGATGCCGCGCTCGTAGCGGATGGCCATGAAGGTCAGCAGCTGCGCGATGGCCAGCCCGACCACGATGATCAGCGTGACGCGCGAGAACAGCGTGCGCGGCAGCAGCCGGTGCAGGCCCGGGGGCGGGGCGGCCGGGGCGAGGTCGTCGGAAAGGCTTGCGGATGTGGGCATGGGCTGGTTTATAGACCGGTCCCGCGCCGCGGCGCGCCGCTTTGTATTCCAGTGTGTTCGGTAGCGCGGCCCGACATACAACATTACCCGTCGCCACCCCGTCCGCCCCGCCGGCGCCGGCTCGGGCGGGCGGGCCGTGCGCGAGCAACATAGTGTGGTCGCCCCGCCCGCCGGATACACGGGCATACAAACCGCCCGTTCCGGCGCCGGCAAGGGCTACATTGCGTCTACCCGCCGCGCCAGCGGGCGCATCACCGTACAGCCATGAACATTCCCAAGACTTCCGACCACATCCTCATCGTCGACGACGACCGGGAGATCCGCGAACTGCTCGGCACCTACCTGGTCAAGAACGGCCTGCGCGTCGTGACGGTGCCCACGGGGCGGCACATGCGCGCGGCGCTGGAGGAGTCGGGGCCCTTCGACCTCATCATCCTCGACCTGATGCTGCCCGGCGAAGACGGCCTCACGCTGTGCCGCGACCTGCGCACGGGCAAGTACAAGGCCACGCCCATCCTCATGCTCACCGCGCGCAGCGAGGAGGCCGACCGCATCCTCGGCCTGGAGATGGGCGCCGACGACTATCTGGCCAAGCCTTTCTCCGCACGCGAGCTGCTCGCGCGCATCCGCTCGGTGCTGCGCCGCACGCGCATGCTGCCGCCGAACATGCGTTCCACCGAGTCGGCCTCGAAGCTGGCGTTCGGCGACTGGCAGGTCGACACCACCGCGCGCACCCTGATCGACGACAGCGGCGTGATGGTGGCGCTCAGCGGGGCGGAGTACCGGCTGCTGATGGTGTTCCTCGACCATCCGCAGAAGGTGCTGAACCGCGACCAGCTGCTGAGCCTCACGCAGGGCCGCGAGGCCGAACTCTTCGAGCGCTCGATCGACCTGCTGGTGAGCCGCCTGCGCCAGCGGCTGCGGGACGATGCGCGCGAGCCGCGGTACATCAAGACGGTGCGCAGCGAGGGCTATGTCTTCTCGTCGGCCGTTGAAGCCCTGGACTGAGGCCGCAGCCGCGGGCCTACACTCGCGAAATGATCAAGCCACTGTTCCTCCCGTCGGGCGCGCTGTCGCTTCTTCTGGTCACTGCATGCGCGCAGCCTGAACCTCCACCGCCTTTGCCGCCGCGGGTCGGCATGGCGAATCCGGCTTCGGTCTACTGCAACAGCCTTGGGGGCAAGACCCTCATGAGGTCGAACGACAAGGGGCAGTACGGCGTTTGCCAGCTTCCGGATGGCCGGCAGATCGAGGAATGGGAGCTCTACCGCCGGGATCATCCGGCGAAGTAGGGCGGCTTCACTTCGAGGGCTTGCGCGAACTTGCGCGCGAGCCTTCCTGCTGCCTGGAAGAGATGCACAGGCAGTTCACCGGGTTGCGGATTTCGTGCGCGACGCCGCCTGCGAAGAAGAGCAGGGCGAGCCAGAGTTTCTTCATTCCTTTTGCTCCGTGTGTGGTTCGTGAGTGGCTGTCGGGGGGGCGTGCGAATGACACCGGGTACTCCCCTCCGCGAATGTCCCCCGGGCCTGCGGCCCTCCTCCTTTATTTCGCTGCGGGGAGCACCCGGTGCCATTCGCACATGGGCGCTCCGCTTGTGCCGGCAGTTTGACTGCCGCGCTCGTCGATCACGACGATGGGGTGCCTTGCGCAGCGAAATAAAGGAGGAGGCCGAAGGCCGGGGGACATTCGCGGAGCAAGGTACCCCGTCGGCGTGATCGCGCCCTGAAACAGCAGCGGTGTTTCAGGTCCCAGCAGGCGCAGGCTCGGCCAGCAGCGCCTGGATCTTTTTCTCGGTAGTGCCGTAGCTGCCCTCGCCGAAGTGCGAGTAGACGATCTTCCCCTGCTTGTCGATCAGGTACACCGCAGGCCAGTACTGGTTCCTGAACGCCTTCCAGGTGCCGTAGCTGTTGTCCTGCGCCACGGCATGCTTGATCTGCAGGCGCTCGATCGCGTCCTTCACGTTCTTCGTCGACTTCTCGTATGCGAACTCCGGCGTATGCACGCCGACGACCACCAGGCCCTTGTCCTTGTACTTCTGGTTCCAGTCCTTCACGTACGGAAGGTGGTTGAGACAGTTGATGCAGGTGTAGGTCCAGAAATCGACCAGCACGACCTTGCCATGCAGCTCGCTCAGCTTGAGCGGCTGCGAGTTCAGCCAGTTGTCGATGTTCTGGAATTCGGGCGCCGCGACGGCTTCCGAAGCAGGTATGTCACCGCCGAACGGCGAAGGCGCCGCGAAGGTCAGCGTGAGCGCAGCCGCCGAGGCGGCGATGGCGACTGCGAAGTAGAGGGCGGAAGAGCGAAAGCGCATGGCGGTTCCTTCGGAAGAGTGACGGGCGTTCGTCTGTGAACGGAGCCGATTCTTCGCCAGGCTGCCTGTGCGTTGAGCGGATTGCGTATGCTTCTGTATCTGCGGGGCGCAGGCCGCACATTACGTTTCACACCCAGTAGGGCACGAGCGTCAATCGACCCTGATGTTGCGCGAGCGGACCAGCGCGCTCACTCGAGAAGTCTCTTGCTGCACGAACTTCGCGAAAGCCTCTGGCGTGGTGCCCGCCGGCTCCAGGCCCAGCTGCAGCAGCTTCTGCCGAACGGCAGGATCGTTGACCGCGGCCTGCACCGCCTTGCCGAGCTTCTGCACGATGTCGGCCGGCGTGCCCTTGGGCAGGAACACGCCGTTCCACTCGACCACGTTGTAGCCGGGCAGGCCCGACTCGGCGAGCGTCGGCACATCGGGCAGCCCCGGCACGCGCTTGCTGGAGCTCACGCCCAGCGCGCGCAGCTTGCCGCTCTTCACATAACTCAGCGTCGAGGCCACGTTGCCGAAGTAGGCCGACACCTGCTCGCCCATCACGTCGGTCAGCGCGGGCGCGCCGCCCTTGTAGGGCACGTGCATCAGGTTGATCTTCGCCTGCTCGTTCAGCGCCTCGCCCGCCAGGTGCGAGCCGGTGCCGCCGCCCGCCGAAGCGAAGCTCAGCTTGCCGGGGTTCTTGCGTGCGTAGTCGATGAACTCCGGCACCGTCTTGTAGGGAGCGGTCGCGGGCACGACGAGGATCTGCGGCGCCGTGGCCACCAGCGATACGGGAATGAAGTCCTTCGCCGCGTCGAAAGGCAGCTTGCGCAGCGACGGGTTCACCGAGAACGCAGAGGCGTCGTAAAGCACGGTGTAGCCGTCGGCCGCCGCCTTGGCGACGTTGTCGGCGCCGATCACGCCGCCGGCGCCGGGCCTGTTGTCGATCACGATCTGCTGGCCCAGGGCGGTGCTCATCTGCTGCGCGACGATGCGCGCCGTGTTGTCGGCGCCGCCGCCGGCCGCATAAGGCACGACCATGCGGATCGGCTTGTCGGGCCAGGCGGCCCAGCCCAGCAGGGGAGCGGCGCAGGCGGCCAGGGTGGCGATGGATTTCAGGAGTCGCTTCTTCATCTCGATGTCTTGGGTCTTGTGGTTCATTGAAAGTCGTAGAGCCGCGCGGGGTTGTCGACGAGCACGCGGCGGCGTGCGGCCTCATCGGGCAACCATTCGCCCAGCAGGTCGAAGAGCTGCGCGTCGTCGGGCTTGGCCGTGCGTTCGGTCGGATGGGGCCAGTCGCTGCCCCACACGACGCGCTCGGGCGCCTGCTGCGCCCAGGCACGCGCGATTTGGATGGTGTCGGCGTAGCCGCCCTCGGCGCCGGCTGCGGAGTCGAGGTAGGCCCCCGAGAGCTTGATCCAGGTGCGACCGTTGTCGAGCAGCCGGCTCACCACGCGGTACGCGGGGTGCGCGAGCCCGTCCGGCTGAGGTAGCCGCGCGAGGTGGTCGAAGACCACCGTGCAGGGCAGCCGATCGAGCAGCGCCGAGTGCGCAGCGATCTGGTCGGCGCTCCAGTGCAGTTGCACGTGCCAGCCGAGCGCGTGAACGCGATGGGCCAGCGGCTCGACCATGGAGAAGTCCGTCGCCGCGTTCGCCGATGTGTACAGCGTGAAGCGGATACCGCGGATGCCGCCTTCGTGCAGATGCTTCAGCTCGGCATCGCTCACCTCGGGCCGCACCACCGCCACGCCGCGCGTGCGATGCGCGCCCAGCGCCTGGATGGCAGCCAGCGTCACGCTGTTGTCGGTGCCGTGCACGCGCGGCTGCACGACCACCGTGCGCTGCGTGCCGGTGCGCTGCTGCAGCAGGCGGTAGTCGTCGGCGGTGGCGTGGTCGAGCATGGCATCGGGCGAGCCGTGCATCGGGAAGCGGCGGTCGTACACGTGGATGTGCGCGTCGCATGCGCCTTCGGGCGCCGCGATGGAGGGCTTGCGCGTGCCCGCGCTGTGGGGCACGGCGATCTCGTCGACCATGGCTCAGTCGCCCGCGCTTCGCTTGGCCAGCACGGCGGCCGTGTGCTGCCCCAGCGTGGGCGCTGCGAAGGGCTCGGGCCCGGGCGTGCGGCCGAAGCGCACCGGGCGGGTGAAGCCCCGGTACGAGCCCAGCGTGGGGTGCGCAATGTTCGCGACCATGTCCTCGGCCAGCACCTGCTCGTTGTCGAACATGTCTTCCACGGTGCGCGCGGCGGAGCAGGGCACTTCCTCGCCGAAGATCTCTTCCCATTCGAGCGCGGTGCGCCCGGCCAGCGCGGCGCGCAGCTTCGGCACGATCTCGGCCGCGTGCTGCGCGCGCTTGCGCACCGAGTCGTAGCGCTCGTCATCAGCGAGCTCCGGCAACCCGACCTTGGCGCACAGCGCCTGCCAGAAGTGCGGCGTGTTGGCCGAGATGTAGATGTGCCCCTCGCGCGTCGGGTGAATGCCGGTGATGCCGCCGGAGCGCATGTCGCGCCCCACGTCCTTGGGCTCGCCCTCGGCCCATACCATGCGCGCCGACTGCATCGTGAGCGCCGAGCGCAGCAGCGACACGCCCACGAACTGGCCTTCGCCGCTCTTCTCGCGCTCGTACAGCGCCGAGGCGACGCCCGCGGCCACCAGCGCGGCCGCGTAGTAGTCGACCACCGAGCCATAGATGATCTCGGGCGGCTCGCCGCGCTTGCCCTGCAGCGCGCACATGCCGGTCATGGTCTGCAGCACCTGGTCGTAGCCGGCCTTCTCGCGCAGCGGACCGGTCTCGCCGTAGCCGGTGACGGCGCAGTAGATGAGCCGCGGGTTCACCGCCTTCAGCTGCTCGTAGGCGATGCCCAGCCGCGGCGGCACGCTGGGCCTGAAGTTGTGCACCAGCACATCGGCGCCGCGCACCAGTTCCATCAGCGCAGCCAGGTCTTCGGGGTTCTTCAGGTCGAGCATCGCGCCCAGCTTGCTGCGGTTCACGCCGATGAACGCGCGGCTCTCGGCTTCCAGCGTCGAGGGGTACTTGCGCAGGTTGTCGCCGGCGGGCGGTTCGATCTTGATGACTTCCGCACCCTGGTCGGCCAGCAGCGAGCAGCCGTACGGGCCCGCGATGTAGGCGCTCAGGTCGAGCACGCGCAGGCCGCTCAGCGGCCCGGCGGGGCCCTGGCGCCCTGGCAGGCGCGTGTCCTCGGGGGCGGTATGGCTCATGGGCTTTCTCTTTCCTTGTTCAGTCTGCGGTGATGTTCTGTTGCTTCGCCAGCTTCTTCCAGCGCTCCACGTCCTCGGCGATGACGGTGCCGAACTGCGCCGGCGTGAGCGGCGTGGCGATGGCGCCTTCGCGCAGGAAGTTGGCCGCGATCTCGGGCTTCGACAGGATCTGGTTGACCGCGCCGTTCAGCTTCGCGATCACGTCGGCCGGCGTGCCCACCGGGGCCAGGAGCCCCCACCAGAGCTCGAACTCGTAGCCGGGCACGGCGGTGGAAATGGGTGTGAGGTCGGGTGCGATGGGGCTCGGCTTCAGGCTCGTGATGCCCACCGCGCGCAGCTTGCCGGCGCGCACCATCGGCAGCAGCGAGGGGCCGCTGGAGATCAGCAGCTGCGTCTGGTTGCCCACGAGGTCGGTCACCGCCGGGCCCATGCCCTTGTACGGGATGTGTGCGATCTGCAGGTCGCCCACCTTGGCCTTGAGAAGCTCGGTGCCGAACTGGTTGACGCTGCCCGAGCCGGATGATGCGTAGTTGTACTGGCCCGGCTTCGCCTTGATGGCGGCGATCAGCTCGGCCGGCGTCCTGGCAGGGAACTCGTTGTTGACCGCGACGATGAACGGCCCCTTGGCGAACATCGCCACCGGCGCGAGGCCCTTGACCGGGTCGAAGGGCAGCTTCGACTGCACTGCGGCGTTGGTCGTCATGCTCGAAGACACGGCCACCAGCGTGTAGCCGTCGGGCGTTGCCTTGGCCACCTGGCCCGTGCCGGTGTTGCCGCTGGCGCCCGGGCGGTTGTCGATGATGACCGGCTGCTTGAGCTGGTCGCCCAGCTCCTTGGCCACCTGCCGCGCGAAGGTGTCGTTCGAGCCGCCGGCCGGGTAGGGCACGACGATGGTGATGGGCCTGGAAGGGTAGGCGGCCTGCGCGAGCGCGGTGCCGCTCAGCGCGGCAAGCACGAGCGCTGTGGCTGCGGCGAGCGCGCGCGGGCGAAGGAACGAGGAAATACGCATCTGTCTTGTCTCCGGTTTTCTTATGGATGGGGAAGCAGGGTCAGCCCGGTATCAAGCCGAGGCTGCGCGCGCTCTCGACGATGGCGCGCGCGCGGATCACGAAGGGGATGTCGATCATCTTTCCGTCGACCACGTAGGCTCCGACGCCCTTGGCATCGGCCTCGCGCGCCGCCTCGACCACCTTGCGGGCATGCGCGATCTCCTCGTCGGTCGGGCGGAACACCTCGTTGGCGATGGCGATCTGGCTCGGGTGGATGCAGGTCTTGCCGAGAAAGCCGAGGTCGCGCGCCAGCTTGGCCTCTGCGCGAAAGCCCTCGGCGTCGCGGATGTCGGCGAAGGCGCTGTCGTAGGCATACAGACCCGCTTCGCCGGCCGCGATGCGCACCGCGAACATCGCATGGCGGATCGCCGAAGGCTCGCGCCGCGCGATGCCCAGCGGCTCGAACAGGTCGCCCAGCCCCAGCTGCAGGCCCGCCACGCGCGGATGCCCCAGCGCGAGTTCGGCGGCCATGCGCAGGGCGGCGGGCGTCTCGATGTTCAGCAGCAGGCCGATGGGCGCCTGCACGCCGTTGGCCCGCTCCGCGCGCTCGATGGCTTCGGCGGCCGCGCGCACGTGCGCGGGGCTCTGCGGCTTGGGCAGGTTGATCAGGTGCACGCCGGTGCGCGCGACCGCAGCGATGTCGCGCTCGAAGTGCGGCGTGTCCATGGCGTTGACGCGCACGATCAGCGTCTTGCGCGACGAGGCGGCCTCGCCGCTTTCGAGGAACCTGCGCACGGTCTCGCGCGCCTCGTCCTTGCGCGGCTCGGACACGGCGTCTTCCAGGTCGAGGCTGATGGCGTCCGCCTCGCCAGCGAGCGCCTTGGCGAACAGCTCGGGGCGGGTGCCGGGAACGAAGAGTTTGCTTCTCATGAGGGCAGTGTCGGCAGTTCATGAGAAGAGAAAAACAGCTGTTTGCTGCGATCACATCGCAGAAAATCTATCTTCATGGAAACGGCCTACCTGCAAAGCTTTCTTCTGGTGGTGGAATCGGGCTCGATGTCCGAGGCCGCTCGCCGGCTCGACCTGACGCCCGGCGCGGTGGCGCAGCAGATCCGCGCGCTGGAGCGCGAGTTCAAGGCGCCGCTGCTCGCGCGTGCCGGCCGCACGGTGCAGCCCACCGAGGCCGGGCACCGGCTGGTGCAACGGGCGCGCACGCTGCTGTGCGAGGTGAGCGACATCAAGGCGCTGGTGGGCAGCGAGGCTGCGGGCGGCGAGCTGGTCGTCGGCACCATCAACACGGCCATGCACAGCCTGCTGCCGGACATCCTCGCGCGCTTCGTGAAGACGCATCCG
The DNA here is from genome assembly GCF_044055375.1 of Variovorax sp. UC74_104. Classification (NCBI taxonomy): domain Bacteria; kingdom Pseudomonadati; phylum Pseudomonadota; class Betaproteobacteria; order Burkholderiales; family Comamonadaceae; genus Variovorax; species Variovorax sp. UC74_104. The sequence continues at coordinate 3,219,330 of NZ_CP171978.1, forward strand.
GGCGCCAAGGTGTTCCTGCAGTCGGGCACCACCGCCGCGCTCTACAAGGCGATGCAGCAGGGCGAGCTCGACGCGGCCGTGTGCCTGTATCCGCCGTTCGCGCTTGCCAAGACCTTCGACTGGGCGCTGCTGCGCGAGGAGCCGCTGGTGCTGCTCGCACCCAGCCGCCTCGCGCGGCGCGACCCGCACGAGCTGCTGCGCACCTCGCCGCTGATCCGCTACGACCGCAACCTCGGCGGCGGCAAGCAGGCCGACCGCTACCTGCGCGCCGCCGGCATCGTGCCGCAGGAGCGCTTCGAGCTCAGCTCGCTGCTGGCCATCGCGATGATGGTGGACAGGGGCCTGGGCGTCTCGGTCGTGCCCGACATCGCCTCGCCGCTGCTCGACGGGCAGCGCATCGCGAAGATCCCGCTGCCACTGCCTTCGGAGACGCGGCGCTTCGGCATCCTGTGGATGCGGTCATCGCCGCGGCTGAGGCTGATCCATGGTTTCGTCGAAAGCGCGGGACTGGTCACTGCTGCAAAGGGCGAGGGCGGCGGTTCCCGCAAGCGCTAGCGTCGAGGCTTTTGTACCCCTAACGGCCGCCCCTGAAACAGCGCGAGTGCGACGTCGAAGCTGCGGCTCGCCCCGATCGCGACCGCACCCGTGACCGCCAGCATCGCCGCCATGTGCACCCCGACAGCCGCGAAAGCCAGCGCCAGCGAGCCCGACGCCGTGATCTCCCGGGCCGCCGGCGCTTCGCTCATGCACAGCGGGATCAGCGCCGGCACCAGCATCAGCCCGGCGCCGTGGGCCGTGGACATCATGAAGGACCAGAGTGCGAGCCTGGCATGGCCGGTCTTCTTTCCGTGCCACAGGTGATGCACGACCACGGCGACGAGCAGCGCGCCCGCTGCCCATTGCAGGGCGATGCGATCCATCGAGGGAGCGAACACCACGGCGCCAGCCACGAGCGCGACGGATGCGGCGTGCCCGAGGGCGATCGGCACCAGTGCCTGCAGCACCCGCGACCGGTCGCCCGACCGGAGGCCGCAGGCGGCCGCAAAGGCCCAGCCGGTGACGGGGTTCAGCCCGTGAAGAGCGCCCACCCCCGCGACCGCCAGCCAGGGCCAGAGGCTTGCCATGATGTCGTCGCCTTCACGCGCCCGGAGTGCCGCTTGTGCTTCAGGCGTGCTTGTCGTGGCAGCACGCGCCGATGGCCGGTGCCTGCGCCTGCTGCTCGTAGCGGTCGTGGTGGCGCACCCATTCCATCTTGTAGGGCACCTCGCGTTCGTCGCGGCCCTTGGGCATGAGGTCCATCAGGTTGTAGGCGCCCATCATCACTTCCACGCCGCGGCCGTAGGTCGAGTAGGTGTGGAACACCTCGCCGGCTTCGTTCTTGTAGAACGCGCTGATGCCGGGCGCCTCGTCGTGCGGGAAGGGCAGCTTGCCGTAGTTGTAGTAGACCTCGCCGGTGGCCAGCTCCTCGGGCGTGAAGCTGACGTGGAAGTCGAGGTTGAAGTCGCTGTCGTGCGACGACACCCAGCCGAAGCGCCAGCCCATGCGTTCGCGGAACTGCATGATGCGTGCGAGCGGCGCGCGCGATACGGCCACCAGCGTGATGTCGCGGTGCGCGAGGTGCACGTTCATGCCGTCGGTGTGGTCGGCCATGAAGGAGCAGCTCTGGCAGCCTTGCTCCCAGTCGGGCCCGAGCATGAAGTGCTGCACCAGCAGCTGGCTGCGTCCCTCGAAGAGATCGGCGAGCGTGCGCTGGCCGTCGGGCGTGTCGAAGAGGTAGCTCTTGCGCACGCGCTCCCACGGCAGCGCGCGACGCTCCCGCGCGATCTGGTCGCGCAAGTGCGTCAGCTCCTTCTCGCGCGCCAGGAATGCCTTGCGTTCGGCAAGCCATTGCTCGCTGGAAACGACGCGATGGTTCGTCATGGTTTCGGTGTTCATGGTGTCTCCTGCGTCAATGCTGGCGGGTGGTGGCGGGGCGGCGCACGGCGCGGACCTTGCCGCTCGCGCCGCCGCCTGCGTAGAAGAGATCGGCTCCGTCGGACTCCAGCCCGCTCACGCCCGCGCCGCGCGGCATTTCGAGCCGCTCCAGCACGGCGCCGGTCTTCGGGTCGATGCGGCGGATGTCGCTTTCCTCCGCCTCCCAGGTGCCGTGCCAGAGTTCGCCGTCGACCCAGGTCACGCCGGTGACGAAGCGGTTCGACTCGATGGTGCGCACGACCGCGCCGGTCTCGGGGTCGACCTGGTGGATCTTGCGGTCGCGGTACTGCCCGACCCACAGGCTGCCCTCGGCCCAGGTGAGGCCCGAGTCGTAGCCGTTGCCCGGCGCCGGGATCGACGCCAGCACCTTGCCGGTGGCGGGGTCGATCTTGTCGATGCGCGACTCCGCGATCTGGTAGATGTGCTTGCCGTCGAAGGCGGTGCCGGCGTCGCAGGGCACATCGAGTGTCTGGCTGGTCTCGCCGCTGGCCGGATCGAAGGCCACCAGCTTCGCGCCGGTGGCGGCCCAGACGCGGTGGCCGTCATGCGTCACGCCGTGGACCTGGCCGGCACCGCCGAACGGGCCGTATTCGCGCACGATCTCGGCGGCGCGTACCGTGGGATTGCTCTTGCCTGTCTTGCTGCTCATCGTTGGCTCCTTGTATGAAGCGCCTCGAAACCGGCGCCTGGAGACAACTCTATTCAATCGGCAGTGCGGCGGGGAGTAACAAGATCGTCGTGAATCCCGCCAGCGGCGGCGCGAGCCACTTCTGCGCGCGTGCCTTGCCGATGGAGCGCACGCGGTTCTCCGCCTCCAGTTCCACCAGCGCGCGCTGCACCGTGCGCTGGCTGGCCCCGAGCGCCAGCGCAAGCGCCGAGGTGGACCAGGCCGCGCCGTCGGACAGCAGCGCCACCAGCGAAGCCTGGTCGCCGTCGATGGGCGGTGCGAGCACGGCAACGCCGCGCCCGTCGTTCGGCCTGAGCACGAAGCCGCGCGGCGTGGCCTCGATGCCGGCCAGCCCGGCGGCGAGCGCGCGCAGCCGGCCGATCTCCACGCGCAGGCGCGCGCGGTGCGTCTCGTCGGGGTGGCGCGTGCGGAATGCGCTTTCGATCAAGGCCTCGCGATCCACGTCGCCGGGCCATGCCTGCGCGAGCGAGCGCGCCAGCGAGAACAGCACCGGCCTGCGGGCGAGCGGGCGCCATGCATCGCCGGCACCCAGGCCACGGCGGCACGCGTCGACCACCAGCGTGTCGGAGTCGAGGAGGATGGCCACCTCGTCCAGGCGCAGGGGCTGTTCGCCGGCCGCGTCGATCCGGCGGGCCGCGGGGCGGTCGAATGCCGCCAGTGCCTCGTTCACCTCGGCCAGCAGGGCGGGCACGCGGGCGCGGGCCGCGGCCTCGTGCGCGCGCGAAAGCGCCGCGCGGGCGGGAGCGATGCGCAGCGAGCGAAGCGCCAGCTCGGCCGTGGCCAGCTCGGAAACCGCCGCCAGCGATGCGGGCAGGCCGCGCGCATCGAGATGCGCGAGCGCGGCTTGCGCCTCGCCAAGGCGGCCGAGCAGCAGCAGCCGGCGCGCCGCGATCAGCCGGGCCTGCAGTGCGTTGGCATGGTCCTCGTGCGCTTCCAGCGCGGCTGCGGCGGCCGACAGCGAACGCGGCGAGCCGCCCAGGTCGCGCATCGCCAGGGCCACCTCGGCCTCCGCGACGATGCAGCGGGCGCGCGAGTGCTCTTCATGCGCGCCGAAGCCGCGCGCGGCGCGCCGCAGCAGCTCGCGCGCCCGCGGATGCTCGCCGAGCTGCGCCATCGCGATGCCGCGCAGGGCCAGTGCCGGCGGGTCGTCGCGCAGCGCGACCCGCTTGAGGGCACCGAGTGCGTCGCCCGCGGCAAGGGCGCGGGCGGAGGCGGCGATGAGGGAGTCCATGGCGACAGGTTACCCTGGCGCCGTGCCTCCCCTGCGGCCCTAGCTGCCTGCGCTGCCTTCGGGCAGCTTCGCGATCACCTTGATCTCGAACTGGAAGCCGTAGAGCCATGTCACGCCGACGCCCGTCAGCGTGGGGTGCGGCGGGCCGCCCCAGTGTTCGGACACCACCTTCCAGATCGTCTCGAAGTTCGATTCGGGGTCGACGATGAAGACCGTTGCGTCGATCACGTCGTCGAAGGTGCAGCCCGCGGCCGACAGGATCGCATCGAGGTTCTGGAATGCCAGGCGCACCTGGGCTTCGAGGTCGGGCTCGGGCGAGCCGTCGGGGCGGCTGCCTACCTGCCCCGAGACGAACAGGAAACCGTTGGACCGGATGGCCGGCGAATAGCGGTTCTTCTCATAGAGGGCCTGGCGGCCGGGGGGAAAGACGACGTCGCGTGGAGTCATGGATGGATTGCCTTCTCGATTGCCTGGTTCATTGCTTCCTGGAGCGGATCGGGGCCGATCCGCCGTTGCGATGAAGGGACTTTAGGCAGCCGCGAGGCCCGGATAAACAGGCAAGGCCAACAATCACTGTTTGCACAGGCCAAACAATCGGGGGCAGACATGGACCGTTTCGATGCGATGCAGGCCTTCGCGCGCGTGGTGGAGGCGGGCAGCTTCACCAAGGCGGCGCAGACACTGCACATGAGCAAGACCAGCGTGACGCAGCTGGTGCAGCAGCTGGAGGCCAGGCTGCGCGTGAAGCTGCTCAACCGCACCACGCGCAAGGTCAACGTCACGGCCGACGGGGCGGCGTACTACGAGCGGGTGGTGCGCCTGCTGGCCGACATGGACGATGCCGAGACCAGCCTGTCCGCCGCGTCCGCATCGCCGAGAGGACGGCTGCGGGTGGACGTGCCGAGCCCGCTGGCCCGCCACATCCTGGTGCCGGCGCTGCCCGCGTTCCACGAGCGCTATCCCGACATCCAGCTCGACATGGGCGTGAGCGACCGCGCGGTGGACCTGATCGGCGAGAACGTCGATTGCGTGGTGCGCGGCGGCCAGCTCACGGACCAGTCCCTGATCGCGCGCCATGTGGGCGACCTGCAGCTCGGCGTGCATGCGGCGCCGGGCTACCTGGCGCGGGCCGGCGTGCCCTCTCACCCACGGGAGCTCGAGGACACGCATCACCGCATCGTGGGTTTCCTGTGGTCGCGCACCGGCAGGAACCTCCCGTACACCATGCATCGCGATGTGGAGAGCCTGACCGTGCACGGGCGCCACGTGCTCTCGGTGGACGACGGCAATGCCTACCTGGCGGCGGGCCTGGCCGGGCTCGGGGTCCTCTGGCTGCCGGACTACATGTCCCGCGCGCACGTGGCAAGCGGCGAACTCGTGCCCCTGTTCGAGGGCTGGCGGCTCGACCCGATGCCGCTGTACATCGCCTTCCCGGCGAAGCGGCACGTCAGCGCCAAGCTGCGCCTGTTCATCGACTGGGTTGCCGGATTGATGGAGTTGCACGTACCTGTGGCGACCCGGCCGCCCGTTTCGGCCACGCGCCCGAGCAGTAGAGCGCCCACGCGATGAAGACGGGCTGGAACAGCGGCCGGATCCAGAAGTACCAGGCGCCGAACTCCAGACCCTGCACCGTCTGCCCCTTGAGCGCCACATTGATGTTCGCGGCGACCACGCAGGCCAGCATCACCGAGAGCCAGATGCCGGCCTGTTTCTGCAGGTTCGGCAGGCCGAGGCGTTCGTAGACCGGCACGGGGACCAGCAGCCCCAGCCCTCCGGCCAGCTCCGCCGCGCCGGTCAGGTAGACCCAGGCCAGCGCATGCTGGGCGAGGGCGTCGGGGATCATCGGCGCATAGCGCGTCGATGCGCTCACGAAGTGGTCGACGCCGGTGAACATGAAGCCCAGGCCCATGCCCCAGCGCATTGCTCCGCGCAGGTCGAGAGGCCGCTTCAGCAGGCGCGAAACCGCCCAGGCGACCGCGCCGAATGAACAGATGAAAAGGAGAAAGCTCATGATGCGTGCTCGGTGTTTACAATGGAAACATTATCGGATTGCGTTGTTTCCACTGTCAACATCAGGGCATCGAGCATGAGCACCTCCTATCACCATGGCGACCTGAAAGCCGTTCTTCTCGCATATGCCCGCGAGCAGATGGAGCGCGACAGCCTCGACGGCCTGTCGATGCGCGAGATGGCCAAGGCCGTCGGGGTCTCGCATACCGCTGCGTACCGCCATTTCGAGGACAAGCGCGCGCTGATGGAAGCCGTGGCGCTGCAGGGCTTCGAGGAGATGCTGGCCGGCTGCGAAGCGGCGATAGCGGACGCTCTTCCCGCCGGATCGCGGTCGCGGCTCAAGGCGTGCGGCCGCGCCTATGTGGGCTTCGGTCTGAAGTCGCCGCGGCTGCTGGTCCACATGTTCGGCGCGGTCTCGCAGGCGCGATCGAACGAGGGGCTGGTGCAGGCCGGGGCGCGGCTCTTCGACCTGCTGCTGGGGCTGGTCGGCGAGGGCCAGGCCGACGGCAGCTTCCGCCAGGGCGACGCGCGACAGCTTTCGCACACCTGCTGGGCCATGGTGCATGGTCTCTCGACCCTGCTCGGCGTGGGCGTGCTGCGCGCGCCCACGGCCGAGCTAGAGGCCCTGCATCTCAGCGCGGAGCAAGCCCTGGATGTGCTGCTCGACGGAATGGCGGCGGGCAATTAGGCGGCTACGCCACCTTCGGTTCGGGGAGGATCGAAGTCAATGCGAAGTCGACCAGGTGCAGCCAGGTCGCCTCCAGGCCCATGATGTTGTGGTGGTCGGAGGCGGGAACGGTCTGCACGCTGACCGGCGTGGGCCATGCGGCAATGAGCTTCTGCGAACGCTCCGGCAGCACCACGTCGTCGGTCTCGGCCAGCAGCACCTGGGTTTTCGCCGCGACTTCCTTGCAGTGTTCGAGCGAGTTGAACTGGTGGCGCAGCAGCAGCGAAAGCGGCACGAGCGGAAAGCGCTTCTTCGCCACTTCCAGCATCGAGTCGTAGGGTGTCACCAGCTGCAGGCTCGCGAAGTCCTGCCGCGCCACGAGCTGGATGGCCACGCCCGTGCCCAGGCTGCGCCCCACCACGTGCAGCCGCGCATGCGGAAAGGCCTTGCGCAGGTGCCGGGCGAACTGGCAGGCGTCCTGCACCGAGGCGATTTCCGAAGGGTGCCCCTGCGAATCGGCCACGCCGCGGTAGTTGACCGCAGCGAAGCCGAAGCCCTCGGGCAGCCAGTGCAGCGTCCGGGCGGTGGCGCGAACGTCCTCGCCGCGGCCGGCGAAGTAGATGAAGAGGTCCTGCAGCGCCTCTTCGCCCTGCGGGTGGTAGACATAGCCGCGCACCATGCCGCCCGGCACGGTGTGGGAGTAGGTCGAGAAATCGTCGGAGAGCGGAACGACCGGCAGCTTGCGGGCGTTGAAGAGGATGTGCCCCTGGCGCGCGGCGAGAAGCGTCCAGTACGCGGCGATGCTTCCGATCGCGGCGGCCGAGGCGGACAGGGCGATGCGGGCGGCTTTGTTGGATGGCAAATTGGGCTCCGGGGGAGAAAGGCTGGCGCCTAGTTTCGCCGCTTTCTCCCGCCGGGGGCCTTGGCGGTCTCTTTCTAGCGGGCAGCGATCAGGTGCATGGGGCTGAAGGCGAGGCCCGCAGTCGGCTCCTCGGCCGTGCGTTGGTGTTCCAGCCTGAACCTGCCCACGATCTGCGAGAGACTGCCCGCCTGCTCCTGCAGCGACTGGGCGGCAGCCGAGGCCTGCTCGACCAGCGCGGCGTTCTGCTGCGTGGTCTGGTCCATCTGCGTGACGGCCTGGTTGATCTGCTCGATGCCCGAGGTCTGCTCCTGGCTCGCGGCGCTGATCTCGCCCATGATGTCCGTCACCCGCTTCACGCTGCCGACAATCTCCTCCATGGTGCGGCCCGCGTCGGCCACCTGGCGGCTGCCTTCCTCGACCTTCTCGACCGAGTCGCCGATCAGCGACTTGATTTCCTTGGCCGCCGCGGCCGAGCGCTGCGCGAGGCTGCGCACTTCCGACGCCACCACCGCGAAGCCGCGCCCCTGGTCGCCCGCGCGGGCCGCCTCGACGGCCGCATTGAGCGCGAGGATGTTGGTCTGGAACGCGATGCCGTCGATCACGCCGATGATGTCCACGATCTTCTTCGAGGAGGCATTGATCGAGCCCATGGTCTCGACCACCTGGAACACCACGTTGCCGCCGCGTGCAGCCACTTCGGATGCCGAGGTGGCCAGCTGGTTGGCCTGGCGTGCGTTGTCCGCGTTCTGCTTGACCGTCGAGGTCAGTTCCTCGAGCGATGCGGCCGTCTGCTCCAGCGAACTGGCCTGCTCCTCGGTGCGCGAGGACAGGTCCTGGTTGCCCACCGCGATCTGCGAGCTGGCCGTCGACACGCTCGCCACCACGCCGTGCACCTGCGCGAGCGAACCCTGCAGGGCGTCGCGCATCTGGTCGAGGGCGCGCAGCAGGTTGCCGGTTTCGTCGCCGGCGTAGCTGGCCTGGGCCTTGCCCGTCAGGTCCATGGCGGCGATCGACTGGGCCATGCTCTCGGCGCTGCGCAGCGGCCGGGTGATGCTGCGGGCCAGCTGCCATGCAAGCAGGGCGCCCAGCGCCAGGCTCACGGCGGAACACACGACGAGCAGCGTGCTGGTCTGCGCACGCAGGTTGTTGGCGCGGGCGGCGGCGGCATCGAGCTGCTCGCGCTGCATGTCCACCACCTGCTGCACGCCCGCGATGTAGCTCACCGAGGTGGGCTGGAACTGGGAGTCGAAGACGCGGTTGGCGCCTTCGAGGTCGCCGGCCAGCTTGAGCTTGCTCACTTCCTCGCGCGCGCCCAGGTAGGCCTTGCGCAGGCCCGCGATCTTCTCCAGCAGGGCGCGTTCGTCCGGCTTGGCCAGCTTCTCCTCGATGAACTTCTGCAGCTCGTTGGTGTTCTTGATCGACGCCGCCGAGGCCGGCGCGAAATAGTCGACCAGGCTGGGGTCGCTGCTCTTGGCGATGGCTGCGGCCCGCTGCACGCCGGCGGTGGTGTAGCGCAGCCAGTCGGAGCCGGCGCGCTCGATCTTCAGGTTGTTCTCGATCATGGCGTCTATCTCGCGGCTGAGCTGCTGCAGCTTCCATACCGCGGCGGCGCTGGTGGCCAGGAAAAGCGCCAGGATGATGCCCAGCACGATGGCCAGGCGCTTGCCGATTGAGACGTTGCTCAGGAACATGGTCGAACTCCGGAAACCAGGAATGAGAGGACGAAAGGCGACCGTCGGGTCGCCCTTCATCGCTGGTTATCGGTTGTTCAAATGAAAACTTTAGAAAACTTCTTGAAGTTTTCCGCCGGGTCCCTCGGCTGCCGCCGGGCCCCGGTTCAGATCTTCAGCGGCGGGAACGACTTGACCAGGTCGTCCAGCGCCTTGATCTGCGTGAGGAAGGGCTCCAGCCTGTCCAGCGGCAGGGCGCTCGGGCCGTCGCACTTGGCCTGGGCTGGATCCGGGTGGGCTTCGAGGAAGAGGCCGGCCAGGCCGACCGCCATGCCGGCGCGCGCCAGGTCGGCCACCTGCTCGCGGCGGCCGCCCGAGGCGGCGGCGCCGGCCTCGCGCTGCTGCAGCGCGTGGGTCACGTCGAAGATGATGGGCAGGTTCTGCGACACCTTCTTCATCACGCCGAAGCCCAGCATGTCGACCACGAGGTTGTCGTAGCCGAAGCAGGTGCCGCGGTCGCAAAGAATCAGCTTGTCGTTGCCGGCTTCCTTGAACTTCTCGACGATGTTGAGCACCTGCGAGGGACTCAGGAACTGGGGCTTCTTGATGTTGATGACGCGGCCGGTCTTGGCCAGCGCCACCACCAGGTCGGTCTGCCGCGCCAGGAAGGCGGGCAGCTGCAGCACGTCGACCACCTCGGCGACCGGGGCGGCCTGGGCGATCTCATGCACGTCGGTGAGCACCGGGACGCCGAAGCCGTCCTTCACGGCCTGCAGGATCCTCAGGCCTTCGTCGAGGCCGGGGCCGCGGTAGGAGTGGATGGAGGAGCGGTTGGCCTTGTCGAAGCTGCCCTTGAACACATAGGGAATGCCCAGCTTCTGCGTGACGCGCACGTATTCCTCGGCGCTGCGCAGGGCGAGGTCCTTCGACTCGAGGACGTTGACGCCGCCGAAGAGGACGAAGGGGGCCTCGTTGCTGGTGGCGACTTGGGGGGTGATGGTGACGGTGGACAAGGTTTTCTCCTGACGGGGTGCTTCGGTGCAGGAGCCTATTGTCGTTCCGCCGGCTCGGGAGGGTCTCAGCCGCCGGGCGTCACCGTCAGGTAGAAGGGCGTGAGCGTGCCCGCCACCGGCCGCAGCAGCTTCAGCAGCAGCGGCTTTCCGTAGCCTTCGCCCGCCAGCCGCTTGAGCAGGTCGGACAACTGGGCCAGCGGCACCCCGTCGCAGCCGACGAGGATGTCGCCGCTGCGCAGCCCGTCGCGCGCGGCGGCCGAGCCGGCCACCACCTCGACCACCCGCACGCCCGTGGCCACCGGCCATTCGTTCTCGCGCACCCAGCGCCGGGGCAGGGCCACCGCCGCGCACTGCACGCCGAGCTTGCCGCGCCGCACGGCGCCGTGCCGCATCAGCTCACCGGCCACCCAGCGGGCGGTGTCGATGGCTACCGCGAAGCTCAGGCCTTGCGCCGATGGGATCACCGCCGTGTTCACGCCGATCACCTGCGCGGCGCTGTCCAGCAGCGGCCCGCCCGAGTTGCCGGGGTTGAGCGCCACGTCGGTCTGGATCACGTCCTCGATCATCCGCCCGCCGCGCGAAGGCAGGCTGCGGCCCAGCGCGCTCACGATGCCGGCGGTCACGGTGAAGTCGAAGCCCAGCGGATTACCCACCGCCACCGCCAGCTGGCCCGGCTGCAGCGCGGCCGAGCTGCCCAGCGGCAGGAAGGCGCTGGGGTGCGATTCGATGCGCAGCACGGCGATGTCGGTGGAGGCGTCGATGCCGACCAGCCGCGCCGTGCTCTCGGTGCCGTCGGCGAAGGCGGCGCGCAGCTCGGTCGCGCCCTCGACCACGTGGGCGTTGGTGATCGTGAAGCCGTCGGGGGTGAACAGGAAGCCCGAGCCGCTGCCCTGGGCGCCCGGGCCGCCGCCGCGCTGCGCGGCCTTGCGGACCTTGATGTGGGCGACCGCCGCGCTGGCGGTGTGGGCCACCTGGGTGACGGTGGCCGAGTAGGAGTCGAGGATGAATTCGTCGCGCGCGCCCATGGGAGTACCTCTTCTTTCAGTCGGCGGAACCTGAAGGAAATGGCGGTGCGCGCCCGGTTTTCAACCCGGCGCGCCGGCGTTCACGAAGCCTTCAGCGAAGGCTCAGCGATTCTTCAGCGGGCCTGCCGACACTGGGCTTCCCGAAAACAACACCCACACCACGGGCACACCAGCTTGAAGCACTTCATTCTCCTGATCGCCGTCGCCACGCTCGCGGCCGGCTGCGGCCACGATCGGCACCGCCACGACAGGGACCGCGACCGCAACGGCATTCCCGACCGCTACGAGCGCAACCGCGACAGCGACCGGGACGGTATCCCCGACCGCTACGACCGGCGGCCGTACGATCCGCGCAGCTACTGATCGCCCAGGGCGATCACGGGGCCTTCGGCCGCGACGACGGCTCCCAGGAATCGGGCGTGGTCGCCACCAGCGACTTGAAGTCCTTCCACGGCCGCGCGCCCGGGATGGTGCGCCCGCCGACGATCAGCCCCTTGGCGAACACCACCATGCGCTCGCGCAGGTAGGCGCGGTCGGATTCGGGCCAGGTCTCGATGGAGTGCGGCCCGCGTGCGAGCACGATCTCCTTCAGGCCGCGGATGCGGTTGTAGGCGGCCACCGTGCCTTCGAGCGTTTCGGCGCGGTCCCACAGGCCCTTGCCGAAGAAGGCGGCGGGCCAGCGGTCCATGCCCGCGAGCGTGGAGGAGTTGGGATAGAACACGATGTGATGCTCGGCCGCCATCCCGCCCAGGAAGAGGTTGCGGTCGGCCAGGTCGGGCGAATCGCCCACGTAGCCCGCGCCGCTCGCGAAAGACGACAGCAGCAGCGCGCCGCGGATGTTGCGCAGGCCCTTGGGCGGCGTGCAGTTGGGCTGGGGCATGTCGAAGCTGCACTGGGCCACGTAGTTCTTCGTCATCGCCCAGGCGGTGGACATCGAGCCGCGCGAATAGCCGCCGAGCACCAGCGGTATCTCGCTGGCCGGCATGCCCGCCAGCAGCCGGCCCCGCGTGGCTTCGCCTTCCAGCACCTCGCCCCTGGGCGTGAGGATGCGCAGGCCGCGCCCGGTCTCCAGCGCCGTGAGCGCGCGGAACACGTCCTCGCCTTGCTCCAGCGTGTTGGTGTCGCTGAAGCCGCCCGACAGCCCCTCGCCGCGCCGGTCGTAAGCCAGCACGTCGAAGCCGGCCTGGTTCAGCGCATACAGGTTCTCGCGCCACCAGCGCTGGCCCATGGTCTCGGTGGTCGCGTTGGGGAAGTTCACCGGCACGGTCCTGCCGGTCTTCTGGTCGAGGCGGTACGCAACCTCGTCGGGATGCTGGATGGCCGTGAGCTGCCCGCCGCCGCCCGGCGCCATGACGACCAGCGCGCGCGTCTTCCTGCCCTTGCCGTCGTCCACGCCCGCGCCCTCGATGTACCAGCCGCGCAGCTTGATGTCGCCGGTCATCTTCAGGTCGATGCGCTCGAAGGTGTCGCGCGGCGCGGTGAACTCCACCACGTAGGTGCGCGCGTCGGCCTCGGCGATGCCTTCGCGGTACAGCGCCTTGGCGAAGAAGGCTGGGCGGCGGATCTGCCTGAGGTCGACGTTGCCATCGGGGTCGATGCGTCCGGACGGATCGACAACCCCGGTCGAGCGCGTGGCGCGCTCCTTGTTGGGCGGCAGCCAGCGCTGCATCTGCGCGTCGATGCGCTTGAAGCAGGCCGGGTCTTCCTTGCAGGCGCGCCAGCGGGCCTTGAGCTTGTCGTCGGTGAACTCGCTGATGTAGTAGTTGCCGCCCGCGTAGCCGGCGGGCGGCCGGTTGGCGTTCATCAGCACCGGCACGCAGACCTTGGGGCCCCTGGCGTTCTTCGGATCCTGCGGCAGAAGGTAGCCGTCCATCATCGCGTTGCGGTCGGTGCCGACCCAGGCGGTGCAGTCGGTGGGCGGCGCGGTGGTCACCGCAGCCTGGCGCTGCGCCTCGCTGGGGCCGCCGCATGCGCCGAGCTGGAGGGCGAGGGCGGCGGCGGCAAGGCCGGACGCGACGGTTCGGAGACGAACCCGGACGGGGCGCGTCGTGATGGTCGCGGTCGTTGCCGCCATTGCGTTCAGCGGATCGGGATTGCCGGTGGAAAGAGAAAAGTGCATGCAGCGAGGCGCGAATCTGGAGGCCCCGATCTTCGCCGCATCGACGCGCGGAAAACGAAGCCATGGCCGTTTCAGGGTGAAAGCGTGCGCCTCGATTCATGTAGGACGTTTCCTGCACGCGCACGCGCTGCTTTCCACACCCGGTGACCATGCGAGGCGCGCCCAATGCCGCCAATCCGCAAGGAAACGAACAGACACCGCAGACACAAGGAGACAAGAGAGATGACGAATTTCGAAGGCATCTACTGCTTCGACACCGCGAGCGTGCGCTTCGCCTTCTATCCCGACGGCCCCGCCGGCCCCCGCGTGCTCGCGCAGATCTCCGAGGAAACGCTGCATGACGAATTCGGCGTGCGAGCGATCGGCGAACAGCTGCTCGGTGCCTGCCAGGAGCACTTCCACACCATAGAGCCCGCGGCCGTTGCGCGCTACCGGGCCAGGCCGGGCCGCGCCATCACGCTCACCATCGCGGACTTCGGCCTCCACGCCTGAAGAATCGCGGCCGATGCGCGGGCTGCCGCGCCATGCACGAGCCCCTTTCCGACACGGGCACGAGGCCAGGGCCTTGGCCGGGGCCTCCGTCACCCCGGCAGATTGGCATCAGGTCAGAACAGAACAGCGCCCCGGCTACGACGCGCCAGGAGGCGTGCGATGCCGAATTTCACTCTGCAGCGCGCGCTGCCCGGACGAAAGCGCCAGTTCGTAGCTTTCCGCGGGCTCGAAGGCCGTGCGCAGCACGCGCGGATGCGTGCCCTGGTCGTCGGTTTCGAGCAGCTGCCAGACGTATGCACCCGGCAGCGGCTCCTCGATGGTGAGTTCGATGGGATGTGTCATGGCGCCACCTTGGCGCGGCGCGCGGGTTCTGTCTGTAGGCCCGGAACGACGTTGGGGCTGCGTATCGCGGCCTCTTTTGGAAAACAAGCAAGCAAAGGACCCATGCCATGGAAACCACACCGCCCGCATTCGACGAACGCCTCGTCACGTTCAGCTATCGCGGCCGGCTGTTCCTGTGCCGCGCCGAGCGGCTCGACGACCAGACCTACAGGCCCGTCGTGATCTGCCGCACGCCCTCGGCGGGCGAGGACGACATCGAACTGCCCGCCGACACCGACAACGCCTCCTACGGCACCGAGGCCGAGGCGCTGCGCCATGCGGAGCAGCAGGCCATGCGATGGGTGCACGACAGAACGGAAGGAGCCTAGGGGCAGGCCTGAGCGGGCCGGCTTCAGGTTTCCGCTTCCTCAGGTTTCCGCTTCCTGTTGCGCGGCTTGAGCAGGGGCGCTGCCCGCCGTCATGTGCCGCAGCAATGGCTGCCGCGCCAGCACCTCTTCGAACGGCCCGTGGTCGAGCACATGGCCGGCCTCCATCAGCACCACCGTGTCGAAACGCTCGAGCAGGCTCAGCCGGTGCACCGACGCGATCAGGCAGGCATCGGGGAACGCGCCGGCGATGCGCTCCAGCACGCGCGCCTCGGTGTTGGCGTCGAGCGCGCTGGTCGGCTCGTCGAGCAGCAGCAGCGAGCTGCCCTGTGCGGTGAGCACGCCGCGCGCGAGGCACAGCCGCTGGCGCTGGCCGCCTGAAAGATTGAAGCCGCGCTCCGAAACGGCGGTGTCCAGGTCGCCGCCGGTCGCCTTCAGCACTTCGTCGAAAGTGCTGGTGTGCAGCGCGGCATGCAGCAGCGCGTCGTCGTGCGGCTGCCCGAAGGCGAGGTTCTCGCGCACGCTGGCTTCGAAGAGTTCCGTTTCCTGCGGGATCAGCGTGGCCAGCCGGCGCAGCCGCGCCCAGTCGGCGGGCTGGCCGTCGAGCAGCAGCGTGCCGCTGCCGGGTGCGTAGAGCCCGGCCAGCACGCGCAGTAGCGTGCTCTTGCCGCCGCCGCTCGGGCCGACGAGGGCGATGCGTTGGCCGCGCCGCAGCGTCAGTGCCACGTCATGCAGGCCGCTGCGCACGGTGGGCTCGGCGATGCCGGCTTCGTCGACCGGCGCGCCGCGCGGTGCGTAGCGCCATTGCAGCGCCTCGATGTGCAGCTGCCGCCAGCTCGCGTCGGCCTCTACCCGCTCGTGCGCCGGCACCTGCCCGGGCGGCGTGGCCAGCGCCTCCTTGTCCGAGGGCGCCTGCCAGATCGGCCCGGCGCTGCCGTAGTCGGTGTGCATGCGCGCGAAGAAGCTGAAGTTGGCGGCCACCGAGGTGACCACGCCGGCGGCCTGCTGCGCGTACTGGTGGATCATGAACACGGCGCCCAGCATCACGACCTGCCGCGGCGCGCGGGCCTGCCACACGTAGATCACCACCAGCCCCCAGGTCAGCGCCAGCCCCATCAGGTCGACCGCGAACCACTTGCCCTCGTTCAGCACCACGGCGCGCTTCAGCGGCAGCGAAATGGCGGCCATGCGGCGGCGCAGCAGCAGGCGCGAGGCACCCTGCAGGCGCAGGCCGATCACGGTCGAGGCGTTGCCCAGGAAGTCGAGCAGGGCGGCCACGTAGCGGCGGTCGGCGTCGTTCTCGGCGCGCGCGAGCTTCATGAGCGCGCGGTCGATGCGCACGATGACCAGGCCGATCAGCACATAGCCCGCGAGCGCGGTCATGCCGCTGGTGCGCGACAGCAGCGCCAGTGCCACCAGCGGCCCGACGAAGTTGACGACGTTGGTGAGCCAGATGAACTGGTTCTGCGCGAAATCCGACAGCGCGCGGCTGGCCTGGTGCACGCGGTGCTGCAGCTCGCCCGAGTGGTGCCCCTCGTGCCAGGCCAGCGGCGCGGCGGCGATGCGCGCATACAGCTGGTCGGCCAGCGCCTCGCGCACCTTCACGCCCACGTTGCGCTCGAGGATGCGGCCCGGCCCGTGCAGCGCCCAGGCGCCCACGTACACGCCGGCCAGCGCCGCGATCCAGCGGCCGGCCGTGCCGAGCTCGCCGCGCTGCAGGGCGTTGATGGCCTGGCCCGCGAGGTAGGGCAGCGCGAGGCGGATCAGCTGCGAGGCCGCGAGTAGCGCGGTGGCCGACAGCAGCTGCGCACGCGCGCCGGCCGCGAAGTGCCACAGCGCCGCATAGAGCTGGCGCACGGCGGCGCCGGGGCTCGTGCCTTTCGTGCCCTTCGTGCTCTTCTTCTCAGTCTTCTCTTCGTCGATGGCCTGCATGCGTGTCAGCCCGCCTTGCGGAACGTGAGGTTGATGCGCACGGGGCCCAGCAGCGGATGCGGCTCGTCCTTCAGCGGCAGCACGCCGTGGTAGCGCAGCCGGTCCTCGCCGCCCCAGACCACCGCGTCGCCGTGCGCCAGCGGCACCCGCGCGGCCTTGTCGGCGCGCGCATGGCCGCCGAACAGGAACACGGCCGGCATGCCCAGCGACACCGAGACGATGGGCGCGCCGTAGTCGCGCTCGTCCTTGTCCTGGTGCAGCGACAGCCGCGCGCCGGGTGCGTAGCGGTTGACCAGGCAGGCGTCGGGCGCGAAGCCGTCGAAGCCGGCCGCCGAAGCCGCTTCGCGCGCCAGCCGGGAAAGCGCTTCGGGCATGGCGGGCCAGGGCCTGCCGCTGTCGGGATCGGTGGCGCTGTAGCGGTAGCCGCGCCGGTCGCTGGTCCAGCCGAGCGCGCCGCAGTTGGTGAGCGCGACCGACATGGTGAAGCCGCCGGGCGTGACCAGGTGGCGGAACGGCGCCTGCGCTTCCACGGCACGGATGGCGGACAGCAGCTCGTCGACGAAAGGCAGTGCGAAGCCGGGCAGCACGAAGGCGGCCGTGCCCAGCGGCTCGCGCGCCGCGCGGGGCGGGTCGTCGAACAGGGCGAGGGTGGTTGCCGCCGCGGGCCGGCCGCGGCTGCCCGTGTTCCTGGAGTTCGTCGTCATCCTGTTCATGCACCCCGATCTTGCCCAAAAGCCAAAGCCGCCTCGCGGGCTCGTCCGGCGGCGGTGGGCCCGGGCCTCCCATGTTCGCGTGATGCCCTCTGGCTCCCCAGCCTTTACCCTCGTCACCCCTCTGGCCAAGAGTAGTTCTTAGGGTTTAAATTCCAAAAAATACGCATTCAATGGGTGACGGTGAATCCATCATGGACGGTGCTCGACTCGCTCTCAGCGTTCCGGAAGGCTGGACGGGCTGGATCGAGCTCATGCGTACGCCCAGCGGCACCTATGCCGGCATCGCCGAACTGAGCTTCAGCGGCATTCCGCGCTGTGCGCTCGTCATCACCCAGCAGCTGTCGTGGGACGCGGCGGTCGAACGGGCCACGCTGCGGGCCGATCATTTCGTCAGGCAATGGGCGCCGTCGCGCCGCGCCTGACCGGGTCTTGAATCTCGTGCGGCGGCGCAGCACATGCGCCGGGCTCGTGGTAGAAACCGCGAGCCTTTTCCAGGCCTTTCCCCGGGCCACGCCCGACCCACGACCCCAAACCACGCGCCGCCATCCATGCCGAATTCCCGCCGCCGGACAGCCGACAAACCGCATGTCCGATGGCTGGCGTGGCTGCTGCTCGGCATCGCGGCGCTTTTCATGGCGGGCTGCGCCGGCCTGCCGACGGAAGTGCAGCGCAAGCCCTCGACCGCCATTGCCGATGGCCCCGACACCACGCTCGGCCGCCTGGTGAAGGCGGCGGCGCCGCCCGGCGAGCCGCTGAGCGGGTTCCGGCTGCTGCCGATGCCGCAGTTCTCGCTGCACGCGCGCATCGAGCTCGCGCGCCGGGCACAGCGCTCCATCGACGTGCAGTACTACCTCGTGCAGAACGACGAGACCGGCCGCTACCTGCTGCGCGCCCTGCGCGACGCGGCCGACCGGGGCGTGCGCGTGCGGCTGCTGGTGGACGACCTCTACACCGCCGGCGCCGACCCGCTGTTCACCAGCTTCGCGTCGCACCCCAACGTGGAGGTGCGGCTCTTCAACCCCTTTCCCGCCGGGCGCGACCGCCTGGGCACGCGCTGGGCATGGTCGATCCTGGACTTCGACCGCGTGCACCGCCGCATGCACAACAAGCTCTACGTGGTGGACAACACCATCGGCGTGATGGGCGGGCGCAACATGGCCAACGAGTACTTCCTGCGCGACGGGGGCTCGAACTTCATCGACATCGACACGCTGGTGGCCGGCGAGGTGGTGCCCAGGCTGTCGTCGCTGTTCGACATGTACTGGAACAGCCAGTACGTCTACCCCATCGAGTCGCTGGTGCCGCCCACCGGCGAGACGCCCCGGCAGCTGCGCGAGCGCTTCGACCGCCTCACCACCGGGCCTGAAGAGCTGCATCCCGAGGAGCCCGGCTCCACCGACCTGCTGGGCAACAACCCACTGGCCAGGGATCTTGCCGCAGGCGAGCTGAAGCTGGTATGGGCGCGCGCCGAGGCATACGCCGATCCGCCCGCCAAGGCGCTGGGCCAGACCGACGAGGCGCGCGGCCTTCCGGCCGACGAGTCGAAGGACAGCGTGCTCTACAACGTGCGGCGCTACCTGCGCGGCGCCGAGAACGAGATCATGCAGACCACGCCTTACCTGATCCCGGGGCGCGGCGGCATGGAAACCATCCGCCTCGTGCGCGGCAACGGCGTGAGCTACACCATCGTCACCAATTCGCTGGCGGCCACCGACGAGTCGCTGGTGCACATCGGCTACCGCCGCTATCGCTCGCAGATGCTGCGCCTGGGCGTGGAGCTTTACGAGCTGAGCCCCAAGCGGGTGGAGCAGACGAAGCGCTTCGGCATGTACGGCTCGGCCAGCGGCCGGCTGCACGGCAAGTCGGCGGTGATCGACCGCAAGATCGTCTTCATCGGCTCGATGAACTTCGACCCGCGCTCGATGCTGCACAACACCGAGGTCGGCATCTTCATCTTCAGCCCGCAGATCGCGCAGCAGCTCACCAGCCTGATCGGCTTCATACGACTGGACGGCGCCTACCAGCTCCAGCTGGGCCCGACGGGCGCCATCGAGTGGGTGAGCCCGGCCTCGGGCGACGCGGCCGACACCATCCTGCACCGGGAGCCCGAAACGGACTTCTGGTCGAGGTGGAAGCTGGAATTGCTCGCACCGCTGGTACCCGAGAGCCTGCTTTAGGGCCTGTTCACACTATTTCCGGGGTCGCGTTGGCGCTCGAAGGGGCGCCTCGCAGCCGGCCCGGTGGTGCACGCCAACCCTGCGGGAAGGGCAGCCAGGGCGCGCCACTCGGCGTTGCGCTCCTAGCGTGTGCGCATGCACACGCGTCGTCCCGCGCCTTGATTGGCCCGCCCTGGCTGCCCTTCGCGACCCCGGAAATAGTGCGAACAGGCCCCAGGCGGGCGCAGCCCGCATCCTCAAAACAGAGGATGGTCGGCAGGAGGGGGCTCCAGAAGAATCGCACCGCTCGTGTTACGAGTTGATTCTTTTGTTTGCTCCTTCACTAGACAAGACCATCCATGAAAACAAACTTCCCGACCTCCGCGGCCTCCGGCCAGTCCTTCTTCAAGACGACGCGCTGCGCGTGCGCCGTGGCGCTGCTGATCTCGCTCGGCGCCTGTGGCGGGGGTGGGGGCGGCGGCGGCGGTGGTTTTGCCGGCTTCCCTGCCTCCGGCAACCCGCCCGCGAGCAACCCGCCGGCCAGCAACCCGCCCGCGAGCGACCAACCGGCGGCGCCTGTTACGTTTTCGGGCACGGCGGCCTCGGGCCTGCCGCTGGTGGGTACCGTCACCGTCAAGGACGCCAAGGGCGCGAGCAAGACCGTGCCGCTGGTCGACGGCAAGTACACAGTCGACGTGAGCGGCATGACCGCGCCCTTCGTCTTCCGCGCCGAGGGCACGGTGGCTGGCGAGCGCACGGTGATCCATTCGGCCGCCACCGCGGCCGACGTCAACGGCAACATCAACATCACGCCGCTGACCGACCTGGTGGTGGCCAACATCGCCGGCCGGCTGGCCTCGCAGTATTTCGACGGCGGCGAGTTCGCCTCGCTCTCGGCCGAAGAGCTCAAGGCCGAGAGCGACGCGCTGAAGGCCAAGCTGCTGCCGGTGCTGCAGGCGATGGGCGTGGACGCCAGCATCGACCTGCTGCGCACTGCTTTCACGCCGCTGTCCAGCGCGCTGGACAAGGCGCTCGACGTGCTGCGCGTGAGCGTCGACCCGGCCACCAACGTGGCGACCATCACCAACATCGTCACCCAGCAGCAGATTGCCGACGACCTGGCCGTGAAGGCAGCGGCCGAGCCCGCCGCCACGCCGATGAGCGGCTCCGGCATGGACACGGCGGCCGACGACGTCGTGGCCATCCGCAAGGTGCTCTCGGACTTCGTGGGCAAGTTCGCTACCGGGCTGCCTGCGCCGTCGCAGCTGCTGTCGCTGATGACCGACGGCACCAATCCCGTCACCGGCACCTACGGCTTCAGGTTCTCCGACCTCTCGGCCTCGCAGTTCGCCAACGAGACGGCGACCGACACCAGCCTCATCGGCGCCAGCTTCACCGACGTGGTGATCCGGCGCATCAACTACACCATCGACGCGAACAACACGAGCCCGCGCGCCTTCGTCGAATTCACCCACAAGGACAAGAACGGCATCGCCTTCAGCAACACGCAGGGCATGCAGATCGTGAAGGGCACCGACGGCGCATGGCGCCTGCGCGGCGACGGGCGCGTGCTGGACATCAACCCGCACGTCCACGCCACCAAGGAGAAGGCGACGGGTTGCGTAAGCAGCTCGCTGCAGTTCGAGATCCAGGACATGAACACCGCCAACAGCGCCACCGTGGCGTCGGTGGTCGTCACCGGGCCGGGGCTGCCCCCGGGCGGCCTGCGCCACTCGCGTCCGTCGGGCGGCGGCGCATGGCCCATCGATGGCAGCCCGAACTTCAACTACTACTACCTGACGACGAACTGCAACGGCCGGCAGAACGCAGGCCTGAGCGACAGCGCGATCGCGGCGCTCCCCGCCACGCCCGAGTACACCTTCACCGCCTACGAGAGCGACGGCACGACGGTGGCCAAGATCAGCGGCTTCGACATCGTCTACAAGCACCGCTTCCATGGCCGCCCTCTGACGCTGGCGGAAGCCGCCGCAGTCAGCTACCCGGACTACACGACCACGCCGGCCCTGGCCTCCTACGTTGGCGGCAGCGACTTCTCGATCAGCGCGACCGGGCTGGACCCCGCCTTCGCGGCGCAGTTCTTCCTGAAACTGATCGCCGGCTCGTCGGCCGGCGCGGAAGACCGGGCCGACGTGGCGCCGTCGGCCACGGGCACGGCATCGAAGAGCTTCAACCTGCCGGCGCAGGGCTCGGTGTCCTTCCGCGACATGTTCGTCAGCACCTACGACAGCAGCTGGCGCGAGATCGTGCTGCGCGACACCAACGCCGTGCTGCCGTGACGCGGGCGAAGGGCACGGTATTCAGCGCTCCCCAGAAAGCCAAAAGCCCCCGAAAAGGGGGCTTTTTTATTGGCGGCGAGCGTGGCCGCCAGCCGCTACTGCATCAGCCGGCCGCTGAGATACGGCTCGGGATCGACCGGGCTGCCGTTCTTGCGGATCTCGAAGCGCAGCTTCACGCGGTCGGCGTTGCTGCGGCCCATCTCGGCGATCCTGTCGCCCTGGCGGACGACGGCGTTCTCCTTCACGAGGATGGTCTGCACGTGCGCATAGGCCGTGAGGAAGGTCTCGTTGTGCTTCACGATGACCATGTTGCCGTAGGCCGGCAGTTCGCCGCCCACGTACACCACGCGGCCGTCGGCCGAGGCGACGACCGGGTCGCCGAGGTTGCCGGCGATGTCGATGCCCTTGACGCGGTCGCCGTCGAAGCGGGCAATGGTCGGGCCGTTCGCGGGGCGGATGAACAATGCCGCCGGACGCTGCTGAACCGGCGGTCTGGCCGCCGGGGGCTCCGGCCAGGGCTTGTTGAGGTCGACCGTGGAGCAGGCCGCGAGGCCCGCGGCGAGCAGCGCCATGGCGCCGGTGCGTAAAACTAAAGTCTGAAGGTGCATGGGCTCTGTTCGAACGGGTTCGTTGCGGAGGGTTCCTGCAAACCGGCGCGCCCCGGGGCGCGCCAAGCGGGCGATGCTAGCAAACCGCCGCGCCGGCGCTGCGCGAAAGAGCAACCGGCTGTGAAGAGGACATTGGCCGCCGGCTACTTGAGCGGGATCGGCGTGCCGCGGTCGATGGGCACCGCCGTCACGCTGTTCTTGGGCGAGCCGTCGATCAGCAGGTCGGAGTAGGTCAGGTAGACCAGCGTGTTGCGCTTGGCGTCCACCATGCGCACCACCCGCAGGCGCTTGAAGAGCACCGACAGCCGCTCGCTGTAGACCTCTTCGCGCTTGGGCAGCGGCTGCGTGATGCTCACCGGGCCGACCTGGCGGCAGGCGATGGAGGCTTCGGCCTTGTCCTCGGCCACGCCGAACGCGCCGGCCAGCCCGCCGGTCTTGGCGCGCGAGACGTAGCAGGTCACGCCGTTGACCTTGGGGTCGTCGTAGGCCTCGATCACGATCTTGTGGTCGGGGCCGATGAGCTTGAAGGCGGTGTCGACGTCGCCCACGGTTTCCGCCCTGGCCGCCGCTGCCGCGAATGCGAAGCCGAGGCTGGCGCCGCACAGGAGGGTGGCGCGAAGTTTCTTGTTCATGGATCTGGTCAGACGATGCTGAGTTCGTGCACGCGGTCGAAGCTGCCGCGCCGCCGGTCGGCGAAGTAGTGCTCGAGCGTTTCGCGCACCGTGCGGAAGGCGATCTCTTCCCAGGGAATCTCTTCCTCGGTGAAGAGCCGCGCCTCGATGGTCTCGTGGCCCGGGTCGAACTTGTCGTCGAGCAGGCGCGCGCGGTAGAACAGGTGCACCTGTCCCACGCGCACCACGCTGATCACCGAGAACAGGCCCTCGAGCTCGAAGTTCGCGCCGGCCTCCTCGTCGGTCTCGCGGGCCGCGCCCTGGGCGGTGGTCTCTTCGAGCTCCATGAAGCCGGCCGGCAGCGTCCACTTGCCCCAGCGCGGCTCGATGTTGCGCTTGCACAGCAGCACCTTGTCGCCCAGCACGGGGATGGTGCCGACCACGTTCAGCGGGTTCTCGTAGTGGATGGTGTGGCAGGCCGGGCAGACGGCGCGCTGCTTGGTGTCGCCGTCGTCCGGCACGCGGTAGACCACCGCGGTGCCGCAGTTCTTGCAATGCTTGATGGGTACGCGCAGGAGCATGAAACCGACCGCCGTCCTTCAGACGACCTTGACGGTCAGCTTGGGCAGGCCCGCGACCTCGCCCACGAGCGTGTCGCCGGCCACCACGGCCGCCACGCCCTCGGGCGTACCGGTGTAGATCAGGTCGCCGGGCTGCAGCTCCCAGGCCGCCGACAGGTGCTCGATGGTCTCGGCCACGTTCCAGATCAGCTTGCTCACGTTGCTGCGCTGGCGGTCGGTGCCGTTGACCTGCAGCGAGATCTCGGCCTTCTCGGCGTCGCCGGCCTGCGCCACGGGCACGATGGGGCCGATGGGCGCGCTCTGCTCGAAGCCCTTGCCGATGTCCCAGGGGCGGCCCTGCTTCTTCATGTCGTTCTGCAGGTCGCGGCGCGTCATGTCGAGGCCGACCGCGTAGCCGTAGATGTGCTTGTGGGCGTCGGCCGCGGCGATGTTCTTGCCGCCGGTGCCAATGGCGACCACGAGCTCGATCTCGTGGTGCAGGTTCTTGGTGAGCGAGGGGTAGGCCATGGTGCCGGTCTGGCCAGCATCGACCACCACCAGCGCGTCGGCGGGCTTCATGAAGAAGAAGGGCGGTTCGCGGCCGGTGAAACCCATTTCCTTGGCGTGATCTTCGTAATTGCGGCCCACGCAGTAGATGCGGTGCACCGGAAAGCGGGCTGACTGGCCGGCCACCGGCACCGAAACGGCGGCGGGCGGGGCGAAGACGAACTCGGAAGCCATGGAGACGTGTCCTTTTTTCAGGGAAGCCAAGCGGGAAACCGGCAGTGTGCCAGAGGCGGGAGGCCCACAATAGACGGCCCGCGCGGCGTATTTCTTCTCCATTCCCCTCATTTCCCACCATGCCCATCCGATTCGGCAAGGCCGGCAAGGCCAACGCGCTCAACGAACTAGGCCGCCGGCTCGACGAGGAAGGCGACCAGGACGGTGCGCTGCAAGCCTATGCGCAGGCCGGCGCCGTGCTGCCGAACTGGTCGGCCCCCTGGTACAACATCGGCCTCATCCACAAGTACCGCGGCGAGTGGGCCGCCTCGCTGCAGGCCAACGCCCGTGCCGTGCAGTGCGACCCGCGCAACGAAGGCGCGATCTGGAACCTGGGCATCGCGGCCACCGCCCTGGGCGACTGGGCCGCGGCACGCAGCGCCTGGCGGCAGTACGGCATCGCGGTGCCCGAGGGCGAGGGGCCGGTCGATCTCTTCATCGGGCTCACGCCCATCCGCGTGCATGGACTCGAAGCCAGCGAGGTTGTCTGGGCCGACCGCATCGACCCGGCGCGCGCCATCCTGCGCAACGTGCCCACGCCCGACTGCGGCCACCGCTACGGCGACCTCGTGCTGCACGACGGCGCGGCCAACGGCTACCGCCTGCGGGGCGAGCGCGAGGTGCCGGTGTTCGACGCGCTGGAGCTCATTGCGCCTTCGGACTATTCGACCTACGAAGTCACCGTCGAGGATGCGACCAGGGAAGACATCGACGCGCTGGTGACGCGCTTCGAGGCCGCCGACGCCAGCGCCGAGAACTGGACCACCAGCATGCAGATGCTCTGCCGCGCCTGCTCCGAGGGGCGCCCCTACGGCGAGGGCCGGCACAACCACGGCGAGGGCGAGGAGCCCGGCACCCTGGGGCCATGGCGCATCGGCATCGCCGCCCGCGAGGAAGAGGCCGCGCGCCGCATCCTCGGCGAGTGGCGCGAGGCCGTCGCCGCCACCTCGCCGAAGGCCGCGCTGCTGGGCTTGCGCTGCGTGCTGGCGGCTATAGCCCGCTCCTGACGCTGCGTTTCGGAGGGAGCGCTATGCTTGCCGGATCATGAAGCTGCACAACTATTTCCGCTCCTCCGCCTCGTTCCGCGTGCGCATCGCCCTCAACCTGAAGGGCCTCGATTTCGAATACATCCCGGTGCACATCGCGCGCGGCGATCACCGCACCGGCCCCTACGCCGCCATCTCCGCCGACAGGCTGGTGCCGCTGCTCGAAGACGGCGGCGAGCGCTTCTCGCAGTCCATGGCCATCATCGAGTACCTCGACGAAACGCATCCCGAGCCCGCGCTGCTGCCGCGCGACCCGGTGGCCCGCGCCCACGTGCGCGCGCTGGCGCAGTCGATTGCCTGCGAGATCCATCCGCTGAACAACCTGCGCGTGCTCAAGTACCTCGTGAAGGACCTGAAGCTCGACGAGGAAGCCAAGAACGCCTGGTACCGCCACTGGGTGCGCGACGGTCTGATGGCCTTCGAGCGCCAGCTCGCGCAATACCCCGCCGGCACCTACTGCTGGGGCGACACGCCGACGCTGGCCGACTGCTGCCTGGTGCCGCAGATCTTCAACGGCCGCCGCTTCGACTGCGACTTCAGCGGCCTGCCGCGCACCATGGCTGCCTTCGACGCCTGCATGGAGCACGAGGCCTTCCAGCGCGCGCAGCCCTCGCGGGCCCCCGACGCGGAAGCCTGAAGCCGATGGATGCAAGCTGGCTCGTGCCCGAGTGGCCTGCGCCGCCGAACGTGCGGGCCGTGTGCACCACGCGCGAGGGCGGCGTCTCGCAAGGGCGCTACGAGAGCCTGAACCTCGGCGACCACGTGGGCGACGAGCCCACGCACGTGGCGGAGAACCGCAACCGTTTGCGCGCTGCCATCGGGGCTCGTCCGGTCTTTCTGCAGCAGGTGCACGGCACGGGCGTGGTCGAGCTCGATGCCGCCTCTAGCGCCGTGAACGACGGCACGGCTGCGGACGGCTGTACCGCGACCACGGCAGGCGTGGCCTGCACGATCATGGTGGCCGATTGCCTGCCGGTGCTCTTCACCGACGAAGCCGGGCATCGCGTGGCGGCGGCGCATGCGGGTTGGCGCGGGCTGGCCGGCGGTGTGCTGGAGCAGACGGCGAGGTCGTTCGATCGCGCTTCAGGAGTCATCGCCTGGCTGGGGCCGTGCATCGGTCCGAAGGCTTTCGAGGTGGGGTCGGAGGTCAAGGCTGCCTTCGAGGCGCATGCGCCCGAGGCGGCATCCTGCTTCCGGCCCGCGCCTGCTCCCGGCAAATGGCTCGCCGACCTGCCCGGGCTGGCACGCCAGCGGCTGCGCGCGGCGGGCGTGGAGTCGATCCATGGCAACGACGGCAGCGACCCGTGGTGCACCGTCGGCAACCCGTCACGGTTCTTTTCTCACCGGCGCGACGGCATCAGCGGGCGCTTCGCCGCCCTGGTCTGGAAGGTCTGACCCCGTCGTTCCGGTCGGCTGCCGTGCTTCTTCGGCGGCTGCTCGCCGCGCGGCTTCCTGCGCCTCGAGTTCACGCTGCCTGATGGCGCGCCGCCGCGCGGGAGTGCCCATCAGGTAAACCACCAGTGCGACCGGCGCCAAACCGTACAAAAGAAATGTGAAGATGGCGCCCAGCACGGTGCCGGTGGTGTTGGTGGCCTCGGCCACGGCCATCATCAAGGCGACATACAACCAACCGATGACGATCAGATGGACAAACACGGAAAGTTTCAGCTGGTAAGTGGTGGGGGTAGCGTTGTGAGCGCCCTTTGAATGCAGCATACTCAAAACACGCAAGCCATCCGTACCGTTTCAGGCGAGGACCAGGAGACATGATGAAGCAACAAGCAGCGGGGGCCGATGCGTTCGCGCCCTTCCAGCAGGCACTTTCGGAAGGGTGGAGCAAGGCGCTGGAGTCGTTCCAGCAGTCCGCCGCGCAAGGGGCTTCGGCCTTCAACGTCGGCGGCACGCCCCTATGGGAGCTGCCGCAGGGCATGAAGATGCCCGAGCTGCCCCGTTTCTCCATCGATCCCGAAAAACTCCAGTCCATCCAGCAGCAATACCTCGCCGAGGCCACCGAGCTCTGGCGACAAGGCTTCGACGCCAAGCCCGAGGGCGACAAGCGCTTCGCTGGAGACGCCTGGGGCCACAATCCCCTGTCGGCCTTCTCCGCGGCCGTGTACCTGCTCAACGGCCGCACCATGCTGAGCATGGCCGAGGCCATCGAGGCCGACGAAAAAACCAAGGCGCGCCTGCGCTTCGCCGTCGAGCAATGGATGGCCGCCTCGGCGCCCAGCAATTCGCTGGCCTTCAATGCGGAGGCGCAGAAGAAGGCCATCGACACGCAGGGCGAGAGCATCGCCAAGGGCATCCAGAACCTGCTGCACGACGTGAAGCAGGGACACCTCAGCATGACCGACGAGAGCGCCTTCGAAGTGGGACGCAACGTGGCCACCACCGAGGGCGCCGTGGTGTTCGAGAACGAGTTCTTCCAGCTGCTCGAATACAAGCCGCTCACGCCCAAGGTGTACGAGCGGCCCTTCCTGCTGGTGCCTCCCTGCATCAACAAGTTCTACATCCTCGACCTGCAGCCCGAGAACTCGCTGATCCGCTATGCGAACGAGCAGGGCCACCGCGTGTTCGTGGTGAGCTGGCGCAACCCCGACGAGTCGATGGGCAAGGCCACCTGGGACGACTACATCGAGAACGCCGCCATCAAGGCGATCCACACGGTGCAGGAGATCAGCGGAAGCAAGCAGATCAACACGCTGGGCTTCTGCGTGGGCGGCACCATCCTGAGCACCGCGCTGGCCGTACTCGCGGCGCGCGGCGAGAAGCCGGCTGCCTCGGTCACGCTGCTGACCACTTTTCTCGACTTCAGCGACACCGGCATCCTCGACATCTTCGTGGACGAGCAGATGGTGCAGTACCGCGAGATGCAGTTGGGCAAGGGCGGCCTGCTGCCCGGCGGCGACTTGGCCTCGACCTTCAGCTTCCTGCGGCCCAACGACCTGGTGTGGAACTACGTGGTCGGCAATTACCTCAAGGGCGAGACCCCGCCGCCCTTCGACCTGCTGTACTGGAACAGCGACGCCACCAACCTGCCGGGCCCGTTCTACGCCTGGTACCTGCGCAACACGTACCACGAGAACAAGCTGGCCAAGCCGAATGCGCTCACCGTGTGCGGCGAGAAGATCGACCTCGGGCGCATCGACATCCCGGCCTACATCTACGGCTCGCGCGAGGACCACATCGTGCCCATCGGCGGCGCCTACGCCTCCACGCAGCTGCTGCCTGGCAAGAAGCGCTTCGTGATGGGAGCGTCGGGCCACATCGCCGGCGTGATCAACCCGCCCGCCAAGAAGAAGCGCAGCCACTGGATCCGCGAGGACGGCAAGTTTCCCAAGACCCAGACCGAATGGCTGGCCGGCGCGCAGGAACACCCGGGCAGCTGGTGGACCGACTGGGCACAATGGCTCAAGGGGCACGCGGGCAAGCAGATCCCCGCTCCCAAGGCG
This sequence comes from Variovorax sp. UC74_104, assembly GCF_044055375.1. Lineage (NCBI taxonomy): Bacteria > Pseudomonadati > Pseudomonadota > Betaproteobacteria > Burkholderiales > Comamonadaceae > Variovorax > Variovorax sp. UC74_104. The sequence goes on from NZ_CP171978.1 coordinate 3,247,943, forward strand.
TACGGCAACGGCAGGGCCTACAAGGCCATCGAGCCGGCACCGGGGCGCTACGTCAAGGCAAAGGCATAAGCTTGGCGGAGTACGGCACGGCGGCAAGACCGTAGCAGCAGAGTTTCAAATCACTTCAACGGAGAACCTCATGGAAGACATCGTCATCGTTTCGGCAGCCCGCACGGCAGTCGGCAAGTTCGGCGGCTCGCTCGCCGGCATTCCGGCCACGGAGCTGGGTGCGATCGTGATCAAGGAAGTGATTGCGCGCGCCAACCTCACGGCAGAGCAGGTCGGCGAGGCCATCATGGGCCAGGTGCTGGCGGCCGGCGCGGGCCAGAATCCCGCGCGCCAGGCATGGCTGAAGAGCGGCGGCGCCAAGGAAACCCCGGCGCTGACCATCAACGCCGTGTGCGGCTCGGGCCTGAAGGCCGTGATGCTGGCGGCCCAGGCCGTGGCCACTGGCGACAGCGAGATCGTCATTGCCGGCGGCCAGGAGAACATGAGCGCCGCGCCGCACGTGCTGCCCAACTCGCGCAACGGCCAGCGCATGGGCGACTGGAAGATGGTCGACACCATGATCGTCGACGGCCTGTGGGACGTCTACAACCAGTACCACATGGGCATCACCGCCGAGAACGTCGCCAAGAAGTACGGCATCGACCGTTCCGCGCAGGACGAACTGGCGCTGGGCAGCCAGACCAAGGCGGCCGCCGCGCAGGACGCCGGCAAGTTCAAGGACGAGATCGTCGGCGTGAGCATTCCGCAGAAGAAGGGCGACCCGGTCGTCTTCAACACCGACGAGTTCATCAACCGCAAGACCAGCGCCGAAGGCCTGGCCGGCCTGCGCCCCGCCTTCGACAAGGCCGGCGGCGTGACCGCGGGCAATGCCTCGGGCCTGAACGACGGCGCCGCCGCCGTGATGGTCATGACCGCCAAGAAGGCCGCAGCCCTGGGCCTGAAGCCGCTGGGCCGCATCGCCAGCTACGCCACCGCAGGCCTCGACCCCGCCATCATGGGCATGGGCCCCGTGCCCGCATCGACCAAGGCGCTGCAGCGTGCCGGCTGGAAGGCCGCCGACCTCGACCTGCTCGAGATCAACGAAGCCTTCGCCGCGCAGGCCTGTGCGGTGAACAAGGAAATGGGCTGGGACATCAACAAGGTGAACGTCAACGGCGGCGCCATCGCCATCGGCCACCCCATCGGCGCATCGGGCTGCCGCATTCTGGTGACGCTGCTGCATGAGATGCAGCGCCAGAACGCCAAGAAGGGCATTGCCTCGCTGTGCATCGGCGGGGGCATGGGCGTGGCGCTCACCATCGAACGCTGAGCGGCGTTCCTTCGCTCCGATGACGGCGTCCGGTGCGCCGTTGTCGCCGGCTCAGCGTGCCATCGCCATCGACGGCCGCTGCGCCATCGCCGCGCGCCAGCGCAGCAGCTCGGGGTGCTGCTCCCCGGGCTTGACCCGCACCACGCGGGCGAAATCCACCGCCACCACGGCGGTGATGTCGGCAATGCTGAAGCGGTCGGTGGCGATGAAGTCGCGGCCGGCCAGACGCTCGTTCAGCGTGTCGAAGAAATGCTGGATCCGTGCGAGCCCGCGCTGGGCGAGCTCGGGAATCTGCGCGTAGTTGACCGGGCCGGGCAGCGCGCGGTCGGCCATCGCCGGCGAACTGTTGCGCAGCGTCTCGGCGATGGCGAGCAATCCTTCGAATTCGATGCGCCAGTTCCAGCTGGCGATCTCGGCTTTTTCGCGCGGCGTGACGCCCATCAGCGGCGGCTGCGGATAGCGCGCCTCCGCCCAGGCCGCGATGGCGGCGTTGTCGGTTAGCAGCAGGCCGTCTTCCTCGTCGGTGCGCAAGGCAGGCACGGTGCACTGCGGATTGATCGCGCGGTAGGCCTCGCCCATCTGCTCACCACGGACTAGGTCGACCTGCACGGTCTCGTGCGAAATGCCCTTCTCGGCAAGCAGGATGCGCGCGCGCCGCGGGCTGGGGGCGGTGGCGCAGTCGTAGAGAATGATCATCGTCGGTTCAACTCCAGGAACTCATCGCATGAATGGCACGACAGCCTACACGCCGCCCACCGTCTGGTCATGGAACAAGGAGAGCGGCGGCCGCTTCGCGAACATCAACCGCCCGATCTCGGGTGCTACGCACGAGAAGGAACTGCCGGTCGGAAAGCATCCGCTGCAACTCTATTCGCTCGCCACGCCCAACGGCGTGAAAGTGACGGTGATGCTCGAGGAACTGCTGGCACTGGGCCACGCGGGCGCCGAGTACGACGCCTGGCTGATCCGCATCAACGACGGCGACCAGTTCGGCAGCGGCTTCGTGGCGGTGAACCCGAATTCGAAGATTCCCGCGCTGATGGACCGCAGCGGCGACAAGCCGATCCGCGTGTTCGAGTCGGGCTCGATCCTGCAATACCTGGCCGAGAAGTTCGGCAATGCCTTCCTGCCGACCGAGCGGGCGGCACGGGCCGAGTGCCTGTCGTGGCTGTTCTGGCAGATGGGCAGCGCGCCGTACCTGGGCGGCGGTTTCGGCCATTTCTATGCCTACGCACCCACGAAGATCGAATACGCCATCGACCGCTTCGCGATGGAAACCAAGCGCCAGCTCGACGTGCTCGACCGCCGCCTGGCCGAAAGCCGCTACCTCGCGGGCGACGAATACACCATCGCCGACATGGCCGTCTGGCCCTGGTACGGCACGCTGGCCAAGGGGCAGCTCTACGAGGCGGGTGAGTTCCTGCAGGTGGGCGAATACAAGAACGTGCTGCGCTGGACCGACGAGATCGCCCAGCGCCCGGCCGTGCAGCGCGGCCGCATGGTCAACCGCACCTGGGGCCAGCCGACAAGCCAGCTGCACGAGCGCCACGACGCGGCCGACTTCGACACGCGCACCCAGGACAAGCTGCAGGCGCCGACCTGAGCGAGGCGCAGCACCCCGCCACCCACACAGCCGGAGCAACGACGATGAGCGACAAGATCCTGGTCTTCTACGGCTCCTACCGCTCCGACCGCATGGGCGTGCGCCTGGCCGACTTCATCGTCGCCGGCCTGCGCGAGCGCGGCGACGACGCGGAGTTGATCGACGCGAAGCAGGTCGACCTGCCCATGCTCGACCGCATGTACAAGGAGTACCCCAAGGGCAGCGCTCCCGCCGCGATGGAGGCGCTGGCAGAGAAGATCCGCTCGGCCGATGCCTTCGTCTTCGTCACCGGCGAATACAACTGGGGCCCGCAGCCGGGCCTGAAGAACCTCACCGACCACTTCCTGGAAGAGTGGTTCTGGCGCCCCGCGGCCATCGCGAGCTACTCGGCGGGGCGCTTCTCGGGCGTGCGCTCGGGCACGGTGTGGCATTCGATCCTGTCGGAGATGGGCATGGTCGTGGTGTCGAGCACGCTGGCCGTCGGGCCGATCTCGCAGACGCTGGATGCGGCCGGCGAGCCAACGGGCCCGGCGGGCGAGTCGCTGCAGCGCGCCTTCGGCCGCTTTGCCGACGACCTGGCCTGGTGGACCGAGGCGGCGCGTGCGCAGAGGGCGCGCAAGGCGCCGCCTTATTGATCGCGCACGCCCTGCGGCGAGCGCGCACAGAGCAGCTTGTTCACCGCCCAAAATTTGGGCAGTTTAACTATTCCCTTTATAAAACAACGACTTACATTGCTTTTACAACGCTCCTCATGAGTTATCCCCAAAGTTGTGCACTGAAAATGGGGAAGAAGCCGGCTTTTCCACATTCCCGTCGCAAGTGACTGACCTGACGGTGTTTTCCGTTCACGGGAATCCGTGAAAAATTCAATCGAAAGGCTGTTCCAAGGCCCGGCGGGGCGGTTTTGGCGGCCAAGGTTGTTCACCGCCCAAAATTTGAGCAAACTAAGGAATACCCTTATAAAACAATAACTTGCATTCGTTTTACAAGGCTCCTCATGAGTTACCCCCAAAGTTGCCCACAGAAAATGGGGACGGAGCGAGTTGTTCAGCAATCGCGCGCAAGTTGCTGTTTTTGCGGTGCCCGCCTCAGCTTTACGTGGGAGCCTGCTGCTCGGCGTAGTGCCGGCATAGCGTGTCGACCAGCGCCTGCGCGTAGATCGGCAGCGCCGCGCGGTCGCGCACGAGCAGGTAGCGCTCCCGCACGCACCAGGCGTCGTCGAGGTCGATCAGCGCGAGCTGCATGCTTTCCTGGTTGCGCCGGGCAGCCGACTCGGGCACCACGCCGATGCCCACCCCGTTGCCGATCATCCGGCACATGGCGTCGAAGCTGCCGAGCTGGATGCGCAGCTTCTGCCGCTTGCCCAGGTTGTCGGTGATCTGCGAAAGAAAGGTCTGCAGCGTGCTGCCTTGCTGCATGCCGATGGCGTCTTCGTCGAGCGTCTCGGCGAAGGAAATCTTCTTGCGCTTGGCGAAGCGGTGCTTGCGCGAGGTGGCGAGCACCAGCCGGTCGGTGCTGAAGTGGATGGCCTCCAGCCCCAGCGTGTCGACCCGGCCGGCGACGATGCCGATGTCGGCGCGGCCGTCGAGCACGCCGCGCGGGATCTGAGCATTCGGTTTTTCCTGAAGGTCGACGTTGATGCGCGGGTTGCGCGCCAGGAAGCCCGGCAGGATCTCGGGCAGGAAGTCGGTCACCGCCGTGGTGTTGGCGAACACGCGCAGGTGGCCGCGCAGGCCGCCGCCGTATTCGAGCAGGTCGGCTCGCAGCTGCTCCGTCTGGTGCAGCACAAGGCGCGCGTGGTGCAGGAAGGCTTCGCCCGGCGGCAGCAGCCGTACGCCGCGAGCCTCGCGCTGCAGCAGCTGCAGCCCGGCCTGGGTTTCGAGGGCCTTGATGCGCGCGCTGGCGGCGGCGAGCGACATGTGCTGGCGCTCGGCGGCCCGTGTGAGGTTGCCGAGTTCGGCCGTGGCGACGAAGAGGCGCAGGTCGGTGAGGTCGAAGAGCATGCCGCGATGGTAGGGGCCGGCATGGCGCGAGCCTTCGGCATTGCAGAAGGCTGGGTTCCGAAATCGCAGATTGCGCGCGAGGGTGGGGCGGCCGACCATGCGGGCCATGGAGACAAGACACACCAAATTCCGCGCATGGGCGCTGCTGTCGCTGGCAGCCCCGCTCGCGCTTGCGGCGGGCTCCGCGCTCGCGCAAACCTATCCCTCCCGCCCTATCACGCTCGTCGTGCCCCAGGCGGCCGGCGGCACCAACGACATCGTCGGCCGCCTCGTCGGCCAGAAGCTCGGCGAGATGATGAACAACGCCAGCGTGGTGGTCGACAACCGCCCCGGCGCGGGCGGCAACATCGGCACGCAACTCGTGGCCAAGGGCCCGAAGGACGGCTACACGCTGCTCATGACCATCAGCAGCAGCCAGGCGATCAACCCGGCGCTCTACAAGAACCCGGGCTTCGATCCCGAGCGCGACTTCAAACCCGTGGGCCTCATCGGCGCGGTGCCCAACGTGCTGCTGGTCAATCCGTCGTTCCCGGCGAAGAACCTCGCCGAGTTCCTGAAGCTCGCACGGGCGAAGGGCGCGAACTACCAGTACGCCTCGGCCGGCAACGGCACGCTCAACCACCTGCTCGGCGAAATGCTCAACAGCATGGCCGGCATCTCGATGCAGCACGTGCCGTACAAGGGTGTGGCGCCGGCTCTCAACGACGTGCTGGGCGGGCAGCTGCCCATCGTGTTCGCGAGCCTGCCTTCGGCGCTGCCGCACATCAAGGCCGGCAAGCTGCGCGCGCTGGCCGTCAGCGGCGAGAAGCGCTCGCCCGTGCTGCCCGACGTGCCCGCCATCGCCGAGGCCGTGCCCGGCTACAACGGCACGCTGTGGATCGGCCTGTTCGCCCCTGCCGGCGTGCCGCCCGATGTGCTCGCCACGCTGCAGGACGCCACGCGCAAGGCGCTGGCCTCGAAGGACCTGCGCGACAAGCTCGACCAGCAGGGCGTGGAGATCGCAGCGCCGACCACCCCCGAACAGTTCTCCGCGCTGCTGCACGACGACCTCGCCAAGTGGGCGCGGATCGTCAAGGCCTCCGGCGCCGCGGTCGACTGAACGACGAAGAAACCCATGAGCGACAACACACAGACTTCATCTCCCGCGATCGACAGCGAAGCGCTGGCCAGGCTGCAGGCCTGGCAGGGCCGCAGCGAGACGCTGGCCGACGACATCACCGCCGCGCCCGTGCGCGCTCTCTCCGCCACGCTCGACCGCGACGATCCGTTGCCGGCAGCCGGCACGCGCCTGCCCGAGCTGTGGCACTGGCTCTATTTCCTGCCGCACCACCGCCAGTCGGAGATCGGCGAGGACGGCCATGCCAGGCGCGGCGGCTTCCTGCCGCCCGTGCCGCTGCCGCGCCGCATGTGGGCGGGCGGGCGGCTCGCGTGGGAGCCGGGCAATCCGCTGCAGGTGGGCGACAGGGCGGAGCGCACCTCGCGCATCGTCTCGGTCACGCACAAGGCGGGCCGTACCGGCGAACTCGTGTTCGTGCTGGTGCGCCACGAGGTACGCAACGAACGCGGCCTCGCGCTCACCGAGGAGCACGACATCGTCTACCGCGCCGCAGCGCAGCCTGGCGAGGCCGGCCCGCCGCCCACGCCCGCCCCGAAGGACGCCGCCTTCAGCCGCGACATCGTGCCCGACGACGTGCTGCTCTTCCGCTACTCCGCGCTCACCTTCAACGGCCACCGCATCCACTACGACCGCCGGTACGTCACGCAGGTCGAGGGCTATCCGGGCCTGATCGTGCACGGGCCGCTGATCGCGACGCTGCTGGTCGATCTGCTGCGCCGCAACGTGCCGGGCGCGCAGCTCGTACGCTTCGAGTTCCGCGCGGTGCGGCCGACCTTCGATATCGCGCCGTTCCGCGTACATGGCAAGCCGGGCGCCGACGGAAAGACGTTCGATTTGTGGGGCGAGGACGCCGACGGCTGGCTCACGATGCAGGCGACAGCCATGCTCGCCTGATCCGGAGAGAAAAGACAAATGACAAGACCCCTGGACGGCATCACCGTCATCTCGCTCGAGCACGCCATCGCCGCGCCGTTCTGCACGCGCCAGCTCGCCGACCTCGGCGCGCGCGTCATCAAGGTGGAGCGCCCCGGCGCGGGCGATTTCGCGCGCGCCTACGACGCCCGCGTGAGCGGCGAGGCCTCGCACTTCGTGTGGGTGAACCGCTCGAAGGAGAGCCTCACGCTCGACCTCAAGCAGCCCGCCGCGCTGGCGGTGCTGCAGGAGCTGCTGGCCGACGCTGACGTGCTGGTGCAGAACCTCGCACCTGGCGCCGCCGCGCGCATGGGGCTGGGCGCGCAGACGCTGCAGGAAAAGCACCCGAGGCTCATCGTCTGCGACATCTCGGGCTACGGCGAGGACGGCCCGTACCGCGACAAGAAGGCCTACGACCTGCTGATCCAGAGCGAGGCGGGCTTTCTCTCGGTGACGGGCACGCCCGAGGAGCCCTGCAAGTCGGGCAACTCCATCGCCGACATCGCCGCTGGCATGTATGCGTACACCGGCATCCTCGCGGCGCTGCTCCAGCGCGGCAAGACCGGCAAGGGTTCGCACATCGACGTGTCGATGCTCGAGGCGCTGGCCGAGTGGATGGGCTACCCGATGTACTACGCCTACGACGGCGCTTCGCCGCCGCCGCGCAGCGCCGCCTCGCACGCGACCATCTACCCCTACGGCCCGTTCCCCGCGGGCGACGGCGGCACCGTGATGCTGGGCCTTCAGAACGAGCGCGAATGGCGCACCTTCTGCGAGAAGGTGCTGCTGCAGGCGGGGCTGGCCGCCGACCCGCGCTTCGACAGCAACGCGCGCCGCAACGAGAACCGCGAGGCGCTGCGCTCGATCATCGTGGAGACCTTCGGCGCGCTGAGCACGACCCAGGTGTTGGAGCGGCTCGACACCGCGCAGATCGCCAACGCCCGCATGAACGACATGGCGGGCCTCTGGGCTCATCCGCAACTGCAGGCGCGCGAGCGCTGGCGGCAGGTCGGCTCGCCCGCGGGCGACATCCCGGCGTTGCTGCCGGCGGGTCGCCAGAGCGCCTTCGACTACCGCATGGACCCGATCCCGGCCGTCGGCGAGCACACCGACGCGATCCTGCGCAGCCTCGGACGTAGCGAGGCCGACATCGCGGCGCTGCGCGAAGCGGGGGCGGTGTGAGCGCGCCGCCGCTTTCGCTGGCGCGCGCCTTTCTCTTCGTGCCTGCCGACCGGCCGGAGCGTCATGCGCGTGCGCTGGCCACGGGGGCGGGCGGCGTGATCGTCGATTTGGAAGACGCCGTCGCGCCCGAGCGCAAGGTGCAGGCGCGCGAGCAACTGGCAGCTTCGTTCGCCGCGCTGCCCGCCGAAGACCGGCGACGGCTGCTGGTGCGCATCAACGCGGCCGGCACGCCGTGGCATGACGACGATTGCGCGCAGGTCGGAGCGCTCGCTGCGCAGGGCCTGATCGCCGGCATCGTGCTGCCGAAGGCGGAACGCGCGGCCGATCTCTCCCGGCTGGCCACCGCGGCAGGCCCCTCGGCCGTACTGGTGCCGCTGATCGAATCGGCCGCCGGCCTCACCGCCGTCGACGAGCTCGCCACCAGCCCGCAGGTCCTGCGCCTGGCCTTCGGCAACCTCGATTTCCAGGCCGACCTGGGCCTGGCCTGCGATGCCGACGAGGTCGAGCTGGTGCCGGTGCGCCTCGCACTGCTGCTGGCATCGCGCCGCGCCGGCCTTGCCGCGCCCATCGACGGGGTTACGCCCGACTGGCGAGACGCCGCCCGGCTGGCGGCCGACACCGCGCGCGCCCGGCGCGGCGGCTTCGGCGCCAAGCTGTGCATCCACCCCGACCAGGTCGCGCCTGTGCATGCGGGGCTCGGCCCCACGGCGCAGGAGCTGGCGTGGGCTCGCCGCGTGGTCGAGGCCATCCAAGCGGCCGGCGGCGGCGTCGTGAGCCTCGACGGGCGCATGGTCGATGCGCCGGTGGTGCGGCTGGCCAAGCGCCTGCTCGCACTCGAACACACCTGACGACCGGACCAGAGAACAACCAAAGGAGACAAGAAAGTGAAAGCAACGAAGAAGACCTGGAAACTCAAGACCCTGATCGCCGCCTCGGCGGGCGCCTGCCTGCTCGCCTTGCAGGCGCCGGCATCGGCGCAGGCCGCATGGCCCGACAAGCCGGTGACGATGGTCGTGCCGTACTCGGCCGGCGGCCCGACCGACGTGGTGGCGCGTATGCTGGCCATTCCCATGGGCAAGTCGCTGGGCCAGCCGGTGATCGTGGAGAACACCGTGGGCGCGGGCGGCACCATCGCCCCCGCGCGGGTGGCCAAGGCGGCGCCCAATGGCTACACCATCCTGATCCACCACATGGGCATGGCCACCGCGCCGGCGCTCTACAAGAAGCTCAACTACGACCCGGTGAAGGACTTCGAGTACGTCGGCCAGGTGCTGGACGTGCCGATGACGCTGCTCTCGCGCAAGGACTTTCCCGCCAGCAACTACCAGGAGCTGCTGGCCTACGTGAAGGCCAACAAGGACAAAGTGACGCTGGCCAATGCGGGCGTGGGGGCGGTGTCGCAGCTGTGCGGGCTGCTGTTCATGAACCAGATCGGAGTGCAGCTGACGACCGTGCCCTACAAGGGTGCGGGGCCGGCGCTCAACGACCTGATGGGCGGGCAGGTCGACCTGCTGTGCGACCAGACCACGCAGACCGCGCCGGTCATCAAGGACGGCAACCGGGTGAAGGTGTTCGGCGTGACCACGCCGCAGCGGCTGTCGAGCCTGCCGAACATCCCGACGCTGGACGAGCAAGGCCTCAAGGGCTTCGACGTGCGGGTGTGGCACGGCATCTATGCGCCCAAGGGCACGCCGCCCGCGGTGATCGAGAAGCTCAACGCTGCCCTGCGCGCGGGGCTGCAGGACGACATGGTGAAGAGCCGCCTGGCCGAGCTCAGCTCGGAGATCGTGCCGGTGGACAAGCAGACGCCCGAGAGCCTGCGCACGCACCTTGCGGCGGAGGTCGGCAAGTGGGGCAAGGTGATCCGCGCTGCTGGCGTGCAGGCGGACTGAGCTTCTCAGTCGACGGGCTGTGCGCGCAGCGTCTCGTCGAACAGGGCGAGCAGGTGGCGCGCGAACAGGTCCATGTTCGCGGGCCGGTCGGCATTGCCGGTCTCGACGGTGCGGCTCACGGTGACGGGGCCGACGAGCGCCAGGCATACGCGCCCGGGCACGTCGCCGTACGGGCTGGGCGAAGGCCCGGCCGCGCCGCTTTCGGCGATGCCCCAGGTCGCGTGGTGGGTGTCGCGCACCCGGCCGGCGACGAGCAGGGCGTACGGTTCGGTCTCGCCGCGCAGGCCGGTCATGTCTTCGGCGGTCAGGTTCAGCAATGCCCGGCCGGCGCGCCTCGAATAGACGACCGCGCCGCCCTTGAAATAGGCCGAGGCGCCCGCGATGGCGAGCAGGGCGGCCGACACCAACCCGCCCGCCGAGGACTCGACCACCGCCACGGTCTGGCCGCGTGCGCGCAGCGCTTCGCCGACACGTTCCGCGAGCACCGGCAGCGGCTCGGGGAGGGCGGGCGCGCTCATCGGGCCTGGAAGCGCGGACCGGGCCGCTTCACGTAGGCCGGCGCGCGCTCGTGGCTCGCGGTGCTGCCGTAGATGGTGTCCGCGGGGTAGTACTCGGACTGCAGCTGTACCTTGGCGGCGGCTTCCTCGCCCGCGGTGTGGGCGATGTAGGCCAGCATCAGGTCGGTACCGGCCGATACCCCGGCGGAGGTCCAGACGTTGCCGTCCTGCACGAAGCGCTGCTCCACCACCTTCACGTCGCCCAGCGCGCGCAGGCGGTCGAGCGATCCCCAGTGGGTGGTGGCGGTCTTGCCCGACAGCAGGCCGGCCGCGTGCAGCACGAAGGCGCCGGTGCATACCGACATCAGCGTGGTGCATCCGGGCGCCTGGTCGGCGAGGAAGCGGGTCATGACGACGTTGTCGACCTCGCGGCGCGTGCCCATGCCGCCGGGCACGAGCAGGCAGTCGAGCTGCGGGCAGTCGGCGAAGGAGACGTGGGGGTTGATCGACAGGCCCTTGGCGCAGGCCACCGGCTCGCGCTTCTCCGCCACGATCAGGCAGTGCTCGGGACCGCCGGCCAGCTTGCTCCACATGGTGAGCATCTCCCAGGGGCCGACGAAGTCGAGTTCCTCGACGTCGGGGAAGACGATGATCCCGAAATTCATACTTTGGAACTCCTTGGGTTTTTTGCCTGTGCGGACACGCACGGATGAGAGGATAGAGGGTGAGCACGAAGGCCGCCTGACGCAAATCTTCGTGACAGCTGGTTGCAAGCTTGGCTCAGTGTTTTCCTCAGAGGGCCCGTGGCTTGAAACTCGCTAGAGTGAAGGCGGCCGTTCAGGCTTTTGCCATTACACAAAGGAAATCTCATGAGCAAGAAAGTTGCATATGTCACCGGGGGCATGGGTGGCATCGGAACAGCCATCTGCCAGCGTCTCTACAAGGACGGGTTCACCGTGGTCGCAGGTTGCGGCCCCACGCGCGACTACGCCAAATGGCTGGCCGAACAGAAAGCCGCAGGCTTCGAGTTCCACGCGTCGGTCGGCAATGTGGGCGACTGGCAATCCACCGTCGAAGCCTTCTCCGCCGCCAAGGCCGCGCACGGCCCCATCGACGTGCTGGTCAACAACGCCGGCATCACACGGGACCGCATGTTCCTCAAGATGACGCCCGAGGACTGGAGCGCGGTCATCGAGACCAACCTCAACAGCATGTTCAACGTCACCAAGCAGGTGGTGGGCGACATGGTGGAAAAGGGCTGGGGCCGCATCATCAACATCAGCTCGGTCAACGGCGCCAAGGGCCAGGCGGGCCAGACCAACTACTCGGCGGCCAAGGCCGGCATGCACGGCTTCACCATGGCGCTGGCGCAGGAGCTGGCCAACAAGGGCGTGACGGTCAACACCGTGAGCCCGGGCTACATCGGCACCGACATGGTCAAGGCCATCCGCCAGGAAGTGCTCGACAAGATCGTGGCCACCATCCCGGTCAAGCGCCTGGGCGAGCCCAGCGAAATCGCCTCCATCATCTCGTGGCTGGCCACCGATGAAGGCGGCTACAGCACGGGGGCTGACTTCTCCGTCAACGGCGGCCTGCACATGCATTAAGCATGCTGACTTACACCTGATCGACAAGACCCGCTTCGGCGGGTCTTTTCATTTCGACGATGCGGGTTCCACGGATAGAAAACCGCGAATACGCGTCCTACAGTCTTCAACCCTCCGGAGGCAAACATGGAAAGCACAACAAGCACACCCGCCAGAAAGCTCCCGCTGTACCGCTCGCTCTATGTCCAGGTGATCACCGCCGTGGTCATCGGCGTGCTGCTCGGCCACTTCTATCCGGCGGCCGGCGAGGCGATGAAGCCGCTGGGCGACGGCTTCATCAAGCTGATCAAGATGATCATCGCGCCGATCATCTTCTGCACGGTGGTGGTGGGCATCGCCGGCATGGAAGACATGAAGAAGGTCGGCAAGACGGGCGGCCTGGCGCTGCTGTACTTCGAGGTCGTGAGCACCATCGCGCTCGTCGTGGGGCTGGTGCTGGTGAACGTGCTCAAGCCCGGCGCCGGCATGAACGTCGATCCGGCCACGCTCGACACCAAGAGCATCGCGGCCTATACCGGCCCGGGCAAGATGACCGGCACGGTCGACTTCATCATGAACATCATCCCGAACACCATCGTGGATGCCTTCGCCAAGGGCGAAATTTTGCAGGTGCTGCTGATCGCCGTGATGTTCGGCTTCGCGCTGCACCGCTTCGGCGGCCGCGGCACGCTGGTGTTCGACGTGATCGAGAAGGGCTCGCACGTGCTCTTCGGCATCGTCAACTACATCATGAAGCTGGCGCCCATCGGCGCTTTCGGTGCCATGGCCTTCACCATCGGCAAGTACGGGCTGGGCAGCCTGTTCTCGCTGGGCAAGCTGATGGGCACCTTCTACCTGACCTGCCTGCTGTTCATCTTCGTGGTGCTGGGGCTCATTGCGAAGTTCCATGGGTTCAGCATCTGGAAGTTCATCAAGTACATCAAGGAAGAGCTGCTGATCGTGCTGGGCACCTCGTCGAGCGAATCGGTGCTGCCGCGCATGATGGAGAAGATGGAGAACCTGGGCGCGAACAAGACCTGCGTGGGCCTTGTCATCCCCACCGGCTATTCGTTCAACCTCGACGGCACTTCCATCTACCTGACGATGGCGGCCGTGTTCATCGCGCAGGCGACCAGCACGCCAATGACGCTCACGCAGGAGATCACGCTGCTGGCGGTGCTGCTGCTCACCTCCAAGGGCGCGGCAGGCGTCACGGGCAGCGGCTTCATCGTGCTGGCGGCCACGCTGTCGGCGGTGGGGCACGTGCCGGTGGCTGGCCTTGCGCTGATCCTGGGCATCGACCGCTTCATGTCGGAAGCCCGCGCGCTGACCAACCTGATCGGCAACGGCGTCGCCACCATCGTGGTCGCCAAGTGGACCAACGAGCTCGACGAGGCCCGGCTGCAGGCCGGGCTCAACAACGAGAGCTGGGTGGAGGCGCAGGAGCCCGAGGCGCTCGACGCCGCCCGCACCAGCAAGATGGCCGGCTGAGCTGCCGTCCGCGGATGGCCTGACGAACCAAAAGGCCGGGCATCGTTCCTGCAAAATGCAGCGATGCCCCACAGCGTCTCCCTCATCAACACGATCGCCGCCGGCCTGGGGCTGGCGCTCATGCTCGGCTTTCTTGCGGCCAGGCTGCGATTGCCGGCGCTGGTCGGCTACCTGCTGGCGGGCGTGATCATCGGGCCCTTCACGCCGGGTTTCGTGGCCGACGCGGGCATCGCGGCCCAGCTCGCGGAAATCGGCGTGATGCTGCTGATGTTCGGCGTGGGCCTTCATTTCTCCCTCGACGACCTGCTGGCGGTGCGCAAGATCGCGCTGCCGGGCGCGCTCGCGCAGATTGCGGTGGCCACGCTGCTGGGCGGCGGCCTGGCCCTGTGGTGGGGCTGGAGCCCCGGCGCTGCGCTGGTGTTCGGGCTGGCGCTGTCGGTGGCGAGCACGGTCGTGCTGCTGCGCGCGCTGGAAAGCCTGGGCATCCTCGATTCGTTCACCGGGCGCATCGCCGTCGGCTGGCTGGTGGTGGAAGACCTGGCGATGGTGCTGGTGCTCGTGCTGCTGCCGCCGCTGGCGGGCACGCTCGGCGTGCAGGGCGGGGCAGGCGCAGCTGGCAATGCCGACCCGCTGTGGCAGACGCTGGGCCTCACGCTGCTGCAGGTGGGCGGCTTCGTCGCGCTGATGCTGGTGGTGGGGCGCCGCGTGTTCCCGTGGATCCTCTGGCAGGTCACGCGCACCGGCTCGCGCGAGTTGTTCACGCTGTGCGTGGTGGCGGCGGCCGTGAGCATCGCCTACGCGTCGGCGGCGCTCTTCGGCGTTTCCTTCGCGCTGGGCGCCTTCTTCGCCGGGATGGTGATGCGCGAGTCGCAGTTCGCCCACCGGGCCGCGCAGGAGTCGCTGCCGCTGCGCGACGCCTTCGCGGTGCTGTTCTTCGTGTCGGTCGGCATGCTGTTCGACCCATCGGTGCTGATCGAGCGGCCACTGCAGGTGCTGGCGGTGGTGCTGGTGATCGTGCTGGGCAAGTCGCTCGCGGCCTGCGCGCTGGTGCTGGTGTTCCGCTATCCGCTGGGCACGGCGCTCACGGTGAGCGCGAGCCTGGCGCAGATCGGCGAGTTCTCCTTCATCCTGGCCGGGCTGGGCGTGTCGCTGGGCCTGCTGCCGGTGGAAGGGCAGAGCCTGGTGCTGGCCGGGGCGCTGATTTCCATCGCCACCAATCCGCTGTGGTTCAGCCTGATCGCGCCGATGCAGAAATGGCTGCATGCGCATTCCTCCTTCGCGCGCGGCCTGGAGATGCGCGAGGACCCGCTGGCCGAGCTGCCCATGACCACCGAGGCCAAGTACCTCTCGCGGCAGGTGGTGCTGGTGGGCTACGGCCGGGTCGGGCGCCGCATCGCGGCCGAACTCGACGCCAACGACATTCCCTACGTGGTGGCGGAGCAGAACCGCGAGCTGGTCGAGAAGCTGCGCGAGGCAGGCACGCCGGCGGTGTGGGGCGATGCAGCCGACCCGGCGGTGCTGATCCAGGCCCACATCGCGCGTGCACGCGTGCTGGTGGTTGCAACGCCGGACACCATGAACGTGCGCCAGATGATGGAAACCGCGCGCACGCTCAACCCCGCCATCCAGACCGTGATCCGCAGCCACAACGAGCAGGAAGCGCGGTTGCTCACGCAGGAAACATCAGCCACCGTTTTCCTCGGCGAGCACGAACTGGCTCAGGCCATGGCCCGCGACGTGGTGCAGCGGGCTGTATCGATGGCGGTGCCGGCCTGACGCTTGGCGGGCGCCGCCGTCGGCTCAGAGATCTTCGATCACCAGCGTGCGGTAGCGCTGGGCGATGGAGTAGGGCACGGTGCGCACCAGTTCCATCAGCCGCTCGGCCGCCGCGCCGTCCTTGGTCCTGACGAGCAGGCCGGTATGGCCCTCCTGCGCCAGCTTGGCGTAGGCACGCACCGTCGCCGCGTCGGTGCCGGCGGAGGGAAGGGGGCTGTCGGCCGAACTCACCGTCGGCGCGATCTCCGCGAGCACCGTCTCGGCGGGAAGCAGGTAGACCTCGTCGCCGCTCACGCCTTTTTCGATCAGGCGGTGGCCGATGCGGTCCGCGTCTTGCGCGCTGGGGAACATCACCATCGAGTAGCCGGTCGGGTAGAAGGCGCCGCCGATGCTCGATCGCATGCCGGGTTCAAGAGTGAAGTGCTTCATTGCTGCCTCCTGTTCTTGGTCGGTTCTTCTTCGAAAACTCGGAGATCCCTGTGAATACAACATTAGGTCGCAGCCGGGGCATGCTCTGTAGGAGAACCCCGAAAGCTCTGTCAACCGCACCCGTGCGTTCCCTGTTCATCCAGTAATCAGGCAGCACATTCATCCTCGCACCATGCCCCCCTCGAGAAACATCGCGCTCACCGTCCACGAACTGGAGGCGGGCGAGTTCTACTGGGTGCTGATGGAAGCCGTGGACGACTCGCCCGGCGCGCCCGGCGAAACCTCCCACGTCTACGTGCCGCTGGAGGCGGCCCACGAGCCGTACGCCACCTACTCCAATGCGCTTGTGGCGGGAGTGGCCATGATGCGGCGGCTGTTCGGGCCCGGCGGCCCCTGAGGCCGCCAGCGGGGCCTGGAGGGGCCCGGAGGGGCGCTACCTATAATCCCGCCGTTCCGATGCGGCAGTTTTCATTAGTTACCCGCCGCACCGGACAACACGGTTCGAAGGTGCCCCGCACGCCATCTCATCCTTGGCGACGGGGTTAAACGGGAAGCAGGTGAGCTGCGCCGTCGTTCTCTCCCGAGAGCGATGGACGCGCCAATTCCTGCGCTGCCCCCGCAACGGTCAGCGGATCTGGAACCCTCGGGCTCGTGCCTCATCGATCGGCACGGGCAGCCACTGCGCTTTGGCGTGGGAAGGCGAGGATTTCCGCCGCGGCGTGCATCCAAAGCATGCCGCGGCACTCCGCAAGCCCGGATACCGGCCTTCGCAACCGCCTTCGGACGCTGCGGGAGTGCGTGTCCGGGCCTGCCGCTTCACTCGCCCGCGAGCCGCCGCAGTCCCTTCGCCTCTACCCCCCGCCGCGTCCTTCATCGGTCAGGAGCCTGCGGGGACGCAGGCCGGAGGAGAAACTTCATGGGTCATGCATCGCCGCCAGGACGCGATCGCAGGAGGGCGTCGCAACGGCCGCGGCGCTGGGCGCGGTTTTCGGGGCTTTCCAGTCTTTCGCTGGGTTGGGGGCTGGCCCTGGGGCCCTGTGCGGCGGCCTTCGCGCAAACGCCCGACGGCCAGACCCTCAAGCCGATCCAGGTCGATGCCGAACGGCACACGCCATTGGCCATCGACGAACCCACGCAGACCGGCAGCCGCCTGGGCCTCACGCCGCTCGAGACGCCGGCCAGCGTCGAGGTGCTGTCGGGCGACACCATCCGCGCGCGCGGCGACGTCTCGGTGGTCGACGCCGTCACCCGCGCCACCGGCATCACCGGCTCGCCCGGTCCGGGCAACGGCGGCACCGCGCTGGTGGCGCGCGGCTTCCTCGGCCACGGCTCGGTGATGCAGCTCTTCGACGGCACGCGCCTCTACGCGGGCGCCGGCACCGTCACCTTTCCCTTCGACACCTGGTCGGCCGACCGCATCGAGGTGCTGCGCGGCGCGGCCTCCGTGATGTACGGCGAGGGCGCCATCGGCGGCGCGATCAACGTGGTGCCGAAGAAGCCCACGCGCGGGCCGATCCGCAATGAAGCGCTGCTCACGCTCGGCTCCGACGCCACGCGGCAGGTGGCCTTCGGCAGCGGCGGGGCGATCAACGACCGGCTTTCGTACCGATTCGACATCAGCCAGCGCAACACAGACGGCTTCATGCAGCGCGGCGAGGCCGAGAGCCTGGCCGTGAGCGCGGCCGTGCGGCTCGACGTGTCACCGCAGCTGCAGTTCACGCTCTCGCACGACGAGGGCCGCCAGTCGCCGCAGCGCTACTACGGCGTGCCGCTGATCGACGGCCGCCTGAGCAGCCAGACGCTGCGACAGAACTACAACGTGGACGATGCCGAGATCAAGTACCGCGACAAGTGGACCCGCCTCGACGCCCAGTGGACGCCCAGCGACGCCGTCACCGTGCGCAACCAGCTCTACCGGCTGGAGAGCAAGCGCCACTGGCGCAACAGCGAGACCTACACCTACAGCCCCGCCACCCGCCGCGTGACGCGCGGCGACTACCTGGAGATCGGCCACGACCAGGAGCAGATCGGCAACCGCACCGACGCCACCTTCAGGCACGGGATGTTCGGCCTGGCCAACCAGGTGCTGGTGGGCTTCGACGTGAACCGCATCGACTTCACGCACACCAACGACTCTCCCTACGGTGGCCGATCGGTGGTCGATCCCTTCGTCTTCAGCCCCGGTTACTACGCGTCGCCCGTGGCCTACACGCCGCGCTACAAGACGAAGACCAGCACCTACGCCTTCTTTGCCGAGGACAAGCTGGCCTTCAACGAGCGGTGGTCGGTGGTGGGCAGCCTGCGCTGGGACCACGCGAAGGTCGCGCGCACCGACCTGCAGAACGCCGCCAACAGCTTCGGCAAGACCTTCGAGTACGCCACCGGCCGCCTCGGTGTGGTCTACGCACCCGACGCCTCGCAGTCGTTCTACGCGCAAGTGGCGCGCGCGGCCGATCCGCTGGGCTCGCTGGTGACCACCTCCGCGTCGCAGGCGGCCTTCGACCTCAGCACCGGCCGGCAGGTCGAGGTCGGCTACAAGCGCCAGCTCGCGGACAACCGCGGCGCCTGGACCGTCGCCGCCTACCGCATCGACAAGAACAAGCTGCTGTCGCGCGACGCCATCGATCCGACCGTCACCCAGCAGGTCGGCAAGCAGTCTTCCGAAGGCATCGAGGCCACGCTCGACCTGGCGCTGAGCTCCACGCTGCGGCTCGAGGCCAACGTCGCCAAGCTGCGTGCGCGCTACGACGACTTCAACGAAGTGGTCGGCGGCAGGCTGGTCTCTCGCGCCGGCAACACGCCCACCGGCGTGCCGGAGGAGGCCGCCAACCTCTGGCTCACCTGGCGCTTCCTGCCGCAGTGGGAGGCCGACGTCGGCCTGCGCTACGTGGGCTCGCGCCAGGTCGATTCGGCCAACTCGCGAAAGATCGGCTCCTACACGGTCGCCGATGCGGGCGTGAGCTGGCAGGCGAATCCGTCGCTCAAGCTCGCGCTGCGTGCCTACAACCTGGCCGACCGACGCTATCCGGTGTCGTTCTCGAACGGCGGCAACCAGTGGCTGCTGGGGCGTCCGCGCTCCTTCGAGCTGTCGGCGCTGGTCAGCTTCTGAACGACGGGCAGGACGAAGAACGCATGACCTCCGCATGGCGCCGCGCTTGGCCGCGCATCCGGCACTGGCTCTACTGGACGCACCGGTGGCTGGGCATCGGCGGCTGCCTGCTGTTCGTCATGTGGTTCCTCTCGGGCGTGGTGATGATGTACGTGGGATATCCGAACCTCACGGACGAGGAGCGCCTTGCGGGGCTCTCGCCGCTGCGCTTCCGGCAGGCGACGGTGTCTCCAGCGGCTGCGCTCGAAGCGCTGCCCAAGGATGTGCGCGCCCAGCCGCCGCGGCGCATGGTGCTGGAGACGCAGGGCGGAACCGGCGCCGGCCCCGTCTGGCGCATCGTTGACGCGCGTGGCGGCCGGCATACGGTGTCGGCACGCGACGGCCGCATGCCCGGCCCGGTCGATGCCGTGCAGGCCGAGTCGATCGCGCGCGACTTCTCCGGCCATGCCGGCGCCCGCTGGGCCGAGACGCTGGAGCGCGACCAGTGGACCGTGCCGCAGGGCCTGAACCCGCTGCGACCGCTGCACCGCATCGAGGTCGGCGACGCACCGGGCACCGAGCTCTACGTGTCGCAGGTCAATGGCGAAGTGGTGCGCGACACCACGCGACACGAGCGCTTCTGGAACTGGCTGGGCTCGGTGCCGCACTGGATTTACTTCACGCCGCTGCGCGCCGATCCGCCGCTGTGGCACGACGTGGTGGTGTGGCTGTCGGCCGCCTGCATCGTCTCGGCCGTGACGGGCATCGTCATCGGCATCCTTCGCGTGCGCCTGCGGCGACGTTTCCGCAGCGGGGCGGTCACGCCCTACAGCGGCTGGATGGCCTGGCATCACATCGCGGGGCTGGTCGGCGGCTTCTTCGTGCTGACCTGGATCGTCAGCGGCTGGCTGTCGATGAACCCCAACGGCTGGTTCCAGCGCGGAGCCGGCGATGCCGCGGCGATGGCGAACTACACGGGAGCCGGTACGTCGCCGTTCCCGTGGCCGCCCGCGTCGTTGCCGGCGGACGACGGCGCCGACGCACCCCGCGAGGCCGTGCTGCTGTGGTTCGACGGCAGGCCGCTGCTGCAGCTGCGCGATGCCAAGGCCCGCGTGCGGGTGGTCGATGCCGCCACCGGCGCGCCGGCCACCATCGCGAAGGACGACATCCTGCGCGCCGCCGCCCGCCTGCGCCCCGGCTCGAACATCACCGAGGCCGTGCTCCAGACCCGCGAGGACTTCCACTGGTACGGCCATCACCGCGAGCGCATCGTGCCCGTCTGGCGCCTGCAGTTCGACGACCCGGTGCGCAGCTGGATCTACATCGACCCATCCAGCGGCCAGGTGGCCGGCAGCAGCGACGCCAGCTCGCGCCTGCGCCGCTGGCTCTTCAATGCGGCGCACAGCCTCGACTTTCCCTGGCTCATCCAATACCGGCCGGCCTGGGATCTCGTGATGTGGCTGCTTTCCCTCGTCGGCGCGGTGGCTTCGGCCAGCGGCGTCGTGATCGGCTGGCGACGGCTGCGGCGAAAACCGAAGCCGGCGGCCATGCCGGGCGCGCGGCAGGCGCTGCGGCGTTCATGAACGGGGCTTGCGCCAGCCTGCCCATCCACCAACAATCAACTTTCGCACCGCGGTGCATTTCAGGAGGTGCTCGATGCACATCGAACCAGGTCTAGTCGACGGATCCAAGATATTCCTCAGCTACGCGACGGCAGCCGCCGCGCTTGCCTACACCGGCAAGGTCGCGTTCCAGACGCTCATGAAGGACGGGCCTGCCGCACTGGTGCTGCGCTCCGCCATTGCCATGGCGCTGGTGTTCTGCTTCTTCGAGGTGTTTCCGCATCACCCGGTGGGCGTGTCGGAGGTGCACCTGATCCTGGGCACCACGCTGCTGCTGGTGTTCGGTCTCGCGCCCGCGGCCATTGGCCTGGCGGGCGGCCTGCTGATTCAGGGGCTGTTCTTCGAGCCGCAGGACATTCCGCAGTACGGCATGAACGTCACCACGCTGCTGGTGCCGCTGTTCGCGACCTCCGCGCTGGCGCGCCGCATCATTCCCGAGAAGCTGGCCTATGTGGACATCGGCTACCGCGAGGCTTTCAAGCTCTCGGTGGCCTACCAGGGCGGCATCGTGGTGTGGGTCGGCTTCTGGGCGCTGTACGGACGCGGCACCGGCATCGAGAACATGAGCCAGATCGCCAGCTTCGGCGCCGCCTACATGACGGTGGTGCTGGTCGAGCCTCTGGTCGACCTGGGCGTGCTGGCTGCCGCCAAGGCATGGCGCCGGCTGCAGGGTTCCGTCTTCGTCGAGCGCCGCCTGTACGGCGGCGTCTGACCTCTTCCTCTCGTCGCTTCCCCGGGGCAGGCCTCGGGGAGGCTGTCCGTTTCCATCGGTGGCGCCGGAATCATCCGGCGCCACTTTCGCCTTGCTGGTGCGCCCCGCTCGCGAGCGCCTGAAAGAATCCACCCCATGACCCCAAGCAACGCCAAGATCCCCGTCACCATCGTCACGGGCTTCCTCGGCAGCGGCAAGACCACGCTGCTGCGCCACATCCTCGGCAACGCCGAAGGCCGCCGCATCGCGGTGATCGTCAACGAGTTCGGCGAGCTGGGCATCGACGGCGAGATCCTGCGCGGCTGCGGCATCGGCTGCGACGACGAAGGCAACGAGCGTGAAGGCGCGCTCTACGAACTGGCCAACGGCTGCGTCTGCTGCACGGTGCAGGAGGAGTTCCTGCCGGTGATGCTGCAACTGGCCGAACGCCGCGGCGAGCTCGACGCGGTGCTCATCGAAACCTCCGGCCTCGCGCTGCCCAAGCCGCTGGTGCAGGCCTTCCAGTGGCCGGACATCGCCAACATCTTCACCGTCGATTCGGTGGTGACGGTGGTCGACGGTCCCGCCGCCGCCTCGGGCCAATTCGCCGAGAACCCGCAGGCGGTCGATGAAGCCCGCCGCGCCGATCCCGACCTCGACCACGAATCGCCGCTGCACGAGCTGTTCGAAGACCAGCTCTCGGCCGCCGACCTCGTGGTTCTCAACAAGACCGACCTGATGGACGACGCGGCGCGCGCCAAGGTCGAGGCGCTGGTGCGCGAGGAACTGCCGCCCGAGGTGAAGATCGTCGCCGCCAGCGAAGGCCGGCTGCCGCTCGCGCTGCTGCTGGGCCAGGGCCGCGCGGCCGAGGACACCATCCACCTGCGCGAGAGCCACCACGACCACGAGGAAGACCACGACCACGACGAGTTCGATTCGCTCGTGATCGAGTTGCCGCCCGTCGAGCGCGACAGCCTGCTGGCCGCGCTCGGCAAGCTGGTCGAGCAGCACACCATCTACCGCGTGAAGGGCTTCGTCGCCGTGCCGGGCAAGCCGATGCGCCTGCTGGTGCAAGGCGTGGGCCGCCGCTTCGACCATCACTTCGACCGCCGCTGGCGCGACGGCGAGGCGCAGCGCACGCGGCTGGTGTTCATCGGCGAAGACCTGGACGAAGGCGCGCTGCGCAAGGCGCTCGAAGAGGCGAGCGCGGTCGCCACCGCCTGACGCCCCGAGCGCATGCACCTGCTGAGCACCCAGCCCGGACGCTTCGTCGAGGACGACAGCGTCG
Source organism: Variovorax sp. UC74_104 (assembly GCF_044055375.1). Classification (NCBI taxonomy): domain Bacteria; kingdom Pseudomonadati; phylum Pseudomonadota; class Betaproteobacteria; order Burkholderiales; family Comamonadaceae; genus Variovorax; species Variovorax sp. UC74_104. Next base: position 3,270,438 of record NZ_CP171978.1, read on the forward strand.
TCACGCGCCTCGACCAGACGCCGGGCGACATCGTGGTGCTCAGCTCGGCCGACACGACGCTCGCGCTGCTCGCCGCCGCGCGCACCGCGCTGGCGGCCACCGACCCCGGCTATCCGTCGCTGCGGCTGGCCAACCTCATGTACCTGCGCCAGCCGGCCTCGCTCGACCTCTACGTCGACGAGGTGCTGCAGCATGCGCGCGTGGTGGTGGTCGACCACCTGGGCGCCGAATCGGCCTGGGCCTACGGGCTGCAGCAGCTCGAGAAGCTGGCCAGGCGCAAGGGCCAGCAACTCGCCATGTTCTCCGGCGACCTGCAGGAAGACGAAGACCTGCTCGCGCGCGGCACGCTGTCGCGCGCGGTGAGCCGCCGGCTCTGGCAGTACATGCGCAGCGGCGGGGCAGGCAATGCGATGCAGTTCCTGCGCGCCGTGGCCTTTCACGGCCTGGGCCACGGCGAAGCGCCGCTGCCGCCGCGCAGCCTGCCGCAGGTGGCGCTGCACGTGCCGGGCGGCGTGGGCGCTTCGCATACCGTGGCCGGCATCGACGACCTGCGCGCCGGCTGGCACGCGGGCGCGCCGGTGGTGGCGCTGGTGTTCTATCGCTCGCACCTGCTGTCGGGCAACACGGCGGCCTTCGATGCGCTCGCCGCGGCCTTGACTGCGCAGGGACTGAACCCGCTGCCCGTCGCGCTCGATTCGCTGAAGGATCCGCTGTGCCTTTCCACACTGCGCGCGCTGTGCGCAGAGCACGATGTGCAGCTCGTGCTCAACACGACCGCATTCGCGGCGCTGGGGCAGGGCGGACAGAGCGACGAGGTCGAGCTGGCCGGCGACGCCCCCGTGCTGCAGGTGATCGTGAGCGGCGGCAACCGGGAAGACTGGCTGGCCGACAGCCAGGGCCTGCGCCCGCGCGACATCGCGATGCAGATCGCGCTACCCGAGATGGACGGCCGCATCGTCACGCGCGCCGTGAGCTTCAAGGGCCTGTCGCACCGCTGCGAGCTCACGCAGACCGAGGTGGTGAACTACCAGCCCGAGCCCGACCGCATCGCCTTCGTGGCAGAGCTGGCGCGGCGCTGGTGCAAGCTGCGCAGCCTGCGCGCAGAAGAGAAGCGCGTCGCGCTGATCCTCGCCAACTACCCGGGCAGCGAAGGCCGCATCGGCAGCGGCGTGGGGCTGGACACGCCGGCCTCGGTGATGGCGATCCTGCACGCGATGACGGCCGAGGGCTATGCGCTCGGCGATCCCGATGCGATGCCCGTCGACGGCGATGCGCTGATGCGCAAGCTGCAGGAAGGCATCGCCAACGACCCGTCGCAGTGGGCTTCGCGGCCCGCCTGGCAGAGCTTCGCACTGGCCGACTACCGGGCATGCCTGTCACGCCTGCCCGATGGCATGGCCGCAGCCATCGACGAACGCTGGGGTGCGCCCGAGCAAGACCCGATGCTGCGCAACGGCCGCTTCATGATCGCCGGCCTGCGGCTGGGCCGCGTGTTCGTCGGCATCCAGCCCGCGCGCGCGCTCGGCAGCCTGGGCGCCGCCGACTACGCGAGCTACCACGACGCCGAGCTGGTGCCGCCGCACAGCTACTTGGCCTTCTACTTCTGGCTGCGCGAGGCCTTCGCCATCGACGCGGTGGTGCACGTGGGCAAGCACGGCAACCTCGAATGGCTGCCCGGCAAGAGCATCGCGCTGTCGCAGGCCTGCTGGCCCGACGCGATCCTCGGGCCGCTGCCCAACGTGTATCCGTTCATCGTCAACGATCCGGGCGAGGGCGCGCAGGCCAAGCGGCGCACGCAGGCGGTCATCGTCGACCACCTCATGCCGTCGCTCACGCGGGCGGAGAACCACGGCCCGATGCAGGACCTGGAGCGGCAGGTCGACGAGTACTACGACGCGCTGCTGGTCGACGCGCGCCGCGCGAAGGTGCTGCGCGCGCAGATCCTCGCCGCGGTGCGTGCGCAGCACCTGATCGAGGAGCTGGGCTTGCCCGGCGCGCAGGAGGAAGACGACGCCGTGCTCGCGCGCGTCGACGCCTACCTCTGCGAGCTGAAGGAAACGCAGATACGCGACGGGCTGCACGTCTTCGGCGCCTCCCCGAACGGACGGCTGCGGCGCGACACGCTGCTGGCGCTGGCGCGCTATCCCGCTGCCGATGGCGCGGGTGCGAACGCCGGTTTGCTCGGCGCGCTCTCGCAAGACCTGCTGCCCGACGACGCCTTCGATCCGCTCGACATCGACGCGGCCAAGCCATGGCAGGGCGCGCGCCCCGAGCTGCTGCAGTCGGTGAGTACGGAGGCATGGCGCCACCAGGGCGACACGCGCGAGCGGCTGGAACTGCTCGCGCAGCGGCTGATGGAAGAGGGCGCGTGTCCTCCCGAGCTGCCGCGCACCGCCGCCGTGATGAGCCGAATCGACAGCAGCCTCGCACCCGCGCTCGACGCCTGCGGCACGCAGGAGCTGCGTCAGCTGTCACGCGCCCTGCAGGGCCGCTTCGTGCCGCCGGGCCCGAGCGGCTCTCCCTCGCGCGGCCGGCCCGACGTGCTGCCGACGGGCCGCAACTTCTACGCCGTCGACACCCGCGCCATTCCCACGCCCACGGCCTGGATGCTCGGCCTCAAGTCGGCAGCGCAGCTGGTCGAACGGCACATGCAGGAGCACGGCGACTATCCGGCGGCGCTAGGCCTGTCGGTCTGGGGCACGGCGACCATGCGCACCGGCGGGGACGACCTGGCGCAGGCCTTCGCGCTGATCGGCGTGCGGCCGAAGTGGGCGCCGGGCAGCCAGCGGGTGGTCGATTTCGAGGTGCTGCCCACGGTCGGGCTGGGGCGTCCGCGCATCGACGTCACGCTGCGCATCTCGGGCTTCTTCCGCGACGCATTCCCGAATGCCGTGCAGATGTTCGACGCGGCCGTACAGGCCGTGGCGGCGCAGGAAGACGAGGACGAAGAGCGCAACCCGATCCGCGCGCGCATCCTGCGCGAGGCCGCCGCGCTGCAGGCGCAGGGCATGGCACCCGAGCTTGCCCGCACGCAGGCCGGCTGGCGCGTGTTCGGCTCGGCGCCGGGCAGCTATGGCAGCGGCCTGCAGCCGCTCTTCGACCGCGGCGACTGGCAGAGCGACGACGACCTGTCGAAGGCCTACGTCGGCGGCAGCGCCCATGCCTACGGCCAGGGCAGCGACGGCATACCGGCGGCCGACGCCCTGAAGCGCCGCCTGCGCGCGATGACCGTCGTCATGCAGAACCAGGACAGCCGCGAGCACGACCTGCTCGACTCCAACGACTACTACCAGTTCCAGGGCGGCATGGCCGCCGCCGTGCGCCACCTGAGCGGCCGCCAGCCGGCCATGTACCACGGCGACCACGGCAACCCGCAGGCGCCGCGCGTTCGCACGCTGAAGGAAGAGATCGGCCGCGTCGTGCGCTCGCGCGTGGTCAACCCGAAATGGATAGCCGGCGTGAAGCGCCACGGCTACAAGGGCGCCTTCGAGATGGCCGCCACGGTCGACTACCTGTTCGGCTTCGACGCCACCGCGCGCGTGGTCGGCGACCACCAGTACGCGATGGTGGCCGACGCCTACGTGCTCGACGACGCCACCCGCGATTTCGTGAACGAACACAACCCGCGCGCGCTGACCGACATGCTCAACCGCCTGCTCGAAGCCATGCAGCGCGGCCTCTGGCAGTCGCCCGGCGACTACCGCGCCCAGCTGGAGAACCTGCTGCTCGACCACGAGCAGCGGATGGAAGGAATCCCCCGATGACCACAGCCGCCCCGATGCCGGTGCCCTTTCCCTTTGCCGCGATAGCGGGCCAGCCGCATCTGCGCCAGGCCCTGCTGCTGGCCGCCGTCGATCCGGGCCTGGGCGGCGTGCTCATCGAAGGACCGCGCGGCACGGCCAAGACTACCGCGGCGCGCGCGCTCGCCGAGCTGCTGCCCGGCGCGCCCTTCGTCACGCTGCCGCTGGGCGCGAGCCTCGAAAGCCTGGTCGGCACGCTGGACCTCGCGAAAGCCCTGGTGGGCCATGAGCTCGCCTTCGCGCCCGGCCTGCTGGCGCGCGCGCATGGCGGCGTGCTGTACGTGGACGAAATCAACCTGCTGCCCGACGCGCTGATCGATTCGCTGCTCGACGCTGCCGCCAGCGGCGTCAACGTGGTGGAGCGCGACGGCATCTCGCACCGGCATGCCGCGCGTTTCGTGCTCGTGGGCACGATGAACCCGGAGGAGGGCACGCTGCGCCCGCAGTTGCTCGACCGCTTCGGCCTGTGCGTGCAGTTGCGCAACATCGACGAGCCGGCCGAGCGGCAGGCCATCGTTCGCGCCCGGCTGGCCTTCGATGCCGATCCGCAGGGCTTTCGCGCGAAGCATGCGCAGGAAGAGGCGGCGCTGGCTGCCTCGCTGGCGCGCGCGCGGACGCTCGTGGCCGATGCGTCGGCGCTGCCTTATGGCGATGCGGTGCACGAGGCCGTAGGCGCGCTGTGCATTGCCGCCGGCGTCGACGGGCTGCGCGCCGATCTCGTGATGCTGCGCTCGGCCCGGGCGCTCGCGGCCTGGGAAGGTGCTGACGGGATCACGGCCGACCACGTGCGGCGCGTGGCCGAAGCGGTGCTGCTGCATCGTCGCAAGCCCGGGGCCGAGGCTGCAGCGCCGGCTCCGGCATCCGGCGCTGCAAGGCCCGCCGCGACCGTCAATGGGCAGGACGGCACGAACAGCGCGAACGACTTGGGCGGCACGGGAGATGTGGGTGGAGAGGACTGGGGCGCCATGCCTCCCGAGCCCGTCGGCATCGAGCGCGTGAAGCCGCTGCGCCCGCTGATCGCCCCCGCGCAGGCGGTCGCCTCAAAAAAAGCCTGAGCCTCCGGGACGCCACGCCCGCTGGCTCGCGCCAGGGTGACCGGAGGCAGGGTTCGCACAGGGACGCATGGCACGCCACAGCCACGCACGGCGCTGCCTTCGATTGGCCGCGCACCTTCGCGGCGCGCGGCGCCGGCCGGCTCCGTGCCGAACACCTGCGCCATCGTCCGCGGGAGGCGCGCAGCGGCGCGCTGCACTGCTTCCTGCTCGATTGCTCGGCCTCCATGCGCGACGACGGCGGCCTCGCGCGCGCCAAGGGCCTGCTGCTCGCGCTGATGCAGGAGGCTTACCAGCGCCGCGACCATGTCGCGCTGCTGTGCTTTGCCGGCGACACGGTGGAGCTGCGCCTGCCGCCGCGCCGCGCCAGTGCGTGGAACGACGACTGGGTCGCGCCCATCGCTGCCGGCGGCGGCACGCCGCTCGCGCTGGGCGTGCGGCGCGCCGACCAGTTGCTGGCGAAGAGCGAGACGCGGCAGCGCTGGCTGTGGCTACTGACGGACGGACGCAGCAGCGAGAGCCCGACGCGGCCGGAGGCCGCCGACGTGGCATGCGTGATCGACTTCGAGGCGGCGCGGTTGCCGCTGCATCGCGCGAGGCGGCTGGCCGCGCAATGGGATGCGCGCTACCTCGCCGCGGGCGGGATGGCCTGAATCAAGGAGCGGCCGGGGCGTCCTGCACGGCCTGCACGGCCTGTACGGCCGCGGTTTCGTTTTCCGTCTCGGGCGGCGCCAGCATCGTTCCCCTGCAGTTCGGCGAGCCGCAGTGGCAGGGGTACTTCGACGGCGGTGAGCCGTCGTCCGCTGTGAGCGAGTAGTCGATGAAAAGCTCGTCGCCCGCGTCCACCGCCACAAGCGTCTGGAACTTGAGCACCAGTTCGCCGCCCTCGTCGTATTCCTCCACCGCCTCGCAGTTCGGCTCGCACGAATGGTTGAGGTGGCGGGTGGCGTTGCCGCCCTTGGCGCCGTCGATGGTCTCGTTGTTCGACAGCGTGAACAGGTAGGTGAGCTGGTCGTCCCAGACCTTGGTGGCGATCTCGGCCTTGGTGTAGCGGCGGCCTTCGTAGAGGCCGAGAAAGGCTTCGGCCGGCAGGTCGCGCGTGGCGAAGGCGCCGAGGCCGTGCACGCCGCTGGGGCCTACGCGCACGAAGGGGGTGGACGAGGTTCGCTTGTGGTGCTTCATGGGGGGGAGGGAGCCCGTCGGGCGAATGGCTCCTCGTGGTTTCTTGCTGGAGTGTCAACGGCATTTCGATCCGGCGGATGACAGGTGCTGCGTCATCGGGTCGTTCAGGGCTTCGGGTCGCCCAGGGAGTTCAGGCAACCCACGATCGCATCGGCAGCCTCGTCGAGCCGGGGACCGGGCCGCATCATCAGGTCGAAGCGCGCGGAGGCAAAGCTGCACACCCGCCCGCGCTGGATGGCCGACATGGCAGACCAGCCGGGCCGTGCGGCCATGGCGGAGATCTCGCCGAGGGCCGACACCATCAGCACGTCGGGGTTGGCGCGCACCACGAATTCGGGGCTCATCTTGGGGAAGGGGCCGAGCGTGCCGGGCACCGCATTGCCGAGCCCGAGGCGGGCCAGCGTCTCGCCGATGAAGGAGCTCTCGCTGGCCGCGGCCATGCCGCCATGCACCTCGAAATACACGCGCCGGCCCTTCCAGCCGGCCGGCACGCGGGCGCGGGCTGCGTCCAGCCCGGCGTCGAGCTTGCGCCAGTAGGCCTCGCCCGCACCGGGGCGGCCGGTGGCTCGGGCCACGGTTTCCATCACGCGGCGCATGTCGGCGTGGGTCTTGGCGTCGAGCGCCAGCACCTTCAGGCCCAGGCGCTCCAGCGGCTCGGCGGCGCGGCTGCGAGGGCGCAGCAGCACCAGGTCGGGCTTGAGCGCGACGATGCGCTCGACGTTCGCGTCGTCGATGCCGCCCACCTGCGGCAGCCCCTTCACCGACGCCGGCCAGTTGGCGTGGCGGTCGATGCCCACCAGCCGGTCGCAGGCGTCGAGCGCGCACACGGTCTCGGTCAGCGAGGGCATCAGCGACACGATGCGCTTGGCCGGGGCCTGCAGCTCGACCGAGGTGCCACGGTCGTCCTCCAGCCGGATGGCCGTGCCGGCGGCATGCGCGGCCGGGCCGAAGCCCAGCGCGACGAAGGCCGCGGCCTCGGCGACCCGGCGGACGGTGGAAGACAGAAGCTGGCGCGGGGCGGGGTTCGGCAGGGCGGAGGAGGTCATCGATCTGGCAGGTGGCGGGCAGGCGTTGGCCCGCCTATTGTCGCGGCGTGCGCAGGCGCAGCCGCCGCGCGGCTTCTTCCTCGCGCGCGTCGTCCACCTCGCGCATCACGTGGCGCAGGTCGACCGGGCCGGTCTCCTGAACGAAGCTGCCGGTGAGTTCGGTCTCGGGGCGCAGTTGGCCGCGCTCGTAGAGGTGCCAGATCTCCTCGCCGTAGCGCGTGTCCAGCAGCACGGGCGCGAACTGGCCGAAGAAATTGCGCAGGTTCTCGACGTCGCGCAGCAGCATGCGCCGGGCGTGGTTGTTGCCCGCGGCATCGACCGCCTGCGGCAGGTCGATGACGACCGGACCGTCCTCGGCCAGCAGCACGTTGAACTCCGAGAGGTCGCCGTGCACGATGCCCGCGCACAGCATGCGCATCACCTCGCGCAGCAGGCTGGCGTGGTGGCGCATGGCGTCCGCGGGCGAGAACATCACGTCGTTCAGGCGGGGTGCGGCGTCGCCGTTCGCGTCGGTCACCAGGTCCATCAGCAGCACGCCCTCCAGGAAGTTGTGCGGCGTGGGCACGCGCACGCCGGCGGCGGCAAGCCGGTAGAGCGCATCGACCTCGGCGCTCTGCCAGATGGCCTCGGTCACCTTGCGACCGAAGCGCGTGCCCTTGGCCATGGCGCGCGCCTCGCGGCTGTTCTTGACGCGCCGGTTCTCGGTGTAGTCCACGGCCTGCCGGAAGCTGCGCTTGTCGGCCTCCTTGTAGACCTTGGCGCAGCGCGTCTCGTCGCCGCAGCGCACGACGTAGACCATGGCTTCCTTGCCGCTCATGAGCGGGCGCACCACGGTGTCGATGAGGCCTTCGTCGATCAGGGCCTGCAGTCTTTGCGGTGCCTTCATGCGCGGGCCTCCCGGGAGATCATGGGACGGATAGCGAGGTAGGCCCGCAGGCTGTTCGTGCCGAACTGGTAGATGCTCTCCTGCCGGTGCACGGCAAAGCCCAGCTGGCGGTTGATGGCGAGCATCGGCGCGTTGACCTCCGCGTTGCTGGTGGAGATCAGCGCCAGCTCCGGGTGGCGCGAGTGCACCAGCCGCAGCATCGCGGCCTTGACGCCCTTGGCCAGGCCCCTGCCGCGCCAGTGGCGGGCCACGGCCGTGAGCCGCTGGAACATGCGATCGGGGAACAGCTGGTTCCAGCTGGCGTCGCACACCGCGACGACCTCGTCGCCGTCGAGCTGCAGCACGAGGTAGTGTTCGCCGCCGCGGCGGTCGATCTCGGCGTACCACGCGACGTATTCCGCCATTTCATAGCGCATGGGCGCTCGCTCCAACGCGCTGGTGGGTGCATCGTTCAGCAACGTCGACAGCGCGGGCAGCAGTGTCGCGAGCCGCTCGACGGGCACGCGCCCGGCATGGATCTCGGCGCGCAGACCGTGGGCGGGCGCGAAGCCCTCGGCTTCCCACCGGGAGAGAGCCTGCCAGTCGAGGCCGGCGAAGGTTGCGCGGTTCTCGACGCTGCGGTGCTTTTCCTGCGCTCCGATGGCGCGCAGGAAGGCGTGGCCCTCGGGCAGGTGCGCCTTGACCGTCGCGGTGGTCTTGCCCTGTGCTTCCATGAGCGCGAGCAGCGCGCCAAGCAGCGTGCTGGCCACGCCGCGGCGCTGATGCGAGCGCAGCACGCCGCCCCAGGCATCGACGAAGGGCGCGAAGGATTCGTAGTCGGGCGTTCCCGCTCGGCGGATGCCCATGTTGAGGCTGCCGACGGGCTTGCCGTGCTCGCCGAGCGCGAGCACCCGGTGGACGACGTACAGCGGCGCGTTCTGCAGCACACCGTGCCGGGTCTCGGCGTCGCTCGTCGAGGGTTCGTCGGGAAAGTCCTCGGCGCTGCGCTGGCGCCAGTAGGCGAGGGCATCACGCCACTCAGCCTCGGAGGCGCGCTGGGGATCGAAAAATACAGTGGTTGCAACGGGCCGCGAATGCGCGGCGTTGGCTTCGGACATGGTGTGCCTTGATTCGAAAGGGAACGGGGCGCCGACGGCACATGCGTGCTGGCGGCGGCGTTTGAATCGGGGCGGTTTGTCGCGGCGGCGAAAAGGCCGCGGGTGCCGGACTGGCCGTGCCCGTCAGGGGCACGTGCTGCGCGGGAGGCGCGTCAGCAATCGATCAGCGGGTGGGGGGCACGACAAACCGCACGATGGTGGGGGCGTGAATTACGGCGTCTTCCATCTCGTGCCTCCTTTTCGCAGGTGGTTGTCGAAGCGGCCACTGTAGCGGGCTGGTCGCCTGCTGTGAAGTGCTGCGTGGTGCCGCGTGGTGCGGGCGGCACACGAGAGCCGACACGCCCGATCGGTGCGTCGGCCCTGAACATGCCGTCCTCAGTTCTTCATGCTGTGGACCAGGGACGCCAGCGCCGACGATATGAAGATGGCCACGATGAAGCGCAGCCAGCCCGACTTGCGCTGCACGAAGTTGCCGATGACGACGCCGCCCGTCATCAGCCAGATCAGCGGGCTGGTTCCCGAGAGGAAGACGCTGACGACGTAGAGGGCCTGCAGCATCATGCTGGCGACCCAGCCGATCTGGGAGAGGGCGCCCGGTGCCTGCTTCGCAGCCGGGGCGGCTGCCTGGCCTGTCGCGGCCTGCGCCGCGGCGGGTGCGGGCGCCGGTGCCCGGCTGGCCGTGGCCGCTTGCGGGCGTGCCTCTTCGCGCTGAGCCTTCTTCTCTTCGGCGATCTGCTCGGCGGTTTTCTCCAATACCGGTGCGGCTGCTTCAGCTGGCTGCCACCACGCCGGCCAGGGCGCCTTGCCCTCGGCGGACAGCTTGCGGAACGCGCCTGCGCCGAGCTTGCGCTGCGATGCCTGCGTCTTCGGTGCCGAGCCGCCTTCATGCTTCGCCGCCAGCGCGCGCACCCGCTGCAGATACGGCTCGGCGCGCGCCGCATCGGTCATCGCGATGAAGTTCGCATAGCCGCGCAGCGCGCCGATCACGTCGCTGTTGCCGTTCCATTGCAGCCCCTGCGGGCCGTGGCGCTCCGCCTGGTGCAGCACCGCGCGGAAGCGCCGCAGCGTGTCGCGGTCGACCGAGAGCTTGTCGTTGACGACGATGCCCGTCACATGCTGCTGGCGGTGCCTGCGCATCACCTGCTGTTTGTCGGGGTGCAGCGTGAGGCCCTCGCTCGCCACGATCTGCTTCACGCGCCACAGCAGCTTGGCCGTGTCGCGGCTGTGCTCGGGGCCGGCGGAGAACGTCAGGTCGTCCGCGTAGCGCGTGTAGCGAAAGCCCAGCTTCGCCGCGCTTGCGGCCAGCCGCGCATCGAGCCTGCGGCACAGCAGGTTGGTGATCATCGGGCTGGTGGGCGCACCCTGAGGCAGCACGCGGTCGCCGCGCGCGACGAAATAGCGGTTGCCGTCGAGCTGCACTTCGTCGGTCGGCGCCTCGGTGCACACCAGCGCCAGCAGGCTCGCCACCTGCGACGAATAGCCGAGCTGGCGGAACACGCCGCGCACGCGGCGCATGCCGATGGAGGGAAAGAAGTCCTTCAGGTCGAGGTTGACGACCACATCGCGGCCCACGTGCGGCGCGGCATTGGTGATGATCGAGCGGCCCGGCATGAAGCCGTGCGCGGCCTCGTGCACCGGCATCTTCGCGAGGATGTTGTCGAGCACCCAGTACTGCGCGCGCTTCAGCCGCGGCATGGGCGCGGAGATGTGCCGCTCGCCGCCGCTCTTCTTGGGCATGGTGAAGCGCTGGTAGTGGCTCACGCTCGACACCTCGCGGTGCCATGCCAGGAAGCGCAGCTCGCCCAGGCCGACGCCCATGGCTTGCGCCAGGTCGCCCGCATGGTCCAGCGCGGGCAGGGTGTTGCGGGCCAGCGCCTGGCTGTCGCTGTGCCCGTCGTTGAGGCCGCCCGAGACGCCGTCGCCCACATACAGCAACTCGCGCTTGCGCCGCTCGTGCCATGCCACGGCGCGCGCATGGCGGCCCTGAGCGAGGCGCTGGCGGGTTTCCTCGCGGCGCTCGCGGGCTCGGGCCATGCGCTCCTTGCGCATCATCTTCAGGGCCCGGTCGCGGTCCTCGATGCCGCGCAGTTCGGTGCCGAGCTTCGAGAGCGCGGTCTGCAACTCGCCCTCGCGGCGGATCAGCTGCTCCTCGACCGTTGGCTGTGCCACGTCGTGCGGCCAGAAGCCCAGGCGCTGCATTTCCTCGAGGACGACTTCCTGCTTGGAACTCTTGCGGATGCGCTCGTACAGCTGCTCGCGGGTGAGCGCGGAGTCGGGAACGGAAGATGAAGAAGCGGCGGGAGACTGCATGGTCATGGCGCTGCGCCACCGGCCGATGCACTGCTTGGAGAAGGGAAAGATTGCGAACGAAGCGGGAATCTCGTCGAAGAGCCTCGGGACTGGAGGGCTCCACTCGACGCCGTATGGCCATGGTGACGCCGATGAGCTTCGAGGAAGCCGCACTGTTGTCGCGTCACCATGGCCATACGGCACAGTGAAGAGACGTCCAGTGACGCTTGGGAAGTGCTGTGTGCGAGGGCGGCGATACGCCGACCGGATTGCAAGAGCCTTCCCGCTCCGTTCGCAAAAAGCAGTGTATCAGCCGATGTGGGCGGTGGTCCTTTCCTGGTCTGTCGTTGTTGTTGTCGTGGTGTTCGCCGCAATGGACGGCGCGGCCGAGAGGCGCAGCGCAAGCATGTGCTCGCACGGCCCCCTGGTCATGCGATGGCGCACGAAGTGGCTGCACTGGCACTCGCCCGAGGCCACGCGCTGGTCGGCATCGAGCTGAAGGCTCGTGAAGTACTCGCGCTGGCCGGCCGAGCCCTTGCACTTCCCGCTGATCGAGACGCCTCCATCGGCGCGCGCCTGCGTCTTCACGCCGGCGATGCGACGCGCGCGCACCAGCTCGGCTGCGGCTTCTTCCTCGGGGCTGGCGTAGCGCAGCTTGTCCATGGGCAGCGGTTCGCGGCTGAGCTCGCGCAGCCGCCACACGCCGTGCGCGATGTCGTACACCACGCGGCCGGCCTGCACGTAGCCGCCGAGCGCGGCGTCGACCGTGAGCGTCGAAAGGCCGGTTGCCGCGGCAAGCTCGTCGGTGGTGGCGCGCCAGCGTTCGCCCAGCGCGGCGAACACGCGCAGCAGGCTGTCCTGGTCGACCGTCTGGCGCGGCTGCAGCAGCTCGAAGTGGCCGTTGCGCGACCAGTCGTTGGCGGTCCAGCCCGAGAGGCCGAGCGTGAATTCCATGTCGGGCATCTGCGCGACCCAGAAGCTGGGCATGCCGGTGCCCAGCAGGTGCACGGTGAAGCCCTGTGCCACCGGCACCAGCCGTTCGAGCTGCAGCAATCGGCGCCGGCCCCACACGCGGATGTCGATGTCGGAGGTGGCGCTGTGCGTGGAGCGCGGGCACACCAGCTCGTGGCCCCAGGGCTCGAACACGATGCGCACCGGCTGTCCCGGCCGCAGCACGAAGCGCAGCGAACGCGGGCCCACACGCTCCTTGCGTCGGCGCAGCACCAGGCAGATGTTGTGGATGTCCATCGGGTGCAGCTGCAGCCGGTGCGCAGGCAGCAGCATCGCGCTGCTGACCTGCAGGAAGCCGCGAACCCAGCTGTCGGGCACGTCGATCTTCGGCTCGTGGAAGGCCGGATCGTTGTCGCTCTGAACCTGGAAGCCGCCCGGGTCGATGGCCAGCCGCGTCGTCTTGTAGTCGCGGATCTTCTGGAACTCGTCGTACAGCGATTCGGAGTAATCGACGTTGGTGGTGCCGAAGGCGTGGTCGCTCACCCGGTCGAAGATGTCGTGGCTGCACGAGAACATGCCGTAGCTCGACTCGTCCTGGCTGAAGCATTCGAAGAACACGCGGTCGGGGTGCACCGTGATCACCGGGTCGAGCACGAACCACGCCTCGCGGTTGACCTTGTAGATGTGGTCGAAGTAGCGCTGCTGCGCGCTCATGAAGGGCTGCATCACCGCGCGCTTGCTCTTGCGCAGCTCGGCCAGCTCCCTGCTGATCGGCTCCATCTGCGCCTTCAGCTCGTCGCTGCGCGCCATGAACTGGGCGAGCAGCTCGCTTTCCTGTCCGGCCAGCCATTCGAGGTACGCGCTCTTGTCGCGCGGCTTGAAGCGCAGGTCGCCCACCACTACGTCGTGCAGCGCGGACATGCCTTCGCGGAACGGCAGGTGGCGGTTGATGTCGGCGACGAAGTGCACCGGCGTGCGCAGCGTGTCGGGCGCGAATTGCAGCGCGGTGCTGTTGGCGGTGTGCTGCGCGCCGGAGTGGCCGAAGTAGCGGTACTGGAATCTCATGCTGCGGGCCCTCCGGTCAGGGCGGAGGAAGAGGGCGGCGGCGAACGTCGCGGCGCGATGCTGCGCACCGGCGCGGTCTGCAACGGGTTGTCCAACTGGGGAAAGGCTTCCTGGATGCTGCGCAGCCCCGCCACGTATTGCGCGCGCTCCGTGATCGCGCCGGTGACGGCCTGCCGCGCGAAGACGCGCGCAACGATGCGCGCGATGTCTTCCGAATGCGCGGCCTGCGCAGCCAGGAATTCCATGACGCGCGCCTTGGCCAGCCGCCCCCGGTTGGCCTGCGAAAGCACGCTCAGGAAGTAGGGCTCCAGCCGTGCCAGCACGTCGGCGTTGCGGCTCGCGGCCGATGCCAGCCAGTTGGTGACGAACAGCTGCATGCCCGCCGACGGGTGCTGGCTGAGCTGCAGCATGTAGGTGGTGACGTCGGTCACGTCGAAATGCGTGGTGAGCAGCTCGCGGCCCAGCCGCTGCGCGCCCGCGTCCTTGTGGTCGCACAGGCGAACCAGCAGCGCGGGCGTCCACTGGCTTGCGCCGCTTTGCGAGCCGAACCACTGGCGGGCCCAGTCGCGCGCGTCGTCCCAGCGGCTGTCGAAGATGCGCAGCGCATCGCCGAGGTTCGAGAGCGTGCGTTCGGGGTTCGAGGCCAGCTGGTCCATGGCCCAGCGGCGCGCGGCGGCGGTGTCGACGAGGCCGAGGCTGGCTGTCTGCAGCACGTCGAAGCCCTGCGCATCCTGCTGCGGCAGCAGCCACGCGCCGAGGCGCTGCGCACCCTTGCTGCGCGCTTCGAGCAGTCGCAGCGTGACGGCGGGCTCGCCGCGGCGCGTGTGCTCGGCCAGCGGGCCGCACAGCCATTGCAGCAGCGAATCGAACACGCCTTCGGCCGCTTCGGCGCGGAACAGCTCGTCGCGCAGCAGCGGCATCAGCGCGGCGGCGAATTCGGGGTGGGCGGGAAGCAGCTGCGCCAGGCGCGGCGCGACGGCGGCGCGTACGGCCGGCATCGGGCTGCTGCAGAAGGCCGCGAACAGCTCGGGCTGGTTGACCAGCGTGGCATCCGGCAGGGAGGTGAAGAGCCGCACGCCGGCGCCGCGCAGGCGCTCGTCGTCGGACTGCAGCAGGCGGGTGAGCACGCTCACCGGCAGGCCCTGGACGGAGGCCGGATGCAGCAGCAGCCACTCGGCGGCGGTGCGCACCACGTCCGGGCTCGCGTGATCGAAGAGCGCGAGCAGCCTGTTCAGCGGCGCCTTCGCGGCAGCCGTGCGCAGCAGGCCCTGCAGCGCCCATTGCACGTTCTCGCAGATGGCGTCGAGCGCCGGCTGCGCGGCGTCGCAGGCCGACAGCCATGCGAGCAGTTCGGTGGCCAGCGCGTCGAGCGTCGAAAGATTCGGCGCGGCGGCCTGCAGCAGCAGGCGCGAGGCGCGGCGCACTTCGGCATCGGCCGATGTCAGCAGCATCAGCAGCAGGTCGACCTGCTGGCTGTAGAGGCCCGGATCCTGCCCGATGTATTCGAGCGCGAGCGTGCGCGCCTCGGCCAGCGGCGAGCCCAGCATCGCGGGCAGCCAGGGCAGGGCGGGCTCGCCGGCCGTGATGCGCTGGCGCGCGATGGCGAGCGCGAAGCGCGCAGTGTCCTCCCAGGTACTGGCCAGCAGGCGCCACACGGCGGGCGGCTCGAGGGCATCGCAGAAGGGCTTGTTGTCCTGCAGCGCGCGCGCGGCGAAGGCGTGCACCGCCGCGCACCGGCTCTGCTGCATCAGCTGCAGCAGCGCCTGCGGATGGCGGTCCCAGCGTTCGGGCCAGGCTTCGGTGCGGTTCAGGCGCTGCGTGGGCAGCGGCGTGCTGCGGCGCCACTGCAGGCCGCCGCGCTGGGCTTCCCATTCGGGGTCGTGGCGATGCAGCAGCTGCATCAGCACCAGCCAGCGGCTGTAGGGGCCGGTGTGCCAGCTGCGGGGTTCGGGCGTCCAGCGCGATTCGCGCTGCTGGCCGGCGGTACCCGCCTCGCTGTCGTCGGCCGCGAGCAGCACGCCCATGGCGAGCCGCAGCCAGTCGGGCTCGTCGGCCGTGCCGGCCAGCGCCAGCCGGCGCAGGTTGCGCCACGTGCGGCGGCGCAGGTAGTCGCGCGTGCGCTGGCTGTAGGCGAGGCGGCTGTCGGGCCGCACGATTTCCTTGGCGATGTCCACGTAGCGGCCGTCGACCTGCGCCCAGCGCCCGCCGGTGCGGAAGGCCGCGCGCTGCGTTTCCAGGCGCTGGTGCAGCACGCCAAGCAGGGCGTAGTCGCCCGAGAACTCCGCGCCCTTGTAGAGCCGGCGCCATGCGCGGAAGCTGCCGGCCGCGAGCTGCAGCGTCGGCGCGATCTTCGAGCAGCGCGGCATGCGCGAGCCCCTCGCCCGCGGGGCCTTCGAGCAGCGAGAGGTCGAACAGCTGCTCGACCCAGGCCGCGTACTTCATTCCGTTCCAGAGCGCGGGGTCGGCCAGGTGCTGCCGCAGCATCGGCATGGCTTGCCCTGCAGGGGCTTCGCCCATGGCTGTCCAGGCGCGGCGCAGTGCAGCGGGCCAGTCGTCGACGATGCGCGCCGCTTCGGCCGCGCGCTGCTCGGCGGGCCAGAGCGCGAGCGCGGCCCAACGCGCCGCCCGGGTGACCACGGGCGTGCGGCCACGCCGGGAGAGTTCGCGCATCGCCTCGAAGGCGCCGCCGTCACCGCAGCGGCCGATGGCCCATGCGATGCAATAGTCGAGCATTGGCTCGCCGGTCTCGATGAGGTCGACGAGCTGCGGCACCGCCGCCGCCAGCCGGCGTTCGCCGATGCGCCACACCACGCGGCTGCGGCGCACGGGGGGCAGCAGCCTCCACGCGTCGGGGCGGATGCTGGCGAGCAGGACGGCGTCGCCGGGATGGGAGAGGGCAGCGGCCACGGGGGCTGCGGCAGGAACGACGGCGGAGCCCTCGGGCACATAGCCCTGCGCGATCTGCGCCGCCACGGCGCGCTCGAAGACGGCGGTGGCGGCTTCCAGCGGCAGCGGCGACGGGGTATGGACCGTCTCCTTCCACTGCAGCCCGTCGCGGCTGGTGCTCACATGCACCACGTGGCCGGGAGCTTCCGGCAGGGCGAACAGTTCCACGGTGCTGAAGCCGGCGGCGCCTGCCACGCCGGGCTTCGTGCGGATGAATTTTTCTGAGCGAATGCGCTTCACGCGGAGGCCTCCCCTGCCTTCGGTCGATGCTTGTGCTGCTTTCTTGTGTCGCCGCGCATCTTAGCGGGCGTTGGCGCCGGCGCGGCCTGTGTAGCATGCGCGCTCCGGCAATCGCATGGGGGGTCTTCAGGTGTCGAACATGGAACAGGCTGAGCGCTCGAGCTTTCTCTACTTCACGGGCCAGGGCTCGGACAAGGTCTACCAGGTGCACCTGCGCCAGAAGGACGGCGGCTGGGTTGTCGACTACGGCAACGGCCGGCGCGGCGGCACGCTTTCCACCGGCACCAAGACCAGCAGCCCCGTCGCCTACGAGGCCGCGCTGAAGATCTACGACAAGGTCGTCAAGGAAAAAACCTCGAAGGGCTACACGCCCGACCAGTCCGGCGCGCTCTACACCTCGACCGACCTCGCCGGCCGGGTGAGCGGCGAACTGCCGCAGCTGCCGACGCTGATCCTCGAGGAACAGGCCGAGCGCTACTTCGACGATCCGGGCTGGGGCCTTCAGGAAAAGGCGGACGGCGAGAACCGCATCCTGCTGATCGAGGGCGAGGCCGTGCGCGGCACCAACCGGCGCGGACTCTTCGTGGACATTCCGCAGGCCTGGGTCGGCACGGCAACTGCCGCAGGGCGCACCGTGATCGCCGGCGAGCACGTGGGCGATGCCTTCATGGCCTTCGACCTGCTGGAACTCCATGGCCGCGACCTGCGCGGCGCGCCGTTCATCGAGCGCTTCGGCCATCTGCGCACGGTGGCCTCGGCCATGCCGTGGATCGCGCTGCTCGAACTCGAACTCACCGCCGAAGGCAAGCGCCGCCGCGCTGCGCAGCTGCTGGCCGCGCATGGCGAGGGCTACGTGCTCAAGGCACTCGACGCGCCTTTCGCAGCGGGCCGCAGCACGAGCAGCCTGAAGTTCAAGTTCAACCAGAGTGCGACCTGCGAAGTGATCCGCGTCAACGCGCAGCGCTCGGTGGCCGTGGGACTGCGCGACGACGCGGGCGCCATGATCGACCTGGGCAACGTGACCGTGCCGCCCAACGAGGCGCTGCCCGCGGTGGGCGCGCTGGTGGAGGTGCGCTATCTCTACCGCTATGCGGGCGGCAAGTTCGAGCAGCCGGTCTACAAGGGCCAGCGGCCGGACATGACGCCAGAGGACGCGGTGCTGTCGCAGGTCACGCGCATCAAGGACCGCAGCGCGGCGCTCGACGACGAAGCCGCCTGAACCGCACTCGCTTCGGCCGCCGGGTACGCCGCACCTGTTCGCGGAGGACCCCGATCCGGTCAAGCCGGCCAGGCTGGCGGTGCTGTTCGTTGCCGAGGAGAACTGCAGCCCGCTGTTGCCGCCGCCCTGAGCCTTCGGCGCATTCAGGCCGTCGCTTCGAAGGCCGCGTGATACGCGACGGTGCCGCTCGGCATCGCTCCTGCCATCGGCAGCGCCTGGAAATACTGTGGCGGCACGCCGGGATAGACCAGGGCAGGCGTGGCCGCGAATCCGAAGCGGCCGTAATAGGCCGGCTCGCCGAGCACCACGCAACCGGATGCACCCATGCCGCGCAACGCGGCCAGCGCTTCGTTCACGAGCCGCGTGCCGATGCCCAGCGCCTGCTGCCCGGGTCCGACCGACACCGGACCGAGCCCGTACCAGCCGGGCGAGCCATCGGAGATGCGCACCGGCGAGATGGTGACGTGCCCGACGATCGTCTGTCCGTCATCTTCCGCAACCAGCGAGACCGAGAGCTGGCCGGCGCGCCGCAATGCATTGACGATGAACTGCTCGGTATGGCTCGAATACTCTGCTGCGAGAAATGCGGCTGCCGTCAACGCCTCGATGGCCGGTGCGTCCGCAGGCACTTCGTTTCGGATACGGATGTTCATCGGCTGCTATCGCATCCGTTCGCCGTCGCGCACCGATTCGACGGCGCCGTTGTAGAACCTCACGATGCCCAGGAAGTTGCCCTGGCCCCGGTGGTACACCCAGTCTTCCATCGGCACGCAAGCCTGCGTCACCACCTGCTGCGCCGGGCCGCCGGGGTAGGGCGAAAGCACCCATGCCACCTGCGGGCGGGGCACGCAGACGAATTCCTTGGACATCGGCTCGCCGCATTTCTGCACCACCGAGAACTTGGAGTCGCCCACGCCGGAGAGCGTGCCGCCGCAGCTCAGCGACTGGGCCGATGCGCTGCCGGCGGGCATGAGGACGACAAGACAGAAGAGGGCGCTTGCGGCGAATGTGCGCATGGTGTCGATGGGTTCCTTTTGCAGGCTGGGACCACGGCGGGCCTCGATAGTTTCGCTTGCCTTCATCACGACCTCGGGCCGCTCCAGGCAAGGGCCGAAGCGGCGGGCGCCATCTTGCGGGCGTGCCTGCGGATTACGCCCTTGTAATCGGCGTGAAAGGCGATGGCCGGGTGGGCTTTCCAGAATTCTCGTCTTCATTCGCCTCTTCATTCACCTCTTCACCTCAAGGAGCATCGCCTCATGAAACACGCATTCCTCGCCACCTCCGCCTGCGCAGCGCTGCTCGCCGTGCTTGCCACCGGCGCATCGGCCTCGGGTACGCACGACGACGCGATCGGCAAGCCCGGCGTGGCCGCCAAGGCAACCCGCACGGTCGAGGTCGACATGACGGACGGCATGCGCTTCACGCCGGCCGACATCAGCGTCAAGCAGGGCGAGACCGTGCGCTTCGTGGTCAGGAACTCGGGCAAGCTGAAGCATGAACTGGTGCTGGGCACGGCGCAGGAACTGAAGTCGCACTATGCCGCGATGATGAAGAACCCCGAGATGGAGCATGCCGAACCGAACATGGTGACGCTGGCGCAGGGCAAGACGGGCGAAGTCGTCTGGCAGTTCACGAAGGCCGGCAAGGTCGATTTCGGTTGCCTGCAGCCCGGGCACTACGACGCGGGCATGAAGGGCGTGGTGAACGTGGCGCAGGCTGGTCGATAGATGGGGGCATTGGGCGCGTGGCGGGAGGGATTGGATAAATTCACTCGAGCAACGCAACAACCAGTGCCCAATCGCATGCATCCCTCGACCCCAGGCCTCCCGGAACCCCGGCGCCTTCTTCCTGCCCTGCCAGCCGGCATCGAATGGCTTCCCGTGAATCTCGGCGAGTCTGGAGACAGCGTCTATCGCCGCAGCGACGGCGCGGCCTTCGCCAAGGTGTCCCCTGGAAGCGCCGGCGGCGTGGAGTCGCTGGCCGGCGAGCGGCTTCGCACCGAATGGCTCGCGCCTTTCGAGCTGGGGTCCGCGAAGGTGCTCGACTGGTGTGCATCGCAGGAAGGGGCATGCCTGGTGACGAGCGTTGTTCCCGGGGTGCCCGCCAGCGAACTGCCCGCCGAGAAACTGCTGCAGGCGTGGCCTTCGATGGTGCAGCGGCTGAGGCTGCTGCACGAGATTCCCGCAGCGGATTGCCCCTTCGCGCGCGCTCTTTCCACGATGTTCGAGCGTGCCTGCGACGTGGTAGCGCGCAATGCGGTCAACAAGGAATTCCTGGACCCGGAACAGCAGGACGTTCCGCCGCCACTGCTCCTCGACGCATTGCGGGTGCAGTTGATTCAACGCCTGGCGCAAGAGGCGCGAGACCGCGTCGTGTGCCACGGCGACGCATGCATGCCCAACTTCATGATCGATCCGCAAACGCTGCGCTGCACCGGGCTGATCGACCTCGGCCGCCTCGGAACGGCCGACCGCTACGTCGATCTTTCGCTCTTTCTTGCCAATGCGCGCGACAGCTGGCGCGGTCCGCACGACGAATTTGCCGCTCGCCAAGGCCTGTTCGACACCCTGGAGATCGGCGAGCCCGATGACGGGCGGCTCGACTTTTACCTGCGCCTGGATCCCCTGACCTGGGGCTGAGGGGCACACCCGCCGAGGCGCTGCGATTGTTTCCATCGCATGAACGCCGCGGTTCTTTTTGCTGCGGGTTTTTACCTATCCGGCGGCTCACAATTCATCCCACAGACCAGCCGCCGACAACAAGCAAGCCAGTCTGGATGAACAGGCCCCGAGCGAGGTGGCCGCCCCCGAAAGGGACGGTGCCCCACCCAAGACCGGTTCGAAAACATCCCGTATGCAAAGAACTGAACTGAAGGAAATCCAAATGACCGCCTCCAAGCTCCTCTCCGCCATCTCCATCGCCCTGCTGGCTGCTGCCGGTGCCGCCCATGCCGAAAGCTATGACGGCGTGCATCAGCTCAGCTCGGCCGCGAGCCGTGCCGACGTTGCCAGCCAGGCCGTGGTCGCCGCCCGCAGCGGCAACCCGTACGCTGACGGCGCCAACCAAGGTCCCGTGCAACTGATCGTTTCCACCACCAGCCGCGCCGCCGTTCGCGCCGAAGCCGTGGCCGCTGCCCACAGCGAGAACCCGTATGCCGAAGGCGTGACCTCGCGCGTTGCACCGGTTCTCGCCAGCGGCCTGGATCGCTCCACGGTGCGCGCAGCTGCCCGTGCCGCCGCACGCGGCGACTCGCTGCCGCTGTGATCGCCGGGTGCGTGGTGCCACGCTGGTGAAATAGCGCGAAAGCAAAAGCAAAAAGCCGGTCCCCGTGTAAGCGGGGACCGGCTTTTTGCTTTTGTACGTTGATTGCGTCGATGTATGAGGCGCGTGTCGAAGTGCTCAGTAGACGCGCTCTTCGATCGGACCCACGCGATCGGGATAGAAGGCCACGTAGTCCTTGAGCTGCGAGACCGGGTCGTACGGCGACTCGTAGGTCCATACGGCATTCACCGAGCGTTCGCCGCCGGCCGGGATGCTGTAGTAGTTGCACTCGCCCTTGTATGGGCAGTAGGTCGCGTGCGCGGTGCGTTCCAGCAGCGACATCTTCACGTCCTTGCGAGGAAAGTAGTGCACGGTGCCGAAGTGTGCTTCGCGTACCGTCAGGGCCTCACGGGTATCGGCAATGACGCAACCGTCGACCGACACCACCACGCGCAGCGGGTTGGGTGTGATGGTGATCGGGTGTTCCGGGCCGGGGGTCTTGATGGTGCGCTCTGCTGTAGCGAACATGGAAAGCTCCTTAGTCCTCAGGTCGGATCGGGTGACACAGGAATCGGGGGATGCGGATATTGCCCCTACCGCGTGTCGATTTGAAGTCCCCCGAAAATCAGCCCATTCGCAACGTGGTTAAAGGCACGGAGCCCATCAGAAGCCCTCTGCAAGCCTTTCGGCTTCATTTCGTGCCCTTGCGAGGGCGGCTGCCACGGCCTCGGGTGATGCGAGCGTTGGCGCCGCCGTTATCTCGACAAGGTCATCGATTCCGAGGAAACCTAGCCAGGTGCGCATATACGGTTTCTGGAAATCCTTATCGTGCGACGGCAGCCCCACCGGATAGTCGCCGGCACTCGAATAAATGAGCGCGGCGCGCTTGCCCTGCAGCAGGCCGCTATAGCCTTCCCCCGGCGTCCAGAGCCAGTTTTCGCCCGGCAAGGTAACGATATCGATGTAGTGCTTCAGTATGTAAGGAATGCCGAAGTTCCACATCGGCAGGCTGAAGACGTATTTGTCGGCAGCATTGAAGGCGCGCGAGAGTCGCACGGCGCCCTGCCAGCGGCGCTTCTGTTCCTCGGTGGCGTTGGTGGCTCGCAGCACCGCGAACTTGGCCTCGATCATCGTGGCGTCGAAGGCGGGCAGGCCTCCGGGTGGTGTGCACGGTGTTGCTGAAGGAAGTAACGCGCCGTATCCGTAGAGCGCGAACGTTCGCCCGAAGGCGATGCCTCGATGTGCAGGATGCGTGTGGTCACGATTCTGTTTCCTTTGCGCATCAGCCGTTGACGAGGCGCAGGCCCACGGTGCCACCGATCACCATGGCGATGCATGCCAGCCGTGCAGCCGAGAGCGATTCGCCGAAGAACAGCACGCCCATCAGCACCACGCCCACCGAGCCGATGCCGGTCCAGATCGCGTAGGCAGGCCCCAGCGGCAGGTAGCGCAGCGCCCGCGCCAGCAGGTAGATGCTGAGCAGCGCGGTCAGCACGCCCACCACCGACGGAACGAGCCGCGACCAGTCCTCCGATTGCTTGAGCGCGGCGGCCATCGCGATCTCGACCAGCCCGGCGGACAGCAGAAATATCCAACCCATGAAAAAACTCCTTCGTTGTCGTTCGTTGCGGAAAAGAGGAACCCGATAATTCCGGCCCAGGCACCAACCGACAAGTACGCACCTTCTGGTAACCATGGGAAATTCAAAGACGCCGTCGAAGAAGACCTCGGATGTGGCAGAGGCCGAAGCAGCCCCCGCCGACGTGTGGAGCGCCGACTGCCCCTCGCGCCGCGTGCTGGAGCTCATCGCCAACAAGTGGGCACTGCTGCTCATTCCGCTGTTGCGCGGCAAGCCGCAGCGCAACAACGAGCTGCTGCGCAAGGTGGGCGGCATTTCGCAGAAGATGCTCACGCAGACTCTGCGCGACCTGGAGCTCAACGGGCTCGTGCTGCGCGAAGACCACCAGACCGTGCCGCCGCACGTCGAGTACAGGCTCAGCCCCCTGGGCCTGTCGCTGAGCAGGACGCTGATCGCGGTCGACCGATGGGCCGAGGCCAATCATGCGCAGATCGATGCGGCGCGAGAGGAGGCCAGAAAGTGAAGATGAAGAACCCGCTGGCGACCCTTGCAGTCTTCCTTGCAGCCGGCCTGCTCGCCGCAGGCGCATGGGCACAGCAGCAGCAGCAACAGGCGTGGCCATCGAAGCCGGTGCGCGTGATCGTGCCCGCGCCGGCCGGCAGCTCGCTCGACCTGATCGCCCGCACGCTCGCGGACCGCCTGCGCGTGATATGGAAGCAGCCCGTGGTGATCGAGACCAAGGCCGGCGCCGGCGGCCTGATCGGCATGGACGCGGTCGCCAAGGCGCCGCATGACGGCTACACGCTGGGCATAGGCTTCAACGGCCCGATCGCGTTCGGACCCTACATGTATGCACGCATGCCCTACGAGCCTTCGCGCGACCTGGTGCCGGTGGTGCTCACCACCTCGCAGCCCAACGTGCTTGCGGTGCGGGCCGACAACCCGGCGAACACGCTGCCCGAGTTCGTCGAATGGGCGAAGAAGCGGGGCAACAGGTTCAGCTATGCGTCGGTGGGCGCGGGCAGTTCGTCGCATCTCACGATGGAACTGTTCCGCAGCGTGGCGCACATCGAGGCGGTGCACGTGCCGTATTCGGGCTCGCCGCCCGCCGGGCTCTCGCTCGCGGCGGGCGATACGCAGGCGCTGTTCGCCGTGGCGCCCGCGCTGCTGCCGCTGATCCAGGGGCAGCGGGTGAAGCTCATCGCCGTCACCAGCGCGAAGCGCTCCGAGCTCATGAAGGAACTGCCGACCGTGGCCGAGGCGGGCTATCCCGGATTCGAGTCGCTGGCCTGGAACGGCTTCTTCACCGCCGCCGGCACGCCGCCCGAAGTGGTGCAGCGCATCAACGCCGACGTCAACGCCGTGCTGCAGGAGCCGGTGGTGCGCGAATTGCTTGCCAACCAGGGTCTGGTGGCGGGCGGCGGTTCGCCCGAGGAGTTCAGGGCCTTCATCGACGCCGAAGGGCGCAAGTGGGGCGCGATCATCGCGAAGGTCGGCATCCGGCTCGACCAGTGAGCGGCAGGCGAGTCAGGGAAGCAGAAGGTTGATGAGCGACACTCCTGCCCCATACAGCAAGCCCCATCGAGGAGAGAAGAACATGGAACAGCAGCAACCCGCGACGCAATTCCCGCGCGACATCTACACAGAGCCGGAACCCGATCCGAACACGCTCGCCAACCTGGGGCCGCTCACCGCGCTGGCCGGCATCTGGACCGGCTCGGCCGGCCACGACGTGAGCCCGAAGGAGGACGGCCCCGAGGCCGAAGCCTACATCGAGCACGCGGAGTTCCAGCCCATCGATGCGCAGACCAACGGCCCGCAGATCTTCTACGGCCTGCGCTACCACTTGCGCATCGTCAAGCCCGACGACGTGGAGACCTTCCATGACCAGGTCGGCTACTGGCTCTGGGAGCCCTCCACCGGCGCGTTGATCCAGACGCTCACCATTCCGCGCGGCCTTACCGCCATGGCCACCGGCCGCGCGAAGGCCGACGACCGCAGCTTCAGGCTCGAGGCCGTGCGCGGCGGCGAAACCAACGGCATCGTGGCCAACCCGTTCCTGGAGCATGCATTCAAGACGCTGCGCTACAGCATCGAGGTGACGGTGCACGACGACGGCAGTTGGTCGTACGAGCTCGAGACGGTGCTCGAAGTGCTCGGAAAGCCCGAGCCCTTCAGCCATACCGACCGCAACACGATGCGCAAGATCGGCGAGCCCACGCCGAACCCGACCGCGCGTGCCGCGATGGAAGCGCAGGCAGAGGCGGCGGTGGAGTCGGTGGTGGAAGCGGCAGTGGGAGCCGTGGCGGCGACGGGCAAGGCGGGCACCGAAGCGGCCTGAGCTGTTGCCGGCATCCGGCGGCAAGCCCGAAGGGCACGGCGCGAGCGGATGGCGGGTCGGGGCGGTGGGCCGGCCCTCAGTCCAGTCGCAGCGCCCCGAGCCGCTCGACGATGAGGTCGTGCAGCGTCTGCGCCGCCACCGACAGGCTGCCTTCGCGCCGCTGCACCACGTAGAGCGTGCGCGTGAGCGAGGGCAAGGGCAGCGGGCGCGTTACCAGTGTTTCGCGCTGAAAGTGGAACAGCGTGAGCGCGGGCACCACGCTAATGCCCAGGCCGGCTTCTACCAGCCCCATCACCGTGGCCAGGTGCTCCACCTCGAACACCGAGTTCAGCCGCTGCGGATGCAGGGCAGCGTCGAGTGCCTGCCGCACGCTGCTGTTGCGTGCCATCTGAATGAACGGGTAGGGCGCGATCTTCTTCACCGTCAGGCGCGGCTCGCTCGCGAGCGGATGGTCGGCGCGGCACACGAGATGGAAGCGGTCGGTGCAGAGCTTGCGCGCGCGCAGGTCGCCGTCTGCAGTGCCGCCCGCGCCCGATGCCGCGAGCGCGAAGTCGGCCTGGCCGTTGCGCACGAGCGCGATGCAGGCGTCCGACAGCGCATCGTCCAGGTCGATGCGGATGCCCGGCCACGCCTGCATGAACTCGGCGAACACCGAAGGCAGCCAGCCGGCCGCGAGCGAGGGCAGGGCGGCCACACGCACACGGCCCTTGCGGCGCTCCACGTGATCGGCAAGGTCGTCCATGGCGCTGCCCATGTCGTCGAGCAGCCGGCGCGCCGAACTCTCGAACAGCCTGCCCTCAGGCGTGAGCTGTACGCTGCGCGTGTCGCGGTCGAACAGGCGGGTGCCGACGGCATCTTCCAGCGTGCGGATCAGCGCGCTGAAGGCGGGCTGCGAGAGATGGCTGCCCTGCGCCGCGCGCGTGAAGTTGCGGTGCTCGGCCAGCGCGAGAAAGGCGCGCAGCTGGCGCGTGGAGAGGTCGGGCGTCTTTCTCATCTTCTTGTCTCTCTTCTTATTTGAAAAGCGGATCAATCGATCCGGATTTTCGATTTTACGGATGACCCCGCGCTGCCTACAGTGCACGCCGATGAATCCGAATGTTCCGCCCACGCTGTTGATCGGTTGCGCCGCCGGCTTCTCGGGCGACCGCACCGACGCTGCCGGGCCGGTGGTCGACACGCTGATCGCGCGCCTTGCCAGCGGCCCCGCCGGGCAGCGCGCCTTCCTGATCTTCGAGACGCTGGCCGAGCGCACGCTCGCGCTGGCGCAGCTGCGCCGCCGCGACAACCCCGAGGCCGGCTACGAGCCGCTGCTCGACCCCATGCTGAGGCCCGTGCTCGCGCGCTGCCTGGCGCACGGCATCCGCATCGTCAGCAACTTCGGCGCTGCCAATCCGCGCGCCGCCGCCCGGCACATCGCCCGCATGGCGCGCGAACTGGGCGCGAGCGCGCCGCGCATCGCGGTGGTGGAGGGCGACGACCTGTCGGGGCCCGAGCACCGCGCGATGCTGCAGGAAGCACTGGGCGCGCAGATGGAAGGCCTGCGCGTGGTGAGCGCCAATGCCTACATCGGCGCCGAGCCCATCGCGGCGGCGCTCGATGCGGGTGCGCAGATCGTGGTGTGCGGCCGCGTGGCCGATCCGTCGCTCACGGTCGGCCCGGCCATGTCGCACTTCGGCTGGCGCGCCGACGACTGGGACCGGCTGGGCCGCGCGACCATGGCGGGCCACCTGCTCGAATGCGGCGCGCAGGTGTGCGGCGGCTATTTCGCCGACCCGGGCTACAAGGACGTGCCCGGCCTGGAGTCGGTCGGCTTTCCCATCGCCGAGATCGACGCCGAAGGCCGCTGCACCATCGGCAAGGCCGACGGCACCGGTGGCCTCGTGAGCGAGGCGACGGTGAAGGAACAGCTGCTCTACGAGGTGCACGACCCGGCCGCCTACCTGACGCCCGACGTGGTCGCCGACATCTCCGAAGCCGAGGTGCAGGCGCTGGACGGTGCCGACCGGGTGGCGCTTTCCGGCGTTCGCGGCCATGCGCGGCCGGATCGCTACAAGGTCAACGTGTGCCATGAAGGCGGCTGGCTGGCCGAGGGCGAGATTTCCTATGCCGGCCCGCGCGCCGAGGCGCGGGCGCGGCTCGCAGCGGATGTGCTGAGAAAGCGGCTCGACGGCCTCGCGCTTCGCGTGGACCTGATCGGCGCGCTGAGCATCTTCGGCGACGACGCCGGCCGCGCGCTGGCGGACACGCCCGATGCCGGCCTGCGCGACGTGCGCCTGCGCGTCGCGGCCTCGCACACGCAGCGTGCGCAGGCCGAGCGGCTGGCACGCGAAGTGATGGCGCTCTACACCTGCGGCCCGGCGGGCGGCGGCGGCGTGCGCACCGTGCTCACGCCCAGGCTCAACACGCTGTCGTGCCTGCTGCCGCGCGAGGCGATACCAGTGCGCTTCGAATTGATTCCGCAGGAGGAACTTGCATGAACGGTATGGCAGACACCATCGAAGTGCCCCTGTACCGCGCCGCCCACGGCCGCACCGGCGACAAGGGCGACCGTTCCAACATCAGCGTCATCGCCTGGCACGCGCAGCTTTATCCCGTGCTGGTCGAGCAGCTCACGCTGGAACGCGTGGCGGCGCAGTTTCACCATCGCGCGCCCTCGCAGGTGCAGCGCTTCCTGCTGCCGAAGCTCGGCGCGATGAACTTCGTGCTCGACGCGGTGCTCGACGGCGGCGTCAACGATGCGCTGAACCTCGACGCGCACGGCAAGGCGCTTTCCTTCCTGCTGCTCGACATGCCGGTGCGCGTGCCGCGCGAGCTGGTGCCGCTGCTGGCCGGGCCGTAGCCGCAATCCTTTTTCCCTTACCAAGCATTCCATACGGAGACAAGACAATGAAACGATTCCCCCTCACCTTGCTGACCGCCGCGCTGGCCGTGGTGCCATTGCTGGCGCAGGCGCAGGCCTTTCCCGAGAAGCCGATCACCTTCGTCGTGCCCTTCGCGGCCGGCACGGCCACCGACCAGATCGCGCGTGCGCTCGGCACCCAGATCACCGCCGAGACCAAGCAGGCCGTGGTCATCGACAACAAGGCGGGCGCCAGCGGCTTCATCGCCTCGCAGAACGTGGCCAAGGCACCGGCCGACGGCTACACGGTGCTCATCACCACCAACACCACGCATGCGGCCAACGAGCACCTGTTCAAGAAGCTGCCCTACGACCCGGTGAAGGACTTCTCGCCCGTGGCCGCGCTCGGCAAGGGCGGGCAGATCATGGTGGTGAACCCCACCTTCCCCGCGAAGAGCGTGGCCGAGTTCATTGCGCTGGCGAAGAAGGAGCCGGGCAAGTACAGCTTCGGCAGCGGCAGTTCGTCGAGCCGCATGGCGGGCGAGCTGCTGCAGCAGATGGCCGACATCAAGCTGCTGCACGTGCCCTACAAGAGCAACACGCTCGCCGTGACCGACCTGCTGGGCGGGCAGATCAACATGATGATCACCGACACCGCCACCGGCCTGCCGCAGGTCAAGGCCGGCAAGCTGCGCGCGCTGGGCTTCTCCAGCTCCACGCGATCGGCGCTCGCGCCCGACGTGCCCACCATCGCCGAGGCGGGCGTGAAGGGCTACGAGATGGGCTACTGGTTCGCGGCCTACGCGCCCGCGAAAACGCCGCCGGCCGTGGTCAAGCGGCTCAACGAGCTGCTGGTGAAGGCCGCGAAGAGCGAAGCCGCGAAGACCGCCTTCTACGAGCCGACCGGCACCGAGGTGTTCACCAGCTCGCCCGAGGAACTGGCGAAGTTCCAGGCCGGCGAGTCGCAGAAATGGGGCCGCATCGTGAAGGCGGCCGGCATCGAGGCCGAGTGACCTGACGGCCCGCACGCCGTAGCGGGGATCGGCGCCGCACGCAGACAAAGACACACAACGAAGGAGACAAACCATGAAACGCTGGAGCCTCAGGGCTGCCACGGTGGCTTCGGCCGCCCTTTTTCTTCTGAGCGCCTGCGGCGGAAGCGGCGGCGGAGGAGGGGGCGGGCTGATCCTGCCGCCGCCTTCCACCGGAACCCCGTCGACGCCTCCGCCTGCCGCGGCCGCCGCCCCGAAGTACAAGCTCGCGATCACTGCAACCGAAGACGTGCCGGGCACCTTCGGCAGCGTCGGCGCCTACGAGAAGATCACCGGCACCTTCACCGGCGAGGTCGATCCGAAGGACGCCCGCAACGCGATCATCCAGGACCTGCAGATCGCGCCGCTCAACGCCAACGGCAAGGTCGAGTACACCTCCGACTTCGTGCTCTTCAAGCCCAAGGACATGAGCAAGGCCAGCGGCGTGCTGCGCTATGACGCGCCGAACCGCGGCAACATCGTGAACCTCGATCCGTACTTCGCCTCGCGCGGCTACGTGTTCCTCACGGCCGCGTGGCAGGGCGACGTGCCGGCCGCAGCCGGGAAGCTCACGCTGAAGGTGCCGGTCGCGAAGAATGCCGACGGCAGCAGCATCACCGGCACCTACCGTGCCGAGCTGTTGCCCACCGCGGCCACCAACGATTCGCTGCCGTTGCCCGGCGGTCCGTTCAACGCCGCGATGCAGGCCTACGCCACCGCCAGCCTCGACAACACGAAGCCCGGCTACGTGCTCACTCGCCGCATCAACGAGGGCGACGCGCGCCAGCTCATTCCGGCGAGCGATTGGAAGTTCGCGAAGTGCAGCGCCGCCACGCCGTTCCCCCGGCACGCCCGACGAGACGAGCGTGTGCCTGAAGGACAAGAGGGACCCGGCCTATCTGTACGAGCTGGTCTACGTCGCGAAGGATCCGAAGGTCATGGGCCTGGGCCTCGCGGCGCTGCGCGACATGATCACCTTCTTCCATCGCGATGCCAGCGACTCGGTCGGCACGGCCAACCCGGTGGCGGCCGCGATCAGGAACACGATCGCATCGGGTGTCTCGCAGTGCGGCAACTTCATGAAGACCTTCGTGCACCTCGGCTTCAACGAGGACCGTGCGCGGCAGAAGGTGTTCGACGGCGTGTTCGCGCAGATCGCGGCGCGGCAGACCAACATCAACATGCGCTTCGCCATTCCGGGCGGCGGCGGCGGCGTGCGTGCCGACCACACCGCCTTCGGACAGGCGGGCACGCGCGGGCTCTCGAAGGACTACGTGGACGACGTGGCGCAGCGCCGCGGCGGCATCCTGTCGCGCTGCGAGGCGAGCGGCACCTGCCCCAAGCTCTTCATCGGCTTCAGCGGCACCGAGTTCTACGTGCTGCAGGGCTCGCCGCTGCTGACAGACGCCTGGGGCACGACCGACCTCGTGCAGCCCGCCAATGCCCGCGTCTACTACTACGCGAGCACGCACCATCTGCTGGGCCTCGCGTCGCTGCCGGGCTTCAGCGCCGGCGCGCTCTATGCGACCAACGGCAATGCCGGCGTGATCCCGGTGGTGCGCGCGCTGTACCAGAACCTGGAAGACTGGGTCGTCGAGGGCACGACGCCGCCCGACAGCCAGGTGCCGAAGATCGCCGACGCCACGCTGGTGCGGCCGCAGCAGGTCAAGTTCCCTTCGATTCCTGGCGTGAGCTACACCGGCCTGGTCAACAACTACTCGCTGCTCGACTGGGGCCCGAACTACCGTCCGCAGGACGAGAGCGGCATCGCCACGCAGGTGCCGCCGGCCTACCTGGGCCGCGACTACGCGATCCTGGTGCCGCAGGTGGACGCCGACGGCAACGACGTCGCCGGCATCCGCAGCCTCGACGTGGCCGTGCCGCTGGGCACGAACACCGGCTGGAACTACACGAGCGTGCCGGGCCGCATCGACCAGGCGGGCCTCTTCGGCTCGTACTTCCCGTTCGCGAAGACGGCCGCGCTGCGCGGCGCCGATCCGCGCCCCTCGCTGCAGGAGCGCTACACCGACCAGGCCGGCTACGTGGCGGCGGTGACCGCAGCCGCCAACGACCTGGTGGCGAAGCGCTTCATGCTGCGCGTGGATGCCGACGCGGCCATAGCCAACGCAGTGGCGAACCCGGTGCTGCCCTGAGCCTGCTCAGTTCGCGGTGTGCACCGCGAAACCCGTCTTGCCCGGCGCGATGTGCTCGCGCAGGGTGAGGGCGGGGATCTCGTAGTCGCCCCCGTTCTGGCGGCGGAAGGGAATCGGCTCGGTGCTGAAGAGCGTGTCGAGCCGTTCGCCCAGCTCCTGCGTGATGCGCGCGTACGCGGCCTCGTCGATCTTGTGGGTGCGATACACGACGTAGGGCGGCAGCACGTCGAAGCCGGGGTAGTAGAGGATGCCGTGGTGGATCGGGAAGAGCAGGTATTCCATCGGCCCGTTGACGCCGCGCGGCGCGTAGTGCGAGGCCCAGCCGCCGGCCGTCACCACGAGCATGGCGCGCTTGCCCGCCATGACGCCTTCGCCGAAGCGGTCGCCCCAGTGCCGGTCTGAATGCTCGCCCACGCCGTAGGCGAAGCCATGGGCGTAGATGCGCTCGATCCAGCCCTTGAGGATGGCGGGCATCGAGTACCACCAGAGCGGGAACTGCAGGATCACCGCGTCGGCCCAGAGCAGCTTCTCCTGCTCGGCGGCGATGTCGGCTGTCTGCGTGCCGGCCTCGAAGGCCTGTTGGGAATCCAGGACCGGGTCGAAACGCGCGGCGGTGTCGCGCGCCGGGAAGTCGTCGGCATCGAGCGTGGGCTTCCAGCGCATGGCGTAGAGGTCGGACACGCGCACGCTGTGGCCGTTGGCCGTGAGGCGATCGAGCATGAAGCGGTGCAGCGAGCCGTTGAGCGAGGCGGGTTCGGGATGGGCAAGGACCAGTAGGACGTTCATGATTTCCTGAGGGTTCGAGTGGGGATGCCTTCAGGTTAGGTCGCCTGGCGATATATTGGAAATGAATAGTCTGAATTCCAGGAATTGCCATGAACAATTTCAGCCGCCTCGACCTGAACCTGCTGGTCACGCTCGACACCCTGCTGGCCGAGCGCAACGTCACGCGAGCCGCCGAGCGGCTGAACCTGTCGCAGCCCTCGGTGAGCGTGCAGCTGGCCAAGCTGCGGGAGGTCTTCGGCGATCCGCTGCTGCTGCCCGCGCAGCGTGGCATGCGGCCGACCGCGCGGGCCGACGAGCTGCGCGAGCCGCTGCACGAGGCGCTCGAAGCGCTGGGCCGCGCGGTCGCTCCGACTCGGCCCTTCGAGCCGGCCGAGGCCGGCACCACATGGCGCGTTGCCGCGGCCGACTACGCCGAGTCGGCCATCCTGCTGCCGGCGCTGGCCGGGCTGCGTGCGGCCGCGCCGAACACGCGGCTGGCGGTGGTGGAGGCCGTGCCGTCGCGCATGGCGCGGCAGCTGGAAAGCGGCGAGATCGACCTGTTCTTCCACACCAGCGTGGGCGCGCCGCCGGGACTGCATGCGCGGGTGCTGTTTAATGAGCGCTATGTGCTCGTCGGCCGCGCGGGCCATCCGCGCCTGAAGCGCCGGCCCACGCTCGCGCAGTTCTGCGCGCTGGAGCACGTGGTGGTGTCGCTGGCCGGTGGCGGCTTCGCGGGGCCCACCGACGAGGTACTGGCGCAGCAGGGATTGACGCGCAAGGTGGTGCTGTCGGTGCCGCACTTCCTTTTCATGATGTCGGCGGTGGCGGGCACCGACATGGTCGCGATGCTGCCCGAGCGGCTGGCGCGCAACGCGCCCGGGCTGAGCGTGGTGGAGGCGCCGCTGGAAGTGCCGGGCTACGAGATGGCGATGCTCTGGCACGAACGCCGGCATCGCGATCCGGCCCACAAGTGGCTGCGCGAGCAGATCGCGGCCAGCCTTTGAGGCTTGAGCCTGTGCGTTCAGGCCGCGCTCAGGACCTTGCCTACCCCGGCCGGCCGTTCCAGCGGAAGCCAGAGCACGAAGCGCGTGCCGGCGGCGCCGGCTTCCCAGCTCACGGTGCCGCCGATCTCCTGCGCGCGCCGCTGCTGGTTGCGCAGCCCGCGGCCGCCGCGCCGCATGGCTTGTTCCACGTCGAAGCCGCCGCCGTTGTCCTCGACCATCACGCACACGCCGTCGTTCGCCGTGGCGGTGCTCACGCAGATGGTGGTGGCCCGCGTGTGGCGCAGCACGTTGGCCACGCATTCCTGCACGATGCGCAGGATGTGCAGCGCGCCGTCCGGGTCGAGCCAGGGCAGGCTGGGCACGGGCTGCACCTCCCATTGCAGGGTGATGCCGGCGCTCTCGATGCGCGGCGCGAGGCGAAAGCGCATGGTCGCCAGCAGCAGGAGCAGGTCGGCGTCGACGCTTTCCATGGAATCGATCACCAGCCGCAGGTCTTCCATGCAGCCCTTGAGCACGCGGGAGATCTCGGCCTCGGTCATGGCGCCCCGTTCCACCGAACGGATCGCGCTGATGAGGGATGAGCCCAGCCCGTCGTGCATGTCCTGCATGAGGCGGCGGCGCTCGGCGCTGAGCATGTGCTGGTTCTCGCTCACGCGCAGCCGCTGGTAGCTCTGCTCCAGTTCCGCCTCGCGCGCCTGCAGTCGCTGGGCCAGGCCCCTGTTCAGCCGGCCCACCTCGGCGAAGGCGTCGGTGTAGCGCTGGAACATGATGTACGAGAACACGAAGAACAGGCTGATGATGGCGTAGGGCGACATGTAGACGCTCTCGGGGCTCACGAGGTTGTTCTGCAGCAGTCCGTCGCAGGAGGTGAGCGCGAGCGCGAACACCGTCCAGCCCGCCACCAGCCGTCCTTCGCTCTGCTGGTTGCGCAGCGACTTGCGCAGGTTCACCGTGAAGATCAGCACCGCCATGGGCAGCACCGCCAGGTTGAGCAGCGGCGTGAACAGGTAGAGGTTGACGATCTTCGTCGACAGCTGCGGCAGCGTCGTGATGTTGCAGGCCAGCACCAGCCCGATCGAGATGCGCGTCAGCCAGACCGAGGGCTGCTGGTGCAGGCGCTGCAGGAACAGGTGGATGAGGATGATCAGCCAGAGCAGGCTGGAGACGGTCATCCACTCGAACCAGTCGTCCGAGATCGGGATGAAGCTGCCTCCCGCGTAGTAGTGCAGCGTGCGCAGGAAAGCCATCGCCGAGATGGCGAAGAACAGCAGGTAGAGCAGTTCGCGCCGCCTGCCCAGCCACACCGCGAAGGCGAATGCGCCGACCGCCAGGAAGGCGGCGCTGCCCATGAAGGGCAGCTGCACCTGCAGCAGCTGGCGGATCTGGTAGCGCCAGCTCAGCGAGGCCTCGCTGCCGATCCAGACGGTGGAAAAGCCGCTGCCGCTGTTGCGCAGGCGGTCGACGCGGATCAGCACGGTCTTCGGCGGCGGCGCGCCGGCCGTCGGGTTCAGCGGCAGCAGCAGCGGATGGTTGTAGCCGTTGTGGATGGGGCTGCCGTGCGACTGGTAGAGCAGGGCGCCGTCGCCGTACACCGCGATGTGGCCCAGCGTCTTCCAGCGCGGGAGATAGAGCAACTGGGGCTCGCGCACGGAAGCCCTGCCGGAGAGGTCGATGCGGTACCAGTCGGTGACGGTGCGTGCGCCGCTGCCTTCGTCGGGCACCAGCTCGCGTCCGACCGTGTGCGGGAGGTTGACGTTTCTCCAGCCTTTGGGAGGCAGTGCCGCCTCCTGCACGTCGCGCGGAGGAGCGGTATAGCCGTTGCCCGGGACGGAAAGCAGCTCGACCCGCGTGATGTGCACGGCCTCGCCGCCCTGCGGCGACTGCCCCGTCGCCGGCTCGGCAGCGTGTGCGAACGACAGGAGCACCGGCACGGCGGCCAGCAAAAGCTTTGCGATCCACCTGCCGATTCGCCAACAGCTCTTGCTGCCCAGCCTCATAGATCGCTTTGCCTTGGAAGTCGCTTCTTTGTGGTTTGCACCGGCCTGAAGCCGCTGCGTTACGGCTCCGTGCCGTGGAGCCCGGATCTCGCCCTCGCGAGACGGGCGCGATTATGTTCCCCCTCGAATACGCCTGCGATTACGACCGTTAACACGCCGGCGACCCGGCGGGGCGGCGGCATAGGCCGTCCGTCGAATGCACAGCGGCGGCGGCGTTCCCTAGCATGCACAGGTCGCTGTGTTTCCCCGCTTCCATTCCTCTTCCGGGCCCGCCGATGAAACAGTCCGCCTTCATGGTTCTCGTTGCCCGCCTGGTGGCAGGCGCGCTGCTCTCGTCGGCCGCCGGCTCCTTCGCCGCCGAGCCGGCCAAGGACAACCCGCTGGTCGGGCGCTACGAGGGCTCGGTGCTCGACGGCTACAAGGCGGCCGCCTACGACGAAGTGGGCCTGATCAAGGAGCCGTTCCAGAACTGGGGCGGCGGCAAGCCCGACCTGCTCAAGGTCGAGGGCAAGGTCACGCTCTATCTATACAGGCTGCCCAAGGAGCGCTCGCTGCTGGAGGTGCAGCGCAACTACGAGTCCAGCCTGAAGGCCAAGGGCTTCGAGGTGCTGTTCAGCTGCGGCACCGCCGATGGCTCGTGCTACAAGCCGCGCGACGGCAGCGTGGACACCACCACGCCCTACGACTTCGCGCTGGCCTTCGACGCCCCCGAATGGCCGCGCCTGGGCAGCCGGGGCGACTACGCGCGCAACTATTTCGCCGTGAGCGGACGCTACCTGCTTGCCAGGAAGACCGGGCCGGGCGGCACCGTCTACGCCAGCATCGCCCTGGCCGAGCACAACGCCGAGGTCGGCAACCACGCCTTCGTGCGGGTGGTGGAGAGCAAGGCGATGGAGGAGAACAAGATCGTGTTCCTCGACGCCACGGCCATGCAGAAGAGCCTGGCGGAGACGGGGCGCGTCAATCTCTACGGCATCCTCTTCGACCTCGACAAGGACGTGATCCGCCCCGAGTCGCAGCCCACGCTCGACGAGATGACCAAGCTCATGCGCAACAACCCGCCCCTGAAGCTGTCGGTGGTGGGCCACACCGACGCGCAGGGCGAGGCGAAGCACAACGACGATCTTTCGAAGCGCCGCGCGCTGGCGGTGATCTCGGTGCTGGTGAAGGCGGGTGTGGACCCGCGCCGCTTCACCACGCGCGGCGCGGGTGCCTCGGAGCCGGTGGCGCCCAACGACAGCGAGGCGGGGCGGGCGAAGAACCGGCGAGTGGAACTGATCCGGCTCTGAGCCCGGCCATGGCGCGTGGCCTCAGATGACGGGCACGCTCGCTTCCTTCAGCACCCGCAGCACGAAGTGCGACTTGCTGTGGCGGATGCCCGGAATCTTGTACAGCTTCTCGCGCAGCAGCCGCTCGTAGTCGCGCGTGTCGCGCACGGCGATGCGGATGTAGTAGTCGTAGTCGCCCGAGACCAGGTAGGCCTCCTGGATCTCCGGGATGGTGGCGAGCGTGCGGCCGAAGTCGTAGAGCGTCTCGTCGGTGTGGCTCTCCAGCGTGACCTGCACGATCACCGAGTCGTGGTAGCCGAGCTTGGCCGGGTCGACGTCCACCGTGTAGCGCTTGATGACCCCGGTGGCCTCCAGCTTCTTGATGCGCGTCCAGCAGCTGGTGGGCGAAAGGCCGACCTCGTTGCCGATCTCCTGCAGGGTCTTGCGCGAGTCGAGCAGGAGCACCCGCAGGATCGCCAGGTCGGTCTTGTCGAAAGATCCTTCGCTGTCGCTCGGTGTTTGCCGATTGGTTTTCATGAATCGAGCTTAAAGAGCCAAAAGAAAGATGCATATTCTGCGCCCGAAACGGAAGAATTGACGGCATGCGACTGCTCGACCTACCCCCCACGTCCTCCCCGTCCCTCCACCCCGACACCAAGCCGGTTCGCATCCGCAACGGCGCCGAGGCCCTGCTCGACACCCTGGTCGAGTGCGGCGTGGACACCATCTTCGGCTACCCCGGCGGGGCGGCGCTGCCGCTTTACGACGCGCTGCACGGCGAACCCCGGCTGCGCCACGTGCTGGTGCGCCACGAGCAGGCGGCCGTGCACGCGGCCGAGGGCTATGCGCGCAGCACCGGCCGCGTGGGCGTGGTGCTGGTCACCTCCGGGCCGGGTGTGGGCAACACCATCACCGGGCTGCTGGACGCAATCAGCGATTCGGTGCCGGTGCTGTGCATCAGCGGGCAGGTCGCCACCGCCGTCATCGGTACGCAGGCGTTCCAGGAAAGCGACGCGCTGGGCATGTCGCGCCCGGTGACGAAGTGGAACCGCCAGGTCCGCGCCGCCGACGACGTGCCCGCGCTGGTGCGCCGCGCGCTGGAGATCGCATCGACCGGCCGACCCGGCCCGGTGCTGCTCGACGTGCCGAAGGACATCCAGCTGCAGCGCCTGGGCCGCGCCTCCGAGCCCGCGCCGCTTCGAGCACTGCGCACCAGCCGCACCGCGCTGCCGCCCAAGGCCATGGTGCAGCGCGCCGCCGACCTGCTTTCCACCGCGCGCCGGCCCGTCATCTACGGCGGCGGCGGACTCGTCAATTCGGGCCCGGCGGCATGCGAAGCCTTTACGAAGCTGGTCAACCTGATGCACGCGCCGTGCACGCTCACGCTGATGGGGCTGGGCGCCTTTGCGGCATCGGACCCGAAGTTCATCGGCATGCTGGGCATGCACGGCACGCTCGAAGCCAACCTCGCGATGCACGAAGCCGACCTGGTGGTCTGCATCGGCGCGCGCTTCGACGACCGCGTGACCGGCAAGCTCGACGAGTTCTGCCCGCACGCCCGCAAGATCCACATCGACATCGACCCCGGCAGCATCAATAAGGTGGTGCGCGTGGACGTGCCGATGGTGGGCGACTGCGCCGCGATCCTCGAAGAGCCTGCTCGCGCTGCTGCCGGCAGAGGGCTTCGCGCCCGAGCGGCTTGCGCCGTGGTGGGAGCGCATCGAACGCTGGCGCGCCGTCGACTGCCTGGCCTTCGAGCCGAAGGCCGGTTCGATCCTGCCGCAGCAGCTGATGTCTTCTCTGCAGCGCGCCATTGCCGGACGCGACGCCATCGTGTCGACCGACGTGGGCCAGCACCAGATGTGGGCCGCGCAGTACCTGCGCTTCGACAGCCCGCGCCGCTGGCTCACCTCCGGCGGCGCCGGCACCATGGGCTACGGGCTGCCCGCCGCCATCGGCGCGCAGATCGGCCACCCCGGCGCGCTCACGGTGTGCGTGAGCGGCGATGCCTCGGTGCTGATGAACATCCAGGAGCTTTCCACGGCCGTGCAGCACCGCGTGCCGGTGAAGCTGGTGCTGAGCAACAACGGCTACATGGGCATGGTGCGCCAGTGGCAGGAGCTGAACCATGGCAACCGCCTGAGCCACAGCTGGAACGAGGCACTGCCCGACTTCGTGGCGCTGGCCAAGGCCTTCGGCTGGGGCGCGCGACGGGTCTGCGACCCGGCGGAACTCGAGGACGCGCTGGCCGAATGCCTCGCGAGCGAGGGGCCGTTCTTCCTCGACGTGCAGGTCGAAGCGCAGGAGAACTGCTTTCCGATGATGCCCTCGGGCCACGGCCACCACCGGGTGATGCTGGCGAAGGACCGGTGGTACGAGGAGGGTTGAAGGCAGAGAAGAGGAAGCCGGGCCTCAGACGCTCTGCAGCCGCACGTCGTTCGCCGGAATGGCGTTGAGCTCGGCCCAGTCCATCTCTTCCTCCAGCTGGTGATAGGTGTCGTCCTCGATCTCGCCCGTCTGGCGCAGCGAGTCGAGCGCCTGCCGCTGCGCGCGAATGGCCACGGCGCGCAGCTGGTCGTGCGCGGTCTTGGCCTGCGGATGGCGCTCGTCCTGCGCCAGGGCGCGCGCGGCGCGGTATTCGTCGCGCACGGCATCGGCCTCGCGTCCGTCCTCGGCTTCGATGGCCGTGAGCGCCGCATCCATCATCGCGGTGCGGGCGAGCGAGATCTCCCTGTCCTGCGAATCGTCGGGCTCGATCTTCAGCACCCTGATCAGCGGTCCGATGGTGAAGCCCTGGATCACCAGCGTGCCAAGCACCACCGCGAACGCGCTCAGCACGATGAGATCGCGCCCCGGAAACTCCGCCGGCAGCGCGAAGGCGGTGGCCAGCGTCACCAGCCCGCGCATGCTCGACCAGCCGACCAGCAGGTTGATGCGCCTGGAGGGCAGCGGCACCTTGCGCCCCTGCACGATCAGGCGCAGCTTGTACTTGCGCATCGCGGCGCCGTAGATCAGCAACCACGCTACCCGCACCCCGATGACCAGCGCCAGCACGAGGGCGGCGAACTCCAGCGCATGCGTCAGCTGCGGCCCCGACAGCCGCGTGAGGATGCCGCGCGCCTGCAGCCCCATGAGGAAGAAGGCCAGCACGTTGAGCGTGAACACCACCGCGCCCCACACCGCATAGGAGTGCACGCGGTCGCGCGGCGCATGGCGCCTCGGTGCGTACTGGCCCAGCGTCATGCCGAAGGCCACCACCGAGATGATGGGCGACAGGTGCAGCCGCTCGGCCACGATCCAGGCGCCGAAAGTCATCACGAACTGGAAGATGATGGCCGAGCGCGTGCCCGCGAAGAGCGGTGCGCCGAAATGCAGATTGAGCTTGGCGAAGGCGAAGCCCACCAGCGCACCGCCCGGCACCGCCACCAGCAGCATCGGCAGCGAGCTCGTCATCGGCACGTGCGCGGCCCCCGCCGCCGACACCGCCACGCCGAACACCAGCAGCGCCACGGCGTCGTTGAGCAGGCTCTCGCCGTTGATGATCGACAGCGTGCGCCGAGGAATGCGGAACTGCTGCATCACCGCCGCCGCGGCCACCGCGTCGGGCGGCGCGACGATGGCGCCGAGCGTGATCGCCGCGGCCAGCGGCAGCCCCGCGAAAGCCCAGCCGGCCCACGCCACCACGGCCGTGGTCAGCAGCACCGCCACCAGCACCAGCGAGACCAGCGACATCCAGTTGCGCCGCAGTTCGCGCGGCGAGGTGTCGAAGGCCGAGTCGAGCAGTGCAGGCGCGATGAAAAGCGCGAGCGCCAGGTGCGGGTCGAGGCTCACGTGCGGCACCCAGGGCATCGCGCCCAGGCAAACGCCGGCCAGCGCCAGCATCGAGGGGTAGGGCAGCGCGAGACGCCGCGACAGCTGCAGCAGCAGGCAGGCGGCGATCAGCATGACGAGTACGTTCTCGAAGACGTCCATCGGGCCTCTGTCTTGGTGTTGTTTGCCCCGAATACTAAGAGGTCACCGGAAGACGGGCTCCTGCAGGCCGGCAAAAGACGATGGGCCCGCTGCGAGCCCCCTCGTCGCCAGTGTGTTCTTCACCAGCTTGGTCTTGCACGACGAGCGTGGGCGCGTCGAACTTCTTCGGGTCCTCATCGAAGTTGGTCTCCGAGAAGGACTTGATCCCTCAGTCCGGCGACCTGCGAAAGCCCCCCGGAGGCACGCCGAACCGGTCCCTGAAGCAGCGGCTGAAGTGGCTCGCGTCGCCGAAGCCGTTGCGATAGGCGATCTGGGCCACGCTCAGATGATCGAGCCGCCGGTTCTGCAGTTCGTCCTTCGCGCGCTCAAGCCGGCGCATCCGCAGGTACGCGCCGTACTGCGTGCGATGCGTCTCGAAGAGCCGATGCGTAAGCCGCCGCGAGATGCCGAGCTCCCGCGAGACCGCGTCGACCGACAGTTCCGGGTCGCCCAGATGCGCCTCGATGAAAGCCACCAGCCGCTGCCAGCGGTCGCGCTCGCGGCGTTTGCCGTCGGCCGTGTCCTGGTCGGCCGACTCGTCCAGCGACTCGCAATAGGCCGCGGCCAGCAGTGCGACGAAGGACTGCTCGGAAAAATAGGCGAGCGCCGGCGCAACGTGCGCCGCTCCCGGGAACACATGCCCCATGTGCGAGCGCGCGGCTTCTGCCAGCCGCGAATCCGCCTGAGCGATCGATGGCACGAAGCGCTCGTGCAGGTCGGCGTAGATGCCGAAGAAGCGCTCGGACGGCACCCGCAGCACCACCAGCTTGCCGGGCGCGGTCAGCGTACAGGCGGATGGAAGCCGCGTGGTCCTGAACGTGATGTCGCCCTTGCGAAACGGCATGCGGCGTCCGCCTTGCTCGATGGCGCCTTCGCCTTCGACGGCGATCATCGCGAGCACGTCGCCAGCGCCTGCGGCACACGGCAGGGCGGTGTCGTGGCGCACCGCCAGCGGCGTCGACGAGAAGCTGATCGCCAGGCCCCCGCCCACCAGGCGGCAGGCTTCGAGGCTCATGCGCGGATTGCTGTCCCGCACGCTGAGCTGGCCGGGATAGACCAGCGAATCGAGCGCGTTCGAGTAGCCCTGCACGTCGCCCGGATAGAACGGCCGGAAACGGGGCGCGAAGCTCAGGTCGGAGGCTGCTGTCGTGTCGTGGTGCATGGGTGGGGCTCCTGCCGACGGTCCGCATGCTTCGTGCCAGGCGGGGGCGGCGGCAGCAGCAGTCTAGGCAGCGATCCGTTGCGCGGGGGCTAAGACTTTCCACTAGTTGGCGCACTGGATCAATGCGCGTGCACCCAGGCGCAAGAGCGAACGGCGGGCTGCTTCTTACATTGACAGCACCCCTACGAACGCACAGGAGCCACAGCGTGAGCGATCCCAGCCCAGCAAGACACGACACCCCCGCACCGTCCCTCGACGGCCTCAGCTACGGCGACTGGAGCGAGGCCGAGAAGCTCGCGCTGAGCTGCCGCATCCTCGCCAGGGAGGGCCATTCC
The DNA here is from genome assembly GCF_044055375.1 of Variovorax sp. UC74_104. NCBI lineage: Bacteria > Pseudomonadati > Pseudomonadota > Betaproteobacteria > Burkholderiales > Comamonadaceae > Variovorax > Variovorax sp. UC74_104. Next base: position 3,311,957 of record NZ_CP171978.1, read on the forward strand.
GAAACTCTGGCCGGACAGGTCACCGTGCGGCAGCCGGACGGCACCTTCCTGACCACGCCGCTGGCGCATGCCTTCGGCGAGATCCGTGCTGAGTCGGTCATGCGCATCGACGATTCGCTGCGCGTGCTCGAAGGCCGCGGCGTGCCCAACCCGGCGGTGCGTTTCCACCTTTGGGTCTACAAGCGCAGGCCGGACGTGAACTGCGTGATCCACACGCATCCGCCGTACGTGTCGGCACTGTCGATGACCGGCGAGCCGCTGCAGATCGCCCACATGGACGCCACCCCGTTCTTCGACGACTGCGCCTTCCTGGCCGAGTGGCCCGGCTTGCCGATCGCGGACGTCGAGGGCGAGATCATCTCGGCCGCGCTCGGCACCAAGCGCTGCGTGCTGCTCGCCAACCACGGCTTCCTGGCTGCCACGGCGAGCATCGAGGAATCGCTCTACATGTCGGTGCTCATCGAGCGCGCCGCGCGCAACCAGCTGATCGCGCAGTCGGCCTATGGCCGGCTCAAGCCGGTGGACCCGGTACTGGCGAAGGAGTCGCACGACTTCCTGCTGCAGCGGAGCATCGTCAACGCCAGCTTCGCGATGTTCGCGCGGCAGATCACCGGGGAGCGGCCATGAACAGCATCGCACCTCCCTTGCAAGGCGCCGCCGGCAGGAAGCACCAGAGCGTGTGGAAGATCGGCACCGCCACCATGGTCGGCACGGCCATCGAGGCTTTCGACTTCCTGGCCTATGGCACCGCCGCGGCGCTGGTGTTTAACAAGCTCTTCTTCCCCAACTTCGACGCCACCGTCGGCACGCTCGCGGCCTTCGGCACCTTCGCGAGCGGCATGCTCGCTCGGCCGCTGGGCGGCATCATTTTTGGGCACTACGGAGACAGGCTGGGCCGCAAGTCGATGCTCACGCTGAGCCTGCTGCTGATGGGCATCTGCACGGTGCTGATCGGCCTGCTGCCGACCTACGAGTCCATCGGTCTTTGGGCCGCGGTGCTGCTGGTGCTGCTTCGCATCGGGCAGGGCCTGTCGTTCGGCGGCGAACTCGGCGGCGCGATGCTGATGGCGGTGGAGCACGCTCCGCCCCGATGGCGCTCGCTGGTCGGCAGCATGCCGCAGATGGGCGCGCCGATCGGCGTGCTGCTGTCGTCCGGCGCCTTCGCACTGGTCACGCAATTGCCCGAGTCCAGCTTCCTGAGTTGGGGCTGGCGGCTGCCCTTCCTCGCGAGCGCGGTGCTGATCGTGCTGGGTGTGTTCATCCGCATGAAGGTAGACGAGTCGCCGGAGTTCATGCAGGTCAAGGTCCATCGCAAGACGGCGGTGCTGCCGGCGCGCGAGGTCGTGTCCGCGCACATGAAGCCGCTGCTGCTGACCATCGGCGGCAAGCTGGCCGAGGTGACGCTGATCTACACGGTGCTGGTGTTCTCGATCTCGTACGCCACCAGCCGCCTCGGCTTCTCGCGCTCCGACGCGCTGCATGCGCTCATCGCGGGCTCTGCGGCGATGGTCTTCACCATTCCGGCGGCCGGCTGGCTTGCCGACAAGGTGGGCGCACGGCGCCTGTACGTGTTCGGCGGCCTCCTGTTGGCGCTGATGGCGGTGCCGCTCTTCCAGGCCATCGGCAGCGGATCGCTCACGGCCTACACGGTGGCGATGGCGCTGGCGCTGTCGCTCAACTACCCGTTGATGTTCGCACCGCAGTCCAATCTCTACGCGGCGCAGTTTCCGGCGGAGTTGCGCTACTCGGGCATTTCCATCGGCATCCAGTTCGCCGCTGCCATCGGAGGCGGGCTGGCGCCGATCATCGCTGCCACGCTGATCGCCAGGTATTCGAGCATCGTGCCGGTGGGCGTCTACGTGGCCGTGCTCGGTGTGGTGGCGGCGGTCTCGGCCTGGCTGATGCGGCCGACGATGAACGAGTGAGCGCTCTTGGCGCGGGCACTCTCAGGAGTGCCCGTCCACCCGCATCTGGAACAGGAAGTAAGGCGGTATGCAGGCGCCTTGCCCCTCGGGCCGGCCCTCGGCCTGCGCGCAGATGTAGTCGTCGCGGCAGGCCTGCTGCGCCGAGCAAGTGCGCAGGTTGCCGGGGCGCGTGTGCTTCGCCAGGCATTCGCCGAAGGGCTTCTTCGCGGCCAGGCAGCTGTTGAAGTCGCTGAGGATCGCGATGCCGCCGCAGGAGCCGTTCGGGTCCTTGGGGTCGCAGGGGGCCGGAGCACATGCCGCCCGGAAAGCCGACCGAGGTCTTCTCGCAGACCGATGCCGGGCCTTCGCAGGAGATTCGCGGCAGCTTCTCGGCGCGGTCGAGCCATGCGTTGGCCGATTGCGTGATGCGCGTGGGCTCGCAGCGTGCGCCGACCGTCGCGCGTTCGGCCGGGCCATCCGTTTCCATCGGCTCGGCCAAGGGGCGGAACGGATCGGGCCGCGGCGTGGAGAGCGCGGCCCGCACATAGCCTTCGCGACGCGCCAGTTCGTCCTGCACGTGCGGCGAGTGCGGCACCGCGAGCGCGTTGCCGGTGGTGAAGGTCCGCGAGGCGCCGCGACGGTCGACGCCGAGCAGGTGGAAGCCCGCCACCGCGCGGCTCTGGTGGCAGCCCATGCAGCTCAGGTCGTCGAGGCGGCGCAGCACCGCCTGCGGCGACTGCAGCGTGCGGCTGCCGGGCACGGCCTTCCATTCGCCGGCCGGGTAGATCTGCTCGAAGGGCCGGTTCGCAAGGCGCTCCAGCCCGCGCGGCGCGACCGAGATGGCCTCGGTCGCGAGGAACCTGTCGGGAATCTGCAGCGTGGCCTCGTCCAGCGCGCGCAGGTTGGCGGGCTGATGCAGCCATAGCTGCAGTTCCTTGCGCAGCGGGGCGCTGGCCTTGAGCTTCGCGACATCGGGCGTGTTCTCCAGCGGCGCGACATCGAAGCGCCTGGCGCCCGCGTTCCAGCGGAAGGCGCGCAGCATGTATTCGGCATGGCCGCCCAGGTCAGGCCGCACCGCCGAGGGCCAGCGCACGCTCTGCAGGTTGGTCGTGACCTGCGCGATGCGCGCGTGCGCCAGCCGCTTCGACGCCAGCGGACCGTCGGCCGAAGTGAGCCAGCGGCCCAGTGCCTCGTCGCCCATCGCGGCCTGCGGCGGCTGCCAGCGCTTCGCGGCCGTAGCGCAACTGCCGTCGGCATCGGGCGCATCGCCGCGCAGTTCGACGTTGACCGTCATCGGCAGGCGCGACTGCATCGCGGCCGTGCGGTAGGCCAGCCGGTACACCAGCCGCGTCTCGCCGCAGGCGCCGTTCTGGAAGGGCCGCCGGTCCATGCGGTTGGCGACGCCGACAAGCTCGAAGAAGGCGTCGGGGCTCGCGAGCCAGCGTGCATCGAACAGCCGATGCGGATAGCGCGAGATACCCACGCCCGCCTGCTTGTCGCGCCGCTGGATGCCGGCGAGGCTCGCGCCCAGCGGCTCGGTAATCGAGCGCCACGCAGGGGTGCGCATCAGCGCATCGTTGGTGGTGACGCCATCGGCGGACGGCGCCGATTCGCCGTTCATCCAGCGCGCGAAGCCGGCGCCGGATTTCTCTGCCGCCTGCAGCGCGGCGGGCGAAGTGACGAGCAGCACCGGTTCCACCGCTTGCGCCATGGGCGCGGCGCAAGCGAGCGTCAGTGCGAGGAGGGCGGTGGGAAGGCGATGTCGGATGCGCGGCACGCGGCCCATTGTGCCGTCGTGCCGTTCGCGTTCACGCGACGGCCCGTTCCGCCTGGGGTACCGCCAGCGCCGCGTCGATCGTCATCAGGGGCCGTGGCGTGGCCGCGAGCAGCGCCTGCGTGTAGGCATGGCGCGGATCGTCGAACACCGCGTCGCGCGCGCCTTGCTCGACGATGCGACCGCGCTCCATCACGATCACGCGGTCGGCGATCTGCTCCACCGCCGCGAGGTCGTGGCTGATGAACAGGCATGCGAAGCCGTGGTGCTTCTGCAGGCTCTGAAACAGCTTGAGCACCTGCGCCTGGATCGTCATGTCGAGCGCCGACACCGGCTCGTCGGCCACCACGAAGGCGGGGCGCCGCACCAGCGCGCGGGCGATCGCCACGCGCTGACGCTGGCCGCCCGAGAGCTCGTGCGGGTAGCGCGCGCCGAGTCCGTCCAGGCCGACCTCGTCCAGCGTTTCGTTCATGCGCCGCGTGCGCGCCGCCGCGTCGAGTTCGGGCAGGTGGCGCAGCGGCTCGGCCACGATGTCATGCACGCGCATGCGCGGATCGAGCGAGGAGAACGGATCCTGGAACACGAGCTGGCAGGCCAGCCTGAAGCGGTGCAGCGCCGCGCGGCTGGCGCTGCGGATGTCCTCACCGCGGAACAGGATCTGCCCCGCCTGCGAAGGCGCGAGCCGCAGGATGGCGCGGCCCAGCGTGGTCTTGCCCGAGCCGCTGCCGCCCACCAGCGCGACCATCTCGCCCGGGTGGATGTCGAGGTCGAGCGAGTCGATCACGCGAACGGGTGCGTGGCGCTTGAAGAAACCGGCGCGCGCGCCCGCGTAGCTCACGCACAGGCCGCGCACCTGCACCAGCGGCTGTTGCGTTTCCGCCGGCGCCGGCTTGGCCGCCTGGCGCCTCGGCAGCGCGTCGACCAGCTTGCGGGTGTAGGGCTGCTTCGGCGACAGCAGGATGCCGGGCACCTCGCCGGTCTCGACCAGCCGGCCCTTCTCCAGCACGATCGCGCGCTGCGCATAGCGCCCCACGAGGCCGAGGTTGTGAGTGATGAGCAGCACCGCAGTGCCGTTGTCGCGCGCCAGGCCCACCATCAGGTCGAGCACCTCGCGCTGGCTCAGCGTGTCCAGCGCGGTGGTCGGCTCGTCGGCGATCAGCAGGCGCGGCTTCAGCAGCATCACGCTGGCCAGCATGATGCGCTGGCGCATGCCGCCGGAGAACTCGTGCGGGTAGGCGTGCATGCAGCGCTCCGGGTCGGCGATCTGCACGCGGCGCAGCATGTCGACGATGCGCGCGCGGATCTCCGCGGCCGGCAGCTGCGTGTGCATGCGCAGTCCTTCGGCCATCTGCTCGCCGATGCGGTGCACTGGGTTGAGCGAGACCATCGGCTCCTGGAACACCATGCCGATGCCCGGCCCGCGGATGGGGCGCATGGCCTTCGCGTCGCGCGTGCTCAGGTCTTCGCCGTCGAACACGATGCGCCCGCCCGTCTGCGAGATGCCCGGCGGCAGCAGCTGCAGGATGGCACGCGCGGCCATCGTCTTGCCGCTACCCGATTCGCCCACCACCGCGAGGAACTCGCCCGCCTTCACCTCGAACGACAGGTCGTGCACCAGCGGCTGGGCGCCGTTGCGCAGTTCGATCTTCAGGTGCTCCACCGACAGCACGGTGGGGTTCGATGCGGTGTTCATGCCTTCTCCGTCCGCGGATCGAGCCGATCGCGCAGCGATTCGCCCAGCAGGTTGATGCCCAGCAGCGTGAGCGCGATGCACAGCCCCGGCACCACGCACAGCCATACGGCCGAGGCCATGTACGGCCGCGCGCTCGCGAGCATGTTGCCCCAGGTGGGCGCGGGCGGCGGCACGCCCAGGCCGAGGAAGCTCAGTGCGCTCTCCGACAGCAGCACCCAGCCGAACATGCTGGTGGCCAGCACCGCCACCGGCGCCATGCAGTTGGGCAGCACGTGGCGCCACATGGTGTAGAGCTCGCCGTTGCCGATCATGCGCGAGGCCTCCACGTACTCTCGCTCGCGCAGCGACAGCACCGTGCCGCGCACCACGCGCACCACCGAAGGCGCATAGGCCATGCTCAGCGCCAGCACGATGCCCCACTTGTTGGCGCCGACGATCACCATCACGCCCAGCGCCAGCAGCAGCCCCGGAAAAGCCAGCAGCGTGTCGTTGAAAGCCATCAGCACGCGGTCGGTCCAGCCGCGCACGAAGCCCGCGACCACGCCGATCACCAGTCCCATCGCGGTGGCCAGCGTCACCGTGAGCAGCGCCACCAGGCAGCTGGTGGCGGCGCCCTGCATCGCGCGGCTGGCCACGTCGCGGCCGAACTCGTCGGTGCCCAGCCAGTGCGCCATCGAAGGTGGCTGCAGCTTGGAGCGCAGGTCGATGCCCAGCGGGTTGTAGGGCGTCCACAGCGCGGCGGCCACGGCAACGGCCAGCAGCACCGCGACCAGCGCGCCGCCGATGAGGGTATGGGTCTTGAACTTCGTCTTCACTGCACAGTCACCCGCGGATCGAAGAGGGGGTAGCACATGTCGACGATCAGGTTGATCACGACGTAGATGCAGGCGGTGAACAGCATGCAGCCCTGCAGCACCGGGTAGTCGCGCGCGAAGATCGAGTCGATCATCAGCCGCCCCAGGCCGGGCAGGGTGAACACCGTCTCCAGAACCGCGATGCCGCTGAGCAGGTGCCCGAGGATCAGCCCGATCATGGTGAGCGTCGGGTTGAAGGCGTTGGGCAGCACGTGGCGGCGCAACACCTGCGATTCGGGCACGCCCTTGGCGCGCGCATGCGTCACGTATTCGAGCCGCAGGATCTCGATCGTGCTGGCGCGCGACATGCGCGTGAGCACGCCGGTCTCCACCAGCAGCAGCGTCACGATCGGAAGAATCACGTAGAGCACGCCCTGCGAGAAGTTCTCCGACATCGGCACGTAGCCCACCACCGGCAGCCAGCCCAGGTACTGGCCGAAGAACATCAGCAGCAGCAGGCCCAGCCAGAAGCTCGGCACCGAGAGCATCAGCGTCGCGGCGCCGATGATGGCGAGGTCGGTGGGCTTGTCCTTGCGCCAGGCGGCGACGAGGCCGGCGGGCACGGCGATCAGCGAGGCCAGCGCCACCGCGACGAGCACGATGACCGCGCTGACCTGGAAGCGCTCCCAGATCAGCGGCAGCACCGGCAGGCCGTTGGTGGTCGATACGCCCAGGTCGCCGGACAGCGCGTGCTTCAGCCACACGAGGTACTGCACGGGCAGGGGCTGGTCCAGCCCCATCTGGTGGCGCATGAGCGCCAGCTGCGCGGGGTCGGCGCCTTCGCCCAGCATGAGCAGCACCGGGTCGCCCGGAATCAGCCGCATCAGGGTGAACACCGCGATGGAAACCAGCAGCAGGGTCGGGATCGTCATCGCGATCCGGCGCAGGAGATAGGCGGGCATTGCTCGCGCGGCTCCGTTCAGCCGGCGGCGGCCAGCCGCACGTTCCAGAACCTCGGCTTGGCCGGCGCCCAGCCCTTGAAGCCGAGCACGTTCTTGCGCATGGCGGTGGCGTCGCTGGCGTTGAAGAGCACGATCATCGGCACGTCCTGCAGCATCTGCCTGTGCATCTCGTCGAACAGCACCTGGCGGCGCGCCTTGTCGCGCGTGACCATCGACTCGGCCAGCCGCGGCTGGGCGTAGGCGCTGTCCCAGACCTTGCGCGGCTGCGCGGCCTTGTCGCCCGACACCATCTCGAAATTGAGCGAGGGATCGATGCGCGCCGAGTAGATGAAGGCCATGCTCTGGTACTGGCCCTTGGTGTAGCGGTCGAGCTGCGTGGCCCAGTCGAGCACCTCCAGCTCGATGTTGATGCCCGCCTCGGAGGCCATGGCCTGCACCAGCACCGCGGCCGAGTACAGGGCCTCGTAGCGCTTGTTGGCGATCATGCGGATCGGCTGGTTGCGGTAGCCGGCCTCGGCCAGCAGCTTCTTCGCGGCGGCGATGTCGCGCTTGAAGCCGCCGGCCTGCACCGCGTCGTAGTAGGGGCTGGAAGAAGGCACCACCGAGTTGTTGACCGGCGAGAGGCCCTCGGTGACGGAACGTGCGATCTCGGGCGTGTCAAGCGACAGCGCCAGCGCGCGGCGGATGCGCACGTCCTTGAGCACCGGGTCGCTGGTCTGCAGCAGCAGCGCGACCATCGACATCACCGGCGTGGTGTCGACCAGCACGTCGGAGCGCTTGCGCATCTCGACCACGTCGGCCGGACTGGGGTTGACGAATGCGTCGATGCCGCCGCTGTAGAGCGCGGCCTTGGCTGCGGCGGAATCGGGAATGACGACGAAGCGCAGGGTCTCGATCTCGGCCTTCTTGCCGCCGGCCAGTCCGTCGCGCGGCTCGGCGCGCGAGGTGTAGCCGTCGAAGCGCGTGAGCTCCACGTACTGGCCGCGCTTCCACTCCTTGAGCTTGTAGGGGCCCGTGCCCACGGGCTCCTTCCACTGGCCGTCGGGACCGACCGAGCTGCGGTGCAGGATGGCGGCGCCGCCGCAGTCGGGCCGGGCCATCATGGTGAGGAAGAGCGCGCTCGCGCGCTCCAGCTTGAACACCACCGTCTTCGGGTTGGGCGCCTCCACCGAGAGCACCTTGGTCATGCCCTTGCCGTCGAACTCGGGCAGGCAGCGCCAGCCGCCGGCGGGCTTGAGATAGCGCTGCCAGTTCCAGACCACGTCGTCGGCCGTGAGCGTGGCGCCGTTCTGGAACTTCACGCCCTCGCGCAGCGTGAAGGTGTAGGTCAGGCCGTCGGCCGAGGTGTCGACCTTGCTCGCCAGCATCGGGCCCACCGAGGTGTCCTCGCGCAGCGCGACCAGCCCCTCTGCCACGTGGAGCAGCACGTTGTCGGTGTTGTCGTCGCGGTTGCCGCCGGGGTCGGTGCTGCGGATGTCGGAATTGATCTGGATGCGCAGCGTCTGGCCCGCGCCCACCACCGGCTGGGCGAGCGCGGGCACAGCGGCTGCCAGGCCGAGCGCCAGGGCGGCGACCAGCGAGGCTGGCGATGCTGTCGATGCGGAGGGTGGGCGGGACGGAGGAACGGGGACTTTCTTCATGGCAACACTCCTGGCGTGGGCGGTCTCGGCGGCGTTAGGACGTTCTGGCGTTCGGGTTCAGAGCGAATATTCGGTGAAGCGATGGGCCCTGAAGGGCGCCGGGGCGATGCGCATCTTCCGTGCCGCCGGGTCCATGACGATCGTCGCCACCGTGGCCGACGAGGCGCCGCCAGGCCCCGCACTCGGGCTGCGGCATACGGCGCGCGGCGCGCCGAAGCGGTCCTGCAGCGCGTCGAGCACGTCCTGTTCGCCAAGAAGGCCTGCCGCGCGCCGGTTGTGCAGCGCCTCGGTCACGCGGCGGTCGCGGTAGAGCGAGTCGGGCGTGGTCTCCAGGCTGCGGTCCACCACGCGCGCGAGCGCGGCCGGCGTCTTGAAGTGGTTGGCATGCACCAGGATGCCGCCCTCGGGCTGCTGCCAGAACACCTGCTCGGGGCAGGTCTCCAGGCTCACGGCCTCGCCCTCGGCGTGCGTGACGATCATGTTGTTGGAGATGGAGCGCGCAGTGCGGCACACCACGCCAAGCGCGTTGGCGTACAGCTCCGACTGCAGGATGCCGCGGCGGATCAGCGCCAGCGGCACGCCCTGCTGCCTGCCGTCGCTGTCGGCCTTGATGAAGTTGCCGGTGACGGCGATGCCCGCGCTGTTGAGGCCGGCGCGCGCCAGCGTGCCCGCCTCGGCGAAGGTCAGCATCGACGGGCCCTTGGCGGGCTGGATGCGCAGCACGATGCCCAGCTCCAGGCTCTCCACGCGCCAGTCCCAGTTCTGCGCATGGATGAGCCGGCCCTCGCGCGAGGCCGAAGGCATCACCACCACGCCGGTGCAGCCGTCGGGCGGCTCGGTGGCTTCGAGCTGCTGGAAGGCGTAGAGCATCTCGCTGCGCGCGTTCAGCGCCACTATGTCTTCCGGCGGCACGCCGGCACCTTCGGCAACGCCCTCGATCTCGCGCAGCATGCCGGCGTCGAAGGCCTCGATCACCGGCATGAAGCGGCGTGCGAGCGCGCGGGTGCGGTCCCAGCTCAGGCCCACGCGCTCGAAGGCTGCGCGGTAGGTGCGCAGGCTCAGGTCGATGCGGTCGCCGGCGGCGCGGCCGTACTGCTGGCCGCACTGGCGGGCGTCGCCTTCGATGTCGTAGAGGGGAAACGATTCGATGTCCATCTGGTGCTTTCGTGTGTGTTCAGGCTGCGGCGTCGGTGGGACGGGCGGTTTGCGCGATGGCGGCGCGCAGGCTGTCGACGATCTGGTCGACGTGCCGGCGCTCCAGCGTGAAGGGCGGCGACAGCGCGATGGTGTCGCCCACCGAGCGCACCAGCACGCCGCCCTGATCCACGCAATGCTGGGCCACCGCCTGCGCGTGGGTGCCCGCGCCCTCGACCCAGGGCTGCAGTTCGATGCCGGCCAGCAGGCCGACGTTGCGCACGTCGATCACGCCCGGCAGACCGCGCAGGGCGTGCAGGCATTCCTCGAAGTAGGGCGCGGTGGCCGCCGCCTGTGCGATCAGGCCGTCCTGCGTGTAGGCGTCGAGCGTGGCCATCGCCGCGGCGCAGGCCAGCGGATGGCCCGAGTAGGTGTAGCCGTGCGAAAGCTCGATGCCGCTCACGCTGCCTTGCATGAAGGCGTCGTGCACTTCGTCGCGCAGCAGTACCGCGCCCATGGGCACCGCGCCGTTGGTCAGGCCCTTGGCGGTGGTGATGAGGTCGGGCGTCACGCCGAACAGATCGGCCGCGAAGTTGGTGCCCAGGCGGCCGAAGCCGGTGATGACCTCGTCGAAGATCAGCAGGATGCCGTGCTTGTCGCAGATCTCGCGCAGGCGCTTGAGGTAGCCGCGCGGCGGCGGCAGCACGCCGGTGGAGCCGGCCACCGGCTCGACGATCACGGCCGCGACGGTCGATGCGTCATGCAGCGCGATCAGGGCCTCCAGCGCGTCGGCCTTCTCGATGCCGTGCGCCGGCTCGCCGCGCGAGAAGGCGTTGCGCGCCAGGTCGAGCGTGTGCGGCAGGTGGTCCACGCCGTTGAGCAGCGGCCCGAAGGTGCTGCGCTGGCGGCCGATGCCGCCCACCGAGATGCCGCCGAAGCCCACGCCGTGATAGGCGCGCTCGCGGCCGATAAGCCGGTAGCGGCCCGCGTCGCCCCTCGCGCGGTGGTAGGCCAGCGCGATCTTCAGCGCCGTGTCGACCGACTCGGAGCCCGAGTTGGTGAAGAACACGTGGTTCATGCCGGCCGGCGCCATCTCGGCCAGGCGCTGCGCGAGCACGAAGGCGCCCGGGTGGCCGATCTGGAAGTTCGAGGCGTAGTCGAGCACGTCGATCTGCGCCTTCATCGCGGCGCTGATGCGCGGGTGGCGGTGCCCGGCGTTCACGCACCACAGGCCCGCGATCGCGTCGAGCACGCGGCGGCCGTCGGCCAGGTCGTAATGAAGGCCTTCGCCGCCGACGATGAGGCGCGGCGATTGCTTGAACTTGCGGTTGGGGGTGAAGGGCATCCAGAACGCGTCGAGCGACGCGGGGGAGGCGAGGGTGTCGGCAAGGGCCACGAGATAGTTCTCCGTTGGGAAAGCGACCCGGCTCCTGGGTCGTCGTGGGGCCGATCTTGAAACTCGAATTGTATTTTTGGCGCGGGATATACATGGTTTTTTCAGGGCAAAAATACAAAAGCCGGGCGATGATCGGCGCCTGAATTTCCACCCCGCGATTCCGGAGACCCTGGATGGCATCCCAGACGGACGACCGACCCACCGCATCGCCCACGACCGCCGCTCCGCTCGTCCAGCGCGTGAGCCGCTATGTGCTCGACCAGGCGCTGGCCGGCGGCTACGAGAGCGGCCATCACCTCACCGAATCCGAACTCGCCGGCCGGCTGGGCATCTCCCGCACCCCGGTGCGCGCGGCGCTGCGCTTCCTGCATGAACGGGCGCTGCTGGCGCACACGCCGAACCGCGGCTACACCCTGCTCGCCGATCGCAACGCATTGGCGCGGGCCCGGCGCGAGATGCCCGAGGACGAGGAAAAGACACTCTATTACCGCCTGCTGCGCGACCGTCTCTCCGGCAAGCTGCCCACGCGAGTCAACGAACTGGAACTGGCGCAGGCCTATGCCGTGCCCCGGCCGCTGTTGCGCACCGTGCTCACCACGCTGCTACAAGACGGCGTGCTGCGCGGTCGCCACTACCAGCGCTGGGAATTCACCGAGACGCTGGATTCGGTCGAGAGCGAGCGCGAGAGCTACCGGTTTCGCCTGACCGTCGAATGCGCCGGGCTGCGCGAGCCGGGCTTCCGGGTTGACCTGCAGCGGCTGCGCGCCTGCCGCGAGCGCCAGCAGGGGCTGCTCGCGCAGGCGTCGCGTTATTCATGGATGGATTTCTTCGAGGCCAACGCGCAGTTCCACGAACTGCTGGCCAGCGCTTCGGGCAACCGCTTCTTTCTCGATGCGGTGCAGCAGCAGAACCGGCTGCGGCGCATGTCCGACCTCTCGGACTACCCGCTGGTGAACATCGACCTGCTGCACAAGTCCTGCCATGAGCACCTCGCGATCCTCGATGCGGTTGAACTCGGCGATCTCGAAACCGCCGCCGAGCACATGCGCCAGCATCTGAGCCGTGCCAGCGACCTGGTCGAACAGCGTGTGACGGGCGTGTTGGGGGATTGACTGGCCGGGGCTGCGGTGCTCAGCGCCGCGGCGAGATGTTCAGCTTCTTGCAGAAGTCGTAGAAGGCCTCGAGCTCCAGCGACTTGTCGAACACCGCATCCACGCCCGCCGAGAGCGCACCCTCGCGCACTTCGGAAGTCGCGTGGTTCATCAGCACCACGGTGCGTTGTGCGGGCGACTTGTGTTCCTGCAGGTATTGCGCCACGGTGAGACCGTTGCCCTCGGCCAGGAAGATGTCGATGACCGCCGCGTCCCATTCCTGCGGGTTCTGCCTGAGCCAGTCGATGGCGCTGCCCGAGGTGGCGGCGGTGCCGATCACGTCGCAGTCGGCGAATTCCTGCAGGCCGTCGGTCAATGTGGTGGCGATCAGGGGGTTGTCTTCTATCAGGTAGATACGGGTCATTGTTCGCAGTCGGTGCTTCTCGTTCTGTTCTGTCTTTGCTCTCTTGCCGGCTTGTCTCGGGCCGACCGGGGCATTGTCCCTGCCGGCGCGGCGTGTCGAGTCGGACAACGCCTTCATCTGCCGTAGAACCCTGCGCGGGAGAAGAAAAAGAAAGGGAAGGAACGGAAAGTGCTGCGGGACGAGGGATCGGGATCACTGGCGTACAAGACGTGGTGGCGCGCACGGCCATATCGTGCGGCGGTCTTCAACAACGGCCTCGCCCGCAGCGCATCGTCATGCCGCAATCTTTTACGCCTCCTTTCACATCCTCCGGCCGCAGCGCGCTGGTGCAGGCTCCGCCCTGGCACTACGCGGGCTGGCTCGTCAACATCGCCTTCGACTTCGATGCCGCGTGCGGCGCCGCGCTGGTGCCGGCCGAACTGGGAACGGCCACCGGCAAGGGCTGCGTCCATTTCGCGGACTGGCAGTACTGCGGCGACGACGGTCGCGAGCTGCTAGACCCGGTGTATGCGCAGTACCGCGAGACCATCGTGGTGCTCGAGTTCGCGCCGAAGGACGGTGCAGGCGATGCGCGCTTCTTCCATTGCCCGCTGATCTACGTCGACCAGGACATCTCGCTGCTGCGCGGCTGGCTGCAGGGCTGGCCCAAGAAGATCGGGCAGACCTGGCTCACGCGCAGCATGCCGCTGATCCATCCGGCGGCGGCGCCGCTTGCCGCGGGAAGCCGTCTCGGCGCAAGCCTCAGCGTGAAGGAGCGGCGCCTGGTGGATGCCTCGGTCACGCTGTCGGGCGAGAAGGCGGGGCGGCTGGGTTTTCTTTCCGCGCCGACCGTGGGCGCCATCGGCTGGCCCGACCTGACGCAGCCGGGCATCGCGGCGCGGCCGCGCTACTTGCGCGCCGACATCATCGACCGCGTCGAGCCGGGCTGGACCGCTGGCAGCGCGACATTGAAATTCCACGAGCATCCGGTCGAGGAACTGGCATCGCTCGGCCCGGTGGAGGCCACGGGCGCGAGCGCCGGCTGGATGGGCCTCACCGTGCGCGGTGCCATCGCGGCGTGACGCCGCCGGCCGCGCTACCCTTTGCGGGATGAGCCGCAACCTGCCCGCAAGCCCACCCGCCTCGCACGTGATCGGCCTGCCGATGGAAGGCGGCACGCAGATCGAGGCCATGTTCGCAGCCGATCCCAAGGCACGCTTCGAGCTGCACTGGCACGCGGAGTGGAGCGTGGGCGCTATCCTGGAAGGCCGCTGCGAGTTCACCTGCGCCGGAGAGCGGCAGGTGGCGCAGGCCGGCGACATCGTGCTGATGGCGCCCTTCATGCTGCATACGGCCGGCGTCAGCGCGCAGGGCTTTCGGATGGTGATGCTCTACGTGCCGCACGCCTGGGCGAGCGGGCGCCTGGGGTGGCCGCCCGGCCTGCGAGGCACGCTGGGGCAGGGCGTGTGGCGCGACGCGGACATGCCGAGGCGCTGGCATCCGCCGCGCAGGCGGAAGACGGCGCGCAGGTCGGCCGCTTGCTGGAAGAGATTCTTCGCGCGCAGGCCGATGGCGAACTCGTGCCGGTCGAGCGCCACATGGGCGACGCGCGCGTGGAGGCTGTCTGCGAGGCGCTGGCGACGGAGGATGCCTGCCAGATCGATCCGGCCGGGCTGGCGCGGCGGCTGGGGGTGTCGCGGGAGCACTTCCATCGCCTTTTCCGCGTGGCCGTGGGCATGACGCCGGCCCACTATGCGCGGCTCGCGCGCATCGGGCGGGCCAAGGCGCTGCTGCGCGACGGCCACGCGGCGGCGGAGGTGGCGGCGCAGTGCGGTTTCGTCGACCAGGCGCACTTCTCGCGCTGGTTCCGCCGCTGCTTCGGCGTGACGCCGGGCAACTACATGGCCGGCCGGGAGCGCATGGAAAGGGCCGCGTGAGAAACTAGCGGGCTTGCCGGCCCGGCGTCGGGGCTGGCGATCACAGCCACAGGAATCCCGCGTTTTGGAAGAGAAGGTCGTCTCCGTTGCACCCATGATGGACTGGACTGACAGGTTTTGTCGGTACTTTCATCGCCTGCTGTCGCGTCGTGCGCTGCTCTATACCGAGATGGTCACGACCGGCGCGCTGATGCATGGCGACGTGCCGCGCCACCTGCGCTTCAACGCCGAGGAGCACCCTGTCGCGCTGCAACTCGGCGGCAGCGAGCCGGCCGACCTGGCGCATTGCGCGAAGCTCGGCGAGGAATGGGGCTACGACGAGATCAACCTGAACTGCGGCTGCCCCAGCGAGCGGGTGCAGCGCGGTGCCTTCGGCGCCTGCCTCATGAACGAGCCGCAGCTGGTGGCCGATTGCGTGAAGGCGATGGTCGACGTGGTCGGCATCCCGGTGACGGTCAAGCACCGCATCGGCATCGACAAGATCGAGAGCTACGAGTTCGTGCGCGACTTCGTCGGCAAGGTGAGCGAGGCCGGCTGCAACACTTTCATCGTGCATGCGCGCAACGCCTGGCTGCAGGGCCTGAGCCCGAAGCAGAACCGCGAGATCCCGCCGCTGCGCTATGAACTCGTGCACCGGCTGAAGCACGAGTTTCCCGACCTGCACATCGCCATCAACGGCGGCATCACCGTCAACGCGCAGGTGCACGAGCATCTGCGGCTGCTCGACGGCGTGATGGTGGGGCGCGAGGCGTACCACAACCCCTGGTGGCTCGCCGAATGGGACGCCGAGTTCTTCGGCGCTGGCGAGCAGACGCTGACGCGCGAAGAGGTCGAGTCGCTCATGTGCGACTACATGGCTCGCGAGGCGGCCGAGCACGGCACGCACTGGTGGCCGATCGCGCGCCACATGCTGGGCCTGCGCAACGGCCTGCCGGGAGCGCGCCGCTGGCGGCAGGTCTGGAGCGACCACCGGCTCAAGACCCTGCCGGCGCACGAAGTCATGGCGCTGGCTCGCGAGCCAGCCGTCCAGGCTGCCTGAACCTTTTTCCTCTTTTCGCGCGACTTCCTGCTTTTTCACGGGCCGACGCCGACCGGGCGCGGCTCCGTCGGCGCTCGCCTGAAACACTGTTCCGAAATTGCTACTTCACGATTAGTGGCGCGTCAACCGTTTTTTGCTGAAGAATGAGGAGCATCAGGGACATAAAAAGGTTTGGATACATGAGTGACGCGATTGGCGGCAAAGAAGAAGTAAGTGCACTCGCCAGAGGGCTCGCCCTCCTCAGAGTCATCGGAATGGCATCGGCTCCCATAGGCAATCGCGAACTGGCAGACACCACCGGCATCCCCAAGGCCACGGTATCGAGGCTCACCGCCACGCTGGTGAGTGCGGGGTATTTACGACAGTCCCAGGACAGCGAGCGCTTCAGCCTCGGTCCGGCGCTGCTGGACATGAGCAGCCGCTACCTGCGCCATTTCGACCTTCGGACCGTGGCGCGGCCGCACCTGGCGGCGCTGTCCGAGGCGGCTGGCGTGAGCGTGCACCTGGGCGTGCGCGACGAACTCGACATGCTCGTCATCGATTCGCTGCGGCCCCGCTCGGTGGTCATCAGCTCGCGCATCGAGGTGGGCACGCGCATGACCATCGCCACCTCGGCCGCAGGGCGTGCCTACCTCGCGGCGCTGCCCGAGGTGGAGCAGTCCGAACTGCTGGCGCAGATCCGGGCCGAGAGCGGAGAAAGCTGGGGCGCCATCGAGCCGGGCCTGATCTCGAGCCTGGACGAGTACGACGCGCTGGGCTACTGCGGCTCCTTCGGCGAATGGAACCCGCACATCCACGCCATCGGCTTCGCCCTGGAAGGCCCGCGCGGCGAGCGCTATTCGGTGAGCTGCGGCGGCCCCGCCTA
Source organism: Variovorax sp. UC74_104 (assembly GCF_044055375.1). Classification (NCBI taxonomy): domain Bacteria; kingdom Pseudomonadati; phylum Pseudomonadota; class Betaproteobacteria; order Burkholderiales; family Comamonadaceae; genus Variovorax; species Variovorax sp. UC74_104. The sequence goes on from NZ_CP171978.1 coordinate 3,328,589, forward strand.
CCTGCTGCCCAAGGAAGCCATGGTGGGGCGCATAGCTCCGCTGCTCCTCGAAACCGCCCAGCGCCTGGCCAACGAAACCGGCACCCTCCGCCTGGACTGATTTCCTTCCCGGGGATGCGAAGCGACCCGAGGATTCGCGGGATACCGCGGGAACCGGCTTTGCCGGGCCGCAGGTATCGCCCCCGCGAGGGGGTTGGCGAAGCGACACGAAGTGCGCGAAGCCTGGGGGCGGTCTCAGTTCGCGGCTTCCAGCCCGTTCTGGAAGTGCTCGCGCATCCGGGCCATGGCGGCTTCCGCGTCGCGCGCCTCGATGGCTGCCATCACCGAGCGGTGCTCGGCCAGCGATTCGCCGATGCGGCCCGCCTTGAGCAGCGAGTTGTGCCGGTTGAGCTTCATCACCTTGCGCAGGTCGGCCACCATCTGGTCGCGCCACTTGTTGTTGGCGATGGCCAGCAGGCGCATGTGGAAGCGCTCGTTCACGGCGAAGAAATGTTCCCGGTCCTCCGGCGAGGCTGCGGCCTCAAGTTCGGCATGCAGCGCCTTCAGCTCGGCGCGCTGGGCGTCGGTGGCGCGCTCGGCCACCACGCCGGCGGCGTCGCTCTCCAGCAGAGAGAGCAGGTGGTAGACGTCGGCCAAATCCTGCTCCGACACCTCGGTCACGTAGGCGCCGCGGCGCACCTTCATCGTCACCAGGCCTTCCGCGGCCAGCACCTTCAGCGCCTCGCGCAGGGGGGTGCGGCTGATGCCGTATTCCTCGGCCAGCTTGAGTTCGTCGATCCAGCTGCCGGGCTCCAGCTCGCGGCGAAAGATCCGCTGGCGCAGCAGTTCGGCGACCTCTTCGTAGAGGGCGCGGGGGGTGAGGGTGACGGCGGACATGGGCCGGACTGTACTTCAAAAACGGTGTTTGAATTAATAATTATGGATCGGTTAGACTCGCGGCCGGCTTGCAGATCCCTGCAGGCGAATTTGCGAATACCCTGCAAGCAAGACACTGCGAACGGCCCCTTCATGAGCAGCAAACCCGAACCCTCTTTCAAGCAAGCCGATCTCGAAGCCTGGGCCAAGGCCGCAGCCAAGTCCGCACCCGGCGGCGACGTGAGCGCGCTGAACTGGATCACGCCCGACGGCATCACGGTGAAGCCGCTGTACACCGCCGCCGACCTGCAGGGCCTCAAGTACACCGACACGCTGCCGGGCTTCGAGCCCTACCTGCGCGGCCCGCAGGCCACCATGTACGCGGTGCGCCCCTGGACCATCCGCCAATACGCCGGCTTCTCCACCGCAGAGGAATCGAACGCCTTCTACCGCAAGGCGCTGGCCGCCGGCGGGCAGGGCGTGAGCGTGGCCTTCGACCTGGCCACCCACCGCGGCTACGACAGCGACCACCCGCGCGTGACCGGAGACGTCGGCAAGGCCGGCGTGGCGATCGACTCGGTCGAGGACATGAAGATCCTGTTCGACCAGATCCCGCTCGACAAGGTGAGCGTGTCCATGACGATGAACGGCGCCGTGCTGCCGGTGCTCGCGGGCTACGTGGTCGCGGCGGAAGAGCAGGGCGTGGCGCAGGACCAGCTCAGTGGAACCATCCAGAACGACATCCTCAAGGAGTTCATGGTCCGCAACACCTACATCTTCCCGCCCGCACCGAGCATGCGGATCATCGGCGACATCATCGAGTACACGGCGCAGAAGATGCCCAAGTTCAACTCGATCTCGATCAGCGGTTATCACATGCAGGAAGCCGGCGCCAACCAGGCGCTCGAGCTCGCCTTCACGCTGGCCGACGGCAAGGAATACGTGAAGACCGCGCTGGCCAAGGGCCTCGATGTGGACGGCTTCGCCGGCCGCCTGAGCTTCTTCTGGGCCATCGGCATGAACTTCTATCTCGAAGTCGCCAAGATGCGCGCCGCGCGCCTGCTGTGGTGCCGCATCATGAAGGAGTTCGAGCCGAAGAACCCCAAGAGCCTGATGCTGCGCACCCACTGCCAGACCTCCGGCTGGAGCCTCACCGAGCAGGACCCGTACAACAACGTGGTGCGCACCACCATCGAGGCGATGGCAGCGGTGTTCGGCGGCACGCAGAGCCTGCACACCAACGCGCTCGACGAGGCCATCGCGCTGCCCACCGAGTTCAGCGCGCGCATCGCGCGCAACACGCAGCTCATCATCCAGGAAGAGACCCACATCACCAACGTGATCGACCCCTGGGCCGGCAGCTACATGATGGAGAAGCTCACGCAGGACATGGCCGACGCGGCCTGGGCCATCATCGAGGAGGTCGAGGCGATGGGCGGCATGACCAAGGCGGTCGACAGCGGCTGGGCCAAGCTCAAGATCGAGGCCGCCGCCGCCGAGAAGCAGGCGCGCATCGACTCCGGCAAGGACGTGATCGTCGGCGTCAACAAGTACAAGCTGAAGAGCGAAGACGCGATCGACAGCCTCTCGATCGACAACGTGAAGGTGCGCGAGCAGCAGGTCGCGCGCCTGCAGAAGATCCGTGCCTCGCGCGATGGCGCCAAGGTGCAGGCTGCGCTCGACGCGCTCACCGAGGCCGCCGAGAACAACACCGGCAACCTGTTGGCCCTGAGCATCGATGCGGTGCGCCTGCGCGCCACGGTGGGCGAGATCTCCGATGCGCTCGAAAAATCGTTCGGCCGCCACCGCGCCGACACGCAGAAGGTGACCGGCGTGTACGCCGCCGCCTATGACTCCGCCGAGGGCTGGGAAACGCTCAAGACCGAGATCAACGCCTTCGCCGAAGAGCAGGGCCGCCGCCCGCGCGTGATGATCTCCAAGCTCGGCCAGGACGGCCATGACCGCGGCGCCAAGGTCGTCGCCACGGCCTTCGCCGACCTGGGCTTCGACGTGGACATGGGCCCGCTCTTCCAGACGCCCGAGGAATGCGCGCGCCAGGCCATCGAGAACGACGTGCACGCCGTCGGCGTCAGCACCCTCGCGGCCGGCCACAAGACCCTTGTGCCGGCCATCATCGACGAGCTGCGCAAGCAGGGCGCGGACGACATCATCGTGTTCGTCGGCGGCGTCATTCCGCGGCAGGACTACGAGTTCCTCTACGACGCCGGCGTCAAGGGCATCTACGGACCGGGCACACCCATTCCCGCCAGCGCCAAGGACGTGCTGGAGCAGATTCGCGCGGCGGTCACTGCCTGAGGCGCGCCGTCGTGAGCGATCTCTTGTCGCGGCTGTCGCTGCAGCCGGTGGATTCCAGCGATTTCGAGGCCATGCTGGCCCTGCGCATCGACGCGATGCGCCCGAGCCTGGAGCGCGTCGGCCGCTTCGACGTGGCGCGTTCGCGCGAACGCCTGAGCGCGGGCTTCGTGGTGCCGTACATGCACCACATCGTGCTCGACGGCGACCAGCGCATCGGCTTCGTCACGCTCAAGCCCGAGGACAGCGATGCGCTGCGCCTCGATCATCTCTACCTGCGCACCGGCTTCCAGGGCCTGGGCATCGGCGAATGGGTGCTCGAATGGGCCAAGTCGCAGGCGCGCGAGCAGCGGCTGGACATCAAGCTCACCGCGCTCGTCAAGAGCGACGCCAACCGCTTCTACCTGCGCCACGGCTTCGTGCTCGAGGGCGGCGAGGGCGTCGACCTGCATTACCGCTGGCGCGTGGCGTCGGAGGCTGCGTGCTGAGCGACAAGGCAAAGGTCCTGGAGAACGCGATCGCCGGCACCGAAGGCATGCCGCAGCGGCGCGCCATCGCCAAGGCGATCACGCTGCTCGAATCGACGCGCGACGACCACCGCGCGCAGGCCGACGAGCTGCTCACGGCGCTGCTGCCGCGCACGGGCAATTCCTTCCGACTTGGCATCTCGGGCGTGCCGGGCGTCGGCAAGTCGACCTTCATCGAGACGCTGGGCCTGCTGCTGATCGGCAAGGGGCATCGCGTGGCGGTGCTCACCATCGACCCGTCGTCCACTGTCTCGGGCGGCTCGATCCTCGGCGACAAGACGCGCATGGAGCGCCTCTCGGTGCACGAGCGCGCCTACATCCGGCCCAGCCCGTCGAGCGGCACGCTCGGCGGCGTGGCGGAGAAGACGCGCGAGGCGATGCTGGTGTGCGAAGCCGCTGGCTACGACATCGTGATCGTCGAGACCGTCGGCGTGGGCCAGAGCGAAACCGCGGTGGCCGGCATGACCGACATGTTCGTGCTCATGCAGCTGCCCAACGCAGGCGACGACCTGCAGGCCATCAAGAAGGGCGTGATGGAGCTGGCCGACCTCGTCGTCATTAACAAGGCCGACATCGACAAGGACGCCGCCACCCGCGCGCAGGCGCAGATTACCTCGGCGCTGCGGCTCTTCGGCCAGCATGGCCATCCAAATCATGCCCATCACGACGAGACCTTCTGGCACCCGCAAGCCATCCAGTTGAGCGCGTTGCTGGGGCAGGGCGTCGAGGCGTTCTGGACGCAGGTCGAGCGCTTTCGCATGCTGCAGGGCGCCAACGGCCGGCTCATGGCACGCCGCCAACTGCAGGCCAAGTCATGGATGTGGGACCGCATCGAAGCGGGGCTGCGCCATGCCTTCCGCCACCACCCGCGCGTGAAGGAAGAGCTGCCGGCGCTGCTGGGCCAGGTTGGCGCGCTTGAGCTGGCGCCGTCCACCGCGGCACGCCGTTTGCTCGGCCTTTACGCAGGCGACGAAACCGCATGGACTGGCTGAACGCCGACAGCATCGCGCGCGGCTTCGACACCGCGGCGGGCACCTTCGCCTGGGGCACGACCTTCGAGCAATTGGAGGCGCTGGGTCTGCGATCTGCGGATGCGGAACTTGGCTTGGGCGCCTGGCGCGTGCCGGGTGTGGATGTGCTGGGGTTGCGCAGCAGCCGCATGCAACTCATGGCGCCGTACCCGGGACGTCCGGTGATGCAGGTGTGGCACCGGCTCGACTTGCCCGAGAGCGAGTCGCACGTCGACTTCGTGCTGCGAGCGCATGCGCAACTGGTCGCGCAACTCAGCATGCCCGATTACGGCGAAATGCAACCGGCGCGCTTCAAGGAAGAGAACGCCTGGAATGTCGTCGTGAACGCCGGGTGGCGCGTGGGCGGTGTGAACGTGAGCGTCTCCTGGTACGGCGCGCCACGCAACGACGAAGCCGAGGGGAAGACCAGCGGCATCCTGTGCCTGGATTGGGACGACGAGATCGCCGCGGCCACGCCGTGGGTCGATGCGTGGCAGCAGGAACAAGTGACGCTCGACGCCATGCTGCGCCAGGCCCACACGGTGGCGAGGCTGCAGGCCGGCCCTGCGCACGAACAGGCGCTGAACCGCGGCAGCCCAGGGGACATCCGCGCGCTGATCACGGCACAGCGCGTGCTGCGCAGGCCGTCGCTGCACTTCACCGTGCCCGACTTCGCGCTGCTGAAGGGCAATGGCGCGGCCAACCACCAACTGGTGCTGTGGTCCGCGGCCTCCGGCGATGCCTGGGGCGTATCGGACATCCACAACACCGTGTATTGCCGCCACGGCGAAACACTCCGGGCGCAATGGGTGCAGGTGCTGCCGGCTAAAGGCGGCGGCTTCACCGACCTGTCGTTCGGACCGCTCTCCAACGCGCAGTCCTACTGCCCGCGCGAACGCTGCGGTGCCATCGCGCAATTCATGGACATCCTGGCCACCATGCCAGGCGCGTCGTTCCAGTACAGCGAAACCTACGACTGCTGATTTTTCAAAGAGGCTTTTCTCATGCAAGAACTGATCGAACAACTCGAAAAGCGCCGCGCCCAGGCGCGTCTCGGCGGCGGGCAGAAGCGCATCGACGCGCAGCACGCCAAGGGCAAGCTCACGGCGCGCGAGCGCATCGAGCTGCTGCTCGACGACAACACCTTCGAAGAGTGGGACATGTTCGTCGAGCACCGCTCGGTCGACTTCGGCATGGCCGAGCAGAAGGTGCCCGGCGACGGCGTGGTCACCGGCTACGGCATGATCAACGGCCGCCTGGTTTTCGTGTTCAGCCAGGACTTCACCGTCTTCGGCGGCGCGCTCAGCGAAGCGCATGCCGAGAAGATCTGCAAGGTGATGGACCAGGCGATGAAGGTCGGCGCACCGGTCATCGGCCTGAACGACTCGGGCGGCGCGCGCATCCAGGAAGGCGTGGCCTCGCTCGGCGGCTATGCCGACGTGTTCCAGCGCAACGTGATGGCCTCGGGCGTGGTGCCGCAGATCAGCATGATCATGGGCCCCTGCGCTGGCGGCGCCGTGTACTCGCCCGCCATGACCGACTTCATCTTCATGGTGAAGGATTCGAGCTACATGTTCGTCACCGGCCCCGAGGTGGTGAAGACCGTCACGCACGAGAGCGTGACCGCGGAGGAGCTCGGCGGCGCCATCACGCACACCACGCGCAGCGGCGTGGCCGACATGGCCTTCGAGAACGACGTGGAGGCGCTGATGATGCTGCGCCGCCTCTACAACTACCTGCCGCTGAACAACCGCGAGAAGCCGCCGGTGCGCCTGGGCAACAACGGCCTGGGCGACCCGGCCGACCGGCTCGACTACTCGCTCGACACGCTGGTGCCCGACAACCCGAACAAGCCCTACGACATCAAGGAACTCATCCTGAAAGTGGTGGACGACGGCGACTTCTTCGAGCTGCAGCCCGACTACGCGAAGAACATCGTGATCGGCTTCGCACGCATGGAAGGCCAGACCATCGGCATCGTCGCCAACCAGCCGCTGGTGCTGGCGGGCTGCCTCGACATCAAGAGCAGCATCAAGGCCGCGCGCTTCGTGCGCTTCTGCGATGCATTCAACATCCCGGTCGTCACCTTCGTCGACGTGCCCGGCTTCATGCCCGGCACGGGCCAGGAGTACGGCGGCATCATCAAGCACGGCGCGAAGCTGCTCTACGCGTACGCCGAGTGCACGGTGCCGAAGATCACCGTCATCACGCGCAAGGCCTACGGCGGCGCGTACGACGTGATGGCCTCCAAGCACCTGCGCGGCGACGTCAACCTCGCCTGGCCGCGCGCCGAGATCGCGGTGATGGGCGCCAAGGGCGCGGTGGAGATCATCTTCCGCGAGGACAAGAACGACCCTGAGAAGCTCGCCGCCCGCGAGGCCGAGTACAAGGCCCGCTTCGCGAACCCCTACGTGGCGGGCGCGCGCGGCTACATCGACGACGTGATCCTCCCGCACGAGACCCGCAAGCGCATCTGCCGCTCGCTGGTGATGCTGCGCGAGAAGAAGCTCGAGAACCCGTGGCGCAAGCACGGAAATATTCCACTGTGAGCGGTACGGAGAAGAAGAACATGTTCAAGAAGATCCTGATTGCGAACCGCGGCGAAATCGCCTGCCGCGTGATTCAGACGGCGAAGAAGATGGGCATCCTCACGGTCGCCGTCTACTCCGACGCCGACAAGGAGGCCCGCCACGTCGAGCTGGCCGACGAGGCCGTGCACATCGGCGCCGCGCCGAGCCGCGAAAGCTACCTGCAGGCCGATCGCATCATCGCGGCCTGCAAGAAGACCGGCGCCGAGGCCGTGCACCCGGGCTACGGCTTCCTGTCGGAGAACGAAGCCTTCGCGCGGCAGGTCGAGGAAGAGGGCATTGCCTTCATCGGGCCCAAGCACTACTCGATCGCGGCCATGGGCGACAAGATCGCCTCGAAGAAGCTCGCCAACGAGGCCCAGGTCAACACCATTCCGGGCTGGAACGACGCCATCGAAACGGCGGAGCGCGCCGTCGAGATTGCGAAGGACATCGGCTACCCGGTGATGATCAAGGCCTCCGCCGGCGGCGGCGGCAAGGGCCTGCGCGTGGCCTTCAACGACAAGGAGGCCTTCGAGGGCTTCACCTCCTGCCGCAACGAGGCGCGCAACAGCTTCGGCGACGACCGCGTGTTCATCGAGAAGTTCGTCGAGGAGCCGCGCCACATCGAGATCCAGGTGCTGGGCGACTCGCACGGCAACGTCATCTACCTGAACGAGCGCGAATGCTCCATCCAGCGCCGCCACCAGAAGGTGATCGAGGAGGCGCCGTCGCCCTTCATCTCCGACGCCACGCGCAAGGCGATGGGCGAGCAGGCCGTGGCGCTGGCCAAGGCGGTGAAGTACCAGAGCGCGGGCACGGTGGAGTTCGTGGTCGGCAAGGACCAGAGCTTCTACTTCCTCGAGATGAACACGCGCCTGCAGGTGGAGCACCCGGTCACGGAGTGCATCACCGGCCTCGACCTGGTGGAGCTGATGATCCGCGTCGCGGCCGGCGAGAAGCTGCCGCTCACGCAGGAGCAGGTGAAGCGCGACGGCTGGGCCATCGAGTGCCGCATCAACGCCGAAGACCCGTTCCGCAACTTCCTGCCTTCCACCGGCAGGCTGGTGAAGTTCCAGCCGCCGGGCGAGACCATGTTCGCGAGCGACACGCAGCACCTGAACGGCGTGCGCGTGGACACGGGCGTGTACGAGGGCGGCGAGATCCCGATGTACTACGACTCGATGATCGCCAAGCTCATCGTGCACGGAAAGGACCGCCAGCACGCCATTGCCCGCATGCGCGAGGCGCTCAACGGCTTCGTGATCCGCGGCATCAGCAGCAACATCCCGTTCCAGGCGGCGCTGCTGGCGCATCCGAAGTTCGTGGCGGGCGACTTCAACACCGGCTTCATCGCCGAGCACTACGGCAAGGGCTTCCACGCCGAGGACGTGCCGCACGCCGACCCCTCGTTCCTGGTCGCGCTGGCGGCCTACGTGCATCGCCGCTACCGCGCGCGGGCTTCGGGCATCAGCGGGCAGCTCGAAGGGCACGGCGTGAAGGTGGGCGAGCAGTTTGTGGTGGTCGAGCTGGGGCACGAGGGCAAGCACGTGCACCACCCGGTCTCGGTGACCGACTTCCACGGCAAGACCGGCGCGAGTTCGGTGACCGTGAACGGCAAGACCTACAAGATCGACAGCAGCCTCGCGCTGGGCGCCATCCGCGTGCAAGGCATCGTCAACGACAGGCCCTTCACCGCGCAGGTGGAGCGCGGCGCAGGCAAGAGCCCGCTGGCGCTGCGCGTGTCGCACGACGGCACGCAGATCGAGGCGATGGTGCTGTCGCCGCTGGGCGCGCGCCTGCTCGAGCTCATGCCCTACAAGGCGCCGCCGGACCTCAGCAAGTTCCTGATGTCGCCGATGCCGGGCTTGCTGGTGGAGGTGGCGGTGCAGCCCGGGCAGCAGGTGCGCGCCGGCGAGAAGCTGGCCGTGATCGAGGCCATGAAGATGGAAAACGTGCTGTTCGCCGCGCAGGATGGCGTGGTGGGCAAGATTTCGGCGAACAAGGGCGAATCGCTCGCCGTCGATCAGATCATTCTGGAGTTCAACTGATGGGTGCCAACGACTTTCAACAAGCGATCACGCCGCACCGCCCCGCCAAGGTCGCGACGCCGCAGGGCCCGTGGTCCGTCGAGGCGATCCAGGCGCTGCTCGACAAGCCGCTGATGGACCTGCTGTTCGAGGCGCAGACCGTGCACCGCCAGCATTTCCCCGAAGGCGACATCGAGCTGGCGACTCTGCTGTCGGTGAAGACCGGCGGCTGCCCCGAGAACTGCGGCTACTGCCCGCAGTCGGCCGAGTTCGACACCGGCGTGAAGGCGCAGAAGCTCATGGAGGTGGAAGAGGTGGTCCGCGCCGCGCAGGCCGCCAAGGACGCCGGCGCCACGCGCTTCTGCATGGGCGCCGCATGGCGCGCGCCGAAGGACCGCGACGTCGAGAAGGTGGCAGTACTTGTCGAGGCCGTGAAGGGCCTGGGCATGCAGACCTGCGCCACGCTTGGCATGCTGGAGCCGCACCACGCGCACCAGCTCAAGGCCGCCGGCCTGGACTACTACAACCACAACCTCGACACCGCGCCCGAGTACTACACCGACGTGGTCGACACCCGCACCTACCAGGACCGGCTCGACACCCTGGCCAACGTGCGCAGCGCCGGCATCAGCGTGTGCTGCGGCGGCATCGTCGGCATGGGCGAGCAGCCGGTGCACCGGGCGGGGCTGATCGCGCAGCTGGCCAACCTGAATCCGTACCCGGAATCGGTGCCCATCAACAGCCTGGTGCGCGTGCCCGGCACGCCGCTGGCCGACTCGGAGCCGGTCGACCCGTTCGACTTCGTGCGCCTGATCGCCGTCGCGCGCATCACGATGCCGACCGCGCGCGTGCGGCTGTCGGCCGGCCGCCAGCAGATGGGCGACGCGGTGCAGGCGCTGTGCTTCATGGCGGGCGCGAACTCGATCTTCTACGGCGACAAGCTGCTCGTCACCGGCAACCCCGACGTCGAGGCTGACACGGTGCTGCTGCGCAAGCTCGGCCTGAATTCGCGCCAGGTGCAGGAGCAGGCGGAAGGGTGCGCCGCATGACTGCCGTCACCGAGCGTCCCTTCAAGGTGCTGGGCATCCAGCAGATCGCCATCGGCGGGCCCGACAAGCTGCGGCTGCAGAAGCTGTGGGTCGACATGCTGGGGCTCGAGGTCACGGGCACCTTCAAGAGCGAGCGCGAGAACGTCGACGAGGACATCTGCGCGATGGGCGCGGGGCCGTTCAAGGTCGAGGTCGACCTGATGCAGCCGCTCGACCCCGAGAAGAAGCCCGCTGTTCACACCACGCCGCTGAACCACGTCGGCCTGTGGATCGACGACCTGCCCAAGGCCGTCGAATGGCTCACCGCGCAGGGCGTGCGCTTCGCGCCGGGCGGCATCCGCAAGGGTGCGGCCGGCTTCGACATCTGCTTCCTGCACCCGAAGGCGAACGACGAATTCCCGATCGCGGGCGAGGGCGTGCTGATCGAGATGGTGCAGGCGCCGCCCGAGGTGGTGGCGGCCTTCGGCGCGTTGGCCGCTACGCGTTGAGCACCTTCCGGATCGGCGGCTTCACGTCCGAACTGCGGGGCGGCAGCATCGGCTGGTGCTCGCGCGCGGGGTTCAGGATGATCGAGGTCGCCGTTTCGGTGAGGATGCAGAACTTGGTGACCACCGCGTCGAGGTGGCTCACGTCGATCACCGCGATCTCGAGGATCCAGCTGTCCTCGCCGGTCACGTTGTAGGCATTGACGCATTCGGGCGTCTCCTGCACCAGCTTCACGACGAGGTCGTAGTCGGCGCGGCCGACGCGGATGACGGCGCGGATGCCATAGCCCAGCTTGCCGAGGTTGACGGTGGCGCGGTAGCCGCTGATGACGCCGGCCGCCTCCAGCTTCTTCACGCGCTCGGTCACGGCCGGCTGGCTCAGGTGCACGCGGCGGCCCAGTTCGGCCATGGTGAGGCGCGCATCGGCCTGCAGTTCGGCGAGGATGCGGGTGTCGTGGGCGTCCAGGGCGGGGTTCAAGGCAAAGTCCATGCAAGTCCTTCAAATCGACGGTGAAGCAGGGGCAGAACCATGAAAACTGCATGGCTGCGGAAGGATGGCTTTCATACCATGACCGGCACCTCGATACCAACAAGAGACACCCTCGCATGCCGACTCTCGCTTCTCCCGCCCAGGCCGCACCCGGCACCACGCGCCCCGGGCTGCCGCCACTGCTGTGGCTCTGCCTTGCCGCCACATGGGTGGTGTGGGGCTCCACCTACCTCGCCATCAAGTACGCGCTGATCAGCTTCCCGCCCTTCCTTCAGATGGGCTCGCGCTTCCTGTTCGCGGGCGTGCTGCTCGCGGCCTGGATGCGCTGGCGCGGCGCGCCGTGGCCGTCGCTCGCGCAGTGGCGCAACGCGCTGATTGTCGGCGCGCTGATGCTGGGCGGCGGCATGGGCGGCACGGCGTACGCCGAGGTGTCGATCGGCTCGGGGCTGGTGGTGGCGTTCATCGCGGTGATTCCGCTGCTGATCGCGCTGCTCAACCTGATCTGGGGTGTTAAGCCGTCGAAGCTGGAAGCGGCGGGCATTGCGCTCGGCCTTGTCGGCGTGCTGATGCTCACGCAGGGCAGCGGCTTTCGTTCGTCGCCCGAGGGGCTGGTGGCGATCTGCATCGCCACAGCCTGCTGGTCGCTGGGCAGCGTGCTGAGCCAGCGCAGCCTGCCGCTGGCGCCCGGCGCGATGGGCTTCGCGAGCGAAATGCTCTGCGGCGGCGTGGTGCTGATGGGGATGGCCGCCGTCTCGGGCGAGACCATGAGCTGGCCGCCGCAGCCCATGGCGCTCGCCGCGTGGGCCTATCTGGTGGTGTTCGGTTCGCTGATCGCCTTCAACGCCTACATGGTGCTGCTGGCCAGGGCGCCGGCCGCGCTGGCCGCGAGCTACACCTTCGTCAACCCGGTGATCGCGATGCTGCTGGGCGTGTGGATTGCCAACGAAGCCGTCACGCGCTTCGAGTGGTACGCCGTGGTTGTGGTGCTAGCGGGCGTGCTGCTGATGCTCTTCAAGCGCCGGGACGGCGCCACACGGCCAGGGTAGCGGCGAGCAGCCACATGCCGGCCGCGCAGCCGCGGTTCATCATCCTGATGCCGCGCTGCGAGAGAAACCGCACGGCCTGCGTGCCGGCGCCTGCGTAGGCCAGCATCACGCAGGTGTCGAGCGCGACGAACACCGCGCCCAGCAGCAGGTACTGCGGGCCCTGCGGCTTCGTGATGTCGACGAACTGCGGCAGGAAGGCCGCGAAGAACAGCACCGTCTTCGGGTTCGACAGCGCCACCGCCAGGCTGCGCACGAGTGCGATGCGCCCGTGCGGCCGCGTTTCGAGCGGCGCCCTGGCCAGCGCGGTGCGCAGGTCGGTCGCCTCGCTGCGCCACAGCTTGATGCCCAGCCACACGAGGTAGACAACGCCCGCCACGCGGATCGCGTTGAAGAGCCATTCCGAAGCCGCCAGCAGCGAACCCAGCCCGAGCGCGACGACGGCGATCAGCGTGATGCTGCCGAGCGACGCCCCGGCAATGCCCCAGCTCGCGCGGCGCATGCCGCCTTCGATGCCGTTGGACAGCGCCAGCAGCATCGTCGGCCCGGGAATCAGGGCCAGCGCGAGCGAGGCGACGACGTAGATCAGCAGGGTGTCGAGCGTCATGGCTTGGCCGCCGGAGGGCGTTTCTGTTGCGAGGCGGCGCGGGCACGCGCCAGTGCCGCCTCGACGATGGAGCGCTTGCGCGCGTCGGCGTCTTGCGGGGCTTCGGGTGCGTCGGCGGCTTCTGCCAGCCGGGCGTCGGTGTTGCGGTGTTTGCCGTGCACCTCGTAGCGGGCGCGCGCGCTGTTGGCCTGCTCGGCCGACCAGGCCTGCCAGCCGCTGAGGCCCGGCGTCTCGACCTCGAGCGAGATGCAGTCCACCGGGCAGACCGGAATGCACAGCTCGCAGCCCGTGCAATGGGCTTCGATCACGGTGTGCATGCGCTTGTTGATGCCGACGATGGCATCGGTGGGGCAGGCATCGAGGCACAGCGTGCAGCCGATGCACCAGGCCTCGTCGATCACTGCCATGGCGCGCGGGCCTTCGGCGCCGAACTGGGGATCGAGGGGCAGGGCGGGGCGGCCGGTGATGCGGGAGAGCCGCTCAATGCCTTCGGCGCCGCCGGGCGGGCACTGGTTGATGCCGGCCTCGCCGTCGGCAATGGCCTGCGCGTAGCCTGCGCAATCCGGGTAGCCGCACCGTGTGCACTGCGTCTGAGGCAGTGCGTCGTTGATGCGTGCGGCCAGTCCGTTCACTTCGCGTTGTCGATGCGCAGCCGCTTCAGCGGGCGGCGCGCTTCTTCGCCGCCACGGTCGCGGTCTTCTTCGCGGGCGCCTTCTTGGCGGCCACGGAAGCGGGGATCTTGCGCCCGGGCCTGACGGTGTCTTCGGCGCCGAGGCCGCCACGGTTGCCGGCGCGGCTTTGCGGCTGGTCGTTGGCCTCGATGAACTTCTTCATCTTCGGATAGACCAGTTCGCGCCAGCGGCGGCCGCTGAAGATGCCGTAGTGGCCGGCACCCTTGACCTCGTAGTGCTCGCGCTTGTCGTCGGCGATGCCGGTGCACAGGCTGTGCGCCGCCTCGGTCTGGCCAGAGCCGGAGATGTCGTCGAGCTCGCCCTCGACGGTGAGCAGGGCGGTGCTGTGGATGTCCTGCGGACGCACGCGCTCCACCTGGCCCTTTGGGTTCTTCACGTCCCAGGTGCCGTTGACGAGATCGAACTCCTGGAAGACGGTGCGGATGGTCTCGAGGTAGTAATCGGCGTCCATGTCGAGCACGGCGTTGTACTCGTCGTAGAACTTGCGATGGGCCTCGGCGCTGGCGTCGTCGCCCTTGATCAGGTCCTTGAAGTAGTCGTAGTGGCTGCTCGCGTGGCGGTCGGGGTTCATCGCCACGAAGCCGGTGTGCTGCAGGAAGCCGGGGTACACGCGGCGGCCTTCACCTGGGAAGCCCTGCGGCACGCGGTAGATCACGTTGTTCTCGAACCACTCGAAGCTCTTGTTCATCGCGAGGTTGTTCACCGCGGTGGGCGACTTGCGAGCGTCGATGGGGCCGCCCATCATGGTCATGGTGAGCGGCAGCGGCTCGCCGCGGCTGGCCATGAGCGACACGGCCGCGAGCACGGGCACCGTCGGCTGGCACACGCTCACCACGTGGCAGTTGCCGTATTCGGCCTGCAGGCGGCGGATGAACTCCTGCACGTAGTTGATGTAGTCGTCCAGGTGGAACTCGCCTTCCGACAACGGCACCAGGCGCGCGTTCTTCCAGTCGGTGATGTAGACCTTGTGGTCCTGCAGCATGGTGCGCACGGTATCGCGCAGCAGCGTGGCGTAGTGGCCCGACAGCGGCGCCACGACCAGCACCACGGGCTGGCTCTTGAGCGTCTTGAGGATGTGCGGCTCGTCGGTGAAGCGCTTGAAGCGGCGCAGCTCGCAGAAGGGCTTGTCGAGCTCGACGGCCTCCTGGATCACGACTTCCTTGCCCTCGACCTTGACGGACTTGATGTTGAACTCGGGCTTCTCGTAGTCCTTGCCGAGGCGGTAGAGCAGGTCGTAGCTCGCGGCCATGCGCTGGGCCATCGGCAGCTGGCCCCATACGGCGCCGGGGCTGTAGAGCTTGGAGGCCGCCTGGGCGAAGTCCGAGAACGGCTCCATCAAGGAACGCTGGGCTTCGTAGAGTTGATAGAGCATCGCTGGAGTTGGAGTGGAATGTTGCGGTGCAATATATCAGTGCATCCGCGGCGTTGCAGGAGGCACTAACCCCTACATCGAGCCGTTGCCAGAGCCCTTCTGCGAAGAAGTGTGAAGGAATCGTCGCCTGGGCGGATTCCCTCACACCTTGCTGTCACCTAGATGACTTTGGCGATCGAGGCGCAGACGTGCCCGATGTTCTTGCTGTTGAGCGCGGCCACGCACATGCGGCCGGTGTCGGTGCCGTACACGCCGAACTCGTTGCGCAGGCGGACCATCTGGTCCTTGGTGAGGCCCGAGTAGCTGAACATGCCGATCTGGGTGGTAATGAAGCTCATGTCTTCCTTCACGCCGGCGGCCTTCAGGCCGTCGACCAGCGCCTGGCGCATGGCCTTGATGCGCACGCGCATCTCGCCCAGTTCCTTTTCCCACAGGGCGCGCAGCTCGGGGTTGCCGAGCACCGCTGCCACCACTGCGCCGCCGTGCGTGGGCGGGTTGCTGTAGTTGGTGCGGATGGCGATCTTGAGCTGCGACAGCACGCGGCCGGCTTCTTCCTTGTTCTCGCACAGCACCGACAGGGCACCGACGCGTTCGCCGTACAGGCTGAAGCTCTTGGAGAACGAGGTCGAGACGAAGAAGGTCAGGCCGGCTTCGACGAACTTGGCGACGGCGGCGCCGTCTTCCTTCAGGCCGTAGCCGAAGCCCTGGTAGGCCATGTCGAGGAAGGGCACCAGGCCCTTGGCCTTGACGGCGGCGACGACCTGGTCCCGACTGGGCCGCGGTGATGTCGTAGCCGGTCGGGTTGTGGCAGCAGGCGTGCAGCACGACGATGGTGCCGGCGGGGGCTGCGTTGAGCGCGGCCAGCATGCCGTCGAAGTTGACGCCGCGCTTGGCTGCGTCGTAGTAGGGGTAGCTCTCGACTTCGAAGCCGGCGTTGGTGAAGAGGGCGCGATGGTTTTCCCAGCTCGGGTCGCTGATCAGCACCTTGGCGTTGGGGTTGAGCTTCTTCAGGAAGTCGGCGCCGACCTTCAGGCCGCCCGTGCCGCCGATGGCCTGGATGGTGGCGACGCGGCCGGAGGTGACGGGTTCGCTGTCGGCACCGAAGACCAGCGCCTTGACGGCGTTGTCGTAGGCGGCGATGCCGTCGATGGGCAGATAGCCGCGCGCGGTGGGCGCTTTCATCATGTTCTGCTCGGCCGCCTGCACGCACTGCAGCAGGGGCAGCTTGCCGTTGTCGTCGTAATAGACGCCGACGCCGAGATTGACCTTGTTGGGGTTGGTGTCGGCTGCGAATTGTTCGTTGAGGCCGAGGATCGGGTCGCGCGGTGCCATTTCGACCGCGGTGAACATAGACATGGAAAGGTCCTTTGGGATGAAAGCTGCGCTGCAACCGGATGTGGCTTTATGCTTTCCGGTTGCCTTGAATTTTACCGGCGCGAGCGCCACCTGTCGGGAACAGCCATGCCAGAGAACAACGAAGCCATAGCAGACCTGAAGAAACTCGACCCGATCGGGCCGGCGAAGCAGGGCGAATTCGTCAAATTTCCCGGCTCGCCCTTCGAGCTCTACCAGCCCTATCCGCCGGCCGGCGACCAGCCTGCGGCGATCGAGGGGCTGGTCGAGGGCGTGAAGGACGGCGAGTCATTCCAGACCTTGCTGGGCGTCACCGGCTCCGGCAAGACCTTCACCATGGCCAACGTGATCGCCCGCCTGGGCCGCCCGGCCATCGTGTTCGCGCCCAACAAGACGCTGGCAGCGCAGCTCTACAGCGAATTCCGCGAGTTCTTCCCCAAGAACGCCGTCGAGTACTTCGTCAGCTACTACGACTACTACCAGCCCGAGGCCTACGTGCCCCAGCGCGACCTGTTCATCGAGAAGGACTCGTCGATCAACGAGCACATCGAGCAGATGCGCCTGTCGGCCACCAAGAGCGTGCTGGAGCGGCGCGACACGGTCATCGTGGCCACGGTGAGTGCGATCTACGGCATCGGCACGCCCGAGGACTACATGGAGATGCGGCTGATTGCCCGCGTCGGCGACAAGGTCGGCCAGCGCGACCTGATCTCCCAGCTGATCCGCATGCAATACACGCGCAACGAGCAGGACTTTGCGCGCGGCACGTTCCGGGTGCGCGGCGACACCATCGACGTGTTCCCGGCCGAGCACAGCGAACTGGCAGTCCGCTTCGAGCTGTTCGACGACGAGATCGAGTCGCTGCAGCTTTTCGACCCGCTGACCGGGCGCATCCGGCAGAAGGTGCCGCGCTTCACGGTGTATCCGTCGAGCCACTACGTGACGCCGCGCGACAAGGTGCTTGCGGCGGTGGAAACCATCAAGATCGAGCTGGCCGATCGGCTCAAGGAGCTGGTCGGCGCCGGCAAGCTGGTCGAGGCGCAGCGGCTGGAGCAGCGCACGCGCTTCGACCTCGAAATGCTGTCGGAAATCGGCCACTGCAAGGGCATCGAGAACTACACGCGCCACCTTTCGGGCGCCGCCCCTGGCGACCCGCCGCCCACGCTGACCGACTACATGCCGAAGGACGCGCTGATGTTCCTCGACGAGAGCCACCAGATGGTCGGCCAGCTCGGCGGCATGTACAACGGAGACCGGGCGCGCAAGGTCACGCTGGTCGAGTACGGCTTTCGCCTGCCGAGTGCGCTGGACAACCGCCCGCTCAAGCTGGAGGAGTTTGAGGCCCGGGTGCGGCAGTGCATCTTCGTGTCGGCCACGCCGGCGCAGTACGAGAAGGACCATGCCGGCAATGTGGTCGAACAGCTGGTGCGGCCCACCGGCTTGATCGACCCCGAGGTCGAGGTGCGCCCCGCCACGCACCAGGTCGACGACGTGCTGGGCGAGATCCGCACGCGCGTCGAGAAGAACGAGCGCGTGCTGATCACCACGCTGACCAAGCGCATGGCCGAGCAGCTGACCGACTACCTGGGCGACAACGGCGTAAAGGTGCGCTACCTGCACAGCGACGTCGACACGGTGGAGCGGGTGGAGATCCTGCGCGACCTGCGCCTGGGCACCTTCGACGTGCTGGTGGGCATCAACCTGCTGCGCGAGGGGCTGGACATTCCGGAGGTCTCGCTGGTGGCGATCCTCGACGCCGACAAGGAAGGCTTCCTGCGCGCGGAGCGCTCGCTGATCCAGACCATCGGCCGCGCCGCGCGGAACCTGAACGGCAAGGCGATCCTGTACGCCGACAGGATGACCGATTCGATGAAGAAGGCCATCGGCGAGACCGAGCGCCGCCGCGCCCGGCAGATCGCCTACAACGAGGCCAACGGCATCACGCCGCGCAGCATCGTCAAGCAGGTGCGCGACCTGATCGACGGCGTCTACAGCGAAAAGAGCGGCAAGGAAGCGGCCAAGCTCGACCTGGAGCGCGCCAAGGTCGAGGACATGAGCGAGAAGGACATCGCCCGGGAAATCAAGCGGCTCGAAAAGCAGATGCTGGAGCACGCCCGCAACCTCGAATTCGAGAAGGCGGCCCGCGTCCGCGACCAGCTGGCGCTGCTGCGGGAGCAGGCTTTCGGAGCGTCCGGCGGCGACAACATCGCCGGTCTGGCGCAGTAAGCCGGACGTTCGCATCTCCCTGCGAAACCCGCGCTGGGGTTTACCCGAGCAGGCCTCGGGGGCTTCTGTTATACTTGAGCGAAATACTCAACAACAAAGAGAAGAACTTCGCGATGAAGGACCGACTCCTACCGGCTGGTTCACCAGCGTCAGGGGTCGGGCAGGGCGGAGACGAAGTCACCGCGGTCCTGGACCACGGTGTCGTTTCAACGGTAAGCACTTGAAGGAGCTTGCGATGCGTCTCACTACCAAAGGCCGTTTTGCGGTCACAGCAATGATCGATCTGGCGTTGCGTCAGAACACCGGTCCGGTCACGCTGGCCGCGATCAGCCAGCGGCAGCAGATCTCGCTGTCGTATCTCGAACAGCTGTTCGGCAAGCTGCGCCGTCACGAGCTGGTCGAGTCGACCCGTGGCCCCGGCGGCGGCTACAGCCTCGGCCGCAAGGCCGCGGACATCACCGTGGCCGACATCATCGTTTCCGTCGATGAACCCATCGACGCCACCCAGTGCGGCGGCAAGGAAAACTGCCTCGGCGAAGCCGGCCGCTGCATGACCCACGAGCTCTGGGCCTCGCTGAACCAGCGCATGGTCGAGTTCCTCGACTCCGTCACGCTGCAGAAGCTGGTCGACGACCAGATCGCCAAGGGCGTGCAGATCGAGAACAAGCCGGTCGTCAAGCGCGCCATCTCCGCGCAGCCGGTGGTCAAGCCGATTCGCGTGAACGCGCCGAATTCGGTGTTCGCGCTCGGGAACGCATTCGCGAAGTCCTGAAAGCGCTGAGTCAGAGTTCCGGCGGCGCCTTCGGGCGCCAGCCTGAGCAGCCCAGATCAAAGAACAACCCCCACGCCAGCACGAGCCAGCCATGGACGTAACTCCTCATTTCCCGATCTATCTCGATTACGGCGCAACGACGCCGGTCGACCCGCGCGTGGTCGACGCCATGATTCCCTGGTTGCGCGAACATTTCGGCAACCCGGCGTCGCGCAGCCACGCATGGGGCTGGGAGGCTGAAGAGGCGGTCGAGAAGGCGCGTGGCCAGGTGGCGGAACTGATCAACGCCGACCCGCGCGAGATCGTCTGGACCTCGGGCGCCACGGAGTCGATCAACCTCGCCCTCAAGGGCGCGGCCAATTTCTACAAGGGCAAGGGCAAGCACCTCATCACCCTGAAGACCGAGCACAAGGCCGTGCTCGACACCATGCGCGAACTGGAGCGCCAGGGCTTCGAGGTCACCTACCTCGACGTCGAGGAAAACGGCCTCGTCAGCCTGGAGAAGCTCAAGGCGGCGATCCGCCCCGACACCATCCTGGTCAGCGTGCTCTTCGTGAACAACGAAATCGGCGTGATCCAGGACGTGGTCTCCATCGGCAACATCTGCCGCGAGAAGGGCATCGTCTTCCACGTCGACGCTGCCCAGGCCACCGGCAAGATCGACATCGACGTCACGAAGCTGCCCATCGACCTGATGAGCCTGGCTTCGCACAAGACCTACGGCCCCAAGGGCATCGGCGCGCTGTTCGTGCGACGCAAGCCGGCGCGTGCGCCTGGAGGCGCAGATGCACGGCGGCGGCCATGAGCGCGGCATGCGCTCGGGCACGCTGCCTACGCACCAGATCGTCGGCATGGGCGAGGCCTACCGCATCGCCAAGCTGGAGATGCACAAGGACATCGAACACGCGCGCCGCCTGCAGAAGCGCCTGCTCGACGGCCTGAAGGACATCGAGCAGGTGTTCATCAACGGCGACCTCGAGCACCGCGTGCCGCACAACCTGAACATGAGCTTCAACTACGTCGAGGGCGAGTCGCTGATCATGGGCATCAAGGGCCTGGCGGTGTCGTCGGGTTCGGCCTGCACCTCGGCCAGCCTGGAGCCCAGCTATGTGCTGCGCGCCCTGGGCCGCAGCGACGAGCTGGCCCACAGCAGCCTGCGCATGACCATCGGCCGCTTCACGACCGAAGAAGAAATCGACTACGCCATTTCGACCATCAAGCACAACGTTGCCAAGCTGCGCGAGCTGAGCCCCCTGTGGGAGATGTTCCAGGACGGCGTCGACATCAGCACGATCCAGTGGTCGGCCCACTGACGCGACGAGCGACAGCTCAGGCCCGCACCAGGCACCACGATTGAACAAAGTTTGAGAGGTACACCATGGCATATTCTTCCAAGGTCATCGACCACTACGAAAACCCGCGCAACGTCGGCTCCTTCGAAAAGGGCGACGACTCCGTCGGCACCGGCATGGTCGGCGCACCGGCCTGCGGCGACGTGATGAAGCTGCAGATCAAGGTCAACCCCGAAACCGGCGTGATCGAAGACGCGCGCTTCAAGACCTACGGGTGCGGCTCGGCCATCGCCTCGTCGTCGCTCGTGACCGAATGGGTCAAGGGCAAGACGCTCGACGAAGCGGCCGCGCTCAAGAACGCACAGATCGCCGAAGAACTGGCGCTGCCGCCGGTGAAGATCCACTGCTCCATCCTGGCCGAAGACGCCATCAAGGCAGCAGTGAACGACTACAAGGCCAAGCACGGCGTCAAGACCGAAACCGGTGCCGCTGCCGAAGCCGTCCACTGACATGGCCGTCACGCTGACCGAAGCCGCTGCCCGACATGTCACCCGCTACCTCGGCAAGAGGGGCAAGGGGGTGGGCGTGCGGCTGGGCGTGAAGACCACGGGTTGCTCGGGCCTGGCCTACAAGCTCGAATACGTGGACGAACTGACGCCCGAGGACGTGGTCTTCGAAGACCACGGCGTGAAGGTGCTGGTCGATCCGAAGAGCCTTGCCTACATCGACGGCACGCAGCTCGACTTCGTGCGCGAGGGCCTGAACGAGGGCTTCAAGTTCAACAACCCGAACGAGCGCGACCGCTGCGGTTGCGGGAAAGCTTCCGCATCTGAACTGATGCGCCGTCGCTGACTGCGACCACAGCCGCCAACATGTCATGTGCTGGCGGTTTTTTCTTGCCATGAACCTGAACGATACCGACTTTCAACTGTTCGCCGTCCCCGCGACCTTCGCGCAGGACCGCGCCGTGCTTGACGCGCGCTGGAAGGAACTGCAGCGAGAGGCCCACCCGGACCGCTTTGCCGCGCAGGGCGCCGCGGCGCAGCGCGTGGCCATGCAGTGGTCGGTGCGCATCAACGAGGCCTACCAGCGGCTGAAGGACCCGATTCGCCGCGCCAGCTACATCTGCGAGCTGAACGGCGCGCCGCTGGAAGCCGAGAACAACACCGCGATGCCCCCCGATTTCCTGATGCAGCAGATGGAATGGCGCGAGTCGCTCGACGAGGTGACGGACATCGCTTCGCTCGAAAAGCTCCACGCGGAGGTCGAGGCCGGCCGCACGCGCGCGCTGTCGTCGCTCGACTGGCTGATCGACGAGAAGGGCGACTACCCCGCCGCAGCCAAGCAGGTGAGAGCCCTCATGTTCATTGAGCGCTTCGCACAGGACGTCGAAGCCAGGTTCGATCAGTTGGGACAATAGAAGCATGGCTCTTCTCCAGATTTCAGAACCCGGCCAGGCGCCCGACCCGCATCAGCGCCGCATCGCCGTGGGCATCGACCTCGGCACCACGCACTCGCTGGTCGCCTCGGTACGCAACGGCGTGGCCGAATGCCTGCCCGACGAAAAGGGCCGCCTGCTGCTGCCTTCGGCCGTGCGCTACCTCGAAGGCGACCGCCGCCAGATCGGGTACGACGCGCTGGCTGCGCGTGCGCAGGACCCGGCCAACACCATCACCTCGGTAAAGCGCCTGATGGGCCGCGGCCTGGCTGACATCGCGAACCGCGAGTCGATGTCGTACCGCATCGGCAGCGGCGACGGCGGTATGGTCAAGGTGCAGACGCTGGCGGGTGAGAAGTCGCCGGTCGAGATCAGCGCCGAGATTCTCGCCACGCTGCGCTTCCGTGCGGAAGACACCTTCGACGACGAGCTCTACGGCGCCGTCATCACCGTGCCCGCGTACTTCGACGAAGGCCAGCGCCAGGCGACCAAGGACGCCGCGCAGCTCGCCGGCCTCAACGTGCTGCGGTTGATCAGTGAGCCGACGGCCGCTGCCATCGCCTACGGCCTGGACAACGCGAGCGAGGGCGTCTACGCGGTCTACGACCTTGGCGGCGGCACCTTCGACATCTCGATCCTGCGTCTCACGCAGGGCGTGTTCGAGGTGATCGCCACCGGCGGCGACTCGGCCCTCGGCGGCGACGACTACGACCATGCGCTGGCAGATTTCGTGCTCGCGCAGACCGGCTTGCAAGCCGGCAGCGATGCCGACAAGGCTGCGCTGCTCGTGGCCGCCCGTGCCGTGAAAGAGGCCCTGACCGATTCGGAAACGGTCGTGTTCAAGGCCGAGGTCGCAGGCAAGACGATTTCGTTCGACGTCACGCGCGAGCAGTTCTACGCCGCCACCCAGCCGCTCACCGACCGCACCATCGCCGCCGTGCGCAAGGCGCTGCGCGATGCGAAGCTCAAGGCGGAAGAGCTGAAGGGCATCGTGCTCGTGGGTGGCTCCACCCGCATGCCGCAGGTCCGCCGCTCGGTCGCCGATTTCTTCGGCCGCGAGCCGCTGGTCAATCTGAACCCTGATGAAGTCGTCGCGCTGGGCGCCGCCATCCAGGCCAACCAGCTTGCCGGCAACAACGGCGCGGGCGAACTGCTGTTGCTCGATG
This sequence comes from Variovorax sp. UC74_104, assembly GCF_044055375.1. Taxonomy (NCBI): domain Bacteria; kingdom Pseudomonadati; phylum Pseudomonadota; class Betaproteobacteria; order Burkholderiales; family Comamonadaceae; genus Variovorax; species Variovorax sp. UC74_104. The sequence goes on from NZ_CP171978.1 coordinate 3,351,876, forward strand.
TGATCCCGCTGTCGCTCGGCATCGAGACCATGGGCGGCCTCGTCGAGCGCATCGTGCCACGCAACCAGACCATTCCGACTGCGATGGCGCAGGACTTCACCACCTACCAGGACGGCCAGACCGCGCTGGCGCTGCATGTGGTGCAGGGCGAGCGCGACCTCGTGTCCGACTGCCGCAGCCTCGCGCGCTTCACGCTGCGCGGCATTCCGCCGATGGCGGCCGGCGCGGCGCGTATCCGCGTGACCTTCACGGTCGACGCCGACGGCCTGCTGAGCGTGAGCGCGAAGGAGCAGGCCAGCGGCGTCGAGGCCAGCGTGGCGGTCAAGCCCTCGTACGGCCTGTCGGACGACCAGATCGCGACCATGCTGCAGGAGAGCTTCTCCACCGCGCAGCAGGACATGCAGGCCCGCGCGCTGGTCGAGGCGCGCGTCGATGCCGACCGCATGCTGCTGGCCACACAGAGCGCGCTCGATGCCGACGGCGACCTGCTGAGCGACGAAGAGCGCGCGGCCATCGACGCATCGATGGCCCGGCTGCGCGAAGCGGTCAAGGGCAGCACTGATGCGGCAGCCATCGAGGCCGCCACCAAGAAGCTTGCCGACGACACCGAAGCCTTCGCCGCACAGCGCATGAACGCGGGCATCGCGCGCGCGCTTGCCGGGCGCAAGGTCGAATCCCTCTAGAACAACGACATGCCCACGATCAAGATCTACCCGCATCCCGAGTACTGCCCCGAAGGTGCAGAAATCACCGCGCCCGCCGGCACCTCGATCTGCGAGGCGCTGCTCGACAACCACATCGACATCGAGCACGCCTGCGAGATGAGCTGCGCCTGCACCACCTGCCACGTGATCGTGCGCGAGGGCTTCAACTCGCTGAACGAGGCGGAAGAGGGCGAGGAAGACCTGCTCGACCGCGCCTGGGGACTGGAGCCGCAGTCGCGCCTGAGTTGCCAGGCGATCCTGGCGCAGGAGAATGTGACGATCGAGATCCCCAAGTACACGATCAACCACGCCAAGGAAAACCACTGATGAGCAAGGAGTGCATGAGCGCCGCGCCGGGCCGCCCCAAGCAAGCTCGCACCGCAGTGCGAAGCACGGAGGTACTCCAATGACCCGCCAGATCGTCCTCGACACCGAAACCACCGGTCTCTCGGCCGAGAACGGCGACCGCATCATCGAGCTCGGCTGCGTGGAGCTGTTCAACCGCAAGCTCACCGGCAACGACCTGCACATCTACTTCAACCCCGAGCGCGAGAGCCATGAGGACGCGCTCAAGGTCCACGGCCTGACGACTGACTTCCTGCGCGACAAGCCCAAGTTCGGCACGCTGGCCAACGACATCGTCGAATACCTGCGCGATGCCGAGCTGATCATTCACAACGCAGCCTTCGACGTCGGCTTCCTCAACAAGGAATTCGAGCGCGCGGGCCTGCCGCCGCTGCGCACCTTCGTCAGCGAAGTGACCGACACGCTGGCGATGGCCAAGCAGGTGTACCCGGGCAAGCGCAATTCGCTCGACGCGCTGTGCGACCGCTTCGGTGTCGATCGTTCCAACCGCACCTTCCACGGCGCCAAGCTCGACGCCCAGCTGCTGGCCGACGTCTACATCAACCTCACGCGCGGGCAGGACGCGCTGCTCATCGACGTGGCTGCTGCCGAGCCTGTGCAGGGTACTGCCGTGGTGGCCGTCGACCTGAGCCAGTTCGAATTGCCGGTCATCGTGGCGGCCGAGCACGAGCTGACCGCGCACGAAGCGGTGTTGGCCCAGCTCGACAAATCTTCTGGTGGCCGCACACTGTTTCGCCAGAATGACGAAAAAGCTGTGGCATAATCTAAGTCTTCGCTGAACGCGATACACAATTCAAAGCAACGCAATCGAATGCGCTGCTTTGGGCGGTTAGCTCAGGGGTAGAGCACAGCATTCACACTGCTGGGGTCGGAGGTTCGAAGCCTCCACCGCCCACCAAATCAAAAAGCGACCTGGATTTCCAGGTCGCTTTTTTGTTTTCTGCGCCGATATTGTCTTCGTCGTTTACTTCGTCGTGCCGAACGTCGGAGCTTCGGCTTGCATCGCGGCAAACAAGCAGTGCGCGGCGTGTCCGCACCGCCTGAGCAAGCCCACAGTGTCGGCACGCACCGACGGCAGGTGCAGCCGTGCGCTGTCGACTTTCCCGTGGCGGTGATCTAGAACCAGAGGGAAAGGAGCACAGCCATGGCCACTCATCCCGATGTTCCCCCGCCCGTTGCACCGGATCTTCCTGTCGAGCCCGACGAAGGGGCCGAGACCTCGCCAGACGAACCCACCGACCCCGAGCCGCCGCCGTCCGTGCAGTGAGGGGGCGCGGCGGGGGGCGAAATCCACGACCCGTACGCGAGCCGCGCTAAGCTCGCGCGATGGATGAAATCGATTGCGCCGTCATCGGCGGTGGTGTGGTGGGACTGGCAGTGGCGCGCGCCTTGGCGCTCGCTGGCCGGGAGGTGCTGGTGCTCGAATCCGAAGGCGGCATCGGCACGGGAACGAGTTCGCGCAACAGCGAAGTCATTCATGCCGGCATCTACTATCCGCAGGGTTCGCTCAAGGCCAGGCTCTGTGTCGAAGGCAAGGAACTGCTGTATGCCTATGCGGTCGAGCGGGGCGTGCCGCACCGGCGCTGCGGCAAGCTCATCGTGGCGACATCGCCCGAGCAGGCGGGGCAGCTCGAGGTCATCCGGGCGAAGGCTGCCGCGAACGGTGTCGACGACCTGACGCTCATCACCGCGCAGCAGGCCATCGGGATGGAGCCACAACTGCATTGCGTGGCGGCACTGCATTCGCCGAGCACCGGCATCGTCGACAGCCACGCGCTCATGCTGAGCCTGCTCGGCGACCTCGAGAACGCTGGCGGCATGCTGGCGCTGAAATCGCCCGTATTGCGTGCCGAGTGCGATGGTGGCGCCATCGTGCTGTTGGCTGAAGACGGCACGGCGTTGCGTTGCCGCAGCGTGGTCAACGCAGCCGGTCTTGGCGCTCCCGCGCTGGCCCGGCGTTTCGAGGGGCTGCCGCCTGCCGCGGTACCGAAGGAATACTTCGCCAAGGGAAACTACTTCACCCTGTCGGGGCGCGCACCGTTCGGGCGCCTCGTCTATCCCGTACCGGAGCCGGGCGGGCTGGGCGTACATCTCACGATCGACCTTGGCGGGCAGGCCAAGTTCGGGCCCGATGTGCAGTGGGTGTCCTCGCCCGACGACCTCGTGGTCGACCCCGCTCGCGGCGACAGCTTCTATGCCGAGGTACGCAAGTACTGGCCCGCGCTGCCCGACGGCGCGCTCATTCCGGGCTATGCGGGCATGCGGCCCAAGATATCCGGCCCCGGCGAGCCCGCGGCCGACTTCATGATCGACGGCCCCGCGTCGCACGGCGTGCCGGGGCTGGTCAATCTCTTCGGCATCGAGTCGCCGGGGCTCACGAGCAGCCTGGCCATCGGGCGCCACGTGGCAGCCCTGCTGGCCGACAGCCGATGAGCCCCATGCGGGCGATGGAGCGTATTGCGTGCCAAAAGCTGCACATCTGTCGCGCCCGAGGGTCTTTTGTGCCTGTAACATGACAGGACGCCATTTGCGGCGCGAAGCCGCCGGCGCGGTGCCGGTGTCATCACGGAGGAAAGTTTCCAATGAGTGCATCCCAAAATCTTGAAGCAGCGGCCGAAGACATCGCGAGCGACGTGCGCGGCGTGCTGGCGAGCAAGGACCTGGATTCGGTTCCCCACATCAAGGCGCTGCGCCAGCGCATCGACACCAAGCTGGCCATCGCGCGCGAACTCGCGGCCGAGAAGAGCAAGCTCGCGGCCAAGAAGGCCCGCGAGGCGGCAACCTCCGCCAACGCCTACGCCCACGACGAACCATGGCAGATCGCCGGTGCCGCACTGGCCGTCGGCGTGCTGGTGGGCTTGCTGCTTGGCCGCCGCTGACCTGAACACGCATCGCAGCAGCATTGACGTCAGCCCGGACATGAGGGGAGGCAGCGCATGAGGCTGTCGTCCCTGTTCGGATTGAATGCCCGGATCCGCCGGCTGCGCATTGCCGCGGCAGAAGGCGCGCTGGCCGTCGAAGACCGGGTGCAACTGCTGCGCATGGCCTGGGAGGACGAGAAGCAGCGCCTCAAGCTGATGCTTCTCCTCGCACTGGCGGTGCTGGGACTGACCACGGTCACCGTGGCCCTGCTGTCGGTGGCGGTGGTGGTGAACTACTGGGACACGCCGTACCGCATCACGGCCGCGTGGTCGGTGGCGGGTGTCTGGATCGCGCTCTGGCTGGCCGCCGCCATCGGGCTGCTTCTGACGCTGCGCAATGCATCCAACGGCTTCCTGCCTGCTCGCCAGGAATTCGAGCGCGACTGGGCCTGGGCCCAGGAGCGCTTCGGACTGGGCAAGGATCCGGCGGACGATGAGGAAGAGGCACCGCGCCGGGTCCGCAGGCCAGTCACTCGCGAAGAGCTGCTGGCGCGCATGGAGCTTCAGCGCCTGCGCATCGCGACGATGCAGGGCGGGCGCGAGACCCCGGCCCGCCAGTGACGATGTGCCTCCGCCCAACGAGTCGGCCGCGGCTGCCGCACTGCGCATCGCGCGTGCGCATCCCGTGGCAACCGGCGTCGTCGCGGCTGCCGCCGTGGTCGTGATCCGGCCGAAGCGGCTGCTGCGCTGGGCCGCGGTCATTGCGCCAGTGCTCTGGCGCATGCGCTGAGAGAAGAAGAGAAAAAGAAGGCGCTCAGGCCTTGTTGCCGCGATCGCGCAGCAGCGCCTGGGCCGCTTCGCGGACCAGCGCCGGGCCGCGATAGATCAGTCCGGTGTAGATCTGCACGACGTCCGCACCCGCGGCGATCTTCGCCTTGGCATCGGCGCCGCTCAGAATGCCGCCGACCCCGATGATCGGAAAGCCCGTGCCCAGTGCCGCGCGCAGTTGGGCGATCACGCGGTTGCTCGCCTCGCGCACTGGCGCTCCAGACAATCCACCCGCTTCCTCCGCATGCGGCAGGCCCTTGACCGCGTCGCGCGCGAGCGTGGTGTTGGTGGCGATCACGCCATCCATGCCGTGGCGCTTGAGCGTGGCGGCGATGACCGCGACCTGCGCTTCGTCCAGGTCCGGCGCGATCTTCACGAACAGCGGCGAGCGCTTCTCGTGGCGCGCCGCCAGCGCCTCGCGCCGCTCGGCCACGGCACCGAGCAGTGCATCGAGCGCCTCGTCGCTCTGCAACGAGCGCAGGTTGGCGGTGTTCGGGCTGGAGATGTTGATCGTCACGTAATCGGCGTGCGGGTACACGCCGTCGAGGCAGGCCAGGTAGTCGTCGACCGCGCGCTCGATGGGCGTGGCGGCGTTCTTGCCGATGTTCAGGCCCAGCAGCATCGGCGATTTCGCACCCCGGCCGCCGCTCTTGCGGAAGCGTGCTTTCTGCACGTTGGCCAGGAAGGCATCCAGCCCCTCGTTGTTGAAACCGAGCCGGTTGATCAGCGCCTCGCGCTGCGGCAGGCGGAACATGCGCGGCTTTGGGTTGCCCGGCTGCGCCTTCGGCGTGACCGTGCCGACCTCGACGAAGCCGAATCCCATGGCGGCGAAGGCGTCGATGCAGCGGGCGTTCTTGTCCAGGCCGGCCGCCAGGCCCACGCGGTTCGGAAAGCTCAGGCCGGCGAGCTGGACCGGGTCGTCGACGCGTGGTGCCGAGTAGGCGCAGGCCAGCGGGGTGTTCTGGGTGCGCGCCAGCCCGTCCAGCGTGATTTCATGGGCATGTTCGGGGTCGAAACCGAACAGGAAGGGGCGGGCCAGGCCGTAGAGCGAGGAGGGCATCAGCAGGGGCATCGGATAATTCGGGGCTTCAATGAGCCAAGGATTGTCCGTGATGACCGCACCCGCCTCCCCAACTTCCTCCCAACCGCTTTCCCAGGACGAACTCAAGGCCCAGGTCGGCCGCGCCGCGCTGGCCTATGTCGCCAGGGGCGAAATCGTGGGCGTGGGCACCGGCTCGACGGTGAACAAGTTCATCGATGCGCTGGCCACGATCAAGGACGAGATCAAGGGCGCGGTCTCCAGCTCGGTCGCTTCTACCGAACGCCTGCGGGCCCTCGGCATCCCGGTGTTCGACAGCAACGAGGTGGAGGAACTGTCGGTCTACATCGACGGCGCCGACGAGATCGATCACCGCGGCTTCATGGTCAAGGGCGGCGGCGCAGCGCTCACGCGCGAGAAGATCGTCGCGGCGCAGTCGCGCAAGTTCGTCTGCATCGCCGACGAGTCCAAGCTGGTGGAGGTGCTGGGCGCGTTTCCGCTGCCGGTGGAGGTGATCCCGATGGCCGCGCAGCGCGTGATGCGCCAGTTCGCCGCCATGGGCGGCATCGCCCAGGTGCGCGAGAAGGAAGGCCTGCCGCTGGTCACCGACAACGGCCAGCACATCGTCGACGTGACGGGGCTGCGCATCACCGATCCGCTGGCGTTCGAATCGACGGTGAGCCAATGGCCGGGCGTGGTGACGGTGGGCGTCTTCGCGCACCAGAAGGCCGACGTGTGCCTGCTGGGCACCGCGGCCGGCGTGAAGACGATGGAGTTCGGCGTCTGAGTCGCAGCCGAACGCAAGCTCAGAACTTGATGCCGGCCGGATTGCTCGGCGTCGGTTCGCTCGAGGCCGGCGGCGGCGGCGCGGGCTGCGCGGCCGGCGCGGGGGTTGCGGCGGCACGAGGCGCGGGAGCCGTCTGCGCTACCAGCGGCCGGACCGGGCCGTTGCGATAGCCCGCGGGCAGGCTGTTGCTCTTGGGATAGCCGGCCGCGTCGAGGTACTGCGACCATTCCACGTCCGAGAAGCCCTTGAGCTGTTGCGAGCCGATGGTCAGCAGCGGCAACGCGTTCTGGTTGCTCAGGCGCTGCAGGGCCTCGATGTCCGCGTTGCTCTTGACGGTGCGTTCCTCGAACGGAATGCCGCGCGTGATGAGCAGCGTGCGTGCCGCGCCACAGGGGCCGCACTCGTCTCCGCTGTAGAGCGTGACGGGATAGCGCTGCGCCACCTGGCGCAGTTCGTACGGCAGGCCGGAGGTGTTGGCCGTGGAGGAGGGGGCGGAGCCGGGCTGGCCGGCAGCCGGCGCCGGCTCGGTGCTCGCGCTCGGGGCGCGGTCGGAGAAAGTGACCTTGCCGTTCTTGTCCACCTGGCGGTAGACGGGTTGTGCCACGGCGCCCGCGGCGACGAGCACAAGGGCAAGGCCGGTCAGGCGATGCAATGGTGAGATTTTGTAAATCGTATGCATCGCCCGAGTATCGCAAGCTTCAGCGATGCATCAAGCCGGCTGGGGCTCGGCCATGCCCTGATGTCGCAGCAGCGCATCAAGCTGGGGCTCGCGGCCGCGGAAGGCCTTGAACGAATCCATGGCGCTGCGGCTGCCGCCGGCTTCAAGGATGGCCTGGCGGTACTTGCGGCCGGTCTCGATGTTCGGCTCGCCGTCGGCGCCCACGGTTTCCTCGAAGGCGGCGTAGGCGTCGGCGCTCAGCACCTCGGCCCACTTGTAGCTGTAGTAGCCGGCAGCGTAGCCGCCCGAGAAGATGTGGCTGAAAGTATTCGGCGTGCGGCTGAAAGGCGGCGAGGGCATCACCGCGACTTCGGCGCGCACCTTGCCCAGCAGCGCCATCACGTCGCCGGGCTTGGCGGTGGCGGCGTGGTACTCGGTGTGCAGCAGCATGTCGAACAGCGAGAACTCGATCTGGCGCAGCGTCTGCAGGCCGCTCTGGAAGTTCTTGGCCGCCGTCATCTTGTCGAAGAGGGCGCGCGGCAGCGGCTCGCCGGTGTCGACGTGGGCCGTCATGTGCTTGAGCACGTCCCACTCCCAGCAGAAGTTCTCCATGAACTGGCTCGGCAACTCGACCGCATCCCACTCGACGCCGCTGATGCCCGAGACGTCGCGCTCGTTCACCTGCGTGAGCATGTGGTGCAGGCCGTGGCCGAACTCGTGGAAGAGGGTGGTCACGTCGTCGTGCGTGAGCAGCGGCGGCTTGCCGTCGACACCGCTGGCGAAGTTGCAAACCAGCTGCGCGACGGGCGTCTGCAGCACGCCCGTGTCGGGGCGCAGCCAGCGGGCGCGCACGTCGTCCATCCACGCGCCACCGCGCTTGGCGGCACGGGCCGACGGGTCGAGATAGAACTGGCCGACCTTCTGCCCGGCGCGTTCGATGCGATAGAACTCCACGCTCGGATGCCAGGTCGGCGCCGAGTCGCGGCGGATCGACACCTCGAAGAGCGTCTCGACGATCTTGAACAGGCCGGCCATGACCTTCGGTGCCGGGAAGTACTGCTTCACCTCCTGCTCGCTGAAGGCATAGCGTGCTTCCTTGAGCTTCTCGCCGATGTAGCTCCAGTCCCAGGGCTGCGGGTCGGCGATGTTCAGTTGCTGGGCTGCGAAGACGCGCAGGTCGGCCAGGTCGCGTTCGCCATACGGCTTGGCCTTGGCCGCGAGGTCGCGCAGGAACTTCACCACCTGCTCGGGCGACTCGGCCATCTTCGGAACCACCGACAGCTCGCCGTAGTTCCTGTAGCCCAGCAGCTTGGCCTCTTCCTCGCGCAGCGCGAGGATCTCGGTGATGAGCGCGGTGTTGTCGAAGGCCGCGTCGCCGAACTCGCTGGCCCGCGTGACGTAGGCGCGGTAGAGCTTCTCGCGCAGCGCGCTGCTCCTTGCGAACTGCATCACCGGCAGGTAGCAGGGCATCTTCAGCGTGAGCTTGTAGCCTTCCTTGCCGTCGGCCTCGGCGGCCGCGCGCGCGGCGCTCACCACGTCCTCGGGCACGCCTTCGAGCTCGCCGAGCGTGGCGTAGTAGGCGAAGGCATCGGTGGCATCGAGCGCGTTCTCGCTGAACTTCTGGCTCAGTTCGGCCAGGCGCTCCTGGATGTCGGCGAAGCGCTTCTTGGCCTCGCCCTGCAGCTCGGCGCCGCCCAGCACGAAGTTGCGCACCGCGTTGCTGTGGGCCTGGCGCTGCTCGGCATTGAGTGTCTTGACGTCGATGGCCTTGTACTTTGCATACAGCCGCTCGTCGGAGCCCAGGCGGGTCCAGAAGGCGGTGACGCGCGGCATGGCCTCGTTGTAGGCGGCGCGCAGCTCGGGCGTGTCGGCCACGGCATTGAGATGGCCGACGGCGCCCCAGGCGCGGCTGAAGCGTTCGGAAGCCACGTCCAGCACCTTGGAGATCGCGTTCCAGTCAGCGGGAAAGTCGGGCGCGGTCACGGTCTGCAGCGCGGACTCGGCATCGGCCAGCAACGCATCGACAGCGGGCGATACGTGTTCCGGCTTGATCTTGTCGAACAGCGGGAGATCGGTGAAATCGAGAAGCGGGTTGGTCATGTGAGAAATCCTGTTCGAACTGACGGACCGATTCGGGGAGCCACCGCGGAACCGACTCTGCCGGGCCGCCGGTGGCGCCCCTCGAGGGGGAGGCGGCTACACGAAGTGAGCAAGCAACGGGGTGGTTCTTATCTTGCGGCGCGCTCGGCTGCTTCAAGGGTGTTGACCAGCAGCATCGCGCGCGTCATGGGGCCCACGCCGCCGGGCACGGGCGTGATCCAGCCGGCCACTTCCTTCACGCCGTCGAAGTCGACGTCGCCGGCGAGCTTGCCGTCGGGCCGGCGGTTCATGCCCACGTCGATGACGACCGCGCCGGGCTTGACCATGTCGGCGGTCAGCAGATCGAGCTTGCCCACAGCGGCGACGATCACGTCGGCCTGGCGCGTGATGGCGCCCAGGTCCTTGGTGGCGCTGTGGCAGATGGTCACGGTGGCGCTCTTGGCGAGCAGCATCATGGCCATCGGCTTGCCGACGATGTTGCTGCGGCCAATGACCACGGCATGCTTGCCGCGCAGGTCGTAGCCGATCGATTCGAGCATCTTCATGCAGCCGTGCGGCGTGCAGGGCCAGAAGCCGGGGGCGCCGGTCATCAGCGCGCCGGCGCTGGCAACGTGGAAGCCGTCGACGTCCTTGGCCGGAGAAATCGTCTCGATGACCTTCTGGCTGTCCATGTGCTTGGGCAGCGGCAACTGCACCAGGATGCCGTGCACCTTCGGGTCGTCGTTGAGCGTGCGGATGCGGGCCAGCAGGTCGGCCTCGCTCATGTCGGCGGGGTAGGTCTCGAGCGTGGCGTCGAGGCCGGTCTGCGCGCTGTCGTTGACCTTGTGCTTCGTGTAGACCTGGCTGGCCGGGTCTTCGCCCACGAGGATGATGGAAAGGGCCGGGTTCAAGCCGCGCGCCTTGAGCGCCGCGGTGCGGCCGGCAACTTCGGCGCGGATGGTTTTGGCGAGTGCGTTGCCGTCGATCAGTTGGGCGGTCATCGGTTTCGATTTTCCAAGTAAAAACGCCCGCTTTCGCAGGCGTGGGGGTCATGTGTCGCTATCGGGCGGATAGCTGTTTCTAGGCCTTGGCGGCTGGCGCCGCCTGCCCCAGCGCGATCTTGAGCAGATCGGCCACGGTGTTGGCGTTGAGCTTTTCCATGATGTTGGCGCGGTGCGCCTCGACCGTCTTGATGCTGATGCCCAGGTCGTCGGCGATCTGCTTGTTCAGGCGGCCGGCGACGATGCGCTCGAGCACCTGTGCCTCGCGGCCGGTGAGCTTGGACAGCAGCGCGTCGCGGCTGGCCGACTGCTGGTGCTGCGTGAAGGCGCCGCGGGCGTGTTCGAGCATGCGCTCGACCAGCGTGACGAGTTCTTCGTCGTTGAAGGGCTTCTGGATGAAGTCCATCGCACCCTTCTTCATGCTGTCGACCGCCATCGGCACGTCGCCGTGGCCGGTGATGACCACGATGGGCAGCGGGGAGCGCCGTTCGATCAGCCGGTCCTGTAGCTCCAGGCCGGTCATGCCCGCCATGCGGATGTCGACTATCAAGCAGGCGACTTCGCGCGGGTCGTATCGGGAGAGAAAGGATTCGGCGGAATCGAAACAGCGGACTCTGTAGTCCTTGCCTTCGAGCAGCCATTGCAGCGAATCGCGTACGGCTTCGTCGTCGTCGACGACATAGACCGTGCCCTTCTTCGGAATCAAACTCATGCAGGTACCTTTGCCTCGTCGCTAGCTACGGAACTGATAGCGTCCAACACCGGAATCCAGAAGGAAAAACGGCATCCGATCACATCCGGGCCATTGTAGATGTTCTCCGCCTGCATCCGGCCGCGGTGCGACTCGACGATGGTGCGGCACAAGTTGAGCCCGATGCCCATGCCTTCGGGCTTGGTGGAGAAGAAGGCCTCGTAGAGCCGGTCCATCACCTCGGGCGCCAGGCCCTTGCCGGTGTCCTGCACCGAGAACTCGATGGCGTTGTGGCCCTCGATCACCTTGGGCAGCACGCGCAGTTCCACGCTGCGGCGCGCCAGCGGGCGGTCGGCGAGGTCGATGGCCTCGGCCGCGTTCTTCAGCAGGTTGACCATCACCTGCTCGATGAGGATCGGATCGACGCGCACCACGGGCAGCCGGGCCGCCACGTAGTGGTTCAGGCGCACGTTGCGCCGGCGCAGCTCGATGCCCGCGAGCTCGACCGCCTCGCTCACCATGGTGGCCACGTCGGCGGGCGTGCGGTTGGGCTCGCTGCGCTTCACGAAGGAGCGGATGCGCTGGATGATCTGGCCCGCGCGCTGGGCCTGCTTCGACGTCTTCTCGAGCGCGGCCAGAAGGGCCTCGTTGTCGATCGACTGGCCCTTGATGCGCGACATCATCCCGTTGCAGTAGTTGGTGATGGCGGTCAGCGGCTGGTTGAGTTCGTGCGCCACGCTGGAGGCCATCTCGCCCATGGTGATGAGGCGGCTGGCGGCCTGGGCCTTGTCGGCCTGCGCGGCGGCCTGTTCCTCGGCGTCGCGGCGCGGCGTGATGTCGGTGGCGATCACGAGCTGGGCGAGCCGGCCGTCCACCCAGGTCAGGTAGCGCGAGCGCACTTCGAGCCACTTGCCCAGGTGGGGCACGAAGATCTCGTTGTTGGCGGTCTGCGCCGCGGTGAGGGTGTCGATGGGGAGGCCGGCGTACGGGTCCACGTCGTCCAGGCCTTCGTCGTGCGCATTCGACGCCGGCACGCCTGCCTGCGCGACCATGCCCAGGTGGCCCACGGTGTCGGAGCCGAACCAAAGTCGGTACAGCTTGTTGGCGAACAGCAGCTCCTCGCTGCCGATGGGGGCCACTGACACGGCGGCGTCGAGCGCTTCCAGCACCGTGGTGAAGCGCTCGTAGGAGGCCGAGAGCTGCTCGCGGATGCGCGTGGGCTCGGTGATGTCGGTCATCGACGTCATCCAGCCGGTCTGGTGGCCGCGTGCGTCGATCAGCGGCGACACATACAGGCGGGCGTTGAACACGCTGCCGTTCTTGCGCTTCACCCGCACCTGGAAGCCGCCGGGCAGGGCGCGGCCGTGCAGTTCCTCTTCGAGCCGCTCGTTCATCACCTCGCGATCGGATTCGAGCCAGTAGGGGAAGGGCGGCGACTGGCCGACCAGCTCTTCCTCGCTCCAGCCGGTCATCGCGCAGAAGGCGGCATTGACGTAGGTGATGCGGCCCTGCAGGTCGAGCACGCGCATGCCGGTGAGCATGGAGTTCTCCATCGCCCGGCGGAAGTTGGTCTCGGCCACCAGCCGCTGCTGCGCCTGCAGCCGCCGGCGCGTGTGGCGCCAGGTGCCGATCAGCATCCAGCTCGTGAGCACGCTCAACGCGCAGACCAGCCAGAAGAGCCCGTTGCCGACCACGCCCTGCGAGGTGCGATAGGCCTGCGCCCGCAGCACCAGCGCATTGCCGACGGGCGACACCGGCACTTCATATTCGTTGGTGCGCTCGGACCAGGGCAGCAGGCGCGTGCCGCTTTCCTTCAGGTTCGTGGTGTTGCCGGCGATCACATGGCCCTTGGCGTCGAGCAGCGACACCGCGTAGCGCGCCTGCACCTCGGAGGGCATGCCGTAGCGCAGCAGCCCGTCGATGGAAAACTCGCCCAGTACGACGCCCGCGAACAGGCCCTGGTCGAAGAGGGGAATGTGCAGCTGCAGCATCGAGGGCGGATCGCCCCCGGCCACGGGCTGCGAGAACACCGGCTGGCGCAGTTCGCGCGCCAGCGCGTAGTTGCTCTCGATGTCGCCGGGACGCAGCACGTCGCCGATCAGGTGCTGCTGCGCCGGATGCACGCTGGGAGCAGCGTAGCCGGCCTTGAAGCGGCGGCGGTCGTCGATCCAGGTGATGGTCTGCAGCTCGGGGAACTGGCTCACCAGCGACTCGGCGCGGCTGGTGAACTCGACGGGGTCGATCTCGCGGTTGGAAGCGTCGCGCGCGATGCGCATCAACTGCTCCTGCCGCTCCAACAGCCGCAGGCGCATGCGCTGCTGTGCATATTCGACGTCGCGGCGCACCGACTCCTGCTCGCGCTCGACCTCCTCGGTGCGCAGGTACCAGAAGGCGGAAACGATGGCGGCGAGGAACAGCAGCACGGCCGCCATCGGCGCGAGCATGGCGACCGCGTCCTGCAGCACCGGAGTCTGGCGTCGCCACCACCTGCGCCACCAGGACAGCGGCGAGGCGTTCACGGCACTGCGGGCAACCGCCAGCGGGGAGGAGAGAGGCATGGGGCGGATTCTAGGCTTGCCCCCTCGGCTTGCCATGTCCCGTGCGGACATCCGTTCCTGCTCTGATTTCTTTTGAATTTCACATTGAAAAATCAATAAGCACTATTTGAAATTGCGATGTTTCTATGCGAAACTCCGCCGCGTTCGCTGCACAGCGCACTTAAATTACAGCCACAGCCCTAAAAGGAGACATAAGCATGTCGGCAAACCCCGAGAACCTGTTCGGCTCGGCCGCTAACGACGCGGACGCCCAGGAGACACGTGAATGGATGGATGCCCTGTCTTCCGTCATCCAGAGCGAGGGGCCTGAGCGGGCTCACTTCCTCCTCGAGCAGCTGCTCGAACATGCCCGCCAGAACACGGTCGACATGCCGTTCTCGGCCAACACCGGCTACGTCAACACCATCGAACCCTCGCAGGAAGCCCGCAGCCCCGGCAACCTCGAGATCGAACAGCGCCTGCGCGCCTACATGCGCTGGAACGCAATGGCCATGGTGGTCAAGGCCAACCGCCACCATCCTGCCGAAGGCGGCGACCTCGGCGGCCACATCGGCTCCTTCGCCTCGCTGGCCAGCATGTTCGGCGCCGGCTTCAACCACTTCTGGCACGCCGAGAGCGAAAACCACGGCGGCGACCTGCTCTACATCCAGGGCCACGTCTCTCCCGGCATCTACGCCCGCGCCTACCTCGAAGGCCGCCTCTCCGAAGAGCAACTGCTCAACTTCCGCCAGGAAGTCGACGGCAAGGGCCTCTCCAGCTACCCGCACCCGAAGCTGATGCCGGAGTTCTGGCAGTTCCCGACCGTGTCGATGGGCCTCGGCCCGCTCATGGCGATCTACCAGGCGCGCTTCCTCAAGTACCTGCACGCACGCGGCATCGCCAACACCGAGAACCGCAAGGTCTGGGTCTTCTGCGGCGACGGCGAAATGGACGAGGTCGAATCGCTGGGCGCCATCGGCCTGGCGGCGCGCGAGAACCTCGACAACCTGATCTTCGTCATCAACTGCAACCTGCAGCGCCTGGACGGCCCGGTGCGCGGCAACGGCAAGATCATCCAGGAGCTCGAAGGCGAGTTCCGCGGCGCCAACTGGAACGTCGTCAAGCTGGTCTGGGGCAAGGGCTGGGATGCCCTGCTCGAGAAGGACCATGACGGCGCGCTGCGCAAGATCATGATGGAGTGCAATGACGGCGACTACCAGTCGTTCAAGGCCAACGACGGCGCCTACGTCCGCAAGAACTTCTTCGGCCGCGACCCGCGCACGCTGAAGATGGTCGAGCACATGACCGACGACGAGATCTGGAACCTCCAGCGCGGCGGCCACGACTCGCAGAAGGTGTACGCCGCCTTCCATGCCGCCCAGAACCACAAGGGCCAGCCCACCGTGCTGCTCGTGAAGACCGTCAAGGGCTTCGGCATGGGCAAGATCGGCGAAGGCAAGAACACGGTCCACCAGACCAAGAAGCTCGGCGACGAGGACATCAAGGCCTTCCGCGACCGCTTCAACATCCCGATTCCCGACAGCCAGATCGCCGAGCTGCCGTTCTACAAGCCGGCCGACGACACGCCGGAAATGCGCTACCTGCACGAGCGCCGCAAGGCGCTGGGCGGCTACCTGCCGCACCGCCGCGTGAAGAGCGACGAGAGCTTCACCGTGCCCGCGCTGGACACCTTCAAGGCGGTGCTCGAACCCACGGCCGAAGGCCGCGAGATCTCGACCACGCAGGCCTACGTGCGCTTCCTCACGCAGCTGCTGCGCGACAAGGCGCTCGGCCCGCGCGTGGTGCCCATCCTGGTCGACGAGGCCCGCACCTTCGGCATGGAAGGCCTGTTCCGCCAGGTCGGCATCTACAACCCGCACGGTCAGCAGTACACCCCGGTCGACAAGGACCAGGTCATGTACTACAAGGAAGACAAGGCCGGCCAGATCCTGCAGGAAGGCATCAACGAGGCCGGCGGCATGTCGAGCTGGATCGCTGCCGCCACCTCGTACAGCACGAACAACCGCATCATGGTGCCGTTCTACGTGTACTACTCGATGTTCGGCTTCCAGCGCATCGGCGACCTGGCCTGGGCTGCCGGCGACATGCAGGCGCGCGGCTTCCTGCTGGGCGGCACCTCGGGGCGCACCACGCTGAACGGCGAAGGCCTGCAGCACGAAGACGGCCACAGCCACATCCTGGCCAACACCATCCCCAACTGCGTGAGCTACGACCCGACCTTCGCGCACGAAGTCGGCGTGATCCTGCACCACGGCCTCAAGCGCATGGTCGAGAAGCAGGACAACGTCTACTACTACCTGACGCTGCTCAACGAGAACTACGCGATGCCCGGCCTCCAGCCCGGCACCGAAGAGCAGATCATCAAGGGCATGTACCTGTCGAAGCAGGGCCCCGCGCTCAAGGCCAAGGCACCCACGGTGCAACTGCTGGGCAGCGGCACGATCCTGCGCGAAAGCTTTGCCGCGCAGGAACTGCTCGAGAAGGACTGGGGCGTGTCGGCTTCCGTGTGGAGCTGCCCGAGCTTCAACGAGCTCACCCGCGACGGCCAGGATGCCGACCGCTGGAACCTGCTGCACCCCGACCAGACCCCGCGCGTGCCCTTCGTGGCCGAGCAGCTCGGCGCCACCACCGGCCCGGTGGTCGCATCGACCGACTACATGAAGGCCTATGCCGAGCAGATCCGCCCGTTCATTCCGAAGGGCCGCAACTACAAGGTGCTGGGCACCGACGGCTTCGGCCGCAGCGACTTCCGCAACAAGCTGCGCGAGCACTTCGAGGTCAACCGCCACTACATCGTGGTGGCGGCGCTCAAGGCGCTGAGCGAAGATGGCACCGTGCCGGTGGCCAAGGTGGTGGAAGCGATCAAGAAGTACGGCATCAATGTCGACAAGGTCAACCCGCTCTACGCCTGATCCCCAATCAACAACCAATCAACGAACGAACGGCGCCTGACGGCGGGAGACAACGATATGGCAGCAGTGGAAGTGAAGGTGCCGGACATCGGCGATTTCGATGAAGTCGCGGTGATCGAGGTGCTCGTGAAGGTGGGCGACACGGTGAAGGCCGAGCAGTCGCTCATCACGGTCGAATCGGACAAGGCGTCGATGGAAATCCCGTCGTCGACCGCCGGTGTGGTCAAGGAACTCAAGGTCGAGGTCGGCAGCAAGGTGAAAGAGGGCTCGGTGGTCCTCGTGCTCGAGGCCGAGGGAGCGGGTGCTGCAGCGGCTCCGGCCCCTGCGCCTGCAGCGGCTCCCGCAGCCGCCGCGCCTGCGCCGGCTGCGGCTGCGCCCGCGCCGGCCCCTGCAGCCGCCCCGGCGGCTTCGGGCCCGGTCGAGGTCAAGGTGCCGGACATCGGCGACTTCAAGGACGTCGCAGTTATCGAAGTGCTGGTGAAGCCGGGCGACGCGATCAAGGCCGAGCAGTCGCTGATCACGGTCGAGTCGGACAAGGCCTCGATGGAAATTCCGTCGTCGGCCGCCGGCGTGCTCAAGGAGTTGAAGGTCAAGGTCGGCGACACGGTCAACATCGGTGACCTGATCGCCGTGCTCGAGGGCGCAGCCGGTTCCGCTGCCCCGGCACCAGCGCCGGCTGCAGCCGCCGCTGCTCCGGCGACCGCCACTGCCACCGCTCCTGCCCCGGCCGCATCTGCACCCGCACCTGCGGCGGCGGCACCGGCCCACAACCCGACGGTCGCCCCCAGCGGCAGCCTGCCGCACGCCTCGCCCTCGGTGCGCAAGTTCGCCCGCGAGCTTGGCGTGCCGCTCGAAGAGGTCAAGGGCTCCGGTCCCAAGGGCCGCATCACGCAGGAAGACATCCAGAACTTCACCAAGGCCGTGATGAGCGGCCAGGCCAGCACCAAGGCCTCGGCGGCCAAGGCGCCGGCCGGTGGCGGCGGTGCCGACGGCGCGGCGCTGGGCCTCATTCCCTGGCCCAAGGTCGACTTCACCAAGTTCGGCACGGTCGAGCGCAAGGACCTGTCGCGCATCAAGAAGCTCAGCGGCGCGAACCTGCACCGCAACTGGGTGATGATCCCGCACGTCACCAACAACGACGAAGCCGACATCACCGAGCTCGAGGCCTTCCGCGTCTCCACCAACAAGGAGAACGAGAAGTCGGGCGTCAAGGTGACGATGCTGGCTTTCGTCATCAAGGCGGTGGTCGCGGCGCTGAAGAAATTCCCCGAGTTCAACACCAGCCTGGACGGCGACCAGCTCGTCTACAAGCAGTACTACAACATCGGTTTCGCGGCGGACACGCCCAACGGCCTCGTGGTGCCGGTGCTGAAGGACGCCGACAAGAAGGGCATCCTGCAGATCAGCGCCGAGATGGGCGAGCTCGCCAAGAAGGCGCGCGACGGCAAGCTCGGCTCGGCCGACATGCAGGGCGGCTGCTTCTCGATCAGCTCGCTCGGCGGCATCGGCGGCACGCACTTCACGCCGATCATCAACGCGCCCGAAGTGGCCATCCTCGGCCTCTCCAAGGGCCAGATGAAGCCGGTGTGGGACGGCAAGCAGTTCGTGCCGCGCCTCACGCTGCCGCTGTCGCTGTCGTACGACCACCGCGTGATCGACGGCGCCCTGGCTGCGCGTTTCAACGCCTACCTGGGCCAGGTGCTCGCGGACTATCGCCGCATCCTGCTATGACCACGGTAGTGGCCGTCCGCAAGGGCGGCCAGGTCACGATGGCAGCGGATTCTCTGGTGACCTTCGGCGACACGCGGCTTTCGCACCGCGCCGAGACGAACCAGAAGATCTTCACCGTCGAGGACGCGGCGGGGCAGAGCCTGTTCGCCCTGGCCGGCGCCGCCGCGCACTTCCTGGTGCTGCAGCACGCGCTGGCCGCGCAGCCGCGCGAGCAGCTGCTGTTCGGCAGCAAGCACGAGATCTTCCGCACCTTCACGATGCTGCATCCGGTGCTGAAGGACTCGTTCTTCATGCAGACCAAGGAAGACGAGCACGAGCCCTACGAGTCGAGCCAGTTCACGATGCTGATGGCCAACCAGAGCGGCATCTACGGCATCTACAGCTACCGCGAGGTGTTCGAGTTCAAGGAGTTCTGGGCCATCGGCTCGGGACGCAGCTTTGCCCTCGGCGCCATGCACGCGGCCTATGACATCAAGTCGCGCACATCGCGCGACGTGGCGGAGGCGGGCATCGCCGCCGCCTGCGAATTCGATCGCAATTCGGCCCCACCGGTCGACGTTCTCACACTCAAACTGAAAGTGTCCAAATGAGCGAACAACAAATCAAGGTGCCCGACATCGGCGACTTCGACGAAGTCGCGGTCATCGAGGTGCTGGTCAACGTCGGAGACACGGTCAAGGCCGAGCAGTCGCTGATCACGGTCGAATCGGACAAGGCCTCGATGGAGATCCCGTCGTCCGCCGCCGGCGTGGTGAAGGCGCTGGCCGTGAAGGTGGGCGACAAGGTCAGCGAAGGCTCGGTGGTGCTGACGCTGGAAGTCGACGGTGCCGCGGCACCAGCGCCCGCAGCGGCAGCGCCTGCCCCGGCCGCCGCCCCCGCGAAGGCTGCTGCTCCCGCGCCCGCGCCAGCCCCCGCTGCTGCGGCCGTGGCCGTGTCCAGCTACGGCGGCAAGGTCGACGTCGAGTGCGACGTGATCGTGCTCGGCGCCGGCCCCGGCGGCTACTCGGCCGCCTTCCGCGCCGCCGACCTGGGCCTGAAGGTCGTGCTGATCGAGCGCTACGCCACCCTCGGCGGCGTGTGCCTGAACGTCGGCTGCATCCCCTCGAAGGCGCTGCTGCACGTGGCTTCGGTCATGGACGAGGTCAAGCACTTCGCCGACCTCGGCGTGAGCTTTGCCGCCCCGACGGTCGACCGCGCCAAGCTGCTCGGCCACAAGAACAAGGTGGTGGGCAAGCTCACCGGCGGCCTCACGGCCATGGCAAAGATGCGCAAGGTGGCGGTGCTGCGCGGCGTCGGCAACTTCATCGACCCGTACCACATCGAGGTCGAGGAAACCTCCGGCACCAGCTGGGACACCACCGGCAGCAAGCAGACCGTCAAGTTCCGCAGCGCGATCATCGCGGCCGGTTCGCAGGCCGTGAGCCTGCCCTTCATGCCGAAGGACCCGCGCGTGGTCGACTCGACCGGCGCGCTGGAGATGGGCACCGATCCCAAGCGCATGCTGATCCTGGGCGGCGGCATCATCGGCCTCGAAATGGGCACGGTGTATTCCACGCTGGGTGCGCGCCTGGACGTGGTCGAGATGCTGGACGGCCTGATGCAGGGCGCGGACCGCGACCTGGTGAAGGTCTGGCAGAAGATGAACGCGCCGCGCTTCGACAACATCATGCTCAAGACCAAGACGGTCGGTGCCGAGGCCACGAAGGAAGGCATCAAGGTCACTTTCGAGGGCGAGAACGCGCCGAAGGAGCCGCAGGTGTACGACCTGGTGCTGCAGGCCGTGGGCCGCAGCCCCAACGGCAAGAAGATCAGCGCCGAGAAGGCCGGCGTCACGGTGAGCGACCGCGGCTTCATTCCGGTCGACATCCAGATGCGCACCAACGTGCCGCACATCTTCGCCATCGGCGACATCGTGGGTCAGCCCATGCTGGCGCACAAGGCGGTGCACGAGGCGCACGTGGCGGCAGAAGTCATCGCCGGCGAGCTGAAGGGCGACAAGGAGCTGTCGAGCGCGGCCTTCAACGCCCGCGTGATCCCGAGCGTGGCCTACACCGACCCCGAAGTGGCGTGGGTCGGCCTGACGGAAGACCAGGCGAAGGCCGAAGGCATCAAGGTCAAGAAGGGGCACTTCCCTTGGACGGCCTCGGGCCGGGCGATTGCCAACGGCCGCGACGAGGGCTTCACCAAGCTGCTGTTCGACGCCGAGACGCATCGCATCCTGGGCGGCGGCATCGTCGGCACGCATGCCGGCGACATGCTGGGCGAGATCGCGCTGGCCATCGAGATGGGCGCCGACGAGATCGACATCGGCAAGACCATTCACCCGCACCCGACGCTGGGCGAAAGCATCGGCATGGCGGCGGAAGTGGCGCACGGCACCTGCACGGACCTGCCGCCGCAGAAGAAGGGCTGAAGAAGAGCCGAAGGGCGCCTGCCTGTCGGGCGCCCATAAAAAATCCCGCCGAGGCGGGATTCTTTTCGTCCTTGACGGGAAGGGGGCTCAGTTGCCGGTATTCGCGACCGCTGCGGCCTTCACTTCGTCCGCCTGACCGCCGACCACGCGACGGGCACCGTCGAAGCGGCGCTGCCAGTAGCTGCCGTTCATGTCTTCCACGCGGACTTGCGCGCCGGAGCGGGGAGAGTGGATGAACTTGCCTTCGCCGACATAGATGCCGACATGGCTGAAGGCGCGGCGCATGGTGTTGAAGAACACGAGGTCGCCGGGCTTGAGCTGGTCGCGGTCGATCTTCTCGGTGGCGGCGGCCTGCTCTTCGGCGCGGCGGGGGAGCATGTGGCCGACCGTCTGGTTGTACATGGCGCGGACGAAGCCGCTGCAGTCGAAACCGGATTCGGCGGTGTTGCCGCCGCGGCGGTAGGGAACGCCGAGGAATCCGATGGCGGTGACGACCAGGTCGGAAGTGCGTTCGGTGACGGTTTGGCGAACCTGCTTGAGTTGCCCGATCAGGCCTTTGTCGGCAAGCATTCGTGCCAGCTCGTCATCGGTTTTTTCCTGTTGGGGGGCTGCATGGACTGCAACGGCAAAGAGGAGGGATGCGGGTAGGACGAAAAAACGCATGGCGCGTAGGATATTGATGACGCGCGGTTATGTCAATTTAAACAGAATTAGCGGATCCCTCTGTAAGTCATTGATTTACATGAAAAATTTCGATCCGGCCAAAGAAAAAATGTAACGGCGAACGTTTATGGTCCATAAACGGTTGACGGCCGAAAGGCCTTCAGACCTCGGGTGGATCGATGCTCATGCTGGATTCGGTCGCTATTTCTCGCCAAGATCGCCCCAACTTCACGGAAAAGCCATGAACTTGCCGCGCTTGCCTCTTTGGACATCACTTCGATGCTGGACATTTGTCACGGTAATCGGGTTCTGCGGCCTCACCGCCGCGCAGACTCGGTCTGAAACCGTGGCGACGGGGCTCGAGAACCCGTGGGGTGTTGCCTTCCTTCCGGGCGGCCGTTTCGTGGTGACGGAGCGGCCCGGCCGCATGCGGCTGATTGGTGCCGACGGAAGGATCGGCGCTCCCATCGCAGGCCTGCCTCCCATTGCGGCGGGCGGGCAGGGCGGCCTGCTCGACGTGCTCGCCGACTCCGGCTTCGAAAAGAACCGCACGCTGTATTTCTGCTTCTCCGAGCCCGACGCCGGCGGCTCGGCCAACAGCACCGCGCTGGCCCGCGCCAATCTGTCGACCGACGGCACGAAGCTCGAGGAGCTGAAGATCATCTTCAGCCAGCAGCCCAAGGTGGCGAGCCGCGCCCACTTCGGCTGCCGCATCGTCGAGGCGCGCGACGGCACGCTCTTTCTCACGCTCGGCGACCGCTTCAGCCGCAAGGAAGACGCGCAGAAGCTCGACAACCATCTCGGCAAGATCGTGCGCATCGGCAAGGACGGCTCGGTGCCCAAGGCCAACCCCTTCGTCGGCAAAGCGGGCGCGCTCCCCGAGATATGGAGCTACGGACACCGCAACGGGCAGGGCGCCACGCTCGCGCCCGACGGCCGTCTCTGGATGACCGAGCACGGCCCGCAAGGCGGCGACGAAATCAACATTCCGCAGGCCGGCCGCAACTACGGCTGGCCGGTGATCACCTACGGCGAGAACTACGGCGGCGGCAAGATCGGCGACGGCATCACGGCCAAGGAAGGTATGGAGCAGCCGCTGCACTACTGGGTGCCGTCGATAGCGCCGTCCGGCATGGCGTTCCTGACCAGCGATCGCTATGGCGCCGCCTGGAAGGGCAACCTCTTCGTCGGTTCGCTTAAGTTCGGCTACCTCGATCGCATCGAGCTGAAGGCCGGCAAGGTGGTCGCCGAACACAAGCTGCTGGCCGAGGGGCGCGCGCGCATCCGCGACGTGAAGCAGGGCCCGGACGGCTTGCTCTACGTGCTGACCGACGAAGCCGACGGCAAACTGCTGCGCCTGCGGCCGAACTGAGCCGGCTTCAGCTCGATAGATGTTCAGCCGGGGCAGCCCGGCAGCGGCAGGGTCGGAAGCATCCGGCGCCAGAGCCGGTTCCATTCGGGCCAGTCGTGGCCGCCTTCGGTCGTGAAGACACGCTCGGGCGGCAGCACGCCGGCCAGCAGGCGGTGGCTGAATGCGAAGCGGTCGTCCAGTCCGTAACCCAGATAGAGCGGGGGCCGGGCACCCGCGGTGTTCGTGAAGCCGGCGTAGCCGCGCAGCCATTGCCAGAGCTGGGTCTCGTCCGGCGTTCGTGGAGGTGCAGCGGCTGGATCGACCAGCGGCCCCTTCCACTTGGCAAGGCCGCCGGCATTGGCGATGTCAGTGGAGAGCGTGCGTTCGCCCAGATAGGGCGCGATCGTCACCAAGCCTGCGAGGTCGCCAGGATGCGTCTGCGCGTAGAGCATTCCGCCGAAGCCACCGAGCGAGATGCCCACGAACCAGATCTGGCGGTAGCCCTGGCCGCGTGCCGGCACCATCACGTCGGCGCTCAGGCGATCGAGGATGGTCTTGTCGTTGAAGTAGCCGAGGTGGGAGTCGACCAGCATCACGTCGGCCGCGATGCGGTTCTCGCGGACTGCGCGAACGAAGCCTTCGCGCTCGAATTCGTCGGGCGCCGAATACGCGCCAGGCAGCATCACCAGCAGCGTGTCGATGTTGTCGCGCGGGCAGCTGCTTTTCTCGAGGGAGGTCGCCATCGGCACCGTGGCCTTGCGCACGCCGCCGCAGGCCATGACGAGCAGCGCGACGCCCAGCCCCGCCGCCGCGAGGCCCAACCGTTTCGAGAAGAACTTCATCCGCCGGAGTCTAGGCGCGCCGCGAGGCCGGCAGGTCGACCATCACCGGCTGGCCCGGCGTGGTGCATCCCGTGTCGCAGCACCTGCCCGGCTGGCGGTTGCGGGTGATGGCGCGCGCCGGATCGTGAGGCGCGGCAGCCGGCGAGCCGTCGGCCGCGATGCCGCGTTCGAGGATGCGTTCGACCAGCTCGACCTTGGAGCCCACGGGATAGTTACGCCAGATCTCCTGCTTCATCGCCGCGGGCGAGCCGCCGCCGTGCAGGCTGATCACGCTGTACCAGCCGCCCTGGTAGCCGGCGGTCAGGTCCTCGATGAAGCGGGCCGTCTCGATGCGCTGCTCGTAGGGAATGGCCGGGTTGGCACGCAGCACGTCGGACAGGCGGGCTGCGGTCTCCGGGTTGTGGTCTTCGTCGGGGCCGGGCAGGGTGACGATCAGGCCGCCGCTCACGTAGTGCGCGATGCGGTGCATGTCGTAGATCTTCGTGGCCAGCAGCAGCTTGCCGATGTTGCTGAACACCGGATCGGGCATGAACACCTCGCAGTGCTCGTCGGCCTTGCCGTAGACGCTGGCCGCCACGCCGCAGGCGAAGAAGCTCTCGGTGATGGTGATGAGCTCGACCATCTGCTCGCGCAGGTGGCTTTCCTTGCCCGGGTCGAAGCCGTTGGCCTCGCACATCAGCGCGCCCGCGCCGATCAGCAGGTCGCCGAAGCCGGCGCGCGCGCCGATGCAGCTGTGGCGGTGGTGCGTGGCGTAGCTGTAGGTCAGGTGGCCGGAGTGCTCCCACTCGCCAGCATAGAACACGCGTTCCCAGGGCACGAAGACCTTGTCGAACATGCACACGCCGGTGCTCTGCCCGTACTTGCGGCTGAAGAGGGCCTCGCCATGCTCAAGCTTCTCGCCGGGCCGGCCCGCCGGCCGCGCGACGATGGTGAGGCCGGGCGCATCGAGCGGCACGGCGCAGCAGACCGCGAAGTCGGCGTCTTCTTTTCCCATGTTGCGGCAGGGCATGACGAGCAGCTCGTGCACGTAGGGCGCGCCGGTCACGATCGCCTTGGTGCCCGAGATGACGATGCCGCGCGCGTTGCGCTCGACCACGTGCAGGTAGCTGTCGACGTTGGCCTGCTCGTGCGGGCGGCGGCTGCGGTCGCCCTTGGCGTCTGTCATGGCGACGCCGAGCGTCAGGTCCTGGTCCTGCACGCGGTGCAGGTATTCGTGGAAGCGGGTCGTGTGTTCGGTGCTGCCGCGGGCGTCGTCGATGCGGGCCGACACCTGGGCGATGGCGTTGAGCGCGTCGTGCGTCAGGTAGCGCTGGGCGCAGCCCGTTTCCTGGCAGACCAGGCGCACGGCCTCGAGCTTGTTGAGCAGGTCGCCGGCGCTCGTGTTGATGTGTGAGAGGCGGTTGACCCGCTTGCCGCTGGTGTGCTGAACCGCAGTCATCAGCGGCTCGTATTCCTTCTTCAGGGCGTAGTCGTAGGTGAGGGCGATGGCATTGATGCCGGGCTGGAAGGCCGCTTCGTCGGCCACGCTGTCGACGCGTCGGCCGTCGACGAAAACCGTGGGCTTGTAGCGGCGCAGCGATTCGCGGTAGTCGGCGCCGGACATGAGGGAGGCGCTGGAAAGCGGGGCGTTCATCGTGTCTGTCTCCTGGCTGTTTGCCGTGATTTAAACACTGTTCAATTTTTCGATCAACGGTCAGAAAATCGGATGCTCGATCAATCGAAGGCTATATTTCGGCCAATGGAAGCCAAGATCCAACGCCGCCAGGCGCTCAGCGATGCCCGCCGTATGCTCGTGCTCGATGCCGCCCGTGCGGTCTTTCTGGAAGCCGGCATCGAGGGCGCGAGCGTGCGCGAAATCGCCAGGAGGGCCGGCTACACGCCGGGTGCCATCTATTCGTACTTCGAGAGCAAGGAGGCGATCTACGCGGCCTTGCTCGACGAGTCGATCCAGCGGCTGCAAACCGCCGTAGCCGACGCCCCGGTGTCGCAGGACGGCCCCGGCCAGGCGCTCGCGGCGAGAGCCCAGGCGTGGTTCGACTTCTACGCGGCGAACCCGCGCGACCTGGACCTGGGCTTCTATCTTGTGCAGGGCATGCGCCCGCGCG
Organism: Variovorax sp. UC74_104; assembly: GCF_044055375.1. Lineage (NCBI taxonomy): Bacteria > Pseudomonadati > Pseudomonadota > Betaproteobacteria > Burkholderiales > Comamonadaceae > Variovorax > Variovorax sp. UC74_104. The sequence goes on from NZ_CP171978.1 coordinate 3,377,465, forward strand.
GCCTGACCAGCGAACTCGACCACGAGCTGAACGACCATCTCTACCAGGCCCTGCGACCCTGCGAAGAGGCGCTGCAGGAACTGGGGCTCGACGCGGACACCGCCCTGCGCGAGAACACGGCGCTCTTCGCGCACGGCGTCGGCCTGCTGCTGATGCAGCACACGGGGGCGCATCCGCATGTTCAGGCAGTCGGCCGACGCGCTGTTCAAGGCCTACGTGGCCCAGCTCGTGCAGCGCGTTGCCGGCGGCTCGCGTCAGCCGGGTCTTTTCGGTGGTACGGTTCAGCCCGATTCAACAGATTCCTGAGAGAAAGAACCTTTTCATGCTGCTCGATGCCTCGCAATCCCAACTCGTCCTGGTCGACTACCAGGAGCGCCTGATGCCGGCGATCTTCGAGGGAGAAGCGGTCGCGCAGAACGCCGTGCGGCTCGGCAAGATGGCCAAGCTGTTCCAGGTGCCGGTGTTCGGCACCGAGCACAACCCCTCCAAGCTTGGCCAGAACCTGCCCGACATCCGCGCGCATTTCCAGCGCACCCTGTCGAAGATGCACTTCAGCGGCGTGGAAGAGGGCCTGGGCGAATGGCTGCGCGTGCCGGCCAAGGCGCCGCAGGGCAATGCGCGCAGCCTGCCCAAGCACCTGCAGAAGCCGCAGCAGGCCGCCGAGGAGCGCAACAGCATCGTCATTGCCGGTTGCGAAGCCCATGTCTGCCTGCTGCAGACGGCGCTCGACCTGCTGGAAGACGAGTTCGAGGTCTGGGTCGTGACCGACGCCTGCAGCTCGCGCACCGAGCGCAACCGCGATGCCGCCTTCGACCGCCTGGCCGGCGCGGGCGCCGAGCTGGTGACGACGGAGATGGTCGGCTTCGAATGGCTGCGCACGGCGGAGCATCCCGCGTTTCCTGAAGTGCTCTCGCTCGTCCGCTGAGCCGGGCGGCGGAGTAAAGCCGGATTGCTCCGGCTGTCAGCTTGCTGCAAGATCGGTCTCCATAATTATGAATTCAGTTTTGGCGCCGGCCAGAACGGAACGAATAACAGGAGACAAACCGAGATGAGCCGCTATGAAGAGTTCCATCGCCAATCCGTGGACGCGCCCGAGGCCTTCTGGGCCGAGCAGGCGAAGCTGATCGACTGGCAGACGCCCGCGCAACAGATACTCGACGCCAGCCAGCCGCCTTTCGCGCGCTGGTTCGTGGGCGGCACCACCAACCTCTGCCACAACGCCGTCGACCGCCACCTGGCGCAGCGGGGAGACCAGCCGGCGCTGATCTTCGTTTCCACCGAAACGGGTGTGGAGAAGAGCTACAGCTTCGCCGAACTGCACGCCGAGGTGCAGCGCACCGCCGCCAGCCTCCTCGAACTGGGAGTGGGCAAGGGCGACCGCGTGCTCATCTACATGCCGATGATCCCGGAGGCCGCCTTCGCGATGCTGGCCTGCGCGCGCATCGGCGCCATTCACTGCGTGGTGTTCGGCGGCTTCGCCAGCGGCTCGCTCGCCACGCGCATCGAGGACGCCGAGCCCAAGGTGATCGTGAGCGCCGACGCGGGCTCGCGCGGCAGCAAGGTCATCGCGTACAAGCCGCTGCTCGACGAGGCGATCCGGCTGTCGAAGCACAAGCCTTCGGCCGTGCTGCTGACCGACCGCGGCCTCGCGCCGATGGAGCTGACTGCCGGGCGCGATCATCTGGCCGCCGAACTGCGCCGCAAGCACCTCGACGCCAAGGTGCCCTGCGCCTGGCTGGCGTCCACCGACATCAGCTACACCATCTACACGAGCGGCACCACCGGCAAGCCCAAGGGCGTGCAGCGCGACGTGGGCGGCTACGCGGTGGCGCTCGCCGCGAGCATGAAGCACATCTTCGACGGCCGGCCCGGCGAAACCTACTTCTCCACCAGCGACATCGGCTGGGTGGTGGGCCACAGCTACATCGTCTACGGCCCGCTGATCGCAGGCATGGCGACGATCATGTACGAGGGCCTGCCCACGCAGGGCATCGACCGGCAACCCGACGGCGGCATCTGGTGGCGCCTCGTCGAGAAATACAAGGTGACGGTGATGTTCAGCGCGCCCACCGCGGTGCGCGTGCTCAAGAAGCAGGACCCGGCGCTGCTGAAGAAATACGACCTCTCGACCCTGCGCGCGCTGTTCCTGGCCGGCGAGCCGCTGGACGAACCGACCGCGCGCTGGATCAGCGAGGGCCTGGGCGTGCCGATCATCGACAACTACTGGCAGACCGAATCGGGCTGGCCGATGATCACCATCGCCAACGGCGTCGAGCCCAAGCCCAGCAAGTTCGGCAGCCCGGGCGTGCCGATGTACGGCTACCGCATCAAGATACTGCACGAGTCCACCGGCGAGGAACTGACCGGCGCGAACGAGAAGGGCGTGGTCGTGGTCGAGGGGCCGACGCCGCCTGGCTTCATGCAGACCGTGTGGAAGGACGACGCGCGCTTCGTCAACACCTACTGGAAGAGCGTGCCGGGCAAGATGGTCTATTCGACCTTCGACTGGGGCATTCGCGACGAGGACGGCTATTTCTACATCCTCGGGCGCACCGACGACGTGATCAACGTCGCGGGCCACCGCCTGGGTACGCGCGAGATCGAGGAGAGCATCTCGGGCCATTCCAACGTGGCCGAGGTGGCGGTGGTCGGCGTGGCCGATGCGCTGAAGGGGCAGGTGGCGATGGCCTTCGTGGTGCCCAAGGACGGCAAGGCCGTGACCGACGCCGATGCGGCGCTCAAGCTCGAAGGCGAGATCATGAAGCTGGTGGCCGACCAGCTCGGCGCGCTGGCCCGGCCGGCCCGGGTGCGCTTCGTCTCCGGCCTGCCGAAGACCCGCAGCGGCAAGCTGCTGCGCCGGGCCATCCAGGCCGTCTGCGAGCAGCGCGACCCGGGCGACCTGACCACCATCGACGACCCCGCCACCCTGCAGCAGATCAAACAGTTACTCTCTTCGCCCGAATGAGCGGGGAATGAGCAACAGGAGGGCTTGCGAAGCCGGGTTGGACCGTCATATGGTTGACGTGGCACAATGCCAAGGTACTCAGGCCCTTCCCCAGCCACAGTCGCATCCGCCAATCGGTTCAGCCGTGTCGCGGAAGGTTTCTTAAACCAGCTAGTGCTTCCCTCAGGGAAGCGAAGGTCAGCGGATCATGAGCGATTCCTCTACGCCCTCGGCGTACACCGCCTATCAAGGCAACACGTACCTCTTCGGCGGCAACGCCCCCTATGTCGAGGAGATGTACGAGAACTACCTCTCCAACCCCGGCAGCGTTCCCGACAACTGGCGCTCGTACTTCGACGCGCTGCAGAACGTGCCGGCCGCCGACGGCTCGAACACCCGCGACGTCCCCCACCAGCCGGTCATCAACGCTTTTGCCGAACTGGCGAAGCAGGGCACGACCAAGGTCGTGCAGGCCAGCGGCGCCGACTCCGAACTCGGCCGCAAGCGCACGGCCGTCCAGCAGCTGATCGCCGCCTATCGCAACGTCGGCGCCCGCTGGGCCGACCTCGATCCGCTCAAGCGCACCGAGCGCCCCTCCATTCCTGAACTCGAGCCCTCGTTCTACGGCTTCGCCGATGCCGACCTCGAGACGGTGTTCAACACCAGCAACACGTTCTTCGGCAAGGACACCATGTCCTTGCGCGACCTGCTGAACGCGCTGCGCGAAACGTACTGCGGCACCATCGGCGCCGAGTACATGTACACCACCGACCAGAACCACAAGCGCTGGTGGCAGCAGAAGCTCGAGAGCGCCCGCACCAATCCCAAGCTCAATGCCGAGCAGAAGAAGCGCGTTCTCGACCGCCTGACCGCGGCCGAAGGCCTGGAACGCTTCCTCCACACCAAGTACGTCGGCCAGAAGCGCTTCTCGCTCGAAGGCGGCGAGAGCTTCATCGTCGCGATGGACGAGCTCATCAACCGCGCCGGCGAGAAGGGCGTGCAGGAAATCGTGATCGGCATGGCCCACCGCGGCCGCCTGAACGTGCTGGTGAACTCGCTGGGCAAGATGCCCGCCGACCTGTTCGCCGAATTCGACCACACCGCCCCCGAAGAGCTGCCCAGCGGCGACGTGAAGTACCACCAGGGCTTCAGCTCCGACGTCAGCACCCCTGGCGGCCCGGTGCACCTGTCGCTGGCGTTCAACCCCTCCCACCTCGAAATCGTCAATCCGGTCGTCGAAGGCTCGGTGCGTGCGCGCATGGACCGCCGCGGCGACAAGGAAGGCGACTCGGTGCTGCCGGTGCTCGTGCACGGCGACGCCGCCTTCGCCGGCCAGGGCGTGGTCATGGAAACGCTGGCGCTGGCAGAGACCCGCGGCTACTACACCGGCGGCACGGTCCACATCGTCATCAACAACCAGATCGGCTTCACCACCAGCGACCCGCGCGACAGCCGCTCGACGCTGTACTGCACGGACATCGTCAAGATGATCGACGCGCCGGTGCTGCACGTGAACGGCGACGATCCGGAAGCCGTGGTGCTGTGCATGCAACTCGCGCTGGAGTTCCGCCAGGAATTCAACAAGGACGTGGTCATCGACATCGTCTGCTACCGCAAGCTGGGCCACAACGAGCAGGACACCCCCTCGCTCACCCAGCCGCTGATGTACAAGAAGATTGCCCAGCACCCCGGCACCCGCCGCCTGTACGCCGACAAGCTGGCCGCGCAGGGCATGGGCGACACGCTCGGCGACGACATGGTCAAGGCATACCGCGCCGCCATGGACGCGGGCAAGCACACCATCGACCCGGTGCTGACCAACTTCAAGAGCAAGTACGCGGTCGACTGGAGCCCCTTCCTCAACAAGAAGTGGACCGACGCCGGCGACACCGCCATCCCCACCACCGAGTGGAAGCGCCTGGCCGAGAAGATCACCACCGTGCCGCAAGGCTTCACCGTGCACCCGCTGGTGAAGAAGGTGCTGGACGACCGCGCTGCCATGGGCCGCGGCGACGTGAACGTCGACTGGGGCATGGGCGAGCACATGGCCTTCGCCTCCCTGGTGGCCAGCGGCTACCCGGTGCGCCTGTCGGGTGAAGACTCCGGCCGCGGCACCTTCACGCACCGCCACGCGGTGCTGCACGACCAGAACCGCGAGAAGTTCGACGAAGGCACCTACGTGCCGCTGCAGAACGTGGCCGACAACCAGGCTCCGTTCGTCGTCATCGACTCCATCCTCTCGGAAGAAGCGGTGCTGGCCTTCGAATACGGCTACGCCTCGAACGACCCGAACACCCTGGTGATCTGGGAAGCGCAGTTCGGCGACTTCGTCAACGGCGCGCAAGTGGTGATCGACCAGTTCATCGCCTCGGGCGAAGTGAAGTGGGGCCGTGTCAACGGCATCACCATGATGCTGCCGCACGGCTACGAAGGCCAGGGCCCCGAGCACAGCTCGGCCCGCCTGGAGCGCTTCATGCAACTGGCCGCCGACGCCAACATGCAGATCGTGCAGCCCACCACGGCCAGCCAGATCTTCCACGTGCTGCGCCGCCAGATGGTGCGCAACCTGCGCAAGCCGCTGATCATCATGACGCCGAAGTCGCTGCTGCGTAACAAGGACGCGACCTCGCCGCTGTCCGAGTTCGTCAAGGGCGGTTTCCAGACCGTGATCCCCGACAGTCGCGACCTGAAGGCCGAGAAGGTCAAGCGCCTGATCGCCTGCTCGGGCAAGGTCTACTACGACCTGGCCAAGAAGCGCGAGGAGAAGGAAGCCGACGACGTGGCGATCATCCGCGTCGAGCAGCTCTATCCGTTCCCGCACAAGGCATTCGCCGCCGAGATCAAGAAGTACCCGAATCTCGTAGACGTGGTCTGGTGCCAGGACGAGCCGCAGAACCAGGGCGCCTGGTTCTTCGTGCAGCACTACATCCACGAAAACATGCAGGAAGGCCAGAAGCTCGGCTACTCCGGCCGTGCCGCCTCGGCATCGCCGGCGGTGGGCTACTCGCACCTGCACCAGGAACAGCAGAAGGCGCTCGTCGATGGCGCATTCGGCAAGCTCAAGGGCTTCGTGCTGACCAAGTAAACCTGTCCTCTTTCACACGAACACCCTGAAGAACAAATCGGAGCCCACTCCAAATGTCTATCGTTGAAGTCAAAGTCCCCCCAGCTTTCCGAATCCGTGGCCGAAGCCACCATGCTCACCTGGAAGAAGAAGGCCGGCGAAGCCGTCGCCGTCGATGAAATCCTGATCGAGATCGAGACCGACAAGGTCGTGCTCGAAGTGCCCGCTCCCTCGGCCGGCGTGCTGGCCGAAATCGTCCAGCCCGACGGCGCCACCGTGGTCGCCGACCAGCTGATCGCCAAGATCGACACCGAAGGCAAGGCCGGCGCCGCCGCTCCCGCTGCAGCACCCGCTGCCGCAGCAGCCCCGGCGCCCGCAGCCGCTCCGGCAGCTGCAGCCGCAGCCACCGGCGGCTCGAAGGCCGACGTGGCCATGCCCGCCGCCGCCAAGCTGCTGGCCGACAACAACCTGAAGACCGGCGACGTCGCCGGCTCGGGCAAGGACGGCCGCGTCACCAAGGGTGACGTGCTCGCAGCCGTTGCCTCGGGCGCCAAGCCCGCACCCGCCGCCACCATCGCCGTGCCGGCAGCCAAGCCCGCGCTGCCGCAGGTCGCCGCTCCGGCCAGCGCGCCCGACCTGGGCGAGCGCCCCGAGCAGCGCGTGCCGATGAGCCGCCTGCGCGCCCGCATCGCCGAGCGCCTGTTGCAGTCGCAGTCGACCAACGCCATCCTGACCACCTTCAACGAAGTCAACATGGCGCCCGTCATGGAACTGCGCAAGCGCTTCCAGGACAACTTCACCAAGGAACACGGCGTGAAGCTCGGCTTCATGTCCTTCTTCGTGAAGGCTGCAGTGCACGCTCTCAAGAAGTACCCTGTGCTCAACGCCTCGGTGGACGGCAACGACATCCTGTACCACGGCTACTTCGACATCGGCATCGCCGTCGGTTCGCCGCGCGGCCTGGTGGTGCCGATCCTGCGCAATGCCGACCAGATGAGCTTCGCCGACATCGAGAAGAAGATCGCCGAATACGGCAAGAAGGCCCAGGAAGGCAAGCTCGGCATCGAAGAGATGACCGGCGGTACCTTCTCCATCTCCAACGGCGGCACCTTCGGCTCGATGCTCTCGACGCCGATCATCAACCCGCCCCAGTCGGCCATCCTCGGCGTGCACGCCACGAAGGACCGCGCCGTGGTCGAGAACGGCCAGATCGTGATTCGCCCGATGAACTACCTGGCGATGAGCTACGACCACCGCATCATCGACGGCCGCGAAGCCGTGCTGGGCCTGGTCGCCATGAAGGAAGCGCTGGAAGATCCGTCGCGCCTGCTGTTTGATATCTGATCCACCCCCGTTGCTTGCTCACTTCGTGTAGCCGCCTCCCCCCCTCAGGGGGCGCACCCGGCGGCCCGGCAAAGCCGGTTCCGCGGGTGCCTCCGAGATGGCCTGCGCTTCGCGCGGCCCTGGCGGAAGGCGGTACACCGAATTACGAAAGAACCTATGTCCAAACAATTTGACGTGATCGTCATCGGCGGCGGCCCTGGCGGCTACATCGCTGCCATCCGCGCCGCACAGCTCGGCTTCAACGTGGCCTGCATCGACGAATGGAAGAACGGCAAGGGCGGCCCCGCACCGGGAGGCACCTGCACCAACGTCGGCTGCATTCCCTCCAAGGCGCTGCTGCAGTCGTCGGAGCACTTCGAGCAGGCCGGCCACCACTTCGCCGACCACGGCATCAAGGTCGAAGGCCTGGGCCTCGACATCGACAAGATGCTGGCCCGCAAGGACCAGGTCGTGAAGCAGAACAACGACGGCATCCTGTACCTGTTCAAGAAGAACAAGATCGCCTTCTTCCACGGCCGCGGCTCGTTCGTGAAGGCGGACGCAGGCGGCTACGAGATCAAGGTGGCTGGCGCCGCCGAAGAGTCGATCGTCGGCAAGCACATCATCGTGGCCACGGGCTCCAACGCCCGCGCGCTGCCGGGCACGCCGTTCGACGAGGAAAACATCCTCTCCAACGACGGCGCGCTGCGCATCGGCGCGGTGCCGAAGAAGCTGGGCCTGATCGGCTCGGGCGTCATCGGCCTGGAAATGGGCTCGGTGTGGCGTCGCCTCGGCGCGGAAGTCACGGTGCTCGAAGCACTGCCGACCTTCCTCGGCGCGGTGGACGAGCAGATCGCCAAGGAAGCCAAGAAGGCCTTCGACAAGCAGAAGCTCAAGATCGAGCTCGGCGTGAAGGTCGGCGAGATCAAGTCGTCGAAGAAGGGTGTGAGCGTTGCCTGGACCGATGCCAAGGGCGAAGCCCAGACGCTGGAAGTCGACAAGCTGATCGTGTCGATCGGCCGCGTGCCCAACACCATCGGCCTGAACGCCGAAGCCGTGGGCCTGAAGCTCGACGAGCGCGGCGCCATCGCCGTGGACGACGAGTGCAAGACCAGCCTGCCCAACGTGTGGGCCATCGGCGACGTCGTGCGTGGCCCGATGCTGGCGCACAAGGCCGAGGAAGAGGGCGTTGCCGTGGCCGAGCGCATCGCTGGCCAGCACGGTCATGTCAACTTCAACACCGTGCCGTGGGTGATCTACACCAGCCCCGAGATCGCGTGGGTCGGCCAGACCGAGCAGCAGCTCAAGGCCTCGGGCCGCGCCTACAAGGCCGGCACCTTCCCGTTCCTCGCGAACGGCCGCGCACGTGCGCTGGGCGACACGACCGGCATGGTCAAGTTCCTGGCCGACGCCGCGACCGACGAGATCCTGGGCGTGCACATCGTGGGCCCGCAGGCCAGCGAGCTGATCTCCGAAGCCGTGGTGGCGATGGAGTTCAAGGCCAGCGCCGAGGACATTGCGCGCATCTGCCACGCGCACCCGTCGCTGTCGGAAGCCACGAAGGAAGCGGCACTCGCCGTGGACAAGCGCACGCTGAACTTCTGATCTCGCCGATCTTTTGACCAGCGTCAAACAGGCCTACGAGGCGGAACTCGCTGCGCGCGGGTTCAAGAGCGATCCCGCGCAACTGCGCGCCGTGGAGGCGCTGGATCGCTGCGCCACCGAATGGGCCGAGTACAAGGCCCAGCGCTCGAACGCGCTGAAGAAGTTCATCAACAGGCCGGAGCTCCCGCGCGGCGTCTACATGTATGGCGGCGTCGGGCGGGGCAAGAGCTTCCTGATGGACCTGTTCTTCAACGCCGTGCCGCTGCGGCGCAAGACGCGCCTGCACTTCCACGAGTTCATGCGCGAGGTGCACCGCGAGCTGCGCGAGCTGCAGGGCACGGTCAATCCGCTCGACGAGCTTGGACTGCGAATTTCCAAGCGCTACAAGCTCATCTGCTTCGACGAGTTCCACGTGGCCGACATCACCGACGCGATGATTCTTCATCGGCTGCTGGTGTCGCTCTTCGACAACGGCGTGGGCTTCGTGACCACATCGAACTTCAAGCCCGACGACCTGTATCCGGGCGGGCTTCATCGCGACCGCATCCTGCCCGCCATCGAGCTGCTGAACGAGAAGCTCGAGGTGCTGAGCGTGGACAACGGCACCGACTACCGGCGCCGTACGCTGGAGCAACTGCGCATGTACCTCACGCCCAACGATGCGGCGGCCGAGAAGGAAATGCGCAAGGCTTTCGACAAGCTGGCCGAGACGGCCGACGAAAACCCGATCCTGCACATCGAGCAGCGCGAGATCCGCGCGCTGCGCAAGGCCGGCGGCGTGGTCTGGTTCGACTTCAAGACGCTGTGCGGCGGTCCGCGCTCGCAGAACGACTATCTCGAGATCGCGAGCCAGTTCCACACCGTGCTGCTGTCCGACGTGCCGCACATGCCGGTGCGCATGGCCTCCGAAGCACGCCGTTTCACGTGGCTGGTCGACGTCTTGTACGACCGGCGATGCAAGCTCATCATGTCGGCTGAGGTTCCGCCCGAGGCGTTGTACACCGAAGGACCGCTGTCGCACGAGTTCCCGCGCACGGTCTCACGGCTCACCGAAATGCAATCGAGCGAGTTCCTTTCCCTGGAACGCCGCATCGTCGACACCCGACTCACATGAAGAAAACCGCTCTTGCCCTGCTCATGGCGTTGGCCAGCCTGCCGCTGTGGGCGCAGTCCAATGCCGCCGCGGGCAACGCCGATCTCGAGGCCGAGAAGCGCCGGCTTTCCTCCGAGCGGGAAGTCATCGAGAAGCGCTACGTCGAGGAGCGGGCAGCCTGCTACAAGAAGTTCGCGGTGGAAGACTGCCTGCGCGAAAGCCGTGGCCGGCATCGCAAGGACACCGAGAACATCAAGCGGCAGGAAACCGCCATCAACGACATCCAGCGCCAGCGCAGCGGTGCGGCCGAACTGCAGAAGCTCGACCAGAAGGCGGGCACGCAGCGCCAGGCGGACACGCCCGAGAAGCAGCAGCAGTCGATCCAGAACCAGAAGGACCGTGAGCAGCGCGCAGCCGACCACGCCGCCAGCCGCGCCGCCACGGCGGCCGAGGCCGCCGAACGCGAGCGCCAGTTCCAGTCCAAGCAGCAGGCGCATGCCGACGAGCAGGCCAAGGCCGCGCAGCGCAGGGCGGAAGCGCCCGAGGCGGTCAAGCGTTTCGAGGAAAAGCAGAAGCGCGCGGCCGAACACCGTGCCGCCCGGGAGCGGCAGAACGCCAACCGCGACAAGCCGCGCGGGGCCCCGCTGCCACCGCCGCCGGCCGAGCCCGCAAAGCCCTGAGCCTGTGCGCCTTGGCTCAGCCGGGTGCCGCCGGCAGCGGATCGAGCTTCAGCACGGCGATCGAGATGTTGTCGCCGGTGCCCCGTGCCCGGCGGCGCGCTTCACCCACCAGGATCTCCACTGCATCGCGCGGCGGTTGCGCATACAGCACGCTCGCCAGCTCTTCAGGGCTGAAGTAGTGCCAGAGCCCATCGCTGCAGGCCATCAGCAGGTCGCCGTGTGCCAGCTTGGGGATGTAGTAGGGGTCGATGGGCGGCGGCGTGGTCGTCATGCCCAGGCAGCCGAGCAGGATGTTGCCCTGCGGATGAACGTTGGCTTCGGCCTCGGTGATCTGGCCGCGGTCGATCAGCACCTGCACGTAGGAGTGATCGCGCGTGCGCTTGACGAGTTCCCCATCGTGGAAGTGATAGATGCGCGAGTCGCCGGCATGGATCCAGGCGCAGTCGCCCTTGGGATTCATCAGGAAGGCCGCGATCGTGCTGTGCGGCTCCTGTTCGCTGGAGACGGCGGTGAGCTTGATGACCGTGTGCGAGTCTTCGAGGATCTGCTTCAGCAGGGCTTCGGGGTCGTCCTTGGCGGGCTGGTAGCGGCTGAAGAGCTGGCGGGCCGTCATGAGCACCTGGTCGGAGGCCTTGCGCCCGCCGCTGCGCCCGCCCATGCCGTCGGCCACGACGCCCAGCACGCAGCCGGGCACGCGGGGATGGCTCATCAGCAGAACCTGGTCCTGCTGGTACGGGCGGTCCCCCTTGTGGAGGCCGGTGGCCGCAGCGAGTCGAAAGCCTTGGGTCATGAGGCAATATGCGCCTGAAGCGCCTGTTCCTGTCTTCTCGGAGATTTGTTCCAGGACGTATTATCGAATGTAAACATGCGCCCTGAAATCACGCGCGCGCCCCCACCGTTGGACTCCAATCTTCACTCGCTTTCCCGCCAGCTGATCGAACTGCGCATCGAGCATGCCGATCTCGACGCCACCATCGACCGGCTGGCCGAAGGTTCGCCCCAGGACGAACTCCTGCTGCGCCGCCTCAAAAAACGCCGTCTCGCGCTGCGCGACCAGATCGCCCGCCTCGAGAACATTCTCGATCCGAAAGAGCCGGCGTGACGGGGGCGCTCGAAGACAAGGTGCGCGACGCCTTCGCGCAGGACGGCGCACTGTCGCGCGCCGCGGACCAGTTCCGCGAACGCACCGGCCAGACCGAAATGGCTCTGGCCGTGGCCCGCACCATCGACCAGGGCGGGGTGCTGGTGGTCGAGGCGGGCACGGGCGTGGGCAAGACCTTCTCGTATCTGGTGCCGGCGCTGCTCAGCGGCGAGCGCGTGCTGCTGTCGACGGCCACCAAGACGCTGCAGGACCAGCTGTTCGGCCGCGACCTGCCGCGCCTCGTGGAGGCGTTCGGCCTGCCCGTGCGCACCGCGCTGCTCAAGGGACGTGCGAGCTATCTCTGCCTGCACCGGCTCGACATGGCGCGCCACGACGCCTCCTTGCCGGAGCGCGGCAGCCTGCGCACGCTCGCCAAGATCGAGCAGTGGTCGAAGGCCACGCGCACGGGCGACCTGGCCGAGCTGCCGGGGCTCGACGAGCGCTCGCCGCTGATCCCGCTGATCACTTCCACGCGCGAGAACTGCCTGGGCGCCCAATGCCCGCAGTTCAAACCCTGCCACGTCAACCTGGCGCGGCGCGAGGCGCTGGCGGCGGACATCGTCGTCATCAACCACCATCTTTTCTTCGCCGATCTCGCGGTGCGCGAGACCGGCATGGCGGAGCTGCTGCCGACGGTGAGCGTGGTGGTGTTCGACGAGGCCCATCAGCTCAACGAAACCGGCGTGCAATTCCTGGGGGCGCAACTCGGCAGCGGGCAGGCGCTCGATTTCGCGCGGGACATGCTGGCCGCGGGTTTGCAGCACGCGCGTGGCCTCGTCGACTGGCAGCAGCTGGTTTCCGCGGCCGAGCGTGCCGCGCGCGAGCTGCGGCTGGTGGTCGGCAAGCAGTGGCCGGGCGCCAAGCTGCGCTGGCTGGGCGCGGCGCCCGAGGGTATCGACCCCACCGCGTGGCAGCGCGCGCTGGACGACCTGCTGCAGGCCTTCGAGATGGCCGCGGAAGGGCTCGCCACCGTCAGCGAGATATCGCCCGACTTCGTGCGGCTGCACGAGCGCGCACGCCAGCTCGCCAGGCGCACTGCGCGCTTCGCCTTGCCGTGCGAGGTCGACTCCGTGCGCTGGGTGGACGTGGGAACGCAATTGCGGCTCATTGAGTCGCCCCTGGACATCGCCGACGCGATGCGCAAGCGGGTGCTCAAGATCGCCGACGAAGCCGACGACGCGGAAGCGGCCGATGCCGAAGACGAGGAGCTGGATGCCTATGGGGAGCGCTCCTCCGTGCGCGAGAGCGTCGAGCGCCTGGACAGCGGCCGCGCCTGGGTCTTCACCTCCGCCACGCTGGGTGACGAACCCACGCTGCGCTGGTTCACCGAACCCTGCGGCCTGCAGGATGCCGAGGTGCTGCGGGTGCAGAGCCCGTTCGACTACGCCTCGCAGGCCGCACTCTACGTGCCGCGCGCGTTTCCCAAGCCCAACGATCCGTCGCACAGCCAGCGCGTCGCGCAGCTGGCGGCACGCGGCGCGGCCGAGCTCGGCGGCCGTACGCTCGTGCTGACGACCACGCTGCGCGCGCTGCGGACCATCGGCGACGAGATGAGGCAGCAGTTCGAGCTGCTCGACACGCAGTTGCGGCCCGAGGTGCTCGTGCAGGGCGAACTGCCCAAGCGCGTGTTGATGGATCGATTCCGCGAAGGCGCGAGCGCCGGCAGGGCCGGCTGCGTGCTCGTGGCGTCGGCCTCGTTCTGGGAAGGCTTCGACGCACCGGGCGATGTGCTGCAGCTGGTGGTGATCGACAAGCTGCCGTTTCCGCCGCCCAACGATCCACTGGTGGAGGCGCGCTCGCAGCGCCTGGAGTCGCAGGGCCGGAGTTCATTCGCCGACTATTCGCTGCCGGAAGCGGCGGTGGCGCTCAAGCAGGGGGCGGGCCGGTTGATTCGCCGGGAGACCGACAGCGGCGTGCTGGCGATCTGCGATACGCGGCTGGTGGCCATGGGCTACGGCCGCCGGCTGCTGGCGGCCCTGCCGCCGATGCGGCGGCTGGAGAGCGAATCGGATTTCGACGCGGCGCTGGACGCGCTCAGGAGCTAGCCGGCTGCCTGGCTCCCGGTAGGGGCCGGCGGAGCAATTGCCGTTCCGCCGGGGTTGCTCTTACCAGAGCTTCCACCAAGGGTCGTCCTTGCCCTTGAAGCCGTTCGCGAGGTAGGTGCTCTGCGGGTAGTTGGTGGTCAGCACGCGCTGAGCGTCGTCGCGCAGGTCCTTCATGCCGAGCGCGTCGTACGACTTGACCATGATGTACAGGGCTTCCTCGAGCGCCGGCACTTCGCGGTAGTCGGCAAGCGCGACCTGGGCCCGGTTGATGGCCGCCAGGTAGGCGCCGCGCGAGTAGTAGTAGCGGGCCACGTGAACCTCATACTGCGCGAGCGAGTTCACGATGTAGTTCATGCGCTGGCGCGCGTCGGGGGCGTAGCGCGAATCGGGGAAGCGCGTGACGAGGTCCTTGAACGACTCGAACGATTCCTTGGCCGCCTTCTGGTCGCGCTCCGACAGGTCCTGGCGCGTCATGAACGCGAACATGCCGAGGTCGTCGTTGAAGTTGATCACGCCCCGCAGGTAGAGCGCGTAATCGAGGGCCGGGCTCGCCGGATGCAGCTTCATGAAGCGGTCGATGGTGGCGATGGCTGCAGCCTTTTCGCCGGACTTGTGCTGGGCGTAGGCCTTTTCCAGCTGCGCCTGCTGTGCCAGCGGCGTGCCGGCGGCGCGGCCTTCGAGCTTCTCGTAGAGCGGAATGGCCTTGTCGTACGCGCCGGAGCCGGCCTCGTCCTTGGCTTCCGAATAGATGCGGTTGGGGCTCCAGGTTGCGGTCTTGTCGGCGCTGGGAGTCGACGAGCAACCTGCCAGCAGAGCCGCCGCGCTGAGCGCGATCCAGGCGGGGACCGATAATTTGGCGCGAAACATCACATACGGCTTTCGTGAAACAGTTGCCCTCAATTATATCGACCGACCCTTTGGGCAATATCCCCGAGAGCATGGAGGTGGCCGAGCACGAAGAGGGCGCCGATCCCATCGAACCCAGCGAGCGGCGGCCCTTCGTCGTCGACGCGGCCCACCATGGCCAGCGGCTCGATCGCGCGCTTGCAGCGCTGGTCCCCGAGTTTTCCCGGAGCTACCTGCAGCAGCTGATCGAGGCCGGCGCGGTCGAGCTTCAGGGGCGCACGCTCACCAAGGCTTCGGCCCCTGTGAAAGCGGGGCAGGCCGGCCACATCGAACTGCGCCCCACGCCCCAGAGCCAGGCTTTCCGGCCCGAGGCGATGGACATCGCCACCGTGTACGAGGACGAGCACCTGCGCATCGTCGACAAGCCGGCCGGCCTCGTGGTGCACCCGGCGCCGGGGCACTGGAGCGGCACGCTGCTGAACGGCCTGCTGGCGCTCGATCCGAAGGCCGTGCTGCTGCCGCGCGCCGGCATCGTGCACCGGCTCGACCGCGACACCAGCGGATTGATGGTGGTGGCCCGCACGCGCGCGGCCATGGACGCGATGGTGGCGCTGATCGCCGCGCGCGAGGTCAAGCGGCAATACCTCGCCATCGGCCACCGGCCGTGGGAGGGCGCTGCCGCGCGCCATGTCGATGCCGCCATCGGCCGCGACCCGCGCAACCGGCTGCGCATGGCCGTGGTCGATCTCGAGAGGAATGCCGGCAAGACGGCGCGCACGCTGATCGAGCGGCTCGACAGCAACGCCGAGGGCTGCGCCGTGCGCTGCACGCTCGAAACCGGGCGCACCCACCAGATCCGCGTGCACATGGCGTCGATCGGCCACCCATTGGTGGGCGATGCGCTGTACGGCGGCGCGCCGGCTGCTGGGCTCTCGCGGCAGGCCCTGCATGCATTCAGGCTGGCCTTCGTGCATCCCGTCACGCAAGCGTCGCTGGAGTTCCACTCTGCGTTGCCGGCCGACCTCGTCCAGGCTTTGCAAGCCTGGGGGCTGGATTACAATCGCGCCTGACGGCCCGAGGGCCGCGCCGGTCGCCCGAGACCGGCCTTGCGTTGCATTTGCCGCGTGCCTGCAGCGCCTACTCCTTCCATCCATCTGAACAAGCGCCCCCAGGCGCCTTTTCCCGGATAACGCGAACCATGAATACGGCGGATGCCAAGCGCATTCTCGAAACCGCCTTGATCTGTTCGAGCCAGCCGTTGCCGGTGCGCGATATGCGCGTGCTGTTCGACGACGAACTGGGTGCGGACACCATCAAGGCGCTGCTGCTCGAACTGCAGGAAGACTGGGCGCAACGTGGCCTGGAGCTGGTGAGCGTCGGCAGCGGCTGGCGCTTCCAGAGCCGGCCGGAAATGCGCGACCACCTCGATCGCCTGCACCCCGAAAAGCCGCCGCGCTACACGCGCGCCGCGCTCGAGACGCTGGCCATCATTGCCTACCGCCAGCCCGCCACGCGCGGCGACATGGAAGACATCCGCGGCGTGACGATCAACTCGCTGATCCTCAAGCAGCTGGAAGACCGCGGCTGGGTCGAGGTCATCGGCCACCGCGAGACCGTCGGCCGCCCGGCGCTCTATGCCACCACGCGCCAGTTCCTCGACGACCTGGGCCTGGCTTCGCTGGACCAGCTGCCGCTGATCGAGACGCCAGCCCAGCAGGCTGCGCTCGTTGACGCGCTCGAGCAGGCATCGGGCGAGCAGCAGGGGCTGCCGATCGACGTTGCTCCGGAGACCGAGGCGCTCGCCGAAGGCGATGCCGACGCATCCGGAATGGCGGAGCTGGTGCTTTCTTCGGCCGGCGATGCGCCAGGGCTGGATGCCGAGATTGCTGCTGGGCAGCAAGGCGAGGGCGCCGAGGCGGAAGCTGCCGCGGCACCTGAAGCGCAGGTCTCGGCGCAGGAACCCGAAATCGTCGATATCGCGCCCGATGTTGCGCCAGAGATCGCCGAGCCGGCTGAATCGGTGGAAGCGATCGAGGCCGCCCAGGCGCAGGTCATCGAGAACGAGGCAGGCGCCGAGGCCACCCCCGTCGAGCCAGAACAAGAACCCGCGTCGGAATCCGATGCCCCGTCCGAAGACGAGGCCGATCCCGACGCTCCCTCTCCCGGAAAAACCTCATGAGCACAACCGACACCGAAGACGCAGCGATGCTGCCGGTCGAGCCCGAAGTCAAGAAGAAGAAAAGGGCAACCACGGCCAGGAAGGCTGCGGTTGATGCTATTGAAACGGTAGCGCCACAGGAGCCCGAGGCGCCGGCACCCAAGAAGCCGCGCGCGCCCCGCAAGAAGAAGGTGGTCGAGCCGGCCGTCGTCGAAGGCGAGGCGGTGTCCGCGCCGGTTGCGGAGGCGGCTCCGGAAGCGATCGAGCCGCAGGCCGTTGCGGCTGTGGCCGAGGAGGAGGCGCCCGTCGTTGCAGCGGAGGTCCCTCGGGATCTGGCGCCCGCCCAGGCCGCCGTCGAGGCACCCCGGCCCGTGCAGGCGGAGCGCATCGAAGACAGCGACGACGAAGAAGAGCCCGACGAGGAAGAAGACGACCTCGACCGCGCCCGCCGCGCCGCCGAGCGCGAGCAGCGCAATGCGCCGCCGCCCGAGCCGATCCGCTTCGCGGACGTCATTTCCGGCCAGTTCGATGCGGACGAGGAAAGCCCCGAAGTCCCGCCGCTCAAGCGCGTGCTTCTGCCGGAGGCTGATTCGCCCAAGCTGCACAAGGTGCTGGCGCAGGCCGGTCTGGGATCGCGGCTCGAGATGGAGCAATTGATTCTCCAGGGCCGCATTTCCGTCAACAACGAGCCGGCCCACATCGGCCAGCGCATCCAGTACGGCGACCAGGTCAAGATCAACGGCAAGCCGATCCGCTATCGCATCGCGCCTCCGCCGCCGCGCGTGATCGCGTACCACAAGCCCGTGGGCGAGGTGGTCACGCACGACGATCCGCAGAACCGACCGACCGTGTTCCGCAAGCTGCCGCGCCTGCAGCAGGGCAAGTGGCAGTCGGTGGGCCGTCTCGACCTGAACACCGAAGGCCTGCTGCTGTTCAGCAGCTCCGGCGATCTGGCCAACCAGCTCATGCACCCGCGCTTCGGCCTGGAGCGCGAGTACGCAGTGCGCGTGCTGGGCGCGCTTACCGCCGAAGAGAAGCAGAAGCTGCTCGACGGCGTGCGCCTCGATGACGGCATGGCGCAGTTCGGTGCCATCGAAGACGGGGGCGGCGAAGGCTCCAACTGCTGGTATCGCGTGACCATCTCCGAAGGGCGCAACCGCGAGGTGCGGCGCCTGTTCGAGTCGGTGGGCCACGCGGTCAGCCGGCTGATCCGCATCCGCTACGGCGCCATGGTGCTGCCACGCGGCTTGAAGCGCGGCGCATGGATGGAACTCGACGACCGCGATATCCGGGCGCTGTTCCAGGCTTCGGGCGGTGCGGTTGCCCGACCGGGCCAGCAGCAGCGCGGCCCGGGGCAGGAGGGTGGCGGCAATGGCCGCGGCGGCCGCAACAAGAAGCGGCGTGGCAATCGCAATGGCGGTGGCGGCCAGCCGCCGCGCGACATGCGCGAGGGGCGTGACGACGGCGGCCGCGAGGCGCCGATCCCGAATCCGCTGGGCGACGGACGTCCGCCGCGCGGCGATCGGGGAGGGCGCTCCAATCGCGGCGGTGGCAACGGTGGCCAGCCGCAGCAGGGGCAGGGACGCCGCGGAAACGGCAATCGCCAGGGTGGAGATCGCCAGCAGGGCGGCGCCAACAACCAGCCCGATCCGATGAAGACCTCGCTGGGCTACATCGGTGCCGACAGCTTCTCGCGCCAGCGCAAGGAGCAGCGCGGAGGAGGTCAGCGCCGCGGTGGCGGCGGAGGCGGTGGTGGGGGCTTTGGCGGTCAGGGCGGCGGACGTCGCCGGGGGCGCTGAAAGTCTGCCGTCGCAGCGCGGCCTTTCGCGGGGTTTTCACCGATCCGCAAGGCCGCGCCGGTTAAAATCAGAGGCTTTGTCGATGCGTGACGAAACAAATTCGTTGCAGTTGTGACAAAACACTTCAAAATCAAAGCTCCAGGAAGCATTTCAATGGCTATCGAACGTACCCTTTCCATCATCAAGCCCGACGCAGTTGCCAAGAACGTCATCGGCAAGATCGTTTCCCGTTTCGAGGCTGCCGGCCTCAAGATCGTCGCCGCCAAGCTGGTGCACCTGTCGCGCAACGAAGCCGAACAGTTCTACGCCGTGCACAAGGAGCGTCCCTTCTTCAAGGACCTCGTCGAGTTCATGATCTCGGGCCCCGTGTTCGTGCAAGTGCTCGAAGGCGAGAACGCCATCGCCAAGAACCGTGACCTGATGGGCGCCACGGACCCCAAGAAGGCAGCCGCCGGCACCATCCGCGCCGACTTCGCCGACAGCATCGACGCCAACGCCGTTCACGGTTCGGACGCTCCCGAAACCGCAGCGAACGAAGTCGCCTTCTTCTTCGCCGGCCTCAACGTCTACGCACGCTGAAGCCGCTTCTCGCCCGATTCCATGACCACGGCCAACCTGCTCGATTTCGATCTCGAGGGATTGGCTGCGTTCTGCGAAAAACTCGGCGAGAAGAAATTCCGCGCCACGCAGCTGTTCCGCTGGATCCACCAGCGTGGCGCCAGCGACTTCACCCAGATGACCGATCTGGCGAAGTCGCTGCGCGAGAAACTCGCGACCACCGCTCGCGTGGAGGCCCTGCCGGTCATCACGCAGCACGAATCCAAGGACGGCACGATCAAGTGGCTGTTCGATGTCGGTGACGGCAATGCCGTCGAAGCCGTATTCATTCCCGAGGACGACCGCGGCACCCTTTGCGTGTCGTCCCAGGCCGGCTGTGCGGTCGGTTGCCGCTTCTGCTCCACGGGGCATCAGGGCTTCAGCCGCAACCTGGGCACGGGCGAGATCGTCGCCCAGCTCTGGTTTGCCGAGCATTTCCTGCGCAAGCACCTCAAGCGCGACGAACGCGTCATCTCCAACGTGGTGATGATGGGTATGGGCGAGCCGCTGCAGAACTACTCGGCGCTCGTTCCCGCGCTGCGCACCATGCTCGACGACAACGCCTACGGGCTGTCGCGCCGTCGCGTGACGGTGTCGACCTCCGGCGTGGTGCCGATGATCGACCGCCTGGGTGCCGATTGCGCCGTGGCACTCGCCGTTTCGCTGCACGCGCCCAATGATCCGCTGCGCGACGACCTCGTGCCGCTGAATCGCAAGTACCCGATCGACGAACTCATCGAGTCCTGCAAGCGCTACCTAGCGCATGCGCCGCGCGACTTCATCACCTTCGAGTACTGCATGCTCGACGGCGTGAACGACCAGCCCGAGCATGCGCGGCAGCTCATCGAGCTGGTCCGCAAGCACGGCATCTCGTGCAAGTTCAACCTGATCCCGTTCAACCCTTTCCCCGCCTCGGGCCTGCTGCGCTCGCCCCAGCCGCGCGTGCTGGCGTTCGCCAGGACGCTCAGCGAGGCAGGGCTCGTGACCACCGTGCGCAAGACGCGCGGTGACGACATCGATGCCGCCTGCGGCCAGCTCGCCGGCGACGTCAAGGACCGCACCCGCGCGGCCGAGCGCATGGCGCAGCGCCGCGCGGCGCAGGAGCGCCCCGTTGTTTTGCATCCGGTCCGAAAGACCGTCCCCCAGGAGCATTGAACCGATGAGCATGGCCTTTTCGATGACGACCGCGAACGTGCAGCGGATGCTGACTGTGGGTTTCGCGGGCGTCGCCATGTCGTTGCTGCTCGGAGGCTGCGTGAACACGCGCACCACCACCACCAGCCTGGCCGACAGCAGCAACTCGTCCAAGGCCACCGAGATCGTCACCGAGTCCGACGAGTCCAGCCGCCAGCGCCGCGCGCGCCTGCGCATGGAACTGGCCGCCGGCTACTTCGAGCACGGCCAGACCACCGTCGCGCTCGACGAGATCAAGCAGGCGCTGGCCGCAGACCCCAACAACGCCGACGCCTACAACCTGCGCGGCCTGGTCTACATGCGGCTCGACGACGCCGGCCTGGCCGAGGACAGCTTCCGCCGCGCCATCGCCATCAATCCGCGCGACCCGAACGCGCGCCACAACTACGGCTGGCTGCTGTGCCAGCAGAACCGCTTTGGCGATGCGGCCGCCCAGTTCAACGAGGCCCTGGCCGTTCCCAGCTACAACGACCGCGCCAAGACGCTCATGACGCAGGGCGTGTGCGAGCTCAAGGCCGGCCAGCGCGACAAGGCGGAGCGCACCCTCATGCAGGCCTACGAGATCGACGCCGGCAACCCGGTGGTCGCTTTCAACCTGGCCTCCGTGCTGGCGCAGCGCGAGGAATGGTCGCGCGCGCAGTTCTACATCCGCCGCGTCAACAACAGCGCCGCGGCCAGCGCCGAGACGCTCTGGCTCGGCATCAAGATCGAACGTAAGCTGAACAACCGCGAGGCAGTCGCGCAGTTGGGAGGCCAACTGCAACGACGCTTCCCCCAGTCGCGGGAGGCAACAGCGTACGAGCGCGGGAATTTCAATGACTGATCGGGTTTCGGAGTTCGGCACTTCCGCATCATTGCCGCTGGAAGCTGGCGATATCGCGAACAAGACTGCCGGCGATCTGCTGCGCGAGGCGCGCGAGGCCCATGGCCTGCACATCGAGATGGTGGCCGCCGCGCTGAAGGTGCCGCCGCAGAAGCTCATGGCGCTGGAGGCGGACGACATCGGTTCGCTGCCCGACCCGGTCTTCGCCCGTGCGCTGGCCAGCAGCGTCTGCCGCGCGCTGCGCATCGACCCGGCCCCTGTGCTCGCGAAGCTGCCGAGCACCCAGAAGGTGTCGCTGGCCGAAACCGATCGCACCCTGCGCACGAACATCAGCTCGGGTACGCCGCGCTGGAATGGCAATGGCCGCTCCAGCGGTTTGCCCTCGCGGCCACTATTGATCGTCGTGCTGCTGCTGCTGATCGGCGCGGGTGCGCTGTTCTGGCTGCCGCAGTCGGTGTTCGACCAGCTCAGCGCTTCCGTGTCACGCCTGACCGCGCGCGGCGATGCCGGCACGGAATCGACGTCTGGCAACGGCCTGGCCTCGGCCGGTGGTTCCGTGGCCGAAACCGTGCCCACGCAGGCTGTCGCCCCGACCGGCCCGGTTGCCGGCGAGACTCCGTCGGCAGCTCCCGCTCCCGGTGCGCCCGCCGCTACTGCCGCCGCGCCTGCTGCTGCGGCGCCCGCTGCCACGGCCGTGGCAGCAGCCTCGAGCAGCCAGCAACTGGTCCTCGTGGCTCGCGAGGAATGCTGGGTCACCGTGACCGAAGCCGGCGGCAAGCAACTGCTGCGCCGCAGCCTGCAGGCCGGCGAAACCGTGGGCCTGTCCGGCACGCTGCCGCTGTCCGTTGTGGTCGGCCGCGCTTCGAGCGTCGACGTGCAGGTGCGTGGCCAGCCCTTCGACCTGAAGCCCTTCACCAAGGGCGGTGGCGTGGCGCGTTTCGAGGTGAAGTCGTGACTTCCGGCAACTGCACTCCCGCTCCGATCGAGGCCGCCGCTCCCAAGGCTCGCCGTTCGCGCCAGGCCAGCGTGGTCTGGGGCCCGCGCGTGGTCACTGTGGGCGGCGACGCCCCGGTGCGCGTGCAGTCCATGACCAACACCGACACCGTCGATGCCATCGGCACCGCGATCCAGGTGAAGGAACTGGCCCAGGCCGGCTCCGAGATGGTCCGCATCACGGTCAACACGCCCGAGGCTGCCGCGCAGGTGCCCTACATCCGCGAGCAGCTCGACCGCATGGGCGTCGACGTGCCGCTGGTGGGCGACTTCCACTACAACGGCCACCGCCTGCTGACCGACTATCCGGCCTGCGCCGAGGCGCTGAGCAAGTACCGCATCAACCCCGGCAACGTGGGCAAGGGCGACAAGCGAGACCGGCAGTTCGGCCAGATGATCGACGCCGCGATGCGCTGGAACAAGCCCGTGCGCATCGGCGTCAACTGGGGCAGCCTCGACCAGGAACTGCTCGCCAGCCTGATGGACACCAACAGCCAGCGCGCCGAGCCCTGGGACGCCAAGCAGGTGATGTACGAGGCGCTCATCACCTCGGCCATCGAGTCCGCGAAGCTGGCCGAGTCGATGGGCATGGCCGGCAACCAGATCATCCTGTCGTGCAAGGTGAGCGGAGTGCAGGACCTGATCTCGGTCTACCGCGAGCTGGCCCGTCGCTGCGACTATCCGCTGCACCTGGGCCTCACCGAGGCCGGCATGGGCACCAAGGGCACCGTGGCGTCGGCCGCGGCGCTGTCGATCCTGCTGCAGGAGGGTATCGGCGACACGATCCGCGTGTCGCTCACGCCGCAGCCGGGCGAGTCGCGCACGCAGGAGGTGGTGATCGCCTCCGAGATCCTGCAGGCGCTGGGCCTGCGCGTGTTCGTGCCGAGCGTCACGGCGTGCCCGGGCTGTGGCCGAACCACCAGCACCACCTTCCAGGAGCTGGCCAAGCAGATCGACGACTACCTGCGCATGCAGATGCCGGTCTGGCGCAAGAAATATCCGGGCGTGGAGACGCTGAAGGTGGCCGTCATGGGCTGCATCGTCAACGGCCCCGGCGAGAGCAAGCATGCCGACATCGGCATCAGCCTGCCCGGCACCGGCGAGGCGCCCGCGGCGCCCGTCTTCATCGACGGCGAAAAGGCCCTCACGCTGCGCGGCGACAATATCGCCAACGAGTTCCACCAGCTCGTCGAAAACTACATTGAAAAGCGCTTCGGCGGCGAACACCACGCTGTCGCGGCCTGACATCTCCGCAGACTCATGGCTGAAAAATTGAATGCCGTCAAAGGCATGAACGACATATTGCCGCCCGAATCGGCGCGCTGGGAGTGGCTCGAAGCCACCGTGCGCGACCTGATGGGGCGCTATGCGTATCGCAACGTCCGCACCCCGATCCTGGAGCACACGGCGCTGTTCGTGCGCGGCATCGGCGAAGTGACCGACATCGTTGAGAAGGAGATGTACTCCTTCCAGGACCGCTCCGACAAGTACGGCGACAACGACCACCTCACCCTGCGCCCGGAGAACACGGCCGGCCTCGTGCGTGCCGTGATCGAGCACAACATGCTCTACGACGGCGGCAAGCGCCTCTGGTACACGGGTCCGATGTTCCGCCGCGAGAAGCCGCAGCGCGGGCGCTTCCGGCAGTTCCACCAGATCGGCGCCGAGGCGCTGGGCTTTGCCGGCCCCGACGTCGACGCCGAGCTGATCCTGCTGGCCAGCGCGCTCTGGAAGACCATCGGCCTGACGGACGTGCGTCTGGAACTCAACAGCCTGGGCCAGCCGGCCGAGCGCGCTCAGCATCGCGCCCAGCTCATCGCCCACTTCGAGAAGCATGCCGACAAGCTCGACGAGGACGGCAAGCGCCGCCTGCACAGCAATCCGCTGCGCATCCTCGACACCAAGAACCCGGCGATGAAGGAAGTGGTCGAGTCGGCCCCCAAGCTGATCGACTTCCTCGGCGCGGAGTCGCTCGCTCACTTCGAGGGGCTGCAGGCCATCCTCAAGGCCAATGACATCGCATTCACCATCAATCCGCGTCTCGTGCGCGGGCTGGACTACTACAACCTCACGGTCTTCGAGTTCGTTACTGACCGGCTCGGCTCGCAGGGCACGGTTTGCGCGGGCGGCCGCTACGACGACCTGATCGCACAGATCGGCGGCAAGCCCGCCCCGGCCGTGGGCTGGGCGATGGGCGTGGAGCGCGTACTGGACCTGATGAAAGAGCAGGGCACCGACATCCCGCAGCCGGCCCCGGACGTCTATGCCGTCGTGCCCGATGCCGCCGCCATGCCGGTGGTGCTGCGCACGCTGCAGCAGCTGCGCGATGCCGGCGTGCGCGTGCAGATGCACGCCGCTACGGTCGACGGCCTCGGCAGCTTCAAGTCGCAGTTCAAGAGAGCCGACAACAGCGGCGCCACCTACGCCCTGATCTTCGGCGCCGATGAACTCGCGCGCGGCGAGGTGACTCTCAAGGCGCTGCGCGACGGAAGCGGCGCGCAGACCGCCCGGTCTCTTGCCGAAGTGGCCACCTGGGCCGCCACCCTACAATCGCCGGCTCCCAATACCTGACACGCATGGCAACCCATCTCGACCTCGAAGAACAGGAACAGCTCGACCAGCTCAAGCATTTCTGGAATACCTACGGCACCCTGATCACTTCGATCGTGCTGCTCGTCGCCGGCGCCTTCGTGGCCTGGAACGGCTGGCAATGGTATGGCCGCAACAAGGCGGCGCAGGCCTCGTCGCTCTACGACGAAATCGAGAAGACGGTGCAGGCTGGCGACCCGGCGCGCATCGCGCTCGTGCTCGACGACATGAAGAAGCGCTTCGCTGGCACCACCTACGCACAGCAGGCCGGCCTGCTGGTCGCCAAGACGCTGTACGAGAAGGGCAATGCCGCGGGTTCGCGCACCGAACTCGAATGGGTCGAGCAGAACGCGATCGATCCCGGCTACAAGGCTGTCGCGAGGCTGCGTCTGGCGGGCGAGCTGCTCGATGGCAAGTCCTACGACGATGCCCTGAAGCAGCTCGACGGCAGCGTTCCCAAGGAATTCGAACCGCTGGTGGCCGACCGCAAGGGTGACATCTACCTGGCCCAGGGCAAGCGCACCGAGGCGCAGGCCGAGTACCGCAAGGCCTGGACCGGCCTCGGTCCGACCTCGGACTACCGCCGCCTGATCGAGATCAAGCTCAACGCGGTCGGCGTCGATCCCAAGAGCCTTGCGCCCGTCGTCACCGTCACTCCCGCAGCACCCAAAACTCCCTGACCGCATCATGAATTTCAAGCGTTTCATGCCTGAATCGACCGCCCTGCGTGCGGGATCAGCTCTCGTTTTGGTAGCGTTTCTCGCCGCCTGCTCGGGCTCCTCGAAGCCGAAGCCGGAGGAGCTCCCCGCCAATCCGGCCCTGGTTGGCGTGCGCCAGGCATGGACGGTGCGCATCCCCGAAGTGCAGTTCCCGCTGACCACCGACATCAGCGGCGACACGATCACCGTGGCCGGCAGCGACGGCACGGTGGTCGCCATCGATGCGCGCGCGGGTCGTGAAATCTGGCGCGGCAGCGCCGGCGCGCCCCTGGCGGCCGGTGTCGGCAGCGACGGCCAGGTGGCCGCGGTCGTCACCACCGCGAACGAACTGGTCGCCCTCGAGAACGGCAAGGTCCTCTGGAAGCAGAGGCTGTCGGCACAGGCCTTCACCGCACCGCTGGTGGCGGGCCGCCGCGTGTTCGTGCAGACGGCCGACCGCAGCATCAGCGCCTGGGACGGCCAGAGCGGCCGCCGCCTCTGGATCCAGCAGCGCGCCGGCGAAAACCTCGTGCTGCGCAAGTCGGGCGTGCTCCTGGCCGTGGGCGACACGCTGGTGGCCGGCATCGGCGGCCGGCTGGCGGGCATCAACCCCGCCAACGGTACTTCGCGCTGGGAAGCTCCCATCGCCGCGCCGCGCGGCACCAACGATGTCGAGCGCCTGGTCGACCTGACCGGCAGCGTGAGCCGCTACGGCGACACGGTCTGCGCGCGTGCCTACTACGCCAGCGTCGGCTGCGTCGACACCCTGCGCGGTTCGCTGGTCTGGAGCAAGCCCGCTTCCGGCGCGGATGGCGTCAGCGGCAACGAGAGCTTCATCTATGGCACCGAGTCCGACGGCAGCGTCGTAGCCTGGCGCCGTGCCGACGGCGAGCGCGCCTGGCAGATGTCCCGCCTGAAGAACCGCGTGCTGACCTCGCCGCTGGCCGTGGGACGCTCGCTCATCATCGGCGAGAACACCGGCACGCTGCATTTCGTGTCGCGTGAAGACGGCGCACTGCTCAACCGCATCACGCCCGATGGCTCGGCCATCACCGTTGCGCCGGTGCTGGCCGGCAACACGGTGGTCGTGGTGACCGCCAAGGGTGGCGTGTTTGGCTATCGCCCCGAATAACGCGCTCCTTTTTCTTCTTTTCTTTCTTTCCAAGGCCCGACCATGAAAACCGCGCCCTCGAAAGGCCGGCCATGAAGCCGGTCGTGGCCCTGGTCGGGCGGCCGAATGTCGGCAAGTCGACCCTCTTCAACAGGCTGACGCAGACGCGCGACGCCATCGTCGCCGACTTTGCCGGACTCACGCGCGACCGCCACTACGGCAACGGCCATCTGGGCAAGCGCGAGTTCATCGTCATCGACACCGGCGGCTTCGAGCCCGACGCTGGCAGCGGCATCTACAAGGAGATGGCCAAGCAGACGCGGCAGGCCGTGGCCGAGGCCGACGTCGTGATCTTCGTGGTCGACGCGCGCGAGGGGCTCTCGGCGCAGGACCACGACATCGCCAACGAACTGCGCCGCATCGGCAAGCCCTGCGTGCTGGTGGCCAACAAGGCCGAAGGCATGCACGACGGCACCAAGCTGGTCGACTTCTACGAGCTGGGGCTGGGCGAGGTGCACGGGGTATCCGCTGCGCACGGGCAGGGCATCCGCGGTCTGGTCGAGCTGGCGCTTGCGCCATTAAACCTGCCCGACCCGGACGACGAAGAGGAAGAAGACGAGGTCAACAAGCCGATCAAGCTGGCCGTGGCCGGCCGGCCCAACGTGGGCAAGTCGACGCTGATCAACACCTGGCTGGGCGAGGAACGGCTGGTCGCCTTCGACATGCCGGGAACGACGCGCGATGCGATCTCCGTGCCCTTCGAGCGCAACGGCCAGCGCTTCGAACTGATCGACACTGCCGGCCTGCGCCGCAAGGGCAGGGTGTTCGAGGCGATCGAGAAGTTCTCGGTGGTCAAGACGCTGCAGGCCATCGAGTCGGCCAACGTCGTGCTGCTGCTGCTCGATGCCACGCAGGGCGTGACCGACCAGGACGCGCACATCGCGGGCTACATCCTCGAAAGCGGCCGCGCGGTGGTGATCGCCATCAACAAGTGGGACGCGGTCGACAGCTACCAGCGCGAGCAGATCCAGCGGCAGATCGAGACCCGGCTGCCGTTCCTCAAGTTCGCGGCGCTGCATTTCATCTCCGCCATCAAGCGCCAGGGCCTGGGCCCGGTGTGGCAGGCGATTGCGCAGGCCCACAAGTCGGCCACGCGCAAGATGTCGACGCCGGTGTTGACGCGATTGTTGCTGGAGGCGGTGCAATTCCAGGCGCCCAAGCGCGGCGGCATGTTCCGTCCCAAGCTGCGTTATGCGCACCAGGGGGGCATGAATCCGCCGGTCATCGTGATCCACGGGAACTCGCTCGAACATGTGACCGATGCTTACAAGCGCTTTCTCGAAGGGCGCTTCCGCAAGGAATTCGACCTTGTGGGTACCCCCTTGCGCATCGAGTTCAAGAGCTCCCACAATCCCTTCGTCGACAAGGACGACTGACAGAGTTTGTCGGCGGATGGCCGCCGATGAGTTCCCACCGGGGTTGAAGTTCCGGCTTTTGAGAGACGTTATTTTTCAAAGGCTTTTAGCCCCGAATGCTGCGGCGCGGAAACCCTGTGTTAAGGTCTTCTCCTCCAACAACTACTCTTGAACACGGAGAATATCGTGAGCAATAAAGGGCAACTCCTACAAGACCCCTTTCTGAACACCTTGCGTCGCGAGCATGTGCCGGTCTCCATCTACCTGGTGAACGGTATCAAGCTGCAAGGCCAGATCGAGTCTTTTGACCAGTACGTCGTGTTGCTTCGCAATACGGTGACGCAGATGGTCTACAAGCACGCCATTTCCACCATCGTGCCAGGTCGTGCCGTCAACTTCTCGGCCAACGAGAGCGACGACGCCGCAGCCTGATCGCGCGGAGCGCGGCAGCCTCCGCTGCCGCGCTTTTTCCCAATTCCCGATCCCGCTTGTCTGAACTGATTCCCCGCCAGGAAGGCGCCGCCGTTCTCGTCGGCGTCGATTTCGGGCTGCCCCATTTCGACAGCGAACTCGAGGAACTCGGCCTGCTCGCGCAGACCGCAGGCCTCACCCCCGTCGCCCGTCTCGCGTGCAAGCGCAAGGCGCCCGACGCGGCATTGTTCGTTGGCAGCGGCAAGGCCGAAGAAATCAAGGAACTGGCCGCTCTGTACAGGGCGAGCGAGGTCATCTTCGACCAGGCCCTGAGCCCCGCGCAGCAGCGCAACCTCGAGCGCCAGCTCGACGTCGCGGTCTACGACCGGACCTTCCTCATTCTCGAGATCTTCGCCCAGCGCGCCCGCTCGCATGAAGGCAAGTTGCAGGTCGAGCTGGCTCGACTGCAGTACCTCAGCACGCGGCTGGTGCGCCGCTGGTCGCACCTCGAGCGTCAGACCGGCGGTGCGGGCGTGCGCGGCGGCCCGGGCGAGAAGCAGATCGAACTCGACCGCCGCATGATCGGCGAGTCGATCAAGCGCACGCGCGAGCGCCTCGCCAAGGTGCAGAAGCAGCGCGGCACGCAGCGCCGCCAGCGCGAGCGCCGCGACACCTTCAACATCTCGCTCGTGGGCTACACCAACGCGGGCAAGTCGTCGCTTTTCAATTCGCTGGTCAAGGCGCGCGCCTACGCGGCCGACCAGCTGTTCGCCACGCTCGACACCACCACGCGCCATCTCTACCTGGGCGATGCACGCAGGCAGGTGTCGATCTCCGACACCGTGGGCTTCATCCGCGACCTGCCGCACGGGCTGGTCGATGCCTTCAAGGCCACGCTGCAGGAGGCGGTCGATGCCGACCTGCTGCTGCACGTCGTGGACGCTTCCAATCCGCACTACCCGGAGCAGATGGCCGAGGTGCAGACGGTGCTGCGCGAGATCGGCGCGGACACCGTGCCGCAGCTTCTGGTCTTCAACAAGCTCGATGCCCTTGAAAGCGCGCAGCATCCGCTGCATCTGCAGGACGAGATGGAAATCGACGGCGTTCAGGTCCCCCGCATCTTCCTCAGCGCCAGGACAGGCGAGGGCGTGCCGCTGCTGCGCGCCGAGCTCGCCCGGCAGTCGGGCTCCGCACCCGATACGATGACCCCTGCGGCAGACGCTGAATTGCACGATGCAACCGATGGATTGGGCACAATCCCGCCACTGACAAGAGAACGAAGCGAATGAATTCAAAGCCAGCGCGGAGAGGGTTTCTGGGCATGTTCAACCTGAACGACGGCCGATGGGGGCGTGGCGACGAGCCGTCCTCCAATGGCGACCGCCCGGCCGGCAACCGGCCCCCCGATGCCAATCCCCCCGGCGCTCCCACGCCTCCGCCCTCGGGCAACAACAACAACGACAACCGTCCCCGCGGACAGGGCCCCAACCAAGGCCCTCCCGACCTCGACGAGCTCTGGCGCGACCTCAATCGCAAGCTCGGCGGCTTCTTCGGCGGCAAGGGCGGCGGCAATCGCCCCAATGGCGGCGGTGGCGGCAACGGCTACAAACCCGACATGAAGAACGCGGGCTTCGGCATCGGCCTGGTGGTCGCGGTGGCCGTGCTGATCTGGCTTGGCACCGGCTTCTTCATCGTGAACGAAGGCCAGCAGGCCGTCATCACCCAGTTCGGCAAGTACAAGAGCACCGTGGGCGCGGGCTTCAACTGGCGCCTGCCGTACCCCATCCAGCGCCACGAAGTCGTGGTGACCACGCAGATCCGTTCCGCCGACGTGGGCCGCGACGCCATCGTGCGTTCCACCGGCCTGCGCGAGTCGGCCATGCTGACGGAAGACGAGAACATAGTCGAGATCAAGTTCGCCGTGCAGTACCGCCTGAGCGACCCGCGCGCCTGGCTCTACGAGAGCAAGTCGCCTGCCGACACCGTCGTGCAGGTGGCCGAGACCTCCGTGCGCGAGGTGGTCGGCAAGATGAAGATGGACGCGGCGCTCGCCGAGGAACGCGACCAGATCGCCCCGCGCGTTCGTGCGCTGATGCAGACCATCCTCGACCGCTACAAGATCGGCGTCGAAGTCGTCGGCATCAACCTGCAGCAGGGCGGCGTGCGTCCGCCCGAGCAGGTGCAGGCCGCCTTCGACGACGTGCTCAAGGCCGGCCAGGAACGCGAGCGCACCAAGAACGATGCGCAGGCCTACGCCAACAACGTGGTGCCCCTGGCCACCGGTACGGCCTCGCGGCTGAAGGAAGAATCCGAGGCCTACAAGGCGCGGATCGTGGCGCAGGCACAGGGTGATGCAGGCCGCTTCAGCGCGGTGCTGTCCGAATACCAGAAGGCCCCGCAGGTGACGCGCGACCGCATGTACACCGACGCCATGCAGCAAATCTACGCCAGCACGACGAAGGTGCTGGTCGACAGCAAGCAGGGTTCGAACCTGCTGTACCTGCCGCTCGACAAGCTCATGCAGCTCAGCGGCAGCGGCAATGCCGCCACGCCGGTCGATGCGGCCAGCCCCAGTGTCGCCGGCACCGCGCCGGCGCAGTCCTCGGTGATCCCGGTGGCCCCCGCCACGACCGACGTGCGCGGCCGCGATGGCCGCTCGCGTGACCGCGACGTGCGTTGAGAAAGGCCCGCAAGAACATGAACAGAATCGGATTCATCGCCACCTCGATCCTCGTGCTGCTCGTGCTGGCAAGCTCGACCCTCTTCGTGGTCGACCAACGCCAGTTCGGCGTGGTGTACGCACTCGGCCAGATCAAGCAGGTCATCACCGAGCCCGGCCTCAACTTCAAGTTGCCGCCGCCGTTCCAGAACGTGTCGTACATCGACAAGCGCCTGCTGACGCTCTCCAGCGTGGACACCGAGCCGATGCTCACGGCAGAGAAGCAGCGCGTGGTGATCGACTGGTACGTGCGCTGGCGCATCAGCGACCCGCAGGCCTACATCCGCAACGTCGGCCTCGACGAGAACGCCGGCGCGATGCAGCTCAACCGCGTGGTTCGCAACGCGTTCCAGGAAAACATCAACAAGCGCACGGTGCGCGACCTGATCTCTGTGCGCCGCGAAGCCCTGATGGCCGACGTGCAGCGCGAGGTGCTCTCGGTGGTGAAGGGCGCCAAGCCCTGGGGCGTGGACGTGGTCGACGTGCGCATCACCCGCGTCGACTACGTGGAAGCCATCACCGAATCGGTCTACCGCCGCATGGAGGCCGAGCGCAAGCGCGTGGCCAACGAGCTGCGTTCCACTGGTACGGCCGAGGGCGAGAAGATCCGCGCTGACGCCGACCGCCAGCGCGAGGTGATCGTGGCGAACGCCTACCGCGATGCCCAGAAGATCAAGGGCGAGGGCGATGCCCAGGCCGCAGCCGCCTACAGCGAGGCCTTCGGCCGCGACCCGCAGTTCGCGCAGTTCTATCGCAGCCTCGAGGCCTACAAGCAGAGCTTCAACAAGAAGAGCGACGTGATGGTGCTCGACCCGTCGTCGGACTTCTTCCGGGCCATGCATGGCTCGGGCTCGGCCACCAGCGCACCTCGCCGTTGATTACCTTCGGCCGCAGCCGTCCTCAGGAGCCGTGAGCGCCGACACTTTCTGGAGCGCGCTCGCGCTCGTCCTGGTGATCGAAGGCATCCTGCCTTTCGTGTCGCCGGGAGGGTGGCGGCGCGGCTTCGGGCAGCTGATGCAGCTGCGCGACGGCCAGCTGCGCTTCTTCGGGCTCTGCAGCATCCTGATCGGTCTGGTCCTGCTCTGGATACTGGGCTAGGCAGCCCCGTCGATCGATGCCCGCGCGGGACCCGGCGTCCGTAGCCGGTAGAATCCCGTTTTAACCACGGCTCCCGATCCCCATGTCCGCCTGGGTCCTCCCGGATCACATTGCCGATGTGCTGCCCTCCGAGGCGCGCCACATCGAAGAACTTCGACGCCAGCTGCTCGATACCGCCCGTGGCTACGGCTACGAGCTGGTGATGCCGCCGCTGCTCGAGCATCTCGAAGTCGCTGCTCTCCGGTACCGGCGAGGCGCTCGATCTCCAGACCTTCAAGCTCGTCGACCAGCTTTCCGGCCGCAGCATGGGCCTTCGCGCCGACACCACCCCCCAGGTGGCGCGCATCGATGCCCACCTGCTGAACCGCGACGGCGTGGCCCGCCTGTGTTACTGCGGCCCGGTGCTCCACACCCGGCCCGACCGACCGCACGCCACCCGCGAGCCCCTGCAGTTCGGCGCCGAGATCTACGGCCACGCCGGCCTCGAGGCCGACACCGAAACCCTGCTGCTGGCACTCGACTGCCTCGATGCCGCCGGCCTGCGCGAGGGCGTGATCGTCGACCTGGCCGATGCCCGCATCGTGCGTGCGCTGTTCGCCGGCGTGCCGGTCGACGGCGCCACGCTGGCGCGGGTGCACGCGGCGCTGGCCGCCAAGGACGCGAGCGAGCTCGAATCGCTCACCAAAGACTTTCCCGCCGCTTCGCGCGACGGCCTGCGCGCGCTGATCCAGCTGTACGGCGACGTGTCGGTGCTCGACGAGGCCGCCGAGGCCCTGAAGGGCACGCCGGCAGTCGGCGCGGCGCTGGCTGACCTGAAGCTGCTCGCCGCGGGCCTGCAGGGCGTGGCCGGGCGCCAGATCAGCTTCGACCTGGCCGACCTGCGCGGCTATGCGTACTACAGCGGCATGCGCTTCGGCATCTACGTGCCCGGCGCGGCCGATTCGCTGGTGCGGGGCGGCCGCTACGACGAGGTGGGGGCCGTGTTCGGCCGCAACCGCCCGGCCGTCGGCTTCAGCCTCGACGTGCGCGAGCTGGTCGGCGTGCTGCCGGCCCGTCCGCTGCGCGCCGCCATCCGCGCGCCCTGGAGCGATGCGGCCGGCCTGCGTCAGGCCATTGCCCAATTGCGCAAGGCCGGCGAAACGGTAGTCTGCGTGCTGCCGGGCCATGGCAGCGAAATCGATGAATTCCACTGCGACCGCGAGCTCGTCGAGCAGGCCGGCCAGTGGAGTGTCCGTGCGATCTGATTTTTTGAAGTAATGGAACGAGCATGAGCGTAACCACCGGAAGAAACGTGGTCGTCGTCGGCACCCAGTGGGGCGACGAGGGCAAGGGCAAGCTGGTCGACTGGCTGACGGAGAGCGCCCAGGGCGTGGTCCGTTTCCAGGGCGGCCACAACGCGGGCCACACGCTGGTCATCAACGGGGTGAAGACCGCGTTGCACCTGATCCCGAGCGGCATCATGCGCCCCGGCGTCAAGTGCTACATCGGCAACGGCGTGGTGCTGTCGGCTGCCAAGCTGTTCGAGGAGATCGAAGGGCTGGAGAAGGCCGGCGTCGAGGTGCGTTCGCGCCTGCGCATCAGCGAGGCCTGCCCGCTGATCCTGCCGTTCCACGCCGCGCTGGACATCGCGCGCGAGGCCTACCGCGAAAAGGGCGGCATCGAGAAGATCGGCACCACCGGCCGCGGCATCGGCCCGGCCTATGAAGACAAGATCGCCCGCCGCGCGCTGCGCGTGCAGGACCTGAAGCACCCCGAGCGCTTCGCTGCCAAGCTGCGCGTGCTGCTCGAACTGCACAACCACGTGCTGACGCAGGTGCTGGGCGCGCCCGCCATCGACTTCGACCAGGTCTTCGACGAGGCGATGAAGCACGCCGAGCTGCTCAAGCCCATGATGGCCGACGTCTCGCGCGAACTGAACGACGCCAACCGCGACGGCGCCAACCTGCTGTTCGAAGGCGCGCAGGGCACGCTGCTGGACGTCGACCACGGCACCTACCCGTACGTCACCTCCAGCAACTGCGTGGCCGGCAACGCCGCCGCAGGTTCGGGCGTGGGCCCGGGCATGCTGCACTACATCCTGGGCATCACCAAGGCCTACTGCACCCGCGTGGGCGGCGGTCCGTTCCCCACCGAGCTCGACTGGGCCACGCCCGGCACCCCCGGCTACCACATGAGCACCGTGGGCGCCGAAAAGGGCGTGACCACCGGCCGCAGCCGCCGTTGCGGCTGGTTCGACGCCGCGCTGCTCAAGCGCTCGGCGCAGGTCAACGGCCTGTCGGGCCTGTGCATCACCAAGCTCGACGTGCTGGACGGCCTGGAGAAGCTGGAGCTGTGCACCGGCTACGAACTCGATGGCGAAACCACCGACATCCTGCCCATGGGCGCGGACGAGATCGAGCGCTGCACGCCGATCTACGAAACGCTGGAAGGCTGGAGCGAAAGCACCGTGGGCGTCACGCAGTACGACAAGCTGCCGATCAATGCGCGCCTCTATCTGCAACGCATCGAGCAGGTCACGGGCGTGCCGATCCACATGGTCTCGACCAGCCCCGACCGCGACCACACGATCATGATGCGCCACCCCTACCTGGCCGACTGATCAGGCCAACCTCCGAGGCTTGCCCACTTCGTGTGGCCGCCAACCCCCTTGCAGGGGGCAACACCAGCGGCCCGGCAAAGCCGGTTCCGCGGTGTTCCCAAAGAAGAGACATTGAAGGAAGACCCACGCTATGTTGACTGAAGACGGCAAGCATCTCTACGTCAGCTACGACGAGTACCACAACCTGATCGAGAAGCTCGCGATCAAGGTGCACCAGTCGGGCTGGCAGTTCGACACCATCCTGTGCCTGGCGCGCGGCGGCATGCGCCCCGGCGACGTGCTCTCGCGCATCTTCGACAAGCCGCTGGCGATCATGTCGACCAGCTCGTACCGCGCCGATGCAGGCACGGTGCAGGGCCACCTCGACATCGCCCGCTACATCACCACGCCCAAGGGCGAGATCGCGGGCAAGGTGCTGCTGGTGGACGACCTGGCCGACTCCGGCCACACGCTGCACGCGGTGATGGACATGCTGCGCAACAACTACAAGCCGATCACCGAGCTGCGCAGCGCCGTGATCTGGACTAAGGCGCTGTCGACCTTCACGCCAGACTACTCGGTCGAGTACCTCGCCACCAACCCCTGGATCCATCAGCCCTTCGAGGGCTACGACTCGCTCGGCGCCGAGAAGCTGATCGAGAAGTGGTCGGTCTGATCCGGCAAGGCCGGCGCCTAGTCACCCGGCGTCGGTGAACATGGCGGTGTAACGCCGCTGCATTTCCTGCGGCGTCAGCTTCTCGATGCTGTGCCCCACGTTCCAGCGATGGCCGAACGGGTCATGGAAGACGCCGGAGCGTTCCCCATAGAACTGGTCCTGCGGCGCCATGTCCAGCGTGGCGCCCGCGGCGACCGCGCGCGCCACCACCGCGTCGGCATCGTCCACATGCAGGTGCAGCGTGACCGAGGTATTGCCCAGCGTCTTCGCGCTGAGGATGCCGAATTCGGCGAATTCCTCCGAGATCATCAGGATCGCGCCGTTGTGGAAGTCCAGTTCCGCGTGGCCGATGCGCCCGCTCGGCTCGGTCAGGCGGAAGATCTCCTTCACCTCGAAGACCTTGCAGTAGAACTCGATGGCTGCCTTGGCGTCGTGGACGCAGAGGTACGGAAACAGTTCGTGGATGGCCATGGCTTGTTATCCCTTCGGGTTGAGATGGGCGCGATTCTGGAACTCG
Source organism: Variovorax sp. UC74_104 (assembly GCF_044055375.1). Lineage (NCBI taxonomy): Bacteria > Pseudomonadati > Pseudomonadota > Betaproteobacteria > Burkholderiales > Comamonadaceae > Variovorax > Variovorax sp. UC74_104. The sequence goes on from NZ_CP171978.1 coordinate 3,413,582, forward strand.
GGGCGCCTCGGGTCTTGAACGAATTTGACCTTGCCGGCGTGCGGGGGCGCTCAGACCCGCACGTGCCGTGACGAGTCGGGCGCCGCTCGCCGGTAGGCCTGGGGCGACATGCCCGCGATCGCGAGGAATTCGCGATTGAAGTGGGCCTGGTCGCTGTAGCCTGCCTCCAGCGCCAGATCGACCCAGGGCCGGCCTGGATCCATCACGAACTGCCCCAGCACGCGATCGAAGCGCAGCATGCGAGCGTACTGCTTGGGCGCCAGCCCGGTCATGCCGCGAAACAGCGCGATGAAGCGCCGGTGGCTGTAGCCGCTTTGCTTCACGAGCTGGCCGATGGCGCCGGCCTGCCCGTCGTCGTTGTTGGCGCTCGCGCCGGACATGCGGGCCAACGCCTGTGCCACCGCGGGATGCAGGCCATGCATCGCAGACGAGGCAAGGCGCGTTTCGAGCAGCGCAACGACGATGGCAAGCTGCCGTTGCAGTGAATCGGTGCCGTGCAGCTGTTCGAGCGCGAAGTTCGCGTCCGCGCCCCAGAGCGCTTCTAGCGGGGTATGCCGCTCGGCCAGAGCATCCTCGGGAGCGCCGAGCAGGGCCCGGGCCGCCCCCGGCTGCAGCATGATGCCGACCGAGCGCGTCGTCACCGACACGTCGCGCACGAAGAAGGCCGAGCGGGTTCCGCCCACCATCGCGTAGCCCACCGTGAATCCCTGTGCGTCGGAGTCATCGCGGAAGAGGCGCAACGACGGCCCCGAAAGCCTGAAGACCAGGTGCATGCCCCCGGTGGGCAGCACATGCTCGCGCGCGCCCGGTCGCTCGTCGGGCGTGCCGTCGGGCGACGAGGCCCACATCAGCCGCACGAAGGGCCGCAAGTGGGGAGGGGCAAGGCGCGTCAGCTGCACTGTCTCGGGCTTCTTCCATGAAACGGGATGAAGGGGAGGGCCGGTCCGCGCATTGTGCGACGGAAGCTCCGTGCAAGGCCCCGTATGCGGGTCGCGCTAGCATGCACCCATGAGCAAGCCTTCCACGAACCTGATCCACCACCCCTACGTCCCGCCCGCAACCTTCTCCGCGCCGCAACCCGGCGTGTTCAAGGCGTCGACCGTGTTCTTCGCCGACGTGGCCGCCATGCGCGCGCGCGACTGGCGCACAAAGGCCGGCTACACCTACGGCCTGCACGGAACGCCCACCACCTTCACGCTGGAGGAGCGCCTGGCCACGCTCGAAGGCGGCACCGAATGCCTGCTCGTGCCAAGCGGGCTCGCGGCCATTTCGCTGGTGTCGTTCGCCTTCCTGAAGGCCGGCGACGAGGTGCTGATCCCCGACAACGCCTACGGCCCGAACAAGGCGCTGGCCACCGGCGAGCTGGCGAATTTCGGCATCACCCATCGGCTGTACGACGCGATGAACCCGGCCGACCTCGCGGCCAAGCTGTCGGATCGCACGCGCCTGGTGTGGGTGGAGGCAGCCGGCTCGGTGACCATGGAGTTCCCCGACCTTCCGGCCCTGGTGAACATCTGCCGCGCGCGTGGCGTGATGACCGCGCTCGACAACACCTGGGGCGCGGGCCTCGCCTTCGCTCCCTTCGATTTCAACGGCAGCGGGCAGGGCGTCGACATCTCCGTGCACGCGCTCACCAAGTACCCCAGCGGCGGCGGCGACGTGCTCATGGGCAGCGTGACCACGCGAGACGAGCGCCTGCACCGCGCGCTGAAGCTCACCCACATGCGCATGGGTTTCGGCATCGGCGTGGGCGACGTCGAAACGCTGCTGCGTTCGCTGCCCAGCATCGCACTGCGCTACGCCGCGCACGACCGCGCGGCGCGCGAACTGGCCGGCTGGCTCAACGGCTGCGAGGAGATCGCGCAAGTTCTGCATCCCGCGCTCGAGGATTCGCCGGGCCATGTCCACTGGCGCGACCTCTGCGGCGAAACCAACCTGGCCGCCGGACTGTTCTCGGTGGTGTTCGACGAGCGCTACAGCACCGACCAGGTCGACCGCTTCTGCGACAGCCTGAAGCTGTTCCGCCTCGGCTATTCGTGGGGCGGGCCGATCAGCCTCGTCGTGCCCTACGACATCGGCCTGATGCGCGACGCCAGCGTGGCGCGCTGGCCCTACAAGGGCACGCTCGTGCGTTTTTCCATCGGCCTCGAAGACGTGGAAGACCTGCGCGCCGACCTCCAGCAGGCCCTGGCACGGATGTAAGAAATCGCATCCGGTCGCCTTGGGCGTGTCATGGGGTACCTCCTCGAGACTGCGGCGTTATCGCTTACAGTAGGCCACGGCAGTCAGCCCGACTGCCTTGCCTCAAGGAGAAGCAGTGGCAACACCCAATTACGGCTACGAAAAGCGACAGAAAGAGCTGGCCAAGAAGAAGAAGAAGGAAGACAAGCTTCGCGAGAAGGCAAACCGCAAGCTCAATCCGAGCAGCGACGGGCTGGCTCCCGGAGATCCCGAAACCGACGTCGCCTCGCTCGAGCGCGATCCGCCCACGGTGCCGGAGTTGCCTACCAAGAACGGCTGATCCGCTTCAGGCTCGCCGATCCATCAAGAAAGCCGCCGCAGGTGAACTGCACCCCAAAAGTTGGACACCGATCCAATCCTTGGGGTGTTTTTCATGGCGAAGTACGACGAGAAGTTCAAGCTGGCGGTAGTGCAAGACTACGAGGCAGGCAACCAAAGCTACGTGGCGGTGGCGCAGCGCCACGACCTGGATCACGGGACGGTCAGGAAGTGGGTGGAGAGCTACCGGCAGCATGGATCGCAGGGGCTGCTGTGCAAGAAGCGCGTCCGCTACAACGCACAGTTCAAGCTGATGGTGTTGCAGCGCATGCGGCACGAAGAGTTGTCAGCTCGCCAGGCGGTTGTGCTGTTCGACATCCGCGGCGGAACAGGGGTCATCAGCGCATGGCAGCGGCGCTACCATGAAGGCGGTCTCGATGCATTGAAGCCGAAAACCCGAGAGATGAAGACTCCCAAGCCCAAGCCACCCCAGCTACAGCCGCCGCAGGCCGACGATGCGCACGACCTGGAGACGCTGCGCAAGGAGAACGAATACCTGCGCGCGGAGGTGGCGTATCTAAAAAAATTGGAGGCCTTGGTTCGGGCCAGGCGGCAAGCTGCGCGGACAAAGCGCAAGCCGTCATCGAGCTGAGGCCGCATTACCCGTTGCCAATGCTGCTGAAGACGGCGGGGCTGTCGCGCAGCACGTTCTACTACCAGGCGAAGGTCTTGGAGGCAGGCGACAAGTACGCCAGCCTGAAGTCACACATCCGGGCCATCTACGAGCGCCACAAGGGCTGCTACGGCTATCGACGCATCACCGCCGAGCTTTGCCGGGCAGGCCGGGCGGTCAATCACAAGACGGTGCAGCGTCTGATGCAGGGCCTGGGCCTGAAATCGCTGGTTCGTCCCAAGAAGTACCGCGCCTATCGAGGAGCAGTCGCTTACGCGCCGGCGCCGAATCTTCTTGATCGCCAGTTCCAGGCCGAGCGGCCGAACGAGAAATGGGTGACTGACGTGACTGAGTTCAATGTCGATGGCAGCAAGCTGTACCTGTCGCCCGTCATGGACCTGTACAACGGGGAGATCGTGGCCTACGAGATGCAAAGGCGCCCTGTCTTCCCGCTGGTTGGCAACATGCTCAAGAAGGCGCTGTCCAAGCTGGCAGGCCAGGCAGCAGCCCCGCTGCTGCACTCCGACCAGGGCTGGCATTACCAGATGCCCGCCTATCGGCGCCAACTCAGCACCTGGGGCTTGACCCAAAGCATGTCACGCAGGGGCAACTGCCTGGACAACGCTGCGATGGAGAGCTTCTTCGCCACGCTGAAAGCCGAGTTCTTCTACCTCAACGAGTTCGCCAGTGTCGAAGAGCTCCAGCGCGGCCTGCACCGCTACATTCACTACTACAACCACCACCGCATCAAGCTCAAACTCAAAGGCCTGAGCCCAGTACAGTACCGAACTCAGGCCTTGTGCCATTAGCTTCTAACTGTCCAACTTCTTGGGGTCAGTTCACAGGCCCGTGCCTGCGGCGGCTTTTTTTCATTGCTTGGGCAGCAGCTTGCGCAGTTCGGGCCAGACGTTGTCGAGCAGCCGCGGCTGCGCGGCCGCCGTCGGGTGGATGCGGTCGGCCTGGAACAGCGAGAGCGCATCGGGCGCGTCGGCCACGCCCTTGAGCAGGAACGGCACGAGGCCGGACCTGGTCGCCTCGGCCACCTTGGAGAAAACCGCCTCGAAGCGCCGCGTGTAGTCGCCGCCGTAGTTGGGCGGCACCTGGATGCCGACGATCAGCACCTTCGCGCCCGCTGTCTGGGCCGCCCTGGTGATCTGCATCAGGTTGCTCTCGGTGTCCGCGAGCGGCAGGCCGCGCAGGGCGTCGTTGGCGCCGAGTTCGAGCACCACGAGGCTGGGCTTGTGCTGCGTGAGCAGCGGCGCGAAGCGGGCGCGGCCGCCGGAGCTGGTGTCGCCGCTGATGCTGGCGTTGACCACCGTGGCCGCGACCTTCTGCTGCGCAAGCCTTTTTTCGAGCAAGGGTACCCAGCCTTCGCCGCGCTTGAGGCCGTACTCTGCGCTCAGCGAATCGCCGAGCACCAGGATCACCGGCTTGCCCGAAGACGAAGAAGTCTGAGCCTGTGCCTGGGCTTGCGCCGCGGTCGTCCATAGCCCCGCGCTGCCGAGCGCGGTGGTGGTCAAGATAAAGTCACGTCGATTCAAAACCAGAGCCTTTCCATGTCCCAACCCCCGTCTGATGCCATTGTCGCCGTCGAGCATGTGTTCAAGTCCGTCACCGATTCGACAGGTACGCTGGACATTCTGCAGGACATCGATTTCACCCTCGGCGCGCGGGAAACCGCCGCCATCGTCGGCGCCTCGGGCTCGGGCAAGAGCACGCTGCTGTCGATCATTGCCGGGCTGGATACGCCCACGCGCGGCACGGTGAAGCTCGCGGGGCAGGACATCTTCGCCATCGACGAGGACGAGCGCGCCGCCGTCCGCGCTCAGCGCGTGGGTTTCGTTTTCCAGAGTTTCCAGCTGCTGGGCAACCTGAGCGCTCTCGAGAACGTGATGCTCCCGCTGGAGCTGGCCAACCGCAAGGACGCCCGCAAGGCCGCGACCGAAATGCTCGGCCGCGTCGGCCTCGGCCAGCGCCTGGGCCACTACCCGAAGGTGCTCTCCGGCGGCGAACAGCAGCGCGTGGCGCTGGCCCGCGCCTTCGTCGTCCAGCCGGCGCTGCTGCTGGCCGACGAGCCCACGGGCAGCCTCGACTTCGCCACCGGCGAGCAGGTCATGCAGCTGATGTTCGACCTGAACCGCGAGCTGGGCACCACGCTCGTGCTCGTCACCCACGACCGCGGCATCGCGGCGCGCTGCGAACGACGTATCACCATCGAGGCCGGGCGCGTCGCCCTTAATGAAAAAGTGGCTCTGGCGCCCGCCTGACAAGCGCAATAAGCTATGAAACATAAATAAGGCGCCCGCCACTTTCGAGGAGATATTCATGGAGGAGCTTCCGCCCGACGCCGTCCTGGCGCTGCAGCGCGGCAGGATGATCGAGGCCATCAAGATCGTGCGCAGCCGCACGGGCGTGGACCTCAAGTCGGCCAAGGAAGCTGTGGACCGGTATGCCGACCGGCTCGAAAGGGGAGAGGACGACAACGGCGGCGGCCGCGGCGTCCCCACCGCGGCCATGCAGGACCGCGGTTTCGCGTCGATGCCGTCCATCGCGCTCGCGGCCCTGGCGCAGGGCAACAAGATCGAGGCCATCCGCCTCACGCGCGAAGCCACCGGACTGAGCCTGTCGGCCGCCAAGCGGCTGGTCGACAACCATGACGACCCCGCGCTCGGCAGCTTCGGCCCGCTCACCCAGCACATGCCCCGGCGCCCGATGGTCGAGCCCGGTCGCGTGCAGGGCGCCGGCTACAAGTGGCTGCCGGTCCTGATCATCCTGCTCGCGGCGGTCATGGTCTGGCTGCTGTTCGGCGGAAAGGTCTGAGACGATGATCGTTCCCCAGTTCTGGGCCGAAGGCCGCGTCCAGGAGCGCGTGGCCGGCAAGCAGATCACCGTGCGCCGTTTCGGCTGGTCCGACGAGAGCCCGGTTGCCGCGCAGGCGCACGCCGACCAGCGCACGCGGGAGGCCTTCGACCGCATCGCCCACAAGGGCGAGCAGCTCGAACGCCGCGAGCGCAAGATGCCCTACAACGGCGCCGAGGGCGTGCCGATCCGCGAGGAAATCGTCGAGCGCCAGGGCGACGCCGTCATCACCCGCAACACCTACGGCGCGCGCTGCCTCAACACGCCCGACGTGCTGTTCGTCGACATCGATTTCGAGGAGCCCCTGCGCGGCAGCGTGTTCGGCTTCGCGCTGGTGCCGGCGCTGATCGCAGGCGTGGTCGGCGGCTGGGCCGCCAGGACCTGGCTGGGCGGGCTGATCGCGGGCATCGTGGTCTTCGCCGTGGCCTGGGTCATCGGCCAGCGCAAGAAGCGCGGCGAGCACAGCGGCAACCCCGCGCCCGAGAAGCGAGCCGCGGAGCGCATCGCGCGCTTCATGCAGCAGCATCCCGACTGGCACCTGCGCATCTACCGCACGCCGGCAGGCTTTCGCCTGCTGGCGATGCACGACGTCTTCAACGCGGCCGATGCCGCAGTGGCCGAGTGCTTCCAGGCACTGGGCGTCGACAAGGTCTACGCGCGCATGTGCCGCAACCAGAACTGCTTTCGCGCCCGCGTGAGCGCCAAGCCCTGGCGCATCGGCATCGGCGACCACATGCGGCCCCGGCCCGGCGTGTGGCCGGTCTCGCCCGACAAGCTGCCCGCACGCGATGCCTGGATCGCGCGCTATGAAAAGGCCGCCCAGGGTCACGCGGCCTGCCAGTACCTGGAGAGCGTGGGCAACGCCGCGAAGGTTCATCCGAGCGCGCTGGCGGTGCAGGAGCTGCACGACGAGCGCACCCGCGCGCTCAGCGGCCTGCCGATCGCCTGAGCGAAAGGGGCTGGGCGGCCGGCCCCGAGGGGGCGGGGATAATCGACGGATGTCTTCCCCCAAAGTGATCTTCGGCTTCCATGCCGTGGGCGTGCGCCTCAAGACCGCGCCCAAGTCGGTGCTCGAGGTGCTGTTCGACGCCAGCCGTCGCGATGCGCGCATGAAACAGTTCCTCGCGCGCGCGCAGGAAACCGGCGTGCGGCTCATCGAGGCCGACGGCGCCCGGCTTTCCAAGCTCAGCGGCAGCCACGGCCACCAGGGCGTGGTGGCGCGCGTCGAGCCCGTGGCCCAGGTCCGTTCCCTCGACGAACTGCTCGAAGGCCTCGAAGAGGCCGGCACCGTGCCGCTGCTGCTGGTGCTCGACGGCGTGACCGATCCGCACAACCTCGGTGCTTGCCTGCGCGTGGCCGACGGTGCGGGCGCGCACGCGGTCATCGCCCCCAAGGACCACGCGGCGGGCATCAACGCCACCGTCGCCAAGGTGGCGAGCGGCGCGGCCGAGACGGTGCCGTACTTCATGGTCACCAATCTCGCGCGCACGTTGAATGAACTCAAGGAGCGCAACATCTGGTGCGTGGGCACCAGCGACGACGCGCCGGGCACCATCTACCAGAGCGACTTCAAGCGCCCGCTGGCGCTGGTGCTGGGGGCGGAGGGCGAGGGCATGCGGCAGCTCACGCGAAAGACCTGCGACGAGCTGGTGAGCATCCCGATGGCCGGCGCGGTCGAGAGCCTGAATGTCTCGGTGGCCAGCGGCGTGTGCCTCTACGAGGCGATGCGGCAGCGCAGCGCCTAGCTAGCCTCTCGGCAGCGATCCACCCTTGCGGTGGAAGTAGACGAGTTCCGCCATGCGCCGCATCGGCGGCGTGCCCAGCAGGCGATTGAACATCCAGTCGTTCTGGAAATGGTCGAAGGCCCAGCGTAGCGCGCGCTTGAGCCTGAAGCGGGGATAGCCGCGCACGAACCACGTGGCCGGGTCGCCGGCCTCGCCGCGGACGAATCGCGCCACGGCCTCGCCCGCGCCCTGGCCGTGCAGAAGAGCCGTGTGGATGCCGCCGGCGGTCACCGGCGAAACCATGCCCGCTGCATCGCCCACCAGCAGCGCCCGTTCGCGTGCCACCACCGGCAGCACGCCGCCGCAGGGGATCATGCCCGCACGCACCGCGACGGGCGGCGCATCGCCGGGTGTGACCACCGGGGCTATCTTGCGCAGCAACGGCTCGAGCCTCAGCGCGCCCGCGTCGTCGTGCACCATGCGCCGCGCCAGCCCGATCTGGCTCACGCCCACGCCCTCGAGCGCCCAGCCGATATAGCCGGGCGCGAGCTTGCGGTCGATGAAGCAGTGCAGGAGATCGGGTGCCATCCTTGCGCCCTGGTATTCGTGCTCCACGCCGTACAGAAAGCGCGTGTTGCGCGACAGGCCCAGCGCCTTGGCGACGCGCGAATGCGGACCGTCGGCGCCCACGAGGTAGGTGGCGGTGATGCACGGGCCGTGCGTCAGCGGCACTTCCCAGCGGCCGTCGAGCCACAGCGCCTGCTCGAAGAGCATGCCCAGCCGCACGTCGACGCCGCAGGCGCGTGCCGAATCCACCATCCAGTCGAGCAGGGCGGGCGCGTCGGTGGCCCAGAACCAGTAGCCGGGCGCGTGCAGGTCCACGTGATGCATGTCGGGGGCATAGAGCCTCACGCCCTCGATGCGGCGCACCAGTGCGGGCGGCACTTCGGCCAGCCAGGGAACGCTGTCGACCGCGTCCTTGACGATGATGCCGGTGGTGTGCAGCTTGGCGCCGGCGGCGGTCTTCTTCTCCAGCACCATCACGCTGAGGCCCGCAAGCGCCGCGGCGCGGGCGCAGGCAAGGCCCGCGAAGCTGGCACCGACGACGAGCAGGTCGACCTTGATATGGCCCATGCCGTTGCCGGCAGCAGAGGCCGGCGCGGGCGCCGCCGAAGATGCGGAGGGAAGAAGCGGGGAAAAGAAGGTTGGAGAAGATGTATGCATGGGGCCGCTGACTTGAAGCAACGCGCACCGCCTGTCGCGATGCGCGCTGCGAAGTTAGCGACCCTCTGTGCGGGCGGCGTGAAGCCCGCGTGAACTCAGGAGGGGTCCTTGCCGCGCGTGCGGCCCACCGCGCTGAAGATGCCGATACCCAGCAGGATCACCGCACCGATGCCGATGTAGAGCGTGGGCACGCCCGCCACCGATGCGCCCCAGGCAATGCCGCCCAGGAAAATCAGGAAACCGATCATGTAGAGCACGAAAGACATCGTCGTTCCTCCGGAAGTCTGAATGCCTTGCAGTATTGCGGGCGGCGCCGCCAGCAGCACCGGTGCGCGCCGGATGTGCATGTGGGAGCTTGCCTACCCGCCGGGTACGACGGGGTACGACGTTTTCGCGCGCTGCCTACTCCGGGCTTGCCACCAGCAGGTAGCGGCAGGCGCCGCGCCCCAGCGCCTTGAAGACCAGGGGCCGGTCGACGCCGAAGTCGAGACAGTCGCCCGGCGCGAGTTCGAAACGCTCGTCTCCGTAGTCCACCCGCAGCTCGCCTTCGAGCATCCAGAGGCATTGCCGATACGGCTTGCCGCTCCAGCGCGGGTAATCGACCTGCGCCTCGCGCGGCAGTTCGATTTCGACCATCTCGACGCCGCTGCCCGCGTGGCGCTCGGCGACCTGGCGCCGCAGGTAGCCGGCCTGCGGGTCGCGCCAGACCTCCTGCTCGGCGTGCTTGCGCAGTCGCTTCGGCTGCAATTTCTCCTCGGTCAGCAGCTGCGCCAGCGGCACGCCGAGCCCGGCTGCCAGCTTTCCCAGCAGCACGGCCGTGGGGCTGCTCTGGGCGCGCTCCACCTTGGAAATCATGGCCTTGCTCACGCCAGAGCGCTCGGCCAGCTCCGCGAGGCTCAGGCCCTGCGCCTGCCGCAACGCCAGCAGCTGGGTGGCGATGAGCATGTCGATGTTCTGGCTCGAAACGTCGGCAGGAGATGAATCGTTTCTCATATGAGATTATTATTCTCCTATATTGAACGAAATTTCGACGAAACCCGAACGAGGAACTGCACCATGCGTCTCATCTCCTGCACGGAAGAAGCCCACTCGGCCGCGATCCTGGCCATCCTGAACGAGGCCATCGTCACCTCCACCGCGCTGTACGACTACAAGCCGCGCACCGCCGAGAACATGGCCACTTGGTTCGCCACCAAGCGCGCCAACGGCTTCCCGGTGATCGGCGCAGAGGACGAAAACGGCAAGCTGCTGGGCTTCGCGAGCTACGGCACATTCCGCGCCTTTCCCGCCTACAAGTACACGGTGGAGCACTCGGTCTACGTCGACAGCGCACACCGCGGCGAGGGCCTGGGCCGCACGCTGATGGAAGCGATCGTCGAGGAGGCCGTGAAGCGCGACGTGCACGTGATGGTCGGCGCCATCGACGCGGCCAACGCCGGCAGCATCGCGCTGCACGAGCGCCTGGGGTTCGAGCACTCGGGCACGGTGCGACAGGCGGGCTTCAAGTTCGGGCGCTGGCTGGACGTGGCCTTCTACCAGCGCATCCTTGCCACGCCGTTGAACCCGGTCGACGGATAGGCCGGTCAGTTCAGCGCGAAGAAGCGCATCACCACCTCGGCCGGATGTCGCATGCCGGCCCCGGTGAACATGCGCTCGTTGATCCACTTCAGCGACGCCGATGCGGTCTCGAAGCGCGGGCTGCAGCGGAAGTACACCTGCGAGGGATCGACCGGCTCGCCACGCAGCAGCCTGGCCATCACCTCGGGCGAGGCGCTGCGCATCGCGCTGTTGTGCACGTAGATCAGGTCGCCCGCGTCGGTCTCGAGGCCGTAGCGCGCATCGAGCTCGGAGAGCGTGTCGCTCACGATCAGCTGGAAGTCGCTGCCGCCCGGCAGCACGCGCGCGCGCCAGCCGTGGCCGATGGCCTCGCCGCTGAGGATCGGCACCACGCGGCGCAGCCCGCGCGGACTGCTGCCCAGCACCTGCGGCACGCCGACCTGGATGCGCAGGTCGGCGAAGTGCTCCAGCGTAGGGGCGGCGATGGCGTCGAAGGTGCCCATCGGATCAGGCTGCGGGCTTCGCCGTCTCGGCGCTGGCGCGGTTCAGCATCTCGATGGTGCCCGCGTCCAGCTTCAGCTGGGTGGCGACCACGAGCTCCTCGAGCTGCGCGATGGAGGTCGCGCTGGCGATCGGTGCCGTCACGCCGGGGCGCGCGATCTGCCATGCGATGGCGACCTGGCCCGGCTTGGCGTTGTACTGCTGGGCCACCTTGTCGAGCGCATCGAGGATGCGCAGGCCGCGCTCGTTGAGGTACTTCTTGGTGGTGTTGGCGCCGCGCGGGCTCTTGGCGGCATCGGCCTCGGTGCGGTACTTGCCCGTGAGGAAGCCGGCGGCCAGCGCGTAGAAGTTGATCACGCCCACTTCGCGCTTGATGCACAGCGGCTCCAGCGCGTCTTCGAACACCGCGCGGTCGTAGAGGTTGTACAGCGGCTGCAGGCTCTCGTAGCGGGCGATGCCCAGGCGCTCCGACACGTCGAGCGCCTCGGCCAGGCGCGGCGCGGTGTAGTTCGATGCGCCGATCGCGCGCACCTTGCCTTCCTTGATCAGCTTGTCGAAGGCGCCCAGCGTTTCTTCCAGCGGGGTGTTGGCATCGTCGTCATGCGACTGGTAGAGGTCGATGTAGTCCGTCTGCAGGCGCTTGAGCGAGGCCTCCACGGCTTCGCGGATGTACTTGGGCGCGAGGCCCACCTTGCCTTCGCCCATCGGCTTGCCGACCTTGGTGGCCAGCACCACGCGGTTGCGCTTGCCGCTTTGCTTGAGCCACTTGCCGATGATGGTCTCCGACTCGCCGCCGGTGTGGCCCGGCACCCATGCCGAATACACGTCGGCGGTGTCGACGAAGTTGAAGCCCGCATCCAGCCAGGCATCGAGCAGCTTGAACGAGGCCGCCTCGTCGACGGTCCAGCCGAACACGTTGCCGCCGAAGGCGAGCGGGGAAACCTGAAGGCCGGAGCGGCCGAGCGGGCGAAGTTGCGACATGTCGATGTGTTCCTGTTGAAGAGGATGGAAAAGATCAGACGAAGCCCACGGCGCCCAGCACCGCGCCGGCGCCGAGCAGCCAGAGCAGGTGGATGCGCGTGCGCCAGACGATAAGCGCGGCGGCGCCGGTCAGCAGCCACAGGTGCCACGCGGGCGCATCGCCGGCATGGTTTCCCGCCGCCAGCACCCAGCCGGTGGCGATCAGCAGGCCCACCACCACGGGCGCCATGCCCTGCTTGAAGGCTCGGACCTCGCGGCGCGTGCGGTTGCGGTGGCCCCAGCGGGTGGCGAAGTAGGTGAGGGTGGTGCTCGGCAGCATGATGCCCAGCATCGTGACCAGCAGTCCGAAGAGGCCCAGCACCCAGGCGTGCGGCCCGGCGCCGATGCCGCCGCCCGCGTTGAGCCCCACGTTCCAGCCCATCAGCGCCACGAACAGCACGTTGGGCCCGGGGGCGGCCTGCGCGATGGCGACCGAGGAGCTGAACTGCGCGTCGGTGAGCCAGCCGTGCTGCGTGACCAGGTACCGGTGCATGTCGGGCACCGTGGTGATGGCGCCGCTGATCGACAGGAGCGACAGCAGCATGTACTGGCCGAAGAGGGCCAGCCAGTCGTGCCATTGCATGGCGATGGTCATGGGGCGATCCTCTTCCAGGTCCAGACGCAGGCCACGCCGCCGACCACCAGCAGCACCCAGCCCAGCGGAATCTTCAGCACCGCGATGGCCGCGAACACCAGCGCCATGATGACCAGGCAGGTCGCGAAGCCCAGGGGGTGCTTGCGCAGCTGGGGCACCAGCTTGACGCCCGTGGCGGCGATGAGCCCGCCCGACACCGCCCCCATGCCCCGCAGCGCGGCCGCCACCTGCGGATTGCCGGCGTAGTGCGCGTACAGCACGGCCAGCGCGAGGATCACGACCAGCGGGATGGTCAGCATGCCCGCCACCGCCGCCAGCGCGCCGCGCAGGCCGAAGTAGCGGTCGCCGATCATCAGCGCGAGGTTGATCACGTTGGGCCCCGGCATCACCTGCGCCACGGCCCAGTCTTCCAGGAACTGCTCGGGCGTGAGCCATTTCTTCTTCTCGACCATCTCGCGCTGGACGATGGCGAGGACTCCGCCGAAGCCCTGCAGCGCGAGCCAGGTGAACGAAACAAAAAGGTCGCGCGGCGACTGGGGATGGGCTGCGGGGGGAGACGGTTGCATGTCGAGCGATTATCGTAGGCAGGCATTCGACATGCAGGGCGCCGCCGCGACACGGCGGTGCCCTGCCGCTTCAAGGGTTCCAAGGAGGACATTCCAGCATGGTCACGCAACTGCGCGCGCTCTTCGATCTCTGCCGCCGGGCCTTCAACTCGTGGTCCAACGACTACGCCCCGAGCATGGGCGCCGCGCTGGCCTACTACACGGTGTTCTCGATCGCGCCGCTGCTGCTGATCGTGATCGCGGTGGCGGGCCTGGTGTTCGGCCAGGAGGCCGCGCGTGGCGAGATCTTCGCGCAGCTCTCGGGCCTGATGGGCGAGCAGGGCGCGGCCGCGGTGCAGGGCATGCTCAAGGCCGTGAACAAGCCGACCGAGGGCATCGTGGCCACCGTGGTCGGCATCGGGCTGCTGGTGGTGGGCGCCACCACCGTGTTCGGCGAGCTGCAGGACGCGCTCGACCGCATCTGGCGCGCGCCGGCCCGTACCAACACCAAGGGGTTGTTCAACATGCTGCGCGTGCGGCTGCTGTCGTTCAGCATGATCATGGGCATCGGCTTCCTGCTGATGGTGTCGCTGGTGGCGAGCGCGGCGCTCGCGGCGGTGGGCAAGTGGTGGTCGCCGGTGTTCGGTGCCTGGGAGACGACGGCGCAGGTCGTCAACTTCGTCTTCAGCTTCGCGATGGTGACGGTGATCTTCGCGATGATCTACAAGATCATGCCGCGCGTGAAGGTGCAGTGGCGCGACGTGTGGGTGGGTGCGGCGGTGACGGCGCTGCTGTTCACCGTGGGCAAGCACCTGATCGGCCTGTACATCGGCAAGAGCAGCGTGGCCTCGGGCTATGGTGCGGCGGGCTCGCTGGTGGTGGTGCTGGTGTGGGTGTACTACTCGGCGCAGATCTTCCTGCTGGGCGCGGAGTTCACCTGGGTCTACGCGCGCACCTACGGCTCGATGAAGGACACCAAGGGCATCGCCGAGCTGAACCCGTCGCCCACGCGCGAGGCGCCGCTGCCGCACAACGACGACTGAGCGGCGCCGCCTCGCGCTTCAGCCCGCGAAGCCGCCTTCGTCCAGGAACTTCTGTTCCTCCGCCGTGCTGGTGCGCCCCAGCATCCTGTTGCGGTGCGGAAAGCGGCCGAAGCGCGCGACGATGTCGCGGTGCAGCACGGCATAGCGCTGGGTGTTGTCGTCGAGCGCGGCGTTGAGCTCCACCGAGCGCTCCTGCTCGGCCAGCACCTCGGAGTGCATGAAGGGCAGGTAGAAGAAACGTTGCAGCGTGGGCTCGCACTGCCGGTCGAAGCCCGCCTCGATGGCCTGCTTTGCCACGGCCAGTGCCTTTCCGTCGGTGGCCAGCATGTGCGGATTGCCGCGCCAGGCGTTGCGCGGGAACTGGTCGAGCAGCACCAGCAGCGCCAATGCGCCCTGGCCGTCGGCGGCCCAGCGGTCGAGTTCGCCGCGGGCGGCGGCCTGGTGGGCATCCGAGAAGCGGGAGATGAAGGCGTCGTCGAAGGCGTCGTTCTTGGCGAACCAGCGCTCGGGGCCGGCCTCGCGCCAGAAATCGACCACTTCGCGGGCCGTGGGGAGCGTGTTGGAGAGGGCTGTGGAGGCGGGGGAGGTCATCGACACATTCTCTTTCAGGTTGTGCGCTCGGGCCCAAGTCGGGGCGATGGCCGACAGGACGGAGCCCGTGCAGTTGCCTATGCTTTGGTCGCCTTCACAACCAGGAGATAAAGCTCATGACCCAATATGGCGCTCTTTTGCGTGCGGCCCTCGTCGCCGGCGTTGCCGGTGCCGCGCTGGCCGGCTGCGGAATGATGTCGAAGTCGAACGTTGCGAGCTTCAGCGGCGCAATGAATGCGGCGAGCGAAGTCCCGCCGAACATGACGCGCGGCAGCGGCATGGCCGAGGCCTGGCTCGACCGCGACACCAATGTGCTCAAGTACAAGATCACCTACACGGGGCTGAGCGGCCCGGCGACCATGGCGCACTTCCACGGCCCGGCGGCCGCGGGCGCCAATGCGGGTGTGGTGCTGCCCTTCGCCAATCCGGCGAGCCCGATCGAGGGGCAGGCCACGCTCACGCCGGCGCAGGCCGCGGACCTGTCGGCGGGCAAGTGGTACGCCAACATCCACACGGCCGCCAACCCCGGCGGCGAGATCCGGGGGCAGATGCTGCCGAAGATGTGAAGCCGTTCCAGGGGCAACAGCCCCTGGTCAGCTTGGCGTCGCGGGGCTGGTGTCAAATGAACGCATGACGACGACACCACCGAAGAAGAAAACCCGTGCCGCCTCCAAGCCCCTCGACCCGTTCGCCTCGCGCCGCGAGGACATGCGCACCGCCCGCAAGGCGCTGGTGCTGCAGGGCGGGGGCGCGCTCGGCGCCTACCAGGCCGGCGTGTACGCCGCGCTCAGCGAGACCGAACTGCAGCCGCACTGGATCGCCGGCGTCTCCATCGGCGCCATCAACGCCGCGCTGATCGCGGGCAATGCGCAGGAAAAGCGGGTCGATCGGCTTCGCGAGTTCTGGCACCTGGTGTCTTCCGGGCCTTCGCAGCGCTTGCCCTCGTGGCTCGGAGACCGGGCCACGCAGAACCAGTACAGCGCCACCATGGCCTCGCTGGTGGGCATTCCGGGCTTCTTCGAGCCGCGCTATTCGCCGGCCTTCCTGATGGGCGGCGCGGCGCCGCTGCTGAGCTACTACGACACCTCGCCGCTGAAGTCGACGCTGGAGCGGCTCGTCGACTTCGACCGCATCAACGCCTGCGAGGCCCGCTTCAGCGTGGGCGCGGTGAATGTGCGCACCGGCAACTCGGTGTACTTCGACAACACGCGCCAGCGCATCGGGCCCGAGCACATCATGGCCAGCGGCGCGCTGCCGCCGGGCTTCGCGCCGGTGAGCATCGACGGCGACGACTACTGGGACGGCGGCATCGTCTCGAACACGCCGCTGCAGTACGTGCTCGACACGCATCCGCGCAACGAGCCGCTGGTGGTGCTGCAGGTCGACCTGTTCAACGCGCGCGGCGAGATGCCGCGCAACATGGCCGGCGTGATGGAGCGGCAGAAGGACATCACCTACTCGAGCCGCACGCGCATGAACACCGACGCGCTGGCCGCCAACATGAACCTGCAGCAGGCCATTGCGGACCTGATCTCCAAGCTGCCGGCCCACCTGCGCAACGACCCTAGCGTGCACGCGGTGCAGTCGCAGCTCACGCACGAGCCCATCGACATCTTCCACCTGATCTACCGCGACAAGCCCTACGAGCTGGAATCGAAGGACTACGAGTTCTCGCGCGCCGCGGTCGAAGAGCATTGGGAGGCCGGCGCGCGCGACATGCGCGTGACGCTGGCCCATCCCGAGACGCTGCGCGCCGATGCCACCGTGAACGGCGTGACCACCTTCGACCTCGGCGAGCACGGCTCGGGGCGCGTCAAGCGGCCCGGGCTTTCTCGATGAGCTGCCTGGGCGACGGTCGATTCAGCCCCGGCTAAGAAACCAGCGCGAGACTGGGCCGTCACTTCACCGCTTCAGCTTCACCAGGAGGAAATGTCTGCATCATGAACATTGAAGACGTGCGACGAACGGCATTCGCGATGCCGCTGACCAGCCCCGCCTTTCCGCCAGGCCCTTACCGCTTCATCAGGCGCGAATTCCTGATCATCACGTACCGCACCGACATCGAGGCCCTGCGCGCGGTGGTACCGGAGCCGCTCGAGGTGGTCGAGCCGCTGGTGAAGTACGAGTTCATCCGCATGCCCGATTCCACCGGCTTCGGCGACTACACCGAGTCGGGCCAGGTCGTTCCGGTGCAGCTGCGCACCGACAAGGGCGTGGAGAAGGGCTCCTACGTGCATGCGATGTACCTGAACGACCATCCGCCCATCGCCGGCGGGCGCGAGCTCTGGGGCTTTCCGAAGAAGCTCGCCTCGCCGGTGCTCGACTACGAGACCGACGTGGTGGTCGGTACGCTCGACTATGGCAAGGTGCGCATCGCCAAGGCTACGATGGGCTTCAAGCACCGCACGCTCGACCCTGCGCCCATCCTGGCGGGCATCGCGCAGCCGAATTTCCTGCTGAAGATCATTCCGCACGTCGACGGCACGGCCCGCATCTGCGAGCTGGTGCGCTATCACATGGTCGACGTGACGCTGCACGGCGCATGGGGCGGGCCGGGCTCGCTCGAACTGCATCCACATGCGCTCGCGCCGGTTGCCGACCTGCCGGTGCGCAAGGTGGAGTCGGCGGTGCACTATATCGCCGACATGACGCTCGCGCTCGGCACCGTCGAGCACGACTATCTCGCCTGATTCTTGCTGGCGGCCTCAGGTCGTCGGCTTTCCAACCCCAACCGTCAAGGAAATCACCATGCAACTCAAGGACAAGGTCGCCTACATCACCGGCTCGGCCAGCGGCATCGGCAAGGAAATCGCCATCCTGTTCGCGCAGGAAGGCGCCAAGATCATCATTGCCGACCTGAACAAGGAAGCGGCCGACGCCACCGCGGCCGAACTCAAGGCCACGGGCGCGCAGGCCATCGGCGTGGGCGTGGACGTGACGAACGAAGACCAGGTCAACGCCTCGGTGGAAGAGGGCGCGGCGGCCTTCGGCGGCATCGACATCCTGATCAGCAACGCGGGCATCCAGATCGTGCATCCGGTGGAGGAATTCAGCTTCGCCGACTGGAAGAAGATGCTCGCCATCCACCTCGACGGCGCCTTCCTCACCACCAAGGCCTGCCTGAAGCACATGTACGCGCAGGGCCGCGGCGGCAGCGTGATCTACATGGGCTCGGTGCACTCCAAGGAGGCCTCGCTGCTGAAGGCGCCCTACGTGACGGCCAAGCATGGCCTCATCGGCCTGGCCAAGACGGTCGCGAAGGAAGGTGCCAAGCACGGCGTGCGCGCCAACGTGATCTGCCCGGGCTTCGTGCGCACGCCGCTCGTGGAGAAGCAGATTCCCGAACAGGCGAAGACGCTGGGCATCACCGAGCAGGAAGTCATCAAGAACGTGATGCTGAAGGAGACGGTCGACGGCGAGTTCACGACCACGGAGGACGTGGCGCGTGTGGCGCTGCTGTTCGCGGGGTTCCCGACGAATGCGCTGACCGGGCAGTCGCTGGTGGTGAGCCACGGTTGGTTCATGCAGTGAGCCTTCTCCCTCCCCCTCTGGGGGAGGGCCGGGGTGGGGGCACGCGGCGTATCCATCGAAAGCTCTGCCTGCCCCCATCCCAACCTTCCCCCAGAGGGGGAAGGGGCCAGTCAGGCAGGGCCTGCTACAGCTTCAATTCCCAGGTCTCGCCCACCAGCGGCGTGCCGTATCCCTCGTGCGGCTCCGAAGCCGTGAGCTCGAAGCCGCGGCTGGCGTAGATGCCGCGGGCGGCCGTCAGGCAGCTGTTGGTCCACAGCACCATCTTGCGGTAGCCCTTCAGGCGTGCGAAGGCGATGCATTCGTCCACCAGCTTGCCGCCCAGCCCCAGCCCGCGCGCGCCGGGCGTGAGGATCAACAGGCGCAACTGCGCCACCGTGGCCGACTTGCGCACCACGAAGATCGAGCCGACCCGTTCGCCGTTGAGCTCGGCGATCCAGCAGCGCTCCCATTCGGGCTGGAACTTGAGCAGGAACTCGCCTGCGATGTTCGCGACGAGCGCCTCGAAGGTGCTGTTCCAGCCGTACTCTCGCGCGTAGATCTCGCCGTGCTGCTGCACCACCCAGCCGATGTCGCCGGGGCCGGGCTCGCGCAGGATGGCGGCTTGAGGCCGCTCCGGCGGCGCCTGGGGATCGAGCAGCGACTGCACCGTGCCCATGGCGTGCACCAGCTGCTGGCGCTGGGCGGGCGCCAGCGAGGCGAGCAGGGCGGCCGCCTCTTCGCGCGACTTCTGCTGCAGCGGCGCGAAAGCGGCATGGCCCGCCTCGGTCAGGCGCAGCACGCTCTGGCGTGCGTCGCGCGGATGGGGCTCGCGCACCAGCCAGCCTTCGTTCTCGAAGCGGCGCAGGATGCGGCTGAGGTAGCCGGCGTCGAACCCGAGGTCGCGCCCGATCTCGCTCGCAACGGGTACCTCGCGGTGCGCCAGCTCGTAGAGAACGCGCACGTCGGTCAGCGACATCGCGCTGCCCAGGTAGGGATCGAGGGCGCCGATGCGGCGGGTGTAGAAGCGGTTGAATTGGCGGATCGCCTTGACGGCGGCGGTATCGATGGGAAGCGAAGTCGTGGACATGGTTGCCATTGTCATTAAGTTGTTTGACTTTGGCAATCAAATTGGCCCGGCATGAGTCCTTCGGGAAAGTCCGGTCACACCTCGGTCGGGGCGACAGGCATGGTGGAAAACCCTAAAATCGAGGGTTGCCCACAACGGCGCTCCGCGGCGCTGTCAACTCCCACCGATGAACGCTCCCGTCGACGTCTCCTTTTTCGCGCGTGCCGCCAAGCCGCTGACCAGCTACCGCAAGTACTGGGCGGCCCGTTTCGGCACGGCGAAATTCCTGCCGACCTCGCGCAAGGAGATGGAAGCGCTCGGCTGGGACAGCTGCGACATCATCGTCGTCACGGGCGACGCCTACGTCGACCATCCCAGCTTCGGCATGTCGGTCATCGGCCGCATGCTGGAGGCGCAGGGCTTTCGCGTGGGCATCATCGCGCAGCCCGACTGGCAGAGCGCCGAGCCCTTCATGGCGCTGGGCAAGCCGAACCTGTTCTTCGGCGTCACCGCCGGCAACATGGATTCGATGATCAACCGCTACACGGCCGACCGGAAGATCCGCAGCGACGATGCCTACACCCCCGGCGACGTCGGCGGCGCTCGCCCCGACCGCGCGGCCATCGTGTATTCGCAGCGCTGCAAGGAAGCCTGGAACGACGTGCCGATCATCCTCGGCGGCATCGAAGGCTCGCTGCGCCGCATCGCCCACTACGACTACTGGTCGGACAAGGTGCGCCGCTCCGTCGTGGTCGACTCCAAGTGCGACCTGCTGCTGTACGGCAACGCCGAGCGCGCCATCGTCGAGATCGCGCACCGTCTGGCGGCCAAGGAGCCGGTGCAGCAGATCACCGACGTGCGCGGCACCGCCTTCGTTCGCCGCGAGACGCCCGAAGGCTGGTTCGAGATCGACTCCACCAGCGTCGACGAGCCCGGCCGCGTCGAGGCGCACGTCAACCCGTACCTCATGGTGTCCGACCAGGCCAAGGCCAACGGCGCCACCTGCGCCAAGGAAGACGAGGCAGAGGCCGTCGCGAAGGCGGCCGAGGCTGCCGGCTCGGCTGCCGGTTCCGTGGTCAACCCCGCCATCAAGCCGCTGAACTTCGTGCCCAACCCCGCGCTGCAGGGCAAGGGCAAGACCAAGGTGCCGCCGCGCGAGCGCTCGGTGATCCGCCTGCCGTCGTACGAGCAGGTGCGCAGCGACCCGGTGCTCTACGCGCACGCCAACCGCGTGCTGCACCTGGAAACCAACCCCGGCAACGCCCGCGCCCTGGTGCAGGCGCACGGCGAGGGCACCACGGCGCGCGACGTGTGGATCAACCCGCCGCCCATTCCCCTCACCACGGCCGAGATGGACCACGTCTTCGACCTGCCGTACGCGCGCAGCCCGCATCCGCGCTACGCCGACGAGAACGGCAGCCACGACGGCGCGACCAAAATCCCCGCGTGGGAAATGATCCGCTTCAGCGTGAACATCATGCGCGGCTGCTTCGGCGGCTGCACCTTCTGCTCCATCACCGAGCACGAGGGCCGCATCATCCAGAGCCGCTCCGAAGACTCGATCATCAAGGAGGTCGAGGCCATCCGCGATTCGGTGAAAGGCTTCACCGGCACCATCTCCGACCTCGGCGGCCCCACGGCCAACATGTACCGCATCGGCTGCAAGTCGCCCGAGATCGAGGCCGCCTGCCGCAAGCCCAGCTGCGTGTACCCGGGCATCTGCCAGAACCTCAGCACCAGCCACGACCCGCTCATCAAGATCTACCGCCGGGCGCGCGCGCTCAAGGGCATCAAGAAGATCCTGATCGGCTCCGGCCTGCGCTACGACCTGGCCGTGCAGTCGCCCGAGTACGTGAAGGAACTGGTGCAGCACCACGTCGGCGGCTATCTCAAGATCGCGCCCGAGCACACCGAGCAGGGCCCGCTCACCAAGATGATGAAGCCCGGCATCGGCAGCTACGACAAGTTCAAGCAGATGTTCGAGAAGTACTCGGCCGAGGCTGGCAAGAAGCAGTACCTCATTCCGTACTTCATCGCCGCGCATCCGGGCACCAGCGACGAGGACATGATGAACCTCGCGATCTGGCTCAAGAAGAACGGCTTCCGCGCCGACCAGGTGCAGACTTTCTACCCGAGCCCGATGGCCACCGCCACCGCGATGTACCACTCCAACCGCAACCCGCTGCGCAAGATCACGCGCGAGAGCGAGACGGTGGACATCGTGCGCGGCGACAAGCGCCGCCGCCTGCACAAGGCTTTCCTGCGCTACCACGACGCCAACAACTGGCCGCTGCTGCGCGAGGCCCTCAAGAGCATGGGCCGCGCCGACCTGATCGGCAACGGCAAGCACCACCTCATTCCGACGTGGCAGCCGCTGACCGACGGCGGCTACACCAGCGCGCGGCGCAAGAACTCGACGGTGGCTCCGGCCACTGCCAAGGCCGCGCCGGTCAAGCTGGCACCGGTGAAGCCCTCCAAGGGCCGCATCCTCACGCAGCACACCGGCCTGCCGCCGCGCGACAACGGTTCGGGCACGGGTTCCGCTGGGCGCAAACCCGCGGGCCCGGTGCGCGGCAGCATCCGCAAGCCGCGCTGAGCGGCTTCGGACTCCGTCAAAGGGCCGGCACGAACCTGCCCACCCAGGCGCCGACAGCCGCCACGTGCGCCAGCACCGTGGCCCAGTAGACGGCCATGAAGCTCTTCTTGCTCACCTTGTGGCGGAACAGCCGCTGCGCGATCCACGCGCCCGGCCAGCCGCCGGCCAGCGAGAGCAGGTGCAGGGTGCTTTCCGCAGTGCGCCACCGGCCTGCCTGGGCCGCGCTCTTGTCGACGCCATAGATGAAGAGCGCCGACAGGCTCAGCAGCAGCAACACGCCAAGGGCGATCGGCGGGATCCGGCCGGTCCATACGCCGTAGCCAAGCAGCGCCGCGTAGCCGACGAGCAGCAGCGCCATCGGCAGTGATGACGAAGGTGAAGAAGAAGCTGAAGAAGAAGGGGCAGGGCGGCGCTGCTGCTGCTTCACGCGCCCTTGCGGACGCTGCTGCGGAGCGCCCGCCGCTCGAACCGCCACTGCGCGCGGCCCCTTGCCGCCCACGTGGATCTCATCGAAGTCCAGCCGCATGCCGACCTGCGGCGTGGTACCGCGGTCTGCGAAGTCGCGCAGATGCACGAACACATCGGCGGAGATTTCGGGACAGCGGATGAAGCCGAAGCCCCGGTCCTTCTCCCATCGAACGAGCGTGCCCTGGCGTTTCATCGGCGGGATTCTCGCCGCTATGCGTACTGCATCTCGCCGTTGCCGAAGGACCAGTTCTCCTTTGCCACCTCGACGAGGTTGATGAACACGTCCTCGCGCCGGATGCCCAGCCGGCCGTGCAGGTCGTCGGCCACGCGCCTGTAGAAAGCCTTCTTCATGTCGGTGGTGCGCCCCTGGTTCAGCGTGATCTGGATCAGCACGAAGCCCGGCGAATACGCCACGCCGAGGTAGCTCGCCGGATGCACCAGCTCGTGCGGGGCGTGCCGCGTGATGACCTGGAACTTGTCGTGCTCCGGCACGTTGATGGTGTCGCGCATGGCCTGGTAGACCAGGTCGCCGATGGCTGGACCCAGGGTTTCGGCGGCGTCGCTGGAAAGATCGATTCGCACGAGTGGCATGTGCTGTTCCTCGAAAAAGTCTTGGGCGCATAAGATACGCGACATGGCCCGCCATCTTCTTTCTCCCCCGTCCGCCGTCCGCTGCTGAAGCGCGCCTCGCGCTCAGACCCAAGCGATTGCCGCCAGCCATGCCCCTCGGGCCGGCCGGCGGCTCGGATGGTCACGCCCGCTGCCTGAACCCCGGTCCTGAAGCGATCGGCCATGGCGGGCGTCATGGAGAAAGAACTTTCATCAATGAACGCAAGAACGTCTGCCGCCCTGGCCTGGGGCGGCGTGCTGCTGGCGGGCGCCCTGTGGGGCGGTGGTGCGCTGGTGGCGCAATTCCTGATCGATGGCGGCATCGCGCCGCAAAGCCTGTCGCTGGCGCGGTTCGCCCTGGGGCTGCCGCTGCTGTGGTGGCTGCACTGGAGGGCGCCCGCGATGCCAGGGGCCGGATGGGCCGATCTCGGTGGCCGCGAGCGGTTGCAGATGCTGGCCACGGGCGCTGCGATGGCGCTCAACGTGAGCTGCTGGTTCGCCGGCATCGTGCACCTGGGGGCGGCGCTGCCGACTGTCATCTCGATCTGCTGTGCGCCGGTGATCGTCGCGCTGGTGTCGGTGCTGCGCGGCTACGAGCGTCTCGGCCCGAGGCTTGTCACGGGCCTGCTGCTCGCGCTGGCGGGCGTGCTTCTGCTGGTGATGCCCGCGGGAGGATGGGGCCCGCTGGCGCCGGGGCATGCGGCCGGCGTGGCCTGGTCGCTGGGCTCTGCCTTCTGCTACGCGATGGTGGTACTGGGCAACGCGCGCATGCCTGCGCGGGTGCCGGCGGTCACGGCCTCGGCCTGGGGGATGACGGTGGCGGCGCTGTGCATGCTGGCCGTCGCGCTGCCCTCGGGCATCACCTGGCCGTCCGGCGGCGCGCAGTGGCTGGGCGTGGGCTACACGGGCGTGGTGACGACCTCGGTGGCTTACCTGGCCTTTGCCTGGGGCGCGCGGCGGCTGTCGCCCACGGCGGCGGTGGTCGGCACGCTGATCGAGCCGCTGGTGGCTGCGTTGCTGGCCGCGGCGCTGTTCTCGCAGGCGCTGACCCCGCGCCAGTGGGCCGGGGCCCTGCTGCTGGCCGGCGCGATGCTGCTGTTGGTGCGGCGCAGCAAGCCCGCGCTGTCCGACTGAAGGCGAGGGCGGGGCGGTCCGTTGTATGGTGTGGCCCATGAGCAGTTCGCCCCACCCGCCGGCTCCATGGACACGCACTCTGGCTGTGGCGGCGCTGCTGCTGTTCGTAGCCTGCCCGATGCGGTCTTCGTTCGCGGCCCCGACGGAGAACTCCTCCGCCGAGGCGTTGCGGGCCACCCACCAGCGCCTGAGCGACAAGCTGAACCGCAGCAGCTTCGGCCGGCCCGTGCAGCTCGATTCCATGGAGACGGCCGACGGCCTCCAGGGCGACGTCCATGCCGTGGTCGAGCATCCGCTCGCTGAAATCGGCGCCGCGCTCAAGGGCTCCGCCCACTGGTGCGAGGTGCTGACCCTGCACGTCAACAACCGGCGCTGCAGCGTCGCCAGCGGCCCGCAGGGGCGCGAGATGCTCACGCTCTACGTGGTGCGCCGCTACGACAAGCCGATCGATCAGGCCTTCGAACTGCCTTTCGTCTACCGGGTCAGCAGCAGCTCGCCCGATCACCTGCTGGTGGAGCTTTCCGCCGAAAGCGGCCCGCTGGGCACCAGCAACTACCGCGTGACGCTCGAGGCCGTGGCGCTCGACGAGCGCAAGAGCTTCCTGCACTTCAGCTACAGCTACGACCACAACACCATGGTGCGCCTGGGCACCATGGCCTATCTGGCGACCTTCGGCAGCGACAAGGTGGGCTTCACCGTGGTCGGCAAGACGCCCGAGGGCCAGCCCGACTACATCCGCGGCCTGCGGGGGCTGGTGGAGCGCAACGCGATGCGCTACTTCCTGACGCTCGACGCCTACCTCTCGGCGCCGGGGCCGGACCAGGCCGAGCGCCGCCAGCGGCGCTGGTTCGCGGCCGCCGAGCAGTACCCGCGTCAGCTGCACGAGATCGATCTGGACACCTACCTCGCGCTCAAGCGAGAAGACCGGCAGCGCGACGGTCCCGCTCGCTGAGTCCTAGTCAGCCAGCGTGAGCAGCGGCACGTCGCGCTCGCGGCTCATCGCATCGAGTTCGGCGCGCGTGCGCGTCAGCAGCCAGGCCGCCAGCGCCTCGCGCGTGGCCGGCGCCAGCATGTCGTGCGAGGCGATCTGCGCGGCTTCGCACAGCCGCTTCGCGAAATGCGGCTCCAGCGCCGCCACCGCCACGCGGCCGTCGGCGCAGGTGTATACGCGATAGCCCGCATGCGCGCCGCCGACCGCGCCCGAAGGCTGCGTCAGGCCCCAGGTGCGGGGCAGGGCGAGCCAGTCGGCCGACGCGTTCAGCGCCACTTCCAGGTACACGCCGCCAGCCTTTCGCGAGCGCAGCAGCATGGCCTTGAGCACCGCCTCGCTCGCGAGCAGGGCGCCGCCCATGTCGGCGTAGAGGGTGGGCGGCAGCTCGGTGCCGGTGACGAGGCCGCTTTCGGCAAGGTAGGTCAGGTCGTGGCCCGGCTCCTCGGCCCGCTCTCCCGGCGCGCCGACGATGGCCACCTGCGACAGCGAAGGGTGGCGCGCCTGCAGCGTGGCCCAGTCGAGCTTCAGCTTGGCGAGCGCCGAGGGGCGGAACGAGGTGAGCAGCACGTCGGTGGAGGCAAGCTCGGCGTGCAGTTGCTGCTGGCCGGCCTCGGTCTTGAGGTCGAGGGTGCGGATCTCGATGCCGTCGTGCAGTGCGGTGTACGCGGGGCGGTTGTAGAGGCCCATCGGATCGCCGCCGGGCGGCTCCAGCTTCAGGCAGGTGGCGCCCATCCGGCGGCAGCGCAGCAGTGCGGCGGGGCCGGGCAGGTTCAGCGCGAGGCTGAGGACGCGAACGCCCTCCAGCGGTGCGAAGGCTTGATCGTCGGCGGGGCTCGGCATCGGTCGTCGTCTCCGGAAGAATCGTTTCGTGCATTCTCGCCCGAGGGGCGGAGCCACCTCACGCAAGCCGCAAGGGCGCTGCGCGCGTAGCATGTGCCGGTGGCGGCGCGTGCCGCCTCCCATCGACCAAGGAGACGAATCATGTTCGAGACTTCCCTCATGAGCGGCCAGCGCATCCTGGTGACCGGCGGGGGCACCGGCCTCGGCCGTGCGATGGCCGAGCGCTTCCTGAGCCTCGGCGCCGACGTGGCCATCTGCGGCCGGCGCCAGTCGGTCTGCGAGGAGACGGCGGCCGAATGGCGCAAGCAGTTTCCGCAGCGGCGCATCGACACCTTCGGCGTGGACATCCGCATCGCGCAGCAGGTCGACGAGATGGTCGAGAGCCTGTTCCAGAGCGGCGGCCTCACGGGGCTGGTGAACAACGCGGCGGGCAACTTCGTCTCGCCCACCGAGGCCCTCTCGCCGCGCGCCTTCGACGCCATCGCCAACATCGTGTTCCACGGCAGCTTCTACGTGACGCAGGCTGTGGGCAAGCGCTGGGTGGCGCAGGCGAAGTCGGGCGAGTGGAAGCAGGGCGACGCCTTCCGCAGCGTGATGAGCATCATCGTCACCTGGGTCGACAACGGCAGCCCCTACGTCGTGCCCTCGGCCATGAGCAAGGCCGGCATCGAGGTCATGACCAAGTCGCTGGCGGTCGAATGGGCGCGCCACGGCATTCGCCTGAACGCCGTCGGCCCCGGCGAGATTCCGACGGAAGGCATGAGCAAGCGCCTGAACCCCGGCGAGGAGCCCGGCGCACGCAGCAAGCAGAACAACCCGATGGCGCGCACCGGCCGCATGAGCGAGCTGCAGAACCTGGCTTCCTTCCTGATGGCGCCGGGCCAGTGCGACTGGCTCACCGGCCAGAGCATCATGATGGACGGCGGCAACGCGCTGGCCACCGGCGGCAACTTCTACGAGCTGCGCCAGTGGAGCGACGCCGACTGGCTGGCCGCGCGCGAACGCATCGAGGCGCAGAACCAGAAGGACAAGGCGCAGCGCTGAGGGCTGCCGTCCATTTCCTATTTCTTCGGCGGCCTGGCCGCGTGCACGGTGACCCGCTTGTTCACCGGGCTCGACAGCACCAGCGACGTGGTCACCGAGCCATCGACCGCCAGCGCGTCCACCACGCGCTCCAGGTCGGCCGGCTCGGCGATCGCGCAGCGCACGAAGAAGCAGTCTTCGCCGGTCACGCGGTCGGCGCTCAGCACCTCGGGCATCGATTCGAACAGCTTCAGGTACCTGGCGATGCCCGCATGCGTGGTGTCGATGCGGATGATGGCCTGCAGCCCCACGCCCAGCGCGCGCAGGTTGACGCGCGCGCCGTAGCCCTCGATCACGCCCGCCTCCTCGAGCTTGCGCACCCTCTCGCTCATGGCCGGCTGCGACAGGCCGATGCGCTTGCCGATGGCGGCCAGGCTCTGGCGCGCGTCGGTCTGGAGCGCTTCGAGGATCAGGCGGTCTTTCTTGTCGATGTTCATGGGCGGAAGAGGGCAGGCGAACGGCCGCCGATGGTTGATCGGTTTGCGGCCGCTATTTTCGATGGCTTGCCATTCGGCGCGGCCGCTGCGCCGGATATCGTGGGCCGTCTTCCAGGAGGAACTTCCATGCAACTCGTCGGCATGCTCGACTCGCCCTATGTGCGGCGCACCGCCATCTCGCTGCGCCTGCTCGGCGTTCCCTTCGAACACCGCTCGATCTCGGTCTTCAGCACCTTCGAGCAGTTCCGCGCGATCAACCCGGTGGTCAAGGCGCCCACGCTGGTCTGCGACGACGGCTCGGTGCTGATGGATTCGACGCTCATCATCGACTACGCCCAGGCGCTCAGTGGGCGCAGCCTGCTGCCTTCAGACCCGGCGCGGCGGCTGCGCGAGCTGCGCCTCACGGGGCTCGCGCTCGCGGCCTGCGAGAAGACGGTGCAGATCGTGTACGAGCGCAAGCTGCGCCCGGCCGAGAAGCTGCACCAGCCGTGGATGGACCGCGTGCAGGGCCAGCTCGCCGCTGCGTATTCGGCGCTCGAAGGCGAGCTCGCTGCCCAGCCGCTGTCGGCCAGTGAAGAGACGATGACGCAAGCCGGCATTTCGACAGCCGTGGCCTGGGCGTTCACGCAGTTGATGACGCCCGACGCGATCTCGCCGAACGACTTCCCGGCGCTGGCCGCGTATTCAACGCAGGCCGAGCGCCTGCCGGTGTTCGTCGGCGCGCCGATGGTCTGAGCGGAGTCAATCAGTCGACGATCTTCGCGCCGCGCTCCGCCAGCAGGCTGCGCAGCACGGAGCGGTGGCAGCGCGATTCCTCCTCGCAGTAGCAGCCCACCGAGAGCGACGCGCCGTGCGACAGCGCGGCCAGCAGGTCGAGGCTGCGGCTCGCATCGGGCTCGGCCATCTCGGCCTTGAACTTGCGCACGAAGGCGTTCCACTGCGCGGGCGACTCCGCCTTCTGTGCTTCCTGTGCCTGCTTCATCGCCTCGACGGAGGGGGCGAGGTTGGGGTACCACACGTCGTACCAGTCCTGCGAGGCGAACTCGGTCTTCGGAACGCCGCGCGGCGGACGGCGCACGGTACCGACGCGAAGGCCTTCGCCGGGGGCGCGCGGTGTGCCGAGGCGGACGATGCGGATGCTCATGCTGGTGTCCTTTTTCTCGCCTGTTTGATTGTTGTCTCAGGTGCCGACGATACCGCCGTCGCGCCGCCGTATCGCCAGCGCCGCCGAGCGCGGCCGGGCGCTGCCCGGCGTCGTGCCGTCGGGCCAGGCGCTGTTGTGCTTTGTGTCGCCGTCGTCGCGCGCCTCGCCTGGGTGCTGGATGTTGACGAACAGCGTGCGCCGGTCGGGCGTGACCACGCAGCCGGTGATCTCGCAGCCATTGGGCCCGGTGAGGAAGCGCTTGATGCGGCCCGAGGCCGGGTCGGCGCACAGCATCTGGTTGTTGCCCAGCGAGGTGTAGGGCGGCTTGCCGATGACCTGGCCGCTCAGGTCGGTCTGGATCCAGAGCAGGCCGCCGCGGTCGAAGTGCAGTCCGTCGGGTGCGCCGAACGCATCGGCGCCGGCCGAGGGATAGCGCGCGCCGCTGCCGGGCTGCGCGGGGTCGCCCGCGAGCGCGAAGTGGTCCCACGAGAAGCCGGTGGAAGCGGCATCGCCCGCGTCCTCGCGCCAGCGCAGGATGCCGCCGAAGAGGTTGTTGGCGCGCGGGTTGGCCGCATCGGGAGCGGGCTTGCCGGCGTCGCCGCGCTGGCTGTTGTTGGTGAGCGTGACGTAGACCTCGCCGCTTTGCGGATGGATGGCGATCCATTCGGGGCGGTCCATCTTCGTGGCGCCGACATGATCGCCGGCCAGCCGCGCGTGGATCAGCACCTCCGCCTGGTCGGCGAAGCCGTTCGCCGCGTCCAGGCCGTTGCGTCCGTGCGTGAGTTCGAGCCACTGGCCGCGGCCGCTGGCGTCGTAGCGCGCCGCGTAGAGCGTGCCTTCGTCGAGCAGGTGCCGGTTGGCGGCGCGCGCGGCGGCGTCGGTGCCGGGGCGCACCTTGTCGCGGCTGATGAACTTGTAGATGTATTCGAAGCGCGAGTCGTCGCCCATGTAGACCACCAGGCGGCCGTCCTTTGCGACGGTGCAGGTGGCGCTCTCCTGGCGCTTGCGGCCCAGCGCGGTGCGCTTGACCGGCGTGGCCGTGGGGTCGAAGGGGTCGATCTCGACCACCCAGCCGAAGCGGTGCGGCTCGTTCGGGTGGCGGCTGAGGTCGAAGCGCTCGTCGAAGCGCCAGTAATCGACCCACTGCGAGCCGGCCACCGTGCCGTAGCGGCGCTGGGCCGGCGTGGCGTTGCGGGCCGCTTCCTTCGGGCCGCCGAAATAGCCGTGGAAGTTCTCCTCGCAGGTGAGGTAGGTGCCCCACGGCGTGACGCCCATCGCGCAGTTGGCGAAGGTGCCGAAGACCGCGTCGCCCGCCGGATTGGCCGCGGTGCGCATCAGCGGCGTGCCGGCGGCGGGGCCGGAGATGCGCATCGGCGTGTTGCCGTGCACGCGGCGCGCGAAGGGCGAGGGCAGCACCTGCTGCCAGCCCTGGCCGCTGCGCCGGATCTCGATCACCGAGACGCCCATGGCGTGCAGCGACTTGCGGACCTTGTCGGCGGTCCAGTCCTTCACGCCGTCGGTGTGGAGCAATTGCTCGTCGGTGTACTCGTGGTTCATCACGAGCAGGCCACGTTCGCCTGTGGCATCGAGCGCGAAGAAATGCATGCCGTCGTGGTGCATGCCGGCCTGCACGGCCTGGTCGTCGGCGCTGTTGCTCGCGTCGGGTGCGAAGGGCGGCATGCGGCCCGCGACGCCGGTGGGCGTGCCCCAGGGGTAGAGCAACTGCCATTCGTATTCGGGCGGCACCACGATGCCGTCGCGCAGGGAGGCCGGCACGCCGGTGAAGCCCAGCGCCTCGCCGGTGCCGGCGGATGGGGGCGCTGGCGTCGAGGCGCAGCCCTGTCCGAACAGTGCGACCACGGCGGCGGCGGAACCCGATTGAATGAGAAAGTGGCGGCGGTCCAGGGGCATGGCTTTGGTGTTGTGTAGGCGACAGCCGCCATCATCGCCTGAGCCCGGGCCCGGCGATACTGGCGCGGCAACCGCCCAGGAGACATCGAATGACCGACCGCATCGAACGGACCCGCCACGCCGACGGCGTCGTGGAACTGCAACTCGCCCGCGCCGACAAGATGAACGCGCTCGACCCGGCGATGTTCGATGCGCTCATCGAGGCCGGCGAGGCCCTGCGCGGCGACAAGGCGGTGCGCGCGGTGGTGATCTCGGCCGCGGCAAGGCCTTCTGCGCGGGGCTCGACATGGCTTCGTTCGAGCGCATGCAGCAGCAGGGCGCGGGAGCCGACGTGCTGGGCGAGGGCGCCGCCGGGGCCGACCTGGTGGTGCGCACCCACGGCATCGCGAACGCCGCGCAGCAGGTCGCGATGGTCTGGCGCGAGGTGCCGGTGCCCGTCATCGCCGCGGTGCATGGCGTGGCCTTCGGGGGCGGCCTGCAGGTGGCGCTGGGGGCGGACATCCGCATCGTCGCGCCCGACACCAAGCTGTCGGTGATGGAGATCAAGTGGGGCCTGGTGCCCGACATGGCCGGCATGGTGCTGATGCGCGAACTCGCGCGCAGCGACGTCGTGCGCGAGCTCACCTTCACAGGTCGCATCTTCTCGGGCGAAGAGGCGCTGCGCCTGGGCTTCGCCACTCGCGTCAGCGCGGACCCGCTGGGCGAGGCGCTGCAGATGGCGCACGAGATCGCCGGCAAGAGCCCCGACGCGATCCGCGCCGGCAAGCGGCTGCTGAACGCATCGCTGTCGCAGAGCGCGGCCGAACTGCTGCTGGCCGAATCGGTGGAGCAGAAGGCGCTGATCGGCAGCCCCAACCAGACCGAGGCCGTGAAGGCCAACATCGAACGGCGCGCGCCGCGCTTCAGCGCGCCGGCCTGATTTCTCCAGGCCCCTCCGGCAGCCGGCCCGAAGGGCCGATTAGGACCAATCCGCGCCGCCGAGCGAACAGGGCGGCCGGGTAACTCCCGTGTCCGCGGGCACCGTTCTCGCGCACCCTCGCATCCCCCGTCTCACCGCAGGCGTGTTTACACCTGCGTCTTTCGTTCGGCTGGCCCTTCAATCCGCGCCGCAACAGCCGAAAAGATTAGAAATTCCCTTTGGTGTATCTTTATGTAAGAATAAAGTGGTTGTTTTGACGCGAGAATCGATGAGGATGGAGGCAATTTGTGTGCAGAAGGTCACGTCTCCTCCTCTGACAACTCCTGCGGAGGATGGCTCCAGACAGCGCACTCATTAACAATTTAAGGCTTTGCCTAGCGACGGCGATCCTGCATGTCGACGACCACGTTTTTCTGTAACCTCAGCGTGCCCATCCTGGTGGGCGAGGATCGCTACAAGTACGTCCCCATAGTGGGAGTCTTCCGCAGCATTCCATTCGATCAAGTCGATGAATGGGTGATGCACCCCGACGGCCGGCCGCGCAGCGACCGCGAACTGGCGGCCGAAGTCCTTGTCGAGATCCGCAAGCCACTCGGTTCGAGTGGACGCACCGCGCCGCACGCCTTCGACGTGGCGGACATCCTGCAGCTCGACCGGGCCGCGGCGATCGTCGTGTCCACCTTCCTGGCGGCGCTTCCGCGCGTCTGACGGCGCCGCGCCGCGTCGATCGCCTGCGCCGCAACTGCCGCCGTCTCAGCCCTTCAAGCGCTTCCCACCGCCCAGTAGAAAGTGGGCCTCGCCCCGTTGAGCAGATATTCGCCCACCACGCGCCCCTTGTAGATGGTCGGGTTGTGCGAGGCGAGCGTGCGCGCATTACGCCAGTGCCGGTCGAGCCGGCGGTCTTCCTGCAGCGCCGAGGCGCCGCCGATGTCGAAAAGCCGCGTGCCCGCCTGCAGCACCGCGTCGACGATGCCGGCCTGCGCCTTGGCGGTGTTCAGCTCCACTTCGAACAGCAGGCTCTCGGGCGCGGCTTCGCCGCGCTGGAGGAAGCGGTCGACCTCGCCCAGGCCGCGCGCCACCGCCTGCACGGTCGAGGCCGCGATGAAGGCCGCACTCGCGAGCTGGCCGACGACCTGCTGCACCAGCGGGTCTTCGCGCGGCGTATCGCCGCTGCCGTGGCTGTAGATGCGCTTGCGCGGCTGCACGAAGGCCACCGCGTCGCGCACGATGGCGCGCGCGATGCCCGCGAGCGTGGCCAGGTGTATGAGCTGGAAATGTGCGGTCAGCGGCGTGGGCTGGTCGCGCACGTAGAGCAGCACGTTCTCCGGCTTCACGCGCACGTTGCGAAAGCGCGTGGTGCCCGATGCGCTCAGCCGCTGGCCGAAGCCGCGCCAGTCGTCCACGCGCTCCACGCCCTGCGCCTCGGCCGGCACGAGCGCGATCACGCGGTCGCTGCTGCCGTCGTCGTTCAGGCGCTGGGCCGAGACCGAGATCCAGTCGGCGTAGAGCGTGCCGGTGCTGTAGAACTTGTCGCCGTCGAGCCGCCAGGCGTCGCCGTCGCGCCGCAGCGTGGTCTTCAGCTCCCCGAGCGGGCCTTCGCCGAGCTCGGTGGTGGCGTTGCCGAAGATCACCCCCTCGGCCGCCAGGCGCATCCACGGGCCATGCAGGGCGGGGTCGATCTCGGCGAAGAGCCGTTCGATGAATCCGAAGTGCGCGCGCAGGATCTGCGGCAGGTTGGAGTCGGCCTCGCCGAGTTCGATGAGCAGGTCGTAGAGCTGCTCCACCGATGCGCCCAGCCCGCCGTGCTCGAGCGGCACGCGCAGGGCGCCGAAGCGCTCGGCGTTGAGCCAGGCCACGGGTTCGTAGGCGAGCTCGCGATCGTTCTCGCGCTGCGCCGCACCTTCTGCGATGCGCTGAAAGATAGGGCGGAAGCGGGCGGCAAGCTGCTGCGAGGAGGGAGCTTGCACGCCGGGCGCCGGCGATGCGGGCCGCGTCGTTGCTTGGATGGATTCCATGGAGGCGGGGCAGCCCCGGAAGGGCGCCCGGAAAGAAGAAAGGGACAGGCTGCCGACTTTCCCCCGCCGTGCGGCGCTTGTGAAATACGCTTTTCGCGTTTTCTTATGACGGCCCCTTCTGCTATCGCCTGCCGCGCGCGTCCACCGGCCAGATGGCGACCAGCGTGCCGCCCTCGACCACGTGATAGGCGTCGTGCAGGTTGACTGTCGGGTCGCAGTGCGGAGTGATGAACTCCACCCGGGTACCCAGCGTCGGCTTCGGTGCCTGCGAGCCCGGAGGCGGCATCAGCTTGCCGTGCTCGTCGCCGAAGAAGGCGTAGCGGCTCGCGGCGTCCGCGCCCTTGGCCACCAGCGGCACGCCGCTGTCGGTGGAGAAGCACTTGGTGCCGCCGTCCACGGTCACCCAGTCGGCCGCGTTCGTGCTGACCACCGCCGTCTGTACGAAGAGCGAGGTCTCGAAGGGCGAGGGCTGGTCGCCGTTTGCCAGCACGCGCGAGTACTCGGCGTCCATGAACACGTACGAGCCCGCCTGCAGTTCGGTGAAGGCGTTCTCCTGCGAATCGAGGTCGTGCGTGCCTGTGCCCGCGCCCGTCACGATGTCGAAGTTCAGGCCCTGCCGCCTTGCGGCCGCCACGATGCCCGCCACGGTCTCGCGCAGCCCGGCTGCCGCCGCGCTGCGCTCCTCGCGTGCCACGATGTGCTGCAGGTTGCCCGCATACGACTGCAGCCCGCGCAGCCGAAGGCGCGGCTCCGCAGCCACCAGCGCGGCCAGCTCGAGCACCTTCGCCTGCGTGGCGCAGCCGGTGCGGTTGTAGCCGGCGCCGTAGTCCACCAGCACGTCGAGCGGGTGCGTGAGCTCGCTCGCGGCGCGTGCCAGGTCGGCCAGGTTCTGCGGGTTGTCGACCACCACCATCACGTCGCCCGGGCGCGCCCGCTGCGCCAGCTTGATGAGTCTTGCGATCTTGCTCGGCGTGACCGCGGGCGAGGTGATGAGCACGCCCGGAATTCCGCCCTGGACCATCACCTCCGCCTCGCCCATCGTCACGCAGCTCACGCCGATGGCGCCCGCCGCCACCTGGCGCCGCGCGATCTCGACCGACTTGTGCGTCTTCACGTGCGGCCGCAGGTTCACGCCGCGTGCCTTGGCGAAGGCGGCCATGCGTTCGATGTTGCGCGTCATCGCGGGCAGGTCGATCAGCAGTGCGGGGGTGTCGAGCAGATGGCGGCCACCGGGAACGCCGATCAGCGGCGCGTTGACTTGCTGCAGGTCTTGGGGCATCGGGGAAAAGCCTTTGTCTCGGTCTTCGTGTTGAGGGCGCCCCGCGCGCGGCATTTCGGCGCGCAGGATTTCGGGGCGAGATGATCGCACCGAATCGCTCTCGGGCTCCCTGGGAGATGCCAGTCCGGGTGGCTAGGCGGGGTGAGAAGGCTCGTGGCGGCTGGGCCGGCGCAGCGCCAGCCACCAGAGCAGCGCGGCATTGGCCGACCAGCTCGCAGCCAGCATCAGCAGCGCCGTGTCGGCCACGCCGGGCGAGAGGCCGAGGGTCAGCAGGCTCAGCGACCACGGCAGCCCACCCGCGATGGCCACGAGCAGGCTCACGTCGCTGTCGGGCGCGACCGCGCTAGCCAGGATGCAGACGACGCCCGTCACCGTGTAGGCGAGGGCGGCGACGCGCCATCCGAAGCGCGAGGGCGGAGGACGTGAGTTTGCAATCG
Organism: Variovorax sp. UC74_104; assembly: GCF_044055375.1. Lineage (NCBI taxonomy): Bacteria > Pseudomonadati > Pseudomonadota > Betaproteobacteria > Burkholderiales > Comamonadaceae > Variovorax > Variovorax sp. UC74_104. The sequence continues at coordinate 3,448,852 of NZ_CP171978.1, forward strand.
GCATGCTTGAGCATCGCCGATCGTGTGCCATGGCGTGAAGGCCTGCCGCGCGAAGGAGCGTAGTGTTTTTGCGACGAGGGTTTCAGCGGCTTGCCAACTTTTCCACGGCGGGGGCGATTGGCGCCTTCGGCAGCACGGCTTCGATGCCGACGGCCAGTGCCAGCAGCGCCGGATCGGAGCCTTCCGCGCCGGTGATTTCCAGCCCCGCGGGCAGGCCGTCGAAGGCGAGTCCCATCGGCAGGCTCACTGCCGGCAGGCCCGCCATGCCGGCCGGCCCCGTGTTGCGGATGTAGGCCGCGAACGCACTGGTGGGGCGGCCGCACAGCGACACTTCCACGTCCTCGCCGATGCGCGCGGCGGTCAGCGGGCTGGTCGGGAAGACGAGGGCGGCGAGCCCGTGCCGGGCGAAGCAGTCGCGGTATGCCGCCTGCATGCGCGGGCGCAGGGTGTGCAGCGCGTGGGCATAGGCCTCCGGCGCGATGGCCGTGGCGCCGAAGAGGCGCTCGAAGAGCGGCCGCACGTCGGGGCTGACCACCGCGTCGGTGAGCGCGCGTGCGTCGAAGGGGCGATCGTGCCGCGCGAAGTAGGCAGCCAGCGCGGGCAGGATCTCGTGCAGCGAGATCGTCATCGACGCTTCGCGGAAGAGCGCGCCGGCCTCGGCCAGATCGCAGGGCACCAGAACGGCTCCGGCCTCGCGCAGCAGTTCGAGGCGCTCGCGGGCCAGTTGCGCCACGGGCGGATCGAGCTCCTCCCAGAAATAGGCTTCCGGCACGCCGAGGCGCACGCCCGCGAGCGGTGTCGGGCTCACTTGCAGCGGGCCGCCGGCCACCGCGTGGTCGACCAGCACGCAATCGTCGACGCAGCGCGCCATGACGCCGGCGGTGTCGAAGGTGGGCGAGATCGGCACCAGCCCGTCGTCGGGCCAGCGGTGCGTGGTCGGCCGGAAGCCCACCAGGCCGCACAACGCGGCCGGCACGCGCACCGAGCCGCCCGTGTCGGTGCCGATGGCCGCCGACGCGGCGTGCAGCCCCAGCAGCGCCGCATTGCCGCCGCTGGAGCCGCCGGTGATGCGCTCGGCGTCGAACGGATTGCGCGAGGGCCCGAAGCCGTGGTTGTGGCCGGTGACGCCCTGCGACCACTCGTGCAGGTTCGTCTTGCCGAGTACCAGCGCGCCCGCGTCAAGCAGCCGCTGCGTCACGCCGGCGTGGATGCGCGGGCGGTGGTCCGCCATCCACGGGCTGCCGGCCGTGGTCGGCATGCCGGCGACGTCGATGTTGTCCTTGAAGGCGAGCGGCACGCCATATAGAGGCAGCGTTCCCGGCGAGGGGCGAGGTGCGGCATCGAGTTCGGCGGCCGCGGTGCGGAGGGCTTCGGGGTCCAGGTGGAGCAGGGCGCCGTAGGGGGCGGTGGCATCCGCGCGCTCCAGCAGCGCCTGTGCGTAGTCGGCGGCTCGAAGTTCGCCGCGCGACATCAGCCCGGCAGCCTCGCGGGCGGAAAGATCGGTCAGCGCATGGATTCGGTTCATGAGGGGCTCGAAGTGGGGCAGAAGCTGCACTCGGGTGCATGTTTTGGGCCAATTCACGCTTCCAGCGCCAAAAAACAGGCCAAAACAACATGGCATGGATACTGCTTTAAGAGTTTTTTGTATTCACTAGGCCGTCCAATGTCTTTCAAGTCCTTGCGTATCCTGGCCGCCGTCGCAACGTCGATGGCTCTTCTGGCGGGCATGCCCGCGTCCGCCGCCGAGAAGGTCTCGCTGCGCCTCAAATGGCTGGCGCAGGCGCAGTTCGCCGGTTTCTACGTGGCCAAGGCCAAGGGCTTCTATGACCAGGCCGGGCTCGACCTGACGATCAACCCGGGCGGTCCCAACCTGAACGTCGAGACGCTGGTCGCCTCGGGCAACGACACCTTCGGCCTTGCCGGCGGCACCGAGACCGTGCTGCTCGCCCGCGAGAAGGGCCTGCCGCTGGTGTGCATCGGCGTGACAGTGCAGAACACGCCCTTCACCTACGTGACCTACAAGGATTCCGGCATCACCAAGGTGAAGGATTTCGCGGGCAAGAAGGTCGCGACCTGGTTCACCGGCACGCAGTACACGCTGTACTCGATGCTCGCTTCGGCCGGCGTGAAGCAGAGCGACCTGACCATCGTTCCCCAGTCGGGCTCCATGGCGCCCTTCGTCGAGAAGCAGTTCGACGTGGCCGCCGCCACCTACTACAACGAGCTCAATACGCTGAAGGAGCAGGGCCTGGGCGACAAGCTCACCCTCATCAAGCCCGACGACTACGGCGTGGTGGTGCAGCAGGACACGGTGCTCGTGTCCGAGAAGTATCGCAACGAGAAGCCGCAGCAGGTGCAGGCCTTCCTCACGGCCACCATCAAGGGCTGGAAGTACGCGCTGCAGAACAAGAAGGAAGCCATCGACATCGTCATGGCCGCGGCCCCCAGCCTCAACCGCGCGCACCAGGAAGCCATGCTCGACGAGTTCGAGAAGCTCGTGAAGGCCGGCAAGGGCACCACCGATGGCATCCTCGCCATCGACCTGCCCACCGTCGAGAAGATGCAGACCCAGCTCGTGGGCTACAAGGCGCTGAAGGCCCCGGCGGATCTGTCGAAAGCCTACGACCCCAGCTTCTGGACGCAGGTGCCCGTGGCCGACAAGAAGTTCTGAGCCGCCGCGCCATGAAGTTCATGCCTCACGAAGTGATGCCGCCGGTGGCAGCCGACACGGCGCCGCCCATGCTCGAACTGGTCAACGTGTGGAAGCGCTTCGGCGACGCGCAGGCGCGCACCGTCGCGGTGTCCAGCGTCAACCTGCGCATCGCCAAGGGCGAGTTCGTCACGCTCGTGGGGCCCTCGGGTTGCGGCAAGTCGACGCTCTTCAACATGATCGCCGGGCTGCTGCCGCCCGACGACGACGGCTCGCTGCTGTTCGGCGGTGCGCCGCAGCGCGACGGCCAGCTGCTGGGCAAGGTGTCGTTCATGCCGCAGCGCGACTTGCTGTTTCCGTGGCGCACCGTGCTCGACAACGCCATCCTCGCGCTCGAGGTGGAAGGCGTGCCGCGCAAGGAGGCGCGAGAGCGGGCGCGCGCGATGCTGCCGGAGTTCGGCCTGGCGGGTTTCGCTGGGCACTACCCGCACCAGCTCTCGGGCGGCATGCGCCAGCGCGTGGCCCTGATGCGCACCTTCCTGTTCGAGCGCGACCTGATGCTGCTCGACGAACCCTTCGGCGCGTTGGACGCGCTCACGCGCAGCCGCATGCAGCACTGGCTGCTCGACATCTGGGCGCGCCACCGGCGCACCGTGCTCTTCATCACGCACGACATCGACGAGGCCATCGTGCTGGGCGACCGCGTGCTGGTGATGAGCGCGCGCCCCGGCACGGTGAAGAGCGAGACCGTGATCGACCTGCCGCGCCCGCGCGACCCGTCGGTGGTGCTGACGCCGGAGTTCATCCGCATCAAGCAACGCCTGCTGGCGGAGATCGAGGAAGAAAGCCGCAAGACCTTCGCGCAGGAGGGCACCGCCTCGTGAACGATTTCCTGCAGCGCGCAGTGCGCTCGCCCGCGCTGGCCTTCGTCGGCCTGGCGCTGGCGTGGGAGGTCTGCGTGCATGCCTTCGCGCCGTCGCCGCGCTACCTGCCGGCGCTCAGCGCCATCGCGCAGGACGCATGGTCGGTGTGGCCCCAGCTCGCGCGCGGCTTCGGCCGCACGCTGCTGGAGACCGTGCTCGGCTTCGCGATGGGCGCGCTGTTCGGCTGCGCCTGCGGCACGGTGTTCACCTATTCGCGCTGGATGGAGCGCTCGGTGTTCCCGCTGTTCGTGGTGTCGCAGACGGTGCCGGTGGTGGCCTTCGGCGCGCTCATCGTCATCTGGTTCGGCAACTCGCTGCTGGCCAAGGTGATGACCGCCTTCTTCCTGACCTTCTTCCCGGTGACTGTGAACACGCTGCGCGGGCTGAAGTCGTGCGACCCGCAGCGCATCGCGCTGATGAAGAGCTTCGGCGCCGGCCGCTTCGTGATGTTCTTCAAGCTGGCCGTGCCGTCGGCGCTGCCGCAGGTGATGGTCGGGCTGCGCGTGGCCATCGGGCTGAGCCTGATCGGCTCGGTGGTGGGCGAGTGGTTCGGCGAGACCGTGGGCCTGGGCGTGATGCTCATGGAGGCGATGAACGCCGACCTCGTGGTGCGCCTGTGGGTGGTGATGTTCGCCTGCGGGCTGATGGGTGCGCTGCTCTACGGGCTGCTCGCCTTCGTGGAAAGGAGGCTCGTATGGTGGCGCAGCGAAAGCTGATGGCATCGCCTGTAGCGCCGGTGCTGCTGGGCATTGCCGTGCTGCTGGCAGTGTGGGAGGGCGCGATATGGCTCTTCGGCATTCCGCCCTTCGTGCTGCCCAGCCTGGGCACGATCGTGCAGCACGCCTTCACGGACACCGGCCGCCTGACGGGCGCGCTGCTGGCCACGCTGGGCGAGGCGCTCGGCGGTTATGCGCTGGGCGGCCTGCTCGGGCTGATGCTGGCCGTGGTGCTGCTGCTGGCGCCGCCGCTCGAACGCATCGTGATGCCGCTGGCGGTGGCGGTGAACGCGGTGCCCACGGTGGCCTATGCGCCGCTCTTCCTGATCTGGTTCGGCCTCGGTGCCGCCTCGAAGATCGCGCTGGTGGCGCTGGCGGTCGGCTTCACCATGCTGGTGAATGCGCTGCACGGCCTGAAGCAGGCCGACCTCGCGGCGGTCAACCTGATGCGCAGCTTCGGGGCGGGGCAGCTGAAGATCGTCTGGCGCCTGCGCCTGCCGGTGGCCATGCCCTCGGTGGTCACGGCCCTGCGCATCGGCGTGCCGCGCAGCATGATCGTTGCGATCGTCGGCGAGATGCTGGGTGCCTATGCGGGGCTGGGGCGAATGATCTATGAATCGACGCAGCAGGTCGACCTGCTGAGCGTGTGGTCGGCGGTGCTCGTGGCATCGCTGGCGAGCATGGTCTTCTACGGTCTGCTCGTGTGGATCGACCAGAAATTGGTGTGGTGGAGATGATGACGAAAGCGAATCCCGCGGCGTACCCCGAGACCGAAGCCGAACTGCGCGTGCAGCTCGCCGCCTGCTACCGGCTGGTGGCGCACTTCGGCATGGACGACCTGATCTACAACCACATCTCCGCGCGCGTGCCGGGGCCGGAGCACCACTTCCTCATCAACCCCTACGGGCTGCTGTTCTCGGAAGTGACGGCCTCTTCGCTGGTGAAGATCGACCTGAACGGCAACAAGGTGGACGACACCGACGCCGAGGTCAACCGTGCCGGTTTCGTGATCCACAGCGCGATCCACGCGGGGCGCTCCGACGCGCTGTGCGTGCTGCACACGCACTCGGAAGCCGGCACTGCCATCGCCGCCATGCCCAATGGTCTCTCGCCGCTGAGCCAGTTCGCGATGCGCTACCAGGGCCACACCGCCTTCCACGACTACGAGGGCGTGGCGCTGGAGACCGGCGAGCGCGAGCGGCTGGTGCGCGACCTGGGCCCGCACCACACGCTGGTGCTTCGCAACCACGGCATCCTGACCGTGGGCCGCACCATCCCCGAGGCTTTCATCCTCATGTACTACTTCGAGAAGGCAGCCAAGGTGCAACTGCTCGCGCAGGGCGGAGTGGCGCCCGGCGAATCGCTGGTGTACCCGCAGCCTGAGGTGAGCGAACTGGCCGCGCGCCAGTTCACCGAATTCGCGGGCGACATCCTGCCGCCCGGCACGCGCGAATGGCCTGCGTTCCTGCGCATGCTGGAGCGCACCCAGCCCGACTACCGGCTCTGATCGCCGGCAACTTCCTTCCTGTTCATCCCCAGAGACACATCCCGACCATGCAACTCGAGAACCTCACCTCTTTCATCGGCACCGAAGTCAAGGGGCTAGACCTGCGCGAGCCCGTGAGCGACGCCGACTTCGCGGTGCTGCGCGACACGCTCAACCAGCGCTCGGTGCTGCTGTTTCGCGGCCAGCAAATCAACGAATCGCAGCACGTGGCCTTCTCGCGCCGCTTCGGGCCGCTGCTGGGCCACGTGCTCACGCAGTTCCTGAAGAAGGAGCACCCGGAGGTCTACGTGCTGTCGAACGTGTCGGAGAACGGCAAGCCCATCGGCAACCACAAGGAAGGCTGGAACTGGCATTCCGACCTCTCGTACAAGGCGGAGCCTTCCATGGGCGCGCTGCTCTATGCGCTCGAAGTGCCGCCGGTGGAAGGCGACACCTTCTTCGCGTCGATGCACGCCGCCTACGACGCGCTCGACGACGACATGAAGGCGCGCATCCGCCATCTCACCGCCACTCACAGCTACGCCAACTACTACGGCAAGGCCTTCGCCGACCGCAACCCGCTCACCCCCGAGCAGCTGGCCGCCACGCCCGACGTGGTGCACCCGCTGGTGCGCACGCACCCCGAGACCGGCCGCCTCTCGCTCTACGTGGGCGAGGACGTGGTCAAGCAGATCGACGGCCTGCCCGCCGAGGAGAGCGCGGCGCTGCTGGCCGAGCTGAACGCACACGCCATCTCGCCTGAGTTCAGCTACCGCCACAAGTGGCTCGCGGGCGACCTGCTGGTGTGGGACAACCGCTGCACCATGCACCGCGCCACGCCCTATGACGACCAGGTCTATCGCCGCGTGATGCACCGCACCACGGTGGCCGGAGACCGCCCGTTCTGAAACCGCCCAGGGCGCGGCGTGCTGGAAATGCACCGACAAAGACAAACACAACAAGGAAGGCAAGAACATGGAACCCGATGAACCCGAGATGACCGCCGACACTTCGGCGCCGCGCGCACGCGAGCGCCAGCGCGGCAAGGGCGCGACGCTGTCCGACGAGCTGAAGGACACGCTGGAGGACCTGATCGTCAGCGGCGTGCTCAAGCCCGGCGCACGGCTCGACGAGGCCGAGCTGGCCGATCGCTTCAAGGTGTCGCGCACGCCGGTTCGCGAGGCGCTGAAAGCGCTGGCCGCCACCGGGCTCGTCGACCTGCGCAGCCGCCAGGGCGGCGTGTGCGTGGCGCGCATCTCGCTGCCCATGCTCATCGAGATGTTCCAGATGATGGCGGTGATGGAAGGCCTGTGCGCCAAGTTCGCCGCGCGCCGCGCCACCGAGGCGCAGAAGCAGCGCATGGGCCAGCTGCACGACGACCTGACGAGCATCCTCGCCTCGGGCGACCACTCGCGCTTCTATGACGTGAACCAGGACTTCCACGACGCGCTGTACGAAGCCTCCAACACGCACTACCTCGCCGAGCAGACGCGCGCGCTGCGCAAGCGGGTGCGCGTGTACCGCCGCTACGTGACCTTCCAGCCCGGGCGCATGAGCGCCACCATCGGCGAGCACGGCGCCATCCTCGACGCCATCCGGCGCAACGACCCGGGCGCCGCGTTCAACGCCGCCATCGACCACGTGAGCCTGCTCGAGGACGACATCGTCGACCTGATCGCCGCGCTGTCCGAGCAGGACGCGGGCGTCGCCTGAGGCTTCTTTTCTTCCTTCTTCCATTTCCGATCGCATTCCCGCATCCCAGGACAACCCATGAAACTCGAACTCGAAGGCAAGACCGTACTCATCACCGGTGCCTCCAAGGGCATCGGCCTCGCGGCCGCCCACTCGTTCGCGGCCGAAGGCTGCCATCTGCAACTCGCCGCGCGCGACGGCGTCGCCCTCGCAGCGGCCAAGGAGGAGATCGAGAAGCTCCATCCGATCAATGTGCGCATCCACCCGATGGACCTGGCTGCCCCCGGCGCCATGGCGCAGTTGGCCGAGGCGGCCGGCCACGTCGACATCCTCGTGAACAACGCGGGCGACATTCCCGCGGGCCCGATCGAGTCGCTCGACTTCACGGTGGTGCGCCGCGGCTTCCAGCTCAAGGTGCTGGGCTACATGGAGCTCAGCCAGATCTACTACGCGCGCATGAAGGCCGCGGGCGGCGGCGTGATCGTGAACGACATCGGCAACTCCGGCGAGAACTGGGACGCCAACTACATCGCCGGCTCCACCGGCAACGCGGCCGTGATGGCCTTCACGCGCGCGCTCGGCGGCGTGAGCCTGGACGACGGCATCCGCGTGGTCGGCGTGAACCCCGGCCCGGTCGCCACCGATCGCATGGTCAAGCTGATGAAGCGCCGCGCCCTCGATACCCACGGCGACGAAGGCCGTTGGGAGGAGCTGTTCGACAACTACCCGGGCGGGCGCCCGGCCACGCCGCAGGAGGTGGCCGAGCTGATGGTGTTCCTGGCCTCGCCGCGCGCGGGCTACATCACGGGCACGGTGGTGACCATCGACGGCGGCATCGCCGCGCGCGGCTCGATCATCAAGACCAGCAAGAAGGCCATGGCAGCCGAGCAGGCGCAAAGGCTCGCTGCATGAACGCGGCCCTGAACCCCGCCGCCGCGGTGCCGGCCGTGACGAGCGACGCCGAAACCCGCAACCGGTACTTCGACCGGCTGTTCACCAACCCCGAGCTGATGTGGCTGGGCCAGAACACCAACCACTTTCCGCTTCACCCGGCCGTGCGCAAGGCGCTGCACGATGCCATCGACGACGAGAGCTTCCACGCCTACGCGCCGCCGCTGGGCATGGAGGCGCTGCGCTCGGCCATCGTGGCCGACCTCGGCGTGCCCGACCAGTCGGCCGTGGTGACCGACGGCGCGGTGTCGGCGCTCGCGCTGGCCTGCCGTGCCTTCTGCGTGGCGGGCAAGGGCTTCGTCACCACCGACCCCGGCTGGAAGTGGCCGCTGCAATTCGCGGCCAAGGCGGGCTCGGCGATCACCGAGATTCCGATCTACGGGCCGGAGCACGGCTTCAAGCTCTCGGCCGATGCGCTGGCCGCGTCGACCGATGCGAACACCGCCGTCATCTACCTCGTGGACCCGAACAACCCGCTGGGCACCACCTACACCGAGGACGAGATCCGCGCCTTCGCCGAGCGCGCGCGCGAGATCGGCGCCATCCTCATCCACGACTGCACCTACCGCGACTTCGCCGACAGCCACACGCTGGCCTCGCGCTTCTACCCGGAAGGCACCGTGACCATCGTGAGCTTCTCGAAGTGGCTCGGACTCGCGGGCCTGCGCCTCGGCGCGCTGGTGGCTTCGCCGGAACTGCTCGCGCGCATCCTGCCGCACTCGCAGGCGCCGCTGGGCGCGAGCGTGCTGGCGCAGCGCGCGGCCATCGCGGGCCTGTCGGTCAAGGCCGAGTGGATGGCCGAGGTGATCGCGCAGCAGCGCGAGAACCAGCGGATGATCGTCGACGCCTTCGCGAAGCTGCCGGGCTTCGAGGTGCCGGTGTTCCCGTCGCAGGCCAACTTCATCGTGGTCGAGTGCAGCAAGGCAGGCGTGACGCCCGAGGCGCTGGTCACCGCGCTCGGGGAGCACGACATCATGGTGCGGCAGGGCACGTACCACACGCCCCGCTTCGGCCATCGCTTCGTGAAGATATCCACCACCGTACCCAGGGCCTGGGCTCAGGCGCTGTGCGACGTGCTGCCGCAGGCGGTGGAGCGCGCGCGCAGCCTGCCGGCGACGGCGGCGCTGTTCTGAGGAGGATGCGACGATGAGTTTCGCGACCACCCCCGACGGCGTTCGCCTCTACTACGAGACCGTCGGCAGCGGCACGCCGATCGTGTTCGTGCACGAGTTCGGCGGCGACCACCGCAGCTGGGAGCCGCAGATGCGCTACTTCGCGCGGCGCCACCAGTGCGTGACCTTCGGCGCGCGCGGCTATCCGCCTTCGGACGTGCCGGCCGACGTGGAGCGCTATTCGCAGGCCATCGCGGCCGACGACATCGTGGCCGTGATGGACGCGCTGGGCCTTGCGCGCGCGCACATCGTGGGGCTGTCGATGGGCGGCTTCGCGACGCTGCACTTCGGCCTTCGGCATGCGAAGCGGGCCTCGTCGCTGGTGATTGCCGGCGCGGGCTACGGCGCCGAGAAGGAACACGAGGAGTACTTCCGCGGCGTCTCGCTCGAGGTGGCCAGGCAGTTCGAGGCGCAGGGCTCCGAGAAATTCGCCCGCACCTACTCGCTGGGCGCGAGCCGCGTGCAGTTCCAGAACAAGGACCCGCGCGGCTGGCAGGAATTCGCGACCTGGCTGGGCCAGCACGATGCCGTTGGCGCGGCCAACACCATGCGCGGCGTGCAGGCGCGGCGCCCCTCGATCTACGACCTGGAAGGCGACCTGCGCGCGATGGCCGTGCCCTCGCTCGTGGTGGTCGGCGACGAGGACGATCATTGCCTTCAGCCCGGCATCTTCCTCAAGAAGACGCTGCCGGCCTGCGGCCTCGCCGTGATGCCCAAGACCGGCCACACGCTCAACCTGGAAGAGCCCGCCGCGTTCAACGCCTTGCTGGCCGAATTCTTCGCCCAGGTCGAGGCCGGCCAGTGGAAGCCGCGCGATCCGCGCGCGCTGTCCGGCCAGATCATGAAGACCGACTGATGAGCGCGGCAACCGCCTCCGCCGCCACCCCCGCTGTCGCCGCCGCCGAGGGGCGGGGCATCTGGCGCATCGACGCCGACCGGCTGTGGGACCGGCTCATGGCGCTCGCCCGCATCGGCGCCACGCCTGGCGGCGGCGTGAACCGGCAGGCGCTGAGCGCGGAAGAGATCGCGTCATGGCACGCGATGATCGGCTGGGCGCTGTCGGCCGGGCTGGAGCCGTCGACCGACGCGGCGGGCAATCTCTTCATCGCGCTGCCGGGTGCCGACCGCGACGCACCGCCAGTGCTCGCGGGCAGCCATCTCGACAGCCAGCCCGGAGGCGGGCGTTTCGACGGCGTGTACGGCGTGGTCGCGGCGCTGGAGGTGCTGACCACGCTGGCCGGGCGCGGCGTACGTCCGCCGGTGGACATCGTCTGCGTGGCGTGGATGAACGAAGAGGGCTCGCGCTTCGCGCCGGGCATGATGGGCTCGGAAGCCTTTGCCGGCGTGCGCAGCCTGCAGGCCGTGCGCGAGGTGCGCGATGCCGAGGGCGTCGCGGTCGGCGACGCGCTCGATGCGCTGCATGCGGCTTTTCCGGAACTGCGCCGGCGCCCGCTGGGCTTTCCGGTGGCGGCCTATGTCGAGGCGCACATCGAGCAGGGGCCGCTGCTGGAGGCGCACGAACGCGTGATCGGCGTGGTCACCGGCATCCAGGGCAAGAAGACATTCGATGTCGTGATCGAAGGCGAGCGCGGCCACGCCGGCACGCTCGCGATGGCGGACCGGCGCGACGCGCTCGCGGCCTTCTCGCGCGTCGCGACGGCGCTCTACGCCGAGATCGGCGGTCATGACGAGGCGGTGAAGTTCACCATCGGCCGGCTGCAGGTGGAGCCCAACGCGCCCTCGGTGGTGCCCGAGCGGGTGGCGCTGCGCGTCGACCTGCGACATCCCGACAACGCGGTGCTCGACCGTCTGGGAAAGCGGTTGGTCGAACTGTGCGAGTCGCTCGCCGCGCCGTGCCAGGCGAGCGTGACGGCCCTGGTCGATGCCCCGTCCAACGGCTTCGACGCGAAGCTGCAGCGGGCGATCGCGGAGGCCGCCGAGCGCATCGGGCAGACGCACATGCCCATTCTCTCGGCCGCCGGCCACGACGCGCGCCACCTGGCGCCGCTGTGTCCCAGCGCGATGATCTTCATTCCCTGCCGCGACGGCGTGAGCCATGCGGAACACGAGTGGGCCGAGCCCGCGCACGTGGCGGCCGGGGCGAACGTGCTGCTGCGCGTGCTGTTGCCCTATGCCAGGGGCGGAATGGGCGACGAGGCATGAATGCCGCCGCCGCCGTCGACATGGCCGACCTGCCCATGCAGCACCCGCGCGCGCCGGCCAGCGCGGCGCAGGCCAGGGCGCGTTTCTTCAACTCCGGCAACGCCTTCAACGTGAAGCTGCCCGAGGTGCCCGCGCGGCTCTTCGCGCCGCCTCCGCAGGGGCACCATGGCGTCTTCGACTGCGACCAGTCGCGCGCGCTCGACTGCGGCTTTCCGGCCACCACGCCGCTGATGCTCGCGCGCTACGTGCGCATCGCCGCCCGCGATGCGCTGCTGCCGCTGGATGTGCGCGCCACCGGGTCGGTCTGGTACGTGATTTCCGGAAGCGGCAGGCTGGCGGGGGCGGCCGACGGTTTCGCCTTCGGCCCGGGCGACGTGTTCCTGCTGCCCGGCGCATCGGGCTACCGCATCGAAGCGGGCGCCGAGGGCGCGCTGCTGTGGACGGTCGGCAACGAGCCGCAGCTGGCCTTCGAGCGTGCGCAGCCGGCGCCGGTCGACGAGGCGACCATCGATGTCGTGCACTATCCGGCCGCGGAGATCGAGCGCCAGTTCGAGCTGATGTTCTCTTGCGCCACGCGCGACGAGACCTCCGGCCGCGCGCTGATCTTCTCGTCCGACCGCCAGGCCGCCGCGCGCAACCTCACGCCCACGCTGACGCTGAGCTTCAACACCCTGGAGCCGCACACGCACCAGCGCACCCATCGCCACAACTCGGCCGCGGTGACGCTGGTGGTGCAGGGCGAGGGCTGCCACTCGGTGGTGGCCGACGCGGTGTGCCCCTGGACGCCGTGGGCCACGCTGGTCACGCCGCCCGGCGCGCCGCATTCGCATCACAACGCCGGCCCGCGTGGCGCACGCTTCCTGATCGTGCAGGACGGCGGTCTGCACTATCACGCGCGGACGATGGGATTCGAATTCCTCGAGGCCATCGGCTGAGCAGCGCCTGCCTGCGACGAGCGCGGGCAGGGAAGCAGAACGTTCACGCCCGCTTCTTCGGGCTGTCATTCGGGCGCGCCACCATGCGCGCATGGCCGGCCAACTCATCTCCATCGCACTGACCGTAGAACAACACGAGGCGGGCGACTATTTCTGGGTGCTGCTGGAATCCTTCGACAACTCGATGGAGTTCGAGCCGCTGATGGAAGCCGCCACCGGATTCGCCACCTACGCCGACGCCCTGCAGGCGGGCTACGTCGTGCTGAAGGGCCTCTCCGAAGACCTGAACGTCGGGCCCCGCGAAGAGGCCGGCGACCTGATCTCCACCACGGAAACCGCACTCGGCAACGCCCGCTGAGAAGCCACGGGCTGCCCGCCGGAATGCCCGGCGGCTGTCAGCGGGGATCGGTCCCGGCTGACATGCGCTCCACGGACCTCCGACGAGATTGAGCCTTCCGGTCATCGACGTTGCCCCAGCCACGGGGGCCATGGCAATGCTCTCGACCCCAGCGACAACAGGTCAGGGAGTGCGCATGGTTGAGTATTTCAGGGTAGGTCTTCCGTACATCCGCATCCGCTTCAGGGTGCCTGCACGCCGCGGCGGCAGGGTCGAACTGCAGGGCCGCTTCGGAGTCATCACCGGTGCGAGCGGCGAGCACCTGCTGGTTCGCTTCGATGGAGAGTCAGCGGCCTCCATCGTTCATCCGGTGGAGGCCAACTATGTGGAGGCGGGGGAGGCGATCGAGCCGCCACGCGACCTGGGCGAGGGTAAAAGGCCCCCGCCGGCGGAGTAGGGCCGGCGATGCATTGAGGGTAAGTCCCTGCAACTTTTGTCTACAGCAGAGCTATCTTGAACTTGTGACCAACTGCTGGAGACGATCATGTTGATGGTTACAAAAGTGGCGGCGGTCAGCATGACTGCCATCGTCATGGGCGGCACGCCTTCGCCGGGCAGCGACCCCACAGGCTTCTCGTTCGTCACGTCGCCGGTCGCGGCCGTGCAGCCGTCTCCAGGCCTGCCGAGCCAGCCCTGCGTGAACGGGTGCAACGTCTGGCGGATGATCCACGAGCGCCGTTGAATCGGCCGCTCCTGCCGTTTGCAGGCTGGTTAATGGTTGCCAAAGACTGTATATTCGTACAGTCTTTGGCTGCAAGCCCAGTCGGCGCCCCGTGCGCCTGGGCGATGAACCATGAACCAGTTCGAGCTTTTCTTCCCGAGGGCTGCGGTGGCAGCCTTGCCTGTTTCCATGCCCCAGCCGCATTTGCCGCCATTACCGCGGTTGCCGGCGGAGCCGCCGTTTCCGCAGACGGCGCACGAGGAGCCGTTCCGGTTCGAAGATGTCGAAGTCGAGGCGCGCGTCGCCTACACCGTGCGGCTCGCGGACTATTCGCATCCGGCAGCCGATGCCGTGAAAGTCGCCGAGCAGCGCTTCCGGCGCGAGCTCGACCGGCAGCTTGGCGACGACGTCGTCGAGGCGCTGCGCGCATTCCAGAACGCGAGCGAGTCGAGCGAAAGCGACCTCTCGAAGGCCGAGATCGCCATGGCCAGGCGCTGGGCCAAGGCCTACGACGCGGCGCGCACCGCGGGCTTTCGCGACCTGGGTGAAACCGACGAGGCCTTCTTCGACGTGCGGCCTGTCTGAGCCGTGTGGCCGACGGCCACGCCGGATTGCTGCGAATCCGGCCGGAGATGTGTCAAAGTGCGCAAGGCGCCCAGACATCATTGTTCCGAAAGCAGGCAGTGTTTCGTCGACCATCCATCACCTTCCGGACGACGGCCTTCGTCGCCGTCGTCTGCCTCGCCCTCGTGGCGCTCGACTTCCTGAACAGCTGGCATTCGCGCGCGGTCCAGCTCAAGCAGATGAGCGTTGCCACGTCGAATCTCGCGCGGGCGATGGCGCAGCAAGCGGACGACACGATCAAGCAGGCCGATACCGCGCTGATCGGCATCGTCGAGCGCATCCAGCACGACGGCACGGGGCCCGCGGCCCTCGACCGGCTCCACAGGCTGCTGGCGATGCGGGTGGCCGAACTCCCGCAGCTCGACGCGCTTCACGTCTACGACAAGGACGGAAACTGGATCGTCAATTCCCGGCAGGAGTCGCCGCAGAACCTGAACAACGCGCTGCGCGAGTACTTCGTCTTCCATCGCGAGCACACGCAGCGCGGCCCGCACATCGGCGTGCCGGTGAAGAGCCGGACCAACGGCAAGCTGCTCATACCCGTCTCGCGGCGCATCGACAACCCCGACGGCAGCTTCGGCGGGGTGGCGCTCGCGACGATGGACGTCGAGTTCTTCGGCAAGTTCTACGACAGCCTCGACATCGGCGAAGCCGGCGCCGTGGCGCTGATCCTCGAGAGCGGGACGATGATGACCCGCCGGCCCTTCAGCGTCGACTCGGTCGGGCGGAACATGCGCGACACCGGGCTTTTCCGCGCGTACACGACCCAGGGGCCGGTCGGCACGGCCGAGATCCTGTCGGCGCAGGACGGCATCACGCGCCTGAACAGCTTCCGGCGCCTTGCCAACTATCCGCTGTTCGCCGCGGCGGCTCTCTCCAAGGACGAGATCCTGGCCGCCTGGTGGCAGGAGACGCTCTGGCACACCGGCGGGGTCATCCTGCTGACGTCGATCGTCGGCTTCGTGGGCTGGCGGCTGATCAGGCAGATGGAGCTGCAGAACAAGACCGAGGCCGAGCTGCGGCGCGCGCGCGACGCCCTGGAGACGCTCAACAAGACCCTGAACACCCTCGCCATGGAAGACGGCCTCACGGGCCTGGCGAACCGCCGGCAGTTCGACGTGACGCTGGACAGCGAATTCAGCCGCGCCATGCGGGACGCGAGCACGCTGGCGCTGATATTGATCGATGTCGACTGCTTCAAGCAGTACAACGACATCTACGGCCACGCGGCCGGCGACGAGTGCCTGCAGACGATCGGGCGCACCATCGCAAGCCTCGCGGCCCGGCGCCCGGGCGATCTGGCCGCGCGCTACGGCGGGGAAGAACTGGCCGTGATCCTGCCGAAGACCGACGTGGCCGCCGCCGCCGTCCTCGCGGAAAAGATCCGCAGCGCGGTTCGCGACCTGAAGATCGTGCATGCCGGCATGCCCGAGGGCTTCGTGACCCTGAGCGCTGGTGTGGACGCCCTCAGCCCCGCCAAGACCACGAGCCCGCCGAAGGAACTGATCCTGTCCGCCGACAGGGCGCTCTACGCGGCCAAGATGGCGGGCCGCAACCGCGTCTGCACGGCCATGCATCCGACGCAGACATGAGCGGGGGCTCGCGCGGCTGCGGCGCCGCACAGGAGCGATACGCGCAAAGCGCATAAGCAAGCGCGATAAGCGGATTTCCCTCCGCACCGCATCACGGGCAAGACTCGAAGGCCAGCCACAACACAGCCTTCAGACCTCCGGATGCCCGGCACTTCCCATTTCCCACGCCCGCTTCGCCTCGGGTTCTTCAGCCGCCTGCTCGACGACGTTCCCGCCGCGCAGCGCTACCGCCTGGCCGCCGCGCAGATCGCCCACGCCGAGGCCTTCGGCTTCGATTCGGCCTGGGTGGCGCAGCATCACTTCCATGAGCACGAGGGCGGGCTGCCCTCGCCCTTCGTCTTCCTGGCCTACGTGGCTTCGCGCACGCGGCGCATCCGGCTGGGCACGGGCATCGTCACGCTGCCGCTGGAAAACGCCGTACGGGTGGCCGAGGACGCGATCGTGCTGGACCTGCTCTCGGGCGGCCGGCTCGAGGTGGGCGTGGGAACGGGCGGCACGCCCGAGTCCTTCGCGGCCTTCGGGCTGGACGGCAACGACCGTTCGGCCATCTTCGCCAGGCAGCTCGCCGCGGTGCGTTCGGCATGGGCTGGCCAGCCGCTGGCCGGCGGCGACACGCTGTACCCCTCGGGCTCGCAGCTGCTGGGACGCATCTGGCAGGCGACGTTTTCTGTGAGCGGAGGCACGCGCGCGGGAGAGGCGGGCGACGGCCTGATGCTCTCGCGCACGCAGCCGCGTCCGGGACATGCGCCGCATGCCTCGCTCGCGGAAATCCAGAACCCGATCGTCGATGCCTACCTTGCGGCGCTGCCTTCCGGCCATGCGCCGCGGATCGTGGGCTCGCGCAGCGTCTTCGTGGCGGACACGCGCAAGGAGGCGCTGCGCCTGGCCGACGTCGGCCTGCGCCGCTCGGCGGCCCGCTTCGCGGCCTCAGGGCAGTCCGGGCTTGCCGACCGCGCCGGCCCCGACGCGCCGCTCGAACAGCTGATTGCCGAGTACGACGTGCACGTGGGATCGCCGGAAGACGTGATTGCCTCGCTGCGCGCCGACAGCACGCTCGCGCGCGTGACCGATCTCGTCTGCCAGGTGCATTCGGTCGATCCGCCGCACGAGGCGATCCTGCGCTCCATCGAACTGACCGCCTCCGTGGTCGCGCCGGCCCTGGGCTGGACGCGCGGGGCGAGCGCGCCGGATCTCCAGGCACTCGCACTTCTCTAGCCGCATTCCTTTCGCCATGAACGCCATCGCTTCCTCCTCTTTTTCCTCGGCTTCCCTTGCTTCTGCGGTGCCCGACGTCATCGACCGGCTTGCCGGCATCGAGCCCGGCAGCCACCTCGACCGCATCCGTTCGCAGCGCGAGCAGGCACGCATCCATGCGCAGCAGAGCTACCTCGCACTGTTCGCACCGACGCCGCCGCTGTTCGGGAACTTCGAGATCGCGGACCGGTTTGCCGTCGCCGCCTTCGTCGCGGGGCTGCACGGCCAGGCGGACGTGGCGCGCTTCTATGCCGATGCGCTGCCAGGGCAGGGCGCCCGCGCAGGAGTGGCCGAGGCCATCGCCGCGGAAACGAAGCGGGGCGCCGGGCAGGGCCCCTACGGTCGCTATCCCGCCGGACCGCTCAGCGCCGAGGATGCGGATGGCGTCTCGTACGCGGTGAGCGACGCGCAGCGCGCGGTGTTCGGCGAGCGGCTTTCGGCCGGCCTCGAGCACGCACACCTGCTCGTCTTCCACCCGCGCGATGCGAGCGCCGCGGCGCTGCAGTCGCTGCTGGACGCGGGATGGTCGAGCACCGAAGTCGTGACGCTCTCGCAGCTCGTGGCGTTCCTCGCGTTCCAGATCCGTGTCGTCGGCGGCCTGCGGGCCCTGGCGCAACGCCCCGTCACCCTCGTCGATTGATCGGAAGAACACCATGAGCGCCGAATCCGTGCTGAACCACCCCGGCAATATTCATCCGAACGCCTTCACGCAGGCGCAGCTCGAATGGCTGCCCTGGCTCGAACCGCTGGCCGAGGCCGACCTGACCGAGCGGCATTTCGCGGGGCTGGTGGACGCATCGCGAGCGAAGTCGCCGTACTTCCGCCTGCTGGCGCGCGACCCGGACATCCTGGGCGCCCGCACGCGCACCGACAAGGACATCTTCTACAACCCCGAAGCGGGCTTGCCGCGCGCCGAACGCGAACTCTCGGCCACCGCGGCTTCGCGCTACAACGGCTGCATCTATTGCGCCTCGGTGCACGCGCGCTTCGCCTCGCATTTCTCGCAGCGCACACAAGACGTGCAGCGGCTGCTCGACGAAGGCGTGGAGGCCGAGCTGGGCGAGCGCTGGAATGCGATCGTCGCGGCGTCGGTCGCGCTGTCTGCCACGCCGTCCGCATTCGGGCCCGAGCACGTGGCGCAACTGCGCGCGCAAGGACTGGACGATCTTGCGATCGCCGACGTCATCCACGGCGCTGCCTTCTTCAACTGGGCGAACCGGCTGATGCTGTCGCTGGGGGAGCCGCAGCAGGCCGCGGGCAGCTGACCGGCCTCACGACAGCAGATTCAGCAGCCAGGCCAGGAACTGGCCGATGGCGACCAGTGCGGCCCAGACGGCGCGAAGGGCGCGGAGTGCGTCGAGCAAGTTCAGGGTCCTTCAGCGGCGGGGCAGCGGCGTCTCGGGGCAGGGCTAGAGGTGGCTATGCATCACCAGGAGGTTCAGCGTATCCGGCCAGTTGGGCGGAAATTTGGAGACTGTTGCCGCGAGCGAGCTGGCGGGCCTGACGACGCGCTGCGCAATGCCTCGCAGCCGCCGAATCGATACGCGGAACTCGGTAGAATTCGCGCTCGTCCGTGAGAGCATTCACGCTCAAGTCATTGATTTTGCTGGCTTCTCTCCAGCTCCAAATCTGCCCGTAGCTCAGTTGGATAGAGCACCTGCCTTCTAAGCAGGTTGTCGGGGGTTCGATCCCCTCCGGGCAGGCCAACTTTCATTCCCGAGCAGTTGCCGCAGTCTTTTGGGGCCGGTTTTGGCCCTTGCGGTGGCGCAGGCGGTCGGGTGACCGGCCTTCCGGGATACAAACTACAAACGAAAAATGCACACAGCCCGCGATGTGACTGTGTGCATTTCGACTTTTGGTCGGGGCGAAAGGATTCGAACCTTCGACCCTCTGGTCCCAAAACAGTGGGTAAACCTATATAAATCAACGGGTTGCCGACGTTTTGTCTAACGCGGATTTTCGGGTTTGGGTGTGTTTTTCCCTCTGAGGGCATTTCCCCGTTAGACAGGTTTCAGCGTGTCGCGCCGGTCTTCTTCGCCCGCTTGTGACGCACGTAGTCGGCCGTCTGCGTCTGGGTGCTGTGGCCCCCCATAGTCTGGGCCTGGCCGATCCCGCGTTCGCTGACGCCATCGATGTCTGTGAGTGCCTTCGCGCGCAGGTCGTGGAAGTGCGCGTCCTTGACCTTGGCTCGCTCCCGCGCGCGGGTCCACGCGGTGGATGCTCCGTCGTAGGTGTAGGGCTCGCCCTTGAGTGTCGAGAAAACGTACCGCATGCTCACCGGCTTCGTCTTTCGCGCCTTGCCTCGACGGCCAGGCACTGGCGGTGGGTGCCTGAGGCGCTCGATCACGGCCTGCAGCTTCGGTGTCCACTCGATCAAGATCCGGACCGCCGTCGTGTCCTCCGTCTTCGACGGCTCGAAAAGGATTCCTTCCTTTCGGATCTGGGTCCACTCAAGGCCCAGCAGATCGCTGATTCGTTGGCCGGTCAGATATGCCATGTCGATCAGGCAACAGATGGTGTGTCCTGAGCGCGTCCTGTTGCCATCGTCGCCATAGCAGGCGGCAACCTTGATCCGGCGTAGCTCGCTATCCGTGATGTACCTCGTGCGGGCTTTCACCTTCTTCGTCTTGACCGAGTCGACCGGGTTGCTTCCGGCGGGCCTGAAGCCCTTCACCTCGGCGAATCGCATGCGCTCGCGCAGGGCTGCACGGTAGGCGTTGTAGCTGCGCGGCTGCTCGTCCCACGGTTCAAGAAACTCGACGACGACAGGGGGCGTGACATCGCGGGCGCGGAATTCGAGAAACGCCTCGGAGATCGCCTTGTTGTGCGTCCTGTGGTCTGCCTGTGTCTTCTTCCCGTGCTTGCTGCCGATCTCCTTCATCCAGTCGGCGCACACCTTGGGCATCATGTCGTCGAGCGCCTTGTCCGTCTCGATCTTGGCCAGTGCCAGGTACATCGACGACAGGCCTTCCTTGATGCGGCAGAGCTTGGTCCACTTCCGTTTTTCGCCCAACGCGGCGACGTGGTAGTAGCTGCCGTTCTTCTCATAGACCCTCGGTGGGAGGTCACGCTTCATGATCTCTTCCTCGCTACTGGTCGAAGTTTGGGGCCGTTGGCCGGCGCGCGGGCACCGGCGCAGATCGCATCGTAGTGAGGGCGCTCGAGGATGACGCTTCCGTCGAATCGAGATCGGCGCGCTCTGTAGAACCCTTGACGTAGAAGCTCTGCGAGCTGTTCGGCCGCGCGCCTGTACCCCGTGAGCTCTTGAAGCTCACAAGGGGTCAAGATCGCCCTCCCGTTCTGGCGCGCAGGTGTGGCCAGCGGGTGTGTCTTTACCGCAATCGCCGCCGACTGGCTTCCGTCATGGATAGGGCCTTCGATCTCGACGGACTTCATGCATGCGTTCCTTGTTGTCGGCATGAGGCCAGTAGAGGCGTCACAGGTGGCAGCGACAGCACGTTCTCGCACAGCGCCTCGAGACTTCCATCGTTTCGCAGATCGAAGTCGACAGTGATCTGGTGACGCTCGCTGCTGTGGTGCGCCGTGTCGGCGCTGAGCGGCGTCGCGTTCGGGCTGTGAACCCGTACGACGCTGAGCTGGACGCCGAGGGCGCGCAGTGCTGTCACCTCGACGGGATCTCGCAGATCGGTGATCGCGAAACGACGGAACCCGACTGCTGCCTTCCTGGCAATCCAGCGCGTGGCGATGTCGGCGTAGTAGCTGGGCCGGTACCGGCGCCGGAAGTCCGCCCAGTGTTGCATCGCCCAGCGCGGACTGCGGGGCTCGTGCAGGCTTTCGCCGGCGTCGAAGCACCAGCTGATGAAGGCCGGGTCGCTGCACATGCCCACGGCGAGCGCCGGGATGGCCCATTCCTTCGTCGGCCGATGGTCGAGCATCCGCTCGTCGATGCGCCACGCTGCCGCGATCTCGCGGCGCAGACCGTCGGCGAACGCGATGGATTCGAACTGGCAACGGTTGACCAGTACAGCTGCGGCACTGTCCTTGCCTGCGCCGGTCTTTCCGGTGAAGGCGATCACGATGATGCTGCGTTGTGAGCTGCTGCTGGCGGGGCGCGGGGATTCGATGTAGACGCGGTTCATGTTGACTCTGTGAAAGGATCTGATCAGTCGTCATCGCGCTCGCCTGCGGCGGCGCGCTTGCGGTCGATGAAGGGAGGGCAGCCGGCGGACGGCTGCAAGGGCCGGCAGGACGGCGCGCGCGGCGCTGGTGCCCTGCCTGCGGCGGCGGGGTGCCGGGCTGCAATGCGCACCATCCGGCTGCGCACGCGGTCCTGCATCACCGCCTCGAAGTCGTCGGCCCAGCGAAAGCGCTCCGCCATGCGCGCGCAGGCCTCGCGCAGCATCTGGTCGGTGGGCTCGGTTGCGTGGGCCATAAAGGCTCGAAGCGATCAATGCCAGCCCGGCATGTCGAGGTGTCGGGCGTTGGGCCCACAGCTGCCGGAAGCCGCTCGGGCTACATCCAGCGCCTCGGGCTGACCAGTCAGGCGAACTGCTGGGCTGTCGCAGAGCAGCCGACCGGCAAGCGCCGTCGAGTGCCTGCACAGCTCGCAGGCGCGGAACAGAGTTCCGAATGCATGCGCCTCGGGCCTGCCGTGCACGAGCAGCGCGGCCGGCGCCTCTGGCGCTGTAGCGACGTCCACGCGGCTCATTTGCCGCCTCGCGCGGGCATGGGTACCACGTTGTCCAGTTCGAGGCTCTGCTGGCGCTCCTGGGCCTTGCGGTTCGCCTCGCGCGTCAGCGCGGCCCGCGCCACCTTGAACGTCTCGCGGATGTTGGTGTGGTACGAGTCCCGGTACTTGAAGCCGGCGGCGTACACGCCGCGCGTCGGCATGGTCTTGCGCGCGCCGGTCATGCGGACCTCCGCACGCTGAGCAGCCGCAAGTTGCCGAAGCGCTCGAAGGCGATGCCTTCGGCTGCGGCGCACGAGGCTGCGAGCTGGGTGTAGCCGTAGAAGACGCCGGCGGCGTCGATGACCTTCACGATGTAGGCGTGCATGGTCAAACCTCCTTTGCAGAGTTGGTGGTGGAAACGGGAAAGGGAGCGGGCTCCACGCGGTCGACGAGGCGCCCGAGCGCGGCTTCGGCGATCTGCTGGGCGGCGAACGCGTCGCGGGCCCGCAGCTGGATGAAGAGCGCGATGGGCGCCTGGCCGGGGACCGTGTGGCGGTAGTGGCAGCGGAACGGCTGCGCGGCGGTGATGTGCATGGGAGCCTTCGTGGTCAGGCGCCGCGCCCCGGACGCTCGAAGACCCAGCAGTGCACGGTCTTTGGGGTGTCGGGGCCTTCGGCGTTGGGGGTGGTCCGGATCGCGCTGTTGACCGACTTGATGTCGACGAAGCGCCGGGTCTTGCTGGTGCGCAGCACCTTCTTCAGCTCCGCCAGCAGGGGGATCTGCTGGCGGTGTGTATTCGCCTTCTCGACGAACTCGTTGAGATTGACGGCGATCTGCTTGCCGTCGCGGCTGTGGTTGAGCAGTGGGCGGTCGAGATGGCCGTGCTTGACCGACTCCACGCCCAAGGCGTCGAGGTAGTCGAAGGCTTCCCAGAACTCCTGCACCAGCGGGTGGTCGGCGTTGATGGCCTGCTGCCGCTCGCGAGCCATGGCGACGATCTGCGCCTGCACCTGGCTGAACTGTTCATCGGACAGCGGCACCACAGCGCGCAGCGCCTTCGACATGGAAAGCAGCTGCGCGTGGTTCTTCGCGATGCGTGGCTTGTGGATGCCGTCCTGCGCGAGCAGGAACTGAATGTTTTGGTCGTGGTCGGCCGCGATGGTTGCCATCACGTCCGCCTCGCGCTTGAGCGCGGCCAGGATGAAACCGCTGACCTGCTCGATCTCGATCTTCTCCAGCGCCTTCGCGCTCTCGTAGCTCGCGGTCGTGAACCCTCTTGTGTCGAAGGTCATGTGGCAGATCCGCTCCATGATGGCCTGCGAGGCCTGCACCTGGTTGTTCTGGCTGATGACGATGGACGCGCGAAAGGGCGGGTCGTAGGTCTCGTTGCCGCCGGTCTTCACGCCGGTGGTGCGGATGCTGTTGCCGTTGTAGGCGTCCTTGAGCTCGTCCCAGTCGAAGCTCTTCACGTGCGCCTGACCTCCGCTCTTTGTCTCGCGGTCGGACTCGATCAGCACGATGGGCAGGTTGCTTACCTGCGTGAAGGTGCGCAGCCGGCCGGCCGAAGTCGACTTCGACGGATCAAAGCCCTCGTAGTCGCGCCCGCACAGCTTCCAGAGGAACTGGATCAGCGTGGTCTTGCCCGAGCCGGGCTCGCCCACGATCTCGAGGAACGGGAAGCTCTGCTGCTCGGCGCGCACCTGCTCGGCGAACAGGCTCCCGAACCAGTAGGCGAGGGCGATGTAGCCTTTCGCGCCGAAGGCGGACCACAGGTGCTTCTGCCAGGCGCGCTCGTAGCCTTCACGGTCGGTGTTGACCTGCAGCTGGATCGACTTCTGCAGCGTCTTGATCGACAGCTTCTCGAAGTCGAAGTAGTCGTCCTTGTTGGCCTCGTGGATCGCGCCCTCGCGCACCGCGACCTTGCCCAGCAGGTAGGTCTTGTGCGCCGCGCTGTAGCCGATGAAGTCGACGGTCTGGACGGTTTTGATGTTGTCCAGCTGGCGCTGCATCATCACCTCGAGCTGCTGGCTCGAGCCGCTGTAGATCGCGCCGGCGGCCATGTGCAGCAGCTGCTTCTTGAACTCGCTGCCCGTGGTCAGTTGGCCGGCGGTGAAGGTGCCCTTGACCTCGGGTCCGTCGTGCGGGAACGTGACGCGGAAGTAGTACCAGGCCTCGCCGGTGACCTCGTTCTTCTGGTAGTAAAGGGCCTGCGGCTTGCAGTTTGCGATGGGCTGCAGCACGCCGGATTCCTTCAAGGCCTGCGTGCGCAGATCCTCGTCGCCCATCGGCGGCGTATGCCCCTCGGCGATGGCCTGCTTGATCCTGTCCTCGGCCTTGCCGAAGCGGTCGAGATCCAGCTTGAACCAATACAGGCGGTTGACGTGGTCGAAGTCGAAGCTCTGCTTGCCGGTACGGTTGTAGATCAGCAGGGCTTTGTCCTGCGGCGTGGCGGCCAGCAGCAGGGCGCCGTGGTAGCGGTAGTCTTCGAGATGGTTCTCCTCGAGCCGGCCGCGCTGATGCAGGTCGTTCCAGTCGACCTTGGCCTTGCCGCGTTGCGGGATCTGCGCGGCCGAGCAGACCCAGCCAGCCTCCCGCGCGCGCCTTACGTACTTCAGGGTGAAGTCCTGGCCGGCCTTGTCGCCGTCGAAGGCCCACACCAGCCGGGGCAGGTCGACGGCACCGTTCTGGCCGTCGACCACGGCCTTGACCTCGGCCAGGGCCTTCTCCGGGTAGTTGTTGCAGCTCAGCAGCGCCACGGCCGCGATGCCGTGGTGCGCCAGCGCGATGGCATCGAAGATGCCCTCTACCAGCCACAGCTCTTCCGGAGGCGGGCTGGAAAGCCGCACAGGGCCCGCTGGCGACGCGGCCTGCATTGCCTGGGCCATGGCCGTCTCGGGTGTGGCCGGCGGCGGCGCAACGAACGAGAGGCCGGGCATGGCCCACCACGTGCCCGCGTAGCTACCGCCGGCCTTGAAGTTCGCCTTCTTCTTCCCGAAGCGATGCGGCCGGTCGAAAAAGCGCTCCCACCAGGTGCCGGCGAGCTGGAAGCGCACGGTGCCCGTGCCGGCGCCGTTGCCACGGTCGGCGCGGGCGTCGAAGTAGTGCTCCTGGGTGTAGGTGCCCTTGATGAGCGAGAGGTCGAAGCCGCGCCCATCCCGGAGATAGGCATCGGCGGCGGCGGTGGGGTTCTGCTGCTCTGGCGGTTTGTCCTGCTCGGGTTTCTGGTAGCGCTCAGTCCACGAGTTGAAGAAGTCCGGGTAGAGGTCTTTTGCGTGGGCCTCGTAGCCGCAGTTGTTGAGCCGGTCGCACCGCACCACCCACGGCGTCGCGGCATACGTCCACAGCGACTTCTTCCGCAGCTAGGGCAGAGGCCCTTCTGCAGGAAGCGGCCGTCCGACGTGCGCTTGAACTCGTAGTCGTTCGTCAGCGCGTCGGCGATGTCGTTGAGAAGATCTCCGCTCATGAAATCCTCAGAGCAGCCCGGCCAGCGCGAGCGCGCGGCCGAGCAGGGCGGAGATCAGCACCACCACGAGGGCGGGCAGCAGAGAGAGCGCGGCAGCGGCCAGCGCGCGCATCAGCAATAGGCGAGCGAGCTGTGAACCCATCACGCAGCTACCCTGCTGCGACGCGCCAGTACGGCCGCATCAGCAGCCTCGGCCGTAGCTGCGGCACGGTTCAGGCTCGTAGCGAGCGCGCGGGCGTCGTCCGGGGTGATGTGCAGCGGCAGGATGCCGGCGGTCGGGCCCGAGCCGACGATCACCAGCACGAAGGGACGATGGCTTCTGTTGCTGCCGCCTGCGCTGTGGTACGAGTAGACGTCGAGCCCGACGCCGGGCGTCGCGTCAGGATTGCCGCTCTGCTTGTGGCAGATGGTCTGGCCGTGGGCGACCCAGTGATTGCCGCCCTGGTCGAGGAGCCGGGTGCTCATCGTGCGTCACCCGCCGCGCGGGCTACCTCAGCCAGGACGGCTGCGGGGTTGGATTCGATGTCGTGCGCGGCGTCGAGGAGGCGGGCGGCGAGGTCGCGCAAGCCGGCGGCATGCAGCATCAAGGTGACACGCAGTTCGGTGCCGGAGCCGATGTCGATCCTCAGCTGGGCAAGATCCTGCCTGCCGTCGCGGTACACGCTCGCGCGGCCCATCGGCGGACTGCATTCGTCTTCGTGTTGTGGGTCGGCCGATGCTGTGCCGGCAAATGCGTCGGTGGAGTCCGCGCCGAAGCGACGTTGTGTGGCGTACTGCGGCTCGAGGGGCACTTGCGCCGGGCGCGGTGCGAGGTGGTTGGGTGCTGAGTCGTTCATCTGAAAACCTCCGGGGTGAGCACGTCCCGCAGGGCCTCCGAACAGGCACCGCAGGGGATGGGGGAAGGGGAGATCGAGCGGGCGCTCGAGCGCGCTATGAGGGGCCGTCGATGCCGGCCGGCGCGAAGAGGTCACGCGTCTCGGGCGGCGTCATCAAGGGCGTGTGCTCGGCTGTGCTGCCCGAGCGGATCTGCTGGGCCAACACGTCGCGCCGCATGTGCGACGCGAGGGGAAGATGGACAGTCGGCGCCGGCGTTGCTGAAGGCGAGATCGTCATGTCGGCCTCGGTGGTCGCGCGCCACGTGTGCCCGCATTCGAAGTTGCCGCAGACGACGTAGTGCTGCGACACGGTCGGCGTCATCACCTTGGTGGTCCGGATGGACCCGAGGTGGTCGCAGTGAGGGCAGCGCAGTCTCATCGCGGCTCCGAGGGCGCAGGGCGCCGGTCGACGAGATAGAGGGCACGACCGCGCCCAGTAGTCGCGCGCGCGCGGCGCGGCGAAGCCGAGCCTTTACCAGCCATTCGGCGGCGGACTCGAAAGAGGGGAACCCGCGCTCCAGGCGCACGCGCTCGATCAGCGCGTGGTCTTCATCGGTGAAGGTGATGATGTGCTCGGGCATCTTTTCGGCTGCTCTTGTTGCGCCGGGGGGCTGCTGTATGCGGCCTTCCTTCAGGCGGCGCGCTGGTCGAGACTCGGCTCATGAACCAGCCCCAGCACCTGCCGCGCTTCGCGAAGAGCCAACTCGCGCAGCAGCGTTGCGAGCTGCTCGCCCTGATAGTTCGCCATGGCCTGCACGAGGCCATCCTCGTAGTCGTCGAGGCGGATCGTGTAGCGGTTGGAGCGCACGCGCTTGGGATCGGGGTACATGGGGGAGCCTTCCGAGGATTGCTGCAGGGAAAGGTCAAGCCGTGAGCGGCGTGTTGGTGCGGTCGCATTCGTCCAGGCCACGAAGTGCGGCGAGGCGGACCACAGAGGCCATGGAGCGCTGCTCGCGAACAGCGCGGCTCTTGAACCGCTCGAGCTCTTCAGGGTGCAGGCGCACGGCGATGGGCTTATCGCTGACAGCGCCATTTGGAGCGCGACGGACGCGGGTCTTCGAGGCGGGCTTCATAGGCGTCGGCTGTATGCTTGTGAAACGAAGAATTGCACAGTGAAGCGGAATATAGAGCAGAAATCTGCTTATTGCAACGTAATGGATGAAAAAATCCGCTTATCAATTGGCGCGCGCTTGAGAGAAGAGCGTGAGCGGCTCGGGATGTCGCAGACCGCCTTTGCGGAGCTGGGCGATGTTTCGCTGCGCGCAGAACAAGACTGGGAGAGGGGCAACTCCGCCCCGAAGGCGGACTTTCTCGCTGTTGCAGCTACGCACGGGGTTGATGTGCTCTATGTGCTGACGGGGCAGCGGACGCCGACGCCAACTGCCTCACTCAGCCAGGAGCAGCAGGCATTGCTGGACAACTACGATCACGCCGATGAGGAAGGAAGGGCTGCGGCCCGGAGGGTGCTTTCTTCGCTCGCGAAACAGAAAACTGGTTAGCAAACCGCCCTTGTGGCTCCAGTTGCTTTTGGCGCTGCTGCGCTGGGCGGTAATGGACGATTGGGGCGACCTGAGCGAAGTCGCACAAGGTCTTCGCGAACGCTTCGCTGATGCTGATTTTTGTCCACGTCGCTTTTTTGTCTACCGCACAGTAGCAAGAGCAACGCAAGACCAAGAGGGTAGGAGGGACTGATGGCGGATTCGATCTTTCTGCACGGGATTGCTTTGGCCAACTATCGAGGCATCGGCGATGCCTTGAACTACGTTGGGCCATTTCAAAAGTTCAATTTCTTTATCGGACCAAATAACGCCGGTAAATCGACAGTTCTGAACTACATCTCTCGGCATCTGAGGCCCCACGTAACTGAAAGGTCGACCAGCCAAGCAGCCGCTCCTCAGATCGAGCCGCTGTACAAGAACATTTCCAATCCCAATGGGGAAATGGTCCTTGGAGTTGGCCTTTCGTCTGCGCAGGTCAGAGGTGTGCTGGAAAACTTGTTCCCGAGGCACCAAGTCTTCGTCGAAGTTGGGTTGGGACTGCTTTCTGTCTTCAGCAAAGAGGATATGTTCTGGTTCCGGCGGAGTGATCGTCCACCATATGCCCTTCAAGCACTCAAGCCGTCAAAGCTTGATACGCAGGCGCTCGCGCAGAAGATCGGTCTAGTGGCCGTCCGAGACTTCTGGAGCGCGTTGGTTGGAATGACAGGAGGGGATTCAGAGGCTTGGGTGACGCAATCAATCGAGCGATTGCTGACGCACGTGCCAGCATCAATACCTCCTGCCGCGATGGTTCCAGCAATACGTGCAGTTTCTGATAGAGGGCAGGACTTTACTGATTGGTCCGGCCGGGGGCTGATAGAAGAGTTAGGCAGGCATCAGGACCCAGACTACGACGAACAGTTCAAGAGGGTGAAGTTCAACTCGATTAATGAGTTCGTGCGCGCGGTCACAGACAACTCGAGCGCGGAAATTCGAATCCCGCATGATCGAAAGCACATTCTCATCTTGATGGACAACAAGCTCCTTCCGCTAAGTGCGCTAGGCACCGGCATCCAGGAGGTTGTGCTGTTGGCTGCGTCGTGCACATTCATGGAGCGCCAGATCGTGTGCATTGAAGAGCCCGAGGTGCATTTGCATCCGTTGCTCCAGAGACGGCTCGCTCAGTATCTCGCTGAGCAAACCTCAAACCAGTACTTCATTGCGACGCATTCAGCAAGCATCATTGATGCGACTGCAGCTGCGGTGTTCCACGTCTCAAACAGCGATGGCGAAACATCTATTGCACCAGCGTTGACATCGTCGAGCAGGTTTCAAGTTTGCCGTGATCTGGGGTATCGAGCGTCGGACTTGCTTCAGTCGAACGCAATTGTCTGGGTGGAAGGCCCTTCAGATCGCATTTACATCAATCACTGGATTAAAGCGCTAGCGCCCGACCTCAAGGAAGGTATTGACTATTCGATCATGTTCTATGGTGGGCGGTTACTAAGCCATCTGACAGCGAATGACGATGAAGGTCAGAAGGACGTGGAGGCTTTAATTGCCGTCCGCCAACTCAACCGGAACTTGTGCGTGGTGATGGACAGTGATAGATCGGGAGCTGATGACTCCATCAATGCCACCAAACAGAGAATTCTTGCCGAGCTAGCTAGCGATCGTGGCGTCGGTTGGATTACCGACGGCAGGGAGGTTGAGAACTATGTGGAGAGCGAAACCATGAGCAGAGCTTTGAAAAAAGTCTATGGAGATCGCTTTCACAAACGACTCAAGACCGATCAGTTTTCGCATGTACTGCCATTCAAAAAGCCCGATGGGACCAAGATGGAGAAGGTCGACAAGGTCGCAGTGGCAATGGAGGTGTGCAGTGAAGCCGCGAACGTTGACGTGCTCGACCTTCGAGAACGAATTGAAGCAGTGATCGTGCTCATTCGGAGTTCCACGCTTTAAGTATTGATCGCGTCATCACTGCATGTCGCGCGGGCTGCTTTGCGTCGGCCGCAGTTTCTGGAACTTAAATCGATATGGCAACTGTTGAGAGTTCATTCAATCCCACTCCAACTGCGGGAAATATCAAGCTTCAGGGGAAGTATCTTTCTCCGCTCGTTGAGTACGTCAGCAGCCTCGAACTTCGGGACGGCATGTTCCTGATTGCTCCGGGGCCGAAATTCCAGGTGCTCAAAGAGAGCATGGCAAGGGTTTTCGATCCATACATTGAAGTCGACGATGTGCAGTCCATTGTGTTTAGACAGTGCATACAGTTCGAGAGAAAATGGTCGGGCAAACGAAGCGGCGCTCTTTCATCGGAGGAAAATCAAGATCTGCGAGACGAGCTTGTCGGACAGATTAAGAGCTTTTTTGAATCGATCCCTCGTCCTTGTACTCTACGCGTTTCGCTCCCAAGCTTTCCACGATTGGCAGGGCCTGTTAGGAGAGTTGCGGAAGACGTTCGCTTGGTGTCGGTTGCTGCTGCGCCGACAGATAACAAGCTTCGAGGGGGGGCGCTTTCCCTCCTTTTCTACGAATCAGATCCAGCACCGGATACGTGGCTTGAACTGATGGCAACCGGGTATGCAGACCATTCACCGAACTCGCGTACTGCTGCTGAGTGCCTATCGATGGCGAAGCAGTGCGCCTTTGTGTTGACTGGGCTCGGGCTTTGCGCAACGCATTGGAATCCTCGGAAGGCGAAAGCCACTTTTTCTGATGGAGCGTCAGAGCCGTTCTACGCGATGGAAATCCCCGAGGCAGTTCAACGACTGTATGGTCGTCTTCAGATCAATGAGTCGAAACTGCGCGTGCGCGGCAGTGCACCGAAAGGCGCGGAATCGGCTCAAACTTTGCTGACTGAGCCGGATCGAGAGCCAAGGAGTGATGAAGAGAGATTGATCGCGATTGACAGCATGCTCGGTCCGCTGCGTCGCTACTTCAACGCGCGTTCAGAACAAGATTTTCAACAGATTGCTGCGGCGATTGAGTGGTATCAAGATTCGGTCTATGCCGATAACGATACCTTTGCCTACATCGCGGCATGTGTTGGATTGGAGGCTCTGATCGGGAGTGAAGATGAGCATCTCGATTCATTGTCTAAGCGACTTGCTGATCGGTATGCCTTTCTTATCGGAACCAGTCGCAAGGACAGGGAAGAACTCAGGCAGCAATACAACAGGGTGCTGCGCGTTCGCGGAGAGCTGGTGCACGGGAAGGCTGCGCGCCTAGCACCGAAGGAGAGATCCTTGCTTAATACAGCGCAGATGATGCTGATGCGCCTGATTTGGAAGGAGCTCAATCGTGTTTGGAGGGCAGTGGAGCCGTAGAGCAGATTAGTCGTCGTCGATGCTGCTCGGCTCATTCGCCTCAGTCCTGGAGACTTCCATCTCAGCATGAGTGGTGAATCCACCGTCCGACGTCATGGTGTGCCGCACCTTGATCGTCAGCCATTCGGTGTCATCGATCTCCGGTTTCCAGCCCGAGACCTTTACGGGCGTCTGAGGTGTCAGCATGGGCTGGCCGAGCGCCAGCGTCAGGTTGAACGTCGCAAGGCCTCGCTGTATGCGGCGCCACTCGGCCTGCGCTGCTGCGCGCGCGTCGGCCTCGTTTGCGAACGTGTCTTTCAGCCGCTTCGCGTTGCCACTCTTGCCCACCAGCACACCGCGCCGCTTCGCCCGCTTCGGGTCGTGCCAGTAGGCGCGCACGCCGCTGTAGGCGTCCCGGTCGCTCGTGTGATACCGGTGGATGTCGCCATCGGCTCTTGTGATCTCGATGACCGGGATGCGCTCACCCGTCGATGTGGTCGTGCCAACGATGGGCAGGAAAAGCAGCCGTCCCCGCTTGACCGTCGCGACGGCGTCGTGCAGCTTGGCCAGGCGCGTAATGAAGTTCAGGTCGCTTTCGTTGGTCTGGTCGATGTGCGCGATCTGCCGCGCGCCCAAGGCGGGATCGATCCGCGCTACCAACTGGTGCCGTGTGGCCGTCTGCCGCACGATCTCGCCCAAGGTGACTCTGTGGTAGCTGCGCTCCACGCGCGTGCGCAATGACTGATGCATGTCGGCGCTACGGGCGCGGATGCAGATTTGGTCGGGGGCGCCGCTGTGCTCGGCCTCGCCGACGATGAACGTGCCCTTGTCGACCAGGTCGGCACCAATCCAGCCGATGGCGAGCTGCAACTCGCGGCCCTTGGGCGGGATCTCCAGCGCCCCGTCATGGTCGTCGAGCACGAGATCGAGCTGGTCGGCCTCGTTGCCCCGGCACTCGTTGAGCGTCACGCTGATCAGGCGTGCGTCCACCATCGGTGTGATGTCGCGG
Source organism: Variovorax sp. UC74_104 (assembly GCF_044055375.1). Lineage (NCBI taxonomy): Bacteria > Pseudomonadati > Pseudomonadota > Betaproteobacteria > Burkholderiales > Comamonadaceae > Variovorax > Variovorax sp. UC74_104. The sequence goes on from NZ_CP171978.1 coordinate 3,480,834, forward strand.
TCCCCGATCTTGAGGCGGTAGGTGGGCGCTGGGTGGGCTGGATGCTGGTCTTGCGGATCCATCCTCACGTCTCCACGTCGTCACCGGTGCCGTCGTCATCGCCGATGGAATCGGTCTGCCCGTCGTCGACGCGCTCGAGCTGCAGCTGGAACTCGATGCGCCTGGCCGCGCCATTGGGCAGAAACACGGTCTTCGTCTCGGTGAGGCTCTCGATCACGTACAGGCCGTACACGATGCCGGTGCCGTCGACAAGGGGCCACGAGGCGCCCAGGTTGCCCATCTCGCGCAGCTCGTCGAGGGCGACGGTGCCGCCCGTCAGCTCGGGCATCAGCACGCCTGACAGCTGGAAGGTGTCGTCGCCCACGCCGAGGAACTGCCGCGCCGCGCGCGCGCCGATGCGGCTGTTGCTCGCGTGGCGCCACTTCATCTGCCGCTGCAGCTCCTGAAAGGCCAGCGTGTCGAGGCAGAAAACGAACTGGCCGAGGGCCATCATCATGTCCATGGGGGCTCCGGTCAGTCGATATCCGACAGCGAGGACTGGCCGGCGGCGCGTTTGGCGCGCTCGCGGCGATCCAGCTCGGCCGAGACGGCGCGGGCAACGGCTTGCGGGTCCGTGCCCGGCGCCGCGTGGATGTGGATCTCGTATTTGGTGGGCGCCATCGACGCGAGCCGGCCAGCGCTGGCGCTGATGGGCGCGCGGTTGTCGATCAGCGGCATGCTGTCGGCGCCGGCAGTCATCGGCAGCACCGAGGCCGCAGCAGTCGCGACGCCGAGCGCGGCTTGGCGCACGTACCCCGCGCGGCTAGCGATGCCGAGCGCGGCACCGTTGCTGATCTCGCCGCCGGCCAGCATGAAGACGCGGCTCGGGCTGCGGATGCCGAGCTTCTCCTTGAACCACGCAAGGGCCGAGTCCGCCGCACCAGAGATCGCGGTCTGAACCTGCCCCAGCGCGCCAGTGATGCCGTTGGCCAGGCCCGACATGATTTGGGCGCCGAACTCGGTGAACTTTGCCGGCAGCTCGAAGCCGAACCAGCGCATCGACTCTGCGAAGGCCTGGTAGAAGAGGCCCGCCGGCGACCAGTTCAGGATCGCCGCGCCCACGGTGGCGAGGGCAGCAGGTACTGAGCCGCCCAGGTACTGCCAGAACTGGTCGAAGGCGGCCTTCGACCGGTTCCACAGGTCGACGAAGAAGGTGCTGATGGGCCCCCAGTACCGGTAGATCAGGTAGGCGGCTACAGCGATGGCTGTGATGATTAAGCCGATGGGGTTCAGCAGCAGCGCGCGACCGAGCCACAGTAGCGCGGTGCCAGCCAGGCGGAAGCCCGTGGCGAGCAGGCCGAGCACTCGCGAGAGGATGCCGCCCTGTATGCCCATGGCGGCGAATGCAAAGCGCATCGCCACGAAGCCGAGGATCGCGGGCCCGACCACCAGCAGGACGCCGCCGAGCGCCACCAGAGCGACAGCAAGCACGCCGATGCCGGTAGTCAGGATCTGGGCGAGCCGTGGGTTGGCCGCCATCCAGTTCGTGAGGCCCCTCATCGCGGCCGTGGCGAGGCGCAGCGCGGCGAGGTAGGCCGGCATGATGCTGTCGCCAAACTGCTTGTACAGGTCGTTGCGACGGGCGGCCAGCTCCAGCTCGGCGCCCGAGCTGGTCTGTAGTGCGCGGTCGTAGAGCGTGCCGATGCCATCGGCGCCGGCGTTGAGCTTCGCGTTCTTGTGGATCTGGTCGCGCTGCAGGTACATCTGCGCGAACAGGTTGGAGGCGGTACGGTTGCTGAAGATGCCACCCATGGCGTCGAGCACGTCCTGCTTTTCCGTGATGCCCTTTGCCTTGAGCGCCGGCAGCAGGATCTCCTCCATCCAGCGGAACTGGTTCTCCCGGAAGATCTCGCTGCCCTTGAGCGCGCCGACGCCCAGCTGCGAGATCTGGCCGACCTTGTCGTGCTTGACCTTCGAGGGGTCGGCGATCAGCCCGAGGTCGCCGAGCATCATGGCCGAGCGCTTCGTGGTCTTGCCCTGGTAGATGTTGGAGTAGGCCGACATCATGGCCGTGCCCACGCGGTGACCGCCCATTTCCTGCACCAGCGGCTCCATCTGGTAGTAGAGGGCCTCATCGGTCAGGCCCTTGGCCGCGACGCCGCCGGTCTTGATGACGTTGAGCCACTCCTCGCCCTGCACGCGCCCGCCCGTGGCGGCGATTACGCGCTGGATCTTGTCGGCCTGATCCTTGAACACCTGCTCGTTCGCCAGGCCGCCGCGCAGCTCGATGACCTTGAGCATGTCCATGAACTTCTTCTCGTTCTCGTGGCCTTGCTCCTCGCCGTAGATCGCCTCGTTGGCGAACTTCATCTTCGCCAGCGTGGGCGCGACCATCTCGGCGTGGTGCAGATCCGCGAACACGCTGAGCCCGTCGCGCACGAGGGACAGGTTGTCGCGGGTGCTGGTGCCGTAGGTCTCCATGGCCTTCGCGTACTTGATCGCGTCGCCTGTGACCTTGTCTCCCAGGCCCAGCGCGGCAATGCGCTGCTGCTCGGTGGCGAATTTGGAGCTTTCAGCGATGGGCGCGCGCATGGCGTGCAGCACGGCAAAGCCGGAGCCGGCCGCGACTGCGCCGGCCACGGCAGTGTTGTGCCCGAGGTGCCGCCCCTTCTGGTATTCGGCCTTCGCCGCGTGCATGGCGCGCTGGCGCTCGCCGAGCTGCTTGAGCTTCGTGGTCTGCTCGTCGATCACGCGGTTAGCGGCCGAGATCTCGGTGCGCAGCCGGCGCTCGTGGGTGCCCATGGCGGCGGCGCTGATGCCGGCGGCCGTGAGCTTGTCGCGCAGGGCCTGCACGCGGGTGGCCTGCCGCTGATGCTGCTCACTCAGCGCCGCCGCCTCGCGCTTCGCGGCGGTGAAGTCGCGGATCATGGCCTTCGAGGGCGGGCCCATAGCGCCCAGCCCCTGCGCCAGCTGCTTGACGCGCGCCTGTGCGGCCGTCAGCTTCGCCGTGGTGTCCTGCAGGCCGGCGCGGATCTCGCGGAACTCGCCGACGCTCTTCTGCTGGGCGTTGAGCTCCTTGAGGCGGTCTCGCGCATCGCGCAGCGCCTTGGCGGTCTTGCTGCTGCTCTCGGTGACCTTCTTGAAAGGCGCGGAGGCCTTGTCCAGCGCCTGCAGGATCACCATCAGGCGCAGATCGCCGCTACCGGACATGCGAACCCCCTTGCGAGGCCGCCACGAGGCGCTGATGAGGCTGGAAGGGGGAAGGGTGGCGCATGGGTCTACTTGGGCGGTTCGTGGCGTTCACGGGCGCGCTCGCGCCACTGCATCAGGTCGGGCACCGACATGTCATCCATCTGGGCAGGGCCCCAGTGGAAGACGAAGGCGAGGTCCGCCATCGCGTCTTCTACGTGCTCTGGGATGCGGGAATCCGATCCGCACTCGGCAGCAAAAAATTCACCATCTCCGCGCCGAGTTGCGCCAGGTCGGATGGCTCCAGCGCCTCGATCTCGGGCTTCGTGAGCGTGGGGACCGTGACGCGGGGCAGCACCATGGTCAGGGCGATCACGTCCATCTGCATGAGCGCCGAGAGCGAAGTGCCGCGCAGCTCGCCGGAGCGCGGCTTGCGGATGACCACCTTGGTGATGGCTTGGCTGCCGCGCTGCACGGGCGTGTCGAGCGTGACTTCGCCAGCAGCGTTGTTCGGGGCGCTGCCGGGCTTCGGGGTGATGTCGATCACGCCGGGGTCGTTGTTGTCGTGGAGGTTCATGGTGCTGGATGAGGATGTGAAAAGTGGAGGGATGCGCCGGCAGCTGCCGGCGCGGCCGGGTCAGGTCAAAACAGGCCGAGCGCCCGGCGGATCTGCGCCATGCGATCAACGCCGCCGACTACCTCGATGAAGTTGACGAAGTCGATCTCCACGATCACATCGCCGTCGATGGCGAGCTTGTAGTAGCTGAGCGACGACTTCACCTTGATCTCGGTTTTTTCGCCGGCCTTGGCGTTGCCGAAGTCGATCTCCTTGTGACGCCCGCGCATCACTACCTCGCAGGACTGCACGTCGGCGGTGTCGTCGGCCTGGATCGCGCCGGCGAGCCGCAGCAGCACTGCGTCGTGGGTAGGTGCACCCCACTGGGTGAGCAGGCTCTTCATGTAGCCGGCGGCGGTCCATTCGAACTCCAGCGCCTCCATGCCGAGATCGATGCCGACCGGGCCGTTCATGCCGCCGGCGCGGTATTCCTCCATCTTGCGGCTGAGCTTGGGCGGAGTGGCCTCGGGCACTTCGCCAAGGTAGGCGTTGCCGTCGTTGAACAGGATGAAGTTCTTGAGTACGCGGGGGAGGGACATGGTGTTTTCCTCTGTGGATCAATGCGCGGTGATGCGGTCAGGCAGCCTTGGCGACCTGCTCGGCGAAGTTCTCGTAGTAGCGGCCCGTGATTCGCTGGCGGAACATCAGGTTCTCCAGCGGCGCGCAGGGCGTGAAGTCGTAGTCGAGGATCAGGTTCCCGCTCTTGAGCTCGTCGGCGGTGTTGACGTCGCCGTCAACGGCCCAGGCGCTGCCGCCCACGAGGTAGCCCGAGCGGGTCAGGAAGCGGAACTTGCTGTTGACGCCCTCGAGGATGTCTTTCACCAGGCCGGGCAGCAGCGGCTTGTCGTTGGCCCACATGTGGGCCTCGGCGATGGTGTCGGCCAGCACTTGCGCCGTGCGCGTGGCGGACTCGAAGGCGAAGAGCGGGTCGTCGCTGCAGGTGCGCGAACCCCAGAAGCGGTAGCCGTCGCGGTTGATCAGCGTGGTCACATCGCCGGCGTTGAGCACGCCCGCGTCGGTGGCCGGATCCTGCAGATCCCAATAGATGTCCTGGCTGATGCCCGTGACGCCGTCGACCGCGACGTTCGAAAGCGTCTTGTGCCAGCCGATCTCGTTGTCGATCTTCGCGCGCAGGCCGAGCGCAAACGCGACAGCAGGCGCGCGTGCGTTGGCCTTGGTAACCGTGTCCCACGCGAGGAAGTCCGGGTGGATCACCATCAGCTCGCGCGCGCCGAACTGCTGGCGGTATGCCGTGGCTTCCTCGACCGTCTCGCAGCCCCAGGCGTTGACGTAGGCGAAGGCGCGCAGGCTCTTGGCAATCGTGGACAGTGCGGTGGCAACGGGTTGCGTGTCGAGTCCAGGGCAGCCGAGGATGCGCGGCTTGATGCCGAGCTTGGCCTGCGCCGTCAGCAGGGCCTTCATGCCGGTGCGCTGGCCGCTGGGCAGCACCGTGCCGATGACGTTGCTGGTGGTGGCGGCTTCATCGGCGCCGGGCTCGACGCGGACCACGACCGTGATGGGCCGGGCCAGAGCCGCGATGTACTCGAGCGTCTTCTTGAGCGTACCGGTCGTGCCGGCCTTGCCCATGGCGTTGTAGACGTTCGTCACGAGGACGGGCGTGTTCAGCGGGAAGGTGGCCGGGTCGGCGTCCGGCGCGGTTGCGACCAGGCCGATGATCGACGTGTTGATCACGCGGATGGGGCGCGTGCCTTCGTTGATCTCGAAGACGCGCACGCCGTGGTGGTACTCGGTTGTTGCCATGTGATGCTCCTGTGAAGTTTCGGATTCGATGCGGTCAGTCGGCCGCAGGCGATTCGTTGGACGCGTCGGCCTGCTCTTCAGCGGGCGTTTCGGTGGACGGGACGGCGGGCGCCATGAGCGGTGGAATCGTGAGAGCCGGGAGCAAGCCGGTCAGCGTCGCCTGGTTGGGCTCGCTGGCAAGGCCGGCTTTCACGCGCTCGAGGATCTCGTAGCAGGTGGCCCAGACAGCCGACCGCCACGCGCGGAGCGCTCGGCCTTCGTTCTGGAACTTGGGAACGGCGGGCTCGTCGGCGTAGGTGGTCGCGGTCTTGATGTCGTCGTAGCCGAGCGAGCGCGCCATGGCGTCCATGTACTCCTGCACGTGGGCCCGCAGCGCGGCCTGGCGCTCTTCGGACGTGGGCGCGGGCGCCGGAGGCGGAGGCGGTGGCGGCGGCGGCGGGGGCGGGGGCGGGGGCGGGGGCGGGGGCGTCGCCGGGATCTCGGGCTGTGGAGCGGAAGGGATCGCCTCCAAGGCCCACTTGCCGCGCACCATGCGCGCCTTCATGCCGTTGGGGGCGTTGGGTGGTGCCGACTCGGTCGCCAGCGCGGAATTGAGCAATGCATAGACGGCCTTGCCGGTGCGCTCGGTTTCGACGGGGTCGAGCGGGTGCACAGATTCGCCGATGAAGAACCCGGAATCGGGGTCGATCAGGTACATGGTCTTGGTCATGACGTGCGGTCCCGCTTCAGTAGCTCACCCATGCCGGGAACGCGACGTTGCGCGGGCGTGCTTCCGAGCCGTCCGCGTTGATCGAGATACCCGTCGCGCTGTTGTTTAGGTAGATGCCGGTCTTTCTCGTATCGATGCCGACGTTGTGCGCGTGTGCCCCGTCCCAGTTGATGGCTCGGGGCGAGTCGATGCTGAAGTCCGAGTAGTTCGACGTGCCGCGATCCGAGTCGGCAGCCTGCGCCGGCACGTTCATGCCGTGGTTGTGCGAGCCCGCAGAGTCGGTCCACCCGCCGTGCAAGTGGCCGGGGTCGTTGACATAGTGGCCGTGCGCCGGGTCCGTGACACCGTGGGTGTGGGTGTTGTTGGCAGCCGCTTCAGCCGAACGTAGGACGCGCGACGCGTTGATGCCCCGCCCGTTGTCCAGGCAGCGGATGAACTCGCCTCGAAGTTCCACGAGCGAGAACGTGCCGGTGCCCGACAGCCCCAGCCGCGCGACCAGATCGGGGTAGTTGGACTGGTTGTAGGAAACGTCGGCACGGATCGGCAGATAGCCCGGAATGCTCGACGGGTTGTCGTAGCTGTAGAGCACCATGCCCGGCTGATGCCACGGCGCGCGCACGTAGGCGGTGCCGTTCCAGACCATCTGCCGGATGTGCGGCGTCTGGACCGTGATGACTGGTCCGATGTTCACGGCGGGGACGTTGTTGATTGGCCCACGGAAGGCGTATATCGAGTGCGGATCCGGGTCGGTCAAATGAGCGTTCCACTGTGCGAGTACTTCAGTGTCGGTCGCATATAGCGGATGCGGATTCGAATCGCCGATGTGCGCAGCCAGATCGGCATCCGTTGCGTACTGCGGATGCGGGTTCGCCTTGGCTTCGTGCACGGCCATGGTGTCGCCGAGTGCGGTGTTGAGCTCGGCGGCGGTATGGCCCCACCGCGTCCACTTCGTGGCGTCGGTGCCGGGCGGGATGTTGAGGCTGTCAGCCACGCTCTTCCACGTGACGCCGCCGTAGCTGACGTAGGCGACGTTCGCCGGATAGCTGAAAGCGTGATCCCATGGCGTGACGTTGCGCACCCGCTGGTAGCGCGTGCGATTCGCCAGCTCGCGCGGGGGACGGTTGTCGATGCCGGAAGGACCGCCCAGGACCGGGTCATCTTCTTCCAGCTGGTAGACGCCGGTCTCCCACTGATCGGTTTCGTTGAGGTTTGCCATCAGGCGCTTCCGTGGTTGTAGGCACCGTCGCGTCGCGTGGCGCCGTTGTGGCTGTTCGCGACCGTGGCGTACCGCAGCGCGACCAGGTGGCAGCGCGCGGGGGCAACGGACGGCAGGAGCTTGCGCAGCCTGTCGGCCTGCGCATTGGTGATCGGGCGTTCCAGCGCCACCATGTAGGTCGCCCACGAAGTGGCGAGCGAGGCGTGCGGATAGACGCCATCGCGGCGGATCGTTCCGTTGTGGGTGCGACCGCCGACGCGCTCGATGATGTCTACCTCGCCGAAGCCCAGCGAGCGGATCAACAGGCGGATCGCCCAGGGCGTGCCCTTGTGGCGGTGGATCTCGATGCTGTTGAGGATCAGCGCGCGCTTGGCGTCGTCGGATTTCGCGTCCTGCCAGGCCTCGACCGACAGCGTCCACGAGAGCCACGGCAGCAGCGGTGACAGGCAGCGCATGGCCGTCCACAGGTGCCGCAGGCCATCGGTGTTCAGCTCCAGCGGCGAAGCGCCGGCGAGCGCGAGTTCCAGCGGGGTGCGGTTGGGCGGCAGCAGGCGCTGCGAGGGGGTGAGGCTAGCCACTGACCACCTCCTCGAGCACGTTGATCGCGGTGACGCGCACCCACTGGGTCTTCGAGGACAGCATGTCCGCCGGCGGCATCGTGATCTCGACGCGGTCCACGCCTGGCTGATGCAGTGCGGCATCGATGCCGGAATGCGGCAACCCCTTGCCCAGCTTGCGGATCTTCAGGAGCCACTTGTCCAGCGCGATCTTTCCGTTTGCCAGCGCCACCTCGCCCGCAGGCCCCTCGTACCGGTAGACCTTCGCGGTGATGACCGTCTCCAGAATCTCCGGCCCTTGCACGGGCACGCTGTCGCACAGCGGGCGGATCTTCTCGTCGTTGAGCGCGGCGCCCACAGTGACGAGCAGTGCCTCGGACGGAACGCCGCTCGGGGCGGTGGATAGCACCGTCACGCGCACGGTGCCGGGGATCGGGCTGTCGATGCCCACGTCCGCGACCTGCGCGCTGGCGCTGAGTGCGTGGAAGCGGTAGCTGTCCACGGGCCCGGCGGTGGTGATGCCTTCGGGCGCGAGCTGGATGCGTTCGCGGAAGCGCTCGTCGTCTTCGTAGACAGCCTCCACCGGCGGCACGGCGGTCGGGTCGGCGGGCGTAACGACCAGGCGGAAGACCTTGTAGTTCGCACCGAGGTTGTCGAGGTCCGTGCCCGTGGCGTAAGCCAACATGCAGGCCTTGGCCGCGTCGTTGATACGCTGGCGCATCAGCAGCTCCTGATACGCCATCTCCTCGAGCAGCTTGTAGGCCGGGTCGGATTCGAGGACAAGGCCGTAGTCCGGGTAGCGCTCCTGGAACGAGGCAAGGCGCGCGGCGAGGATCACCTCGAAGTCGAGCACCTCGATCACGGCCGGCGCCGGCAGCAGCGACATGTCCATGCTCATGCGGCGGCTCCGATCTGAACCGGAACGCGCATCGAGAGCACGCTGCGGCGCTGGCCCGGCGGGCTGTAGATGCCCTGCAGATCTAGCACCACCTGGCCGGCGGTCTCGGTGCCGAAGATTTGCACGCGCGACAGGCGCAGGCGCGGTTCCCACTTCATGAGCGCGCCGGCCGTGGCCGCGTACAGGCGCACGCGGGTGGCGCCGTTGTCCGGGTGGTCGATCAGCTCGGGCCAGAGGCTGCCGTAGGCGCGGCGCATGACGCGGGCACCCAGCGGCGTGGTGAGGATGTCGGCGATGCTCTGGCGCAGGTGCTCGATGCCGTCGAGCGCCTTGCCGGTGACGCGGTTCATGCCGCTCATGGCACCGCACCGCCTGCGGTCCGGCCGCCGGCGTCCTGCTCGATGTGGCCGTGGCCCTGCACGCTGATGCTGCCGGCCACGATGTCGCCGCCGTCGGTGGTGAGGCCGTGGCCGTTGATGAACTCCATGTCGCCGTCGATCTGGGCCGTCTTGCCACCGGGCCCGGTGCCGGAGCCGGCCATGCCGGCGGTGTAGGTGAGCAGGCCCTGCACGACCAGCTGGCCCGTCACGATGTTCATCGGCGCGTCGAGGGTGATCTCCTGCGAGTGAACTTTCGCAGTCTCGCTGGCGGTTACGTCGGCCGTCTTGCACTGCACGGTGATCGAGTCCGGCACGGTGATATCGGCTGTGCCGCCGCCGGGCAGAGTGACCTTCAGCGCGCTCGCGTTGTGGTCGTATTCGAAGACCGCGCCATCCGGGTAGGTGGTGCGCTCGACGTCGAGGCTGTTGCCGTTGGCGGGCACGCCGTCGCTGAAGATGCCCACGAGCACGAAGCCCGAGGCCATGTCGCCACCGGGCGAAAGCACCATGCACTGCTCGCCGACAAAGGGAGGGGACCAGTGCCGCACGTTGCCGGCTCGGCGCGCAAACCATGGCAGCCAGTTCGTCTCAAGGCCGCCCGTCTTGACGCGGCATTTGTAGCCCGGCTCGTCGACCGCCGAGACCGTGCCAGCACGCACGAGGTTCTCGATCAGGCGCTGCAGTTCGAACGGGGACGGGGTCTTTCCAGACATGCCGTCGATGGTGCCGACCGTGCGCGCGCGACGCACTTCATATCGGTTGTGCGAGTGCGATCTACAACCGAAAGATTCAGGCCGCGAGGTGCTGCAGCAGCAGATCCTTGATCAGCTCGCGGTCGGCGTCAGTGATGCCGAGCAGGCCGCGCGCCGGGTACTGGTAGGTCGGCCCGCCGGGCTGCACCAGGTCGCGCAGGCCTTCGTGGTGCACGCGGGCGATGCGCGCTGTGCGGCCGAAGAAGCCCACGGCGACGCCGTCATCCTCTGCCTCGACGCGCAGATGGCGCGCGGCGCGCAGCTTCTCGAACATGGTGCGTCGGATGCTGCCCTTCTGCAAGCGTGCGTTCGTTGTCTTGCGAGGCTCGTAGGCGCTGCCATCCGGGTTGCGCTGCGATGCGATCCGCGCCGCCTGTTCGCGGCGCAGCGCATGGCCGATCTTGCGGGCCAGCGCGCGGCGCTTGGGCGCGGTGAGCTGGGACAGCAGAGGCGTCGCCCAGTCCTCGAGTGCGCGCAGATCGTCGAGCACCTCAGAACTCCGTGGCCGGGAAGTCCCAGGCGGCGAGCTGCTGGCCTTCGAAGAAGACCACGATGCGCTCGGCCTGTGTGATGGTGCCGAGGTGTGCCGGCTCGGCCGCGTGCGTCACGTCGTAGCGCTTGACCGTCTCCGGCGACGTGGGGTCGGGCCCGGGCTTGACGATCACGCGCTCGGTCAGGTCGATCTCGATGGACAGATCCATCGTTTCCTTGTTGAGGTATTCGGCCTCGAAGCGCAGGCTCTTCTCCCGGAGATCCGGGCTCTCGAAGATCTCGACCTGATTGGTGCGCAGCCATGCCAGCAGCGGCACGAAGACCGCGTCCGCGTGGCTGCTGTAGTCGAGCACCACGAGCTTCAGCGTGTAGCGGTAGACGAACGACAGCGAGGCCGCTGCAGCGGCGACGATCCGCCCGTTGGTGATGAAGATGGTGAGCTTGTCCGGGTCGTTCCGCAGCTCGGGCGTCGCGGCCGACAGGTGCGCGCGCAGGCTATGGGGTTTGAGCACTGGCGCTCCCGGCCCGGGTCAGGGCGTTGATTCGCTCGCGGACTTCGTTGTAACGGTCGATGCAGGCGTTGAGGTCGAAGATGGCCTCGTCTCCGTCGCCGGCGATTCCTGCCACAGCTGCCGCAAACGCTGGGTCAAGTTCGGCTCGCGCTTGTGCAGGCTCGCCGGCAGTGGTGGCACCTGCAGGCCCGCCTGCAGGACAGGCGGCGATGCGGGCGGGGACTGACACCCGCACACCACCAGTGCGAAGCTTGTGCTCCAGAAGAGCTTTTTCCCCTTGAACACGTTGGATCTCCTTTGCATGCGCCGCATCGCGCGCGGCGAGGTTCTCGGTCATCTGCCATTGCGCGGATAGGGTGCGCGTGAAGGCGTCGACGGCGGCGCGGGCATTCGCGGTGCGCTCGGCCTGCCACTCCAGCCGCACGGCGTTTCCGCTGGACTTGCCGGCCAGGTGCCAGATCAGCCCTGACCACGCCGCGCAGACAGCGACCGCGAGCAGGTAGGGCAAGACCTTCAGCAGCCAGCTCATGGGAACTTCGCCAGCGCCGCCGCGATGGCCGGCTTGGGGGCCGAGCCGAGGAACAGCAGGCGCTCGGCTTCGCGGCGGCGCTGCAGGCCCTTCAGCACCGTGCCTCCCGACATGTTCCAGCGCGGGAACTGAGCTGCGGCGCCGGCCGTGTCGCCCGCATTGAGCAGGCGCACGAGCGTGGACTTCGCGAGCGCGTCGGCCCCGGCGTTGTAGAAGATCGAAACGAGCGCATCGAACTGCCGCTGGGAGACGGCCACCGAGACCGTGCGCCGCACCGCAGGCTCGAATTCGCCGGACATGCGGCGCGCGTAGCGTTGGTCGGCCTCGGCCTGCGTGATGGTCAGGCCGGGCACGACGTCGGGCCCGGTGTCGCCCCAGCCGATGGTCCAGGGCTTGCCGCTGAGCCGCGCGAAGGCCGCCGGCACCGTGGTGATGCGGTAGGGGTCGATGCGGGCCGCGCTCAGCGCCTTGAAGAGTGGCGAGCCCGGGTCGGGGTAGGCGAGCAGCCTGCACTGCTCGAAGTAGTGGGCCACCTCGTGGCCGTCCGCGCCCATACGCAGCTGCTCATTCATGGCGGATCTGCCGGCCCACGTCCCGACCGTGCAGGCGGTTGTTCTGCCCAGGGAAGAGACGGTTGATGGCGAAGCCCAGCTCCGAGATCGCGGCGAGCGCGACGGCCAGCAGCAGCCAGGGGTGCTCGCGCTGGCCGAGGAACGCCGCCCATCCGAAGTAGCCGCACAGCAGCGACAGCGCGGCGATCTTGACCCTGCGGGCCTTGCCGCGCAGTGGTGCGTCGTGGATGTCGGGCGCCGTGTGCACGGCGAACTGCAGTAGCGCGGCCAGGCCGAGCAGCACGGCGAGTAGCCACATCATGGTTTGCTCCTTTCGTCGGTGGGCGGCGCGAAGTCGGTGCCTCCGGGCGCGCGGGCCGAGTGATCGCGCCCTCGTATGGCATCGAGCAGGCGCACGGCGAAGCCGAGCGGGTCGTTGCGCATGGCACCGCCCACGGACCGCAGGCCCATCCAGATGTCCTCGCTGACCACTGCGCAGGCGCCGACGATGGCAAGGCGCAGCGTCTCGGACGCCACGAAGCCCTCGATGCCCAGGCCGACGAAGACCGCGACCGACACGCCGGTGAGCAGGGCGCGCAGGAAGCCGCCCCAGCCGCCGTGGCGCTTCTCGACGACACCCTGCGCAAGGCCGGCGAAGAGGCCCACAAGGGCGCTCGAAACGATGATCCCCAGCGTCTGGGGTTCGGTGAAGAGCTTCTTGAGCCAGTCTTGCATGTCTTCAGTCCCAGAGCTGCACGGTGCGGCGCGTCGTCGTGCTGGCGGGTTCGGCCAGCTCGACCAGCAGGCCGGCCGGCAGGATGGGCCCGCGATCAGCGAGCCCGGGGTTGAGGAGGAGGGTGGCTTCCACCACGCCCTGCGTGCGCTGCAGGTAGCGCCAGCACAGCAGGTCGACGGTGTCGTTCTGTTGGGTGCGGACTTGCATCAGATGAGCTCGACCGTGGTTCGGCGGATGCCGAGGAAGTCGGAGATCGCCCAGCGCACGTCGCGGCGCAGATCGTCGGCGCGCAGCTCCAGCTTGTCGGCGGCCTTGTCGCCGGCGCCCGTGGTGTCGTAGTCGCGGTAGCGCTCGACGAGATCAGCCTGCACCGCGCTGTAGACGGCGCGCAGGTACAGCGCCAGCTGCGCGCTCTTGCCGTCGATCTTCGGCGCGGGCACGTCCTCGAGCTTCTCGTGGCCGAGCACGAGCTGCGCGCTCTTGTACAGCGCCAGCTCGGCGTTGACGCTGAGCACGGCCTGAACGGCGCTGTGGCGCAGCCGGTCGGGCGTCACCGTGCCGTCGAGCCGTGCCGTCGTGCGCAGCTTCGCCAGGTCGATGTCGGGAAACCAGCCGTCGTTCGCCAGCGCAGTCTCTGCGCCGGCGGCCGGAGTGGGTGGGTTTCCGAGGAAGTTCATGGCGAAGGGTGAAAAGGTCGGCGGTGGTCGGGCTTTATCCGTGGGCAGGCCGGTCAAGGTGCTTCAGGAATCAGCCCGAGCCGCCGGGGTCCGGGGTCGGACTCGGTTACGGCGCGGGGGGCGTCTCCGGCTTGTTGAGCCGGCGCTCCAGGCGCTCGATGTCTTTTTTCACGCCCACCTGTTCGAACAGGGCGAGGGCGCGCTGCAGGTGCTCCAGCGCCAGGCGCGCTTCGTCGATGGAGACCTTGTCGAAGTCCACATCCGCCGAGCCGGCCTTGCCGATGACGGCGAAGCCGAAGGCCTTGTGCAGCTTGGCGCGGGCCTGATCGGGGGCGTCGAGATCCTTGGTGCCGAAAAGGATCAGCGGCAGCAGCTGACGCGCATCGTTGCGGCCCATCTTCCCGGTGAGTGCGGCGGTGGCGAACTCGTCGATCAGGATCGTGCCGAGGTTCCGGTCGTACTGGTCGGGCGGCGCGAGGTCGTGCGTCACGGCGTACTGCGCGATTTCGATGGCGCGGTGGTAGTTGCCGGCGTCGATGTGCCACACGAGCACGGTGGTCAGCACCTGATCCTGCGCGCCGGTGCCGCCGGCCAGGGCGCCATCGATCCACGCGTCGTAGACAGGCAGGAAGGCGCGCTTCGCCTCGATCTTGCGCTCGACGGACTGGATGTCCTTGAGCGCACGGCGGTGCTCGGCGAGCTGCGCGAGCATGAGCTGGTAGGCGCTGCCCTGCAGCTCGCCGCCTGCCGGCGCCGTGGCCGACGCAATCATGGCGAGCTTGGTCTGCAGATGGCGCTGAGCGGGCGTCTGGCGCATGGTGATCAGTCCTGAACCTCGATGTTCTCCACCAGTGCCGTCAGGCCGTAGTCCTCGATCACGAAGGCATCGTTGCTCGACTCGTAGTTCTCGATGCGGTTGCGCTTCGGGTTGTCCATCACGTTGCGGCGGCGTGCCGACTCCTGCCAGTAGATCGACAGGTTGTCCAGGCGCGTGATGAGAACCTTGTTCGCGGGGAAGTAGGGCACCGTGATGCCCGGCAGGCTGCCCAGGCGCCGCTGGCTGCGCACGATGTCGGCGGCGAGGATCTCGGTGGGGGCGGTCGGGTCGTTGACCAGCGGGAACAGCTTGTCGTGCATCAGGTCACGGCCGACGATGGCGACCAGGCCGCCGTCGTCGCGATACCAGGGATCGAGCAGCGTCTTCGTGGCGTCGAACACGAGCGCGTCGAGGTTCTTGTAGTCGCCACCGGCGCCGACCGTGACCTTGCCGTTGACGGCGCCGTGATCCATCACGCGCGACGGGGCGTCCGTCTTGATGTGCTTGAGCCAGCCGATGTTCACGTCCTGCAGCTTGGGGTTTGCCACAAGGTCGGTCGTGACCGCGATGCTCTCGCCGTTGAAGCCGATCAGCACGCGGTCCAGCGCCTGGCGCTTGATGATCACGTCGCGCACGCGGGTCTGGAAGTCGGGGAACTTCGCCCACGCATCGAGCGTGGCGTACTTGATGTACGTGTCGTAGTTCGTCTGGGCGCACTCGTAGCCTTGGTTGTCGAGCGTCTCGACCGAGCGGGGCGAGCGGTCCGTCACATCCGTGTTGGTGCGGCTCGCGATGGGACCGCTGACGCCAAGGCCGAGCTTCTCGCCCTTGAGTTCCTTCACCCCGATGATGTTGATCGAACTCAGGAACTCGCTCGACTCCTGCATCTTCGTCTCCAGCGTCTGCTGCACGCTCGGGGCGACGGCGAACACCTCGTTGGCGCTGGGCACGCCGCTGAGCGCGCTGAGTCGGCTCAGCCACTGGTTGAAGACGAGGCGGGTATCTTTTTGCATGAATGGCTCCGGGTGATGCGAAAGGGCTGGGGCGTGTTGAGAGGAGGGCGGATCAGCAGTCGGTTTCCTGCTGGTTCGGCTTGCCGCCGGTGGCCGGCGGGCGCTTCGAGTGCTTGTCGGCGTCGGTCGTGTCGATGGTTTCGAACTTCGACTTCAGGTCGTTGTGCTCGGCCTCCAGCGCGTTGAACTTCTTCTGCAGGGCGGCAAGATCCTTGGAGGTCGTGCTGCCTTGCTCGACCGACGCTTGCAGCGTCTCGCCGAGATCGTCGAGCGCGCCCATCAGTTCGGCGGCCGTGGCGTCGTTGCGCTTCGACTGGGAGGCGAACTTCTTCGAGAACGAATCGCGCCAGCTCTTGACCTTCGCGAGCACTCCCTTGTCGTCTTCTTCGTCATCCTCGAATTCGAGGGTGACCTCGACGGCCTCGGAGAAGAGGTTGTCAGGCGCCTGCTTCTTCCCCTTGAAGGGGTTGCTGTCGGGGTTCTTGGCGGCAAAGCTCAGGATGTCGGTGCCCAGGCTGGCAGGGCTGTCGGTGATGCCCAGGCCGACCAGATAGGCCTGCCCGGTGTCGCCGAACTTCGGGTTCACCTCCATGCTGGTGTAGATCTTCTGGCGTTCCTTTGCCAGCTTGATCAGGTCGGGCGTCGGGTCCAGCTGCGCGAAGAGCCCCAGCTTCTTCTGGCCGTCGAGGGTGATCTCCTCGGCCTTCAGCGCTGTCACGTCGCCGTAGGCCTTGAAGGGGCTGTCGGGCAGGGTGCCGCGAATGTGCTCGAGCCAGATGCGCGCGCCGTACTTCGCGGGGTCGAAGTTGGCGGCCATCTGCTGCAGCCATGTGCGCTCGATGGTGCGACCGTCGGTGGTGGCGCCTTCGACGGCGACGCGAAAGAACTTGGACTTCTGGGCCATGGTGGTGTGCGGGTAGGTTGACGAGTGATGGCGCTGATGGTCGGCGGACCACGCGCGAGGCTCAACGCAATTCGGTTGTGTATTCGCGGTCTACAACCGAAACCCGACTCGGAGGCGTCGCGAAGAGGCGGGAGCGCCCATAGCCTCACCGCCATGGATTCATGCAGCGATGTCGTCGAAGCGCCTCAAACGCCCGTGGTGGAGCAGCGGCGCGCGGCCCGGCATCTCTACTGGCAGGGCTGGCGCATTTCTTCTATCGCGGAACACCTTGGAATTCCGCGCACGACAGTGCACGGGTGGAAGGATGCCGAGGAGTGGGACAAGGCGCAACCGATCCAGCGCGTGGAGGGCGCGCTCGAAGCCCGCATGGTGCAGCTGATCGGCAAGGAGTCGAAGACCGGCGGCGACTTCAAGGAGATCGACCTCCTCGGCCGGCAGCTCGAGCGCACCGCGCGCATCACCAAGTACGAGAAGACCGGCAAGGAAGCGGATCTCAACCCCGAGATCGAGAAGCGCAATGCCGGGCCGAAGAAGAAGCCGCAGCGCAACCACTTCACCGACGAGCAGGCAGATGAGCTGTACGAGGCGTTTCAGGACTCCCTCTTCGGCCATCAGAAGGTGTGGTTCCGCAACGGGCACGAGCGCACGCGCATGGTGCTCAAGAGCCGACAGATCGGCGCGACCTGGTACTTTGCGCGTGAAGCTCTCGTCGACGCGCTGAAGACCGGGCGCAACCAGATCTTCCTGTCGGCCAGCAAGGCGCAGGCGTACATCTTCCGCCAGTACATCGTGCAGTTCGCGCAGGAGGCTTGCGGCGTCACGCTGACCGGCGATCCGATGATCCTGCCGAACGGCGCGCACATCTACTTCCTCGGCACCAACGCGCGCACGGCCCAGGGCTACCACGGCAACTTCTATTTCGACGAGTTCTTCTGGACGCACCGGTTCGAAGAGCTCAACAAGGTCGCATCCGCCATGGCGATGCACAAGCGCTGGCGCAAGACCTACTTCAGCTCACCCAGCTCGATCCAGCACGAGGCCTACGCGCGCTGGAGCGGCGCGCACTTCAACAAGAACAGGCCGAAGGATCAGCGCGTTGCCATCGACCTCTCGCACGACCGCCTCGCTGGCGGATTCACGGGCGAGGACAAGGTGTGGCGCAACATCGTCAACATCATCGACGCCGAGGCGGCCGGCTGCGATCTCTTCGACATCGACGAGCTGCGCCTCGAGTACAACCCGCAGGAGTTCGCCAACCTGCTGATGTGCGAGTTCATCGACGACACGCAGTCGGTGTTCCCGATGTCGGAGCTGCAGGCCTGCATGGTCGACTCGTGGGTTGACTGGGCCGACGTCTACAAGCCGCTGGCGCCGAGGCCCTACGGCTACCGGCCGGTGTGGGTGGGCTACGACCCCTCGCATACGGGCGACACCGCCGGGTGTGTGGTGCTGGCGCCGCCGGACCGCCCCGGCGGAAAGTTCCGCGTGCTGGAGAAGCACCAGTTCCGGGGCCTGGACTTCGAGGCGCAGGCCGAGGCCATCCGCAAGATCACCGAGCGCTACAACGTGGCGTTCATCGGGATTGACACCACAGGCCTCGGCCAAGGCGTCTACCAGCTGGTGAGCAAGTTCTTCCCCGCTGCCAAGGCCATCAACTACTCGCTCGAGGTGAAGACGCGCCTCGTGCTGAAGGCGAAGAGCGTGATCAGCAAAGGCAGGCTCGAGTTCGATGCCGGCTGGGTCGATCTCGCGCACGCCTTCCTCGCCATCCGTAAGACGCTCACGGCCAGCGGCCGGAACGTCACCTTCGAGGCGGGGCGCACCGAAGACACCGGGCACGCCGACCTCGCGTGGGCCTGCATGCACGCCCTCGACAACGAGCCGCTCGAAGGCATCACCGCCGCGAACAGTGGCTTCATGGAGATTTCGTAATGGAACAGACAGCGCTTGCTGACAACCCTGCCCGCATGGAAGCGTTCACCTTCGGCGACCCGACGCCGGTGATGGACCGGCGCGAGATCCTCGACTACATCGAGTGCTGGATGAATGGGCGGTGGTACGAGCCGCCGGTGAGCTGGGAGGGCCTGGCCAGGTCGTTCCACGCGAGCACGCACCACAGCAGCTCCATCTTCTTCAAGCGCAACATCCTGCTGAGCACCTTCGTGCCGCACAAGCTGATGGACCGCACGACCTTCAGCGCCTATGCGCTGGACTACCTGACCTTCGGCAATGCTTATGTCGAGCGGCGCGATTCGCTCACGCGGCGGCCGGTGGGCCTGAAGCACGCGCTCGCGAAGTACGTGCGGCGCGGTGCGGATCTCGAAAGCTATTTCTTCGTGCGTGGCTGGAAGGAGGAGCACGAGTTCAAGGCGGGCAGCGTCTTCCACATGCGCGAGGCAGACATCAATCAGGAGGTGTATGGCCTGCCTGAGTACCTGAGCGCGCTGCAATCGGCCTGGCTCAACGAGAGCGCGACGCTGTTCCGCCGGCGGTACTACAACAACGGCAGCCACGCGGGCTTCATCCTCTACATCAGCGACGCGCAACAGCAGCAGGGCGACGTCGACGCAATCCGCGAGGCCCTGAAGAGCAGCAAGGGCCCGGGCAACTTCCGCAACCTGTTCCTCTACTCGCCCAACGGCAAGAAGGATGGCGTGCAGCTGATCCCGGTCAGCGAGGTGGCTGCGAAGGACGACTTCTTCAACATCAAGAACGTGAGCCGTGATGACGTGCTGGCCGCGCATCGCATCCCCCCGCAGCTGCTGGGCATCGTGCCCAGCAACACCGGCGGTTTCGGCGCCGTGGTGCCGGCCGCCCAGGTCTTCGCGCGCAACGAGATCAAGCCGCTGCAGGACCGGTTCAAGGAGATCAACGAGTGGATCGGCGACGAGATCGTGCGGTTCACCGACTACGAGGTGCCAACGGGCGAGGCGACGGCCGCGCCCTGAATCACAAAAAAGACGGGCGACCCCTTCAGGTGTTGGAGCACCTGAAGGGGCCCCAACATGCAGAACGAGCCTGCAAGCCGGCGAGGCCCGCCACCCTGTACAGAGTGGGCCAAGCCTATCAGCAATTTTTAGTGTCAAAGGCTTGCACAATGGAAATTTCAGCGAAACCTCTCGTGCCGTGGATCGGCGGCAAGCGCCGCCTCGCGAAGCACATCATTCCCCTGTTCCCCGAGCACACCTGCTACGTCGAGCCCTTCGCGGGTGCGGCGGCCCTGTTCTTCCTGAAGGAACCGGCGAAGGTCGAAGTGCTGAACGACGTCAACAGCGACCTCGTGAACCTCTACCGCGTGGTGCAGCATCACCTCGACGAGTTCGTGCGGCAGTTCCGGTGGGCGCTCACGAGCCGCGAGATCTTCGGCTGGCTCAACGAGACGCCGCCGGCCACGCTGACCGACATTCAGCGGGCGGCGCGGTTCTTCTACCTGCAGAAGCATTCGTTCGGCGGCAAGATCGAAGGCCGCACGTTCGGCACGGCGACCTCGTCGCCCGGCCGCATGAACCTGCTGCGCATGGAAGAGGATCTGAGCGCCGTGCACCTGCGGCTGCACCAGGTGACCATCGAACGGCTCGACTGGGCCGCGTGCGTGCAGCGCTACGACCGCAGCCACACCCTGTTTTATCTCGACCCGCCCTACTGGGGCACCGAAGGCTATGACGTGCCCTTCGCGCTGGAGCAGTACGGCCGCATGGCCGAGCTGCTGAAGGCGATGAAGGGGAAAGCCATCGCGAGCGTGAACGACATTCCAGAGATGCGGCGGGCCTTCGCCGGCCTGAAGCAGCGCCCGCTGTCTATCACCTACTCGGTCGGCGCGGCCGAGAACCGCTCGCCCTCGCGCGAATTGCTCATCAGCAATTTCTAACTGAATCGGCGGCCGCTCGTAAGAATCTCAAAATATGGGTAAGCCGCCTCTAAAAATAGTTTTGTGCAGGCTGGAAGGGAATTAGGAAGTGTACGTGTAATCACGAGTAAATACTGCGTCGCTGCTTGATGTTCTGTATCTGATTTTCGCCAATCGAATTTGGGCCTTTAGGTCGGTGATGTCTTTGTACATTTGAAAAATGATTTCATCGAGATACAGAGATTCCTTAGGCTTTAGTTTTTTGTATGTCGGGTATCCTTCGATATATCTAATTTTAATGGTCACGCATCGCAAGTGGGCCACTTTCTTGTGTTCGTCGACGATGAGCACTCTTGAGCTATTTGGATTCGATGTGCTGAATTGCTTGAGATCTTTGGCGAAATATATTTCCTTCCCGCCTTTGAGGAATTTTGGCTTATGGGTTTCTCCATTGAGCCAAGACATGAGTTCGCGCGCTCCGTCTGCTGGCGTGTCACCACCGGAAAATTTCCAAAGTTCTTCCTTGGCTAGCTTCTGAATGTCTTCCAGGCTGGTCTGGTCTCGCGCTTTGCCGTACGCCCCCCCTGGGAGTGGCCACGGGTTTGTGCCCTCGATTCTCAGGTCAATAATTCGGACATCATTAGCTCTAGGCATATATCCTGTTTCCCCGGCAATTTGTTTGATTGCTTTTTTATAAAGCAGATTGGCGTCTCCCTTTGTTGGAGCAGTCAAACTTTTTGCTTCGATTGATTTGGCAAAAAAATCATCTGCTGCGCCTATCGTGACGTCTGCGAATTTTTGGGTAATGACAGGTCGGTGTTTATCTTTGCCCGCCATGGCGGTTTGATATTCGTGCTGAAAGCTTGCCGCTTGGCCATATGCCTTGTTTATGCCCGTCGTCAATTGCTCCTGACTAGCTTCCGCAAGAGTATTCCAATCGCTAAGTAGTTGGGAAAAGACTACGTTTATCGTTTTCACTCGTTCCCTAAGATCATCCAAAGATTGGGGCATCCGACACCTCCGTACCCGTTCTCCGCCGACATTGGCAACTGAACGTTACGAATCGTGCGAGGCAACGGCAATCACATATTCGGCTGATGTCGACGCAGATTGCGAGTAGTTAAGGGTTAATTTCCCTTGTCCACCTAGGCCGTTGGAGCCCCCACAGCACCTCGCGCGCGCGGGGCAGCCCGAGCCCTTCCTTTCACCGTTTGACACAGCCTGTGGCGCTGTGCTGCCTCGGCATGGCCCATCTTCAAGCGTCCAGTCGCCTGGCCGGGGCTGGGGGCGACTCTGCGCCTTGGCGCGCGGTCTTGACCCCGCCACGCCTGCTCGCTAAATGGGGCTGTTTCGTCGGGGGAGTCGAACCGGCGCGCGGCCAAGCGGCATGCCGCGCGGGCGTCCGTCGAGCACCCTGCGACAGCGGCGAGTTTTGACGGACTTTGAGGCCGGCGGACGGCTTGAGGAGGAGGAGGCCTCGATGCCTCCGCAGGGGACCAAATCCGGTTTGGGTTCGGGGAAAACCTGATTTCCTAATCGAGAGCGCCGAATCGGCTGGAAACCCGCATGGCGCCTAGCGATGCACAGATTAGGCCCCGCCCTAATCTGACCTAACCTGAAACCTAATTTTTTCGTAAGTTATTGATTTATATGAGATTTCTTTTTTCCGGGAATCAGCAGTCGAGACCCTAATTTGGTTAGGTTCAGGTTAGGAAAAAGTTAGGTTTGGTCAAATCGCCGAAACCCGCATGGATAAAGGCTTTGCGGCTGGTTCGAAATGGTTGATTAGGGATGTTAGGTTTCTCCCGAACCCTCCCCGGAATTTTGGCGAGCACGCCTCGACGGCGCGAACGGCGCCCACTCTTGTGAAGGTCTGCTACGATCTGGGCTCCCGGGAAAACAGCCTCCCGGCCTGCAAAGGTAGACGGTGTCCCGTCCAAGCGCTGGTGACTCATAACGGAGTTATCCGTGGACACCGCTCTGCCTGACGCACCTCATGCGCTTTCTGCGCCAATCCAATCCATCTCGTTCGCCGAGGCTTTCCGTTTCTGGCTCAAGCTCGGCTTCATTAGCTTCGGTGGCCCTGCCGGGCAGATCGCGATCATGCATACCGAGCTGGTCGAGCGGCGGCGCTGGATCTCGGAGAAGCGCTTCCTGCACGCGCTCAACTACTGCATGCTGCTGCCTGGCCCCGAAGCCCAGCAGCTCGCCACCTACATCGGCTGGCTCATGCACCGTACGTGGGGCGGGATCGTTGCCGGCGCATTGTTCGTGCTGCCGTCGCTCTTCATCCTGATCGCGCTGTCATGGATCTACATGGCCTACGGCAATGTGCCGGTGGTGGCCGGCATCTTCTATGGCATCAAGCCGGCCGTCACGGCGCTGGTGCTGCACGCGGCGCATCGCATTGGCACGCGAGCGTTGAAGAACCGCTGGATGTGGGCCATCGCCGGTGCAGCCTTCGTGGCCATCTTCGCCTTCGACACGCCGTTTCCGGCCATCGTGATCGGGGCTGCGCTTATCGGCCATTTCGGCGCGCGTCGGGCGCCTGGCGTGTTCATGCTCGGCGGCGGTCATGGTGGCGCCGCGCAGGGCTACGGGCCGGCGCTGATCGACGACGACACGCCAACCCCGGCTCACGCCCGTTTTACAAGGGGCCGGCTCGCCTGGGTACTGCTTGTAGGGCTCGGCCTTTGGGCCGCAGTGATGAGCGTGCTGGTGCTTGCTCAAGGCTGGCACAGCGCGCTGGCGCAGATGGGCTGGTTCTTCACCAAGGCCGCACTCCTGACTTTCGGTGGCGCTTATGCCGTGTTGCCCTACGTCTACCAGGGCGCGGTCGAGCATTACCACTGGCTCAACGGCACTCAGATGATCGACGGCCTGGCACTTGGAGAAACAACGCCCGGGCCACTGATCATGGTGGTGGCCTTCGTTGGCTTCGTCGGCGGTTGGCTGCAGCAGGTAGCTGGGCTGGGGGCTCCGTTGGTGGGGGGCGTGCTCGCAGCCACAGTGGTGACCTTCTTCACTTTTCTACCGTCGTTTGTTTTTATTCTCGCTGGCGGGCCACTGATCGAAGCTACCCACGGCAAGCTCGGATTCACGGCGCCGTTGTCGGCCGTCACAGCGGCAGTGGTCGGCGTGATCCTGAATCTGGCGCTGTTCTTCGCGTATCACGTGTTGTGGCCGCAGGGGCTCGGCGGGCGTTTCGATGTACTGTCCGCGATCATTGCGGTGGCTGCAGCCATAGCGCTCTTCCGCTTCAAAGTCGGCGTGATGCCGCTGCTCGGCGCGTGCGCGGTCGTCGGGTTGCTCGTGACTCTGGTTCCCGGACTGCGCTGAGGAGAGACGCCATGGACGCAATTGCGCAACCTCTGCCTTTCGACCCCGCGACGATTCGCGGACTGTCCGAAAAACTACTGAGCAGCCATCACCAGAACAACTACGGCGGGGCTGTGAAGCGGCTCAATGCCATTCGTGCGCAGCTTGCGAAGCAACCGGCCGCGGGCTTGGCCGGCTTCGAACTCAATGGCCTCAAGCGCGAAGAGCTGCTAGCGACCAACTCGATGCTGCTGCACGAGCTGTACTTCGGGAGCCTCGGCGGCGACGGTCAGATCATGGAGCCGGCCATGGCGCTTGCGCTGAGCGCCAATTTCGGCAGCGTAGATCAATGGCGGCAGGAATTCGTCGCGATGGGCAAGGCGCTGAGCGGCGGCTCTGGCTGGGTGCTGCTGGTGTTCCAGCCGCGCGAAGGCACGTTAGTCAACCAGTGGGCTGCCGATCACACGAACGGAATCGCCGGTGGCGTGCCAATCCTTGCGCTGGACATGTACGAGCACGCTTATCACATGGACTTCGGTGCGGCGGCGGGGGCATACGTCGATGCCTGTGTGGCTTGCATCGACTGGGCTCGTGTCTACAAGCGCTATCAGCTCGCGGTGCACGGCGCGAGCGAGCCCTTTGAGGCCGAGCACCGCGAGTTGACAGGGGCGCTCGTGCTCGATGTGCGGCGCGCGGGTGTCTTCGAGCGCGCTCAGTCGCTGATTCCTGGCGCGTACTGGCGCGACCCGGCCGCCGTTGCCGACTGGGCGCGCGAGCTCCCGCCAGATCGGGAGGTCATCGTCTACTGCGTCTACGGCCACGAGGTCGGCCGGTCGACGGCCATGCGGTTGCGCGCGGCCGGCGTGAAAGCCCGCTACCTGCGCGGCGGCATCGATGGCTGGCAAGCAGCCGGCCTCCCGCTTGCCGCAAAAGGAGATACACCATGAAATGGATCACTCGCGAGCGCCCGAAGATCGACCGCATCGCCTGCCCCTGGCTGGTCCTGCGCTTCGTCGACAGGGACGCGGAGTTCCTTTACGTTCCGAAGACCGACGTGCTGCGCATCGCCGCTGAGGTGGGGGCCGTGCCGTACGACATCCCGGACGTCGAGTTCGGCCACGTCGGGGAGCAGTGCAGCTTCGATGCCTTCCTCGCGAAGTACCAGCTTGACGATCCGGCGCTCCAGACGCTGGCGACGATCGTGCGGGGTGCCGACACCTCGCGCCTCGACCTGGCATCGCAATCGGCGGGTCTGTACGCCATTTCACTCGGCCTTTCTCGCATCTTTGCTGACGATCACGAGATGCTGCGTCACGGCCTGGTGATGTACGACGCGCTCTATGCCTGGTGCCGCGACGGCCAGGGAGAGACGCACAACTGGCCGCCGGCACTGGCCTGAAGCTTTAGTGCGGATGCGCGTGATGCGCGTCCGGCACGTGCGCATGCGTGTGGCGCAGCGGTGCGTGGTGATGCGGATGGCTGTGCTCGCCGGTCGGCATTGGATCATGCACATGGTCGTGATGGCCGTCGTCGTGCCGATGCGCGTGCTCATGGTCGAGCGCTTCATGGTCGTGCGCATGAGCATGCGATTCCGCCAGATGCAGAGTCACGCCCGCAAGCATCAGGAGGCCTCCGGTCGCCATGCCCCAACTCAAGGCTCTGTCCCCGAGAGCGATGGCTACCAGCGCGCCGATGAAGGGCGCGAAGGCAAACACCGAGCCGGTGCGAGCCGCACCGAAGGCCCGCTGCGCCAGCAGGTAGAGCCGCAGGCTGAGCCCGTAGCCGCTCGCGCCGATGGCGAGCAGTGCAAGGGCAGTGGTCCAGTCAGGCAAGGGCTCGCGCGCGGCGACGGCGAGCAGGGCCGTGGCACCTGCCCCGAGGAGTGACTTGTAGAGCACCACTTGGCCGGGGTCACGCTCGGCCAGCGCGCGCGATAGGGTGTTATCGATACCCCATGCTGCGGTGGCTGCCAGCACTGCGAGCAGACCCAGCAACTGCACGCCGCCGCTGAGGCCTCGGTCGATCACAAGCACCATGCCTCCGGCGAGCAGCAACAGCATCGCGCTCCAGACGCGGCGATCCATCACCTCGCGGTAGAGCGTACGCGCCAGCACTGCGGTGAACAGCGCCTCGATTGCGAGCATTAGCGAGGCGCTGGTGCCGCTGGTGTGCTGCAGGCCCCAAGCCAGCGCCACAGGGCCGATCACGGCGCCGAACACGGCCATCCACGATAGCCGTTTCAGATCGGCGCGCCGCAGTGCCGCTTCGCGCTCCACCGGCTGGCGAAGCCAGGCGCCCATGAGGGCGGCACCGGCGTAGAGCAGGGCTGCGGTGGTGAAGGCGCCGAGTCCAGCGCCCATGTGCTGGACCAATGGGGTGCTGATGCCGAACAGCGCCGCCGCCATCAAGGCCAGCAAGCCGCCGCGCAATGCAGGGAGATGAACGGGAGTCACGTCTTCAGTCCTCGAATGGCCGATGCGCCGATTCTGCCGACAACGGGCGCCAGACATCAGCGTGAAGAACGTCGGGTGGGAGCGTCGAGAGCACAGGCTGGCCCGGTCGCGTCAACCTGTGTGACGACTTCCCGAACGGCCTTGCAGAACTGGTCTGGGGGACCGGTAGGCGTGTCGACCTGAGCGTCTGCCAGGGGCAAGCACCACCAGACTTGCTTCCAGTACTCACGGTAGCCATGTTCCTGCTGGCCCTCGATGCGTAGCCCGCCGCGTTTGATCTTCTTCACGCGAGCGTAGTCAACAAAGGGGGCCACCTCGGCTGCGTCGCTCCGGCTGCGATACAGATGTGCCTCATCGTGCGGGTAGCTTCGGCCAGCGTCTCCATAGCAAAGCCAGCCGCGCACCCGTCGCGCGCGCACGACTTCCTCGGGCAATGGCTGGTTTGACTCGTAGAGGATGTAAACGTCGCACAACACTGTTTAAATATACAGTACTATTGAGCCATGGACGACGAGATCCCGACTGATATTTGGATCTACTACTGCGCGCAGCAGCTGAAGCGGCACTGGCGCACGGTCGACCCTGACCAGCTCGAGGAGCTGGCCGCCGACCTGGCTCGCGAGCCGCATCTGAGGGCTCTGTCGCCGCAGGCGGCCGCAGCGGTCTATCTTGAGCCGGTAATGCCGCCAAGTAGGACCGCATGAGCGGCGGAAAGGGCAATCCATGGCAACCTTGGTCGGAACAGCCTCGTGGGCCGAGAAGACCCTCATCGATTGCAAGCGCTTCTATCCACCTGGGGTGAGCAGCGCAGAAGGGCGGCTGCGCTACTACGCGTCGATTTTTCCGGTGGTGGAGGTGGACAGCAGCTACTACGCGATCCCCTCACAGACCATGGTTCAGAACTGGGCGGCGCGTACCCCCGAGCACTTCGTCTTCAACGTGAAGGCCTTTCGATTCTTCACGGGACACCAGACGGACGTGCAGGCGCTGCCGCGAGCGGTGAAGGAGCTGCTGCCTGGCCGGAAGCGCCTGCTGTATCGCGATTCGGCAGAGGAGGTGAAAGAGGCGTTGTGGGGAGCGTTCGTTCTGGCGCTCGAGCCGCTGCGCGCCGCCGGCAAACTGGGGATGATCCACTTCCAGTTCCCGCCAACGGTGACGCCGTCGCCCCGAGTCACAGCGCACATCGAGCAATGCGCCGAGAGGCTGGGGCGCGACACCCTGAGCATCGAGTTTCGGCACAAGAGCTGGTGGGATGGGGCAGAGCGAACAGCCAGTACGCTCGCCTGGCTGCGCGACATCGGCGCGGTACACACCATCGTTGACGGGCCCCAGGGGGCAGACAACAGCGTGCCGGCGGTTTGGGAGGCGACGCATCCCGACTACGTGCTGCTGCGGCTGAGCGGGCGGAATGCAGAGACCTACAACGCCGACGTGCCTACGGCCGCTGATCGATTCAACTACGAGTACCCCGACGATGAACTGAGCAGCCTTGCTGCAGAGATGGTGCGCCTCGCCTTCAAGGTCAAGAATGCGCACGCGATCTTCAACAACTGCGACGAGGACAAGGGCGTTCGCAACGCTCAGACCTTTATGCAGATCCTTTCCGGCTGAGAGGTGCCATGCGACTGGTCGCCCCACCTTGGTGACCTGGAGGCTCTCGAAGCCGCAAGTAGACTTTGACCATTGGTCAAAACCCAGTGTTCAAGAGGTCTGCTCGGATTCGCCCCCGCAGTGGACATACAACGAAGAAACTCTTAGGAGGTGAGGATGAGCGATACGGAAATGCTGTCGTACTTGGGCGCCGTAGCCGGCGTTGTCGGCGCTGTCGCCGGCATTGCTGGTTCGATCATGGGGTACTTCAGTATCAGGCGAACTGGTGAGATCAAGTCACTTGAGCTTCGCCTGGAACTTGTAAAGGCCGCAGCAGATGTCTTCCAGAAGATCGACAGTGTTGGCGACCTCCTCATTCAGGCCAAGAAATCCAGAGATGCCGTGGCTGCCGCTACAGGCATGTATCACTCCGGCGCGAGGGAGGCTTGGCAGCGCCAGCACGAAGCAGACCATGGATCGCTGGAATCCATTAACGAGTCTTTCGACGAGCTGAACGTCGATTTTTCAGAATTCAGCATGCGCGAACTTGAGAAGGCAATCAGTGAGATGTATGCACTTCGCACTTTCCTCGACCGCATCGCCCAAAGAAATGCCCAATCGATCGCTGAAGATGATCTCAAGCGCGAATCAATCCGAAATCAGATAGCCGGGCGTTCCGCTTGACGGCCCTGCCGCCCTCGACTTGGATCTTCGGTGCGATGAGCCAAACTTCGTGATTCAGCGGTATCGACCGTCATTTTGATCAGGTGCCGGACACCCGGGTCCATGACTGGTGAGAAGGCGATCTGGGTCGTGCCGTTAGACAAAATCACCTGCGTTAGACACGGGCCGCGCAATGCAAAACGGTGACAGTGTCCTAAGTCACTGTCACCGTTCACATTTTTGGTCGGGCGAAAGGATTCGAACCTTCGACCCTCTGGTCCCAAACCAGATGCGCTACCAGGCTGCGCTACACCCCGACAAGCCTTCTATTCTAGCCCGGATAAAGGGGCTCTCAGCGTTTCTCGTACTGAGTCTTGCCGAAAAGAATCTCGCGCTCCTTGTCGCCGGTGATCGGCTGGCGCAGGTCAGCCAGCACTTTCACGCCGCGCTGCACGGCGGGACGGGCGGCGATGCCGTCGAACCAGTCTTTCAGATAAGGGAAGTCGGTGAGGGTGATGCCCTGGTTTTCCCAGCTGCGCAGCCACGGGAAGATGGCGATGTCGGCAATCGAATAGCTCTTGCCGGCGATGAACCTGTTCTTCGACAGCT
This sequence comes from Variovorax sp. UC74_104, assembly GCF_044055375.1. Classification (NCBI taxonomy): domain Bacteria; kingdom Pseudomonadati; phylum Pseudomonadota; class Betaproteobacteria; order Burkholderiales; family Comamonadaceae; genus Variovorax; species Variovorax sp. UC74_104. The sequence continues at coordinate 3,509,602 of NZ_CP171978.1, forward strand.
GCTTGTCGATCACGCCGTACAGGCGCTTGGCTTCGTTGCTGTAGCGGTCGATGGCGTAGGCGATCTTCTCGGGGGCGTAGAGGCGGAAGTGATGCGCCTGTCCGAGCATGGGGCCGACGCCGCCCATCTGGAACATCAGCCACTGCAGCACGTCGTAGCGCTCGCGGTCGCCGGTGGGCAGGAACTTGCCGGTCTTGCCCGCCAGGTAGACGAGGATGGCGCCCGATTCGAAGAGCGAGATCGGCTTGCCGTCCGGACCGTGGGGGTCGGTGATGGCGGGGATCTTGTTGTTGGGGCTGATCTGCAGGAAGTCGGGCGCGAACTGGTCGCCCTTGCCGATGTTCACGGGGTGCGCGCGATAGGGCAGTTCGCACTCCTCCAGCATGATGTGAATCTTGTGTCCGTTGGGCGTTGGCCAGGAATAGACCTCGATGGGCGATGCGGGCATGTTGTCTGACACTCCGGTGATGGGCAGGGCGGGCGGTGTTTGATGCGAGCCGGCAGCATATACGCGCGATCTCAAACGCGTGCCGGCGCGGGAATTCACCGCGTGCCCGCGGCCGGAATGAACTCAGCCGACCTGTCTTTCGTGCGCGTTGCACCACATCCAGCTCTCGCCGGGCTCCAGCGAGCGGATGACGGGGTGGCCTTCGGCGTGCGAGTGCCTCGTGGCATGACGGTTCTTCGACGAATCGCAGCAGCCGATGTGGCCGCAATGCACGCACAGGCGAAGGTGCACCCAGGTGTCGCCGGTCTTCAGGCAGTCTTCGCAGCCGCGCCGATGCTGTGCATGGGGCTGCGCGATTTCGGTGGGCAGGTGGTCGCAGGGCTCGATGGGCAAATCTCTACTCCTTGTCGTTCGAAATGGCTGGTCGCGCCTCAGGCCACAGCCGAGGCTTGGGACAGATGCTGGTGAATCAGCGCGACCGCCGCGGCGCCTTCGCCGATGGCGCCACCCACGCGCTTGACCGAGCCCGAGCGCACGTCGCCGACGGCGAACACGCCCGGCACGCTCGATTCGAGCGGCGCGGCGGGCCGCGCCGGAAAGCCGAGGCTGGCGGCGGTGCCGGTCAGCACGAATCCGTGCTTGTCGACCGCCACGGCGCAGCCTTCGAGCCATGAGGTCTCGGGCTCGGCGCCGACGAACAGGAAGATGTTGCGCGCCGGGCAGTCGTGTTCGTTGCCGGAGGTGTGACAGCGCCATGTCGCGCCGGTGAGCCCTTCGTCGGAGCCGCCGTGCAGGCGAACGAGCTCGGTGTGGGGCTGCAGCGAGATGTTGGGCGTGGCTTCGATGCGGTCGATCAGGTAGCGCGACATGCTGGCCGCGAGCGACGGTCCGCGCACCAGCACGTTGACCTTGGCCGCGTGCCGCGACAGGAACACCGCCGCCTGGCCGGCAGAGTTGCCGCCGCCGACCAGCGCCACCTCCTGCCGGGCGCAGATCTTCGCTTCGATCGCCGAGGCCCAGTACCAGATGCCGCGGCCTTCGAATTCGGCAAGGCGCGGAACGTCGGGGCGGCGGTAGCGCGCGCCGCTGGCGATGACCACCGTGCGGGCGTGGATCGTGCGCCCATCGGCCAGGGCGATGGCCAGGCTCTCCGCCGGATTGTTGCGGGAGCAGTCGAGCGAGACGACCTTGGCCGGGATCAGCATCTCGACGCCGAATTTCTGGGCCTGCACGAATGCGCGGCCCGCCAGCGCCTGCCCGGAGATGCCGGTGGGAAAGCCCAGGTAGTTCTCGATGCGCGCGCTGGCGCCGGCCTGGCCGCCGAATGCTCGGCAGTCGAGCACGATCACGCGCAGGCCTTCGGACGCCGCGTACACCGCGGTTGCCAGCCCGGCTGGGCCGGCGCCGACGACGGCCACGTCGAAGAGCTCGTTGCGCTCGGCGGTATCGACCATGCCCAGGCAGCGGGCCAGCGCCTCGTCGCTCGGGTTGACCAGCACGGAGCCGTCGGGGCACACGGCCAGCAGCTTGCAGGCGCCGTATTGCGTGAGCAACGCCGCGGCATCGGGGTCTTCGGCGGCGTCGACCAGGTGATAGGGATAGCCGTTGCGGCGCAGGAAGTTCTCCAGCCGCGCCATGTCGGGCGACTGCGGCTGGCCGATCAGCACCGGCCCGCTGGCGCCGGACTCGATCAGCGCCACGCGCCGCAATATGAGTGCGCGGGTGATCCGCTCGCCCAGGTCGGCCTCGGCGACGAGCAGCGCCCGCAGTTGCGCCGGGGACACGAGCAGCGCCTCGACGTCTTCGTCGGCGTGGCCGTCGACCAGGGCAGGGCGGCCGCTCAGCTGGCCGACTTCGGCCAGGAACTCGCCCGGCCCCTGACGGACGATGGGAACCACGTGACCGAGGCCGTCGCGTTGCGTCACGGCCACGACGCCCTTGAGCAGCACGAACATGCCGGGGCCTGTTTCTCCCGCGGTGAACAGCCGCGAGCCGCGCGCGAACTGCTGCACCGTGCCGAAACGTGCAATGCGCGCAATCTCCGTGTCACTGAGGACGGGGAAGGTCTGGTGCAGGCGGCTGTTGTCGGTGCCGTTGGAGTTGGTCGTGGCCATCGGAAAGCTCCGTTTTGAAAATCCACCGCATTAGACGACGAAGCCAGCCTGAACGGTTGCAGGCGTTTGCGTGGCGGCTGCGGGCTGTAACAACGTCACGTGCCTGCAATGTTCCTGACATGCCCGCTTCATCGCAGGTGCGGAGACTCCCTCGGCAGAAAGGGTTTCCCCATGAAAGAACTGCCCAACCCGACGTTTCCGCTTTCGCAGATCGGGCTGCGCGCGGCCTTGTGGCCCGCTCCCGCAGCCGGCGCCTCCGCCGCTGCAGCCCGGACGTCGGTGCCCCAGGCCCCCGCAGTCATCCTGCCGCAGGCCATCGAATCGAAGCAAGGCATCACCGTCGGCTGGGCACGCCATGTCGACGACGTGCGCGCCGCCCAGCGCCTTCGCTACGACGTGTTCGTCGGCGAAATGGGCGCCCGGGTTTCTTCGCCGCTGGCCGGCCACGACATCGACCTGTTCGACGACTTCTGCGAGCACCTCCTGGTGCGCGACGAGCTGACCCAGCAGGTCATCGGCACCTACCGCGTGCTCACGCCGGCGCAGGCCCGGCGGGTCGGCAGCACCTACAGCGATACTGAATTCGACCTCACCCGCCTGCGCGACCTGCGCGAGCGCATGGTGGAACTCGGCCGCAGCTGCGTGCACCCCGACCACCGCCAGGGCGGCGTGATCCTCGCGCTCTGGGGCGCGCTGGCCGGCTTCATGCACCGCAACAAGCTGGACACGATGATCGGTTGCGCGAGCATTCCGATGTCACACAACGGTGTCACGAACGGCGATGCGGCAGCCAGCATCTGGCGCCAGGTTTCGGCCAAGCACATGGCGCCCATCCAGTACCAGGTGCAGCCCCGCCTGCCGCTGCCGGTGGAGCGGCTCGACAGCACGCTCGACGTGGAGCCCCCGGCGCTCATCAAGGGCTACCTGCGCCTGGGCGCGAAGGTGCTCGGCGCCCCGGCCTGGGATCCGGATTTCAACGCAGCCGACCTGCCGATGCTGATGCGCATCGACGACCTGCCGGCGCGTTACCGCAAGCACTTCCTGGGCGCATGAAGCCGGCGGCCGACCGGCCCGAAACCGGGCCGCTCGCTTCTTCGCCGGGCGGGAGCCGCCAGCAGACTGCCGGCGCAACTGCGTCACAAGGCAGTCACGGAACTGTCACAGGAGGGGCTGACACTGTCATATTTCAGCCTACGTTTCCTCCTGTGTCGCCTGCTGCAGAATCAGTGCCCATGCCATCCGCCCCCGCAGAATCGTCCCTCGACGTTGCGGCTCCCGCGTTCACCTTGCTGGATCGCGACCACAGCATTCTTTCGTTCAACGAGCGCGTGCTCGACTGGGCGCATCGCAAGGAGGTGCCGCTGATCGAGCGCCTTCGCTACCTGTGCATCGTCTCGTCGAACCTCGACGAATTCTTCGAGGTTCGCGCCGCGCCGCACCTGATCGCAGGCAGCGCCGGCGACCACAAGGGCACCTACACGGTCGAGTCCTTCGAGCGGCTGGCCGAGGCGGCCCACAAGCTGGTGGCGCGCCAGTACGCGCTGTACAACGACGAGCTGATGCCGACGTTCGCGACGCACGGCATCCGCATCATTTCGCACGGCGAGCGCAATCCGGCCCAGCGCAAGTGGGTCAGCGAGTATTTCGAGCGCGAAGTGCGCCCGCTGCTGATTCCGGTCGGCCTCGATCCTGCGCACCCGTTCCCGCAAGTGGCGAACAAGTCGCTCAACTTCATCGTGCGGCTGGGCGGCAAGGACGCCTTCGGGCGCGAGAACCCGATCCAGATCGTCAAGCTGCCGCGCGTGCTGCCGCGGCTGATCAAGATGCCGGCCAAGGTGTCGGAGGGCAAGACGCTCTTCGTGGCGCTTTCGAGCGTGGTGCGCGCGCACCTGAGCAGCATGTTCCCGGGGCGCGAGGTGGGCGACTTCTCGCAGTTCCGTGTCACGCGGCATTCCGACCTGGCGGTCGACGAGGAAGACGTCAAGAACCTTCGCACCGCGCTGCGCCAGGGCCTGCAGCACCGCCACTACGGGCAGGCCGTGCGACTCGAAGTCTCGGCGAGCTGTGCCGAATCGCTCGCGAGCTTCCTTCTGGCGCAGTTCAATCTGCCGCCCCAGGCGCTGTACCGGGTGCATGGCCCCGTGAACCTGGCGCGGCTCACGCAGCTGGCGGACCTGCTCGACGAGCCGCAGCTGCGCTTTCCGCCGTACCGCGCGTCGTACCCCGTCACCTTGTCGCCCGCGCAGTCGTTCTTCGAGCAACTGCAGCGCGGCGACGTGCTGATCCACCAGCCCTTCGAGAGCTTCGAGGGCGTGCTGGCCTTCCTGCGCGAGGCGGTGCAAGACCCGCAGGTCCTGGCGATCAAGCAGACCATCTACCGCACGGGCGCCGACTCGGAAATGATGGACCTGCTGCGCGAGGCCGTTCGCCGCGGCAAGGAAGTCACGGTGGTGGTGGAACTGAAGGCCCGCTTCGACGAAGAAGCGAACATCAACTGGGCCGAGATGCTCGAGTCGATCGGCGCGCAGGTGGTGTACGGCGTGGTCGGCCTGAAGACCCACGCCAAGATGCTGCTGGTGACGCGGCGCGAGGGCAAGCAGATGCGCCGCTACGGCCATCTTTCCACGGGCAACTACAACCCGCGCACCGCAAGGCTCTACACCGACATCAGCCACCTCACGGCCGATCCGCTGCTGACGGCCGACATGGAGGCAGTGTTCGTGCATCTGGCGAGCCAGAGCCGGCTGCCGAAGCTCAACCGCATGTGGCTGGCGCCTTTCGACCTGCACAAGAACGTCATTGCGCGGATCGATGCCCTGGGCGCGGCCGCCGCGGCTGGCCAGCCGACGCGAATCGTCGCCAAGATGAATGCGCTGACCGACGACGAGATCATCGCCTCGCTGGTCCGCGCCGGCCAGAAGGGCGTGAAGATCGACCTCATCGTGCGCGGCGCCTGCACGCTGCCGGCACAGGTACCGGGCGTCACAGACAACATCCGCGTGCGCTCGGTCATCGGCCGCTTCCTCGAGCATTCACGGGTCTTCTATTTCCGTGTTGGCGAGGACGAATCGCTTTACCTGTCGAGCGCCGACTGGATGAACCGCAACATGATGCGTCGCGTCGAACTCGCGTGGCCCGTGACGGACCCGGGCTGCGCCAGCGGCTGATCGACGAATGCCTGGTGGCCTATCTGCACGATGGCCGCGACGCCTGGGACCTGGGCCCGGACGGCACCTACACGCGCGTCGACCACGACACGCACTCGGGCGAGGCGGGCGCGTCGCCCGTGGTCGAAGCCCATGGCGCGCAGGCGGCGCTCATGAACCGCTACGCATCGCGAGGGCATCTCAGAGATGCATCCAGCAACTGAAGATCGAAAGACGATGACCATGGACTTGATCTTCTGGCGCCACGCCGAAGCCGAGGACTGGACCGAGGGGTGCGACGACATGCAGCGCTCGCTCACCCCGCGCGGCGAGAAGCAGGCCAAGCGGATGGCGGTCTGGTTGGACCGCCAGCTGCCGGATGGCACGCGCATCATCTGCAGCCCCGCGCGGCGCTGCGAGCAGACCGCGCTGGCGCTGGGCCGCAAATACAAGCTGCGTTCGGAGCTCGCTCCGGACACCACCCCCGAGGCGCTGCTCGGCGCGGCCGGCTGGCCCAATGGCAAGTCGGTGGTGCTGATGATCGGCCACCAGCCTTCGGTGGGGCAGGCGATTTCGCTTCTGCTGGGCCTGAAGCAGGACAGCTGCCCGGTGCGCAAGGGCGCGCTGTGGTGGATCCGCACGCGCGAGCGCGACGGCGACGTGCAGACCGTCGTGGTGACGGTGCAGTCGCCGGAATTGCTTTAACTGATTAGTTGGATAGCGGGCAGGGGCTCAGCAGCCGCTGAGTTCCACCCGCCAGTTGCTGGTCTTCTGCCAGGCCAGCACTTCCTCGCGCAGCAGGTGTGCCGACTGCGGGTACGCATCCGCCCAGTCCGGCGCGCAGGCGATGGCGAAGGCCCGGGCGCCCAGTGCCGCGAGATGCAACGCCTGCGGATCGGGATCGCGCCGCGCATGGCACAGGATCACCGCAAGCCGCAGGGACAGCAGCTGCATCACGAAGGTTTCGTCGTCCAGCGAGGCCTCGAGCTTGCGCAGCTTGCCGCGCTGGCCGAGCACCAGCTGGCCGAGCGCGTGCAGCTCGTTGACGGCAAAGCCCGGTGCGTCGGCGTTGTCGAGGATGTAGGCACCGTGCTTGTGATAGTCGCTGTGCGACACCAGCGTGCCGATCTCGTGCAGCTGCGCCGCCCATCCGAGCTTGCGCAGTGCGCGGCCTGCGCGGTTGGTGGTGCTGCCGCCGCGCGCGGCCGGTGCCAGCTGCACGAAAAGGGCTGCGGCCGTTTCGCCAACGCGCCGGGCCTGCTCCAGATCCACCGCGAACCGGGTGGCCAGCCGCGCCACGGTGGTGGTGCGCATGTCGGCAACGCTTTCGTCGCGCTCCAGCAGCTCGTAGAGCACGCCATGGCGCAGCGCACCCTGCGCGACTTTCATCTCCTCGATGCCGAGCAGGTCGAACACCGCGCGCAGCACGCTGAGCCCGCCGCCGATCACGGCCTTGCGGTCTTCGCGCATGCCGTCGATGCGCAGTTTTTCGGCGCTGCCGGCCTTGAGCAGCCGGTCGAGCAGCCAATCCAGGCCCTCTCGCGTGACCAGGCCGGGCTCACCGCCCGCCGCGGCGAGCACGTCGCCGACCGCGCCGATGGTGCCCGAAGCGCCATAGGCCACGTCCCACTGGTCGCGCGCGTAGCTGCCGAGCGCGTCGTCCAGCACGGCCTTGGCGGCGACCTCGGCGGCCCGGAAGGCCGACTGGGTGAAGTGCCCCTCTCCGAAGTGCTTCATCGACCACGCGACACTGCCCACGCGGTACGACTCCATTCGGTCGGCAACCAGGGCACGGCCGATGATCATTTCAGTGGAACGCCCCCCGATGTCGATCACCAGCCGGCGTTCGCGGTCGGAGGCATCGTCGTGCGGCAGCATGTGCGCCACGCCCTGATAGATAAGGCGGGCTTCCTCCCGCCCCGGGATCACGTCGATGCCGAAACCCAGGATGGTGCGTGCGCGCAACAGGAATTCTTCCCGGTTGCGGGCTTCGCGCAGGGTCTGCGTGGCCACGGCCCGGACCTGCGAGCGCTTGAAGCCCGCCAGCCGCTCGCCGAAGCGGGCGAGGGCGTCCCAGCCGCGCTGCATGGCCTCGGTCGTGAGATTGCGCGCGCTGTCCAGGCCGTTTCCCTGGCGCACCGTCTCCTTGAGGTATTCGGTGCGGTGGATCTGGCCGTGGTCGACCTGTCCGATTTCGAGCCGGAAGCTGTTGGAGCCCAGGTCGACTGCTGCGAGGCGGGTGCCGTTTTGCATGTGGTTCTGAAGGGGGAAGCCGGGGAGTCTTTGTGTTTGATCGTAGCGCCGTGACAGGGCGCCCCGCCTTCTGGATCGCCCGATGGCGAGTCCCGGGAGGCTAGGCGCATCGCATGACGGTTATGTGACAGCGTCACACGATGCACCTGCGGGAAAAAGGCATTTTCCCTCGACAGAGGGGTGTCACACCGATGTCACACAAGCTTTCTAGAGTCCGTCCCAAGCCCGGAAAGGGACTACTTCTTACTTCTAAAAGGAAGCTTCATGAAAACGACGTTCAAATTTGCAACAGCCGGCCTCGTGGCCGCGGTGTTCTCCATTCCCGCCTTCGCTCAAGACGTGACCGGCGCCGGCGCCAGCTTCCCGGCACCGCTGTATGCCAAGTGGGCTTCCGACTTCAACAAGGCCACTGGCGTCAAGATCAACTATCAGTCCGTCGGCTCGGGCGCCGGCATCAAGCAGATCGAAGCCAAGACCGTCGACTTCGGCGCTTCCGACGCTCCCCTGAAGGACGACGAGCTCCAGGCCAAGGGCCTGCTGCAGTTCCCCACCGTCATCGGCGGCGTGATCCCCGTGGTCAACATCCAGGGCGTGAAGCCCGGCGAGCTGAAGCTCAACGGCCAGGTCCTGGGCGACATCTACCTGGGCAAGATCACCAAGTGGAACGACCCCGCCATCAAGGCCCTGAACGGTTCGCTGAACCTGCCCGACGCTGCCATCGCACCGGTTCGCCGCGCCGACGGTTCGGGCACCAGCTTCCTGTTCACCAACTACCTGAGCAAGGTCAATGCCGAGTGGAAGACCAAGGTCGGCGAAGGCACGGCCGTGAACTGGCCCACCGGCGCGGGCGGCAAGGGCAATGAAGGCGTTGCGGCCTTCGTGAACCGCCTGCCCAACTCGATCGGCTACGTCGAATACGCCTACGTCAAGCAGAACAAGATGACGTACGCCCAGCTGCAGAACGCCGCCGGCACCTTCGTGTCGCCCGACGACTCGGCATTCAAGGCCGCCGCCGCCGGCGCCGACTGGAGCAAGAGCTTCTACCAGGTGCTGACCAACCAGGCCGGCAAGGACGCATGGCCCATCACCGGCGCCACCTTCATCCTGATGCACAAGGTGCAGGACAAGCCCGCCAACGCGACCACCGTGCTCAAGTTCTTCGACTGGGCCTACAAGAGCGGCGACAAGACTGCGGACGATCTCGACTATGTGCCGATGCCCGACGCCGTGAAGGCCACCATCGCCAAGGCATGGGGCGAGGTGAAGGACTCGTCGGGCAAGGCCGTCGCGTTCAAGTAAACCTACCCACCAGTCCAGAACGCAGAACGGCGCGCCCATGAGCAACTCTTCGCTCCAGGACGCGCCGCTTTCGTCTTTGCCGGAGCGACCCGTGTCATCCACCTTTCCCGCCGCCACCACCTCTCTCGACCTCGCGGCCGAGCGCGGTCGTGCCACCGCACCTCCGCCGCCCGTGAAGGCGCCGCGCTCCGGCCCGATGGCCGACCGGCTGTTCGGCTGGGCCGCCAAGGGCGCCGCCTTGCTGACGCTGGCGATGCTCATCGGCATCCTGCTGTCGCTGGTTGCCGGCGCCTGGCCCGCCATTTCGAAGTACGGCCTCGGCTTCCTCACGAGCAGCGTGTGGGATCCGGTCAAGGACGAGTACGGCGGCCTGGTCATGATCTACGGCACGCTGGCCACCTCGTTCATCGCGCTGGTGATCGCGGTGCCGGTGAGCTTCGGCATCGCGCTCTTTCTCACGGAACTCTCGCCCAGCTGGCTCAAGCGTCCGCTGGGCACGGCCATCGAGCTGCTGGCCGCGGTGCCCTCCATCGTCTACGGCATGTGGGGCCTGCTGGTGTTCGGGCCGATCCTGTCGACCTGGGTGCAGCAGCCGCTGCAAAAGCTGCTTTCCGACGTGCCTTACCTCGGCGCGCTGGTGTCCGGCCCGCCGGTGGGCATCGGCATTCTCTCGGCCGGCATCATCCTCGCGATCATGATCATCCCGTTCATCGCCTCGGTGATGCGCGACGTGTTCGAGGTGACGCCGCCGCTGCTGAAGGAGTCGGCCTACGGCCTCGGCTCCACCACCTGGGAAGTGGTTTCCAAGGTGGTGCTGCCCTACACCAAGGCCGGCGTGATCGGCGGCATCATGCTCGGCCTCGGCCGGGCGCTGGGTGAAACGATGGCGGTCACGTTCGTGATCGGCAACATGAACCAGCTCAACTCTCTTTCCGTGTTCGAGGCTGCGAACAGCATCACCTCGGCACTCGCCAACGAATTCGCCGAAGCCGGCGCCGGCCTGCACCAGGCCGCGCTGATGTACCTCGGCCTCGTGCTGTTCTTCATCACCTTCGTCGTGCTGTCGCTCTCCAAGATGCTGCTGGCCCGTATGAAGAAGAGCGAAGGAACCAAGTCGTGAGCACCGCCCAGAACCTTCTCGTGGCCAAGGCACTGGCCGAAACGCGCCAGGCCAAGTTCGCCGCGCGCAACCGCGTCAACAAGATCGCGCTCACGCTGTCGCTCGCCGCGATGGCCTTCGGCGTGTTCTGGCTGATCTGGATCCTCTGGGAAACGCTGCGCCAGGGCGTGGGCGGCCTGGCCATCGCGACGTTCACGCAGATGACGCCGCCGCCGAACGAGGTGGGCGGCATCGCGAACGCGATCTTCGGCTCGTTCGTGATGGTGATGCTGGCCACCTTCGTTGGCACGCCCATCGGCATCATGGCCGGCATCTACCTGGCCGAGTACAACCCCAAGGGCTGGCTCTCTTCCGTCACGCGCTTCGTCAACGACATCCTGCTGTCGGCGCCGTCGATCGTGATCGGCCTGTTCGTGTATGCCGTGGTGGTGGCCTACTTCAAGACCTTCTCGGGTCTGGCCGGTGCCATCGCACTCGCGCTGATCGTGATTCCCGTGGTGATCCGCACCACCGAGAACATGCTGCAGCTGGTGCCGCCGGGCCTGCGCGAAGCCGCCTATGCGCTCGGCACGCCGAAGTGGAAGGTCATCACCAGCATCACGCTGCGCGCTGCCCGAGCCGGTGTGGTCACCGGTGTGCTGCTGGCCGTGGCTCGCATCGCCGGCGAAACCGCGCCGCTGCTCTTCACCGCGCTGAACAACCAGTTCTGGACCGCCGACGTGAGCCAGCCGATGGCCAGCCTGCCGGTCACGATCTTCAAGTTCGCGATGAGCCCGTACGAGAACTGGCAGCAGCTGGCATGGGCCGGCGTGTTCCTGATCACGATCGCCGTGCTCGCCCTCAACATCCTGGCGCGGGTACTGACGCGCAACAAACATTGAATCCGGAAGAAGACAACAACATGCCAAATACTGTTGCACAACCGTCGCGCTCGAAGATCTCGGTCAAGGACCTGAACTTCTACTACGGCAAGTTCCACGCCCTCAAGGGCATCAACCTCGAGATTCCCGAAAACAAGGTCACGGCCTTCATCGGCCCCTCGGGCTGCGGCAAGTCGACCCTGCTGCGCACCTTCAACCGCATGTTCGAGCTCTATCCGGAGCAGCGTGCCGAGGGCACCATCGCGCTGGACGGCGAGAACCTGCTCACCTCCAAGCAGGACGTGGCGCTGATCCGTGCCAAGGTCGGCATGGTGTTCCAGAAGCCCACGCCCTTCCCGATGTCGATCTACGACAACATCGCCTTCGGCGTGAAGCTGTTCGAGAACCTCTCGGCCAGCGAGATGGACGACCGCGTCGAGTGGGCGCTCAAGAAGGCCGCCCTGTGGACCGAAGTGCGCGACAAGCTGCAGCAAAGCGGCTCGGGCCTTTCCGGCGGCCAGCAGCAGCGCCTGTGCATCGCGCGCGGCATCGCGATCAAGCCTGAAGTCCTGCTGCTCGACGAGCCCTGCTCGGCGCTCGACCCGATCTCGACCGCGAAGATCGAGGAGCTGATCGCCGAGCTCAAGAACGAATACACGGTGGTCATCGTCACGCATAACATGCAGCAGGCCGCCCGCTGCAGCGACTACACCGCATACATGTACCTCGGCGACCTGATCGAGTTCGGCGCAACCGAACAGATGTTCTTCAAGCCGCAGCGCAAGGAGACCGAGGACTACATCACCGGCCGTTTCGGTTGAAGTCAAAGGAGACAACATGACCGAGAAACATCTCTCCAGCCAGTTCGACAGCGAGCTCAACGGCGTTTCGTCGCGCGTGATGGAGCTCGGCGGCATGGTCGAGTCGCAGATCAACCAGGCCGTCTACGCGCTGCTGCAGTTCGACCCCGAAGCGGCCAACCGCGTGATGGAAACCGAGCACCGCGTCAATGCGATGGAAATCGACATCGACCGCGAACTGTCGTCCATCATCGCGCGCCGCCAGCCGACCGCGCGCGACCTGCGCCTGCTGATCGCCATCAGCAAGACCACCGCCAACCTCGAGCGCGTGGGCGACGAGGCCAACAAGATCGCGCGCATGGTCAAGTCGATCATCGAGAGCGGCGCCTCGCGGCAGCTGCCCACCACCGAACTGCGCATTGCCGCCGACCTGGCCGCTGGCCTGCTGCGCAAGGCGCTCGATGCCTTCGCACGGCTCGACACCGCCGCGGCGCTGTCGATCCTGAAGGACGACGACCTGATCGACAAGGAGTTCGACGGGTTCGTGCGCAAGCTGGTCACCTACATGATGGAAGACCCGCGCACCATCTCGGCCAGCCTGGACCTGCTGTTCCTGGCCAAGGCCATCGAACGCATCGGCGACCATGCCAAGAACATCGCCGAATTCATCATCTACATCGTCAAGGGTGCCGATGTGCGGCACACTTCGATGCAGGAAATCGAGTCCGCGCTGCAGTAACGGCTGCGGCAAGACTCCCTATAAAAGCATGAAGAAACCCCGAGTCCTCATCGTCGAAGACGAGTCCTCGATCGCCGAGCTGATCGCCGTCAACCTGCGCCACAACGGCTTCGAGCCGATCTGGTCGGAAGATGGCGCAGCGGCCCAGCGCGAGATCGACGCCTTCCTGCCGGACCTGATCCTGCTCGACTGGATGCTGCCCGGCCAGAGCGGCCTGCAGCTCGCGCGCCAGTGGCGCAAGGACCCGCGCACCAAGGCCATCCCGATCCTGATGCTGACCGCGCGCGGCGACGAGCCCGACAAGGTCGCCGGCCTCGATGCCGGTGCCGACGACTACATCACCAAGCCGTTCTCAACCCAGGAAATGCTGGCCCGCATCCGTGCCGTGCTGCGTCGCCGGGCGCCGGAAGTGGTCACGGAGCGGGTCGAGATCGGTGAACTGGCGCTCGATACCTCCACCCACCGCGTGACCTGGCAGGGTGGCGCGCTGAAGGTCGGGCCGACTGAATTCAAGCTGCTGGCCTACCTGATGCAGCATGCCGAGCGCGTGCACAGCCGGGCGCAGTTGCTCGACAAGGTGTGGGGCGACCATGTCTACATCGAGGAGCGCACGGTCGACGTGCACGTCAAGCGTCTGCGCGAATCGCTGGGCGCTGCGGCGCCCATGGTCGAGACCGTCCGCGGAGCGGGCTATCGGCTGACCGCCCAAGTCACGGTTTGAGCGCCGTGGCTTCCATTGGCCGCGGGCGCGGATAATCGCCCGCCATGCCTTATCGCATCGCTACTTTTTTGATAGCATCCATCGTCGTGGGAGTGGGTGCTGCCGGCATTTTTGGCTGGAAGTTCGGGTGGCTGGGCGCCTGGCTGGGCGCCGTGCTCTGGCTGGCGCTCGATGCCTGGCGTGCCGAGCGGCTGATGCGCGTGTTGCGCAATGACGCCGCCGGCCTGCCGTCGCGCGGCCCGGGCGTGTGGGGCGAACTGGCGGAGCGCATCCGCAAGCTGCTGCGCGACCGCGAGCAGCAGACCCGCCAGGCAGAAGACCGGCTCCAGGAGTTTCTCGCGGCCATCCAGGCGTCGCCCAATGGGGTGGTGCTGCTGGACGAACAGGGCCGCATCGAATGGTGCAACCAGACGGCGGCCAGCCAGTTCGGCATCGATGCCGAGCGCGACCTGGCGCAGCATCTGGCGAACCTCGTTCGCGACCCGGCCTTCGTCGCATACCTCGCGTCCTGGAACTACAGCCGCGACGTCGTCATCGACGGCCCCGGCCTGGGCCATGGGCACCAGCGCAGCCATCCGGTTCGGCTCTCCGTGCAGGTGCACCCCTATGCCGGCAACCGCCGCATGCTGCTCACGCGCGACATCACCGCGCTCGAGCAGGCCGAGGCGATGCGGCGCGATTTCGTGGCGAACGTGTCGCACGAGATACGCACGCCGCTGACGGTGCTGGCGGGCTTCGTCGAGACCCTGCAGAACCTGCCGCTCGATGCCGACGAGCGCGCGCGCTACCTCTCCCTGATGGGGCAGCAGTCGCATCGCATGGAGACGCTGGTGAACGACCTGCTGACGCTGTCGCGGCTCGAAGGCAGCGCGCCGCCCTCGGGCAACCAGTGGATCCGCATTCGCGCGCTGTTTGCGCAGTGCGAGGACGAAGGGCGCGGCCTTTCGGGCCGGCTGACGCCGCAGGGCCATCGGCTGTCGTTCAGCGTCGACGCGGAGTCCGAAGTGTCGGGCGCGCCGACCGAACTGCAGAGCGCGATGTCGAACCTGCTGAGCAATGCCATCCGCTATACGCCAGGCGGTGGCGAGGTGGCTGTGAGCTGGAAGGTGCTGCCCGACGGGCGCGGCGAATACGCCGTGAAAGACACCGGCCCGGGCATCGCCGCCGAGCACATCCCGCGGCTGACCGAGCGCTTCTATCGCATCGACCGCAGCCGCTCGCGCGAAACCGGCGGCACGGGGCTGGGGCTGGCGATCGTCAAGCACATCGCCCAGCGGCACGGCGCGGAGCTGCGCATCGAAAGCACGGTGGGCAAGGGCTCCCGCTTCGCGCTGGTGTTTCCGGCGGCGCGCGTGCGGGAAGCGCGCGTGATGGCCAAGTAGGCCTTCGGGCCTTTGCCTCTTCTTCTGCTTCTATCTCGCGCGCCGGCGCATCGTCCAGCGCAGCAGCACGCCGAAGAGCAGGGCGGTGAGGGCCAGCGCGGCGGCGCTCATGATCCAGAACGCCAGCGGCGACTGCATGGCGGCCCAGGGACCAAGGCCGCGGTAGGCAAGCAGGTAGCTTCCGCCCAGGCCGAGTCCCCACAGCATCGCGCAGTAGATCACCAGCGGCGCGAGCGTGACCCGGTAGCAGCGCAGCACGAACACGCAGAAGGTCTGCACGGCGTCGGCGAAGTGGTAGAGCGCCACGGCCAGCAGCAGGGTGCCAGCCATTGCGATGACGGCCGGGTTGTCGGAGTACACGTTGGCGAGTTCGTTGCGCAGCACGGCCATGACGGCGGCATAGAACAGCGCGCACAGGGCCGTCAGCTCGAAGCCCAGTCGGCAGGCGTGCCGTGCCTTGGCGGCATCGCCGGCGCCTAGCCAGAAGCTCACGCGCGCGCTGGTGGCGATGCCCAGCGACAGCGGCGTCATGTAGGCCACCGCCAGCAGGTTCGACGCGATCTGGTGCGCTGCCGCGGCGGCGGTGCCGAGCCGGGCGATGAACAGCGCCATCAGCGTGAACGAGGTGACCTCGACCAGCACCGCCAGGCCGCCAGGCACGCCGAGCCGCGCGAACTTGCGGATCTGCTGCCAGTCCGGGGCCTCGATGCGCTTCCAGAGCCCGTAGTCGGCATAGAACGGCCGGCTGCGCAGAAGCCAGACGGCGCAGCCGAGCATGGTCCAGTTCACGCACAGCGTGGCCCAGCCGCAGCCCACCAGCCCCATGGCCGGCAGGCCCGCGCCGCCGAAGGTGAACCAGATCGACAAGGGCAGCTTCACGACCAGCGAGCCCAGTTGCAGCCACGTCACGAGCTGGGGCCTGCCCAGGCTCTGGTTGAGCGTGCTGAACAGGCGGAAGAGCAGGGCGGGCGCCAGCGCGAAGGCCAGCACGGCGAGATACGCCTCGACTTCGCCGCGCATCTCCGCCGGCACCTGGGGTCCATTGCAGGACCGAGCCCGGCAGCAGCAGGATCGTCATGCCGATGACGATGGCGATACCCGCCAGGTACAGCGATTGCCGCACCGACCGGCCCACCTCACTGCCGCGTCCGCCGCCGTGCAGCTCCGCCCAGACCGGCAAAAGCGCCTGCAGCACGCCCATCAGCGACACGTAGACGCTCACGAAGACCGCCGCGCCGACCGAGAGCGCAGCCAATGCATGTTCCGAGTAGCGGCCCGCGATGATGGTGTCGGTCACGCCGAAGGCCATCACGGCCAGTTGGCCGACGAGCACCGTGCCCGCGTGCCGCGCGATCAGAGCCCGTTCGCCCCTCACTGCGGCTTGATCTTCTCGTAGAGCAGGAGGTCGTCGGCCGCGCTGCTGGGGCGGCGCAGCGTACCGGCAAAGCGCCACTGGTCGAAGGGAATGATGGTGTGCAGGCGCTCGATCGTTTCAGGGCTGGCCAGCAGCCACGGGCAGTCGGTGCCCAGCAGCAGCGGCTGCACGTTGAAGTTGCCGTGATGGCGCAGCGCCGCGATGTGCGGACGGCTGAGCGCGAGTTCCGCGATGCAGCTCGGCTGGCCCACGCGCTCTGCCACGGCGCGGATCTGCGGCTCGTAGCTGCGCGCGTAGTCGATGGGCGGCAGCCACAGCGTCATCAGCAGCATCCAGCAAAGCGCGGTGCCGCCGGCCGGCAGAACCAGCGTCTTCCAGAGCGCGGCGCGGTGCCGTCCCGTGCGCCAGCGCACCAGCCAGCACCAGGCGATGGTGGCGGCCACGGCGAGCACCACCGCGATCGGCGAGAACTCTGGCACGAAGCCGGGCACCAGCCGCGCGACGCTGGCCGCGGGCTTGGGCGGCACGCCGGTCTGCATCGCGATCCAGTAGATCCAGCCCAGCACGGCGAGGCCGCTGAAGAACAGCACGTTGAACCAGTCGATCAGCGCCGAAGCGCTGCGACGGAAGGTGGGCAGTGCGAATGCCGCGAGCGTGGCGAAGGCGGGCAGCGCCAGCAGCAGCGAGCGGTCGGAGTAGTCGGTGGTCCAGGTGGCGGCCAGCGGCACCAGCGCGAACCAGAAGGGCAGCGCGACGTGGCGCGCCGTGAGCTGCCGCCGCCAGCGCCAGAGCGTCCAGATGGCGAGCGGCCAGACCGGCCAGGTGAACCACACCAGCAGCTTGGCCTGGCTGCGTACGTCGCCGACGAGGGAGCCGCCGAGCACGGTGATCTTCCACGTGGGCAGCTTCAGGCCGAACACGAGCACCGCCGCCAGCACGGTGATGCCGATCATCGTGAGCAGGGCGCCGCGCGTGTAGCCGGGGCCGCTGTCCTCGTCGTGGCCGTTTTCGCTCTCGAACTGCGCGGCGAGCCGTCGCTCGTAGGCGATGTACAGCACGCTGCCCACAGCCAGCGCGAGCCCGACGGTCGGTGCGCCGCTGAGCGTGATGCCGATGGTGCCCACGGCCAGCGCGATCACCGGGCCGTTGCGGCGATAGGGCAGCGCGGCCACGCCATAGAAAAGGCTCGAGGCGAAGAAGAGCTGGGCCAGCGCGGGCGTGGTCTCGTGGCCGAGTTGAGCGAGACCGAGGCAGGCGATCAGCGCCAGCAGGCCGCCGTCCGCGATGGCGCGTGCGTAGTCAGTGGGCCGGGCCTCGCCGCCGAAGGCGAAGGCCACCGGCTGGGCGCGGGAAGTGCGGGCCAGGTAGTACACCGCGTACCAGGTGGCAGTGAAGGTGCCCCACAGCAGGAACGCGAACGCGATGCGCACGGCCAGGTCGGGGTTCAGCCACGAGGGGGAGATCTTGATCGCCAGGGCGCCGATCCAGTAGGGGATCAGCGCGGGCGTTTCCGGGCGCAGGCCCAGCAGCATCGGGTCGAACCAGCGTGCGATGCCTTCCGTGCTGCGAGCCAGTTCGGCCATGTAGCCGAAGGCCGTGATGTCGGCGCTCTTCCAGGGCCCCCGGCCGACCAGCCCCGGCAGCAGATACGCCGCGCAGAGCAGCAGCAATGCGATGCGCGGAAGCCGGCGCACGGCGCTCTGGGCAACGATCGCGGGGGTGGGCTGGTTCAAGTGGCGGGAGAAATCTGGATTCGGAAAGAAAAAGGGCAGCGCGGTAAACCGGGCTGCCCTCGACGCAAAAGCGCGTACCTTACTTCGAGGCGGCGCCGGTGGTCTTGCCGAAGCGGTTGCGGAACTTCTCGACGCGGCCGCCCATGTTGTCGACCGACTTCTGCGTGCCGGTGTAGAACGGGTGCGATTCGCTCGTGGTGTCGAGCTTGAACAGCGGCAGTTCGCGGCCGTCGTCGGTCGTGCCCATTTCCTTGGTGTTCGCGCACGAACGGGTCACGAACTTGAAGCCGTTCGACATGTCGACGAACAGGACTTCGCGGTAATTCGGGTGAATGCCTTCTTTTGCCATGGTGTTTCCTTTTGCGCTTTTGGAATCAATGCGCGGTCGATGCGAGAGCCACCAGCGTGCCTAGAGTGGCGCGCTGCCTCGGAGGAAACCCGAGGAGCCAGGCGAAGCTGCCTGACCGCACTTTTCGCGGAGCCAGCGATTATCGCATACTGCCCCATTTTCGAGCAAACCGAAGGCTCCCCAATGACTTCCACACCCTTGCGCGCGGGCCTCGTCGGCTACGGATTTGCCGGCCAGACCTTCCACGCGCCCGTTCTTTCGGCCGTTCCGGGGCTGGAACTGGCGGCCGTGGCCAGCTCGCAGCCCCACAAGGTGCATGCCGACTGGCCCGGCGTGGCGGTCGTGCCGGACGTGGCCGCCCTCGTGGCCCGTTCGGACATCGACCTGATCGTGGTCGCCACGCCCAACGCCCAGCACCATCCCGTCGCCAAGGCGGCGCTGGAGGCCGGCAAGCACGTGGTGGTCGACAAGCCCTTCACGCTCGACGTGGCCGAGGCGAGGGAGCTCGAGCTGTTGTCAAAGCGCAACGATCGGCTTCTCGCGGTCTACCAGAACCGTCGCTTCGACTCCGATTACCTGACTCTCAAGGATGTCCTTGCGTCCGGCGAACTGGGCCGCCCCGTGTACCTGGAGTCCCATTTCGACCGTTTCCGGCCCGAGGTGAAGGCGCGCTGGCGCGAGCAGGCCGTGCCCGGTTCGGGCCTCTGGGTGGACTTGGGGGCCCATCTGGTCGATCAGGTGGTGCAGCTTTTCGGCCGTCCTGACACGATCCAGCTCGACACCGCGGTCATGCGTGACGGTGCCGTGGTCGAGGACTACTTCCATGCCGTGCTGCGCTATGAGACAGGTCCGCACGCACCGCTGCGCGTGGTGCTGCACTCGACGACGCTGGCGGCCCATGCGGCGCCACGCTACATCGTCCACGGCACGCTCGGAAGCTACGTCAAGCATGGCGTCGATACGCAGGAAGATGCGCTGCGCGCCGGGCAGCGGCCGCCCGCCGAAGGATGGGGCGCCGATCCGCTGGATGGAGAGCTCTCGCTGGCAGGGCCCGGCGGGACCTTCATCAAAAGAAGCATCCCCACGCGGGCCGGCAACTACGTCGACTACTACGCTGCGGTTCGTGATGCCATCCTCGGGCATGGGCCCAATCCGGTGCCGCCCGAGCAGGCTGTCGCGCTGATGGAACTACTCGACCTCGGCCGCCAAAGCGCTAGAGAGGGCCGAGCGATTCGCACATGAAAAATGCCCGCGCAAGGCGGGCATTCATTCGTGAGGGGCCACTGATCCGGCTCTGCCGGTCAGTAGGCACCGCCCCCGGTAGGGGGCAGGCGTAGCGACACGAAGTGCGCGCAGCCTGGGGCGAGCAAAAACTACCCGCCGCGACGCATCATGTCGAAGAACTCGACATTGGTCTTCGTCGCCTTCATGTTCTTGAGCATCAGCTCCATCGACTCGATCTCGTCCATGTTGTACATGAGCTGGCGCAGGATGCGGGTCTTCTGCAGGATCTCGGGGGCCAGCAGCAGTTCTTCGCGGCGCGTGCCGCTGCGGTTGAGCTGGATCGAAGGGAAGACGCGCTTTTCGTACAGGCGGCGGTCGAGATGGATTTCGGAGTTGCCGGTGCCCTTGAACTCTTCGAAGATCACTTCGTCCATGCGGCTGCCGGTGTCGATCAGCGCGGTGCCGATGATGGTCAGCGAGCCGCCTTCTTCCACGTTGCGCGCGGCGCCCAGGAAGCGCTTGGGACGCTGCAGCGCGTTGGAGTCGACACCGCCGGTCAGCACCTTGCCCGACGAGGGCACGACGTTGTTGTAGGCGCGGGCGAGGCGGGTGATCGAGTCGAGCAGGATCACGACGTCCTTCTTGAGCTCGACCAGGCGCTTGGCGCGCTCGATGACCATTTCGGCCACGTGCACGTGACGCGCTGCGGGCTCGTCGAAGGTGGAGGCAATGACCTCGCCCTTCACCGTGCGCTGCATTTCGGTCACTTCTTCAGGGCGCTCGTCGACGAGCAGCACCATCATGTGCACGTCGGGATAGTTGGCGCTGATGGCGTGGGCGATGTGCTGCATCATCACCGTCTTGCCGCTCTTGGGCGGTGCCACGAGCAGGGCGCGCTGGCCTTTGCCGATGGGGGCGATGATGTCGATGATGCGGCCGGTGATGTTCTCGTCGCCCTTGATGCCGTCGCGCTCGAGCCGCATCTGTTCCTTGGGGAACAGCGGCGTCAGGTTCTCGAACATCACCTTGTGCTTGTTCTGCTCCGGCGGGCCGTTGTTGACCTTGTCGAGCTTGGTCAGCGCGAAATAGCGCTCGCCGTCCTTGGGCGTGCGCACCTCGCCTTCGATCATGTCGCCGGTGTGCAGGTTGAAGCGGCGCACCTGGCTGGGCGAGATGTAGATGTCGTCCGTGCTGGCCGTGAAGCTGGTGTCGGGGCTGCGCAGGAAGCCGAAGCCGTCGGGGAGTATTTCGAGCACGCCGTCGGCGAAGACCTGTTCGCCGGCCTTGGCGCGCTTCTTGATGATCGCGAACATCAGCTCCTGCTTGCGCATGCGGCCGACGTTTTCGATCTCAAGCGCTTCAGCCTGCTTGAGGACTTCAGACACGTGGAGTGCCTTGAGTTCGTTTAAGTGCATGGAATGACCCCTCGCGGGGTAATCGAACGAAAAACGGGGGGAGGTTGGGTGTGAAGCGAGAACTGCCTCACCAACCGGGGAACTCGAACCGGTTGCCTGAATGAAGGACCGGTGATCTGTGGGAGATTATGACAGGAAAAACGCGCCGGCCAACGCATTGCGCGCTGGCCGGTTGAATTCGATCAGGCGAGTTGCTGGTCGATGAAGGCGGTGAGCTGAGCCTTGCTCATGGCGCCGACCTTGGTGGCTGCCAGCTGGCCGTCCTTGAACAGCATCAGCGTGGGGATGCCGCGGATGCCGAACTTGGCGGGGATGTCGCGGTTCTCGTCGACGTTCAGCTTGGCGATCTGCAGCTTGCCTTCGTAGGCGGTGGAGACTTCGTCCAGGATCGGGGCGATCATCTTGCAGGGGCCGCACCATTCGGCCCAGTAGTCGACCAGCACCGGCTGGCTGGACTTGAGCACGTCGGCCTCGAAGGAGGAGTCGGAGATGTGTTTGATGAGTTCGCTGGCCATGTGATGGATCCTTGTGCGCAGAGAGTTTCGGTGCAGCTAAAGTGCTGGTCATTGTGACAGAAACCAAGGGG
This sequence comes from Variovorax sp. UC74_104, assembly GCF_044055375.1. Classification (NCBI taxonomy): domain Bacteria; kingdom Pseudomonadati; phylum Pseudomonadota; class Betaproteobacteria; order Burkholderiales; family Comamonadaceae; genus Variovorax; species Variovorax sp. UC74_104. Next base: position 3,531,166 of record NZ_CP171978.1, read on the forward strand.
CGGCGTGCCTTGCAGGGCGGCTATGGCGGCGATAGCCAAAGCCCTTGCGCCCCGCGTCCGCGCGCGCCCCGACCCCTCGATAGAACATGAACGAAGGCCACCCCGTCCAGGCCCTGTGGTGCGATCCCGCCGACGGCGTCGTCGCGCGGATCGTCCGCGCGCTCGCCGAGCGCCAGCTGCACGCCGCCCGCACCGTGGTGCTGGTGCCCTATGCGCAGCTGATGGGCGTCGCGCGAGCCATGTGGGCCCGGTGCGGCAGCCCCGGCTTCGTGCCGCGCTTCGAAACCACCCACAACTGGGCCCGCAGCGCGGGCGGCTTTATGCCGACGGGCTACGACATCGCCCATGACATGGCGCGCGACCTGGTCACGGCGCAGGCGCTGCTGTCGCAGGCCGGCTTCCATGCCGAGCGCTTCGCACTGGCCGGCCGCGTCGTCGAGCTCGCCTATCAACTGGCGCCCCTGGCCGCCGCCGTGACGCCCGAGGAGCGCGGCGGCGAATGGGCGCAGCGCGCGGCGGGTGTGGCGGATGCGGGCAGCGAGTCCGAGTGGTTCCGCATCGAGAGCGCGCTGATCCGCATCGCCGTCGCCTGGACTTCGACCTCGAGCTACGCCACCGACGTGCTGCAGCGCGAATCCACCCGCGCCCAGGTCGACGCGCTGATCGTGCTCGAGGGCTTCCAGGCCGATCCGCTCACCCAGTCGCTGTGCAGGCTGTGGGGCGACCATGCCCTTCATATTTCGCTCGTGCCTTCCGGTGCGCCCACGCAGGCCTGCGCCTCGCATATCGCGCTCGACCCGGAAGACGAAGCCGGGCTCGCCGCGGCCTGCGTGCTGCGCCATCTCGCCGAAGGCCGCGCGCCGGTCGCGCTGGTCGCGACCGATCGCGCGCTCACGCGTCGCATCAGCGCCCAGCTGAGCGCGCAGGGCGTCGTCACGCACGACGAAACGGGCTGGAAGCTCTCGACCACGCGCGCGGCCGCCTCGTTGATGAGCGCGCTGCGCGCCTGCGCCCACGACGCCACCAGCGACCAGGTGCTCGAATGGCTCAAGAGCGGCGCCGACGGCGATTCGCCCATCGTCCAGTCGCTCGAGGCGCGCCTGCGCCACGAAGGCATGCGCGACTGGTCCGCCTGGTGCACCCTGATGGCCCGCAGCGAGAAGTCGAAGGACACCGCGCTGCTGGTCTTCACGGAGGCCGTCGAGGCGCGTCGCGCGCCCATGGCCCGTTCGCGCCCGCTGGCCGAATGGCTGCGCGCGCTGCGCGAACTGCTGGAAGCCGGCGACCAGTGGGCCTTGCTCGAGGAAGACCTGGCCGGCGGCAAGGTGATCGGCGCGCTGTGGCTCGACGCCGGCGCCCATGGCGACGACGAAGACGAGTTCCCCGGCGGCCGCCACACCCTGGCCGAATTCACCGCCTGGGTGCGCGACGTGCTGGAAGACGCGAGCTTCGTACCCCCAGCCGGTGACCAGGCGCCCAGGGTGGTGGTGCTCCCGCTCTATCAGCTCCTGGGCCGATCCTTCGGCGCCGTGGTCATTCCCGGTTGCGACGATCGGCGCCTGCCCGCGTCGCCCGAGCCGCCGGGCAACTGGAGCGCGGCCCAGCGCCTCGAACTGGGCCTGCCGTCGCGCGAGGCGCTCGAGGCCGCGCAGCGCGCCGCCTGGGCCGCGGCCCTGCACAACCCGTCGTGCGAGCTGATCTGGCGCCATTCCGACGCCAGCGGCGAGCCCGTCCGTCCGAGCCCGCTCGTGCAGGCGCTGCAGCTCGACCACGCCCTGCAGCCCTCGGCCGATCCGCGCCTGCCGCGCGACGTACCGGTGCAGCCGACGGGCTACCCGACGCCCTCCGGCGCGCTGCTGCCGCTGGAGAACATCTCCACCAGCGTGTACGAAGACCTGCGCCGCTGCCCCTATCGTTTCTTCGCGCTGCGGCAGTTGGGTCTGCGCAGCGCCGACGAGCTCGATGCCGAAGTCGACAAGCGCGACTTCGGCAACTGGCTGCATGCGGTGCTCGGCCATTTCCACGAAGCCCTGGCCGAAGCCCCGACGCAGGACGCGCAGCAGCGCATCGCCCTCATCGAAGAGGCGGCGCGCCGCTCGACGCAGGAGCTCGGGCTGTCCGATGCCGAGTTCCTGCCTTTCGCCGCCGCCTGGCCCGCCGTGCGCGACGGCTATCTGGCCTGGCTGACGGGGCACGAGGCGGCCGGGGCCGTCTTCGTCGAGTCCGAGCCCTGGAAGGAACAGCCGCTGGGCGATCTGCGCCTGATCGGCCGGCTCGATCGCATCGACCGCATGCCCGACGGCCAGGCCTTCGTGATCGACTACAAGACCGAGTCCGCCACGGTCAGCAAGGAGCGCGTGAAAGACCCGACCGAGGACACCCAGCTGGCCTTCTACGCCGCACTCGTGGCCGACGACACCCTGCGCGCGGCCTACGTGAACGTGGGCGAGAAATCCGCCGGCACGCAGACCGTCGAGCAGCCCGCCGTGGTCGAGGCGCGCGATGCCCTGGTGGCCGGCATCATCGACGACTTCGGCCGCATCGCGCAGGGTGCGGCGCTGCCGCCGCTGGGGGAGGGCGCCGTGTGCGACTACTGCGCCGCGCGCGGCCTCTGCCGAAAGGACTTCTGGGGCGACGAGTCCCCGCTGCCCGCCATCGTGGGCGGCCCGACGACTGGAGGCGACACGCCATGAACGGCGCAGCCTACGAACACAACGGCCGGCACGTCGCGCGCGAGGCCTTCTACACCGTCGCCTGCGATCCGCGCCGCTCGGTGGCGGTGGAGGCCTGCGCCGGCGCGGGCAAGACCTGGATGCTGGTCTCGCGCATCCTGCGTGCGCTGCTCGAGGAGGGCGAATCCGCCTGCGAGCCGCACGAGATCCTGGCCATCACCTTCACGAAGAAGGCGGCCGGCGAAATGCGCGAGCGCCTCGACCAGTGGCTGGAGGACTTCGCGCAGCGTGCACCGGAAGAACTGGTCGCCCAGCTCGTGATGCGCGGCATGGAGCCGGCTGCGGCGTCGGCCGCCGTGCCGCGCCTGAAAGGCCTCTACCGCCGCCTGCTCGAAGGCGGCAGGCCGGTGCAGTTCCGCACCTTCCACGCCTGGTTCGCCGGCCTGCTGCGCAACGCGCCGCTCGCGGTGCTGCGCGAGCTGGGCCTGCCTTCGAACTACGAGCTGCTCGAAGACGACGCCGAGGCGCGCGGCCACACATGGCGCCCCTTCTTCGAGGCGGTCACGGCCAGCAAGGAGGCGCTGGCCGACTACTACGCCGTCGTCGCCACGCACGGACGCTCGCAGACGGCCAAGGCCCTGAGCGAAGCGCTGTCGAAGCGCGTCGAGTTTTCGCTGGCCGATGCGGAAAACGCCGTGCAGCATTTCAGCGCGCTCTATCCGGCGCTCGAAGGCCTGGACGAACCGACCGAGGCCCTGCGCGGCGAGGCGGTGCGCCGCCGCTGGCTCGACCGCGCCGCCGCATTGGGCCGCGAGAGCAACAAGACGCCGCAGAAGGCCGCCGAAGCCATCATCGACGTGTTCGGCACGGGCGAGCCCGCCGCCGATTCGCTGCCAGCCGCGCTTGCCCTGCTGCGCAAGAACTTCTTCGTGGCGACCGAAGACCGCCTCACCAAAAACCTCCAGAAGTTCCCCGCCGCGCAGGAGGCGGAAGCCGAGCTGCAGCTGCTTTGCGCCGCGCAGGCCCAGCACGCCGCATGGCTCTACCAGCAGCGCATGACGAGGCTCACGCGCCTGCTGATCGCGGCCTTCGCCGAGGTCAAGCGCACCCATGGCTGGGTTGACATGAACGACGTCGAGCAGGCCGCGCAGCTGCTGCTGGGCCAGTCGGCGCTGTCGGGCTGGGTGCAGGAGCGGCTCGACGCGCGCATCGCGCACCTGCTGATCGACGAGTTCCAGGACACGAATCCGCTGCAGTGGCAGGCGCTCTACGGCTGGCTCAGCGCCTACACCGGTGCGCAGGGCCGGGCGCCGCGCGTGTTCATCGTGGGCGACCCGAAGCAGAGCATCTACCGGTTCCGCCGCGCCGAGCCGCAGGTGTTCATCGCCGCGAAGAAGTTCGTGCGCGAAGGGCTCGACGGCGAGTTGCTGAACTGCGACCACACGCATCGCAACGCACGCTCGGTGGTCGGGCTGGTCAACTCGGCCATGCTGGCCGCGCAGGAGGCCGGCGAGTTCGACGGCTATCGCGCGCACACCACCGAGCGCGGCGACGAGGGCGAGCTGCTCAGGCTGCCCGCCATCGACCGCGATGCGCTCGGCGACACGGCCGAAGCGGCGCCGGCCGACGACGGCATGCTGCACTGGCGCGACAGCCTCGTCACGCCGCGGGTGCTGCCCGAGGAACAGCTGCTGCAGAAGGAGTGCGAACAGGCCGCGCGATGGGTCGCGCAGCGCATCGCCGACGGCACGCAGCCCAGCCGCATCATGGTGCTGGCGCGCAGGCGCAGCCGGCTTTCGGCCATGCAGGACGCGCTGCGCCTGCGCCACATTCCCGTGCAGCAGCCGGAGAAGAACGACCTTTACGATGCGCCCGAGGTGCAGGACGTGGTCGCGCTGATCGACGCGCTGGTGTCCCCGGCGCACGACCTGTCGCTGGCGCGGGCGCTGAAGTCGCCGGTGTTCGGCGTCGACGACGAGGCGCTGGTGCAGCTCGCGCTGCGGCAGCGCGAGCGTGGCCCGGTGAGCTGGTTCTCGCTGATCCAGAAGGACGAGAGCCTGCCGCAGGTGCTGGTGGAGGCAGGTCCGCGGCTGAAGAAGTGGCAGCGCTGGCTTATGACGCTGCCGCCGCACGACGCGCTCGACGCGATCTTCCATGACGGCGACCTGCTCGCGAAATTCGGCGCTGCCGTGCCCGCCGCAATGCGCCAGGGCGCTCTGGCCAATCTGCGCGGCGTGCTTTCCGCTTCGCTGGACATCGACGGCGCGCGCTTCGCCACGCCGTACGCGCTGGTGCGTGCCCTGCGCGCGGGAGGCGTGCGTGCTCCGACAGTGGTCGCTCCCGACGCGGTGCAGTTGCTGACCGTGCACGGCGCCAAGGGGCTGGAAGCCGACACCGTGCTGATGCTCGACTGCGACGCCGCGCCGCCGCGAGCCCAGACCATGGGCGTGCTGGTCGAATGGAAGGGCAGCGACAGCGCGCCGACGCGCTTCATCTTTCTTGCGAGCGAGAAGACGCCCCCGGCCTGCGCGGCGGCCCTGCTCGAGGAAGAGCAGCGCGCGCGCCATCGCGAGGAACTCAACGGGCTCTACGTGGCGGTCACGCGGGCGCGCGAGCGGCTGGTGCTGTCCTCGGTGCGGCCCGCGCGTGCCAACGAGGGCAGTTGGTGGGCGCGCCTGGAAGCCCTGTGCGAGCCCATCGAGGCGGACGAGCCGCTGGTGGCGCTGTCGAGCCCGGGCGGCGCAGCCAGCTTCGCCATGCAGCGCATGCCGGAGGCACCCGAGCCCGTCGAGCAGCAGCCGGCCGTTGCAAAGAAGGCCGCCGGCACCACGCTCGACGCCCGCGCAGCCGCCTTCGGCCAGGCCATGCACCGGCTGCTCGAATGGGCGGTGCCGGGCGAGCCGCTGCCGGCCGCCCATGTGCGCGCCGCGGCCCGCGAATTCCTGCTCGATGCGCAACAGGCGCGCGGCGCCGCCGCGCTGGCCCAGCGCATCCGCTCGGGCGAGGGGGCCTGGGTGTGGGACGATCGCAGGGTCGACTGGCATGGCAACGAAGTCACGCTGGTGCACGAGGGCGAAACCCTGCGCATCGACCGGCTGGTGCGGGAACGCGACAGCGGCGCCTGGTGGATCCTCGACTACAAATCCGCGGCGCGCCCCGAACGGGACGCCGCGCTGATCGCACAGATGCAGCGCTATCGCGCCGCGGTGCAACATGCCTATCCCGGTGCCACGGTGCGCGTCGCGTTCCTCACCGGGCAGGGCGAACTGGTAAATCTCGAATGAATGTTTCTCCCACCGTTGCCGTCATCGGCGGCGGCCCTGCCGGCCTGATGGCGGCTGAAATCCCTGAGCGCCTCGGGCGCGCAAGTGCACGTCTACGACGCGATGCCCTCGGTGGGCCGCAAGTTCCTGCTGGCCGGGCGCGGCGGGCTGAATCTCACGCACTCCGAGCCATTCGATGCGTTCATGGGCCGCTTCGGCGAGCGCCGGCCGCAGCTGGAGCCGATGCTCGCGCAGTTCGGGCCGCAGCAGGTGCGCGACTGGGCGAGCGGGCTCGGCATAGAGACCTTCGTCGGCACCTCGGGGCGCGTGTTTCCGACCGACATGAAGGCCGCGCCGCTGCTGCGCGCGTGGCTGCATCGGCTGCGCGCGGCGGGCGTGCAGTTCCACATGCGGCATCGCTGGGTGGGCGAGGGGCCGTTCGACATGGCATCGCTGCGCTTTTCGACACCCACCGGCGAAGTCACCGCGAAGGCCGATGCCGTCGTGCTGGCGCTGGGCGGCGCAAGCTGGGCCCGCCTTGGCTCCGATGGCGCGTGGGCGCCGTGGCTGCAGGCACAAGGTGTGGACGTTGCACCGCTGCTGCCGGCCAACTGCGGTTTCGACGGTGCGGGCTGGAGCGAGCATTTCTCCAGCCGATTCGCGGGGCAGCCTTTCAAGTCAGTGGCGATCTCCTTCACGGACAGCCACGGGCGGCATTTCGCGCGCAAGGGCGAATTCGTCGCGACCGCGACCGGCATCGAGGGCAGCCTGATCTACGCGGCATCGGCCCTGCTGCGCGACGAGATCGCCGAGAAAGGAAGCGCGACGCTGCTGCTCGACCTGCTGCCCGATCGCAGCGCCGAGCAGGTGCTGGCCGCGGTGAAGCATCCGCGCGGGGCGCGTTCGCTCAGCAGCCATCTCAAGAGCCGGCTGGGCCTGGAAGGCATCAAGGCCGGCGTGCTGTACGAGGCCTTGAGTCGGGAGGCGATGCACGACCCGCAGCAGCTTGCCGCAACCATCAAGGCAGTGCCGCTGAAGCTCGTCGCTACGCGGCCGGTCGACGAGGCCATCAGCACCGCAGGCGGCGTGCGCTTCGACGCGCTGGACGCGCAGCTCATGTCGACGGCTCTTCCAGGCGTGTTCGCGGCTGGGGAGATGCTGGACTGGGAGGCGCCGACGGGCGGCTACCTGCTGACCGCATCGATGGCGAGCGGCGCCGCAGCGGCGCGCGGCGCGATCCGGCGGCTGGGTCTTTGAAGGACCCGAGCCGGAGATTTTTTCGCTGGAATCTGTTTTTTGCGGGCCCCGTTTCATTTCGCGTGGAATGAAACGAAACCGCTGAAGAGGTTGACGAGCCTTACCCCTGGCACTGACTACGCAGTTAGGGCTGCTTGGTTCCCCACCTGACCCGGTTGGCCACTTCACCATGCAGGGAGGCCCGTCAGCGCGTATTGTAACCCCCCAGGCTGCGCGCACTTCGTGTCGCTTCGCCAACCCCCCTGCTGGGGGCGACACCGGAGGACCGGCAAAGCCGGATCCTCGGTGTCCCACGAAAGCCCCGCCCCAGTATCGGGATGGGTGCTCTGCGCCTTTTAGAATGCCCGCAATGTCTTATCTCGTGCTCGCCCGCAAGTTCCGCCCGAAAACCTTCGGTGAGATGGTCGGCCAGGGGCATGTGGTGCAGGCGCTGGAGAACGCGCTCACCACGCAGCGCCTGCATCACGCCTATCTCTTCACCGGCACCCGGGGTGTCGGCAAGACCACGGTCTCGCGCATTCTTGCGAAGTCGCTCAACTGCCAGGGGCCGGACGGGCAGGGCGGCATCACCGCCACGCCCTGCGGCGTGTGCCAGGCCTGCCGCGACATCGATGCCGGCCGCTTCGTCGACTACACCGAGCTCGACGCAGCCTCCAACCGCGGCGTGGACGAGGTCCAGTCGCTGCTCGAGCAGGCGGTCTACAAGCCGGTGCAGGGGCGCTTCAAGGTCTTCATGATCGACGAAGTGCACATGCTCACGAACACCGCGTTCAACGCGATGCTCAAGACGCTGGAGGAACCGCCCGAGTACCTGAAGTTCGTGCTGGCCACGACCGATCCGCAGAAGGTGCCGGTGACCGTGCTGTCGCGCTGCCTGCAGTTCAACCTGCGGCCGATGGCGCCCGAGACGGTGCTCGAGCACCTCACCGCCGTGCTGCAGACCGAGAACGTGCCGGCCGAGCCTCAGGCGCTGCGCCTGCTGGCGCGCGCGGCGCGCGGCTCGATGCGTGACGCGCTCTCGCTCACCGACCAGGCGATCGCATTCGGCAACGGCGAGCTCGTCGAAGCCGGCGTGCGCCAGATGCTCGGCAGCGTCGATCGCGGCCATGTGTTCCGCCTGATCGAGGCGCTGGCGCAAGGCGACGGCAAGACGGTGGTCGAAACCTCCGAGGCGCTGCGCGTCGACGGCATGTCCGCCGCCTCCACGCTGGAGGAAATGACGGCCGTGCTGCAGGCCATGGCGGTGCTCCAGGCCGTGCCCTCGCGCGCGGAAGCGGCGGATGCCGCCACCGACCCCGACGCGGCCGATACCGCGCGCCTCGCGGCGCTGATGCCGGCCGACGAAACGCAGCTGCTCTACAGCCTGTGCCTGCACGGGCGCGGCGAACTGGGGCTGGCTCCCGACGAATACGCCGCGCTGACCATGGTGCTGCTGCGGCTGCTGGCCTTCAAGCCTTCGAGCGCGGCCGCTTCGACGGCCTCCCCGGAAAAAAAAACTCTGAATGAAGCCGCGGCCGCCGCGCCGCAAGCTCCGGTGCGTGCGGTTCCGCCTGCTCCGGCTCCCGCGCCGGTGGCTCGCCCGCCGGTCGAAGCGCCGGTGCGGGCTGCTGCTCCGGCGGCTGTTGCGCAAGCCGCCGCGCCGGTTCCAGCCGGCCATCGCCTCGCCGTGGTCGACGAACCTCGGCAGGCCGAGCCTCGTCCCGATGCCGCCGAGGCGCCTGCCAAGGTCGTCGGCGTGCCCATCCGCGTCCAGCCCCCGCCGAGTGCCCGCGACACACCGCGCCCGGACGAGCCGCGCAGCACCTTCACGCCCATCCCGACCAGCGAGGACGGCGACTTCTGGTACGCCACGGTCACGCAGCTGGTCGCGGCCGAGGCCATCAGCGCCCTGACGCGCGAGCTCGCGCTGCAGTCGCAGCTTGTGGGCCGCGACACCGACCAGTGGCTGCTGCGCATCGAGCGCGAGACGCTGAGCCAGCCGTCCAGCCGCGAAAAGCTCACCGCCGCGCTGCACGGCCTGGGCCACGACATCAAGCTCGCCATCGAGGTCGGCGCCGTGGTCGACAGCCCCGCGCGCCGCAACAAGCAGGCGGCCGACGAGCGCCAGCGCGTGGCCGAGGAGGCCATCATGAGCGACCCCGAAGTACAGGCGCTGATGCGCGACTTCGACGCGAAGATCGTCCCCGGCACGCTCAAGCCGGCCTGAGCTCGCGTCTCCCGTATCCTTCACCCACTTTTCAACCCGACAGATCAGGACCAACGATGTTCAACAAAGGACAACTGGCCGGCCTCATGAAGCAGGCTCAGGCAATGCAGGACAACCTCAAGAAGGCCCAGGAAGAGCTGGCCACGATCGAGGTCGAAGGCGAATCCGGCGCCGGCCTCGTCAAGGTCGTCATGACCTGCAAGCACGACGTCAAGCGCATCACCATCGACCCCAGCCTGCTGGCGGACGACAAGGACATGCTCGAAGACCTGGTGGCCGCCGCCTTCAACGCCGCCGTGCGCAAGGCCGAGGAAACCAGCGAGCAGAAGATGGGCAAGCTCACTGCCGGCATGCCCGGCCTGCCGCCCGGCATGAAGCTGCCGTTCTGAATGACTCTCCCCCAGGCTTGCCCACTTCGCGTGGCCGCCGCCCCCCTCGCCGGGGGCAACACCAGCGGCCCGGCAAAGCCGGTTCCGCGGTTTTCCCGCGAAGGAGCTGCTTGACATGGCAGACGCCGGTTCGTTGGACGCCCTGGTCGATGCGCTGCGCCGCCTGCCCGGTGTCGGTGTCAAGTCGGCCTCGCGCATGGCGTTCCACCTGCTGCAGCACGACCGCGAGGGCGCGCAGCTGCTTGCGCGCGCTCTGCAGCAGGCGGCCGGCCAGGTGCGGCATTGCGAGCGCTGCAACACCTTCACCGAAGCGCCGATCTGCCACGTCTGCCTCGACACGCGGCGCGACCCGACCAAGCTCTGCGTGGTCGAGACACCGGCCGACCAGGCCGCGCTCGAGCGCACCGGCGCATTCCGCGGCTACTACTTCGTGCTGATGGGCAAGCTCAGTCCGCTCGACGGCATCGGACCGAAGGACATCGGCCTGCAGAAGCTCTTCGACCGCGCGCGCGACGGCACGGTGAGCGAGGTGATCCTTGCGACCAACTTCACGGCCGAAGGCGAGGCCACGGCGCACGTGATCGGCGAAGCGCTGAAGCAGCACGGTCTCACGGTGACGCGGCTCGCGCGCGGCGTGCCGGCGGGCAGCGAACTCGAGTACGTCGATCTCGGCACCATCGCGCACGCCCTCGTGGACCGCAGATAGAACAGCGCATGACTCTCTCGCTGCTCACGGTCGCCTACTGGTGCGTGCTCGTCGCCTGCGTGCTGCCGTATTTGGCCGCATGGATCGCCAAGGCGGGCAGCTTCGGTCCGCGCGACAACCAGCATCCGCGCGAATGGGCGGCCAGGCAGAGCGGCTGGCGCGCACGCGCCAACAGTGCGCAGGCCAACAGCTTCGAGGGGCTGCCGTTCTTCATCGGCGCGGTGATCATCGCGCACCAGCTCGGCGCGGCGCAGGCGCGCCTCGACATGCTCGCAGTGGCCTACGTGGTGCTGCGCGCGATCTATCTCGGGCTCTACATCAGGGGTGTCGGCAGTGCTCGCAGCGCGGTCTGGGCACTCGCGTTCCTGGTCAATATCGCGATACTTTTCCTGGCTCGCTGAAGCCTTGGCGAAGGCTTCTCGGCGAGGCCTTCATGCTTACGTGAAAACCCGCACGGGAACACCCCGATGCAGTCGCGTGTTGCGGCCCCTAAGCTCGATTCAGTCTTACGAATCACAGAGCCAACGGGCAAGGTTTCATGCTTCATCGCCGCACATTCGTTTCAGCTTCAGCCGCCATTGCCGCAGCAACCATTGCGTTGCCGCGCGTCTTTGCGCAGCAGGCGAAGCTGGAGAAGACCAAGGTCTCCATCGCGGTCGGCGGCAAGGCGGCGTTCTACTACCTCCCGCTCACCATCTCGGAGCAGCTCGGCTACTTCAAGGCCGAAGGGCTCGACGTGGAGATTTCCGATTTCGCCGGTGGCGCGCGCGCGCTGCAGGCGGTGGTCGGTGGCTCGGCCGACGTGTGCTCGGGTGCCTACGAACACACCATCAACCTGCAGGCCAAGAACCAGTTCTTCCAGGCCTTCGTGCTGCAGGGCCGCGCGCCGCAGATCGCGGTGGGCGTGTCGACCAAGAACATGGCCGGCTACACCGGCATCCAGGATCTCAAGGGGAAGAAGATCGGCGTCTCGGCACCGGGCTCGTCGACCAACATGGTGGCCAACCTCGTGCTGTCGCGCGGCGGGCTCAAGGCCAGCGACGTGAGCTTCATCGGCGTGGGCGTGGCCGCGGGTGCGCTCACCGCGCTACGCTCGGGCCAGATCGACGCCATCAGCAACACCGACCCGGTGATGACGATGCTGGAGCAGAAGGGCGACGTGAAGATCATCAGCGACACGCGCACGCTCAAGGGCACGCAGCAGGTGTTCGGCGGCACGATGCCGGCGGCCTGCCTCTATGCGTCGTCCGACTTCGTCCAGAAGAATCCCAACACCTGCCAGGCGCTGGCGAACGCCATCGTGCACGGCCTCAAGTGGCTGCAGACGGCGGGGCCGGGCGACATCATCAAGACGGTGCCCGAGACCTACCTGCTCGGCGACCGCGCGCTGTACCTCGCTTCCTTCGACAAGGTGCGCGAGTCGATCGCCACCGACGGTCTCGTGCCCACCGACGGCCCCAAGACGGCGCTCACCGCCATCTCGAGCTTCGACACCTCCGTGAAGGCCGACAAGATCGACCTCGCGAAAACCTACACCAACGATTTTGCAAGGCGCGCGAAAGACAGGTTCAAAGCCTGACTCCGAACGTCCCGCGACCCGGCCAAGGCCGGGTTTTTTCTGCCATGTCCGAACACGCACTCGAACTCCTCTCCATCAGCTGCACCTTTCTCTCGAAGGACGACCCCGGCCAGCGCTACACGGCGGTGGCCGACACCACGCTGCGGGTGAGGGCGGGTGAATTCGTCTCGGTGGTCGGGCCCACCGGCTGCGGCAAGTCGACGCTGCTGAACGTGGGCGCGGGGCTGCTGCAGCCTTCCTCGGGCACGGTGAAGGTCTTCGGCCAGACGCTCTCGGGCATCAACTCGCGCGCGGGCTACATGTTCCAGACCGAGGCGCTGATGCCGTGGCGCAGCGCCATCGATAACGTGATGGTGGGCCTGCAGTACCGCGGCGTGCCCGAGGCGCAGGCGCGCGAGCAGGCCGAAGCGTGGCTCTCGCGCGTGGGCCTCTCTGGCTTCGGCGACCGCTATCCGCACCAGCTCTCCGGCGGCATGCGCAAGCGCGTGGCGCTGGCGCAGACGCTGGTGCTCGACCCCGACATCATCCTCATGGACGAGCCCTTCAGCGCGCTCGACATCCAGACGCGCCAGCTGATGGAGAACGAAGTGCTCGAGCTCTGGAGCGCGAAGAAGAAGGCGGTGCTCTTCATCACGCACGACCTCGACGAGGCGATCGCGATGAGCGACCGCGTGGTGGTGCTGTCGGCCGGGCCGGCCACGCATCCGATCGGCGAGTTCACCATCGACCTTCCGCGTCCGCGCGACGTGGCCGAGGTGCGCACGCAGCCGCGCTTCGTCGAGCTGCACACCCAGATCTGGGAGGTGCTGCGCGACGAGGTGCTCAAGGGCTATGCGCAGCAACTGAGAAAGGCCGCGTGATGGCACGGCTCGGCTTGAACGAACGCAACGCGCGCTTCTGGCAGCTGGCGCTGCTGGCGGTGATCCTGGTGGCGTGGCATGTCGCCTCGCGCAACCAGCAGATCGCCTTTTTCCTGGGAGAGCCGATCCAGGTGGCGGGGCGCATCTGGAGCTGGTTCCTTCCGTTCGAGATTCCGGCCAACGCGCTCTTCCCCGAAGGGCTGAAGGGCAACGCCGACATCTACCAGCACCTGGGCACCACGCTGCTGGAGACGGTGCTGGCCTTCGGCATCGGCACCGTGCTCGGGTTGGCCTGCGGGCTGTGGCTGGCGCTCGCGCCCACGGCGAGCCTGATCCTCGACCCGTACATCAAGGCGGCCAACTCTATGCCGCGCGTGATCCTCGCGCCCATCTTCGCGCTGTGGTTCGGCCTGGGCATCTGGAGCAAGGTGGCGCTGGCGGTCACGCTGGTGTTTTTCATCGTGTTCTTCAACGTCTACCAGGGCGTGCGCGAGGTGAGCCCGGTGGTGCTGGCCAACGCGAAGATGCTGGGCGCCAACCAGCGGCAACTGCTGCGCACGGTGTACCTGCCGAGCGCGACCAGCTGGGTGTTCTCCAGCCTGCACACCTCGGTAGGGCTGGCCTTCGTGGGTGCGGTGGTGGGCGAGTATTTGGGCTCGGCGCGCGGCGTGGGCTACCTGATCCTGCAGGCCGAGGGCACCTTCGACGTCAACACCGTGTTCGCCGGCATCGTGGTGCTCACGGCCTTCGCGCTGGCGCTGGACGGGATAGTCGGGGTGATCGAAAGGCGCCTGATGAAGTGGCAGCCCAAGAGCGGCGAGACCGAGAAGCTCTAGGAAAGGGCCAGTTCGTCCCCGTGCGATGATCGCGCGCGGCGCCGCAGGGCGCCGCAACGATTTCATGGGGGTCAACGAACAATGAGCCATGACAACAACCACAAGCGGGCCACGACCCTGCGCTCGCGCAGCGAGGCGGCACGGGTCTCCAACGAAGAACTCTTCTTCGACCTGGTCTACGCCTTCTCCGTCACGCAGCTTTCCCACTACCTGCTGGACCACCTCACGCTACTGGGTGCGCTGCAGACGCTGGTCATGTGGTTCGCCGTGTGGCTGGGCTGGCAGTACACCGCCTGGACCACCAACTGGTTCAACCCCGGCACGCTGCGCATCCGCGGCGTGCTGTTCGCGATCATGCTGCTGGCGATGGTGATGGCCTCGGCGCTGCCCGGCGCCTTCGCCGAGCGCGGGCTGGTGTTCGCGCTGTGCTTCGTGGGCATCCAGGCGGGGCGCACCTTCTGCATGCTGATCGCCATCGGCCCGAACGATCCGCTCACGCCCAACTTCCGCCGCCTGCTGGCGTGGAACTGCGTCGCTGGCGTGTTCTGGATCGCTGGCGGCCTCGCCGAAGGGCAGGCGCGCCTCGCGCTGTGGTTCGGCGGCGTGCTGTGCGAGTACATCGCGCCCATGATCGGCCTGCGCTTCCCGGGCCTGGGCCGCTCGCTGACCAGCGACTGGACCATCGACGGCGGCCACCTGGCCGAGCGCTGCCAGCTGTTCGTGATCGTCGCGCTGGGCGAGTCGGTGCTGGCCACCGGCATCGCCTTCGGCCATCACGTCGAATGGCACGGCGTCGACCTCTTCGCGCTGCTGGTGGGCTTCGCGGGCAGCCTGGCGATGTGGTGGATGTACTTCGACACCAGCGCCAGGGAGGCCACGCACGTCATCGAGCATGCGAAGGACCCGGGCGCCATCGGCGCGAAGTTCCACTACACGCACGTGATCCTGGTGGCGGGCATCATCGTCTGCGCCGTGGCGGACGAACTCACGATCGGCGAGGGCTCGCACCATGCCGAGCTCAAGTACCTGGGCGCGCTCATCGGCGGTCCGGCGATCTACCTGTTCGGCAATGCGCTCTTCAAGCGCGTGGTGCGCGGCTTCCTGCCGCAGTCGCATCTCTTCGGGCTGGGACTGCTGGCGTTGCTCGCGGTCTTCGCCGCGCACATGACGGTGCTGGTGGTGGGGACGCTCACCACCGTCGTCATGATCGGCGTCGCCGCGATGGAGGCGGTGGTGCGCAGAAGGGCGCAGCAGGCCTCGAAGGCTCATTGAGCCTTCGGTTCGCAGTTTCAGCGCTTCTTCTTGGACGGCGTGCCGCCGCGCTTCTCGCGCACCACCTGCTGCTTGCTGCTGGCAGGCACCTTGACGACGCTGCCGGCGCCGCGCGGAGCGGCAGCCTTCGAAGGCGCGCCGCCACGGCGATTGGAAGCCGGTGCCGCGGCATGCGAGGTGGCGCGGATGCCGGTGCCTGCGCGGGCAGCCACCGTCGCGCGCACGGGCAGGTACACCACCACGCTGTAGCCGCGCTTGAACGAATGGTTCGGCGCCACGTCGTTCCATTCGGCCACGTTGGCAGGCTTGAGGTTGTAGCGGCGCGCGATGCTCGCGACGCTGTCGGCGCGGCCGGCCTTCACGGTCGTGCGGCGCGTGACGATCTCGGGCTGGAAGCTCAGGTGGCCGCCATCGGCCACCACGGCGGCCACGTCTTCCTTCACGCGGGCGCCGCGCGGCACGATCAGCGTCGAGCCCGCCTTGATGAGCATGCGCGGCGGGATGTTGTTGATGGAGCGCAGGTCGTTCTCGCTCATGCCCGATCGCTGGGCGGCGTCGGCCACCGTCATGGTGTTGGGCACGACCCAGGCGGTCCAGCTGGCGTACTGGCCCTGCGAGTAGGCGTCGAAGTTGCGCTGGAACACGGCCGCGTTGTCCCACGGCAGCAGGATCTGCGGCGTGCCGGCGGCGATCAGCACCGGCTTGTGCGCGGCCGGGTTCAGCGCGCGGAAGTCCTCGAGGCGCACGTCGGCCAGCTTGGCTGCCAACTCCACGTCGAGGTCGCGCGTGAGCGTGACGGTCTGGAAGTAGGGGTGGTTGGCGATCAGCGGCAGCTCGGTGTTGAAGGCCTGCGGATTCGCCACGATGTTCTTCACCGCCTGCAGCTTGGGCACGTACATGCGCGTCTCGGCGGGCATGGTGAGGTCGCTGTAGGTGGTGGGCAGGCCCAGGCGCTGGTTCTTGGCGATGGCGCGGCTCACGCTGCCTTCACCCCAGTTGTAGGCGGCAAGGGCGAGCTGCCAGTCGCCGAACATGCCGTAGAGCTTCTGCAGGTAGTCGAGCGCGGCGCGGGTGGAGGCCACCACGTCGCGGCGGTCGTCGCGGAAGATGTTCTGCTTCAGGTCGAAGTCGTTGCCGGTGGCCGGCATGAACTGCCACATGCCCGCGGCGCGCGCGCTGGAGATGGCCTGCGGGTTGAACGCGCTCTCGATGTAGGGAAGCAGCGCCAGCTCGGTCGGCATGTTGCGCCGCTCGAGTTCCTCGACGATGTGGAAGATGTACTTGTTCGAGCGCTCCGTCATGCGCTGGATGTAGTCCGGCCTGCTGGCATACCACTGCTCGCGGTCGCGCACCAGGTCGTTGTCGAGGTCCGGCATCTTGAAGCCGCGGCGGATGCGATCCCACATGTCGACCGGCGGCGCGAGCGTGACGACGCTCTGCGAACGGGCCTGGCCGCTGGTGAGCGGGGAGAGTGCGTCGCGCGGATAGACGGGGGCCGCGCTGCCGGCGACCTTGGAGCCGGTGCCGCCGGCCTGCGACGACGAGGAGGGGGAAGAAGAGGAGGAGGGCGAGGAGCTGTTGTTCGTGCCCGCGCAGCCCGCGAGCACCAGTGAACCTGCAATGCAGGTGGCAGCGATCAGTTTCATCGGAAGTCGTTTTTCCATTGGCGCAATGCGGCGAACACGTCGGCCTCGGCTGCATCGGCAGCAAGCTCGGCGTGGGCACGCACCGCTCGAAGGACAGTGGCTTCGCGGCTGCGAAGAAAGGGGTTGACCTGGCGTTCGATCGCCAGTTGGGACGGCAGCGTGGGCTGCCCCTGCGCGCGCAGGCTTTCGCAGCGCGCGTTGTAGTGAGTCAGCTCGGCGTTGGCCGGTTCCACCGCCTGCGCGAAACGCAGGTTAGAAAGTGTGTACTCGTGCGCGCAGCACACGCGCGTGTCGCCGGGCAATGCGGCCAGCGTGTCGAGCGAGGCCAGCATCTGCGCGGGCGTGCCTTCGAAGAGGCGCCCGCAGCCGCCGGAGAAGAGCGTGTCGCCGCAGAAGAGCAGCGGTGCGTCGCCGGGCGCGGTTTGCGCGGCGGGCAGGTAGTACGCGATGTGCCCCGCCGTATGGCCCGGCACGTCGATGACCTCGAAGCGCAGGCCGAGCGCTTCGGCAACGTCGCCCTGGGCAAGCGGCGTGAAGGGCTCGGGAATTCGCTCGCGGGCAGGGCCCCACACCTGCGCGCCGGTGGCTGCATGCAGCACGGCCACGCCGCCCGTGTGATCGGGGTGATGGTGCGTGACTAGAATCGCGGCCAGTTGCAGCTTGTGGCGCGCCAGCGCGTC
Organism: Variovorax sp. UC74_104; assembly: GCF_044055375.1. Lineage (NCBI taxonomy): Bacteria > Pseudomonadati > Pseudomonadota > Betaproteobacteria > Burkholderiales > Comamonadaceae > Variovorax > Variovorax sp. UC74_104. The sequence continues at coordinate 3,548,532 of NZ_CP171978.1, forward strand.
GAACACCGGTTGGGCATCGCCCGGATCCACCACGATGGCGTGGAGCCCGTCGTGCAGCATCCAGATGTAGTTGTCAGCGAAGGCAGGCAGCGGAACAAGGGTCATGAGCGGTCAAATTATAGGTTTGCAGGATTGGTTCGCGACCCCCCCGGGGCGGTACCTGCTGGCTTGGGAGCAGGCCCAGTTCGATCAGGCGGTGGCCGATGTATTCGGCTATCACGCGCTGCAGCTGGGGGCCGCGGAGGTCGACGCCCTGCGCGCCAACCGCATGCCGCACCGCTGGCTGGCGCTGGACGACCCGGCCCGCGGCGGCAAGGCGACGCTGCTGACCGACTTCGCGGCGCTGCCGTTCGCGGCCAACAGCCTCGACCTGGTGGTGCTGCCGCACGCGCTCGAACTGAGCCCCGACCCGCACGCCACCCTGCGCGAAGTCGAGCGCGTGCTGGTGCCCGAGGGCCGCGTGGTGATCTGCGGGCTCAACCCGGCGAGCCTCTGGGGCATGCGGCAGCGCCGCGCGCACATCTATCGCCGGCTCGGCATCGGCGATCTCTACCTGCCCGAGGGCGGGGAGTTCATCGGCTACTGGCGCATGCGCGACTGGCTGCGCCTGCTGAGCTTCGAGGTCGAGTCGGGCCGCTTCGGCATCTACCGGCCGGCGGTGCGCAGCGAGGCCTGGCTGGAGCGATCGCGCTGGATGGACGCCGCCGGCGAGCGCTGGTGGCCCATCTTCGGCGCGGCCTACTTCCTGGTCGCGGTGAAGCGGGTGCGCGGCATGCGCCTGCTGAGCGCCGACTGGCGCCGTGCGGGAGCACGAGCCACGGCGCCCGTGCCGATTGCCGGCAAGGTGCACCGCAGCGGCGAGCCCAACAAGAATTCACGTTGAAATCGATATCTACAGAGATGAAGAAGAAGGAAAAGCTGGTTTGAACGAAGTCGTGATCTACACCGATGGCGCCTGCAAGGGCAATCCCGGCCCCGGCGGCTGGGGCGCGTGGCTCAAGTCGGGTGCAAGCGAGAAGGAACTGTTCGGCGGTGAACTCAACACCACCAACAACCGCATGGAACTCACCGCGGTCATCGAGGGCCTCGCCGCCCTCAAGCGGCCCTGCAAGGTGCTGCTGTATCTCGACAGCCAGTACGTGCGCAAGGGCATCACCGAGTGGATCCGCGGCTGGAAGGCCAAGGGCTGGATCACCGCCAGCAAGGAGCCGGTGAAGAACGCCGAGCTCTGGAAGCGGCTCGACAAGCTGGTGAACGAGGGCGGCCACCAGATCGAATGGCGCTGGGTCAAGGGCCACTCGGGCGACCCGGGCAACGAGCGCGCCGACATGCTGGCCAACAAGGGCGTGGACAAGGCCCTCGGCCGAATCTGATCGAGCCGGGGCCCGATGCGCCCCATACCAGGGACACCGAGGAACCGGCTCAGCCGGTCCTCCGGTGTCGCCCCCGGCGAGGGGGTTGGCGAAGCGACACGAAGTGCGCGAAGCCTGGGGGAGTGCTAGATGTTCCCGTCGAACATCATTACGTCCACTTCTTCGCCCGCGGCCACGCTCCCCTGGTCATGGCGCAGCACCACGAGCCCGTTGGCCTCGAGCATCGAGCTCAGCACGCCCGAGCCCTGATTGGCCGCCACGCACACCTCCGGCAGCGCGCCGGGCACGGTCTTCACGAAACCGCGTTGATATTCGGTGCGGCCCGGCTTCTTTCGGATCGGGCCCTTGGTGCGTGCACGCAGCAACGGCGGCGGCGCGGCTGCCGCTTCATGGCAGCCCATCATGCGCAGCAGCGCCGGCCGCACGAAGGCGAGGAAGGCGACCATCACGGCCACCGGATTGCCCGGCAGGCCGAAGAGCACGGCAGGCTGCGGCGAGTTCTCGCGCGGGATCAGCCCGACCGCCAGCGGGCGTCCCGGCCGCATCGCCACGCGCCAGAAAGCCATGTCGCCCAGCTTCTGCATCACCTCGCGGGTGTGGTCGGCCGCGCCGGCGCTCACGCCGCCGCTGGTGATGATGGCGTCGGCCTCGCGCGCGGCGCGCTGAAGCGTGGCGGCCAGCGCGACGGGGTCGTCGCGCACCAGGCCTAGATCGACGACCTCGCAGCCCAGCCGGGCGAGAAGGCCGAACACGGTGTAGCGATTGCTGTCGTAGACCGCGCCTTCGCGCGGCGCTTCGCCCAGGCTCAGGATCTCGTCGCCGGTGGAGAAGCAGGCCACCCGCAGCCGCCGCAGCGCTGGCACGCCCGGCAGGCCCAGGCTCGCGACCATGCCGAGCGCGGCGGGCGAGAGGCGCTCGCCCTTGCGCAGCGCGGGTTGGCCCTTCGTGAGGTCTTCGCCGGCGAAACGGCGGTTGTCGCCGCGGCGCAGCACCCTGGCCGGGAAGCACACGCGGTCGCCGTCGACCTTGCAGAACTCCTGTGGAATGACGGTGTCGAGGCCCGCCGGCATCATCGCGCCGGTCATGATGCGCACCGCGTCGCCCGGCCCGAGCGCGCCGCGCCATGCCGAGCCCGCCAGCGCCGTGCCTGCCACACGCAGCGTGACGGAAGCGTCGATGGGAGCGTTGTCCGGCAGCACGGCGCCGTCGAAGGCGTAGCCGTCCATGGCGGAGTTGTCGTGCGGCGGCACGCTGACGGGCGAGACGATGTCCTCGGCCAGCACGCGGCCCAGGGCATCGAACAGCGAGATGCTCTCGCTCTGGCTGACGACGGCGGTGGCCGTCAACTGGGCGAGAAAGGCGTGGACCGCCTCGACGCTCAGGTCGGCGGCGGCATCGTGGCCCGCGAGGGCTGAAGAGGCGATGTCGGCAATGCGGCTCATCGGTTTTCGAGGGCGTGCAGTTCGGCCAGGGTATTGGCGTTGGAGAAGGCGTCGGGCGCGTCGCCGGGACGGTCGAAGGGCACGTGCACCGCGCGGTGCTGCGAGATCCATGCATGGACCTTGCGGCCGCCGGCGGCGGTGTAGCGAAGCAGGCTGTCGCGCAGTTCGGCGCGCAGCAGACAGAAGACGGGTTGGGGCCGCAGTGCGAAGCCATCTTCGGTGGCCTCCGGGGCGGCGGCCACGGCGATGTCGGCCTGGCCGGCTATGGCGGCTTCGGCGAGCCGGGCGGCGAGGTCGGGCGGGAACAGCGGGGTGTCGCAGGGTACGGTCAGCAGCCAGGGCGTGGTGCAGTGCTCCAGCCCGGCCAGGAAGCCCGCCAGCGGGCCCTGGTAATCCGCGAGGCTGTCGGGCCATACCGTCACGCCGAGGGCCTCGTATTCGGCGAGGTTGCGATTGGCATTGAGCATGAGCGCGCCGACCTGCGGCGCCAGCCGCCGCATCGCATGCAGCGCCAGCGGCTCCCCGTTGAAGGGCTGCAGCCCCTTGTCGATGCCGCCCATGCGCGAGCCGCGTCCGCCGGCCAGCAGCAGCCCCGTGATGTCGGCAGGCGCGATGACGGCGTGCGCGGGCATGGCGACCGCCCGCCTCATCCGCCGATGTAGCTCATCTCGACGCGGCGCGGTGCCTTGTCGTGGGCGCCGCCGTCGCTTTCCGGACCGTGCAGGGCGCGCAATTCGGAATAGCGGTCGGCGCGGCCCTGCCAGATGTGGCCGATGGCCGAGGCGATGTCCTCGTCGCTCGCGCTGCCGCGCAGCAGCGGGCGAAGGTCGTGGCCGGCGCTGGCGAAGAGGCACAGGTACAGCTTGCCCTCGGTCGAGAGCCGCGCGCGGCTGCAGTCGTGGCAGAAGGCCTGGGTGACGCTGCTGATGACGCCGATCTCGCCCTTGCCGTCGGCATAGGCCCAGCGCTTGGCGGTCTCGCCGGGCGTGGTGGCGCCCAGCGGCACGAGCGGGAATTCGGAATGGATGCGCGTGATGACGTCGGCCGAGGGCAGTACCTCGTCCATGCGCCAGCCGTTGGTGGCGCCCACGTCCATGTATTCGATGAAGCGCAGCACCACCTTGCCTGCATGGTGGGTGCGGAAGTAGCGCGCCATCGGCAGGATTTCCTGCTCGTTGGTGCCGCGCTTGACCACCATGTTGACCTTGACCGGTCCCAGGCCCGCGGCCAGCGCCGCGTCGATGCCCGCGAGCACGTCGGCCACCGGGAAATCGACGTCGTTCATCTGCCGGAACACGGCGTCGTCGAGGCTGTCCAGGCTCACCGTCACGCGCTGCAGGCCGGCGGCGCGCAGCTGGGCGGCCTTGCGTGCGAGCAGGGAGCCGTTGGTTGTGAGCGTCAGCGCCAGCGGCTCGCCGGATGGCGTGCGGATTTCGGCGAGCTGCTCGACCAGGCCTTCGATGTTCTTGCGCAGCAGCGGCTCGCCGCCGGTCAGCCGGATCTTGCGCGTGCCGTGCGCGGCAAAGAGGCGGGCCAGCCGGGTGATTTCCTCGAAGCTAAGCAGGGCGCTGTGCGGCAGGTACTTGTAGTCCTTGTCGAACACGTCCTTGGGCATGCAGTAGCTGCAGCGGAAGTTGCAGCGGTCGGTCACGCTGATGCGCAGGTCGGTCAGGGGCCGGCCCAGCCGGTCGAGCAGCATGCCGGTGGCGGGCACGGCGACTTCCGGCACGGCCACCGCGGGGCGTGCGCGGCCGATGCTGGAGATCGGAATGACGGTGCTGTTGCTGCTGTTCTTCATGGGTTCACGAGGCGGGGCCTGATTTTGCGCCAGGCTCCAAGGGCCTGCGCAGCACAGGCTACTTGATCATCGCCGCATAAATCATGTCCCGGGTCAATGTTCTGTAATGTGTCCTGAATTTCGGCGACTGCAGCATCAGCACCACGAACATCTCGTTCTTCGGGTCGACCCACATGTAGGTGCCGCCCGCGCCGCCCCAGTTGTATTCGCCGCCCGCCGAGGGGTAGGGCGCCTCGCCGTCGTTGCGGCGCACCGCAAAGCCCAGGCCGAAGCCGTAGCCGGGGCCCGGCAGGTACAGCGGGCCGGGCACGATGCCGGCGCCCGCGTTGGAGTGGTCGGCGGTCATCAGGGCGATGGTGCGCGGGCCGAGGTAGCGCTTGCCGTCGAGCGAGCCGCCGTTGATCAGCATCTGCAGGAAGCGGGCGTAGTCGTTGGCGGTCGACACCAGCCCGCCGCCGCCAGATTCGTACTTGCGCACGATGCGCGGGTCGTTGAAGTCGGCGCCGACGCCGAAGCTGCGGTCGCTGGGCAGCGGCTCGGCAATGCGCGCCTGGCGTGCCGGCTCGGGCACGTAGTAGGTGGTGTCCTTCATGCCCAGCGGGTCGAAGAGCCGGGCCTTCTCGAACTGGTAGAGCGGCTGGCCCGAGACCACCTCGATCACGCGCCCGAGCACGTCGGTCGACTGGCTGTAGTCCCAGGTCGTGCCGGGCTGGTAGGCCAGCGGCAGCTTCGCCAGGCGCTGTGAGAACTCGGCCAGCGTGGGGTCGCCCGCGCCCAGATTGGCGGTGTTGTAGGCCTGCTTGACGAGGCCGGGGCCGAAGAAGCCGTAGGTCAGGCCCGAGGTGTGGCGCATCAGGTCCTGCACGGTGATGGGGCGGCGCGCGGGCACGGTTTCGAGCACCGGCTTGCCGTCGGCGCCCGGCTTTTCGACGCCCACGGTCATGGTGGCGAATTCGGGCAGGTAGGCCGAGATGGGGTCGTCGAGCTTCAGGCGGCCGTCTTCCACCAGCATCATCGCGGCCACTGTGGTGATGGGCTTGCTCATCGAATAGATGCGGAAGATGCCGTCGCGCGGCATCGGCGTGCCGGCGGCGCTGTCGAGCTTGCCGACGGGCTCGAACCACGCCACCTTGCCCTGGCGCGCCACCAGCAGCACCGCGCCCGGGATCTTGCTGGCGGCCACGTCGGCCTTGAGGACGTTGCCGAGCATCTGCAGGCGCTCGCTCGAGAGGCCGACCTGCTCGGGTGTGGCCGTGGGCAATTGCTGCGCCGCCGCGAGCAGCGGAAGGGCCAGGCCCAGGCCGAGCACGGCCGCGCGCAGATTGCGCTTCAAGAGTCTCATGGTGTCGTCTCCGTCTTTTCGTGGTGGATGAAAAACCGAAACCGTCCGGCGGTCTTGCTTGCCGCCTTTGTCGAACTCCCGGGGATCTATCCGCGGCAGAGCTTGAGGTTCGTGCGCGTGGCGCGGACCACCGGCAGGAATATTTCGGCGTCGGCCGGCGGGTAGTTTTCCTTGATGCCGTCGTCGGTGCGGGCGGCATCCTCGGCCAGCGGCTGCAGCGTCCTGAGGCAGGCGGCGCGATCGTTCAGCTTGTACTGCGTGAGCGCGAGGTCGTTGCGCAGCCAGGCCTTGGTGATCCAGTCGAGGGTCCTGTCGCAGTCCGACAGCACGGGGGCGAGGGTGGTCTGGGCAGCGGCGTAGTCCTTGGCGTCGTACTGGCGCTTGAAAGCCTTGCGCGAGCCGGCCACGGCCTTCTCGGTGCACGAGGGAATCGGGCGGATGTAGGTGCCCTCGAAGGCGGCGCGCATGCCGCAGTAGCCGCGGCACTGGTCCGAGCCGTTGGTCGTGACCTCCACCTTGTCGGCGTTCACCGCGAAGCTCACCACGCATCCGGAGTCGTCGAGCTTGGACCTGCCGCGTGCAATGGTGCCGTCGAGCGCGCAGGTGTGGGCGTTGGCGCCGATGGTGGTGATGTCGAAGTGCCCGCTGGCCTGGACGCGCAGCGAGCCGCTGCCGCCTTCGTAGATGTAGTCGCCGGCCTGCGGCGTGGCGGTCTCCGCGGCGGCGAGGCCGGTGCAAAGAAGCAGTGCGAGGGAAAGGATGCGAGCGAGCTTCATCGTTTGAGATCTCCCGGAAACGTGCTGCAGGGCAGTGTATCGATCGTTGCAGGAAGCTTCCGAGGCTGTCTGGGATGGCTGATTCTCACGATCTGCTCTTCATATGTCTTGACATGGACAATGAGAATTCCTATCATTTGGACGCCTGAGTACGCAGCACGTCCACGACGCAAAGGGCTCTTCGATCAAGGAGCTTCCTGACCGTGCCGTACACCCTTCCAGCCTTGCCCTACGTCTTCGATGCGCTCGAACCCCACATCGACGCGCAGACCATGGAAATCCACCACGGCAAGCATCACCAGACCTACTACTACCTCAAGTACCAGAACCGCCGCCTCGAATACATCGCGGCCTTCTTCAACGTCGTGACCTGGGCTGAAGTGGCCCGGCGCCACGCTGCCGCGACCGGTGGCTGAGGAGCAATCCATGAACGAGCCCCAGCAGGTGACTGTGGCCGGCCGGCAGCCGAAACCGGCCCGCCCGACGCGCGAACGGATCGGCTTCGCCATCATCGCCGTCGGCGTGTTGGTGGGTGGCCTGCAGTTCTGGCAGTTCGTGCGATCCGATCTGTTGGTATGGAACGCCTTGCTCGGCGGCTCGGTCGCCGCGCTGGCGACGGCGCTCGGCACGCTGCCGGTGCTGTTCTCGCAGAAGCTGCCGCAGCGGCTGCAGGACACGCTGTTCGGCTTCGGCGCCGGCGTGATGCTCGCGGCCAGCGCCTTCTCGCTGATCATCCCGGGCCTCGAGGCCGCGAAGAACGCGGGCACCTTCGGCGGCGGAAGCTGGGCCGCGGGCGGGGTGATCGGCTCCGCCATCCTGCTCGGCGGCATCGCCCTGATGCTGCTGGACCGCGTGCTGCCGCACGAGCACTTCATCAAGGGCCGCGAGGGCAACGCCGCGAAGCAACTGCGCCGCACCTGGCTCTTCGTGTTCGCGATCGCGCTGCACAACGTGCCGGAGGGGCTGGCCATCGGCGTGGGCTACGCGGCCAACAACGGACTGCGCGCCGACGCGCTGGCCACCGGCATCGCGATCCAGGACGTGCCCGAGGGGCTGGTGGTCGCGGTGGCGCTATTGGCCGCCGGCTACAGCCGAGGTTTCGCCGTGCTGATCGGCATGCTCTCGGGGCTGGTCGAGCCGCTGGGCGCCGTGCTGGGCGCGGCCGTGGTCGGCCATTCGGCGATGCTGCTGCCCTGGGGGCTGGGCTTCGCGGCGGGCGCCATGCTGTTCGTGATCAGCCACGAGATCATTCCCGAATCGCACCGCAAGGGGCACGAAGCCTTTGCCACCAGCGGACTGATGATCGGCTTCGTGCTGATGATGCTGCTCGATACCGCCCTGGGTTGACGCGCCTGCCCAAGCGGCGCGCCAAGGCGCTCAACCGTGCTTGACGGCGACGGTTTTGAGCGTCGTAAAGCCGTACAGAGCCTCGAAGCCCTTCTCACGGCCATAGCCGGACGACTTCACGCCGCCGAAGGGCAACTCGACGCCGCCGCCGGCACCGTAGTTGTTGATGAACACCTGGCCGCTCTTCACGCGCTTGGCCATGCGGAACTGGCGCGAGCCGTCGGCCGTCCACACGCCGGCGACCAGGCCGAAGTGGGTGGCGTTGGCGAGCGCCACGGCCTCGTCTTCATCGGCGAACTGCATCGCGGCGAGCACGGGGCCGAAGACTTCTTCCTGGGCCAGGCGGTGGTCGACCGGCACGTCGCGCAGCAGGGTGGGGGCTTGATAGAAGCCGGTCTCGGGCGCTTCCTCGACCACGATGCCCTGCGCCACCATCGGGATGCCGGCATGCTGCGCGTCGCTCAGGAAGTCCCACACGCGCTGCTGCTGCGTCTGGCGGATCAGCGGGCCCACGTCGAGGTCCATGGCCGCCGGGCCCACGCGCAGCGCCTCGAAGGCGTGGCCCAGGCGTTCCAGCAGCGGCTCGTAGATGTCGCGCTGGATCAGAACGCGCGAGCCCGCCGAGCAGGTCTGGCCGGCGTTCTGCACGATGGCGTTGATCACCACCGGAATGGCCGCGTCCAGGTCGGCGTCCGCGAAGATGATCTGCGGGCTCTTGCCGCCCAGCTCCAGCGTGACCGGGCAGTGCCGCTCGGCCGCTACCTGCTGGATCAGCGTGCCGATCTTCGGGCTGCCGGTGAAGCTGATGTGGTCGATGCCGGCATGCCGTGCGAGCGCGTCGCCCACTTCATGGCCGTAGCCCGTCACGATGTTCAGCGCGCCGGCCGGAAAACCGACCTCGGCCGCCAGCTGCGCCACGCGGATCAGCGAGAGGCAGGCGTCTTCCGCCGGCTTGACCACGCACACGTTGCCCGCCGCCAGGGCGCCGCCCACGCTGCGCCCGAAGATCTGCATCGGGTAGTTCCAGGGAATGATGTGGCCGGTCACGCCGTGCGGCTCACGCCAGGTGAAGACGCTGTAGCCGTCCTGGTAGGGGATGGTCTCGCCGTGCAGCTTGTCGCAGGCGCCGGCATAGAACTCGAAGTAGCGAACCAGCGCCACCGCGTCGGCGCGGGCCTGCTTGACGGGCTTGCCGCAGTCGCGCTGCTCGATCAGCGCGAGCTCGTCGACGTGCTCGGCGATCTTCTGCGAGAGCTTGAAGAGCAGGCGACCGCGGTCGGCGGCGCTGACCTTGTGCCACACGCCCTCGAAGCAGTCGCGCGCGGCGCGCACGGCGGAATCGATGTCGGCGGCGTTGCTGCGCTGGATTTCGTCGAAGGGCTGGCCGTCGGAGGGATCGATGACCGGCAGGGTGCGGCCGGAGGAGGACGGAACGTCCGCGTTGGCGATGTAGTTGAGCTGCATGGGGCTGGATTTTGCGCGATGCAGACGGAGACCGCCGGTGCCCCGCGGCGCAACCCTTCGGCCCGCAGAAACTACTTGGCCGCGGTCCTTTTCGGCAGCGCCTTCACCGCATTCAGCATGCGCTCCACATGCTTGTCCGGATTGAGGTTCTGGTAGTAATAGGCCACCTTGCCATCCGGCGCGATCACGTATGACAGGCGGTTGGCGAAGTCGGGCCGGGTCTGCATCAGCGCGTCGAAGCCTTGAATTACGGTCTTGCCTTCGTCGGAGGCGACCGGGAAGCGGCTCTGGCACGACTTGACCGAGAACTTCGACAGGGTACCTATGTCGTCCGCCGAGACGCCGATCACGCTGGCGCCCAGCGCGGCGAACTGGTCGATGGCTTCGGCGAAGGCGTGGGCCTCGATGGAGCAGTCGCTGGAATCGGCCGCCGGGAAGAAATACACCACCACCGGGCCCTTGGCGAGCGCGTCGGCCAGCGAATAGCGGAAGGTCTTGCCGCCGAGCGCGGCGTTGGCGGTGAACTTGGGGGACCGGGTCGCCGATGTCTAGGGCGGCCCAGGCGGTAGTCGTAAGAGCCGCAAAAAAGGCAAGGCAGGCGATGCGGTGGGGGAGCGAACGAGCCATGATGTAACTCCGCAGCGGTGTGGATCGAATTCTAGGCCGGAGCCTTCCCGAAAAGGGACCTGAAAAGGGGCGGAAAGCGCCTTGAAACCGGCGCGGACCGGCAGGCGTACTGCATGAAGACAAGGGTAGAAAACCACAAGAAAACGACCTCATGGAAGCATCATCATGAACGCCTGGCTCCGATCATTTCTGCGCGCCGCGCTCGCAGGCGTGCTGATTGCCGTGCTCGGCGCCTGCGGCTCGCTGCCACCGGCGCGGGAGCGCCCCGGCGGAGTTCGCCGCCTCCGCCGACCCCTCGACCATGCTGGCGAAGATCGCCGCCGCATCGACGCCGCCCGAGGAGCATTCGGGCTTCCGGCTGATGCCGCTGGGCGTGTATTCGCTCGACGCGCGCATCCAGCTCGCCCAGCGGGCCCAGCGTTCGCTGGTGGTGCAGTACTACCAGCTCGAAGAACGACCCGGTCGGCCGCCTGCTGCTGCGCACGCTGCGCGAGGCGGCGATGCGCGGCGTGAAGGTGCGGGTGCTGGTGGACGACCTCTACACGGTGAAGAGCCAGCAGTTGCTGCTGGCGCTGTCGGAGACGCCCAATGTCGACGTGCGCCTGTTCAACCCGTTCTGCTGCGGGCGCAACGGCTTCCTGTCGCGCTTCGCAGCCTCTCCCTGGGAGATTTCGCGGCTCAACCACCGCATGCACAACAAACTCTTCATCGCCGACGGCGTGATGGCGGTGGTGGGCGGGCGCAACATTTCCGAGGAGTATTTCGTGCTCAACGAGGCGCAGAACTTCATCGACATGGACGCGCTGGTGGTCGGCAAGGTGGTGCCGCAGCTCGAGTCGATCTTCGATGCCTACTGGAACAGCGAGCAGGTCTGGCCCATCGCCGACATCGTGACGGGCGAGGGCGGCCGCAAGCCCACCGGTGCCGACTTCGACAGCTGGGTGGGCATGGCCGCGCCGCCGCCGAAGGTGGTGCTGCCGCCCTCCGACATCCTCGGCTACGGCCCCATTTCCGAGGAACTCGACGCCGGGCGCATGGGGCTGCTGTGGGGTGAGGCGCGCGCGGTCGCTGATCCGCCCACCAAGCCGAAGACGATGACCGCCGAGGAGGCCATCTCCACCAGCGTCACGATGCAGGTCTGGGGGCTGCTGATGGATGCCCGGACGGAGGTCGACCTGACCTCGCCCTACCTCGTGCCGGGCGAGCGCGGCATGGAGGCGTTCCAGGACCTGGCCCGGCGCAAGGTCAAGCTCACGCTGCTGACCAACTCGCTGGCCGCCAACGACGAGCCGCTGGTGCACACCGGCTACGCGCGCTACCGCGAGAAGCTGTTGAAAAGCGGCGCCGACCTGTACGAGCTGAGCCCGCAGCGCACCACGGCGGGCGAGCGCTTCGGCATGTTCGGCAAGTCGCTCGGGCGGCTGCATGCAAAGACCGCCGCCATCGACAAGAGACGCATCTTCATCGGCTCGATGAACCTCGATCCGCGCTCGGCCAGCCAGAACACCGAGATGGGGGTGGTAGTCGACAGCCCGCAGTTGGCGCGCGAGATGCTGCGTGTCATCAACATCAGCAAGCTGCAGAACTCCTACCGGCTGCGGCTGGCCAAGGACACCGGCACCCTGGAGTGGCTCACCAACGACGGCGAGAAGGAAATGATCCTGACCACGGAGCCGGAGTCCGGCTTCTTCAAGCGCTTCTACAACATGCTCATCGCGCCGATCGTTCCCGAGATGCTGTTGTAGCCTCGGGGGATGGCGCAGACCTTCACCTCGTTGTCCGCCCCGCAGGTCATGCTGTGGGGCCTGCTTTTCTTCGGCGGGATCTATCTCTGTTTCGGCGCGGCCACTTGGCTGCTCACCAAGCGCGTTCTGCCGGCGCTGGGCGTCGGGCGGGTGCTCGATCCGCGGCCGCTGCAGCCGGGGCAGCTGCGGCGAGAGCTGACGCAGTCGGGCGTGTCGGTGCTGATCTTCGGGCTGGGCATGGTGTTTCCGTGGGGGCTGCTGCAGCTGGGCTGGGCGAGGCTCGATCCCGACGCGGACTGGCGGCAGATCGTGGCGGAAATCTTCGTGCTCGCGATCTGGAACGACGTGCATTTCTGGATCAACCACCGGCTGCTGCACACGCGCTGGCTGCGGCGCTTCCATGGGCCGCACCACCGCTCGTTCGTGACCACGCCGTGGTCGACCTACAGCTTCCACCCGGTCGAGGCGCTGATGCTGGGCAACGTGATCCTGCTGCCGATGGTGGTGCACGACTTCAGCTTCTGGTCGCTGGCGGCGGTGCCGGTGTTCAGCCTGTTCTTCAACTGCGTCGGGCATTCGAACTACGACTTCTTCACGGGCGTCTCGTACAGCCACTGGTTCGCGGCGAGCCGCCGGCATCACCTGCATCACGCGGTGCACAACGGCAACTACGGCTTCCAGTTCACCTTCATGGACCGGCTGTTCGGCACGCGCGTGGCGGCCGACGCGGCCGAACCGGTTCTGCAGGCTTTCCGCAAGAAGCATGGCGCGACCACGGCCTGAAGCGGGGGCCGAGGTGAGCCGCCGCCTGCCGAGGTTGCGACACTGGCGCGACTGGCAGAGCCTTGCCTATCTCGCTGCCTTGCCCGCGCTGGCGGCGTGGCAGTGGTTCCACGGCTTCAGTGCGGTGCTGTACGGGCTGATGCTCTTCCTGACGCTGGGCGTCGGCGTGATCCACCACAACCACGTGCACCTGCGCATGTGGCGCAGCCGGCGCCTGAACAGGCTCACCGACTTCTGGATCACGCTGCTGCAGGGCCACCCGACCTTCGTGTTCTGGCCCGCGCACGTCGCGAACCATCACCGCCATCGCCATGGTCCGAAGGACGTGGCTCGCACCTACCGCTTCGGCGGCGATACCAATCACCTCTGGGGTTACCTGCTGCACCCGTTCCAGGCCGTGTGGGTGCTGATGCCGCTTTTCTTCGCATGGCTCGCCCGGCTGCGGCGGCACCGGCGCGGCGCCTGGCGCTACTGCATGGCGCAGTACGCGCTGTGGCTGGCGAGCTGGGCGGTGCTGCTGGCGATCGACTGGCGCAAGGCGCTGCTGTTCGTCATCGTGCCGCAGCTGCACGGCCTGCACTGGCTGCTGGCGACCAACTACCTGCAGCACGCGCACGCCGATGGCCGCAAACCCGTGCGGGATCAGGCGCCGGGGGCATCGCGCGATACCGCGGGTAGCCGGTTGAACTACGCGCGCAATTTCGAAGGGCTGGTGAACCCCTTGCTGTTCAACATCGGCCTGCACACCGCACACCACGAGAACCCGCATGCCCACTGGTCCGAGCTCACCCGCCTGCATCGCACGCGCTACCGCGCGCAGGTGGACCCCGTGCTCAACGAGGGCGGGCTGGTGCCCTACATGGTGCGCATCTTCGTGCTGGGGGCCGTGTGGCCGCGTTTCCGCAGCCGCCCGCTGATGCCCCGCGATCCATCAACTCTCTGAACCATGCCTGTTTCATTCCAACGCGTGTACCTCGAAGGCGCCGGCTACTTCATGCCGGGCGAGCCCATCCCCAACGACCGCATGGACGCGTACATCGCGCCGCTCAACCGCATGTCGGAGCGCATCAAGCGGCGCATCCTGGCGGAGAACGGCATCCTCACGCGGCACTACGCGATCGATGCCGAAGGCGTGACGCGGCACACCAATGCGCAACTGGCGGCCGGCGCGATCCGCGACTGCCTGCAGCGCGGCGGGGCCGAGCTCTCGCGGGTGTCGCTGCTGGCGAGCGGCTCCTCGGGCGGCGACACGCTGATGCCGGGCTTTGCCAACATGATCCAGGGCGAGCTGGCGGCGCAGCCCATGGAGACGCACTCGGTGCACGGCATCTGCGCCGCGGGCGTGTCGGCGATCCAGACCGCCGCGCAGGGCATCGAGCTGGGCGCGCACCGCTCGGCGATGGCGGTGGCCAGCGAGATGCCGTCGCGCCTCTTCAAGCGTTCGCGCTTCGCGGCGCGCGGCTACGAGACCGACTTCGACTCGCACTTCCTGCGCTGGATGCTGTCCGATGGGGCAGGGGCCCTGCTGCTGTCCGATGGCGCCTCGGCCCTGGCCGGCTCGCCGGGCCTGCGGCTGAAGCTGAAATGGGTGCACCAGCGCGCCTTCTCGGGCGATTACCCGGTCTGCATGCAGCTGGGCCTGACGGAAGACCGCGCGCGCGGCCATCTCGACTTCGGCTCCTGGGCCGAGGCCGAGGCGGCGGGTGCGCTGTCGCTGCGCCAGGACATCCGGTTGCTGCCGCACCTGTTCGACATCGGCATCCACGAATACGCGGGGCTGGTGCGCGACGGCTGGGTCGACCCGAAGCGGGTCGACCACTTCCTGTGCCATTACTCTTCGGAAAAATTCATCCCGGTGGTCGAGGACCTGATGGCCAAGGCCGACCTGTCGATCCCGCGCGAGCGCTGGTGGAGCAACCTCGCTTGGCGCGGCAACACGGGCGCGGCGTCGATCCTCGTGATGCTGGCGGAGTTCCTGCACACCAAGGCGCTGAAGCCGGGCGAGCAGATCTTCTGCTACGTGCCGGAGTCGGGGCGCTTCATGGCGGCGTACATGCTGTGGGAGGTGGAGGCCGTCGATGCGGCGCCCGTCGCGGTGGTGCCACGCGCCGCGGCCGTGCCGGACGACGACCTCGTGATCGCGCCTCCGCACGACCCTGCCGCCGCGCCGGAGGGGCTGGGCGCGCTGCTGACCGAGTTGGCCGCCATCTGGCACGACTACCGCTCGCGTGTCTGGCGCACGCCGCTCGTCCGCCAGATCCGCGAGCGCCGCTTCGCCGTGCCCGACTACCTGAACTGGATGGAGCAATGGGTGCCCCAGGTGCGCGAGGGCAGCAAGTGGATGCGCGAGGGCGCAGCCTCGCTGAGCGAGCCCTACCAGATGCTGGCCTCGCTGATCGGCGTGCACGCCGGCGAGGAGCAGAACGACTTCAACATCCTCTTCAGCGACTACCGCAAGGCCGGCGGCACGGTGGAGAACATCGAGGAGCTGCGCCGCAACCCTGGCGGCGAGGCGCTCAACGCTTATCTGCACGGCCTGGCCGCCACGCGCGACCCGATCGGCCTGCTGGGCGCGATCTACATCATCGAGGGCACGGGCCAGCGCATCGTGCCGGCGCTGTTGCCGCTGCTCAAGGCCAGCCTGAAGCTGCCGCCGGATGCCTTCCGCTTCCTGGAATACCACGGCCACAACGACGAAAACCACCTCAGCCGCTGGCTCACGGCGGTGGAGATGGTGATGGCGGTGGAAGGGCAGTCGCGCGCCGCCAGCCAGATCGTCGAGACGGCGCGCCACACGGCCGCGCTGTACCTCATGCAGTTCCAACACATCACGCAACGCATGCCCCATGGATCGAACGCCTGAATTCCTGAAGCAAGCCCACGACGAGCGCGACCCCAGCCCCTGGCTGGCGCTGTACCTCGACCAGAGCACGCCGCTGCCCGACGACGTCAAGTCCGCCTGGCTGGCCGATTCGAGCTCGGGCTCGAGGCAGTACCTGCTGCCGTTCCTGAGGCCGATCGCGCGGCTGACGATCATCCTGATCCAGATCGCGAAGGTGTTCGTGCCGCGCAACTGGTCGCATTCGATCCTGCTGCACCGGCTGCTGGCCTGGGGGCTGAAGCGCTTCGTGTCGCCGGAGGCCAACTGGCTGATCCTGCGGCACTTCCACCTGGGCTCGCAGATCCTGGCCTTCATCGGGCGCAATTCGCCGGCGCCGGTGGCCACCAATCCGCTGGAGCCGGCCGACATCGACGCGCTGAAGGACGAGATGTTCCTGAAGCACGACCTGAACCTCTTCAACTTCGTGATCAGGCTGAACACCGCGCTGCGCGACAAGGGGCTGGCGCTGTGCAAGGCGGAAAAGGTCGATTTCTCGATGATCAAGGAGCCGGGGCTGCGCCTGGAGGACATGCCCCAGGGCAGGCTGAACTTCCTGGACCTGCAAAGCGCCATCGAGCTGTTCACGCCGCTCTACCAGCTGATGCTCACGGACAACGATTTCTGGCGGGCCGCCAACTCCCTGCAGCTGGACGAGACCATCGGCATCTACGCGGCGACGATCCTGAACGCCCCGGAGCACCTGATCCTGGTCAACAACAAGCACCCGCTGGTGCCGCTGTCGACCCTGCGGGCGGGGCACCGGCTGGTGATCCACGGGCTGTCGACCGAAATGCTCCACAGCCTGCTGCAGCGGATGCGCTCGGCGCAGCAAAAGACCGGCCAGCCGGAGACAACCCTGTACGACCAGCCACTTGCATAGGCGTATGCTGCCCCCAGATGGTGACCATGAACACGACCGATAATCCGTCTTCCAGGACCGATCTGGCAGTGACCCATGTGTTGGCGCAACTGCTGGAAAAGCTTGAGCACAGCGCCGTACCCGTTGGGGCGGAGCAGTACCGTTCCGTGGTCGAACACCTCGTGCATGAGTTCGAGGACATCGAGCAGGGCGCCGAACTAGGTCGCCTGCTCGATGCGTATCCGGCCGCGGCCGAGGTGTACGAAAACCTCAATTACAAGCACGCCGGGCTTTGCCGCTCGGCGTTGGACGCTTCCCTGGCGGCCGAAATCGGCGCCCGGGAAGCCATTGCACGCGCAATGCGCCGTGCCGAACCGAACAGCAAGGACAAGATGCATGGCGAAGGGTGAAGTGAAGACGGCAGTGGTGGCGGACGGCCTGCGCTACAAGTCGAAGGCGCCGGGTTCGCCGTTCCGCGCCTCGGCGTCGTTCAGCGGGGCGACCATGTCGTGCTTCATGTGCGGCAAGCACCGCGTGCGCTCCCAGCTGCGCACCCGCCAGGTGCTGGGCAAGTCGCAGACCGTCTGCGCGCCCTCGTGCAAGGCGCTGGACGAAGCCCTCGAATAAGGGCTGCTCGCCGCTCGATGGGGTGCTCAGATACCACATCGCGGAGGCATTTTGGCGACATTTCCTCGTGCATAAGTCACGGAATGGCCTTCCCCATTCCTGGGATTCGCTATACAGTTGGACACAAATGATGCATGTAATTGCATGTAATCAAGAATCCTTCTAGTAGCCGATTTCCAATGAATTGCTGCCACGTCGTCCATACCCCCTGCGGGCTACGGAATTCAACCTTTGCCAAGGGGTCTTGCCATGGGTAAGTCGCGCCATGTGGTCATGCAGGTGGTCAGGCGCTCCTCCGGCAGCGCGACGCACCACGTCGAATTCCTGATGGACGACAACTTCGCCGAGCGCCTGCGCCAGCTGCGTTCGCTAGTGCCGCCGCTGAGCAGCCTCAACAAGCAGCGCGACCTGGTCATCGACAAGGTGCGCGTGCGCCTGCCGAACGCGATCTGGCGCTCCGGCAACGAGATCGACATGGACGGTGGCGTGGATGGCTCCTGCATCGTCATCGCTGCCGAAGGCTCGTTCAACTGCGGCGGCAAGGACCGCAAGACGCGCGAAAAGCTCGTGACCTACAACTTCTCGATCGCGCGCCTGATCGAGCTGCATGCCGAGCGCCCCGAGGGCGAAACCCTCTACATCCGCGACGGCGTGTTCGCCAACGACGAGCCGGCCGAATCGCCGGCCGGCCGCTGGGTTGCGTCGATGCACGAGCTGGAAGTGGTGATGCGGGTGCCGGATGCTCCTTCGGACTTCGACACCCTGCACGACCTGCAAATGCGCCCCGAGCACCAGCAGGCGGGCGGCAACACGACGACCCGCGCCACCTTCTTCTGAGCGATCGAGTGCGCCCCGGCGCCGTCAGCGCGCGGCCGCCGCCTCGGGTGCTCCGCCCACCGGCGTGTATTGCGCCCGGTTGTCCTCAAGCCAACGTTCCGACAGGCTGCTGTCCTGCTGCATCGGATGGAAGTCCGCGCGCAGGTAGCTGCGCCAGCCAGCGAGGTTGCCGCGCAGCAGGCCGTTGCGGCTCAGCAGGATGCGCGCGGCGCTCTTCCAGGTCGACCACTTCCACAGCTGCTTTTCGTGGCGCAGGTTGTCGATGGTCTGGCGCATCAGGTCGCCCAGGAACATCATCGTGACGCGCCGGAACCAGCGTGTGCGCCATTCGTCGGAGCCACCCGCGGCCTTGTAGATGTCGAAGGCCACGCTCTTGTGTTCGAGCTCTTCGGCGCTGTGCCACAGCCACATGGTGCGCAGCCGGGGCTCGGCCCCGTCGAGGACCTCGGGGTGGGCCAGCAGCCATTCCGCGAACATGGCCGTGAAGTGCTCGGTGGCTGCCGTCACCGCCAGCGCATGGCGTGGATCGGCGCCTTCCATCAGTTCCATGCGCTTGCTGGCGCGGGCCGTCCAGCGGTCGATCAGGCCCTGGTTCTCGAGATGGTTGTTGAAGAGCGAATGAATGCGCCGGTGCGTGGCTTCCTGCCCGATGAAGCCGCGTACATCGGCCTTGTGCTGCTCCTGGACCTCAGGCGGCAGCGTAGCTACGGCGTCGCGCACCGCGTCGATGAAGAACTGCTCGCCGAAGGGGAAGCTCATCGACAGCGCGTTGAAGAAAGCGGTCGAGAATGCGTCGCCGCCGCACCAGTCGCGGGCGAAGGGCGGTTGCAGGTCGATCAACAGGCGGCGGACAACGAGATCGGTCATGAGAACAAGCCTCGGAAAAAGCACTGAATGCGTGGAGCGGGATTGCTGGTACAACTTCGTACCGCTTGCTGCCATGTTGCAATTGTGAATTGGTACTGTCAAGTACCCGTGCGTAGGAAAATGTGTCGTCCATGAGCGAAACCATCGAAAAAGCAGCTCCGCCCAGGCCCGCCGAGGGCGCCGGGAGCGAGCACTACGCACGCCTGCTGCAGGGCATGGCGCATGCCGTGGCGGCCAAGGGCTATGCCGAGACCACCATTGCGGACATCGTGCGCGAGGCCGCCGTGTCGCGCCGTACCTTCTACGAGCACTTCAGCACCAAGACCGAGTGCCTGATCGCGCTCTACGAAACCGCCAGCCGCCTCGCGCTGCAGACGGTGAGCGAGGCCTTCGACCCGGCGCAGCCGTGGCACGCGCAGGTCGAGCAGGCGATGACGGCCTATTTCGACTACCTCGCACAAGACCCGGTGCTGCTGCGCACGCTGTTCGTGGAGATCCTCGGCCTCGGAATGCCGGGGCTCGTGGTGCGGCGACGGGTGAACGACGAGATCGCCAATTTCATCCAGGTCGCCATCAACACCAGCAGCAACGGCAGCGCGGAAGAGCCCGCCGCGCATCTCACGAGCGAGATGGCGATGACGGTGGTGGGCGGCATCAACGAACTGGTGCTGCAGGCCATCGAGCAGAACCGCGCGGGCGATCTGCGCGAACTGGTGGCGCCCGCCACGCGGCTGGTGCGCGCCGTGGCCGCCGAGAGCCGGCGCTAAGACTGCTTCGGCGTTGTTGCGGCGAGCCGCAGCGTCAAAAGGCCCGCCAGGGTCAGCGACAGCAGCACGCCCAGATGGGGCAGCACGTCATGCAGCGGCGCGCCCATCTGGTTGAGCCGCAGCGAGGCCTGGATGCCTGCAGTGCTCGGAAAGAGCCAGCGCAGCGCCTGCAGCGGCTCCGGCAGGGCCTCCACGGGCCATGAGAAACCCGACAGAAAAGCCATTGGCAGCGCGGTGAACAGCAGCACCTGCAAGGCCCGTTCGCGGTCGCGGAACCAGCAGCCCAGCAGCAGGCCCAGCGTGCAGATCGCCGGCACATAGAACGCGAGCAGCACCAGCGCTCCCCACGGATTGCCTCCGCGAGGGTAGTCCTGCAGGAAGAACACCCAGCCGAAGTAGAAGATGCCGCTCAGGAAGCCGAAGCCCGAGAGCGCTCCCAGCCGCCCCAGCCAGGCGCCCATGGAGGCCCGCAGCCGCCTGGCCTCGGCCCAGGTGCCGGCGAGCATCGCCACGCCCATCAGCAGCGTCTGCTGCAGGATCAACAGGGCCACCGCCGGCACCACGTAGCTGCCGTAGCCCTCGGTCGGGTTGAACAGCGCGACGAGCTGCGTGTTGAGCGGACTGCGGCTGCGCGCCGCCTGGATCGCGCTCTGGCCGCCGGCCTGCAGCTTGCGGATCTCGACGCCCGCCGACACCGTGCCGACGGCCTCCGAGAAGCCGTACAGCACCGCCTTGTTGAGCAGCGCATAGGCGCCGTTGCCCTCGATGGTGACGACGGCAGAGGTGCCGCGCAGCACGCTGCGCTTCAGGTCGGCCGGCAGCAGCGCGTAGCCCTCGATCTCGCCGCGCCACAGCGCCTGCTGCGCCTCGCCCACGTCGCCGGTCACCATGCGCACGTCCAGCCGCGGGTTGGCCATCGCGAAGCGCGCGATCTGCCTCGACAGGCCGGTGTGGTCCTGGTCGACCACCGCCACCGGCACGCGCGTCACGGCCTGCGTGCCGTAGGGCCAGGGATAGAAGAAGCCGTAGATGATGGGCGCGAGCAGCATGATCAGCAGGACGCCCTTGTCGCGCAGCACCGCCAGCGCGGTTTCGCGCCATGCAGAGCTGAAGCGAAGCCGTTCTTCAGCCATCAGCGTCCACCCCAGCTCTCGGGCGCCTTGGCGGCCTTTACCAGCGCCGCAGCGCACGCGGCAAGCAGCGCGCCCGTGGCCAGCACCATCCACAGCGGCGTCGCCACCGAGTACGACACCGGCGCGCCCATCTGCAGCTGCTCCATCTGCACGCGGATGTAGTGCGTGTAGGGCAGCAGGTTGGCCCAGACCTGCGCCAGCACGGGCATCGCGACCAGCGGAAAGCCCACGCCGCCGAACGCGAAAGCCGGCGCCGTGATGAAGCCCGTGGCCGACAGGGCCGTGCGCAGCGAACGCGTGAGCGCCGCCACGAAGGCCCCCAGCGCGATCGACAGCGCCAGGAAAACGACCAACGCGAAGAGCGTCCATCCGAGCGAGCCGACCGGATGCCAGCCCCGTCCCGCGGTGATCCACAGCATCGCCGCCAGCGCCACCACCGAGAGGCTCGCGAACGGCAGCGCCAGCTTGCCCGCCAGCGCGGCCAGCACCTCGTGCCAGCGCGGCGCGGCGCCAAGCCATTCGCCGATGCTGCGGTCGCGCAGCTCGCGGCCCACGGCCCAGGCACCGGCGGTCATCGCCAGGATGTGCAGCAGCGCCGGAATGAGCGCGGCACCCAGGAACTGCTCGTAGTCGGTCGACGTGTTGAATAGCGCCACCATGCTCGCCTTGATCGGGTCCATGCTCACGCGCGCGGCCTTCATCGACTCGCCGCGCTTGTTGCGCACCGTGAGCTCGACCCCGCCCGAGACGGTGCCCACAGCGGTGCGCACGTCGCGCTGGATCAGGCTCGAATGCGTGCCGAGTTGCGCGTTGTGCAGCAGCACGATCTGGCCGACGCGGCCCTGCTTCACGTCGCGGCTCAGTTCACGCGGCAGCTGCACCGCCGCGTCGACCGCGCCGCTGGTCAGCGCGCGCGCCATCTCGCCTTCGTCGCTGTAGCGCTGTGTCACGCGCAGGCCGGGCGTGGCGTCGAGGAAGCGCACCACCTGCCGCGAGAGCGAGGAGTGGTCCTGGTCGAGCACGCCGATCGGCAGGCGCTCGGGCAGTCCGGCCGAGAAGATCCACCAGATCAGGAACACCGCGAGCAGCGGCACCCAGGAGATCATGGCCAGGTCCCACGGGCGCGTGCGCAGCAGCGCGAATTCGCGCCGTGCGCTGGCGGTGGAGAAGCCGCGGAGGCTCATCGAAGGAATCCGTGCCGCCGCGATCAGTCCACGAGCACGCTCATGCCCGGCCGCGCGCCTTCGATGGGCTTGAGCGGCCGCGCGCGGACCTCGAAGGTGCGCACGTCGAAGCCGGTGCCGCCGCGGGTGGCGCGCCATGTCGCGAAGTCGGGCAGCACGGCGCTGTAGTAGACCTTGAAGCGTGCGGTGCGCCTGCCTTCGGGCAGCGCGGGAAGGTGGGCGTCGAACTCGTTGCCCAGCGCGAAGCGGGAGAGCCGGTCTTCGCGCACGTTCAGCACCACCCACTGGTCGTTCAGGTCGACCACCGTGACCACCGCCACGCCCTGCGGCGACAGTTCGCCGACCTTGGCCAGCACCTTGGCCACTTCGCCGGCCACGGGGCTGCGCAGCTCTGTCTCGGCCTTGGCGGCTTCGGCTTCTGCCACCACACCGGCGACCTGGCGGGCCTGCGCGCTCGCTGCGGCCTTGTCCTCGGGCCGGGCACCGGTGCGCGCCATGTCGTACTGCGCCTTCGCCGCGATGGCGGCGTCGCGCGAAGCCTTCCAGTTGGCCTCGGCTTCGTCGCGCTTCTGGTCGGCCACCAGCCCCTCGCGCGCGAGGCCGTCGACGCGGCGGAAAGAGGTCTGCGCAAGCTGCGCCGCGGTCTCGGCGCGCTGCCACTGCATGCGCGCCATTTCCACTTCCTGCGGACGGGCGCCGTTCTGTGCCTTCTCGGCGACGGCCTGCGCGGCCTGCTCGGCGGCGGTGGCCTGCGCGAGCTTGGCGCGCACCTCGGGGCTGTCCATGCGCACCAGCACCGTGCCGGCCTGGATGCGGTCGCCTTCCTTCACCGGCACTTCGGCGACGCGCGCGGTCACCTTGCCCGCGACGTCGGTCTCGCGCGCTTCCATCTGGCCCTGGAACACCTCGGGCGCCGGGCGCGAGGCGCGCCAGAAACCCCAGACGAGCAGCGCCAGCACGAGCAGGGCGGCGAATATCGCGATCAGTTTTCGGGTCTTGGCACTCATCATCAATTCACCTTCACGTCGGCACGTGCGATGTAGTCGGAAAACTTCTCGGAAAGCCCCGCGCTCTCCAGCAGCTGCGCGAGCGCCTGCACGTAGTCGTTGGCGGCCTGCGCGCGTTCGGTCAGCACCTTGGCCTGGTTGGTCTCTGCGTCGATCAGGTCGAGCGTGGTGCTCGTGCCTTCGCGCAGGCCGGCGGTGCGCAGCTTCACGACCTCCTGCGCGAGCTCGACCGAGGCCTTCATCTCCAGGTACTGGCGCCGCGCGTTCTCTAGCGCGCGCCAGTTGCGCTCGACCAGCAGCGAAATGTCGCTGCGCGCCTGCGCATCGGTGCGTTCGGCCTGCTCGACCTGCTTGAGCGAGGCGGCCGACAGCGCGTCGCGGTCGACCGAGTCGTACAGCGTCCAGCGCACGCCGACGCCCGCCACCCAGTCGGCGTTGCCGCTCTTGAGCTCGCGCGTGCCGAAGGCGATCACCTGCGGGCGGCGCAGCGCCTCTTCGCCCTCATGCAGCTGCTCGGCCTGCGACTTCTTGGCCGCGACCTTGTCCAGGCCCGGGTGCCGCGTGAGCGCCGAATCGATGAAGTAGTTCAGCGGTTCGATCGGCGTGCTGATGAGAAAGAGCGGCGTCTGCGGCGCCACGCTGCCATCGGCGCGCACGGTGCGGGCCAGCGCGACGGAAGCCAGCGCCGCGTCGTTCTCGGCCTTGCGCGCGTTGCGGCGGGCTTCTTCGTACGCGGCACTGGCCTGCAGCCGCTCGACGCGCGAGATCACGCCGGCGGCAAGCATCTTCTGCGCTGCCGAGTCGTGCTGCGCGATGGTGCGCTCGGCCTGCAGGCGCAGGGCAGCAGCGCGGCGGGCGAGCTGCGCGCCGAAGTAGCGCTGCACGAGCAGGGTGTCGACCTCGTGGCCGGCCTGCTCGGCATCGGCCTGCGCCTCGCGCGTCTGGGCCGAGACGAAGCCGCGCACCGCGTCGGTCGCGCCGCCCACGTAGAGCGGCCACACGGCAGAGATCGACGCGTTGGTGCCGGTGTCGTGGCGGTTG
Source organism: Variovorax sp. UC74_104 (assembly GCF_044055375.1). Lineage (NCBI taxonomy): Bacteria > Pseudomonadati > Pseudomonadota > Betaproteobacteria > Burkholderiales > Comamonadaceae > Variovorax > Variovorax sp. UC74_104. The sequence continues at coordinate 3,572,432 of NZ_CP171978.1, forward strand.
AGCGTGTAGCTGTTGGGCAGCTGCGGGATCGGCACGCGCGCGATCACGCTCTGGATGGAAGACGGCAGCGCCGAGCCGAGCTGGCCGAACTTCTGGTTGAGCGGATCGAGGTCGAGGTTCAGGTTCGCGTTGTAGGCATAGGCCAGCGCGGAGACGCTGACCGAGGGGCCGCCCAGCCGCTTGAGGCCCTGGCTCTGCAGCTCCTTCGCGTCGACGGCGGCGCGCGCGGCGGCCAGCTTGTCCGAGCGGTCGATCATGCGGGCGCGCGCCGCATCGAAGCTCAGGGAGAGGGTGTCGTCGTTCGCAGCCTGGGCTTGCGCGGCGGCCGCGCCGCTCAGGACGAGCAAGGCCGGCAGCAGGCGCAGCGAACAGGTGCGCAAGACGTGGTGGAGTGGTGTCATCGTTTCGGGTGGCGTGCAGTGTTGCATTCGTCGAGGGCTGCTGGTCGGCAATCAGACCTGGATCGTCGGCTTGTAGTCCGCCGGCAGCACTTCGTTCCATTTGCCGAAGAGCGCCATCAGCCCCACCGCCACCGCGCCCGACAGCAGCACCGCCCCGCAGGCATGCGCCCAGCCATTGTCGAAGGCGCCGAACATCACGGCGCGGAAAGCCTGCACCACCCAGCTGAAGGGCAGCCAGCCGTGCACGTCGCGGAAGAAGCCCGCCGAAAGCTCCACCGGCAGCACGCCGCCGCCGGCCGACAGCTGCAGCGTCAGCAGCAGCACGGTGAGGATGCGGCCGAAGTCGCCGAACACGTGCAGGATCGCGAACAGCACCACCAGGAACACCAGCGAGGCCAGCGCCATCGTGAGCGCCAGGGCTGGCACGTCCGGGGCCTGCACCTGCAGCACGCCCACCAGCGTGGCCAGCACCAGCGCCACCTGAAGCAGCACGATCAGCGCCGGCATGGTGATCTTGCCCAGCGTCTTCGCGAGCTTCGGGTAGTGGCTGTGGTCCGACAGCACGATGCGGATGTTGAACAGGTAGCCGGCCATCACCGCGCCGATCCACAGCGCCACCGACACCATGTTGGGCACGAAGGCGCTGCCGTTGTTGGCGACCGGCGCCACCACCTCCACCTTGGGCTCGACCGAGTCGGCCAGCCCCGAGGCGCTGCCCTGGATGCGGGTGATGGAAGCGGGCAGGGCGGCCTCGATGGTGCGCACCCCGGTCGAAAGCCGCTCCGCGCCCTGGGCGAGCTGCGCGCCGCCCTGCACGAACTCGTCGAGCTTGCGGTCGGGCGGCAGCTTGCCGGACATGGCGTGGATGCCGGCGGCGAGCGCCGTCATGCCGTCGGTGAGCTTGCCCACGCCGCCGTCGAGGGCCGTCGCGCCGGTCGCGAGCTTGTGGTTGCCGTCCTGTGCCTTCGCCATGGCGGCCTGCGCCTGGTCGATGCCGCCGCGCAGCTTGTCCGCACCGGCGGCGAGCTCTCCCGCGCCCTTGGAGATGCGGTCGCCCACGAAGGGGATGTCGGCCGTGTCCTTCTGCATCCTGCGGGCGCCGTCGCCGAGCTGGGCAGCGCCGCCTTCGAGTTGAACGAGCCCGTCGCCGATCTGCGCAAGCCCGCTGCCGAGTTCGCGCTGGCCCGCCGCGAACTGCTGCGAGCCGGCCTTGAGCGCGCGAAGGTCCGCGTCGGCAGGCAGTTTCGATTCGATGGTGCGGATGCCGCCGTTGACCTGCTTGAATCCGCTGCCCACCTGCTGGGCAGCCGCACTGTACTGGGCGGCGCCTGTGGCCAGCGTCTGGCTGCCGTCGCGCAGTTCCAGCAGGGCCTGCTTGAGCTTGTCGAGCCGCGCCTGCGAGCCCGAGGCCGCGTTCAGCACCAGGCCCCAGCGCTGCTCGTTGAGCATCTCGTTGACCTGGTGGCCCAGTTCGCCCGCGAAGCGCCGCGCCAGGCCGGCCGAGCTGTAGTTGTTGCCTTCGGAGGTGTAGACCACGATCTGCCCCGCACCACGCTGCGTGCCGGGCACCGCGTTGGCGCTGAAGTCGGGCGGGATCAGCAGGGCGAAGGCCAGCGCGCCGCGCCGGACCTCGGCGCGCGCGGCTTCGGCGTCGTCCATCGCGCGGAAGCCGAAGGCGCGCTTGTCGAGCAGCGTGCGCGTGAGTTCGTCGCCCACGTTGACCGTGCGCGACATGTAGGTCACGCCCCGGTCCTGGTTGACGATGGCGGCGGGCAGGTCGGCCGTGTGGCCCGCCGGGTCCCACACGCTGGAGAGGTAGATCAGCGCATAGATCGCAGGCACCACGCCCACCGCCACCACGGCCAGCAGGATGCGAGGAAAGCGCCGGACGATCGCCAGCTCGGCCCGGGCGATGGCCCAGGTGCCGGCGAACAGTGCATGGAGGTATCGCATGGGGCCAGGGGTCTTCAGAAGCGCCATGACGGTGGAAGCGCGCGCAGAGCCGTCGATCAGCCCGGTTTTCGCTGCGCGGGGTCGTAGAAGAACTGTTCTTCCGCGATGCGGTCGCCCTCCCAGCGCTGCCAGGCGATCTCCTCCATGCGCATCCTGCTGCCGCCCTTGAACGTGAACTCGAAGATCCAGTGGATCGCCACGTGGTTGCCGTTCACAAGTACCGGCCGCACGCAGGTGGAAACCACCGACTCGGTGCGCTCCAGCACGGCGGTTTCCTGCGCCACCAGCGTGCCACGGCCGCGCCGCGGCTCGGCCTGGTTCTCGCGCATGGTGGCATCTTCGGTGTAGTAGTCCTCGATGGCCTTGGCATGCGCGCCGCCTTCGACGGCGGCGATGAATGATTCGAGTCGTTCGGGTGTGGGCATTCTCAGGACTTTACTTTGACTTCGACGCGGCGCGCTTCGGCGGGCGGTCCGTCGGCCTGCGACTGCTCGGGCTTGGCCAGCTCGATCTTCTCTGCGGGCGCCCCGGCTGCCTTGAGCGCATCGCTCACCGCCATCGCGCGCTGCTTGGCGAGCTCGGCGTTCTTCGCCGGGTCGCCGCTGGCGTCGTGGTAGCCGCTCACGAGCACGGTGCTGCCGCTCTGCACGGCCTTGATGACGTCGGCCAGCGCTTCCTTGGCGTTGGGCGCCACTTCGGAGCTTGCGCTGGCGAAGTAGAACTTCACGACGCCGTTCTCCACCTTCACGGCGGCGGCTTCGGCGGCAGATACGGCGCCCGATGCGACCACCGCCGCCGGCGACGACGGCGTTGACGGCGCCATGGCCGCCGGAGCCGTGACCGCAGGCGGCGCAGGCACCTTCACCGGTGCGGCGGCCCCCGCATCGCCCGCATGGAACTTCACCACCAGCGGCACGATGAGCAGAGCCACGATGTTGATGATCTTGATCAGCGGGTTCACCGCCGGGCCGGCGGTGTCCTTGTAGGGGTCGCCCACGGTGTCGCCGGTGACGGCGGCCTTGTGCGTCTCGCTGCCCTTGCCGCCGAAGTGGCCGTCCTCGATGTACTTCTTGGCGTTGTCCCAGGCGCCGCCGCCCGTGCACATGCTGATGGCGACGAACAGGCCCGTAACGATGGTGCCCATCAGCAGCCCGCCCAGCGCCTTCGGCCCGAGCACCAGTCCGACGATGATCGGCACCAGCACCGGCAGCAGCGACGGGATCATCATTTCCTTGATGGCCGCGCCGGTCAGCATGCCCACGGCCTTGCCGTACTCGGGCTTGCCGGTGCCCTCCATGATGCCGGGGATGTCGCGGAACTGGCGGCGCACTTCTTCCACCACCGCACCCGCCGCGCGGCCCACGGCCTCCATGGCCATCGCGCCGAAGAGGTAGGGGATCAGGCCGCCGATGAAGAGGCCGACGATCACCATCGGGTCGCTCAGGTTGAAGCTGATCGCCTGGCCGAAGCTCTCCAGCTTGTGCGTGTAGTCGGCGAAGAGCACCAGCGAGGCCAGGCCGGCCGAGCCGATGGCGTACCCCTTGGTCACGGCCTTGGTGGTGTTGCCGACCGCGTCCAGCGGGTCGGTCACGGCGCGCACGCTGTCGGGCAGCTCGCTCATTTCGGCGATGCCGCCGGCGTTGTCGGTGATGGGGCCGTAGGCGTCGAGCGCCACCACGATGCCGGCCATGCTCAGCATCGACGTGGCGGCCACCGCGATGCCGTAGAGGCCCGCCAGCGAATAGGAAGCCAGGATGGCGATGCACACGAAGATCACCGGCCAGGCCGTCGAGCGCATCGACACGCCCAGGCCCGCGATGATGTTGGTGCCATGGCCGGTGGTCGATGCTTGCGCGATGTGCTGCACGGGCTTGTATTGCGTGCCTGTGTAGAACTCGGTGATCCACACCAGCGCGGCCGTCAGCGCCAGGCCGACGAAGCATGCACCGAACAGCTTGAGCTGGCTGCCGCTCGCGGCAATGGCGTTGTCGGGGATCAGCCAGCTGGTGACGAACCAAAACGCGATCAGCGACAGGATGCCCGACACCGCCAGCCCCTTGTAGAGCGCCGGCATCACGTTGACCATGCCCGGCGAGGCCTTCACGAAGAAGCAGCCGATGATCGACGCGATGATCGACACGCCGCCCAGCGCCAGCGGGTAGAGCACCGCGTTGGTGGGCGCGGCCGCGACCATCAGTGCGCCCAGCACCATGGTGGCGATGAGCGTCACGGCGTAGGTCTCGAACAGGTCGGCTGCCATGCCGGCGCAGTCGCCGACGTTGTCGCCCACGTTGTCGGCGATCACGGCCGGGTTGCGCGGGTCGTCCTCGGGGATGCCGGCTTCCACCTTGCCCACCAGGTCGGCGCCGACGTCAGCGCCCTTGGTGAAGATGCCGCCGCCCAGCCGCGCGAAGATGGAAATCAGCGAGGAGCCGAAGGCGAAGCCGATCAGCGGATTGAGCACCGCCGACAGGCTGTGCCCCGCGGCCGGCGTGCCGCTGCCGATCAGCACCCAGTAGAAGGCCGATACGCCCAGCAGGCCCAGGCCCACCACCAGCATGCCGGTGATGGCGCCGCCGCGGAAGGCAACGTCGAGCGCCGGGCCGATGCCGTGCGTGGCCGCCTGCGCGGTGCGCACGTTGGCCCGCACCGAGACGTTCATGCCGATGAAGCCGCAGGCGCCGGAGAGCACCGCGCCCACGATGAAGCCGACGGCGGTGGTGAGGTCGAGGAACACGGCGATCAGGATCGCGAGCACCACGCCGACGACGGCGATGGTGCTGTACTGCTTGGCGAGGTAGGCGGAGGCACCGGCCTGGATGGCGGCCGCGATCTCCTGCATGCGGGCGTTGCCGGCGTCCTTCGCGAGAATCCAACTTCGGGCCCAGAAACCGTAGGCCACGGCCACGAGACCGCAGACGATGGCCAGTATCAGGGGGGTGTTGCCGATCATGCTTTGCTTCTCCATTCGTTCGTTGTGACTAGTGGAGACGGACAGCACGGGCCCTTGCGTGCAACGCGTACGGGACCGTGATTTCCGCCGCGTTGCTTCCTCGAAGCTCACTGCACCGGGGGTGCGGAGCCGATTGGCCAACGGTTGCAATTTACAGGCAAAAACAGATGCGCGTGCGACCGGCCGGTGACACGGAAAGTAAACTCAGGGTTTGTCCCCGTCCCTCTCATACTTTTCAACTACTCGAAAAACGTCATGTCCTTCGACAAAGTTTCCCCCGGCAAGAACCTGCCCGATGCCTTCAACGTCGTGATCGAAATCCCGATGAACGCCGACCCGATCAAGTACGAGGTGGACAAGGAATCGGGCGCCATCTTCGTCGACCGCTTCATGACGACGGCCATGTACTACCCCGCCAACTACGGCTACGTGCCGCAGACCCTCTCGGGCGACGGCGACCCGGTCGACGTGCTGGTGATCGCTCCATACCCGCTGCTGCCGGGCGTGGTGGTGCCGTGCCGCCCCTTGGGCATCCTGATGATGGAAGACGAAGCCGGCGTCGACGGCAAGGTGCTGGCCGTGCCCACCGACAAGGTGCTGCCCATCTACAGCCACTGGAAGTCGGTGGACGACGTGAACCCGATGCGCCTGAAGGCCATCAGCCACTTCTTCGAGCACTACAAGGACCTGGAAGCAGGCAAGTGGGTCAAGGTGCTGGGCTGGGAAGGCTTGGAGTCGGCCAAGAAGGAAATCCTGGACGGCGTCGCCAATTACAAGAAGTAAGAAGCTGAAAGTAAAAAGCTCGCCTATTCGTTCAGGAAGGGCGAGCGCCGCGGGTCGCGCATGAAGCTGCCGGCCAGCGAAGGTGCGCAGCCCGGCCCGTCCGAGACGGCGACGCGGTCGGTGTCGAACTGCAGCGTGCGGGCGCAGCCCCCGGCCTCGCGCACCACTAGGCGCCGCTGCCCGTCGAGCACGTTCTTGCCCTGCAGCAGCATGTTCCCGCGCGAATCGGGGCAGACGTAGAGATCGATGCTCAGCGTGCCGCCCACCTCGGGCGTCACGTCGAGGAAGCGGCCGTCCTTCGGGCAGCGGCCCTCCACGTAGCGCCCCATCCACTGCAGAAGAGGGTGGCCGAGGTAGCTGATGCGCCGCTCGTAGTCCTGCTTCAGGCACTCGGTATTGCCCTTGCATTCGCGGTTGCGCACCACGATCCAGTCGCGCTGGTCGCGCTTCAGGAGGGTCGGCCATTGGCCCGTGCCGGGCATCTCGGCCTGCCGCTTGTAGAGCGCGGCCATCGCTTCGTCCTGCCGGGAGAGGCCGGTGTCGGCGCAGATCGCCTTCTCGGTGGCGTTTCCGGCTTTGGCGCAGTCGAAGCTGGCGGCCATGGCCCATGGGCCGGCAGCGACGAAACAGAGTGCCGTAACGGCCCGGCGTATGAATGTCTGCATGCTGGTTCTCTCCTCGAGGCCGATGCTAGGAGAGGGCCGGCACGCCGTCGATGTGCCAAACGGACAAGGGCGCTATGCCCTTGGGCAGAGGCGACTCAGCCGCGGACGGCGTCGCCGGCCAGCCGCATCCATTCGCGATTGACCGAGCGGGCGTGCGAGTTCCAGTGGCGAGCGGCCTGCTGGAGCTCGTCCCACTGGCGCTGCGCGCCGGCGGTGTCGCCTTGCTGGGCGAGCCACGCGACGTAGCGGGCGCGGGCCTCGACGGTGTTGTAGCGGCCCAGCGCGTCCTCGAAGGCCTGGCGCGCTTGCGCCTGCTGGCCGTCGGCGGCGAGGGCGCGCGCGGTGAGCACTGCCACTTCGTCCTTGCGGTAGTCGTCGCGGGTGGAACGCAGCGTCTGCAGGGCCTGCAGGGCGTCGCGCCCGGCCGTGGCGCCGCCTGCGGCGAGCAGGGCGCTGGCCAGGCCGAACTGCAGTTCGGGGTCGGATGCCAGCGGGCCCTTGAGTGCATCGCGGTAGTGGCCGACGGCGTCGGCGGCCTGGCCCCTGTCGAGCGCGGCCTTGGCGAGGCGCAGCTTGTTCTGCGCAGTGGGCGCAAGGTCGTAGGCCTCGGCGGCGGCGCGGTATTCGCGCTCGGGGTCGATGAAGTCGATGGCCGCGTTCGCCACCTTGCCGGCGGTGCGCTGCATGCGCGAGGCGGGCAGGTACTCGACCACGAAGTACACGATGCTGCCCAGCAGCGGAAAGCTGAAGAGGATCAGCAGCCAGTACATCTGCTTGCCGTGGCGCATGGCATGCACGGCAAAGAACAGCGCGATGAGGACGTGCAGGCCCAGTCCCAGGAATGGCATCGATTTCTCTCTGAGTTGTTGTGGATGGCGGGCGCTTTTATAGCAGCGCGCCATGGCACTCAGGCTGACTTGAAGGGACTGCGCTCGCCCAGGTGATCCAGGTAGTTCTCGATGCCCGCACCCTCGCGTTCGAGAAAGCGCTCGACCGCATCGGCGAACGACGGATGCGCCAGCCAGTGGGCGCTGGTGGTCTTCACCGGCATCAGCGCGCGCGCCATCTTGTGCTCGCCCTGCGCGCCGCCCTCGAAGCGCTGCGCGCCGTGCTCGATGCACCAGGCCAGCGGCTGGTAGTAGCAGGCCTCGAAGTGCAGGCAGTCGACGCGTTCCAGCGCGCCCCAGTAGCGGCCGTAGGCGACCAGAGGTCCCTCGGGCTCCGTGGAAAGCGCGATCAGGCTGCTCGCCATCGGCTTGCCGTCGCGCTCGGCGATGAAGAGCAGCCAGGCCTCGGGCATCGTGTCGGCCATGCGCCGGAAGAAATCGCGCGTGAGGTAGGGCGGGTTGCCGTGCTCGCGGTAGGTGCGTTCGTAGCAGCGGTAGAAGAAGTCCCAGTCGGCCTTGCCGATGTCCGCGCCGCGCGACCAGCGGAAGCTCACGCCGGCCTCGGCCACCTTGCGGCGCTCCTGGCGGATCTTCTTTCGCTTGTCGTGGGAGAGGCTGGCGAGGAAGGCGTCGAAGTCGGCGTATTGCGCGTTCGTCCAGTGGAACTGCACCGTGTTGCGCAGCATGAGGCCCGCTTCGGTGCAGGCGGCGACGTCCGCCTCAGCGCCGAACAGCAGGTGCAGCGACGACAGTTCGAGCTGCTTGCACAGCGCGATCAGCCCCTGCACCAGCAAAGTGCGGCTCTCGGCATCGCGCGCCAGCAGCCTTGCGCCCGGTACCGGCGTGAAAGGCACTGCCACCACCGCTTTCGGGTAGTAGGCCAGCCCGTGCTGCTCGTAAGCGTTGGCCCAGGCCCAGTCGAAGACGTATTCGCCGTAGGAATGGTCCTTGACGTAGAGCGGGCACGCGGCCTGCAACTGCTCGCCCTGCCAGAGCGTGACGAACTGCGGCAGCCAGCCGCTGTCCGGCGTCGCGCTTCGGCTGTCGTTCAAGGCCGTGAGGTATTCGTGGCGCATGAAAGGCGAAGGCTCGGCCTCGGCGGCCAGCAGCGCGTTCCATGCTTCCGGGCTCACGTCCGACGGAGACGGCAGAACCCGAATGACATAATCGTTCAAGCCTTTTTCTTCCTTCTGTATGACGCTCAAGCTCGCCATCGCGCAACTCAATTTTGTGGTGGGCGATCTCGCCGGCAACGCAAAGAAGATCGTCGATGCCGCGCGCGAAGCCCACGCCCAGGGTGCGCGCCTCCTGCTGACGCCCGAACTCTCGATTGCCGGCTATGCGGCGGAAGACCTGTTCCTCCGTCCCGCGTTCACCGAAGCCTGTGATGATGCCGTGAAAGGCATCGCCGCCGCTCTGGCCGACCTCAAAGACATGGTTGTGGTGGTGGGGCATCCGACTGGCGGCAGCCTGCGCAGCCGCTCGGTGGCCGTGCAGATGCGCCACAACGCGGCCAGCGTCATCAAGGAAGGCCGCATCCTCGAAACCTACGCCAAGCGCGAGCTCCCCAACTACCAGGTGTTCGACGAGCGCCGCTACTTCACGCCGGGGCAGGGCACCTGCGTGTTCGAAGTGGAGGGCGTCTCGGTCGGCCTGCTGATCTGCGAGGACGCCTGGTTCGACCAGCCGGCCGAACTGGCGCGCGATGGCGGCGCCGAGGTGCTGGCGGTGATCAACGCCTCGCCCTATCACGTCGGCAAGGAGGGCGAGCGCGTCGCGCGCATGGCCGACCGGGCCCGCGCGGTGGGGCTGCCGCTGGTCTACGCGCACTTGGTCGGTGGGCAGGACGAGGTGGTTTTCGATGGCGCCTCGTTCGCGCTGCAGGCAGATGGCACCACGGCCGTGCAGGCCGAGAGCTTCCGGGAGAAGCTGGTTTTCGCCGAACTGGAGCGCAAGCCGCAGGGCGGCGTGGGCTTCGTGGCGAAGCCGGGCGCCATCGCTCCCCCGCGCGATGCCGAGGCCCAGCTCTGGGACGCCCTGGTGCTCGGCGTGCGCGACTACATCGGCAAGAACGGTTTTCCGGGCGCCATCCTGGGGCTTTCGGGCGGCATCGACTCCGCCCTGGTGCTCGCGATCGCGGTCGATGCACTGGGCAAGGACAAGGTTCGCGCGGTGATGATGCCTTCGCCTTACACCGCCGACATCAGCTGGATCGACGCACGCGACATGGCGGCCCGCCTGGGCGTGCGCTACGACGAGATTTCCATCAAGCACACCTTCGAGTCCTTCAAGGGCGCGCTGGCGGAGGAATTCAAGGGCCGGCCCGAGGACACGGCCGAGGAGAACATCCAGGCCCGCATCCGCGGCACGCTGTTGATGGGTCTGTCGAACAAGTTCGGCTCCATCGTGCTGACCACCGGCAACAAGAGCGAGATGGCCACCGGCTACTGCACGCTGTACGGCGACATGGCAGGGGGCTTCGCGGTCATCAAGGACCTGCTCAAGACCACGGTTTTCGCCCTGGCGCGCTGGCGCAATGCCCACGACCCGTACGGCACCGGCGCCGAGCCAATCCCCGAGCGGATCATCACGCGCCCACCCAGCGCCGAGCTGCGGCCCGACCAGACCGACCAGGACAGCCTCCCGCCCTACGACATCCTCGACGGAATCCTGGCACGCTACATGCAGGACGACGAGGGCATCGACGAGATCATTTCGGCCGGCTACGAGCGCGCGGTGGTCGAGCGGGTCGCGCGGCTGATCAAGATCAACGAGTACAAGCGGCGCCAGGCGCCGGTAGGAATCCGGGTCACCCACCGAAGCTTCGGCAAGGATTGGCGTTACCCTATCACCAGCAAATTCAACGAAACCGCCGGAGCGCAAAAACCATGAAGCAGATCACCGCCATCGTCAAACCCTTCAAGCTCGAGGACGTGCGCGAGGCCTTGGCCGAAGTGGGCGTCACCGGCCTGACAGTGACCGAAGTCAAGGGCTTCGGCCGCCAGAAGGGGCACACCGAGCTGTACCGAGGCGCCGAGTACGTGGTCGACTTCCTGCCGAAGATGAAGGTCGAAGTGGTCGTGAACGAAGCCGACGTGGAGCGCTGCATCGAGGCCATCGTCAATTCGGCGCGCACCGGCAAGATCGGCGACGGGAAGATCTTCGTGACAGCCGTGGAGCGCATCGTGCGCATCCGGACGGGCGAAGAGAACGAGAACGCCGTGTGATTGGTTCACCCCCAGGCTGCGCGCACTTCGTGTCGCTGCGCCAACCCCCTTCCGGGGGCAACACCTGAGGACCGGCGGAGCCGGTTCCTCGGTGTTCTTGGAATGGCTTTCGGGGCTACCCGAAGGTCAGAGGTTTTCCGAAAGGCGGTCTTCCCGCGGATGTAGTGGCACCTCGGCGCGCAGCGCCGTGAGCAGTTCGGTCACGTCGGTGCCGGTGCGGATCAGCTCCATCTGCCAGTCGCCCATGAAGCCCTCGCGCACGCTGTGCGCCAGGAAGGCGAGCAGGCCGTCGTAGTAGCCGGCGGTGTTGAGGATGCCGGTGGGCTTGTCGTGATAGCCGAGCTGGCGCCAGGTCCAGATCTCGAACAGTTCCTCGAAGGTGCCGATGCCGCCCGGAAGGGCGACGAAGGCGTCGGCGCGCTCGCCCATCATGGCCTTGCGCTCGTGCATGGTGTCGACCACGTGCAGCTCGTCGCACAGGGGGTTGGCCAGTTCCTTGTCGACCAGCGCCTTGGGGATGATGCCGACGACGCGGCCGCCGGCTTCTCGGGTGGCCTCGGCCACGGTGCCCATCAGGCCGGTGCGGCCGCCGCCGTAGACCAGCTGGCCGCGATGCTGGCCGATCCATCGGCCGACCGCCTGCGCGGCTTGGGTGAATTCAGGGCGCTCGCCAGGGCGCGAGCCGCAGTACACACAGATCGAAAATTCAGGAGTCATCCCGCCATCATGCCGCAGCCGATGGGCGCGCTCATGACATGAAGCGCTGCCACAGCGCCGCCGCCCAGATGCCTGTGCACAGCGTGAGCGACAGCAGCACTGCGGCGCTGCCCATGTCCTTGGCGCGCTTGGAGAGGTCGTGCCACTCGGGCCCGATGCGGTCGATGGCGGCTTCCACCGCGGTGTTGAGCAGCTCGACGATCATCACGAGGACGGCGCTGCCCGCGAGAAGCGCCACCTCGACCCAGCTGCGACCGAGCCAGAAGGAGGCCGGGATCATCACGATCGACAGGATGGCCTCCTGCCGGAACGCGGGTTCGCTCCAGCCGGCGCGCAGGCCGTGCAGCGAGATCAGCGTGGCATGCCAGACGCGATCGAGCCCCTTGCGGGCCTTCTGCGGGTTGACGGCGGGATCAGGAAGCTTCGGCACGGCACTCATCGGCGGCTCATCGGTTTGGAGGTGATGAGCCGTGTACCGGCCCAGGCGTCGTGCCAGAACTGGCGGTCGGGGTGAAAGCGTGCCAGCAGGGCCCAGATGGCGACCCAGCCGAAGATCAGCACGGTCGATTCGCCACCTGAAAGCTTGAACGGCGCAATGGCGGCCAGCGGCGGCAGGAACCAGACCCAGCTCAGCAGGTAGCGCGCGAGCGCACGGCGCTGGCTCACGGGCTGGCCGTGCGCGTCGACGATGCGGATGTTCCAGGTTTTCATGGCGAGGGTCTGGCCCTTGGTCCAGAACCAGACGAAGTACACGCCGAAAACCACGAAAAGAAAAGCCTGCAGCAGATGGCGCCGCGAATCCATGGCATCGCGCATCTGGCCCAGCGTGCTGAAGAGCCAGCCCGAGACGAACACCACTGCGAACAGCAGCATGCCCTCGTACAGCCAGCAGGCCATGCGGCGCCAGAGGCCAGGCACTATCGAAACGGGAGCGCTGGTGACCGGATTGGCCGGCGAGCCAAGCTGATCGGGGCCCGAAGCCTCGGGTGAACTGGAAGCCATCGAAGCCCGGCGATCAGGGGGAGGGGGACGCGGACGTCGATTCGGCCGCCGGCGACGGCGCAGGCACCTGGGCTTCGGCGGGAACCGGCGGGGCCGCGACGCTGGCAGAGGCGGCGGGGGCTGACGGAACCACGGAGACAGCCGGCGTCGCAGCAGCGGCCGCAGGAGCGCGTTCCGGTGGCGAGGCCACCATGATCGTCGCAGCCGGCGTGGCGGCCGGAGCAGGAGGCGGAGCCAGCAGGATCCGGGGCGTGTGCTGACCGCCCGGCGTGACGGCGGGCACCGGCACCAGCTTCTGCGACGAAACTGGTCGAACGGGAATGGCGGCGCCACGCGGCTTGGGAGGAGCGCGTTCGGCGAGCTTGCGCTTTTCTTCCTCGCTCAGCGCCTGATATTGCTCCCACTTGACCTTGCGCTCGTCGGCGGGAATGCGCTTGACCTCGGCGAAATTCAGGCGCGCCTGCGCGCGTTGCTGGTTGCTCAGGGCGGCCCACTCGATCATGCGGCTGTGCAAGGTGGATTGCTCCTCCGCCGACATGCTCCCGAAATTGCGGGACAGCGCGAGCCATTTCTTCTTTTGCCCGATGTTCAGGGTGTTCCAGTGCGCGCCCAGGGGCTTCAGGGCCTGTTGCTGTTCGGCGGTGAGTTCGCTCCAGAGCGGCTTGGTCGTCGATATCGCCTTCGGACTCGTGGCCGGTGCGGAGCTCGTTGCGGCAGCTGGGCTTGCCGCTGCCTTGGATGTGGCCTCGCCGTGAGGTTGAGCGCAGGCGAGCGTCAGGCTGAAGGCCGCGACAGCAAACGCCCCGGCCCAAACGACAGCGCCCGCCGGAAGCGGGCGCAACGGGCGGGGGCTGTTCGCGCTGGAGGTGGAGCGGCGTCGCATTCGATCGGGGAAGGTTCAGTCGGAGGCGTTGTCGGCCTTGAGAAATTGGGCAAAACCGGGGTCGGTATAGGCGGCAGGCGGCAGATCGCCTGTCAGCAGCGCGGAATCCACCTCGGCCAGTTCGCTGGCGCGGTCGTCATCCTGCATCACGCTGATGGTGATCAGGCCGGCGACGAGCGCGATCAGCGGCACCACCGAGCCGATGCGGGTCCACCAGCTCCAGCCCCCGCCCATCGTGAGCGTATGGCCCGACTCCGCCGTCGCGGACGCAGTCCGCAACTGCGGCGGCTGCTTGCGCGCCGCCACGGCCTGCGCGCGCGCCACGCGCAGCCGCTCGCCGATGTCGTGCGGAAGCTCCCGGTTGCCGGCCGAAAGGCGGGCAGCCAGACGCTGGCCGAACTGATCTTCGGCAACTGAGTTGATCGAGGTTGGAACCTTAGTGTTCATAGCGATATTCCCTTGGCCTTGAGCGCCTTGCTCAGAGCGTGGACGGCTCGCGAGCAATGGGTTTTGACGCTGCCCTCGGAGCAGCCCATCGCGGCGGCCGTCTCTGCGACGTCCATTTCCTCCCAGTAACGCATCAGGAAAGCCTCGCGTTGACGGCCCGGCAATGCTGCGATCTGCTCTTCGATCTCCTGGAAGATCTGGGCGCGGCGGGTCGTGTCTTCGGCGCTCTCCGCCTCCCTAGAGTCGGTCGGCGAGACGAAGTTCTCCAGCAGGTCGAAATCTCCGTCCTCGTCGACGGATTCGAAATCGCTGAGGTTCGAGAACAGGGCGCGCCGGGTTTTCTGGCGGCGGAACCAGTCGAGCGTGCAATTCGACAGGATGCGCTGGAACAGCATCGGCAACTCGGCCGCGGGCTTGTCGCCATAGTGCTGGGCCAGCTTCATCATGCTGTCCTGCACGATATCGAGGGCCGCTTCTTCATCCCGCACGTGATAGACCGAGCGCTTGAAAGCGCGCCGTTCGACGCTTTTCAGGAAGTCGGAGAGTTCTTGTTCAGTGGCCAAGCGAGAGTGGGGCGCGCAGGGTGCGCCGCGTGGGAATGGGGTCTAGCGATCGCTACGTTTATCGCCGCGGATTATGCCTTTGTAGCTTTACAAGGCGGCTGAAGCGAATCTGAACGGCCGGAAATGTCATAATCCGCACTGCAAGTCAAAAGGCAAACGGGTCACGGTCCGGCGGAACATCAGTCCGCCCATGGCTTTGGCCTCAAGTCCTGGCGCGACCTCACAAGGGTTGGCAAGGGGCACCCAAGGTATTTCGTTCCCGAAATAAACAAAGGTTGATCATGGAAATCTCCAAGGCGGAAATCGTCTCCGCAGCCGCCGCGTCCGCTGGCGCAGGCAATTCGACTCAAGAACTCATGGGCGCCGAAGTGCTGGTGAAGGCACTGCAGGCAGAAGGCGTCCAATACGTCTGGGGCTACCCGGGCGGCGCGGTTCTCTACATATACGACGCGTTCTACAAGCAGGACACTATCCAGCACGTGCTGGTGCGCCACGAACAGGCCGCAGTGCACGCGGCCGACGGCTATGCCCGTGCCACCGGCGAAGTCGGCGTGGCGCTGGTCACTTCCGGTCCCGGCCTGACCAATGCGGTCACCGGCATCGCGACGGCGTACATGGACTCCATCCCGATGGTGATCATCTCGGGCCAGGTGCCGACTGCCGCCATCGGCCTCGACGCCTTCCAGGAATGCGACACGGTCGGCATCACCCGTCCCATCGTCAAGCACAACTTCCTCGTCAAGGATCCCAAAGATCTGGCCATGACGATGAAGAAGGCCTTCCACATCGCACGCAGCGGCCGTCCGGGCCCGGTGGTGGTGGACGTGCCCAAGGACGTCTCGTTCAAGAAGATTCCGTACGCGGGCTATCCCGACAAGGTCGAGATGCGCTCGTACAACCCGGTGCGCAAGGGCCACGGCGGGCAGATCCGCAAGGCGCTGCAGCTCCTGCTGGCCGCCAAGCGCCCCTATATCTACACCGGGGGCGGCGTGCTGCTGGGCAACGCCTGCAACGAACTGCGCACGCTGGTCGACATGCTGGGCTACCCGGTCACCAACACGCTGATGGGCCTGGGCGCCTATCCGGCGAGCGACCGCAAGTTCCTGGGCATGCTGGGCATGCACGGCACCATCGAAGCCAACAACGCAATGCAGAACTGCGACGTGCTGCTGGCCGTGGGCGCGCGCTTCGACGACCGCGTGATCGGCAATCCCAAGCACTTCGCGCAGAACGAACGCAAGATCATCCACGTCGACATCGACCCGTCGAGCATCTCCAAGCGCGTGAAGGTCGACATCCCGATCGTCGGCGACGTGAAGGACGTGCTCACCGAGCTGATCTCGATGATCCGCGAGAGCACCGCCAAGCCCGACGCCGGGGCGCTGGCCGACTGGTGGAAGACCATCGAGTCGTGGCGTTCGCGCGATTGCCTGAAGTACGACCGCGGCAACAAGGACGTGATCAAGCCGCAGTACGTGGTCGAGACCCTCTGGAACATGACCAAGGACGCCGACACGTACATCACGTCGGACGTCGGCCAGCACCAGATGTGGGCTGCCCAGTATTACCGCTTCGACGAGCCGCGCCGCTGGATCAACTCCGGCGGCCTGGGCACTATGGGCGTCGGCATTCCCTACGCCATGGGCATCAAGCTCGCCAAGCCCGATTCGGAAGTGTTCACCATCACCGGCGAAGGCTCGGTGCAGATGTGCATCCAGGAACTCTCCACCTGCCTGCAGTACAACACGCCGATCAAGATCTGCTCGCTCAACAACCGCTACCTGGGCATGGTGCGCCAGTGGCAGGAGATCGAATACTCCGGCCGCTACAGCCACAGCTACATGGATGCGCTGCCCAACTTCGTGAAGCTCGCCGAGGCCTACGGCCATGTGGGCATGCTGATCGAGCGTCCACAAGACGTGGAGCCGGCGCTGCGCGAGGCGCGCAAGCTCAAGGACCGCACGGTGTTCATGGACTTCCGCACCGACCCGACCGAAAACGTGTTCCCGATGGTGAAGGCCGGCATGGGCATCACCGAGATGCTGCTGGGTTCCGAAGATCTCTGACCGATCGACGGAACGGACATTCGCTCAACTCTTTACTACTGACGAATCTATTGCCCGCCGAGCCCGCGCATTACCGTGCACGGGGGAGGGCGGCGAAAAGAGGAGTCACGCAAACATGAAACACATCATTGCAGTGCTGCTGGAAAACGAGCCGGGTGCTCTTTCCCGCGTGGTGGGCCTGTTCTCGGCCCGCGGCTACAACATCGAATCGCTCACGGTGGCGCCCACGGAGGACGCGAGCCTCTCGCGCATGACCATCGTCACCACCGGTTCGGACGACGTGATCGAGCAGATCACCAAGCACCTGAACCGGCTGATCGAGGTGGTGAAGGTCGTCGACCTCACCGAAGGCGCCTACACCGAGCGCGAGCTCATGATGGTGAAGGTGCGCGCGGTCGGCAAGGAGCGCGAGGAGATGATGCGCATGGCGGAGATCTTCCGCGGCCGCATCATCGACGTGACCGACAAGAGCTACACCATCGAACTCACCGGCGACCACGGCAAGAACGACGCTTTCCTTGAAGCGATCGAGCGTAGCGCTATCCTCGAGACTGTCCGCACCGGTGCCAGCGGCATCGGCCGCGGCGAGCGCATCCTGCGCGTGTAGGAGGGTGAAGGCGCCCTCAGTTCATACGTTCATCCACACATGAGGCAAGAGTGATGCGAGGACTGCTCGGTTTCGACAGGATGGTGACCCCGGCGATCGTCCGGGTGCTCTACCTCCTGGGCCTGCTGGGCGTGATCGCCATGGCGGGAGCGGCCCTGTACCAGGGGCAGTACCTGCCAGCGTTCGTGGCCCTGGTCTTCGGCGCCGTCGCCGTTCGCATCTTCAGCGAACTGTTCATCGTGCTGTTCCGCATCCACGACAGCCTTGTGTCCATCAACCAGCAGATGAAGGACCGGAATTCCTCCGGCCTTTGAGTGAAATGCATCCGTACGGATGCTCGAGATTTTTTAGGAGAGATTCAAATGAAGGTTTACTACGACAAGGACGCTGACCTGAGCCTCATCAAGGGCAAGACGGTTGCAATCATCGGCTACGGCTCGCAGGGCCATGCGCACGCGCAGAACCTGAACGACAGCGGTGTGAAGGTCGTGGTCGGCCTGCGCAAGGGTGGCGCTTCGTGGCCCAAGGTCGAGAAGGCCGGCCTGAAGGTCGCCGAAGTCGCCGACGCCGTGAAGGCCGCCGACGTGGTCATGATCCTGCTGCCCGACGAGCAGATCGCCAACGTCTACAAGAACGACGTGGCTCCCAACATCAAGGAAGGCGCTTCGCTGGTCTTCGCGCACGGCTTCAACGTGCACTACGGCTTCGTTCAGCCGCGCGCCGACCTCGACGTGTGGATGGTCGCTCCCAAGGCTCCGGGCCACACCGTGCGCAGCACGTACACCCAGGGCGGCGGCGTGCCCCACCTCGTGGCCGTGCACCAGGACAAGACCGGCAAGGCGCGTGACCTCGCGCTGAGCTACGCCACCGCCAACGGCGGCGGCAAGGCCGGCATCATCGAGACCAACTTCCGCGAAGAAACCGAGACCGACCTGTTCGGCGAACAAGCGGTTCTGTGCGGCGGCACGGTCGAGCTGATCAAGGCCGGCTTCGAGACGCTGGTGGAAGCCGGCTACGCGCCCGAAATGGCGTACTTCGAGTGCCTGCACGAGCTGAAGCTGATCGTCGACCTGATCTACGAAGGCGGCATCGCCAACATGAACTACTCGATCTCGAACAACGCCGAGTACGGCGAGTACGTCACCGGCCCGCGCGTCGTGACCGAAGAGACCAAGAAGGTCATGAAGCAGGTGCTGAAGGACATCCAGACCGGCGAATACGCCAAGAGCTTCGTGCTCGAAAACGCCGCCGGCGCTCCCACGCTGATCAGCCGCCGCCGCCTGAATGCAGAGCACCAGATCGAAGTCGTCGGCGAAAAGCTGCGCGCGATGATGCCCTGGATCAAGAAGAACAAGCTGGTCGACCAGACCCGCAACTGATCTGCGAGCCAGGAGGGCGCTTCGGCGCCCGTTTCCCCGAGGGCCACCCGTTGCGGTGGCCCTTTTGTTTGAGAGAGGCCGACGCGGGCCCCTGAACTACACTGCGAACCATGCGATTCACAGATCAATATGCTATCGAATGGATAGCTACCCACGCAGCACGCACGAGGGATGGAGGCAAATTCGATGCATGACGACACGCTTCCCGACGATGTGCCGCCGCGCAAGCGCCGCAAGGGCATCTACATCCTGCCGAACCTGTTCACGCTGGCGGCGCTGTTCGGCGGCTTCTATTCGGTCGTGATGGCCATGAACGCGCGCTTCGACCTCGCGGCGCTCGGCGTCTTCGCCGCGATGATCCTCGACAGCCTCGACGGCCGCGTCGCGCGCATGACCAACACGCAGAGCGCGTTCGGCGAGCAGATGGATTCGCTGTCCGACATGGTGTCGTTCGGCGCGGCGCCGGCGCTCATCGCCTACGAATGGTCGCTCAAGGGGCTGGGCCGCTGGGGCTGGATCGCGGCTTTCGTTTATTGCGCCTGCGCGGCGCTGCGGCTCGCGCGCTTCAACGTCAACACCGGCGTGGTCGACAAGCGCTGGTTCCAGGGTTTGCCGTCGCCCGCGGCCGCGGCGCTCGTGGCGGGCTTCATCTGGCTCGTGAACGAATGGGGCAAGCGCGGCGGCGAGGTGCTGTATCTCTCGTGGACGCAGATCACCTGGGTCACCTTCGCATTCACGCTGTACGCGGGCCTCACCATGGTCACCAACGCGCCGTTCTACAGCTTCAAGGACATCCAGATGAAGAAGAGCGTGCCTTTCGCTGTGATCGTGCTGATCGCGCTGGGCATCGCCGTCATCAACATCCACCCGCCGACAGTGCTGTTCGGCCTGTTCGTCGTCTACGGCCTGAGCGGCTACGTGGTCTATGCGTGGCGCAAGGCCAAGGGCCAGCCGGTCAGCGTGATCAGCACCTCGACCGAGGAGCCCGACGAGCGGGGCTTGCATAACTGAGTGTGGCTTGTGCTACATTCGTCAGCCTCATGACCAAGATTTCGCTGCTGGCCCTACTAGCCCTCCCTCACGGGCGGAGACGGTAGCGCACGCGCAAATCCCTCACCACGGCCCGTTCGCACCAGCAACGGGCCGTTTGTCTTTTGGGGTTGCTGGTCGATTACCAACCATCACAGAGAAATCGACATGCTCAAGCAACCTCAAAGCAAATACCGCGCATTCGCCCCGATCGGCCTCAAGGACCGTACCTGGCCCGATGCCGTGCTGACCAAGGCGCCGATCTGGCTGTCGACCGACCTGCGCGATGGCAACCAGGCCCTGGTCGAGCCCATGGACATCGCACGCAAGATGCGCATGTTCGAAACCCTCGTGGCCATCGGCTTCAAGGAAATCGAAGTCGGCTTCCCTTCGGCCTCGCAGATCGAATTCGACTTCGTGCGCAAGCTCATCGAGGAAGACCGCATTCCCGACGACGTGACGATCCAGGTGCTGACGCAGGCGCGCGACCACCTCATCGCTCGCACCTTCGAATCGCTGCAGGGCGCCCCGCGCGCGATCGTGCATCTCTACAACGCCGTCGCGCCCATCATGCGCCGCGTGGTGCTCGGCATGGACGAGGACCAGATCGTCGAACTCGCCAGCAGCCATGCCCGCATGTTCAACGAGTTCGCTGCCAAGCAGCCGAACACGAAGTGGACCTTCCAGTACTCGCCCGAGATGTTCTCGGGCACCGACGTCCACTTCTCCAAGCGCGTGGTCGATGCGGTGACCGAAGTCTGGGCGCCGACGCCCGAGCGCAAGTGCATCGTCAACCTGCCCACCACGGTCGAGCACTCCACGCCGAACATCTTCGCCGACATGATCGAGTGGATGCACCGCAACCTCGCTCGCCGCGACTCCATCGTGCTGTGCGTGCATCCGCACAATGACCGCGGCACCGGCACGGCGGCCGGCGAACTGGCCTTGATGGCCGGCGCCGAGCGCATCGAAGGCTGCCTCTTCGGCAATGGCGAACGCACCGGCAACCTCGACCTGGTGAACGTCGCGCTCAACCTCTACACGCAGGGCGTCTCGCCGGAACTCGACTTCTCGAACATCGACGAGATCCGCGCCACGGTCGAGCACTGCAACCAGATCCCGGTGCACCCGCGCCATCCGTACGTGGGCGACCTGGTCTACACCTCGTTCTCGGGCTCGCACCAGGACGCGATCAAGAAGGCCTTCGCGGCGCGCAAGGACGGCGACATCTGGGAGATTCCGTACCTCCCCATCGATCCTAAGGACGTGGGCCGCAGCTACGAGGCCGTGATCCGCGTGAACAGCCAGTCCGGCAAGGGCGGCATGGCCTACCTGCTCGAGAGCGAATACGGCATCGAGATGCCGCGCCGCCTGCAGATGGAATTCATGCAGTCGGTGCAGCGCGTGATGGACGTGGCCGGCAAGGAGCTCACCGCCGCCGACCTCTGGCAGCTGTTCGTGCGCGAGTACGGCATCGAGACCGTGCAATCCCTGCAGCAGCGCGTGATCAAGGAGGAGGGCGAGGGCGCCGACGCCTCCGTGGTTCTGCGCGGAGACTTGGCCTGGGACGGTGAAGTCCGTGCCATCGAAGGCCGCGGCAATGGTCCCATCGACGCCTTCACCCAGGCGCTGAGCAAGGCCACCGGGCACACCGTGCGCGTGATGGACTACCACCAGCACGCCATCGGCGCCGGCGCCGACGCGAAGGCGGTGGCCTACCTGGAGCTGCGCGTGGACGAGAGCCAGACGCTTTTCGGCGTGGGCATGGACGCGAACGTGGTCACGGCTTCGCTGAAGGCGATCGTCTCGGGCGTGCAACGTGCGCGTACCCGGGGCGCGCACAGCGCACAATCGGTGGTTGAAGTCGCCTGACGCTGAAGCGCTGGTCCGGTCCGGACGCGCAGGAAGGGCGCGTACGAAGGAGAACCACGATGACCGACCAGCTGATCATTTTCGACACCACCTTGCGCGACGGCGAGCAATCGCCGGGCGCCTCGATGACGCGCGACGAGAAGATGCGCATTGCCAAGCTGCTGGAGCGGCTGAAGGTCGACGTCATCGAGGCGGGTTTTCCCGCCAGCTCGAACGGCGATTTCGAGGCGGTGAAGGCGATCGCCAACACTATCAAGGATTCGACGGTGTGCGGCCTCTCGCGCGCCAACGACCGCGACATCGGCCGCGCGGCCGAGGCCCTCAAGGGCGCGGCCCGCGGGCGGATCCACACCTTCATCGCAACTTCGCCGCTTCACATGGAAAAGAAGCTGCGCATGTCGCCCGACGAAGTCCATGAGCAGGCCAGGCTGGCCGTGCGCTTTGCGCGCAACCAGATCGGCGACGTCGAATTCAGCCCTGAGGACGGCTACCGCAGCGATCCAGACTTTCTGTGCCGCGTGCTCGAAACCGTGATCAACGAGGGCGCGACCACCATCAACGTGCCCGACACCGTGGGCTACGCCATTCCCGAGCTCTACGGCAACTTCATCAAGATGCTGCGCGAGCGCATTCCCAACAGCGACAAGGCGATCTGGTCGGTGCACTGCCACAACGACCTGGGCATGGCGGTGGCCAACTCGCTGGCCGGCGTGAAGATCGGCGGCGCACGCCAGGTGGAGTGCACCATCAACGGCCTGGGCGAGCGCGCGGGCAACTGCTCGCTCGAGGAGGTCGTCATGGCGGTGAAAACTCGCAAGGACTATTTCGGGCTCGACCTGCGCATCGACACCCAGCATATCGTGGCCGCCAGCCGCATGGTCAGCCAGACCACCGGCTTCGTGGTGCAGCCCAACAAGGCCGTGGTGGGCGCCAATGCCTTCGCGCACGCATCGGGCATCCACCAGGACGGCGTGCTCAAGGCGCGCGACACCTACGAGATCATGCGCGCGGAAGACGTGGGCTGGACCGCCAACAAGATCGTGCTGGGCAAGCTCAGCGGCAGCAACGCCTTCAAGCAGCGCCTGCAGGAACTGGGCGTGGCCATGGACAGCGAGGGCGAGATCAACGCCGCCTTCCTGCGCTTCAAGGAGCTGGCCGATCGGAAGTCGGAGATTTTCGACGAGGACATCCTCGCGCTCGTCAGCGCCGAAGAGGTGTCGAACGTTGGTGAGCAGTTTGCTTTCGTCTCTCTCTCCCAGCACAGTGAAACCGGCGAGCGCCCCCAGGCGAAAATCGTCTTCACCGTCCAGGGCAAGGAAGTCACCGGCGAATCCGACGGGAATGGCCCGGTTGATGCTTCCCTGAAGGCCATCGAGTCGCATGTCAAGAGCGGCGCCGAAATGGTTCTTTACTCTGTAAATGCCATCAGTGGCTCGACGGAAAGCCAGGGAGAAGTTACAGTCCGGTTACAAAACGCAGGGCGGGTAGTCAACGGTGTGGGAGCGGATCCCGACATCGTTGTCGCTTCGGCCAAGGCTTATTTGAGTGCGCTCAATAAGTTACAGAGCCAAGCTGAGAGAGTTGCGGCACAAGGTTAGGTTTTCGGGCGATCCTTGATATTCGAATGAAGAAGAGGATGCAAGTAACTGATATTGCGTGTCTTTTTTGATTTCGATACACTGCGGTCCTCGTTTGTCGCCGCTGGAGATTTTTTAATGCCTGAAGCCCGCCTAAGCCGAGTTTCCAGCCAGCGGTTCCTGCCCGCTTTCAAAGCCATCGCCGTCGCGCTCTGCGCCACGGCGTTTTTGCTGCCTGGCGCCCAGGCTGCCAAGAAGGAAAAGCCCGTCGCCGCCAAGGCCGCCGTCGCCAAGAAGGCGAAGGGCCCGGTGCCGGTCGAAGTCAAGCGCAACGCCGCTTCCTCGAAGACCGCCGCCGTCGCCAAGCGCGGCGGCCGTGCCGAAAAGGCCGAACGTGCCGAGAAGGTGGTTCGCGGCGGCCGCAACGTGGTCGCCACCATCCACAAGAAGAATGGCAAGACCGTGGTGGCCGTGCAGCGCCGCTCGGTGGTTCGCGTCGTCGAGGCACCCCCGCGCCAATCCTTCGGCCAGATGGCCGGCCTGCATGGAACCGAAGATGCGCTCGACCTGAAGTCGAGCGTCGCGCTGGTCATCGACCAGGACACCCACGAAGTGCTGTTCAGCAAGAACGACCACGCCGTGCTGCCGATCGCGTCGCTCACCAAGCTCATGACCGGCCTGCTGATCAGCGAGGCCCATCTGCCGAACGACGAACTCATCACCATCACCCAGGACGATGTCGATACCGAAAAGCGCAGCAGCTCGCGCCTGACCGTCGGCACCACGCTCTCGCGCGGCGAACTGCTGCACCTGGCGCTGATGTCGAGCGAGAACCGCGCCGCGCACGCGCTGGGCCGCACCTATCCGGGTGGCCTGACGACCTTCGTGAGCATCATGAACGCCAAGGCCAAGATGCTCGGCATGAAGGACACGCGCTACGTGGAGCCCACCGGCCTGTCGAGCCGCAACCAGTCGAGCGCGCAGGACCTGGCGCTGCTGGTCAATGCCGCCTACGCCGATGCCACGGTTCGTTCGCTGTCCACCTCGCCTGAATACCAGGTCGAGGTCGGCAACCGCGTGCTGCAGTTCAACACCACCAACCGCCTCGTGAAGAGCCCCGATTGGGAAATCGGCGTGCAGAAGACCGGCTACATCTCCGAAGCCGGCCAATGCCTTGTGATGCAGGCCCGGGTGGCCGGCCGCAAGCTGATCATGGTGTTCCTGGATTCGGCCGGCAAGTTCAGCCGTATCGCCGACGCAGAGCGCGTTCGCCGCTGGGTGGAAGCCACCCATTCGGTCGGCTCGCCGGCAGCTTCGTCGCGCAACGCTGCTTACCAGGTGGCAGGCTGATCGACGGATCCGGTCTCCAGCTTCCCAACGAAAACAGGCCCTCGCAGGGCCTGTTTTGTTTTCGGAGGCTGCTCCGGCTCAGATGCCAGCCGAAGGCGCTGAGCCGCCTGAAGGCGATGGCGGCATGGCCGACGTGCCTTCCTTGAACCCCAGCGCGCCCGAGATTTCATTGGCCGTGGCCTGCAGCTTGGGCAGCCAGCCCTCGTCCAGCCGGTCGGCCGGCGCGGAGATCGAAAGCCCCGCCACCAGCTTGCCCTGGTCGTCGTAGATGCCGGCGGCCATGCAGCGCACCCCCAGTTCCAGTTCTTCGTTGTCGCGGGCGATGCCGTACTGGCGCGCCTTCGACAGCTCCCGCTCGAGCGCGGGCAGCTGCGTGATGCTGTTGCGCGTGTGGCCCGCCAGGCCCGTGCGCGTGGCGTAGCTGCGCACGCGTTGCGGGTCGTCCGCCGCCAGGAACAGCTTGCCGGTCGAGGTGAGGTGAAGGGCGGCGCGGCCGCCGATGGCGCGCACAACCTGCATGCCGGAGCGTTCGCTGTAGGAGCGCTCGATGTACACGATCTCGTCGCCCTGGCGCATGCTGAGGTTGACGGGTTGCTGCGTCAGCTTGTGCAGCTCTCGCATGGGGCCCAGGGCCGCATCGCGCACGTTGAGTCGGCCCTTGACCAGGTTGCCCAGCTCCAGCAGGCGCATGCCCAGCCGGTAGCTGCCGGCCTCGGGACGGTCGACGAAGCGGCCGACGGCCAGGTCATTGAGGATGCGGTGCGTGGTCGACGGGTGGAGCCCTGTCTTTTCGCTGATCTCCTTCAGCGAAATGGCGTCCTCGCGCGATGCCAGGACGTCGATCAGCGCGAACATGCGCTCGATCACCTGGATCACGGGAACGGCGGGAATGTCGGATCGGTTTTTTCTCATGGCGCTTGGCGGTGATGACCGGGCGCCATTTTACCTTGTGAAATCGCCCGGTGCCTGCCAGCGGCCATCCAACAACACTTCATGAGGGGAAAAGCGCGCCTTGTAGTTCATCTTCGGACTGTGCTCGATCCAGTAGCCGAGATAGACGTGCGGCAGGCCGAGTTTGCGGGCCTGCTCGATCTGCCAGAGCACGCTGTAGGTGCCGTAGCCCGCGCTCGAATCGGGCTCGTAGAAGGTGTAGACGGCCGAGATGCCGTCGTTCAGCACGTCGAGGATCGACACCATCCGCAGCGCACCCGCGCT
Source organism: Variovorax sp. UC74_104 (assembly GCF_044055375.1). Classification (NCBI taxonomy): domain Bacteria; kingdom Pseudomonadati; phylum Pseudomonadota; class Betaproteobacteria; order Burkholderiales; family Comamonadaceae; genus Variovorax; species Variovorax sp. UC74_104. Next base: position 3,598,008 of record NZ_CP171978.1, read on the forward strand.
GCCGTCGGGCAGCGTTTCGCGAAACTCCACCAGGCGCGAATTGACCCGGCTCTGCAGCAGGAACTGGGTGTACTGGTCGATGCTGTCGTGGTCCATGCCGCCGCCGGCATGTCGGCCGTTCTGGTAGCGCAGGTAGAGCTGGTAGTGCTCCGGCATGAAGCACAGCTTGAGTACGCGCGCCTGGAGGTCGGCATGCTGCTTCAGCGCCCGGCGCTGGCTGCGGTTGGGCCGGAACTCGTTGGCCAGCACGCGCAGCGGAATGCACGCGCGGCAACCGTCGCAGTACGGCCGGTAGGTGAACATCCCGCTGCGCCGGAAGCCGCTGAGCACCAGGTCGGAGTACGCGTCGTTGTGGATCAGGTGGCTGGGCGTCGCCACTTGCGAGCGGGCCTGCCGGTCCGGCAGGTAGCTGCAGGGATAGGGCGCAGTCGCGTAGAACTGCAGTGTGTGAAGCGGGAGATCCTTGAGGTGCGTCACGTCGGGGAAGGAGATCGCGCGGAAAGGAGTTCGGACCAGTATACGGGGTCGAATCGCCACCGTGGGCCCTCTTGTCGGCGTGCCCCTGCGACGTGGGAGACGAATCGCTTGCGGGCCATTTCGCGCGCGCCCAGGCTGGCGAGGTGGGCCGTGTTCTGCTGGCAGTCGATCATCTGCACCCCGAAGTGGCGGCAGAGCGACACCAGCGCGGCCAGCGCGATCTTCGATGCGTCCGGCCGGCGGGTGAACATCGACTCGCCGAAGACCGCGCGGCCCAGCGCAACGCAGTAGAGGCCGCCGGCCAGTTCGCCGTCGATCCACGTTTCCACGCTGTGGGCGTGCCCGGCGCGGTGCAAATCCGTATAGGCGTTCACCATGTCCGGAACGATCCAGGTGCCCGACTGGCCCACCCGCGGCGAGCTCGAGCAGGCCTTGATGACCGCCGCGAAGTCATGGTCGATGCGCACCTCGCAACCGGGCGTTTCGATGAAGCGTACGAGGGTCTTGCGCAGGGAGCGGTGCAGCTTGAAATCGGCCGTCCGCAGCACCATGCGCGGATCGGGGCTCCACCAGAGGATGGGCTGGTCTTCGCTGAACCAGGGGAAGACGCAGTTGCCATAAGCCTGCATCAAAGTATCGACGTCGAGCGCGCCGCCCGCGGCCAGCAGGCCGGGCACCGGGTCGGCCACGCCCCAGGCGGAGGCGGGGTCGGGCAGGGCATCTCCGGGTTCGAGCCATGGCAGTTGTCGCATGGGCATAGGTATACACGGCTTCGCAAATTCCGATCCAGTCGGCGAAAATCGCGTGTTGCCGATATCGCCAAAAGCGTTCGGCCGTATTCCACGGCGCCACAAAACCAGCCGGAAACCCTATAGTGCACAGCTTGTTTTCGCGCACCACGACAGATCAGGCAGGCCCGCGCACACGCCGGGGATCAGCATAAGAGGACCAAGTTGACAACTGAACTCAATCCCACCCGCTTCGGCAGCGGCCAGGCGGTGCGCCGCCTCGAGGACGAAAGCCTCCTGTCCGGCACCGGACGCTACACCGACGACGTCACGCTCCCCGAACAGGCTCATCTCGTCTTCCTCCGGTCCTCGTATCCGCACGCGCGAATCCTCTCCATCGACACCAGCGCCGCCGCCGCCATGCCCGGCGTGCTGCGCGTGATCACCGGCGCGGAAATGGTCGAAGCCGGCGTCAAGCCCTTGCCCGGCGCGGCCGGCTTCAAGCGCGCGGATGGCAGCGACAGCGCCAGCCCGCCACGCTATGCCATCGCCCATGAGCGCACGCGTTTCGTCGGCGAGGTGGTGGCTGCGGTCGTGGCCGACACGGTTCAACAGGCGCGCGATGCCGCCGAAGCCATCATGGTCGACTACGAAGACCTGCCCATGGTGGTCGACCTCGCGAGCGCCACCGCCGACGGGGCGCCGCTGCTGTGCGAGGAAGCCACCGGCAACGTTGCCGCCGAGATGCGCCACGGCAGCAGCGAGGCCGCCACGGCCGCCTTCGCCAAGGCCAGCCACGTGGTCGCGCTCGACGTGAACAATCAGCGCGTGGTCGCCCTGACCATCGAGCCGCGTTCCGTGCTCGCGGCGCGCGACGCCCAGACCGGCCGCCTCACGATCCGCATGAGCACGCAGATGCCCTCCGGCGTGCGAGATGCCGTCTGCGCCGCCATCGGCCTGCCCAAGGAAAAGGTGCGCGTGGTGGTGGGCGACGTTGGCGGCGGCTTCGGCATGAAGACCGGCGCCTACCCCGAGGACATCGCCGTCGCCTTCGCGGCGCTGCAGGTGAACCGGCCCGTGAAGTGGGTGGCCGACCGCAGCGAAGAGTTTCTCTCCAGCGCGCACGGCCGCGACATCGAGGCGCGCGCCGAGATGGCGCTGGACGCAGACGGCAGGATCCTCGCGCTGCGTATCAAGACCCTGGCCAACGTCGGCGCCTACGCCACCGGCACCGGCGTCGCGATCCAGCTGCTGATCGGCCCCTGGGTGCAGACGAGCGTCTACGACATCCAGACCATCGACTTCCACTTCAAGGCGGTGCTCACCAATACGGCGCCCACTGGTGCCTACCGTGGCGCCGGCCGGCCCGAAGCCATCTTCACCATCGAGCGGCTCATGGACGAGGCCGCGCGGCAGACCGGCATCGACCGCATCGTGCTGCGCCGGCGCAACTTCATTCGCCCCGAGCAGATGCCGTACAAGAACCCGATGGCGCAGACCTACGACACCGGCAACTTCGAGTCGGTGATGGACCAGGCGCTCACGCTCGCCGACTGGCAGGGCTTCGAGACCCGCGCGGCGGAGTCGGCCGGCCGGGGCAAGCACCGGGGGCTGGGCATCGCCACCTTCCTGGAGTGGACGGGCGGCAACGTCTTCGAGGAGCGCGTCACCGTCTCGGTGCAGGCCGATGGCGTGATCGAGGTTTTCTCGGCCGTCAACGCCATGGGGCAGGGCATCGCCACCTCGCTGGCACAGCTTGCCGTGGATGCCTTCGGCGTGCCCATCGAGAAGGTACGCGTGGTGCTCGGCGACACCGACCGCGGCGACGGCTTCGGCAGCGCCGGATCGCGTTCTCTCTTCACCGGCGGCTCGGCCGTGCGAATCGGCGCCGAGCGCACCATCGACAAGGCGCGCGAACTGGCCGCGCAGGAGTTCGAGGCCTCGCTCGACGACATCGTCTACAGCCGCGGCGTCTTCAACGTGGCCGGCACCGACCTCGAGCTCGACCTCTTCACCCTGGCGGCCAAGCAGCCGGGGCGCGAGATCTTCGTCGACTCCACCAGCACCGTGGCGGGCCCCACCTGGCCCAACGGTTGCCACATCTGCGAGATCGAGATCGATCCGCCCACCGGCGAGATCAGCGTGGTGGCCTACAGCTCGGTCAACGACGTGGGCCGCGTCATCAACCCGATGATCGTGCGCGGCCAGCTCGAAGGCGGCGCGGTGCAGGGCATCGGGCAGGCGCTGTACGAGCAAGTGGTGTACGACCACGAGACCGGCCAGCCCGTCACCGGCAGCCTGATGGACTACGCCGCCCCGCGCGCGGACATCGTCGACACCATGTTCAACATGGAGATGGACGAGTCGACGCCCTGCAAGAACAACCCGCTGGGCGTGAAGGGCGTGGGCGAGCTGGGCACCATCGGCGCCACGCCGGCCATCGTGAATGCGGTGGCGGACGCCTTCGCGCGCAACGGCCTGGCCACGCGCGCACCGCGCCTGCACATGCCGCTGAGCCCTGCGCGTGTCTGGCAGGCGATGCAAACGGTCGATTGAGCAATCGTTTTCGTGGGGCAGAAAGGCGTCGGCCATGCTTGTCACCAACGAAGTACAGACCGACGCGATCCGCATCGCCAGCTACCGCTGCGACGCGGGTCCCGACGCACAGCCCTTCACCGAGCTGCACGAAGGCTATTCGGTCTCGTACGTGCGCAAGGGCAGCTTCGGCTATCGCACGCGCGGCAATGCCTATGAACTGGTCGCCGGCTCGGTGCTGGTCGGCTGCCCGGGCGACGAGTACGTCTGCACGCACGACCACCATGTCTGCGGCGACGAGTGCCTTGCCTTCCACCTCTCGCCCGGCTTCGTAGACCTGATCGGCGGCGACGCCAGGACCTGGCGCACCGGCGGCGTGCCGCCGCTCGCGGAGCTGGTAGTCATCGGCGAACTGGCGCAGGCCGCGGCCGATGGCCAGAGCGATGTCGGGCTGGACGAACTGGGCATGTGGTTCGCGAGCCGCTTCGTCGAAGTCGTTTCCGGCAAGGCGAAGCCCAAAGTGCCTTCGTCGGCCATCTCACGCGACCGCCGCCGCGCGGTCGATGCGGCGATGTGGATCGACGCCAATTCGCAGCACGACATCGGCCTCGACGGCGCCGCGGCCGAAGCCGGCCTGAGCTCCTTCCACTTCCTGCGGCTGTTCTCGCAGGTGCTGGGCGTTACGCCGCACCAGTACCTCGTGCGCTCGCGGTTGCGCCATGCCGCGCGCCTGCTGGCCGACGACGACAGCCGGCCAGTGACCGATGTGGCTATGGACGTGGGCTTTGCCGACCTCAGCAACTTCGTGCGCACCTTCCATCGCGCAGCGGGCGTGTCGCCGGGCGGCTTTCGCAAGGCGGCCAAGGGCGACCGCAAGATTCTCCAAGAGCGCATCGCGGCGCTCTTCGATGATGGACTCCTGATCAACACATCGAGCAGGAAGCCATCATGTACGACCACATCGGACTGAAAGTCAAAGACCTCGCCGCGAGCCGCCGCTTCTACGAGGCCGCGCTTGCGCCGCTCGGCCACGTGCCGGGCCCGTATGACGACAGCTACGCCGGCATCGGCCCGGCCAACGAGCCGGCGCTGTGGCTCTACGCCGCCAAGGGCGCGAAAGGGCCGGGCACGCACATCGCATTCCGCGCGCCGAACCACGAGGCCGTGGCTGCCTTCCACAAGGCCGGCCTGAAGGCGGGCGGCACCGACAACGGCGGCGCCGGCCCGAGGCCGGACTACAGCCCGACCTACTACGCGGCTTTCCTGATCGACCCCGACGGCAACAACGTCGAGGCGGTCTGTCCCTGAAGCGAGGTTCGACGCCATGGCCACGGTCTACAAGGAATTCATCGTCGAGGCGAGCGCGGCGCAAGTCTGGGACGCGCTGCGCGACTTCAACGCGGTGCACACGCGGCTCGCGCCGGGCTTTCTGACAGCCTGCACGATCGACGGGGAGGGCGCGCGCATCCTGACTTTCGCCAACGGCCTCGTCGCGCGCGAGGTGCTGGTGGGCGTCGACGATGCCCATCGCCGGCTGGCCTACACAGTCACCGGCGGGCAGGCGAAGCATCATCACGCGACGGCGCAGGTGTTCGAAGAGGGCGAAGGCTGCTCGCGCTTCGTCTGGATCACCGACGTGCTGCCCGATGCAATGGCGGCGTACATCGGGCCGATGATGGAGCAGGGCGGGGCGGCCATGAAGGCCGCGCTGGAAGGTCGCCCCGCCCCGGTTGCGGCAGCCTAGAAGTCCTCGAGCGGCAGCCCGACGTAGTTCTCCGCCAGCGCGGTGGAGGCTGCGTTCGAATGCACGAGATAGTCGAGCTCGGCTTCCTGGATCTTCTGCCCGAAGGCGCCTGTCTCCGGAAAGCGGTGCATCAGCGAGGTGAACCACCACGAGAAACGCTCGGCCTTCCAGACGCGGCGCAGGCACAGGTCGGAGTAGCGGTCGAGCGCCGAGGCCGACTTCTCGCCGTAGAAGATCTCGAAAGCGCGCGAGAGATACCCCACGTCGGCGGTCGCGAGGTTCAGGCCCTTGGCGCCCGTCGGCGGCACGATGTGCGCCGCGTCGCCCGCCAGGAAGAGCGAGCCGAAGCGCATCGGCTCGGCGACGAAGCTGCGAAGCGGCGCGATGCTCTTTTCCAGCGAAGGGCCGGTCACCAGGCGCTCGCGCGCCTCGGGGTCAAGACGCTCGCGCAGCTCGTTCCAGAAGGCCTCGTCGCTCCAGTTCTCCACGCGCTCCTCGGTGGGCACCTGCACGTAGTAGCGGCTGCGCGTGGCGCTGCGCATGCTGCACAGCGCGAAGCCGCGCTCGGTGTTGGCGTAGATGAGTTCGTGCGACACCGGCGGCACGTCGGCCAGCACGCCTAGCCAGCCGAAGGGGTATATCTTCTCGTAGGTCTGGATCGCATCGGCCGGCACGCTGGCGCGGCTCACGCCGTGGTAGCCGTCGCAGCCGGCGATGAAGTCGCATTCGATCTCGTGCGTCTGGCCGTCTTTCTCGTAGCGCACGCGCGGCTTGCCCGACTGGAAGTCGTGCAGGCTCACGTTGGCTGCGCTGTAGATGGTGGTGAGCCCTTCGGCCGCGCGCGCTTCCATCAGGTCGCGCGTCACTTCGGTCTGGCCGTACACCGTTACCTGTTTGCCGCCCGTGAGGCCGTGCATGTCGATGCGGTGGCGCGCGCCCTTGAAGAGCAGCTCGATGCCCTCGTGCGGCAGCCCTTCGGCCTTCGCACGGGCGTCGACGCCAGCACGCGCCAGCAGGTCCATCGTGACCTGCTCCAGCACGCCGGCGCGGATGCGGCCGAGCACGTAGTCGCCGCTCTGGCGTTCGACGATGACGTTGTCGATGCCTGCCTTGTACAGAAGCTGCCCGAGCAGCAGGCCGGCGGGACCGGCTCCGATGATGGCGACCTGGGTGCGCATGTTTCGTGTCTCCGAGAGGGTTTCGTGGAGCGTAGGCCGCCCCGGTCGTGCTGTGGAGGTCGCTTGCGCGGCTGTGTGCGATCATGCGAATGCGTGCGCGATCATCGCGCAACACTTCCACAGACGACGAACCACCTCTTCCATCCATCGAAGAATGAGCATCGCCAAGGCCGATTTCATCGAGGGCATCGCCAAGGGAATGGCGGTGCTCGAAAGCTTCGACACCGAGCGCCAGCGCCTGAACGCCACGCTGGCCGCCGAGCGCGCCGGCCTCACGCGCGCCGCCGCCCGCCGCCACCTGCTGACGCTGGCCCACCTGGGCTACCTGGAAACCGACGGCAGCTATTTCTGGATGGCGCCGAAGGTGCTGCGCTTCTCGGGCAGCTATCTCGCCTCGTCGCGCCTGCCGCGCGCGCTGCAGCCCACGTTGAACCGGCTCGCGGCGCAGACCGGCGAATCGTTCTCGGCCGTGGTGCTCGACGGGGAGGAGGTCGTCATCGTCGCGCGCAGCGGCACCTACGGCACGCCGACCCGCGTGCTCGCGTACGGCCTGCACCTGGGCGCTCGGTTGCCCGCGCATGCCACTTCCACCGGGCGCGTGCTGCTGGCGGCGATGGCGCCGACGCAATTCACGCAATGGCTCAAGGGCCGGCACCTGGCGCGGCTCACACCCCGCACCGTGACCCAGGCGCGAGGCCTGCGGCAGCTGATCGCCCGTGCGCGCAAGGACGACTACTGCTTCGCCAGCGAAGAACACGAACTGGGCGTGCAGGCGCTGGCCGTGCCGCTGCGCGACATGCAGGGCCGCACGGTGGCGGCGCTCAACGTGGTTCTCTCGGGCACGCGCTACCAGGAGGAGGCGCTGCAGCGCGAGATGCTGCCGTTGCTTTTCGAAGCCGCGCGCGAAGTGCGGTCTCTGCTGTGAGCTCCGAGCCGATCTGAACTTTGGCTGCGGCCCGCGCCTCGAATCCCCGAAACGGACACAACCATGCGACTCCTCCTCCTCGAAGACGACGTGATGATCGGCGAAGCGGTGCTCGACCTGCTGCGCGCCGAACAGTACGCGGTGGACTGGGTGAAAGACGGCGAGGCCGCCGAATCGGCCCTGCGCACCCAGCAATACGACCTCGTGATGCTCGACCTGGGCGTGCCCAGACGCGACGGGCTGGAGGTGCTGCGCAACCTGCGCGCGCGCAAGCAGCGCATGCCGGTGCTGATCGCCACCGCGCGCGACTCGGTGCAGCAGCGCATCGAAGGCCTCGATGCAGGCGCCGATGATTACGTTCTCAAGCCTTACGACCTCGACGAGCTGCTGGCCCGCATCCGCGCCTTGCTGCGCCGCGCGGCGGGGCGCGCCGAGCCGGTGTACGAGCACATGGGCGTGAGCATCAACCCGGCCACGCGCGAGGTCACGGTGGCCGGCCAGCCGGTGGTGCTGTCGGCGCGCGAATGGGCCGTGCTGGAGCCGCTGCTGGCGCGGCCCGGCATGGTGCTGTCGCGCGCTCAGCTCGAGGAGAAGCTCTACAGCTGGAAGGACGAGATCAGCAGCAACGCGGTCGAGGTGTACGTGCACGGGCTGCGCAAGAAGCTCGGCGCGGAGTTCATCCGCAACGTGCGAGGCGTCGGCTACATGGTGCCGAAGCTATGACTCGCCCCCAGGCTTCGCGCACTTCGTGTCGCTTCGCCAACCCCCTTCCGGGGGCGACGTCTACGGACCGGCGAAGCCGGTTCCGTGACGTCTCGCGAAGGGGGCTTGAATGAGGAGGTTGTTTGGTTCGCTGACCGGTTCCTTGCGCGCCCGGCTGCTGTGGTTCCTGCTCGCGGCGATCGTGCTGGCTGCGGGCGCGCAGGCGCTGGTGGCCTACCGCACGGTGCTCGCGGAAGCCGACGACATCTTCGACTACCACATGCAGCAGATGGCGCTGTCGCTGCGCGCGGGCCTGCCGCCGAGCGCCGCGGTGGGTGGGCTGGGCGCCGCCGAGCAGAACTTCGATTTCGTCGTGCAGGTATGGACGGCCGACGGCGTGCGCATCTTCGAATCCGCGGAGCAGGCCGCATTGCCGCAACTGGCGGTGCTGGGCTTCGCCGACGTGAACGCGCGCGGCACCACCTACCGCGTGTTCTCGATGCAGACGCGCGGGCTGGTGATCCAGGTGGCGCAGGACATGGCGGCGCGGCGCCACATGGCCGGCACGCTGGCGCTGCGCACCATCGCGCCGGTGGCGCTGATGGCGCCGCTGCTGATGCTGGTCGTGTGGTGGGTGGTGAGCCGGTCGCTCGCGCCGGTGGCGCGCGTGCGAAGGCAGGTGGCCTCGCGGCAGGCGGACGATCTTTCCCCGGTGAGCGAGGAGAACCTGCCCGACGAGGTGCGCCCGCTGGTGCAGGAGCTGAACCTGCTGTTCGACCGCGTGCGCCATGCCTTCGATGCGCAGAAGCACTTCGTCGCCGATGCAGCGCACGAGCTGCGTTCGCCCCTGGCCGCGCTCAAGCTGCAGGTGCAGGGCCTGCAGCGCGCGCCCGACGATGCCTCGCGCGAGCTCGCCGTGAGCCGGCTGGTGGCGGGCATCGACCGCGCGACGCGGCTTGTCGAGCAGATGCTCGCGCTGGCACGGCATGAGGCCAGCATGGCGGCCGGAGCCAAGCCCGAGCCGGTGGATCTGGCCGAGGTCGCGCGGCTCGCGGTGTCCGACGCGGTGGCGGCTGCGCAGGCGCGCGGCATCGACATCGGCATCGCGCATGCAGACGAGGCGGCGGTGGTGCACGGCCAGTCGGAAGCCCTGCGCATGCTGCTGCGCAACCTGCTGGAGAACGCCATCAAGTACACGCCGGTCGAGGGCCGGGTCGACATCGGCATCGCGCGCCAGGGCGACGCCGTCGAGCTCACCGTGGACGACAGCGGACCGGGCCTGCCGCCCGAGGAGCGCGAGCGGGTGCTCGACCGGTTCTACCGCTCGGGTGAATCGCAGGCGCCGGGCAGCGGCCTGGGGCTGTCCATCGTCAAGTCGATCGCCGATCTGCATGGGGCGACGGTGGCGCTCGACCAGTCGCCCAGCCTTGGCGGGCTGCGCGTGCTGGTGCGCTTTCCGGCGCGCGCCTGAGCCCCTTGCGGCGGCGCCGCGCCGTTTAAGCGGCGCTTAAGTCAGACCCGCGACATTCCTTTCATCGTTTTGCGTCCATACGCCTTGAAAGGAACCGACAAATGAACTCACGTCTGACTTCTCCCCGTGCCCTGGCCATCGCGCTGGCAAGCGCCGGCGTGATCGGTGCCGTCGGCGCCGGCGCCTACACCAGCGCCCGCGCCGTGGGCGCGCCGACCACGAATGCCGTCGCCACCGCGCCGGCCGCCATGGTCACGCTGCCCGACTTCTCGACGATCACTTCGCGCGACGGCCCGGCCGTGGTCAACATCAGCGTGACCGGCACCATGAAGGCCTCCGACGACGAGGCCGCCGCGGAGATCCAGGGCATCGATCCGGACGATCCGATGTTCCAGTTCTTCCGCCGCTTCCAAGGCCAGATGAACCCGCGCGGCCAGCAGCAGCAGCGCGAGGTGCCGGTGCGCGCGCAGGGCTCGGGCTTCATCGTCGACCCCAGCGGCATCATCATCACCAACGCCCACGTCGTGAAGGACGCGAAGGAAGTCACCGTCAAGCTCACCGACCGCCGCGAATACCGCGCGAAGGTGCTGGGCGCCGATGCCAAGACCGACATCGCGGTGCTCAAGATCGACGCGAAGAACCTGCCGGTGCTCGCGCTGGGCAAAACCAAGGACCTGAAGGTCGGCGAATGGGTGCTGGCGATCGGCTCGCCCTTCGGCTTCGAGAACACCGTGACGGCCGGCGTGGTGAGCGCCAAGGGCCGCTCGCTGCCCGACGACAGCTACGTGCCCTTCATCCAGACAGACGTGGCCGTGAACCCCGGCAACTCCGGCGGTCCGCTGCTCAACACGCGCGGCGAGGTGGTCGGCATCAACTCGCAGATCTACAGCCGCAGCGGCGGCTACCAGGGCGTGTCGTTCGCGATCCCGATCGACGTGGCGATCCAGGTGAAGGACCAGATCGTCGCCACCGGCAAGGCGCAGCATGCGCGTCTGGGCATCGCGGTGCAGGAGGTGAACCAGGCCTTCGCCGATTCGTTCAAGCTCGACAGGCCCGAAGGCGCGCTGGTCTCCAACATCGAGAAGGGCGGCCCCGGCGACAAGGCCGGCCTGAAGGCGGGCGACGTGATCCGCAAGGTCGACGGCCAGCCCATCGTGTCCTCGGGCGACCTGCCCGCGGTGATCGGCCAGCAGGCGCCGGGCAAGAAGGTCACGCTCGAAGTGTGGCGCCAGGGCGAACGCCAGGAGCTGCAGGCCAAGCTCGGCGATGCGAGCGACAAGCCCGCCAAGGTCGCGAAGGCCGATGCCGACGTGGGCCAGGGCAAGCTGGGCCTGGCGCTGCGCCCGCTGCAGCCGCAGGAAAAGCGAGAAGCCTCCGTCGACAACGGCCTGCTGATCGAGGATGCCGCCGGCCCCTCGGCTCAGGCCGGCGTACAGGCGGGCGACGTGCTGCTGGCCATCAACGGCACACCCGCGCAGAGCGTGGAGCAGGTGCGCGAGGTGGTGGCGAAGGCCAGCAACAAATCGGTGGCGCTGTTGATCCAGCGCGGTGAAGACAAGATCTTCGTGCCGGTCCGGATCGGCTGATCCCGCTTTCAGGTATGACGTCGCGAGCCCAGAGCCTCTCGGCGCACATCCTGCCCACGTCGGCCACCATGATCGGCGTGTGCATGACCGTGATGTCCATCGGGCACCTCGGGCCGCGCGACGACATGCGGCTGCTGATCGACCGCCTTCTCGCGGTGGACGCGCTGGTCTTCCTGGCCAGCGCGTTGCTGTCTTTCATCTCGATGCGCTCGCGCAGCTCCGGCGCGAAGCTGGAGGCGTGGGGCGAAATGGTCTTCATCGCCGGCCTCGGGCTGCTGGCGCTCGGCGCGGTGACGCTGGCCTTTGCCCTGCGCTGACCGCGCGGCGCCTCAGGCGGGCGAGCAGGGCCAGTCGAGCTGCATGCGCGTGCCGCCGGCGGCCGGGTCCGCCGTCTCGATCTGCAGCCGCGCGCCGATGGACTGCGCGCGCGCCCGCATGTTGGCGATGCCGTGGCCCGTTCTCCCGCTGTTGGCCTGCACCGAAGGCAGGCCGCGTCCGTTGTCGGTGAGCATGATGCGCACCAGCGAAGGCGTCTCTTCCCCGTGCCAGCTCGCGTGCATCACGATGCGCGTGGCGCCCGCGTGCTTGAGCACGTTGGTGAAGGCCTCCAGCAGGATGCGCTGCAGCTGCAGGGCCGCCTGCGCGGCGAAGGGCTCCAACTGCGGGATCACTTCCACGTCCCACACCAGCTCGATGGCGGCTGCATCGAGCCGCGGCTGCAGGCGGTAGCGCAGCGTCGCCAGCACGGTGGCCAGGTCGTCGTGCGTGGGCTGCAGCGAATCGACGGCCATGCGCATCTCGTCGAGCGCGAGCTTCACGTGTTCCTCGATCACCGTGCGGTCTGGCCGGGCCTGCGTCACCACGTTGAGCAGCCCGACCAGCTGCGAGCCGACGCCGTCGTGGATCTCCCGCATGATGCGCTGCCGCTCCAGCAGCACGGCCTGTTCCTGCTGCTGCTGGCGCATGGTGTCGAAGGCACTGCGCAACTGGTCCTCGCGCTCGGCCACGCGGGCCGCGAGGTTGGCGTTGAGCGCGCGGTAGTCGGCCACGGTGCGGCTGTAGCGCTCCACCACCAGGCCGGCCAGGATCATCACGAAGAAGAACATCGCGTGCGCCGTGAGCGTGTAGTAGGCGCCGCCGAAGAGGCCCATGCGCACCAGCAGCAGGTCGTGCGCGCCGGCCAGGATGGCCAGCGTGCCCGCGGCCATCAGCACGCCCGCGATGCGGCGCCGGTCTACCAGCGCGCCGTACACCACGTAGGGCAGGCAGATGATGCTGATGCATTGCAGGATGACGAGGCCGCCGGTCCACAGCAGCGGCTGCGCGAAGGCGAAGGAGGCACAGGCCAGCGTGACCGACAGCGCCAGCGCGGTGTAGATGGAGCGCACCAGCCACGGCGGGTTGCGCTCCAGCACCAGCAGCACGAAGCGCGCGATCAGCCCGATGTGGCAGGCATAGCAGACCGCCACGATGGCGCCCCACAGCGGCCAGGGAATGGCCATGTCGGGCCACACGCGGTCGAGATTGCGCGCCACGCCCGACAGCGCCGCCAGCGCGAAGCAGCCGTAGAGCGCGTCGCGCTGGCGCAGCCACAGCCCGCCGGCGATGCCGCCCATCAGCAGCAGGCTCACCGCGTAGACGATGGCCGAGGTGTTGCGCCAGTTCTGCCGCGCACGGTAGACCGCCGCCAGCGAGGCCTCCGGGCCGTAGTGGATGCTGGCCAGCCCCGCGCCGCGCTGACGCTGGATGGTGGTGCGCACCACCAGCGACTGCGGCTGGCCGTCCTGCTGCAGCACGGCCGGCACCGGCACCAGCAGGTTGCTCTTGGAGGCGTCGTAGTTCGGTATGCCCAGCGTGCCGTAGCTGGCCACCAGCGCGTCGTTGAACGAGATCGCCACCTGGTTGCCCGCGCCCGAGAGCAGCACGGCCGCGGACTTGCCGGCCGGCACGGCGGCGGCGGGCAGCTCGATGCGGTAGGTCGCCTTGCCGCCGCGGCCGGGGAACTCGTGGTCCCAGCGAAAAGGCAGCTGCACCCGGCGCTGCTGCACGGGCTGGCCATCGGGTTCGAGCTCGGCCTCGGCCCAGACGACGTCGAAGGCATCGGGCGCTTCCGCCGCGTCGGCTCGGGTCCCCGCCGACGCCAGCACGAGCCACAGGCACAGGGCGGCGAGCAGCAGGCGGCAGAGGCCGCCGGCGGTCACGCTAGGGAAGCCAGCCGAGGTTGCGGGCCTCGAACACAGCTTCCGATTTGTTGTGCACATCCAGCTTGCCGTAGATATTGCGGATATGGGTTTGGACAGTCGAGGCCGAGACTCCCATCTGCACCCCGACTTCGACATAGGTGAAACCACGAGAGACCAGGTCGAGCACCTCGAACTCGCGCGGCGACAGGCGCTCCGGGGCGACCGTCGCGGTGCCAGCAGTCTTGGCCGCCGCCTGCTCCCTGGGTGCGGCGCCCGAATGGGCCTGCCAGCGGCGCAGCAGCTTGCGCGCGATCACCGGCGACATCGGCGAGCCGCCGGCGCGCAGGTGGCGGATGTGGGTGGCGAGATCGGCCTCGGTGCCGTCCTTCAGCAGGTAGCCGCTGGCGCCGGCCTCGAATGCCTGGACCATGTTGGCCTCGTCGCCGAAGATCGAAAGCACCATCACCGCGCAGGCGGGCTGCATGTTGCGGCACTGGCTGATCACCTGCAGCCCGGGCCGGTCGGGCAGGCCGAGGTCCACCAAAAGCACGTCGATCGGGTTGTCGACCAGCCAGCGCAGGATGTCGCTGGCGTTGGAGGCGCTGTAGGCCAGGCTCAGGGACGGGTCCGCGTCCACCACGCGCGAGATGCGTTCGCGCATGCCGGTGTCGTCTTCGACGAGGGCGACCTGTGTTTCCGCGGTCATGCCTGGTACACCGGGTTGTGGAGGCTGGATGCGCTCATGCATGACGTGACGATGAGGCGCATGGGAAAGAAGGCCTTGGATTTCTGCTGGATGGCACAAAGGGTAGGGGGCGGCTTGCGGGCTGCCCATCCTATATACGGGGGAGGCGGCCTACGGTTTTCGGTGGCTGCTCGGTGGACTGCCCGCCGCCTTGCCCGCCGACCTTGCGAGCCGCGAAGCAACCAGGGCGAGGTGTTCGACCAGTTCACGAGGCGATTCGACCTCGAAATCGTACGGTAGGCAACCGAGCCAGACCGACAGCGCGTCGAGCGAATTGGCGCCGGTGGCGATGCGGGTGGCGCCTTCGCCGGTGTCCTGCGGCGTGCCGCTGACCCAGCCGAGGTAGGGCTCGAGCGCGCCGGCGGGCGCGTGCACCACCACCTGCGCGTGATGCAGGTAGGGGGAGACCTTCAGCGCATGCTCCATGTAGCTCGCGACGTCGCCATGGGGCAGCCGGCGCGGCGTGAAGCGCTCGCCGGTGGGCTCGGGATCGACGATGCGGTCGAGGCGGAAGGTGCGCCAGTCCTCGCGCGCGGTGTCCCATGCCAGCAGGTACCAGCGCCGTCCCGTCTGCACCACGCGATGCGGCTGCGCGGTTCGCTCGGTGAGGGCGTCGTGGTGGTCGCGGTAGCCGAAGCGCAGTTCGAGCCGCTCGGTGCACGCTTCGGCCAGGAAGGACACGGCCTTCAGGCGCACGGGCGACTTGTCGTGCATCACCGGCACCACCGATGCGCGCACGCTGTCGAGCCGGCGGCGCAGGCGCGGCGGCATCAGCTGCTCGAGCTTGGCCAGCGCGCGCATCGAGGCGTTCCCGATGTCGCCAGTGGCGCCGGCCGGGTTGCCCAGGCCGAGCGCGACTGCGATGGCTTCCTCGTCCTCCAGCAGCAGCGGCGGCATCGCTGTGCCCGCGCCCAGCCGGTAGCCGCCGGCCACGCCGGAGGTGGAATCGACTGTGTAGCCCAGGCTGCGCAGGCGCTCGACGTCGCGGCGCAGCGTGCGCTCGGTGATCTCGAGCCGGGCGGCGAGGTCGGCGCCCGTCCAGGAGCGCTGCGCCTGGAACAGCGAAAGAAGCCGGATCAGGCGTGCGGTGGCGGACAGCATGCGCGCATCATGCCTGTAATCGAGGACAGGATCTGTCCGCAATGGGTCGTAACCTTGCTTCCACTTTCAACCCCCGCACCGCGGAGCACAGGACACCGACCCATGAAGAAGACATACAACGGCAGCTGCCATTGCGGCAAGGTTCGCTTCCAGGCCCTGATCGATCTCGCAGAAGGCACCGGCAAGTGCAATTGCTCGATCTGCACCAAGACCCGCGCATGGGGCGCGATCGTGAAGCCGGATGCCTTCACGCTGCTGGCGGGGGAGGAGGAGCTGTCGCTGTACCAGTTCAACTCGCACAGCACAGAGTGGCTGTTCTGCAGGAACTGCGGCGTGCGCTCTTTCGGACGTGGCAACGTGCCCGAAATCGGCGGCGCCTACGTGAGCGTGGCGGTGAACTGCCTGGACGGCGTGACGCTGGAGGAACTGTCGACGGTGCCCGTCCGGTACATGGACGGGCGCAACAACAACTGGTTCGAGGCGCCGGCCGAGACGCGCTACCTCTGAGCGAGGCGGGTGCGGCCGGCGGGCTGCTGCCTTACTTGCGGCGGCGGGTTGCCGGCGCGGCGCCGGGCGCCGAGGTCTGCGAGGGAGCCGCTCCGCCGTCCACGCCCAGACGGCCGCCGCCGCCCAGGCCCTGGCCGCGCACCGTCTGCGCCTTGTAGTTGCGCAGCGAGCGGACCATCTGGTTGAAGGCGTCCATGAAGGCCGCCGCGATCACCTTGCCCTGCGGCGTGCGGGTGTAGCCGCCGATGCCACCGGCGGCGGAGAGGCCGCCCAGGCCGGCGAAGCCCGCGAAGTCGGTCTTGGAAGCACTGCCTTCGGCGGCAGCGACCTGCACGCCCGAGCGGTTGTCGATCAGCGTCAGCAGCGCGCTGGCTTCCTTGGTCTGCAGGCTCGCGCCGAGGCTGGCGATGGCGCGGCCGCGGCCGCCGCCCACCAGGCCGCCGAGCGCGCCGCCCAGGCCACCGGCATCGCTGTTGCTGAACACGATCTCGGGCGACAGGCCGTAGTCGGACGCCACCATCTGGCCGCGGCCGAAATTGCTGCCGCCGCGCATTTCGCCCGACTGCATCAGCGCGCGTTCGCGCGTCATCGCGTTCATGCCGGCTGCGCTGCGCTCGACCACCACGAAGCAGTTCGACTGCTGCACCAGCAGGCGCAGCAGGTTGGCCGTGGGAGGCAGCTTGTATTCGCCGGTGAGGATGGTGTACCAGCCCGCGTTCACGTTCTCGATCAGCGAGACCGTGCCCAGCGGCGAATCGCAGCGCTCGAGCTGGCTGCTTTCGCCGGAGGTTGCGGCGCCGGCGGCGCTGCCGGTGGCCACGGTCTTGGCCGACTGGCTGCCCATTTGCATGTCCATGGTCTGGCAGCCCGAAAGGGCCAGCAGGCCGGCGAGTGCGCTTGCGAGAGAGAGTTTAGAAAAAGCCATGTCCCGATCTGGTCAAGTGAAAAGAATGCGGCGCCCGTTGCGGACGTCACTTGTCAAGATCGAAGATGGATCTGCCTTGGCCTGTATGACCTCCCGATTCGACGCGCCGCCGGCGACCGCGCGACGATACGGTCCGAGAATCCGGCACACCAGTGCCGAAAGTCATGTGCATGTTCGCGCGGCCTGGTCGCTTGCCGTCCACCGCGTGGGTGGCGCCTCGACCAGAGTCCGAAACCGGGGACGCGTGGGCAACGGCAACCCATGTCCTCGATCGCTCCTGTCGCTGCCGTCGTGCAGGCGCGATGCGCCGGGGACGGGCGGGAGGAGCGGGGCGATTCTATTACTTTGGAAACGTTTGGAAGCGCGGTGAAACAACGGCCGTGCCTGCGCCGCCGGCCCGTCGAGGAGGAGCGCCGCGAAGCAGCGGCCCCGAAAGTTACAGTCGGACCCTCACTTCCAGGAGTTTTCAGATGGCGACCAAGAAGAACATCGTTGGAGAAGCAGCCTTGGAACTGACCCGCCAGCAGGTGCAGCAGGCGCTGGTCATCGCAGGATCCTCGAAATTCGGCGGCGCGGCCGATCCGGCTTTCGTCGGCTCCATCCTGGTGGCCCTGGCGGTCAACACGAGCTCCGTGAGCGCGACCATCGACAGCGCCAAGGACCGCACCAGCGCCGTGATCAAGCACTGAGCGAACGACCGGCCTCAGCGCGTGTAGTCGCCGCTGGCCTCCGGCTGGAAGAGCACCGCCGACACGCGCGCTGAGCGCTCCACGCCGTTGGGCATGCGCCAGCAGGCGAGCGCGCCGGCCTTCACGCCCAGCAAGCCGATGCCGACCGGCGACAGCACCGAGACGAAGCCCGCGCCGGGCTGCGAATCGCCCGGATAGCACAGCGTGATCTGCTGGCGCTGGCCAGTGGCCGGGTCTTCGATCTCCACCTGGGAATTCATCGTCACGAGGTCTGCCGGGACTTCGCGCGAGGGCAGCACGTCCGCTGCGTCGAGCAGTTCGGCGAGCGCCGGCGGAAGCTGGTGATCCGCCAGTTTGCCCAGGCGGACGAAGTCGAGTTCGGTGAGCGTGCGCTCTCCGTGAATGGTTGCAAGCATGAAGCACTCCAATCGAGTGCGGCGCCGTCAGTGAGTGATGAAATGAACGGCGTCGCGGCCGCGCGGCGGGTGCCCGGCGGTCAATGGTTCGCGCATCAGAAGGAAGGGTAGCGGACCGCCGGGCTCAGGAAAGTGCGCAAGTGCGTCGGTAGGCGGCCATGGTCGCCGCGGTCGCGACATCGCCGGCGCGCGCTGCATCGAGTGCAGCGTGCTTGCGGGAGTCGAACGAAAGACGGGCCATTCGCGCGAGTGTAGGGACGTGACCTGGGCCCATCAAGCAATGGCCTCACGTGACGCGGGATGTGCGGGGCATCGCGTTCCAGCCGCGCTGGCCTTACTCACGCCGCCCTCGTGCGGCGGATGGGAATGAGCAGATCGGTGCGCAGTTCCGCCTGCGAGACCTGTCGCGGCGAATTCAGGTAGTGCTCCAGCGTGGGCCGGTCGTCGGGCTCGTAGCCGCTGGCGGGCAGCCAGCGGATGTAGAGGGCGCGCACGGCGGCGTTGATCTGCGTGTACGGGCCGGCAAGGCGATGCACCGCGTAGCAGCCGCCGGGAATGTCGAGCATCTCTATCTCGGGGGCGTCCGGCCAGGGGTCGGGGGAGTCCAACGCGGCGTAGTAGCTGTAGCCGGCGCCGCTCTCGGAATCGCCGAAGGAGGCGCCCCAGCGATCCGAGATGCGCGCGGAGCCTGCATGCTGGCGCAGCCGCCGATGGGTGTGCGGAATCGTGGAGAACGGCCCCTGGTGCCGCAGCGCGTGAAGCCGCCGCGTCGGGTGCTCGACGATCCGTACGGCCGGTGCGGCGATTCGTTCATCGGGTTGCGGCAACACGTCGACGTCGAGGATCGCCCGCACCACCTTCTGCTGGAACGAGCGCGGCGACTGTCCCGTGAACTGGCCGAACGCGCGCGTGAAGGCCTGCGGGCTTTCGTAACCCACGGCCAGCGCGACCTGCGTGATGCTCTGGTCGCCGTTTTCCAGCAGCCGGGTGGCGAGCGCCAGTCGCACGCGGCGGACCGTGGCGGCCACGGTTTCACCGGCCACGCTCGCGTAGACGCGGTGGAAGTGGAAGGGCGAGAAGTGCGCGAGCCGCGCGAGGTCCTCGAGCCGATGCTCGGCCATTGGATCGGCAACGATGGTCGCGACGGCGCGCGCCACGCGGGCGCGGTAGTCCTGCTCGATGCGACGGCTGCCTTCCATGCGCGCGAGTGTGCGCCTTTCGCGAGAAGAGCACTTAGCCGACTTTGCTCATGCAGGCCATCTGGTCGCGGCAAAGAAAAAGCCCGCTGTCCGATAAAGACAGCGGGCTCTTCATAGGCCTTGCGGCTTGATGGTGGCTCCTCGACCTGGGCTCGAACCAGGGACCTACGGATTAACAGTCCGGCGCTCTACCGACTGAGCTATCGAGGAACAAGCCTTAAATTATATGCAATGGATTTGCCGTTCCCGGCCGCTCGACTGCATTTTTTGCATCGATGCGACGATTGATCGCAACAAACGCCGAACACCACCGCAAATGAAAAGCCCCGCTACCTTGTGAGTAGCAGGGCTTCCAGTGGCCTTGCGGCTTGATGGTGGCTCCTCGACCTGGGCTCGAACCAGGGACCTACGGATTAACAGTCCGGCGCTCTACCGACTGAGCTATCGAGGAACAAGCCTTAGATTATAGCGTTCTTTTTTGCGGCTTTTCAACTTCGCATTCAAAGAGCAACGCTCAGCCCCAGGCGCAGCGTGCGCGGCGCACCGGGGAACAGGTACACGTGGCTGAACTGGTAGGGCGATTCCTTCCAGTAGCGGCGATCGAAGAGGTTGTCGACCGACAAGGTCCAGCTCGCGTTCGCGCCGCGCAGCTTGGTGTCGTAGCGCAGCACCGCATCCACGCGCGTCCACGAAGGCAGCGTGACCGAGCCATCGGGCAGCACGTTGCGGCGGCCTTCGTACGAGAGCTGTCCCGCCACCTCGAGGCCCGGCACCGATGCGAAGCGGTAGGCGGTCTGCGCGCGCAGCACCTGCTTGGGCACGTTCGTGGGCGACTCGCCGTTGAGCGCTGGATTGGCCGTGCTGCCGCGCCGCTTGGCATCGATCAGCGTCAGGCTGCCGCCGATGCGCCACGGCCCCTGGTTCCACTGCGCGCCCGCTTCGAGGCCGCGATGCACCGCCTTGCCGTCGTTGCGCACTTCGCACAAGCCGCTGCACAGGTCGGTGTTGGTCAGCGGCCGCGAGATGTCGAACCATGCGAGCTGCCAGTTGAAGGCATCGCTGCCGCCCTTGATGCCCAGTTCCCACTGGCGCGAGCGCAGCGCGGGCAGGGCCTGCCCGGCGTTGCTGTACTGCGAGATCTTGTTCGGAACCACCTGCGACTCGACACCGCGCCCCCAGCTCGCATAGGCCATGAGTCCCGGCTGGATGGCGTAGCTTGCGGCGATCCACGGCGTGGTCACGTCCTGCTTGTAGCCGGTCGGGTTCGAGCCGTCGTTGCCGATGCTGCGGCGGTCGAGCCGCGTGTGGCGCGTGCCGAGCCAGGTGGTGAAGCGGTCGTTCCAGCGGATCGCGTCCTGCACCGAGAACTCGGTCGATCGTTCGTCGCGGTTGGTCTGCGGCGTGGTGGCGTCCGGCGCGGGCGGCACGATGGCCGTGCCCCAGATGTTGCCGGTGCCCGCGTAGTTGTAGGCCTGGTTGTCGAAGCGGTTGCGCACGCGGCTTTGCATCAGCCCGAAGCCGAGTTCGTGCCGCACGCTGCCCGTCGTCACGTTGCCCTTCAGGTTGATGCTGCCGGCTGTCAGCGTGCGGCGCTCGTTGTCGCTGCGGAAGTCGTAGAAGTCGAAGGTGCCGTCGGAGCAGTAGCGGTCGTAGTTGCCTTCGGCGCCGCAGCCGAAGGCATAGGCCAGGCGGTCGTCGCTCTTCAGGCGCTGCTGGCCGATCTGCGCGCTCCAGCGCCAGTCGGCGTTCAGCGCCTGGCTGAAGCGCACCGTGCCCGTCAGCGCCTTGAACACCGAGGGCTGCGACCACGGCTGGTTGTTGAGGTTGATGCGCGGATCGACCGGCGCCGGCAGCACGCTGCCCAGCAGGCTGTAGCCGTTCTGGCTGGGCTGCGTCTTGCGGCTTTGCTCGATCTCGAACTCCAGCACCGAGTCGCGCGTGATGCGCCAGTCGGCCGCGAGCGAGAACAGGTTGCGGTTGCCGTCCAGGTTGTGCGTCAGCGGCTTGAGGTTCTCGCTCGCCACGTTGATGCGGTAGCCGAACTGCCTGTTCTCGCCGAAGCGCCCGCCGAGGTCGATGGCGCCCAGCAGGCTGCCGCGGCTTGAGATCTCGATGCGCACTGTGCGCAGGTCCTGTTCGGTGGGCCGCTTCACGACGTAGTTGACCAGCCCGCCCGGCGCGCTGGTGCCGGCCTGTATGCCGCTGGTGCCGCGCAGGATCTCGACGCGCTCCTTGTTGTCGAGCGGGATCGATGTCTCGGCGCTGATCGGCAAGCCCTCGCGCCGGTAGTTGAAGCGGTTGTCGAGCACGAAGCCGCGTACCGTGAGGTAGTCCCAGTAGCCGGCGGCGTTGTAGGCGTCGGTGACCGAGGCGTCGAATTGCGTGAGGTCGGCGAGCCGGCGCGCGCCGCTGGCCTGCAGTTGTTTGCTGTCGATCACCGTGGCCGAGATCGGCAGCTCGCGCAGCGGCACGTCGCCGAAGCCGCTGACGTCGGCCTGCGGCGCGGTCGTGCCTTCGCTGACGGTGATCTCGGGCAGCGCGGATTGCTGCTGCGCATGCGCTGAGCACGCCGCGGCGAAGAGCATGGCTGCCAGCGCGCGCGAGACGGGAGACAGCCGGTGCCGGCTGGAAGAATCGAAGGGAAGCTCGGTCTTTTTCATTCTGTTCATTTGCCCGCGGCGGCATCGATGGCCGCCATCCATTGCGCGGCGGTGGCCTCGGGGTCTTCGGCCGCGACCAGCGCGCGCACCACCGCGACGGAGCCGACTCCGGTCGCCAGCACCTCCGGCAGCCGCACCGCATCGATGCCGCCGATGCCGACCTGCGGATAGCCGCGCAGCAGCCGTGCATAGGCGCCCAGCCGCGCCACGCCCTGCGGCGCAGTCGCCATCTTCTTTAGTGTGGTCGGGTACACCGCGCCCATGGCGATGTAGCTCGGACTCACCTTGTCGGCGCGCACCATGTCCGCATAGCCATGCGTGCTGACGCCCAGCCGCAGGCCCGATGCGCGCAGCCGGCCGAGGTCTTCGGGCGAGAGCGCGTCGAGATCCTCCTGGCCCAGATGGATGCCGTAGGCGCCGGCCGCGATGGCCGTCTGCCAGTGGTCGTTGATGAAGAGCAGAGCGCCCGTGCCTTGCACCGCCTCGACGGCCGCCTGCACCTCGCGCTCGATGGCGGCGCCGTCGTCCGACTTGAAGCGCAGCTGCACCGTCGGCACGCCCGCGCGCGCCATGCGGCCGACACATTGGGCATCGGGCAGCACGGCATAGAGGCCGAGCCGCTCAGGGCAGGGCGGAAACGCGTCGTCGCGAGCGGTGGGCGGAAAGGGGCGCATGCCGAAGTCTTCCGGCGCATCGGGCCACAGCGCGGCGTCGAAGCTGCTCAGGCGCTGCGTCTGCGCGCGCCAGGCGTGGGCCAGGCATTCGGCGTCGATCTCGATGAAGCCCAGCGCGGAGCACGCGCGCTTGGCGCCGCGATACACCGGATCGTCGGAAGAGAAGCTCGGCGCGCTCACCGGCGCCGACGTGATTGCGCCGAGGCGCAAGCCGTGCGCCGCGACGATGGCCTGCGCGATGGCGCCGGAGTCGAAGGTGGTGCTCATGATTCGTGGTGCCAGAAAGGGGTGCCGAGCACGGGCGTGCTGGGTTGCGCGGCCTCCTGCGCGGCCATGGCGTCGGCGCGATGCGCGCTGCGGCCGGCCTGCACCGCGTCGGCGAAGGCGCCGGCCATCGCGACCGGGTCCTGCGCCAGCGCGACGGCGGTGTTCAGCAGCACGCCGTCGTATCCCCACTCCATCACCTGGCAAGCGTGCGAAGGCAGACCCAGGCCCGCGTCCACCAGCATCGGCACCTTGAGGCGGTCGCGCAACACCTGCAGCGCGTAGGGATTGACCGGCCCGCGGCCGGTGCCGATGGGCGCGGCCCACGGCATCACCGCCTGGCAGCCGACGTCAACCAGCCGCTGGCACAGCACCAGGTCCTCGGTGCAGTAGGGCAGCACCTTGAAGCCCTCGCGGATCAGCTGCGAGGCTGCGTCGACCAGGTTCAGCGTATCGGGCTGCAGCGTGTAGTCGTCGCCGATCAGCTCCAGCTTGATCCATGGCGTGTCGAAGAGCTCGCGCGCCATCTGCGCGGTGGCGACCACCTCCTCCACGCTGTGGCAGCCGGCGGTGTTCGGCAGCACCGGCACCGCGAGCTTGCGCAGCAGCTCCCAGAAGCCGTTGCCCAGTTCGCTGTTGCCCGAGCCCTGGCTGGCCGTCTGCCGGCGCAGCGAGGCTGTCAGCATCGCGGGCTTCGCGCGCTTCACCGCGGCTTCGAGCAGGTCGGGCGAGGGATAGCGCGCGGTGCCCAGCAGCAGGCGGCTCTGGAAGGTCTCGCCATAGAGCACCAGGGGATCGTTCGTGGTCGTCATTTCTGTTGTCTCCATCAATCAGCCGCCCGTCACGGGGCGGATCACTTCGACGCGGTCTTCGGGCTGCAGCGTGCGCGTGGCGTAGGCCGAGCGCGGAACGAATTCGCGGTTCACAGCCACGGCGAAGGGCGGCGTGGCCTCCAGCGCGGCCAGCGCGTCGGTCAGCTTCGCTTCGTCGGGCAGGGTGAAGGGCTTGTCGTTGATCAGGATGTTCATCGTCATGTGTCTTGGGTCTCCATGCCGAAGCTCTTCGCGAGGGGCGAGTGGCCCTGCGTCAGCACCTCCATCGCGGCATCGAGCATCGCGGGCGCGATCATGAAACCGTGGCGGTACAGGCCGTTGATCTGCAGCACGCGCGGCTGTGGCAGGCGCAGGGCAGGGAGGTTGTCGGGCAGCGTGGGCCGGCACTGCGTGGCGATCTCGACGATGCGCGCCTCGGCGAAGCCGCTGTGCACCGCGTAGGCGGCGCTCAGGAGTTCGAGCGTGGAGCGCACGCTGGCGGGCGACATGTCGTCCGACTCGATCTCCGTCGCGCCGATCACGAACAGGTTGCCGGGCTTGGGCGCGATGTAGAGCGGGTAACGCGGGTGCACCAGGCGTGTGGGCCGCTGCAGGCTCACCTCGGGCGCATGCACGCGGATCACCTCGCCGCGCACGCCGCGCAGTGCGTTCCATTGCGGGCGGGCACCGAGGCCGCGGCAGTCGATCACCCAGCCGGGCTGGCCGGCAGCACCGGGTGCGAAGTCCGAAGGCGCACGTGGCGATTGCCAGTGCAGCGTGACACGAGGATCGCTCTCGAGCGTGGCAAGCAGCGACGCCAGCAGCGCGCGGTTGTCGAGCTGACCTTCGCCTGGAAGGAACAGGCCCTGCGCGAATCGCTGGCCCAGCGAGGGCTCCAGAGTGGCGATCGCGCGGGCATCGACGGATTGCATCGGCGCCAGCTCGGGCACCTGCGCACCGGTGTTCGCGAGCACGCGGGCGAGGCGCGTGGCCTCCGCGGCATCCTGCCGGTGCCAGAGCACCAAAGTACCTTCGCGCTGGAAGAACACAGGCTCCGCCAGCGGCGCGAGCAGCTCGGGCCAGCGCGACAAGGCGTGCTGCCCCATGCGTACCACCGACACCGGCGCCACGGCCGATTCGGCCAGCGGCGCGAGCATGGCGGCGGCCACACGCGCCGCAGCACCTTCGGCCTCGGGGCTGCCGGCCTCGAACACGTCGACCTTGCAGCCGGCCCGCGCGAGCGTCACCGCCATCAGCCGGCCCATGAGGCCCGCACCGAGGATGGCGACGGAGTCGAAAGGAAGGCTCATGCCGGGGCTCCTTCGCGTCGCCGATAATTTTCGGCATGACCCAAGGCACCACCCAAGAGCCCACACAGCGCTACGCACGCGTGCTTTCCATCGCCGGTTCCGACAGCGGCGGCGGCGCCGGCATCCAGGCCGATCTCAAGACCTTCGCCGCGCTGGGCTGCTATGGCATGACGGCCATCACCGCGCTCACCGCGCAGAACACGCTCGGCGTCTCGGGCATCCACGGCGTGCCGCCCGACTTCCTCAAGGCGCAGATCCAGGCCGTGGTGGAAGACATCGGCGTCGATGCCGTCAAGCTCGGCATGCTGCACGCGCCCGAGGTGGTCGAAGGGGTGGCCTGGGCCATCGACCGCTATCAGCTGAAGAACGTGGTGCTCGACCCGGTGATGGTCGCCACCAGCGGCGATCGCCTGATCGCAGCCGAGACAGTGCAGGTGCTGGTGCGCGAGCTGTTTCCGCGCGCGGTCGTCGTCACGCCCAATCTCGACGAAGCGGCCTTGCTGATCGGCCATGCCATCGACGGCGTGGATGCGCTCGACGATGCCGCCGACGAACTGCTCGCACTGGGTGCGAAGGCCGTGCTGCTCAAGGGTGGTCATCTGCCGGGCAACGAGGTGGTCGACGTACTGCTGCAGGCCGGCGGCGAGCGCACGCGGCTGGCCTCCGGCCGCATCGAAAGCCGAAACTTGCACGGCACCGGCTGCACGCTGTCGTCCGCCATTGCCGCGCACCTTGCACTGGGCGCGGCGCTGCCCGATGCGGTGGAACGGGCGCGCGCCTACATCCTCGGCGCGATGGCCGCGGGGGCGGGCGTGAAGATCGGCGCGGGTCATGGTCCCCTCAACCACGGCTTTGCGCCAGTGCCGACGCACCGCCTTGCGCTGAAGGTCGGCTGAGCCAGGCCAGCGCGAAGGTCGCCGCCAGCGTCGGCAACGCGGAGCCGAACTGCGGCGCCCACTTGGCGAGCGCGTGATATGCGGCGATGCCCGCGATCCAGATCAGCGCTGCGCCGAGATCAACCTTGCGCCGCGTGCCTTGTGGCGACACCGCCTCGCCGCTGCCGAGCCGGCCGATGATCACGCCATACAGCGGCACGAACACCGAACTCAGCATCAGCAGGAAGGGTTCCAGCGTGTGCATCGGCAGCACCAGCGCCAGCGCGATGCATAGCGCAGCCAGCAGCAGGCCCCAGCGCTTCACGCTCCAGCGCGGCAGCAGGCTGTGCGTGGAGACCGAGCCCGAGTAGACGTCGCCGTACGCGTTGTCGAGCTCGTCGATGAGGATGAGGCCCAGCGCCACGAGGCCACCCTGCGCCAGCAGCAGCGCGGTGACGAGGCCCGTGCCCGGCTCGGCCACGCTCACCACCATCACGCCCAGCGCGTAGCACCAGACGTTCGCGAGCGCGTAGCCGATCCAAGTGCCGCCGAACGCGCCGCCCAGGCCGCCTGAGCTGCGCTTGCCGTGCCGCGCGTAGTCGGCCACCAGCGGCAGCCACGACACCGGCATCGCGATCACCAGGTCGAGCGCGCCGAACATGCCCATCGTGCCGTCGCCGGGGCGCGCCCAGAAGGCATCCAGCCCCTTGGCCTGCAACTGCGTCGCGAACTGCCAGCTGAGCCACAACAGCGACAGCACCACCAGCGGCAGCCCGAAGCGGCTCACGAAGCGGCGCACCAGCTTCACCATCGAGCCCGCGAGCAGCGCCAGCAGCACCGCGCCCCACAGCAGCGTGGTCAGCACGCCGCCCCAGAGGCTGCCCAGTGCCGGTCCGACGATCGTCTGGCCGATGGCCTGCGTGCCTTCGCGCATCACGACCAGTTCGAAAGTGGTCCAGCCCACCAGTTGCACGATGTTGAGTAGCACCGGCAGCCGCGCGAAGGCGCTGCCGTAGGTCGCGTGCATCAGGCCCGCGCTCGCCAGGCCGCTCTGGCAGCCCAGCCGGGCGGTCCAGGCCAGCAGGCCCGCGCCGATGCAGGAGCCGAGCACGATCGCGACCGCCGCGTCGCGCGTGCCCACGGCCGGCACCAGGTAGGCACCGATCTGCATCACCAGCAGACCCACGCCGAGGCTGAACCACAGCGACGCATGGTCGTGCCAGCCGAACACGCGCTGCGAGGCGGGCAGGGGTGTCAGCGCTTCGTTGTTGTCTTGTGCCATCCGTTTGCTCCAGTGCAAAAGGTTTGGCAGGTGGGCGAGGTCCCAGTGGCGCGGCATTCACGCGAGAAGGCGTGAGAGGCCACCGGACCAGCTTCCCTGCGCGAGGATTACCTCAATCAGGTTCAAAGGGACTTTCTCAGCCGGTCGGCAAGCCGCCCAGCACCCCTAGCAAGTGCGCCCCGGGAACCCGCGGCGCGGGCCGAAGTTTATCCGCTGCCGGGAAGCCGGGACGACAGGCGTGCCTTTGAGGGCAGGGAAAACCCTTGGAATGCAGGCGGGACGCGCGAGAATCGCCGCCGGCAGAAAAAGCATCTGCGGAACAAAAGAAACGGGAACACGCGCCGATAAGCGTGAAGCAAGAGAAAAAAGGGAGAGGAACTTGCATGGCAGATGACGATTTCAGTGGCCCCCGCCTGCGGCGTTTCAGGGTCGACGTAGGCACCATCATCTGTGCCGTCGCGCTGGTGCAGTCGTTGCTGCTCGTGGCCTTCGGCTACTGGGCGGCTGAGAAGCTGGTGTCGAAGGTGGGCACCGCGGCGCACAAGATCAACCACGACAGGGTCGAGGACAACGTGCTCGCCTTCCTCGCCAAGACGGAAGGCGTCATCCGCTCCATCGCGGATTCGCCCAGTGTCCATGTCTGCGGCGAAGACGGCGAGCAGACCGCCGAGATGCTCTGGACCATGCTGGAGCAGACCCCCGAGATCGACAGCATCAACGTGGCTACCGACCATGGCCACGTGCTGATGGCGGTGCGCTACCCGGTGCCGGCCATCCGCCAGGTGCTGCGCGGCCCGGAGTTCAGCACCGAGACCTGGCAGTACAAGAGCTCGCCCGATCTCGACGGCGGCGACGCGAAGCAGCGTTTCGCGACGACGGCCATCTCCGCCTATCGCAGCGATTTCGATCCCGAGAAACGCACCTGGTACCTGGAAGCCATGAAGGCAAAGGGGCCGGTGTGGACCCAGCCCTTCCTGATGAGCGACGCGCAGGAGCTCGCCGTCGGCCATGCGCGGCCTTCCGCGCGCGTCGACGACGAGGGCCACAGACGCGGGCTCGTGGTCGACGGCAACGTGTCGCTCGGGCATCTGTCGAAGCTGGTGCGCGTCTCCGGTGCGACGGGCAGCGGGGAGAGCGCCTTGCTGAGTTCGGACCATCACGTGATCGCGCGCAGCGACCATCCCGACCCGGTGCGCGAGCTGGAGTCGCCCGACACCGGCGTGCTCGGCGCCATCCACTCGCACATGCTGGCCGCCGGCACCGCGGGCGGCGCCGATGACCTGGCCTTCTCCATCGAGCACGAGGGGCGCCGCTATCTCGTGCAGACCTCGCACCTTCCGCACACCCGCTGGCAACTCGTCAGCTGGGAGCCTGAAGAACAACTGCTCGGCGGCCTGCAGCGCTCGGTGCTGTGGTCGCTGCTGCTGACGGTGAGCTTTCTCGGGCTGGCGCTGTTCATTTCGCTGCGCTTGTCGAAGCTGGTGACCGGGCCCATCGAGAACCTCTCGCGCGTCGCGCGCCGCATCGGGCGGCTGGAGCTGGACAACCTGCCGATCGAGCCCAGCCGGGTGCTGGAGATCCAGCACCTCAACCAGGCGCTGGACGAGTCGGCGCGCAGCCTCAAGGCCTTCAGCAAGTTCGTGCCGGTGGACATCATCCGGCAGCTCGTTGCCGAAGGGCATGCGCTGGGGCCCAGCGGATCGCCGCGCCGCATCACCGCGATGTTCACCGACGTCGAGGGCTTCACCAGCATCTCGGAGTCGATGCCGGCCGACGTGCTCGTGAGGCAGCTGACCGAGTACTTCAGCCTCGCCGCGGGCATCTTCGCGCGGCATGGCGGAGTGATCGACAAGTTCATGGGCGACGGCATCATGGTGCTGTGGGGGGCGCCCACCGATCTGGAGGAACCGGAGTACCGGGCCTGCCAGGCGGCGCTCGAACTGCACGCGCAGATGAATGCGCTGAACGACAAATGGCGCGGCGAAGGCCTGCCCGAGTTCCGCACGCGCGTCGGTATCCACACCGGCCATGTGATCGCGGGCGTGCTCGGGTCGAGCGACCGTCTCTCCTACACGGCCATCGGCGACGCGATCAACGCCGCGAGCCGCATCGAAAGCGTCAACAAGGAACTGGGCACGCGCACGCTGATCTCGCAAGCCACCTTCGAGGGGCTGGGCGGACGGCTCGCCACGCGCCGCATCGAGGAACTTGCCGAGCTGCGCGGCCGGCAGACGCGCATGGTGCTGTACGAGCTGCTGGGGCCTACGCCGACCTGAGCCTGCGCGCGAAGGCCTCCAGCCCGTCGACGGTGATCTGGATGTGCCGCTCGAAACTGCTGTCCAGCGGCACCGTCGTGCCGTTGTCCCAGCGCAGGATGAAGGCCTTGTTGGCCAGTTGCGCGAGGTTGCGCGTGAGCACCGGGTGGTCGAGCGGTCGGATCGTGTGCACGCGCTCGCGCAGCTCCTCGGCCCAGGCCTGGGTGTTGTCGGCGGGCAGGGGCGAGAACTCCATCGTCAGGAAGCCCAGCATCGCGGCTACCACGCAGTTGTAGGCCTCCAGCAGCGGCTCGCCCTCGAATCCGGCCTCGGTCAGCGCGGCCAGGATGCCTTCGACCAGCTCCATCGGCAGGCTGCCGTTCGACACCAGCTGCGCGCCCAGCAGTTGCGCCACGTTGGGGTGCCGCCGCACGGCGGCCCGGCAGCGGCGGAACAGCTCGGCGATCCAGTCCTGCCATGCGAGCTTGCCGGGTGGCGGCAACACTTCGGCCATGACGAGGGCCGCAACTTCCGCCAGCAGTGCCTCGCGCGTGCTCACGTGCCAGTGCACCGTGGCCGGATACACGCCGAGCCGTGCCGCCACCTCGCGCATGCTGAACGCACCGAGGCCGAATTCATCGATCTGCGCCAGGGCTTCCTCGGCGATGCGCTGCTTTGTCAGGCCGCCGCCGCCGGCGGGGCGGCCGGCCGTGCGGGGTTTCTGGGCCTTGGGGGGCGATTTCTTCGTCATGGTCGGGGCCATTGTGCTGCAGTCGGGTTGACTGTATAAACAAATTAAATTGAGCATCGATCAATAAATCGCGCTGCGAGCGACGGGCGCGCAACCTTCGAAGGACATCGCCATGGCCCATGCCGACATCGACCAAGCCCTTGCAGCCGCGCACCGCCGCTTCACCGAAGCCAACCCCGCCAGCCTGCGCCAGTTCGAGGAACAGGCGCGCTACATGCCCGGCGCCAACAGCCGCTCCGTGCTGTTCTACGCACCGTTCCCGCTGACCATCGCCAGGGGCGAGGGCGCCGCGCTCTGGGACGCCGACGGCCATCGCTATGCCGACTTCATCGCCGAGTACACGGCCGGCGTCTATGGCCACTCGGCGCCCGAGATCCGCGAGGCCGTTGCCGAAGCGATGAAGGGCGGCATCAACCTCACCGGCCACAACCTGCTCGAAGGCCGGCTCGCCAGGCTCATCTGCGAGCGCTTTCCGCAGATCGAGCAGCTGCGCTTCACCAACTCGGGCACCGAGGCGAACCTGATGGCGATCACCGCGGCACTGCACTTCACGGGCCGCCGCAAGATCGTCGTGTTCTCCGGCGGTTACCACGGCGGCGTGCTGGGCTTCGGCGCCAAGCCGCTGCCGACGACCGTGCCCTTCGACTTCCTGGTGCTGCCTTACAACGACGAGCAGACCGCGCGCGAGCAGATCGACAGGCACGGCCCCGAGATCGCCGCCGTCCTGCTGGAGCCGATGCAGGGCGCGAGCGGCTGCATTCCGGGCCGCCTGGAGTTTCTGCAGGCGCTGCGCGAATCGGCCACGCGCGTGGGCGCGCTGCTGATCTTCGACGAGGTGATGACTTCGCGCCTGGCGCCGCACGGGCTGGCGAACAAGCTGGGCATCCGCTCGGACCTGACTACGCTGGGCAAGTACATCGGCGGCGGCATGTCCTTCGGCGCCTTCGGCGGCCGCGCCGACGTGATGGCGCTGTTCGATCCGCGCACCGGACCGCTGGCCCACTCGGGCACCTTCAACAACAACGTGCTGACGATGGCGGCCGGCCACGCGGGGCTCACGAAGCTGTTTACACCGGAAGCCGCAGGCGCGCTGGCAGCGCGTGGCGATGCGATGCGGCAGCGGCTGAATGCACTGTGCGCCGGAGAGAGTGTCGCGATGCAGTTCACCGGCATCGGCTCGCTGATGAACGCGCATTTCGTCGGTGGCGAGGTGCGCAGTACCGACGACCTTGCGCCCGTCGATGCCCGGCTGCGCCAACTGCTTTTCTTCCACCTGCTGAGCGAGGGCATCTACACCTCGCCGCGCGGCTTCGTCGTGCTGTCGCTGCCGTTGACCGATGCGGACGTCGACCGCTACGTGGCAGCCATCGGCAGCTTCATCGGCGAATACCGGGCGCTGCTGCCCGGTGCCGCGAACTAGCTAGCGGGAGCCGGCCACGCCCAGGAGCTCGTGCAGGCGGGTACTTGTGGTCGTGTACTGCAGCGGCACGGCCTTGCCCGGGAACACGATGGCCGTGGCGCCCCAGGCCGCCAGCG
The DNA here is from genome assembly GCF_044055375.1 of Variovorax sp. UC74_104. NCBI lineage: Bacteria > Pseudomonadati > Pseudomonadota > Betaproteobacteria > Burkholderiales > Comamonadaceae > Variovorax > Variovorax sp. UC74_104. The sequence goes on from NZ_CP171978.1 coordinate 3,629,538, forward strand.
TAGCCTCGTGGAAGCCGCAGACGATGAGCTTCTTCTTGCCCGGATAGGTGTTGATGTCGCCCACCGCGAACACGCCGCGCTCGCGGGTTTCGTACTTCTCGGTGTCGACCGGCACCTGCTTGCGTTTCAGCTCCAGGCCCCAGTCGGCGATGGGGCCGAGGCGCGGCGAGATGCCGAGGCAGGCGACCAGTGCATCGAGCGGCAGGTCGACGGTGGTCGCGTCTGGCGTGGTGATCTGCAACTGCTTGCCGTCGAAGGCGCTGGGCTGGCCGACCTTGAAGGCCAGCTTGCCGGCGCCCACGAGGGCGCGCATGGCCGAGACGGTGGCTTCTTCGGCCTGGAAACCGTCGCGCCGGTGCACCAGCGTGACCTGCTTCGCAATCGCCGTGAGCGCGATGGCGGTCTCGAGCGCGATGTCGTCGCCGCCGTTGACCACCACCGTCTGCCCGGCGAAGCGATCCAGCGAATCGGGGTGATAGAAGAGCGAGGAGCCCTCGAACTGCGCAATGCCCTCGACGGCGATGCGCTTGGGCACGAAGGCGCCGACACCGGCCGCGATGAACACCGTCTTTGCAAGGAACGCCTTGCCCGCCGAGGTTGTCAGCAGCAGCCGCCCATCGGCCTCGCGCGCCAGGGTGGAAACCTGCTCGCCGAAATGGAATTGCGGCTTGAACGGCGCCACCTGCTGCAGCAGCGACTGCGCCAGGTCGCGCCCGCTGGTCACGGGCGTACCGGGAATGTCGTAGATGGGCTTGTCGCCATACAGCGCCACGCACTGGCCGCCGGCGGCGGGCAGTGCATCGACGATGTGGCAGGAGATTTCGAGCAGGCCCAGCTGGAAGGCCTGGAACAGCCCCACGGGGCCGGCGCCGACGATCAGAGCGTCGGTCTCGATGGGAAGAGCGGCAGGAACGGCGGGCTGGTTCAGCGCACCAGCTCCCCGACCTTGTCCGTCTTGTCCTTCCACTCATCGGCGTCGGGCAGGGCGGGCTTGCGCTTGGTGATGCTCTTCCAGCCGTCGGCCTGGGCCAGCTCGGCGTTGATCTTGATGAAGGCGATCTGGTTGGCCGGCAGGTCTTCCTCGGCGTAGATCGCGTTGACCGGGCACTCGGGGATGCAGACTGCGCAGTCGATGCATTCGTCCGGGTCGATCACCAGCATGTTGGGACCTTCGCGGAAGCAGTCGACGGGGCAGACGTCCACGCAGTCGGTGTATTTGCAACGGATGCAGGCTTCGGAGACGACGTGGGTCATTTGTTTTCTGGCGTCAGTGGTGAGGTCGGGGAAAACCCGGGATTTTAGGCCTTTGCGGCGGAGGGCTGCACGAGAACGGCAGCGGCGGTCCTGTGGGAGGCCGTATCGACCAGCACCAGCGAGCCCAGTGCACGCGATTGCGTGAAGGGCAGCACCGCCAGCGGCTGCTGCAGCGCCAGCACCACGTCGCCGATGGCGTTGGCCTCGATCTGCGTCGCGGCTTCCGATTCGAGCGTCGTGATGTTCACGCGATCGACGATGCGCGCCACCTTGGCCTTCACCCAGCGGTGGCCCTGCAGCGCCCAGTAGACGCGGCCCGCGACCAGCGGCTCGTCGTCGAGCCAGGCCACGGTGGCGGTGATCTCTCGCACCGGCTCGAAGGCGCCGGGCGCCAGCAGCCAGTCGCCGCGCGACACGTCGACCTCGCGGTCGAGCACGATGCCGGCGCTGTGGCCTGCATGCACCGCCTTCGGCTGGCGCGTGTGGCTCAGCACCTGGGCGACGGTGGCGGTCTGGTTGCTCGGCAGCACGGTCACGCGCTGGCCCGGCTCCACGTGGCCCGAGGCGACGCGGCCCCAGAACACGCGGCGGCCCTGCGAGGTGTCGGCCGACGACGAGAACTTCTCGACCCACTGCACCGGGAAGGCGAAGGGCACGGCCTCGTCCTGTGCCGTCACGGGCAGGTCTTCCAGCAGCTCGAGCAGGCTGGGGCCTTCGTAGCCGACCCAGTCGGCATGACGCGTGGCCACGTTCCAGCCCTTAAGCGCGGAGATCGGCACGATGGCCGCCACGTTCACGCCGGCCGCTTCGGCAAAGGCGTTCAGTGCGGTCGAGATGCGCTCGAAGGCCAGGCCCGCGTCGGCGATGGCATCGAGCTTGTTCACGGCGAACACGATCGACTGCACGCGCAGCAGGTGGCACAGCAGCGTGTGGCGGCGCGTCTGCGGCAGCAGCTCGCGTTTGACCACGGTGCCGTCCTCCACTTCGGCGGCCCAGGCCAGCTTGGTCGCGTCGACCAGCACCACGGCGGCGTCGGCGGCGGAGGCGGCGGTGACCATATTGCGCGTGTACTGCTCATGGCCCGGCGCGTCGCCGATGATGAACTTGCGCTTGGCCGTCGAGAAGTAGCGGTAGGCCACGTCGATGGTGATGCCCTGTTCGCGCTCGGCCGAGAGACCGTCGGTCAGCAGGGCCAGGTCGGTCTCGCCGCCGCGCTGTACGCCGGCGAGCTGGTCCTGCAGCACGGTCTTGCTGTCGACCAGCAGGCGGCCGATCAGCGTGCTCTTGCCGTCGTCGACCGAGCCGCAGGTGATGAAGCGCAGGGCGGTGCCGGTGTCGCCATGAGTCTCGGCGGGCGTGGCGTTGGAAATGACAGCAGCGTTCATTGAGTGGTTCTCCAATTCGTGGAACACCGCCGGAACCGGCTTTGCCGGGCCGCTGGTGTTGCCCCCTCAGAGGGGGTGGGCGTAGCGACACGAAGTGCGCGAAGCCTGGGGGTGGGTCAGAAATACCCGTCTTTCTTTCGCTTTTCCATGGATGCCTCGGACGTCATGTCGTCCATGCGCGTGGCACCGCGCTCGCTAACGTCGACCGACAGCGTCTCGAGCACCACGTCGCTCGCGTCGGCCGCCAGGCTTTCCACCGGGCAGGTGGTGGTGATGTCGCCCACGGTGCGGAAGCGCACGTCGCGCACCTGCACCGTCTCGCCGTCGCGCGCCGGGGTGAGTTCGGTCACGGGCACCAGCAGGCCGCGGCGCTCGACCACTTCGCGCTTGTGCGTGTAGTAGATCGCGGGCAGGCCGACTTCCTCGCGGGCGATGTACTGCCACACGTCGAGCTCGGTCCAGTTCGAGATGGGGAACACGCGGAAGTGCTCGCCCGGGGCGAGGCGGGTGTTGAACAGCGTCCACAGCTCGGGACGCTGGTCCTTGGGCTGCCACTGGCCGAAGCTGTCGCGGTGCGAAAAGATGCGCTCCTTGGCGCGCGCCTTCTCCTCGTCGCGGCGGGCGCCGCCGATCAGCGCGTCGAAGCGGAATTCTTCGATGGCTTCCAGCAGCGTCACCGACTGGTGCGCATTGCGCGACTCGCCAGGGTGCGCCAGGCGCACGGTGCCGCGCTTCATCGAGTCTTCGACGCTGCGCACGATCAGCTCTGCACCCAGTTCCTTCGCGCGACGGTCGCGGTACTCCGTGACCTCGGGGAAGTTGTGGCCGGTGTCGATCATCAAGAGCGGGTAGGGAATGCGGCCGACGCCGAAAGCCTTCTCCGCGCACTTCAGCAGCACCAGCGAATCCTTGCCGCCCGAAAACAGCAGGGTGGGGCGCTCGAAGGCGGCCGCCACTTCGCGCAGGATGAAGATGGTTTCTTCCTCCAGCGCATCGAGGTGCGTGTTGGACAGGTGTGCCGCCGGCAGCAGCAGCAGTTCGGTTTCGGTTCGGGCGTTCATCGGAGGATGGGGTGCTGGATGCGGTAGGTCGATGCGGTGCAGGCGCGCTCAGTTCAGTGCGCGAGGTGCAGCCCGCACTCGCGGTTGTCTTCGCCCTTGGTCGGGTCGACGTAGTCGAAGTTGTTGGGCAGGCCGTGCTTCACGCAGTACTCGTGCAGGTCCTTGGACGACCAGTGCAGCAGCGGCGCGACCTTGATCAGGCCGTCGGGGTTGATGCTGACCGGGTCCATCTGCGCACGCACGGCCGTGTCGGTGGCGCGCAGCGCGGTGAACCACACCTTCGGCGCCGTCTCGCGCAGCGCACGGGCGAAGGGCTCCAGCTTCACCTCTTCGGTGAAGGCGGCATGGCGCGGATCGTCGAGCGCCGGCGTCGGGCCTTCCACCGCCTCGCGGTGCGCGCGCGAACGGCGCGGCAGGTAGATGTGCAGGTCCAGGCCCAGCTGCTTCGTCACTTCGTCGGCGAAGCGGTAGGTGGCCTCGGTGTTGTAGCCGTTGTCCATCCACACCACCGGCACGTCGCGCTTCACGCGTGTGACCATGTGCAGGATCACCGCCTCGAAGGGCCGGAAGTTGGTGGTGACGATGGCCGGCTGGCCCAGGCCGAGGGCCCAGTCCACCAGGCCTTCCGAGTTGCGGCCCAGCTCGGCGTTGATGCGGTCGATGTCGATGCTCATGCCGGTGCCTTCACGCGCTCTCGGTCGCCGCCGCGAAGTGCGGAACGGTCTGCACCGCATCGCCCTGGTAGAAGGCGGCGAAGCGGTCGAACTGGCGCTGCGCGTCGGACGCGTCCACGCCTTCCTTGAGCACCGCGCTGGAAAAGCCGGTGCGCTCCATCTGCACGAGCTGGTCGATCAGCACGTCGCCCGTGGCGCGGATGTCGCCTGTGAAGCCCAGGCGGCGGCGCAGCAGGAAGGCCTGGCTGTAGGCGCGGCCGTCGGTGAACTTCGGAAAGTGCAGGTCGATGCGTTCGATGTCGGCCAGGCACACCTCGATGGCGAGCGGGTCGGCGTCGTTGGGCAGCTGCAGCACTTTCGGGTCGCCGTCGTCGACGTGTTCTTCCGCCGAAAGGATGTTCAGGGTCTTCTTCATGCTGCTTCCTCCACCTTGAAACGCGCACCGTTGGCGGCGGCCTTGAACGGGTCATGGCCGACGCGGCGCAGCGTGTCGATGAAGTTCTCGCCGTTCTCACGGGTGTCGCGGTAGGTGTTGAGCACGGCCTCGATCACGCCGGGCACTTCTGCCGCCGAGAACGAGGGGCCGACCACCTTGCCGGCCTGCGGCGTGCCGCTGAGCGCGGAGCCGTCGGAGCCGCCGAGGGTGACCTGGTACCACTCCTTGCCGTCCTTGTCGACACCCAGGATGCCGATGTGGCCGCTGTGATGGTGGCCGCACGAATTGATGCAGCCGCTGATGTGCAGGTCGATCTCGCCCAGATCGTCGAGCTCGTCGAGATCCTGGTAGCGCTCGGTGATGGCTTCTGCCACCGGAATGGAGCGTGCATTGGCCAGCGCGCAGAAGTCGCCGCCGGGGCAGGCGATCATGTCCGTCAGCAGGTGCACGTTGGCGCTGGCGAAGCCGGCAGCGCGGGCGGCGAGCCACAGCGCGTGCAGGTCTTCGGCATGCACCCAGGGCAGCACCACGTTCTGGTCGTGCGTCACGCGGGCTTCGCCGGCCGAGAAGCGGTCGGCCAGTTCGGCGATGGTGTCGAGCTGGTCGGCCGATGCGTCGCCGGGCGCCTGCTTCAGGCGCTTGAACGACAGCGTCACGGCGCGCAGGGCCGGGTTCTTGTGCGGCGCCACGTTGCGCGCCAGCCAGCGGGCGAACTGCACGTCGTCGGCGGCGTGATGGCGCAGCTCGGCGTCGGTCTTCTCGGCGCTCTGCAGCACGCGGGTGGCGAGCGCGGGCGGCACGAAGGATGCGGCCACGCGGTCGTACTCTTCCTGCGTGATGGTGTGCGGCGCGCCGTCGTGCTCGAGGATCTGCTTGTATTCGGCCTCGACGTCGTCGATGTAGCGCTGGCCCTCGGCCTTCACCAGGATCTTGATGCGCGCCTTGTAGATGTTGTCGCGCCGGCCGTAGCGGTTGTAGACGCGGATCACGGCCTCGAGGTAGTTCATGATCTGCTGCCACGGCAGGAACTCGCGCAGCACCGTGCCCACGATGGGCGTGCGGCCCATGCCGCCGCCCACCTGCACGCGGAAGCCGATCTCTCCGGCTTCGTTCTTCACCACGTGCAGGCCCACGTCGTGCCAGCCGGTGGCGGCGCGGTCTTCGGAGGCGCCGGTGATGGCGATCTTGAACTTGCGCGGCAGGAACGCGAACTCGGGGTGCAGCGTGCTCCACTGGCGCATGATTTCCGCGAAGGGGCGCGGATCGGCGACCTCGTCGACGGCGATGCCGGCGCGCTCGTCGCTCGTGATGTTGCGGATGCAGTTGCCGCTGGTCTGGATGCCGTGCATGTCGACCGAGGCCAGCAGGTCCATCACGTCGGCCGACTTGGCCAGCGGAATCCAGTTGTACTGGACGTTCTGGCGGGTCGTGAAGTGGGCGTAGTGGGTGGGCAGCTTCTGGCTGCCGAGCAGGCCCTGCGTCTCGATGGCCTTCTTGTAGACCTCCGCCTCGGGCTCGTCGTACTCGCGGGCGATGCGGGCCAGCACGCGCAGCTGGCGGCTCGACAGTTCGCCGTACGGCACGGCCACGCGCAGCATTGGCGCGTAGCGCTGCACATACCAGCCGTTTTGCAGGCGCAGGGGGCGGAACTCGTCTTCGGCGAGCTTGCCCTTCTGCCAGCGTTCGAGCTGGTCGCGGAACTGGGCAGCTCGCTGATGGACGAACTGGCGGTCGAATTCTGTGTATTGGTACATCGTGCGTTTGTCTTGAAGGAAGTGCGGTGCCGCGCGCGTAGCGGGGTACCCCAGCAAGAAGGCGAGATTGTCCGAGCGCTCCTTATGGAACCAAACTATTTTTTGGTTCGCGCTTTATGCGGATAAGCTTATTCGCCAGCATCCATGCGGGTTTCCGGGCGGTTTGATGCTTATTCCGGATAAGGCCGGGCAGGGTGCCGGCGCGGTGCCCCGGGGTACGCTGGCACAGGGGGCGGCGGGATTTCTGGAGAGGGAGCCGGCCAGCCGGCCGCGCCCCTCAGCGCAGCATCGAGGACATCGCCGAGCAGCAGTTCAGCATGCGCACAGCCGCTTCCACCGTCGGCGCGGTGAAGCGCAGGGTGACGCCGTCGACGCGCTCGAAGCTCGGCCACTGGCAGAACAGGTCGGCCAGCGCGGAGGTCTGGGCGCGCAGCGTCACGGTCTGCGGGCCTTCGAAGACGAGCGGCCTGGCGTTGGCGCGCGCCGCCAATGCTTCTTCCACGCCGGCGCGGATCGCCCGGCGCGACTGCTCGGGCGAGAGCGACACGCCGCTGGTGCAGCCGGTGGCCTTCTTGGTCTCGACGAAGGTCGCGTGCGGGAAGAGCGGGCGGTTCTCGGCGATGAAGACGTCGTCGCCGCTGGCCATCACCACCGGCACGCCGTATTCGCCGGCCAGCGCGCCATAGAGGCCGGCCTCGCCCAGTTCCTCGCCGCCGAGCGAGATGCCCGCGAACGCGAAGCTGTTGATGGTGTGCGCGAGGATGCCGCGCCCCTGCGCGCGCGAGTGGTAGCCGACCATGCAGACGGCGTCCACGCCTTCCTCCACGCCCGCCACCATGCTCAGGTAGCGCGGCTTGCCCTGGATCACGCGGGCGCGTGCGTCGAGCACGTCGGCGGGCATGTTGCGGAAGCCGCCGTGCGAGTCGTTCACCAGCACCTCGGTGGCGCCCGCGTCGAAGGCACCGGCGATGGCCGCGTTGGCCTCATGCGTCATCAGCAGCCGCGCGCGCTCGTACTCCGGGTTGCCCGCGCGCACCTGCTCGGATTGATAGACGCCGGCGACGCCTTCGATGTCGGTAGAGATCAGGACTTTCATTGGGCGGCTCGTGGTCAGGCGTGGGTTGAAAAGAGGGCGGAGGCGGGCAGCACGTCGGACAGCGCCGCGCGGTGGTTGCCGTCTCGCCCGGTCACGGGTGTTGCGCGCCACAGCGCATGGATGATCGCCTGCTCCGTGCTGTCGGCCGCGGCCTGGAAGAGGCCGTCGAGCAGCCCGTCGTGCAGCATCGCTACCGCGGGCATCGGCTGGTCGACGCTGCCGGGCACGGTGTAGGCGGTGGAAAAGGCCAGCACGATGTCGCCGCTGCCGTGCCCGAAGACCGAGCCCGTGCGGGCCAGCCCGGCACCGGCGCGCAGCGCGAAGCGGCGCAGCTGGCGTGCGTCGAGCGGCGCGTCGGTGGCCACCACGATGATGATCGAGCCCTTCTCGGCCTCGTTCACCGCCGGCAGGCTGCGCTCGGCCTGCTGCGCTACGAGCCGTTCGCCCACCGCGTGACCGGCCAGCAGCAGCTGCGGCTGGCGCCCGTAGTTCGCCAGCACCAGTGCGCCCACTGTGTGCAGGCCGCCGGTGCCGGCGTTCTTTTCGCCGCCCAGGCCGCCGCTGGTGCCGTCGTTGCGCGCCGACACCCGCCGCGAGGCGCTGCCGATGCCGCCCTTGAGCTGGAAGCTGGACATGCCGCGCCCCGCGCCGACCGAGCCCTGCTCGAAGTCGACGCCGGTGTCGGCCAGCGCATGCAGGTAGTCGGCCTCGCTCACCGCCATGCGCTGGATGTCGTTGAGAAAGCCGTCGTTGCACTCGAACACCAGCGGATTGACTGTGGGCAGCGTGCGTCCGCACTCGGGGTTGTCGGCTACGCAGCGCCGGATCTGTGCGGCGGCCACCGTGCCGACGGAGAAGGTGTTCGTCAGCGCGATGGGCGTCTCCAGCACGCCGAGCTCCTCTACCTGCAGCAGCCCGACGCTCTTGCCGAAGCCGTTGAGCACCGCCACGGCGGCGGGCACCTTGTCGCGGAAGAGGTCGCCCGCATGCGGACGGACGACGGTCACGCCCGTCTGCACGGGCCCGTCGGCCAGCGTGCGGTGGCCGACGGTGACGCCCGCGACGTCGGTGATGGCGTTGCGTTCGCCCTGGAGCAGATTGCCGATGAAGGGGAGGGAGGTCTGCTGCTTGCTGGAAGACATTGCGAAGAAAAAGAGACTTACTGGCGGTCGATCTTCGGATCGAGCGCGTCGCGCAGTGCATCGCCCAGCAGGTTGAAGGCGAGCACGGTGAAGAAGATGGCCAGGCTGGGGAACAGCGCCACGTGCGGCGAGGTCACCATGTCGGCGCGGGCCTCGCTGAGCATCGCGCCCCATTCGGGCGTCGGCGGCTGAGCGCCCATGCCCAGGAACGAAAGGCTGGCGGCCGTGATGATCGACGTGCCCACGCGCATCGAGAAATACACCACGATCGACGAGATGGTGCCCGGCAGGATGTGCCGCACGATGATGGTCCAGTCCGAAGCGCCGATGCTGCGCTCGGCCTCGATGTAGGTCTGCTGCTTGAGCACCAGCGTGTTGCCGCGCACCAGGCGCGCGAAGGCCGGCACGCTGAACACCGACACCGCCACCACCACGTTGGTCATGCTGCTGCCCAGGATGGCCACCACGCCCAGCGCCAGCAGGATGCCGGGGAAGGCGAAGAGCACGTCCGAGACGCGCATCACGATGCGGTCCCACCAGCCTTCGTAGTAGCCCGCCAGCAGGCCGAAGGCGGTGCCGATGATGCCGCCCAGCACCACCGACAGGAAGCCCGCCATCAGCGAGATGCGCGCACCCGCCAGAATGCGGCTGAAGATGTCGCGGCCCAGCGGATCGACGCCGAACCAGTGCGCGGCCGAGGGGCCGGTGTTTAGCATGTCGTAGTCGAAGAAGTTCTCCGGATCGAAAGGCACGATCCACGGCGCGAACACCGCGACGAACACCAGCAGCAGCACGAAGAGCGCGGCGACGATGCCGACCGGCTGCTTCTTGAAGCGGCGCCAGCATTCGCCCCAGGGCGTGCGGACCTTGCCGGCGGTTTGAACGGCCGCCATGGCCGGCGCCGGAGATGGAATGGTTTCGGCAGGCACGCCGGAAGCTTGTTGCGTCATGGCTGCTTGCTCACTTGTATCGGATGGTCGGGTTGATGTAGCCATAGAGCACATCCACCACCAGGTTGATCAGGATGAATTCGAGCGAGAACAGCAGCACCAGCGTCTGAATGACGGGGTAGTCGCGCATCTGCACGGCATCGACCAGCAGGCGGCCGAGGCCGGGCCAGTTGAACACCGCCTCCACAAGAATCGAGCCGCCCAGCAAAAAGCCGAACTGCAGGCCCATCATGGTGACCACCGGAATGAGCGCGTTGCGCAGCGTGTGCTTGAACACCACGCTCGACTCGCGCACGCCCTTGGCGCGCGCGGTGCGCACGAAGTCTTCCTGGATCACTTCAACGAAGGAGGCTCGCGTGAAGCGTGCCATCACGGCCGCCACGGCCGCGCCGAGGGTGATCGAGGGCAGGATGTAGTGCTTCCAGCTGCTGGCGCCCACCGTGGGCAGCCATCCGAGCTGGACCGAGAAGATCTGCATCAGCAGCATGCCGAGTGCAAATGCGGGAAACGAGATGCCCGACACCGCGAGCGTCATGCCCAGCCGGTCGGGCCATTTGTTCCGATACACGGCCGAGACGATGCCGATGGCCATGCCGAAGATCACCGCCCACACCATGCTGGTGATGGTCAGCATCACCGTCGGGAAGAAGCGCTCGCCGATCTCGGTCGCCACCGGCCGCCGCGTGCGGATGGAGGTGCCGAAGTCGCCCTGCAGCATGTGGGAGAAGAAGCTCACGAACTGCTGCGGCAGCGGCTTGTCCAGCCCGAGCTCCGCGCGGACCATGGCCACGGTCTGCTCGTCGGCGTCCTGGCCGGCGGCGAGACGCGCCGGATCGCCGGGCAGCATGTGGACGAACAGGAACACCAGCACCGCCACGATGAGCAGCGTGGGGATCAGGCCCAGCAGTCGTTTGAGAAAGTAATTCAGCATGGCATCAGAAAACAGTCACCCTCATCAGGGGGACACCGCGGGAACCGGCTTGGCCGGGCCGCTGGTGTCGCCCCCGGCGAGGGGGTGGCGTAGCGACACGAGGTGCGCGCAGCCTGGGGGTGTACTCAGTTCGACGTCGAGATCGCGTCGATGTTGATGTTGCCGTCAGGCATCACGAACACGCCCGACAGACGCTTGGCATGCGCCGACAGGTTCTGCTCGGTGATCATCGGCACGCGCGGCAGGTCCTTGCGGATCTCTTCCTGCGCGGTCTTGTACAGCGCTGCGCGTTCCTTCTCGTCCGTGGTCACCAGCGCCTTGGCCAGCGCGTTGTCGACGGTTTCGCTCTTGTAGAACGACATGTTGTTCAGCTTCGGAGCCCAGGCTTCCGAGGCGAACAGCGGGCGCAGGCCCCAGTCGGCTTCGCCGGTCGACGACGACCAGCCGGTGTAGTACATGCGGACCTTCGCCGTCTTCGGATCGGGCCATGCATCCACCTGCTCGGTGCGCTGGCCCACTTCGAGCGCCTGCACCTGCAGCTTGATGCCGATCTGCGCGAGCTGCTGCTGCACGAACTGGATCGTCTTCTGCGAGGTCGTGTTGTTGTAGGCGCTCCACAGCACCGACTCGAAGCCGTCGGGGTAGCCGGCTTCCTTCATCAGCTCCTTGGCCTTCTTCAGGTCGTAGGGAATGGGCGCCATTTTCTCGGCGTACTTCACGCCCTGGGGCAGCACGCCCTGCGCGGGGAAGGCGTAGCCGCCGAAGGCGACCTTGGCCAGTGCTTCCTTGTTGATGGCGTAGCCGATGGCCTCGCGCACCTTCGGGTTGTCGTAGGGCTTCTGCAGCATATTGAATGCCAGGAAGCGCGTGATGATCGACGGCGTCGCCACCACTTCGAGCTTGTCGCTCTTCTTCAGCAGCTCGGCCTGCTCGTAGGGAATGGGGTAGGCGAAATCGGCTTCTCCGGTCTGCAGCATCGCCGCGCGCGTGTTGTTCTCGAGCACCGGTTTCCACGAGACGTTGTCGACCTTCGGGTAGCCCTTCTTCCAGTAGCCGTCGAACTTCTTGGCCTTGACGGCTTCGGTCTGCTTCCACTCGACGAACTCGAACGGGCCCGTGCCCACGGGGTGGAAAGCGATGTCCTTGTTGCCCCACTTCTTCAGGGCGGTGGGCGAGATCATGGCGGCCGATGCGTGGGCCAGCGAGTTGATGAAGGGGCCGAACGGCTCCTTCAGCGTGATGCGCACGGTCGTCGGGTTCACTGCCTCGACCTTGCTCACGCGGTTGAACTGGTTGTAGCGCAGCAGCTTGTTGTCCTGGTTCAGCACGCGGTCGAGCGTGAACTTCACGGCGTCGGCGTTGAAGTCGGTGCCGTCGTGGAACTTCACGCCGGTGCGCAGCTTGATGGTGTAGACCAGGCCGTCCTTCGACACTTCGTAGCCCTCGGCCAGCACGTTCTGCACCTTCAGGTCCTTGTCGAACTGGAACAGGCCTTCATAGAAGGTCTTGGTCACGGCCGTGGTGATGGTCGTGTTGGTGTTGTACGGGTCCAGCGTTTCCGGCTGGTAGCCGATGGACAGCACCACGTCTTTCGCGGCCAGTGCAGTGCCCGAGGCGGCCAGCGCGGCCAGGCCCAGCAGTGCGGATGCCCATCGCAGGGAGGAAGAAGCTTGTTGCGTCATGGAAGAACTCCAGTCGGTTCGAGGAAAAAGCAGGAGGGCCTGCGGGTTGAGAAAAATGAATGAACGAAGAAACGGAAGCGGGGTCAGAACGCGCCGCCGATGGCGTGCCGCGCAACGAAATGCCCGGGCGCGACCTGCACCAGCGGCGGCACCTCGGGCTCGTCGCCCACGGCGCGGATCGGGCTGGGAATCTCGCCCTCCAGCAGCGCGCGCGGCTTGTGGCGGCGCGACGGATCCGCCACCGGCACCGCCGACATCAGCTTGCGCGTGTAGGGGTGCTGCGGCGCCTCGAACACCGCGCGGCGCGGGCCGATCTCGACGATCTGTCCCAGGTACATCACGGCCACGCGATGGCTGATGCGCTCCACCACCGCCATGTCGTGCGAGATGAAGAGAAAAGCCACGCCCAGCTCGCGCTGCAGGTCGAGCATCAGGTTGACGATCTGCGCCTGGATGGACACGTCCAGCGCCGACACCGATTCGTCGGCCACCACCACCTTGGGGTTGAGCGCGAGCGCCCGCGCAATGGCGATTCGCTGGCGCTGGCCGCCGGAGAACTCGTGCGGATAGCGCTGCGCCGCCTCGGGCGGCAGGCCGACCTTCTGCAGCAGCCAGTCGACGCGCTGCTGCGCCTCGGCACCCTTGGCGATGTTGTGGATGAGCAGCGGCTCCATGATCGAGAAGCCCACCGTCACGCGCGGATCGAGCGAGGCGAACGGGTCCTGGAAGATGAACTGGATGTTGCGGCGCAGCGCCTGCAGCTCGCGCGTGGGCAGTTCGCGGATGTTCTTGCCGCCGAACTCGATCGCGCCGCTCTGGCTCTCGACCAGGCGCAGCAGCGAGCGGCCGGTGGTCGACTTGCCGCAGCCCGATTCGCCGACCAGCGCCAGCGTCTCGCCCGGGTACAGGTCGAAGCTGATCTTCTCCACCGCATGCACGCGGCGCTTCACGCGGCCGAAGAGGCCGCTGCGCACGTCGAAGCGGGTCACGAGGTCGCGCACGCGCAGGATCGGGCCGGCGTCGGCGCGCACGGTGTCCTGTGGCGTGGGCTGGTCGGACGACGCGGTGTCGGCGCTGGCCTCGGTGCGCAGCAGCTCGAACTTGGCCGGCAGGTCGGTGCCCTGCATCGCGCCCAGCTTCGGCACGGCCGACAGCAGCGCGCGGGTGTAGGGGTGCTGCGGCGCCGCGAACACGTCGTCGGAGACGCCTTCTTCCACCTTGTCGCCGCGGAACATCACCAGCACCCGGTCGGCGATCTCGGCCACCACGCCCATGTCGTGCGTGATGAAGAGCACGCCCATGTGCATCTCCTTCTGCAGCTCGCGGATGAGCTGGAGGATCTGCGCCTGGATGGTCACGTCCAGTGCGGTGGTCGGTTCGTCGGCGATCAGCAGCTGCGGCTTGCACGACAGCGCCATCGCGATCATCACGCGCTGGCGCATGCCGCCCGAGAGCTGGTGCGGGAAGCGGTCGAGCACGTTGCGCGCCTCGGGAATGCGCACCAGCTCCAGCATGCGCAGGGCTTCGGCACGGGCGGCTGCGTCGCTCTTGCCCTGGTGGATGCGGATGGCCTCGGCGATCTGGTCGCCGGCGGTGAACACCGGGTTCAGCGACGTCATCGGCTCCTGGAAGATCATCGCGATGTCCGCGCCGCGGATGTTGCGCATGGCACTGTCGCGCGCCTGCGCGAGGTCGAGCACCTCGCCGTTGCGGCGGCGGAACATCATGCTGCCGTTCAGGATGCGGCCACCGCCGTGCTCCACCAAGCGCATCAGCGCCAGCGAAGTCACCGACTTGCCCGAACCCGATTCGCCCACCACCGCGAGCGTTTCGCCGTGGTCGACGTGGAATGACAGCTTCTTCACGGCATCGACCGTGCGCTCGGAAGTCGAGAAGCGAACGGTGAGGTCGTCGACGGCGAGAACGCGGCCGTCCGGCAGGGCGAGGGCAGGGGTGGACATGGGAATGCGAGGAAAAAAGGGGCTGCTGCGTCAGGCGAAGATGGCCGTGAGCGGCGCTTCGTTGCCGCGCGCGTGGCCGCGGTACATGCCTTCGCTGTTGAAGGCCAGGCTCAGGTTGCCGTGGCGGTCGACGGCGATCAGCCCGCCGGAGCCGCCGATGGCCGGCAGCGACTGCTGCACCACGGCGTGCGTGGCGGCTTCGAGCGTCGCGCCGCCGTAGGCCATGCGCGCGCAGACGTCATAGGCGGCGGCGACGCGAATGAACATCTCGCCGCTGCCGGTGCACGACACGGCGGCCGTGCGGTCGTCGGCATAGGTGCCGGCGCCGATGAGCGGCGAATCGCCGATGCGGCCGACGCGCTTGTTGGTCATGCCGCCGGTGGAGGTGGCCGCGGCCAGGTGACCGTGCATGTCGAGCGCGACCGCGCCGACGGTGCCGAACTTCTTGTCCTCGTCGAGCGGCGAGGCCGCGGCCATCGAGGCACCTTCGTGGTCCGTCACCACGCGGCCCGTGCCGCGCACGCGGTACAGCTGCTGGCGCCGCGCCTCGGTGGAGAAGAACGCGGGCTCGACCATCTCCAGCCCGCGTTCGCGCGCGAACGCCTCGGCGCCGGCACCGGCCAGCAGTACGTGGGCGCCGTCTTCCAGCACGGCGCGCGCGGCGCGCACCGGGCGGCGGATGTGGCACACGCCCGCGATCGCGCCGGCGGCGAGCGTTGCGCCGTCCATCACGGCGGCGTCGAGCTCATGGGTTTCGTCGTGCGTGAACACCGCGCCGTGGCCTGCGTTGAAGAGCGGGCACTCCTCGAGCAGCTCCACCGCGAGGCAGGTGGCGTCGAGCGCCGATGCGCCCTTGAGCAGCATCGCCTGCGCGGCGGCCACGATGCTCTTCAATGCGTCGTGATAGGCCTGCGCCTGTTCCGCGCTCGTCGTCGCGGCGCTGATGGTGCCGGCGCCGCCGTGGATGGCGATCACGGGCACGTGGGTCTGGGTCATCGGGAAGCTTTCTTCTTTCTCTTGCCGGCGCCGGTCGCGGCGGAGGCATCTGTCGTTGTCTTGTCGTGTCCGGCGGCGCTGGAGTCGAGGCCGTTGATGCGGGGCAGGCCGTTGGCGCCATGCAGCCACGGGCGCACCGCGTGCAGGATGCGGCCGGCCGACTGCACCGGATCGGGCGCGCGCAGCGACACCGCGCTGGTCAGCGCTTCGATCAGCGCGAGCACGCTGGTCTCGCAGTTGGGGCGGTAGCTGGTCTCGGTCTGGCAGAAGAGCGCCACGTCGGCCAGCGGCGCCAGCGGCGAGCTGGGCCGGTCGGTGAGGGCGAGCACGGCACAGCCCTGGCTGCGCGCGATCTGCGCGAGCGAAATGGTGTCCGTCAGGTAGCGCGGAAAGGTCAGGCCTATGAACACGTCCTGAGGCCCCGCGTGCATCAGCGTGCGCGCCGCATGCGTGACGCCGCTCACGCTGGAGAGCATGCGCACATCGCTGCAGCTGCCGTCCAGCCCGTGCTGCAGCAGCCCCGCGAGCCACGCGCTTGCGCCGAAGCCGCCGATGTACACCGAGCGCGCCTTGCCGATGCGCTCCACCGCCGCTTCGCAGGCGGCGTAGTCCAGCGTCTGGCGCGTCGCGTCGATGTTGCGGCGGCTCTCGTCGAGCGCGGTGGCGAACACCTCGGCCACCGTGGTCGGCCGCTCCAGGTTGCCGCGCAGCCGCTCCACCGGCGCCACCAGCGGCTCGAAGCCGCGCACGAGCTCGGCCCGGAAGGTGGCGTAGCCGTCGAAATCGAGCGCCCGCGCGAAGCGGTTGGCCGTGGCCACCGACACACCCACCACCGCAGCCAATTCGTCGATAGGCAGCGTGGCGACCTGCAGCGGGTGCTCCAGCACGTAGTCGGCCACCTGCCTATGCGATCGCGACAGCCGCGGCAGTGCCTGCGCGATGCGTTGGGCCACGGTGGTGCCTGGGGAGTCGAAAGTGGTGCTCATGGAGGGTGCAATGCGCCCGAAAGTGTGCGTTTTTTGAAAACCGGTTTACAAATATAAGTCAGAGAAGAAAATTTTCTGTCATTTTTGATCACGATCGCAAGTAGCGGGCCAGGGGCGAAGGGGATTGAGAGGGCTCTTGCGAGAGTTCTTTCCCTCTGAAGTCGGCTTGGGCAGGCGTTTGCGGCACCTGATTAGGGGTTTCCCTAGGGTCTGTATGTTTGAGCGCAGATGCGATCTGGGAGCCGTCTGCTGGAAGCCGGCGATAAGCTGCAAGCCATGATCGACTTCAGCTTTATCGATGTGACCAGCGTGGATTACTGGTACGACGAAGGCTACGTTCAGTCCCAGCGAGCGCTAAGGCGCCTTACAGGATCCGAATGGGAGGGGCTTGCGAGAGGGTGGAGGTCGCAGTCGCTCGAATGGCAGGACCGTCTCGCATACATCCTTGGAGACGGCCTGGAGCTCAGGGAGTCGGAACTGCTTGTCGATATGTATGCAGCGGGCCCTCCGGATGTGGCGATGACCGCTGCAGAGGGCTTGCGCAGCATGCCTCTTGAGCATCTTCGGACGGCTGTTGCCAGGCGGCTGTTGTCGGGCGGTGCCACATGCCGAGATTGGGAACACTGCGCATCTGCGAACGCGTTGCTCAAGCTTGTTGCACCGACTCGATAGCTTCATTTTCCAAGGCGCCACGCCGCGGTTGGCTCTCGGCTCAAGCGATACACTGCCCGCCGCACGTCAAAAAAAGACGTGCTTGGGATTGGCGTCCCAAAGCACCTCTGCGATGTAAGCCGCAGATTTCTGAACTGACCCCAAGAAGTTGGACAGTTAGAAGCTAATGGCACAAGGCCTGAGTTCGGTACTGTACTGGGCTCAGGCCTTTGAGTTTGAGCTTGATGCGGTGGTGGTTGTAGTAGTGAATGTAGCGGTGCAGGCCGCGCTGGAGCTCTTCGACACTGGCGAACTCGTTGAGGTAGAAGAACTCGGCTTTCAGCGTGGCGAAGAAGCTCTCCATCGCAGCGTTGTCCAGGCAGTTGCCCCTGCGTGACATGCTTTGGGTCAAGCCCCAGGTGCTGAGTTGGCGCCGATAGGCGGGCATCTGGTAATGCCAGCCCTGGTCGGAGTGCAGCAGCGGGGCTGCTGCCTGGCCTGCCAGCTTGGACAGCGCCTTCTTGAGCATGTTGCCAACCAGCGGGAAGACAGGGCGCCTTTGCATCTCGTAGGCCACGATCTCCCCGTTGTACAGGTCCATGACGGGCGACAGGTACAGCTTGCTGCCATCGACATTGAACTCAGTCACGTCAGTCACCCATTTCTCGTTCGGCCGCTCGGCCTGGAACTGGCGATCAAGAAGATTCGGCGCCGGCGCGTAAGCGACTGCTCCTCGATAGGCGCGGTACTTCTTGGGACGAACCAGCGATTTCAGGCCCAGGCCCTGCATCAGACGCTGCACCGTCTTGTGATTGACCGCCCGGCCTGCCCGGCAAAGCTCGGCGGTGATGCGTCGATAGCCGTAGCAGCCCTTGTGGCGCTCGTAGATGGCCCGGATGTGTGACTTCAGGCTGGCGTACTTGTCGCCTGCCTCCAAGACCTTCGCCTGGTAGTAGAACGTGCTGCGCGACAGCCCCGCCGTCTTCAGCAGCATTGGCAACGGGTAATGCGGCCTCAGCTCGATGACGGCTTGCGCTTTGTCCGCGCAGCTTGCCGCCTGGCCCGAACCAAGGCCTCCAATTTTTTTAGATACGCCACCTCCGCGCGCAGGTATTCGTTCTCCTTGCGCAGCGTCTCCAGGTCGTGCGCATCGTCGGCCTGCGGCGGCTGTAGCTGGGGTGGCTTGGGCTTGGGAGTCTTCATCTCTCGGGTTTTCGGCTTCAATGCATCGAGACCGCCTTCATGGTAGCGCCGCTGCCATGCGCTGATGACCCCTGTTCCGCCGCGGATGTCGAACAGCACAACCGCCTGGCGAGCTGACAACTCTTCGTGCCGCATGCGCTGCAACACCATCAGCTTGAACTGTGCGTTGTAGCGGACGCGCTTCTTGCACAGCAGCCCCTGCGATCCATGCTGCCGGTAGCTCTCCACCCACTTCCTGACCGTCCCGTGATCCAGGTCGTGGCGCTGCGCCACCGCCACGTAGCTTTGGTTGCCTGCCTCGTAGTCTTGCACTACCGCCAGCTTGAACTTCTCGTCGTACTTCGCCATGAAAAACACCCCAAGGATTGGATCGGTGTCCAACTTTTGGGGTGCAGTTCATTCTCCGCAGAGACTCTGCGGCTTTGTCGTTCGTGCCTCCTTTTTGGCGGCTCGGGCGGGGAGCCGCGAGGCTCGCCGGTTCTCGCAAGAGGTGCCCGGTACGCCAACCCGTTCGAGTCGCCGCCTCCAATTGGCGTTGGGTGCGGCGGTTTTTGCAAGCTGCACCTCTTGGAGGCCATACATGGCTACATCTGCTCACGCGCCCGCGCAATCTCCCGCTCGCTCCACGGCCAAAGGGCCGCCGATTGGCTCGGAACTCGACATCACCGACTCTCTATCGCTTCAAGCCTGCGACGACACCGACAGTCTTCGCGAAGTGCTCCGCGCCTATACATGCCTTGAAAAGCTCATCGCGCCGCTGGAGGTAGGCGATACAGAACAACTCGGTCCCACGCGCACCGAGCTCGGCTCTTTGGTGCGTCTGGTCAATGAGGAAATGAGCCGTCGCATCGAAGCTGCCGACAGCGCGACCCGCGCAATGCGTGCGGCGTTGGCAAGGCCGGAGGCAGGCTGAGCGCAAGGGCACTCCGGAGGGAGTCTCTGTAGACTCCGGCTCCCCTCAACCGTCAAGAGCACTCCATGGAGAAACGCGAACTGCATCGGGGCCGCCTGATCGACCACGTCGGGCTGGTCGTTCGTGATCTGGCTGCGAGCAAGGCCTTCTATTCGGCCGTCTTCGAGGCGCTGGAGATTCCCATGGGCGGCTCGGACGAGCGCAACTTCTGGGCGGACGAGCTGTTCGTCTCGACGCGCGACAGCGAGGAAGTGCAGGGCGAACTCACCGGACGCCATCACTTGGCGTTCCAGGCGAAGGACCGGGCCATGGTGGATGCCTTCCACAAGGCCGCGCTCGCGCATGGCGGGCGGGACAACGGCGCGCCGGGCGAGCGCTCATACCACCCTGGCTACTACGCGGCGTTCGTGCTGGACCCGGACGGCAACAACATCGAAGCCGTGTTTCACGGCGAGGCCGAGCGCAGCGCGGCTTCGGTGCGGATCAGGCGCTGACCGGATTCATCGGCGAGGAAGGCGGCAGCGGCCTCTCAGCCCGCGACTTCCTTTTGCATGAACACGCTCAGCGGATCGTCCGGGTACGTTCCGAACGGTCCGCGCCGCGCATAGCCCGCGCGCGCATAGAACGACAGCGCTTCCGGCTGGCTCACGCCCGTTTCAAGCCTGAACATCGCGCAGCCGCGCGCCTTCGCTTCGCCTTCGAGGAAACCCAGCACTCTCGCCGCGACGCCTTGCCCCCGGTTCTCGGGCCGCACGTACATGCGCTTGAGCTCGCCGAACTCCGGCTCCATCACGATCGCGCCGCAACCAACTGCCGCGCCTTCGCCGTCGCGTGCCACCGCGAACAGCACGTTCGGCGCCGACAGGGCCGCAATGTCGATGCCGTAGTGGCACTCGGGCGGATACAGCGGCTTCTGGTAGGCGTCGAGGTCGTCGATGAGCTGGATGACGTCGGGCTGGGCGGGGCTTTCGAGGGAGATTCGCATCGGGTGATGGTATCGAGCCGACAGGGCGGTGGATCGAGAGGCAGGTCGAAAGAAAACCCGCCGCAGCGGGTTGGGTGAACGCGGTCAGCGGCTGGCGCGCAGTGCTTTCAGCCGGTGCTCGGCTTCGCCGGGAGGAATCTTTCCCGCTGCCTCGAGCTTCCTGAGCCGTCGCTCGTCTGCTCGATCCAGTGCGTCTTTCAGAAGCGCCATCTTGCGGTCCTTGCAGGGCTGGCACTCATAGTAGGTTTCCGGGCCAGCAGCGGGCTTGAGCCTCGCGTCGAGTTCGAAGGTGTTGATGCGCCCCGTCGGCTCGATGCCGATGGCAATCACTTTGCCGTTCTTGAGGGTGACGCGCGCACCGCCAAGGCATCCTGTTCGCTCGGCTTGCTCGTTGAAATAGGATTTCTCCGAGACTTTGCGCATGTGCCGCAGCGCATGGCGAACGTCTTCCTCGGTCAGGACAACGTCGTCGCAGTCGAGGAAGTCCTTGTTTTCCCACGCGGACCGTATCGAGGGCTCGGTGATTTCGATCTTCACCACATCGGCAAGCGGATATCGCCTGTCGGCGGCATGAACCGGAAATGCCGTTGCTGCCGTCACAAATGCCGCGACGCCAAGAACAAGAATGCTGGCTTTGCTCATGGTGTTGGCGCCTTCAGATTCCAATTCGCACCTTGCGCCTCTGTCGGATTCTTCCAGCTGACGTCGGAATGTGGAAAGACTTCGCCCGGTGCAATCTGCATTGAACTCTCCAGCACGCTGACGAGCCACGCGAGCGATTGATTCTGCGCTGCGGACGGCGCGGGAAAGATGCCGAATTCTGCGCGCAGCTTTTCGGGAGACCGCTTGGCGCGGACATCAGGGTCCTTGAAGCCCGGTGGCAACCTTGCCCTGCCGACCATCTCGATTCCGATGGCTTCCATATTGCCTGGATAGCGCTCATGGGGCGCCTTGCGCATTTCAATGCGATGAATAGCCGTTGCTCCAGCTCTTGCGGGAAAGTCGCGCGGAGAGCACTTGCCTGTTATCAGACACCGCGCCTTCAAGGGCCCCACATGATTCGTCCTCCGATAAATCGCAGCCGTCTGATAGATCGTCCCATCCTTGTCGATAAGAAAGTGCGCTCCATTCGCCTTGGGGTTCCTGTAGCTGTTCAGTGATGAATCCAGCGTATCGGCGTCGGTCTGGTGCACGACGATGCCTGTGATGGCGCCGACGCGTTTGCCTCGTTCGATCTGCGGACTGCGCGCACGCCGGACGCGCGCGTGACTGACCATTCCGTGGTTGTCGATTTCGACAAGCATGGGTTTTCCTCCCTGAAGAATTTGTTGGTTATCGACTCTCTAGCGAGGCCGGGTCTCGCGCATCGAATGAGCACGCGGCCTCGACCTCGCGGCGCATGCTAAATGCTTAAAAAGTGAACTGGGTGATGGCTTTGTCAACCACTTGTGGCCAGCCGTCCGGAGCGGCCGAATCGCCCGTGCCGCCAGCGCGACTACGCGGGCCTATCCCTATTGGCACCAGCAGGGCTTTCTCGAGCGAAATCCCAATCCGGTCTAGCAGGGAAGGGGCAAGACGGACCGGCTGATTCGTTCCCTCGCCGGTCCTTCATCCGTTCAAGCCCGGCTTGAGGCCACGGGCTCGGGCGCGCTGGCCTTCGACGGGGCAGTCGCCGCAGGCATCGTGCCGTCGGCGGAGCCGGCTTCCAGCGAGCACCAGGCTGCCGCGGGCTTGCCTGCCTCCAGCGAGCACCATGCAGCCGCGGGCTTGGCCGCTTCCAGCGAGCACCATGCGGCGGAAGGCTTGCCTGCCTCCAGCGAACACCATGCCGCCGCAGGCTTGGCTGCTTCCAGCGAGCACCATGCGGCGGAAGGCTTGGCTGCTTCCAGGGAGCACCAAGCTGCCGTGGGTTTGACCGCTTCCGCCGAGCACCATGCGGCCGACGGCTTGCCGGCCTCGAGCGAGCACCAGGCGGCCGCAGGCTTGGCTGCCTCCAGCGAGCACCACGCGGCTGCATCGCCGGTCGCTTCGCGGCGGGGCGCGGATGCCGGCTCGCCGAATTCCTCTGCTGACAGGCGCTGCATTTCCTCGAACGCCGCCTGCAGCGCCTTGGCGTCGTCCTCGCCGCGCAGGCCGAGATACGGGAAGTGGTGCAGGAAGTAGCCGAAGGTGGCTTCGCAATCCGCCGCGTACTTGCGGGTGTCGAGGATGTGCATGTGCCAGAAGCGGTCTACGTCCTGTTCGGGGGCGAGCGTCAGCTCGGGGTGCCTGGCGTGCAGCATCAGGTAGCGCTTGTAGGCCACCTCCATCTGGTTCGCGTAGCCGGGCGACCAGCCGTAGCCGTCTTCCTTGCGGCAGGCCTTGAACTTGATCATCGTGAGGTCGAGCGCCTCGATGGCGGCGATCGTCTGTTCCAGTGTCTTGCGCTGGGTGGGGTGAGTCATGAAAGCTCCTGTGAGGTGGTGGGTAGGTCCGGGCGAGCGTGCCCGGTGACGATTGCGCCGACGGTCGGGCCGTCAGGCCACCACCGATGGAGCAAACTGGTTGCGCAGGTGACGCGCCATGAAATCGCGAGCCTCGTCCGCCGGCACGGGCTTGCACAGCCAGTAGCCCTGGGCCTCGTCGCATCCGTGGCTGCGCAGGTACTCGAGCTGGGCGGCGGTCTCGATGCCCTCGGCCACGACCTTCATCCGCAGGCCGTGGGAGAGGGTGATGATCCCGTCGATGAGCGCGCGTGCGTCTGCGTCCTGCGAAAGGTCGTTGATGAACGAGCGGTCGATCTTGACCGTGGAGAGCGGAAAGTGCTTTAGGTAGGAGAGCGAGGAATAGCCCGTGCCGAAATCGTCGATGGCAAGGCCCACGCCCATGTCGCGGATCGTGCGCAGCAGCTCCGCCGCATGCTCGGGGTTCGCCATCACCGCGCCTTCCGTGATCTCCAGCTCCAGCAGCGACGGGTCGAGGCCCGACGACTCCAGCACGGCCTTGATGTCGGCGATGAGCGTGCGGCTCTCGAACTGGCGCGGCGACAGGTTCACGCTGGTCACCACCGCCGGCAGGCCGAACTTCTGCCACGCGAGCGCATCGGCGCAGGCCTGTTCCAGCGCCCACTTGCCCATGGAAAGGATCAGGCCCAGCTCCTCGGCGATGGGGATGAACTGGACCGGCGGGATCATGCCCAGGCCCGGATGGTGCCAGCGCATCAGCGCCTCGACGCCGACGATGCGCTGGGTGTGCAGGTTCAGCTTCGGCTGGTAGTGCATTTCCAGCTCGCCGCGCTCCAGCGCATGGCGCAGCGCGCTCTCCAGCATCAGCTGCTCGGTGCTCTGCGCGTTCATCTTGGCCGCGTAGAAGCGGTATGTGTTGCGGCCCTTCTTCTTGGCCTGGTACATGGCGGTGTCGGCGTTCTTCAGCAGCGTCTCGGCATCGCCTCCGTTCTCCGGATAGATGCTCACGCCCACGCTGGCGCTGACGTGCAGTTCGCGCGTGTTGATGAGGAACGGCTCGGCGCAGGTGGCCAGCACCTTCTCGGCCAACTCCGCCGCGTCGTTGGCGCTGCACAGGTTCTCCAGCAGCAGCACGAACTCGTCGCCGCCGAAACGCGCCACGACTTCGGAATCGCGCAGCAGGGCCGCGAGGCGCTCGCCGCAGATCCTGATCATCTCGTCGCCGGCACCGTGGCCCAGCGTGTCGTTGATGTGCTTGAAGCGATCCAGGTCGACGAACAGCACCGCGAACTGCTTCTGGCTGCGGTTGCTGCGCTTGATGGCGCGGTCGAGCTCGCTTTGCAGCGCGGAGCGGTTGAGCAGCCCGGTCAGCTCGTCGTGGCTGGCCATGAAGCGAAGGCTGCGCTCGGCCTGCTTGCGCTGCCGGTACTGGGCGATCTGCAGCGCGATCACGCGCAGCGACTCCAGCGTCTCGGCGTCGGCGGCGTAGGGGCTGGAGCCGAAAAGCTCCAGCGCCGTGGTCGCGTCGGTGGCGACCATCGGCACGATCAGGCCCACGCCCAGGCCGGCTTCGCGGGCCATGGTGTCGCGGGCGAAATGGCTGGGCGCGGTCTGCGTGTCGATCCGCACGACGCTGCCGATTCCCCAGGCGCGGCCCAGCGAGCCTTCGCCGGGCCGGTAGGCGAGCGACTGGCTGGCTTCGACGAACTGCCGCACCGCCGGATCGTTGTCGGCATGCCAGGCGACGGTGCAGCGGGCCAGGCCGTCGTCGCCTACGCTCCACAGCGCGCCGCAGTCCCAGCGCAGGTCGGTGCATATCGCCTCCAGCGCCAGCCCCATCACCGTCTCGGCCCTGCCGTCGCCGGCCAGCAGCCGGGCGATTTTGTATTCGAGCTTCTGGCGCAGCGCGTCCTTGCGCGGCCGCGTGGCGTCGCGCACGGTGCCGCGCACCACCATCCTGCCGTCTTCCTCGACCGATTGCGCGATGACGTGAAGCCAGCGCTCCGTGCCGTCGTGCAGGCACAGGCGGTGCTCGAACTCGTTGCGCTCCGAGGACTGCGAGGCCAGCGTGATCTGCCGGTGCACCGTGGCGCGCTCGGGCGCCGGAACACGCGAGAGCAGGGCGGCCAGGTCCGGCTGGACGGGGTCGGTGTCGAAGCCCAGGATGCGCCGGGCTTCCTCCGAGCATTCGAGGGCGCCGGTCTCGGGGTCGAGGGTCCAGCTGCCCAGGCTGGCCATCTGCTGGGCGTCCTTCCACTGGCGTTCGCTGGCGCGCAGGTGGCTGGTCATTTCCAGTGCCAGCACCTGGGCCCGGCTGCGCGAGGTGGTCAGCGAGAAGACGATGCCGGCCAGCAGCATGCTGGCGGCGAATCCGCCGAAGACGATGAACCACGGGATGGCCTTGTCGAGCGGGCCGAAGACCTGGCTCTCGTCCTGGCTGACCTCCACGAGCCAGGAGTGGCCGCCCAGCTCGAAGCCCAGCATGCGCTGGAGGCTGTGCGCGGGCGCGGCCAGGGGCTTCGCGATGCCGGCGGTGTCGAACAACAGCTGCTGCTCGCTGTACGCGGTGGGCGCGACGAACCGGGTTTCGATGCGCGTGCCGATCGCCCCCTTGCCCGGCCCTGCATCGACCAGGCGGAGGCGCAGCGTCTTCGCGGCGTCGGGGCTGACCATGTCGCGCAGCATTCCCGCGATGCTGAAGCCCGCGCCGACCGAACCCATGTAGGCACTGCGCCGCTGCTCGAGCGTGTCGAGCGGCTGGCCCGGCTGGTAGACCGGCAGCCGCATCGCCAGCCCGATGTCGGACTCGCGGCCCGGAATGCGGACCTTGCGGCCGGAGGTGACCAGCCCGCCGGTGTCGCGTCCCTGCTCGAGCGCGTCGCCCCGGTCGGGCATCGCGCCCAGGTCATTGCCGAGCAGCCTCTCGTTGCCGGCCTGCGGCTCGATGTAGATGAGCGGGTAGTAGATGTCCCGCTTGCCGGGCGGCTTGATGGCGAAGCCCGAGGCCACGCCGGCATCGCCGCGCACCTTTTCCTCGAAGGCCGCCCTGTCCTTGGCCGCGATGCTGGGCGCGTAGTTGACGGCCTGGAAGCCGGGGTAGGCGGTTTCCAGGTTCAGGCCCGCGACGTAGTCCCTGAAGTCGTTGCGCGTCACGCCCCCGGGAGTGTTGAAGCGCGCGCGCAGGCCGGTCAGCACGGCGATGTAGTCGTCGAAGCGGGCTTCCACCTTGCGCGCCAAGTCGAAGGCGGTGGCGTCGAAGCGGGCCTGGGCGCTGCGCCCGATCTCCTGGTGGGCGGACACGGCAAGGGCGATCGACAGCCCCGCGCCGGCCATGAGAATGGCCAGCGGCAAGCGAATCCTGACCCAAACAGACAATGACATTGGATTTGATCCCGCCGCGGGCAAGGGCCGGTAGCTCCTGGTGCTGCGGTGCGGCACGGCAGAGAACGCAGCAGTTGCTTCGTTGGCGCAATATATATGGCTGGCGCGAGGCCGTCACGCAAATTGTTACAAGGATGACAGAGATTGACGGCGGGAATCGGCTTCTATTTCGAATAGTTAAGCATCAAGCCGCACGCGGGGTACCCTGCGTCCAGAGGACGAATGCCCCGGAAAGGGGCATCGCGTGGCCGGCCCTCCGACCCCGGGGCATGTCCGGTATAGACAGGTTCGGGGCGGGGCGCTACTCCGGCGTCAGCCCCAGCACCCAGCGCTTGAAATCCTCCAGCGCTCCCGAGGCCGGCCGGCCTTCGGGGTAGGCGAAGTAGTAGCCCTGGCGCACGTCCAGATGCCGGTCGACCGGGATCACCAGTTCGCCGGTGCGCAGTTCGTGCTCGATCAGGATGCGCGGGGCCAGCCCCACGCCCATGCCGGCGGCCGTGGCCGCCACCACCATCGTGAACAGTTCGTAACGCGGCCCGCGCGAGGCGTGCACCGTGTATTCCCAGCCCTGCTGGGCGTACCAGTCGCGCCACGCATGGGCGCGCGTGCTCAGGTGCACGTGGCGGCAGCGCTCGAAGCCCGCTTCGTCCCAGGGGCCGTGCGCGTCGCGGAAGGCCGGGCTGCAGATGGGCACCATCTCGCCCTCGGAAAAGATCAGTCCGCCGCGCGTGTTCGGCCAGAACTGGTCGCCGAAGTAGATGGCCGCGTCGTAGGCGTTCTCCTGGAATGAAAAAGGCTGCGAGCGCGCCGAAAGGTTCACGGTGATGTTCGGGTGCAGCCGGCTGAATTCCGGCAGCCGCGGTATGAGCCACTGCGTGGCGAAGGTCGGCACCACGGCAAGCTCCAGCACGAAGCCCATCTCATGGCCGGCACTGATCTCCAGCGTGTCGCGGCGGATCTGGTCGAGGTGGCGGCGGATTCGCGCCGCATATTCGCGGCCAACGTCGGTGAGCGTGAGCCGGCGCCGCACCCTTGAGAACAGCGGCACGCCCAGCCGCTGCTCGAGCATCGCCACCTGCCGGCCGACGGCGCTTTGCGTGAGCGCCAGTTCGCTCGCCGCACGGGTGAAACTGCCCAGCCGCGCCGAGGCCTCGAAGGCCTGCAGCGCGCCCAGGTTGGGAATGTCTTTTCTCATCGGCGCTATTCTGCGTGCGTGCGGTCGAGCAAAAAAGAAAGGCAAGTCATGCGCCGTGTGGTGATCGTCGGCGGCGGGGCCATCGGCTCCGCCATCGCCTACTTCCTGACCCGCGATCCGGAAGGCGAGCGCTTCGAGGTCACGGTGATCGAGCGCGACTTTTCGTACAGACAGGCCTCGTCGGCGCTGTCGGCGAGTTCGATCCGCCAGCAGTTCTCCACCGCCATCAACATCCGGATGTCGCTCTACGGCATCGACTTCTTCCGCAATCTCGGCCAGACCCTGCGCGTGGGCGACGAGGTGCCCGACATCGGCCTCGTCGAGCCGGGCTACCTGTACCTGGCCTCGCAGGCCGGCGTGGACGTGCTGCGCGAGAACCACGCGATGCAGAAAGCGCACGCGGTGGACGTGGCGCTGCTGGCGCCCGACGAGCTGACGGCGCGCTTTCCGTGGATATCGACGGAAGGCGTCGAGCTGGCTTCGCTGGGCCTTTCGGGCGAAGGCTGGTACGACGGTTACAGCCTGCTGCAGGCCTTCCGCAGGAAAGCGGTGTCCCAAGGCGTGCGCTACGTGCAGGCGCATGCGACGGGGCTGCGCCGCCACGGACGCACCGTGACCGGCGTGGAGCTCGACGGTGGCGAGACGCTGGAGGCCGACGTCGTCGTCAACGCCGCGGGCGCCTGGGCCGCGACGGTGGCGCGGTGGGCCGGCATCGAACTGCCGGTGCGTGGCCGGCGCCGCAGCGTGTTCAGCTTCTCATGCCCCGAGACGTTGCCCGGATGCCCGCTGGTGATCGACACCTCCGGCATCTGGCTGCGCCCGGAAGGCCGCCAGTTCATCTGCGGCTTCGCACCGCCCGAAGACCAGGATGCCGACGACGCGCCGCTCGAAGTCGAGTACGAAGCCTTCGACAGCTTCATCTGGCCCGCGCTGGCCGAGCGCGTGCCTGCCTTCGAAGCCATCCGCATGACGGGCGCCTGGGCCGGCTACTACGAGATGAACCTGTTCGACCACAACGCGATCCTCGGCCTGCATCCCGACTGCGACAACCTCTACTTCGCCAACGGCTTCTCGGGCCATGGCCTGCAGCAGTGCCCGGCGGCGGGGCGGGGCATCGCGGAGCTGATCCGCTTCGGCGAGTACCGCAGCCTCGACCTGTCGCCGGTGTCCTTCGCGCGGATTCTCGAGAACAGGCCGCTGCTCGAGAAGAACGTGATCTAGGTCGCGACTTTCTTCAGGGCGTTGCGAGCGCAGTGAACGGCCCTTGCTGTCCCAGCGCGGATTGGCCTTCATTGAGCACCGCGACAAGCCGGCCGTAGAAGAAGGGAAGCCCGAAGTCGATCGCAGTGCTGCCGGAGCTCGCGGCGGCGATGTTGTCGACCGCCACCACGCCAGGGTTGCCGGTGAAGAGCGATTGCGCGCTCGCGACCGCGAAGCTCTGGCTCAGCGCCGGGCCCGTTGCAGCGGTGAAGCTGGCGCTGAGAGCCAGCGTGCTCGCAGGGCAGTAGAAGCCCCTGAACGTGCCGTTGCTCGCGCACTGGGCGATCGTGGAATCGTTGAGGAAGAAGAAGTTCGACCCGCTGTCCAGGAAGCTGTCGGGAAAGCTGGCGTTTTTGTAATTGACGGAGAGGCTCAGCGTGCGCGGGTCGGTCTTCAGCACCGTCGCTCCGGTCATGGCATTGTTGCCTTGCGTCGCCACGCCGAAATAGAGCGTGCCGACGGTCACGCCCTGGCCCGCCGATGAAATCGCCGGCAGGCCGAGCACGACGCCGTTGTTGTCCTGCGAGAAATTGGCGACCACGTTCTGGGCCTGCATCGCGAGCGGGACCGTCGTGCCCTGGCAGGACGCGCCGGCGGCGCAGGTGTAGTAGGTGGCCGGGATGGCCTGCTGCGCGCATGCCGAGCCGCAGTCATGAAGAACCGCGGCGACGCCGATGATGCCGTTCGTTCCGAGTTTGTCTGGCGTGTTCTCGGGCTGCAGCGTGTTGTTGTCCGAGCATGCGGCGGGCACGTTGCCGGAGTTCGGATCTCCCACGATCTGCAGCGGCTGCGCGCCGGCAGACTTCGGCCCGAGCGTGACGTCCGCGACGCGCATCGTTCCCCACGTGTAGCCGTCGAGGAACTGGGCGCAGGCGTTCAGCGGCGCTCCGTTCACGGTTTCCTGGGGCAGGGCGGCTTTCATGGCCGAGCTGAGCGCATCGGCGGCGATGCGGATGCCGGTGGAGCCGGTGTCGACCAGCACGTTGTCGATGGTCTGGCAGGTGCCGGTTCCCGGTGCGCAAAGCTTGATGCTCACCTGCGGCAGGTTGACGCCGCTCGAATCGGTGCCGCTGGATACGGTGAGCGGCATCGAGTTCTGCGAGCTCGCCGTGGAGGACGCGGGCGTCGTGCTGGGTGCCGGCGCCGGGGCGGCGCTGCCTGCGGCCGGGGTCAAGGTGGGCAACAGCCCGATCGGCAGTGCGGCACCGCCACCTCCGCCGCCGCCACCACCGCATGCGGCGAGGCCAAGCAGGCTTGCGGCACAAGCCACGGCGCGAAGGAGGTTCATGGCACCGGCCGTGCGCCGGTTGCCTGCTTGTCGTGAGTCCATGGGCACGAAGGGCGAAGATGAGTTGAAACGGTCAGGAGCCTTGAGCAATGGCCAGCGAGTCGGGGTCGACTCCCGCAGGCAGCATCCGCGGCAGCCAGGCGACGCCTGCCGACAGCCGCTGGTGCGACGAGGCATGGACTGCGAAGTCCTCGTCCACTTGCGAAGTCGTGGCGTGGGAGCCTCTGCCCAGCTGGCGCTGCGCCCGGGCGTTGTCGGACATCTGCCTGGCGTAGCGCGTGCCCAACAGCACCGAGAGCTCCGGCCGGCGCGGGCCGCGCCATGCCACGGCGAACACCGTGCCGTCGGCCGTCAGGTACTCGCGCTGGACCAGGCCATCGTCGGACGTGGTTTCCCGCGTGCTCCAGCCCGCGGTGGGCTCCGTCTTGGCTGCGGCGCCGGTCGCCTCGGCAGCGGCCGCCTTGCGTGAAACGGCATCGATCCGCTGGCCCGGCGCCAGCGTGGGGGCGCCGCCCAGTTCGGCGAACGCGAAGGGCGTTGCGAACACGGACGCAGCCAGTGCCAGGGCCGCCCGTATCGATGGCCTTCCGGCGCCGCGCGCTTGGCGCTCTCGTAACCCACGTTCCATTCAGTTTCCTTTCCGTCCCGACCGCGAGGAGGTTACTGCCCGCATGCTGCAGCTCGATAAAGACCCAGCCGGCCGCACAGGCTGTGCCGCCAAGTCGGCCAGCGATCAGGTTCGCGGTGTTAACGAGTGAGCGGCACGGGCGTACCATGCCCGCCAGAGAGGTGCCCCGCATGACCGAACGAACACTGATCGACACCGCCCGCGCGCTCGTCGCGGACGACAAGGGCCTGCTCGCGATGGACGAGAGCAATGCCACCTGCAACAAGCGCTTCGCCGCGCTCGGCATACCGCAGACCGAAGCGGCGAGGCGCGACTGGCGCGAGCTGATCGTCACGGCGCCGGGGCTGGCCGACAGCATCTCGGGCGCGATCCTGTTCGACGAGACGATCCGGCAGAAGACCAACGCAGGCCAGCCCTTCGCGAAGGCGCTGGCCGATGCCGGCATCATTCCCGGCATCAAGGTCGACACGGGCGCCAAGCCGCTGGCCGGCCATCCCGGCGAGACCGTCACCGAAGGGCTCGACGGCCTGCGCGAGCGCCTTGCCGAATACGCCACGATGGGCGCGCGCTTCGCCAAGTGGCGCGGCGTGATCGCCATCGGCGACGGCCTGCCGAGCCGCGCCTGCATCCGCGTCAACGCACATGCGCTGGCGCGCTATGCCGCGCTGTGCCAGGAGGCCGGGCTGGTGCCCATCGTCGAACCCGAGGTGCTGATGGACGGCGATCATTCACTCGCCCGGTGTGCCGAGGTCACGGAGGAAGTGCTTCACCGCACCTTCGTCGAGCTGCGCGCGCAGGGCGTTCTGCTCGAAGGCATGCTGCTAAAGCCCAACATGGTGCTGCCGGGGCTGAAGGCCGCCGTGCAGGATTCCGTGGAGGCGGTGGCCGAGGCGACCGTGCAGTGCCTGCTGCGTACCGTGCCGGCCGTGGTGCCCGGCGTGGCCTTTCTCTCGGGCGGCCAGCCGGCGCAGCTGGCGTCGGCGCGGCTCAATGAAATGAACCGCCGCTACAGGTCGCGCCTGCCATGGGCGCTGACCTTCTCGTTCTCCCGCGCGGTGCAGCAGCCCGCGCTCGATGCGTGGAAGGGCGACGCGGCCAACGTGGCGGCTGCCCAGCAGGCGCTGGTGGAGCGCACCAGCGCCAACCGGGCCGCGCGACGCGGCGAATACAAGGAATAGCCCGGCGCCCGCTCAGCCCGACTTGGCCGCCTTCACCAGCGAAGGCGTGGCCTTGTAGCTTTCGGGGAAGAGCTTCTTCAGGTCGTCGATCTTCGGCATGTCGTTGATCGCGATGTAGGGCTGGCTCGGGTGCAGCGTCAGGTAGTCCTGGTGGTAGTCCTCGGCCGCGTAGAAGGGCTTCGACAGTTCGACCGTGGTGGCCAGCGGCTTGCCGAAGGTCTTCGCCTGGTTGAGCTGCGCGATGTAGGCAGTGGCGATTCGCGCCTGCTCGGCGTTCTCGGCGAACACGGTGGAGCGGTATTGCGTGCCCGTGTCAGGGCCCTGGCGGTTGAGCTCGGTGGGGTCGTGCGCCACCGAGAAGTAGATCTGCAGCAGCTTGCCGTAGCTGACCTGCTGCGGGTCGTAGGTGATGCGCACCGATTCGGCATGGCCGGTGCGGCCCGAGCCGACGTCGTCGTAGCGCGCCGTCTTCGCCTCGCCGCCGGCATAGCCCGAGACGGCGTTGCTCACGCCCTTGACGCGCTGGAACACGCCCTGCACGCCCCAGAAGCAGCCGCCGGCGAACACGGCGGTTTCGGTCTTCGCGCCCGGTTGCACCGCCAGGTCGGCGGTGGGGGCGGGCACGCGGCGTGCGGTTTCGGCGAATGACGGCACCGCGTGCCAGACCAGGGCGGCGGCAGCCAGCGTGCCTGCGGTGAGTGCGAGGGATTTCATTGGGAATTCCTTGGGGAGCGGGAGTTGCTGTGACCAGCGGATCGGCCGACGCGACATTGACGCCGAATCCTTCGGACGTCAATGGCGCCTGCGAGGTGCCTTGGGGGCTTACTTCTTCATCTCGTCCTTGCCCATGGCGTCCTTCTTCATCGCGTCCTTGGACATGGAGTCCTTCGCCATCGAATCCTTCTTCATGCCGTCCTTCGACATGGAATCCTTGGCCATCGAGTCCTTCTTCATTGCGTCCTTGGACATCGAGTCCTTGGCCATGCCGTCCTTCGCCATTTCGTCGGCGGCAAAGGCCGAGGCGCCGGCGAAGGCCATGCAGGTGGCGAGCAGGGTTGCGGTGAGCTTGTTCATCTGGAGTCTTCCTGAGTGAGTTGAGGTTTGGGTTTTCAATGTCGGCTCGGTCCCGTGGGAACTCCGCCTTTCGCTTTCTTCGGCAGTCGAGCGGCTGGCGGCCCCTCAGCTCCCTCCGAACCAGTTGTAGCCCTGGTCTTCCCAGTAGCCACCGGAATAGGTGTTGGTGACGAACATCGCCTTGATGTGCTTCGGGTTCTTGTAGCCAAGCTTGGTCGGCATGCGCAGCTTCATCGGAAAGCCGTACTTGGGCGGCAGCGGCTGGCCGTCGTAGCTCAGCGCCAGGAGCGTCTGCGGGTGCAGCGCGGTGGGCATGTCGATGCTGGTGTAGTAGTCGTCCGCGCACTTGAAGCCGACGTACTTCGCCGTCAGGTCGGCGCCGATGTGGCGCAGGAAGTCGGCAAAGCGCACGCCGCCCCACCTGCCGATGGCGCTCCAGCCCTCCACGCAGATGTGCCGCGTGATCTGCTCCTGCTGCGGCATCGCGCGCAGCTCGGCGAGCGTCCAGGCGTGCCTGTCGGCGACCATGCCGGTCACTTCCAGCTTGTAGCTGGCCTCATCGACCTCCCGCACCTCGTCTTCGCCGTAGTAGGCGTTGAAGGGGAAGGGGCGAGTGATCTCGGCCTCGGTGTACGTGGGGGCGAGCTGCGTGGGGCTGAAGATCAGGCCCTGCACCTTGTCGTTGAGGCGCGAGATCTTCGTGAGCGCGGCTTCCACTTGCGCGTTGTCGCTGATGCTGCAGCCGGTGAGCAGCGAGAGGCCGCCGAGGGTCAGCGAACGCCGCAGGAACGCGCGGCGCGAGGGCTCGTCGAGCTTCTTCGAGATCAGCGTGCGGGCTTCGCGCAGCACGGCGTCGCCGTCGATGCCGCTCAGGGTGGGGGCTTTGAAGATTTTCATCGGGCTTCCGGCTTGCCGCCGCGGATCATGGTGAGGAGCGTGCGGGGCACCAGGGCCACCATCACGAGGTGCACGACGACGAAGCCGACGATCGCGGCCATGCCGAAGAAGTGGACGCGCCGCGCCGACTCGTAGCCGCCCATCAGCTCCCGCAGCACCGGGAACTGCACCGACTTCCACAGCACCAGGCCCGAAAGCACGATCACGATCAGGTCGAGCATCACGAACAGGTAGGCCAGCTTCTGCACGCTGTTGTAGTGGCGCGGGTCGGCATGCGAGAGCTTGCCCTTGAGCGCGGCCAGCGCGTCCTGCAGCACGCCTCGCGGCGTGAGCGGAAAAAACTTCGTGGCCAGCCTGCCGGTGGCGATGTTCATGAACAGGTAGAACAGCCCGTTGGCCACCAGCAGCCACATCGCCGCGAAGTGCCACTGCAGCGCGCCGCCGAGCCAGCCTCCGAGCGTGACCACGGTCGGGATGGTGAAAGGGAAGAAGGGCGCCGCGTCGTAGATGCGCCAGCCGCTGGTCACCAGGAGCACCACGGCCAGCGCATTGAGCCAGTGCGAGATGCGCATCCACAGCGGATGCACCGGACCGGCCTTGGCCGGTGCGGCGGGAGGGGCGATGGCTGTCGTGCTGTTCATGGGACGGATTGTTCGGCGCACCCCATGGCCGATTCATCACGCAAAGTTCAATTAATCGTGATAACTCCGCCGCCCGGATGGCGGGACAATGGCGCCACCATGGACACTGCCAAGCGCGTGCTGATCGTCGAGGACGACGCCCACATTGCCGAACTTCTGCGCATGCACCTGCGCGACGAGGGCTACGCCATCGAGCATGCCGCCGACGGCCATGCCGGCCTGCGCGAGCTGGAGCGCGGCAACTGGGACGCGCTGGTGCTCGACCTGATGCTGCCCGGCATCGACGGCCTCGAAATCTGCCGCCGCGCCCGCGCGATGGCTCGCTACACGCCGATCATCATCATCAGCGCCCGTTCCAGCGAGGTGCACCGCATCCTCGGGCTGGAGCTGGGCGCCGACGACTACCTGGCCAAGCCCTTCTCGGTGCTGGAGCTCGTGGCGCGCGTGAAGGCACTGTTGCGGCGCACCGACGCGATGGCGCGCAACGCACGCATGGACTCGGGCAGCCTCACGCTGGGCAACCTCGACATCGAACCGCTGGCGCGCGAGGTGCGCGTGGACGGCAAGCCGGTCGAGCTCACGCCGCGCGAGTTCGATCTGCTGTACTTCTTCGCGCGCAACCCCGGCAAGGTGTTCTCCCGGCTCGACCTGCTCAACCAGGTCTGGGGCTACCAGCACGACGGCTACGAGCACACCGTCAACACGCACATCAACCGGCTGCGCACCAAGGTGGAGGCCGATCCGGCGGAGCCGAAGCGCATCCTCACGGTGTGGGGGCGCGGCTACAAGCTGTCGGCCGGCGGCAGCGGGGAGGACATGGCGTGATGGCCTGGGCCACGCTGTCGCGGCGGCTCTCCGCCGTGTTCGCGGTGCTGCTGCTGGTGTGCAGCGGCGCCTCGGTGTGGCTGCAGATGCGTTCCAGCGGCGTCCACGAGCAGGAGGTCATCCAGCGGCTGTCGCTCGGGCTCGCGGCGCACATCGCGGAGAACTCCGAGCTCATGAAGTCCGGCGGGCTCAACCAGGCGGGGGTGAAGGACCTGTTCGACAAGCTCATGGCCGTCAACCCGAGCGTGGAGGTCTACCTGCTGGGGCTGGACGGCAGCATCAAGGCGCAGGCCGCGCCACCCGGGCAGCTGAGGCGCAACCGGGTCGGGCTGGAGCCGGTGCGCAAGCTGCTCTCGGGCGCGCCGCTGCCCATTGCGGGCGACGATCCACGCAGCCTCACCGCGTCCAAGGTGTTCAGCGCCGCGCCGCTGCGCATGGACGGGCGAGAGGTTGGCTACGTCTACGTGGTGCTGCAGGGCCAGGACCATGACGCGCTGGTCGCCAGCGGGGCGACCGACACCGTGTTGCGCGCCACGCTGTGGTCGATGGGGCTGGTGGCGCTGCTCGGGCTGCTGGCGGGCCTTGCGGCGTTCCGCCTCATCACCCGGCCGCTGCGCGAACTGACCGCGGCGGTGAAAAGATTCGAGACCGAGGGCATCGATTCGCTCGAGGGCGAGGCGCCCACGCTGGAGCGGCTTTCGCGCGGCAACGACGAGATCGCCCAGCTGGGCCAAGCCTTCGCGCAGATGACGCGGCGCATCGCCGAGCAGTGGCGCGAACTCACGCTTCAGGACCAGCAGCGCCGCGAACTCTTCGCCAACATCTCGCACGACCTGCGCACGCCGCTCACCTCGCTGCACGGCTACCTGGAAACGCTGCTGCTGAAGGCCGGCACGCTCAGCGACGAGGAGCGGCGGCGCTACCTCGAGATCGCCCTGGGCCAGAGCCGCAAGGTGGGCCGGCTCGCGCAGGAGGTGTTCGAGCTGGCGCGGCTCGAATACGGCGTGGTCAAGCCCGAGAAAGAGAACTTCGCGCTCGCCGACCTCGTTCAGGACGTGTTCCAGAAGTTCGAGCTGGCCGCGGAGGCGAGGCGCCAGCGCCTGAAGCCCGACATCGCGCCGGGCCTGCCGGTGGTGTTGGCCGACCTCGGCATGATCGAGCGCGTGCTGACCAACCTGCTGGACAACGCGATCCGCCACACGCCGGAGGGCGGCGAGATCGTGGTGCAGCTGCGCGCCGAGAACGGCGGCGTGGCGGTGCAGGTGAGCGACACCGGACCCGGCATTCCCGGCGAACTGCAGAAGGCGCTGTTCATGCGCCCGGTGTTCATGAGCGGCTCGCGCACCGACAGCGCGAGCAGCGGCGGGCTGGGGCTCGTGATCGTCAAGCGCATCCTGCAGCTGCACGACAGCGACATCAGGCTGGTGCAGCAGGCGGACAGGGGCGCGGTGTTCCGCTTCCAGCTGGGCGGGGCGGCGGCGGGCTGAAGGCTCTTCCCGGGGCTGGGCGCCCAAGGCGGTCGATGCTAAAAAAGCGGCGCGACCGACCCTCAGTACAAGGAGACAGCCCGCCATGCCAGCCTTCGACACCGTGCTTATCGACAAGGACCCGCAGCACCCGCGCATCGCGCGCCTGGTGCTCAACCGGCCCGACAAGCTCAACGCCATCGGCGAGACCACGCCCGCCGAGATACGCCGCGCGGTCGAATGGGCCGAGGCCGACGACGAGGTGCACGTGATCGTTGTCGAAGGCGCGGGCCGTGCCTTCTGCGCCGGCTACGACCTCGGCGACTACGCCGAAGGCCATGGCCGCCAGGGCGACGAAGAGCAGGGCGACCATCCCTGCCGCCAGGAGAAGACCCCCTGGGACCCGATGCTCGACTACGCCGCCATGAAGCGCAACACCGACGACTTCATGGCCCTGTGGCGCAGCCGCAAGCCGACCATCGCCAAGGTGCACGGCTACGCGGTGGCCGGCGGCAGCGACATCGCGCTGTGCTGCGACCTGCTGACCATGGCCGACGATGCCCGCATCGGCTACATGCCCACGCGCGTGTGGGGCTGCCCGACCACCGCGATGTGGACTTACCGCCTCGGCGCCATGCGCGCCAAGCAGCTCATGTTCACCGGCGACACCATTCCCGGCACGCAGGCAGCCGAATGGGGCCTTGCGAATTTCTCGGTGCCGGCCGACCAGCTCGACGAGGCCACGACGAAGCTCGCGCTGCGCATCGCCGGCGTGCCGAGCTCGCATCTCATGATGCACAAGCTGGTCGTCAACCAGGTCTGGCATTCGATGGGGCTGGAGCAGAGCCAGATGTTCGCCACCGTGTTCGACGGCATCACGCGCCACAACCCTGAAGGCATGTGGTTCAGGCGGCAGGCCGAGGCCGAGGGTTTCAAGAGCGCGGTGCAGTGGCGCGACAGCGGCCGGCCGATTCCGGAGGGTGACGAGGCGAGGGCGCGCATCGCCGAGCTTGAAGCGAAGCTGGCTGCGCGCGGTTGAGCACCGCGGCTGCGGCGCTCAGCCCTCGCGGCGCGTGACGAGCACCGTGGCTTCCAGGCCCTCGTAGGCCTCGGGGTCGCCGAACCAGCTGCCCGAAATGGGCGCTGCCAGCGAAGGGTCGCGCGCCACGCCCACGCGGATCAGCTGGCCGCTGCCCATCAGGTTGTTGGTGGGGTCGAAGGCGAGCCAGCCCACGCCCGGCAGGTAGGCCTGCAGCCAGGCGTGCGTGGTGCCGGCGCCGGTCATCGAACCCGGCTCGCCCTGGGCCTGCGCGGCGGCGTCGAGCGCCGCGTCATAGAGATAGCCCGAGACGAAGCGCGTCGCGATGCCCAGGCGGCGCGTGGCTTCCATCATCAGCAGCGCGTAGTCGCGGCAGCTGCCGCTGCCCAGCGCAAGCGTTTCGAGCGGCGTCTGCGTGCCTTCCTCGTCGCGGGCCTTGTACTCGAAGCTCTGACCGATGTGCGCGTTCATGCGGGTGAGCACCTCGCGCGTGCTGTTGGGCTTGTCGGTCTGCAGGAACTGGTGGGCCCAGCGGATCAGCGTGCCCTGCTCGTCGTCGTTGTGGTGCGGGCGCAGGTAGTGTTCCAGGTCGAGGCGTTCCTGCACCGAGTAGGCGAAGGGCAGGAACTCGGCGGACGGGTCGAGCGTGAACAAATCACGCTGCGAGGGCGGCACGTGCTCGATGGTGAAGGAGCACACGATGCGCAGCTCGGTGGCTTCGCCCAGCGGCTGCACCAGCGCGACGGAGTTGGAATAAGGATCCTGGATCAGCCGCGTGTTCGCCTCCGGGCTCACCTGCAGGTCGGTGGCGAGCACGCGCAGGTCGTGGCTGTCGCGCGGGCGGAACATGACCCGGTGCAGCCCGAAGCTGACCGGCTGGTTGTAGCGGTAGACGGTGGTGTGCCTGATGTCGTACTGGATGGCCATGCGCCGCATTCTCGTGCCTTCGCGCGGCAAAAAGAAAGGCGGAGAAAAGGTAGGGCGGCGCGTGCGCATGCCGCAGAATCGGCGCCCGCCCGGACCCTTCGTCATCAGGAGATCCTCACCCGCCATGTACTCAGCGACCTTCATCTTCGCCCCCGGGCAGTTCGACGACGAGTTCCACCGCCTCGACCAGACCATCGCCG
Organism: Variovorax sp. UC74_104; assembly: GCF_044055375.1. NCBI lineage: Bacteria > Pseudomonadati > Pseudomonadota > Betaproteobacteria > Burkholderiales > Comamonadaceae > Variovorax > Variovorax sp. UC74_104. The sequence goes on from NZ_CP171978.1 coordinate 3,668,041, forward strand.
CCGCCGCGAAATCGCTGCCCGGCTACCTGGGCGAGGAAACATGGGAAAACCCCGGCAACGGCCTGGTGTCGAACGTCTACTACTGGGACTCGCTCGACAGCCTGCAGGCGCTGATCCGGCACCCCGTGCACCAGCAGGCCAAGGCAGCGCAGTCGAACTGGCTCGACGGCTACAGGGTGGTGATATCCGAAGTGCTGCGCACCTACGGCGACAGCCGCATCGACCACATGCTTGCGCCTTCCGGGCAGGACGCCGGCTAGGCAACCGATGCCCGAAGCCTTCAGCCTCGTCCAGGTGCTCGGCGGGCTGGCTATCGGCGTCTTCTCGGGCGCCGTGGGCGGCCTGCTCGGCGTGAGCCCCGGCGGCGCACTGGTGCCCGCGCTGGCGCTGATGCCCGGGCTGGGGCAGCATGAGGCGCAGGCCGTCTCGCTCGCGGCGCAACTGGTGCCGACCGGTTTCGCGGGCTTTCTGCGCTACCGGGTGTCGGGACATGGTGCGTCGTGGCGCACGGTGGCCTGGATCTCGTTCGGCTTCCTGGCCGGAGCCTGGCTCGGCGCCCGAGGCGCCAGCCACGTGGCCGACGCGATGCTGCGCTGGATGTTCGTCGGTTATCTGCTGTTGCTGGCGACGCTTGTCGTGCTGAAGTCGCCCGCGAGGGCCGATGACGGAGCAGAGCTGGCGCAGGAGCCCCGCGGTACGGCCGCGGCGCTGGCGTTTGTGGGTGTGGTGGCCGGGGCATCGTCGGGCCTGCTCGGTATCGGCGGCGGGCTGGCCATCACCGCGCTGCTGACGGTGGCGCTTCGCTACCCGCAGCATCGCGCGCAGGCCGCGAGTCTCGCGGTGAATGCCTTGCCGCTCGCGCTGCCGGCGGTGTTCGTCTATGCGAGCGTGATGAACGGGCTGCCCTGGGTGTTGCTGGGGTGCGTGGTGCTGGGGCTGTGGATCGGCACCGCCGCGGGCGCGCGGCTCGCGACGCGGCTGGACGAGCGGGCGCTGCGCAAATACTTCTTCGTGCTGGTGATCTGCATGGCGCTGCTGATGGCCTGCCGCGCCTTGGGCGCCGCAGGCTGATCAGAGCCGCTGCGTGCCGAGTGCCTTGGCCAGCGTGGCCGGCAGGGGCAGCGGCTCGGCGTGCCATTGCGCGGCCAGCAACTCGGCGCACAGGGCCGCGAAGCTCAGGCCGCGCGAGCCCAGCGCGGTGCAGGCCCAGAGGCCGGGCGCCTCGGCGCCGACAGGGCCGACCAGCGGGCGCCGGTCACCGGATGCGCATCGGATGCCGACCCAGGTGTGGCTATCTCCGTGCTCGAACACACCGGCCAGCGCCCTGGCGGCGTCTGGATGCAGGCGCGCGAGGCGCTCGCGGTTCTCGGCGCTGTCCGCCTCGGTGGGGGCCAGGTCGATGCTGTCGCGGTCGAAGGTGGCGCCGGCCAGCCACATCGGGGCTTCGCCGCGGTCGCCGGACACGTGGGCGACCAGATGGCCGTCGCCGTTGATGGGCGTGACGGGCAGGGGGGCGTTCTCGGGCATCGGGCCCCAGGCGACTTGTCCGCGCACGGGCTGCAAAGGGAGCGCGGGCGCGAAGTGGCCCGATTCGAAGCCGGCGCAGACGACGACGCGATCTGCCTCGACAAGCAGTTCGCCGGCCGAATCGCGCAACTGCCAACTGCCTTCGTCGCGCCGCTCCAGCCGCTCCAGTCGCGCCACCCGGCAACCGCCACGGAATTCGATACCCGGCCGGCGCAGCCATGCGGCGACCAGCCGCTGCGGCTTCACCCAGGCCGCGCGCGAATGCCAGATTGCGGGGGTGTCGGCTGGCAGGCCGGCTGCCGCCAGCTGATCGGCACCGGCGGGCCAAGATTCGTTGGGGCCTTGGTCGCTCCAGCCGGCGGGCACGCGGACATTGCCATCGGGCCGGCGCTCGAGGACGCCGGTGGCGCGCCAGTCGCGTCCTTCTTCCAGCAGCCGCGCGAGTTCGGCGCAGGTGGCACGGATGCCGGCGCGCGTGAGCCGGGAGAGCAGGGCGTCGTCGGGCGACACGTGCGGTGCCAGCATGCCCACCGGAAGCCCCGAGGCGCCGGAGGCGGGCCAGTCGGCCGCATCGAGCACCGTCACCTGCCAGCCGCGCCGGGCGAGGCTGGCGGCCACGGCGGCGCCCGCGAGGCCCGCGCCAACGATCGCGCAGCGGCCGGGTGTTTCGATGCGTTCGGGCGCTGGTTCGCGGCGGCGCACGGTCCAGGCGGGGGCAAAAGTGCCACGCAGGCAGTCGCGCTTCGGCGGCAGGCCCGGGCGCTTCTCGACGACGAAGCCCTGTTGGGCCAGCGCGTCGCGGATCGCCCGCGCGATGGTCCATGTGGCGATGCGCGTGCCCTGGCGCGCAAAGCGCGACGCGGCCTTGAGCGTGTCGGCCGACCACATGGCCGGGTTCTGCTGCGGGCTGAAGCCGTCGAGGAAGATGCTGTCGGCCTCGAAGCGCTGGGCGCGCAGCATGGGTTGCACGTCGCCCACGCACAGCGTGAGCAGCACCCGGCCCTCGTCGAAGGCCAGCCGGTGGAAGCCCGGAAGAAGGCCGTGCCACTGGGCGGCCAGTTCACGGGCAAGCGAAATCAGCTCGGGATAGGCCTCGGCGCCACGCAGCACGTCGCTGGCGGAGACAGGGTGCGCCTCGATCGAGACGAAATGCAGCATGCGCGGCCGCGCCGGGTCGGCGCGCCACGCCTGCCAGGTTGTCAGGAAATTGAGGCCAAGGCCGAATCCGGTTTCGAGAATCCGCCATTGCGGCTGTCCGGCCCAGCCTTCTGGCAGGCCACAGCCGCCCAGGAACACATGGCGAGATTGCGCCAGCGCTCCGGTTTCGGTGTGATAGATGTCGTCGAAGCGCTCGCTCCGGGGAACGCCGTCGGCGCGCCAAGTCACAGGCTCACCCCCAGGCTTCGCGCACTTCGTGTCGCTTCGCCCACCCCCTTCGAGGGGGCAACACCTGCAGCCCGGCAAAGCCGGTTCTGCGGTGTTCCCCGAAGAAGAGTCTGGAGGCAATCGCGCCAGCTAGGGTCAGGGAGCCGAAGGAGGAACGTAGCCCTGCGCCACGTCGGCGCCTTCGCCGAAGAAGTGCTTTTCCATCTGCCGCGCCAGGTACTGGCGGGCGCGCAGATCGGCCAGGTTCAGCCGGTTTTCGTTGACGAGCATGGTCTGCTGCTTGAGCCAGGCGGCCCAGGCTTCCTTGCTGACGTTTTCCCACAGGCGCTTGCCCAGATCGCCGGGATAGGGCGGGAAGTCGAGACCTTCGGCCTCTTTGCCGAGCTTGATGCACTGGACCATGCGTGCCATTTCGATTGCCTTTTTTGTACGGAAAAGTGGGGAGACGGGGAAAAGCGGGGGATGGCGCTTAGTTGATTTGGCTATTTAGAACTGAAAACTTGGTCGTTCCAGTTTCTATATGTCGTATTGAGAATACGCAGCTTCATCGATATGCCTTTTCAGAGCAAGACACCATGAGCCTTCGCCGCGACTTTATCAAGCTTTCCCTGGGTGCCGGCGTGGCCGGTGCCATGGCCCTTTCGGCATTGCCGGCGTTGGCCCAGGGTCCCGTGACGCTGCTGAACGTCTCCTACGACCCGACGCGCGAGCTCTACGTCGACTACAACCAGGCCTTCGCCAAGTACTGGAAGGCCAAGACCGGGCAGGACGTGACGATCAAGCAGTCGCACGGCGGCTCGGGCAAGCAGGCCCGCTCGATCATCGACGGCATCGACGCCGACGTGGCCACCCTGGCGCTGGGCGGCGACGTCGACGCGCTCGTCTCGCACGGCGGCCTGGTCAAGGCCGACTGGCAGAAGCGCCTGCCGCACAACTCCGCGCCCTACACCTCGACCATCGTGTTCCTGGTGAAGAAGGGCAACCCCAAGGGCCTGAAGGACTGGGACGACCTGGTCAAGCCCGGCGTGCAGGTGATCACGCCCAACCCCAAGACCTCGGGCGGCGCCCGCTGGAACTACCTGGCCGCGTGGGAATTCGCCAAGCGCAAGTACGGCGGCGACGCGAAGGTCAAGGAATACATCGGCAACCTGTTCAAGAACGTGCCTGTGCTCGACACCGGTGCGCGCGGCGCGACCATCACCTTCGTGCAGCGCGGCGTGGGCGACGTGCTGCTGGCCTGGGAGAACGAAGCCTTCCTGGCGCTGAAGGAATTCGGCCCCGAGAAGTTCGAGATCGTGGTGCCTTCCATCTCCATCCTGGCCGAGCCCAGCGTGGCGGTGGTCGACAAGGTCGTTGACAAGAAGGGCACGCGCGCCGTGGCCGAGGAGTACCTGAAGTACCTGTACTCCGACGAAGGCCAGGACATCGCCGGCCGCAACTTCTACCGCCCGACCTCCGAGAAGGCCAAGGCCAAGTACGACAAGCAGTTCCCCAAGCTCACGCTGGTGACCATCGACCAGGCCTTCGGCGGCTGGGCGAAGGCCGACAAGGAGCACTTTGCCGACGGCGGCTCCTTCGACCAGATCTACGCTCCTAAACAGAAGTAACCCCCCAGGCTGCGCGCACTTCGTGTCGCTTCGCCCGCCCCCCTGCTGGGGGCGGGCCGGCCGCTTCGGGCGGCCGTGCGCGGCGGTCCCTGCGAATTCGCGCTCTTTTTCATCGAACTGAGGTTTTCCGTGTCCGTTCTCCTGATTGCCGGCAGCCCCACGGCCCCGTCCCGCTCCACCGCCTTGCTCGACGCGGTGGGCGAGCGGCTGGCCCAGCGCCACGCGCGGATCGAGCGGCTCGCCGTTCGCGAACTGCCGGCGCAGGCGCTGCTTCTGGCCGAGTGGAACCACCCGGCCATCGAACGGGCGATCGCGCAGGTGGCGGCTGCCCGCGTGATCGTGGTGGCCACGCCGGTCTACAAGGCGGCCTACAGCGGCCTGCTCAAGGTCTTCCTCGATCTGCTCTCGCAGAACGCGCTCAAGGGCAAGACGGTGCTGCCGCTGGCCACCGGCGGCAGCCCGCACCACATGCTCGCGCTCGACTATGCGCTGCGGCCCGTGCTGCAGTCGCTGTCGGCGCGCCACATCCTGCCGGGCGTGTACGCCAGCGAATCGCAGATCGCGCTGACGCCCGAGAACGCCTACCAGGTGCACGCCGACCTGGCCGAGCGACTCAACGAGGCCGTCGAAGTGCTGGCCACCGAAGGCCTGAAGCTGCCTGCCACGCACGGCTTCGAGCCGGTGCCATTTTCCCGCGTGCGATGTAGCGTCTGACGAGCGGGCTCGCCTTCGAGCCCGGCTCCCCGCCAGACCCGTCACCGTCCCTTTTTCTGAAGCTGCATGTTTGCGGCGAGGGGACAGCTTTGCCTGAAGTTTTTGCAGACCAAGGAATCCACGCATGAACCCCGTCGCAACCGAAGACCCCGTGCTCGAAGTGCCGCCGCGCTCCTTCTGGCGCGGCCTGCGCGATCTGCTGATCAGCGCCATCGTGGTCAGCGCCATCGCGCTGATCGTCAGCTTCATCTCCGCCGCCTCGGCGCATGCACAGGGGAGCCCGGGTAAGGGCGAGCTGCGCATCGGCTATCAGAAGTCGGCCAGCCTGTTCGTGTTGCAGAAGGCGCAGGGCACGCTGGAGAAGAAGCTCGCGCCGCTGGGCTTCGGCGTGAAGTGGGTCGAGTTTCCGGCCGGTCCGCAGCTGCTCGAAGGGCTGAACGTGGGCGCGGTCGACGTCGGCTATGTCGGCGAGGCGCCGCCCATCTTCGCGCAGGCCGCGGGCGCCAAGTTCGTCTACTTCGGCTACGACCCGGCCGCGCCGCGCGCCGAGGCCATCCTGGTCGCGAAGGATTCGCCCATCAAGTCCGTCGCGGACCTGAAGGGCAAGAAGGTCGTGCTCAACAAGGGCAGCAACGTGCATTACCTGCTGGTGAAGCAGCTCGAGAAGAACGGCCTGAAGCTTTCCGACATCCAGCCCGTGTACCTCGCGCCCGCCGACGGCCGCGCCGCCTTCGAAAGCAGGAACGTCGATGCCTGGGTGATCTGGGACCCGTTCCAGGCCGCGGCAGAGAAAGCCACCGGCGCGCGCGTGCTGGCCGACGGCACGCCCGAGGTGGTCAACAACTACCAGTACTACCTGGGCGAGCGCGGCTTCGTGAAGAACAACCCGAAGGTCATCGACGCGCTGTTCGCCGACTCGGTGGAGCAGGGCATCTGGCTCAAGAAGAACCTGCGCCAGGCGGCCGAGCTGATCGCTCCGCTGCAGGGCCTGCCGGTCGACGTGGTCGAACTGGCGCTGCGCCGCTACGAGTTCAACGTGAAGCCGATCACCCCGGCCGTCGCGGCCGACCAGCAAAAGATCGCCGACACCTTCTACGCGCTGAAGCTCATTCCCAAGCCCATCAAGGTCAGCGACGCCGTGGTCACGGCGCAGCCCTGAGGCTTCCAACGAATCGGATCGTTCCGGACAACCATGACACGCATCTCCATTCCCCGCCGACGCCTGATCCAGGGCGCGGCCGCCGCCATCGCGCTGCCTTCGTTCGGCGCATTGGCGCAGGCGCCCGCGCGCCAGTTCCGCATCGGCAACCAGAAGGGCTACCTCACGCTGCTCAAGGGCCGCGGCACGCTGGAGAAACGCCTGGCGCCCCTGGGCGTGAGCGTGAAGTGGACCGAGTTCACCGCCGGCCCCGTGCAGCTCGAGGCGCTGAACGTCGGCTCCATCGACTTCGGCGACGTGGGCGAGGCGCCGCCCATCTTCGCGCAGGCTGCCGGCGCGCCGCTGGCCTACGTGGGCGCGACCGTGCCGCGTCCGCAGTCGGAGGCGGTGCTGGTGCCCAAGGGCTCCGCGATCAAGACCGTGGCCGATCTCAAGGGCAAGAAGATCGCGCTCAACAAGGGCTCGAACGTCCACTACTTCATCGTCAAGCTGTTCGAGAAGCACGGCCTCGCGTTCGCCGACCTGAACCTGGTCTACCTGCCGCCCGCCGATGCGCGCGCCGCCTTCGAGAAGGGCTCGGTCGATGCGTGGGTGATCTGGGACCCGTTCCTGGCCGCGGCCGAGAAGTCGCTCGATGCACGCGTGCTGGCCGACGCCACCGGCGTGGTCGGCAACCGCGCCTACTACTTCTCCTCGCTCGACTATGTGGCGAAGAACGCCGACGTGCTCGCCATCGCGATCGAGGAACTCAACAAGATCGACGTCTGGGGCGCCGCCAACAAGGGCGAACTGGGCGGCGAGCTGGCCACGCTCTGGGGCCTTCCGAAGCCGGTGGCGGAACTGGTGGTAAACCGCTGGGCCTACGGCACCGCGCCGATCACCAAGGCCATCCTGGGCGAGCAGCAGAAGATCGCCGACACCTTCTTCGAGCTGAAGCTGATCCCGAAGAAGATCAACGTGCTCGAAGCAGCCGGCGCGGGAGTCGCGTGATGCAGATCTTCTGGTTCCTCCCCACGCACGGCGACAGCCGCTATCTCGGCACGAGCGAGGGCGCGCGCCCCATCGACCTGGCCTACCTGCAGCAGATCGCTGGCGCGGCCGACAACCTCGGCTACGAGGGCGTTCTGATCCCGACGGGCCGCTCCTGCGAAGACCCGTGGGTCATCGCTTCCAGCCTGATCGGCGCGACCAAGAATCTCAAGTTCCTGGTGGCGGTGCGCCCCGGGCTGCACCAGCCTAGCCTGGCCGCGCGCATGGCCGCGACATTCGACCGGCTCTCGGGCGGGCGGCTGCTGGTGAACCTGGTGACGGGCGGCGACCAGGCCGAGCTCGAAGGCGACGGCGTGTATCTGGACCACGCATCGCGCTACGAGCAGTCGGCCGAGTTCATCCGCATCTGGCGCGAGATCATCGCGCGCAGCCATGACGGGCAGTCTTTCGACTACGACGGCAAGCACCTGAGCGTGAAGGGCGCGAAGCTGCTCTACCCGCCGGTGCAGAAGCCGTATCCGCCGGTGTGGTTCGGCGGCTCCTCGGCCGCTGCGCACGACCTCGCCGCCGAGCAGGTCGACGCGTACCTCACCTGGGGCGAGCCGCCCGCCGAAGTTGCAAAGAAGATCGCCGACGTCCGGGCGCGTGCCGAGCGCAATGGCCGCAAGGTCGAGTTCGGCATCCGCCTGCACGTGATCGTGCGCGAGACTGAAGACGCCGCCTGGAAGGCCGCCGAGGAACTCATCAGCCGCGTGGATGACGAGACCGTGATCCGCGCGCAGGCCGCCTTCGCGCGCATGGATTCGGAAGGGCAGCGCCGAATGGCCGCGCTGCATGCGGGCGGTGCCAAGCGCTCGCGCGCCGATCTGGAGATCGCGCCGAACCTCTGGGCCGGCGTGGGCCTGGTGCGTGGTGGTGCCGGCACGGCCTTGGTGGGCGATGCGAAGACGGTCGCGGCCCGCATCGAGGAGTACGCGGCGCTTGGCCTCGACAAGTTCATCCTGTCGGGCTACCCGCATCTCGAAGAGGCCTACCGCTTCGCCGAGTTGGTGTTCCCGCTGCTGTCGCGAAAGGCGAAGACGCAACTGGCCGGCGGCTCGCTGAGCGGGCCCTTCGGCGAGGTCGTCGCCAACCTCGACGCGCCTTCGCGCCTCGTTTCCCAAAGCTGAAGGATCGCCATGACTGAACAGGTCCAGGAACTGCCGGCGGTCGTGCCGGCCGAGGAGGTGGGCAGCAGCGCGTTCAAGGCCTTCGCGGTCAACGTCGCGAAACGGCTGGTGCCATGGCTGGTGCCGGTGGGGCTCATCGTCTTCTGGCAGATCGCCTCGTCGCTGGGCTGGCTCAGCACGCGCGTGCTGCCGGCGCCCATCGACGTGGTGAAGGCTGCGTGGAACCTCACGGTTTCCGGCGAGCTGTGGACGCACGTGAAGGTCAGCGCGGGCCGTGCGCTCGCGGGGCTGGCCATCGGCGGCGGGGCGGGGCTGGTGCTGGGGCTGCTGACGGGCTCGGTGAAGTTTGCCGAGACGCTGCTGGACTCCACCATCCAGATGGTGCGCAACATTCCGGCGCTGGCGCTGATTCCGCTGGTGATCCTGTGGTTCGGCATCGACGAGTCGGCCAAGCTGTTTTTGATCTCGGTGTCGGTGTTCTTCCCGATCTACCTGAACACCTTCCACGGCATCCGCAACGTCGATCCGCAGCTCATCGAGATGGGCCGCACCTATGGCCTCTCGCGCTGGCAGCTGTACCGCGAGGTGATCCTGCCGGGCGCGCTGTCGTCGATCCTGGTGGGGCTGCGTTTCTCGCTGGGCCTGATGTGGGTGATCCTGATCGTGGCCGAGACCATCTCGGCGCAGGCCGGCATCGGCTACCTCACGATGAACGCCCGCGAGTTCCTGCAGACCGACATCGTGCTGGTGGGCATCCTGCTGTACGCGCTGCTGGGAAAGCTGGCCGACCTGTTCGCGCGCGGCCTGGAGCAATGGTGGCTGCGCTGGCACCCCGGCTACCAGAAGAAGGCGAAGTGAGGGCAGGGCAATGACGCATTCATCGATCTCCCGCCGCGCAGCCATCGCGACGCTTGCAGCGCTCGGCTCCGGCGCAGTATTCGCGCAGGGCGTGGCCAGCCGGCCCGCCACGGTGCGTGTCGGCTATCAGAAGTCTTCGACGCTCATCGCCGTGCTGAAGGCGCAGGGCGTGTTAGAGAAGCAGCTCGCGCCGCTGAACGTCACGCTCAGCTGGCACGAGTTCACCAGCGGCCTGCCGCTGCTGGAGGCGCTGAACCTCGACAACCTCGACATCAGCGCCGACGTGGCCGACACCGTACCGGTGTTCGCCCAGGCTGCCGGCGCCGATCTGACCTTCCTGGCGCAGGAGGCGCCGTCGCCCTCGGCGCAGGCCATCGTGGTGCGCGAGGACTCGCCGATCAAGACCGTGGCCGACCTCAAGGGTAAGAAGGTCGGCTTCGCGAAGGCGGCCGGCGCGCACTACCTGCTGATCGCCGCGCTCGACAAGGCCGGCCTCTCGTTCAAGGACGTCGAGCCCGCCTACCTCACGCCCGCCGACGGCCGCGCCGCTTTCGAGAAGGGCGCGATCGACGCCTGGGTGGTGTGGGACCCGTTCCTCGCCGCGGCACAGCGCCAGTCGAAGGTGCGCGTGCTGGCCGACGGCGCGGGCATCGCGTCGTACCAGCGCTACTACCTCGCGAGCAGCAAGTTCGCGAAGGCGCGGCCCGACGTGCTGCGCGTGGTCTATGCAGAGCTGGAGAAGACCGGCAAGTGGGTCAAGCAGAACCCGAGGGAGGCGGCCACGCTGCTCGCGCCCGTGTGGGGCCTGGACGCCGCGACCATCGAGCAGGCCAACGCCCGCCGCAGCTACGCGGTGCGGCCGGTGGTGCCCGAGGCGCTGGGCGAGCAGCAGCGCATCGCCGATGCGTTCCTCGCCGAGAAGCTGCTTCCCCGAAAGATCGATGCGCTCAACGTGGCGCTGTTCAAGCCAGGAGCCTGAAGACATCATGAGTGCCGTCCTCAAAGACATCCAGACCCGGCCCCAGCCGCAAGCCATTGCCGGCGGCGTGCGCCTGGAGGCGCGCAACCTGCACAAGCGCTACGGCGCGCGCGAGGTGCTGCGCAACACCCGACTGACCATCGAGCCGGGCCAGTTCATCGCCATCGTCGGGCGCAGCGGCTGCGGCAAGAGCACGCTGCTGAGGCTCATCGCGGGCCTGGAGGAGCCGAGCTCCGGCGGCCTCTACACCGACGGCAAGGCCGTGCACGGCCTGCACGACGACACGCGCATCATGTTCCAGGAGGCGCGCCTTCTGCCGTGGCGGCGCGTGCTCGACAACGTGACGCTGGGCCTGCCCAACGACGCCAAGGCGCGCGGCAAGGAAGTGCTGGCGCAGGTCGGCCTGGCCGATCGCGAGAACGAATGGCCGGCGCGCCTCTCGGGCGGCCAGCGCCAGCGCGTGGCCCTGGCGCGCGCGCTGGTGCACCACCCGCGCCTGCTGCTGCTCGACGAGCCGCTGGGCGCGCTCGACGCGCTCACGCGCATCGAGATGCACCGCCTCATCGAGAACCTGTGGCAGCGCCATCGCTTCACCGCGCTGCTGGTCACGCACGACGTGCAGGAAGCCGTCGCGCTGGCCGACCGCGTGATCCTGATCGAAGACGGCCGCATCGCGCTCGACGAGAACATCGCGCTGGCACGGCCGCGCTCGCAGGGCGACCCGGCCTTCGCCGCGATCGAAAAACGAATCCTCGACAGGGTGCTGCAGAAGTCCGAAGAGACCGATGCCGAGAGCACCGACGCCAGCTGGCTCGCCACCCCTGCGCATGCATTGCGCTGGGCGATCTGACGAGCCTCTTCATCCATCAGCCCATTTGAAAGGCAGTCGCATGTCGCAGAACTGGAAATTCGAAACCCTGTCGGTCCACGCCGGCTACTCGCCCGACCCGACCACCCGCGCCGTGGCGCCGCCCATCTACCAGACGGTGGCCTACGCCTTCGACAGCGCCCAGCACGGCGCCGACCTGTTCGACCTGAAGGTGCCGGGCAACATCTACACCCGCATCAACAACCCGACGCAGGACGTGCTGGAGCAGCGCGTGGCGGCGCTCGAAGGCGGCATTGCCGCGCTCGCGCTGGCATCGGGGCAGGCGGCGGTGACCTACGCGATCCAGACCATCGCCGAGGCCGGGGACAACATCATCAGCAGCACGGCACTCTACGGCGGCACCTACAACCTGTTCGCCCACACGCTGCCGCAGTTCGGCATCACCACGCGCTTCGCGGACCATCGCGATCCTTCGAGCTTCGAGAAGCTCTTCGACGAGCGGACCAAGGCCGTCTTCGTCGAATCGCTGGGCAACCCGGCGGGCAACGTGACGGACATCGCGGCCATCGCCGAGATCGCGCACCGCAACGGCGTGCCGCTGATCGTCGACAACACCGTGCCTTCGCCGTACCTGAGCCGGCCCATCGAGCACGGTGCCGACATCGTGGTGCACTCGCTCACCAAGTACCTCGGCGGCCACGGCACCAGCATCGGCGGCGCGATTGTCGACTCGGGCAAGTTCCCGTGGGCCGAACACAAGCAGCGCTTCAAACGCCTGAACGAGCCCGACGTGAGCTACCACGGCGTGGTCTACACCGAGGCGCTGGGCCCGGCCGCCTACATCGGCCGTGCACGCGTGGTGCCGCTGCGCAACACGGGCGCGGCCATCTCGCCGTTCAACGCCTTCCAGATCCTGCAGGGCATCGAGACGCTCGCGCTGCGCGTCGACCGCATCAGCGACAACGCACTGCGCGTCGCGCAGCACCTGAAGACGCACAAGGCCGTGAAGTGGGTCAACTACGCAGCACTCGAAGACCACCCCGACCACGCGCTCGCGAAGAAGTACCTCGGCGGCAAGGCCAGCGGCGTGCTGACCTTCGGCATCGGCTCGGGGCGCGAGGGCGGCGCGAAGTTCCTCGACGCGCTGAAGCTCTTCACGCGCCTCGTGAACATCGGCGACGTGCGCTCGCTGGCCACGCATCCGGCATCGACCACGCACAGGCAGCTGTCGCCCGAGGAGCTGGCCCGCGCCGGCGTTACCGAAGACACGGTGCGCCTGTCGGTCGGCATCGAGCACATCGACGACCTGATCGCCGACCTCGACCAGGCGCTGGCGGCGGCATCGAACTGAATCAAAGCTCTCTCCTGAAGCCATGACCACACTGCAATCCATTCCCGAAGCCGCGCTGGACCAACTGTTCCGCAAGGCCCGCACCGTGCACGCGTTCAAGCCCGTGCCCGTGACCGACGAGCTCGTCCACAAGCTCTACGACCTCCTCAAGTGGGGCCCGACCGCCTTCAATGCCCAGCCGGCACGCTACGTGTTCGTGCGCAGCGAGGAGGCCAAGGCGAAGCTGAAGCCGGCCGTGTCGGCGGGCAACACCGCGCAGACGCTGGCGGCAGGCGTCACGGTGATCGTTGCGCACGACACGCGCTTCTACGAGCACCTGCCCAGCCAGTTCCCGGCCTACGACGCCAAGCCGCTCTTCGAGAAGAGCGCCGAGGCCGCGCAGGCCACGGCGTTTCGCAACAGCAGCCTGCAGGGCGCCTACCTGATCCTGGCCGCACGTGCGCTCGGGCTCGACGCGGGACCCCAGTCGGGCTTCAATGCCGACCTGGTCGATAAGGCTTTCTTCCCGGACGGCCGCTACCGCGCGAATTTCCTCGTCAACCTCGGCGTAGCCGACCACGCAGGCACCTTCGAGCGCGGGCCCCGGCTGGCGTTCGACGACGTGGCCGAGATCGTCTGAGCGCTGTTCGCCGTGCTTTTCCTCAACGAATTCCCCAATCAACCTGAAAGAGAACCCATCATGTCCATCCAAGCCATCAACGTCCGCAACCAGTTCAAGGGCAAGGTCCGCGAGATCATCCGCGGCGACGTCGTCTCCGAAGTCGACGTCGAAACCGCCTGGGGCATCGTCACCTCCGTCATCACCACGCGCTCGGTCGACGAACTGCAGCTGAAGGTGGGCTCCGACGTGGTCGCCCTCGTGAAGTCGACCGAGGTTTCGATCGCGAAGCTCTGACGGACCCTCGGGCATCTGCGACGACCCGGCGCTGTAATGGCGCCGGGTTTTTTCGTTTGCGGGGTGTGAGTTTTCAGCGGTTTACAGGCTGCGAGTTCATCGACTGTGCTGAATTCCGGAAATCGTTCGAATCTTTCAAAGACCTGAATGTTCCTTGAAGTCGTCGCCATAGCATGCGCCGCGAAGTCGTGATCCGCACATCGATGCAGAGATCACGACTTCGTCATTGCATTCAAACAGACACTTCAGGGAGGAACCGCATGCTCGTTGAGATTGACGAACATGGAATGATCAGCCACGCACGAGTGAGGCATGCCCGCAGTCCGCAGATCGAACGAGGGAGGAGGGCTGCAGCAATCACCGGCATCGTGGTGCACCAGACGGACGCGGATACTTCGGCGTCTTCTCTGAATAGCTACAAGCGGCCGAAGGCGAACGGGGCGCACTTTCTCATCGACAAGGACGGGACGATCTATCAGACGGCGGCGATTTATCAGAGGACGAATCATGTGGGGCCGTTGAAAGCGCGGTGCTTGGCAACGGGAAAATGCGAACCAGGCGATTTTGCGAAGGTGGGAGTAGAGGGAATGCACCAGATCGAGATGCGAAAACCGCCAGGTGAGCGTTATCCGGGCAATATGGAAGCAATCGGGATCGAGATTGTCGGCAGGGCCCGATTGCCTGTGGGCTTCAAAGCTGTCGGGAAAGAAGCAGAGCTGACGCTCGATGAGTTGCGCGGCAGGCGTGGAATCTATGACGAGCCAACTGCGGCGCAGAATCAGTCGCTCTCGTGGCTTGTCCGTGTGCTTCAGGAGTCGATCCGCATAGGCAATGAGGAGGTTCTTCGCCATCCTCAGGTCAGCCGCAAGAACCCGACAGAGGCCCAGGGGGCGAACTGGAAAATGCAGGTGCCAATGCCATGAAAAGAAGCATCGCTCTCTTGATTCCAGCAGGATTGCTGGTTGCAGCTGCGGTGCTTCCGGTACAAGCGTCGGACAGGCGGTACCCCGTCAGCTATGTACGGAAGGTGGAAATCACAGAGCCTTCGGGTAGAACGGTATGGGAGAACAAGGACTTTCTGGATTGCGACGACGTCGTCTTGACGCAGGAGGATGTTCTTTTTGCCCTGCGGCACATGCGCCGGGTTTCGCGTAGTGCCTATGACCCTGAAAAAACCGACACCACAGGGTGTGAGGGAAGTGCCACTGTTACGTTCAAGAACGGGAACAACCTCGCCATGGGGATTGAACCCAACGGACGGATTCTTGCTCTTGAGTACGACGCAAAGACGAAGGTCGCGGGAAGTCCGACGAGCTTCTACGAGTGCAGCCCCTGCCGAGCCCGCAAGATGGCCCTCCTGAAAGATGCGCTGTACCGCGCAGGCGAGCGAAGGCTGAAGAAGCTGGTCGCCGAAGGTCAGCTGTCTGCGAGCGAAGCGCAGACCCGGCTGAAGAGGGCGCGCGACTCGCGCGACAAGCCCTGAGTGAGGCATCGACCTGGTCCGAAAACCCGCCACGGCGGGTTTTCTTTTGCCAGCTTTCCGCCAGCGACCCTCTTAGATGCCCCATGCATTAGAAACTGCAAACACCTTCCTTCCACCGCCACCAGGCGCCTCGCAGAATCTTCCGGATCCCCCGAAAAAGGACCTCCGATGAGCGCCACTCTTTCTTCAGCGATCCCTGCACAAGCCTCACAGGGCCACGAGCTCGACATCGTCCGCCAGGCCGGCCACATCGGCGCCGAGGTGCGCGGCGTGCGCCTTTCGGGCTCGCTGCAGCCCGAAGTGTTCGGCGCCATCAAGGCAGCGCTGCTGAAGCACAAGGTGCTCTTCTTCCGCGGCCAGCAGCACCTCGACGACGCCCAGCAGGAGGCTTTCGGGCGGCTGTGGGGCGAGTTGGTGCCGCACCCCACCGTGCCTTCGAAGGACGGCACGCGGCTGCTGGAGCTCGACTCCCGCCATGGCGGCCGCGCCAATTCGTGGCATACCGACGTGACCTTCGAGGTTGCCTATCCGCAAGTGTCGATCCTGCGCGCGGTGGTGATCCCGGCGTATGGCGGTGACACGGTCTGGGCCAACACGGTGGCGGCCTACGAGAGCCTGCCCGACGACCTGAAGGCGCTGGCCGACCGGCTGCGAGCCATCCACGGCAACGACTACGACTATGCCGCCGCTCGCTTGCCGGCCGATCTGGACGAGGAGGGCACGAAGCGCTACCGCGACGTCTTCACCCGCCGCCTGCTCGAAGCCGAGCATCCGGTGGTGCGCGTGCACCCCGAAACGGGCGAACGCAGCCTCGTGCTGGGCCATTTCGTGAAGCGGCTGGCCGGCCATTCGTCGCAGGACTCCGGCCATCTGCTGAGCGTCCTGCAAAGCCACGTGCACCGGCTCGAGAACACGGTGCGCTGGCGCTGGGCCCAGGGCGACGTCGCCATCTGGGACAACCGTGCCACGCAGCACTACGCGATCAACGACTACGGCGACCAGCACCGCGTGGTGCGCCGCGTGACCATCGCCGGCGACGTGCCGTACGGTGTGGACGGCACCAGGAGCGTGGACCTCACGGCACCGGCGGTGCGCGCCGCGGAGGCTGCCTGAGCCGTTCTTCTATAGATCGGATGGTTGTTAGGAATCGACTTTTCAGTTGTTTGAGCTTCGGCGCCCGGCTCCTACAGTGATGGTTATCGCCATCAAAGGCGTATCCAACGCACAACAGGAGCCTCACAGCATGTCAGTGGAAGTTGAAGAAGAAGTCATCGCCTTGCCCGAAGCCCTGGAACAGGCGCGCGCCTCGGCCGCCGAGAACAATCTGCCCTATGCCGGTGGCGTCAGGCCGCCGGTGGCCTGGGAACTGGTACAGAAGGGCCAGGCCGTGCTGGTCGACGTACGTTCCGGCGAAGAGCGCAAGTTCGTCGGCCACGTGTCCGGCAGCCAGCACGTGGCCTGGGCAACGGGTACGGCGCTCACGCGCAATCCGCGCTTCGTGCGCGAACTCGAGGCAAAGCTGGCGAAGGACGGCGGCAAGGAAGCCGTCGTGCTGCTGCTGTGCCGCAGCGGCAAGCGCTCCGCGCTGGCGGCCGAGGCGGCTGCCAAGGCCGGCTTCACGAACGTCTTCAATGTCCTCGAAGGTTTCGAGGGCGAGATCGACGAGCACCAGCACCGCGGCGGCTCGGACGGCTGGCGCTTCCACAGGCTGCCCTGGGTGCAGGACTGACGCCACCCCAAAAGACGTTCCCGGGAGAAAACATACATGGCCCATTTCGAGGTAAGCGACATCGTGCGCGCGCTGCACGGCGTGCGCGACGAATGGCGGGACTCGCAGCGCCGCTCGAGAGAGCCCGGCGCGCGAGAGTTTCCGTCGCGCGACGCGCTCGCGCAGATCGTCGAGTCGCTCAAGGGCGCGCTCTTTCCGATGCGGCTCGGTCCGCCGGACCTGCGCCACGAGAGCGAGGACTTCTATGTCGGCCATACGCTCGACGCCGCCCTGCAGGCGCTGCTCGTGCAGGCTCGGCTGGAGCTGAACTTCAACGCGCGCCACGAGCCGCGCCCCGCGAGCGAGATCGACGACACCGCTGCCGATGCCGTGCGGCGCTTCGCCAATGCGCTGCCGGGCCTGCGCCGCCTGCTCGACAGCGACGTGCTCGCCGCCTACCAGGGCGACCCGGCAGCACGCAGCGTCGACGAGGTGCTGCTGTGCTACCCCGGCGTGCTCGCGATGATCCACCACCGCCTCGCGCACGAGCTCTACAAGCTCGGGCTGCCGCTGCTGGCGCGCATCGTGGCCGAGCTGGCGCATGCGCAGACCGGCATCGACATCCACCCGGGCGCGCAGATCGACGCGGGCTTCTTCATCGACCACGGCACGGGCGTCGTGATTGGGGAGACGGCGGTCATCGGCAAGCGGGTGCGGCTGTACCAGGCCGTCACGCTGGGCGCCAAGCGCTTCCCGACCGACACCGACGGCAACCTGCAGAAGGGCCTGCCGCGCCATCCGGTGGTGGAAGACGACGTGGTCATTTATGCCGGCGCGACCATCCTCGGGCGGGTGACGCTCGGCAAGGGCGCGGTCATCGGCGGCAACGTGTGGATCACCGACGACGTGCCTCCGGGCGCGAGCGTCACCCAGGCAAGTTTGCAGAACGCACCGAAGACGGGAGGATCGGCATGAAGGCGTTTGTGGAAGACTTCGGCGTCACCATCCGGCAGCTGCGAGAGGACAGGGGCTGGTCGCAGGAAGAACTGGCAGAGCGGTCCGACCTGAACCGCTCCTACGTGGGCGAGGTGGAGCGCGGCCGCGTCATTCCATCGATCGTCACCGCGCAGAAGCTCGCGACCGCGCTGGGCATCAACATGGTCGGGCTGCTCATGCGCTGCGAGCAGCTGGAGCAGTCGCGTCTCGCGCGAAGGATCAACTTGGCGGCTATAGCCTGTTGAGGGAAAACCCGTGGCCGCCAGACACTGGCGGCCACTTTTTTCTCAACCACGAAAGCCCCGATCCATGAGCGCAACAGTTGGTGGTACCACCGCCCTTGGCGACAACGCCGCAAGACAGCTGGCCAATGCCACCAAGACAGTCCCCCAACTCGAGACCATCAGCCCGCGCTGGCTGACGCACCTGCTGCAGTGGGTGCCCGTGGAAGCAGGCATCTACCGCGTCAACAAGGTCAAGAACCCGGAAGCGATCAAGGTCACCTGCACCTCGCGCGAAGAAGAAAACCAGCTGCCGCGTACCTTCGTCGACTACGAAGAGAACCCGCGCGAGCACTACCTGAACGCCGTGAGCACCGTGCTCGACGTGCACACCCGCATCTCCGACCTCTACAGCAGCCCGCACGACCAGATCAAGGAGCAGCTGCGCCTGACGATCGAGACGATCAAGGAGAACCAGGAGAGCGAGCTCATCAACAACCCCGACTACGGCCTGCTGGCCCAAGTGTCGGAAGAGCAGCGCATCTTCCCGCTGACCGGCGCGCCCACGCCCGACGACCTCGACGAACTGCTGACCAAGGTCTGGAAGGAGCCCGCCTTCTTCCTCACGCACCCGCTGGCCATTGCCGCCTTCGGCCGCGAGGCCACGCGCCGCGGCACGCCGCCGCCGACGGTGAGCCTCTTCGGTTCGCAGTTCATCACCTGGCGCGGCATCCCGTTGATCCCGTCGAACAAGGTGCCGGTGGCCGATGGCAAGAGCAAGATCCTGCTCCTGCGCGTGGGCGACAAGCGCCAGGGCGTGGTGGGGCTGTTCCAGCCGGGGCTTTCGGGCGAGCAGGGCCCGGGCCTGTCGGTGCGCTTCATGGGCATCAACAACCATGCGATCGCGTCCTACCTGATCTCGCTGTACTGCTCGCTCGCGGTGCTGACCACCGACGCGCTGGCGGTGCTCGACGATGTCGAGATCGGCAAGTACCACGACTACGCCGATACCTACAAGTAAGCCGCTGTGAGCAGCACTCCTTCGATCCCGGGCGAGGCGCCGTTCGACCCGGCCATCCTCGCGCGCATGGCCAGCGCCATGTTCTCCGCATTGCCGGGCACGCCGCCCGACTCGGTGCCCGGCGTGGCGAGCGGGCTGGTGCCGGGCGCGCAGTTCCCTGCCAACGTCGCACCCGCGGGCTCTCCGTTGGCGAGCCCTGCCGGCTTCGGGCCCAGCGTGCCGGGCACGCCTTTCCCGCAAGGGCAGGTTCCGGGTGCCAACCTAGTACCCGCATCGCCCACGCAGCTGCCCTCGCTTGCGAACCGCGCACCGGCCCTGGTGCCGCATGCGGTGGCAGGCAACGGCGTGCCCGACAGCGTGCTCTCGGTGGCGCCGGCCTTCGAGCCGCGCTCGGGCGGCGTGGTGCAGGGCGTGCCGCAGCAGGCGAATGCGCCTTCCGCACCGCAGGCGGCCGCCTCACCGTTCTACTTCCTGAGCAACAGCTTCGGGCACCCCTCGGCCGGCGCGGCCTCCGCCGTGTCTGCGCCCGCGCAGGTCTTGCCTGCTCTCCCGCTTGCGGGAGAGGGCCGGGGCGAGGGCCAGCGGACGACGCAAGGTGCGGGGGGGCCCCTCACCCCAACCCACTCACCAGAGGTGAGAGCGAGCGAGCCCCAGTTCTACTTCGTCGACGCGGTGCGCCTGCCCAGCGGCTTCGTCACGCCGTTGAAGCCCGATCCGCGAGGCCCCAATGCCGTGCCGCTGGCCGGCAGCGGCCAGCATCCGCCCTTCGACATCCACGCCGTGCGGCGCGACTTCCCGATCCTGCAGGAGCGCGTGAACGGCAAGCAGCTCGTGTGGTTCGACAACGCGGCCACCACGCACAAGCCGCAGTCGGTCATCGACCGCATCTCGTACTTCTACGAGCACGAGAACTCCAACATCCACCGCGCGGCGCACGAATTGGCTGCGCGCGCCACCGACGCCTACGAAGGCGCGCGGGAGCGCGTGCGCAAATTCATCAATGCGCCCGAGGTGGAGGAAGTGATCTTCGTGCGCGGCACCACCGAGGCCATCAACCTGGTTGCCAAGAGCTGGGGCGGGCAGCACGTGGGCGAGGGCGACGAGATCGTCGTGTCGAACCTGGAGCACCACGCCAACATCGTGCCGTGGCAGCAGCTCGCGGCCGCCAAGGGCGCGAAGCTGCGCGTGATTCCGGTGGACGACTCGGGGCAGGTGCTGCTCGACGAGTACCGCAAGCTGCTGAACGACCGCACGAAGATCGTCGCCGTCACGCAGGTCTCGAACGCGCTGGGCACGGTGGTGCCGGTGAAGGAGATCGTCGAGCTGGCGCACCGCGCGGGCGCCAAGGCGCTGGTGGACGGCGCGCAGTCGGTCTCGCACATGCGCGTGGACGTGCAGGACATCGGCGCCGACTTCTTCGTCTTCTCCGGCCACAAGGTGTTCGGCCCGACGGGCATCGGCGTGGTGTGGGGCAAGCGCGAGGTGCTCGAAGACATGCCCCCGTGGCAGGGCGGCGGCAACATGATTGCCGACGTGACCTTCGAGAAGACGGTGTTCCAGCCGATCCCGAACAAGTTCGAGGCCGGCACCGGCAACATCGCCGACGCCGTGGGGCTGGGCGCCGCCATCGACTACGTCAACAAGATCGGCATCGAGAACATCGCGCGCTACGAGCACGACCTGCTCGTGTACGGCATGGCGCAACTCGGTGCGATTCCGGGGGTGCGGCTGATCGGCACGGCGGCCGACAAGGCCAGCGTGATGTCCTTCGTGCTCGACGGCTACACCACCGAGGAGGTGGGGCAGGCGCTGAACGAGGAGGGCATCGCGGTGCGCACGGGCCACCATTGCGCGCAGCCCATCCTGCGCCGCTTCGGCGTGGAGACCACGGTGCGGCCTTCGCTGGCGTTCTACAACACCTTCGACGAGATCGACCGCCTGGTGGCGGTGGTGCGCCGGCTGGCGTCGCAGCGGCGCGCGGGCTGAAGCCGGGTCAGTGCCGCGCAGCGAGGTGGCGGTCGAAGAAGGCCGTCACCTCGGCGTTGAATGCCTTGTGGAAGGCCGTGCGGTCGAAGCCGGGTGCGTCGCGGCAGATCTCGGCCTTGGCTTCGATCTGCGCCTGCGAGCACGGCGCGAGAAAGCCGTAGTGCTCGGCGTTCTCCGCCACGTGCCATTCGGGCGCGGCCGGCAGGCTGCTGCGGACCGCGGCGACGCTCTCCGGCGTGACGCCGTCGCCGCCGTAGGTGGAGGCCCAGAGCTCGATCGGGATCTTCACGTTCTTCAGGCCCTGGGCGTCGAAGAGCATGCCGAGCGGATCGGCGATCACGGCCGCCTTGATGCGTGCGTCGCGCGTCAGCGGCGTGGCGAGCAGTTCCTGGAAGCCCTGCTTCATCCATTCGCACGCCTTGCCTTCGGGCGCCGTTGCGCACGGGGATGAAGGCAGCGGCGGCAGCCGTTCGAAGTCCGGACGTGCGCCCGCAAGCACGAGGCCCGTGTAGCCGCCCCTGGAAAAACCGTAGAAGCCGATCCGCTCGGCCGCGATCCTGCCGTGCGCGGGCCACTTCTGGAGCATGTGGTCGATCAGCCGCTTGATGTCGGTGGTTCGCGTCGCCAGCGCGACGATTTTGTCGTCCGGGCCGCCGCGGAGCTGGGAGTTGTCTTGCGAATGGCTGATGGCCGCAACGATGAAGCCTGCGTCTGCGAGCGCTTGTGCCGTGTCGTGATGGCCGAGGAAGGAGCCGCCGTAGCCGTGCGAGATCACGACGAGCGGGAGCCGTTCGACGCCCGGCGGGAGCGGGCAGTCCGGCACGGCCTGGATCGTGGTGCGGCCGAGCTTGATCTCGCCCGCGGGCGCGGCGCAGGGTGTCCATATGGCGCCCTGCATCGCCGGGCCTTCGCGGTCGGCAGGTATCTCGATGGTGCTGATGCCGGCGGCATGGGCGAGCGCCGCCGAGAGGCATGCGGCAGCGAGGCAGAAGTGGCGGAGGAGATGGAGGAGGCGCATTCCCCCAGTGTGCGGCGCCAGCCCGTGGGTCGCTTAGCAGACTTTGCGGTCTTCGCAGGCTGCCGCGCTATGCTTGCGATTGTTAACAATATTGCCTGCCTTCGCATGTCCCTGTCCCAAGCTTCTTCTTCCGCCCCTCAGGCCGCCGACGAATCCTGCGACGTGCTGGTCGTCGGCGGAGGCCCCGCCGGCTCGACCATCGCCACGCTGCTGGCACGGCAGGGCCGCAAGGTGGTCCTGCTGGAGAAGGCGCATCACCCGCGCTTTCACATCGGCGAATCGCTGCTGCCCGCGAACGTGGAGCTGTTCGACAAGCTCGGCGTGCGCGACCAGGTCGAGAAGATCGGCATGCCCAAGTTCGGCATCGAGTTCGTCTCGCCTGAGCACGAACACCGCAGCTACGTGGAGTTCGGCGAGGGGCTGGACAAGTCGCTCGACTCCGCCTGGCAGGTGCGCCGCTCCGAACTCGACGAGCTCCTGTTCCGCAACGCTGCCACCTGCGGCGCGCAGGCCATCGAAGGCTGCAAGGTGCGCGACGTGGCCTTCGATGCCGACGGCGCCACGGTCCAGGCCGAGATGGACGACGGCGCGCGCCGCAGCTGGCGCGCCCGCTTCGTGGTCGACGCCACCGGCCGCGACACGCTGCTGGCCAACAAATTCCGCTGCAAGGAAAAGAACCCCGACCACAACAGCACCGCGCTCTTCGGCCACTTCACCAACGCCGAGCGGCTGGAAGGCAAGAAGGAAGGCAACATCAGCATCTGCTGGTTTCCGCACGGCTGGTTCTGGTTCATTCCGCTGGCCGACGGCACCACCAGCGTGGGCGCGGTCTGCTGGCCGTACTACCTGAAGACGCGCGACAAGCCGCTGAAGGACTTCTTCTACGACACCATCGCCACCTGCCCGGTGCTGGTGGACCGGCTGAAGAACGCCACGCTGGTGGACGACGCGGTCCACGCCACCGGCAACTTCTCGTACTCCAGCACGCACGCCACGGGCGAGCGCTACCTGATGCTGGGCGACGCCTTCACCTTCATCGATCCGATGTTCTCCTCGGGCGTGTACCTCGCGATGCACAGCGCCTTCGACGGTGCGGAGCTGGTGGCCACCGCGCTCGACCAGCCGCAGCGCCTGGCCGCGGCGCGCAAGGGCTTCGAGGCGATGATGCGCAAGGGCCCGCGCGAGTACTCGTGGTTCATCTACCGCGTGACCAACCCGACCATCCGCGACATGTTCATGCACCCGGGTAACCCATTCAGGGTGAAGGAGGGCCTGATGACGCTGCTGGCCGGAGACATCTACCGCGGCACGCCGATGCGCGGGCCCGTCGGCATGTTCAAGGTGCTGTACTACCTCATCTCCATCGGCAACATGCGGCGCACCTGGGAAGGCTGGAAGCGCCACCGCTTCAACATCCGCGACATGGGGATGCTGAAGGGCGAGACGATCCTCAAGTCGGACTGAGCGCCAGGGCCAGTGTCACCGCGTGGGCGGTGCCGGGTACGGGGCTGCTGAGCACGTCGATGCCCAGGTCGGCAAGCGTATCGGCCACGGGAGCCATCGAGGCCTGGGCCAGCACGACGACGTCGGCCTCGATTGCCGCCGCACGGATCGCGCCGGCCAGCGTCTCGATGTAGCGCGCGTGGGCTCCGGCTTCGAAATGCGGCCATGCGTCCTCTACGAACAGCAGGGTCGGCTGGACGGCGATTCCAGCGTCCTGTGCGGCGGAAAGAATCAGGGCCTTCGTAGGCGCCAGCGTGCTTTCGAGCGCTGCGGCGATCAGCACGCGAGGCCCGGTGCGAACGGCCTTGTCGGCCATGGCCCGGTCGATGCGCAGGGCTGTGAATGCATCGCCGGAGGGCGTGCGTTCCGCAATGGCGCCGATGGTCGAGCAGGTGCACACCACGACTTTCGCGCCGCCCGAGGCGGCTTCGTGCATGGCCTCGTTCACGCGGGCGATGAGGCCGGCGTCGTCGACGCCGGTGACGCGCGCGTCGGCCAGCAACTCCTCGCGCACCAGGTGGCGCACGCGCAGGTCGGGCTCGATTCGTCGCACCAGCCGCTCGAAGGTCGGCACATGGACCTGCGCCGTGTGCAGGAAGGCCAGTGCGTCTTTCATCAGATCCTCAGGCTGCTGCGGCAGCCTCGCGGGCGCGCCGTGCCTCGTAGGCCTTGAGGTGCACGTAGGCAGTGCGCAGCACGGTGGGTACCGTGGCATTGCCGGGCGCCGCGCGGCCCAGGAGGTCGCCGACGATGTGATCGGCCTCCACCGCCGCACCGCGCGCCATGTCCTTGTACATCGAGGCCGTCATCGGCGAGCCGGCGGCCGTGATGATGGCGCGGCCGCGCTGCACGGCGGCGGGGCGGGGCGCGAAGCCGTTGTGGGCGGCGATGGCGCAGCACTCGTCGAAGATCGACAGGGCAACGTCCTGGCCGCCTGCGGCCACGATGTCGCCGATGGAGGCGTGCATCAGGCTGGTGAGGCCGGCCGCCGAGGCGATGAAGACCCACTTCTCCCACATGTCCTGCGCGATGTTCTCGCTGGCCGTGGCGTCGAACTTCGCGCCGGCGAACTGCGCTGCGATGGCATCGACGCGCGCCGAGCGCCCGCCCGCGCGTTCGCCGAAGCTCAGGCCGTGCATGTCGTTGAGGTGCAGCACGCGGCCTTCGTCATCGAGGGTCGCGGAGATCATGCAAAGGCCGCCCAGCACGCGCTCGCTGCCGAAGCGCTCGGCCAGCCTGTCGACGTGGCTCATGCCGTTGAGCAGGGGGAGGATCACGGTGTCGGGGCCGACGGCCGGCGCGAAGGAGTTCATCGTCGAGTCGAGGTCGTAGGCTTTGCTGCCGACCACGATCACGTCGTACGGGCCGTCGATGCCGTCGGCCAGCACGTGCCTCGGCGCGGGCAGGCTCAGGTTGCCGAAGGGGCTCTGCACCACCAGCCCGGTCTTCGCGAGCTGGGCCGCGCGCCGCGGACGCAGCAGGAAGGTGACGTCGCGTCCCGCCTCCAGCAGACGGCCGCCGAAATAACCACCGAGTGCGCCGGCACCCACCACCAGAAATCTCATCGCGCTTCGCTCCTGTATCCGACAGTGAAAAAAGATCGGCCGCGATGATGCCCGGGATCGCCCGTGCGTGCTTCAGGCCGCGGTCTTCTCCAGCAGACGGCCGCGGGCAAAGGGCGAGAGGTCGAGCGTGGTGGCGCGGCCCAGCACATGATCCGCGATGGCGTCGCCGAGCCCGGCCGAGTGCTTGAAGCCGTGGCCCGAGCAGGCAGAGACGACGAGCAGGTTGGGCATGCCGTCGAGCGCGTCGATCACGAAGCGGCGATCGGGCGTCACGGTGTACATGCAGGCGCGCGCCTTCACGGCCCGGCCGTCGATCTGCGGAAAGCGGCCAGCCACGCGCTCGCGGTACATGGCGGCGCTTTCTTCCGCGCTCACGCTGCGGTCGATGGTGTCGGGCGTGGTGGCGTCCACGTACTGCTCGGTCGCGACCTTGAGCGCGGGCTGCGCCGGGTCGGAGGCCGGAAAGCCGTACATGTAGTCTTCCGGCCCGTCGCCGAACATCCAGATGAAGATGGGAAAGCGCCCCGGCGCGAAGTCGGCGGCGGCGCTGCCGGTGTCGAACCAGTGCATGACCTGCCGGTGCACGGAGAAGTCGGCCTGCCAGTCGGCGCGTGCCTGGGTGCCGAGGAAGGCGGGCAGCCATGCGCCGGCCGCGACCACTACGCGGCCGGCCGTGAAGCTCGCGGTGGCGGTGCGTACGCGCAGGACGTCGCCGTGGCCCACCGGCTCGACGGCCTCCACGCGTTCGCCGGTGAGCGTCTGTGCGCCCGATGCGCGCGCCACGGCGAGTTGCGCACCGATGGCTTCCTCGGGCCGCACGAAGCCGGCCTCGTGCTCGAAGTAGCCGATCTCGTCGCCCTGCAGCTTGAATTGCGGGAAGCGGGCGCGGATGCCGGCGGCGTCGAGTACTTCATGCGCGATGCCGAATCGTTCGGCGCAGGCGATGGTGCGGCGCACGAAGTCTGGCTTGCCGTGGTGTTCGGCGACACGGCCGCGCGGCGCGAGGATCAGGCCGCCGGTCGTGGTCATGAGCGGCTTGCCGGTGCGCTCTTCGAGCTCGCGCCAGATGGCGTGCGAGCGCTGCACGAAGGGCACGTATTCGTCGCCTTCGCCGACGGCCAGCCGCGTGATGCGGGAGTCGCCGTGCGAGGAGCCCAGGTCGTGCGGCGGGGAGAACTGGTCGATGCCCAGCACGCGCGCGCCGCGCTGCGAGAGCTGGTAGAGGGTGGCGGCGCCGAGTGCGCCGAGGCCGACGACGATGACGTCGTAGTGGGTGGATGAATCCGGGATTGACTGGGTCACTGATGCGTCCTGCGCCTGGATGAGAGCTTTGGATGGAAACGGAGCGAAACGGAACGTGTCATCTTGACGTCGTTCGGCCGTAAGCGGATGAACTTTTCCAGAAAAGGTCATGGGCGCTTCGCATAATCGCGTTCGTCATTTCCGACCCTCTCATCAAAGGAGCTTCACCCATGGCCCAGACCCGGATCGCCGTCATCGTCGGCAGCCTGCGCAAGGATTCGTTCAACCACAAGCTGGCCCTTGCGCTGGCGCACCTCGCGCCCTCGGACTTCACTTTTGAAAGCCTGCGCATCGACGACCTGCCGCTGTACAACCAGGACGACGACGGCAACCAGGCTGCTTCGGTGAAGCGTCTGAAGACCGAGATCGCGGCGGCCGACGGCCTGCTGTTCGTCACGCCCGAATACAACCGTTCCATTCCCGGCGTGCTGAAGAACGCCATCGACCACGCCTCGCGCCCCTACGGCCAGAGCGCCTGGGCCGGCAAGCCCGCCGGCGTGGTCGGCATCTCGGTCGGTGCCATCGGCACCGCGCTGGCGCAGCAGCACCTGCGCAACATCCTGGCCTACCTCGACGTGCCGACGCTGGGCGCTCCCGAAGTGTTCCTGCAAGCCAAGGACGACCTGTTCGACGACAAGGGCCACATCGGCAACGAAGGCTCGAAGAAGTTCCTGCAGGGCTGGATGGACAAGTACGTGGCATGGATCAAGAGCCACTCGGCCTGAGCTGCGCGTCCCACAAAGCAAAAAGCCGCCCTCGCCGGGCGGCTTTCTTGTTTGCGTGCAAGGCGCTCAGGCAGCGATTGCGGCGTTGCGCTGGTTCGCGGCTTCGGCCGTCGCCACCAGGATGTCCGCGCGGGCCGATGCCAGGGCGCTGTTGCGGGCTTCGTCGCCCATCGCCACGCCTTCGGCGCGCACGATGCGAACGTCGGTGATGCCGAAGAAGCCGAAGACTGCCTTGAGGTAGCTCTCCTGGTGTTCCATGGCCTGGCCGCCTTCGCTGGTCGAGTAGACGCCGCCGCGGCTGGAGGCCACGATGATGGTCTTGCCGCCGGCCAGGCCCACGGGGCCCTTGTCGGTGTACTTGAAGGTGCGGCCGACCTGGCCGAGGCGGTCGATCCAGGCCTTGAGCTGCGTCGGGATCGAGAAGTTGTAGAAGGGCGTGCCGATGACGACCACGTCCGAGGCCAGGAACTGGCTCACGAGCTTTTCGGACAGGGCGTTTTCACGCGCCTGGGCTTCGGTGGGCTGGGCTTGCACGCCGACCTTGATGCCCAGCGCGTCGGCGCTGAAGTGCGAGGGGGCGTCCACGGCCAGGTCGAGGTACTCGACGGCGGTGTCGGGATGGGCGGCACGCCATGCGGTCACGATCTCGGCCGAGAGTAGGCGCGAGGTCGAGTTGGTGCCGAGGATGCTGGAGTCGATATGGAGCAGCTTCATTTCAATCAATCACTTTCTGTGTTGGCTGTCGGCACTGAAGATGGCCGGCGGATGGAAGAATTCTATTTTTCGACCGAGTGATCGATAAGTAACCAAAATTTGGCTACATCGTTCTATCTGCAGGACAATGACCCTATGCAAGACCTCAACGACATGGTTTTCTTCGCCGAGGTGGCCGAGCGCGGCGGCTTCGCGGCCGCCAGCCGGGCGATGGGCATTCCCAAGTCGCGCCTCTCGCGCCGCGTGGCGGAACTGGAAGAGCGCCTTGGCGTGCAACTGATGCAGCGCAGCACCCGGCGGCTGTCGCTCACGCCGGCCGGCGAGATCTACCTGCGGCACGCCTCCGCCATGCGCGACGCGGCTCAGGCGGCGGCCGAGGCGGTGGCGCAGGTGCAGACCGAGCCCAGCGGGCTGGTGCGGCTGAGCTGCCCGGTCACCATCGCGCACAGCGGGCTGGCCCAGCTCATGCCGGTGTTCATGGAGCGCTACCCGGCGGTGCGCATCGACATGAAGGTGATCAACCGTCCCGTCGACCTGATCGAGGAGGGCATCGACATTGCGCTGCGCGTGCGCCCGGTCATCGAAGACAGCACGGTGCTGGTCGCCAAGACCTTCGGCTACAGCCGCGGCGTGCTGGCGGCGAGCCCTGAACTGCTGAAGCGGTACGGGCCGGTGCAGACGGTGGCCGACCTGGGCAAGCTGCCCACGGCGTCCATGTCGGTCAACGGGGACGGGCGCAGCGACTGGCGGCTGGAGGGCCCGAACGGCGAGAGCCTCGTCCATTCGCACACGCCCCTGTACGTGGCGGACGATCTCGCCACGCTGCAGTTCGGGGCGATCGGGGGCGTTGGCGCCACGATGCTGCCCGACTACATGTGCCGCGCCGATATGGAAGCGGGCCGGCTGGTGCGCCTGCTGCCGGGCTGGGGGCCGCCGCCGGTGATCGCGCACATGGTGTTTCCGGCGCGGCGGGCGTTGGTGCCGGCGGTGCGAAAGCTGATCGATTTCCTGATGGAGCACCTGCAGAACGAGGACATGCGGATGTTCTAGCCAGGGGGCCGGATCGCTTCGTTATGCGGAAAACGTCATATCCAAACAAGCAGATATTCGTTTGGCATTGAAGCAAGGGTTCGCACAATCCACGACTCTCATCCAATCCAGGAGCGACCATGGCTACTCTGCGTCTAGGCGACACCGCCCCCAATTTCACCCAGGATTCGAGCGAAGGCCCCATCGACTTCTACCAGTGGGCCGGCGATTCGTGGGTCGTGTTCTTCTCGCACCCCGCCGACTTCACCCCCGTTTGCACCACCGAACTGGGCAAGACCGCGGCGCTGTCGGGCGAATTCGCCAAGCGCGGCGTGAAGCCCATCGCGCTGAGCGTGGACCCGGCCACCAAGCACAAGGAGTGGATCGGCGACATCAACGACACGCAGAACACCACGGTCAACTTCCCCATCATCGCGGACGCCGACCGCAAGGTGTCCGACTTGTACGACCTGATCCACCCGAACGCCTCGGCCACCGCCACCGTGCGCAGCGTGTTCATCATCGACCCGAAGAAGGTGATCCGCACCACCATCACCTACCCGGCGTCCACCGGCCGCAACTTCGACGAGATCCTGCGCGTCATCGACTCGCTGCAGCTCACCGACAGCCACAAGGTCGCCACCCCCGTGAACTGGAAGGACGGCGACGACGTGGTCATCATCCCGGCCATCCAGGACCCGGCCGAGCTCGCCGAGCGCTTCCCCAAGGGCTTCAAGGCCGTGCGCCCGTACCTGCGCATCACGCCGCAGCCGAACAAGTAAGCGGGCAAGGGAGGCAGCGCCGTCATGCAGACTCGCGTCGTCATAGTGCCCGGCTGGCGTGACTCCGGGCCCGGCCACTGGCAGAGCCTGTGGGAGGAGCGCATCCCGGGCGCCGCGCGCGTGGTTCAGGACGACTGGGCCTCGCCCAAGCGCGATGCCTGGGTTCCGGCGCTCGCCAAGCTGGTGCTAGAGCAGCCCGGCCCGGTGGTGATCGCCGCGCACAGCCTCGGCTGCATCGCCACGGCGCACCTGCCGGCCGAGGCTGCGGCCCGCATCCAGGGCGCGCTGCTGGTGGCGCCGGCCGACCCCGAGCGCCGCGCCGTGCTCTCCGATTTCGCCCCCGTGCCGTATGCCGCGCTGCCGTACCGCAGCATCGTGGTGGCCAGCAGCAACGATCCGTACTGTCCGATCCGCCTGGCGGGCGCGTATTCGCGCGCCTGGGGAAGCGAGTTCGTCCGGATGCAGAATGCGGGCCACATCAACATCGATTCGGGGCACGGGGACTGGCCGCTGGGCCTGGCTTTGCTCCAGTCGCTGACCGACGAGCCCGCCGCGTGGTCGGCGGGCCGTGAATTTTCAGAAAACCTGGCAACCACATGAATTCCAGAATCAAGACCTTCGCCGCCGTGCTCGCGCTGGCGTCCTCCGCACTCGCCGGCAGCACCGCCTTCGCACAGGGCACCGGGCTGCTGAACGCCTCCTACGACGTGGCGCGCGAGTTCTACAAGGACTACAACGCGGCCTTCGTGGCGCACTACAAGAAGGCGACCGGCAAGGACGTGAAGATCGACCAGTCGCACGGCGGCTCCAGCGCGCAGGCCCGCGCGGTGGCGGACGGCCTCGACGCCGACGTGGTCACGATGAACACATCCACCGACATCGACTTCCTGGCCAGTGCCGGCGTGGTCGCGAAGGACTGGAACAAGAAATTCCCGGAGAACGCAGCGCCGACCACGTCGACCATGCTGTTCCTGGTGCGCAACGGCAACCCCAAGGGCATCAAGGACTGGGACGACCTGGTCAAGCCCGGTGTGCAGGTCGTGATCGTCAACCCCAAGACCGGCGGCAACGGCCGCTACGCCTACCTGGCTGCCTGGGGCTACGTCAAGAAGAAGGGCGGCACCGACGCCCAGGCCGCCGAGTTCGTCGGCAAGCTGTTCAAGAACGTGCCGGTGCTGGCACGCGGCGGCCGCGACGCGACCACCGCCTTCCTGCAGCGCAACATCGGCGACGCGCTGATCACCTTCGAGTCGGAAGTGGTCTCCATCGACCGCGAATTCGGGACCGGCAAGGTCGATTCGGTCTACCCGTCGATCAGCATCGTGGCCGAGAACCCGGTGGCCGTGGTCGAGCGCACCGTCGCCAAGAAGGGCACCGGCGAACTCGCCAAGGCGTACCTCGACTGGCTGTATTCCGAAGAGGCGCAGGAAATCGCCGCCAAGCACGCGCTGCGCCCGCGCTCGCAGACGGTGCTCAAGAAGTACGCCTCGACCTTCAAGCCGCTGCAGCTCTTCACGGTGCAGGAACTCTTCGGCAGCCTCGGCGAAGCACAGAAGGTGCACTTCAATGACGGCGGCCAGTTCGACAAGCTGTATACGCCTGGCGGTAAGTAAATGAGCGGCGCTGTTTCTTCGGCGCTCCCGTCGGCGGGAGCGCCTTTTTCTCGTGCCAACCGGGCAGGCGGCGCCAAGCGCGTGCTGCCCGGTTTCCACATCACGCTCGGCTTCTCGATTCTTTATCTGAGCCTGATCGTGCTGATCCCGCTGTCGGCGCTGGTCTTCAAGACCTTCACGCTGAGCTGGGAGCAGTTCTGGGTGGCCGTGACCGCACCTCGCGTGATGGCTTCCTACCGGCTGACCTTCGGCGCATCGCTGATCGCGGCCATCGTCAATGCGGTGTTCGGCCTGCTGGTGGCCTGGGTGCTGGTGCGCTACAAGTTTCCGGGCAAGCGCATCGTCGACGCGCTGGTCGACCTGCCTTTCGCGCTGCCCACGGCCGTGGCAGGCATCTCGCTGACGGCGCTGCTCGCGGGCAACGGCTGGGTCGGGCAACTGCTGGAGCCGCATGGCATCAAGCTGGCGTTCACGCCGGCGGGCGTGGTCATTGCGCTGATCTTCATCGGGCTGCCCTTCGTGGTGCGCACGGTGCAGCCGGTGCTCGAAGACGCCGAGAAGGAACTGGAAGAAGCGGCTACATCGCTCGGCGCGACGCGGCTGCAGACCTTCACCAAGGTGATCTTCCCATCCATCGCGCCGGCGCTGCTGACGGGCTTTGCCATGGCCTTCGCGCGCGCCATCGGCGAGTACGGCTCGGTGATCTTCATCGCCGGCAACATGCCGATGATCTCGGAGATCACGCCGCTCATCATCATCGGCAAGCTGGAGCAGTACGACTACGCGGGTGCCACCGCCGTCGCACTGGTGATGCTGGTCATTTCCTTCCTGCTGCTGCTGGTCATCAACGGCCTGCAGGCCTGGCAGCGTCGCCGCTCGGGGAGCTGACATGAGTGCCCCTTCCAAAGTTGTTCGCCGCGCGCAGGCCGGCACCACCGAAGCCGCCTGGGTGCGCTGGCTGCTGATCGGCCTCGCGCTCGGCTTCATGTTCCTGTTCCTCGTGCTGCCGCTGGCGGCGGTGGCGACCGAGGCGCTGCGCAAGGGCGTCACCGCGTACGTCGATGCGCTGAAGGAACCCGATGCCTGGAGCGCCATCCGCCTCACGCTGATCACGGCCGCCATCGCGGTGCCGATGAACCTGGTGTTCGGCGTGGCCGGCGCCTGGGCCATCGCCAAGTTCGAGTTCCGCGGCAAGGCGCTGCTGACCACGCTGGTCGACCTGCCGTTCGCGGTGTCGCCGGTGGTGGCGGGCCTGATCTACGTGCTGGTGTTCGGTGCGCAGGGTTGGCTGGGCCCTTGGCTGGCCGAGCACGACATCAAGATCATCTTCGCCGTGCCCGGCATCGTGCTGGCGACCGTGTTCGTGACCTTCCCGTTCATTGCGCGCGAACTCGTGCCGCTGATGCAGGCGCAGGGTACCGACGAGGAGCAGGCCGCCATCGTGCTCGGCGCGACCGGCTGGCAGACCTTCTGGCGCGTGACGCTGCCCAACATCAAGTGGGGCCTGCTGTACGGCGTGATCCTGTGCAACGCGCGCGCCATGGGCGAGTTCGGCGCGGTGTCGGTGGTGTCGGGCCACATCCGCGGCCAGACCAACACCATGCCGCTGCACGTGGAAGTGCTCTACAACGAATACCAGTCGGTGGCCGCCTTCGCGGTGGCTTCGCTGCTGGCGATCCTGGCGCTGGTCACGCTGGTAATCAAGTCGGTGATCGAATGGCGCCATGAGCGCGAGATGAAGGCCATTGCCGAGCTGCCCCCGGAACGGCCCCCTGAAGCCACGGCGGCCTGAGCCCTGAGAGAGAAGAAATCATGAGCATCGAAATCCGCAACATCAGCAAGCAGTTCGGCGATTTCCGCGCGCTGCGCGACGTGAGCCTCGACGTCGATTCGGGCGAGCTGGTCGCTCTGCTCGGCCCCTCGGGCTGCGGCAAGACCACGCTGCTGCGCATCATCGCGGGGCTGGAGACGGCCGATACGGGCAGCATCCTGTTCTCGGGCGAGGACACCACCGACGTGCACGTGCGCGAGCGGCAGGTGGGCTTCGTGTTCCAGCACTATGCGCTGTTCCGCCACATGACCGTGTTCGAGAACGTGGCCTTCGGCCTGCGCGTGAAGCCGCGCAAGGAGCGCCCGAGCGACGCGCAGATCAGGGCCAAGGTGACCGACCTGCTCAAGCTGGTGCAGCTCGACTGGCTGGCCGACCGCTATCCCTCGCAGCTCTCCGGCGGCCAGCGCCAGCGCATTGCGCTGGCCCGCGCGCTGGCGGTGGAGCCCAAGGTGCTGCTGCTGGACGAGCCCTTCGGCGCGCTCGACGCCAAGGTGCGCAAGGAACTGCGCCGCTGGCTGCGCCGGCTGCACGACGAGCTGCACGTCACTTCCATCTTCGTCACGCACGATCAGGAAGAGGCGCTCGAGGTGGCCGATCGCGTGGTGGTCATCAACAAGGGACAGATCGAGCAGGTCGGCTCGCCGCAGGAAGTGTGGGACCAGCCCGCGAGCCCGTTCGTCTACGGCTTCCTGGGCGACGTGAACCTGTTCCACGGCCGCGCCGACAACGGCGCGGTGCAGCTCCAGGGCATGCGCCTCGAATCTCCCGAACACAGCGGCGCGCGCGATGCCAAGGCGCGTGCCTACGTGCGTCCGCATGACATCGACGTGACACCCTACGTGACCGGTGCCTCGGGCATCGTCGCCACGCTGTCGCGCGCAATCGTGGTCGGACCTATCGCGCGGCTGGAACTTGAGCCCACCGAGTCGAATCCAGATAATCCGGGCTCCGGAACCATCATCGAAGCGCAACTCCCTGCGCAACAGTTCCGCGATCTGGGCTTGAAGGAGGGCGACACGGTCGTCGCCAATCCGCGCAAGGCCAGAGTGTTCGTAGAAGAAGATTGGGTATCTCCTTGATCGATTGGTACTTCGGCGCGCCGCGCCGCGCGTTCGGGCTGATCTGCCTGGCCTGTGTCCTGATGCTGGCCTTCGGGCTCTACCTGCAGCACGTGGTCGGGCTCGAACCCTGTCCCATGTGCATCGTGCAGCGGTACGCACTGGTGCTGGTGGCGCTGTTCACCGGGCTCGCCGGGGTTTTCCGCAACGTGGGCCTGCGTGCGGTGAGCGGCGTGCTGGCGCTGCTGGCTGCGCTGGGCGGCGCCTACACGGCGGCCTCGCAGAGCTGGCTGCAGTGGTATCCGCCCGAAGTCGTGAGCTGCGGCCGCGACCTCTACGGGATGATCGAGACCTTCCCGCTGAAGCGCGCGCTGCCGATGATCTTCCGCGGCGGCGGCGACTGCTCGAAGGTCGACTGGTCGCTGTTCGGACTGACGCTGGCGAACTGGTCGTTCGTCGCGTTCGTGGTTCTGTCGCTGCTGCTGATCACGCTGCTGGTGCGTTCGCGTCGCGCACGCTGAGCGTCTTCACCAGTCGTTTGGAAGCCGCCCCCGTTCGAGGGCGGCTTTTTCACGTCACGAGATTCAGTTGAACCAGCCTTGGCCCGAGAAACCGCAGGCCATTTCTTCCAGCAGGCTGCGCCAGTACCAGCGGCTCGCGCAGCTATCGACCAGCGCGGTATTCACGGGCTGAGCCATTTCAGGCTTGGCTGCGGGCGCAGCGAAGCTCAGCAGGTCTTGCTGCGCGGAAGCCTCTTCCATCCTGATCTTCGAAGCGGGCGCGCCGACGCTGGCGATGACGCCGGCCGTCTGCAGCGCGTCGCCGTCCTGCGGCATGTGGGTTGCGCTCGCCGCGCCGCTGAAGGCCAGCAGCGTCGCAATTGCACCACCCAGGGCTGCATTGCGCAGCAGCGTTTTCGACTGTTTGAATTTCATGGTCGTTTCCCTCAATTGAATGCGTCGGAAAAGAGATGCCCCGCCGCGAAAAAGATATTCACGGCTCATTGACATCTGCTGTGGCGGGCGGCTTGCAATGCGCTGCCCAATTGCGAATGTAGGAGTGCAATTCGGGTGCACACAGTGCCTAAAGTCACGATCTGGCCGGGGCTCGAATCGCCGTGCGTTCGCTTGTAAGAGGATGGTGTCAATACACGGCGCGGGTCTTTAAAAGTCCTTCAGCAAACGCAGCTAGGATTGTGCGAAAACCCGCGTAGCTTCTTTTTTGGCGCCGAATTCCTCGAGCGAAACAACCCGCCCTGGCGCCCTCATTCCTTTTCCTTTGCATGCCCAATAAACCGCCCCGGCGATCGCGCAAATACCTGATCGGCATTGCCGTTTTCATCGTGCTGGCCGTCATTGCCTCCTCGTTGCTGAGGCCGGCGCAGAAGAGCGAATACCTCACCGCCACCGTGCAGCGCACCGACCTGGAAAACGCCGTGCTCGCCACTGGCGTGCTGCAGGCGCTCAAGCAGGTCGAGGTGGGCGCGCAGGTGAGCGGCCAGCTCAAGTCGCTGAAGGTGGTGCTGGGACAGACAGTGAAGAAGGGCGACTGGCTCGCCGAGATCGACCCCGTCATTTCCCAGAACACCCTGGCGCAGGAGCAGGCCAAGCTCGACAACCTGCAGGCGCAGAAGCTGGCCAAGGAAGTGCGCGTCAGGCAGGCCCAGCTGACCTGGACGCGCCAGCAGGAAATGCTCGCGCAGGATGCGGCCGCGAAGCAGGACATGGAAAGCGCCGACGCCGAACTGCGCGCGCTGCGTGCCGACGCGGTGTCGCTCGAGGCGCAGATCCGCCAGCAGAAGCTGGCCGTGGCCTCGGCGCAGCAGAACCTCTCGTACACGCGCATCGTCGCGCCCATCGACGGCGACGTCGTCTCCATCAACACGCTCGAAGGCCAGACCGTGGTCGCCGCCTTCCAGGTGCCCACGCTGATGAAGCTGGCCGACCTGTCGACCATGACCGTGAAGGCGCAGGTGTCGGAAGCCGACGTGGTGCGCGTGAAGCCGGGGCAGCCGGTGTACTTCACTATCCTCGGCGATCCCGACAAGCGCTACCACGGCACGCTGCGCGCGGTGCAGCCTTCGCCCGAGAAGATCAACAACGCGGTGTTCTTCAACGCGCTCTTCGACGTGCCCAACCCCCGACCGCACGCTGCGCGTGGACATGACGGCGCAGGTCGCCATCCTGCTGGGCGAGGCGAAGCAGGCGCTGACCGTGCCGTTGACAGCGCTCGGCGAGCGCGACAAGGACGGCCGCCAGGAAGTGCGCGTGCTCAAGGCCGACCAGACCGTGGAAAAGCGGAAGGTGCGCGTGGGCATCTCCAACAACTTCCAGGCGCAGGTGCTCGAAGGCCTGAAGGAGGGCGACAACGTCATCACCGGCGATGCCTCCGCAGTGCCCGAGCGCGGCGAAACCGGCGACGGCGGCGGCCGGGGCAAGCGCTGATGCTGCAGGAATCGAAGAAGCCACTGCTGAGCCTGCGCGGCATCGGCCGCAGCTTTCCCTCGGGCGAGCAGGAAGTGCAGGTGCTCAAGGACGTGAACCTCGACATCGGCGACGGCGAGATGCTGGCCATCGTCGGCGCATCGGGCTCGGGCAAGTCGACGCTGATGAACATCCTCGGCTGCCTCGACCGGCCGAGCACCGGCACCTACACCGTCTCGGGCCAGGACGTGGGCGCGCTCGACAGCGACGCGCTGGCCGAACTGCGCCGCGAGCACTTCGGTTTCATCTTCCAGCGCTACCACCTGATGCAGCACCTGACGGCCACCGGCAACGTCGAGGTGCCCGCCGTGTACGCCGGCACCGACGGCCAGGCGCGCGAATCGCGCGCGCGGCAGCTGCTCGCGCGCCTGGGGCTGGGCGACCGCACCGAGCACCGGCCCAGCCAGCTCTCCGGTGGCCAGCAGCAGCGCGTGAGCATCGCGCGCGCGCTCATGAACGGCGGGCAGGTGATCCTGGCCGACGAACCGACCGGCGCGCTCGACAGCCGCAGCGGGCAGGAGGTCATCGGCATCCTGCGCGAGCTGCACGCGCAGGGCCACACGATCATCATCGTGACGCACGACATGCAGGTGGCGAGCTGCACCGAACGCATCATCGAGATCGCCGACGGCGTGATCGTGGGCGACCGGCCCAACGTTCCGAGCGTTACCGCGCCCACGCAGCCGGCTGCGCAAGCCGACGCCGCGGCCCCCCACGGCGATGACGAAGCCCAGGCTCGGCATCGCCCGCTTCAGCACCGGCTGGGCCCGCTTCGCCGAAGCCTTCCGCATGGCCTGGCGCTCGATGATGGCGCACCGCATGCGTACGGCGCTCACGATGCTGGGCATCGTCATCGGCATCACCTCGGTGGTGTCGATCGTGGCGATCGGGGAGGGCGCCAAGCGCTACGTGCTGTCGGACATCCGCGCCATCGGCACCAACACGCTCGACGTGTATCCGGGCCGCGATTTCGGCGACGACAAGGCCACCAGCATCCGTACGCTCATACCGTCGGACCTCGACGCCATCGCGGCCCAGCCCTACGTGCACAGCGTGACGCCCACCACCTCGCGCAGCCTGCGTCTGCGCTACCGCAGCGTGGACATCAACGGCACCGTGAACGGCGTGAGCGACAGTTTCTTCCGCGTGCGCGACATGCAGATGGCCAGCGGCGCGGCCTTCACCGCCTTGGACGTGCGCCACCAGTCGCAAGTAGTGGTGATCGACCAGAACACGCGGCGCAAGCTGTTCCCCGACGGCACGGAGCCGGTGGGCAAGATCATCCTGGTGGGCAGCCTGCCGTGCACCGTGATCGGCGTGGCGCAGGAGAAGAAGACGGTGTTCGGCGACGGAAACAAGTCGCTCAACATCTGGCTGCCCTACAGCACAGGCGCAAGCCGGCTCTTCGGG
Organism: Variovorax sp. UC74_104; assembly: GCF_044055375.1. Lineage (NCBI taxonomy): Bacteria > Pseudomonadati > Pseudomonadota > Betaproteobacteria > Burkholderiales > Comamonadaceae > Variovorax > Variovorax sp. UC74_104. The sequence goes on from NZ_CP171978.1 coordinate 3,705,953, forward strand.
CAGCAGCACTTCGACAACATCACGGTGCGCATCCGCGACGACCAGCCGACCAAGGCGGCGGAAGACAGCATCGTCAAACTGCTCGCGCTGCGCCACGGCACCAAGGATTTCTTCACCTTCAACATGGACAGCATCGTCAAGACGGCGGAGCGCACCAGCCAGTCGCTGACGCTGCTGCTGTCGCTCATCGCGGTGATCTCGCTGGTGGTGGGCGGCATCGGCGTGATGAACATCATGCTGGTGTCGGTGACCGAGCGCACGCGCGAGATCGGCATCCGCATGGCGGTGGGTGCACGCCAGAGCGACGTGCTGCAGCAGTTCCTGACCGAGGCGGTGCTGGTGTGCCTGGTGGGCGGCCTGATCGGTGTGACGCTTTCGTACGGCATCAGCTTTCTCTTTTCGCTTCTCGTCAAGCAATGGCAGATGATCTTTTCAATCGGCGCCGTGGTTTCGGCATTTCTCTGCGCGTCGCTGATCGGCGTGCTGTTCGGCTACCTGCCGGCGCGCAACGCGGCGCGGCTGGATCCCATCGAGGCGCTGGCTCGTGAATAAGGCGCCTCTTCTTTCGCCAGCGGTGGCCGCGGCCGTGCTGCTGCTTGGCGGTTGCACCCTCTTTCAGCCGGAGCAGAGGGCGCAGCGCCCGCTGGATATTCCGCAGGGCTGGCAGCAGTCGCCCGGCTCGGGCAGTGCGGCGGCGATGGTCTCGTCCGGCTGGTGGAAGGCCTTCAACGATCCGCAGCTCGACCAGTTGATCGACAACGCGCTGCGCACCAACAGCAACCTGGCCGTGGCGGGCATTCGCGTGCAGCGCGCACAGTTGCAAGCCGGGCTGGTGAACACGAACCTCACGCCCGGCGTGGTCGGTCAGGCCAGCACCAGCCGCAGCTACGACCTCAAGCGCGGCGGCGTGGCCGGATCCGCGTCGAGTTCGCTGGTGACGCTGAGCTATGAGCTCGACCTGTGGGGCCGGCTCTCTGCGGTGCGCAGTGCCGCCGACTGGGAGCTGAAGGCCACCGAATCCGACCGCCAGGCCGCAGCGCTCGCCCTGATCGGCACCACGGCGGGTGCCTACTGGCAGACGGGTTACCTGAACCAGCGCATCGCACTGAGCGAGGCAGGCATGGAGGACGGCCGGCGCATCCTCGCGCTGGCGCGGGTTAAGTACGCGGCGGGCGCGGTGTCGGGGCTGGACGTGGCGCAAGCCGGCCAGAACCTCGCCACGCAGGAGGCCGCGCACACGCAGCTGCTGCAGCAGCGCGTGGAGGCGCGCAACGCGCTGGCGATCATCTTCGACCAGCCGCCGCAGCAGATGGCCGCCGAGCCGACGCAGCTGCCGGACACCGCCTTGCCTGTCATCGATGCCGGCTTGCCCGCGAGCCTGCTGGGCCGCCGTCCGGACCTGCGCGCCGCCGAGCAGCGGCTGCGAGGCGCCCTGGCGAACGTCGACGCCACGCGCACCGGCTTCTATCCAGCGCTGAGCCTGACGGGCTCCCTGGGCACTTCGAGCACCGCATTGGGCGAGCTGCTGAAGAACCCCGTGGGCATGCTGGGCGCGGGGCTGATGCTGCCGTTCCTGCAGTGGAACACCGCGCGGCTCACCGTCGCGGTATCGCAGACGCAGTACGAAGAGGCGGTGGTGGGATTCCGGCAGTCGCTCTACACGGCGTTGTCGGAGGTCGAGAACGCGCTCTCGTCGCGCGCACAGCTTCGCGCGGAAAGCGAGAAGCTTGCGCTGGCGCTGCAGGAGGCGCAGCGCGCCGAGCGGCTGTCGGAGGTGCGCTACCGCGCCGGCGCGACCGCGCTGCAGCCGGTGCTCGACGCGAAGGACAGGCGCCGCACGGCAGAGGTGTCGCTGGCCCAGAACCGGCTGAACCAGCTCAACGCCACGATGACGCTCTACAAGGCGCTGGGCGGAGCGGCCGAGGCGTCGTAGCGCTTTGCTCCCTCTCCCAGGGGGAGAAGGAAGAAGACATCAATCCTGGAACGGCGGCTTCTTCGCCAGCTTGCGCAGCAGCAGCAGGGGCAGGCGCAGCACGAACTCGACCATCAGCCGTGTGTGCATCCACGTGAGCAGCACGTTGTCGCGGCCATAGCGGAAGTGAGAAACGCCGCCTTCCTCGGCCGTCAGGTACTTCACCGGCGCGTCGATGTTGACCGGCTTGACGCCGCGCCAGGCCAGCCGTACGACGGCCTCGGTGTCGAAGTCGAAACGCCGCATCCAGGGCTGGCGCGCCATCACCGCGATCAGGTCGGCCACGGGATACACGCGAAAGCCGTAGAGCGAGTCGCCGACGCCCGCGAACAGGGTCTCGAGCTGCGTCCAGCCGTTCGACACGCGTCGCCCGCGCACGCGCAGCAGCGGTGCGCTGGCGTCGAACACCGGGCGGCCGAGCACCATCGTTTCGGGGCGAGCCAGCGAGGACTGCATGAAGGCCGGGATCAGGTCGGCGGGATGCTGGCCGTCGGAGTCCATCGTCAGCGCGTGGGTGAAGCCGGCTTCCTTCGCGGCGCGCAGGCCGTGCAGCACCGCCGAGCCCTTGCCCTGGTTCTGCGGCAGCACCCACACGCGCAGGCCCGGGTCGCCCTCGGCCATCTGCTGCAGGCGCTCGCCGGTACCGTCGTCGCTGCCGTCGATCACCACCCACACCGGGCTCCACTGCGCGCGGGCGGCGGCAACCGTGGAGAACAGCCGCTCGCCGGTGTTGTAGCTGGGGATCAGGACAAGGTGTGTGCGCGAGGCGTCTGGCATTCGGGGGACGCGTCGGTGGCGCGCTGTTCCATGTTTTGTCGGAAATATTGTTCGAGCTCGGCCTGCAGCACGTCGCTGTCCTGCGTGGGCGCGAAGCGCTTGCCCAGCCGCAGCCTGAAGACGATGGGCAGCGGCGGCACGCGCCACAGCGGCCAGCCCTTGGCGAGATAGGGCGAGTCGGTGTCGATGAACACGGTTTGAATGGGCGCCTGCGCCAGCTTGGCGATCAGCGTGGTGCCGGGGCGGAAGGGGTTGAGCGGCGGCGTCACCGTGCGCGTGCCCTCGGGGAAGATCACCAGCTGGCCACCGTTGCGCAGGTCGTTCACCGCCAGGCGCACCATGGTGCGGGCCGACTTGTTGCTGATGTAGCGCGCCAGTCGGGCGCCCGCGCCCAGGAAGATGTTGCCCATCAGGTCGGCCTTCATGATGCAGGCGCTGCGCGGCAGCCGCGCCACCAGCAGCAGCGCGTCGAGCATGGTCGGATGGTTGGCCACGAAGATCACGCCGGGCTCCTTGCGCATCGGGTCGAGGCAGGTGGCGTCGATGCGCATCATGCCGGTCACCGAGGCCAGCCACCAGAACATGCGGTAGGCGAAGGCGATGGTCATGCGGCCCAGCGTGCGGGCGGGCGCCGCCGGCATCACCGGGTGGATGAGCATGGCGAAGACGTTCCAGACCAGGGAGATCAGGCCCAGGAACAGCAGCAGCGCGTAGAGCATCAACGCGAGCGGAATCGATGTGAGAAATCTCAGCACGCGGGTCATTGGATCGGTAGGTCGGGCGAGGCGCGGTCGGAGGACGACCGGTCAGGCCCGCAGTTCGCCGGCCGCGGCCGTGTGGGCCTCTATCTCGACCAGCAGGTCGCTGCGGCAGATGTCGGCTTCGAGGTACACGGCATGGCGCGCCATGGGCGCATCGGCGCCGAGCGCGCCTTCGAGGATGCCGCGCACCGTCTCGGTGTCGGACGGATGCCGCACGTAGACCACGCAGTCGAGCTCGGCCAGCGAGAACTTCGCGCTGCAGCGCTCGTTGGCGGCGGCTATCACCGCCTCCAGGTTGCGCAGCGTCTCGCGCGTCTGTTCCTGCACGTTGCCGTGGTGCACGGTCTCGTGGCCGACGATGCTCGCGGTGCCGGAGATGAAGAGGGCGATGTTGCCGTCGCCGATGTCCGCCAGCGCGGCGCGAGAGAAGGTCGGCGAGCGCGGCCCGTAGGTTTCGGGATAGCGGTAGGCCGAGACCTGCCGCGGGTTCTCGACCGGCAGCGGCGCGCGCTGCCCCGCCAGGAAGCGGACCGACAGCGCGCCCTGGTGGATGCCCAGGGCGCAGGCGGCCGGGGCGCCCTCGAAGGCGGCGCGGCCGGCTTCCAGGAAAGCTTCCTGCCGCCCGAGGTTGAACTGGCGGTAGCGCTCCAGGCCGCCGCCGTCGGCATTGATCTGGGGCAGGTAGTTCCAGATGCGCTGCAGGTGCGGCGTGCCGGCCTGGTCGAGTGTCTTGAAAAGGTCGCGATAGGCGCGGTGCGCGAGTTCAGCTAGGCCTTGCTTCTCGGCGGATTCGTCGAGGTCGATGGCGCCGAGCAGCCAGTGCCCGTCGGTGCGCCAGCGCGCGATGCCGGTGGTGCCGGACTTGATCCCGGGGCCGCTCGCATGCCACACGTCGGCCATGGCGCCGTTGGCGGAGAGCACGCGTGCGTTGACGGTCGGCATCCATGCCACGCCGTGCGGCGTACCGTAGCCCAGCGCGGCGAAGGGGGCCTTGCCGTCGGCCGCCAGTGCCAGGCTGGCCGGCAGCGACAGGCGCTCGACGCGCAGATGGGTCTCGTGGCGCTGCGGCAAGGGGGCGTGCGACGGGGTGTCGGGATTCCCGGGCCCGACGGAAGGCGATGGCGTCATCGAACAATTATCACCAAAAGCATTGACCCGAATTCCGGCCTCCAGGCCCGGCGTTGTGTGCGCCGGACAGTAAACTCGGGGCTGCTCGGATTGACACAGAAACACAGGACAGCGAGATAGAAAGCCATGGCCGGACATAGCAAATGGGCGAACATTCAGCACCGGAAGGGCCGCCAGGACGAGAAGCGGGGCAAGCTCTGGACCCGCGCCATCAGAGAAATCACGGTGGCCGCCCGTGCCGGCGGCGCCGACCTGGGGGCCAACCCCCGGCTGCGGCTGGCGGTTGAAAAGGCCAAGGCGGTCAACCTGCCCATCGACACCATCAAGCGCAACATCGACAAGGCCACGGGCAACCTCGAAGGCGTCAATTACGAAGAAATTCGTTACGAAGGGTACGGCATCGGCGGCGCGGCGATCATCGTCGACACCATGACCGACAACCGCGTGCGCACCGTGGCCGAAGTGCGCCACGCCTTCTCCAAGCACGGCGGCAACATGGGCACCGAAGGCTCGGTGGCCTTCCAGTTCAAGCACTGCGGCCAGATCATCTTCGCGCCCGGCACCAGCGAGGACAAGGTGATGGAAGTGGCGCTCGAAGCGGGCGCGGAAGACGTCGTCACCGACGACGACGGCGCCATCGAGGTGATCACCTCCGTGGCCGACTTCGAGGCCGTGAAGAACGCGCTCGAAGCCGCCGGCCTGAAGCCCGACGCCGCCGAAGTCACGATGCGTGCCGAAAACACCGTGGACGTGACCGGCGAGGACGCCGCAAGAATGCAGAAGCTGCTCGACGTGCTCGAGGACCTGGACGACGTGCAGGAGGTGTATCACAACGCCTCGCTGTCCGAGTGACCTGGCGACGCCGAATGAATGTTTGTTGAATCACAGCGAGAAATGAAGGCCCGCGAATGAAGGTACTGGTAATTGGGGGAGGGGGCCGCGAACACGCTCTCGCATGGCGACTGGCGCAGGCTGCCAGGGTGAGCCGCGTGTACGTGGCGCCGGGCAACGGCGGCACGGCGAGCGACGAGCGCTACGACTGCATCGACATCACCGAGCCCGCCGCGCTGCGCGAGTGGGCCATCAAGGAAAAGATCGCGCTGACCGTGGTCGGCCCCGAGGCGCCGCTGGCTGCCGGCGTGGTCGACGAGTTCCGCGCGCACGGCCTGCGCATCTTCGGCCCGACGCAGGCGGCCGCCCAGCTCGAGAGCTCGAAGGCCTTCTCCAAGGCCTTCATGAAGCGCCACAAGATTCCGACGGCCGAGTACGAGGCCTTCACCGACGCCGCTGCCGCGCACGCCTATATCGACGCCAAGGGCGCTCCCATCGTCGTCAAGGCCGACGGGCTGGCGGCCGGCAAGGGCGTGGTGGTTGCCATGACCGCGCAGGAAGCGCACGAGGCGGTCGACTTCATGCTGGTCGACAACAAGTTCGGCGTGTCGCACAACGAAGGCGGCGCGCGCGTCGTCATCGAGGAGTTCCTGCAGGGCGAGGAAGCCAGCTTCATCGTGCTGTGCGACGGCAAGAACGTGACCGCGCTGGCCACCAGCCAGGACCACAAGCGCCTGCTCGACAACGACGAAGGCCCCAACACCGGCGGCATGGGCGCGTATTCGCCCGCGCCGGTGGTCACGGCCGAGGTGCATGCGCGCGCCATGCGCGAGATCATCCTGCCGACCATCCGCGGCATGGAGAAGGACGGCATCCCGTACACCGGCTTCCTGTACGCCGGCCTCATGATCGACGCGGCCGGCCACCCCAAGACGCTCGAATTCAACTGCCGCATGGGCGACCCCGAGACGCAGCCGATCATGATGCGGCTCAAGTCCGACCTGTTCGAAGTCTTCTGGCACGCCACCGACGGCACGCTCGACCAGGTCGAGCTGCAGTGGGACCGCCGCGTGGCGCTGGGCGTGGTCATGGCCGCGCATGGCTATCCGCTCTCGCCGCGCAAGGGCGACCGCATCACCGGCATTCCGGCCGAAGCGCCCGACGCGGTGGTGTTCCATGCGGGCACCACGCTCGACAACGGCGAGCTCAAGACCAGCGGCGGCCGCGTGCTGTGCGTGACCGTGCTGGCCGACAGCGTGAAGCAGGCGCAGCAGCGGGCCTATGAGGTCGCGGCGCGCGTCCAGTTCGATGGCGCGCAGTACCGCAAGGACATCGGATTCCGCGCGATCCATGCGCGCAACCCCCACGGCTCCTGATGCAGCAGACCAATCCGGCGGCGGTCGGCGAGTACCTGCGCGGACTGCAGCAGTCGATCATCGCGGCGGTTGAGAAGGCCGACGGCGGAGCCTGCGTGCGCGACGCCTGGCAGAAGGCCCCGGGCGAGCCGCTGCAGGGCAACGGCCTCACCTGCATCCTCGAAGGCGGCGAACTCTTCGAGCGCGCGGGCTGCGGCTTCTCGCAGGTGCGCGGGCCGAAGCTGCCGCCCTCGGCCACGCAGAACCGTCCTGAGCTGGCGGGCGCTCCGTTCGAGGCGATGGGCGTGTCGCTGGTGTTCCATCCGCGCAATCCGTACGTGCCGATCGTGCACATGAACGTTCGCATGCTCGCCGCGCTCCCCGAAGGCGGCGAGCCGGTGTGCTGGTTCGGCGGCGGCATGGACCTCACCCCCTGCTACGGCTTCGAAGAGGACGCGGTGCACTTCCACACCGTGTGCCGCGATTCGCTCGCTGCTTTCGGCGAGGACAAGTACCCGCGCTTCAAGACCTGGTGCGACGAGTATTTCTTCCTCAAGCACCGCAACGAGCAGCGCGGCGTCGGCGGCATCTTCTTCGACGACTTCTCCGAAGGCGGCTTCGAGAACGGCTTCGCAATGATCCGCTCGGTGGGCGACGGCTTCCTGCCGGCCTACCTGCCGATCGTCGAGCGCCGCCGCAACACGCCCTACACCGAGCGCGAGCGCAACTTCCAGCTCTATCGGCGTGGCCGATACGTGGAGTTCAACCTCGTGTGGGACCGCGGCACGCACTTCGGCCTGCAATCGGGCGGGCGCACGGAGTCGATCCTGCTGTCGATGCCGCCGTTGGCGAGCTGGGCCTACCAGCAGCAGCCTGAGCCGGGCAGCCCCGAGGCCGCTCTGTATAGCAAGTTCATCGTCCGGCGCGACTGGTTGTGAACCCTTCTTCCGGCAAGGCACCGCGCCGCATCGGCATCTTTGGCGGCGCATTCGATCCGCCGCACAACGCCCATGTGGCGCTCGCCGAAGCCGCGCTGGCGCAACTCGATCTCGACGAACTGCACGTGATTCCTACCGGCCAGGCCTGGCACAAGAGCAGGGCGCTCACGCCGAAGGAAGATCGGCTCGCCATGACGCGGCTGGCTTTCGGCGGGCTGCAGGGCACTGTGGTCGTCGACAGCCGCGAAGTGCTGCGCGACGGCCCCACCTACACGCTCGATACCCTGCACGAACTGCAGCGCGAGCAGCCTGGCGCGCAGCTGGTGCTGATCATGGGCGCCGACCAGGCGAGTGCGCTGCCGACCTGGCACGGCTGGCAGGATATACTCGGCATTGCTATTGTTTCTGTAGCGTATCGCGCACTATCGACGGGCAGCACTGCCCGTTTTGATCCGAAATCACTGCCCGGCCTGCCAGCCGGCGCGCGTTTCGAGGCGCTCGAACTGCCTCCCATGGACATCAGCGCCACCGAGATCCGGCGGCGCGCAGCGCTCGGCGTGGACATTTCCTCGCTGGTTCCGCCCACGGTTGCACGCTATATTGACCAACACCACCTCTACCGCTCTGCCTGATGACCACTGAAGCCGCCGCAAAGAAAGACACCCAGAAACTCCAGCGAGCCATCATCGATGGCCTCGAAGACGTCAAGGCGCAGGACATCAAGGTATTCGACACCGAGCATCTCTCGCCGCTTTTCGAGCGCGTGATCGTCGCCTCGGGCACCTCCAACCGCCAGACGAAGGCGCTGGCCGCCAGCGTGCGCGACGCGGTGCGCGAAGCCGGCTTCGCCAAGCCGCGCGTGGAGGGTGAGGACAACGGCGAATGGATCATCGTGGACTGCGGCTCGGCCGTGGCGCACATCATGCAGCCCGCCATCCGCCAGTACTACCACCTCGAAGAGATCTGGGGCGACAAGCCGGTGCGTGCCAAGCTCGGCGGCACCAAGCCGGCGGTAGCCACGGCCTCCAAGGCTGGCGCCGAGGAAAAGAAGGCTGCCAAGGAGAAGGCCGCCAAGGAACCGACGCTGCGCCGCTCCAGCGCCGCCAAGACCGCGATCCGCGCAGCCGAGCAGGAAGCCAAGGCTGCGAAGGCACCGGCCAAGAAAACCGCCGCCAAGAAGGCGCCCGCCAAGAAAACCACCGCCGCGCGCGTGCCGGTCAAGGTCGTGGGCAAGCCCGCCGCCAAGAAGCCCGCGGCGAAGAAGACCACGGCCGCCAGGAAGGCGCCAGCCCGCCGCGCATGAAGCTGCTGGTGGTCGCCGTCGGGCAGCGCATGCCCGATTGGGCTCAGACTGCCTGGGACGACTACGCCAAGCGCTTTCCGCCCGAGCTCAAGCTCGAACTGCGCGCCGTCAAGACCGAGCCGCGCGGCTCCAAGACGCTGGAAACCCTCTACGCCGCGGAACGCGAGCGCATCGAAGGCGCCATCGCGCGCGGAATGCGCATCGTCGTGCTCGACGAGCGCGGCACGGCGCTGACCACCAAGGCGCTCGCCGCACGCCTGCAGGCCTGGCAGGGCGAGGGCGATGACGTCGCCCTGGTCATCGGCGGGCCGGACGGGCTCGACCCGGCCTTCAAGGCCGCGGCCCACGAACGCATCCGCCTGTCGGACCTGACGCTGCCGCACGCGATGGCGCGGGTGCTGCTGGTCGAGCAGCTGTACCGTGCGTGGTCGGTGAACGCGGGTCATCCTTACCACCGCGAATGACCAGCGCCGACGGGCAGGTCGCGTTGCTCGAGGAAAGAGGCCATGCATCGGTGCCGGCGCTGGTGCAGCCCGGGCTGCTCGATGCCGCGGCGCGGTCGCTCGATCAATGGCTGGGGCAGGCGGCGGGCAGCCGCAATCTGCTGGCTCATTCGCCGTGCAGCGAAATGGCCATCGAGCTGAAGGCGCGGCTTCTCGGCATGGGCGTGCTCGATGCATCGTCGGTCGCCGTGCAATGCACGTTCTTCGACAAGACACCCGGCAGGAACTGGCTGGTCGCCCTGCACCAGGACACGTCGATCCCGGCCTCGGGCGCCGGCATGCCCGCCGTCGTCAAGGAGGGGGAGCCGTATGTGCAGCCGCCGATCGACGTGCTGCAGTCGCTGCTCGCCGTGCGGGTGCATCTGGACGACTGCGGCGCCGACGCGGGGCCGCTGCGTGTCGTTCCGGGCAGCCACCGCGCGGGCCGGCTGGACGCCGACGAAGCACAGGCCCTGCGATTCGCCCATGGCGAAACCGTCTGCACGGCGGCGCGCGGCGATGCCCTGCTGATGCGCCCCTTGTTGCTGCACGCCTCGTCGCGTGCGAAGTCGCCGGCGCGCCGGCGTGTCCTTCACTTTCTGTTCGGACCCGCGAGCCTGCCGCAGGGGCTGGTCTGGAACCACATCGTGGCCGGCGGGCAGCCGACGTCACAGGAGACCTGAACCTTGCCGGATTTCATCTACCTCGCCTCGCAGAGCCCGCGCCGCGCCCAGTTGCTCGGCCAGCTCGGCGTTCGCCATGAACTGCTGCTGGCCGATGCCGACGAGGATGCCGAGTCGCTCGAGGCCGTGCTGCCCAACGAGGCCCCAGCCACCTACGTGCAACGCGTCACCGGCCTGAAGCTCGACGCCGCCGTGGCCCGGATGCGCAGGCGCGGCCTGCCCGAAGCACCGGTGCTCTGCGCCGACACCACGGTCGCGCTCCGCCGCACCATCCTCGGCAAGCCGGAAGACGAAAAGGACGCCGCTCGCATGCTGCGGATGCTCTCCGGCACCACGCATCGCGTGCTGACCGCCGTTGCGCTGCATCACGGCAAAAAGAGCCATGCGGCGCTCAGCGTGTCGCGCGTGCGCTTCGCCGACCTCTCCAGGGCGCAGATCGCCCGCTATGCCGCAAGCGGCGAGCCGCTGGGCAAGGCCGGCGCGTACGCCATCCAGGGCGCGGCGGCGGCGTTCGTCGAGCACATCAGCGGCTCCTATTCGGGCATCATGGGCCTCCCCATGTTCGAGACCGCACAACTCTTGCGGCAGGCGGGGATGCTCAAGTGAACACGCCATGACACTCAAGACCACATTCTTTTTCAGGGCCGCCGCGGAACCGGCTTCGCCGGGCCGCTGGCGGCGCCCCCCTGCAGGGGGGTGGGCGAAGCGACACGAAGTGCGCGCAGCCTGGGGGGTGAGCCTATGAGTCAAGACATCCTGATCAACTGGTCTCCACAGGAGACCCGCGTGGCGCTGATCGAGCACGGCGCGGTGCAGGAACTGCACGTCGAACGCACGCTGGAGCGCGGGCTGGTCGGCAACATCTATCTGGGCAAGGTGTCGCGCGTGCTGCCGGGCATGCAGTCGGCCTTCATCGACATCGGCCTGGAGCGCACGGCATTCCTGCACGTGGCCGACATCGTGGCGCCGTTCACGCCGGGTTCGCGCCCCAGCGCGCCGGCACCCGAGCGCGACCACCGCAACGGCGGGCCGATGGTGCCCATCGAGAAGCAGGTGTTCGAAGGCCAGTCGCTGCTGGTGCAGGTCATCAAGGACCCCATCGGTACCAAGGGCGCGCGGCTTTCCACCCAGATCAGCATTGCCGGCCGGCTGCTGGTGTTCCTGCCCCAGGACAATCACATCGGCGTGTCGCAGAAGATCCCGGCGGAGCAGCGCGAATCGTTGCGCAATCGGATGCTCGCGCTGATCGAGGCAGCCGCGGCGGCCGACAGCGGCGGCGTGGTGCCGGCCAACACGGGCGGCTTCATCCTGCGCACCAACGGCGAGGATTCCAGCGACTCCGAACTGGCCGAGGACATTGCCTACCTGCGAAAGACCTGGTCGCGCATTCGCGACGCCTCCATGCGCATGCCGCCGATGTCGCTGCTGCACCAGGACCTGAGCCTGCTGCAGCGCGTGCTGCGCGACATGACCGGCGAGGAAACGCAGACCATCCGCATCGATTCGCGCGAGCAGTTCGAGCTGCTGCTGAAGTTCGGCCTCGAATACATGCCCAAGGCAGCGGGCAAGCTGCAGCACTACAAGGGCGAGCGGCCGATCTTCGACCTTTATTCGGTCGACGAGGAAATCGCGAAGGCACTGGGCCGGCGGGTCGACCTGAAGTCGGGCGGCTACCTCGTGGTCGACCAGACCGAGGCGCTGACCACGGTGGATGTGAACACCGGCGGCTTCGTCGGCGCGCGCAACTTCGACGACACCATCTTCAAGACCAACCTCGAAGCGGCGCAGGCCATCGCGCGGCAGTTGCGGCTGCGCAACCTGGGCGGGATCATCATCGTCGACTTCATCGACATGGGCCGCGACGACCACCGCGAGCAGGTGCTGGCGGAGTTCCGCAAGCAGCTCGCGCGCGACCGCGTGAAGACCACGGCAGGCGGCTTCTCGCAGCTGGGGCTGGTGGAGATGACGCGCAAGCGCACGCGCGAATCGCTGGCGCACATGCTCTGCGAGCCCTGCATCGCCTGCGGCGGACAGGGCATCGTGAAGACGGCGCGCAGCGTAGCTTACGACGTGATGCGCGAGATCCTGCGCGAGGCGCGGCAGTTCACGCCGCGCGAGTTCCGCATCGTGTCGTCGCCGCAGGTGATCGAACTGTTCCTCGACGAGGAGAGCCAGCACCTCGCGGGCCTGAGCGATTTCATCGGCAAGCCGATCTCGTTGCGGGCCGAGCCGGCGATCGGGCAGGGGCAGTACGACATCGTGCTGCTCTGAGGCAGCACAACAGGTCGTTCAAAGCGTCGGATCCTGCCCTGGTGGGGCGCTGCGCACCGCCAGCGTCTGCAGGCGCGCGTAGAGCCCGTCGAGCGCCATGAGTTGCTCGTGGCTGCCTTGCTCGGCGATGCGGCCTCGCTCCATCACGATGATCCGGTCGGCGTGCTGGATGGTCGAGAGGCGGTGCGCCACGATCAGCGTGGTGCGGTTCTGCATCAGGCGCTGAAGGGCGTCCTGCACCAGCCGTTCGGATTCGGTGTCGAGGGCCGAAGTGGCCTCGTCGAGCAGCAGCACCGGCGCGTTCTTGTAGAGCGCGCGGGCAATGGCGAGGCGCTGGCGCTGGCCGCCGGAGAGCTGCGTTGCGTTGTGGCCCAGCACGGTGTCGATGCCCTGGGGCAGGTTCTCGACGTGCGAACTCAGGTTGGCAGCCGCTATGCATTGCTGCACGCGCTCGCGGTCGATCTCGGTGCCCAGGGCCACGTTGGCGGCCAGCGTGTCGTTGAGCATCACCACGTCCTGGCTCACCATCGCGAACTGGGCGCGCAGGCTCTTGAGCTGCCATTCGCTGGTGTCGTGGCCGTCGAGCAGCACCTGGCCACTGCTGGGCTGCACGAAGCGCGGCAGCAGATTGACCAGCGTGGTCTTGCCGGAACCCGAAGGGCCGACGAAGGCCACCACCTGCCCAGGCTCGATGGTCAGGCTCACGCCGTCGAGCGCGCGAGGCTCATCGTCGCCGCGGTAGCTGACCTTCACGTTGCGCAGCTCGATGCGGCCCTGGGCGTGTTCGAGGGTGAAGCTGCCTTGCGATTCGGGTGCCACTTCGTCGATGAGGATCAGCCCGCGCTCCAGCGCGGCGAGGCCGCGGGTGATCGGGCCGGCCACCTCGGCCAGCCGGCGGATGGGGGCGATCAGCATCAGCATGGCTGTGATGTAGGCAACGAAGCCACCCACGGTGAAGCCCTGCTTGCCGCTTTGCCAGAGCGCGATCATCACCACCACCGAGAGCGCCAGCGAGGCCATCATCTGCGTGAGCGGCGTGGTGGCCGCCTGCGCGATGGTCGACTTCACGGCCAGCCGGTTCAGGCGCTGGCTCAGTTGCTCGAAGCGGCGGCCTTGGGCGTCCTCGGCGCCGTGCAGGCGCACCACGCGGTGCGCGAGCACGTTTTCCTCGACCACGTAGGCCAGCTCGTCGGTGGCCTGCTGGCCCTGCTGGGTCAGGCGATAGAGCCGCTTGGAGAACACCTTCATGATCCACGAGATGCTGGGCACCAGGAAGGCGACGATGAGCGTGAGCTTCCAGTTCAGGTAGATCAGGTAGCCCAGCAGGGCAACCAGCGTGAAGCCGTCGCGCGTGAGGCCGAGCAGCGCCTGCACCAGCAGCATGGCGCCGGTCTGCACTTCATAGACGACCGTGTTCGACAGGGCACTGGCCGACTGCCGGGCGAACAGCGCGAGTTCGGCGCCGAGCAGCCGCTCGAACAGCACGCGCCGCAGCTTCTGCATGCCTTCGTTGGCGATGCGCGAGAGCGCGTACTGCGAAATGAACTGCGCAATGCCCCCGCACCGCGAACAGCAGCAGCACCGCGGCGGGCACGAACCACAGCGGCATCTCGCCGCGCGTGAAGCCCCGGTCGAGCAGGGGCTTGAGCAGGGCCGCCATCAGCGGCTCGGTGACTGCGGCGAGCAGCGCCCCGATCAGTCCAAGGGCCCACCACTGGCGAGAGCCGCCGAACCATGTCATCAGTCGCGCCAGGCGGCGCATCAGGGGAGGGCGCGCGTTCTCGCCGCCGGGGGATGCTTGCATGGCGGCGGATTCTACGGGGCAGGCCTTTGCAGGCCTGCGGCTGCCGCCTCTGTAGGACCGTGCCGACGGATAAACGTTTTGTGACGGCGCCCCTCGGCCAGTGTGTAACATGTCGCCCGTTGAAGCCGGGGAGAACTTTTCACCCCGAAACCTCTCCGAACCGAATGAACAAGCCGTTGCCAGCTCCAATTCCAACTCCTTCTTCATCGTTATTTGCCCGCCGCACCCTCATAGCGGCCCTCGCTGCCACCCCCATGATTCCTGCTCTGGCCCAGTTCCGGGTCGAGGTTTCCGGTGTTGGGCTCACGCAGCTGCCGATCGCGCTCGTCCCGTTCAAGGGGCAGGAGTCCTCCCCGCAGAAGATCTCCGACATCGTCCAGGCCGACCTGGAGCGCAGCGGCCAGTTCCGCGGCGTCGATGCATCGGGACAGGCTCTGGACGAGGCATCGCGCCCCGATCTTTCCCTGTGGCGCCAGCGCACGGCCGATTCGCTCGTGGTCGGCAGCGTCACCCGGCTGGCCGACGGCCGCTTCGACGTGCGTTTCCGCCTGTGGGACGTGGTGAAGGGCCAGGACCTGGGCGGCCAGAGCTACATCGTTCCCCAGGGCGACCTGCGCCTGGCTTCGCACCGCATCGCCGACTACGTGTATGAGAAGCTGACCGGCGAAAAGGGCATCTTCTCGACCCGCATTGCCTACGTCACGAAGGCCGGCAGCCGCTATTCGCTGTGGGTGGCCGACGCCGACGGCGAGAACGCCCAGGCCGCGCTCGCCAGCCCCGAACCGATCATCTCGCCGTGCTGGTCTTCCAACGGCCAGCAGCTGGCCTACGTGTCCTTCGAGTCGCGCAAGCCGGTCGTGTACGTGCACAACGTGGCCACGGGCCAGCGCCGCCTGCTCGCGAACTTCAAGGGCTCCAACAGCGCTCCGGCCTGGGCACCCGACGGCAATTCGCTGGCCGTCACGCTCAGCCGCGACGGCGGCTCGCAGCTTTTCTCGATTCCGGCAAGCGGCGGTGAGCCGCGCCGCCTGACGCAAAGCTCCAGCATCGACACCGAGCCCGTGTACTCGGCCGACGGCGGCACGATCTACTTCGTGAGCGATCGCGGCGGCGCTCCCCAGATCTACAAGATGAGTGCCAGCGGCGGCAGTCCGACCCGGGTGACCTTCAGCGGCACCTACAACATCTCTCCGTCCGTCAGCGGCGATGGCCGGTGGTTGGCCTACATCTCGCGAGTAGGCGGCGCCTTCAAACTCCATGTGATGGAGTTGGCTACCGGCAGCGTGAGCGCGATCACCGACACCTCCGCGGACGAAAGTCCGAGTTTTGCTCCGAACAGCAAGCTGATCGTCTACGCAACGCAGTTGCAAGGCCGCGAAGCCCTGATGACGACCACGCTCGATGGAAAAATAAAAGCACGACTGGCGGGACAGGCGGGAGACATCAGGGAACCGGACTGGGGTCCGTTTCAAAAGCAATGACTAAGGTTTATTTGAGGAGTTTTCAAAAATGTTGAAACGTACGATCTATTCGCTGGCCATCGTGGCTCTCATCGCCGGTTGCTCGTCGGGCACCAAGCTCAACGAAACGCCGGTGACCGACCGTTCCGGCACGGCCGGCGGCCAGCAAGGCGCCAGCACCGTGGCACCTGTCACCATCGACCCGACCGCGGGTACCGCGCAGGGCCCGGTTGGCGTCGAGCGCATCGTGTATTTCGACTACGACAGCTACACGGTCAAGCCCGAGTTCCAGTCGCTGATCGACGGCCATGCCCGTTTCCTCAAGGCCAACCCGCAGCGTCGTATCTCCATCGAAGGCCACACCGACGAACGCGGCGGCCGCGAGTACAACCTCGCGCTGGGCCAGAAGCGTTCCGAAGCCGTGCGCCGCGCACTCACCCTGCTGGGCGTGAACGACGGCCAGATCGAAGCCGTGAGCTTCGGCAAGGAAAAGCCGGCAGTCACCGGCTCCGGTGAAGAAGTCTGGGCGCAGAACCGTCGCGCCGAAATCCGCTACACCCGGTGATGCCACGCGTCATGCTGAGAGGCGCGGCGCTGGCCGCTGCCTTGCTTTGCGTCTCGGCGGCATCGCAGGCCGCGCTGTTCGAGGATGACGAGGCTCGCCGCGCCATCCTCGACCTGCGCCAGCGCGTCGAGGCCATGCGCCAGCAGACCGACCAGCGGCTGACCGACGAAAACGGCCAGCTGCGCCGCAGCCTGCTCGACCTGCAGAACCAGATCGAGCAGATGCGCGGCGACCTGGCCCGCATGACGGGGCAGAACGAGCAGCTCACGCGCACCCTGAGCGAAATGCAGTCGCGCCAGACTACCATCGATGACAAGCTCAAGCAGAGCGAGCCCTCGAAGGTGTCGGTGGACGGCCGCGAGTTCAATGCCGATCCCAAGGAAAAGGCCGACTTCGAGGCCGCCCTCGGCGTGTTCCGTTCGGGCCAGTTCGCGCAGGCGCAAACTGCGTTCGCCGAATTCGTCAAGCGCTACCCGCAAAGCGGCTACAACGCCTCGGCGCTGTTCTGGCTGGGCAATGCGCAGTACGCCACGCGCAATTACAACGAGGCCATCGCGAACTTCCGCTCCATGCTCTCGCTCGCACCCGACCACGCCAAGGCTCCCGAGGCCGTGCTGTCGATCGCGAACTGCCAGATCGAGCTAAAGGACACGCGCGCCGCTCGCCGCACGCTGGAAGATCTGACCAAGGCCTACCCGCAGTCCGAAGCCGCACAGGCCGGCCGCGAACGTCTCTCGCGCCTGCGCTGATGCGGGCGGAGCATTCCGCTTGAGCACCATCATCGCCAACGCGTCCATCACCACTCTTGCTCCGGCCGCCGCGGATGTCGTCACCGACACCGCGGCGCCTGACTTTGCGCGCCGCTTCGGCGGGCTCGAGCGGCTGTACGGCGTGGCCGGTGCCGCGCGCATCCGCGAAGCGCATGTGCTCGTGGTCGGCATCGGCGGCGTGGGCTCGTGGGCCGTCGAGGCGCTGGCGCGCAGCGGAGTGGGGCGCTTGACGATGATCGACCTCGACCACGTGTCGGAGTCGAACATCAACCGCCAGATCCATGCGCTCGACGCGACCGTGGGGCAGGCCAAGGTGGAGGCCATGCGCGATCGCATCGCGCAGATCAACCCCGAATGCAAGGTGCAGGCCATCGACGATTTCGTCGAGCCCGGCAACTGGCTCTCACTGCTCGAAGCGGCGCAGGCTGCGAACGGGCCGGCGACGGCCGTCATCGACGCCTGCGACCAGGTGAAGGCCAAGGTGGCGATGGCCGCATGGGCTCGCGCCTCACGCGCCACCTTCATCACGGTGGGCGCGGCGGGCGGCAAGCGGCAGGCGCACAAGGTCGACATCGAAGATCTGTCGCTCGTCACGCACGACCCGCTGCTGGCCCAATTGCGCCAGCGACTGCGCAAGGAACACGGCGCTGCGCGCGAAGGCCGCAAGATAGGCGTCGCCTGCGTGTTCAGCCGCGAAAGCGTGGCACCGCCCGACGCCTCCTGCGCCATCGAAAGCGGCGACGGCACGCTCAACTGCCATGGCTACGGATCAGTGGTCAGCGTGACCGCGACTTTCGGCCAATGTGCTTCCGGCTGGGTTCTGGACAAAATAGCGTCGAAGCTCGCGCTATAATCTTGGCTTTGCCGGATATCACTTCGGCAAAGAGCAGAAAAATGGTTCGGGACGTTAGCTCAGTTGGTAGAGCAGCGGACTTTTAATCCGTTGGTCACTGGTTCGAATCCAGTACGTCCTACCAGACCCTCTTCGAAATCCTCATGCACCAGCGGTGCCTGAGGATTTTTTCTTGGCCGACGCAAAGAGCCGGGTGTGGGCAACCTTTGCGGGCGCGAAGGCGGCTGGAGGAAGGGTGAGGTCGACATCCGCTTGGGGCGGCGAGGTCGTCCTCGGGCGAAGCAGCTAAAGTCGCCGCTTCCCATTTCCGGTTGTGCGTGCCGCAACTGCTTTTTCCGATGCGCCCCTTCATTGCTTTTTCAGTTCTCGTCCTGGCTGCGCTGGCCGCTGGATGTGTCACGCGGACGGCCCCTCGCTATACCTCGCTTGGCGACGGCGTCTACAAGTCGCCAACCGCGCAGGATGCCGAGAACTACTGCCGCAATTTCGGAGCGCCGATGCGCTACCTTGCCAACCAGGGTGCGGAAGATCCGGCGCGGGGTGTTCCTGCCGGAGAGGTCGTCTACCGCTGCGACTGAAAGACCGTAGAAGCGGGCCTGGGGAGCCTGAAAAAAGCCCGCAGTCGCAGAGACCGCGGGCTTCTTTCTGTCTGGGCGAACCGCTCAGGCTTCGGGGGCCACTGGACCTGAGCCTTGCCCCGGAAGCGCCGCAGGCACCGGCGCCTCTGCGGCCGGATGTTCTTCCTTCGCGTGCCGCGCCGCGATGAACAGATACATCGCCGGCACCACGAAGAGCGTGAACAGCGTGCCGATGGACAGCCCGCTGAAGATCACGATGCCCATCGCCTTGCGGCCCGCGGCGCCGGCGCCCGAGGCGATCACCAGCGGCAGCACGCCGAAGACCATGGCGGCGGTCGTCATCAGGATGGGGCGCAGGCGCGTGCCGGCGGCTTCCACGATGGCGTCGAGCTTGCTCAGGCCCTGCTTCTGCAGGCGGTTGGCCACCTCGACGATCAGGATGCCGTGCTTGCTGATGAGGCCCATCAGCGTCACCAGGCCCACCTGCGTGTAGATGTTCATCGAGGCGAAGCCCCAGAAGATGAAGATCATCGCGCCGAAGAGGGCGAGCGGCACCGACACCAGGATGACCACCGGATCGCGGAAGCTCTCGAACTGGGCCGCCAGCGCCAGGAACACGATGATCAGCGCGAACACGAAGGTGATGGCGAAGTTGCCCGACTCCTGCACGAACTGGCGCGACTGGCCCGAGTAGTCCACCGTGTAGCCGCTGGGCGCCATCTGCTGGACCAGGCCGCGCAAGTACTCCAGCGTTTCGCCCTGCGTGCCGCTGGGCACGCCCTGGATGGTCACGGAGTTGAGCTGCTGGAAGTGGTTCACCGTCTCGGGCTGCACGCTGTACTTCAGGCTTGCCACCGTGCTGGCGGGCACCACCCCGCTGGGCGTCTTGATGTAGAAGTTCAGCACGTCCGAGGGGTTCAGCCGGTCGACCTGTTGCACCTGCGGGATCACCTTGTACGAGCGGCCCGAGATCGAGAAGTAGTTGACGTAGGCGCCACCCAGCGCCGCGCCCATCGCGTTGCCCACGTCCTGCTGCGTGATGCCCAGCGTGGCGATCTTGTCGCGGTCGACCACCACGGAGGCCTGCGGCAGGTCGATCTTCAGGTCGGCGTCGATGTAGTAGAACTTTCCGTCGGCGCGCGCCTTGTCCATGATCTGCTGGGCGAGGGTGTTCAGGTTCTCGAAGGGCTCGGTCGTCTTGATGACGAACTGCACCGGCAGGCCCGAGGCGCCCGGCAGCGCCGGGAACTGGAAGGCCACCACCTTTGCGCCGGCAATGCCGTTCCAGCGCTTCTGCAGGTCGGTCTGGATGTCGTGCGCGCTGCGCGTGCGTTCGTCCCAGGGCTTGAGCAGCACGCCCGCGATGCCCGCGTTGGTGCTGGGCACGCCGGTGAGCTGGAAGAGTTGTGCGTACTCGGGCGTGTCGTGCGCGACCTTGAAGATCTGGTCCGCATAGGTCTGCATCTGGTTGATGGTGGCCGTGGGCGCACCCACCACCTGCGACAGCACGATGCCCTGGTCTTCCTCGGGCGCGAGCTCCGACTTCGACATCTTGAACATCACGAACAGCAGCGCCACCAGGATCGCGCCCATGACGATCATCACCGGCCAGGTCTTCAGCACGCCGCGCAATATCAGCTGGTAGCGGTGGTGCACGCGCTCGAAGACATGCTCGATCTTCATCGCGAACTTGCCGCTGTCCTGCTCGGGCTTGAAGAAGCGCGAGCACATCATCGGCGACAGCGTGAGCGCCACGATGCCCGACACCACCACCGAGCCCGCGAGCGTGAAGGCGAACTCGGTGAAGAGCGAGCCGGTCAGTCCGCCCTGGAAGCCGATGGGCACGTACACCGCCACCAGCACCACCGTCATCGCCAGAATGGGCCCGCCCAGCTCGCGCGCCGCGAGCAGCGAGGCCTGCAGCGGCGACTTGCCTTCGCGCATGTGCCTGTCGACGTTCTCCACCACGATGATCGCGTCGTCCACCACCAGGCCGATGGCGAGCACCAGCGCCAGCAGCGTGAGCAAATTGATGGAGTAGCCCAGCGCCAGCATGATGAAGAAGGTGCCGATCAGCGACAGCGGCATCGCGATCACCGGCACCACCACCGCGCGCAGGCTGCCCAGGAACAGGTAGATCACCACCGTCACGATGACCAGCGCCTCCACCAGCGTCTTGATCACTTCGCTGATCGAGGTGTTGATGAAGTCCGTCGAGTCGTAGACGATCTTGCCGGTCAGGCCCGTGGGCAACTGGCCCTGGATGTCGGGGAACACGGTGCGCACCTGCTTGGCCACCTCGAGGATGTTGGCCTCGGGCGCGACCTTGATGCCGATGAACACCGAGCGCACGCCGTTGAAGGCCACGTTGAAGTCGTAGTTCTCGGAGCCCAGCGTCACGTTGGCCACGTCCTGCAGCCGCACGATGGCTCCGTTGGCGCTCTTGACCGAAAGCTGCTTGAACTCGTCCACGCTGTGCAGCGAAGTGCCGGCCGTGAGCGGCACGCTCACCATCTGGCCCTTGCTCTGGCCCACGGCCGCGAGGTAGTTGTTGGCGGCCAGCGCCGCGCTCACGTCGGTGGCGGTCACGCCGTAGGCGGCCATCTTCTGCGCGTCGAGCCAGGCCCGCAGCGCGAAGGTGCGCGCGCCCAGGATCTCGGCGGTCTGCACGCCTGGAATCGCGTTGAGCTTGGGCTGCACCACTCGCACCAGGAAGTCGGTCACGTTGTTGTTGGGCAGCGTGTCGCTGTAGAAGCCGATGTACATCGCGTCGGTGGTCTGGCCCGTGGCAACGGTCAGCACCGGCTGCTGCGCCTGCGGCGGCAGCTGGTTGCGCACGGAGGCGACCTGCGTGTTGATCTCGGTCAGCGCGCGGTTGGAGTCGTAGTTCAGGCGCAGCGTGGCGGTGATGGTCGACACGCCCAGGCTGCTCGATGACGACAGGTAGTCGATGCCCTGTGCCTGCGACACGGCGGCCTCCAGCGGCTGCGTGATGAAGCCCGCGACCGTGGCCGCGTCGGCGCCGAAGTAGGCGGTGGTGATGGTGACCACGCCGTTCTCGGTCTTCGGGTACTGGTTGACCGGCAGGCCGGCCAGCGCGCGCAGCCCGAGCACCACGATCAGCAGGCTCACCACCATCGCCAGCACCGGCCGGCGGATGAAGATGTCTGTGAAGTTCATGCGTGCGGCCTCACTTTTCCTGCGGCTTCGGCGCCGGGTTGTTGGCGGGCTGGACGCTGTTGTCCACCACCACCGGCGTGCCGTTCTTCAGCTTGTTCTGGCCGCTGCTCACCACCACCTGGCCGGCCGCGAGGCCCTTGACGATGGCGATCTGGTCGCCACGCGTGGCGCCGGTCTCGATGAAGACCTGCTGCGCGACGAGCTGCTTCGCACCCGATGGATTGGCCGGCTGGGCGGGCGCACCCGCGGCGCCTTCCTTGGGCGGCTCGGCTTCCTTCACCACGTACACGGTCGAGCCGTACGGGTTGTAGGTGACGGCGGTGGAAGGCAGCGTGAGCTGCTCCTGCACGCCGCCCACGTCGATCTTCACGTTGGCGAACATGCCGGGCAGCAACTGCTGCTTCGGGTTGGAGACGGTGGCCTCGACCTGCACGTTGCGCGTGGCGGCGTCCACCTTCGGGCTGATCGCGTTGATCTTGCCGCTGAAGCTCTGGCCCGGGAAGGTGTCGACCGACAGGTTCACCACCTGGCCCACTTCCAGCCCCGCGAGCTGCTGCTGCGGCAGGGCGAAGTCGACGTAGATCGGGTCCAGCGTCTGCAGTGTCACCAGCTTGTCGCCGGCGTTCACGTACTGGCCGGGGTTGAGCGCGGTGATGCCCAGGCGGCCGGAGAAGGGCGCGCGGATCGACTTCTTCGCGACCACGGCGGCCTGCTGCTCGACCTGCGCGCGCTTGGCCTTCAGGTCGTTGGTGTCGGCGTCGATCTGCGCCTGGCTCACGGCCTGCACCGCAAGCTGGGCCTGGTCGCGCTTGAGCACGATGGCTGCCTGCGCTGCGGCGGCCTCGGCCGAGTGCAGCAGGGCGACGTCGGAATCGGCGTTGAGCTCGATCAGCAGCGTGCCTGCCTTCACGTCCTGCCCCGACTTGAAATGCACCGTGCGCACCAGCCCGGCCACTTCGGTGCTGAGGTCGGCGCCGCGCACCGGGTTCAGCGTGCCGACCGCGGTGAACTGCGACTGCCACTGCAGCTTCTGCACCTCGGCCGTCGACACCGTCTGCGGCGCCGGCTTGGGCGCGGCGGCGATCAGCGCGCGGATCTGCATGAATTTGCCGAACGCGAGCACGGCGACCACCAGCAGTACGCAGCCGATCATGATGATCATTCTTCGGGTCATAAGTTGGCTTTTCTTGGAGTTATGGAGTGTTGGTTGCCGCTCAGTTCTGCGGTGCCGATGCCTGTTGTGCAGGCTGTCCCGGCGCGATCGCGGCCTCGGCCAGAGCGCCTCGGTTCCACCAGCCGCCGCCCAGCGCCTGGAAGAGGGCGGCCGTGTCGGCATAGCGCGCGGCCTGCGCCTGCACCAGCGCGGTGTGGGTCTGCAGCCAGGCCTGCTGTGCGGTGAGCAGCGTCACGTAGCTCACTGCGCCGGCGCGGAACTGCGCGGTCGACAGGTCGAGCGACTGCTTCGCGAGCGACTCGGCTGTGGCCTGGGCCTGCAGCGTGGCAGCGTCGAGTTCGAGCGCGCGCAGCGCATCGGCCACGTTCTGGAATGCGCCCAGCACGGTATTGCGGTACTGCGCCGCCGCCGAGTCGTAGGCGGCGACGGCCGCGCGCTGCTGCGCACGCAAGGCACCGCCGTTGAAGATCGGCTGCGTGAGCCCGGCGCCGATGTTCCACAGCGTGGTCGGCCCGGTGAACAGGTCGCGAGCGCGCAGAGATGTGTTGCCGTAGCTGGCGCTCAACTGGATCTGCGGATAGAGATTCGCAGTGGCCACGCCGACCGCCGCGCTGGCCTGGTGCAGCTGGGCCTCACTGGCACGCACGTCGGGCCGCTGGCGCGCGAGCTCCGACGGCAGCGACAGCGGCAGTTCCTGCGGCAGCGAGAGGCTGGCGAGGTCGAACTCGGGCAGGCCCTGCTCCGAAGGCAGCCGGCCCGCGAAGACGGCGAGCTGGTGGCGCGTCTGCGCGAGCGATTTCTCCAGCGGCGGTATTGCCGCCTGCGTCTGCGCGACCTGCGTGCGCTGCTGCAGCACGATCGACTTGGGGATTGCACCGGTGTCGAATTGCTTTTCGATCACGTTCAGCTGCTCTCGCTGCGCCTGCAGCACCTCGCGCGTGGCCTGCAACTGGCCGCGCAGCGCGGCTTCGCGGATCGCGGTGGTGACGAGGTTCGAGGTCAGCGTGAGGTAGGTCGCCTCCACCTGGTAGCGCTGCGCTTCCACGGCGGCCTGAGCGCCTTCGACCTGCCGGCGCGAGGCGCCGAACACGTCGAGGTTGTAGCTGACGTTGACCGACGCGTTGTAGAGCGTGAGCAGCTGGCCGCCCGCCACCCGCGTGCTCACCTCCGATGCCCGTTCGCGCTGCACGCCCAGTTGCGCCGTGACCTGCGGCCACAGCAGGTTGCCCGACTTCACGTCGTAGGTGGCCTCGGCCTGCCGCAGCGCGGCCTGCGCGGAAGCCAGCGTCGGGCTCTGCGCGAGCGAGGCGCGGATCAGCCGATCGAGCGGTTCGGAGCGGAACACTTCCCACCACTGGGCCGGAATGTCGCGGCCCGGCAGCAGCTCCTGCGCCTGGCCGGCCGGCACGTCGGACTTCACGGTGCGCGCCGGCATCGGCGCGGGTGTGTAGTCGGCGCCGCCGGCGGCGGCCGGCAGGTCGGGTGTCCTGAAGTCCGGCCCGACCGCACAGCCGCTCATCAGCAGCAGGACGGCGCCGAGCACGGCGCCCTGAACGGGCCACCCCGGCCGCGAGCGCGCAGGCGCAGCGCGCAACGACGAACCGGGGTGATCCTCCAACGCATTGTTTTCTTGATATTGCATGGGGGCAGCGGTTGTACACCCGGAACGCCCGGGCTGCCTGTCATTCCGCGAGTCTCGTGCCCGCTGCCCCGCCCCGCGAGGCAGTTGCGACGAAACGGGACCTGCAAGGCGCGAAATGTACGGGCAAGGCGCCAAATGCACCACCCCAGGAGCGCGGCATCAACCTCACGAAGGCCTAAGGCCAGGAACACCGCGGAACCGGCTCTGCCGGGCCGCAGGTGTTGCCCCCGGCAGGGGGGTGGCGAAGCGGCACGAAGTGCCGCGCAGCCTGGGGGCGAGCAAATCCACAAAAAAAAGCCCGCACGAGGCGGGCTTGAAGGTGACCTGCTGGAGGAGGGAGGATCAGAGGATGCAGGCCACAGGGAGAGCCATGAATATCGCTTCCGAACCTGCACGCAACCTGACCTCGACGAAATCGTGTTCCAGCTAATTTCCGGCTAATTTTTTGCCGGAGGCGCCGCTCGCATGAGGGCTCAGTCCTCGTCCTCCCACTTGCCCACGACGGTGCCCAGCACGGTGAAGGGCGTGCGCACCGGCTCGTGCTTGGGGTTGAGCGGCAGCAGCCAGCGGCGACCGTCGTCCTGTTTGAACACCTTGAAGGTGACCTCGTCACTGTCCTCGAGCTTCGCGATGATGCGTTCGCCGTCGTCGGGCGTGCGCAGCGAGGTGTCGACGAACACGATCGAGCCGGGCGGATAGCTCTTGAGCTGGCCGCTGGGCGAAGTCATGCTGTCGCCGCGTACGCGCAGCGCATAGCTCTGGAGGCTGTGGTGGGCGATGCAGGGTATCCAGCGCTCGGCATGCGGCTGCTGCGAGATCTCGTGGCTGTCCCAGTTGGCGGCGTCCGCCCAGGAAATGAGCGGCACCGTGCCGGGCGTGCGCGGGTTGAAGCTCGGGATCGACGGCGGCGTGTGCGTCACCCGATAGGGCCCCGGCGGCTCGTTGGCCCGGTCGCGCGCCTGGCGGATCTGGTCCTCGTCCCATGGAGCGGGGCCGTCGCCTGTGTCCAGCCAGTTCGGATCGGCCCGGTAGGCACGCGCCAGCGCGAGCACGCTCATCGAGCGGCTGACGTCTCCGCGCTCGATCTTGGAAATGCTGGACTGTTTGACCCCCGAAACCACTTCGGCCTGCTTCTGGGTCATCTTGGCGAATTTGCGCGCGGCCAAGGCGCGTTTGGCAATGCTGTCCATCGGATGGGGATTTAAGCCCAAACGAATATTCCTCTCAAACTCTAGAATAGTTTGAAAAGGGAGTAATAGATGAAGCCACGGGAGTTGGTCATGGCGCTGAGGGCCATGGGCCTCACGCAGAAGCAGATCGAACATCGAACCGGCATTCCGCAGCCGACCATCAGCAAGATCGGCCTGGGGCGGGTGGCCGACGTGATGTCGCGGCACTACGTCGCGCTCGTGGCCGCCTACGAGCAGCGGATGAAGGAGGAAGCCCTGAAGCCCGCGCCGGAGGCCCGCCCCCGGCCCGCTAAGCGATGAGCGTGCGGTGCGCAGGCGATTGCCCTCGGGCCTGCGGCTCGACCGCGTTCTGTGCGTGCTGCTGGCGCTGGCGTCCCTTGCGGGGCTGGTCGCCGGACTGATCCTGGGGCACCCGGCCATCGCCGGTGCCGGCTGCTTCGGGCTGGTTTGCGCGGCCTGGGCGGCGCAGGTGCTGTTCGACCGCGAGGCGCTCAGGCGCGATCGTGCGGTTCGGGAGGCGCGAGAGCGAGAGTGGAGCTGACGCGCACGCAGTCCTTGATGTGCTGCTCGCCGAGC
Organism: Variovorax sp. UC74_104; assembly: GCF_044055375.1. Classification (NCBI taxonomy): domain Bacteria; kingdom Pseudomonadati; phylum Pseudomonadota; class Betaproteobacteria; order Burkholderiales; family Comamonadaceae; genus Variovorax; species Variovorax sp. UC74_104. The sequence continues at coordinate 3,732,246 of NZ_CP171978.1, forward strand.
GCGCGCAGCGCCGCGTAGCCCAGCGCGGCCGACACCACCTGCCCGGCGATGGGCACGTACTTGGTCGCCTGCTTGGCCGTGAGGCGCACGCCGGCATGCTTGGCGAGGCGAAGCAGCAGGTCGCGCGTGACCAGCCGCCCGACCAGCAGTGCGCCCACGGTGGTCGCGGCCTTCTGGATGCGCTCGCGCTGGTGCGGCGCGAGCTTCTCGACCTGCGTGACCGAGAGGCCGAATTCCGCGCTGATCTGCGGCACCAGCCGCGAGAGCAGCGCGGCATCGGCCATCCAGTCGAGGCCGGGCAGGGGAACCGCGCTGGCCGCTGCCGCCATCAGCGCCTTGCGGCTGATGAGGCGGCGGCTGCGGTGGATGGCGGCGATGAGTTTCTCGTCACCACGGGCCAGTTCGACGGCTGACGGCATCCGGCGGCTCCCTTGCTTGTTGCTTATTGCTGGCTGTTGCTCAGGCCACCAGGGCTTCCAGCTGGTCCGAGAGGGCCAGCCAGCGCTCCTCGAGGCGGCCGATTTCGTCGTTGAGCGCCTTCAGCCGCTTGCCGGCCTCGGCGATTTCGGCGGCGGGCAGCGGCTGGGCCAGCCGCGCCTTCGAGCTCGGTGCGCTCGGTGCCGGCCTTGGCCAGGCGTTCGTCGATCTGGGCGATCTCTCGCTTGATCGGCTTGGCCTGGTCGTTGCGCTGCTGGCGATCCTGGGCGCCCTGCTTGCGGTGCTGCGGGGCAGGGGCGGGAGCGGCGAGAGCGGCTTTCGGCGCCGCGGCGGCCTCGGCTGCGCGCACCGCCACCTTGGCTTCCTCGCGCAGGCGCTTGGATTCGTCGAGCAGGTAGCGCTGGTAGTCGTCGAGGTCGCCGTCGAAGTCGCCGACAACGCCGCGGCCCACCAGCCAGAACTCGTCGCACACCGAGCGCAGCAGCGCACGGTCGTGGCTCACCAGCATCAGCGTGCCCTCGAACTCGTTGAGCGCCACGGCCAGCGCCTCGCGGGTGGCGAGGTCGAGGTGGTTGGTCGGCTCGTCGAGCAGCAGCAGGTTGGGGCGCTGCCAGACCATCATCGCGAGCACGAGGCGGGCCTTCTCGCCGCCGCTCATGGTGCCCACGGGCTGCTTGACCATGTCGCCGCTGAAGTTGAAGCTGCCCAGGTAGCCGCGCAGGGCCTGCTCGCCAGTCGGCTCCTTGGCGTTGCTGCCGAGTTCGCGCGCCAGGCGCACCATGTGCTCCAGCGGGTTGCTCTCGGGGTGCAGCACGTCGAGTTCCTGCTGGGCGAAGTAGCCGATGTTCAGGCCCTTGCCCTCGGTGACCTGGCCCGCCAGCGCGCCCATTTCGCGCGCGATGGTCTTCACCAGCGTCGACTTGCCCTGGCCGTTGGCGCCCAGGATGCCGATGCGCTGGCCCGCCAGCACCGAGCGGTTCACGCCGCGCAGGATGGTCTTGGGCTCGTCGTCCTCGACAACGTAGCCGAAGCTCGCGTTGCTGATCGACAGCATCGGGTTGGGGATGTTGCCCGGCTCCTTGAACTCGAAGCTGAAGTCGGCCTCGGCCAGGAGCGGCGCCACGCGTTCCATGCGCTCCAGCGCCTTGACCCGGCTTTGCGCCTGCTTGGCCTTGCTGGCCTTGGCCTTGAAGCGGTCGATGAACTTCTGCAGGTGGGCGATCTTGTCCTGCTGCTTGGCGAAGGCCTGCTGCTGCTGCTCCATCTGCAGCGCGCGCATGTCCTCGAACTTGCTGTAGTTGCCGCCGTAGCGCGTGAGCTGGGCGTTGGCGATGTGCAGGGTGACGTCGGTCACGGCGTCGAGGAACTCGCGGTCGTGGCTGATGACGATCATGGTGCCCGGGTACTTCTGCAGCCAGGCCTCGAGCCACACCAGCGCGTCAAGGTCCAGGTGGTTCGTGGGTTCGTCGAGCAGCAGCAGGTCGCTCGGGCACATCAGCGCGCGGGCCAGCTGCAGGCGCATGCGCCAGCCGCCGGAGAAGCTGTTAACCGGCGCGTCGAGCTCGTGCGTCTTGAAGCCCAGGCCCAGGATGAGCGCCTGCGCGCGCGGCACGGCGTCGTGCTCGCCGGCGTCGGCCAGGTCGGTGTAGGCGTGGGCCAGCTCCATGCCGATGTCGGCGTCGTCGGGGTTCTCGGCGTAGGCGGCCTCGATGGCGGCCAGCTGCTCGCGCAGCTCGGTCAGGCGGGTGTCGCCGCCCACCACGAAGTCGGTGGCCGAATCCTCGGTCTCGGGCATGTTCTGCGCCACCTGGGCCATGCGCCACTGCTTGGGAATGGAGAAATCGCCGCCGTCTTCGTGCAGCGAGCCGTTGAGCAGGGCGAACAGGGTGGACTTGCCGGCGCCGTTGCGGCCCACCAGCCCGACCTTCTCGCCGGGATTGAGGGTGACCGTGGCGCCGTCGAGCAGGACCTTGGCGCTGCGGCGAAGAATGACGTTCTTGAGAGTGATCATGAAAGAGGAACCGTAGGGGCGATTATCCCCGCCCGGCCCTTCGCGCCCCGGAAAAAAGGGGCAAAGGCGCGGGGAAATGGCCCGGTGAATGGGTTTTCGCAGCGGAAGGCTGCGAGAAAGCGGCTGAAAGGGCTGGGCGAGAGCAGCTAACGCACGCCGGCGCCGGCCACCAGGGCGTCGCGCGTCACCAGCAAGACCTGGTCTTCGCCTGCCGAGGTTTCGAGCCAGAAGACTTCGAGCTGCGGGAAGGCCGCCTCGAAGTACTCGCGCTCGTTGCCGATCTCCAGCACCAGCACCGCGCGCTCGCTCATGCGCGAAGGTGCGTCGGCCAAGAGCTGCCGCACGAAATCCATGCCGTCGGTGCCGCCGGCCAGCGCCAGTTCGGGCTCGGCGCGGTATTCGGCGGGCAGGGCGGCCATGCTGGCGCTGTTCACGTAGGGCGGGTTGCACAGTACCAGGTCATAGGGGCCGGGCAGGCTCTTCAGTCCGTCCGACTCGACCAGCCGCACGCGCGCGTCCAGCTCGTGGCGGGTGACGTTGATGGCGGCGACCTCCAGGGCCTCGACCGACAGGTCGGCCGCATCCACCGTCACTTCCGGGTACGTGAGCGCCGCCAGCACCGCGAGGCTGCCGTTGCCCGTGCACAGGTCGAGCACGCGCTGCGTGTGTTCGCCCAGCCAGTAGTCGATGGTTCCGTCGGCGATCAGCTCGGCGATGAAGCTGCGCGGCACGATGGCGCGCTCGTCCACGTAGAAGGGCACGCCCTGCAGCCATGCTTCCTTGGTGAGGTAGGCGGCGGGCTTGCGCGTGGCGATGCGCTCGTCGATGAGCGCCGCCACCTTGCCGGCATCGGCGGGCGACACGGGCGTGTCGGCCACGCCGTCGAGGTCGTCCAGCGGTAGCTTCAGGCGCCACAGCACCAGCCAGGCTGCTTCGTCGAAGGCGTTGGCCGTGCCATGGCCGAAGGCGACGCCGGCTTCTTCCAGCCGCTTCGCGCCCGACTCGATGAGTTCGATGACGGTGCTCATCCGGCGAGCGCGGCGTCCAGCCGCCTGATGGTGCGCAGATACAGGTTCTTCAGCGTCTCGATCTCGGCCACGTCGATGTGCTCGTCGATCTTGTGGATGCTGGCGTTCACCGGACCGAGTTCGACCACTTGCCTGCAGATCTTGGCGATGAAGCGCGCGTCGCTGGTGCCGCCGCTGGTCGACAGCTCAGTCTCGATGCCGGTCTCATCGCGGATCGCGTCCTGCACGGCAGTGACGAGTTCGCCCGGCGTGGTCAGGAAGGGCAGGCCGCCGATGGTCCAGGCGAGCGTGTAGTCGACCTTGTGCGCGTCGAGCACGGCGTGCACGCGCTGCTGCAGCGATTCGGGCGTGGATTCGGTCGAGAAGCGGAAGTTGAAGTCGATCACCGCGCTGCCCGGAATCACGTTGCTCGCGCCCGTGCCAGCGTGGAAGTTGCTGATCTGCCAGCTGGTCGGCTGGAAGTACGGGTTGCTCGCCGCGTCCCAGCCGCCGGCGGCGTTGATGGCCACCAGCTCGGCCAGTGCGGGCGCCACCGCATGCACCGGGTTCTTGGCCAGATGCGGATAGGCGATGTGGCCCTGCACGCCCTTGACCGTGAGCTTGCCGCTCATGGTGCCGCGGCGGCCGTTCTTGATCATGTCGCCGCAGCGCTCCACCGCGGTGGGTTCGCCCACGATGCAGTAGTCGATGACTTCGCCGCGCGCCGCCAGCGCATTGCAGACGACGACCGTGCCGTCGACGCCGGGGCCTTCCTCGTCGCTCGTGAGCAGCAGGGCCAGTGTGAGCTTCGGCTCGGGCTGCGCCTGCAGGAATTCCTCGATGGAGGTGACGAAGGCCGCGACCGAGGTCTTCATGTCGCAGGCGCCGCGGCCGTAGAGCTTGCCGTCGCGGTGCGTTGGCGTGAAAGGGTGGCTGGTCCACTGCTCGACGGGGCCGGTGGGCACCACGTCGGTGTGGCCGGCGAACACCAGCGTCTTGCTGCCGGCCTTCGCGTCCGCGGGACGGCGCACCGCCCAGAGGTTGGTTACCCGGAAGTCGGCCGGGCCGCTCTCGATGGTTTCCAGCGTGAAGCCCAGTCGCGCCAGCCGCTCGCCGAGGATCTGCTGGCAGCCCGCGTCGTCAGGCGTGACGGAAGGGCGCGAGATGAGTTGTTCGGCGAGCTGGAGCGTACGGGACATCGGGAAAAGGCGAGGTTCAGAACTTCACGTCCAGCGTGATGTCGGTAAAGGTGGGTTCGTCGACCTGGTCCGTCAGGTTGCGGTCGTCGACGTGCTGCTTGGGCGCCGCGCGGTTCTGCAGGCGCCACATGAGGTTGGTGGGCGAGTCGGCCTGCGACAGGCCTTCTTCGCGCGTCACGCGCTCTTCGGTGATGAGGCGGGCGATGTCTTCCTCGAAGGTCTGCGAGCCTTCGGCCATCGACTTTTCCATGGCTTCCTTCACGCCGGAGAAGTCGCCCTTCTCGATCAGCTCGGCCACCAGCGCGGTGTTGAGCATGACTTCGAGCGCCGGCACGCGCCCGCCCACCGGCGTGCGCAGCAGGCGCTGCGAGACGATGGCGCGCAGCGCGCCGCCCAGGTCGCCCAGCAGCGTGGGGCGCACTTCGACGGGGTAGAAGCTCAGGATGCGGTTCAGCGCGCGGTAGCTGTTGTTGGCGTGCAGCGTGGCCACGCACAGGTGGCCCGACTGCGCGTAGGCGATGGCGGCCGACATGGTGTCGCGGTCGCGGATTTCGCCGATCTGGATCACGTCGGGGGCCTGGCGCAGCGCGTTCTTCAGCGCCGTCTGCAGCGAGGTGGTGTCGCTGCCCACGTCGCGCTGGTTCACCACCGACTTCTTGTTGGTGTAGGTGAACTCGATCGGCTCTTCCACCGTGAGGATGTGGCCGCTGGCGTGTTCGTTGCGGTAGTCGAGCATGGAGGCCAGCGTGGTGGTCTTGCCCGCGCCGGTGGCGCCGACCATGAGGATCAACCCGCGACGCTCCATGATGAGCGTCTTCAGGATGTCGGGCAGGTTCAGCTCTTCGAAGCTGGGAATCGTGGAGGCGATGTGCCGCACCACCACCGCATAGGTGCCGCGCTGGCGCATGGCGCTCACGCGGTAATTGCCGGCATCCTCGAGGTGCACGGCCATGTTGAGTTCGCCCGTGCTTTCCAGCTCCTGGATGCGCGCGGCGGGCACCACCTCGGACAGCAGCGCCAGCGGTGCCGTGGGCGGCAGCACCTGCGCGTTGACGGGCAGGCAGATGCCGTTGATCCGGATCAGCACCGGCGAGTGGGCCGAGAGATAGATGTCGGATGCCTTGCGCTCGGCCATCAGACGAAGAAGCCGTTCCATCATGTTCATCGGTCTCTCTCCTCGGGGGCTGTTGTTTTCTCTGGAGCTCTGAAGAAAAACCGGCCCCGCAAGAGGGGCCGGTGGGGAGTTGTCAGTCGCGCAGGAGGTCGTTCAAGCTGGTCTTCGAGCGCGTCTGCGCATCGACCGTCTTCACGATGATCGCGGCGTAGGTGCTGTAGTCCTGGCCCGACTTGGTCTTCTTGGGCAGGTTGCCGCTGATGACCACGCTGCCGCTGGGCACGCGGCCGTACGAGATCTCGCCGGTGTCGCGGTTGAAGATCGGCGTGCTCTGGCCGATGTACACGCCCATGCCCAGAACCGAGTTCTCCTCGACGATCACGCCTTCGACCACTTCGGAGCGCGCACCGATGAAGCAGTTGTCCTCGATGATGGTCGGGTTGGCCTGCAGGGGTTCCAGCACGCCGCCGAGGCCCACGCCGCCGGAGAGGTGCACGTTGGCGCCGACCTGCGCGCACGAGCCCACGGTGGCCCAGGTGTCGACCATGGAGCCTTCGCCCACGTAGGCGCCGATGTTCACGTACGAGGGCATCAGGATCGCGCCCTTGGCGATGTAGCTGCCGCGGCGGGCCACGGCCGGCGGCACGATGCGCACGCCCGATTCCTTCAGTTCATTGGCCGACAGGTGCGAGAACTTGGTGGGCACCTTGTCGTAGAAGCCGAGCGAGCCGGCCTGGATCTGCTCGTTGTCCTTCAGGCGGAACGACAGCAGCACGGCCTTCTTGATCCACTGGTGCACGGTCCACTTGCCCACGCCTTCGCGGGTGGCCACGCGCAGCTTGCCGTTGTTGAGTTCGGTGATGACGTGCTCGACGGCGTCGCGCACTTCGGCCGTCGAGGCGGCGGCCGAGATGTTGGCGCGGTCTTCCCACGCGGCGTCGATGATTTGTTGCAGTTGCTGGGTCATGGAGAGTCTCGGGTGAAAAATGGGGGCAGGGGTCAAGCGGAGCAGGTCAGCGGCGGGCGTCCTTGCAGAAGCGGACGATGCGCTCGGCGGCCTCCACGCATTCGGCCGTCTCGGCCACAAGCGCCATGCGGATGCGGCCCCGGCCGGGGTTGACGCTGCGCTCGCCGTACGTCGTTTCGCGCGCCAGATAGCTCCCCGGCAAAACCGTCACATTGTATTGAGCGTAGAGCTCCCGGGCGAAGGCTTCGTCGTCGCCAGCCCACACTTCGGGCACGCCGGCCCAGAGGTAGAAGCTCGCGTCGGGCAGGCGCACGTCGAGCACCGGCTCCAGCAGCGGCGTGACGGCCGCGAACTTGGCGCGGTACTGGGCACGGTTGTCGACCACGTGCGACTCGTCGCCCCAGGCCGCGATGCTGGCTGCCGCCACGGCGCCGCTCATGGCGCTGCCGTGGTAGGTACGGTAGAGCAGGAATTTCTTGATGATGGCCGCGTCGCCGGCCACGAAGCCGCTGCGCAGGCCTGGCACGTTGCTGCGCTTGGACAGCGAGGTCAGCGCGATCAGGTTGCGGAAGTCGGGCCGGCCGAGCTTCACCGAGGCCTCGAGGCCGCTGAGCGGGGGCTCGTCGCGGAAGTAGATCTCGCTGTAGCACTCGTCGGCGGCGATCACGAAGCCGTGGCGGTCGGAAAGCGCGAAGAGCTTCTTCCACTCGTCCAGCGCCATCACGGCGCCCGTGGGGTTGCCCGGCGAGCACACGAAAACCAGCTGCGTGCGGGACCATACGTCGTCGGGCACGCTGTCCCAGTCGACCGCGAAGTTGCGTGCCGGCACGCTGGGCACGTAGTACGGCTCGGCGCCGGCGAGCAGGGCCGCGCCCTCGTAGATTTGATAGAACGGATTGGGCGACAGCACCACCGGTTGCGGCGAGGCGGTCGGGTCGACCACCGTCTGGGCCAGCGAGAACAGCGCCTCGCGCGAGCCGTTGACCGGCAGCACCTGCGTGGCCGGGTCGAGGGCGAGGCTGTAGCGGGTCTTGAGCCAGTCGGTGAAGGCGGTGCGCAGCTTCAGGTCGCCGGCGGTGGCGGGGTAGGCGGCCAGGGCGCCGAGGCTGGCGCTCAACGCGTCCTTGATGAACCCCGGCGTCGCGTGCTTGGGTTCGCCGATGCCCAGGCTGATGGCCGTGAGCTCGGGGTTGGGCGTGACGCCCGCGAACAGCTGCTTCAGCCGCTCGAAGGGGTAGGGTTGCAACCGGGAAAGCAGGGGATTCATGGCCGGGATTATCGGTGACAGGTGTTACCGCTCCCGGCGAAGCGGCTACTCGCGCGGGCCGGCGGCAGGGGCGGACGTGGCCGTTCTCAGGCGGCGCTGCGGCGATAGAAGGCCAGCGAGCCGGCCAGCGCCAGCAGCATGCCGCCGCAGGCGCGGTCGATCCAGCGGGTTGCCGACACCGTCAGCAGCCGGATCGCCCTGGCGCCGACGGAGGCGTAGGCCAGCATCACGGCCATGTCCAGGGCCGCGAAGATCAGCGCGATGACGATGTACTGCGGTGCCTGCGCGGCCGTCGGGTCGATGAACTGCGGCAGCAGCGCCGAGCAGAAGATGTAGCCCTTAGGGTTGGTCACCGCCACGAAGAAGGACTTGAGGAAGATGCGCCGGCTCTCCCCCGCCGAGGCCGAGGGCGCCGCATCGGCGGCCGGCAGTTGGAAACCCCCCCTGGAACGCAGCATCCGCAGGCCCAGCCAGGCGAGGTACACCGCGCCGACCCACTTCAACATCGAGAACCAGAATTCCGACGCCGCCAGCAGCGCGCCCAGGCCCAGCGCCACCGCGCCGACGAGCACGAAATCGGACAGCACCGCCCCGAGCATCCCCGGCAGCGCACGCCGCACGCCGTGCCGCGAGCCGTTGCTGAGCGCCAGCAGCACCGTCGGTCCGGGCGTGGCGATGGCGGCGAAGGCCACGATGGCGAAGAGCAGGGCGGTGGCGAGTGTCATCGGGGCTAGATCTTCTTGACCAGAACCTGGCTCTTGCGGTCCCAGTTGTACTTGCGCTTGCGCGCCTCGGGCAGCCAGTCGGGGTTGACCTGCTGGAAGCCGCGCTTGAGGAACCAGTGCATGGTGCGCGTGGTGAGCACGAAGATGCTTTCCAGGCCCATGGCCTTGGCGCGATGCTCGATGTGCTTGAGGATGCGCTCGCCGTCGCCCTGCGACTGCGATTGCGGCGACACCGTGAGCGCCGCCATCTCGGCCGTGCGCGCCTCGGGATAGGGGTAGAGCGCCGCGCAGCCGAAGATCACGCCGTCGTGCTCGACCACCGTGTACTGGTGGATGTCGCGCTCGATCTCGGTGCGGTCGCGCTTGACCAGCGTGCCGTCGCGCTCGAAGGGCTCGATCAACTGAAGGATGCCGCCGATGTCGTCCACCGAGGCCTCGCGCAGGCTCTCGAGCTTCTCGTCGATCACCATCGTGCCGACGCCGTCGTGCACGTACACCTCCAGCAGCAGCGAGCCGTCGAGCGCGAAGGGCAGGATGTGGTTGCGCTCCACGCCCGCCTTGCAGGCTTTCACGCAGTGCTGCAGGTAGAAGGCGGTGTCGGTGGGCTTCTGCGGCGGCGGCAGCGAGGCCAGCAGCTTTTCGGCGGCGTACAGCGGCAGCTCGGTGTCGATGGGGTTGTCCTCGCTCTCGGGCAGTTCGCTGTCGATGCGGATGCCGGGAATCTCGGTCAGGAAGATCAGCTTGTCGGCCTGCAGCGAGATGGCCACGCTGGTAGCGACTTCTTCCATCGTCAGGTTGAAGGCCTCGCCCGTGGGCGAGAAGCCGAAGGGCGACATCAGCACCATGGCGCCGAAATCCAGCGTGCGGCGAATGCCGGCCGCGTCCACCTTGCGCACCAGGCCCGAATGCTTGAAGTCCACCCCGTCGACCACGCCCACCGGCCGCGCGGTGATGAAGTTGCCCGAGATCACCCGCACCGTGGAGCCCGCCATCGGCGTGTTGGGAAGGCCCTGGCTGAAGGCCGCCTCGATCTCGTAGCGCAGCTGGCCGGCGGCCTCCTGCGCGGAGTCGAGCGCCACCTCGTCGGTGATGCGGATGCCGTGCGAATACTTCGCCTCGTGCCCCTTGGCCGCCAGTTGTTCGTTGACCTGCGGCCTGAAGCCGTGCACCAGCACGATCTTCACGCCCATGCTCTGGATCAGCGCCAGGTCCTGCGCAATGTTCTGCAGCTTGCCCGCCGCGATCGCCTCGCCCGCGAGCCCGACCACGAAAGTCTTACCGCGGTGCGTGTGGATGTAGGGCGCGACCGAGCGGAACCAGGGCACGAAGGTGAAATTGAAGACGGTGGACATGGGGCGTGATTGTGCATTCATGAAAAGCCATTTGCCTGACTCGGCCCGACCGGGCCGGATCAGGCGATCGCGCGCAGCACGCGGGCCGCGCTCGCCGGGACGGAACGGCCGCCGCCGGGCAACGACGGCGGCGGCAAGCCGAGCCGATCAGCGCGGAAGCTCGCCAGCAGCGCCGCGTAGGCGTCGGTGGCCGTACCGCCGGCACCGGCGGCCGGCTCCGGCAGCCCGAGCATCCCGGCCAGCTCCGACGGGGCGATGGAGCCGTCGCGCAGCAGCGCGTCGACCACCGCCATGAGCGCCGGCGTATGGGCGTCCAGCAGCGCGAGCGCGCGAGCGTGTTCCTGCGCCAGCAGCGCCTCGATCTCGGGGTTGGTCGCGCCGACGTCGGTGTTGACGTCGTCGTTCGGGTCGTTCGCGACGTCGGTGCGGCTCAGGCGCGTGCCAAAGGCGAAGTGGCGCACGTATTGCGCGGCCTGGGCGGTCGCCTGCATGAAGTCCTGCGTGGCGCCCGTCGTGCAGGCCTGCTCGCCGAACACAAGCTGCTCGGCGGCGCGGCCCGCGAGGCTCACGCAGATGCGATCGCGCAGGTTCTTCTTCGACCAGGCCTTGCGCTGCTCGTAGCTGTTGTAGCCGCCCTCGAACGAGGCCACGTTGATCTTGATCTCCTGCGGCGCACGGGCGAACAGCAGGCCGTACACCACGCCGTGGCCGGCCTCGTGCACGGCGAGCAGGGCGCGGAAGTCCTCGCTCGAACGTTGCTTGAGGCGGTTCAGCTCCAGCGCCACCGGAAACTGGCGGCGTGCCTTGCGGTACTTCGCCGTGATGGCCGACACGCCCGCGTCCAGCGTCAGCCACACGGGCTCGCTGCCGTTGGCGCCTTGCTCCAGCGCCCACAGCGCGGCATTGACCAGCGTGGCGCTCAGGATCGCGTGGATCGACGAGAACAGCGGTCGCGTGCCCTGCGCCGGGAACACGGCGTTGGCGTAGATCTGCTCGTACACGCTCGCGTCCAGCACGAAGCGCACGCCGGAGCTTTCCTGGATCTCGGCCACGTAGCGGTCGCAGATCGACAGGATCAGGCGCACGTAGGTCGCGCGGTTGAACGAGGGGTAGATCACGTGGTTGTTGCCCAGGCGCGCGATCTGCTCGGGGCGGAAGCGCTCGGCCAGCGCCTTCTTCACGTCGATGACGGAGAGCTTCTTCGTCAGCTCGTGGAAGATGTCGGCGTCGGTGTCGCAGTCCTCCACGCGCTGCGCCGTCTCGGCGTACATCTCGTCGAGGTTGCCCGAGACAAACACCAGCAGCTTGCTGTAGTCGGTCTCCCAGCTCTGCTGCGTGTCGCGGAAGGCGCGCAGGCGCGCGTGAACCTCGGCGGGCTTCCACGCCATGATCTGCAGCAGCGTCTCCGACAGCTTCAGGCAGCGCTTCACCTCGCGCGCCTCCCAGGGCGACAGGTGCAGCTTGCGCTTCTTGTCTTCCTTCTTCTTGTCGGAGCCGTCGCGGTCCTGCGTGTATTCGGCGTAGGCCAGCGACGACTCGATCTCGCCGAGCATCGAAAGCGCGGGCGGCAGGCGGCCGTCGGACAGCAGCGCCCACACGTCCTGGTAGCGCTCTACCTTGGCGTCGTGGCCGCCGTTGTCGACGGTGCGGAAGCGCTGGAACTCGTCCAGTACCAGGATGCCGGGCGAGCCCTCGGCGATGCCCGACTCGGCCAGCATGGCCGAGATGGAGCCGCGGCTGTGATGGCCCGAGCCGTGGCTGAAGCCGTCCATCTGCACTTCGATGAAGCGGTCGTAGAAGCCCAGGTGCTGCGCGAGCCTGCGCACCAGCTGCGTCTTGCCGGTGCCCGTCAGGCCCCAAAGGCAGACGATGACCGGGCGGCTGATGAGCTGCGGCAGCACGTACCAGGCGCGGATCGAGTCGATCACGCGATCGATGATGTCGTCGATGCCGAAGAGCTCGGTCTTCAGGGCTTCGGCGACGGTCTGCAGGTGGCGAGTGCGCTCGGCGAGCTCGGCATGCAGTTGGGAACGGATGTCTTTGGACATGGTCTGGTTTTTCTTTTTCTTCGGCTCCTGGAGCCGTTCATGCAGGTACACAGGTACGGAATGGCGGCCGCTCCTTCGGCATGAAGGAATCGGCTGCAGGGACGCTGTGGGTGTCGGTTGCGGCGCTTCTGTCTTCGAAGCGCGCGAACGTGCGCGGAGCTTCGGTCAGGCAGGACGAGGCAACTTGGCCCGCCCGTGCGCCCGGGGCGCACGGCTTGCGCAGCGACGGCGCAAGGAGATGGGGGCAAGGCGATAGGACATGGACGCGATCGTAGTGGCGGTTTGCAATTGAGTAAAGACTATTTACGAATCGTGTTGCAGCCGGACCGCGCGATGTGGATGCCGTGCAACAGCCGCGGTGCGCGCCGATAATCGATGGTTTGCCCGCCGCGCCGGCCCGACGACTGTTTTCCCTTGACGACCACCACACCCCTTCGCATCGAATTCCCCGAATCGCTTCCTGTATCGAGCAGGCGCGACGAGATCATGGACGCCATCGCGCAGCACCAGGTCGTGATCGTCTGCGGCGAGACGGGCTCGGGCAAGACCACGCAGCTGCCGAAGATCGCGCTCGCGCTGGGCCGCGGCAAGCTCAACGCCGAGCCCGGCAAAGGCCGGCTCATCGGCCACACGCAGCCGCGCCGCATTGCCGCGAGTTCGGTGGCCAAGCGCATCGCCGAAGAGCTGAAGACGCCGCTGGGCGACGTCGTCGGCTTCAAGGTGCGCTTCCAGGACCGTCTCTCGCGCGACGCCTCCGTCAAGCTGATGACCGACGGCATCCTGCTGGCCGAGACGCAGACCGATCCGCTGCTGAAGGCCTACGACACGCTCATCATCGACGAGGCCCACGAGCGCTCGCTGAACATCGACTTCCTGCTGGGCTACCTGCGCGAGATCTGCCTCGCCGGCCCGACCTGAAGGTGATCGTCACTTCGGCCACCATCGACGCCGACCGCTTCGCGCAGCACTTCGCCTCGGCGAAGGGGCCGGCGCCCACCATCATGGTGTCGGGCCGCACCTTCCCGGTGGAGCAGCGCTACCGTCCCTTCGAGGAATCGCGTGAGCACGACCTGAACGACGCCATCGCCGACGCGGTCGACGAGCTCTGGCGCGATCCGCACAACGCGGGCGACATCCTCGTCTTTCTGCCCGGCGAGCGCGAGATCCGCGAGGCGGCCGACCACCTGCGCCGCCACCTGAGCCACCAGCCGCTGCTGCGCAGCGCCGAGGTGCTGCCGCTGTTCGCGCGGCTCTCGGGGCCCGAGCAGGACCGCATCTTCGACGGCCACACGGGCCGGCGCATCGTGCTGGCCACCAACGTGGCCGAGACTTCGCTCACCGTGCCGGGCATCCGCTACGTCATCGACACCGGCACCGCGCGCGTCAAGCGCTACAGCTTCCGCAGCAAGGTCGAGCAGCTGCTGGTCGAGCCGATCAGCCAGGCGGCCGCCAACCAGCGCGCGGGCCGCTGCGGCCGGGTGGCGAACGGCATCTGCATTCGCCTGTACGACGAGAAGGACTTCGAAAGCCGCCCGCGCTTCACCGACCCCGAGATCCTGCGCTCCTCGCTGGCAGGCGTGATCCTGCGCATGAAGTCGCTGCGCCTGGGCGACGTGGCGCGCTTCCCGTTCCTGGAGGCGCCGTCGCCGCGCGCCATTGCAGACGGCTACCAGCTGCTCAACGAGCTGGGCGCGGTCGACGACGCCAACGAACTCACGCACACCGGTGCCGAGCTGTCGAAGCTGCCGCTTGACCCGCGCGTGGGCCGGATGATTCTCGAAGCCCGCTCGCGCAGCGCGCTCGAAGAAGTGCTCATCATCGCCTCGGCCCTCAGCGTGCAGGACGTGCGCGACCGCCCGATGGACGCGCAGCAGCAGGCCGACCAGGCGCACTCGAAGTTCGACGACGAGAAAAGCGAGTTCAGCGGCTACCTGCGGTTGTGGAAGTGGATTGCCGACGCGCGCGGCGGGCATGGAGACACCCACAAGCTCAGCAACCGGCAGTACGAGCAGCTGCTGCGTCAGAACTTCATCAACATCCGCCGCGTGCGCGAGTGGCGCGACATCCATTCGCAGTTGCTCACCGTGGTCACCGAGCACAAGTGGCGCATCAATGCCCAGCCCGCCGGCTACGAGGCGCTGCACATGTCGATGCTGTCGGGCCTCCTGGGCAACGTCGGCTGGAAGCTGGAGGACGACGAGGCCTACCTCGGCGCGCGGGGCATCAAGTTCCACAAGCACCCCGGCGCGCACCTGAAGAAGAAGCCGGGGCGCTGGATCGTCGCGGCCGAGCTGGTCGAGACCACGCGGCTCTTCGGGCGCGGCATCGCCAACATCGAGCCGCAGTGGCTCGAAGAGGTGGCGGGGCACCTGCTGAAGAAGCAGCTGCTCGATCCGCACTGGGAGAAGAAGGGCGCACAGGTGTCGGCACTGGAGCGCGCGACGCTTTATGGTCTGGTGGTCTACAGCGGCCGGCGCGTCGACTTCACGCGGGTCGATCCGGTCGCCGCGCGCGAGATCTTCATCCGCGAGGCGCTGGTCGGCGGGCAGTGGGAAAGCAAGTTCCCGTTCCTGCAGGCCAACCGCAAGCTTGTGCGCGAGGTCGAAGGGCTGGAGCACAAGTCGCGCCGGCAGGACGTGCTGGTCGACGACGAGCTGATCTTTGCCTTCTACGACGCGCAACTGCCCGCCGACGTGGCCAGCGGCATCAGCTTCGAGAACTGGTACCGCCAGGCCTCCAAGGACCAGCCGCGCCTGCTGTACCTGACGCGCGACGAGCTCATGCGCCACCAGGCAGCCGGCATCACGACCCAGTCCTTCCCCCCGACGCTGCGGCTGGGCGGTGTCGATTGCGCCGCGAGCTACCTGCACGAGCCCGGCGACGCGAAGGACGGCCTCACCGTCAGCGTGCCGCTCTTCGTGCTCAACCAGGTGAGCGAAGAGCGCTGCGAATGGCTGGTGACGGGCATGCTGAAGGACAAGATCCAGGCCCTGCTCAAGAGCCTGCCGCAGCGCCCGCGCTCGCGGCTGGTGCCGCTGCCCGAATCGGCCTCGAAGCTGGCGGAAGAACTGTCGGCTCCCGAAGTGTTCGGCACCGGCTCGCTGACCGACGTGCTGCTCAAGCGCGTGCGCGACATGACCAGCATCGACGTCAAGCGCGCCGATTTCAAGCTCGACATGCTCGCGCCGCACCTGTTCATGAACCTGCGCGTGGTCGACGAGCACGGCCGGCAGCTGGGCATGGGGCGCAACCTCGGCGCGTTGAAGGCCGAACTGGGCGCGCAGGCGCGCGGGGCCTTCCAGGCGCTGGCGGGGCTGAACATCAAGGCACCGCCCGAGAAGAAAGCTGCCGCAAGCCAGCCGGACCAGCGTTCGAAGCCGTCCGCCAAGGCTGCGGACGCGCCTCCCGCGCTGCCGGCCGGCCAGCGCTACACCGCCTGGACCTTCGGCGAGCTTCCCGAGCTGATGGAGGTGCGCCGCGGTTCGCAGTCGCTGATCGGCTTTCCGGCGCTGCGCGACGAAGGCGACGCCGTGACCATCGAGGTGTTCGACGAACCCGCCGTGGCCGCCGCGAAGCATCGCGCCGGGCTGCGACGCCTGTTCGCGCTG
This sequence comes from Variovorax sp. UC74_104, assembly GCF_044055375.1. NCBI lineage: Bacteria > Pseudomonadati > Pseudomonadota > Betaproteobacteria > Burkholderiales > Comamonadaceae > Variovorax > Variovorax sp. UC74_104. The sequence goes on from NZ_CP171978.1 coordinate 3,747,982, forward strand.
CAGCTCAAGGACGCGCTCAAGTACCTCGAGAAGAACATCCCCGACCTGCAGAAGATGTCGGTGGCCTACATGCCGCTGGGTACTTCGGAGGAGCTGCGCACGCAGATCATCGACGTGGCGATCGACCGCGCCTTCCTGCAGGAGCCGCTGCCGACGGACGAGTTCGCGTTCAAGCGCCGGCTGGAGGAAGGCCGTGGCCGCCTCACGCTGATCGCCAACGAGGTCGCGCGGCTCGCGTCGGCCATCCTCGTCGAATACGCCGCGGCCGCGCGCAAGATCAAGGACACCAAGATCCAGCCCGAGGCCGTGCAGGACGCCGCGCAGCAGCTGCAGCGCCTGGTCGGCAAGCGCTTCATCGCCGACGCGCCGTGGGCGCAGCTGCAGCATTTCGCGCGCTACCTCAAGGCGATCGTGCTGCGGCTCGACAAGCTGCGTGCCGACGCCGCGCGCGACGCGAGCAAGCTCGCCGAGCTGAAGCCGCAGGAGCAGCGCTACTGGCGCCTCGTGGCCGAGCGCAAGGGCGTGGTGGACGAACGCATGCTCGAATTCCGCTGGCTGCTGGAGGAACTGCGGGTGAGCTTCTTCGCGCAGGAACTGCGCACGCCGCAGCCCGTGAGCGTGAAGCGGCTGGACAAGGCCTGGGCGCAGTTGCAGGCCTGATGACGGATTGGCGAACGAAGAAAAGCCCGCTTGCGCGGGCTTTTCCCTTGGTTCCCTCAATATCGGGACGCGTTGGCCGCAAAGGCTATATGCGTCCCATGAGCACGAGGATCACCACGATCAGCACGACCAGGCCAAGGCCGCCGCTGGGTCCGTAGCCCCAGGAGCGGCTGTAGCCCCAGCTTGGCAGTGCGCCGATCAGCAGCAGGATCAGGATGATCAGCAGAATGAACGAGAGCGACATGTTTTCTCTCCAGGGCGTTGTTGCGATGAGCCTTCATGCTGGCCCTGTCGAATCGCGCGGAGGGCCGGAGGGTAGCGCCTCCGGTGGTCAGGCAACGTCCTACCGTGGGCGTCGGCGCTTTGCCGGTGCGCTCGCAGGCATGAACAGAAGCCCCGCCGTCACCAGCAGGAAAACAAGGCCCAGGCCGCCCGTGATGGCCGCGCCGCCCCACAGCGAAAAGAAGCCGTCGAGCATGGCGTCCTGCGGGTCGTTCGGGGCGAAGAAGACGTCGACCGTTTCGCCGACCTCGTAGGCCGGCGGGCTGCTGCTGCTCGACGGCGCGAACTCGACGATCTCGCCCGATGGCGCCTTGAAGCGCACCAGCGGCTTCCAGGTGCCCGATTCGTTGCGTTTCGAGCTTTCCACGTAGAGCAGCCGCATCACCTCGCCCTGCGTGCGGCTGGCCGACGCGATGAAGGACGCCGTGTTGTGGTGCAGCAGCCATGCGATGGCGCACAGCACCAGGCCGACCGCACCGAAAACGAGCCTCAGGATCGCAACCGGGTTGTTCTTCATGCGGGCAAGGCCGCAGTCGTCAGAGCCGTGCGAGGCGGTCCAGCGCCGCGAGCAGCGTTTCGTCCTTCTTGGCGAAGCAGAAGCGCACCACGCGCTGGTCGAAGCCGTTGCCGTAGAAGGCCGACAGCGGGATGGCGGCCACGCCGATCTCGCGCGTGAGCCACAGGCAGAACTCGGCTTCCGAGAGATCGCTCACCGCCGAGATGTCCACGCACTGGAAGTAGCTGCCCTCGCTGCGCAGCAGCCTGAAGCGGGTCTTCTCGGCCAGGCCCGCGGCGAACAGGTCGCGCTTGCGCTGGTAGAAGGCCGGCAGCTCCAGGTACGGCTTCGGCTCGGCCATGTACTGCGCGAGCGCGTGCTGCATCGGCGTGTTCACGGTGAACACGTTGAACTGGTGCACCTTGCGGAACTCGGCCATCAGCGGGGCCGGCGCTGCCACGTAGCCGACCTTCCAGCCGGTGACGTGGTAGGTCTTGCCGAAGCTGCTGACGATGAAGCTGCGCGCGGCCAGCCCCGGGAAGCGCGCCACGCTTTCATGCCGGGCGCCGTCGAACACCATGTGCTCGTAGACCTCGTCGCTGATCACGAAGACGTCGGTGGGCGCGAGCAGTTCCTTCGAGCTGGCGCATCTCGGCCTCGGTCCACACCGTGGCGCTCGGGTTGTGCGGCGTGTTGATGATGATGGCGCGCGTGCGCGGCGTGAGCGCGGCGGCGATCTTGTCGAAGTCGGGGCGGAACGTGCCCGGCACCAGCGGCACGCGCACCACGCTGCCGCCGGCCAGCTCGATGTTGGGCACGTAGCTGTCGTAGCAGGGCTCCAGCACGATCACCTCGTCGCCCGGTCGCACCACGGCGAGGATGGCCGTGATGATCGCCTGCGTGGCGCCGGCGGTGACGGTGATTTCCGTCGCCGCGCTGTAGCCGTGGCCGTACTGCGCCGAGATCTTGGCGGCGATGGCATCGCGCAGCGCCGGGATGCCGGGCATCGGCGGGTACTGGTTGTGGCCCGCGGCCATGGCGGCCGTCACGTCTTCCAGCAGCTTCGGGTCGCAGTTGAAGTCCGGGAAGCCCTGGCCCAGGTTGACGGCGTTCTTCTCGGCCGCCAGGGTCGACATGACCGTGAAGATGGTGGTGCCGACGGAAGGCAGCTTGGTGCCGACGTCGGGAGTGCGTGGAGATTGAGCCGTGCTCATAGTTCGTAGTCTTGTTGATGGCCGCTGAGGGCCTTGGCGATCAGGTTGCGGTCGAGGCGGTCGGACAGCAGCTCGGCGAACTTGAACACGAAGTTGCGCAGGTAGGCGCTGCGCTTGAAGGCGACCCGCGCGATATTCTGGCCGAACACATGGCCCATCGGGCGCACCACGAGGTCGGCGTTCGACTCGTCGCGCACGGCCATCTCGGCCACGATGCCCACGCCCAGGCCGAGGCGCACGTAGGTTTTGATCACGTCGGAGTCGATGGCCTCGAGCGCGATGCGCGGCGTGAGCTTCTTCTGCGCGAAGGCATGGTCGATGCGCGTGCGGCCGGTGAACGAGGGGTGGTAGGTGATGATCGGCTCGCTCGCCAGGTCCTCCAGCGTGATTCGCTCCTTGGAGGCCAGCGGATGGTCCTTGGGCAGCACCAGCACGTGCTGCCATTCGTAGCAGGGCAGGGTGACGAGTTCGGCGTAGCCGTCGAGCGACTCGGTGGCGATGCCGATCTCGGCGATCTCGTCGATCACCATGCGCGCCACCTGGTCGGGCGAGCCCTGGTGCAGGCTCACGTTGACCTTGGGGTACGCCTCGCGCAGGTTGGCCACGGGCACCGGCAGCACGTAGCGCGCCTGGGTGTGGGTGGTGGCAATGGAGAGGGTGCCGCTGTCCTGCGCGCTGAACTGCTCGCCGATGCGCTTGAGATTGCCCACCTCGCGCATGATCAGCTCGATGCTGGCGATGACGTGCTGCCCCGGCTCGGTGACGCGCTTCAGCCGCTTGCCGTGGCGCGCGAAGATCTCGACGCCCAGTTCTTCCTCGAGTTCGATGATGGCCTTGGATACCCCGGGCTGCGAGGTGTGCAGTGCCTTGGCCGCCTCGGTGAGGTTCAGGTTGCGCCGCACGGCTTCCTGAACAAACTTGAACTGATGCAGATTCATATCAAATTCCGTCTTATTGCGGAATTCATTATGCCTTCAGAATCTATTGAAATTGCCGGATGTTCATGATTTGACCGCAATCCGCGCCAGGAGATCGACCAGTTCCGGCTCTTCGCCCACGATACGGGTGAGCGTGAAGCCGATGGCGGGCCAGCGCTGGCGCAGCGAATCGAGCTGGTGCGGCAGGTCTTCGCGGGCGTGCTTGCCCATGCCGAGGAACAGGGGGACGACGCGGATGGCGGTGGCTCCACCCGCAACCAGCGTTGCCACGGCCGTGGGCAGGTCGGGCTCGGCGAGTTCCATGTAGGCGCAGGCCACGCGGGCATCGGGCTCGTCGGCGATCACCCGGGCGGCCACGGCCTCGATGGGCTGGCGCCAGCGCTCGTCGCGCGAGCCGTGCGCCAGCAGGACGATGCCTCGCGTCATCGCCGCAGCACGAGCCAGCTGAAGGCCGTGAGCGACATCACCGAATAGATCATCCCCGGCGCCGCAGCGGTGAGCCAGGGCGACCAGTTGCTGAGGTTGCCCAGGTAGCCGAACACGTTGTTCAGCAGGAAGAAGCTGATGCCGATCATCACGCCGCCGAACACGTAGGTCGTGATGCCCGACTGGCGGAAGTGCAGGTAGGCGAAGGGCAGGGCGAGCACCACCATCACCAGGCACGACAGCGGGTAGAACACCTTGCGCCAGAACTCGATCTCGTAGCGCTGAGCGGTCTGGCCGTTGGCGTCGAGGTGGCGGATGTAGTCGAACAGATCGATCGTGCTCATCCGGTCGGGGCGCAGCAGCGCGACCGACACCATCTCGCCGGTCAGCGAAGTCGGCCAGTTCAGCTGCGGGATCTTGGTGGTGACGATGTGCGCCTGCTCGGCCGAGCTGCGCGTGTCGTACTTCTGCTCGGCGACGTCGGTGAGCAGCCAGTGGCCGTCGCTGCCGATGGTGGCCGAGGCGGCGACGATCTGGGTCTTGATGTAGCCGTTGTCGTCGAACTCGAAGATGCGCGGGTTCTTCAGCGCGCCCTTGCGGTCGATGGCCAGCACGTTAACGGCGTAGGAGGCGTTGTCCCGCTTTTCCTTGAGCCAGGCGCCGGTGTTGCCGGCCAGCGAATAGGTGCCCTGGTACCTGGCCTTGAGCAGCTGGCCCGTGCGCTCGGAGGCCGGCGCCACATAGTCGCCGATGGCGAAGGTCAGCACCACGAAGCCGATGCCCAGCAGCAGCAGGGTGCGCAGCGCGCGCCAGGGGCCCAGTCCGCTGGTGCGCAGGATGGTGTATTCGGAGCTCTGCGCCAGCCGGGCCATGACGAAGATCGAGCCGATCAGCACGGTGATCGGCAGCAGCTCGTAGAGATGGCTCGGCACCAGCAGGGTCACGTAGATCAGCGCCTGCGCGGGCCCGTAGTTCAGGCTCTCGGGCTTGCCGATGGACTGCAGCTCGTCGACGAAGTCGAAGAAGAAGAAGAGGCTCAGGAAGCCGAGCGTCACGAACGCGACGGCCTTCAGCACCTCGACGTAGATCAGGCGTCTTATCGTTTTCACGTGGGTTCGATCCTGGGAGCGGTTGCCGGCGCGGCAACGGAGGCGGACGGGCTCTTCCGGATGCGTCGTCCCCAGTTGTTCTGGCGGGCGCCGAGCCATGCAAGGTTGATCAGCAGCACGCCGCCATGCAGCAGCAGCATGAAGCCGCCCATGCCGAACTTGCCCGAGCTGATCCAGCTCTGGCCGAGGTTGAGCATGTTGTAGTAGACGACGAAGGCGAACAGCGCGAGCAGCAGGTTGCCGCTGCGGCCCACGCGCGGGTTGCCGCTGGACACGTTCAGTGCCAGCAGCACGAAGTTGATGGCGGCCAGCAGCATGCCGACGCGCCAGGCCAGTTCGCCCCGACTCATGTCGCTCTGGTCGGTCAGCAGCGACAGGGTGGTGCGCGCACGCGCTGGAGTGGTGTCGTCGCCGAAGCCGGAGCTTCCGCCGGCGCGCGTGCCGTAGGTCTTGAATTCGCTGATCTTCAGGCCCGTGTTGGCCATCGGCTGCTCGAGCCGCTGGCCGTTGTTGAGCAGCAGGTAGCGCGAATCTCCGATGTTCTCGATGCTGCCGCTGCGCGCCGAGGTGGTGATCTGCAGGTTGCGCTCGATCGACCAGATGAAGACGTTGGTGGCCCTGGAGTTGTCCGGCGTCTCCTTGTCGATGAAGAACACCCGCACGCGGCCGGCCGATTCGCGGAACTCACCCGGCGCCACGCGCTCGATGTCGCTGCGCTGCTCGTACTGCTTGCGCATGCCGATGGTCTGCGAGTTGGCCCAGGGCCAGCCCACCAGCGCCATGACGGCGATCAGGATCAGCACCGGCCAGGCGAAGCGGAACAGCGGCTTGACGAAGTCGGCCATGCCTTGTCCGCTGGAGAACCAGATGACCATCTCGCTGTCGCGGTACATGCGCGACAGGGTGCCGACGATGGCGATGAACAGGCTCAGGCTCAGGATGGTCGGCATGTAGCCGAGCACCGTGTAGGCCATCACCAGGAACACCTCCTGCGGGTTCACACTGCCCTTGGACGCGAGCCCGAGGGTGCGGATGAGCATCATGGTCATCACGATGGTGACCAGTACCACGAGGGTCGCTCCGAAGCTGCGGGACAGCTCCTTGCGTAAGGAAGAATGGAATAACATCGTTCGAGGAAAAAAAGGATTATGGACTTTCAACTCAAGACCCTCACCGTCGCCCAGGCCGCAGCCGAGAAATCCGATGTCCTGATCGTGCTCGTCGGCAGCGCTCCCATCGCCTCCAAAGACCCGCTTTCCGTGCTTGCCGCCTCTGCCCGCAAGGCCGGCGACCTGCCCGACAAGGCCGGCAAGCTGCTCAGCCTGTACCGCCCGGAAGACGTCGTGGCCCCCCGCGTGGTGCTCGCCGCCATTGGCGACGGCAAGCCGGCCTCGGTGCGCACGGGCGTCGTCGCGGCGGTCAATGCGGCCAAGGCCCAGGCGCCCAAGCGCGTGACCCTGGTGTTCGCGCAGCCCGCCGACGGCGCGGCGGTGGCTTGCGCCGTCACGGCGGCGGCCGAAGCCAGCTATGTCTACACCACCACCAAGTCGAAGGCCGAACCCCGCAGCATCCGCCAGTTGACTGTCGGCGTGGCCGATGCCGCCGCGGTCGCCGGCGCCTTCGACGACGCCCGCGCCACCGTGCGGGGCATCGAGCTGGCCAAGGAGTGGGGCAACCGGCCCGCCAACCACGCCACCCCCCACGCTGCTGGGCGAGGCCGCCAAGGAGCTGGCGAAGCTGCCGAACATCAAGTGCGAGGTGCTGGGCCCCAAGGAGGTCGAGAGGCTCGGCATGGGCTCCTTCGCCGCCGTGGCCCAGGGCTCCGCCGAGCCGCTGCGCTTCATCGTGCTGCGCTACCAGGGGGCCTCCAAGGAGCAGGCGCCGGTGGTGCTGGTCGGCAAGGGAATCACCTTCGACACCGGCGGCGTCTCGCTCAAGCCCGCGGCCGAGATGGACGAGATGAAGTTCGACATGTGCGGCGCGGCCAGCGTGCTCGGCACCTTCCGCGCGCTGGGCGACATCCAGCCCGCCATCAACGTCGTCGGCCTCATTCCTTCGTGCGAGAACATGAACGACGGCCGCGCGGTGAAGCCGGGCGACGTGGTCACCAGCATGAGCGGCCAGACCATCGAGGTGCTCAACACCGACGCCGAAGGCCGGCTCATCCTTTGCGATGCGCTGACCTACGCCAGGCGCTTCGAGCCCGCCGCCGTGATCGACATCGCCACGCTGACCGGCGCATGCGTGATCGCCCTGGGCGGCGTGCGCAGCGGCCTCTTCGCCAGCGACGACACGCTGGCCGCCGCGCTCGAAGCCGCCGGGGAAGTTTCGCAGGACCGCTGCTGGCGCATGCCGCTGGACGACGACTACGCCGAGGGCCTGAAGAGCAACTTCGCCGACGTGGCCAACATTGCCGGCCGCGCGGGCGGCGCCATCACCGCGGCCAAGTTCCTGCAGCGCTTCACGAGCGACTTCCCGTGGGCGCACCTGGACATCGCCGGCACCGCCTGGAAGAGCGGGGCGGCCAAGGGCTCGACCGGCCGGCCGGTGGGCCTGCTGGTGTCCTACCTCACGAGCCTCGCGGGCAGCGGCGAGGCATCGGGCAAGGCGAAGCCCAGGAAAGCCAGGGCCACCGAGGCCACGGGCAAGAAGGCGCGGTCCGCGAAGTGACGGAAATCGGCTTTCACTACAACGCGCGCGACAAGCTGACCTACGCCTGCCGGCTGGTTCGCAAGGCCGTGAACACGCGCGGCCTGCGCGTGGTGGTGGTGGGCGATGCGCGCTCGCTCGACGCGGTGGATGCCGCGCTCTGGCAGCTGTCGCCGGTGGACTTCGTCGCGCACTGCCGCGACGATGCGCCGGCCCATGTCGTCGCGCGCTCGCCCGTGGTGCTGTCGTCGCAAGGCGCCGGCGCGGCCTCGCTGCCGCATCGCGAGATGCTGGTGAACCTGGGCATCGAGGTGCCCGCCGGCTTCGAGCGTTACGAACGCATGATCGACATCGTGAGCGACGAGGCGAACGACCGCCAGCTCGGCCGGGCCCGCTGGCGCCACTATGCCGATCGCGGCTACACCATCCAGCCGCACGACTTCGCAAAGAGTTCCTGACATGGCCAGCACGCTGCGCACGCCGCCCCGGTTCGTTCCCACGCTGACCACGGTGCTCGAGACTCCTGCGGAGCCCGCGAGTCCCGAGCCGCAGGCCGCGCAGCCGCCTGCGCCGGATCCGGCGAGCTCGATGGCATTGCCGCCGGCCGCGCAGCTCTCGCAGGCGGAAATCGTCAGCCTCGAAGAGCAGTTGCTGCATCGCGTGCTGCAGCGCGTCGACCTGTCGCTGGAAGAGCGTTTGAGCGACACCGTGTCAGCTGCCGTTCAGCATCAGCTCGACGCAATGGTGCCGCGTTTGCGCAATGAAATCGAGGCCGTTTTGCGCGCACTCGTGATCGAGGCAATGGCCGCCGAACTCAGCGAAAACACCGGGTCTACGCCAGCTTCCGGGGCCTGAATACTGGGCTAAACTGCGCCGCAGGTCGGAAGGGCGTGAGGGTGCCGCTGGTCTGCGGCGCGAAACTTGCGAGGTCAGCGCGCCCGGATCACACGACCGGTTTTTTATTCTTTTCATCCAAGTTCTGGAGGTTCTCATGCAATTGAAATGGACTGCGGTCGCACTGGCTGCAATCACGCTCGTGGCTTGCGGCAAGAAAGAAGAAGCTGCTGCTCCCGCTGCAGCGCCCGCGCCAACGGCCGCGGCCCCGGCTGCACCTGCACCCGCACCTGCCGGAGAAACCCTGGTCGTCAAGATCGGTCACGTGGGACCTACCAGCGGTGCCATTGCCCACCTCGGCAAGGACAACGAGTTCGGCGCCAAGATGGCCATCGAAGACCTGAATGCAAAGGGCCTCAAGATCGGCGACAAGGTCGCCAAGTTCGAACTGGTCGCCGAAGACGATGCAGGCGATCCGAAGCAGGGCACGGCTGTGGCCCAGAAGCTCGTGGACGAAAAGGTCAACGGCGTGGTCGGTCACCTGAACTCGGGGACCACCATCCCCGCCTCCAAGCTGTATAGCGACGCTGGCATTCCGCAGATCTCGCCTTCGGCCACCAACCCGAAGTACACGCGTCAAGGCTTCAAGACCACGTTCCGCGTGGTGGCTGACGACACGCAACTCGGCGGCACGCTGGGCAAGTACGCAGTCGAAACGCTCAAGGGCAAGAACATCGCCGTGATCGACGACCGTACCGCTTATGGCCAGGGCGTTGCCGAAGAGTTCGAGAAGTCGGCCAAGGCCGCTGGCGCCACCATCGTGGGCCACGAGTTCACCACCGACAAGTCGACCGACTTCAACGCCATCCTGACCAAGCTGAAGGCCGCCAAGCCCGACGTGCTGTTCTTCGGCGGCATGGACGCCGTCGGCGGCCCGATGCTCAAGCAGGTCAAGCAGCTCGGCCTGAACGTCAAGTTCATGGGCGGCGACGGCCTGTGCACCAGCGAACTGCCGAAGCTGGCTGGCGATGCCATCGGCGAAGACATGGTGGTGTGCGCTGAGGCCGGCGGCGTCGACGGCGACTTCAAGCAGCCCCTGGAAGACTTCAAGGCCAAGTTCAAGACCAAGAACGGCGTGGAAGTGCAGATCTATGCACCGTACGTGTACGACGCGGTCAACGTGCTGGCCGAAGCCATGGTGAAGGCCGGTTCGTCCGACCCCGCCAAGTACCTGCCCGAAGTGGGCAAGGTGCAATACAAGGGCGTGACCGGCCCGATCGCCTTCGACGAGAAGGGCGACATCAAGAACGGCGCGCTGACGCTGTACACCTACAAGGGCGGTGCGCGTACGCAGATCGCCGTGGTGCGCTGATTCGCTTCAGCCAGAAAAGAGAAAAGGGCCTTCGGGCCCTTTTTCATGCCTGGCTGTTTCTGTTTCAGCGGCAGGCGATCAGAGCGGCATCAGAGCGGCGCAAGGCCCGAGGGGCGGTTGGCGTTGCAGTATTCGATGAAGGCGTCGAGGTCGCGCGACTTGTCGAACACCGCATCCGCGCCGAGCGCCGTGCAGCGCGCCCGGATGTCCGCCGTCACGTAGTTGCTCAGCACCACCACCCGCTGGCTGGGCTTGCGGTCCCTGCAGCCGCCGAGAACGCCGAGGCCGGAGCCTTCCTTCAGGAAAAGATCGACGATCAGCAGTTGCCAGCCGTCGGGATGCTCTGCGAGCCACGCGAGGGCGTCCGTCTCGGTTTCGGCGAAGCCGACCACCCGGCCGTTGACCAGATCCTCGAGTGCCGGGACCAGGTTGTCCCTGATGGTCTTGTTGTCCTCGACGAGGAACGTGATGAGGGCCATGCCGTGGTTTCGCTTTGAGAACGAATAGCGTAGCGTGCCTGGCGGCAGCCCGGCGTAGGAGAAGGGATACGGACGAGGTCCGGTGCGAGGTCAGTCCGAGCCTTTGGCGCGGATCTTCGCCTTGAGCTTCTCGGCCAGCGCCTGGCTCTCGTCGCGCTCGGCCGTGACCTCGAGGCGCTTCTCGATTTCCTCGGTCAGCGCGGCATTCACCTCGGCGAGCTTCTCGGCCGACTTGGCCAGTTTTTCCTCGAGCTGGCTGGTGTGCTCGATGGCCTGCGCCACCTCGCCGACCTGCACTTCCTCGGGCAGTTCCTGCTCGAGCACCGTATTGACGACGGCGAGGTTGTCCGATGCCCGCTGCACGTCCGCCGCCACCTGCTCGCTCTTTTCCAGGGTTCGGTCCAGCGGCGTCGTGCCGCGAGACGGGTTTTGCGGTTTTCCGGCCATCGGGGGATCCTTTGCAGGCGTAAAAGTAGAACCTTCGAATCGTAGCTCCAGACGGGAGCGCCCGGGTGCTTATCCCGGTTGTTGCAAGGCAACGCCGTTTCTCGGGCGGGGGCGGGGGAAGAAGCAGGCGACAAAAAAAGCCCAGGCGCTTGTGGCGACTGGGCTTCCTGTGTCGTTCGAGTGTCCGTGAACGGTTACGAACAATCAATCTCTGGCGGAGCAGGCGGGATTCGAACCCGCGGAGGGCTATTAACCCTCACACGCTTTCCAGGCGTGCGACTTAAACCGCTCATCCACCGCTCCTGAGCCCACGATTGTAGCAGTCAGTCAGCCCTGATTTCCCGGACCTTGCACCGAAGACTTGCCGGCCTGCACCATCCGCATCGCCGAAGCGATCAGCGTGGCGGTCTCGGTCATGTTGCTGGGCACGATCAGCGTGGTCTTGGAGTCGGCCGCCACCTTGCCGTAGGCGTCGACGGCTCGCTCGGCCACCTTGAGCTGGACCGCCTGCTCGCCGCCCGGCTGGCGGATGGCGGCTGCCACCCGTTCGATGGCGTCGGCCGTTGCCGTGGCAACCGCGGTGATGGCGGCGGCTTCGCCCTGGGCGTTGTTGATCTGGGCCTGCTTCTCGCCCTCCGAGCGGGCGATGAAGGCCTCGCGCTCGCCGGTGGCGATGTTGATCTGCTCCTGGCGGCGACCTTCGGAGGCGGCGATCAGCGCGCGCTTTTCGCGCTCGGCGGTGATCTGGCGCTGCATCGCCTGCAGGATTTCCTTCGGCGGCGTCAGGTCCTTGATTTCGTAGCGCAGCACCTTCACGCCCCAGTTCAGCGCCGCCTCGTCGATAGCCGCCACCACCTGGGCGTTGATGACGTCGCGCTCCTCGAAGGTCTTGTCGAGCTCCAGCTTGCCGATCACGCTGCGCAGCGAGGTCTGGGCGAGCTGGGTCACGGCCACGATGTAGTTCGACGAGCCATAGCTGGCGCGCATCGGGTCGGTCACCTGGAAGTACAGGATGCCGTCCACCTGCAGCTGCGTGTTGTCGCGCGTGATGCAGATCTGGCTGGGCACGTCGAGCGGGATTTCCTTCAGGCTGTGCTTGTAGGCCACCCGGTCGATGAACGGGATCAGGAAGTTGGGGCCGGGCGTCATCGTGCCGTGGTACTTGCCCAGCCGCTCGCGGATCCAGGCGTTCTGCTGCGGCACGAACTTGACCGACTGGCTGATGAAGATGATCGCGATGACCAGGATGATGAGTGGTACCGAGAATTCCATGGTGCGCTTCCTTTTCTGAGTTCTGTCTACGACGGACTGACTGACTAAACCTTGTCGACCACCAGCCGGCTGCCGACCACCTCGACCACGCGGTGCTCGCCGGTGGAGGGCGCGCGGCCCGCGCGCTGGATCACGGTCCATTGCGCCCCGCGATAGCGCACCGTCGCCGTGCCGTCCGGGTTCCAGGCATCGACCTGCACGGTCTCGCCGATGTCGAGATTCACGTCGCGGTTGGCTTCGGTGGGCGGGGCAGGGGGGCGCCTGCGCTGGATCGTGTACCAGACCAGCACGGCCCCCACGCCGATGACGGCCGCCACGATGAGTTGCGTGACGGTGCCGAAGCCCAGGTGCGCCGAGATGGCCGCCGCCGCGAAACCGGCCGCCAGCAGCAGGAGATAGACGGTGCCCGAGAGCAGTTCGACCACGATGGCCACCCCCGCAATCAGCCACCAGACAGTGGAATTTGCCATGTCGACTCCTCTTGTTACTTGTTCGATGCGCGCCATTCTGATGCATTCGCTCCAAGCGCTTGCCCTGCGTAGGGATACTGCATCGGGGAGGGCGAAGGAAGCCTTGCCGGACCGCTCCGAATGGCTTGTGCGAAGCTGACCGGATCCGTCATCCGAATTCCGTACACTTCGCGCCTCGCCACATTGCTGTCTGTCTGCCTGTCCGGAGCCCCGCTCATGAAATTTCGCTTTCCCATCGTCATCATCGACGAGGACTTCCGCTCCGAAAACACTTCGGGCCTCGGCATCCGCGCGCTCGCGCAGGCCATCGAGACGGAAGGTTTCGAGGTGCTGGGCGTCACCAGCTACGGCGACCTGAGCCAGTTCGCCCAGCAGCAAAGCCGCGCCAGCGCCTTCATCCTGTCGATCGACGACGAGGAGTTCACCATCGGCCCCGACCTCGATCCGGCCGTGCTGAACCTGCGCACCTTCATCGGCGAAGTGCGGCGCAAGAACGCCGACGTGCCTATCTACATCTACGGCGAGACCAAGACCTCGCGCCACCTGCCCAACGACATCCTGCGCGAGCTGCACGGCTTCATCCACATGTTCGAGGACACCCCCGAATTCGTGGCGCGCCACATCATCCGCGAGGCCAAGAGCTATCTCGAGAGCGTGCAGCCGCCGTTCTTCAAGGCGCTGATCGACTACGCGGAAGACGGCTCCTACTCGTGGCACTGCCCCGGCCACTCGGGAGGCGTGGCCTTCCTGAAGAGCCCCGTGGGCCAGATGTTCCACCAGTTCTTCGGCGAGAACATGCTGCGCGCCGACGTCTGCAACGCGGTGGAAGAACTGGGCCAGCTGCTCGACCACACCGGCCCGGTGGCGGCCAGCGAGCGCAACGCGGCGCGCATCTTCAATGCCGACCACTGCTTCTTCGTGACCAACGGCACCAGCACCAGCAACAAGATGGTGTGGCACCACACGGTGGCGCCGGGCGACGTGGTGGTGGTCGACCGCAACTGCCACAAGTCGATCCTGCATGCGATCATCATGACCGGCGCGATTCCGGTGTTCATGAAGCCCACGCGCAACCACTTCGGCATCATCGGCCCCATTCCCAAGAGCGAGTTCGAGCAGAGCGCCATTAAGGCCAAGATCAAGGCCAACCCGCTGCTGGCCGACGTGGATGCCGACAAGGTCAAGCCGCGCGTGATGACGCTCACGCAGTCGACCTACGACGGCGTGATCTACAACACCGAGACCATCAAGAACATGCTCGACGGCTACGTCGACACGCTGCACTTCGACGAGGCGTGGCTGCCGCATGCGGCCTTCCACCCGTTCTACGGCGCCTACCACGCGATGGGCAAGCGCCGGGTGCGTCCGAAGGAATCGCTGGTGTTCGCCACGCAGTCCACGCACAAGCTGCTGGCCGGCATCAGCCAGGCCAGCCACGTGCTGGTGCAGGATTCGCAGAACCGCCAGCTCGACCGCGACCTCTTCAACGAGGCCTACCTGATGCACTCGTCGACCAGCCCGCAGTACGCGATCATCGCGAGCTGCGACGTGGCCGCCGCCATGATGGAGCCGCCCGGCGGCACCGCGCTGGTGGAGGAGAGCATCCTCGAGGCGCTGGACTTCCGCCGTGCCATGCGCAAGGTCGAGGAGGAGTTCGGCAAGGACGAGTGGTGGTTCAAGGTCTGGGGGCCCGAGAAGCTCGTCGACGAGGGCATCGGGCGCGCCGACGACTGGATCATGCACGGCGAGAAGAACGGCCAGCCCAAGGGCAAGAGCAAGGGCAAGAATTCGCCGCGCAACTGGCACGGCTTCGGCGAACTGGCCGACGGTTTCAACATGCTCGACCCGATCAAGTCGACCATCGTCACGCCGGGCCTGGACCTCGAGGGCAACTTCGCCGAGACCGGCATCCCGGCCAGCGTGGTGACCAAGTTCCTCGCCGAGCACGGCGTGATCGTGGAGAAGACCGGCCTCTACAGCTTCTTCATCATGTTCACCATCGGCATCACCAAGGGCCGCTGGAACACGCTGCTCACGGCGCTGCAGCAGTTCAAGGACGACTACGCGCGCAACCAGCCGATGTGGCGCATCATGCCGGAGTTCTGCCAGCAGCACCCCGGCTACGAGCGCCTGGGCCTGCGCGACCTGTGCCAGCACATCCACCAGCTGTATGCGCGCTACGACGTGGCCCGCCTCACGACCGAGATGTACCTGAGCGACCTCACGCCGGCCATGAAGCCCAGCGATGCCTTCGCCCACATCGCGCACCGCAAGACCGAGCGGGTGGAAATCGACGAGCTCGAAGGCCGCATCACCACCAGCCTGATCACCCCGTACCCGCCGGGCATTCCGCTCTTGATTCCGGGCGAGGTGTTCAACAAGAAGATCGTCGACTACCTCAAGTTCTCGCGCGAATTCAACACGCAGTGCCCGGGCTTCGAGACCGACATCCACGGCCTGGTGGCGCGCGTCGACGAGACGGGCAAGAAGCGCTACTACGCGGATTGCGTCAAGGAAGCGAAGTAACTGGCTGGCAGGGGTGAAGGGCCGATATCGGGGATATCGGCCCGGTCGATCAGGTCGATCGATCAGCCCTCGCGCACTCGCATGAAGCGCGCGAAGCGGGGCAGGCCCTTGGCGGTGAGACCGTTGTAGCGGTAGGTCACCCAGGTGCCGATGGCGGGCGGGTTTTCGCGCTCCGCGTCGGTCAGGCCGGTGCCGAGCCTGAAGCGCTTGCCTTCGGGCGTCTCGACCACCAGCGCGCCCAGCCGGGAACTGTGCCTGCCCTTGCCGGGCAGGTGCTCGATCACCCGGGCTTCGGCGTCTTCGTAGGGCTTGACCTTGAGCAGGTCGTTGCCGCGTTCGCCCTTGTAGAGCGAAGCCCCGCGGTGGAGCATCAGGCCTTCGCCGCCCATCTTCACCGTCTTGTCGAGCAGCCCCTGCAGTGCCTCGTGCGTGGTGGCGCGTTCCTGCGGCACCGGTACCACCCACGGCGCGTCGGTGATGGGCAGCAGCTTGCGCAGGGCCGCCAGCCGCGCCGTGAAATCACCTGGCTGCGTGGGCAGGTCGAACACCATGAAGCGCATCTCGTGCCACGCGACATCGTTGGGCGTCTGGTTGCGTGCCGTCGATACCGCGTGAGAGAAGCGGCCCCGGCCGGCCCAGAGTTCGCCGTCGAGCGGCTGTTTCGGCAGCGGGGCGGTGAACCACGCCGGAGCGACGATCCGCTCGCCGCCGCGCGTCCAGAGCTGCCGGCCGTCCCAGTAGGCGCGCACGCCGTCGTACTTCTCGCTGACCCAGTAATCCGCCAGCGACATGCCGGGGCGGTAAGTCTCGGCCAGCATCAGCGATGGCGCGGCCTCGCGCGAGAGCGCGGCAGGCGCGATGGTCAGGCCGAAAGCGGCAAGCAGCAGGGAGCGGCGGTTCAGCACGTTGCTATGAAATGAGTAGCAAAAAAGGCCGCTGGTGCGGCCCTGTCGCATTGGGCGTTGGCGGTGTTATTCGGCCATTCCGCCGACCACGTTGCTGAAGCCGCCGTCCACGTAGGTGATCTCGGCGGTCACGCCGCTGGCCAGGTCGCTCAGCAGGAAGGCGGCCACGTTGCCGACTTCCTCGATGGTCACGTTGCGCCGGATCGGCGATGCGTCGGCCACGGCCGCCAGCATCTTGCCGAAGCCCTTGATCCCGCTGGCCGCCAGCGTCTTGATCGGGCCCGCGCTGATGCCGTTCACGCGCATGCCCTTCGGGCCCAGCGAGGCGGCGGTGTAGCGCACCGATGCTTCGAGCGAGGCCTTGGCCAGGCCCATGGTGTTGTAGTTGGGCAGCGCGCGCTCGGCGCCCAGGTAGGTCAGCGTCAGCAGGGCCGACTTGTCGTTGAGGTGGGGCAGGGCCGCCTTGGCCATGGCCGGGAAGCTGTACGCGCTGATGTCATGCGCGACCTTGAAGCCCTCGCGCGAGAGCCCGTCGAGGAAGTCGCCAGCGATGGCCTCGCGCGGCGCGAAGCCGATGCTGTGCACGAAGCCGTCGAACTTGGGCCAGGCCAGGGAGAGGTCGGCGAAGAGCTTGTCGATCTGCGCATCGTCGCTCACGTCGCAGTCGAAAATCAGCTTCGAGCCGAAGTCTGCGGCATATTCGGTGATACGTTCCTTGAACCGCTCGCCGACGTAGCTGAAGGCGAGTTCCGCGCCCTGGTCATGACAGGCCTTGGCAATGCCATAAGCAATGGAGCGATTGCTCAATACACCGGTGATCAGCAGTTTCTTGCCCGAAAGAAAGCCCATGAGGTTGCCTTGTGAAAATCTTGGGCAGAATTCTCGCATGCGAGGTTGGCTGCTTCTGACGTTGGCTCTCTTGGCGCTCCCCTCGTGGGCGGCGCATGGCCTGGGCATGGGCTACGAGCCGAAATACCCCGCGTCGTTCAGGAATTTCGACTATGTGAACCCGGACGCCCCCAAGGGCGGGGAGCTCGTGCTGTCGGCCAGTGGCACCTTCGACAAGCTCAACCCGTTCACGCTCAGGGGCGTACCGCCGGTGGGCATGGGCTACAGCGCCAACGGTTTCGTATTCTCGGAGTACGGCCTGATCTTCGATTCGCTCATGACGCCCAGCGAGGACGAGCCGTTCTCCAACTACGGCCTCCTGGCCGAGGACGTGCAACTGGCCGCTGATCGCCTGAGCGTAACCTTCCGCCTGAACCCGAAGGCGAAGTTCTCCGACGGTTCCCCGGTGCTCGCGAAGGACGTGAAGTACTCCTACGACACCCTGATGAGCAAGCAGGCCGGGCCTACCTTCCGCTCCTACTGGGGGGACATCAAGGACGCAGTGGTGGTCGGGGAGCGCATGGTCCGCTTCGACTTCAAGCGCCAGAACTCGGAACTGCACATGATCATCGGCCAGCTTCCGGTGTTTTCCAGTGCGTGGGGCAAAGGCAAGCCATTCGATCAGATCGTGAGCGAGCCGCCCATTGCCAGCGGGCCGTACGTGGTGGACAAGGTCGATTTCGGCAAACACATCTCCTACCGTCGGCGGCCGGACTATTGGGCTGCCGACCTCCCGGTGCGCAAGGGAATGTTCAATTTCGGCTCGGTGTCCTACCAGTACTTCAAGGACGCGCTCGGCGAGGAAGAGTCGCTCAAGGCGGGATCGCTCGATGCGATGGAGGAGCGTTCGATCATTGCCTGGGTCCGCCGCTACAAGGGGCGCCGCTTCGATTCTGGCGAGTTGATCAAGGAAGAGATCGCGCACCGCCGCTTCACCGGGATGCAGGGCCTGGCACCCAATCTGCGGCAGCCGCGCTTCCAGGACATGCGCGTTCGCCAGGCACTGGCGCTGGCCTTCGATTTCGACTGGCTCAACCAGCACCTTTTCTACGGACGCAGGGCCCGTACGACAAGCTACTTCCAGAACAGCGACGACCTCATGGCCCAGGCCGAGATCACCCCCGAGGAGCAGGCGCTGGTCGATCGCCTGAAGAACAGGCAGCGCTACGTCGACAACACCAAGGGCGAGCTGCCGCGCCCTGCCACCACGGGGGACACGGCCGAGGGCTTGCGGCGCAACCTCGTTCGCGCGCAGGAACTGCTGCGGGATGCAGGCTGGAACTACAAGGACGGCGCGTTGCGGGACAAGGACGGCACGCCCTTCGTCATCAGCTTCGACATCCCGGACCGCAGTTCGGGCGTGGTGCTGGCACCCTATGCGCGCAACCTCGCCAAGCTGGGAATCAAGCTCGATTACCGCCTGCGCGACCCAAGCCTGATCAAGAAGAAGCAGGACGATCTCGACTTCGACATGGTCATCAACATTGCGGGTGGATCGTCGAGTCCGGGCAACGAGCTGTATGACGATTTCGGCTCGAAGTCGGCCAATGAAAAGGGGAGCCAGAACCTCAGCGGCATCAGCGATCCGGTGATCGACGAGATTCTCGAAATGATCGTCAATGCCCCCGACCGCAAGGCGCTCGCGGCGGGTGCGCGGTTGTTGGACCGCTACTTGCTCCACCAGCACTACGTGATCCCGATGTACTACGGCAAGCAGTATTTCATCGCCCACAAGCGCAAGCTGCACCGTCCGGACGCACCATTGCCGCAACGCCTTCTCGCCGGTTCGGCGATGCTGACGATGTGGTGGATCGATCCGGCGGCGAAGTAGCCGCCCGACAGACACAGACAGACCGCATGGCCGCCTACCTGCTCCGACGACTCCTGCTGATCATTCCCACGCTGTTCGGAGTGCTGCTGATCAATTTCGCCATCGTGCAATTCGTTCCGGGTGGTCCGGCCGAGCAGTTGCTCTCGCAACTGACCAACAAGGAGAACCGCCTCTCGGGTGGTCCGACGGGGCGCGCCCTCGATGCCAAGCAGATCGCGGAGATCAAGGCTCTCTACGGCTTCGACAAGCCGGCGCCGGAGCGCTTCTGGCAGATGATCAAGCAGTTCGCCAGCTTCGACCTTGGCAAGAGCTTCTTCCAGAGCAAGGGCGTGTGGCAGCTCATCAAGGAGAAGCTGCCGGTCTCGATCAGCCTGGGGCTCTGGACTTTCTTCATCAGCTACCTGATAGCGGTGCCGCTCGGCGTTGCAAAGGCGGTGCGTGCCGGCTCGCGCTTCGATTTCTTCACAACTCTGCTGGTGCTCGTCGGCTACGCGATACCGGGCTTCGTGCTGGGCGTGGCGCTGCTGGTGATCTTCGGCGGCCAGTTGCAGTGGTTCCCGCTGCGCGGACTGACGTCGCCGAACTGGGAGTCGCTGAGCTGGGGCGCACGCATCGTCGATTACCTGTGGCACATCACCTTGCCGGTGACGGCCATGGTGCTCGGCAGCTTCGCGATCACCACCATGCTCACCAAGAACTCGTTCCTCGAGGAAATCCGCAAGCAGTACGTGCTGACGGCGCGTGCCAAGGGGCTGGCGGAGCGGCAGGTGCTTTGGAAGCACGTGCTGCGCAATGCGCTGATCCCGATCATCACGGGCTTCCCGGCCGCATTCATCGGTGCGTTCTTCTCCGGCGCACTGCTGATCGAGACGCTCTTTTCGCTCGATGGAATGGGCCTGCTGAGCTACGAAAGCGTCCTGCGGCGCGACTACCCGGTGTTCCTGGGCACGCTCTATCTATTCACATTGATCGGGCTGGTGACCAAGCTCATTTCCGATCTCTGCTATGTCTGGGTCGATCCGAGGGTGAAGTTTGACTAACAAAGAAGCGCCAGTCGTGTCCGTGAGCCCGGGCCGGCGCGCCTGGCGGCGTTTTCGCCGCAATCCGCTGGGGTTCTGGAGCCTGCTGATCTTCTCGGCCCTGGTGGTGCTGAGCCTCTTCGCCGATGTCCTTTCCACCGACAAGCCACTCGTGGTGCGCTACGAAGGGAAGACCTATTTCCCGGTGCTGCGGGACTACTCCGAGAAAACCTTCGGCGGCGACTTCGAGACGCCGGCCGACTATCTGGATCCGTTCATCGAGCAGCGTCTCAATCAGGGCGACAACTGGGCGATCTACGCACCGAACCGCTACGGCCCGGCCACGCTCAACTATTTCTCGAAGCCACCGAACCCCGCGGCGCCCTCGCAGGAGAACCTGCTCGGCACCGATGAGCGGGGGCGCGATCTGCTGGCCCAGCTGATCTACGGCTTTCGCGTGAGCGTGCTGTTCGCGCTGGCGCTCACGGTCATCGGGGTTGTGCTGGGCATCGCGACCGGCGCGGTGCAGGGGTTTTTCGGCGGCAAGATCGACCTGACCGTCCAGCGGCTGATCGAGATCTGGGCGCAATGCCCGAGCTTTACCTGCTGATCATCTTCAGTGCGATCTTCACGCCCAGCGTGGCGCTGCTGCTGATCCTGCTGAGCCTGTTCGGCTGGATGGGGCTGTCCGACTATGTGCGCGCCGAGTTCCTGCGCAACCGGCAGATGGATTACGTGCGCGCGGCGAGGGCTTTGGGTGTGGGAAACCTGCAGATCATGTGGCGCCACATCCTGCCCAACAGCATGGTGCCGGTCGTCACCTTCCTGCCGTTTCGCATGAGTGCGGCCATCCTGGCGCTGACCTCGCTCGACTTCCTGGGACTTGGCGTACCCCCGGGCACTCCGTCGCTCGGCGAGCTGCTGAGCCAAGGCAAGGGAAACATCGATGCCTGGTGGATATCTCTGTCTACCTTCGTCGTGCTTGTGGTCACGCTGATGCTGCTGACCTTCATGGGCGACGCCCTGCGCGACGCGCTCGATCCGCGGAAGGCCGACAAGTGACGAGCACCGTACCCAGCCAATCCTTGCTCGACGTGAAGGGCCTGCGCGTCGCCTTCGGCGGCAAGGAGGTCGTGCATGGCATCGACTTCCAGATGGCCGCTGGCGAAAAGCTCGCGCTCGTCGGCGAATCCGGTTCGGGCAAGACGGTCACCGCGCTGTCGCTGTTGCGGCTGGTGCAGAACGCGGACCTGTCCGGCGCGGCACGGCTCTTCGGTGGCGAGCTCGGGAATGGCCGCCAAGGCCCGCGCGACCTGCTGGCGATCCCCGAGCGCGAGCTGCGTGGCATCCGCGGCAAGGAGATCGCCATGATCTTCCAGGAGCCGATGACCGCGTTGAACGCGCTCTACACCGTGGGCGACCAGATCGCCGAGGTGCTCGAACTGCACGAGGGCCTCTCGAAGCGAGAGGCGCAGGCGGCAGCGGTCCAGTTGCTGGCCGACACCGGCATTCCCGAACCGGCGCGGCGGGCGAGGGCGTTTCCGCACCAGCTCTCGGGCGGCCAGCGCCAGCGCGCGATGATCGCCATGGCGCTCGCCTGCAAGCCGCGCCTGCTGCTGGCCGACGAGCCGACCACCGCGCTCGACGTGACGGTGCGTGCGCAGATTCTCGACCTGCTCGCCGACCTGCAGCGCAAGCACGGCATGGCGGTGCTGCTCATCACGCACGACCTGAACCTGGTGCGGCGCTTCGCCGACCGCGTGGTGGTCATGGAAAGCGGCCACATCGTGGAGCACGGCGCGGTGGGATCCGTGTTCGACGCCCCGCAGCATCCCTACACGCGCAAGCTGATCGACAGCCATCCCGAGCGCAACGTGGCGCCCGTCGAGAGCGGCTCTGGTGCGGCGCCGCTGATCGAGGCCAAGGCCCTGCGGGTGGTCTACCCCGTGCCAAAGCCTGGCATCGGCGGCTGGTTCCGCAAGGGCGAGTTCGTCGCGGTGCAGGGGGCCGATTTCCGCATCGCTTCCGGCGAGACGCTGGGCGTGGTCGGCGAATCGGGCTCGGGAAAGTCGACGCTCGCGCTGGCGGCGCTCGGGCTGCTGAAGTACCAGGGCGCGCTGACCGTCGCGGGCAAGGGGTGGGCGGTCGACCGGGCCTCCGATCTCGCCTTGCGCCGCACGATGCAGGTGGTGTTCCAGGATCCGTTCTCGTCGCTCTCGCCCCGCATGACGGTGGAGCAGATCGTGGGCGAGGGGCTGCGCGTGCATGCGCCCGAGCTCGGCGTCGAGGCGCGCCGGACGCGTGCGCTTGCCGCGCTGGCCGACGTCGGGCTGACGGAGGCACAGTTTCCGGCGCTGCTGGAGCGCTATCCGCACGAGTTCTCGGGCGGGCAGCGGCAGCGGCTGGCGATCGCCCGGGCGCTGATCGTCGATCCGAAGCTGCTGGTGCTCGACGAGCCCACCAGCGCGCTCGACGTAACGATCCAGAAGCAGGTGCTGGGGCTGCTGCAGCGCCTGCAGCGCGAGCGGGGCCTGAGCTACCTGCTGATCACGCACGACGTGGAGGTGATCCGGGCGATGGCGCACAAGGTCATCGTGATGAAGGACGGGGCCATCCTAGAAACCGGGCAGGTCGAGCGCGTGCTCGATGCGCCCGAGCACCCCTACACGAAGAAGCTGGTGGCCGCCGCGCTGCTCGAGTAGAACAACAACGGAGACCGCGAGAAATGTCGGAAATCGGACGCGACCGGCGCGGAGCTTGGCGCGCGGCGCTGGCCTGCATGGTCACTCTGTCTGTGGCCATGGGCCTGGGGCGCTTCGCCTTCACGCCGATGCTGCCCATCATGCTGCACGAGGGAAAACTGGAGCTCGCAGCGGGCGGGGTGCTGGCCTCCCTCAACTACCTGGGCTACTTTCTTGGCGCGGTGAGCTGCGCGGCCATCGGCATCAAGGCGTCGAGCATGGTGCGCGGCGGACTCGTGGCCACGGCAGCGCTGCTGGTCGGCATGGGACTGCTGCACAGCTTCACGAGCTGGGGTGCGCTGCGCACGGCGGCGGGCGTGATGAGCGCCTGGGTCTTCGTCTTCGCCTCGGGCTGGGGGTTGCGCCGGCTGGCCGAGACGAACGCGCCGACGCTGGCGGGCGTGATCTACACCGGCCCGGGGATCGGCATCGCCATGACCGGGCTGCTCGGCGGCGCGCTCGGGCGCTGGGGTTCGGATGCGGGCTGGATCGGGCTGGGCATCCTGGCAGTGGTGCTGATCGCCGTGATCTGGCGGGTGTTCGACGATGGTGAGCACGCCCATGCCACTGGCGGCGCGGCTGCCCCGGCGCCTGTCGCCGCGCCTCGCGTGGCCGGGCCGGCGGACCGCAGCGACGCGATCTGGCTGGTCGCGCTCTACGGGCTGGCTGGCTTCGGCTACATCATCACCGCCACTTTCCTGCCCGTGATCGCCCGCCAGGCGCTGCCCGGATCGTCCTGGCCGGACTTCTTCTGGCCGCTCTTCGGGCTGGCCATCATTCCGGGCGCGCTGATCGGGGCCCGCGCGCCGACGCACTGGGACAACCGGCTGCTCCTGGCCTTTGCCTACGCACTGCAGGCGCTGGGCGTCGTGCTGTCGGTGGCCTGGCCGAGCATTGCCGGATTCGCGCTCGGCAGCCTTCTGCTGGGCATGCCGTTCACCGCCATCACCCTTTTTGCGATGCGGGATGCCCGCCGGCTGCGCGGCAATGCGGCGGCGGGGCTGATCGGCTACGCGACGGCTTCATACGGGGTGGGGCAGATCGTCGGTCCGCTGTTTGCCGCGCCGCTCGCCCAGCGGACGGGGTCTTTCCAGCTGCCGCTGCTGGTCGCGGCGGCGGCATTGGCGCTGGGGGCGGTTCTCTTCGCGCTGGTCTGGTTCAAATCGCGTGGCGCCGCCGGGCAATAGCCGGGCGGGTATTCAAGCGGGTTCGAAAGCCCTTCATTAATTGCACAAATAGCATATAATTCGAGGCTCACGACCAAACGGGCGGGTACCAACCGCCCGTTTTTTTTGGTCCATCCATTCCGGGCTTTCATTCATGGCTATCTGGCATCCGTGGCGGGCGGATGGCAGGGCCGGGCATTTAAAAAGGCACTTTCGAACACGTGGCATTGCAGCAAGTAGTGGAACAAACCGTGGCCGGCCTCGGCTACGACCTGGTCGAGATCGAACGTTCGGCCGGGGGATTGCTGCGCGTGACGATTGATTTGCCCTGGAAAGCCCCCACCTCCGAAGCTGTGGCCGCAGGGCTGCCGGAACCTTTCGTCACGGTCGAGGACTGCGAGAAGGTCACGCGCCAGCTGCAATTCGCGCTCGAGGTCGACGGCGTCGACTACAAGCGGCTCGAAGTGTCCTCGCCGGGTATTGACCGTCCGCTTCGCAATGAGCAGGATTTCGAGCGTTTCGTGGGCGAGGTGATCGACATCACGCTCAAGGCGCCCATGGGCGCCGCAGCGGCTGGCCAGGTGGCGGCCAACCGCAAGAAATTTCGCGGCACGCTGGAGCGGGCCGCACAGGTAGAGGGCGCCGGCGCCCCGGGCTGGCAAATCGTCTGGAGCGATGCGCCCGAGCCCAAGCCGGGTCAAAGAGTGAGCAAGAAGCGCGCGCCCGCAACGCTGCAGGCGCTGGGCTTCGTGCTGGACGAGTTGCGCGAGGCGCGGCTTGCGCCAATTGTGGATTTCAAGGGCCGCAAGGCCAAAACCCAACCGGGTTTTTCGGATATTGACGACGGAACGCAGGTTCCGGACTGACCAGAGGAGTGGTGGCATGAATCGCGAAATGTTGATGTTGGTGGATGCGATCTCGCGCGAGAAGAACGTCGAGCGTGACGTCGTCTTCGGCGCGGTCGAGTCCGCGCTGGCGCAGGCCACCAAGAAGCTCCATCAGGGCGATGTGGACATCCGCGTCTCGGTCGATCGCGACAGCGGCGACTACGAAACCTTCCGCCGCTGGCACGTCGTGCCCGACGAGGCCGGCCTGCAGCTGCCCGACCAGGAAATCCTGCTGTTCGAAGCCAAGGAAGAAATGCCGGACATCGAGGTCGGCGAATACATCGAGGAAGCCGTCGATTCCGTGCCCATCGGCCGCATCGGCGCCATGGCCGCCAAGCAGGTCATCCTGCAGAAGATCCGCGACGCTGAGCGCGAGATGCTGCTCAACGACTTCATGTCGCGCGGCGACAAGATCTTCGTGGGCACCGTCAAGCGCCTGGACAAGGGCGACATCATCGTCGAGGCCGGCCGCGTCGAAGGGCGCCTGCGCCGCAGCGAAATGATCGCCAAGGAAAACCTGCGCAACGGCGACCGCGTGCGCGCCATGATCATGGAAGTCGACCTGACGCTGCGCGGCGCGCCGATCATCCTGTCGCGCTCGGCTCCCGAATTCATGATCGAGCTGTTCCGTCAGGAAGTGCCCGAGATCGAGCAGGGCCTGCTCGAGATCAAGAGCTGCGCCCGCGACCCCGGTTCGCGCGCCAAGATCGCCGTGCTCTCGCACGACAAGCGCGTCGACCCGATCGGCACCTGCGTCGGCGTGCGCGGCACGCGCGTCAACGCCGTGACCAACGAACTCGCCGGCGAGCGCGTGGACATCGTCCTATGGAGCGAAGACCCCGCCCAGTTCGTGATCGGCGCGCTGGCTCCGGCCAATGTGTCGTCGATCGTGGTCGACGAAGAGAAGCACGCCATGGACGTTGTGGTCGACGAGGAAAACCTCGCCATCGCCATCGGCCGAGGCGGCCAGAACGTGCGCCTGGCTTCCGACCTGACCGGCTGGAAGATCAACATCATGGACGCCAACGAGTCGGCCCAGAAGCAGGCGAGCGAGACCGACGCCAGCCGCAAGCTGTTCATGGAGAAGCTCGACGTCGACGAGGAAATCGCCGACATCCTCATTTCGGAAGGCTTCAACAGCCTCGAGGAAGTGGCCTACGTGCCCATCTCCGAAATGCTGGAGATCGAGGCCTTCGACGAAGACACCATCAACGAGCTGCGTGCGCGCGCCAAAGATGCGCTGCTGACCATGGAGATCGCCAAGGAAGAGGGCGTCGAGGCCCAGTCGTCGGTGTCGCAGGACCTGCGCGACCTCGATGGCCTGAACCCCGAGCTGATTCCCAAGCTGCACGAAGCGGGCGTGAATACCCGTGACGACCTTGCCGACCTCGCGGTCGATGAACTCACCGAGATCACCGGCCAGAGCGCCGATGACGCCAAAGCCCTCATCTTGAAGGCCCGCGAACATTGGTTCGCCGGCCAAGAGTGATGGTCATGGAGGCACGAAACCAATATGTCCAGTACCACTGTCGCCGAGTTCGCGAACGAGCTCAAGAAGACTCCCGAAACCTTGCTTGACCAGCTCAAGAGCGCAGGCGTGCCCAAGGCGGCCGTCACCGATGCACTCACCGAGGCGGACAAGCAGCGCCTGCTCGGCCACCTGAAGGCCAGCCACGGCACTGTCGAGCCCGAGCGCAAGAAGATCACGCTGACCAAGAAGTCGACCAGCGAGATCAAGCAGGCCGACTCCACCGGTCGCGCCCGCACCATCCAGGTCGAGGTGCGCAAGAAGCGCACCTTCATCCAGCGCGACGACGGCCACCTGGCCGCGACCGAACCCGCGCAACAGGCGGCCGAGGCTCCGGCTGCCGCTCCCGCCGCGCCCCGCATCGACGAGGCCGAGCTGGCCCGCCGCGAGGAAGAGGCGCGCCGCCAGGCCGAGCTGATCCGTCGCCAGGAAGAAGAACTGGCCGAGAAGCGTCGCCAGCGCGAGGAAGCCGAAGCCCGCGAGCGCGAGCAGGCCGAGAAGGCTGAAAAGGCCGAGCAGGAAGCCGCCCGCGCCGCCGCCGAAGCCGCCGAGAAGAAGGCTGCCGCCGCGGCAGCCGCTGCTGCCGTCGCAAAGCCGGTAGCAGCCGCTCCGGCGCCCGCTGCTGCGGCCGCCGCCGTCGATCAGAAGGCCGCCGAGCAGAAGGCTGCAGAAGACAGCAAGCTCGCCGCCCAGGCCGCTGCTGCACAGGCCAAGGAAGACGCGAAAGCCAAGGCCGCCGCCGAATCGAAGGCTCGTGCCGAAGAAGAGGCTGCCCGTGCCCGCGATCTCGACGAGCGTCGCCGCAAGGCCCTCGCCGAGGCGGAGGCCATCCGCGCCATGATGAACGCACCGGCCCGCGTGCTGGTGCCGCACAAGGCGCCCGAGAAGCCGCAGGCCGAGAAGGCCGGCGTCAAGGGCACGCTGCACAAGCCGACCGCTCCGGCGGCACGTGCCGGTGCTCCCGCTGCGCCGGGCGCTGCGGCCGCGCCCGCTGCCCCGGGCAGCGGCAAGGAAGTCAAGTCCGCGAAGCTCTCGTCGAGCTGGGCTGGCGATCCTGCCAAGAAGAAGGAAATCAAGACCCGCGGCGATGCCAGCGGCGGCGTCGGTCGCGGCAACTGGCGTGGAGGCCCGCGCGGCCGCCGCGGCAACGACCGTGGCCATGAAGAGCAGCACGTGCCGGCCGCACCGGTCGAGGCACGCGTGCTCGAAGTGCACGTGCCCGAGACCATCACCGTGGCCGAGCTGGCGCACAAGATGTCCGTCAAGGCGCAGGAAGTCATCAAGCAGCTGATGAAGCTGGGCCAGATGGCGACCATCAACCAGTCGCTCGACCAGGACACCGCCATGATCCTGGTGGAGGAAATGGGCCACAACGCGGTGGTTGCCGCGCTGGACGACCCCGAAGCCTTCACCGACGAGGACGTGTCGGCGCAGATCGCCGAGGCGCTGCCGCGCGCTCCGGTCGTGACCGTCATGGGTCACGTCGACCACGGCAAGACCTCGCTGCTGGACTACATCCGCCGCGCCAAGGTCGCAGCGGGCGAAGCCGGCGGCATCACGCAGCACATCGGCGCCTACCACGTGGAAACCGAGCGCGGCATGGTGTCCTTCCTCGACACCCCGGGTCACGAGGCCTTCACGGCCATGCGTGCCCGCGGTGCGCAGGCCACCGACATCGTGATCCTGGTGGTGGCGGCCGACGACGGCGTCATGCCCCAGACCAAGGAAGCCATCAAGCACGCGAAGGCGGCTGGTGTGCCGATCGTGGTCGCGATCAACAAGATCGACAAACCCGATGCCAACCTGGACCGCGTGAAGCAGGAACTGGTGGCCGAGGAGGTCGTGCCCGAGGAGTACGGCGGCGACGTCCCGTTCGTCGGCGTGTCGGCCAAGACCGGCCAGGGCATCGACGACCTGCTCGAGCAGGTGCTGCTGCAGGCCGAAGTGCTGGAACTCAAGGCGCCGGTGGATGCCGCCGCCAAGGGCCTGGTCATCGAAGCCCAGCTCGACAAGGGCCGCGGCCCGGTCGCCACCGTGCTGGTTCAGTCCGGTACGCTCAAGACCGGCGACGTGGTGCTGGCCGGCTCGACCTACGGCCGCGTGCGCGCCATGCTGGACGAGGACGGCAAGCCGACCAAGTCCGCGGGTCCGTCGATCCCGGTCGAGATCCAGGGCCTGACCGAAGTGCCGCAGGCCGGCGACGAGTTCATGGTGATGGGCGACGAGCGCCGTGCGCGCGAAATCGCGACCTACCGTGCCGGCAAGTTCCGCAACACCAAGCTGGCGAAGGCCCAGGCCGCGAACCTGCAGAACATGTTCACCGACCTGTCGGCGGGCGAAGTGCAGACGCTGCGCATCATCATCAAGGCCGACGTGCAGGGCTCGCAGGAAGCACTGGCCCAGTCGCTGCTCAAGCTGGCGACCGACGAGGTCAAGGTGCAGATCGTGTATGCCGGCGTGGGTGGTATCAGCGAAAGCGACATCAACCTGGCCATCGCCTCGAAGGCGGTCGTGATCGGCTTCAACGTGCGTGCCGATGCCGGCGCGCGCAAGCTGGCCGAAGGCAACGGCGTTCAGCTGAACTACTACAGCATCATTTACGACGCCGTGGACGAGATCAAGGTTGCGATGTCGGGCATGCTGGCACCGGAGCGCCGCGAGGAAATCATCGGCTCGGCCGAGATCCGCACGGTGTTCGTGGCTTCGAAGATCGGTACGGTCGCGGGTTCGTACATCACCTCGGGTTCTGTCAACCGCAGTGCGCATTTCCGCCTGCTGCGCGACAACGTGGTGATCTACACCGGCGAGATCGACTCGCTCAAGCGTCTGAAGGACGACGTGCGCGAAGTCCGCGAAGGTTTCGAGTGCGGTATCAAGCTCAAGAACTTCAACGACATCAAGGAAGGCGACCAGCTCGAATTCTTCGAGATCAAGGAGATCGCGCGTACGCTGTAAGGCACATCGCGATATCGGGCTCGCTGCCATCTTGCGGCGGCTTGCACCAAGCCCGATCTCGCGACGCTAGTGATTGATCAAATGCCCAAGAAGAAAGCAGCCACTCCCAACCGCGCCTTCAAGGTCGCCGATCAGATCCAGCGTGATCTGACGGAGCTGATCGCGCGCGAGTTGAAGGACCCGCGCGTGGGCATGGTCACGCTCCAGGCCGTCGAGGTCACGCCCGACTATGCGCATGCGAAGGTCTTCTTCAGCCTGCTCACGGGTGACGTGGCCGAGACGACCGAAGCACTGAACCAGGCCGCGGGCTTCCTGCGCAACGGCCTGTTCAAGCGCCTTCACATCCACACCGTGCCGACGCTGCACTTCGTGTTCGACCGCACCACCGAGCGTGCGGCCGACATGAACGCGCTCATCGCACAAGCCGTCGCTTCGCGTTCGAAAGACGACTAGCCATGAACGCGCCACGCACAAGGGTGCAGCGGCGCCCTGTGCATGGGGTGTTGCTGCTCGACAAACCGCTGGGGTTCTCCAGCAACCAGGCCTTGCAGAAGGCCAAGTGGCTGCTGCGCGCCGAAAAGGCGGGCCATACCGGCACGCTCGATCCGCTGGCGACCGGCGTCCTGCCGTTGTGCTTTGGCGCCGCCACCAAGTTCAGCCAACTGCACCTGGACGCTGACAAGACCTACGTGGCCATCGCCCGCCTCGGCGTGAAGACGTCGACCGGCGATGCCGAGGGCGAGGTGATTTCCGAACGCCCGGTCCATGTCACGCCCGAAGACCTCGCACGCGTCGAGGCGCAGTTCACCGGTCCGATCCGCCAGGTGCCACCTATGCACAGCGCGCTCAAGAAGGACGGCAAGGCGCTGTACGAGTACGCCCGCGAAGGCGTGGAGGTCGAACGGGCGCCGCGCGACGTGGTGATCCACAAGCTCGAGATCCGGGCGATCGACGATGCCACCATCCGCATCTTTGCCTCCGTCAGCAAGGGCACCTACATTCGCACCCTGGGCGAGGACATCGGCGAGGCGCTCGGCTGCGGCGCACACCTGACCTCGCTGCGGCGCGTCGCCACCGGCGGCTTCGCCGAGGCCCAGTGCGTCACCATCGAGGCACTGGAGGCCATGGACGAGGAAGAGCGCCTCGCGCAGCTCCTGCCGGCCGAGACGCTCGTGGGCGGCCACAGCCGCGTCACGCTGGGCACGGAAGATGCGGCACGTTTTCTTTCCGGCCTGCGCCGCCGCGGGGCCTGGACCGATGCGGAGGAGGTTGCCGTCTTCGGCACCCAGCCGCCGGCCTTTCTCGGCACGGCCCACGTCAAGGCCGGCGAACTGATTCCGGGGCGCTTGCTGAACCCCATCGAAATCCAGCAAATTCTTTTGAACGCACAACAGACCGAAGCGACACCATGAGTACCAAGCAAATCCGCAATATCGCCATCATTGCCCACGTTGACCATGGCAAGACCACGATGGTCGACCAGTTGCTGCGCCAGTCGGGCACCTTCGCCGAGCACGAAAAAGTGGTCGACACCGTGATGGACAACAACGCGATCGAAAAGGAACGCGGCATCACCATCCTGGCCAAGAACTGCGCCGTGAGCTGGAAGGGCACGCACATCAACATCGTCGACACCCCCGGCCACGCGGACTTCGGCGGCGAGGTGGAGCGCGCTCTCT
This sequence comes from Variovorax sp. UC74_104, assembly GCF_044055375.1. Lineage (NCBI taxonomy): Bacteria > Pseudomonadati > Pseudomonadota > Betaproteobacteria > Burkholderiales > Comamonadaceae > Variovorax > Variovorax sp. UC74_104. The sequence goes on from NZ_CP171978.1 coordinate 3,778,755, forward strand.
CGATGGTCGACGGCGTGCTGCTGCTCATCGACGCCCAGGAAGGCCCGATGCCGCAGACCCGCTTCGTGACCAAGAAGGCGCTGGCGCTGGGCCTGAAGCCCATCGTGGTGGTGAACAAGGTCGACAAGCCGGGCGCCAACCCCGACAAGGTGGTCAACGCTGCCTTCGACCTGTTCGACAAGCTCGGCGCGACCGACGAACAGCTCGACTTCCCGGTGGTGTACGCCTCGGGCATCAACGGCTGGTCCTCGCTGGAAGAGGGCGCGCAGGGCGAGCAGTGGGGCCCCGACATGTCGGCCCTGTTCGACACCATCCTGAAGCACGTTCCTTCGCAGAAGGGCGACCCGTCCGCGCCGCTGCAGCTGCAGATTTCCGCACTCGACTTCTCGACCTTCGTCGGCCGCATCGGCGTCGGCCGCATCAGCCAGGGCACGCTCAAGCCCATGATGGACGTGCTGGTCATGGAAGGCCCTGACGGCAAGACCCTCAAGGGCCGCGTGAACCAGGTGCTGACCTTCCAGGGCCTGGACCGCGTGCAGGCCACCGAAGCAGGCCCGGGCGAGATCGTGCTGATCAACGGCATTGCCGACATCGGCATCGGCGTGACCGTCACCGACCCGGCCAACCCGGCGCCGCTGCCGATGCTGAAGGTCGACGAGCCCACGCTGACGATGAATTTCTGCGTCAACACCAGCCCCCTGGCCGGCCGCGAAGGCAAGTTCGTCACCAGCCGCCAGATCTGGGACCGCCTGCAGAAGGAACTGCAGCACAACGTCGCGCTGCGCGTGAACGAGACCAGCGAGGAAGGCGTGTTCGAAGTGATGGGCCGCGGTGAACTGCACCTGACCATCCTGCTGGAGAACATGCGCCGCGAAGGCTACGAAATGGCCGTGTCGAAGCCGCGCGTGGTGTTCCGTGAAATCAACGGCGAGCGCCACGAGCCGATCGAGCTCGTGACGGCCGACATCGAGGAAGGCCACCAGGGTGGCGTGATGCAGGCGCTGGGCGAGCGCAAGGGCGAGCTGGTCAACATGGAGCCGGACGGTCGCGGCCGCGTGCGCCTCGAATACCGCATTCCGGCGCGCGGCCTGATCGGCTTCACGAACGAATTCCTGAACCTGACGCGCGGCTCGGGCCTCATCAGCAACATCTTCGACAGCTACGAGCCGCACAAGGGCGACATCGGCGGCCGCAAGAACGGCGTGCTGATCTCGATGGACGACGGTGAGATCTTCACCTACGCGCTGGGCAAGCTGGACGACCGCGGCCGCATGTTCGTGAAGGCGAACGATCCGGTGTACGAGGGCATGATCGTCGGCATCCACAGCCGCGACAACGACCTGGTGGTGAACGCCACGCGCACCAAGCAGCTGACGAACTTCCGCGTCTCGGGCAAGGAAGACGCGATCAAGATCACGCCCCCGATCGAACTCACGCTCGAATACGGCGTGGAATTCATCGAGGACGACGAGCTGGTCGAGATCACGCCCAAGAGCGTGCGCCTGCGCAAGCGCTTCCTGAAGGAACACGAGCGCAAGCGCGCCAGCCGCGACCTGATGCAGGGCTGATCGGGCGGCCGCCACCGAGGCACCGTTCTTTTCTTCTCCTTCAATGCGCCTGACGCACGGCGGCGCCGTCTGGCTGATGGTCGTCGTGACCCTGATGTGGGGCACGGCGGGCGTCGTCACGCGGCATCTGGCGCAGGCGCACAGCTTCGAGATCACCTTCTGGCGCAGCCTCTTCACGACGCTGGCGCTGCTGGTGATCCTGCCGCTGTGGCGCGGACGCGCCGTGTTCTCCCAATTGCGCCGCGGCGGGCGCGAAATCTGGATCTCCGGCGTGTGCTGGGCCGTGATGTTCACGGCCTTCATGGTCGCGCTCACGCTGGCTTCGACGGCCAGCGTGCTCGTCACCATGTCGCTCGGGCCGCTGTTCACCGCGCTGGCGGCGCGCTTCTTCATCGGGCACAGGCTGCCCGCGCGCACCTGGCTGGCCATCGTGGTCGCGGGGGCGGGCATCGGCTGGATGTACGGCACCCAGTTGGTGCAGGGCGGAGGCGGGTCGCTGGCGGGCACGCTGCTCGCGCTGTGCGTGCCGCTGGCCGGCGCTGCCAACTGGACCGTGGTGCAGCATGCGCAGGCCAGGGGCCACAGGATCGACCTCGTGCCGGCGGTGCTCATCGGCGCGGTGATCACCGTGCTCTTCACGTTGCCGCTTGCCTGGCCGTTCCAGGCTGGTGCGCACGATCTTGGGCTGCTGGCCTTCCTGGGCGTGTTCCAGCTGGCCATTCCCTGCGTGCTATCGGTGCTGTGCGCACAGGTGCTGAAGGCGCCCGAGGTTGCACTGCTGGCGCTGCTGGAGGTGATCTTCGGCATCGCGCTGGCCTGGATCGGCGCCGGCGAGCAGCCTGCGCCGAGCGTGCTGACCGGGGGCGCACTGGTCATCGGTGCGCTGGTGTCCAACGAATTGCTGGCGCTGCGCGGGCGGCGCACCTCGGCGGCCGACACTGCGGTGCCGGGCGCGCACTGACGTGCTGAAGTCTGGCGCGCCGAGCTACTGCTGGATGCTCGTGTCCGGTGCGCCCGTGCCAGCCATGCCGGCCATGCCAGCCATACGGGCCTCGAGCACCCTGCGCATGAAGGTCTGCGCGAAATCGTCGCCGACGCGCCAGTTGCCGTTGTCCTCCACGAACGTGAATTCGCCTCTCACCGGCAGCGAGCCGTCGCCGCCCGTGAACGCTCCCAGCAGGCTGTCGTTGTATTCGACGACCAGCGGGCAGGCATGGCCCGTGCCGTCCTCGAGCTTTCGGCAGGGGCCCGTGGGTTCGATCTCGGCGATCTCGCGCGAGCGGTTCGGGTCCTTGCGTACCAGGCCCGGCTCGGTGCGCGGGCGCATGCGTGCGGCCGAGGCGGCCCGGGCCGCTCCGAGCGGGGCAGCGCCTTCGCGGAATGCCTTCTCCATCGCCATGCGGCCGATGGGCTCGGCGTTGTAGAGCGGCCTGCCGTCGGCATCGAGGTTGCCGAAGCGGGCCTGGACGATGGCCACGTCCGCGCCGCGGACCACCATTTCGTCGCCCTTGGGGTCCGTTGGGCCGATGGTGTAGGCCATCGGCTCCTTGCTGTCGCCTTGCGTCATGACCGCCATGCAGCCGCGCACGCGTTCCGGCTTGAGATAGCCGACCTCGCGCAGGCTGCTCACGGATGGCGTCTCGATCACGGCGCCGCCGTTCGGGTCGAGGCGGCGCATGCGCACGTCCATGCTCACGCGGCGCATCAGGCTGTCGAGCGTCTTGCGCGTGGATGCAGCGTCGCAGGCCGGCACGCTCGTCGGGGCGAACGCATACCAGCCGATGCCGCCGCCGATCACCGCCACGGTCGCCAGGAATTTCCACGCGCCGATGCGCCGGCTGCGCTGCGCACGCGCCTGCCACGCCCTGGCGGCTTGCTCGTCGGCTTCGACCAGGGCTTGTGCCTCGGCCACGATGCGGGCGCGCTCGACGGCCGTGGCAAAGGCCGGCTCGGCCGCGACCTGGGCGCGCAGGGCCTCGAAGCCTTCCTTCTCGAGCGGGCCCTCGGTCGCAAGCCAGGCCAGCGTGGCCACGGGGGAGGCGGCAACGCTGCCCGCGACCGGTGTTTCGGCCAGCGCCATGTCGCGCGTCTCGGCATCGATCAGGGCGTCCTTGAAGAGCGCGTCGATGGCCTCGTGCGTGATGCCCTGTTCGGCCAGTTCGACGAGGTCGTCGGCATCGATGGCGGTGTCGGCCGCGTCGTCCGCATGAGGGGCGTCGTCGGCGATGCTGTCGAGCGCTGCGTTCTGCTCGTCCTCGGTAATCAGCCCGCGCACGCGCATCCATGCCAGCGCGTGGGCCGGGCTCGGCAGCGGCGCAAGGGAGGATGCCTCGGGGTGCGCACGTGCGGCGTCGTGCTGTGCGTCGGTGATGAGGCCCTGGGTCAGCAGGGCGAGGAACGCGTCCGGGTTGGCGTCTGGCGTCATGCGGGGGATTCTGCCGTGGGCGGCGCCGTTGCCGTACCGGGGAAACCGGCAGGAGCATCAGGGAAGGGCGGAACGGCAGCAAAGGGCCGAAAAGAAAAAACGCCGGCGGGTGCCGGCGTTTCGGAGTCTTCAGGTCCGCAGACGATCAGGGACGGGCGAGCTTCCAGGCGCCGTTGGCGAAGCCGTCGCCGGTCTTGTCGCCGGGCTTGGCGTCCTTGGCCCAGTAGTACAGCGGCCAGCCCTTGTAGGCCCATTGGCGCTTGCCGTCTTCGCGAATGATGATGGTGTAGCCGCCCATGGGCTTGGCTGCGTCCGCCACGCCGAGCGGGGGCCAGTTGGCGGCGCATTGGCCGTTGCAGGCCGAGGTGCCGGCACCGGCGGTGTCCTTGGCGAAGGTGTACAGCGTCATGCCGTTCGGTCCGACCAGCACGCCGTCGGCGGTGCGGGTGGGCGTGTCGGGTGCGCTTGCGGTCTTGTTGGACATGCTGCCGCAGCCGGCAAGCAGGGCCGCCGCGAGGATCGAGGCGCTGAGCAATTTCATGCAGTTTCTCCTTCGGTTGAAAAATCGCGAAAACCTTGCCGGCGGCTGGATGCCGGCCAGGGTGATTGCGCGAACAGGCAGTTTATGCGGTCGTTACGACAAATCGCGGTAGGCGAGCGTCGCGAGTTTGAGCAAAAGGTCGCGCGGCAGCTTGCCGGCGATGGCGTAGCCGAATCCCTGGTCTACCCAGTAGAAGCTCGGCACGGGGCCTTCGGAGGCGAAGCGGAAGGCGGTTTCGTTGGCCGAAGGCGCCGTCTTCGAGGCTCCGGCGGCGCGGGCGTCGAGGGTGCCGATGTAGAGCGTCACGCGCTCGCCGGCGGCGTCTTCGAACATGAACTGCGCGCGCGCGCCGGTTTCGCCGGGCAGCAGGCGTCCACCGACCAGCGTGTAGTCCAGGCTGGAGAGGTCGGGCACCTTCAGCGGACGGTCCAGGCGCCTGGAGAGCCACTGCACCAGGTGCTGCTGCTCGGACGCGGCCACTTCCACGGGATGCCTTTTCTCGGGCGCGTAGACGACGTGCGCGATCGACGCATCGTGAACGAACTCGCGCACGGCAGGCGCACGGGCAAGCTGGATGCCGGCGCTCGGCGCGGACCGCTGGGCCCATTGCGCATTCCCCAGCCAGCCGGCGGCGAAGGCGACCGGCAGGCCGGCCGCCAGGCCGCCCCAGCGCATCCACGAGCTGCGCTGCTGCGTCCGGCGTGGCTGGCGGCGGTCGAGAGCGCCCAGCAACGGCGTTGGGATGGGGGCGTCGAGCAGCTCGCCGTGCAGCCGGCGCAGCGAGTCGCGCTGCGTGTGCCAGGCCGCGACCCTGGCGGCGATTTCAGGATCGCGTGCGATCGCTTCCTCGACCGCGTCATGGCGATCCGGAGGCAGCTGGCCGTCGACCCAGGCGTGCAGTTCGTCGTCGGTAGGGGGTGGGGCAGGGCGGTTCATGATGCTGCGGCGGTTTTCACTTGAGGCGGCGCAGGCCGGGCCGAACGGCGGGCGATGCGCCGTCCATCAGTTCCTGCAGCCGCACGCGGGCACGCGACAGGCGCGACATCACCGTGCCGACCGGAACGCCGAGCACCCTGGCGACTTCGGCATACGACAGGTTTTCGAGCGTCACCAGCAGCAGCACGGCGCGCTGCTCCTCGGGCAACTGCATGAGGCAGCGCTGCAGGTCGATGCCGGCGCCCTGGTCGCGGCCCGAGTCGGCGATGCCCTGCACCTCCTGGGCTACCTCGTCGAGCGGAACCACGGCGTGGGGTGCAGGCGTGCGGCGCACCTGGCTCGCGAAGATGTTGTGCATGACGGTGAAGAGCCACGCCCGCAGGTCGCTGCCCACCACCCACAGGCGCCATTTGCTGCAGGCGCGCTCGAGCGTGTCCTGCACCAGGTCGTCCGCCGCCCACGCGTTGCCCGTGAGCGCCCGCGCATAGCGGCGCAGGCTCGGGATGTGTTCGACCAGCAGGCGGGCGTCCATGGGGCGAAGGGCGAAGGGGGAAAGGCCGGCGGATCAGGGCTTGGCGGTCTTCCAGGTGCCGTTGACGCCGTCGCCGGTCTTGTCGCCGGGCTTGGTGTCCTTGGCCCAGTAGTACAGCGGCCAGCCCTTGGCGGCCCATTGCTTCTTGCCGTCGTCGCGGGTGACGATGGTGAAGTCGCCGCCGGGCTTGTCGCCGTCGGCCGCCATGAAGGGCGGCCAGTTGGTGGCGCAGGCGCCGTTGCAAACCGACTTGCCGCTGCCGGCCGTGTCCTTGTCGAATGTGTAGAGCGTCATGCCGTTCGGCCCCACGAGGGCGCCGTCGGCGGGCTTGGGCTGGGCGAAGGCGGGGAGCGCGAGAACGGCGCTCAGCAGGACGGCGGAAGATGCGCGGAAAGGCGACATGGAAGAACTCCTTGTTGGTGGCGCCACCGGGGCTTCCGGTGACAACCGCACAAACGCCAGCGGCGCGGCTTTTATTCCATCGCCCGCAAAAAAGATTCTTCAGCGGTTGCGGCTCTTCATCGCACGCTCGACCTCGCGCTTGCCTTCGCGGTCCTTGATGGTGTCGCGCTTGTCGTGTTCGGCCTTGCCCTTGGCCAGCGCGATCTCGCACTTCACCTTGCCGGCCTTCCAGTGCAGGTTGAGCGGCACCAGCGTGTAGCCCTTCTGCTCGACCTTGCCAATCAGGCGGCGGATCTCGTCCTTCTTCAGCAGCAGCTTCTTGGTGCGGACCGAATCGGGGTTGACGTGCGTGGAAGCGCTCTTGAGCGGATTGATCTGGCAGCCCAGCACGAAGAGTTCGCCGTTGCGGATCACCACGTAGCCGTCGGTGAGCTGCACCTTGCCTTCGCGCAGCGACTTCACTTCCCAGCCTTCGAGGACCATGCCGGCCTCGAAGCGCTCTTCGAAGAAGTAGTTGTACGCGGCCTTCTTGTTGTCGGCGATGCGGGAGGAGGTATCTTGTTTCTTGGTGGCCATGACTCGGGAATATGGGGGCTGCATGGCTTCAATACAATCCGTCGCGCACGCTGTGCCGATTCTATGAAAACAGTCAACAAGTCCGTCCTCATCTGGTACAGCGCCGAAGAGATGTATGCGCTGGTCACCGACGTGGCCAAATATCCGCAGTTCCTTCCGTGGTGCGACAAGTCGCGCGTCATCGAGGAGGACGAGGCCGGCATGACGGCCGAAGTCGGCCTCGCTTTCGCCGGGCTGCACCAGAGCTTCACCACCCGCAACACCCATGTTCCGGGGCGCGAGGTGCAGCTGAAGCTGGTCGACGGGCCGTTCTCCAACCTCGACGGCAAGTGGAAATTCACGCCTGTGGGAGAGGAAGGCGAACGCGCCTGCCGCGTCGAGCTGCACCTGAGCTACGGCTTCAGCAACTTCGCCCTGCAGGCGCTCGTGGGCCCCGTGTTCGACACCATTGCTTCCAGCCTGGTCGAGGCCTTCGTCAAGCGCGCCGAGCACGTCTACGGCTCGCCCTGATCCCGATGGCCATCGAGGTCACGCTGAGCTGCTCCCCCGCGGCACGCGAGGTGTTCGAGCAGGTGCTGCATCTCCCGGCCGACGCGACGCTGGCCGACGCCGTCCGGGCCAGCGATCTTTCGCAACGTTTTCCGGCGCTGGATTGGCGCCATGCCATGACGCCGGGCATCTGGGGCAAGGCCGTCGAGTGGGATCAGGCGCTGAAGGACGGCGACCGTGTCGAGCTGTGCCGGCCGCTCAAGGTCGACCCGAAGGTGGCGCGCCGGGAGCGCTTCCAGCGGCAGGGCGCCAGGGGAACCGGGCTGTTCGCCAACCGCCGCAAGGGCGGCAAGGCCGGCTACTGAGAAACTGCGATGACTGCGGCTACTTGCAGTCGCTGCTGATGACGTCCTGAATGCGCTTCTGCTCGGCAGCGCGGGCAGCGTCGTCCATGATTTCGCGCTCGCCCTTGGCGTTAACCCGCGCGAGGCGGATGCCGCTGTCGACGGTGGCCTTGCTCTGGCGGGCGAGGGCGCAGTTGTCGGCCTTCGCCTTCGCGACCTTGGCTTGCTCCTCGGCCTGCTTGGCCTTCTGTTCGGCTTCGGCCTTCTTGGTCTTTTCCTCGAGCTCCTTGTCGACGCCGGTGGGCTTCGGGGCTGCGGCAGCCTTCGGCGCGGCAGCGGGGGCGTCGGCGGTGCCTTCCGCGGCGGGCGGAGCGTCGACGTTCGGATTGGCGGTGGAACGCGCCGCCGGCGGCGGGCCCACACGGCGCAGGATGTTCTTCTCGGGCACGTCGGGCGGCGGAGCCTGGTCGCTGTAGACCTTCTTGCCGTTCTTGTCGATCCATTGCCATTGAGCGCTCGCCGAAAGCGGCAGCGCAACGACACATCCCAGTACCAGCCAGTGCACGAATTTCATCCCCGAAGTTTAGCCGGGCCTTACTTTTTGCAACATCCGGGTTCGGTGCTTTTGCAACGCCCTGAAATTGCCCCGGGCCGGCAAACCGGGCGGAGGCCTCGTTACAATCCATCTTTTGGAGCCTCACCCATGCGCCTTCTCGGCAAAGCGCTGACCTTCGACGACGTGTTGTTGGTGCCAGCCTTCTCCCAGGTCCTGCCCAAGGACACCTCCCTCGCCACCAAGCTCTCCCGCAACATCACGCTGAACCTGCCGCTCGTCTCTGCGGCAATGGACACCGTGACCGAAGCCCGCCTCGCGATCGCCATCGCGCAGGAAGGCGGCATCGGGATCGTGCACAAGAACCTCACCGCCCAGCAGCAGGCCGCAGAAGTGGCCCGCGTGAAGCGCTACGAGTCGGGCGTGCTGCGCGATCCGGTCGTCATCACGCCAACGCACTCGGTGCGCCAGGTGATGGCCCTGTCCGACCAGCTCGGCATCTCGGGCTTTCCGGTGGTCGACGCCGGCAAGGTGGTCGGCATCGTCACCGGGCGCGACCTGCGCTTCGAGAACCGGTACGACGTGCCCGTCAGCGAGATCATGACGCGCCGCGAAAAGCTCATCACCGTGCCCGACGGCACCACGCTCGCCGAGGCCAAGGCGCTGCTGAACAAGCACAAGCTCGAGCGCCTGCTCGTCATCAACGGCGACTGGGAGCTCAAGGGCCTCATCACCGTCAAGGACATCACCAAGCAGACCAGCTTCCCCAATGCCGCGCGCGACCCCAACGGCCGCCTGCGCGTGGGCGCGGCGGTCGGCGTGGGCGATGGCACCGAGGAGCGCGTCGAGGCGCTGGTGAAGGCCGGCGTCGACGCCATCGTGGTCGACACCGCCCACGGCCACAGCGCCGGCGTGATCGAGCGCGTGCGCTGGGTCAAGAAGAACTATCCGCAGGTCGACGTGATCGGCGGCAACATCGCCACCGGCGACGCGGCCCGCGCGCTGGCCGACGCCGGCGCCGACGCGGTCAAGGTCGGTATCGGCCCCGGTTCCATCTGCACCACCCGCATCGTGGCCGGCGTGGGCGTGCCGCAGATCATGGCGGTCGACAGCGTCGCCACCGCGCTGCAGGGCACCGGCATTCCGCTGATCTCCGACGGCGGCGTGCGCTACTCGGGCGACATCGCCAAGGCCATCGCGGCCGGTGCCAGCACCGTCATGATGGGCAGCATGTTCGCCGGCACCGAAGAGGCGCCCGGCGAAATCGTGCTGTACCAGGGCCGCAGCTACAAGAGCTACCGCGGCATGGGCTCCATCGGCGCCATGCAGCAGGGCAGCGCCGACCGGTACTTCCAGGAGTCGACCACCGGCAATCCCAACACCGACAAGCTGGTGCCCGAAGGCATCGAAGGCCGCGTGCCCTACAAGGGCTCGATCGTCTCCATCGTCTATCAGATGGCCGGCGGCGTGCGCGCCAGCATGGGCTACTGCGGCTGCGCGACCATCGCCGACATGCAGAACAAGGCCGAGTTCGTCGAGATCACCACCGCCGGCATCCGTGAGAGCCACGTCCACGACGTGCAGATCACGAAGGAAGCGCCGAACTACCGCGCTGATTGAGTGGGTTCTGGCCAGACCTTGAAAGTCAGGCCAGATTGGATTTAGAATTTGGGCCAGATTCATATTTTCTGGCCCAAATGCAATCCATCGGCATCGCCGAAGCCAAGAACAACTTCTCCGCCCTGATCGACTCGGTCGAAAGGGGCGAGGAGGTTCGCATCACCCGCCACGGCAAGGAAGTCGTGCGCATGCTGCCGGTGCGCCGCAAGCCGGTCATCACCGACGAGCAGATCGAGCGCGAGCTGGGCCAGATCGACGCGCTGCACGCCACCATCCAGCCCGGCCCGCAGCTGCGCGCCCTGCTCGACGAGGGGCGCCAGCAGTGACCGCCTTCGTCATTGACGCCTCGGTCACCGCCGCCTGGCTGCTGCCCGACATGGCCAGCGAACACACCCGCAAGCTTTACGCCGCGATCCGCCGCGACGAAGTGGAGCCGCAGGCGCCCAACGCCTGGCAATGGGAGTGCGCCAACATCCTCGCCAACGGCGTGCGCAGCGGCCGCATTCCCTCGTATTCCGTCGAAGGGCTGTGGAGCGTGCTCGACGCCATCCGCCACCGCGTCGAACTGCACGAACTCGCGCCAGCCCAGCACAAGGCCGTGCTCGCCGTGGCCATCGATGCCGGCATCTCGCTCTACGACGCGGGCTATCTCTGGCTCGCCAAGTCGCTCAACCTCCCGCTCGCCACCTTCGACGAGCAACTCATCAAGGCTGCACCCCGGGCGGGTGTGAAGCTGCTCGACATTTCAACGCTCTGAGTCCTTCGCCATGCAACACGACAAGATCCTCATCCTCGATTTCGGCTCGCAGGTCACGCAGCTCATCGCACGCCGCGTGCGCGAAGCGCATGTGCTGAGCGAAGTGCATCCCTGCGACGTCACCGACGAATGGGTGCGCGAATACGCGGCCGACGGCCACCTCAAGGGCGTGATCCTCTCCGGCAGCCACGCCAGCGTGTATGAGGAAACCACCGACAAGGCCCCGCAGGCCGTGTTCGACCTGGGCGTGCCCGTGCTCGGCATCTGCTACGGCATGCAGACCATGGCGCACCAGCTCGGCGGCAAGGTCGAGGGCGGCCACAAGCGCGAGTTCGGCTTTGCGGCAGTGCGCGCCCACGGCCACACCGCACTGCTGAAGGACATCGCCGACTTCACCACCGCCGAAGGCCACGGCATGCTCAACGTGTGGATGAGCCACGGCGACAAGGTCACCGAACTGCCGCCGGGCTTCAAGCTCATGGCCAGCACCGAGAGCTGCCCCATCGCCGGCATGGCCGACGAGGCTCGCCGCTACTACGCGGTGCAGTTCCATCCCGAGGTCACGCACACCATCCAGGGCAAGGCGATCCTCGAACGCTTCGTGCTCGGCATCTGCGGCGCGAAGCCCGACTGGGTCATGCGCGACCACATCGCCGAAGCCGTGCAGAAGATCCGCGAGCAGGTGGGCGATGAAGAAGTCATCCTGGGCCTTTCGGGCGGCGTGGATTCGAGCGTGGCTGCCGCGCTGATCCACCGCGCCATCGGCGACCAGCTGACCTGCGTGTTCGTCGACCACGGCCTGCTGCGCCTGAACGAGGGTGACATGGTCATGGAGATGTTCGAGGGCAAGCTGCACGCGAAGGTGATCCGCGTCGACGCCAGCGACCTGTTCCTCGGCAAGCTCGCGGGCGTGAGCGACCCGGAAGCCAAGCGCAAGATCATCGGCGGCGAGTTCGTCACCGTGTTCAAGCAGGAGGCTGCGAAGCTCAAGGCGGGCGGCGGCGGTCACAAGGGCGCGACCTTCCTGGCGCAGGGCACGATCTACCCCGACGTCATCGAGTCGGGCGGCGCCAAGAGCAAGAAGGCCGTCACCATCAAGAGCCACCACAACGTGGGCGGCCTGCCCGAGCAGCTCGGCCTCAAGCTGCTGGAGCCGCTGCGCGACCTGTTCAAGGACGAAGTGCGCGAACTGGGCGTGGCCCTGGGTCTGCCGCCCGAGATGGTGTATCGCCACCCGTTCCCCGGCCCGGGCCTGGGCGTTCGCATCCTCGGCGAGGTGAAGAAGGAATACGCCGACCTGCTGCGCCGCGCCGACGCGATCTTCATCGAGGAGCTGCGCAACTTCACCGACGAAGCCACCGGCAAGACCTGGTACGACCTCACGAGCCAGGCCTTCACCGTGTTCCTGCCCGTGAAGAGCGTGGGCGTGATGGGCGACGGCCGCACCTACGACTACGTGGTGGCACTGCGCGCCGTGCAGACCAGCGACTTCATGACCGCTGACTGGGCCGAGCTGCCGTACGCGCTGCTCAAGAAGGTGTCGGGCCGCATCATCAACGAGGTGCGCGGCATCAACCGCGTGACCTACGACGTGTCGAGCAAGCCGCCGGCGACGATCGAGTGGGAGTGAAGGGGACCTTGGTTCTTCGCGGTGCTTCCTGAGCACCGTCGCTGGGTTCGATCAAGCGGCGCGTCGCCGACTCGGCCTCAGTTGAGCGTGATGTTGGCCTTCTTCGCCACCGCGTCGAATTTCGCGAGGCTCTTCACGACGAATTTCTGGGTCTCTGCCGGCGAAAGCTTGCCTGCCACCTGACCGCCTGCCTCCAGCGCAGCCACCACTTCGGGTGTGCGGCTGGTCTCCTCGAAGGCGGCGTTGAGCCGCGAGACGATGCGCGCATCGACACCTGAAGGGACAGCCGCGACGAAGTACTGCGTCGCCTCATAGCCCTTGAGGCCGGCCTCTTCCATGGTCGGCACATCGGGCAGGCTGGGAATGCGGAAGGTCGTCGTCACCGCGTAGGCCTTGAGCTGGCCCGACTTGATGTGCGCGAGCACGGGAGTCACGCCCAGCATGCCCAGACTGGTCTGGCCGCCGATGATGTCCGTCACCGCCTGGCCGCCGCCCTTGTAGGGGATGTGGACCATCTCGGTGCCTGCCATGCTGTTGAACAGTTCGCCCGCCAGGTGCTGGCCGGTGCCGGTCCCCGAGCTCGCGAAGTTCCATTGCGACGGCGTTTTCTTCATGGCTCGAATCAGCTCGGAGAGGTTGCTCGGCCCCCCGTCCTTCTTGCCGACCAGCACGATCGGACCCTGCGACATCAACGCGACAGCCGACAGCTCCTTGCCGATTTCCGGCTGCCGCTGGCCGTAGAGCACCGGACCGGGAATGGTCACGAGCGTGTAGCCGTCCTTGGGTGCGCGGGCCACCGCCTGCAGCGCCAACGCGCCCGATGCGCCGGGCCGGTTCTCGATGACGATGGACTGCCCGATCTTCTCGGACACGGCCTTGGCAATCACGCGCGTGATCACGTCGACCGACCCCCCGGGCACGAAGCCCACCATCCACGTGATGGGCTTCGCCGTGGGCCAGGGCTTTTCCTGTGCGAGGGCTGGTTGCAAGGACAGGCCGCTGGCGAGGCCCGCGACTAAGAGAAGACGGCGTGAAATGTGCGAAGGCATGAGCAACTCTCCAGTTGGATCGACGTGCGTGAAAAAAGAAGGGCGTGGCGCGCTCAGTCGGCGGCACCCGGCGGCGTGTTCGGAAACTGCAGGCAGCTGTCGTTGAAGACCTTCAGCATTCGCAGCATCGGCCCCATCACCCAGGTGTTGAAGACCAGCACATCGGTTTCTTCCTTGGGGTCGCGAATGATGTTGAACAGGTAGGGCGACTCGAGCTTGCCTTTGCCCTCGTTGACTTCGGGCTCCCAATAGAAATGCAGCTTCCAGTCGCGCCATTTCAGTGCGCGCAACTCGTTCTTGATGAAGAAGGGAAAGCCCTCGCGCGCCGATTTGGCCTGCTCTCCGCGCAGGAAGGGCAGTTGATCGACGCCATCGATCGGGCGGTCCGCAGGAATCTCGGCGCCCGTGACCTTCGCCAGCGTCGCGAATACATCCGTCACGTGCACGATCTCGTTGCTGACGCGGCCTGGCTCGATCCGCCCTGGCCAGCGCGCAATGAAGGGCACGCGCAGGCTGCCTTCCATGGCCGTGTGGTACGTGCCGCGCCATGGGCCGGCGGTTCCGCGGTAGGGCGCGCGGAACTCGGGGCCGTTGTCGCTGCAGAAGATGAAGAGCGTGTCGTCCGCCAGCCCCAGGCGCGAGACCTCGTCGATGACCTGGCCGACACGGTGATCCATCTCCGCCATGGAGTCGGCGAAGTCGCCGTTGCCCGTGCGACCGGCAAAGTCGCGGTGCGGCAGCGTGGGGAAGTGCAGGTGCACCATCGGCAGGTACAGAAAGAACGGCCGGCCGGCCTCGCTGTGCCGGCGCATGAAATCGCATGAGCGCGCGACGAGCTCTTCGTCGATGGCTCGGCGCGATTCGAGGTCGTAGACCTTGACCTGGCGCGAGGGCTCGCCGCACCGGCCTTCCATGATGTAGGGCAGGTCGACCACGCTGGGATCGAAGCCGGTGGTGGAAGTGAACTGGCTTTCGTCCGTGGTGCGCGGAATGCCGTACCACTCGTCGAAGCCGCGGTCCGAGGGGTAGCGGCCTTCGACGTCGCCGAGATGCCATTTGCCGTAGTGCGCGGTGGCATAGCCGCGCGACGACAGCAATTGCGCGAGCGTGATCTCGCGCCGCGTGAGCCCCTGCGGCATGCCCGGTGGCACGGACTGCAGGCACCCGGTGCGGATGGGGTGGCGCCCGGTCATCAGCGCCGAGCGCGTGGGCACGCAGTCGCTCTCGACGTTGAAGTTCTGCAGCACCAGGCCCTCACGGGCCAACTGGTCGATGCGTGGCGTGGGCGCGCCGCGCAAGGCGCCGCCGCCGTAGCAGCCGAGCTCGCCCCAACCCAGGTTGTCGGCGACGATCAGGACGATGTTTGGCAATGACATGGATGGCTTCTTTGCAATTGGAAGACTCCCATTGCACTGCCAGATTCACGCCAGAATCAGTCCGTCAGGCGCACAGTTTCATTCGTCTGGGGAATGGCCCTTCGGGCGGTGCGACGACACCAGCTCTCGAAAGTCCGTCATCAGCGGGGACCATCTTGCGCCCGGGCGCGACAGAAGCACCAGCGTCCGGTTCACCACGAGTTCGGGAATGTTCAGCGGCACGGCCTTGCCCAGCCAGCTGCGCAGCACGGAGTCGGGCACGATGCTCAAAAGGTCCGTCGAAGTGAGGATCCCCATTGCCGCCTCGGAGGTGTATTCGGTCTCGACGGCCACGCTCGGCAGGGGCACGCCGTTGCGTTCGAAGATGGCGAAGAAATGCTTCCGCGCCGCACTTTGCGGTGGCGCCATCACCCACGCGTAGGGCGTGAGGTCGTTCAGGCCGACGACCGGCTTCTTCGTCAGCGGATGCCCCAGCCGCACCACCACGCGAATATGGTCCTCGCCGAGCTGGAGCTGCGTGCTCTGCAAGGACTGGCCCTTGTAAGAGGGCACGACCGCCAGATCGATCTCGCCGTCTTCGACTGCTGCATCGAGTGCGTCGGACTTGCCGATGCGAAGGCACAGCCTCATGCCGGGGCGTTGGCGCACCATCTCGGCGGCGGCCATCACCGCGACACTGTCGGCTGCCGGGCTGGTGATGCCGAGGCGCAGCAGACCGGCATGTCGCGCGCGCAGTTCGGAGGCGGCGCGCGTGAGATCGAAGCGCTGCATCTCGAAACGCCGAGCGGCTTCCAGGAACATCTCGCCCTCGGCCGTCAAGCGTGCACCGTGCAGCCCCCGTTCGAGCAACTGCACGCCCACCTCGTCCTCCAGCCGGCGTATCGCCTTGGACACCGAGGGCTGGGTGACACCCAGATGCTGCGCAGCACGGCTGATGCTCCCACTGCGCACGATTTCTATGAACGCCGTGAGGTCTGCAACGGAGAGATTCATGCTGTGGAGGAGTGCGCTGGAAGTAGTGCCGGCATTATCGAGTTGTGTTGTGCACTGCCGTACCGTGACGCGGGTCAGAGCGCGCTCGGCGTGGGCTTCGCCTGCCAGCTTGACGACCATTGGCAGGCGGGAGGAGGGCTCTCCGTCGCTGCCGGCACCAGCGCGAATCCGGCGCAACGGCCGGGGGTGACCGTTGCGCCGATGCAAGAAGAAGCCGATGCTCAGAAGCTCGCTTTCAGGCCCACAGTCACCATGCCGCCCTTCGCCTGCTTCGACAGCTTGCCGAAGTAGTCGTAGTCCGCGGTGACCGACAGGTTCTGCGTCACGCGGTATTCCGCGCCGAAGCCGACCATCATGCCGGTCGAGCTGCCCGAGATGCGCTGGCTGGGCAGGGCCCAGTTGTTGTCGCCGGAGATGCGCCCGCGCGCCACGCCAAGGCGGCCGTTGAGCGCGAACGACTCGCCCAGCGGCAGGCGGGCGGTGGCGGCCGCGTAGAAGACCTGGCCGGTGCCAGCCTGCAGGCGGGAGTAGGCGCCGTTCGAGCTCCATTGGCTCACGCGGCCGAGGCGGGCATAGCCTGCTTCCACGCCGAAGGTTTCGCTGAAGCGATATCCGCCGTACAGCTTGTAGGCCGTGCCGGCCTTGCTGCTCTTTTCGCCGCCCCACGGCACGGGCACGCGGCTGGAATTAGACAGGCTGTAGCTCGAACGGCCGATCGCGCCGCCCACGTAGATTCCGGTGTCCTGGTTCGGGCCGGCGGCGCTCGCGGCCGTGGAGATGGTGCCGAGCAGAAGGGCTGCTGCAAGGGCGGTGCAGGCTTGCGTTTTCGTCAAGATGAGTTTCCTGGTTGGATGGTTGAGATCGATCCGACAGGTGGCCGCGCATTGCGGTGCCACCCTCGTGAAACGATTCTCGAAAGCCAGCCTGAAGGGCTGCTTGGCGCTTGCTGAAGAGCTGATGAAGGGCCCGATCGATGGGCGATGATCGAGACATGTCAGAACAGCTTCTTCTTCCAGGTATCGAGCCTCCGCCGAAACCTCTGCCACGTCCCCGGAGCAAGGCGCGTCATGTGGCGCCGGCGCTCGAGCACTCTCTCTTCTTCGCCATCGTTCCCGCCTCGCATGACGCTGCGTCGATCGCCGCGCTCGGCGAGCGCATGAATTCGCTGCACGCACTGAAAGGAACGCTGGTCGGCGCGCATCGCCTGCATGTCACGCTGTTCGACCTCGGCGATTATTCGAGCGTGCCTGCCGACAAGGTTGCGCTGGCCGTGAAGGCCGCGGCATCGGTGGTGCCGCCCGCATTCGACATCGTCTTCGAGAAGGCCATGAGCTACACCAAGGGCGCTCTCGTGCTGTGCGCCGACGACGACTCGGGCGTCTCGTCGCTCAAGGCCTTCAGGCAGCGCCTGGGCGAGGCGCTGGCCGACGCGGGCCTGAAGCCGCCGCGCTCGTTCACGCCGCACATGACGGTGGCCTATGCGCGGCGCAAGCTGGAGAAGCATGCGCTGGAAGAGTCCGTCCGGTGGACCGCGGGCTCGCTGGTGCTGATCGACAGCCATGTGGGCGAGGGCGTCCACGAAGTGCTGGGCCGGTGGCCCGAAGCCGCGCCGGACCTCCCCGCCGCCTGAACTGTTCCGTCTCGCATCGGGGCCTTCTGTATCTGTTTCGATGCGCAACGGCTGGCGACAATGAATCTCTCTTTCACGGAAGCGACATGACGACAGCAGCAGAAAAGACCCGGGACCAGATCGCCGACCAGATCGCGGCGGAGCTGGGCCACAGCTTCGACGGCGAGATCATCGCCGGCGGCCACTACGTGCCGCTGGTGCGCGACGGTCGCACCATCTACCTGAGCGGCCAGGTGCCGCGCGTGGGCACCACGGTGGTGGTCACCGGCCGCGTGGGCGACGCAGTGTCGCTCGACAAGGCGCGCGAGGGCGCGCAGATCTGCGCGCTGCGCAGCCTCGCGCTGCTGCGGCGTGCCCTCGGCTCGCTCGATGCGGTGGAGAAGGTCCTGCGGGTGGGCGTGTTCGTGCAGTGCACGGCCGATTTCACGCAGCAGAGCGAAGTGGCCGATGCCGCCTCGGACCTGCTGCACCGCGTGTTCGGCGACGCCGGCGTGCATGTGCGCACGGCGGTCGGTGTCTATGCGCTTCCGAAGAACGCGACCGTCGAGGTCGAGATGACGGTCGCGGCGAAGCAGAACATCGGCTAGCGCGGCGCCAGTTCGAGGATGTCCCGCGCCAACTGGGCGATGGTCAGCGGCGCGCAGCCCTCGGCGTTGTTGCTCACCGTGACGAAGGCGTTCTGCCCCGCGCGCGTGGTGCCTGCAATCACCTTGGCGAGCGCGGCGCGGGTTTCCGGGTCGGGGTCGACGATCTTGTCGAAGGGGCCGTAGAGCTTTTCCGCGTCTTCGTAGCCGAAGCGGCCGTGGCGCCGGTGCAGGTTCCAGCGGCACACCAGCGGTCCGGGCCACAGTGCCCGAAGCATCGGCAACTGGTCTTCGATGGGCGGCATCTTGGCGTGCAGGCCCATGCAGAAGGTGGCGCGCACGCTGCGCAGCATCTCTGCGAAGGCCGGGTTGAGCAGCTGTGGATCGCGCACCTCGACGGCGATCACCGCATCGGGCGCCGTCGACCGGATGTCGGGCAGCGATTCGAGCATCGCCGCAATGCGCGAGAGCAGGGCGGGCTGGTCGGCCAGGATGTGTCCCGGGATCGGGCTCAGCTGGAACACCAGCACGCCAATGCGATGGCCCAGCCCTTCCAGCGCGGGCAGCACGAATTCCTGCCGCGCGATCTCGCTGCTGAGGAACACCGGGTTGGCCTGCATGCCCCGACCGCTTTCGTCGCGCACGGTGGCGTCGGTCACGAGGCTCGGGGCCTTCACCATGAAACGGAAGTCGTCGGGCACCATGCCCGCGTAGCGCGCGTACTGGCTGGCGGTGAGGGCGCGGTAGAAGTTGCGGTCCACGCTCACGGTGCGCAGCAGCGGGTGCTTCGCGAGCGCGGAGAGGCCGTTCTTCGACAGCACGGTTTCGGCGTACTCGCCGTCCCAGACGAGATTGGCCCAGCCCGGGTAGCTCCACGACGAGGTGCCGAGCCGCAGGTTGGACGGCAAGGCGGCCGCCAGTTCGACGAGTTCCGGGTCGGCTGGCGCGGGCTCGACGGTGGCCGTGCGCGGCTTCTTCTTCGCGGACGGCTCGGCGGGCGCCGGTGCGGCTGCCGGTGCGCCCTCGGGGCGCGGGAGATCGGGGAAGAGAGAGTCCTGCGTATCGGCCATGTCTGGTGCCGCATTTTCGGCCAAGCGGGCGGTGCCGCGGCGCCGGGCACAATCCGCGCCATGAAACAGTGGTTGCGTTCGCAAGGCGGTTGGTGGCTGGCATGGCTGGCGCTCACCGCCGTGGGCGCGGTGTGGCTTGCACGCTCGGAGCTGGCGCGGATGCACCAGGACTTCGAGACCGACGTGCGCATCGCGCACCGCCTCATGAGCCAGCAGATGGTGCAGTACGACGCCGTGCTGGCCACGCTCGCGCTGCTGGAGCCCAGCACCGGCGCGGACCATCCCGAGCAGCGCCTGCCCTCGGTGTATGCGTCGATCCTGCGCGTGCAGCGCCGCGATCGCGACGAGCCCTGGCCGGACAGCTCGCAGGCCGCCGCACTGGCAGCGGCCGAGGCACGCTCGCGAAGCCTGCAGCGCGCCGAGCTGGCAGCGCTCGACCTGGCCCGTGGCCGCTACGTGCTAGTGACAGGCGCCACGCCGTTCAGCTACGCGCTGGACATCGACCTGGCCGGCTCCGTGCCGTGGCGCGACTGGCCGATGAATCCGCAGCGCAGCCCCGTGCGGTTGAGCCTGCAGCGCGACGGGCAGCAACTGGTGCTGCAGCCCGGCATGCTCTCCGCGGGCGCGAACGGATGGCGCTTCGAGCTGAGCAAGGCACTGGCATCGCCGAGCCAGCCCTTCGATCTGGTCGCGGTGCGGCAGGTCGGCTGGAGCGAACTGCCGTGGCGTGCCATTGCAGGCTGGGCCGCGGCCATGGCGGTGCTGCTCGTGGGCCTGCGGGCTGCGCAGCGCCAGCGCGTCGCGCGGCGCCGCGCAGAAGAGCTGCTGCGGCTCGGGCAGGTCGCGCGGCTCAACGCGCTGGGCGAGCTCTCCGCCGGCCTCGCGCACGAACTCAACCAGCCGCTCACAGCGGTGCTGGCCAACACCCAGGCTGCGCGCCGCCTGCTCGACGACGATCCGCCCGACTTGGACACCGCACGCGATGCGATGGGGCGTGCGGCAGAGCAGGCGCGCTGCGCGGCAGGCGTGGTGGGGCGGCTGCGCCGCGTGATCGAACGGCCGGGCGCCGGCAGCGAGACGAAGCCGCTGGTGCTGCAGGACGTGGTGCGCAGCGCCATGCACCTGCTGGCGCCCGAGTTCGCGAAGCGCGGCGTGGCAGCGCAGTTCGATGCCTCGGCGCATGCGCCGGTGCGCGTGCAGGCCGAGGACGTGGCGCTCGAGCAGATCGTGCACAACCTGCTGATGAACGCGCTGCAGGCGCTCGACCTGGTGCCGGCCGCCGAGCGGCGCCTGGTGGTGTCCGTCGATCGCAAGGGACAGGAGGGCGTCCTGACCGTGACCGACAACGGACGCGGCATCGCGCCCGAGGCGCTGCCGCGTCTCTTCGAACCCTTCTTCAGCACGCGCGAGGGCGGGCTGGGCCTCGGCCTGAGCCTCAGCGAGACGCTGGCAAGCGGCATGGGCGGCAGCCTGAGCGCCGCCAATGCCTCGCCGCGCGGCGCGTGCTTCACCTTGCTGCTGCCGCTGGCCAAGCCGTAGTCGTCGCTGTCATCGTCGTCGTGAACACTCCGAACATCCATCCGCCGCAGTCCCCGCTGATCCACCTGATCGACGACGACCAGGCGGTGCGCGACAGCCTCTCGCTGCTGATCGGCACGGTCGGGCTGCGCGTGCAGGCCTGGGCCGACCCGCAGGCCTTCATGGACGGCTTCGACCGCGCGAGCGTGGGCGCCATCGTGCTCGACGTGCGCATGCCCGGCATCAGCGGGCTCACGGTGCTCGACCGGCTGGTCGCGCAGGGCGTGGACCAGCCGGTGATCATGCTGACGGGCCACGGCACCGTCGAGATGTGCCGCCGCGCCTTCAAGGCGGGTGCGGCCGAGTTCCTCGAGAAGCCGGTGGACGACGAGCAGCTGCTCGAGGCGCTGCAGCAGGCCGTGCGCCAGCATGTGCGCTCGCGCGAACGCTCGCAGGCCGACAACGCCGCGCGCGAGCGGGTGGCGCAGCTGTCGGAGCGGGAGCGCGAGGTGCTGGCCTTCATCGTGCAGGGGCTCACCAACAAGGAGATCGCGCGCACGCTGGCGCTGTCGCCGCGCACGGTGGAGACGCACCGCGCCAACCTGTTCGCCAAGCTCGACTGCGATTCGCTGGCGCAGCTGATCCGGCGCTATGCGGTGCTGGTGGACGACGGCGCTCCGTAGAACTACGCAGCGGCGAGCGTAGCCGGTACGAATGGTTCGCGGGGCCGGGGTTTTCTACAGTGGCGCAGCCGTCGGCAACAGCCGGCGCAACCACCCGAATCCACTGGAGAAACCAAACAATGCAAACCATCGTTCGTCTCGGCAGCCTCGCCGTCCTGCTCGCCGCTTCCGTCGCCCAGGCCCAGACGCCCGCACCGGCAGTGCGCACCGAAAAGAACATGTCGCTCGCGCTCGCCAACCAGATCGCGGCCGAAGCCGTGGCGGCCTGCACGGCCAATGGCTACAACGTGTCCGCCACCGTGGTCGACCGCGCCGGCACCGTGCGTGCCGTGCTGCGCGCCGACAACGCTGGCCCGCACACGCTGGGTTCGAGCGAGCGCAAGGCCTGGACCTCGGCCTCCACCAAGAGCACGACGCAGGCCGTGATGGAAAACGCGCAAAAGAACCCGGCGGCCGCCAACCTGGTGTTCATGCCGGGCTTCCTGGCGCTGGGCGGCGGCGTGCCGATCAAGTCGGGCAATGAAGTGATCGGCGCGGTCGGCGTGGGCGGCGCGCCCGGTGGCCACCTCGACGAGCAGTGCGCCAACGCAGCGCTCGAGAAGGTCAAGGGCCTGCTCTGATATGAAGGCACGCGGTATCCGGACGGGTGTGCTGGCGGTCGCGCTCGGACTGGGCGTGCCGCTGGGCGCGCTCGCCCAGGTGCCGCCGCTGGCGGCCGAGGTGCTGGCTTTCGACGGGCTGCACCAGGCCGCTTGGCATGGCGACCTGCACAGGCTCAAGGCGCTGATCGCCTCGGGCGCGAATCTCGATGCGCGCGATGCGCGGGGCCGTACGCCGCTGCACGTCGCCACGTTCGCGAGGCAGCGCGATGCGATCAGGCTGCTGGCCAAGGCCGGCGCAGACCTCGACCTGCTGGAAGACGACCGCTACGACGCCGTCACCATCGCCTCGGTGGCGGACGATGCCGCGACGCTCTCGGTGCTGCTGTCGCTGGGCGCCAGGCCCGGGCAGACCACGAGCCGCTACGACGGCACGGCGCTCATCGCAGCAGCCCATCTGGGGCACGATGAAGTGGTGCGCAGGCTGATCGCCGCGGGAGCACCGCTCGACCACGTCAACAACCTGCACTGGACGGCGGTGATCGAGTCCATCGTGCTCGGCGACGGCGGCCCGCGCCACCAGCGCACGCTGGCTGCGCTGGTCGAGGCCGGCGCCAGCCTCAAGCTCACGGACCGCCAGGGCAACACGCCGCTGCAGCTGGCGAAGGCGCGCGGCTACACCGCGATGGTGAAACTGCTGGAGACGCCGCGGGCAACAACTAGGTAGGCAGCTCAGGGAGAATGGGGCCTCGCCACGAGGTTCCACGAGGAATACGCCCCATGTACATGCCCCCGCAGTTCAATGCCAAGGACCCGGCCATCGCGCTGGAACTGATGCGCTCGCACCCGTTCGCGAGCCTGATCTCGAACGACGACGACGGACTGCCGTACGTCACGCACCTGCCGCTGGTGGCCGAGCGGCGCGCGGGCGACGAACTGGTGCTGTGGGGGCACTGCGCCAAGCCCAATCCGCACTGGCGCTACCTGCAGGCGCGCCCCCGGGCCGCGGTCACCTTCCTCGGGCCGCACTCGTACCTGTCGCCCTCCGTCTATCCAGATCTGGCCCGCGTGCCGACATGGAACTACCTGGCGGTGCACTGCACCGTGGAGGCCCGGCTGATCGAGGAGCCGGCCGACAAGGACGTGCTGCTCAAGAAGCTCATCGAAGACCACGAACCCGCCTACGCGCAGCAGTGGCGCGACCTCGGCGAGGAGTTTCAGCTGAAGATGCTCACCGGCATCGTGGGCTTCGAACTGCGCGTGACGGCGCTGCAATGCAAGATCAAGCTCAACCAGCACCGGCGCGAGTCGCACGCCGCGATGCACGCGGTCTACAGCGCGGGCACGCCGGACGAACAGGCACTTGCCGTGTGGATGGACCGCCTGGGCATGACGGCCGAGGCCCCGTTGGCGGAGGGGCGCTGAGATGCGCGGGCTGGGCCTGATCGGCCTCGTGCTCGTGCTGGCGATCGTCGGGCTGGTCGCGAAGAAGCAGCTGACCAGCGCGGCTACGCCGACGCGACCGGCCGCGCCGGGCGTGCAGGCGCCGGCTTCCGGCGGTGCGCCCGTGAATCCGCAGCAGGTTCAGCAACAGGTCAAGGAAGCGCTGGACGCCGCCGTGAAGACGCGGCAGATGCCCGATGACAACTGAGCCCCTTCCGTCCCTTCCGTCGCCCGTGGCGCACGACGACGCGCACTGGATGGCGCTTGCGCTCGCCGAGGCGCGGCTTGCCGCCGAGGCGGGCGAGGTGCCGGTGGGAGCGGTGCTGGTGAAGGATGGCCGGTTGATCGCTTCGGGCCGGAACACACCGGTGGCGCAGCATGACCCGAGCGCGCATGCCGAGATCAACGCGCTGCGTGCCGGCGCGACGGCGCTCGGCAACTACCGGCTCGACGGCTGCGAGCTCTTCGTCACGCTCGAGCCGTGCGCGATGTGCTCCGGGGCGATGCTGCATTCGCGCCTGGCGCGCGTGGTGTACGGCGCGGCCGATCCGAAGACCGGCGCGGCGGGTTCGGTGCTCGACCTCTTCGCCGAGCCGCGGCTGAATCACCACACGCGGGTGCAGGGCGGGGTGCTGGCGCAGGAATGCGCCGGGGTGCTGCAGGCCTTCTTCCAGCAACGCCGCAGCGCCGCGCGCGCGCAGGCCGAGCCGCTGCGCGACGACGCGCTGCGCACGCCTAGCGAGCGCTTCGATGCGCTGCCGGGCTACGGCTTCGCACCGCACTACGTGCAGGACCTGCCGAGCCAGCATGGCTGGCGCATGCACTACGTGGATGAAGGCGCCGGTGACGATGCCGCCTGCTGCATCTGCCTGCACGGTCCAGGCGAATGGGGCTATTTCTTCAGGCACCTGGTGGGCGCGTCAGGCCTGCGCACGCTGGTGCCCGACCTCATCGGCTTCGGCAAGAGCGACAAGCCCAAGCGCGAGACGCCGCATCGCCTCGAGTGGCATCGCGACGTGCTCCTCGAATGGCTCCACCGCGTGCAACCCGGATCGACGCCGATGGCGCTCGTGCACAGCAACGCGGGCTCGGGACTCGCAACGCTGCTGACGGCAGCCGCGCCGGAACGTTTCGTCGCCGTGCTCGCAGCGCCGGAAGGGGGCGAGCGCATCGGGGACGCATGGCGCGCGCCTTTCCCTGATCGAGGCTACGAAGCAGCGCTGCGTGCGCTCGGGCCCATCGCGACATCCTCCGGGCCGTCGCCCGAGCAGGCCCGAACGGTCGTGCTGCAAGTGAGAAACGCAATGGGATACTCGAACGCGTGACCAAACACATCTACATCTACTCTCCCTCCAGCGCGGTCCGCGACAAGGCCGCTTTCCGGCGCGGCGTGAAGCGGCTCAAGGCGCTGGGCCATGAAGTCGAAGTCGACGATGCGGCACTCTCGGTGCACCAGCGCTTCGCGGGCGACGACGCCACGCGGCTCGCCGCGATCTCGCGCGCTGCGGCAAGCGGCGCCAACGTGGCGCTCATCGCGCGCGGCGGCTACGGGCTCACGCGCATTCTTGACGCCATTCCGTACAAGGCGCTGACCAAGGCGATCGAGAAGGGCACCGAATTCGTCGGCTGCAGCGACTTCACCGCGCTGCAGAACGCGCTGCTGACCAAGACCGGTGCCGTGACCTGGTCGGGCCCCGCGGTCGGAGAGGACTTCGGCGCCGAAGACGGCCCCGACGACATCATGGAAGCCTGCTTCGACGACCTCCTCACGGGGCAGGGCGAAGGCACCGGCTGGCGCATGCCGGCGCGCGACACGGACCTGAAGTTCAAGCCCGTGCAGGACGCGGTGCTGTGGGGCGGCAACCTCTGCGTGCTCACCAGCCTGCTGGGCACGCCGTATTTCCCGACGGTGGACAAGGGCGTGCTCTTCATCGAGGACGTCAACGAGCACCCCTACCGCATCGAACGCATGCTCGAGCAGTTGCGCATGGCCGGCGTGCTGGCGCGCCAGCGCGCGATCGTGTTCGGGCAGTTCACCGGCATCCGCAGCGTGCCGGGGTACGACCGCGGGTTCGGCCTCAATACGGTGATCGACCGGCTGCGCTCGACGCTCAAGATCCCGGTGCTCGCCGGCCTGCCGTTCGGCCATGTACAAACAAAGGTTCTATTGCCTGTGGGCGCGAAGGTGTCGATGGCAGCAGAAGGGCGTGATATTTTTCTCGTTTGGGGCCACCGACACGCGTCCGTGCATGACGATCACGATGGACATGACCATCATCACGACCATTGATCAGGACACAAAGAAAATAAAACGTTAAAAACGAAAACGGCCCCGAAAGGGCCGTCGTCGTTTCATTTGGTTTGGGTAAAGCGCTGGTGTGCCCGCGGCCCCATCGAACCGGGCAATCCGCCTTTGAACATGCTGTTGATGGCTTTCATTTGCCGACGTGCGGCGGTTTCACCGTCGATGGCGCTCAACGCCATCATCACGTCCTGCCGCAAGTACCAGAGCGCCTCGACGTCGGCGGCGAAACGCACGCGCTGACTGACGCGCTGGACCGAGTGGCCGCCATGACCCTGGAGCACAGACAGCATCGCGGTACGAATGCGCCCGAGTTGGCTCTCCGTCGCCTGGCGGGATCCGAAGCCGGGTACGTTCAACAGACGAAGAATGCGGCGCAAGAGCATGGGACGGGAAGTGTATTGCCGGAAGCGGGAACGGCCGCTACCTTAAGCCTCAGTTAACCATTCCACAAGATCCGAAACGATGTTTCTTGTTTGCAAACAACACGCTTTACTTATCGCTTTCACTAGTCATTGAATTTTGTTTTCTAAAGTACTACAAGTCGATAAATGAAATGAACCTATTGCATCTGTTCATTCACGGGCGGCGTATATATGCCCCTGATGCCCCGATGCGATAGTTCTACTTGTCGAAGGCGAAGAACCAGCAAGGCCGCCTCTTCAGCGAATGAACGTAAATGCCGTGCATGCGCCAGGAGAGCTGCCTGCCGGGAAATGCAGGGAGCCCACGGGCATCTATAACCAGCGATAGAAATCGAGAATCACAAGAGTATGGGTGTCAATTCCACAGTCGTATTCGCGGACTTGACGGGGAGCACGCGGGTCTTCGAGGCCATGGGGAATGCACGTGCCACCGAGACCGTGACCCGGCTGACGCAGTGGATCGGCGGCGTGTGCCAGGCGCACGGCGGCCGGGTGGTGAAGTCGCTCGGCGACGGCGTATTCGCCATCTTCACCAGCGGCGCGGCGGCCACGCATGCGGTCATCGAGTTGCAGCGCTACCACCAGAAGCGGCTGCTCGCGTGGCCGGCCCCCTTGCGCATGGCGCTGCAGATCGGCGTGGCCAGCGGCGAGGTGGTCGAGGTCGAGGGCGACTGCTACGGCGATGCCGTCAACCTGGCCTCGCGGCTGAGCGACCTGGCCGGCCCGGGGCAGATCTGGGTGACCGCCGCGGTCATCTCCCAGCTGCGCGAAGGCTCCGTGCAGCATCGCGACCTGGGCCTCATCAACATTCGCGGGCGCAGCGAGATGTCGGTGGTGCACCGCATCGACTGGCAGGAGGACGTGACCTCGTTCCTCACCGTGCCCGCCGCGCTGGCTCCCTTGCGCATGCCCGACTCCTCCTTCGGCCAGATCGAGCTGGCGTGGCTCGACGTGCGCTCGATGTTCCGTACGGAGCAGCTTCCGATTCACCTGGGCCGCGTCGACGACGCCCAGTTCGTGGTCAACGACCCCCGCGTGTCGCGGCTTCATGCGCGAATCGAACTGCGGCAGGGCAGTTGCGTGCTGATCGACGTCAGCACCTACGGCACCTGGGTGCGCTTCCACGGCAACGACGGGCCGAGCACCGAGATCGCCCTGCGGCGCGAAGAGTGCGTGCTGCACGGCCGCGGCGAAATCGGACTGGGCGCACCGCTGAGCGACATCAGCGCACCGACCATCGCCTTCAACACCACCAGCGGCGACGTGATGCTGTCGCGCCGCGAGATCGCACGCTGACTTCGGCGCTGAACACAGCGCTGCACCGCTCGCCGCGGTGACGTTTGGCTACCATGCTTGCCTGCAATCGGGTGCACCGCGAAGATGCATCCGGCGTTGCGTATCCACCCGGGCGTGTCCGCCCTTGGCCCTGGAGCCACCGTGAACCTCAAAACTCGACCTTCTGTTTTCAAGTGGGCGGCCGTCGGTGCCGTCGTTGCCGGCGCGCTGCTGGCCGCGGGAGCCGCGAATGCGCGCGGAAGCTGGTCGGTGCAGATCGGCACCCCCGGCTACGTGGCCGGCGGCTACCCGGCACCGTACTACGCGCCACCGCCGGTCTACACCTACCCGGCTCCGATCTATTACGAACCGCCGCCGCCGGTCTACTACCGGCCGCCGCCTCCGGTGTATTACCGTCCGGCCCCCATCTACACCCCGCCGCCCGGCCGCATCTACTACGGCCCCGGCTACCCCTATCGGCCGCCGAACGGGTGGGATGACGAGCGCGACTGACGCTGTCGTCTGAATGTTTGCTGAAGCATTGGCATGCCCTCTGGCATGCCAATTTTGTTTCAAGGAGTGACTAAAAAGTCACATTGGCACACATTTTTGTGGCGACCCCGCCAGTTTTGGACATCCGTCCGGTTGTTTTCCGCAGGGGCATGCCGCTTGCCTTGATTCCTCCGACAGGCGTCGATACGCCGCAGGAGCGAGGATCATGTTGGAACAATTGGAGGCCGAGCGCGCAAGACCGGCCGACGAGTTGGTGTACGTCGCGGAGACAGCGGCAGCAGGCGAGCAAAAGGCAACTCCGGACGGCTCGCGGCCTCTGAAGGTCGCGGCGGCGTTCTCCATGGCGGCAGCGCTGGCCGCATGCGGTGGAGGAGGGGGCGGCGGTGGTGGCTCCGCAGGCGTGGGCTTTCCGGTTGGAGGCCAGTCGCCCGGTTCCAACCCCGGACCGGCCACGATGCCCGATATCGGCCCTTATCGCTACACCCAGGCCAAGTCCGACGCCGAAGCCGCGCGCTTCCTGCTGCAGGCCCAGTTCTCTGCCTCGGACGCCGAGATCGCCGCCGTGCGCGCCAAGGGCTACCTGCCGTGGCTCGGCGAACAGTTCGGTGCGGCGCGGGAGCCTTCCGCCTGGGAGTGGGTCAACGGCAAGGAATACGGAACAGTCGAAACCGACGCCATGATCTGGCGCCAGCTCATGACGGCCGCCGACCCGGTGCGCAAGCGCATGGCCCTGGCACTCAGCGAGATCTTCGTGGTCTCGGGCACCGAGATCGGCTCGAGCTGGCCCACGGCCATGATGGCCCAGTACTGGGACATGCTGGCCAACGGCGTCACCGGCAACTTCCGCCAGCTGCTGGAAGACGTGACGCTGAACCCCGCGATGGGCTTCTACCTCAACACCCGCGGCAACCGAAAGGAAGACAACTCCGGTCGCCAGCCCGACGAGAACTACGCGCGCGAGGTCATGCAGCTCATGACCATCGGCCTCTACCAGCTCGAGGACGACGGCACGGTGAAGGCCGGCGCCGACGGCCAGCCGATCGAGACCTACGTGCAGAACGACGTGACGAACCTTGCGCGCGTCTTCACCGGCTACGACCTCGACATCCGCTCGGCGGAGCGCAACGCTTTCACCCCGCCCGGAGCCAGCTACACGATCGAGACCAACGAGTGGACCACGCGCCCCATGGCCTACAAGGCCTCCAACCACTCGATGCTGGAGGCACGTTTCCTGGGCGCCACGGTGCCCGGGGGCACCGACGGCCCGACGGCGCTGAAGATCGCGCTCGACACGCTCTTCAATCACCCGAACGTCGGCCCCTTCATCGCCCGGCAGCTGATCCAGCGGCTGGTTACCAGCAATCCCAGCCCGGCGTACGTCCAGCGCGTGGCAGATGTCTTCGCCAACAACGGCGCGAGCGTGCGCGGCGACATGAAGAGCGTGTTCGCGGCCGTGCTGCTCGACGACGAGGCACGCGGCCCCACGGGCCTTTCCGATCCGAACTTCGGCCACCTGCGCGAGCCTATGCTGCGGTTCGTGCAATGGGGGCGCACCTTCGGCATCGGCTCGGCATCGGACAACTGGAGGATCGGCAATACCTCCGATCCGAGCTCGAACCTGGGCCAGTGCCCGCTGCGGTCGCCCTCGGTCTTCAACTTCTTCCGGCCCGGCTACGTGCCGCCCTCGACCGCGATCGCCAGCAACAAGATGGTCGCGCCCGAGTTCCAGCTGGTCAACGAGACCAGCGTGGGCGGCTATCTCAACTTCCTGCAAGGCATGCTGAAGAACGGCTTCGACAGCCAGGACGTGATCGCCACCTACACGGCCGAGAAGGCGCTGGTGAACGACCCCGCCGCGCTGGTGCGCCGGCTGAACCTGCTGCTCACCGGCAACCAGCTCTCGGCCGGCACCGTCGCGCTGATCACCGATGCGCTGAGCAAGGCGCCGCTGGTGAACCCCACCACCGACGCCCGCAGGCTCGACCTCATCTGCGCCGGCGTGCTGCTGGTGATGGGCTCGCCCGAATACCTCGTGCAGAAATGAAGAAAGAAGCCGGAGCCAACCGAACATGCACCTGATCGATCCTGCCCGCCACACGCGCCGCGCCTTCCTGCGCCGCTCGGGCCAACTCGCGATGGCCGGCACCGCGCTGCCGTTCGCGCTCAACCTCGCCGCCATGGGCGAGGCCGCCGCGCAGGCCGCACCGAGCGACGACTACAAGGCGCTGGTCTGCGTATTCCTCTTCGGCGGCAACGACTACGCCAACACGCTCGTCAACTTCGACACCGACAGCTACAACAAGTACAGCACCATCCGAGGCGCCATCGCGCTGCCGTACGCGGGCCTCGCAGCCACCGAGCTCAAGCCCACCATGGCGCTCGCCAATGGCCGCAAGTACGCGTTGAACCCTGCCATGGGCGGCCTCGCCACGCTCTTCGACCAAGGCAAGTTGGCCGTGCAGCTCAACGTGGGCCCGCTCGTCAAGCCGCTCACCCGTGCGCAGTTCAACAGCCCGAACCGCCGGGATTTCCCGATCCCGCCCAAGCTGTTCTCGCACAACGACCAGCAGTCGATCTGGCAGTCGTCATCGCCCGAGGGCTCGACCATCGGCTGGGGCGGCAACCTCGGCGACCTGATGCTCAACGGGCAGCGCGACGCATCGCTGTTCACCTGCATCTCGGTGGCGGGCAACGCGGTGTTCCTTTCGGGCGACGAGGCGCTGCAGTACCAGGTCGGCACGGGCGGCGCGGTGCGCATCAACAGCGTGAGCCCGGCCACCGGCAGCGTCTACGGCTCATCGGCGGTCAAGGCGGCCATGCAGCAATTGGCGCAGCAGGGTCGCAGCCACACGCTGGAGAACGAATACAACAAGGTCACGCTGCGCGCGGTGGAGGCGGAAGGAAGGATCACCTCCGCCATCCAGTCCGATGTCATGGACGTCACCTTCCCCACCAACGGCAACAACCTGGCTGCCCAGCTCAAGATGGTCGCTCGTCTGATCCGCGGGCGCGCCTCGCTGGGCGTGAAGCGCCAGGTGTTCTTCGTCTCCATGGGCGGCTACGACCTGCACGACGACCTCGACACCAAGCAGGGCCCGCTGATGCAGCGCCTGTCCGACGCCATGGTCGCCTTCCAGCAGCAGATGGAAAAGCTCCAGATCGCCGACAAGGTCACGGCCTTCACCGCCTCCGACTTCGGCCGCACGCTGTCGAGCAACGGCAACGGTTCCGACCACGGCTGGGGCAGCCATCACTTCGTGATGGGCGGCGCGGTGAAGGGCAAGGCCTTCTACGGCACGCCGCCGCCGGTGAGCGTGGGCAACACCGCCGCCGACGACGACCAGTGGCACGTCGGCCAGGGCCGGCTACTGCCCACCACGTCGGTGGACCAGTACGCGGCCACGCTGGCCAAGTGGTTCGGCGTGCCCGACTCCGACCTCAACAGCATCCTGCCCAACCTGAAGAATTTCAACAACGTCACCGCGCCCAGTGGCATCGTCTACCCGCGCACCATGGGGTTCATGGCATGAACGCAATGACTGAAATGAGCGCGATGAGCGCAATGAGCTCGATCGGCGGCCTCAACGGCATGGAGGGCGGCGCCAGCGTGGACTTCGGTCCGGAGAGCACGCTCCCGGAGCGCTCCCACTCGCACGCCCGGCAGGTGACGCACGTGCGTCCGTTCTCCAGCGTCGAGGCAGCCATCGCGGCGATCGAGTCGCTGGACCGCGAACTCAAGAAGTTCGAACTCGCGGTGGCCGACAGCCTGCAGGATTACCTGGGCGTGCAGATGGCGCAGATCACCGACAGCGCGCTGGCCCGAGGCTGGGAGCCGCTCAGCTTCATCCAGAAGGACGGCTTCCGCGTCTACCGCTACGAGGCGATCCGCTCCGCGCCGCGCGGACTTTCCTCGGCCGAGCTGGCGGCGAAGCTGGAACGCCGCAGCCGCTCCGGCCGCTCCCGTTCCTCGCGCTGAACTCGCCTCGACCTCAGCCTCCCGCCAGGATGCGCTCGAGCTTGTCGATGTCGACCGGCTTCTGCAGGTGGTGGTCGAACAGCCCCTCGGCCGACTGGCCGGCCATGTCCTGCGCCGAAAAGCCGGTCACGGCAACCAGCAGCTTCGGCGTGCCTTCGGCCTTGCTCTCGCGCAACTGCCGCGCCACCTCGGTGCCCGGCATGTCGGGCAGGCCCAGGTCGATGAGCGCGGCGTCGAAGCTCTCGGCGGCGGCCGCGTCCAGTGCCTGCCGCGCGGTGTAGGCGCAACGCGCCGTGTGGTCGTGCAGGCCCAGCAGTTCCTGCAGCAGGTCGGCCGAAGCCTTGTTGTCGTCGACGATCAGCACGTTCACGGGAAGTCTTCTTTCAGGTCAGTCAATCGGCAAATGAATCGATCGGGCAGCGCTATGCGCCCGGGCCCGTGCCATCGGCGGGGTCGGCGGGGTCGGGCGCGCGCAGCGGCAGCTCGACCACGAAGCGCGAGCCTTCGCCCGGCGCGCTCTCCACGGCGATCCGCCCGCCGTGCAGGTCGACGATCTTGCGCGTGATGTAGAGCCCCAGGCCCAGCCCCGCCGCGTGCTTGCGGCTGACGTCGGTGCGCTCGAACTGCTCGAAGATCCGGGCCTGGTCTTCCTGTGCAATGCCGATGCCCTGGTCGCGCACCGCCACCTGGGCGGTGTTTCCCAGTTGCTGCACGACCATCTCGACCGGCTTGCCGCCGCCGTAGCGCAGCGCGTTGGTCAGCAGGTTGGTGAGCACCTGTTCGATGCGGAACTCGTCCCACGCGCCGCGCAGCTCCGCCGGCGCCGACAGCGTGATGACCGAGCCGGCGGACTCCGCCTGCTGGCGCAGGTTTTCCACCACCGCCTTCGCGAGCACCGCAAGGTCCACCGGCTGCGGCTTGATCGACAGCGCGTCGCGCCGCATGCGCGTGACGTCGAGCATGTCGTCGATCAGCCGCACCATGTTGCGGATCTGCCGCTGGTCGCGCTCGATCATGGCGGGCAGCCGCTCGGGCGAGAAGCTGTCGAGCTTGCCCTTGGACAGGTGCAGCTGGCGCAGCTGCGCCTCCAGGTAGAGCGTGTTGAGCGGCGTGCGCAGCTCGTGCGACACCATCGACATGAAGTCGTCGCGCATGCGCACCGCGTGCTCCAGCTCGAGCTGCGTCTGCTGCAGCTGCTGCACCAGCTCTTCCTGCTTCTTGTGCGCGGCGGCGAGCGAGTCCATCTCGTGCCGCAGCGCCTTGCGGTGCTGGTAGAGATCGACGAACACGTTCACCTTGCTCACCACCGCGTGCGGGTCCAGCGGCTTGTGCAGGAAGTCGACCGCGCCGCTCTCGTAGCCCTGGAAGGCGTAGTTGAGCTCGCGTCCGGCGGCGCTCACGAAGATGATAGGGATGTGCCGCGTGCGCTCGGTGCCGCGCATCAGTTCGGCCAGCTCGAAGCCGTTCATGCCGGGCATCTGCACGTCGACGATGGCGAGCGCGAATTCGTGCTCCAGCAGCAGCGCCAGCGCGGCGTCGGCCGAGCCGGCGCGGTACGCGGTGCGGCCCGGCGCGCGGATCAGCGCCTCCAGGGCCAGCAGGTTCTCAGGCAGGTCATCGACGAGCAGCAGCTTGCTTTCGATGTCAATGTTCACGGACGGCCTCCAGTTGGAGCAGCAGGTCGCGCAGTTCGCGCAAAGGCAGGACGTAGTCGGGCATGTGGCGCGCGATGGCGGCAAGGGGCATGGTGGGAATCTGGGCTTCCCTGGGTTCCTGCACGGCGGTGAGCCCGCCGGCCAGGTGGATCCGGCGCAGGCCTTCGGCCCCGTCGTCGTTCGCGCCGGTCAGGAGGAAGCCGGCGAGGGCGGGGCCGTAGGCATCGGCGGCGGAGGCCATTAGCACGTCGATGGAGGGCCGCGAGAACAGCACCGGCGGTTCGCAGCTCAGCGAGAACGAGCGCTCGCGTTCTATGGACAGGTGGTAGCCGGGAGGCGCGAAGTACAGGCTGCCGTCGGCCAGCGGCATCTTGTCGTTGGCCTCGTGAACCGGGATCGGCAGGCGCTGCGCGAAGATCTCGGCCAGGTGGCTCTCGTGCTCCTCGGGCAGGTGCAGGACCACCGCCATCGGTATGTGCCAGCCGGCCGGCAGGTCGTGCAGCAGCTCGGAGAGCGCGTCGATGCCGCCGGCCGAGGCGCCCAGCACCACGGCGTCCACGCGCTTGCGAACCGGCGGGCGCAAATTGCGCTTCGGCTGGCTTGTCATGCGGCCTTCTTGCGGTAGATGCGCTCGGCACGCGCGTGCGTGTCGAAGCGGTCGGAGTAGCCGGAGAAGTCGATGCTCTCCTTCGAGCCCAGCCCCAGGAAGCCGCGATGCGACAGCGATTCGTGGAACAGGCCCAGCGCCCGGTCCTGCAGCTCGCGGTTGAAGTAGATCAGCACGTTGCGGCAAGACACCAGCTGCGTCTCGGCGAAGACGCTGTCGGTCGCGAGGCTATGGTCGGCGAAGATCACGTCGGCGCACAGCGTGGGGTCGAAGCGCGCCGCCTCGTAGGCGGCTGTGTAGTAGTCGGAGAACTCGCCGCGGCCGCCCGCGCGCTGGTAGTTGGCGGTGTAGCCCCGGATGGCCTCCAGCGGGAAGATGCCCTGGCGCGCCTTCTCGAGCGAGGCCGGGTTGATGTCGGTGGCATAGATCTGCGTGCGGCTGAGCAGGCCTTCCTCGCGCAGCAGGATGGCGAGCGAGAACACTTCCTCCCCGGTGCTGCAGCCCGCCACCCACACCTTGACCGAAGGGTAGGTGTGCAGGATCGGCACCACGTGCTGGCGCAGCGCGAGGAAGTAGGCCGGGTCGCGGAACATCTCGCTCACCGGGATCGTCAGGAACTGCAGCAGCCGGCCGAAGAGCGAAGGGTCGCGCAGCACACGCTCCTGCAGCGCCGAGATGCTGGGCAGCCCGAGCTGGTCGAGCGCATGCAGCACGCGGCGCTTCTGCGAGGTCGCAGTGTAGTTGCGGAAGTCGTAGCTGTACTTGAGATAGATCGCCTCCATCAGCAGGCGCAGCTCGATCTCGGTGTCGCTCAGCGGCTGCAGCGGTTGCAGCGGAACGGGGGCCGGCCTGGACGAGGAGGGCGGAGGGGCGGGTTGGCTCACAGGCGCTCCATTTTCGGCATCCACACGCGCAGCAGCGAGAACAGCCGCTCCAGGTCCACCGGCTTGGCGAGGTAGTCGTTGGCGCCGGCGGCCAGGCACTGCTCGCGGTCGTCCTTGGTGGCCTTGGCGGTGATGGCGATCACGGGCATGTCCGCGAAGCGCGGGTCGCCGCGCAGGCGGCGCGTGGCTTCCAGGCCGTCCATCTCCGGCATCATGATGTCCATCAGCACGAGGTCGATGTCGCTCACCTGGTCGAGCTTCTGCAGCGCCTCGCGGCCGTTGCGGCCGATCTCCACGATGGCGCCGCGCTGCTCCAGCGCGCTGGTGAGCGCAAAGATGTTGCGCACGTCGTCGTCCACCAGCAGGATGGTGCGGCCTTCGAAGATGCGGTCGCGCCCGCGCGCGGTCTTCAGCATTCCCTGGCGCTCGCTCGAAAGCTCGGCCTCCACCTTGTGCAGGAACAGCGTCACCTCGTCGAGCAGGCGCTCCGGCGAGCGCGCGCCCTTGATGATGATCGAGCGCGAGTAGCGCTGCAGCTCGGTCTCCTCGTCGCGCGTGAGGTTGCGCCCGGTGTAGACGATGACCGGCGGGAACGACACGATCTCTTCCGCCGCCATGGCCTTCAGCAGCTCGCTGCCCTGCATGTCGGGCAGCTTCAGGTCGGTGATCATGCAGTCGAAGACGCGGGTGCGCAGCAGCTCCAGCGCCTCTTCGCCGGAGCCGACTGCGACGATCTCGATGTCGTCGTCGCCGATCAGCTGGATGACGCTCTCGCGCTGCAGCTCGTCGTCTTCCACCAGCAGCACCACCTTGACCTTCTGCGTGAGCTTTTCTTCCAGCCGGCCGAACACCTTCATCAGCTCGGCGCGGGTGGCGGGCTTCAGCGCGTAGCCGACGGCGCCCATCTGCAGCGCCGCGCCCTGCGCGCTCTCGGCGGCGGAGACCACGTGGATCGGAATGTGCCGCGTGTGCGGCGAATCCTTCAGCCGCTGCAGCAGGTCGAGGCCGGTGCTGTCGGGCAGGCGCATGTCCAGCAGGATGGCGTCTGGCAGGAACTGCGTGGCCAGCTCGAAGCCGTCGGCCGCGCCGTGCGCCACGAGGCAGCGGTAGCCGAGCTCGTGCGCCAGGTCGTAGAGGATGTGCGCGAACTGGGGCTCGTCCTCGATCACGAGCACGCGGCGTACCTGATCGCGGGGCAGTTCGCGGTCGTCGGCGAACTGCGGCGCGGGCACCGGGGCCGGAGGCTTGGGCGCCAGCGCTGGCTGGGCTGGCTGGACTGACTGGGCGGGAGAATGCGCGGATCTCGGCGTGTAGACCGCCGGCTGCTGCTGTGTCGGCGATGCCTGCGGCGCCACGGCCGGCAGCTGCAGCGTGAAGGTGCTGCCCTGGCCCGGCGTGCTTTCGACGGTGAGCGTGCCGCCCAGCAGGTGCGTGAGGTCGCGAGAGATCGACAGGCCCAGCCCGGTGCCGCCGTAGCGCCGGCTGGTGGTGCCGTCGGCCTGGCGGAAGGCCTCGAAGATCAGCTCGTGCTGCTGCGGATCGATGCCGATTCCCGAATCGGACACCGCGAACGCGGCCCCGCCGCCGGCCGCCGGCGAGACGACCAGCGCCACTTCGCCGCTGTCGGTGAACTTGATCGCGTTCGACAGCAGGTTCTTCAGGATCTGCTCCACCCGCTGCCGGTCGGTGAGCAGCGTCGCGGGCGCGTCGGGGCGCACTTCCAGCCTGAAGCGCAGGTTCTTCTGCATGGCGAGCGGGGCGAAGGTGCTTTGCAGGCCGTCGGCGAGCTTGGCCAGCGTCACGTCTTCAGGCACCACTTCCAGCTTGCCGGCCTCGACCTTCGCGATGTCGAGGATGTCGTTGATCAGCACCAGCAGGTCGTTGCCCGACGAATAGATCGACTCTGCGAACTTCACCTGCTCGCTCGTCAGGTTGCCCTGCGGGTTGTCGCCCAGCAGCTTGGCGAGGATGAGCGCGCTGTTGAGCGGCGTGCGCAGCTCGTGCGACATGTTGGCGAGGAACTCCGACTTGTAGCGGCTCGCGCGCTGCAGCTCGTCGGCGCGGTCTTCCAGGTCGCGCTGCACCCTGCGCAGCGCGGTGTTGCGCTGGTCGAGCGCCTCGGTGCGCTCGGAAAGCTGGCTGTTGGTCTGCTCCAGCTCGGCCTGCTGGTTCTCCAGCATGGCCTGCGAGGCGCGCAGCGCGCGCGACTGCTCTTCCAGCTCCTCGTTGGCGGTGCGCAGCTCTTCCTGCTGCACCTGCAGTTCCTCGTTGAGCTGCTGGGTCTCGGCCAGCACCTCCTGCAGCTGCTCGCGGTAGCGCGCTGCGGCCAGTGAAGTGCCGATGTCGTCGGCCACCATGTCGACGAGCTGGGTGCCGCGTTCGTCCAGCGCACCCGGCAGGCCGAGCTCGACCACGCCGTTGACCATGCCGCTGCTCGCCACCGGCAGCAGCAGCACCGCCTTGGGCGCCATCTCGCCCAGGCCGGAGTTGACCTTCAGGTAGTCGGCGTCGATCGGGTCTATCAGCATGCGCCGGCGCTCGGCCGCCGCCTGGCCGATGAGGCTCTCGGTGGGCGAGAAGACCTGCGGCGTTGCCTCGGCGGCGCTCGAGAAACCGTAGCTCGCCGCCCGCCGCAGCGGGCCGTGGCGCTCGCGCACATAGATGGCACCCACCGACGTGCCCAGGTGCCGGGAGAAGAAGGCGAGGATCTTGCGGCCCATGTCCGGCGCGCTGAGCTCGCCGACCAGCTCGCCCACCAGCTCGCCCTGCGCGCTGCGCAGCCAGGCTTCGTGGGCGAGGCGCTCGGTGTGGTCGGCCTGCTCCTGGAGCACCACGTCGTAGCTTTCGGAAAGCCGCACCAGCTGGCGCCGTCCGAAGTAAACCACCAGCCCGGTGAAGCCCAGCGAGAACAGCAGGAACAGCCCGACGACCCACCAGGCGGTGCGGTTGGCCTCGTTGTTCCGCTGGAAGCGCAGGGCCTGCTCGGTTTCCATGAAGGCGGTGAACTCGGCGCGCATGCTGTCGGTCAGGCGCTTGCCCCGGCCCAGGCGGACCTCCATCTGGGCGTTCTCCCCCTTGCGATGCGCAGCGATCAGCTCGGCGGCGTACTCGTTCCAGCTGTTCTGGATGGCGGCGATGCGGTCGACGCGCTCGACCTGCTGGCGGTTGTCCGACACCAGTTCGCGCAGCGCGGCCGTGTCGGCCTTGACGCGCGGCAGGGCGCTTTGGTACGGCTCCAGGAAGCTCTCGTCGTTGGTGATCAGGAAGCCGCGCATGCCGGTTTCCATGTCGATGCTCTGGCGCTGCAGTTCGCTGGCGGCGCGGCTGACGCGGTCGGTGTGCTCGACCCAGCCGATGGTCGACAGCAGGAACAGGATCAGCCCGACGAATACAACCGCCCCGAACAGACCGCCGATCAGAGGGAGCTTGATGTTGCGGCTCAGCAGACGCTCGAAATCGTCAGGATCGATCGCGGTGGGAGTTTTCATTGGCGCTGTTTGTAAGCAAAACTGTAAGCAAAACTCATGAAGTCTTGCCGATAAATGCGCGCGACCCTGTCGGAGAAGACCCCGTCAGGGCGTTCGGGCGGCCACGAGGGCAGGGCTCGCGCCGCTATACTGTAATTCCATACAGTTGATGCCAGATGGGCTCCGAACCCTCCCGTCCGCGAGACGCGGCCCCCCGTTGTTGCCGAGCACGTAGTTTCCGTCAAGGCGTTGTGCGCCTTCGGCGCGAAGGCGGGCGACCTCGATCTGCGCTTCGTGCCCGCGCCGAGCGCGCTCGAAGGCATGGCGGGGCATGCGCTCGTGCAGCACCGGCGCGATCCCGAGCACTACGCCTGCGAGGTCGGGCTCGAAGCCAGCTGCGGCGCGCTGCGCGTGCGCGGCCGGGCCGACGGCTACGAGGCACGCAGCGCCCGCGTCGAGGAAATCAAGACCTTCCGCGGCGATTTCGACGCCATCCGGGGCAACCACCGCGCGCTGCACTGGGCGCAGGCCCGCACCTATGGCTGGATGCTCTGCGAACTGCACGGCCACGACGCCATGACGGTCGCGCTGGTGTATCTAGACCTCGCCACCGGCGACGAGACCGTGCTCGAGGAGCACCACACCCGCGAAGCGCTGCGGGAACACTTCGAGCTGCTGTGCGGCCGCTACAGCGACTGGGCGAAGAGCGAAGCCGCCCATCGCAAGGCGCTGGACGCCACACTGGAGCGGCTCGAATTCCCGCACCGCGCCTTCCGGGCCGGCCAGCGCGAACTGGCCGAGGCCGTCTACCGCGCGGCCGTCGGCGGGCGCTGCCTGATGGCGCAGGCGCCTACGGGCATCGGCAAGACGCTGGCCACCATCTTCCCGATGCTCAAGGCCCGCGCGGCGCGCAGGATCGACAGGCTCTTCTTCCTCACGGCCAAGACCTCCGGCCGGCCGGTCGCGCTCGACGCGCTGCGCGTGCTCGACAAGGGCCGGGGGCAGGGCAGGCTGCGCGTGCTCGAACTCGCGGCCCGCGAGAAGGTCTGCGAATACCCCGACCGCGCCTGCAACGGCGACGCCTGCCCGCTCGCACGAGGCTTCTACGACCGCCTGCCGGCCGCGCGCGAGCAGGCTGCGCAGGTGGCATGGCTCGACCGCGAAGCGCTGCGCGAGATCGCGCTTGCCCACGAGGTGTGCCCCTATTTCCTCGCGCAGGAAATGGCGCACTGGGCCGACGCCATCGTCGGCGACTACAACTACTACTTCGACAGCAGCGCCTTCCTCTACGCCACCATGCGCGATGCCGACTGGCGCGCGGCCGTGCTGGTGGACGAGGCCCACAACCTGCTGGAGCGCTCGCGCGGCATGTACACCGCGCAGCTCGAAGGCGCTGCGCTCGAGGAAGCGCACCGCGCGGCGCCGGCCGCGCTGCGAGGTCCGCTGGCGCGCCTGTTCCGGGAATGGGACACGGTGCAGCAGTCGCAGGCGGCCGAATATGAAACCGCCGACGAGATTCCCGAGCGCTTCCTGCGCACCCTGCAGGCCGCCAACACCGCCATGGCCGAATATTTCGCGGCCACGCCGGACGCCTCGCAGGGGCCGCTGCAGCGCTTCTTCTTCGACGCGCTGCACTTCGCCCGGCTGGCCGAGGCCTTCGGCGACCATTCGGTGTTCGAGCGCACGCTGGGCGCCACGCAGCGGGACCGCGGCCTCGCCATCCGCAACCTGGTGCCCGCGCCGTTCCTGCAGGCCCGCTTCGGCGACGCGGTGTCGGTCACCTGCTTCTCGGGCACGCTGTCGCCCTTCGAGTTCTACCGCGACGCGCTGGGCCTGCCCGAAGACACCGCGCTGCTCGACGTCGCCTCGCCCTTCGACAGCGCCCAGCTTCGTGTCGAAGTGGCAACGCACGTGTCGACGCGCTTTCGCGACCGCGCGGGCTCGCTGCGGGACGTGGCCGACATCATCGGCGCCCAGTTCGAGCGCCTGCCGGGCAACTACCTGGCCTTCTTCAGCAGCTTCGACTACCTGGAGAAAGCCTGTGCCGCCTTCTCGCGGCGACACCCCGGCGTGCCGGTGTGGACGCAGACGCGCGGCATGCGCGAGGCCGACCGCCAGGATTTCGTGGCGCGCTTCGAGGAGGGCGGCCGGGGCGTCGGCTTCGCGGTGCTCGGCGGCGCCTTCGGCGAGGGCATCGACCTGCCGGGCAGCCGGCTCATCGGCGCCTTCGTGGCCAGCCTCGGGCTGCCCCAATACAACCAGCTCAACGAAATCACGCGCGAGCGCATGCAGGCGCGCTTCGGCAAGGGCTACGAGTACACCTATCTCTACCCGGGCCTGCAGAAAGTGGTGCAGGCCGCCGGCCGCGTGATCCGCACCGAGGAAGACCGGGGCGTGCTGCACCTGCTCGACGACCGGTTCGCCCGGGCGGAAATCCGCGAACTGCTGCCGCGCTGGTGGCATGTGAGGCTGGGCGCGGACCATGAATGAATGCGCGGCGACCGAGCTGCAAGGAAGGGCACTTGGCGAGTTGCCCGTGGTTTGACGTCAATCCGAAATGGTCAGCCAAAAATTGAAATTAATGACGGTTTTTGACCAATAAAGTCATAACTGTTGACAGGCTTTGATATTTTCATTTCACAAATTGACAACTTTGTACCGGCGAAGGAAATTTTCTTTGTCGGGGCCGTCTTGCAGCCTGCTTAGACTCGAAACGGAACCAAAACAAAGACGTTACCTTTACATGAAATCAGTTTGTTCAATCAAGGAATCGGAAGTCACGAAAAACCAGCGCAGGCAGTTCTTGCAGAAGAGTGCGTGCACCGCAACCGCGTTCTGGGGCGGGTTGGCGCTGGTCGGATGCGGAGGCGGAGGGTCGGACGGCAGCGGCGGATTCAATGGCGGGAGGCTGCTTCCGGCTTCGGGCAATGGCAATGGCGCTGGCGAAAATCCGGTTCCAGGTTCCGCAGAGGTTTCGGAGAGCGGAAATTCGTTGCCTGTTTCTGTAAACAACTCTACGGCGGAAAATCTGCCGCAGCCGGTCGGCCAGGGCGTGAAAAACGATATTCCCTCGCCCAGCGAAACAAGTCCGATCGTTCAGTCTTTCGTGCCGGCCGCCGAGGCTCCGGGCGGCTCAATTGTTATCACCGGCGCCAAATTCGATTCGACCGCCGTCGTCAGTTTCGGCGGCGTGAAGGCCACTCAAATCAGCGTGGACTCGGCGACGCAAATCTCGGTGATGGTGCCGGCGCTGGCCGTCACCGGGCCGATCACCGTGGAGACGGCCGGCGGAACCGGCCGGTCAGC
Source organism: Variovorax sp. UC74_104 (assembly GCF_044055375.1). Lineage (NCBI taxonomy): Bacteria > Pseudomonadati > Pseudomonadota > Betaproteobacteria > Burkholderiales > Comamonadaceae > Variovorax > Variovorax sp. UC74_104. Next base: position 3,820,483 of record NZ_CP171978.1, read on the forward strand.
CGCGCCGTTCGCCGTGCTGTCGGCGCCAGCACCGGCTGCCGGCTATCGGCTTGCCTGGCATGACGAGTTCGACGGAACGAGCCTGAATCCCCGCAATTGGAGGGCTCATACCGCCACGCGATACGACGCGGTGCGAACGGCTGATGCGGTCGATGTCTCCAACAGCATCCTGACCATCACGACCTATACCGACCCGTCGACAGGCAATCACCACACCGCTTTTCTGGACACGAATATCGGCTCGGGCTGCAAGTTCACCTTCGGATATATCGAGGCCCGCATGCGTTTCGTGAACCGATCCGGGCAGTGGTCTGCGTTCTGGTTGCAATCCAACAGGCACAGGGCGGCCACACCGCCCAATCCCGCTGCCGGTGTGGAGATCGACATCATCGAGCACCGGGCATTCGACGATAAGCAGTCGGACGCCCGCAATTACCACTCGAGTTCGGTGCACTGGAATGGCTATGGCGCGGACAGGCTGTTCCTCGAGAGCGGGGTGAGATCGCTGCCGGCAGGAGAGTCGTTTTCCGACTGGCACACGGCCGGCCTGCTTTGGACCCCGGGCAAATATCAGTTCTTTCTCGACGGAGTCCAGTTCTGGGAAGCCACGGACGGTATTTCCCAGAGCGAAGAATTCATTCGGCTCACCACCGAAGTCAAGGACAAGGGCCGGGCCGGCGAAATTCCTCCAGGCGGCTATGGCCCGCGCGGTGCGGACACGAATGCGGTCACCCAAGTCGATTGGGTCCGCGTTTGGCAAGTGCCGTCGGCGCCCTAGCCAAATCACCATGACGAACGGCATGTGCGGCTGGCAAACGGCGGAGACGATGCGCACCAGCAGGCCGCACCCAGTCCGGATCGGACGCAATTGCAAACTATTGAAGGCTTGCGCGCAGCCCGGCGGCATCCATTTCAGAGAGGAAATTGGTTCAGATGAAGAAATGAATTGTTATCTTTTTGGGCGATTCGAGGCGAATTTAAAATTCGAATGGAGATTCACAGAAGGAAGAAGAATTTCCATGAAATCAGATCGCCCGATGGGGCAAGAAGCGGACGCGGAGAAATCGCGCAGGCAATTTCTGCAGACCGGAGCACTGACTGCAACGGCGCTGTTCGGGACGTCGATCGTTGCCGGGTGTGGAGGCGGCGGCTCCGGCGGCAGTGCGAGCGGCGCGAGTTTCCTGCCTTCCGCAGCAAATCCCGTGGCGGAAAATTCGCCTGCCCTTGCCGCGGCCTCTTCGCCGGTCCCTGCGTCCAACGTTGCAGCGGCACCGCCTGAGGAGGCGTCGGTGCCGCCTCTGGAAAAAAATCCCGCTATTCATTCTTTTTCCCCGGCCCTGGCAATACGTGGAAACGTAATTGTGATCACGGGTGCCGAGTTCGATTGGGATGCCTCGGTCAGCTTCGGCGAAGTGGAGGCGACGGAGTTCAGCATCGACTCCGCGAGCCAGATCTCGGCGACCGTGCCCGAGTCGGCGAAAACCGGCGAGATTTCCGTCCGCACCGCCGCAGGCACAGCCCGATCCGCCGCGCCGCTGGTCGTGTCGCATGCACCCAGGTCGGCGAAGGGCTACAAGCTCGCCTGGCACGACGAGTTCGAAGGCAAGGCCGTGGACAAGTTGAAATGGAGCCTTGGCACAAGTACGCGCGACCAGGCTGTCCAGACGGCCGACGCGGTGACGGTCGAGAACAGCGTCCTGAAGATCTCGACCTACACGGATCCGTCGACCGGCAAGCACCACACGGGATGGCTGATCACGAGGGGGCTTTACGAGCTTCGCTTCGGATATGTCGAGGCCAGCGTCCGTTTCGCGTCGAGGCCGGGGCAGTGGGGTGCGGTCTGGCTGATGTCCCAGGCCAACAAGTCGGTCGACCCGCCCAATCCGGCTGCTGGTGTCGAGGTGGACATCATCGAGCATCGGGCGGTTTCGACCGGGAACAAGGATGACGTCAGCAACCAGTTCTCGAGCGCGGTGCATTGGAATGGCTACGAGAAGGGAAAGACGATCAGCCGCGGCAGCGGTCAGCAGCAACTGCCTGAAAAACAGGCGTTTTCCAGTTGGCACACGGTCGGTGTGCTCTGGACACCCGAGGGATACGAGTTCTACCTCGACGGCGCGGAAAAGCCTTACGCGACCATCAAGGAGGGCATCTCCCTGAGCCCCGAATACATCAAGCTCACCTGCGAGATCAAGGCCGACAGCTGGGCGGGCCTGATCCCGTCCGGCGGCTACGGGCCGCTGGGCGACAGCGCCAACGCGACCATGGAAGTCGACTGGGTTCGCGTATGGCAACCGTAGCGGCTTGACGGAAAGAAGACAGCTCAGATGACACGCGCCACCAGACGCCTCGAACATGCCGGCCAACCCGATCTGTTTGGCGAGGCGCCGGTGGCCGCCATCGAGGGGCTGCGCTACGAGAGCGGGTTACTGTCGCACGAGGAAGAGGCCGGGCTGCTGCGCATCGTGCAGGCGCTGCCGCTCAAGGAGATGCGCTACAAGGAATACACCGCGCGCCGCCGCGGCACCAGCTTCGGCGGCAGCTACGACTTCGACACCAACCGCCTGAAGCCCGGCACGCCGCTGCCCGAGGCGCTGCACCCGCTACGGGCGAAGGCTGCGGCCTGGGCCGGCATGGCGCCCGAGGAACTCACGCATGTGCTGATCGCCGAGTACCGTCCCGGCACGCCGCTGGGCTGGCACCGTGACGTGCCGGACTTCGAGGACATCATCGGCGTCTCGCTGCACAACGACGCGGTGATGCAGTTCCGGCCCTACGTGCGCGGCGCGCCGGCATCGGGGCCCGCCGCGCTCGAGTTCCTGATCGAGCCGCGCTCCGTGTACCTGCTGCGCGGCCCGGCGCGCTGGGAGTGGCAGCACGCCATTGCGCCGACGAAGGCCTTGCGATACTCGATCACCTTGCGTACCCGGAGGCCGTCCCGCACATGAACCGCACCACTTTCCTCAAGCTGCTGTCGCAGAAGCTGTATCCCGTGCTGAAGGCCGAAGGCTTCCAGGGCTCCGGCCAGACGCTGCGCCGCATCGAGGGGCCGTTGATCCATGTGTTCAACGTGCAGGGCGCGAGCGGCGGCAAGGCCTGCTACCTCAACCTCGGCGCGCACCTGGCCTTTTTGCCGAGCGAAGGCGGCGCTGCGGTGACGCCCGAGGAGATGGAGGAGGCCGGCTGCGTCTTCCGCGACCGCATGGAGCCGCCGCCCGGACCGGCCTTCGGCTGGGCCTACGGCACGTCCAAGGAGCAGGCCGAGGAAAACGTGGAATTCATCGTGAGCGAATGGGCCGGCCCGGGCCGCGCCTTCTTCGCCCGGCACGCCAGCTATCCGCAGAGCTACGAGCAGATGCTGCGCGAAACCGATCCGGGCCAGATCCATGCGCGAACGGCGCTGCATCTCGCGCGCATCGCCGTGCACCTGGGCGACCTCGAGCGGGCGCGGGCCCTGGTCGATGCCGGCCTGGCGCGAGCGCCGGAGCGGGCCACGGGCCTGAAGGCGGATCTGGCCAAGGTCTTGCCGGCCTGAGCGGCAGCGCGCCGCGGCGCATGAAGCCGGGCTTCTGACAGCAGTACGGCAGGAACGCCGGACAACGCTGACGCCCGTCGCGCGCGTCTTCTTACCCACGGCGCGCGTGGCGCGCCCAGCATGGAAGCTCCTCAACCAACTGCAGGAGCAACGCATGCCCAAAGGCGACAAATCCTCCTATACGGACAAGCAGAAGCGACAGGCCGAGCACATCGAGAAAGGCTACGAGCATCGCGGCGTGGGCAAGGGCGAGGCCGAGCGCCGCGCCTGGGCCACGGTGAATGCCGAGACCGGCGGCGGCAAGAAGAGCGGCTCCGGCCGCGGCAAGGCCGAGAACCACGGCCCCTCGCGCAAGGGCGGAAAGCTCGGCGGAGCGGCAGCGTCGCACCGGACGGCGGCGGAGCGATCGGCTTCGGCGAAGAAGGCCGCCGCCACGCGCAAGCGCAACGCCGAGAAGCGCGGCTGAACCGGCGGAACGCACCGATGCACATCGTTCTCGGAGCGACCGGCCATGTGGGCTCGGCACTCGCGCAGGCGCTGCTCGAACGCAGCGAGCCGGTGACGGTGGTCACGCGCGACGCGCACAAGGCCGAGGCCCTGCGTACCAAGGGCGCGCACGTGGTCCAGGCCGACGTGTTCGACACGCATGCGCTGCATCGCGTGTTCGCGGGCGGGCAACGCGCCTTCGTGCTGAACCCGCCGGCGGCGCCGTCCACCGACACGGTGGCCGAGGAGCACAGGAGCGTGCGCGCCATTCTCTCGGCGCTCGAAGGCTGCAGGCTCGAGAAGATCGTCGCCGAGTCCACCTACGGAGCGCAGCCCGGCGAGGGCCTTGGCGATCTCGGCGTGCTGTACGACATGGAGCAGGCGCTCGGCGCCGGGCCCGCGCCGTTCAGCGCACTTCGCGCCGCCTACTACATGAGCAACTGGGACGCCTCGCTGCAGACCGCGCGCAAGGAGGGCAAGGTCTACGGCATGTTCCCCGCCGACTTCAGGCTGCCGATGGTGGCGCCGCACGACATCGGCCAGTTCGCCGCGAAGCTGATGCTCGGTCCCGCGGAATCGTCAGGGCCGCACCACGTCGAGGGGCCCCAGCGCTATTCGCCCGGCGACGTGGCGCGGGCTTTCTCCGAGGCGCTGGGGAAGCCGGTGGAACTGGTCGAGACACCACGTGCGCAGCTGGAGCAGGCGTTCGAGTCGCTGGGTTTTTCCGGCACCGCCGCCAGGTCTTACGCGGCCATGACGCGCGCGACCCTCGACCAGCACTACGAGCCGCCCGGGAAGCCCGTGCGAGGCCAGATTTCGCTGCGCGACTACATCTTCGCGCTGGTGAACAAGAGTTCGGGCTGAGCCTGGGCCCGCGAGACTGCGGAAACCCGCCATCGCGCATGTCCGAAATCCGCTCGCTTCTCCTCGAAGCCCCTGAAACCGGACATTCGTGACCTGTTTCTGGCGCGAGCCGGACAACTTGCCATTTCCCGCCATGCAGCGGTGAGTGCAGGAAGGCGGCTTGTTCCGCGACGTTGCTCCGAAAGCGCGCGCTACGCCATCGAACGTCGCTGATCGGCCCGTCATTTCGCGCGCTGCGTCGCCGTTTGCCGCACCGCGAACGCGTCTATACGATCCCGCGCCTTGCCCTCAAGAAAGGACTGCGCGGGTGTCTCCGAAGACTGCTTTTTCCTCATCCTCCAACGCCGATCTGCAGCGTCGCAGCCGGCGCCACGTCTGGCATCCGTGCACGCAGAGCATCCGGCTCGAAGCGGTGCCGCCGCTGCCCATCGCGCGCGGCGAGGGCGTGTGGCTCTTCGACCAGGAGGGGCGGCGCTACATGGACGCCACCAGTTCGTGGTGGGTCAACCTGTTCGGGCACGCGCATCCCGCGATCAACGACGCGCTGAAGCAGCAGCTCGACACGCTGTCGCATGTGATGCTCGCCGGCTGCACGCACGCGCCCGCGGTGGAGTTGGCCGAACGGCTTTCCGCGCTCACGGGCCAGGCGCTTGGCCACTGCTTCTATGCGTCGGACGGCGCTTCGGCGGTGGAAATCGCGCTGAAGATGAGCTTCCACTACTGGCGCAATGCCGGCCGCGGAGGCAAGCGGCGCTTTGTTGCGCTGAAGCAGGGCTACCACGGCGAAACGCTGGGCGCGCTGCACGTGACCGACGTGCCGGTGTTCCGCGACGCCTATGCGCCCTTGCTCGCGAACGCGCACCTTGTCGCCTCGCCCGATGCGCGCAACGCACTTGCGGGCGAGGACGCGGCCGGCGTCGCACGCCGCGCCGCCGCCGAGCTCGAAGCCCTGCTGGCCGAACAGCACGACACCATCGCCGCCGTCATCGTCGAGCCGCTGGTGCAGTGCGCCACCGGCATGGCGATGCACGACCCCGAATACCTGCGGCTCGCCCGCGCCCTGTGCGACCGCCACGGCGTGCACCTCATCGCCGACGAGATCGCCGTGGGCTGCGGGCGCACCGGCAGCTTCTTCGCCTGCGAGCAGGCCGGCATCTGGCCCGACTTCCTGTGCCTGTCGAAGGGCATCAGCGGCGGCTACCTGCCGCTCGCGCTGGTGATGACGCGCGACGCCATCCACGACGCCTTCGTCGACGACGACGCGGCGCGCAGCTTCCTGCATTCGCATTCGTACACCGGCAACGCGCTGGCCTGCCGCGCGGCGCTGGCCTCGCTGGACCTGTTCGAGTCGGAAGACGCGCTGCGACGCAACCGCGACCGCGCGGCGCGGCTGCTGCAGCGGCTGCGCGACGGACTCGAAGGCCAGCCCGTCGACCACCTGCGGCAGCGCGGAATGATCACCGCCTTCGACGTGCGCGAACCGGGTGCGCGATTCGCCGAGCGATTCCATCTGGCCGCGCGCGCACAGGAGCTGCTGATGCGGCCGATCGGCAACACCGTGTACCTGATGCCGCCCTACGCGATAGGCGACGGCGAGATCGACACGCTCGTCGACGGCACGCTGGCCACGCTGAAGGCCACCATCGAGACGAGCCCGAAGGAAGGAGCCCGCGATGTCGTGCTTGCTTGACCGCCTGCAGGAAGAGATCGACACGCTCGATGCCCTGTCGCTGCGCCGCAGGAGGCAGGTCGCCGAGACCGCCTGCGCGCCGGTACAGACCCTCACGCTGGCCGGCGCCGCCGCGCCGCGCATCATGCTCGGCTTCAGCAGCAACGACTACCTAGGCCTCGCGGCGCACCCGGCGCTCGCGAAGGCGTGGGCCGAAGGCGCCGCGCTCTACGGCGCGGGCAGCGGCGGCTCGCACCTGATCCTCGGCCACTCGCGCGCCCACGAGCAGCTCGAGGAAAGGCTCGCGGACTGGATGTCGCCCTTCATCCCGCAGGCGCGCAGCCTGTTCTTCTGCACCGGCTACATGGCCAATCTCGCGGTGCTGTCGGCGCTGGGCGGGGCGGATGCGGTCATCTTCTCGGAGTCGCTCAACCACGCCTCGCTGATCGACGGCGCGCGGCTGGCCAAGGCGCGCGTCGAGCGCTACCCGCACTGCGACGTGGCCGCGCTCGACGCGCAGCTTTCCAGCTGCGACGCCCCGGTGAAGATCATCGTGAGCGACGCCGTGTTCAGCATGGACGGCAACATCGCGCCGGTGGCCGGGCTGCTGGCGCTCGCCGAGCGGCACGACGCATGGCTGGTGATCGACGACGCGCACGGCTTCGGCGTGCTCGGCGCCACTGGGCGCGGCGTGCCCGAAGCCTTGGGCTTGTGCTCCGAGCGGCTGGTGCTGGTCGGCACGCTGGGCAAGGCGGCGGGCGTGTCGGGTGCCTTCGTGGCGGCGCACCGCACCGTCATCGACTACCTGGTGCAGCGCGCGCGGCCCTACATCTTCACCACGGCCGCGCCGCCGGCGGTGGCGCATGCGCTGCTTGCGAGCCTGGCGCTGATCGGGGGCGAGGAGGGCGCGCAGCGCCGCGCCCAGCTGCTGGCGCGCATCGCGCAGCTGCGCCGTGGGCTGAAGGCGGTGCTGCCGGCGGACGGCAGCGCATGGCTGGCCGATTCGCCCACCGCGATCCAGCCACTGATCGTGGGCGACAACGCGCGCGCGATGCGCATCATGGCGCAGCTCGATGGCCACGGCCTGCGCGTCGGAGCGATCCGCCCGCCCACCGTGCCGGCCGGCACCGCGCGGCTGCGCATCGCGCTGTCGGCCAGCCACGGCGAGGGCGACGTGGCGCGGCTGGTCGATGCATTGGGCGAGGCCCTGTCCCGGCCAGCGAAGGAAGCCGCATGACGCAGCGTGCGTGGTTCGTGACGGGCACCGACACCGGCATCGGCAAGACGCTTGTCAGCAGCGCCATGCTGAGCCTGCTGGCCGGCTCGGGCCTGCGCGCGGTCGGCATGAAGCCGGTGGCGGCGGGGCTGGAAGAGACAGGCGGCGAATGGCGCAACGAGGACGTGGAACAGCTTCGCGCCGCCGGCAACGTCGATGCCCCGCTGGCGCTGCGCTGCCAGTACCTGCTGCGCGCGCCGATGTCGCCGCACCTTGCAGCGCGGCAGGAAGACGTTCGCATCGAGCTGCAGCCGATGCTCTCGGCTTTCGACGAGCTTTCGGCGCGTGCCGATGCCGTGGTGGTGGAAGGCGTGGGCGGCTTCTGCGTGCCTTTCTGCGACGACCTCGACAGCGCCGACCTGGCCGTGGCGCTGGGCCTGCCGGTGATCCTGGTGGTCGGCCTGCGGCTGGGCTGCCTCAACCATGCGCTGCTGAGCGCGGAGGCCATCCGCGCGCGAGGACTGGTGCTGGCGGGCTGGGTGGCGAGCATGGTCGATCCGTCGATGCTCGCGCCGCAGGCCAACCTGCAGACGCTGCGCGCGCGTCTCGGCGCGCCCCTGCTTGGCATCGTGCCGCACCTGGCGCAGCCCGATGCCGCCGGCGCCGCCCGCCATATCGACCTGCGCGCGCTGCGGGCGACGGCGGCACATGCCGCGCGCCGCAACGCATCGCTGCAGGCCGCTGCTTCAGCCGCGCCGGCCTGACTCTTCCAGCCGCTTGCCGCGCACGCCGCCCTGGCGCTCCAGCATCCAGCCCGGGTACTCGGCCGGCAGCGCGCTCACCTTGTCGAGCGTGGCGAGCTCGTCGGCCGTGAGCCTGATCGCGGTGGCCGCGATGTTGTCGTCCAGCTGCTCGGTGCGCTTGGCGCCGATGATCACGCTGGTCACCACCTGCTGGTGCAGCAGCCATGCCAGCGCGATCTGCGCCACCGAAACGCCGCGCGATTCGGCCAGTCCGCGCATCACGTCGATGCAGTCGTAGGCGCGCTCGACGTTCACCGGCGGAAAGTCGAAGGTGGTGCGGCGGCTGCCTTTCTCTGCCTCGGTGTTGCGGCCGTATTTGCCGCTCAGCAGGCCGCCGGCCAGCGGGCTCCACACCATCAGGCCGACGTTCTCGCTGCGCAGCAGCGGCACCAGTTCGCGCTCCAGGTCGCGCCCGGCGATGGTGTAGTAGGCCTGCAGCGACTCGAAGCGCGCCAGCCGGTCGCGTTCGGCGATGCCCAGCGCCTTGGCGATCTGCCAGGCGGCCCAGTTCGATACGCCCACGTAGCGCACGTGGCCTTGGCGCACCAGGTTGTCGAGTGCGTGTACCGTCTCCTCGATGGGCGTGACGGGGTCGAAGCCGTGGATCTGGTAGAGGTCGATGTGGTCGAGCTGCAGGCGCCGCAAGCTGGCCTTCACGCCATCCATGATGTGAAAACGCGAGGCGCCGGCGGAGTTGACGCCCTTGCTGTCGGTTTCGCCCAGCACCTTGGTGGCCAGCACGAAGCTGTCGCGCGGCAGCTTGAGGTTCTTCAGCGCCTGGCCGGTGATCACCTCCGACTGGCCTTCGGAGTACACGTCGGCCGTGTCGATGAAGTTGATGCCGGCGTCCAGCGCGCGGCCGATCAGCCCCTCGGCCTCCGACTGCTGCAGGTTGCCGATCTGGCCCCAGATGCCGGAGGAGCCGCCGAAGGTCATGGTGCCGAGGCACAGTTCGGAGACGAAAAGGCCGGTACGGCCGAATTTGCGGTATTGCATGGAGAGAGGTTCCTTTGCGATGGAGGCGTCCGCGCCCGGGCCCGGGAGATGCCGGTGGAACGCGGAGGGCCTGAAAAAGTATCCCGCCGGCGGCCGGCTCCCGACGCGCGCGTTCCTGCAAAGGTCTTGCCTATTTCTCCAGACCTCCCGTGCGGCGCGTGCGAAGTCACGGGAGCGGCGCTAAGCTCCAAACCGCTCATTCCTCCATGGTGGCCATGCCCTTGCCGGTCAGTGGCCGCCCTCGTGACAAGGCTTTCGAACATGTCCGACGAAACACCCGAAATCGCAACCGCCATCGCCCAGCCGATGCCGCTGGAACCCGAACTCGAAGAGGCCCGCAAGGAACTGGTGGCGCTCATCGAGCACATCACCGGCGGCCAGGAAGGCACGGTCGTCACCGCCGTGCCCGGCCTGCAGGTGTTCTGCATCCGCAAGCCCGAAGGGCCCAAGCATGGCTTCGCGTCCCCGGCGCTGGGGCTGATCGCGCAGGGCTCCAAGCGCATCATCGTGGGCGACGACATCTATGTGTACGACCCGATGCACTACCTCGTGACCTCCGTGGACCTGCCCGTGTGCGGCCAGGTGTGCGTGAAGAGCGAGGACGAGCCCTACCTGGGCGTGCGGCTCGAGCTGGCCCTCGACGAGATCGGCGACCTCATCGGCGACGAGAAGCTGCCCGCCAAGGCCAATGCGCCGGCCTCGCGCGGCATGTACGTCAACCGCATCGCCATGCCGGTGCTGGAGCCGGTGCTGCGCCTGCTGCGGCTGCTCGACACGCCGGAGGACGTGCCCATCGTGGCGCCGCTCATCAAGCGCGAGATCATGTACCGCCTGCTGGTCAACGGCGAGGGCGCGCGGCTGCGGCAGATCGCCCTGCAGGACAGCCACACGCAGCGCATCACCAAGGCCATCAGCGCGCTGCGCATGAACTACGCCCAGTCGCTGCGCGTGGAAGACATGGCGCGCGCGGTGCACATGAGCGTGTCGTCCTTCCACCACCACTTCAAGGCCGTGACCGCGATGAGCCCGCTGCAGTACCAGAAGCAGCTGCGCCTGCAGGAGGCGCGCCGGCAGATGCTCATAGCCGGCGCCGATGTGGCGACCGCTGCGCACAGCGTCGGCTACGAGAGCACCTCGCAGTTCGCCCGCGAGTACGGCCGCATGTTCGGCGCGCCGCCGCTGCGCGACAAGCGCCGCTGGCTGGGCGAGGCGGGCAACGACGCGATGGGGGCGGCATCGATGGAGGCCGCGTGAGCATGCCGGCACAGGAAGCCGAAGGAGCCGGCCCGCGTGGCTGAATCGAAGATCGCCATCTACGGCGCCATCGGCGCCAACGTGGCGATCGCGGCCACCAAGTTCGTCGTCGCGGGCATCACCGGCAGCTCGGCGATGCTGTCGGAGGGCGTGCACTCGGCCGTGGACACCTTCAACGGCGTGCTGCTGCTGGTGGGCCTGCACTTGAGCAAGCGGCCCGCGACGGCCGAGCATCCGTTCGGGCACGGCAAGGAGCTCTACTTCTGGAGCCTGATCGTCGCGGTGCTGATCTTCGGCCTGGGCGGCGGCGTGTCGTTCTACGAGGGCATCCAGCACATCCGCCAGCCGGAGCCGATGCGCGATCCGTTCTGGAACTACGTCGTGCTGGCCGCGGCGGCGCTCTTCGAGGGCACGAGCTTCCTGATCGCGCTCAGGCAGTTTCGCGCGCAGGCACGCGGATTGCCCTTCTGGCAGGCGCTCGACCGCAGCAAGGACCCGACCACCTATACCGTGCTCGCGGAAGATTCCGCCGCGCTGGTGGGTCTGGCGGTCGCCGCGCTAGGCATCTACTTCAGCCATGCGCTGGACATGCCCGAGCTCGACGGCGTGGCCTCCGTGATCATCGGCGTGCTGCTGGCGGGCGTGGCGGTGGTGCTGGTCGCGCAGGCGCGCGGGCTGCTGATCGGGGAGGGCATCCGCCCCGAGACCGCCCGCGCCATCCGCGCGATGGCCATGGAGCAGGAATGCGTGGAGGAGGTGGGGCACATCCTCTCGATGTACATCGGCCCCGACGAGGTGCTGGTGATCGTCGACGTCAACTTCAAGGACGACACGCCTACCGGCGAGGCGGCCGATGCCATCGCCGCCATCGAGAAGCAGGCGCGTGCGCGGTTCCCGATGATCCGGCGGATCTTCATCGAGGCGAGCGAGGCGCCCCTCCCGGCCAGGACGAGCGGCGCCTTGTAGCACTTGCCGCGATTTCTTGCGTCGTCGCGGCCATGCAGGCTTCGCCGAACTTCGCTATCGTTTTGCCCGCTGCAGCAACCCGCCCGCCCGCTTCGGGCGGGAGAACTCAACAACACGGAGAAATGCATGCTTTGGGAAAAGAAGCTGGCGCAGTGGAGCGCCGGCGTCCGCGAACGCGCCAACCTGCCGGCGCGGCTCACGCTGTGGGACGGCCAGTCCTTCGACTTCGGCACCTTCAGCGGGCCCGCCGTCACGCTGCACGTGAAGTCGCCGGCCGCGCTGTCGCTGATGCTGCAGCCCACGCTCGACAACCTGGGCGAGGCCTACGTCAAGAGCAAGATCGACATCGAAGGCAAGCTCAGCGACGTGATCGACATCGCCTACGGCCTGGCCAGGACGTCGATGGACAAGCCCGGCGGCGCGCTGCAGAACATGGCGCGCTACTTCACGCACACCAGGTCCTCGGACAAGAAGTCCATCCAGTACCACTACGACGTTTCCAACGAGTTCTACCAGCTGTGGCTCGACCCGAACATGGTGTACTCGTGCGCCTACTTCGAGAACGGCGATGAAGACCTCGCCACCGCGCAGCTCAAGAAGATCGATCACATCCTCACCAAGATCGAGCTGAAGCCGGGCCAGACGCTGCTGGACATCGGCTGCGGCTGGGGCGCGCTGGTGATCCGCGCGGCGCAGAAGTTCGGCGCGCGCTGCGTGGGCGTGACGCTCTCGCAGAACCAGTTCGACCTCGCGACCGAGCGTGTGAAGGCCGCGGGCCTGCAGGACCGCATCGAGATCCGCCTGCAGGACTACCGCGACGTGACCGGCCAGTTCGACCGCATCACCAGCGTCGGCATGTTCGAACACGTGGGCCGCAAGAACCTGCCCGACTACTTCAGGCGCGTGCAGCAGCTGCTGGCCGACGACGGCGTGGTGATGAACCACGGCATCACCTCGTCCGACCCCGAAGGTGGCGGCGTGTCGTACGGCGGCGGCGACTTCATCGACCGCTATGTGTTCCCCAACGGCGAGCTGCCGCACATCAGCCTCGCGCTGCAGGCCATGCAGCAGGGCGGGCTCGAAGCCTTCGACGTGGAGAACCTGCGCCGCCACTATGCGCAGACGCTGCGCTTCTGGAGTGACGCCTACGAGGCCAACAGCGAGAAGGCGCGCGCGCTGGTCGACGAAGAGAAGTTCCGCATCTGGCGCGTGTACCTCGCGGGCTGCGCCTATGCCTTCGAGAACGACGACGTGGCGATCTACCAGATCGTCGGGCGCAAGGCGGGGAGGCCGGCGAAGACGCTGCCCTGGTCGCGCCGCTACATCTACGACGGCACTTCGGCGCTGAACGCCGGGTGAGCGCGGACGGCTCGGGCACCCGAGAGCCCGAGCCAGCGACAGGGGCTCATGCCGTCTATAGCATGCACGGCTCATGACCTCCACGACCCCCAGAACAACAAGCCGCCCGCTGGTCATCGCCTCGATCATGGCCTCCATGGCGATGGTGGCCATAGAAGCCACCATCGTCTCCACCGTGATGCCGCAGATCGCCTCGGAGCTGGGCGGGCTGCATCTCTACAGCTGGGTGTTCGCCTCCTTCCTGCTGGCGCAGACCGCGATGACGGTCGTGTTCGGCAAGCTCTCCGACCTCTACGGCCGCAAGCCCATCATGTTCGTGGGCATCGCGGTCTTCGTCATCGGCTCGGTGCTGGCGGGCTTCTCGTGGTCTATGCCGGCCATGATCTGCTTCCGGCTCATCCAGGGCATCGGCGCGGGCGCGATCCAGCCCGTGGCGCTCACCATCGTGGGCGACCTCTACCCGGTGCGCGAGCGCGGAAAGGTGCAGGGCTGGCTCGCGAGCGTGTGGGCCGTGTCGGCGGTGGTGGGGCCGATGATCGGCGCGCTCATCGTGCAGAAGCTCTCGTGGGCGTGGATCTTCTGGGTCAACGTGCCGATCGGGCTGGCGGCTGCCGCCGGCTTCTGGCTCTTCCTGCACGAGGCGCCCGCGGTGTGGCGCTCTTCCATCGACATCGTGGGAGCGGTGCTCTTCACCATCGGCATCGCGGCGCTGATGATCGCGCTCACCGAATTCGGCGTGGGCAACTCGGGCGTGGCGCTCGCGTGGGCCGTGCTCTTCGCGGTCACGCTGGTGCTTTTCATCGCGCAGGAGCGCCGCGCGGCCGACCCGATGGTGTCGCTGCGCCTGTGGGGCGCGCGGATGATCGCCATCGTCAACGGCGCGGCCATGCTCGCCGGCATGGTGCTGATCGGCATCACCACCTTCCTGCCGATGTACGTGCAGGTGGTGCTGGAGCGCTCCTCGGTCACGGCCGGCCTCACGCTCACGATGGTGATGCTGGGCTGGCCCATCGGCGCGACGCTGACCTCGCGCACCTTCCACCGCATCGGCCTGTGGCGCATGGTGGTGACGGGCGCGGCGCTGATTCCCGTGGGCGCCTCGACATTCGTGCTGCTGGGTGCCGGCAGCTCGCCTGTGCTTCCTGCGGTCGGCTCCTTCATCATCGGACTGGGCATGGGCGTGATGAGCCTGAGCTCGCTCATTCTCATCCAGGAGGGCGTCGATCTTGCGCAGCGCGGCGTCGCCACCGCATCGAACGTGTTCTCGCGCAACCTCGGCAGTGCGCTGGGCGCCGCCTTCTTCGGGGCGGTCTTCAACTTCGGGCTGACCCATAGCGATGGCCGGCCGATGTTCTCCGACGAGCAGCTGCGCATGCTGCTGCAGGGCATGCACGGCTCCGTCGCGGGCGACTCGGCCATCCGCCTGGCACTGGGCGGATCGCTGCACCTCACCTTCGTGGCGATGTTGGTCGTGAGCCTCGGCGTGATCGCGCTGGCCCTGCTGCTGCCCAGGGAAGGGCTGGTGGAGAGCAGGGCGGTGGCAGCCGGGGAAGCCGCGCCGAAGTAGCCCGCCTCAGGGCGCCTGCAGCGCCTTCTTCATGTACGCGAGATAGAAGCCGGGCGCGTAGTCGTCGATGCGGGCGTATTCCTCGTAGCCCTGCTTCAGGTAGAAGCCGCGCGCCTGCCATTCGAAGGTGGACAGCTTCGCGTTCCTGGCACCGAGCGTGATAGCCTGCCGCTCGGCTTCGGCCAGCAGGCGGCTGCCGAGGCCTTCGGCCCGGGCGTCTTCTTCCACGAAGAGCACTTCGACATCGAGCCAGTACAGGAACACGAAGCCGCGCAGCCCGCCGAGCAGGCGGCCGCTGTCGTCGCGTGCGTCGATGCGGATGTATTCCTGCTTCGGGTATTCGCCGACGAAGCCGTAGTTGTAGCGGCGCAGCTTGAGGCCCAGTTCGCCGGAGCGCAGCTGTTCCTCGGTGGGGGTCGACAGGGTGATGTTCATGCTGGTGCTCGCTCGATCCTGGGGAGGCGGCATTCTGCCCGCACGCGCGAACCGCATATCGATCCGCGCTTTCCTTCTTTGTGCGCCTGCGCAGCCGTTGATACGGTCTCGCTCTTTGCACTGCGAGGCGATCGACCATGGGCGCGAGGGATTTCGAGCGGCATCTTTTTTCGGGAGCGGACGGTTCCGTGCGGCACAAGGCCGACGTGCTGGTGATCGGCGGCGGACCGGCCGGCGCATGGGCCGCGGTGAGCGCGGCCGCGCAGGGCGCACGCGTGCTGCTGGCCGACAAGGGCTTCTGCGGCACCTCGGGCGCGACCGCGCCTTCGGGCACGGGGCTCTGGCACGTGTCGCCCGAAGGCAAGGCGCGCGAGGAAGCCAAGGCCAGCCGGCTGGCGATGGGCGGCCACCTGGCCGAGCACGCCTGGATGGACCGCGTGCTGGAGCAGACCTGGGACAACGTCGAGCGGCTGAAGGACTGGGGCTACCCCTTTCCCGCCGACGACCAGGGCGCGCTGCGCTGCACCTCGCTGCAGGGCCCCGAATACATGCGGCTGATGCGCAAGCGGGTGAAGGAATCCGGCGCGCGCATCCTCGACCATAGCCCCGCGCTCGAACTGCTGGTCGATGAGCACGGCACCGTCTGTGGTGCCACCGGCGTCAACCGCCAGACGGGCGAGAGCTGGGTGGCGCGCACTGGCGCGGTGGTCATCGCCACCGGCGGCTGCGCCTTCCTGAGCCGCGCGCTCGGCTGCAACGTGCTCACGGGCGACGGCCAGTTGATGGCGGCGGAAGTGGGCGCGGCGCTCTCGGGCATGGAGTTCTCGAACGCCTACGGGCTCGGGCCCGCGTTCTCGTCGGTGACCAAGTCGCTGTTCTACAACTGGGCGACCTTCTACACGGCCGACGGCGTGGCCATCGAGGGCGCGGGCTCCTCGAAGGGACGCGGCGTGATCGCGCAGACGCTGCAGTCGCAGCCCGTCTTCGCATGCCTGGACCGCGCCGATGGGCAGATCCGCGCCTGGATGCGCACCGCGCAGCCCAACTTCTTCGTTTCCTTCGACCGGCAGGGCATCGACCCGTTCACGCAGCACTTCCCGGTGACGCTGCGGCTCGAAGGCACGGTGCGCGGCACGGGCGGCCTGCATCTGGTGGACGACAGCTGCGCCACCTTGGTGCCGGGCCTGTACGCCGCGGGCGACGCTGCGACGCGCGAGCTGATCTGCGGCGGCTTCACTGGCGGCGGCAGCCACAACGCGGCCTGGGCGCTGTCTTCCGGCTTCTGGGCCGGGGCAGGCGCGGCGGCCTTCGGGCGCGATGCGCGCGCCAGGTCGCAGCGCACCGCACTGCGCGCGGGCGGCGTAGCGCTTTCGACGCGTGGCGCGACAGCTTTCGACAGCCAGGAGGTCGTTCGTGCGGTGCAGGCCGAAGTCTTTCCGTACGAGCGCAACTGGTTCCGCGAAGGCGATGCGCTGCGCGAATCGCTCTTGCGGCTCGATGCCCTGTGGGAGCGCCTGCGCACCAGCGCGCCGGCCGCCACGGCCACCGAGGCTGTGCGCGCACGCGAAGCGGCGGCCATGCTCGCCACTTCGCGCTGGATGTACCGCAGCGCGCTGCAGCGCACCGAAACGCGCGGCATGCACCGCCGACGCGAGCACGGCACGCTCGATCCGTCGCAGCGGCACCGGCTGCTCAGCGGCGGCCTAGACGAGGTCTGGGTGCAGAAGCACGCAGTGAATGAAGGGGTGGACGCATGATCGAAGTCATCAGCGCTGAACGCTGCACCGCCTGCAACATCTGCGTGAACGCCTGCCCGACGAACGTGTTCGAGGCCGTGCCGGACGCACCGCCGCGCATCGCCCGGCAGGACGACTGCCAGACCTGCTTCATGTGCGAGCTGTACTGCCCGGAAGACGCGCTCTATGTCGCGCCGATCGCGGACCGCAGCGCCACCGCCGAGGAGCGCGATGCCGCGGCGGCGGCCCTCATGGGCAGCTACCGCAGCGCCATCGGCTGGGGCCGCGGCCGGCAATCGACCGCGTCGGCCGATGCGAGCTTCGAGCTGCTGCGGCGCGCGCACTGATTCTTTTCTTCTCCCGAGTTTCCCGATGTCCGATCTCCAAAGCCGCCGCCGCCTTTTGCGCGGAGCCGTTGCAGCCGCTGCCGCAAGCAGCTTGCCAGTCTTCTCATTTGCGCAGGGCAGCAGCCAGGTGCTGCGCCTGGGCTACATCGGCCCCGCCAAGAAGCCCGCCAACGCCACCGGCTGGGCGCTGCGGCAGGGGCATCTGCTGCGCGAGCTGGCGCCGCTGGGCTTCAAGGAAATCACGACGCGCAACTTCCCGAACGGGCCCGACCTCAACGAGGCGTTTCTCTCCGGCGTGCTCGACGTCGGCATCTACGGCGACACGCCCGCCGTGGTGGCGCGCTCGCGCGGTCTCGACGGCCAGCTCATCGGCTTCGACGCGGTCGGCATGAACGTGTGGCTGCTCACGCCGCGCAATGGCGTGCGCAGCGTGAAGGAGCTCGAGGGCCAGTCCATCGGCGTGGCGCGCGGCTCCTACATGCACCGCTACGTGCTGGGTCTGTTGAAGGAGAACGGGCTGCAGAAGTCCGTCAAGGTGATCCACATGTTCCCGCGCGACGGCGAGGCGGCGCTCGACCAGGGCTCCATCGCGGCCTTTGCGGCGCAGATCGACGTGGGGCCGCTGCTGGCCTCGCGCGGCTATCCGGTGATCGACGAGGCCGAGAAGCACCCCACGCTGCGCGGCACCTCGGTGATCGTCGCCTCGGGCAAGCTTCTGGCCGCTGCGCCGGGCCTGCCCGCCGCATGGACGCGCGCGCGGCGCACCGCGCTGCAGGAGATCCACCGCAACAGCGCCGACTACTACGCCTTCCATTCGGAGGTGAGCGGCTTTCCGCTGGAGATCGTGAAGCTCTCGCACCCGCTGTCGCACTTTCCCGAGGCGGCGTATCCGCCCGAGGGGCTGGCGCTGCTCGACGAGGTCAAGAAGTTCCTGCTGGCCGAGAACCTCGTGAACCGCGATTTCGCGCTCTCCGAGTGGCGCGCTGCGCAGCAGGCCTGAAGCGCGCCGCGCTGCTCAGGAATGGCAGACGAGGCCGTCCTTGAGCAGCGTGATCTCGAACTGCAGGTTGCCCGCGCGTGCGCCGCGCGCCTTTGCCAGCGTGCCGTCCGCACGCCATTGGCGCAGCGCGGCGGCCAGGTAGTCGCGAGACGCGTCGTCGCCCTGCGGCAGGCGGATGGCGGCGTCCGACGGCGGGCGCAGGCCGCTTGCCAGCGGCTTGTAGAAGCGCCATTCCTCGTTCTTCAGCAGCCGCTGAAGTACTTCCTCGTCTTCGGCCAGCGCCGTGCATTCGCCCGCCATGAAGGCCGACACCGCATGCACGGAGGAGGGATAGCTGCGCGGCTGCGCGCCATAGCGCAGCGACACCGCGCCGGCATAGCCCGAGCCTTCGCCCACGCAGACCGAAGCGCCGCGCAGCGCCTCGGCGTCCTGCACGCGGCCCTTGCGCAGCGCGACCACGAGGCCGCTGCCGGTGTCGTAGCTGCCGGGTGCCGCGTCGATGCCCTTCGGCGCGGCCGCGGCCGGCACGCCCGCCACCAGCAGGTCGACGCGGCCTTCGCGCAAGGCCGCCTCCTGCGTGGCGGTGTCCAGCCCGACCAGTTCGAGCTTCACGCCGAGCGAACGTGCGAGCTCGCGCGCCAGCGTGGCGTCGAAGCCGTCGGGCTCGGGCGGCGTGGGGGCTTCGGGAGGGGCAGGGCGGGGATAGCGTCGCACGCCCACGACGAGCGTGCCGCGCTCGATGGCCTTGGCGAGTACTGGGCCCTTGGGCAGTTCGTTCAGCCGGCTGCCCGAAGCCCAGGAAGCGCCCAGGCCCGCCAGCGCGACAGCCGCGGCGAGCGAAGCACCGGCCAACGCGAACCTGCGAGGGCGTGTGGAAGCGGCTTCACTCATCGAGGCTCAGCCCCCGCCGCCAGCGCAGCAGCCGCCGCTCCAGCAGCGCAAGAAGGTAGTTGAGCAGCAGCCCCAGCGTCGCCAGCAGCAGGATGCCCGCGTACATGGTCGGTATCTGGAAGGTCTCCTGCGAGTTCAGCGTGAGAAAGCCCAGCCCCGAATGCGCACCGATCATCTCGGCCGCCACCAGCGCCGTGATGCTGTAGGCACCCGCCAGCCGCACGCCGGTGAAGATCGAAGGCAGCGAGGCCGGCAGCACGACCTTGAAGAACACGAAGCGGCGCGAGGCCCCCATCGACAGCGCCGAGTTCACCAGCAGCCGGTCGACCTGCTTCACGCCGCCCACCGTGCTCAGCAGCACCGGCCAGAACGAGGCCCAGAAGATGATCGCCACCTTCGACAGTTCGCCGATGCCCAGGAACAGGATGAACACCGGGAACAGCGCGAAGGCCGATGTCTGGCGGAACAGCTGCAGCACCGGATCGACGATGGCCGCGAGCCTCCTGAACCCGCCCACGAGCAAGCCCAGCACCACGCCCGCGATGCTGGCGAGCACCAGTCCCCAGAGCGAGCGCTGCAGGCTGGCGGCGACGTGCTTCCAGAGCTGACCGTTCTCCAGCAGCTGCACGATGCTCGCGAGCACGGCCGATGGCGGGCTCAGGTAGGCGTCGCTCACGATGCCCAGGCGCGGCAGCGCTTCCCACAGCGCGAGGAACAGCACGATGCCGATGCCGCGCTCGGCCACCCGGCCGAGGCTGCGCGCCAGCTTGAGAAATCGGCTGGGCGACCGGACGGCCGGCGCGTCGAGCACCGCGCTCACGACACCACTCCTTCGAGCGACCGGGGGCGCAGCCCCAGCTGCACTTCGTCCTTCAGCACCACCCAGGCGCGCTGGCGCAGCGCAGCGAACTCGCCCGAGTGGCGCAGCTCCGCCGAGCGCGGGCGCGCGAGCGGGATGTCGATGATGTCCTTGATGCGGCCGGGCCGCTGTGTCATCACCGCCACGCGGTCGGAGAGGTACACGGCTTCCTCCAGGCTGTGCGTGATGAACACGATGGTCTTGCGGTGCTGCTCCCAGATGCGCAGCAGCTCGCCCTGCAGCACCTCGCGCGTCTGCGCATCGAGCGCGGCGAAGGGTTCGTCCATCAGCAGCACGTCGGGCTCGTAGGCCAGCGAGCGCGCGATGGCCACGCGCTGCTTCATGCCGCCGGAGATCTCGTGCGGGTACCGCTCGCCGAAGCCGTGCAGGCCGACGAGCTCCAGGTATTCCTGCGCCGTGCGGCGGCGCGCTGCCTTCGCCACGCCGCGGATGTCCAGGCCCATCGCGATGTTGTCGAGCACCGTGAGCCACGGAAAGAGCGCATAGCCCTGGAACACCACGCCCTGGTTGCGGTTGATGCCCGAAAGCGGCTGGCCATTGATGGCGATGCGCCCGCCAGTGCGCTCGGTGAGTCCGGCCAGGATGCCGAGGAAGGTCGACTTGCCGCAACCCGAGGGGCCGAGCACCGAGAGGAACTCGCCCTCGCGCACGTCGAGGTCGAAGCCTTCGAGCACGCGCACCCGTTCGCTGGCGCCGCGCGCGGCGTAGTCCATCCGCACGTCGCGGGCAGAGATCTTGATGCTCATCGGCCGGTTCTCAGGTCTTCGTGGCGAAGGGGTTGAACTCGTTCGTGTACACGTCCTTCACCGACACCTTGCCGGCGGCGAGCTTGCCCTCGGACTGCAGGATGTCGATGTAGTACTGGATCGGCGGCTCGGTCACGACCAGGTCGTCGACGTAGGCGTAGCGGTCGACGTTCTTCAGCTCCATGTTGATGCGCTTGGCCACCAGCTTGCGGGCTTCCTCGGTGTTGGCGTTGACCCAGTTGCCGGCCTTGGCCAGCGCCGCGACCACGTCGCGCACGGCTTCGGGGTGCTGGCGGATGAACTGGCCGTGCGCGCTGTAGGGCGCCATGCCGCCCAGGCCGCCGTCGAGGTCGAAGTCGCTCCACAGCCGCACCAGCGAGTCGGCGTTGTCGGCGCGGCCGGAGAAGGGCGCGTGGATGATCGCCAGGTCGGTGTTGCGCGTCACCAGCGTCTGCTCGGCCTGCTCGTCGGGGATGACGACGAAGTTGATCTTGTTCACGTCCACGCCGTGCTGGCGCAGGTACTTCTTGGTGACGAACTCGGCGCAGGCGCCGAAGCTGTTGAAGCCGATGGTCTTGCCTTCGAGGTCCTTCGGTTCGCGGATGCCCGAGTCCTTGCGAACGAAGTACTTCATGTGCGGCGCTTCCTGAAGCGTCTTGCCGCCGGCGGCCACCACCTTGAGGTCGGCACCCGAGGCGATGGCCGAGATCACCAGCGGCACCATGCGGCTGCCGAAGTCGATCTCGCCCGTGCCCACCAGCGGAATGATCTGCGGTGCGGCGATCTTGCCGACGTAGTCGGGGCGGGTGTTGGTGCCTTCGAAGTAGCCGAGCTCATCGGCCAGGTAGATCAGGTCGAAAGAAGGGTTGTTCGGGTACTTGAAGGCGACCTTGTCGCCGGTCTTCTTCACCACGGCCGGGGCGCCGCCGGCCGATGCGGTCTTGCCGCCTTCCTCGCGCGAGCAGCCCGCGAGCAGGGCGCCGCCGAGGCCTCCGGCGGCGGCGAGCGAGGCGAAGGTCTTGAGCGCGTGGCGGCGCGAAGGACGCGAAGGAAGGGCGGGGTTCTCGATGGGCATGGCGGCACGCTCCCGCGGAGGAGCGCTCCTTGTAGCAAGTTGGCGGAGCGACGATGCTAGAAAGCGCCCCGCGCCGGGCCAACGAAGAAAACCGCGTTTGCATATGCGGCGACGGATAAGTGCGACAGCCGCGTGGAAATGCTTGCCGCGCCGGGCACGCGGGGGCATCCTCTGCGGCTCCTTTCCATCCGATCCATCCTCATCCCTCGCCAGGACAAGACACGCCCATGACCTACCACGCCGACTCCAAGCGCTACGACGCCATTCCCTACCGCCGCGTCGGGCGCAGCGGGCTCGTGCTGCCCGCCATCTCGCTCGGGCTCTGGCACAACTTCGGAGACACCACCTCCATCGCCACCCAGCGCCAGCTGCTGCGCACCGCCTTCGACCTGGGCATCAACCACTTCGACCTGGCCAACAACTACGGCCCGCCCTACGGCAGCGCCGAGACCAACTTCGGCCGCCTGCTGCGCGAAGACTTCAAGCCGTACCGCGACGAACTCATCATCTCCAGCAAGGCCGGCTGGGACATGTGGCCCGGCCCCTATGGCCAGGGCGGCGGCTCGCGCAAATACGTGCTCGCGAGCCTCGACCAGAGCCTGAAGCGCTTGGGCGTGGACTACGTCGACATCTTCTATTCGCACCGCTTCGACCCGCACACGCCGCTGGAGGAAACCGCCTCCGCGCTGGCCCAGGCCGTGCAGCAGGGCAAGGCGCTGTACATCGGCATTTCTTCCTACTCGGCGGGCAAGACGCGCGAGATCGCGGCGCTGCTGCGCGAGTGGAAGGTGCCGCTGCTCATCCACCAGCCGGCCTACAACCTGTTCAACCGCTGGATCGAGAAAGACCTGCTGGACGCCACCGGCGAACTGGGCGCGGGCGTCATCGCCTTCACGCCGCTCGCACAGGGGCTGCTGACCGACAAGTACCTCAACGGCATCCCGGCCGATGCACGCATCAACCGGCCCGGCGGCGGCTCGCTCAAGCAGGAGCACCTGTCCGAAGCCAACGTCGAGCGTGCCCGCGCCCTCAACGAGATCGCAAGGCGCCGCGGCCAGACGCTGGCGCAGCTCGCGCTGACGTGGACGCTGCGCGACCCGCGCGTGAGCTCGGCGCTGATCGGCGCGAGCCGGCCCGAGCAGATCGTCGACAACGTGGCCGCGCTCTCGCACGCGCCGCTGAGCGCCGAGGAGCTTGCCGAGATCGACAAGTACGCGGTGGAAGGCGGCGTCAATCTCTGGGAGAAGCCTTCGACGGACTTCGCCTGAGGGGCGCCTGAGCGCACCTGAAGGCCGGCATCGCGATTCACGAACCGCATCAGGAAACTTGGAATCCGTCTTTGGCAGGAGCGATGGTGCCCAGCAGAATCGGCGCAAGAAAGCATTTCGCGATTCACTGCCATGCAACTGCGCACCCACCATGTTTCCCCGGCCGCCCAGGCTCGCCACGTGATCGACCTGACGGCGAAGTCATGGCGCATTCCCCCGAGCTCACCGCACGCGCTGGCGCGCCGCGCACCATACGGCCATGTGCCGCTGAGGGCGCTGCGCCGGCTTCGCGCGGCCGCGATGCTTACGCTGCTGCCGCATTCGTGGTGAACTCCATGTCGGGCCGCGGGGCCCGGATGGAGGCGACGCCATGCTGATCGTCCTGGGTGGCTTGCCGGGCGCGGGCAAGACCACCATTGCGCGGGAAATCGCCGCGCTCGTTCCCTGTGCCTACCTGCGCATCGACACCATCGAGCAGGCACTGCGCTCTTCGGGCGTGCCTGCAGGTGGGGTCGGGCCCGCGGGCTACGTCGCAGCCTATGCGCTGGCCCGCTCCAATCTCTCGCTCGGGCAGTCGGTATTGGCCGATTGCGTCAATCCGCTGCCGGTCACCCGCGAGGCGTGGCGCGCGGTCGCGGCGGATGCCGCTTCTCGCATCGTCGAGGTCGAGATCGTGTGTTCCGACACCGCCGAGCACCGCCGCCGCGTCGAGCAGCGCAGCATCGACGTGCCGGGCCTGGTGCCGCCGACCTGGGAGGCCGTGCAGCGGCACGACTACGCGCCGTGGAGCACGCCGCATCTCGTCGTCGACAGCGCAGTCCTCGGTGCGCGCGAGGCCGCGCAATTGATTCTTTCGCATGCACGCGACCGGGATTGAGCGCGCGAGCGAATGAGCGCATAAGCGACTGAGCATTCAGCAGATATCGATATAGGAATTCGGCGCAAGCGATGCGCGCGATGCCCAAGAGAATTCGACGCAATTCTTTCAAGGGCGTGTCCCGCCGCACATCGTGTCGTATTCGCTGTCCCTGCTCGACAAGAGCCTGATCCCCGAAGGCGCCGACGCCGCACAGGCGTTCCAGCACACCATCTCGCTCGCGCAGAGTGCCGAGCGACTGGGCTACCGGCGCTACTGGCTCGCCGAGCACCACGGCAACAGGAACTACGCAGGCTCGGCGCCCGAGGTGCTGGCCGCGCACGTGCTCGCGAAGACATCGCGCATCCGCGTGGGCACCGGCGGCGTCATGCTGCAGCACTACAGCCCGTTCAAGGTGGCTGAAGCCTTCCGCGTGCTGGCTTCGCTGGCGCCGGGGCGCGTGGACCTGGGCATCGGCAAGGCGCCGGGCGGCCTGCCGCTGGCGAGCAAGGCGCTGCAATGGCTGCACGATCCGGCCAAGACCAGGGGCGAGGACTTCGGCGTCCGGCTGTCCGAGCTCGATGCCTTCCTGCACGAGGGCATCGCCTCGGGGCACGCGCTGGCTGGAGCGGTCGCGACGCCCGATCCTCCGCAGTTGCCGCAGCGCGTGCTGCTCGGAGGCAGCCCCGAGAGCGCGGTGCTCGCCGCCCGGCTCGGCTGGCAGTTCGCCTATGCGGGGCATTTCAACGGCGACCCGGTGAACCTCGCGCGATCGATCGAGGCCTATCGCGCGGAGACCGGGCGCGCCCCCTTGCTCGCGCTCTTCGCCTTTGCCGCGCAAACGCACGAGAAGGCCGCCGAGCTCGTGGGCGCGTTGCGCAGCTTCCGCGTGCACCTGCCTACCGGCCAGAGCGTGAACCTGCCCAGCCTCGAGGCCGCGGCCGAGTTCGCGCGGCAGGCCGGCGTGAGCGACTACCGGACCGAGGAGCGCCGCCCCCACGTGATCGCCGGCACCGGCGAAGAAGTGCGCGATGCGCTCGACGCGCTGAGCGAGCAGTACGGCATCGAGGACTTCGTCATCGACATCCCGGTGGCCGGCTTCTCGGAGCGCCATGCATCCGTCGAACTGCTCGCCAGGGCGCGAGAACCGGCGGCCGCACCGGCCTGAGCCTTTCCATTCCACAAGCGACACAAGAGAGACATCGTCATGAGCAACATCAGGTTCGGCGTCATGCTGCAAGGGGCCGGCAGCCACATGAACTCCTGGAAGCATCCGGGCGGGCCGGCCGACGCCAGCGTCAACCTCGACTTCTTCATCCGCACGGCGCAGAAGGCCGAGGCCGCGGGCATCGCCTTCGCGTTCGTGGCGGACGGTCTCTACATCAACGAGAAGTCGATCCCGCACTTCCTCAACCGTTTCGAGCCGATCTCGATCCTGTCGGCGCTCGCCACGGTGACTTCGAAGATCGGCCTCGCCGGCACGGTCTCCAGCTCCTACAGCGACCCGTTCACGGTGGCGCGCCAGTTCGCCTCGCTCGATCTCATCAGCGGCGGGCGCGCGGGCTGGAACGTGGTGACCACGCCGCTGGAAGGCAGCGCCAAGAACTACAGCCGCGCCCATCCCGAGCACGCACTGCGCTACGAGATCGCCGACGAGTACCTGGCCGTGACGCAGGGGCTGTGGGACAGCTGGGACGACGACGCCTTCGTGCGCGACCGCGAGAGCGGCCGCTTCTTCGACCGCGACAAGCTGCACACGCTCGACCACAAGGGGCGCTTCTTCCAGGTGGCGGGGCCGCTGAACATCCAGCGCTCGCCGCAGGGCCAGCCGGTGATCTTCCAGGCTGGCTCGTCCGACGCGGGCATCGGGTTGGCGGGCAAGTACGCCGATGCGGTGTTCACGCATTCGCCTTCGCTGGAGGACACGCGCAGCTTCCTGCGGCAGGTGAAGGCCAGCGCGGTCGCGCAGGGCCGCCAGGCCGGCGACGTGAAGATCTTCCCGGGCATCGGCCCCGTGGTCGCGGCCACCGAGGAAGAGGCCGAAGCCAAGTACCGCGCCATCCGCGAACTGCTGACAGTGGAGGAGGCACTGGCCTATCTCGGCCGCTTCTTCGACCATCATGACTTCAGCCAGTACCCGCTGGACGCGCCGTTCCCCGAGCTGGGCGAACTGGGCCGCAACAGCTTCCGCTCGACCACCGACCGCATCAAGGCCAACGCGAAAGCCAAGGGCCAGACGCTGCGCGAGGTGGCGCTCGAAGTGGCCACGCCGCGCACGCAGTTCGTGGGCACCGGCGAGCGCATCGCCGACGAGATCATCCGCTGGGTGGACGAGGGCGCGGCCGACGGTTTCATCCTCGGCTTCCCGGTGCTGGGGCAGGGGCTGGACGACTTCATCGAGTTCGTGATCCCGGTGCTGGAGGCGCGCGGACGCTACCAGCGCGAGCTGCCGGGCCAGACGTTGCGCGACCACCTGGGCCTGCCGCGCAAGGCGAGCCGCTACGCGGCGCAGGAAGCCGCGCCCGCAGTGCAGAAGGCCGCGTGATGAGCGAACAGTTCCTCTACACCACGCCGCTCGATCCGCGCGCGAAGCCGCTGATCGAAGGACTGACCTTCGAGTACGACAGCCGCTACGGCGACGTGATGCGCGAGCCGGGCCAGCCGCGCGAGATGGAGCGCTACGCCGCCGAGGTGTTCACGCCCGCGCAGGGCGGCAACTTCGTGCTGCTGCTGCGCGACGGCGTGGCCATTGGCGGCGGCGCGTTCATGCGCCACGACGAGCGCACGGCCGAACTCAAGCGCGTGTGGACGCACACGGACCTGCGCCGGCAAGGGCTGGCCAGCAAGGTGCTCTTGGAGCTGGAGGCACAGGTGCTCCGCCAGGGCTACGAGCGCATCTACCTGACGACCGGCTTCCGCCAGCCCGAGGCCGTGGGCCTCTACCTTGGCCACGGCTACACGGCGCTGTTCGATCCGCCCATCGACCCGGAGACGCCGCGCAAGCTGCCTTTCGAGAAATACCTGGACACCGGGCGGCAGCGCGCCCGCGCTGCATCCGGACAACTGGTCGGAGCGGCGCAGCGATGAACACCACAGTCCTCGATGCCGGCGCCGAGCCGATCAACCCCGCACCGGTGCGCGCACCGCAGCCGCAGCGTCCGCCGGTTCCCGCCGCGGCACCGGCCAACGGCGACTACTCGCACTTCCGAATCGTGCCCGCCCGCTACCCGGCGCGCACGGCGGGCACCATCTTCGCGGTGCTGGTCATCGGCATCGTGCTGCACTCGACGCTCACCAACCCGCGCTGGGGCTGGGGTGTGTTCGCGCAATGGTTCTTCGCCGAGCCGGTGCTGCAGGGCCTGGGCCGTACGCTGCTGCTGACGGCGCTGGGCGCGCTGCTGGGCTTCTTCTTCGGCACCGCGCTGGCGCTGGCGCGGGTGTCGCGCTCGCCGCTGCTGGCGCGGCTCGCATGGGTGTTCACCTGGCTCTTCCGCTCGGTGCCGGTGATCGTGCTGCTGCTGATCATCAACAACCTGGGCTACCTCTACGAGACGGTGACGCTGGGCATTCCGGGCACCGACGTCACCTTCTTCTCGTACCCGACCACGCAGCTCATCAGCCCCTTCGTGGCGGCGCTGCTGGGCCTCACGCTGAACCAGGCGGCCTTCGCCTCGGAGATCGTGCGCGGCGGCATTCTCTCGGTCGAGCAGGGGCAGCTGGAGGCGGCCGCCGCGCTGGGCCTCTCTCGCGGGCGGCAGTCGTTCCGCATCGTGCTGCCGCAGGCGATGCGCACCATATTGCCGACGGCCTTCAACGACATCATCGGCCTGGCCAAGGGCACCTCGAACCTCTACATCCTGGCGCTGCCGGAGCTGTTCTACACGATCCAGATCATCTACCGGCGCAACCTTGAAGTGATTCCGCTGCTGATGGTGGCCACCGTGTGGTACCTCATCATCCTCACGGTGCTGTCGGTGGTGCAGCACTACGTTGAGCGGCATTTCTCGCGCGGCGCGCTGCGCAACCCGCCGAGTTCGCGGCTCGGCCGCGTGGCCAGCAGGCTGTGGCGCTCGAAGCCGGCGCCCGTGGTGGAGCCCGCCATCGTCGCACCCGCGCAGGTGCCGCGCTGGACCGACCCGCTCACGCAGGGCGGCGAGGTCAGGATCCACGGCGTGTCGAAGAGCTTCGGCGCGCTCAAGGTGCTCGACGACGTGACGCTGACGGTGGCGCGGGGCAGCGTGACGGTGATCCTCGGCCAGTCGGGCTCGGGCAAGTCGACGCTGCTGCGCGCCATCAACCACCTGGAGCGCGTGGACGACGGCTTCATCTCCATCGACGGCGAGCTCATCGGCTACCGGCGCGACGAAGACACGCTCTACGAACTGCGCGAGCGCGACATCCTGAAGCGCCGCGTCGACGTGGGCATGGTGTTCCAGAACTTCAACCTGTTCCCGCATCTCACGGTGCTGGAGAACATCGTCGAGGCGCCGATCTCCGTGCGCGGCCTCTCGCGGCCGGAAGCCGAGGCGCTCGCCTCCGAGCTGCTGGTGCGCGTGGGCCTGGGCGACAAGACGCACGCCTATCCGCGGCAGCTCTCGGGCGGCCAGCAGCAGCGCGTGGCCATCGCCCGCGCACTGGCGCTCAAGCCCAAGGTGCTGCTGTTCGACGAACCCACGTCGGCGCTCGACCCCGAACTGGTAGGCGAGGTGCTGGCCGTCATCAAGGAGCTGGCGCGCTCGGGCACCACGCTGCTCATCGTCACGCACGAGATCGGCTTCGCACGCGAGGTGGCCGACAACATCGTCTTCATGGAGCGCGGCCGCATCCTGGAGACGGGCTCGCCCGACAAGGTGTTCAACGCGCCGGAGCATCCGCGCACGGCCGAGTTCCTGGCCAAGGTTCTCTGAGTTTCCTTCTTCCCGACTTCATTTCATCGACCTTCATGATCCATCGACGAAACATCCTGTCCGCCTTCCTGGTCGCGTTGCTGATGCCGCTGGCCGCATCGGCCCAGCCCGCCCCGGACCTGAGCCCCGAGCAGCCCGGCCGCCCGCGCGCGCAGAAGATCGACGAGGCCGTCCGGCTCGCGAAGGACTTCAAGTTCCAGAAGGAGGGCGTGCTCGTCGTCGGCACCACCACCGGCCGGCTGCCGTTCGCGGCCTACGCCACCGACACCAAGACGCCCGTGGGCAACGCCCCCGACATCGCACAGCTGGTGGCCGACAGCCTCGGTCGCAAGCTGGAGCTGGTGTCCACCGCCTGGGCCGACTGGCCGCTGGGCCTGCAGTCGGGCAAGTTCGACCTGGTGGTCTCCAACGTGACCGTGACCGAGGAGCGCAAGGAGAAGTTCGACTTCTCGACCTACCGCAACGACCAGCTCGGCATCTACGTGAAGTCCGACAGCAAGCTCGGCGCCATCAAGGAGCCCAAGGACATCGCGGGGCTGAAGGTGATCGTGTCCGCGAGCACCAACCAGGAGCAGATTCTCCTGCGCTGGAACAAGCAGAACGTGGCCGCCGGCCTTAAGCCGGTCGAGATCCAGTACTACGACGACGATGTGGTGCAGCGCCTGGCGCTGCAGTCGGGCCGCGCCGACGCGTACCTGGGCCCGAACGCCATCGCCGCTTACGAGGCGCGCGACGGCAAGACGAAGCTCGCGGGCCTGTTCTCGGGCGGCTGGCCGCTCAACGCCGAGATCGCGGTCACCTCGCGCAAGGGCTCGGGCATTGCCGAAGCCGTGACGCTGGCGCTGAACACGCAGATCAAGAACGGCAACTACGCCAAGGCGCTGTCGCGCTGGAACCTGGATTCGGAGGCCATCGCGGCCTCGCGCACCAACCCGCCGGGCCTGCCGAAGAACTGAGGCGATGGCCATGAATCTCTTCAAGAACACCTGGATCGCCCGCGGCCTCGTCGCGCTCATGCTCTTGACCGGTGTGGCCGGTGCGGCCCACGCCGCCGACAAGTTCGACTTCGGCCCCGAGCAGAAAGGCCGCCTGCGCGGCCAGAAGGACGCCGAGGCGGTCAACGCGATTCCTCCGAGCTTCAAGTTCGTGAAGGAGGGCGTGCTGACGGTCGCCATCGCGCCGTTCGCACCTCCCATCTCGACCTACGCTTCCGACGCGAAGACGGTCGTCGGCTTCGACCCCGACTTCGCGCTGCTCATCGCCGATGCGCTGGGCCTCAAGCTCGACCTGCAGCCCATCGCCTGGGCCGATTGGCCGCTGGGCCTGAGCTCGGGCAAGTACGACGCGGTGATCTCCAACGTGGGCGTGACCGAGCAGCGCAAGGAGAAGTTCGACTTCTCCACCTATCGCCTGGGCCTGCACGGCTTCTACGTGCGCGCCGACAGCGCCATCAAGTCGATCAGGGAGCCGAAGGACGTCGCCGGCCTCAAGCTGACGACCGGCGCCGGCACCAACCAGGAGCGCATCCTGCTGGAGTGGAACCGGCAGAACGTGGCGGCGGGCCTGAAGCCGGTCGAGATCCAGTACTACGACGATGACGTGACGCGCACGCTGGCGGTGGTCACCAAGCGGGTGGATGCCAATTTCAACCCCAACGCGCCGCAGGCCTACGAGGCCGCGAAGAACGGGCAGATCAGGCTGGTGGGCACCGTCAACGCGGGCTGGCCGCTGAAGTCGGACGTGGCCATTGCCACGCGCAAGGGCAGCGGCCTCGCGGTGGCGCTGACCACCGCGGCCAACAACCTGATCCGCAACGGCACCTACTGCGAAGGCGCTCGCGCGCTGGAGCCTGACGGAGGAGGCGCTGCCGAAGTCGGAGGTCAATCCGCCGGGCCTGCCAAAGTTCGCCCCATGAGCAGCAGCAACATCGGCATCCGCCGTCTCGCGTTCCTGACGCCGGGCAACTACGCCGAGGACGACCCGCTGGCCGGCATCGAGGCCGCGCTGAAGCTCTTCGAGTTCGGCGAGAAGCTGGGCTTCGACGGTGCCTGGGTGCGCCAGCGCCACCTGGAGCGAGGCGTGTCTTCGGCCGCGACCTTCCTGGCCGCAGCGACGCAGCGCACGCGCCGCATCGAGTTGGGCGCGGCCGTGATCCAGATGGGCTATGAGAACCCGTTCCGCCTCGCCGAAGACCTGGCCACCGTCGACGTGCTCTCGCGCGGCAGGCTGCAGGTGGGCCTGAGCGCGGGCGCGCCGCTGCACGGCGCCTTGCTGGGCAACCGCTTCCACGACGCGGCACCCAACACCGTCGACTACAGCCACAAGCGCGTGGGGCGGCTCAAGGCCAATCTCGAAGACGTGCTGCTGGGCGACGAAGAGACCTTCGTCGAATCGGCCGGCGGACGCGTGCGCCCGCGCGTGCAGCCCCATGCGCCGGGCCTGGTCGACCGGCTCTGGTACGGCGGCGGCTCGCTGCGTTCGGTCGAATGGGCGGGGCGCAACGGCTTCAACCTGCTGCTGGGCAACGTGCTGTCGGGCGAAACCACCGACGACTTCCTGCGGGCACAGGTGGGCCTGGTCGAACGCTACAGGGCCAGCGAGACCGGTGAGAACGCTGAAGGCGGCGGGCGCAAGGGCAGGGTGGCGCTAGGCCGCGTGATCGTGCCGCTGGACAGTGCCGATGCCGCCACGCGCAAGCGCTACCGGGAGTTCGCGGCCGGCCGCATCGAGCGCACGCTGGCGCCGCAGGGCGAGCGGCGCACGCTGTTCGCGGGCGATCTCGTCGGAGCCTCCGGCGAGATCCTGGACCGGTTGCGCAGCGACCCCGTGCTGCGGCACGAGAGCGAGCTGAGGGTGGAGCTGCCCTACAACTTCAGCAGCGAGGAATACGAGCAGATATTGACCGACCTGTCCCGCCGCATCGCGCCGGAGCTCGGTTGGCGCGCGTCCTGATCGAACCGGGAAATGAATTGGAGAAGGAAGTGAGAGGAAGCAGGAGCAAGGAGTTGAGTTCGAGGTGAGTCGGAGTCGGGTTGCGTGCTTCTCGCGACCCGATGGACGGCTTTTGGCGGGCCCTCGGGCCCGCTTTTTTTTCTTCAGCCCTGCGCGGTGGAGACGCCCAGCAGGTAGTCCGTCACCTCGTCCGAGAACACGTACCGCCGTCCGCCGACGAGCACCCAGTCGGGACTCGTGGGGTCGGGCCTTGCGCCGGGCATGCCATGGGCGACCAGAGCCTGGGCGCAGCCGAGCCAGTCGCCTTTGCCGTCCGGCGGCTCGTTGCACGAAGCCCACGAGAGCCCGCCGCAGGCGTTGTCGCCGAAGCCGTGCTGCTCCTGCCAGCTGGCGCCATGCTCCAGCAGGAACCGGACGAGTCCGGCGTCTCCTCGGAACACGGCCTTGTTGAGCGCCGAGGCATCCCAGTCGCCGCCACGGGTGGCGATGGGCCAGCCGAGCTCGACCATCAGCTTCACGGCGTCGGCGCAGCCTTGCGCGGCGAGTTCGGGCAGCAGGCGCAGCTGTGCTTGCGAGAGCGAGCCGACGATGTCCGGGTGCGCAGCCTGGATGGCGCGGGCCGCGGCCTCGTCGCCCCTTGCGCAGGCGGCGATGAAGGCTTCGTCCACCGGGAGCGCGGCGCCGCCTCCGGCTTCCCGCAGGAGGCTGGCGACTTCGGGGAGACCGAAGCGCAGCGCGGCGACGTATGCGCTCGTTCCGTCGCGCGTGGTCGCCTTGGGATCGGCTCCTGCCGCAAGCAGTGCCTCGATGTGCGCGGGCGACCTGCGCCGGCGGATGGCCCACAGCAGCAGGGAGCCCCAGTCGCTGATGGGCGGGCCCATGGGCGGCTCGTTCGCGTTGCCGCCGTGCGCGAGCAGCAGGCGCAATGTGTCGACGTCGTCCAGGTCGAGCACGCGACCGAGCGCGTTCGTCCCTGCGATG
The DNA here is from genome assembly GCF_044055375.1 of Variovorax sp. UC74_104. Taxonomy (NCBI): domain Bacteria; kingdom Pseudomonadati; phylum Pseudomonadota; class Betaproteobacteria; order Burkholderiales; family Comamonadaceae; genus Variovorax; species Variovorax sp. UC74_104. The sequence continues at coordinate 3,853,272 of NZ_CP171978.1, forward strand.
CGGGCTCCGGCCTCGAGCAGCAGGCGCGTGCAGGCCGGAGTTTCGAGCGAGTGGTAGAGCGATTCGCCGTCGTTGGGATCGGCGCCCGCATCCAGCAGCAGCTTCGTCAGCGCGGCATCGCGGTTCTGGCCGGCTGCGCCGTAGAGAGCGGACAGCCGCTCGGTCTCGTCGGGCTGGGCGAGCGATGCGGGCGGCCAGCGGTTGCCCACCGATTGATTCGGGTCAGCACCTGCATCGAGCAGCAGCTTCGCGCAGTGGCGCAGGCGTTCCTTGTGGTCCGGCATCTGCAACAGGCCGGAATGGGTGAGCGCCACGAGCGGCGGAAGCGCGAGCGGGCCGCCTGCGCGGTTCACCCAGCCGGGGTCGCGCTCGACGGCCCGCCGGATCCGGGCTTCGTTGCCGACTGCGCAGGCGAGGATCGGGTCGTCGCCCAGCAAACCCGGGCTTTCTTCGAGCAGGCGCAGGGCCAGCGCAGGCCGCGCGCGGTTGGTGCCTCCGGCGATGTCGCCGGCGTAGACGAGCCGCAGCCACTGCAGCACGGCCTTCGCCGGGTCGTCCGCATGTGCGCGCCGCGCGAGAACGAAGCCCTGCAGATCGGCCCAGGATGCGAAGCCGTACTCACGCGCAACGCACGACTGCGCGTCGTGCAGGCGCAGTCCGAGCGCCGCGATCTCCGCATCGCTTTTGCCCGCGGCGGCCGGAAGGGCCTCGCGAAAGCGTGCGGTGGCGGCGGGGTCGTTGCTTCGATGGAGAGCAAGCAGCTCCTTGGCTTGCTTCTTCAGATGGCCCTGGTCGGGCCGGGCGGGCATGCGCTTCATGTGAACCTCCGTGCATCAGACGCCGATGACCCGCAAATCCGGCTGCACAAAAGGCGTGTGGATCGTCAAATGAAGGCAAGTGGGTTCAACCCTTCCCGCGGGTCCGGGCGCGGCTTGCAACCGCGGCCGGATCTTAGCGCAGCACAGCCCTCAGGCCCGAAGGCCGATGGGGCCCGCTTCCGCGTCGTTCATCGCCATCGCCGACGTTGCGCCGCCATCCGGGCGCCAGTTCAGCAAGCCGTGCTTCGTCGCCTCGCGGATCGCCTGGGTGCGCGACCTCACGCCCAGCTTGCGATACAGGCTCTTGATCTGCGCCTCGATGGTGTTGATGGAGCGGTGCGTGGCCTCGGCGATCTCGCGGTTGCTCCAGCCCCGCGAGATGAGCCACAGCACCTTGAGCTCGCGCGCGGACAGCAGCGCCCTGGCTTGCGCCGGCGCGAAGTGCCGCATCGCCTCGACATCGGCCTCCACCGTAGTGGGTGTTATCGACGTCGCCTGCGCGGGAAATGCGATGGGCCTGAGGATCTCGTGCGCCAGCCGCGCCGCTGCCGATGCGTTGCCCTGTTCGATGGAGTGCAGCAGGGACGCAAGCTCCGGCTCGCTGGCCTTCGTGAACAAGTGGCATAACGCGCTCGCGACCGCAGCGGCGCTGGAGGCGCGCGCATCGGGTTCGTCACGCTCCGCCACCAGATGGAGTTCGGGTGGCAGTGGCCTGTGCGCGGCAGGGTTTTCGACGTAGAGGGAAGAGGGCATCTTGAAGCGGGTTGCTTCGATGCAGGTGGCATTCGGGGAGCCGGTGCACGCACCGATCAAAGCGAAGTCGATCGTATTAATTGCGATCGCCGCGCGCAGCCTGTTTCGTGGCGCGGATGTGTTCTGCTTCACATCCGCGCGCAATCAGCCTGCGGTCAGCGCGCGGGGTCGGGACCGGTGCGCAACTGTTCCCTCAGGATGCGCCGTATCTCCAGGATGGCCAGCGGGTTCTCCTGCACGCTGTGCGCCGACGGAACCACCAGCTCCGACGCCGCGCCGTCGAGGTGTGCGCTGGTGTAGGGCACGATGCCGTCGCTCGACAGCGCCTGCGCCACGCCGGGCGTGTCGTTGCCGATGATCGAATGGAAGCGCACGCGCGGATTCATCGGCAGGCCCGACGACAGCCGCACGAACGGGTCGCGGTCGCTCAGGTTGTCGATGCTGTTGGGAATGCGCAGCGTGCCCTGGTCCTGCCGCGCGGGCGCGATGCGGATCAGCTCGCGCGAGATGTCGCCCAGCTGCCCGAGCATCGCCACCGGCAGCGTGATGAGGTTGGCCACCCAGCGCGAGATGCGGTTGTTGGCGAAGTCGGTGCCGCGGTGCGGCGAGGCGATGAAGATCGCGACGCTCACCTGCGGCAGCGGCTCGAAGCGCAGGTAGGGCGCGAGCTTCTCCTCCATGCGCCGCTGCTGCGCGCCCTGCATCGGGTAGCTGGCGAGCAGCGCGTCCCAGAGCTTGTCTTCCGAGGACGACACCATCAGCCGCGACAGCACGCCGCCCATGCTGTGGCCGATCAGCGTGATGTCGTTCGAGGCCGGCGCCTTGCCCGTGGGATCGAAATGCGCGAGCGTCTGCGTGACGGCTTCGCGGATCGCGAAGTTGTTGATCGGCAGCGGCGCGTTGGTCGGGTAGTAGACCTGCCAGATCTGGTAGCGGCGGCGCAGCGTCTCGTCGCCCAGCACCTCGTTGGCCACGTTGATCCACGCCTCGGGGCTGCTCGCAAGGCCGTGCAGCATGATGACCGTGCGGCGGTTCGGGTCGTAGGGCTGCATCAGGTAGATGCGCGGCTCGGTGAGCCCGTCGCGGCCGCCGAAGAGGCTGCGCAGCGCCTGCAGCGCGAAGTCGGAGCGCGCGAGCCACAGGCCGTAGCCGGAGGTGAAGTTGGCGGCCAGCGGCACTTCCTGCCCGGCGAGCTGCACGTTGGCCGTGCGGTACGGGTCGTAGGCGGCGATGCGCAGCGTGCGCGTGCCCAGTATCTCGGCGAGGCTGGTGCCGTCGAACAGCAGCAGCGCGGTGACCGCGGGAAAGGGCATCTCGCGATAGGGCGGCCGGGGCGGAGTCCTGTCGGTCGGGTCGGCCGGATCGGCCTGGCGTGCCTCGTCGTCCGTGCGCTTGTTGTCGGCCGCCACCAGCTCCGCGCCGAAGCCGTCCCGCCGGTAGGTGTTGCGCAGGCCCGAGAAGGTGAGCGAGGCGGCCGGGATGAGCTCGTCGGGCAGGGGCGTGTCGGCCGGCAGGCGCAGGCCCGAGACGTCGGTCTCGATGCGCCAGTCGCCGATCTTCGGCAACTCGGGCTGCGCGGCGTTGCGCGAGCCGTTGCGCCGGATGCCGTGGTACAGCCCGGTGATGGCCTGCTGCACCGCGTAGTTGTAGTAGTCGCGCACCTGCGTCTGCCGGTCTTCGAAGGCGCGGTCGCGCGGCTTGCGGGCGGTGAAGAACAGGTAGGCGTAGGCGTGTCGGGCCGTCTCGAACCAGGCCTCGATGGCGGTCGCATCCGTGGCCGTGCCGCCTTTCTCCGCCGCCAGCGCCACCTGCAGCCAGACCTCCGACAGCGCGGAGAGCCGCTGCTCGTCGCTCAGGCCCGAGGAGTCGGCCAGCGCGTTGCGGCAGGCCTGGCCGTCCTTGCGGCACAGGTCGGCGTCGGAGCCGATCACGCGCAGCACTTCTTCGGCCGAGGTGCTGAGCCGGCCGGTGGTGAGCACGTCGCCGCGGCGCTGCGCGAGGTATTCGGCCGGCGAGATCGAGCCGACCTTCACCCCCGCGCAGCCGGCCACGCCCACAAGCGCGGCCGCGCACAGCAGCGAGGAGATGGAAGAGAGAAGGCGTGCGTGCATCACTTTGCCGCCGCGGGCGCCTGGCTTGCATCGGCGCCCGGCAGGCCCTGCCGGATCGCCTTCGGGAAGTTCGTGCCGGCTGCCGCCTTGTCGGTGGCAATGGCCCTGTCGGTGATGCGGCCCGCCGCGCGCAGCGCCTCCATGCTGTAGCCGGGCGTGAGGCCGCCCACGTCGAAGAGATAGTCGGGCAGGTAGCCCGAGGCCAGCAGCCGCCAGTCCATCGGCAGGCCGGGCACGATGCGCCTGGCCAGCGCGTACACGATGGTGGTGCAGTTGGCGGTGAGCGTGTTGTAGAAGCTCGGCTCGCGCACCAGGGCCGCGGCTTCGCCGAGGTAGGCGAGGAAGAGCGAGCGCATCTGAGGCTGTGGCAGGCGCACGCGGTACATGTAGACGTCTTCCCCGCGCACGTTGGTGCGCACGCGCAGGATGTCGTGCTCGTCGGCCGCGATCAGGCTGGTCTCGAACTGCTTGAAGAAGCCGCCCACCGACGAGAAGCTCTCGCCGCGCTCCTTGCGGATCTCGATGGAGAAGGTGACGAACTGGCCGTCGTCGAAACCGAAGGACACCAGCGTGTGCGCGATGGCGGGACCGGTCCAGTACGAGAGCGACACGTCGACGGAGCGCAGGCGCTCGAGGTCGTACTGCCGCGTTTCCCAGCGCTGGGTGTAGTCGGTGTCGCTGCGCCACTCGAAGTTGCGCACGTTGTCCAGCGTGACGACGCTGCCGTCGATATGCGCATGCAGCTGGCGCGACACGTCATCGGCCCACACGCGGTTCTGCGACGGCAGGATGGTGCTCCACCAGCCCAGCAGCAGCGCAAAGCCGACGGCGTAGGAGAGCAGGGCTCGCCCAAGCCGCCCGCGCCACAGCAGCACGATGGCCGCAAGGCCGAAGGCGGCCCAGAGCACGCCCGCGCCGACCTTCACCGCGGCAGGCCCCGGGAGCTGGTACCAGAGCGCGAGGCAGGCCCACAGGGAAGTCGAAAGCACGACGAGCGACAGCAGGATGCGGCCGATGTGACGCAAAAGCGTTCGGATCATGAAAACAAAGCCTGGAACTCGGATCCGCCGAGCTTACGACGGGCGGCGCCGGCTACAGCATGTAGGTCACGAGCTTGAAGTCCGGATCCTCCGGGAAGGACTTCACCGTGAACCCGAGCCGGCGCACCAGCTTCAGCATGTCGGGGTTGTTGGCCAGCACCAGCCCGTCCATCTCGGCCAGGCCCTTGTCGCGGGCCACGTCGATGATGCTTTCCATCAGCCGCGAGCCGATGCCCTTGCCGCTGAACTCGTCGGCCACCACCAGCGAGAACTCGCAGCTGGTCTGGTCGGGGTTGGTCACGTAGCGCGACACGCCCACGATGCGCTCGCTCTCCAGCACGGTGCCGTCGGGCGAGACGCTGCGCTCCATCACCACCGCCACCAGCGCCATCTCGCGGTCGTAGTCGATCAGCGTGAAGCGCGAGAGCATCGACGGCGGCAGCTCGTGGAAGCGCGAGACGAAGCGGAACCAGCGGCTTTCGGGCGACAGGCCCTGCACCAGCGCCTGCAGCATCTGCGCATCGTTGGGATGGACCGGCCGCACGATGTAGGTGCCGCCGCCCGTGCCCGCCAGCGGCCACTCGCGCCGGTAGCGCGCGGGGTACGGCATGATCGCCAGGTGCTGGTAGCCGTTGACCGCGTTGCCCACGTGCGCCGCCACCGCCTGCGAGCTGCTGCCCACCACGATGCGCGCATCGACCGAGATGGCGCCGTTCTCGTCCACGATGATCGGGTTGATGTCCATCTCGCGCAGCTCGGGCAGCTCGCACACCATCTCCGACACGCGCAGCAGCAGGTCTTCGAGCGCCTCCATGTCCACCGCATGGGCGCCGCGCCATTCGCCCAGCGTCTCGGCCACGCGCGAGCGCTCGATGAGCCGGCGCGCAAGAAACTGGTTGAGCGGCGGCAGCTCCATCGCGCGGTCGTTCAGCAGCTCGATCATGGTGCCGCCCGCGCCGAACACGATGACCGGGCCGAAGGGCTCGTCGGTGACCATGCCCACGTAGATCTCGCGGCCGCGCCGCGCGCGCACCATCTTCTGCACCGTCACGCCGTTGATGCGCGCCTCGGGCGCGAGGCGGGCCACGCGCTCCATCATCTCGACGTAGGTGTCGCGCGCGGCTGTGCCGTTGAGCACGTTGAGCGCCACGCCTTCCACGTCGGACTTGTGCGGGATGTCGGGCGAATCGATCTTCAGCGCCACCGGAAAGCCCAGCTGCGTCGCGATCATCATCGCCTCGCTGGGGCTGCGCGCGAGCAGCGTGCGCGTGATCGGGATGTGGAAGGACGAAAGCAGCGACTTCGACTCCATCTCCGTCAGCACATTGCGCCGCTCGGCCAGCACGCTCTCGATGAGCAGGCGCGCGCCCTCGATGTCGGGCTTGGCCAGCGCCGACAGCGGCGGCGGCGTCTGCTGCAGCAGCTGCTGGTTCTGGTAGAAGGCCGCGATGTTGCCGAAGGCGCCCACGGCGGCTTCGGGCGTGCGAAAGCTCGGGATGGTCGCGTCGGCCAGCACCGTGCGCGCCTTGCCCACCGACGAATCGCCCATCCAGCAGGCCAGCAGCGGCTTGTTCATCGGCCTTGGAATGTCCGCGAGCGCCTTGGCCGTGGCCGTGGCCGCGGCATCGGCGCCGGCCTTGGGCGAGAAGATGGCGAGCACGCCGTCGACCTGACTGTCGGCCGAGGCGGCGTCGATGGCCGCGCGGTAGTGCGCCGGCTGCGCCTCTTCCGACAGGTCGATCAGGTCGGCCAGCGAAGCGAGCGGGGGCAGAGCGGGCTGCAGCACCTTCTGCGCGGGCGCCGAGAGCTTGCCCAGGTGCAGCCCGATCTCGTTGATCCAGTCCGCTGCCAGCACGCCGGGCCCGCCGCCGTTGGTGACCACCGCCAGGCGCTTGCCCACGGGCCTGTAGCGCGAGGCCAGGCACTTGGCGGCCGAGAACAGTTCGACGAAGGAGCGCACGCGCACCGCGCCCGCGCGGCGCAGCGCGGCGTCGAACACGTCGTCGCTGCCCACGATGGCCGCGCTGTGCGTCTGCGCGGCCTCGTTGCCGGCAGGCTTGCGCCCGGCCTTGAGCATCACCACCGGCTTGGCATGCGAGGCGGAGCGCAGCGCGCTCATGAAGCGGCGCGCGTCGGCAATTCCTTCGAGGTACACGATGATGCTGTGCGTGGCCTGGTCGTTGGCCAGGAAGTCCAGCACCTGCGGAATGTCGACCGACGTATGCGGGCCCAGCGACACCACGCTGGAGAAGCCCACGCCGTTCTGGCGCGCCCAGTCGAGCATCGAGGCCGTGAGCGCGCCGGACTGCGCCACCAGCGCGAGCGGCCCGCTCCTGGCCAGCGGGCCGGCCACGCCGGCATTGAGGTGCAGCAGCGGACGCTGGAAGCCCAGCGAATTCGGCCCCAGCAGATGCACGCCCTCGCGGCGCGCGATCTTTCTCCACTGCGCGGCCTCGTCGGCGCCGATACCGCTTGAAAGAACCACCGCCGCCTTGCAACCGATGCGTCCGGCGATTTCAAGCGCGGCCGCCACGTCGCGCGGCGCCAGCGCGATCAGGGCGAGGTCGGCATGGGTCTGCGCCAGCTCCTCGAGCGTGCCCTTGGTGCGCACGTCCAGGAAGCGCAGGGTGCCGTCGAAGCGATCGGCGCGGAAGGCCTCGCGCAGCGTGCGGCCGGCGGGCGTCTGCCCGCCCGGGTCGTCGGCATTGCCTACGAATGCCACGATGGAGGCGGGCGCGAAGAGCGGGGTCAGGAAATGCTTGTCCATGACCCCGGAGTCTGCACCGTTCCGCGCCTTTAGTGGATGGCCGGGCGGGGTGTTGGCGAGTGTCGAGGAAGTGTTGACCTAAGTCATGACGTGGTCAGCGCGCGTGGCTATATTCAAGATTCCATGCAAAAACGTATCGGCGTGATCTTCGTCTCGCGACGAAATTCATTGCGCAGCATCCTGGCCGAAGCGTGCCTCGCGCACCTGGACCCGAAGAGGTTCTCGGCGTCTTCCTGCGGCCAGCCCGGACAGATTGCCCGCGAATTCCATCCCGCCGCCGTCGCCGCGCTGAAGAGCGCGGGCATTCCCATTCCCAACCGCCTGCCGCGCAGCTGGGACGAGCTGGCGCGAGCCAATGCCCCGGAGGCCGATTTCGTCATCACGCTGGACGCCGGCACTGAACTGCGCCAGCCGCGCTGGCCGGGCCAGCCCGATGCGGCGCTGTGGGAATACCCCGACGCGGCCGGCGGTGCCGATCCCGACAAGGTCATGCATGACGCGGTACAGACGCTGTTCTCGCTGCGCCGCAGGCTCGAACTGCTGGTGAACCTGCCGATGCAGGGCGCGGACCGGTCGGCCCTGCGCTCCGACGTGCGGGACCTGGGATATCTGCGCTGACGGCATCGGGCCCGCGCCCGCCGGCTCACTCCAGCGTGAAGCCGATCTTCAACGTCACCTGCCAGTGCGCCACCTTGCCGTCGACCACGTGCCCGCGCGTCTCGGTGACGTTGAACCACTGGATGTTGCGCACCGTCTCGTGCGCCTTGGCGATGGCGGTCTTGACCGCGTCCTCGATGCCGGTGGGCGAGGAGCCGGTGAGTTCTAGCGTTTTGTAGACGTGGCTGGACATGGGTCGGTCTCCTTCGGGTTGATTGAAAAGATTGGGCGGGAGGCCCTGAAAAAACATCGTAGTCCTGTTGCACCGGGCCGTGTCAGTGGACGTACCCGCCCTTGACGAAGCGAACCGGCTCGGCGTCCATGCGGGCGATGAGGGCGCCGAGGCCATCCGCCGCCAGCGGCCGGACGCCGGACGACGGAGCCTGCTCGGTGCGACACAGCAGATCGTCGTCGCTCCACGCGCCTTTGCCGGGCTCGCCGCGTGCGCGCAGCCAGCCGTTGCGGTCCACGATGAACTGCGTGCCCGCGAGCTGCGTGGTCGCGGCCACGAGCGAGAAGGCCGCCCAAGCGGCGGGCGAGGCCGAGATGCAGTCGCCGGCGTGCCGTGAGGCTGCGCCGGCATCCGGCGCGAGGAACACGGTGACCAGGCGCGGGTCGTCGAGCGGCGGCGTGCCTTCGCCGGCAGCCACGATGCGTACGCGCTGCCCGCGCCAGCTGGCCAGCCTGCGCGGCGGCTTGCTGCCGCATTGCACGCTCACGTCGGGCGGCGCGATCGGCTGCGTCCACAGCCCGGCCGCGCGCAGGCTCTCGCCCGCCCCCTGGGCCTTCATGAAGTCGATGAGCGCCCAGGCGTCGGCGTCGCCCAGCGTGCCGCCGAAGCCGGGCATGGTCGTGCCGCCGCGCCGGTCGCGCATGCCGTTCAGCACGTGCCAGAGCAGGTCGCCATCGGCGCGGCGCCACAGCAGCGGGCCCGAGAGGTTGGGCGGCCACACGGGCTGCGATGAAGCCAGCGGGCCTTGTCCGCGCCCGTCGGCGCCGTGGCAGGCCGCGCACTGCGCCGCGAAGAGCACGCGCCCGCGCTCGATGCTCTCGGCCGTGAAGCCCGTGCGCGATGCCTGGAAGCTCGTCGGATACGCCGGCACCAGCACCACGTTGGCTTCGGGCCAGGGCGTTGTCACCACCAGCAGCGCAGCCAGCACCACCAGCCACGCACGACGGCGGCGCCAGGCCAGGGCCAGCAGCAGCACCAGCAGAGCCGCCGCAAGCAGGACCACGGTGAGCCCGAGCCTTCGCGCCTGCCCGAGATCGATCAGCAGGTTCTCGCCCGAAAGCCGCCGCGCCCAAGGCCACGCCGGCTGGCCGTGCGCGTGCCCGGCCAGCCCCAGCGCGTCGAGCAGGCGCAGCAGCTGCAGTTGGGCGCCCTGCAGCAGGCCGATCAGCAGGTTGAGCCAACCGGCCTCGGGCAGATCGCTCATCTACCTCTTCACCACGTGGCGTCGAGGCCCAGGTGCTTGAGCGCCTCGTGCCGCAGCTCGGCCAGCTTCGGATCGCCGCGATGGCGCGGGTAGGGCAGGTCGACCACCAGCTCCGCCGCGATGCGCGCCGGCCGGTCGCTCAGCACGATCACGCGGTTGGCGAGGAAGAGCGCCTCTTCCACGTCGTGCGTCACCAGCAGCGCCGAGAAGCCGGCGCGCTGCCAGAGGTTGACCAGCTCGCTCTGCATTGCGATGCGCGTGAGCGAGTCGAGCTTGCCCAGCGGCTCGTCGAGCACCAGCAGCTGCGGGTCGTTGACCAGTGCACGGGCCAGCGCCACGCGCTGCGCCATGCCGCCGGAAAGATGGTGCGGAAAGGCCTTCGCGAACTCGGTGAGACCCACGAGCCTGAGCGCCTCGTCGACGCGGGCTCGCTGCTCCTTCAGCACGCCGCGCGCCTGCAGGCCCAGCGCCACGTTGTCCCACACGCTGCGCCAGGGGTAGAGCGTCGGGTCCTGGAAGACGACGATGCGCGACGGGTCGGGCCGGGTGATGGCCTCGCCGTTCTGCGTGATGGTGCCCGTGGTCGCGGGCTCGAGCCCGGCCACCAGCCGCAGCAGGGTCGACTTGCCGCAGCCGCTGGGCCCCAGCAGCGCGACGAACTCGCCGGGGCGCACCTGCAGGTCGACACCGTCGAGCACCTGCAGCACGCCGCCGGACACCTCGAACCAGTGGCTGACGCCGCGTATGTCGATGTGCGCGCCGGCGGCATCTGCCTTGGCGGCAGGCGCGGGCGCGGGAGGAAGCACGGCGTTCGTCACCATTTCACGGTTCCTTTCTGCCAGGACAGCACGCGGTCGCGCACCTTGAAAAGCAGGGTGATGAGCCCGGAGCACAGCGCCGCCATCACGAGCAGCGCCGCATACATGTTGGCGTAGGCCGCCCAGCCCTGGGCCCACTGCAGGTACCAGCCCAGCCCGGCCTTCACGCCCATCATCTCGGCGGTGATCAGCACCGAGAACGAGGCGCCCAGGCCCATGAAAAGGCCCACGAACACCTGCGGCAGCGCGGCCGGAATCGCCACGCGGAACACCAGGAAGCGCTCCGACGCGCCCAGCGTGCGCGCCACGTCGTAGTAGCTCTTGTGCACGGAGGCCACGCCCGACCAAGTGAGCACCGCCACCGGGAAGAAGGTGGCCAGCCCCACGAGGAACACGGCCGCCGAATAGCTCGAAGGCGCGAAGAAGAAGGCCAGCGGCAGCAGTGCCGACGCGGGCACCGGCCCCAGGAAGCGCAGCAGCGGATGCACCCAGTACCCCGCGATGCGCGACCAGCCGATGGCAACGCCGGTGATGAAGCCGACCAGCGCGCCCAGCACGAAGCCGTTGGCCAGCAGGCGCAGCGAATGCACGGTGGAGAGGCCCAGGCGCTGCCAGTCTTCGTGCACCACGTCGATCAGGCTCTGCGGCGGCGCGAAGAAGGGCGAGGGCAGCACGCCGAGCTTGGCGGTGGAAATCTCCCACAGCGCAAGGCCCGCGGCCAGTGCCACCAGCCATTGGCCAGCCGGGCGCAGCGTGCGCACCAGCCTGCCGGTACGGCTGCCCAGCAGCGCCACCGTGAAGAGGAGGGCGGCAACCACCAGCGTGGCAATGCCGAATTCGCGCGTGAAGGCCCAGTCGCTGAAGCCGACTTCCTTGTTCGGCCACAGCAGCGTGAGCAGGCCCAGCGCGACCCATGCGGCCGAGGCGAGCAGGCCCGTGGGCCAGATGCCTGCAGGGGCGGCGGGGCGCAGCGTCGCTGCCTGCGTCGGGGCCGGCGCCTTGGCTGCACGGGGCGCGGCGGAGGCCGGCGCGTGCGTGCCGCCCTGCAATCCGAGCGGCGCGTCGAGGATCTGTTCTGCCGTGCTCATGCCAGGACGTCCAGCGACACGTGATTGGCGAAGCGGACCACGTCGGTGCTCTTCTTCAGGATGCCCGCGTTGCGGAAGTCGGTGGCGAAGGCCTCGACCTCGTTGCGCAGCGCCTTGCCGGCAGGGTGGTGCTTGTAGGTGAGCTCGGCCAGCAGCCTCTGCAGATCTTCGAGCGGCACCTTGGGCGCGTATTTGGAGTAGATGCGCGCGGCCTCGTTGGGGTTTTCGGAAACGTAGTCGGAGGCTTGCGCCAGCGCGCGGACCACGGCCGCGGCGCGCGGCTTGTCGTTGCGCGCCAGCTCGCCGCGCGCGCCGACGATGCAGCACAGCCGCTCGGCGTATTCGCCCTTGGCGCTGTTGGCGATCTCGGTAAATACGCCCGGGTTGCGCTTCTCGATCAGGAACACGTTCGGGTCGCCATCGGCGATCGCGTGGATCTCGCCTTTCTTCACCGCCACGTCGAGCAGGTCTGCCGGGTAGACGCGCCAGTCGACGTCCTTCTCGATGTCGATGCCCTTCTTGGCGAGGTGAATCGCGTAGAACTGCCGCGCCGGGCTGTTCTGGTCCGACACGCCGATGGTCTTGCCCTTCAGGCTGGCCAGGTCGGTGGTCACGCCCGAGGCCTTGGCGCCCACCAGCCGCAGGCAGCCGCCGTGCACGCTGCCCACCACCTTCACGTCGAAGCCCGCTTCCAGCGGCTTCACCCAGCGATGGATCAGGCCCACGCCCAGGTCGGCCTTGCCGGTGGCCAGCGCCTCCAGCATCTGGTCGGACGAACCGGCCCAGTTGAGCAGCTCGACGTCGAGCCCGTTCTTCTCGAAGAAGCCTCGCTCCAGCGCCACCGGCACCGGCGCGAGGCAGAAGCCCGCCTGGCTCCACGCGAAGGTCAGCTTGCGCGGCTGGGACCAGGCCGAGGAGCCGAGCACGCCCGCGGAGCCGACCAGGGCGGCTGCCGCTCCGGCCTGCAGCACGCTGCGGCGCGAGGGCGGTAAGTGATCGAGGGGAACGGTCATCGCAGGCTTCTCCACCGGAAATTTGGAAGCTGCGAGTGTTGGCGCGCGACGCGCGCGCGGCCAACGAATGAATGTGGCTATGGATATGCGCCGAGCTACTTTCCCCCGGTTCCCTTTATTCCCTTTACCCCCTTTACTCCCTTGGGGCCTTTCACGCCCATGGTGCCGAACCCCTCGACGAGGAACTCGACCACGGCCTGCACGCGCGCCGTGCGGCCCTTGCGGCTGGGCACCAGCAGCGTGACCGGGGCGCCGTCGAACTGCCAGTCGGCCAGCACGCGCACCAGCGTGCCGCGCGCCACGGCGTCGGCCGCGTCCCATTCGGAGCGCAGCACCAGGCCCAGGCCCTGCTCGGCCCACTGGCGGGCCACGCCGCCGTCGTTGGTCACGTAGGCGGGCGATATGCGCAAGGTTTCCCGGCGGGCCTTGGCGGAGGCTGCGCGGCCGGCCGGGCGCAGGTGCCACAGCGTCACGTCCTCGTCGTTCTCGCGGATGCAGATGCAGTCGTGCTGCATCACGTCGCGCGGCACGCGGGGGGCGCCGCGCTGGCGCAGGTAGTCGGGGCTGGCGCACAGCCAGCGCTCGTTGGCGCTCAGCGTGCGCGCCACCCAGGAAGAGTCGCGCACCGTGCCGATGTGGATCACCGCGTCGGCGTCGTGCCGGTCGGGCCATGGGGTCTCGCGCAGGTCGAGCTGCACGCCCAGCCCCGGGTGCAGCCTTGCGAAGCGCGCCAGCATCGGCGCGATGTACTGCCGGCCGAAGCCGAAAGGCGCGGCGATGCGCAGCGTGCCGGTGAGGCGCCGGTCGTCGCGCTGCATCGACTCGCGCAGCCCCTCGATCTGCGCGAGCAGCGCGGCCGCCTCGCGCGCGAAGCGTTCGCCCTCGGGCGTGAGGCTCAGCTTGCGCGCGGTGCGGGTGGCGAGCGACAGGCCCAGCGCGGCTTCGAGCTTGCGCAGCCGCATCGAGAGCGCGGGCGGCGTCACGTCGAGCGCCCGCGCCGCCGCGCTCAGCGAGGGCTCGCGCAGCAGGGCGGCGGCCAGTTGCATGTCTTCGATCTGGATCGTCGTCATTAACTTGTGCTTAACGATTGATGACGCCGCATTGAAGCACAAGCATGGCTTCGGAACGTACAGTCGCAGTCCATGCAACCCCACCCGAACGCCTATCCGCGCGCCGTGCTGTTCGACCTGCTCACCGCGCTGCTCGACTCCTGGACCGTCTGGAACTCCGCCGCCGGCTCCGAGCAGAAAGGCCGCGCCTGGCGCGCCGAATACCTGCGCCTCACCTACGGCTGCGGCGCCTACGTGCCCTACGAAGAGCTGGTGAAAGAAGCTGCGCGCAACACCGGCATGGACGATTCCGCCCCCCGATGCGCTCGAGGCGCAATGGGACACGCTGCCCGCGTGGAGCGGCGCCCGCGAACTGCTGCTCGCGCTGAAGCCGCACTGCAGGCTGGCCGTGGTCACCAACTGCTCCAGCCGCCTCGGCCATCGCGCCGCGGCCCGGCTGGGCATCGACTGGGACGTGGTCGTCACCTCCGAGGAGGCCGGCTTCTACAAGCCCGACCCGCGCTCCTACCGCCTGGCGCTCGACCGGCTGGGCGTGCAGGCGCAAGACGCCGCCTTCGTCGCCGGCTCGGGCTACGACATGTTCGGCACCTCGGCGGTCGGGCTGCGAACCTTCTGGCACAACCGCGTCGGCCTGGGGTTGCCGCAGGGCGCGCCATCGCCCGAACTGCAGGCGCCGGCGCTCGAACCCGCGCTGCCATGGCTGCAATCCTTCGGCAAATGAAAGCCCGCCCATGAACCACACCCTCGCCACCATCGACACCCCCGCGGCCCTGATCGAACGCACCCGCATGCAGCGCAACATCGGGCGCATGCAGCGGCACATGAACGAACTCGGCGTGCGCTTCCGCCCGCACGTGAAGACCAGCAAGTGCATCGAAGTTGCCAAGGCGCAGCGCGAGGCGGGCGCCCGGGGCATCACCGTCTCGACGCTGAAGGAAGCCGAGCAGTTCTTCGCCGAAGGCTTCACCGACATCCTCTACGCCGTCGGCATGGCGCCGCACCGGCTGCCGCACGCGCTGGAGCTGCGCCGGCGCGGCTGTGCGCTGGGCATCCTCACGGACAGCGTCGAATCGGCGCGCGCCATCGCCGCGTTCGGCCGGGCGAACGGGGAGGCGTTCGACGTGCTGATCGAGGTCGACACCGACGGCCACCGCAGCGGCATCCGGCCCGAGGAAGACAGCCTGCTCGAAGTGGCCCGCACGCTGCACGAAGGCGGCATGCGCCTGGGCGGCGTGATGACGCATGCCGGCTCCAGCTACGAGCTAGACACCCCCGAAACCCTGCGCGCCATGGCCGAGCAGGAGCGCGCGGGCTGCGTGCGCGCCGCGCAGCGGCTGCGCGAGGCGGGCCTGCCGTGCCCCGTGGTCAGCGTGGGCTCCACGCCCACGGCGCTGATGGCCGGGGCGCTGGAGGGCGTCACCGAAGTGCGCGCCGGCGTGTACGTGTTCTTCGACCTCGTGATGCGCAACATCGGCGTGTGCACGGAAGACGACATCGCCCTGAGCGTGCTCACCACGGTCATCGGCCACCAGGCAGAGAAGGGCTGGGCCATCGTCGACGCGGGCTGGATGGCGATGAGCCGCGACAGGGGCACGCACAAGCAGAAGCGCGACTTCGGCTACGGACAGGTCTGCGACCTCGACGGCCGGGTGCTCGGCGGCTATGTGCTCGGCGGAGCGAACCAGGAGCACGGCATCGTCTCGCGCGAAGGCGAGCCCGACACGGGCATCGTGGCGCGCTTTCCCATTGGCACGCGGCTGCGAATCCTGCCGAACCACGCCTGTGCGACGGGCGCGCAGTTTCCCGAATACCAGGCGTTGTCGGAGGAGGGCGAGCTGCAGACCTGGAGCCGTTTCCACGGCTGGTAAAGCGCCATCGCGCAGGCACTTCGCGGTCAGGTTCGGTTCAGAACTCCGTCCTAGATTTACCCTCTTAGTAGTACTTTTGTTCGCGGGACTAGTCCCGACCCTCGCGCCGGAGCTGGTCCGAAAAGCGATCAGGAGGGTGCCATGCGAGCCGCAACCAGCTTGAGTTCCGTCGGGCCTTCGCAGACGACGTACCGGGTTTGGACAGACGATCCCGGCGGCTTCTCGACGCTGCGGATCGCGCCGATGCACCACAACTTCCATGAGCATCCGCTGTTCCAGGTGCCCGAGCTCGTGAAGCTCGGGCTGGAACTCTCCGAGCTCGACCAGTGCAGGTTCATGGACCCGAAACGGACCGTCGCCTCCGCGCTCTCGCACGTCGGGCGGCCGCCCGGCGGGCGCAGCATCGAGGAGTTCTTCGAGCGCATGGAGGAGCCGGGTTCGTCGGTCGCCTTCTACAACATCGAAGTCATCCCGCGCTACGGCGCCTTGCTGATGTCGGTGGTCGACTCGATGCGCTCCCTGGTCGAGCGCGAGCAGCCCGACATCTTCCTGGTGAACGGATTCGTCTTCTTCTCCGCGCCGCCCTCGGTCACGCCCTTTCACATCGATCGCGAGAACAACTTCTGGCTGCAGCTGCGCGGGCGCAAGACGCTCAACGTCTGGGACCACCGCGACCGCAGCATCGTGTCGGCGGAAGCCGTCGAAGATTTCATCGTCACGCAGTCGCTCAAGAAAGTGCGTTTCGACGAAGCCTTCCTGCCCCGTGGACTGGAGTTCGATGCGCGGCCGGGAGACGCCGTCTACTTTCCGAGCACGTCGCCGCACATGACGAGATCCAGGGTCGACGCGAATGCCACGCCGGAAAGCCGCCTGTCGATCTCCATCGGCGTGACCTTCTACACCGCCGCCACGCGCGAGGTGGCCCGCATCCATCAGGTCAACCGGGTGATGCGCAAGTGCGGACTTTCACCCAGGTACCCGAGGGAGTCGCGCTCGGCCGACGCAATCAAGTCTACGGTGGGTGGACTGGTCGGCGCCGGGCGTGCCCGGCTGGGTGCCGCGCGCGCGAAGTTCAGAAGCATGACCTCGTCGGGGCACTTCAGGCACACGCCGCCGCCGGGTTCCTACTGAAGCGCCGATGGCGCCCGCCGCCCGCCGCCTGCCGGGTGCGTTTCAGCTATCCCTTGCGGCGCCACGCAAGTGCCGAATGCTGTATTTGTTTGCACGAATCAAGACTTCCTCGCGCGTCGCGCTCCGCGCAGCACCGCTCCTCTCTACAGTGGATGCCCCTGTCACTCAACGCCCCACCAAGCGGGCAAGGAAGGCGTCACCAGCAAGCACCACCCGAAGCGACCAGACCGCCACGCCTCGCGGCGGGCCATCGACGCAAGCGCATCGATGCGAACGCGAGGCACAAAAGGCGACGGCCGGGGTGCGCAAACACCCCAGCCGTCTAACCAAGTGAAGTGCCCGACCTAGTAAAGGACGCACAACAAAATGGCTGAACGAATTATGGCCCGGCCCACCAAGCCGGCATCTCCCCAAGCCGCGGCTGTCACTGCACCCGCCGCCCCGGACCTCCTCGAAAACAAGCTGGAGCAACTGAAGTCGCTGCTATGGGCCTGCCACGGCGACGGTGCCCGATGGAGCGAAGACGAGGGCCTGCAGAACCTCGACAACGTCTTCTGGCTCGCATGGGAAATGGCGCGGGACGCGACTGTGCTGCTTCAGGAGTGCGCGGGGGCGCTGGGTGAGCAGTGGGTGGCGCCTGATCGGTAGGCGGTGAGGGAAGGGCTGGCGCATCGCGGTGCGGTGTGCCGGCGCCTTTGGCATCTGGATTGGCGGTGGCTTGGGGGCTATGGCTGACCTGTGCTTTCAAGCCAGCATCGACTGCTGGGCGAAGATGCCCGCCATTGCGCCCTGCGACGATGCCTGGGTGACCGAGGGCAAGAAGGGCGTCGCGAGGTCGCCCGCGGCGTAGATGCCGGGCATGCTGGTCTGGCGGCGCTCGTCGACCTTGAGGACGATGCCAGTGGGCGTATCGACCGTGGCGAGGCCCAGAGATTCATGCAGGCTTGCGGACGGCTTGTTGCGCGGATGGGCGAACAGGACGTCGACCGCGACATTGCGGCCGGTATCGAGATTGACGGTGGAGATATGGCCCTTGTGATGGGCGATCTCGATGATCCGGCCGTCGACGACCGCGATGTTGCGATTCGCCAGATCGGCCCGGATATCGGGCGCAATGTCGCGCCCGTCGGCGAAGACGGTCAACTTGTCGGTCCAATCCTGAAACAGCCTGGCGGACTGGTGCGACTGCGGGCTGGACCAGACGAGGCCCCAATGCTGGCCGGCGACTTCAAAGCCATCGCAATAGGGGCAGGGCACGATGGACGTGCCCCAGCTTTCGGTAAAGCCCGGAACATCAGGCATCTGGTCGACGATGCCATAGCTCAGGATCACGCGGCGCGCCCTCAGGCTTTCCTTGTCGTCAGTGACGACGCGGAAGTCGTCGATGGCGCCGGACACGCTCTCGGCCCGGGCATTGACCAGCCTGATCGCTGGATAGCGCGCCAGCTGTTGCCGCGCCTCGGCCAGGATGTCCAGCGGTGGCTTGTGATCGTGGCCGAGCAGGCCATGCGAGTGGCCGGCAAAGCGGTTGCGTGGCCGGCCGGTGTCGAGAACGATGACCTTGCGGCCGGCACGGCCGAGCTGCAGGGCCGCCGCGAGGCCGGCAAAGCTGCCGCCGATGATGATGACGTCATTCATGGTGATGGTTTCCGGGCGAGTCGGTTTATTAATGGACTTTCAAGTACAGTAATGTGGTGCATATATAGTAGACTGTCAAGTCCACTAAATATGCCCATGACCCGATCCTCAGTTCCCGCTCAGAAGCCTCAGCGTGGGCGGCCGCGCGATCCCGAGCGCAGCCGGCGCATCCTGGAAGCGGCGCAGACGCACTTCGACCAGCATGGTCTGGAGCGAGCCAGCGTGGATGCCATCGCCGCCGACGCGGGCGTCTCCAAGATGACCGTGTACAGCAACTTCGGCTCCAAGGAAGGGCTGTTCCAGGCGGTCGTGCGCGACAGGACGACAGCAGTTTTGGCTGGCTTCCCGGGCGCCGGGACGCTCGACCCGGATCAGCCGGAGAAGGTGCTGCTGGCGATCGGCGCCCGGTTTCTCGCACTGGCGCGCGGGGACGCCCTGGGCGCGTTGCGCGCTGTTTATGGCGTCGCTGGGGTGCAGCCGGAAGTCTGCCGTGCGTTGTACAAGGAGGGCCCGGAGCGTGTGAACGACGAGCTGGCTGCATACCTGCGCCTTGCCAACTCGGCGGGCACGCTGAAGGTGCGGAACCCGCTCCAGGCGGCGGACCTGTTCCTGTCGATGTTCCTCGGCTCCGGGCACATCCGCGGAATGCTGAAGCTCGAGATGCCGGATCCCCGGGAAGACAGGGCTCTTCTTCGCGAGGCCGTGAGGGTCTTCATGGCGGCATACGGCGCGTAGGCTCCGCGGTGCAGCCTGAGGGGGCGAACACTCGGTGGGAGGCAGAGATCCGGGCGCCGATCCCGCATCTCACGCTTCGGTGGCGGCGCCTTCCTGTCCTTCAGCGCCATCGGCCTGCTCGGTTTCTAGCGTGATCTGGCTGACTCGAATGCGGTGAACAATGAGCTCATCGATCTCCAGCCTGCGGATTCGAGCCCGTCCCACAACAAGCCGCCCGATGGACAAGGCCCCGATGGCCAGCGCACCGAGCGCTGCGGCGCCGATCACGATGGAGCCCATTGCGGTCGTGCCGACAGCGTGCGCGCCCGTCGCGGTTGCCGGCGACGCGCGTACGGACTTTGATGGCTTCAGGTTCATCGAAACTCCTTGGAACGGTGGCTCTGCTGCTTGGCCCGATTGTCGTCGCGCCCGCAGGCGCTTTCAGAACGCCTGCTCCCCAACCACCCGCCGTACCGTCCGCAGCGCACCGCGCAACCCATCCAGCCCCACGGACCCCAGCGCCAGCCGCAGCGCGTGCGGCACATGTTTCGAAGTGGCGAAGGGCTCGGCGGTGGATACCGAGACGCCTTCGCGCATGAGCGCAGTCGCGACGCGGTCGGCGCGCGTCTCCTCCGGCAGGGGCAGCCACGCGAAGTACGACGACGGGTGCCGCACGCACTTCAGCCCCGCGAGCTCTTCGCCGGCGATGAGCTGCCGCGCCATCGCGTCCTGCCGCTTCTGCGATTCGAGGCGCTCGACCGTGCCGTCTTCCAGCCACGCGCAGGCGATGGCAGTGGTCACGCCCGGCGTGCACCAGGTGGTAGCGCGTATCGCGCGTTCGAGCTTGGGCACGCAGGCCTCGGGCGCGGCGACGAAGCCCACGCGCAGACCGGTCGCAACGCTCTTGGAAAGGCCGGAGACATACACCGTGGTTTCGGGCGCCAGCGTTGCCAGCGGCGGCGGCGGGTCTTCGGCCAGGAAAGCGTAGGCCGCGTCCTCGATGACGAGCAGGCCGTGCCTTCTTGCGATGGCCGCGAGGCGGCGGCGACGGCTCGCGCTCATCACCCAGCCCAGCGGGTTGTGCATGGTCGGCATGGCGTAGACGGCACGCACGCGGCGCCGCGCGCACAGGCGCTCCAGCGCGTCGAGGTCGGGGCCCTGGCCTGACGCGGGTATGGGTGCCATTTCGAGCCGGAGCGCCTCGGCGAGCACCTTGAAGCCGGGGTAGGTGAGGGCGTCGATCGCGACCACGTCGCCCGGCTGCAGCAGCGCCATCACCGTCACCGCGAGTCCGTGCTGCGCGCCGTCGACCAGCAGCACCCTCGAAGGCTCGACGGCCAGCCCGCGCGATTCGATGAGGTGCCGGGCGAAGCAGGCGCGTTCGTGCATTCGCCCACCGTGCGGCGCGTAGCGCAGCATCGCCTCCAGCTCGCCGCCGGTGGCGAGCTGCCGCAGCGCGCCGCGCAGCAGTTCAGCCTGCCCGGGGAGGGCCGGGTAGTTGAAGTTCAGGTCGAGCATGTCGGCGGGCAGCGCCCGCTGGTCGGCCTCGGTGCCGCCGGGCATGGCGGTCTCGCGCACGAAGGTGCCCCGGCCGACCTCGCCGCTGACCAGGCCCATGGCCTCCAGCTCCGCGTAGACGCGCGAGGCCGTGACCAGGGCCAGCCCGTGGCGCTCGGCCAGCCGCCGGTGCGTGGGAAGGCGGGTGCCGGGCTTCAGCTGGCCGGCGCGGATCTGGACGGCGAGCTCGTCCACCAGTTGCTTGTATCGGGCTTCGGCCATCGTGCTGCGGATGTATCCATGACAATTTTTTGATTGTATTGATCACCGTCACTACGATGGTGGATCCACCTCGCACCCCACGGACCGACACCATGCACATCGCCATCCTCACCTTCGACGGCTTCAACGAACTCGACTCGCTCATCGCGCTGGGCGTGCTCAACCGCATCAGGAAACCGGGCTGGCGCGTGAGCATCTGCTGCCCGACGCCTGAAGTCACGTCGATGAACGGCGTGACCATTCGCGCGCAGACGCTGCTGGAAGAAGCGCGTTCCGCCGACGCGGTGGTCGTGGGCAGCGGCGTGAAGACGCGGGAGGTGGTCGCCAGCCCGGAGCTGATGGGGCGCCTCGCGCTCGACCCGGCACGGCAGCTGATCGCGGCGCAGTGCTCCGGCACGCTGGTGCTGGCCAGGCTCGGACTCGTCGAGGGGGTTCCGGCCTGCACCGACCTGACCACCAAGCCCTGGGTGCAGGAGGCCGGCGTGGAGGTGCTGAACCAGCCGTTCTTCGCGCGCGGCAACGTCGCCACCGCGGGCGGCTGTTTCGCCTCGCCGTACCTGGCCGGCTGGATCATCGCCCGCACACAGGGCGTGGAGGCCGCGGCGGACGCGCTGCACTACGTCGCGCCGGTGGGCGAGAAGGAGGCCTACGTGGCCAACGCGCTGAAGAACATCAGGCCGTATCTGCCGCAATGACCTGCTGGTCGGCCGGCGCGCACCGGCCGTAGGTGTCGTCGAAGCGCACGATGTCGTCCTCGCCCAGGTAGCCGCCGGTCTGCACCTCGATCACCTCGAGCACCGTGCGGCCCGGGTTCTCCAGCCGGTGGATGGCGCCGGAGGGCAGGTAGATCGATTCGTTCTCGTGTACCAGCGTGACCTCGCCGTTGCAGGTGGCGCGCGCCGTGCCTTTCACCACCACCCAGTGCTCGGCGCGGTGGTGGTGCATCTGCAGCGAGAGCTTGGCGCCGGGCTTCACGGTCAGCCGCTTCACCTGGAAGCGCTCGCCCAGGTCGATGCTGTCGTAGGCGCCCCACGGCCGCACCACGCGGCGGTGCTCGGTGGCCTCGGCGCAGCCCTCCTGCGAGAGCTTGCGCACCACGTCCGCCACCTGTTCGGCGCAGCCCACGCCGGCCACCAGCACCGCGTCGGGCGTGTCCACGATGATGAGGTTCTCGGTGCCCAGCGCCACCACCGGCCGGTGGGGCGCGTGCACGAAGGTGTTGCGCGAATTCAGCGCGCTGGCCTTGCCGCTGAGCCGGTTGCCGGCGTCGTCCGCCGGGTGCAGGCTGGCCACCGCGTTCCAGCTGCCGACGTCGCTCCACAGGCCCTCGAACTTCACGACCGCGATCTGCCGGTGCTTCTCGAGCACGGCGTAGTCGATGCTCTCGGTGCGGCATGCCGCGAAGGCCGCGGGCTCCAGCCGCATGAAGCTGCCGTCGTGGGTCGCGCCGGCGGTGGCCCGCTCGCAGGCCTGCAGGATGTCGGGCGCGTGCTCGCGCAGCGCGGCAATCAGCGTGCGCGCCTGCACGAGGAAGATGCCGGCGTTCCAGCTGTAGCCGCCCTGCAGGATCAGCATCTCGGCCACGGCGGCCGTCGGCTTTTCCACGAAGCGCACCACGGCCTGGCTATGCCCGTCGGAAAGCGGTGCTCCGGCCTCGATGTAGCCGTAGGCCGTGCTCGGAAAGCTCGGCACCACGCCGAAGGTGACGATCTTTCCGGCAAGCGCAGCCTCGATGCCGCTGCGCACCGTGCGTGCGAACAGCGGGGCATCGGGAATGTGATGGTCGGAGGGCGCGAACAGCAGCAGGTCGTCGGCGTCGGCCATCAGCGCGGCCGAGGCCATGGCGGCCGCCGTGCTGCGCGCCACCGGCTCCAGGATCTGCCGGCCCTTGGCGCAGGCGTTGTCCATGGTCTCCTTCACCAGGAAGCGATGGTCCTCCGAGGTGACGCAGGTGATGGCGGAGTTCAGCAGCGCCAGCCGTTCGAGCGTGAGGTGCAGCAGGCTCTTGCCGCCGACCAGCGGCGCGAACTGCTTGGGCAGGGCCTTGCGCGACAGCGGCCACAGCCGCGTGCCGCTGCCGCCGCAAAGAACCACGGGATGGATGGGAAGAAGGGTGTTCATGATCGCCAGCGTCGGGTGTTGGTAAGCCAGGTGAAACCGGGAAGGACCGGGGCGCTCAGATCAGCCCCGTGTATGCCGCGTAGCTCACGGCCTGCGCGCGCGAATGCACGTGCAGCTTCTTGTAGATGTTCTTGATGTGCGCGTTGACGGTCTGCCCCGAGATGCCCAGCTTGTTGCCGATTTCCTCGGTGACGTGGCCGCGCGCCACGAAGCGCAGGATCTCGCACTCGCGCGCGGTGAGCGTCGCTTCGCGCTGCACCGGCTCCGCGGGCGGCAGCGCGCCGGGCGGCCGGTAGCTCAGCCTCGAGAGCAGCCTGCGCGCCAGCCGCGGCGTGATGGCCGCGCCGCCGTTCACCACCTGCAGCACGGCCTGGGCGAAGCTCTGCAGCCATGCGTCCTTCAGCAGGTAGCCGGTGGCTCCCATCTCGAAGGCGCGCAGCACGTGCGATTCGTCTTCCAGCGCGGAGATCACGATGATCTCGCCGGTGCGGTGCTGCTCGCGCGCTTCCTGGATCAGGTCGAAGCCGGTGCCGTCGCCCAGCCGCAGGTCGACCATCAGCACGTCGAAATCGTGCGTGGCCAGCAGCCGCCGGCCGTCGCGCAGGCTGCCGGCCTGGCCTTCGAGCTGTATGCGCAGGTCCGACAGCAGTTCCTGGGCGATCACGCGGCGCATGAACTCGTCGTCCTCGACGAGCAGCACGCGCACGGGCGAGTCTTCCTGGCCGGTCAGGAAGCCGGGCCACAGCGGCGCGGCGGGCGCGCAGATGCCCGATGAATACCCGGCCGGCCGGTGCCCTGCTCGCCGGGCGGGGAGAAGCGTTGTCAGGCATGGCTATGTCCCACGTTGGAGTTGATGTTGGCATCGCTGTTGTCCTGGTAGCGCGGAAGATTCGTGGCGAAGGCCGGTGCCGGGTCGTCGAAGCCGTGCGGGTTGGCGGCTTGCCAGCGCCAGCTGTCGGCGCACATCTGGTCGAGGTCGCGGCGCGCGCGCCAGCCGAGGGCGAGGAACGCCCCGCGGGCGTCGGCCCAGTAGGCGGGCGCGTCGCCAGGCCGGCGCGGCCCGATGCGCAGCGCGATGCGGCGGCCGCTCGCGCGCTCGAAGGCCGACACCACTTCCAGCACCGAGGCGCCGTGGCCGGTGCCGAGGTTCGTCATCAGCACGCCCGGCTGGCGCGCCGCGTGGCGCAGCGCCGCCACGTGGCCCTCGGCCACGTCCATCACGTGCACGTAGTCGCGCACGCCGGTGCCGTCGGCAGTGTCGTAATCGGCGCCGTGCACCACCAGGCAATCGCGCTCGCCGGCCGCGACCTGCGCGACGTAGGGCATGAGGTTGTTGGGCGCCCCGTGCGGCAGTTCGCCGAGCAGGCCGCTCTCGTGCGCGCCCACCGGGTTGAAGTAGCGCAGGCAGGCGATGCCCCAGCGCCCGTCGGAGCGCGAGAGATCGGCCAGCAGGCTCTCCACCATCGCCTTGGTGCGGCCGTAGGGGTTGACGGCGTTGCAAGGAGCGGACTCCGGAATGGGCGAGGGATGCGAGTCGCCGTACACCGTGGCCGACGAGGAGAACACCAGCGTGCGCACCCCCGCACGGCCCATGGCCTGCACCAGCGAGAGCGTGCCGGCCAGGTTGACGTCGTAGTAGCCCAGCGGATCGGCCACCGACTCGCCCACCGCCTTCAGCCCCGCCAGATGCACCACCGCCCGCACCGGGTGCGCCGCGAAAGCGCGGTCGAGCGCCGCCGCGTCGCGCACGTCGGCGCGCACGAGCACGGGCTCGATGCCGGTGATGCACGCCACCCGCTTCAGCGAGCGCGCGTCGCTGTTGACCAGCGTGTCGAGCACCACGGGCCGGTAGCCCGCCGCGATCAGCGCCACGCAGGTGTGGCTGCCGATGAAGCCGGCGCCGCCTGTGACGAGGATTGCGGGGGCTGGCATGGTGGCTTGTCCTGGCGACGGGGCCGCGTCATGCGGCGATGCTGTGCTGCAGTTCCTCTTCGAGGCGCTGCAGGATCACGTTGCGGTCCAGTTCGGCTTCGGCGAAGCGCCGGCCGATCGCTCCCATCAGCTCGCGCGTGGCGGGCGACATCGAGAGCTGCTCGATGGCATCGGCCAGCGCGGCGGCGTCGCCGGGCTCGACCACCACGCCGCGGCCCCACACGGCCTCGCTGAGCGCGGTGCCGGCATGCGCGGTCACGATCACCGCACGGCCGCTG
The DNA here is from genome assembly GCF_044055375.1 of Variovorax sp. UC74_104. Lineage (NCBI taxonomy): Bacteria > Pseudomonadati > Pseudomonadota > Betaproteobacteria > Burkholderiales > Comamonadaceae > Variovorax > Variovorax sp. UC74_104. The sequence continues at coordinate 3,878,304 of NZ_CP171978.1, forward strand.
GCGAGCATGCCGCCCAGCTTCGAGGGCATGACCAGGTCGGCCGCGTCGGCGCGCTGCGGCAGCACGTGGATGTCGGCCATGCCCAGCAGCTCGTTGAGCCGCTCGGCCGGCTGCAGGTCGAGGAAATGCGCGTTGCCCAGCCGCACGCAGGCATCCATCAGCGAGGCGCGGCTCGGGCCGTTGCCGCAGAACACGAAATGGATGTCGTGGGAGCACACCAGCAGCCGCGCCGCGTCGGCCAGCAGCTCGATGCCCTGCTTGCTGCCGAGGCTGCCGGCGTAGAGCACCACCACCGCCTCGGCCGGAATGCCCAATTCGGCCCGGTAGCCCTGCGCCGATGCGCCCGTGGCCAGCGCGGGGCGCTCGACGGGGCGGATGGCCTCCACGTCGACCCAGTTCGGGAACAGCACCAGCCTGGACTCGTCCACGCCTTTTTCCCTGGCCTTGGCGAGCATCGTGGAGGAAATGGTCGAGACGCGGTCGAACTTGCGCATCAGCCAGCGCTCGGCCGCCAGCGCGAAGCGGCGCACCCGTTCGCCGCGCACCCAGCCCAGGCCGAAGGCGGCGTCGACCTCGTAGTCCTGGATGTGCAGCCACGCACTGGCGCGCAGCAGCTTCGCCAGGCACAGCGCGGCCGGCGCGCAGGACACGGGCGGCTCCACCACGAACACCACGTCAGGCCTCCAGCGCAGCTGCGCCAGCAGCAGCGGAATGCTCGACAGCGTGAAGGACAGCAGGTGCCCGATCCGCCCCAGCGCGCGCGGCTTCTGCGGCACCCAGGTGGGCGCGCGCCAGACCTTGACGCCGTTCCAGTCGTCCTTGCGATAGGCCCATGCCGAGTAGCCCTCGGACACGGCCCATTGCGGAAAGAAGGGCGGCGACGCGATCACCCGCACCTCGTGCCCGCGCGCCTGCAGCCACTCGGCCATCTCGCCCGAGTACTTGCCGATGCCGGCCAGCTCGGGCGCGAAGTTCATCGAGTAGACGAGGATCTTCATGACGCCCGTCCCCGCGCCAGCAGGCGCACGATGGGGAAGAAGCCGAAGTGCAGGCGCATGCGCGTCTCGCACAGCACGAAGTCGGTCACGCAGGCAACGAAGAAGACGTAGTGCGGCTTGCCCGGAAAGAGCACCGCCACCGCGCCGTAGGACGCCAGCCGCAGCGCCACTTCGAGCAGCGCCCACCGGCCGAGCGAGCCCATGGTGGTCTTCAGCGACAGCACCATCTCGTGGTGGATCGTGTAGGTGCGCAGCAGGAAGTAAGGCGCAATGCACAGGAAGATGGAGCGCGCCTCGTTGCCCAGCTTGAGCAGCGGCGCGGCGGCCGCGACGAGGGCCGCCAGCCCGACGAACAGCGCGCAGCCCAGCAGGAACGAGTGCTTTGCCAGGCGCAGCTTCGCCGCGGTGAAGTTGCCGGCCTCGGTCTCCAGCATGGCCGGCGTCTTCGTGAAGAGGAAGGACTGCACGAACTGCGACGGCGCCTCCGCCAGCAGGAAGGCGATCTTGAAGGCGCCCACGTAGCCCAGCGGCATGAAGTACGCCACGATGAGCAGGTCCGACTTGCGCAGCAGGAACATGAGCAGCGAATACACCGTCGCGCCGGCCTGCGAGCCCAGCTGCAGCGCGGCACGGCCGACCGGCGGCGCCGCGCCGTTGGCCGGCAGGCCCACCGCCAGGCACACCACCACCACGGCGATCAGGTTGATGAGCAGCAGGTGCGCCACGCCGAGATCGAAGCGCACCGCCACGCACAGGCTCACGCCCGCCACCAGCACGGTCGCACGGATGCCGGCTTCCAGGTTGAGCAGCCCCGCATGGCCCAGGCCCCGGCTGAAGGACAGGCGCAGGCTGTTGAAGGAGAACACCGCCAGCGTCGCCACCAGGATGGCGAAGGGCGCGTCGCCCACGGGAAAGCGCTGCACCGTGAGGATCACCGTCACCAGCACCGTGGCCAGCGGCAGCCCGATGGCCAGCGTGCGCACCACGTCGCCACGCGTCACGCCCGGCGGCACCGTGGCCGCATGGCGCGAGAAGAGCAGCGAGCTGCCCAGCGTGCCGACCACCAGCGCCACCTCCATGACCGACTGGTAGATCGAGTACTCGCCGAAGCGCGCCGGCGGAATGCTCGCCGCCATCAGGAAGATCGCCAGGAAACCCGACAGGTACACATACAGCCGCGACGCGAGCGCGCCCAGCCCCGACAGCCAGGCCATGCGCGCGCCGGGCGGCGTGAGTGGCAGGCTGAAGTGCTTCATGGCGCGGGCTCGCTTCTGGTTCGGCTATTTGCCGGCCGGCACGCGGTTCACGCGGCGCGTGTCGAACACCCGGCGTGCGAATGCACCGGCGCGGAATGCGTTGTTCTTCGCGCGGCGCGCCATCTGCAGCGCGTAGGTGACGGCCGCCACGGTGAGCATGTGGCCGCGCAGCGCATAGGGCATCGCCATCTTGGCGCTGCCCTGGAAGTGCAGCGCCACCACCTGCGTCATGTCGCCCGTGGCGCTCGTCAGCCAGGCCTTGCCCTCGCGCCAGGCGATGCGCTTGGCGCCGCCCAGCACCTTGAATTCACCGCGGTGCAGGTTGTGCATGCCGTTGATGTTGTGGTCGACGACCGTGCCGTCGAGCACCCGGTTGATCGGGTCGTCGTTGCCCGTGGCGTGCGCCCAGAGGTAGAGCAGCGTCATGTCGGACACGCCGCCGCGAACGCCCCGCGCGGCGAAGCGCGCCGCGATCTCGCGCAGCTTCCTGCGGCCCGAGGGCGTGGCGTAGCTGTCGAGCACGTAGGCCACGAAGCGGCGCAGGCCGTTCGAGGTCCAGTAGCTCACGTGCGGGGAGATCTGGCAGGGGTTCCAGTCGTCGGCCGACTGCATGCGCGAGCCGGAGAAATCGGCCTTGCCCGCCAGGCGCCTGATGTGGAGCCCGGCACCCTGGAAAAGCAGCACGTCGCTGTCGACCAGCACGAAATCGTGCACTTCCGGATGGGATTCCAGAAACCGCGCTAGCAGAAAGTAGCGGCGAAAACAGATCTTCTCGAACTCCGGAGGGTTGCTCGACAGGTGCACGTACGAGCGGCAGAAGCGCTCGTAGGCCGGGCCGGCGTCGGTGTCCGACAACACGAAAAGCGGCTCGCCGGCCAGCGCCGCCGATTCGCGGCACAGCGCGAGGGTCCTGTTCTGGCGGTCTTCGACGACGATGAAGGGCAGCGAAGGGTTCATGGCACTCGGTGAAGGGTTGATGGACGTGACAGCGATTCGTTGTTGGGCGACTTCATGGCTTGCTGCGCGCGGTGACGCTCTTCATGAGCGCCACGTGCGCGGGAAGAAAGCGGCCGGTGGCGTCGATGGGCATGTCCAGCGTGAAGAGCCCGTTCGCGGCGGCGGCTTCGGAGATCCAGTCGCGCAGTTGCGCCGCGGTGAAGCGCGCCGGAGACTCGCGCCCCCACGAGGCGCCCAGCGGCGTCAGCACGTGGAAGGTCAGCTCCGACGGCGGCCTGCTCAGGTGCGCGGGCGGCTGCATGTATTCGCCGGCCATCAGGTTCTGGCAGGGCGCCGACTTGGCGCTGAAGCGCTCCGCGCCTTCGCCCGCGTTGAACGCCAGCAGCCGGCTGGCCGCCCCGGCGCGTGTCGCGCCGCAGAGCATTTCCCAGCCGGCGGGCGTGATGCCCCTGGTGTTGTAGGTGCCGTCGAACCACCACCCGCTGGCGAGCACGCCGTAGCGTTCCGACCAGTCGCGGATCACGCTCGACCAGGCTGCGATGAAGCGCGCGGGCGGCGGCTCCTGCTCCGACACGTCGCCCAGGCAGTCCATCAGCGCGCGGTCGCCCTGCGGCGCGCGGAACGGCAGGTACAGGATCAGCGTGATGCCCCGGCTGCGCAGCGCCCGGCCGATCTCCAGCGGGAGGTCGCGCGGCGATCGGTTGGCGGCGCTGGATGGGCACAGCACTTCGAGCGCGGCATTCGGTGCGATGTATTGGCCGTTGTTCTGCCCGAGCGTCAGGATCAGGTGCGAGGCGCGCATTTCCGCGAGCGAGGACGCGAAGGCCTCCACGTCGAAGCGCCTGATCTCGCCGATCGACTGCTTGTCGGGCAGGTAGTGCACCATCACGCCGAAGCCCGGCACCGGAGGGGCCGAGGGCTGCGCGTGGCCTGCCGTCGGCAGCGCCGCCAGCAACGCAAGCGCCGCGAGAAGGCGCATGGCGAAGGGCATGAAGCTCGTCATGACATGGCCCCCGCGAGCGACAGCGCGCCGCGCTTGAGCACGAGATAGCGCCCCGCGACGTTGGCGGGCGCGCAGGTGGCGGCATGCGCCCACGCCGGGCGCGTGTGCGCGTGGTGTGCGAGGTATTGGGCGAGGTGGTGGGTGAGCGATTGCGGATCGGCGTCGTCGGCACCCACGAAGAAGGCGTAGTCGGCGAAGAGTTCGCGATGCACCGGGATGTCCGACAGCAGCAGCGGCACGCCCAGCGTCGCCGCCTCGGCCGCCGAGAGATTGAAGCCCTCGAAGGTGGACAGCGAAATGAAGGCGGTCGCGCCCTGGTACAGCCGCAGCAGCTCATCGCGCGACACCAGCCCCCGGTGCCGCACGCAGCTGCGCACCTCCGGCGCCAGCATGGACACCATGCGCCCGACAGCGTCCGCGCCGTTGCCGGTGATGTCGAGGTAGTCGACCAGGCCGGCCCTCTTCATCCGCTCGAAGAGGGCGAGGATGCCGTCGAAGTTCTTGTGCGGGTAGTAGTGGTAGGCGGCGATCAGGTAGCGCTCGCCGGCAGCAGTGGCGGCAATGTCGGCCGGGGCTGCCGAGGGCCGGGGCGCATCCACCGGATTGAAGATCACCGTCGAATGCGAGCAGCGGCCGAAGTGGCGCTCGAAGTCCCGCTGGCTGCTGCGGCTGATGAAGACCACGTCCGCCGCGCTGCGCGCCGCGCGCCACAGGTTCCAGTCCAGGAACAGGCGCTTGCCGCGTCCGAAGTACTGCGGGTAGGCCTTGTACTGCAGGTCGTGCACGACCACGATCGAGTCGCGGTGCCGCCCCAGCGGCGTGATCGGCAGGTAGTAGTTGGGGAACACCGAGAACAGCTGCTCGCCGGTGAGCAGCGTGCGCAGCCGATGGAAGTTGTAGAGCAGCGTGTCGAGCACGAAGCGGCTGATCTTCAGGCGCTGCGCCAGCGCGAAGAGGCGCGGATGCCGCTCGCTCACCGGCTCGACCCGGTCTTCCGGCGACAGGCGCATGTGGCGCAGCAGCACCTCCGACACGTTGAGCACGCCGCCGGCCGCCTTGTTGAAGCGGATGGTGTCGTAGTAGAGGAAAGTGGCCATGGCTTCTTTTCTTTCTTTCCGGGCTCTTCAGGCGCCCGGCAGGCCATGCCGCAGGGTGCGCGCGGGCATGCGGCGCGCACGGGAGCTGAGCGCGCCGGCGATGGCGGCGGCGATCAGGCCGGAGACCATGAAAGGCCCCCAGCCCAGGATCGGCCCGCGCATGAACGGCACGTAGGCGGCCAGCAGCACCAGCGCGGCCAGGTAGGTGCTGGACACCGGCCGGTTCGGATCCACGGCGCGGTCGACCGCCCGGAAGCCGGCCGAGATCGCGAAGCCGAAGAGCGCCGGCCCCGCCAGCCCGAAGTCGAAGTACGCGGTGGTGAAGGGCGGCAGCGACAGGTTGCTCTGCGAGAAGTTGCCGAGGATGGCCGACCAGCCCAGCGGGTCGAAGTCGGGAAACATCTTCAGGTCGCGCGGCAGGAAGAACGAGAACGCCGACAGCAGGTAGCGGCCCCAGCCCAGGTCCGGAATGGGCGCGCGCTCCAGGATGCCCGCGACCACGTACATGGCGTCGAAGTCCTGGCTGAAGGGGAAGGTGCGAAGCTCCTCGCCCCACATGCTGCCGCGCGAGATCAGGTTCAGCATCGGCCCCAGGCCTGCGATGGCGCCGAAGATCGCGCCCGCGAGCAGCCAGCGCCGGCCGCGCCCCAGCGCATGGATGAGCAGCGGCAGCAGCCCGATCAGCAGCACCTGCCGCGCCGTGTTCACCGGGTTGGCCGCCGCCAGCGCCAGCGCGAAAGCCAGGCCGGCCGCGCACCAGGACCATGGCGTCCTGCGGCGCACCGCATGGACGGCCAGCGCCACGAAGCACAGCAGGACCACCAGCTTGGGCAGCGTGGAATAGAAGATGAAGTCGATCGGCACGTTGTCTTCGCCGCCCACGCCCACGATGCCCCGCGCCACGAAGTTGAGCTCGGGCTTGATGAACAGCGAGGCGAAGGCCGCGAGCGAGCAGCTCAGCAGCAGGAGCAGCGGGTGGGCCACGCCCACCAGTTGCTTGTCGTGGCGCCCCGGATGGTGCACGGGCCCGTCGGGAACGCCCAGCCGCGCCGCTTCCACGCCCGCCATGTACAGCACCAGCAGCGTCAGCGCCAGCGTGTGCGACTCCGTGCGCATGACGCCCGCGTCCCAGAACTCCAGGTCGTTCGCGATCTGCATCGCCGGCGCGATCGAGAAGTAGGTGAGGATCGCCGTGTAGTGGATCAGCAGGAACACGCTGCCGCCGGAACCGCCAAGCATCGCGAGCTGCACCAGCGACAGCACCGCCACCGCCGCATAGCCCCATACCGGATCGACCAGGCCGCAGAGCATGGCGCAGACGATGCCGGACCAGAAGGAGAGGGGGCGCATGGGAGGCCTGCAGTGGTGGGTATGGGAGAGTTACGCTTGCTCTCAGGCCTCGATGCTTTGCGGAGTGTGATAGCCGTGGCGCTGCAGCAGCGAGCAGCGCTTGGCCTGCTCAAGGTCGCTGGCAACCATCTCGGCGATCATCTGGTCGAGGGAGATCTCGGGCACCCAGCCGAGGTCGTCGGCTGCTTTCGATGGGTTGCCGCAAAGCGTCTCGACTTCCGAAGGGCGGAAATAGCGCGGGTCCACGCGAACCAGTACGTCACCAGGGCAGACGGCGGGTGCATCGTCGCCGGTGACCTCGGCGGCGATCGCAACTTCGTCGATGCCTTCGCCCTCGAAGACCAGCGAGATGCCCAGCTGCCGGGCTGCGCGAGTGACGAACTCCCTGATGCTGTACTGCCGTCCCGTCGCAATCACGTAGTCCACGGCCTCGGGCTGCTGGAGCATCAGCCATTGCATGCGCACATAGTCCTTGGCATGGCCCCAGTCACGCAGCGCGTTCATGTTCCCAAGGAAGAGGCATTGCTCCAGCCCCTGTGCCACGTTGGCCAGCCCCCGTGTCACCTTGCGGGTCACGAAGGTTTCGCCGCGGCGTGGACTCTCGTGGTTGAACAGGATCCCGTTGCACGCGTAGAAGCCATAGGCCTCGCGGTAGTTTCTCGTGATCCAGTATGCGAAGAGCTTCGCCGCGCCGTATGGACTGCGCGGATAGAAGGGTGTCGCTTCGCTCTGGCGGGGCTCCTGTACCAGCCCGTAGAGTTCGCTGGTGCTGGCCTGGTAGAAGCGCGTCTTCGTTTGCAAGCCCAGCAGGCGGATGGCCTCCAGCAGCCGCAGCGTACCCAGGGCATTGATGTCCGCCGTGTACTCCGGGCTTTCGAAGCTGACGGCAACGTGGCTTTGCGCCCCCAGGTTGTAGACCTCGTCGGGCTGGACCTCATGCATGATCCGTGTGAGATTGCTGCCGTCGGACAGATCGCCGTGATGCAGGTACAGATGACGCTGCGATTTCGAATGGACATCCGAATAGAGATGATCGATGCGCCCGGTATTGAACTGCGAGGTCCGGCGCTTGATGCCGTGCACCTCGTAGCCTTTGCCGATCAGCAGCTCGGCAAGATAGGAGCCGTCCTGGCCTGTGATGCCGGTGATCAGCGCTCGCTTAGACATGTTCGATCTCCTCGATATGGCGGGTGGATGCCTGATAGGCGGCATAGGTACGGCGAAGCCCTTCGGCAAGCGGCACGCGGGGTTTCCAGCCGATGGACGTGGCACGGGACACGTCCAGCAGCTTGCGGGGCGTGCCGTCGGGCCTGGTGCGGTCGTAGCGGATGTCGCCCGTGTAGCCGACGACGTCGCGGATGAGTTCGGCGAGTTCGGCAATCGATATGTCGTCGCCGGCACCCAGGTTGATGTGGCCGCGCATGGGCGCCGTCTGTTGTTCGTAGACGGCGCGCGGCAGGCTCATCACCCCGATGCACCCCTCGGCCATGTCGTCGACGTAGAGGAAGTCGCGCCGTGCTTCGCCGCTGCCCCAGATCAGGACGCTCGGCGCGTTCTCCAGCTTCGCCTGGTGGAAGCGGCGGATCAGCGCCGGAACGACATGGCTGTTCTCGGGGTGGTAGTTGTCGCCGGGGCCGTACAGGTTGGTCGGCATCACGCTGCGATAGTCGATGCCGTGGCTCGCCCCATATTGCCGGTTGTAGCTTTCGCAGAGCTTGAGCCCGGCGATCTTGGCTATCGCGTAGGGCTCGTTGGTCGATTCCAGCTTGCCATCGAGCAGGTATTCCTCGCGGATCGGCTGGCCGGCCAGTCGCGGATAGATGCAGCTCGATCCGAGAAAGAGCATCCGCTTCACGCCGGCGAGAAAGGCCTGGTGCGTCACGTTCGCCGCGATCATCAGGTTCTCGTAGATGAACTGCGCGGGGTATGTCATGTTGGCGTGGATGCCTCCGACCCTGGCAGCAGCCAGATAGACCTCGTTGACCGATTCGCTCGCGAAGAAATGCCTGACCGCCGCCTGGTCCAGGAGGTCGAGCTCCGCGTGATTCCGGACAAGGACGTCGTGACCCTGCCTGCCGAGATGGCTCGCCAGGGCCTGGCCCACCATTCCTCGATGCCCCGCAACAAAGATCCGCATATGTGTTCTTTCGATAAGGGTTGAAAGCAGTCGGCTAGCGCGACCCGCGCGCCCCCGTCACCACCCCGAAGGTCTTCAGCAGGATCACGAAGTCCCGCCACAGCGACAGGTGGGCCACGTACTCCGCGTCCATCGCGGCGCGGCGGCGGTAGCTGATCTCGTTGCGTCCGCTGATCTGCCACAGGCCGGTGATGCCCGGGCGAACGGCGCAGTAGTGGTCCCAGTAGTCGCCGTACAGCTCCTTCTGCGCGAACATGCAGGGGCGCGGGCCGACCATGCTCATGTCGCCCTTGAGCACGTTCCAGAACTGTGGGAACTCGTCGATGCTGTACTTGCGCAGGAAGGCGCCGAAGCGGGTGATGCGCGGGTCGTGCTCCAGCTTCTGGTAGACGGCCCACTCGCGGCGCGCGGCTTCGTTCTGGCGCAGGTGGCGCGCCAGCACCGCGTCGGCGTCGGCCACCATCGAGCGGAACTTGTAGAACTTGAAGACGCGCCCGCCCTTGCCGTAGCGCGGCTGCATGTAGATGGCCGGCCCGCCCGAGGTGTAGAGCACGCCCAGCCAGATCAGCAGGTAGGCCCAGCCGAAGAAGAGGAAGAACGAGCCGGCCATCAGGATGTCGGCCGCGCGCTTGGCGCGGCGCAGCCAGGGGGCGCCGCCCAGCGGCATGTACGGGGCCGTGTTGGCGGCCGCGCCGATGCCCGCGTTGCCGGGGCCCCGCCCCGTTCCGGTGGAAGAGGGAGATCTGAGCGTGCTCATGATTCGGCGTGCTCCGGCAGGATGCGCTTGGGCATGACGGTGTCGGCCGTGTCCAGCGCGAATGGCGGGTCGCGGCGCGCCACGGGGGCGTAGCCGTAGTAGCCGTAGCCATAGCTGCGGTTGTGGCGGCGGGAGGTGTCGACCGCGTTGAACACCACGCCGTGGAAGGCCGCGCCCACGTGGGCCAGGCGCTTGCTGGCTTCCAGCAGCTCGCCCATCTCGCTGTTGTCGGCCCGGGCCACCAGCAGCAGGGTGCCCATGCTCGGCGCCATCGCGGCGGTCTCGGAGGCCAGCAGCGTGGGAGGCGCGTCGACCACCACCACGTCGTAGCGCGTCGAGAGCGTCGACAGCGCGTGCGCGAAGGCGTCGCTGGTCATCAGGCCGGCCGGGTCCGGGTGCAGCGTGCCCGCGGACATCACGTCCAGGTAGGGCAGCACGTGGTGGTGGATGGCCTGCTCCAGCGGCACGCCGCCGGCGATGGCGTCGGACAGCCCGTCCTTGCGCTGCAGGCCGAACTCCTCGCTCAGGCTGCCGCGGCGCAGGTCGGCGTCGATCAGCAGCACGCGCTTGCCCGAGGCGGCCAGCAGCGTGGCGAAGTTCGACGACACGAAGGTCTTGCCCGCGCCGGCCGTGGCGCTGGAGATCAGCACGCGGTTGTTGGGCGCGCCCATCATCACGAACTTCAGCGCGGTGCGCAGCCGCCGCAGGCCTTCGAGGGCCGGGTCTTCCACGTGCAGCGCCGCCAGCACCTTGATGCCGGGCTTGCCGTCGCGCATGGCGCGGTCGAGCACGCGCTGCTGCGTGCTCAGCGGGATGGTGGTGTACACGTTCAGCCCGGTGACGGCCTCGATCGATTCGGGGCTGCCGATGGAGCGCTTCAGGTTCTTGCGTGCCAGTGCCGCGGCGCCACCGGCGAACAGGCCGCCGGCCAGCGCCAGCGCGACCACGATCAGCGACTTCGGCCGCACCGGCTTCTCGGCCACCAGGGCCTGGTCGAGCACGCGCACGTTGGCCACCTTGCCTTCCTTGGCCAGCCGCATCTGCAGCGAGCTGTTCAGCAGCGTCGCGTAGAGCTCGGTGTTGACCTTGATGTCGCGCTGCATGCGCAGGGCGTTCTGCTGCAGCATCGGCATGCGGCGGATGCGGCCGTCGACCGTGCCCAGCTCCCTCTTGAGCGAGGCGATCTGCGCGTCCAGCGTCTTAACCATCGGGTGCTCGGAGGTGAAGCGGCCCACCAGGTCCAGGCGCTTCTGCTTCGCGTCGAACAGCTTGGCCTGCAGGTCCACGTTCTGCGACAGCGCATTGCGCGCCTCGTCGTCCAGGTTGACGGTGCCGTTCTGGTTTCGGTACTGGTTGTAGGCGTCTTCCGACTGCTCCAGCTGCTGCTTGAACTTCGGCAGCTCGGTGCCCAGGAAGGCCAGCGCGCGCTCGGCCTGCACCGTCTTCTGGTCGATGTTCTGCCGCACGTAGAGGCCCGCGATCTCGTTGAGCACGGCCGCGAGCTGGTTGCGGTTGCCCGACTGGAGGCTCACGTCCATCACGCCCGACTGCTTGCCTCTCTCGACCACGCGCAGGTCCTTCTGCAGGCCCAGCAGCGTGAGCTGCTTCGAATGGCGCACCAGCTCGAAGGCGCCGCCGGGGCGGGCGTCGATCGAGCCCACCAGCAGGTGCAGCGCGCCGCCGGGCACGGTCGCCTCCAGCGGCACGCCGACCTTGCCGTGCAGCGGGGTTTCGATGGCCGGGTTGGTCAGCGTGTAGCTGCCGTCGGCTCCAGCGACCAGCGTGAACTTCTTGCCCTCGAGCGCCGGCGGCACGTCCATCCGCGCCACGGCAATGCTCTCGGTGCCCGAGACGTAGTTGCCGTAGCCCAAGATGCCGGGAGAGGAAAGCTGGCTCGAATGCCGCGAGATGAACTCGCCCACCACCGGGATGTAGCGCGGCTTCGCGTCGATGTAGAGCAGGGTGTTCTCCATCGCCTGGCCCAGCACCATGCGCGAACGCAGGATCTCGGTCTCCCCGGCGGTCGGCGTCTTCACGTTGATGCCGCCGCCCCCGTTGGCGTCGCCGGGGAAGTTGCCGCCCGAGCGGTCCGGGTCTTCCACCTGGATCAGGATGTTGGCCTCGTACACCCGCGTGCCGAACAGCGCATAGCCCACGCCGGCCAGCAGCGCCAGCGCGGCGATGCCGGCAATCAGCCAGCGGCTGTCGATCAGGACGTCGAGGTACTCGTGGAACCGGGATTCCCGGGCCCAGGCGGTGGTTTCGATCACCGTCACGGGAGCCGCCGAGGGGGCGGGGAGCGTAGCTTGCCAGCGCGCGTTCATGGGTGTCACCTCTTGCTGTTGCTTTCCTGGAGCGGATGCAGGGCGCCTAGCGGCGGGCGGTGTCGCGGGCCAGGTTGACGACCTGGGCGGCCGGCAGGATCAGGCTGAACACGCGGCTCCAGCTCACCAGCGGCACGCGGTCCACGTACACCACGTCGCGCGGCTGCAGCTCGAAGCGGTCGGCCAGCGCGAGCGCCACCGGGTTCTTCGCGTTGAGGGCGAAGACCTGCTGCACGTCGAGGTTGTCGGGCGCGTTGCGCACCACGTAGATCTGGCCGGGGTCGGAGGTCGCCAGGTCGGGGCCGCCGGCGTCGCCCAGCGCTTCGTTCAGGCTCAGCCGGCCGTTGTTGCGCATCTGCAGCGCGGACGGCGCCCGCACTTCGCCCATCACGTAGACCCGGCTGTCTTCCCGGGTGCCGACGTTCACCACGTCGCCGTTGCGCAGCGGGATGCCGTTGCCGTCCACGCCCAGCGACTGCAGCATCGGCAGGTTGATCTCGGTGGAGACGCCGCCGCGCGTGAGCGTGATGCGAGCGCGGTCGCCGGCCTGGGTGAAGCTGCCGGCGCGGCTGATGGCCTCCGAAAGCGTCATCGGCACGTCGGTGAAGATCTGCAGGCCCGGCGTGCGCACCTCGCCCTGCACGTAGGCGCGCTGGCTGCGGAACGACTGGATGCGCACCGTCACCTGCGGGTCCTTGATGAAGGCCTTGATGCGCCGCGCGATCAGCTCCGAGGCGCCGCTCTCGGTCAGGCCCTGCACCTTGGTGCGCCCGATGTAGGGAAAGAAGATCTCGCCCTTGGCGTCGACGATGAAGCCGGGCGCCACGGTCACGCCGGTCGGGTCGGACTGCTGCGCGATCACCGCGCCGGCGTTCGGCAGCAGCTCCGGATGGTCGTATACGATGATGCCCACCACGTCCCCCGGCCCGATGGTGTAGACCGGCGCCGCAGCGAAGAGGCGCTTGATGTTCTCCGGCGGGCCCTTGGGCTTCTGCGCGAGCTGCGTGCGGATCAGGTCGGGCGTGATCGGAATGATCTTTCCGCTGTCGGCCGAAGCCGTGCTGTCGCCCGTGGTCTTGCCGTAGCCGAGCGGCCCCACCGAGCCGAAGCCCGGCGCGCAGCCCGACAGCGCCACCAGCCCGAGCGACAACAGCAGGGCCAGGCCCAGCCATCGCAGCCGCGACTCGGCCTGCGCACGGGCCAGGACTGCTGCGAGAGGGCGCGTTCCGCATGACTGCGTCGCTGGATCATGACGTTGCATGGTGGTCTCCTTGACGGCTGGTTAAGGGCTGGTTGAAGGCTGGTTTGGTGTTGGCTATGAATGGGGCGCGACCGGGATGCCTCGATCAGGGCGCGGCCCAGGTGGTGGGCATGGCCGGTTCCACGCCGGCCGGCGCGCGGCTTTCCTGGCTGCGGCGTTCGGTGGCGGCGCCGAAGCAGCGCTCGGTGACCCAGTCGCCCACCGAGCGCAGGAACAGCTGCTGTCCTCGCTCGGTGCAGACCGTGTGGTCGACCTCGCCCATGAACTCGTACTGCACTCCCTGCGTGAAGGGCTTGCGGGCGAGCGCGCCGAGCTGGTCGCGGCCGCGGTCGCAGACATGCAGCGAGCCCGAATACAGCAGCTGCACCGCCACCTTGCGTTCGACCAGCCGCTCCAGCGCCGCGCCGAACCAGATCGCGTTTGCCTCGGGCGCGCGCCTTTCGGCGAAGAAGCCCGGCAGCGGCACGGTCGAGTGGCTGCGCAGGAAGCGGCGCTGCAGCCAGCGCCGGGCCTTGCCGGGGAACGAGGGATGCGCGGGAGCGGCCAGCGCGCGGCGCAGGTTGCGCTCCAGGCGGGCGCGCAGTTCCGGAAAGGCGAAGCCGTCGAACAGCGACACCGCCACCACGCGCTTGTCGGCCAGCGCGGCCGACATCGCGTGCTGCACGCCCGAGCACATGCCGACGATCACGAACTGGCGCGCGCCCAGCGCGCGCTCGGCCGCGTCCATGGCCGCCTTCAGGCTGTGCACGGCGCGCACCTGCAGGTCGGAAGACGTGTCGAGCGCGTCGCTGTCGCCGATGCCGCCGAGGTCGAAGCGCAGGCTGCCCACGCCGCGCTCGGCCAGCAGGTGCGCCAGCTTCACGTTGATGCGGCGCGGCCCCACGCGGTGGTTGGCGCCCATGTTGAACATCAGGCAGGCAACGCCGCCCGGCGCCGGCCGCGCGGGCGCCGTGAGCATGCCCATCAGCGCATTGCCGGGGCCGAACAGCAGCGGCGTCTGCTTCGCGGCCGCTTTCAGGTCGTACTTCGCGTCATTCATGAAGAGCCCCCTGGAGGCGGTTGAGCGCATCGGCCGGGACCATGGCGCTGTTGGGGTAGGGGTCGGAGGTCCAGTCGAGCTGGTGGCTGAAATACGCGAGCCGCACCGGCATGTGGCGCGACTGCTGGTCGGCGGCCCACTGGGCGGTGCGCTCGTCGTCGGGGCCGGCCAGCACCAGCGTGTCGTGCAGCGCGGTGAGCGGCAGCGACTCGGGCACCAGCGCCGCCAGCTGCGCGCGCAGCGCGGGCGACAGCAGGGTGCCGAGGGCTTCCTGCGGGATGGCCTCCGGCTCCTGCACGAGGTCGCGGCGCCAGGCCAGGTCGGGGATGCAGAAGGTGGTGTCGATCGCCGCCACGTGCTGCTCGCGCAGCAGCCGGGCATAGCGGCGCCCGTCGATCACCGGCTCCCACAGCACCAGCCGCACCGGATCGCAGCGGCCGCCGCGCGCGGCCAGCACGGCCACGGTGGCGCCGAGCCGCGCGCCGACCCACACGATGGAGGCGGCTGGCACGCGCCGGCGCAGCTCCTCGTGCGCAGAGCACAGGTCGCGGCGCCAGCCATCGAGCTCGCCCTCTATTTCCTCGCCCGGCGAATCGCCGGAGCCGTAGAAGTCGAAGCGCAGGGTGGCGATGCCCGAGCGCGAGAGCCGTTCCGCCAGCACCTTGAAGAAGCGGTGCGTGCGCAGCCCCTCCTGGCCGAAGGGCGGGCACAGCAGCACGGCTGTGTCGTTCCCGCCGCGGTCTGCCTCGGCCGGGTGGAACACGCCGAAGACCTGCCGCGAGGCCGGCCCGAACATGATCGGCTCGAAGCGCGTCATGGAGCGGTCTCCATGCTGCGCGCCGGGGCGCCCGCTTTCCGACGAAGGGACTGGCCGTTGGCATACCCGCCGTTGTCGGCGGGGCCTGCCGTGCCGAGCCGGTTCGCGCGTGCCTCCGTCTGGCGCCATTCGGCGAGCGCGCCTACGCAGTCCAGCCGCGCGGGCGCGGGCCCGAGCACCAGCCACAGGATGCGGCCGGCCACCGAGAGCTCCACGCTGCGGCAATCGGGCTCCAGCCCGACTTCGAAGCTCTGGGACGACACCAGCAGGCCCACGCCGATGGCCTTCAGGCAGGCCTCCTTGCGGGTCCAGCAGGTGAGGAAGGCGCGGTCGCGCTCGTGTGAGGGCAGGGCGGCCAGCGCCTCCTGCTCGCTGCGCGTGAAATGCTCGGCCGCCAGGATCGCCGCGTCCGGCACCGGGCGCAGCAGCTCGATGTCGGCGCCCAGCGGGCCGCGCCCGCCGATGGCGATCAGCGCCAGGCCCTGGCTGTGGCTCAGCGAGAACTGGGTGCGCGCATGGCCGGTGAGCGACGGCTTGCCGAAGGAGCCTACCGACAGGCGAAGTTCGGCGTGATGCAGGCCGGTGTACTCGCTCAGCGCCTGCCGCAGCGCGACGTGCGAGGCCACGTAGCGTTGCCGGTCCAGCGCGAAGCGGAAGCCGTCGGCGCGCGCGCGTTCCTCCTCCGAGAAGAAGTTCCTCGGACGGGAGGTCGGTGAAGCTGTCCAGGTCGACGTACCGGCACACCGGTGCGTCGATGGAAAGCGCGTAGAGGGAGCTGCCGGTCATGTCGATCACCCCTTGCGCAGCCAGCCGCCGAGGGCGCCGAGCAGCCCGCCGCGATGCGCCTGCGCGGCCGTGCCGGCGGCCAGCTCCGCGAGATCCGAAGGCACGCCTTCGCTTGCGCCGCGCGCCGACGAGGCGATCTGCCCGAGGTTCTCGAACAGGTAGCGGCGCGGCTCCACGCGGTGCCCCAGCGTCTGCGCGGCCTGCTGCACCGCGCGCAGCACCAGCAGCGAATCGCCGCCGAGGTCGAAGAAGTTGTCGCTGGCGCGGATGTCGTTGACGTCGATGCCGATCACGCCGGCCCAGATGAGGGCGAGCTGCGCCTGCTCGGGCTCGAGCTGGCTCTGCTTCGCCTTGGGCGCGTCGCCGTTGGCGGCACCGGCCGCGGCGCTCCTGCCGTCGTCGCTCGCGGCCAGCTTGCGCAGGTAGGCCGCGCTGGTCGAGCCTTCGGTGTCGGCGATCCGCTCGAGCGTGGCGCCGGGCTCCTCGGCCACGCGGTGCAGCACCTCCAGGTACCGCTCGCGCAGCTGGGCGCCGGTCTCGCGCAGGTACACGTCGGCGTTGTAGATGAGCGCGCCTTCCAGTCCGTGCGGCTTGTCCATCAGCCACACGCCGATGTCGTCGGTGGCGCCGTGCTGCATCACGTGCATCTGGCGGGTCTGCAGGCTGCCGATGGAACGCGTGCGCTCGCGGGCGTCCTGGAACGAGAACATCGACTGGTAGGGCCCCGAGGTCTTGATCTGCCCCGCGTAGCCCGGCTCGGCCATCAGGCGCTCGAACGGCACCTGCTGGTTGTTCATCATCGACAGCAGCTCCTGCTTCACGTAGCGCATGAAGGCGGGCAGCGCCAGCGAGCGGTCGACCGTGAGCGAGACCGGCAGCACGTTGTTGAAGAAGCCCATCACGTCCTCGGTCTCGGCCTGCTGGCGTCCGCGCACCGGGTTGGCGATGACGATGGCCTCGTTGCCGGTCACCTGGGCCATGGTCAGCGCGTACACGCCGAAGGTGAGCATGCTCAGCGTCACGTCCATGTCGCGGGCGATCTCGCGCAGCCGCTGTGTGCTCTGCAGGTCGATGTGGATCCAGTGCGCGCCGCCCTGGCCGCTCTTGCCGGCGCGCCGGGGCATGTCGGTCACCGGCGGGCGCACGGCCCTGGCGCCTTCGAGGCGGCCGCGCCAGAAGGCGAGCTGCTCCTCGCAGGCGGGCTCGGTCAGCCACTTCTCAAGCCACTGGGCGTAGTCGCCCTGGGTGGTCATGAGCGGCGGCAGGTTGTGCGGGCGCCCGCGTTCGGCGGCGTCGTAGAACGCGGCCAGCTCGCGCTGCATCAGGTCGAAGGACCAGCCGTCCCAGATCAGGTGGTGCGGCACGAACTGGAACACGTGCTCGTTGTCGTCCAGCCTGAACAGCGTCGCGTGCATCATCGGCGCGGCGTGGATGTCGATGGGGCGGTCCGCCAGCTCCTGCATGCGCTCGGCCAGCTCGGCCTCGCGCTGGTCGGCAGGCAGGTCGCGCAGGTCGACCAGCGGCAGAGTGAATTCCGCAGACTCCGCTATCGCCTGCACCGGCTTTCCGCTTTCCGCGTCGATGTCGATGCGGGTGCGCAGCGAGGGCTGGCGGTGGATGATCTGGCGCAGCGCCTCCTCGAAGCGCGCGGCGTCGAGCTGCCCCGTGAGCCGCTGCGCCGAGGGTGCGTTGTAGACCGAGCGGCCCGGATGCAGCTGCTCCATGAAGCGGATGCGCTCCTGCGCCATGGTCAGCGGCGCGGTGGTGCGCCCGGCGCTGCGCCCGATCGGCGCCTGCAGCCCCACGCCCGCGCCCTGCAGCGCCTGGATGGACGCCGCCAGCTTCTCGGCCGTGGGCGACTCGAAGAGGGTGCGCAGCGGCACCGTCACCTGGAACTCGCGGCTCAGCAGCGTGGTGAGCCGCGCCGCCAGCAGCGAATGGCCGCCCATGGTGAAGAAGTCGTCGTGCATGTCGAGGCCCGGCAGGCTCAGCACCTTCTCCATGAGCGCGAGCACCTTGCGCTCGTGCTCGTTGCGCGGGCCGGCGCCGCGGCGCACCTCGTCGCGCGCCACCGCCTGCGGAGGCGGGAGCGACACGCGGTCGATCTTGCCGTTGGCCAGCTTGGGCAGCACGTCCATCGTCACCACGTGCTGCGGGAGCATGAAAGCCGGAAGGTGCTTGCGCAGGTGCACCATCAGCGTCTCGAGGTCGAAGCCGGCGCCCTGCTTGAGCGCGAGGTAGGCCACCAGGCGCACGTCGCCGGGGTTGTCCTCGCGGGCCACGACCACGGCGCGCGAGACGCCCGCCACTTCGCAGCAGCGCACCTCGATCTCGCCGGGCTCGATGCGGTAGCCGCGCACCTTCACCTGGAAGTCGAGCCGCCCGAGGTGGTCGAGCAGGCCGTCGTTGCGCCAGCGTCCGCGGTCGCCGGAGCGGTACATCTTCATCGGGGTGCCGAAGATGCGCACCGTGACGAAGCGCTCGGCGGTCAGCTCGGGCCGATCGAGATAGCCCAATGAAACGCCTTCGCCCGCGATGCAGATCTCGCCCGGCACGCCGATGGGGCAGGGCTGCAGGTCGGCGTCGAGGATCCAGATCTCGGTGTTGTCCACCGGCCTGCCGATGGAGACGCCGCGCGAGGAGATTTCCTCGGGGCGCACGTGCCAGGCGGTGGAGTACACGGTGGTCTCGGTCGGCCCGTAGCCGTTCCACAGGCCTTCCATGCGTTCGCACAGCGCCAGCGCCATGCTCGGGCGCAGCGCCTCGCCGCCGGTCCAGCCGCGAAAGCCCGGCGCGCCGCCGGCCCACTGGGCGTCGAGCAGCAGCTGCCACATGCCGGGCGTGGCCTGCAGCAGGGTGATCTGTTCCTCGTCGAGCGCGCGCGACAGGCGGTTGCCGTCCATCGCCACTTCGCGCTTCACCATCACCAGCTCGGCGCCGGCGGCCAGCGGCAGCAGCAGGTCGGGCACTGCCATGTCGAAGGACAGCGTCGTCACGGCGGCGATGCGGTCGGCCGGGCCGATGCCCGACTCGCGCTGCATCCACTGCAGCAGGTGCGCCACGCCGCGGTGATGGGCGATCACGCCCTTGGGCAGGCCGGTCGAGCCCGAGGTGTAGATCACGTAGGCGGCGTCTTCCGACTGCGGGTCGTCGGCGCTCGGCGGCAGCGGATCGCCGGAGAGCTGCCGCCATTCGGTGTCGCGGTCGATCTCGAAGATGCGCTGGCCCGCGTCGCCACGCCAGTCGCGCGGCGCGACCGCGATGTCCGACGATGTCAGCATCAGCGCGAGCTTTGCGTCGCTGGCGTAGTGGTCCAGCCGGGCCTGCGGGAAGGCGGTGTCCAGCGGAACGTAGGACGCGCCGGCCTTCAGCACGCCCAGCATCGCGACGACCATCTCGAGGCTGCGCTCCAGGCACAGGCCCACGCGCTGGCCGCGGCCCACGCCACGCGCGCGCAGCGCACGGGCAAGGCGGTTGGAGAGCGACTCGAGCTCGCCGTAGCTGCAGCTGCGGGCGCCGTCGCGCACCGCGGGGCGGTCGGGCTGCAGCGGAGTGCGCGCGACGAAGCCGGCATGCGCCAGCGGCGCGCCGACCAGCGGCACCCGCGCCGGCTGCAAGGCGAGCAGGGCGCGCGCGGCCTCGGCCGACAGCACTTCGAGCCTGCCGACCGTTTCGTCGGGCCTGTGCGAGGCCGACTGCAGCACGCACTCGAACATGTCGAGCCAGCGCTGCACGCTGACCTCGTCGAAGAGGTCGGTGTTGTACTGCGCCTCCACCATCAGGCCGCCGTCGAGCGGGCGCAGGTTCACGAAGAGCTCGAAGTTCTCGTAGCGGCGGGCGATGGTGTCCTGCACCACGTCCAGCGTGGTGAAGGCCTGCGCGCTGCTGGCCACATCGGGGTCGACGTTGAAGGCCACGCTCACCAGCGGCAGCCGGCTCGGGTCGCGCTCCAGCGAGAGCTGGCTCAGCAGCGCGCCGTAGGTGAGTGCCTGGTGGTCGAAGGCGTCGAGCACGGCGGTGCTGCATTCGTCCATCAGTGCGTCGAAGCGCATGTCGGCGCGCGCGGCCAGGCGAAGCGGCAGCAGGTTCACGCAATGGCCGACCAGGCCGGGCATGTCGTGCGCGAGCTGGCCCGAGGCGGGAATGCCGACCACGATGTCTTCCTGGCCCGTGAGCCGGTGCAGCGTGGCGACGAAGCCGCTGAGCAGGCCGGTGAAGAGGCTGATGCCGGCCTTGGTGCTGGTGGTGCGCACCGAGGCGACCAGGCGCTTGTCGAGCAGGCGCTCGGCGCGGCGCGAATTGAAGGTGCGCGCGGCCGGGCGCGGGCGGTCCAGCGGCAGGTCGAGCACCGGCAGCGGGCTGCCGGGGAAGCGGCCCAGCCAGTAGTCGACGTGCGCCTGCATGTCCGGATGCGCCGCCGCGGCGGCTTCCTCGGCGGCGAAGTCGGCGAAGAGGGGCGCGGCCTTGAGCTTCAGCCCGGTGCCGGTTTCCTCGGCATACAGGTGGCCCAGCTGCTCGGTGATGACCGCCCACGACCAGCCGTCGCATACCACGTGGTGCGCCGACATCACCAATTCGTGCTCGGCCCTGCCGAGCCGGTAGAGAACCGCCCTGAACAGCGGGCCGTGCTCCAGCGGGAACGGCGTGCAGACCGCGTCGTCGTGCGCGTCGCGCAGCGCCTGGGCACGGGCTTCGGGCTCGAGCGCGGACAGGTCGTGCCCGGCCATGACGTTCGCGCGGGGCTGGCTCACCAGCATGCAGGCGCCGTCGGGCGAGATGGTGGAGCGCAGTGCCTGGTGGCGCGCGAGCAGGCGGTCCATGGCGCGCGAGAGGGCAGGCTGGTCGAGCTCCCCGCGCAGGCGCAGCACCACCGATTCGTTGTAGGCCATCGAGGCTTCCGTGCCCAGCGTGGCGCCGAGCCAGACTTCGCGCTGCGACGGCGTGGTCGCGATGATGGATTCGACGATCCCACCGCTCGCGGTGGGCTTGAGAACGGCGTTCATGCTGCGGCCTTTCCATTGACGAGGGCGTGACTGGCGGGTGCCGTGTCGGGCACGTACCAGAAGGGCTGGCCGTCGATGTCGCGGGCAAGCACGCTGCCTTCTTCGGCCGGCTTGTGGATGTCGAAGCCGGTGACGGGAATCGCGCGGCGCGGCAGGAAGCCCGACTCCTGCATCTCCGCGACCGATTCCTTGAAGGCGCGCTGGATGAAGGCGATGTCCTCGGCGCTGTGCGCGCTGGTGAGGAAGCACGGGAAGTTGTCCAGGATGTGGACCCCGCGGCTGCGCATCATGGCGAACAGCAGGTCCTGCAGGGGATGGTCTTCGAGCCAGCTCACGCGCCACAGCGACGCGAAGTGGCGGACCTCGATGGGCGCGCCCACCTCCCTGCACCAGCCGGTGAGTTCCGCGGCCATGGCGGTGGTGCTCGCGTTGAGCCCCGACTGCAGCGACGGCCCGGCTTCCTTCAGGTGCGCGAGCGAGGCCTTCGCCGCCGCGAGCGCGAGCGGGTGGCGCACGAAGGTGCCCGCGAAGTAGGTCACGCCCACGCCGGGAATGGAGTCGTCGCCGTACTGCCAGGCGCCGCCGTCGAGCGCGTCCATGAACTCGCGCTTGCCCGCGATCACGCCCACCGGGAAGCCGCCGCCGATCACCTTGCCGTAGGTGGCGAGGTCGGCGCGCACGCCGAAGAACTCCTGCGCGCCGCCCAGCGCGGTGCGAAAGCCGGTGATGACCTCGTCGAAGATCAGGCAGCAGCCGTTCTGCGCGGTGATCTCGCGCAGCTCGTGCAGGAACTCGCGCGGCTGGAAGTCGGGCCGGCGGCTCTGCACGGGCTCGGCCAGCACGGCGGCCAGGTCGTCGGCGTTCTCGCGGATGAACGCCAGCGCCTCGGGCGTGCCGTAGTCGAGCACGCGGATGTCGCCGAACATGCCGCTCATCACGCCGGGCGCGGCCGACAGGCCCTTGCCGCCCTTGCCGGCGCGCACCAGCACCTCGTCGAAGGTGCCGTGGTAGGAGCCGGTGAACACCACCACCGTGCTGCGGCCGGTGACGGTGCGCGCGATGCGCAGCGCCGCCATCACGGCCTCGGAGCCGGTGTTGCACAGGCCCGCGCGGTCGTTGCCGGTGAGCTCGCACACCAGCGCCGTGACCTCGGCGGCCAACGGATGCTGCGGGCCGATCTCGTAGCCGGCGTCGAGCTGCCGGCGCACGGCCTCCTGCACGAACTCGGGCTGCCAGCCGAACATGTTCATGCCGAAGCCGTTGAGCGCGTCGACGTACTCGTTGCCGTCGAGGTCCCACATCCTCGAGCCCTTGGAGCGCTCGATGACGATCTGGTAGGTGATCTCCTTCGTGATCGGCCGGAAGCCGTTGACCACGCGCGGATCGGCCATGTGCGCCCGGTTGGCCTCGGTGAATTCCTTGCTCTTGCGCGTGCGCTCCACGTAGCGGCGCACGAAGGCCGCCAGCCGCGCCTTCTGCCGGCCGCTGGGCTCGGTGGTGCGCTGGGTGTGGATGCGGGCGATGGCGCCGAAGGCCTTGCTCACGTCGTAGCGCACGGGCTGGGCGGGCTCCTCGGCGGATGCGGGGGAGGCCTGCGTTGCCGGAGCCGCCGCCACGGGCGCGGCCTGGGCCGGCATCACCGGCTGCAGAGTTACCAGCGGCGCAGCGGGAACGGCGCCCGACAGCAGCGCGAGCTGCTGCCGCATCAATTCCATCTGTTGCGAAATCAGCTGGGGCAGCTGGGCCTCACCCATGACGGCACTGCCTTGCATCGGCATGTAGACCGGCATGGCCACCGGCACCGGCTGTTGCGGCGCCACCCGTGATACGGAGACCGCGGTTTCGGCTGGCGCGGCTGCCGCAGCAGCCACCGGCGCGGGCGCAGCCTCGGGCGGCAGGCTCTCGCGCAGGAAGGCCGAAAGCGCGTCGAAGCCGCGGTAGTTCTCCATCAGCTGGCGGAAGCTGACGTTCACCTTGAAGTGTTTCTTGATCTGCGTGGCCGCCTGGGTCAGCGTGAGCGAGTCCAGGCCCAGTTCGCCGAAGGGCGCCTGGCCCTCGGCCTGTGCCATGTCTAGGCCGGAGATGTCCTCGAACAGCGCACGCAGGCGCGTGTCGACGGACGGGCCGCCGGAAGGAGGAGGAAGAGGCGAGGGCGTTGCAGCAGTCACGATCGGCTCCAGGGAAACGGGTGGTACGAAGGGCGTGGTCGTGGCCGTGGCGGCGGGCGCGGCCGCGGCGACGGAAACGTCGAAGGAAGAAGCGATGTCGACCCAGCAGCGCTTGCGCTCGAAGGGCGTGGTGGGCAGGCGCACGCGCTGGGCGCCGGCGCGGGCCGTCAGGCGGGAGAGTTCGATGTCGGCGCCGCAGGTCCAGAGGCGGCCCAGCGCCAGGCGCAGGGTGCGGGCCTCGTCGGCCAGGCCGCCGGGCTCCACGTGCAGCAGCGCGAAGGCGTTGCTCGCGCCGTGCTGGCGCACCAGCGTCGAAAGCGTATTGCGCGGGCCGGCCTCGACGAACAGCGGATTCGCCGTCTGCGCCATCGCGCCGCGCACGGCCGGCGAGAAGCGCACCGTGCCGCGCAGGTGCCTGGCCCAGTAGGACGGACTCGTGGCCTCGGCGTCGTCGAGCGGCTTGCCGGTGAGCGTGGAATGGATCCGGATCTGCGGCGCACTCAGCGCGACCTTGGCCACCAGGGCCTCGAAGGGCGCGACGGCCGCGTCCATCATGGCCGAGTGGAAGGCGTGCGAAGTCTGCAGCGGGCGGCTCGGAATGCCCTCTGCTTCCAGCGCGGACTGCAGTGCCGCGATGGCATCGAAGGGGCCGGCCGCGACGCAGGCTGTGGGGCTGTTCTCCGAGGCCAGCGAAAGCTGCGGGCCCAGCCTTTCGGCGAGCTGGGCCGCGCCAAGGCGCACCGACAGCATCGCTCCGGCCGGCTGCGCCTGCATGAGCGCGCCGCGGCGGGCCACGAGCCGGGCGGCGTCTTCGAGGCGCATCACGCCCGCGATCACCGCCGCGACGAATTCGCCGACGCTGTGGCCGATCAGCGCATGCGGCCTCGCGCCCAGCGCCAGCAGCCGCCGGGCGAGCGCGTATTCGAGCGCGAAGATCGCGGGCTGCGTGACGGCGGTGGGCGACAGCGCCTGCGGGTCGTCCGAGAACATGCGCTCGCGCAGGTCGAAATCCGTCACGCCTTCCAGGGCGGCCATGCAGTCGTCGAAGGCGGCGGCGAACACCGGGTCCTTCGCGTGCAGGTTGCGGCCCATGCCGGCGTACTGCGCGCCCTGTCCGGGGAACATCAGCACGAGCTGGGGTTCGCTCGAGGCGGCGCGGCCGCTGACGGTGCCGGTCGAGCCGGTGTCTCGCAGGGAGGCCGCGGCATCGGCCGTGCTGCCGGCCACCACCGCGCGGCGGAAGGCGTGGGCCTTGCGGCCGACCGCGAGGGTGTGGGCCACGTCGGCCAGTGCGAGTTCCGGATGGGCTTCGAGGTGCGACGCGAGCTGCCCGGCGGCCACGGCGAGCGCTGCCTCGGAGCGCGCGGAAAGCAGCAGCACCTGCTCGCCCGCGGCGGGCGGCGAAGCCGGCCGGGGTGGCGCCTCCTCGACGATGACGTGCGCATTGGTGCCGCCGACGCCGAAGGAACTGACGCCCGCGCGGCGCGGCTGGGCGGCGCGCGGCCACGGCTGCAGGCTCGCGGTCACGTGGAAGGGCGTGCGCGCGAAGTCGATCGACGGGTTCGGCGCGCTGAAATGAACCGTCGGCGGGATCTGCTCGTGGTGCAGCGCCAGCGCCGTCTTGATGAGCCCGGCCGCGCCCGCCGCCGTGACCATGTGGCCCACGTTGCTCTTGAGCGAGCCCAGCGTGCAGAAGCCCAGCGCATCGGTGTGCTCGGCATAGGCGACGGCCAGCGCCTCGACCTCGATCGGGTCGCCCATCGGCGTGGCGGTGCCGTGTGCCTCGACGTAGGAGATGCTGCGCGCGTCCACGTCGGCCGCCGCCAGCGCCGCGCGGATCACCGCGGCCTGCCCGTCGACGCTGGGCGCGGTGAAGCTGGCCTTGGCGCCGCCGTCGTTGTTCACGCAGGCGCTGCGCAGCACGGCGTAGATGGTGTCGCCGTCGGCCTGCGCGTCGGCCAGGCGCTTGAGCAGCACCACGGCCGCGCCGTCGCTGAAGACGGTGCCCTGGGCCTGCGCGTCGAAGCTGCGCGTGTGGCCGTCGGGCGAGAGCATCGAGCCCTCGTTGTAGAGATAGCCGCTGCGCGGCGGGCAGGTGACCGAGGCGCCGCCCGCCAGCGCCATGTAGCACTGGCCCGTGCGCAGCGCGTGGAAGGCGTGCGCCACCGCCACCAGCGAGGTCGAGCAGGCGGTGTGCACGCTGACGGCCGGGCCCGTGAGGTTGAGCCGGTTCGCCACCCGCGTGGTGATGTAGTCCTTCTCGTTGGCCAGCATCACCTGGAACTCGCCCACCGGCTCCACCAGGTCGGGCCGGGTGCTCACGTGGCGCTGGAAGTAGGTGGCGTTGTACATGCCGGCGTACACGCCCACCGGGCCCGGTGCCGCGTCGGGCACGTAGCCGGCGCGCTCCAGGGCTTCCCAGCAGATCTCAAGGAACACGCGCTGCTGTGGGTCCATGAGCTGCGCTTCCTTCGGGCCGATGCCGAAGAAGGCGGCGTCGAAGTTCTCGATGCCGTCGATCACGCCGCGTGCGCGCACGTAGGCGGGGTCGTTGCGCAGGGCCTCGGAGATGCCCGCGTCGAGCGTGGCGTCGTCGAAGAAGCTGATCGTGTCGCGGCCGGCGACGAGGTTGTCCCAGAACTGCTCCACGTCGGCAGCGCCGGGAAAGCGCCCGGCGGTGGCGATCAGCGCGACGGCGTCTTCAGGATGGGTGGCCGCTGCGGTCGGTCGATCCTTGGAACCGGCCGCAGCGGCCGTGGCGGACTGTTCGTCCGCCGGCTGCATCCGCGCACCCATCGCTTTTGGCGTGGGATTGCGGAAGAAAAGATTGGTGGACAGCGGCGCGCCCGTGCCACGGCGGAGATCGGCCAGCACCTGCAGCACCAGAAGCGAATCGCCGCCCAGGTCGAAGAAGTTGTCGTTGCGGCCGACCTTCGAGATGCGCAGCGCGCGGGCGAAGGCGTCGCACACCTGCCGTTCGATGGCGCCGCGCGCTTCCTCGAAAGGCTGCGCGAGATCGGGGCGCTCGCCCGCCGGCTCGGGCAGCGCCTTGCGGTCGAGCTTGCCGTTGGGGGTGACGGGAAGCCTTTCCAGCCATACCTGGGCCGCCGGCACCATGGCCGCGGGCAGGCGCTCGCCGAGGTGGGCGCGCAGGGCGTCCCACGACGGCCGTGCTTCTACAGACTGCGAAAGCAGATAGGCCACGAGGCGCAGCTGCCCGCTGCCGTCGGGCCGGGCGACCACCGCGCACGACTGCACGCCGGGATGCGAGAGGATCGCCGCCTCCACCTCGCCGGTCTCGATGCGGTGGCCGTGGATCTTCACCTGGCCGTCGCGCCGGCCGATGAATTCGATGGTGCCGTCCGGCAGCCAGCGCGCGAGATCGCCGGTGCGGTAGAGCCGGTCGCCGGGGGCGCCGAAGGGGTCCGGCACGAAGCGCGCGGCGCTGAGTTCAGGCTGCCGCAGATAGCCGCGTGCCAGCCCGTGGCCGCCGATGCACAGCTCGCCGACGAAGCCGGTCGGCAGCAGCGCCATCGAGGGACTGAGCACGCGCAGCACGGTGTCCTTGATGGGCCGGCCGAGCGGAACCGAGCGAAGGTCTTCCGGCAGCGGCGACGCGATGCGGTGCGTGGCCGCGAAGGTGGTGCATTCGGTGGGGCCGTAGCCGTTGCTCAGCGCGAGGCCGGGCAGCGCTGCCAGCGCGCGGCGCACGTGCGGCACGGAGAGCGCCTCGCCGCCGGTGAAGAGATGCCGCAGGCCCGAAAGATGGGCCGGGTCGTCGTCGACGACGGCATTGAAGAGCGCGGCCGTGAGCCAGGCGGCGTGCACGTCGTGGCGCGCGATGGTGCGGGCCAGCCCGGCGCCGGTGGGCACGCGTTCGTCATGGATCACGCAGCAGCCGCCGTTGAGCAGCGGGCCCCAGATTTCCAGCGTGGCCGCATCGAAGCCCAGCGGGGCCGCGTGCAGCATGGCGAGGCCGGGCGCGAGCGAAACGTAGTCCACGCCCACGACGAGCCGCAGGATCGAGCGATGGCAGATCTCGATGCCCTTAGGCGTGCCCGTCGAGCCCGAGGTGTACATGACGTAGGCCACCGATTCCGCGTCGATGGCCGGCGGATTCCATGAACTGCGGTTTTCGTTGTCTTGCTGCTCGTCGACCAGAAAAACGCCGTGATGGGGGGGGACGAGGTGGCGGTGCTCCTGCGTGGCCAGCACGTGGTGCGCGCCTGCCTCGTCGAGCATGTAGGCGATGCGTTCGGGCGGGTAATCGGTCGGCACCGGTACGTAGGCGGCGCCGGCCTTGAGGATGCCGAGCTGGGCGACGATGGCCGCCATCGAGCGGTCGAGCAGCATGCCGACGCTGTCGCCGCCGCGAACGCCCAGGGCCTGGAGGCGCCGGGCGAGGTCGTCGGACTGCCGGTCGAGCTCGCCGTAGCTCATCCGGGCCTCGCCCTGCGCGAGGGCGATGGCGTCAGGCGCCGCCGCGGCCTGCCGGACGAACATGGCGGGCACCGTGAGGGCTGGGTCGATGGGCGAGAGGGGGATGTTCCAGGCGCCGAGCTGATCCGAACGGTGGGCGCCGGGCAGCGTGCGGATGTCGCCCAGGGCCGCATCGGGATGGTCGAGCAGGTCTTCGGCGGTGTCGGCGAGTGCCGCGAGCAACTGCTCGAGCGTGGCGGAGTCGATCAGGCCGGCGGCCGCGTCGGCGTGCAGCGATGCGGAGGCGGCGTCGAAGCGCAGCCGCAGCGGAGCATCGGTGCCCCGTGTGTCCATTTCTTCGCGCAGCCAGAGCGTCGTGGGCGCGGCGGCGTGCCGGGGCTTCGGTGCGTTGCGGCGGCCGAGGTCCAGCTCTGCCAGCCAGCGGCCTGCGGGCATGGTGGTGTCGAACGCGACGGTGGTGGAGAAGCACGCGGGCGCGTCCTGCCCCGCGCCTGCTTCATTCAGTACGGGCCAGAGGCTTCCAAGCCAGCGAGCCTCCAGCAGCAGCCAGGCGCCTGCGAAGAGGGTGTCCGGCAACCGGCCCCCGATGGCCGGCGAACCGGCCAGGTTCCGCGCGAAATGGGGCGAGAGCGTGGCGGAGGCGGCGTGGCGGCTGGCCGATCCTTTCGAATTGGATCGCGACACGAACAGGTCTTCCAGAGCGAGCTCCGGATCGCCTTGGCCTGCCTGCGAAACAGTTTGAATTTCCACGTAAGTATCCCAAAAGAAATACGACAAAAGTAATTGAGCGAATGGAAAATCCATTCGCGCAATTAAGAATGAGAAGCTGGAACCTGTTTTTTCGTGTGTTCATCCTAGGGTGTTTCCCGCAGCCGATGTGTGTACTTTAGGCCCTGGTTACAACTGGATAATGTTATTTCTGAAACGTACTACCCGAATCGTCCAGTACGAGGTAACTGATGCGCCATCGATGGTGAAAAAGCGGTCCGGCGGCCCATCTCGGGTGCCGCAAGAGCGCGGTCGAGGAGGGGTACTCCTGGGGAGACTTCAGGCGAAGCAAGGGGGCGGCACGAGGGAAACGAGGGCGAGGGGCGCCTCGGCGGGCCGCCGCGCCGCCGTCTCGGGCGCGGGCCTCGCTTCACTTGCGAGCGAGGCGGAAAGTGCACCGGAAGTGTGTCGAAAAATGAAACATCCTCCCGGAGCCGACTGTTATGAATTGCCGATGCCTGTAACCGTATAAGAAATATCTGTACAAAATCAGGAAATTGAAAAAACTGGTGAGGATGCGCTGTTCGCGCCAAATCCAATTCACCAGGTCCTGACAATGCTCGGCGACATCCTATTACCCGATGTAGTTCCGGAGCGCCGCGGCCATTATCTGGAATCAATTCTTCCCGGTAATTCGGATGCATTGACAGCCAACGCGATCTACTTCGGCAATGAGGCGTGGGCGCGGGAATATCTCGGCTCCTGCCACCGGGACGAACACTTCCGCCGCCGCTGGCTGGCCGCCTGTGGCGACTGGACGGACAAGGTCGTCATCGACCTGGGCTGCGGGCCGGGCAATGTCTTCGCAACGCTGGGCGGCATGCCGAAATTGCTCATTGGCGTCGACGTGGCAGCGGGCTCGCTGGAGCTTGCCGCGATCGAGGGCTACATCGCGGTGCTGGCGGATGCCGCGCACACGCCGTTCCGCTCGCAGGTGGCGGACATCGTCGCCATCAATGCCACGCTGCATCACTGCGACGACATGAAGGCGGTGCTGGAGGAAGGCGCCCGCCTGGTGAAGCCCGGCGGCCTGCTGATCACCGACCACGATCCCCAACTGACGGCCTGGGACTACCGCGGACTGGCCCGCCTGTTGTGGAACATGCGCCTGTGGGTCTACCGGGCGATGGGGCGCGGCGTCCACAAGACCGGCAGCCGGCAGTCGTGGTGGCTGCGCACGGCAATACACCACCGGCCCGGCGATGGCGTGACGAGGGAGTTCTTCGAGGCCACGCTTGCGCCGCTTGGCTTCGAGGTGCGCGTGCATCCGCACAACCACCAGGCGGGAGCCCGGGTCCTGGACGGAGAGGCCGGACCGATGCAGTGGAAATACCGCCTGGGCAGCCTGCTGTCGGGCCGCGACCCCGGCGCGCCCTCCAGCGCGCTGTCGCTGATGTGCATCGCCAGGCGCACGCGCGCGAAAAACCCCGCGGCCGGCCGATCGCCCGGCCACTGCTGGTAGCCTTCCGGATTCTTCGAGCGCGGCCACGGGACACCGGGGCGCGCGAGATCCAGGTCATCCAGGAAGGAATCCGCTAGTGGTTGTTGTGACAGGAAGGAACTGGCGCGCCGGCGTGGTGCTGGCCGCGGCATTGATGGTGGCGGCGTGCTCCACGTCGCCCAAGGCACCGGTGGCAGGGCCGGGCGAATACGTCGTCCAGCCGGGCGACACGCTCTACCGCATCGCGTCGAAGTCTGGCCGTTCGCCGGGCGACATCGCGCGCTGGAACAACCTGCAGGACCCGGACAAGCTGGAAGCAGGACAGGTGCTGCGCGTGGTGCCGCCGGGCGGCGGCGCTTCTTCCGGGGCATCGCCCGAGCCGTCCGCGGGCAGGAGCCCGGGCGCGGAACGTCCCGAACGTGCCGAGCGCCCCAAGCCTCCCAGGGCCGTGGCGCCGGAGCCGGCCGCGCCGCCCGCATCGAGGCGCAGCGACTGGGCCTGGCCCGCGCCGGGCCAGGTGATCACCGGCTTCAACGGCAGCAGCAGCAAGGGCATCGACATCGGCGGCAACACCGGCGACCCGGTGGCGTCCATCGGCGCGGGCAAGGTGGCGGTGACGGAAACGATGCGCGGCTATGGCAGCGTGGTCATGGTCGACCACGGCGGCTCGTACATGTCGGTCTACACCAACCTGCGCTCGGTTCAGGTCAAGCAGGGCCAGCAGGTGAAGCAGGGCCAGAAGCTCGCCGAGATCGGCAGCCCGGACGCCGGACGCGCCAGGCTGCACTTCGAGATCCGCTACCG
Source organism: Variovorax sp. UC74_104 (assembly GCF_044055375.1). NCBI lineage: Bacteria > Pseudomonadati > Pseudomonadota > Betaproteobacteria > Burkholderiales > Comamonadaceae > Variovorax > Variovorax sp. UC74_104. The sequence continues at coordinate 3,908,710 of NZ_CP171978.1, forward strand.
CGGCAATGCCGTCGATCCGCGCCAGTACCTGCCGGCACGGTAGGAAGGGCCGGGCCGGACGCGTTCGCGCGCGTCCTTGCCCGTGGCGTCCTGCTCTGGCGAACGGCATCCCCCGAATTGGCGATACCGCGACGCCCGCGAAGTACGCAGACTTCCGCTCCTGATTCTGTATACATGGGGGCGTAGATGGAAGTCGTGCACTGGGTGTTCCTCGTTCTTGGCAGCGCGCTGGCCCTGACCACGCAGTGGTTCCTGATCGCGCCGTTCAGCCTGGACTGGCAGCCGCTGCGCGCGCAGATCGTCGCGCAGGCCACCCAGGCGGCCGCGCTGCTGGAAGAGTGCGCAGCGACGGCCGACTCCACTGCCTAGCCCGTCGGGCCCCGCACGGGGCGGCGGTCGACGTCGGACCCGGAGCGCGCCATCTAAGATGCGCACTCTTCTCGAACGACGTATGCAGACGCGGTAGGCAAAGGGGGCCACGACGCATGATTTCTTTGCTCCACACCGCGGACTGGCAGATCGGCCGCGTTTTCTCCCAATTCGAACCCGACGACGCCGCCGCGCTGTTCGAGGCGCGCTTCAAGGCGGTGGAACGGCTGGCCGCCATCGCGGCCGAGCGCAAGGTCGATGCCGTGCTGGTCGCGGGCGACGTGTTCGACCTGCAGACGGTGTCGGACAAGACCATCCGGCGCATGTTCAACGCCATGCAGGGCTTCGCGGGGCCCTGGCTGCTGATCCCCGGCAATCACGATTCGGCACTGAGCGAATCCGTCTGGAGCCGCGCGCAGCGGCTGGGGGGCCATCGCGCCGAACATCGCCTGCTGCCTGGAGCCCAGGCCCCACGTGGTGGCGGGCAAGTTCACGCTGCTGCCCGCGCCGCTCACGCAACGCCACACCTACGGCGACCTCACCGAGTGGTTCGCCACCGCGGAGCTGGAAGACGAAAGCCTGCCCCGCATCGGCCTCGCGCACGGCAGCGTGCAGGGCATCCTGCCGGAGGACATCGACTCGGCCAATCCCATCGCCGCCGGGCGCGCGGCCCAGGCCCGGCTCGACTACCTCGCGCTCGGCGACTGGCACGGCACGCGGCGGATCGACGATCGCACCTGGTACGCGGGCACGCCCGAGACCGACCGCTTCCGGGCCAACGATTCGGGCCAGGCGCTGCTCGTGGGCATCGAGGGCGCTGGCGCGGTACCGGTGGTCGAGCCGGTGCGCGTGGGCCAGTTCGACTGGCAGCAGTGGGAGCCGCGGCTCGCGGTGCCTTCCGACATCGACGAGCTGGTGCGCAAGCTTCGAGCAGATCGGAAACGGCGACGTGCTGCAGCTGCGCGCCCAGGGCACTTGCGACCTTGCCGGCCACGACCGGCTGGGCGCCGCGCTCGATGCAGCCCGCGCCAGGGCCCGCGCGCTGGTGTGGGACGGCGAGGCGCTGCGGCTGGAGCCGACCGAGGACGACATCCAGGCGCTGCACGCCGACGGCTTCGTCGGCGAGGCGCTGCAGGCATTGCGCGAGCAGCAGGGCGACGCCGATGCGGAACTGGCACGCGACGCGCTGCTCACGCTCGCACGCATCCTCGGCGCGCAACAGGGTTCTTCGCACGCGGGAGCCAGCGCATGAGCATGAAGCTGCAGCGGCTTCGCATCGAGAACTTCAAGCTGTTTCGCGCGCCGTTCGAAATCGACGGCTTCACGGACGGGCTGAACCTCTTCGCGGCTCCCAACGAATCGGGCAAGTCCACCGTCGCCGAGGCGATACGCGCCGCCTTCTTCGAGCGGCACCGCTCCAGCGCCGTCGAGCACCTGCGGCCATGGGGCGAGAGTTCGGCCACGCCCATGGTGGAAGTCGATTTCGAACTCGACGGCAAGCCATGCCGGCTCACCAAGGCCTTCCTGGGCAAGAAGCGCTGCGAGCTGGTGATCGACGGCAGGACCATGGACGGCGCGGTGGCCGAAGACCACCTGGCGGCGCTGCTGGGCTTCCGGTTTCCGGGCAAGGGCGCCAGCACGCCCGAGCACATGGGCATTCCGGGCCTGCTGTGGATCAGGCAGGGCACTTCGCACGACATCGCCAGCGCGGTGGGTTTTGCCAGCGACCACCTGCGCAACGCGCTCGGCGAATCGCTGGGCGAACTGGCTGCCAGCAACGGCGACGCGGTCCTGAAGGCGGTGGAGGCCGAGCGCAACGAGCTGCTCACGCAAAGCACGGGGGTTCCGCGCGGCGCCTTCGCCGAGGCCAACAAGCTGCGCGGGGAACTCGAAAAGAAGCTGGAAGAACTGCTTGCCGACGTCGAGTCCTACCGCTCGGGCGTGGATCGCCTTTCCGGCCTGCGCCGCGACCACCAGCGCGACGAGGCAGCGAAACCATGGACGGCATTGCGCGAACAGCTCGTCGTCGCGCAGCAGCGGCTGGAAGAGGCCAGGGGGCTGGACCAGAAGAAGACCGCGCAGGAGGCCGCGCTGAAGCAGATCGGCGCCCAGGTGAGCTCGTGGCGCACCCAGCTCCAGGCGATGGAGCGCGAGGAAGCGACGCTCGCCCAGCGCGAGAAGAACCTGCAGGCGACGCAGGAAGGCCTTGCCCGGGCCCTCGGCGAACTCCAGGCCTGGGAACCCCGTCAGGCCGCAGCGGTGAAAACCGATGCCGCCGCGCGCGAGAACCTCCGCCTGGCGCGGCAGGCGGCATCGCGCATCGCGCAGGAAAAGGCCGTCGAAAGCCTCTCCGAGCAGCTCGACGCACTCCGGCAAAGCCACGAGAAGGCACGAAGCGAGCAGGAGAAAGTCACCCGACTGCAGGCCGAGGCGCAAGCGCTCGCGGTTCCCGAAGCAGAACTCAGGCGCCTGCGCCATTGCGCGGAGACGCTTCGCACCGCGCAGGCCCGGCTCGACGCCGTGGCCACCGCGCTGGAGTTCGACCTGCAGCCCACGGCGAAGGTCCGCGTGGCCGGCGTGGAGCTGGGCGGTGCTCGGCGCCAGACCGTCATCTCCCGGACCGACATCGAGATCGAAGGTGTCGGCCGGATCAGCGTGCTGCCCGGCGGCGCGGATCTCGATGGCTTGGCCAATGAGCACGGCCGCGCCCGCGACGAACTCGCGGCGCTGCTTCAGGGCCTGCGCGCCGAAAGCCTCGCCGCCGTCGAGGAACGCGTGCGGCAGCAGGCGCTGCGCAAGAGCGAAGCCGCAGCGGCCGAGGCCGTGCTCGCTGCCCTGGCGCCCAAGGGGCTGGGCGCGCTCGCCGCGGACATGGCCACGCGCGAGGCCCGTCTCGCGGAAGCCAGGAAGGCGCTGCAGGACATGCCGCCCGCGCCAATGAACGATGCCGAGTCGCTCTCGAGCGCGCAGGCCGAGTCGCAGGAACTCGCTGCGCGCGCCGCGCTGGAAGCGGCATCCGCCGCGCTCAACGACGCGAAGGTGGCGGCCGGGAATGCACGCGAGCAGGTCAAGGCTGCCGAGGACGAGCTCGCGGCGGTCAAGGCCACGCTGGAAGATCCGGCCAGGGCCGGCAGGAAGGCGGAAGCCGGCGGCGCGCTGACCGATGCTCTCGCGCAGCAGTCGGCCGTCCAGGACAAGGTGGCCGAACTCACCCGGCAGCTGCAGACCATCAACCTGCCGGTGCTCGCGCAGGACGTGGAGCGGCTGGAGCGCAGCGTGCGGCAGGCGGAAACCACGCACAACCAGCGGGCCACCGAGATCACCCGGCTGGAAGCCGAGCTCGAGGCGAGGGGCGCCCTGGGCCAGGAAGAAGCAGCCTCGGAAACGCGGCGCGAATTCGAACACGCCACGCGGCGCTGCGCGGAACTCGAACGGCGGGCGAGGACGCTCGACCATCTACTGAAGCTGCTGCGCGAGAAGCGCTCGGCGCTGGCGCAGCGCCTGCGCGCGCCGCTGCAGAAGCATCTGGACCACTACCTGCAGATCCTCTTCCCCGGCGCGCAGGTGGAGGTCGGCGACGACCTCTCGCCGGGCCGCATCACGCGGCAAGGGCTGCGCGGCGTCCAGGGCGGCGCCTTCGAGGAACTCAGCGTGGGCGCACGCGAGCAGATGGGCGTGGTCGCCCGGCTGGCCTACGCGGACCTGCTGCAGGAAGCGCGCAAGCCGACCCTGCTCATCCTCGACGACGCTCTGGTGAACACGGACGAAGAGCGCCTGGGCCAGATGAAGCGGGTGCTGTACGACGCGGCGGCCCGCCACCAGATACTGATCTTCAGCTGCCACCCCGAGGCCTGGCGCGATCTCGGCGTGGTCGCGCGCAGCATTCCCTGAGCTCCCTTCCTGCGGCACGGCGGCGGCCATAGGCCGTTCGGCCATCGGCCGCTTGTCACGCCGCGTCCCGGGTGCTTTGTCATGCCCGGGAGCCCGCGCGCACGGGGGATTTGACTCCCTCACAAAAGGGCGCCTTGCTCATGTGCGGAAACGGCGCGATTCCTACAGTCATCCCCAAGGCCCAACACCTCTGCCCATGCCGGGCAACAGGTGGTCCGGGCCGGCAACGACAACCGGGGAATCTGCATGGAACCGCTCGCACTGCTGCCGACGACCTTCATGAACCTTCTGCGCGAAGACGCGGGAATGTCGTTCATGGAGTTCGCGCTGATCGGCGCGCTGGTGATGGTGGTTTTCATGCTGCTGATGCTCGCCATCCGGCGCAGCGCCTGAACCCGTGGAGCCCATCATGCAAGAACTCGACGCCGTTCTCGAACTGCTGGCGATGCTGGCCACCGACGTGCGCACAGTCGCGCTTTTCGCGCTGCTCGCCGTGGCCGCGGTCAGCGACTGGCGCTTCTACCGCATTCCTAACTGGCTGACCTTCGGCGGCGCGCTCTTCGCGCTGGTCTACGGAACGATGGCCGCGCGCACGCCCATGGCCGGGGCGGCGAGCGCCTTCGGCGGACTGGGCGTCGGCTTCGCGGCGATGGTGCCGTTCTACGTCATCGGGGTCATGGGCGCCGGCGACGTCAAGCTGATGGCGATGGCGGGCGCCTTCATCGGGCCAGAGCAGACGCTGATGGCCGTGCTCTTCACCTTCATCGCGGGCGGCCTGGCGGCCATGGCCTTCGCCATCCACCGCCGCCGCGTCGGACACATGCTGGCCAACGTCAAGGACGCCGCACAGGGCGTGATGTTCTCCAGCATCGCCGGAATCCGCCCCTCGGGGCGAATCGATGCCAGCCAGTCCGTGGGGAAGCTGCCCTACGGCATCTGCATCGCAGCGGGCACGGCAATCGAAGTGCTCGCGCACCAGCTGGGCTACGTCTAGCCCTCTCATCCCTTACCTGCGACGGAGGTTCACATGAAGAACATCAAGGCGATCGGGCTGATCCTGCTGGCCCTGCTGACGGGCCTGGCGGCAGCCGTCTACGCGGCCGGCTGGATCTCCAGACAAGGCGGCATCGCGTCCAACAAGGTCGTGGTGGCCGCGGTCGACATCGAACTGGGCAGCCGCGTCAACGCTCAGATGCTCACCACCGTCGACTGGCCCAGCGGCTCGGTGCCCAGCGGCTCGTTCAGCGACATCAAGGCGCTGCAGGACCGCGTGGTGAAGGTCGGCGTGCTGCGCGGCGAGGCGCTCATGGAGGGCAAGCTGGCCCCGGTGGGCACGCAGGGCGGACTCTCTGCGGTGATCGCCAGCGGCAAGCGGGCCATGACGGTGCGCGTCAACGACGTGGTGGGCGTGGCGGGCTTCGCGCTGCCGGGCAACTACGTCGACGTGATGGTCAACGCCCAGCAGGACAAGGGCCGCGGCGAAGAAGCGCTGCAGATCAGCAAGACCGTGCTCGAGAAGGTGCTGGTGCTGGCGGTGGCGCAGGAAGCCAACCGCGACGACACCAAGCCCAAGGTCGTGAGCGCCGTCACCCTCGAGCTCTCGCTCGAGGACTCCGAAAAGCTCGACCTGGCCCGCAGCGTGGGAACCCTGTCGCTGGTGCTTCGCAACCAGATGGACAAGACCACGGTTGCCACCGACGGAATCACCAAGGGCCAGCTCTTCGGCGCGAAGGAGATCGTGCAGGTCTCCACCGCCGCGGCGCCGGCTCCCGCCCGCCCGCGTGCCCGTCACGCAGGCCCCGCCGCACAGCCGGCTTCCCAGTGCGTGGAGGTGATCCAGCACTCGGGCAGCTCGCTCACCTGCTTCTGAACCCAAACGACAGGAGGAACACCAAGTGCGCCATATCTCCACAAAACTCGCCAGCCTGCTGGCGACCCTCGCGACCGCGGCGACTCCCGCCATGGCCGCGGAGGTCGCGGCAACCGCCTCGGCCACGGGCGCCATGCCCGCGGCAGCAGTCTCCTCGACGTCAGCCGCCGCCGCGGCTGCGACGGGCAACGCCGGCCCGGGCGGCAGCCGCCGCTGCACGGCCATCATTCCCGACGACCAGCCGACCCAGGCCGTGCTGGGCAAGTCGGTGGTCATTCCGCTGAAGGCGCGCGTGGTGCGCATCGTGGTCAGCGGCCAGCCGCCCGCCCGGGCCCCTGTGCCTGCCGCCGCGGCGGCAGCCGTGCCGGCTGGCATGCAGCCCGCCCAGGCCCAGGCTGCGAACGCGAACAGCGGTGACGGCGTCGCGGATGTCGACGTGACATTGCTGAGCCCGACCGACCTGTTCTTCCGCGGCCGCCAGGCGGGCTCGATGAACGTGGTGCTGCAAAGCGCCGACGGCACCTGCTACATCAAGGACGTGATCGTCACCATCGATCCGCTGGCTCTGCAGGCCAAGCTGGCCGAGCTGATGCCCGACGAGCGCCGCATCCGCGTTCGCAGCGCCGAGAAGTCCATCGTGCTCACCGGCGAGATCAGCGACGCGCTCAAGCTCGACGACGTGATCAGCCTGGCCTCGGCCTACGGCGCCGACGGCAAGAAGGTGGTGAACCTGCTGCGCGTCGCTACGCCGCAGCAGGTGATGCTCGAGGTGAAGATCGCCGAGGTCAGCAAGACGCTGCTCGACCGGCTGGGTTCGCGCGTGGGCATTGCGCGCACCGGCAACGGCGGCCTGAACAACTACTCGCTGATCTCCAATTTCCTGAGCACCGGCGCCGGCCTGGCGCAGGCGCTGCGCATCGGGCGGACCTCGCTGACCATCGACGGCCAGAAGGACGACGGGCTCGTGCGCATCCTCGCAGAGCCGAACATCATGGCCATCAGTGGACAGCAGGCCAGCTTCCTGTCGGGCGGCAAGATCTTCATCCCTGTGGCACAGAGCGCCGCGGGCGGCGGCGGGACGAACATCACGCTGGAGGAGAAGGAATTCGGCATCGGGGTCAAGTTCACCCCGACCGTGCTCAATGGAGACCGGGTCAACCTCAAGATGGTGTCGGAGGTGTCCGACCTGTCTCAGACCGGTTCACCGTTCACCACTGTCGGAGGTGTCACGGCCGTGCTGCCTTCGCTGACCGTGCGGCGCGCGGACACCACCGTGCAGCTCAACGACGGACAAAGTTTCGTCATCGCCGGGCTCATCAAGGCCAACGTGACGGAGTCGGTCAAACGCTATCCAGGACTGGGCGAGGTGCCAGTGATGGGCGCGCTCTTCCGCAGCACCGAATTCCAGAACGAGCAGACCGAGCTGATGTTCGTCATCACGCCGCGCCTGGTGCGTCCGCTGGCCGAGTCGCCGCGGGTGCCGACGGACAACCACGTCGTTCCGAGCCGTGCCGAGGTCTATCTCAACGGCGCGCTCGAGAGCTCGACCCCGGCCCCGGCCGCCCCCGCCAGCGAAACCCCGTGAGGAGCACCGTCATGTTCATCATCAGATCGATCACCGTCGGGCTCGTCTGCCTTCTCGGCGCCAGCTGCTCGACCGTCACGCCCAACTACGACGCGCGCTTCGGCGACGCGGTGCGGGACGCAAAGAAGAAGATGACCATCAACCCGAACGCCGGCAAGAACGGCGACCCCGTCACCGGCATGGACGGGCGCGCATCGCGCGAGGCGATGCACCAGTACCAGGAGTCGTACAAGACGCCGCCGCCTGCGGTCAACGTCATCAACATCGGTGGCGGCATCGGCAGCGGATCGGGGAAGTGACAGGCCGCGTTTCGCGGATTCGTTCCACATCAGTCTTCTCATGGAAAGGAGAGCGCCACGAATCGAAACGAACTTTCTTCCCCACCCGCTTTTTCAACCTGATTTCCAACCGTTCAAACCTTGAAAGGAAAGAACCATGAAAAACTTTCTGAAGGCCATCGGCCAATCGACACGCGGCTTCATGCTCGAGGAAGAAGGCGCACAGGTCGTCGAGTACGCACTGATCATCGCGGTCGTTTCCATCGCGCTCGTCATTGCATTGAGGGCTCTCACCACGGGCGCAACCTTCACGAACTTCATCAGTCGCGTCAACGTGTGCCTGAACGGGCCGGGGCCGTGCGTGTAAGCAGCGTTCGGGGAGGGGAGCGAGCCGGGCCTTCCGGTCCGTTTCGTTCCACCCTCTCGTTCGCTTTCACGTGGCTCTTTCTCCACAACGAACCGAGGTCATGACCATGTTCAAGAAATTCCTGACAGACGAAAGCGGTGCTCAAGTCGTGGAGTACGCGCTGATCATCGCCGTCGTCTCCATTGCGCTGGTTATTGCACTGCAGTTGCTTGCCAGCGGGGCACCCTTCACGAACTTCATCAGTCGCCTGAACGTGTGCCTGAACGGGCCGGGTCCCTGCGTCTAAGTGGCGTTCGGGGAGGGGAGCGGAGCGGGCCTTCCAGCTCGCTTCGCCCCACGCTTTCCCGGTTCCACATGACTGTTTCTCCACAAGCGCCGAGGTCATCACCATGTTCAAGAAACTCCTGAAGGACGAAAGCGGTGCCCGTGTCGTGGAGTGCGCGCTGATCATCGTCATCGTCTCCATTGCACTGGTGCTCGCGCTGCAGCCGATGTTGATTGCGGCAGGTTTCGACTCCGCCGTCGCCCGGGTTGCCGTCTGCCTGAGCGGCTCCGGTTGCATGTAAAGCAGACGACGTCTTCTCCATCGTCCAACAGGAAGACCGATCATGAAAGCCAATCGTCCCCATCACCGCCAGCGTGGCGCGATGATCGTCACCGCCGCGCTGCTCCTGTTGTTTCTCCTGGGTTTCATGGGCATCGCGCTCGATTTCGGCCACTTGTTCGTCGTGAGAACCGAACTGCAGACGGCGGTCGACAGCTGCGCCCTTGCAGCGGCACGCGAGCTCGATGGGCAAAGCACGGCCCTCACGCGAGCCGTGAGCGCGGGACAGACGGCAGGCAATGCCAACCGCGTGAACATGCAATCGAGCACCTGGGGCGGGCAGGGCCAGATCGTTGCGGCAGACATCACGTTCCGTGACGCGTCCTACGCCGTTACCACGGTGCCCGCCGCGGCACGCTACGCCCAGTGCGCGCATACGCAGGCGAACATCAACATCTGGCTCATGAAGGCGATGGGTCCGTTCTCGGGCAACACCGCAGGAAATCCCGCGACGCGCAGCGTTGCCGCGAGCGCGGTCGCCACCCGTGCCAGCGCACAGAGCGCATGCCCCATTCCAGTCGCAGCGAAGCCCAAGGCCGGTGGCACGGCACCGAACTATGGGTTCGTCGTGGGCGAGTGGGTGACGCTCATCATGGCGCAGAACGCCGCCGCCGGCGGGCAAATCGGCTGGGCCAATCTCGACGGCAGCAACAGCGCGTCGGAGACCGAAGCCGAGCTCAACGGCCGATGCGGCGCCAAGGTCGGCGACACGGTGGGCACGCCAGGCGTACAGACCTCCGTGGCCGACGTGTGGAACCAGCGCTTCGGCATCTACAAGAACAGCAGCGACCCGAGTACGGCACGGCCCGACTACACCGGCTACGCCTACACATCGCTCAACTGGCCCGCGCAGTTCAACGCCTACAACGGCCCCGCCCCGGGCTCCGGGACTGGCCAGAACTACGTGACCAAGCGCGCGGCCTTCGCGTCGTGCGCGGACACCGGTACGAAGGTGAAGGGCGCGAACAGCTGCGAATCGATCACCGGGCTCTCGCTCAACAGCTTCCAGAACCTGGCCGCGCCGGGCAACGTCAGCGGAGGACACATGCAATACGGCCTGGATCGCCGCTTCGTCACCGTGCCGGTCATCGACGGCGGCAACCATGTGATCGACTATCTCTGCATGCTGATGCTGCAGCCGCTGAGCATCCCGATGACCGACGTGCAGCTGGAATTCCTCGGCAACGCCGGTGCGACCGGCAGCCCCTGCACCACCAGCGGGCTGGCGGGCGGGACGGCGGGGCCGCTGGTTCCTGTTCTCGTGAGATGAGAGGAAAGGAGCACGCCATGAAAAAGTTCCGTCGCATGCAGCGTGGCGCAGCGCTGGTCGAACTCGCACTGATCATTCCGCTGCTGTTGCTGCTGACTTTCATCACCACCGAGTTCGGCCGCGCGATGTACGAGTACAACGCAGTGGTCAAGTCGACGCGCGACGCCGTGCGCTACCTGTCGGTGCAGACGCCGGGAACGAAAATCACCGAGGCGCGCAACCTGATCGTGTACGGCAACACGGCCGGCACCGGTTCGCCGCTGGCGCGCGGACTGAGCCTGTCGAACGTGCCGGCCGCCAGCTGCTGCACCTGGCAGTCGGCCGGTGCGAACCCGATCATCACCACGGTCACGGTGCGCGTCACCGGCTACTCCTTCCATTCGCTGTTCCGTTCGGTGATGGGCGTCGCCTTCGCGGATGCGAACGGCAACATCGCTTTCAGCGACATCACCGCCAGCATGAGGGCGCCATCATGAGAAGAAGCAACCGCTCCGCTCGCCGTGGTCGCGGCGCGACTACGGTCGAGTTCGCGCTGGGCCTGATCATCTTCCTGATGTTCACGCTGGGCATCGTCGACTTTGCACGCATGCTTTTCACCTGGAACGCAGCCCAGGAAGCAACCCGCGCCGGGGCCAGGTACGCGGTGGTGTGCGACGACACGGCCCAGCAGGCCCTTGTGCTCGCGCGCATGAAGGCGCTGCTGCCTCAGATCAGTTCGGTGTCGGTGGTGTGGTCGCCATCGGGCTGCACTGCCTCGACCTGCCAGGGCGTCACCGTGAGTATTACCGGGCTCAACTACCAATGGATCTCGCCGATCGCGGGCGCGGCCGGGCCATTGATCGCGATGCCGAGCTTTCCCACCTACCTGCCGCGCGAGGTCATGCGCAAGGACCCGAACAGCCCGGCTATCTGTTCATAGCCATCCAGTCACCAACGCAACGGGCAAGACCATGAAGATCTCCATCATTTCCCCCAATGCCAGCCATCTGCAGGACATGCGCAAGGTGCTGGAGGCACGCTCGCACACCGTGTCGCTGTTCGAGGGCGGCAAGAGCCGGATGCAGTGGGTCGTCGACAAGGCGGCGCCGGATCTGCTCCTGGTCGACGGCATGTGCTGCGACCCGCAGGAACTCAACCTGGTGGAAAAGCTCACGCTGCAACATCCGTCGATCGCGGTGGTGCTGCTGTGCGCGATGCAGACACCGGAGTTCCTGCTCCACGCGATGCGCGCGGGCGTGCGCGAGGTGCTGCCGTCGCCCGCCGACACAGCTGCACTAGAAGCCGCCGTGGAGCGCATCGCGCACAAGATGGCTGGCGCCCAAGCGCGCGCGCCGGGGCAGGTGGTGGCGTTCATGCCCTGCAAGGGCGGCAGCGGGGCGACCTTCCTTGCGACGAACATCGCGCACCAGCTCTCGAAGGAGCGCTCGGTGCTGCTCGTGGACCTGAACCTGCAGTTCGGCGATGCGCTGTCTTACGTGAGCGACCTGCGGCCCTCCTCGACGATGGCGGACGTGGCCCGCGACATCGGCCGGCTCGACGCTTCGCTGCTTTCCGCAAGCGTGGCGAAGGTGTCGCCGAGCTTCAGCATCCTCCCGGCACCCGAGGACATTTCGCGTGCGATGGACGTGAAGGCGGAGCACATCGACGCGATCCTGCATGTTGCGCAGGGCATGTACGACTTCGTGCTGTTCGACCTGGGCCCGCGCATCGACACGCTCTCGATCCGCGTGCTGGACCGTGCCGACCGCATCTTTCCGGTGCTGCAGCCCAGCCTGCCGCACATCCGCAACGTGACGCGGCTGATGCATGTCTTCAAGTCGCTGGGCTACCCGCCCGGCAAGGTCGAGCTGCTGGTGAACCGCAGCGTAGGTGGCGGGGAGATCGGACTTTCGGACATGCGCCGCTCGCTGGTGGGGGCGACGCTCACGATCGTGCCCGACGGTGGCAAGGACGTGGATGCGTGCATCAACCGCGGCGTGCCGCTGGCGGAAATGTCGCGCAACGGCGCGCTCGCGAAAAAGCTGGCGGACATCGCGCACGCGCTCAGCCCGCGGCAGGAGGCGGAGCCCGGCTTCATCGGACGGCTTTTCCGCCGCGCGTAAGCGGGCACCGCCAACGGACAAGCATTCATTTCATTCAACAGCAAGGCAGGTCCCCATGTCATTCAGAGAACAGCTCAATGCCGTCGAAACCGACGCCGGTGCCGCCGCGCGGCCTGTGGGGCAGGCCGCCGAGCAGGCCGTGTCGCCCTTCGCCTCGGACGCCTACAAGTTGCTCAAGGAGCGCATGCACCTGAGGCTACTCGAGCGCTTCGACCTAGCGGCGCTCGAAACCCTGAAGCCCGACGTGCTGCGCCAGGAAATCTCGACCATGACCACGCGGCTGCTGCAGGAGGAACCGGAGGCGCTCAACGACATCGAGCGGCGAACGCTGATCCGCGACATCCAGCACGAGATGCTCGGCTTCGGCCCCATCGAGCTGCTGATGGCGGACCCGTCGGTCTCGGACATCCTGGTCAACTCACACGAGAAGATCTACGTGGAGCGCCGGGGCCGGCTGGAGCTGACCAACGTCAGCTTCACCGACGAGAAGCACCTGCTGCGCATCATCGACAAGATCGTCTCGCTGGTGGGGCGGCGCATCGACGAGTCGAGCCCTATGGTCGACGCGCGGCTACCCGACGGTTCGCGCGTGAACGCGGTCATTGCGCCGGTGGCGCTCGACGGGCCGATGATGTCGATTCGCCGCTTCGCCAAGATCCCGCTGCGCATGGAGAACCTGGTGAACGATCTCAAGACGCTGACGCCGCAGATGGCGCAGATGCTCGAGGGCCTGGCCCAGGCGAAGGTCAACATGCTCATTTCCGGCGGCACGGGCGCCGGCAAAACCACGCTGCTGAACATTCTCTCGGGCTTCATTCCGCCGAGCGAACGCATCATCACCATCGAGGATGCGGCAGAACTCCAGCTGCAGCAGCCGCACGTGGCGCGCATGGAGACGCGGCCGATGAACATCGAGGGCAAGGGCGAGATCACGCAGCGCGCGCTGGTGCGCAACGCGCTGCGCATGCGGCCCGACCGCATCGTGATCGGCGAAGTGCGTGGCGCCGAGGCGGTCGACATGCTGCAGGCCATGAACACCGGCCACGAAGGCTCGCTCACCACCATCCACGCCAACACGCCGCGCGACGCGCTGGCACGGCTGGAGAACATGATCGGCATGGCCAACCTGAACCTGCCGCACCGCACGGTGCGCCAGCAGATCGCATCGGCCATCACCGTGATCGTGCAGGTGCTGCGGCTGGTGGACGGGCGGCGCAAGGTCACGAGCATCCAGGAGATCACCGGCATGGAAGGCGAAGTGGTCACCATGCAGGAGATCTTCAACTTCCACCAGACCGGCATGGGTCCCGACGGCCAGGTGCGCGGGCATTTCCGCGCGACGGGCGTGCGGCCGAAGTTCGCGGAGCGGCTGCATGCCTACGGCGTGGAACTGCCGGACACGATGTTCGACCCCGACAAGCACTACGAATGACCTGACCAGCCAAGGAACAGGAGACCATCATGCTCAACAACCTGGGGGGACACCCTCATCACCATCACCGTGCTGGTGTTCGTGACCGTGCTGCTCATGCTCGAGGGGCTCTACATGCTGTGGCGCTCCTACAAGGGGCCCGAGGCGCGCAAGATCGAGAAGCGGCTGCAGGCGTTCTCGGCGGCGATCGACCGCACGCCGCAGGCCCACCTGGTCAAGGAGCGCATGCTCAGCGAGGTTCCCTGGATGCAGCGCGTGCTGCTGGCGCTGCCGCGCGCGCACCGGCTGGACCGCTTCATCCTGCAGGCGGGGCTGGACTGGACGGTTTCCAGCTTCTTGCTGGTTTCCTGCGTGCTGGGCGTGCTCGGGTTCTTCGCCATGATGACGATGGTGCACCAGTCGCTTCTTGTGGCGCTGGTGGTGGGGGGCTGCCTGGCGATACTGCCGGCGCTCTACCTACAGCGCCAGCGCAGCCGACGGCTGACCCGCATGGAAAAGCAGCTTCCCGAGGCGCTTGACCTGGTGACGCGCGCGCTGCGTGCGGGGCACTCGTTCGCCAGCGGCGTGCAGATGATCGGCGAGGAGATGGCCGAGCCCATCGCGGGGGAGTTCCGCATGGTCGCCGACGAGGTGAACTTTGGCGTCTCGCTGCAGCAGGCCCTGACCAACCTCAGCGAGCGCGTGCCGCTCACCGACCTGCGCTACTTCGTGGTGTCGGTGCTGATCCAGCGCGATTCGGGCGGCAACCTGACGGAGGTGCTGGGCAACCTCAGCCGGCTGATCCGCGACCGGCTCAAGCTGCTCGCACGGGTGCGGGTGCTGTCTTCCGAGGGGCGGCTGTCGGCCTGGATCCTCGGGCTGATGCCGTTCGCGCTGGCGGCACTCATGAACGTCTTCAATCCCGAATTCATGGCTCCGCTGTGGACCGACCCGATCGGCCAGACGGTGCTCAAGTACATGCTGGTGGTGATGCTCGTGGGCGTCGTGCTGCTGCGCATGATCGTGAAGATTCGCGTCTGAAGGAGAAGGGCCATGACCATGCTGTTTCCCATCCTCGTCTTCCTGGCCGTGTCGCTTGCGATCATCGGACTGGCCGTCTGGCTGTCTCCCACGCGCACCGAGCAGCGCCTGCAGGCGGTGGCGATGCCGGCGGGCAAGTCGGCCTGGACCGAGACCGCCGTCAAGCTCGTCGGGCCCTTCGCGCAGCTCTCGTCGCCCACCAACGACGCAGAGCTGTCGCCGCTGCGCGTGCGCTTCCTGAACGCGGGCATTCGATATCCGGATGCTTACCTCGTGTACTTCGGCATGAAGACGCTGCTGCCGCTGGGCCTTGCCGCGCTGGCATACGTTGGACTGAGGGCGACGGGAGCTGCGGAAGACAGCACGGTGATGCTGCTGTGGCTCGCCGTGGCGGCACTGGGTGGGTGCTACCTGCCCAACCTGGTGTTGCGCCTGATGATCCGTTCGCGCCGCCGCGAGATCTTCGAGAATTTTCCGGATGCAGCCGACCTGATGCTCGTGTGCGTGGAAGCCGGGCTAGGGCTGGATGCCGGGCTGACCAAGGTCACGGACGAAATCCAGGTCAAGAGCCAGGCACTGGCGCAGGAACTGCACTGGACCAACCTGGAGATGCGCGCTGGTGCCACGCGCGAGAAGTCGCTGCGCAACCTGGCACTGCGCACTGGCGTAGAGGAGATCGGCACCTTCGCGACGATGCTGGCGCAGGCGGACCGCTTCGGCACCAGCATCGGTGAGTCGCTGCGCGTGTTCTCGGAGGATTTGCGCCACAAGCGCCATGTGCGCGCCGAGGAACAGGCGGCCAAGGTGCCCACCAAGATGCTGCTGCCGCTGGTGCTGTGCATCTTTCCGTGCATCTCGCTGGTGATCCTGACGCCGGCCGTGATCCGCATCATCCGGATGGTCATGCCGATGCTTTCTGGGACCTGAGCGTTTTCTGTCTGTCAAAAGCTGAAAGCCCTGCGCGCCGGCCTCCGGCGCGCAGGGCTTTCAGCATTTCTCTTTTTTTCTTCAATGCGGGGCGGCGTCGAGCTGGTGCTTGACCGCATAGATGTACAACTCGAGCCGGTTGCCCACGCCGAGCTTCTGGTAAATCGAGGTGAGGTGGTTGCGCAGCGTGTGCTCGGTGACGAAGAGCTTCGCGGCCAGTGCCTTGTTGGAGGCGCCGCTGCCGGCGACGACGGTGTGGATGATCTCGCGCTCCTTCTGCGTCAGGCTGGCCCGCTTGGCGGCCTCGGGGTCGGCCTTCTGCGGCTTCTTCACTGCAGTGAGCTCGTAGAAGACGCGGCCGATGGATTGGGCGTCGACGCAGAGTTCGCCGTTGTAGACGCGTTCGATGGCGTCGATCACCTCCTGGGCCGGGGCGTCCTTGCGCATCACGCCGCGCGCGCCGTGCAGCACCGCGAGGTCGAGCGTGCGCTGTTCGCGCTCCGCCGTGAGCACCATGACGCGGGACCCCGCGTTCGACACGAGCTTGGGCAGGATGTCGAGGGCGCAGTGGCCGTCCAGGTCCAGGTCGAGCACGATGACGTCGGGCGCGAGGCTTTCCGATGTCGCCACCGCGTCCTCGCAGCAACGGGCCGTGCCCACCACCTTCATGCGCGGATGCTCGCCATCGATCAGCCTGGACAGGCCCCACAGCATGGTCTGGTGATCGTCCACGAGCAGGACGCCGATGGGGTGGGCAACTGGTTGCATGGTGGGCTCCTTGACTTGTCTTCTCGTCGATGCAGTGCTTGCTGCACGGGGGGTGTTGTTCTCTCTCAGATCGGAATCTCTACCAGCACCGCGGTGCCGCCGCTTTCGCACTGGCGGACCTGCGCCCGCCCGCCGAGGGCCGTGGCGCGTTCGGTGATGGAATGGGGACGGAACTGCGTGAAGCTCTCCTCGCAGGCCTCGTTCTCGATGCTCAGCTGAAGCCGCCCGTTCCTGCAGGCGATGTGGACGCTGCCGTGGCGGGCCTGGGTGTGCTTGCAGATGTTGTTGAGGCCTTCGCCGACCATCTGGAGGACTTCCGCGCTCACACGGTCGTCCAGGTGGAGCGGGCCGTCGACGTCCACGGCGATGTCGATGCCGTAGAGCCCCTTGATGCGCGCGGCCTGGCGGTGCAGTTGGGGCAGCACGAGGCCGCGGGAGCTGTTGGCGCCTTGCCGCACCTCGCCGGCATAGCGGCGCAGGTCGGCGATGACGCCTTCGGCCACGCTCGCGAGCTTGTCGAGGTCTTCGCTCAGCGGGTTGTCGGCGGCGGCCTTCCTGCGCAGCGCGCACAGGCCCATGCGCAGGCCGATGTACGGCTGCACGGCCGTGTCGTGCAGGTCGAGTGCGAACTTCAGCCGCTCCGCCGAAGCGGCCTCGGACGCCATGCGGTCGAGCACCTCGATGGTCTCGATGGTCGGGAAGATCTGTTCCATGAGGTGCGAGAGGAAGAGGGCGTCGGACTTGTTGAAGAGCCCGTCGCGCGACGACACGAAGACCCGTCCCTCGCCCAGCCGCATCGGCAGCGGGGCGCTGATGAAGGCGCGTGCTTCGAGCATGGCGGCGATGGCCTCGCAGCGTTCGGCGCCTTCCTCGTCATCCGTGCGCCAGCCGTCCGTACCGGCTTGGAAGAGATGGCTCTGGGCGTAGAGCTGGCTCAGGGGCCAGGGCAGGTGGTTGCTGAGCACGGTGCAGTCCGGCGCCAGTGCCATCAGCGGAGACTCGGCGATGCGGCCGATCGTCTCCACGCTGACGTGCTCGCAGGTGTCGTCCTTGCGCAGCGTGCGCAGGGTCCAGTTGCCGGTGGAGGTGTCCCGCGTGAGCAGGATGCAGTGGCTCGCCCTGAAGAAGGCCAGCGTCTTCTCCATGGTGCGGGCGATGGTGCGGCCGGCGCCGAAGCGGGGGTTCGACAGCTGGCTGACGTCGCCGAGCAGGGCCAGGCGCCGTTGCAGTCCCAGCTTGGAGCCGCCCCAGTGCACGATCATGTGGCCCAGCGCCAGCAGGAAGGTGCTGCGCATCAGGAGTTGGGGGGCGTCGTTGCCGGTGCTGGTGGCCAGGCCGCAGGCGGCGAACGAAGCGACCGAGGCGATCGTCACCCGGGCGCCTTCCTCGAAGCCCCAGCGAAACGAGGAGGTGAGGATCGCGAAGAAGTAGAAGAGGAAGAAGAGGCTCTGTACGCCGTCGGTCACGAAGATGATCAGCGTGAACCACAGCACGTCGGACCAGTGGATGACCTTGCCCCGGAAATAGGGGCGGCCCATGCGCGTGCAGGCATAGACCAGCAGGCTGTGCAGTACGTATCCCGAAAAGGCCAGCCAGACGGCGCTCTGGATCTGCTGGCGGGAATCCCCGGCATCAACGACGACGGCCAGCAGCGCCGAAACCGACAGCACCAGCCGCATGCGAGCCACCATGAGCGCATCCGCGCCGACGCTGGCGTCGACGTCGGGAGCAGAGGGGCGGGCCAGCATGGGAAAGATTCCTTGGCATGAAGCGCGTCACGCCAGGCGGGCCGTGGGGACGTGGGAGGGTCGGCTCGACCGTGTCATTTTGGAAATCATTCGTCCCACCTGAAAGTGACGTATGTGAAGGTTTCACATTACTACTTTGGTAGTCGAAAACAATGGGGGCGACCGCATCTGCCCAGCTTGTGACGTTTGTTGCATCCAGTAACAACACGAGGTTTGCCTTGGTCACGCGAGCGTTTGTCGAGGAGCGGCCATTCTTGGGATGGGGAGGCGCGCGATATTTGCGGGTACCCGGTCAGTGCGTGGCAGCGAGGCTGTTGCCGAGGCGGGGGATCGGTTACACCCGCCGCCCGACCAGCGCCGTGCGGCCCAAAGGCGTGACCCGCAGGACGACCGCCTGCCTGAATTTCTGCTGGGTCTGCCGGGCGCGGCAGGTGGGGGGAAGCGTGGCTTCGACCATGCCAGCCGCATTCAGCACGGCCACCGAGTTGATGCCGGCTGGGTCGTCCACGCGCAGGGGGAAGACCGAGTTGCCGATCTTGCGCAGGTAGTCGAGCGGCATCACGGGCCAGTCCTGCTCGTCTGCAGAGGCGGCCGAGCGGTCGCCCTTGAGGCTGGCGATCTCCGCGTGTCCTTCTTCGGTGATGGCGAACACCACGGCGCTCTCGTACTGCTGGTAGCCGAAGTGGTCGAGATGGAATTCGGCTTCCACGAGCCCGGTCGCCAGCAGGACGGATGCATTCCTGATGTCCGGGTCGGAGGTGAGCGTGACCGGAAACTTCTCATGCAGGAGCTGGAGGAGGAGGTTGAGCGGCATACATGCTCCTATCTGCACCTTGCGTGCAATTCGAGCCGTGGAGGAGTGGAGACCAGCTGAAAAGCCCACCAGAACCCCCGGTTCGCATCACCTCCTGGGCGCCGCTTCAGGGCGTGTGACGACACCGCGCACTGAAAGCCGCGGCGGCACGAATCCTGTACGTCACGAGGTTCGGGAGCCATTTGCGGTTGAAATGGGATTTTTTCACTTTAGGAATTTCGTTGTACATCAACCCCATGCCTCTGTCGAGAGGGCATGCTCGTCGAACGGAATTTCGGGGGTGATTGGCGAGCGGAGCAGGGCGCCCGGGCAATGCCGGCGCCCTCGTGACGCGTCAGGTCAGGGCGTGAACGTCACCCGCTGCGCGATCAGCACACCGTCGACCACGCGGTCTCCCACGACGGTCACGCGCCGGCCGTTGGCCAGGTCCGAGACGGTGCCATTGACGAAATCGACGGTGCCGCTGGCGTCGACCGGCTGGCCGCGCACCCTGAAGCTGACAGAGACTGGGTCGTATCCCCCGATCGCCCCGATCAGCGTGAACGACGCCGGCCCGCCGGTGCCCGGCACATTGCGGATGCGCAGCTTCTTCACCACCAGCACGCCGCCCGACATGAAGCCGTCCACCTCGACCTTCACACCGTTGCCGAGCGAGTTCGCGGGGCCGCCGGTGATCTGCCCGTTGGTCGCGTCGACCGGCGTGCCCAGCACCTTGAACGAGCCGCGCGAAACGAAGTCGGTGATGACGCCCGCGAGCTGAACGGCGATGCCGTCGCTCACCGGGATCGCGTACCAGCCCTGGATGGTCGTGGCGATGAGCACGCCCGCGGCCGGCGCGGCGGTCCCCCGAACGCGCACGATGGCACCGTTGGAGAGCGACGATGCGTTCATCCCCTGGAAGGCTGCCGTTGCGTAGTCGATCGTCAGCTGGCCGAGCGTGAAGGTCTTGTGCAGCGTGTCGAGGTTCTGCACGGTGCCCGTGACCAGGGGCGCGGTCAGCGTCGGCGCGACCTGGATGCGCGTGGCGCGCAGCGCGCCCGGCGCGCTGGGCAGGCCCCACACCTGGACGATGCCGCCCGCGCGCACGTCGGCCAGGCCGTCCGCGTCGCCCCAGACGGTGGCCGAATCGATGCTGACGACGGTGCCCATCACGACGAAGCTGCCAGCCGAGGTGTCGATGCCCGAGGCCTCGCCCCGCAGCTCGGCAGCCGACTGCACCTGCGTGGCGATGCCGCTCGTGAAGTTGCCGTCGACCTTGCCGGCGACGCGCGCGCTCATGCCGATCTGCAGTTCGCTGGCGTCCTCGATGCTGAAGGTGGCGCTGTCGGTGTCGTAGCGCAGCCCGTTGAGGATGATGCTGCCCAGCCCGTCCGCAGAGCCGATGCCGGCGGCGTCGGCGGTCACGCCCGTGCCGCCCGAACCCACGCCGGAGCCGTCGGTGTTGCTGTTGCCGGCGGTGCTCGTGCCGCCGCCGGTGCTGCCGGTGCCGCTGCCGCCTCCCGTCCCGTCGGAGCCGGTCCCCGTTCCTGCGGCGGCGTCCCCTCCGGTGCCCGTCACCGCCGCGCCACCTGTTCCGGCGCTACCGGCACCAAGCCCACCGGCCGCCAGGCCGCCGCTACTGCCGCTGCCTCCGCCACCGCCGCACGACAGCAGCAGCGCGATGAAGCCTGCGGACAGGAGGCCGAGCATGAATCGCCGCCAGGGGGTCTTGATGTTGTTCATGGCGTGGCTCGCTTTCAGTCAGGTGGTCTCGGTGGTGGCACCGGCACGTTCTCGGCGTTCTCGTCTTCGTAATAGGTGTAGATGCCGACCCGGATGCGCCCCGTCGAGCCGGGCGGGGCGCGGTCGACCGCCTGTGTCATTTCCTGGGCCAGCTCATGGTGCAGGGCGGCCCACCGCTCCCTGACCAGCCGCTGGATCTGCTCGCATTCCCTCAGCGTGAGCCCGCGCGCGTACACCGCGCGCTCGAGCATCCGGGGCTCCTCGCCGAGGGTGTTGGACACGGCCGCCAGCAGGTGGTCGCGGCCGTTGTCGCCCAGGAAGGCGAGCATCGACTGGAGGTCTTCCACCGGCACGAAGCCGTCGGTCGTGAGCTCGACCACGCCTTCCTCCTCGCTCACCATGTTCAGGCGCACCAGTTCGTCGAGGATGGTGCGGTGATGCACGTCGCCGCGGCTGCTCATCCGCGCCACGGCCTCGAAGGAGGGCGCGGCGTTGCCCGCCGTGATGGGCAGGCGCCGGAAGGAGTCGTCCTGGGTCAGCATCTGCAACCACAACGTGAAGGTCTTGGCCGCTGCCGACAGCTCGGTGTGGGGCAGGGGGGTCGACGGTGGCCCGCACCTTGGCGGTCACCGCCTTGCGGTTCAGGCCGGTCGTGATGGACAGCTGGCTCAGGTTGGGCCTGGGCACGCCCTGGAAACGCCAGCTGCGCTGCGCTTCCTCGATCAGCAGGTCGCGCAGCAATTCCTCCAGGTGGGGATGCTTGACCCCCATCGCGAGGGCAAGCCTTACCACCGGGCGAAGAATGCGGGCACAAGCAGCGAGGGCCCAATCCAGCCGGCGTTCCATGAAAGCGAAGGCTATTCCAGAAAGTGCGTTTCAAAAGGCGGCCGCGGCAACTGCCGCCACCGGACGGTTTGCACACTATTGTCCTGCGCAACAGTGTTCATGTGAAAGCTTTGGACTACTGTTTAAGCCCTACGCAGTGCGGCATCGGCGCCTGGTCCACCGGCCGAACGCCTTATGCCGACCCGGCAGGCGAGGGTGCTCGCCGTGGCCTGCTTGCAACAGCCCGTTCAATCCCGTACGCTGGCCCGGCGTCCACGCCCAGCAGCCGGGACCGCCGGGCCGGCCTTGCGGACGCCAAGGAGTCCAGCCATGCCAAGCCGATCGAACGGCCCCGCGGCCGAAATGGAAGCAGTGCGAACGCTGGCGCTCGTCGGCGCCGCAGCCTCCGGCAAGACCTCCCTGGCCGAGGCCCTGCTGCACAAGGCGGGCGCCATCGGGGCCTGCGGCAGCGTCGAGCGCGGCAGCACCGTCAGCGACCACGACCCGCTCGAGCGCCGCATGCAGCACTCGCTCAATGCCTCGGTGATGCACCTCACCCATGCCGGCACCCGCATCCACTTCATCGACACGCCCGGGGGCGCCGACTTCCTCGGCCAGAGCCTGCCGGCGCTGGAGGCGGTGGAGACGGCGGCGGTGGTCATCAATGCCGCCACCGGCATCGAGCCGATGACGGTGCGCATGATGGAGTACGCGGCCTCGCGCCACCTCGCCCGCATGATCATCGTCAACAAGATCGACTCGCAGGGCGTCTCGCTGGCGGGGCTTCTGGCCGACATCCAGGCCGCATTCGGCCGCGAATGCCTGCCGCTGAACCTGCCCGACGGCGTGGGCAGGCAGGTGGTGGACTGCTTCTTCAACCGCTTCGGCCAGTCCGACTTCGGCCCCGTCGAGGCGGCGCACCGCGCGCTGGTGGAGCAGGTGGTCGAGGTCGACGCGGCCTTCGTCGACCGCTACCTGGAAGAGGGCGACGTGAGCCCGTCGGAGCTGCACGCTCCGCTCGAGCAGGCACTGCGCGAAGGCCACCTGATTCCGGTGTGCTTCGTCTCCTCGCGCAGCGGCGCGGGAGTGGCCGAGCTGCTGGACGTGATCGTCAAGCTGCTGCCCGACCCGACCGAGGCCAACCCGCCCGACTTCCTCGTCGGCGAGGGCGCGGAGGCGAAGCCCATGCAGGCCAGGCCCGACCCGGCGCTGCACGTGCTGGCGCACGTGTTCAAGGTCACGATCGACCCTTACGTCGGCAAGATGGGCATCTTCCGCGTGCACCAGGGCACGGTCACGCGCGACAGCCAGCTCTACATCGGCGACGGCCGCAAGCCCTTCAAGGTGGGGCACCTGTTCATGCTCCAGGGCAAGGACCACGTGGAGGTGTCGCGCGCGGTGCCCGGCGACATCGTCGCGGTCGCCAAGGTCGAGGAGATCCATTTCGACGCCGTGCTGCACGACGCTGCGGAAGACAGCCACGTCCATCTGGCGCCGCTGGCGTTCCCGGTGCCGGTGCACGGCCTGGCCGTGGAGCCCAAGCGCCGCGGCGACGAGCAGCGCGCCTGGGAGATCCTCGGCAAGCTCGCCGCCGAAGACCCGTGCCTGCGCATCGAGCACGTGGTCGCGACCAACGAGACGGTGCTCTACGGGCTGGGCGAGCTTCACCTGCGCATCGTGCTCGACCGCCTGCGCGAGGTGTACCGCTTCGAGGTGCAGACGCGCCCGCCGCGCATCGCCTACCGCGAGACCGTGACCGCGCCCGCGCAGGGCCATCACCGCCACAAGAAGCAGACCGGCGGCGCGGGCCAGTTCGGCGAGGTGTTCCTGCGCATCGAGCCGCTGGCGCGCGGCGCGGGCTTCCAGTTCGACGACGAAGTCAGGGGCGGCGCCATACCCAACCAGTTCATCCCGGCGGTCGAGAAGGGCGTGCGCGAGGTGCTGCTGTGCGGCGCGATCGCCGGCTACCCCGTGGTCGACGTCCGCGTGGTGGTGCACGACGGCAAACACCACAGCGTGGACAGCAAGGACATCGCCTTCGCCACCGCCGGCCGCAAGGCCTTCATGGCTGCGATCCGCGAGGCCCGGCCGGTGGTGCTGGAGCCCATCGTGCAGATCGAGATCGACGTGCCCGAGCATGCGGTGGGCGACGTCACCAGCGACCTGTCGTCCCGGCGCGGGCTGGTGACCGGAACATCGACCCTGGGAGCCGGCACCGTGGCCGTCGGCGGGCAGGTGCCGATGGCCGAGCTGGCCAACTACCAGTCGCGGCTCAATGCCATGACCAGCGGCCAGGGGCGCTACACCATCGCGCTGTCGCACTACGAGGCCGTGCCGCCGAACGTGCAGCAGACGCTCACGGACCAGTACCGGGTGCGTGAAGAGGATTAGGGCTGCCGCCATCCTGCTCACGCGCTCGCCTTCCGCTTGGGCTACTGCCCTGAAATGGTGGTCCCGTGCTGCAGCCGCGGCGGCAGCCGGTCGTCGAGCCAGTCCATGCGCCAGGCCAGCACCACGCCCATGCCGACGATGCAGACCGCGGCCAGCACGCCCGCAAGGCCGTGCCGTTCGCGGTAAGGGTCGGCGGCGATGCGCTTCGCGCCGGGCGGCACGCGAGCGGTCTGCGACAGCAGTCCGCCGAGCCGCACGTTCACCTTCATGCGCCCGTTGATGGCCCAGCCGCTGGCGTCGAGGATCGGCCCCAGGCTGCGCTGGCGCAGCTTCAGCCACGCGATCAGCATGCTCGGCCCCGAGATCGCGATCACGATGCCGGCAAGCGCCACCGGTATCCATTGCCCCAGGTCGATGAACTTGCCGAAGATCCCGACCAGCACTGCGCTGATGCTTCCCAGCGCCACGCCGATGGCGGCCACGGTGCCGACGTCGACGCGGCCGGCCGTTGGTGTCGCGCCCGGACGCCCCGGCGGTTTCGCGGCGTCCGTGGCCGCGGGTTGGTCGGCCGTCGCGACCCGGCCCGCCAGCGACTGCAACGCGCTCTGCGAGCCGGCCTCGCTCGCCGCCGCACGCTTGGCCACCTGCTCCTCGACCAGGCGAACGAACTTCTTGTACGGCGCGAAGAAGGCCTGCGCGACGCTGGTGGGGTTCTCGATGAGCCTGGTGATGGTGGCATCCCAGTCGCGCCCCTGGCGGTCGTAGAACACGCCATTGCGCCCGACGAATAGAAAGTCGACGTCGCCGGCCGTGAACGCGGCGACGATGCTCATCTTCTGGCCCTGGCGCGTGCAGTCGCAGTACGCGAGGCAGGTCTTGGCCAGACCTGCCAGCGCCGCGTGCCGGGCCGTGTCCTGCACGTGCACCGTGAGCTCGCAGCTGCGCCCGTCCAGGTAGAGCGTGCCCGCCTGGAAGATGGCGCCTTCGCGCTGGTAGAACGCCTTGAAGGACACGAAGTTGTGGAGCAGCACCCGCAGGTCGCGCTGCAGGCGCAGGAGCTTCTCCAGGTCGACCAGCAGCCGGTTGTGGTGCTCGGCCGCTTCGTCTTCGGCGATGAGCGCGAACAAGGCGTCGCGGGTCGCGAGCAGTGCGTCGACGCGGTCGCGAGAAAGGCCGCTGAGTGCATTGGCCGGACGCGCCTCCATCCAGGCTTCGCAGGGCGCGAGCCGGCGGCGCAGCGCCTGCCATTGCTCTTCCTCCAGCGCATCGAGCTCGCCGAGCAGCGGTGCCACCGCATCGCGCGCGAACGCGGCCATCGCATCGGCCCAGGCCGGATTCAGGCTGGTGCCGCGCAGCGGCAGCGAACGGCTGGGCGTGACGGGCGCCAGCGGCAGCTCGGCGATTGGCGGTGCGCCCACGTCGAGCGTGTGGCCCGAGAGCGCGTCGTAGGCCTCGGCCGACGGGTTGAGCGCCGCCACCGCCTGCACGTCGTAGGCGGCCACACGGCAGCGCGCGAAGAAGTCGTCGACCTTGGCCGCGACCGCGCGCATGGCCTCGGTGGCGGCCAGGGTGCGCTCACCCAGCGGCAGCAGCGCTTCCGCATCGCCTTGGGCATACCACTCGTGGACCGCCTTCGCCTCGGCCATGAAGGCTTCGGCGCGCGCGCGGTCGAGGCCCGGCCGGTTCTCGTGGCGGTCGGGCGTGCTGCCGTGGGTACGCATCGCTTCCTCGATGGCCGCGCGCAGCGCGTCGTCGTCGCCGGCGGTTTGGGGTGTGACCACTCCGTCGCCGTTGAAGCGCATCGACGCCAGCCACTCGCCGCGATCGGAAATGTCGGCAAGCGTCAGCGTGTTCGCATCCTTCTTGCCGAGCAGGTCGAGGATGCGGCGGCCCTCCCTGGCAAGGTCCGCCCCGGGCGAGCGCGTGTCGTCGAGGTCGTCCAGCGACAGCGTGCCGCCGCCCGCGAGCAGCACGTCGGCGCTGCGCAGCCGCTCGCAGGCCCACTGGCAGGCCGCGATGACTTCCGGCGGGCGTACCCGGCCGTCGCCATCGGAGTCGATCAGGTCGAGCGTGCGCGGGTCGAAATCGATGCCGCGGGTAGGGCAGGCGAGCGCAACCCACAGCTTCTGGTCGAGTTCGGCGATGAGCGCGATGTCCTCTCCGCTGCGAAACACCACCTGGTCCACGCCGCCCGCGCGGATGAACTGCCAGCGGTGCGGCTGCCGGGGCGCCGAATGTGTGCCATGGGTGCCGGGAACGCCAGCGGGGATTGGGTTGTTTGCAGGGCTGGAGGAGGTTGTCGTCACTGGATCGGCTTCCTGCGGCGCGGTTTGTTCGTAGGTTTGTTCGTATACGAACGCAGCCTAGACCGCAAGAAACCGAATCACTGAGGACAGACGGCGCGCAGCCCTGTCGGCCTATGCCGACACCGCACGGCGACCAGCGGACGCACTCAGGCGTCGATGTCGATGAGGGCCAGGCCCGTCTCGCGATCGCAGGTCTTGCGCAGGTAGCCCGGCGACTCGATGAGCAACACCTCCAGCGTCGGCTGCACCATGGCCTGCAGCACGTGGCCGCCGACGGTGCTGCCATCGCGCCGCCCCAGCACGGCGTGCGCGTGCACCTTGGGCTGGTCGCCGTCCAGCGCGATGTCTCCGCTGAAGGAAAGCACCTCGACCTGCTCGTCGACGGGAATCCGGTCGTAGTCCTTCCTGTCCCAATCGAAATAGCCCAGCACCGCCGAGCGCAACGCGCCGATGGCGCTGAAGCGGCTGGCCGACAGCGCGTGCTCCTTCGCGAACCGTTCGAGGATGGGCATGACGTCGTCACCCTTGTCGAACACCAGCGCAATGGTGCGCTCCGGAGCCGTGTTGAGAATCTTGGACTTCATTCGGGGTATCTCCATCTGTCTCCATCGCTCAGCGCGGGGAGCTTTGTTTGCAATCGCCGGCGGTTCCCTTGCAGTCGCCCTGGCGCGATTTCGGGGATTTCGGCGGAGGGGCGTTGCGGTGGCTGCGGCCATCACCAGGGCCTGGATTCGCCTCGGCCGGGGGCTTTTCGACCATGCCGGTGTCCTTGCTGGGCGGCGCCGGCTTCGCCAGGCGGGAGTCGCCGCTGGCGGGCGGCTTCACGACGATTTCCGCATCCGTACCCGGCTGCGCTCCGGAACCGGGTGGCACCAGGCGCTGGCCGGAGGGTTGCGCTACGGCCGATCCCAGCGAGAGCGATGCGGCGACCAAGGCCACCAGGGCGGCTTTCTTGGTTGCTGCATCAGCGCGCATGACGTTCACTCCTTCGAGCCTGGACTTGCCGGTAGTCATGGATCGACCATTCCACGCGCTCGCCCACTCTCGTGTAGGCGTCCTTCTCGGATGCAGGCAAGTCCCGGGGGGCAAGAGGTGAGCTCATCCGCATGTCGGAACCACGGCTATGGCAAATGTCCTGCACCCACCATCGCCGACGGATGGCGATGCGGCAGCGCCGGACACTGAAGACTCCCTGCATCACAGACAGAGTCCGAGGAGGCGCCCCGCCATGTCCAAGCCCAAGCCGACCCCCGCCCGTCATCCGACGCACGAAGAACCCGAAATCACCCAGGAGGAATCCGTTCCCACCGACGGCCGCGACATCGAGGGAGAGCGGCTGATGAAGGAAGTCGGCAACAGGAAGCTCCACGAAAAGGGTGAAGCCGAGCACAAGACACCCGCCAAGGCCCGCACCCAACCGGGCACGCACGGCGAAGAGAACAACGACGAGCAGGGCTCGTGATCGAGGCCGGCCCGATGAGTTCCACGCTCGCCTCTGCGCCGGCAGCGGGCGCCACTGGCGCGCCTGCCTCGGCCTCGGTATGGCGCCGTTGCCGCCGATGGGTGCTGCCCCTGACAGGCGTCGCCGTGCTGGGGCTTCTGCTTTCGCACGCGCACAAGGTCGACTGGGCCGGGGCGTGGCAGGCGTTGCAGCGGTATTCGCCCTGGCTGCTGCTCGCGGTGCTCGGCATCGCGACCGCCAGCCACGCGCTGTACGGCTGCTTCGACCTGATCGGCAAGCGCCATCTGCGCCACGGCGTGCCCTGGTGGCGCACGTGGGCCATTGCCATCACCAGCTACGCGTTCAACCTCAACCTCGGCTCGCTGGTCGGCGGCATCGCGATGCGCGCGCGCGTCTCTACGCGCGCGCGGGGCTGGACGAGGCCTCCGTCGCCCAGATCGTCGGGATCAGCCTCGCCACCAACTGGCTCGGCTACGGCCTGCTGGCCGGCGGGCTGTTCGCGGCCGGCGTCATCGAGCCGCCGCGGCAGGCGCACATCGGGCAGGGGGCACTGCGCGCGCTCGGCGCGGTGATGATCCTGCTGGCATTGGCCTATGTGGTGGCATGCGCGACCTCGCGCAAGCGCGAATGGGCGCTCATGGGCAAGAGGCTTCAGCTGCCGAGTGCGCGCATCGCGGCGATGCAACTGGCGATCTCCGCGGGCAACTGGGCGCTGATGGGGGCGGCCATGTACCTGCTGCTGGGTCGGCAGGTGCCGTATGCGACCACGCTGGGCGTGCTGCTCGCGGCCTCCATCGTCGGCGTTCTCACGCCGATTCCCGCCGGCCTGGGCGTGCTGGAAGCCGTGTACCTCGCATTGCTTTCGGGCACGGTGAAGCAGGGCGCGCTGATGGGCGCGGTGCTCGCGTACCGGGCGCTGTACTACCTCCTGCCGCTCGGCGGCGGGCTCGTGCTGTATCTCTTCCTCGAACGGTATGCGGCGAGCCACTCGGCGCCGGAAGGCGCCGCGCCGTCGCTCGATGCGCCGGTTGCGTCCGCGTAGCGGGCAATCTCGCCCGGCAGCACGCCCGTGCCCGGCTTCGAGGAGGGCACGTTCCACGAATCGCCCCGCGCTGCTATGCGGACAAGGTTCATTCCTACGCCGGCTGCGGGAGCGCGGATTGATCGTGCGATCTCCCTGCAACCACGAACCTATTGGAGTCCACGATGCCCACCTCCCGCCGCGCCGAGCCCGATGCCTGCAGTCTCCTGGACGCCGATCACCGCAGCGTCAAGAAGATGTTCAAGGAATACGAGGAGCTCGCCCATTCGCGCGCTGCTTCCGCGGAGCAGAAGAAGCGCGACCTCGCCAACGAGATCTGCATGGCACTCACCGTCCATGCGCAGATCGAGGAAGAGATCTTCTATCCGGCCCTGCGCGAAGCCATCAAGGAAACCGACCTGCTCGACGAAGCCGAGGTGGAGCACGCGAGCGCGAAGGACCTGATCGCGCAGATTCAGGAAGCCACCGAGTTCGACGACAAGTTCGACGCCAAGGTCATCGTGCTGGGCGAGTACATCGACCACCACGTGAAGGAAGAGCGCAACGAGATCTTCGTGAAGGCGCGCGCCGCCCGCGGTCTCGACCTGGTCGCCATGCGCGAGCAGTTGGCCACCCGCAAGGAAGAACTGATGGAAGAGCTCGGCGCCACGGCCTGAGCCTCGGCCGAGCGTTCGTTGCGTTGCCCTGGAAGCCGGAGGCGCGAGCTTGGCGAAGCAGGCAGGAGCAGAACCCGGGAAGACGGTGCGGCGCTCCGCGGCGCCGCGTGGCGACATCCGCATCGGGATTTCCGGATGGCGCTACGCGCCGTGGCGCGGGCGCTTCTATCCAGCCGGGCTGGTGCAGCGCAAGGAGCTCGCGTTCGCGTCGCGGATGCTGCCGAGCATCGAGCTCAACGGGTCGTTCTACTCGCTGCAGCGGCCCGAGTCGTACCAGGCCTGGCATGACGAAACGCCGGATGATTTCGTCTTTGCCGTCAAGGGCTCGCGCTACATCACGCACATGCTGCAGCTCGAAGATGCGGGCACAGCGCTGGCCAACTTCTTCGCGTCCGGCGTGCTGGCACTGGGAAAGAAGCTGGGCCCCGTGCTCTGGCAGTTTCCGCCGCGCATGCGCTACGACCCCGGCCGGATGGAGCGCTTCCTGTCGCTCCTGCCGCGCGACGCGAAATCGGTGACGGCGCTCGTCCGCAAGCATGACGACAGGGTGAACGGCCGCAGCGTGCTCAAGGCCGCGCGCGGGCTGAAGATTCGCCACGCCGTCGAAGTGCGCAACCGCAGCTTCGCCGACCCGGGCTTCATCGCCATGCTGCGGCGCCATGGCGTGGCGCTGGTCGTGGCGGACACCGCTGGCCGATGGCCCGTGCTCGAGGACATCACCGCCGACTTCGTCTACATCCGGCTGCATGGCGACAAGGAGCTCTACGCCAGCGGCTACAGCGACGAGGCGCTCGACCGCTGGGCGGCGCGCATCGACGCCTGGAGCCGGGGCCGCCAGCTGCCCGGCGCGAAACTGGCCTCGTCCACCTCCGCACGGCGCGGCAGGCGCGATGTGTATTGCTATTTCGACAACGACATCAAGGTGCACGCGCCCTACGACGCCGTGCACCTGGCGATGCGGCTCGGCCTCGCCACAGGAATGGATGCCGACGGCAGGTTCGCCGCGGCGGAATTCGACAGCGGCTGAGTTCGCATCCTCCATCTCGAAGCAGCCTCCGGAGCGAAAACCATGACCCGACAACCCGATGCGACTGCACAGACATCCGCCTTGCTGGTGGACGGGCCGGGCGGCATGCCGCCGCCCCATGCAACGCAGGAGGCGAAGAAGACGCCAACCCAGGCAGATCACGAGCGCGAGCAGGGCTTCTGGAGCAGGCTCGGCCCCGGCCTCATCACAGGCGCGGCCGACGACGACCCCAGCGGCATCGCCACGTACACCCAGGCGGGCGCGAAGTTCGGCTACGGCCTCGGGTGGACCTTGCTGCTGACCTATCCGCTGATGGTCGGCATCCAGCTCGCGAGCGCGCGCATCGGCCGGACCACCGGACGCGGGCTGACATCGGCCTTTGCCTCGCTGTGGCCGCGGCCGGTGGTGGCGGTCGCGGTGATGCTTCTGCTGATCGCCAATGTCATCAACCTCGCGGCCGACCTGGGCGCCATGGCCGAGGTCACCCGGCTCGCGATAGGCGGGCCCGAGGCCCTCTATGCGCTGGCCTTCGGCGTCGTTTCCCTCGGCCTGCAGGCGTGGCTGCCGTATCACCGCTACGTTCGCGTGCTGAAGTGGCTCACGCTGTCGCTGCTGGCATACGTGGGCGTGGCCATGGTCGCGCATGTGGACTGGAAGGCGGCGCTCGCGGGCGCCTTGCTGCCGCGCATCGAATGGAATGCCGACACGGTGAAGATGATCGTGGCGATCCTGGGAACGACGATCAGCCCGTACCTCTTCTTCTGGCAGGCGGCGCAGGAGGTCGAGGAGATCGAACGGGTCGCGAAAGACCAGCCGCTGCGCAAAGCGCCTCGCCAGGCACCGGCTCAGTTGCGGCGGCTGCACTTCGACACCTGGCTGGGCATGGGTTTCTCGAACGCGATCGCCTTCTTCATGATCCTGGCCGCGGCGGCCACGCTCCATGCCGACGGCAAGCTCGACATCGAATCGACCGCGCAGGCCGCCGAGGCGCTGCGGCCCGTCGCGGGCGACGCGGCCTTCGTGCTGTTCGCGCTGGGCATCCTCGGCACGGGGCTGCTGGCCCTGCCGGTGCTCGCGGGCTCCGCCGCATATGCCTGCGCCGAATTCCTGAAGGTGCGCCGGGGCCTCGAAAAGCCGGTGGGCGCCGCTCCGGCGTTCTACGCGATCCTCGCGGCCGCCATGGTCTGCGGCATGGGCATCAGCTTGGTCGGCATCGATCCCATGAAGGCGCTGGTGTGGGCGGCCGTGATCAACTCGCTGATGGCGGTGCCCATCATGGTCGGCGTGATGCTCGCGGCTGGCAGCCGAAGGCTCATGGGCGACCTTGCGCTGCCGCTGGGCTGGCGCGTGCTGGGCTGGGCGGCAACCGCCGCGATGGCGGCCGCGTCGGTCGCTTTCGTCTTCACGAGCCTTGCGTCGTAGGTGTCCTTCGCGTCCTCGTTTTGCCGGCTGTGGCTGGATCGAAGTGCGGGACGGTAGGAGCTTTCCGCCCTGCGCGCCCGGCGGAACGGGCCGCCGGCTTCCTGAACGCGCCCGAGGCGAGCGACAGGTCGTCCAGCCATGCCCGCCACGCCTGCTGCTTCTGTTCCGGGTCGCCACGCAGCAGGGCGGACGGATGCAGCGTGACCAGCACGCGTCGCCCGGCCGCATCTTCGAGCCATTGGCCGCGCTCCTTCATGACGGCCACGTGCCTGCCCAGGAGGGAGCGCGCCGCAACGGCGCCGAGGGCGATGAACGCGGCGGGCTGCACCACCTCGATCTCGCTTTCCAGCCAGTGGGCGCAGGCGTCCGCTTCACGCTGCGCCGGCGTCTTGTGGATGCGCCGCTTGCCGCGCAGTTCGTACTTGAAGTGCTTGACCGCGTTGGTCACGTAGAGCTTGTCGCGGGACCAGCCGAGCTCCGCCACGGCGCGATCGAAGAGTCGCCCGGCCGGGCCCACGAAAGGGCGGCCTTCGAGGTCTTCCTTGTCGCCCGGCTGTTCGCCGACCACCATGAGGCGGGCCCGCACGGGCCCTTCGCCGAACACCGACTGCGTCGCATGCTCGCCGATGGGACATTCGCGACAGGCGTTCGTCCGCTCGCCGAGCTCGCGAAGGGCGATGACGGCCGAGCTCAGGCCGCGGCCATGCGCCGGCATTGCGTTCGGCCCCGGCCGGTCATCTCGTTGCGCCTCCGCGCCGGGCCTGGGTCTGGTTGCCGCTGCCGACGTGGCTTTCGCGATCGTGGCGACTCTCGGGCGTGCGGTTCGGCTCGTTGCGCGGCGTGAGGGGCTGGTTGCCGGCCTTGTTGTGCTTCTTCGACGAGGTGTCGGACGAGGTGTCGTCGCGCTCTGCGTTTTCGTTTGCGGGGGTGTTCTGATCGGCCATGGCTGCTGCTCCGGAGGAAGGGTAGGAAAGGGAAGGGGAGACAGTTCTTGTCATCCTTCGCAAGCCGCGTGCGTGTGGGAGCAGGCCGACCTCCAACGTCGTCCAAGCCTTGAGAGGGAAGGGGCGGGAACGGGAGCCTATGCCGCCGCCGGAGCCTGTTCCTCGACCGGCGCGCGAGGCAGCTCGTACAGGAAGAAGGGCGGTGTGTCGGGCCGGGTGCGCTGCAGCAGCGGGCGGGCGACGTTGTAAACCGGCACGTCGTTGATGGTGCGCGCCTCGAAGGTGCCGCGGTGCGCATGGCCATGGAAGACCGCATCCATCGGATAGCGCAGCAAAGGCTCTTCCAGCCGGCTGCTGCCCAGGAACGGGAAGATCTCCGCCGGCTCGCCCTGCACGGTGCCCACGACGGGCGCGTAGTGCAGCAGCGCGATCCGCCGGCGCGTGCGCAGCTTGGCAAGTGCCGATTCCAGCTTCATCGCCTCGTTCAGCGCCTCCTGCACGAACAGCTTGATCGCCGGCTCGCCCCAGGCACCGAGCGACCCGCGCCCGAAACCGCCGCCGAAACCCTTGACGCCGGCGATGCCGACACCCTCGATCTCGCAGATGGAGCCATCGAGCACGCGCACACCGGCATGGGCGAGCGCCGCCGTCACCAGTTCGGGCGTGCCGGCCTCGAAGTCGTGATTGCCCAGCACGGCCACGACGGGAATCGACACGGCACTCAGCTCCCTGGCCAGGATGCCGGCCTCCTCCGCGGTCCCGTAGTCGGTGAGGTCGCCGCAAAGCAGCAGGGCGTCGGCCTTGTCGGCGGCGTGCGCGAAAAGCTCACGCAGCTCGCCGGCGGAGCCGCTCTGGACATGGAGGTCTCCAACGGCGGCAAACCGGATGTGGGAAGAGGATTTCGGCTGGGGCATGGTGGTCCGGCGGTATGAAGAAAAGAAGGAGCCAAGCCAGACTGCGCCCTCGCGCGACTCGCCGTCATCGGCTGCATCCCGCTGCGGCTGTAGGTATCAGCCGACGCAGGATGAGGCCGTTTGCGCCGGCCGGGGGGTCGCCGGTCGAACCTACGCTGCCCGCATGAGGCCTCCTACCGTCACCGCCACTGGTCCTGCCGGCCTTGCCGCCCTGGCGCCCTCGCTGGAAGAGGAGGTCGAGCCTCATGTCGCCGCCTTCTACAGGAAGAGCCTGCGCGCCCTGAACGCTGCAGGCATCCCGTTTCTCGTGGGCGGCGCCTTCGCCCAGGCCTGCTACACCGGCATCCGCCGCGCGACCAAGGACCTGGATCTGTTCATCCGCCGCGAAGACTACGAGCGCATCGCGCGGCTGATGCGCCGGCACGGCTGGCAAGTGGAGATGAAGCATCCGCACTGGCTGGCCAAGGTGCATGAGGGGCAGGAGTTCATCGACCTGATCTTCAATTCGGGCAACGGCCTTTCGCCGGTGGACGAGCGCTGGTTCCGCGGCAACTGCGGCGCGGAGATCCTGGGCGAGCCGGTGCTCGTCGCCAACGCCGAGGACTGCGTGCTTTCCAAGGCCTTCATCATGGAGCGCGAGCGCTACGACGGCGGCGACATCGCACACCTGCTGCTGGCCCGCGCCGAGCTGATGGACTGGGCAGGCCTGCTGGAGCGCTTCGGCCCGCATTGGCGGGTGCTACTGGCCCATGTGACGCTGTTCGGCTATGTCTATCCCGGCGAGCGCCATCGCATTCCCGGCTGGCTGGTCACTCGCCTGATCGACCGCCTTGCCGAGGAAACGCGCGAGGCGCCGCGTCCGGACGAGCACGTGTGCGCGGGAACCCTGCTGTCGCGGGAGCAGTACCTCCACGACGTCGAGAAGATGGGCTACGTGGACGGGCGCCTTACGCCTGTGAGCGGCATGACGAAGCAGGACGTGCAGGCGTGGACCGAGGACATCCAGGCCGGCAAGTCCGGGGACCGGGGAAGGTGAGGGCGGGCGCTCAGGGAGTGCTCCTCGACGGTGTTTGCCCCTCGGGCGTGGAGCGGGCAGCGGCGCCGATGTCCGCCATGCCCCTGGCTCGTTCTGCTTCGGCGCGAGACGTGCAGGCGGCCTTGTCGGCATTCTTCAGGCTCTCGCACTTCTTCATGGCGATGCCGTAGTCGGACTCCACTTTCTCTTCGGCGGCCTTGCGTGCGCTGCCGTTGCTGCCCGCAGGCTCCCCTCTGACGATGCCGTGCCCGGAGCCGGTTGCATCGATCTCGGCCGGCAACGGGAGCGCCACCTGCGCACCTGCCTGGATGGCGAGCAGCCAACCCGCGGCAAAGGCAGCGAATTTCAGAAGAAGAGGGCATGTCATGGTGCTGTCCGCGGTACGCGGCACCTCAGGGCGTTCAGCCGTGGCGCTTGAAGTACTGGACTTCGCGCTCGTGCTGCTGCGCCTGTTCCCGTGAACCGAATGTGCCCAGGTTGCGCCGCTTGCCGGTCTTCGGATCGGTCTTGCGCGAATAGAGGCGGTATTCCCCCGAGGCGAGTTTCCGGATCATCCGAGACTCCTTTGGGTGTTGAAAGAAACCCAATCTGGTCCTCGGCCGGGAGGCTCCCTGTCGGACGATTCCACCTCGCGCTGACAGTCCGGGGAGGGACGCGGGTCAGGACGTCGTTTCCAGCCGGCCCGCGGTGAGGCTGGCCCAGTATTCCCGGATCACCGCCTTCAACGTGCGCATGCCTTCCGGATCGCCCTGCCACAGCGCCGAGAAGTACGCCTTGGCCTGCGCCAGCGAAACATCGGGCGGCAGGGGTGGCACGGCGGCATCGGTCACCATCTCGAGCAGCATCGGCCTGTCGGCCGCAAAGGCCGCGTCCCAGGCGGCGCCTACGGCATCGGGCGAGTCCACCCGCATGCCTTCCAGCCCCAGCATCTGCGCGAAGCGTGCGTACGGGAAATCAGGCAACTCCTGCGACGCCTCGAACTTGGGGTCGCCGCCCAGCACGCGCTGTTCCCAGCTCACGAGGTTGAGGTCGCGGTTGTTCAGCACCATCACGACCAGCCGCGGATCGCTCCACTCGCGCCACAGCCGTGCGATGGTGATGAGGCCGTTGAGGCCGTTCATCTGCATCGCGCCATCGCCCAGCAGCGCGATCACGGGCCGATCGGGGTGGACATGCTTGGCCGAGATCGCATAGGGCACTGCCGGCCCCATGGTCGCCAGCCCGCCCGACAGGCTCGCCTTCATGCCCCGGCGCAGCTTGACGTCCCGCGCGTACCAGTTGGCGGCCGAGCCGCTGTCGCAGGTGAGTACGGCATCGTCGGGCAGGCGCGGCGACAGCTCCCAGAACACCCGCTGCGGGTTGATGGGCGATGCACGCACATGCGCGCGCGCTTCGAGCACACGCCACCAGCGTGCGACTTCGCTTTCGATGGACTCGCGCCACGACGAATCGCTCCTGGGCGTAAGAAGCGGCAGCAGGGCGGCGAGCGTGGCGCGGCTGTCGCCGGTCAGGCCCAGCTCCGTCGGGTAGCGCAGGCCCAGTGCGCGCGCGTCGGTGTCAATCTGCACGCACAGCGCCTGTCCCTCTTCGGGCAGGAACTCGGCGTAGGGAAACGACGAGCCCACGATCAGCAGCGTGTCGCACTCTTCCATCATCCACGAACTCGGCCGCGTGCCGAGCACGCCGATGGCGCCGGTCACGTAGGGGAGGTCGTCGGGCACCGCGGCCTTGCCCAGGAGCGCCTTGGCGATGCCCGCGCCCAGGCGCTCGGCCACGGCGACGAGTTCATCGGTCGCATGGAGCGCGCCCGCGCCGGCGAGGATCGCCACCTTGCGGCCGGCGTTCAGGATGTCCGCCGCGTACTGCAATGCGTCCGGCGGTGGCACCACCGACTGCGCGGTGATCCCGATGCCGCTGTGCACCGTGCCGTGCTCGCGCGGCGGCACCGGCACGGCGGGGAGCTCCTGCAGGTCGTTGGGAAAGATCACGCAGGTCACGGCGCGGCGGTCGCGCGAGATGCGCATGGCGCGGTCGATCAGGTGCCGCACCTGCTCCGGGCTGGTTGCCATCTGCACGAACTCGTGGGCCACGTCCTTGAACAGCGAAAGGAGATCGACTTCCTGCTGGTAGTCGCCGCCCAGCGCGCTGCGCTTCTGCTGGCCAACCAGGGCCACCACGGGCTGGTGATCGAGCTTGGCGTCGTACAGGCCGTTCAGAAGATGGATCGCGCCGGGCCCGGAGGTCGCCAGGCACACGCCCACCTCGCCAGAGAACTTGGCATGGGCGCAGGCCATGAAGGCCGCAAGCTCCTCGTGGCGGGCCTGGACGAACTCCATGCCGTCGTCGACGCGGTCGAGCGCGCCCACGATGCCGTTGATGCCGTCGCCCGGATAGCCGTAGATGCGGCGCACGCCCCATTGGCGCAGCCGCTCGATGACGAAGTCGCTGACAGTCTGTGTCATGGTGCTTCTCGATTCGGGACACTGGCGCTACTTCGGCGGCGCGCTCGGCGCCTGAACCGGCGGCGTCTGCGCGCCGCCCTGCACTTGTGCCGCCGGCGGCGAGGCGTCGTGCGAGGGGCCTTCGCCGCGCTTGTCGACCGCGTAGAAATAAAGCAGCGCGCCGGCCATGACGATGATGGCCACGGCAATGCTGAACACGAAGACGCGCTGGTTGTCGATACGGTCGTTTCTGGCTTGCTGTCTTCTCGATGGCTCGCTCATGGCGTCTTCCTTTCCGGGCTGGGTGGTTTGGCTTGGTTGGCCTGGTTCAAACGCTAGGCCTCCATGCCAGGCGGCGTGTCGGACATCGGCTGAGGCAGTTGTGGCGAAAAGCCTCCCCGGATTCGGCCGTTCCCGTGAGAGGAAGCGAGGGCGGCCTCCTGGTGACGCCGTGCCAGCGGGCGAATAAGGAAGCGCGGATTTCTTATTTGGCGCGGCCCCCGAGCCGCTCTAACGTGGCGTGCTTTGCGGCACGCCTGATGCCGTTCCGTTCATTTCCAGCACGGCATCTCATCTCATGAGTCAACGCAAGCTGCGCCTCGGCGCCTTCATCATGGCCACCGGCCATCACGTGGCCGCATGGCGCCATCCGGGTTCTCAGGTCGATTCAGGCGTCAACATCGACCACTACATCGAGGTCGCCAGGACCGCCGAGCGCGGCCTGTTCGACCAGGTGTTCGTGGCCGACACACCCGGTGTCGGCTTCCATGGCGACAAGGAAGCCTTCAGCCGCCAGGGGCGGGTGTCCTACTTCGAGCCCGTGACGCTGTGGGCGGCGCTTTCGGCGGTGACACGGCACATCGGCTTCGTCGCGACCGCCTCGACCACCTACGAGGACCCCTTTCTCCTGGCGCGCAAGTTCGCCTCGCTGGACCATCTCAGCAAGGGGCGCGCGGCCTGGAACGTGGTGACCACCAGCGCGGACAACGTGCACGGCAACTTCGGCCTCGACAGGCACCCCGACCCCGCCTCCCGCTACGAGCAGGCGCACGAGTTCATCGACGTGGCCAAGGGCCTGTGGGACAGCTTCGAGGACGACGCGTTCCAGCGCGATCCGGTCTCGGGCAAATACTTCGACCCGGCCAAGCTGCATGCCATCAACCATTCGGGGAAGTACTTCAAGGTTGCGGGCCCGCTCAACCTGGAGCGGCCGCCGCAGGGCTATCCGGTGATCGTGCAGGCGGGGTCGTCGGAGCCGGGGCGCGAGCTCGCTGCCGCGTCGGCCGAAGCCATCTTCACCGCCTGGACCAGCCTGGCCGAGGCGCAGGCGTTCTACCGCGACGTGAAGGGCAGGCTGGCCAGGTATGGCCGGCGGCCCGAGCAGCTGCTGGTGCTGCCCGGCATCTCGCCGGTGATCGGCCGCACGCAGGAAGAGGCCGAGGCCAAGTGGGCGAAGCTCCAGGGGCTGATCCATCCGTCGGTGGGGCTGAACACGCTGCACACCTTCTGGCCCGGCGAGGACCTGTCGACCTGGGACCTGGATGCGCCACCGCCCTACATCCCGGAACCGCCGGCGGGGCGCAACAGCCGCGCCCACGTGGTTCTGGAGCTGGCGCGGCGCGACAGGCTCACCGTGCGGCAGCTCTACGAATACCTCGCCGGCGCGCGCGGCCACTGGGTGGTGGTGGGCACGCCGCAGACCATCGCTGACAGGATGCAGGAGTGGTTCGAGAACGGCGCGGCCGACGGTTTCAACGTGATGCCGCCGGTGCTGCCCGAATCGCTCGAGGAGTTCGTGGACCTGGTGATTCCCGAACTCCAGCGCCGCGGGCTGTTCCGCACGGCATACGAAGGGCGAACCCTGCGCGAGAACCTCGGGCTGGAGCGGCCCGTCAACCAGTTCTCCGTCAAGGGACGAAAGGTCGCTTGAAGGCGACTACGCCCCGTCGCGGGCGGAGGCCGCACGAGGCTGGCTGAACCGCAGCCGGCGCAGTACACGATTCGAGCGCGTCACCAGGCGAGCTGCAACTGCGGCAGGGTGACGCTGCCCGCGGCGATGCCGCCCCTGGTCGGCGACTCGGCGCGCGGCGCCGGCCCGGTGTCCAGGAAGTCGCCGAGCACGTCGTCGCGCAGCCGGATGAACTCCGGATCGCTGCGGTTGCGCGGATGGGGCAGGTCGACGTCGACGATGCGCCGGATGCGCCCCGGCGAAGGCTGCATCACCACCACGCGGTCGCCGAGGAAGACGGCTTCCTCCACGTCGTGCGTGACCAGCAGCATCGTGATGCGCTCCTTCTGCCAGATGCGCTGCAGCTCGTTCTGCAGGCGTGAACGCGTGAGCGCGTCGAGCGCGCCGAAGGGCTCGTCGAGCAGCAGCACGCGCGGACGGTTCACGAGCCCGCGCGCGATCGCCACGCGCTGCGCCATGCCGCCGGAGATCTGGTGCGGCCACGAGCGCTCGAAGCCGTTCAGGCCCACCAGCGCGACGTGCTCGGCCACGAGCTCGGCCTTCTCCTTCGCGGTGAAGGGCGCGTTGCGCAGGCCGACGGCGATGTTCTGCGCCACCGTCAGCCACGGAAAGAGCCGGTGGTCCTGGAACACGATGCCGCGCTCGCGCCCGGTGCCCGAGATGGGCTGGCCGCCGAGCAGGATCTGGCCTTCGTACTGCGCGTCGAGCCCGAGGATGAGGCGCAGCAGCGTCGACTTGCCGCAGCCGCTCGTGCCGACGATGCTCACGAAGCGCCCGGCGGGCACGTGCAGGTCGATGCCTTCGAGCACCTGCAGCTCGCCGCCATCGGCCTGCGTGCTCGCGTAGCGCTTGCCCAGCGCGCGGATGTCGAGTGCGTTCGACGAAGCGTTCGGGATCGTTGCGTTGCTCATTGCTTGTTCTTTGCCTGCGTTGTGCGGTTTCAGTTGCTGCGGCCGGTCCAGCGCGCCAGCTTGCGCTCCAGGGCGCGTGCCGATGCGTTCATGAGCCAGCCGACCAGGCCGATCACGAACATGCCGAAGATCACCAGGTCCATCTGGAAATGCTCGCTGCCCTCGATCAGCGTGTTGCCGATGCCGCGGCCGGCCACCAGCAGGTATTCGGCGCCGATGGTCGCGAGCCAGGAATAGATCAGCGCCAGGTACACGCCCGTGAAGATCGAGGGCAGGGCGGCCGGCAGCACCACCTGCGTGACGGTCTGCCAGCGCGTGAAGCCGTAGACGCGCGCCACTTCGAGCAAGGGTGCCGGCGTGGTGCGGATGCCGTCGCAGGTGTTGACGACCACCGGCACCAGCGCGGCCAGCGAGAGGAACACGACCTTGGCCACGTCGCCCAGGCCGAACCACACCGAGATCAGCGGGATCCAGGCGAACAGCGAGATCTGCTTGAAGGTGTTGAAGCTCGGGCCGACGATGCGGTTGAAAAGCGGCGACAGTCCCAGCAGCGCGCCGAGCACCAGGCCCGAGGCGGTGCCGATCAGGAAGCCCGTGGCCTCGCGTGCGAGGCTGGCGCTCAGTGCGCGCCAGAGGCGCCCGCTCGCGACCTGGTCGACCGCAGTGTCGAACACCTTGGCCGGGGAGACCAGCAGCGCCGAGTTGACGACGTCGAGAGACGACAGCAGCCACCACAACGCGACGGCCGCCACCGGCAGCACGAAGCCGCGCCAGCGGCCGCGTTGCTCGGGCCTCAGTGGCTGTACCACGGCCAGCTCGGCCGCGTCCTGCGTGGAGGTGCTCATCGCGAGGCTCCGCCCGGTTGGCGCCTGCGCACGGCGGCTTCGAGCCGGTCGAGCAGGCGGTCGATGGCATAGCCAATGGCGCCCACCACGATCACGGCAGCCATCACCAGGTCGAGCTGGAACAGCTGGCGTCCATAGACGATGAGATAGCCCAGCCCTTCGCTGGAAGCCACGAGCTCCACGACCACCAGCGAGAGCCAGGCCTTGGTGAAGCCCAGCCGCACGCCGGTGAAGAGCGTGGGCACGGCGTGCGGCAGCACGATCTCGAGCACCTGCTGGCGCCTGCTGTAGCCGTAGACCTCGCCCACCTCGCGCAGCGCCACGGGCGTCTGGCGGAAGCCCTGCAGCGTGTTCAGCGCCACTGGCACCAGCGCCGCCTTGGCGATCAGGATGTACTTCAGCGGCTCGCCGATGCCCACGATCAGCAGCACGAAGGGCAGCCAGGCCAGCACCGGGATCTGCACCAGCGCATTGAAGCTGGGCAGCACATAGGCCTCCACGCTGCGCGACAGGCCCATGGCGGTGCCCAGCACGAAGCCGAGCAGCGTGCCGACGATGAAGCCGATGCCCACGCGCGCGAAGCTCGTGCTGACGTGCAGCCAGAGGTCACCGCTGGTGGCCAGGTCGCGCAGGGTTTCCCAGACGAACTGCGGCGGCGGCAGCACCTGCGGCGAGATCCAGCCCTGCTCGGCGCCTGCATACCAGAGCGCGAGCAGCGCGACGGGCAGGAGCCAGGGCAGGGCGCTTTCTCCGATGCGGGCGATGCGCCGCCAGGGCAGCGTCGGCACAGGAATCCGCGCCCCGCCGGACGCGGGTGCGCCGTCGCGGGGCTGCAGGACGGCCGTCAGCTCGGCTTCGGCACTCATCGAGCCGCGACCGATGCGGCAGCCCCGGCCTTGGGATTGCCCTTGGCGTCATAGGCCGTCCAGTAGTTCTCCAGCCCTTGTTTCTTCAGCGCGTTCTTGAGGTAGCGCGTATCGAACCAGTCGTCGATCGACACCTCGCGGCGGATCAGCTTGAGCTTGAGCGCATCGGCGACCACGGCCTTGTAGCGCCCGATGATGAAGTCGTCGACCAGCGGCGAGTTGCGCGGGGCGAGCTGCTGCTGGTCGAACTCGGCGGCCCAGGACGCGACCGGCGTGCCGCTGCGCGCCCAGATGCGGAACAGCTCGTCGCGGTTCTTCTCGTCGGACGACCAGCGCGCCGCGCGCACGAACACGTCGACCACGCGCTGCACCTCGGCGGGGTTGGCCTGCTCGAACTCGGAGCGCACCAGCAGCGAGGCCTGGCGCGTGAAGGCCGGGTCTTGCCCCTGGGTGGAATACACCACCTTGGCCAGGCCCTCGTCGCGCACCTTGAACCATTCGTAGCCGCCGAAAGCCGCGTCGACGCCGTTCGACACCAGCGCGGCCTGCGCGCTGCCCACGTCGAGGTTGACGCCCTTGACGTCCCGCTCCGTCAATCCGCTGGCCGCGAGCACGTTGATGGCGACGAGGTGGCCGTTGGTGCCGCGGAAGATCGAGACAGTGCGGTCCTTCAGGTCCTTGATCGACTTGATGTCCGATTTCGGCGGCGCCACCAGGTAGAGGTTGTTGCGTGCGCCGCTCACCAGCAGCAGCTTGGTCTTCAGGCCGTTGGAGCGGCCGACGATCTGCGGCAGGTCGCCCTGGTAGGCGAAGTCGATCTGCTTGTTGGAGAGGGCTTCGTTCACTGCCGGGCCCGCGCCCTTGAAGAACAGCCACTCGACCTTGATGCCCGATGCCTTGAACTCTTCTTCCAGCCAGTTGTTGACGCGCGCGACGCCGCCCGGCGATCCGCCCCAGGTGACCGGGTCGCCGCCGCCGGCCGTGGCCACGCCGATGCGGATGGTGTCGGGCGCCGCCTGCGCCGGCGAGACGGCAGCCGCCGTGAGCGCCAGGGCGAGGGGCAGGGAGGCCCAGCGACGCAGACTGGCGAGGAATGGATGCAGCCGGCTCATTTGCTGCCTTTCAGGCCGAGCTTGCGGCCGACCTCGGTGCCTTCGAAGAAGCGCGGATTGGCTTCCGTATAGAAGCGATGCGGGTTCTCGAAGACGAAGGCCTTGAAGTCGGCGGCGGAGATCACGCCTTGCTGCACGAGATCCCAGGTCTCGGCCAGCGGCTCGGTGAACTCGGGCACGTCCCAGTGGCCGACGTCGGACGACCAGATCGCGTTGATCTTGGTGCCCAGCGGGTTCACGCGGTCGTTGAAGGCCGCTGCCACGGTGCGGTCGTCCGCCTCGGAGCCGAAGTAGAAGTTGTTGACCCAGCGGTCGCGGATGTCCTCGACCTTCTCGATGCCGGCGAGCGCGAAGTCGTCGATCTCCGATTCGTTCGGCTCGCGGCTGTGCGGCAGCGCGGAGATGCCGAGGCTGTCGCGCAGCAGCTTCGACTTGTCGAGCGTGCGGCCCTTGAGGAAGTCGGCGCCGTAGCGCTCGAACAGCGAGGCGAGCAGTTCCACGTCGGCCTCCGCCGGGTCGTAGTTGCGTACCGCGTGCCTGTTGCGCTTCTCCCATCGGTCCACGAGGTGCGTGTAGACGTGCGCGCCCCAGTCGGCACCGCCTTCGAGCAGGCCCACGCGCAGGCCGGGGAAGCGCCGCGTCACGCCGCCGAAGAACAGCGCCTTGGCGAAGGCCTGCGAGCCATCGGCGAAATGGCCGATGTGGTTGTTCATGTAGTTGCTGATCGATTGCCGCCCCGTCCACCCCTGGCTGCCGTAGTGCGTGGTGACGGGCACGCCGAGCTCGACCACCTTGGCCCAGAAGGGGTCGTAGTCGTGCTCGCTGTCGATGCCGTAGAAGTCGATGTAGCCCACCTGCTTGGCGATCTCAGGGTGCTCGGCGGGCGGGTATTTCTCGGCGATGGCGCGGATCGGACGACGCACGCCGCCGGCGATGTTGATCACCTTCAGCCCGAGCGTCTTGACCGCGAACTCCAGTTCCTCGATGCCTTCCTGCGGCGTGTGCAGCGGAATGCCCGCCACCGGGGTGAGGCGGTCGGCGTAGGGCCGGTACTGGTCGGCGTGGAAGTGGTTGATGGCGCGGTGCAGCGGCTGGCGGTATTCGCTGCCGGCAGCGGCGGGGGAGAGCACGTCGTTGGGGGAACAGGATCGAATAGTCCGAGCCCTGTTCGCCCAGGCGCTCGTAGAGCAGCGCGGGCAGGGTGTAGGTGGCGAGGTCGTAGGTGTTGCGCGTGACGCGGGCCCACCACGGCGCGCGCAGCGTGCGATGGAACTGGCGCTCCTCGGGCGTCTGCTGGTACCAGTCCTTGCCGCCCCCGTTGCGCGTGACGAAGCGCCCGC
Source organism: Variovorax sp. UC74_104 (assembly GCF_044055375.1). Taxonomy (NCBI): domain Bacteria; kingdom Pseudomonadati; phylum Pseudomonadota; class Betaproteobacteria; order Burkholderiales; family Comamonadaceae; genus Variovorax; species Variovorax sp. UC74_104. Next base: position 3,952,986 of record NZ_CP171978.1, read on the forward strand.
CCAGCGCCTTGCGCAGCGCATCGACGAGCTTGTTGCCGCCGTACTGCGCCACGTAGTCCTCGAGCACGGGCGCGTAGTCGTTGACGTGGACATCCGTGTCGATCACGGGATGGTCGAGGCCGGCCTTCACGGCGGCGGAGCGCGATGCGTGCACGCGGTTCAAACGATCGTTCATCTGCGGAGTCCTCGGTGGGAAAGGAAGGAACGGCGCAGGCTACGCGTGGCAGGCAGGCTCGCCAAAGAAGGCTTTTGGGATTGCTTAGCCGGTGCATGCATAAGAAGCGTCGGGCCGGCCTTGGAACACCGCGCATGCAAAAAACAGATATGGAAGCGCCGATCCGTTGTTTGGGCCGAAGGGCCGCGCGGCTAACCTGCGGCGCCCCGGCCTTCTCGTTCGAAGAAGGCCACCAACAAAACCCATTCATATTTCCCGAGGGAACCAGAACCATGTTGTTTTCATTCCGACGCGCTTTCTCCGTGATGACGCTTGCCGCCGTCGCAGGCCTGGGTGCCGCCGCGCATGCACAGGAGGTGCTTCGCGTGGCAGCCTCGCCGGTGCCGCACGCCGAGATCCTCGAATTCATCCGGCCGCAGCTCAAGGCGCAGGGCGTCGACCTGCAGGTCCGCGTGTTCAACGACTACGTGCAGCCGAACCTGGCGGTGAGCGACAAGCAGCTGGACGCCAATTTCTTCCAGAACCGGCCGTACCTCGAGTCCTTCAACAAGGACCGCAAGACCGACATCGTGGAGGTGCCCAACAGCGACGTGCACATCGAACCGTTCGGTGCGTACTCGCAGAAGATCCGCAAGGCATCGGAGCTGCGCGAGGGCGCCGTGGTGGCGATCCCGAGCGACCCGTCCAACTCGGGCCGGGCGCTGTCGCTGCTGGCGCGGGAAGGGCTGATCAAGCTGAGGGACCCGTCCAACATCAAGTCGACCGCGCGCGACATCGTCTCCAACCCGAAGAAGCTGGTGATCCGCGAGCTCGAATCCGCCCAGCTGCCGCGCGCGCTGCCCGACGTGGACCTGGCGCTGATCAACACCAACTACGCCCTGGAGGCGAAGCTCGATCCGGGCAAGGACGCGCTCTTCATCGAAAGCGGCCAGAAGTCGCCCTATGCCAACTTCATCGCCTCGCGAAAGGACAACGCGAGCTCGCCGGCCGTCGCGAAACTCGTGGCCGCGCTGCACACGGCGGAGGTCCGCAAGTTCATCCAGGACAAGTACAAGGGTGCGGTGATCCCGGCTTTCTGAGCGGAACGCGGGACGTTCCAGACTTCGGATTTATATGCCAGCCCTGATGCTGGCAGCCGGCAGCGGGGGCTGCCGGTACACAGCCGGTGATTCGAGCCCTTCTTCTATTTTACATAATGCACATTGTGTGGATGATGAATGTCTACGAGCAAGAGCTCATCCACCGAGCATTAGCATCGAATCACCACAAGAAGCCCCCGCACCATGTCGAACGCCAGACTGCCTTCCTTCAGATTCCTGATCGGCTTCGAAGCTGCCGCCCGCCTGGGAAGCTACTCGCGTGCCGCGGAGGAACTCTGCATCTCCCAGTCCGCCGTGAGCCATCAGATCGCGCAGCTCGAGGAGCAAGTCGGCCAGCCGCTGTTCCGGCGCAAAGGTCGCGGCGTCGAGCTGACCGTGTCCGGGCGCCTGCTGCTCGACAGCGTGAGCAAGTCGCTCGACCAGATCCGCAGCGGCCTGAGCCGCATCGAAACCTACATGGACGACAGCCTCGTCACGCTGGTCTGTCCGGCGCCTGTCGTCAAGGGCTGGCTGCAGCCGCGCGTCGACAGGCTTCTGCAGGAGCACCCGGGGCTCTGTCCGATCATCTCCATCTACGTCTGCAACGGCGCGGTGATCGCGCCGCAGTTCGGCGATGCGCGCGCGGACGGGAATGCCCGTTCGCTGCTGCGCGAGCTGTTCCCGCGCCGCGAGGTGGTTCAGCTCGACATCGACGCCATCGCCGCGGGCGGCGGCGGCATCCACTGCACGACGCAGCAGCAGCCGCGCTGAGGGACTGGCTCCTCAGCGTCCTACCACTTGCCGTCCTTCGGAACCGCCTTGGCCGCGCTGGCCTTCGCGTTGGCGGCCGCGGCGATCATCGAAGCGGCTTCGGAACGGTTCGCCTTGTTGGCGAAATCGACGGCAGTCATTCCCAGCTGGTTCTTCATGGTCGTGTCGGCACCCTCGTCCAGCAGCAGTTTCACTGCATCGTTGGAGCCGTACATGGCCGCCATCATCAGCGGCGTGGTGCCGTTGGGCGACTGCGCGTCGATGAAAGCGAAATTCTCGAGCAGCGTCTTCATGATCGCGATCTGCCCGCTGGTGGCCGCGTAGTGCAGCGGCGTCCAGCCGGTCTTGTTGACGGCAGCGTCGCGCTTGAGCAGCTGGTCGACCACGTCCTGCTGGCCCTTGATGGCGGCCAGCATCAGCGGGGTCTCGTCCTTCGGGCTGGCGATGTCCACGTCGGTCTGCGGCGCCTCGATCAGGACCTTGATCACCTTGGGCGACGGCTCCCGCAGCGCGATCAGCAGGCCCGTCTGGCCGTGTTCGTCACGCGTGTTGGGGTCGAAACCGCGCTGGATCAGGTTGCGCACGCCGCTGGCGTTGTCGCCGCGCACGGCCCGGAAGAAATCTTCGAACGAACCGGCATGCGCTGCAAAAGATGCAGCAATGACAATGAGATAAATCGATTTCTTGAAGTAGTTTTTCATGATTTGACGTCCCTGAACAATGCCTCGAAGTTGTCGCTCGTGACCTTGGCGATGGCCTCCACGGGCATCTTCCTGAGCTCGGCGATCTGCTGCGCCACGTAGGGCACGTACGACGGATTGTTGGTCTTGCCGCGGTATGGCACCGGCGCGAGGTACGGGCTGTCGGTCTCGATCAGCATGCGGTCCAGCGGCACGAAGGCGGCCACGTCGCGCAGGTCTTGCGCCTTCTTGAAGGTCAGGATGCCGGAGAACGAGATGTAGAAACCCAGGTCGAGCGCCGCGCGCGCCACCTCGGCGGTCTCGGTGAAGCAGTGGAAAACACCGCCGGCCGCGCCGGGCGAGGCGTCTTCGCCCTCCTCCTTCAGGATCGCCAGCGTGTCCGCCGAGGCCTCGCGGGTGTGGATGATCAGCGGCTTGCCGGTGTGGCGGGCGGCGCGGATGTGCACGCGGAATCGGTCGCGCTGCCATTCCAGGTCGGAGATGCTGCGGCCGCCCTTGCGCTCTTCCATCTGGTAGTAATCGAGGCCGGTCTCGCCGATGGCGACCACGCGCGGCCGCTGCGAGAGGCTCACCAGGTCTTCGACCGAAGGCTCGGCGATGTCCTCGTTGTCGGGGTGCACGCCCACGCTGGCCCAGAAGTTGTCGTAGCTGGCGGCAAGGGCCTGCACTTCGTCGAATTCCTCGAGCTTGGTGCAGATGCACAGCGCCCGGTCGACCTGCGCCGCGGCCATGGCGGCGCGGATCTGCGGCATCTGGCCCGCGAATTCGGGAAAAGTGAGGTGGCAGTGGGAGTCTGTGAACATCGGAAATGAGGGTGAACGCGGCGCCCGCCCTGGTCTGGCCCTCGCCCGGTTGTCGGGGCCCTGTATGGGAGGTCGGCGCCGTCGAACGAGTTCCGCGTCACCGGGACGGCGGGAGACTCAGATGGTTTGCGTGGGGCGGTCGGAGGCCATCGAGCCGCCGAGCGCCGCCTCGATGCGCGCCTTCAGCTGGCGCGACTTCTCGTCGGAAGGAAAACGGATGCCCACGCCCGGAGCCCGGTTGCCGGCGGCGCGCGGCGGCGTGATCCAGGCCACCTTGCCGGCCACGGGGTAGCGCTGCGGGTCTTCGGGCAGCGTCAGCAGCACGTAGACGTCGTCGCCAAGGCGGTATTCGCGGGAGGTGGGAATGAAGATGCCGCCCTCGGCGAACAGCGGGATGTAGGCCGCGTACAGCGCGCCCTTTTCCTTGATCGCGAGCTGGATGACGCTCGGCCGGGCGGGTGTGGAGGCTGCTGCGGGCGCAGCTGGGGCGGCAGGTTGGTTCATGGGCGACGAGCGGCAGAGTTTAGGGTGGTTCGCGCTTCGCTCACAAGCGCTTCGAGCATGAGGCCCGCATTGAACGGGTGTTCCGCGGTTCTTGCGGCACTTGCGAGCGACTTCGACCAGCGCGCGAGCGCCAGCCGGGACGGCGCCGCCGGCAGGTCGACGGCATCGAAGAAACGGGGCGCGGCGCCGTTGCCGACGGCCATCAGGTCGTGGCAGAGCTTCTGCAGCGCACCGACGGCCTGCGCGGGCGCGTGATCGGCCAGCGCCCCGACCTCGCCGCGGGCCATGGCCTTGGGCAGGAGCGCCCAGGCCTTGGGCGACTGCCCCGAGCGCGCAAGCTTCAGGGCATCGGTAGGCCGGCCGCCGGCGGCACGCAACAGCGCGCCGGCATCGGCGGCAGGAATGTCCTGCGCGGCAAGCCAGGCCTCGGCCTCTGCAGGCTCCGGCCAGGGCAGCGTGAAGCCCAGGCAGCGGCTGCGGATGGTCGGCAGCAGCTGCCAGGCGGCCTCGCTGGCGAGCACGAAGCGCACGTCGCCGACCGGCTCTTCCAGCGTCTTCAGCAGCGCGTTGGCGGTGATCGTGTTCATGCGCTCGGCCGGATACACCAGCACCACCTTGCCGCGCCCGCGCGCGCTGGTGCGCTGCGCGAAGCCGACCGCGTCGCGCATCGCCTCCACGCGGATCTCGCGGCTGGGCTTGCGCTTCTTGTCGTCGATCTCGGCCTGGGCCTTCTCGTCGAGCGGCCAGTTCAGCTCGTGCATGGCGATCTCGGGCATCAGCACGCAAAGGTCCGCATGCGTGCGCACCTCGATGGCGTGGCAGCTCGGGCAATGGCCGCAGGCGACGCCTTCCTGCGTCGGCTGTTCGCACAGCCAGGCGGAGGCCAGGGCCAGCGCCAATTCGTACTGGCCGATGCCGGAGGGGCCCTGCAAGAGCCAGGCATGGCCGCGCTGGCGAAGCAGCTCGGTCAGCGGCTTGCGCAGCCAGGGGGACAGCGCCTCGGCACTCATCGGTCGCCTCCGCCGGCCAGCACGCCGCGCGCCGTCAGCTCGGATTCGATCTGCTGCCAGACCTGCTCGCGCGTCTGGCTGGCATCGATGCGCACGAAGCGCCAGGCATCGGCGCTCGCGCGGTCCGCATAACCCTGTGCCACGCGGCGGAAGAACTCGACCGGCTGGGCCTCGAACTTGTCGGGCACCCGGGCGCCGGCCAGCCGCTGGGCAGCGATCTCGGGGGCCAGGTCGAACCATAGCGTGACCTGCGGCTGCAGCAGCTTCGCGCTGCCGGCCTGCGCCTGGACCCATTGCTCCAGCGTGGACAGGACGGTGTTGTCGAAACCTCGCCCCGCGCCCTGGTAGGCGAAGGTTGCATCGGTGAACCGGTCGCAAAGCACCACGTCGCCGCGCGCCAGCGCCGGCTCGATGACCTGCACGATGTGATCGCGCCGCGCCGCGAACACCAGCAACGATTCGGTCAGCGGGTCCATCGGCTTTTCGAGGATCAGCCCGCGCAGCGTTTCGGCCAGCGGCGTGCCGCCGGGCTCGCGCGTGCGCACCACCGTGCGGCCCTTGGCCTTGAACAGCGCCTCCAGCGCGTCGAGGTGGCTGGACTTGCCGGCCCCGTCGATGCCTTCGAGCGTCAGGAACAGGCCGTTGTCACTCATTGGGTCGTCGCCTTCTGTTTACTGGAGTCGCCGCCACCGCGCTGATATCGGTTGACCGCGCGGTTGTGGTCGTCGAGCGAGCTGCTGAACTGGCTCGTGCCGTCGCCGCGCGACACGAAATACAGCGATTTGCTTTGCGCCGGCTGCACCGCGGCCAGCAGCGCTGCCTTGCCGGGCATGGAAATCGGCGTGGGCGGCAGGCCGCCGCGCGTGTAGGTGTTCCAGGGCGTGTCGGCCTGCAAGTCTTTCTTGCGCAGGTTGCCGTCGAAGGCCGTGCCCATGCCGTAGATGACGGTCGGGTCGGTCTGCAGCGGCATGCCGATGCGCAGGCGATTGGTGAACACGGCCGCGATTTCTGAGCGGTCGTTGGCCTTGCCTGTCTCCTTTTCGACAATACTGGCCAGAATAAGCGCCTCATCGGCCGATTTCAGCGGCAAGTCGGATGCTCGGGCGGCCCAGGCGGCTTCGAGCTTCTTGTCCATGGCCCGCATCGCGCGCTGCAGCAGGGCGATGTCGGTCGAGCCCTTCGAATAGGTGTACGTGTCCGGGAAGAAGCGCCCTTCCGGGTGCACGCCCGGCTTGCCCAGCTTGGCCATGAGCGCGTCGTCGGTCATGCCCACGCTCTCGGGCTTGAGCTGGTCGGCCTTGGCGAGCGCGGCGCGCACCTGGCGGATGTTCCAGCCTTCCACCAGCACCACGCTGCGCGTGGCTTCCTCGCCGCGCACCAGGATGTTGAGCAGCAGCTTGGGCGTGACGCCGCGTTCCAGCTCGTAGCTGCCGGCGCGCATCTGGCGGTCTTGTCCGGAGATGCGGAACCACAGGTAGAGCAGTTGCGGCTGCACGTCGACGCCCGTGTCGGCCACCGCCTGGGCGATGCCGCGCGGCGTGGTGCCGGGCTCGACAGACAGGTCGACGCTGGGCGCGGGCAGCTTGAGCGGCTGGTGCACCCACCAGAGGCCGGCGCCGCCGAGCGCGAGCACGGCCAGGGCGGCGAGCAGGAAGAGCGTGAGGAAGAAACTGCGCACGAGTCCGATGTGGGGATGACGGGGAAAAAGCCGGAGGCAATCAAAAAACGGTGCCCTTGCGAACCGAAGGGCTGGAGCCCCTGCCGCCTCGAAGGAACAGGCACGGCCATGATAATTCAGCGATGACCACTGTCGTTCTCAATGGGGTGACCGCCCTCTCCCATCTCGGCGTGATCCGGGCCGAAGGTCCCGATGCCGCCAGCTTCCTCCACGGCCAGCTCACACAGGATTTCTCCCTGCTCGGCACCTCCGACGCCCGGCTGGCCGCGCTGTGCACCGCCAAGGGCCGTGTGATCGCAAGTTTCATCGGCATCAAGCCGCAACCCGAGTTGATCCTGCTGGTGTGCAGCCGCGACATCCTGGCCGCCACGCTCAAGCGCCTGTCGATGTATGTGCTTCGCGCCAAGGCCAAGCTGAGCGATGCCACGGGGCAGTACGCGCTCTACGGCCTCGCCGGCACCGCCCTGACCGCCAACGGCCTCGACGCCGCCGCCCCGCCCGGCAAGCGCACCGCCGTCGGCGACGATGTCAGCGCCGTGTCGCTCTACCCCGCGGACGGCGTGCCGCGCGCGCTGTGGATTGCGCCGGCCGGCCATGCCGCCCCCGCCGGCCCCGCGCTGGACGACAACCTCTGGCAGTGGAGCGAGGTCCGCAGCGGCATCGTGACCCTGACCACGCCCGTCATCGAGGCCTTCGTGCCGCAGATGATCAACTACGAATCCGTGGGCGGCGTGAACTTCAAGAAGGGCTGCTACCCGGGCCAAGAAGTGGTCGCGCGCAGCCAGTTCCGCGGCACGCTGAAGCGCCGTACCTACCTCGTGCAGGCCGACGCGCCGGTTTCCGTCGGCCAGGAAGTCTTTGCCGCCGGCGATGCCGAGCAGCCCGTGGGCACCGTGGCTCAGGCCGCGCCGGCGCCCGGCGGCGGCTGGTCCGCCCTGATCTCGATGCAGATCGCCGCGCTCGAGGCCGGCGGCCTGCGCGCGGGCGCGGCCGATGGGCCGGCGCTCACGGTCGAGCCGCTGCCCTACCCTTTGCTCGAAGACATCTGAGCCACGATACCCCCAACGCCCCTGGAGAAAAGGAGCGTTTGGCGCTATCCAGGAGATAGCGCCATTTTTTTTGCGCGTCGTTTAACCCTGCCGGCGGTGCTGCTCCGTAGAAGCCTGCACCGATCAACTCCGGCAAGGAAGACCACCATGAAGCGCAGATTCTTTTCCACCGCCCTGGCCGCGACAGCCATGACCGCCATGGCCTCGCTCCCGGCCTGCGCGCAGACCTCGGAACGGCCTTATGTTCCCTCCACGCCGTCCAGCCGCATCGGCTCGCTCATGCAGATCAGCGTGGTCGACCGCGGCACCGGCGCCGAGCTGCCGATCTACCGCCATCGCGGCGAATACTGGGTGGCCGGCCGCCCCGGCGCGCGCTATGCGATCCGGGCGCGCAACGCGATGGGCGAGCGCATCATGGCGGTGATGTCCGTGGACGGCGTCAACGTGGTCACCGGCGAAACCGCGGGCGTGCTGCAGAACGGCTACGTGTTCAGCGCCCGCGAGCGCAGCGACATCACCGGCTGGCGCAAGAGCGACTCGCAGATCGCGGCCTTCGAGTTCGCCGCGGCCGGCAACTCCTACGCCAGCCGCACCGGCCGGCCCGACGACGTGGGCGTGATCGGCGTCGCGATGTTCCGTGAGCGCATGCCCGAGCCGCTGCCTCCGCCCGTCACTCCTTTCCCGCGCCGTGACGACAGCGGCGGATACGGTGGATATGGCTCCGAACGCGAGCGCCGCAGCGAATCGTCGTCGTACCAGGGTGACGCGCGGGCGAAGGCCGGTGCAGCCGACAGCGCAGCACCTGCAGCGGCCGCCGAGTCTTCAGGCAGCCTGGCCCGGCAATCCGCACCCAGCCCGAGCCTGGGCACGGCGCACGGCCGCCGCGAGACCTCGTACGTCGGCAAGACCACTTTCGAGCGCGCACAGTCGTCGCCCGACGAAGTCATCCGCATCCGCTACGACAGCCGCGAGAACCTCGTCGCCGCCGGCGTGATCCAGGTGCCGCCCGCTCCACGTTGGCCGCGCCCGGCGGGGCCGTCGCCGTTCCCGGGCTCGGACCCGGGCTACGTCCCCGATCCGCCGAGCCGCTACTGAGCGGAAGAAGAAAGAAGAGACCTGCGCATCTCGATGTGTGGGATGCCGGCCTCCTCGAAGCCTTCGCCATGCGGCACGTAGCCCAGCCGCGTGTAGAAGCGCTCGGCACTGCGTTGCGCGTTCAGCGCGACCACGCTGTCGCCGCGCTCCCGGGCGGCGTCTTCCAGCACCTGCATCACCGCGGCGCCATGGCCGCCGCTGCGCAGGTTGCGGTGCACCGCCACGCGGCCGATGTGCGAGATGCCGTTCTCGGCCGGCAGCAGCCGGGCCGTGGCGATGACCTGGCCGAGCCGGTTGCGCGCCACCGCGTGCAGCACCACGGCGTCCTGCTCGTCCCACTCCAGAGATTCGGGAATGTTCTGTTCCTCGATGAACACGGCCCGCCGCAGCGCACCGGCGCCTTCGCCCAGCGTGGCCCAGTCGCCCGTCTCGATGGTGCGCATCGACTCACCGGCCTCGTAACCCAGCAGCACCTCGCGCAGCGCCGGCGGCACCGGCTTCGAGGTCTGCGTCGCCGGATCGGCGAACACGTAGACCAGCTCGCAGCCGACCAGGAACTGGTCCTGGCGGAACAGTCCGCCCTCGAACACCATCGACGAATTGCCGATGCGCGCGCAGCGCATGCCCACGTCGAGCACGTCGTCGATGCGCGCCGATGCGCGGAAATCGACCGTCGCCTTGCGCACGTAAAGGTCGCCGCCCATCGCGTGCATCGACTCTTCGTACGGCAGCGCCAGCGCACGCCAGTAGTCGGCGATGGCAGTGTCGAAGTACATCAGGTAGTGCGCGTTGAAGACGATCTTCTGCATGTCGACTTCGGCCCAGCGGACGCGCAGGCGGTGGAAGAAGCGGAAGTCCTTGCGTTGGGTTGATGCTGTTTCGCTCATGGGTTCAGTGCCTCCTTTAGTGCCCGGGCCGCATCGTCCTGCGCCTGCAGCGCCTCCGGAATCGCCCGGCCCATCTTGATGAATTCGTGGATCACGCCGCGGTAGATCTCCAGGTCGACCGGCACGCCGGCCGCGCGCAGCTTGTCGGCGTAGGCGATGCCTTCGTCGACCACTGGGTCGCATTCGGCCAGCCCGATCCACGCCGGAGCCACGCCGTCGACGTCGTCGGCCAGCAGCGGCGCGAAGCGCCAGTCGTCGCGGTCGGCCGGGGTGTTGACGTACTGCGCGAAGAAGAAGTCGATCATGGCCTTGGTCAGCAACGGGCCGTCGACGTGGCGCAGGTGGGAGGCCGTGTCCTGCTGTGCGGTGGTCCCGGGGTAGATCAGCAGCTGCAGCGAGAGCGGCAGGCCCGCATCTCGCGCGAGGATGGCGCAGACTGCCGCGAGCGTGCCGCCCGCGCTGTCGCCGCCCACCGCCAGTCTCGACGGGTCGAGGCCCAGGCTCGCGCCCTCCTTCGCGATGAACTGGAAGGCGTCCCATGCGTCGTTCGATGCGGTCGGGAACTTGTGCGCTGGGGCCAGCCGGTAGTCCACGGAGATCACCGCGCAGCCGCTCTTCTTGCTCAGCACGCGGCACAGCGTGTCGTGCGTGCGGATGTTGCCGACGGTGAAGCCGCCACCGTGGAAATAGATCAGCACCGGCAGCACCGCCGACGAAGGCGCGTAGAGGCGCGCGGGAATCGGGTATCCGTCGCGCGCCGCGATGGTGAAGTCTTCGACGCGCGCCAGTTCGGGTTTCGGCACTTCGAGCACGCCGGCGCCCTTTTCGTAGGAGGCCTTGGCCTCGTCGGGCGTCTGCTTGTCCAGCGGCGGGTGGCCTGCGCGGGCCATGCGTTCGACGACGCTGGCCATCTTCGGCGTGAGCCGCGTGGCGGCCGGTGTGCCCGGCGCGACAGCGGCAAGGGTTTCTTTCATGTGCAAGGCGGTTCGCTCTTGTTAGATTTGGCTGGTCGGCAATCGTACCTGCCCCGGGCTCCCCGAGGCCTTCATCCCCATGGCACTCATCCAATACCTCACCCAGATCCAGTTCGAGTTCGGCGCGATCAAGCTGCTTTCCAGCGAATGTGCGCGCATCGGCATCAATCGTCCACTCATCGTGACCGACGCCGGCGTGCGCGCGGCGGGCGTGCTGCAGAAGGCGCTCGACGCCATCGCCGACCTAGAGGTCTCGGTGTTCGACCAGACGCCCTCCAATCCCACAGAAGCCGCGGTGCGCGCGGCCGTGGAGCTCTACCGCAGCGGCCGCTGCGACGGCCTCATCGCCGTGGGCGGCGGCTCCGCCATCGACTGCGCCAAGGGCGTGGCCATCGCGGCCACGCACGAGGGCCCGCTCAAGACCTACGCGACCATCGAGGGCGGCTCGCCGCGCATCACCGATCGCGTGGTGCCGCTGATCGCGGTGCCCACCACCAGCGGCACCGGCAGCGAGGTGGCGCGCGGCGCCATCGTCATCGTCGACGACCATCGCAAGCTGGGCTTCCACAGCTGGTTCCTGATGCCCAAGGCCGCCATCTGCGACCCCGAGCTCACGCTGGGCCTGCCACCCAAGCTCACGGCCGCCACCGGCATGGACGCCATCGCGCACTGCATGGAGACCTTCATGTCGGCCGCGTTCAATCCACCGGCCGACGGCATCGGCCTCGACGGACTGGAGCGCGCCTGGGGCCACATCGAACGCGCGACGAAGGACGGCAGCGACCGCGAGGCGCGCCTGAACCTCATGAGCGCGTCGATGCAGGGCGCGATGGCGTTCCAGAAGGGCCTGGGCTGCGTGCACTCGCTGAGCCACAGCCTGGGCGGCGTCGATCCGCGCCTGCATCACGGCACGCTCAACGCCCTCTTTCTGCCGGCGGTGATCCACTTCAACTCGGGCGCCGAGTCGGTGCAGAAGGAACAGCGCCTGCAGCGCATGGCGCAGGCCATGCACCTCGATTCGGCCGGCGACCTGGGCGATGCCATCCGCGACATGAACGCGCGCCTGGGCCTGCCCAAGGGCCTGGCCGAAGTGGGCGTGACGCCTGCGATGTTCGAGCAGATCATCGACGGCGCCATGGCCGACCACTGCCACAAGACCAACCCGCGCCTGGCCACGCGCGACGATTACAAGGCGATGCTCGAAGCCTCGATGTAAGGCTCGCGCAAGAAGCCTGTAATGGCTTCTTCTACACATTGCTTCAGTGAGCGTTCCGAGGGGTGTTTCAGAGGGAAAAACGGCCCTCTCGCACCCCTCGCGTCATTTATGTGACATAAGGGATTTCTAGACTGTCACCGAAGGTTTCCCAACCGCGGAAACCCAAGGGTCAGGGAAGTTCCGAATGCAGCGCACAGTCCAAGTCCACACCGTCATGAGCCCGGAGCAGCTCAAGTTCCGCTCGATGCGGGGACGGGAGGGGCTCTCCGAGCTTTTCGAGTTCGAGGTGGACATGGTCAGCACCAGCTTCAGCCTCGACCTGAAGCAGTTGCTCGGCACTTCGCTCACGCTGGAGCTGGCCGACGAAGGCGGCCCGCGATTCCTCAACGGCACCGTGGTGCGCTTCGAGCTCGTGGGCCGCGCCAACGAGACCGGCCGCCACTACATCTACCGCGCGCTGGTGCAGCCGTGGCTCTGGTACCTCACGCGCACCACCGACTGCCGCATCTTCCAGAACAAGAGCGTGCCCGAGGTGCTCGACGAAGTGCTGGGCAAGTACGGCTTCCAGTTCGAGAAGCGCCTCACGGGCAGCTATTCCGCCCAGGAGTACTGCGTGCAGTACCAGGAGAGCGACTTCGCCTTCGTCAGCCGCCTGATGGAACACGAAGGCATCGCCTACCACTTCGAGCACGGCAACGGCTCGCACCTGCTGGTGCTGGCCGACGACTCGGGCAGCTACAAGCCGCTGCCGGGCCACGCGAGCATCCCTTACCGCCCGCGCGACCGCGTGGTCAATGCGCTGGAGCCCTGCATCGACCAGTGGCGCGTGGCCGAGCAGATCACCTCCGGCCGCGTGATGCTCGACGACTTCGACTTCCGCAAGTCGCGCGCCTCGCTCCAGAGCGTGCAGCAAGACCCCAAGCCGCACGAGCACTCGACCTACGAGGTCTACGAATGGCTCGGCGGCTACACCGAGCACCAACAGGGCGACGCCTACGCCAAGATCCGCCTGCAGGAGCTGCAGTGCGCGCACGAGCTGGCCGCGGGCCACACCAACGTGGTGGGCATGGCGCCGGGCTACCTGTTCCAGATGACGCATTGCCCGCGCGAGTCGGACAACCGCGAGTACCTTGTCACCGAGACCCGCTACGACCTGCGCGAGCCCGAGTACTCCTCGGGCGGCAGCAGTGAATCAGTGTGCGAGTTCGACTTCACCGTGCTGCCCTCCTCCGTGCCCTACCGCCCCGCGCGCAAGACGCCGCGCCCGCGCACCAACGGCCCGCAGACCGCCACCGTGGTCGGCCCCGAAGAGATCTGGACCGATCGCTTCGGCCGCGTGAAGCTGCAGTTCCGCTGGGACCGCTACGGCCAGTCGAACGAAAACAGCTCCTGCTGGGTGCGCGTGTCCAGCAGCTGGGCCGGCGCCAACTACGGCACCATGCACATGCCGCGCGTGGGCCAGGAGGTGATCGTCGATTTCATCGGCGGCGAGCCCGACCGCCCCATCGTCACCGGCCGCGTCTACAACAGCGACCAGATGCCGCCGTGGGAGCTACCCGCCAACGCCACGGCCAGCGGCATCCTCACGCGCTCCAGCTCGGGCGGCGCGGCCAACCAGGCCAACATGCTGCGCTTCGAGGACCGCACGGGCGCAGAGCAGATCCTGCTGCACGCCGAGCGCAACCTCGACGTTGAAGTGGAAGCCGACGAGACCCACACCACCGACGGCACCCGCACCACGCTCGTCAAGGGCCACGAGTCGGCCACCTACAAGGACGGCGAGACGCGCGACATCACCGCCGGCGCCAAGGAAACCATCACCGGCGGGGACACCCGCAGCGTGACCGGCGGCTTCACCGAGACCGTGACCGGCGGCGTGAACCAGACCATCTCGGGCGGCAAGACGCGCGTGCTCAGCGGCGGTCTGAACGACACCATCACCGGCGGCGTGCAGCTTGCCATCACCGGCGGATTCAACGGCACCATCGACGGCAAGGAAATCCGCTTCGTCAGCGACGGGCGCGACGACACCATCAACACGTCGAACAACGTGCTGGTCAACGGGCCCTCGACCACCACGGTCACCGGCCCGACGGTGCACACCTCGCCCGATGTGACCTTCAACACGACGAACCACATCCACAACACGACGCAGCACGTCATCAATACGACGATCTACAACACGACGTCGAACACGTACAACAACCTGACCAACAACTACACGAACAACTCGGTCAGCTACACCAACAACTACGCCAAGAGCAGCGACTGGCGCCTCGCACGCTCGGGCGGCGCGGGCTTCCGCTTCGGCGCGGTGGGCATGTCGCTCGACTTCTGGGGCGTGCGCCAGCAGTTCTACGGCATCAACTCGCAGTACGCGGTGCTCAAGGTCGACTTCATCACCTGGAAGATCGCCAACAAGGGCATCGACATCACCCAGAAGGCCGCCCAGGTGGCCAGGGCCGCGCTGCGCCTTTACATGGATGGCATGGCCGCCTATGCGCAGGGCATGCACATCGTGATGTGATGACGGAATCGATGCCTCTCTGGGAAATCCTTATCTGGGTCTTCTTCGCCATCGTCATGACGGCCGTCGTCGTGCTGGGCATCGGCGCGGTCGGCTACATGCGCCGCGAGAACCGGCTCTACTCGGCCGAGCAGGAGCTGTGGGCCTCGCTGGCGCAGACCGGACAGCCGGCCGACGGCGTGATCCGCAACTTCCGCCTTCACCCCGACAACATGACGCGCGCCGGCTCCCACGGGCAGACCGTGTGCGCAGTGGTGCTGGACGTGGACTACGCCGACACCGCCGGCACCCAGCGCGTGGCCTCGATCCGCACCTTCGTCGAAGACGCACTGGTGCCGCGCTTCCAGGAGCCGATGAAGGTCGTCCACCTGCGCTACGACCCGCGCAATGCCACCTCGGTCGCCATCGACCGGGAGCGCACGCCGCTGGAGATCCCGCGAGCAGCTCGGCATCCATGAAGACAGTCAAACCGCTGCGGCTGAGCGTCATCACTCGGCCGTTCATCCGCGCGGGCGAGCAGCGCCTGGCCGTAACCACGTTGTGCATGGTGTCGATGGGCGAGCAGCCCGTGCTCACGCCGGAAGCCGAGTTCTGGAAGATGCTGGCCGACGAGCTCGGTCCGGCCACCGCCATCGACATGGGCATTCCGAAGAGCCGTGCGGAAGTGCTGGCCACCGGCTTCGCCTACACCGCGCACCAGGAAGAGAAGGCGCAATGCGCCGTGCGCCTGCAGCTGGGTGGCATCTCCAAGGACCTGGCCGTCTTCGGCGACCGCTACTGGGTCGGCGGTCGGCCTACGCGGCCGCAGCCCTTCGAGTCCATGCGCATCGATTGGACGCGCGCCTACGGCGGCCCCGCCTTCGCCGACAACCCGCTGGGCCGGGGCCACGGCTTCGAGCAGGTCAACGGCCACGAAGTGCAACGCCTGCCCAACATCGAAGACCCGTCTCGCCGCGTGCACCGCAGCGACGACCAGCCGGAGCCCGCGGGCTTTGGCCCGATCGACATCGCCTGGCCGAGGCGCATGCGCCTCATCGGCAGGCAGTACGACGAGCACTGGCGCAACAACCTCTTCCCGGGGTTCGCGCAGGACATGGACTGGCAGCTCTTCAACGCCGCGCCTGCCGACCAGCGCCTGCCCGGCAACGCCATCGAGATCGAGCCCGGCACGCCCTACGCGGTGTGGAACATGCACCCCGGGACGCCTATCCAGCGCGGGCGCCTTCCGGACTGGCGCGGCCTCGCATTCATCGCGCGCAGGCAGTCTCCCGGGCAGGTCGAGGAAGTCGCCCAGCGTCTGAGCACGGTCTGGTTCTTCCCGCACCTGGAACGTGTCGCGCTCGTCTTCCACGGCGAGGCGCCCAACGAGGAAGACGACGCCAGCGACATCACCCACGTGATGCCCGCGCTGGAAAAGGTGGGCGCGCCGCGCGGCCTCGCGCACTACGCGAGCGTGCTGGGCCAGCGCTGCGATCCGGAAAAGGCCGCTCTCTACATGTTCCGCGACGACGAGTTGATTCCGGAGGAAGCCATCGGCCCCTGGATGGACAAGCTGGAGCAGCCCGAATCCGCCCTCACCCGCAACATGCGCGAACGCGGTGCGCAGGCCCGCGAAGAGCTCAAGCAGATGGCGCTGGAAGCCGGCCACAAGGCACGCCATTTCCGGGAGCGCCCTCCGCCGCCGCCCTTTCGCCGCATGCCCACGCTGCGCGAGCTGCCGCAGTTCGTGGAGCAGGCAGACGCCTATGCGCTCACCCAGCGCGAGCAGGGCGCCATCGAGCGCGAGCGCCTGCAGCGCGAGGCCGATGCCAATGCGAAGGAATCGATGAAGGTCGGCTTCGACACCGGCAAGCTGGTGCGCGAGCACGACCGCACCGAAGTGAAAGGCCCGCCTCGCGTGGACGGCGCCTCCGTGCTCAGCGGATTCACCGGCATTTCGGCGGCGACGGGCACGCCGCCCATTCCCGAGGCGCAGGTGGAGTCGATGCGCAGGATGACGGAGGACGGCGAGCGCGGCCTGCTCGCGCTGTATCGCGGCACGGCGCAGCACCAGGCAGCCGTCGATCCCTTGCCGCCGGAGCGCCTTGCCGAGCTGCGTGCGAAGGTGGACACCGTGCTCGAAGGCAGCCGCGACTTCACCGGCATCGACCTCACGGGCGCCGATCTCGGCGGCCTGGACCTGCGCGGCGCGTGCTTTCGCCGCGCCCTGCTGGAAAGCGCCGACCTGCGCAGCGCGCAGTGCGACGGCGCCGACTTCAGCCAGGCCGTGCTGGTGCGCGCCCAGCTCTCGGGCGCCCGTATGCGCGGCGCATTGATGCGCGAGACCAACCTGGGCGGCGTCGTCTGCGAGCGTGCCGACTTCTCGCAGGCCGACCTCGAAGGCGCGAGGCTGGAGAAGGTGACGCTCGCGGATTGCAGTTTCGAAGGCGCCCGCCTGCACCACTTGCATGTGATCGAGTCGCGCATATCGCGGTGCGACTTCGGGCGGGCGGACATTTCGTACGCCGGCTTCATGTCCGATGCGGCCGTCGAAGACTGCAGCTTCCGCGGCGCCCGCCTCTTCAAGGCCGCGTTCCTTTCGTGCCGCGTCGCGCGGCTGGACTTCACCGGCGCCACGCTCGAAGCCTGCGCCTGGACGCACATGGTCTGCGACGACGGCATGGTGTTCGCATCCGCACTGCTGCGCACCACCTGCTTCACCGGGAAGAGCAGCCTGCGTGGCGCGAGCTTCGAGGCCGCGACGCTGGTGCAGTGCAGCCTGCGCGAGATATCTCTCGAAGGAGCGCGCATGGCGCGCTCCACCCTGGATACCTGCGACTTCTCTGCCTGCAACCTCACGGCAGCCGACCTCACCGACACCCTGGCGCCGGAAAGCCTCTTCATCCGCGCCGACCTGAGCCGGGCATCCCTGCGCGGCGCTAACCTGATGACCGCCAATTTCAACAAGGCCCTGCTGCCTTCCGCCGACCTGCGCGAAGCCAACCTGTTCCGCGCCGACATGTCGCAGATCCGCATCGACACCATCACCGCCACCCAGGGCGCCTACATCGAGCAGACCAAGACCGTGCCAGCCCTGCGCGCGATGCCTGGCCGATGAGCCCGCAGGAACTGGCGACCCGCATCCGCAACGGCGTGCGCATGGAACGCGAAGACTTCACCGGAATGCAGCTCGGCGGGCTGGACCTGTCGGGGGGCATGTTCAGCGAATGCCGCTTCGCGCAGGCCTCGATGGCCGGCAGCCGCCTCGACGATTCGGTGTTCGAGCGCTGCAACTTCGACGGCGCGGTGCTGTCCGCGGCGCGGCTGGATGGCGTTTCCTTCCTGCGCTGCAGCCTTGCGCAGGTGGAGGCGGACGCGAGCCACTGGCCGCGCGCGGTCGTCGCCGAATCCGACCTGAAGAACGCCCGCTGCGCCGATGCCGAGCTGGCGGAAACGGTCTTCCACGACTGCGAGCTGCATGGCGCCAGCCTGGAACGCGCCAGGCTCGTCAAGGCCATCTTCAACGGCAGCCGCCTGGGCAACGCCAGCCTGCGCGATGCAACGGTCGCGAGCGCCGTGTTCTTCCGCGTCGACCTGCGCGAGGCGGGCTTGCAGGGCGCGCGCTTCCACAACGCCGTCTTCTCCGAGGCCGACCTGAGCGGCCAGTCCTTCGCGGGACAGTCGCTGGAGTTGTGCCAGTTCGCGGACGCACGCATGTCCGGCTGCGTCTTCGAAGACGCCCGACTCCCGCAGTGCAACTTCAAGGGCGCGATGCTGGACGGCGCCCGCATGGCCCGCGTGCATGCGCCGCAATCGCTCTTTCCCGAAGCGGACCTGCGAGGCGCCGACTTCCGCGAGGCCACGCTCGACCATTCGCTCTGGATCGATGCGCTGCTGGGCGGCGCCGATTTCTCCGGCGCGAGCCTGACGCAAAGCGTCTTCCACCGTGCCCGCTGCGAGAACGCGCGCTTTGCCCGCAGCCGGCTCGACTACGCCGATTTCTCCTATGCGGATCTGCGCGGCGCGAGCTTCGAGAAAGCCACCTTCCTGCGCACGCAGATGCATCGCGCCGACCTGGCCGGCTCGCACTGGAGCGACCGCATCGGCGTACTGGACAACGATCCCGCCCTCCATGAGGCCGAGCGCGCCGCATGGCAGCGCCCCACCCGCGCCGCCCGCTTGGACCGCGATGCCCATGGCCGCATGCTCACAGACGAAAAGAACACCCGATGACGATGACCGCCGGAACGTCCATTTCCACCAGCGTGCACGCGCCCGCCCTTGCCGAAAGCGAGCTCGCGCCGCTGCTGCAGAAAGCCGCGCCGGCCAGGCCGCTGCAACAGTCGGCGGTACTCCAGGGCATCACGATGGCGAAGGTCGTGGCCAGCCATTCGGACGACAGCCACGATGTAATGGTGAGCGGAAGCCCCCACGCCATCGCTTGCCGGCGCGCCGCGAGCTGCCTGCTGGTGCCGGCGCCCGGCGACACCGTGATGGTCGCCGGCCCGGGTGGCGACGAGCTCTATCTGATCGCCATCGTCGCGCAGGCCGATGCGCGGCAAGCCACGCTGGCCGTCGAAGGCGAACTGACGCTGGCCTCGCGCAGCGGCGGCATCGCCGTGCGCGGCGCGGGCGCGCTCGACATGCAGTCGGACACCGCCATCCACACGCGCGCTCCGGAATGGAACCTCAGTGCCGCGCGCAGCCAGTGCAAGGTCTCGGAGCTCGAATACCAGGGTGCCGAGGTGCGCTTCAGCGTGCTGGTCTCTCGCTTCGTGGGCCGCGCCTGCGAGGTGGTGCTCGACCGCCTGCACCTGCTCACGCGCTCGAGCTTTCGCCTCACCGAGGAGATCGAACAGGTGCGCGCGGGACAGATCGACATGCAGTCGTCCAGCACGATGCGCCTGCACGCGAAGAACACGCTGGTGACCAGCAAGGAGCTGGTCAAGGTCGATGCCGAGCAAATCCACATGGGCTGACTCGCCATACGAGCCGCAGCCGAGAAGAGAACCGAACAACCGCCGAAGGAGCCTTCGCCATGTTTGCCAATGCACAGATGATGGGCGTCGACCTCGCCTTCCCCGACGTCTGCAAAACGCCGCCGGCGCTGCCCATCCCCTACCCCAACTTCGCCCTCGGCCCCACCGCCATCCCCAACGCCTGGAACATCCTCTACGGCGGCACGCCTGCACACAACATGGCCACGGTCACGCCCATCACCAACGGCGACAACGCCGGGTGCTGATGGGCGTGGTCTCGCAGACGGTGATGGGCCCTTCGCGCCACATCACCGGCGCGTTCACCGTGCTGCTCAAGGGCACGCCGTGCACGCGCATGACGAGCCTGTCGGTGCAGAACCGCTGCAACATCGTCGGCATGCGCATCGTGCCGAGCCAGTTCAAGGTGCTGGTGCTCGCGCCCTGAATGCACATTCGGTTGCTTTTGTAAGCGGAAATAGTTCACTTTTGGCATGTGTATTGCTGCAATGCAGCAAAGCAGATGGCATGCCCCAATGATGTGCCACGGCAGTGGAGACGCAGGTCCTGAAAAGCCACCACGTCGTCGATTGCGAGGCGCCAATGAATGCAAGCACCGTCCAGGAGTCGCACCAGATCGCGAAGGCGGAAGCCTCCGCATGGCATGAGCGCTGGCGACGATGGCGAGGTGGCACCGCCGAGTCGCTGGTGCCGCGCATCGCGGGATACGCGCTGCTCGCCTTCGTGCTCTGGCTCGTCGTCACCACGCTGATACAGCCGCTGGTGACCAGGCAGGCCACGCGCGCGGTGCTGCAGGCACCGGTGACGCTGATCACCTCGCCCATCAGCGGCGTGGTCACCCAAATGACGGTGCGCGCGCTCGACAAGGTCGATGTCGGCGCTGTGGTGGCCACGGTGCAGAACCCGACCATCAACCGCGACATCCTCACCACGCTCAGCACGCAGCGGCTCGCACTGCAGAGCCAGTTGGCGCAGTTGACGAACCAGGCCAATGCATCGGGCGATGAACTCCAGTTCGTGGAGCAGCAGGTCAAGCTGTATCGCGCCGCATCGATGGCGCAGACGCGCGATGCGTGGCAGATCGCGCAACGCCAGCGCGAGGTGGCGCAGTCCAGCGTGGCGGAGCAGGAGCAGAAGGTGCGCCGCACTTCCGCCATGCTCGACGAAGGCGCCGTGAGCCCGCAGACCATGGACGCGGCACAGGCGCAATTGAGCACCTCGCGAGCCAGCGCGGCCGTGGCCGAACAGGCCTATGCAGGCCTCGGCCAGAGCATGGCGAGCGCGAGCCGCGGCGTGTTCGTGGGCGGCGGCGGTGCCAGCGTCTACCAGACGCTCACCAGCCGGCGCGAAACACTGAGCGGCTTCATCGGCCGCGCGCAGCACGACAGCGAAGCCCTGCACCAGCAGCTGCGCGAAGTGACCGCGCTGGAGGCCGAAGAGCGCAGCCGCATCGACCGCATGGCCGCCTTTCAGGTGCGTGCGATGCAACCGGGCCAGGTGAACTCGGTGCTGATGCCGCAGGGCAGCTTCGTGCCGCAAGGAGCCACCCTGGTGCGCATGACGGACTGCAGCCGCATCGAAGTGGTCGCGGTCTTTCCGCCGCGATTGGCCAGGAAGCTCAACATGGGCTCGACCATCGCCGTGAAAACCGAGGACGGCGGCACGGAAGTGTCGGCCCGCGTGACCCAGCTGCTGCCGGTGGCCCCGGAAGATTTCCAGAGCCGCTATGCCGTCCCCTTCCCCTTCGCGGAACAAGGCTCGCTGTATGCGGTGGCGCGCGTCGAGTCCGACAATCCGGCCTGGATCGCGCAACGCAACCTGTGTGCGCCCGGCAAGGTGGTGTCGGCCAGGCTGGCCTCCTAGCGCGAAGCATGCATCCACGACGCCGATGAAGGCATACGATGGATCACGCAACACCCGGGCGACGATGCGCGCCGGCGCTGGCGATGGTGCTCACGGCAATGCTGTGCCTCCATGCGCCGCGGGCACCGGCGGCCGAGGGCATCGTGCAACAGCTGCTCGCGCGGCAGAGCTGCGACGGCCTGCGCCGCGCCGTGACATTCAGCAGCCGGGCTGAGTCTTCGGCGCCGCTGCTGCTGCCGAGTTATCGCACCGAGGCGCAGATCGACGGCGTGCCGGAACTCCCGCCGAGCCTTTCGAACGTGGCCTTCGTGTACGACAACGCGTTGGCCGGCATCGCGCTGCTTGCCTGCGGCGACACCGCGTCGGCAAGGCGCATCGCCGACGCGCTGGTGCTCGCCGTCGAGCACGACCCGCGCTACCCCGACGGCCGCATCCGCAACGCCTACCGCTCCGGCCCGCTGGCCGATGCGAAACCCGTGCTGCCCGGCTATTGGGACGCCAGCAAGAACCAGTGGATCGCCGATGCCTACCAGGTCAGCACCGCGACCGGCAATGTGGCGTGGGCCGCGCTGCTGTTGCTGAACGTGAACCAGTCGGCGCCCTCGCCGCGCTATGCCGATGCCACCGCCAGGCTGCTGGCATGGATCGAGCAACGCACGCGCTCCAGCGTTGCGCCGGATGGCTACAGCGGCGGCTGGTACGGCTGGGACGAAAAGCAGGCCGCGCAGACCTGGAAATCGACCGAGCACAACATCGACATCGCCATGGCCGCCGCATGGGCCGCACGCTCCGGCACGCGCCCCGACCAGAAGCAGCAGGCCACAACCGCGCTGGCCTTCGTCGAGCGCATGTGGAACAAGGGCGAGCAGCGCTTCTACATCGGCACGCAGGACGATGGCGCGAGCGTCTCCGGCACGGCCTCGGGCCTCGATGCGCAGCTGTGGCCGCTGCTCGCCGCGCCACCAGGCCACTGCGCATGGCAAGCCGGGCTTGCATGGATCGATGCCAACCATCGCTACGGTGCCGGCTACGGTTTCTCGCGTCAGCCCGACGGAATCTGGACCGAGGGCAGCGCCCAGGCCGCAGCCACGCTGGTGGCCGTCAAGGGCGCGGCGCCGGAGGCCTTGTGGCAGTTGCTGGCCGCGCAGCGCGCACCCAACGGCCTGTACTACGCCACCCCCAGCCCACGCATCTCGACCGGGCTGGCCATCGGCCCCGATTCCAAGGGCCCGGACTTCTTCTACTACCGCTGGCCCCACCTGGGCGCCACCGCCTGGATCGCACTTGCCGCCAAGGGCTGGAACCCGTTCACCGGAATCACCACCGTCGCAGGAGCAAAGCCATGTTCGAACTGATCGATACGCCTGAATTCAGGGTCAATCTGATGGTCGTGGGCCTGGCCCTGATCATGATCTTCCATGCCCGCGCCGACCGTGCGTCGCACCGCGTGCTGTTCGGCTTTCTCACCGCGCTGGTGCTGGTGCGCTATGTGGCGTGGCGGCTGGCCGAAACCCTGCCACCGGCGGACCTGGGCTTCGGCACGCTGATGGGCTGGGTGTTCCTGGTGTTCGAGATGGTGTCGATCGTCTACACCCTCCTGTCGATACAGATGCTCTCGCGCCGCCGCGACAACCACGCGCATGCGGATGCCGGCGAAGCGTTGCTGCGCCAGCGCGGCGCCGACGTGCCGGCGGTCGACGTCTTCATCTGCACCTACAACGAAGAGATCGGCGTGCTCGAGAAGACCATCCTCGCCGCGCAAGCCATCGACTATCCGCACGTGAATGTCTGGGTGCTCGACGACACGCGGCGCGACTGGCTGCGCGACTACTGCGAGCGCAAAGGCGTGCATTACGCGCGCCGGCCAGACAATGCGCATGCCAAGGCGGGCAACCTCAACAATGGGCTGCGGCAATCGGCCGCGCTGACCAACGCGCCCTACATCCTGGTGCTCGACGCCGACTTCGCGCCGCATCGCAACATCGTCTACCGCGTGCTCGGCCTGTTCGACGACCAGAAGTCGAAGGTGGGCCTGGTGCAGACGCCGCAGTTCTATTACAACGCCGACCCCATCCAGCACAACCTGCGCGCCACCGACAGCTGGGTCGACGAGCAGCGCGTGTTCTTCGACGTGCTGCAGCCTGCCAAGGACGCGGCCGACGTGGCGTTCTGCGTCGGCACCTCGTTCATCGTGCGGCGCGACGCCATCACTGCCGCCGGCGGTTTCCCCACGGGCAGCGTGTGCGAGGACATCTACACCACCTACACGCTGATGCGCTTCGGCTGGGTCACGCGCTGGCTCAACGAGCGGCTGTCGAACGGGCTGTCGGCGGACAGCGTCATCGACTACATCAACCAGCGCAGCCGCTGGTGCCTCGGCACCATCCAGGTGGCGCTGCTGCGCGACGGCCCGCTGCGTGGCAAGGGCTACAGCTTCACGGCGCGGCTGCACTACGTGCACGGGCTGATGCACTGGCTCACCAAGCCTTTCATCCTGCTGATCCTGGCGGCGCCGGCGCTCTACTGGTACACGGGCGTGTCGGCCTTCCATGCCACGCCCCAGGCCTTTGCCATGTACGGCCTGCCGCCGCTCGTCATGTTCTGGGGCTACACCTACTGGATCAGCCAGCGCCGCTGCCTGCCGGTGTTCACCGAGGTGACGCAGATCGTGGCCGCGATGGCGGTCACGCGCACCATCGTCTCGGCGCTGATCCGCCCTTTCGGGCGGCCGTTCAAGGTCACCGCCAAGGGGCAGGACCGCAGCAGGATGGTGGTGCACTGGAACCTGGTCGCGGTGTTCGGCGCTCTGATCGCGGCGATGTTGATGGGCGCGCTGGGCGCCATCGGGGGCTCGATGACCGCCGGCGACGTGCTCAACGTGGTGTGGACCTTCATCGCCACCGTGTACTGCCTGGCCGCGCTGATCGCCTGCATCGACCGCCCGCGCCCCGAGCACGACGAGCGCTTTCCGTACGACGCCGCCACCACCGTGCGCAGCGCCGCAGGCGTGGGTGCGGCCCGCTTCGCCGAGATCGCGGGCGACGGCGCGCGGCTGCTCAACAGCGCCGCGCTGGGCCGCATTGCGGTCGGACAGCCACTGGATGTACATGTCGACCACGTCGGCTGGGTTGCGGCCACTGTCACGAGCCGCTCTGGCGCAGGCACCGAACTGGCCTTCGTGCACGACGAGGCGGTGCACGACCGGCTGGTGCGCCACGTCTTCAGCCTGCCGCCCAGCCATGTCGCCACGCAGGTGAAGCCGGGGCGCGCCGCGCTGGCCTTCATGGATAGCGCGGGCTGGCGTTGGCCGAGAACGCCGCGCATGCCTCGCATGCCGGCGGTGCCGCGCATGTTCGCCAGCAGCGCGCCGATGCTGACGGTGCTGCTGGTCGCCGTGCTGGTGCTGTCGGGCTGCAACCTCACTCCGCCGCTGAAACCGGCCGACGTCGAAGTGCCCGCCCAGTGGGCCGAGGGAGCGGGCGGCGCCGACGCAGCGCCCATGGCATGGCAGGCCTTCGTGCGCGACGACGAGCTGCGCGGGCTGATCGCCACCGCGCTGGCCCGCAACCGCGACCTGCGCGTGTACGCCGCCAAGGCAAGGGAAGCCCGCGCCGTGTACGCGGGCACGCGTTCCAGCCTGTTTCCGGAGATCGGCCTCGCGGGCTCGGCCGGGCGCGGCAACCAGGTCACGTCGCTCGGCCCGAACGGCGTGATCACCAACAGCCAGGCGGTCGGCAGCGTAGGCAACACCTATGCCGTGCAGGCCGGCATCATGGCCTATGAGCTCGACTTCTTCGGCCGCGTCGATGCTGGCGTGAAGCAGGCAGGCTCGCAGGCCACCGCCAGCGACCGGGACTTTGCCGCGGCGCGCATGAGCCTCGTGGGCGAGGTGTCGAACGCCTACCTCACGCTGCGCGCCGACCGCGCACTGCTGGCGCTGGCCGAGTCCGACCTCGCTACCCAGACCGACAGCTCCAGCCTGATGCAGCGTGCGCGCAAGGCGGGCGGCACGTCGGACCTCGACCTGCTGCGTTCGCAGTCGCTGGTGCAGCGTGCCGCCGTTCAGCGCGAGGAATTCCGCATGCGCGTAGCGCAGGACCTGCAAGGGCTCACCGTGCTGGTCGGTCAGCCGGTGGCGGCCAACACAGGCGCGCAGCGCCCGTGGCCGGAGCGTTCGGTGGCCGACGTACCGGTGGGCCTGCCCGCGAGCCTGCTGCAGCGCCGGCCCGACCTGCTGGCCTCGTATGCGCGCGTCGAGGCCGCGAACTCGGGCATAGGCGCGGCCAAGGCGGCGTTCTATCCGAGCTTTTCATTGACTGCCGTGGGCGGCGGCCTGAGCAGCGAGTTCTTCGAGCCTGCTGAGCTCCGGCAACCGCAGCTGGGCCACGGTGCTCGGCGTGTCGCTGCCCATCTTCGACTGGGGCCGGCGCTCCGCCAACCTGAGCGCGAACGAAGAGCGCCTGGCGGCCGCAATGGCGAGTTATGAATACGCCGTGCAGCAGGCATTGCGCGAAACCGCCAACGCGCTGATCGCCGACAGCCACCTGCGCCCGCAGCTCGAAGCCCAGCAGGCGCGCGTGCAGTCGCTGCAGCGGGTGGCGGCGATCTCGCACACCCGCTTTCGCAACGGGCTCGAAGACTACTTCGCCGGGGCCGATGCGCGGCGCGAACTGTACATCGAGCAGCGGCAATGGATAGAGCTGCAGCTCAAGCAGGCGGTGAACACGGTGAGCCTGTACAAGGCGCTGGGCGGTGGCTGGGAAGACGCCCCAGCGCCCGTGGCAAGCGCAGCGACCGCGCCGCGATAGTCGTCAAGCCGCCGGGGGTTCGGCGAACCACGCCTCGGCCCAGGCCTGCCGCTTCACCGGGTTGAACTCGCTGAACTTGAAGCTCGCGAGCTTTTCGGTATGGAACGGGTCCTGCGCGAAGAACGCCTGCAGCGCGGCGAGCGATTCGGCGCGGGCCAGCATGAACCCGCCGGTCGCCGGCACCTTCGGCCCGGAGCAAAGCAGCAAGCCGGCGTCGTAGCCCAGTTGCAGGTAGGCGCGATGCGGCGGCACGGATTCCTGGATTCTTTCGAGCGGAACGAGGTAGTTGATTTCGACGATGAAGTGCTTCATGAGGGTTGTCTTGATGGGATCCGGAAGCCATAGCAGCGACCGTGCCCGATCGGGGCCGCACCGCTACTCCGCCTTTACCCCCGCCGTTCGAATCACCTTGCCCCACTTGGTGGTCTCCGAGGCGATGAACGCATCGAACTCCTCGGGCGTGCCGCCTGCTGCAATAGTGCCCATCGCGTCGAGCCTGGCCCGCGTTTCGTCGCTGCGGATGATGCGCGCCACTTCGTCCGACATGCGTTTGACGATGTCTCGCGGCGTGGCTGCCGGCGCCAGCATGCCGGCCCAGGTGCTGCCGGTGAATCCCGCGAAGCCCTGCTCGATGAAGGTCGGCACCTCGGGCACGGCGGCCAGCCGCTTGTCGCCCGCCACGCCGATCAGCCGCACCTTGCCTGCCTTGGCCTGATTGATGAGCCCGGTGGGCGCATCGAAGAAAAGCTGTATCTGCCCGCCCATGAGGTCGGTCAGCGCCGGCATCGCGCCGCGGTAGGGGATGTGGATCATGTACGTCTGCGTGAGCGACTTCCACAGCTCCGTGGTGAGATGCGCTGCCGAACCGTTGCCCGACGAGCCGAAGCTCACCTTGCCCGGGTTGGCGCGGGCGTAGTCGATGAGTTCGCGCGCCGTCTTGAAAGGCGCCTCGATGTTGACCGCCGCCAGCAGCGGCGACACGCCCATCAGCGACACCCCGGCCAGGTCTTTTCGCGGGTCGTAGGGCAGCTTCGGGTAGAGCGTGGTGTTGGCCGCATAGGCCGCGATGACAACACCGAAAGTGCTGCCGTCTGGCGGCGCCTTGGCGACGGCGTCGACACCGATCAGGCTGTTGGCGCCGGGCTTGTTGTCGATCAGCACCGGCTGGCCGAGCCGGGTCTGCAAGCCCACCTGCACGAGCCGCGCCATCTGGTCGGTGAAGCCGCCTGGCGTGTACGGCACGACGATGCGCACCGGCTTGTTGGGCCATGCGCCCTGCTGCTGCGCGAACGCCGGAAGTGCAAGGCTCGCGGCGGCCGTAGCAAAAGTGAAGCGGCGGCGCGAGAGCAGCGTGGCATGAGGCATGGTGGGGGTCTCCTTCGTTGGTTCGGAATGCATCCGGCCATTCTCGGAAGGGCCGGCCATACCCGCGGTCAGGGTTTGCCCGCCGCGCCTTTCGTATTCAGCGCGCCAGCCGCAACCGCATGTCGAAGCGCGCACCGCCGCCCGCTTCGTTCGCCGCCTCCATGCGCCCGCCTTGCGCATGCACCACCGCCTGCGACAGCGCCAGCCCCAGGCCGAGGCCGGGCGTCTTCTCGTCGGAACGCGCGGCGGCGCCGCGGTAGAAGCGCTTGAACAGGTGCGGCAGTTCGTCGCCGCGAATGCCCGGCCCGTGGTCCGACACGCTGACGATCGCCTCGTCGGCCTCCAGGTCGGCGCGCACGCTCACGTTCACCACCGTGTCGGGCGGCGAGAACTTGAGTGCGTTGTCCAGCAGGTTGGCCAGCGCCAGGCTGGCCGCACCGCGGGCGACGCGCGCGTCGACGGGGAACGGCGCGTCCAGCGACAGGGCGAGCCGGCGTTCGCGCGCCAGCGGCTCCAGGCGCCGCAGGGCCTCCTCGGCGAGCTGGTTCAGCGACACCGTTTCCACCGCGTCACGCTCCTGGCCGGCGTCGAGGCGGGCCAGCACCAGCAGTTCCTCGACCAGCAGCGTGAGCGACTCGACCTCCTCCAGCGAGGAGCGCAGCGTCTCGACGTACTCGGCCGGCTCGCGCGGCCTGCGCAGCGCCAGTTCGAGTTCGGTGCGCAGGCGCGAAAGCGGCGAGCGCAGCTCGTGCGAGGCATCGGCGGTGAAGCGCCGCTGCGCCTCCATGCCCTGCTCGATGCGCGCGAGCATGTCGTTGAGGGTGTCGACGAGGCGGCCGATCTCGTCCCTGGTGCCGGGGTGCGGCAGCCGCTCGCCGAGGTTCGCGTCGCCGATGCGGTGGGCCTGCAGCACCACGTCGTCGATGGCGCCGAAGGCACGCCGGGTGATGAGCGCGCCTGCCGCGCCCAGTGCCAGCAGAAGCGCGCCGCCGAGGATGATGAACAGCGCGCTGGCCATGGCCACAGTGCGGTTCACGTCGTCCAGCGACCCCGCCACCTGCACCGCGAGCAGCGATCTGCGGCCCGGCACGGGCACCGAGACCATGCGCGTGGGCTCCTCGCCGTAGCCGTCGAGCGTCTCGAAGACGGTCTCGCCTGCGGCGAGCCGCTCGCGCAGAGCGGCCGGAATGGGCAACTGCGCCTCGCCGAGGTTGCTGCTGCGCGCGAGCACGCGGCCGTCGGCATCGACGATCTGCACCAGCCGGTCGAGCCGCACGAACGAAGGCGCGCCGGGGCCCGGCGGCGCCTCGTGGACGATGACAGTGTCGCCCTCGCCGGCCGCCAGCAGCATGCCCATCTCGGTCTCGGCCAGCGCCAGCAGCGCGGCGTCGAGTTCGCGGTGCACGTTGCGCGAGAACACCAGGTAGGAGGCGAAGGCGGCGACCGCCATCACCACCACGATCACGCTGACGTGCGCCAGCGCCAGCCGCTTGCGGAAACTAATCATGAAAGACGCTTCCGCCCCCGTTGGCATCCTCGGCCAGCGCCAGCCTGAAGCCGCGCCCGCGCACCGTGTGGATCAACGGCACGCACGGCGGCGCATCGACCTTGCGGCGCAGGTTGCTGATGTGCACGTCGATCAGGTTGTCGATGGAGATCAGGTCGTCCTTCCACACCTGCTCGGCCAGGCGCGAGCGGCTGACCACCTCGCCCGCGTGGCGCAGCAGGATCTGCAGGATCGCGAATTCCTTGTGCGTCAGCTCCAGCACCATGCCGCCGCGCAGCACCCGCTGGCTCATCGGATCGAGGCTCAGGTCGGCCAGCGCGAGCACCACCGGCCGCACCAGTTCGGAGCGGCGCAGCAGCGCGCGCACGCGGGCCAGCAGCTCGTCGAAGGCGAAGGGCTTGGTCAGGTAGTCGTCGGCGCCGGTGTTGAGCCCAGCCACGCGGTCGCCGAGCGCGTCGCGGGCGGTGAGCATGAGCACGGGCGTCTTGCAGCCGCGCTGGCGCAGGTCGCGGCACAGGGTTAGGCCGTCCTTTCCGGGGAGCATCCAGTCGAGCACGATCAGGTCGTAGGCGACGACGAAAGCCTCCTCGTCGCCCTCTTCCGCGGTGTGGACCACGTCGACCACGAAACCCTCCTCCTGCAGGCCCCGGGCCAGCAGCCTAGCGGCCTTGCGGTCGTCTTCGATCAGCAGAATTCTCATGGCGCGGATCATGCCGTGCGTTCCTGACCAACGGCCACCGGGCCACCGGCCCGGATCCTTAAGAGAACTTCAGGATTTCTTGGGAGCTTCTTCAGGCGACTTTTCCTACGCTCTGCGGCAGGAGACGGGAGCGGATCGAGGGCATGGGAAGGCGTCCCGTGCACGGCGCGCCCGTCCCGCGAGATCCGTATCGCGATGAAGAAGAAATCCCTCTACCAGATCACCCCCGCGCGCATCGTCTTCGGCGTGATGACCTGCGCGGCCCTGTGCGTCGACTCCTTCGACGGCGCCGCCCATGCAGCCACCACGGTGGCCGCCGCCCCCGCGCCGATGCTGGTGCGCCAGGGCAACCGCCTGAGCGTGCCCGCCGGCTCGCCGCTGCGCGACCGGCTGCTGGTCGCCACCGTCGGCCAGGGCACGCTGCCGCACGAGGTGAGCCTGCCCGCCACGGTGGAAGCCAACCCGGCGAGCACCGTCAACATCCTTCCGCCGCTGACCGGCAGGCTGCTCGAGCTCAAGGTGCGCCTGGGCGACACCGTCAAGCGCGGCCAGGTGCTCGCCACGATGAGCTCGCCCGACCTCGCGCAGGCCGTGGCCGATGCCCAGAAGGCCCGCGACGCGCTCGACCTCGCGCAGCGCGCGCTGGTACGTGCGCGCGGCGTGAACGAGGCCGGCTCCAACGCCGCCAAGGACGTGGAAGCGGCCCAGAGTGCCGTCGCCCAGCAGACGGCCGAATTGCGCCGCAGCGAGGCGCGCCTGCGCAGCCTGGGCGCGGACGGCGGCGGCACCCAAGCCGGCCAGGCCGGGCAGGTGCTGAAGATCGTCGCCCCCGCCTCCGGCACGGTCACGGCGCTGAACGCGGCCGCCGGCTCGAACCTGAACGACGCCAACGCGGTGCTGATGACGGTGTCGAACCTCGATTCGGTCTGGGTCACGGTCAACGTGCCCGAGAGCGCCGTGGGCACGGTCGCGCCCGGGCAGAACGTGGTGGTCACGCTGGCCGCCTACCCGGGCCGCAGCTTCAGCGGCAAGGTCGCCTTCGTGAGCGCGGTGCTCGACGCCGACACGCGCCGCGCCCGCGCGCGCATCGTGTTCGCCAACCCCGACGGCATCTTCAAGCCCAACATGTACGCGACGGCAGTGCTGGGCGTGCCGCAGGGCTCACAGCCGCAGGTGCCGTCATCGGCATTGCTGATGAACAACGACAGCGTGAGCGTCTTCGTCGAGGCCGAGCCCTGGACCTTCGTGCGGCGCACGGTGGAGCTGGGCCGGGAAGACGGCGACAAGGTCCGCATCCGCAACGGCCTGTCCGCGGGCGAGCGCGTGGTGGTGCGTGGTGGTGTGCTGCTGAATGATTAACCTCATCATCACCCAGTTCTTCCGCCGCAGGCACCTGGCCTGGGCGATGTCGGTGGCGCTGGTGCTCTTCGGTGCGTGGTCTTGGACGCAGATGACCGTGGAGGCCTACCCTGACCTCGGCGACGTCACCGTGCAGGTGACCACGCAGGTCAACGGCCTGGCCGCCGAGGAGATCGAGCAGCAGATCACCACGCCACTGGAGCGCGCGCTGAGCAACACGCCGGGGCTGGCCTCGATCCGTTCGAGCAGCACCTTCGGCCTCTCGCTCATCACGCTGACCTTCAAGGACGGCACCGACGACTACTTCGCCCGCCAGCGGGTGACCGAGCGCATCGGCCAGGTCAGCCTGCCCTCCGGCGCGCAGCCCGGCCTGGGGCCCGTGGCGGGACCGGCCGGCGAGATTTACCGCTACACGCTGGAGTCGGACACCAAGAACCTGATGGAGCTGTCGGAGCTGCAGCGCTGGAAGGTGATTCCCGCGCTCAAGCAGGTGGCTGGCGTGGTCGACATCAACAACTTCGGCGGCTTCACGCGCGAGTTCCAGCTGGAGCTGGACCCGGCGCGCCTGCAGAAGTACGGGCTGGTGCTCAACGACGTGGTCACGGCCATCAACAACAACAGCGCCAACGCCGGCGGCGGGCGCATCGCGCGCGGCGACCAGAGCTACGTGGTGCGCGGCATCGGCCAGATCCGCACGCTGGACGACCTGGGCTCCGTGGTGGTGTCGCAGAGCAGCGGCTCGCCGGTGCTGGTGCGCGACCTCGGGCGGCTGCAGTTCGGCCACCAGGAGCGCGGCGGCATCCTCGGCAAGGACACCAATCCGGACACCATCGAGGGCATCGTGCTGATGCTCAAGTACGAGAACCCCTCGCGCGTGCTGGAGGGCGTGCACAAGAAGATCGACGAACTGCAGGCCGAGCTCGCGCCCATGGGCGTGAAGATCGTGCCCTACATCGACCGCGACGACCTGGTAAAGCTCACTGTCGACAAGGTTACGCACACGGTGCTCGAAGGCATGGCGCTCGTGTGCTTCGTGCTCATCCTCTTTCTGGGCAGCCCGCGCAGCGCGGTGGTGGCGGCGGTGGCCATTCCGATGTCGCTGGTGACGGTGTTCATCGTGATGCACTTCACCCGCATGCCGGCCAACCTGTTCTCGCTGGGCGCGATCGACTTCGGCATCATCGTCGACGGTGCGATCGTGGTGATGGAGGCCATCCTGCGGCGGCGCGAAGAGGAGCCGCACGCCACGCTCACCGAGGGCAACATCCTCGAGACGGTGAGCCACGTGTCGGGGCCGATCTTCTTCGCCACGCTGATCATCATCACGGCGTACTTTCCGCTCTTCGCCTTCGAGCGCGCCGAGGGCAAGCTGTTCAAGCCGATGGCCTTCACGGTCGGCTACGCGCTGGTGGGGGCCCTGCTCTGCGCGTTGACGCTCATTCCCAGCCTGGCCTACGTGGCGCTGCGCAAGCCGAGCAAGCCCTTCGTCAACAAGCCGCTGGTGTGGCTGACGGGCGCCTATCGCCGGGTGCTGGCGCGGCTGCTGGAGCTGCCGGCCATCGCCTACGGCCTGAGCGTGGCGGCGCTGGCCGCGGTGGTGGTGCTGGGCGCAACGGCCGGGCGCGAGTTCCTGCCCGACATCGACGAAGGCGCCTTGTGGCTGCAGGTGCAGCTGCCCTCGGGCCTGTCGCTGGACAAGGCCAGCGAGATGGCCACCGAGCTTCGGCACGTGCTGCTCGAATACCCCGAGGTCTCGTACGTGGTGACGCAGCTCGGTCGCAACGACGACGGCACCGACCCGTGGACGCCCTCGCACATGGAGGTGCCCGTGGGCCTCAAGCCGTATGGCGAGTGGCCGGCCGGCGTGAAGAAGGCCGACTTCGTGCGCACGCTGACCGAGCGCTTCGCGCGCATGCCGGGCTTCGACGTGGGCATCAGCCAGCCGATCATCGACGGCGTGAACGACGCCGTGGGCGGCGCGCACAGCCCCCTGGTGCTGCGCATCTACGGCGACGACCTGAAGGAGAGCCGCCGCATCGGCAACCAGATCGTCGACCTGCTCCAGACGGTGCGCGGCACGGCCTCGGCCTCGCTGTTCCAGGAGCCGCCGATTCCCCAGGTAGTGATCCAGCTCAACCGCGAGGCGGCGGCGCGCTTCGGCGTGAACGCGAACGACGTCGCCAACCTGATCCAGACCGGCATCGGCGGCGCGCCCGTCATCACCGTGTACTCGGGCAACCGCACCTACAACGTGTCGGTGAAGATGCCCAAGAGCGCCAAGGGCAACACCGAAGCCATCGGCGCGCTGCTGCTCAACAGCTCAAGCGGCGCGAAGGTGCCGCTCGCGCAGGTGGCCGACATCCGGCTGCAGACCGGCGAAAGCACGATCTCGCACGAGATGAACGAGCGCCAGATCACGGTGCGCGTGGACAACCGAGACCGCGACCTGGCCTCCTACCTCGACGAGGCGCGCGAGCGCATCGCGAAGGAAGTGAAGTTCGACCCCACGAAGACCCGCCTGCAGTGGGCCGGCCAGTTCGAGAACCAGCAGCGCGCGCAGGCGCGGCTTGGGGTCTCGCTGGCCATCGTGGTCGGGATCATGGCGGTGCTGCTGTTCTTCCAGTTCGGAAAGATCCGGCAGGTGGCGCTGATCCTGGGCGTGGTGCCGATGGCCACGCTGGGCGGGCTGATCGCGGTGCACGTGGCCGGCGAAACGCTGAACGTCGCCACGGCCGTAGGCTTCATCGCGCTCTTCGGCGTGTCCATACAGAACGGGATCATCATGGTCGCCAACTTCCGCCGCGTGCGCGGCGAAGGGCTGGCGCTGCAAGCTTCGGTGCTCGAAGGCGCGACCGAGCGGCTGCGGCCGGTGCTGATGACGGCCACGGTGGCCTCGGTGGGCATGCTGCCCGCCGCCCTGGCCACCGGCGTGGGCACCGACGTGCAGCGCGGCCTGGCGACCGTGGTGGTCGGCGGGCTGGTGGTGTCGACGCTGCTGACGCTCTTCATCCTGCCCACGCTGTACTTCGCGATGGAACGCCTGTTCGAACGCAAGGGCTGGGGCACGCGCTCGCGGCGCGACCGGTAGGGGGAACAGAGAAATGAAAAAGAAGACGAACCTGGCCACGCTCGTCACGGCCGGCATCGCGGCGATGCTGCTGGCCGGCTGCGCGGTCGGTCCTGACTATGCGCGCCCGCAGCTGAACCTGCCCGAGCGATACACGGCTGAGCCGCCTGCGAGCCAGGTGGCCGAAGGCGTGCCGCTCGCGCATCTTTCGCCCGAGCTCGACGTGCCCGCCCAGTGGTGGCAGGCCTTCTGCAGCGAGCCGCTGAACGCGCTGGTCACCCAGAGCCTCGCCGGCAACCCGACCATCGAGGCGGCCGATGCCGCCCTGCGAGCCGCGCAGGAGAACGAGGCCGCCGATCGCGCCGCTTTCTGGCCCAGCGTGGCGCTGGGCTATTCGCCGACGCGGCAGCGCGTGGCCAAGGCGGTGGCGAGCCCGGTGTCGTCCAACGCGAGCCTCTACACGTTGCATACGGCGCAGGTGACGGTGTCGTACACGCCCGACGTGTTCGGCGCCACCCGCAGGCAGGTGGAAGGCGCGCAAGCCAATACCGAGCTGCAGCAGTTCCAGAGCGTGGCCGCAAAGCTCACGCTCAGCAGCAACGTGGTGACCGCCGCGATCACCGAAGCCTCTTTGCGCGCGCAGCAGGCGGCCACGCTGAAGATCATCGCGGGCCAGAAGGAAGTGCTGCAGGCCTATCGCCGGCAGCTGGCGCTGGGCCAGGCAGCGCCGGCCGACGTCGACGCGCAGGAGGCCGCGCTGGCCGCCACCGAAGCGACGCTGCCGCCGCTCGACCGGCAGCTGGCGCAGCAGCGCAACCTGCTGGCCACGCTGGCCGGCCGCTTTCCGAGCCAGGGCGTGGAGGCGCGCTTCGATCTGGATGCCCTGCAGCTGCCGGCGGAGCTGCCGCTGACCTTGCCTTCCAGCTTGGTCGAGCACCGCCCCGACGTTCGCGCGGCCGAGGCGCAGCTGAAGTCGGCGAGCGCCGCCATCGGCGTGGCGGTGGCCGCGCGGCTGCCGAACGTGACGCTGGGCGTGAATTCGTACGGCTCCTCGGCCTACCGGCTGGCGGATCTGTTCAAGTCGTCCTCGCTCTTCTGGACGGTGGCCGCGAGCGTGACACAGCCCATCTTCGACGGCGGCGCGCTCAAACACCGCGAGGCCGCCGCCCGCGCATCGTTCGACCAGGCGGCCGCGCAGTACCGCGCGACGGTGCTCGCCGCCTTCCAGGACGTGGCGAACACGCTCGAAGCCATCGACGCCGACACCCGCGCGCTGCAGGCGGCGGTGAAGGCCGAGCGCGCGGCGTCGCAGAGCCTGGCGCGCACGCAGGCGCAGGTACGGCTGGGCGATGCCAGCGCGCTCTCGCTGCGCATCGCCCAGCAGGCCCAGCAGCAGGCGCTGCTCAACCTGGTGCAGGCCCGCGCGCTGCGGCTGACCGACGCGGCCGCCCTCTTCCAGGCGCTGGGCGGCGGCTGGTGGAACGCGCAGCAACCTGCCATCGTCTCGTCCTCCTCCAAATCTCCCGCATCGCCATGAACATCATCCGCCACGACATGGGCCCCCGCTTCAGCGAGATGGTGACCGTCGACCTGGGCGCCGCACGCCTGCTGTACCTCTCGGGCCAGGTGGCCGAGAACCCCTCGCTCGACATCACCGGGCAGACGCGCGAGATCCTCCATCACATCGACCGCCTCCTGGCCACGCAGGGCGCCACCAAGCAGGATCTGGTGAGCGTGACGATCTACCTGCGCACCGTGGGCGACTACGCCGCGATGAACTCGGTGTGGGACGAATGGGTGCCGGCGGGACACACTCCCGCGCGCGCCACGGTGGGGGCGAAACTGATCGACTCCGAGTACCGCGTCGAGATCCAGGCCACGGCAGCGATCGCGGTGACAAGGCCGGCACCGTGATGCGACTGTTCCTGCTTGGAGTGCTGACGCTGGGCGGCTGCTCGGCCTTCGATGCGCATTCCTTCGACCGCTCCGCCGGCTGGCGCGCCGCCGAGGTCGTCAGCGTCGGGCGCGCGGACGAGCTTGCCGCCACGGCCGATCGCGATTGCGGCTCGGACGGCGGTGCCGCGGCGCCCTATGCCGTCGTGCGCTACCGCAACACAGGCGTGCACAGCCGCTCGCTAGGCACCGGGCGCTGGCCTGCAGGCGCCCGGCTCAATGTCGGCGACGCGGTGGAAGTGAACGTGCTCGACTGCGCCGTGCCCCTGGCGCTGCCGGGTCAGAGCGGCAGCAGCTCCGGCACGCCGTCGCGCTGAAGCCAGCCCTCGAACTCGTCGGACAGCCGCCGCGCCTCGCGCGTGGCCCGGCCCCAGGCGCCGATGCGCGCCTGCGCGTCGTTGGCGAAATGGATGAAGTCCTTGCGGTCGGGCAGCTTGCCGTTGGGCAGCGACCGGACCCATTCGGGGTCGGGCGCGAGCACCACCATGCGGTCGAGAAAACCGCTTGCCTTGTGGCGCCAGCGCAGGCCCTTGTCGAGCCAGCCCGGCACCACCGCCTGCTGGAAGTGCGGGTACAGCACGATGCCTTCGTCGGCCGGCTGGTAGTCCAGGTGCAGGTGGTAGTCGGTGATGCCGCCGTCCCAGTAGGCGCCGCGCGGCGCGCCGGGAATGTCGTGCACCGCCGCCAGCAGGAACGGGATGGAGCACGAGGCCTGCAGCACCATGTTGAAGTTGGCCTCGCTCAGCGCGTGCTGGCGCGTGCGGAAGTCGCGCGTGGCGAAAGGCAATGGCGCGCCGGGCGTCGAAAACACGCAGCGCTCCAGCCACGCGCCCAGGCTCTTGCGGTGCAGGCTGTTGGTGGCGAAGGCGCCGAGGTACCCCACCGGCGTGCGCGCCCTGCCCTCGCGCCCCAGGATGTGCCGGCCGCGCGACGTCACCACATGCAGGCGGTAGCGCGGATGGCTCAGCACCTCGCCGATGCGCCCGCCGTAGAACGATTCGAGGCTCTCGGCGAAGCGCTCGCTGAGCTGGCTCGGACTGAGCTTCTTCTGCCCCGGCGGCACCTCGAACTGCTGGTGCACGTAGTCGTGCTCGAAGCGCTCGAAGGCCACGTCGGGATCCGACAGGCAGGCCGTGGACAGCCGCCACGCGCCGATCGACGCGCCCACCAGGTGCACCTGCTGGCTCGACTGCGGCAGCCAGCGTCCGAAGATGAAGCGGTCGAGCGGCCCCAGGATCAGTCCCTTCGGTCCGCCCGCCGCGCCGGGAATGGTGCGCACGTCCTGCGGTCGCAGGCCATGCTGCTCGATGTGCTTGCGGGCTGCGGGGCCGGCGTAGATGCGCAGGGCTTTCATGTCTTCGCCTGCTCGAATGGGTTCAGCACCTCGACGCCGAACCCGGCGAAGTCGCTGACGTTGCGCGTCACCACGGTCAGCGCGTGCTGCCTGGCGGTGGCGGCGATCATCGCGTCCTCGTACAGCGTGTCCGAACTGCGATGCATCAGCTTCGCCCAGAGCCTGAAGGTTTCCGCATCCATGGGCAGGACGTTGTACGAGGCGGCAACCATGGCCGCCCATTGCTCGATCTCGTCGGCCTTGGCTGCGTCCTGCTCGCGCGTGAGTTCGATGCCGGCCTGGATCTCTCCGAGCGTCACCGCCGAGAGATGCAGGTCGCCGTCCGCGATGGGGGCGATCCACGCGAGCACCGCGCCGTGCGGGCGGGGCCTGCGGAGTTCGGAAATGACGTTCGTGTCCAACAGGTACATGCCGGCCTCAGCGCATCGGGGTGACGCGGCGCCTGCGAGCGCTACCCCGCTGAGGGACGAGAAATTCGGTGCGGGCTTCCTCCGAAAGCAGCAGATCCTTGAGCGACGGCTTGGCGCTCGCGTGCAGGCGCCGCCACTCAGCAGCCGGAACGAGCACGGCTGCTTCAGCGCCGCGCTTCGTCACCATCTGAGGCCCGTCGACCAGGCAAGCCTCCAGGAATTCACTGAAACGCGCCTTGGCGTCTTGAACCGGCCAGGTTTTCATGGCGGATCACCCATTCATAACTAGTTAGATGACTAGTTTAATGGGCAATCGCCCTTTCGGCAGGACTTACTTGCGAAGCCCCTGCAGCTTGGCGAAGGCATTGGCCATCTGCCCCGCCGGTTGCGGCGAGCTGTCGCGGCGGCCGTGCTGCTGCTGGCCGCGGCCTGCCCCTTCGAAGCGGTTGTCGCGCGGGCCATCGCGGCGTGCGGGGGCGGCGTCGAGCTTCATCGACAGGCCGATGCGCTTGCGGGCCACGTCCACTTCCATCACCTTGACCTTGACGATGTCGCCGGTCTTCACCACCTCGCGCGCGTCGTTCACGAACTTGTGGCTCAACTGGCTCACGTGGACCAGGCCGTCCTGGTGCACGCCGAGATCGACGAAGGCGCCGAACTGGGCCACGTTGCTCACGGTGCCTTCGAGCACCATGCCCTCCTTCAGGTCGGCGATGTCTTCCACGCCGTCGTTGAAGCGCGCCACCTTGAAGTCGGGGCGCGGGTCGCGGCCGGGCTTCTCGAGTTCGCCCAGGATGTCCTTGACGGTGATGACGCCGAACTTCTCGTTGGCGAAGAGCTCGGGCTTCAGCGTCTTGAGCATGTCGGCGCGGCCCATCAGCTCGGTGATGGGCTTGCCGGTCTTCACGATGATCTGCTCGACCAGCGGATAGGTTTCGGGGTGCACGCCGGTGATGTCCAGCGGATCGGCGCCGCCGCGGATGCGCAGGAAGCCCGCGCTCTGCTCGAAGGCCTTGGGGCCGAAGCCGGTCACGTCCAACAGCTGCTTGCGGGTGGAGAACGCGCCGTTGGCTTCGCGCCAGCGCACCACCGCCTTCGCCACGCTGGACGACAAGCCCGACACGCGGCTGAGCAGCGGCACGCTGGCGGTGTTGAGGTCCACGCCCACGGAGTTCACGCAGTCTTCCACCACGGCCTGCAGCGTGCGGGCGAGTTCGCTCTGGTTCACGTCGTGCTGGTACTGGCCCACGCCGATGCTCTTGGGGTCGATCTTCACGAGTTCGGCCAGCGGGTCCTGCAGGCGGCGCGCGATGGAGGCGGCGCCGCGCAGGCTCACGTCCACGTCGGGCATTTCCTGCGAGGCGAATTCGCTGGCGGAGTACACCGAGGCGCCGGCCTCGCTCACCACCACCTTGTCGACCTTGAGTTCGGGCGCGCCGGCCTGCGCGGCCATCTTGGCCAGCAGCTTGATGAGGTCGGCGGCCAGCTTGTCGGTCTCGCGGCTGGCAGTGCCGTTGCCGATGGCGATCAGGTTCACGCCGTGCTTGGCGCACAGCTTGCCCAGGGTGTGCAGGGAGCCTTCCCAGTCCTTGCGCGGCTCGTGCGGGAACACGGTGGCGGTCTCGACCAGCTTGCCGGTGGAATCGACCACGGCCACTTTCACGCCGGTGCGGATGCCGGGGTCCAGGCCCATCACCACGCGCGGGCCGGCGGGCGCGGCCAGCAGCAGGTCGCGCAGGTTGTCGGCGAACACCTTGATCGCGACCTTCTCGGCGTCTTCGCGCAGGCGGGTGAACAGGTCGCGCTCGGTGGACAGCGCCAGCTTCACGCGCCAGGTCCAGGCCACGCACTTGCGGATCAGGTCGTCCGCCGGGCGGCCCGAATGGCTCCAGCCCAGGTGCAGCGCGATGCGGCCTTCGGCGATGCTGGGCTTGCCTGGTTCGGGCTCCACGGGCAGCACCAGCTTGGCGTCCAGGATCTCGAGCGCGCGGCCGCGGAACACGGCCAGCGCGCGGTGCGAAGGCAC
This sequence comes from Variovorax sp. UC74_104, assembly GCF_044055375.1. Lineage (NCBI taxonomy): Bacteria > Pseudomonadati > Pseudomonadota > Betaproteobacteria > Burkholderiales > Comamonadaceae > Variovorax > Variovorax sp. UC74_104. Next base: position 3,992,843 of record NZ_CP171978.1, read on the forward strand.
GCGGCCGATGGGCTCGTCGTATTCGAAGTAGTCGCGGAACTTGGCGACATCGGCGTTGTTCTCGTCCTTGCCGGCCATGAGGCTGGAGCGCAGCAGGCCCTCGTTCCAGAGCCATTCGCGCAGGCTCTGCACCAGCGCGGCGTCTTCGGCCCAACGCTCGGAGAGGATGTCGCGCACGCCGTCGAGCACGAGCGGCACAGTGGAGAAATCGGGGCCCGGCTTGCCGTCGTCGAGCGTGGTGGCGGGTTGCAGGAAGGCCTTGGCTTCCACGGCGGGGTCGAGCGTGGGGTCTGCCAGCAGCTTGTCTGCCAGCGGCTCGATGCCGAACTCGCGGGCGATCTGGCCCTTGGTGCGACGCTTCTGCTTGAACGGCAGGTAGAGGTCTTCAAGCTCCTGCTTGGTGGGCGCCAGCTCGATGGCGGCGCGCAGATCGGGGGTCAGCTTGCCCTGTTCGTCGATGGCCTTGAGCACGGCCACGCGGCGGTCTTCGAGTTCGCGCAGGTAGGAAAGACGCGCTTCAAGTTCGCGCAGCTGGGTGTCGTCGAGGCCATCGGTGGCTTCCTTGCGGTAGCGGGCGATGAATGGAACCGTGGCGCCTCCGTCGAGCAGTTCGACGGCGGCCTTCACCTGGTTCTCGCCGACCTTGATCTCGACGGCGAGCTGGCGAATGATTTTCTGCATGTCTTGAGCGCGTCCCTGGCAAAGCGCGGGAGTTTGCCATAGGCGGGAACGGCATCCGCGCCGGGTCGCCCGGCGGGCGTGTTACAGCATGCTTTCGTGTTCGGGCCGTGCTTCGGGCTGCTGCGGCGGCTGGCCGGCCGCCTCGCAGGGCACCACCAGCCGCACGCACAGGCCGTGCGGCGCCACGAGAGAGATGTCGAGCTCGGCCCCGATCGCCTCGGCGCGCGAATGCATGCTGCGCAGCCCCTTGCCGAGGCTCTCGGGAAAGTGCCCTTCCCCGGCCGGCAGGCTGCCCGGCGCGCCCAGCCCCCGGCCGTTGTCCCGCACTTCGAGCGACATCGCCCGGCCGCTCTGCTGCGGCTCCACGCGCAGCTCGACGCGGGTCGCCCGGGAGTGGCGCAAGGCGTTGGACAAGGCCTCCTGCGCCACGCGACAGACCTGCGACGCGGTTTCAGCCGGCATGGGGAAGGTTTCGGAGTCGGGCGAGACGCTCCAGTCGAGCGCGATGCCCATGCGCTCGAACGCGGGCCTCAGCCGGTAGCGCAGATGGCCCAGCCGCTCGACCACGGTGCTGTCGCCCTGGTCGTCCAGGTCGTCCACGGTCATCTGCAGTTCGAGCAGGCAGGCCTGCAGCGCCATGGAAAGGCTGTCGGACCCGCCCGACCTGGGGTCCTGGCTGGCCAGCAGCGCCACCAGCCTGGAGCCGACGCCGTCGTGCAGGTCGTTGGCGATGCGGCGGCGCTCGGCCATCACCGCCTGGGCCTGGCGGCAGCGCGATGCGCGCCGCTGCGAGAAATACCAGATGCCCAGGATCATGCCCAGCACCAGCACGTTGACCACCTGCAGCGCCCAGAAGGTGAACGGCATGTCCTGCGCCATGACCGTGATGGCCGACCCCGCCCTGATGACCTGCGCGGCTACCGGCGTCAGGTGCAGCGCGCCGGCCAGCGCGGCCCACATCAGCAGCCGCCGGCGCGAGACGCGCGAGTAGAGCCACGTCAGCAGCAGGAGCCACGAGCCGATCGACAACCACACGAACTGGTCTTCCAGAATGTGCGGAAGCTGAAGCACCTGCGGCGCGAGCATGGCATGCCCTACAGGAGCCCCCGATGGGAGGCGAAGCTCACGGCCTGCGCGCGGGTATGGGCGTGCAGCTTGCGATAGATGTTCTTGACGTGCGCGTTGACCGTCTGGGCGCTGATGGTGAGCTGCAGCGCGATCTCCTCGGTCACGTAGCCCGTTGCTACAAGTCGCAACACTTCGCGCTCCCGGGTGGATAACGTGGCCTTGCTGTCCGGCGGGCGCACCGGGTTCACGTTGGAGCGCTTGTGGTCGAGGTGCACGAGCAGCCGGCGGGCCAGCCGCGGCGTGATGGCGGCGCCCCCGTTCACCACCTGCAGCACGGCCTGCGCATAGCTCTGGAACCACGCGTTCTTGACGAGGTAGCCTGAAGCTCCGAGCTCGAAGGCATGCAGCACCTGGGGTTCGTCCTCGAGCGCGGAGATGACGATGATCTCGGCCGCGCTGCGATGGCGCTTGGCCTCCTCGATCAGCTCGAATCCGCTGCCGTCGCCGAGGCGGATGTCGACCATGAGAACGTCGAATTCATGCTGCATCAGCAGCCGGCGTCCCTCGCGCAGGGTAGCGGCCTGGCCCTCGATCTGGATGCGCAGGTCGCCCAGCAGTTCCTGGGCGATGACGCGCCGCACGAAGGGGTCGTCGTCCACCAGCAGGACGCGTACTGGTTTGGTTTGCTGCCCTGTAAGGAAATCGGGCCACGGGAGGGTATCGGCGGAGGGAGCGAGGAGCCCTCCGAACTGCCCCGGGTTCGCATATTTCCTAGACCCATTCCCTGAATCTGTCAACGAAATGTCGAGATCGCTTTCCATTTCAGCCCCTTTGTGACAACAGGTTCACCTTGTTCGTGACGAAAAGTTAATCCATTTCCATTCAGATTTTTGGTTTCAGTTTTTTTGATTACTTTGGTTGCATTCTGTTTCGATTCGAGACCGCTGTCCATCGGAAGTTGTACTTTTCCCTTTGTCCCGGCACGTAAAGATGTCCTCCGGGTCGCTCGCGGGAGGGGCTGGAACACGCCTTTCGCCATAGCCTCCCTCTACCCAGCACTGGGCATTCTTCATTCGCTTCCCCGCCAAGAAACTGCATCCCGGTCGACGCGGAAACCATTTCAGCCCCCGCTTCTGACCGTCAGCTGATGGCCGGATGCTCCGGCGATCGGGTTCGTTTCACCACCATCTCTCGAGGAAGCATCATGAAGAAGACTCTCATCGCCATCGCAGTGGTCCTGGTAGGAAGCGTCGCCTCTGCCACGAGCACCACGGCCCTTGCCGCCACCAGCACGACGACCGGCTCTTCCAGCTCGGCCGGCTCGGTGGCAGCCAGTTCCGGCACGGGCAGCGCACTGAGCTACAACGCGGCAAATTCCAGCTCGTCGGCCTCGGCCAACGCGGGGGGCGGCGCCGTGAGCTTCCCGGGCCTGCGCATCGGCGGCGCCACCGCCAGCGGCACGGCAACGACCCAGGGCAGCGTGACCAGCATGGCCGTGACGACCGGCAACGGCCTCGCAACGGGTGGTGCCAACGCCCAGGCCAATGCAGGCGCATCGGCCAATGCCAACTACAGCGCAGGCGGCCCGAACTCGGTGAGCGGCAGCGCCGGCGGTACCGCCTCCTCCACCACCAACAACACGGCGGCAACGGCGGCCGGCCCCGGCGGCGGCATCGCCATCGTGACGCGCACCTCCGGCACGACGTCGGGCTTCAGCGCCTCCTCGGGCGCCATCAACGGCTTCATCAACGGCACCACCACCTCGGCCACCGCGGGCTCCACCGGCGGCTCCTTCGGCGTGACCAATGTCAGCTTCGGCAACGCGGGCGGCTTCAGCAACGGTGGCGGCACCGGCGGCCTGGCCGGCGCCGGCTCGACGGCTTCGGCACCCTGAGCTTCACCGGCATCCGGTTGTTGCATTCGGAAATGGGGAGGGGTGCGCCCCTCCCCCGCCACCAAAGGAGTCGAGAAAATGAAAAAACTTATTGTCCTGGCCTTGCTGGGCCTGTCCGCGGGCGCGATGGCGCAAACCACGGCGGGCGGAGCCAACAACCAGTCATCGAGTTCGGCCACCACCTCGGCACAGGGCAACAGCCAGGCCGTGAACTTCAACACCACCAACCCGTCGACGGTGACCCAGAACGTCAACAGCAGCGGCGCGACGACCAGCACCATCGACTACCGCGGCAGCTACACCATCAAGAACGTGCCATCGGTCAACGGCCCCAACCTGACGACCAGCAACGACACCTGCATGGGCAGCACCAGCGCCAGCGCGAACGGCCCGGGCGTCGGCCTCAGCTTCGGCACCACCTGGACGGACGAGCACTGCAAGCGGCTGAAGATGAGCCGCGAGCTCTGGAACAAGGGCATGAAGGCTGCCTCGCTCGCCATGGACTGCATGGACCCCGCGGCCTTGGCCGCGCTGGAGATGACGGGTACGAAATGCCCGCAGTCGATGACGGCGGAAGAGCGCGTCTCGGCCTACGGCCCGCAGGCATCGGCCAGCGGTGCGCCGGCCTCGCCGCCTCGCCCGGTGGCCGCCGCGCCTGTCGTGCCAGCCGCGCCTCCTGCATCGCCGGCGATCGTGCCCGCTTCGGCCGCCCCGTTGCCGCCGCCACCGGCTCCCGTCGCCGAGGCGGCGCCGCAGCAGGTGGCCGCCGCGCCCGTTGCCGAGCAGGAGCCGCTCGCCGTGACGACCCCGGTCGCCAGCGCGACGGTGACGCCGATCGACCCGCGCGACGCTGCCGCCATCCGCGCCGCGCACCTGCTCGACGGCCGGTTCGACGACGGCCCCGGCCCGCGGACGGTTCCGCAATGACCGCGCGGAGCCTGAAATGACCAGGACCGTACTTCTCCTCTGGCTGGCGGCCTGCTGCGCGACGACGACGGCCGCGGCCGCTTCCGTCGCGCAGCCCACGCTGCGCGTCGAGCGGATGAACATGGGTAGCGGCCTTCAGAACGCACGGGGTACCGAGAATGCGGAAGCGGTAGGTTCGCTGGGTGTGTGGCACGTGCCGCAGTACATGCCGGGCTACCCCACCGCGGCGACGATCTGGCCGCGCGTGATCGTGATCCAGTGCACCAGCGACCTGTGCGCCGGCTACGAGGTCACGCCCGAGATGGGCCGCGGCGAATACCTGTTCTTCGTGCCCGCCGGCAAATAGACGGGCAGGCTTGGCGAGCAGACGGGGAATGGGGGACGGGACCGCGTTGCCTTACGCTAGCGGGATGCCCACATTCCCGCGCGTCTTGCGCGCCCTGCTCCGCGCCATCGGCACCGCGCTGGTCGTTCCGCTGCTGCTCTTCGAGGAATGGGGCTGGGAGCCGCTGGCGGCGCTCGCGGCCCGGCTGTCGCGCCTTCCCTTCTGGGCCGCTCTCGAAGAAAGGCTGCGGCGCCTGCCGCCCTGGGGCGCGCTGCTGGCCTTCTTCGTTCCGGTGCTGTTGCTGCTGCCGGTGAAGGTGCTGGCGCTGTTCCTGTTCAGCCGCGGCCATGCCGCCACCGCCCTCACCGTGCTGGTGCTGGCCAAGCTCGTGGGCACGGCCATCGTCGCGCGGATCTTCCAGCTGGTCGAAGGGCCGCTGATGCGCATTCCCTGGTTCGCCCGCTGGTATCCGCGATGGAAGGCGTGGAAGGACCACGTGCTCACCATCGTGCGCCAGAGCCGCCCCTGGCGCGTGGTGCGGGCGCTCAACCGGCGGATCGCCCGCGGCTGGCGGCGGTTGAGGGAAGGCTGAATTAATTTACCCGGGTTATATTGCGATTCATATTTAACCCGGGTAATATCCGAAAAATGAACCTCTCCACGGAAAGCCGCCGCGCCCTCGTGCGGCAATACAAGGAAACGCCGCGCCCCGCTGGCGTCTACGTCATCCGCAACGGCTCAATCGGCCGCGTCTACGTGGGTGGCAGCCTGGACGTCGAAGGCGCGATGAACCGCGCGCGCTTCGAGCTGAACATGCGCAGCCACCGCAGCAAGGCGCTCGGGCAGGACTGGATCGCGCACGGCGCAGGCCATTTCAGCTTCGAGGTGATCGACCGCGTCAAGGAGCGCGAAGACCCCGCCTTCAATCGAAAGGCTGAACTCGAAAGGCTTCTTTCGCTCTGGCAGGAAGAGCTGCAGTGCTTCGGGCCGAAGGGCTACAACACGCGTTGAAACATGCACCGGGCACCCATGCGACACATGGCGAAGAGATGACGCGCACCAAAGCGCGGCAGCGAGTAGATTACGCACCTCGTTTCGCTTGGTACCCCCAGGAACAAACACCCGAATGTCATCCGACACCCCCACCACCCTGACCGTTTTCTTCGGCTTCCAGCGCGTCGCACAGGGCAGCAAGGCCGAAGTGCTCGACCAGCTGCGCCGCCGCGACGATCCCGGGCCCTATCTCGTGTTCGACGACCAGACCGGCGCGCAGCTCGACCTCGACATGCGCGAGCTTCCGCCCGAGCTGCGCGACCACGAAACCGAGCATCGCGACGATGCCCCGCGCGGCGTCGGCCGTCCCAAGCTCGGCGTGGTCGCGCGTGAAGTCACGCTGCTGCCGCGCCACTGGGACTGGCTCGGCCGCCAGCCCGGCGGCGCCTCGGTCGCGCTGCGCAAGCTGGTCGACGACGCCCGCCGCGTGAACGCGGAGCGCGACATCGTGCGCGCCGCACAGGAAGCGGCCTATCGCTTCATGACCGCCATCGCGGGCAACCTGCCGGGCTTCGAGGAAGCCACGCGCGCATTGTTCGCCGGCGAGGAGCAGCGCTTCGCCAACCTCATAGAAACCTGGCCCGCGGACGTGCGCGCCCATCTGCAGAAACTGTCGGCCGCCGGCTGGCGCACCCAATGAGAACGACAACCGAGACAACAGGGTCCGGCGGCGCTGCCGACCCGAGCGGAATGCAAGGCGTGCCCGTGGCGCCGGTCAACGCGCCAAGGCCTCTGTGGAAGGTCTTTCTTTTCTTCCTTGCGCCGATGTTGCTCAGCAACATCCTCCAGTCGCTCTCGGGCACGCTGAACAACGTGTACGTGGGGCAGATGCTCGGCGTGGGCGCGCTGGCGGCGGTGTCGAGCTTCTTCCCGGTGATGTTCTTCTTCATCGCCTTCATCATCGGCCTGGGCGCCGGCGCCTCGGTGCTCATCGGCCAGGCCTGGGGCGCGCGCGATGTCGCCAAGGCCAAGGCCGTGGCCGGCACCACGCTCACCGTCGGCGTGCTGATGGGGCTGGTGATCGCCGTGTTCGGCGGCGCGTTCACCACGCCGATGCTGGCCGCCCTGGGCACGCCGCCCGACGTGCTGGCCGACTCCACGCGCTACGCCCGCATCATGCTGATCGCGATGCCGGGCGTGTTCGTGTTCCTGCTGGTCACCGCGATGCTGCGCGGCGTGGGCGACACCGTCACGCCGCTGCTCACGCTGCTGATATCCACGCTGATCGGGCTGGTGGTCACGCCCGCGCTCATCCGCGGCTGGGGCGGCTTGCCGCAGCTCGGCGTGGCCAGCGGTGCATGGGCCTCGGTGCTGTCGTTCGCGGTGGCGACGACCTGGCTGGGCTTTCGCCTGCGCCAGCGCAAGAGCCCGCTCGCGCCCGACGCGCAGTTCATGCGCAACCTGCGCATCCAGCCGCAGCTGCTGAAGGCCGTGCTGCGCATCGGCGTGCCCACCGGCGTGCAGATGATCGTGGTGGCGCTGGCCGAGGTGGTGCTGCTGTCGATGGTCAACGGCTTCGGCTCGAACGCCACGGCGGCCTATGGCGCCGTGAACCAGGTGGTGGCCTACGTGCAGTTCCCGGCCATCTCTATCGCTATCACCGCGTCGATCCTCGGCGCGCAGGCCATCGGCGCGGGCCGGGCCAACCGGCTCGGCGCCATCGCGAAGACGGCGCTGCTGATGAACCTGGTGCTGACCGGCGGACTGGTGCTGCTGGGCTACCTGTTCTCGCGGCCGCTGATGGGCTTCTTCATCACCAGCGCGCCGGTCATCGAGATCGCCCAGACGCTGCTGCACATCATGCTGTGGAGCCTGGTGGTCTTCGGCATGGCCTCGGCGCTGTCGGGGATCATGCGCGCCAGCGGCTCGGTGCTGGTGCCGACGCTGATCTCCATCTTCTGCATCCTGGGCGTTGAGGTGCCGGTGGCATGGGTCATGAGCCACCGCATTGGCCTCGACGGGATCTGGGTCGCCTACCCGGTGACCTTCGGCGCGATGCTGCTGCTGCAGACCGCGTACTACCAGCTGGTCTGGCGCAAGAAGTCGATCCGCCGGCTGGTGTAGCCGCCGCGCTCCTCGACCGTTTTCCTACTTGCCGTCGAAGGCGCGCTGAACCTCGGCAAGGTCGAGCTTGACCATCTTCATCATGGCCTGCATCGCCCGGTTGGCCTTGGCCTCGTCCTTGTCCTGGAACATGCGGATCATGGCCATAGGCGCGACCTGCCATGAGACGCCGAAACGATCGGTGAGCCAGCCGCACTGCACCGGCTCGCCGCCGCCTTCGAGCAGCCTGTCCCAGTAGTAGTCGACCTCGGCCTGCGTTTCGCAGGGCACGAACATCGAGATGGCCGGGTTGAACTTGTATTGCGGGCCGCCGTTGAGAACCATGAACTTCTGCCCGTCGAGCTCGAAGGTCGCGGTGAGCAGCGAGCCCTTGCGCTCGGGGTTGGCATCGCCCCAGAGCAGCGTGTCGGTCACGCGCGAATTCGGGAAGATGCTGCTGTAGAACTTCAGCGCCTCCTCGCCGTTGGTGTCGAACCAGAGACAGGGAATGATCTTCTGCATGGGGTCTCCTTTGTTCAATGATGAACCTGAGAGTTCAGTATCGAAGCACCAGGAGAGCCTTGTCAACCTGTGCCACAGCTGTCAGTGGGAAGTTCCCATGCGCCGATGCGGGCCACAATGCCTGATGCCTGACCCGATCCCAAGCCACTCCAGGCGCCGCAGCGCGATGCTCGCGGGCCTCATCGCCTCCGCCCTCGCATCGGCTTTGGCAGCGCACGCGGCCGACGCTGCAGCCTTTCCCGATGCTGCCGCCAGCGACCCCGCCACGCTGGGCTGGATGACCGGATCGCCGCCCCCCGCCGACCGCACGCTGCGCTTCGAGGACGGCAGCTACTTCCGGTTTCCGGAGATGCGCTGGAGCGTGTCGAACTTCCGCCAGTTGATGCCGACGATGAACGTCTCGCGCGGCCTCGGCGCCCCTGCCATCGTGCCTCAGGCCCTGCGCAGGGACATCGATGCGCTCGGCTTCACGCCCATCGGCGCGACCGAGCCAATGAGCTGGGAACAGTCGCTCGCCGCCACCTACACCGACGGCATCGTTGTGCTGCATCGCGGGCGCATCGTCTACGAGCGCTATTTCGGCGTGCTGAAGCCGGACGGCCAGCATGGCGCGATGTCGGTCACCAAGTCGGTGGTCGGCACGCTCGGCGCGATGCTGGTGGCCGAAGGCACGCTCGACGAGCGCAGCACGGTGGCCGACTACGTGCCCGAGCTGTCGAAATCCGCCTTCGGCAACGCCACCGTGCGGCAGGTGCTGGACATGACCACCGGCCTGAAGTTCAGCGAGGACTACGCCGATCCCAATGCCGAGGTCTGGGCCCATGCGCAGGCCGGCAATCCCTTGCCGAAGCCCAAGGACTACACAGGGCCGCGCAGCTACTACGAGTTCCTGCAGACGGTGCAGCCCGAAGGTCGCCACGGCGAGGCCTTCGGCTACAAGACCGTCAATTCCGACGTGCTGGGCTGGGTGATCGCGCGCGCCACCGGGCGCAACGTGGCACAGCTGCTGTCCGAACGCATCTGGAGCCGCATCGGCGCCGAGAAAGACGCGTACTTCACCGTCGATTCGATCGGCACGCCCTTCGCCGGCGGCGGCCTGAACACCAGCCTGCGCGACCTCGTGCGTTTCGGCGAGCTGCTGCGCAACGACGGCCGCTTCCAGGGCCGGCAGATCGTGCCGAAGGCGGCCATCGACGACATCCGCCGCGGCGGCGACAAGGCCGCCTTCGCCAAGGGCGGCTATCCGCTGCTGCAGGGCTGGAGCTACCGCGACATGTGGTGGGTCACGCACAACGACCATGGCGCCTACATGGCGCGCGGCGTGCATGGCCAGCGCATCTACATCGACCCGAAGGCGCAGATGGTGATCGCGCGCTATGCCTCGCACCCGGTGGCCAGCAACTCGGCCAACGACCCGATCACGCTGCCGGCCTTCGAGGCACTGGGCCGGCACCTGCTGTCGCAGGACAAGCCTCAGGCGATCCGGTAGAAGCCCTGGTCGGGCCGCACGCCCGCGTTGCTGGTGAACGCCACGGGGTCGAAGCCCTCTTCGGCGAACTTCTTCTTCACGAACTCGGCGGCCGAGGCCACGGCCTGCTCGTCGGCCCATTCGACCAGCGTCAGCACGTTGAATTCGCCGTTGCCGCCGGTCTGGTCGAGCACATGGGCACGCAGGCAGCCCGGCAGGGCGCGCAGCGTCTGCTGGATGCGCCGCATCTGCGCGATGAATTCCGCGCGCACGCCGGCCGGCACGACGAACTTGTCGACGCGAAAGACAGGGCCGGATGCGGAAACGGTGGCGTTGTTCGACATGAAGCGGATTCCTTGAAGATAAGAATGAAGAAAAGGCGCACGGGACAGGCGCGCTGGAAGTTATTCTCAAACCTCAAGTAAAGCTGAGGTCAAGCGCTTTCACCGCTTTTCTCTTCCCCATGAACGACGCACTGCAAAAAGCCGGCATCTCCCCTGCACTCACCGTCGGCGAGGTCGCGCGCCGCAGCGGCGTCACCGTGGCCACGCTGCATTTCTACGAGGCGCAGGGGCTCATCGACAGCACCCGCACCGCGGGCAACCAGCGGCGCTATCCACGCACGGTGCTACGGCGCGTGGCTTTCGTGCGGGTAGCCCAGAGGGTAGGCATTTCGCTTGCCGAGATCGGCGCCGCACTGGCTACCCTCCCCGCGTCCGCCGCGCCCAGCCGCGAGGATTGGGCCCGGCTCTCGGCCTCGTGGCGTGCCGAACTGGACGAGCGCATGACGCAGTTGCAGAAGCTGCGCGACACCCTCGACGACTGCATCGGCTGCGGCTGCCTCTCGATCGACCGCTGCAAGCTGCGCAACCCGCTCGATCGGCTCGGCGCCGAGGGCCAGGGGCCGCAGCGGCTGCTGGTGAAACGAGGCGCCTGAAAAAATCAGGCGCCCGCGCCGAAGACTCCCCGTCAGCGAGAGATCTCGGCCGCATTGACCGCGCAGGCCTGCGGCCGCAGGCGCCAAAGATAGTGCGCCGCCACGAAGGCAGAATGGAAAAAACAAAGGACGCCGAATGACGAGTACTTCATCCACCCCCGAGGCCGCCCGCGCCTACGCCGTCGAAATGCACGGCGACCAGAAGTACGGCACGCATCCCTACGTGCACCACCTCGACGCCGTCGCCGCCCTGCTCCAGCCCTACGGCGACAAGGCGCGCATCGTCGGCTATCTGCACGACGTGGTCGAGGACACGGCGGCGACCGTGGCCGACGTGCGCTCTCGCTTCGGCGACCTGGTCGCCTCCTGCGTGGCACTGCTGACAGACGCGCCCGGTGCCAACCGCAAGGAGCGCAAGGCCAGGACATACGCCGCGCTGGCCGAGGTGAAGGGCGACGAGGAGCTCGCGCTGCTGGTGAAGGCCGCCGACCGGCTGGCCAACGTGCGCGCCTGCGTGGCCGACGGCCACCGCGCCCTGTGGGACACCTATCAAGGGGAACACCCGACCTTCAGGGCGGCTGCATTCAGGGCCGGGCAGTGCGATCCGCTGTGGAGCGAGCTCGACACGCTGCTCTCTCCACCGAACGCACCCGCGCCCTAGCCGACACGCGGGTTCGCGAACTCCATCACCCCGTCATCCACCCGGCCGAAACGCAGGCTCACCAGATCGCGCGCGTAGTTCTGGTACGCCCGCCACGGCGCGCGCGAGCCCTGCTTCGGAAAGCTGTCCACCGCGCGCTGCACGTAGCCCGACGAGAAGTCCAGCCAGGGCTCGGGCACCAGGGACGGGTCGGTGTTGCGGGGCGTGCACTGCCTCCAGCCGTGCTTCTGCATGTGGTTGAGCACGCGGCAGACGTACGCGCATGTCAGGTCGCTCTTGAGCGTCCACGAGGCGTTCGTGTAGCCGAATGACGAGGCCAGGTTGGGCACGTCGCTGTACATCATTCCCTTGTAGTTGAAGGTCGCGGCCGGGTTCACGCGGCGGCCGTCCACGTCGATCTGCACGCCGCCCAGCACCTGCAGTTCTAGCCCGGTCGCGGTGACGACCACGTCGGCTTCCAGTTCCCTGCCCGACTTCAGCCTGATGCCGCCCTGCGTGAAGGCGTCGACGTGGTCCGTGACCATCGACGCGCGCCCTGCCCTGATGGCCGCGAACAGGTCGCCGTCGGGCACGAGGCACAGGCGCTGGTCCCACGGGTTGTAGCCCGGCGTGAAATGCGTGGCGACGTCGTAGCGGGGCCCCAGGGCCTGCCGCACGCCGCCGAGGATCATTCGCTTCACACGATCGGGCTTGCGCCGCGCGAGGCGGAAGAAGTACATCGACAGAAGCACGTTCTTCCAGCGCGTGAGGCCGTAGGCCATTCCGGCCGGCAGGAAACTGCGAAGCCGATGGGCGATGGGGTCCCGCGCCGGCCGCGCGACCACGTAGGTCGGCGAGCGCTGCAGCAGCACCACGTGCGAGGCCGTCTTCGCCAGCGCCGGCACCAGCGTCATCGCGGTCGCGCCACTGCCGATCACGATCACCTTCTTGCCGCTGCAGTCGAGATCCTCGGGCCAGTGCTGCGGATGGACGATGCGGCCCCTGTAGTCGCCGGCGCCGGCGAACTCGGGCGTGTAGCCGGCCTCGTACCTGTAATAGCCGCTGCACAGAAAGAGGAAGTTGCAGCGCATGCGCAGCGGAGTCCGTTCGGGGCCGCGCTCGACATCCACGCTCCAGCAGGCGTCGGGCGTGGACCACGAGGCGCGCACCACGCGGTGGTTGAACCTGATCTTCCGGTCGATGCCGTACTGCTGCGCCGTCTCGCGCAGGTAGCCCAGGATCGACGGCCCATCGGCGATGGACTCCTCTTGCGTCCACGGCCTGAACGAATAGCCCAGCGTGTACATGTCGGAATCCGAGCGCACGCCCGGATAGCGGAACAGGTCCCAGGTGCCGCCGCTGCGCTCGCGTCCCTCGAGGATCGCGTAGCTGCGCTCCGGGCAGTTCTTCTGCAGGTGGTATCCGGCGCCGATGCCGGAAAGGCCGGCACCCACGACCAGCACGTCGACGTGCTCCTGCCGATCTTCTTCCTGCATCGACATGTCTCCTTCTGCTCAGTTCTTCCTTTCCGCACCTCCCACCGGAGCGCCCCGGATCATCAGCCACGCGCTCGCTGCACTCAGCACGGCCAGCGCGGCGCTCGACAGCATCACCCAGCGAAAGCCCGCGACGAAGGATTCGGCTACCGCCCGTTTCGCGGCGGCGACCGTGGCCGCATCCACGCTCGGCGGCATCGCCGCGCCGGCCAGCTTGCTGCGCTCGCCCTCCAGAAATGCTGCCACCTGGGCCGAAGCGCCCATGTCGCGCAGGTGATCCGCCAGCACCGCGTCGAAGGCCCAGGCCATGAGCGCGCCGAACACCGCGATCGCCAGCACCGCCGCCGCGCGCGACACGGCGTTGTTCACGCCCGATGCCACGCCCGCCAGCTCCGGCCCGACCGCATTCATGACCGTTGTTGTCAGCGGCGCCACCGTCACCGTCATGCCGAAGCCCAGCACCACCACGGCGGGCAGGAAGCCGCTCCAGTAGCTCGCCCCCACGCCCGGCAGCGCGAAGAGCGCGAAACCCACCGCCGCGATGGCGGGGCCGACGACCAGCGGCATGCGCGGCCCGAAGCGGTCCACCAGCTGCCCGGCCCACCCCGAGAGCGCGAACATGATGAAGATGAAAGGCAGCAGCGCCGCACCCGCCACCGTCGCCGAGTAGCCCTGCACCTGGATCAGGTTGAGCGGAAAGAAATACAGCCCGCCGCCCAGCGCCGCATAGAGCAGCAGCGTCAGCAGGTTCGCGCCGCTGAAGTTGCCGATGCGCAGCAGCTCCAGCGGCAGCATCGGCGCTCGCACCCTGCGCTCCGCAACGAAGAAGCCCGCGCCGCCCAGCGCGCCGATGGCCAGCGCCGAAAGCACGGCCGGCGAACGCCATCCCTGTGTCGGCGCCTCGATGAAGGCGTAGACGATGCCGCCGAGCCCGGCCGTGGCCAGCAGCGCGCCCCACAGGTCGAGCCCGCCGCTGGCGGAAGCGCCGCGGCTTTCGGGCACGTGGCGCCACACGATCCACAGCACCAGCAGCGCCATCGGCACGTTGATGAAGAAGGCCCAGGTCCAGGAAAAATGATCGACCAGGAAGCCGCCCAGCACCGGCCCCACCGCCGCCGTGATGCCGCTGAAGCCCGACCAGGTGCCGATAGCCTTGCCGCGCTCCTTCTCGGGAAAGGCTGCGCTGATCAGCGCGAGGCTGCCCGGCACCAGCAGCGCCCCGCCGATGCCCTGCACCGCCCTCGCGGCGATGAGCTGCTGCACGTTGGCCGCAAGCCCGCAGGCCACCGACGACAGCGCGAAGATGCCGACGCCGATCGCGAAGATGCGCCGCCGCCCGTAGTGGTCGCCGAGCGCCCCGCCCACCAGGAGCAGCGCCGCCAGCAGCAAGGCGTAAGACTCGACCACCCACTGCGCCTGGAAGGCCGTGGCGTGCAGGTCGGACTGGATGGCCGGCAGCGCCACGTTGACCACCGTTCCGTCGATGAAGGCCATGCTGGAGCCGACGATGGCTGCAGCGAGCACCCAGGGCTTGGAGGCATCGGGGCAGCCGCCCTCCTCCGGGCGGGCGCCGTGCAGGATCAGCGTGTCATCGCAGGGCGCCTTGCCGATCTGAGCCATGGGGTCTCCTTATGCGGGATTCCGGTTTTGCTCCTTCCCCCACTGGGGGAAGGTTGGGATGGGGGCTGCCCCCAACCATACGCCATGCTTCATCCGGCGCCGCATGCCCCCACCCCGGCCCTCCCCCAGCGGGGGAGGGAGAAAGAGATCAGGTCACGCAGGCAGTCGCAGACGGATTCGCCCGCGCCGCGCTCACGCTGCGCGCCATCGCAGCGGCCGCCGCCGCCGTGACACGCTGCGCTCCTTGCGCCACCGCATCCATCCCGCCGCCCACCGCTTCGCCCAGGTTCAGCTGGCACACCACCGTGCGCGCCTCGTCCGAGCGCCGCAGCGTCCAGCTGAAGCCGGCGTCGACGCGGCCGCCTTCCACCGCATCGAACTGGCGCAGCTGCACCGCGATACGCCACACCGGCTGCGAGCCCTGCTTGCCGCCCCTGGTCACGTCGAGCGCGCCCAGCCGCCCGGCGATGCCGCTGGCCAGCGCGTCGCGCAGCTCGTTCTCGAAGGACGAGGCCCAGCGGTGCTGCTCCAGCACCTCGACCTGCACGCTGCCGTTGGGCTGGCGCACCACCATCTGCGGCCGCGCGAAGCGCTCGGGCACGGCCACGGGCGCGAGCTCGATGTAGAGCGGCGCGGCGCCGCCGACGGTCGAAGGCGCGGCATCGGCCACGGCCAGCGGGCTCGCCAGCGTGTAGTAGTTGTCGGGCTTGCTGGCGCAGCCCGCGAGCACGGCCAGCAGTGCCGCTGTCGCGGCCACGGATGCGATGTGGTTCTTCTTCATTTCTTGCCGTCGTCCGGTTTGCCGCGCAGCAGCGACTCTGGGTGGCGCTCGAGGTAATCGGTCAGCACGCGCACCGAGCCTGCGGCCCGCGTGAGCTCCTGCAGCGTCTGGCGCATGTCCTGCTGCAGCGGCGAGTCGTCGGCCAACGTGCGCTCGGCGCTGTTCACGGTCTTGCGCACGTCCTTCATGGCCGCGGCCAGTTCGGGCGTGACGTCGTTGTTGATGCGGCTGACCGTCTGCTCGGTGGTCGTGAGCGTCTTGTTGAGCGAGGCGAGCGTGGTGCGCAGGTCGCCCGCGATCTGCTCGTAGGGCACCTTGTTGAGCTTGGTCGCGATCTCCTGCACCTGCGACTGGATCTCGTCGAGGCTGTTGGCCACCGTGGGCAGCTCGATCGGGTTCTTCGACAGGTCGATCTTCGCGGGCGGCGCCTTCGGGAAGAAGTCGAGCGCCACGTAGACCTGGCCGGTCAGCAGGTTGCCGTTGCGCAGCTGGGCGCGCAGGCCCTTCTCGGCCAGGAAGCGCAGCCGCTCCTGCTGGGTGGCGCGCGACTCGGTGCCGCTCTCGCCCGCGCGGCGGCGCAGGCGGTCGGGGTAGACCTGCACCAGCACCGGCATGCGGAACTCGCGCTCGGCGCGGTCGAATTCCACGCCGATGGACTTGACCTCGCCGATCACCACGCCGCGGAAGTCCACCGGCGCGCCCGGCGTGAGGCCGCGCAGCGACTGGTTGAAGTACATCAGCAGGGTCTGCGAGGGCCCGTCGGGCTCCTTCATGGCGGAAGACTCGTCCTGCGCCAGCGTGAAGGCCGCGTTCTCCTTGGCGACCGGGCCCATGGCGTCGTCGGGCGCCTGGAAGGCGATGCCGCCGAGCAGGATGGTCGCCAGCGACTGCGTGCGCAGCGTGAAGCCGCTGGCGCTCAGCTGCGCGTCGATGCCGCTGGCCTGCCAGAAGCGGGTGTTCATGCCCACGAACTTGTCGTACGGCGCGTTGACGAACACGCGCAGCGTCACGCCGCGCCCGTCGCCGTCGAGCTCGTAGGCCGCCACCTGGCCGACCTTGATGCGCCTGAAATACACCGGCGAACCCACGTCGAGCGAACCCACGTCGTTGGCGCGCAGCAGGAACTGCTTGCCCGAGTCGTCGCGCGTGACGATGGGCGGCGTCTCCAGGCCGGTGAACTCGCCCGCCGTTTCCTTCGACACGCCCGCGTCGGCGCCGATGTAGGCGCCCGACAGCAGCGTGTTGAGCCCCGAGATGCCCGAGGTGTCCAGGCGCGGGCGCACCACCCAGAAGCGCGAGTCCTGCGCCGTGAAGCTCTGTGCGTCCTTGTTGAACTGCACCAGCACGCGCACGTGCGAGCGGTCGCGCGCCAGACGGAGGCTGGTGACCAGGCCGATCTGCACGTCCTTGTACTTGACGGCGGTCTTGCCGGCCTCCAGGCCCTCCGCGGTCTTGAAGGTCAGCACCACCTCGGGGCCGCGCTCCATGATGATCCGCGCCACCAGCGTGATGCCCACCAGCGCGGCCACGATGGGAATCAGCCAGATCAGCGACGGCAGCCACTCGCGCCGGCGCACCACGCGCGGTTTGGGCAAGGGCGACTGGTCGGGCTGGCCGGACGGCGCCGCCCCGTCCCTGGATTGGTCTTCTTCACTCATGCTGGTTTCTCGTCCCTGTTTCCATGTGTCTGTGCACCTTCCTCTTCGTCGCGCAGGATGGCCTGGTCTTCCCTGCTGTCCCAGGTGAGCTTCGGGTCGAAGCTCAGCGAGGCCAGCATCGTCAGCACCACCACCGAGCCGAAAGCCGCGATGCCCACGCCCGCGGTGATGACCGCGAAGCCCTGGATCTGCACCAGCCCCGTCAGCAGCGACACCACGAACACGTCGAGCATCGACCAGCGGCCGATGATCTCGATGATGTGATAGAGCTTCGCCCGCTCCCGCCGCCGCCAGCTGCTGCCGCGCTGCGCCAGCACCACGAGCAGCAGCAGCACGGCCAGCTTGAACAGCGGCACCAGGAAGCTGGCAATGAAGACGATGGCCGCCAGCCCGTAGGCACCCGACACCCAGAAATAGATCACCCCGCTCAGGATGGTGTCGTTCTGGGTGCCGAACAGCGTGCGCGTGATCATCACCGGCAGCAGGTTGGCCGGTATGTACATCATGCAGGCCGCGATGAGGAAGGCCCAGGTGAGCTTCAGGCTCTGCGGCTTGCGCGTGTGCAGGTGCGTGCCGCAGCGGCCGCAGGGCTCGCCGTCCTGCGCGTCCTTCCAGACGGCGCCGCAGTGGCGGCAGGCCATGTAGCCGAGCGAGGCAGCGGTGGGAGCCCGCGAGTCCTCGTCGTGATGGTGATGATCGCTGGAGGCCGCGAGGCTTCCGAGGCGCTGTCCAAAGCGGCCCAGCGGCTTCATGCCGATGCCCCACCCTTCTCTTCGACCTTCTCGTCGCCCTTCGGCCGGAACGCCATTCCCCAGAACGCGCCCGGATCGAACGACAGCACCGCCGTCAGCATCACCGTGAGCGCCATGAAGGCCCACAGCGCCGGCCCCGGCACCACCGTCGCCATGCTCGAAAGCTTGACGATGGCCACGAGAACGCCGAGCAGGAACACCTCGATCATTCCCCAGGGCCGCAGCGACTGCATCGCCCGCACCAGCAGCGCGAAGCCCACCGGCCGGTGCTCGCGGCTCAGCGGGATCAGCAGGTAGGCCAGAATGCAAAGCTGCAGCAAGGGAAAGAGGATGGTCGTGGCCAGCACCAGCAGCGCCACCAGCGACATGCCCTCGGCGCTCAGCGCCATCACGGCGCCGGCCAGCGTGGTCTGGCTGCGCAGGCCCTGGAGCTCGATCTCGACGATGGGAAACAGGTTCGCGATGGCGAACATGATGAGGCAGGCCACCGTCAGCGGAAGGATGCGGCGCTCCTGCTGGCCCGGGTGCCGGTCGAGCTCGGTGCCGCAGCGGGGACAGCGCGCCACGTCGCGCGGCTTCAGCGGCGTGCGGGCGTAGACCGCGTCGCAGCCCGGGCAGACCACCGTTTCAGGTACTTCCTTCATGGGTGAGTACCCTAACTGATTCAGCCGCCGTGGCTTGTCGTCCTGAGTCGCAGCGTGCTGAAAACCGCCGCAACCGCGGCAAAACTCGCCGCCAGCACCAGCGCCACCACCGGTCCGTGGCCGCCGTGCGGGCTCCAGACGCTGAAGACGCCCGCCAGCACCACGGCGCCCACGGTCTGTCCGGTAAGCCGGGCCGTGCCCAGCATGCCGCTGGCCGCACCACTGCGGTGCGCCGGCGGCGAGGTCACGATGGTGTGGTTGTTCGGCGACTGGAACAGCCCGAAGCCCAGCCCGCACAGCGCCATGCGCCAGGCGATGTCGGCATTGCCCGGATGCGCCGGCAGCGCCGCCAGCAGCGCCAGCCCGGTCGCCAGCAGGCCCAGCCCGATGCCGCCCAGCAGCCCGTCGGGATAGCGCCCGATCAGCTTGCCCGCGATGGGCGCCATCACCACGATGGCCAGCGGCCAGGCCGTGATCAGCAGGCCCGCCTCGATATGGCTGCGCCCATACACGTCCAGCAGCAGGAAAGGCAGCGCGATGTAGGCCAGCATCTGCGCGCAGAAGGCAGCCACCGAAGTGCCCATCGACAGCGCGAACACCGGAATGCGCAACAGGTCGATGGGGAAAAGCGGCACGGCCAGCTTGCGCTGGCGCCGGAGGTAGACGAAGCCCACGGCCACGCCGGCGAGCAAAATGGCCCAGGCCGAAGCCTGCGAACCGCCCGCGCCCTGCACTGCACCCTCGCGCACGCCCAGCCGGTCGGCGCCCAGGAACACCAGCGAGAACATCAGCACGTTGAGCGCCACGTCCACCGGCGAGAAGCGCAGCCCCGCGGCAGGCGCCACCCGGTTGAACGGCAGCGCCTTCATGCCCAGCGCGAAGGTGACGATGCCCAGCGGCACGTTGATGGCGAAGAGCCAGGGCCAGGAAGCCACCGACAGGATCGCCGCCGCCACCGAGGGCCCGGCCACCGACGAGGTGGCCACCACCAGCGAATTGATCGCCATGCCCTTGCCCAGTTGCGACGACGGGTACGTGAGCCGCACCAGCGCCGCGTTCACGCTCATGATGCCGGCCGCACCCAGGCCCTGGAAGGCGCGCGCCGCGATCAGCGTGCCCAGCGAGTTGGCAAAAGTGGCGGCCAGCGAAGACAGCGTGAACACCGCCATGCCGACCAGGTACACGCGCCGGTAGCCCACGAGGTCGCCCAGCGAGGCCAGCGGCAGCAGCATCACCAGCGTGGCGATCTGGTAGGCGTTGACCACCCAGATCGACTGCGACGGGCTGGCGTTGAGCTCCCGCGCGATGCCCGGCAGCGCCAGGTTGACGATGGTGCCGTCGAGCACCGCCACGATCAGCCCGAGGATGATGACCAGCATCGCCCAGCCGCGCTCCGGCTGGGACAGTCCGTCGACGGGCCTTGGCGCCGTGTTGCCGCCGCTGTTGTTGTCTTCGGCGGCCGGAAGCGCGGCGCCTGCGCGTACCGTGTTCATCAGGCTTGCTGTGTCCTTCCCGTCTTGTCGGTCCGGCCTGTGGGCTCGGAGCGCACGCCGCCCAGCGTGAGCCAGGTCAGTACCAACGCGATGAGCGCGCCGCCGGCCATGCCGGCCACCATCGGCAGCGGCCTGCCGTCGGTGAAGAGGCCCACCACCGCCATGGCCAGCGCACCGGTGAGCATCTGCAGCGTGCCCAGCAGCGCCGAGGCCGTGCCCGCGATGGCGCCGTGCATCTCGAGCGCGAGAACGCCGGTGGTCGGGATCACCAGGCCCATGAAGCCCGAGGCGATGAAGTACAGGACGATCAGCACCCAGATGCTGTCGCCGCCCATCGCGAAGTAGGCGAACATCGCGATCATCGCGGCGCCGCAGCACACGACGCCGAACTTGACGAGCTTGACCAGCCCGTAGCGCTCGCCCAGCGCACCGGTGAACTGCGAGGCGCCGATGAATGCGGCCGCATTCACGCCGAAGGCCACGCTGTAGAGCGCGGGCGACAGGCCGTAGTGGTCGATCATCACGAACGACGAGTTCGCGAGGTAGGTGAAGAAGCCCGCCATCGCGAAGCTGCCGATGAACACCAGCCCGAGGTAGTGCGTGTCGCGCAACAGCAGCCAGTAGGCCGAGAGCGCGCTGCCGAGGCTGCTTTCCACGCGCTCCGATGCCGGGCGGGTTTCGTCGAGCAGCTTGACCATCATCGCGAGGCCGGCCACGGCCGCGATGGTCACGGCCCAGAACACGCCGCGCCAGCCGGCGAACGCGATCACGGCGCTGCCCGCGAGCGGCGCGAGGATCGGCGACACGCTGAACACCAGCATCAGCAGCGACATCAGCCGCGCGGCGTCGGTGCCGGTGTGCAGGTCGCGCACCACGGCGCGCGGAATCGCCATGCCGGCCGCGGCGCCCAGGCCCTGGATGAAGCGCAGCACGATCAGCGTCTGGATGTCGGTCGCCAGCGCGCAGCCGATGCTCGCCAGCGCGAAGAGCAGCAGCCCCGCGTACAGCGGCGGCTTGCGGCCCACCATGTCGGAAACCGGCCCGTACAGCAGCTGCCCCGCGCCCAGCGAAAGGAAGAAGGCCGTGAGGCTCATCTGCACCGCGCCGATGTCGGCATGCAGGCTCTGTCCGATGGCCGGCAGCGCCGGCAGGTACATGTCGATGGCGAATGGCCCGATGGCCGAGAGCAGGCCCAGCAGCAGGGCCATCTTGAAGAAGGGGGAAGAACGCATTGAACCGATTGTCGCGAAGCGCGGCGATCGGTGCAGGCGTGGGGTCGGCCGGGGGCGGTTCAGCCCGCCTTGCTAATTCTGGGCAAAGAAACGGTTGCCGGGCCTCGGCAGCCCGAGGTTCTCGCGCAAGGTACGACCTTCGTATTCGCGCCGGAAGATGCCGCGGCGCTGCAGCTCGGGCACCACCTTGTCGACGAAGGCGTCGAGCCCGCCGGGCAGCCACGGGAACATCACGTTGAAGCCGTCGCAGCCCTCGCTTTCCAGCCACTCCTGCATGCCGTCGGCAATGGTCTGCGCGGTGCCGACGAAGGCCAGGCCGCCGTAGCCGCCCAGGCGCTGCGCCAGCTGGCGCACCGTGAGGTTCTCGCTGCGGGCCAGCTCGATCACGCGGGCGCGGCCGCTCTGGCTTGCGTTGGTCTCGGGCACATCGGGCAGCGGGCCGTCGGGGTCGAACTTCGATGCATCGTGGCCCAGCGCGATCGAGAGCGACGCGATGGCGCTGTCGTAGTGCACGAGGCTGTCGAGCTTCGCGCGGATGGCGCGCGCCTCTTCCACCGTGTCGCCCACCACCACGAAGGCGGCCGGCAGTATCTTGAGGTGGTCGGGGTCGCGTCCTATCGCGCGCATGCGGCCCTTGATGTCGGCATAGAGGCTGCGCGCGCCGGCCAGCGTGCCCGGCGCGGCGAACACGGCTTCGGCAGTCTCAGCCGCAAGCTGGCGCCCCGCCTCGGAGGCGCCCGCCTGCACGATCACCGGCCAGCCCTGCACCGGCCGCGCGATGTGCAGCGGCCCGCGCACCGACAGGTACTTGCCCTTGTGGTTCAGCACGTGCAGCTTCGCCGGATCGAAGAAGCGGCCGCTTTCGACGTCGCGCTCGAAGGCGTCGTCGGCCCAGCTGTCCCACAGTCCGGTGACCACGTCGTAGAACTCGCGGGCGCGGGCATAGCGCTCGTCGTGTTCCATGTGGTCGTCGCGGCCGAAGTTCAGCGCGGCGTCGGGGTTGGAAGTGGTCACGATGTTCCAGCCCGCACGGCCTTCGCTCAGATGGTCGAGCGAGGCGAAGCGGCGCGCGATGTGGAACGGCTCGTCGAAGGTGGTCGAGGCCGTGGCCACCAGCCCGATGTGCCGCGTGTGCTGCGCCAGCGCCGACAGCAGCGTGAACGGCTCGAACGATGTCACCGTGTGGCTGCGCTGCAGCGCGGCCACCGGCATGTTCAGCACCGCGAGGTGGTCGGCCATGAAGAAGGCGTCGAATCTGCCCCGCTCCAGCGTCTGCGCCAGCTGCTTCAGGTGCGCGAAGTTGAAGTTCGCGTCGGGCCACGCGCCGGGATAGCGCCAGGCGCCGGTGTGGATACTCACGGGGCGCATGAAGGCGCCCAGCCGCAGTTGCCTGTTGGTGCTCATCGGACAGGCGCTACTCGCCGGCGGGCCAGAACACGAGCGCGCGCAGCTCGATGCTGCGGCGCGGCGGCGCTTCCGGCGAACCCGTCGGGTCTTCGAAGGCGGTGTGCGCGGTGTAGCGCGCCACGCCCTTTTCGAGCGAGTCGTAGATCTTCAGCAGCAGCGCCTCGTCGGGCCTCAGCCTCGGGAACCAGTACCACTGGTGCTCGGGGTTCCAGGTGAAGGAATAGGTCTCGCCAACCTTGTCGGGATAGACCAGGTCGCTGGGCACCAGGTCCTTCGGCGAGATGGAGCGCGCGTCGCACAGCGCGAGCGGCAGGCGCTCCACCGTGGCCAGCGGCCGCCACAGGTTGACGATCGCGAAGCGGTGCTTCAGGCGCTCCTCGGCCTCTTCGGGCGGCAGGTGGTCGCGCACGCGGCGCGGCGCCGAGACGAAAGTCTGGTCGTTGTGCACGCGCCGCACCGGCTCGCGCAACTCGGCCGTGCGGCGCGAGCCCTGCGCGCTGTCGCGCAGCGTGTGGTCGAAGATCACGACCTTCTCGGCGCCGGTCACGTCGCGCAGCAGCGCCTCGGCCTCGCGGTAGTAGATGTCGCGGATCGCGGCGTCCTGCGAGAAATCGGCGAGCGCGCTGCGGTGCGAGATCTGCGTGAAGCCGCTGCGGTCGAGCGTCAGCTCGTTCAGCGCCACCAGCGGCCGTCCGTCGCGGATCGTCACGCGGCGCGGCTCCAGTTCGCCGGTCACCCAGGGCGTGCCGGGCGGCGGCTCGAATGTGTAACTCACGGGCCGCCCCTGCCCCGCCTTCAGGTAGTTCAGCTCCGCTTCCACCGAGGGCAGCGTGGCGGTCAACATCTGGCCATTCGATCCGACGCTCATGTAGCGTGACTCCTCAAAACGGTTCCTTGAACGGCCGCAGGTCCAGCTCCTGCGTCCATGCGCTGCGGTGCTGCACATGCAGCTGCCAGTAGCTTTCAGCGATGGCTTCGAGCTGCAGCAGACCGTCGTCGCCGGCCTGCTCCACGCGTTGCGGCGCGTTGTTGCGCAGGCGCTCGCCGTCGATGCCGCCATCGATGACCACATGCGCCACGTGAACACCCTGCGGACCGAACTCGCGCGCCAGGCTCTGGCTCAGCGAACGCAACGCGGCCTTGGCCGCGGCGAAGGCCGCGAAAGGCGGCTTGCCGCGCAGCGCCGCGGTGGCGCCGGTGAACAGCAAGGTACCGCGTGCGTGCGCTCCGCCCGCCTCGAAGGGATTGGCCAGCAGGCCGCGCAAGGCCTCATGCCCGAAGATGAAGCCGCCCAGCGCGCTGGTGCGCCAGGCCTGCGTGAACTGTTCGACCGAGAGCTCCAGCGTCGGCGCGCGCACCGCGCTCGCTGCGTTGAAGATGGCCACCGTGAGCGGGCCGAGCGCCCTCGCCTTCTGCGCGATGCCATGAATCTCGGCCTCGCTCGCCACGTCGCCCGCGAATGCATGGGCCCGGCCGCCGGCTGCGACGATTTCGCCGGCCACCGCATCGAGCTGGGCCTGCGTCCGGCCGGTCAGCGCCACGATGAAGCCTTCGGCCGCGAAGCGCCGCGCGAGCGCCGCGCCCAAGCCCGCGCTGGCGCCGACACCGGCGATCCACGCAACGGGCGACGGCCCGGAACCAGACGGCAACGAAGATGGAGTGATGGAGGTGGCAGCCATGAATGAGAACGAAGGCTATACCCGCACCCCGCCGCGAGGAACGATGCAAAAGGGATAACCTTATTCGTTGCAGGCCGGTGCCTCGTGCCGCTTGACGCAGCGCCCCGCTTCACTGCATGCGCCGTGCCCGCTACGCTATCGCCTTCCCGGACCGTTCATAACAACTCACAGCACTAGTCATCCAGGAGAAGATTGCCCATGGCCCTTGCCCGCACGGTACACGCCGACCTCTTTCGCGTGTTCGTTCTCACGCTCGTCTCGCTGTTCGCCATTCCGGCGGCCACGCTCGCCTTCACCGAATACGCACTGCGCTCGCAGGACGCCGAGTTCCTGCAGGCAATGGAAACCCGCATCGCCACGGACGCACGGCTCTCCGCCGCGGACAAGGCCGAAGCCACCGCGTTCTACCGCAGCCACCAGCTCTCCAAGGCCTGCGACGCCACCGCGCCGGAAGACAGGAACTTCCACGACAAGGTGTGCACCCCCTACTCGATGCACTGGCAGTTCCACTGGGCCGACCGCGCCGCCATCTGGACCATCGTGCTCGGCGCCGCGCTGCTCGCAGCGGCGCTGGTGCTGGGCGCGCTGGCATTCGCCAACCGGGGCCTGCGCTACGCCAGCTTCGTCGCGGGCTGGCGGCTCATGACGGTCTCGAGCGCGGTCGAGGTGGTGCTGCAGAGCGCGATGCTGGTGTGGCTGTCTTTCTGGCTCACGGCGTATTTCTGGCACAGCTACTACGTCAAGCTCATTGCGCTGGCGGGCATCGCGGCCGGCGCGGCGGTGTTCTATGCGATCTACACGCTGTTCAAGAAGCTGCCCTCGGGCAACGAGATCGAGGGCGAACTGGTCTCGCAGGCCGACGCGCCGCGCCTGTGGGAGCGCATCCGCCAGCTCGCCACCCGCGTGAAGACGGCGCCGCCCGACCAGATCGTGGCCGGCATCGACACCAACTTCTTCGTGACCGAGGCACCGTGCGAGGTCAAGGGCCGCGCCCTGCAGGGCCGCACGCTCTTCGTGAGCCTGCCGCTGTTGCGCGTGCTCGACCAGACCGAAGCCGACGCCGTGCTCGCGCACGAGCTCGCCCACCTGGGCGGCGGCGACACCCGCAGCAGCGCGGCGCTGGGCCCCAAGCTGCTGCAGTTCGATCAGTACACCTGGAAGATGCGCAGCGGCGGCCTCACCATCGTGGCCCACTACCTGCTGCGCCTGTACCGCATGATCTTCGCCTTCGCGCTGGCGCGCGACAGCCGTGAGCGCGAATACAAGGCCGACCGCGTGGCCGCCGGGCTCACCGCGCCACACGCCATCGTGCAGTCGCTCATCAAGATCTCGGCCTACGCGAGCTACCGCAACGACGTGGAGCGGAAGCTCTTCGAGCAGGACCGCGAGCACGACGGCGCCCTCGGCATCGCCCGCTTCGTCGCCGACGGCCTGCCGCCGTACGCGAACTCGCCGGCCTTCATCGAGGCCATGAAGACGGCGGACGTGCCGCACCCCTACGACACCCACCCGCCGCTGCTGGAGCGCATGCGCAACGTGGGCCATCACGTGCCCGAGAGCGCCTACGGCGGCATCGTCGCCACCGCGCCGCAGGCCTCGTGGGCCGACGAGATCGAGACCGCCCACGCCATCGAGCAGCGCCTGTGGAGCGAGTACGAGCAGCGCTTCGTGCAGAACCACGAACTGAGCCTGGCCTACCGCTACGAACCCGCCACCGAGGAAGAGCGCGCCGTGGTGCTGCGTCACTTTCCGCCGGTGGGCTTCGCGCTGAAGAACGGCGAGCGCGTCGACATCAGCTACGAAGGCATCCACCCCAGTGCCAACGGTGCCGACGCCGGCTCGACCATCCCGTGGGACGAGGTCAAGAACCTGACCTACAAGGACGGCAGCTTCGGCGACACCCTCATCGTCACCCACTTCGACAAGGGCATGCTGGGCGCGCGCACCACCAAGGTGAAGCTCGCGGGCCTCGGCAAGCAGAAAGAGAACCTCAAGGGCGTCGTCGGCCATTACTGGCGTCGCCACCAGATCATGAGGGCCCAGCAACAGCAGCATCGACAACAGCAGTGACACCGGCGGCGGCGGCCGCCCTCCCCCTCCCGCTTTCCCATCGGCCTCCACAAAATCATCCAACACCGGAGACAAGCAACCATGAACCCCGTAGAACAGAGAACCATCTCGAAGATCAGCTGGCGACTGCTGCCGCTTCTGATGGTGAGCTACTTCATCGCCTACCTCGACCGCGTGAACCTCGGCTTCGCCGGCGCGGCCATGTCCAAGGACCTGGGCTTCACCGCCGCCGTGTTCGGCAGCGCGGCCGGCATCTTCTTCCTGGCCTACTTCCTCTTCGAGGTGCCGAGCAACATGGCGCTGGAGCGCTTCGGCGCGCGCCGCTGGATCGCCCGCATCATGTTCAGCTGGGGCGTCCTCTCGGCCGCGCAGGCCTGGGTGGGCGGCTCGACCAGCTTCAACATCGTGCGCTTCCTGCTGGGCATCGCCGAGGCCGGCTTCTTCCCGGGCGTGATCTTCTACATCACGCTGTGGTTTCCAGCGGCGTACCGGGCGCGCATCGTGGGCTGGTTCATGTTCGCCATCCCGATCTCGACGGTGATCGGCTCGCCCATCTCGGGCTACATCCTCAACATGGACGGCATCGGCGGCATGCACGGCTGGCAGTGGCTGTTCATCCTGGAGGCGCTGCCCTCGCTGGTGCTGACCTTCTTCGTGCTGATGTACCTGCCCGACGGCCCGAAGGACGCCAAGTGGCTGACCGACGAAGAGCGCAGCTGGCTGCAGCGCACGCTGGACGCCGAGCGCGCCAACCGCGAGTCGATCAACAAGATCTCGTGGAAGCAGTCGCTGCTGAACCCGCGCGTCATCGGCCTGGGCTTCGTCTACATGGGCATCACGGTGCCGCTGTACGGCCTGAGCTTCTTCCTGCCGCAGATCATCAAGGGCTTCGGCGGGCTGGGCAACGTGGAGATCGGCTTCATCAACGCCTTCCCGTACCTGGTTGGCGCCATCGCCATGCTGTTCTGGACGCGGGCTTCCGACGCGCGCAAGGAGCGCAAGTGGTTCCTGCTGATTCCGCTGGCCTGCATCTTCCTGGGCCTGGTGCTGGCCGCCCAGACCTCCGCGCCGGTGCCGAAGATGGCGGCGGTGACGCTGGCCGCCTTCGGCATCTTCAGCGCCCTGCCCACCTTCTGGACGCTGCCCACGGCCATCCTCAGCGGCACGGCGGCCGCGGCTGGCATCGCCTGGATCAACTCCATCGGCAACCTGGGCGGCTACATCGGCCCGACCATCTTCGGCACGCTGAAGGACAGGACGGGCAACGACTTCTACGCGGTGCTCTTCCTGGCGATGCTGTCGGCGGTGGCCGTCGGGCTGGTGCTGATCATCGGCCACGACGCGCGCACGGAGCAGGCAGCGCCCGGACAGGCCTGACGCGGCGCTGCCCGGGCGTCATTCCAGGTACCGCGATCGGCGCGGTTTCACGCCCGCGCCGTCATCAACTGTCATCTGAATGTTGCATCGAACGTTTTACAGGAGCGCCCGTTGCCCGTTCAGCGACGCAAATCCTCGATCGATGCCTTTGCTTAGAAAGAACCTCATGAAGACCAAGCATTTCATCCTCTCCAGCATCCTCGCGTTCGCCGGCCTCGCCGTGCTGGCACCGAGCATCGCCTCCGCCGCGCCGCACCATCACCCGAAGAAGCACAAGGTGTGCAAGTGGGATGCGCGTCATCACCACCGCGTCTGCCACTGGGTGCGTTGATCCTGGCGGTACAGCCCGCCCCGCGAAAAAGCCCGCATCAGCGGGCTTTTTCATGGGCGAAAGGGATGCGGCGTCGGGTCAATACAGCGTCGCACGCTGCCGCGCCGGCAGCTCCCGGTCGTAGGTTTCCCCGTCGAAAGCCGCTTCGGTCAGCGCCGACAGGATGGCGCCGGGCGTCGGCACCTCGCGCTTCGCATCCGTCGGCAGCGGCGCCCACAGCTTCGAGCGCTGTATCGCCCGGGCGCACTGGAAGAACACCGTCTCCACCGTCACGCGGATCACGCACTGCGGCGGCTTGCCTTCCATGGCGAAGCGCTCCAGCAGCGCCGGCTCGACCGAGATCTGCGCCCTGCCGTTGACCCGCAGCGTCTCGCCCACGCCGGGAATCAGGAACAGCAGCGCCACGCGCGGGTCGGCCACGATGTTGCGCAGGCTGTCAATGCGGTTGTTGCCGCGCCGCTCGGGCATCAGCAGCGTCCTCTCGTCCTGCACCGCGACGAAGCCCGGCGGATCGCCGCGCGGCGAAGCGTCCAGCCCGCCCGGGCCGATGGTGGCGAGCACCGCGAAAGGCGAAGCGGCGATCAGCGCCTGGTAGCTGGGGTGCAGGTACGGCACCTCCTTCTTGAGCGATGCCGCGCCGGGCAGCCCGAACAGGGCTTCGAGCTGGGCGATGGTTTCGATGGCGTGGGAGGTCGTCATGCGCTTTCCTGCTGGATGTTGGTGGATTGTGGCGAGGCGCTGCTCCATCCGCAGGCCAGCGCCGCCAGCGCAAGCAGCAAGGCAGCCACGCCGTAGATCCACGGCGGCGAGGCGATCGGCAGCAGCAGCCCCGCGATCAACGGCCCGGCCCCCGCGCCGATGTCGCGCCACACCGAGCGCGCCGCCAGCGCCTGCACGCGCTCCGGTCCCGGCGTGCGGCGGGCGACGATCGGCGGCAGCAGCGGCAGTTGCAGCGCGCGCAGCACCACGATCAGCGCCGCGCAGCTCCAGAGCCAGCCGAACCCGAAGCCGACGAGCGCGATGGCGGTGACGAGCGAAAGGCTCACCAGCAGGCGCTCGGCGCCGAAGTGCTCGGCCATGCGCCCGCCGACCGGGCTCAGAAGAATCTCCGCGAGGTAGCGCAGCGCCATCAGCACGCCGGCGACGATGACGGCGCCGCCCGGCAGCAGGTCCTTGCCCAGATAGGAAAGGCCGACGATAAAGAGCCCGTCCAGCGCCAGTCCTTCCATGAACGACCAGCTGTCCAGGCTGTTGGGCAGCTTGAAGCGCCGCGCCGGCTTGGTCACCGGATGGGGCGCCGCGGGCAGCCGCCGCGTGACGAAGCACGCCAGCAGCGAGAACACCGCGAGGATCGCGAAGATCGCGCGCGGCCCTGTCCAGTGCGCCAGCAGTGCGCCCAGCGGCAGCGCGAGCACCGGCCCCATCGCGATGAAGGCGCGCGAACGCCCGTTGCGCCGCGCCGCGCCCACCGGGTCGGCCGTGGCCAGCGCCTGCGTCGACAGGTTCAGCGCCGCGAAGCACAGGCCCCACGTCAGCCGCAGCGGCAGCAGCGCCCAGAAGCCCGAGAGCGTGGCGTAGCCCAGCCCGCACACGGCCGCTGCCACGACGGCGATGGTGCAGGTCAGCCGGTCGCCGTTGCGGGCATAGAAGCGAGCGACGAAGCCGTAGCCCGCGATTCGCACCAGCCGGTTGGCCGCGAGTAGCATGCCGGCCTCGGCGAGCGTCACGCCGAACTGGCTGGCGTACATCGGCAGCAGCAGGTAGAGCACCACGTCGGCCGGCAGCGAAAGGCCGAGGGCCATCGCCGCATGGCGGGAGTTCAAATCGGCGGGGGATGTTGGAGAGGCGGGGGCGGTGCGTGACATCGAGCCTCGATGGTGCGCCGCCACGCGCCGTGGCGACAAACGACATTAACGCCCCTCATGCGTGAGAAAATCGCACGCATGCCGCTTCGTGAGCCCCCTTTGAACGCCGTGCGCGCCTTCGCCGCCGCGGCGCGCCACCTCAGCTTCACGCGCGCGGCCCTCGAACTGCACGTCACGCACAGCGCCGTGAGCCGGCAGATCAAGAGCCTGGAGGAGGTGCTCGGCGTCGCGCTGTTCGAGCGGCGCATCCGCCAGGTCGCGCTCACTGCCGAGGGCCAGCAGTTCTTCGCCGAGGTGCAGCCCGCGCTCGCACAGATCAACGCCGCCGCGCGGTCGCTGCAGTCGCAGGGGCCGGCGCGCGCGGTGCGCATCAACGTGCGGCCCTCCTTCGCGGTGCGCTGGCTCATTCCGCGCCTGCCCTCCTTCGTCGAGCGCTTTCCCGAGATCGAACCGCAGGTCGTGACCAGCACCGTCATGCCCGAGGAAGCCGTCGGCAGCTTCGACATCGCGGTGCGCCGCGGCCTCGAAGGCTGGCCTTCGTCGATGGAAGTGCGGCCCTTTCTCGAAGACGAGGTGCTGGTGGTCGGCGCGCCCGCGCTCTTCAAGACCCATCCGCTGCCCGACCTGCGCGCCCTCGCCTCGCACGTGCTGCTGTCTGCCCGCACCCGCAAGGACGACTGGGACGACTGGAAGAAACAAGTCGGCGCGCCGCGTGCCCGGCCGGCGGGCCGGCTGCAGTTCGACCACCTGCACTTCGTGCTGCAGGCGGCAGTCGACGGACTGGGCATCGCGCTCGCGCCGACCTCGCTGGTGTCGCACGACCTGGCCTCGGGGCGCCTGCAGTCGCCGCTGCCCGAGTTGCGCATGACGCTGGAGCGCTACTACTACGGACTCGCGCCCGATGCCGCGCCGGAGGCGGCCTATGTGGCCGAGTGGTTCGAGCAGATGCAGGCCCGGGGCGCCTAGCCGGCTTGGGCAATCAGCGAGCGGATCACATCCGCCACGCCCGCCCCGCCCTTGCGCACGCTCGCATCGTTGCCCTCGAAGCGGATCCATCCTTCGTTGAAACCGTCGAGCATCTGGATGCGCGGCACCGGGTCACGCATGCCTTGCGCCCGGAAGATCGCACCCCAGTTCTCGCGCGGGACCGCCTCGGCGCGCACCGGTCGGCCCAGCACTTGCGAGAGCGCCGCGGCAATGTCGTGCTGCGTCAGCCGCTGCGGTCCTTCGAGCTCGACGACGTGCGGCAGCTCTCCCTCGTGCAGCAGGAGCTCGGCGGCGAGGCGGCCCACGTCGGCCGTGGCCACCATCGGCACCGCGCGGTCGAGTGGCTGGAGGTAGCTGGACAACACGCCATGCTCGCGGGCCTGCGCGATGTCCCAGCGCAGGTTCTCCAGGAACCAGGCGGGCCGCAGGAAGGTGACGGCAAAGGGCAACGTGCGCAGCGCCTCTTCCATCAACGTGCGCTGGCTCAGCAGATTGGGCTGGGCCGCCTGCGCGCCGACCGTAGACAGGCACACCACCCGCGCCGGCCGAGTTGCATCCAGCGCCTGGCGCAGCGCGGCGTTCTCCGCCTTCACTTCGGGAAAGCCCGGCTCGGGGTCGAAGTTGGGTGGCGGCAAGACGAAGACGCCGGCCGCGCCCGAGAAAGCGCGCGTCAGCGCCTCGGCATTGTGCATCTCGGCGACGGCGATCTCGCAGCCGAGTGCGGCCCAGGGGCCGCCCTTGCTTTCATCGCGAACGACCGCGCGAACCGGCTGCCCTTCGGCCAGCAGGGCGCGCGCGACTGCGCCGCCGACCTGGCCCGTGATTCCGGTGATTGCGTACATGAGAGTTCCTTGTTCCTGGCTTGATTCGATGGGTTGGCATTGGTGACGCATGCGACGGGACGAATCGTAGGAACGGCTCATCTTTGAGTAAAGCGACCCCGCGGCATATCATTCATGACACCTGATCACGAATAGAAAATGCCCCTCGACGGACGCCTCCTCTCCAACGTCAGCGTGCTGGCCGCCGTGGTCGAAGGCGGCAGCTTCGCCAGCGCCGCCAATGCACTGGGTCTCACCCCGTCCGGCGTGAGCCGCGCCATCGCGCGCCTCGAGGGCCGCATCGGCATACGGCTGTTCGACCGCACGACCCGCTCGCTGAGCCTCACCGACGAGGGCCGGCAGCTCTACGCCAACATCAATCCGCTGGTGCTCGGCATCGAGGACGCGGTGACGATCGCCGCTGGCGCATCGGGCGCGGTGCGCGGGCGCCTGCGCGTCAACACCGACGCCTTCACTTCGCGCCTGCTGCTCGCGCGGCACCTTCCGCGCTTCCTCGCCCAATACCCCGAACTCACGCTGGAGCTGATCGCACGCGACCAACTCGGCGACCTGGTGGCCGAGGGCTTCGACATCGCGGTGCGCTTCGGCGAGCCGCCTTCGTCGTCGCTCGTTTCCCGCAAGCTGATGGATTCGCGCGTGGTCACGGTGGCTACGCCGGCTTACCTCGCGCGGCACGGCCGTCCTGCAAAACCGGCCGACCTCGCCGGCCATGCCTGCCTCCAGGTGCGCAACCCGGCCACGGGGCAGCCGTATGCGTGGGAGTTCCAGCGCGGACGCAAGCTCGTCGAAGTGCCGACCGCGGGGCGGCTGCTGCTCACCGATCCGGGCACCGTGCTGGAGACGGTACTTTCCGGCATCTGCGTGGCACAGATCAAGGCGGTGGGCATCCAGCCGCAGCTCGACGGCGGCGAGCTGGTCGACCTGTTCCCCGACTGGCCCGACGAGCGGCTTCCGCTTTACGCGCTCTATCCGTCGCGCCACCTGCCGGCGGCGAAGGTGCGTGCCTTCATCGACTTCGTGATGGAGGTGGTCTCGCCGGCAGCGAAACCGATGCCGAAGCCAAAGCCACAGCGCTGACGCTCGCTGGTCCGGAAACGGCCAGCCCGCAACGCCTTCCGCCCGCACGATGCGGGCATGACTCCAACACCGCTGCCCCGCTCCTTCCGCAACCTCGCGTGGTCCAACCTCGCCGCGCAGTCCGCCGAACAGCTGAGCCTCGCGGCCGTACCGCTGGTCGCGGTGCTGGCGCTCGGCGCCGGGCCCGGCGAGATCGGCTTTCTGGCGGCCGTGCAGACGCTGCCCTTCCTGCTGGTCTCGATGCCCATGGGCCTGCTCGCCGACCGCATGTCGCGCCGGCGGCTGATGGTCTGGGCCGAGGGGTTGCGCGCAGTGTCGCTGCTCGTGCTGCTGGCGATGGTGTTCGCGTCGAAGCTCGGCATCGGCTGGCTGGCGGTGCTCGGTTTCCTGGGGGCCGTCGGCACCGTGGGCTTCAGCGTTGCGGCACCCGCGCTTGTGCCGGCGCTCGTGCCGCGCGACGCATTGGCGGCGGCCAACGGCAGGCTGGAGCTGGCGCGCAGCGCGGCCTTCACCGCCGGGCCTGCGCTGGCGGGCGCACTGGTCGCATGGGCCGGCGCATCCGCTGCGTTCGTCTTGGCCGCCGTGCTCTCGGCGGCAGCGGTGGTCCTGCTGCTGCGATTGAACGAGGCGCCACGCGAGCCCTCCAGCGGACGGCATCCGCTCCTCGAAGTGCGCGACGGCGCGCGATTCGTCTGGCAGCACGAAATGCTGCGCCCCATGCTGCTGACCGGCGCGGTCTTCAACATCTCGTGGTTCGTGCTGCAGGCGGGTTACGTGCCGTATGCCGTGCGCGTGCTCGGGCTCGGCGCCCAGGCAGTCGGCTTCACGCTGGCGATGTATGGCGCGGGCATGGTCGTGGGTGCGTTGCTCACGCCGCGCGTGGTGGCCCGCCTGCCGTTCGGCCGCGCGATACAGGTCGGCCCTTCTGTCGCCGTTCTGGCCGCCGCGGCGATGGCCGCCACGCTCGTCGTGCCGACCGCGACGCTGGCGGCGCTCTCGTTCTTCCTGTTCGGCGCGGGGCCGATGGTCTGGGTCATCACATCGACCACGCTGCGCCAGAGCGTGACCGCTGCCACGATGCTGGGCCGCGTGTCGGCCGTGTTCCTCACGATCAATGCCGGAGCCCGGCCCATCGGTGCCGCGCTGGGCGGCCTGGTCGGCGCGGCATGGGGAGAGCCCGCGTGCCTGCTACTGGCGCTTGCGGGGTTCGGGCTGCAGGCGGCGATCATCTTCGCCTCGCGCATCGCGATGCTGCACAGGCTGCCGATGCCGGTCGGCTAGGGCCTGTTCACACTATTTCCGGGGTCGCGTTGGTGCTCCAAGGGGCTGGCTGCAAGGCGCCTGTGCGCAGCAAGGCTGAAGCCTTGCAAGCGCGGGCAACGCCGCAGACGGCCCCTTGGAGCGCCAACCCTGCGGGAAGGGCGGCAAGGGCGGGCCACTCGGCGTTGCGCTCCTAGCGTGTGCGCATGCACACGCGTCGTCACGCGCCTTGATTGGCCCGCCCTTGCTGCCCTTCGTGACCCCGGAAATAGTGTGAACAGGCCCTAGTCCTGCTGCTCGGGAAGCACCATCGACTCGAGCGAATCCAGCGGCAGCCAGCCGTCCGGCGCTTCGGCCAGCGCCGATTCCTGCGCGCGAACCCTCGTGCGTCTTCTCACGGGCTTCTTCGCAAGCGGATCGACCGTGGAAAGCGAAAAGATCCTCCTGGCGGGGCCACCGGTGAAGCTCAGTCCGGTGAGCCGCTCGACCTCGTCGATGCGGACCTGGAATGTCTTGTAGGCATCGAACGGGACCTCCCGCGCCGCCTCGATGCCGAACTCATCGATGACGCCGGACTGATCGAGGATGTAGGCCGTGGCGAAGAGCGCCCCCTTCGACGTGATCGCCGCGACGACTTTCCAGAAGCGCACCGGATACTGGATCTTCGGATACCTGTCCCAGGCCGGGTCGCTCTCCTCGAGGATCGGCCCCGTGATGACCTGGGCCCTGAACTGGTCGAGCTTGATCGCGTCCTCGAATATGTGGCGCTCGATGCCCTGCCAGAGCTCCTTGTTCTGGTTGAACTTCGAGTGCTGCGGCGTGCAGTTGGTCCAGTGGCAGGTGTCGGCCGCGCTGGTGAGCGCGGCGAGCCGGCTGCCGCCGTACTCCATGTCCTCGCGGCGCGTCAGGTGCCCGCGGTCGAACTGGTTGTTCTCGTAGTAGAAGTTCGTCAGTTGCGCGCTGGCGGGAATGCGCGGGTCCTGCCTCCACACGTCCGCCGGCCGGGGCAGCTCGAAGCGGCCGCTGAAGTCGACGTTCGCGGCCGAGTAGAGAGCCAGGCGCCGGGCCTTGTGCATCACGAGGCTGTAGCCGTGATAGTTCAGCACGTTCTCGCCTCGGGCGGCGTCGACCAGTTCCGCGGTCTCCTTGGCGAGGGCCTTTCCGAGCAGCGGCAGGTGTACCGACAGTTCAGGCTTGCCGGGCGCGAGGAAGCCGCTGTCGAAGCCCTTGCGGTCGTCGTAGGTCGCATTGAAGGGTACGTCGATGGCCGGCGCGGGTTTCTTCTTCGCCTTGGCGCCGGACGCTTCGAAGGCGTCCAGCGATTCGCGGGCCGCGGGGCGGGGCCGGAACGCAGCACCGCGACGCTTCCGTCCGCCTCGATGCCCAGCGTGACCGTGAGCGTCCTTCTTCCACCAGATTGCATGTCGTTCATGGTCGTCTTCCGGTTTGGGGGTTGCTGAATGAGCGGGCCGGGAGCCGGCGTGGTCCCGGGAACGTGAGTCGACGTCGACTGCAGCAGGTCGACCGAAGGCAGCATCAGCCGCGAGTTCTCCGGGGTGGCCCCGAAGACCGGCTGCAGCAGCGGATGCGCGGGAAGAGCCGACTGCAGCGTGTCGACGATGCGCGAGATGCGGATGCCCTCGTTGGCGATCCACTTGATGTCCTGCTCGCCGTCCGTCCTGGGGTCGTAGTCGCGGCCCGAGATGGTCTGCGTCCGGCCGTCGCGTTCCTGAGGTACGCCGCTGTGGTGGAGCGCGACCACATACCAGTCGTTGCTGAAGACCGGGGAGCCCGATGAGCCGCCGAGCGTATCGGTCGAATACCAGAGCACGTCGTCCGTGCGCTTGAGAAGCTTGTTTTCGCGCACGCACACCTGTTTGCGGTCGCCGTTGGGGTGCTGGATGATCGTGAGCCACTCGCCGTCCGAGACCTTGCCGGTGGCGCCGACGAGCGGCAGGAACCCGTAGTGCGCGAGCTGGCCCTCTCCCACCGTCGAGGCGGCGGCGACGGCCACGACGGTGAAGTCGAGCCCTTTCGACGTGAAGAAGAGCGCCTGTGTCTCCAGGCCGTAGGTGACCGCGTTGAGCGCCGTGCCGTCGATGTCGAGCTCGAACTCGAACTGGGCCTCGGAGCGGCGACAGGCTTCGATGGAAGGCAGGACGTGGTTGTTGGTGATGAGCACGCCCGGCGCGATCAGGAATCCGGTGCCGTAGCCGCCGAGCCGCCCGGCCGTGTCCCTGATGACGATCCGGCCGACCGCCTTCGCGGCCCGTGCGCCGCGGGCCAGGTAGTTGACGTCCTGTATCTCGCTGCCGGCAATGATGCGCTCGTAAGCGACGGCGGATTTCTCGTCATCGCCCAGGCTCTCTCGCAGGAAGTTCCTGCGGTCCTCGAGCTGCTTGAACGTACCTAGATCGCGCGGCGTCTTGTCTCTTGCGTAGTCGGCAAGAGATTGCAGGTCGACGCCTTCGCTTCGCTCCCGCGCCTTCTCGATCTGCTCAAGCCAGAGTTGCACGTCGCGCCCCCTCGTCCCGTGAGGGTTGCCACTGTGCTCGCTCGCTGCAGCCTCCGCATCCCCATTTCGAGGGATGGCTTAGGCACTACGCCGCCTGGCCGATCATCGGATCAGAAAAGCGATGCCATCCCGTTAGGCCGCGCATCCTCGATGTCGAGCATGCGCAGTTTGGTCAGCGCACCGCCGCCCGCCGAAAAGCCGCCCGGCTTGTTGCCCGCGCCGAGCACGCGATGGCACGGCACCACCGGCGCGAACGGGTTGTGGCCCATCGCCTGCCCGACGGCGCGCGACAGGCCCTTGTCGCCCAGCTCCTCGGCGATCTCGCCATAGGTGCGGGTCTGGCCGGGCGGAATGCGCCGCGCGATCGCGTAGATGCGCTGGTGGAATTCGGACACGCCGCTCATGTCGAGCTCGATGTGGCTCAGGTCGTCGCGCACGCCACGCAGCAGGCCCTGGATGGCCTCGATGGCGCGCTGCGCCATCTCGTTCGGCGGGCCTTCCTGCAGGTCGGGAAAGCGCTGCCGCATGCGTGCCCTCGTGGCGGGCTCGCCGTTGTCTGCGGGCAACTGCACGCCGACCAGGCCATGCGGCCCCCACGCCAGTGCGCACATGCCGATGGTGGTTTCGAACAGGGCAAAGCCGCTCATCACGATGTCTCCCGTTGCAGCGAATGCTGGCGCGACGCGAGCACCGCGCCGAGCCACAGGGCCGTCGCCGAGGCCACGAGCCCGCGCGCCAGTCCGCCCGGGCCGTCGGAGATCCAGCCCGTGACGGTCGGCCCGACGATCTGGCCCAGCGCGAAGATGATGGTGAAGGCGCTGATGCCCTGCGCCCAGCGCGACGGCGGCAGGTTGTGGCGCACCAGCGCGGTGGTCGACGCCACCACCGACAGGAACACCGCGCCGAAGAGCACGCCGGAGATCAGCGCCACCGGCGCCGACGAACTCAGCACCGGCAGCAACGTTGCCACGCCCAGCAGCCCGTTGAGCAATGCCTGCGGCTGCCCGCCGCGATACCGGTCGAGCAGCCCCGCCCACAGCCGCGAAGACGCCACGCAGGCGATGCCGAGCAAGGCATAGAACAGCGTGACGAAGCCGGCACTGGCGCCCTGCTCGCGCAGCAGCGCGATCACGAAGGTCATGTAGCCGATGTAGCCCATGCCGAACAAGGCATAGCCGGCGAGCGCCCAGCCGAAGCGATGCAGCGCGACGGGCGGCGCCGAGCCCGTTGCAGCGACAGGTGCCGCTGGCGTGGCCGGTTGCTCCGGCATCGCGCGGCCCGCCCAGGCCAGCAGGCAGGTGGCCGCCGCGCTTGCCACTGCCAGCGCCCACCACGCCCAGGTCCATCCGTGAGGCACGCCCGCCGCCGCTCGCAGCACCTGCGGTACCAGCAATGCCGACAGCAGGATGCCGAAGCCAGTGCCGCCGTAATAAATGCCCAGCAGCAGGCCGCCGCGCGCCGAACCCGCCTCGCTGAGCCGGGCCGCGAGCAGCCCGCCCGCCACGAACACCCACGCACTGGCCACGCCCGCGAGCAGCCGCTGCAGCAGCAAGGCCGACGCATCGGTGACAAAGCCGCTGCCCGCCATGAAAACGCTGGCGAGCACCGCGCCGAACACCAGCAGCCGCGTCGCGCCGAAGCGCCGCATCAGCGCCGGCGTGCCCAGCGCGCCTACGAGATAGCCGACCGCGTTGGCCGTGTTCATGCCGCCTGCCAGCGCGTAGCTCCAACCCAGGTCGGCGCGCATCGGCGGCAGCAGCAGCGCGTAGGCGAAACGCGTAATGCCCAGCGACACAGCCGCGCCCATCGACAGCGCGAAGGCCAGCCGCAGCGTGGGCTGGGCGGAGATGGGGGTTGGGGAAGCGAGCGTCGTCGGCATTGCGGTGGCGGGCGGCAGGCGAGGCCTATTCTGCGGCAGCCGCCGCCGGCCTGCAGGAGCCCGCCGCTCAACCCGCTTCGGCCACCGGGTCGGCGTGCAGCAGATGCCGCTCCAGCAGCACCGCCACGTGAATCGCCTCGCGCTGCGCACCGTCGCCGATCTGGTGGCGGCAGCTGGTGCCATCCGCCACCACGGTGGCACCCGACTTCGCGCGGATCGCGGGCAGCAGGCTGGCTTCGGCCATCTTCATCGACACCTCGAAATGGCTGGCCTCGTAGCCGAAGCTGCCGGCCATGCCGCAGCAGGAGCTTTCGATGAGCTCGGGCTGCGCGCCAGGAATGAGCTTGAGCACCTCCATCACCGGGCTCACCGCGCCGAAGGCCTTCTGGTGGCAGTGGCCGTGCAGCAGGATCGGAGCCTCGGCAGGCTTCAGCGGCAGCTCGAAGCGGCCTTGCTTGAGCTCGCGCGCGATGAATTCCTCGAACAGCAGCGCATGCCTGGCCACCAGTTCGGCCTTCTCGCCGAAGCCCATCACCAGCGCCTCGTCGCGCAGCGTGAGCAGGCACGAGGGCTCCAGCCCGACGATGGGCACGCCTGCGCGCGCCAGCGGCACAAGCGCATCGATGAGCGCCTCCGCCTTCTTCTTCGCCTCGTCGACCATGCCGCTGGCCAGGAAGGTGCGGCCGCAGCAGTGATGGCCGCCGCTCTTCTCGACCGTGTGCAGCACATAGCCGGCCGCCTGCAGCACGCGCGCGGCGGCGAATGCGTTCTCGCTCTCGAAGGTGCCGTTGAAGGTGTCGATGAAGAGCACCGCCGTCTTGCCGCCTCGCCGTGCGATCGACAGCGCCACCTCGCGCTCGACGAAAAGGCCCGGCTCGTTGGCCTTGGCGCGCCAGAAGGTGTCGCCGCGCCATGCCGGCAGCGAGCGCTTCGCCGAGAAGCCCAGCAGCTTCTCGCCCAGCCAGGCGGCACCGGGCACGCTGTTGCGCAGGTTCAGCAGCCAGGGAAAGCGGCTGGCCTTGTGGGCGTAGTCGGGCAGGTTCGCCACCAGCCTGTCTTTCAGCGTGTGGCCGTGCCGCTTCTTGTAGTGGTCGAGAAACTCGACCTTCATCTTCGCCATGTCCACTCCGGTCGGACAGTCGCGCTTGCAGCCCTTGCAGCCCACGCACAGGTCCATGGTCTCGTGCATGGCTTCGCCGGTGAAGGCATCGGGGCCGAGCTGGCCCGACAGTGCCAGCCGCAGCGTGTTGGCGCGTCCGCGCGTGAGGTGCTGCTCGTCGCGCGTCACGCGGTAGCTGGGGCACATGGTGCCGGCGTCGAACTTGCGGCAGTGGCCGTTGTTGTTGCACATCTCCACGGCCTTGGCGAGGCCGCCCGTGCTGTCGCCGCCGGTGCCGGGCGCGGTGGTCACCTCGGTCACGGGGTCGGCGTCGACGTTCCATGCGGACCAGTCGAGCACCGGCTTGAGTTCGATGCGGCGATACGGCTTGGGCGCCGTGGGTGGCGCGAAGCGGAACAGCGCGCCATCGTCCATGCGCGGCGGGTCGATGATCTTGCCGGGGTTGAACAGGTCGATCGGGTCGAGCTTGCGCTTGATCGCGCGGAAGGCCTCGTTGATGGCCGGGCCGAACTGCCATTCGACCCATTCGCCGCGGCACAGGCCGTCGCCATGCTCGCCGCTGAACGCGCCCTTGTACTTGCGCACCAGCTCGCTCGCCTCCTCGGCGATGGCGCGCATCTTCGCGGCGCCGTCGGTGCGCATGTCGAGGATCGGCCGCACGTGCAGCGTGCCCACCGAGGCATGCGCGTACCAGGTGCCACGGCTGCCGTACCTGGCGAAGACTTCCGTCAGCGCATCGGTGTACTCGGCCAGGTGCTCCAGCGGCACGGCGCAGTCCTCGATGAAGCTCACGGGTTTTCCGTCGCCCTTGAGGCTCATCATGATGTTGAGGCCGGCCTTGCGCACCTCCCAGAGGTTCTTCTGCCGCGCCTCGTCGGGCATCTCGACCACGCTGCCGGGCAGGCCCAGGTCGCCCATCAGCTCGACGAGCCGCTTCAGTTGCGCAAGCAGCGAAGCCTTGTCCGCCCCCGAGAACTCCACCAGCAGGATCGCCGCCGGCTTGCCGATCAGCGCGGTCTCGACCGTCGGCTTGAAGGCCGGGTTGGCCAGGCTCAGCTCGATCATCGTGCGGTCGACCAGCTCCACCGCCGTGGGCCCGAGCTTCACGATGTGCTGGGCCGAGTCCATGGCCGCATGGAAGGTCGGAAAGTTGACGATGCCCAGCACCTTGGCACGCGGCAGGGGCGCGAGCTTGAGCTTCAGGCTGCGGGTGTAGGCCAGCGTGCCTTCGGAGCCGATCAGCAGGTGCGCGAGGTTCACGCTGCCGTCGGCCGTGTAGGACCGCTCGCTCTGGTTGTCGAAGATGTCGAGGTTGTAGCCCGCCACGCGCCGCATGACCTTGGGCCAGTTCTCGGCCATCGCCTCGCGGTGCTGCCGCGCGAGGCTGCGCACGAACTGGGCGATGCCAGCAGCGCGCACGCCCAGCGAACCGACGGTGCCGAACTCGACCAGCTCGCCGTTCGACAGCCACGCGCTCGCGCCCAGCACGTTGTGCACCATGTTCCCGTAGGCGATGGAGCGCGAGCCGCATGAGTTGTTGCCCGCCATGCCGCCCAGCGTGGCCTGCGCGCTGGTCGACACGTCCACCGGGTACCAGAGCCCGTGCTGCTTGAGCTGCGCGTTGAGGTGGTCGAGCACAAGGCCCGGCTCGACGGTGGCCGTGCCCTCCTCCACGTTCACGTCGAGCACGCGGCGGAAATGCTTGCTGTTGTCGATCACCAACGCCGCGCCGGTGGTCTGCCCGCACTGGCTGGTGCCGCCGCCGCGCGCGAGCACGGGCACCTTCAGGTCGCTGGCGACGTCGATGGCGGTGGCAATGTCGCGTTCGTTCGTAGGCACGAAAGCGCCGACGGGCGTGATCTGGTAGATCGACGCATCGGTGGCGTAGCGGCCGCGCGAGGCGTCGTCGAACAGCACCTCGCCCTGCGTCTCGGCGCGCAGGCGGCGCGCGAGCAGTTCGCAGGTCTCGTTGGGCGGAAGAACGGTTCCGGCTGGCTGCATGTGGCTGGCGGGGTCGATGCGCATGGTGGTCAGGTCGCTTTGGCAGGCTTGGCCGATTACTTGGCCGGCTTATTTGGCGGGTTACTTGGCTGATTTGGCAGGTGGATAGATCTCGCCCGCGCGCAGCAGCTCCAGCACGGTGTCGCGCTTGCGCAGCACGTGCGACACGAGCACCTTGCGCATGGCTTCGGCGTCGCGCTTCGAGAGCGCGTCGATCATCTGCTCGTGCTCCTCGACCGCGTGCTTCCACTTCGCCTCGTTCTGGTTGGTGCGAAAGCGCAGCGACTGCACGCGGGCGTTGATGGAGCGGTAGGTGTTCGACAGCACCGGGTTCGCCGCCGCCTCGTTGATGGCGGTGTGGATGCGCGCGTTGAGCCTGTAGTAGCCCGAGAGATCGCGCCGCGAGAAGCAGGCCAGCATCTCGTAGTGCAGCGCGCGCACCTCGGCGAGTTCCTCGTCGGTGATGCGCCGTGCGGCCAGCTCGCCCGACATGCCCTCGAGCATGGCGAGCACCTCGAAGGTGTCGAGCACGTCGGCCTCGGTGAGCTTCACGGCCACCGCGCCCCGGTTGGGCAGCAGGTCGACCAGCCCTTCGGCCGCGAGCAGCTTGATGGCTTCGCGCAGCGGCGTGCGCGACACGTTCAGCTGCAGGCACAGCTCGCGTTCGTTGAGCTTGGCGCCAGGCGCGATGAGCCCTTCGACCAGCATGGTGCGCAGGCGTGCGGCAACCTGGTCGTGCAGCGCGAGCCTGGAGATTTCGATGATTTCGGCAGTCATGGCTTTTCCCTTGAATGTATTTTGAATGCAAAAAAGATGGCCAACAAGCCAGAGATATAAGGGTAAACCATCAATCAAAAATGCATTTTGAATGCAAAACTGAATGCGAAAGGAGAGTTCATGCTGCAACTCGACATCCATCCCACCGGCCGCCACTTCCTTCAGATCCCGGGTCCGAGCCCGGTGCCCGACCGCATCCTGCGGGCCATGAGCCTGCCCACCATCGACCACCGCGGGCCCGAGTTCGGCACGCTGGGCCTGAAGGTGCTGGGCGGCATCCGGCAGATCTTCAAGACGAAGCATCCGGTCGCGATCTATCCCGCCTCGGGC
The DNA here is from genome assembly GCF_044055375.1 of Variovorax sp. UC74_104. Classification (NCBI taxonomy): domain Bacteria; kingdom Pseudomonadati; phylum Pseudomonadota; class Betaproteobacteria; order Burkholderiales; family Comamonadaceae; genus Variovorax; species Variovorax sp. UC74_104. The sequence continues at coordinate 4,035,594 of NZ_CP171978.1, forward strand.
ACCGGTGCCTGGGAAGCCGCGCTCGCCAACACGCTGAGCCCGGGCGACCACGTGCTCATGTACGAGACCGGCCACTTCGCCTCGCTGTGGCAGAAGATGGCGACCCGGCTCGGCCTCTCGACCGAATTCCTCGCGTGGTCGGGCGCCGACGCCCAGTTGCCGAACGCACCGAGCTGGCGCCGCGGCGTGCAGGCCGACCTCATCGAGGCCCGCCTGCTCAAGGACACCGAGAAGAAGATCAAGGCTGTGTGCGTGGTGCACAACGAGACCTCCACCGGCGTCACCTCCGACATCGCGTCGGTGCGCAAGGCCATCGATGCGGCGGGCCACCCTGCCCTGCTGATGGTCGACAGCATCTCGGGCCTTGCCAGCGCCGACTACCGCCACGACGAATGGGGCGTGGACGTGTGCGTCAGCGGCTCGCAGAAGGGCCTGATGCTGCCGCCGGGCATCAGCTTCAACGCGCTCTCGCCGCGCGCGCTCGAAGTCTCGAAGACCGCGAAGCTGCCGAAAGCTTTCTGGGCCTGGGACGAGATCGTCGAGATGAACAAGGACGGCTACTGGCCCTACACGCCCAACACCAACCTGCTCTACGGCCTCTCGGAGTCGCTGGACATGATCCTCGGCGAGGGCCTGGACAACGTGTTCGCGCGCCACCAGCGCTGGGCCGCCGGCGTGCGCGCCGCCGTCAACGCCTGGGGCCTGCCGATCCAGTGCGCCGACCCGGCCGTGTACTCGCCCGTGCTCACCGGCGTGATCACGCCCGAGGGCGTGGACGCCGACGCGCTGCGCCGGCTGATCCACCAGCGCTTCGATCTTTCGCTCGGCACCGGCCTGGGCAAGCTCAAGGGCCGCATGTTCCGCATGGGCCACCTGGGCGACAGCAACGACCTGACGCTGGTGGCCATGGTCGCCGGCGTCGAGATGGGCATGAAGCTCGCGGGCATCAAGCTGGCGGGCAGCGGCGTGCAGGCCGCGATGGACCACTTCTCGAGCCACACGGCACCGGCCGCGCTGCAGAAGGCCGCTTAGACGGCATGCAACGCCGCGGACGCGGCACAGGCACGCGGCGCAGCCGGCGCGCATCGGATTTCCACCAACAACGGAGACAAGGAAGATGCAGAGACGTTCGTTGATCCAGGCTGCGGGCGCCGCGGCCGCCACGCTGGGCGTGCCCCGGCTCTTCGCGCAGGAATGGCCGACCGGGCCGGTGCGCATCGTGGTCGGCTTCCCGCCCGGCGGCGGCACCGACGCGCTGGCCCGCGTGGTCGCGCAGAAGCTCACCACCATGTGGGGCCAGCAGGTGATCGTCGAGAACAAGGGCGGCGTGGCCGGCGTGCTCGCGGCCGACTACGTGGCGCAGCAGCCCAGCGACGGCAGCACGCTGCTGATGGCCCACATCAACAGCCACGCGCTCGCGCCCAGCCTGCAGCCCAAGCTGCGCTACAACGTGGAGCGCGACTTCGTGCCCATCGTGCTCGTGGGCGTCACGCCCAATCTGCTGATCGCCAACCCGGCGCAGAAGGCGCTGTCGGTGAAGGACATCGTGGCAGCCTGCAAGGCCGCGCCCGGCACGCTGAGCTTCGGCTCGGCCGGCGCGGGCTCGGCGCAGCACCTGGCGCTGGAGATGTTCAAGCTGCAGGGCGGCGTCGATGCGCTGCACGTGCCCTACAAGGGCAGCGGCCCGCTGCTTGCCGACCTGATGGGCGGGCAGATCCAGTACAGCTTCGAGACCATGACCGCCGCTACGCCCCACGTGAAGAACGGCCGCGTGCTTGCGGTGGCGCAGACGCGCACCAAGCGCGCCAAGGGCCATCCCAACGTGCCGACCATGCAGGAGCAAGGCTTCCAGGGCTTCGAGGCCACCACCTGGTACGGCCTTGCCGGGCCCGGCAAGCTGCCCGCGTCCATCGCGCAGAAGGTGAACCGCGACGTGAACACCGTGCTGGCCATGCCCGACGTGCAGGAACGGCTGGACACCTACGGCGCGGAGGACGGCGGCGGCTCGCAGGACAAGTTCAGGCAGTTCATCGGCACCGAGATCGCGAAGTGGGCGAAGGTGGTGAAGGACGGGAACGTGCACGTCGAGACATGAGGGGACTGCTTTGCTGAGAAGATCCGGAAGATGAATCCATCCCAGACCGCCCTCACCGACGCACTCGTGGCCGCGCGCCGCGGCAACCGCACGCTCGACGCCACGCCCTGGCTCGACACCCTCGAAACGGCCGCGCAAGCCTATGAAGTGCAGGACGCCGTCGCCGCCGCGCTTGGCTGGTTCGACAGCCAGCCCGTGCCACTCGCGTGGAAGTCCGGCGGCGGCTCGCGCAGCGCGACGCTCACGCATGCGCCGCTGCCGCCTGCAGGCGTGCGGCAGAGCCCGGCCGATTTCAGCGATCTCGTGTTCCACACACCCGGCATCGAGGCCGAGATCGCCCTGCGCCTCGGCCAGGACGTGACGCCTGCGCAGGCAGCGAAGCTCGACCACGACAACGCCGCATCGCTGATCGACGCCATGGCGGTTTCCGTGGAGATCGTCGACGCGCGCTGGCAGGACCTGCCTTCCACGCCCGCCCTGCTCCGCCTGGCCGACTCGCAGGTGCACGGCGCACTCGTGATCGGCGAGTGGAAGCCTTTTGCCGCCGTCGACTGGGCCTCGCAGCGCTGCGAGACGAAGATCGGCAATGCAGAAGTGATGGTGCGCGAAGGCACGCACCCGCTGGCCGACCCCGCGTGGCTGCTGCCGATCTGGCTGCGCCACATCACGCGCAACGGCCAGACGGCGCCGGCCGGCACCGTCGTCACCACCGGTTCATGGGTAGGCGTGCTGCCCTGCCGGCGAGGCGATCAGGTGACAGCCGAGTTCCCCGGCATCGGCGCCGTACGCTTGATCGTGTAGCGCCCGCCTCCCACGCCCGAACAGGCCACCAGGAAGTCGAGCACCGCCCGCACCCGCGCGGGCAGCGTGCCGGCCTTGCCGATGTAGACCGCGTGGATCGGCTCCACCTCGGCCGGATTGAATTCCTCCAGCAGCGGCACCAGCCGCCCCGCATCGATGTCGTGCTGTATGTGGTACAGCGACAGCCGCGCCACGCCCGCCCCCGCGATCGCCAGCTGCCGCAGCGTCTCGCCGTCGCCCGCGCGCACCGGTCCGGCCACCGGCAGCCACTGCATGCGGCCGTCCACGCGCAGCGGCCAGTCGGGCGTGTTGCGCCGGTAGCTCCAGCCGAGGCGGTTATGCGCCTCCAGCTCCTGCGGCGTGCGCGGCGTGCCGTATTTCTCCAGGTAGGCGGGAGCGGCGACGATCGCCTGGCTGGTCTCGCCCAGCCGCCGCGCCACGAGGTCGGACGCAGGCAGCTGGCCCCAGCGGATCGCGATGTCGGCGCGCTCGTCCATCAGGTCGACGATGCGGTCGGTCAGCGCGATGTCGAGCGTGATCTGCGGGTGCATCTCCAGCAGCCGCGGCACCAGCGGCACCAGCTTGTGGTGGCCGAACGAGACGCTGGCGTTGATGCTCACGCGGCCGCGCGGCGAGGCGCCGGCCGCGGCGCAGCGCTCCGCCTCGTCCATGTCGGCCAGCACGCGCAGGCTGCGCTCGTAGAACTCGGTGCCCTCGGGCGTGAGCTGCAGCTTGCGCGTGGAACGGTGCACCAGCTGGATGCCCAGGCGCTGCTCGAGCCGCGCCACCAGCTTGCTCACGGCTGAGGGCGTCATGCCCAGCAGGCGCGCAGCGGACGAGAAGCCGCCCGACTCGACCACCTGCACGAAGGCTTCCATCTCTCCGGAACGGTTGACGTCGATGCGCGGCATGGCCTTATTCCAATCTGTGACTTGAAATCACAAGTCTGTGTACCGATGGCATTCTAGTCATCGATGGCATTCGTCCTCACAGTACAGGGCATCATGCCAATCGCTCTACTCGCCCTCACCGCCGGTGCCTTCGGAATAGGCACCACCGAGTTCGTCATCATGGGCCTGCTGATGCAGGTGTCGACGGATCTTCACGTCTCCATCACGGCCGCCGGCCTGCTGATCTCGGGCTATGCGCTCGGGGTCGCGGTGGGCGCGCCCGTGCTCACCATCGCCACCCGCAAGCTGCCGCGCAAGACGGTGCTGCTCGCGCTGATGGCGATCTTCACGCTCGGCAATCTCGCCTGCGCCCTGGCGCCCAACTACGAGATGCTGATGGCCGCCCGCGTGATCACATCGCTGGCGCACGGCACCTTCTTCGGCGTCGGCTCGGTGGTCGCCACCGGCCTGGTCCCGCCAGAGCGCCGCGCCTCGGCCATCGCGATCATGTTCACCGGCCTGACAGCCGCCACGCTGCTCGGTGTGCCGGCCGGCGCATGGCTGGGCCTGCATTTCGGCTGGCGCTCGACCTTCTGGGCCGTCACGGCGATCGGCGTGCTCGCCTTCGCGGTGCTCTCGGTGTTCGTCCCCCGCGTCAAGGACTCGGCCAAGCCCGCGCCGCTGCGCGAGGAACTGGCCGTGCTGGCGCGTCCGCAGGTGCTGCTCGGCCTGGCGATGACGGTGCTCGGCTTCGCGGGCGTGTTCGTGGTCTACACCTACATCCAGCCGCTGCTCACGCAGGTCACGGGTCTCTCGGAATCGGCGGTGTCGCCGATCCTGCTGGTGTTCGGCGGCGGCCTTGCCGTCGGCAACCTGCTCGGCGGCAAGCTGGCCGACCGCGCGCCGATGGCCGCTGTGTTCGGCACGCTGGTGGCGCTGGCCGTGGTGCTCGGCGCGATGCAGTTCACCATCGGCACGCCGTTCACTGCGGTGGTGTTCGTCGGACTGCTGGGAATCGCTTCCTTCGCCACCGTCGCGCCGATGCAGCTGCGGGTGCTCGAAAAGGCTTCCGGCTCCGGCCAGAACCTCGCGTCCAGCCTCAACATCGCAGCCTTCAACCTCGGCAACGCGCTCGGCGCCTGGGTCGGCGGCGTGGTGATCGACCATGGCCCGGGGCTGCGCGCGCTGGGCTGGGTTGCCGCGCTGATCACGCTCGTGGGCCTTGCCATCGCGCTATGGAGCCGCGCGCTCGACAAGCGCGAGCCGCGCGACGCGCTGGCCGACTGCGCTTCGGCCCGGGCCTGAATCTTTCTCCGGCGGGGCCCGCGAGAGCACAATCGCGCGGCCCCATGCTCAGCACCCCTCTTCATATTCGCCCCGCCATCGCCGCCGACGCTCCAGCGCTGGCGGCGTTGTCCATCCAGGTCTGGCTCGGCACCTATGCGACCGAAGGCGTGAACGAGCTGATCGCGCGCTACGTACTCGACGAGTTCACTCCAGCCGCGTTCGCCGGGTGGATGGCCGATGCGGACACCGCCTTGCTGATCGCCGAAACCGGCGGTCACCTCGCCGGCTATGCCCGCCTCCGCCTAGACGCACAGCAGGAGTTCTTTCCTCCCGCCAGCACCGAGCTTTGCACGCTCTACGTGCAGGAGCCTTTCACCCGCTCGGGTGTGGGCTCAGCCTTGCTGCACGAAGCCCTCGCCGCGGCGCGAGATCGCACGGGCAACGGCGCCCTCTGGCTCACGGTCAACGTCCTGAACCGGCGCGCGTGCGCCTTCTACGAGAAGCACGGCTTCACCCGCAAGGGAACGGCTTGGTTCGTCCTTGGCAACGATCGCCACGAGAACCATGTGCTGGGCGTCTCCTGACCGAGGCCCGGAGCGCCCTCCACCCTGGTGTCAGTACTCCAGCCGCGTCGGCGAATCGCTGTTGTGCGATCCACCGGATTGCATGAAGAAGGCGAACCTGTCGCGCCCCGCCGCCTTGGCGTTGTAGAGGGCTACGTCGGCGCGCGCCAGCAGCTCCTCGGCGGTGGCCGACGAGCCGGTCGCGCGGTGGAAGGCGATGCCGATGCTGGTAGTGACGTCCACGCGCTGGCCGTCCACCACGAAGGGCGGCGTGTGGACTCGGTCCACGACCTTTTCCGCCACCACGGCCGCCGCTTCCGGCGCGCTCAGTCCTTCCAGCACCAGCACGAATTCGTCGCCGGCCAGCCGCGCGACCATGTCGGTGCCGCGCACGCAGCCCTGCAGCCGCCGCGCGTATTCGGTGAGCACGGCGTCGCCCACCGCGTGGCCCATGGTGTCGTTGATGGCCTTGAAGTGGTCGATGTCGAGGAACATCAGCGCCATCGCGTGGCCGGTGAGCTGGCTGCGCAGCACCGCGGCGGGCAGGTATTCGTTGAAGGCCAGCCGGTTGGGCAGGCCAGTGAGCGTGTCGAGCCGGGCCAGCTCGATGAGCTTGTGCTCCACCACCTTCAGCGCCGTGATGTCGAGCGCCAGCGAGAAGATGCCGTGCGTCACGCCGTCGGTGCGCACGTCGGGCACGTAGATGACCTGCGTGACGCGCTCGCTGCCCCCGCGCTGCATGCGCGCCTCGAACTCCACGCGCTCGCCGGCCAGTGCCCGCGCGAGCATCGGCTGGCGTGACACGTACACCTCGCGGCCCGAAACCTCCTGCACATGGCGCCCCAGCACCTGCGTCGGGTCGAGCCCTAGCCATTCGCGGCTGGTGGCATTGGCGAAGGTGATCTTCTCGTCGCGGTCGATGTAGGTGATCAGCGCCGGCATGTTGTCGGTGATGGCGCGCAGCCGCAGCTCGCTCTCCGCCTGGCGCAGCTCGGCTTCCTTCAGCGCCGTGATGTTGAAGGACATCAGGTAGAAGCCCACGACCTCGCCGCGCAGGTTCTTGTCCGGGATCAGGTTGACCTGGAAATAGCCCTGCCTGCCGTGCAGCGGCGCGCGCACCGGAAAGCGCACCTTCTTGCCCGAGAACATGACAGGAAGGTACGGTTTGAGCTGGGAATAGATCGTCCTGCCCAGCGCCGAGCGCAGGGTCGTGCCCTGCAGCGGAACCCCCTCGCCCAGGCCCGCCATCTGGCGCGCCCGAATGTTGGCGAACAGGCAGTTCTGCTGGCGGTCGAAATAGCCGACCAGCGCCGGGATGCTGTCGGTCACGTCGCGCAGGCGGGTTTCCTGCTCCGACAGGGCGCGGCGGATCTTGACCTCTTCGGTGATGTCGAAGGTCATCGAGAACACGCCGCACACCTTGCCGTCGGCGTCGAGGTCGGGAATGTAGTGGGCCTTGAAGGTGCGGTCGCCGATGCCCAGTTCCGGGTCGCCCGACTTCTCGATGATCACCTGCTCCCCTGCCAGCGCGCGCATGAAATGCGGCTCCACCACCGCGAAGTCGGCCGGGCCGCGCACGTCGGGCATCAGGCGGCCCACCAGCGGCGCGTTGTTGTGCAGGGCCCGCACGTGGGCATTGACGAAGGTGTAGCGCAGCGAGGCGTCGACGTGCGACACCATTGCCGGAATGCTGTCCGCGATGACGCGCACCTGCGCCTCGCTGTGCGCGAGGCTGCGCTCGATGGCGCGCCGCTGCTCCATCAGCTCGTCGAAGGTGCGGGCGAGGTCGCCGATCTCGTCGCGGGCGTAGTTGCGCTGCGCCATCTCCACCTCGTCGTGGGGCGCGCCCTCCGATGCTTCCTGGGTGAAGCGCATGTGCCGGTGCAGGTCGGCCAGCGGCCTGAGCTGCCTGCGCGCCACGGCCAGCGCCAGGGCGCCCGCGGAAAGCGCCAGCGCCAGCGCGCCGACCCAGGCGCCGCGCTCGATGGCATTCACCGTCGCGAAGGCCTCGCGGCTCGGATACAGCGCGCCGACGATCCAGTTCGCGCTCTCGGCGCGGTCGAAGGCATAGAGCGCGGGCACGCCGGCTTCGTCGACGCCTTCGCTGGAGCCCTGGAAGCCGGCCAGTGCACGAAGGATCTGCGGCGTGCCGCCGCCGTCCGCCTGGATCTGGTTGAGGATGCGCGAGGTGCGCGGATGGTCGACCACCACGCCGTCGGTCGTGGTCACGAACAGGTAGCCGGTCTTGCCGAGCTTGATGTCGGTCAGCGTGCCCAGGACGTTGCGGTCCTTCAGGTTGATGGCGCCGGAAATCACGAACCTCACCTGCCCCGCCTGATCGAGCACCGGCTCGGTGATGGCCACCTGCGCCAGCCCGTTGAGCCTGTTGCGGTAGGGCTCCGACACAAGGCCAGCCCTGGAGGCGACGGTCTGCTGGAAGTAGGGCCGGTCCTTGACGTTCACCTTGCCGATGGCCTGCGCGCCGTTCAGGTTGGCCACCAGGTTGCCCTCCATGTCGAGGAAGGCGACGTTGTCGAAAGCCTGGCGCAGCGAGATGTGCTTTTCAAGGAAGGCTTGCAGCGCCGCGTCGGCCTGGAAGTCCTGCGCCTGCACGCTGCCGCCGAAGGTCCGCAGCAGGATGCGGCGGCTGTCGAACTTCTGGTCGATGGCATCCGCGATGGCGCTCACCCGGGCCAGCTCCTCGGCCGCGATCGAGGCCCGCATGTTGCTCTTGACCAGGTGCAGGGCGACAGTGGCGATCGCGAAGGTGGCCAGCAGGACCACGGCCGCCACGCCGAGGCTCAGGCGGGTATGCAAGCCGAGACGGATTTTCGAGGAGCCTTTTTGAGTCATTGAGCGTGTTCGGACCGGGGCGTCGCCGGCAGGACGGGGGTTTCCGGCCACAGTATCGACGCGTTCTGCGCACCACGGAAGATATAGGAAGCCCTCCATTCTTGCCGTGGCGGGTACGCAGCTGTACCCGTATCGGATTCAACCCATCTGCAGAAGCACGTCGCGTACCCGGTCCAGCGACGGATCGATGTCCGCCTCGTCGATGGCGCCGAAGCCCAGCATCAGCCCCGGGCGCGGCGGCGAGGAATGGAAGAACGGCGCCAGCGGATACAGCCCCACGTCGACCCGCCGGGCCAGCGCGACGAGCTGGCCGATGTCGATCTCGCGCTTGCAGATGGCCGCCATGTGGATGCCGGCCGTCACCGGCAGCAGCTCGAACCAGGGCGACAGGTCGTCCGCGAAGCGCCGTACGATGCGCTCCCGCCGCGCCGCATAGACGGCGTGGCAGCGGCGGATGTGCCTGTGGAGATTTCCGTCGGCGATGAACTTGGCCAGCGCCCATTGCGCTTGCGTCGAGGTGTGCCAGTCGGTCAGGTGCTTGGCCGTGCCCACTGCTTCCAGCACCGCCGGAGGCGCGACCAGGTAGCCCAGCCGCAGGTCGGGCGAAAGCGTCTTCGAGAAGGTGCCTACGAAGGCCACGAGGCCGCGCTCGTCCATGCTCTGCAACGAATCGGCGGGCCGGCCTTCGTAGCGGAATTCGCTGTCGTAGTCGTCCTCGATCACGATGGCGCCCAGCTCGTCGGCGCGCGCCAGCAGCGCCTTGCGGCGGCGTTCGCTCATCGCAACGCCCAGCGGGAACTGGTGCGCGGGCGTCACGTAGATCAGCCGCGTGCCGTCGGGAATGCGCTCCACCACCAGCCCCTCGCGGTCGACCGGCACGCCCACCACCCTCGCGCCCTGCGCGCCCAGCAGCTGCCGTGCGGGCGGATAGCCGGGCTCCTCCATCGCGACCGTGCTGCCGCGCTCCACGAGCACGCGGGCGATCAGGTCCAGCGCCTGCTGCGCGCCGTTGGTGACGAGGATGTCGGCCGCGCCGCAGCGCACGCCCCTGGAAAAGGCGGCATGCCGGGCAATGCCGTCGCGCAGCTCGTGCAGCCCCTCGGCATCGCCGTAAAGGCCGCGCGAACGCGTGCCCTGGCGCAGCGCATGCAGCACGCAGCGGCGCCAGTCGGCATGCGGAAAGAGGCCGCGCGCCGGAGCCCCGCCGATGTACTCGTAGCGCGCGCTGCCCGCCGGCGCGGGGTGCCGCAGCGGCGTGCTCATGCCGCGCCAGTGCTCGACCATCGCCGAGCCCGCGAGCGACCGCGCCGCCGCGGGTGCCGGCTTGCGCGCCGCGCCCTCGGCCACGAAGGTGCCGCTGCCGACGCGCGCGGTGAGCAGCCGGTCGAAGCTCAGCCTGGCATAGGCCTCGGACACCGTCTTGCGCGACAGGCCCAGTCGCTCGGCGAGAAGCCGCGAGGGCGGCAGCTTTTCTCCGGCGGCCAGCCGGCCGGTGTGGATCGCGTCCTTCAGCTGCCGGTAGAGCTGCCCGGCCAGGTCCTTGTCGCCTTCGATGACGACGTGCAATTCCATCGGATTGGTCTCCTGCGAATGCTCCGGATTGGCCGCCGCCGGCGGCGCCCTTCGCTCCTAGCATCGAGCCAGGATTGAACCACTACCGAAGAAGGAACCGACATGCAGTCCCACACAGAATCCCGCCTCGATTTCTACAAGGCCTCGCCCGACGCGCTCAAGGCGCTGATCGCCTTCGAAGTGGCCATCGGCAAGCTCGGCCTGGAGCCGAAGCTGCTCGACCTCGTCAAGCTGCGCGCCTCGCAGATCAACGGCTGCGCCTACTGCATCGACCTGCACACGGCCGACCTGCGCAAGGCCGGCGAAACCGACCGCCGCCTGGCCACGCTGAGCGTCTGGCACGAAACGCCCTTCTTCACCGAGCGCGAACGCGCCGCACTGGCATGGACCGAGGCGGTGACGCAGGTGTCGCTCACGCACGTGCCCGACGAGGCCTACGAGGCGCTCGCGGCGCAGTTCAGCGAGGCCGAGCGCGTCAACCTGACGATGGCGATCAACGCCATCAACAGCTGGAACCGGCTGTCGATCGGCTTTCGCAAGCAGCTGTCGGCCTGAGCGGCCGAGCCCGCGGCTCCCGGGGCGCGCTGCGTCAGGCCTTCACGATGCGCGCGGTCGCGGTGGAGCGCGCGACGATGCGGCCGTCCGCGTCGCCGAGCTGCGCCTCGAGAAAGGCGATGCTCCTGCCGCGCTGCACGACCCGGCCCTCGCCATACAGCAGTCCGGGCTTGGCGGCGGCCAGGAACGACACGCTGAAGTCGATGGTGACGGAGTACGTTTCCTCGCCGTTCAGCACCCACAGCGCCGGGCCCATCGTGTCGTCGAGCATCGCCGCCAGGATGCCGCCCTGCACCGCGCCCGCGGGGTTCAGGAAGGCATCGGTGGCCGTGAAGCTCAGCCGGATGGTGCCCCTGGCCCTGTCGAACCCCAGCACGCGCTGGCCGAGGAGATCCGCGGTCGGTGGACGGGGAAAGCGCTCCAGCAAAGGGTCAGGCGTCATTTTTCGCTCCGGAAGTGGAGCGAAAGATCCTAGGCAGCCGCTGCTGACAGCGTGGTGTCAGCAGCGGCTCTGCGCTCGCGCGGGTCGAGCAGCGCATCGACGAGATCGTCCACCCGCTGCTCGGCGCGCCGCAGCGACTGCGCGAGCTGCTCGCCGCCGAATTCGTCGGATTCCACCGCCGCCTCGAACACCTCGGTGATGCCGATGTAGCCCAGCGCGGAGCGCACGCTGCTCTCGGTGTGGTTGAGGTGGGCGATGCGCCCGCCCGCGTCGTAGCCGTGGTCGCCGCGCGCACCCAGGAGCACAACGCGCTTGCCCATGTCGGCGAGCATCGGCCAGTACGGCACCGCTCCGCGCGAGCGGTCGAAGCCGAAGGTGCGGCCCACGCGCACGATGTTGTCGATCCAGGCCTTGAACTGCGCGGGCACGCTGAAGTTGTACATCGGCAGGCCGATGACGACGAGGTCGGCCGCCACGAGCTGGTCGACCAGACGATCGCTCTCGGCGAGCGCCTCGGCCATCCACGGCTCGCGCGACGCGGGCGGCGTGAAGGCTGCGTGGATCCAGCGCCCGTCGACGTGCGCGGGCGGCTGCTGGCCCACGTCGAGGTAGTCGATGCGGTCGGCGGGCCGCGCCTTCTGCCAGCGCTCGACGAAGCGCGCGGAAAGGCGGCGCGTGTGCGAGCCGTGGAGGTCGGTGTCGGAACGGCCAGGGCGGGCGCTGGCGTCGATGTGGAGGATGTTCATGGTCGCTGTCATGTTTGTGATGGATGAATGGGTGTCTTTCATTCCGCGCTGCCAGAATGCTGCGCAGGCCTCTAATCTAGGTATCGAGGCCATTCCCCACAAACGACGATTTCTCCTCTTATGAACGAGATTGGCTCATCCGTCCGCCCTCCCCGCCGGCTGCCCCCGCTGCTGTCGCTGCGCGCCTTCGAGGCCGCGGCCGCGCACCTGAGCTTCCAGCGCGCGGCACTCGAACTCTCGGTCACGCCGTCTGCCATCAGCCACCAGGTGCGCGGGCTCGAAGACACGCTGGGCCAGCCGCTGTTCCGGCGGCTCACGCGGCAACTCGCGCTGACGCCCGCGGGCCAGCGGCTCTTCGACGACCTGCGCATGGGCTTCGACTTGGTCGAGGCCGGCATCGACAGGCTGCGCCGCCCCGCCGCGTCGCAGGCCGTGACGCTCACCACCAACACCGCCTTCGCGGCGCGATGGGTGCTGCCGCGCATGGATGCGTTCCGCAAGGCCTGCCCCGGCGTGGAACTGCGGCTGCATGCGAGCGACACCGTGGTCGACCTGGCGCGCGGCGATGCCGACATCGCGGTGCGCTCGGGCAGCGGCAACTGGCCGGGCCTGGTGTCGCAAGAGCTGATGCGCGAGCACTACGCGCCACTGTGCAGCCCGATGCTCGGCCTGAAGCGCGCGCAGGAGCTGCCGAAGCACCGGCTGATCCACTGCGACTGGCAGCCGCAGGCGCTCGCGCCAGCCGTGTGGCCGCGCTGGTTCCGCGAGGCCGGCATCTCGCCGCCGCGGGGGCGCTCGATGAAGGCGTCGGACCTGTCGTTCTCCGACGAGACGCACGCGATGCTGGCGGCGCTCGCCGGACATGGCATTGCGCTGCTGAGCCTCACGCTCTCGGCGGAGGAACTTCGCAGCGGCGCGCTGGTGCAGCCCTTCGGGCCCGCGCTCGATACCGGCAGCTACTTCCTGGCTGTCTCGAGCGGGAGGGAAAACGAGCCGGCGATCCGTGCCGTGTGGGAGTGGATCGCATCGCAGGCGGCGGCAGGCTGAGCAATATCCGAGGGACGGTCTTGCATGCAGTTACGGTTCTCGCGCAGACTCCGGCAACAACAAAGCGAGGAGCCCCCATGACGAGGTTTGTCCGCGCGCCCTTTGCCATCGCAACAGGTGCGCTTCTTGTAATAGCTTTGACCTCATGCGGAGGCGGCGGCGGAGGAGGCGGTGGGGGCGGAGGGATCGGCATAGGGCTCGGCACCGGCGGCGGAACCGCCTCGCCGCCGCCTTCTTCCACAACGCCGGAACTGCCCGCGCGCGAAGCGCTCATCGCCCGCGCCAGGAGCTACGAACTCAACACGCCATACGTGCCGCCGCCCGGCGACCCGCTGGAGCACCACACATCCGGCTATGCCAAGGCGATGTGCTCCGCGGCGTTCATCACGGGCCTCGACCCCGACGTGGCGGCTGAGAGCGTCGGCTACTTCACCGGCCCCTACGCGCAGCGCAAGAAGGTCGGCAAGCCGGTGGTGGACAACGTCAAGAAGGAAGTCCGCATCACCATTCCCAACGGCCCGACGCTGACCGCGCGCTACTTCGGCTCGCAGGGCTGCATCACGCTGCCGCCCGGCAGGGACGACGTGTTTTTCACGCCGGTGGCGGTCAAGAGCGCGCTGCCCGACCCGTCGACGCAGCAATGGCCGATGGGCGACCTCACGCCCTCCGGGGCCGCGCCCGGCATCGACACGGCGAAGGTGAGCCAGGCGGTCGATGCGGCCTTCGAGCTGCCGGAGGCCTACACCGCGGCGTTCGTCGTCACGCACAAGGGGCGCATCGTCGGCGAGCGCTACATGAACGGCATCACCTCGAGCACGCCGCTGGAGTCGTGGTCGATGGGCAAGAGCGTCACCGCGACGATGATGGGCGTGCTGATGAAACAGGGCGTGTACAGCCTCGACCAGCCGGCGCCCATTCCGGAATGGCAGGGAGCCGACGACAAGCGCAAGGAAATCAGGATCCAGGACATCCTGCACATGTCGAGCGGGCTGCGCATCAAGGCGCCGGACGATCCGGACTTCGACCCCAACGGAACCTACCCCGACCACGTCTACTTCTACACGGGCCGCATCAACATCTTCAACTACGCGGCCACACGGCCGCAGCAATGGCCGCCCAACACCATCGGCCGCTACCGCAACACCGACCCGGTGCTGGCGAACTACCTGATCCGCCTGGCGGTGGAGAAACGCGGCGAGGAATACCTGTCGTTCCCCCAGCGCAATCTGTTCGACAAGATCGGCATCCGCACGATGACGCTGGAGACCGACCCCTACGGCAACTTCATGGGACAGGGCTACGACTTCATGTCGGGGCGCGACTGGGCGCGGCTGGCCAACCTGTACCTGCAGGACGGCGTGTGGAACGGCGAACGCATCCTGCCCGAGGGCTACGTGAAATTCGTCAGCACGCTCGCGCCGGCCTGGGCCGCGGACAAACGGCCGATCTACGGGGGATTCTTCTGGCTCAACGGCTCGAGCACCTGGCCGGTGCCGACCTCGGCCTACTACATGCTCGGCGCCGGCGGGCAGGTGGTGCTGATCGTTCCTTCGCACGACCTGGTGGTGGTGCGGCTGGGCTACGACAAGGGGGCGAACGCGTCGGTCCCGAGCCTGAAGAAGGCGCTGACGCTGCTGATGCAGGCGGTTCCCAGTTCGTCCTGAGGCCTTGCGCCTGGCGCCAGGAACGCAAAGGCCTCCCGCGGGAGGCCTTCTTCCTGTCCGCCCTGTCTACTCGGCGCGCTTGCTCAGGAGAGTCGGCACGACGTAGCCATCCCGGTACACGGCCTCGATGGTCCCCTCCACCCGGTCGCAGGCATGCGCGGTGACGAACTTCTGCTCCGTCACCCGGTAGACCACCATCGTGCTGGACGAATGCTTGCTGAGCGTGCGGGCCACGCCGGTGGCCTGTCTCAGTGTCGGATATGTCTCCATGGGGCTCTCTTCCTTGTCCTCTCGATGCCCCAAATGTTAACTCTTTGGTATTCGAATATGCCTCAGGGTATTTTCCAGGCGCGAACGCCTGCGATTGTCTTCAGACCGTCTTTCCGGGAATCGGATGATCCGGTCAATACACTGCCATCCCGATGAGCCACGGCCCCCTGATCTCCCACTTCCCAAGCGGCGACACGCTGCGCAGCCGCAGCGTGAGCGACGTGGTGCTGACGGGCACGCTGGACGTGCCTGCCCCGGCGCAACGCCTGCTCGCGGACTGGGACAGGGAGATCGCGTCGCAGCTCTCGCTGGAGCCGGGAGACGTGGAGGCGCTGCCCCTGGCGCGCGCTCGTGCACGCTGGCCCGACTACAGGCTCTGCGTGCAGGCCGTGTCCGACTGGACGCTTGCGCTGGGGCTGCCCGGGGTGCTCGCTTCCGCCGACGTGGCCCTGATGGCCTGCCGGGGCGCGAGGTACCACCACGACGGCATGCAGTACGGCGGCGCGGCCTTCTGCAATCTCTTCGTGAGCGAGGACAAGGGGCTGGACCTGCACTTTCCACATGCGGGCCTTCGGATCCCGCTCCGGCGAGGCACGGCGGTCGTCTTCGACACGGGCCAGCCGCATGGCGTCATCCAGCGCGGCAGTCCGGGCTTCGACGCGGCGGACTTCGCGCACGGCAAGGACTGCAACCAGGTCTTCCTGACCTGGGAGCTTCCCATCGAGGACGCCCATGTCGCGAGGGCCCTGCGCATCGACTTCGATGTCGCATCGCCGGCATCTGCCCGGCCCGATGAAGAGCAGCTCATGCGCAACGGCGCGCCAGCCGTCGTATGCCCGGAATCAGGCCGGTGGCTCGACGCCGGTTGATCGCGCTCAGCGCGCCGCCGCGGACGCGCTGACGGCCAGCGCCCGCAGGCATTCGTTGACCGCCTGCAGGGGCGTCCTCTCATGGCATCGTGCCATTGCCTCGCGGGCGACGGCTTCGCTCAGGCGCCGCTCCTGCGCGGCCTCGACCTGCAGTTCGACGATCCACTTCATGAGCATGGCGAGCACGATCAGCAGCCCGACCATGGCGGCCATCAGGGTCACGCGCCAGTTCCCGACGCGAAGGACGGGAGTTGCGGTCTTGCCGGCCAAGGTGGTTTCTTCCCGAGTGGCCATCTAGCCTGGAAGGTCCGGAAAGACCCACATGCTCAACCCGAGGATCAGGCCGATGCCCAGGGACACGATGGCTGCGGTGGTGAACATCGATGCCGCGACGATGTTCTGCACGAAGACGGCCACCAGCACGAAGCCCACCGAGGCAACGATGCACAGCACCACCGGCAACCAGGCCAGGTACGCGGGCCGGCGCTGGAGCGCCGAGGGCTCGTCCGGGCTGGTTTCGCGCAGGAACGGGGTGCGCATGATCTGCCTCCTCTTCGCGAGTTTTCGCGTGTCTGTCTGTAGCCGACGAAGGCCGAAGGCTCCGAACAGCTGCTCCCTCGCATGGCCTGTTCGCAACCTTTGCTGACCTTCGTCAAAAAGTACCGGCAGGTTATGCAAAACATCGGGCCGGGTTAAGGGATTACTGCGCGAACGCCGCACATGAAAGCAGGCGCGGCACAGAAAGCTCCTCAACCTGCGCAATATTTGACAAGTGTCAACAATGCGCCGAAGCACGACTGCGCCTTTCGTATTCCCGCGGTGCCACGAGTGGCTGCCGCAACCCGTCGGAACGCACTTTAGAAATATGAACAGCGGGTCGCCAGTGCCTAAAGTCACCGCGTACGAAATCAGGTAGCTGCGCCTGGCGGCTGCAGCCCCCTCACCCACTCGAACACCGCCGCCACCGCGGGTTCGGCACGCCGCGCCTCGGGGCACACGAGATGGAACGGGAGCCCCGGCAGCCGGGGGCCGAACGGCTGCACCAGATTGCCCGCGCGCAGCTCGTCCGCGATCAGCGCGAGGCTCACCAAGGCGACGCCCTGTCCCTGCAGCGCAGCCGACACGGTGTGCGTCTCGTCGGAGAACACCGGCCCGGCCGACACGTCGAGGCCCGGCACCTGCGCCTCCTGCTGCCATTCAGGCCACGTGCCCGGCTGGGTCTTGCTGCCCGGCACCTCGAAATGCAGCAACGTGTGCCGCGTCAGGTCGCCGGGGCGGCGCAGCTTGAGCGCGGGGCTGCACGCCGGCGCGAAGACGTTGTCGAACAGCTTCTCCGACACCATGCCCGGCCACTGCCCGCGCCCGTAGCGGATCGCGATATCGGCAGTGATGCCATCGAGCGGCACCGCGTCGTGCGACGCATGGATGCGCAGATCGAGCCGCGGATGCAGCGCGCGCAGCGTGCTCACGCGCGGTAGCAGCCAGCGTGCCGCGACGGCCGGCGTGGCCGACAGCGTGATGGCGGTCCGCTCGGGCGGCGCACGCAGCCGCGCGACCGCATTCGCCATGGCATTGAACGATTCGCTCAGTACCGCCTGCAGTTCCCTGCCCTGCGGCGTGAGCACGAGTTGCCTGGGCTGGCGGATGAACAACGCCACGCCCAGCGAGTCCTCGAGCTGCCGCACCTGGTGGCTGATGGCCGTGGGCGTGACTGAGAGTTCGTTGGCCGCGAGCTTGGCGCTGCAATGGCGCGCCGCAGCCTCGAAGGCTCGCAGCGCCGCCAGCGGAGGGAGTTGCCGAAGGTTGGCCATGGATGAATCAAATTTTCATCGACACAAAGAAATCGTCGTTTGTCGCGCCACTTTCGCCTCCATAAAGTGAGGCCCAAGCCAGCCCGAAAGCTGAATTTCCTTCATCTACCCCTTCATGTCAAAGAGGACTTCGCCATGACTACCTTGCTCCACATCGACGCCAGCGC
The DNA here is from genome assembly GCF_044055375.1 of Variovorax sp. UC74_104. Classification (NCBI taxonomy): domain Bacteria; kingdom Pseudomonadati; phylum Pseudomonadota; class Betaproteobacteria; order Burkholderiales; family Comamonadaceae; genus Variovorax; species Variovorax sp. UC74_104. The sequence continues at coordinate 4,053,226 of NZ_CP171978.1, forward strand.
CCGCCCCGGCCTTTCGGGCACGCATGTTCACGGCTCGCATTCGCGCCGGCTGAGCCATCACTTCGTGACGACCTGGCGCGCCGCACGGCCCGACGACGAAGTGATCTACCGCGACATCGGTGCCACGCCGCCGGGCAACGTCACCGGCGAATGGATCGCGTCGGGCTACACGCCGGCCGAGCAGCGCGAGCCGTGGATGCATGCGGTGCTCGCGGAGAGCGACGCACTGATCGCCGAGCTCCGCCGCGCCGACGTGCTGGTGATCGGCGTGCCGATGTACAACTTCGGAATGCCCGCGCCGCTGAAGTCATGGATCGATAACATCGTGCGCATCGGTTCGACCTTCGACTTCGACCGCAGCCGCGAGAACCCCTACGTGCCGCTGCTGGCCGAGCGCAACCGCCGCACCGTGCTGCTCACCTCGTGCGGCAGCAGCGGCTACGGGCCCGGCGGATTCCAGGCGCATCTTGACCTGCTCACGCCCGGCATCACGGCGCCGCTGTCGCTGCTGGGCCTCAATGAAGTGCACAGCGTGGCGATCGAGCATGCGGAAGACCATGGCGACCTGCTCGACCGCTCCATCGCCAGTGCGCTCGCGCGCGTCGAGGCACTGGTGGCCGGGTTGCAACAGGCCGCGTGAACCGGCCGAACGCTCAGGCCGATCGCAGCTGCTCCCGCAGCTTCTGCCCGATCTCGGGCCGCTCCAGGAACGGGTCGGCCGGATTGGTGATGGAGACGATGTTCTCCATGCGGCTGCGCACGTTGCCCAGCGCCTTCGGATGGCTGAACACGTAGAACTGGTTGTCGCTGATGGCCTCGAACACCTTGGCGGCCACTTCGGCGGCCGTGATCTTGCCGCTGCTGACCGCCTTGTTGCTCATCGCCTGGCCGATCAGCTGGCTCTTGGTGAGCTCGCTCTCCTTCGGCGCGTTCGGGCGGTTGCGCTCGCTGCTGGTGATGCCGGTGGGCACGAAGTACGGGCACAGAAGGCTGGCGCCGATCTGGTCGGTGACGAGGTTCAGGTCCTGGTACATCGTCTCGGTGAGGCTCACCACCGCAGCCTTCGCGGCGTTGTAGATGCCCATGTTGGGCGGCGTGAGCAGGCCGGCCATGCTGGCGGTGTTGGTCACGTGGCCGCGGTAGGACGGGTCCTTGGCCGCGGCTTCCAGCATCATCGGCACGAACAGGCGCACGCCGTGGATCACGCCCCACAGGTCCACTCCCAGCACCCATTCCCAGTCGGCGACCGTGTTCTCCCATACCAGCCCGCCGGCGCCCACGCCCGCGTTGTTGAACACGAAGTGCGGTGCGCCGAAGCGCTCCTTCACGGCAGCGGCCAGCGCTTCCATCTGCGCCGCATCAGACACGTCGACCTTGCGCGCCAGCACCTGCGCGCCGGCTGCTTCCATCTCGGCTGCGGCCTTGTCGAGCGCGTCCTGCTGCACGTCGACCAGCACGAGGTTCATGCCGCGGGCGGCGCCGATGCGCGCGCACTCCAGGCCGAAGCCCGAACCCGCGCCGGTGAGAACTGCGGTCTTGCCCTTGAAGTCCTGAATCATTGGGTGCTTTCCTTTGGTTGTCTCTGCGCCGTCTATTGGACCGCTTCGCGCAAAGATCGCCTGTCGTTCGCGTGACGCGAATCAGCCTTCGGCCTTCTTCAGCACATACCCGATCCGGGGAAAGTGCACATGCACCGTGCCCACGCGCTCGCTGCTGCGCTCCAGCGTGTAGTGCGTGCGCGTGGCGGCGATCAGCGTGCCGGGCGTCTCCTCGAGGCCGAAGCTCTCGGCGCGGATGGTGACCGCGCTGCCCAGCGGGATGCCGTGATCGTCCTGGAAGGTGCTGTCGGTCAGCAGCGAGTGCGGCGTGGAGGCCTTGGCGACGGCGATGGCCTCTTCGCTCGTGAACTTCTCGGGCACGTCGTGGCCGATGGCGGCCATGCGGTCCATCCAGTCGACCACCGCGGGCGTGAGGTCGAGGATGGTGCGGACCGACTCGATGCGCCGCGTGTACCACAGCGGGTGGTAGGCCGAGAAGTCGGCGATGGTGGGCACCTCGCCGAGCAGGTAGGGCTTCTCGTCGAGCATGTCCGACATGCGCCGCAGGTACGACTTGTAGGCGCTGGTGGCGTCGGCCGGGCGCAGGCGGGTCATGTTGCCGGCGCTCATCTTGCCGCGGTCTTCGCCGAAGGCCTTGGCGGCTTCCGGCGGGGCCTTCGCGAACACTTCGGCCGCGCCCCTGGGCTGGAGGTTCCACGCCATGGCGGCCCAGAACAACGAGGTGTCGGCCCACTGCGCGAGGATGCGCGACATGCCCTTCTCGGGCTCGGGGTAGAGCGTGGGCGCGGGCTGCAGGTGCTCGAGCACGTCGGCGATGAGCGCGCTGTCGCAGTAGATGTCCGCGCCGATCTGCAGGAAGGGAGTCTTGCGATAGCCGCCGGTGAGCACCTCCACGTCGGGCTTGGGCATGATCGGCGGGATGAAGACCGACTTCCACGGCAGCTTCTTGAAGCCGAGGATGAGGCGCACCTTCTCCGAGAACGGCGAGGTGAGGTAGTGGTGGAGGATCAGGTCGGCCATGGTGTTTTCCGTGGGTTGTCGTTCGTGTTGCTTCAGCGCGGCTGGGCGCGCTGGATGATGGAGTCGAAATCGGTGCCCGCGCCCAGCGTACCGAAGGCGTTGCCCCAGTCGCCGCCAAGGCGCGACCCGCAGAACGCGCCGGCGACCGCTGCTGGCGCGGTCTGCACGAGCAGCGCAGCCTGCACGGCCAATGCGACATCCTGCGCCAGACGGCGAGCCTCGGCTTCGGAGGCCATCGCCTCGATGCGCGCCGGAAGCGCGTCGGCGAGGCGATCTAGCGCGGCATGCTGGCCGCGCGCGGGCGCCAGTTCCTTCTCGAGCGCGGCTACCGCATCGCCCTTGCGCAGCCCGCGCAGCAGGTCGAGCGCCATGATGTTGCCGGCGCCTTCCCAGATGGAGTTGAGCGGCATCTCGCGGTAGATGCGGGCCATGACGCCTTCGCCGCCCTCCTCCACGTAGCCGTTGCCGCCGAGGCACTCCATGGCTTCCTGCGCGAAGGCGCTGCCGCGCTTGCAGATCCAGAACTTGGCGACGGGCGTGAGCAGCCGGGCCATCAGGCGTTCGTGTTCGTCGGACTGTTTGTCGAAGGCTCGCGCCAGGCGGATGGCGAGCGCGGTGGCGGCTTCGCTCTCCAGCGCCAGATCGGCCAGCACGTTCTTCATCAGCGGCTGGTCGATCAGCGGCTTGCCGAAGGCCATGCGCTGCGTGGCGTGGTTGAGCGCGATGGCCAGCGACTGGCGCATGAGCCCGCTGGTGCCCAGCGCACAGTCGAGCCGCGTCATCGTGCCCATTTCGAGGATCTCGGGGAATGCCGCGCCCCTCCTCGCCCACGAGCCATGCGGTGGCGCCATCGAACTCCACTTCGGAGCTCGCATTGGCCTTGTTGCCCAGCTTGTCCTTCAGCCGCTGGATGCGGATCGCGTTGCGCGAGCCGTCCGGCAGCACGCGCGGCAGGAAGAAGCACGAAAGCCCGGCGGGCGCCTGCGCCAGCACCAGGAAGGCATCGCACATCGGCGCCGAGAAGAACCACTTGTGGCCGGTGATGGCATAGCGCTCGCCCCAGGCGTCGCTGCCGCCTTCGCGCACGGCCTGCGTGGTGTTGGCCCGCACGTCGGAGCCGCCCTGCTTCTCGGTCATGCCCATGCCCATGGTCACGCCGGGCTTGTCGCCGAAGGGCTTGAGCGCCGGGTCGTACCAGAGGCTGCCGAGCTTGGGGGCCCAGTCGGCATGCACCGCCGCATTGCTGCGCAGCGCGGGCGTGACGGCGTAGGTCATCGAGATGGGGCAAAGGATCGAGGGCTCCAGCTCGGTGAAGAGCATGAAGCCCGCCGCGCGCAGCACGTGCGGCGAGGCGGAGGTGCCGGTCCACGGTGTGCCGTGCAGGCCGGCGCCGACGGCGGCGCTCATCAGCGCGTGGTAGCTGGGGTGGAATTCCACCTCGTCGATGCGCCGTCCGAAGCGGTCGTGCGTGTGCAGCTCGGGCGTGTGGACGTTGGCGAGCCGCGCATGCGCCTGCATGCCGGCCGAGCCGAGGGTCGCGCCCAGTTCGTGAAGCTGCGCGGTCTGCAGCGCGGGCGCGTTGAACTTCAGCGCATCGCGCAGCGGCCGGTTGGTGTCGAAGAGGTTGTAGTCGACCAGCGGCTCGGGCTGGTTGAAGACCTCGTGCGTCGAGTTCATTCGAATACCTCCGTGCTCTGCACCGCGGCGCTCGCTTGCTTGGGGCGGCCCGGCGCGGCGCGCATGACCAGCCTACTTGCCGTGCGTTCGGCTCATCGGCGCATCAATCAGACGAGCTTGACCAGTTGCTTGCCGAAGTTGCGACCCTTGAGCAGGCCCAGGAATGCCTCGGGCGCCGACTCGATGCCCTGCGCGATCGACTCGCGCGGCTTGAGCTTGCCGGTGGCCACCAGCGTGCCCAGTTCGGTCAGCGCCTCGGGCCACACTTCCATGTGCTCGCTGACGATGAAGCCTTCGATCTTCATGCGGTTGATGAGGATCAGCGCCGGGTTGGCCAGGGGCAGCGGCTGGCCGTCGTAGCCCGCGATCATTCCGCACAGCGCCACGCGGGCGAAGGCGTTGGCACGCAGCAGCACCGCGTCGAAGATGTAGCCGCCGACGTTCTCGAAGTAGCCGTCGATGCCGTTCGGGCAGGCTTCCTTCAGCGCCGCGCTCATCGACTTGACGTCGGGGTGCAGGCGGTAGTCGATGCAGGCGTCGAAGCCCAGTTCGTCGGTCACGTACTTGCACTTGTCCGCGCCGCCCGCGATGCCGACGACGCGGCAGCCGCGCGCCTTGGCCAGCGCGCCGAAGGCGCTGCCGACCGCGCCGCTGGCGGCGGTGATGACCATGGTTTCACCGGCCTTGGGCGCGATGATCTTCACGAGGCCGTACCAGGCGGTGACGCCCGGCATGCCGACCGCGCCCAGGTAGTGCGACAGCGGCACGTGCGTGGTGTCTACCTTCTTCAGCGCGCCGGGTTGCGAGGCATCGACGACGCTGTATTCCTGCCAGCCGCCGAAGCCGACCACCTTGTCGCCCACGGCGTATTTGGGATGCTTGCTCTCGACCACCTCGCCCACCGTGCCGCCCTGCATGGTCTGGCCCAGCGGCTGCGGTTGCGCGTAGCTCTTGGAGTCGTTCATGCGCCCGCGCATGTAGGGGTCGAGGCTCATGTAGTGATGGCGCACCAGGACCTGGTTGTCCTTGAGTTCGGGGGTCTGGGCCGTGACGAGCTTGAAGTTGCTCGCGACGGCCTCGCCCTCGGGGCGGTTGTCGAGGTGGATCTGCTTGTTGATGGGCATGAAAGGCTCCGGGGAGGAATAGGGTCGGTTCAGTCGGTCGAGGGCGGACGCATCTCGTTGGCGCTGGCCGGGCCGGTCGGCAGCCGGCGCTTCACGTACTTGAAGGTGCCGGTGGCATGGGCGCAAACGCGCTCCTGCTCGTCGTAGATTCTGGCCTCCGTGAAAGCCAGCGTCGCCGTCCTGTGAATGAGCGTTCCGCGCGCATGCAGCGGGCCCACCGAAGGCTGCATGAAGCTGGTTTTCATCTCGATGGTGACCACGCCCATCTCGGGCGCGATGCTGCGCGCGGCAGCGGCCATGGTGATGTCCAGCAGCGTCATGCAGGCGCCGCCGTGCGTCACGTCGAAGGTGTTCAGGTGCTCCGGCTTGGCGGTGTAGAGGATCTCCGATTCGCCGTTCTCGAACTTCGTGAGTTCGAAGCCCAGGTGGCGCGCGAACGGGATGCGGCTCGTGTACGAGCGGAAATTGATGTCTTCGGGTTCAGGCGTTGTCATTTCGGTTCTTCAAGCTGCGCCCAGGACGACGCTCACGCCGCCGTCCACGGCCAGCCACTGGCCGGTGACGTGCTTGCCGGCGTCGCTTGCGAACAGCAGCGTCAGGCCCTTCAGGTCTTCCTCGTCGCCCAGGCGGCCCAGCGGCGCCTGCGCGGCCATCTTTTCCTCGCCGAGCGACTTGATGAGGCCGGCGGCCATCTTCGTCATGAAGAAGCCGGGGCAGATGGCGTTCACGTTGATGTTGTACTTGCCCCATTCGGCCGCCAGGGTGCGGGTGAAGCCGATGACCGCGGTCTTGGAGGTGTTGTAGGCCAGCGTCTGCATCTCGGGCGGGTTGCCGTTGAGCCCGGCGATGGAGGCGATGTTGATGATGCGGCCCGACTTCTTCGGGATCATGTAGCCGTTGGCGACCTGCTGCGACAGGATGAAGTAGCCCCGCACGTTGAGGTTCATCACCTTGTCCCAGGCCTCGACCGGGTGGCTCTCGGCCGGCGAACCCCAGCTGGCGCCCGCGTTGTTCACGAGGATGTCGACCGCGCCCATGCGCTGCAGCGTCTCGTCGGCCAGGCGGCGGGTGTCTTCCTCCTTCGAGCAGTCGGCGGCGATCCAGCGCGCGTCGATGCCCGCGGCCTGCAGCTCGGCGGCGGCCTGTTCCAGGTCTTCGGCCTTGCGCGAACTCAGCATGATCTTCGCGCCCGCCTCGCCCAGCGCATGGGCCATCTGCAGCCCCAGGCCGCGCGAGCCGCCGGTGACGAGGGCGGTCTTGCCCGTGAGGTCGAAGAGTTTCTGGACGGTGCGTGCGGTCATGGGTTGTCTCCGGGGTTCGGGTGGTTTTTCAGATCGTGTAGTCCATGCACTGGCGGGCTTCGCGGACCGCGCCGATGAACGGCTTCAGGGCCACGTGCTGCGGATGGTCCGCATAGGCCGCCAGCGCGGCGGCGTCGGTGAATTCCGAGTACAGGACCAGGTCGTAGGTGGCTTCCAGCCCGGGCTGGGCGATGGCCACCTCGAAGCGCAGCGTGCCGGGCGACAGCTTCGCGCAGGCATCGAGCAGCGCCTTGGCCTTGAGCAGGTTGGTCGCCTTGTCGGCGCCCTCGGCGTGCTCCTTGAACTTCCACATCACGATGTGCTTGAGCATGGCGGGCCTCGTTCAGTCGGTTACTTGCCTGAAGGCGTGTTGGACAGGCGCGAGCGCACGTAGATCAGCACGAAGCCGACCAGCGCCACGACGCCGCCCGGCACGGCGATGGACCAGCCCAGCGAGGCGTCGGTGCGGCCGGTGGCGATGCCCAGGATCACGAGGAACAGGCCGCCGTAGATCAGGATCCAGATCCATTTCTCGAGCCGCGCGTGCGGCTTCGGCGGGTTGGCGGCGGGGGTGTTGTTGGGGGTGGCGTTCGGCGAATCGGTAGTGGCCATCAGAAGGCGTCCTCGGGCAAAGCTGTACAGGTCGGGTCGCGGGTTTCGACCACGTTGAGCCATGCGCCGATTTTCGGCAGCTCGTAGTGGAAGAAATAGTCCGTGGCGCCGATCTTGCCAGCTGTTACCGCCCTCGCCTTTTCCGCGTCGGTTTCCAGGGCCTTGCCCGCGACGTCGAGCCAGATCCAGGCCAGCACCGTGTGCCCGAAGGCCTGCATGTACGGCACCGCGTTGGCCAGCGCATCCGCCGGGTCGCTGGTGGACCATGCGGCCTCGGTGGCGCTGCCGATGCGCTGGAGCGCGGCGCCCAGCGCCTTGGCGTGGGCCGCCAGCGCCGGAACCTTGGCGGTGCGGCCGATGGTGTCGGTCATGCGCGCGGCCAGCAGCTGCAGGCCGCGGCCCTTTTCCATCAGCACCTTGCGGCCCAGCAGGTCGGCCGCCTGGATGCCGTGGGTGCCCTCGTGGATCATGTTCAGGCGGTTGTCGCGCCAGTACTGCTCCACCGGGAAGTCGCGCGTGTAGCCATAGCCGCCGTGCACCTGGATGGCCAGCGAATTCGCCTCCAGGCACCACTCGCTGGGCCAGCTCTTGGCGATCGGCGTGAGCACCTCCAGCAGCAGCCGCGCGTCGTCGGCGGCCTGCGCGTCGCCGGTCTTCTGCTCGTCGACCAGCCGGGCGCAATACAGCTCCAGCGCCAGGGCGCCCTCGCAGTACGCCTTCTGGGCCAGCAGCATGCGGCGCACGTCGGCGTGCTCGATGATGCGCACCTGCGGCGCGGCCGAATCCTTGGCGACCGCCGTGCCGGCAGCCTCGGGCTTTTTCACCAGCCGGCCCTGCGGACGGCTCTTCGCGTATTCGAGCGAGGCGTGGTAGCCGGCCATGCCGAGCATGGTGGCCGCCGTGCCGACGCCGATGCGTGCCTCGTTCATCATGTGGAACATGCAGTGCAGGCCCTTGCCTGGCTCGCCGACCAGGTAGCCCACCGCGCCAGCCTTGCCGTCGACCGGGTACTTGCCTTCTCCGAAGTTCAGCAGCGTATTGGTGGTGCCGCGCCAGCCCAGCTTGTGGTTCAGGCCCGCGAGCGCCACGTCGTTGCGCTGGCCGGTGAGCTCGCCCTTGGTGTCGACCATGCGCTTGGGCACGATGAAGAGCGATATGCCGCGCGTGCCCGGCACCAGCTTGCCGTTCTCGTCCGGGATCTTGGCCAGCACGATGTGCACGATGTTCTCGGTCAGCTCGTGGTCGCCTGCCGAGATCCACATCTTGTTGCCCGTGAGGCGATAGCGCGGACCCAGCGGATCATTCCGGAAGTCGTCGCCGTCGGGCACTGCGCGCGTGGCCACGTCGCTCAGCGACGAGCCGGCCTGCGGCTCCGACAGGCACATGGTGCCCGCCCAGCGGCCAGAAAATTCGTTCTTGGCGAAGACCTCCTTCTGCATCTCGGTGCCATGCACCATCAGCAGGTTGGCGTTGCCGCTGGTGAGCATGTTCGAGCCGATGCTCACCGAGGCCATCGCGAAGAAGCTGTTGGCCGCGGCTTGCAGCGTGTAGGGCAGCTGCATGCCGCCAATGTCGTAGTCCTGCGCCGCGCTCATCATTCCCGATTCGACGAAGGCCTTGTGCGCGTCGTGCGTGGCCTGCGGCAGCACGACCTTCTCGCCGTCGAAGTGCGGCTCCTGCGTGTCGACGATGCGGTTGAACGGCGCGTACTTCTCGCGCGCGATGCGCTCGCAGGTGTCGAGCACCGCATCGAAGGTCTCGCGCGAATGGTCCGCGAAGCGCTCGCGCTGGTTGAGGGATTCGGCGTCGAGCCAGTCGTAGAGCAGGAAGTCGAGGGTGGGACGAAGGCTCATGGTCGGGTCTTGATGTTGAGACTACCGACTTCCACCGGCAGCGCTCGTCGGCCGGCGAAGCCGGGCCCGTTCGTGGAACACCGCGGAACCGGCTCAGCCGGGCCGCTGGTGTTGCCCCCGGAAGGGGGTTGGCGAAGGCGACACGCAGTGCGCCGCAGACTGGGGAGAGTCAGAGTACCTCGAAGACGCCCGCGGCGCCCATGCCGCCGCCGATGCACATCGTGACCACGACCTTCTTCGCGCCACGGCGCCTGCCTTCGATGAGCGCGTGGCCGGTCAGGCGCTGGCCGCTCACGCCATAGGGGTGGCCCACGGCGATGGCGCCGCCGTTCACGTTCAGGCGGTCGCCCGGGATGCCCAGCTTGTCGCGGCAGTAGATCACCTGCACGGCGAAGGCTTCGTTCAGTTCCCACAGGTCGATGTCGTTGACCGTGAGACCCAGGCGCTTGAGCACCTTCGGGATGGCGAAGACCGGGCCGATGCCCATCTCGTCGGGCTCGCAGCCGGCCACGGCGAAGCCGAGGAAGCGGCCCAGGGGCTTCAGGCCCTTCTGCTCGGCGTACTTCTCGTCGACCACCACGCAGGCGCCGCCGCCGTCGGAGAACTGGCTGGCATTGCCGGCCGAGATCACACCGCCGGGGATGGCCGGGCGGATGCCGCTGATGCCTTCCTTGGTGGTGCCGGGGCGGATGCCTTCGTCGTTCTCGACGGTGACTTCCTTGGTGCGCAGGCCCAGCACGGGGTCGGCCACGCCGGCCAGCACGGTGATGGGGGCGATCTCGGCCTTGAAGAGGCCGGCTTCCAGCGCGGCGGTGGCCCGCTGCTGGCTTTGCGCGCCGTATTCGTCCATGGCGTCACGGCCGATGTTGTAGCGCTTGGCGACCTGCTCGGCCGTCTGCAGCATGTTCCAGTAGATCTCGGGCTTGTTCTTCACCAGCCACGGATCGGTCAGCATGTGCTTGTTGGCTTCGTTCTGCACGCACGAGATGCTCTCGACGCCGCCCGCCACGTAGACCTCGCCCTCGCCCGCGATGATGCGCTGGGCCGCGGTGGCGATGGTCTGCAGGCCCGAGGAGCAGAAACGGTTGATGGTCATGCCCGAGGTGGTGATCGGCAGGCCGGCGCGCAGCGCGATCTGGCGCGCGATGTTGGAGCCGGTGGCGCCTTCGGGCGTGGCGCAGCCCATGATGACGTCGTCGACCGAGGCGGGGTCGATGCCGGCGCGCTGCACTGCGTGCTGCACCGCGTGGCCGCCGAGCGTGGCGCCGTGCGTCATGTTGAAGGCACCCTTCCAGCTCTTCGCGAGCGGCGTGCGGGCAGTGGAAACGATGACGGCGCTGGTCATGGTGAGGTCCTTTGGCTTTGAAGCAGTTGGAAGGGAAAAGAGATTGCCGTGGTAGCGGTTGTCGTCATTGCGCCGGAGCAGCGTTGGCGTTGCTCAGGAGCTGGCGGTAGAAGCCGATCATCTCGCCGTAGTTCGAGATGGCCAGGCGTTCGTTGTTGCCGTGGAAGCGCGCGAGGTCTTCGTTCTTCATGCGGAACGGCGAGAAGCGGAAGACGGCGTCGCTCACGATGCTGAAATGGCGCGAGTCGGTGGCCGCGGTCATGAGGCCCGGGGCCACCACCGCATCGGGGAAGCTCTGGCGCACGGCCTGCTGGATCGCGCGGTAGCCGGTGCTGTCGGTCGACGACACGGGCGACGGTTCGGAGTTGCCCGGGTAGGCCTTGATCTTGATGTCGTCGTTGCCCAGCGCCTTGCGCAGGTGCGCCTCGGTGCTGGCGATGGTGTCGCCCGGCAGGATGCGGAAGTTGACGGCGGCCTCGGCGTGGCCGGGCAGCACGTTGTCTTTGTTGCCCGCGCGCACGATGGTCAGCGCGGTAGTGGTGCGCAGCATGGCGTTGCTGCTCGGGCTTTTCTCGAGGATGCCGCGCACCAGCGGCTCGGTGAGCCACAGGTTGGACAGCATCACGCGGTTCACGCCGCTCATCTCGGGGGCAAGCGCGCCGAACATCTGGCCGGCCACGCCTTTGATGCCGCCGGGCATCGGGTCGGCTTCGAGCCGCGCCAGCGCAGCGCTCATGCTGCCGATGGCGCTGTGCTGCGGGGGCATCGACGAATGGCCAGGCGCGGTGTCGAGCGAAAGGAAGAAGGTGGCATAGCCCTTCTCCGCCAGGCCGATGAGCGCCGCCGGCTGCTTGAGGCCGGGCATCACGCCGTCGAGCACCAGCAGGCCCTCGTCGAGCACCCAGTCCAGGCGCACGTTGCGCGACTTGAGCAGTTCGGCGATGGGCAGCGCGCCGCGCAGGCCGCTCACCTCCTCGTCGTCGCCCATCACCAAGTAGACGGTCTGCCGCGGCTTGAAGCCGCTGCCGATGAGCAGCTCGATGGCTTCCATCTGCGCGAACAGGTTGCTCTTGTTGTCGAGCGTGCCGCGCCCCCAGATGAAGCCGTCCTTGATCTCGCCGGAGAAGGGATCGACCGTCCACGCCTTCTCGGTACCGGGCGCGATGGGCACCATGTCCTGGTGCGCCATCAGCGCAACCGGCTTGGCCTGCGGGTCGGTGCCGGTCCAGGTGTAGAGCAGCGCCTTGTTGCCCACCACTTCCTTCTTCAGGGTGGCGTGCACCTTCGGGAACTGCTGCTCCAGGTAGGCATGCAGCTTGTCGAACTCGGCCGCGGTGGCGGCCGGATCGTCCATGCCCGACACCGTGCGAAACGTGATTGCCGTGGACAGCCGCTTGGCGGCTGCCTGCAGGTCGATGTCCAGCTTGGGGGCGGGCGCCACCGCCAGCTGCTGCGACGGCGTGGTCCAGGTCTTGACCGCCACGGCGGCCACCAGCAGCACAACTGCCAGCAGCAGCCCCAGGAAGATGCGTTTCAACATTGGCGGTCTTGGCCCGGTTCCGTCGTCGGTCTCAGCCGAAGGACTTGCCTTCGGCCACCAGCTTCTGGATCAGCGGTGCGGGCTGCCAGAACTCGGCGTCGTCGCGCGGGTTCTTCGCGAAGCGCTTCATCGTCTCGGCCACGTTGTACAGGCCGACCTGCGACGCGTAGTGCATCGGGCCACCGCGATAGATCGGGAAGCCGTAGCCGGTGAGGTACACCATGTCGATGTCGCCCGACTTCGAGGCAATGCCGTCTTCGAGGATGTGCGCGCCCTCGTTGACCAGCGCATAAACCAAGCGTTGCACGATCTCCTCGTCGGAGATCTTGCGCGGCGTGATGCCCAGTTCCTTGCGGTGGTCCTCGATCATCTTGTTGACCAGTTCCGACGGAATCGCATCGCGCTTGCCGGCCTGGTAGTCGTACCACCCTGCCCCGGTCTTCTGGCCGAAGCGGCCCAGTTCGCAGAGCTTGTCGGCCGTGCGGCTGTACTTCATGTCGGCGCGCTCGACGGCGCGGCGCTTGCGGATGGCCCAGCCAATGTCGTTGCCGGCCAGGTCGCCCATGCGGAACGGGCCCATGGCAAAGCCGAACTTCTCGATGGCCTTGTCCACCTGCTGCGGCGTCGCGCCTTCGTCCAGCAGGAAGCCGGCCTGGCGGCTGTACTGCTCGATCATGCGGTTGCCGATGAAGCCATCGCACACGCCCGAGACCACAGCCGTCTTCTTGATCTTCTTGCCAATGGCCATCACGGTGGCCAGCACGTCCTTCGAGGTGGCCTTGCCGCGTACCACTTCCAGCAGCTTCATCACGTTGGCCGGGCTGAAGAAGTGCATGCCGACCACGTCCTGCGGGCGGTCGGTGAAGGAGGCGATCTTGTCGACGTCGAGCGTCGAGGTGTTCGATGCCAGGATCGCACCCTTCTTGGCGACACGGTCGAGTTCCTTGAACACCTTCTCCTTCACGCCGATTTCCTCGAACACGGCCTCGATGATGAGGTCGGCGTCCTTCAGGTCGTCGTAGCTCAGCGTGGTGCTCAGCAGGGCCATGCGCTGCTCGTACTTGTCCTGCTTGAGCTTGCCCTTCTTGACCTGGGCTTCGTAGTTCTTCTTGATCGTGGCAATGCCGCGGTCGAGCGCTTCCTGCTTCATCTTCGAGAATCTTCACGGGGATGCCCGCGTTCAGGAAGTTCATCGAGATGCCGCCGCCCATGGTGCCGGCGCCGATCACGCCGACCGACTTGATCTCGCGCTTGGGCGTGTCTTCGGGCACGTCGGGGATCTTGCTCGCAGCGCGCTCGGCCATGAACAGGTGGCGCAGCGCCAGCGATTCGGGCGTGAACATCAGCAAGGTGAAGATGCGGCGCTCTTCGGCCATGCCGGCGTCGAACTTCAGCTTGGTGGCGGCCTGCACGGCGTCCACGCACTGCAGCGGCGCGGGGTAGTTCTTCGACATGCCACCAACCATGTTCTTCGCGAACTGGAAGTAGGCGTCGCCCTGCGGGTGCTTGCACGGGAGGTTGCGCACCAGGGGCAGGTCCTCGCCCGTCTTGCCGGCCACGCTCTTGGCGAAGGCGACGGCCTCGTCGAAGACCGATTCGGCCGAGGCGGCCAGCTTGTCGAACAGCTTCTGGCCGGGCACCGACGCGAGCAGTTCGCTCTTGACCGGCTCGCCGCTGACGATCATGTTCAGTGCCGTTTCGACGCCCAGAACGCGCGGCAGGCGCTGCGTGCCGCCCGCGCCGGGGATCAGGCCCAGCTTCACTTCAGGCAGCGCGACGCTGGTGCCGGGAGCGGCCACGCGGTAGTGGCAGCCCAGGGCCAGCTCGAGGCCGCCGCCCATGCACACCGAGTGGATGGCAGCGACGATGGGCTTGGGAGAGGCTTCGAGCGCGAGGATCACGCTCAGCAGGTTGGGCTCCTGCAGTGCCTTGGGCGTGCCGAACTCCTTGATGTCCGCGCCGCCCGAGAACGCCTTGCCGGCGCCGGTGATGACGATGGCCTTGACGGCATCATCGGCATTGGCCTTCGACAGGCCGTCGGTGATGCCGATGCGCGTCGAGAAACCGAGACCGTTGACCGGAGGGTTGGTCAGTGTGATCACGGCGATATCGCCGAGCACTTTGTATTCAGCCGTCATGCTGCGTTCCTTGGTGTGTGAAGAAAAAGAAGAAAAAGCACGAGTGTTCTTTTTCAAGGGATTCTAGGCGTTTCGCGTGGCCCAACAATGGCACGCAGTCGCTGGAGAGACAAGGCCAGCCCTGAGGAGGGTTGGGCCTTCGGGAAACACCGCGGAACCGGCTTTGCCGGCCCGCAGGTGTTGCCCCCTGCAAGGGGGTTGGCGCAGTCACACGAAGTGCGCGAAGCCTGGGGGTTTGCCTAGACTTCCAGCCATTCCTTGCGGGTAGTCGCATCCGCGCGCAGGCCGTCGGGCGTGCCGTCGAACACGATGCTGCCGTGGCCCATGACGAGCGCGCGGTCGGAGATCGACATCGCGATGGTGAGCTTCTGTTCGATCAGCAGCACCGAGATGCCCTTGTCCTTGAGCGTGCGAAGGTACTGCCCCACCAGCTCCACGATCTTGGGCGCGAGGCCTTCCGTCGGCTCGTCGATGATGATCAGGTCGGGGTCGCCCATCAGCGTGCGGCACAGCGTGAGCATCTGCTGCTCGCCACCCGAGAGCACGCCGGCCTCGGTGTGCTGGCGCTCCTTCAGGCGCGGGAACATGCCGTACATGTCGTCGAAGGACCAGCGGCTGCCCTTGCCCGAGCCCTTCTGCCCCAGCAGCAGGTTCTGGTGCACCGTGAGCTTGGGGAAGATGTCGCGGTTCTCGGGCACGTAGCCGATGCCGAAGTGCGCGATCTCATAGGCCTTGCGGCGCAGGATGTCCTGTCCCTTCCATTGCAGGCCGCCTTCTGCGTGCACCAGGCCCATGATGGCCTTGGCGGTGGTCGAACGGCCCGAGCCGTTGCGGCCCAGCAGCGCGACGATCTCGCCGGGCTGCACGTCGAAGGAAACGCCATGCAGCACATGGCTCTTGCCGTAGTAGGCGTGGATGTCTTGAAGCTTCAGCATCTCAGTGTCCCGCCCCTTGTGCGTCGGCAACGGAAGAGCCCAGGTAAGCCTCCTGCACGCGCGCATTGGCGCGAACCGCAGCCGGCGTGTCGAAGGCGATCACTTCGCCATACACCACCACCGCGATCTTGTCGGCCAGCCCGAAGACCACGCCCATGTCGTGCTCCACCGTCAGCAGCGTCTTGCCGACGGTGACGTGCTTGATGAGCGAGATGAAGTGCGAGGTCTCCGTCTTGCTCATGCCGGCCGTGGGTTCGTCCAGCAGGATCACGCTGGCGCCGCCGGCGATGGTCACGCCGATCTCCAGCGCGCGCTGCTCGGCATAGGTGAGGTTCACCGCATGCACGTCGCGTTTCTTCTCCAGGCCGATCTGCCTGATGAGCTCCTCGGTGCGCTCGTTGGCGTCGTCGAGGTTCGAGAGAAAGCGCAGGAAGGTGTACTTGTAGCCCAGGCTCCACAGCACGCCGCAGCGCAGGTTCTCGAAGACGGTGAGCTTCGGGAAGATGTTGGTGATCTGGAAGCTGCGCGACAGCCCCATGCGGTTGATCTCGTACGGCTTCATGCCGTCGATGCGCGTGCCGTTGAGCAGCACCTCGCCGCTGGTCGGCGCGAGGCGCCCGCTGATGAGGTTGAACAGCGTCGACTTGCCCGCGCCGTTCGGCCCGATGATGGCAATGCGCTCGCCGGCCGTCACGGCCAGGTCCACGCCGCGGATGATGTCGGTCTTGCCGAAGCTCTTGCGCAGGTTCTTGAGTTCGAGTGAATAGGTCATGCGGTCTCCCTGCGCTTGATCTCGGCTTCGATTTCTTCCTGCGCATGGCCCCAGACCTTCGCGAAGCGCCGGCGCACCACCTCGAACACGCCCAGGCCGACAGCGAACAGCGCCACCGCAACGACCCAGCTCGTGGCCGAGGATGTGTCGAGCTGCAGGCCCGCGAACGGCACCACCGGTCCGAGCGCTGCGTTGAGCTGCATGTGATAGATCATCTCGACGATGGCCGCCGCGCCCGCGAGCATGATGGCCGCGCCCACGAACAGGCCCACGTACAGCAGGTAGAAGCGCTTGATCTTGCCGAACAGCGCCACGCGCACGTTCATCATGATCAGGCTTGCCACGCCGCCCGGCGCGAACATCACCATCAGCAGGAACACCAGGCCCACGTACAGCAGCCATGCCTTGCTGAGCTCCGACAGCAGCACCAGCGCGAACACCAGCAGCGCCGCGCCGATGATCGGCCCGAAGAAGAAGGTCGCGCCGCCCAGGAACGTGAACAGCAGGTAGCTGCCCGAGCGCAGCCCGTTGAGGCTGTCGGCCGCGTTCACGATCTCGAAGTTGATGGCCGCCAGGCCGCCGCCGATGCCCGCGAAGAAGCCCGCGATGATGAAGGCGTAGTAGCGCACGCGCTGCGTGTTGTAGCCGATGAACTCCACGCGCTCCGGGTTGTCGCGCACCGCGTTCAGCATGCGCCCGAGCGGCGTGCCGGTGAAGGCGAACATCAGCCCGGTGCAGATGAAGCAGTAGACGGCGATCAGGTAATACACCTGGTTCTGCGGACCGAAGTTGAGACCGAAGAACGATGCACCGTACACGCGGTTGGTGGTGATGCCGCCCTCGCCGCCGAAGAAGCTGGGGAACATCAGCGCCATCGCGGCGACCAGTTCGCCCAGGCCCAGCGTGATCATCGCGAAGGTGGTGCCCGACTTCTTGGTCGACACGTAGCCGAACAGCACGGCGAAGAACATGCCGCCGAGCCCGCCGACGAGCGGAATGAGCACCAGCGGGATCGGCAGCTTGCCGGCGCCCGCCAGGTTCATCGCGTGGATGGCGATGAACGAGCCCAGGCCAACGTACACCGCATGCCCGAAGCTGAGCATGCCGCCCTGCCCCAGCAGCATGTTGTAGCTCAGGCAGATGATGATGAGATAGCCGATCTGCGACAGCATGGTCAGTGCCAGGCTGCTGGTGAAGATCATCGGCGCCACGATGAGCAGCAGCGCGAAGAACGACCAGATCAGGATGCGGCCGATGTTCAGCGGCTTGAAACGGTAGTACTGCGTCGGCGCCTTGTTGGCCGAAGCGTTCGATGTGGTTGTGGTGGTTGCGGTATTCATGGCATCAGTCCTCCCGCGTTCCGAGAAGACCCTTGGGCCTGAAGATGAGGATCAGCACCAGGAACAGGTACGGAAGGATCGGCGCGACCTGCGAGATCGTCAGCTTGAGCAGCTCGTAGCCGAAGGTCTGGTCGGTCACCGCCACGCCGAAGGCCTGCAGGCCGGTGGCGAGCGACTGGTCCATGGCCACGGCGAAGGTCTGCACGATGCCGATGATCAGCGAGGCCAGGAAGGCACCCGCCAGCGAGCCCATGCCGCCGACCACCACCACCACGAAGATGATGGAGCCGACAGAAGCGGCCATGGCCGGCTCGGTGACGTAGGTGTTGCCGCCGACCACGCCCGCGAGGCCCGCCAGCGCGGCGCCGCCGCCGAACACCAGCATGAACACGCGCGGCACGTTGTGGCCCAGCGCCTCGACCATCTCCGGGTGCTTCAGCGCCGCCTGGATCACCAGGCCGATGCGAGTGCGCGTGAGCAGCAGCCACACCGACACCAGCATCAGCACCGCCACCAGCATGATGAAGGAGCGCGACTTCGGGAACTGCGTGCCGTAGAGCGTGAAAAGCGGCCCCTGCAGCGCCGACGGAAGACCGTAGGGCACCGTGGAGCGGCCCCACACCAGCTGCACGACCTCGAGGATCAGGTACGAAAGACCGAAGGTCACCAGCAGTTCCGGCACGTGGCCGAACTTGTGGACGCGGCGCAGGCAGTAGCGCTCGAAGGCCGCACCCAGCGCGAACACCAGCACCGGCGCGATGAACAGCGCCGGCCAGAAGCCGACGATGCCCGACAGCGTGTAGGCGAAATAGGCGCCCAGCATGTAGAAGCTGGCGTGCGCGAAGTTGAGCACGCCCATCATGCTGAAGATCAGCGTGAGGCCGGAACTCAGCATGAACAACAGCAAGCCGTAGCTCACGCCGTTGAGCAGCGAGATGACGAAGAATTCGACGTTCATCGGTCTTTCGTGTCGGTTGAAAAAGAAAAAGGCCCGAGGTTGAAGTCGGGCCTCGACCTGTCAGGCAGCGGCGGCGGTCAAGAGGCGCCGCCGGGCCGCTTCATCTGGCACGAGGTGGGCGTGCTCGCCACGTACGCGTCGTAGTACTTCACCGGCGCCAGCGTGTAGCCGGTGTTCTCCGGGCTGTACGGATACTTGGCGCTGGCCTTCTCCCACTTGGCGATGTACAGGCCCTGCTGTGCCTGGTGGTCGGTCTTGCGCAGTTCGATGTCGCCGTTGAAGCTCTTGAACTTCATGCCTTCCATGGCGGCCGCCACCTTGACGGGGTCGGTCGACTTGGTCTTCACGAAGGCTTCCGTCAGCGCCTGGAACACCGTGTAGATGTCGGTGGTGTAGAGGTCGTCGTTGAACTTCTTCTTGAAATCCTCGGCGTACTTCTGCATGTCGCCGCCCATGTTGTAGTGGGCATAGCCGACCTGGTAGACCTTGCCGTCGGAAGCCGCGCCCATGGCGGTCGGCGTGCCGGTGGTCACGGCGTAGTAGGTGTAGAACTTGACGTTCAGGCCCGAGTCGTTGGCCGACTTGATGAGCAGCGCGAGGTCGGAGCCCCAGTTGCCGGTGATGACGGTGTCCGCGCCCGAGGCCTTGATCTTGGCCACGTACGGCGCGAAGTCGCGCACCTGTGCCAGCGGATGCAGGTCGTCGCCGACGATCTGCACGTCGGGGCGCTTGGTCTTGAGGTTTTCCTTGGCGAACTTCGAGACCTGCTGGCCGTGCGCGTAGTTCTGGTTGAGCAGGTAGACCTTCTTGATGTCCGGCTGGTCCTTCATGTAGGTGGTCAGCGCTTCCATCTTCATCGACGTGTCGGCGTCGAAACGGTACTGCCAGTAGCTGCACTTGCTGTTGGTCAGGTCGGGGTCGACGGCGGCGTAGTTCAGGTACAGCGCTTCCTTGCCGGGGTTGCGCGCGTTGTTCTTCTCGAGCGCGTCGATGATGGCCAGGGCCGGGCCGGAGCCGTTGCCCTGCACGATGTAGCGAGCGCCCTGGTCGAGGGCCGAGCGCAGTGCGCTGGTGGTTTCCTGCGGGCTGAGCTTGTTGTCGATGCCGATGATCTCGAACTTCACGCCCGCCGCGTTCTTCTTGTTGAACTCCTCGGCAAAGAACTGGAAGGTCTTGAGCTGGTTCGTCCCGACCGCGGCCATGAGGCCCGACAGCGGGTCGAGCCATGCGATCTTGACGGTTTCACCCTTCTGGGCAAAGGCACCGGTGGCGGTTGCAGCGATGACGGCTGCTGCGGCGATTTTCAGAGCGAACTTCAATCTATATCTCCTGGTCAAACCGATTCAAAACGCCGCACGAGAGTACAAGCGTTTGCAGCCCCTCCCCTCAGGGAATGCCCGTAAGAGGGGTGCCGCAAAGGCCCGTTTCTATCGCGCATGCGACACCGCGTTTCTCCAATTTGCTACCCGCTGGTAGCTGCTGCTACCGCCGGGTAGGAAACGCGTTCACAAAGACGCCTAGGGGCGCTTCATCTGGCACGACGTGGGCGTGCTCGCCACGTACGATTCGAAGTACTTCACGGGAACGTTCGTGTAGCCGGTGTTCTCGGCGTCATAGGGGTACTTGGCGCTGGCCTTCTCCCAGCGCGAGATGTAGAGACCCTGCTGCAGCTGGTGGTCGGCCTTGCGCACCTCGACCTCGCCGTTGAAGCTCTTGATCTTCATGCCCTCGAGCGCCGCGGCCACCTTGACCGGATCGGTCGACTTGGTCTTGACGAAGGCGGCATCGAGCAGCGCGAACGCGTGATAGATCGACGACTGCGTGAGGTCGTCGTTCATGCGCTTCTTGAAGCCGGCGAGCAGCTGCTGGATCTCGCCGCCCATGTTGTAGTGGGCATAGGCGACGGTGTAGACCTTGCCTTCCGACGTGGCGCCCATTGCCGTGGGCGTGCCGGCGCCAGGCGCGTAGTAGGTCAGGAACTTGACGTTCAGGCCCGAGTCGTTGGCGGCCTTGATGAGCAGCGACAGGTCGGAGCCCCAGTTGCCGGTGATGACGGTGTCGGCACCCGAAGCCTTGATCTTCGCGATGTAGGGAGAGAAATCGCGCACCTGCGCCAGCGGGTGCAGGTCGTCGCCCACGATCTGGATGTCGGGGCGCTTGACCTTCAGGTCTTCCTTCGCGAACTTCGACACCTGAACACCATGGGCGTAGTTCTGGCCGAGGATGTAGACCTTCTTGATGTCGGGCTGGTCCTTCATCCAGGTGGTCAGCGCCTCCATCTTCATGGATGTGTCGGCGTCGAGCCGGAAGTGCCAGTAGCTGCACTTGCTGTTGGTCAGGTCGGGGTCGACGGCCGCGTAGTTCAGGTACAGCAGCTCCTTGCCCGGATTGCGCGCGTTGTTCTTCTCGATGGCGTCGATGATCGCGAGCGCGGGGCCGGAGCCGTTGCCCTGCATGATGTAGCGCGCGCCCTGGTCCTGCGCGGAACGCAGGGCCGCGGTGGTTTCCTGCGGGCTGAGCTTGTTGTCGAGCGCGATGATCTCGAACTTCACGCCCGACTGGTTCTTCTTGTTGAACTCTTCGGCAAGGAATTGCGTGGTCTTCAGCTGGTTGGTTCCGACCGCGGCCATCAGCCCCGACAGCGGGTCGAGCCAGGCGATCTTGACGGTCTCACCCTTTTGCGCGAATGCGGCGGTGGCGCCCACCAGCATTGCACAGACAGCTACTGACTTGATAGCAAATTGCATGAAGAGTCTCCGGTGTGAAAGGCGGACTGCCAGCGTACAAGCGCCCTTTTCTTCGCCGCACAGGGATTGCCCGGAAGGCAAGCCGCCGAGGCGGCTTTCCTATCGCGTGCGCGACAGTGCGAGCGGGCTTTTGCTTGTTGATCCAGGGGTCAGAGCCCGGGTAGCTTGTAGTCCTTGAGCAGTTCGCGCAGCTTCGTCTTGAGGATCTTTCCGGTGGCGCCGATCGGGATGGCCTCCACGAACACCGCGTCGTCCGGGATCTGCCACTTGGCGGTCTTGCCCTCGTAGAACTTCAGCAACTCCTCGCGCGTGACCTCGGCGTTGGGCTTCTTCACGACCGCGATGATCGGCCGCTCGTCCCACTTCGGATGGAACACGCCGATGCACGCAGCCATGGCCACGCCCGGATGGGCAACGGCGATGTTCTCGATGTCGATGGAGCTGATCCATTCGCCGCCGGACTTGATCACGTCCTTGCTGCGGTCGGTGATCTGCAGGTAGCCCTCGGCATCGATGGTGGCCACGTCGCCGGTGGGGAACCAACCGCGGTTGCGCTCGTCGGGAATGAGCGGATTGCCGCCCTCGCCCTTGAAGTACTCCTTGACGATCCACGGCCCCTTGACCAGCAGGTCGCCGTAGGCCTTGCCGTCCCACGGCAGCTCCTTGCCGTCGCCGTCGATGATCTTCATGTCGACGCCGAAGATGGCGCGGCCCTGCTTCATGCGGATCTGCAGCTGCGCGTCGGCCGGCAGCGACAGGTGCTTGTTCTTGAGCGTGCACAGCGTGCCAAGCGGGCTCATCTCGGTCATGCCCCAGGCGTGCAGAACTTCCACGTTGTAGAGCTCCTGGAACGCCTTGATCATGGCCGGCGGGCAGGCCGAGCCGCCGATCACCGTGCGGTTGAGCTTGCTGAACTTCAGGCCACCGGCCTGCATGTGGCCCAGCAGCATCTGCCACACGGTGGGCACGCCGGCGGCGAAGGTCACGCCCTCGGCCTCGATGAGGTCGTAGACAGACTTGCCGTCGAGCGCAGGGCCGGGGAACACCAGCTTGCAGCCCACCAGCGCCGCCGAGTACGGAATGCCCCATGCGTTGACGTGGAACATCGGCACCACCGGCAGCACCGAATCGCGCGCCGACAAGCGCATCACGTCGGGCAGTGCCGCGGCATAGGCGTGCAGCATGGTCGAGCGGTGGCTGTAGAGCGCGGCCTTCGGGTTGCCCGTGGTGCCGCTCGTGTAGCACATGCTCGAGGCGGAGTTCTCGTCGAAGCTGGGCCACTCGTACTCGGTGGGCTGCGAGCCCATCCAGCTCTCGTAGCTCACGAGGTTGGGCACGCCGCTGTCGGCGGGGAGCTTGTCGGCGTCACACAGTGCAACCCATTTCCGGATCGTGGGACACCGCGCATGCACGGCCTGCACCAGCGGCAGGAACGTGAGGTCGAAGCACAGGATCTGGTCTTCGGCATGGTTGGCGATCCACGCGATCTGGTCGGGGTGCAGCCGCGGGTTGATGGTGTGCAGCACGCGGCCGCTGCCGCTCACGCCGTAGTACAGCTCCAGGTGGCGATAGCCGTTCCAGGCCAGGGTGGCGATGCGGTCGCTGAACAGCAGTTGCTCGCCATCCAGCGCGTTGGCCACCTGCTTGGCGCGCGATGCGATGTCGCGCCACGTGCAGCGGTGGATATCGCCTTCGACACGGCGCGAGACGATCTCGCCGTCGCCGTTGTGGCGCTCGGCGAACTCGATCAGCGACGAGATCAGAAGCGGTTGGTCTTGCATCAAACCCAGCATCTACAAACTCCTATGTGAAATGACTTCTTCAAAGCTCGGGAACAACGCATTCACGCAAGCTTCGGCCATTTGCACAATGACACAAACCCGCACTGCACGATTGAACGAAGCGGCTCAAAGAGGAGCCTTCGGCCCGCTACCCACCGGTACTTTCACCACGTTGGTGCGGCATGGCTGGCGCAGCGTCTTGCCGCAATCCGGCAGCGTGGCGGCATGCGGGTACGGCACGTACCCCAGCACGATGCTCGACGCGTTGGCGGCTTGATGCCACAGCGTGTTGGTCGAAGGCGTCTTGTCGTTGCCGAAGAGCCAGAAGCCGGTCTGCGAGGGCGAGTCCACCGTCACGCGGATGCTGGAACCGGCGCGGAAGACATGAGCGAACTTCTGGATCTCGATACGCACCAGGTTCGGCTGCCCTGGCAGCAGTGCCGCCTCCTTCGGTTGCGTGAAGTCGCCGAAGGGGCGCAGTTCGGTGGATCGGCTGTCGTCCAGCGCGCGCCTGGAGGCGCGCAGCCAGCCGCGCTGCACGAACATCTCCATGCCGTCGGGCCGCACCTCCGACACCGTGACCTGCAGGTCGGTGCTGTCGGCCGTGGCGCTCAGGTACAGGTCGGCCGAGCCTTCGCCGTAGAAGCTCAGGTCCTCGGGCAAGGCAGCGGTGGTGAAAGTGAGCTGGCCGTCTTTCTCGGCATCGGCCACGGCCTGCCAGCCTTCGGCGGCCGGGTTGTTCACCACGGGGCTCTTCGCCGGATACCGGTAGTCGGACGAGGCCGCACCAGCCGTCGGCTTCGCATCGCCGAGCACCCCGTCCGGCTGCATCCACAGCCGCATCGGCCTGACCTTGACCGGCAAGCGGTCGAATTCGGCCACTGCCGTCTGCTTCAGCTTCGCCGCGCCGTTCACCGCCTTCTGGTCGGTCTGCTGCATCTCCTGCAGCAGGCGCACGTGCGGCTCCTTCTCGAAGCCGTTGTCCTCGCCCTTCACGAAATGGGCAAGGAAGCGCTTCAGCGTGCCGTCGATGTAGTCGGAGGTGACGTTGGTGTGGTGGTCGCCGTTGGAGCTGATGAGCCACATCTTCCCGGGCGCCATGGTGTCTTCGTAGTAGCCCGAGCGCGGGCCGATCTGCTCGTCCTGCCACGACTGGGTGCCCAGCGCTGGAATGTCGATCTTGCCGGTCTCGTAGAACGCGCTGCGCTTCACATAGAGGCCGTCGGCGTACGGGTTCTCGAGCCACTTGGTCAGGTCGAGATCGGGACGCTTGATCTTCTCGATGTTGTCGGCCACGGTCTTCGCGCACTCCGTGTCGCCGTCGAGCTTTGCGGCGAGGGCCGCCGCGCGGTTCCAGGTGGTCGGGAAGCCGCCCCACCACTGCGAGGGAAAGCCGACGTTCTTGATGCCGCCCGGGTAGCCCACGTCGCGGTACGGATCGGTCACGTTCTTGCTGGGCGTGATCGCCAACAAGCCCTTGGGGCGGTGCGCCGCCACCCACAGCTGGTTGTAGCCGGAGTACGAATAGCCGACCATGCCGATCCTGCCGTTCGACCACGGCTGCCTGCCGGCCCATTCGATGGCGAAGGCGCCGGCCGCGCCGGTGCTGGCGTCGAAGACCTGGTCTTCGCCGGTCGAACAGCCGGTGCCCGGCACGTTGAGGCCCATTACCGCATAGCCCTCCGACACCCAGAGCTGGCCGATGTTCGGGGTCGAGCCCGAGCTGTAGCCGTCGTACTCGACCAGCAATGGAAAGCTTCCCTTGCCGCCGTTGGGCAACAGCAGCGAATAGCGCATCCTGTTGCCGTCCGGCAGCGTGATGTAGCCCCACTTGCGGACCACGCCCGTCTCTGGCGTGGCCGGCGGCTGTGCCGGCGGCGTTTCGGCGGCCGGCGGGAAGAAGGTGAACCCGCCCCCGGACGAGCCGCCGCCGCACGCGGCGATGCCCACGGCCGTGGCAAGCAGCGACGCGGCAAGGCGCCATCGGGGGAAGTCTCTGAAAGTCCTCATTGTTCTGTCTCCGTTGTCGTTCTGGTTGATGTCGGTGCGTTGCCCAGGCGCGATTCGAGGCCGTGCGGCAGCCCGCGTCAGGGCGCCGCGGTGATCTTCGTGGCGGTAGGCGTGGCGTCGAGCAGCAGTTGCGACGGCCATGGCGCCCAGGTCGCGCCCAGTTCGGCGGTGTTCGGATCGCCCTTTCGCATGAAGGCGCCCACGCTGGCCATGACGGCGCTCGACAGCGCGAGCCGCCCCTTATCGTTGGCCTTGCCGCCAATGGAGCTCGACAGCACCGAGGGACCGAAATTGCCAAACACGAACGGCAGGTCGAAGGCGTGCGCTGCGCCGTAGACGTCGTTCCACGGAGAGGCCTCCTGCGCCCAGTCGAGGCGGTAGTGCCAGATGTTCGACTGGCGCGTCTTCATCGTGTCGAGCAGGTTGTCGCGGTTGGCCTCGAACAGCCCTTTGGTGATGAGGGCCGTGGCCGCGTTGTAGCCAGTGCCTGGCTTGTCTACCGGAAGGTAGAACGGGTCGATGATGTCCTCCACCTTGAGCGTGGGCGCCGCGTCGGGGTTGAAGTTGAACATCATCGAGAAGCGCTGGGCATCGGAGACGATCCAGCCCGGCTTCGGAAAGCCGATGGTGCCCAGCAGCGACGCGAAGAGCTTGCCCTCGTCGCGCGTGTTGCCCGAGAGCATCGGCACCTTCACGTACTGGTCGGCGGCGATGGCGCCGATGGGGTCGAGCGGGATCACCGTGCCGTCGGGAATGGGGCCGACCGCGCCGAGGCCGGCCGCAACCACGGTGGCCAGCATCTTGCCGCCGTCCTGCGAGCGCAGGTAGTCGGCGATCTGCGCCGGCGTGCGACCGGCGATGTAGGCCTTGGCGGCCGTCGCATCGGCGGCGGTGCCGTCGGCGACGAGCAGCTTTTCGAGGATGGCCTCGCCCTGCGCCAGCGAGACCGAGGCCGGCGACAGCGAAGGCAGCGTGCCCGCCGGCAGGTTGCTCGCCAGCGAGATGCCGCCGCTCATCTCGAAGGCCTTGTGGAACAGGCCCTTGGCCATCGGCGAGGTCATCACCGACAGCAGGTTGGTGGCACCGGCCGATTCGCCCGAGAGCGTGACGTTGCCCGGGTCGCCGCCGAAGCTGGCCACGTTGTCGCGGATGAAGCGCAGCGCCGCCATGTTGTCCAGCAGCGCGAAGTTGCCCGAGTCGTCGCCTTCCGTGCCGCCCGGGCGCAGCTGCGGCACGTTCAGGAAGCCCAGGATGCCCAGCCGGTAGCTGGCGGTGATGACCACCGCGTTGGCGGCCTTGGCCAGCGCAGCGCCGTCGTACAGCGGGTCTGCCGTGTAGCCCGAGATGTTGCTGCCGCCATGGATGAAGAGCAGCACCGGCAGCTTCTTCTCGTCCGAGGCCGGGCGCCAGATGTTGACGAACAGGCAATCCTCGCTGCCCGAAGGCTTGCCCAGCATGGTGCCGATGGTCTCGTCATAGGTGTTGTTGGCGCCGGGGCTGAAGATGCGGCCGATCTGCAGGCAGGCGTTGCCGAACTTCGTGGCCTGGCGGATGCCGCTCCAGGGCTCGGGTGCCGCAGGGGCGCGCCAGCGCAGCGCGCCGACCGGCGGCTTGACGAAGGGGATGCCCTTCCAGAACCAGGTGCCGGTCCTGGCGCTGTCGTCCACGCCCTCGACCTTGCCGGCGGTGGTCTGGCGGACCATGGGACCGTCGGCCGCGGGCGGGGCCGGCGCTGGAGTGGGTGCCGGAGGCGGCGCGCTCGGCAGGAAAGCGAAGCCGGACGAACCGGAACCGCCGCCACAGCCCGAAAGAGCGGCCACGGCAGCCGCGGCCATCACCAGGGCTGCGGCTCTCGCCGTCGCCGTCTTTCGCGCCGCCGGCCCCTGCCGGTCTCGCGCGCTTGTGCTTGTCCTTGTCTCCATGTTCTTGTCTCCACACCGGGTTAATCGGAATTCCTGGTCTGGCGCGCGGCGCCCATACTGCGGGGCTGCCGAACGCGTAAAAAAATTCTAGAAACCGGCACGGTTTTCATCGCTATCGCAACAAAGCCAAACGAATGACTTCAGGAGCCTCCACGCCGCCGCGCCAGCGCGGCACCCAGCGCCGGGCGGGCTGCATGCCGCAGCCGGAACTGCGCACCAGTTCAGCCGCGTGGCTCGAGGGGGTTCTGTCGATGTTCGAGGCCGAGGGGCTGGACGTGCCCGCGCTGCTGCGCGAGGCAGGCTTCGACCCCGATTCGCTGCACCGGCAGAACGCGCGCATCCCGGTCGACGAGATCTCCGTGCTCTGGCAGCTCGCGGTCAACCGCGCCGGCCGGCCCACGCTGGGACTGCATCGCGACCTGGCCTCCACGCACAGCAAGCTGGGCACGGTCGGGCATGCGATGTCGTGCAGCTCCACCCTCGAATCTGCGCTCGTCCGGCTCACGCGCTACATGCCCGTGATCTCGGACGCGACCGCCTTCTCCCTGCAGCCCGATCCGCGCGGCTGCTGGATGGTGATGCGGCACACCGGCGGCAGCCTGCCCATTCCGCGCCAGCGCGTCGAATACGCCCTGCTGACCGTGCTCATGCAGTGCCAGTGGCTCACGCGGCGCGACCTGCAGCCGCTGGCCATGGAGTTCGTCTACCCCGCGCCGGCCGACGACCACCTGCATCGCGAGGCCTTCGGCTGCGAAGTGCGGTTCAACGCACAGGCCAACCGACTGCTGCTGTCGGCCGCCGACCTGGCCACGCCGCTGCCCACCTTCCACGAAACGCTGGGCGAGATGCAGGAGCACCTGCTCGACGACCAGCTGAACCTGCTGGGCCAGACCACCACCAGCACGCTGGTGTGCGCCGAGATCGCGCGCCGGCTGCAGTACGGCGAACCGCGCCGGCAGGACGTGGCATCTGGCCTCGGGCTGGCCGAGCGCACGCTGCAGCGGCGGCTGCAGGAGGAGTCGGTGTCCTTCCAGGCGCTGCTCGACCGCACCCGCCGCGAACTGGCGAAGCAGTACCTGGCCGAAGACCGCCACACGCTGACCGATGTGGCCGACATGCTGGGCTTCGTCGACACCAGCAACTTCTTCCGCGCCTGCAAGCGCTGGTTCGGCGTACCGCCGGCGCAGTACCGGGCGCGCATCTGGGACTCGCCGGCCGCCCTCGCGGCCTGACCCTCCACGCCCCCGATGGCCCGTTCGGCCAGGGGTTACGCGCCGTGCCGGACAATCCGGGCATGAGCTTGCTTGCTGAAGACACCGAGGCCGCGGACCTGGGCTTGCGCTGGAAACCGGGTTTTGCCGCCCTGGGACCGGCCTTTTTCACCGAACTGCGCCCCACGCCCCTGCCCGATCCGTATTGGGTAGGCCGCAGCGAATCCGTCGCCCGGGAGCTCGGGCTACCCGCAGGCTGGCACGAATCGGACGCCACCCTGGCCGCCCTCACCGGCAGCCAGCCCGTTGCAGGCACCCGCCCCTTCGCCACCGTGTACAGCGGCCACCAGTTCGGCGTGTGGGCCGGCCAGCTCGGTGACGGGCGCGCCATCATGATCGGCGAGACCGAGGGCGGCCTCGAAGTACAGCTCAAGGGCGCTGGACGCACGCCCTATTCCCGCGGCGGCGACGGCCGCGCGGTGCTGCGCTCCAGCATCCGCGAGTTCCTCTGCAGCGAGGCCATGCACGGCCTGGGCATCCCGACCACGCGCGCGCTGTGCGTGACCGGCTCCGATGCGCAGGTCTACCGCGAGGAGATCGAAAGCGCCGCCGTCGTCACCCGCGTGGCGCCAAGCTTCATTCGGTTCGGCCATTTCGAGCATTTCGCGGCCAACCAGCGCGACGATGAACTGCGCGCCCTGGCCGACTACGTCATCGACCGCTACTACCCCGCCTGCCGCACCACCGACCGCTTCGGCGGCAACGCCTACGCGGCCTTCCTGGAAGCCGTGAGCGAGCGAACCGCCGCCCTGCTCGCCCAGTGGCAGGCCGTGGGCTTCTGCCACGGGGTGATGAACACCGACAACATGAGCATCCTGGGGCTCACCATCGACTACGGCCCGTTCCAGTTCCTCGACGGCTTCGACCCGCGCCACATCTGCAACCACAGCGACACCCAGGGGCGCTACGCCTTCAACCAGCAGCCCAACGTCGCCTACTGGAACCTCTTCTGCCTCGCGCAGGCGCTGCTGCCGTTGATCGGCGACCAGGAAGTGGCCGTGGCCGCGCTGGAGTCGTACAAGACGGTGTTCCCGAACGAGTTCGAGGGCCGCATGCGCGCCAAGCTGGGCCTGGCCGAGGCCGCTGAAGGCGACCGCCCGCTGATCGAAGGCGCGCTCAAGCTGCTGGCCGCGAGCAAGGTCGACTACACGATCTTCTGGCGCCGGCTTTCCGACTGCATGGCCGACGGCAATGTCGAGCCGGTGCGCGACCTGTTCCTCGATCGCGAAGGCTTCGACGCCTGGATGCTATCTTTTTCGGAGCGCCACACCGATACCGATCGGGCCCTGGCCGCCGAACTGATGCGCCGCAGCAACCCCAAGTTCGTGCTGCGGAACCACCTGGGACAGCAGGCCATCGAAGCGAGTCAGCAAAAGGACCACTCGGGTGTGGCAGTCTTGCTGGCTCTGCTGCAGACCCCATTTGAAGAACATCCCGGCGCCGACGCATATGCCGGGTTCCCGCCCGACTGGGCCTCCACGATCGAAATCAGCTGCTCATCATGACCACTCCCGTACAGAAAACCGACGCCGAATGGAAAGCCCTGCTCGCTGAGAAAGGAGCTGAACCCGCGGCCTTCGAGGTGACACGCCACGCGGCCACCGAACGCCCCTTCACCGGCAAGTACGAGGCGCACTGGGAAGACGGCACCTACCACTGCATCTGCTGCGGCGCCAAGCTCTTCGAATCGGCAACCAAGTTCGACGCCGGCTGCGGCTGGCCCAGCTTCTCGCAGGAGGCAGTGCCCGGTGCCATCCGCAACATCATCGACCGCTCGCACGGCATGGTGCGCACCGAGAACGTCTGCGCCAATTGCGGCGCCCACCTGGGCCATGTCTTCCCCGACGGCCCCACCGAAACCGGCCTGCGCTACTGCATGAACTCGGCGTCACTCGACTTCCAGAAGAAATAAGCAACGCAAGCCAGCCAGCAAAGAGCTCAATGAAACTGCTCCTCGACTTCTTTCCCATCCTGCTTTTCTTCATTGCCTACAAGCTGGGCGACATCTACACCGCCACCGGCGTGCTGATGGCCGCCACGGTGGTGCAGATGGCGATCGTCTACGCCACCGAGCGCAAGCTGCAGGCCATGCAGAAGGCCACGCTGGTGCTGATCCTGCTGTTCGGCACGCTCACGCTGGCGCTGCACGACGATCGCTTCATCAAGTGGAAGCCGACGGTGCTCTACGGTGCGATGGCGCTGGCGCTCGCGGTGGCACTCTGGGCGCTGAAGAAGAACTTCCTGAAGATGCTGCTGGGCTCCCAGCTGGAGCTGCCCGATCGCATCTGGGGCCGGCTCAACGTGGCGTGGATCGGCTATTGCGTGTTCATGGCGGCCATCAACGCCTACGTGGCGGCGTACTTCACGACCGAAGCCTGGGTCAACTTCAAGCTCTGGGGCTACGTGTTCCCCATCGTCTTCCTGGTGGCGCAGGGCCTGTACATCGCGCCGCACCTGAAGAACGAAGAAGACAAGCCCGCGGCATGACGAGCACGACAGCCCCTCTCCCCACCACGACCGGACTCGAGGCGGCGCTGCGCAAGGCGCTCGCGCCGACCGCGCTCGAAGTGATCGACGAAAGCGCGGCCCACGCGGGCCATGCGGGTGCCAACGCCGAGGGCCGGGGCACCCATTTCCGGGTGCGCATCGCGTCCCCCCTGTTCGAGGGGAAGCCCCGCGTGGCGCGGCATCGGCTTGTGTATGATGCCCTCCAGGTTTTCATCGCACAGGGTCTGCACGCCATCGCCATCGAGGTGCTCTGAGTCAGTCGTCCAACGCATCGCTCGCACGCCGCGCCCGCATCGGCAGTTGCCCCTTCTTCTCCCAACCCCCTGCTTTCATTACCGCGCAACTCCTACACGCGCATTTCCTTCCCAGCTCGACCATTCATTCCATGAAAAAACAAATCTTGCAGGCCGTCGCGGCCGCAGTGCTGCTCGGTGCCACCTCCATGTCGGCTCTGGCGCAGAACGCAGCCATCGTGAACGGCAAGCCGGTGCCCAAGGCCCGCATGGACGTCCTGGCCCAGCAGCTGGCAGCCGCCGGTCGCCCGGTGACGCCCGAGATGCAAGGCCAGCTGCGCGAGGAAATCGTGGCGCGCGAAGTGTTCATGCAGGAAGCCCAGAAGCAGGGCCTGGACGCCACCGAGGACTACAAGAACCAGCTCGAACTCGCCCGCCAGGCCATCCTGATCCGCGCGCTCTTCGAGAACTACCGCAAGACCAACCCGGTCTCGGACGCCGACGTGAAGGCCGAGTACGACAAGTTCGTCGCGGCCAACGGCGGCAAGGAATACAAGGCCCGCCACATCCTGGTCGAAACCGAAGACCAGGCCAAGAAGATCATGGCCGACCTGAAGAAGGGCGCCAAGTTCGAGGACATCGCCAAGAAGCAGAGCAAGGACCCGGGTTCGGGCGCCAACGGCGGCGACCTCGACTGGGCCAACCCCGCGAGCTTCGTGCCCGAGTTCTCGGAAGCCATGATCAAGCTCAAGAAGGGCGAGACCACCCCCGCCCCGATCAAGACCCAGTTCGGCTGGCACATCATCCGCGTCGACGACATCCGCCAGGCACAGCTGCCGAAGCTGGAAGAAGTGAAGCCGCAGATCACGCAGCAACTGCAGCAGCAGCGCCTGCAGAAGTACCAGGAAGACCTGCGCGCCAAGGCAAAGGTGGAATAACCCCCCAGGCCTGCGGGCCGGCAACGCCGGTTCCGCGGTTGTTCTGGAAATAAAAAAGCGGCCTTCGGGCCGCTTTTTCGTGGGCGCTCGGAACGCCCCAGAGTGACGAAGAGCGCGCTGGCCTCAGCCCACCCAGCGGCGCGCGTTGCGCCAGATCTGCATCCAGGGGCTCAGTTCGCTCCTGTCGCCCGCGGTCCAGCTCATCTGGATGTTGCGGAACACGCGCTCGGGGTGCGGCATCACCGCGGTGAAGCGGCCATCCGGCGTGGTTACCGAGGTCAGGCCGCCGGCACTGCCGTTCGGGTTGAACGGGTACTGCTCGGTCGCCTTGCCGTGGTTGTCGACGAAGCGCATGGCCGCGATGGCCTTGTCGGCGTCGCCGCGGTACTTGAAGTTGGCGTAGCCCTCGCCGTGCGCAACCGCAATCGGCAGGCGGCTGCCGGCCATCCCCGCGAAGAAGATGCTGGGCGACTCGAGCACCTCGACCATCGACAGGCGCGCCTCGAAGCGCTCGCTCTGGTTGGTGGTGAAGCGCGGCCAGGCCTCGGCGCCCGGAATGATGTCGGCCAGCTCGGCGAACATCTGGCAGCCGTTGCACACACC
Source organism: Variovorax sp. UC74_104 (assembly GCF_044055375.1). Lineage (NCBI taxonomy): Bacteria > Pseudomonadati > Pseudomonadota > Betaproteobacteria > Burkholderiales > Comamonadaceae > Variovorax > Variovorax sp. UC74_104. The sequence continues at coordinate 4,085,413 of NZ_CP171978.1, forward strand.
CAGGCCGAAGGTGTCGGCGCGGCCGAAGAAGGTCTTGAATTGCTCGGCCAGCTTCGGGTTGAAGGTGATGCTGCGGGCCCAGCCGATGCCGGCACCCAGCGTGTCGCCGTAGCTGAAGCCGCCGCAGGCAACCACGCCCTTGAAGCTGGCGAGGTCTGCCCTGCCCGACTGCAGGTCGGTCATGTGGACGTCGAAGGCTTCGAAACCGGCTTCGGTGAAGGCGTAGGCCATCTCGACGTGCGAGTTGACGCCCTGCTCGCGCAGGATCGCGACCTTGGGGCGCGACTGCAGGATGGCGGGTGCGGCAGGCTGCACGTTCGGCAGGAACACGTGCATGCCCGGGTCGGCCGGATCGCCGGCCGCGGCGTGTTCGGCATCGGCGCAGGCCGGGTTGTCGCGCTCGCGGGCGATTTTCCAGCTGACCGAGTCCCACACCTGCTGCAGGTCGTGCAGGCTGGCGCTGAACACCGACTTGGCATCGCGCCAGACTTCGAGCTTGCCCTTGCCCGCATCCATCGGCGAGCTGGCGGGGCGCGTCTTGCCGACGAAGTGGCTGTGCGCACTAAGGCCGTGGGCGCGCAGCACCTGCATGACGTCGTTGCGCTCGGCGGTGCGCACCTGCAGCACCATGCCCAGCTCCTCGTTGAACAGCGCCTTGAGCGTGAGTTCCTCGCGCCGCGCGCTGACCTGCTGCGCCCAGTTCTTGGCGTCGCCGGTCTCCATGCGGCTGTCGGAGATGCCGTCGCCTTCGGTGACGAGCATGTCGACGTTCAGCGCCACGCCGACGTGGCCGGCGAAGGCCATTTCGCACGCGGTGGCGAACAGGCCGCCGTCGCTGCGGTCGTGCATCGCGAGGATCTTGCCGTCGGCGCGCAACGCGTTCACGGCATTGACCAGCGCCACGAGCTGCGCAGGGTCGTCGAGGTCGGGCACCGCGTCGCCGCTCTGGTTGAGCGTCTGCGCCAGGATGCTGCCGGCCATGCGGTGCTTGCCCTGGCCCAGGTCGATCAGCACCAGCGTGGTGTCGGGCTCCTCGGCGTCGAGCTGCGGCGTGAACGTGCCGCGCACGTCGGGCAGCGTGGCGAAGGCGGTGACGATCAGGCTCACGGGCGAGGTGACCTTCTTGGCCTCGGCGCCGTCCTTCCACTGCGTGCGCATCGACAGCGAATCCTTGCCGACAGGAATCGACACGCCCAGCGCCGGGCACAGTTCCATGCCGACGGCCTTGACGGTCTCGTACAGCGCGGCGTCTTCGCCGGGCTCGCCGCAGGCGGCCATCCAGTTGGCCGACAGCTTCACGCGCGAGAGTTCGATGGGCGCGGCCAGCAGGTTGGTGATGGCCTCGGCCACCGCCATGCGGCCGGAGGCCGGCGCGTCGAGCGCGGCCAGCGGCGTGCGCTCGCCCATGCTCATGGCTTCGCCGGCGAAGCCCTTGTAGTCGGCCAGCGTCACGGCGCAGTCGGCCACCGGCACCTGCCACGGGCCGACCATCTGGTCGCGGTGGCTCAGGCCGCCCACGGTGCGGTCGCCGATGGTCACGAGGAAGCGCTTCGACGCCACGGTCGGGTTCGCGAGCACGTCGATGGCAGCCTTCTGCAGGTCGACGCCGGTGAGGTCGAGCGGCTTGAAGCTGCGCGCCACGGTCTTCACGTCGCGGTGCATCTTCGGCGGCTTGCCGAGCAGCACGTCCATCGGCATGTCGACCGGCTGCACGTCGGCGCCTTCGTCGGCCACCAGCAGCTGGCGTTCTTCGGTGGCCACGCCGACCACCGAGAACGGGCAGCGCTCGCGTTCGCAGAAGGCCTTGAACTGTTCGAGCGATTCGGGGGCGATGGCCAGCACGTAGCGCTCCTGGCTCTCGTTGCACCAGATTTCCTTCGGCGCCATGCCCGACTCTTCGAGCGGCACCGAGCGCAGGTCGAAGCGCGCGCCGCGGCCGGCGTCGTTGGTGAGCTCGGGGAAGGCGTTGCTCAGGCCGCCCGCGCCCACGTCGTGGATCGCGAGGATGGGGTTGGCCGCGCCCTGCTGCCAGCAGTGGTTGATGACCTCCTGCGCGCGGCGCTCGATCTCGGGGTTGCCGCGCTGCACGGAGTCGAAGTCGAGCTCGGCAGCGTTGGCGCCGGTGGCCATCGAGCTGGCGGCGCTGCCGCCCATGCCGATGCGCATGCCGGGGCCGCCGAGCTGGATCAGCAGCGAGCCGGCGGGGAACTGGATCTTCTTGGTCTGGGTGGCGTCGATGCTGCCCAGGCCGCCCGCGATCATGATGGGCTTGTGGTAGCCGCGCTGCACGGTGTCGACGTCGCTCGCCACGGTCTGCTCGTATTCGCGGAAGTAGCCCAGCAGGTTGGGCCGGCCGAATTCGTTGTTGAACGCGGCGCCGCCCAGCGGACCCTCGGTCATGATCTGCAGCGGGCTGGCGATGTGCTCGGGCTTGCCGTAGCTGCCCTCTTCCGGCCAGAGCTTCGAGACGGTGAAGCCGGTCAGGCCGGCCTTGGGCTTGGAACCACGGCCGGTGGCGCCCTCGTCGCGAATCTCGCCGCCCGCGCCGGTCGATGCGCCCGGGAACGGCGAGATGGCCGTGGGGTGGTTGTGCGTCTCGACCTTCATCAGCACATGGCTCAGGGCGCTATCTTTTTGATAGCTCTGCGAGCCGTTGGCCGGCACGAAGCGCTCGATGGCCGTGCCTTCCATGATCGAGGCGTTGTCGGCGTAGGCCACCACCGTGTGCTGCGGGTTCAGCTTCTCGGTGTTGCGGATCATCGAGAACAGGCTCTGCGGCTGGGCCTGGCCGTCGATGGTGAAGTTGGCGTTGAAGATCTTGTGGCGGCAGTGCTCGCTGTTGGCCTGCGCGAACATCATGAGCTCGACATCGCTGGGGTTGCGGCCCAGGCGGGTGAAGGCGTCCACGAGGTAGTCGATCTCGTCCTCGGCCAGCGCAAGGCCGAAGCCGGTGTTGGCCGCCACCAGCGCGGCGCGGCCGCCGCCCTGCACGTCGACCTGCGCCATCGGCTGGGCCGGCAGCTCGCTGAAGAGGCTGGCGGCCTGCTCGACGGTGGCCAGCACCGATTCGGTCATGCGGTCGTGCAGCGGGCCGGCCACGGCGGCGAGTGCATCGCCTTCGAGCACCGGTGCCTTGCCGATCAGCGGCGCCTTGAGCTTCAGGTGGTATTGGGTGACGCGCTCCATGCGCCGCAGGGCCAGCCCGCAGTTGTGGGCGATGTCGGTAGCCTTGGAGGCCCAGGGCGACACGGTGCCCAGGCGCGGCGTGACCACGACGGTGGCGCCGGCCTTGGCGGGGGCCTCGAAGGGGTCGCCATAGGTGAGCAGCGCGGCGAAGCGCTCACGGCCCGCCTGGTCGAGCGCCGCATCGGTCACCACGAGGTGAACGAAACGGGCCGAAATGCCCTCGATGCGCGGCTCGATGGCCTGCAGCTTCGGCAGGAGCTGCCGTGCGCGGAAGTCGCTGAGCGCGCTGCCGCCCTCGAACATGGTTACGACAGGAAGGGCTTGAGGTGCGGGCTGCGTCACGGTCGATGGGGCCTCGGGGGCCGCGTTGGGAATCAAGGAATCGAGGCGGATGGCCGCTGACTGGGGTCATCCGCGTTAACCCGGAATTTTAGCTTGCCGAATGGGATAATTCGGGCCATGAGCATTAACTACAAAGACGCTGCAGGCATCGAAGCCATGCGGGTCGCCTGCCGCCTGGCCTCCGAGGTGCTGGACTACCTCACGCCCCTCATCAAGCCCGGCATCACGACCAACGACGTCGACCGGCTCGCAGCCGAGTACATGGTCAAGCAGGGCACCACCTCTGCCACGGTGGGCTACATGGGCGCGAGCAGCGTCCCGTTCCCGAAGTCGCTCTGCACCTCGGTGAACCACGTGGTGTGCCACGGCATCCCGAACGACAAGCCCCTGAAGAAGGGCGACATCATGAACGTCGACGTGACCGTCATCAAGGACGGCTGGTTCGGCGACAACAGCCGCATGTTCGTGATCGGCGACGCGTCCATCGCCGCCAAGCGCCTGTGCAGCATCACCTTCGAGGCCATGTGGCACGGCATCCTGCAGGTGCGTCCCGGCAACCACCTGGGCGACGTGGGCCACGCGATCCAGAAGTTCGCCGAGGGCCACGGGTTCTCGGTGGTGCGCGAGTTCTGCGGCCACGGCGTGGGCCAGCGCTTCCATGAAGAACCCCAGGTGCTGCACTACGGCCGCCCGGGCACCATGGAAGAGCTCAAGCCCGGCATGATCTTCACCATCGAGCCGATGATCAATGCCGGCAAGCGCGACGTGAAGGAAGACTTCAAGGGCGGCCAGTACGACGGCTGGACCATCGTCACGCGCGACCACTCGCTGTCGGCCCAGTGGGAGCACACGGTGCTCGTCACCGAGACCGGCTACGAGGTGCTGACCCTGTCGGCAGGCAGCCCGCCGCTGCCCTCCTTCGTCACCGCCACCAAGACCTGACGCGGCAGCGCCGCTTTCCATCGCCTTTCCGCCCGTGATCGAAGCTGCCAACATCGACGTGGCGACGCTGCGCGAAGCCTATCGCGCCAAGAAGCTCGCCCTGTTCGACACCCTGCGCTTCGCGCGCGCCCCCACTCGCAGCGTCCACACGGTGCTGCGCCAGCTCTCGGCGCTGGCCGACGAAACCCTGTGCGCCCTGTGGCGCGAAGCCGGCTTCGGCGATTCGCTCACGCTGGCCGCCGTGGGCGGCTTCGGGCGCGGCGAACTGTTCCCGTATTCCGACGTCGACGTGCTGCTGCTGCTGCCGCCCGAGGGCGAGGCCGGCGGCATCGAGCCGGCCCGCATCGAGGCCTTCATCGGCCAGTGCTGGGACGCCGGCCTGGAGATCGGCTCCAGCGTGCGCACCGTCGAAGAATGCCTGGCGGAGGCCGAGAAGGACGTCACCGTCCAGACCTCGCTGCTCGAGGCGCGCCTGATCGCCGGCGACAAGAAGCTCTTCACCGCTTTCCGCCGCCGCTTCTCGCGCGCCATCGACCCGCAGGCCTTCTTCGTGGCCAAGTCGCAGGAGATGCGGCACCGCCACCAGAAGTTCGACAACACGCCCTACGCGCTGGAGCCCAACTGCAAGGAGTCGCCCGGCGGCCTGCGCGACCTGCAGACCATCCTCTGGATGACCAAGGCCGCCGGCTACGGCAGCCGCTGGGACGACCTCGCCAAGAACGGCCTGGCCACATCCTTCGAGGCGCAGCAGATCAAGCGCAACGAGGCGCTGCTTTCGCTCATCCGCGCGCGGCTGCACGTGATCGCCAACCGCCGCGAAGACCGCCTGGTGTTCGACCTGCAGACGGCCGTGGCCGCCAGCTTCGGCTACGAAAGCGAATCGCAGCGCAAGTCGAGCGAAGCGCTGATGCGGCGCTACTACTGGGCCGCCAAGGCGGTGTCGCAGCTCAACCAGATCCTGCTGCTCAACATCTCCGAGCGGCTGCAGCCCAGCGACGAGCAGCACACCCCGATCAACGAGCGCTTCTACGAACGCGCCGGCCTGATCGAGATCGCGAGCGACGACCTCTACGAGCGCGAACCGCACGCGGTGCTCGAGACCTTCCTGCTCTACCAGAAGACCATCGGCGTGAAGGGCCTGTCGGCGCGCACGCTGCGCGCGCTCTACAACGCGCGCCACGTGATGGACAGCAAGTTCCGCAACGACCCGGTCAACCACCAGACCTTCATGCGGATCCTGCTGCAGCCCTACGGCATCACGCATGCCTTCAGGCTGATGAACCAGACCTCGGTGCTCGGGCGCTACCTGCGGGTGTTCCGCAGCATCGTCGGGCAGATGCAGCACGACCTGTTCCACGTCTATACGGTGGACCAGCACATCCTGATGGTGCTGCGCAACGTGCGGCGCTTCTTCATCGCCGAGCACGCGCACGAGTACCCGTTCTGCTCGCAGCTGGCGGCCGGCTGGGACAAGCCCTGGATCCTGTACGTGGCCGCCCTCTTCCACGACATCGCCAAGGGCCGCGGCGGCGACCACTCCACGCTGGGCGCCCGCGACGTGCAGCGCTTCTGCAAGCAGCACGGCATCGCCCGGGAAGACGCCAAGCTCATCGAATTCCTGGTGGCCGAGCACCTGGTGATGAGTCAGGTCGCCCAGAAGCAGGACCTGAGCGATCCCGAGGTGATCGGCGCCTTCGCCAAACGCGTGGGCAACGAGCGCTACCTGACCGCGCTCTACCTGCTGACGGTGGCCGACATCCGCGGCACCTCGCCGCGCGTGTGGAACGCCTGGAAGGGCAAGCTGCTCGAGGACCTGTACCGCTACACCCTGCGCGCGCTGGGCGGCCGCATGCCCGACCCGGACGCCGAGGTCGAGTCCCGCAAGCGCGAGGCGCTGGTGCAGCTCGCCCTGCACGCCCAGCGATTCGAGGCACACAAGGCGCTGTGGGACACGCTCGACGTGGGCTACTTCATGCGCCACGACGCCTCCGAGATCGCCTGGCACGCCAAGCAGCTCGCGCGCTTCGTGCCGCCGCCCAACGTGCCCGTCGACCCGAAGGCACCGCCCATCGTGCGGGCGCACCTGTCGCCGGTGGGCGAAGGCCTGCAGGTGGTGGTCTACACGCCCGACCAGCCCGACCTTTTCGCGCGCATCTGCGGCTACTTCGACCAGGCCTCCTTCAGCATCCTGGACGCCAAGGTGCACACCACGAGCAACGGCTACGCGCTCGACACCTTCCAGGTCGTCACCACCTTCCTGCCGGACCACTACCGCGACCTGATCAGCATGGTCGAGTCGGGGCTGGCGCAGACGCTCACCGAGGCCGGCGCCCTGCCCCCGCCGAGCATGGGCCGGGTGTCGCGCCGGGTGCGCAGCTTCCCGATCAAGCCGCGCATCAGCCTGCTGCCCGACGACAAGGCGCAGCGCTGGCTGCTCAATATCTCGGCCAGCGACCGCGCCGGCCTGCTGTATTCGGTGGCCCGGGTGCTGGCGCGCCATCACCTGAACCTGCAGCTCGCCAAGGTCACGACGCTGGGCGAGCGGGTGGAAGACACCTTCCTGATCAGCGGCCCCGAACTCCAGGGCCAGAAGACGCAACTGGCCATCGAAACCGAATTGATGGAAGCACTGGCATCCTGAAACCCCGGGAGCCCTCAGAATGTCGGCCATGGAATTCCTGATCGAACAGCTATCCGAATCGGTCTCATCGGCCAAGACGCTGGAAGACCTCGCCCGCCCGATGCTCGAGATGCTCGAGGCGGCAACCGGCCTGGAATCGGCCTACCTCGCGATCATCGAGCCCGACAAGGCCCGCCAGCACATCCTCTTCGCGCACAACACGGGCGAGCTCGCCATTCCCGAGGGCGCCTATGTGCCCTGGGGCGACACGCTGTGCCGCCACGCGCTGGAAGAAAACCGCATCTACGCCGACGACGCCGGCGGCTGCTGGGGCGACGCCGATGCCGCCCGCGAGCTGGGCATCCAGTCCTGCGCCAGCGTGCCGGTCAACATCGACGACGGGGGCCTGCACGGCTCGCTGTGCGTCGCCAGCGCGCGGCAGGTTCCGCTGCCGGCCATTGCCGAGCCGGTATTGCGGCTGTTCGCCAAGCTGATCGGCCAGCAGGTGGAGCGCGAACGGATGATCGCCAAGCTCGACAAGGCCGGCATCGAACTCTCGGCCAATGCCGCGACCGACGTCCTCACCGGCCTGCCGAACCGACGCGCCCTCGTCGACGCGCTGCAGCGCATGCTGGCGCAGGGCGCGCGCAGCGCCCAGAGCGTGCTGGTCGGCTTCATCGACATGGACGACTTCAAGAAGATCAACGACGCGCATGGCCACGCGGTCGGCGACGAGTTCCTGGCGGCCATGGCGAAGCAGCTGTCGAGCTGTGTGCGCGCGAGCGACATGCTGGCGCGTTTCGGCTCCGACGAGTTCGTGGTGATCGGCCTGGGGCCGGGCCTCGGCGAATCGCCGCGTACCGGCGCCATGGCGCTGGGCGACCGGCTGGCGGAAAACACCAAGGGCGAGCTGAAGCTCAGGAACATGACGATCGACTACGCGGGCGCCAGCGTCGGCGTGGTGGCGGTCGACCCCCGCACCACCTCCGCCGAGGAAGCCCTGCGGCAAGCCGATGCCGCCATGTACGCGGTCAAGCACAGCCGCCGCGCCATGGCCCACGACGCCGGCGCACTCCTGCCGGGCTGAGCCCGGCCGTCGCGTTCAGGCGGCAGGCAGCGCGGCCGCGTCGCGTCCCCAGAGCGGCGCCTGCTCGTACTGCGCCACCCACTGCACGACGTCCTTGGCCGCCATCGGCCTGGCGATTCCGTAGCCCTGAGCCAGCGTGCAGCCCAGGGAGAGCAGCGCCTCGCCCTGCTTCGCGGTCTCTACACCCTCGGCCACGGCCGTGAGCCCCAGCGCGTGGAGCAGCGCGATGATGCCCTGCACGATGGCCCGGTCCTGGCTGTTGTCGAGCATGCCGCGCACGAAGGACTGGTCGATCTTCACGGTCGACACCGGCAGCTGCCGAAGGTAGGTGAGCGACGAATACCCGGTGCCGAAGTCGTCGATGGTGACGCCCACGCCCAGCATCTTGCAGGCCTCCACGAACAGCGCGACGTTCGCGAACTGGCTGATCGCCGTGGTCTCGAGGATCTCGAGTTCCAGCATGCCCTCGCCCTGCTTCGGAAACTGCGCCAGGTGCCGGGCCAGCCGCTCGACGAAGTCCCAGCGCATCATGTGGCGCGGCGCCACGTTCACGCTCACGGAGATGTGCAGGCCCGCCATGCGCCACTGGTGCGCCTGCCACAACGCCGTGGCGATGGCCCAGTCGCCGACCTGCTCCACCAGCTGGTCGTCCTCGATCAGCGGCACGAACTGCGCGGGCGGCAGCAGGCCGCGCTCGGGATGCTGCCAGCGGATGAGCGCCTCGACGCCCACCACCACGCCGCGCCGCATGTCGACCTTGGGCTGGTAGACCAGGAAGAACTCGCCCTGCAGCAGGCCTTCCTGGATGCGCTGCCGCTCGCGGATCACCTGCTCGTCGGCGCGGGCCCTGGGAGCGTCGAAGTAGTGCACCTTGCCGTCGGCTGCACGCTTGGCGAAGAAGGCGGCGTGCTGCGCCTGGCGCAGCGCGGTCTCGGGGGGCGGGCCGTTGCTGTCGAGCAGCATCGCGCCGATGCTGGCGTCGATGCTGGCCGTCTGGCCGCGCCAGGCCCAGGGTTCGGCCAGCGAGGTCTGGATGCGCTCCAGCACCTGGGCGCACTGCGAGGCGCCGAGGCCGGCGAACAGGGCCGCGAACTCGTCGCCGCCCACGCGGGCCATCACGCTCTCGCGCGGCAGCTCGGCCTTGATGCGCTGGGCCACTTCCTCAAGGGCGGCATTGCCCGCCACCATGCCCAGGCGCTCGTTCAACTCGGCAAAGCGGTCGACGTCGATGTAGCAGACGGCGGCCAGGCGCTTGCCCACGCGGGCCCAGTCGGCCATCAACGGGCGCAGCACCTCATCCGGCGGAAGACGGGCCGATCCGTCGTAGTACGACGGCAAGGAGACGGGAGGTTGCTGGTTCGACAAAAGACTGGGGCTCCGGAAGTCGCGGACTATTGTTCTCCCAATTCGAACTGTTTCGCCTGTTGCTGCGAAAATTTGTTACAGGCGATGTGTGAACAGCACAACACTTATGGCGAGAAAGGCAACACCGGGCGGCACCGGGAGGTGCTTACCCGCAATACGCACCGACCACGCGGCCGGTGGGCTCGACCTGCACGCTCAGCCGCATCATGTCCTGCGCCGGATCGGCAGGCTCGGTGGCCGGCACGGTGCGCGCCATGCGGGCACCGGCGCGCTGGCGCATTTCCTCCAGCAGTTGCTGGCTGATGCGCAGCCCCAGGCCGAATCGCACGGATGCCGCCTGGCACGCCTCCGGCGGCGTGACAAAGCCCGGGGGCTCCGGGACTTCCGGCGACAGGGGCCGCTCGGCCGGGGGCGCCTGGCAGCCGGCCAGCACGAGGCTCAGGCCCAGGCTCGAAGCCACTGCCGACAGACCAGGCCGGTATCGACCGTTCGTGATGCGCATCTTTCTTGCTCCTTCTTCAAGCTGATCCAAGCTGGCGCAAGCTTATTCAACTCCGGGGGCGCTCCTGTGGCACAGATTAAGCCAGCGAGGCGCGAAGCATCAACTAATTCACGCGGACTCCGACTGGCGTCGCATCCGAGGCGTATGCTGCACGCGGCGCGCAGCCAAGGCCCGTGGGCTTCCAAACCATGACATCACCTCCTGCCACCGTTTTCCTGATCGACGTCGACAACACGCTGCTCGACAACGACGGGGTCATCGCAGACCTCCGCGCCCGCCTCGAACAGTCCTTCGGCGCGCAGGAAGCCAGCCGCTACTGGGTCGCCTTCGAGCAACTGCGCGACCAGCTCGGCTACGTCGACTACCTCGGCGCCCTGCAGCGCTTGCGCGCCGGGGGAAGCCGCCTGGGCATGAGCGACCAGCGGCTTCTGCGGATGTCGAACTTTCTTATCGACTACCCCTTCGCCGACAAGCTCTACCCCGGCGCGCTGGAAGCGCTGAAGCACCTGAGCCGACACGGGCCCACCGTGATCCTGTCGGACGGCGACGTGGTGTTCCAGCCGCGCAAGGTGCAGCGCTCGGGCCTATGGGACGCCGTCGAAGGCCGCGTGCTGATCTACGTGCACAAGGAACAGATGCTCGATGTGGTCGAGCAGCTCCACCCGGCGCGGCACTACGTGATGATCGACGACAAGCTGCGCATCCTGTCGGCCATGAAAGCCATCTGGGGACCGCGTCTTACAACGGTCTTCGTGCGACAAGGGCACTATGCGCTCGACACGCAGGCCATTGCTGCCTACGCACCCGCCGACATCACCGTCGAGCGCATCTCGGATCTCATCAACTTCGACTTCCCATCGACATGAGCCAAGCAAGCAATCCTCTGGCGGGCCAGCCCGCACCCATCGAACTGCTGGTCGACGTGCCGCGCCTGGTTTCGGCCTACTACACCGGCCGGCCCGACCCGTCGGTGCCCGCGCAGCGCGTGGCCTTCGGCACCTCGGGACACCGCGGTTCCTCGTTCGACGACGCCTTCAACGAATGGCACGTGCTGGCGATCAGCCAGGCCATCTGCGACTACCGCAGGCAGAAAGGCATCGACGGACCGCTCTTCCTGGGCATCGACACGCACGCGCTGTCGACGCCGGCCTTCGGCAGCGCGGTCGAGGTGCTGGCGGCCAACGGCGTCGAGCTGATGATCTCGAAGGACGACGAGTACACGCCCACGCCGGCCGTGTCGCACGCCATCCTGGTCTACAACCGCGGCCGCACCGCCGGGCTGGCCGACGGCATCGTCATCACGCCTTCGCACAATCCGCCAGAGAGCGGCGGCTTCAAGTACAACCCGCCCAACGGCGGCCCGGCGGGCACCGACATCACCTCCGCCGTCGAGGCCGCGGCCAACAGGATGCTGGCCAACGGCCTCGAAGGCGTGAAGCGCATGCCGCTCGCGCAGGCGCTGCGCACCTCGACCACGCACCGCCACGACTACCTGAACACCTACGTCGAAGACCTTGCGCAGGTGCTCGACATGGACGCGATACGCGACGTGAACCTCGACCTGGGCGTCGATCCGCTGGGCGGCGCCGGCGTGAGCTACTGGCCCGCGATCGCAGAGCGCTACAAGCTCAAGCGCCTGAACGTGCTCAGCCGCGAGGTCGACCCCACCTTCCGCTTCATGTCGCTCGACTGGGACGGCCGCATCCGCATGGACCCCTCGTCGCCAGACGCCATGCACAAGCTGATCGAGCTGAAGGACCGCTTCGGCATCGCCTTCGCCTGCGACACCGACCACGACCGCCACGGCATCGTCTCCGGCAGCACCGGGCTGATGCAGCCCAACAGCTATCTCGCGGTGATGATCGACTACCTCTACACGCATCGCCCGCAGTGGCCCGCCCAGGCGGCCATCGGCAAGACGGTGGTCAGCAGCCAGATGATCGACCGCGTCGCAAACCGGCTCGGCCGCAGGCTGCACGAGGTGCCGGTGGGCTTCAAGTGGTTCGTCGACGGGCTGGTCGATGCCTCGCTGGCCTTTGGCGGCGAAGAGAGCGCAGGCGCGACCTTCCTGCGCAAGGACGGCTCGGTATGGACCACCGACAAGGACGGCATGGTGCCCGCCCTGCTCTCGGCCGAGATCGCCGCGCGCACGGGGCGCGACCCGGGCGAGCGCTATGCCGAGCTGACGCAGGCGCTGGGCAGGCCGGTGTCCGACCGCTTGGACGCGCCAGCCACGGTCGAGCAGAAGAAGCGGTTGTCGAGCCTTTCGCCGCAGCAGATCCGCTCGACCGAGCTCGCCGGCGACAAGATCGTCGAAGTGCTGAGCCATGCGCCGGGCAACGGCGCGGCCATTGGCGGCGTGAAAGTGGTGACGGCCAACGGCTGGTTCGCCGCGCGGCCTTCGGGCACGGAGAACATCTACAAGATCTACGGCGAGAGCTTCAAGGGCAAGGAACATCTCGCGCGCATCCTCGAGGAGGCGCAGCACGTGGTGGACGGGGCGCTCGCAGGGAACTGAAGTCGCATGCGGACGCTGGTGCTGCGGCTGAATCCGGGCGACGACCTGCGTGCGTCGCTCGACTCGGCCCTGGCCGGAAGCGGCAGCGAAGCGGCTTTCGTCGTCTCGGGCATCGGCAGCCTCAGCGGCGCGAACATCCGGTTCGCGGGCGCGCCGACGCCGACTCGCATCGAGGGCGACCTGGAAATCCTCACGCTCGCGGGCAGCCTGTCACCGGACGGCTCGCATCTGCACATCAGCGTGTCGGACGCCGAAGGCCGCGTCTTCGGCGGGCATGCGGCGCCGGGGTGCGCAGTGCGGACCACGGCGGAGATCCTCGTCGCCGTGCTGCCGGACTGGCAGTTCGCGAGAGCGCACGATCCGCTCACCGGCTACGCCGAGCTGAGCCCGCGCCGAAAGCCCTGAAGTTCAGCCTTCCAGCGACTCCACGCGCAGCGTGGTGACCGCGCCCGCCACTTCGGCGCGCGCCTGCAGCGCATGCACGGCGAGGTCGAACGTGCCCTGCTCCACCGGGCCGGTCAGCACCAGCACCTGCGGGCCCATGCCGGGCCGCTCGGCCGCCAGCGCGACCTGGCGCACCGGCACTTTCCGCTCCGCGAGACTGGCGGCGATCGCCTGGATCTGATTGACCGCATGCACCGGCACACGCAGGTAGTGCGAGGTGTGGACGGCTGCGCGCGGCACCACGGCGAGCGCATTCGTCGCATGGGCATGGACGCCGAGATGCGGCACGTGCTGCGCGGCATTCACTCCGTCGAGCCGCGCGACGTCCACAAGGTCGGCGATCACGGCGGAAGCGGTCTGCTCCGAGCCGGCGCCTGCGCCGTAGTACATCGTGAGTCCGGCCGCGTCGCTCTTCACCATCACGGCGTTCATCGAGCCGTTCACCTGCGCCATCATGTGCGCGGCGGGCACGAGCACCGGCTGCACGCGGAGCTCGACGCCGGCAGCCTGCCGGCGCGCGACGCCGAGCAGCTTGATGCGATGGCCCAGCTGCTCGGCGCAGGCCACATCCACGCCCTGCAGCGCGGTGATGCCCTCGACCTGCGCATCGGCGAAGCGAAGCGGCATGCCGAAGGCGTTGGCGGCAAGCAGGGTCAGCTTGTGGGCGGCGTCGATGCCCTCGATGTCGAAGCTGGGGTCGGCCTCCGCATAGCCCAGCGCCTGGGCCTGCGCCAGCGCGGCGGCAAAGTCCAGGCCCTCGTCGCGCATCTTGCTCAGGATGAAGTTGGTGGTGCCGTTGATGATGCCTGCCACCCATTCGATGCGATTGGCCGCGAGGCCTTCGCGCAGCGCCTTGATGATCGGGATGCTGACGGCCACCGCGCCTTCGTAGGCCACGATCACGCCCTTCTCGCGTGCGGCCGCGAAGATCTCCGCGCCGTGCACGGCCAGCAGCGCCTTGTTGGCCGTGACCACGTGCTTGCCGTGCGCGATGGCGGCCAGCACCCAGTCGCGCGCCGGGCCGGTGCCGCCGGCCACTTCGACCACCACGTCGACGTCTGGATGCGTGGCGACCTGCATCGCGTCGGCCGTCAGCGCGACGCTTTCTCCCACGATGGCGGCGGCGCGCTCCAGGTCGCGCGCGGCGACCATCACCAGTTCTATCGACCGGCCGGCCCGCGCCGCGATGTCGGCACGGTTTCGCGCCAGCACGCGGAAGGTGCCCGAACCCACGGTGCCGATGCCGATCATCCCCACGCGCAAGGTACGAATGGCCGCCTGGCGGTGGTGCAAGGGCTCTAGGGATTCAACGGGATCGCGGTACATGGACAACTCCTGACGAAAAAACAAAACCCAGCTGCCAGAGCTGGGTTCATTCGTTCGGGGAGAGAGCGATACACCAGGTGGCTGCCGGAACGGCCACCTGCGCGTGCTCAGGTGGCCGCGGTGGTAATGGTGGTAATCATTCGAGCAACAACCATCGCCTGCGCGGAGGCAGGCGGCATCATGCGAGCCATCAGGGCTGCGTTGGATGCGGGGTGGAGGTTGTGGCGCGACATGAGAAGGCCCGGAGTGTACAGGAGCCGGGAGGCGGCCAGTTCAGGGCGCTGCCGACAGCCGCTTTTCGAGCCACACGCTGTAGCGCGAGAGACCGAAGCACAGCACCCAGTACACCGCGGCCACGAAGAGATAGCCCTCGAGGTAGAACGGCCGCCAGGTCGGGTCGCCGCCCAGCGCCAGCCCCAGCGCGCCCGTCAGCTCGAAGAGGCCGACCACGGTGACCAGCGAGGTGTCCTTCAGCGTGCCGACCACGTTGTTGGTGAGCGCGGGCACGACGAGGCGCAGCGCCTGCGGCAGCACGATGTCGCGCTGCACCGGCCAGCGGCCGAAGCCCAGCGCCATCGCCACTTCGGTCTGCCCGCGCGGCACGGCCTGCAGGCCGCCGCGGATGATCTCCGCAAGGTAGGCCGCCACGAAGAGCGCCAACCCAGCGAGAACGCGCACCAGCACGTCGGGCTGCCATCCGGCGGGCCACAGCAGCGGCAGCAGGAACGAGGCCATGAACAGCACCGAGATCAGCGGCACGCCGCGCACCAGCTCGATGTAGCTCGCGCTTAGCGTCCGCACCACGGGCCAGTCCGACCGGCGCCCCAGGGCGAGCAGCAGCGCCAGCGGAAAGGCCAGCGCCAGCCCCACCACCGCAAGCCCGATGGTCAGCGGCAGGCCGCCCCAGCGCCCCGTGGGCACATGGCTCAGGCCCAGCACGCCGCCGCGCATCAGCAGCACGAAGAGCAGCAGCGCGACGATCCACAGCGGCACCAGCCACCAGCGCCAAGTGCGCGGCCAGGCGCTGAGCATCGTCACCGCCGACAGCACCACGACCGCGACGGCCGGACGCCACTGTTCCTCGTACGGGAAGCGCCCGAACAGCATCGGCCGCCATTTCTCGGCCACCACGCCCCAGCAGGCGCCATGCTGCACCGCACGGCAGGCTTCGGCGTCGGGCCGGAACACCGCGTGCACGATGCCCCATTCGACGACGTGGAAGCCGATCCACATCAACAGCGCCAGCAGCAGCACCGTGGCGAGCGAACGCAGCGGGGAGCCCCACAGCTCGCGGCGCCATTCGACGGGTTGCCCTCGCGCTGCGACTCTCATCGCCAGCCCCGCAATGCAACGCGCGCGTTGTAGCGGTTCATGCCGAAGGAGATCACCAGCGACAGCGACAGGTAGACCGCCATGATGATCGCGATGCACTCGAAGGCCCGTCCGTTCGTCCCGATGGTGGTGTTGGCCACCGACACCAACTCCGGATAGCCCACCGCCACCGCCAGCGACGAGTTCTTGGTGAGGCTCAGGATCTGGTTGGTGAGCGAAGGCACGATCACCCGCAGCGCCTGCGGCAGCACGACGATGCGCAGTTGCTGCACCGGCGAAAGCCCCAGCGCCTGCCCCGCCAGCACCTGCCCCTGCGGCACCGACAGGATGCCCGCGCGCACGATCTCCGCCACGAAAGCGGCCGAGTAGAGACTCAGGCTCGCCAAGATGGTCACGTACTCGGGGCTGAGCGCCGCTCCGCCGCTCACCCCGAAATCGCCGCGCTCGGGAAGCTCGAAATGCAGCCCGCCCTCGCCCATCATCGGCCAGGGCACGCTGAGGCCGCCCTTGCTCAGCCACACGCCCGGCAGCAAGCGCACCGGCTCGGTCGGGTCGGGCAGCAGGTTCGCCATCGCGAAGGCCAGCATCAGCAGTTGCACCAGCAGCGGCACGTTGCGCACCAGCTCGACGTAAGCGGTGCAGATGCCGCGCAGCAGCACGTGCGGCGCCAGCCGGCCGATGCCGATCAGCGTGCCCAGCACCACCGAGAAGATGGCCGCCGGCACCGCCGCGCGCACCGTATTGATCAGCCCCGCGAGAAAGGCGCGCCAGAACGGCTGGCTGGCATCGAAGTCGAGCCAGCCTTCGCTGATCGAGAAGCCCGCGGGCTCGGTGAGAAAGTCGAAGCCCGAACGCACGCCGCGCGCGCGCAGCACTTCGAGCGCATGGTGAACCACCCAGACCGCGCCGGCCACCACGGCCAGCACCAGCAGGGCCTGGACGGCCCAGGCCAGCCAGACCCCGCGCGATGACGAAGGAACAGCGCTTGTACGGATAGTCATTGCGTCGTGGAGAAGCGATCCGATGCCAGGAACACCGCGGAACCGGCTTCGCCGGGCCGCAGGTGTTGCCCCCGGCGAGGGGGTTGGCGAAGCGACACGAAGTGCGCGAAGCCTGGGGGTGGCCTTACCTCACGGGGGGAGCGTAGATCAGACCGCCCTTGCTCCAGAGGTTGTTGGAGCCACGGGGCAGCTTCAGCACCGACTTCGGTCCGACGTTGCGCTCGAAGATCTCGCCGTAGTTGCCCACGGCCTTGATCGCGCGGAAGGACCAGTCCTTGTCGAGGCCCAGCAGCTTGCCGAGGTCTTCGCCGGCACCGAGCAGGCGCTGCTGCGCAGGGTCCTTGCTGCTGGCCTTGAGCTCGTCGGCATTGGCCTGCGTGACGCCGAATTCCTCTGCCTCGATGAGCGCGTTGGGCACCCACTTGGCAATGGCGAACCACTCGTCGTCGCCGCGACGCACCAGCGGCGCCAGCGGCTCCTTGGAGATCAGCTCGGGCAGGATGATGTAGTCGTCGGGGTTGGTCGCTTCCTTGTTGCGCAGGCCGGCCAGCGCCGACGCGTCGGTCGTGAAGGCCTGGCAGCGGCCCGAGAAGAAGGCCTTGAACGAAGCCTCGAAGCTCTCGAACACCACCGTCTTCACCGGAATGCCCTGCGCGCGGAAGTAATCCGACACGTTCTTCTCGTTGGTCGTGCCCGACTGGGTGCAGATGGTTGCGTTCTTAAGCTGCTTGGCGCTCGTCACCTTGAGCTTCTTGGGCACCAGGAAGCCCTGGCCATCGTAGTAGGTGATGGTGGTGAAGTTGAAGCCCAGCGAGGCATCGCGCGTGAGCGTCCAGGTGGTGTTGCGCGCGAGGATGTCGATCTCGCCGGCTTGCAGGGCCGAGAAGCGCTGCTGCGAATTGAGCGGCACGAAGTCGACCTTCTTGCCGTCGCCGAGCACGGCAGCCGCGATGGCGCGGCAGGTGTCGACATCGAGGCCCGACCAGTTGCCCTGCGTGTCGGGCGCCGAGAAGCCGGCCACGCCGTTGGTCACGCCGCACTTGACGGTGCCGCGCTGCTTGACCGCATCGAGCGTCTTGCCGGCGAAGGCAGGGGTTGCAAAGGCCAGGGCGGCGAGGCAGGCGCCGGCGAGCAACGCCGGTCGGAAGGGTTTGTTCATCATTGGTGTTCTCCTCATCAACAACGGTAAGCAAAAGGCAGTGTACGGGCCGACGCCGGACTCTGCCAAAGAACTCCGGGTTGGATGCATATGCACCTCGTCGGGCTGGCTGGAAGCGCCGCGGGTTCACTACCATACGGCCCTTCAACAACCACTCAATGGGAATCCACACAATGGTCAAATCCGACGACACCGGCAAGTTCATCCTGCGCGTTTCGCTTGGCGTGCTGATCCTGCTGCATGGCATCGCCAAGCTGCAAGGCGGCGTCGGCTTCATCTCGGGCATGCTGGCCCAGCATGGCCTGCCGGGAGCACTGGCCTACCTGGTCTACATCGGGGAAGTGGTGGCGCCCGTGCTGCTGATCATCGGCCTCTACACGCGTCCCGCCGCCTGGATCGTGGCCATCAACATGCTGGTGGCGATCGCGCTGGTCCACACCAAGGAACTGGGCGCGCTGGGCAAGCAAGGCGGATGGGCGCTGGAACTGCAGGGCATGTTCCTTGCCGCGGCGCTCGGCCTCGCCTTCATGGGCGGCGGCCGCTTCGCGCTGAGCAGCAAGTACAACTGAGCGGGCTCAGTCGTCGTCGGACGCATCGAGGCCCGGAAACAGGACCTCTGTGTAGCCGAAGCGCGAGAAATCGCGCACCCTCATCGGGTAGAGCTTGCCCAGGAGATGGTCGACCTCGTGCTGCACCACGCGCGCATGGAAGCCAGTGGCGACCCGGTCGATCGGGTCGCCATACGGATCGAACCCGGTATAGCGGATGTTGGCGAAGCGCGGCACCACGCCGCGCAGGCCCGGCACCGACAGGCAGCCTTCCCAGCCCTCCTCTTCCTCGTCGTTCAGCGGCGTGATGACGGGGTTCAGCAGCACGGTGCGAGGCACCGGCGGCGCGTCGGGGTAGCGGGGGTTCACGACATCGGTGCCGAAGATCACCAGTTGCTGGTCGACGCCGATCTGCGGCGCGGCAAGACCGGCGCCATTGACCGCATGCATGGTCTCGAACATGTCGCGCACCAGCATGTGCAGTTCGTCGGTGTCGAAGGTGGCGACCGGCTGCGCGATGCGCAGCAGCCGTGGGTCGCCCATTTTCAGGATTTCGCGGATGGCCATGGCGGGATTATCGCGACGGCCTCCGGTCTCCACTCCCCAAGGGAATCAGGGAGGGGTCTGGGTGTTGGAGTCGGGCGAGGTCCACAGACGCGCGTTGCCGCGCGGCGGCGTCGGGATGGAGCCGGGGCCGCCACCCGTGACTGGCGGACGAGGCACCACGACCGGCGGCACCGGCCGGCTACCGCCGCCCCATACCGGCGGGCGGGCTGGATAGTTCGGGCGATCGTAGTAAGGCCTGTCGTAATAGCGCGGACGCCGCTCGTAGTAGCCGCCGCCGTTGATGTAGACCGGTGCCGGCACCACCACGGGCGCCGGTTCGCTGTAGTAAGGCCCCGACGAATAGCCCCCGCCATAGCCTCCGCCGTAGTAGGGATCGGCGGGCACGCCCACGCAGCCCGACAGCAGCACGACGCCGCCGACTGCTGCACAGGCACCGAGAACTCGAATTCTTTTCATGAGGGACTCTCCTTGTGGCCTTCAATTAGCTTTCAACGCCAGGTTTTAGACCCTGTTGACTGCGCTCCGATGAAGTCGCGTAACGGCCGGTAAAGAGGACCGGCCGCCGCCTTTGCCGACTGCGCCCCGTTCAGGCCGCCGGAACGCCGTTGGCGAGGATCTCCAGCATACGCGCCTCGTCGATGATCTCCACGCCGGCTTCGCGCGCCTTCTCGAGCTTGCTCCCGGCCTCTTCGCCGGCCACCAGGTAGTGGGTCTTCTTGCTGACCGAGCCGGACACCTTCGCGCCAGCCGCCTCCAATTTATCCTTCGCCTCGTCGCGGCTCAGCGTAGGAAGGGTACCGGTGATCACGAAGGTCAGGCCCGCCAGCGGCTTCGGCGCCCTGGCCGCCGGCTCGCCCTCCTCCCACGTCAGCCCGCACGCGCGCAGCTGCTCGACCACCTCGCGGTTGTGCGGCTGGTCGAAGAAGGTGCGCAGGCTCTGCGCCACCACCGGGCCGACGTCGTTCACCTCGAGCAACTGTTCCTCGGTCGCATCCATGATCGAGTCCAGCTTGCCGAAGTGCTTGGCCAGGTCCTTCGCGGTGCTCTCACCCACGTGGCGGATGCCGAGGCCGAACAGGAAGCGCGGCAGCGTGGTCTTCTTCGAGGCCTCCAGAGCGTCGACGAGGTTCTTCGCCGACTTCTCCGCCATGCGATCCAGCCCCGCCAGCGTGATAAAGCCCAGCTTGTAGAGATCGGGCAAGGTGCGGATCAGGTTCGAGTCGACGAGCTGCTCTACCAGTTTGTCGCCGAGCCCGTCGACATCCACCGCGCGCCGCGCCGCGAAATGCAGGATCGCCTCCTTGCGCTGCGCCGCGCAGAACAGGCCTCCCGTGCAGCGATAGTCGACCTCGCCCTCCTCGCGCACCGCTTCCGAGCCGCAGACGGGGCACTTGTGCGGCATCGTGAAGACCGCGCCGCGCTGGTCGTCGGGCTTGGCCAGGCTTTCAGGCGCGACGCCGACCACTTCGGGAATCACGTCTCCGGCGCGGCGCACGATCACCGTGTCGCCCACGCGCACGTCCTTGCGGCGGGCCTCGTCCTCGTTGTGCAGCGTGGCGTTGGTCACCGTCACCCCGCCGACGAACACCGGCGCCAGCTTGGCCACCGGCGTGAGCTTGCCTGTGCGCCCGACCTGGATCTCGATGCCGACCACCTCGGTCAGCTGCTCCTGGGCCGGGTACTTGTGGGCCACGGCCCAGCGCGGCTCGCGCGAGACGAAACCCAGCTGCCGCTGCAGCTCGATGCTGTCGACCTTGTAGACCACGCCGTCGATGTCGTACGGCAAGGCATCGCGCTGGCGGCCGATGTTCTCGTGAAACGCTATGAGTTCGATAGCACCGGTGGCGCGCGCCGTCTGCGTGGCGACCGGGAAGCCCCATTCGTGGAACTGCTGCAGCCAGTCGAACTGCGTAGGCCACTCGGGCCCGCCCTCGGCCGCCGGCGTGACCTCGCCCAGCCCGTAGGCAAAAAAGCTCAGCGGCCGCGCCGCGGCAATCGCCGGATCGAGCTGGCGCACCGCACCGGCCGCCGCATTGCGCGGATTGACGAACACCTTCTCGTTCTTCTGCCCGTCCGCGATCTTCTGGCGCTGGCGCTCGTTGAGCGCGTCGAAGTCCGCGCGCTTCATGTAGACCTCGCCGCGCACCTCGACCACCGGCGGCGCCTTGCCGTTGAGCCGCAACGGAATCTCGCGAACCGTGCGGATGTTCTGCGTGACATCCTCGCCCACCTCGCCGTCGCCGCGCGTCGCGGCCTGCACCAGCACGCCGTTCTCGTAGCGCAGGTTCATGGCGAGGCCGTCGAACTTCAGCTCGCAGACGTAGCTGACCTGCGGCCCGTCCTCGGCCAGGCCCAGTTCCCGGCGCACGCGCGCATCGAAGGCGCTCGCGCCGCCGGGCGTGATGTCGGTCTCGGTGCGGATCGACAGCATCGGCACCTTGTGGCGCACCTTCACGAAGCCATCGAGCACCTTGCCGCCGACGCGCTGGGTCGGCGAATCGGACGTGCGCAGATCGGGAAACTCGGCTTCGATGGCCTGCAGGCGCTGGAAGAGCTTGTCGTACTCCGCGTCCGGCAGCTCGGGCGCGTCGAGCACGTAGTAGAGATGGGCGTGCCTGTGGAGCTGTTCGCTCAGTGCGGCGGCTTCGCGTGCCGCTTCGTCGCGCGTCGTCATGGTGTCTCCCGGGGAGGAATCGAAATCAGCTGAAGAGTCGCCGCGCCAGCGGAGAACCCGGCGGCAAGGTCGCGCCCGTCGAGCGTGTCGTAGAGCTGTTCGAGGTCGGCGCCGATGACGTCCATGGTCTCGTCGCGCAGCAGCTGGCCGTCGCTGTCGGTGACCACGCCGTCCATCTCGCGCGCCAGCGTGGCGGCGGCTTCGCGCATGCGGCGGAAAGGCTCCTCGGCACGGTCGACCTGCGGCACGTCCAGGCTCAGGCTGAGTTCGCGGATGGCCGACTGGGCCGGATCGTCGGCCAGTGCGGCCTGGGTGTCGAAGGCCAGCCCGAGGATCGGCGGCAGGCCGGCCTCGCTGGCCGGCAGCACCATGCGCCCGGGAATGATGCCCGCCACGAAGCCCAGCCGTGCGGCGTTCTGCTGCACGTAGCCGGGACTCCAGGCCGCATGCAGCGCACGCAGCACGAAGCTCAGCTGCGCATCGTGCGCGCTGGCGAACTGGTCGAGTTCGCGGGCACGCGCCACTTCGTCGAGCATCTCGGGGAACTCGGGAGCACCGTTGACCGCGTCGGCGAAGGCCTGGGCCTTGACCACGAACTCGGAATACTCGATCTCGTTGAGCGCGCCCGTGCGGTTGGCCAGTTGCACGCCGACCTGGAAGGCGCTGTAGCGCTGGCCGGGAACGGGAGGCTCCCACTGGCCCGTGTGCTCGTTCAGGCCCTCGATGGCCACCGGCTTGCTGCCGGCCCGGCGGGTCGAGGGCATGGCAGCAATGGCGGCATCGCCCGAGGCCAGGCCGTCGAGCGAGATCGGCGCGATCACGTCGATCAGTGGATCGAGTCCGCCGCGACGCTCGGCAGTAGGCACAGGTACGCCGCTGGGCGCCGGGAGGTCGGGGTCGAACAGCGGCTCATGCCGGTCGGCGACCTGCACCTTGTTGGGATCGACATGAAGCACCGGCTCCACGTCGTCGGCGCCTGCGGCCAGCGCGCGCTCGGCCTCGTCGAGCGCGACATCGACCGCGTCGGGTTGCCGCGGCGCATTGCGGCGCGACATCATGGCCTCGTAGCCGACGACGGCCGCGAGAACGAGGCCGCCGAAGATTGCCAGGGCGAGTGTGAGATTGCTCATGGATCGTTGCCGCCCGGCTTATGCGGCTTCGACCATGGACACCGCCGACTCCATGTCGACCGCCACGATGCGCGAGACGCCCTGCTCCTGCATCGTCACGCCGATCAGCTGTTCGGCCATTTCCATGGCGATCTTGTTGTGGCTGATGAAGAGGAACTGGGTTTCGCGGCTCATGGCGGAGACGAGTTTGGCATAGCGCTCGGTGTTGGCGTCGTCCAGCGGCGCGTCCACTTCGTCGAGCAAACAGAAAGGCGCCGGGTTCAGCTGGAAGATGGCGAACACGAGCGCGATGGCCGTGAGCGCCTTCTCGCCGCCCGACAGCAGGTGGATGGTCTGGTTCTTCTTGCCGGGAGGCTGCGCCATCACCTGCACGCCGGAATCGAGGATCTCGTCGC
Source organism: Variovorax sp. UC74_104 (assembly GCF_044055375.1). Taxonomy (NCBI): domain Bacteria; kingdom Pseudomonadati; phylum Pseudomonadota; class Betaproteobacteria; order Burkholderiales; family Comamonadaceae; genus Variovorax; species Variovorax sp. UC74_104. The sequence continues at coordinate 4,108,551 of NZ_CP171978.1, forward strand.
CGGTCATCATGAGCTTGGCATTGCCGCCGCCGAAGAGCTCCGGGAACATCCGGCTGAAGTGCTCGTTGACGATCTTGAAGGTGCCGCCCAGCAGGTCGCGCGTCTCGGCGTCGATCTTGCGGATGGCGTCTTCCAGCGTTCCGATGGCTTCGTTCAGGTCGGCCGACTGCGCGTCGAGGAAGGTCTTGCGCTCGCTCGCGATGGCGAGTTCGTCGAGCGCGGCAAGGTTCACCGCACCGAGCGCGACCACCTCGCGGTTGAGGCGGTCGATTTCGCTCTGCAGCCCGGTGAGCTTTACCTTCTCGGTCTCGATCGACTGCTCGACGGCTTCGAGGTCGGCGCCGGCGTCGTCGAGCAGCTGCTGGTATTGCTCGACGCCCAGGCGCGCGGCCTGCTCCTTCAGCTGGAACTCGGTGATGCGCTGGCGCAGCGGGTCGAGCTCGCGCTCGAGCTGCAGGCGGCGCTCGTCGCTGGCGCGCAACTTGAGCGTGAGGTCGTCGTACTGGCTGCGCGCCGCGCCCAGCGCGGCCTCGCGTTCGAGCTTGAGCGCCAGCGCGTCCTGCAGGCCGGCCTGGGCCGCGGCGTCGGACAGGCGGCTCAGTTCGGCACGGGCGCGCTCGTCTTCGTCGGTGAGCGCCACTGTCTGCTGCGCGGCGGTTTCGATCGAGCGGTTGAGCTCCGCGCGGCGGGCTTCGAGCGTGCGCTGCGAGAAGGTGGCCTCCTGCGCCTGGCGTTCGAGGCTGCGATGCTGCTCGCGGCTCGCGGCCAGCGCGCGGTTGGCTTCGATCACGCGCTCGTCGAGTTCGGCATGGCGTTCCTGGCTGTCGGCCAGCTGCATGTCGAGTTCCTCGAAGCGGCCTTCGGCTGCGATGCGCCTTTCCTGCAGTTCCTCGAGCTGCGCGTCGACTTCGCCGAGGTCGGCGGCCAGCTGCTGGCTGCGGGCGCGGGTCTGCTCGGCGAGCTGCGTCATGCGCAGCGTCTCGACCTGCAGTTCGTGCGCGCGCGACTGGGTCTCGGCGGCTTCGCGCCGGGCCGTGACGAGGCGCGAAGCCGCATCCGCATAGGCGGCTTCGGCGCGGACCAGCGCAGTGCGCGCCTCTTCGGTGATGAGCGTCTGGGCGCGCAGCTGGCGCTCCAGGTTTTCCATTTCCTGCTGGCGGGCCAGCAGGCCGGCCTGCTCGGAATCGGGCGCGTAGAAGTTGACGCTGTGCGCAGAGACGGCATGGCCGCTGCGCACATAGATGACCTCGCCGGGCTGCAGCGAACCGCGCTGGGCCAGCGCTTCCTCGAAGCTGGCGGCGGTGTAGCAGCCATGCAGCCAGTCGCTCAGCAGCGCCTGCTGGCCGGCATCGTTCAGGCGCAGCAAGCTCGAAAGGCGCGGCAGCGTTGCCGAGCCCTCGGGCACGGCTGCGGCCGGCGGGCTGTAGAAGGCCAGCTTGGCTGGCGGCGCGTCGTTGCCGAAGGCGCGCACCATTTCCAGCCGGCTGACTTCGAGCGCACCCAGGCGCTCGCGCAGCGCGGCTTCGAGCGCGTTCTCCCAGCCCTGTTCGATGTGGATGCGGCTCCACAGGCCTTGCAGGCCGTCGAGGCCGTGTTTGGCGAGCCAGGGAGCCAGCTTGCCGTCCGTCTTGACCTTTTCCTGCAGCGCGCGCAGCGCCTCGAGACGGGCCGAGAACTCGGCATGGCGGGCACCTTCGGTGTTGACGGCCAGTTGCTTCGCGCGGCGGTCGTCGTCGAGCTGCGGCACGGCTTCCTGCAGCTCCTGCAGGCGCGCGTCGGCTTCGCTCGCGGCCTCCTGCGCCATCGCGTGCTGCTCCTGCATTTCGAGCAGGCGGGCTTCATCGGGCGCGGCCAGCGCATTCTGGTCGGCGCGCAGGCGTTCGCTGCGCATGGTGAGCTGGCGGCTCTGTTCCTCGATGTTGCGCTGGTCGGCGGCCAGCACCTGGATCTGCTGCTGCACCTGCGACACGGTCGTGCGCTGGGCATTGGCCTCGTCCTGCGCGCGCTGCACAGCCTCTTCGAGATCGGGCAGGCGCGCGTCGTGCTCTTCGAGCTGGGCGGCCAGCATGATGGCCTGCTCTTCCGCATCCACGCCAGCGCCGGCCAGGGTCTCGATCTCGGCCTCGGCCTCTTCGCGGCGGCGGCCCCATTGGCCCATCTGCTCGCGCAGCTGGATCAGGCGCTGCTCGACGCGCTGGCGGCCCTCGACCACGAAGCGGATCTCGCCTTCGAGCCGGCCGACTTCGGCGCTGGCCTCGTAGAGCTTGCCCTGCGCCTGGTTGACTTGGTCGCCGGCGCCGTAGTGCGCCTGGCGCACGGTTTCGAGCTCGGCCTCGATGTGGCGCAGGTCGGCCGTGCGCGATTCGAGGTCGTTGATGGCGCGCTCGGAGTCGGCCTTGATCTTGGCCTGGTCGGCGTTGCTCTCGCTGCGCTTGAGGAACCACAGCTGGTGCTGTTTCTTCGTGGCGTCGCCCTGCAGCGCGTTGTAGCGCGCGGCCACCTCGGCCTGCTTCTCGAGCTTCTCGAGGTTGGCGTTGAGTTCGCGAAGGATGTCCTCGACCCGCGTGAGGTTCTCGCGCGTGTCGCCCAGGCGGTTCTCGGTTTCGCGGCGGCGCTCCTTGTACTTGGAGACGCCGGCGGCTTCTTCTAGGAAGAGGCGCAGTTCTTCGGGCTTGGATTCGATGATCCGGCTGATCGTGCCCTGGCCGATGATGGCGTAGGCGCGGGGGCCGAGGCCGGTGCCCAGGAACACGTCCTGCACGTCGCGGCGGCGCACCGGCTGGTTGTTGATGTAGTAGCTGCTGGTGCCGTCGCGGGTGAGCACGCGGCGCACGGCGATCTCGCTGAACTGGTTCCACTGGCCGCCGGCGCGATGGTCGGCGTTGTCGAACACCAGTTCCACGCTCGAGCGGCTGGCCTGCTTGCGGGTGGTCGTGCCGTTGAAGATCACGTCCTGCATCGACTCGCCGCGCAGCTCCGAGGCGCGCGATTCGCCGAGCACCCAGCGCACCGCATCCATGATGTTCGACTTGCCGCAACCGTTGGGCCCGACAACGCCCACCAGTTGGCCCGGCAGCATGAAGTTGGTGGGTTCGGCGAACGACTTGAAGCCCGATAGCTTGATGGAATTAAGACGCACGACTTGTCGGCCTGCCTTGGCTGTACCGCCAAGGTATTGATTTGTAAGGAAAATTGCACGGGCCCGCAGCTTGCAGCAGGCCGCCGCCCCAGCCGTGGATGATAACGTCAGGGCATGCACGATTCCCCGGTTTCACCCCTCGCCGCACGATGGGCCTGCCTCCTGGCGGGCATGGCCGTCGCGCTGGGCACCGCAGGCTGTTCGTCGATGCGCGACACCGAGCGCGCCGAGCCCTACAACAACCAGGAATGGCTCCAGTCCGGCGCCAACCGCATCGCCAACCTGTCGCTGCGCGACAACCTGCAGTCGGTGCGCCGGGTGCAGAGCACGCTCTACAAGCGCAACCCGCGCGAATGGCGAAAGTCGGCGGCCAGCATGGACGAAGCCATCCAGCGCTCCTGGGACGCGGTGCTCAAGGGACCGCCCCTGCCCGAACTCAAGGGCGCCAGCGGCATCGATGCCATCCGCATGGCCTTCGACACCACTCCGCAGGGCTACCAGGGCGACCGCGTGGCGGCGCTGGTCTACGGCTGGGCCACCATGCTCAAGCAAGCCAACGGCGACACCTGGGACCAGACCATGCTCGACGGCGTCAACGCCGAGAACAGCTTCAGGGCCGCACGCAACTTCGAGATCTCGCTGTGGCTCATCTCCTCCAAGACCGGCCCCGACGGCCAGCCGCTGCTTCTGGCCACCGAGATCAGCGACCGCGGCCGCAACCTCGTGGCCGACCGCGAACTGTCGAAGGTGGTTGCACGGCTCGACCTGCTCGCGGCCCAGGCCGACGAGAAGTACCGCCGAGCGGCGCTCGACTTCGGGCAGAACTGGGTGATGGGGGTGGTCATGCCGCTTTTCACGCTCGTGCCCAAGTGAGCCCGCCGGGCGCGCCTCTTGCTGCAAGCCGTTACGCGATCGCAAGAGGCGACGAATCGAAGGAGAAAGCCGACCCCTAGAATGGCCCGGCCCTCCCCCTCCTCAACCCATTCGAGGCAGCAGCAACTCATGAGCTCCATCAATTTCATCGGCGGCGAAAAAGGCGGCGTAGGCAAGTCGGTCACCGCGCGCGTGCTGGCCCAGTACTTCATCGACCACAGCCGGCCCTTCACCGGCTTCGACACCGACCGCTCGCACAGCTCGTTCACCCGCTTCTACGAAGGCTTCGCCTCGCCGGTGGTGGTCGACAGCTTCGAAGGGCTCGATACGGTCGTCAACGGCTTCGAGACGAACCCGCAGCAGAGCGTGATCGTCGACCTCGCGGCGCAGACGCTGGCGCCGCTCGCGCGCTGGATCAAGGAATCCGACCTCTTCGACGTGTTCGCCGAGATCGGCGTCACCGTCAACTTCTGGCATGTGCTGGACGACGGCAAGGACTCGACCGACCTGCTCGGCACGCTGATCGACACCTTCGGCAACCGCCCCAACTACATCGTGGTGCAGAACTACGGCCGCGGCAGCGACTTCGGCATGCTGCTGGGTTCGCAGTCGCTCGCGAAGGCCGCGGCCAACGGCGCGCGCGTGATCGCCCTGCCCCGCCTGCACGACGCGAGCATGCGCAAGATCGATGCGCAGAACACCAGCTTCTGGAAGGCCGTGAACGACCGCGAAGGGCCGCATGCGCTGGGGCTGCTGGAGCGCCAGCGCGTGAAGTCGTGGCTGGCGACGGCCTACGCGGCCTTCGATACGCTGCCGCTGTAGGTTCGTTGCCGGGGCTTCAGATCATCCCGCCGTTGATCGAGATCACCTGCCCCGTGATGTAGCCCGCCTCCTCGCTCGCGAGGAACGAGGCCAGCGCCGCCACTTCCTGCGGCGTTCCGGCGCGCTTCACCGGCACCATCTGGTTGATGACGGCGGGGTCGAACACTGCGTCGGCCATCGGCGACGCGATGATCCCCGGCGCGATGGCGTTCACCGTCACGCCGCGCGAGGCGACCTCAAGCGAGAGCGCCTTGGTCGCGCTGTTCAGCGCCCCCTTGGCCGCGGCGTAGTTGACCTGCCCGCGATTGCCCGCAATGGCCGCCACCGACGAGATGTTCAGGATGCGCCCCCAGCGCGTGCGCATCATCGGCAGCAGCAAGGGCTGCGTGACGCGGAAGAAGCCGTTGAGCGACACGTCGATCACCTTGTGCCACTGGTCGGCGCGCATGCCGGGCAGCACGGCGTCGTCGTGCACGCCCGCGTTGTTGACCAGGATCTGCACCGGCCCGCCTTCGAGGATGCGCGTGCATGCCGCGGCGGCGGCCTCGTCGCTGCACAGGTCGAAGACATGGCATTCGGCCTTGCCGCCCGCGGCCGTGATCGATGCCGCCAGTTGCTCGACCGCCTCGGGCCGCGAGTTGGCGTGCAGCAGCACCGTCGCGCCGTCGCGGGCCAGGCGTTCGGCCATGGCGGCGCCGAGCGCGCCGCTGGCACCGGTGATCAGTGCGCGTTTTCCTTCGAGACTCATGGCGTCGCCGTGCTTTCTGCTGCTGCCAGCGGGGTGTTCAGGACCACCACGGCACGGCCTTCAGCCAGCATGCGGCCGTCGTCGGCCTTCACCGTGAATTCATAGAGGATCTGCCGGTCGTCGCCCGACAGGCGCCGGGCCGCGACCTGCAAGGCGCCGGCGACGTCGTCCAGCCGCGCCACCGCCAGCTTCACGTTGCGCGCGCTCGCGAGGAAACCGGCCGAGGGCGCGCTGCCCTCTTCCGCCAGCAAACCGCCGTGCAGGGCCATCGCCTGCGCGGCGTATTCGATGGCGTTCGGCGCCAGCAGGCCGCTTTCGGTGCGCAGCGGGTTGTCGGCCTGCGAATGGGTGGTGGTACTGCAGCGGATGGTGTCGGCGTCCCAGCCTTCGAGCCGCTCCAGCAGGCACATGCTGCCGCTGTGCGGAATGCGCCGGGCGATGCCCGCGCGGTCGAGCGTCTGCGGCGCGGTCAAGCAGCCGGCTCCAGGTCGGCCACCAGCAGCACGTTGGCGAAGGGAGTGCCCTCGCTCATCGGAATGCTCTGCACGCGGAAGCCCAGGCTGTCCAGCACCGCCGTCCATTCGGCCAGCGTCCGTCCCCAGGTCGGCGAGACCTTGTGGCCGCGGATGCGCGTGACCGTGCGGTCCACCCACTGGCTGATCGCGAAGCCGCGCCGGCTGGACGCATCGCCCACGCGCAGCAGCAGCCGGGCGTGCGGGTTGCCGCCACGGCGCAACGCATCGCGCACGCGCAGCAGCACGCCTTCCTGCGCCTCGAGGTTCACGTAGTGCAGCACGTCGAGGATCACAACCAGATCGCAGTCGGGCAGTTCGGCCTTGCACATGTCGGCGCAGACCAGCCGGGGCGCGGGCTCCAGATGGCCGATGGAGGCCTCGGCGCGCGCCACGTCCTTGGGCATCAGTTCGATGCCGGTGTAGTCGGCGCCGTGCGGCGTGGCTGCCCACGACGACGGCCAACGGCCCTGCTTCTGCATCGCGCTCATCGAAGCCAGCAGGCTCGCGAAAAGGCCCTGGCCGCAGCCGATGTCGACCACGCGCTGGTGCTGCTCGCCGAACAGCCTGCGTTCGAGCAGCCCGCGGAACACCGGGTCGCGCCCCAGCTTGCCGCGCGCGAAGTGCCAGGCGAAGCTGCCGCTCTTCTTGTAGGGGATGGTCGCGGCCTCGTGCAGCTCGCGCCAGGCGGTCTCGGTCGACGACGAAGACGACATCACCGCGCTCATGGCTTCAGGCCTTCGGGCAGGGTCACGGCGCGCAAACCATCAGCGCGCAGGCGTTCGAGCAACAAGGGCAATACCTCCAGCAAAACAGGTTGTCCCGCAGCGGTGCGCGCGGCGTTGCCGTCGTGCAGCAACAGGATGTCGCGCGCCTGCAGGTTGCGGCTCAGGCGCGCCATAACCTTGGCGGCGTCGCCCTCGCGGGTGTCGAAGCCGCGCCGCGTCCAGCTCACGAGCGAGAGGCCGAGGCGGTGCAGCACGGGTTCGAGGAAAGGGTTGCGCAGGCCGGCCGGCGCGCGGAAACAGGTCGGGCGCTGGCCGGTGACGTCGGCGAGGATGTCCTGCGCCCGCGCTATCTCGGCTGCGAAACCGCGCGGCCCGAGGAACGAGAAGTTGTGCCGGTGCCGCGCCGTGTGGTTCTGGATGCTGTGGCCGCGCGCGACGATCTCGCGCGCCAGCGCCGGCTGCGCCAGCACCCGCTCGGCGATGCAGAAGAAGGTGGCGCGCTGTCCATGGGCGTCGAGCAGGTCGAGCACGTGCGGCGTGACTTCGGGCTCCGGGCCGTCGTCGATGGTGATGGCGACCTCGCGACGCGCCGCGGCCGCCTCGGGCAGGCGGGTGACGTTGGGGCCCAGCAGGCTGCTGCGCGGCGTGAGGCCGGCGCCGGTGATCAGCGCGTGGTTCAGCACGATCGCGCCCACGGCCCAGGGCAAGGCGCCCGGCACCAGCACGCCCGCGCCGATGGCTGCGACGTGCCACGCGGCACTGGCGCGGATGGCCGGCGGCCAGGGCCAGGATTCGGTGGATGCAGGCACGGAAGACATGGGGCCGGATTTTCCCCTCATGCGCCGCGCGAAGCCTTCGAAGGCCCCACTCGCCGTGCAAAAGCCGCCGACAGCAGCAGCGCCAGCAGCGCCCCCGGCGCGACCACCCGGCCGATGGACGACAGCGCCGGAATGTCCGAGATGGCGATCAGCCCGAAGGACACCACCGTCGTCAGGTTGGCCAGCATCAGCGAGGCCAGCGTGTCCTCGTCGGCCCGGCCAGTGGTGCGCAGCTGGTCGAAGAAAAGCGCGTAGTTCGAGCCCACCGCCACGATCAGCAGCAAGCCCACCAGGTGCAGGATGCCGAGCGCCGCCTGCAGCACCGCCATGCCGCCCAGCGTGAGCACCACCGCGAACAGCAGCGGCTGGCACACGGCCAGCAGCCGGCGCCACGAACGCAGGTAGATGCCGAGCAGCACCACGACGGCCAGCGCACCGAGCAGCACCTGCACGAAGGCTTCGTGCAGATAGCGCTGGTAGAGGCTCGCGAGCTCTCGCCCGACGTCGACCACCTGCACCTCGGGCAGCCCCGCCAGCGCCGCTTCGAGACGGCCCTGGTCGAACTTCGCGCCTGGATGCAGCACCACCAGCGTGCCCCAGCCGCCGCCGGGACGCTCGTACATCAGCGTGTTCAGGATCGGGCCAAGCGGCCCGTCGGCCAGTTCGGCACGCTGCACCGGCGGCAGCTTGCGCGCGGCCTCCACGTCGGCCAGGAAGGGGCCGAGCCGCGAGGCCGGCAGCGGCAGGCCCTTGGTTGCTTCGGCCAGGTTGGCTCGCAGGGTTTCGGCATCGGGCAGGCCGGCGATGCGCGCCTTCTGCACCTCCAGGCTCGGCAGCACGCGGGTAACGGTCTCGTAGCCGACCAGCTCGCCGCTGTCGACCAGCGCGTCCAGCCGCGCGGCGGCAGCCTCGGTGTGGCGCAGCGCGGCCTGCTCGTCGTCGCCGTAGGCGACCACCAGCACGCCGCCATCGCTCGCGCCGATGTCGTTGCGCAGCATCTCGTCGAGCTGCTGGGAGGCCTTGGGCACCGGGCTCATCGCACCGAGGTCGGCGCGCCACAGATGGCCGCCCTGCCACAGCACCAGCGCCAGTGCGGCCACGCCCAGCGCCGCCAGCGGCCAGCGCAGGCTCGGCAGGCCGCGCACCAGCGCGCCCGCGAGTTGCGCCATGTACCGCCGCATGCCCATGCCGGTGGCGCCATCGGGAGCCAGCACCGGCAGCACGTAGCGCGTGGCCAGCGCGGCCGAGACCAGGCCCGCGATCGAGAACACGCCCAACTGCGCCAACCCCGGGAAGCCAGAGAACACCAGCGCCGCGAAGCCGCATACCGAGGTCAGCAGCCCGAGCCGCACCGTGGGCCAGTTCAGGTCGCGCCAGCGCTGCCAGCCGGTGCCGGCCACCGCGCCCGCCCCTGCCTGCCGCGCCTGGATCAGGTAATAGATGGCGTAGTCCACCGTCTCCCCGATCAGCGTGCTGCCGAAGCCCAGCGTGAGCCCGTGCACCGAGCCGAACACCAGGCTCACGCTAGCGGTGCCGATCACCACGCCCGTGGCCACCGGCAGGAAGGCGATGACCAGCGCGCGCGGCGAGGCGAAAGCCAGCAGCAGCAGCCCGCCCATGACGATGCCGCCCACCACCGCGAGGTGGATCGCCTCGGTCTTGATCTTGTCGCGGCTCATCACCGAGAACGCCGGCGGACCGCTCAGCAGCAGCTTGGGGGCCTCGGCACCCATGTCGCGCACTGCGGCCTCGTAGGCGGCGTGCACGCGCGCGATGGCCACGGCCTGCGCGTCGAGGTCGCTTCCGGCGGCACGCGTGGTGGCGATCATCAGCGCGCGCGGCGCGGTGCGCGACATCCACACGCCGTCCTCGCTGCGCGGCGAGCTCGCGGGCACCAGTTCCATGGCGATGCGCTGGGTTTCGCCGGTCGGGTCACGGTCGAGGAAGGGCTTGATCACGTTGCCGGCCGGGGTACCCAGCATCGACAGCGTTTCGTTGATGGCATCGCGCAGGCCCTCGACGGTGAAATGCCCGGGATTCACGCCGGGCGAGAGCTGGTAGCGGTGCTGGAACACCCAGGTGCCGCTGTCGCTCCAGTCGCTGACGTCGCCGTTCTGGACCAGCTCGAAGAGCTTGCTCTGGCGCATTTCCTTCGCCACCGCGCGCGATACTGCCGCCCGCTGCTCCACGCTGCCGCCTTCGATGCCCAGCATCAGCGTGCGCGAGGCGACGCCGCTTTGCAGCTGCTCGATCAGCACCCGCTGGCGCACGTCGGGGCTCTTGGGCAGGAAGGCCGAGAGATCGGCGCCGATCTGCGTGCGCGCGATCACCACCACGCCGCACAGCAGCACCAGCAGCCATGCCAGCAGCACGACTGCCCTGCGCCGCCAGTCGGGCGGGCCGCCCGACTGCTGCAGTTGCCCCGTCTGCATCACGGCGTGGTGCGTCCGGGAGCGCCGGCCGGCGCGGGAGCGGAAGCGGCCGCCCCCGGGGTGATGTTCATGACCGAGCGGTCGCCGCCGACGAATTCCATCTCCAGCCCCAGCACGTCGCTCGCGCGGCCGCTGATGCGCATGCTGCGCACCTGCGCTGCAAGGCGGCTGTCCAGCGGCGTGAGGTCGAGCGTCCACTTGGCGGCGGAGCCCGAGACGGTGCTGCGGAAGTAGCGCTGCAGCGTGGCGCCGTCGCCAGTCAGCGTGCCGCGCATGGCTTCGACCAGCCCCAGCAGCTCGGGCATGCTGTCGAGCGCCAGCGTGCGGTTGCGCCCGCCGCGCGAGAGCGTCAGCGTGTTGCCCTCGACCGCCATGGTCTCGATGCGCGGCGACAGCGTGCGGCGCACCAGCTTGTCCGGCGCGTCGAAGCTCAGCGTGCCGCTGGCGTCGAGCGGGCCTTCGAGGCCATGTACGAAGCGCTGTTCGGTGAAGCGGGCCTCCCCGCTCTTCTGCTTTGCCAGCAGCGTCATCAGCTCGGGCAGGTCGAACGCCGCCCAGGCCGGCACGGCGCAGAAGGCCAGTGCGAGCACGAATGCCCTGCAAAGCCGGTCAAGCCGCATCTTCGAGCCAGAAATCATGGAAATTGAACCAGTTGTAGGGGTACGCGCGGCACATCGCCTCCAGGCGCGCCACGTAGGCTTCGACGGCCTCGCGGATGCGCTGCTCACGCTCCGCGGGGCTCGCGGCCCGCTCGCCGAAGTCGGCCAGCGGGTCGAACCGGACATCGTAGCGCGCGCCTCCGCCATAGAGCCCCGCCATGAAGAACACCTTGCGGCGCAGCAGCGCGGCCAGGCGGAAGGGGCCGTCGTTGAAGACGGCGGGCTGCCCGAGGAACGGCAGCACGATGTTGTTGCCGCGCTGGTGCGCCGGCTGGTCTTCGCTGCCCGGCAGCGTGCGGTCGGCCAGCATGCCGCCCATGCCGCCGCCGTCGAGCCAGTCGCGCAGCTCGAGCATCGAGTGCGGCCGGCCCAGCGCGATGACGTGGGGTCGCAGCTCGGGCACCGCGATGGCATTGAGGATGCCGGTGATGCGCCGCGCGTTGTCCGGGTACATCAGCATCGCCAGGCGCATGTGGCGCTGGTGCGTCTGCTGCTTGCAGGCGCCCAGCGCCTCGAAGCTGCCGACGTGGGCGCCGAGCAGGAAGGCGCCCCGCCCGTTCGCCAGTTCGACGTCGAGCGGCTCGTTGCCCTCGATCTTCACCTTGAAGAGATCCATGCGCCCGCGCAGGAAATACACGCGGTCGAGCACGGTGGACGCGAAGGCATGCAGCAGCCGGAAACCGTCGACCCAGCCCGCCCGCGGCCCGATGGCGCGGAACAGATAGCGCTTGATGTGGCGGCGCTGCGCCGGCGCGAAGAGCAGGAAGTACAGCGCGATCGGCGGCAGCAGCAGCCGGGTGACGTGGCGGCCGAACACCAGCGCCATCATCACGATGAAGCGCAGCGCGAGCATGTTGCTGCGCTCGGGCGCATGCGCCCAGGCGCCGCTCTCGCCCTTGTGCGCGGCCTTGGGCGCGGCCTGTGCGGTGCGGTCCGCCTCGTCCACGGCGCGCGTCTCCACTTCGGTGTGCTTCATCACGCCGACTCTTGCATGCCCGTCCAGCGGCCGGTGACAGCCACCGCGCCGTCGCAGCGCACGTCGAATCGCACGCCCCGGGCGGCTCCGGCCTCGGGATTCAGCTCGATGGAAAGCACCGCGCCGGGCCGCACGGGCGCCAGGAACTTGGCGGCGGCGAGCGTCGGATGCTCGCCCAGCCGCGCCGCCAGCGCCGGCACGCGGCGAATGGCTTCCATCACCTCGGCCAGCACCAGCGCGCCCGGCAGCAGCGGCTGGCCCGGGAAGTGGCCCGCGAACGCCGGGTGATCGACCGGCACCTCGTGCGCCATCTGCACCGGCGTGTCGTCTTCCGCCAGTTGCGCCAGCGCGAATTCGCGCAGCGCCCGCACGGTGAGCTTGCCCGTGCCTTCGCGCGGAAAGCTCTTCACCTGCACCACGCGCCGCGGCACGAAAACGGGCTCCAGCCGCTGCCGCAGGGCCGCGATGATCTCGCCGGCCGAGAGCGTCGGCGCGACCACGAAGGCCACCGGCCGCACCACGCCGTCGGCCACCTCGTCGGGCAGCCAGAAGGCGCCGTCGTCCACGCCCGGAATGCTGTTGAGGTGGAAGTTCAGGTGCGCCAGCGAACTGCGCCGGCCGGCCACATGGATGAGGTCGTTGGCGCGGCCGAAAAGGCGGAAGCGCCGCTCGTCGAGCAGTTCGAGCACGTCGGCCATCGGCGTGGGCTCGGGAATGAAGTCGCCGCTGAAGACGAAGCGCTCGGGGCCGCCATCGGCCGAGGGTTCGGCATGCACGCGGATCTCGCCGAAGGTCTCCCAGATCTCGTTGTCGGTGGTGCGGCGCGTGGCGACCTGGCCCGACTCGGTGCTGCCGTAGATCTCGAGCAGCACGCCGCCCATCGCCTGCTCGGCCTGCAGGGCGAGCTGCGGCGACAGCGGCGCGGTGGCCGAGAGGATCAGGTCGACCTGCGGCAGCTCGATGCCCGACAGCAGCAGCGTCTTGAGGTGGAAAGGAGTGGTCACCAGCGCGCGCGGGCGGGGCACGGAAGCCAGCGTCTTCGCGACGTCGGCCGGAAAGAACGGCCGGCCGCTCTCGAAGATCGCGCCGCCCAGCATGGCCAGCAGCACGGAAGACTCCAGCCCGTAGCTGTGCTGGACCGGCACGGTGGCCACCAGCGTCAGGCCCTCCAGGCTCGGGCGCTCCAGCACCCGGCACAGGCGCTTGACGGCCACTTCCACATCGCCCACCAGCGTGCGCCAGGTCTTCGCGTGCGGCTGGGGGACGCCGGTGGAGCCCGAGGTCAGCAGGCTGGCGGCGTGCATGCCCGCGTCGATGCGCGGCACGGCCACGGCGGCATTCCCCGCCGGACCGGCCAGTCCCTCGAGCAACAGCCGCTCCATGCCCGGCGTCTGGATGTGCGAGGCGTCGGTGTGCGCGAAAAGCGGCGAGCCGCGGGATTCGAGCAGCCGCGAGATCGTGTCGGGCCGCGCATCGGGCGGCAGCATGCTCGCGCGGCCGCGCACCAGCGCCGCGCCCAGGCTCACCGCGAAGGCATATCGGTCGCCGCAGAGATTGACGGCATCGCCCTCGGCCGGCAGCGCGGGCGCGAAGCGGGCCACATCGGCCAGGAACTGGCGCGCGCTCACCGGCTCGCCAGCGCGCCATGCGAGGGGGGCGTCGAAGTCGCGGTTCGCGAGCAGCGGGAGGAAGCGGGTGTCGTCTGTCGTCACGCGGGCGGCGCCTGTGTCATTGGCCGCCGGGGCTGGTGTCAACCGACGACGTGCCGTAGAACGCGCGCACCGCGTCCACGAGGCGCGTGCGTTCGAATTCGGGATGCAGCCGGTAGCGCACCAGGTGTTCGCCCACGAAAAGCAGCGTCACCATCACGGGCGACAGCACATTGGCGAACAGCGACCAGTCGGAGAACGGCCGTGTGAGGTAGATGACGATCGAGGCCGCCACCATCACCGCGAAGAAGCCGGTCCAGATGCGCGTGAGCTGCGTGGTGTAGGAGAGCATGTGGCCGCGCAGCGGATGCACGCGCTGCGCGAACTGCGTGATCAGCGGCAGGCCCTTGCCGCGCAGCGTGGAGCCAAACCAGCCGCACAGCGCGCCGTTGATGGCCACGTGCTGCATCACGTACAGCCGGTTGGGGTCGCCCGCCTCACCCAGGAAGACGAGCGAGAAGCCACCGATGCCCGCAACCGCGGCAATGGCGACGCCCCATCGGCCGAACCAGCTGCCGGCCAAGCCCATGGCGGCGAGCCAGAGCGGGCCGAGCAGCACGACCACCGCCCACGGCTGCGTCGCGTGGAACAGCGTCATCCAGTGGGAGAGGCCGGCATATGCGACACCCACCACCAGCAGGAGCGCTATTCGCCATCGGGACATGGGATCAGGTGGCGACGCGATGCTGCGCGACGTGAGCCGCGAGCGTGCGCAGCGACTGGAAGATCTGCTGGTTGCGTTCGTCGTCCGAACGCAGCTGGAAGCCATAGCGGCGCGAGACTTCGAGCGCCACTTCGAGGATGTCGATCGAGTCGAGGCCCAGGCCTTCGCCGTACAGCGGCTCGGTGGGCACGATGTCCTCGGGGGCCACTTCGAGATTGAGCGCGTTCACGAGCAGCACGGCCAGCTCTTTTTCGATCGGCGACTGTTCGGAGGCATCGCCGTTGGCGGGAATGGGGGGCTGGGCAGTCGATGACAAAAAAACCTCCTAAAACTTATTCCTGAACCACCGTGCGGGCCGTGGATTATAGGAGTGCCATCCAGGCCGGCCGCGAAGCCGCCTGCAGCGCAAATACGTACTCTTTCGACTTATTTCACCCTGTTGCACACCATGGGCGGACCCCGGGATGATTCGGCCTGCGGACCGGGCCGGCCCGGAGGGAAGAACGCGTGCCGATTCACCCTAGACTACCCGCTTCGTTACGACCCGGAGCGCCCCATGGCCGACCCTCTTCTGATCGCACGGCATGACACCATCGAGTGCAACCTCCTTCCCGGCTTGGCCAATCGCCACGGCCTCATCACGGGCGCCACCGGCACCGGCAAGACCGTCACGCTGCAGACCATTGCGCAGAAGCTCTCCTCCATCGGCGTGCCGGTGTTCATGGCCGACGTCAAGGGCGACCTGACCGGCATCAGCCAGAAAGGCAGCATCGGCGACAAGCTGGCCGCCACGCTCAAGGAACGCGGCATCGAGCTGCCCGAGCCCGCAGCCTGCCCCGTCACGCTGTGGGACGTGTTCGGCGAACAGGGCCACCCGGTGCGCGCCACCATCTCCGACATGGGCCCGCTGCTGCTGGGCCGCATGCTCGACGTGAACGAAACCCAGGCCGGCGTACTGAACCTGGTGTTCAAGATCGCCGATGACAACGGCCTGCTGCTGCTCGACCTGAAGGACCTGCGCGCGATGCTGCAGTACGTGGGCGAGAACTCGAGCCAGTTCACTACCCAGTACGGCAACATCAGCGCCGCCAGCGTGGGCGCCATCCAGCGCGGGCTGCTGCAGATCGAGACCCAGGGCGGCGACAAGTTCTTCGGCGAGCCGATGCTCAACATCGCCGACTTCATGCAGACCGTGGGCGGCAAGGGCGTGGTGAACGTGCTCGCGGCCGACAAGCTCATGAACTCGCCGCGCCTGTACGCCACCTTCCTGCTGTGGATGCTGTCGGAGCTCTTCGAGCAGCTGCCCGAAGTCGGCGACCCCGAGCAGCCCAAGCTGGCCTTCTTCTTCGACGAGGCCCACCTGCTGTTCAACGAGGCGCCCAAGGCGCTGGTGGAACGCATCGAGCTGGTCGTGCGGCTGGTGCGCTCCAAGGGCGTCGGCGTGTACTTCGTCACCCAGAACCCGCTGGACATTCCCGACACGGTGCTGGCCCAGCTCGGCAACCGCGTGCAGCACGCACTGCGGGCCTTCACCCCGCGCGACCAGAAGGCAGTGAAGGCCGCCGCCAGCACCATGCGCCAGAAGCCGGGGCTGGACATCGAGACCGCCATCACCGAGCTTGCGGTCGGCGAGGCGCTGGTGAGCCTGCTCGACGAGAAGGGCCGCCCCAGCGTGACCGAGCGCGTGTTCGTGCTGCCGCCGGCCAGCCAGCTCGGCCCGATCACGCCCGAGCAGCGCAAGGCGCTGATCTCGGGCTCACTGGTCGCCGGCGTCTACGAGAAGTCGGTGGACCGCGAATCGGCCTACGAGAAGCTCAAGGGCCGCGCCGAAAGCGCCCCCGACGCTCCTGCCTCTGCCGCACCAGGCGCCGCCAAGGGCACGGCCGAGTCCTCGGGCTCCGGCATGGGAGGCATGCTCAACGACATGCTTTTCGGTACCACCGGCCCGCGCGGCGCCAAGCACGACGGCCTGGTTCAGACCATGGCCAAGTCGGCGGTGCGCACCATGGGCACCTCGGTGGGCAAGGAGATCCTGCGCGGCGTGCTGGGCGGAATCTTCGGCAGCAAGAAGCGCTGAGCCCCAAGGGCAGCACCTGCCTGCCTACCAGCGCAGCAGGCGCGGCCCGAGCAACGCACCCACGAGCACCGGCACCGCGATCCCGCTCACGTACCAGACGGCAAGGAACGGCGCGGTCAGCTCCATGCAGTGCAGCGCATAGATCGACGCCCCGACGCCGCCGGCCAGCGCCCCAGCCGCCGCGCCCGCCAGCGCGGGCCGCGTGGGCGCCATGCCCTTGAGCGCCACCAGCGCGGCGGCGAACACCGGCAGCGCCATCAGCCCGATGCTCGCGGCGCAGATGCGCCACGAATGCCCCATCAGCGAAGGCATGCGCTGGTCGGCCGGCAGAGTGAACCACGCGATCGCCGCCAGCCCCCACACCCCGAGCACCGGCAGCGCGACTCCTATCCAGGCATGCCGGGGCTTCACGCCCGGCCGCCCCAGCCGCTCGGCGGCCACGAAGCCCGCAGCCGCGATGCACAGCGGAAACAGCACCTTGACCCAGAACATCGGCCAGAACATGGCCTGCACGATGTCGTTGCGCACGCCGTACGCGGCGAACAGGATTGCGAACGAGAACGGCAGCCCCAGCAGCACGGCCAGCCGGATGCGGTAGCTGGCGCGGCGCCGGCCACGCGGCACGGTCACTTCGCCGTTGGCGAGCATCGTGACCAGGTCGTCGGTCTTCATGCCGCCGCCCCCCAGTTGTTGCCGAAACGGGCGGCGAGCGCCTTCAGCCCGCGGTGGATGCCGACCTTGACGGCCGATTCCGACATGCCCGTCAGGCTCGCTGTCTCGGCCACCGAGCGGCCTTCGATCTTCACGTGCACGATGGGCAGGCGCTGGCGCTCGGGCAGCGTCTCGAGCAGGCCGCCCAGGTCGCGCTTCGCGTCGCTGGCCTCCTCGGCGGATTCGGCGAACACGGCCAGGTCGTCGTCCAGCGGGTCATGCAGGTCTTCGCGGGCCGACTTGGCGCGCAGCAGGTCGATCATCTTGTAGCGCGCGATGGCGTGCACCCAGGCCGTCAGCGGCTGGTCGCTCTGGTAGGTGTGGCGCTGGTTGTGCATGGCGAGCAGGCATTCCTGGACAAGGTCTTCCACTTCATCGGGCCAGCCAAAGAGGCGCTTGCCCAGAAAGGCGCGCAGATGCGCGCTGAGCCGCTGCAGGAAGTCGCGGTAGGCCTTCGCGTCGCCGTCGAGGCCGCGAAGGAACAGGCTGCGCAGCGCCGCTTCCGCGTCGCCCGGGTTCGTCCTGCTGCCTACGGTGTTTCGTTCCATCGGGCTGGCTGGTTACAGCCTTGTCGAAAAAGTTCTGACGGATTGTGCCGGGCCCGGGGCCGCCGGCATGGCTTCAAGGCTGCTTCAGGCACTGCTGGATGATCGGGCCGATTCGCGCCCCGACCTTTTCCTGGTCCTGCAGGTCGGCCACGGAGGTGTCCTTCATGACGCCGTCGGCCGCGCAGGTGCACAGCTTCTTGCGCTCTTCCTCCGACTTGTTCCCGCGCTCGCCCGCGCTCTTGACGCAGCTGCCGATGAAGCTCTCCCGGAAGCTGGCCTTGAAGGCGGTGTCGAAGCCTTCGGAGAAACCCTCCCTGGCCTTGTCGCAGGCGCTCAGGCCGAGCAGGCCCAGCGCGAGAAATACACAGGGAAGCACACGCATCGTTCTTTCCTCCATCGCATCCGGTCCGTACGTCCGTCCCGCGCATTGTTCCCCATTCGCGCGGCGGCGGCCGGATGCGCGGCGGTTCGCGCGTGGCGCGTTGCTTGCAAGCCGCACGCGTGATCGGTACATTGCATTTTTTGAGGGCCCCCAATGTCTGCTGACAGCACAACGATCCCTTCCGTCCCCGGCGGCGCCACGCCCCTTCCCCCACTCCACCCCTCCACGTCGACCGGCCACATCCGGCTGACCTCGCATGCCGGCGGCTTCGGCGCGCTGCCCATCCGATGGGGCGCGGCCACCGCGGCCGAGCGCGGGCCGGTGGTCGGGACCACCACCAAGCGGGCCCACCGCAACGTGATCGGCACGCACAGCGGCTCCTACAGCGTCTACCGCGCGCTCGCGGTGGCGGCCGGTGCGCTCAAGCGCGAGCACAAGGCCGATCTGACCAACACCGCGCCCACCGACACGATCGGGCCGTATCCGCAATGGAGCGAGCCGGGCCGCATCGTGTCGCTGGACCCGTGGGGCGCGCAGGTGGCGGAGGTGTTCGCCACCGAGCTTGCGGCGGGCTACGACATCCGCCCGACCATCGCGATCACCAAGGCGCACGTGATCCTGCCCGAGGTGATAGAGGCGCTGCAGAAAGGCCGCCTCAAGGCCGATGGCAAGTTCCTCACCGCCGGCGGCGCGGCCATGGTGACCAAGGCCGCCATCGAGCCCGTGTGGTACCTGCCCGAGGTGGCGCGCCGCTTCGGCTGCTCCGAGACCGACCTGCGCCGCACGCTCTTCGAGGAGACCGGCGGCATGTACCCGGAGCTGGTCACGCGGTCCGATCTCGAGGTGTTCCTGCCGCCCATCGGCGGGCAGACGCTCTACATCTTCGGCAACCCGCGCGACCTGGCGAACCCCGAGGTCGAGCTCACCGCGCGCATCCACGACGAGTGCAACGGCTCGGACGTGTTCGGCTCCGACATCTGCACCTGCCGCCCCTACCTCACGCACGCCATCGAGGAATGCATCCAGGGCGCGCAGCGCGGCGGCGTGGGCCTCATCGCCTATTCGCGCAAGGAAGGCCGCGCGCTGGGCGAGGTGACCAAGTTCCTGGTCTACAACGCGCGCAAGCGCCAGGTGGGCGGCGACACGGCCGACCAGTACTTCGCGCGCACCGAGTGCGTGGCCGGCGTGCAGGACATGCGCTTCCAGGAGCTGATGCCCGACGTCTTCCACTGGCTCGGCATCAAGAAGATCCATCGACTCGTGTCGATGAGCAACCTGAAATTCGACGCGATCACCGGCTCGGGCATCGAGATCGGCGAGCGCGTGAACATCCCCGACGAACTGATTCCCGCGGACGCCCGCGTCGAGATGGACGCCAAGATGGCGGCCGGCTACTTCACGCCAGGCCCGGTACCGGACGCAGAGGAACTGAAGAAGGCCAAAGGCCGAGGACTCAGCGAATGAACAGCAACCGAAACCACGACGACCCGAACCTGCCCGCAGACGGCTCCGGAAGCCTGCGGCCCGGCGGCGCGGGAGAGGTGGATCCGTCCATCGAATTCACCGCCGACACCGCCCACCCGGCAGGCGCGGCCACGCTGCTGCGCACCACCGCCGCCATCCGCGAGCGCGCCAACGCCTTGCTGGCGCGCGCGCGGCGCGGCGAGTCGCAGTGGTTCCGCATCGGCGGAGACGACGCACTCGAGGACGCGGCGCGCACCGTGGCCGAGGTCACGCGCGAACGCTATCCGTGGGACACCATCCCGTATCACAGCCGCTGGCGCCATTTCGAGGCCGGCGGCGTGAACCGCCTCGAGGAACTCGACAAGCTGCTCGGCAAGGTCGACGCACGCCAGCGCGCCAGCGCGCACATCGACCTGGTGCTGGTGAGCGTGCTGCTCGATGCCGGCGCCGGCCCCGGCTGGCACTACACCGAATCGGCCACCGGCCAGCGCTTCACGCGATCCGAAGGGCTGGGCGTGGCGAGCTTCCACGCGTTCACGAGCGGGCTCTTCTCGTCCAACCCCGATCGCCCCTTCCAGGTCGACGCGGCCGGCCTGCGCGGCCTGGTCACCGACCGGCTCGGCGACGCCTTCCAGGTGAGCGAGGTCAATCCGCTGGTCGGCCTCGCGGGCCGCACGGTGCTGCTGCGCCGGCTCGGCGAAGCCATGAGCGAGCAGCCGGAGACCTTCGGCGAAGAAGGCCGTCCCGCGGGCATGTTCGACGCCCTGGTGGCCCCGTTCGGCGCCGCCACGCCGCCCACCGCCGAGATCACGGCGCACCAGATCCTCTCGCTGCTGCTGGAGACGCTCTCGCGCATCTGGCCGGCGGCCAATGCTGTCGACAGCATCGCGGCCGACGGCAGCGACAGCCCCGGCGGCATCGGCTCGGGCGACCCCGCGCTGGCGCTGGGCGACTGCTGGCGCCACAGCGCCGTGCGCGGCCCCGGGCTCACCAACGGCTGGATGCCCTTCCACAAGCTCTCGCAGTGGCTCACCTACTCGCTGCTCGAACCCTTCGAATGGGCCGGCGTGAAGGTGCGGCAGCTCGACGCGCTCACCGCGCTGCCCGAATACCGCAACGGCGGCCTGCTGATCGACAGCGGCGTGATCGTGCCTAAAGACCCGGCCTTCCTCGCCCGCACCTGGAAGGTGAGCGACGAATTCATCGTCGAATGGCGCGCGCTCACGGTGGCGCTGCTCGACGAGGTCGCGCCGCGCGTGCGCAAGGTGCTCGACCGCACCGAGGAAGAGCTGCCACTGGCCTGCGTGCTCGAAGGCGGCACCTGGGCGGCGGGCCGGGCTCTGGCACAGCGCTTGCGAGACGGTGCGCCGCCTCTGCTGATCGAGAGCGACGGCACTGTCTTTTAGACTCGGGTGTTCCCCGTCTTCCAGCAACGCCACAAAGAATTCCAATGAGCAGCAACGTCCACCTCCTCGACCATCCCCTCATCCAGCACAAGCTCACGCTGATGCGCCGCAAGGACGCGTCCACCAACAGCTTCCGCCGGCTTCTCAACGAAATCAGCATGCTGATGGCCTATGAGGTCACGCGCGACATGCCGATGCAGGACATCGAGGTCGAGACCCCGCTGGAGACCATGCAGGCCAAGGTCATCGACGGCAAGAAGCTGGTGCTGGTGTCCATCCTGCGTGCCGGCACGGGCATCCTGGACGGCATGCTCACCGTGGTGCCCGGTGCGCGCGTGGGCCACATCGGCCTGTACCGCGACCCCAAGACGCTGACGGCCGTCGAGTACTACTTCAAGATGCCCGGCGAGATGGAGAACCGCGACGTGATCGTGGTCGACCCGATGCTGGCCACCGGCAACTCGGCCGTCGCGGCGGTCGAACGGCTGAAGGAACTGAACCCCAAGTCGATCAAGTTCGTCTGCCTGCTGACCTGCCCCGAAGGCGTCGCGACCATGCAGAAGGCCCATCCGGACGTGGCGATCTACACCGCGGCGATCGACCGGGAGTTGAACAGCCACGGCTACATCCTTCCGGGCCTGGGCGACGCGGGCGACCGTATCTTCGGGACGAAGTAAGGCTCGCCCCCCAGGCTGCGCGCACTTCGTGTCGCTTCGCCCACCCCCTACCGGGGGCAACACCTGAGGCCCGGCAGAGCCGGTTCCTCGGTGTTTCTGGAATGGGCCGCGGCAGAGTTAGCGCCGCGCCCTGTGGTCGGGCACGAGGATTGCAGCGCTAGTTCTTTCACTACCAATCGAATCGAGGAGAAGTACCGTGACCGCACGCCGTCAATTGATCATCCGTTCCGTCGCCGTTGCCGCAGCGCTTGCTGCGGTGGGCGCCCCGGGCCTTGCGCTCGCTCAGGCCAAGCTGAAGGTGGCGGCGGTGTACACCGTGCCGTTCGAGCAGCAATGGGTGGGCCGCATCCACAAGGCGCTGAAGGCGGCCGAGGCGCGCGGGGAGATCGAGTACAAGGCCACCGAGAACGTGAGCAACGCCGACTACGAGCGCGTGATGCGCGAATACGCCACGGCCGGCAACCAGCTGATCCTGGGCGAGGTGTTCGGCGTGGAGGCGGCGGCGCGCAAGGTGGCGAAGGACTTTCCGAAGGTGGCATTCCTGATGGGCTCGTCGCTCAAACCGCAGGCGCCCAACTTCAGCGTGTTCGACAACTACATCCAGGAGCCCGCCTACCTCAGCGGCATGGTGGCCGGCGGCATGACGAAGAGCAACCGCATCGGCATGGTCGGCGGCTTCCCGATTCCTGAGGTCAACCGGCTGATGAACGCCTTCATGGCCGGCGCGAAGGAAACGAATCCGAAGGTCGAGTTCAGCGTGAGCTTCATCAACAGCTGGTTCGACCCGCCGAAGGCCAAGGAAGCGGCCTTCGCCATGATCGACAAGGGCGCCGACGTGATGTACGCGGAGCGCTTCGGCGTTTCGGATGCGGCCAAGGAAAAGGGCAAGCTTGCTATCGGCAACGTGATCGACACCCAGAGCCAGTACCCCGACACGGTGGTCGCCTCGGCCCTTTGGAACTTCGAACCCGCGGCAGACCGAGCGATCAAGCTGGTGAAGGAAGGCAAGTTCGCCGCCGAGGACTACGGCCAGTACGCGCAGATGAAGCACAAGGGCTCCGAGCTCGCGCCGCTGGGCACCTTCGAGAAGAAGGTTCCGGCCGACATCGTCGCGAAGGTGAAGGCCAAGCAGGCGGACATCCTCTCGGGCAAGTTCACCGTGAAGGTCGACGACAGCCAGCCCAAGTCGACGGCAAAGTGAGGATGCCGATGACGACGACGATCCGCTGGCGTTCCATTCTCGCGGCCAGCGTATTGGCCTTCGGCCTGAGCGGCTGCGTGGGTGTCTACAAGGGCGGCGCCGTCGCCATCAACAGCAGCACCCGGCTCGACGACACGCCGCGCATCGCGGTGCTCTCGGCCTTCGAGCCCGAGCTGAAGCTGCTGCTCACGCGCCTGCAGGGCCCGGTGAAGCACAGCGTGAATGGGGTGGAGTTCACCACCGGCACGCTCGAAGGCAAGCCGGTGGTGCTGTTCCTGTCGGGCATCAGCATGACCAACGCGACGATGAACACGCAGCTGGCGCTCAACCGCTTCCGCGTGACCAGCATCGTGTTCAGCGGCATCGCGGGCGGCGTGAACCCGTCGCTGCACGTGGGCGACGTCACGGTGCCGGCGCAGTGGGGCCAGTACCTCGAAGTGCTGATGGCGCGCGAGACCTCGCCCGGCAAGTACACCGCCCCGCCCTTCATCACCGACGCGACGCTGCCCAACTTCGGCATGATGTTCCCGCGCCCGGTCGAGGTGCGCTCGGCGGCGCGGCCCGAGATCCACCGCAAGTTCTGGTTCGAGGCCGATCCGAAGATGCTCGAGGTGGCGCGCAGCATCCGCAACGTCGACCTGGCCAACTGCAGCGCCGGCAAGTGCCTGCCGCGCAAGCCGCAGCTGGTGGTGGGCGGCAACGGGGTCTCGGGACAGGCCTTCATGGACAACAAGGCCTACCGCGAGTACACCTACAAGACCTTCCAGGCCAACGTGCTCGACATGGAGACCGCGGCGGTGGGCATGGTCGCCTACAGCAACGGCGTGCCCTTCATCGCCTTCCGCTCGCTCAGCGACCTCGCGGGCGGCGGCGACGGCGAGAACGAGATGGGCACCTTCATGGGCATCGCGGCGGACAACTCCGCCAAGGTCATGCTGGCCTTCCTGGCCGCGTGGAAGTGACGGCGGCGCCTGGCGGCTTCATCCGACTCGTTCTGCTTCCGGGCATGGACGGCACCGGCGAACTCTTCGAGCCCCTGGCACAGGCCATGGGGCGGCGCGGCGCCATCGACGTCCTGCGCTACCCCGGCACCGAGCCGCTGGGCTATGACGAACTCGAACGGCTGGTCCGTGCACAGCTTCCTGCGGGTCAGCCCTTCGTACTGCTGGGCGAATCCTTCTCGGGCCCGCTGGCCATCTCCATCGCGGCAGCCCCGCCGCCGGGGCTGCGCGGGCTGATCCTGTGCTGCAGTTTTGCCCGACGCCCCGGACCGGGGCTGGCGCTGCTGCGCGGCGGCCTGCTCGAACTGTCGATGAAATTCCTGCACTCCGGCCTGATGCGCAGACCGATGCGCCGCATGCTGCTGGGCCGCTTCGCCACGCCGCGCCTTGCGGCCTTGCTGCAGGGTTCGCTGCGGCAGGTGTCGACCGCCGTCATGACGCGCCGCATGAAGGAAGTGCAGCGCGTGAACGTGGTCGACAAGCTTGCGCGGGTGCGCGTGCCCGCGATGTACCTTCAGGCCATGGAGGACCGCATCGTTCCCGACCAGGCCGCTCGTACCATCCAGCGTGCGCTGTCGGGCCTTCGCATCGTCCGGCTCGAAGGCCCGCACGGATTGCTGCAGGCCACGCCCATCGCCGCCGGCAATGCCATCGACAACTTTTGCCGCGAGCTCGGCAGTTCCGAGCCCGCCATCCCATGAACCCTCTTGTGCTCCGGCTCGGCGGCATCACCAAGCGCTTCGGCACCCTGGTGGCCAACGACGCCATTTCCCTCGACCTGCACGCAGGCGAGGTGCTGGCGCTCCTCGGCGAGAACGGCGCCGGAAAGTCGACGCTGATGTCGATCCTGTTCGGCCACTATGTCGCCGACGAAGGCAGCATCGAAGTCTTCGGCTCGCCGCTGCCGCCGGGCAATCCCAAGGCGGCACTCGCGGCGGGCGTTGGCATGGTCCACCAGCACTTCACGCTGGCCGACAACCTGAGCGTGCTCGACAACGTGATGATGGGCACCGAGCCGCTGTGGCGCCCGGTGTCGCGCCGCGCAGCCGCGCGCGAGCGGCTGCTCGACGTGGCAAGGCGCTTCGGCCTGCCGGTGCAGCCTGACGCGCTGGTCGGCAGCCTCTCGGTCGGCGAGCGCCAGCGCGTGGAAATCCTGAAGGCGCTGTATCGCGGCGCGCGCATCCTCATCCTCGACGAGCCGACCGCCGTGCTCACGCCGCAGGAGAGCGAGGCGCTGTTCGCCACGCTCGCGCAGATGGTGGCGCAGGGGCTGTCGGTGATCTTCATCAGCCACAAGCTCGACGAGGTGCTGCGCGTGTCGCACCGCATCGCCGTGCTGCGCGGCGGCAAGCTGGTGGCCGAGGCGCGCACTGCCGACACCACGCAGGCGCAGCTCGCGCTCTGGATGGTCGGGCACGCGGTGGAGGCGCCGAAGCGCCGGCCCGCGAAATCGGTGGGCGATGCCGTCTGCGTGCTCGACCACGTGAGCACCGCGGCCTCCGCCAAGGGCGACGGGCGCGACCGGCTGCGCGAGGTGTCGCTGACGCTGCGCGCGGGCGAGATCACCGCCATCGCCGGCGTATCGGGCAACGGACAGGTCGCGCTGGCCGAGCTGCTGTGCGGCACGCGCCGCGCGACCTCGGGCACGGCGCAGCTGATGGGCCGCGCGCTGCCGCCCTCGCCTGCCCGGCTGGTGCAGCGCGGCGTCGCGCGCATCCCCGAAGACCGGCACGCAATCGGCGTGGTCGGCGACCTGCCGGTATGGGAGAACGCGGTGTCGGAGCGGCTGCGCAGCCCCGTGTTCTCGCGCTGGTCGTGGCTCGTGAAACGCGCCACCGCCCGCCTCCATGCGCGGCGCATCGAAAAGGCGTTCGACGTGCGCGGAGCAGGCCTGATGGCGCCGGCCCGTTCGCTCTCGGGCGGGAACATGCAGAAACTGATTCTTGGACGCGCCCTGCTGGCGCCCGAACAACCGGAGCCCGATGCCGGCCAGGACAAGGCCGACAGGAAGCATCCCAACCGGGCCCCGCGCCTGATCGTCGCCCACCAGCCCACCTGGGGCCTGGACATCGGCGCTGTTGCCTACGTGCAGCAGCAGCTGATCGCCGCGCGCGACGCCGGCGCTGCCGTGCTGGTGATTTCCGACGACCTCGACGAAGTGCTCGCGCTGGGCGACCGCGTGGCCGTGATGCACGGCGGCCATCTGGGCGAGGCGCGCCCTGCGGCGGCATGGACGCGCGAGGCCATCGGACTGGCCATGGCCGGCGCGACAGCAACTCCCGCCAAGGGAGCCTCGTCATGATGCGGCTCGAGCGACGCCACGAGACTTCGCGCACGGCGCTGGTGCTCGCGCCCATCGGCGCGATCGTCTTCACGATGGCGATCAGCGCGCTGCTGGTGCTGTGGGCCGGCGCGCCGATCGGCCGCACCTATGCGCTGCTGCTGCAGGGCGGCTTCGGATCGGTGTTCGCGTGGAGCGAGACGCTGACGCGCGCGATCCCGCTGATCCTCACCGGGCTGGCAGCCACCGTCGCCTTCAAGGCGCGGCTCTTCAACATCGGTGCGGAAGGCCAGCTCTACGCCGGTGCGCTGGCCGCCGTCGCCGTGGGCGGCATGCACGGCGGCACCGGCTTCGAGCTGTCGCCGTGGCTGCTCTTCCCGCTGATGATGCTGGCCGCCGCCATTGCCGGCGCGCTGATGCTGCTGGGTCCGGCGCTCATGAAGAACCGGCTGGGCGTGGACGAAGTCGTCACCACGCTGCTGATCAACTTCATCGTGCTGCTGGGCGTGTCGGCGCTGCTCGACGGGCCGATGAAGGACCCGACCGCCATGGGCTGGCCGCAGAGCGTGTCGCTGCAGTCCGACCTGGAACTGGGCAAGCTCGTCGCGCAGACGCGGGTGCACACCGGCCTGCTGTGGGCGATGTCGCTGGCGGTGACGGTGTGGGCGATCTTCAAGTACACGGTGCTGGGCTTCGACATCCGCGCCGTGGGCGCGAACGCGCGCGCCGCCGCCTTCGCGGGCGTGCCGGTGACGCGCACGGTGGTGATGGTGGCGCTGCTCTCGGGCGCGCTGGCGGGCCTGGCCGGCGCCATCGAGGTGGCGGGCCGCACCAGCTACGTCACGCTCGACATGTCGCCGGGCTACGGCTACACCGGCATCGTGATCGCGATGCTGGCGGGGCTGCATCCGCTGGGCGTGATCGCCGCCGCGGTGTTCGTGGCGGGCGTGCTGGTCGGCGCCGACACCATGAGCCGCGCGGTGGGCGTGCCGACCTACATCGCCGACGTGATCGTCGCGGCCTCGCTGATCGCGGTGCTGGTGGCCACGCTGCTCACGCAATACCGGGTGAGGATGACGAAATGAGCGATCTCCTCGACATTCTTTCCAACGCTTCCTTCTGGGTCGCGGTGCTGCGCATCGCCACGCCGCTCATCCTGGGCACGCTCGGCGTGCTGCTGTGCGAGCGCGCGGGCGTGCTCAACCTCGGCATCGAGGGAATCATGGTCGCGGGCGCCTTCACCGGCTGGCTCGCGGTGTATGCCGGCGCGCCGCTGTGGGTGGGCGTGGGCGTGGCCGCGCTCGCGGGCATGGTGTTCGGGCTGCTGCATGCCTTTCTGACCGTGGGGCTGGCGCTCTCGCAGCACGTGTCGGGGCTGGGCATCACGCTGCTGGCGACCGCGCTGAGCTACTTCGGCTATCGCGTGAGCTTTCCGAAGGTGAACACGCCGCCCACCATCACGCCCTTCGCACCGATGGACTGGCTGCCCATTCCGATCCTCAACGCGCAGACCGCGCTCACGCTGTTCGCGCTGCTGCTGGTGCCGGTGGTGGGCTGGGTGCTGTACCGCACGCCGCTGGGCCTCGCGTTGCGCATGGCCGGCGAGAACCCTCAGGCGGCCGAGAGCCAGGGCGTGTCGGTCGCGGCCACGCGCACCGGCGCCATCGTCGCGGGCTCCGCGCTGATGGGCATGGCGGGCTCCTTCCTCACGCTGTCGGCCTTCAACGCCTTCTTCTTCAACATGGTGAACGGACGCGGCTGGATCTGCGTGGCGCTGGTGGTGTTCGCCTCGTGGCGGCCGGGCAAGGCCCTGCTGGGCGCGCTGCTGTTCGCCTTCTTCGATGCGCTTCAGCTTCGGCTGCAACAATCGGGCGACGCCGTGCTGCCCTACCAGATCTACCTGATGCTGCCCTACCTGCTGTCGATCCTGGCGCTGGTGCTGGTGGCACGCAAGGCAAGCTACCCGCAGGCGCTGATGAAACCGTACCGCAAGGGGGAACGCTGATGACCACCAGGACCGCCAACGCCGCGCGAGGCGCCCTGCTCTCGGCATTGCTGGCTCTGCTGGCAATGGGCGGCAACGGCGCCCGCGCGCTCGGCATGAACTACGGCTACGAGGCCTTCAGCACCGCCGACGCCGTGACCTGGGTGCAGATGTGCGGCACCTGGGGCAAGGACCACCAGGGCACCTACCGCGTGGTGCACGCCGAGCAGTACGCGCAGTCGTTCCTCTACGTGCAGTGGATGAGCCGCGACGCCAACGGCAGCCTGCGCGCGGAGCACACGGTCGCCATCGCCGAGCTGGACAACGACCACGCGGAAATCTCCCTGTCCGACCTCACCTGCCGCGCCACGCCGCGCGGCATCGTCGTCACGGCAAAGGCCGATTCGGGGCACGACGAGAAGCTGCGCCGCGTGACCATCGAGGTCGGGCCTGCACCGGGGCAATACCGGTATCGGGCGCAGAACACGCGCTGAGACGCCGGCATCCGGACAGCGACACGAACCTTCCACCAGAACAACTGCCGGGCGCTCCGCCAGGGGCGCGCTGAACACCCCCAAAGGCCTCCACGATGCTCGACCTCCTCATCACCAACGCCACCCTCCCCGACGGTCGCACCGGCATGTCGGTCGCCGTGCAGGACGGGTGCATCGCCGAAGTCACGCCCGGACTCGATGCGCCTGCGCACGAGAAGCTCGACGCGCAGGGCCTGCTGCTATCGCCCCACTTCGTCGACCCGCACTTCCACATGGACGCCACGCTGAGCTACGGCCTGCCGCGCGTCAACCAGAGCGGCACGCTGCTCGAAGGCATCGCGCTATGGGGCGAGCTGAAGCCGCTGCTGACGGCCGACGCGCTCATCGAGCGCGCGCTGGCGTACTGCGACTGGGCGGTGGCCAAGGGGCTGCTGGCGGTGCGCTCGCATGTGGACACGAGCGACCCGAGCCTGCTGGCGGTCGATGCGCTGCTGGAGGTCCGGCGCAAGGTGGCGCCGTATCTCGATCTTCAGCTGGTCGCCTTTCCGCAGGACGGTGTGCTGCGATCGCCGGGTGGCGTCGAGAACCTGGAGCGCGCCCTCGACAAGGGCGTGGACGTGGTCGGCGGCATTCCGCACTTCGAGCGGACCATGGCAGATGGCGCCGCCAGCGTGAAGCTGCTGTGCGAGATCGCCGCGGCGCGCGGCAAGCTGGTCGACATGCACTGCGACGAGTCGGACGACCCGCTCTCGCGCCATATCGAGACACTGGCCTTCGAGACCCAGCGCCTCGCGCTGCAGGGC
The DNA here is from genome assembly GCF_044055375.1 of Variovorax sp. UC74_104. NCBI lineage: Bacteria > Pseudomonadati > Pseudomonadota > Betaproteobacteria > Burkholderiales > Comamonadaceae > Variovorax > Variovorax sp. UC74_104. The sequence goes on from NZ_CP171978.1 coordinate 4,137,660, forward strand.
CGCGTGACCGGCTCGCACTGCACCTCGATGCACTCGATGGACAACTACTACGTGAGCAAGCTTCTGCCGCTGATCGCGGAGAGCGGCGTGTCGGTGGTGTCCAACCCGCTCATCAACATCACCCTGCAGGGCCGCCACGACACCTACCCCAAGCGCCGCGGCATGACGCGCGTGCCAGAGCTCATGGCCGCCGGCGTGAACGTCGCCTTCGGCCACGACTGCGTGATGGACCCCTGGTACGGCATGGGCTCGGGCGACATGCTCGAAGTGGCACACATGGGCCTGCACGTGGCGCAGATGACCAGCCAGGAAGGCATCCGCCAGTGCTTCGAGGCGGTGACGACGAATGCCGCGCGCGTGATGCACCTGGAGAACTACGGCCTCGAGGCCGGCTGCGACGCCAGCTTCGTGCTGCTGCAGGCGCGCGATGCGGTCGAGGCGATCCGCCTGCGCGCCGCGCGGCTCAAGGTGTTCCGCAAGGGGCGGCTGCTGGCCGAGACGCCTGCCGCCACGGCCAGCCTGCACCTTCCCGGCCGGGGCGATTCCACGAGCTGGATGGCGCCGAAGCACGCCGGCTGAGCCCTGCGGTCAGGACGCCGAGCCCACGCTAGGCGAACTCCTGCACCAGCGCCGTCAGCGCCTCGCCGACCGGGCGCTCGACCTTCAGCGAGAGAAGCGGGTCCGCCCGGGTGCGCCCGAGGTTCACGGCCGCCACCGGCTTGCCTGCCGCGGCCGCCGCCTGCACGAAGCGAAAGCCCGAATAGACCATCAGCGACGACCCGGCCACGAGCACCGCATCGGACTCCTCCAGCGCCGCGAATGCGGCTGTGACGCGCTCCTTCGGCACGCTCTCGCCGAAGAACACCACGTCGGGCTTGAGCAGGCCGCCGCAGTGCGGACAGGCCGGCACGTCGAAGTCGGAGAAATCGCGGCCGTCGAGATCGGCGTCGCCGTCGGGCGCGGCGCGGGCTTCCAACTCGGCCCAACGCGGATTGCGCCGCCGCAGTTCGTGCTGCAGTTCGGCGCGCGGCGTGCGCCGCTCGCAGCTCATGCAGCGCACGGTATCGATGCGGCCGTGCAGGTCGATGGCGCCGCGGCTGCCCGCGGCTTCGTGCAGGCCGTCGACGTTCTGCGTGAGCAGCAGCCCGACGCGTCCCGCCTCGCCCAGCCGCGCCAGCGCGTGGTGCGCCGCACCCGGGCGGGCGCCCGCCATGGTCGGCCAGCCGATCAGGCTGCGCGCCCAGTAGCGCTTGCGCGTGGACTCCTCGCCCATGAAGGCCTGGTAGGTGACGGGCGACGGGCGCTTCCATTCGCCGTCGACGTCGCGGTAGTCGGGAATGCCCGATTCGGTGCTGCAGCCCGCGCCGGTGAGCACGAAGAGCTTGCGGTGGCGCGTGGCGAAGTCGGCGAGCCCGGCGTAGGCAGCAGGGTTGGCGGCGAGGTTGGCGGACATGCGGCGAGCATAAGTCGGCGGCCCGATTCCTGCTAAAGCCCAGGCTCTTGTCCGTCGCCGGAGAACGCCATGAACCCATCACGCCAGACACGCCTCAATCGCCCTACACGGCGCGCCGCGCTGCAGATCCTTGCCGCGGGCGTCGCCGGCGCGGCCCTGCCGGCCTTCGCCCAATGGCCCGACCGGGCCGTCAAGATCATCGTCACCTTCCCGCCCGGCGGCTCCAGCGACGTGCTCGCGCGCGTGATGGCGGAACAGCTCGCGAAGAAGCTGGGGCAGCCCGTGGTGGTCGACAACAAGCCCGGCGCGGGCGGCACCATCGGCGGCGCGCTGGTGGCGTCGGCACCGGCCGACGGCTACACGCTGATGCTGTCGAACACCACGCCGATCGCGCTCGGGCCTTTCACGCTCGACAAGCTGCCCTACGACCCCGTCACGGGCTTCACGCACGTCGCCTACCTCGGCGCGGCGCCGCTGGTGGTCATGGCGAGCAAGGGCTCCGGCCTCAAGACATTCGCCGACTTCGAGGCGCTGGCACGCAAGGAAGGCCGCATCGACTTCGGCTCGGGCGGCCCTGGGTCCATCGGACACATCCACGGCGAGCTGCTGAAGAAGATCACCGGGATCAACATGGTGCACGTGCCCTATCGCGGCGGTGCGCCGATGAGCACCGACCTCCTCGCCAACACCATCCCGGTGGGCATCGACGTCATCACCTCGTACGTTCCCTTCTTCAAGAGCGGTCAGCTGGTGCCGCTGGCCGTGACGGGCACGCAGCGTTCGCCGCTCATGCCCGAGGTGCCGACGATGGTCGAGCTGCATCAGCCGAAGCTGGTGCTGGAGAACTTCTTCGGCCTATCGGGCCCGGCCAAACTGCCACCGGACGTGGTCACGCGGCTGAACGCCGCCTGCAACGAAGTGCTGGCCATGCCCGAGATCCAGAAGAAGCTGACCGAACTGGGCATCGTCGCAAAACCGGAGTCGGTGGCCGTGTTCAACGGCTTCGTGAAGGAGCAGGTCGAAGTGCTCGGGCCGACGGTCAAGGGGGCGGGCATCAAGCTGTAGCCTCGCGGCCACGGCCCATCCGAGGGCCCTTCAGAACCGGACGCAGACGGCCTGCCTCTCCTGCAGCACGGCCTCCTGCGCGAATCGCTGGCGGTAGGCGCCGACGATGGTGGTGATGGCAGCGTCGTCCTTCTCGCTGCGCGGGTGCAGCAGCACGACCAGCTTGGAGCGCTCGCGCACCACCTCACCCGACACGCTGCGCCACTGGCCGCCGGCGTCGATCACCGTCAGACCCTGCGGAAAAGCCGGCGTCACTGTGCTGTCGAGGAAGGCCGTCCATTCGGCGTCCGACACCTGGCCGCCCGAAGGAATGGCGCGGCCGAAGTACAGCGTGTCGCGCTCGAAGCTTTCGAAGCCGCTCCCGCAGGCCCTCGCGCCGCCGGAGGCCGGGGGCGGCAGGGTGCCGCAGCCGGCCAGCGCCAAGGCCGCCACCGTGGCGGCAAGTGCGCCGCGGACGGGAGACAAAGTGGCCCTCGTCGTCATGCGAACACCTCCTTGCATCGTTTTCAGCCCGGCAGAAAGACCAGCGGCGCGGCCTGGCCCTCGCCCGGCGGCTGGCCACGGTCGAGCAGCCGCCAGCCGGGATTCCAGCGCGAAACGCGGCCGTCGGCAACCGCCTCTTCCAGCATCGCCTGGGCCTGCTCGGGGTGCTGCCAGTCGAGTGCCAGCGCGCGCAGGTCCCAGTCCCACCACGGGCAGGCGCGGATGCGCTCGACCAGCGCGTCGGGAAAGCGCTGGCGGATTACCCGGGCCGGCACGCCGCCCACGACGGTGAAAGGCTCCACGTCGCGCGTCACGATGGCGCCGGCGCCTATCACCGCGCCGTCGCCGATGGTGATGCCGCTCTTGAGACTGACACGCGAGCCGATCCACACGTCGTTGCCGATGGTCACCGGCGAATGCGACGGGAACTGCGCCACGGACTGATGCCGGTACGGCTCCGGAAAATTGGGCGCGTAGGCCAGCATGTGCGTGGTGAACCAGTCGGCGGGGTGGTCCGACAGGGTCTGCACGCCGTCGCCGATGGAGCAGTAGCGCCCCATGCCCACGTCGACCAGCAGCGCACCGGGCGAGATGCTCGAATAGGCACCGATGGAGCACCGGCCGTGCAACTGGGCCGAATGCCAGATGCGCACCGGCGTCTCGAAGCGCAGCGGCGTCGGCACCAGGCAGCCCTCCGACAGGTAGAGCCCGTAGCCTTCGAGCCCCTTCGAAAGTTCGGCGTTGATGCTCAGGCTCATGGCTGCGCCGTCCGGTCCGTCGATCAGGCCTCGGGCGCGATGGCTTCGGCGTATTCGTAGAGCGCGCCGAGGATTTCTTCCCCGCGCTCGTCCGCGTTCTCGGAGAGCGCGTCGACCTCGCTGAACAGCATCTCGATGGTGCGCGCCCCGCCCTCGCCCTTGAAGAGCTTCGCGACACGCAGCGCCTCCCAGCGCTCGACCTCATCCTCGCTGAGCAGCTCAGGCCAGTTGCGCGCGCGGTAGCGGAAGACGATCTCGTCGAGCCTGCCGTCGTCGAAGCCGGTGCGATCCTTCGCCAGTTCCTCGGGCGACAGGCCGCGCAGCTGGTTCAGGCGGCGCCGGTCGGCATTGCCAACGAAGCCGCCGTACAGGTCTTCGTCGACATCGGGCGTGGCTTCCTTGGGCCGCGCGTAGACCTGCGACCAGATGGCGCTCATGTCGGGCAGACCACGCGCGATGGCTGCATGGCGCATCGCAGCCTCGAGATCCACGCCCCAGCGCTCGGCCATCGGCGCCGCGAGCGTGCGCAGGTTGCCGACGACCATCGGCGACTTGTTGAGGTGCACACCCTTGATCGGCAGGCGCACCACGCCTTCGGGCAGGTCGGCGGTGCGGGTGAAGAGGCGCAGCCGCAGCGTCTCGACGTCGATGTCGCGCAGCTCGCTGGGGTCGTGGGCCAGGTCCCAGGCCAGCAGCTCGTTCTTGTTGGTGGGATGGCTGGCCAGCGGCCACATTACGGCGAGGCAGCCGCGCTCGACGGGGAACATGCCCGAGACGTGCAGGAAGGGCTTCGCGGTCTCGCGCGTCGCGGGCAGACCCAGTTCGGTGGCGACGCGGTCCTTCCTGTGCAGGCCGAAGGCGAAGTCGAACAGTTTGGGCTGCTTGCTGCGGATGAGGCGGGCCAGCGCGATGGTGGCGCGCACGTCCGACAAGGCATCGTGCGCCGACTCGTGCAGCAGGCCGTTGGCGCGTGCCAGGTCTTCGAGCTTGAAGCTGGGCTTGCCGTCTTCCTTTTTCGGCCACTCGATGCCCTCGGGGCGCAGCGCGTAGGTGAGGCGCACCACGTCGAGCAGGTCCCAGCGGCCGCAGTCGTTCTGCCATTCGCGGGCGTACGGATCGATCAGGTTGCGCCAGAACAGGAAGCGCGTGACCTCGTCGTCGAAGCGGATAGTGTTGTAGCCCACGCCGATGGTGCCGGGCTGCGAGAAGGCGCGCTCGATGTGCGTGGCGAATTCGTGCTCGGGAATGCCGCGCTCCAGGCACAGCTGCGGCGTGATGCCGGTGATCAGGCAGGCCTCGGGGCTGGGCAGGTAGTCCGGCGCGGGCTTGCAGTAGATCATCAGCGGCTCGCCGACTTCGTTGAGCTCCGCGTCGGTGCGCACGGCCGCGAACTGCGAGGGGCGGTCGCGGCGCGGCACCGCGCCGAAGGTTTCGTAGTCGTGCCAGAGAAAAGTGTGGTTCATTCAGAGCAGGGGTGAAAACAGGCGCGCGATGGCGTCGCCGAGGCGGCGCCAGAAAGTCTGGGGCCGGTTGGCGCGCACCGCGCCGGAACTGTGGAGGTCGGTCTCGAACTGCGACGCCAGCGGCCGGGTCAGCTCGGGACCATACGACCACCGCGCAGACCTCGAAGTTGAGACGGAAGCTGCGGTTGTCGAAATTGGCGGTGCCGATCATTGCGCAATGGTCGTCCACCACCAGGGTCTTGGAATGGAGCATGCGCGCCTTGTACTCCCAGACCTTCACGCCGGCGGCGATCAGTTCGTCGAAGTACGAGCGCGCCGCCGCGCTCACGATGGCCGAGTCGCTGCGGCGCGGCACCAGCAGGCGCACGTCCACGCCGCGCAGCGCGGCGCTCGTGAGCGCCATCAGCGCGGGCTCGCCGGGCACGAAGTACGGCGTGGTGAGCCAGGCGCGGTGCGTGGCCGAATGGATCGCCTCGACGTGCATGCGGTGGATGGCCTCCATCGGGTTGTCGGGCCCGCTGGTGACAATCTGCACGGGGATGTCGCCCGCCTCCAGTTGGGGAAGCATCGCGTTCATGGCATCGTCCAGGCCGCGCAGGTTCTCGCCGGTGGCGTAGGCCCAGTCTTCGAGGAAGGTGGTCTGCAGCCAGCGCACCGCGCTGCCCTCGATGCGCAGGTGCACGTCGTGATAGGCGTCGGGATTGGTGCGCTTGTCTTCCTCGTCGGTGATGTTCACGCCACCCGTGAAGCCGACGCGGCCGTCGCACACCACGATCTTGCGGTGGGTGCGGTAGTTGGTCACCGGGCGCAGGCGCCGGCCGATCTTCGTGTCGTGGAAGAGCGCCACCTCGACGCCCGCCTCGACCATCGGCGCCAAGAACTTGTGGCCGATGCGCTTGGAGCCCAGCGCGTCGATCAGCAGGCGCACCATCACGCCCTCCTTTGCGCGCTCGATCAGCAGGTCGCGCAGCGCGGTGCCGATGCGGTCGGGCTCGAAGATGTAGTACTCGAGGTGGATGTGGTCCCGCGCGGCGCGCACCGCGTCGAAGATCGCGTCGAAGGTGCGTGCGCCGCCCGAGAGCAGCTCGACATCCACGGCGCTCGATACCGGCAGCCCGCAGGTCGCGGTACCCAGCTTCGCCATCTGCTGCAGCGCTGGCGGCGCGTTCTGCGCCGCGTCGCGCAGCCGGGCCACGTCGGCCTGCGCCGAGGCCCCGGCGCGGCTGCGCAGCCGCTTGAGGCGCTGCTTCTTCAGCCGCTGCGGCCCCAGGAAGTAATAGACGACGAAGCCCGCGAACGGCAGCAGCGCGAGCGAGAGGATCCAGCTCATCGTCGACACCGGCGCGCGCTTCTGCATCACGATCCAGACCGACAGCACCGCGATGTAGCCGCTCCATGCGAGGGAGAGGCCGGTTTTCCATTCGTGGCTGAGTTCGGGGAGGATCAAGGCGGGAAAGCGGCTGGAACGGTGATTCGATACGGGTCGGCCCAAAGAAAAAGGCCGGTAGCGATGCTACCGGCCTTTGGCTTCATTTCAGAAGACGCGATGGACTGGCTCAGCCTGCCGCGGTTTCCTCTGCTTCGGGCTTCTGCTTGCCTTCCTTCTTCGGAAGGGGCTGGATGTCCAGCAGCACTTCGTCCTTGTCGTCGAGGTCGACTTCGAGGCGGCCACCGTCAGTCAGGCGTCCGAACAGCAGCTCGTCGGCCAATGCACGACGGATCGTGTCCTGGATCAGGCGCTGCATCGGACGTGCGCCCATCAGCGGATCGAAGCCCTTCTTCGCCAGGTGCTTGCGCAGCTTGTCGCTGAAGGTGACTTCCACCTTCTTCTCGCCGAGCTGGGTTTCCAGCTGCAGCAGGAACTTGTCGACCACGCGCAGGATGACCTGTTCGTCGAGCGCCTTGAAGTTGACGATGGCGTCCAGCCTGTTGCGGAACTCGGGCGAGAACAGGCGCTTGATGTCGCCCATCTCGTCGCCGGCCTGCCTCGGGTTGGTGAAGCCGATGGTCGCCTTGTTCATGGTCTCGGCACCCGCGTTCGTCGTCATGATGATGATGACGTTGCGGAAGTCGGCCTTGCGTCCGTTGTTGTCGGTCAGCGTGCCATGGTCCATGACCTGCAGCAGCACGTTGAAGATGTCCGGATGCGCCTTCTCGATTTCGTCGAGCAGCAGCACCGCGTGCGGCTTCTTCGTGACAGCCTCGGTCAGCAGGCCACCCTGGTCGAAACCGACGTAGCCCGGAGGCGCGCCGATCAGGCGGCTCACCGCATGACGCTCCATGTATTCCGACATGTCGAAGCGGATCAGCTCGATGCCCATGATGTAGGCCAGCTGCTTCGCCGCTTCGGTCTTGCCGACGCCGGTGGGGCCGGAGAACAGGAACGAACCGATCGGCTTGTCGCCCTTGCCCAGGCCCGAGCGAGCCATCTTGACCGCCGAGGCGAGCACTTCGAGTGCCTTGTCCTGGCCGAACACCACGCTCTTGAGGTCGCGCTCGATGGTCTGCAGCTTGCTGCGGTCGTCGTTGCTGACGTTGGCCGGGGGAATGCGCGCGATCTTCGCGACGATTTCCTCGACTTCCGTCTTGCTGATGGTCTTCTTGCGCTTGCTCGGCGGCAGGATGCGCTGGGCTGCGCCGGCCTCGTCGATGACGTCGATCGCCTTGTCGGGCAGGTGACGGTCATTGATGTACTTGGCGCTGAGCTCGGCCGCAGCCTGCAGGGCCGCCACGGCGTATTTCACGCCATGGTGTTCCTCGAAGCGCGACTTCAGGCCCTTGAGGATGTCGACGGTTTCCTGCACCGACGGCTCGACCACGTCGACCTTCTGGAAACGACGCGACAGGGCCGCGTCCTTCTCGAAGATGCCGCGGTATTCCGTGAAGGTGGTCGCGCCGATGCACTTGAGCTGGCCGCTCGAGAGCGCCGGCTTGAGCAGGTTCGACGCGTCGAGCGTGCCGCCCGAGGCTGCGCCCGCACCGATCAGGGTGTGGATCTCGTCGATGAAGAGGATGGCGTTCGGCTTGTCCTTCAGCGACTTCAGCACGCCCTTCAGGCGCTGTTCGAAATCGCCGCGGTACTTGGTGCCGGCCAGCAGCGCGCCCATGTCGAGCGAGAACACGTTCGACTCGGCCAGGATCTCCGGCACGTCGCCCTGCGTGATGCGCCATGCAAGGCCCTCGGCGATCGCGGTCTTGCCCACGCCGGCCTCGCCGACCAGCAGCGGGTTGTTCTTGCGCCGACGGCACAGGATCTGGATGACGCGTTCGACCTCGTACTCGCGGCCGATCAGCGGATCGATCTTGCCGTCCTTGGCCATCTGGTTGAGGTTCTGCGTGAACTGCTCGAGCGGCGACGCCTTCTCGTTGCGTTCGCCGCCGCCCTCCTCGCCTTCGCCCGAGGGAGCTTCGCCGCTGCCCTTGACGGCTTCCGGCGGATCGCTCTTCTTGATGCCGTGGGCAATGAAGTTGACCACGTCGAGGCGGGTGACGCCCTGCTGGTGCAGGTAGTACACCGCGTGCGAGTCCTTCTCGCCGAAGATCGCGACCAGCACGTTGGCGCCGGTGACTTCCTTCTTGCCGTTGCCGGTGGACTGCACATGCATGATGGCGCGCTGGATCACGCGCTGGAAACCCAGGGTCGGCTGGGTGTCTACATCGTCGGTACCCGCCACCTGGGGCGTGTTGTCCTTGATGAAGTTGGTGAGCGACGCCCGCAGGTCGTCGACGTTGGCCGAGCAGGCGCGCAGAACTTCCGCGGCGCTCGGGTTGTCCAGCAAAGCGAGCAGCAAATGCTCCACGGTGATGAACTCGTGGCGCTGCTGCCGGGCCTCGACGAAGGCCATGTGCAAGCTGACTTCCAGTTCCTGGGCAATCATGTGATTTCCTTTTGCCTTGCTGTAAATAAGTTCTCAGATGGGTTGGAGCTTGCGCAATTCAACTGGTTCATGCAACAGGTTCGCTGACGCATTGGAGCGGATGCCCGGCCTGCTGCGCGGCTTCCATGACCTGGTTGACCTTGGTGGCTGCCATGTCGCGGGAATAAACCCCACAGACGCCCCGGCCATCGAGGTGGATCTTGAGCATGATCTGGGTGGCGGTCTCGCGATCCTTGTTGAAATATTCCTGCAGCACGACGATCACGAACTCCATGGGCGTGTAGTCGTCGTTCAGCATCACCACCTGGTACATCTGCGGCGGCGCGGTTCTTTGCGGCCGGCGCTCCAGGACGACCGAATCTCCGTCGTCCCCGGCCGGTTTCTGGGCCGGCGGAGTGCTGGGAGTTTTTGGAGTTCTCGTTGCCATGAAAATCATTCTATAGAGCGTGCAAGCGCCGTGCCGAGCGAAAAAAACGTGGTGGCGCGTATCCGACAATTCAAGGGGTTTGCGACCGCTGCGACAGTATTTCCGCAACGGCATGCCAGGCAGGAGTTTTAGGCAAAAAAGCCCGCCGCAATTGGCTGAAGAAGCAGCAAAAAGCCCTTGAATTCCTTCCGGAAGTTCAAGGGCTCCTCGTGTTGCCGCGACGCCGCCAGGACGTCGAAGCGCGGCAACTACATGTTGTCGATCATCACCTGGCCGAAGCCCGAGCAACTCACCTGCGTCGCGCCGTCCATCAGGCGGGCGAAGTCGTAGGTGACTTTCTTGCTGGCGATCGACTTCTCCATCGAGCTGATGATCAGGTCGGCGGCTTCCTTCCAGCCCATGTGGCGCAGCATCATTTCGGCCGAGAGGATCTCGGAACCGGGGTTCACATAGTCCTTGCCGGCGTACTTGGGAGCCGTGCCGTGGGTGGCCTCGAACATGGCGACGGTGTCGCTCAGGTTCGCGCCCGGGGCGATGCCGATGCCGCCGACCTGCGCGGCCAGGGCGTCGGAAACGTAGTCGCCGTTGAGGTTGAGCGTGGCAATCACGCTGTATTCGGCCGGGCGCAGCAGGATCTGCTGCAGGAACGCGTCGGCGATGCTGTCCTTGACGGTGATTTCCTTGCCGGTCCTGGGATTCTTGAACTTCATCCATGGGCCGCCGTCGATCAGCTCGGCGCCGAACTCCTTGGCCGCCAGGCCGTAACCCCAGTCACGGAAGCCACCTTCGGTGAACTTCATGATGTTGCCCTTGTGCACCAGGGTGACGCTGGGCTTGTCGTTGTCGATCGCGTATTGCAGCGCCTTGCGCACTAGGCGCTCGGTGCCTTCCCGGGACACCGGCTTGACGCCGATGCCCGAGGTTTCGGGGAAGCGGATCTTCTTGACGCCCATTTCGTCCTGCAGGAACTTGATGAGCTTCTTCGCCTTTTCGCTCTCGGCTTCGAACTCGATACCGGCGTAGATGTCTTCGGAGTTCTCGCGGAAGATCACCATGTTCGTCTTGTGCGGTTCACGCACCGGGCTCGGAACGCCTTCGAAATACTGGATGGGGCGCAGGCACACGTAGAGGTCGAGTTCCTGGCGCAGCGCGACGTTCAGCGAGCGGATGCCGCCACCGACTGGCGTGGTCAACGGGCCCTTGATGGAGACCACGTAGTCGCGCACGGCGTGCAGCGTTTCCTCGGGGAGCCAGACGTCGGGGCCGTAGACCTTGGTCGACTTCTCGCCGGCGAAGACCTCCATCCAGTGGATCTTCTTCTTGCCGCCGTAGGCCTTTGCCACCGCAGCGTCCACCACCTTCAGCATCACCGGCGTGATGTCCAGGCCGGTTCCATCGCCCTCGATGAAGGGAATGATCGGTTGGTCAGGCACATTGAGGGAGTTGTCGGCGTTGACCGTGATCTTCTGGCCTTCGGTCGGGACTTTGATGTGCTGATAACTGGTCATGAGAGGGGAAGGCTCCGGGATCGACGTACTTTTAAGAACTGTCAGCGAATTCAGACACGGCGCGTATTCCGCTGTACAGCCGGCGAACAAATCGCTGTACATTTTAGACGCAACCCATCAGCAAGCGTTTGTCAACCGGCGGCCCAACGGCGTCGTTAGTGGCTGACCTTCTGCTCGCCGGGAGGCGTTTCCAACCAATTCTCGATAGAGGAATCACCAATGAGCAAAATTCTCGCAGTCATGATCGCCGGCCTGTTCGCCGCTGGCGCCTACGCCCAGAACCCGGCCGGTACGACGCCCGAGCAAGGCAACGCCACCAACAGCAAGTCGCAGCAACGCGCCGAAGCCAAGAAGGCTGCCAAGCCCGCTGGCCAGGTCAAGGCTCCGGCTGGCGACGAAGCCAAGACCCCCGAAGGCGGCGCCATCGGTGCCGACAAGGCTGCGGCCTCCGGCGAGAAGCGTGCTGAAACCCGCGACCAGCGTCGTCGCAACAAGGACGGCAGCGTCAAGCGCAAGTCGACCCAAGGCGGCACCCCGAAGTAATTCGGCCTGCCCCGCAAAGGAAGCGCTCTTCGGAGCGCTTTTTTTTCGTGCAAAGGCAGCTTTGTCCTGTCAACCGCTGAAAACGGCCTCCGTTGAATGTCTACCTTCCGCAAGAAGGCCAATCCAGATCAACGAATTTCAAAGGATATGTTCATGAACAAGCTGCTCGCAGCCCTGGTCGCCGGTCTCTTCGCCGTCGGCGCTTTCGCTCAACAAGCCGAGCCCACCACGGCAGCTCCGGCTCCCGCAGCCAAGGCTGCCAAGCACGCTTCCGTCAAGAAGCACGCTGCGGCCAAGAAGCACAAGGTTCGCCACGTTGCCAAGGCCCACACGGCCGCCGCCAAGAAGGTGTAAGCTTCCCCGCTCACCGGCAATGCCCGCATCAGCGGGCATTTTTATTGGCATTTTTAATCCAGGCCGGGCCCTGGCCCCGCCCTGAAAGAGTCGTCCGATGCTCATCAAGCGTCTCGCCGCCCTGCTCTCCCTGCTCCTCGCATCCGCATCGTTCACGATGCAGGCACATGCCCAGCAGCAACCCCAGACCGACCTGCCACGCACCCAACTTTCGGTCGGCCTGTACAAGATCGACGCGCAGGTTGCGCAAACTCCTCTTCAACGTGAAATCGGCCTGATGTTCCGCAAGGAGATGCCCCAGGCCGAAGGCATGATCTTCGTGTTCGAGCAGCCCGCCACGCAGTGCTTCTGGATGCGCAACACGATCCTTCCGCTGACCGCCGCCTTCGTTGCCGACGACGGACGCATCGTCAACCTGGCCGACATGCAGCCCATGACCGAGAACACGCATTGCTCGCAGGAGCCGGTGCGCTACGTGCTCGAAATGAACCAGGGCTGGTTTGCCAAGAAGAACATCAAGAAGGGCGCCAAGCTCGGCGGCGAGCTGTTCGCAGCCGGCAAACGATGAGCGCCTGCCGTCCATAGCCAACAAAAAGCCGACCCATGGTCGGCTTTTTCGTTTTTAGCAGAACGCGGGATCAGCCGAAGTTCTTAGCAGCGAAGTCCCAGTTGACCAGCTTGGCCAGGAAGGTCTCGACGAACTTCGGGCGCAGGTTGCGGTAGTCGATGTAGTAGGCGTGCTCCCAGACGTCCACGGTCAGCAGCGCGGTGTCTGCAGTCGTCAGCGGCGTGCCGGCTGCGCCCGTGTTCACGATGTCCACGGTGCCGTCGGGCTTCTTCACCAGCCAGGTCCAGCCCGAGCCGAAGTTGCCCACGGCCGACTTCACGAAGGCTTCCTTGAAGGCGTCGTAGCTGCCCCACTTCGCTTCGATGGCCTTGGCCAGCGCGCCGGTGGGAGCGCCGCCGCCTTGGGGCTTCATGCAGTTCCAGAAGAAGGTGTGGTTCCAGATCTGCGCGGCGTTGTTGTAGATGCCTCCGCTGGACTTCTTGACGATCTCCTCGAGCGTCAGCGATTCGAACTCGGTGCCCTTTTGCAGGTTGTTGAGGTTCACCACGTAGGCGTTGTGGTGCTTGCCGTAGTGGTATTCGAGGGTTTCCTTCGAATACTCGGGTGCCAGTGCGTCCAGGGCGTACGGCAGGGGTGGGAGCACATGTTCCATGGTTTTTTCTCGTGGGTTGGTTGTGGGAATGAAGGATTCTAGGAAGTAATTATCGAGACGGCGTCGGACGCGTTCCCGTCGCGCCGCCCAAAGCGACGGTCAGGTCGACCTCGCCATCGGCGAGCCGCGCCTTGACCGCATCGCCCGGTGCGAGTTGCGTGGCGCTGACGATCGCATGACCATCTGTATCGGTCAGCCACGCATAGCCGCGTTGCAAGACCAGTGCCGGATCGAGCAATCGCATGCGCAGGGCCACGCGCTCCAGCCGATCGCGACGCTGCACGACCGCGCGCCCCATCTTCAGCGGAAAGTCAGCGGCGATCTGGCGCGGCAACTGCGTCAGCCGCTCCCTTCTGGACATCACGCTGTAGCGAAGCCGCTGCGCATGATACGCAAGGCGCAACTGCTGGCGAGTCACCAGATTCGAAGGCCGGCCGAGGCGCCCCGCGGCCTGGTCCAGACGCTGTCCGAGCACGTCGAGGCGACTGCCCAGCGCATCGCCGAGCCGCTCCTCGAGCAGATCGAGCGCACCCAGCCACACGTCGCGAGGCGCGCTCACCAGTTCCGCCGCGGCCGTGGGCGTAGGCGCGCGCAGGTCGGCGCAGAAATCGGCGATGGTGAAGTCGGTTTCGTGCCCCACGCCGCTGACCAGCGGCACCGGACTCTGCACGATGGTGCGAGCCAGCGCCTCGTCGTTGAAGGCCCAGAGGTCTTCGATGGAACCGCCGCCGCGCACCAGCAGGATCACGTCGACAGCGGGCGCGAGGCCATAGAGCGACTGCAGCGCCCGCACCAGTTCGCCCGGCGCGTTGGCCCCCTGCACCGCCGCCGGGGCAAGCACGACCGGAATGTGTGGAACACGCCTTCGCAGTGCAGTGACCACGTCGTGCAAGGCAGCCGCGCCCAGCGATGTGACGATGCCGATCGAGCGGGGCATGGTCGGCAACGCCCGCTTGCGCGCTGGATCGAACAGGCCCTCGGCCTCCAGGCGCGCCTTGCGCTGCATGAACTGCTCGAACAGCGCGCCCTGCCCCGCGCGGCGCAGGCTCTCGACCACCAGCTGCAGATCGCCGCGCGGCTCGTACACCGCAAGTCGCCCGCGCACCTCGACCTGATCGCCGTCGCGCGGCGAAAAGTCGAGCAGCCCGGCGGCGCGGCGGAACATCGCGCAGCGCAGCTGGCCGGATTCGTCCTTGAGCGCGAAGTAACAATGTCCACTTGAGGCGCGCGAAAAGCCGGATATCTCGCCACGCACGGACACCGGATTGAAGCGGGCGTCGAGCGCGTCGGCGACCGCGCGGCACAAGGCGCCGACAGCCCAGACTCGCGGCCCGGGCGCGGAATTCGGTTCACGCAAGTTCACAAAACGCCCGCTCGGCCGGATGCCACTCTTCCACAACGGGCGGCATGGCCCCCAGCTTCGGCCCCCAGGGCAGGACAGGCGCACGGTTTCTCGTGCAAGCCATTGATTTCATTGAAAAAAGTGCTGCTCAAAATTCAGTCGATCCAGCGAAAAGGCCACCCCATGCGGGTCGCGGCGAGTTGCGCAGCAGGTTAATCACAAAGTTATCCACAGAATCTGTGCGTCCTTGCTGACACAAAAACAAGGCGCGTGACGATGGTGGGCTCAGTGGATAATCGCCGCGCATTTGCAGTCTACGGGCCGGAGGATTTTCTTGTTTTCCATCATAGTTGCCGCGGGTTGGCCGATCTGGCCCTTGCTCGCATGTTCGGTCATTGCGCTCGCGCTGGTTATAGAACGTTTCACGAGTCTCAAGACCGTGAGGGTACTGCCGCCGAAGCTGCTCGACGAAACCATCACCGCGTCGCACGGAGCCATTCCCGGTCCGGACGTCGTGACCAAACTCGAACGCAACTCGATGCTCGGCCAGGTCCTGGCCGCCGGCCTGCGCGCGCTGAACGCCAATCCGCGCTGCACCGAAGACGACCTGCGCGCCGCCATGGAGGCCTCCGGCCGCACCGTGGCGCACAAGCTCAAGCGCTACCTGCCGGCGCTGGCCACCATCGCTTCGGCAGCCCCTTTGCTGGGCCTGCTGGGCACCGTGATCGGCATGATCGAGATCTTCGGCTCGCAGTCGCCGGGCAGCGGCGCGGTGGGCTCGGGCAACCCGGCTCAACTGGCGCACGGCATCTCGATCGCGCTCTACAACACCGCCTTCGGCCTGATCGTGGCCATCCCGACGCTGATTTTCTGGCGCTACTTCCGCAGCCGAGTCGACGAGTACCTGCTGAACCTCGAGCTCTCCGGCGAGCGCTTCGCGCGCCATCTCAACGCACTGCGCAAATGAGCCGCGCTCGCATGCAGTTCCGCCACGGCGCGCGCGACGAGCCGGAGATCAACCTGATCCCGTTCATCGACGTGCTGCTGGTGATCCTGATCTTCCTGATGCTGTCGACCACCTACAGCAAGTTCACCGAGATGCAGCTGCGGCTGCCCACGGCGGACGTCGATGCGCAGCGCGACTATCCGAAGGAAGTGATCGTGGCGGTTTCGGCCGATAGCCGCTACTCGGTCAACAAGAACGCCGTGGCCGACCGCAGCGTGGAAAGCGTGACGGCTGCCCTCGCCGCCGCGGCCACCGGTGGCAAGGACAGCGTGGTGATCATCAGCGCCGACGCGACCAGCCCGCACCAGGCCGTGGTGACGGTGATGGAAGCCGCGCGCCGTGCCGGCCTGATGCAGATCACCTTCGCGGCCCAGTCGACGGCACAAGCCGGGCACTGAGTGCCTACCGGCGGCAGCAGAAACACGGGTTCGCGCCTGCAGGACGCCTGGCTGCGCCGCGGCCTCCTGGCCTGCCTGCTGTGGCCGCTGTCTCTCGTCTATGCCGCGCTGTTCGCGGTGCGCGGCCTGCTCTATCGCGCGGGATGGCTGAAGACCGAGCGCGTGCGAGTGCCGGTGATCGTGGTCGGCAACGTGATTGCGGGCGGCGCCGGCAAGACGCCGGTGGTGATGGCCGTCGTCCGGCACCTGCAGTCGCGGGGAATGCAGGTCGGCGTGGTGTCGCGAGGCTATGGCCGCCGCACCGACGACTGCCGCGAAGTGCTCGGCGACAGCGATCCGCGGGATGTGGGCGACGAGCCTGCGCTGATCCATCACGCCACCGGCGCGCCGGTGTTCGTCGCGCGCCAGCGCATCGATGCCGCACGCGCGCTGCTCGAACGGCATCCGACCACGCAGGTCATCGTGAGCGACGACGGACTGCAGCATCTGGCGCTCGGGCGCGACATCGAGATCTGCGTGTTCGACGACCGGGGCATCGGCAACGGCTGGCGATTGCCCGCAGGCCCGCTGCGCGAAGCCTGGCCACGACGCTGCGACCTGGTGCTGCACAGCGGATCGCGACCGGCCTTCGCAGGCGGCCACACTGCCACCCGGTCGCTTGCGAGCGACGCCTTGGGCAGCGATGGAAAACGCGTACCGCTGGCCTCCCTTGCAGGCCGGCCGTTGACCGCACTGGCGGCGATCGCACGGCCCGAGGCCTTCTTCGAGATGCTGCGGAACCGCGGCCTGACGCTCGCCGACACCATCGCGCTGCCCGATCACTTCGATTTCGAGAGCTGGCAGCCCCCGTCTGGCGCGGACATGCCTCTCGTCTGCACCGAAAAGGACGCCGTCAAGCTCTGGCGCAAGGCTCCCGATGCATTGGCCGTGCCGCTGGAGTTCGTGCCTTCCGCGGAATTCTTCGCCGCCCTCGACGCAAAGCTATCATCGCTCGATGGATACCAAGCTGCTTGAACTGCTCGTCTGCCCCGTCACCAAGGGGCCGCTGACCTGGAACCCCGAGAAGCAGGAGCTGTGGTCCCGCAGCGCCCGCCTGGCATATCAGGTGCGCGACGGTATTCCGGTGCTGCTCGAGAACGAGGCGCGCACGCTCTCCGACGAAGAGCTCGGGCTGTGAGCTTCACCGTTCTGGTTCCGGCGCGGCTGGCGTCGACACGGCTTCCCAACAAACCTCTCGCCGACATCGCCGGCGTGCCCATGGTCGTGCGCGTGGCGCAGCGTGCCGGCGAATCCGGCGCGGCGCGCGTGGTGGTCGCGGGGGACGATCCATCCATCATCGAGGCTTGCAGGGCGCATGGTGTCGAGGTCGTCCTGACGCGCCAGGACCATCCGAGCGGCACCGACCGGCTGGCGGAAGCCTGCGAACAACTCGGGCTCGATGGCGACGACATCGTCGTCAACGTGCAGGGCGACGAGCCGCTGATCGACCCGGCACTGATCGATGCGGTGGCGAGCACACTGTCCACGCACGCCGAAGCGGCGATGAGCACCGCGGCCCACGAGATCGATTCGGTGGGCGACTTCATGAATCCCAACGTGGTGAAGGTCGTGCTCGACGCACAAGGCAACGCGATGTACTTCAGCCGCGCGCCCATTCCATGGTGGCGCGACGGCTCCGCCAACGGTGCCGCGCCTGCCGTGTTGCCCGCCGCCCCTGCGCCGCTGCGCCACATCGGGATCTATGGCTATCGCGCGGGCTTCGTGCGGCGCTTTCCTTCGCTGCCCCCGGCGCCCGTCGAGTCGACGGAAGCACTCGAGCAACTGCGCGCGCTGTGGCACGGCCATCGCATCGCGGTGCATGTGAGCCATGTCGCGCCGGGCCCCGGCATCGACACGCCCGAAGACCTTGCGCGCGTGCGCGCGGTCTTCGCAGCCGCAGGCGCCTGAGCGTCCCGGCGGCTGCAGGAGCGGGATTTCCCCAAGGGCACGCATGCTATCCTCGAAACAACTCCGCCTTGCCCAGCCACGGGGCCGATGCACGGCGCGACACAAGATCTAAGAACCGTCCGAGGACACCATGAGACTAATTTTGCTGGGCGCGCCCGGGGCGGGCAAAGGCACGCAAGCGGCCTTCATTTGCCAGAAGTACAGCATTCCCCAGATTTCGACCGGCGACATGCTGCGCGCAGCCGTCAAGGCCGGCACCCCGCTCGGACTGCAGGCCAAGGCGGTCATGGACGCCGGCGCGCTGGTCAGCGACGACCTGATCATCAACCTCGTGAAGGAACGCATCGCGCAGCCCGATTGCGCCGGCGGCTTCCTCTTCGACGGATTCCCCCGCACCATTCCCCAGGCCGACGCCATGAAGGCGGCCGGCGTCAAGCTCGACTACGTGCTCGAGATCGATGTGCCCTTCAGCGACATCATCGAGCGCATGAGCGGCCGCCGTTCGCACCCGGCTTCGGGCCGCACCTACCACGTCAAGTTCAATCCGCCCAAGGTGGAAGGCAAGGACGACGTGACCGGCGAGGACCTGATCCAGCGCGAGGACGACAAGGAAGAAACCGTGCGCAAGCGGCTCGAGGTGTACAGCCAGCAGACGCGTCCGCTGGTCGACTACTACTCCGCCTGGGCGAAGGCAGACCCGGCCGCAGCGCCGAAGTACCGCGCCATCAAAGGCGTGGGCACGGTCGACGAGATCACGCAGCGGGCCTTGGCCGCGTTGAGCAGCTGACCTGACTCCAAGAAAACCGCCCCTTCGACAGGGGCGGTTTCGTTTTCACCCCAGCAGTTCGAGCATCAGGGCGATGCGCGCCTTGACCGGCGTCAGTGCGCCTGCATCGCGCAGCGGATCGCCGGCCTTCGGGAGGATGCGCCCGCTGGTGCAACGCGTCGCCCTGACCACCGAGACACCGGCGTCCTGCGCCCTGAGCGCAGCCGCCTCCAGAGCATGGTGAAGGGTGCCGTTGCCGGTAGTGGCAAGCACCAGCCCGCGCAGGGGCTCCGCGCCCCCAGGCAGCAGGAGCGCATCGATCACCGCCCCGCTGGCACCGGCATGGCTCATCACGATCTCCACCCGGGGCCACTGCACCGCGGTCGTCCCCAGGATCTTCGCCGCCGACACAGCCTGCCCCTGCGGCCAGGCGCGGACGAGGCGCACTTCCCCCTCCTCGACATAGCCGATCGGTCCTGCATCGCCTGAGGCAAAGGCGTCGAGCCGATAGGTATGCACCTTCTGGATGTCGACGCCGCCGTGGACGGCGCCGGCGCACACCACCGTCACGCCCTTGGCGCCCTGCGTCATTGCGACGCCGATCGCATCGCGCACGTTCTGCGGCCCGTCCGGCGACAGCGCGGTGGCCGGACGCATCGCGCAGGTGAGCACCACGGGCTTGGATGGTGCCAGCACGGAGTGCAGGAAGAACGCCGTCTCCTCGATGGTGTCGGTGCCGTGCGTGATAACCACGCCGGCCACATCGGCCTGCGCCAGCCAGTGCGCGCAGCATCGCGCCAACTGCTGCCAGATGTCGAAGGACATGTCCTTGCTGTCCACCTGGGCCACCTGCTCGGCCTCGAGGGTCACGCCGTCAGGCGCCTCGATACCGCCCAGCAGGTCGGCCACGCCCACCTGCGCGGCGGTGTAGCCGATGTTGTCGTCGCTGCTGGCGGCCCGGCCCGCGATGGTGCCGCCGGTACCCAGAACCACCGCGCGTCGGCGCAATTCAGGCGAAGAGGAATTGACCATGGCTTGTCAACTTAAAAAAACTGGTTAAAAATACAGCCACTGGATATCCAGCCAGTACCGCAAGGAACCACATATGCAGTTCGCCGTGAAGCTTACAGCCCGCCAGCAGCAGATCCTGGATCTCATCCAGAGCGCCATCGCACGTACCGGTGCGCCGCCCACCCGCGCCGAGATCGCCAACGAACTCGGCTTCAAGTCAGCCAACGCCGCGGAAGAGCATCTGCAGGCGCTGGCGCGCAAGGGCGTCATCGAGCTCGTCAGCGGTACCTCGCGCGGCATCCGCCTCAAGGGTGACGCGCTGCGCTCGCTCAACGAAACGCGCCATCGCGAAGGCAACCAGTTCTCGCTCTCGCTGCCCGGCATGGCCCAGCTTGCGCTGCCGCTCATCGGCCGCGTCGCGGCAGGTTCGCCGATCCTGGCGCAGGAGCACGTCGACCAGACCTACTACGTCGAGAACACGCTGTTCCAGCGCCAGCCCGACTACCTGCTCAAGGTGCGAGGCATGTCGATGCGCGACGCCGGCATCATGGACGGCGACTTGCTCGCGGTGCAAGCCACCAAGGAGGCCCGCAACGGCCAGATCGTGGTGGCCCGGCTGGGCGACGAAGTGACCGTCAAGCGCCTGAAGCGCAACAAGCAGGTCATCGAGCTGCACGCCGAGAACCCCGACTACCCGACCATCATTGTGCAGCCCGGAGAGCCTTTCGAAATCGAAGGCCTCGCTGTCGGACTCATCCGAAACACGATGCTGATGTAGGCCCCGGGCGGCCTGCTTTCCGCAGCACGCATCCCCATCCGGCCTCGACAGGTGGCGGGCGTATGGCGAAGAGTCGCCATCACCCTGTCGCGGCCGATTCAAGAAATCCTGCCTGTGTTCAACCTCTACTTTCTTGGAGTTCACATGGGAATCGCCCTCCTCGCCATCGCCGATATCTGGATGCCCTTGCAATCGCTGGCCAGCCGCCTGATGCCGGCACGTCGCGATCGTCGCGGGAATCACATCGACACGACCGAATCCTCTGCCGGACTGCGCTATGTAGCGGTGCGCCCCGCCTGCACGGCCCGCTCGGGTGGCAGTGCCTCGCCCAGCCAGGCGGCCACCGTGCCAGCACGCCCGTTGCGAGTGGTCCGCGTCGTCGACGACAAGAACAGGCAGTGCAGCAGCAATCGCGTCCGAATCTCCGGCCGCATGGCCGATGTCTGCGCCGAGCTCGACCGACTGGCCGCGCTCGAGGCCGCCGAAACCATGGCCACGGCACCGCGCTCGACCCGCCTGCACTGAGCCCGAACGGCCCTGCGAGCGGCTTCGGGGTGGGTATCCAAACGTTCGCAGGCGCGACATTCCAATGCTGCGAGGCACAATGGCGTGCCATGAACATTGTGATCCTCGACGATTACCAGGACGCCGTACGCAAGCTGCGCTGCGCTTCCAAGCTGGACGCATACGCGGCCAAGGTCTATACCAACACGGTGAAGGGCATTGGGCAGCTATCGGTTCGCCTCAAGGACGCCGACGTGATCGTGCTGATCCGCGAGCGCACCCAGATCTCGCGCCAGCTGATCGAGAAGCTCCCCAAGCTCAAGCTCATTTCCCAGACCGGGCGCGTTGCCGGACACATTGATGTCGCGGCCTGCACCGAGCGAGGCGTGGCCGTGGCGGAAGGCTCCGGCTCTCCGCAGGCGCCTGCCGAACTCACATGGGCGCTCATCATGGCCGCCATGCGCCGGCTGCCGCAGTACATCAGCAACCTCAAGCATGGCGCCTGGCAGCAGTCGGGGCTCAAGTCGGCCTCCATGCCGCCCAACTTCGGCATCGGCTCGGTGCTCAAGGGCAAGACGCTTTGCATCTGGGGCTATGGCCGCATCGGCCAGTTGGTCGCGCGCTACGGTCAGGCCTTCGGCATGCAGGTCGTGATCTGGGGCCGTGAGCCAGCTGCGCCAAGGCGCGTTCCGATGGCTTCCAGGTGGCACAGAACCGACACGAGTTCTTCGCCGCGGCCGACGTGCTGTCGGTGCACCTGCGGCTCAACGAAGAGACCAACGGCCTCATCACGCTGGAAGACCTCTCGCGCATGAAGCCGACCGCCCTGTTCGTGAACACCTCGCGTGCGGAACTGGTCGAGGCCGACGCCCTGCTCGCGGCGCTCAACCGCGGGCGCCCCGGGCTGGCGGCTGTCGATGTGTTCGAGAGCGAGCCGCCGCTGCAGGGCCACGCGCTGCTGCGCCTGGAGAACTGCATCTGCACGCCGCACATCGGCTACGTCGAGCAGGAAAGCTACGAGAGCTACTTCGGCCAGGCTTTCGACAACGTCGTGAGCTACATCAACGGCAACCCCACGAACATCGTGAATCCCGGCGCGCTGCAGGTCCGCCGGTGAGCCGGCCAGCGTCCAGGGGTGCGCTCTGGGCGCTGCTCGTCGGCAATTTCGTGATCGGCACGGGCGTGATGGTCGTGCCCGGCACGCTCAACGAGATCAGCGCCTCGCTCTCGGTCACGGCCGCCACGGCGGGGCAACTCATCACGGCCGCTGCGGCGGTCATGTGCATCGGTGCACCGCTGCTGGCTGCCGCGGTCGCAGGCTGGGACCGCCGGCAGCTGCTGGCCCTCACCCTGCTCTGGTACGCGGCCGGCCACGTTCTCTGCGCGCTGATGCCGAGCTTCGGCGCGCTGCTGCCGGTGCGCATGCTCACGGTGATCGCGCCAGCCATCTTCACACCCCAGGCTGCCGCCTGCGCCGGCCTGCTGGTGCCGCCCGAGCACCGCGGGCGCGCCGTGACCTTCGTCTTTCTCGGGTGGTCGATGGCCTCGGTGCTGGGGCTGCCCATCGGAGCGCTGATCGGCGGGCACCTGGGCTGGCGCATGGCTTTCGCCGCCATCGCGCTGCTCAGTGTCGCGAGCGCGACATCGATCTGGCTCACCTTGCCGAACGGCATCAAGCCCGCCGCGCTGACGGCCGCCGCATGGTCGCGCGTGCTGCGCAGCCCCGTGCTGATGGGCATCGTGTCGGTCACGGCACTGCAGGGCGCGGGCCAGTTCGTGCTGTTCAGCTACTTCGGCCCGATCCTCAAGCAGAGCTTCGGCGCGGACGCCACCACGCTGAGCGTGATGTGGGCGCTCTTCGGCGCCTGCGGGCTGGTCGGCAACATGGTGGTCAGCCGGTACATCGACCGCGTGGGTGCCGGCCGCATGGTGCTGGTCACGACGGTGCTGATCGCCGCCAGCCTGCTGCTGTGGCCGCTGGCTTCCACGCTTGCCTGGCTCGCGGTCGTGCTCGTGCCCTGGGGCCTGGGCTGCTTCTCCACGAATTCGGCGCAGCAGGCCCGGCTGGTAGGCCTTGCGCCCGCGCTCGCGCCGGGCTCGGTGGCGCTCAACAGCTCCGGCATCTACACCGGCCAGGCCGTCGGCGCGGCGCTCGGCGGCTGGCTGCTCGCCAACGACGCCGGTGCCTGGATGAGCTGGGTCGGCCTCGGCCTGGTGCTCATCGCCATTTCGCTCAGCGTGGCCATCGACCGCAGCCGTCGTGCGCCCTGAAAGCGCGCCCCCGCGTAAAACCCGTCACGCCCCGCCCGCGCGGGGCTGCAAAATCGAAGACTTCGACAGCGGTGCCGATGCGTACGGCACCTGTGTCGACGCCTGCCCCGCAGGCCCGGATACCACCCAACCAGTGAAAATCTCCAGCAAATGACAGTGAACTACTCCCGAATCGGCGTCGTCGGCGCCGGCGCCATGGGGCGCGGTATCGCGCAGATCGCCGCACAGGCGGGCAGCGAGGTGCTGCTGCTCGACAGCTTCGCGGGCGCCGCCGAGCGCGGGCGCGAAGCCCTCTGCGCCCAATGGAACAAGCTGCACGAGAAGAACAAGATCGACGCGGCCATGCGCGATGCGTACATCGCCCGCGTGAAATCCGTCGATTCGGTCCAGGCCCTGGCGGGCTGCGACCTGGTGATCGAAGCCATCGTCGAAGACCTGGAAGTCAAGCGCAAGCTGTTCCGCGAACTCGAAGGCGTGGTGACGGAGACCGCCACGCTGGTCACCAACACTTCCTCCCTCTCGGTGACGGCCATCGCCGCAGGGCTGAAGCACCCCGAGCGCATCGCCGGCTTCCACTTCTTCAACCCCGTGCCGCTGATGAAGGTGGTCGAGGTGGTAGCGGGCTTCAAGACCGCGCCCGAGGTCTGCAAGCAGCTCGCCGGCTACGCCACGCAGATGGGCCACAGCGCAGTGCAGGCGCAGGACACGCCGGGCTTCATCGTCAACCACGCCGGCCGCGGCTACGGCACCGAGGCGCTGCGTATCGTGGGCGAAGGCGTGGCCGACTTCGCGACCGTCGACCGCATCCTCAAGGACCAGGCCGGCTTCCGCCTCGGCCCCTTCGAGCTGCTGGACCTGACGGCGCTCGACGTGTCGCACCCGGTGATGGAGTCGATCTACCACCAGTACTTCGAAGAGCCGCGCTTCCGCCCCAGCGTGATCACCGCGCAGCGCCTGGCCGCTGGCGCGCTGGGCCGCAAGACCAACGAAGGCTTCTATCGCTACAACGACGGGGTGATGCAGCAGGTGCCCGAAGCGCCCGCGCCGGTGGTCGAGGGCACGCCTTCAGTGTGGGTGTCGCCGCGTGCGGCACGTCGTGCCGAACTGCTTCGCCTGGTGAACACGCTGGGCGCGCAGATCGACAGCGGCGCCACTGCCGCGCCGCAATCGCTGATCCTGGTCGCGCCGCTGGGTTTCGACGTGACCACGGTGGCCGCCGTCGAGCGCCTGGACGCCACCCGCACCATCGGCATCGACATGCTG
This sequence comes from Variovorax sp. UC74_104, assembly GCF_044055375.1. NCBI lineage: Bacteria > Pseudomonadati > Pseudomonadota > Betaproteobacteria > Burkholderiales > Comamonadaceae > Variovorax > Variovorax sp. UC74_104. Next base: position 4,162,098 of record NZ_CP171978.1, read on the forward strand.
ATCGACGACGCGGCCACCAAGCGCCGCGTGCTCGCCACCAACCCGGCCACGCGCCGCGACATCCGCGATGCCGCGCACGCCCTCTTCGCACGCGACGGCAAAGCCGTGAGCGTGATCCGCGACAGCGGCGGCTTCGTCACGCAGCGCGTGATCGGCACCATCGTCAACATCGCCGCCGACATGTGCCAGCAGCGCGTGTGCACGCCGGCCGACCTCGAGACCGCCGTGCAGCTGGGCCTGGGCTATCCGCGCGGCCCGCTGGCCATGGGCAACCTCTACGGCCCGACCAACATGCTCGAGGTGCTGTTCAACCTGCAGACGGTGTATGGCGACCCGCGCTATCGCCCGAGCCCGTGGCTGCGCCGCCGCGGCGCGCTGGGCCTGAGCCTGCTGCACGAAGAAGAATGATCGCGAAATAAACGAGGAGCACGGAACCGAGCCATGAGCACAGCAGAACTCAAGAGCACGAGCGAGGGCAGCACCATGGTGCTGACGATCTCCAACCCCAGCCAGCGCAACGCGCTGGGTCCCGACATCTACGCGGCGGGCATCGAGGCGCTCAACGGCGCCGAGAACAGCGCGGAGATCCGCAGCGTGGTCATCGTGGGCGAAGGCTCATGGTTCTGCGCCGGCGGCTCGCTGCAGCGGCTGCTGGCCAATCGGCAGCTCGACCGCTCGGTGCAAGCCGAGAGCATCGAGGGCCTACACAACTGGATCGACTCGATCCGCACCTTTCCCAAGCCGGTGATCGCTGCCGTCGAGGGCGCGGCCGCCGGCGCGGGCTTCTCGCTTGCGCTGGCCTGCGACTTCGTGGTGTCGGCGCGCGATGCTGTCTTCGCGGCCTCGTACAGCAACGTGGCGCTTTCGCCCGACGGCGGCCTGAGCTGGCACCTGGGCCGGCAGCTGCCGCGCCAGCTTGCGAGCGAATGGCTGATGAACGGCGAGCGCATCGCGGCTTCGCGCCTGCACGAACTGGGCCTCGTCAACGAGCTCACCGAAAGCGGCCAGGCCCTCGCGGGCGCGCTGGCGCTGGCGGGCCGGCTCAATGCGCGCGCGCCGAACTCGCTGGCCAGCATCAAGGAGCTGCTGAGCGAGGCCCGGGGCGCCACGCTGGCATCGCAGCTCGCGCAGGAGCGAGACCACTTCGTGCGCAACCTGCACCACGCGAACGCGGGCATCGGCATCGCCGCGTTCCTGAAGAAGAAACCGCCGCAGTACGAATAGCCCAGTAACCGAGCAGCGCCGGACGGCGTCGCTCCCGTGACACCCATCAGCTTTCCAGTCGCCGAGAGGACAGACCAATGGACGACCCCATTCTTACCATCGAAGAACGTGAAGCGATCAACAGTGGTCGCTGGTTTTCTTCCCTTTCTCCATCGCTGCGGCACGACATCCTCCGATGCGCCTTCGTCAAACGCTACAAGGACGGCGACCTGATCGCTGCCCGCGGCGATCCGCCCGAACACTGGATCGCCTGCGCCAAGGGCGCGGTGCGGGTGAGCTCGACGGCCGTCTCGGGCAAGCAGGTGACGCTGACCTACGTGGAGCCGGGCATCTGGTTCGGCGACGTGGCGATGTTCGACGGGGACCGGCGCACGCACGACACCTACTCGCACGGCGACACCACCATCCTGTGCGTGGCGCGCGCCGACTTCCAGAAGATCCTGGCCTCGCACGTGGAGCTGTACGAGGCGCTGATGCGGCTGCAGGCGCGGCGCATCCGCACGCTCTTCGGGCTGGTGGAAGACCTCAACACCCTGCCCCTGCGCGCGCGGCTGGCCAAGCAGCTCATCCACCTGGTGCGCAGCTACGGCGTGCCGAATCTGGAAGACGGCAGCCAGATGCGCATCGGCCTGCAACTGGCGCAGGAAGAACTGGCGCAGCTGCTGGGCGCGTCGCGCCAGCGGGTCAACCAGGAGCTCAAGACCATGGAGCGCGAGGGCACCATCCGCATCGAGCCGGGCGGCCTCGTGGTGCTCGACCGCTCGGCGCTCATGCGCGTCTCGGAAGCTGAGAGCTAGAGCGACAAATACAAGCAGAACAACAGCCACAGGCAGACAAACATACCGACATGAGCCAGGACTTCTCCTCCTTCATCGGCACCCGTGCCGTCTCGCAACAGCACGCCTTCGACATCGATGCGCTCGCGGCCTGGCTCGGGAAGAACCTCGACGGTTTCAAGGGCCCGCTGACGGTCGAGATGTTCAAGGGCGGCCAGTCGAACCCGACCTACAAGCTGGTCACGCCCACGCAGAGCTACGTGATGCGCGCAAAGCCGGGCCCGGTCGCGAAGCTGCTGCCCTCGGCCCACGCGGTGGAGCGCGAGTTCAAGGTGATGAGCGGCCTGGCCGGCACCGACGTGCCCGTGCCGCGCATGTACTGCCTGTGCGAGGACGAGAGCGTGATCGGCCGCGCCTTCTACGTCATGGAGTTCATGCAGGGCCGCGTGCTGTGGGACCAGTCGCTGCCCGGCATGAGCAACGCCGAGCGCGCCGCCCACTACGACGAGATGAACCGCGTGATCGCGGCGCTGCACACCGTCGACTTCGCGGCGCGCGGCCTGGCCGACTACGGCAAGCCCGGCAACTACTTCGAGCGCCAGATCGGCCGCTGGAGCAAGCAGTACAAGGCCTCGGCCGACGGCGCGGGCGAGCTCTCGCAGCCCATCGAGGCCATGGAGCGGCTGATCGACTGGCTGCCCGCGCACATGCCCGCGAGCGCGCGCGACGAGAGCAAGGTGTCGATCGTCCATGGCGACTATCGGCTCGACAACGTGATGTTCCATGCCACCGAGCCGCGCATCATCGCCGTGCTCGACTGGGAACTGTCGACGCTCGGCCACCCGCTGGCCGACTTCAGCTACCACTGCATGTCGTGGCACATGCCCCCGACCACCGGGCGCGGCATCGGCGGTGTCGACGTCGCCTCGCTGGGCATCCCCACCGAGAACGAATACATCCGCCGCTACTGCGAGCGCACCCGCATCAGCACGCCCGAGGCGCTCGCGCCCGACTGGAACTTCTACCAGGCCTACAACCTGTTCCGCATGGCCGCGATCCTGCAAGGCATTGCCAAGCGGGTCGAGGCCGGTACCGCGTCGAGCGAGCAAGCCGTGGCTTCTGCCCGCGGCGCCCGCCCCATGGCCGACATGGCCTGGCAGTTTGCCCAAAAGGCATAAGCCGCCCCACCCCACCAGGAGAGACAAGATGGACTTCGAATACTCGGCCAAGACCAAGGACCTGCAGAAACGCGTCCAGGCATTCATGGACGACCACATCTATCCGGCCGAAGCCGAGTACCACGCCGAACTGGCCGCCAACACGGCAGCCGGCAAGCGCTGGTCGGCGCTGAAGACAGTCGAGAAGCTCAAGGAAAAGGCCAAGGCCCAGGGCCTGTGGAACCTGTTCCTGCCGGTCGACAGCGCAGCCGCCTCGGGCTACGAAGGCGCGGGCCTGACCAACCAGGAATACGCACCGCTGGCCGAGATCATGGGCCGGGTGCCATGGGCCTCGGAGGCCTTCAACTGCTCGGCGCCCGACACCGGCAACATGGAGACCATCGCGCGCTACGGCTCCGAAGACATCAAGGCCCGCTGGCTCAAGCCGCTGCTCGAAGGCCAGATCCGCTCGGCCTTCGCCATGACCGAGCCCGAGGTGGCCTCGAGCGACGCCACCAACATCTCCACGCGCATCGAGCGCCAGGGCGACGAGTACGTCATCAACGGCCACAAGTGGTGGATCTCGGGCGCGGCCGACCCGCGCTGCGCGGTCTTCATCACCATGGGCAAGAGCGACCCCGAGGCGCCGCGCCACTCGCAGCAGAGCATGATCGTGGTGCCGGCCGACGCCAAGGGCATCCGCATCGTGCGCCCGCTGAACGTGATGGGCTACGACGACGCACCGCACGGCCACGTCGAGATGTACTTCGAGAACGTGCGCGTGCCCGCCAGCAACATGCTGCTGGGCGAAGGCCGCGGCTTCGAAATCGCCCAGGGCCGCCTCGGCCCCGGCCGCATCCACCATTGCATGCGCCTGATCGGCCTGGCCGAGCGCGCGCTGGAACTGATGTGCAAGCGCGCCTCCTCCCGCGTGGCCTTCGGCAAGACCGTCGCCTCGCAGACCGTGACGCAAGAGCGCATCGCCGAGGCCCGCTGCAAGATCGACATGGCCCGCCTGCTCACGCTGAAGGCCGCATGGCTGATGGACGTGGCCGGCAACAAGGTCGCCAAGAACGAGATCGCCATGATCAAGGTGGTGGCGCCCTCGATGGCCTGCCAGGTGATCGACTGGGCCATGCAGGTCCACGGCGGCGGCGGCATGTGCGACGACTTCCCGCTGGCTGCCGCCTATGCCGGCGCACGCACGCTGCGCTTCGCGGACGGTCCGGACGAAGTGCACCGCAACGCGATCGCCAAGTGGGAGCTGGGCAAGTACGCGCCGGGCAAGGCCGACGCCGAAATGCCGGTGACGCGCTTCTGATTCGACTTGCTCCCTCTCCCCTTGGGGAGAGGGCTGGGGTGAGGGCCGACGGCGATGAATTCGCCTCGGCCCTTTTCTTTTCAGAGCTTCTTCTGAAGAAAGACGGCGGTACCGAACGCTGGGTCGAGCTGGTAACCCGCGAAGCCTTCCCGTTCGTAGGCGCGCAGCGCCGGTGCGTTGCCCGACAGCACCTCCAGCGTGAGCTTGCAGGCACCGCGCCTGCGGGCTTCCTGCTCCACCAGCGCGAACATCCTCTGCGCCACGCGTTTCCCGCGATGGCTGGGCAGCACCACCACGTCGTGGACGTTGACCAGCGGCCTGGCGGCGAAGGTCGAGAAGCCCTCGATGCAGTTGACAAGGCCCACGGGCTGGTCGCCCTCATACGCCAGCACGCTGAAGGCTTGGGGACGCGCAGCCAGCTCGGCCGGCAGGCTCTCGCGCACGGTGGCATCGAGCGGCTTGCCGCCGCCGGCCGGGTCGCTGGCATAGGCGTCGAGAAGATCGACCAGCGCGGCTGCGTGGGCGGCGTTGCGGTAGTCGGCGATCAAGACTTCGATCGGCGCCGCTGCTGACGTCATCGCGCGGGCTCCAGCGTCGCCGCAAGGCGCCTGGCGCAGGATTCGGCCTGCTTCGCATCCCGGGCCTCGACCATCACGCGCACCAGCGGCTCGGTGCCGCTCGCGCGGATCAGCACGCGGCCGGAATCGCCGAGTTCGGCCTCGATGCGCTCGGTTTCGCTGGCCAGTGCCTTGTTGGTCTTCCAGTCCAGGTCGGGTGAGATGCGCACGTTGATGAGCGTCTGCGGGAACAGCGTGACGCCTTCGAGCAGCTGCGCCACCGTCTTGCCGCTGCGCACGCAGGCCTGCAGCACCTGCAGCGCGCTCACGATGCCGTCGCCGGTGGTGTGGCGGTCGAGCGCCAGCAGGTGGCCGGAGCCCTCGCCGCCCAGCAGCCAGCCGCGCTTGTCGAGCTCTTCGAGCACGTAGCGGTCGCCGACCTTGGCGCGCACGAACTCGATGCCCTGCCCGCGCAGGGCAACTTCGACGGCCTTGTTGGTCATGAGCGTGCCGACCACGCCCACCGGCTTGTCGCCGCGCGCGATGCGCTCGGACACCATGAGGTACAGCAACTCGTCGCCGTTGAAGAGGCGCCCGCTCGCGTCGACCAGCTGCAGGCGGTCGGCGTCGCCGTCGAGTGCGATGCCGTAGTCGGCCTTCTGCGCCGTCACCGCGGCGATCAGCGCCTCGGGGTGCGTGGCGCCGAAGCCCTTGTTGATGTTCAGCCCGTCCGGCGCGACGCCGATGCTGGTCACTTCCGCGCCCAACTCGTGGAACACGTTCGGCGCCACCTGGTAGGCGGCACCGTGTGCCGCATCGACCACCAGCTTCATGTCGCGCAGCGTCAGGTCGTTGGCAAAGGTGCTCTTGCAGAACTCGATGTAGCGGCCGGGCGCGTCGTTGAGGCGGCGCGCCTTGCCGAGGTTGGCGGAATCGACCCACACCGGGTCTTCTTCCAGTGCGGCCTCGACGGCCAGCTCCCAGGCGTCGTCGAGCTTGGTGCCCTGGGCGCTGAAGAACTTGATGCCGTTGTCCGGATACGCGTTGTGGCTGGCGCTGATCACCACGCCCAGGCTCGCACGCTGCGCGCGGGTGAGATAGGCCACGCCGGGCGTCGGCAGCGGGCCGAGCAGCACCACGTCGACACCGGCCGAGTTGAAGCCCGATTCGAGCGCGGATTCGAGCATGTAGCCAGAGATGCGCGTGTCCTTGCCTATCAGCACCGTAGGGCGCGACTGCGTCTTCTTGAGCACGCGGCCCACGGCGTGAGCGAGGCGCAGGACGAAGTCGGGAGTGATGGGCGCCTTGCCCACGGTGCCGCGGATGCCGTCGGTGCCGAAATATTTGCGGGTCATGGTGTGAGTACCTGTCCTTGTGTTTGTTGTTGTGACTCTTGCGCCTTCATGGCGTGCCATACGGCGAGTGCGGCGACGGTGTCGCGTACGTCGTGGACGCGCACCACGGCCGCGCCACGATCCGCAGCCAAAACGGCAGCCGCGACGCTGGGCACGATGCGCTCTCCCGCCGCCTCGATGCCGGTGACCGCACCGATCGACGACTTGCGCGACCAGCCCAGCAGCAGCGGGTAGCCTCCCGCGAGCAGCTCGCGCTGCCGCGCAAGCAAGGCGAAGTTCTGCGCCACCGTCTTGCCGAAGCCCACGCCGGGGTCGAGCGTGATGCGCGAGGAATCGACGCCCTTCTCGCGCAGGAGTTGCACCTGCGCCGAGAGGAATGACAGCACTTCGGGAATCACGTCGCCAGCCATGGGCACGGCTTGCATGGTCTGCGGATCGCGGTGCATGTGCATCAGGCAGATGCCGCACGAGGGATGGGCGGCGACCGCCTCGCGCGCGCCCGGCTGGCGCAGCGCCCAGATGTCGTTGACGATGTCCGCGCCCAGGTCGAGCACGGCGCGCATGACCTCGGGCTTGTAGGTGTCGATGGAGATCGGCACGTTCAGCTTCACCGCCTCGCGCACCACCGGCAGCACGCGCGCCAGTTCGGCATCGAGCGGCACCGCCGGGCTGCCGGGACGGGTCGATTCGCCGCCGATGTCGAGGATGTCGGCGCCCTCCTTCAGCAGCTGCTCGCAGTGCCGAAGGGCCGTCTCGGTGGAAGCATGAGCACAGCCGTCGGAAAAGGAATCGGGCGTGACATTGACGATGCCCATCACGCGCGGCTGCGCGAGGTCGATGCGGAAGCGGGAGGTCTGCCAGAAGGCGGCACCCGCGGTCGGGTGTCCGCCATCGAAAACGGGGCCAGAGGCCCCGTTGTGGTTTGACGCCTGGCTCGCGCTCACGCTGCGTTGGGCGCCGGGTCGGTCGACACAGCGGGCGTACCGCCGCTGCCACCGCTGCCCGAAGGCGGGATGCGCGGCGTCCAGTCCTTGGGCGGACGGGGCGCGCGGCCGGCCATGATGTCGTCGAGCTGCTCGGTGTCGATGGTTTCCCATTCGAGCAGCGCCTTGGCCATGGCGTGCATCTTGTCGCTGTTCTCTTCGATCAGGCGACGCGCCAGGGCGTACTGCTCGTCGATGATGCGGCGGACTTCCGAGTCGACCTTCTCCATGGTCTGCTCGCTCATGTTCGTGGTCTTGGTGACCGAGCGGCCCAGGAACACTTCGCCTTCGTTCTCGGCGTAGACCATGGGTCCCAGGGCATCGCTCATGCCGTACTTCATGACCATGTCGCGCGCCAGGTTGGTCGCACGCTCGAAGTCGTTGCTCGCGCCGGTGGTCATCTGGTGCATGAACACTTCCTCGGCAATGCGGCCGCCGAACAGCATGCTGATCTGGTTCAGCATGTACTCGCGGTCGTAGCTGTAGCGGTCCTGCGAGGGCAGGCTCATGGTCACGCCGAGGGCGCGGCCGCGCGGAATGATCGTGACCTTGTGGACCGGGTCGCATTTGGGCAGCAGCTTGCCGATGAGCGCGTGGCCGGACTCGTGGTAGGCCGTGTTGCGGCGCTCTTCCTCGGGCATGACCATGCTCTTGCGCTCGGGGCCCATGAAGATCTTGTCCTTGGCCTTCTCGAAGTCCTGCATCTCGACCACGCGCGCGTTGCGGCGGGCGGCCATCAGGGCAGCTTCGTTGCAGAGGTTGGCCAGATCGGCGCCGGACATGCCGGGCGTGCCGCGGGCGATCACGCTCGGGTTCACGTCCTGGCCCAGCGGGACCTTGCGCATGTGCACGCCGAGGATCTGCTCGCGGCCGCGGATGTCGGGCAGCGTGACGTAGACCTGGCGGTCGAAACGGCCGGGGCGCAGCAAAGCGGCGTCCAGGATGTCGGGGCGGTTGGTGGCAGCCACCACGATCACGCCGAGGTTGGTTTCGAAGCCGTCCATCTCGACCAGCATCTGGTTGAGCGTCTGCTCGCGCTCGTCGTTGCCGCCGCCGAGGCCAGCACCACGCTGGCGGCCCACCGCATCGATTTCGTCGATGAAGATGATGCAGGGAGCGTTCTTCTTGGCGTTCTCGAACATGTCGCGGACACGGGCGGCCCCCACACCCACGAACATTTCGACGAAGTCGGAACCGGAGATCGAGAAGAAAGGCACCTTGGCTTCGCCGGCGATCGACTTGGCCAGCAGCGTCTTGCCGGTGCCCGGGGGGCCGACCAGCAGCAGGCCGCGCGGAATGCGGCCGCCGAGCTTCTGGAAGCGCTGCGGGTCCTTCAGGAAGTCGACCACTTCACGGACTTCTTCCTTGGCCTCGTCGCAGCCCGCGACGTCGGCGAAGGTGACCGTGTTGTTGTTCTCGTCCATCATGCGGGCCTTACTCTTGCCGAAGCTGAACGCCCCGCCCTTGCCGCCGCCCTGCATCTGCCGCATGAAGTAGATCCAGACGCCGATCAGCAGCAGCATCGGGCCCCAGCTGACCAGCAGGGTCATGAGCAGGGAGCTTTCTTCGCGCGGCTTGACGTCGAACTTGACGTTGTGGTCGATCAGGTCGCCCACGAGGCCGCGGTCGAGGACCGTGGCGGTCGTGCGGATCTTGCGGTCGTCGTTGGTGACGGCGACGATCTCGCCGCCGGCGGCGCCCTCAGGAATGACGGCGCTCTTGATCTGGTTGTTCCGGACCTGGTCCAGAAACTCGGAGTAGCTGACTGTCCCCGAGCCGACGCCACCGCGGGTGTCGAACTGCTTGAACACAGTGAACAACACCATGGCAATGACGAGCCAAACGGCAACTTTGGAAAACCACTGATTGTTCAAACGAAACTCCAGGCTAAGGCGCGTGACACGTGGATGAAAAAACGCGCTGTGGGTACGCAATTGCGCCCCATTTTAGGCTTTTCAAGCTACGAAAAGCTGGCATTTCCCTAATGCAGCCATAGCCTGACATGGGTTTGCGCCGCAAAGGATGTTGCTCGGGCCGGTATCAAGGCGTATCCGCTGCCTTCAGCCCCACCCCGACCAGGAAGGTCTCGGCCGATTTGTCCCGCGACGCCTTGGGCTTGAAAGGTTTCACGACACGGAAATTGGCCTTGAAGAGCTTCACCAGCTCGTCGTAGCCGCTGCCATGGAAAACCTTGGCCACCAGCGCCCCCTCGGGCTTCAGGTGGTTCTGGGCGAAGTCGATGGCCAGCTCGATCAGGTGCGAAACGCGGGCCGCGTCGGCCGAATGGATGCCCGACAGGTTGGGCGCCATGTCCGACACCACAAGATCGGCCTTGCGTCCAGCGAGCACGCCGAGCAACTGCTGCAGCAGGTCGTCCTCCCGGAAATCGCCCTGCAGGAAGGTCACGCCCTCGATGGGCTCCATCGGCAGCAGGTCGAGCGAGATGATGGTGCCGTTCAGTTCACCTGCGGCAGCCCCGCCCGGCGACATGCGCCGGCGCAGGTACTGGCTCCAGGCGCCCGGCGCGGAGCCGAGGTCCACCACCAGCTGGCCCGGCTTGATCAGGCCGAGCGACTCGTCGATCTCCTTGAGCTTGTAGGCGGCGCGAGCCCGGTAGCCCTCCTTCGTGGCGAGCTTCACATAGGGGTCGTTGATATGGTCGTGCAGCCACGCCTTGTTGACTTTCTTGCTTTTGGCTTTGGTGCTCATGGGGGTCTTCGTGTACGGGTCGATAATACGGGGATGCCCGCCATTCAACTTACCCCTGCCGAGCGCAAGGTGCATCGCGCCGAAGCTCACCACCTGGATCCGATCGTCATGGTCGGTGGAGACGGGCTCACCCCTGCCGTGAAGAAGGAAGCCGACGCGGCGCTCAAGGCCCATGGCCTGATCAAGATTCGCGTCTTCTCCGACGACCGCCTGGCCCGCGACGCCATGCTGCGCGAACTGGCCGACGAACTCGATGCCGCCCCGATCCAGCACATCGGCAAGCTGCTTGTGCTGTGGCGCCCGAAGCCCGAGAAGGAACGCGTGGTCGACGAAGACCGCATGCCCGGCCCGCGCGACGTGAAGATCGTCAAGTACAGCAAGCGCGGCGGCCAGCGCCCTGAAATCAAGACCCTGCGCGTGCTGGGCAACCAGCGCCTCACCCCGGGCGGCACCATCAAGCGCGCCAAGGCGAAGCGGCCGCTGTCGGCCAAGAAGCGCAACCAGGCGGATTGAGCCTGGTGGCAGCCGCCGAAGGCGCTCAGCGCCACATCCTCTGCATGAAGTGGGGCACGAAGTACGGCCCCGAGTACGTCAACCGGCTCTACGCGATGGTCCGCCGCCACCTGAGCGGCGACTTCAAGTTCGTCTGCCTGACCGACGATGGCAACGGCGTGCGTCCCGAGGTGACCTGCCTGCCGATTCCGCCGCTGAACCTGCACCTGGCCCCCGGCCAGCGCGATGGCGCCTGGAAGAAGCTCACCACCTTCGAGAAAGACCTGCACGGCCTGCGCGGCCCCGCCCTCTTCCTCGACCTCGACGTGGTCGTCGTGGGCAGCCTGGACGCCTTCTTCGAGCAGCCGGGCGAGTTCCTGATCATCCACGACTACGACCGTCCCTGGCGGCGCGGCCGGATCACGGGCAACTCCTCGGTTTATCGCTTCGAGCTCGGCGCCCATGCCGATGTGCTGGCGTATTTCCGGGCCAACATGGACAAGGTCCAGGCCGAATACCGCAACGAGCAGACCTACCTGTCGGACGTGCTCCACAAGCAGGGCAAGCTGTCCTACTGGCCCGATGGCTGGTGCCCGAGCTTCAAGTACCACGGCATTCCGACCTGGCCGACCAACTACTGGGAAGAGCCCTTCGTGCCCGAGGGCGCCCGCATCATGGTGTTCCATGGCGAATGCAACCCGCCGGACGCTTTGGCGGGCCGCCGCAACCGGGCTTTCCGGTTCATCAAGCCGGCTCGCTGGGTCGCGGAATACTGGAAAGAGTAGGAGCGGCAGCGGAAAAGCAAAAAGGCGGCCCGGGCCGCCTTTTTCTTTGTTTGTCGTCGCCCTCAGCCAGCCGTGCGCGCTCCCACGCGCCACAGCACCACGCCGGCGCACAGCCACTGCACGAAGTACATCCCTGTGCCCATGGCATGCCAGAGCTTGAGGTTCTCCCGCGCCACGATGCGCGGCGCCACCGCGTACTGCTGAAGCAGCGCCAGCAGCAGCGCACCCAGGACAAAAAAGATGGTCGTCATCGCCGGCCCGCTCATGCGCTCGTCGGCCTTGGATCGGAAATGGATCAGCAGGATCACCCCGCAGGCGATGGCGATCCAGCTCTGCGCCTCGAAAAGCTGCGCCGCGAAATTGCCCGCCACCGCCGGATTGCCCAGCTTCGCGAACAGCATCGGCACGACGAGGAATCCGATCGTCGTCAGGCTGCCCCACCAGAAGGCAGCCAGCATCAGCGCAATACGGTCCTTCAGGTCCTTCATGCGCGCGACGATCAGACGTAGCTGACCGCCACGATCTCGTAGCGCTTCAGGCCGCCAGGCGTCTGCACCTCGGCAGTGTCGCCCTCTTCCTTGCCGATCAGCGCGCGGGCGATCGGGCTGGACACGTTGATCAGGCCCTGCTTCAGGTCGGCCTCGTCCTCGCCCACGATCTGGTACTTGACGGCGTCGCCGCTGTCTTCTTCCTCGAGTTCGACGGTGGAGCCGAACACCACCTTGCCGCCTGCGTCGAGCTCGCTGGGGTCGATCACCTGCGAGGCAGAAGAGCTTGCCCTCGATCTCCAGGATGCGGCCTTCGATGAAGCCCTGGCGGTCCTTGGCGGATTCGTATTCGGCGTTTTCGCTGATGTCACCCTGCGCGCGCGCTTCGGCGATCGCATTGATGACGGCGGGGCGGTCCACCGACTTGAGCCGGCGCAGTTCTTCGCGCAGCTTCTCCGCGCCGCGCTTGGTGATGGGGATGGTCGCCATGTCTAGTTTTCTCTCCATAAAGCGAAACCGCCGAACGCTGCCGTTCGGCGGTCGATGGGGGACTGCGCTCAGACGAGCGTCCGTCCTGTCAGCCGGCTCAGGATGGCGAGCGGGCTCGATTCGGGATTGTATTGCTTGGAAGCAGCCAGATGAAGGGTCTGCTCGAGCATGTACTGGCCGGCCATCACGGCGTGCGAGGTCTGGTCCGAGAAGCAGACCCACACCGAACCGGGCGGAAACTTCGCGGTTTCCTGCGGCGAGTTTTCCTGATAGGCCATGTCCGACTTCATGCCGTCGTGCAGCTGCAGCATCAGGTGGTCGTATTCGCTGCGGAACGACTTGGTGACGTGGAGCGCCTGCAGCAGCTTGGCCTGCCAGCGCGAGTAAGGCTTGGCGCGGGGCAGGAAGCGCTTTGCGATGTCCTCGAAAGGCTCGCCCACGCGCCAAACGCGCGGCGCGCCGTCGGGGTTCACGTTGGTGAAAACGCGCAGGATGCGCTCGCCGTAGTTCGGCCGCGACGGGAATGCATCGACATGCAAGCGCCGGTCGTCGGCGCGCCACGACTGCACGCGCGTCTCGACCTGCGCCGGCCGGTAGCTGGTCGGCGCCAGCCGCAAGGCCGGCGCGTAGTGCGGCAGCAGCCCATGGATGAGCTGCGTGGCCTGCGCCCTGAAGCGCCCCACCATCGCGGCCGCAGTGCGCTGCACCGTCTCGTCGCCCACGGCGCCCTTGAGCTTGCCGTTGGCGTCGAGGCTGATGTTGCGCACGTCGGGCGACAGCAGGCTGGGTGTGAGCAGGCTGCGCTCTTCGGGCAACAGCTCGAAGCCCAGGCGCGGAAAGTACAGCACCTTGCCCGCCTCCAGCTCCGCGATCCACGCCTCGTTGGGCGTGGCCGCGTTCCAGTCAGTCAGGCCGAGTTCGACGAGCTGCGTTTCCATGTGCCGATGCTCGACGCTCAGGCCGCAGCCAGTTGCGCGTGCATTTCCTGCACCGAGATCACGCCGAGCTCGTCCATGAAGCCCATGCCTTCCACCGCGGCTTCGGCGCCGAAGATCGTGGTGAAGGTCGTCACGCGCGCCTGCAGCGCCGAGGTGCGGATCTGGCGCGAGTCGGTGATGGCGTTGCGGCGCTCCTCCACCGTGTTGATGACCAAGGCAATCTCGTTGTTCTTGATCATGTCCACGATGTGCGGACGGCCTTCGGTCACCTTGTTCACCGTCGCGCACTCGATGCCCGCAGCGTTGATGGCGGCGGCCGTGCCCTTGGTGGCGATCAGCTCGAAGCCCAACTTGGCCAGGCCGCGCGCCACTTCGACCGCGCGCGCCTTGTCGTTGTTCTTCACCGAAATGAAGGCCTTGCCCGACTTCGGCAGGTGCGTGCCCGCACCCAGCTGCGACTTCACGAAGGCTTCGCCGAAGGTCTTGCCCACGCCCATCACTTCACCGGTCGACTTCATTTCGGGGCCGAGGATGGTGTCCACGCCCGGGAACTTGACGAACGGGAACACCGCTTCCTTCACGCTGAAGTACGGCGGCGTCACTTCCTTCTCGATACCCTGCGACTTCAGCGACTGACCAGCCATGCAGCGTGCCGCCACCTTGGCGAGCTGGATGCCGGTGGCCTTGCTCACGTACGGCACGGTGCGCGAGGCGCGCGGGTTCACTTCGAGCACGTAGATGACGTCCTTGCCGTCCTTCTGCTGGATGGCGAACTGCACGTTCATCAGGCCGACCACGTTCAGCGCGGCCGCCATGGCGGCGCTCTGGCGCTTCAGCTCGGCCACGGTCTCGGCGCCCAGGCTGTACGGCGGCAGCGAGCAGGCGGAGTCGCCCGAGTGCACGCCGGCCTGCTCGATGTGCTCCATCACGCCACCGATCAGCGTGGCGCCTTCGCCGTCGCGGATGCAGTCGACGTCGCACTCGACAGCGTCGTTCAGGAAGCGGTCGAGCAGCACCGGCGAATCGTTGCTGACCTTGACGGCCTCGCGCATGTAGCGCTCGAGGTCGCGCTGCTCGTGCACGATTTCCATCGCGCGGCCGCCCAGCACGTAGCTTGGGCGCACCACCAGCGGGTAGCCCAGTGCCGCGGCCTTTTCAAGGGCTTCGGCTTCGGTGCGCGCGGTGGCGTTCGGCGGCTGGCGCAGGCCCAGCTCATGCAGCAGCTTCTGGAAGCGCTCGCGGTCTTCGGCTGCGTCGATCATGTCGGGCGAAGTGCCGATGATCGGCACGCCATTGGCCTCCAGGTCGAGCGCGAGCTTCAGCGGCGTCTGGCCGCCGTACTGCACGATCACGCCCAGCGGCTTTTCCTTGTCGACGATCTCGAGCACGTCTTCCAGCGTCAGCGGCTCGAAGTACAGGCGGTCCGAGGTGTCGTAGTCGGTCGACACGGTCTCGGGGTTGCAGTTGACCATGATGGTCTCGTAGCCGTCCTCGCGCATGGCGAGCGCGGCGTGCACGCAGCAGTAGTCGAACTCGATGCCCTGGCCGATGCGGTTGGGCCCACCGCCGAGCACCATGATCTTCTTCTTGTCGCTGGGGTTGGCTTCGCACTCGTCTTCATAGGTCGAGTACATGTAGGCCGTGTTGGTGGCGAACTCGGCCGCGCAGGTGTCCACGCGCTTGTAGACCGGGCGCACGCCCAGGGCGCGGCGCTTCTCGCGAATGGCCGTGTCGGTGGTGCGAAGCTGCTTGGCCAGGCGGCGGTCGGAGAAGCCCTTCTGCTTCAGCAGGCGCAGCGTGGCGGCGTCGATGTCGTCGAGCGACTTGGTTTCCAGTTCGAGCTCGATCTTCACGATCTCCTCGATCTGCACCAGGAACCACGGGTCGATCTTCGTGAGCGCGAACACTTCATCGACGCTCATGCCCAGCGCGAAGGCATCGCCCACGTACCAGATGCGCTCGGGGCCGGGCTCGCCGAGCTCCTTCTCGAGCACTTCGCGGTCCTGGGTTTTCTCGTTCATGCCGTCGACGCCGACTTCAAGGCCGCGCAGCGCCTTCTGGAACGACTCCTGGAAGGTGCGGCCCATGGCCATCACCTCGCCCACCGACTTCATCTGCGTGGTCAGGCGCGAGTCGGCCTGCGGGAACTTCTCGAAAGCGAAGCGCGGAATCTTGGTGACGACGTAGTCGATCGAGGGCTCGAACGACGCCGGCGTGGCGCCGCCGGTGATCTCGTTGCGCAGCTCGTCGAGCGTGTAGCCCACGGCCAGCTTGGCCGCGACCTTGGCGATCGGGAAGCCCGTGGCCTTGGAGGCCAGCGCCGACGAACGCGACACGCGCGGGTTCATCTCGATGACGACCATGCGGCCGTCCTTCGGATTGATGGAGAACTGCACGTTCGAGCCGCCGGTGTCCACGCCGATCTCGCGCAGCACGGCCAGCGAGGCGTTGCGCAGGATCTGGTATTCCTTGTCGGACAGCGTCTGCGCGGGCGCCACGGTGATCGAGTCGCCGGTGTGCACGCCCATGGGGTCGAGGTTCTCGATGGAGCAGACGATGATGCAGTTGTCGGCCTTGTCGCGCACGACTTCCATCTCGTACTCCTTCCAGCCGAGCAGCGATTCTTCGATCAGCAGCTCGTTGGTCGGCGAGGCTTCGATGCCGCGCTTGCAGATGGTCTCGAACTCTTCCGGGTTGTAGGCAATGCCGCCGCCGGTGCCGCCGAGCGTGAAGCTGGGGCGGATCACGGTCGGGAAGCCGACGTTCTTCTGCACCGCCCAGGCCTCGTCCATGGAGTGCGCGATGCCGGAGCGGGCCGAGCCCAGGCCGATCTTGGTCATCGCGTCCTTGAACTTCAGGCGGTCTTCAGCCTTGTCGATGGCCTCGGGTGTGGCGCCGATCAGCTCGACGGGCTTGTTGGTGGCGGCGCCCGTGTACTTGTCGAGCACGCCGTTGCGCCACAGGTCGAGCGCGCAGTTCAGCGCGGTCTGGCCGCCCATGGTCGGCAGGATCGCGTCGGGGCGTTCCTTGGCGATGATCTTCTCGACCGTCTGCCAGGTGATGGGCTCGATGTAGGTGACGTCGGCCGTGGCCGGGTCGGTCATGATCGTCGCGGGGTTGCTGTTGATCAGGATGACCTTGTAGCCTTCTTCGCGCAGCGCCTTGCAGGCCTGCACGCCGGAGTAGTCGAACTCGCAGGCCTGGCCGATGATGATCGGGCCGGCGCCGATGATGAGGATCGATTTGAGGTCTGTGCGCTTAGGCATTCTCTTTCTCCGTCTTTTCCGTCTTGTTCTTTTCCATGAGTGCCGTGAAGCGATCGAACAGGTAGCCGATGTCGTGCGGGCCCGGCGAGGCTTCGGGGTGGCCCTGGAAGCAGAACGCGGGCTTGTCGGTGCGCGCCAGGCCCTGCAGCGTGTTGTCGAACAGGCTGATGTGGGTGGGACGCAGGTTGGCCGGCAGCGACTTCTCGTCGACCGCGAAGCCGTGGTTCTGGCTGGTGATGCTCACGCGGCCGTTGTCGAGGTCCTTGACCGGGTGGTTCGCGCCGTGGTGACCGAACTTCATCTTGAAGGTCTTGGCGCCGGAGGCCAGCGCCATGATCTGGTGGCCCAGGCAGATGCCGAAGGTGGGAATGCCGGTCTCGATCAGCTCCTTGACGGCGCTGATGGCGTAGTCGCAGGGCTCCGGGTCGCCGGGGCCGTTGGCCAGGAAGATGCCGTCCGGCTTGAGCTTGAGCACGTCGGCAGCGGGCGTCTGCGCCGGCACCACGGTGATGCGCGCGCCGCGCTGGGCGATCATGCGCAGGATGTTCTTCTTGACGCCGTAGTCGAAGGCCACGACGTGAAAGCGCGGCGTGATCTGCACGCCGTAGCCCGAGCCCAGCTTCCACTCGGTTTCGGTCCACTCGTAGGTCTGCTTGACCGACACTACCTTGGCGAGGTCGAGGCCCGCCATGCTCGGCGCGGCCTTGGCGGAGGCGATGGCCTTGTCGATCAGCGCCTGCGTCACGGTCTCGCCCGCGGCCAGGCCCAGGATGCAGCCGTTCTGCGCGCCATTGGTTCGCAGGTGGCGGGTGAGCTTGCGGGTGTCGATGTTCGCGATGGCCACGGTGTTGCCGGACACGAGGTACTCGGTCAGCGTGGCGGTCTTGCGGAAGTTGGAGGCGACGAGGGGCAGGTCCTTGATGATCAGGCCCGCGGCATGGATCTTGTCGGCTTCGATGTCCTCGCCGTTGACGCCGTAGTTGCCGATGTGCGGATACGTGAGCGTCACGATCTGCTGGCAATAGCTCGGGTCGGTGAGGATTTCCTGGTAGCCGGTCATGGCGGTGTTGAACACCACTTCACCGGTCGTGGAGCCGGCGGCTCCGATCGAGTTGCCGAGAAAGACCGTGCCGTCTGCGAGCGCCAGGATGGCGGGCGGGAAACTTCCCTTGAGAGACAAAAGCACTGGGTTCTCCGGATGGTTACGGTCGCCCGGAGCCTCAGGCGTATAGCCTGGGGACTGCTGCTTAAGGGGAAGATGGCGTTGTAGGCGGCCGGGCGACGCTGATTTGCGAGTAAGCCCCCGATTGTAGCCCGGACTGGGTGTGTTATTTGGCCAGCAGGGCTGCTCCGCTCGCATGAAGGCAGATTGCGGCGGCGGCGGCCACGTTCAGCGACTCCTCCCCGCCCGGCTGGGCGATCCGGATGTGGTGCAACGCCCGAGCCTCCAGCGCCGCCGAGACGCCCTGCCCTTCGTGCCCCATCAGCCAGGCGCAGGGATGCGGCAGATCGGCGTTGTGAAGCCAGTCGCCGCGGTGGGAACTGGTCGCAACCAGAGGTACCTTCAGGCCGTCGAGCGCGTCAGCGTCCACGCCCTCGATCAGCCGCAGGCCGAAATGCGCCCCCATGCCGGCGCGCAGCACCTTGGGCGCCCACAGCGCGGCCGTGCCCTTGAGCGCGATCACCTGGGTGAAGCCGAAGGCAGCGGCGCTGCGCAGGATGGAGCCGGCATTGCCTGCGTCCTGGAGGCGGTCGAGCACGACGCTCGGCGCATCGGGCAACAATTCAGGGCGGGCTGGCACGTCGAGCACGAAGCCCATCGGCGCCGGCGACTCCAGGCCACTGATGTCGCGCAGGAGGTTGTCGGCGACCACTACGGTTTTGATAGCACCAACCGACCACTCGGCCGGCGCCTTGGGCCAGAAAGACTCCGAGAACACCGCCACGGCAGGCTTGACGCCACGTGCCAGCGCAGCCCGGCACAGATGATCGCCTTCGAGCCAGATCCGCCCCAGCTTGCGATAGGCGCCCGGGTCCTGTGCGAGCTTGCGCAGGTCCTTGAGCAGCGGGTTGTCGCGCGAGCTGATGTGGCTGGCGCCGGTGTCGGAAGTCATCGGGGATAGGGCTCAGGGAGCAGCACGCAGCTCGGGCCGCGCGGCCGCGATGACACCGAGGTCCATCGCCGGCTGCCCGTCGGATTCGGCCGGCAGCATCACGTTCAGCACGCCGCCGGTACGGACGAGCGCCGCGGCCACAGGGCTGAAGGACTTCCGGTGATGCACGCAGGCACCATGGCGCTGCAGCGCCTCCAGGTGCTCCGGCGTGCCATAGCCCTTGTGGCCGGCGAAGCCGTAGTGCGGAAACTCGACGTGCAGCTGCTCGCAAAGCCGGTCGCGATGCACCTTCGCCAGGATCGACGCGGCGGAAATCGCCTTGACCCTCGCGTCGCCCTTCACGATGGCCTCGGCCAGCACGTCGAGCGTGGGCAGGCGGTTTCCGTCGACCAGCACTTTCGCCGGCTTGAGCCGCAACCCCTCGACGGCCCGGCGCATCGCGAGCATGGTCGCCTGCAGGATGTTGTGGGTGTCGATCTCTTCGACGGTGGCCTGCGCGATGGAGCAGCACAGCGCCTTGGCCAGGATCTGGTCGTGCAGGCGTTCGCGCTGCAGGGCCGTCAGCGTCTTGGAATCCGCGAGGCCGCGAATGGGCCGCAGGTCGTCGAGGATCACGGCCGCCGCCACCACCGGCCCGGCCAGGGGCCCGCGGCCCGCCTCGTCGACGCCGGCGATCAGGCCCGGCGCGTCCCACGCCAGCGGGGCCTGCTCAGCCTTCAAGAACTTTCTGGATCGCATCGGCGCAAAGTGTGGGCGTATCGCGCTGCAACTGGACATGCAGCTCTGAAAATCTTTGTTGCAGCGCCCGCGTCTTCTCCGGCGCGTCCAGCCAGGCCAGCGTGGCCCCGGCCAACGCCTCGGGCGTGGCGGCTTCCTGCAGAAGCTCCGGCACGACGAACTCCCGGCAGAGGATATTGGGCAATCCCACCCAGGGCTGCAGCTGCTTGCGCCGCATGAGGCGCCAGGAGAGCGCGTTCATGTTGTAGGCGATGACCATCGGCCGCTTGAAGAGGGCCGCCTCCAGCGTGGCGGTGCCGCTGGCGATCAGCGTGACGTCGCAGGCAGCCAGCACGGCGTGCGACTGGCCGTCGAGCAGCTTCACGCGCCCGGCCATGCCGCTGGCCTGGAGCAAGGCCTCGACCTCCGAGCGCAGGCCCGGGATGATCGGTGCCACGAACTGGAGCTCGGGCCGCGCCTTTTGCATCAGCGCGGCGGCAGCGAAGAAGCGTGCGGCAAGGTAGCGGATCTCGGACCGCCGGCTGCCCGGCAGCAAGGCGACGACCGGCGCATCAGGCGAAAGGCCCAGCGCGGCGCGTGCACCGGCCCGGTCGGGCGTCATCGGGATCACGTTGGCGACGGGATGGCCGACGTAGCTCGCGGCCACGCCCTGCTTCGCCAGCAACTCGGGCTCGAACGGGAAGATGCACAGGACATGGTCGGCCGCGGCCCGGATCTTCTCGATGCGCTCCGGCCGCCAGGCCCAGATCGACGGGCAGACGAAATGCACCGTCCTGATGCCCTGGCTGCGCAGCCCGGCTTCGAGGTCGAGGTTGAAATCGGGCGCGTCCACGCCGATGAAGAGCCCTGGCCGCTCCTGCAGCAGCCGGGCCTTGAGCTGGCGGCGGATGCCGGCGATCTCCGCGTAGTGCCGCAGCACTTCGATATAGCCGCGCACCGCGAGCTTTTCCTGCGGCCACCAGCTCTGGAAGCCATGAGCCAGCATCCGGGGACCGCCGATACCGGCAGTCTGGAGATCGGGCCAGCGCGACAGCAGGCCGTCGAGCACCAGGCCGGCGAGCAGGTCGCCGGACGCTTCGCCCGCGACCAGCGCGAAGCGTCGCTGTCCGTCGTTCTGCATGGCCGGCACTTCAGCGCGCGATGCCGCGCGTCGAATTGGCGAGGAAGGATTCCATCAGCGCGACGTCGCCGGCCGCCTCGGGCATTTCGGTCGCCAGCGCGGCAATGCCTGCACGGGCCTCGTCGAGCGTCTTGCCCTGGCGGTACAGCAGGCGGTGCATCTGCTTCACCGCCGCGATCCGCGGGGCAGAGAAATCGCGCCGGCGCAGTCCGACGATGTTGAAGCCGCGCACCGCCAGCGGGTTGCCGTCGACCAGCATGAAGGGCGGCACGTCCTGCGTGACGGCGCTGGCAAAGCCGAGCATGGCGTGGGCGCCGACCGAAACGAACTGGTGGATGCCCGTGAGCCCGCCGACCGTGACCCAGTCGGCCAGGTGCACGTGCCCGGCCAGCGTGGTGTTGTTGGCCAGCGTGGTGTGGTCGTCCACGCGGCAGTCGTGGGCGATGTGCGTGTACGCCATGATCCAGTTGTCGTTGCCGACACGCGTGACCCCCCCCCGCCCCCGGCACGCCGAGGTTGAAGGTGCAGAACTCGCGGATCACGTTGCGGTCGCCGATGACGAGTTCGGTCGGCTCGCCGGCGTATTTCTTGTCCTGGGGGATGGCGCCGAGCGACGAGAACTGGAAGATCCTGTTGTCGCGCCCGATGGTCGTGCGCCCTTCGATCACGCAGTGCGCGCCGATGGTGGTGCCCGCGCCGATCCGCACGTGCGGGCCGATCACGGTATAGGGCCCGACCGACACCGAGGCGTCGAGCTGTGCCTGGGGGTCGACGACGGCCGTCGAGTGAACCTGGGTCATGCCTTGTGAATGAGCGACTGGCTGTGGCCGGTCATCAGTTGATCTGGCGCATGGCGCACATCAGCGTCGCCTCGCAGGCGAGTTCGCTGCCCACCAGGGCCCGGCCCTTGAACTTGGAAATGCCCGCCTTCATGCGCTCGATCTCGACTTCGAGGGTGAGCTGGTCGCCCGGCTCCACGGGACGCTTGAAGCGGGCGCCGTCGATCGCGGCGAAGTAATAGACGGTGTTGTCGTCCGGCACGATGTCGAGCGAATGGAACGACAGCAGCGCGGCAGCCTGCGCCATCGCTTCGAGCATCAGCACGCCCGGCATCACCGGACGGTGCGGGAAGTGGCCATTGAAGAACGGCTCGTTCATCGTCACGTTCTTGAGCGCCGTGATGCGCTTGCCCTTTTCCATGTCCAGCACGCGGTCCACCAGCAGGAACGGGTAGCGGTGAGGCAGCAGCTTGAGGATTTGATGGATATCGAGCGTCGTCGTCATGATTTTCTGTTCCTGCATCGTCGTCATTTTTTCGAGGGAGCCTTCTCCAGCGCCTTCAGTCGTTCGCGCAGGCTGTGCAACTGCTTGAGCGTTGCAGCGTTCTTTTCCCAGCTCGCATTGTCATCGATGGGAAACATGCCGGTGTATTGGCCGGCCTTGTGGATGGAACGGGTAACCACGGTCGCGGCCGACACGTGCACGCCGTCGGCGACCGTCAGGTGCCCCAGCACGATGGCGCCGCCGCCGAAAGTGCAGTTGGCGCCGATGGTCGCGCTGCCGGCCACGCCGACGCAGCCCGCCATGGCGGTGTTCTTGCCGACCCGCACGTTGTGGCCGATCTGGATCAGGTTGTCGAGCTTGACGCCGTCTTCGATGATGGTGTCGTCGAGCGCGCCGCGGTCGATGCAGGTGTTGGCGCCGATCTCGACGTCGTCGCCGATGCGCACAGCTCCCAACTGCTCGATCTTGACCCAGCGCCCCTCGTGCGGAGCGAGGCCGAAACCGTCCGCGCCGATGACCACGCCCGGATGAAGCAGGCAGCGCTCGCCGACGATGCAGTCCTCGCTGACCGTCACCCGCGACTTGAGCACGGTGCCCGCCCCGATGCGCGCACCCCGCTCCACCACGCACAGCGCGCCAATGCGCGCCGTGGCGTCGACATGAGCCTCAGGATGAATCACTGCGCTGGGATGGATGCGGTCGACCTCCGGACGGGCGTGATGCGCCTTCCAGAGCTGGGTGAGCCGGGCAAAGTAGAGATACGGATCAGGCGTGACGATGTAGGCGCCACGCGCCGCGGCTGCCTCGCGCATGGCCGGCGACACGATCACGCAGGCAGCCTTGGAGGCCGCCAGCTCCTGCTGGTATTTGGGATGGCTCAGGAAGCTGAGCGCATCGGGCTGCGCATTCTGCAGCGGCGCGAGCCGCTCGATGGACAGCGCCGCATCGCCATGAAGCTCGCCCCCGAGGGCGTCGACAATGGCTCCGAGCTGCAGTGACACGCCGGTTCGCGGCGTTACTTGCCGGTCGTGGGGGCGGGAGAAGTCACCGACGCGTTCAACGCCTTGATCACCTTGTCGGTGATGTCGTGCTTCGGATTGATGTAGATCGCTTCCTGCAGGATGGCGTCGTACTTCTCGGCCTCGGCGACCTGCTTCACCACGCGGTTGGCACGCTCGTAGACCTGCTGGAGCTCTTCGTTCTTGCGCGCGTTCAGGTCTTCCTGGAATTCACGGCGCTTGCGTTGGAAATCACGATCCTGGTCGACCAGCGAACGCTGGCGCGTGACCCGCTGGCTTTCGGACAGCGTGGGCGCCTCGCGCTCGAACTTCTCCGAAGCGGCCTTCAGGGCATCGCCCTGCGCGGTCAGGTCCTTTTCGCGCTTCAGGAACTCCGCCTCGAGCTTTGCCTGGGCGTTCTTGGCCGGCTGGGCTTCGCGCAGCACGCGGTCCGGGTTCACAAAACCGATGCGAAAGGTTTCCTGAGCCTGCGCTTGCGCGGGCACCGCAACCAGCGCAAAAGCCGGGATCAACAACGCGCCAGCCGCGGCGCGAATCAAATGCTTCATTTAGAAAGACGTTCCGATCTGGAATTGGAGGCGCTGAATTCTATCCTTCGGGATATAGCCTGCCGTGAACGGTTGCCCCACTTCCTTCTGGGACTTGATCGGGAAGGCGTAGGCCAGGCGCAGCGGGCCCAGCGGCGAGATCCAGCTGATGCCCAGACCGACGGACGCGCGCAGCTTCTTCTCGGCCTTCCATTGCTCGTCCGTGATACCGGCGGCACGCGAACCGAAGACGTTACCGACGTCGAAGAAGCCGTACAGGCGCAGCGTGCGGTCGTTGCCGGCACCCGGGAACGGAGTGCTCAGCTCTGCATTGAAGATCGCCTTCTTCGTGCCGCCGATCGCCGCACCTTCGCTCTGGAGGAACAACGGGGCGTCACGAGGACCCAGCGAGTTCTGCTCGAAGCCCCGCACCGAGCCCAGGCCGCCCGCATAGAAGTTCTTGAAGATCGGGTAGACCTTGCCGCCGAGCGCCTTGGCATAGCCGACTTCACCATTGATCGAGAAGGTGTACTGCTTGTTGATCGGGAAGAACTGCTGGTACTGATAGTTCGTCTTGACGTACTTCATGTCGCCGGCAGCGCCCACCTCGAGGTTGGCGCGCTGCACGCGGCCGGTGGTCGGAATCAGCGCACTGTCACGGCTGTCCCGGCCCCAGCCGATGCTCAGCGGAACGCCCCAGACGCTCTTCTGATCACAGCCGACCACCAGCAGACCCGTGGAATCCTTCTTGCACTGGAAGTAGTTGAGATACGACGGCGGCGTGTACAGGCCGGAGAACGCGGTCGAACTGTTCGGGTCGAAGGCGTAGCGCTCGATGCCGACGCCGAAGAAAACGGTATCGACTTCGCTGAACGGCACACCGAAGCGAACCGAGGCGCCCTGGTTCACGAGCTTGTAGTCGCCGTCGGTCGAGGTCTGGTAGGGACGCGTGGTGGTGTGGTAGACGCTGAACGTACGCGAGATGCCGTCCGGCGTGAAGTACGGATCGGTGGTGGTCAGCGACAGCGTGCGGTTGTACTTGCTGGTGTTGACCTGCACGCCCAGGAAGTTGCCCGAGCCGAACACGTTTTCCTGCGAGATGCCGAAGGTCAGCGCGACCTTCTCGGCGCTCGAATAGCCGGCGCCGAGCTGCAGGCTGCCGGTGGGCTTTTCGGTCACGTTGACGGTCAGGTCCACCTGGTCGGGCGAGCCGGGCACCTCCTGCGTGTCGACATTCACTTCGTTGAAGAAGCCCAGGCGGTCCACGCGGTCGCGGGAAAGCTTGATCTTGTCGCCGTCGTACCAGGAGGCTTCGTACTGGCGGAACTCGCGGCGGATCACTTCGTCGCGGGTCTTGTTGTTGCCGCCGACCGACACGCGGCGCACGTAGACGCGGCGCGAGGGTTCGGCCTGCAGCGTGAGGGCCACACGGTTGTTGACGCGGTCGATCTCGGGACGCGCCTGCACGCGAGCGAAGGCGTAGCCGAAGGTGCCGAAGTAGTCGTTGAAGGCCTTGGTGGTCTCGGTGACCTGCTCGCCGTTGTATGGCTCGCCCGGCTTGATGGTGATGAGCGACTTGAACTCGTCGTCGCGGCCAAGGTAGTTGCCGTCGAGCTTGACGCTGGACACCACGAACTTCTCGCCTTCGGTGATGTTCACGGTCACCGTCAGGTCCTTGCGGTCCGGAGAGATGGCGACCTGCGTCGAGTCGATGCGGAACTCGAGGTAGCCGCGCGTGATGTAGTACGAGCGCAGGGTCTCCAGGTCGGCGTTGAGCTTGGCGCGCGAATACTGGTTCGACTTCGTGTACCAGCTCATGAAGCCGCCGCTGTCCTGGTCGAACAGGCTCAGCAGGGTCGATTCGCTGAAGGCCTTGTTGCCGACCACGTGCACTTCGCGGATGCGGGCCGAGTCGCCTTCGGTCACGGTGAAGGTCAGGTTGACGCGGTTGCGCTCGATGGGGGTGACGGTGGTCACGACCTGCGCGTTGTAGAGGCTGCGGCTCACGTACTGGCGCTTGAGCTCCTGCTCGGCGCGGTCGGCCAGTGCCTTGTCGTAGGGCCGGCCGTCGGCAAGGCCCACTTCGCGCAGCGCCTTCTGCAGCGCGGCCTTGTCGAATTCCTTGGCCCCGACGAAGTCGACATCGGCGATGGTCGGGCGCTCTTCCACGATGACGACCAGCACGTTGCCGTTCACGTCGATGCGAACGTCCTTGAACAATCCCAGATCGAACAGCGCGCGGATGGCGGCGGAACCCCGTTCGTCGCTGTAGGTATCGCCCACGCGCAGCGGCAGCGACGCGAAGATCGTGCCGGCCTCGACGCGTTGCAGGCCCTCGACGCGGATGTCGCGCACCGTGAAAGGCTCGACGGCCCAGGCGGCCGTAGCCGCAAGCGCACTGGCAACTACCGCAGCAACGCTACGCAGGCGAAAGCGACTGAGTTTTTTGTTCATCTGTGAATTGAGCCGGCACGGAAAGGGCCGGCAGAAAGTTAACCAAAGAGCCGCGTGACGTCGTTGAAGAGTGCGACCGACATCATGACCAGCAGAAGGGCTACGCCCCCGCGCTGAAGCCGTTCCATCCAGGCGTCAGAGACGCTCTTGCCGGTCAGGCCCTCCCAAAGATAATACATCAGGTGTCCCCCATCGAGGACCGGCAGCGGCATGAGATTGAGGACCCCGAGGCTCACGCTGATAAGCGCCAGGAAGACCAGGTACTGAGTGAAACCGAGGCTTGCGGACTTGCCGGCGTAGTCGGCGATCGTTAACGGACCGCTCAGGTTCTTGAGCGAAGCCTCGCCGATCACCATCTTGCCCATCATGCGCACGGTCAGCGCGGACACCTCCCAGGTACGCACCACGCCGCGCCAAACGCCGTCGACCAGCCCCTGGCGCACAGTCACCATTTCCGGAGGCGCGCCAACGTAGGCGCCGACACGCCCCACCTTGGCGCCGCCCTCCTCCCGCACCTCGGGCTTCACGTCGATGACGAGCGAGCGGCCGCCGCGGTCGATCCGCCAGGCCTGGACGCGGGGCTGATCGCCGTCCACGGAGGCGCGGATTACCTCGCGCAGCTGCTGCCCCTCGATGATCTCTGTGCTGCCGATGGCGCGCACGACGTCGCCATTGCGCAGCCCGGCGGCCTCGGCCGCACTGCCTTTCATGACCTCGCCGATCTCCGGCCGGGTCAAGGGAGCCAGCACGCCGATCTTGCGGAACATCTGCGGATCGGCGTCCTTCGTCTGCATCCGGCTCAGCGGAAGCACCAGCTGACGCGCCGGCCGGCCACCCTCGCCCGCGACTTCGAGCGTCAGGTCATGGCCGTCGAGCGCACCGCGCGTCATGCGCCAGCGCAGATCCTCGAAGGACTGGACCGGCGAGAGATCGCCGTCGAAACCCGCCCGCACGATGTGCTCGCCGCCCTTCAGCCCTGCGGCTTCGGCCAGCGAACCGGCCACCGGTCGCGCCAGCGTGGCCACGGGCTCCTGCACCCCGATCCAGTTGACGGCCGTGTAGAGCGCCACCGCCAGCAGCAGGTTGGCAATCGGGCCGGCGGCCACGATGGCCGCACGCGAGCGCAGCGGCTGGGTGTTGAAGGCGCGATGACGCTCCTCGGGAGCCACGGGGCCTTCGCGCTCGTCGAGCATCTTCACGTAGCCGCCGAAGGGGAATGCGCCGATGACGAACTCGGTCTGCTGACCCGGATGCTGCCGCTTCGGCTGCCAGCGGACCAGCGCCTTGCCGAAACCGACGGAGAAGCGCTCCACCTTGACGCCGCAGGCCACCGCCACGCGATAGTGGCCGTATTCGTGCACCGCGATCAGGACGGCGAGCGCAACCACAAAGGCTATGACAGTAAGCAGCATCGGAGTCCTTGGTTTCCGGAGGAGGCGTCAGGCGGCGAAGCGAAGCGCCGCGGCATTGGCCGCCGCACGGGCGCTGGCGTCGATCGCCAGCAGGTCGGCCAGCGATGCCGGCTTGGAGGGAGCGACTCTTTCCAAAGTTTCCATGTTCACCGCATGTATGCAATCGAAGCGCAGGCGGCGGTCGAGGAAAGCCTCCACCGCGACCTCGTTGGCGGCATTGAGCACCGCCGTCGTGCCCGGCGCGGCCCGAAGTGCGTGCCACGCAAGGCCCAGTCCCGGAAAGAGTTCCGCGTCGGGAGACTCGAACGTGAGCGACCCCATCTGCCGGAAGTCGAGCCGTGCGGCGCCGCTCTCGATGCGCTCGGGCCAGGCAAGCCCCACCGCGATCGGCACCCGCATGTCGGGCGTGCCGAGCTGGGCGATGACCGAGGCGTCGGTGAACTGCACCATCGAATGCACCACGCTCTGCGGATGGATGACGACCTCGATCTGCTCCGGCGACACGCCGAACAGGTGGCGCGCCTCGATGACTTCGAGCGCCTTGTTCATCATCGTGGCCGAGTCGACCGAGATCTTGCGTCCCATCACCCAGTTCGGATGGGCGCAGGCCTGCTCGGGCGTGACCGCGCTCAGGGTTTCCGGTGCGCGCGTGCGGAACGGGCCGCCCGACGCCGTCAGGATGATCTTGTCGACGCGCCGCGCCCAGGTGGACGGGTCTTCGGGCAGCGACTGGAAGATGGCGGAATGCTCGCTGTCGATGGGCAGCAGCGTGGCGCCGCCCTCGCGCACGGTGCGCATGAAAAGCTCGCCACCGACGACGAGCGCCTCCTTGTTGGCCAGCAGAAGGCGCTTGCCGGCACGCGCGGCTGCCAGGCAAGGCCCGAGGCCCGCGGCGCCGACGATAGCGGCCATCACGGAATCGGTCTCTTCGTGGGAAGCTATGGTTTCGAGAGCATCGTCGCCCATCAGGACGGCCGTTTTCAGGCCGTTCTGCTTCAGCTTCTCGGCCAGCGCAGCGGCATGCGGGGCACTGGCCATCACGGCGAACTTCGGCGAGAACTGCGCGCACTGCGCCAGCAATTCGTCGACCCTGGTGGCCGCGGAAAGCGCGAACACCTCGAAACGCTCGGGGTGGCGCGAAATGACGTCGAGCGTGCTGACACCGACCGAACCGGTCGAGCCGAGCACCGTCACGCATTGTTTTCTGGAAGAGTTCACAGGAAAGCCAGCATCATGGCAATAGGAAGCGCCGGCAAGAGGGCATCCACGCGGTCGAGGACGCCGCCGTGGCCGGGCAGCAGCCGGCTGCTGTCCTTGGCGCCGGCGCTGCGCTTGATGAGGGATTCGACGAGGTCGCCCACGACGCTCATGGCCGAAAGGAACAGCGCGGCGAGCAGCAGCAGCCACCAGCCCCGCTCGTTGAGACGGGTGTACAGGCTGGCCACCGTGGCGCCCGTGGCCTTGTCGGCCCACACCCAGGCGAATGCCAGCACCACCACGCCGATCATGCCGCCCCACACGCCCTCCCAGCTCTTGCCGGGGCTGATG
This sequence comes from Variovorax sp. UC74_104, assembly GCF_044055375.1. Taxonomy (NCBI): domain Bacteria; kingdom Pseudomonadati; phylum Pseudomonadota; class Betaproteobacteria; order Burkholderiales; family Comamonadaceae; genus Variovorax; species Variovorax sp. UC74_104. The sequence goes on from NZ_CP171978.1 coordinate 4,190,854, forward strand.
GAAGGGGCGAGCTTGCTGCGGGTGAACTTGAGGCCGAAGGCGCGGCCGGCGAAATAGGCGAACACGTCGGCAACCCACACCAGCACGAGGATCGACAACAGGAAGTTGATGCCGATCATCCGCGCCTGCACCGCGGCCAGCCACGCGACCCAGAGCGCCAGCAGGCCGCCGACCAGCCGCAGCCCGCGCGGAATGCGCGGCCAACCCGGCACCGCCACGCGCAGCAGCGCAGCGCCACCCAGCACCCAGGCCGCGCTGGCAAGGGTCCACATCAGGACCAGCGGCTGCTCCAGCAGCCCGAGCCACCAGGACAGCGCGCACAGCACGATCGTCTCGGCGCCGAGGAACAGCGACACGCCCTGCCCGTAGCCGTTCAGGCGCCCCCATTCCCAGGCCGACGGCCCCGATGAGCACCAGCATGACGCAGCCGAAGGGAACGTAGCTGGGGTAGAACAGCGCCGGCAGCAGGATCGCGAGGAGCACGATCGCCGTGATGATGCGTTGCTTGAGCATGCGGAAGGGGTTCCCGCGCCTTCAGGCCGCGGCGGTGGATGAGACTTGCGCCGAGGTCTGGCCGAAACGCCGCTCGCGGCCCTGGAACGCGGCAATGGCCTCGTCCAGCGCTGCCTCGTCGAATTCGGGCCATAGCTTGTCGCTGAAGAAAAGCTCGGCGTAGGCACTCTGCCAGAGCAGGAAATTGGACAGACGCTGCTCGCCGCCGGTGCGGATGAACAGGTCGGGATCGGGCACGTGGGCCAGGGCCATGGCGCGATCGAGGCTGAGTTCGGTGATCGCCTCGCCCTGCGCCGCGAGCCTTGCGGCGGCTTGCGCGATGTCCCAGCGACCGCCGTAGTTGAAGCAGACGTTGAGCATCAGCCGGGAGTTGTGCGCGGTGGCGGCCTCGGCGTCGAGCAGGCCGTTCACCATCTTGGGCGACAGGCCCGCGCGTTCGCCGACGAAATGCAGTCGCACGCCGTCGGCGCTGAGCTTGGGCACCTCACGGGCAAGCGCACCGACCATCAGCTCCATGAGCCCGGAAACCTCCTCGACAGGACGATTCCAGTTCTCGGACGAGAACGCGAACACGGTGAGCACGGCCACGCCGCGCTCGACGCAGGCCTTGACGCAGCGGCGCAGCGATTCGACGCCCTGCTTGTGCCCCGCGATGCGGGGCAGGAAGCGCCGCGTCGCCCAGCGGCCGTTGCCGTCCATGACGATGGCAACGTGGTGGGGAATGCGCGGCGCTGAAGAGGCCATGGCAGGCCTCAAACGGCCATGATCTCCGCTTCCTTGGCCGCGACCAGGCGGTCGATTTCCGCGATGTGGCGGTCGGTGACCTTCTGGATCTCGGCCTCGGCGCGCTTCTGGTCGTCTTCCGACGCCAGCTTTTCCTTGACCAGCTTCTTGACCGCTTCGTTCGCATCGCGGCGCAGGTTGCGCGTAGCGATCTTGGCGCTCTCGCCTTCGTTGCGGACGAGCTTGGTCATTTCCTTGCGGCGCTCTTCGCTCATGGCGGGCAGCGGCACGCGGATCAGGTCGCCCATCGAGGCGGGGTTCAGGCCCAGGTCGCTTTCGCGGATGGCCTTCTCGATCTTCGCGCCCATGCCCTTTTCCCAGGGCTGCACGCTCAGGGTGCGCGAGTCGAGCACCGACACGTTGGCCACCTGGCTCAGCGGCACCTGCGAGCCGTAGTACTCGACGTGGACCGCATCGAGCAGCGCCGAGTTGGCACGCCCCGTGCGGATCTTGGTGAGGTTGTTCTGGAATGCCGCGATCGACTGGTTCATCTTCGCGTCAGTCGTGCTGCGGATGTCTGCAATGGTCATCTCAAATACTCCTAGGCATGCACCAGCGTGCCTTCGTCCTCTCCCATGACGACGCGCTTGAGCGCGCCGTTCTTGAAGATCGAGAACACCTTGATCGGCAGTTTCTGGTCGCGGCACAGCGCGAAGGCCGTGGCGTCCATGATGCCGAGGTTCTGCGCGATCGCCTCGTCGAAGGTCAGCGTGGCGTAGCGCGTTGCGTCGGGATTGGTCTTGGGGTCGGCGGTATAGACGCCGTCGACCTTCGTCGCCTTGAGCACCAGCTCGGCGCCGATCTCGGCACCGCGCAGCGCGGCGGCCGTATCGGTGGTGAAGAACGGATTGCCCGTGCCGGCCGCGAACACCACGACCTTGCCCTCTTCGAGGTACTGCAGGGCCTTGGGGCGAACATAGGGTTCGACCACCTGCTCGATGGCGATGGCGGACATCACACGGGCCACCAGGCCCTGCTTGTCCATCGCATCGGCCAGGGCCAGCGAATTCATGACCGTGGCCAGCATGCCCATGTAGTCGGCGGTGGCGCGGTCCATGCCGACCGAGCCGCCCGCGACGCCGCGGAAGATGTTGCCGCCGCCGATCACGACCGCCACCTGGACGCCCATGTTCACGACCTCGGCCACCTCCTGCACCATGCGCACGATGGTCGCGCGGTTGATGCCGAAGGCATCGTCACCCATCAATGCCTCTCCCGACAGCTTCAACAAGATTCGCTTGTGGGCTGGGCGGGCATCAGACATGGGCAATTTCCTTTGGTTGGGGCGAGACGAGTGTAAAACGTGGCGATGAAAAAACGACGGTGCGCGCGAACGCACCGTCGTTGGAGCCGTAAAGGCTTAAGCGGCAGCCTTGGCTGCGGCGACTTGTGCAGCGACTTCTGCGGCGAAGTCGTCAACTTTCTTCTCAATGCCTTCACCCACCACGTACAGGGTGAAGCCCTTGATCGTGGTGTTGACGGCCTTGAGCATCTGCTCGACGGTCTGCTTGTCATTCTTCACGAACGGCTGGTTGTGCAGCGAGACTTCCTTGAGGAACTTCTGCACGCCGCCTTCGATGCGCTTGGCAACGATGTCGGCCGGCTGCGGCTTCTTGCCTTCGGCTTCGGCCGTCTTGCGGTCTTCTTCCGCCTTGCCGGCTGCCACGGCACGCTCTTTCTCGATCAGCTCGGCGGGCACGTCCGAAGCGGCGACCGACACGGGCTTCATGGCGGCGATGTGCATCGCGACGTCCTTGGCGGCGGTGTCGTCGCCTTCGAACTCGACCATCACGCCGATGCGCGTGCCGTGCAGGTACGAGGCCAGCTTGCCGTTGCCGGCGAAGCGCTTGAAGCGGCGGAAGGTCATGTTCTCGCCGATCTTGCCGATCAGGCCCTTGCGCACGTCCTCGAGCGTGGGGCCGAAGCCGTCCTGCTCGTAGGCCAGGGCACCCAGCGCGGCGATGTCGGCGGGATTCTTCTCGGCGATGAGCTTGGCTGCGGCGTTGACCAGGGCCAGGAAGCTGTCGTTCTTCGAGACGAAGTCGGTTTCGCAGTTGACTTCGATCATGGCGCCGGCATCACCGGCAACGTACGCGGCCACCACGCCTTCGGCGGTGATGCGGCTCGATGCCTTGCCAGCCTTGTTGCCGAGCTTGATGCGCAGCAGCTCCTCGGCCTTTTCCATGTTGCCGTCGGCCTCGGTCAGGGCCTTCTTGCATTCCATCATCGGTGCGTCGGTCTTCGCGCGCAGCTCGCCGACCATGCTTGCGGTGATTGCAGCCATTTTGTATCTCCGTGAATTCAAAAATCAGGTTAAAAAAAAGGGGCACAAAAGCCCCTTCTTCAGGCTCGCGGGCGCGCCAATCAGGCCGAGGCGCCCTCTTCGACTTCGACGAATTCGTCATTGCCTTCGGCGATGGCCTTGACCACGTCGCCGGTAGCGCTGTTGCGGCCTTCGATGATCGCATCGGCGATACCGCGGGCATACAGCGTGACGGCCTTCGACGAGTCGTCGTTGCCGGGGATCACGTAGTCGATGCCTTCGGGCGAGTGGTTGGAGTCCACCACGCCGATCAGCGGAATGCCCAGCTTCTTGGCTTCGGCCACGGCGATCTTGTGGAAGCCCACGTCGATCACGAAGATGGCGTCGGGCAGAGCGGTCATGTCCTGGATGCCGCCGATGTCCTTCTCGAGCTTCTCGATTTCACGCGTGAACGTGAGCTGCTCTTTCTTGCTCAGGTTGTCGAGGCCAGCTTCCTGCTGGGCCTTCATGTCCTTCAGGCGCTTGATCGAGGTCTTGACCGTCTTGAAGTTGGTCAGCATGCCGCCGAGCCAACGGGTGTCGACGAAAGGCACGCCGGCGCGACGGGCTTCAGCCGCCACGATCTCACGGGCCTGGCGCTTCGTACCGACCATCAGGATCGTGCCGCGGTTGGCGGTGAGCTGCTTGGCGTACTTCATCGCCTCCTGGAACATCGGGAGCGACTTTTCCAGGTTGATGATGTGGATCTTGTTGCGATGGCCGAAGATGTACGGAGCCATCTTGGGGTTCCAGAAGCGGGTTTGGTGACCAAAATGGACACCTGCTTCCAGCATTTCGCGCATGGTGGTAGACATTGAAATTACTCCAAAGGTTGGGTCTAAAATCCAGCCCGTTTTGCGCTCTTTGGATCGAGTCGCAACACCTTGATTGGGCCGGTTTGCGGATGTGTCTGGCTGGGATGCAACGAAAGCCGTTGCCCGACCAGCGAAACCCAAAGAGTATAGCACGGCCGCCGCCCCCTCCCCTGAACCAAGCCGTTGCCCTGACGGCCCCTGCAGCCTCCCCATGAACGACCTTCACGCCACCCGTCTCGACCTTCTGGCAGGTGGCACCGACGCACGCACCGAAATGGAGCGCGCCATCGGCATCGCCCAGTCGCCGGCCTGCGCCCACGCATTCACCCGCACCATGTTCGACGAGGCCCGCCAAGCGGCGGCCGCGTCGGATCCGGGCAGCCGACTTGCAGGCCTCGCCTTCACCGCCAAAGACCTGTTCGACGTCGAGGGCCAGCCGACGCCCGCCGGCTCCGCCGTTCTGGGTCACGCTCCGGCCGCCAAGGCCGATTCGCCGGCCGTGGCCCGGCTGCGCGCGGCAGGCGGCGTGATGACGGGCCGCACCAACATGACGGAATTCGCCTTCTCGGGCGTCGGCGTCAATCCGCACCACGGCACGTCGGCGAACGTGAGCGACTCCGCCGTGCCGCGCATTCCGGGCGGCTCGTCGTCCGGCGCGGCGATCTCGGTGGCCAGCGGAGCCGCATTCATCGGCCTGGGCTCCGACACCGGGGGCTCGATCCGCATCCCGGCAGCCCTGAACGGCATCGTCGGCTTCAAGAACACGGCCCGGCTGACGCCCACGGCCGGCGCGCTGCCGCTCTCGACCACGCTGGACACCGTCTGCGCCATGACGCGCTCGGTGCGCGACGCCATCACCGCGCACGAGATCCTCGCCGCGCGCCGAGTAACGGCTGGCAACGCACCCCTCGCCGCCTACAGGCTGGCGGTGGTGAAGAACGTGTTCTTCGACGGCATCGAAGCCCCGGTGGCCGCCGCCTTCGAGCGCTCGCTGAAGACGCTTCGCGCCGCCGGCGCCCGCATCGTGGAAATCGAGCTGCCCGAGCTCGCCGAACTGGCAGGCATCAATGCCACCGGCGGCTTCTCGGCCGCCGAGTCGTACGCCTGGCACCGGCTGCTGCTGGAGCGCAGCGGCGCGGGCTACGACCCCCGTGTGGCCCAGCGCATCCTGCGCGGCGCCGCCATGAAGGCGCATGAATACATCGACCTGATCAATGCCCGGCGCGACTGGATCGCCCGCGTCGAAGCCGCGCTCGCGCCGTTCGACGCAGTGCTGTCACCAACCGTGCCGATCACCGCGCCGCCCATCGCCAGCGTGGCGCCGGGCGCCGAGCGCGACGAGGAGTTCTTCCGCGTCAACGCCCTTCTGCTGCGCAATCCGTCGATCGTCAACATGCTCGACGGCTGCGCCATCTCGCTGCCCTGCCACGCCCCCGGCGAACTGCCGGTCGGCCTGATGCTGTGGCACGCCGCGCTGCACGACGACGCCATCCTCGCGGTGGCGCTCCAGACCGAGCGCGCGCTGCAAGAATAAAGGCCGTCGCGTCCGCCTCTGCGGGCGCCAGCCATCTCTTATCTGAACACTCAATGAAAATCGCGATCGTGGGCGCCGGCATCATCGGCGTCACCACCGCCTGGGAACTGGTTTCCGACGGCCATGAAGTGACCGTGTTCGAGCGCCGCGGCGCCGCCGCCGAGGAAGCCAGCTTCGCCAACGCCGGCGTGGTCGCTCCCGGATACGTCACGCCATGGGCCGGTCCCGGCATGCGCGGCAAGGTGCTGCGCTCGCTGCTGTCCTCGCACGGCGCCATCAAGCTGCGCTGGCCCCTGGGCTCGCGCGACCTCGGCTGGCTCTCCCGCTGGCAGAAGGCCTGCAAGCTCGAAACCTACCTGGCCAACCGCGCGCGCATGCAGCGCCTGGCCTTCTACAGCCGCAACCGGCTGCACGAAGTGACCGAGGCGCGCGAACTCAGCTACGAACGCAGCGACGGCTACATGGTGCTGCTGCGCTCCAAGCGCGACAAGAAGCTGGTGCAGCCCGGCCTGGACGTGCTGCGCGCCGCCGGGAGCGTCTTCAAGGAAATCGACGCCGACGAAGCCCGGCTGATCGAGCCCGCCCTGAATCCCGACACCCCGCTCGTGGGCGCCATCCACCTGCCCGAGGACGAGGTGGCCAACTGCCGCCAGTTCGCGCTGCTGCTCAAGTGGGAGGCCGAGTCGTTCGGTGCGCAGTTCCATTTCAACTGCGACATCGCCCCGCTGAGCCGCGCGGCGCCCACCTCGCTGTCGCTCGCCAGCGGCTCAGACCCGGTCCGCTACGACGCCGTGGTGGTCTGCGCCGGACTGCAATCGGCCGCGCTGCTGCGCCCGCTGGGCCTGCGCATCCCGATGGCGCCGGTCTACGGGCATTCGGTGAGCGCGCCGATCCGCGAGCCGCTCAATGCGCCGCGCAGCGCGGTGATGGACGAGCGCTTCAAGGTCGCCATCTCCCGGCTGGGCCAACGCGTGCGCGTGGCCGGCAGCGCCGAGATCGGCGGCTCGTTGGAAACGATGAATCCGGCCGCCGTGCAGACGCTCTATAAGGTGCTGCACGACTGGTTTCCGGGTGCCGCCACGCTGCAGTCCGGCATCCAGCAATGGAAAGGCGCCCGGCCGATGCTGCCCGACGGTCCGCCGGTGCTGGGGGCCAGCGGCATTCCCGGCGTGTGGCTCAACCTGGGCCATGGATCGAGTGGCTGGGCGCTGTCGTGCGGCAGCGCGCGGGTGCTGGGCGACCTGATCGGCGGGCGTGAACCGGGAATCGACCTCGAAGGGCTCGGGGTCGAGCGGCTCAGTCTTTAGGACCCCATCGGCGCAAGGCCTCGGGACTTGCCGGCTTTTCGACGGGAAGCTCCGGCTCCGGAGGCGGCCGGAACCTGCCGGCCACCCAGCCCAGCAATCCGGGGCAGATCAACGCGAAGAAGACCAGGCACAAACCGGCGCCGCCCAGCAGTGCCAGGCGTTCCAGGCCGGAAGTCGCCTCGGCCGGCAGGTCGAACCAGCGCATAACGCTGATGCCGAAGCCGACATTGGCCGCCCAGGCCACGTCCCGCAGCGGAATCCATCGCCTGAACTCGGCCAGCAGGAAAACGCCCCATACGAGGCACAGCAGGCCCAGGACCCATGCGAACCCGGCGATCCACGCCAGCGTGGCGGCAAGGAACGCCACCAGCGCCGCGACGAGCAGGACAAGCACCCAACCGACGCCCTTGAAATTCATCCCGGGATCATAGGCAGGCAAGCCGCCAGGCAGGCCAGCGGCACAATGCGCCGATGCGACGCATCACCTCCGCCACCGCTGCCGATCTGTTCGACATCGCCGCCACGCGCCGCATCGAACACGCAGCGTCGGCCGCCCTGCCCGCCCACACGCTGATGCAGCGCGCGGGCCTCGCGGTGGCGCGGCTCGCGATGGCGATCGCGCCACACGCGCGCACGATCTGGGTGGCCTGCGGCCCCGGCAACAACGGCGGCGACGGCTTCGAGGCTGCCGCCCAACTGCGGCACCGGGGCTTCTTCCCGGTCGTCACCTTCCTCGGCGACGAAGGCAGGCTGCCACCCGACGCCAAGGCATCGCTGCAGCGGGCCCGCGACGCAGGCGTCACCTTTGCCGCGACGCCGCCTTCGGCCTACGAACTCGCGATCGACGCATTGCTCGGCATCGGCTCGACGCGTCCGCCCGACGGCACAATGGCCGATTGGCTCGAGCAGATGCACGCCAGCGGCCAACCCGTGCTGTGCGTCGACGTGCCCTCCGGGCTGAATGCGGATACCGGCACGCTGCCTCAGGGCGCCGGTCATGCACGGGCAGCCGCCCGCAGCTGCATCACCTTCCTCACGCTGAAGCCCGGCCTGTTCACGGCGCAAGGCCGCGATGCGGCGGGCACGGTCTGGTTCGACGACCTGGGTTGCGGCGCCTTCAGGGACCAGCCCGTGGCACGCATCGCCGGAGCGCCCGAGGCGCAGCCTCGCAACCACGCCTCGCACAAGGGCAGCTATGGCGACGTCGCGGTGATCGGGGGCGCTTCCGGCATGGCAGGCGCGGCGTTGCTGGCCGGCTCGGCGGCGCTTCACGGGGGCGCGGGCCGCGTGTTCGTCGGGCTGCTCGATCCGAGCGCGGCGCCCGTCGATGCCGCGCAGCCCGAACTGATGCTGCGCGACGCTCGGACGCTCGATCTTTCCGGCATGACGGCCGTCTGCGGCTGCGGCGGAGGAGAAGCCGTGCGCGAACTGCTGCCGCGCGTGCTCTCGACGGCGGCCGCCCTGGTGCTCGATGCCGATGCGCTCAATGTGATCGTGGCCGATGGCGCACTGCAAACGCAGCTGTCATCGCGCGGAAAAGACGGATCGCCCACGGTAATCACGCCGCATCCGCTGGAAGCGGCGCGCCTGCTGAACTGCACGGTCGGCGAAATCCAGGCCGACAGGCTGGCCGCCGCGCGCGAACTCTGCGCGCGCTTCAATGTGGTGGGGGTGCTCAAGGGCTCGGGCACCGTCATCGCCGGCGCTGCCGATACCCTGCCCGTCATCAACCTGAGCGGCAACGCCCGCCTGGCAAGCGCGGGCACAGGCGACGTGCTGGCCGGAATGATCGGCGCGGCGCTGGCGGCGGGCCGACCCGCCTTCGAAGCGGCCCGCGAATCCGTCTGGCTGCATGGCCACATCGCCGACACATGGCCGGCCGACGCGGCCACGCTCACGGCCGGCGCTCTGGCCCGCCGCGGAGCCGGCTGAAGACGCTAGCCGCGGCCGACGAAGGGCATCTTCGTCGCCATGATGGTGTGGAACAGCACGTTGGCTTCCAGCGGCAGGTTCGCCATGTAGAGCACCGACTGGCCGACGATCTTGACGTCGATCAGCGGCTCGATGGCGAGTTCACCGTTGGCCTGCGGCACGCCCTTGGCCATGCGCGCCGCCAGCTCGGTCATGGCGTTGCCCACGTCCACCTGCCCCACGGCGATGTCGTACTTGCGGCCATCGAGCGAAGCGGTCTTGGTGAGCCCTTCGACCGCATGCTTGGTCGCCGTGTAGGCGGCCGAGTTCGGACGCGGTGCCGTGGCCGAGATGGAGCCGTTGTTGATGATGCGCCCGCCCATCGGCGTCTGCGCCTTCATCGTGCGGAATGCCTGCTGGATGCAGAAGAACATGCCGGTCAGATTGATGTCGACCACGCCCTGCCACTGCTCGGGCGTCCAGTCCTCGAACGGGCCCGGCGGGTTGCCCACGCCGGCGTTGTTGAAGAGCAGGTCGACGCGGCCGAAGCGCTCGACGGTGGCGGCGAACAGGGCCTGCACCGAGGCCGCGTTCGACACGTCGGTGGGCACCGCGAAGGCGCGCGCGCCGGCGCCCGATTCTTCCGCCACCTGCTCCAGCGGCTCCAGGCGGCGGCCCGCCAGAGCGACGCTCCAGCCGTCGCCCAGCAGCGCCAGCGCGGCAGCGCGGCCGATGCCGGAGCCCGCACCCGTGACGATGGCGATGCGGCCCTTGTTGTCTTCAGCGCTCATGCTGTCTGTCTCTTTCTTTTCGGTTTGTCGATGGTTCGTTCGGTTGTGCGAGGCCAGGTCAACGGCGCGGCTTGCGCCCCTTGCCCTTCATCTTGCTGGCGGCTTTCTTCACCGCCGACTTGAAGGCCTGCATCGCCGACTGCGCCCCGGCCGTGGCCGAAGTCGGCCGATCGCCGCGCGGCTCGGCCTTGCCGGCTTCCGCCTTGTTGCGCGTGCTGCGCTTGGCCGAGGCCTTCAAGGGCACGCCCGATGATGCCGCCCCCTTGTCCTTCATGGCCCGCGTCGTCAGCTCTTCGCCTTCGCGCACGAGGCGGAAGTCGATCTTGCGGCCGTCCAGGTCGACGCGGCTCACCTGCACCCGTACCCGCGTGCCGATGGCATAGCGGATGCCGGTGCGCTCGCCGCGCAGTTCCTGGCGCATCTCGTCGAACTTGAAGTACTCGCCGCCGAGCTCGGTGATGTGCACCAGGCCCTCGACGTACATCGCATCGAGCGTGACGAAGATGCCGAAGGTGGTGGCCGCCGTGACCACGCCGCCGTATTCCTCGCCGAGATGCTCGCGCATGTACTTGCACTTGAGCCAGGCCTCGACGTCGCGGCTGGCCTCGTCGGCACGGCGCTCGTTGGCGCTGCAGTGCAGGCCCGCGGCCTCCCATGCAAGCACTTCCTTGCTGGGCGCAACGGTGGCTTTCTGCGGCTTGGCGGTGGGCGCCTTCACGCGCGATGCGAGCCGCTTGGCCAGCTTGGCATGTGCCTCGCCGGGGGTCGGCAGCATCGGCAGCTGGTAGCGCGTGTTGCCGAGGATCGCCTTGATCACGCGATGCACCAGCAGGTCCGGATAGCGCCGGATCGGGCTGGTGAAGTGCGTGTAGGCCTCGTAGGCCAGGCCGAAGTGGCCGCTGTTGATCGGCGTGTAGATCGCCTGCTGCATCGAGCGCAGCAGCATGGTGTGGATCTGCTGCGCGTCGGGGCGGTCCTTGGTGGCCTCGGCGATCGCCTGGAACTCGCCCGGCCGAGGGTCGTCGGTGATGCTCAGGCCCACGCCCATCGCCTTCAGGTAGCCGCGCAGGATCTCCTTCTTCTCGGGCGTCGGGCCTTCGTGCACGCGATACAGGCCCGGGTGCTTGCCTTCGGCGATGAAGTCGGCGCTGCAGACATTGGCGGCAAGCATCGCCTCTTCGATCAGGCGGTGCGCCTCGTTGCGCGTGCGCGGCACGATCTTCTCGATGCGGCCAGCCTCGTCGCAGATGATCTGGGTCTCGGTAGTCTCGAAGTCGACGGCGCCGCGCTTGCCGCGCTGCTTGAGCAGCGCCTTGTAGACGTCTGCAAGGTTCAGCAGGTCCTTGACACGGTCCTTGCGCTTCGCAGCCTCGGGACCGCGCGTGTTGCCCAGGATGGCGGCCACCTCGGTGTACGTGAAGCGCGCGTGGCTGAACATCACGGCCGGGTAGAACTGGTAGGCGTAGATCTCGCCATCGGCGGCGACCAGCATGTCGCACACCATGCACAGGCGCTCGACCTCGGGGTTGAGCGAGCACAGGCCGTTCGAGAGCTTCTCCGGCAGCATCGGAATGACCCGGCGCGGAAAGTAGACGCTGGTGGCGCGGTCGTAGGCGTCGATGTCGATGGGCGAACCGGTCTGCACATAGGCGCTGACGTCGGCAATGGCCACCAGCAAGCGCCAGCCTTTGCCACGGCCTACTTTCGCGGGCTCGCAGTAGACGGCGTCGTCGAAGTCGCGGGCGTCTTCGCCGTCGATGGTGACGAGCGGGATGTCGGTGAGGTCGACGCGCCCCTTCTTGTCCGCGGGGCGGACCTTCTCGGGCAATGCCTTGGCCGCTGCCAGGCACTCCGCGGAAAACTCGTGCGGCACGCCGTACTTGCGCACGGCGATCTCGATCTCCATGCCGGGGTCGTCGATCTCGCCCAGCACTTCTTTCACCCGACCCACGGGCTGGCCGAACAGGGCCGGCGGCTCGGTGAGCTGCACGACAACGACCTGCCCCACCTTCGCGGGACCGGTCGCTCCCTTGGGAATCAGGACGTCCTGGCCGTAGCGCTTGTCTTCCGGTGCGACGAGCCAGATGCCGCCTTCGTGCAACAGGCGGCCGATGATGGGCTGCTCTGGGCGCTCGACGATCTCCACCACGCGCCCTTCAGGGCGTCCGCGGCGGTCCTGGCGCACGATGCGCGCCTTGACGCGGTCCTTGTGCAGCACCGCTCGCATTTCATTCGGAGGCAGATAGATGTCCGCCTCGCCGTCGTCGCGCTGCACGAAGCCGTGCCCGTCGCGATGTCCTTGGACAGTTCCTTCGATTTCATCCAGCAGGCCGCTGGAAGTAACGTTATTTTTGATATGATCTCCTTCTTTCCTGAAATTCAAAACGCAGTTGCTTCTGCAACTACGTGGGCCCAGATGGCGGAATTGGTAGACGCACTAGTTTCAGGTACTAGCGAGTAACATCGTGGAGGTTCGAGTCCTCTTCTGGGCACCAAGTTTAAACAGACCTTTACCGGGTCAATCGATTCAAGCCACCGGTCTCCGGTGGCTTTTTTCATTGCCGATCGAATCCGCATCGAACGGCCGGCGCAACCGGACAGGCAAGAGCCGGACCAGTGCCAAATTTTTTGCGCGCGCGCCGTTTTTTCCGGGCAGCCGCGACAAATTGTGTATACTCGCAGTCTTTGCTGAAAAGCAGAGTCAGCCCAGATGGCGGAATTGGTAGACGCACTAGTTTCAGGTACTAGCGAGTAACATCGTGGAGGTTCGAGTCCTCTTCTGGGCACCAGATCCGAATTGACCCCCGCCAGGTCATCCGAAAGAAGCCACCGGTCTCCGGTGGCTTTTTTCTTGCTCATCCGGATCTGCATCAAACGGGCAGCGCGATCAGGTCGTGGCCCTCGGCACCCACGATGCGCGCGCGGGTGAACTCACCCACCTTCAGCGTCTTGCTGATCTTCTCGGGCGGCAGCAGCCGGACCGTGCCGTCGATTTCCGGTGCATCGGCATACGTGCGCCCCACTCCGCCCTTGCGACCCATGGCAGGCGCCGAGTCGACCAGCACCTGCATCGTCGAGCCGATGCGCCTTTGCAGCTTGGCAATCGACACGGCCTCGGCCACCTCCATGAAACGCGCACGGCGCGCCTCGCGCTCGGCCTCGGGCAGCATGCCCGGGATGTCGTTTGCCGTAGCGCCCTCGACGGGGCTGTAGGCGAAGCAACCGGCGCGATCGATCTCGGCCTCGCGGATGAAGTCGAGCAGATGTTCGAACTCCCGCTCAGTCTCGCCAGGGAAGCCGGCAATGAAGGTGCTGCGGATCACGAGTTCCGGACACACTTCGCGCCAACGCGCCAGCCGCTCCAGGTTCTTCTCGCCGCTCGCCGGGCGCTTCATGCGCTTCAGCACATCGGGATGGCTGTGCTGCAAGGGCACATCGAGGTACGGCAGCACCTGGCCGCTCGCCATCAGCGGGATGATCTCGTCGACGCTCGGGTACGGGTACACGTAGTGCAGGCGAACCCACGCACCATACGGCTCGGCGATTTCGCCGAGCGTGCGCACCAGTTCGAGCATGCGGGTCTTGACCGGCTTGCCGTCCCAGAACCCGGTGCGGTATTTCACGTCGACCCCATAGGCCGAAGTGTCCTGGCTGATCACCAGCAGCTCTTTCACGCCGCCTTCGAACAAGGCCTTGGCCTCGCTCAGCACGTCGCCCACGGGCCGCGACACGAGGTCGCCGCGCATCGAGGGAATGATGCAGAAGGTGCAGCGATGGTTGCAGCCCTCGCTGATCTTCAGGTACGCGTAGTGCCGCGGCGTCAGCTTAAGGCCGGCAACACCAAAGGTGTTCGGCACCAGGTCGATGAACGGATCGTGCGGCTTCGGCAGGTTGGCATGCACCGCATCCATCACCTCCTGCGTTGCGTGCGGACCGGTCACGGCAAGCACACTCGGGTGCATCTGGCGCACCAGATTGCCACCCTGGTCGCCGGTCTTGGCACCAAGGCAGCCGGTGACGATCACTCGGCCGTTCTCGGCAAGCGCTTCGCCGATGGTGTCGAGGCTTTCCTTCACGGCATCGTCGATGAAGCCGCAGGTATTGACGATCACCAGGTCAGCGCCTTCGAAAGTCTTTGCAGTTTGATAGCCCTCGGCGCTCAGCTGGGTCAGGATCAATTCGGAATCGGTCAGGGCCTTGGGGCAGCCCAGGCTCACGAAGCCGACCTTGGGGGCGGTCGACGTGGCCGTACGTTCGGGGGAGGCAACTTCGCTCATATGCCTCTATTGTCCCAGCTATCGGTGACGGTGGGGCAACCACCGCTTGCGGGCACCTGCCGCAGGTCAGGAACGCTTGATGCCAAAGGCCCCCAGCACCTGCTCGGTGTTCTTCTGCATCTGCTCCTGCATCTGCAGGAACACATTCTTCGATTGCTCGACATAGCTGCCCATCAACCCCTGCAGCATCGGCGACTGCATGGTCATGAAGCGCGCCCACATCTCGGGCGTCAGGCCTTCGGCTTTTTCCGCAAGCTGCGCCTGCACCTCGGTCATGGCCTGGATGTTCTTCTCGAGATACGGACCCATGTAGCCCTGCATCGCCTGGCCATAGAAGCGGATGATGTTGGCCAGCACCTGCTCGGTGAACATCGGCGCGCCGCCGGCCTCTTCCTCGAGGATGATCTGCAGCAGGATGCTGCGCGTGAGGTCGTCGCCCGTCTTGGCATCGCGCACCACGAACTGGGCGTTCTGGATGACCAGCTGCTTCACCTCGGTCAGCGTGATGTACGTGGATGTCTCGGTGTCGTAGAGCCTTCTGTTCGGGTACTTCTTGATCACTCGCTGCACCGGTTTCGCCCCGGACTTCTTGCTCTGCACTGCGGACTCCTTCACATGGACGCCCATGTCATCGGATGATTCTAGGGAGCGGCTTTGCTGCGCCGCGACAAGGTTTACCCTGACCGGCTGCGGCACTTCCCTCAATCTGCCGATGTCGCGTACTCCGCACCACATGCATGGCAGCCCGCAACTTCCGGCCGCTCTTCGTCGGCTCCGCGAAACCGCAGCGGATTCTTCTGCCCATAGACAACCCAGCATCGCGGGCAATGCTCCTGTCCGACAGTCGGCAGATAGGCGCGGGCGCGCTGTTCGGCGCGCTCCTCGGTCAGCGGCATGCCCTGGCGTTGGGCGCGCGCAACTTCGCGCGCTGCCATGGTGTCGGCACGACCGCTTTCGTAGTCATTGATGCCGTAGACAGCACGCGCAAACTCGATGGGCGCCTGCTTGAGCAATGCGGCCAGGCGCCTGTCGGCATGAGCCCGATCAACGAACGTCGATCGCGTATTCATCGGATCGCTTATCAAGAAAAATGGGATGTAGTTGCAGAGCGACCAAGGTAGCACAAGAACATGCCAAGGGTCTTTGTCTGCATCACTACGAGGGGGACGATATGTGCACCGGGGAACCCGGTGCATGCTCTGTTCGACTGAACCGGTGGTTGGCCGGGGTTGAAACAGAAATTGGTAGGCGCGATTGGACTCGAACCAACGACCCCCACCATGTCAAGGTGGTGCTCTAACCAGCTGAGCTACGCGCCTAAGGATGTGTCCGAGAAGCAGTTATTGTAGCAGGAGAAATCGCGTTTTTCAGCGACGACGTGCAGATCGCACACCAATAACTGCAGTGACCAGTCCGAGGACCTGCGTGAGACGCGCGGCATCGGCGATTTCGACAGTGAACGTCATCCACGCAGTGCCCTTGATCGACTGCGTCTGCACGCCGATCACATTCATCTTCTCGCGCGCGAACACATCGGAGATGTCGCGCAGCAGGCCCTGGCGGTCCGCCGCCTCGACGGCCACGTCCACCGCATACACAGGCGCATCGGCGCCCTTCTTCGCGGCACCCCACTCCACGTCGATGACGCGCTCGCCATCCTTCGCGGCCATCGTGCGGAAGTTGCTGCAGTCGCTGCGGTGCACGCTCACGCCGTGGCCCCGTGTGACGAAGCCGCGAATGGCATCGGGCGGCGCGGGCTTGCAGCACTTGGCGAGCTGCGTCATCAACGAAGAAACGCCCACAACCAACACGCCGCCCTTGCCCGACTTCTCGCTGCCGCGCGACTTCTTGATGAGCACGCCGTCGTCGGCTCCCTGTGCAGGCTCAGGCGGACGCAGCAGCGTCTCGATGTTGCGCAGGGAAAACTCGTCCTTGCCCACCACTTCGAACAGATGGTCCGCCGACTTGAAGCCCAGCTGCGAAGCCAGGTCCTCGAGCCGCACCGCCGTCTTGCCCTCGCGCTGCAGCAGCTTCTCGACCGCCTCGCGCCCGCGCGCCACGGTCTCGTGCGTGATCTGCGCGTTGAACCATGCACGCACCTTCGCGCGCGCACGGTGGCTGGCCAGATAGCCGAGCTCCGCATTGAGCCAGTCGCGCGAGGGCCCGCCTTCCTTGGCTGCGATGATCTCCACCGTCTGCCCATTCGACAGCGGCGTGTTCAGCGGCACCATCGCGCCGTCGACACGCGCCCCGCGGCAGCGATGGCCCAGCGTGGTGTGCACCGTGTAGGCAAAGTCCACAGGCGTCGCCCCCTGCGGAAGCTCGACGATGGCCGCGTCAGGCGTCAGCACATAGATGCGGTCGTCGAAGAGGCCCTGCCCCTGCAGGCCGCCCGAAAGATCGCGCTCCCACGCCAGCAGCTGCCGCAGCACGGCGATCTTCGCGTCGTACTCGCCGCTGGCCCACACGCCCGCGTAGCCCTTGTGGCCCGCTTCCTTGTAGGCCCAGTGGGCGGCCACGCCATGCTCGGCGTGGTCGTGCATTTCTTCCGTACGGATTTGAATCTCGATCGGCTTGCCCGCCTTGCCATCCACCAGCTCGCGCACCACCGTATGCAGCGACTGGTAGCCATTGGGCTTGGGCCGTGCGATGTAGTCGTCGAACTCTTCGTCGATGGGCTGGAAGTGCGAGTGCACCCACGCCAGCGCGGCATAGCAGTCCTTCACATCCGGCACCACCACGCGCAGCGCGAGGATGTCGAACACCTGCGCGAAGTCGAGCGACTTGCCGCGCATCTTCTTCACGATGCTGTAGATGTTCTTGGGCCGCCCCTGCACCACGGCCTTGACGCCCTCGGCCTGCAGCTCGCGCTTCGAGCTTCGAGCGCAGCTGCTCGACGTGCCCTTCGCGCTCGATGCGCTTCTCGTCGAGCAGGCGCGCGATCAGCTTGTAGGTCTCGGGCTCGAGGAAGCGGAACGAGAGATCCTCGATCTCCCACTTCACCTGCCAGATGCCCAGCCGGTTGGCCAGCGGCGCAAACACCTGCAGCGATTCGCGCGCCACGCCCTCGGGCGCCGGCTGCTTGCTCGCTGCAGCATGCCTCAGCGTCTGCAGGCGCGAAGCCAGCCTCAGCATCACCACGCGCAGGTCGCGCGAGAACGCGAGCAGCATCTTGCGCACGTTCTCGGTCTGCGCGCCGGCGCCTTCTCCGTGGTGGCCCTGCGAGGCCGAGCGCGCCTGCTCCTGCACACGAACCAGCTTGGTCGTCTCGACCGCGAGCGCCGCGAAGTTGTCGCCGAACACCTTGGCGATCACCTCCTGCGGGCGATTCAGGTGCTGGCACGAATAGACCAGGTAGCTCGCGGCCTGCATGGCCTCGGAGCCGCCCATCTTCGCGACGATGGCGGCCACCGCGTCGGCATGCGCGAGCGTGTTCTCGCCGGTGTCGAGCTTCTCGTCGGCGATCAGGGGTTCTGCGAAGGCGCGCGCGCGCGCCAGCATGTTCTCCATCACCGGCGTGCGCTCGGCCGTTGCCGCGGACAGCGGATAGTCGACCATCACCGCGTCGGACGCGGATGCCGTCTGGAGACTCGAAGAATCGCGCTTCACGCTTCGCTCACTCAATCGCTCGATCGGTCGAAAAGAAAGTTGGTGACGGCGGCGATCTGTGCGAGGTCGACGAAGGTGGGCGCATGGCCCACGCCCTCGAACTCGACCAGCGTTGCGTGCGGCCCGCGCTGCGTCATGGCCAGGGCCGTTTCGCGCGACAGCAGGTCCGACTCGGCGCCGCGCGTGAGCAGCGTACGTGCCGTGATGGCGTCGTACAGGCTCCACATGATCGCGCCGCCCTGCGCCGCGGCCTCGGGCGTGATGGCACGCAGCGCAAC
Source organism: Variovorax sp. UC74_104 (assembly GCF_044055375.1). NCBI lineage: Bacteria > Pseudomonadati > Pseudomonadota > Betaproteobacteria > Burkholderiales > Comamonadaceae > Variovorax > Variovorax sp. UC74_104. The sequence goes on from NZ_CP171978.1 coordinate 4,208,974, forward strand.
GCCGATGGCCGGGTCGTAGTGAAGCAGCCAGCGGCCGTCTTCGCCGCCGCTCGCCTCGACCTTCGCCGAGCCGTCTGCCGTGCGCTGCGAGGCAGGCACCACCATGTGCCGCGACAGCGCCAGCCACTGGGCCGGCGTGTGGGGACCGAAGGTGGTCGACAGCGCCCACATGGCATCTGCCGCGGCCTGCACGCTCTCGAAGCTGCCGTTCCTGCCGACATAGGCGCCGATGCGCTGCAGCGCAACCGGCTCGATCGTCGGCCCGACGTCGTTCGCCACGAAGCGACGGATGGGCCGGGCCAGCGGCAGCTCCTTGTGCCCGGCGAGCACGAAGCCGATCAGCCCGCCCATGCTGGTGCCGAGGTAGTCGAGCGTATCGATGGGCTGCTCGCGGTGCAGCTGCGCAATCAGCGCAACCATGTCGGCCGCGTACACCGGCACCTGATAGAGGGAAGGATCGCGCAGCCAGTCGCTGCGCCCACGGCCAGCCACGTCAGGGCAGACCACGCGCACGTCGCCGCCGACGCGTTCCACGATGGCCTGGGCCAGCAGATCGAAATCGCGGCCCTGCCGGGTGAGACCGTGCACGCAGACCACGACGTGTGCGCTGCGCGCGTCGCCCCATTGCCAATAGGCCATGCGGTGGCCGCCCTGGGCGTCATCGCACGCCACGTGATGAAGCGTCGGCTCGGTCATGGAAACAATCTTGTTCTGGTGCTGATAATTGTCTCGTCGCATCCTAATTCATCCGGAGATTGATCTTCATGCTCAAAGGCAAAACCGCGCTTGTCACGGGGTCCACCAGTGGCATTGGCCTGGCCATCGCCAAGTCGCTCGCCCAGCAGGGCGCAAACATCGTGCTCAACGGCTTCGGCGACGCCGCGGCCCCCAAGGCGGAGGTGGAAGCACTCGGCGTTCGCGCCGAATACCACGGCGCCGACATGAGCAAGCCGGAACAGATCGAGGACATGATGAAGTTCGCCGCGTCGAAGTTCGGCCGCGTCGACATCCTCGTGAACAACGCCGGCATCCAGCACGTGGCCAAGGTGGAAGATTTCCCCACCGAACGCTGGGACGCGATCATCGCGATCAACCTCACCAGCGCCTTCCACACCACGCGCCTGGCGATCCCCGCGATGCGCGAGGCGAACTGGGGCCGGGTCATCAACATCGCGTCGGCGCACGGCCTCGTGGCTTCGGCGCAGAAGTCGGCCTACGTGGCGGCCAAGCACGGCGTCGTCGGCCTGACCAAGGCTGTGGCGCTCGAAACCGCGACCACGGGCGTCACCGTCAATGCCATCTGCCCGGGCTGGGTGCTGACCGCGCTGGTGCAAAAGCAGATCGACGACCGCGCGGCGCGCGAAGGCATCACCGTCGCCCAGGCCCAGAACGACCTGCTGGGCGAAAAGCAGCCTTCGCTGCAGTTCACCACCGTCGAGCAGTTGGGCGGACTCGCCGTCTTCCTGTGCTCGCCGGCCGCCGACCAGGTCCGCGGCCAGGCGTGGGCCATGGACGGCGGCTGGACTGCCCAGTAGTGGGTAGCCCGCCGGTACGGGTTTCTCTTGTTTCTCTTATTTGAGCTGAACCGAGCCCGACACGGTCACCATCACGGCGGTCTTGCCGGCTTCGACCGGCACCGCCGAATCCGCCGACGAAAACGACTTGGCCTGCACCGCCATCATGCGCGGCCGGATCGGGCCGTTGTCGCTCGCGTTCACCGAAACCTCGCGCAGCGTGTAGCCGCCGAAGCCGAAGCCCTTGGCGAGTTCGTCGGCCTTCTGCTTGAAGTTCTGGATGGCGATGGTCTGCGCCTCGGTCTCGGTCTTGGCGCGCTGTTCGCGGCTCAGGCCGAAGCCCACGTTGCCCACGCTCAGCGTGGTGATGCGGCCAGCCGTCTGCGTGATGCGCGGGAAGTCGCGGCCTTCGAGAACCAGTTCGGTCGAGCCCTGCCAGCCGTTGATCTTGCCGTCCTTGGTGTAGCGCGGCGACAGGCTGAAGTTGCCGGTGCGCACGTCGAGCTGGCCCGCCTGGGCGTTCTTCTTCGCTTCGGCCAGCGCGGCGTCGAGAGCGGCCTTCAGCTGCGTCTGCACGGTGGCTGCGTCGGTCGCGTCGCGGGTGGTCACGAGCGTCATGCTCAGCATGTCCTGCTGGACTTCGACCGCACCCGATGCGGTGAGCTGCAGCACGTTCTGGGGAGCCGGCGTGGCGGCGTTCTGGGCTAGGGCGGTGCCGGCAGCGGCCAGAGCGGCGCAGGCCGCGAGCAGTTTGATTTTCTTCTTCATGGCGAGGTTCTCCCGTTTGATGTGAAAGACAGGCAGGCCCACTCCGAAGGCGGGCCGGCAGGCCGGCGCATCGCGCACTGTCTCAGCGGCGCTGGCTGCGCGGCGCGATCGGCAGTTGGCGGGCCGCGGCCGGTGGCACCGGCACGATCCGCTCGGCCGGCTGCGATTCTGCCGAATTGAGCAAAGCACCCGCGGCGGGCGGGGTCCATTGGCCACGGACCTGCTGGCGCAGTTCGAACAGCTCGGCAGGCGTGAGGCGCCGCCCGGCAATGGCCTCTCCGCGGCGGACTTCTTCGCGCTGCGCGGCCCTGTGGGCGGCAACGGCGTCCCGGACTTCATTGCGCCGGACCTCGCCCACCCTGAACAGATCGCCAGACACCGCCAGCGACGGACCGCAGGCGAATACGAGGAGGAACGGCAGGGCGAATGTAGGACGTCTCATTGAGTGGAAGTCGGCAGGAAGCGCGACTTTGCCATCACCTCGCTAACGTCGGATGACCAGACCGCGAACGTCCGCAAGTTTTGTAACTTAGTGTCAAACACTAAGTAAATCCGGCTCAACGAACCCTCAACGCCTTCAGAATCGGCCCTGTTACAAATTCGACGTTGTAGAAATGACTCAAGTTCCCGCTCGCACCGACAAGATCGTGATCGTCGACGACGACGCCCGCATCCGCGACCTGCTGCGCCGCTACCTGACGCAGGAAGGCTTCGAAGTGATCGTGGCCGAGGACGGCAAGGCGCTCAACCGCATCCTGTTGCGCGACACGGTCGACCTGATCGTGCTCGACCTGATGATGCCCGGCGAGGACGGCCTTTCCGTTTGCCGCCGCCTGCGTGCCGCCAACGACCGCACGCCGATCATCATGCTCACCGCCAAGGGTGAGGACGTGGACCGCATCGTCGGCCTCGAAGTCGGCGCCGACGACTACCTCGGTAAGCCTTTCAACCCGCGCGAACTGCTGGCCCGCGTCCACGCCGTTCTGCGCCGCCGCCCGCCGCTCGAGGCGCCCGGGGCCCCCTCCACCGAGAACGAGACCGTCACTTTCGGCCCGTTCGCCTTCGACCTCGGCTCGCGCACCCTGAAGAAGGACGGCGAAGAACTCTCGCTGACCACCGGCGAGTTCGCCATGCTGAAGGCGCTGGTGCGCCATCCGCGCCAGCCGCTGTCGCGCGAAAAACTCGCGCAACTGGCGCGCGGCCGCGAGTTCGAGCCCTTCGACCGCAGCCTGGACGTGCAGATCTCGCGCCTGCGCAAGCTCGTCGAGTCCGACGCGGCTGCGCCCCGCTACATCCAGACCGTCTGGGGCGTGGGCTACGTGTTCGTGCCGGACGGCACGGCCTGACGCCACGTTGAAAGGTGGCCGTCGGCCAACCCCCCAGACCCGGCGCTGCCCAGGAGGACGGCGCGCAGGTCACGATGCCGAGCCCGCTCGAAGCGAGCGCGCAACGTGACCGCCGCCCCGGCCTCAAGCTGGGCTTCAGCCTTTTCTGGCGCACTTTCTTCCTGCTGGCGCTGCTGCTGATCGGCTGCACGGTCGCCTGGCTGCAGACTTTCCGTTCGCTCGAATACGAGCCGCGCGCCATTCAGACGGCGCACCAGATCGCCTCGCTCGTGAACCTCACGCGCGCGGCGCTGGTGTACTCCGACGCCATCACCCGGGTGTCGCTGATCAAGACCCTGGCTGACCAGGAGGGCGTGCGCATCCTCCCGCGCGAGCCCAACGACCGCTTCCAGCCCTATACCAGCGGCGCGCTCGACCTGCGCGTGACCGAGGAGCTCATCGAACAGCTCGGCGAAGGCACGACGGTGGCCAGCCGCGTGAACGACGAGGCGGGCCTGTGGATCGGCTTCACCATCGAGAGCGACACCTACTGGCTGCTGCTCGACCCCACCCGCTTCAGCCGCGTGGGCGGGCGCACCTGGCTGGTGTGGCTGAGCACCGCCATGGCTTTGTCGCTGGCCGGCGCGGCGCTGATCACGCGGCTCATCAACCTGCCGCTCAAGCAGCTGTCGCGCGCGACCATGCAGGTGCGCGAGGGCGAGTACGAGGCGCACCGGCTCGACGAGCGCGCCCGCACCAACGAGATCCGCGCGGTCAACATCGGCTTCAACCGCATGGCCGACCAGCTCGCCAAGATCGAGCAGGACCGGGCCATCATGCTGGCCGGCATTTCACACGACCTGCGCACGCCGCTGGCCCGGCTGCGGCTGGAAACCGAGATGAGCGTGGCCGACGAGGACGCGCGCGACCACATGGCGGCCGACATCGCCCAGCTCGACGCGATCATCGACAAGTTCCTCGACTACGCGCGGCCCGACCACGTCGACCCCAAGCCGGTGCTGCTGCGCGACGTGGTGGACGCCTGCACCTACGCTGTACAGGACTACGAGGAGATGAACATCAAGGTCGAGGTGCCGCCCGACCTGCGCGTGATGGGCGACGAGGTCGAGCTCACGCGCGTGATCTCCAACCTGGTCGAGAACGCGCGGCGCTACGGCAAGACGCCCTCCACCGGCGTGGCCGACGTGACGATCCAGGCGCAGGCCAACAACGACGCGGTGCTCATCAAGGTGCGCGACCATGGCGCGGGCGTCGAGCCGGCCCTGCTCGCGCAGCTGACCAAGCCCTTCTTCCGCGGCGATGCGGCGCGCACATCCGCGGCCGGCGCGGGGCTGGGCCTGTCGATCGTGGCGAAGAACATCGAGCGCATGGGCGGCACCTTCGCGCTCACCAGCACGCCGGGCCGCGGCCTGGCGGCGCACATCAGGATGCCGCGCGCGATGCCGCCCGGCATGAAGCCCGGCGAACCGCAGGGCGGCGGCGCCAAGAAGCCGGCCTGAAGGCCGGCAGCGCTTCTTATTTGTGGAGAAGAACGGCCGCGCGGGCCTCCATCGCGCGGCCCTCGCCCACCGGGCCCAGCTTCTCGGCCGTCTTGGCCTTCACGTTCACCTGCTCCAGCGCCACGCCCAGCGTGTCGGCAATGCGCTGGCACATCAGCGGAATGTGCGGCGCGAGCTTGGGCGCCTGCGCGACCACCGTGCTGTCGACGTTGCCGATCTCCCAGCCCGCCGCACGCACCCGGCGCGCCGCCTCGGCCAGCAGCACGGCCGAATCGGCGCCTCGGAACTGCGGATCGGTGTCCGGAAAATGCCGGCCGATGTCGCCGAGCCCCGCACCGCCCAGCAGCGCGTCGGTGATGGCGTGCAGCAGCACGTCGGCATCCGAATGTCCCAGCAGGCCGGTGGTGTGCGGCACCTCGACGCCGCCGAGGATGAGCTTGCGCCCCGCCACCAGCTGGTGGACGTCCCAGCCCTCGCCGATGCGGATGCTGAATGGCGCGGCGGTCATGCCAGCCCCTTCCTGCGGCCCAGCAGCACGGCCTCGGCCAGCGCGAAGTCTTCGGGAAAGGTCACCTTGAAGTTCTGCGCGTTGCCCGGTACCAAGAGCGGCGACAGGCCGATCGCCTCGATGGCGCTGGCCTCGTCCGTGACGGCGTCGCCGGTGCGCTCCAGCGCGTCGAGCAGCATGCCGATGCGGAACATCTGGGGGGTCTGCGCCAGCCACTTGTCGGCACGCGGCAGGGTCTGGGCCACCCGGCTTTCGGCGGTGGACGACTTCAGCGTGTCTGCCAGCCGCTGAGCCAGCAGGCCGCCGACGGCGTCGTGCTCGCAGGCGGCGATCAGCGCCTCGATCTGGCTGGAGGTGACGAGGCAGCGGGCCGCGTCGTGCACCAGCACCCAGTCGTGCGCGCCGGCGCCCTTCTGCCGCAGCGCCACCAGGCCGTTGCGCACCGTGGCCGCGCGGGTAACGCCGCCCACGCGCAGCAGGTACTCGTTTTCCGAGGGAAATCGCGGCAGCACCGCATCCACGTCGCGGTCGTCCGGCGACACCACCAGCGCCAGCCCGGCGAAGCGCCCCGACATCGCGCGGAAAGCCTCCAGCGTGTGGGCCACCATCGGCAGGCCGGCCAGGCGCCGGTACTGCTTGGGTTGCGTGGACTGCGCATGCCCCGCGCGATGGCCGGAGCCGGCGCACGGGATCAGCACGAAGAGTCGGGAAGAGGACATGGGGCCCAGCGTCGGCCGTGGCCGACAAGCGGATAAAGGGCCGCCATTCTAGAATTGACCGCTACGCACACCCCTCGCCAGCCGGCGCGGGGTGTTGTGCATTTCCATCAAGCGTTCCATGGACCTCCCCCACCTCACGGCGGGCAAGCGATTCACGCTGCCGCGTCCTCCCTTGTCGGCAGATGCCTTGCTGCTGGCGCAACTGGCCATGCGCGAGAAGGCCGCCGGGCGCGCCACCGCGATGTTCACGGCCGACGCCAACGACGCCCAGCGCCTGATCGACGAGATCAAGTTCTTCGCCCCTGACCTGCGCTGCGCCCTGTTCCCCGACTGGGAGACGCTGCCCTACGACAGCTTCTCGCCCCACCAGGACCTGATCAGCGAGCGCCTGGCCACCCTCTGGCGCATCAGCCAGAAGGAGGCCGACGTGGTGCTGGTGCCCGCCACCACCGCGCTCTACCGGCTGGCACCGCCCTCCTTCCTGGCCGGCTACACCTTCCACTTCAAGGCCAAGCAGAAGCTGGAGGAGTCCAAGCTCAAGGCCCAGCTCACGCTGGCCGGCTACACCCACGTGACGCAGGTGGTGAGCCCCGGCGAATACGCAGTGCGCGGCGGACTGATCGACCTGTTCCCCATGGGCTCGCCGGTGCCCTTCCGCGTCGACCTGTTCGACGACGAGATCGACACCATCCGCACCTTCGATCCCGACACCCAGCGCAGCCTCTACCCCGTGCCCGAGGTGCGGCTGCTGCCGGGGCGCGAGTTCCCGATGGACGACGACGCGCGCGGGCGCTTCCGCAGCCGCTGGCGCGAACTGCTCGAGGGCGACCCGACCAAGAGCCGCATCTACAAGGACATGGGCAACGGCGTGGCCACCGCCGGTATCGAGTACTACCTGCCGCTGTTCTTCGACGAGACGGCCACCGTGTTCGACTACCTGGGCGCCGACGCCACCGTGGTGCTGCACGGCGACCTGGAACCGGCCTTCCAGCACTTCTGGCAGGACACCAACGAGCGCTACCGCCTCGTGCGCGGCGACCCCGAGCGCCCCGCCCTGCCGCCCGAGGCGCTGTTCCTGAACGCCGAGCAGTTCTACCAGCGCGCCAAGCCGCATGCGCAGCTGGCCATCCGCGGCGACGTGGACACCGACACGCCCTACGCCGAGTTCGACAGGCTGCCGCCCTTCGCCGTGGTGCGCGGCGCCGAGGACCCGCTGGTCGGCCTGAAGGCCCACATCGCGAAGACGCCGCACCGCGTGCTGCTGATCGCCGAGAGCGAAGGCCGCCGCGAGAGCCTGCTCGACTTCCTGCGCGCCAGCGGCGTGAACCCGCCGGCCTTCGATTCGCTGGCCGAGTTCGAGTCCTCCGGCGACGAGAAGACAGGCATCGCCACCGCCGCGCTGGCCTCGGGCTTCGCATGGCGCGAACAGGGCATCGACTTCGTCACCGAAACCGAGCTCTTCGCCACCGCGCCCACCACGCGCCGGCGCAACAAGAAGCAGGAGCAGGTCAGCGACGTCGAGGCGCTCATCAAGGACCTGTCGGAGCTCAACGTGGGCGATCCGGTGGTCCACAGCGCGCACGGCATCGGACGCTACCGCGGCCTGATCCACATGGACCTGGGCCAGGGCAACGGCCCCGACGGCAAGCCGCTGCTGCAGGAAATGCTGCACCTGGAGTACGCCGACAAGGCCACGCTCTACGTGCCCGTGTCGCAGCTGCACCAGATCAGCCGCTACACCGGCGTCAGCGCCGACGAGGCCCCGCTGCACAAGCTGGGCTCCGGCCAGTGGGAAAAGGCCAAGCGCAAGGCGGCCGAGCAGGTGCGCGACTCCGCCGCCGAGCTGCTCAACATCTATGCCCGCCGCGCGGCGCGCGAGGGCCATGCCTTCCGCTACTCGCCGGCCGACTACGAGGTGTTCGCCAACGACTTCGGCTTCCAGGAAACGGCCGACCAGAAGGCGGCCATCCATGCCGTGGTGCAGGACATGATCTCGCCCCAGCCCATGGACCGCCTCGTGTGCGGCGACGTGGGCTTCGGCAAGACCGAGGTCGCCCTGCGCGCGGCCTTCATCGCCGTTACCGGCGGCAAGCAGGTGGCGTTTCTCGCGCCCACCACGCTCCTGGCCGAGCAGCACTATCAGACGCTGGTCGATCGCTTCGCCAAGTGGCCGGTGAAGGTGGCGGAAATGAGCCGCTTCCGCTCGGCCAAGGAAATCACCGCCGCCGCGAAGGGCTTGGCCGACGGTCAGGTCGACATCGTGGTCGGCACGCACAAGCTGCTCTCGCAGTCGGTCAAGTTCAAGAACCTGGGCCTGCTCATCATCGACGAGGAACATCGCTTCGGCGTGCGTCACAAAGAAGCGATGAAGGCCATGCGCGCCGAAGTCGACGTGCTCACGCTCACCGCCACGCCGATTCCTCGCACGCTGGGCATGGCGCTGGAAGGCCTGCGCGACCTGAGCGTGATCGCCACCGCGCCGCAGCGGCGCCTGGCCATCAAGACCTTCGTGCGCAACGAGGGCACCGGCGTGATCCGCGAAGCCGTGCTGCGCGAGTTGAAGCGCGGCGGGCAGGTCTACTTCCTGCACAACGAAGTCGAGACCATCGAGAACCGCCGCCAGAAGCTTGAAGAAATACTGCCCGAGGCCCGCATCGCCGTGGCCCACGGCCAGATGCCCGAGCGCGAGCTGGAGCGAGTGATGCGCGACTTCGTGGCGCAGCGCTACAACCTGCTGCTGTGCTCGACCATCATCGAGACCGGCATCGACGTGCCGACCGCCAACACCATCGTGATCAGCCGTGCCGACAAGTTCGGCCTGGCGCAGCTGCACCAGCTGCGCGGGCGCGTCGGCCGTTCGCACCACCAGGCGTACGCCTATCTCATGGTGCCCGACACAGAAGGCCTGACCAAGCAGGCCGCGCAGCGGCTTGACGCCATCCAGCAGATGGAAGAGCTCGGCTCCGGCTTCTACCTGGCCATGCACGACCTGGAGATCCGCGGCACTGGCGAGGTGCTGGGCGAGAACCAGAGCGGCAACATGATGGAGATCGGCTTCCAGCTCTACAACGACATGCTGAGCGAGGCGGTGCGCGCACTGAAGGCCGGGCAGGAGCCCGACCTGCTGTCGCCGCTGTCGGTCACCACCGAGATCAACCTGCACGCCCCTGCCCTGCTGCCCGACGACTACTGCGGCGACGTGCACCTGCGGCTGTCGTTCTACAAGAAGCTGGCCACGGCGAAGACGCCCGACCAGATCGACACGCTGCTGGAGGAAATTGTCGACCGCTTCGGCAAGCTGCCACCGCAGGCGCAGACACTGATCGACACGCACCGCCTGCGCGTGCTGGCGCGGCCCTACGGCGTGGTGAAGGTCGATGCGGCGCCGGGCATCATCAACATCACATTCAAGAAAGATCCGCCGGTGGATGGCATGGCCATCATCCAGCTGATCCAGAAGAACAGGCACATCAAGCTCGCCGGCAACGAGAAGCTGCGCATCGAGCGCGAACTGAAAGAACCCAAGGACCGGGCCCAGATGGTGCGCGACGTGCTGCGCAGCCTGGGCCAGCCCACCGTCAAGGAAACCGCCCCCGCATGAGCGCTACTGAAATCTCCCCCGGCCTCGTCATCCAGCGCGTGAAGCCGCCGCTGAAGCTCGCCGACTTCAAGCTGATCGCGTTCGACATGGACTCGACGCTGATCAGCATCGAGTGCATCGACGAGATCGCCGATGCCGTCGGCAAGAAGGCGGAGGTGGCCGCGATCACCGAAGCCACGATGCGCGGCGAGATCAAGGACTTCAAGGAAAGCCTGCGCCGCCGCGTCGCGCTGCTCAAGGGTGTGCCGATCGAGGCGCTGCAGCAGGTTTACGACGAGCGCCTGAAGTTCAACCCCGGCGCGAGCGAACTGGTAGCCGCGTGCAAGGCGGCCGGCCTCAAGGTGCTGCTGGTGTCGGGCGGCTTCACCTTCTTCGCCAACCGCGTGAAGGACCGGCTGGGCATCGATTTCGCACGCTCCAACCTGCTCGACGAGGCCGGTGGCAAGCTCACCGGCGAAGTGGTCACGCAGAACTGGGGCGACATCTGCGACGGCGCCGAGAAGCGCCGTACGCTGCTGGAGGTGGCCTCGCTCATGGGCATCTCGCCGCAGGAGACGATCGCCGTGGGCGACGGCGCCAACGACCTGCCGATGATGGGCGAAGCCGGCCTCTCGGTGGCCTATCACGCCAAGCCGAAGGTGCGCGAGCAGGCCATGGTGGCGATCAACGAAGGCGGCCTCGACCGCGTGCTGGAAATCCTGAAATGACCGACGCCGCCGCGCCTGCTCCATCCGCTCCCCTCTATCGGGCCGATGCGCTCGTCGCCTACGCCGACGCACTGCTGCAGAAGGCCGGCCTTGCCGCGCCCAAGGCGGCCGTGGTCGCGCGCACGCTGGTCGAAGGCGACCTGCTGGGCCACGACACCCACGGCCTCGCGCTGCTGGCGGGGTACGTCAAGGAGCTGGAATCCGCCGGCATGACGCGCGACGGCGCGCCCGTGGTGCTGTCGGACCGCCCCGCCGCCGTGCTGTGGGACGGCAAGCGCCTGCCCGGCCCCTGGCTCATGGACCAGGGCATGAACCTGCTGGTGCCGCGTGCGCGCGAACTGGGCACGGCCTCGCTGGTCATCCGGCGCAGCCACCACATCGCCTGCCTGGCCGTCTACATGCTGCGCGCGCTGCAGGAAGACATGTTGATGCTGCTGGCCTGCTCCGACCCCAACGCGGCCAGCGTCGCGCCCTTTGGCGGCACGCAGGCGGTGTTCACGCCGAATCCGCTGGCGATGGGCTTTCCGCTGTCGCAGGGCGGCGTGATGGTCGACATCTCGGCCTCCATCACCACCAACGGCATGAGCAACCGCAAGCGCGCGGCCGGCGAGACCTTCGCCGAAGAGTGGCTGATCGACGCCACCGGCAAGCCCACGCACGACCCGCAGGTGCTCTTCGACCAGCCGCCGGGCACGCTGCTGCCGGTGGGCGGGCTGAGCCACGGCCACAAGGGCTACGGCATGGCGCTGCTGGTGGAGACGCTCACGGCCGGCCTCGCGGGCCACGGCCGCGCCGATCCGCCCGAGGGCTGGGGCGCGACGGTGCACGTCACGCTGCACGACCTGAACGCCTTCGGCGGCAAGGAAGCCTTCCTGCGCCAGATGGACCACGTGGCCGAACGCTGCCGCGCCAATGCGCCCATCGACCCGGCGAAGCCTGTGCGGCTGCCGGGCGAAGGCGGATTGAAGCGTCGGGAATCGCAGTCGAAGAACGGGGTGCGGCTGCACCCGTCGATCGCGCGCTCGCTGCAGGATGCGGAGCAGCGCCACGGCCTGCGGCTGGCGCAGGCGCTGGTCTGAGCGGGGCTCAGCCTTCTTCGGGTTCGGGTGAGCCTGCCGGGCGCGCCTTGCGCTTTGCCGGCTTGGCCAGGATCTCGATGTAGAACTGCTTGCCGCCCTCCTTCGCCACGCCGTCGATCAGGCCGGTGATGGCGGAAAGGTGGATGACTTCGGCCGATTCCTGCGAAGCGCCGAAGCGGCAGTCGAAGTCCCAGTAGTCCATGCCCTCGGGCAGTTCGCGGCGCCGTTCGCGCTTGATGTACTTGCGGATCTCGTGCTTGATGGCTTCGAGTAGACGGTCGGGGTGCTTGCCCTCGACCTGAAGCTGGAAGGTTTTTCTCATGGGTGATCGTAACCAATGTGGCATGGGCACCGAACTTGCTCGCTACGATGACCGCCGGGCCCATTCCGTGGCCGCCACGCCGAACTGTCCATGCTGACCTTTTTCCACCCGGAACAACTGTTGCACCATCCGCGCAGCTACCTGTCGCGCGGGCAGATGCGCACCCCGCAGGAAGTTCCCGAGCGTGCGCTGCGGCTCGTCGAAGCCACGCGATCGCTGGGCTTCGACCTGCAGACGCCGCCCGATGCCGGCATGGCGCCCCTTGCCGCAGTGCACGGTGCCGACTACCTGCGCTTCCTCGAGGAAGCCCATGCCGAATGGAAGCGGATGCCGGCTGACTGGGGCGACGAGGTGATGTCGAACATCTTCGTGCGCGAGCCCAACCGCCTGCGCGGCATCCTGGCCAAGGCGGCGCGCTATTTGGCCGACGGCAGTTGTCCGGTGGGCGCCCAGACGTGGCGCTCGGCGTACTGGTCGGCCCAGAGCGCGGTGGCCGGCGCGGCGGCCATCAACAGCGGAGCGCGCGCGGCCTATGCGCTGTGCCGTCCTCCCGGCCACCATGCGCGCGCCGATGCCGCCGGCGGTTTCTGCTACCTCAACAACGCCGCCATCGCCGCCCAGGCGCTGCGCGGGCGCTTCGCGCGCGTGGCGGTGCTCGACACCGACATGCACCACGGCCAGGGCGTGCAGGAAATCTTCTACGGCCGCAGCGACGTGCTGTACGTGTCGATCCACGGCGACCCGACCAACTTCTATCCGGCGGTGGCCGGCTACGAGGACGAGCGCGGGGCCGACGACGGCGAGGGCTTCAACATCAACTTCCCGATGCCGCACGGCGCGCCGGAACCGGTCTTCTTCGAGCGGCTCGACGACGCGGCGCAGGTACTGCGGCGCTTCGCACCCGACGCACTGGTGCTGGCGCTGGGCTTCGACATCTACAAGGACGATCCGCAATCGCAGGTCGCCGTGACGACCGAGGGCTTCGGCCGGCTGGGCAAGGCCATCGGCGCGCTCGGCCTGCCGACATTGATCGTCCAGGAAGGCGGCTATCACCTCGAGAGCCTGGAAGCCAACGCGCGCGCCTTCTTCGGCGGATTCGCGGCCGCCGGATGACAGCCTGCCCGGCGGCTACCGCCGCCGCGCTGTGTACAGTCGGTGCCTCGAACGAAAGCAGGTGAAAGACATGGCGCGCGCAAACGACTGGGCAAGCAAGGTAATGGCATTGATCAACGGCGGCAACCCCACCGCCGCCATCGCGCAGATCAAGGTCGCGCCCTCGGTCAAGGACCTGAAGGCGCTGCAGACCATCATGACGCTGTCGAAGATGAAGGGCCGCTATCCGAACGTGGATGCGGCCATTGCGGACAACCTGGACCTGCTTGCGGCGCCCAGGCTGCACCGGTCGCCCTGAGCATCCAGGCGGCTGTGCGAAATCCGGAGCCAAATCTCCACAAATGAGAACCATTCTCGCCAATAATCTGGAGAACGATACCTACGTACTCACTCCAGATGTCCGCCCGACTCTCCCCACCCCTCTGCTACGCGCCTTCCAGGACAGTTACCAGGAGTTGGTGCGGTTCATTGCGCGTCGCACGGGCAGCACGCACGACGCCCGCGAGTTGGCGCATGACACCTGGTTGCGCCTGGCCGAGCGTGCCAAAAGCCCGCAACACGGAGGCGAGACCACGCCGGAGCCCGCCGCACGCGCCTATGTGTACGCAGTGGCCGAGAACATCGCCATCGACCACCTGCGCCGCCGCCGGCGCGGCATGGAGCGCTTTGCCGCGGCGCCGCACGACCACGCCGACGAAAGCGCCGCACGCGAACATGGCACGCACGACGTCGCCGATCTCTGTGCCCACCGGCAAGCGCTCGACGCAGTCGACGCCGCGCTGAGGCGGCTGCCGCAGCGCAGCCGTGACATCTTCCTGGCCGACCGGCTCGAAGGCATCGGCCACGCCGCGCTGGCCGAACGTTACGGCGTCTCCATCAAGACCGTCGAGCGCGACGTGATGCGCGCGCTCGACAGCATAGAAGCCGCGCTGCACCGGTGGCGCGGCGACGCCGTGCCGTTACGCACCGGACGCCGCAGGGCCCTGTCGACGCTGCTCGGCATCGCCGGCTTGAGCATCGGCAGCGCCGTGCTTTGGCAGGCCTGGCGTGAATGGATGCCGGGCTACCAAGGGAGCCTGTCCACCGCCATCGGCCGCATCCGCAGCCAGACCCTGCCGGACGGCAGCCGCCTCACGCTCGACGCGGACAGCCGCGCCGAAGTGACCTACTACGCCGCTCGCCGAACCGTGCAGTTGCTCGCGGGCAGCGTGTTCTTCGACGTGGCGCGCGACGAAGCACGCCCCTTCGTCGTCACCGCGCTGGGTCACGAGATCACCGTGCTCGGCACCCGTTTCGAAGCCGCACTGCAAGATGGCAGCCTGTGCGTCGCGGTCGAGTCGGGCCGGGTGCGGGTTCGCAACAGCAACGGCGAAGAGCGTTTCCTCGGCGCCGGCGACGGCGCGCGCATCGATGCGTCGCGTCAGTTCACCACGGCGCACCCCGGCGAGGCCGCCGCAGTGGCGTCCTGGCGTGAAGGCTGGCTCGACTTCCACCACGTGCCGCTGGGCGAGGTCGTCTCCCGTCTCGCGCGCTACAGCCCGCGCCCGCTGCGCGTCGAGCCCGATGCCGCTTCGTTGCCGGTGTTCGGCCGTGTGAACATCGCACAGGCCGGAACCTGGCTGCGCCTGCTGCCCGGGAGCCTGCCGGTCCAGGTGCGGGAAGACCAGGGCAACCCGCAAGCCATCGTCATCGCGCGCCGCTCACCGCCCTGACATCGCACTTCTTTTGCAAATCGCGTGAGGGATTTGCGCCGCTCGGTCGTATCAGCCTGCAGAGCCCGGAAAAATTCCGTTCAGCGGACGGTCCGGGATTTCCATGGCCCAGAAAAGAACCGACTTCATCGCATGCCTTCCCGCACCATCATTCCACGCCGCGCCTCGCGCCATCTGATCTCCGCCGCCACCCTGGCCTGTGTCGCCCAAGCGGGCCAGAGCGCGATGGCGCAAGGCACCCATACGCCGCCGACTTCGCAGGCGACGCCGACCGCTTCGGGCGCGGTCATCGGCATTGCCATCCCTTCCCAGCCGCTGGACCAGGCGCTGAACCAACTGGCCCGCCAGGCCGGCCTGCAGTTGCTGGCGCCGCCTGCCTTGCTGAACGGCCTGCGCAGCCGGGCAATACCGGCCAACCTGAGCGTGGGCGCTGCCGTCGCCCAACTGCTGGAAGGCACCGGCCTGACCGGGCAGACGACGAACAACACGCTGGTCATCGAACGGGCCGCGCAGGCCTCCGGCAACACGCTGCCGGCCGTGACGGTCAGCGCCTCGGCGCAGCACGAAGACGCCATGGGCCCCGTGCCCGGCTATGTGGCCCGGCGCAGCCAGACCGCCACCAAGACCGACACGCCGCTGCTCGAAGTGCCGCAGTCGATCTCTGTCATCGGTCGCGACGAAATGGAGGCGCGCGGCGTCCAGGACATCATGGAAGCCGTGCGCTACGCGCCCGGCGTTGCGGTCGGCAACTGGGGCTTCGACCCCCGTGGCATCGATTGGATCCTGATGCGCGGCTTCGACACCACGTCGGGCATAGCCGGCTACCGCGACGGCCTCGTCATGCCAGCCTACGCCGTGACCGAGCCTTACGGCCTCGAGCGCATCGAAGTGCTGCGCGGCCCCTCCTCCGTCGTCTTCGGCCAGGGTGATGCCGGCGGCATCATCAACCGCGTGAGCAAGATGCCGAGCAACACGCCAGTGCGCGAAATCGAGGTGAAGTACGGCAACTTCCAGCGCAAGCAACTGGCCTTCGATCTGGGTGGCGTCGCCAGCGATACGCTCAGCTACCGCCTGGTGGGCCTCGGCCTGGACACCAATTCGCAGGTGCGCTACGGAGATGGCACGCCGTTCGCAAACAAGCGCACCTACCTGGCCCCCTCGCTGCGCTGGCAGCCCTCGGCCCACACGTCTTTCACGCTGCTCGGCGAGTTTCTCGACAACAAGGCCAGTGACGACGTCTTCTATGTCATGGACAACGCAGGCCGCAACACCGGCATCGTCCGCGGCGACCCCGGGTTCAGCCGTATCCGCAACCGCCAGGAATCGCTGGGCTACCTGTTCGAGCACCACGTGAACGACAGCTGGACGGTGCGCCACAACCTGCGCTACTCCAACGCCCGCGTCGACAAGCACATCCTGCGCGACGCCCTGCTGCCGGACGACTACACGCTCACGCGCAGCGCGCGCTCCTTCCCGGAAAGGTTCAGCCAGTGGACCTCCGACGCGCAACTGCAGGGCCGTGTCCGTACGGGGATCGCCGAGCACACGCTGCTGTTCGGCTTCGACGCGACCCGTGTCCGCTACACGTCCAAAGAGTTCTCGGGGCCGGCCCCCAGCCTCGACCTGCGCGCCCCCATCAACGTCGTGCCGGTGCAAGAGCCCCTCACCCCGGAGAGCAACAGCACTCAAGTCACCCAGCAGGTGGGCTTCTACGCGCAGGACCAGATCAAGTTCGACGATCGCTGGGTGCTGACGCTCAGCGGCCGCCAGGATCGTGTGAAATCGGAGACCACCGATCGCATCAACAACTCCCGCAAAGGCCAGACCGACAACAAGTTCAGCGGCCGTGTGGGCCTGAGCTACCTGAACGGCAACGGCTGGGCGCCGTATGTCAGCTATGCCACGTCGTTCATGCCGACCAGCGGTGCAGACCCGCGCGGCAACCCGCTGCTGCCGACCCGCGGCGAGCAGTTCGAGGCCGGGATCAAGTACCAGCCCGAAAGGTCGCGCACTTCATTCACCGCAGCAGTGTTCGACCTGCGCAAGTCGAACGTGGTCACCTACGACCAAGCCACCTTCGAGGCCCGCCAGATCGGCCGCATCCGTTCGCGTGGCCTTGAACTGGAAGCCAAGGCCGAACTGGCGCGTAACCTGAACCTCACGGCCGCCTACACCTTTCTCGACATGAAGGTGCTGGCCAGCGCCAACACGGACGAAATCGGCAACATGCCGATCCAGGTGCCCAGGCACTCGGCCTCGGTGTGGCTCGACTACACCATGAACAACGGCTTTGGCTTCGGCGGCGGCGTGCGCTATATCGGCAAGCGCTGGAACGACGTGACCAACACTTCGGCGGAAGGCGGCGTTGCACTGCTCGACGCCACGGTGCACTACAAGACCGGCCCCTGGCGCTTTGCGCTGACCGCGACCAATCTGGCCAATCGCAAGTACGCAGCTTCGCGCGCGTACAAGAACTTCTATCCAGGCAACGAGCGCACGCTAGTCGCGAGCGCGAAATACCAGTTCTGACCAGCCAGCCATCGCAGCGCGAATCGCGCGGCGATGGCCCGGCATTGCTTCAGAGCGCCTGTCCCAGGCGCTTCACGCCCTCTTCGATCTTCGCCACGTCGGCCGTCGCGAAGCTCAGGCGCAGTGTCGCCACGTCGGGCTTCTCCGCGAAGAACGGCGCGCCGGGCACGAAGGCCACGAGCTTCTCGATCGCGCGCTTGGCCAGTTCGTTCGCGTCGGCCAGCTTGCCGTTGGCGCCCGTGAGGCGGGCCCAGAAGAACAGGCCGCCGTTGGGCTGGGTGAAACTCACCGCGTCGCCCAGTTCACGCTTGAGTGCCGTGCCCATGGCCTGCGCGCGCTGGCCGTAGACCTCGCGCACGTGCGCCAGCGTGGCGGGCATGCGGCCGCTCTTGAGGTACTGGGCGGCCGTGGCCTGCGAGAAGGTGCTGGTGTGCGCGTCGCTGAACTGCTTGCACATGGTGGCCTTGGCGAGCAGCTCGGGCGGGGCGATCATCCAGCCGATGCGCAGGCCGGGGCTGAGCACCTTGCTCAGGCTGCCGCAGTGCGCCAACAACTCGCGGCTGCCGGGCACGTCCTTGCTCAGCGACATGATCGACGGCGGCGGCGCTTCGCCGAAGTAGAGGTCGCCGTAGGGGTCGTCCTCGACGATCAGCGTCTGGTACTTCACGGCCAGCTCCAGCACCTTCTTGCGGCGTTCCAGGCTCAGCATGGCGCCGCTGGGGTTGCCGAAGGTGGGAATCAGGTAGACGAACTTGGGCTTGTGCTCGGCGATGAGCTTCTCGAGCTCGTCGGTCTTCACGCCGTTGGCGTCGATGGGCGCGCTGATGAGCTGGGCGCCGTAGAGGCGGAAGCACTGGATGGTGGCCAGGAAGGTCGGGCCCTCGACGATCACCTTGTCGCCCGGCGAGATCATGGTCTTGCCCAGCAGGTCCAGCGCCTGCTGGCTGCCGGTGGTGACGATCAGGCCGCTGGGCTCGACGTCGACGCCCTTGGTCTTCATGAACGAGCTGAGCTGGCTGCGCAGGGGCTCGTAGCCTTCGGTGGCGCCGTATTGCAGGGCGCCGCCGGGTTCCTCGGTGAGTGCCTTCTGGCTCGCCTCCTTGAGGCCCTCGACGTCGAACATGGCGCTGTCGGGGAAGCCGCCCGCGAAGCTGATGATGCCGGGCTTGCCCAGCAGCTTGAAGAGTTCGCGGATGGCGGAGGTCTCGACGTTGTCGAGGCGGGAGGCGAATTGCATGGTCGGTCTCACTTTCTGGATGGCATTGTCGCCAAAGCGCAGGCAATAAAGCTGCGTAAGGCCATCTGCTTTCGACGATATATTGCGGCTGCCGGCCTTGCCTGCCCTCTTTCGAGCCCCATGAAAAAAGACAACATCCCCCTCTTCTTCGCCACCCTGCAGGCGGCCAACCCCGAACCCGAGACCGAGCTGGAGTACAGCACCCCCTTCGAGCTGCTGGCCGCCGTGCTGCTGTCGGCCCAGGCCACCGACGTGGGCGTGAACAAGGCCACCCGCAAGCTCTTTCCGGTGGCGAACACGCCGCAGGCCATCCTCGACCTGGGCGTGGAAGGGCTGGAGGAATACATCAAGACCATCGGCTTGTACCGCAGCAAGGCCAGGCACCTGATCGAGGCCTGCCGCATGCTGGTGGAACAGCACGGCGGCGAGGTGCCGCGCACCCGCGCCGAGCTGGAAGCCCTGCCGGGCGTGGGCCGCAAGACGGCGAACGTGGTGCTCAACGTGGCCTTCGGCGAGGCCACCATCGCGGTCGACACGCACATCTTCCGGGTTGGCAACCGCACCGGCCTCGCGCCCGGCAAGACCCCGCTGGAAGTGGAACTGAAGCTCGAGAAACGCGTCCCTCTGGAGTACCGTCTTCATGCGCATCACTGGCTGATCCTGCACGGCCGCTACATCTGCGTGGCGCGCAAGCCGCGCTGCTGGGAGTGCGCCGTGTCCCACTTGTGCGACTACAAGCCCAAGACGCCCGCGCCGAAGACGGCCTGAGAGACCAAGAGACGAGACAGAACAGAAGAAAGAACACGACGACGGATGACCAGAAGCAAGACCACATCGACGAACACCCGCACGCTGCTGGGCGCGGCCCTGCTCGCCGCGCTGCTGCCGGCCGCGGCATGGTCGCAGCAGCAGGCCGGCACGCAGTTTCCCAACAACGTCGGGCAGTACACGGGCCGCTGGTCCGCCAACTGCGCAGACAACTCGGCGCCCACGCTGCAGGTACGGCAGGACACGCTGATCGCCGAGAGCGGCAAGCGCCGCGTGGTCGCCCGCGAGCCGCAGACGGTCTACAGCCTCTTCGGCAACAGCCCGCCGCCCGCGGGCTTCGACGTGGCGCTGGTGGGCGAGACGGGCAAGGCCGGCGCGCTGACCTTCCTCGTCCACCGCGTATCGCGCGGCCAGTTGCGCGGCCAGTACATCACGCTGGACACCGACAAGCCGCTGGCCGGCCAGCTCGGCCCCGAGATGATGAAGCTGCGCTACTGGCGCTGCAACGGCGCCGAGCGGGCGCTGCCGCCGCCCTCCGAGCCCGCCGCCAAGGTGCCGCCCCCGCCCACCGGAAGCCCCGCCGCGCTGGCGCAGGGCCCCGCCATGCAGAAGGCCTGGCGCGCCGCACTGGGCTCGCGCGAGAACGAGCGCTGGCTGGTGCGCCGCGAAGGCCCGGCGCCGGAGCCGCAATGGGTGACCATCGACGGCACGCGCTACCTGCTGCACGCCTTCTGCAAGCCGCACGACTGCTACGACAACAACGCGATCGCGCTCTACGACCAGGGCTCCGGCCGCATCTACGGCCTGGTGCAGCGCAACGGCGGCAACCGCCTGGTGGGCTCGCCCCCAGCGGCGCTCGCGCCCCAGCTCGACAAGCTCTGGCGCGAGCAGTGGCGCAAGTCGAACTGACCGCGGCCGGCCCGCTCAGGCCAGCTTGAACATCCGCACCGCGTGCACCAGCCCCGCGGCCTGGTCGTTCATCGACTGAGCCGCGGCCGAGGCCTGCTCGACCAGCGCCGCGTTCTGCTGGGTGGCGCGGTCCATCTGCTTGATGGCGTCGTTGACCTGGCCGATGCCGGCGGCCTGCTCCTGGCTGGCCGCGGTGATCTCCGCCATGATGTCCGTCACGCGCCGCACGCTGCCCATGATTTCTTCCATGGTCTTGCCGGCCTGGTTGACCAGCGTGCTGCCCGCCTCCACCTCGCCCACCGAGTCGCCGATCAGCGCCTTGATTTCCTTGGCCGCCGCGGCCGAGCGCTGCGCCAGGCTGCGCACTTCCGAGGCGACCACCGCGAACCCGCGCCCCTGCTCGCCGGCGCGCGCAGCCTCCACCGCCGCGTTGAGCGCGAGGATGTTGGTCTGGAACGAGATGCCGTCGATCACGCCGATGATTTCCACCACCTTCCTCGACGAGGCGTTGATGGACGCCATCTTCTCCACCACCTGATCGACCACCGCCCCGCCGCGCGACGCCACCTGCGAGGCCGAGTCGGCCAGCTGGTTGGCCAGCCGCGCGTTGTCGGCGTTCTGCCTGACGGTGCCGGTGAGTTCCTGCATGGCGGCGGCCGTCTGCTCCAGTGAACTGGCCTGCGCCTCGGTGCGCGACGAGAGGTCGCGGTTGCCCGAGGCGATCTGTCCCGATGCCGAGGCGATGGAGTCGGTGCCGTCGCGCACCTGCCCCACCACCTTGGCGAGCTCGTCGTTCATCGAGCGCAGGGCGCGCATCAGCATGCCCGACTCCGACGCGTCGGCCACCTCGATCCGTGCCGTCAGGTCGCCCGAGGCCACCTGCTGCGCCACGTTCACCGCCTGCCCCAGCGGCCGCGTGATGGAGCGCGTCATGACGAAGGCCAGCAGCAGCCCGCCGGCCAGCGAGGCGCAGCTGATCCCCAGGATCATCCACTTGGCGCGCCGGTATGCGGCTGGGTGGACGCGGTGCCCTCGTCCGCGCTCGTCCTCAGCTGCGCCTGGAAGGCCGAGACATGCGCCAGCACTTGGTTGAGCAGCGGCATGCACTCCTGCGTCAGCACCTTGACGGCCGCCTCGGTCTGGCGCGACGTGGCCAGGGCGACGACGTTCCCGGCGATGGGCAGGTACTGGGCTTCGAGCGCGCGGAGCTTCTCGAGCATCCGGCGCTCCTCGGGGCTCGCGGCGGCCTGGTCGGCCATCACCGCCGCAAGGCCCTGCAGGCCCTTGTCGATCTCACGCTGGGAGCTTCCCACCAGTTCGATGTCGCCTTTCTGCAAGGCCGGCTCCGTCACCAGCGCCAGGTTGCGCGCCGCAATGGCCCGCTTGCCGATGGCGGACTGCACGTTGTTGAGCTCGTCGAGCTTGCGCGCCCCGATATCGGTCGCGAAGGCCACGCGCTCCGAGAGATTCGCCATCTCGTGCAGCCCGATGCCCGTGATGAGAAGCTGCAACAGCAGCAACAGCGCAAAGCCCAGTCCGAGGCGGGCTCCGATCTTGAGGTTCGAAAGACCGAACATGTGGCGTTCTCCAATTTGATTGCGGGGGCTTCCCGCCCTCATCGGCAAGACCGCGATGCGCCACCCCACCCTCGAAGGGTGGGGATGGGCAAACCCTTGAATATGGGATCCGATCCGCGCGCGAGATGACCCAGAATCCTCACGGATGCAACCTGCCTCAATCCTCGGCACACCCGCCCTGAGAACCCGCAGCCGCCGCCTGCTGGTCCGGCAGGGCCTGCTCGACCGGCTCGACGGCTCCGGCGGCCGACGCTGCGTGGTGCTGCAGGCGCCGGCAGGCTTCGGCAAGAGCTCGCTGCTGCTCACCTGGCAGCGCGAACTCGTCTCGGCCGACGCCGGCATCGCGTGGCTCAGGCTCGCGGACCTTCCCGAGGGCGACCTGCACTTCATGACCGCCCTGATGACGGCCCTGGCCGGCATCGACTCCGCCATCCCGAAGGGCGCCGTGGCGCATGCCCGCCCCGACGCGCTTGCGATGGAGCGGCTGGTCATCGCGCTCGTGCGCGGCATTGCGGCGCACGGCCGCAGGGTCGTGCTGATCGTGGACGACGTGCAGTGCGCGCACAGCGGCCACGTGCTGAACGCGCTGCGCCTGCTCGTCGAGTACGCGCCGTCCAACCTGCTGTGCGTCTTCGCCAGCCAGGACGAACTGCCGATGACGCTGGGCCACACGCCAGCCTCGAAGACGGTGCTCGAGCTGCGCAACGACGACCTGCGATTCAGCCTGCCGGAGTCGATCGACTACCTCGGCATGCGACTGCCCCAGCTCGACGAGCGCGCCGCCGCCGCGATCCACCGGCTGACCGAGGGATGGCCGGCACTGCTGCGGCTGGCAAGCGCCGACGTGCGACGCCGGCGCGGCGTGCAGTCGCCGCTGATCCACGGCGTGCCCGACCCCGAGCCGTTTGCCGCGTACTTCCACGCGCACGTCTTCCCTCGCCTCTCGGCGACGCAGCTGCGCCTGCTCACCTGCTGCGCGGCCTGCACCCGCTTCAGCGCGCCGCTGTGCGCCGACCTGGCGGGCGACGGATACACGCCGGCCCAGTGCGCCGAGCTGCTGGAGCCGCTGGCGCGCGAAGGACTGCTGTCCTCCGCCGCGCCGGAGGCGCCCGCCACGCGGGACGTTTCCATGCCGATGCAGGAGCGCTGGTGGCACATGCACACGCTGCTTCGCAGCGTGCTGCTCGTGCGCTTCTCGGCCTGGCCCGAAGCCGCGCGCCTGAAGATCCACGCCACCGCCTGCCACTCGTTCACGGCCCGCGGCATGCACCACCAGGCCGTGCGGCACGCGCTGGCAGCCGGCAGCCGCGACACCGCCGCCCGCCTGGCCGAGCACGGCGCGCAGGCGCTCTTCGTCCAGGGCAGGATGAGCGAGACGATCGCGCTGCTGCGCCAGCTCGACGCCGAGACGGTCGGCGACAACGCCAATCTCGGTCTCTGGATTGCCTGGGTGGAACTGGCCGACTACCGGCTCGACGACTGCGCCCGCAGCATCGAAAGGCTGCGTGCAAAGCCCGGCGCACTCGAGCCGGCCATGCGCTACCGGCTGACGCTGCTGGACTGCCTGCTCGCCATCCGCAACGACGACAACGACGCGCTCTCGCGGCTGCTGCCCGAACTGCTGGCCCCGCCGCCCGCGGCCGACGAGTTCGCGGTGGCCGGCCGGCGCAACGTGCTGACCTGGCTGCACCTGCACCGCGGCGAGTTCGAGCAGGCGCGCCGCATCCAGCGCGACGAGCCGACGCCGCGCATCGACGGCGAGCCCGTCGCCGGCACCCTGTTCGGCTCGCTGGTGGGCCAGTGCCTGGTCGGCCTGTCGTATGCGGTCGAGGGCCATATGAACCGCGCGGAGCGCATCTACCGCCAGGTGCTGGACGAGGCGCAGGAGCGCGGCGAGCGCTGCGCCGAGGCGGCGCGACTCACCGCACAGCTGCTGGTCGAGGTGCTCTACGAACAGCACGGCCCGCTGGTGGCGGCGCGCTTCATCCAGGAACAGCTCGGCACGCACGACGGCCTGATTCCCGACACCACTCTGCGCATGATCCTCGTGGCAAACCGCGCGCAGCAGGCGGCCGGCCGCTGGCGCGAGGCGCTGGAGCACCTGGCGCAGACCGGGTGCTTCCTGCGGCGCTTCGGCATGGACCGCACGCTGGCCTGCGTGCTGCTGGAGCAGCTCGGCATCCAGCTCGCCAACGACGAGGTCGACGCGGCGCGGGCTTCGCTGCAGGAGCTTGAAGCGCTGCACGTCCGGCACCCGGGTGTGGAGCCCGGCACCCTCCGGCGCATTGCCGACATCGTGGAGCGGGCGCGCATCTGCATGGCGGTGCACGACGGCGATCTGCAGCCCGCGCTGGGGCGGCTCGAAGCCCTGTCGCAGTGCTACGAGGAACGCGGGCAGCTCAGCCTTTCCGTCACGCTCCAGCTCCAGGCCGCCGAGGTCGAGCGCAGGCTGGGGCGCACCGAGGCGTCGAACACGCGCGTGTGCAAGTCCCTGCGCCTGGGCCACAGGCTGGGGCTGCTGCAGACCTTGCTGGGCGCGCATGGCAACGCTCTCCAGCTGATCCACAAGGCCGGCGAAACACCCAGGCTCGACCCGGTGCTGGGCTTCTTCATAGAGCGCATCGAGGCGCTGGCGCAATCGCAGTGCGGTACGCGCTCCGAAGCGCCGCCGGTGCCCCGCTTCCGCGACGACCAGCGCCTGACCCGCCTGCTCACGCTGCGCGAAGCCGAGATCGCCGAGCTGCTGCTGCAGTCGCTTCCGAACAAGAAGATCGCGCTCACGCTCGGCCTGTCGCTCGACACGGTCAAGTGGCACCTCAAGAACATCTACATGAAGCTGGACGCCCACGGACGCGGCGCCGTAGCCGAGCGCATCCGGCACGAGCTGGAACGCGACGACGGCGGCGGGGACGGCAGGCGCGGAAGATAGCCGCGCCGGGCCTGTCAGGCACCGGTCATTTGTCGAAAACCAGCCATCCGCCGAACGGCATCTCGCCGGCGGGCCAGTCGCCAGCACTCGCCGGGCAGCGGATGCCGCGCCGCAGCAAGGTCACCGCGCGCAGCACGCCGGCATGCGTGACCCAGAGCGTGTCGCGGCCCTGCGCCCGCCATTCGTCGTGCGCCTGCGCGATGCGCGACATGAAGGCACGCACGCTCTCGCCGTGCACGCCGGCCTGCAGGTCGGCGAAGTCGGCGGTCCAGGCATCGAAGTCTTCGCGGGGAACGCTGGCCCAGGGCCTGCCCTCCCAGGCGCCGAAATCCATCTCGGCCAGCCGCGCGTCGCGTTGCACCGTCAGGTCGGGGCGCAGCACGACGATGGCCTCTGCCAGTGCGACGCAGCGCTTCAGCGGCGAACTGCACAACACGATGCCCGCCGGCAGCAGCGGCGCGATCCGCCCGGCGGCGGCCAGCGTGGCGTCCGCATGGGCTTCGAGGTCCGTCGCCCCGTAGCAGAGGCCGGGTTCGGCCACCACCGGGGCGTGACGCTGGAGCCAGAGCATGCTCATGCGTGCCAGGCCAGCGCGAGGTAGATCGCGAGCTCGCAGACCTGCTGCGTCGCGCCCAGCCCGTCGCCGGTGAAGCCCTGCAGCCTGCGCAGGAAGAGGCGCGCCATCCAGCCCGCGGCGAGAACAGCCGCGAGCACGGCAGCCGCGACGTGGACCGCGTCGTGCGCCTGCAGAAGCAACACCACGGCAGGCGCCGTCCACACGATGGCGATGATCAGCGCCCCCCGGCTGATCGCATCCGCGAGCGGCTTGGCCTTGCTCGCGCCGCTGTCGCCCACATAGGGCAGCCAGCGGATCAGGAACAGCGGCATCAGCCGCGACAGCACATGCGCGCCCACGATGGCGATCGCCGCCGCCTGCAGCCCCTGCCCCACCAGTGCGGCGAGCAGCGCGAACTTGAGTCCGAGCGCCAGCACCAGCGCCACGGCACCGAAGGCGCCGATGCGCGAGTCCTTCATGATCTCCAGCGCCCGCTCGCGGCTGGCCGAGCCGCCCAGGCCGTCGGCCACGTCGGCCAGCCCGTCTTCATGGAAGGCGCCGGTCAGCATCACGGTGGCGACAGTGCTCAGCACGGCCGCCGCCAGCGCGCCGCCGACGCCGGGCAGCCCGATGGCCACGCCCGTGAACACCAGCGCCGCCAACCCGCCCGCCAGCCACCCGATGCCGGGCAGGTGCGCCGCGCTCGCGCGCAGCATCTGCGGGCTGAAGCCCACCCATTCGGCCAGTCGTCCCGTCACCGGCACACGGGTGAAGAACTGCAGCGCGAGCAGGAAATGGCGAATGCCGCTCATGCGTCCTTGCGCGACACGCCGGCCGACTCGAAGCTGGCCATCTCGCGCAGGATGCGACAGGCCGATTCGAGCAGCGGCCAGGCCAGCGCGCCGCCCGATCCCTCGCCGAGCCGCAGGTCGAGCTGCAGCAGCGGATCGAGCCCCAGCCGCTCCAGCATCAGCGCATGTCCCGGCTCGGCCGAGCGGTGCGCCGCCACGCAGCGCTGCACCACGTGAGGCTGCAGCGCCTGCGCCACCAGCACTGCCGCGCTGGCGATGTAGCCGTCGACCACGATCACCCGCCGCTCCGCGGCCGCCTGCAGCACCGCGCCGACAAGCGTTGCCAGCTCGAATCCGCCGAAGGCTGCCAGCGCATCGAGCGGCGCGGTGGCGCCGGCGTGCAGCGCCAGCACCTGCCGCAGCACCTCACGCTTGCGCGCCAGCCCGGCCGCGTCCAGCCCGGTGCCGATGCCGATGCAGGCGTCGATGTCCAGCCCGCCCAGCCGCGAGAGCAGCAGCGCGGCCGACGAGCTGTTGCCGATGCCCATCTCGCCGAGCAGCAGCGCGTTGCCCGGCAGCGCCTTCACGACTTCGCGCCCGTTGGCTATTGCCTGGGCGCACTGCTCGGCGGTCATGGCCGGCCCTGCGGAAGCGTCGGCCGTGCCGGCGGCGATGCGGCGCGACACCAGCCCGGGGCGGGGCTGGAAGTCTTGCCGCACGCCGCAGTCGACCACGGTGAGCGCCAGCCCGTGCTGGCGCGCGAGCACGCTCACGGCCGCACCTCCGGCCAGGAAGTTCTCGACCATCTGCCAGGTCACCTCGCTCGGGTAGGCCGAGACGCCGCGCGCCGCCAGGCCGTGGTCGCCGGCGCAGACCAGCATCTGCGGGGCCTCCAGCACCGGCTTGTCGGTGTCGAGGATGCTGCCGATGCGCAGCGCCAGCGCCTCCAGCCGGCCTAGCGCACCGAGCGGCTTGGTCTTGTTGTCGAGCGCACTTTGCAGGCGGGCGGCGAGCGCGGCGTCGGAGATGTCGGTGATGGTGGGAACGAGGTCGGTCATGCAATCAGTCCGGCGAGAACACCGGGTTCGAAATGGGTGTCGATGAAATCGGCCAGGCCGTCGAAGGTGGATTCCAGCGTGGGCGCCGAGGCGCCGAAGAGCGCGTGCAGCGCGCCCGGGTCCTCGAACAGGCCGTGAAGATAGATGCCGAGCACGTTGCCCTGCGAGTTCTGCCAAGCCAGCCCGTCGGGCATGACCGACCGGCCGGCCTGCGCCATCTGCGGATGCTCGGCGGTCTGGCCGTGATGGATCTCGTAGCCGGCAACGGGCACGCCGGACAGCGCGGCCCAGGCGCCGGTCAGCTCGCCGAACCCGACCGTGCGATGCCGCACCGTCTTCTCGCGCTCGAACACCGTCACCAGCGGCAGCAGGCCCAGGCCCGGCGCATTGCCGTCGATGCCGTGCGGATCGACCAGAGCCTCGCCCAGCATCTGCAGGCCGCCGCAGATGCCCAGCACCGCACCGCCGCGTTCGGCATGCGCTGCCACCGCGCGGTCCAGCCCTTGGGCGCGCAGCCAGGCCAGGTCGCCGCTGGTGTGCTTGGAGCCGGGCAGCACGATCCAGTCGGCCGCGGCCACGTCGGCGGGCGTGCGCGCCCAGACCAGCCGCACGCCGGGCACGTTCTTGAGCGCCTGGAATTCGTCGAGGTTGCTGATGCGCGGATAGGCCACGACGGCCACCGTGCGCGTGACGGTGCCGCTGGCGCGGCTGCGGTCGTCGAACACGCCGTCTTCCTCGGGCAGGCCGTGCTGCCACCACATGGGCAGCGTCGCCACCGTGGGCACGCCGGTCAGCTCCTGCAGCTGCTGCGGGGCCGGCGCGAGCAGCGAGGCGTCGCCGCGGAACTTGTTGAGCACGAAGCCGCGCAGCAGCGCCCGGTCGGCCTCGGGCAGCAGCGCCCAGGTGCCGTAGAGGTGGGCGAAGGCGCCGCCGCGGTCGATGTCGGTCGCCAGCAGGCAGCGCGCCTGCGCGTGGCGGGCGATGCGCATGTTGACGATGTCGCTGGCCATCAGGTTGATCTCGGCCGGCGAGCCGGCGCCTTCGATCACGACCACGTCGTTTTCGGCGCGCAACTCGTCGAGCGCCTGCGCGATCTGCGGCCAGACGCGCTCGCTGCGGCCGCGCCAGGGCAAGGCCGAGAGCGCCTCGCTCACCTGCCCCATCAGCACCACCTGGCTGTGGGTGTCGCGCTCGGGCTTGAGCAGCAGCGGGTTCATGCGCACCTCGGGCAGCGCATTCGCGGCCAGGGCCTGGAAATACTGGGCGCTGCCGATCTCGCCGCCATCGACCACGCGGGCGTTGTTGCTCATGTTCTGCGCCTTGAATGGGGCCACCTTCAGGCCCCGGCGGGCATACCAGCGGCACAGCGCGGTGGCCAGCCAGCTCTTGCCGGCGCCGCTGGTGGTGCCCAGGACCATGACGCAGCGCGCCGGCCCGCTATTCGCCTTTGAACTCATCGGCGGATTGTCGTTGAGCGCCGCGCCTCCCTCGCCGGACCGCGACATCTTTCACACTCCGGCGCTGCAAGCGGGGCCGGTGAATCCAGGCGGCACTTTCCCGCGTACACCCGGGCGGCGCACACTGTCGCAAAAACGCACCCAGGGAATCCATGCCAGCCTTGAACGATTTGGCGCTGACCGTCGAGGAACCCGAGCCGGGCCAGTTCTTCTGGACCCTGCTAGAGGCCCACCACGGCGACGCAAGCACCGAGACCCTCGACTACCGGGTCTTTCGGCGAGCGCCCAGGGCGCAGGCCAGCTATTCCAACGCCATGGCCATGGGCGTTCTTGAACTCAAAAAAATAAGCGCCGCCACAGACACAGCCGGCGAAACCGACTGAACCTGTGACGGCGCAAGACCGCCTTGCGGCGTTCAGGCTGTCAATCTTTTCCGCTGCGTCGACCGCGCCTCAGCGCGCGGCCACGGTCGTCCGTGCGGCACCGGCCGCAGCCACGGGCGCCGGCACTTCCCAGCCCCCGCCGATGGCGCGGATCAGCCCCACGGCCGCCTGGTATTGCGCCGACTTCACCTGCAGCGCCTGGCGACGGTTGCGCAGTTCGCTGCGGCGGGCGTCGAGCAGGTCGAGCTGGCTGATGTAGCCGTTGCGGTAGCGCGTATCCGACAGGCTGGTTGCGCGCGCCGCCGAGGTGACGGCCTGCGCCTGCACCACCGACTGCTCCTGCAGCGTGCGGATGGCGGCCAGCTGGTCTTCGACCTCCTGGAAGGCCACCAGCACCTGGGTGCGGTAGCTTGCGAGCGCGCCGTCGAGCTGGGCATTGGCGCCCTGCACGCCGGCTTCGCGGCGGCCGCCGTCGAAGATCGGCAGCGACAGCAGTGCGCCCACGCCCCACGAGCGGGCCGACCACTTGAAGAGGTCGCCGATCTCGGGCGAGGCGTAGCCGGCGGCGCCGGTCAGCGAGATGTTCGGGAACCACGCGGCCTGTGCCACGCCCACGCGGGCCTGCGCGGCCAGCACGGCGCTCTGCGCGGCCGACACGTCGGGCCGGCGCGTGAGCACCGTGCCCGGCACGCCCGCCGGGATCGAAGGCAGCGCCGTCGTCCAGTCGTCGGAGCGCAGGCCGAAGCTGGAAGCCGAATCGCCCACCAGCACCGCGAGCGCATGCTCTACCTGGGCACGCTGGCGGTCGAGCGCGAGCGCATCAGATTCAGTGGACGACACCTCGGTCTGCACGCGCGCCACGTCGAGCTCGGCGATGTCGCCGGCCTGCTCGCGGCGCTGCGACAGGCGCAGCGTGTCGCGGTAGGCCTCGACCTGCTCGCGCACCAGCACGCGTTCGGCATCCAGCGCGCGCAGCTGCAGGTAGGTCTGTGCCACCTCGGCCTGCACCGCCAGGCGCGTGCTCTGCAGCAGCGCCTCGCGGCCGGCTGCGTCGAGATTGGCCGCGTTGCTCGCGCCCGAGAGCCGCCCGAACAGGTCGACCTCGTACGAGAAGGTGGCGCCGATGTTGGTCATGGTGGCCGGCCGGGTGCTGGCAGTGGCCTTGTCCAGGCCCGCACCGCGGTTGGCACCGGCGCCCAGGCCGATCTGCGGCAGGCGGTCGGCGTTGGCGCTGCGCGCCAGCGCGCGGGCTTCGGCCAGCCGCGCCGCCGCGGCCTGGATGTTGCCGTTGTTGACGTCGGCCTTCTCGACCAGCGCGTTCAGCACCGGATCGTTGAACACCAGCCACCAGGCGCCGCGCGACTGCGCCTCGGAAGGCACGGCACGCGTGAAGCCGGCGGGCGGCGTGGGCCCCTGTTCCTTGAACTGGGCCGTGGTCGTGATCTCGGGCAGGCCCGAGGGCACGGTGGCACAGCCGGCCAGCACCAGGGCCGCCATCAGAGGCAGCAAGGCGGTCCGGACGGGCTTCACCAAGGGTTGTACTGAGAATTTCATGATCAGCTTTCTTCTTCTCGATCGATCAGTCATGCGAGCCGTGCGAGGGGCGCGGCGACGCAGGCACCGGGTGCAGTCCGCCGCCGCCCGAGCCGCCGTGCGATGCAGGCGCCACGGGATGCTCGGCCGACACGAAGTCGTCGCCGTGCGGAACCTGGCCGTGCAGCTTGAGCGGCCGGTTGCCCGCGAGGCGGCGCAGCAGCACGTAGAACACCGGCGTCAGGAACAGGCCGAAGGCCGTCACGCCGATCATCCCGGCGAACACCGCCACGCCCATGGCCTTGCGCATCTCCGAGCCCGCGCCGGTGGACAGCACGAGGGGCAGCACGCCCATCACGAAGGCCAGCGAGGTCATGAGAATCGGGCGCAGGCGCAGGCGGCTGGCTTCGATGGCCGCCTGAACGGGCGTGCGGCCGGCAAATTCGAGCTCCCGTGCGAACTCCACGATGAGAATCGCGTTCTTCGCACTCAACCCGACAAGCACGATCAGCCCGATCTGCGTGAAGACGTTGTTGTCACCCCCCGATATCCATACGCCGGTCATCGCGGCCAGGATGCCCATCGGCACGATCAGGATGATCGCGATCGGCAGCGTCAGGCTCTCGTACTGGGCAGCCAGCACCAGGAACACCAGCAGGATGGCCAGCGGGAACACCAGGAAGGCGGAGTTGCCGGCCAGGATCTCCTGGTAGGTCAGCTCGGTCCATTCGAAGGTCACGCCCTTGGGCAGCGTCTCGGCCGCGATCTTCACGATCGCGTCCTGCGCCTGGCCCGAGGAATAGCCCGGCGCCGGGCCGCCGTTGATGTCGGCGGCGAGGTAGCCGTTGTAGCGCATGGCGCGTTCGGGGCCGAAGGTCGAATTCACCTTCATCAGCGCCGACAGCGGCACCATCTCGCCCGAGCTCGAGCGCACCTTCAGCAGGCCCACGTCCTCGGCACGGGCGCGGTAAGGCGCATCGGCCTGGACGCGCACGGAGTACGTGCGGCCGAACTTGTTGAAGTCGTTCGCATACAGGCTGCCGAGGTAGATCTGCATGGTGTCGAAGATGTCCGTCACCGGCACGCCGAGCTGGCGGGCCTTGGTGCGGTCGATGTCGGCATACAGCTGCGGCACGTTGACCTGCCAGCTGGTGAACATGCCGGCCAGCTCGGGCGCCTGGTAGGCCTTGGCCATGAAGGCCTTCACCGCCGCGTCCATCTGGTCGTAGCCCACCGAGCCGCGGTCTTCCAGCTGCAGCTTGAAGCCACCCGTGGTGCCCAGGCCCGCCACCGGCGGCGGCGGGAACATCACGATGAAGGCGTCCTGGATGCCGGCGAAGGCACCGTTGAGCTGTCCGGCCACCGCGCCGCCGCTCTGGTCGGCGCGCTTGCGCTGGTCGAAGGGCTTGAGCGTGGCGAACACGATGCCCGAGTTGGAGCTGTTGGTGAAGCCGTTGATCGACAGGCCCGGGAAGGCGATGGCGTCTTCCACGTTCGGGTTCTTCTTCATGATCTCGCCCATGCGCTGGATCACCTCGTCGGTGCGGTCCAGCGTGGCGCCGTCGGGCAGTTGGGCGAAGCCGATGAGGTACTGCTTGTCCTGCGCCGGCACGAAGCCGCTGGGCACCGCCTTGAACAGGCCGAAGGTCACGCCGATCAGCGCGAGGTAGATCGCCAGCATCAGCGCCTTGCGCGAGATGACGCGCTTGACGCCGCCGCTGTAGGCCTCGGAGCCACGGTGGAAGAAGCGGTTGAAGCCGCGGAACAGCCAGCCGAAGACGCGGTCCATGCCGCGCGTCAGCGCGTCCTTGGGAGCATCGTGGCCGCGCAGCAGCAAGGCAGCGAGCGCGGGCGACAGCGTCAGCGAGTTGATGGCCGAGATCACCGTCGAGATCGCGATGGTCACCGCGAACTGGCGGTAGAACTGGCCCGTGAGGCCGCTGATGAAGGCCAGCGGCACAAACACGGCCACCAGCACCAGCGCGATGGCGATGATCGGGCCCGACACTTCGCGCATCGCGCGGTAGGTGGCTTCACGCGGCGTGAGCCCCGCCTCGATGTTGCGCTCGACGTTCTCCACCACCACGATGGCGTCGTCCACCACGATGCCGATGGCCAGCACCAGCCCGAACAGGCTCAGCGCGTTGATCGAGAAACCGAGCACGTGCAGCACCGCGAAGGTACCGATCACCGACACCGGCACGGCCAGCAGCGGAATGATGGAAGCGCGCCAGGTCTGCAGGAACAGGATCACGACCAGCACCACCAGCATGATGGCTTCGAGCAGCGTGTGGATCACCGATTCGATGGACGCACGCACGAACTGCGTCGGGTCGTAGGCAATGCGGTATTCCAGGCCCTCGGGCATGTTCTTGTTGAGCTCGGCCATCGTCTTGCGCACGTTGGCAGAGATGTCGAGCGCGTTGGAGCCCGGCGCCTGGAACACGCCCATGCCGACGGCCGGGTCGTTATTCAGCAGCGAGCGCAGCGAGTAGTCGGCGGCGCCCATCTCCAGGCGGCCGATGTCGCGAAGACGCGTGACGGCGCCGTCGGTGCCGCTCTTGACGATGATGTCGCCGAACTCTTCCTCGCTCTGCAGGCGGCCCTGCGCATTGATCGACAGCTGCATGTCCACGCCCGACAGGCCCGGCGAAGCGCCGACCACGCCGGCCGCGGCCTGCACGTTCTGGCCGCGGATGGCGGCCACCACGTCGGAAGCCGACAGGCCGCGCTGCGCGACCTTCTGCGGGTCGAGCCACACGCGCATGGAGTAGTCGCCGCCGCCGAAGATCTGGACCTGGCCCACGCCTTCGATGCGCGCCAGCGGGTCCTTCACGTTCAGCACCGCGTAGTTGCGCAGGTAGTTGATGTCGTAGCGGTTGTTCGGCGAGACGAGGTGGACCACCATCGTCAGGTCGGGCGCGCTCTTGACGGTCGTGATGCCGAGCCGGCGCACTTCCTCGGGCAGACGCGGCTCGGCTTGCGAGACGCGGTTCTGCACGAGCTGCTGCGCCTTGTCGGGATCGGTGCCCAGGCGGAAGGTGACGGTGAGCGTCAGCACGCCGTCGGTGGTCGCCTGGCTGCCCATGTAGAGCATGCCTTCGACGCCGTTGATCTGTTCTTCCAGCGGGGTGGCCACCGTTTCGGCGATCACCTTGGGATTGGCACCGGGGTACTGGGCGCGCACCACCACCGAAGGCGGCGCGACTTCCGGGTACTCCGAGATCGGCAGACCGCGCAACGCGATCAGGCCCGCTATCAGCATCAGGAGCGACAGCACGCCGGCAAAGATCGGCCGGTCGATGAAGAATTTTGAGAGATTCATGTTGGTTCTCCGGCGGGCGCAGATGCGCCCTCCTCCGAAATCAGGACTTGGCCGCCTCGGCGACGCGTTCCGGTTGTTGTTGCTTGGAGTCCGCCTTGGCGTCCATCGTCACTTGCTGCGGCGCCACCAGCGCACCCGGGCGGATGTGCTGCAGGCCATTGACGATCACGCGATCGCCCGCCTTCAGGCCCTTGCTCACGACGCGCAGGCCGTTGACCGAGGCGCCCAGCGTCACTTCGCGGTAGGCGGCCTTGCTGTCCTCGCCCACGACCATCACGAACTTCTTGTTCTGGTCGGTGCCGATGGCACGTTCGCTGACCAGCAGCGCGGTGTCGTTGCGGGCCTGGCCCATGCGGATGCGGGCGAACTGGCCGGGGATCAGGGCGCCGTCCTTGTTGTCGAAGGAAGCACGGACACGCACGGTGCCGCTGCGGGCGTCGACCTGGTTGTCGATCAGCTGCAGCTTGCCGGTGAAGGGCGTGCCGTCCATGCCGGCGGTGCCCATCTGCACAGGAATGCTCTCGATCTGGCCGCGGGCGCTGGAGCCGCTGGGCAGTTCCTTCAGCGCGCGGGTGATGACTTGTTCGTCAGCGTCGAAGCTCGCGTAGATCGGGCTCACCGACACCAGCGTGGTCAGCACCGGGGCGCCCGGGCCGGCCGCCACCAGGTTGCCCACCGTCACCTCGATGCGCCCGATACGGCCCGACACCGGTGCGCGCACCTGGGTGTAGCCCAGGTTCAGGCGCGCCGACTGCAACGAGGCCTGGGCCGCACGCAGGTTGGCTTCGGCTTCGCGGCCGGCGTTCACGCGCTCGTCGTACTCGCGCTGGGCGATGGCCTTGTCGTCCCACAGGCGCTTGGCACGCTCCTGCTCGCTGCGGCTGAAGGACTGGCGGGCCTGCGCGGAAGCCACCTGCGCCTCGGCGCGCTCGACCTCGGCCGCGTACGGCGCGGGGTCGATGGTGACCAGCAGGTCGCCCTGCTTCACCAGCGCGCCTTCGCGGAAGTGCACCGCCTGCACGGCGCCCGCGACGCGGGAGCGCACATCGACGCGCTGGACGGCTTCGAGCCGGCCCGAGAACTCGTCCCAGGCGTTGATCTCGCTCGAGGCCACGGTGGCGACCGACACCGGCGTGGCCTGGGGCGCCGCCGGCGCGTTGTTGGCTTCGGCCTTGAAGCTGTACATGCCGACCACCGCGGCAGCCACTGCCAGCAATGCGGTGAGGCCGGTCACGGCGGGCCAGAGGCCCTTGCGGGCGGCGGAAGACAGCTTTTTCTCGTTGTTCGACATGATGATGAGTCCTTCTCGATGACTTTGGGATGCAACAAGCCACCCCGGCGCTTTTGGCACCAGGAGGCGGGATTTCAGGGAAAAAGGGGCCCCGGCACGCGGCCGCGCTGGCAGCGTGTCGATCAGGCAGCCGGTGACCGGCGGGAACTAGCTGGGGTGATCAGCCGTCGCGGGCGGCGGCGTGGTCGCGCTGAAGAACTCGCGGAAGTGCTGCTGCACCGCCGCTTCGCAGGCCACACAGCCCGTGTTCTCGGTGTCGTACAGCGCCTTGGGCCAGTTCGAGGCGCTGGGCAGCACGCTGCTCGTGACCTCGATACCGGCCGCGCGCAGGCGGCCCGCGAAGGTCAGCGCCTCGTCGCGCATCGCGTCGTCCGCGCCCACCAGCACCAGGGCCGGGGCCAGCGACGACAGCCGCAGCGAGCCGCTGGGCACCGCATAGGGGTGCATGGCGTTCGAGGGGCAGCTCAGGTACTTCTCCCAGCCGCTGGCCCAGCGGCACTCGGCCGCGTCGCTGGTGGCATTGCGCAGCGAGGCGGTGCCGGCGCAGGGGTCGAGCATGGGCGACAGCAGGATCTGGCCCGCGAGCGGCGGATGGGCCCGGTCGCGGGCGATCAGCGCCACCGCGGCCGCCAGGTTGCCGCCGGCTTCCTCGCCGGCCAGGTAGACCTGGGAGCCCTTGCCGCCGAGCTTGGTGCGCTGCTTGTAGAGCCATTCGAGTGCGGCATAGCCCACTTCGATGGGCTCCGGGAACGGCGACTGCGGCGCCAGCGGATAGGCCAGCGAAACCACCACCGCGCCCGCGCCGGCCAGCAGCCGCGCCACGTTGCGGCCGTTGTCCAGGTCGCCGCAGACGAAGGTGCCGCCGTGGAAATGCAGCACCAGCGGCGCCACCTCGCCCTTGGCGCGCTGGCCGTACACGCGCGCTCCCACCGGTTCGCGGCCGGGCAGCTCGATCGACAGATCGGCTTCCACGCCTTGCGCCGCAGCACGGGCGGCGGCTTCGGCGGAGCGGGACGATGGAACGGGTGACATGGGCGACCTCGGGGATTTGGGCGATGGTTGAAATATAAGTCGCCCGATGCGGCGTTAAACAGGAAACATGCCCCCACTCTGTTTCCAAACCGACAACAATCAGGGCGCTCCGCAAAGGTTGGACGGCTTGTGTGAGAATCCGCGTCCCCCGGTGTGGGCCGGGTACCAAGAACAGGCATTCAATGGATCAGATCCAGGCCATGCGGATCTTCGTCCGCGTCGTGGAAGCCGGCACTTTCACCCGGGCGGCAGACTCGCTCGCCCTGCCCAAGGGCACAGTCACCAAGCAGATCCAGGCGCTGGAATCGCGCCTGCGCGTGAAGCTGCTCAACCGCACCACGCGCCGCGTCACGGTCACGCCCGACGGCGCCGCCTACTTCGAGCGGGCCGCCCGCCTGCTCAACGACTTCGACGACATGGAAGCCAGCATGACGAATGCGCAGGCCAACCCCACGGGGCGGCTGCGCATCGACGTCGGCACCTCGGTGGCCAGGCTGATCATCCTGCCCGCGCTGGCCGGCTTCTGCGACCGCTACCCCGACATCCAGGTCGACCTGGGCGTGAGCGACCGCACCATCGACCTGATCAGCGACAACGTCGACTGCGTGATCCGCGCGGGCGAGCTCAGCGACCAGTCGCTGGTCGCGCGGCGCATCGGCACGCTGGACTTCGTCACCGTGGCGTCGCCGGC
This sequence comes from Variovorax sp. UC74_104, assembly GCF_044055375.1. Lineage (NCBI taxonomy): Bacteria > Pseudomonadati > Pseudomonadota > Betaproteobacteria > Burkholderiales > Comamonadaceae > Variovorax > Variovorax sp. UC74_104. The sequence continues at coordinate 4,245,928 of NZ_CP171978.1, forward strand.
CTATGTCAAGCGCTACGGCATGCCGCAGCACCCGAACGACATCGAGAAGCGCCACCACGTGGTGAGCTATTTCTCGGGCACCACCCGGCGCGTGTACCCGCACGAGTTCAGGAAGGGCGACGAGCATATCGAGCTGAACGGCCCCTACCGCGTGGCGGTGAACGAGAGCAACGCCCACATCACGGCGGTACAGGGCGGTTTCGGCATCTCGCAGTGCATCACCTTCATGGCCGAGCCGCTGATCGAGAGCGGCGAGCTGATCCAGCTGTTGCCCGACTGGCACCGCGACCCACTGCCGATCCACGTGGTGTACCCGCCCAACCGCCACCTGAGCGCCAAGGTGCGCGCCTTCGTGGACTGGGCCGCCGAGCTCTTCGCGAAGAACCCGAGGCTCCAGCGGCGCTGATCGCGCCGAGCCCCCAACAAACAATTCGTGCCGGCGCCCTAAATTCTGGCCGTCCGATGCCGTTATTCAGTTCAGCCCGATACCGGAAAGCCGCTGCGTTTTCCGGTTGAACGCGCGTACCGCGGCCTCGACCCAGGCCGTTCAGGGGCCCGGGAGGAGCCCTGGCACGCGTCCGCTAGAACATACGAACCGGCAAGCTCATGGATAAAGACCCGTCGAACGGCAAGGCCGAAGCGCCCGATCAGCCGCACGCAACGCCAGACGAACGCGCAAGCGAAGAATTCGGCCGCCGCGCGCCGGTGGAAATCGGCGTTCATTTGCGCAACCTCGCCAGCCGCCGCGACAACCTCACCGTCCAGTACGCGGGCGGCCATCTGGTGACGCAGTTGCTCGACGTGGACATGCGCAGCCGCGTCTTCACCTTCGACTGGGGTGCGTCGCCCGAGCAGAACCGGGCCCTGCTGGCGGCGCCGCGCTGCCATTTCGAGGCCCAGCAGGACGGCGTGCGCGTCGAGTTCTCCATCGCCTCGCCGCGCGAGACCCGGTACGAGGGCCTGCCGGCCTTCGAAGCCGACTTTCCCGAGGTGCTCGTCTACCTGCAGCGGCGCGAGTACTTCCGCGTGGACGCGCCGATCGCCGATTCGTACACCTGCTCGGGCACCCTGCCCCAGGGCGATGCGTTTTCCTTCGAGGTGCAGGACCTGTCGCTCGGCGGCGTCGGCCTTCGCACCCGCGACGAACGCGCGGCCGCGCTGCCGGTAGGCACCTTCCTGAGGGACTGCGAACTGTCGCTGGGCGCGCTCGGGCGCCTTACGCTCGACCTGGAACTGGTGTCTCTGCGCTCCGGCCTGCAGCCCAACGGCACGCCGCGCTACCAGCTGGGTTTCCGCTTCCTGGCGCTGCCGCCGGGCGCGGAAAGCGCGCTGCAGCGCCTGGTCACCCGGCTGGAGATGAAGAGCCGCTCGCTGGTCGGTTGAACCCGCCCGGCCGGCTCAGAACACCGGCTCGCAGCGTACCTCGGTCTTGACCGAGTTGGCGATGAAGCATTCCTCGTGCGCCCGGTGGTGCATCTGCTCGATCTGCTCGCGCGTGGGCAGGTTCCCGCCAGAGAAACTCACCTGCGGCCGCAGCGTGACCACCGTCATCGCCATCTTTCCGTCGGCGTTCTTCTCCATCACGCCGACGGCCGCATCGAAATACCGGTCGACCACGAACTTGCGTTTCACCGCCATCGTGAGGAACCACAGCATGTGGCAGTTCGACAGCGAGGCCACGAACATTTCCTCGGGGTCGACGGCCGAGGCGTCGGACATCGGCAGCGGCACCACGTGCGGCGAGGAGGACGCGGCCACTTCGGCGCCGCCATCGAAGCGCAGCGTATGCCGCCGGCTGTAGGTGTTCGCGAGAAAGTCCTGCTCGCCACGCAGCCAGAGGACTTCCGCTGTGTACTGGGCCATGTGATTCGTCTCCGGCACGGTTTGCGGGAGTGCGATTCTGCGCCAGGCAGGCTGCGCGGTCTTCAGAGATCGATCCGGTAGCGGTACTTCGTCAGGCTGCCCTGGCTCGGCAGGGTGATGAAGGTCTCGACCAGCACACCGCCGTTAGCCGCGATCACCTTCTGCGAGGCGAAGTTGTCGGGGCTGGTGGTGATTTCCACGTGCTTGAGCCCCTCGCCCGCGGCCAGCTTCAGCATCGAGCCCAACGCGCGCGTCGCGTAGCCCTTGCGCTGCTTCCAGGGCACCACGTTGTAGCCGATGTGGCCCAGGCAATAGAGCGGCAGGGCGTCGGTGCCGGGCTGCCAGCGCAGGTCGATGCTGCCGCAGAACTCGCCGTCCCACATCCAGCACTTGTAGCTCGGCAGCCGCCGCACCTTGGAGCCGTCGGGCATGACGATGCGCCCTCCCCTGGCCTCGCGGTCCACGAGGCTGGCCAGGAAGCGCTCGGGGTCGGCCTTGATGGCGGCGCGCTCCTCCGCGCCCGACTCGGGCCGCGTCTCGTCGCGCGCCCAGCCGCGGTTCAGCGCCGAGACGTAGCTCGGCAGGTAAGCCTTCGCGGGCCAGACGAGCTCCATCGGGCGCGACCCCGGCGCGGGCTTCGCCATCCTGCCTAGGCTCCCATCAGCCTGACGATCAGCGGCACCAGCAGCGCCGTGGCGATGCCGTTCAGCCCCATGGCCAGCGCCGAGAACGCGCCCGCCGTCTCGTTCACCTGGATGGCGCGCGCCGTGCCGATGCCGTGCGCCGCCATGCCGACCGCGAAGCCACGCACCGCCGGCTCCCTGATGCGCAGCAGGTTCAGCAGGCCGGTGGCCATGATCGCGCCCGAAATGCCCGCGACAGCCGCCGCCACCGCCGCCAGCGAGGGCAGCCCACCGATCTTCTCGGCCACGCCCATCGCGATGGGCATGGTGGCCGACTTGGGCGCGAGCGACATCATCAGCTCGTGCGAGCCGCCCAGCACCCAGGCGATGCCCACGGCCGAGACGATGGCCGCGACCGAACCCACGATCAGCGCCACGCCGATGGGCAGCCACAGCCGGCGCAGCCGGTCGATCTGCCCGTACAGCGGCACGGCCAGCGCCACCGTGGCGGGGCCGATCAGGAAGTGCACGAACTTCGCGCCCTCGAAATACGTGTCGTAGGGCGTGCGCGTGAGCAGCAGCACGGTGACGATCACGATCACCGAGATCAGCACCGGGTTGACCATCGGATTGCGCCCGCTGCGCGTGTGCAGCCACAGCGCACCCAGGTACGCCAGCAGCGTGAGCGACAGCCACAGCAGCGGCGACTGGGCCAGGAACACCCAGATCTCGAAGAGCTTCGCGGGCGCGGTCATCTACTGGGCGTCCTTGCCGGTGATGCGGATCATCCAGCGGAAGGTGAGCGCGGTGACCGTCATCGTGAAGGCGGCCCCCACGATGCCGGCCGCGAGGAACGGCAGCCACTCGCGCCCCACCCGCTCGAAATGCAGCATCACGCCCGCCACCGCCGGAATGAACAGCAGCATCAGGTTGCGCAGCAGATGGCCCGAGGTGTCGGTCAGCACCTGCGGCACGCTGCCGCGCACCAGCAGGCCGATGAACAGGAAGACCATGCCGATCAGCGGACCGGGAACGGGCAGCCCCAGCCACTGCACGAGCAGTTCGCCGGCAAGCTGGCAGAGGAAAAGCGTGGTGATGGCGTAGAGCATCTGTTTCTTCCGTACTTGGGTTTCTGGCTGGTCTGGGCGTTCAGGCGTTCAGGCGGTGCCTGTCCAGGCCTGCTTCAGCGCCTGCTGGCTGGCCGGCGGCAGCACGCCCATGCGCACATGGCCCGGCAGGCCGAAGGAGGCGCAGTCGCGCAGTTTGATGCCCGAAGCGCGCAGCGCGGCGGCCACATCGGGATACGGCCGGTCGGTGCGGGCGCAGAAGAAATTGGCATCGCCCGGGAGGCACTGCCAGCCGAGCGATTCGCACATCGCGCGTTGGCTGGCTTTCCAGTCCCTCAGCGTCTGGAGGCTTTGCGCAAGCCAGCGCTGCGCCTCTTCGCCGGTCCAGGTTTCCAGCAGCGCCACGCCGTGGGTGCCCAGCGGCCAGGACGGGGCCAGCCCTTCGATGCGCGCCGTGAACAGCCCGTCGACGTTCTCGGGTGCGATCGCGTAGGCGGCGCGGATGCCCGTCAGGCCCATCGCCTTGTTCGGCGTCCACAGCTGCCAGACGCGGCCGAGCTGCGCGGCATCGAGCGACGGCCGGCCTTCGAGGCGCAGCGGCTCGTAGGCCAGGTCGAGCACGCAGGTGCCGCTGGCGCTCGTCGCGTGCAACGGCAGATCGGCCTGCAGTTGTCCCAGCGGACTCGACGGTTCGCAGCACCATCGCAGCGCGGCATCGGCATGCGGCTGCGGCGCGCGCAGCACCCGCAGGCCCCAGGCTTGCGCAGCGCGTTCGTAGTCGCCGTAGCTATGCGGCGGCAGCCAGACCTGCCCGCCGCCGCCCTGCGCCACGGCGGCGCTAATGCGGTGAATGAACTCGCTCGCGCTGGCCGCGACCACGATGCGATCGGCCGCCACGCCATGAAAGGCCGCAAGCCGGCCGCGCAGCGCGGTGTAGTGCGGGTCCGGGTAGTGGGCCGCGTCGGCATTGCGCAGCGCCGACACGGCGGCCGGGCACGAGCCCACCGCGTTGCCGTTGGTCGAGAAGTCGTGCGGCGCCACACCAGCCGCGTCGGGGCCGCCATGAACCACCGGGCTCATGCCATCCTCCAGCCAGAGACAGCCACGACGGCCATCGTCGCGACCAAGCCCAGCGCCAATGCGGCCCGCCCGCCGAGTTGCGCGGTGCGCTGCATGTCGTCGGCGGAAGGCGCGCGGCCTTCCGCGTTCAGCGCATACACGCCCGGCTTCGCGAGCCGCACACCGAGCAGCAAGGCCACCGTCGCCATCGGCCAGCCGCTGTTGGGCGACGGCGTGCGGCGGGCTTCTTCAGACAGCCCCGAAGGCCAGCGCCATGCCGCCAGTGCGAGCAACGCCACGGTGATGCGCGCCGGGATCCACGAGAGCACGTCGTCCGCACGCGCGGCCCATTTGCCGAACCAGGTCCAGTCGCGGCTGTTGCGCTCGCCACGATAGCCCCACATCGCATCGGCGGTGTTGGCGAAGCGGTAGAGCGCCGCGCCCGGCAGGCCCAGCAGCACGAACCAGAAGACGGGCGCGACGAGCGAATCGTTGAGGTTCTCGGCGAGCGATTCGATGGCGCTCTCGCGCACCTCGCGCTCGCTGAGCCGGTTCACGTCGCGGCTGACAAGGCGCGCCAGCTGCTGGCGCCCGGCGTCGAGCGAAACGCCCAGCGCCGCCTCGACCGCGAGCACCTCGTCGCGCAACATGCGCCAGGCGAAGAGAGGCTTGAGCAGCAGGCCTATCACCAGCGCCACCGCCCAGGCCGGCAGATGCAGCATCGCCAGCGTCTGCAGGACCATCGCAACGCCCCAGACGCACATCGCCCCCACGCACCACACCAGCGCGCCGCAGAAGAACATCGGCAGATCGACCGCTTTCGCCCGATGTGCGCGCGGCGCGATGCGCGACCCCATGCCCAGATAGCGCCCCATCCACACCACCGGATGCAGCGCCGCGGGCGGCTCGCCCAGCCAGCGATCGACAGCCAGCGCGATCCACAGCGCGGCGGCGAAGGCGATGGCGTATTCGGAACTCGGCAAGGGCATGGGAGCCGCCATTCTCGCGAATCAGGCGGCGGCCCGGCCCCGGCGCCATTGCATCGCCGCGCCGAATGCGAGGAGCAGCGCGGCGCCCAGCGCCATCCACAGCCGCAGGACGGTGGCTTCGCCGGTCTTGTGAGGCGGTGTTTCCGTTGGCGTCGGTTCCAGCTTCAGGCCGCTGACGGGCTGCGGGCCGTCAGTAGCGGGAACGGGAGCAGGTTCAGGAATCGCGGACGGTGCGGCGGCCCGCACGACCACAGGCGTGACCGCCGGAGCCGGCCTGGGCGAGGAAGCTGGAACCGGCGACAGCTCGGCCTGCACAAATCGCTGCACGCCGACATTGCGCTCGCGCAGGCCCGTCGCGCGTACCGCCTGCGCATAGGCCCGGGCCAGCTCGCGCCGGGTCGCGGCATCGGGCTTCCAGTAGTCCAGCCGCACCGCGTCGAGCATGCGCTCCAGCGTCTGCGCGAAGGCCGCGCGGTTGTCGCCTTCCAGCCATTCGCGCGTGCCCAGCCTGTAGCGGTCGCGCACGTACACGTCGTGCAGCGACTGCCACTGGTCCTGCCGCACCGCCTGCGGCGCGGTCACCTGCCAGCCCCAGAGGAACTGCGCGGTCTTCAGCACCTGCAGCGTGCCGCTGTAGCCCTCGGCCTTCTGGGCCTCGATCCACTGCGGGTGCAGGTAGCGCGTCTGCATCTCGCGCGCGATGGCGCCTGCGGCGGTGTCGGTGCGCACCGCGCTACCGTCGCGCAGGTTCTGCACGTACAGCGCCGGGTCCTTGCCCGTGAGATGCCGCACCGCCTGCGCGATGCCGCCGAGGTACTGGAACGGATCGTCGTTGGTCAGCACGCCGTACAGGTTGGAGCTGCGCGCCATCAGCGCCGCATCGACCTGCGCGAGGTTGCCGGCGTAGGCGCCGGGCCGCGCGGCGCCGTCGAGGCCCTTGCCGTAGGCGTGACCCATACGGTCCATGTAGAGGCCGGCCATCTGCGCGTCGCCGCCGCCGCGCTGCTGGCTCTTCCATACGTCGCTCGCGAGCGCGGCTTCCTCGAGCCCGGCGCCGTAGCTGCCCTGCTCGTTCGAGAACACGCGGGCCGTCGACCAGCGCTGCGCCTCGTCCGCAGTCGAGCCTTCCGAGCGAAGCCTGCGCGCCATGGCCTCGCTGTTGCGCGCCACCGCATTGCCAGGTTCGCGCAGCGCCGCCAACTGCTGCACCGCCTCGTCGAGCCAGCGCATCACGGCCGGGAACTGGTCGCGATAGGAGCCGGTGACGCTGACCAGCACGTCGATGCGCTGCCGCTTCAGCTGCGAGGCGGGAATGACCTCGATGCCCGCCATGCGACCGCCCTCGTCCCAGCGCGGCTTCACGCCCATGGCGTAGAAGGCCTGGCTTTCCAGCACGCCCTGGTGGCGCGAGGCCTCGCCGGCCCAGAGGGTGAAGGCGATCTTCTCGGGCGGCTTGCCGGTATGGGTCTTCGCGTGCTGCGCGATCCAGGCCTCCATGGCGGCCACGCCCGTCTCCCAGGCCGCGCGGGTGGGCACGCGGCTCGGGTCGAAGCCGTAGAGGTTGCGCCCGGTCGGCAGGCTGTCGGGGTTGCGCACCGGGTCGCCGCCGTAGCTCGACTTGAGATAGCGGCCGTCGAGCGCGGTCAGCAGCCCCTCGATTTCCTCGTTGTGCGCGAGCACGTCGTCGAGCTTGCGGGCGCGCGCGGCCAGTTCCAGCAGCTTCTGCCGGTCGGCGGGCGTCTTGCCCATGACGCTCGCGCCCTGCGCGTCGGCGAGCGCCTGTTCGACCCAGCGCGCGGGGCGCGAGGCGGCGACGCCCTTCGCATCGATCAGGAAGGCCTCGTCGATGTCTTCGCCCAGCACCTCGACCAAGGGCTTGCCGAGGATCTGCAGGATGGTCATGCGCCTGCGCTGCGCGTCGGGCGCCTGTCCGAAGGTCGCGAGGCCCAGCGGCTGCGCGGTCTGCGCAAGCTCGTCGAGGTATGGATGCAGCACCGCGATGAAGCCGGCGAAGTCGGCGCGGATGCGCGCGGGCGTCCAGCCTAGGTCGCGGTCGTAGCGGTGCTCGGCGAACTCGGCCGTGAGCTGCTTCTCCAGCGCGGTCTTCACGGGGCCGGGCGAGAGCGTCTCCCACTCGTGCATTCGCTCGTGCATCTCCTGCACGCCGGGGCGGAAGCCGGCGGGCGCGAACAGCGGCGTCGAATGGCTCACCATGGTCGCGCGGCCGCGCCGCTTGGCGGTGGTGGCCTCGCCGAGGTTGTCCATGATGTACGGGTAGACGTTGGGCAGGTCGCCGAGCGCGAGCAGCGGATCGTCCTGCACCGAGAGCCCGCGCTCCTTGCCCGCCGACCACTCGACCGTGCCGTGCGTGCCCACGTGCACGACGGCACTGGCGCCGAAGCGCTTGCGCAGCCAGAGGTAGGTCGCGAGGTAGCCGTGGCTCAGCGGAACGGCCGAGCGGTGATAGACCTGCTCGGCCTTGCCCGCCACCTGCGTGCCAGGCTCGAAGCGAGGCGGCTGCCGCAGCACGACCACGTTGCCGAAGGGCACGCGCGGGATCACGAAGGAAGGCTGGCCTGCCACGGTGCGCAGCATGGTCGACTTCTCGGGCGCTCCCCAGTAGCTTTCGATGCGCCGCTGCGTCTCCTGCGGCAGCGCGCGGAACCATGCGAGGTAGTCCGCAAGCGGCAGCGTGTCGGCCAGATCCTTGTCGAGCAGCGGCTGCAGCTCGTCGCCCTGGCCTGTCGGGTAGTAGGCCCGCATCGTCGCCTGCACCTGCGCGATGAGCGCGTCGGTGCCCGGCACTTCGGCCGCATAGCCGGCCGACTTCATCGCCGCCAGCATGTTGCTCACGCTGCGCGGCACGTTGAGGAACGAGGCGCCGAAGTTGGCCTCGCCCGGTGGGTAGTTGTAGACCAGCATCGCCACGCGCCGCTCGGCCGGCGGCGTGCGCTGCAAGCGCAGCAGCGCTGCGGCCTTGGCGGCCACGGCGTCGATCTGCGCGGGCAGCGGCTGCAGCGTGCCTGTGGACGCGTCGCGGGCGCTCACGAGCATCGGATCGGTCATGCCGGCCAACTCGCTGGGGCTGTAGTAGGCGGCGATGTCGGTCTGCGCAAGGCCGTCCTTGCTGTTCGCCCATTGCGCGGCGTCCATCGCCAGCGAGGGCAGCGTCTGCAGCACCGGCACGCCGATGCGCTCCAGCTCGGCCTTGCGCTCGTTGGGGCTGAAGACCAGCGAGGCATTGACGATGGTGTCGGCCACGCGGCGTTCACCCTCGTGTGTCATGCGGAAGAACAGGTCCTTCTGCTGGCGCGGGCCGTAGAAGGCATAGGCGCGCAGCCCGCGGGCTTCCAGCGACGCGATGAGCGCATCGAGCCAGGCCGTGTCGTCACCCGCCAGCGTGGCGCTATTGACGGCGATGGCGACCGTGCCGCTGCCCGGCAGCCTCTCGACGGCTGCCACGTCCGTTTCGACGCGCGGCCAGCCGGGGTGGTAGATGCCGGTAAGCGGCAGCGGCAAAGGCGCCGGCAGCCCATCGAGACTGCCCGGCTGCCGAAGCGCCTTCATCGACGCGCCCAGGTTGGCCGCGCCTGGAAAGCGCCAGAACTCGCGCAGCCGCTGGGCCCATGCGGCATCGACGCCGCGCTCCGCCGCCAGCGGCGCCGCGGCGGTCGTCTGGCCCTTGGCCACAAGCGCGAATTCGCCGACCAGCACATAGGGCACCGTGCCGCGCGATATGGCGTCGCCGAACCGCGCGGCGGCCGCCTGTGCCACGCTGATGTGCGGCGCATCGATCACGAGCAGGCTTGCCCCGTCGATGGCGGCGGCCAGCGCCTCGGGCGAGTCCTGCGAAGCCGACAGCACCTGCAGCGACACCCCCGCCTCGCGCGCCGCTGCCTGCAGCCGCACCACGCGCGCCGGCGACACCAGCGAGGTGCTCAGCACGACGACGCGATCCGCTCCTTGCGGCTGCGCATGCGCCGGGAGGAGCAATCCCGCCCCGGCGAGAAGGAGCCAGGCGAAAAGAAGAAGCCGGATCACTTCCCGCCCGAACCGGCCGGCTCCGCATCGGCCGGCACGTAGACCATCGTCCCGTCCTTCAGGCGCCAGGCGGTGCCGGCCTTCTCGCCGTCGCCCTGCCCCGTCGCGCCGCTGGCCTTGAAGCGGGTGACCTTGCGGCCCTCGCGCGTGACGATCTCCATGTCGGGCTGGCCCTCGTTGCGGATGATCGTCACCTTGTCCTGCGCGAAGGGGTTCATCGGGTTGTTGATGACCGCGATCATCAGCATGCCGATCACCACCATGAACACGTCGATCAGGTTGATGGTCGAGAGCACCGGATCGTCGTCGTCGCTGTCCAGGCTGCTCAGAATGGAAAACTGGCGCCGGCTCATGAGAGGCGGTCCCGCGCATCGAGCACCGTCACCAGTTCGCGCATCAGCCATCGGCGGCGCACGGTGTAGACCACGAAGGTGATCGAGGCCGAGGCCAGCGCCACGATCACGCTCGCGAAGGCCGGCGCCAGACTCTGCGCCACGCCCTGCGATTCGCCCGAGGCCACGGCCACGAGCGCCGGGCCCATCGGGATCATGGTGGCGATCAGGCCCAGCATCGGCGCCACGCGGCTGCACAGCCGCACGCCCTCGAGCTGCTTGAGCACCACCAGCTCCATCTGCTCCTGGCTGGCCTGTGCGTGCGGCTGCAGTACCAGCGCGCGCGACGGGTCGCGGCGGCGCTGCAGGTACTCGATGCCGAACGCGCCCAGGCAGTACACGGCATAGACGAAGGACAGCAACACACCCAGCGTCACCGGCCAGAGGAAGAGGCGCGCCAGCTCGAAGAGAACGGAGTCGAAGGCCAGCATCAGTTGGGCTCCACGGCGGAAGGTTGATCGAAGAGGTCCGAAGGCCGGCCCCAGCCCTCGTCGAACACCAGCGACGCGAGCGGCTCGCGCTTCGCCCAGCGTTCGCGCTGCAGCATCGGCTCTTCGTAGAAATTGGCCACGGGGCCCAGGCACAGCAAGGCGATGGGCTCGGCGCCCTCGGGCAGGCCGAGCAGCGCAGCCACTTCGGCAGGGTCGAAGAGCGACACCCAGCCCATGCCCAGCCCCTCGGCGCGTGCCGCGAGCCAGAGGTTCTGGATGGCGCAGGAGGCCGAGGCCAGGTCCATCTGCGGCAGCGTGCGGCGGCCGAACACGTGCTTCTCGCGGCCGTCGGCCAGCGTCACGGCCAGCAACTCGGCCGCGTCGAGCAGGCCCTGCACCTTCAGGCGCATGAACTCGTCCTCGCGCTCGCCGAGGGCGCGGGCGGTCAGCACGCGCTCCTGCTCGACCACGCGATGCAGCTGCTGCCGCAGCGCATCGCCACGGATGCGGATGAAGCGCCAGGGCTGCATGAAGCCCACGCTGGGCGCGTGGTGCGCCGCGTCGAGCAGCCGGCGCAGCACCTCGGGCTCGACGCTGCCGCCCGCGAAGTGGCGCATGTCGCGCCGCTCGTGGATGGCGCGGTACACCGCCCTCGCCTCGCCGGCCTCGAACGCGTGTGCCATGGGCGCCTTCAGTCCTCGATGCCGCGCTGCGCGGGAATGCCGGCCTTGAAGGCATGCTTGACCAGCGTCATCTCGGTCACCGTGTCGGCCAGCTCGATGATCTCCGGCGGGCAGCGCCGGCCCGTGAGCGCCACGTGCACATGCTTCGGCCGCGCGCGCAGCGTTTCGAGCACGCCTTCGAGCGGCAGCCAGCCGTAGATCAGCGGATAGGTGATCTCGTCGAGCACCACCAGGAAGAACTCGCCCGAAAGGATCGCCGCCTTCGCCTTCTCCCAGCCGTCGCGCGCGAGCTGGCCCGAGCGCTCCAGGTCCTGGCTCTTCCAGCTGAAGCCGTCGCCCAGCCCCTCGATGGGAATGCCGATCTGCTCGAACATGCGGTGCTCGCCGAAACGCGCGGTCGGCACCTTCATGAACTGGTAGATCTTCACGGCCTTGCCGCGGCCGTGGGCGCGCAATGCGAGACCGAAGGCGGCCGTGCTCTTGCCCTTGCCATCGCCGGTGTTGACGATGACGAGGCCGCGGCGTTCGCCTTCGGGCTTCTCGTACGGCTTCTCGCTGGGGGGAGTTTCGATCTGCATGATGAGGTGTTCCTGTCGTGTTCTTTGCTGTGTGCGGCGCGGTTACTTCGGCAGAGCGATCCATTGGTCCGCCACGCGGTGCACGCGGATGCGATGGTCGAAGACCTGCTCCAGCGCGGCATGGGTGGCCGGGTCGTCGCAGGCGCCGTGATGCACGACGCGGCCCTGGTTCATCACCACCAACTCGTCTGCGGCCAGCGCCATCGGCAGTTCGTGCAGCACGCTGACGACGGTGCGGCCTTCGGCCACGAGCGTGCGGAACGATCTGCATCCAGTCGGCCTGGTGCGGCGGGTCGAGGTTGGCCAGCGGCTCGTCCATGAGCAGCGCCTCGGCTTCGACGGCGAGCGCGCGTGCCAGCAGCACGCGCTGGCGTTCGCCGCCGGAGAGCTGGCCCAGCGGGCGGTCGCGCCAGTCCCAGGCCTGGGTGCTGCGCAGGGCGCGCTCCACCGCCTCGCGGTCGGCTTCGCCGGGCGTGGCGAGCCAGCGCTGGTGCGGCAGGCGGCCGAGCATGGCGACGTCGTAGACCATCAGGTCGTCCGCACTGCCCTCGCCCGTGCCGCTCTGGCCCAGCCACGAAAGGCGGCGGGCGCGCACGCGGGCGGGCACCTTGTCCTGCGCCTCGCCGAAGAGCCGCACCTCGCCGCGATGGGCGAGCAGCCCCGCCAGCGCCTTCAGCAGCGTCGACTTGCCCGCGCCGTTCGGGCCGACGATGCTGGTCCAGCGCGCGGCCCGCAGCTTCAGGTCGATGCCGTGCAGCACTTCGGTGGCGCCGAGCGTGGCGCTCAGCCGGTGCGCTTCCAGCGCGGCAGGCGTGTCGTTGCGGCTCATGCCAGGCCCCCACGCGCACTGCGCCGGTGCATCAGCCACAGCAGGTAGCTGCCGCCCAGCACGGCCGTGAGCACGCCCACGGGCAGTTCCTGCGGCGCGATCAGCCAGCGCGCCAGCAGGTCGGCCGCCATCAGCAGCAGCCCGCCCATCAGCGCCGACAGCGCGATCAGCCGCGCATGCGTGGTCTTGACGACCGAGCGCACCAGGTGCGGCGCCGCCAGGCCGACGAAGGCGATCAGCCCCGTCTGCGCCACGGCCGCGCCGGTGGCCAGCGCCAGCACCACCACCAGCGCCGCGCGCATCGCGCCCAGCGGCAGGCCCAGGCTGCGCGCGGTGGCTTCGCCCAGCGCCAGCCCGTCGAGCACCGGCGCCAGCGCCCAGCCCGCCAGCAGGCAGGCCGCGCCGACCGTCGCCATCACCGCGCAGGCGCTCCAGCCGACGAGGCCGGTGCTGCCCAGGATGAAGCCCTGGATGGCCTGGAGGATGTCCGCCGAGGCGATGGTGATCAGGTCTTTCGCCGCGCCGAGCACCACGCCGACGATCACGCCCGCCAGCAGCAGCCGCAGCGTCTGCTGCACGCCGCGCGCCAGCATCAGCGTGAGCATCACGGCGAGCACCGCCCCCAGGAAGGCCGCGCCGGTGAGCCCGAGCCGCATCACCCACTGCGTGCTCGCGGCCGAACCGCCGAACATCAGCAGCGCCACCGCCACGCCGAGCGAGGCGCCCGAGGCGCTGCCCAGCAGGTACGGATCGGCCAGCGGATTGCGGAAAAGCCCCTGCGCCACCGCGCCCGCCAAGCCGAGCAGCGCGCCCGCCAGCCAGGCGCCGAGCGTGCGCGGCAGGCGGATGTCCCACACGATCTGCAGCGCCACCGGGTCGTGGCGCGCGGCGAACAGGCTCTCGAAGCCGGTGCTGCCGATGCCCAGGCCCAGCAGCATCAGCGCCGCGCCCAGCACCAGCAGGCCGGCGCCGAGCAGCAGTACGCGGCGCAGATCAGCCGTGTGCCTGACGGCAGCCGCGTTCATCGCTTGCCGCCCTTTTCAGCGATGCACTGCGCCATCAGCCGCGCGGCTTCGTCCATGCGCGGGCCGGGGCGCACGAGCACGTCGGACTGCTCGGCACTGAAGCGGCAGATGCGGCCCTCGCGCACCGCGCGGATGCCGGCCCAGCCGGGCCGCTGCTCCAGCCCCTGCGCGCTGCGCACGCTGACCATGATGAGGTCGGGGTTCGCGCGCACCACGTATTCGGGGTTGAGCTTGGGGAACGGGCCGAGCGAGGCCGGCACGATGTTCTTCATGCCGAGCCTCGAAAGCGTCTCGCCGATGAAGGACGACTCGCCCGCCGCGTATGGCGCGCTGTTGACCTCGAAGTACACGCGCATGCCCTTCGCACTCGCAGGCACCGACTGCGCGGCGGCCGACACGCTGGCGTCGATCACGCGCCACACCTTCGGCGCCTCGTGCGTGCCCAGCACCTGGTCGAGCTTGTCGAGCACGCGGCGCACGTCGGCGTGGCTCTTGGGTTCGAGCACCAGCACCTTCATGCCCAGCGCCTCCAGCCGTTGCGTGACGCGCGAGGACTTGGCCAGCAGCACCGCATCGGGCTTGAGCGCGACGATGGCCTCCACGTTCGGATCGATGCCGCCGCCGAGCTGCGGCAGCGCCTTCACCTGCTCGGGCGAGTTGGAGTACCGGTCCACGCCCACCAGCCGGTCGCAGGCGCCGAGCGCGCAGACCGACTCGGTGAGCGAAGGCAGCAGCGTGACGATGCGCTGCGGCGGCTGCGGCAGGCTCACCGAAACGCCGCGCTCGTCGACCACGTCGAGCGCATGTGCGGCGAGCGCCAGCAGGGCGAGGCCGATTGCCGCCAGCGGATTGCGGATCTTCTTCATGCTCATGCGGCGGGCGCCTTCAGGCTCAACGGCAGTCCGGCCGCCATCAGCGTGACCCGGCCGCAGGCGGCGGCCACGTCCTGGTTGAGCCGGCCCAGAGCGTCGACGAAGGCGCGCGTCTCGCGGCCCATCGGGATCACGCCCAGGCCGATCTCGTTGCCGACCAGCACCACCGGGCCCGGCGCATCGCGCAGCGCGACCAGCAGCATCGCGATGTGCGTCGCCGGGGTGCGCGTCACGGGGCGGGCGTCTTCGCTGGGCATCGGCATCAGCAGGTTGGTGAGCCACATCGTGAGGCAGTCGACCACCACCAGCGTTTCTGGCGTGCTCTGCGTGACGATGGCGCGCGCGAGCTCGACCGGCTCCTCGATGGTGCGCATGCCGGGCACGCGCTCGGCGCGGTCGGCCTGGTGGCGCACGATGCGCTCCAGCATCTCGTCGTCGTAGGCCTGGGCCGTGGCGATCAGCACGGCGCGGCGCGTGCGCGCATCAGTGGCGAGCCAGTCGGCGGCGCGCTGCTCGGCGCGGCGCGACTTGCCGCTCTTCTGGCCGCCGAGGATGAACTCGTGCTCCTGGGTCCTAGGCTTGATCGGTTGATGCGGCATGGCTCTCCAACTCCATGGGCATGGCGCCGAAAAGGCGCGCGGTGGCTTGCGGACTGGACGCGAACCACGCATGGAAATAGCTCGCGCGCACCGGCCCGTGCACGTACAGCGCTTCGCCGGCGCGCCCGCCCACGGGCTGGGTCGCTCCGGGCCGGGCAGTGTGCGCGGCGGGCACGAGCGGCGTCTCGCAGCTCGAATAGTGGAATGTGTGGCCGCGCAGGACATGGCCGCCGAGCGAGAGCTGCTGCGGCCCGAGGCCGGCCAGCCGCTTCTGCATGGTCACGCGGCCCGGCAGCAGGCCCCAGAGGCGGTGGACCTGCCCGCCGTCCTGAATGGCCAGTTCGTCGAACAGCGCCATCATCCCGCCGCACTCGGCCCAGATCGGCTTGCCCGCGGCGACGTGCGCGGCGAGCGACTCGCGCATCGGCTCGCAGGCTGCCAGCGCCTGCGCGTGGAGCTCCGGGTAGCCGCCGGGCAGCCAGACGGCATCGCAGGCCGGCAAGGCATCGCCCGCGAGCGGCGAGAAGAAGCTCAGCCGCGCGCCCAGTGCCGTGAGCACGTCGAGGTTCGCGGGGTAGATGAAGGAGAACGCGGCGTCGCGCGCAATCGCGATGGTGCGGCCGGCCAGCACCGGCGGCACGGCCTGCGCCTCATCGGCTGGGGGAGCCTCGAAGCGCACCTGCGGCAACCGGGCGACCGGCATCCGTCCGAGCGGCGTGGCGGCCAGCACGTCGGCCACCGCGTCGAGCCTCGCCATCGCATCGCCGAGCTCGGTGGCGGCCACCAGCCCCAGGTGCCGTTCGGGCAGCGCGAACCCCGCATCGCGCGGCAAGGCGCCGAGCCATTGCGAGGGATCGCGCAGCGCGTCCTTCAGCATGCCCGCGTGCCGGTCGCCGGCCACGCGGTTCGCCAGCACGCCAGCCCACGGCAGGCCGGAGCGGAAGTTCTGCAGCCCATAGGCCAGCGCGCCGAAGGTGCCGGCCATGGCCTGTGCGTCGATCACCGCCAGCACCGGCAGGCCGAAGCGCTGCGCGAGGTCGGCGGCACTGGGCGTGCCGTCGAAGAGGCCCATCACGCCTTCGACGATCAGCAAGTCGCATCCGGCCGCGGCCTCGTGCAGGCGCGCGCCGCAGTCGGCCTCGCCGGTCATCCAGAGATCGAGCGAATGCACCGGCGCGCCGGTGGCCAGCGCCAGCCAGTGCGGATCGAGGAAGTCGGGCCCGCACTTGAAGGCGCGCACGCGCCGGCCCTGGCGCGCATGCAGCCGGGCCAGCGCTGCCGCGACCGTGGTCTTGCCCTGCCCCGAGGCCGGGGCGGCCACCAGCACGGCGGCGCATGAAACCGCCGCGGCACCGCTGGCGGTGCCGTCCGGAGGGGGCGATGAGCTTATTGAGGCGTCCACTTGAGACCGACGTACGCGGTGCGGCCTGCGGTGGCGTACAGCCGCGCGAACTGGTAGTCCTTGTTGCCCGCATTGTCGACGCGTGCGACCAGGTTGAGGTCGCGCGTGATCTGCGTTGTGGCCGACAGGTTCAGCACCGTGTAGCCGCCGAGCTTGACGCCGTTGGCGGCATCGTCGTAGCGGCGGCTGGAGGTCTGCACCTCGGCGCCCAGCGTCCAGCCTGCGACGCGCCAGTCGGCGCCGAAGGTGGCGTGGCGCTGCGCGCGGCGCACGAGCAGGTTGTGGGTGGCGAGGTCGCGCGGATCCTGGAAGTCGAGCGAGCTGCGCAGCGTGACGTCGCCGATACGGTGGCTGCCCGACAGCGTCACGCCCTGGTAGCGCGCGCGGGCCGTGCTCGCGTAGCAGCCGAAGGACGAGGCGCAGCCCTTGGCGGAGCCGTCGAACACGATCAGGTTCTGCACGCGGTTGGCATACGCCACGATGCCCAGCTGCGTCGCGCCCTCGGTGTACTGCAGGCCCAGTTCGAGGTTGCGGCTCGATTCGGGCTTGAGCGTCGCCAGGCCGTATTCGCTGAAGCGCTGGTACAGCGTCGGCACGCGGAAGGCGGTGCCGGCCGAGGCCGTGAAGCGCAGCGACGGCGTGATGGCGTAGCCGTAGGCCGCGCTGCCGGTGGTCTTGCCGCCGAACTCGCTGTCCCTGTCGCGGCGCACGTGCAGCTGCAGCGAGTGCGGGCCCTGCACGAAGCCGTAGCCCAGCGAAATGGCGTTCTGCGAGCGGTCGCGCGAGAGCAGCTTCGAAGTGGTGGTGGGCGCGTTTTCGAGGGCGTCCTCGCGGCGCTCCAGCGTGGCGGTGACGAGGTGCGGGCCGAAGCGGAATTCGTTCTGGAACAGGTAGCCGCGCAGCCTTGTCTCGGTGCGGTAGAACGAGGGCTGGGTCTTGTAGACCGACTGCGAGTCGGTCACCTGCACGCGGGTGCTGTAGACGTCGTTCCACTTGGCCGACCAGGTCAGGCCGGCGGTGCGCAGCGTGTTGCTGGACACGTCGTCGCGGAACAGGATCGGCGGCTTGGTCTTGTACGGCACGGAGACGTCGTAGCCGGCCTTGATGTCGCTGGCGAGCATCGTGGCCTCGATGCGCTGGTCGGGCGTGATCTGGAAGCCCAGTTTCACGTTGCCCGAGGTGCTGTTGTAGCCGTCGCGGTCGGGGCTGGTGAAGCCGTCCTTGGTCACGTTGCGCTTGCTCACGGGCTGCACGTTGTAGCCCTTGCTCTCTTCATGCGCCACGCCGAAGGAGTAGTCGAAGAGGCCCGACTTGCCGCTCACGCCGCCTTCGATCCTGCGCAGGCCGTAGCTTCCGATGCCGATGCCCGCGTAGGGCGACACGCCCTCCTCGCCGCGCCTGGTGAAGAGCTGGATCACGCCGCCCACCGCGTCGGAGCCGTACACCGCGGCGGCCGGGCCGCGCAGCACTTCGATGCGGTCGATCTGCGACAGCGGAATGCCTTCCCAGCCGGCGCCGCCGGTCGATTGCGAGTCGATGCGCACACCGTCGAGGTACACGGCGGTGAAGCGCGTCTCGGCGCCGCGGATGAACAGGCTGGTGGTGTTGCCCACGCCGCCGGAGCGCGAGATCTCGATGCCGGGCAGGCGCGAGAGCAGGTCGGCCACGCCGGTCGCGCCGCTGCGCGCGATGGCGTTGCTGTCGACGACGGAGACGTCTCCCACGAGCTCCGACAGCGGCTGGGGCGTGCGGTTGGCCGTGACCACCGTCTCGCGCAGGGTGGAAGCCTCCTGGGCATGGGCCAGGCCGCCGAAGACGGAAACCAGCGCCAGCGGCAGGCAGGCGTGGCGGAAGCGGCGCGCAGGGGCGCGGCCGCGGGTAGAGCAAACACGGGAATTCATGGATCAAGCGAACGAACGTCAATACCCCTGGCCGGCCTCCCCGCCGGCGCCTGGGCGCAATGGCCGCGCATGCGTTCGTCAATCGATCTTCGACGCATGCGGCAGCCGCCTCGTTGGCCGGTATCCGGGCTGGCAGAACGACTCCTTGCCGCCTTCCCAGGCGCCTGTTTCAGGGCGCCCAGTGGCTCGATGGAAAGGTGTTGGCGCCTTGCGGCGCCGTCTGCTTGACCGTTGCGGGGGCAGCGCAGGCGGCTTCGGCCTTGTTCCGGTACGAACCGGGGCTTCCACTCCTGCTTCCCGTTGAACTGCGCCGTGCGAACCACGGCGCGAGCACCAACGGGCGGGATTTTATGCGCTGGGCAACGGGGCTTAAGTCGAAAGTTGCGGCGCCGCTAACATCGACGGCCATGATGCGGCCCGCCTCGGTCTTCCTGAATCTTCGCTCGGCGCTGCAGCGGCTCTTCGGTGTATCGGGCTGGCAGTCGATGCTGCTCTGGTCCATCGTGGCCGGGCTGCTGGGCACGCTGGCGACCGAGCTCTTCCGTGCCGCGCTGCTCGCCTTCGAGCACCTGGTGCTCGGTCCCGGCCAGGGGCTGGTCGCCATGGCGAAGCACCTGCCATGGTGGGCGCGCATCGCCTGCCCCACGGTGGGCGGGCTCGTGGCGGGGCTGCTGCTGGTGCTCGCGAAGCGCGTGGCCTCGCGCAGCGCCACGTCGGACTACATGGAAGCCATCGTGCTCGGCGACGGCCGCATTCCGGTGGCGCAGACGCTAGCGCGCAGCGCGTCGTCGCTGGTGAGCATCGGCACCGGCGGCTCGATCGGCCGCGAGGGCTCGATGGTGCAGCTGGCGGCGCTGGCCTCTTCGCTGCTGGGGCAGGCCTTGCGCTTTCCGGCCGAGCGGCTGCGGCTGCTGGTGGCCTGTGGCGCGGCGGCCGGCCTCACAGCCGCGTACAACGCGCCCATCGCGGGCGCCTTTTTCGTCGCGGAGATCGTGCTGGGCTCCATCGCGATGGAGAGCGTGGGGCCGATCATCATCGCGTCGGTGGTCGCCAACGTCGCGATGCGGGCGCTGCCGGGCTACCAGCCGCCTTACAAGATGCCGCCCTTCCCGGAGATCCACGGCACCGAGGTCGTGCTGTTCTGCTTGCTCGGCGTGCTGCTGGGCTTCGCGGCGGTGGGCTTCCTGCGTGCGCTGCAGGGCAGCCGGGCGCTGTTCTCGCGGCTGCCGATGGCGCTGCCGTGGCGGCTGGCGCTGGGCGGGCTGGTCATGGGCGCGGTGTCGGTGCCGGTGCCGGAGGTCTGGGGCAACGGCTACAGCGTGGTCAATTCGGTGCTGCACACGCCCTGGGCATGGACGCTGATCGCGATGGTGCTGCTCGCCAAGGCGGTGGCGACGATGGCAACGGCCGGCTCGGGCGCGGTGGGCGGCGTGTTCACGCCGGCGCTCTTCTTCGGCTGCATGATCGGCGCGCTGTTCGGCCAGGGCGTGCAGGCGCTGTGGCCGGCGGCGAGCTCGGCGCCGTTTGCCTACGCCATCGTCGGCATGGGCGCGTTCCTGGCGGGTGCCACGCAGGCGCCGCTGATGGCGATCTTGATGATCTTCGAGATGACGCTGAGCTACCAGGTCATGCTGCCGCTGATGGCCGCGAGCGTCATCGCGTATTTCGTGGCGCGCTCGGCCAACGCGGGCTCGATGTACGAGATCACGCTGCACCGCAACGCCCAGCGCGACGACCAGATGCGCCTGCGCGGGCTGCACATGCGCGACCTGGCGCAGCCGGCCGAAACCGTGGTCGGCCCGCAGGCGGACCGCGAGGCGATGAGCAGGCTCTTCCTGCAGTACCCCGTCAAATACCTGTACGTGGTGGACTCGGACAACCGTTACCTCGGCGTGGTGCCGCTCTCGTCGCTCGGCACGGCACCGCAGGAGACGACGGCCGGCGCCCTGCTCTCGCAGGCCATCCAGCCGGTCACCGCGGACACGGGACTGGGCGAGGCGCTGCAGCGCTTTCTCGATCATCTGGGCGAGCGGCTGCCGCTGATCGAGAGCGCAGCCAACCCGGTGCTGCTGGGCGTGGTCGCCAAGAGCGCGCTGCTGGCGACCTACGTGCGGCTCAGCGAAGCCTGAGAGGGCCAGGAGCGTTTGATCCGCGGGCGGCAAAGCCGCAGAATCCCTGCCACGCCGGGCAGCGCGTCCGGCCTCGGCGGGACCGCCTCCCCGGGAAACTACAATCGCCAACCATGCCCGCCTCCAGCCCCATCGATCAGATCGCCGAGCGCGTCGAACGACTGCTCGTGCGTCACGAAGAGGTGCAGCGCACCAACGCGCTGCTGCAGGAACAGGTCGATGCGCTCACGCGCGAACGCGACGCACTGAAGTCGCGGCTCGTCGCGGCCCGCACGCGCCTCGATGCCCTGCTCGAACGGCTGCCGGCAGAACCACCTTCCGAAGACTCCCCCGCATGAAGCAGATTGAAGTACAGATCATGGGACAGAGCTATCTGCTCGGCTGTCCCGACGGCGGCGAGGCGCAGCTGCGCCAAGCCGTCGAACGCGTGGATGCCGCCATGTGCAAGATCCGCGACGCGGGAAAAGTCAAGGCCCGCGACCGCATCGCGGTGCTGGCATCGCTGAACCTGGCATTCGACCTTGCCGCGCAGCAGGCCGCTGCCAGCGCGGCACCCGCTCCGGCGGCAGCGCCCGATACCACCGAAACCGACCCGAAAGCTGCCCAGCTCATTCAAAGACTCGATCAGGCCCTGGCGGGCGATGGA
This sequence comes from Variovorax sp. UC74_104, assembly GCF_044055375.1. NCBI lineage: Bacteria > Pseudomonadati > Pseudomonadota > Betaproteobacteria > Burkholderiales > Comamonadaceae > Variovorax > Variovorax sp. UC74_104. Next base: position 4,267,057 of record NZ_CP171978.1, read on the forward strand.
CATTTGCTCTGAACGGGTTCCGCCGGCAGGGCTGCAGCGGTAAAATCCAAACTGTCTGCGGTGCGCGTTGGGCTTTATATGTCCTTGTTCCAATGCTCTACGGAGCCGGGCTTGGTAAATCGCTCGACGGGTGTGATCATCTCGCGTCAGATGAACCCGAAGTCTTGCTGCCCTCGCCCACCTGAACCCCGGTTCAGGATGCGAGTCCGGCGCCCACTTGCAGACACCTAATTCCGCCACGGCCCCCTGCACACGCTGCTCGGGGCCGTTGCTTTTTGCGATACAGAATTTCCGTGAACGTCTCCAGCCTGCTCGACCCCATCCTCATCGCCGAACTCGCCGCCCTGGGGCTTGGCACCGGTTTCCTCGCAGGCCTGCTGGGCATCGGCGGCGGCATGCTGATGGTGCCCTTCATCACGATCATCATGGGCCACCGCGGCGCGCCGGCCGACCTCTCGGTGAAGATGGCCATCGCGACCTCGATGGCGACCATCATCTTCACCTCGGTGTCGAGCGTGCGCGCGCACCACAAGCGCGGCGCGGTGCGCTGGGAGATCGTGCGGCGCCTCGCGCCCGGCATCGTCATCGGCAGCCTGGTGGGCAGCCTCGGCGTGTTCGCGCTGCTCAAGGGCACGGCGCTGGCGATCTTCTTCGCGCTGTTCGTGGGCTTCTCGGCCACGCAGATGTTCCTCGACAAGAAGCCCGCCCCCACGCGGCAGATGCCGGGCACGGGCGGCCAGCTCGCGGCGGGCGGCGCCATCGGCTTCATCTCGGGCCTGGTGGGCGCGGGCGGCGGCTTCATCAGCGTGCCGTTCATGACGTGGTGCAACATCTCCATCCACAACGCGGTGGCAACCAGCGCGGCGCTGGGCTTTCCGATCGCGGTGGCGAACGTGCTGGGCTACGCGGTCAGCGGACAGTCGGTGCAGGGCCTGCCGGCCGGCTCCTTCGGCTACATCTGGCTGCCCGCGCTGGCGGTGATCGCGCTGTGCAGCGTGATCACGGCGCCGCTGGGCGCGAAGGCCGCGCACAGCCTGCCGGTGAAGAAGCTCAAGCGCGTGTTCGCGAGCATCCTCTACCTGCTGGCGGCCTACATGCTCTGGAAGGGCCTGCACGGCTGATTCCCTTCGGGCCCAAGGCCCTTGCGCCAGAGGTGCGACTCGTTGCCGCCCGTGCGCCGCGAGCCGTATAACGAGGCCATGAAAATCCTCATCGCAGTCGACGGCAGCGCCTACACGCAGAAGGCGCTGGCTTATCTGGTCGCCAACCGGGCCATGTTCGTGGACGGCCACGAGCTGGTCATCGTGCACGTGTGCACGGGCATCTCGGGCCACGTCACGCGCCACCTCAGCAAGGAGATCGTCTCCGAGTACTACGCCGAGGAAAGCGCCAAGGTGATCGAGCCCGTGAAGGCCCAGCTCGCGGCGCAGGGCATCACGAACTACACGGTCGATGCGCGCCACGGCCACATCGCCGAGGAGATCCTCAAGTCGGCCGCCGCCGCGCACGCCGGGCTGATCGTGCTCGGCACGCATGGCCACGGCATCCTGGGCCGCGCGCTGATGGGCTCGGTCGCCACCAAGGTGATCGCCGAGACGAACACCACGGTGCTGCTGGTTCAGTAAGCCGGTCCGTCGATCCACCGATCCGTTATTGCGTGCGCTGCTGCCGCCATTCGCGCGGCGAGCAGCCGAATCGCTCCTTGAACGCGCGGCTGAAATGCGCCGCGTCGTTGAAGCCCCTGCCATAGGCGATGTCCGCCACGGGCCGGCCCGCGAGGCGCGGCTCCAGCAGGTCGCGGCTGCAGGCCTCCAGCCTGCGCTCCCAGATGTACTGCGATGGCGTGAGCGGCTCGCTCCTGAACGCGCGATGGATGTGGCTGACCGACACGCCCAGCCCCGCCGCCAGAGTGCTGACCGATAGCGACGGATCGCCCAGCTGCTCGTCGATGCGCCGCTTCACGCGCGCCAGGTGGTACGCCGCCAGATTGCTCAGCGATGGCGCGCTGGCCGCCGGCAGCGTCTGCAGCCCCGCCACCAGGATGTTCTGCACGCCGTTGGCCACCGCGAGGGCCGAGGCCGGCTGCAGCATGTCGATGTCCTCGCGCAGCGTGCGGATCATGCCCAGCAGCAGGTGCCCCGCGCCCTCGCGGCCCGAAACGGTGGTGGCCGTGAGCGCCTGGGTGTCGCGCAGCTCGCTGCGCAGGCGCTCGCCGGGCAGCTTGAGCACGATCTGCTCGAATGATTCGTCGAACAGCAGCTGGTAGGGCCGCGTGCTGTCGTACAGCGCGAAGTCGCCGGCCGACAGCACGGCGTCGCGCCCGTCCTGCCGCACCACGCCCCGGCCGCGCGCCTGGATGCTCACGAGGAAATAGTCGTCGCTCGAATGCGAGATGTGTCCCGGCGTGCGCATCACCTTCTGCGGGCTCGAGGTGACGACCGACACGTCGAGCCCCGGCAGCGTGTGCTGGCGGATGCTGCCCTCGAAATCGCCCGAGCCGCCCGAATTGCCCTCGCGCACCGGGTCGCAGCCCAGCTGCACGTAGACGTTGCAGATCATGTCGGTCCAGTAGGCGAGCCGCTGGTCGCGCGGGACGGCGTCGGTGCTGAGCAGCTGGGTCATCGGGATTCCTCGGAAGGCCTGAGGGGTAGCGAACGGATGCAACGCTGGAACAAGAACGCCGCCAAACCGGGTCAAGGCGTTCAGGCGGCGCGAATCTACGCTTCAAGCAACCCGCATGCCACAGCGCAAACCCGGTGCCTGCGGACCACGCCTCGTTACTTTCATTGCATCTGGAGAAGCATTCATGCCGACCACCGTCCACCCCAAGCTGCGCGTCGCCGCAGTGCAGGCCGCCCCCGTGTTCCTCGACCTCGACGGCACCATCGACAAGACCATCGACCTCATGGCGCAGGCCGCGAAACAGGGCGTGAAGCTCATCGCCTTCCCCGAGACCTGGGTGCCCGGCTACCCGTGGTGGATCTGGCTCGATTCGCCGGCCTGGGGCATGCAGTTCGTGCAGCGCTACCACGACAACTCGCTGGTCGTCGGCTCAGCCGAGTTCGAGCGCATCGCGCAGGCGGCGCGCAGGCTCGGCATCTGGGTGTCGCTGGGCTACAGCGAGAAGGCTGCGGGCAGCCTCTACATCGCGCAGGCGCTCATCGACGACCAGGGCCGCACGGTGCAGACGCGGCGCAAGCTCAAGCCCACGCACGTCGAGCGCACGGTGTTCGGCGAGGGTGACGGCTCCGACCTCGCCGTGGTCGAGACGCCGCTGGGCAACATCGGCTCGCTTGCCTGCTGGGAGCACCTGCAGCCGCTGAGCAAGTACGCGATGTATTCGCAGAACGAGCAGATCCACTGCGGCGCATGGCCGAGCTTCTCGCTCTACCGCGGCGCGGCCTACGCGCTCGGGCCCGAAGTCAACAATGCCGCGAGCCAGGTGTATGCGGCCGAGGGCCAGTGCTTCGTGATCGCGCCCTGCGCCACCGTGTCGAAGGCCATGAGCGAGCTGATGTGCACCGACGCCGGCAAGCAGCAGATGCTGCGCGTCGGCGGCGGCTACGCGCGCATCTTCGCGCCCGACGGCTCGCCGCTGGGAACGCCGCTCGCGGAAGACGAGGAAGGCCTGGTCGTCGCCGACATCGACCTCGGCATGATCTCGCTCGCCAAGGCGGCCGGCGACCCGAGCGGCCACTACTCGCGGCCAGACTGCACGCAGCTGCTGTTCAACAAGACCCGCCGCGAGCCGGTCGTGGTGCAGCAGGCGCCGTTGCCATCGCCGTCCGAACCCGAAGCCAGCGTGTCCGAGCCCGTTGCGGCCTGAACCCTTGGAGGCAAGCCATGGAATCCGCCATCGACGGGCACCTGAAGTGCCCCCGCACGCGCCACCGCCGCGTGGAAGACGACTACGTGCCGCCCTACCCCGCATGGTCGGCCCGCGCCCCTGTGTCGGTGAAGCAGGTGGTGATGGGCTACTTCGGCGTGCAGTCGCGCGGCCCGGAGATGCAGGGCCGCGCCTGCGCCGCGCTGATGAAGATCGCACGCGACTTCGCCCTGCCCGACGGGCCCGGCCATCACGACCTCACGCACTACGTCGACGCGCAGGGCTTCGACAACATGATCGCCATCGCCTACTGGAGCGACCCCGCCGCCTACGCCCGCTGGTGCGCGACACCGGCCATCGACGCCTGGTGGCGCTCCGACGAGCGGCTCGCGGAAGGCCTGGGCTACTTCCGCGAGATCGCCTCGCCGCGCGTCGAGCACTTCGAGACCATGTTCAACACGCCCGACCGCTTCGAGGGCGTCGGCGTGGTCATGGGCGGCGTCAGCGGCGAGTTTCAGGAGCACGGCTACTGGGGTTCGATGCGCGACCGCATTCCGCTCTCGCAGACCGACGCGATGGCGCCCTCGGGCGCGCGGGCGGTGATCGCGGGCGCGCCGGCACCGGGGCAGCGCGTGCGCATCGCAGGGCACGAGAACGTCGCGATGATCCGCTCCGGCCAGGAGTGGACCGACACCACCGGCCAGGAACGCAAGCTCTACCTGGAAGACATGGAGCCCGTGCTGCGCGAGGGCATGGACTTCCTACGCGACCAGGGGCTGGGCATCGGCTGCTACAGCAACCGCTACATGCGCCATCTGGATGCGCAGGGCACACCGCTGCAGAAGTCCTTCGGACTGAGCTACTGGCGCTCGCTGGCCGACATGGAGCGCTGGGCCGAGTCGCACCCCACCCACGTCGCGATCTTCGGCAGCTTCATGCGCTATGTGCAGGCGCTGAACTTCCATCTGCAGCTGCGCGTGTACCACGAGGTGTCGGTGCTCAAGGCCGACGAGCAGAGCTACGAGTACGTCAACTGCCACGCGGGCAGCGGGCTGATGAACGGACTCGCGCCAGCGGCAGTCGGGGCTTGAACCGGCTCAGGCCGCGAACAGCCCCTTGTGCTCGGTACGCAGCAGCGCCTTCTGCACCTTGCCCATGGCGTTGCGCGGCAGCTCTGGCACCACGAAGCAGCGCTTCGGAATCTTGAAGTTGGCGAGCTTCGATTTCAGCTCCGCCACGATGGCATCGCCATCGAGCGCCGCGCCCGCCTTGGGAATGACGATGGCCACGCCCACCTCGCCGAAGTCGGGGTGCGGCACGCCGACCACGGCGCTCTCGGCAACGCCCGCCATCTCGTTGATGTAGCCCTCGATCTCGGCGGGGTATACGTTGTAGCCGCCGCTGATGATCAGGTCCTTGCTGCGCCCGACGATGGTGATGTAGCCCCGCCCGTCGATCTTGCCCACGTCGCCGGTCTTGAAGAAGCCGTCGGCGGTGAACTCCTCCTTCGTCTTCTCGGGCATGCGCCAGTAGCCTGCGAACACGTTGGGGCCGCTGACCTCGATGTTGCCGATCTCGTCGGTGGTGCAGTCGCGGCCGCTGTCGTCGCGCACGCGCAGCTGCACGCCCGGCAGCGCGAAGCCGACGGTGCCGCCGCGGCGTTCGCCCTGCTCGGGCCGGTAGGGGTTGGAGGTGAGCATGACCGTCTCGCTCATGCCGTAGCGCTCCAGGATGGTGTGGCCGGTGCGCTCGCGCCATTCGTCGAAGGTCTCGATGAGCAGCGGCGCCGAGCCCGCGATGAACAGGCGCATGTTGCGCACCGCCTCGCGCGTGAGCCCCGGCTCGGCCAGCAGGCGCACGTACAGCGTGGGCACGCCCATGAACACGGTGGCCTCGGGCAGCTTCTGCACGACGCGTTTCGGATCGAACTTCGCGAACCACAGGATCTTGCTGCCGTTGAGCAACGCGCCGTGCAGCGCGACGAACAGGCCGTGCACGTGGAAGATGGGCAGCGCATGGATCAGCACGTCGCCTTCGGTCCAGCCCCAGTAGTCCTTCAGCACCTCGGCGTTCGACAGCAGGTTGCCGTGCGTGAGCATCGCGCCCTTGCTGCGGCCGGTGGTGCCGCTGGTGTAGAGGATGGCGGCCATGTCGCCGGCCTTGCGCTGCGCGGGCACGTGCCGGTCGCTGCACTGGGCGGCCACGTCGAGCAGCGTGCCGGTGCGGTCGTCGTCCAGCGTGAAGACGTGCTTCGTGCCCGCGGCGGTGGCGATGGGCGCGACCCACGAGGCGTTGCGGCTGGTGCAAACCACCACGGCCGGCTCGGCGTTGCCGATGAAGTATTCGATCTCGGCGCTCTGGTAGGCGGTGTTCAGCGGCAGGAACACGTAGCCCGCGCGCAGCGTGGCGAGGTACAGCAGCATCGCCTCGACCGACTTCTCGACCTGCACCGCGATGCGCGCGCCCTTCTCCAGCTTCAGAGCGTCGAGCAGGTTGGCGATCATGGCGCTGGCGCGTTCGAGGTCGCGCCAGGAATAGAACAGGCCGCTGTCGGTTTCGACGGCGATGCGGTCGAGGTCGGCGGGAAAGGCCGCGCGCAGGGCGGCGAACAGGTTGGCGTTGGCGGACTTCTTCATTCGGACAGGCTCTTCTCTTCAGAAATTCGGGCGGCGCTTGGCAAGGAACGCGGCGATGCCCTCGCGGTGCTCCGCGGAATCGGCGTAATCGTAGGCGGTGGCCAGCAGGCCGTGGGCCGAAGGAGCGCCGGCACGCAGCACGGCGAAGGTCGCCTTGTGCAGGCGCGCGGCCTGCGGCGAAAGCTCGGCGATGCGCCGGGCGTGCGACTGGGCGGCCAGCGGCACTTCGTTGTCGGGCAGCACCTGCAGCAAAAAGCCGGCGTCGTACAGGCGCTGCGCACCGTGCACGCCGGCGGCCAGCAGCATGTCGCGCGCGAGCACGTCGCCGATGGCGCCATGCACCAGCGCCGCTTCGCGCGGCGCCATCGGGAAACCGAGCTTGGCGATGGGCGCGCCGAACTTCGCGGAGGCGCCGGCCAAGCGGATGTCGCAGCAGCTCGCGATCTCGATGCCCGCGCCCATGCAGGCGCCCTCGATCTGCGCGACCAGCGGCAGCGGGCAGTCGAGCATGGCCTGCAGCGCCGCCCAGACCTCGTTCTCGTGGAACTCGCGCAGGCTGGGCTCGCTGAAGCGGAACGACGGGTACTCGGAAATATCGCCGCCCGCGCAGAAGGCACCGCCCTCGCCGCGCACGATCACGCAGCGCAGGGCGTTGTCGCTGTCGCCATCGCCATCGCTGCGCAGGCCGTCGAACACCGCGCGCAGTTCGCGCCACATGGCGCGCGTCATGGCGTTGAGCCGCCCCGCGTTCGACAGCGTGACGACCGCGATGGCGCCGTCGCGGCGCAGGGAGATGGAGCTTCCAGTCGTCATTCGAGCTTGGCGCCCGAGGCCTTCACCACCGCGGCCCAGCGCTTGATCTCGGCATTGACGAAGCTGCCGTAGGCGGTGGTGGTGAGGTTCGGGATCTCGGAACCGTTCTGGGCCCAGATGCCCTTCAGGTCGTCGGTGGCCAGCGACTTCTTCATGTCGTCGATGGCGCGCGCCTGCGTGTCGGCCGGCGTGCCCTTGGGCGCCCACAGGCCGTACCAGGTGGTCACGGTGTACTCGGGCAGGCCCACTTCGGCGGCGCAGGGCACGTCGAGGAAGGCCGGGTTGCGCTTGGTGCCGGCCACCATCAGCGCCTTGATGCGGCCGCTCTTGATGTGCTGCGCCGAGGAGCCCAGGCCGTCGAACATCAGGTCGACGTTGCCCGAGATCAGGTCCGACAGCGCCGGGCCCGCGCCGCGGTACGGAATGTGCGTGATGAAGGTGCCGGTCTGGATCTTGAAGAGCTCGCCCGCCAGGTGGTGCGAGGTGCCCGAGCCGGCCGAGCCGTAGTTGAACTTGCCGGGGTTGCGCTTCACCAGCGCGATGAATTCCTGGATGGTGTTGGCCTGCACCCGCTTCGGGTTGATCACCACCACCTGCGGCACGTTGGCCAGCAGCATCAGCGGCACGAAGTCTTTCTCGATGTCGTAGTCGAGCTTCGGGTAGATGGACGGCGCGATCGCGTGGTGCACCGCGCCCATGAAAAGCGTGTAGCCGTCGGCCGGCGCCTTGGCGGCGATGCTGGCGCCCAGCGTGCCCCCTGCCCCGCCGCGGTTGTCGATGACCAGCGTCTGCCCCGCGACGCGCGAGAACTGCCCCGACAGCGGCCGCGCGAAAGCGTCCGTGCCGCCACCGGCCGGGAACGGCACGATCATCGTCACGGGCTTCGTCGGCCAGCCCTGCTGGGCCCGCGCGGCGCCGCACAGAACGGCCGCACCGGCGGCGGCCACGCGCAGTACGTCGCGGCGCTGAAAGCTTGAATTCATTTGTCTCATCTCCTGTGTGTCGTTGTGGATCTTGCCGCCCCGTGCGGCTGCCGGCCTTGTGTGCGCCGGCTCTTTGCTCTGCTTCGACTTCCTCTGCTTCCTCTTTGACGGACTTCAGCCTTTCTTGAAATACAGGCCTTCGATGTCTCCCGATACCGCCACCCTGCCCTCGGCCAGCCAGGCGCGGTGCTTGTCCAGGCGCTTGAGGTCATAAAGGTAGTTGACCATGAGCCCGTAGGACTGCTTGTGCCCCTTGGGCGACGGATCGCCGGCCCAGTTCAGGCGCTCGACGCGCGCGCCGTTGCCGAGGTGGAATCGCGCCACCGGATCGGCCGGCGTGCCGTCGACCAGAGCGCGGCCGAGATACTCGGCGGCCGCCTGCATCAGCCACTGCCGCAGCGGCGACTTGGCGTCGAAGCTCGCGGCGCCGTCCACGGCGGCGAGCAGGCGCTCGGCCGTCGGCGGTAGCGAGCCGACGAGGCGGCCCAGTTCGGCCTCGCGCTTCTCGTCCAGGCGCGGCAGCAGGTCGGCGGCGTTCTTCGCGAGCCAGGTGCGAAAACCCGGAATCGGCGAGAGCGTGGCGAAGGTCTTCAGGCGCGGCAGTTCTTCCTGCAGCGTCTCGACCACGCGCTTGATGAGCGAGTCGCCGAAGCTCACGCCGCGCAGGCCGTTCTGCGTGTTGCTGATCGAATAGAAGATGGCGGTGGTGGCCCGCGCCGCGGGCACCGGCACCGCGGTTTCGTCGAGCAGCGGCGTGATGCCGTCGCTGATGCGGTCGACCAGCGCCACCTCGACGAAGATCAGCGGCTCGTTGGGCAGGCGCGGATGGAAGAAGCCGTAGCAGCGGCGGTCGCTGTCGTCGAGCCGGTTCTTCACGTCGGACCAGCTCTTGATGTCGTGCACCGCCTCGTAGCGGATGAGCTTCTCGATCAGCGAGGCCGGCGAATCCCAGTCGATGCGGCGAAGCTCCAGGAAGGCGACGTCGAACCAGGTGGAGAAGAGCTGTTCGAGCTCTGCATCGAGCGCGAGCAGGCGCTTGTCGGCCTTCAGGCACGGCAGCAGGTCGGCGCGCAGGTCGACCAGGAAGCGCATGCCCTCGGGCTCGACCGCGAAGCGCTGCAGCAGGCGCATGCGCGGCGACACCAGCGCGCGGCGCAGGCGCAGCTCGGCTTGGCCCTCGTCGGGCGTGCCGACTGCGGCCTGGTGCTGGTCACGCGCGGTCTTGAGCTTCTGCGCATCGGCGGCGAAATGCTCGCTCATGAGCGCCCAGTAATCGCGGCGCTCGTCGGCCGTGGCGGCGCGGTAGGCGTCGGCAATGGCATGCGCGCGGCGGCCGCCCTCGACCTCGCTCACGCGCGGGTCGATCACGGCCTGCAGGTCGGCCAGCACGCGGCGCAGCGCGCGCGGCGACAGGGCCTCGTCGGCCTTGCGCAGCGTGGCCTGAAGGCGCTCGGCGGTCGTGCGGACGCTGGGCTTGGGCGCGTTCTTCGATGCGCTCTTTGCCACGCCTTCGGGCGCCACGGGCACTTTGGATTTCTCTCCAGAACGCAGCCGCGCCTGGAACCATTCGGTCGCACTCATTGGGGCACTCCAATGCTTGAAGGGGTTGTCACGCCTGTCACGACATCACCCTGGATTTCTGCTGGCGCGCGACCTCGCGCAGCGCCTCGCGCTGGCGGGTGAGGTGCGTGCGCATGGCTGCGTCGGCGCCCTCGCTGTCGCGCGCCTTCAGCGCCGCGAACACGGCCAGGTGCTCCGACAGGCTCTGCTCGAGCCGCCCCGGGGCATGCAGCTGCTGCAGCCGGGCGAGCTTGAGGATCTTGCGCAGGTCGCCGATCACCTGGGCCAGCCACTTGTTGTCGGCCAGCTTGATGATCGCCTCGTGGATGATGTGATTGGTCGCGTAGTAGTCGTTGATGCGCTTGGCCCTGGCGTGGCGCACGAGGCGCTCGTGCAGCGCGTCGAGCTCCTGCAGTTCGGCGTCGCTGGCGTTGCGGGCCGCCTCGTAGGCGCAGCGGCCTTCGAGCAGCGCGATGACCGGGAAGATCTCGTCGAGATCGCGCTCGGTCACCTCGTTGACGAAGCAGCCGCGGCGCGGCTCGTGGCGCAGCAGGCCTTCGGCAGTGAGCACCTTGAGCGCTTCGCGCAGCGGCGTGCGCGAGATGGAGAGCCGCTCGCACAGGGCGATCTCGTCGACGAAGCTCCCGGGGGCCAGCGAGCCGTCGAAGATCTGCTCGCGCAGCGTGGCGGCGACTTCGTCGTGCAGGGAGTTGGGGACCAGGCGCATGGGATCAGGGGCGCATAATTTCCTGTAATTACACGTAATTCTGAGCCCGCTCACCGCCCGGCGCAAGTGCCGCACGTCGAATGCACGGCGGGTAGTTACCCTTAAAACAAACGGCCCCGAAGGGCCCTTTGCCCCGAAGGGCCCTTTTCCCTGAAAGCTCAGGCGCGCGCGGCGCTGGCCGTCTTGCCGCCGGTGCGGCCGAACCAGAACCACAGCGCGATGCCCGCGACGATCATCGGGATGCTCAGCCACTGCCCCTGGCTCAGGTTGAGCGCCCGCAGGCCGAGGAAGTCATCGGGCTCGCGGAAGAACTCGGCCACGAAGCGCAGCACGCCGTAGCCGATGAGGAACACCGAGGCCACCTGACCCTGCTTGCGCTCCTTGCGTGCATAGAGCCACATCACGACGAAGAGCAGCAGCCCCTCGAGCAGGAACTGGTAGACCTGCGAGGGATGGCGCGGCAGCATCGATCCGCTCTGCGGAAACACCATGCCCCAGGGCAGGTCGGGGCTGCTGAAGCGGCCCCACAGCTCGCCGTTGATGAAGTTGCCCACGCGGCCGGCCGCGAGGCCCGTCGGCACGCAGGGCGAGACGAAGTCCATCACCTGCCAGAACGGCCGCTTGCGCGAATACGAGAACCACACCATCGCGCCGATCACGCCAAGCAGCCCGCCGTGGAAGCTCATGCCGCCCTGCCACACGTAGAGGATCTCGAGCGGATGCGTGAGATAGAACTCGGGCTTGTAGAACAGGCAATAGCCCAGCCGACCGCCGACGATGACGCCCATTACGCCGAGGAAAAGAATGTCCTCGATGTCCCTGCGCTGCCACACGCCCGCATCCACCAGGCTGCGGAAAGGCTCGTGCCGCAGGCGGCGCGTGCCGAGGAAATAGAACAGCGCAAACGCGGCCAGGTAGGTCAGGCCGTACCAGTGAATGGCCACCGGCCCGATTTGCAGGGCGATGGGGTCGATATGCGGATACATGAGCATCCGCGGATTGTGCCCCGGCCGGATGTCGGGGCCGGGACGGGGCTTTTCAGGTGGAAATCAGCGCCCGAACTTCCACCACAAGAGCCCCGCGACCAGGGCCGGCACCGCGAAGATCAGCAGGAAGATCGGCAGTTCCTCGGCCACCGAATACCCGGCCTTGATCACGCCCACGGCCATGTTGATGCCCGCCCCGACGAACCACGCCGGGATGAACCACTTGGCCGCCACGGCCAGCGCCGCCGGGGAGCCGTCGCCCAGCAGGCGCCCGGCCAACAGGAACACCGCCAGCAGCACGAAGCCGCCGCCCATCACCATGATCGTGTGCATGTCGTTCGTCCTCCTCGCGGCATCTTGCCGGATCTGCACGCGGGTCAGCGCGTCGTGTAGCCGCCATTGGCGAAGATCGTCTGGCCGGTGATCCACCAGCCCTCGGTGACGAGGAAACGCACGATGGGCGCGATGTCCTCGATGTCGGTCAGGCCCTTCTTCGAGAACTTGCTGAGCGCGGCAGCGCTGCTGTGGTACTCCACGGCCTCCTTGCTCTCCTGGCCGTAGAAGAACGGCGTGTCCATGGGCCCGGGGCCGATGGCGTTGACCGAGATGCCGCGCTCGCCGAACTCCTTCGATGCGGCGCGCGTGTAGTGCTCCACCGCGGCCTTCGAGCCCGGGTAGATCGCATAGAACGGCGTGTAGGCCGCCAGCAGCGAGCTCACCAGCGTGACGATGCTGCCGCCGTCGGCCAGCGTGCGGCCGGCCTGCTGGATGAAGAAGAAGGCGGCCTTGGCGTTGGCGTCGAAGCTCTTGTCGTAGTCGGCTTCGGTGACGTCGAGGATCGGCTTCTTGATGACCACGCCGGCCGTGTTGATCGCGATGTCGACCTGGCCGAAGTGCTTCACCGCCTTGTCGAACAGGCCGACGCAGTTCTCGACCACCGAGAGGTCGCCCTGCACCAGCAGCGTGTCGGCACCCTTGGCCTTGAGTTCGGCGGCGGTCTTCTCGGCATCGGCGCGCGAGGCGTCGCTGTTGTAGTGGATGGCGATGCCCCTGGCGCCGCCGTCGACCAGCTGGTGGCCGATGAGAGCGCCGAGGTTCTTGCCGCCGCCGGCGATGACGGCGACCTTGTTCTTGAGGGTGCGTGCGGACATGGAATGGCCTCCTTGGTTGAAGCTTGGATGTGTGACGGGAGAGGCCAGTCTATTGATCGCCTTCGCAGAGATAAATAGATCGTTCAAGGCTAGACTATTCAGGACTTCACGAACAATCGAGTTCCCTTTCCTTCTCCACTCCATGGACCGCATCGACCTCCTCCAGGTCTTCGTACGCGTGGCCGAAACCGGCAGCTTCACGCGCGCCGCCGACCGCCTGGGCCTGCCGCGCGCCAGCGTCTCCACGGCCGTGCAGCAGCTCGAAACCCGCCTCGGCTCCCGCCTTTTGCACCGGACCACGCGCCGCGTCGGCCTCACGCCCGACGGCGAAGTGATGCTGGAGCGCGCCCGCGCGCTGGTAGCCGACATGGAGGACATGGAGCAGCAGTTCCTGCCCGCGCATGGCCAGGTGAGCGGGCGCCTGAAGGTCGACGTGCCCAGCCGCATCGCGCGGCGGCTCATCGCGCCCGCGCTTCCGGAGTTCTTCAGGCGCCATCCGGCCATCGAACTGGAACTGGGCTCCAGCGACCGCGCGGTGGACCTCGTGCTCGAAGGCGTCGACTGCGCGCTGCGCGTCGGCCCGCTGGCCAGCAGCAGCCTCGTGGCGCGTCCCATCGGGCATTTCACGCTGATCAACTGCGCGAGCCCAGCCTACCTCGAGCGCCACGGCACGCCGCGCACGCCCGCCGACCTGCCGCAGCACGTCGCCGTCAACTACGCCTCGCCGACCAGCGGCCGCGCCGCGCCCTGGGAATGGCTGCGCGACGGCGAGACCGCGACACTGCGCATGCGCAGCCAGGTGGCGGCGAACAACGCCGAGACCTACATCGCCTGCGCGCTGGCCGGGCTGGGCCTGATCCAGATTCCGGCCTACGACGTGCGCGAGCACCTGGCAGCCGGCGAGCTGGTCGAGGTGCTGCCCGAGGCCCGCGCCGAGCCGCTGCCCGTGCAGCTGGTATATCCGCACCGGCGCAACCTCTCGCGGCGCATGCAGGCCTTCGCAGGCTGGCTCGAGACGGTGCTGGCCGATGCGCTCGACAAGCCGGCGCAGCCCGCTGGCGGACGTACTCGCAAGGCCCGCTAAGCCTCGCCCCGGCTCTTCGAACCAGCCCCCCGCTCGCGCACGAAGGCGATGAAGCGCGCGAGCGCCGGACTGGCCGCTCCCTCGGGCCACACCAGGCTGGTCTCGCAGGCAGGCAACTCCGGCGGGGTACGACGCCGCGGGGCCGGCGCGAACTCCTCGGCACGCCGGTACACCACGCCCGCACGGCGGAACTGCGTGACGCTCTCCGGCACCCAGGCCACGCCGATGCCGCCCGAGACGAGGTTCACGATGGTCTGCATCTGTATCGCCTCCTGCCCCAGTTGCGGCGTGCGGCCGGCAGCGTGGTACAGGTCGAAGATGGCGTCGTGCAGCGAAGGCACGATGCGGCGCGGAAAGATCACCAGCGGCTCGGCGAGCACGTCCGCCAGGAGCAGCTTGCCGGTGCGCGCGAGCGCATGCCGCTCGGGCAGCGCCAGCACCAGCGGCTCCTCCGACACGGCAAGGCGCGCGAGCCCGGGCGGCGCGGCGCCGGGCGAATGCAGCATCAGCCCGGCATCGATCTCGCCGCGCGCGAATGCTTCGAGCTGCACGTCGCCGGTGGCCTCCACCAGCTCCAGCGCGACCTCGGGGCACAGCACGCGGAATTCGCGCACCCATGCGGGCAGCTGCTCGAAGCCCACCGTCGACACGAAGCCGATCCGCACCCGCCCCACCTGCCCCGCCGCCGCCGCGCGTGCCCGCGCAGGCAGTGCCTGCGCGCGGGCCAGCAGCTCTCGCACGTCGGGCAGCAGCGCCTCGCCCGCCGGCGTGAGCGCCACGCGCCGCCGGGTGCGGTCGAACAGCACCACGCCCAGCGTCTTCTCCAGCTGGGCGATGGCCTGGGTGACCGGCGGCTGCGTCATGTGCAGCCGCTGCGCGGCGCGGCCGAAGTGCAGTTCCTCGGCCACGGCGACGAACTGGCGCCAGGCCCGCAGGTCGACGAGGGCTTCATTCATATGCCGAGCATATCAATCTGCAATTGAAAATGGATTGGAAGCAATCAATCAGAAGTCCGATACTTGAGCCCCCCCCGGATCTCCCCACGACAGAAGAGACACCATGGACACCAAGCCAATCCAGATCAACCGCCGCAGCGCCAACATCGTCGAAGGCAAGAGCCGCGCCCCCAACCGCTCGATGTTCTACGCCATGGGCTACGAGGAAGGCGACTTCAAGAAGCCGATGGTCGGCGTCGCCAACGGCCACAGCACCATCACGCCGTGCAACTCGGGCCTGCAGAAGCTGGCAGACGCGGCCATCGCCGGCATCGAGGAAGCCGGCGGCAACGCGCAGGTGTTCGGCACCCCCACCATCTCCGACGGCATGGCCATGGGCACCGAGGGCATGAAGTACTCGCTGGTCAGCCGCGAAGTCATCTCCGACTGCATCGAGACCTGCGTGGGCGGCCAGTGGATGGACGGCGTGCTGGTGGTCGGCGGCTGCGACAAGAACATGCCCGGCGGCCTCATGGGCATGCTGCGCGCCAACGTGCCGGCCATCTACGTCTACGGCGGCACCATCCTTCCCGGCAAATACAAGGGCCAGGACCTGAACATCGTGAGCGTGTTCGAGGCCGTGGGCCAGAACGCCGCCGGCAACATGAGCGACGAAGACCTGCACGAGATCGAGAAGCGCGCCATTCCCGGCACCGGCTCGTGCGGCGGCATGTACACCGCCAACACCATGTCGAGCGCATTCGAGGCGCTGGGCATCTCGCTGCCCTACTCGTCGACCATGGCCAACCCGCACGACGAGAAGGCCAACTCGGCCAAGGAATCGGCCAAGGTGCTGATCGAGGCCATCAAGAAAGACCTTAAGCCGCGCGACATCGTGACCAAGAAGGCCATCGAGAACGCCGTTGCCGTCATCATGGCCACGGGCGGCTCGACCAACGCGGTGCTGCACTTCCTGGCGATCGCGCATGCCGCCGAGGTCGAGTGGACCATCGACGACTTCGAGCGCATGCGCAAGAAGGTGCCCGTGATCTGCGACCTGAAGCCCTCGGGCAAGTACCTCGCGGTCGACCTGCACCAGGCCGGCGGCATCCCGCAAGTGATGAAGGTGCTGCTGAACGCGGGCCTGCTGCACGGCGACTGCATCACCATCAGCGGCCAGACCATCGCCGAAGTGCTCAAGGACGTGCCGGACGTGCCGCGCGCCGACCAGGACGTGATCCGCACCATCGACAACCCGATGTACGAGGAAGGCCACCTCGCCATCCTCAAGGGCAACCTGTCGCCCGAGGGCGCTGTCGCCAAGATCACCGGCCTGAAGAACCCCGTCATCACCGGCCCGGCCCGCGTGTTCGACGACGAGCAGTCGGCGCTCAAGGCGATCCTGGACGGCAAGATCAAGGCCGGCGACGTGATGGTGCTGCGCTACCTCGGCCCCAAGGGCGGCCCCGGCATGCCCGAGATGCTGGCGCCGACCGGCGCACTCATCGGCGCGGGCCTCGGCGAGAGCGTGGGCCTGATCACCGACGGCCGCTTCTCCGGCGGCACCTGGGGCATGGTGGTGGGCCACGTGGCGCCCGAAGCCGCTGCCGGCGGCACCATCGCCTTCGTGAACGAGGGCGACTCGATCACCATCGACGCGCACCAGCTCAAGCTCGAACTGAACGTGCCCGAAGCCGAGATCGCCAAGCGCCGCGAAGGCTGGAAGGCCCCCGCTCCGCGCTACACGCGCGGCGTGCAGGCGAAGTTCGCGTTCAACGCGTCGAGCGCCAGCTCGGGCGCGGTGCTCGACAAGTTCTGATCCTTGCGCGAAACACCGAGGAACCGGCTTTGCCGGGCCTCGGTGTTGCCCCCGGTCGGGGGTTGGCGAAGTGACACGAAGTGCACGCAGCCTAGGGGCGAGCCTTGCCTAAGCCATCATCCACGCGCCGTAGCCGAAGGCCAGGAAACCAAGGCCGACGATCGCGAGGATGCTGCGCGACTGGAAATCCATCGCCGGCGGCAGGCTCTGCACGAGAAAGTGCAGCATGGCGCCGGCGCCGACGGTCATGAAGCCCGCGCCGAACTGCTTCATCGGGCTCGGGTCCGGATAGAGGAAGACGAGCGCGAAGCCGGCCAGGAAGACGAGGTTGGCAAGCACGGTGCCGCGCGTGCGCCAGCGCTTCTGGCCGGGCGTGGGTTCGCGTACCTGCGCCCGCTCATAGGTGCCTTGCCTTTCGCGCGCGTCCTGGCGCGCCATGCCTATGAAGAACAGGCCGAACATCGCGGGAAAGGCACCGAAGATGCCGAGCCCCCAGACGCCACCCCACATGTTCTGGAAATCGGCCACCAGCGCCTGCGCGGGGTCGGCCACGCGGTAGCGCACCTCTACCGGATCGCCCCACTCCTTGCCCGACAGTCCGCCGCCGAGGCCCTTGACGCGGCGCTTCTGCCCATCCGGCGTGACGTACTCGACGATGGGCGCGCGCGATACGGTGACGCGGCCCTTGCTGTCCTTGCTCTGCTCGTCGACGAATTCGACCAGGCTGCCCTGCACGCTCGCGGTGCCGGCGATCGACTGGTAGCGATTCCAGCCGAGGGTGGCCGCGCCATAGAGACCGGCGCAGCCGATGAGCAAGGCGCCCACGCCCACACCCCAGAAGAAGTTCTTGAGCCAACCCACGAGCCCGCCGATGGCCGGGCCGATCAGCAGCGACAGTCCGAAGACGATCAGCGCGCGGGTGGTGGCTTCCTCGTCCATGGCACTTCAGCGTGATGCATGCGGTGCGCGGACTCCGGCCGATGGAAGAACAAGCGGCTCAGCGGCGCGGCCGCTGCCCGTTGCCGGTCTTCATGCCCATGTTGTTCTTCTGGCGGTCGATGCGCGCCTGCTTGCGACGGTCTTCCCGCTCGACGACCTTGCGCTTGGTGTAGCCCGACGAATCGGCCCACGCCCACCATGCGACGGCCATCGCGAACGGCGACAGCACGATCCACCAGCTCCATGTGGCGACCATGCCGATCTCGAAATACTTGAGGGCCAGAGCAAGCAGGCCCAATCCCAGAAACCACATCGCGAATCCCTCAGGGTTGTATTGGCAACGCATCCGGCGCCGTGCACGGGCCTACCTACAATCGCGTTGAGTCGAATGTAACTCAGCATTTAACAATTACACCCCATGAAAAGAGTCTTGCTGCCGGCAGTCCTGGGCCTCGGCCTCACCGCACTCGCCGCGCCTGCCTTCGCCGATCTGGCGCTGGCGACCTCGAAGAACTGCATGAGCTGCCACGCGGTCGAGCGCAAGGTCCTCGGCCCCTCGTTCAAGGACGTGGCCGCCAAGTACAAGGACGACAAGGGTGCCGTCGACACCCTCGCCAACAAGATCATGAAGGGCGGCTCCGGCGTGTGGGGGCCGGTGCCGATGCCAGCGAACAACCAGGTCAGCGAAGCCGACGCGAAGAAGCTCGCAGCCTGGGTGCTGTCGACGAAGTAAGCCCGCCGCCGGGCCTGGCTTTGCGTCAGATCTGCGGGTTGATGTCGGCCGGCACGGGCCGGCGCTCGATGCGGTCCTCGAGCTGGCCGATGTGGGCAGCCAGGGTGTTGTCGGTCTGGTCCGAGCGCAGTCGGATCGCCGTCTCGAGCTGCTCCAGCCGCGCCAGGATCGCCGTCTGGCGATCGGCGTTCTGCGCCATGTGCTTGTTCTCCTGCGCCTCCAGGAAGTTGCGCAGCTCGGTGAAGCGCGATGCCTCCGCCTTGTCGGCCAGGTCGCGCTGGGCCTGCATTTCCTTGGTGTGGCGCTTGGTGTCGATCAGCACCGAACTGTGCAGGTACAGCACATAGACGAGGAAGAAGGCCGCCAGCACCGCGGTCAGCCCCAGCATCAGGAGGCCCAGCGGGGCCGAGACGGTCATGAAGCCCAGCCACACGTCGGTGGGCGTGGCCAGCGTGCCCCAGTTGAGCGCGGCGAGCGCCACGATGAGCAGCACGACGACGAAAAGAAAAGCGGATCTCACGCCCATTTGGGGCCTCCTTCGGAAAGATCGAACACGTCGGAACCCGTGCGCATCGAGGCGCGCGGTGGTTGCGACGGTTTTACCTCAGCGAAGAGCCCCGTTCGGCGCAAATGGCCGCATAAACGGCCATGTCCTACAGCACTAATGCACTGCTGGTCAGTTCGTCTGCGACAACTGCTCCAGGATCGCCGGATTCTGCCGGCACCTCACATCGCTGCGCGATATGAGTGCCGTCTTCACCTGCTAACGTGCTTCGCACGTACCGGCCTCCGGCCGGATCCCGGATCAGTTCGTCTGCGACAACTGCTCCAGGATCGCAGGGTTTTCCAGCGTCGACGTGTCCTGCGTGATCGCCTCGCCCTTGGCGATGCTGCGCAGCAGGCGGCGCATGATCTTGCCGCTGCGGGTCTTGGGCAGGTTGTCGCCGAAGCGGATGTCCTTGGGCTTGGCGATGGGGCCGATTTCCTTGGCGACCCAGTTGCGCAGTTCGTTGGCGATCTGCTTGGCTTCCTCGCCGGTCGGGCGTGAGCGCTTGAGAACGACAAAGGCGCACACGGCCTCGCCCGTCACGTCGTCGGGGCGGCCCACCACGGCGGCTTCTGCCACCAGGTCGGTCTTGGCGACCAGCGCCGATTCGATCTCCATCGTCCCCAGGCGGTGGCCCGACACATTCAGCACGTCGTCGATACGGCCGGTGATGCGGAAGTAGCCGCGGTCGGCGCTGCGCACCGCGCCGTCGCCGGCGAGGTAGATCGTGCCGCCCATTTCCTCGGGGAAGTAGCTCTTCTTGAAGCGCTCGGGGTCGTTCCAGATCGTGCGGATCATCGAGGGCCAGGGCCGCTTGATGACCAGCATGCCGCCCGCGCCGTTGGGCAGGTCTTTACCGGTCTCGTCGACGATGGCGGCCATGATGCCCGGCAGCGGCAGCGTGCACGAGCCCGGCACCAGCGGCGTGGCGCCCGGCAGCGGCGTGATGACGTGGCCGCCGGTCTCGGTCTGCCAGAAGGTGTCGACGATGGGGCAGCGCTCGCCGCCCACATTGCGGTGGTACCACATCCAGGCCTCGGGATTGATCGGCTCGCCGACCGACCCGAGGATGCGCAGGCTGGTGAGGTCCCAGTTCTTCGGATGCACCTTCTCGTCGCCGTCGGCCGCCTTGATGAGCGAGCGGATCGCGGTGGGCGCCGTGTAGAACACGCTGACCTTGTGCTTCTCGATCATCTGCCAGAAGCGGCCCGCGTGCGGGAAGGTCGGGATGCCCTCGAACACCACCTGCGTGGCACCGGCCGCGAGCGGGCCGTAGGCGACGTAGGTGTGGCCGGTGATCCAGCCGATGTCGGCGGTGCACCAGAACACGTCCTCGGGGCGGATGTCGAAGGTCCAGTCCATCGTGAGCTTCGCCCACAGCAGGTAGCCGCCGGTGGAGTGCTGCACGCCCTTGGGCTTGCCGGTGGAGCCCGAGGTGTAGAGGATGAAGAGCGGATGCTCGGCGTTGACCGGCACAGGCGCGCATTCGGTGCCCTGCCCCTTCAGCGCCTCGGTGAAGCTGATGTCGCGGCCCTCGACGCGGTTCCACGCGGTGGGCGTGCGCTCGTACACCAGCACGGTCTTGATCGACTCGCAGCCGCCCAGCGCGATGCCGTCGTCCACGATGGCCTTCAGCGGCAGCTCCTTGCCGCCGCGCAGTTGGTAGTTGGCCGTGATGACCGCCACCGCGCCCGCGTCGATGATTCGCTCCTGCAGCGCCTTGGCCGAGAAGCCGCCGAACACCACGCTGTGGGTGGCGCCGATGCGCGCACAGGCCTGCATGGCGACGACGCCCTCGATGGTCATCGGCATGTAGACGATGACGCGGTCGCCCTTCTTGATGCCGCGCGCCTTCAGCGCGTTGGCGAACTGGCTCACGCGCGCGAGCAGCTCCTTGTAGGTGACCTTGGTGACGGTGCCGTCGTCGGCCTCGAAGACGATGGCGGTCTTGTTCTCGACCGGGGTGCCGATGTGCCTGTCGAGGCAGTTGGCGCTGGCGTTGAGCTCGCCGTCGCCGAACCACTGGTAGAACGGCGCATTCGATTCGTCGAGCGTCCTGGTGAAGGGCTTGGTCCAGTTCAGGTTGTCCTTGGCCAGGCGGGTCCAGAAACCCTCGAAGTCGTTCTCGGCTTCCTTGCACAGGGCCTCGTAGGCGGCCATGCCGGAAATGCGTGCGCCTTGCGTGGCGCGGGCGTCCGGCGGGAAGACGCGGTTCTCGACCAGGACGGATTCAATGTTCTTCGATGCGCTGCTGCTCATGCTCTTTGTCTCCAGGATGGGTGCGGCCGTAATGTCGGCGGACCGACTTACGGGTCACTGACGGCTGCCATGTTAGAGCCTGTTCGATGGCCCTCTCGGGGTTATCACGAGGGCGTCACCGGGACACCCCTAGAATTCGCGGTCCTCCACAACCGGACTGCAGATGTCTGCTCCCGACCCTTTCGACACCCGGAACCCGCCCGTACCACGCCGTGGTTCGCCGCTTCGCCCCCTGCCCAAGCTGATCTTCGCAAGCCGCTGGCTGCAGCTGCCGCTGTACCTGGGCCTGATCGTGGCGCAGGCGGTGTATGTGGTGCACTTCCTGGTCGAGTTGCTGCACCTGGTGGAGGCCGCCTTCGGCTCCAAGGATGCGCTGCAGGCGCTAATCACCAGCATCGGCTACAAGACCACGGCGCCAGTGGGCACGCTGAACGAGACGGTCATCATGCTCGTGGTGCTCGCGCTGATCGACGTGGTGATGATCTCCAACCTGCTTATCATGGTGATCGTTGGCGGCTACGAAACCTTCGTGAGCCGCATGGACCTCGAAGGCCACCGCGACCAGCCCGAGTGGCTGAGCCATGTGAACGCCTCGGTGCTCAAGGTGAAGCTGGCCACCGCCATCATCGGCATCAGCTCCATCCACCTGCTGAAGACCTTCATCAACGCGGACAACTACACAGACCGCGTGCTGATCGCGCAGACCGTGATCCACATCGCGTTCCTGTTCTCGGCGATGGCCATCGCCTACACCGACCGGCTGATGGCACCTGCCCATCCGCCCGCCGACCCGCACTGAGCCTGTTCAGCCGCCCCGACCCGCCTGCGGCAGCACGTCCCAGGCGGGTGGATCGGTGAAGCGCGCGGCCAGAAAATCGAGCATCGTGCGCAGCGTGGCCGGCATGTGCTTGCGCGATGCATACACCGCGTACATGCCTACCACCTGCGGCTCGAAATCACCGAAGAGCCGCACCAGTTCGCCGGACTGCAGCAGCTGCGACGTGAGGTATGTCGGCAGCATCGCGATGCCGGCCCCTGCCCTCGCCAGGTACATCAGGCTCGCCGCATCGTTGGTCGACACGTTGCCGCCGACCGCCACCGACACCGGCTCCCCGCTTTCCTTGCGCGTGAAATTCCAAAGACTGCGCCCGAAGTACGAGTGCGTGAGGCAGTTACGCTGCGCCAGCTCTTCCACGCTCGACGGCCTGCCGTGCTCCTTCAGATAGGCCGGTGAGGCACACACCACCGAACGGCAATCGGTGAGCCGCCGCGCAATCAGGTTCGGGTCGATCTCGGCCGCCACGCGGATCGCGAGGTCGATGCGTTCGTCGACGAGGTTCACCGCACGATCCAGCAGCACCAGGTCGACCGCCACGCCCGGATAGATCCGCACATAGTCGGCCATGGCATCGGCCAGTTGGGCCTGTGCGAACGAAGTGCTGGCCGTGATGCGAAGCTGCCCGCGCGGAGCCTCCGCCGGATGCCGCACCGCGGCCTGCATGTCGCCCGTGAGCTCCAGCACCTGGCGGCAGCGCGGCAGGAGCTCCTCTCCCGCCGCCGTGAGGCTCAGGCGACGCGTCGTGCGATGCAGCAGGCGCGCACCGGTCCACTGCTCCAGTTCGGCGACATAGCGCGTGACGACCGGGCGGGACATGTCGAGCTTGTCGGCCGCGGCCGAAAGACTGCCCGAATCGACCACGGCGACGAACACGCGCATTGCATTCAATCGATCCATTCGAACGATTTTAGGAATAAACAAGCGCGCAAATCGAGGTATTTCTTTCGAAACCAGAAACCTAAGATTCGCTCCATCCCATCCCGATCTCTCGATCCTTCCGATCTTTCACAGGAGTCACCATGAGCCACATCGCCATCATCGGCGCCACCGGACGCGCCGGCAGCCAGCTTCTCGACGAGGCCCTGCGCCGCGGCCACACCGTCACCGCCATCGCCCGCAAGGCCAGCGCCAAGCTGGCGGGCCGCGCCAACGTGAAGGCCGTCGATCTCGACGTGCTCGACGGCGCTGCGCTTGAGAAGACCCTGGCCGGCCACGACGCCGTGTTCAGCGCCGCGCACTTCGCCACCGTGCCGCCCGCGGCCATCATCGAGCCAACGAAGCGCGCCGGCGTGAAGCGCCTGCTGGTGGTCGGCGGCGCGGGCAGCCTGTTCGCGGCGCCCGGCCTGAAGGTGATCGACACGCCCAACTTCCCCGACGCGTACCGCGCCGAAGCCTCGGCCGGCGGCGTGTTCCTCGACACGCTGCGCAACGAGAAGGACCTGGACTGGACCTTCCTCTCGCCCTCCGCCGAATTCGTCGAAGGCGAGCGCACCGGCAAGTTCCGCCTGGGCAAGGACGACCTGCTCGTGAGCGCCGAAGGCCGCAGCTGGATCAGCTTCGCGGACTACGCGATCGCGTTCATCGACGAACTCGAAAAGCCCGCGCACTCGCGCCAGCGCTACACCATCGGATATTGAGCTGCAGGCAGAAAACAAAAAAGGACCTGCGAGGGTCCTTTTTTCGTTTGAGCCGGCCGGATCAACGCCCGGTCATGTTCTCCGGCACCACCCACTGGTCGAACTGCTCGGCCGTCAGGTGGCCCGATGCGATCGCCGCATCGCGCAGGCTGGTGCCTTCCTTGTGCGCCTTCTTCGCGATGTAGGCCGACTTGTCGTAGCCGATGTGCGTGTTCAGCGCCGTCACCAGCATCAGCGAGCGCTGCACCAGCTCGGTGATGCGCTCGCGGTTGGGCTCGATGCCCACCGCGCAGTGGTCGTTGAAGCTCACCATGCCGTCGGCCAGCAGGCGTACGCTCTGCAGGAAGTTGTGCGCCACCATCGGACGGAACACGTTCAGCTCGAAGTTGCCCGAGGCGCCGCCGATGTTGATGGCCACGTCGTTGCCGAACACCTGCGCGGCCAGCATCGTCACCGCCTCGCTCTGCGTCGGGTTGACCTTGCCCGGCATGATCGACGAGCCCGGCTCGTTCTCGGGAATGCTCAGTTCGCCGATGCCGCTGCGCGGGCCGCTGGCGAGCCAGCGCACGTCGTTGGCGATCTTGTTCATGCTGGCGGCCAGCGTCTTCAGCGCGCCGTGCGCGTGCACCAGCGCATCGACGCTGGCCATGGCTTCGAACTTGTTCGGCGCGGTCACGAACGGTAGGCCGGTGAGCTTCGCCAGTTCGGCCGCCACCTGCTCCGCATAGCCCTTGGGCGCATTGAGGCCGGTGCCGACGGCCGTGCCGCCCAGCGCCAGTTCGCACAGGTGCGGCAGCGCGGCGCGCACGTGCGCCTCGCCATGAGCCAGCTGCGCGACATAGCCGGAGAACTCCTGGCCCAGCGTGAGGGGCGTGGCGTCCTGCAGGTGGGTGCGGCCGATCTTCACGATGTCGGCGAAGTCCTTCGACTTCTGCTCCAGCGTGCCGCGCAGCTTCGCGATGGCCGGCAGCAGCTTGTGGGTGATGGCCTCGACGGCCGCCACGTGCATCGCCGTGGGGAACACGTCGTTGCTCGACTGGCTGCGGTTCACGTCGTCGTTCGGGTGCACGAGGCGTCCTTCACCGCGCTCGCCGCCGAGGATTTCGCTGGCGC
This sequence comes from Variovorax sp. UC74_104, assembly GCF_044055375.1. Lineage (NCBI taxonomy): Bacteria > Pseudomonadati > Pseudomonadota > Betaproteobacteria > Burkholderiales > Comamonadaceae > Variovorax > Variovorax sp. UC74_104. The sequence continues at coordinate 4,291,643 of NZ_CP171978.1, forward strand.
GGTTGGCCAGCACCTCGTTGACGTTCATGTTGGTCTGCGTGCCCGAGCCGGTCTGCCAGACTACCAGCGGGAACTCGCCCGGGTGCTTGCCGGCGATGACCTCGTCGGCCGCGGCCACGATCGCGTTGGTTTTCTTCTCGTCCTGCAGGCCCAGCGCGTGGTTGACCACGGCGGAAGCGCGCTTGACCTGGGCCAGCGCCTTGATGATCTCGCGCGGCTGCTGCTCGCCGGAGATGTCGAAGTTCTGCAGCGAGCGCTGCGTCTGCGCGCCCCACAGCTTGTCGGCCGGCACGTCGATGGGTCCGAAGGTATCGCGCTCGGCACGGGTCTTGGGGGAAGTCGTCATGAGAAAAAGCTCCGCAGGATCATGAAAGGTCGCGCCGCTTGCCGGCGCGCCATGGAGTATCGCCCCGATGAGAGTAGCTCTCATCTGACGAGGGCATTGCACCGCCGCCGACACCGGCGCCCTGCCGCTTGCCTTGACCTCATCATGTCAAAAAGTTATAATTGACAGCTTCTGACGACCAACAAGTCATGATGACAACGTTGGTCAAGCCTGCACTACTCGCGGATCTCCGAATCCCGTCGCGGTGCAAGGTGCTCCCGCCGGGCCCTGCCCGGCAAACCGGCCGGATCTTTCCAGCCCCATTGCCACGTCAAGCTCATCCAGCCGGCGCCCCTCGACCAGGCCCGTCGCGCTGCGGATGAAGCATCCGGCGGGCACTGGCTTCGTCGCCCTGTCGTCTTCAGTGCCTGTCGGCAGCCCCTCCATCTGACGGGCTGGGGCGTGGTCGCGTCGCCCTTTTTGGAGCTTCCGGAGCTTCCGAAGGACGGCGATCTGTCAACCCTTCACCCAAGGAGCCCCGACGTATGGCCAAAGGAATTCTCATCGACCATGTCTTCAAGGTGTTCGGCGACGAGCCCGAACAAGCGCTGGAGCTGGTCCGCCAAGGACTTTCGAAGAAGGAGATCCTGGCGCGCACCGGCCAGTCGATCGGCGTGTTCGACGCCACCTTCGAGATCCAGGCCGGGGAAATCTTCGTCATCATGGGCCTCTCGGGCTCGGGCAAGTCGACGCTGGTGCGGCTGCTGAACCGGCTGATCGAGCCGACCGCCGGGCGCATCGTGATCGACGGCGCCGACATCAACGAGCATTCCGACGCGCGGCTTCGCGCGCTGCGCCGCAAGGACATCAGCATGGTGTTCCAGTCGTTCGCGCTGATGCCGCACATGACGGTGCGCGAGAACACCGCCTTCGGCCTAGAGCTCTCGGGCACCGGCAAGAAGGAGCGCCTCGCGCAGGCCGACAAGGCGCTCGCGCAGGTGGGCCTGGCGGGCTGGGGCGACAGCTACCCCGACGAGCTCTCCGGCGGCATGCAGCAGCGCGTGGGCCTGGCGCGCGCGCTGGCCTCCGATCCGTCGATCCTGCTGATGGACGAGGCCTTCTCGGCGCTCGATCCGATCATCCGCACCGAGATGCAGTCGGAGCTACTGCGCCTGCAGCAGGAGCAGCGCCGCACCATCGTCTTCATCTCGCACGACCTCGACGAGGCCATGCGCATCGGCGACCGCATCGCGATCATGAAGGACGGCCAGGTGATCCAGGTCGGCACGCCCGACGAGATTTTGCGCAGCCCCGCCAACGACTACGTGCGCAGCTTCGTGCGCGGCGTGGACGCGGCCGCCGTATTCAAGGCGGGCGATATCGCGCGCAAGCAGCTCACCGTGGTCTGCGAGCACCCCGAGCGCGGCGCGCGCGCGGCGCTCAAGCAGCTCGAAGACCAGGACCGCGACTTCGCCTACGTCACCAGCCCGAGCAAGCGCTACCTGGGCACCGTGTCGGCCGACACCCTGCGCGCGGCGCTCGACGGCCATTCCGGCCCGCTGGGCCTGCGCCACGCGTTCCTGAACGACCTCGGCACGATCGACGCCGATGCGCCCGTGGCCGGCCTCTTCGGCCAGGTGGCCCAGGCGCCGTGCGCGGTGCCGGTGGTGGCGGCGGACGGCCGCTTCTGCGGCGCGATCAGCAAGACGACGCTGCTGAAGTTCCTCGATCGCGACACGCCGCCCATCGACCCGGCGCACCAGCCGCAGCAACCCGTGGCCGCCGTTGTCTCCACCGCCGCCGCCACTGCCGCCTGAACGAAATCGAAGGACACAACAGATGAACGACACCGCACTGCCCTCCGAACTCGCGCCGATGAACGACGCATCGACCGCGCTCGCGACGCCCGCTGCCGCGCCGGCGCCGGTCGACCCGTGGGAAGCCCTGTCGGCCGCGCCCGACACCTCCGCAACCAGCGCCTGGCTCGACGCCCCCGCGCCGCTCGATAGCGCCCATCAGCTCGCCGGCCACGCCGATGCCGCGGGCGGCCTGCAACTGCACCGCCTGTGGGATGGCTCGCTGCCCATCGAATCCTGGATCAACAGCGGCCTGGGCTGGGTGGTGGAGCATTTCCGCCCCTTCTTCCAGACCGTGCGCCTGCCCATCGACGGCACGCTGAACTGGATCCAGGGCCTGCTCACCGGCCTGCCCACGCTGGCGATGATCGCGCTCATCGGCCTGCTGGCCTGGCAGTTCGCCGGCCGCGCGCTGGCCATCGGCACCACGGTGGCGCTGCTGCTGGTGGCCATGCTGGGCATCTGGCCCGAGGCGATGGTGACGCTGTCGCTGGTGCTGACCTCGCTGGTGTTCTGCATGGCCGTGGGCCTGCCGCTGGGCGTGCTGCTGGCCAGCAGCGACCGCGCGCAGCGCGTGATGCGTCCGGTGCTCGACGCGATGCAGACCACGCCGGCCTTCGTGTACCTGGTGCCGGTGGTGATGCTGTTCGGCATCGGCAATGTGCCGGGCGTGATCGTGACCATCGTCTTCGCGCTGGCGCCGCTGGTGCGCCTGACCAACCTCGGCCTGCGCCAGGTGCGCCCCGACCTGATCGAGGCTGCGCGCGCCTACGGCGCCTCGCCGTGGCAGATGCTGGTGAAGGTGCAACTGCCGCTGGCCATGCCGTCGATCATGGCGGGCATCAACCAGGCGCTGATGCTGTCGCTGTCGATGGTGGTCATCGCCTCGATGATCGCCGTGGGCGGCCTCGGCCAGATGGTGCTGCGCGGCATCGGCCGGCTCGACATGGGCCTGGCCACCGTGGGCGGCCTGGGCATCGTTCTGCTGGCGATCTCGCTGGACCGCCTGACGCAGGCCATGGGCAAGTCGCGTCGCGGCGGCGGCCGCCGCTGGTGGCACACGGGGCCGGTGGGCCTTGCGCTTCGCATGCTGCAGCGTGCAGTGGCACCGGCCCGCAACGACGCCGAGCCCGCGCCCGCCCTTTCCGCACAGGCGCGATGAACGGAGGAACCCGCCACATGAACTTCGTCAGGAACAAGACCGGATTCATCGCCCGCGGCCTGCTCGCCCTCGCCTTCGTGGCCTCGGGCGCGGCCGCCCAGGCCGCCAACGACCTGCCCGGCAAGGGCGTCACCGTGCAGCCGCTGAAGAGCTCGCTTGCGGAAGAAGCCTTCCAGACGCTGCTGGTGATGCGCGGCCTGGAGAAGCTCGGCTACAAGGTCGAGCCCATGAAGGACCTGGAGCCCGCCACCGAGCACCTGGCCATCGCCAACGGCGACGCCACCTTCATGGCCCACCACTGGAGCCTGCTGCACGCCGACTTCTACAAGAACAGCGGCGGCGACGCCAAGCTCTGGCGCAAGGGCGTGTATTCCGAAGGCGCGGTGCAGGGCTACCTGATCGACCGCAAGACGGCCGAGCAGTACGGCATCACCAACATCGCGCAGCTGAAAGACCCGGCCATCGCGAAGCTGTTCGACATCGACGGCGACGGCAAGGCCGACCTCACGGGCTGCAACCCCGGCTGGGGCTGCGAGCTCGCCATCGAGAACCACCTGACGGCCTACCAGCTGCGCGACACCGTCAGCCACCGGCAAGGCAGCTACGCCGCGCTGATGGCCGACACCATCGCGCGATTCAGGCAGGACAAGCCGGTGCTGTACTACACGTGGACGCCGTACTGGGTCAGCGCCGTGCTGCGCCCGGGCAAGGACGTGGTGTGGCTGCAGGTGCCGTTCTCGTCGTCGCAGGGCGACGGCGGCAATGTCGACACCCAGCTGCCCAACGGCAGGAACTACGGCTTCCAGGCCAACAACGAGCAGATCGTCGCCAACCGGGCCTTCGTCGAGAAGAACCCGGCCGCGGCGAAGCTGTTCGAGGTGATGAAGCTGCCGATCGGCGACATCAACGCCCAGAACCTGCGCATGAGCCAGGACGCCAACACCCAGCAGGACGTGGAGCGCCATGCCGACGGGTGGATCCGGGCGCACCGGCAGCTCTTCGACGGCTGGGTGGAGCAGGCCCGGGAAGCGGCAAGGTAAGCGGGGCAGGCGCGGCGGCTGAGATAATCGGGGGGCGTTTCCACACTCCTACAAAGCCCCCCCACCATGACGACCACGATCCAGCAGGCCGACCTGATCGAATCGATCAGCGCCGCGCTGCAGTACATCAGCTACTACCACCCCGCCGACTACATCGCCCACCTGGCCCGCGCCTACGAGCGCGAGCAGAGCCCGGCGGCCAAGGACGCCATCGCGCAGATCCTGACCAACAGCAAGATGAGCGCGACCGGCCAGCGCCCGATCTGCCAGGACACCGGCATCGTCAACGTGTTCCTCAAGGTGGGCATGGACGTGCGCTGGGGCGGCTTCACGGGCAGCCTCGACGACGCCATCAACGAAGGCGTGCGCCGCGGCTACAACCACCCCGACAACACGCTGCGCGCCTCGGTCGTGGCCGACCCGCAGTTCGACCGCAAGAACACCAAGGACAACACGCCCGCGGTGATCTTCACGGAGATCGTGCCGGGCGACAAACTCGAGGTCACCGTGGCCGCCAAGGGCGGCGGCAGCGAGAACAAGAGCAAGCTGGTCATGCTGAACCCCGGCGACAGCGTGGTCGACTGGGTGCTCAAGACAGTGCCCACCATGGGCGCCGGCTGGTGCCCGCCGGGCATGCTGGGCATCGGCATCGGCGGCACCGCCGAGAAGGCCGCCCTGATGGCCAAGGAAAGCCTGATGGACGACCTCGACATGCACGAGCTGCTGGCCAAGAAGAACTCGGGCGCCGAGCTGAGCAAGGTCGAGGCGCTGCGCGTCGAGCTGTACGAGAAGGTCAACGCGCTGGGCATCGGCGCTCAGGGCCTGGGGGGCCTGGCCACCGTGCTGGACGTCAAGATCCAGATGTATCCCACGCACGCGGCGAGCAAGCCCGTGGCGATGATCCCCAACTGTGCGGCCACGCGCCACGCGCACTTCACGATGGACGGCAGCGGCCCGGTCTACCTCGAAGCGCCCTCGCTCGACCTGTGGCCCGATGTGAACTGGGCCCCCGATGAAAAGAAGAGCAAGCGCGTCGACCTCGACAAGCTCACGCCCGCCGAAGTGGCGAGCTGGAAGCCGGGCGACACCCTGCTGCTCAACGGCAAGATGCTCACCGGCCGCGACGCCGCGCACAAGCGCATCCAGGGCATGCTGGCCAAGGGCGAGAAGCTGCCGGTCGATTTCACCAACCGCGTCATCTACTACGTCGGCCCGGTCGATCCGGTGAAGGACGAGGCCGTCGGCCCCGCCGGCCCCACCACCGCCACCCGCATGGACGGCTTCACCGAAATGATGCTGGCGCAGACCGGCCTGATCGCCATGATCGGCAAGGCCGAGCGCGGCCCGGTCGCCATCGAGGCCATCAAGAAGCACAAGAGCGCCTACCTCATGGCCGTGGGCGGCGCCGCCTACCTGGTCAGCAAGGCCATCAAGACCGCCAAGGTGGTGGGCTTCGAGGACCTGGGCATGGAAGCCATCTACGAATTCGACGTGGTCGACATGCCCGTGACGGTGGCGGTCGACGCCGGCGGCACCAGCGCGCACATCACCGGCCCGGCCGAGTGGCAGAAGCGCATCGCCACGGGCGAGTTCAAGACCATCATGATGGAAGAAGCCTGAGTTGAGCCCGGTAGGCGTCTTCGACAGCGGGGTCGGCGGCCTCAGCGTGCTGGCCGCGCTGAGGGCCGAGCTCCCGCACGAGCACTTCGTCTACTTCGCCGACACGGCCTATGCGCCCTACGGCGAACGCGGAGACGCCTACGTGATCGAGCGCTCGCGCGCGGTGGTCGAACACCTGCTGCGCGAGCACGGCATCAAGGCGCTGGTGGTGGCCTGCAACACGGCGACCACTGCCGCCATCCACCTGCTTCGTGCCGACCACCCCAGCCTGCCGATCGTGGGGCTGGAACCCGGCCTCAAGCCTGCAGTGGCTGCGAGCCGCACGGGGCACATCTCGGTGCTGGCCACGCGCGGCACGCTGGCCAGCGCGAAATACGCGACCCTGCGCGCCTCCTTCGCAGGATCGGCCGATGTCCGGCCCGTGCCCTGCGACGGGCTGGTGAAGGCCATCGAAGGTTTCGACTCGGCCGGCATCGCGGCGCTGGCCGAACGCTACATGGCCGAGGCCGGCCCTTTCGGCGATCGGCCCGGCGAGGTCGACACGGTCGTGCTCGGCTGCACCCACTATCCGCTGGTGAAGGACGAGCTGGGCAGGCATGCGCCGGCCACGCTGCGCTTCATCGACACGGGCGTGCCGGTCGCGCAGCAGACGCGGCGCCTGCTGGCATCGGCGGGCCGGCTTGCCGACAGCGGCAGCGGCGGTCTGCTGCTGCAGAGCAGCGGCGATGTCGCCGTGCTCGAGGCGGCTGCCGCGAAATGGCTCGGGCTTCCCGCCGCGGCCACGGCCTGAGCCGGACGACCGGACAACCATGCGCCTGCCGCGCCGCATCGCCTCCTGCGCCCTCTTCCTCCTGGGGTCTTTCGGCAGCCGGCCTGAGCCATGCGGCCTGCGAGAGCGGCCTTGCCGAGCGCATGCACGCCAAGCTGCATCCCAACCGCCAGCTCGACGAGCGGCTCGCTGCCTGCAAGATCTGGCCGGCCTTTCCGGGACGCAGCATCGTCGTTCTTCCGATGCCCCGCGAAACCACCGACCGCGGCGCCAAGGTGTTCGACATCGAGATCCTGCTGATCCAGCGCCCGGACAACGGCAATACCGATCGCGACACCGTGATCGGCCGCCTCATGCAGCCCGAGGCGCTCGACGAGGACGCCACCACCTCGATCCAGGACCTGCGCATCGACACCTCGCGCTACGTGCTCTCGCCCGAGGCGCGCGCCTTCGGGCTGCGCGTGCGCTATCGCGGCAGCAACGCGCCCGGCAACCCTCTGGCCAGCGAAACCATGCGGCTCTACGTGCACCACGGCAAGCAGCTGCGCCAGGTGCTGCAGGAGGTCGAGCTCGACCACGACCATGGCGGATGGGACTCCACCTGTACCGGCCACTTCGAGAAGCTGCGCACCATGGTGTCGGTCGGCAACGGCAGCAGCAACGGCTTTGACGACCTGCAGCTGTCGCGCACGCTGCTGCAGAGCCGCGCGCAGGAGCTGGAAGACCAGGGTTGCGTGGAGAAGGCGCTGCCCCCGAAGTTCAACACCGTCACGCTGCGCTACGACGGCGAACGCTACAAGGTGCCGAAGTCGCTCCAGCAGCAAGTCCCCTGACGGGAGCCTGATTCAAGGCCCGCTTTTCACCGGGCCGTCATACAGAAGTACCAGCATGCGCGGTTTGTCAAAAAGTATTGCCGCGCACGATGAACTCACTCTCCCAGGCCCGCATTCCCTTCAAGCCCATGATCCTCGCCGGCGCTCTTGCGCTCGTGCTGGGCGCCTGCGGAGGCGGCGGCGGTGGCTCCGGTTTCGGCGCGATCTTTCCGCCGGCAAGCACTGCGCCGCCTCCTGCTGCCCAGCCACCGGCGCAGCCGCCCGCCGCGCAGCCTGAGCCCGACCAGCTCGTTTCCAAGGCACGATTCACGCCCAATGCGGGCACCACCGAGGGCTCGTCCGACGCATCGACCGCCATCGCCCTGCCCGACAACTTCATGATCGTGGCGGACGACGAAGCCAACGTACTGCGCGTCTACCCGCGCGCCGGCGGCGCCGCGGTGAAGGAATGGAGCTACAAGCTCGAAGGCCCCAAGCTCGCCAAGGAACTCGACCTCGAGGCCGCCACGCGCATCGGCGACACGCTGTACCTCACCGGCTCCAACAGCAACAAGAAGGACGGCGCGGACGCCGTCTCCGACCGATCGCACCTGTTCGCCGTCAAGGTGAGCGGCACCGGCGCGGCCACCGCGTTCGACTATGTCGGCCAGTTCGCGCTGCTCGAGGCGCAGCTCATCGCCTGGGATTCCGGCAACGCGCACGGCCTCGGCGCCAATCACTTCGGCTTTGCCGTGTCGGCCGGCGCCGGCATCGCGCCTGAGCGGGTCGACGGCTTCTCCATCGAGGGCATGACCAGCTCGCCGGGCGACACCGCGCTGTGGCTCGGTTTCCGCGCGCCGCAGACGGGTGCCACCGTGCGCTCCAAGGCGCTGATCGTGCCGCTGCAGAACTACGCGGCGCTGGTCGCAGGCACCGCCACCCAGGCCGCCTTCGGTGCGCCCATCGAGCTCGAACTGGGCGGCCGCGGCATCCGCTCGATCGACAAGGGCACCGATGGCAACTACCTGATCGTCGCCGGCCCTGCAGGCCCCGCGAGCCCGGACGTGGAGCGAAACTTCGCGCTCTTCGCATGGAACGGCAATCCCGGCAGCGCACCGGTCGAGCTGTCGAACGACCTCGATTCGCTGTCGAAGAAAACCGGCGGCAGCTTCGAGTCCGTCGTGGAGGTGCCCGGCCCCGTGAAGGCCGGTACGGAGGTCCAGCTGCTGCTGGACAACGGCGATACCAAGTGGGACGGCAAGACCGCCTCGAAGGACCTGCCGCCCGCCGACCAGAAATTCGACGGCTTCGTGGTGCGTCTGGGTTCGCCCCTGGTCGATACCACTGCGCCGAAGCTGAAGAAGGCATCGCTGGCGGGCCTCGTGGGCGTGAACCTCGATGCATCGCTCACGCTGACGTTCAACGAAGCCGTGCGCCTGGGCTCGGGCAGCATCGTGCTGCACAAGGCCGACGGCAGCGTGGTCGAGACCTTCGATGCCAGCAGCCCCGCCGCACGCCTGCAGGTGGCCTTCAACAAGCTGAAGCTGGTGCCGACCGCACCGCTGGCGGCGAGCAGCGGCTACTACGTCACCATCGACGGCAACGCGATCACCGACCCCACCGGCAACGCCTTTGCCGGCATCGGCGACGCGACGACGCTGAGCTTCACCACCACCGCCGGCGCCACCACGCTCGCCACCGGCGACCTGCTCTTCATGGCCGCCAACGCCGAGGCGCCCGACGCCTACGCTTTCGTGCTCCTGAAGGCGGTGAACGGCGGCACGAAGGTGCTGTTCACCGACCGCGACCGCAAGTCCGGCACCAACGAGTTCACGGGCATCACCAACGAGACGGCCTTCTTCTGGACCGCCGACCAGAACCTGCCGGCAGGCACCATCGTGACGATCCAGACCGACGTCACGGGCAATCCGATCGCGGACAAGGGCTTCACGCTCGGGTCGCCGGGCGGCATCGGCAAGTCGGAAACCGTCTATGCGATTGCAGGCGGCACCATCGCCGGACTGGGCGACGGCGTGGCGGGGCAGATCACCGCCGTCGGCGACTACCTCGCGACCATCACCCTCGGTGGCACCGCGGGCACCATTCCCGACGCCGTCACGACCGCCGGCACCGCCTTCAGCTTCACAGTGAGTCCCGCCAACCAGACCAGCGCGATCTACACCGGCTCGCTCGACCGCTCCGACCTGGCCGCCTTCGCGGCGCGTGTGAAGAACCCGGCGAACTGGACCGTGCGCTATGCGCCAGAAGTGGGCTGGCCGCTGACCAACGACAGCCTGTTCGGCGACAGGCTGCCCTGATCGAAGCCTGATCAGGCGCGCAGCGCGGCTTGCCGGCCGCGCTGCATGTCGATCGGCAGCAGCAGCAACAGCCCCGCCACGAAGAGCACGGCCGTCGAGAGGATCGCGATGCGCTGGTTGCCGCCGGTCATCCAGGTGATGGCGCCGAAGCTCAGCGGGCCGACGATGCTCGCCAGCCGCGTCGCGAAGGTCCACAGGCCGAAGAACTCGGCGAGTTGCTGCGGCGGTGCCAGGTAGCCCGTCATGGCGCGGCCGGCCGACTGGCTCGAACCCATCGAGAGTCCCGCGATGGCCGCGGCCCACCAGAAACCGCCTTTGGTGGTGACCATCGCGGCGATCACGCAGACCGCTATCCACGCGGCCAGCGTACCGGCCAGCGAAACCTTGTGGCCGACGCGGTCCTGCACGTAGCCGAAGCCGAAGGCACCCAGCGCCGCCGCGATGTTGAGCACGAAGATCAGCACCATCGTCTCGCTCGCCACGAAGCCGATCACCTGTTCCGCATAGATGGCCGCGAGCGTGATGGCCACCGCCACGCCGCCCTGGTAGCAGACGGTGCATGCCAGCAGCCACATGAAGTCGCGATATGCCCGCGCCTGCCGGTAGGTTGCGCGCAGCTGCTGCCAGGCGCCGAGCCCGGTATCGGCGGCCCTGGGCTGTGCGCGCTCGGGCAGCAAGGCGAAGGTGGCGCATGCGGCCAATCCGTAGATGGCGGCCGTGATCAGCATCGTGACCGGCACGAAGTGCGCCGCCGGCAGGCCCTTGGATTGAGACCACAGCACGTAGGCCAGGCAGATGCCCAGCGCGAGCATGCCGCCGACGTAGCCGAAGGCCCAGCCCCATCCGCTCACCTTGCCCATTCCCTCGGCCGTCGCGAGCTCAGGCAGGAAGGCGCCGGTGAGCGACTCGCCGTACGAGTAGAAGGCGTTGGAAACGACGATCAGCGCCATCGCCAGCGCCACGCCGGCAGCGCCGGAGAAGCTGGGGGTGATGGCAAGCGCCGCCGTTGCGAAGACGCAGCCGATGGTCGCCAGCATGAGCACGCGTTTCTTGGCCGCGCGCAGGTCGGCCCATGCGCCGATGGCGGGCATCGTGAGCATCACGATGGCGTACGAGGTGCTGAGCGCCGCGGTCCACGCAAAGGCGGCCCATGGAGCGCCCTTGGCGATACCGCCCACGAAGTAGGCGGCGAACACAGCGGTGATGACGACCGTGGTGTAGCCCGAGTTGGCGAAGTCGTACATCGCCCAGCCGAACACCTCGCGCTTGCGCACGCCCGGTCTCAGCGCCGAGGCGGGGAACAGGGCCATGCGAGGGCCTGTGGCTTGTTGTGGCGCGTCTTCGCGGGGTGCCGCGGAATCAGTGCAGGTGGCGCGGACGGCGGCCGCCGCCATGCCCGCCGCCACTGCCTCCGCTGCCCGAACCGCCGGTGCCGCGCGGGCGCTTGCCGATCTCGAGCGAATTCACGAGCGCATCGAAACGGTCGCTGAAGAGGCGATCGATCTCGGCGACCACGCCACCCAGTTCGGAGCCGTCGAAGTGGCGCTCCATGAGGTTGACCACGTCTTCCACCAGCAAGTCGCGCTGCACCTGCATGATCGCGGCCGGGTTGGGGCCGACGAACAGCATCACGAAGTCGTCGCGCGATTCTTCCTCGGGGTCGCCCTCTTCCTCGTCGAAGTCGGTGTCGTAGAAAGTGACCTCGATGGCGGCTCCACGCTCTGAGAGTTCGTTCAGGCCCATGCACATCTCGTCGAGCGCCTGGCGGAAGTCCTCGTCGCCGGCCACGGTCCAGCACATCTGGAGCATGTGGTCCTTCTGCTCGAAACGGATGCCGGGTTCTTCCTCGTAGCTGCTGGTGGCGCCGTCGGCCAGCGATTTGGCACCGGCGTATTTCCACAGCGGCTTGAGCGCCTCCTGGATCTGCTCGAAGGTCGCGTCCGCACGCAGCGGCACGTCGCCGTGCACATGAATTTCAAATGGAGCGTTGTAGCGAGGCATCTAATGCTCCCTTGTAAGAGTGGTACCCGGAACGGGGGTCGAACCCGTATGCCCCGATTAAGGAAGCGGCGGATTTTAAGTCCGATGTGTCTACCAATTTCACCATCCGGGCGTCAGGTTGGACATCGACGATAACCCAAATAAAACAAGCCCCGGCAACGTCGGTTGGCGGGGCTTGGCGTTCGGGGTCGAATCAGTTTGAACCGAGAGAGTGGAGGCGCGATCCGGAGTCGAACCGGACTAGACGGATTTGCAATCCGTTGCATAACCGCTTTGCTATCGCGCCACGCAGAAATACGAAATCGAACTAGCGAAAAAAAGGGAAGCTGGAGCTTCCCTTTTTCAAAACTGGAGCGGGAAAAGAGTCTCGAACTCTCGACCTCAACCTTGGCAAGGTTGCGCTCTACCAACTGAGCTATTCCCGCGTTTCGAGCCTTGAAGTATATACCAATTTTTCAAGGTCCCGCAACTTTTGCGACCGTTCGATCAGTGCTTGACCGAGCCTTCGGAGGCCGGTGCCGGCGTGCGCTGCTTGGCCAGTTCGGCCATCGCAGCAGCGGACGCAGCGACCTCTTCGTCGGACAGCGGCTCGGGCTGCTTCTTCGAGAGCGATCTCGAGAACCTTGTCGATCCACTTCACCGGCACGATCTCGAGGCCGTTCTTCACGTTCTCGGGGATCTCCTGCAGGTCCTTGGCGTTCTCTTCCGGGATCAGCACGGTCTTGATGCCGCCGCGCAGCGCGGCCAGCAGCTTTTCCTTCAGGCCGCCGATGGCGGTGACCTCGCCTCGCAGCGTGATCTCGCCGGTCATCGCGACGTCGCCGCGCACCGGAATGCCCGTGAGCGCCGACACGAAGGCCGTCGTCATCGCAGCGCCCGCGCTCGGGCCGTCCTTCGGCGTGGCGCCGTCGGGCACGTGGATGTGGATGTCGCGCTTCTCGAACATCTCGTCCTTGATGCCGAGCCGGCGCGAGCGGCTGCGCACCACGGTGCGCGCGGCCTCGACAGACTCCTTCATCACGTCGCCCAGCGAACCGGTGCGGCTGATCACGCCCTTGCCGGGCATGGTCACGGCCTCGATCGTCAGCAGGTCGCCGCCGACTTCGGTCCACGCGAGGCCGACCACCTGGCCGACCTGGTTCTGCTTCTCCGCGAGTCCGAAGGTGTACTTGCGCACGCCGAGGAACTCGTTGAGGTTCGCGCCGTCGACGGTGACCTTGGGCGTGAGCTGCTTGAGCAGCAGGCCCTTCACCACCTTGCGGCAGATCTTGGACAGTTCGCGCTCGAGCGAACGGACGCCCGCTTCACGCGTGTAGTAGCGCACGATGTCGCGCACGGCCTCTTCGGTGACGAACAGTTCGTCGTCCTTCACGCCGTTGTTCTTCATCTGCTTGGGCAGCAGGTACTTGATCGCGATGTTGGTCTTCTCGTCCTCGGTGTAGCCCGAGAGGCGGATGACTTCCATGCGGTCCAGCAGCGCCGGCGGGATGTTCATCGAATTCGAGGTGGCGACGAACATCACGTCGCTCAGGTCGAAGTCGACTTCCACGTAGTGGTCGCCGAAGGTGTGGTTCTGCTCGGGGTCGAGCACCTCCAGCAGCGCGCTCGACGGGTCGCCACGGAAGTCGGTGCCCAGCTTGTCGATTTCGTCCAGCAGGAACAGCGGATTGCGCGTGCCGATCTTGCTCAGGCCCTGCAGCACCTTGCCCGGCAGCGCGCCGATGTAGGTGCGGCGGTGGCCGCGGATCTCGGCTTCGTCGCGCATGCCGCCCAGCGCCATGCGGGTGTACTTGCGGCCGGTCGCCTTGGCGATCGACTGCCCCAGCGAGGTCTTGCCCACGCCCGGAGGTCCCACGAGGCACAGGATCGGCGCCTTGACCTTGTCCACGCGCTGCTGCACCGCGAGATATTCGAGGATGCGGTCCTTGACCTTCTCCAGGCCGTAGTGGTCGGCGTTGAGCACCGCCTCGGCGTTGGCGAGGTCGTGCTTGATCTTGGTCTTCTTGCTCCACGGCAGGCCGATCAGCACGTCGATGTAGTTGCGCACCACGGTGGCCTCGGCCGACATGGGCGACATGAGCTTGAGCTTCTTGAGCTCGCCCTCGGCCTTCTTCAGGCCTTCCTTGGACATCTTCGCGAGCTTGATCTTCTTCTCGATCTCCTCGATGTCCGCGCCCTCTTCGCCCTCGCCGAGCTCCTTCTGGATGGCCTTGACCTGCTCGTTGAGGTAGAAGTCGCGCTGGTTCTTCTCCATCTGGCGCTTCACGCGCCCACGGATCTTCTTGTCGACGTTCAGTATGTCGACTTCGCGCTCGAGCTGGCCGAACAGGTTCTCCAGGCGAGCCTTGACGTCGTCGAGGTCCAGCACGGCCTGCTTGTTGTCGAGCTTGAGCGGCAGGTGGGCGGCGATGGTGTCGGCCAGGCGGCCCGGATCGTCGATGCTCGAGATCGAGGTGAGGATCTCGGGCGGGATCTTCTTGTTCAGCTTGACGTACTGGTCGAACTGCTGCATCACCGCGCGGCGCAGCGCCTCGACCTCGGTGCCCTTCTCGCCGCCTTCGGGCGCCTCGACGGGCGTCACGTTGGCCGAGAAGTGGGTCTCGCCGTCATCGATGCGGTTCACGCGGGCGCGCTGCTGGCCTTCGACCAGCACCTTCACCGTGCCGTCGGGCAGCTTGAGCATCTGCAGGATGGTCGAGACGCAGCCGACCTCGAACATGTCCTCGACCGAGGGCTCGTCCTTGGCGGCGGCCTTCTGGGCCACCAGCATGATGCGGCGCTCCGCCTCCATGGCGAGTTCGAGCGCCTTGATGCTCTTGGGGCGCCCCACGAACAGCGGGATCACCATGTGTGGAAACACCACGACGTCGCGCAGCGGCAGCAGCGGCAGGTCGAGGGCTTCGGGAGGCAGAGGGGTATGGCCAGACATGCAGATCCTTCGCGTCTTTGGCTTTAAGCCTTTTCGCCGCTTCGCGGTACACGAGCAGCGGGGGCTTGTTTTCGTCGATGGTCGATTCCTCGACCACCACCTTGTCGACATTGGTCGCGTTCGGCAATTCGAACATGGTGTCGATCAGTGACTGTTCAAGGATCGAACGCAAACCGCGCGCACCGGTCTTTCGTGCCAGCGCCTTGCGGGCGATCGCCTTGAGCGCCGCGGGGCGGATCTCGAGGTCCACGCCCTCCATCTGCAGCAGCTTGGTGAACTGCTTCACCACCGCGTTCTTGGGCTCGGTGAGGATCTGGACCAGCGCGTCCTCGCTGAGCTCCGCGAGTGAGGCGACCACGGGCATGCGGCCCACCAGCTCGGGGATCAGGCCGAACTTGATCAGGTCTTCGGGCTCGACTTCGCGGAACACCTCGGTGAGGCTGCGCTGCTGCTTGCTCTTGACCGAAGCGCCGAAGCCAATGCCCGAGGCTTCGGTGCGGTTTTCGATGACCTTCTCCAGGCCCGCGAACGCGCCGCCGCAGATGAAAAGGATGTTGGTCGTGTCGATCTGCAGGAAGTCCTGGTTCGGATGCTTGCGCCCGCCCTGCGGCGGCACGCTGGCCATGGTGCCTTCGATGAGCTTCAGCAGCGCCTGCTGCACGCCCTCGCCCGACACGTCGCGCGTGATCGAGGGGTTGTCGGACTTGCGCGAGATCTTGTCGATCTCGTCGATGTAGACGATGCCGCGCTGGGCGCGCTCGACCTCGTAGTTGCAGCTCTGCAGCAGCTTCTGGATGATGTTCTCGACGTCTTCACCCACGTAGCCGGCTTCAGTCAGCGTGGTGGCGTCGGCCATCACGAAGGGCACGTCGAGCATGCGCGCCAGCGTCTGCGCCAGCAGCGTCTTGCCCGAGCCGGTGGGGCCGATCAGCAGGATGTTGCTCTTGCTGAGCTCCACGTCGTCGCCCTTGGCCTTTTCCTTGTGGCGCAGGCGCTTGTAGTGGTTGTAGACGGCCACCGACAGCATGCGCTTGGCCGGCTCCTGGCCGATCACGTAGTTGTCGAGGTTGGCCTTGATCTCCAGCGGCGTGGGCAGGTCGTTGCGCGCCTCGCGCGCTTCCTCACCCGCCGGGAGTTCGTCGCGGATGATCTCGTTGCAAAGGTCGATGCACTCGTCGCAGATGAAGACCGAAGGGCCCGCGATCAGCTTCTTGACCTCGTGCTGGCTCTTGCCGCAGAACGAGCAATAAAGCGTTTTTTCGCTGGAGGAGCCTTTTTTATCGGCCATGGACATTTGCCTCGTTACAGGGTAGGGACAATGATAACTAAACAAAAACGGCGTTTCCCGTGTGGAAAACGCCGTTTTTTGCCATTTGGCGCCCTCGGCGCCGGCGTTCAACCGCGCTTGGCGACGACCTGGTCCACCAGGCCGTAGTCCTTGGCCTCGTCGGCCGTGAGGAAATAGTCGCGTTCGGTGTCGGCCTTGACCTTTTCCAGCGGCTGGCCGGTGCGTTCGGCCAGGATGCGGTTCATCTGGTCCTTCGTACGCAGGATGTCCCGGGCGTGGATCTCGATGTCGGTCGCCTGGCCGCGTGCGCCGCCGAGCACTTGGTGGATCATGATCTTCGAGTTGGGCAGCGAGAAGCGCTTGCCCTTCTCGCCGGCTGCCAGCAGGAAGGCGCCCATGCTGGCCGCGAAGCCCAGGCACATGGTCGACACGTCGGGCTTGATGAACTGCATGGTGTCGTAGATGGCCATGCCGGCGCTCACGCTGCCGCCCGGGGAGTTGATGTAGAAGGAAATGTCCTTGTCCGGGTTCTCGCTCTCGAGGAACAGCAGCTGGGCCACCACGAGGTTGGCGGTCTGGTCGTTGACCTCGCCCACCAGGAAGATGATGCGCTCCTTGAGGAGACGCGAATAGATGTCATACGACCGCTCGCCGCGGCCGGATTGCTCGATGACCATCGGGATCATGCCGAGGGCCTGGATATCCTGTGCGCTCATGTATTTGCTCTCCGGGAAATGGAATCGTTCGCTGTTTCTGAACTGTACGCCTGAGTGAAATGGGGCTCGTGCCGCAAAGCACAAGCCCCATTGGCGTTGCGGGCGAGACGGAGATCAGCCCTGCTGCTGAGCCATCAGTTCGTCGAACGACACCGACTTTTCGTTGACCTTGGCCTTGCTCAGCACGAAATCGGTCACGTTGTTCTCGATGACGACGGCTTCGACTTCCGCCAGGCGGTTGTTGTCGCTGAAGTACCAGCGCACCACGTCGGCCGGCTTCTCGTAGCTGGCGGCCAGCTCGTCGATGTGGGCCTTGATCTGCTCGGGCTTGGCCTGCAGGTTGTTGGCACGCACCAGTTCGGCGACCACCAGGCCCAGGCGCACGCGGCGCTCGGCTTGCGGGCGGAACACTTCGTCGGGGATCGGAGCCTTGTCGGCGTCCTTGATGCCGCGCTGCTTCAGCTCGGCGCGGGCGCCTTCGACCATGCGGTTGACTTCCGACTGCACGCTGGCGTTGGGCAGGTCGAGCTCGGCGTTGGCCACCAGGGCGTCCATCACGGCGTTCTTGTTGCGGGCCAGCAGGCGGAACTTCACTTCTCGCTCGAGGTTGCGCTTGATGTCGGCGCGCAGGCCTTCGACCGTGGCTTCGGCGATGCCGAGCGACTTGGCGAGCTGCTCGTTGACTTCGGGCAGGTGCGAGGCTTCGATCTTCTTCACGGTGACGAGGAAGTCGGCCTGCTTGCCGGCCACGTCCTTGCCGTGGTAGTCGGCCGGGAACGACAGCGGGAAGGTGCGGCTGTCGCCGGCCTTCATGCCGCGCACGGCGTCTTCGAATTCCTTGAGCATCTGGCCTTCGCCGACGACGAACTGGAAGTCTTCGGCCTTGCCGCCCTGGAAGGGCTCGCCGTCGATCTTGCCTTCGAAGTCGACGGTCACGCGGTCGCTGTCCTGGGCCACGGCGTCTTGCGCGCGCTGGGCGAAGGTGCGGCGCTGCTTGCGCAGGATGTCCAGGGTCTTGTCGATGGCGTCATCGCCGACTTCGGCCGACAGCTTCTCGACTTCGGCGCCCGACAGGTCGTTGATCTTGACGTCGGGGAACACTTCGAAGACCGCGTCGAAGGCCAGTTCGCCTTCAGGCGCGTCTTCCTTCTCGGTGATGCGGGGCTGGCCGGCGACGCGCAGCTTGGCTTCGTTCGCGGCTTGCGAGAAGGCCTCGCCGACCTTGTCGTTCATGACTTCGTAGTGCACCGAGTAGCCATAGCGCTGGGCCACGACGTTCATCGGCACCTTGCCGGGACGGAAGCCGTCCATCTTGACGGTGCGCGCGAGCTTCTTGAGGCGCGAATCGACTTCGGACTGGATGGTGCCGACCGGCAGGGTCAGCGTGATCTTGCGTTCGAGCTTCTCGAGAGTTTCAACGGTCACGGTCATGATGTCTTCCTGGTAAGGGGCTGGTGCGCGGGGCCTGCATCTTTTTATCAATACAGATCAAGGACTTACACGCGCTCGCGGGATTTATGCGGAGGCACGTGCGTGCCGCCTGCAAAACTGGGCAACCGATGATTCTAATCGGCTGGAAGCGCCCGTTCTGAGCGGGCCAAGGACCGATGGCGATGGAGATCGCACAACATGTCCGATCCGGCACCGAATTCGCCTTTACAGTGGCTGCGATTCGACATTTCCCCGAGAAACGAATGCCCATGCTCTTCCAGCGACTGCTCGCCTCCCTCGCCTTCACCGTGGCCCTCGCGTTCGGCATGCTTGCGCCCGCGCTGGCCAAGACCGCCACGCCGGCTGCAGCGGCGGCGAAGGAGCCAACCATCCAGCAGATCTACGAAGCTGCGAGCAACGGAAAGATGGCCGATGCCGACGCGATGATCGCGAAGGTGCTGAAGAACCATCCGAAGAGCGCGAAGGCCCGCTATGTGCACGCCGAGCTTCTCGCGATGAAGGGCGAGCTCGACGATGCCCGCGACGAACTGGCCCTGGCCAAGGAGCTCTCGCCGGGACTCAAGTTCGCGAAGGCCGAATCGGTCGCCAAGCTCGAGCGCAAGCTGGAGAAACCGGTCGAGACCAAACCCGAGCCACCGCCCGTACCCAGCCCGGCTGCAGCATTGGCGTCCGGCAAGACGGATACGGGCTCATCGTCCGGCCCGATCCCCTGGGGGCCGATCGGCATCGTGGCGCTGTTCGTCGTCGCCTATGTGGTCTTCCAGCAGCGCCGCCGCGCCACCACCTTCGAGGCGCCTGTCCCCGCCGGGAGCGGAACCAGGTTCTCCAGGCCCACGAGCGATTCGTCGATGGGCTACGGCAGGACGGACGACTACAGGGACTACGGCTCCGCACCTCCCGCACCCAGCCAGGGGCCCGGCATCGGCGGCGCGCTGGCCGCGGGTGCGGCAGCGGGCGTGGGCGCGGTTGTCGCGGGCGAGTTGCTGCGCCACATGATGAACGACCGCTCCGACGAGCACCGGGGCAGTACGGTCAACATCTTCAACACCCACCGCGGCCACGACAGCGGCAACGACAGGATGGGCAGCAGCCTGTGGCCCACGTCCGACCCGGAGCCGGAGCGCCAGGTCGACCGCAGCTTCGTCGACAACGACTTCGGCATCAGCGACACGAGCTCGTGGGACGACTCGAGCAGTAGCAGCAGCTCCGACAGCGGAAGCAGCGACAGCAGCAGCAGCAGCAGCAGTAGCGACTGGTAAGCCGGGGAAAAGGGAAAGAGAAAAAGCCCCGCTCCTTGCGGAACGGGGCTTTCAGTCTGCTCGATAGAACGGGCTACGTGCAGGGCTGGTGCGCGGGGCCGGACTCGAACCGGCACGTTCTTGCGAACGTCAGGACCTAAACCTGGTGCGTCTACCAATTTCGCCACCCGCGCGATGCCAATCTTTTTTCAGGTGAATGCAAAAGCGGACGGGCTTTTCGCACCACGGATTCCCGTGGGCCAAAGACCATCCGCTTGAAATCGGTCAGCCAGCGATTTTAGACGCTAATTGGCAGCGTTTCCGGCTCGCGCTTCACACGGAATGCAGCGGCGTACATCGCGGGCAGCGCGAGCAGGGTCAACACCGTTGCCACGATCAGCCCGCCCATGATGGCAACGGCCATCGGCCCCCAGAACACGCTGCGCGACAGCGGGATCATCGCCAGCACCGCTGCGGCCGCCGTCAGCACGATCGGCCGCAGGCGGCGCACCGCGGATTCGACGATCGCATCCCACGCCGGCACGCCCGCCGCGCGGTCGAGTTCGATCTGGTCGATCAGGATCACCGCGTTGCGCTGGATCATGCCCATCAGCGCGATCACGCCCAGCAGCGCGACGAAGCCGAAGGGCCGGTTCAGCACCAGCAGCGCGCCGGCCACGCCGGCGATGCCCATCGGACCGGTGATGAACACCAGCAACGAACGGCTGAAGCTGTGCAGTTGCAGCATCAGCAGCGTGAACACCAGGAACAGCATGATCGGCACGCCCGCCACGATGGAGGCCGAACCCTTGCTGCTTTCCTCCACCGCGCCCGCCACTTCGATGCGATAGGCGCCCTGCCCGGCCGCGACCCAGCCGGCCTCGAGCTCGCGCAGCTTGGGCAGCAGCTGCGCGGTCACGGTGGCGCCCTGCAGGCCCTCGATCACGTCGCCCTGCACGGTAATGGCGTAGTCGCGGTTCTCGCGCCACATCACGCCCGGCTCCCAGGTGAACACCGGCTTGGCGATCTGCGTGAGCGGGATCGAGCGGCCCGAGGTCGTCGGGATGTAGGCGTTGCCGATGTCCGAGATGGCCTGGCGCTCGTCGGGCGCCTGGCGCAGCACGATGTCGATCAGCAGGTCGTTCTCGCGGTACTGGCCCACGGTCGTGCCGCTGAACATGGTCTTGGAAGCCTGCGCGATGGCCTGGCTGGTCACGCCCAGCGCGCGCGCCTTGGCCTGGTCGATCTCGAGGCGGATCACCTTCACCGACTCGTTCCAGTTGTCGTTCACGCCGCGCATGTTGGCGTTGTCGCGCAGCACCGCCTTCACCTCGTCGGCGTGGCCGCGCAGCAGCGCCGGGTCGGGCCCGATCACGCGGAACTGCACCGGGTACGGCACCGGCGGGCCGTTGGGCAGCAGCTTCACGCGGCCGCGTACCTCGGGGAATTCCTGCGCCAGCACCTGCGGCAGCTTGATGCGCAGGGTCTCGCGCACCTTGAGGTCCTTGGCCAGCACGATCAGCTGCGACACGTTGGTCTGCGGGAACACCTGGTCCAGCGGCAGGTAGAAGCGCGGCACGCCCGAGCCGATCCAGGTGCTGACGGTGCTCACGCCGGCCTCCTGCATGAGGCGCTTCTCGACGCGCTTGGCCACTTCCTCGTTCGCGGCGAACGAGGTGCCTTCGGGGAACCAGATGTCGACCAGGATCTCCGGCCGGCTCGAATCCGGGAAGAACTGCTGCTGCACCTTGCCCATGCCGAAGATGCCCAGTGCGAAGATCAGCACCGTGGCGCCAATGGTCATCCAGCGGTGCTGCACGCACCAGTTCACCGAGCGGCGGAAGGCGTTGTAGAACGGCGTGTCGAAGAGTTCGTGCGGCGGCGCGTTGGGGTCGTGCGGCTTCACCTTGAGCAGCAGCGTGCCCAGGTAGGGCACGAAGTACACCGAGACGATCCACGACAGCACCAGCGCGATCACCGTCACCGCGAAGATCGCGAAGGTGTACTCGCCAGTCACCGACTTGGCGATGCCGATCGGCAGGAAGCCCGCAGCGGTGATGAGCGTGCCCGTGAGCATCGGCTTGGCCGTCACGTCGTAGGCGAAGGTGGCGGCGCGGACCTTGTCGTAGCCCTCTTCCATCTTCCGCACCATCATCTCGACCGCGATGATGGCGTCGTCCACCAGCAGGCCCAGCGCAATGATGAGCGAGCCCAGCGATATCTTGTGCAGCCCGATGCCGAAGTAATTCATGGCCAGGAAGGTCACGGCCAGCACCAGCGGGATGGTGATGGCCACCACCAGCCCCGGGCGCATGTCGATGTACCAGCCGAAGCGCCCGCCCTTGTGCAGGCCCAGCGAGATGATGCTCACGGCCAGCACGATGGCCACGGCCTCGATCAGCACGCCCACGAATTCGTTGACCGAACTCGCCACCGCCACCGGCTGGTCCTGCACCTGCGCCAGCTTCACGCCGGCCGGCAGGCGCTGCTCGATGGTCGCCGTGGTGGCCTTCAGCGCCTTGCCCAGCGCGATGATGTCGCCGCCCTTGGCCATCGACACGCCCAGGCCGATCACTTCCTTGCCCTGGTGGTGCATCTTGACCGAGGGCGGATCGACGTAGCCGCGATGGATGTCGGCGATGTCGCCGAGCTTGAGCTGGTTGCCCGAGCTGCCGCGAATGGGCATCTCGCGTAGCTGGTCGACGCTGGTGAACTGGCCCGCGACGCGCACCTGCACCACGTCCAGCGGCGACTGGATCGTGCCCGCGCTCTCGATCGCGTTCTGCGAGCCGAGCTGCGAGAGCACCGCGTTGAAGTCGAGCCCCAGCTGCGCCAGGCGCTTCTGCGAGATCTCGATGTAGACCTTCTCGTCCTGCACGCCGAACTGGTCGACCTTGGCCACGTCCTTCACGCGCAGCAGCTGCTGGCGCACGTCGTCGGCCAGGGTCTTGAGCTCGGCATAGCTGAAGCCTTCGCTCTCCAGCGCATAGATCACGCCGTAGACGTCGCCGAAGTCGTCATTGAAGAACGGCCCCTGCACGCCGGCGGGCAAGGTGGCGCGCATGTCGCCGATCTTCTTGCGCACCGTGTACCAGACGTTCGCCACCTCGGTGGACTTCGACGAGTCCTTGATGTTGAAGATGATCTGCGACTCGCCGGGCTTCGAATAGCTGCGGATCTTGTCGGCGTAGGGCGCCTCCTGCAGCGTGCGTTCGAGCTTGTCGGTGACCTGCTCGGCCACCTGCTGCGCGGTGGCGCCGGGCCAATAGGTGCGCACCACCATCGCGCGGAAGGTGAAGGGCGGGTCTTCGTCCTGCCCGAGCTGGAAGTACGCGAACGCGCCCAGCACCATCAGCACCACCATCAGGTAGCGCGTGAGGGGCGCGTGGTCCAGCGCCCATTTGGAGAGATTGAAGCCCGAGGGCTTGTCGTTGGGGTTCGCTGCGCCGCCGCTCATTTGGCGGCACCCGCTGCGATCTCCTTGTTCGTCGCCGCGACGGCCGTGACGGGCTGCGCCGACTCCTTGCCGACATTGGCGGCGGCCGCGGCCGCCTCCTTGGACTGGTAGATGGTGACCTTCTGCCCCGGCGACAGCACGTGCACGCCAGCGGCCACGACCATCATGCCGGGCGAGACGCCGCCCACGATCACGGCTTCGTTGCCGTCGGCAGTGGCCACCTGCACGGGCTGCGAGCGCACCGTCATCGTCGACTTGTCGAGCACCCACACGGAAGTGCCCTTGCCTTCCTGGCGCAGCGCGCTGGTCGGAAGCTTCATCACAGGAGCGCTGGAATGCGCCAGGGCCTGCGGACGGGCGTAGACCGTGGCGCCCAGAGGCGGCGCCGTGGCCGCGTCGATGGAAACCTTGACCGAGTAGGTGCGCGTGACCGCGTCGGCGCTCGCCGCCACCTCGCGCACCTGGCCCTGCAGCTCGTTGCCGCCGGACCAGCCGCGCACCGTGACGGGCGATCCGGTCTTGATCAGCGTGGCGCGGTCTTCGGGCACCGCGAACACCACGTCGCGCGCGCCGTCCTGCGCGATGCGCACGACCGGCGTGCCGGCCTGCACCACCTGGCCGGGCTCGGCCTCGATGGCGGTGACGATGCCGGCCACGTCGGCCACCAGCGTCGTGTAGTTGGCCTGGTTGCCCTGCGAGGCGAGTTGCGCCTGCGCCTGCTCGAGCTGGGCCTGCGCGGCCTTCCAGGTGGTTTCGCGTCGCTCGAGTTCGGCGCCGCTGATGAAGTTCTGGGCCCGCAGCTCGGTGTAGCGCTTGAGGTCGGCGGCGGCCAGGTCGCGATTGGTCAGCGCGGCGGCCTGCTGGGCGCGTGCCGCTTCGGCGGCGAGACGATAGTCCTGCGGATCGAGCTGGGCCAGCACCTGGCCGGCCTGCACGTGCTGGCCGAGCTCGGCCTGGCGCTTGGTGATCTTGCCGCCGACGCGGAAGCCCAGTCGCGACTCGACGCGGGCTCGCACCTCGGCCGAGAACTCGGGCTGGGCGTCGAATTCGCTCGCCCCCACGGTCACGAACTTGACCGCCCGGACCGGGTCTTCAGCCGCGGGTTTGGGTGAGCAGCCAGCCAGAAAAATGGCGGGAAGCAGCAGCCAGGCGGCGCTGCGGAGGCGGGACGGGAAGACGGCGGAAGCGGTCATGAGACACCCTGGAAAGGACGAACCGGATCATTACTGACCCACTGGTTAGTAATCTAGGGTAAACGTGAACCGGTGTCAATGACCCGCCGGTCACTAGGGCCTGCCAGCCGCCGAATCTTCTAGGTTCGCTGGCCCATCTCCACGAGCCGGTTGTCGGGCAGCTCGAAATAGTCCGAGGCCCGCCCCGCATTGCGCTGCAACCAGCCGAAGAGCGCGCGCCGGATCGGGTTCATGCCCGGCAGGTTCTCCTCGCCCACCGAGGCCCGGGAGACGAAGTACGACGTCTTCATCGAGTCGATCGCCAGCGTCTTCTGGTAGGCCAGGATGCGGATGAATTCCGGCACGTCCGGCCGCTCCATGAAGCCGTGGCGCGCCGTGACCATCCAGATGCCCTCCATCAGCTGCTCGGCCTCGATGCGGATGCGCGCGTCGACGCGCGGCGTGTCGCAAGGCAGCACGCGCAGCACGATCACCTGCTCGTGCAGCACCTGGTTGTGCTTGAGGTTGTGCAGCAGCGCATGCGGCACCGCCGTGGCGTCGGGGTTCAGGAACACGGCCGTGCCGCTGACGCGGTGCGGCATGTGCTGCGCCAGCGACTCGACAAAGGGCCGCAGCGGCAGGCTCTCCGCCGCAGCCGCCTCCAGCCCCAGCCGGCGCCCCTTCGACCAGGTGGTGAAGAGCACCATCACCACGGCCGCTACGGCCAGCGTGAGCCAGCCGCCCTCGGCCACCTTCAGGCTGTTGGCGATCACGAAAGTCAGGTCGACCACCGCGAAAGCCGCCACGCCGATCACCACCGCCACCTTGTTCCAGCGCCACAGCCCCCAGGCCACGATGCCGGCCAGCAGCGTGGTCGTCACCATCGTGATCGACACCGCGATGCCGTACGCCGCCGACAGCGCCCCCGAGCTCCTGAAGCCCAGCACCAGCAGCAGCACTCCCACCATCAGCAGCCAGTTGACCGCCGGCACGTAGATCTGCCCGATGGCCGTGCCGGATGTCTGGATGACCCGCATGCGCGGCAGGTAGCCCATGCGCATGGCGTGCGCCGTGAGCGAGAAGGCGCCCGAAATCACCGCCTGCGAGGCGATCACCGTCGCCATTGCCGCCAGCACCACCATCGGCAGCACGCCCCACGAAGGAAAGAGCCGGAAGAACGGGTTGTCGATGGCGGCCGGGTTCGCCAGCACCAGCGCGCCCTGCCCGAAGTAGTTCAGCACCAGCCCCGGCAACGCGATGAAGATCCATGCAAGGCGGATCGGCCTGGCGCCGAAATGCCCCATGTCGGCGTACAGCGCCTCGCCGCCCGTGAAGGCCAGGAACACCGCGCCCAGCACCGCCAGCGACTGCGCCCGGTGCTCGATCAGGAAGCCGAAGGCGCGGCGCGGATCGAGTGCCGCCAGCACCTGCGGCTGCTGCAGCACCTGCCACGCGCCGGCCACCGCCAGCACGATGAACCACAGCAGCATGACCGGCCCGAATATCTTGCCCACCGTGCCGGTGCCCTTCTTCTGCACCATGAAGAGCGCGACCAGGATCACCACCGTGGTCGGGATCACCGCGCGCTGCAGCACGGGCGCCTGCACCTCCAGCCCCTCGACCGCCGACAGCACCGAAATGGCCGGCGTGATGAGGCTGTCGCCATAGAACATGGCCGCCCCCACCAGGCCCAGCATGCCGATGGCGCTCCACACCCAGGGCTTCGTCTTCGGTCCCGCTACGGCGCTTCGCGCCAAGGCCTGCAGCGCCAGGATGCCGCCCTCGCCGTCGTGGTCGGCACGCAGCACGAACACCACGTACTTCAGCGTGACCACGAACATCAGTCCCCAGAAGATCAGCGAGAGCAGCCCCAGCACCGAATCGGGCGTGAACGGCACGCCGTGCTCGGGGTTCATCGTTTCCTTGAAGGCGTAGAGCGGCGAGGTGCCGATATCGCCGAACACGACGCCCAGCGCCGCGACCATGAGCGCCGGGCCCGTCGGATGCGCCGCCTCGCCGTACGCTGAAACCTGGGACCCGGAAGCCGGAGCGGATGCTTTCATGAAGCGGGGGAGTTCGTAGTGGCGACGCTGCGAGCATAGTGCCGGGGCATTGCGTCGTCGCTGACAATCGTGGCGTGTCCGCCACTCCCCAACACGCCGCGCCACCTGCGCATTACGAAAACTTCCCCGTGGCCTCCTGGCTATGCCCGCCGCACCTGCGCCCGCCGATCGCGGCCATCTATCACTTCGCACGCACGGCGGACGACATCGCCGACGAAGGCAGCGCATCGCCCACCGAGCGCCTGGCCGACCTGCGCGCCTACCGTGAAGAGCTGGCCGCGGCCGCCCGCGGCGAAGTGCGGCCCGAGTCGCGCTGGCCCCACGTCTTCGGCCCGCTCGCCCACAGCATCGCCCGGCACGGACTGCCCGAAGACCTGCTCGCCGACCTGCTGAGCGCCTTCGTGCAGGACATCGAGAAAACCCGCGACCGCGGCACCTACGCCGACCGCGCCGAGCTGCTCGACTACTGCCGCCGCTCCGCCAACCCCGTCGGCCGCCTGCTGCTGCACCTCTACGGTGTGCACGACGCCGGGGCCCTGGCCCAGAGCGACGCCATCTGCAGCGCGCTGCAGCTCATCAACTTCTGGCAGGACCCGAGCGTCGACCTGCCGCGCGGCCGCTTCTACTTTCCGCTGACCGACTGCGACCGGCGCGGCCTGACGCCCGAGAACTTCAAGGTCTTCGCGCCGCTGTCCGCCTCCGAGCCACCTCAGGAAGCTATCAATCTGATAGCAGTGATGGTCTACTGGGCGCGCGAGCTGATGCACCAGGGCGCGCCCCTCGTGCATCGCCTGCCGGGCCGTGCCGGCTGGGAGCTACGCCTGGTCGTGCAGGGCGGCCTGCGCATCCTCGACAAGATCGAGGACCTGGGCTTCGACACCTTCTCGCAGCGCCCCGCCATCGGCAAGCTCGACGCCCCGGTGCTGCTCTGGAAGGCCGTGCGGATGCGGAGACAATCACGCCCCATGAAAGCAGCGCCTCCCCGATGACCCCCGAGCAATACGTGCAAGACAAGGCCGCCGCCTCGGGCAGCAGTTTCTATTACGCCTTCCTGTTCCTTCCCAAGCCGCGCCGCGCAGCGATCACGGCCTTCTATGCCTTCTGCCGTGAAGTCGACGACGTGGTCGACGAGGTCAGCGACCCCGGCGTGGCCGCCACCAAGCTCGCCTGGTGGCGCACCGAGGTGGCGCAGTCGTTCGCGGGCACGCCGCGCCATCCGGTGATGCAGGCGCTGATGCCCCACGCCGCGGCCTACGGCATCGAAGCGCGCCAGCTCAACGAGGTGATCGACGGCTGCCAGATGGACCTGGACCAGACGCGGTACCTCGACTTCCAGGGCCTCTCGCGCTACTGCCACCTCGTGGCCGGCGTGGTCGGCGAGGTCGCCGCCCGCATCTTCGGCCAGACCGACGCCCAGACCACCGCCTACGCCCACAAGCTGGGCCTGGCGCTGCAGCTCACCAACATCCTGCGCGACGTGGGCGAGGACGCCATGCGCGGGCGCATCTACCTGCCGGTCAACGAACTGCAGAAGTTCGACGTGAAGGCGCACGAGATCCTGAACCGCGTGCACTCCGACCGTTTTGTCGAACTCATGAAGTTCCAGGCCGCGCGCGCCCACGCCGCCTACGACGAAGCGCTCGCCCTGCTCCCGCTGGCCGACCGCCGCTCGCAGAAGCCCGGCCTGATGATGGCCAGCATCTACCGCACCCTGCTGCGCGAGATCGAGCGCGACAACTTCCAGGTGCTGAACCAGCGGGTGAGCCTGACTCCGGTGCGCAAGTTCTGGCTGGCGTGGAAGGTACAGGCATTGGGGCGCATCTAGCGCCCGGTCAGATGGATGCATCCGAACTTTCGCATGTGGGCCTCTTCAGGGCGATCCTGAACTCCGACCCGAAGGCCAACCTTTTCCACGAACTGCTCTGCCCCTGGATGGAAAGGGAGCGCGGCTGGCTGACGGCGTTCGCACAGCAGACGTCGCCGGAGCCGATCGCCATCGAAGACTCCTGGCGCCTCTACGCGCTGTCTCGCATCAACGAGATCTTGTTGATGGCTTTTCAGCGGGGAACCTACGACAGTTGGGAAGGGCCGACGCTGACCTTGCTCGAGTACCTCGCGTTCATGACCGGCCTGGGTTTTCGCGTGGTTGACGAGCCCGCCTACTCGCCTTTTTTCCACGAGATCGTCGACATCGTCGAAGCCGCTCCTCTCCGGCCTCGCAGCGACTACATCGATCTTGAACGGATTGATTGGCCCGCACTCATGCTTGGCCCCATGATGTTCTCGCGCGCCGGTGTTGCCGTGTCCTGCCTGGCTGGCACGCTGAACCCTGAAATCGCAACATCGTCAACGCTGTACTGGGCGCATCGACGCAAGTTCCGCCGCCGTGAGGATCTGGCAGACGGCTGGGGCTCCAATTCGCAATGGCGAACGCAATTCAGGCGTGACTACATCGTGGGTGACAAGCTGCTCTTCAACGCAGATGGCAAGTACGACTTGAACGATCGCAATCAGGCGCTGCGCGAGGATGGATTGACAAGAAGCGAGCGCATCGAGCTTTTGACGTATAGGTGCTTCGTGAGATGCGCCAAGCCGGACGACGATCTGGCCCCCTACTACGACCGCGTGCTGCTTCCACGCGACTGTCAATGAGAACGACCGCCGTCATCGGCGCCGGCTGGGCCGGCCTCGCCTGCGCGGTGGAGGCCACGCGGCTCGGACATGCCGTCACGCTGTTCGAGGCGGCGCACACGCCGGGCGGGCGGGCGCGGCGGGTCGACAACATGCACGGGCTGGCGCTGGACAACGGCCAGCACATCCTGATCGGTGCGTACACCGCCACGCTGCAGCTGATGCGCGATGTGGGCGTGGATGTCGACGGCGTGCTGCTGCGGCTGCCTCTGTCGCTGCGTTTCGCCGACGGGGGCGGACTGAAGCTGCCGCGGCTGCCGGCGCCGCTCGATCTGCTTGCGGGCATCTTCACGGCGCGCGGCTGGACGTGGCGCGACAAGTCGTCGCTGCTGCGCACCGCCGTGGGCTGGAGGCTCTCGGGTTTTCGCTGTGAGCGCGGCACGACGGTTGCCGATCTCTGTGCCGGACTCACTCCGCGCGTGATGCGGGAACTGATCGAGCCGCTGTGCGTTTCCGCGCTCAACACGCCCGTGGCGCAGTCGAGCGGCGAGGTTTTCCTGCGCGTGCTGAAGGATGCGCTTTTCAGTGGCAGCGGCGGTGCGGACCTGCTGCTGCCGCGCGCCGATCTGGGCGCGCTGCTGCCGGATGCCGCCATCCAGTGGCTGTTAGAGCGCGGCGCAACCGTGCGCATCGGCACCCGCGTCCGCGCCATTTCATCCGAGGTCGGGCGATGGCTGGTCGACGGCGAAGCTTTCGATCAGCTCGTGCTGGCCTGCGCGCCCTGGGATGCCGCCCGGCTGGTGCGCGCGTCCAACCTGCCCGCGGACCCTTGGTGCGAGACCACCGAGGCGCTGCGCTTCGAGGCCATCGCCACCGTCTACGTGCGCGGCGCGACGACGCTCGCCGAGCCGATGCTCGCGCTTCGCAGCGATCCGGCCACGGCACCGGCGCAGTTCGTCTTCGACAGGAGCCAGCTCGGCGGCCTGCAAGGCGTGCTCGCAATGGTGGTGAGTGCGAACGAGGCGTCGCGCGAAGTGCTGGAAGAACAGGTCATTGCCCAAGCCGCCGCGCAACTGGGCCGAGCGAACCTGCGGCTCGTGCAGACCGTGGTCGAGAAGCGCGCCACCTTCGCCTGCACACCGGGCCTCGCGCGGCCGCCCTCGGCCATCGCACCAGGCCTGCAGGCCTGCGGCGACTATGTCGAAGGCCCCTACCCCGCCACACTCGAAGGCGCGGTCCTCAGCGGACTGGCCGTCGCGAGAGCATTGACGACACCATGACGACCGAACTGCGCTACCTCGACTTCGACTACAGCGAAGACACCGAAGGCCATGGCACCTTCGACGCGATGGCTTCGACCACGCCCGACAGGACGCCCGAGGTCCAGGCCGAGATCGCGCAGGTGCTGGCCTGGGCCGAAGCCGTGTTCCCCGATGCGCGCGGCGCACTCGAGGAAGGCGGTGTCTGGGACTACGACCTGCAGCAGGCGCAGGAAGAAGACGCACGCTTCGTCACGTGCACCCTCTCGCTCAGCGGCACGGCCGACTTCTGCGCGGCGCTGCGCGAGCAGTTCGCGCTCGACTGAAGAAGCTGAGAAAAGCGAATCAGGCCGTCTTGTTGGGCAGCCGCAGCAGGCTCAGCCCCAACAGCACGAAGGCGCCGCCCGACAGCTTGTTGAACAGCCGCGTACGGCGCGGGTCCGACAGTTGCCTGCGCAGCAGGCGCGCCAGCAGCACGTAGAACGCATGCGACAACACCGAGGCGGCTGCGAAGGTCGTCGTCAGCACAGCGAACTGCATGGCCAGCGGTGCATCCTGCGTGAGGAACTGCGGGAACAGCGCCGAGAAGAAAAGAATGCCCTTGGGATTGGTCAGCGCCACCGTCAGGCCATGCCCGAACAGACGCCAGCTCGAACGCGGCGAGGCCGCCGCCGAAGAACCCTGCAGATCGGCGAACACGCTGCCCTGGCTGCGCCACTGCTTGATGCCCAGATAGATCAGGTAGGCCGCGCCGGCCAGCTTGAGCAGCATGAAGGCATGGGCCGAGGTGGAGAGCACCACGCCAAGCCCAGCCATCGCGGCGGCCGACACCACGAACAGTCCTGTTGCATTGCCCAGCGAACTGATCATCGCGCGTCGCGGGCCCACGCTCATCGAATTCGAGACCGCCAGCAGCACGGCCGGTCCCGGCGTGAAGGCGACGAGCAGCGTGACGCCGCAGAAGATGAGCCAGTTGGAGAGATGCACTTCAGAGATCCTGCCCGGCGCGAAGCCGCAAGAAAGACGTTGAGGGACGAACGGGAAACTATAGTCAGCCCGGCGCCTCATCGCTGGCGCCGCGCCAATACCCCTGCGCGCCCCTCAACCCGACACCAATCGAACCACCATGGTCACCTGCTACCTGCGCTACATCGTCGATCCCTACAAGCTCAAGGAATTCGAACACTACGGCCGGCTCTGGATTCCGCTGGTCGAGAAGTTCGGCGGCAAGCACCACGGCTACTTCCTGCCGTCGGAGGGCACGAACAACGTGGCGCTGGCGATGTTCAGCTTTCCGAGCCTGGCGGCCTACGAGAAGTACCGCGCCGATTCGATGGAAGACCCCGAATGCCAGGCCGCGTTCAAGTACGCGGAAGAGACGCGCTGCATCCTCAGCTACGAACGCAGCTTCTTCCGGCCGGTATTTGGCTAACCCCCAGGCTGCGCGCACTTCGTGTCGCTTCGCCAACCCCCTTGCAGGGGGCAACACCAGCGGCCCGGCAAAGCCGGTTCCGCAGTGTTCCTGGAATGAACCAAGTTTCTTGTCGGACCCGTTGACGCCTCAGCCGTCGAGCGCCATGCACAGGGCGTGCAGGTTCGGCACGATCAGCTGCGGCCGCGCGCCGTGCACCCAGGGCCGCTCGTCGCGCACCAGCCAGGCGGCCTGCATGCCGGCGTTGAGCGCGCCGACCACGTCGAGCTCGGCATCGTCGCCCACGTGCAGCACGTCCTTGGGCAGCAGGCCCACCGATGCGGCAGCGGCGCGGAAGATGGGCGCGTGCGGCTTGCCGCTGCCGAAGGCGCGCGCATTGAAGGCGGTGCGGAACCAGCGGCCCACGCCCGTCTTGTGGATGTCGGCGTTGCCGTTGGAGATGGCCACCAGCGGATAGCGTTCGCTGAGCCACTTCAGGGCAGGCAGCGCGTCGTCGTACAGCGTCACGCGCTGGCGCTCGGCGAAGAAGGCATCGAAGGCCGGCTCGGCCAGCGCCGGGTCTTCGCCCGCGCGAGTGAGCGCGGTGCGGATCGACTCGCGGCGCAGCGCGCTCAGGTCGTGCGCAAGATCGGAACGCTCCTTGGCAGTGGCTTCGCGCAGCTCGCGAAGGATGCCCGGGGTCATCAGCAGCGTGGCCGTCTTGGGCGCTTCGCGCAGCAGCCATTGGTGCAGCACGGCCTCGGCGCGTTCGATGGTGGGCCAGATCGGCCAGAGGGTGTCGTCGAGGTCCAGCGAGATCGCCGAAATACGCTTGAGGTCCAGAGGCTTGAGATCGAGAGGCGCGGCGCCTGTGGGCACCGGGGAAGCGGAAGTCATGCCCGAGAATATCGCATGCCTTCGACCCACGAGAACGCCGCCCCGAGTACCCCCGGTTCCCTTCGCACCGCCGTGCTCTGGTGCAACCTGGGCTCTCCCGACGCCCCCACCGCCGCCGCCGTGCGCCCCTACCTCGCCGACTTCCTGGGCGACCCGCGCGTGGTCGAGATTCCGAAGGCGGTCTGGGCGCCGATCCTGCACGGCATCATCCTTCGCACGCGCCCGGCCAAGTCGGCAGCCAAGTACGCGAGCATCTGGATGCGCGAAGGCTCGCCGCTCAAGGTATGGACGCAGAAGCAGGCCACGCTGCTGGCCGGATGGCTCGGCGAGCGCGGCCACCGCGCGACGGTGCGCGACGCGATGCGCTACGGCAGCCCCTCCATCGCCTCCCGGCTCGACGCGCTGCAGGCCGAAGGCGTCGGCCGCGTGCTGGTGCTGCAGGCCTACCCGCAATACTCGGGCACCACCACCGCGAGCGTGATCGACGCCGTGAACGCCTGGAGCCGCAAGCAGCGCCGCGTGCCCGAATTCCGCTTCGTCAACGACTACCACGACGACCCGGCCTACATCGACGCGCTGGCCCTGAGCATCGAAAAGCACTGGAAGACCGAGGCTCGCGGCGAAGTGCTGCTGATGAGCTTCCACGGCATTCCCGCGCGCAACATCGCACTGGGCGATCCTTACCAGGCGCAGTGCCTCGAAACTGCGCGCCTGCTCGCCGCGCGGCTCGGTCTTTCGAGCGCGCAGTACCGCGTGACCTTCCAGTCGCGCTTCGGCAAGGCCAAATGGCTGGAGCCTTATACCGAGCCCACGCTGCGCGAACTCGGCGCGTCCGGCGTGAAGCGTGTCGACGTGGTGTGCCCGGGCTTCCCGGCCGACTGCCTCGAGACGCTGGAAGAAATCGCCATGGAAGGCCGCGAAGCCTTCCTGCACTCGGGAGGCGAAGCCTTCAGCTACATCCCCTGCCTCAACGACAGCCCCGCATGGATCACCGCGCTCGCGGGCATCGCCGAACGCAACCTTGCCGGCTGGCCCACGCAGACGGCGCCCACTGCCCGATGAAGAAAGACCTGCACGAAGCCAACCGGCTCTCATGGAACGCGGCCACCCTCGCGCACAACAGCCACAAGGGCGACCAGGCTGCCTTCTTCCGCAACGGGGGCTCCACGCTCTTTCCAGAGGAAGCCGGTCTGCTCGGCGACGTGAAGGGCCTGTCGGTGCTGCACCTGCAGTGCAATGCGGGCCAGGACAGCCTGAGCATCGCTCGCATGGGCGCCGATGTGACGGGCGTGGACATCTCCGACGAAGCCGTCGACTTCGCGGCGCGGCTGTCGCAGCAGTCGGGCATTGCGGCGCGTTTCGTGCGCTCGGACGTCTACGACTACTTCCGTGATGCGCAGGCACGCGGCGAGCGCTTCGACATCGTGTTCTGTTCGTACGGCACGCTCTGCTGGTTCTCCGACATCGCCGCCTGGGCCCGCGGTGTGGCGCAGATGCTCAAGCCCGGCGGACGCTTCGTCATCGTCGAGTTCCACCCCTTCGCGCTGGTGTTCGATCAGGACTGGAAGTTCCACTACGACTACTTCAACGAGGCCGCCGTGCCCGAACAGGGCGTGAGCGACTACGTGGCCGAGTCCGGCGACGGCCTGGTGCGCGAAGGCTACGAGCGCGGCGTGGAGAACTTCAGCAACCCGCATCCGAGCTTCGAGTTCACCTGGGGCGTGGGCCAGGTGACGACCGCGCTGTCGCGGGCCGGCCTCGTCATCGAGCAGTTCGACGAGTATCCGTACGCCAACGGCTGGAAGCCCTTCGAGGGCATGCGCGACATCGGCGGGCGCCGCATGGCGCCGCCCGAGGGCATGCCGCGCATCCCGCTCATGTATTCGATCTCCGCCCGTAAGCCATGAAAAATTTCCACGCCCGGTGCCTCGCCGGCCTGCTCCCGCTGCTGCCCCTGCTGCCCTGCGCGGCCGCAACCGCGGACGTGCCCAAGGGCGTGTGGGAAGGCACGCTCGGCACCAAGGCCATCGTGGCCTGCTTCAATGCCGAGTTCCGTAGCGGCAGCTACTTCTACAAGCAGTACCGCAAGGCGATCCCGCTGAGCCGCACCGAGAAGGACAGCTTCTGGCACGAAGCCGGCGACACCGGCCTGTGGTCGCTGGACCCGGCCAAGGGCAACACGCTGACCGGCACCTGGAAGAACGTGAAGGGCACGCCCGTCACGCTGCCCATCAAGCTGGACCTTGCCGATGCAACGGGCGGCGACCGGGCCTGCGGCAGCGACGGCTACGCGGGCCAGCTCGAAGCGCCGCCGAAGATCGAAGTCGGCAAGAAGGAGGAATACGCGCCCGGCCGCAGCTTCCGTCGCCTGCGCTTCGCGGGCCAGGAAACCGTCGAGCTCTCCGGCCCCGAGCCCACGCTGGCGGCCATCAACCGCGAACTGCGGCGCGACTTCGACACCAGCAAGGACGCGGTCAAGGCGTACTTCGACAAGCGACGCGAATTCCTCGACCGCGTCGGCGTGCCTGCGGAGGACGAGAACACTGCCGAGCCCGAGTACTGGACCTCGCAGTGGCTCAGCATCCGCAACTACACCTGGGCGGCCGGCATGGGCCGCAATGGCATCTCCTGGTTCTATCGCACCTGGGACCTGCAGACGGGCAAGCAGGTCGATCCGTGGTCCTGGTTCGGCCTGCGCTCGCTGTCGAAGTCGCGCCCGACCGAGGGGCGAATATCCGGCACCGGAGGCGGCTCGATGCCGCCGAAGCTGCGCCGCTTCCTGTTCCGCTACGCGGGCATCGACGCGTCGAAGGCCGAGGACAACTGCCAGTCCAACCACGAAGAAGGCGCCTACTACGACCTGACGCTGGAAGCCGAGGGCATGCGCTTCGCCCAGCCCGCCCGTGGCAACGGCTGCGAGATCGAGGTCGAAGTGCCCTACGCCGATCTCGACCCGGTCCTCACGCCCGCAGGCAAGGCCGCGGTGCGGCGCATCGTCGAATCGGGCAAGTAAAGCTGGCTCAGCCCGGG
Source organism: Variovorax sp. UC74_104 (assembly GCF_044055375.1). Lineage (NCBI taxonomy): Bacteria > Pseudomonadati > Pseudomonadota > Betaproteobacteria > Burkholderiales > Comamonadaceae > Variovorax > Variovorax sp. UC74_104. Next base: position 4,327,089 of record NZ_CP171978.1, read on the forward strand.
CTCAGGCCGGCGGCCTGCGCGCCAGCAGCGCCTCGATCGCGGCCTCCATCTCGGCGTACTCCCCTTCGCCGAAATGGCGCCGCATCACCTGCCCGTTGCTGTCGGCGAGGTAGAAGGTCGGCCAATACTGGTTGTTGTAGGCCTTCCAGGTGCTGAAGCCGTTGTCCTGCGCCACTGGGTAGCGGATGCCGAAACGCTGGATCGCGTCCTGCACGTTGCGCGTCGACTTCTCGTAGGCGAACTCGGGCGAATGCACGCCCACCACCACGAAGCCCCGCTCCTTGTACTTCTCGTACCAGCCCACCACGTAGGGCAACGTGCGGATGCAGTTGATGCAGGAATAGGTCCAGAAATCGACCAGCACCACCTTGCCCGCCAGGCCCTGCATGGTGAGCGGCTCCGAGTTGAGCCACTTGTCGATACCGGTGAACTCGGGAGCCTTGCCGTAGTCCCGCAACCCCGGCGACGCGGCCAGCGCGCTGCGCACCGGCCACGCACCGCCCACGGCAGCCGCGAGCGCGGAGGAGCCGACGGCGAGTCCCGAGAACGCCCTTCTGGACAACATCTTCATGATCGCGAACCTCGCTCGAATGTCAGACCGAAAGCGGTCAGGCTCGATTGTTCGCGGCGCACGCCGGGCGTGCGCATGTGTCACGGCAATTTGAACTTTGTCCCGGCGGCGTGAAGGCCGCCCGGGTCAGAACTTGCCCAGATAGTCCAGCTTGCCGATCGGCATGCCCTTGTGGCGCAGCACGTCGTAGGCCGTGGTCACGTGGAAGAAGAAGTTGGGCAGCGCGAACTGCAGCAGGTAGCGCTGCGCCGTGAAAGTCGCCTCGCCTTCGCGGGTCTTGATGGTCACGGCGCGGTCCTCGTGGCCGTCGATCAGGGCGCGATCGACGCCCGCCAGGAAGTCCTGCGTCTTCGCGATGCGCGCGACCAGGTCGTCCCAGGTCTTCTCCTCGTCGGCAAAGCTCGGCGCGGTGATGCCGGCGATGCGGGCCGTGCCCAGCTTGGAGGCATCGCTCGCGCGCTGGATCTGGCCGACCAGCGTGAGCATGTCGGGCGCGAGGCGCGCATCGACCAGCGTGGCCGGGTCGATGCCGTTGGCCTTCGCGTGCGCGAGGCTCTTGTCGAGGATATGGGTGAGTTGGCCGAGTCCGCGCGTGAAGACGGGCACGGACAGGTCGTACATCGAGAGCGCCATGGTGTTCGAGGCCTTGTCTCGGCCTTGTGGTTGAGGTGGGCGGCGATTGTCACGCCGCCGCAGCCTCAGCGGCCGGCCGCGCGGATAAACCCCTCGATGGGCTCAAGTTGTTCGGGCACGTTGAGCGCGGGCGCGTGACCGCAGGCAGGAACTTCGATCACCTGCAGCCTGCCGGCCGCGCCGGGGCCGCGGCGCTTCATTTCCTCGACCACGCCGGGCAGCACCAGGTCTGACTCGGCTCCGCGCAGGCACAGCACCGGCACCTCGATGGCGTCGTAGTGCGGCCAGATCAGGTAGTCGTTGTCGTGCGCGCTGAACTGCCGGACCATGGCCGGGTCGTAGTGCGGCGTCACGCGGCCGTCGGGCAGGCGGCGCGTGGAGGTCTCGGTCAGGCGGCGCCATTGAGCGTCGCTGAGCCAGCCGTAGGGCTTGTAGACCGTGCGGAAGAAGGCCTCCAGCTCGGCCACCGTATCGAAGGCGGGCGGACTGCCCGCATAGGCACGGATGCGCTCGATGGCTGGCTGCGCCAGCTCGGGCGCGTTGTCGTTGAGCACCAGGCTCGCGATGCGCGCCTTCATGCGCGGCTCGAAGAGGCCCGACGCGCAGACGGTGCCGATGGCGCCGCCCATCGAGGTGCCGACCCAGTGCACGCGCCCGAGCCGCAGCTCGTCGCACAGCGCGTTGGCGATGCGCGCATAGAACGCGAGCGTGTATTCCTCGTCGGGCAGCGGGCTCCATTGGCTCAGCCCACGGCCGATGGTGTCGGGGCAGATCACGCGGAAGCCGCGCGAGGCGAAATGCTGGGCCAGCTCGTCCATGTCGCGGCCGGTGCGCGCCAGGCCATGCCAGGCGATGACCACGGGGGCCTCGGGCGCGCCCCATTCGAGCCAGTGGATCTCGCGGCCCGCGAGCTGGGCGTAGCGGGACAGGGGAATGTGGTTGTCGCTCATCGCGTTGCCCTTGCTCGCAGTTTTCCGACGATGCCGGTGGGGAAGTAATAGACGGAAAGAACGAACAGCACGCCCAGCCACAGCAGCCAGCGGTCGGGCGACAGCAGCGCCGCCAGCCACGGCAGGCCACTGGCGGCCTCGTTGCCGATGCGCAGCAGGTCCTGCAGGTAGCTCTGCGCCACCACGAAGAGCACCGCGCCGATGGCAGCGCCGTAGATGGTGCCCATGCCGCCGATCACCACGATCAGCAGCACGTCGATCATGATCTCGAAGCTCAGCGAGGTGTCGGGCCCGTTGTAGCGCAGCCAGATCGCGAGCATCGCGCCGGCCAGCGTGGCGAAGAGCGCCGACAGCACCGCGGCCGTGGTGCGATACACCACCACGCGGTAGCCGATGGCCTCGGCGCGGAACTCGTTCTCGCGTATCGCCTGCAGCACGCGGCCAAAGGGCGAGTTCACGATGCGCAGCAGCGCCAGCACCAGCACCACCGCCGCCACGAACAGCAGGTAGTAGCACAGCAGGCGGCCGTCGAGCGAGACGCCGAGGAAAGGCTCTTCGGCGAACTCGAAGCTAGGCGAGATCAGCTCCGGCAGCTTGAAGGTCAGGCCGTCCTCGCCGCCGGTGAAGTCCGACAGCTGCGAAGCCAGCGTCTGGAAGGCCGAGGCCACGGCCAGCGTGATCATCGCGAAGAAGATCGCGCGAACCCGCAGCGAGAACAGGCCGATGGCGAACGACAGCACCAGCGAGATCGCCAGCGACGCGCCCAGCCCCACCAGCACCGAGCCCCAGTTGGGCCCGAGCCGCGAGGCCGAAATGGCGATGCCGTAGGCCCCGATGCCGAAGAACATGGTGTGCGCGAAACTCACGATGCCCGTGTAGCCCAGCAGCAGGTCGAAGCTGGCCACCAGCACCACGAACACCAGGATCTTGGCCGCGACGCTCAGCGCCTTCACGCCGGGGAAGATGAATGGCGCGAAGGCCAGCGCGACGAACACCGCCAGCAGCAGCACGGCGAGCAGCCGGCTGCGGGGCATGTCGTTGGAGAGGAGTCGTTTCAGGAACATGTTTTCTTCCTCCCCTTCTTCAACGGTTCGCCACCGGGTACACGCCCTGCGGGCGCCACAGCAGCACGGCCACCATCAGGAAAATGCTCGCGAACTGCGTGAGCGTGGGCAGCAGGAAGCCCACGTAGTTGGTCATCAGCCCCACCAGCAGCGCGCCGATGAGCGCCCCGCCCGTCGAGCCCAGCCCGCCGATGATGATCACGATGAAGATCAGCACGTTGACCTGCGCGCCCATCTGCGGCACCAGGTTCTGCTGGAACAGCCCCCACATCACGCCGCCCAGGCCGGCCAGCGCGCTGCCGACCACGAACACGCCGACGAAGAGGCGCCCGATGCGGTAGCCGAGAGACTCGACCATCTCTCGGTCTTGCACGCCGGCACGGATGAGCAGGCCGATCTTGGTGCGCCCCAGCGTCCATGCGAGCACGCCGAACACCACCACGCCCACGGCCACCGCGAGCAGGCGGTACTTGCTGATGGCCGCATCGCCCACCAGCAGCGAGCCGCGCAGCGCCTCGGGCAGCGGCAGCGGAACCTGCGCCGGGCCCCAGATCACCTTGATGAGCTCCTCGCCGATGATCATGCCGCCCATGGTGATGAGGATCTGCTTCAGATGCTGGCCGTACACCGGCCGCACGATGAAGCGCTCGAAGGCCAGCCCGACTGCGCCGGCCATGGCCATCGCGACCAGCATCGCCGGGAACACCGCCACCAGATTGCGCCACAGCTCGCCGGAGCCCGTCCAGTCGCCCATCAGGCCGAGCACGCTGCTGGCCACGAAGGCGCCCAGCGCGATGAACACGCCGTGGCCGAAGTTCAGCACGTCCATCAGACCGAACACCAGCGTGAGGCCCGAGGCGATGATGAAGATGATCATGCCCATGGCGAGCCCCGCCACCGTGAGCGTGAGCCAGGTGGAGAAAGAGCCGGTGAGCGGCAGCGCGGCCAGTGCGAGCGCTGGGGCCAGCAGCAACGGCCGCCAGTCGAATTCGAGTTTCTTCATAGAGCCAGTCCGAGCAGCGATTGCTGAAGTTGCGCGTTAGCAGAAAACTCCGCCATGGAGCCCGCATGCACCACGCGCCCGTTGTCCATCACCGCGACGGTGTCGCCCAGGCGCTGGGCGAAGTTGATGTTCTGCTCCACCAGCAGGATCGTCACGCCGCTGCGCTTGAGCTCGGCGAAGGCGTCGATCATGTTGTTGATCATCACGGGCGCGAGGCCCTTGCTGGGCTCGTCGATGATGAGCAACTCGCGCGGTTCCACGATCGCGCGCGAGACCGCCAGCATCTGCTTCTGCCCGCCCGAGAGCTTGCCCGCCGGGTGGTTCCAGAATTTCTCGACCGCGGGGAAGAGCTTGAAGATCCACTTCAGCCGCGTGTCGTCGATCTGCGCCGCGTTCTTCGCGCCGCGCGCTGCCAGCAGCATGTTCTCCTTCACCGTGAGGTCGGAGAAGATGCCCATGTTCTCGGGCACGTAGGCGATGCCCAGGCCGGCGATCTGCGGCGTGTGCTGCGTGGTGATTTCCTTGTCACCAAAACGCACCCTGCCCTGCGACGCATGCCACAGGCCCATGATGGTTCGCAGCGTGGTCGTCTTGCCCGCGCCGTTGCGGCCCAGCAGCATGGTGAGCTGCCCGCGCGGCACGGCGAGGTCGACGCCGTGGAGGATGTGATACGCCCCGATGTGCGTGTGCACGCCCTCGAGGGTCAGCAGGTTGTTCGTGCTCATGCGGCCTCCTTCGAAACGCCCAGGTAGGCCTCCTGAACCACCGGCGAGGCGATCACCTCGGCCGGCTCCCCGTCGGCCACCAGCGTGCCGTTGTGCAGCACGATGATGCGGTCGGCGAGCTCGCGCACCACGTCCATCTTGTGCTCGACCAGCAGGATGGTCTTGGTCTTGTCCTTCTTGAGCTTGCGGATCAGGTCGAGGATGACGGGCGCCTCGGCCGCGTTCATGCCGGCCGTGGGCTCGTCGAACATGAAGACCTTGGGCTCCAGCGCCATCAGCAGCGCCACTTCCAGCTTGCGCTGGTCGCCATGCGGCAGGCTCGCCACCGTGGCGTGCTCGCGCGACTTCAGCGCCACCTCGGCCAGGATCTGGTCGGCGCGCTCGGTCAGCGCCTTGTGGTCGCTCCAGATGCTCCACAGGTTGAGCCCGCGCCGGTGCGCGCCGTCGCGCGTGGCCTGCACCGCGAGGCGCACGTTCTCCAGCACCGTGAGGTTGGGGAACAGGTTGGTGAGCTGGAAGGCCCGCCCCAGCCCCGCGTGCGTGCGCGCCGAGGGGGACAGGCCCGACAACGACTGCCCGTCGAGCGACACCGTGCCCGCGCTCGCCTTGAGCTGGCCCGAGATCAGGTTGAAGTAGGTGGTCTTGCCCGCGCCGTTGGGGCCGACGATGGCCGTCAGCGTGCCCGGCGCGAAGGCGCAGCTCACGCTGTTGACGGCCACGTGCCCGCCGAAGCGGATGGTCAGATCTCGGGTCTCAAGCATCGTCGTTGGTCATTGCGAATCGGAAAACAGGAAAGAAGACCGGCCTGCCTCAACAGGTCCCGATCACGTAGTAGTTGGGCCCCGTCTGCTTCAGCGTGGTCGTCACGTAGATGTTCCACAGGCCCATCGACTGGTTCGAGCCGTACGCATAGGTCAGGCCGTACAAGGCATAGGCCCGCCCGGCGATGGTGTGCGTGTAGTTGCTCGCGGTGTAGCAGGTGCCGCCGCTGCCGCCTCCGGTGGTGGTGCCGGTGGCAGCCGACGACATGGCGCCCTCGACGTTGCTCGCGTTCAGCGCGGACACGGTCCAGCTGTAGGTGGTCGAGGCGGCCAGGCCGGTGTCGGTGTAGCTGGTGGTGGTCACCGGCGAGGCGTTGACCTTGCTGCCGCCGCGGTACACGTTGTAGCCGCTGGCGCCGCTCACGGCGTTCCAGGCGATCACCATGCTGTTGGCGGTCGCGCCCGATGTGCCCACGCCGGTGGGCGCGGGCAGGCCGCTGCCGCCCGAGGAGCCGGTGACGCGGTCGATCATCGCCTTCATCGCGGCCATCTGCGGGCCCGACTTCTTCGCGTAGTTGGCGTTGTCGTAGCCCCACCAGTCCCAGCAGCTGTTGGTGGCCGCCGTGCTGGTCTGCGGGTAGATCAGCACGATGTTGTTGGTGTCGGCCCAGCGGTTGTAGCCGGTCTTGCGCACGTACTGGTCGCTCACGTCGGTGTAGTTCTGCTTGCAGCCGTGCAGCACCAGGTGCACGCGGCACGAGGTGGTGGTGCAGGCCTGCGGCACGTAGATCCAGCCCGTGGCGGCCATGCCGTGGCCGGAGATGAATTCCGACTGGTTGAACTCGGTGAAGGTGCCGCCCAGCGTGCCGTTGTTGCGCGGGTTCAGCGGGCCGTAGAGCTGCGTGAGGATCTCGCCCGCAAGGTCGAAGCCGCAGTTGTTGATGTAGGGCGCGGCCGTGGTGCTGCAGGCGCTGCCGTAGTCGTCGGTGACCATCGCGTGGCCCGCGCCGATGTTGTTCTTGTAGACCACGTTGGCCGCGGGCACGAAGCTCTGGTAGTAGGTCTTGAGGTCGTCCATCACCGGCTGCTTGACGGTGTTGTCCGAGGTGCCCGAGAACATGTAGACCTTGGAGCCGCTCATGTTCGACACCGGGTCGATCGCGCCGCTGGCGGCCCAGCTGTTGGTGGTGCTCACGAGCGAGGACACCGGGATGCTGGTGCTGTGCGTCATGCAGCGCCCCGTGGCATTGAGCACCGAACCTTCGGCGCAGTAGTAAGGCCCACCGGCCACCACGCCCGCGCCGCGCTTGAAGGTGGCCGAGTACGCCACGTGCAGTTGCACCGCCATGAAGCCGCCGGCCGACAGGCCCGACACGCTCACCTCCGCCGGGTTGGCACCGAGCGCGGGCAGCGGCACCGCCGCCTGCGCGGCATGCGCCGCCACCGTCATCGCCGCGGCCGCGGCGAGCGCCTTCCAGTTCTTCCACTTCTTCCATTTCATCGCTTGCATCGCTGTCTCCTTGTGTTGTGGGTATCGAACGCTTGCTTTGCTGACTGACGAATCGAATCGGCCGAGGGAACAACACGCCGCCGCGAAGAAATGCGCAGGCTGGCGCTTCGCCCGGCGGCCATCCGGGGCGAACTTGGAACATTCAAGGAACACCGCCGGAACCGGCTTTGCCGGGCCGCAGGTGTTGCCCCCGGTAGGGGGTTGGCGTAGCGACACGAAGTGCGCGCAGCCTGGGGGCGAGTTCTTACCTCTTGTTCTTGATGGGGATGTCCATCTCTTCAGGCTTGATCTCGTGCACCAGCTCCGGCACGCCCCAGGCGAACGCCGGGTCGACCTTGATCTTGAAGTGGTACATCGACTGCATCGCCTGGTGGTCTTCCTTGCGGAAGGTCATCTTGCCCTTGGGCGTGTCGAAGCTCATGCCTTCCATCGTGCTGATGAGCTTGTTGGTGTTGGTGTCGCCGTTGGTCTTCTTCAGCGCCGTCACCACCGCCATCGCGGCGGAGAAGCCGCCGGCAGTGAAGAAGTCGGGCGGCGTCTTGAATTCCTTGTAGTGGGCCGAGACCATCGCCTCGTTCACCGGGTTCTTCGGAATGCCGAAGTAGTAGTAGGCCGCGCCCTCCATGCCCGGCAGCGCCTTGTAGGCAGCCATGGCCGGCAGGATGTTGCCGCCGGTGGCGATCTCGATGCCGTAGCGCTTGAGGTCGAGGTCGACGATCTTGAACGGGTTGCCCGCGCCCGCCCAGACGATCCAGATGATCTTGCGGCCCGGCTGGTCCTTGAGCTTGTCGATCAGGCGCTGCGCGCCGGCCGTGAAGTCGGTGGTGGTGGGCGGAAGGTATTCCTCATGGACCAGCTTGGCCTTCTTGAGCGCGGCACCGAAGGCCTTCACGCCGTCACGGCCAAAGGCGTTGTCCTGCGCCAGCGTGGCGACGGTGACGCCGGGCTTGTCGATGGCCACCGCGTTGGAGATCGCGTCCTGGCTCGAATTGCGGCCGGTGCGGAAGATGTACTTGTTCCACTTGTCGCCGGTGATCGAATCGGCCACCGCGGGCTCGACGATCAGGATCTTCTTGTATTCCTCGGCCACCGGCAGCATCGCCAGCGCGACGCCCGAGGCGGTCGGGCCCACGGCCAGCGCGGCCTTGTCGTCGGAATACGCGGCCGCCAGCAGCGACTTGCCGAGGTCGGGCTTGCCCTGGTCGTCCTTCTCGATGACCACCAGCTTCTTGCCGTTGATCGTCATCGTGCCGCCGGTGGCGTAGTCCAGGCCCATCATGAAGCCGGTCTGGGTCTGCTTGCCGTAGGCCTCCAGCGCGCCGGTCTTGCTGTAGATGTGGGCGATGCGGATTTCGTTGGACTGAGCCCAGGCCGGAGCAGTGGCCGCGGTGCAGGCGGCGAGCGCGGCCAGGGCGACGAGGTGGCGACGGTTCATTCTTTGTCTCCTGAAAAAGGTGACTGAATATTGCACAGTTCGTGCCATCCGCTAAGCCATTGATAACAAACGCTTCTCCATTCGGGAGAAGCGCTTTCCGGCTGAATTCAGAACACTTGCAATGTCTGAATTTCAGTCGATTGCCTGATTTTCAGTCAGGGTTTTCGCGGAGGCCTTGCGCTGGGCGATCCACTGCTCGAACTGCCGCTCGGCCTGCATCCGGAACTCGTTGCGCGCATGGTTGCAGGCCGCGTGCGCGAGTCGCCGATGCTTCGACGAGCGGATGCCGCCGAAGGTCGAATCGACCAGATGCTCGACGGTGGCGGATTCCGGCCGGCCCGCGGGCTCGTCGAAGTCCATGGTCAGGCCGCACCAATGGCAGTTGGGGCCGAAGGTGGAGCGTAGGGCCTTGACGCTCATAGGATTGCGCACTCCTTGATTTTCAGGCGCATCGATGTGCAGTCGGCGCCCGAAACGAAGTAGACCAGCCTCATCCGATAGCTGCCCCTGCAGATCGAGCTCCAGACCTCGGGCACCTTGAGTTGCTGCTTGCTGCAGCAGTGCGGGAAGGGGTCTTGGTCATCGGGATATCGGGTGGGGTTTCATCCAGGGCGGGAGTATCGCCCGGCCTTCGGGCCTCAGTGCCCCTCGCTCACACCCTCGACCCAGTAGAGCTGCTTGTGGCCCCTGCCCTCATAGACTCTTTGGTAGTAGTCGGCGACCCGACGGCTCTCGTACTCGTGCATCAGGATGCGGTTGCCGTTGTCGTCCAGCCGAAAGAGGCGGCAGGGCTCCAGATCCTTCGTGTAGACAGGATATTTCGTCCGCAAGAGTTCCACCATGAAAGCCTCGACGTGTATCTCGAACGCTCTCAATTCAAGAAAATCAAGCACAGCCTCGATCTCCAGGCACTCGAGGTAGATGTTGAACAAGTCGATGGACTTGTGGCGCTCAAGAGTGATCCTGTGCCCCCAAGGAAGCTCAAAGAACCATAGCTCGACCGGTCCCGGCGCATCCCAGTCAGCGGGTTGATCCAAGTGCTTTGCGCCGAATCGCCTGACGAACTCCGGGTACGGCATCTCGACGGCAATCAAGCGCTCGCCAGCCTCGATGTCGCCGCGGCCGATCTGGCGCATGGCAGGCAGCGGCCTCATGTCGACCGCTCCTGGCTCGTCATCCGCTCATACAACGTCGCCCGCGAAATCCCGAGCAGCCGCGCCGTCGCCAGCTTGTTGCCGCCCGTGGAGGCCAGCGCCGCCGCGATCGCCTTGCGCTCCAGCTCGGCCACCTGTTGCGCGAGCGGGCGCAGCAACGCAGCTTCTTCATCCGCGTCGTGCGCACTCTGCAAGGTGGCGGGAAGCTCGATCTGCTCCAGCCCGGCTTCGCGCAGGATGCGTTCGAGCTGCACGGCGTCGATGCGCTGCGAGTCGCTTCGCATCGTCACCTGCTCCAGCACGTTGCGCAGCTCGCGAATGTTGCCGCGCCAGTGCTGGCCGGCGAGCAGCGCGAGCGCGTCGGGCGTGAGTTCGGGCGGCGCTTCGCCGCTGCGCAGCGCCATGTCCTCGCCCAATGCCTCGACGAGCGCGGGAATGTCGGCGCGCCGCTCGCGCAGCGGCGGCACGCGCAGCGGGAGCACGTTGAGGCGGTAGTACAGGTCTTCGCGGAACTGGCCGCGGCGCACGAGTTCGGGCAGGTCGCGCGAGGTGGCGGCGATCACGCGGGCGTCGAAGGGCACGAGCTTGTTGGAGCCGAGCGGTTCGATCTCGCCCTCCTGCAGCGCGCGCAGCAGCTTGGCCTGCAAGCCCAGCGGCATGTCGCCGATCTCGTCGAGGAAGAGGCTGCCGCCGTCGGCCAGCTTGAACTTGCCTTCGCGGCCCTTGCGGTCGGCACCGGTGAAGGCGCCGGGCGCGAAGCCGAAGAACTCGGCCTCCAGCAGCGTGTCGGGCACGGCCGCGATGTTGACGCTGACGAACTGGCCCTTGGCACGCGCGGACGATGCGTGGATGGCATGCGCCAGCAGCTCCTTGCCGGTGCCGGTCTCGCCCAGCAGCAGCACCGGGCTCGTCGATTGCGCCGCGCGCCGCGCATGCCGCTTCACTTCCACCGCGGCGGGGCTGCTGCCGATGAAGCTCGCGAAGGTGTACTTGGAGCGCCGCTGGCCGTCGGCCGAGTGCTGGTAGAGCGGGTTGTTGCGCTGGCTCGCGAGCTCGCGCCGCGCATCGTCGAGGTCGCGCTGCAGCAGCGCGAACTTGCTGATGAGCGGCTGAAGCGTGGTCTCGGGCTGGTCGAAGAGCACGATGCCGATGGCGCCGATGACCTTGCCCATTCCTCCCTCACCTCCCTCTCGCTCTTCGCGAAGCGGAATGCGGCTGACGACGAAGGTGCCGGCCTTGTTGGTCAGCAAGTCGACCAGGATGGGCTCGCCGGTCTCGAGCACGCGCCGCATCTGCGTGTTGGGGATCACGTCCTCCACCATGTGGCCCATGAACTCGTCGATGGACGAGAAGCCCAGCGCGGGCAGGAAGCGCCGGTAGCCTTCGTTGACCCACACGATGCGCCCGGTGCTGTCGACCAGGAACATGCCCTGGCTGATGCTGGAAAACAAATGAAACATCGAGCGCGCGGCGAGCGCGAGAATGCCCTCGGCATCGAGAGGCAGCGAGGGTGTTGCGGTGGAGGCTGCAGGCATGGCGGAATCGTAGCGCGGGCCGGATCCGCACCTTAAGTCTTAAGGATTCGCTTCGGCGAGCACAGGTCGGCAAAGACCTTCAGGAAGCCTTAAGTTAATCAATCGTTTGATTTTGTGCGTGGTGTAATGCCGGCCATGAACGCGAGAGATCCGATCACCCAGGCACCTCGCCGCGCACCGCGCGCAGACGGTGCCGAGGCACGCCACCGGCTGCTCCACACCGCGCTGCGGCTCTTCGCGCAGAAGGGTTTCGCCAAGACCTCCACCCGCGAGATCGCCCGCGAGGCCGAGGTCAACATCTCGGCCATCAGCTACTACTTCGGCGACAAGGAGGGGCTGTACGCCGCCACCTTCAGCGAGCCGATGGGTGGCGACTCCAGCGACCTCATCGCCGCCTGCAATGCACCCGGCCAGTCGCTCGAGGAAACGCTTCGCACGTGCATGGTGTCGATGATCGATCCGCTCAAGCAGGGAGAGATCGTGCGGCAGTGCATACAGCTGCACATGCGCGAGATGCTGGAGCCCACCAGCCGCTGGGCCGAGGAGCTGGAGCGCGACATCAAGGGCCCGCATCGCGCCATCGCCGACCTGCTGTGCCGCCACCTGAAGGTGGACCGGGCCGACGACGACATCCATCGCCTGACCTTCGCGATCACCGGGCTGTCGATGCAGCTCTACGTGAGCCAGGACTTCATCGAGGCCATCCGCCCTTCGCTGCTGCGCACGCCGCGCGCCATCGACGCCTGGGCCGACCGGCTCACGGCCTATGCGCTGGCACTGGTCGAAGTCGAGGCCGCCCGCCGGCGCGCCGAGAGAAAGCAGAAGAAACAATGAGAAAACTCCGATTCAAACTGACGGCCGCTGTCTGCCTCGGCATCGGTCTTTCGGGCTGCTCGCTGATGCGTCCGCCGACGCAGGTCGAAGCTCCCATCCCCGCGCAGTGGCACGCGCCCCTGCCCCATGGCGGCTCGCTGGCTTCGCTGGCCAACTGGTGGAGCCAGCTCGACGATCCGCTGCTGGTCGAGCTGATTGCCGCCGCGGAAGCCGCGAGCCCCAATGTCGCGAGCGCCGCCGCACGCGTGGCCGAGGCGCGCTTCACGCGCGTTCAGGCCGGCGCCGCGCTGCTGCCGAGCCTCGACGGCACCGCATCGGCCAGCCGCGGGCCCGTCGGCATTTCAGGCGGCAGTTCCTCTGGCACCAACAGCGGCAGCAGCGGCGGGCTGTCGTCGAGCACGCCGATCACCACGCTGCAGGCCGGCCTGCAGTCGAAATGGGAGGCCGACCTGTTCGGCCGCCTGCGCGCCGATCGCGATTCCGCCGAGGCCAAGCAGAGCAGCGCCAACGCCAAGTGGCACGACGCCCGCGTGGCGGTGGCGGCCGAGACGGCCAACGCCTATTTCGCCGAACGCGCCTGCCAGCAGCAGCTGCGCGTGGCCGAGGCCGACGCCCGTTCACGCTCCGAGACCTCGCGGCTCACAGATCTGTCGGCCAAGGCCGGCTTCACCGCGCCGGCCGATGCCTCGCTCGCGCGCGCCAGCGCCTCCGACGCTTCGGCCCGCCTCACGCAGCAGCGCGCCCAGTGCGCGGTGCAGCGCAAGGCGCTGGTCGCGCTCAGCGGCATCGACGAGACCACGCTCGAAGGCAAGCTCGCAGCCGCGCCGGCACAGCGCGCGCTGCCTGCCGTGGGCAGCATCGCCAGCGTGCCGGCCGAAGCGATCACGCAGCGGCCCGACGTCTACGCGGCCGAGCTCGGCGTGGCTTCGGCCAGCGCCGACGTGGGCTCGGCCGAGGCCGAGCGCTATCCCAAGCTCACGGTATCCGGCTCCATCGGCCGTTCGCAATACCGCGTGAGCGGCGTGCACCAGTCGCTCGAAACCTGGACGGTGGGCCCGATCTCGCTGACCGTGCCGCTGCTCGACGGCGGCGCGCGCAAGGCGAATGCCGACGCGGCCAAGGCACGCTACGCCGAAGCCGTGTCGCTCTACCGCGCCAACGTGCGCCAGGCGGTGCGCGAAGTCGAGGAGGCGCTGGTCAACCTCGATGCGACCAACGCCCGCACCGCCGATGCCGACGCCGCGGTGAAGAACTACCAGGCCTCCTTCGACGCCACGCAGGCGCGCTACAGCAGCGGCCTCGCGAGCCTATTCGAGCTGGAGGACTCGCGCCGCACGCTGTTCTCGGCACAGACCGCGCGCGTGACGCTGCAGCGCGAGCGCACCGAGGCGTGGGTGGCGCTGTACCGCTCGATGGGCGGCGGCTGGAACCGCCAGTCCGCGGGGGCTCCCTCCTCTTCCGATTCGACCTCAATGACCACCACACCGACCGCCAAGGTCGCGACGTCGCCATGAAAACAATGAAGCGTTCCACCCTCGCCATCGCGCTGGCCGCGCTGGTCGTCGTCATCGCCGCAGTCTTCTTCATGACGCGCGGCAAGCCGGCTGACAAGACCGCCGAACCGGCCGCCGCAGCCAGGACCAAGGACGGCGCCGCCTCGCCCAAGCCCGCGCTGACCGTGACCGTCGCGAAGCCCGAAGCCACCGAGCTGATGCTCACGCTCGCGGCCAACGGCAACGTGGCCGCCTGGCAGGAAGCCGTGGTCGGCTCCGAGTCCAACGGATTGAAGCTGGCCGAAGTTCGCGTGAACGTCGGCGACACGGTGAAGAAGGGCCAAGTGCTCGCCGTGTTCTCGCCCGAGACGGTGCAGGCCGACATCGCACAGGCGCGCGCCTCGCTGGCCGAAGCCCGCGCCACCGCGGCCGACGCCGCCGGCAACGCGGCACGCGCACGCACGCTGCAGGCCACCGGCGCGCTGAGCCAGCAGCAGATCAACCAGTACCAGACCACCGAGCAGACCGCCAAGGCGCGCGTCGAGGCGGCCGAGGCCGTGCTGGCCGCGCAGCAGGTGCGCGGGCGCAACACGCAGGTGCTGGCGCCCGACGACGGCGTGATCTCGGCTCGCACAGCCACGGTGGGCAGCGTGGTCGCGGCGGGCACCGAGCTCTTCCGGCTGATCCGCCAGGGCCGCCTCGAATGGCGCGCCGAAGTGACCTCGGCCGAATTGAGCCGCGTCGCTGTGGGCACCACCGCATTCGTGGTCAGCGCCAGCGGTGCGCAGGTGCGCGGCAAGGTGCGCAGCATCGCGCCCACGGTCGATCCGCAGACGCGCGCGGCGCTGGTGTATGTCGACCTGCCCAACGTGCAGCAGAACACCGGCGTGAAGGCCGGCATGTTCGCGCGCGGCGACTTCGAACTGGGCCGCAGCACGGCGCCGACGGTGCCGCAGGCCGCCGTGGTGCCGCGCGACGGCTTCAACAACGTGTTCATCCTGAAGCCCGACAACAAGGTGTCGCAGCTCAAGGTGCAGATCGGCCGCCGCCTGAACGACCGCATCGAGATCACCAGCGCGCTGCCCGAGGGCGCCCAGGTGGTGGTGCAAGGCGCGGGCTTCCTCAACGACGGCGACCTGGTGCGCGTGGTGGATTCGCCCGCCGCCACGTCGGCGGCGCCGGCTCCCACGGGCGCGGCCTCCGCCGCCGTTGCCAGGTAAAGAAGAAAAGAAGAAGAAATGAAAAGCCAGATGACGCAAAGGACACGCCCATGAACGTTTCCGCCTGGTCCATACGCAACCCGATTCCGGCGGTGATGCTGTTCGTGCTGCTCACCTTCGGTGGGCTGCTGTCGTTCAACGCGATGAAGGTGCAGAACTTTCCGGACATCGACCTGCCGACCGTGACGGTCTCGGCATCGCTGCCCGGCGCCGCACCTTCGCAGCTGGAGACCGACGTCGCGCGCAAGCTCGAGAACTCCATCGCCACGGTGCAGGGCCTGAAGCACATCACCACCAAGGTGCAGGACGGCGCCGCCACGCTGATCGTCGAGTTCCGCCTCGAGAAGCCGGTGCAGGAAGCCGTGGACGACGTGCGCTCCGCGGTGCAGCGCGTGCGCGCCGACCTGCCGGCCGACGTGCGCGACCCGGTCGTCACCAAGCTCGACTTCGCGGCCCAGCCGGTGCTGGCCTTCACCATCGCCTCCTCTGCCATGGATGCCGAGGCGCTGAGCTGGTACGTCGACAACGACGTCACCAAGAAGCTGCTCGCGCTGCCCGGCGTGGGCGCGGTGAACCGCGTGGGCGGCGTCACGCGCCAGGTGCACATCGACCTCGACCCGTCCAAGCTGCAGGCGCTGGGAGCCTCGGCGGCCGACATCTCGCGCCAGCTGCGCCAGGTGCAGACCGAGAGCGCGGGCGGCCGCTTCGACCTGGGCGGCAGCGAGCAGCCGGTGCGCACCATGGCCACGGTGAAGTCGGCCGACCAGCTCGCCGACATGCAGATCGTGCTGAGCGACGGCCGCCGCATCCGCCTCGACCAGGTGGCACGGGTTAGCGACACCATCGCCGAGCCGCGCGCCGCCGCCTTGCTCAACGGCAAGCCGGTGGTGGGCTTCGAGGTGGCACGCAGCCGCGGCGCCAGCGAAGTGGAAGTGGGCCACGCGGTGATGAAGGCGCTGGCCGACATGCGTGCCGCGCGCCCCGACATCGAGCTGACCGAGGCCTTCAACTTCGTCGACCCGGTGGAAGAGGAATACAACGGCTCGCTGCACCTGCTGTACGAGGGCGCCATCCTCGCCGTGGTGGTGGTGTGGCTCTTCCTGCGCGACTGGCGCGCCACCTTCGTCTCTGCCATCGCGCTGCCGATGTCGGTGATTCCGGCCTTCATCGGCATGCACCTGCTGGGCTTCTCGGTCAACGTGATCTCGCTGCTGGCGCTGTCGCTGGTGGTGGGCATATTGGTGGACGACGCCATCGTGGAGGTCGAGAACATCGTGCGCCACCTGCGCATGGGCAAGACGCCCTACCAGGCGGCGATGGAGGCGGCCGACGAGATCGGGCTGGCGGTTATTGCCACCACCTTCACGCTCATTGCCGTGTTCCTGCCCACGGCCTTCATGAGCGGCGTGGCCGGCAAGTTCTTCAAGCAGTTCGGCTGGACGGCATCGCTGGCGGTGTTCGCGTCGCTGGTGGTGGCGCGGGTGCTCACGCCGATGATGGCGGCCTACATGCTCAAGCCGGTGGTCACCGCCGAAACGGAACCAGGATGGATGCGCTGGTACATGCGCGCCGTGACCTGGAGCACGCACAACCGCTTCAAGACGATGGTGCTCGCCACCCTCTTCTTCTTCGGCTCGCTGGCGATGATCCCGCTGCTCAAGACGGGCTTCATTCCGCCGGACGACAACTCGCAGACGCAGATCTATCTCTCGCTCGCGCCCGGCTCCACGCTGGCGCAGACCACGGCCGCGGCGGAAGAAACGCGCAACCGCGTGATGAAGATCCAGCACGTGAAGAGCGTCTACACCACGGTGGCCGGCGGCAGCGCGGGCGGCGACCCGTTCGCGAACTTCGGCACGCCCGAGACGCGCAAGGCCACGCTCACCATCAAGCTCGACCCGCGCGGCGACCGGCCGCGCAAGCAGGTGATCGAGAACCAGATCCGCGCGGCGCTCGAAACGCTGCCCGGCGTGCGCAGCACGGTGGGCCTGGGCGGCTCGGGCGAGAAGTACATCCTGGCGCTCACCGGCGAGGACCCGGTGGCGCTGTCGAGCGCGGCCAGCGCGGTGGAAAAAGACCTGCGCACCATCCCCGGCCTGGGCAACATCACCTCCACCGCGAGCCTGATCCGCCCCGAGATCGCCGTGCGCCCCGACTTCGCCCGCGCCGCCGACCTGGGCGTGACCAGCTCGGCCATCGCCGAGACGCTGCGCGTGGCCACGCTGGGCGACTACGACCAGTCGCTCGCCAAGCTCAACCTCGCGCAGCGGCAGGTGCCGATCGTGGTGAAGCTGGAAGACTCGGCCCGCAAGGACATCGACCTGCTCGGGCGCCTGTCGGTGCCGGGCACGCGCGGGCCGGTGATGCTGAACCAGGTGGCTTCGCTCAGCATGGAAGGCGGCCCGGCCGTGATCGACCGCTACGACCGCTCGCGCAACGTGAACTTCGAGATCGAGCTCTCGGGCGTGGGCCTGGGCGACGCGAAGGATGCGGTGCAGAAGCTGCCGTCGATCCAGAAGCTGCCGCCGGGCGTGCGCATCGCCGAGGTGGGCGACGCCGAAGTGATGACCGAACTGTTCGCCAGCTTCGGCCTGGCCATGCTCACGGGCGTGCTGTGCATCTACATCGTGCTGGTGCTGCTGTTCAAGGACTTCCTGCACCCGGTGACCATTCTTTGCGCGCTGCCGCTCGCGCTGGGCGGCGCCTTCGTGGGCCTGCTGATCGGGCAGAAGGCGCTGTCGATGCCCTCGCTGATCGGCCTGATCATGTTGATGGGCATCGCGACGAAGAACTCCATTCTTCTGGTGGAGTACGCCATCGTGGCGCGCCGCGACCACGGCATGAACCGCTGGGACGCCCTGCGCGACGCCTGCCACAAGCGCGCGCGCCCCATCATCATGACCACGCTGGCCATGGGCGCGGGCATGCTGCCCATTGCGGTGGGCTTCGGCGCGGCCGACTCCAGCTTCCGCTCGCCGATGGCGATGGCGGTGATCGGCGGGCTGATCACTTCCACTGTGCTGAGCCTGCTGGTGGTGCCGGCCGTGTTCACCTACATCGACGACATCGAGCACTGGATCAGGCGCACCGTTCGCAAGCTGCGCGGGCAGCCGGCCGATCCGCACATCGACGACGATCTGGTCGAGACGCCAGCACCGGGACGGTAGATAGAAGCTCCCGGCAGAAACGAAAAAAGCTGCGGTAATGCCGCAGCTTTTTTTTGGCCAGGCCCCGGATGAGGCCTTGGGAAGATCAGGCGTCCAACTGCGCCAGCTTCGCCAGCTTGCGTTCGCTCATGCGCTTCGCCAGGCGTGGCAGGATCAGCACGGCCACCACGATGACGACCAGCGCGATCGACATCGGGCGCTGGAAGAACACTGCTGCGCTGCCCTCGCCGATCGACATGGCGTTGCGCAGCTGCGCTTCGGCCAGCGGGCCGAGGATCATGCCGACCACCACGGGAGCGGTCGGGAAGTCGAAGCGGCGCATCACCACGCCCAGGATGCCGATGGCGTACAGCAGGAACAGGTCGAACGCGCTCTGGCGCATGCCGTAGGCCCCCACCGTCGCGAAGATCAGGATGCCGGCGTAGAGCTGCGGCTTCGGAATCTTCAGCAGCTTGACCCACAGACCGACCATCGGCAGGTTCAGCACCAGAAGCATCACGTTGCCGATGTAGAGCGACGCGATCAGCGCCCATACCAGCGCGGCCGAGGTGGTGAAGAGTTGCGGCCCCGGCTGGATGCCGTAGTTCTGGAACGCGCCCAGCAGGATGGCGGTGGTGTTCGAGGTCGGAATGCCCAGCGTGAGCAGCGGGATCAGCGCGGCCGTCACCGTGGCGTTGTTGGCGGCCTCGGGGCCGGCCACGCCTTCGATGGCGCCGGTGGTGCCGAACTCGGCCTTGGCGTCCTTGTCCTTTGCCAGCTTCTTCTCGGTGGCGTAGCTCAGGAAGGTCGGGATCTCGGTGCCGCCGGCCGGAATGCAGCCGAAGGGCGTGCCGATGGCGGTGCCGCGCAGCCAGGCGGGAATGGAGCGCTTCCAGTCGCGCTTGCTCATGTGCACGCGGCTGAGCTTGTTCTGGCCCTCGACCACCTTGCCTTCATACAGCACGGCGTACAGCACCTCGGCCACGGCGAACAGGCCCACGGCCACCAGCACGATCTCGATGCCGTCGAGCAGCTCGGGAATGCCGCCGGTGTAGCGGCCCTGGCCCGAGATCTGGTCGAGGCCGATGCAGCCCGCCGCGAGGCCGACGAACAGCGCCGTCATGCCGCGCAGCGTGCTCTTGCCGAGCACCGCGCTCACCGTGGTGAAGGCCAGCAGCATCAGCATGAAGTATTCCGGCGGGCCGAGCTTGACAGCGAATTCGGCCACGAAGGGCGCGAACAGCGTGACGATGACGGTGGCGATGGTGCCGGCCACGAACGAGCCGATGGCCGCCGTGGCGAGCGCCGCGCCCGCGCGGCCGCTCTTGGCCATCTTGTTGCCCTCCATCGCCGTCACCATGCTCGCGGTCTCGCCGGGCGTGTTCAGCAGGATGGAAGTGGTCGAGCCGCCGTACATGGCGCCGTAATAGATGCCCGAGAAGAAGATCATCGAGGCCGTGATGTCGACCTTGCCGGTGATCGGCAGCAGCATGGCCACCGCCACGGCCGGGCCGATGCCGGGCAGCACGCCGACGGCCGTGCCCAGGGCGCAGCCGACCAGGCACCAGAGGAGATTGACGGGGGTGATGGCGGCTGCGAAGCCGGCCATCAGGGCGTTGAAGATTTCCATGTCAGATCCACCCGGTGTTGGTGAGGCCAGGCAGGTTGATGGCCAGGAATTGCGTGAACATCCAGAACACCGGGGCGGAGATCACCGCGCCGGTGATGAAGTCGGTCGCCCAGGTGCGCGGCGAATTGACGCCGACCTGCCCGCTCGCGCGTCGCAGGCCCTGCACCGCCAGCAGGTAGCACAGCGTGCAGCTCAGGATGAAGCCCAGCGTGGTGATGAGCGCTGCGTTGAGCAGCAGGCCTGCCGACACCCAGATGAAGCCGGGCCAGTAGGCATGCTCGGCGCCCGATGGCGCATCGAGTTCGCGGAAACCGCCGGTGCGCGCCTCCCACAGGATCCAGGCGCCGCACAGCACGAGCACCACGGACACCAGCCAGGGCAGGAAGTTGGGGCCGACGCCGCCGTAGCCCGCGTCGGAGGAAATGCCGATGGCGCCGAAGGCCAGCGCCAGGCCGGTCAGCAGCACGCCGGCGCCGACCAGGGTTTGCGGCCAGGTGGCCGCGGGTTGCGGCGGAGCCGAGGAGTCTGGAGTTGTCATTTTTTCTCCCGGGATGTGGAGCTGGATTTGAAAACGGCACGCTGTCGTCTCTTGCGAGGACAGCGCGCCGTGGAGCGGACCAATGGCTGCGGCGCGAGCCGCAGGATCAGATCATTCCCGACTTGGTCATGATGGCGCGCAGGCTGGCGAAGTCGTCGTCGACGAACTTGGCGAAGGCGTCGCCCGAGAGCACGGCCGACGTCCAGTCGTTCTTCTTGAGCGATTCGGCCCACGAGGGGCTCTTCATGGCGGCCAGCACCATGTCGGTCAGCGCCTTGCGCTGCTCGGCCGAGATGCCGGGGGCGCCGTAGACGCCGCGCCAGTTGCCGATCTCGACGTCGATGCCCTGCTCCTTCAGCGTGGGCACGTTCACGCCCGGCAGGCGCTGCGCGGAGGTGACGGCGATGGGCTTCATCTTGCCGGCGGCGATGTACTCGGCGAACTCGCTGTAGCCGCTGCCGCCGACGGTGACGTTGCCGCCCAGGACGGCGGCGGTGGCCTCGCCGCCCCCGCGGAAGGCGACGTAGTTGATCTTGGACGGATCGGCGCCGACCTTCTGCGCGATCATGGCCGCGGCGATGTGCTCGGTGGAGCCGCGCGAACCGCCACCCCACTTGACGCTGCCCGGGTCCTTCTTGAGCTGCTCGACCACGTCCTTCATGGACTTGAACGGCGAATTGGCCGGCAGCACGAACACGTTGTATTCGGTGGTCAGGCGCGCGATGGGCGTGGCCTGCGACAGGTTGACCGGCGGCTTGCCGGTGATGATGCCGCCCAGCATGACCGAGCCCATGACCATCAGCGCGTTGGCGTCGCCCTTGGAGCCGTTGACGAACTGGGCCAGGCCCAGCGCGCCGGCGGCGCCGCCCTTGTTGTCGTAAGTGACGGTGTCGGCCACCTTGGCGTCGGTCAGCGCCTTGCCCAGCGCACGGCCGGTGGTGTCCCAGCCGCCGCCCGGGTTGGCGGGGATCATCATCTTGACGTTGGCGGCCGCGCGCGCCGACAGTGGCAGGGCTCCGACGGCGGCCATGGCGGCCAGTGACTTCAGAAAGGTGTCGCGACGCATGCTTGGGTCTCCTGATTGGAAGGAACTTGAAAGGAAGCTGACTTGTAGCTGAGCGCTATCATGCGCCGCCCCGCTGTCAGTTGGCTGTCCGCCAGACTGGGGAAAACACCAAAGTACGCACCCCGAAGCCCCACGTATGAAGCTGCTGCTGGTCGAAGACGACCCCACGATGCAAATCACCCTGCAGCGCACCCTCGGGCGCCGCCGCATCGACGTGCGCGTCTGCGGCGACGGTGCCGAGGCCGTCTCGCAGTGGCGCGCCATCGAGCCCGACGTGGTCGCCCTGGACCTGAGCCTGCCCAACGTCGACGGCCTGCAGGTGCTGGCCCAGGCCCGCGCCGAGGGCCTGCGCACGCCGGTGCTGCTGCTGACCGCGCGCGGCACGGTGGGCGACCGCATCGTCGGCCTGAACGCCGGTGCCGACGACTACCTGCCCAAGCCCTTCGACCTCGACGAGCTGGAAGCCCGCATCCGCGCACTGCGCCGGCGCAGCCACGGCGCCACCGGGCCGGACGCGGGCCTGAACCCGCAGGAGATCGGCGGCCTGCGCTTCGAGCCCGACAACGGCGCCATCTACAACCGCGCCGAACTGCTCGAGCTCACCCCGCGCGAGCTGGCGCTGCTGAAGGCGCTGATGATGAAGCCCGGCCACGCCGTGACCAAGGAGCGCCTCTTCGAGCTGGTGTTCCCGGGCGAGACCGACGTGCAGTACGAGGCCATCGAGGTGGTGGTGTACCGGCTGCGCAAGAAGCTGGCGGGCACCGGTGCCGTGCTGATGACGATGCGCGGGCTGGGCTACCTGCTGCGCCCCGAGACATGACTCACCCCCAGGCTGCGCGCACTCCGTGTCGCTTCGCCAACCCCCTTGCAGGGGGCAACGCCTGCAAGCCCGTTCGATGACCCGCGCG
This sequence comes from Variovorax sp. UC74_104, assembly GCF_044055375.1. Taxonomy (NCBI): domain Bacteria; kingdom Pseudomonadati; phylum Pseudomonadota; class Betaproteobacteria; order Burkholderiales; family Comamonadaceae; genus Variovorax; species Variovorax sp. UC74_104. The sequence goes on from NZ_CP171978.1 coordinate 4,349,265, forward strand.
ATCTCGTTGCGCGCGCGGCTGCTGCTCGGCATCCTCGCGCCGGTGGCGGTGTTCATCGTGATCAACAGCGTGAGCCTGTACCGCCAGAGCTTGGCGGCGGCCACCACAGCCTACGACCGCACGCTGCTGGCGTCGGCCAAGACCATCGGCGAGCAGCTCGACGTGGAAGGCTACGACGACATGGCGCGGCTGCGCGCCATCGTGCCCTACTCCGCGCTGGAGGCCTTCGAGGCCGACAACCGTAGCCGGCTCTTCTACCGGGTCTCGGCGCTCGACGGCGAGATGATCTCGGGCTTTGCCGAGCTGCCCTTCTGGCGCGGCCGCATCCCCGACCGCAGCGCCTACGCGGCCCTGGTCGACTTCTACGACGCGCAGTTCCGCAACCAGCCAGTGCGCGTGGCGGTGCTGCTCCAGCCGGTGGCCAGCGCCACCGGCCGCGGCATGGCCGTGGTGCAGGTAGCCGAGACGCTGGAGATCCGCGAGACGCTCGCGCGCAAGCTGCTCATCGACACGCTGTGGCGCCAGCTGCTGCTGATGGGCGTGATCGCGCTGGTCACGGTGTTCGTGGTGCAGCGCGCCACGCGGCCGGTGCGCGAACTGGGCGAGGCCATCGGGAGGCGCCAGGCCGACGACTTCTCGCCCATCGACGCGCCCGACGCGCCGCGCGAACTGCGCCCGCTGATCGACGCCACCACGCAGGTCATGGGCCGGCTGCAGCGCCTGCTCGACCACCAGAAGCGCTTCGTGCGCGACAGCGCCCACCAGCTGCGCACGCCGCTGGCGGTGCTCAAGGCGCAGGTGCAGTCGGCGCAGCGCGGCGACGTGGCCCCCGAACAGGCGCTGCACGAGATCAGCGGCACCGTGGATCGCGCGACCACGCTCGCCAACCAGATGCTGTCGCTGGCCAAGGTGGAACAGCTGCGCCAGCAGCCGGAATCGGTGACGCTCGATTTCGCCGAGGTGGCGCGCAACATCGCGCTCGACCTGTCGCCGCTGGTGGCCGACAAGGCGCTCGACTTCGAGCTCGCCATCGACGAGCCCGTGCCGGTGCGCGCCCACCAGTGGATGCTGCACGAACTCACGCGCAACCTGCTGCACAACGCGATCAAGCAAAGCCCGCCGGGCGCCGCGCTGTCGGTGGCGGTGCGCGCGGAGGGCCCCGACGCCGTGCTCGTCGTGCGCGACGGCGGCCCCGGCATCTCGCCCGAGCTTCGCCAGCGCCTGTTCGCGCCCTTCTCGGCGGGCAGCACCTCCAGCGGCTCGGGGCTGGGGCTGGCGATCTGCCGCGAGATCGTGCTGGCGCTGGGAGGGAGCATCAGCCTGGACAACCGCATCGCCCCCGACGGCAGCGAGCGAGTCGTTGGGCTGGACGCCGTCGTGCGCCTTCCGCTCGCGCCGCCGCAGCCGGCGCCGTCGCGGCACAATGCCTGACCTCCACTCCTCGACTTTCATGGACCGTCTGCGCATCGACAAATGGCTCTGGGCCGCCCGCTTCTTCAAGACGCGCTCGCTGGCCGCGGAGGAAATCGGCAAGAACCGCGTGCAGGTGAACGGAGACATCGCCAAGGCCTCGCGCGAGGTCAAGGCGGGCGACACCGTCGCGATGCGCATGGGCCCGCTGACGCGCACGGTGACGGTGCGCGGCCTCAGCGGCCAGCGCGGGCCGGCGCCGGTGGCGCAGCATCTCTACGAGGAAACGGCCGAGAGCCTGGCGGCGCAGGCTGCCTTCAGGGAAATGCGCCGCGCGGGCATCGAGCCGGCACTGGCCATCGAGCAGGGCCGCCCCACCAAGCGCGACCGGCGCGAGCTCGACGGCGCGGTGCGCCGGCACACCGATTGGGACAGCCGCTGGAGCGCCTCGCTGCCGCCCGAGGACGACGAGCGCTGACGGCAGGCCGCCGGATCGATCGCTTACGCTGTCGGCTTCGTTGTTCTTCACGGAGTCCCGCTTCATGGCCAGCTTCAAGAAATACCGCGTCGGCGGCAAGTTCAAGCTCTCGCACGTCGACCCCGGCGACACGCCCTTCTGCGAAGGCGACGAAGCCACGCAGCGCGCCGAGGTCGATGCGCTGGCGGTGGAACTCGACGAGCTGCAGGACCTGCTGAATGCCGAAGGCCGGCGCAAGCTGCTGCTGGTGCTGCAGGGCATGGACACCAGCGGCAAGGACGGCACCGTGCGCTGGGTGTTCTCGCGCACCTCGCCGCTGGGCGTGCGCGTGACCGCCTTCAAGGCGCCGACCGTGGACGAGCGCGCGCGAGACTACCTCTGGCGCTGCCACGCCGTGGTGCCGCGCACCGGCGAGATCATGGTGTGGAACCGCAGCCACTACGAGGACGTGCTGGTGCCCGTGGTCGAAGGCTGGATCGACAAGGCCGAGGCCAAGCGCCGCTACGCGCAGATCAACGACTTCGAGCGGCTGCTCACCGAGACCGGCACGGTGGTCGTCAAGTGCATGCTGCACATCGACAAGGACGAGCAGCGCGAGCGCCTGCAGGCGCGCATCGACACGCCCGGCAAGCAATGGAAGTTCAGCATGGACGACCTGGAAGTGCGCACCAAGTGGGACGCCTACCAGCAGGCCTACCAGAACGCACTGGCCGCCACGTCGACGGAACATGCGCCCTGGTACGTGGTGCCCGCCAACAGCAAGCGGCACCGCAACGTGATGATCGCCCGGCTGCTGGTGAAGACGATGCGCCAGATGAAGCTCAAGCCGCCGCCGCCGGACCCGGCGCTCAAGGGAATGATCGTCAAGTGACGAGCCCGGGGCCGGCGGAGCGGCCCGGCCCGGGGTTCAGGCTCAGGAGCGGCGGATGACGGCCTGCGCCAGCACGCGGCACTTGCCGAACTCGCAGCGCACCGCCCAGGTGCCGCCGTTGTCGCAAGGCACGTTGTAGGTTTCGTAGCCGGGGCCCTTGGCCGTGAGCTCGGCGCGCGGCTGCAGGTTGCAGCGGCCGGCCTTGGCCAGCGTTTCGACGTTGTAGGTGTCGACGCCCGTGCGGCGCGGCTTGACGATCACGCCCGGATCGAAGGTGTTGCCGTAGAAGGTGTCGCGCACGTTCGGGTCGAGATTGCGATAGCCGCGCTTGGCCATGCAATGCACGACGGCGATCTGCTGGTGCTCGGCGATGAGTTCCGAGCTGGGGCGGCCGTTCCAGTCGATGATGGCCGCGGTGATGCCGGTGTACGAGGCCGCGGCCACGATGCCCTGCCCGTACACGGTGATCAGCCCCACGCCCAGCGCGCCCCACATGGCGTCGCCGGTTTCGCTGCGGGCCGAAATGCGGGTGGCGGCGGTGCGGCAGTCGGCCACGTCGTTGTCGTAGCGCACCTTGTCGACGCCTTCCATGGCGACCATCGGCACATAGGAAGTGCCCGTGCCCGTTCCGGGCTCCGTGGGGGTGACCGGAGCGCTGGCGCAACCGGCCAGGGCCACGGCGGCAAACGCAATGCTCAGCAACAGCTTCATGCAATCCCTCGTCTTCTTCGCGATAGTTGCGCGGATTTAACCATACATATAGTTACTCTTGAATCGTCTTGTCGTGAATGCACGACGACTGCCCCCGCCGGCGCGGCATGCGACCATGCCGGGCGCAAGCCCCGCCACAAATGAAGATCCAGACTCCCGGCAAGCTCCTTTTCCCGTTCCTCACCGGCTGCGTGATGGCCCTCCACCCCTTCTGCGCGACGGCGCAGACGCCGGCCGACCTGGCGCGCAGGAATGCCTGCATGGCCTGCCACGGCCTGGTCCACAAGCAGGTGGGTCCGGGTTTCGCGCAGATCGCCGAGCGCTACCGCGGCGACGGCGAAGCCGCAACGCGGCTGGCCGGGAAGATCCGCAACGGCAGCGTCGGCACCTGGGGCCGCGTGATCATGCCGCGGCAGACACAGGTTTCCCAGGCCGACGCGCAGGCGCTCGCGCAATGGATCCTGTCGCAACCCACACCGCGCTGAGGCCCATCCCGGGGCGCAAGCTCGCCCGGCTGGTAACAAAGTGAGAAAATAGGTTACACAAACCTCCGCCCCCGCTTCGGCCGCGGCACTTTGCAGCCTTCCTTGAACTACCGCCCCGCACCCTTCTTCGCCCACGTGGTGCTCGTTCTCTCGATGGCACTGCTGGGCATCGTCGGCGCCTACCTGGTCGGGGCGACCGGCGTACGGCAGTCCGACGCGCTGCTGCACATGACGCACGCCGATTGGCAAGTCGAGGATGCATCGGGCTTCAGCACGCCGCCGCCCCGGCAGGACAGCAGCGCCCTGCCGCGGAACTGGAAGAAGGTCGAACTGCCCCTGGCCCTGCCGATCGCGCTGCTGCGCCAGGCCGAGAACACTTCCACCAGCACCACGCGCACCACCTGGATCAGGCTCGGCACCCGCGGCCTGCCGGCCAGCTCCGGCCCGCTGGCGCTGTACGGCGCGCGCATCAAGACCGACGGCACCATCGCGGTCTATGTCGATGGCCAGCTGGTCCATCGCGCGCAGCAGTCGGGCCCGCTGTGGAACAGCACCCGCACGCCGCTTTGGGTTCAGCTCGACGACCACGGCGCCGGCGGCAACGGCCCGCCGGCCGAGATCCTGCTGCGCCTGGAGCACACCCGCGGCGCCCAGGTGGCGCTGTCCTCGCTGTGGATCGGCCCTGTCGATGCGCTGCGGGGCCGCCACGGCATGCGCCAGTGGCTGCAGCAGGAGTTGCCCGCGATGCTCGGCGCGGCGTTCATGGCGGTGGGCGTGTTCGCGCTCTTCGTGTGGTTCAGGCGCCGCGACGAAACGGGCTATCTGCTGTTCTTCAACCTCGCGGCCACGTCCTTCATGCGGGGGCTGCACTTCTACGTGAGCCTGCCGGTCCTCAACGACTGGTTCGCATGGCTGACCGTCAACTCGCTCTTCTGGCTGGTGATGGTCGTGCACTTCTTCCTGCGGCAGCTGCATGGGCGGCAGCTCGTGTGGCTCACCCGCGGCGTGGTCGCGACGACGACGGCCATCGGCATCGTCACGATCCCCGGGCTGGCGATCGTGCAGAACACGCCGCAGGTGACGCCGCTGATCTACGCGGTGGCGGCGCTCATGGGCACGGCGGTCTGCCTTGTGGGTGCCGTCAGCGCCTGGCGCCGCTCCACCGAGGGAAGGCTGGTCGCGGCCGGCATCGGCGCCTGCGTGCTGCTGGGCATCACCGACTGGCTGCTGCAGAACAATTTCATCAGCCCCGAGGGCTGGTATCTGGGCGCGTACACCAACGCCGTCACCTTCAGCGTGTTCGGCGTGCTGATGTACCGCCGCTACATCCATGCGATCGGCGAAGTCGAGGAACTCAACGCGAGCCTCGCGCAGCGCCTGCACAAGCGCGAGGCCGAGCTGGAAGACAGCCACCGCCGGCTGCGCGAGATCGAGCGCCGGCAGACCATCAGCGACGAGCGCCAGCGGCTGATGCAGGACATGCACGACGGGCTGGGCTCCTCGCTGATCAGCGCCATCCGCTCGGTCGAAGGCGGCGGCATGAGCGACGACAAGGTCTCGCAGATCCTCAAGAGCTGCCTGGACGACCTGAAGCTCACGCTCGATTCGCTGGAGCCGGTGGAGGCCGACGTGCTCCTGCTGCTGGCCACGCTGCGCTACCGGCTGGAGCCGCGCCTCGAAGGCACCGGCGTCTCGCTGCGCTGGGAAGTGCAGGAGCTGCCCGCGCTGGAATGGCTCGATCCGTCGAGCGCGCTGCACATCCTGCGCATCGTGCAGGAGAGCATCTCGAACATCCTGCGCCACACGCGCGCGACCGAGATCCGCGTGGCCACCTCGCTCGACGGCGCGGGCGTGCGCGTGACCATCGAGGACAACGGACAGGGCTTCGACGTCGCCAAGGCCATGGCCGCGTCCTCGGGCCGGGGCCTGCAGAACCAGCGGCGGCGCGCGCATTCGATCCGCGGCACCGTCGACTGGGAATCCCTGCCGACGGGGACGCGCTTCGTGCTGTGGCTGCCGCTGCGGCGCGAGGCTCAAGCGGCCTGAGGCACGGGCGCCACTTCGGCGCGCGAGACGATCTCGCGCAGATCGGCGCCGTCTGCCAGCGTGCCCATCACGCCGGCGTGCCGTCCGCCCAGGCGCGATTCGATGAAGCGCCGGGCGACCGCGCCGTCGCCGTGCCTGAGCATCTCGCTCGCCTGCAGCGCGAGGGCCATGCGCGTCACGATGGCGCGCGAGTTGCCCTCGTCGATGGCTCCTCCCGCAAGGTCGTCGCGCAGTTTCGCAATGAACTTCGCGTGCGCCGCATCGCCAGCCGCCTGCGGAGGCGAAACCTCGTCCAGGAAGACTTCGAGCGCCCCCTTCTCGCGTCCGAGCGCGCGCACCACGTCCATGCACATCATGTTGGTGGTGCCTTCCCAGATCGAGTTGAGCGGCGCCTCGCGATACAGCCGCGCGATCGGGTTCTCCATGATGAAGCCGTTGCCGCCGTGGACCTGCAATGCCTCGTAGACGAAGTAGGCCGCGCGCTGGCAGTTCCAGTACTTGACCACCGGCGTCGCCACGCGGGCCAGAAGCCGCTCGCGTTCGTCAGACGCCATGCCGTCGGTCGCGCGCGCGACGCGCATCGCCGACAGCATGGCCGCCTCGCTTTCGAGCGCGAGGTCGGCAAGCACGTTGGTCTGCATCGGCAGGTCGGCCATGCGGCGGCCGAAGCCGTCGCGCGTCGATGCGTGGCCTATGGCCAGCGTCAGCGCCTGCCGCATGAGGCCGGCAGAGCCGACGGCGAAGTCGAGCCGCGTCAGATGCGCGTGCGTGAGGATCTCGCGGATGCCGCGCCCTTCTTCGCCGACCAGCATCGCCCAGGTCTTGTTGAACTCGACCTCGCTCGATGCGTTGGAGCGGTTGCCGCACTTGTCCTTGAGGCGCTGCACCGCGACGCGGTTGGCGCTGCCGTCCGGCAGGAAGCGCGGAACGAAGAGGCAGCTCACGCCCGATTGCGTCCGGGCCAGCGTGTAGAAGCCATCGGAAGTCGGCACCGAGAAGAACCACTTGTGGCCCGTGATGCTGTAGACCTGCACACCGTTGTCGGTGCCGACGAAGGCCGCGGTGGTCTGCGTCTGGCGCAGGTCGGAACCGCCCTGCTTCTCGGTCATGGCATAGCCGATCACCGCGCCGGTCTTCTGCGACAGAGGCAGGCGTCGCGGGTCGTACCGGCCCGAGAGCGTCTTCTCTCTCCACGGCGCGAATTCCGGCCGCCCTTCGAAGCCGGCGCAGGCCGCATACGCCATGCCGGTCGGGCAGCCCGTGCCGTTCTCGACCTGGTTCCACAGATAGCTCAGCACCGCGCGCGCGAAATGGCCCGAGCGCTCCGTGGTCGTCCATGCGAGGCCGGGCACGCCATGCGCGAAGGCCAGGCTCATCAGCTGGTGCCACGCGGGATGGAACTCGACCCAGTCCAGCCTGTTGCCGAAGCGGTCGTGCGTACGCAGTTGCGGGTTGTGCTCGTTGGCCAGTCGCGCGAGATCCTGCACCTGCTCGTCGCCTGCCAATGCACCGACGGCCGTCGCGTTCGGAATGCTCCACGGTGCATGCTTCCTGGTTAGTTCCCGTAGAGCAACGTCGCCCGTGAACGCGTTGTGGCCGATGCATGGCTCGGCCTGGTTGAATACCTTGTGCGTTTCGACGCCGTCGGCCAGCGAAAACTGAAACGCCAGTTCTGTGCTCTCGAGAGGCATGTTCATGAAAGATCTCCATGGAATGGCTTTGCGCCGCGAAGCATGGTGAATCATTCGCCGCGATTCGTGAATCTGATCTTTCCCGGGGCAATGCGGGCGGCCCGCAAAATGGCATAGCGTTTGCTTGAAACGAGCCGCAGCGACCGGAAGCTCCCCGCTTCACCCAAGATCGCGCTGTAATCACCGGAAAGAGACGGCCTTGCTCACCATTCAGGTGCCATCGACCGGTTGAACGAAGGGTGCGTTGCAACCGCTGATCCAAACGGAGGTTTTCGTTGGCCAAGCTGGACCCTCTGAACACGTCGCGCTACTGGCATGCATCCGGCATCCCCGGCATGGACATGCTGCACGCCGACTTCACCACGCACGAATACGCGCCGCACGTGCACCATTCCTTCGTGATCGCGGTCACCGAGGTCGGAGGCGCGGAATTCAAGAGCCGCGGCCGCACGGGCATCGCCGATCAACAGGCTCTGCTGGTCTTCAACCCTTCGGAGCCCCACTCGGGCCGCATGGGCGGAAGCAACCGGTGGCGATACAGGGCGCTCTACCTGGCCGACCCGGGCATCAGGCACCTGATGAGCACGCTGGGCATCGACCAGACTCGGTACTTTGGTTCCAACATCTACGACGACCCGGAACTCATCGCCTGCTTCCTGGAGTTGCATCGGGCCTTCGACGGAGACAGCGGCCAATGGGACCCGCTGCGGCAGCAGGAGCTCTTCGTCCACAGCTTCGGCACGCTCTTCCAGAACCACGCGCAGCCCGGCCAGCGCGTGCTTCCGGTGCCGGCGGATGCGAGCGTGCTCGCGCCGGTGCTGGAGCTGCTGCGCGATGCCTTCGCGGAGCGCCTGACCCTCGAGCAGATGGCGGCCGCGGCCGACCTCACGCCCTTCCAGCTGATCGGCGCGTTCAACCGCACGATCGGCCTGACCCCGCACATGTACCTGACGCAGCTGCGGCTGAGGGCCGCTATCGGTCTTCTCACCGCGGGCCGCCCGCTGATCGAGGCCGCGGTGGCGAGCGGCTTCTACGACCAGAGCGCCCTCACCCGGCACTTCAAGCGCACCTTCGGCATGACGCCCCTGCAGTACGTCCGCGCGCGGATCAACTGAGGGACTGAAAGGCCGAGAGCCTGACTCGCCCCGCGGTACGAGCCGGGGCCTCCACTTTCCCCATACCACCCCGCGCGGCATGACCGCGCCGGGTCGGCTTTACCCGCGCGCGCCTGCCCTGGCACCTCGGCCGAATTCTTTCGGCCAGCTCTTTTTTGCCTCTTGCTGCTGTGCCGCAATTTTTACCAATACGGCCTCCGGCCCCCTGACTATCGTGCAACTAAATGGTTTCGGCCATTGCAAAGTAATCAGTTCGTTTTCAATAGCATTCAACCCACAGGTGACCCATGCAAAACGTCGATCGCGGCATTACTGGTTCTTCCCTCGCAGGTTCTGCAATCCTGCTGGAAATAGGCGCTGAATACGGAGTCATCGAATTCCTGCAGAAATCGCCCGTCGTGGATGCGGAATCGGCATCGCGCTCCTGCGGCATAAAGGAATCCGTCATTTCGGCCTACCTCGATTCGCTGAGCAAGGCCGGCATCATCGAGGACCTCGGCACAAAGACTCCGGCAACCTACAAGGTCGGCAGCAATTTCGACGAGCTGATCAACGAGGTCGGATATCTCTCGTGGGCGCTTCGCGCATGCGCGCCGCTGATCAACAACGCCAAGGAATTCTCGGAACGCAACGAGGAGGCGCAGGCCAAGTACCCGCGCAGCGGCGGCCTGGTGGCCCGCACGTCGAAGTGGATGGGGGAAAAGTCCTTCTATCCCCAGCCGGAGAACGCCATCGTCGCGATGGCACCAAGGAAAATCGTGGATCTTGGATCGGGCTCGGGCGGCTTCCTGATCCGCATGCTGCGCAAGATCCCCGGCTCCACGGGCGTGGGCATCGACCTGAGCGCATCGGCCACCGAGCAGGCCGTCCAGGCCGCCAAGGACGCCGGCATGAGCGACCGGCTGCAGTTCGTGACGGCCCCCATCCAGGTGCTCGTGGAAGACGCGTCGCTCATCAAGGACGCCGACATCATCCACGCCGGCTTCGTCATGCACGACTTGCTTCCGGCCGAAGAAGCGACGCTCGACGCATTGCTGCGCGCCTGCTGCACCTACGCCATCAAGGGCACGCTGATCATCGTCGACGCAATTCCGGTCGCCCAGTCGAATTGGGAAAAGCCGTTTGCGGCGGCATTCAACCATCTGCACAACCATTTCATGTCCAGGCGTCTTCTGAGCGAAGAGGAATGGACTGAAAAATTGTTCCGCGCGGGATTTTCCAATGTGCGGATCGAAGTACTCGATCACCCTGGAGGGCGCATGCTGATGGCAAGCAAGTAATCAAAGCAATTCATCCGTCAATTTTTTCCTCATGGCATTTTTTAACCAACCGTAATTAGGAGAAAGAAATGAGCGTTACCATTTCCGATCTGGTCGAAAGAGTTAAAAGTCATCGTTGCTATTCGCACCCGATTTTCAAGAATTGGGCGAAGGTCGAGCCGGAGCCGCCCGTCGTCGGGGCCCTTTTCCACCAGATCCAGAGCTTCTGTGCGTCGACCCGTCCGGGGTGGAACTTCCCCGAAGCCCTGAAGACGCACGGGCTGCACAGGCAAAGCGAGCTGCTCGAGGAAATCGTCGAGAGCGAATCGGGCCACGGCCCCGAACTGGCCACGATGGCCGGCTACATCGTCAACCAGTCGGCCGAACAGCCCGTCTTCGCGGACCTCTACAACCAGGAGAAGGTCGAGGCGAAGCTGAAGGCCTTCTCCGACCAGCTGCTCGGCTCCCTGCCCGGCTACGACATGGAGACCGGCCTGACCACGCAGGTCCGCAAGGCCATCGGCGTGTTCGACCACCGCAAGCTGACGGACATCGAGAACACTTACCGCAACCTCGGCACCACGCTGGCGCTGGAGATGATCTCGAACCAGCAGCTGATTCCCGGCGAGAAGTACTGCCTGGTGGACAGCGGCATCTACAACGCCGATCTCGAAGTGCCCGAGATGCACTACCTGCTGGAGCACTGGGGCGAAGTCGGCGCCGAGCAGCACCACGAGCAGAACGCACGCACCGCGGTCGAGCTCGCGCTGAAGACCGAATACGCGCACCTGGTCATCGAAGGCGCAGACGACTTCCTCGATTCGCTGACGGGCCTCTGGGACATCCTGGACGCGGCGCTGCTGCAGTCCGGCGTCGCGGCGCAGGCCCAGCAGCAGCGCAAGGTGGCCTACGTCTAACGGCGGCCCGACGGCATCTTCTGCGCGCTCGGACACAGCATTCATTCACCGAAGCGAGTCGGGTAGCCACATGGTCGCCTATCTGATCGGCCGGATGTCCATCGTGAATCCGGACCAGTACAACCAATACAAGCAACTCACGCCCGGCATCGTCGAGAAGTTCGGCGGCAGGTTCCTGACACGGGGAGGCGAGCGCATGCACCTTGAAGGCGCTCACGACGACAGGCGCGTGGTTCTTGTCGAGTTCAAGACCGCGGACGCGGCGAGGAAGTTCTACGAGTCGCCCGAATACACCCACGCAAGAGGGTTGCGAAAAGACGCAGCGGTCGACATGCAGCTCATGGTGATCGAAGGATTCGAAGAGCCCCTACGGCCCTAGCTTCCGTCCTCGCCATGTCTGTCCTCCAGATCATTCACACAAACCGAGCGATACGGCCGATGGAGACCCGGTCGTATCGAACAGAACATGACGACAACCATCGCACTACCGGCTGCATCGAAGAGCAGCTTCTTCTCTTTCGTCGCGCTGCTATTGGGCGCGGCGGCATTGGCATTGGGGGGCGTCTTCCTGCGCCACAGCGAACTGCCTCCGACGGCCAGCGCGGTCTACCGGGTCGCACTCGCCATCCCGATCTTCTTCCTGCTCGACATGCTCGCGGCCAGGGCCGAGCCGGCGCCGGCGGGCGGGCAGCAATCCGCGCGGCAATCCACGCCGGGCATTCCCTTCAAGCTCATCCTCGTGGGTTTCATCTTCTCGGGAAACCTCGCGCTCTATCACTGGTCGATGACGCTGACCACGCTGGCCAACTCGAACCTGCTGGCCAACCTGGCGCCCATCTTCGTGGTGCTCGGCTCCAGGATCTTTCTCGGCAAGAGGTTCAAGCGGGGCTTCCTGTTCGGCATGCTGTTCGCGCTGACCGGCGCGTTCATCCTCATAGGCCACAGGCTCGACTTCGGCTCCAGCTACATGGCGGGCAACCTGCTGGGGCTGCTCACTGCCGTCTTCTACGGCTCGTATCTGCTGGCGGTCAGCCTCGTGCGCTCCAACTACCGGACGATGACGGTCATGGCATGGAGCAGCGTCGGCACCTTCATCGTGCTGCTGCCTATCACGCTGCTGCGCGGCGAATCGCTGGTGCCGCACACGCTGCACGGCGTGCTGATGCTGGTGGCGCTCGCCGTGGTGTCGCACGTCGGCGGCCAGGGCCTCATCGCCTATGCGCTGGCCAAGCTGCCGGCCGCGATGTCGTCGATCACGCTGCTGATACAGCCCGTCATCGCAACGGTGTTCGGCGCCTACCTCTTCCACGAGTACCTGAGCGTCACCGAGTTCGTGGGAGCCGTGGTGATCCTGGCCGGCATCGTGACGGCCCGGCGTTTCTCCTGAGCAGCAACCCGCAAGCAAGCATCCAAGCAACCCCGCATTCCGCACAACCCGAGGAATTCATGTCCCAGTATCTTTGCCACATCGAACCCGACCGCCTCCAGTTCGAAGCCGACGTCATCGCGCGCCGGCCGAACGCAGTTCTTCTCGACAAGTCCTACTTCTATCCGGGCGGCGGCGGGCAACTGGCGGATCGCGGCACGCTGCAATGGAACGGCAGCACGGTGAAGATCGACCGCATCGAGATGGAGGGCAAGAATGCCTGGCACGTCTTCGACGAAGCGGACATCGGCAAGGCCCCCGCCGACAAGGTGGTCGCCAGCGTCGACCACGACTTCCGCTTCATGATGAGCCAGCTGCACACCGGCCTGCACATCCTCAACGCCCTGGTCTACCAGCGCTTCGAGGGCTCGCTGGTCACGGGCGTGCAGATGGCGGCCGACGGCACGGCCCGCATCGACTTCGACCTGCCCGCGGTCGACAACAACGAACTGCGCAAGCTCGAACCGGAGCTCAACAGCCTGATCTCCGATGGCCTGCACGTGAACGCGGTCTACCTCGATTCCGCGGCGCTGTCGCGCGAGCCGGGCGTGCTGCGCAGCCGCTCGGTCGCGCCGCCTCCGCAAGACGATGGCACCACGCGCATCATCGAGATCGTGGGCCTCGACCGGCAGGCCTGCGGCGGAACGCATCTCGTGAAAACCTCCCAATCGTCACCGCTGCGCATCCTGAAGATCGAGAACAAGGGACAGCACAACCGCCGGATCCGCATCGGCCTGCTCAAGCAAGCCTAGGCGGCAGGACATGCAGGCCGAAGCACCTCGGGAGGCAGGCTCCTTCCGCCCTTTGCCCGAGGGCTTCCTGCCCTCGAACTGCACCTACTCCGAGCAGGACTGGCCCGTTCTGGCCAGGCAGTGGTTCCCGGTCTGCCGCGCAGACGATGCGCTCGCCAGGCCCAGGCAGGTGGTGGTGCTGGGCCTGCGTCTTGTCGTCTACCGGATGCCCGACGGCATCCGCGTCGGCCGCGACATGTGCCCGCATCGCGGGCTGCCGCTGAGCGGCGGCCGCATCGAAGGCGGGGAACTCGTCTGCGCCTATCACGGCCTGCGGTTCGGTTCCGACGGCCAGTGCACGAAGGTGCCGGAGAAGCTCGCGCCGAAGACGGCGGATTGCTTCAGCGTCACGATGTTCCCGGCAATCGAACGGCACGGCCTTGTCTGGACCTGCCTGATTCCGGAGGAAGGAACGGAGGTTCCCGATGGAACTCCGGACTCGCCATTCAAACTTTCCAGCGAATACTTCGCTGAGTCGATGATTTTCGAATTTCGCGACGGAAGCGGAATCGTCGAACCTGAAAATCATCAATCGCTGAGAAATCTCGGACTCTCCGAGTACCAAAGGCTTCTCTCGGGAATTGGCTTCGGCAGCGAGACAAGCCCTCTTCCCTCATCTGCCGCCTGATCCCCATCGGGGCGGAAATTTTCGCCAATATCGCGGCGAATCCACCTGTCATGCTGCACCTCAAAGCGAGGCCTACACATGACGCAATCATTTCGCCAAGCAAGCACTGAAGTCCTTCCTCTATCGGGCATGGATCTCGACGTCCGTCCGGTGGAGCTGCTACTACGCCTGCGTCGCCTGTTGCTGTTCCTAGCCTGCTTTCGCAGGCATTGAGCGGCGGCCTTGCATCGAAGCCGGTCCGCACTCGTTCACACGAATTCCAAGAAGCACCAGATGACAGTTTTCTCCACCGAGTCTTTCGCGGACCACGAGCAGGTCGTTTTCATATCCGATGACAAGGTCGGGCTGCGGGCCATCATCGCCATCCACAGCACGCGGCTCGGGCCGGCGCTCGGCGGCTGCCGGATGTATCCGTATGCCGACGAAGCCTCCGCCCTGCGCGACGTGCTGCGGCTGTCGCGCGGCATGACCTTCAAAGCCGCTGCAGCGGGGCTGGGCCTGGGCGGCGGCAAGTCGGTGATCCTTGGCGATCCGCGCAAGAACAAGACGCCCGAGCTGCTGCGGGCCATGGGCGTGGCGGTCAACCGCCTCGGCGGCCGCTACATCACTGCCGAGGACGTGGGCACCACCGTCGACGACTTCGCCTGGGTGCGGCAGAGCACGCGGCACGTGGTCGGCCTGCCGGAGGCACTGGGCGGCACGGGTGATCCTTCGCCGACCACGGCGTTGGGTGTCTACCACGGCATCGTGGCCAGTGTTGAGCACCGGCTCGGTCGCGACCTGTGCGGGCTGACGGTGGCCGTGCAGGGCCTGGGCAACGTCGGCTGGAATCTCTGCCGGCTGCTCGCCGATGCGGGCGCGCACCTGGTGGTGACCGACATCGACGCTACGCTCGCGCACAAGGCTTCCGCCGAATTCGACGCGCGGGTGGTGGAGCCCGAGGCGATCTACGCCGTGCAGGCCGACGTGTTCGCGCCCTGCGCGATGGGTGCCGTCGTGAACGACCGGACCCTGCCGCAGATGAAGTTCCGGGTGATCGCCGGCGGCTCCAACAACCAGCTGGCGCGCGACGAACACGGCAGGCATTTGCGCGACAGGGAGATCCTGTACGCGCCCGACTTCGTGATCAACGCGGGCGGCCTCATCCGCGTGGCGTCGGAGCACGAGGGCTTCAATGCCGCCAAGGTGGATGCGCAGGTGCAGGGCATCGGCGCCACGCTGCACCGGATCTTCGAACTCGCCTCCCGCAGCGGCACGCCGACCCAGTCCGCGGCCATGCAGCTGGTGCAGGAGCGGCTGGGCGGACATGCCGCCGGCGGCATCCAAAGCAGCAGCGGCAGCAACAACAACCTGGCAGAGCGTGTCGCATGAACACCATAGAGATCCTTCGCGCCCTGGTGGCCTTCGACACGACCTCGCATCGCTCCAATCTCGACCTGATCCACTGGATCGCCGACTACCTCTCGAGGCACGGCGTCAAGGTGCAGCTCGTGCACAGCGACGACCGGCGAAAGGCGAACCTGCTGGCCAGCATCGGCCCCGACATTGCCGGCGGCATGGTGCTCTCGGGGCACAGCGACGTCGTGCCCGTGACCGACCAGAACTGGACGTCGAGCCCCTTCGCGCTCGCCGAGCGCAACGGCCGCTTCCACGGCCGCGGCGCGGCGGACATGAAGGGCTTCATCGCCGCCTGCCTCTCGGCCGTGCCCGCATGGCGGCGGCAACAGCTGCGCCGGCCGATCCACCTCGCCTTCTCCTACGACGAGGAGATCGGCTGCCTCGGCGTTCCGCAGCTCGTGGAGCAGCTGAAGGCCCAGGTGCCGGCGCCTGCGCTGGCCATCATCGGCGAGCCGACCGGGATGCGGGTCGGCGTGAGGCACCGCGGCTTCTTCGGGCACCGGGCCGTCTTCACCGGGCTGCCCGCGCATTCGAGCGACCCGTCGCTCGGCGCCAGCGCGATCGAGCCGGCGGCGTACCTGGTCACCCGCCTGGCCGGGCTGCGGCGTCGCCTGGCGGACCAGGGCGGCGAAGCCACCATCAACATCGGCCGCATCGACGGAGGCACGGCAATCAACATCGTGCCGGGCTGCTGCGAGGTGCTTTGGGAGTTCCGCCCGAAGGACGAGGCGACAGCCGAGCTCGTGCGCAGCACGGTCCGCGAAGCGCTGGCCGACCTGCCCGCGGGCGTCACCGTCGAGGCTTCGCAGGTCGCCGGCGTGCCAGCGCTCTCGGCGCGCGACAACGACGCGGCCGTCTCGGTGGCGCGCGAGCTCGGCGCCCTCTGGCCCGAGGCGGAACTGCCCTTCGGCACCGAGGCCGGCTTCTTCCAGCAGGTCGGCATCTCGACCGTGGTGTGCGGCCCGGGCTCCATCGCCCAGGCCCACCAGCCGGACGAATGGATCGCCGCGTCGCAGCTGCAGGCGGCCGACCGCTTCATGCAGTCGGCCGGCGCCTGGGCGCTGGCCAAGCCGGCCGCCCGTCTTACTTCAACCCTCAGGACAGCATGAAAAACATCGACGCAGCCGCGCTGGCGGACGCCACCAGCAACTTCTCTCCGCTCGCCCCCGGCGCCCCTGTGGCGCACGGCGTGCAAACCCGCGACGCCAGGCGCCGGACGATTCTTGCGGCGGTCATCGGCAACACGCTGGAGTGGTTCGATTTCGCCGTCTACGGCTTCTTCGCGCTCACCATTTCCAGGCTCTTCTTTCCCACGGGCGACGAGACCTCCTCGCTGCTGCTGACGGTGGCAACCTTTGGCGTGGGCTTCGTGATGCGGCCCATCGGCGCGGTGGTGCTGGGCGCGCTCGGCGACTCGCGCGGGCGCAAGGCCGCGCTGTCCACCACGATCCTGCTGATGGCGCTGGGCACGGCCATGATCGGCTTCGCGCCGACCTATGCCGACGCGGGCCTCTGGGCGCCCGCATGGATCGTGCTGGCAAGGCTGATCCAGGGCTTCTCCGCCGGCGGCGAGGTCGGCGGCGCGACGGCGTTCCTCGTCGAGCACGCGCCCAAAGGCCGCAGGGGTTACTTCGCGAGCTGGCAGCAGGCGAGCCAGGCCGGCGCGCTGCTGCTGGGCTCGGTCTTCGGTGCGACGCTCACCGACGTGCTGACGCCCGAGCAGCTCGAGGCGTGGGGGTGGCGAGTTCCGTTCCTGTTCGGCCTGATCATCGGGCCGGTGGGCTGGTACATCCGCACCCGGACCCAGGAGTCGGAGAGCTTCGTGCAGGCGAAGGCGGCGGCCCGGAGCCAGCACAGCCAGGCCTCGCCGCTGAGACGGGCGCTCGGCTCCTACCGCAAGGAAATCATCGCCGGCTTCGGCGTGACCATCGTGTGGACCGTGTGCACGTATTTCTTCCTCGTCTACATGCCGACCTACGCGGTGCGCACGCTGAAGCTGCCGCAGAGCGTGTCGCTGTGGGCCAACGGCGCGGGGCTGATGGTGCTGGTGGTGCTGGCGCCCTTCTTCGGCGCGCTGTCGGACCGGATCGGCCGCAGGCCCCTGCTGATCGGCTTCGCGGCCGCGATCCTGGTGCTGGCCTATCCGGCGCTGTGGCTCCTCACGGCCGTGCCCAACCCGTCGACCCTGACCATCGTGCTGCTGGTCTTCGCGGTGCTGATCGCCGGCTTCACCGGCCCCGCGCCCGCCGCCATGGCCGAGCTCTATCCGCCGGAGGTGAGGTCCACGGGCCTCTCCATTGCCTACAACTTCGCTGTCACGATCTTCGGAGGCTTCGCGCCGTTCATTGCAACGGCGCTGATCGCGCGGACCGGGAATCCGCTCGCTCCCGCCTGGTACGTGGTGTTCGCGGCGGCGGCCAGCCTGGTCGCGCTGCTGGCCGCCGGCTCGGCCCTGCGCAACAGGGACTGAGGCCGACGCTACCGATCGCTCGACCAATCAATCGATCGACAAATCGTCTCTCTCGAAAAAGAAAACACCACGCCACATGCCAGATCTAAAGAGCACCCTGAACCTGCTGACGACCTCGTTCCCGATGAAGGGAGACCTGCCCCGGCGCGAACCGGCGCTGGTCGAGCGCTGGGCGCGGCTGCGCATCTACGAGCGGATGCGCGCCGCGGCGGCAGGACGCCCGCCATTCATCCTGCACGACGGCCCGCCGTATGCCAACGGCGACATCCACATCGGGCACGCGGTGAACAAGGTGCTCAAGGACATGGTCTTCAAGAGCCGCTTCTTCGACGGCTTCGACGCGCAGTGGATTCCCGGCTGGGACTGCCACGGCATGCCCATCGAGCACCGCATCGAGCAGATGAACGGCCGGGGCCTGCCGACAGAGCAGGTGCAGCAGCTTTGCCGCGAATACGCGCACTCGCAGACGCAGAGCCAGAAGAAGGACTTCCTGCGCCTGGGCCTTCTCGGCGACTGGGACAACGCCTTTCGCACGATGGATTTCGAAACCGAGGCCAACGAGATCCGCTTTCTCGACTGCATCCGGCAGCGCGGCCTGCTGTTTCGCGGCCAGAAGCCAGTGAACTGGTGCGTCGATTGCCAGTCGGCATTGGCGGAGGCGGAGCTCGAATACGCGAACAAGCGCTCGACGACGGCGTACGTCGGCATGAAGGCAGTCGACGCGGCCGATCTGGCGTCGCGCTTCAAGTGCGCTCACGTTGCCGGCAAGCCGGCGCGCGTCGTGATCTGGACCACGACGCCGTGGACGCTGCCCGGCAACGCGGCGGTGGGCCTGGACCCGCAGGCCAGCTACGGCCTGTACGACTCTCCCGACGGCATGCTGGTGATGGCGGCGGAAACCGGCGGCAAGCTGCTGCAGGGCTTCGGTGTCGAGCACGAGCTCTGCGCGGTCGTGCCCGGCGCCGACCTGGTCGGCCTCGTGCTGAAGCATCCGCTGCACGACGCAGCAGTGCCCATGGTGGCGGCCGACTTCGTCTCGCTGGACACCGGCACCGGTCTCGTCCACCTCGCGCCGGCGCACGGCGCGGAAGACTTCGAGCTGTGCCGCGGCCTGGGCATCACCGGCGACAACGTGATCGACGGTGCCGGCCGCTTCGTGGCGAACCTGCCCGCCATCGGCGGCATGTCGCTCGAGGAAGGCAGCAAGGCCATTCTCGAAATGCTGAAGGCCGACGGCTCGCTGCTGCGGCAGGAGCGCATCGAGCATTCGTATCCCCATTGCTGGCGCCACAAGACGCCGATCCTCTTCCGCTCGACGACGCAATGGTTCATTGCCATGGACCATCCCGCGAAGGGCGACGAGCGCACGCTGCGCGAGACCGCGCGCGAGGCGATCAGGAACGTGCCGTTCTACCCTGCCTCGGGCCGCTCGCGCATGGAAGCGATGATCGACGGCCGGCCCGACTGGTGCGTCTCGCGGCAGCGCGCGTGGGGCGTTCCCCTCGCCTTCTTCGTCAGGCGCAGCGACAACTCGCTGCACCCCGAGACCTCGCGCCTCGTCGAGGAAGTGGCGCGGCGCGTGGAGCGCGAAGGAATTTCCGCCTGGACTCGGCTGAGTCCCGCGGACCTGGGCGTGGATGAGTCGGAGTTCGAAAAGCTGTCCGATACCCTCGACGTGTGGTTCGACTCCGGCTCAATCCACGCAACCGTCTACAGGGACCCGCGCCGCCCCGACGCGCACGGCCATCCGGCGGACCTGTACCTGGAGGGCTCCGACCAGCACAGGGGCTGGTTCGGCTCCTCGCTCATGACGGGCTGCGCGGCGGACGGCCGCGCGCCGTTCAAGGCCGTGCTGACGCATGGCTTCGCCGTCGACGGGAACGGCAAGAAGATGAGCAAGTCGCTGGGCAACACGGTCAGCCCCCAGCAGGTGGCCGGCACGCGGGGCGCGGAGATCATTCGGCTGTGGATCGCGAGCACCGACTATTCGACGGACATCTCCGTCTCGGAAGAGATCCTGGACCGCGTCGTCGAGATGTACCGGCGCATCCGCAACACGATCCGCTTCCTGCTGCTGAACGTGTCGGACTTCGATGCGGGCGCCGACCGGGTGCCCCTGGACTGTCTCGAAAGCGTCGACCGGCATGCGCTGGCCCGTTGCCGCGAACTGGCGCAGCAATGCCGCAAGGGCTACGGCGACTACGACTTCGTCTCGGTGACGCGGCTCGTTCACGGCTACTGCGCCGACGAACTTGGCGGCTTCTATCTCGACGTGCTGAAAGACCGCCTGTACGCCAGCGCGCGCGACAGCCGCGAAAGGCGCTCCGCGCAGACCGCGCTGCACATCATCCTGGAGAACCTGCTGCTGCTCGTAGCCCCCATCCTCAGCTTCACGGCCGAGGAAGCGTGGGCGGTACTGCGCGGATCGTCCGGGGAAGACAGCGTGTTCCTCCACACCTGGGACGAGGCCGTGCCGCCGGCTACCGACGATCCGGAAACCGCCGGGTTCTGGCGCCACGCGAGACAGCTCCGCCCGAGCGTGATGAAGGCCATCGAGGATGTCCGCTCATCCGGAAGCATCGGCCGCTCCGGGGAAGCGAGCGTGGTCATCGAGGCGCCCGCGGAAATCATCGAATCGCTTTCCATGCTTCGTTCGGAGCTGCCGGCCATCTTCATCGTTGCCGACGTGGCCTTGAAGGAAGCCGAGAGGGTCGACGTCAAGGTCAGGCGCACCGCTTCGCTGCGCTGCATGCGGTGCTGGCGGCACGATGCCTCCGTGCGTGACGACGCCGATGCCGAACAGGCAATGCTCTGCGGCCGGTGCACGACGGTGCTGGCCGGTCTTCCGGAGCTGTCGGGCGCCTGATGCGGGCGAGGCAGGCGCGTTGCTCAGGACGAGGCAGACGACGACTCGCCTGAACCGCCTGAACCGCCTTGGCCGCGCTCCGCGAGGAAATCGACGAACGCCCGCACCCGCGAAGGCAGCAGCCGGCCGTGCGGATACATCAGGCTGACGGGGCGTGAGCGCCCGCCGAAGGGCTGCAGCAGTTCCACCAGCTCGCCACTGGCCAGCTCCTTCTCGACCGTGAAGCGATAGGCCTGGAAGAGCCCCGCGCCGGCCTTGGCCAGCGTCACGCCGGCGAGCACGTCTTCCGCGCAGTTGTAGTGGCCCGTGGAGAAGACTTCCTTCTCGCGACCGTCCTCCATGAACAGCCAGGCGATCTGCCTGCCGCTGCTGGGCAGGTCGAACTGGATGCACTCGTGCTGCGCCAGGTCCGCGAGCGTGGCAGGCCGGCCCGCGCGCTGGAGATAGCCGGGGCTGGCGACGACGACCAGTTCGGCGTCTTCGAGGTGCCGGGCCACCATCGTCGAATCGGGCTGGGCCCGCAGGCGGATGGCGACGTCGAAGTTCTCTTCGCGGAAGTCGATGTTGCGGTTGCTGACGTGCACTTCCACGCGGATCAGCGGGTACTGCGCGCGAAACGCCGGCAGCAGCGGCAGCAGGCGGTGGTGGCCGTAGGTGGTGGGCGCGCTGATGCGGATGGTGCCGCTGGGCTGCACCTGCTCGCCCGTGACCTTGCGCTCGGCCTCCACCAGTTGCTGGAGCGCGGCACGGCATTGCTCGAAATATTCCCGGCCTGCCTCGGTGAGGCGGCTGCTGCGCGTGGAGCGCACGAACAGGCGCACGCCCAGGCGCTTTTCGAGGCGCGAGACCGACCGGCTGACCGCCGCGGGCGTCACGCCCGCGATGCTGGCTGCCGCCGTGAAGTTGCCCGACTCCGCCGCAAGGCAGAACAGCTCGATGCTGCCCAGCAGCACGTCGTCGAATTGCCGGTGCATATTCATTACGCCATGTATCAATACAAGTGCTCTGGAGCCTATTTTTTGCGCCTGACGTTGTCAATAAAGTCCCACTCAACCGGTGGGCACACAGAAAAAAGCCGCCGGCCTCCCTGAAACCCAACCCACTACGAGGTACTTCATGAGCAAGTCTGAACAGAACACCGCCGTCATCACCGGCGCCAGCAGCGGCATCGGCCTGGGCCTGGCCGAGGCATTCCTGAAGCGGGGCTACAACGTGGTCGGCACCGGCCGCTCCGCCGATCGCCTGCAGGCCGCGGCCCGCACGCTGGATGCGGGAGACCGCTTCCTCGCCGTGGCGGGCGACGCCGGCCGGCCCGAATCCGCGAAGAGTGTCTTCGAGCAAGCCATCGCCCGCTTCGGCAAGGTGGACGTGCTGGTGAACAACGCCGGCATCTTTGCCGCGCAGCCCTTCGTGCAGTTCACGCCCGAACAGATCGAGGAACAGATCGCCACCAACCTGAAGGGCGTGCTGTACGCATCGCAGGAGGCGGCCCGCCACATGATCGAGCGCAAGCGGGGAAAGATCGTCAACATCACGGCCGCGCTGGCGATGCAGCCGCACAGCGGTGTGCCGGCGCTGCTGGCGGTCGCGCTGAAGGGCGGCATCAACGACGCCACGCGTGCGCTGGCGCTTCGAGCTGGCACCGCACGGCGTCACCGTCAACGCCGTCGCGCCGGGCCTGGTCGATACGCCGATGCACGCGCCGCAGTCGCACGACTTCCTGGCAAAGCTGGCGCCGCTCAATCGCATCGCGAGCGTGCGCGAGATCGCGGACGCGGTGCTCTACCTCGTCGAGGCCGACTTCGTGACCGGCACGGTGCTGCCGGTCGACGGCGGCTTCAGCGCAGGCCGCTGAGGCACTTTTTCATTCGCAAGCCAAAAGGAGAAAGACGCCATGCCATTCGTCAGCATCCGCATCACCCGCGAGGGCAACACCGCCGAGCAGAAGGCGCAAGTGATCAAGGAAGTCACCGAGACGCTGGAACGCGTACTGCACAAGCCTCCGGAGTGGACCCACATCACCATCGAGGAGATCGACACCGACAACTGGGGTTTCGCCGGCATCACCACCACCGAGATGCGCAAGGCCCAGGCTTCGGGCAGTCGTTAGGCGGCGACGCCGCACAGCGCTCAGGCCTTGCGCGATCCGCCGCGAGGCAAAAGAAAAAGCCCCGTCGATCAAACGATCGACGGGGCTTCATCAACTTGGCGGAACCGGAGGGATTCGAACCCTCGATGAGGCTCTACACCCCATACTCCCTTAGCAGGGGAGCACCTTCGGCCACTCGGTCACAGTTCCTGAAAGAAGCCGAGATTATGCCACTACTTAGGCGCCCGGCTGATCCAGATCGAAGGCTTTGTGCAGTGCGCGCACTGCCAATTCCATATATTTTTCGTCGATCACGACCGAAGTCTTGATTTCGCTGGTCGAGATCATCTGGATGTTGATGCCCTCTTCGCTCAGCACGCGGAACATCTTGCTCGCAACGCCCACGTGGCTGCGCATGCCGATGCCCACGATGCTGACCTTGCAGATCTTGGTGTCGCCGACCACTTCGGTCGCGCCCAGCGAGGGCATCACCTTCGACTGCAGCAGGTCGATCGTCTTCGCGTACTCGTTGCGGTGAACGGTGAAGCTGAAGTCGGTCTTTCCGTCCTTGCTGAGGTTCTGGATGATCACGTCGACTTCGATGTTGGCGTCGGCCACGGCACCGAGGATGTGATACGCGATGCCCGGCTTGTCGGGCACGCCGAGCACCGAGATCTTGGCTTCGTCGCGGTTGAATGCGATGCCGGATACGACGGCTTGTTCCATGTTTTCGTCTTCCTCGAAAGTGATCAGCGTGCCGGACTTGGCCTCTTCATTGATGTCGATGTCCCACGGCGTGAAGCTCGAAAGCACGCGCAGCGGCACCTTGTACTTGCCGGCGAATTCCACCGAGCGGATCTGCAGCACCTTGGAGCCCAGGCTCGCCATTTCGAGCATTTCCTCGAAGCTCACCGTGGTCAGGCGGCGCGCATCGGGCTCGACGCGCGGATCGGTCGTGTACACGCCGTCGACGTCGGTGTAGATCAGGCATTCGTTCGCCTTCATTGCCGCGGCGATGGCCACGGCCGATGTGTCGCTGCCGCCGCGACCCAGCGTGGTGATGTTGCCGTCGTCGTCGACGCCCTGGAAGCCGGTGATGACCACCACCTTGCCGGCGTTCAGGTCGGCCATCACGCGCTCGTTGTCGATGCTCTCGATACGGGCCTTGGTGTAGGAGTTGTCGGTGCGCACCGAAACCTGCCAGCCCGCGTAGCTCACGGCCTCGACGCCCTCGGCCTGCAGCGCGATGGCCAGCAGCGCCGACGAAGCCTGCTCGCCGGTGGAAGCCAGCATGTCGAGCTCGCGGTTGTGGGCCACGCCGGGTTTGCTGGGCGCCAGCTCCTTGGCCAGGCCGAGCAGGCGGTTGGTCTCGCCGCTCATGGCACTCGGAACCACGATCATCTGGTGGCCTGCGCGCGCCCACTTGGCGACACGCTTGGCGACATTCTTGATGCGCTCGGTCGAGCCCATCGACGTACCGCCGTATTTGTGAACGATCAATGCCATGGGTGAAATCAGAGAAAAGAAAAGGGCCGCTGGATAGGCGGCGCCCTGCAAGCGGTCAGAGCGAAGTCTTCGGCGAGGGCGGGGCATTGTACCAATGCAGCAAATCGCCCTTCCGCTCGACGAAACCGGTAGCCACCTTGAGGTGGATGCGATGGCCGCGCGTGGTGCAGGCGCGGACCTGGTCGAGCAGCTGTTCGAGCTGCGCTGCGCTCGGCGCGCAGCCGTGCGATTGCGCCAGCCAATGGCGCAGCACATTGGCCTGCCGGGCACGCGACAGCGCCTGAAGTATGGCGATGCGCGGTGGGCTGCCGACGCCTTCCAGGTCCTGCGCCGCGAGTTCGCTCAGCAGTTGCTGCGCCTGCGCGGCATGGCCCACGCTGCGCGCAAAAGTGGCGCGGAACTGCGGAAAGGCCTGCTCCAGCGCGGGCAGCAGCACGGAGCGGATGCGGTTGCGGGTGTAGCGCGCGTCGTCGTTGGTCGGGTCCTCGATCCAGGGCAGATCGCGCCCGGCCAGCCATTCGCGGATCTCGCCCCCTGGCACCGCGAGCAGCGGCCGGTAGATGTCGAGCCCGTTGCGCTGCGCCAGCGCCGGCATGGCGGCCAGCCCCGGCAGCCCCGCGCCGCGCGACAAGGCGAGAAGCAGCGTCTCGACCTGGTCATCGGCATGGTGCCCCAGCGCCACCGACCGGATCGCCGCCCTCGCCCCGTCGGCACGCGCCATTTCGGCGAATGCCGCGTAACGGGCTCGGCGAGCCGCGTCTTCAGGGCTTTCACCGGACGCATGCCGCGCATCGACGCGATGGACGACCAACGGCACACCCAGGCGCTCGCAGATCGCATGGCAATGCTGCTCGAAGCCATCGGCCGCCGCCTGCAGCCCGTGATGTACATGGAAGGCGACCACCTGCCCTGGCCAGCGCAACACGCAGGCAGCCAGCAAGGCGGTCGAATCGGCGCCGCCGCTGAACCCCACCGCCAGCGGCCAATGCGCCGGCTCGAACGCGGCAATGGCGCGTTCGAAAGTGGAGTTCATGGCGCGCCTGCGGGTTACCTGCCGTTGCTGTCGGCCTTGGTGTCGTTGAAGCGGCCGTAGCTCTGCAGGCGCTCGTAGCGGCGCTCCAGCAGTTCCTTCGGCTTCAGGTCGCTGACCTGGCGGAAGGCGTCGTTGAGGGCGCGCTTGAGGAACGCGGCCATCTGGCGATGGTCGCGGTGCGCGCCGCCCACGGGCTCGTTCACGATCTTGTCGACCAGGCCCAGCGCCTTCAGGCGGTGCGCGGTGATGCCCAGCGCATCGGCCGCTTCCTGCGCCTTCTCGCCGGTCTTCCAGAGGATGGAAGCGCAGCCTTCGGGGCTGATCACCGAATAGATCGAGTACTGCAGCATCAGCAGTTGGTCGCCGACCGAGATGGCCAGCGCGCCGCCGGAGCCGCCCTCGCCGATGATGGTGACGATGATCGGCACCTCGAGCTGCGCCATCTCGAAGATGTTGCGGCCGATGGCTTCCGACTGGCCGCGCTCCTCGGCGTCGATGCCGGGGTATGCGCCGGGGGTATCGACGAAGGTGAAGACCGGCAGCTTGAACTTCTCGGCCGTCTTCATCAGGCGCAGCGCCTTGCGGTAGCCCTCGGGCTTGCTCATGCCGAAGTTGCGCGCGGTGCGCTCTTTCGTGTCGCGGCCCTTCTGGTGGCCGATGACCATGCAAGGCACGCCGTTGAAGCGGGCCAGGCCGCCCACGATCGACAGGTCGTCCGAGAAATGGCGGTCGCCGTGCAGTTCGACGAAATCGGTGAAGATTTCGTTGACGTAGTCCAGCGTGTAGGGGCGCTCCGGATGCCGTGCGATCTTGGTGATCTGCCAGGGCGTCAGGTCGCTGTAGATGTCCTTGGTGAGCTGCTGGCTCTTCTTGCCGAGCTGATCGATTTCTTCAGAGATGTCGACCGCGGATTCGGTCTGCACATAGCGCAATTCTTCGATCTTTGTTTCGAGCTCGGCAATCGGCTGCTCGAAGTCGAGGAAGGTTCGTTTCGCCAACGTCTTCTCCTGTTTTATTTCAATTTGCCAAACACCCGCCTGCCTGCCGCATCCCTTCCAGGAACACCAAGGAACCGGCTTTGCCGGGCCTTAGGTGTTACCCCCTTGAG
This sequence comes from Variovorax sp. UC74_104, assembly GCF_044055375.1. Classification (NCBI taxonomy): domain Bacteria; kingdom Pseudomonadati; phylum Pseudomonadota; class Betaproteobacteria; order Burkholderiales; family Comamonadaceae; genus Variovorax; species Variovorax sp. UC74_104. The sequence goes on from NZ_CP171978.1 coordinate 4,375,563, forward strand.
GGGGTTGGCGAAGCGACACGAAGTGCGCGAAGCCTGGGGGTGTTGCTAATACGTAACTGGAGCGGGATCCAGCGATCGCCAAATATACCAAGTCGCCACGCTGCAATAAGGCGCCCAGGCCACGGCGACGTCGCGGGCATCGCTGCGGCTGACCGGGTCGCCCGAGAAGTAGTTGACGCTGATGCCGTTGAGCAGCCCCAGGTCGTCCACGGGCAGCACGTTCGGGCGCATCAGGTGGAAGATGAGGAACATCTCGGCCGTCCAGCGGCCGATGCCGCGGATGGCCACCAGCTCCTCGATGATCTGCTCGTCGTCCATGTCCTTCCATGCATCGACGTGCACCAGGCCCGAGTCGAAATGCAGGGCCAGGTCGACGAGGTACTCGATCTTGCGTGCCGAAAGCCCAGCCCCGCGCATGTCGTCGACCTTGAGCTTGAGCACGTTGGCCGGCGTCAGCTTGCGCGGCAGCGCGGCGAACTTGTCCCAGACCGACTGCGCGGCCTTCACCGAGATCTGCTGGCCCACGACGCTGCGCGCGAGCGTGGTGAACGCATCGCCGCGCGACTCCAGGCAGGCGTCGCCGAACTTCGGGATCAGCCGCTTCATCACGCGGTCCTTGCGCGAGAGGTGCTTGCACGCCTCCTCCCAGTAGTCCGGCGTGTAGATCTTGACGCTGGGCTTCCTGGGGGCAGGCATGGGGTTCGTGGTTCCGTTCACTGCGCGGCCGCCCAGGTCGTGCCCGTGGGCGAATCCTTGAGCACGATGCCCTGCTCGAGGAGTTCCTGGCGAATGCGGTCGGCTTCGGCGAAGTTCTTCGCGACCTTGGCGGCGGCGCGCGCGTCGATCTTTGCCTGGATGGTGGCTTCGTCGAGCGTGCTGCCGGCCTGCAGGAAGGCCCGCGGGTCGCCCTGCAGGATGCCCAGCGAAGCAGCCAGCGCCTTCAGCAGCCCGGCGGTTTCGGCGGACTTGGTGCGGTTGACCTCGCCGGCCAGCTCGAACAGGACGGCGATGGCTTCGGGCGTGCCGAAGTCCTCGTCCATGGCGGCCTTGAAACGCGCGGCATGGGGCTGGGTCCAGTCGATGGCCACGTCGGCCGGCGCGACCAGGTCGAGCGCGGTGTACAGGCGCTTGAGCGAATTGCGTGCGTCGTCGAGATGCGCGTCGCTGTAGTTGAGCGCGCTGCGGTAATGCGTGCGCACCAGGAAGAAGCGCAGGCTCTCGGCGTCGTACTTCTGCAGCACCTCGCGGATGGTGAAGAAGTTGCCCAGGCTCTTGGACATCTTCTCGTTGTCCACGCGCACGAAGCCGTTGTGCACCCAGAAGCGCGACAGCGGCTTGCCGTTGGCGCCCTCGCTCTGCGCAATCTCGTTCTCGTGGTGCGGGAACTGCAGGTCGGCGCCGCCGCCGTGGATGTCGAAGGTTTCGCCGAGGGTGGCGCAGCTCATGGCCGAGCACTCGATGTGCCAGCCCGGACGGCCGGCGCCATAGGCGCTTTCCCATTTGGCATCGGCGGGCTCGGTCGGCTTTGCGGCCTTCCACAGCACGAAGTCGAGCGGGTCCTGCTTGCCGTCGAGCACCGCGACGCGTTCGCCCGCGTGCAGCTCGTCGAGCGACTTGCCAGAGAGCTTGCCGTAGCCCGGGAACTTGCGCACCGCGTAGTTCACGTCGCCGTTCTCGGAGCGGTAGGCCAGGCCCTTCTGCTCCAGCTTCTCGATGATGCCGAGCATCTGCGGCACGTATTCGGTGGCGCGCGGCTCGATGGTGGGCGGCTCGATGCCGAGCGCGCCGATGTCCTCGTGCATGGCTGCGATCACTTCGTCGGTCAGCTGGCGGATGGTGATGCCGCGCTGCACCGAGCGGGCGATGATCTTGTCGTCGATGTCGGTGATGTTGCGCACGTAGGTCACGTCGTAGTCGCTGGCGCGCAGCCAGCGCTGCACCACGTCGAACGCCATCATCATGCGGGCGTGGCCGATGTGGCAGAAGTCGTAGACCGTCATGCCGCAGACGTACATGCGCACCTTTCCCGGTTGCAATGGGGAGAATTCCTCCAATTCACGCGACAGCGTGTTGTAGATGCGCAGACTCATGAGATTCGGAAAACGTCATTTCGCGCGCGTGCGGCACGGGCGAAAGACGGTGTTTTTCAGGGGTGACTGGGACTGTGTTCGCGAGGGGTTCGACATGGCCCCTCGGTTACAATCGGCTCAAGTATAAACGGCTGCCATCGGGTAGCGTCGGGGTGTTCCCCAAGCCCGCTGCACCGAGTTCGCTTCCCGCATCTCCCCCCAAATTCCGTCGAGGCTTCATGAAGCGCTCCGCCTTCTCCAGATTCTCCATTGCCTTCGCGCTGCTGTTCGGCCTCTGGGGCTCCGCAGTCCATGCGAACGAATACGACGACGTGAACGCGCTGCTGCGCCAGGGCAAGTCGAACGAGGCGCTCGCCAAGGCCGACACCTACATCGCCGGCAAGCCGCGCGATCCGCAGATGCGCTTCCTGCGCGGCGTGATCCTCACCGAGCAGAACAAGCAGGCCGAGGCCATCATCGCCTTCACGCAGCTCACGCAGGACTTCCCCGAGCTTTCCGAGCCCTACAACAACCTGGCCGCGCTGTATGCGTCGCAGAGCAAGTTCGACCAGGCGCGCGCCGCCTTGGAGCAGGCGCTCAAGCTCAACCCGAACTACGCCACGGCGCACGAGAACCTCGGCGACGTGTATGCGCGTCTCGCGGCACAGGAATACGTGCGTGCCCAGCAGTTCGCCAGCACCAACGCCAGCGTCGCGCCCAAGCTCGCGCTGATCCGCCAGATCTTCACGCCGAAGACCGAAGCCGAGGCGGCCGCCCTGCCCGCTGCGCCGGCGGTCATCCGCAAGCCGGTCGGCCGCACCAGCAAGTAAGCAAGTAAGCAGCCGGTCGCCGCCGTACCGGGGCGCCGCGATGGCGCCCACCACGCGACCCCGTTCCCTCATCCGCAAACGGAGCCTCATTTGACGATCAACTCCTTCTCCCGTTTCAGCCGCCGCGGCGCCCTCGTGCTGGCAGCCGCATTCGCGTTCGCCGCCAGCGGCCACGCGCAGTCGGCAACGCCGCGCGTCAAGCTCGCCACCTCGGCGGGCGACATCGTGGTCGAGCTCGACGAGGCCAAGGCGCCCAAGACGGTCGAGAACTTCCTGCAGTACGTCAAGGACAAGCACTACGACGGCACGGTCTTCCACCGCGTGATCGACGGCTTCATGATCCAGGGCGGCGGCTTCACGGCCGACCTGCAGCAAAAGCCCACGCGCGCGCCCATTCCGCTGGAAGCGGGCAACGGCCTGAAGAACGACAAGTACACGATCGCCATGGCCCGCACCGGCGACCCCAATTCGGCGACCTCGCAGTTCTTCATCAACGTGAAGAACAACGACTCGCTCAACGCACCCAACCCCGACGGCTACGGCTACACCGTGTTCGGCAAGGTCGTTGCCGGCACCGACGTGGTCGACAAGATCCGCGCGGTGGCCACCGGCAACAAGGGCGGCATGCAGAACGTGCCGCTCGAGGCCGTCACCATCAAGTCCGCCACCGTGGTGGCGAAGTAATCCCTTTCAAGTAGGAGTCCTCTCATGAGCAACCCCCAAGTCGAACTGCACATCAAGAACCTCGGCGTGATCACGCTCGAACTCGACGCCGCCAAAGCGCCGAAGTCGGTCGAGAACTTCGTCGCGTACGTGAAGAAGGGCCACTACGACAACACGGTGTTCCACCGCGTGATCCCCGGCTTCATGGTGCAAGGCGGCGGCTTCGAGCCCGGCATGAAGCAAAAGCCCACCGACGCCGAGATCCAGAACGAAGCCAACAACGGCCTGAAGAACGACAACTACACCGTGGCCATGGCCCGCACCAGCGCGCCCCACTCGGCCACCGCCCAGTTCTTCATCAACGTGGCCGACAACGGCTTCCTGAACCACACCGCCCCCACGGCTCAAGGCTGGGGCTATGCCGTGTTCGGCAAGGTCACCAAGGGCACCGAGGTGGTCGACAAGATCAAGGCCGTGAAGACCGGCCGCAAGGGCTTCCATGACGACGTGCCCCTCGAGGACGTCGTGATCGAAAAGGCCGTCGTCATCGCTGAATGACCGGCACCCGGCTCGGCTCGGTGGCAGCTGCAACGACGGCATGACTGCGGTGGCGAACCCGGCTTTTGCGGAGCTGGTGGCGCCGCCCGCGTGGCGCACGGTCGACCTCATCTCCGACCTGCACCTGCAGGCCGGCGAGCCCGCCACCTTCGAGGCCTGGCAGGGCTACCTGCAGACCACGCCGGCGGACGCCCTCGTCATCCTCGGCGACCTGTTCGAGGTGTGGGTGGGCGACGATTCGGCCACCCAGCCCGGCTTCGAGGCGCAATGCGCCGAACTCCTGCGCCAGACCGCGCAGCGGCTGCCCGTGTTCTTCATGCACGGCAACCGCGACTTTCTCGTCGGCCCCGCCTTCGCCGCGCAATGCGGCCTCACGCTGCTCGACGACCCGACGGTGCTGGTGCTGCACGGCCGGCGCTGGCTGCTGAGCCACGGCGACATCCTCTGCCTGGAAGACACCGAGTACCTCAAGTTCCGCGCGCAGGTGCGCACGCCCGGATGGCAGGCCGCGTTCCTCGCCCGGCCGCTGGAAGAGCGCCGCGCACTCGCGCGCTCCATGCGCGTGCAGAGCGAAGACCGCAAGCGCAATCCGTCGATGGTCTGGGCCGATGTCGATACGGCCGCGGCACGCGACTGGCTGCATCGTGCCAACGCCCAGGCACTGGTGCACGGCCACACGCATCGTCCGGCCGACCATGACCTTGGCGAGGGCCTGCGCCGCATCGTGCTGAGCGACTGGGATGCCGACGCGCATCCGCCGCGCGCGCAGCTGCTGTGCCTGTCCGCCGCCGGCGCGCAGCGCGTCGACCTGCGCTAGCCGCGCCGCCGCCAGCAATGTTCAAGTGGCTGCGCCGCCTGCGCGCCCTGCCCCCGATCCCCGAAGCCGCCTGGCAGGCCACGCTCAGGCGCTATGCCTTCCTGGGCACACTGCCGGAGGCCGACCGCCAGCGGCTGCGGACGCTCACCGCTGAATTCCTGCGCGACAAGGAGTTCCACGGCGCCAAGGGCTTCACCATCACCAACGAAGTGGCGCTGGCCATCGCGGCGCAGGCCGTGCTGCCGGTGCTGCATCTCAAGGGCGGGCTGAACTGGTACGACGATTTCGTCGGCATCGTCGTGCACCGCTCCGAGGTGGTAGCGCGGCGCAAGGTGATCGACGAAGCCCAGGTGGTGCACGAATACGGCGAGATCGTCGCCGGCGAGGCCATGGACCGACGGCCCCGTCATGCTGAGTTGGGACGACGTGCTGGCCAGCAGCGTCACCAGCGAGCGCGGCTACAACGTCGTCATCCACGAGTTCGCCCACAAGATCGACATGCGCAGCGGCGATGCCAACGGCTGTCCGCCGCTGCCGCCCGGCTTCGCGGGCCAGCGCAGTTCGCGCGCGGCCCGCGCGGCCTGGATGGCCGTGCTGCAGCCCGCCTACGACGACTTCCGCGAGCAGACCATCAAGGCCGAGCGCTTCGGCACCGAGGCGCCGTGGCTCGATGCCTATGGCGCCACCTCGATCAGCGAGTTCTTCGCGGTGGCCTGCGAGGCCTATTTCGTGAACCGACCGAACTTCGCCCGCGACTTCCCCGGCGTGCTCGCGATCTTCGATGAATTCTTTCTGCCTAAACGGCCCTGAGCCCTCGCCAATCCTTGCCCTTCAGCTACCGATTCGATAGCGCCACAACCCTTACCATTGATGGGTTATCAACTCACCAAAAAGGTAAACAACATGAGGGATTGGTTCTATCAGCTGACGGGCAAGGCGTGGATCGCGCTGGTGTTCGGCATCGGCATCCTGGGCTGGGCGGGATATGCGCAGTTCAAGGCGAGCTCGGACACGCACGGCGCGGCCGTCGAGGATCTCGTCGCGAAGAGCGGCACGATCGTCAGCGGCAGCGAGGTCACGGAGACCACCAAGCGCCGCCGCGGTGGCAGCAGCACGCGCCGCTACTTCGTGCTCGACGCCAAGCTGGCCGACGGCAACACGGAGAAATGGCGCGTCGACTACGCGGTGGGCCGCAGCAAGCTCGAGCCGCTGATCGACGAGGCCGTCGAAGTGCGCGTCGATCCTTCGGACAACAACCTGGTCTACGAGGTGAAGCTCAAGGGCAAGCCCGTGGTGTCGCTGGCCGACGTGCAGCAGATCATGGAAGTGAAGGACAAGGCCGCGGCATCGAGCGCCACCGACAAGGGCACGCTGATCGTCGGCGCCATTGCGCTGCTGCTGGGCATCGGCGGGCTCTTCGCCCGACGCAAGATCCGCGACAGCTACCTGGCCGAGCAAGGTGCCGCCGTGCAGACACCGGCCGTCGGCGAAAAGGCCTGAAGGGCTTCGGCATCTGCGCCGACGCGCCAATGAAAAAGGCGCCCTGCGGGGCGCCTTTTTCGTGGCCGAAGCCTTCTCTTCCCTTACTTGCGCAGCAGCGCCTTCAGCGCGTTCTGCAGGCGACGTGCGCTGGCAGCGTCGTGCGCAGCGGCCAGCACCTTGCCGGCGTCCTGGCCCCAGGTCTGGGCAGGCGCCGGGTCGCCGCGCTTCGTCAGCAGCTTGAGCTGCAGGGCGCGGCGTGCTTCGAGCTGTTCGGCGGGCGTCGGCACTTCGGCGGCCATTTCGAGGCGCAGCAGCGCTTCGGCGGCGTCGTTCGCGGCAGCCGAGGGCGCGGAGCCGATGGCTTGCGACCAGCCGCTGCGCACTGCCGGCGTAACCGCGCGGCCCAGTTCCTGGATGCTCGGCAGACGGCTGGCGTCGCGCTGCTCCCAGGCGCCCAGCACCTGGGTCAGGGCTTCGCCATGAGCCTGCGCAGCGAGCTTGCGCAGCGCCAGGTCGGCGCGCTCGAGCGCTTCGCGCTGTGCACGGAAGGCAGCATCGCCCAGGCGCGGGCCACGGTCTTCACGCGGGGGGCGGTCGCCGAAACGGCCGCCGGGCGCGCCACGGTCGCCACCACGAGGGGCTCCACGGTCACCGCGATCGCCGCGATCACCGCCAGGACGACCCGGGCCACCGGCACCGGGACGGCCGCCATCGCGGCGGTCGCCGAAGCGGCCACCGGCACCGCCGCGCGCGGCAGGTGCCGCCTCGGCCTTCTTGCTGCTCGGACGGTCGTCGCCACGCATCGCCACGACGGGCTTGGGCGCGGCCTTCGGCGCTGCCGCCGGTGCTTCGACGGCTGCGACTTCGCCGGCGTCATGCGCTTCGCCATCGGTACGCGCCGAAGCGTCGGCACCGTCGGCCGGCGCCACGAGGTCCGCGGGTGCCGCGCCTGCTTCGTGGGATGTGCCGGGCGAGGCTTCCGCATCACCCGGGCTCGGCGCCTGTTCGGCACTTTCACTGAATTCGGCGGCTGCCTGCCCCGGCGCCACGACTTCGGTCGCGCCGACCGACGGACCATCGGCCTTCGGTGCGGGCGGCGGCACCTCGCCGCGCAGCGCGGCCTCGAGATTGGCAATGGCCGCACGGATCTTCTGCGCATCGCCGCCGGCGTTGGCCGCGTCGAGCGCCTTGGACGCCTCGAGCACATGGCGGTCGTGCGCATTCATCGCAGCCGACGCCTTCTCGCGCTCGGCGGTCTTGCGGTTGAAAGCCTCGTCGATGGGCGCGCGGAATGCGTCCCACAGCTTCTGTTCATGGCGGCGGTCGAGCGGCACGCTCTGCGCCTCGGCCTGCCAGCGCTGCTGCAGCGCCTTGACGGCGTCGATGCGCAGCACCGGCTGGGCGCCGAGCTCGGTCGCCTCGGCGATCATGGCCTGGCGACGTTCGACGCTTGCCTTCTGCGCCGTCTCGAACGGTGCGCGCGCGGCGCCGAAGGCTTCGTTCCACAACGGCTGCAGCTCGGCGAACACCTTCTCGCCCACGTGGCCGGCATCGCGCCAGCGGTCGGCGAACTGGTGCAGCGCGCGGTTGTGCGCCTTCAGGTCGGTGGCACCGGCATGCTCGGCGGCCCAGGCCTTGACCTCCTCGATCAGTGCAACGCGCAGCGCGCGGTGCTCTGCCGCATCGGCGCGGACCTTCTCGAGCCAGGCCTCGACAACCTTGTGGGCTTCGTTGCAGGCTTCATCGAAACGCTTCCAGAGCGCATGGTTGGGCACGCCGCCCTGGTCGGCCTGCTTCCACTGGTCGCGCAGGGCGCGCAGCGTTTCCTGCATCTTGCGCCCGCCGAGGGCCTGGCCTTCGGGGCGCTTGAGCAGGCCTTCGGCCTTGGCGACGAGGTCTTCGCGCACCTTGTCGGCGCTCCAGCGCTGCCAGCCTTCGAGTTCGCCGGCAGCCACCAGCGCGGCATGCACGCGGGCTTCGAGCGGCGCATCGACCAGCTTGCCGTGTTCCTTGAGCACGGCGCGCAGCGCGGCAGCCGCGCCGGCGCTGGCCTTGCCGTGGCCTTCGGCGGTTTCCTGCTCGAGCTTGGCGAGCGCGGCCTGGACGGCGTCCTGAGCGGCGGCGCGCACGGCCGGATCGACCTTGGGCGCGGCCGGGCGGGCGGGAGCAACGGGCTTGGGCGCCACGACCTCGCCGCGCGCGGCGCGCAGTTCGTCGGCCCACACGGGCACGGGCGGCAGCGGTGCCGCTGCATCGGCGGCGGCGGCGACGGCCTGGGCCAGCGCGCTATGGAACGCGTCGGACACCACCAGCAATTGCGACTTCGACGATTCGAGCTGCGGCGCGAACTTGGCGTCGAGGCTGCTCCAGTTGGCATCGCCGACGATCTCGGCGGCCTGCTGCTGCCAGTGCGCCACGTCGGCGCGCAGCGACTCTTCGGCGACCTGGGCGTCCTGCCAGCCCTTGGTGGACAGCACCTCGAAGCGCTGCGCCAGCAGCACGGCGGCTTCGCGGTGCACCTGCGCGCGGTGCTGCAGGTCTTCGATGCCCTTGACGCGCTCCGACAGCTTGAGCTTCAGGCCCGCCAGCGGCTCGCGCGACAGCGGCGCACCGGCCTTGGCGGCGTCGCGCTGCCAGGCGAGCGCATCGGCAATGTTGAGCTTGGACTGGGCGAGCAGCGCTTCCGCCTTCTGCGCCCATTCGGCGGCGATCGCCTCCTGGCCCTTGGCGCGCTTGAGTTCGTCGAGCTTTTCGCGCAGCAGGCGTGCGGCGCCCTTGTCACGACCGCTCAGTTCCTTGAAGACTTCCTGCATCTGCTCGGGCGCCGGGTTGCCCGCGAGCCAGTCGCGGATGCGCGCGGCGCGCTCGCCGGAAGTCGGCGCGGTGAAGGCGCCGCCGGTGAGCGTATCGAGGGCCTGAATGTCGTGTGGCTTGGAAGAAGTAGAGGTCACTGCGCGAAATCGTTGTCTTGGTAGAGAAAGCGAAGGCGCCGGCAAAGGCCGGCGCACATCGACATTTTCACCCACTTGCGGCCGGCCGCAGAAATCCATGCCGAAACGGCGCTGCGCGCGAAGGTAGTGGGTGGTGGAGCCGACGGACTACATATATAGCGAGCCGGAGGAAAAAACCAAGTGGGCGGGTGCGATCGCGCCCCACCCCATTTGGCGTCGGGTTACTTCATGGTCAGGCTGAGTTCGGCGCCCGGCTTCCAGTCGCTGCCGCTGGCACTGGTGCGCACCGCCCCCAGGAAGAGCCGCTCGCTCGGCAGCTTCTTCGAGAGCAGGTAGTCGCGCACCGCCGCGCCGCGCTCGACGGCAAGCTGGCGCATCGACTCCTCGTCGACCGGCACGCTGGCGAACAGCAGCTTTTCCATGTCCTGCAGCGGCAGGTCCTTGGCGAGGCCGACCATGTTGCGCGGCTTGGTGATGTCGGCGCGCTTGTACACGGCGGTCAGCAGCTCGGGGTATTCGGCATCGGTGACGGGCGCAACGTCGGTGCCCGTCTGGCCGCCGCGCACCGCAACGCGGCGCTTCTCGGCATAGGCGAGCTGGCGCACGCGCTGGCGCTGGTAGGCGTCGCGCTCCTTCTCGAGGCTGGAGGTGCCGACCACCGTCATCTGCAGCGTGGGCCGGTCGGTCAGCGCCTTGGCGACCTTGTCCAGGCTTTCCTTGGCGGAAGCGCTGAGCTCCGAACTGCCGGCCTCGAAGGTGATGGCGCTCGATTCGCCGCTGCCGCCACCCAGGCCGCCAGTGAGCAGGCTGAACGGCGCCGTCACGGCCTTCACGACCAGATTGACCACCGCCTTCCAGATCAGCGGGCCGACGCTGAACTGCGGGTCGTTCAGCGAGCCGCTGAGAGGCAGGTCGACATCGATCACGCCGTTGCGGTCGGCCAGCAGCGCCACGGCCAGCTTTACCGGCAGGCTGTTGGTGGAGCCCGCCACCTCGTCGCCGAACTGCAGCTGGTTGAGCACCAGCTTGTTGGTGGCGGTGAGCTGGCCGTCGGGCGCGACCTTGTAGTTGACGTCCATGCTCATCTTGCCGCGCTCGATGCCGTGGCCGGCGTAGCGCACCGAGTACGGCGACAGCGGCGCCAGGTCGAGGTCTCGCATCTTGGCGGTGATGTCGAGCTCGAGCGGCTTGGCCAGCGGATTGAGCTTGCCCGTTATTTCCAGCGCCGCGGTCTGCTGCGCCTTGCCGCGCAACTCGAGGTCGGCCAGCGCGGGCCGGCCGCTCTCGCCCTTCGGCGGATTGGACGAGAAGGAACTGAGCTTGCCGGTCAGCTCGCTCAGGTCGGCCGAATAGTTGGGCTTGACGAACAGGTCGGTGAAATCGATCTTGCCGTTGACCAGGCTCATCGGGCCGAAGTTGATGACCGGCGCCGGGCCCGCATCGGCCGCCGCGGGCGCGGGCGCCGCCGCGGCAACGGCCGCCGGCTTGGACGGTTCGCGCGCTCCGCCGACCATTTCCTCCGCCGACACCGCACGGCCGGCGGACCGCTGCGCCGGCGCCGCCGCCGTGGTGGTGGTCGTTCCGCCCGGCCCCTTGCGGGTGCTGGCCTCGCCGGCTGCCGCGGCGGCCGCATTCGCTTCGGCCTCGCCCTTCTTGGTCAGGCTCAGCAGGTTGAGCCTGCCGGTGGGGTCGACGATCACGCGGGCGAAGAAATCGGTCAGCGTGGTTTCGCGCACGTCCACGTTCGGCGGCGCGTTGGGCGCCATGGTCACCTGCAGGCCGCGCAGGCTCAGGGTCTTCCAGCTCAGCAGCTGGTTGTTGCTGCGGTCGAAGCCCGGCGACTGGGTCAGCGAGACACTGTTGGCGCGGAAGTCGTCGAGCGCGGTGTCCCCGGCCAGCTTGACGCTCATGCCCACCGGCGAAGTGGCGTAGCGCACCGTGCCGCGATAGCTCGCGAAGGCGCGGCGGATGTCGACGTTGAGCGCGTCGGCGTAATAGGCCTTGAAAGCGTGCGCCGGGAAGGACGCGATCTCCACCCTGCCCTCGGCCGCCAGCGGCTTGAGCACGATGTTGCCCTTGTAGTCGAAGCGGCCCGGATCGGAGCGTCCGGAACCGATGCGGCCCGAAACCTCCAGCGGCGAAGTCGTGCTGGTTTCGGGCGCGAGCTTCTGGGCGTGCAGCTTGAAGGCAGTTACTTCCACCGTTACCGGCGTTGCGCCGGCCTTGTCTGAATAAGAGAGCGCGCCGTTGTCGACCGCCAGCGTGCCGACGGTCAGCGCCCAGGGCTTGGTATTGGCGCCAGGCTGCGGCGTTTCGGCGGCGGCGGGCTTGGGCGCTGCGACCTTGGCCTCGGCCTCCTTCGTGCCGCCGCCGGCCGGCGTCTTGAGCCAGCGCTCGAACATCCAGCGCTTCTCGCTGTCGCGCTCCACGCGGATCTTCGGGTTGGTCGCGGTGAACGAGGCTACGTTCAGCGTGTGCTTCGTCATGTCGGCCTCGGCGTCGACCAGCTCGAAGCGTCCGACGCTTGCCAGCGCCGTCTTGCCCTGGGTCAGCGCCAGCCCGTCGGCGGACACCCGGCGCGCCTTGAACTTCAAGTCGGGCTGGGCCCAGGCGATGTCGATCTGGCCGCTGAGCTTGCCGTCGAGCGTGGGCTCCAGGCTCTGCGCCAGATAAGGAGCGGCCAGCGACAGCGGGAGCGCGGCGACCTCGGTCTGCACGTCGGCCACCTTGTCGGTTGCGTTGCCCTTGAACTTGAGCGAGGCGCCGGCAACGGCGGTGCTGCCGCTGAATTCGGCCGGCTTTTCCATCGGCCAGGTGACGCCCGAGACGTCGATGCCGAGGTCGGTCAGGTCGACTGCCGCCGCGGGATTGACGGTTTCGTCGCGCCAGCCGATGCGCCCGCCGTTCAGGGCCACCTTGTCCACCTGCACCTTCAGCGCCGGCTTCGGCGCGGGCTTGCCTGCCGCTGGCGCGCTCGCTGCCGCGGCGGGCGGCGGGGCCACCTTCTCTGCCGCACCAGTCGCCGGGTCGGTCGCGAGCAGGTTGAGCTTGCCGGCCGCGTCGCGAGCCACGGCAAGCTGCGGGTTGGCCAGCGCCACCTCGCTCAGATGGAATACCGACTCCAGCGGACGCACGTCGGCCAGCCCCAGCTTGAGCGACTCGAAGGCCAGCAGGTCGCGACCGCGCGCGTCGGCCACCTTGGTGGTGTGGGCCTCGACCGTGCCGGTGATCTTCAGGCCGGTGGTGGCAGCCTGCTCGAAGCCGATCTTCAAATCGGCGTCGAGGCTGCCCGCCTGCAGCTTCACCGGCAGGCCGCCGGGGATGTAGCCGAGGTACGGCACGAGGTCGAGCCCCTTGAACTGCACGTGGGCGTCGGTTTTGCGGTTGTCGGCGAAAGGCGTGGTGAAGGCAGCCGAGTCGAACTTGCTGCCGTTGAGGGCGAAGGCGAGCTTGGGCTCCGTATTGATGTCGCGCTTGGAATCGAGGTTGCTCAGGAAAGGCACCTTGAGCACGAAGTCGCGCAGCTCGTGCTTGCGCTTGACGGTCTGGTCGTCGAAGTCGACCGAGCCACCATTGATGGCGATGTTGTAGATGGCGAAACGCGCGGGCTTGGCGTTCGGATCGGGCGGCGGGCCGGCCGCGAGCCTGGCCAGGATGTCGTCGATGTCGTACTTGCCGTCCGCCAGGTGCGTGAGCAGGATGGCCGGGCCGTCGAGGGTGACCGCGTCGATCACCGGAGCGAGGCGGAAGATCGACTGCAGTTCGGCGTCGGCATAGATGCGGTTGATGGCCACCTGCGGCTTGCTGCCGTCGGCGGTGGCGATGCGCAGGTCGTTCAGCGCGAGTTCGAGCGTCCAGGGCTTGAAGTCGATCTTGCCGACCGTCACCTGCCGGCCGAGCTTTTCACTGGCGATCTTCTGGATCTGGCTCTTGGCGATCGGCGGTACTGCCAGCCAGGCGATGACCCAGAAGGCCAACAGCGCCAGCAACGCGACGATCCCACGTCGCACCCATTTGTTCTGTTTGATCGAAGCTACGTCCATCGCTGGAGTGTGCCGCAAACATGCGTCGGCGCTAGGTACGCAGAAAGGACGCAGGCCCCGTCCCGGAAGAATTACCGAAGAAAGGTCTTCATCGGGATCTCTCAGATGAAGAAAGCCCGGTGAGTCGACGGAATGTCTCGTCACCGGGCTTGATGGCGGGCACAAAACCCATGCCATCGATTCGCGCGACCGGAAGTCAATGGTTCCCGCCGTGCTGGCAGCAAGAGATTGCCACCGTTGCTCCTCGACCGCTGAACCCTCGGACTTGCACCTCGGGTTTCCCGGGCCTCGGAAGAACGCCTGAAAAGCCAGGCCCGTCCAGATTAGGCGTCGCCCCCTCCGATTGCAAACGTGTTTTACAAAGGGATTTCCCGTAAGCCGAAACACCTCTGTGGGAGCCAACTTTTAAACAATTATTAGCATAATAAAACAAGTTCTTATGCTTGACCGTGTATTTAGCCACGCTAGAATCCGCGCTGCCCTGACCGCCCGACGCGGAGGGGCCACCTGAATCCGCTGCCGAACTCCCCCGGCTTGATCAGGCCGCTGCGCTCCCACCAACCCTTCACTCCATGCGCGGAGCCTGATTCGTACCAATCCAAGCGCCGCTGCCCTCACCCATCGCCTTCCGTGGCGTTGCGACCCGGGTGCCGCACAGAAAGGAAGAGCGATGAACAAGGCGTTTGATGCCACGGCCCGAGGGCTGAGGACCTTCGTGTCCGATGTGGCAGACGGCTTTTTTGAAATCACCCACAACGGGTTCGCACTGGTTGGCCTGGCCATCGTGTTCGCGGCACTCGCCCTGGTGGCGCGGCCCGACCTGCGCAAGACCGGCGAAGAGGAACTGATGGGCTGGCTGCAGTCGCGCAAGCCCGCGCCCGAGGCCACCGACCTCGAGCCGACCGCCATCGAGCGCACCACGGCCGCGAGCCCCGCCGACCTGCCCAAGCAGCAGGCCGCCGTGGCCTACTGGCTGAGCAAGAAGTACCGCGTGGCCGCCGAGCCGCTGAGCGTGCTGGTGGCCGAGGCCTACGGCATCGGCAAGCGCACGAAGATCGACCCCACCCTGATCCTCGCGATCATGGCCGTCGAATCCAGCTTCAACCCCTTCGCCCAGAGCCAGGTCGGCGCGCAGGGCCTGATGCAGGTCATGACCCGCGTGCACGGCGACAAGTATGAAAGCGCGGGCGGCACGCTCACCGCGTTCGACCCGGTCACCAACATGCGCGTCGGCGTCAAGGTGCTGCAGGAATGCATCGCCCGCGCCGGCTCCCTCGAAGGCGGCCTGCGCTACTACGTGGGCGCCGCCAACCTCGAGGACGACGGCGGCTACGCCGCCAAGGTGATGGCCGAACACGAGCGCCTGCTGCAGGTGGCCAACGGCCGCGCGCCCTCGACGGTCACGCCGCCGACCGTGCGTCCGCAACCCATCCCCGTGGCGGTGCCCCCGGCCAAGCGCGAGGAAGGCTCCGAGCCGGCCAAGGTGGCCCTGCTTTCCTCCGTTTCCTGAAGAAGGAACATTGCGGTCCGGGTGGGGGCTACTGAGCTACACTCGGCCGGTACGCGACTGGCGATAGGCGCAGCACCCGCACAAGGTGCCACGCGCTGACGTGGAATACCACTGGGAAGCGTACCGCCTGGTCACGCAGGCGTTCAGCCGTTCGCCTGGGCAGCCCTTGTTTGGTTGAAGAACAAGGACCTCGTCTTCAAAGGACTGCCATGTACCAACGCAATATCCTGGTCGAACAGACCGATCCCGAAATCTGGGCTGCGATTCAAGCCGAAAACGCGCGCCAGGAACACCACATCGAGCTGATCGCCAGCGAGAACTACGCCTCGCCGGCCGTCATGGCCGCCCAGGGCTCGCAGCTCACCAACAAGTACGCCGAAGGCTATCCGGGCAAGCGCTACTACGGCGGTTGCGAACACGTCGACGTGGCCGAGCAGTTGGCCATCGACCGCATCAAGCAGATCTTCGGCGCCGACGCCGCCAACGTGCAGCCGCATTGCGGCGCCTCGGCCAACGAGGCCGTGATGCTCGCCTTCCTCAAGCCCGGCGACACCATCATGGGCATGAGCCTGGCCGAAGGCGGCCACCTGACCCACGGCATGCCGCTGAACATGAGCGGCAAGTGGTTCAACGTGGTGAGCTACGGCCTGGACGCCAACGAAGCCATCGACTACGACGCGATGGAGCGCAAGGCGCATGAGCACATGCCCAAGCTGATCATCGCGGGAGCATCGGCCTACTCGCTGCGCATCGACTTCGAGCGCTTCGCCAAGGTGGCCAAGGACGTCGGCGCGATCTTCATGGTCGACATCGCCCACTACGCCGGCCTCGTGGCCGCGGGCGTGTACCCCAACCCCGTTCCGCACGCCGACGTGGTCACCTCCACCACCCACAAGAGCCTGCGCGGCCCGCGCGGCGGCATCATCCTGATGAAGTCGCAGCACGAGAAGGCCATCAACAGCGCGATCTTCCCGGGCCTGCAAGGCGGCCCGCTGATGCACGTGATCGCCGCCAAGGCCGTCGCATTCAAGGAAGCCATGTCGCCCGAGTTCAAGACCTACCAGCAGCAGGTGGTCAAGAACGCCCAGATCGTGGCCGAGACCCTCACGCAGCGCGGCCTGCGCATCGTGAGCGGACGCACCGAAAGCCACGTGATGCTGGTCGACCTGCGCGCCAAGGGCATCACCGGCAAGGAAGCCGAAGCCGTGCTGGGCAGCGCCCACATGACGATCAACAAGAACGCGATCCCCAACGACCCGGAAAAGCCGATGGTCACCAGCGGCGTGCGCATCGGCACCCCCGCCATGACCACCCGCGGTTTCAAGGACGAAGAGGCCCGCATCACCGCGAACCTGGTAGCCGACGTGCTCGAGAACCCGCGCGATGCGGCGAACATCGATGCCGTGCGCGCCAAGGTTCACGCCCTGACGAGCCGCTTCCCTGTCTACCGCTGATTTCTTCCGGGTCGCAGAAGACGTGGCCGCATGAAATGCCCCTTTTGCGGCCATCTTGAAACGCAGGTCGTCGAGACCCGCGTTTCGGAAGACGCCGACTTCGTCCGCAGGCGCCGCCAGTGCAGCGCCTGCGACAAGCGCTTCACCACCTACGAACGGCCCGACGTCAATTTTCCCGTGGTCGTGAAGAAGGACGGCAGCCGCGCCGACTTCGACTCGACCAAGGTACGCGCCTCCATGATGCTGGCGCTGCGCAAGCGCCCCGTGAGCATCGAACAGATCGACAACGCCCTGCTGCGCATCGAGCAGAAGCTGCTGGCCAGCGGCCTGCGCGAAATCGACTCGACCAAGGTCGGCGAGCTCGTCATGCGCGAACTCAAGAAGCTCGACAAGGTCGCCTACGTGCGCTTCGCCTCGGTGTACCGCAGCTTCGAGGACGTGGACGAGTTCAGGCAGCTGCTGCGCGACATCTGAGCCGCGCCGCCGTCGCCCTTTTCAGCCTTCAGCGGTCCCAGCAAAGCTGCACCAGCGCATCCGAGGCGCTGCCGCGGCCGGCGGCCAGCCTGGCACCCTGCTGGTTCACGGTGAGCGTTCCGCATTCATCGCGCCTCGACGCGCCCTGCGGCACGGCATGCAGGGTGAATGTGTTCGCGGTCCTCGTGCCGTAGCGGATGACATAGCTGGCCGGCCCGGACGGCGGCGACTGGCTCAGCCCCGCCGGCAGCACGACGCCTTCCGGCGGATACCTGCCGTTCGCGGTCAGGTAGCGCTCGGACCACTGCGCCGCCTGCAGCAGTTGCTGCTTGGCATCGGCTCGCTTGGCCCACAGCACATAGCGCGTATAGCTCGGGTAGACGATGGAGGCCAGGATGCCGATCACCGCGATCGCGATCATGACCTCGATCAGCGTGAAGCCACGCGGGCGCGCCCGTTCGCCAGCCCTTGGCCTGGAGTGCCTTTTCATGGTCCGTGCCTCAGTGGGTGGAAATCAAGTTGCGCCAGCCGAAGCGGCGCCCGATGACCGGCCGCTTCGTCGAACTGCAGTCGCCGGCGGCATTGCAGATCACGTCGCTGCCCCTCTCCCCGCTCTGCGGCTCGAAGAAGATGTCATCCCTGCCTGAGCTGTTCCGGAAGCCGGCATAGGCCCCCAGCGCATCGGACGTGCCATACGCGATGCCTTCGGGAGCGGAGCCGCTGAAGAGGTCGATCACCATCGACCACCCGCCGTCTCCCCTGCCGGACGCACAGGCGCCCGGCTTGCCGCCGGCATCTCGAATGGTGGTCGAGAACAAACCCACGCCGCTTCCCAGCACGTCGCCGGGATAGACGATGCGCTCCCCCGCCGTCGGCAGCTTCAGATGCCAGCCACGCCTGGCATCGGAGCCGGAGAAGCTCACGCCGTGGCGCGAGACGGTGCGCAGCCCAATTTCGCCTTCCCGGGTGGAAGCGGCGCCGGCGGTCTGGGCCACGAGGTCGGCCGGTGTCGCGGTGTCCGCGCCGCCGTCGGCCGGGTCCCAGACGCCGTAGAGGTATTGCTCGGCGGTCGAGCCTTCGTCGCCGGAGGCAGGCGGCCTACCCGTGCCGAACACCACCATGTAGCCGCCGCGCGGATGCCCGACGACCACCGGCGCCGCCGTGATCGGCTGGCTGGCGCCGGCCGCGAAGAGCGGCTTGTCGTCGAGGCTGGATGCCATCGCCGCCCGAGCGTTCGGACCGACGGGCCCCAGGGCGGCCTTCCACCTGCTGCTGTCGCTGCCGCCCAGGTCGAACCTCCAGAGGTTGCCGTGCAGGTCTCCCGCATAGACGAGGTCGACATTGCCGTCGCCGTCGCGGTCCACCGGCCGCGGCGCGGACAAGCCGTTGCCGCTGCCGCTCGCCTGCGCGGCGGGCGCGGGAATCCTGAGGACCGACTTGTCGCCGTCCAGATACTGGATCCACAGCAGCGCCTTCTCGCTCCTGCTGCCGTAGCCGTTGCCCAGGATCACGGCCCTGCGCCCGTTGTTCAGCGTCGCCACTTGCAACGCGCGCTTCGAGTAGGCATCGAGCGCCGGCTGCTGGAACTGATGGCCCAGGTCATCGTCGTCGAGCGCGGTCGTGTCGATCAGCACCACGCCGGCTGCGCTGCTCTCGCCGATGCTTTCGGGCCTGGTCACGTCGAGCACGAAGTAGCCTTTGCCGCCCGCCCCCAGCGTCCCTACCAGCAGCGACTTCCAATAGGCCGCCTTCTGAACTTCGGTCATGCCGGCCGACTCCGCCGGTCCCATGTAGATGTCTGCCACGAATGCGCTGCCGTCGACGTAATACCTGTGGACGTAGCCGCCTTCGCTGAGCCGTTGAAGACCTGGC
Organism: Variovorax sp. UC74_104; assembly: GCF_044055375.1. NCBI lineage: Bacteria > Pseudomonadati > Pseudomonadota > Betaproteobacteria > Burkholderiales > Comamonadaceae > Variovorax > Variovorax sp. UC74_104. The sequence goes on from NZ_CP171978.1 coordinate 4,394,286, forward strand.
GCTGCCGCCGTACCGTAGAGGCCTTCGGGCACGTAGGCGAACTCCTCCTTGCCGGTTGTCGCGTTGAAAGCGTGCAGCATGCCGTCGTTGGCCCCTACATAGACCATCGGCGTGCGGATGGCGGAGGCGAAGGTCGCATAGCCTCCACGGGTGAAACTGCCGCGGGGCTGGCCGGCAAACCAGACGCTGGAGCCCTCGATGTCGCCGAGCACGTGGGCGCGCCTGCGCAACCCCGGTCCGGCGCCCTCGTTGCTGCGGTCACCACGCAGGAAGTCGAGCACCGCCTGGCCGCGCGCGGTGCTGCCGGCATCGGTGGCGGTGCTTGCCTTGAGAGCCGCCTTCTGCGCTTCGCTCAGATGGTTCCATCTGAACGGCACGCCCAAGCCGGCGGCCGCCGCGCGGGTGGCCGTGGCCGCCGCGGTGCCCGAGAAGCTCAGCACCTTGCGATCGCCGTCGTGCGCGCCGGCCTTTGCCATGCGGGCATCGAGCAGTTCGCTCGCAGACCACTCGGGCGCGCTCGCCAGCTTGCCGCCGGCGCCGAATTTCGTGGCGGTGAGCGTGCCCGACCCGCTCGACGGGTCGTAGCCCGCCTGGTAGACGAGCGTGCCGGTCGACAGCCTGGAGGTGCTTGCCGCGATCGAGGTCCGCCGAGGGCTGGTGTCCGCCAGGCTCCCCGCAAGGATCATCTTCGGCGACGCCGCCCCCGCCGCGGCGTTGCGCGGCATCCGCGCCTGCTGGCATTGCCCCGCATGCGCCGCGACCTGCGCCAATGACAGGCCGCACGCGACGGCGCCTCCCAGGAACTGCTTGATGTTCATATCCCCCTCTCGCGATGCTCAATTGATCTTGTTGACCGGGTCCGGATCGAAGGAAACCTGCAGTTCGACCTTCGTGCCACCCGCCCCACCCGTGCTGCCGCGCGCTCCCGTGGCGACCGCGGTGATCCGGTACAGCGGGTATCGGCTGTTCTCGCGGTCGATGACCTCGATCCAGTACTTCGCGCCAGCCAGCGCCGGATTGCCCGCGTCCGGCGCGCCGGTGAATTGCCCGAAGGATGCGTGCTTGTTCTTGTATGCATCGCGCCCCCAGAACCGGAAGGCCTCGCTGCCGGATGCGGCAGCCACCGAATCGCGCCCGGAGAAATAACAGATGCCCTGCGCGCAACTGTTGGCGCCGTCGTTCAGGTAGGCGCCCACCCAGCCGGTGTCCCGATTGGGGAAGACGCGGTCGTATTCGGCCCTGCGGCAGGGGTGCTCTGCGAGCGCCGAACATGCGACATAGGCCTGGCTCGCAGGATCGAACGCCAGTTGCCGGATGTCACGCTCAGCGTCCAGCAGAGCGGCTTCGGCGGCCTCGAAGGCGCGCTGGTGCTCGCGCTGGTTGCCCGCCACGGATTCGAGCAGCAGCGCCGTGTGCGCGCCTGCGACAACGAGCAGCGCCGAGAGCAGCAGCATGGTCATCACGATGAAGAGCGAAAAGCCCTGCTGCGCCGGGCGTGCGCCAGGAAGCCCACGTGGAAACCTCATGGCGCCCCCAGGTCGTTGCGCAGCGAGAACACCGCGGTATAGACGCGGCGCAGCCTGCCGTCGCTGCTGGCTCGCGGTTTCCCGTCGCAGTCGACATGGCTGCCGCCCGGGTTGTTCCTGGAGGTGCCCGCGAGCTGCAGGCAGACGCGCACCGTGCGCACGCTGGCGAACTCCGCCACCTGGTCGGCCCTCACGTAGCGCACCACCTGCCGGCTCCCGACCCCGGCGCTGACGCCGTACATGACGTCGAAGCGCTCCACACCGTCGATGACCGGCTGCGGCTTCGTGTTGCCACTGCCCTGACACCGGAGCGCACCGTCCGCGACCGAGAACTCGCTGGTGATCAGCCGGGCACTGCCAGGCGCCGCGGGATCGGCTGCATCGTATTTGCCGCCCGAGTTCCGCCCGGGTTCCTGCCCCAGGCAGTCCTTGAAGTGATCGGGATTCGGCGCGTAGCCGATTTTCAGCCGGTCGTTCGCCGAACCGCCCGGCGACTCCACGCCCTTGATCGCGAAGAACGCCGGCTCGCCCGTGAGATTGGTGCTCCTGCCAGGGTCTACATCGAAGTGGTACAGCGGCCCGGTGGCATCGATGGGGGTATAGCCGGCCTGGCGGATCTGCTGTCCCAGCAGCCTGAACGCCAGCGCCGACGACTGGTTGAGCGCGTTGACGTCGTCGCCCGCCATGGCGACGCTGCGCACGCCGAGCATGGTTGCGACGGACGCCAGCACGACCAGCATGCCGATGACCAGCGCGACCAGGAACTCGACCAGCGTGAGGCCGGCCTGCCGCAGCCCTTGAGTGATCACCTGGCGGGTCATGGCTGCAGCACCGCGACGGCGAGTTCCATGCATGCCTTGCCCGCGGGGCAGTTCCAGGCAGGGTCCGGCGTGATCGCGTTGACGGCCGACGGTTCGCTCCATGCAATGTGAATGAACAGCAGCGCGCCCGCCGTCGGCCTGCCCTGCACGTCGGCGACTCCGCCGGGGAGCGCGTCCGCCACCGCGCGCTTCCAGTGCCGCAGATCGTGCGCGGCAAGCTCGGCCGCGCCGCAGTTGGCAGCGGCGCCCACGCATGACGGACCGGATTCGCCCTCGTCCGCCGGCGACCAGTCCGCCACATAGGGGCTGGCCGTTGCCGCGCCCGCCGCAGGATTGGCGCGGATGCGGTCGGCCATGTCGCCAGCCAGGCGCGCGGCGACGTTCTGGTTGCTCGCGCCGACGCTGGCGGCCAGCACGCGGATCTGCACGCCTGCGAGCGCCAGCAGTCCCAGCGAGAGCACCAGGAGCGCCACCAGCGCTTCGATCATCGAAACGCCTGCCTCGCGAACGTGCAGGCCGCGAACGGGCGGGGCTGGCATCAGCATGCGTCGCCTCCCTTCGCCAGACGAACGCGCCCGCCGAGTGCCAGGCACACGGCAACGGCGTTGGACGGGCCGCTGCTGCCCGACGGACGCAGGCGGAAGCTGGCCACGCCCATCGAATGCCCCATGGCGTCGAACGACACGGCGCCGTTCGCGCTCTTTTCGACCACAACCCGGCCGTCCGGGTCTTGCCGCTTCAGGATTTCAGCGGCGTTTCCGCTACCGGCAAGCGTGTCCCAGCCGCAACTCCAGTTCCGCCCCTCGCACCCCTCGCGCTGCCGGATGGTCACGGTTTTTCCGCGCCGGACTGCCTCGGCGCGTGCATGGCTCACGCTGGCCATCAGCACCTTGGCCATGCCTTCGACCCGATACCGTTCGGCGAGCCCGTTGAAAGCGGGCAGCGCCAATCCCAGCATCACGGCCATCAGTACGATGACGGCCATCATTTCGACGAGCGTGAAGCCCCGCTCGAACGCGCAGAATCCGTGTTGGTTCATGCCATGCCGCTCGTCGCCTTGCACACCGTGCCGGACAAGCGTTTCCCCCTGATCTCAATAGGCGCGAATCTTATTTTTCTGGTTCTGTACCAATCGGAATATTCCCGGAATAGCGCGACAAACGGTCAAGACAAATAGATCGGCGGAGAATTGTTTTCGACTGATTTCGAATTGACATTTGCAACGCATTTGAATTGACAAAAGAATGACAAAAGAAAATCCGAATTTCATGATCCAGGCGCTGAATCTGGCGCGCCAGGCCGGCGCGGAAACCGATCCGAATCCTCGAGTGGGCTGCGTGCTGGTGGCACCCGACGGCACGGTGATCGGCCAGGGCCACACCCAGCAGGTCGGCGGGCCGCACGCCGAGGTCATGGCGCTGCGCGATGCAGCGGCGCGGGGCAATTCGGTTGCCGGGGCAACTGCCTGGGTCACGCTGGAGCCCTGCTCCCACCACGGCCGCACCGGCCCGTGCTGCGATGCGCTGGTGGCGGCCGGCGTGGGCCGGGTGGTGGCGGCCATGGCCGACCCCAATCCGCTGGTCGCCGGCCAGGGCTTCGAGCGGCTGCGCGCCGCCGGGGTCGAAGTCGAGGTCGGGCCCGGCGCGGATGAAGCGCGGGAGCTCAACCTCGGCTTCTTCAGTCGCATGATCCGCAAGACGCCGTGGGTGCGGCTCAAGGTCGCGGCCTCGCTCGACGGCAAGACCGGCCTGCGCAACGGCGTGAGCCAGTGGATCACGTCCGAGCTCGCACGCGCGGACGGCCACGCCTGGCGGGCGCGCGCGAGCGCGGTGCTGACCGGCGTGGGCACCGTGATGGAGGACGACCCCAGGCTCGACGTTCGCCTCGTGCAGACCACACGGCAGCCGCGCGTGGTGGTGGTCGACAGCCAGCTCCAGACCCCCCCGGGCGCGAAGCTCTTCATGCCCGGCCGCGCAGTCTGGATCTACGCGGCGGTGCAGGATGAACGGAAAGCCGCCGCCCTCGAGGCGCGCGGCGCCACGGTCACCTGCCTGCCCAATGCGCAGGGCAAGGTCGACCTGGCGGCGATGCTGAAGGATCTTGCCCGCCGCGAGGTCAATGAATTGCACGTCGAGTCCGGCCACAAGCTCAATGGCTCGCTGCTTCGCGAAGGCCTGGTCGATGAATTGCTGGTCTATCTGGCGCCGAAATTGATCGGCGACGGGCTCGATATCGCCTCCGGTATTCACGCCAGCGGCCCGCTGACCGAATTGGCGGGCGCCCTGCCCCTCGAATTCCGAGGTCTCGAGCAGATCGGCCCCGACCTGCGCATCGTCGCCAGGATTGCCGGAAGGGATGCCTTCTAGCCCGCCCGCCGCGTAGCCCCTTCGTTCTCTGCGAAAATGCCGGGATGTTCACCGGAATCATCACCGGCGTGGGGCGCATCGCCGCCATCCACGACCTCGGCACCACCTCCTCCTACGGCAAAAGACTCAGCATCGAGGTGCCTGACGGCTATCTCGACGACGTCGGTCTCGGCGACAGCATCGCGCTCAACGGCGCGTGCATGACAGTCACCACGCTCGCTCCCGAGCGCCAGCAGTTCACCATCGACATCTCGGCCGAATCGCTCGACAAGACCGCGGGCCTGACCGACGAAGGCAGCCGCATCAACCTCGAGAAGGCCCTGCGCGCGAGCGACCGCCTCGGCGGCCACATCGTCTCGGGCCACGTCGACGGCATCGGCAGCGTCAGCAAGTTCGAGCCGGTCGGCGAAAGCTGGGAACTGCGCGTAGTCGCTCCGCCCGAGCTGGCCCGCTTCCTCGCCTACAAGGGTTCGATCACCGTCAACGGCGTGAGCCTCACGGTCAACAGCGTCGAGGACATCGTCGGCGGCGCGGAGATCAGCATCAACCTGATCCCGCACACCGTCGAGAACACTTCGCTGGGCGGCCTGAAGGCCGGCTCGAAGGTCAACCTCGAAATCGACACCGTGGCGCGCTACGTGGAGCGCATGCTCCAGGCGGGCGTGCTCGCACCGACTCCATCCAAGGACATCTCCAAATGAACGCCTCCGTCACGCCGATCGGCGCCGCTTCCCGCGCCGCGCGCGCACCAGCCCCGATCTCCTCGGTCGAAGAGATCGTGGCCGAGCTCGCAGCCGGCCGCATGGTGATCCTGGTCGACGAGGAAGACCGCGAGAACGAAGGCGACATCGTCATCGCGGCCGACCACATCACGCCCGAGGCGATCAACTTCATGGCCCGCCATGCGCGCGGCCTGATCTGCCTGACGCTCTCGCGCGAGATGTGCGAGCGGCTGCAACTGCCGCCGATGGTCCAGCGCAACGGCGCCAAGCACTCCACCGCCTTTACCGTGTCCATCGAGGCGGCCGAGGGCGTGACCACCGGCATCTCCGCTGCCGACCGCGCGCGCACGGTGCAGGCTGCCGTGGCGCCCAACGCCGTGGCCGCCGACCTGGTGCAGCCCGGCCACATCTTCCCGCTGCAGGCGGTGGACGGCGGCGTGCTGATGCGCGCCGGCCATACCGAAGCCGGCTGCGACCTTGCCGCCATGGCCGGCTGCTCGCCCGCCTCGGTGATCTGCGAGGTGATGAACGAAGACGGCACCATGGCCCGCCTGCCCGACCTGCAGGTCTTCGCGGCCGAGCACGGCCTGAAGATCGGCACCATCGCCGCGCTCATCGAGCACCGCAGCCGCGTCGAATCGCTGGTCGAGAAGGTCGGCTGCCGCGAGATCCAGACCGCCTGGGGCAGCTTCACCGCCCACGCCTTCCTCGACAAGCCCAGCCACGGTGTGCACCTCGCGCTGGTGCGCGGCAAGTGGGCGCCCGAAGAGACGGTGTCGGTGCGCGTGCACGAGCCGCTGTCGGTGCTCGACGCGCTCGAGATCAACCGCTCGCTGCACTCCTGGAGCCTGGACGCCAGCCTCTCGCACATCGCGAACGAGGGCAAGGGCGTGGCCGTGCTGCTGAACTGCGGCGAGACCGCCGGCGAGCTGCTCGCGCAGTTCGACGGCACCGCCCGCCCCGCGCAGGCACCCGAGCGCGGCCGCATGGACCTGCGCAGCTACGGCATCGGCGCGCAGATCCTGCGCGAATGCGGCGTGCACAAGATGAACCTGCTGGGCACGCCGCGGCGCATGCCCAGCATGGCAGCGGGCTACGGCCTCGAGATCGCCGGCTACCTCACGAAAGACTGAAGACCATGCAAGGTGCAAACAAGGGAGCGGACGCGAAGCCGCTGAACGGAAAGGGCCTGCGCATCGGCATCGTGCAGGCGCGCTTCAACGCCGATATCACCGACGCGCTGGCCTCGGCCTGCCTCTCGGAGCTAGAGGCGCTGGGCGTGGCCGCCAGCGACATCCACCACCTGCAGGTGCCTGGCGCGCTCGAAGTGCCCGTGGCGCTGCAGGCGCTCGCCGAGCGCGGCGGCTATCACGCGCTGGTGGCGCTGGGCTGCATCATCCGCGGCGAGACCTACCACTTCGAGCTCGTGGCCAACGAGTCGGGCTCCAGCGTGAGCCGCGTTGCCCTCGACTACCGCCTGCCCATCGCCAACGCGATCCTCACCACCGAAAACCTCGAACAGGCCGTCGCCCGCCAGACCGACAAGGGCCGCGACGCTGCCCGCGTGGCTGTCGAAATGGCGCAACTGCTGGCCACCCTTTCATGACCGAAGACCGCTCCAAGTCCCTCAAGGCCCTGAAGGCCGCCGGCGAAAAGCCCAAGCAGTCCCGCGTGGGCCTCACCAGCACCGGCGTGCGCAAGGCCGCGGCCAAGTCGAACCGCACCCGTGCGCGCGAATTCGCGCTGCAGGCGCTCTACCAGCACCTGGTGGGCCGCAACGACCCGACCGACATCGACCACTTCACGCGCGACCTCGCCGGCTTCCACAAGGCCGACGCGCTGCATTACGACGCGCTACTGCACGGCTCCATCGAAGGTGCCGAGCAGCTCGACGCACTGATCCGCCCGCTGCTCGACCGCAAGTTCGAGGAAATCTCGCCCATCGAGCACGCCGTGATGTGGATCGGCGTCTACGAATTCCAGAACTGCCCCGACGTGCCCTGGCGCGTGGTGCTCAACGAGTGCATCGAGCTCGCCAAGGAATTCGGCGGCACCGACGGCCACAAGTACGTGAATGCCGTGCTCAACGGCCTGGCGCCGCAGCTTCGCCCGCTCGAAGTGGAAGCCGACCGGGCTTCCGGAAAAGCAAGGGCATGAGCGGCACCGCTCGGCCGACCGAGGGCGCACGGCGCCGCAGCCTGGGGGTGCGATGAGAATTTCCACGCGCGCGCAGCGCATCGAGCCCTTCTACGTGATGGAAGTGGCCAAGGCGGCCGGCGTGCTCGCCCGCGAGGTCGCCCACACCGACCGGCCGATGATCTTCCTGAACATCGGCGAGCCCGACTTCACCGCCCCGCCGCTGGTCCAGGAAGCCGCCGCCCGCGCGGTGCGTGCCGGCGCCACGCAGTACACGCAGGCCACCGGCCTCGACCATCTTCGCGAACGCATCAGCGCCTGGTACCGCCAGCGCTTCAACGTGGACGTGCCGGCGCGCCGCATCGTCGTCACGGCCGGTGCCTCGGCCGCGCTGCAACTGGCCTGCCTGGCGCTGATCGAATCGGGTGACGAGATCCTGATGCCCGACCCGAGCTATCCGTGCAACCGCCACTTCGTGAGCGCTGCCGAAGGCAAGGCAGTGCTGCTGCCGACCACAGCCGAGGAGCGTTTCCAGCTCACGGCCGCCAAGGTCGAGGCCGCCTGGACCGACAAGACGCGCGGCGTGCTGCTCGCGTCGCCCTCGAATCCGACCGGCACTTCGATCGCGCCCGACGAGCTTCGCCGCATCCACGAGGTGGTGTCGAAGCGCGGCGGCATCACGCTGATCGACGAGATCTACCTGGGCCTCTCCTACGACGATGCCTTCGGGCAGACGGCGCTGGCCATCGACGAGAACGTCATCAGCATCAACAGCTTCAGCAAGTACTTCAACATGACCGGCTGGCGCCTGGGCTGGCTGGTGGTGCCCGAAGTGCTGGTGCCGGTGGTCGAGCGGCTGGCGCAGAACCTGTTCATCTGCGCGAGCACCGTGTCGCAGTACGCGGCGCTCGCCTGCTTCGAGGACGAGAGCATCGCCGAGTACGAACGCCGCCGCGCCGAGTTCAAGGCGCGCCGCGACTGGTTCATTCCGCAGCTCAATGCGCTGGGCCTGAACGTGCCCGTGGTGCCCGACGGCGCCTTCTACGCCTGGGCCGACTGCACCGCCTTCGCCGGGAAGCTCGGCATCTCGGGCAGCTGGGACTTCGCCTTCGAGACCATGAAGCGCGCGCACGTCGCCGTCACGCCGGGGCGCGACTTCGGCACTGCCGAGACGGCGAAGTTCGTCCGCTTCTCCACCGCCAGCTCGATGGCGCACCTGCAGGAGTCCATCGAGCGCCTGCGGGCGATGGCAGAGAACCGGGACCGATGAGCTACGCGTTTCCGATCCGCGTCTACTGGGAAGACACCGACGCCGGCGGCATCGTGTTCTACGCCAACTACCTGAAATTCATGGAACGCGGCCGCACCGAATGGCTGCGCTCGCTGGGCGTGGAACAGCGCAAGCTGCGCGACGAAACCGGCGGCCAGTTCGTGGTGAGCGAGACGCAGCTCAAATACCATCGGCCCTCGCGGCTGGACGACGAGCTGCTCGTGACTGCCGATCTCAAACAATTGGGCACCGCGTCATTGATAATCGGACAGCGCGTGCTATCGAAAACAGAGCAGGAACGAACGGGGGCCTCCGAACCAGTCTTGCTGTGCGAAGGCACGATCCGCATCGGATGGGTGGACGCGGCCACGTTGCGGCCCGCACGCATTCCGAAACAGGTGACGGGAACCCTAGAGCGCTACAGCGGCTCCATGACTCAAACTTTCAAGCCATGAACCAAGACCTTTCCATCATCAATCTCCTGCTCCATGCGAGCTTCGTGGTTCAACTGGTGGTGGCACTGCTGGTGATCGTCTCGATCGCAAGCTGGGCCGCGATCATCCGCAAGTACTTCGCGCTTCGGCGCATGCGCGCCCTCAACGAGGACTTCGAGCGCGAGTTCTGGTCGGGCACCAGCCTCAACGAACTGTTCGCCTCGGCCGCGCAGAACGCCAAGTTCGCCGGCCCCATGGAGCGCATCTTCGCCTCGGGCATGCGCGAGTACCAGAAGCTGCGCGAGCGCCACGTCACCGACGCCGGCACGTTGCTCGACGGCGCCCGCCGCGCAATGCGCGCGAGCTTCCAGCGCGAGCTGGATGCGGCCGAGCAGAACCTCTCGTTCCTGGCGACCGTCGGCTCCGTCTCTCCGTACGTCGGCCTGTTCGGCACGGTCTGGGGCATCATGCACGCCTTCACCGGCCTGGCCGCGCTGGCGCAGGTGACGCTGGCCACCGTGGCCCCCGGCATCGCCGAGGCGCTGGTGGCCACGGCCATCGGCCTCTTCGCCGCCATTCCGGCGGTCGTGGGCTACAACCGCTTCGCCCGCGAGATCGACAAGATCGCCATCGCCCTCGAGACCTACATCGAGGAGTTCTCCAACATCCTGCAGCGCAACCTGTCGGCCAACCCGGCCGCGGGCGGCGGCGCGGGCTCCTCGGTGGCTCCGGCCAACCGCTGAACGGAGGCGCAGCGCATGCCCGCCGTTTCATCCCGGGGCCGTCGGCCGCCGGACGATCAACGAGATCAACATGGTCCCGTTCATCGACGTGATGCTGGTGCTGCTGATCATCTTCATGGTCACCGCGCCGCTCATCACGCCGAGCGTGATCAACCTGCCCTCGGTCGACCGCGCCAGCAAGCAGCCCGACAAGCCGATCGAGATCGTCATCAAGAGCGAAGACGAAGTGCAGATCAAGAAGGACCCGTCCACCGGCACGGGCGGCACCTCGATCCCCATGGCCCAGATCGGCTCGGCCGCCAAGCAGGCCCAGGGCGGCGACGACCAGCGACCGGTGGTCATCAGCGCCGACAAGGCCGTGAAGTACGAGACCGTCGTGAAGGCGATGAACCAGCTCAAGCGCAGCGGCATCGAGCGCGTGGGCCTGTCGGTCACGACCACGGGCGGCAAGTAAGGCATGTCGCTCGCACTGGATCGCCCCGAGTTCGCACCGCCGCCGCAGCGCGGCACCGGGCGTGCACTGGTACTGGCGCTCATTGCCCACGGCCTGCTGATCGCGGCGCTGACCTGGGGCGTGCGCTGGCGCAGCGACGCCGACGAGGGCGCCGTGGACGCGGAGCTGTGGTCGTCCACGGTGCAGCAGGCAGCGCCTCGCCTGCAGGCGCCGCCGGCACCCACCCCGGTTCCCGCGCCGCCGCCGCCCGCTCCTGCGCCGCCGCCTCCTCCGGCTGCGAAGGCGCCCGAGCCCGCCCCTGCGCCCAAGGCCCCCGACATCGCCCTCGAGCGTGAGAAGAAGCTCAAGGAGCAGAAGGAACAGCAGGAGCGCGAGCTCGAACGCCAGCAACAGCAGAAGAAGAAAGAGCTGGAAGCCAGGCAGCGCGCAGAGGACGAGGCCGAGCGCAAAAAGGAACAGCAGAAGAAGCTGGCCGAGCAGAAGAAGCAGCAGGAAGCCGAAGCCAAGCAAGCCGAGCAGAAGAAGGCCGAGGCTGCTGCGAAGCAGGCGGCCGCGGACCGCGCCGCCGCGCTCAAGCGGATGCAGGGTCTCGCGGGCGCCAGCGGCGCCGACGATTCGAAGGGCACGGCGCTGCGCTCCTCGGGCCCGTCGAGCGGTTATGCCGGCCGCATCGCCGCAGCGGTGCGGCCGAACATCACCTTCCCCGATGCCGACACAGTGAACGGCAATCCGGCCGCCGAGTTCGAGGTGAGCCTTGCGCCCGACGGCACCATCGTCGGCGTGAAGCTCAGCAAGTCGAGCGGCCTGCCGGGTTGGGACGACGCTGCCGAACGCGGCCTGCGCAAGACCGACAAGCTGCCGCGCGACACCGACGGGCGCATCTTCCCGTCGCTGATCGTCACGCTGCGGCCCAAGCGCTGATTTCCTTCCTCGCGCGCCTAACGCGCAGCTAAGAAAACGGGGCCCTTCCGGGTGACTTTCACGTCACCCGGAACTCGATAATCAGGGCTCATGACCCCCAACGGCCGCATCCGCTATGGCAGCAGTCCCCTGCTCGCCAGCCCCACTCCCGTGTGGCGCAGCAAGTTCATCGTGGCCAGCGTCGCCTTCGGCTTCCTGCTGCTGGCCGGACGCGCCGCCTACGTCCAGATCTTCGCCAACGACTTCTTCCAGCACCAGGGCGAGGTCCGCTACCAGCGTACGCTGGAGCTGCCGGCCAACCGCGGCCGCATCCTCGACCGCAACGGGCTGATCCTGGCATCTGACATTCCGGCTCCCAGCATCTGGGCCATTCCGGAAGACATCGAGCGCGACGATCCGGCCACGCAGGAAAAGCTCAGGCAGGCCGCGAAGCTTCTCGGCATGCCGCAGAAGGACTTCGACAAGAAGCTGGAGGACGAGGACAAGAGCTTCGTCTGGATCAAGCGCCAGGTCGACGAGCCCATCGCCAGGCAGGTTGCCGCGTTGAACATCAAGGGCGTCTACCTGCGCCGCGACTACCGCCGCCAGTACCCCGAGGGCGAAGCGGCGGCGCATCTGGCGGGCTTCACCAACGTGGAAGACGTGGGCCAGGAAGGCATCGAGCTGGCCTTCGACCACGACCTGGCCGGCAAGGCCGGCTCGCGCCACGTGCTGAAGGACCGGCTGGGCCACATCATCGAGGACACGGAAGACCAGGTGCCGCCCACGCCGGGACACGACATCCAGCTGAGCATCGACGACCAGGTGCAGTTCGTGGCCTACGAGAAGATCCGCGATGCCGTGGTCGCCAACAAGGCGCGCGCCGGCAGCGTGGTGGTGGTCGACGCGCAGACCGGCGAACTGCTGGCCATGGCCAACTATCCGAGCTACGACCCGAACGACCGCCGCAGCCTCACCGGCGAGCAGTTGCGCAACCGCGCCATGACCGACGTGTTCGAGCCCGGCTCGACGATGAAGCCCATCACCGTCGCCACCGCGCTGCAGCTGGGCCGCGTCACGCCCAAGACCATCATCGACACCAACCCCGGGCGCATCACCGTCTCGGGCGCGACCATCCACGACGACGAGAACTTCGGCGTGCTCACAGTCGAGGGCGTGATCCAGAAGTCGAGCAATGTCGGAGCCACCAAGATCTCGCAGCGCATGTCGGCGCAGGAGATGTGGAACTCGCTCACCGCCGTGGGCCTCGGCCAGAAGCCGCAGACGCCCTTCCCCGGCGCGGTCACCGGCAGGCTGCGGCCGTGGAAGTCGTGGCGGCCCATCGAGCAGGCGACCATGTCGTACGGATACGGGCTGTCGGCCTCGCTCTTCCAGATCGCGCACGCGTACACGGCCTTCGCGCACGACGGAGAGGTGATCCCCATCAGCCTGCTGAAGAACCGAGGGGAGGAGCCCGCCGGCGTGCAGGTGTTCTCGCCGCTGGTAGCCAGCGAGGTACGCCAGATGATGCACATGGCCGCCGCGCCCGGCGGCACCGCGCCGCTGGCCCAGACGGTGGGCTACTCGGTGGGCGGCAAGACCGGCACTGCGCACAAGCAGGTGGGCAAGGGCTACGCGAGCAACAAGTACCGCGCCTGGTACACGGGCATGTCGCCCATCGACAAGCCGCGCATCATCGTCGCGGTGATGGTCGACGAGCCCAGCGCCGGCAAGTACTTCGGTGGCCTCGTGGCCGCGCCGGTGTTCAGCCAGGTGGTGCAGCAGACGCTGCGCATCATGAACGTGGTGCCCGACCTCGCCGTGGCGTCGATGGCGCACTGAGGCCGCCAGGCCGGCCCGGGGCTCAGCGCAGCACGGCGAGGCGCTTCACGTCGAGCTCGACCTTGCTGCCGATCAGGTCCTTGTCGAACTCGCCCGTGAGCTCGACGCGCACCTTGTCGTCGATCTTCACGCCCGGCGGGAAATGCTTGGCGTCGATCTCCACCTTGATGCGGCCGGTTTCGTCGGCGAAGGTGTAGTGCTCTCCGCCGTCGTGCGACACGATGAAGCCGCGCAGCGTGGCGTACTGGTCGTCCTTGCCGGTGTCGATCAGCTGCTTGACGCTCATCGCCGGCACGGTGCTCGGGCCGGCGTACGGCGTGCCCGACGCGCCGGCTCCGGCGGCCGGCTGGGTGCTCGGGCCGGTGTACTGGGCCGATGCGGCAAGCGGCAATGCCAGGGGCAACGCCAGTGCCAATGCGATGACGAGAGACTGTTTCTTCATGACGGGATCCTCCTTGTGCCTCTCGACTGAAAGGCTGGAGGCATCGTAGCGAGGGCCTCAAAGAGCCCACGCCCGCCGGGCACTTGTCACCGCGCCGGCAGAAATCAGTCGTAGACGATCAGCGCCTTGCCCGCCTCGGCCTGCGCGGTCCAGCTGGCCAGCGCCGCGTCGGTCGGGAAGAACTTCGCGCGGTCGCCCAGCTGCAGCTCGACCTGCGCACCCGAGCGCGCCATCGAAAGCCGCACCGGCAGCCCCTGGATCAGGTCGCCCACCTCGGTCTGCTCGGTGCGCGGCGGAAAGTCTTTCAAGAGGCGCGCGATGTCGGGCGCCTTGCCGTTGACCGCCACGCGCAGGAACTTGCCGAAGCGGCAGCGCGCCGAGGCCAGGTCCCACACCTGCTGCACCTGGAAGCGCGCCTCGAAGCCGCCGCGCGCGGGCTGCAGCCGGCCGCTGACGATGACGAGCTCGTCGTCCTTCAGCGTGTTGCGGTTGGCGTTGATCAGCGCCTCGTCGGCCGTGGCCTCGATGGAATCGGACTTGTCGTCGAGCTTGAAGATCGCCAGCCGGCCGCGCTGGCCGTTGATGACGCGGAAGTCGCTCACGATGCCGGCAATGACCTGCTGGTCGCGGCTGTCGAGCAGGTCGGCGATCTCGCGCTTGCAGAAGCGCCGCACCTCGTGCGAAACCTCGTCGAACAGGTGGCCCGAGAGATAGAAGCCGATGGCCGTCTTCTCCAGCGTCAGGCGCTCCTTCACGCCCCAGGGCGTGGCGTCGACCAGGTCGGGCTCGGCAGTGGCGGAACCGTGCTCGGAGTCGCCGAAGATGTCGACCTGCGAGGCGTTGGCCGCCGTGGCGTTGGCGAATTCGAAGGCGCGGTCGAGCGAGGCGACCAGCGCCGCGCGGTTCTGCTGGATGGCGTCGAAGGCGCCGGCCTTGATCAGCGCTTCCACCGTGCGCTTGTTGATGCGCTGGCGGTCGATGCGCACGCAGAAGTCGTACAGGCTCTTGAACGGCCCGCCCTCCTCCCGTGCGCGCACCACGGCCTCGACCGCGAGCTGGCCGGTGCCCTTGACGGCGCCCAGGCCGTAGCGGATCACCTTGTTGGTGACCGGCTCGAAGCGGTAGTTGCCGCGGTTCACGTCCGGCGGCTCGAAGGTGATGCCGAAGTTCTTCTGGGCGTCCTCGAACAGCAGCTTGAGCTTGTCCGTGTCGTCCATTTCCACGGTCATGTTGGCGCAGAAGAACTCGGCCGTGTAGTGAACCTTGAGCCAGCCCGTGTGGTACGCCAGCAGCGAGTAGGCGGCGGCGTGCGACTTGTTGAAGCCGTAGCCCGCGAACTTCTCCATCAAGTCGAAGATCTCGTCGGCCTTGTCCTGCTCGATGCCGTGCGTCTTGAGGGCGCCCGCGCGGAATTTCTCGCGGTGCTCGGCCATCTCCTCGAGCTTCTTCTTGCCCATCGCGCGGCGCAGCAGGTCGGCGCCGCCGAGCGAGTAGCCGCCCAGAATCTGCGCCGTCTGCATCACCTGCTCCTGGTAGACCATGATCCCGTAGGTCTCGGAGAGCATCTCGGCCACCGCCGGGTGCGGGTACTCCACCTCTTCGCGGCCGTGCTTTCGCGCCACGAAGCTGGGAATCAGGTCCATCGGGCCCGGGCGGTACAGCGCGTTCAGCGCGATCAGGTCTTCCAGGCGCGTGGGACGCGCGTCCTTCAGCATGCCCTGCATGCCGCGGCTTTCAAACTGGAACACGGCCTCGGTCTTGCCGTCGGAGAAGAGCCGGTAGGTGGCCGCGTCGTTCAGCGGGATGTTCTCGAACGCGAAGTTCTCCTGGCCCTTGTGGCGCTTCATGATGAACTCGCGCGCGATCTCCAGGATTGTGAGCGTCGCCAGGCCCAGGAAGTCGAACTTCACGAGGCCGATGGCCTCCACGTCGTCCTTGTCGTACTGGCTCACGGCCGATTCGCTGCCGGGCTGCTGGTAGAGCGGGCAGAAGTCGGTGAGCTTGCCCGGCGCGATGAGCACGCCGCCGGCGTGCATGCCGATGTTGCGGGTCATGCCTTCGAGCTTCTGCGCGAGCTCGACCAGCATCCTGACTTCTTCTTCCTTCTCGATGCGCTCCGCGAGCTGCGGCTCCATCTCGATGGCGTAGTTGTTCTTGTCGCCCTCGATCTTCTTCTCCGGCGGGTACTGCAGCGTGACCGACATGCCGGGCTTGTTCGGGATCAGCTTGCTGATGCCGTCGCAGAACATGTAGCTCATGTCGAGCACGCGGCCCACGTCGCGGATGGCCGCGCGCGCGGCCATGGTGCCGAAGGTGGCGATCTGGCTCACGGCGTTGCGGCCGTACTTGTCCTTCACGTAGTCGATGACGCGGTCGCGGTTGCCCTGGCAGAAGTCGATGTCGAAGTCGGGCATCGAGACGCGCTCGGGGTTCAGAAAGCGTTCGAACAGCAGCTTGTATTCGAGCGGGTCGAGGTCGGTGATCTTCAGCGCGTAGGCCACGAGCGAGCCGGCGCCCGAGCCCCGGCCCGGGCCCACCGGGCAGCCGTTGTTCTTGGCCCACTGGATGAAGTCGCCCACGATCAGGAAGTAGCCGGGGAACCCCATGTTCAGGATCGTCTTGATCTCGAACTCGAGCCGCTCGACGTATCGCGGGCGCTCGGCGTCGCGCCTGGCTTCGTCGGGGTAGAGGTGCTTCAGGCGCAGCTCCAGGCCCTCGAACGATTCCTGGCGGAAGAAGTCGTCGATGGGCATGCGCACGCCTTCGGCGATGAAGGGCGTCGGGAAGTCCGGCAGCTGCGGCTTGCCCAGCACCAGCGTGAGGTTGCAGCGCTTGGCGATCTCGACCGTGTTGGCCAGCGCGCTGGGCACGTCGGCGAAGAGCGCCTCCATCTCGGCGGTCGACTTGAAATACTGCTCCTCGGTGAAGCGGCGCACCCGACGCGGATTGCCGAGGATCTCGCCTTCGGAGATGCACACGCGCGCCTCGTGCGCCTCGTAGTCCTCGCGGGCGGCGAACTGCACCGGGTGCGTGGCGACCACCGGCAGGTGCAGCCGGGCCGCGAGTTGCACGGCGGCAACCACGTGCGGCTCGTCCTCGGGACGGCCCGCGCGCTGCAGCTCGATGTAGAAGCGGTGCGGGAAGATGCCCGCCAGCTGCAGCGCCAGCTCGGCCGCCCGTTCGCCCTGCCCCTGCAGCAGCGGCTGCCCCAGCGGGCCCGCCTGCGCGCCCGACAGCGCGATCAGCCCGCCCGAAAGCTCCTGCAGCCATTCGAGCTTGCAGGCCGCCTGCGACTGGCCGCGGCCCACGTTCTGCGTCCATGCCCGCGCCAGCAGCTCGGACAGGTTGAGGTAGCCCTCCATGTTCTGCACCAGCAGCACGATGCGGGTGAGCGCGCCGGGCTCCTTGCCCAGTCCGTCCACGAAGGCCTCGGCGCCGATGACGGGCTTGACGCCCTTGCCCCGGCCCTGCTTGTAGAACTTGACGGCCCCGAACAGGTTGTTCAGGTCGGTGATGGCCAGTGCGGGCTGCTTGTCGGCAGCGGCGGCCTTGACGACATCGTCGATTCGATTGGTGCCGTCGACGACGGAAAACTCGGTGTGCAGGCGCAGGTGAACAAACATGCTTCCATTGTAGAAAGCAGCCCCTCCACGATGTGGGTTGGCAATCCCTGAAATTGCCCCGGCAGAGGCCCCGCACCCGGGCGATATTCCGCCGGCACCTAAAATCCCGCCCCGTGCAAGAGATTTTGAATATCGCGGCCTACAAGTTCGTGGCCATCGACGACAGCCCCGCGCTGCGTGAAGACCTGCGTGCCAGCACCCAGGCCCTGGGGCTCATGGGCACCATCCTGGTGGCACCCGAAGGTATCAACATGTTCCTGGCCGGAGCGGCCGACAACGTGCGGGCCTTCCTGGCCCACCTGCGCGCCGACGCCCGCTTCGCCGACCTGGAGGCCAAGGAAAGCTGGTCCGCCACGCAGCCCTTCCGCCGCATGCTGGTGAAGCTCAAGCGCGAGATCATCCGCATGGACCACCCCGCCATCCGCCCCGCCGCCGGCCGCGCGCCCGGCGTGGACGCCGCCACGCTCAAGCGTTGGCTCGACCAGGGCCATGACGACGGGGGCCGCGAGATCGCCCTGCTGGACACCCGCAACGCCTTCGAGGTCGACTACGGCAGCTTCGAGGGCGCCATCGACTGGCGCATCGGCAAGTTCACCGAATTCCCGCCCGCCCTGCGCGCGCACCGCGACGAGTTCAAGGGCAAGACGGTGGTGAGCTTCTGCACCGGCGGCATCCGCTGCGAGAAGGCGGCCATCCTGATGCACGAGGAAGGCGTCGAGAACGTGCTGCAGCTCGAAGGCGGCATCCTCAAGTACTTCGAGGAAGTCGGCGGCGCACACTACAAGGGCGACTGCTTCGTCTTCGACGGCCGCGAGGCCCTGGCGCCCGACCTGAGCGCGCGCTCGGCACGCGCCAGCGCCCGCGCGTCCGAAGACCCCGACCTCGCCATCAAGCAGTAAAGCCTGCAACAACAACGCAGCACGCGACAGGCCCCATGCGCATCCTCCTGGTGGAAGACGAACTGGACATGGCCTCGTGGCTGGTCCGGGCGCTCACGCAGAGCGGCTTCGTGCCCGACCACGCGCCCGACGCGCGCACGGCCGAGGCCTTTATGGCCGGCACCGAATACGACGCCATCGTTCTCGACCTGCGCCTGCCAGACAAGCACGGCCTGAGCGTGCTGGCCGACATGCGGGCCGCCGACGACCGCACGCCGGTGCTGATCCTCACCGCGCAGGGCGCGCTGCAGGACCGGGTGCGCGGCCTGAACCTCGGAGCCGACGACTTCCTCACCAAGCCCTTCGAGCTGGAAGAGCTCGAGGCACGGCTCGCGGCGCTGGTGCGGCGCAGCCGCGGCAAGCAGCACCCGCGCCTGCAGTGCGCCTCTCTCTCCTACGACAGCCAGAGCCGCGCCTTCACGCTGCGCGGCACGCTGCTGTCGCTCACCCCGCGCGAGCAGGCCGCGCTCACCGCCCTGCTGCTGCGCAGCGGCTCGCCGGTGGGCAAGTCGCAGCTCTTCGCCAAGGTGTTCACCAACGACAGCACCGCCGGCCCCGACGCCATCGAGGTGGTGCTGCACCGGCTGCGGCGCAAGCTCGCCGACAGCGACGTGCGCATCGTCACCGTGCGCGGCCTGGGCTACATGCTGGAGAGCATCGCCGATGGATCCACAGCCCCGGCCAGCACCCCACTCCCCGGCGAAGGCGACTGAGGCACAGCAGCCGCGGCGCTTCGGCATCCGCGCGCGCCTGCTCGCGCTGCTGCTGCCCGGCATCGTCGCGCTGCTCGCACTCGACAGCTGGAACGATTACCGCGCGCTGACGGACTCGCTCGTAGTCGCCTACGACCAGAGCCTGCTGGAGCCGGTGCAGGCGCTGGCCAACGGCATCGTGGTGGCCAGCGACGGCAGCGTGCGCGTGCAGGAGCCCTTCTCGATCCAGGCGATGTTCGAGTCCACGCGGCTGCGCTACAAGTACCTGCACGTCGGCGTGCAGCGCATTCCCAAGGGCGAGACGCTCGACGTGAACTCGCCCGAGACCACCCTCATGGGCGTGCCCGCCCTGCCGCGCCCGGCGCAGCGCCCGCCCGACGGCACGCCGGTGTTCTACGACGCGCAGCACGAGGGCCATCCGGTACGCGTGGCCGCGCTGCGGCAGACGGTGTACGACAACGCCCATCCCGGCATCGCCTACAGCGTGCTGATCCAGGCGGCCGAGGGCACCGGCCCGCGCGCCCGGGCACAGGCCGAGACGCTGCGCCAGGAGGTGCTGCGCGACACGCGCATGGTGCTGGTGACCGCGCTGCTGGTGTGGCTGGGCGTGGCGTGGACGCTGCGCCCGCTGGAGCGCCTGCGCCGCTCGCTGCGCGAGCGCCAGCGCGACGACCTCACGCCACTGGACGCCAGCGGCGTGCCGCGCGAGGTGGCGCCGCTGGTGGACGCGGTCAACCACCACATCTCGGGCCACCGGCGCATGGTGGCCGAGCAGTCGCAGTTCCTCGCCGACGCCTCGCACCAGCTGCGCACGCCACTGAGCATCCTGTCGATCCAGGCCGGCTACGCGGTGCGCGAGACCGACCCGGCGCGCATGCGCGAATCGCTGCACGCCATCGTCGCCCAACTCGCGCGCACGCGCCGCCTGAGCGAGCAGTTGCTGGCGCTGGCCCATGCCACCGCCGGAGACGAAGCCGCGCCGGCCGGCGCCGCGGTGGCAGACCTCAACGCCGTCGCGCGCGACGTGGTGCTGCAGTACCTGCCGCTCGCGCGCGAGAACGACCAGGACCTCGGCTGGGTCGATGCGCGCGGCGACATCGGCACGGACGAATCGGCCGACGACGAAGGCGACCCGCCCGTGCTGCCCGTGGCAGCCGACGCGGCCGAGCTGCACGAGGTGCTTTCCAACCTCGTGCACAACGCCATCAAGTACACGCCGCGCGGGGGCAACATCACCGTGACCGTGCGGCGCGACGCCACGCATGCGCTGGCCGAGGTGTGCGACAGCGGACCCGGCATCGCGCCCGAGCGGCGCGAGAGCGTGTTCGAGCGCTTCCATCGCGACAGCTCCACCACCACCGGTCCGGCGCAAGGCGCGGGCCTGGGCCTCGCCATCGCGCGCGGCTACGCGCGGCGCAACGGCGGCGAGATCGAACTCTCGAATGCCGACACGCCCGAGCGTCCCAACGGTGGCGGATTGCGCGCGACGCTGAGGTTGCCGCTGCACGCTTCCTGAACATCGCGCGAGCCCCGCATCGGGATCCGCTTTTTGCAAGGGTTTCACCGGATGGGCCGGTACGTGATTACACGTATTTTGAGGCGCGCAGGGCTGCAAGAGCCTCTCCCGAAAGGGGACTGAAAGCCCCGATTCCTAGACTGCCCTCCTTCAAGACGAAGGAGATTTATGCAGCACCAGCTCGGTGAAGATCCGGCCTCGCACGCGCCCCGGCCCGCTTCGAAATTCAAGAAAGACTACTACGGCGGCGCACTGCTGATCGTCGTCGGGCTGGCAGCCGTGTATGCCGGCGTCGGCTACCGCGTGGGCGAGCTCGCGCACATGGGGCCGGGCTTCTTCCCCGTCGCGCTCGGCGCGCTGCTGGCACTCACCGGCCTGCTCATCGCGGTCTCCGCGCGCGGCGACAAATCCACCGAAGTCGCAAGCGAGGAAGCGGCCTCGCACGGCCACCCGGGCGGCATGCCCGACCTGCGCGGCGGCGTCTGCATCATCCTCGGCATCCTCGCCTTCCTGCTCTTCGGCGAATACGGCGGGCTGCTGCCCGCGACCTTCGCGATCGTGTTCATCTCGGCGCTGGGCGACCGCGACAACACGCTGACCGAGGCGCTGCTGCTCTCGCTCGCGATGTGCTTCATCGCGGTAGTGGTCTTCTGGTGGGCGCTGAAGCTGCAGCTGCCCCTGTTCCAGTGGGGAGGCTGAAGCCATGATCGGTCAATCGCTCCACGACCTCTGGTACGGCTTCGGCGT
Source organism: Variovorax sp. UC74_104 (assembly GCF_044055375.1). Classification (NCBI taxonomy): domain Bacteria; kingdom Pseudomonadati; phylum Pseudomonadota; class Betaproteobacteria; order Burkholderiales; family Comamonadaceae; genus Variovorax; species Variovorax sp. UC74_104. Next base: position 4,415,479 of record NZ_CP171978.1, read on the forward strand.
GGCCTTCCAGGGCTCGAACCTGATGTGGTCCTTCTTCGGCGTGCTGGTGGGCAACCTGATCGGCGTGCTGCCGGGCATGGGCGCGCTGCAGGCCATCTCGATCCTGCTGCCGCTCACCTACGTGATGCATCCGGTGCCTGCCATCCTGATGCTGGCCGGCATCTTCTACGGCTCGCAGTACGGCGGCGCCATCGGCGCCATCCTGATGAACATGCCCTCGCACCCGCCGCATGCGGTGACCTGTCTCGACGGGTACCCGATGACCAAGCAGGGCAAGGGCGGGGTCGCGCTCGGGGTGACGATGATCGCCTCGTTCCTCGCGGCCTCGGTCGGCATCATCGTGATGATCTTCGCCTCGCCGCTCTTGGTGCAGATCGCGTTCAAGTTCGGCCCGACCGAGATCTTCTCGATCATGCTGCTGGGCCTGCTGGCCGGCTCCACCATGTCGCGCGGCTCGCCGCTCAAGGGCGTGGCGATGACGCTCTTCGGCCTGCTGTGCGGCGTGGTCGGCACCGACGTGAACAGTGGCAGCTTCCGCTTCGCCTTCGGGCTGCCCGAGCTGAGCGACGGCCTCGAACTCGTGGCGATCTCGATGGGCCTGTTCGGCGTGGCCGACTTCCTGCTCAACGTGAACCGCATGAAAGCCATCGGCGACACCGGCACCCTCAAGCTCAGCGACATGCGCCCGAGCAAGGAAGAGCTCAAGCGCGCCTTCCCCGCGATGATCCGCGGCACCATCGTCGGCACGGTGTTCGGTGCTATGCCCGGCACGGGCCCGACCATCACCACGTTCATCGCCTACGCGCTGGAGCGAAAGGTGTCGAAGACGCCCAACAGGTTCGGCACCGGCATGATCGAAGGCGTGGCCGGCCCCGAGGCTTCGGCTCACTCGAAGACGCAGGTCGACTTCATTCCGACGATGAGCCTGGGCATTCCCGGCGACGCAGTCATGGCGCTGATCCTCGGTGCGCTGCTGATCCAGGGCATCCAGCCCGGTCCGCAGCTCATCACCGAGCACCCGGACATCTTCTGGGGCCTGATCGCCTCGTTCTGGATCGGCAACGTGATCCTCGTGATCCTGAACGTCCCGATGATCGGCGTGTGGGTGAAGCTCCTGAAGGTGCCCTACAAGTATCTGTTCCCGGCCGCGATGTTCTTCATTGCGACCGGCGTGTACAGCACGCAGAACAGCCTGTTCCAGATCTGGGAGGTGCTGGTGTTCGGCATCGTCGGCGCAGTGCTGATGACGCTGGAGTTCTCGGTCGCGCCGATCCTGCTGGGCTTCGTGCTCGGGCCGATGGTGGAGGAGAACTTCCGCCGCGCCCTGCTGCTGTCGCGCGGCGACATGTCGGTGTTCGTGACGCGGCCGATCAGCGCCACCTTCATCGGCCTGTGCGCGCTGCTGCTGCTGGGCGTTAGCTACTCCGCATGGCGCGGCCGCGGCAGCCGCAAGGCCATGCTCGACCTGCCGAAGGCGCCCGAGGGCGCACCGCCTGCCGAGAGCGTGTCGATCGGCGGCAAGTAACCGGCGCGCCGCCGGGCGGCACAGACGGCTCAGACCGGCGTGGTGCCCGTATCGGGCTCGCGCACGCCGAAGGGCTTGCCGGGCAGCGGGATGAACTCGGTCTCGCCCGGCACATGGCCCATGCGTTGTGCTGCCCAGTCGGCGCCGGCTTCGAGGATGCGCTCGCGGCTGCTGGAGACGAAGTTCCAGGTGATGTAGCGCGGGCCGTCCAGCGGCTCGCCGCCGATCACCACGAGGCGCACGGCGGCGTCGGCCGTAATGGTGCCACCCTGCCCGAGCGGCAGCACGGCCATGGTGTGGACCTCGACCGGCTCGCCGTTCGCCGCGAGGTCGGCATCGACCGCGTAGACGGCCAGCTCGGGCGCCAGCGCGGGCAGCTCGAAGCGCCCGCCTGCCGGCAGCGCGATGTCGAGGTACACGGTCTGCGAAAGCGTCTTCACCGGCGAGCGGGCGCCGAAGGCCTCGCCCACCAGAACGCGCACCGCAGCGCCCTGCTCCGTCAGTTCGGGAATCGCGTCAGCAGGGGTGTGCTCGAAGCTGGGCTCGACCTCTTCGTGCGCCTGCGGCAGCGCGGCCCACAGCTGCAGGCCGTGGTTCACGTAGGTGTCGGCCTTCAGGCGCTCGGGCTTGCGTTCGGAGTGCACGATGCCGCGGCCGGCGGTCATCCAGTTGATGGCGCCGGGCAGGATCTCCTGCACGCTGCCGAGGCTGTCGCGATGCATCATCGCGCCCTTGAAGAGATAGGTGACGGTCGAAAGCCCGATGTGCGGATGCGGGCGCACGTCGTGCTCGGTGCCCGGCTGCTCGGTGGCCGGGCCGAAATGGTCGAAGAACACGAAGGGGCCGACCGAGCGCTGCTGCGCCGCGGGCAGCAGGCGCCTGACCTTGAAGCCGCCTCCGAGGTCCTTGTCGTGCGGCTTGAGCAGTCGGGTTTCGGGGGTGGCGTCGGTCATCGTGTTTCTCCGTGGGTTATGGATCGGCTTCGCTCATGACGGCCCGTTCGCGGGACACCGCAGGACCGGCGGGGTCGGGCCGCAGGTGTCGCCCCCGGCGAAGGGGGCGGGCTGCGCGAAGCCTGGGGGCGAGCTCTAGCCCCGCGATCTTGCCACCGTGGCGATGCGCTCGCCGAAGGCGCGGGCGGTGTCGAAATCGCCCTTGAACATCTCCGCCGGGCTGGCGTCCGAAGGCGACTGCGTCAGCAGGCCGCCGTAGCCGCCCACGTAGTTCAGCGCATCGCGCGTGGCTGCCTTGTTGTTGCTCGGCAGGATGCCCATGCTGACCCAGATGCCGCTGTGCTGCATCGCCAGCGTCCAGAGGTAGTTCAGCGTCGTGACCTTGTCGCCGTTCATGGTGGCGCTGTTGGTGAAGCCGGCGAAGAGCTTGTCCTTCCAGCCCTGCGTGAACCAGACCTTCGACGAGGCGTCGGCGAACTTCTTGAACTGCCAGCTCACGCCGCCCATGTAGGTCGGCGAACCGAAGACGATCGCGTCGGCCGCGGCCAGCAGCTCCCAGCCGCCTTCGGGCAGGTTGCCGTCCGCGTCGATGGCGAGCAGCTGCGCACCCGCGCCATCGGCGACGGCCTGCGCCACGCGTTGGGTGTGGCCGTAGCCGGAATGGAAGACGACGACGATGTTTGCCATTTTTTCTATGCTCCTGAGCAGGTTGATGATGTGTGACAGAAAGGGTGCCGGATCAGCGCTTGTCGATGCTGAAGCGGCCGGGGCCGAAGGCGGCGAGTGCGAGCAGACCGCCGGCGATCGCGATGTTCTTGTTGAAGTTGATCTGCTGCATCATCTTCATCGCATCGGGGGCCGACCAGTACTTGTGGAAGAACAGCGCGGCAGCGACGGTGAAGATCGCCATCGCGATCGCCGTCCAGCGGGTCTTGAAGCCCAGCAGCAGCGCGATGCCCAGGCCCAGTTCCACGACGATCGCGATGACCGCGCCCACTTCGGGCAGCGGCAGGCCGACGGACGTGATGTAGCCGACGGTGCCGCCGAAGCCCATCAGCTTGCCGATGCCGGCCGGGATGAACAGGTAGGCGATCAGGATGCGGCCGATGAGGGCCAGGGTGTCCTGTGCGGGGTTCGGTGCGGTGTTTGCGGTTGCCATGGTTGAAAACTCCTCGGTTGTTGCTTGGATTGAAAAGACACGGGTGAAAAAAGCCGGGCGGCAAGCGCCCGGCAAGGGGAAAAGATCAGGCGGCCAGGTCGAACACCAGCACTTCGGCGTCCTTGCCGCCGGCCAGCGTCACCTGCGATTCGCCTTCGAGCATCGCGGCGTCGCCGCCCACGAGCTTCTGGCCGTTCACTTCGAGCTCGCCGCGCACCAGGTGCACGTAGCTCTTGCGCTTCGGGTCGAGCGAGAGGCTGGCCTTCTCGTCGCCGTCGAAGAGGCCGGCGTACAGGCTTGCGTCGGCATTCACCTGCACCGAGCCTTCGCTGCCTTCGGGCGAGGCCACCAGGCGCAGCTTGCCGCGCTTCTCGTCGTCGCTGAACTTCTTCTGCTCGTAGCCGGGCTCGATGCCTCGCACCTTCGGCAGGATCCAGATCTGCAGGAAGTGCGTGGTCTGGTCGGCCTTGTGGTTGAACTCGCTGTGCATCACGCCGCGGCCCGCGCTCATGCGCTGGACGTCGCCCGGAGGAATGCTCTCCACGTTGCCCATGCTGTCCTTGTGCGCCAGTTCGCCCGAGAGCACGTAGCTGATGATCTCCATGTCCTTGTGGCCGTGGGTGCCGAAGCCGGCGCCCGCCGCCACGCGGTCTTCGTTGATCACGCGCAGGTTGCCGAAGCCCATGTGGGCCGGGTCGTAATAGTTGGCGAAGGAAAAGCTGTGGAAGGAGCGCAGCCAGCCATGGTCGGCATAACCGCGTTCCTGTGATTTACGGACTTGCAACATCGTCTGACTCCTTCTGCCCTGCCCCTGTGGGGTGTGCGGGCCTTCTTCGTATGCCGCGCCGGATGCGCAGCGGATGTGAAGAATTTTGGGACGCGGCCCCCGTCCGAAAGACGCCGCGGTTTGATGGCACCATTCAAATATTTTGATCAATGGAGCCGCCATGCCCAGCCCCAGAGACGTGCTGACCCCCGACGCCCTCGCCATGCTCCAGGCGGTGGCCGCCACCGGCAGCTTCGCCGCCGCCGCCCGCGCCCTGAACCTGGTGCCCAGCGCGCTGAGCTACCGGGTGCGCCAGATCGAGGACGCGCTCGACGTGCTGCTGTTCGACCGCAGCACCCGCCAGGCCCGCATGACCGAGGCCGGCGCCGAGCTGCTGCGCGAAGCCGAGCGGCTGCTGGGCGAGATAGACGCGGTGGCCAACCGCGTGAAGCGCGTGGCCACCGGCTGGGAGGCGATGCTGACCATCTCGGTCGACAGCGTGATCGCGCGCGACCCGCTTCTCGACCTGGCCACCGCCTTCTTCGCGCTGGAACCGCCCACGCGGCTGAAGCTGCGCGACGAAACCCTGCTGGGCACCATCGAGGCACTGACCACCGGCGAGGCCGACCTCGCCATCGGCGCGGTGCTCGATGCCGCGAGCCTGGCCTTCAGCGCCACCGGCATCCGCAGCCGGCTGATCGGCGAGCTGTGCTTCGTCTACGCTGTGGCGCCGCACCACCCGCTGGCGCGCGAAACCCAGCCGTTGACCGACGCCGTGATGCGCCGGTACCGCGCGGTGGCGGCGGCCGATTCGGCGCGCCACGGGCCGAGCATGACGGTGAACCTCGTCGGTGGGCAGGACGTGCTCACCGTGCCGAGCATGCAGGCCAAGATCGCCGCGCAGCTGCACGGCCTGGGAGGCGGCTTCCTGCCGGAGCCGATGGCGCGGCCGTACATCGAGGCCGGGCACCTGGTCGAGCTGCAGACGGAGCGCAAGCCGCCGATGGGATCGATGCACTGCGCCTGGCGCGTGCCAAGCGCCGGCAAGCCGGGACGCGCGCTCGAATGGTGGCTCGCGCAGTTCGAGCACGAAGGCACGCGGCGCGCGCTGCTCGAACGGCATCGAGGCCGCTAGAAAACCGGCGTGGGGCCGACGAGTATTGCCGAGGATCGCGCCGCGCCGCTAAGGGTGTGCCCTCAGGCGGAGCGGCTGCCGGACCGATGTAGAGTGCAGACACATCCATCCGCATTCCATCCAGAAGAAAAGAGCCGTTCATGAGCACTCGCGCAACTGCAAAGAAGCCGGCCAAGGCCGCCGCCGACCGCCACCGAACCCCAGCCGGCCCTGGCCAGCCGCGCCCCTCCCGCCACTTCGCCGTCGTCGGCGCCGGCATCGCCGGGGTGGCCTGTGCGCGAACGCTGGTCCAGGCCGGCCACAAGGTCACGCTGTTCGAGCGCAACGACGCCGCCGGCGGACGCATGGCGAGCGTGGACACCGCCTTCGGCCGCTTCGACAGCGGCGCCCAATATTTCACCGTGCGTGATCCGCGCTTTGCCCTGGCGCTGGAGAACGCCCCTGGCGTGTGCAAGCGCTGGAGCGCCAACCTCGTGCGCGTGCTCGATGCGCACGGCCGCGTGGCCGAGGCTGCGCTGCCTTCCCTCGAGCCGCACTGGGTGGCCCAGCCGGGCATGGATTCGCTGGTAGCCCGCTGGGCGGCGCCGCTGGGCAACAGCCTGGTCACCGGCACGCGCGTCACGAATATCGAGCCCGATGCGCTCGACGCGAAGCGCTGGCAGCTGCGCACCGCCGGTGCCGACGATTCGCAGCATGTGTATTCGGGCTTCGACGCCGTGCTGCTCGCGGTGCCGCCGGCCGGCGCCCGTGCGCTGCTGGGCGAGGGCAAGCTCTCGGCCACACTGGCCCGCAAGATCGAACCCGTGCGCATCGCGCCCTGCTGGACGCTGATGATCGCCTTCCCCCAGGCCAACCAGCCCAATATGTCGCACCTCGGCCCGCAGTGGAACGCGGCGCGCAGCACGCACCATCGCGTGGCCTGGCTGGCGCGCGAGTCGTCCAAGCCCGGGCGCGAGCCCGTCGAGCGCTGGACGCTGCAGGCCAGCGCCACCTGGTCGCAAGAGCATCTGCGCGACGCGCCCTCGCGCGTGGAAGCCAAGCTGCTGCGCGCCTTCGCCGAGATCACCGGCATCCACGCCACGCCGGCCCACGCCCAGGCCATCTGCTGGAACGAAGCCCAGACCCAGGTGCCCGTGGGCACCACCCATCTGTGGGACGCCAAGGCCCGCATCGGCATTGCGGGCGATTGGTGCACCGGCCATCGCGTGGAAGACGCCTTCCTCTCGGGCCTGTCGCTCGCGCTCGACGTGATCTGAGGCAGTCCATCCGGGAGATGAGAGAGACCGGCCGCTTCGCGCCCTCGCCCACCGGCCCGCTTCACGCGGGCTCGCTGGTGGCCGCGCTTGCGAGCTGGCTCGACGTGCGCGCGCGCGGCCCGCAGGCGCGCTGGCTGGTGCGCATCGAGGACGCCGACACCGAGCGCTGCCTGCCCGGCATGGGCGAGCACATCCTCCGGCAGCTGGCCGACTGCGCCCTGCTGCCCGACGAGCCCCCCGTATGGCAGACCCGCCGCACCGACCGCTACGAGGCCGCGCTGGATCGGCTCAAGGCGCGCGGCCTGGCCTACCCCTGCGGCTGCTCGCGCAAGGACATCAACGAAGCGCTCGCGCGGCTCGGCCATCGGCACGAGCGCCACGGCGAACGCGTCTACCCCGGCACCTGCCGCGACGGGCTGCACGGCAAGCCCGCGCGCGCCTGGCGCTTTGCCACCGAGAAATTCGAGACCGACCTGCCACCCACGCCCGGCGTGCCGTGGGAGGAAGACGCCGGCGATGCGGCCGCCAGCGGCGAGCTCTGCTTCATCGACCGCCGCCTCGGCCGCCAGTGCCAGAACGTGAGCCGCGAGGTCGGCGACTTCGTGCTGCGCCGTGCCGACGGCCCCTGGGCCTACCAGCTCGCGGTGGTGGTCGACGATGCGGAACAGGGCGTGACCGACGTGGTGCGCGGCGAGGACCTCACCGACAACACCGCGCGCCAGATCCTGCTGCAGCGCGCGCTGGGCTTTCCCACGCCCAGCTACCTGCACACGCCGCTGGTGCGCGGCGCCGACGGCGACAAGCTCTCGAAGCAGAACGGCGCGACCTCCATCGATACCGGCTCCCCGGCCGCCGCCCTGGCGGCGCTCGACGCGGCCGCGCGGGCGCTGGGCCTGCAGCCCGCCACGGCCCCGGACTGCCCCGCGGCGCTGGCCGGCTGGGTGCCTCAATGGCGCGCTCTCTACAATTCGCGCCCGTGATGAATCTTTCCGATACCGTGTCCAACGACCTCCCACCGGGCCATGACGAGGGTGCCGACGAAGGCGCCGACAAGCCCCATCCGCTGCACCGCCGCCTCAAGAGCTTCGTCAAGCGCGGCGGCCGCACCACCGAGGGCCAGGCGCGCGCCTTCTCCGAACTGGGGCCGCTGTACCTCGTGCCCTACAAGCCCGAGCCGATCGACCTGACCGCCACCTTCGGCGGCCGCGCCGGGCCGACGGTGCTGGAAATCGGCTTCGGCATGGGCGAGGCCACCGCACACATCGCGACGGTGCTGCCCGACACCAACTTCTTCTGCTGCGAAGTGCACGAGCCCGGCGTGGGCGCGCTGCTCAAGCGCATCGGCGAGCAGCAGCTGTCGAACATCCGCATCTGCGCGCACGACGCGGTCGACGTGCTCGACCACATGCTGCAGCCCGGCACGCTGGCCGGCGTGCATGTGTTCTTTCCCGACCCGTGGCACAAGAAGCGCCACAACAAGCGCCGCCTGATCCAGCCCGGGTTCGTGACCAAGCTCGCGCAGCACCTGCGCCCCGGCGGCTACATCCACTGCGCCACCGACTGGCAGCCCTACGCCGAGCAGATGCTCGAGGTGCTTTCAGGCGAGCCGCTGCTGCGCAACACCGCCGAAGGCTACGCGCCCAAGCCCGACTACCGGCCGCTGACCAAGTTCGAGAACCGCGGCATCAAGCTGGGCCACGGCGTGTGGGACCTGGTGTTCGAGCGCAAGGCCTGACGCTTTCGCATCGGCCCACGCGGGCCATGCCGGGTTGAGCCTGCCGCCGCGACATGGCACGATCCCGCGGATGACCAGCAACAAGACCGACGCAGAGCAGCTCCATCTGCGCGACCTCGCCCGGCTGCGCCGGGTTCGCGACCGCATCGACCGCGAATACGCACAGCCCCTGGACGTCGAGGCCCTCGCCTTCGGCGTGCACATGTCGGCCGGCCACCTGAGCCGCCAGTTCAAGCTCGCGTACGGCGAAGCGCCCTATTCCTACCTGATGACCCGGCGCATCGAGCGCGCGATGGCGCTCCTGCGCCGGGGCGACCTGAGCGTCACCGAGGTCTGCTTCGAGGTCGGGTGCTCCTCGCTGGGCACCTTCAGCACGCGCTTCACCGAGCTGGTGGGCATGTCGCCCAGCGCCTACCGGCGCGAGGCCGCGCAGCAGACCGAGGGAATGCCCTCGTGCGTGGCGAAGCAGGTCACGCGACCGATCAGGAATCGAGAAGCGCCGGTGGGGGAGCCGCATCTAGACTGAGCGCTCCTCTACAACAACAGACCGGAGCGATCACGATGAACATCAGCATCCACGCGAGTTTTCTTCCGCACAACGACCCCGAGGCCTCGCTCGCCTTCTACCGCGACCTGCTCGGCTTCGAGGTCCGCAAGGACGTGGGATACGGCGGCATGCGCTGGATCACCGTCGGGCCCAAGGGCCAGCCCGATGTTTCCATCGTGCTCTCGCCGCCGGCCGCCTACCCCGGCATCACCGACGACGAGCGCCGCACCATTGCCGAGATGATGGCCAAGGGCACCTATGCCGCCATCCTGCTGGCCACGCCCGACCTCGAAGGCACCTTCGCGAAGCTGCAGGCCAGCGACACCGAGATCGTCCAGGAGCCGACCGACCAGCCCTACGGCGTTCGCGACTGCGCGGTGCGCGACCCCGCGGGCAGCCTGATCCGCATCCAGCAGCTGGGCTGAGGCGCAGAGGCGAACCGATGAGCACGAAGGCCGCGAAGAAAACCTCCCCCCGAGCAACCGCCAAGGCAGCGCCTTCCGCGCAGCACGCCGCCGACAGCCACGACATGATCCGCGTGCACGGCGCGCGCGAGAACAACCTGAAGGACATCAGCATCGATATCCCGAAGCGCAGGCTGACGGTGTTCACCGGCGTCTCGGGCTCGGGCAAGAGCTCGCTGGTGTTCGGCACCATCGCGGCCGAGTCGCAGCGGCTCATCAACGAGACCTACAGCGCCTTCGTGCAGGGCTTCATGCCCACGCTGGCGCGGCCGGACGTCGACGTGCTCGACGGCCTGACCACCGCGATCATCGTCGACCAGCAGCGCCTGGGCGCCGACCCGCGCTCGACCGTGGGCACGGTCACCGACGCCAACGCGATGCTGCGCATTCTCTTCAGCCGCCTGGGCAAGCCGCACATCGGGCCGCCGGGCGCCTTCGCCTTCAACGTGCCCTCGGTCAGCGCGGCGGGTGCGATCACCGTGGAACGCGGCGCGAAGACGAAGACGGTGAAGGAGAGCTTCAACCGCATCGGCGGCATGTGCCCGCGCTGCGAGGGGCGCGGCGCGGTGACCGACTTCGACCTTGCCGAGCTCTACGACGACGGCAAGTCGCTCAACGAGGGCGCGCTCAAGATTCCCGGCTACAGCATGGAAGGCTGGTACGGGCGCATCTTCCGCGGCTGCGGCTTCTTCGACGCGGACAAGCCGATCCGCAAGTTCACGAAGAACGAGCTGCACGACCTGCTCTACAAGGAGCCGACGAAGATCAAGGTGGACGGCGTCAACCTCACCTTCGCGGGGCTGATACCGACGATCCAGAAGTCATTCCTGTCGAAGGACGTGGAGGCGATGCAGCCGCACGTGCGCGCCTTCGTGGAGCGCGTGGTGACGTTTTCCACCTGCCCCGAATGCGAGGGCACGCGGCTCGCGGCGCCGGCGCGCTCGTCGAAGATCAAGGGCGTCAACATCGCCGACGCCTGCGCGATGCAGATCAGCGACCTCGCCGAGTGGGTGCGCGGCCTGAAGGAGCCCTCGGTGGCGCCTCTGCTGAAGGCGCTGGCGGCGAGCCTCGATTCATTCGTGGAGATCGGGCTGGGCTACCTCTCGCTCGACCGGCCTTCGGGCACGCTGTCGGGCGGCGAGGCGCAGCGCACGAAGATGATCCGCCATCTCGGCTCCTCCCTCACCGACGTGACCTACGTGTTCGACGAGCCCACCACCGGCCTGCATCCGCACGACATCCAGCGCATGAACGAGCTGCTGCTGCGGCTGCGCGACAAGGGCAACACGGTGCTTGTGGTCGAGCACAAGCCGGAGGTCATCGCCATCGCAGACCACGTCGTCGACCTGGGGCCGGGCGCGGGCTCGGCCGGCGGCAGCGTGTGCTTCGAGGGCAGCGTCGAGGGGCTGCGCGGCAGCGGCACGGTCACCGGCCGGCATCTCGACGACCGGGCGACGCTGAAGAAGAAGGTTCGCAAGCCGACCGGCAAGCTTGAGATACGCGGCGCGGCCACGCACAACCTGCGCAAGGTGGACGTCGACATTCCGCTGGGCGTGCTCGCGGTGGTTACCGGCGTGGCGGGCTCGGGCAAGAGCTCGCTGGTGCACGGCTCAATTCCGCCCGGCGCGGGCGTGGTGAGCATCGACCAGGGCGCGATCCGCGGCTCGCGGCGCAGCAACCCGGCCACCTACACCGGGCTGCTAGACCCGATCCGCAACGCCTTCGCCAAGGCCAACGGCGTGAAGCCGGCGCTCTTCAGCGCCAACTCCGAAGGCGCCTGCCCAACCTGCAACGGCGCGGGCGTGATCTACACCGACCTCGCGATGATGGCCGGCGTGGCCACCCCCTGCGAGGAATGCGGCGGCAAGCGCTTCCAGGCCTCGGTGCTGGAGTACCGCTTCGGCGGGCGCGACATCGCCGAGGTGCTGGGGATGCCGGTGGACGAGGCCCTCGCCTTCTTCGGCGAGGGCAAGGCGCGCACGCCGGCCGCGCACGCCATCCTGCAGCGGCTGGCCGACGTGGGGCTGGGCTACCTGCGGCTCGGGCAGCCGCTCACCACGCTCTCGGGCGGCGAGCGGCAGCGGCTCAAGCTGGCCACGCAGATGGCCGAGAAGGGCGACATCTACGTGCTCGACGAGCCCACCGCCGGCCTGCACCTGGCCGACGTGGCGCAGCTGCTGGGCCTGCTCGACCGGCTGGTGGATGCGGGCAAGTCGGTCATCGTGGTCGAGCACCACCAGGCGGTGATGGCGCATGCCGACTGGATCATCGACCTCGGCCCCGGTGCGGGGCACGAGGGCGGGCGGGTCGTCTTCGAGGGCACGCCGGCGGAGCTCGTCGCCAAGCGCCCGACGCTCACAGGCAAGCACCTCGCAGGCTACGTGAAGGGAGACTGATCGAAGCCCCTTCACCTGGTAAGCCCGCCTTTCACCCTGGCCCCGATATTGCTACACTTTTTTACTAATGTGAAAGAAGGTGTCCAATGAACACGTCACGCAGGGAATGGTTGGGCAAGGCAGGCGCCCTGGTGCTCGGAAGCGGCATCGGCATGGCCCACCCCGTCATGGCGCAGACCGCGCGGACGGCGGCCGCGGCCGGCGGGGCGCGCGTCGTGCTGCTGGGGCAATCGGTGCCGCTGACCGGCGGCGCCTCCGAGATCGGCACCGCCTTCGCGGCCGGCAGCCGACTCGCGGTGACCGCGTTCAACGAACGCAATGCGGCCAGCGGCCTGCAGCTGAAGCTGCTGCAGCTCGACGACGGCTATGACGCGGCCCGCGCCACCGCCAATGCGCGCACCCTGCTCACCACCGACAAGGCCGACATGCTCTTCGGCTTCGTCGGCACGGCCAGCAGCGAGGCCGGCGCGAACGTCGCCACGCAGCAGGGCAGCCTGCTGTTCGCGCCCTTCGCGGCCTCCGACACGCTGCGCGGCGCCGAGCATCCCAATGTGTTCCACGTGCGCCCCGGCATGATCGACGAGGCCCTGAAGATCGTGAGGCAGTGCGCCACGGTGGGCCAGACGCGCGTGGCGCTGGTGGGCGACGACGACGCCATGGGCCGCGCCGGGCTCGCGGCCGTGGAGCAGGCCATCACCGAGATCAGGCTCACGCCGCTGGTCGCGACCGCGCTGGTGCCGGCCAACGGCGACAAGCTCGACGCGGCGCTGAAGGAAGTGCAGAAGCAGTCCCCCCAGGCCATCGTGCTGGTGTCGCTCTCGGGCACAACGGCCAACGCCATCCGCAAGCTGCGCAAGAGCGGCTACGCGGGCAGCTTCATGGCCTTCTCCATCGTGGGCATCGACCCGCTGTACGCCACGCTCGGCAAGGACATCGGCGGCATCGTGATCTCGCAGGTGGTGCCTTCGCCGCGCCCCTCGGCCATTCCGATCGTCAAGGAGTACCTCGCGGCCGTCGACAACTCCGACCAGACCGCGTCGTACGAAGGCCTCGAAGGCTTCATCGCGGCCAAGGCCGCCGGCGAGGCGGTGCGCCGCGCGGGCCGCGGCTTCAACACGGCGAGCCTGCTGCGCGTGATGTCGGGCATGACCGACTACGACGTGGGCGGCTTCCGCATCAACCTGCGCCCGGGCCTGCGCGACAGCGTGCGCAACATCGACCTGATCAGCATCTCGGCCGACGGGCGCGTGCTGCGATAGTTCTCGGCGCGCCACCTAACCGGTGCTCACCAGCGCCCGCAGCGCATCGAGCGAGCGCAGCTCGATGCGCCCGTAGCCCAGCGAAAGCACGCCCTCCGCCGCCAGCGCATTGAGCTCCTTCGACAGCGTCTGGCGCGTCACGCCGAGCATCATCGCCAGCGCCTCCTGCGGCAGCTGCAGTTCGTGCCGCAGTTGCACCGACTGCGTGGCGTCGCCGCGCGCCAGCACCAGCAGACGGTGCGCCACGCGCGCGCGCAGGCTGCGCAGGGTGGCGTCCTCCGCGAGGCCGTAGAGCATGCGCACGCGCGACGCCAGCATCGCGGCGATGGCGTTGGAGAACACCACGTCGCGCATCAGCTGCACGAAAGCCGCGGGCGGCACCACCAGCAGGTCGAGCGCCTCCAGCGCGGTGGCGTCGTGCGTGCGCGGCGAGCCGTCGATCAGGGTGATCTCTCCGAACCAGTTGCCCGGCTCCAGCACGGCGAGGATGGCCTCGCGCCCGTCCTGGCGCAGCGACGAGACCTTGATGGTGCCCGCCACCAGCCCGTAGAAGCCGCCGTCCGTAGCGTGGATGGGGTCGCCCTGGCGGAACACCATCGCGCCGCGGCGCACGTGATGCAGCTCGGCCGCGCCCACCAGCGCCTCGCGCTGCGCACGCGGCATGCTCATGAACCACGGGTTGCCTTCCAGCGCGGCGCGGTGCGCGGCGGAAAGGCGCGGCTTCGAAGAGGCGGCCATCAAGAAAGAGGAAATGACAGGGGAATGACGAGGGAACGGGGGTTTACCAGAACCCCGCATTGTCAAATTCTTGACAGTTCATGGTCAAGCGCAGGCATACAGTGGCCAGCTCCCCCACAGGACACAAAAGAACGGAGACTCCGGCGATGAACGCACGCGCAAGTTTCAAGAGCATGCAGGAAAGCACGCGCGAAGACTGGCAGCTGATCGGTGGCGAGTTCATGCAGTTCGCGGGCGGCCTGCCCGCCCGCGTGATCAAGCACCTGCAGATCCTCGAAGGCGACTACGGCGGCTTCCCGGTCGACCGCTACACCCACTCGCTGCAGACCGCCACCCGCGCGCTGCGCGACGGCCGCGACGAGGAATACGTGGTGTGCGCCCTGCTGCACGACATCGGCGACACCCTTGGCAGCTTCAACCACCCCGACATCGCCGCGGCCATCCTCAAGCCCTTCGTGAGCGAAGCCAACCACTGGATGGTGCAGAACCACGGCATCTTCCAGGGCCACTACTTCTTCCACCACATCGGGCTGGACCGCGACATGCGCGACAACTTCAAGGGCCATCCGCATTACGAGCGCACGGCCGAGTTCTGCGCGCTCTACGACAACCCCGCCTTCGACCCCAAGGCCGAGACCCTGCCCATCAGCGAGTTCGAACCCATGCTGCGCCGCGTGATGGCACAGCCGAAGCAGAGCATCTACAAGGCCGCGCTGACCGAGCCCGCGGCCGCCTGAACCAGCCTTAGGAAACACCCATGAACGCCTTCGCACAACCCGAAATCCAGAAGCTCGTCTCCGCCGAGGAGTGGCAGCTGCGCGTCGACCTCGCCGCGTGCTACCGCCTGGTAGCGCTGCACGGCTGGAGCGACCTGGTCTTCACGCACATCAGTGCGCGGATTCCGGGCCCCGAGCATCACTTCCTGATCAACCCCTACGGCCTGATGTTCGACGAGATCACCGCGTCGAGCCTGGTGAAGGTCGACCAGCAGTGCAACAAGGTCATCGACTCGCCCTACCCCGTGAACCCCGCTGGCTTCGTGATTCACAGCGCGGTGCATGCGGCGCGGGAAGACATCCAGTGCGTGCTGCACACCCACACCCGCGCCGGCATTGCCGTGAGCGCGCAGAAGAACGGCGTGCTGCCCATCAGCCAGCAGTCGACCTTCGTGCTGGCCTCGCTGGCGTACCACGACTACGAGGGCGTGGCCTTCCGCGACGACGAGAAGCCGCGCCTGCAGGCCGACATGGGCAACGCCAACTTCCTCATGCTGCGCAACCACGGCCTGCTGACCTGCGGCAAGACCATTGCGGACGCCTTCCTCTCGATGTACACCTTCGAGGCCACCTGCCAGATCCAGATCGCGGCGCAGTCGGGCGGAAGTGAACTCACGCACGTGAATCCGCGCATCGTGGAGGGCGTGGGCCAGGCCATGAAGGTGCAGACCGGCGGCCTGGGCGGGCAGTTCGTCTGGCCGTCGCTCATCCGCAAGCTCGACCGCATCGACGACAGCTACAAGCAGTAAGACCGACCTTCGCCGGTCACGGTTTCCACGGCTGCCAGCGCCTGCGCGACGGGTGTTGGCGGCCATTTTTTTGCCTGGCCGCTGCTGTGAGTGCCGAGTGCGGCACTCCTTGCCGGTGCGATGATCGCCCGATGGAACTCAGGCAACTGCGCTACTTCGTCAAGGTCTGCGAGCTTCGCAGCATGGGCCGCGCCGCGGTCGAACTGGGTGTCGTCACCTCGGCGCTGAGCCAGCAGATCAGCCGGCTCGAAGGCGAGCTCTCCACCCGGCTGCTCAAGCGCAGCGCCAGCGGCGTGGTGCCCACTGATGCCGGCGTGGCCTTCCTGCACCAGGCCCAGCTCGTTCTGCGCCATGCCGACGACGCGGTGCTCGCGGCGCAGCAGGCGCGGCTCTCTGGCCACGTGAGCGTGGGCCTCGCGCCCACCACCGCCACGGTGCTCGGCGTGCCGCTGATGCGCGCCATGCGCGAGCGCTACCCCGATGTGCGGCTGCACCTGGTCGAGGCGCTCTCGGGCCATCTCACGACCATGCTGCAGGCGCGGCAGCTCGACCTGGCCGTGCTGTTCCATACCGACACGCCGCGGCGCTGGAGCGTGACGCCACTGTTGGCCGAGAAGCTCTTCGTGATCGCATCCCCCACGCTGGCCCATCGCCCCACCGGTGCGCGCGTGCGGCTCGCGCAACTGGCCGAGCTGCCTCTCATCCTGCCCACCGGCAGCCACGGCCTGCGCGCCACGCTGACGGCCGCCTTCACGCGGGCACGCATCTCGCCACGCATCGTGGCCGAGGTCGACGGCCTCGCACTGCTGATGGACGCGGTGCGCGCCGGCCATGGCGCGACCATCCAGCCCGGCGCCGCCACCGCGCGGCACGAGCGCGACGATCTGCAGCTCACCCAGATCGCCGACGCGCACGTGGGCCGGCGCAACCTGCTCGTGAGCCTGTCGGACGACGAGCTCTCCCCGCCGCGCTGGCCACCCGCGTGGTGGTGGCCGACACGGCGCGCACCCTGGTGCGCGAGGGCCGCTGGGCAGGCGCCAGTCTTCTCGAAACGTGAACACCCGTTGCCCGAACCGGCCTTTCGCCTGAAGGCCTGCCTGCCTACAGTCTCCTCATCCCAAGGAGACCCACGAGTGAGAGTGATGGACGTACTGGTGGTCGGAGGCGGCAATGCCGCCCTCTGCGCCGCCCTGATGGCGCGCGAGGCAGGCGCCTCGGTGCTGCTGCTCGAAGCCTCGCCCAGAGCATGGCGCGGCGGCAACTCGCAGCACACGCGCAACCTGCGCTGCATGCACGACGCGCCGCAGGACGTGCTGGTCGATGCCTACCCCGAAGAGGAGTACTGGCAGGACCTTCTGAAGGTGACCGGCGGCCTCACCGACGAGCGACTCGCGCGCCTTGTGATCCGCGCCTCGTCGAGCTGCCGCGACTGGATGCGCAGCCACGGCGTGCACTTCCAGCCGCCGCTGTCGGGCGCATTGCACGTCGCGCGCACCAACGCCTTCTTCATGGGCGGCGGCAAGGCGCTGGTGAACGCCTATTTCCGCAGCGCCGAAAGGCTCGGCGTGCAGATCCGCTACGACACGCCCGTGGCCTCGGTCGAGCTCGACGGCGAGCGCTTCGTGGCCGTGCGCACCGAAGCCGGCGAGCGCATCGAAGCGAAGAGCTGCGTGCTGGCCGCCGGCGGCTTCGAGTCGAACCGCGAATGGCTGCGCGAGGCATGGGGACGGAACGAGCGCGGCGAATGGCCTGCCGACAACTTCCTGATCCGCGGCACGCGTTTCAACCAGGGCGTGCTCCTGAAGCACATGATCGAGTCGGGCGCCGACAGCATCGGCGATCCGTCGCAGGGTCACATGGTGGCCATCGACGCGCGCGCGCCGCTGTACGACGGCGGCATCTGCACGCGCATCGACTGCGTGTCGCTGGGCGTGGTGGTCAACCGCGAGGCGAAGCGCTTCTACGACGAGGGCGAGGACTTCTGGCCCAAGCGCTACGCCATCTGGGGCCGGCTGGTGGCACAGCAGCCGGGGCAGATCGCATGGTCGGTCATCGACCAGAAGGCGGTCGGGCGCTTCATGCCGCCGGTGTTTCCCGGCACGCAGGCCGACACGCTCGGCGAGCTCGCGCGCAAGATCGGCCTGGACGAAGCCACCTTCGTGCGCACCGTGGAGGACTACAACGCCGCATGCCGCGTCGGCCGCTTCGACCACACCGCGCTGGACGACTGCCACACCGAGGGCCTCGCGCCCGCCAAGACGCACTGGGCGCGCCCCATCGATACAGCGCCCTTCCATGCCTATCCGCTGCGGCCCGGCATCACCTTCACCTACCTGGGCCTGAAGGTGGACGAGACGGCGGCCGTGCGATTCAGCGGCCGCCCCAGCCCCAACCTGTTCGTGGCCGGCGAAATGATGGCCGGCAACGTGCTCGGCAAGGGCTACACGGCGGGCGTGGGCATGAGCATCGGCACGGCCTTCGGCCGCATCGCAGGCACGCAGGCGGCAAAAGCCGCGCGGGCCTCCACGAAGAACGACAAGGAGGCCGCGCTTGCAGCAGCTCACTGATCTCGTCGCGCGCGCACGGGCGGATGCCGAGGGCACGCCCGCGCAGCGCGTGATTCCCATCGCCCCCGCGCTGCCCCTGACCGCCGGTGAAGGCGAAGTCGCGCGCATCCTGCAGATCTGCAACGCCTGCCGCTACTGCGAGGGCTTCTGCGCCGTGTTCCCGGCCATGACGCGCCGGCTCGACTTCGGCAACAAGGCCGACACGCACTACCTCGCCAACCTCTGCCACAACTGCGGCGCCTGCCTGCACGCCTGCCAGTACGCGCCGCCGCACGAGTTCGCGGTGAATGTGCCGCAGGCCATGGCCCGGGTTCGCATGCAGACCTATCACGACTACGCCTGGCCGCCCGCCATGGGCGCGCTCTACCGCAGAGCCGGCCTCACGGTCGCACTGGCCCTGGCGGGCGGACTCGCCCTCTTCCTGGTGCTGGCCGTGGCGATGTCGGGCTCGCTGCTGCACGGGCCGATGGCGGGCAACTTCTATGCGATCTTTCCGCACAACCTGCTCGCGCTGGTTTTCGGCGCGGTGTTCCTCTTCGTGATGCTCGCGCTCGCGATGGGCGTGCGCCGCTTCTGGCGCGAGGTTTCGCCGGCGAACGATCCTCAGAACGCGCCCGACCTGCCGGGCGTGCGCGGCCCCGCCGGCGCCGAGGCGGCACGCGATGCGCTGCGCCTGAAGTACCTCGACGGCGGTCACGGCGAAGGCTGCAACAACGAGGACGACCGCTTCACCCTGTGGCGCAGGCGCTTCCATCACTTCACCTTCTACGGCTTCATGCTGTGCTTCGCATCGACCTGCGTGGCGACGCTCTATCACTACCTGCTCGGCCTGCACGCCCCCTATGCGTTGACCAGCCTGCCGGTGCTGCTGGGCACCGCCGGCGGCATCGGGCTGCTGATTGGCCCCGCAGGCCTGCTGTGGCTGAACCTGCGGCGCGACCCGGCTCATGGCGACACCGCACAGCGCCCGATGGACCGGGGCTTCATCGCACTGCTGCTGCTCACCAGCCTCACCGGCCTCGCGCTGCTGGCGTGGCGCGACACCCGCTTCATGGCGCTGCTGCTGGCGGTGCACCTGGGCGTGGTGATGGCGCTCTTTCTCACGCTGCCCTATGGCAAGTTCGCGCACGGCATCTTCCGTTCGGCGGCGCTTCTGAAGTTCGCGATCGAGAAGAGGCTGCCGAGCCGATTGCAGCTGGGCGCCGACTGAACGGCGCAGCGAAGGCCGCGGCGCCGATGCGCGCTCGCCTTCGCCGAGCGTCACATCCGGCAACAACCTGCGCGAAGGCCTATCGAAAGGTGCGGCTCCCGATGTCTGCAGAATAGGAGCCCATGCACGTCCGACTCCCGCGCCTTCCGGCGCGCTCTCTCGCCCCCCGCCTGCGCCCTCCTCTCCCTCGCGCTCCTCCTGCCCTCCGCATCGGCCGCCGCCGATGCAACGACCGCTGCACCCCAGCAGCAGCCGCAGCAACAGGACGCCGAGGCCCGCATCGAAGCCCTGATCTCCCGCATGACGGTGCAGGAGAAAGCCGGCCAGCTCAGCCTGTACGGCCCTGCCGACATCGACACGCCCAACAACCCGCAGGCCGGCTGGCGCAACGCCCAGCAGGAGACGGCCGACGTTCGCGCCGGCCGGCTCACGGGCCTTTTCAACAACGCAGGCCTCGAAGGCAAGCGCAGGCTGCAGCAGATTGCGATCAAGGAATCGCGCCTGGGCATTCCGCTGATCTTCGGCGCCGACGTGATCCATGGCTTTCGCACGATGTTCCCGATGCCGCTGGCCGAGGCTTCGAGCTGGGAACCCGCGCTGGCCGAGCGCACCGCACGCGCCGCAGCAGTGGAGGCCACGGCCGACGGTTTCCGCTGGACCTTCGCGCCGATGGTCGACATCGCACGCGACGCGCGCTGGGGCCGGGGCCTCGAAGGCGTGGGCGAAGACGTCTTCCTCGCGAAGCAGTTCGCGGCCGCGCGCGTTCGCGGTTTCCAGGGCGCCGACCTGTCGCGGCCCGACTCGATGCTGGCCACGCCCAAGCACTTCGCGGCCTATGGTGCTGCCGAGGGCGGCCTCGACTACAACGTGAGCGACATCTCCGAGCGCACGCTGCGCGAGGTGTACCTGCCGCCCTTCCGCGCGGCGCTGGACGCGGGCGCGCTGTCGGTGATGAGCGCCTTCAACGAGATCGGCGGCGTGCCCTCCACCGCCAACCCCGCGCTGCTGACAGGCGTGCTGCGCGACGAATGGAAGTTCCGCGGCTTCGTGGTCTCCGATTACACGGCCGACGAGGAACTCGTGGAGCACGGCTACGCCGCCAACCCTCGCGAGGCGGCCAAGCAGGCCTTCATGGCGGGCACCGACGTGAGCATGCAGAGCGGCCTGTACATGCGCTACCTGCCCGATCTCGTCGCCTCGGGCGAGGTGCCGATGTCTCGGCTCGACGAGGCCGTGCGCCGCGTGCTGCGCGTAAAGCAGAAGCTGGGCCTGTTCGACGACCCCATGCGCGGCCTCGACGGCCTGCCTGCCGCCCAGCGCGCCGAGAACCCCGAATTCATCTCACTGGCGCGCGAAAGCGCGCGCCGCTCCATCGTGATGCTGAAGAACGACCGCATGCTGCTGCCACTGCCCAAGGCAGGCACGAAGATCGCGCTGATCGGCCCCTTCGCCGAGGGCACCATCGACCTGATGGGCGCCTGGAGCCTGTTCCCGGGGCAGTCGGCGCCGGTGGGCATCGACCAGGGCCTGCGCAACGCGCTGGGGCCCAACTCGTCGGTGAACGTGGTGCGCGGATCCGGCATCGAATCGGCGCTGCCCGGCGGCATCGACGCCGCGGTGGCCGCCGCGCGCGATGCCGACGTGGTGCTGCTGGCCATCGGCGAAAGCCAGAAGATGTCGGGCGAAGCACGCTCGCGCAGCGACATCGGCCTGCCGCAGGCGCAGCAGGACCTGGCCGAGGCGGTGGCCGCCACCGGCAAGCCCGTGGTCATGCTGCTGAGCAACGGCCGCGCGATGGCGCTCAAGGGCGCGGTGCGCAATGCGCGCGCCATCCTCGTGACCTGGTTCCTCGGCGTGCAGACCGGCAACGCGATCGCCGACGTGGTGTTCGGCGACTTCAATCCCTCGGGCCGGCTGCCCGTGAGCTTTCCGCAGACGGCCGGTCAGGTGCCCTACTACTACGGCCACAAGCGCACCGGGCGCCCCTCGCCGGAGAACGCGCCCGACATGGCCTTCAAGACCCGCTATGTCGACGCGACGAACGAGGCGCTCTATCCCTTCGGCTTCGGCCTCGGCTATGCGCCCGTGCGCTACGACAACGTGGAACTGAGCAGCGAGCGCATGCCGCTGTCGGGCACGCTGCGCGTGCGCGCCACCGTCACCAACACCGGCACGCGCGAGGCGGAGGAAGTGGTGCAGCTCTACGTCGCCGAGCGCGCCGCGAGCGTGACGAGGCCGGTGCGCGAGCTCAAGGGATTCCGCAAGCTGTCCATTGCGCCGGGCGCATCGGAAATCGTCGAGTTCACGCTCACGGCCGATGACCTGTCATTCATCGGCCGCGACATGAAGCCCACCGTGGAGCCCGGCGAGTTCGACCTGTGGGTGGCGCCCTCGGCCGCGAGCGGCATCCGCAAGCGCTTCGTGCTCACGCGGGATTGAGGCCCGCCGGCACCGAGCCCCCTATTCGTTCATCTGTTCGTCCGTCTATTCGCCCATCGCGTGCGCGACCGGCGAACCCGACGGATTCGCCGACGCCACGGGCGGCGCCACCTGCGACTCCATCACCTCGGTCGGATGGATGCCGTTGTTCGCGCGAATCGCTTCGGCCTGCACCTGCGCGCGATCGGCCCCCGACACGCTCGGCGCCGGCTGCGACTCGGCGACCTCGGTCGCATGGACGCCGTTGTTCGCGCGCATGGCCTCGTCAGCCACCGCATCGCGCGACTGCGTCGAGTGCGAGATCTGCGGATAGTCCGGCTCCGCACGTCCGCCCGCGTGCGCAAGCGATGCCAGCACCAGCGTGGGCGCGGCGACGATGCACAGGGCAATGGTTCGAACTCTCATGGCTGTCTCCTTGTGAGTGATGACTATGGATTCACTCTAGGACGCGGTACTTATCGGCCGCTGAGGGACTGCTTAGGTTGGGGTGAGGGTTCGCTTAGGTGTAGATGAGCACGCCTGCCAGCACGATTCGGCGCGATGATCCGAACGCCCGGCCATCCTGCGCATAGAGACAAGAAAGACGTCTTCCAAAGCCCATGTCCAACCACCGCCTGCCCATCGGCCACCAACTGAACCTCGTATCCGACACCCTCGTCGGCAGCTACAGCTTCCACCCCGCCGGCCACGTGAGCGCAACCATCGGCGCGAAGAACGGCCCGCTGGCTGCGCCGGTGTTCAGCTACCGCGTGACCTCCGAAGACTCGGTAGAGATCATTGACTCGAACGGCCGCATCGAGCGATGGGACGGCATCCGCGTCGAAGACGATCTGCTGCATGTCGAGTGCAACGGCCAGCCCCAGACATTCATCATCGGGAAACCCACGCCATGAAAGTCAAACGCCTAGTCGCCAACTTCGCCACGCCCGATCCCACGCGCGCCGCCATCTTCTACAAGGACATCCTCGGCCTCGACCTGCTCATGGACCACGGCTGGATCCAGACCTACGGCTCGCAGGCCGGCATGACGGTGCAGCTGAGCTTCGCATCCGAAGGCGGCTCCGGTACGCCGGTGCCCGAGCTCTCCGTCGAGGTGGACGACGTGAACGAAGCTTTCGAACGCATGAAGGCCGCGGGCTTCGCCATCGAATACGGCCCGGTCGACGAGCCCTGGGGCGTGCGGCGCTTCTACGTGCGCGATCCGTTCGGCAAGCTGGTCAACATCCTCGCCCACAGCTGACGCCACTGAAGGTCCTGGGCGTCAGTCGAGCCCGTGGAAGATGCTGTCGTCCGGCCCGATGTGCGAAGGCGGCGTCCAGGCAGCGTCGCGCATCGAGCGGCTCACCAGCTTGTCCACGCCCAGCAGCGTGGCGAAGATGGCCATGCGCACCGGGATGCCGTTGTCGGTCTGGCGGAAGATGGCCAGGCGGGGATCGTTGTTCAGGTCGACGCTCAGGTCGTGCGAGCCGGAGCGGCTGTCGCGCGGCAGCGGGTGCATCACCACCACGTCTGGCTTGCAGGCCGATTCGACGAGCGCGCGGTTGATCTCGAAGGCGTTGTCGAAGCCTTCCAGCACTTCGTCGTGCGCGAAGCGCTCCTTCTGGATGCGCGTGGCGTAGATGATGTCGGCGCCGGCCAGGCCCTGCGCGGGCGTGGCAGCCGTCTCGACCACGTGGCCGTTGCGGCTGACCGCATCGACGATCTCCGGCGGCATGGCCAGCGAAGGCGGAGAGATCAGCGTGAACTTCAGGCCCTTGTACAGCGCCAGCAGCTTGATGAGCGAATGCACGGTGCGGCCGTACTTCAGGTCGCCGACCATCGCGATGTGCGCGCCGTCGACCAGCTTGCCCAGCCGCGAGAACTCGCGCTGGATGGTGTAGAGGTCGAGCAGCGCCTGGCTCGGGTGCTCGCCCGGGCCATCGCCGCCGTTGATGACGGGCACGTTGGTGGCGCGCGCGAATTCCGCCACCGAGCCCTGCTCGGGGTGCCGCACGACGATGGCGTCGACGTAGCCGCTGATCACGCGGCTGGTGTCGTAGATCGACTCGCCCTTGGCCATCGACGAAAAAGTGAAGCCGGTGGTGTCGCACACCGAGCCGCCCAGCCGGCAGAACGCGGCACCGAAGCTCACGCGGGTGCGCGTGCTGGCCTCGAAGAACAGGTTGGCGAGCACCGCCCCCTCGAGCACGCGGCTCACCTTGCGGCGGCGCGCGATGGGCTGCATCACGTCGGCCAGCTGGAACAGCTCGTCGATGGCGTCGCGGTTGAACTGGCTGACCGACAGCAGGTGATGCGAGCCCCCGACCGCCATCGACTGGCGCAACGCACCGCCATGTGCGCTTTGCGTATATTCATCACGCCGACCGTCGGACGCGAGGATCTCACTCACGAAGCGCCGCGCGACCTCGGGCATGGCCCTGAATTCATTGGACTCGTCGGGCAGCAGCCAGGCGTCGAGTGCCCTTCTTCGGCTGCCGATGCGCTCGGCGAAGGCGTCGCGCGTCATGTTGAGTTGACGCATTGCGTCGCGTAGGAGCACCTGTTGGGGCGTGTTCATGGGCCTCGAATATATACTCAATGCGTATATTTTCAAAGCAAGCGCGACAATAACGAGCCCTAGCCATTCCAACCGGCGAGCGGTGCCGCTTCGCAATGGGAACAATGAACCTTGCTGCTCGTTAATTCGACAGTGCCCACAGGCTTGCTATCCAATCTTTTAATCCTTGCCGATATTTATACAGCCGGCTACATTTCAGCTAAGGATCAATCTAATGTTTGAACTCAAGGACCTGCCCAGTTACGAAACGCTTTCCGCCTTCGGGGAGGCCTATGGCAACCCGGACGTGGGCGGCCTGTACACATGGCTGGTCTGGGCCTCCGCCACCAATGAGATGCTCTCCGAATTTGAAGGCAATCTGGCCCGGCACGGCGGCCTGTCGCAGTCGCAGTTCTTCGTTCTGCTGCTACTCAAACGCAATCCCAGCGGCTTGAGCGTGGGGGCTCTGGCGCAAGGAGTGGCCGTAACCTCCCAAACGATGACTCGCATCATCGACCGCATGGAGGGCGCGGGACTGTGCCAGCGGGCCCCCGATCCGCAAGACCGCCGGGCTTGGCTGATCCGCCTTTCGCCACCGGGCGATAAGTTGCTGGATCAGGCCCTACCCGCGCACTACGCTTGGGTAGCAAATCTAATGCGTCACTTTGATGCTGAGGAACGCCAGATGCTCAACCAACTCATGCACAAGCTCCACGCCGCGGGCCTCGCATCCAAGTAAACAGGCCATCTTCGGTGCATGGCCTTTTTCCTAATCTATATGTAGTTAGCTTCATTTCAGCTATGAACCAAAATAAATTTACTCGCCACGAGCCTTCGACCGGATTGCGGCTGATGTTGACCCTGTGTGCGCTGGCCGTGGTGTCCCAACTCTATGTCCCCTTGCCCATCCTGAGGCAACTGGCCCAGACGCTTCACATGACGCCCGGAATGGCGGCAGCGGTAATGAGCGCGTTCGGCTTCGCCTATGCCGTGGGCTCATCGTGTTCGGCCCACTGTCGGACCGCCTTGGTCGACGCCATGTGATGGCGTGGGGACTTTTTGCACTAGCCCTGGTTTCCGCAGTGATCGGCTGGTCAGACTCCGCATCTCTGCTGGTTGCCGGGCGCGCACTGCAAGGCTTTGCCGCAGCTGCCTTCCCCCCGGTCGTCATCGCATACTTAGCCGAGCGCGGTACGCCGCGCCAGCGTACCTGGGGCGTGGCCTGGATCAGCACAGCTTTTTTGTCCGCTGGCCTGCTGGGGCAGATCTATGGCGGCACAGTGGCGGGCCGCTGGGGTTTTGGCGCCGCCATGCTGCCGCTGGCGCTGGTGTATGCCTGCACTGCAGGAGCCTTGCTCCTGACGGACGCTGATGCAGGCCAAGCCCCCAGCCACCCGTCCTTGCTGGCCGCTTACCGCCCGGTGGGTCGCCTGCTAGCCGATGCGAGCTTGCGGCGTGTCTATGGTCCGGCCTCACTGCTGCTCATGTGCTTCGTGACGTTCTACCTGACACTGGATGCTCATGCCGGCGCCGCGCTGCTCAACCAAGGCATCACCCCCTTGCTATTGCGAGCAGTGGCGCTGCCAGCCTTCCTCGCGCCACTGGCTATCGCCGCGGTAATACCTCGCGTCGGCGCACAGCGCATGGTCATCGCCGGCCTAGGCATGGCCGCGGCGGGGCTGGCCCTGTGCGCTTGGGCCGGCTCTACACATTTGCATGGCCTGCTAGCGGCGAGTGTGCTGTTTGTCGCTGGCGTCGGCATCAGCGTGCCCAGCCTGATTGCGCGTGTGGCCGGGCTGGCTGATCCACCCCTGCGCGGCCTAGCGGTAGCGCTTTACACCTTCGTGCTGTTTGTAGGTGCAAGCCTTGGCCCATGGCTCGCGCAAAGCATCTCGCACTGGCCTTTGGCACGCACGTTGTCGCTGTTGGCGGTACTGCTCACCGTGGCGGCTCTGTACGTCTTCACCGGCCGCAACGCCAGTACACCCTCCATGAGGGCTACGTAACGGGCAACGGCGCCGTACTCCTATTGGAGTTCTCAACCACCTCAACGAGAGATTCCGCATGAAAA
Organism: Variovorax sp. UC74_104; assembly: GCF_044055375.1. Lineage (NCBI taxonomy): Bacteria > Pseudomonadati > Pseudomonadota > Betaproteobacteria > Burkholderiales > Comamonadaceae > Variovorax > Variovorax sp. UC74_104. The sequence continues at coordinate 4,441,760 of NZ_CP171978.1, forward strand.
GTACTCGTCAATCAGCCACGACACTGATTCTTGCTGCGTGCGTCGCAGGGGCATTGATCGCCAATGCACAAACCCAGCATTCGCCCACACCCTCAGCCGCTTTCCAGAAAGGAACGTCCATGCTCCCGCAGAATGCAGCCTTGTTGTCCGCATTGATTCCCGCCTCCCATCAACTAGCCGGGCACCGTAGCGTAGTCGTAGACGGGGAATCAGCGAGGTTGACACGCTACGAACGCAAGGATGGCCGTAACGCCGGCCTGCAAGGGGAGCACTTCAGCACAGTGGTTGCAGCAGACGGAACGCTCAAGGGTTTCGTCAACATATCAGCGGACCTGGCTGACGGGCCGCTGCCGTCGCGGGAACGAACCGAAGCCATTGCACGGGCCTTTTTGCAAAACCACGCACCGGAGTTGCTGTCGCACATGCAAATCAGTTGGATCGAGCCGCACGACGAAGCCCTACGCGTTCAGCGCAATGACCGCAGTGACACCGTGAAGGTGACGGGCATGAAGGTCAAAGCGGTCAATCTTGCCGATGGCCGCTGGTTCTGGGTCATTGTGGGTCGCGACGAACGTCCGATGGTCTTCGAGCGGGACGTAGTGTGGGTTACCTTCCCCGGACATCGGAAGACGGAGAAATGGCTACACGACAACTGGATCAAGGAGCAGTCGGCAAAGACGGTCAAGCAGCCGTGAGCGAAGCAGCGCGAGACAAGCCCATGCGAAACCCCATCGACTGGGGCATTCATAGAAATATGCCCTTCAGACAAAGCCTGAAGGGCATATTTCAAGCGCTCAATGCAGCCTGTTTACACAGACAGCGGAAGGCCCGTCCTTTTCTGCAACACCCAAACGTGTCGCGTCCGGTTCCTTACAGGCCAGCCTGGCGCGTGAACGACACGCTGGGCTTCTTGTACGCGGCCGGCACTTCGTCGCGGTAGAACGCGCGGCGGTCGAGGCTGGCGAGCGGGTCATGGGCCTTGGCGACGGCTTCGGCCTGGACGGTGGCGCGGTTGGCGGTCGACGTGAAGGTCTGTGCGCCGGCGGCGGAGGCTTCGCTGTATTCGTTGCCGGCGCGAGCGGCGGCAGCGGCTTGCGGGGCGACTTCTGCGCGGCTCACCGAGGAATTCACGACGTGCACGCCGTCATAGGTTTCTGCTTGAGCGCCGGCAGCAGCCAGGAGCGAGAGGGCAGCAGCGGCGAGGATCTTCGAGGCATTCATTTCAATCTCCTTCAGGGCAAACGGTTGGTTGGTGAGGAGAAGTTTGATCCTGAATGACCTCGAAAAACGCTCGCAAAACGAACCGCGGCGTTCACGGGATTGAAACAATCAGGGCCTTGAAAAGATGCCCGCCAATGGGGGCAGCCCCAGCAGGCAGCCTCAGTGGCTGATCATCCAGGGGCGCCTCGACGGGGCAGCCTTCGCGCCGTTGGGCGCGGTCACCGTCGCCCCGCGCTTGCCCGAGCCGCAGCACCCGCAGCCCGCCGGATGCCGCAGCCGCGCGTAGTCGCGAGAACTCACTGGCTCGTGCCGCGCGCGCTCGTTGGTCTCGATGGCGCGGCGCGTGCCCGAGGCCATCAGCGCAAGACGCGGCGCGGCAGACAGCACGCGCGGCGATGCGCTGCCGCAGTCGGGGCATGCGGCCGGCTCGTCGCGCAGGCCCGAAGGCCGCAGCGCCTCGAAGCCGCCGCAATGCCCGCAGGCGTAGTCGTAGGTGGGCATGGGCGGGCCTTTCCTCAACGCAGGTCGGGCGACAGCGGCATGCTCACGCTGCCGTCGATGAACTTCACAGGGCCCGATGCATTCGGGTTGATGTCGAAGTCGAAGATGCCCGTGGGCAGCCACAGCGTGGCGCACGAGTTCGGCACGTCGACCACGCCGCTGATGTGGCCCTGCACCGGAGCCGTGCCCAGGATCGAATAGGCCTGCGCGCCCGAGTAGCCGAACTTCTTCAGGTACTCGATCGCGTTCAGGCAGGCCTGGCGGTAGGCCACGTTCACGTCGAGGTAGTGCTGCTTGCCGCTCTCGTCGACCGAAATGCCTTCGAAGATCAGGTAGTCGTTGTACTGCGGCGTGATGGGGCTGGGCTTGAAGATCGGGTTCTTGATGCCGTACTTGGCCATGCCGCCCTTGATGAGCGTGACCTTCATGTGCACCCAGCCGGCCATCTCGATGGCGCCGCAGAAGGTGATCTCGCCGTCGCCCTGGCTGAAGTGCAGGTCGCCCACGCTCAGGCCCGCGCCGTCGACGTACACCGGGAAGAACACCTTCGAGCCGCGCGACAGGTCCTTGATGTCGCAGTTGCCGCCGTGCTCGCGCGGCGGCACGGTGCGTGCGCCTTCCGCAGCGGCCTTCGCCCTCGCCTCGCCGGTCATCTTGCCCATGTGGGCGGTGCCGGCGAAGGGCGGATTGGCCAGGCCAGGCACGCGCTCAGGGTCGGTGGCGATGAGCGCCTTCTCGCGCTCGTTCCACATGTCGAGCATGGGTTTGTCGGGCAGGCAGCCGATGAGGCCGGGGTGGATCAGGCCCGCGAAGTTCACGCCCGGCACGTGCCGCGAGCTGGTGAACATGCCCTTGAAGTCCCAGATCGATTTCTGCGCCTCGGGGAAATGGTCAGTGAGGAAGCCGCCGCCGTTCTTCTTCGAGAAGAAGCCGTTGAAGCCCCAGAGGCTGTCCTGCTTGGCGCCGATGTCCAGCAGGTCGACCACCAGCAGGTCGCCGGGCTCGGCGCCCTTCACGCCCACGGGGCCGGAGAGGTAGTGCACCGTGCTCAGGTCGATGTCGCGCACGTCGTCCGCGCTGTCGTTGTTCTTGATGAAGCCGCCGGTCCAGTCGAAGGTCTCCAGGATGAAGTCGTCGCCCGGGTTGACCCAGCAGGCCATCGGGATGTCCGGATGCCAGCGGTTGTGGATCATCTCGTTCTCGGTGGGCGGCTTGGTCAGGTCGACCTTGATCAGCGTGTCCGTCATTTGCAGTGGCTCCTGGTTGGGTTGTGTTGAACGGAAGAATCAAACGGAGAGATAGGCCTTGATGTGGTCCACGTCGGTCTTGTCGCGCGCCGTCTCGTGCACGAGGCGCCCGCCCTCGATCACGAAGAGCCGGTCGGCCACGTCCATCGCGAAGCTCAGCACCTGCTCTGACACGACGATGGTGATGCCGCGCAGCTTGCGGATCTCGTTGAGCGCCTTGGCGATGTCCTTGATGATCGAAGGCTGGATACCCTCGGTGGGCTCGTCGAGCAGCAGTACCTTGGGGTCGGTGACGAGGGCTCGCGCAATGGCGAGCTGCTGTTGCTGGCCGCCCGAGAGGTTGCCGCCCTTGCGGCTCTTCATGTCCCACAGCACGGGGAACAGCGCATAGATTTCTTCGGGGATGCGGCGGGTCTTAGAGTTCTCCAGGCCCGTCTGGATGTTCTCTTCCACCGTCAGCGTCGGAAAGATCATCCGGCCCTGCGGTACGTAAGCGATGCCCTTGGCGACACGGCGGAAGCTCTCGTCGCGCGACACGTCCTGGCCTGCCACCTCGATGCGCCCGCTCTTCAGCGGCAGCACGCCCATGAGGCTCTTGAACAGCGTGGTCTTGCCCATGCCGTTGCGGCCCATGATGGCGATGGTTTCGTTGGCATGGCCCTCGAAGGAGATGCCGTGCAGGGCCTCGCTCTGGCCGTAGGCTACGTGCAGGTCTTCGACCTTCAGCATGATGTTGCTCATCTCGTTGGACTCTCTTGGGTTGTGTTCGGGGTGCTTGCACAGGCCATCGGGTACTCCCCTCCGCGAATGTCCCCCGGGCTTTGCCCTCCTCCTTTATTTCGCTGCGGGGAGCACCCGACGCCCTGTGCAAGAGGACACGCCGCTGGTGCACGACTGATCAATGACTGCCCCGTCCAACGCTCACGCCGATGGGGTGCCTTGCGCAGCGAAATAAAGGAGGAGGCCGAAGGCCGGGGGACATTCGCGGAGCAAGGTACCCCGTCGGCGTGAGCTCGCCCTGAAAAACGGCAAGCCATCTAGTGCCCCAGATAAACGTCGATGACCTTGGGATCGGCCTGCACCTTCTCCATCGGCCCTTCGGCGAGGATCTTTCCCTGGTGCATCACCGTGACCTTGTGCGCGATCTGCTTCACGAAGGCCATGTCGTGCTCGATGACGATCACCGCACGGTTCTGGCAGATGCGCTTGAGCAGTTCGGCCGTGAGCTCGCGTTCGCGCGCACTCATGCCGGCGATGGGCTCGTCGAGCATCAGGAGCTCGGGCTCCTGCATCAGCAACATGCCGATTTCCAGCCACTGCTTCTGGCCATGGCTCAGCAGGCCGGCCTCGGTGTCGAGGCGGTCGGCAAGGCCGATCTCCTCGGCGACCGACTGCACCCTGGACTTGACCTCGTCGTCGCACTTGAAGGCCAGCGCGCCGAACACCGAGCGCCCTTTCGGGAACGAAACCTCCAGGTTCTGGAAGACGGAAAGGTTCTCGTAGATCGAGGGCGTCTGGAACTTGCGGCCGATGCCCAGTCGCACGCGCTTGTGCTCGGCCATCTTGGTGAGTTCGGTGTTCCTGAACTTGATGCTGCCGGCGCTGGCGCGCGTCTTGCCGCAGATCAGGTCGAGCAGCGTGGTCTTGCCCGCGCCGTTGGGGCCGATGATCACGCGCAGCTCGTTGCGGTCGATGTACAGCGTCAGGTCGTCGATGGCCTTGAAACCGTCGAAGGAGACGGTGAGGTCTTCCACGGCGAGCGCGAAGTCTGTGTTGCTCATGAGGTGGCTCCGCGTGTGTTCAGGCGCGCTGGCTGCCGATGCCTTCGGGCAGCGTGGGCTCGGTCTCTGCTGCGATTGGCGCTGCAGCAGGGGCGGACGCGGCGGGGGCAACCGGCGGCTTCGCCGCCGCGTCGCGTAGCGCCTGGCGGCGCGACTTCCACCACGGGCGGATCTTTTCTTCCCACACGCCGGCGAGCCCCATCGGGAAGGCCATGGTCACGCCGACGAACAGGCCCGCCATCAGGAACAGCCACAGGTCCGGGAAGCTCTCCGAGAACAGCGTCTTGCCTGCATTCACCAGCAGCGCACCGTATACAGCGCCCACCAGGCTCATGCGGCCGCCCACGGCGCAGAAGATCACCATCTCGATGGAGGGCACGATGCCCACGAAGCTCGGCGACATGAAGCCCACCTGCAGCGCGAACATCGCCCCGCCGATGCCCGAGAGCCCCGCGGCCAGGCAGAAGATGAAGACCTTGAAGTTCGACACGTCGTAGCCGGAGAAGCGCACGCGGTCTTCCTTGTCGCGCATCGCCAGCAGCAGCGTGCCGAGCTTGCTGGTCTGGATCCAGCGGCACAGCACGATGCTGCCCACCAGCAGGCCCACGCAGACGTAGTAGAGGATGTACTTGGCGCTGTCGGTGCGGGTGTCCCAGCCCAGCAGGGTCTTCAGGTCGGTCATGCCGTTCACGCCGCCGGTATAGCCCTGCTGGCCGATGATGAGCACGGTGCAGATCAGCGCCACCGCCTGCGTGATGATCGCGAAGTACACGCCGCCCACTCGCCGCTTGAACATCGCGAAGCTCACGAGCCAGGCCAGCGCCATCGGCGCGAGCACCACCAGCGCAAGGCTCAGCGGCAGGCTCTTGAACGGCAGCCACAGCGTGGGCAGCTCGGTGATCTGGTTCCAGTCCATGAAGTCCGGGATGCCGGGCGTGGTCTGGATCTTGGTCGACACCGGGTCGGAAGCCTCGAGCTTGAGGAACATCGCCATCGCATACCCGCCGATGCCGAAGAAAACGCCCTGCCCCAGGCTCAGCACGCCGCCGTAGCCCCACACCATGACGAGGCCCACGGCCACGAAGGCGTAGGTGAGGTACTTGCCCACGAGATTGAGGCGGAAGATGTCGAGCGACAGCGGCAGCACCACCGCGAGCAGCAGCACCAGCAGCAGCAGGCTGCCGAGCTGGTAGCGCTGGATCGAGGCCTTGATGAAATTCATCGGAACGTTCTCCAGGAAGGAATCGGATTCAGCGGCGCACCTTGACTGCAAAGAGGCCTTGCGGGCGCAGCATCAGGATGAAGACGATCAGCGACAGCGTCAGCACCTTGGCCATCGAGCCGGTCATGAAGAACTCCGAGACCGACTGCGTCTGCGCAATGCCGAAGGCCGAGACCACCGTGCCGAACAGGCTGGCCGCGCCGCCGAAGGTGACGACCAGGAAGGCGTCGACGATGTAGAGCGAGCCCGAGGTCGGCCCGGTCGAGCCGATGGTGGTGAAGGCCGCGCCCGCCACGCCTGCAATGCCGCAACCGATGGCGAAGGTGAGGCGGTCGGTCTTCTTGGTGTCGATGCCGGTAGCGTTGGCCATGGTGCGGTTGGCGACGGTGGCGCGCACCCTCAGGCCCCAGCGGCTCTTGTGCAGCGCAATCAGCACGCCGCCCGTGACCAGCGCGGTGAGCGCCAGCACGAACATGCCGTTGATCGGGATGTCCAGCCCCTCGTGCGGCGTCCAAGAGCCCATGAGCCATTCGGGCAGCGTCGGGCTCACCTCCTTCGGGCCGATGAAGGTGCGGAAGATCTGCTGCAGGCCCAGGCTCACGCCCCAGGTGGCCAGCAGCGTGTCGAGCGGGCGCTTGTAGAGGTGGCGTATCAGCACCCACTCCACGATCCAGCCGACGATGAAGGCGAAGACGAAAGCCAGCGCGATGGCGATCGGGAAGTAGTACGGCATGAACTCGGGCGCGAGGCTCTCGGTGACGCGCGCGGCCAGGTAGATCGAGTAGGCGCCGATGGTCATGAACTCGCCATGCGCCATATTGATCACGCCCATCTGGCCGAAGATGATCGCCAGGCCCAGCCCCATCAGCAGCAGCACCGCGAAGAGGCTCAGCCCCGCGAAGCCCTGCATGAGGCCGATGTTCAGCATGTCCGACAGAGTCATGGCGGGAAGTCCGGAAAGTTGGAGTTACCCCCTCTCCCGCTTGCGGGAGAGGGTTGGGGTGAGGGCCGGCGGCCTGCTTACTGGTAGCCCTTCGGGAACGGATCCGGCTTGATCAGCTCGGCCGACTCCGCCACCACCTTGAAGGTGCCGTCCGCCTGCCCCTGCCCGATGCGCGCCTTGCTCCACAGGTGGTGGTTGGCGTCGAGCTTCACGTAGCCTTCGGGCGCGGTCTTCAGCTCGATACCCGGCGAGCCGGCCACGACCTTGTCGACGTCGAAGCTGCCGGCCTTCTCCACCGCGGCCTTCCACAGCCAGGGGCCGAGATAGCCGGCCTGGGTCACGTCGCCGATGACCGCGTCCTTGCCGTACTTGGCCTTGAAGGCTTCCACGAACTTCTTGTTGTTCGCGTTGTCCAGCGTCTGGAAGTACTTCATCGACGAGTAGAAGCCCGCGAAGTTCTCGCCGCCCACGCCGGTCATCTCGTCCTCGGTGACGGCCAGCGTCAGCAGGAACTGCTTGTCGCCGGTGATGCCCGCGGCCTTCAGCTGCTTGTAGAAGGCCACGTTCGAGCCGCCCACCACGGCCGCGAAGATGCAGTCGGGCTTGGCCACCTTGATCTTGTTGATCAGCGAGTTGAAGTTGGTGTGGCCCAGCGGGTAGTACTCCTCGCCCTTGACCGAGCCCTTCTGGAAGTTCTCGATGTGCTTGCGCGCGATCTTCATCGAGGTGCGCGGCCAGATGTAGTCGGAGCCCACCAGGAAGAAGGTCTTGGCCTTCTTCTCCTTCGCGCCCCAGTCCAGGCCCCAGATGATCTGCTGCGTGGCCTCCTGGCCGGTGTAGATCACGTTCTTGCTCTGCTCCAGGCCTTCGTAGAACGTCGGGTAGTACAGCAGGCCGTTCTCCTTCTCGAACACCGGCAGCACAGCCTTGCGCGAGGCGCTGGTCCAGCAGCCGAAGACGGCCGCGACCTTGTCGTTGACCAGCAGCTTCTTCGACTTCTCTGCGAAGGTGGGCCAGTCGGAGGCGCCGTCTTCCTTGATGACCTTGATCTTGCGGCCCAGGATGCCGCCCATGGCGTTGATCTGGTCGATGGCGAGCTGCTCGGCCTGGATGGAGCCGGTCTCCGAGATGGCCATGGTGCCGGTGGACGAATGCAGCTGGCCCACTGTCACCTCGGTGTCGGTCACGGCGAGCTTCGTCGTGTTGACCTTGGCCGTGGGGAACTGGCCCTGGCCGAAGCTCAGGCCGCTGAGGCCCATCACGGGCAGCGCGGCGGCGCCCTGCAGCAGACGGCGGCGGCGCAATGCCATGGCATCGAGGGAAAGATCGGAATCACGCGACATCAGGAAACTCCAGGCAGGTTGTTGGAAAGGAAGGCCGCGCACCATCGCAGTGCATCGGACGGTGCCCCGAGCACCATGGCTGGAACTTTAGAAATCAGTGGCGTATGCGCGAATACGTCATTCAACGTAGCGGCCAGAGCACGCCGTGCCTGCAGACTCGCGAGCCAGAAACCAGTGCAAGCGCGGCGCAAGCACGCAGGGAGCGCTTCTTGCTGTACCCGCGCCATGCCACCGCCGCCGCGAGAACCCCTCATGCAATCCGTCTCCGGACAGAAGATCTTCCGCATCCGCCGCGACTACAACGCCTGGGTCGCGAACGAGACGCTGGAGGACTACGCGCTGCGCTACACGCCGCGCAGCTTCCGCAAGTGGTCGGAGTTCCGCGTCGCCAACGCGGCCTTCGGGGCCACGTCGTTCCTGGCGCTGGAGGCCATCGGCGGGGCCATCGCACTGAGCTACGGCTTCTCGAACGCACTGTGGGCCATCCTGGTGGTCGGGCTCATCACCTTCCTCACGGGCCTGCCGATCTCGTACTACGCGGCGCGCCACGGTGTGGACATGGACCTGCTCACGCGCGGCGCGGGCTTCGGCTACCTGGGCTCCACGCTCACCTCGCTGATCTACGCGAGCTTCACCTTCATCTTCTTCGCGCTGGAGGCGGCCATCCTCGCGCTGGCGCTGCAGATGTACCTCGACTGGCCGCTGTGGCTGCTGTACATGGTGTCGTCGATCGTCATCATCCCGCTGGTGGCGCGGGGCATCACGCTCATTTCGGGGCTGCAGCTGTGGACGCAGCCGATCTGGATCGTGCTGTTCATCTGCCCCTTCGTCGCGGTGCTGGTGAAGAAGCCCGAGCTCTATGCAGACTTCACCGGCCTCGTGGGCCGCACCTCCGACAGCAGCGGCTTCGACCCGCTGATGTTCGGCGCCGCCGCCACAGTCGCCTTCTCGCTGGTGGTGCAGATCGGCGAGCAGGTCGACTACCTGCGCTTCCTGCCCGAGAAAACCGCTGCCAACCGCGTGCGCTGGTGGACGGCGGTGCTGGTCGCCGGGCCGGGCTGGATCGTTCCGGGCATGCTGAAGATGATGGGCGGCGCATTCCTCGCCTTCCTCGCGCTGCAGCACGAGATACCGGCCAACCACGCGGTCGAGCCCACGCAGATGTACCTCACGGGCTTCTCCTACGTGCTGCGCGATCCGGCCTGGGTGCTGGGCATCACGGTGCTGTTCGTGCTGGTGTCGCAGATGAAGATCAACCTGACGAACGCCTATGCGGGCTCGCTGGCATGGTCGAACTTCTTCGCGCGGCTCACGCACAGCCACCCAGGGCGCGTGGTGTGGCTGGTGTTCAACGTGGCCATCGCGATCCTGCTGATGGCGCTGGGCGTGTTCGCCGCGCTGGAGCACGTGCTGGGCTTCTACAGCAACATCGCCATCGCCTGGGTGGGTGCGCTGGTGGCCGACCTGGTCATCAACAAGCCGCTGGGCTGGAGCCCGCGCACCATCGAGTTCAAGCGCGCGCACCTGTACGACATCAACCCGGTGGGGCTGGTGTCGATGCTGGTGGCGGCGGCGCTGGCCATGCTGGCCTACTCCGGCACGCTGGGGCAATGGGCGAAGGCCTTCTCGCCCTTCATCGCGCTGGCCACCGCCATGGCGCTGTCGCCGCTGCTGGCCTGGCGCACGCGCGGGCGCTACTACCTCGCGCGCAACGACATCGAGCGCTGGACGCCGGGCCAGGGCGTGAAGTGCTCGGTGTGCGACAACAGCTTCGAGTCGGAGGACATGGCGCACTGCCCGGCCTACAGCGCGCCGATCTGCTCGCTGTGCTGCACGCTCGAGTCGCGCTGCCACGACCGCTGCAAGACCGATTCGCGCGCGGCCGAGCAGATGAGCGGCTGGCTGCAGGCGCTGCTGCCGCCTGCCCTGTCGGCACGCCTGAACTTCCGCGTGGCGCACTACCTGCTGGTGGCCACGTCGCTCGTCGCGCTGCTGGCCACCGTGGTGGGCGTGGTGTACGCGCAGGAGGCGCTGGCGGGCACCAGCGACCCGGTCATGGCCACGGCCTTCCTGAAGGTGTTCGCGCTGCTTTCCGTGGTGGCCGCGGTGGCCGCCTGGTGGGTGGTGTTGGGCAGCGAGAGCCGGCAGATGGCGCAGGAGGAATCGAACCGCCACAACAACCTGCTGGCGCTGGAGATCGAGGCGCACCGCCGCACCGACGCCGCGCTGCAGACCGCCAAGGAGGCCGCCGAGGCCGCCAACCAGGCCAAGACCCGCTATGTGGCCGGCATGACGCACGAGCTGCGCACGCCGCTCAACAGCATCCTCGGCTACTCGCAGATCCTGCTGAAGGGCGACTCGGTGAAGCCGCCGCGCGAGGCGGTGCAGACCATCCACCGCAGCGGCGAGCACATGCTGGGCCTGATCGACGGCCTGCTCGACCTCGCGCGCATCGAGGCCGGCCGGCTGCAGTTGGAGCCCGCGCCGCTGGCGCTGCCGGCCTTTCTCGACCAGCTCGTGCACATGGTGCGCCCGCAGGCCGAGAACAAGGGCCTGGCCTTCGTCTACACGCACGCGGGCCGGCTGCCGCCATGGGTGCATGCGGATGCGAAGTGGCTGCGGCAGATCCTCATCAACCTGCTGACGAACGCGGTGCGCTTCACCGACAGCGGCACCGTCACGCTGCACGTGGACGCGCGCCGCGAGGTGCTGCGCTTCGACGTGGCCGACACCGGCATCGGCGTGGCGCCGCAGGACCACCAGCGCATCTTCCTGCCCTTCGAGCGCGGCGCGGCCGGCCGCCGGCGCGGCGAGCCGGGCACGGGGCTGGGCCTGACCATCACCGGCCTGCTCACCTCGCTGATGGGCGGCGAGCTCAAGCTTGCATCGACCTCCTCGCAGGGCAGCACCTTCAGCGTGCGCGTGTACCTGCGCGAGGTGGCCGACCCGGGCCCGCAGGCCGGCAAGGCGGGCGCGCTGCGGCAGCCCGTGTCGGGCTACATCGGCGCGCGCCGCACGCTGCTGGTGGTGGACGACCAGCCGGTTCAGCGCCAGATGCTCGCGGGCATGCTCGCGCCGCTGGGCTTCGAGGTACGCGAGGCCGCGAGCGGCACCGAGTGCCTCGACAGCCTGCGCGAGGAGCTGCCATCGGCCATCCTGCTCGACCTGACGATGGACGACATGGACGGCTGGCAGACCGCCGCCTCGGTGCGCGCCTCGGGCTTCGGCGAGATCCCGATCATCATCGTCTCGGCCAACATGTTCGAGAACCAGGCCGAGCGGCTGCGCGCGGCGGGCTGCCAGGCCTTCGTGGGCAAGCCGGTGATCGAGTCGGAGCTCATCGCCACGCTGGAGCGGCACCTGGGCCTCGAATGGCTCACGGCCGGGGACGCCATGGGCCCAGCCGCGACCGACGAGCCGGAAGCGCAGCCGCGCCCGCGCCAGCTCGCCCTTTCCGAAGACGAACGCGCCGAACTCATGCGCCTGGCGCAGATGGGCCACGTGCGCGGCCTGCACACCACGCTCGACCGGCTGGTGGCCGCATCGCCCGCGGCGGCCTCGACCTGCACCTGGCTGCGCGGCATGGTCACGCGCTTCGAACTCGACAAACTCCGCAACGCACTGTCAGAAGATGCAGACACCCTCGCTCCCTGATTCGCCTTCGGCCGAGCGCCCCGTGGTGCTGGTGGTGGACGACGCCCCCAGCAGCCTGGGCATGCTGTGCGACACGCTCGAGGCCAGCGGCTACACCGTGCTGGTCGCGGCCGACGGCGAGGCCGCGCTGCAGCGGCTCGAACTGGTGGTGCCCGACGCGATCCTGCTCGACGGCCTGATGCCCGGGCTCTCCGGCTTCGAGACCTGCAGGCGCATCAAGGCCGATCCCGCGTGGGCACACATTCCGGTGCTCTTCATGACAGGGCTCTCGGAAACCACGCACGTGGTCGAGGGCTTCGAGTGCGGCGGCGTCGACTACGTGGTGAAGCCCATCCGCGCGCAGGAGGTGCTCGCGCGGCTGCACACGCACGCGCGCAACGCGCGCATCACACGCATGGCCCGCGACGCGGTGGACGTGGCGGGCATGGGCGTGGTCTTCGTCGACACGCGCGGGCGCATCGCGTGGCGCTCGCCGCAGGCCGCGCTGTGGCTGCATGCGCTGGAAGAGCCGGTGGCGCCGGGCCTGCTGCCGGCCTCGCTCGAAGCGGCGCTGGTGCCGGGCGCGGCCATTGCCGTCGGAACGGCCACGGGCATGCGGTTGTCGGTGCGCAACCTGGGCGCGGCTGCGCTGGGGGAGACGATGCTGCTCTTCGCCATCCAGCGCGACGGCCCAGCCGCCCGGCTGGCCGACGCGGCCCTCACGCCGCGCGAGACCGAGGTGCTCTCATGGCTCGCCAAGGGCAAGACGAACCGCGACATCGGCGAGATCCTGGGCACCAGCCCGCGCACGGTGAACAAGCACCTGGAGCACATCTTCGAGAAGCTGGGCGTGGAGACGCGGGCAGCGGCGGCGGCGCTGGCCAGCGGTATGTAACCCGCTTGGGGTAACTGCCCCAACGGCACTGGGCTATAGCGCCCGAAAGCGCCGGTTGCGCCCAGAATGGGCCGGCCACCGGAGAAAGAAATGCTGTCCAGCCTTCTGCAGTTTCCGCCGCGCGAAAGTGCCTACAAGCGCAAGTTCCTGAACAACACCGACGAGAACCTCTTCATGGGCTCGTTCGAGAGCTTCGCCGCGGCCGAGGCCGGAGCGCCTTCCAGCAAGGCCGTGGGCTATGCCAACGCCGACGCGGGCGAGCTCTACAGCCCGCAGATCTACTTCTACGACTACCCCGGCCTCTTCTGGCTGGGCCGCTCGATCGACGCGGGCATGACGCGCGTGTTCGACCTGGGCGGGCACGTCGGCATCAAGTACTACGCCTTCCGCCGCGTGCTGAGCTATCCCTCCACACTGCGGTGGACCGTGTGCGACGTGCCCGGCGTGGTCGAGAGCGGCCGCGCGATGGCCGTGAAGCGCGAGGCGACCGAGCAGTTGAGCTTCACCACGGACTACCGCGACGCGAGCGGCTGCGACGTGCTGTACGTGTCCGGCAGCCTGCAGTACCTGCCGGTGCGCATGGACACGATCCTTTCCGAACTTGCGGTGAAGCCCCGGCGCATCGTGATGAACACCACCGCCGTGCACCCCGAGCGCACGATCTACACGCTCAACAGCATCGGCATCGCGGTGTGCCCCTACCGCATCCAGCACCACGACGAGCTGCTGGCCGATCTCTCGCGCTCGGGCTACCGAAAGCGCGACGTGTGGCGCAACGAGGGCAAGCCCATCGAGGTGCCTTTCGTCGAAGGCGGCGACAAGCCCTACTACGCGGGCTGCTGCTTCGACCTGATCGACTGACCGATCCGGTGGATCAGGGAACGACGGCCGGCAGGTTCCGGTCGGCCGTATGGCGCTGCCCTGGCGTCATCGAGTCGTAGAGCTTCGACAGCGCATCGCTCGCCGCCTGCATGCGGCGCGCACGGTCTTGCGCCTGCATCGCGCGCTGCTGGGCGGGCGGCCGGCGAGGTCCCCACACCGCGTGCCGCGCCGTCTCTACCTTGGCGCCTGCACCCAGCGGCGGAAATCCGGCGCATTCGCCAGGACATCGAAAACCTCTTGACTGGCCTCAAAAAGATATTAGAGTGATATCACTTTCAACGGAGGCAGCGATGCAAGAGAAGACCCCCAACATCAACTCGCGACCGGTCCGCAAGGAGCGCCCTTACCGGTCGATCAACGGCTACGGCGTGTCCGCCGTGGCGCTGCTGCTGATCGCCATCGGCGTCTGGGCGATGGTGCAGCGCCTAATGCCGCTGCCCATGAGCATCCTGCTGATCGTGGTCGGCCTCGTGCTGATCCCTGGCCTCTATATGCTGCAGCCCAACGAGGGCATCATCCTCACGCTCTTCGGCCAGTACCAGGGCACCGACCGCTCCGAGGGCCTGCGCTGGACCAACCCGCTGCAAAGCGGCCAGAAGATCTCGCTGCGCGCGCGCAACCTCAACACGCCGCCGCTGAAGGTGAACGACAAGCGCGGCAACCCGGTGGAGATCGGCGCGGCGGTGATCTGGCGGGTCTACGACACGGCGCAGGCCGTCTTCGAGATCGACGACTACAACAAGTTCGTCGCCATCCAGTCCGAGGCCGCCATCCGCCATCTCGCCACCCTCTACGCCTACGACAGCGGCGACGACCTGCCCAGCGACGAAACCACGCTGCGCGCCGGCCTCGACACCGTGGCCGATGCCCTCCGGGACGACCTGAACCGCCGCTTCGCCAGCGCGGGCGTCGAGGTGCTCGACGCCAAGCTCACGCACCTGGCGTACGCCCCCGAGATCGCACAGGTGATGCTGCGCCGCCAGCAGGCGGTGGCCATCGTGAGCGCGCGGCACCAGATCGTGTCGGGTGCGGTCGGCATGGTCGAGGCGGCGCTCAAGGGCCTGTCGGAGCGCAACCTCGTCGTGCTCGACGACGAGCGCAAGGCCTCGATGGTGTCGAACCTGCTGGTGGTGCTGTGCTCCGACCGCGAGACGCAGCCCGTGGTGAACACCGGTACGCTCTACACCTGAGGCGCGAACCGTACCCGCCCTCCGATCCGTACCCACCCGATGGCCAGTCCCGGCAAGAAAGCCTACCCCCTGCGCATCGATCCGGCCCTGTGGGCCGAGATCGAGCGCCTTGCCGCGCAGGAGCTTCGCAGTGCGAACGCGCAGGTCGAGTTCCTGCTGCGCGAGGGGCTGGCCCGGCGCGGGCGGCTGCCGGCCGCGGATGCAGGCAAGAGCACGCCCGACGAGCCACCGGCGTCTCAGTGATAACCCCGACTTCGCTGAAGGCCGAATGACAGCCCCGGCTTCTACGATGACAGCGGCAAACGGCAACCGCGCCGCAACCTTCTTCCTCCTGGAGACATCGTGACGAAGCCCTTCGAGACCCGCTCTTCCTTCCCCACTTCCATCGGCGCCCTCACCCGCCGCGCCGCGCTTCCGCTGGTCGCGGCCCTCGCGCTCGCAGGCTGCGGCAGCCTCGGCACCAGCAGCAGCAAGCCCGCGGGCGGCGCCGACATCCACGTCATGACCTCCGGCGGCTTCACCGCCGCCTACAACGACCTGCGCCCCGAGTTCGAGCGCAGCACCGGCCGCAGCGTGAAGACAGCCTACGGCGCCTCGATGGGCAACGCCGAAGACTCCATTCCCAGCCGCCTCGCCCGCAACGAGCCCGCCGACGTGGTGATCCTCGCGCGCCCCGCGCTCGACGCGCTGGTGGCCGAGGGCAAGGTGGTGCCGGGCAGCCAGGTCGACCTGGTGCGCTCCGCCATCGGCTTCGCGGTGCGCAAGGGCGCGCCCAAGCCCGACATCAGCACCGTCGACGCGCTCAAGCGCACGCTGATCGCCGCGCCGTCGATCGCCTACTCGGCCAGCGCGAGCGGCACCTACTACGAGACCGAGCTGCTCAAGAAGCTGGGCATCGAGGATCAGGTCAAGCCCAAGAGCAAGCGCATCCTGAGCGAGCGCGTCGGCACGGTGGTGGCGCGCGGCGACGCGGCGCTGGGCCTGCAGCAGGTCAGCGAACTGCTGCCCATCGCCGGCATCGACTACATCGGGCCGCTGCCTGCCGAGGTGCAGCGCGTGACGGTGTTCTCCGCCGGCATCGCCACCGCCTCGAAGCAGCCCGACGCGGCGCGGCAGCTGATCCGCTACCTCAACTCGCCCGCTGCAGCGCCCACCATCGCCAAGACCGGGCTGGAACCGCTGACGGCGCGCTGAGGGCGCAACGTCAGAACCGCTTGGGCCGCTGGGTTGGCTCGGGATCGTGACGCCGGCCTGGTCCCGAGGGGCGCCCCGTAAACTGGCGGCCATCTCCATCCATCGATGCCGAACGCCATGACACAGCAGCCGACGATCACGCCCGCCCTCGTTTCCGCCTTCGCGCCCGGCGGCACGCTGCGCGCCTCGATCAACCTGGGCAACCCGATCCTGGCCAACAGGGACGCGGCCACCGGCGAGCCGGTGGGCGTGTCCATCGACCTGGCCCGCGAGTTCGCGCGGCGCCTGGGCGTGGGCATCGAGCTGGTGGTGTTCGAGAAGGCCGCCGCATCGGTGGACGCGGTGAAGAACGAGAAGGCCGACATCGGCTTCTTCGCCATCGACCCGGCGCGCAGCGAGGGGCTGCTCTTCACCGCGCCCTACGTGCTGATCGAGGGCAGCTACCTCGTGCCCGAAGCCTCTGCTCTCACCGACAACGCACAGGTCGATGCAAAGGACAACCGCATCTCGGTGGGCTCCGGCAGCGCCTACGACCTGTTCCTCACGCGCGAGATCAAGTCAGCCGAAATCGTGCGCCTGCAGGGCGCGGGGCCCGCACTGGCTGCATTGCGCTCCGGCGAGGTCGAGGTGGCGGCCGGCATCCGCCAGCTGCTCGAAGGCGAGGCGCAGCGCGCACCCGGCGTGCGCGTGCTGCCGGGGCGCTTCATGGTGATCCAGCAGGCCATGGGCACGCCCGCGAGCCGCGGCGCCGAGGCGCAGGCGCTGCTCGCGGCCTTCGTCGAGGAGATGAAGGCCAGCGGCTTCGTGGCCGATGCACTGAAGCGCCACCGCATCGAGGGCGCGAGCGTGGCGCCCGCGGCCTGAGCCTTCAGGCTCAGAGCTTGTAAGCCTCCACCGGCCCGCGCGAATAGAACAGGAAGTAGCCGGTCGAGGTCTGGAAGCCGTTCTTCTGCCAACCCGCCGGCACCTTGAAGATGCCGAGCTGCTCGCTCGCCACGCCGACGAAGGCGGTGTTCTCCTTGTCGGTGGTGATGCGGCTCCAGTGCTCGCGCGTCACGGGCTTCAGTGTCATCTTCGGCTCGCTCCATTCGGCCGTGCGAACCTTGTCGCGCATCACGTAGGCGTCGCCCTGCTTCTCGATCTTGATGAGCTCCTTGAGCGCGCCGTTCTGCTTCACGGCGTAGGTGCCGACCAGTTCGGCCTCGGGTGCGCCGCCGCTGTTCGCGCCGCAGGCGGCGAGCAGCAATGCCGACGCGCCTGCGGCCAGCCATTTCAGTGCTGTGTTCATGGTGATCCTTTGTCGAAGTGGCGCGCGCCGCCTTTTTCCCGAAGGCGGCGCGCGCCGGTTCAGGCGATGCCGCTCAGCGCTTCTCGTTGTCGCGCAGCTTCAGGCTGCCCTGGAAGCGCAGCGCGTGCGGGTACGACTCCTTCTCCTCGCCGGTGGCCACCGCCACCATCTTCTGCTCGCTCACCTGCGTCTTCGCGAGCAGCGGCGCCGGCAGGTTCAGCACGCCCTTGATCTGGTCGTACTGCGCCTGCGTGATGCGGCCCACGCCCAGCAGCCGGAACGCATCGCGCTCGATGTTCAGCAAGAGCGGCTTGTTGCCCGCGAAATTCTGCGCCTTGGCCAGCAGCGCGCTCCAGGACTGGGCGCTGTAGTTGCTCACGTAGTAGTCCTGCCCGGTCGGCCCGGCCAGCACCGCGGTGCAACCGGGCAGCTCCACTTGCGTGCTGTTGCCCGACATCACGAAGGTCTTGCGCTGCTCCATCGAGTCGCCGTAGGCCAGCGTCACGGGAATGGTCCACGTCGATGCCGGGTACAGGTTCTGGTTGGGGAAGGCCTCCTGCGTGATGTTCACGTAGGTGCTGTTGCCCGCGCACTGCGCGTCCACCGTGAGCAGCGGAATGCCGGTCTGGCGGATCAGGCTGTCGCCGATCTCGCTCACCTTCTTGCCGTTGCTCGCCTTCTCCAGCGAGCTCCACAGGCGCGAAGGCGTGACGTTGCCGAAGGCGTAGTCCTTCAGGTAGATGCGCAGGCCCTTCTGCATCGCCTCCTCGCCGATGTAGTTCTGGATGGTCTCCAGCACGTGGCTGCCCTTGTTGTAGACGAAGATCGACGGGCTGATGAAGCCGAACGAGCCCGCGTCGTTGAGGTTGCGCTGCACCGGCACGGCCGTGTTCTTCAGGTCGGCGACGATCACGTTGTGCTTGTCGAGCACGTAGTCGGAGAAGCTGTAGTACTCGGGGTGGAACTTGATCGTGGTGCGCCTTTCGAACCAGCGCGCGAACGACTCGTTGAGCCACACGTTGTCCCACCAGTCGAGCGTGACCAGGTCACCGAACCACTGGTGCGCCACCTCGTGCGTCACCACCGTCACCGAGTACAGCGTGGGCGTGTCGCCCGGCTTGGTGAGCACCGAGTCCGCGAACTCGAAGATCGAGCCCCAGTTCTCCATGCCGCCGAAACCGGTGTTGGGCTTGTTGTCGTAGCTGTCGTTGGCCGCGACGGTGTCGAACTTCTTGAACGGCAGCGGAATGCCCGTGTAGTTGTAGTAATAGTCCATCGACACCTTGGTCCACTCCATCGCGAACTTCGCCCAGTCGGAGCGGCCCGGCGGCGTGAACCAGCGCAGCGGCATCTCGCTGCCGTCCAGCGGGTTCTTGAACTTGTCGGCCAGGATGTCGAACTTGCCGCCGCCGAAGAAGGTCAGGTACATCGGCATGGAGGGCGTCTTCTCGAAGGCCACGCGCTGGTAGCCGTCGGGCAGTTTGGTCGCTTCGGTCTGCGCGCCGTTGGACACCGTCTTCCAGTCGCCCGGCACCTCGGCGGAAATTTCGAAGGTATGGCGGAAGGCCGGCTCGTCCCATCCCGGGAACCACTGCCGCGCGTAGTTGGTTTCGCCCTGCGTCACGATGGCATCGCTGCTCACGCCTTCAGGCGTGGAGAGGCCCACCTTGAAGATGCCGGTGGCGGCCGAGCAGAACGGGTTGCGCGCCACCTCGGCGGGCGGGCAGTACTCGGCATCGGAGAACTGGATCTTGCCGTCCACTCCATGTGCAGCAGGTACTTGCCCTTGGCGATCTGGCCGTCGTTCAGGCGCAGCTGCACGAAGTCGCCCAGCGTCTGCGGCGTGGGAATCAGCGGGATCGCCTCCGAGGGATTCGACACCTTGCGCAGCGTGGTGCGGCCCTTCGCGAAATTCAGGTTGTGTGCGGCGACGACGATGGCATCGACCGGCTTGAGCACTTCGATCTCCACATCGCCGCGGCCCACGAAGGTCTTGAGCGCGGCATCGGGTCGGAACCACAGCTTGTAGTTGCTGGGCCAGACGGTGTCGGGCAGCTCCATCGGCTTTGCAGAGCGGTCGACGGCGGCGACCGCATTGTTCGCCGAGTTGGGTACTCCATCGTCCGGCGCCTTGGCGGAGGGATCGGACACGGGAGCGGAAACGACCTGGTCCGAAGGTGCGTTGAGGCCAACGCCTCCACCGCCCAACGAAGAACCACCACTGTCTCCGCCGCCGCCACAAGCCGTGAGAACGGCAAGGGTCACTGCGGTGATGGCAAGATGATTGACCACGGGTGTATTGAATCTTTTCATGATCGCCTCTGAGTACTCTTGGTAAGAAGAAACATGCGCCGGCTTCGCAGCCGCCGGCGGATAGCCGGCGATGCACAAGACGCGCGCGGTGATGAGTGAGATGAACAACGGGGGAATCGGGAAGAAACGGGCAACACAAGGCCCTCCCGGCGAACTCATTCGTTCGTCAGGACCACACAGTCATGCAGGGACACACCGCGCACGAAGCGGCGGTCCCAGGATGCGAGGCGTAAGAGGTTCCATTCCCGGCAATCGCGGGGTGATGGGATGCGGAGGCGGGGCTTGTAGCGCGAAGGCCTTCGTCAGTGCATGCGCATCGTCGGCGCAGCATGCTCCCGCGAAGCGGGAACGGTGCGAACCGTGTTGGCGATGGCAAGACTTGCTGCGGCTCTTGTCGTTGATTTCACGCGCATTCCCTCGTCCATTGATGTCACACAGTTGTAGCTGATGGGCGCTGCGTGCTCAACGAATCGCGGAACTTTTCCTTCTCAAAATGTTCGCGCGCGATAGGCCGAATGGCGTCATGGCACGCGATGCATGCCATGCAATACGAAGATGGTTCAGCCGCCGAAACACCTGCTCACGCAGATGACGGAAATCGGGCCACCGCACTGTGACCCGACCACGACAGTACGAAGGTACAAGCCTTCGAAAAGCCTATGAAAGCTGTGAACCAGAGACTGTGTGCGCACTGCGCGAGCGGTCGCGCAGCCACAGCATGAAGCCGCAGACGAACACGACGACCTGCGTGCCGATCAGCAGCGCGAAGCCCGCGAAGAAGCCCGAGGCCGACGAAGCCGCTGCCGCAGGGCCGGCACCGGCCCCATGCGACATCGCACCGATCACGCCGCCCATCAGCGCGGGCATGAAGCCCGCCACCAGGCTGCCCACGCCGTTGGTCACGCCGAATGCACTGGCCGTGTGCTCAGCGCGCGAGCAGTACTGCACCGTGCTCGGAATGGCCGGGCTCTGCAGGCCCCAGAAGAAGTTGGCCGCCACCAGGCAGCATGCGGCCGCGTAGGGGTCGCGCGCGTTGATGGCCATCAGCACCGACAGCGCCACGCCCACGCTCGCGCCCATGAAGATGAAGGGCACGCGCTCGCGGCCCACCTTGTCGATGAGCACGCCGCCCACGAACACCGCGAGCACGGTGGCGTACTGCGACAGCGAGGCCAGCCAGCCCATCTCGCGCATCGAGAAGCCGCGCGCCTCGCGCAGGTAGGTCGGCAGCCAATTGCTGCTGCCCCAGAGGTAAGCCAGCGCGGCGGAGGTCAGCAGCGTGATGAGGAACAGGTGCCGCGTCTGCAGCGCGCCCTTCACGATGCCGCCCACGCGCGACATCGCCTCGCCGAAGGAAGATGGCTTCACGCCGTCGGCGTGCCCCGGCGGCATGCGCACGAAGGCCAGCACCAGGGGAATGCCCAGCACGATGTTCATGACGCCGAGCACGTGGAAGGAGCTGTCCCACGCGAACTGCGTGAGCAGCCAGCCGACGAGCGGATAGCCGATGGCCAGCCCCAGGCCCGTGCCCATGTTGACGAAGGCATTGGGCTTGCCGTTCTCGTCGCTGCGGAAGTGCGCCTTGATGTACGCGGACGCCAGCGAGAAGAGCGGCCCTTCCGACACGCCCAGCAGCACGCGGGAGGCCAGCAGCAGGCCGTAGCTGTGGAACATCGGCGAGGCCCACGTCACCACGCCCCAGAGGATCAGCCCGTAGACCAGGCTGCGCCGCACGCCGAAGAGCGCCGAGCAGAACGGCGTGAGCACGAAGGCCGACACGCCGTAGCCCAGCATGAAGGCCGTCGCCAGGAAGCCCTGGCTCACGCGGTCGGTCGCCGCGAGGCCCACATGGTTCAGGAACGCCGCGTCCGTGATGAGCACGGCGATGTTGATGCGGTCCACGTAGGAGATCGCGACGATCACGAACAGCGTGATGACGCCGTACCAACG
This sequence comes from Variovorax sp. UC74_104, assembly GCF_044055375.1. Taxonomy (NCBI): domain Bacteria; kingdom Pseudomonadati; phylum Pseudomonadota; class Betaproteobacteria; order Burkholderiales; family Comamonadaceae; genus Variovorax; species Variovorax sp. UC74_104. Next base: position 4,463,363 of record NZ_CP171978.1, read on the forward strand.
AAAGCTCTTGCTGCTACTGCTGTTGTTGTCGCTGTTGCTGTTCTGCATGACCTGTCCTGCCGGTATGGGGGTGTTGGCGCGCGCCTAGAACATGTGGCGCATGCCGAACTCGGTGCCGCTGGAGGCACGGTTCGGCGCGGTGATCGCGCCCGAGAGGGCCTGCGATGCACCGTTGCTGTTGCTGATGCGCGCGATGGTGGCGTAGAGCGCCGTGCGCTTCGAGAGGTTGTGCACGTAGCCGATGGCGAGCTTCGACGAAGTGGGCTTCAGCAGCGCACCGGCCGGCTCCAGCCGGTAGCGCGCATATGAGGCCTTGATCTCGCCGGGCCCGATGGGCAATTGGAAGCCGACCAGCACGCCCCTGGCATCGGTGCTGCCCTTCGACTCCTTGTACAGCTCGCTCGTGAGCTTGAGGTTCATGAGCGAGGCGTCGAAGGTGTAGGAGGCGCCGAGGTTGGTCACGCGCAGGTCGCCGCTCGCATAGCGCGTGCGGCCGGTGGCCAGCGCGATGTTGAGCCCGCCGCCCTGGTAGCCGAAGCGCGCGCCGGTGTGGTCGCCGTCGTGCCTGTTCGATACCTTCGTGCCCGGCAGCACCGCGTTCGAGTCGTTCTCGCCCATGGCGTACATCACCTGGCCGTAGAAGCCGCCGAGGTCGGCCGGCAGCAGGTAGCCGATGCTGTTCGACGCGCGCGTTCCGGTGGGCGCGACCAGGCCGCCCAGGCCCGAGAAGTAGATCTGGTTGGCGCCGATGCCGCCGCCCGTGCCGAAGGGATCGAAGATGGCGGTGTTCCAGAAGGCCGGCACGTAGTCGCGGCCGAGCCGCACCTCGCCGAAGGGACCCGCGAGGCTCACGGTGGAGCGGCGGTTGAAGCTCAACACTCCTGCTGTTCCGTTGCCGCTGGCCTGGTTGTTCGAGTTCGACGGAAAGCCCTGCGCGCTGTCGTTCTGCAGGCCCATCTCCATCCAGAAGTTGGCCGAGTAGCCGCCACCAAGGTCTTCCGTGCCCCGAAAGCCCAGGCGGCTGAACATGTTGCCGCTGTTGGTCAGCTGCGTCTTGCTGGCCGAACCCGGGCCGCTGCCCTTGGTGTAGGTGACGGCTGCATCGACCACGCCGAAGAGCGTGAGGGAAGATTGGGCCAGCGCTCCGCCAGCCCCGCTGGCCGCAGCCAGCGCGATCAGGTACTTTTTCATTGAGTTGTCTCGGGTAGTTTTCTTCTGTCGGCCGGTGGCCCCGTTCAGATGTCGAGCACCAGCCGCGCGCCCTTGCAGCGCGAGACGCAGATCATCATGGTCTTGTTCGACGCACGTTCGATCTTGGTGAGGATGCCGTCGTGGTGGTCGATCTCGCCTTCGAGCACCGCCGTCTCGCAGGCGCCGCACACGCCTTCCTTGCAGCTGTGGTCGGGGTTGAGGCCGGCGTCGATCAGGCTGTCGAGGATCGACTTGCCCGCCGGCACCTCCACGCTCCTGCCGCTCTTGGCGCACTCCACCACGCAGGCCTGCGAGGCGGCGCCCGCCTCTACCTGCACGGCGGCAAAGCGCTCGATGTGCGCGTTGGCATAGCCCAGCTGCTCGCAGCTCTTCTCGAAGGCATCGAGCATCGGCGTGGGGCCGCAGCAGTAGTAGTGGCTGGAGGCGCCCTTGCCCGCCAGCAGCCCGACCAGATTGGGCGGCGCGCCCTTCTCGTCGTCGAAGTGCCAGGTCAGCTGCACCGACTTCTCTTTCGCGAGCGCCTCTATGGCGTCGCAGAAGGCGGCCTCCTTGCGGGTGCGCGCGCAATAGACGATCTCCACCGGCTTGCCGATGGCCACCAGCCGCTGCAGCATGCACCAGATGGGCGTGACGCCGATGCCGCCTGCCACGAGCACCGAGCGCTCAGCGCCCTCTTCCAGCCTGAAGTTGTTGCGCGGGGCCGAGATGGGCAGCGTCATGCCCACGCGCAGCTGCTGGTGCACGTAGCGCGAGCCGCCGCGGCTCTTGCGGTCGTTGAGCACGCCCACCACGTAGCGCTGGCGGTCGCTCGACGGGTTGCACAGCGAGTAGCTGCGCACCAGCCCGTTGGGCAGGTGCAGGTCGATGTGGGAGCCGGCCTCGAAGGCGGGGAAGTCCACCGCGGGCGTGGCCGGCCGGAACTCGACGCTCACGATGCCGTCGGCCTCGTAGCGCATGGTGTGCACGAGGGCGTTGAGCGTGGGAGAAGACATGGCGATCGCTTCCCCGTCAGGCCGTGGCGGCTTCGCCTGCCTCGGCCAGCTGCGCAACGGCCAGGGTGCGCATGTGGCGGCGCAGGCGGACGATGCCCAGGTCGTGCTGGTACAGGTTCTCGTGCTGGTTGGCGTCGGGCTCCATCTCTTCGAGCATCACGCGGTCCTGCTCCAGCACGTGCCAGTGGCGCGCCTCGAGGCGGTTCTTGTACAGGAAGCGCCAGGTGTCGCGCTGCCAGCCCGGCTGCAGCTTGCGCACGCGCCAGAAGAAGGTGGCCGTCATGCCCTTCACGATGGGCGAGAAGGCGCCGATGATGATGAAGTTGCCGCCGGGGCCGCCGGTCTTCGGATACGGAATTTCGAGGCGCATCCAGTGGATGCCGGTGTCGGCCCACTCGGTCCAGTCGAAGTTGACGTTGCGCTGGCCTTCCTTCTCGAAGACGAAGCCGATGTCGGTCTGGCGGATGCCGAACTTGGCGCTCGAATCGCCCTCGGCCATCGAGTGCGACTGCTTGTGCAGGTAGGTGCCGTGCATCGGGTCCATCACGTTGTCGAGCACGTAGCGGTAGTCGCCCTTCCACTCGGTGTAGCAGAGGAAGCTGCTGTACTCGGCGTCGTCGGTGAGCTGCTCGGGCAGCACCAGCGGCGGCGGCACGTCGACCGGCTCCTTCGAGTTGTAGAGGAACACCGCGCCGGCGCGCTCCTGCACGTGGAAGTGCATCGTGGCCTTCGAGCCCTCGAGCTTGCAGCCGGGGCTGCCGGGCACGCGCGTGACGACGCCATCGTGGCGCACTTCGACGCCGTGGTACGGGCAAGAGAGCCGGTCGCCCAGCACCACGCCCTGAGACAGCGGCGCGCCGCGGTGCGGGCAGCGGTCTTCCAGCGCGTGCAGCACGCCCTCGCCGTCGCGCCACAGCGCGAGCTTGCGGCCGAGGCGGCGCAGGGAGATGGGGTTCTCCTTGATGAAGTGCGAGGGGCAGATGGGGTACCAGAGGTCCTTCAGGCCGATCTTCGAGCAGGTGGTCGACCGGATCAACGGGAACGGGTTGGATGGCGATGGTCATGATGTTCGTTCCTCTCAGGCCGCCAGCGCAGCCATCTCCTTGCGATACAGCTCCTCGGTCCACTGCTGGCCGCCCGGCGTGGCGAGGCCGCTGTCGTTCAGGCGCTGCACCAGGCCCGGTAGGTCGTGGATGCCGTCGGCGAAGGCGCGCTCGATCACGTCGCCCAGCAGGTCTTCGTAGGTGGTCGCGGGGCGCCGGCGCGCCTGGTGCGGTTGCAGGTAGCGGTCTTGGTTTTGCATCGTGAGCCTCCGTGGGGCGGAATGAATTGAAGAATCAGGCGGCGGCCACCATGGCCGGGGTTGCGAGCGGCGCGGCCCAGGCGTCGTAGCCGTAGACCCAGTCGGCGTTGCCGCCTTCGCGCAGCCAGTTGTTGCCGCGCGAGCCGAGCTGAACCTGGCTGGCGCGCTCGATGCGCGCGGTTTCGAAGCCCTGCAGCGCGGCAGGCACGTCGGCCATCGCCACGCCTTCGAGGTGGCGCGACAGCACCACCGCGTCCTCGATGGCCATGCCCGCGCCCTGCGCCATAAAGGGCAGCATCGGGTGCGCGGCATCGCCCAACAGCGCCATGCGGCCCTTGGTCCAGGCGGGCATCGGGTCGCGCTCGTACAGCGCGGTCTTGAGCACCGTGTCGCAGGCGTCGAGCAAGGCGCGCGCCTCGGGGTGGTAGGCCACGTACTGCTCGCGCAGTTCTTCGACGCTGCCGGGCGCGGTCCACGATTCGAGGTGCCAGCTGTCCTGCGGCGTGGTCGCGAAGATGAAGACGTCCTTGCCCCGGTTCAGCGGGAAGGTGACGATCTGGCTCTGCGGATTCGGGCCCCACCACTTGGTGAAGGCGCCGAGGTTGGGCACGCCGGCCACGCGCTCGGCGGGCACCACGGCGCGGTAGGCCACGATGCCGGTGAAGCGCGGGCTTTCGGCACCGAACATCGCGGTGCGCACGCACGAGTGGATGCCGTCGGCGCCGATCAGCACGCCGACACGCGCATCGCTGCCATCCGCGAACGAGAGGCTCACGCCCTTTTCGTCGGCGGCTATCTTCTCGGCCCGCTTGCCGAGCGCGACGCGCTCGATCGGGAACATGTCGGCCAGCGCAGCCAGCAGGTCGGCGCGGTGGATGGTGAGCTGCGGCGCGCCGTAGAGCTGCTCGGCAGTGTCGGCCATCTCCAGGCGCGAAGTCTCCTCGCCGGTGTCGTAGGTGCGGCTGATGCGGTGCGACGGGCGCGCCGCCGTCACGCGGGCCGCCTCGCCCACGCCGAGGCCGTCGAGCGCGCGCACGGCGTTGGGCGTGAGGTTGATGTCGGCGCCGACGCGGGCGAACTGCTTCGCCTGCTCGAACACGATCACGTCGTGCCCCGCGCGCCGCAGCGCGATGGCCGCGACGAGCCCGCCGATGCCCGCGCCGACGATGCCGATGGTGGATTCGCTGGTGGTCTTCATGAGACTGTGCTTTCGTTCCTGCGCCGGCTCACTCGGCAACGATGTTGCGGGCCTTGATGATCTTGGCCCACACGGCCGTCTCGTCGCGGATGTAGGCGGCGAACTCGGCCGGCTTCATGGCCGCGTCGGTCATGCCCTGCGCCTTCAGGCGCTCGCGCACGTCGGGTGTCGAGAGCATCTCGGCCGCGTCCTTGGCGAGCTGCTCGACCACGGCGGGCGGCGTGCCCTTGGGCGCCATCAGGCCGTACCAGGAGGTCACGGTCACGCCCTGGATGCCCTGCTCCGCCAGCGTCGGGATTTCGGGTGCCGCGGCGCTGCGCTTCGCCTCGGTCACGCCCAGCGCGACCAGCTTGCCGTTCTTCAGGAAGGGCAGCGTCGCCGGCAGGTTGCTGAACATCAGCGGCACGGTGCCGCCGAGCACGTCGTTGAGCGCGGGCGCCGTGCCCTTGTAGGGCACGTGCAGCATGTCGATGCCAGCCTGCTGCTTGAAGAGCTCGCCCGCCAGGTGCAGGCCGCTGCCCACGCCGGGCGAGGCATACGACAGCGTGCCGGGCTTGGCCTTGGCCTGCGCCACCAGTTGCTTCGCGTCCTTGATGCCGGAGGCCGGAGATGCCACCAGCACGTTGGGCGCCTTCGCGAGCATGGTGACCGGCACGAAGTCCTTCGCCATGTCGAAGGGGAAGTTGGGCATCAGCGTCGGGTTGATGGTGACGTTGCCCGCCGGGATCACCAGCAGCGTGTGGCCATCGCCCTTGGCGCGCTTGACCTTGTCCATGCCGATGTTGCCGGCCGCGCCCACCTGGTTGTCGACCACGGCCGCCTGGCCGTAGCGCTTGGCCAGGCCGTCGGAGAGCACGCGGGCGAGCGTGTCGACCGGGCCGCCTGGCGGGAACGGCGAGATGATGGTGAAGCGCTCGCTGGAGAGCTGCTTCTGCGCCTCGCTCTGCTGCGCGTGCACGGGCGCGGCGAGCGTGAAGGCAGTGAGTGCGGCGAACAGGACGGAGAAGGAAAGACGTCTTTGCATGAGAGTCGAGGAGTTCATTTCTTTTCGGTCAGGAAGGCGCCCTTGGGGCCTTCCGCGTTCTTCTGGCGGCGCGTGTTGCCATCGAGGCCGCCGTCCACCGCCCATTCGGCAAAGACCGTGGGGCCCGGCTCGAACTCGCGCGGCTGCCAATCGGCGGTGAGCTGGTCTTCGTCGGCGTAGTACTCGATGAGGCCGCCCGCCGGATTCTTGAAGTACCAGAAGTACGCGGACGACACCGGGTGGCGCCCCGGGCCGAGCTGGGTTTCCCAGCCGCATCGCGAGAAGTGCAGCCCGCCGCCGAACACCTCATGGATGTCGCGCACGGTAAAGGCCACGTGGTTCAGCCCACGCTTGCCCGAGGGAATCTGCAGCAGGAACAGGTCGTGGTGGCCGCCTTCGGCCGCACAGCGCATGAAGGCGCCGCGGTTGGGGTAGCTGTCGGAGGCCACGAAGCCGAAGCGATCGGCGTAGAAGGCGCTGGTGGCCTTCACGTCGCTCACGAAGAACACGACGTGGCCGACCTCGATGGGCGTGGCGCGTTCGTAGATGGGCGCCGGCTGATTGACGCGCGGCTTCGCGTTCCAGGTGTTCATGGCGCCGCAATCGACCTGCACCGCGTGCTTGCGGCTGACCTGCAGGCGCACGGCCAGGCCGTTGGGGTCGATGCAGCCGATGCGGCGCGCGCCGTCCACCGTGGCGTCGAAGAAGGCCGGGTCCTGCGCGATGGCTGCGGCGTAGCGGTCGAGGTCGGCATCGCTTTCCACGCCCCACACCACTTCGCGCAGCGTCGGGCCCTCTTCCATCGCGGGCGGCAGGCCCGGCTTGTCCAGCGCGGCGACCACCACCTTGCAGCCGTTCAGGCACTCGAAGACGAGTTCGTCGGCGGCCTCCGACTTCAGGGAAAGGCCCCAGTCCTGGAAGAACCGGCGGCAGGCGGGCAGGTCGTCCGCGCCGTAGGTGATCTGGTCGATGCCAAGTACGCTCATCGTGCGCTCCTCTTCAGTTCGCCCAGGGGAGCGGTTGTTCATTGGTACCCCAGTACATGCTCTTCTGCTCCATGTACTGGAAGATGCCTTCGCGGCCCTTCTCGCGGCCCAGGCCGCTGTCGCGCCAGCCGCCGAAGGGCGTGGACACCGAGAACTGCTTGTAGGTGTTGACCCAGACCGTGCCGGCCTGCACCGCGCGGCCCAGCTTCCAGGCGCGCTTGAAGTCGCGGCTCCACACGCCGGCCGCCAGCGCGTAGACGCTGTCGTTGGCCTGCGCGATCAGCTCTTCCTCGCTGTCGAAGGGCATGGCGACCAGCACCGGGCCGAAGATCTCTTCCTGGCTGATGCGCGCGCCGTTCGTCAGGCCTTCGATGATGGTCGGCTTGTAGAAGTAGCCCCGGTCATAGCCATCGCCGTGCGGGCGTACGCCGCCCGTGCGAATCCTGCCGCCTTCGGAAACGCCAAGATCGACGTAGCGCTCGATGCCCTCTCGGTGCTTCGCGGTGATGAGCGGACCCATCTGCGTGCGCTCCGAGGCCGGGTCGCCCACGCGCAGCGCGTTGGCGCCTTCGGCCAGCCGCGTGAGGAACTCGTCGTAGATGCCGCGCGCCACGAACAGGCGCGACCCCGCGATGCACGACTCGCCCGACGAGCTGAAGATGCCGTAGAGCACGCCGTTCACCGCGTGGTCGATGTCCGCATCGTCCAGCACCATGGTCGGCGACTTGCCGCCGAGCTCCAGCGACACCGGCATCATCTTGTCGGCCGCGATGTGGGCGATGTGCTTGCCGGTGGTGGTGCCGCCGGTGAACGACACGCGCTTGACCAGCGGATGCTTGGTGATCGCGTCGCCGATCACCGAGCCCCTGCCCGGCAGCACGCTGACGATGCCCTTGGGCACGCCGGCCTTCTCGCAGATGCGCGCCAGCTCCAGCGCCATCAGCGGCGTGACCTCGGCGGGCTTCACGACCACCGCGTTGCCGGCGGCCAGCGCGGGCGCCAGCTTCTGCGCCTCGCTGGCAATGGGCGAGTTCCACGGGGTGATGGCCGCGACCACGCCCATGGGCTCGTGCACGCTCATGGTCACGAAGGCGCCGCGCGAGGGCGTGATGGTTTCCTCCAGCGTCTCCAGCGCGGCGGCGAAGAACTGGAAGGTGCCGGCGGCGCTGGCCACGAGGTTGCGGGTCTCGTTGATCGGCTTGCCGTTGTCCAGGCGCTGCTTCTGCGCGAGCGATTCGGCCTCTTCGCGGATCAGCTGCGCCACGCGGTGCAGCACGGCCGCGCGCTCGTGCGGCAGGCGCTGCGCCCAGCCGCTGGTGCGAAAGGCGCGGTCTGCGCCCGCAATGGCTTCCTCGACGTCGGCCAGGCTCGCGGCCCGCAGGCGCGCGATGGGCTCGCCGGTGGCCGGGTACAGGCTTTCGTAGACGTCGCCGCCGCCCAGGCGCCATTCGCCGGCGATGCAGATCGGAAGGAGTTCGGAAGAGATCATGGGAAACGGCGGGTTCAGATGGCGAGCGCGGCCACGCGATTGCGCAGCGCACGCACGGCGCTGTAGACGGTCAGCGCGGATGTCTTGGGGTTGGCCGCCAGCGGCTTGTTGCGCATGGTCAGCTCGAAGCTGCCGAATGCGCCCTCGGCTTCGACCGTGTGCACGTTCTCGGTGGTGGCCGGGTCGGCGATGAGCCGCACCATGGTGCGGTCGAGCCCCAGCCCCGCGAGCGAGACGGTGGCCGCGACGTTGGCGTTCTTCGGATAGAGCAAGGCCGCTTCGCGCGCGCTGCCTTCGAAGATCACGGTTTCATGCGCCAGCGCGCCGAGGTCGCGGCCCTGCTCGGCCGGCGTGCCCTTCCAGGCCTGAGGCGGCTTGCGGCCGGTGTAGCGCACGCTGTCGAGACCGCCGATGCGCGCGGCAGCGAGCGCGTCGATGGCGCCGATGGCGCCGGGAATCAACTGCACCTGAGTGCGGCCGGCAATGGCGGCGGCTTCGAGCTTCTCGGCCAGGCCGGTAGCCGACAGCGCGCCGACCGAGGCGACCACGCAGGGCGTGCCGCGTGCCAGCGCGGGCAGCACGTGCTGCTCGATGGCGGCATGGCCTGCGGTCTCGACCACGAGGTCGATACCGTCGGCGGGCAAGGCGCTGCCCACCTGCGCGTCGGGTGCAGCCTTCTGCGCGGCGGCGATGGCGTCGGCGGGCACGACGACAGCCACCACCTTCAGGGCGGGATCGCCGTGGAGCAGTTCGAGCACCGAGGTGCCGATGGCTCCGCAGCCGACGAGTGCGATCCGCGTGGGCGTTGGCATGGAACGGCCTTCCCTCACTTGCCCACCGTGCCGAGCGCCGGGATCTGCGTGACCGTGTTGGTCGGCGGGCCGGCGAAGGTGGTCTTGAAGCTGCCGATCGAGAGCATGTCGATCTCAAGCAGGAACGGGCCCTCGGCCGCCAGCGCCTCGCCGATGCGGGCGGGCAGCTCGGCCAGGTCCTGCACGCGGGCATGCGGCAGCGCGATCGACTTGCACAGCAGGTCGTAGTCGGGCGTGTGCAGCTCGGCGTAGCACTGGCGGCCGCCGTACTGCGCGTCCTGGATGTTCTTGATGACGCCATAGCTCTTGTCGTTCATGAGCACGATCACCATCGGCGCCTTCTCCTGCACCATGCAGGCCAGCTCGCCCAGGTTCAGAATGAAGCCGCCGTCGCCGGCCAGGCAGAAGGTCTTGCGGCCCGATCCCGTCACTGCCGCGCCGATGGCCGCGCCGATGGCCATCGGCATGCCCTGGCCGATGCCGCCGCCCGTGGCGTGCACGCCGGCGCTCGGTTCGAAGACGCGCAGCTCGCGATTGCCCCAGGTGCTGTTGGAGACGGTAACGTCGCGCACCCAGTTGAAGTTGCGCCCGGCCGCCGACTGGAGCTGGCGCACGAGTTCGGCGTACGGGCCGAGGCCGTCGCGCAGCCCCGCAACCGCCTGGTCGTGCGCGGCGCGCAGGTCGACCAGCAGCTGCGGGTCGGCCTTGTACCTGGCGGCTTCGAGGCGGTCGGCCAGGCCTTCGAGGGCCAGCGCGGAATCGCCGCAGACGAAGGCTTCGGACGCGTAGCAGCGGCCTTCGGCGGCGGCGTCGACGTCGATGCGGTAAAGCGGGCGGGGCAGCTTCAGCTCGTACTTGAGCGTCTCGTTGCCGCGCAGGCGCGAACCGACCACGAGCATCGCGTCGCAGGTCTGGTAGAGGGCCTCGACCGGCTTCTGGATGTTGTAGGCGCCGAGCGAGCCGGCGTCGTCCTCGGGCACCGTGCCGCGGCCCTGAGTCGTCGTGACGACACCGAAGCCGAGTTTCTGCAGGCGCTGGATGGCGGCGCGGGCATGGCGGGCACCGCCGCCGACCCACAGCATCGGGCGCCTTGCAACGGCGAGGCGCGCGGCCAGCGCGTCGAGTGCGGCGGCCGACGGCACGGCGCGCTCGACGGGCAGCGGCGACAGGTCGGCCGGCATCGTGGTCAGCGCCGACTGGATGTCGATCGGGATCTCGACGCTGACCGGGCCGGTCGGCGCCGTCAGCGCGAGCTGCACCGCGCGCTTGAGCGTGCCGAGCACCGTCTCGACGCTGCGCACGCGCAGCGCGGCCTTCGACACGGCCTTGAGCATCGTGAGCTGGTCGGGCGCCTCGTGGATGTACGACATGCCCTTGTCGAGGTACGGCGTCTCGATCTGCCCAGTGATGTGCAGCAGCGGCGCGCCGGCCGTCAGGGCCTCGACCATGCTGCCCGCGATGTTGCCCGCGGCAGGCCCGGTGCTGGTGATGCACACGCCCAGGCTGGCGGTGGATCGCGCGTAGGCGTCGGCCATGTTGCCCGCGCCGGCTTCTCCGCGCGCCGAGATGAAACGCACCGTGCCGCGCTGCGCGAAGGCATCGAGGATCGGCATGTTGTGGATCGAGATCACGCCGAAGGCCGCCTTGACGCCGCACTGTTCGAGAAAGGCGGCGACGACGGCGCCGACGGTGACGGTGTTGTTGGGGTTATGCATGGCGTGACAGGCCTCCGGAAATGTCGATGTGGCTGCCCGTCGTGTACGACGCGAGGGGCGAAGCGAGGAAAAGGATCGCGCGCGCGGCTTCGGTCGGAAGCCCCAGGCGACCCAGCGGGATGTGCTTGTTCTTCGCGAGCTGGCCGCTCCAGGCGGTCCAGTCGAGCGACTTGTCTTCGCGCGCCTCGAAGCGGCGGCGCCACTGGCCCGACTCCACCAGGCCGATCAGGATGCCGTTGACGCGCACGCCCTGCGGCGCGAATTCGGTCGCCATGGAGCGCACGAGGTTCAGCAGGCCGGCGCGCGCGGCCGAGGTGGCGACCATGTGCGGCTCGGGCTGGCGCGCCAGCAGCGAGTTGGCGCAGACGATGGCGGCATCGCCCAGCACCGCACGCTGTGCAGCGAGCTGCGGCAGGAAGGCGCGCGTGGGATTGATGACGGAGAAGAATTTCAGGTTCAGCTCTTCGGTCCAGGCCTCGTCGTCGGTGTTCGCGAAAGTCGAGACCCTGCCCTGCCCCGCGTTGTTGACCAGCATCGAGGCCGGGCCGAGCGCGGCTTCGCTGGCGGCGGCGAAAGCGCGCACCGAGGAGGCTTCGAGCACGTCGCAAGGCTGGGCGAAGAGCTTCGCGTCCGGGAACTGACTGCGCAGGCCGGCCACGGCGCCGTCGAGCCGCTCGGCATTGCGGCCGCACAGCGCGACGGCGGCGCCGCAGCCCAGCAGCAGCTCGACGGTGGCCAGGCCGATGCCCGACGAGCCGCCCGTGACCACGGCCACGCGGCCGGCCAGCGCATCGGCGGCGAAGAAGGAAGGAAGAGCCTGGTCTGTCATGGTTTCAGGGTCATGCGGAGCGCAGCGGCACCACCTTGGCGGTGCGCGCGGGCGAGTAATTGAGCAGGCCGGAGATCTCGTCGGCCGTGCCGCGCACGCGCTGCACCATCTCGTCGATGCGGCTTTCCTCGATGTGGCTGGCGGTGACGGTGGCGCCCAGGGCGGCGACGATGTGGCCGCTGTGGTCGCGCACCGGCGCGGCGATGCTGGAGATGTTCGATTCGAAGAAGCCCTCGCCCAGCACGTAGCCGCGCTGGCGGTCGGCCTGCACCATGTCGAAGAGTTCGTTCACGGTCTTGGGCGTGCTCGGCGAGAAGGTCTTCGAGCTTGTCTTCGGGGTAGAGCGCGCGCAGCTGCGGCAGCGTGAGGTCTTCGAGCAGGATGCGGCCCAGCACCGTGGCATGGGCCGGCAGCCGCGTGCCCACGGTGACCGAGCTAGCGAAGGGCGTGGGCGGCGCGACCTTGGCGACATAGACGATGGAGCGGCCGTCGCGCACCACCAGGTTGCAGGGTGTGCGCAGCTCGTCGCACAGGCGGTTGAGCAGCGGCGTGCCCAGCTGGGTGAGCTCCAGCGAGGCGAGGTATTCGAAGCCCAGGCGCAGCACGGCAAGGCCCAGGCGGTAGTCGCGACCGCCCTCGGTGCGCTCGAGAAAACCCATGTTCTCCAGCGTGGTGAGCAGGCGGAAGACGGTCGAGCGCGGCAGGTCGAAGCGGCGCGCCAGTTCAGGCGCCGAGAGCGTGCGGCTTTCGCGGCTGAACTCGCACAGCACGCGCAGTCCGCGCTCCAGCGCGGGCACGTTGTAGCGGTCGGCGCCCTCTTCCATCGCTTCGTTGCCGTCGTTGTTGTTGGCCATGCCAGTGGTTCCTTCCTCGGATGTCTCTGTGTGGTTGCGGTCAGCCGGCGAGCGATTCGCGCAGCAGCTTGGCGACGGCCTGTGGTTGCTCCACATAGCCGGCGTGGCCCGCATCCTCCACCAATTCGAGCGGCACTCCGCACTGGCGCGCGACTTCTTCGCAGGCCGACGGCGGCGTGACCACGTCGAGCGCGCCGCAGGCCACGCGCACCGGCATGGGCGGCGGCAGGTCGGCCAGAAGGTCGGCGTTGCACAGCAGCTCGACCGCCTGACGGTAGCCGCGGTCGTTCAGCCGGGCCATGTTCCAGCGCACCCACTGGCGGGCGTGCTCGGAGGCCTTGTCGGAAACCAGCCGGGCCGAACGCTTCGCGGCCATGCCTGCGATGCCGAGTTCGTCGAGCGTGGCGAGGCGTTCGGCGCGGACCCTGGCGCGGGCTTCCGCACGAGACGCCGCGCCGTAGCCGATGGCCGGGCTGACCAGCACCAGCCGGTGGACGCGCGCATCGCTGCGCGCGGCCGAGGCGGCGGTGATGGCACCGAGCGAATGGCCGACCAGCACGCACGAATCGATCTCCAGCGCATCGAGCAAGGCGCCCAGGCGCGCCGCGTAATCGGCGGCGGTCGGCGCACGGGCCTCGAGCGGCGTGGAGCTTCCGTAACCGGGCGCATCCCAGGCAATCACGCGGGCCTGCGATGCGAGCAGCGCGGCGGTGTCGATCCACGATGCTGCGCCCGAGCCGATGCCGTGCAGGCACACGATGGCCGCGCCCCGCCCGCACTCGCGCACCGACACCACCGCGCCGCCGCCGACCGCGACATCGCGCGCCGGAAAGCGGGCGTCGAGCCGTGCCAGCTCGGAGGCCGGCAGGAGCGCATCAGGATGGGCAGCGTGGTTCATGGGCTGAGGGTCTTTTTTCGGGAATACCGCGGAACCGGCCTTGCCGGGCCGCAGGTACCGCCCCTGCAAGGGGGCGGCGGCCGCACGGAGTGGGCGGGCCTGGGGGGCGGCCTTATCGCTTGATCTTGGCGAGGGGGTGATCGGCCGGGTACGTCGGCGTCACCGGCTTCTTCGCGCCGAGCATCACGCACATCAGCGCGTCCTCGTCGCCGATGTTGATCTCCTCACGGTACACGCCGGGCGGCACCGAGATCAGGTCGCGGTCGGTCATGATGGTCTCGAAGCGCTCGCCGTCCTTCTCGATCACCACCTTGAGCTTGCCGCGGATCAGGAAGAACACTTCCTCCACGTCGGTGTGCAGGTGCGGCGGGCCTTCGTGGCCGGCGGGGATCACCATGGTCGAGAAGGTGAAGTGCTCGGCAGGCACGGTGTTGACGTCGGCCGCGACGCCGGTGCCGCCGGTGCCCACGTAGCGCATCTGGGCGCGGCGGTACTTGGGGTCGAAGTCGGCCTGGAACTTCAGCGCGTCCCAGTCGTACTTGCGGGTTTCGTAGCGCGCGATGCGGGTGTTCATCCACTCCGCGAGGCTGCTGCCTTCGGGCTGGGCCAGGGTGCTGGTAGCCGCGGGGTTGATCTTCTGCTGTTCGGACAGGTCGCTCATCGGGTTGACTCCTTGGTCGGAAAAATCGGGTGCGTGGGTTGGTTCTCAGTGCATCGCAAAGCCGCCGTTGACGGCCAGCAGCTGGCCAGTCACGAAGCGCGCGAGCCCCGAAAGAAGGAAGACGGTGGCGCCGCACACGTCGGCGGCCTGCTGCTCGCGCGGAATGGCGCGGCCTTCGAGGTACTTCTGGTGGCGCGCCATCGGCACGTATTCGGTGGCTTCCACCAGCGTGAGGCCGGGCGCCACGGCGTTGACGGTGATGTTGTCGCCGCCCCACTCGCGCGCCAGCGAGCGCGTCATGGAAATGACTGCGCCCTTGCTCGACGCATAGGCCAGCAGGTTGGGCGCGCCCCACAGCGCGGTGTCGGAGGCGAGGTTGACGATCGCGCCGCGGCCGCTTTCGGCCAGCGCGGCGCGGCAGGCGCGGCCCATGAGCCAGCTGCCGCGCACGTTGACGTTCATCACGCGATCCCACATGTCGATCTCGAGCTGGTGCGCGTCGCGGCCGCCGGAGTTGGTGATGGCGGCGTTGTTGACGAGCCCGTCGAGGCCGCCGAGCAGGCGGATGGCTTCGTCGGCGCAAGCCACGATGGAACCCGGGTTGGCCAGATCGACGGGCAGCGCGTGGGCGTCGCGGCCCGCTTCGCGCAGCGCCTTCGCCTCGGTCTCGGCCAGCTCACCGAGGATGTCGGCCAGCACCACGCTCGCGCCCGCGGCGGCAATGCACTGCGCGAAGGCGAGGCCCAGCCCGCGCGCGCCGCCGGTCACGAGCACACGGCGGCCGGCCAGCAGGTTGGCGGGCATCTCGGCGAGCAGCGCCTGCAGGCTCGATGGATCGGCGATGGCTTTGAGTTCGGTCATGGAATGAAGCTGGTGGAAACGAAGGTCAGTCGGCCTGGATGCCGAGCTCCTTGATGACCTTGCCGAAGCGCGCGTAGTCGGCGGCATTGGTCTTGCCGAGCACGTCGGCGTCGCCACCCACGGGCGTGGTGCCGAGCACGGCCATGCGCGAGACGATCTCGGGCATCTTCAGGATCTCGTTGAAGTGGGCGTTGAGCGTCTTGACGATCTCGGGCGGCAGGTTGCGCGGGCCCCAGAGGCCGTTCCAGGCGGTCACCTCGACGTCCTTGTAGCCCTGCTCGGCCATCGTCGGCACGCTGGGCGCGAGCGGCGAGCGCTGGGCCGAGGCCACGGCCAGCGGGCGCAGCTTGCCGCCGGCGAGGTACGGCGCCACCGGCC
Source organism: Variovorax sp. UC74_104 (assembly GCF_044055375.1). Lineage (NCBI taxonomy): Bacteria > Pseudomonadati > Pseudomonadota > Betaproteobacteria > Burkholderiales > Comamonadaceae > Variovorax > Variovorax sp. UC74_104. Next base: position 4,478,575 of record NZ_CP171978.1, read on the forward strand.
CCAGCGTGACGAAGGTGACCGGCACGTGGCCGCCCAGCACGTCGTTGATGGCGGGCGCCACGCCCTTGTAGGGCACGTGCGCGAGGGTGGCGCCCGAGGCGCGGGCGAACATCTCGCCCAGGATGTGCATCGGCGAGCCGCTGCCCGGGCTGGCGTAGCTCAGCGTCTTGCCGCCCTTGGCCGCGGCCACCGCATCCTTCACCGAGGAGAGGCCGCTGTTGCCGCCGGCCACCAGGAACAGCGGCTGACTGCCCGTCTGCACGATCGGCGTGAAGCCGTTCAGCACGTCGTAGCCCGAGCCGTTGGTCTTGAGCACCAGCTGCGCGATCGAGAAGGTGCTGGGCGCGAGCAGCAGCGTGTAGCCGTCGGGCACGGCCTTCGACACATAGGCGCTGCCGATGATGCCGCTGGCGCCGGGGCGGTTGTCGACCAGCACGGTCTGGCCGACGCGCGCCGACAGCTTCTCCGCGAAGAGGCGCGCCAGCGCGTCCGTGTCGCCGCCGGCCGGATAGGCGACGACCAGCGTGATCTGCTTGGCCGGATAGCTGTCGGCTGCCCAGGCGAGTCCGGAGGCGCAAGCGGCGGCCATGGAAATGGCGGCGGCGATGGCATGGCGGCGAGTGGGTTTCATCGTGTCCGTTCTATCTAGGTTTGTTTCACTAAAGAAACAACGATTTATTAATGGAACGCCACGAAGAATATCGAAGAAGACAACTTCATGACTAAGGGAAAACCCGTATTCGTATCGCAACAAAAACAGGGCGGCCTTTTCGGGCCGCCCTGGCTGGCGTGAGAGAGAACGAGGAGAGAACGAGGCGTCAGCCGCCGTAGCGCGCCACGGTGAGGCCTTCCATGTCGATCTCGGGCGACCTGCCCTCGATCAGGTCGGCCATCACGCGGCCGGTGCCCGCGGCCATGGTCCAGCCGAGCGTGCCGTGGCCGGTGCTCAGCATCAGGTTGGGAACGCGGGTGGCGCCGATCACCGGCGTGCCGTCGGGCGTCATGGGACGCAGGCCGGTCCAGAAGGAAGCCTCGCGCACGTTGCCGCCTCGCGGGAAGAGGTCGGTCACGACGTGTTCGAGCGTGTCACGCCGGCGTTCGTTGAGTCGCAGGTCGAAGCCCGAGAGTTGCGCGGTGCCGCCCACGCGGATGCGGTCACCCAGGCGCGTGACCGCCACCTTGAAGGTCTCGTCCATCACGGTGGATTCGGGCGCGCCGCCCGCATCGGTGATGGGCACGGTGATCGAGAAGCCCTTGACCGGATACACCGGTAGCCGGATGCCCAGCGGCCTGACCAGCGCCGGCGAGTAGCTGCCGAGCGCGACCACATAGCGCTCGGCGGTGAAGCTGCCCGCGTCGGTGTGCACCGCCGTCACGCCCTTGGCCGCGTCGTGCTCGAGTGCCTGGATGTTCACGCCGAACCGGAACTTCACGCCCTCGGCCTCGGCCAGCTTCGCCAGCGCCTGCGTGAACTTGAAGCAGTCGCCGGTCTCGTCGCCCGGCAGCCGCAGGCCGCCGACGAACTTGCCCTTCACCGCCGCGAGCGCCGGCTCGTACTGCACGCAGCCTTCGCGGTCGAGCAATTGGTAGGGCACGCCGGAAGCCTGCAGCACCTCGACGTCCTTCGAGGTGCCGTCGAGCTGCTGCTGCGTGCGAAAGAGCTGCAGCGTGCCCTGCATGCGCTCGTCGTAGGCGATGCCGGTGTCGGCGCGCAGTTCCTTCAGGCAATCGCGGCTGTACTCGGCGAGCCGCACCATGCGGCTCTTGTTGACCTCGTAGCGCGCCTGCGTGCAGTTGCGCAGCATCGAGAGGCCCCAGCGCCACATCGCCGGATCGAGCATCGGCTTGATGACCAGCGGGCTGTGCTGCATCAGCATCCACTTGATCGCCTTGACCGGCACGCCGGGCCCGGCCCAGGGCGCCGAGTAGCCGGGCGACACCTCGCCCGCATTGGCGAAGCTGGTTTCGAGCGCCGGCGCCGGCTGGCGCTCCAGCACCGTCACCTCGTGTCCGGCGCGCGCAAGGTAATACGCGATGGAGGTGCCGATGACACCGCTGCCGAGAATCAGGACCCGCATGAGAACTCCCCCTGTCTCTTGAAAGCCGAATGCTGCAACGGCCCGAGAGTACAGGTTCGGCAGGCGCTACAGACCCAGCGAGTCCTGCAATTGCCGTGCCGTCCAGCGCTTGGGCTGTTGCGGCCAGGCCTCGAGCAGCGCGACCATGCGGGCGTTCCGTGGTGCGCTCAGTCCATGCTCCTGCGCGAGGCGCACCACCTCGCCGCTGAGCGCGTCGATCTCGGTGCGGCGGCCCAGCGCAAGGTCGTCGGCCATGCTGGAGCGCGCCTTGGCGTCGATGCGCAGCATGCGCGCGGCGACGATGCGGAAGATCCAGTCGGGCAGCCGCAACAGGCTGACCAGCCGGTGCGCGGGCACCGCCGCCACCTGCGCCGGCACGATGCCGGCCACGTTGAGGATGCCCAGCGCCTCGTCGATCAGCGACGCGAAGCAGCGGCGGTAGCCGCGCAGCATCAGCTCCTCGCGCAGGGGCAGGCCCGAAAGCGCGTTGACGGGGTTGTTGAGGTTGAGCATCAGCTTGCCCCACTGCACTGGCAGCAGGTCGGCATGCAGGTCGAGCGGCACGCCGGCGCGCTCGAAGACGGGAAGCCAGGGACGCAACGCCGCATCGTCCTCGGCGGCCAGCCGGCCGGGGGTGCCGCGATGGAAGGCCCCCGGGCCGATCTCGGCCACGTTGTAAGGCACCATGCCCGCCAGCACGTTGAGCGACGGGCCGGTCTGGGCGGCCGCGGCGCGGTTGGAAATGCCGTTCTGCAGAGAGATCACCGCGGTACCGGCCGGCAGCGAGAAGGCCAGCTCGCCCGCCGCCTCGGCGGTGGCACCGCTCTTCACGCAAAGCAGCACCAGCGAAGGCTTGGCGCCCGCAGGAACCTGCTCGGCGAGCCGCAGCTTGCCTGCGGGCAGGCTGCGCTTGGCGCCGTCGATGTCGGTGAGCGTCAGGCCATGCTTCGCGAGCTTCTCGAGCACGCGCGGACGGCCGACGAAGGTGACGGGCACGCCCGCGGCCGCGAGGCTGCCGCCGATGAAGCACCCGATGGTGCCCGCCCCCATCACAAGCACTTCACCGGGGGTTGCTTCTGGCATGGGTGGAGTGCTTGTTCCGGGTGTGTGGCTGTCGGTCAGGCGCGTTCGGCGACCCAGGCCTGCACCGACTGCAGCGCGCCCGGAAGGCCTGCCGCGTTGGTGCCGCCGGCCATGGCCATGTCGGCCTTGCCGCCGCCCTTGCCGCCGACCTGCTGGGCCACGAAGTTGACCAGTTCGCCGGCCTTGACCTTGCCCGTGCTGTCGGCGGTGACGCCGGCCGCGATCTGCACTTTCTCGCCGTCGACGGCGGCCAGCACGATGGCGGCGGTCTTGAGCTTGTCCTTGAGCTTGTCCATGGTCTCGCGCAGCGTCTTGGCATCGGCGCCGTCGAGCTTGGCGGCCAGCACCTTGATGCCCTTGACGTCCACCGCCTGCGACACCAGCTCGTCGCCCTGCGACGACGCGAGCTTGCCCTTGAGCGCGCCCACTTCGCGCTCGAGTGCCCTCACCTGATCTAGCACCTGCGAGAGCCGGCCCTGCAGCTCGGCGGCCGGCGACTCGAGCGTGGCGGCCACGCTATGCACGGTCGATTCGAGATCCTGCAGGTAAGACAGCGCATTCGCGCCGGTGACGGCCTCGATGCGGCGCACGCCGGCGGCCACGCCGCCTTCGCTGACGATCTTGAAGAGGCCGATGTCGCCCGTGCGGCCCACGTGGGTGCCGCCGCAGAGTTCACGGCTGGTGCCGATGTCGAGCACGCGCACGGTCTCGCCGTACTTCTCGCCGAACAGCATCATCGCGCCGGTCTTCTGGGCCGATTCCATGTCCATCACGCGGGCGTGCGTCTCGGTGTTGGCGAGGATCTCGGCGTTCACGCGCTTCTCGATCTCCAGGATCTGCTCGTGCGTAACGGGCGCGTTGTGCGCGAAGTCGAAGCGCGTCTTGTCGGCATCGACCAGCGAGCCCTTCTGCTGCACGTGGCCGCCGAGCACTTCGCGCAGGGCCTTGTGCATCAGGTGGGTGACCGAGTGGTTGCGCATGGTGGCGGCGCGGCGCGCGGTGTCGACCGCGGCCTTGACCGTGTCGCCGACCTTCAGCGTGCCCTGGGTCTGGGTGCCGTGGTGGCCGAACACGTCGGCCTTGATCTTCTGCGTGTCTTCGACGCCGAACTGCACGCCTTCGGCCACGAGCACGCCCTGGTCGCCGACCTGGCCGCCGCTTTCCGAATAGAAGGGCGTGGTGTCGAGCACGACGATGCCGCTCTGGCCTTCCTTGAGCTCGTTGACGGCGGAGCCCTCGAAGTACAGCGCTACGACCTTGGCGCTTTCTTCCAGCTTCTCGTAGCCGGTGAAGGTGTTGCCCGCGCCGGCGTATTCGACGTTGCGGTCCATCTTGAACTTGCCTGCAGCGCGGCCCGCGGCCTTCTGCTTTTCCATGGCGGCATTGAAGCCGGCCTCGTCGACGCTCACGCCGCGCTCGCGGCACACGTCGGCCGAGAGGTCGAGCGGGAAGCCGTAGGTGTCGTGCAGTTTGAAGGCCACGTCGCCCGGCAGCACCTTGGCGTCACCGGCCAGCGCCGCGTCGAGGATCTCCATGCCGTTGGCCAGCGTCTCGAAGAAGCGTTCTTCTTCCGCCTTCAGCGTGTCGGTGATGCGCTTCTCGTCGGCCACGAGCTTCGGGTAGGCCTCGCCCATGAGCCTCGCAAGCTCGGGCACCAGCTTGTGGAAGAAGGGCTTCTTCTGGCCCAGCTTGTAGCCATGGCGGATGGCGCGGCGGATGATGCGGCGCTGCACGTAGCCGCGGCCTTCGTTCGACGGGATCACGCCGTCGGCCACCAGGAACGAGGTGGCGCGGATGTGGTCGGCAATCACCTTGAGCGAGTTGTTCGACAGGTCCTGCGTGCCGGTGGCCTGCCCTGCCGCCTTGATGAGCGCCTCGAAGATGTCGATCTCGTAGTTGCTGTGCACGTGCTGCAGGATCGCGGCCAGGCGCTCCAGGCCCATGCCGGTGTCGACGCAGGGTGCGGGCAGCTTGACCACGCTGCCGTCTTCCTGCATGTCGAACTGCATGAACACGTGGTTCCAGATCTCGATGAAGCGGTCGCCGTCTTCCTCGGGGCTGCCCGGGGGGCCGCCGGGGATGTGCGGGCCGTGGTCGTAGAAGATCTCGGAGCACGGGCCGCAGGGGCCGGTGTCGGCCATCATCCAGAAGTTGTCGGACTTGTACTTGCCGCCCTTGTTGTCGCCGATGCGGATCACGCGCTCGGGCGGCAGGCCGATTTCCTTGGTCCAGATGTCGTAGGCCTCGTCGTCCTCGTGGTAGACGGTGGCCAAAAGCTTGTCGGCCGGCAGCTTGTAGACCTGCGTGAGCAGCTCCCAGCCCCAGGTGAGCGATTCGCGCTTGAAGTAGTCGCCGAAGCTCCAGTTGCCCAGCATCTCGAAGAAGGTGTGGTGGCGGGCGGTGTAGCCCACGTTCTCGAGGTCGTTGTGCTTGCCGCCGGCGCGCAGGCAGGCCTGGACGGAGGCCGCGCGGTTGTAGGGGCGCTTGTCGGTGCCGAGGAACACGTCCTTGAACTGCACCATGCCCGAATTGGTGAACATCAGCGTCGGGTCGTTGCCCGGCACGAGCGGGCTCGACGCCACCGCCGTGTGGCCCTTGGAAGCGAAGAAATCGATAAAGGTCTTGCGGATGTCCGCGACCGTGAATGTGGGCTGGCTCATCTTTGGATTCGTCTTCTGCCGTCGAGGGCGGCGCGGCGATGGCGACCCTCATGTCGAACCCACTGCGGCGAACCGGCCTAACTGCTTGATTTGCTTGAACAAACGATTATAGGTTTGGCCATGCGGCCCGCGCCGGCCAAGGGCTGCCGGACGACACCACGATCCGTACTCCACGGCTAATATGTGTCCTGGCGCAAAAAACGAGAACCAACGAGGGGCTGCGCCATCCGTACTTGTACGGACAAAAAAGATCAAGGAGTTCGCATGGCAAGCCAAGATGCCGAAAGGCACTGGACGATCGAAGACCTGGATTTCTCGCGCATCGCGCTCGACAAGGTACGCCCGGACGAGAACCTCTTCTACCTGGTGACCTCCGCCTCCTTCATCGAGAGCGGCTCGGACCTCTACACGCACAACCTGGTCGACTTCTTCCAGGGCGACGACGAGGTCACGGAATGGCTCTCGCAGCATTGGGAACTCGAAGAACTCCAGCACGGCAGGGCCCTGCGTGCCTACGTTCGCCACGTCTGGCCGGAGTTCGACTGGGACACCGCCTACCGGAGCTTCCTGGCGGAATATGCGACCTACTGCAAGGTCGAATTGCTCGCCCCCACCCGCGGCCTCGAGATGACTGCCCGCTGCGTGGTCGAGACCGGCACCGCCACCTATTACCGCGCCATGGCCCGCAGCACCAGCGAGCCCGTGCTGCAGGACCTGGCGACGCGCATCGCGACCGACGAGGTCAACCACTACAAGCACTTCTACCGCTATTACCGCCGCTACCGCGAGCAGGAGAAGCTCAGCCGCCTGCGCGTGATGGGCACCATCGGCCGGCGCACCCTCGAACTCAAGAGCGAGGACGCCGACTGCGCGATCCGCCACGTGGTGCAGACCCGCTCGCCCGAGCGCGCCAGCGACACGGCCTACGTGCAGAAACTGAGCGCCGACATGAACAGCACAATCCGCACCAACCTGAGCCCCGGCACCACCTTGAAGATGCTGATGCGGCCTCTCGAATTGCCGGCGAAGGTGCAGACAGTGATCCAGTACCCGATCAGGCAGTTCATGCAGCACGTGTTCCTGCGCTGACCATTCACCCCTCTTTCGGACGCCAAGCGCCGGGGGCCCGTAGGCGCAAAGCGACAAACCGGAACGCTGATTCCATTTCGCACAACAGGCGCTTGGCTAATATTTGCGGTTACACATTCTTTCTATACAGAGAGACAAGGCCTGAGACCTTCGGACAAGCGCCTTCGCGCTCCTGGCAAGTCGGCTCGCAGCCTTGTTGCACGCGCGCCCGATGTTCGATCACAAAGCAAACCGCGAGCAGCCCTACACGATCCGGCTGGAGGGCGCCAGCCTTTCGATACGGGACCTGATGGAAGTGCGCTTCACCTTCCTGCGGCTGCTCGAGGATCGCATCGGCACCCCGGCGAGACTGCTGAAGTGCCACCGGGCGTGGATGAACCAGCTCGAATCCGGCATCGAATCGATGAGCGACACGCAGATCGCCAACGCCAGGCTCTGGCGCGAAGCCTGGGAACACGCCAGCGGAATCGCGACGCCCCTCCTGAGCCAGCCGCACAGCACCACCTTCCGCTTCGAGCTTTTCTGAGCTCTTGCACCAAGGGCGCCCGGGAGCGACGCAAAAAAAACCCAGCGCAAGGCTGGGTTGAACCTCTTGAGTGCTGTCACGCACAGAGAACTCGCACTTCAAAGCGAGCCCACAAAATCTAGGGCTTCATGCGCCGCCGCCTTGTCGGACGGGACCGACACTTCGAATCGATCTGGCTCGGTGCCACCCCGTGAACGCCGCGGCGACCCATCAAAACTGCCAAATAGTTCACGTTTTAATGAGTGTCCTACGGCGACTGCCTGTTTCCGGCTGACACCGGCTCTCCAGGCGACCACCGACGATAGCGACGCTGTCACGCAACAGGGCCGCATAAAAGAAGAGCTCTCCGTCAGTGCTTGAGCCTGCCCGCCAGGGCAACTCGAAACCCGCTTCGGCGGGTATTTTTTTGGCGAGCCGTCACGCCGGCGACCCGCATTTGCGCCCCGGCACTGCCGCGCTCAGCTTGCCGAACTCAGGCCCGGCTTGCGGCTTCCGTCCAGCGAATACAGCTGGGGCCGATCGTCCGCGGCGCCTTCCGCCACCACACCGTGCGCCGCCGCGCCCTGCGGCTGGCGATAGAGCTCGTTCTCAAGACGCCTGACGCGTTCGGCGTACATGCGGGCGAGCGCGCTGTGATGCTCTGCTGCCGCCTGGTGCTCGATGCGCGCCATCTGCGCCTCCTCGAGGAGGGCCGCCGCGCGCCGGAGATACGCTGTGTGATTCGGGCGAAACAGGAAGTCGAACGTCATTTCACGCTCCTTTCCGCAACGAGCTGCGGTGCGGACCATGTTCCTCCGCGCGCGCCGCCAAGTCTGTCGGAACACGCCTACCCTCGGGCTACCTTTTTCGGTTGATCCGCCCTACCACAAAGCCGTGACAGGTTTTCCCGTTCCGATGGGGACAACGCTGTGGAAAACCGTGTGCCCATCGCCCGGAAGCCTTGCCTGGCGTGGCCTGCAACGCGATGCCCGCGAAAGAGGCAGCACCGGAAAATTTTCTTTCCTCGGACCCCATCGAGGCGCCGCGGCGCTATCCCAGGTCCGAACGCCTGCAGTCGAAGGCGATGCCCGGCTCGATCCCTCGCAGCACCGGCACCTTGCCCATGAAGGCCACCCCCGCGCTGGCCAGGCGCCACTCGCCGGCCTTGAACAGCCTGAAGAGGTTCGTGACTTCGCTGCCCGCCGTCGGAATGGCATTGAACACGTAGACCGGCTCGCCGCCCTGGGTCTCGTCCATGCTCAGCAGCTCGGCCCGCATCTTGCCCATGGTGTCGGCTTCCTTCGTCCTGTGGCGGACGACGTCCATGTTGACGGTGCGAGCGTGTTCGTCGATGGCGATGCGGCGGATCCAGGGAGCGGGCCCCGCATTGCCCGGTGCGGGAACGCAGGAGATCGTTCCGGCGATGGCCGAGCCGGTTGCCGCGGCAGCAAGGAAGGCGGGAAGGATGAATCGGATGGACTTGGCTTTCATGCTCGGCACGGTATGAGGTCGGTCGGCTTTGCGGGGCGGTTCGACTGATGCCGAAACCTGCGCCTCGCCGCCGGCCTATTCTGACGGCACACCGGCCCGGCAGTAAGTAGCATGCCGCCATGTGGAAGCCCGCCCAGCCCATCGTCCTCGCCGGCCTTGCCCTGACAGATCAGGAAGCCTGGTGGTACGAATTCAAGGATGCGTTCCACGAACTTTTCCCCGGCGAACTCGACGAGGAATGGCTCGACGGCCTGACAACGACGCTCTACCAGGTCCACATGGACCGCGACCCGCGCGACGCGGCCGCGGTGGCCTACGCGACGCTCAACTACGAAGTGCCTGGCAACAGGCCCGACGAGCCCTCGACGCCTGCGCCGCGACGCCCGGGACGGCCTTGAACCGTCTTTCTCCGGGCGACGGCACCGTCACCGTCATCGCATCGAGGCCATTTCGCTACCAGAACCATCCATGGGACCGTCCATCGACCCGCTGTTGGCGAACCAGCGAAAAATATGGGAACGGTAGTCGCTGGTCGTCCTCATGTACAGGAACCCGGAAGCCGCGACGCCACGGTCGTCGACAGGAATGCCGGCGTCCCGAAGAGCTGTCAGCTCCGCGTCGGAGGGAATGTCGAGCGGCAGCTTCAAAGTCACCGTGGCTTTGCGATGAGTGGCCTTGGCCATGTATGTTCCTCTGGGCAATCTGAGTCGCCAGTAAATCCCTGCGCCTCGCTGCGCGCAATCCTGCTTTTGTGGGAGGCCGCTGCGCCGGGGAACACATCCGAAGGGGTATCACTTCTGGCTGCGCAGCGATGCGCAGGGCCGGAATCCCGTGTTGTGAGCTTTATCTCCACCCGAACCGACACGCCTGTCCTACATGCCCGACCGAATTCCAGAAGGGGGTTCTGACCACATGTCCGGCAAGAATCTGCCGACCATTCGCACCCGCGAGCAGGACGACCGATGACCATCAGGGAAATTTGCGCACGGCATGGACTCCAGCTCGAAAGAGGAAGCCGGGTGCTATGCGAGGGACGACCCGGCACGATCGTCAGGGCAAGCGGTCCGTTGCTCCGGGTGAAGTTCGATGGGAAGCAGATCAGCAGCCGCTGCGATCCGCTCGATGTGCAGGTGCTCGGGGCGGGTGTCCCGGATATATCGGGTGGTGCGGCTCGGGGTTCTGCGGCTTCGGCGTAGCGAATGAGGCCGCCGGTTCGCGTCAGCGTACAGTGCCGCGAAACCTGAGCATTCGCTCGACGATCACTTCTCAAGCAACCTGCGCGACCGCCGATGGCAATGGACTACCTCGCCGAACTAAGACGTCAAGGCTTCCGCCAGGCGGACGACCAACCGGATCCCGAGGGTCGCGTGCAGTTCGACAGCGACCTGTACCGCGGAACACCGGACGAGATCACGGTGCAGGTGTATGCCGTCGATCAGCAGGCACTGCAACGAGAGATCATCCCGACGCTGGAAGCGGTCCTGCCGCTGATCGACGAGATGGTCGAAGGGCTCGGAGAGATCGATGCCGATCTTGCGCAGATCATCCTGTTCCGCGGCCGACTCGGCCTCCACTACCAGCCGGATCCCGAGGGGCGCGTGCAGTTCGACAGCGACCTGTACCGCGGAACACCGGACGAGATCACGGTGCAGGTGTATGCCGTCGATCAGCAGGCACTGCAACGAGAGATCATCCCGACGCTGGAAGCGGTCCTGCCGTTGATCGACGAGATGGTCGAAGGGCTCGGAGAGATCGATGCCGATCTTGCGCAGATCATCCTGTTCCGCGGCCGACTCGGCCTCCACTTCTGGTCGCGTCGCATCAACAACGAGTTCACGGCTGTATACGCGCGCAGCGACGATCGCTGGGCTTTCCAAGGATTCGGCGAAATCTTTGTCGATGACTAGACGCGCCGGCGGGTCAGCCTGATCGGGAGATCACGCTAGAATCCGCGCCTGCTGCGGGTGTAGTTCAATGGCAGAACGGCAGCTTCCCAAGCTTCATACGAGGGTTCGATTCCCTTCACCCGCTCCAATTCACCGCCGGTGACGCCCCCTGCGGCAACGAGTTACCGCCCCCGCCCTCCTTCTGCATCGACTCGGACGCACAAGCGTCAGATGCCTCGACTGGCGAACCTGCCTGTCCGATCAACGTCGCCGTTCCTCGACGACCTGCCCGATGCCGAACTCTACTTTCTAGACGGCAGGCATTGGCTGCTGGAGACCCACCTCGATGAAGTCGTGGCGTTGATGCGGGACTTCCTCGGACGCAGGCATGCGCGGCCGGGCTGACGACGGACCGTTCACGATTTCGGCTCGCCTGTCTCCCGGGCAGCGGTGGTTTCACAGACCAGTGCGGCCCACGGCATCCGTCGCAACGCGTCGACCAGGCGAACACGCCCCTCCTCCACCGCCAGCGGCTCGCCGGTCAGCAGGTTCTTGAACGCGGCCGCGCCAACGTCCGCGGGAAGCCGCACCGCCGTGCCATTCCACTTCCCGGCAGCGGGCAGAGCCGGCACGACACCATCGTCGTGCGCATCGGAGCGCGCGAGGTCCACGAACAACCGTCCCGCCACGATCACCAGCATCCGGCCTTCACGCCTGCGCGCAAAAGCCACGATGTGCCTCGACAGCGGCCCGTCGACCACCAGCGGCTCGTAGCTGCCTTCGCGAAACAGCTCGGGATGCGCCCGCCGCAGCGACAGCAGCCGCCAGATGAACCAGAGCTTGGCGCGGCCGTCGTGCGGTGCCTCGGCCATCGAGCGCACCTGCTGCGCCAGGCCGTCCTGCCCGGCCATCGCCTTCAACCCGGCCAGGCATTGCTGCCGCAGCGCGTAGTCCACCGGGCGCCGGTTGTCCGGATCGACCAGGCTCAGCTCGATGAATTCGCTGCCCTGGTAGAGATCGGGCACGCCGGGCGAGCCGTACTTCAGTAGCGTGAGGGTGAGGCTGTTCCAGGCGCCGAACCAGGCCAGCCTGTCCGCCAGCTGCTGGATGTCCGCCAGGCATGCACTCTCCTTTGGTTCGGCCAGCAGATCGCGAACGAAGCGCTCGAGCGCGGCCTCGTATTCAGCGTCGGGCCGTGACCACCGCGTGCGCAGCTTGGCTTCCCGGGCGGCCTTCTGCATGTACTGCCAGATGCGATCGCCATAGCCGGGTGCAGTGCCGGCGTCGAGCCCGCCCAGGGGCAAGGTGCCGAGCAGGGTCTGGTACAGCAGGTATTCATCGGTGCGCGATGGCGCCTCGCCGCCCGCCAGCCTCTGGCGCGTGCTGCGGCAAAGGCCATGCCAGCGCGTGAGCGCCAGGGTCCACTCGTTGGGCATTTCCGAGAGCACGTCGATGCGGTTGCGCACGTCCTCCGAGCGCTTGTTGTCGTGCGTGGAGGTCGCCAGCATGGTGTGAGGCCAGCGCCGGGCGCGGTCGGCGCTCGCCGCGTGGAAGGCCTCGACCTCGATGCCGAACAGGTCCGGTTCGCCGCCCACCTCGTTGAGCGAGCTGAGCGGAAAGTAACGGTAGAAGGCCGTGTCCTCCACGCCCTTCGCCGCCACGGGCGCGCTGAACTGCTGGAAGCGCTGCGCGAAGCGGCGCACACGCTCGCGCAGCGCCGGCGGCGCGGAAGCCACGGCCTCTCCGCGCAGCGCGCTTCGCACGAAATCGAAGATCGACCGGTCGGCGTCGCCGCTCTGCCTGGCGGCCTCGTCGACGGCCGTATCGATGAAGCGCCCATCCTGTTGCGATGGCCCTTCGACGATGTAGGTCCGGTACACCGGCATGCACGCGGCGACGTCGGCCAGCGCGTGGCGCAGCGCATTGAGCGTGTAGTCGCGCGTGCCGCGGTCAGCGCCCGCGATGCGCCGCAGCTCGGTCGCCAGCACGTTCAGCTCCGACGCGAGTGCGTTGCGCATCACCTCGCGCCGGCCTGCGCGCGACACCGAGGCGAAGTCCGCGGCATCGCCGGTGAAGCGCTGCCAGGTGTGCACCACGCTCGCCTCGGCCGCGGTGTCGACCAGCACGCCGTTGGCCACGTTCGCGAATCGATAGCCGGTGGTGCCGTGCACATGCCAGCGCTCGGGCACTTCCTCGTGCGCCCCAGCGATCTTCTCCGCCACCACGTACAGGGGCCGTGCGGGCCGCCCCTGCGCGTCGTGCGCGGGCAGTACCAGTCCGGCGCGCCGCGCATAGCCCTCCTGCAGCTTGCGGAAGTAGTCGGCCGGGTCGTAGAGCCCGTCAGGGTGGTCGATGCGCAGGCCGTCCACCACGCCGGACGCGGCGAGATCCAGCGCGAGCGACTGCGTGGCCTCGAACACCTCGTCGCGCTCCATGCGCACGGCCGCGAGATCGTTGATGTCGAAGAAGCGCCGGTAGTTGATCTCGTCCGCCGCCACCCGCCAGTGCGCAAGCCGGTAGGCCTGCAGTTCGATCAGCCGGTGCAGCGCGTCGCGGGCTTCCGGCACGGCCAGGTTCAGCTCCGCCACCGACGACGCGAGCGCCCGCGCCACCGGGGCATGGTGCCCGGCGAGCCGGGCCAGCCGGAGCTTGAGCAGTTCCTTGTCGCGCACGCGTTCGGCCTGCCCCTGCGCGGAAACCGCATCGCGCCGCGGCAGATGGCCGAAAGCCGTAGCCAGGCTCGCCAGCTCCCCCGATGCGGCTGCATCGCCGATCCGCGCGAGCGCCCGTTCGAGCACCACGGGATAGCTCTCGGGCGCCAGCGGAAACCGGTGGTCGTAGTAGCCGATGGCGAAGCTGCCTGTCGCCTCCTCGAAGCGCAGCACCAGCTCGCCGTTCTCCAGCGCCTCGCCGTAGTGCGCGCCGAGCACGGGCAACAGCACCTTGCCGGTCAGCTCGGCGTTGAGCGGCTGCCAGTCGATGTCGAAGTGCTGTGCGAACAGCGACGCGGGCCCGTTCTCCAGCACGTCCATCCACCAGGCGTTGTCGGCGCCGAACACGCCCATATGGTTGGGCACCATGTCCAGCAGCTGGCCGAGGCCGTTGGCCTTCAGCGCAGCGGTGAAGCGCGCGAAGCCTTCCTCGCCGCCAAGCTCGGGGTTGATCTCCCCGTGCGCGACCACGTCGTAGCCGTGCATGCTGCCGGCGCGCGCACGCTGGATGGGCGAGCAGTACACATGGCTCACGCCGAGTTCCGCCAGATACGGCAGCACGCGGATCGCGTCGTCGAAGCCGAAGTCCTTGTGGAACTGCAACCGGTAGGTGGCGCGAGGCACGCGGGTCCGCAGGCCCGGCGACGAGCCCTGCCCCTTCGACTCGGCCCGGCGCGGCCGCTCGGCGCGCAAGGCATCGCCCAATCCGCGCATGAGTTCGCCGCCAGCCAGCGCCGCCACCGGTTCGGGCAGCTTGCGCCGCCAGTTCGGATGCTCGTCCACCGTGCCCGGCATGTTGGCCTGGGCCACGAGGCCCGCCACGTCCTCGAGCTGCACCATCATCAGCGCCGATGGCGCCGCGGCCAGGAAGGCATGCGCCGCCTCGACGATGCGCGCGGACGGCACCGCGAGCCCGGCCGCCTGCGCCACCTCCTCGCGCGACAGCAGGCCCGCCTGCCGCAGGGCCTGCATCAAGGCGATTCGCTCGCGCGCGCGGTCCATCAGCTGCCTGTCGAAGATCGCCGGGTCGGGAAACAGGCCGAGCGCGAGCCGCTCCCGCAGGTCGGAGGCCGTCCACCAGCCCGCGAAGGTCGCGAGGTCGTGCGTGCTGAGCGCAACGAGGGCGGCCGGCGGATAGGCGTCGGGCTGCGTGAAGCCGCCGTCGCCCTGCCTCTCGAAATACAGCAGTCGGTAGGACAGCACGTCGGCCTGCGCCAGCGCGTCGCGCATCGCTTCTTCGACCGTGCCGAGATCCTCGCCCACGACCATGCAACGCTGCCGCTGGCTCTCTATCGCCACGATGGCCAGCATCTCGTCCAGCGCATAGCGGACGTAAGCCCCCTCGCGCGCGCTCCGGCCCTGCGGAATCCAGAACAGCCGCATCAGGCCCATCACGTGATCGATGCGCAACGCGCCCGCGCCATGCATGCAGGCCCGCAGCGTGTCGATGAAGAAACGGTAGCCGTCTGCGCGCAGGCGGTCGGGGCGCAGCGGCGGAAGGCCCCAGCCCTGCCCGGCCGGGTTGAACTCGTCCGGCGGCGCGCCGACGCTGGCACCCTGGGCAAACATCTGCTGCGCGCCCCAGGCATCGGAGCCGGCGCGATCGACCGACACCGCAAGGTCCACGTACAGGCCGACGCCCATGCCGAGCGCATCGCAGCGCGCGGACACACGCGCGAACTGCCGGCTGGCGATCCACTGGAGGTATTGATGGAACTGCACGCGCCGCGCATGGGTGACCGCAAAGGCCGTGACCTCGGCCGAATCCGGATCGCGCCAGGCGGCCGGCCATGCATGCCAGTCCCGTGCGCCGTCTCCAGCGGCAAGAAAGCGCGCCTGCAGCGTCTCGAAGATGGCGTGCTGCCGCAGCGACTCGCCGCGCTCCGCGACGAAGGCCAGGAACTCCCTGCCCGACTCGTCGGGCGCGCCCTCCGGCGGCAGGTGGCGCGCGCAGAAGTCGTCGTAAAGCAATTCGAGCACTTCGAGCTTTGCCGCGGCCACGCCCGCGTAGTCCACCAGCGGCGCGGCGCGCAGCGCGGCAAGGCGCGCCTGGAAGCCGGGCGAACGCACCCTGTCGCGAGCCGGCTCGCAGCCTGCGAAGCCGTCCACCGCTTCCACGTCGATGTAGAGCACGTTGAGGTGCTGGCGCGACGAGGGGCTGTACGGACTCGCATCCGTCGGCGTGCTCGTGAACAGCGCATGCAAGGGGTTCAGGCCGATGATGTCGGCGCCCTGCTCCGACATGCGCACAGCCAGGTCCTCCAGATCGCTGAAATCGCCGATGCCCCAGTTCCGCGGCGAGCTCAAACCGTAGAGCTGCGCCGTCACTCCCCAGACGCGGCCGCCGTCGCGTACGACAGGTGGCCGATAGCAGCGGCCGGGCGAGGCAAGCACCAGGGTCTCGCCGCGCAGGCCCTCGATGCGCAGCCGGTGGTAGCCCATCTCCAGGCCGACCGGCATCTGCAGCACGCGCTCGCACAGGCAGGCACCGTCGATGTCGATGCGGCCGGTCTCGGGCAATGCCTGGGCATCGGCTTCACCCTCCAGTTGCCTGCCGTGTTCGTCGTCGAGCTGCCAGCGGATCCGGCGCATGGACGCCGGCAGGCGCAGCGTCACCGGCCAGGCGGGCTGGCCGGCCAGCACTGCCCGCACCGGCGGCAACGCCTGCGCCCAGCGCGCGCGGCGCGCGGCCTCGAGCGCCTTGCCCGCCGGCACCGTGCCGTCGAGCTGCACGCCGAATTCGCCCAGCAGCGCGACCAGGCTCTCGGCGGACGCCTCGCAATGCTTGCCGAACGCATCGGAGTAGCCGGTCGAAATGCCGAAGTGCGCGCACAGCCTCCCCAGATCGTCCGCGGCGGGGCCGTGGCGTGCTTCATCCGTCATTCAACGCTTCCAGTGTCACGTGCACCGCGCCGCGCGCGAGGCGCAGGGCGCCATCGCTGTGGGTCGCGCCGTCGCTGTAGACCACTTCGCCGGGCGGCGCCACCACATCCTCCACAGGCCGTGCTCCGAAGTGGGCCAGCATATGCAGGCGTGTCGAGCCATCGCCGGCGTTCACCGGCTTCAGCTCCCACTGCACTTGCAGCGTGTCGTTCTCGCACCGGTAACTGCTCGCGCCCTTCGCGCCGCCGAGCCGGGGCACAAGCAGGTGATGGCGCAGATCCAGCAGCTGCTGCACCTCGCTGAGCCGCGAGAAATGCGGACGAGCCCCACGCTCGCGCCAGCGCAGCTTCGAAGCCAGGAAAGTCTCTTCGGCGTTCGGGTCCGGAATGCGCGCGCGGGCAGCCTCGTCGGCGAAGGCCGCGAAGCCGCCGAACTCCGCGCGTCGGCCTTCGGACACCGCCGTCGCCAGTTCGGGCCCGAAGTCGCAGAAATAAAGGAACGGCGAGGAAGCCGCGAACTCGTCGCCCATGAAGAGCATCGGCACATGCGGCGACAGCAGCAGGCAGGCCAGCGCCGCACGCACCAGCACCGGGTCGCCCAGCGCGTGGATGCGCTCGCCGAAGGCCCGGTTGCCGACCTGGTCATGCGTCTGCAGGAAGGAGACGAAGGCCTGCGACGGCAGCCGCGCGCTCGGCTCGCCGCGGCGCTGCCCCTGCCGGAACACCGACGGCTGCCCCTGGTAGATGAAGCCCTCGGCCAGCGCGCAGGCGAAGCGGCGCACCGGGTCGTCGGCATAGTCGGCGTAGTAGCCGTCGCGCTCGCCGGTGGCCAGCACGTGCACCGCGTGGTGCAGGTCGTCGTTCCACTGCGCGGTGCCGATCGAGGGCGAGCCCCGGTCGTCGCGCACCAGCATCGAGGCCCGGTTGTCCTCGTTCTCCAGCACCAGGTGCACATGGCGCCCGCGCGCCGGCCCGGCATCGAGCGCCTCGCGGATCTCGCGCACGATGTGCAGCCGGCTCTGGTCGTGGATGGCATGCACCGCATCCAGGCGCAGGCCGTCGAAGCGGAACTCCTCCACCCAGTAGAGCGCGTTGTGGATGAAGAAGTCGCGCACCGTGCGCGACTCCGGCCCGTCGAAGTTGATCGCCGCGCCCCACGGCGTCTGCCGCCCGGCATTGAAGAACTCGGGGCAGTACGCATGCAGGTAGTTGCCTTCCGGCCCGAAGTGGTTGTAGACCACGTCGAGCAGCACCATCAGCCCGAGCGAATGCGCCGTGTCTATCAGCGCCTTGAGTTCGTCGGGCGTGCCATACGAGGCATCGGGCGCGAACGGCAGCACGCCGTCGTAGCCCCAGTTGCGCCGCCCCGGAAAGTCCGCGAGCGGCATGAGCTCGATGGCGGTGATGCCCAGTTCGGCCAGCTCGGCCAGCCGCTCGCGCGCCGCGCGAAAGCTTCCTTCTTCGGTGAAGGTGCCCACGTGCAGCTCGTAGACCACCGCCTCTTCCCAGGGGCGGCCGCGCCAGGCCCCGTCCGTCCACTGGAAGCGCCGAGGGTCCACGACCTCGCTCGGGCCATGCACGTCCTCGGGGTTGAAGCGCGAAGCGGGATCGGGCACGCGCGTGCCGTCGGGCAGGCGGTAGCGGTAGCGGTCTCCGTGCCCCGCGCCGGGCACGCTCAGGCGATGCCAGCCGCGCCCGTCGCGCGACATCGGCTTCGAGGAGGTTTCGCCGCCGCCGGGCGCATGGTGCGGATGATGTTCGAGCACCACGGTCTCCGCGGAAGGTGCCCAGAGCGCGAAGTCGGTGCCGTCGGCGAGCACCGTCGCGCCGAACGGCATGCGATGCACGTGGGTGTCCGTGTGAGCCGTCATGGCCGCACGTCCGGCCGGCTCAGCACCACGAGCGAGCGGCATTGCAGGGGATATTGGGGCTCCGACCAGACGGGCGCCAGCGTGGCCGCGTCTTCCGTGGTGGCGGGCGGCGAGCTGTTGGCGGTGTCGACCAGCAGCCGCCAGGCGCCGTGCCGCATCGGCGGCAGCGTGAAGGCGATCTCGTCGTGATGGGCGTTGAGCAGCACCAGGAAGTCGTCGTCGTGCTGAACTTCGCCGCGCAGCCCGCGGTCGACGATGCCGCTGCCGGGGATGTACATCGCGATGCAGCGCGCGCTGGGGTCGTTCCAGTCTTCCGGCCGCATCTCTCCACCGTCGGGCTTGAGCCAGTGGACGTCGGTGACGGTCTCGCCTTCGGAAGGCTGTCCCGCGAAGAAGCTGCGGCGCCGGAACGACGGGTGCGCGCGGCGCAGCGCCACCATGCGCTCGACGAAGGCCGTGAGCGCGAGCCGCTCGGGCGTGGAAGTCCAGTCGATCCAGCCGAGTTCGTTGTCCTGGCAGTAGACGTTGTTGTTGCCCTGCTGCGTATGGCCGCGCTCGTCGCCGGCCAGCAGCATGGGCACGCCCTGCGACAGCAGCAGCATCGCCAGCAGGTTGCGCTTCTGGCGCTCGCGCAGCGCCACCACCTCGGGGTCGTCGGTGGGCCCTTCGATGCCGCAGTTCCACGAGATGTTGTGGCTGTTGCCGTCCCGGTTGTCCTCGCCGTTGGCCTCGTTGTGCTTGTCGTTGTAGGAAACCAGGTCGTGCAGCGTGAAGCCGTCGTGCGCGGTGACGAAGTTGATGCTCGCGGTGGGGCGCTTGCCGGACCAGCCATAGAGATCCTCGGAGCCGCTGATGCGCCTGGCCACCTCACCCAGGAGCCCGCCGTCGCCCTTCCAGAAGCCGCGCAGGCCGTCGCGGTACTGGTCGTTCCATTCGGCCCAGCCGAGCGGGAAGTTGCCGACCTGGTAGCCGCCGTGGCCCAGGTCCCAGGGTTCGGCGATCAGCTTCACCCGGTTGAGCGTGGGGTCCTGGCGGATCGCATCGAAGAAGCCGCCGAGGTTTTCCACCTTGCCCGACTCGCGCGCCAGCGCCGAGGCCAGGTCGAAGCGGAAGCCGTCCACGTGCATCTCCTCGGCCCAGTAGCGCAGCGAGTCCATCACCAGCTGCAGCGCATGCGGGTGCTCGAGGTTGACGGTGTTGCCGCAGCCCGTGAAGTCGTCGTAGTAGCGGCGGTTGTCGCCGTTGACGATGTAGTACGAGGCGTTGTCCACCCCGCGCAGCGAGAGCGTGGGGCCGAGCTGGTTGCCCTCGCAGGTGTGGTTGTAGACCACGTCGAGGATCACCTCGATGCCCGCCGAGTGCAGCGTCTTCACCATGGTCTTGAATTCCTTGACCTTGCCCGAGGCGCTGTAGCGCATCTCGGGCGCGAAGAAGGCCAGTGTGTTGTAGCCCCAGTAGTTGCGCAGGCCGCGCTCGGCCAGGTGGCGGTCGTTGAGGAAGCTGTGTACCGGCAGCAGCTCGACCGTGGTCACGCCCAGCCGCTTGAGGTAGTCGACCACCGGGGCGCAGCCGAGTCCGGCGTAGGTGCCGCGCAGCCCGGGCGGCACGTCGGGGTGCGTCATGGTGAAGCCGCGCACGTGCATCTCGTAGATCACCATGTCCTGCCACGGCACCGAGGGACGGCGGTCGTCCCCCCAGGTGAAGGCGGTTTCGAGCACGCGTCCCTTGGGCATCAGCGGCGCGCTGTCCCGGCGGTCGAAGGAAAGGTCTTCGCGCTTGCTTCCGACGGTGTAGCCGTAGAGCGCGTCGCCCCAGCGCAGTTCGCCCACCAGGTCCTTGGCGTAGGGATCGATGAGCAGCTTGTGCGCGTTGAAGCGATGCCCCTCCTCCGGCTTGTAGGGCCCATGCACGCGATAGCCATAGGCCTGCCCGGGGCGCGCCTCGGGCAGGTAGCAGTGCCACACGCCGTCCGTGCGCTCGAGCACCGGGATGCGCTGCAGCTCATGGCGGCCCTGCTCGTCGAAGAGGCAAAGCTCGACCTTGTCGGCGTGCTGCGAGAACAGGGCGAAGTTGACGCCCTCCCCATCCCAGGTGGCGCCGCGCGGATAGGGTCGCCCGGGCCAGACGGCGCTGATCGCCAGGTTGGTCTTTCGAATCATGCGTTGTGTTTCAGTGTGGAGGACGGTCGTTGTCGAAGTGCGGGGGGCGGCTGCCGCCGACGGTGGTCACGCTCGGCGGCGGCTTGGCGCTTCCCGTCTGCCGGGGCCACCAGCGCTCGATCTGGGCCTTCGCCCAGTCCTTGCCGGCCAGGCCGAAGGCCAGGGCCAGGGCGAACACCACGCCCGCCAGGATCACCAGGAAGCTCTCGCGCACGATGTCGCCGCCGACCTTGATCTGGTCCAGCGCGATCAGGATCACGAAGGCCATCACCGCGTACTGCGCGACCTTGCCGAAGAGCACGGCGTCCTGCATCTTCACGCTGCGGAAATAGCTGCTCACCGCCTCGCCCACGAAGCGCGCGAAGTAGGAGCCGAAGGCCAGCACCAGCAGCGCCACAAACACGTTGGGCACGAACCAGACGATGCGCCCCAGCAGGTCGGCGATGTAGCTCAGCCCCATGCCGTTGAAGGCGATGAGCAGCGAGGCCAATATCACCAGCCAGTAGGTCAGGATGCCGAACAGGCTGCTGGTGTCGCCCGCCAGTCCGCCCTGGCGCAGGAAGTTGTCCAGCCCCGCACGCTCGGTCAGCACGTTGAAGTTGATCGCGCGCAGCGCCTTGGTCACCGTGAAGCGGGCCGCCTTGGCGACCAGCCAGCCGACCAGGACCACCACCAGCGCGATCAGCAGGCGCGGAATGAAGGCGCCGACCTGATACAGGATCGCGCGCAGCGGCTCCAGGTGAATGCCGAAGTTTTCCATGATCTGTCTTCCGTTGAAGGTGGCCTCGGCGGTGGGTCAGGCACGGGGCTGCTGGATCAGCGCGAGCACGCCATGCAGCGGAACCTGCGCCCATTCGATGCGGTTCTCGAGCTCGTAGCGCAGCTCGTAGAGGGCCTTGTCGATCTCGAACAGCGCGAGCAGCTCGGCATCGAGCGGCGCGCCGTCCGGCCCTGCCAGCGCGGCGCCGTAGCCGCCCAGGAAGGCTTCGCGCGTTTCCCGCTCCCAGGCGATGGCTGGCGCGGCAAGCCGCTCGGCCTCGTCGGGGCTCTGGGCCACCCGGCGGAGCGCCGACCAGCGGGCGTAGTTGAACGAACGCAGCATGCCCGCCACGTCGCGCAGGGGCGAACTCTTGGTGCGGCGCTCCTCGAAGCTGCGAGCCGGCTCGCCCTCGAAGTCGATGATGACGAAGTCGTTGTCCTTCACCAGCACCTGGCCCAGATGGAAGTCGCCGTGGTAGCGGCTCTTGATGCCGCCGCCCTCCACCGGATGGCGGGCCTCGATGCTGGTGCGCAGCGCATCCTCCGCATCGAGCAGGCTGCGCGCGTCGGCCTGCGCGGCGGCCGGCAGTTGCTCGATACGCTCGCGCAGCAGCGCAAGCGTGGCGGCGGCGTCGTTCGCCGCGTGCGACTTGAAGCCGGCGAAGTCGGCGGGGGCCAGCGGCTCGGGGTCGAAGGCGGGCGATCCGGTGCGCGTGGCGAGCGCGCGGTGCAGTTCCGCGGTGCGCCGGCCCAGCGTGGCCATGAGCGCGAGGAAGCCGCCGTGCACGCTGGACGCATCGGGCACGCCGGGCGCGGTGCCGTCGGTGGTGAGCACGTCGCGCAGGAAGCGCTCCAGGTAGCCGAGCGTGTAGTCCCAGCCATCGCCCTGGTTGGCCACGTAGCCCTGCACCATGGCGAGCGTCATCGTGCGCCCGTCGCTGGTCATGTACT
Organism: Variovorax sp. UC74_104; assembly: GCF_044055375.1. Taxonomy (NCBI): domain Bacteria; kingdom Pseudomonadati; phylum Pseudomonadota; class Betaproteobacteria; order Burkholderiales; family Comamonadaceae; genus Variovorax; species Variovorax sp. UC74_104. Next base: position 4,500,700 of record NZ_CP171978.1, read on the forward strand.
CGAGCGCGCCGAGCACCGGCACGCAATGCGGGTAGCGCGCCACCTCGGTCAGGAAGCGCCCCATCTCCAGTTCGGGGTTGATGCCCTCGCGCACATGGCGGTAGCCCTTGAGGAACAGGGTCTCGTCCAGCGTGAGCGCGGTGTTGCTGCTCGCGCCGCTGGGCCGGCCGACGGGCAGCGCATCGATGTCGACGGCGATCTCCGCGAAGGCGGCGGTCGGCCGGAAGACCAGCTTGCCGCCCAGGGTGGGCAGCTCGGCGCCCGCGGCGATGGTGCGCACCAGTGCGCGGCAGAAGGCCTCGTCGTAGAAGGCGTCGCCCATCAGGCCGACCTGCGCCTGCTGCCGCACCTTGGCCAGCGCGGCCTGCCCCACGCCGGCCATGCGTTCTTCATCGCGTTCTTCCCAGGCCAGCGCGAGCGGCATGAAGTAGGTGGCGCCTCCGGGCGGTCCTTCGAGGTCGAGCAGGGACAGCATCCAGCTCTGGCCGTCCACCTCCCAGACGGCGTGGTCGGCCAGCCGCGCGCGCTGGATGGCCGTTCCCTTGGAGGCGTACCAGCGCTGGATCTCGATGTGCCGCGGCAGCGTCTCCAGCTCGAACTGGTTGCGCATGCGCTCGGCCATGCCGATGCGCCACGGCATCACCCGGTCGCGGAAGAAGCTGGTCCAGCCGTCGAAGAGCACCAGCGTGGGCCGCTCCTGCAAAGCCACGCCCTCCTGGTGCCAGCTGGGCGCGTTGGCCTCGGCGGTGAGCCTGAACCAGTAGAAGCCATAGGAGGCCAACGTGAGCAGGTACGGCAGCTCGCCGATGGGCGGGAACGGCGCGCGGCCGAGCATCTCGATCGGCACGAAGCCCTTGAACTCGGAGAGATCGAGTTCCACCGGCTGCGCGGCGCGCGAGAGGTTGAACACCGCCAGGATGACGTCGCCGTCGTACTCGCTCAGGTAGGCCAGGATCTTGCGGTTGCCCGGCTTCAGGAAGCGGCGCCTGCCGCGGCCGAAGGCATGGCTGGTCTTGCGCACGGCGAGCATGCGCTTGGTCCAGTTCAGCAGCGAGCTCGCGTCGCGCGCCTGCGTCTCGACGTTGAGCGCCTCGTAGCCGAACAGCGGGTCCATGATCGGCTGCAGGTACAGGCGCTGCGGGTCGGCGCGCGAGAAGCCGGCGTTGCGGTCCGGGCTCCACTGCATGGGCGTGCGCACGCCGTTGCGGTCGCCCACGAACACGTTGTCGCCCATGCCGATCTCGTCGCCGTAGTAGATGATGGGCGAGCCCGGCATCGACAGCAGCATGCCGTTCATGAGCTTCACGCGGTCCATGTCGTTCTCCATCAGCGGCGCCAGCCGCCGGCGGATGCCCAGGTTGATGCGCGCGCGCATGTCGGCCGCGTACATGGTGTACATGTAGTCGCGCTCCTTGCTGGTGACCATCTCCAGCGTGAGCTCGTCGTGGTTGCGCAGGAAGATGGCCCACTGGCAGCCCTCGGGAATGTCGGGCGTCTGCGCCATGATCTCGACGATGGGGTGGCGGTCTTCCTGGGCGATGGCCATGTACATGCGCGGCATCAGCGGGAAGTGGTAGGCCATGTGGCACTCGTCGCCGTCGCCGAAGTATTCGCGCACGTCCTCGGGCCACATGTTGGCTTCGGCCAGCAGGAAGCGGTTCTTGTACTCCGCGTCGATGGCCGCGCGCAGCTGCTTGATCACCGCATGCGTCTCGGGAAGGTTCTCGTTGCTGGTGCCGTCGCGCTCCACCAGGTAGGGAATGGCATCGAGCCGGAAGCCGTCCACGCCCATGTCGAGCCAGAAGCGCATCGTCTTGAAGATGGCCTGCAGCACAGCCGGGTTGTCGAAATTCAGGTCGGGCTGGTGGCTGAAGAAGCGGTGCCAGAAGTACTGCTTGGCGACCGGGTCCCAGGTCCAGTTGGAGGCCTCGGTGTCGGTGAAGATGATCCGCGTGCCCTGGTAGATCTGGTCGGTGTCGCTCCACACGTAGAAGTTGCGCTCCGGCGAGCCCGGCGGCGCGAGCCGCGCGGCCTTGAACCACGGGTGTTCGCTGGAGGTGTGATTGATGACCAGCTCCGTGATCACCCGCAGGCCGCGCTTGTGCGCCTCGGCCAGCATCTCGCGGAAGTCGTCCAGCGTGCCGTACTGCGGATGCACGTCCTCGTACTCGGAGATGTCGTAGCCGTCGTCGCGCAGCGGCGAGGGATAGAACGGCATCAGCCAGATGGTGTTGACGCCCAGCTCCTTCACGTAGTCGAGCTTGGCGGTGACGCCCTTGAAGTCGCCCATGCCGTCGTTGTTGGAGTCGAAGAAGGCCTTGACGTTGAGCTGGTAGATCACCGCGTCGCGGTACCACAGCGGATCGTCGCTGTTGTCGATCTCGACGGTTTCGAGCGCGATGTGGGAGACAGGTGCGTTCATGGGCGAGCGACCTCAGAGGAAGTAGTCGAAGTCTCGTTCGTCGCCGTGGCGGCGGCGGACCACGAAGATGTGCGCGGGCACGCTGTGGGGATCGAGCCGGACGTAGTGCCAGTCGCCCTGCCAGATGAATCGCTGGCCGCTGAGCAGGTCGTGCATCTGGAAGCTGGCGCCGGCCGCGACGCCCACGCTGGCGGGCTCCAGCCCGAGCCAGCCCGACTGCGTGTTGTGCGGATCGAGGTTGACCACGGTGACGATCACATTGGAGCCGTCGGGCGACTCCTTGGCATAGGCCAGCAGCTGGTCGTTGTCGATGTGCAGGAAGCGCAGGCTCCTGTCCCAGTGCAGCGCGGGGTTCTCGCGGCGGATGCGGTTCACCCGCGCGATGAAGGGAGCGAGGCTGGCGGGGTCGTCGTGGTTCCAGTGGCGCAGCTGGTATTTCTCGGAATCGAGGTATTCCTCGCTGCCGGGTCCGCGCGGCAGGTGTTCGCACAGTTCGTAGGCCGGCCCATAGATGCCGTAGTTGGCCGCGAGCGTGGCAGCCAGCACAAGCCGCGACATGAACACGGCCGGCTCGCCGGCATGGAACTGCTCATGAAGGATGTCGGGCGTGTTGGGCCAGACGTTGGGGCGGAAATAGTCGATGCCGGGGCCGCTGGAAAGCTCGGTGAAGTACTCCTGCAGCTCCTTCTTCGTGTTGCGCCAGGTGAAGTAGGTGTACGACTGCGAGAAGCCGAGCTTGGCGAGCCGGTGCATCACCTTCGGCCGCGTGAAGGCTTCGGCCAGGAAGATCACGTCGGGATGCGCGCGCTTCACCTCGCCGATGGCCCACTCCCAGAACGGGAAGGCCTTGGTGTGCGGGTTGTCCACCCGGAAGATGCGCACGCCCTCGCCGATCCAGTGGTCGAGCACGCTCTTGAGCTCGGCCCACAGGCCCCGCCAGTCTTCGCACTCGAAGTTGAAGGGATAGATGTCCTGGTACTTCTTGGGCGGGTTCTCGGCGTACTGCACGCTGCCGTCGGGGCGCCAGCGGAACCAGTCGGGATGCGCCTTCACGTAGGGATGGTCTGGCGCGCACTGGAAGGCGATGTCCAGCGCGATCTCCAGGCCATGCGCCGCGGCGCGGTCGAGCAGGCGCCTGAAGTCTTCCGCGCTGCCCAGGGCCGGCAGGATCGACTTGTGCCCGCCCTCCGCCGCGCCGATGGCCCAGGGGCTGCCCACATCGCCGGGGCCTGCTTCCAGCGCGTTGTTGGGGCCCTTGCGCTGTTCGCGCCCGATGGGATGGATGGGCGGAAAGTACAGCACGTCGAAGCCCATGGCGGCGATGGCCGGCAGGCGCGCCTCCACGTCCCTGAAGGTGCCGTGCGCGCCGGGCACGGGGCTGGCCGAACGCGGGAACAGCTCATACCAGGTGCTGAAGCGCGCGCGCTCGCGGTCGGCCACCAGCGGCAGCTCGACCGGATGGCGCACCGCGTGCCGGCGGTCGGGATGGCGCCGCGCGAGCTCGGCGTATTCCTCGTCGAGCGCCAGGGCCTTGAGCGAGACGACGTCGGATGCCGGGCTGGCCGCCACGGCGTCGAGCTCGGTGGCCCACCGCTGCAGGGCGACGCGGTCGGCGCCCTCGGCGCGAGCGGCGGCGGCCGCGATCTCCAGCGCGCCGACCTGCGCGGCGATGCGCACGTCGTCGGGATCGACGCGCCGCGTCATCTCGCTGCGCCACGACTCGAACGGATCCACCCAGGCGACGGCGGTGTAGACGTAGCGCCCCATCGAAGGCGGCGAGAACCTGGCCTCCCACACGTCGTTGCCCAGCGGCTTCATCGGCACTTCGCGAAAGCCGGCCTGGTCGTGCGCGCGCCAGCACAGCTGCACGCGCAGCACGTCGTGCCCGTCGGTGAAGCAATGGGCGCGTACCCGCACCGGCTCACCCACCACGCGCTTCACCGGGAAGCGGCCGCCGTCCACGCAGGGCAACACGGCGTCGATGACCGCGCGGACGGTGCCTGACGCCCCGTTCGCGAACTCCATGTCCGCTCCCGCCGGCGGGGAGGCAGTCTTTGCAGAGAAGATGTTCTTCATCAGGGACAGTGCTCCAGGATCAGCGTGGACAGCGGCGGCAAGGTGATGCACACCGATTGCCTGCGGCCATGGGAACGCACGGGCGCCGCCTCGACGCCGCCGAAGTTGCCCCAGCCCGCTCCACCGAATTCCGACGCATCGGTGTTGATCAGCTCCCGCCAGCGGCCACCGAGCGGCACGCCGAGCAGGTAGTTGGTGCGGGGCACCGGGGTCATGTTGCTCACCGCCAGCAGGGGCGGACTGCCGTCCTCCGCCTTGCGCAGGAAGGCGAACACGCTGGTGTCGGCGTCGTCGGCCGCCACCCACTCGAAGCCCGCGGAAGAGAAATCGACCTGGTGCAGCGCGGGCGCGTCCCTGTAGACCCGGTTGAGCTGCGACACCAGGCGCTGAAGCCCCTGGTGCCCCTCCAGTTCGCAGACCCACCATTCGAGTTCGCCGTCGTGCGTCCATTCGCGCCGCTGGCCGAACTCGCCGCCCATGAAGAGCAGCTTCTTGCCCGGGTGCGCCCACATGAATCCGTAGAGCGCCCGCAGGTTGGCGAACTGCTGCCAGCTGTCGCCGGGCATCTTGTTGAGCAGCGAGCCCTTGCCGTGCACCACCTCGTCGTGCGAAAGCGGCAGCACGAAGTTCTCGTGGAAGGCATACACCAGCGAGAAGGTCAGCTTGTGATGGTGATAGCGGCGATGGACCGGGTCCTCCTTCATGTAGGCCAGCACGTCATGCATCCAGCCCATGTTCCACTTCTCGCCGAAGCCCAGGCCGTCCATGTCGGTGGGCCGAGACACGCGCGGCCACGCGGTCGATTCCTCGGCCACCGTGACCGTGTCGGGGTGCTCGCGGTAGACGGCGCGGTTGAGCGTCCGCAGGAAGTCGATGGCTTCCAGGTTCTCGCGCCCGCCGTGGCGGTTCGGAATCCATTCGCCGTGCCGGCGCGCGTAGTCGAGGTAGAGCATCGACGCGACGGCGTCCACGCGCAGCCCGTCGAGGTGGTACACGTCGAGCCAGAAGAGCCCAGACGACACCAGGAAGCTGCGCACCTCGGAGCGCCCGTAGTTGAAGATGCTGGAGTTCCACTCCGGGTGGAAGCCCTGGCGCGGATCGGCGTGTTCGTAGAGGTGCGTGCCGTCGAAGTACGAGAGCCCGTGCTCGTCGGTCGGGAAGTGCGAAGGCACCCAGTCGAGCAGCACGCCGATGCCCTGCTGGTGCAGGTGGTCGACGAGGTACATGAAGTCCTGCGGCGAGCCGAAGCGTGCGGTGGGCGCGAAGTAGCCGGTGGTCTGGTAGCCCCATGAGCCGTAGAAGGGATGCTCGGTCACGGGCATGAGCTCCACGTGCGTGAACCCCATTTCCTTCACGTAGGCAGCCAGCTGGTGGGCTATTTCGCGGTAGCCGAGAAACCGGCCGTCCTGGCGCCGCCATGAGCCCAGGTGCACCTCGTAGACCGACATGGGAGCGCCGAGCGCGTTGCGCGGGCCGCGCGTGGCCATCCACTCGGCATCGTTCCATTCGTAGGAAAGTTCGCAGACCCGCGAAGCGGTGGCCGGCGGCAGTTCCGCGCTGAAGGCGACCGGATCGGCCTTGTCGACGGTGTAGCCGCCGTGGCGTGAACGGATGCGGTACTTGTAGGCCTGCCCGACCGCGGCGTTGGGAACGTGTCCATGCCATATGCCGGTGCCGTCGGCACTCGGCGCCAGCGCATCGGCGTCGCCGGACCAGTAGTTCCAGTCGCCGATCACCGAGACGGACTCGGCGTTCGGCGCCCACACCGCGAAGTGCGCACCGCCCTCTTTCGCGGGGTGGCATCCCAGCACGTCGTAGAGCCGGGAGTGGGTGCCCTCGCGGAAAAGATAGGCGTCTCGCTCACCATGGAGTGGATGATTCGGCGGCACGGTGCTCCCGTTGAGAAAGAGTTCTCGGAGTCCTCTCTTCAGAGTCCTCTCGTCTGGTGCTCCTCAATTTGCTGGCGTGCGGGGCACCGTGGTTAAGGCCGGCGCCGATTCACCATGTCGGAGAGAAGCCCGTGCGTCCGCCCGAACCGGACGGGAGCGGCGGGCGGGGCCGCGTCGAAATGCCCCACTGTCGAGCGGGCGGTTGATAAAAAGAGAGCGCCACGCCACGATACGAACGCATGACTGACCTGGATGCCCCCACGCTCGACCTGATCGAAACCTGCTCGCAGGCCTCCCTCGCTCTTCTGGAACGCAACCTGACGCCGCACGGCATCCTCGCGGCCTCGCGCACCGAAGCCGCCGAGGCGCGGCGCTACACGCGCATCTTCGGACGCGACGCCGCGATATGCGTGATGGCGATGTGCGGCAGCGGCGTTCCAGCGCTGGAGCAAGGCGCAGTGGCGAGCATCGACTCGCTCGCGGCGCGGCAGGCCGCCAACGGACAGATCCCGAAGTACGTCGACCCCGAAGGCCGCGATGCCGACTTCTGGTACCTGGGCTGCATCGACGCCACCCTGTGGTGGCTGATTGCCGTGGACCATGTGCGCCGTCACGGGCAGGTCGGCTCCTCGCGCTGGAGCGCGGAGGCCGGCCGCGCACTGGACTGGCTGCTGGCACAGGAGCACCAGCACTTCCGGCTGCTGCAGCAGAACGAAGCCAGCGACTGGGCCGACATCATGCCGCGCTCGGGCTACGTGCTCTACACCAATGCGCTCTGGTACGAGGTCAAGCGCCGATACGCGCTGGACCATGCGGAGGCAACGCAGCACCATTTCAACCACCTGTTCAACCCCTTCCAGCGGGACCTGCCCGAATACCACCGCGCGCGGCTGCTGCAGCACTACGCGCGCCGCGGCCGGCGCGACCCCGGGCTGTATCTCAGCTTCGTCAACCTGGCCGTGGTCGGCGACGAGGGAGACGTATTCGGCAACGTGCTGGCCATGCAGAGCGGGCTGGCCGACACGGCCATGGCGCAGCGCATCGTCGACACCATCACGCAGGCGCGAGCCAGCGATCCCTACCCCGTGCGCGTGGTGCTGCACCCGCTGTCGCGCCAGCACCCGCTGTGGCGGGCCTACATGGGCCGCCACCAGCAGAACATCGTGCACCAGTATCACAACGGGGGCATCTGGCCCTTCGTCGGCGGCTTCTGGGTGATGGCGCTGGCCAGGCTGGGCGCACTCGAGATGGCCCGCGCCGAACTCGCGCGGCTGGCGCAGGTCAACGCGCTCGACGACTGGCGCTTCACCGAGTGGTTCCACGGCCGGACGCTGTCGCCCATGGGCATGGCCGGGCAGAGCTGGAATGCCGCGACCTTCCTGCTCGCGCGGCGCGCCCTGCTGGACTGCGAGGCCGCCCGTGGATCCTGATCGGTCCTGATCAGGGCGAGCGTCGGACGCCTGCAGTCGCCGGTGCTCGGCACGTCCGCTCGTAACGAGCCGCACTGCGCCCTCTTCCAATGGGAACTAGGCCATAGGTACCCATCCCCTGTAGGAATACAGCCCGTCTTTCCCCCGCCTAGGGGCTTCGCTCTTGTCGATGGAAACCTTCGACTTCGATACTGTGTGCCGGACCTGCAGTCCGATCGCGGATCATTCGGAAGGAGCGACGGCAATGCCGATGAATTTCCTGAGGCGCATCGAGGACGCCTCGTTTCCCCTGGCCATCCACACCGACGCGGACATCCAGTGCGCCGCGGTCCTGGCGGCTGCCCAACTGGTGGAGGCAAGCCTGCCCGAGCCAGGTACGGGGGCCGGCCAGGGCGGCGTCATCCTGCGCATCACTCCGCTGGGCAGGGCGGAACTGAAAAGGATGCACGCCAAGGACCGGAACAGCGACTGCGAGGCCTGTTCCGATTGAGGGGGTTGCAGAGCCAGCCTTGAAAGCGCAGTGGCAATGCCATGCCCGCGAGGGCAGGCCTGGCCCGCGCGTCTGCCTGCGCCGCCGGCCCGACAGACCGAGGTCGCGAGCCGCCGCGCGGAACGGCCTTCATCCGGCCTCGCTCATCACGTAGCATCCGGCTCCAGTTGCATCGCCAGATGGGTCGCCTGACCTCTCTTCCTTCATCCGGAGCCGGTCCATGAAGCTGCTGTTCGCCCTGTTTCTCTCCGCGCTGCTCTGCGCCTGCGCAAGCACGCCCGGCACCGCGCCGGGCAACACGGGAGGAGCACCGTCGGGCGTCGAGCAGGCGACCGAGCCGGCACCAGCCCCGCCCACTGGCATCCAGTGGCGCTACATCGATTCCAAGTCGTACGAAGCGGTGAGCCCCGGCCTGGGCATCAGCCATCGTTTCGAGAGCAGCGCCGGGTGGGTCGACGTCTACGTCTACGACATGAAGCGCAGCTGGCAGGCAGGCGTCGGCGATCCGCAGTTCGACGAACACTTCAGGAGCACCATTGCCGAGGTGCAGCGCGCCGTCGCGCAGGGCATGTACGCAAGCGCCAGGGTCGGACCCACGCGGGACGTGCGCATCGAAGGACTGACCTTCCGCTCGGTCTCGTTCCGCCTCGTGCGCGCGCGTGACGGCACTCCCTACGACTCGTTCACCTACCTCGCTGTACGCAACGGCAAGCTGCTGAAGTACCGCATCTCCTTCAACACACCCACGCCGGCGAACACGGAGGCGATCGCGCGCGAGTTCATCGAACGCAACCTGCGCACCGGCCCCGAGGTGCCGGCCGGCACGCGCCAGCTGCGCAGCGCCTGACGCCCGGGCCTTGAACCCGCTCCCGCTTCGCCGGAGCGCGCGCTGCCCCTCGACGTTATCAGGCTGCCCGACGCGGCGACGCGCCCGGCAGCTTCGCCACCCTTTCGGCGAGAAAGTCCACCAGCACGCGCACACGCTGCGGCTGGTGGCGGCGCGGCGCATACAGCAGGTGCATCTCCTGCGCGGGACCGGTGTGGCGGCCGAGCACGCGCACCAGCCGGCCCTGTGCGAGCAGGTCGGCCACCATCCAGGTGGGCTGCAGCGAGATGCCGGCGCCGCCGAGCACGGCATCGAGCATCGCCACCGCGTTGTTCACCCGGTAGCGGCTGCGCACGGGCACCGCGACGGGGCCTTCGGGGCCCTGCAGCAGCACGCCGTCATCGCCGGCCCCATAGCGCAGGTAGTCGTGCCCGAGCAGGTCCTGCGGCTTGCGCGGCTTGCCGCGTGCGGCGACGTAGTCCGGCGAGGCGACGAGTACGCGCGGCCACGAGCCCAGGTGGCGGGCGACAAGGTCGGGCGGCAGGGTTCCGCCCACGCGCAGCGAGACGTCGATGCGACCTTCCAGCGGATCGATGAAGCGGTCGTCCAGCACCAGCTCGAGTTCGATGTCGGGATGAAGGCCCAGGAACTCCAGCGCCATCGCGTTGAGGTGGCGCTGCCCCAGCGTCACCGGCGCGCTCATGCGCAGCAGGCCGCGCGGCTGCTGCACGCCTTCGCGCGCGTCGGACACCGCGTCGCCGTATTCCTCCAGCACCCGGCGGGCACGCTCGTGGAAGCGCTGGCCTTCCTCGGTGAGGCTCAGGCCGGCGGCGGTGCGGCGCAGCAGGCGCACGCCAAGGGAACGCTCCAGTCCGGCCACCAGCTTGCTGACGGTCGGCTGCGTGGTGCCGAGCGCGCGGGCCGCGCCAGAGAGGCTGCCCAGCTCCACGCTGTTCACGAAGGCTTCGAGGGCGCGCAGGGTGTCCATGGAGTATTCGAATGTGGAATGGCGTGGATGCCATTCTGCCGTCTACCCATCTTGATGGGCATGAATGAAAGTCGCGGCATCGCTTCGACTTTCATCACCAGGATCCATCCCAATGACCGCATCCACATTCGCCTCGGTACTGCGCCACGGCGCCCTCGCACTCACCCTGGCCGCCACGGCCGCCAGTTCGACGGCCGGCCCTGCCGCCACCTACTGGAGCCCGAGCTGGATGGCCAGCACGCAGCCCATCTGGGGCGGCGATTTCGTGCTGCCCTCGGGCCTGCCCTTCCAGTTCAACAGCCAGACCGTGCGGCAGGTCGCGCGCCTGAGCATCGGCGGCTCGCGGCTGCGCGTGGTGATCAGCAACGAAGGCGGCACGGCACCGCTGTATGTCGGCGCGGCGCGCGTGGCCCGGCATGCGGAAGGCTCCGGCGTCGTCGAGGGCAGCGACCGCGCGCTGCGCTTCGGCGGACAGGCCGATGCCACCGTCCCGCCCGGGGCGCGCCTCGTCAGCGACCCGGTCGACCTTGCCGTACCGGCACTGGGCGAAATTGCGGTGTCGATCTACCTGCCGCGGCCCAGCCAGCCCGCGGGCTTTCACTTCGACGCGCGCCAGACCGCCTACGTCGCCGACGGCGACCTGACCGGCGCGGCCCGCCTGCCCGCGTCGGCCACGCAATGGAGCACCCGCATATTCCTCAGCGGCCTGATCGTCGAGACGCAGCAGCCGCCAACCACCGTCGTCGCCCTCGGCGACTCGATCACCGACGGCAACGGCTCCACGCCCGGCGCCAACACCCGCTGGCCCGATGCGTTGGCCGAGCGGCTGGCCGGCCGGAACGTGGCGGTGCTCAACGCCGGCATCTCCGGCGCCCGCCTGCTGAAGGACGGCATGGGCCGCGCGGGCCTGGAGCGCGCGGGCCGTGACGTGTTCGCCCAGCCGGGCGTGCGCGCCATGATCGTGCTGCTGGGCACCAACGACATCGGCTGGCCCGGCGGCCCCTTCGCGCCCGATGAACCCGCCATGCGCGCCGAGACCGTCATCCAGGGCCTGAAGCAGCTCGCGGAAATGGCCCATGCCCACAACGTGCGCATCGTGGCCGGCACCATTCCGCCGAACGAGCGGGCGCTGGAAGGCACGCCGCTCGAAGGCCACCACTCGCCCGCCAAGGACAAGGTGCGCCAGGCCGTGAACCGGTGGATCCGCGAAGGCGGCGCCTTCGACGCGGTGGCCGACTTCGACGCCCTGCTGCGCGACCCCGCACAGCCCTCGCGGCTGAAGGCTTCGATGGACTCCGGCGACCACCTGCACCCGGGCGATGCCGGTTACAGGGCGATGGCCGCGTCCATCGATCTGGACGCCCTGCTCGGCACTCCCTCGCAGCCCTGAGGAACCTTTTTCTCAAGGGTTTGAGACCTCCTCAAATACTGTACATGCATACAGTATTTCTCTAGAATTCGTCGTCTCCAAGAACAACATCGAGGCGACGCCCATGACCACCGCCAGTCCGCCTGCGCCCACCGCGCAGGTTCTTTTCTTCTCCAGGCTGCACCGGTTGCAGCCATCCCGCACCCGCACAGGCCGAGTCTCGACTTGGCCCTTCAAGGTGGCCCGCGACAAGGACCACGACGACGACGGGTCTGCCCGGGACGATATCCGCGCACACGCTGCGCGCGTCATCCGGACCACGGCCGAGAGCTGGTGGCCGCCGGAATCCTGAAACCACCCCAAGGAGCCCACCATGACCGAGCGCAATCGACTTCTCGTCGGACTCTTCCCCACCACGCAGGTGCAGGCTGAAATCGAAGCGCACCGCAAGGACTGGTTGTGGCCGAAGGGCTGTTCCTTTCCACCCGTGGAACGCATGCATCTGACGCTGCAGTACCTCGATGACCAGCAGGGCCATGCCGAGCAGTGCCTGCGCACGGCGCTCGCCGCGGTGTCGATGCGGCCGCTGCAGCTCACGCTCGACAGCTCCTGCACATGGTCCAACGATGTCTCGGTGGTCCAGCCTTCGGAGCACGAAGGCCTGCGGCGCCTTCAGCACGACATCAGCCGCGCACTGGTGCAAGCCGGCTTTGCTCTGCGGATCGGCGAGCGGGGCTGGACGCCGCACATCACCATCGCGCGGAATTCCATGCACGCCGCGGCTCCCGGCTCGCTCAAACCCATCCGCTGGACCGCGACGGAATTCCGCCTGGTCCGCTCGCACTTCACCTACCCGTTCCGCCACGAGCCGCTGGGCTCCTATCCACTGCACTGAGGCCCGCGCGCATCCGGCGCTACAGTCTGCGGATGCTGACGCCTCCCGACCTGCCGCACGACGCCATCGCACAGCACCTGGCCAGTGCCTACGAACTGCACGGCATCCGCGCCGAGTTCCTGCCTCTCGGCGCCGATGTGAACTCCGCGGTCTTTCGCATCCACGCGAACGACGGCACCACCTACTTCCTCAAGCTGCGCCGTGGTGGCTTCGACCAGGGCGTGGTCGCCGTGCCGGCCTTCCTGCGGCACGAGCGAGGCATCGAAGCGGTGATGGCGCCCTTGCCGACGACCAGTCACCAGTTGAGCGTGCAGGGCCATGGATTCGACTGGGCGCTCTACCCCTTCTTCGACGGAAGCAGCGGCTTCGAACGCACACTGACCGACCGGCAGTGGATCGCGCTCGGCACCGCGCTGGGAGCCATCCATCGCACAGAGCTGTCCGAATCGCTATCGGCCGCCCTTCTCCGCGAACGCTACGACCATCACTCGCGCGAGGGCGTGCGCCGCTACCAGCGGCGCTTCGTCAACGGTGTGAAGGGCGACGGCATCGTCGAACGCTTTCTCGCCTTCTGGGAAGAGCGCGCGGAAGAGATCGACACCGTCGTCTACCGCAGCGAGCAGCTCGCTTCCATCCTGCTCGAACGCCCGCCGCAGCTGATGCCGTGCCACTCCGACCTGCACGCAGGCAACGTGCTGCTCGGTGACAACGACCGCCTTGCCATCGTCGACTGGGACACGCTCATCCTCGCCCCGAAGGAGCGCGACCTGATGTTCATCGGCGGCGGTGTGGGCCACGCCTGGAACCAAGCCCGGGAAGAGGCACTGTTCTACGAGGGCTACGGCCAGCGGGATCTCGACCTGGTCGCCCTCGCCTACTACCGCTACGAGCGCATCGTGAAAGACCTGCTCGAGTATTGCGACCAGATGCTCGACCCCGCGGCCAGCACGCAAGACCGCGAAGAAGGCCTGCGCCAGATGCAGGAACAGTTCCTGCCCGATGACGTCGTCGCCATCGCGCACCGCAGCTACGACGACATCACCTGATCGGGTCCGTGCCGGCGGGGCCAGGCTCCGTCAGATCAGCATGTCCTGCGCCTCGTCCTCGAAGCCCTCGACCGGCCGGGCCTTGGCCAGCGCCAGCCACACCGCGAACGGAATGCGCTCGAAGGCGCGGTGCACGGCCGCGCGCGCCACCACGAGGCGCTCGCCATCCAGCACCATCACGCCGCACTCGGCCGGCACCTCCTCCGGCTTGGCGATGCAGCGCCCCTTAGCATCGTTGCCCAGCACGTACCAGCACTCGCCGCCCAGGTCGAGGTACGCAGCGCGCTTGTCGGGCTTGCGCAGGTCACCCAGCAGGTCGGCGCGGCTCACCTTCACCTCGTGCACGATGGGGTGCGCATAGGCTTCCACGGTGGTATTGCGGATCGAGAACACGTCGGGCCGCGCCATGCACCAGCGCGGCTTGCCGCCCTCTTCCAGCGGCGGCAGGCGGGCCCGCAGGCCCAGGCCGCGCCATGCGATGCGGCCGCCGCGCGTCATCTCGCGCGCCACGCGCTCCACCAGCGCCTCGTGCGGCGACAGCGCCGCGCGGTTGACGGTGAGCGTGGTGGCGATGCGCGCGATGCCGGCGTCGGTCACGCGCAGCGTCTCATGTCCGTGCGCCGTGCGCACGCGCTCCAGGTAGCCGCCCGCGAGCAGTTCGACTTCGATGGTGTCGCAGCACGGCCAGCCGGCCGAGCGGTAGATCTCGCGCAGGCGCCGCGCATGCAGCTTGCCGAAGGGCACGGCCGTCTGCATCGGCGGTGGCGGGTCCACCACGGGCGGCGGAAAGCCGGGGTCGGTCACCGGCGGCTCGCCCGGCGGCGGATCGCCCTCCGGCGGCGGCATGGGCGGCTGCAATGGCGGAGGCAGGGGCACCGGCACGTCGGGCGCGGGTGGCGGTGGGCCGATGGGCATGGCAACGACAGGATCGAGAACGGCTGATTCGGACATGGCAAAAGCAGGTTAGCGAAAAGCGGCGGAAGGCGCGAGGCATGGAACGTTCGGTTGCATCCGGTCTCTTCCCTCGCTTCAGTGAAAGTCCCGGCTCGTGTTGCTCTGCGCGAGCCGGCCCATGAGTGGCGTCAGGTCCTTGAAGCCGGTGGCGATCAGATGCTGCACCTTGCCGCCGCTGTCGTCGTCGCGTTGCCAGGTGCCCTGCACCGCGAGCAGGTGCGACTTGAGCAGCGGCTCGCGCCAGGCCTCGATGACGTGGCTCCAGACGATCACGTTGACGTTGCCGGTCTCGTCCTCCAGCGTGACGAAGATGGTGCCGTTGGCCGTCTGCGGGCGCTGCCGCCCCTTGACGATGCCGCAGGCGCGCGCTGTCTGCCCGCTGGGCAGCGAACGCAGCTCGGCCGCGCTCATGAGCTTCATGCGCGCAAGTCGCGGGCGCAGCAGCGCGAGCGGATGACGCCGCAGCGTGAGCCGCAGCGACGCGTAATCGCCCACGATCTCCTCGCCCTCGGACGCGGCCGGCAGCAGCAGCGCCTGCTCGTTGATCGGCACGCCCCGCAGCAGGGCCGGCGCGCGGCGCTGCGCGGTGGCGTCCCACACCTGCTGGCGCCGGTGGCCCGAGAGCGACATCAGCGCATCGGCCGCGGCCAGCGCGGCCATGTCCTTGCCGTCGAGTTCGGCGCGCAGGGCGAGGTCTTCGGTGCTCGTGAAAGGTGCCTGCGCGCGTGCTTCAAGCAGGCGCTTGACACCGCCTTCACTAAGGCTCGCGATGCGGTTCAGGCCCAGCCGCACCGCGGGCTGGTCCTCCCTGCCCAGGCGCTCGGCATAGCGCTCGTCGGTGCCGGCCGGCATGCGTGGAACATTGGGGTCGCGGGCTTCGAGCGTGGTGTCGAAATCGCTGCGCGTGACGTCGACCGGGCGCACCTCCACGCCATGGCGGCGGGCGTCCTGCACCAGCTGCGAGGGGCTGTAGAAGCCCATCGGCTGCGAATCGAGCAGCGCGGCCAGGAAGCAGGCCGGCTCGTAGTTCTTGAGCCAGCTGCTCACCGTCACCAGCAGCGCGAAGCTGGCGGCGTGGCTTTCGGGAAAGCCGTAATCGCCGAAGCCCATGACCTGCTTGAAGATGGCTTCGGCGAAGGCTTCCTTGTAGCCGTTGTCGACCATGCCGCGCACCAGCTTGTCATGAAATTTTCCGAGGCCGCCCTTGCGCTTCCATGCGGCCATGGCTCTGCGCAGCTGATCTGCTTCGTCGGCTGTGAACCTGGCCGCGATCATGGCGATCTGCATCACCTGCTCCTGGAAGATCGGGATGCCCAGCGTGCGTTCCAGCGCCTCGCGCAGTTCCTCTTTTTCGTAGTGAATCGGCAAGCCCTTGCGCACCCGCTCCCGCTGCTTGAGATACGGATGCACCATGCCGCCCTGTATGGGCCCCGGCCGCACGATGGCGACCTCGATCACCAGGTCTTCGTAGGTGAGCGGCTTCAGGCGCGGCAGCATCGACATCTGAGCGCGGCTCTCGATCTGGAACACGCCGATGGTGTCGGCGTCACAGATCATTTCGAACACCTTCGGATCGTCGCTGGGTATCTGATGCATCTCCAGCGCCGAGTTGCGCCAGCGGTTCATGTGCTCCAGTCCGCGGCGGATCGCGCTGAGCATGCCGAGCGCGAGCACGTCGACCTTGAGCATGCCCATGGCTTCGAGGTCGTCCTTCTCCCACTGGATGACGGAGCGATCCTTCATCGACGCCTTCTCCACCGGCACCAGCCGCGTGAGCTTGGTGTGCGTGAGCACGAAGCCGCCCACATGCTGGCTCAGATGGCGCGGAAAGCCCTTGAGCCGCTGCGTCATCTCGATCCAGTGCATCAGCTTGAGTTCGTCCTCTTCGACACCGACACGAGCAGCAGCCTGCCGCAGCTGCTCGCCGAGCACGGTGTCGTCGAACCAGTAGTGGTCCTTCGCGAATTCGTCGATCAACCGCTCGTCGATGCCGATGGCCTTGCCCACGTCGCGCAATGCGCTGCGGGAGCGGTAGCAGATGACGACGGCGGCGATGGCTGCGCGATGGCGGCCGTACTTCTCGTAGATGTACTGGATGACCTTCTCGCGCTCCTGATGCTCGAAATCGACGTCGATGTCGGGTGGTTCACGGCGCTCGCGGCTGAGGAAGCGCTCGAACAGCAGGTGCCCCTTGGCCGGATCGATCGCCGTGATGCCAAGGCAAAAGCAGACCGCCGAGTTGGCCGACGAGCCACGCCCCTGGCAAAGAATGTTCTTCGAGCGGGCGAAGCGCACGATGTCTTCCACGGTGAGGAAGAACATCTCGTATTTGAGCTCGATGATGATGTCGAGCTCTTTCTGTACCTGTGCCTGTACCTTCTCGGGAATACCGCCTGGATAGCGATTCCGCGCGCCTTCCCACGTCTTTCGCACCAGCGTCTGCGCTGGCGTCTCGTCGTTGCCCAGGTTTTCCAGCGGGTACTTGTAGTTCTCCCGGATCACCTCCGGATCGAACCTGCACCGTTCCATCACCACCAGCGTGTTGTCCAGCATCTGCGAGAGATACAGCTCGGCCAGCCGCACGCGCTGCCGCAGGTGCCGCTCGGCGTTCGACTGCAGTGCAAAGCCGCACTCGGCGACCGTCTTGCCCTCCCGCACGGCTGTCAGAACGTCGTGCAGCGGCTTGCACGAGCGCGCATGCATGTGCACGTCGCCGGCAGCCACCAGCGGCACGCCCGCGTCCTCGCCCGCTTGCATCAGCGTCACGAGCCAGAGGTCGTCGTCGAGTTCGTTGAACAGTTCAACCGCCAGCCAGAGGTTCTCGCCGTACAGCGCCTTGGCAGCCAGCAGGTCTTCGTGCAGCGTGGCCGTATCCATCGCGCCGCCGGGGTTGCGATTCGGTACAAGGAGAACCTGGCAATGCTGCAGCGACGCCACGTCGCTTTCTTCCCAGCTCACGCGGTACTCGCCCTTGGGCAGCTCGGTGTTGCGAGCGGCGGTGATGAACTCGCAGAGGTTGCCCCAGCCCTCGGTGTCGTTCGCGATCACCACGAGCCTGAAGCGCTCGAAGCGGAACTCGCTGCCGAACAGCAGGCGGAAATCGGCGTTGCGCGGGATTGGCAGCTCGTCAGGACAGCTCCTCGCGTAGTCGTCGATCTTTTTCTCCATGTCGCGCAGGCACACATGCGCCCGCACGATGCCGGCCACGGAGCATTCGTCGGTGATGGCCAGCGCCTTGTAGCCGAGCTGGTAGGCCCGGTCCACGATGTCCTCCGGCGTCGAGGCACCGCGCTGGAAGCTGAAGTTGGTCAGGCAGTGCAGCTCCGCGTAGTCGGGCAAGTCGAACGAAGGCGGCTTGCGCAGCGGCACCGGCAGCGCATGCACCTTGGCGGGCTGCCGCCTGCTTTCCTGCTTGCCGCTCAGCTCAGGCATAGAAGCCTTGCAGGTACCAGCGGACCTCGCCGGAAGAAAAACGCGCTGCGGGCCGCTCGCGGAAGATCCACACCAGCCCGGCCTCGGGGCTTTCCGCGACGTAGTAGTCGCGCATCGCGGGCTGGCCGCCTTCTTCCTTGTCGCCCCACCAGCCGGTTTCGACACGCTGCGGGCCGATCAGCCGACTCAGCGGGCCGCGGTAGCAGGGGCGCTCGCCGTCCATTTCTAGCAGCAGCGGCTCGGGCAACAGCCACGGCGGGTAGACGGCGTCGGGCTGCGAGGCCGCTGCGGCAGCCGCCTTCCGGCTCTTGTCGCCGGCCGGCTTCTCCTTGTCCTTTTCCTTCTGCAATGCAGGCCGCCACGCCTGCTTGCGCTCGGGCCGGTGGTCGGCCTGCGCAGACGGCACCACCACCTGCTGCGGACCGAGCCGCACGCTGAGCCGCTCGACCATCTCGTGCAGCCTGTCGCCCTTGCGGTTGTCTTCCGGCAGGAAGCTGGTGCTGGCGCCGGCCCACGGGTCGGTCTCGAGCGTGCGCAGCCTGATCCAGCTCGCGGGCGCGGCCAGCGTGGCGAGGGCCAGCTTTTCGGACAGCAACCGGCGCAGGTGCGCCATGTCCTGCGTGGGTTCTGCCGTGCGCACGGTGAGCTGCTCGTGCGGCGGCAGGTTCACGCCGTTGAAGCGCCGCAGGTCGAGCGTCCATTGCAGCTCCAGCGCACGCACGCCGCGTTGGCGGGCGCGCAGCCAGAGCTGCAGCGAGGTCAGCAGCCGGTTGGCCGACCACATGAGTTCGGGCGCGGTCTCGGCCAGCGCGGGCAGCTCCAGCTTCTGCTCGAACACGTCGGGCAGCGTGAGCCATGAATGGCTTTCGGGGCGAAGGCCCCAGGCGATGTCTAGCGCCTCGCGAAGCCCGGTGCCGAAGCGCCGCGTGAGCCCGCCGCGCGGCAGCGCCGCCACATCGCCCCAGGTGCGGCAACCCAGGCGCGCCAGCAGGTCGAGGTGCTCATGCGCGGCGCTCAGCGTGTCGAGCGGAAGGCCGGCAGGCACGTCCTTCGGGCGCTTCTCGTCGCGCACGAACAGTCGCAGCCGCGCCAATGCGATCAGGCTGGTGGCGCCCTGCGTGCCCAGCATGCGCGCGTCGGGCGCGGGGTTGTCGGCCTGCAGCAGGCGCATGAGCTGCATACGCCCGCCCCAGAGGCGCTCGCAGGCGGAGACTTCGAGCATCAGCGCCTCGTCGAGCCAGGCGACGTGGGGCGTGTACTTCAGGGCCCACCAGCCCAGAGCCTCGGGCGTGGGCATGGTCGCCAGGGCATCGGGCGTGTCTGGCGTGCCGGCTTCAGGCAACCACCGCAAGGCGATCCAGTGCATCCTGGCCTCCTTTCCATGCGTCGATGCGCACCACCGTGGCCGAGGCTGCCGGTTCGCCCGCAGGGGCCACGCCCTGCTGCTGCAGGCGCAGCTTGCGCCGCAGCCGGGCGGCGGCCAGCAGCGCGGCCATGCGCTCGTTGCGGGCAGGCAGCATCACCGGCGCGGCCAGCGGCGGGCCTCGGCGCTTGAGGATGTGCAGTTCGATCTGCGACGCATCGGCTTCGCTGCGATCGGCCCGGATGCGCAGCCGCGCGGGCGATGCCGACAGCGCCACCGACTCGGGCCGGCACACGAAGAGCAGCACCTCGTGCTGCGCGGCCGCCAGCTGCAGCCGCCGCAACTCGCCCACCCGCGCCTGCGGCAGCCAGGCGACGACGGCGGACACGTCGGCGCAGCGCAGCGCCTGCTCACAGGCCCACAGCCGCGCGGCCGGGGCCTCGCTGCGCACCCACATCAGCGCCTCCACCGGCAGCCCCTGCGCCGCGAGCGACGCGCCGCAGGGCTCGTAGGGCGCGCCGATCAGCACCACCGGCCCGCCCCGCGCGGCCACCGCCTGCGCCAGCGCGAGCAGCAGCAGCCGCCAGACATGAGCCTCGGGCGCGGGCAGCAGCAGTTCCGTCATCGCGCCGACCGGCCAGCCGCCGCCCGGCAGCTCGGCGTCGAGCGCAGCATGGCCGGTGGCGACGACCTGAGCGTCGGCCAACCCGAGCTCGTCGGCGTGCCAGACGCCGCGGCCCGCGGCAGCGGAAAAGGAATCGAGGAAAGGAAGGCCCATGGCGATGACTGTTAACTGTATTTTCATACAGTATTTCGCAGCCTACAACAGGAACGCCGCTTTCCCTGTTTTTCTTCTTACCGTCGGCCTTCACATTCCTGAAGCTCATGCGAAGGCGAAAAGAAGTCGTTTGAGCCCGGGGCGCCGCTTCGCTCCAATGGCCCCATCCACAAGGAGCCACGCATGACCACCCAGAGCACCGTCACCGCAGGCCTGAACTACCTCCAGCCCTCCGCCCTGCGCCCCTTCAGCTACACCTTCCAGCCCCCGCCCGACACGCCATGGGAAAGCGGCAGCTACGAGCTGCGCCCCATGCCGATCGCCGACGCGCGCACCGCCGCCACGCCGCCCGACATCGAGCGCGAGGGCTTCGTGCTGCGCGATGCGCCCACGGCCGTGCGCGACTTCCTCGACGACGCGGAGGTCGAGGCCGTCTACCACCGCGAGGTGGCCGAACTGGCGCTGGCCGTCACCGGCGGCGCGCGCGCCTATGTGTTCGACCACCTGGTGCGCCGGCGCGAGGCCGACCGCGCCGCTTTAAGCTTCGGCCGCCGCGCGACCGACGGCCGGGCCGCCGCCAACGGCCGCATCCACAACGACTACACAGAGGAATCGGGCCGCCGAAGACTCGCGCTGGTGCTGACCGACCCCGAAGAGGCCGCAGCCGTGCGGCGCTACTGCATCGTCAATGTCTGGCGCTCGATCAAGGGGCCGGTGCTCGACACGCCGCTGGCCGTGTGCGACGCGCGCTCGGTGATGGCGAAGGACCTGGTCAGCGCAGAGGTGCGCTATCCGCGCCGCACCGGCGAGATCTATCTGGCGACGCATTCGCCCACGCACCGCTGGTCGTACTTCTCCGCGATGGACCGGCACGAGGCGCTGGTCTTCAAGCAGTACGACTCGCAACTCGGCGGCGTCTCGCGCTACACGCCGCACGCGGCCTTCGACCACCCCGAAACGCCCGCCGACGCGCCGCTGCGCGAGAGCATCGAGGCCCGCTGCCTGGTGGTGTTCGAATGAGCGCCGCACTCGAGTTCTGGTTCGACTTCGGCAGCAACTACAGCTACCTGAGCACCATGCGCATCGAAGCCGATGCCGCCGCGCACGGCATCGCCGTCCGCTGGCGGCCCTTCCTGCTGGGGCCGATCTTCCGTTCCTTCGGCTGGGAGTCTTCGCCCTTCGTGCTGCAGAAGGAAAAGGGCGACTACACCTGGAAGGACATGGCCCGCCAGTGCCGCAAGTACGGCCTGCCGTGGCAGCGGCCAACCCACTTTCCGCGCCCGGCCGTGCTGCCGCTTCGCATCGCGCTGGTGGGTGCCTCGCAGCCGTGGATGGGCGAGTTCTGCCGCCGCACCATGTCGATGAATTTCGCCGAGGACCGCGACATCGATTCGCCCCAGGCAATGCACGAGCTGCTGGGCTCGCTCGGCCTGCCGGCGCACCGCGTCATCGAGGAGGCGCTGTCGGACACCAACAAGCTGCGGCTGCGGCAACAGACCGAGACGGCGGCCGAGAAAGGCATCTTCGGCGCGCCCACGTTCTTCGTGGACGACGAGATGTTCTGGGGCAACGACCGGCTCGACGAGGCGATCGCGTTCTGCAAGGCGCAGGCCTCAGCCGACTGACGACCTTCGCGCCTCGTCCACCAGCCATTCGGCGACGTGGCGCACGTCCTCGCGCGGCGATTCCTCCGCCTGGATCAGCCAGTAGGCATGGCCCGAGGGCTGCTCCGGCACCGGCGCGGCGATGCGCACCAGCCGGTTCTCGTCGAGCAGCGGCTGGATCAGCTCCAGCCGCCCCAGCGCCACGCCCTGCCCGGCCAGCGCGGCCTGGATCAGCTGGTCGTACTGGTTGAAGTGCAACACCGCCTGCGGCTTCGCGTCGGCCCAGCCCACCGCCGCGAGCCAGTCCTTCCACTGCAGCCAGGGGTGCTGCGGATCCTCGAAGGCCAGCAGGCACTGGCCGGCCAGCGCCCCGGGCTCGTCGAGCGAGCGCAGCCCGAGCGAGGGGTGCGCGACCGGCGCCACCGTCTCCCCGAAGAGCCGCACCGACCCGGCCGGCGCCAGCGCGGGCGTGGTGTAGCGGATGGCCAGGTCGATGCCGTCGTTGCGCAGGTCGGCCAGCCGGTTGTTGGAGGACACCCGTACGTCCACGCCCGGATGCAGCTTCTGCACCTTGCCCAGCCGCGGCAGCAGCCACAGCCCAGTCATGCCGATGCTCGCGCTGAGCGTCACGGGGCGCTGCTCGCCGGACTGGCGGATGCCGCCCATCACGTCCTGCAGCTGCTGCACGGCGCCGTCGGCGCTGCGAAAGAGCCGCTCGCCCTCGGGCGTGAACGAGATCGAGCGGTGCCCGCGCACCAGCAGCGCGACGCCGAGCTGCGATTCGAGCGCGTGGATCTGCTTGCTGACCGCCGACTGCGTGAGGCACAGGTCCTGCGCAGCGAGCGAGATGCTCATGCGCCGACCCACCGCGACGAAGCCCCGCACCAGGTCCAGCGAGGGCATGCGAAGCAGGGAGAGTGGCATTCCCATGGTGAATATGAGGCAGCGAAAAGGCGGATTGGAGCACAGGGTGAGGCATCGCGCCCGCCGTCGCGCCACCGGATACTGGCCGGCAATGCCGCCCCGGAACGACCTTCCCGCCCTCACCCGCGCCGAACTGCTGCGCCTGGGCCTCGCGCTGTGCGCCGGCGCCGCGCTACCGGCCTTCGCCCAAACCCCGTCCAAGCCCGCCATGAACACCCGCCCCATCCCCTCCACCAAGGAAGCGCTGCCCGTGATCGGTTGCGGCACCTGGATCGGCTTCGACCAGCGCCCCGGCAGCGAGGAATACGCGCGCCTGCCCGGCGTGCTCGACGCCCTGTTCGCGGCCGGCGGTACGTTGATCGACAGCTCGCCGATGTACGGCCGCTCCGAGGAAACCACCGGCGAGCTGCTGGCCGCGTCGAAGCAGCAGGCCAAAGCCTTCCTCGCCACCAAGGTCTGGACCTCGGGCCGCGAGGCCGGCATCGCGCAGATGGAGCAGTCGTTCTCACGTCTGCGCACCCGGCGCATGGACCTGATGCAGGTGCACAACCTCGTCGACTGGCGCACGCACCTCGCCACGCTGCGTGGCTGGAAGGACCAGGGCCGCGTGCGCTATATCGGCGTCACGCACTACACCGCCTCGGCCTATGGCGAGGTCGAGGCGGTGCTGAAGGCAGAGAAGCTCGACTTCCTGCAGATCAACTACTCGCTCGATGCGCGCGAGGCCGAGCAGCGGCTGCTGCCGCTGGCCGCAGAGCGCGGTGTGGCGGTGATCGTCAACATGCCCTTCGGCGGCGGCGGACTGCTGCGCCGGCTGCGCGACAAGCCGCTGCCGCCGTGGGCCGGCGAGATCGGCTGCACCAGCTGGGCGCAGGTGCTGCTGAAGTTCGTGCTGAGCCACCCGGCCGTGACCTGCACGATCCCGGGCACCAGCCGCCGCGAGCACATGGCCGACAACGCGGCGGCCGGCGCGGGCAGCTTTCCCGACGCGGCCTTCTGGCGCCGCGAAGCGGCCGCTATTCGAACTTGACGTTGTGCTCGCGCACCGTGGCGCCGAAAGCGTCGTACTGCGTGCGGAAGAACTCGGCGAACTTCGCGGGGCTCATGCCGTAGCCCTCGAAGCCTTGCTGCACCAGCTGCGCGTGCACCTCGGGGCGCTTCAGCGTGTTCTGAAGTTCCTGCGAGAGCCTGTCGGTGATCGCCTGCGGCAACCCCGGCGGGCCGAAGAAGCCGGCCCAGGGCGTGATGGTGAGCTTGCCCAGCCCGAGCTCGCCGCCCGTAGGCACGTCGGGCAACAGGGCGCTGCGCTGCGGCAGCAGCGTCACCAGCGCGCGGATGCGCCCCTCCTTCACGAAGCCCGGCGCCAGCGTGCCGGTGGTGAACATCATCTGGATCTGCCCGCCCAGCAGATCGGTCATGGCCTGCATGTCGCCCTTGTAGCGCGCGTTGACCACCTTGCGGTCGCCCAGCAGCTGCAGCATCGCGAGCTCCGAGGCGCTGTTGCTCGACGCCGAATTGAGCGCACCGGGCTTCGACGCCACCAGCGCCAGCAGCTCGTTCACGCTCTTCACCGGCAGGCTGGTGGGCACCACCAGGAACATCGAGAACTGCCCGGCCGAGCTGATCGGCGTGAAGGCCTTGAACGGGTCGTAGGGCGGCGTCGGCCGCAGCGTGGGCGCGGCCACCATCGCGGTGTTGGTGCCCATCAGCAGCGTGTAGCCGTCGGGCCTGGCCGACGAGGTGGCCTGCGCGGCGAGCACGCCGTCGGCGCCGGGGCGGTTCTCCACGATCACCTGCTGGCCGAGCTGCTTGGCCAGCCCCTCCGCGATGATGCGCGAGAGCACGTCGGCACCGCCCCCGGCCGCGAAGCCGACGATCAGCTTCAGCGGCTTGTTGGGGAACGCATCGGCGCTCCATGCCGCCGTGCTGGGCAGCGCCGCGGCCGCGAGGGCCGCCAGGGTCAGGGTTCTGCGTTGCATGGGATGCCTCCGCTTCAGAAGAGATGGCGCACGCCGAATTCCCAGCCGGTCGAGCGATGCCCGGCCGCCGGCACCACGCCGCCGCTGACCACGTAGCGCCCCTGCCCGCTGTTCATCAGCCTCGCGTAGGTGCCGTAGAGCGCGGTGCGCTTCGACAGGTTGTGCACGTAACCGATGCCGAACTGCCGCGCGTCGTCGCGGTTGCGCGGCATGCCGTTGGCGTTGCGCAGGCTCTCGTCGCTGCGGTCGTCGAGGTAGGCGTAGCTGATGCGGATGCGCCCGACCTCGAAGGCCGGGATGTGCGCACCGATCTCGGCCGTGTTCTTGCGCACCGTGCCGGCCGCCAGCCTCACCGTCACCTTGTTGTAGAGCGCGAAGAACTTGGCGAAGCCCGCGTCCCGACGAGCCGCCGATGTTGGCGTGCGTGTAGTTGCCGACGGTGGCGGTGGCGTTGAATTTCGAGCGCGTGACCGCCGCCGCCACGTCGAAGGCGCCCGATGCGAAGCCGAAGCGCGCTCCGGCGAAGTTGCCGTCGTGGCGGTTCGCCAGGGTCGAGTCGTTCTCGCCGGTGCCCACCATCGCCATGCCGTAGAAGCCGCCGAGGTTGGGCGGCAGCCAGTAGCTCACGGTGTTGCTGCCGGTGATGGTGGTGGGCAGCGGCCCCGTGCCCACGGCCGCGAAGGTCAGGTTGCCCGCGCGCGCCACGCCGTTGGCGTTGAAGGGGTCGAAGTAGATGCTGTTGTAGTGCGTGGGAATGAAGTCGTGGCCCAGCCGCAGTTCGCCCAGCGTGTCGGACGAGAGGCTCACGAAGGACATGCGGTCGAAGGTGATCGGGCCCGCCGTGCCCGCGCCGCTGGCCTGGTTGTTGGAATTGCTCGGGCGGCCGGTGCCGGTGTCGGGGTTCAGGCTGCCTTCGAGCCAGAAGCCCGCGCGCAGGCCGCCGCCGAGGTCCTCGGTGCCGCGAAAGCCGAGCCGGCTGGTGGAAAGCCCGCCGTTCGACAGCGCCTTCACCGAGCCGCCGCCCGGGCCCGCGCCGTTCGTGTACTGGATGCCGAGGTCCATCACGCCGAACACGGTGACGCTGGATTGCGCCTGTGCCACGCCGGTGCCGGCCAGCCCCAGCGCCGACCACATCAAGATTCTCTTCATGGTTTGCTTGTCTCCTGCTTCTTTTCTTGGGTTGAAAACTCTGTCGAACTAACGAAGGCGCGCAGGGCTGCGCCACCGGGTGCGGACGGGGGTCCGCACCGGTTGGCGAAAGCCGGGGTTGAAAAAGGCCTAGCCCGGGGGCACGGTGCGTTCGGTGCGCACGAGCACCGCGCCCTTGGAAAGCGGACTCACGTTGCGCCGGTACTGCTGCAGCCAGCCGGTGTCATGCATCAGCGGGGGCGCTTGCCAGCCGTCGCGGCGCGCCTGCAGTTCGGCGTCGCTCAGGTCGATGTCGAGGCGGCGCGCGTCGAGGTCGATGGTGATGACGTCGCCGTCGCGCACCAGACCGAGCGGCCCGCCGAGCGCGGCCTCTGGCGACACCTCGGCCACCACGAGGCCCTTGCAGACCAGCCCCGAGAGGTGCCCGTCGGTCAGCAGCGCGACCTGGTCGCCGAGCCCCGCGCCGTCGACGGCGAAGACCACGCGCGATGCGCCACCGCCCATCGCCGGACCGCCGCAGGCACCGGCGCCGCGCATCACGACCACCTGCCCAGGCACGATCTCGCCCTTCTTCAGCGCGGCGATGGCCGCGTCCGAAGTCCAGAAGCACACGGCCGGGCCGGTGAAGCGGCGCACCTTGCGCTCGGCGATGCCGGTCTTGATGAGGCCCGACTCCGGCGCGAGGTTGCCGCGCAGCAGCACGATGGCCGGCAGCGGCGCCACCGGCCGGCCGATGGGGCGGATCACTTCGGCATTGGCCACCTCGGCATCGCGCAGGTTGTCGGCGACCGTGCCGCCGGTGACGGTGCGCACGCCGGTGTCGAGCAGCGGCTCCAGTTGCTTCATCAGCGCGCGGCAGCCGCCGGCCGCCTCGAAGGCTTCGATGGAGTCGTTGCCGATGGGCCGCACGCCGGCCAGCACCGGCGTCTCGGGGCCCAGGCGCTCGAACATGCCGTACACGTCGACGCCGGTCTCGCCCTCGGTCGCCACCGCCTGCAGGTGCTTGGCGGTGTTGAGCGAGCCGCCGATCGACAGCACCGCGCGCACCGCGTTGGCGAAGGCGCCGGGCGTGAGGATGTCGCGGGGCTTCAGGTCGTCCCACACCATCTGCACGATGCGCGTGCCGGCCGCGCGCACGTCGGCCATCATCTTCGGGCTCAGCGCGGCCACCGGCGCGCTGCCGGGCAGCGCCATGCCGAGCGCCTCGCAGACGATGTGCATCGAGTTGGCAGTGCCCAGGCCCGAGCACACGCCGGGGCCGCGGATGGCCTCGCGGCTCATGCCCACCAGTTCCTCAACGGGAAGATTCCCGGTGACGGCATGCATCGCGCCGATGAACACCTCCTCGATGTCCATGTGGTGGCCCTTGTACTCGCCGCTGGGCTGATAGCCGCAGGGCACGAGCAGCGTCGGGATGTTCAGCCGCGCGGCCGCCATGAGCTGGCCCGGCACGGTCTTGTCGCAGGAGGTAAGGCAGACCATGCCGTCGAGCTGCGCGCCTTCGACGGCCACCTCGAT
The DNA here is from genome assembly GCF_044055375.1 of Variovorax sp. UC74_104. Classification (NCBI taxonomy): domain Bacteria; kingdom Pseudomonadati; phylum Pseudomonadota; class Betaproteobacteria; order Burkholderiales; family Comamonadaceae; genus Variovorax; species Variovorax sp. UC74_104. The sequence continues at coordinate 4,527,832 of NZ_CP171978.1, forward strand.
GTCGTTGGTGACGAGGTCGCGCGCACCGAGCATGTAGGCGCCGCGTGCACCCGCACCGGTGATGAAGTCGCTGGGCGCGGCGGTGCGGATCTCGAAGGGCACGCCGCCCGCTACGCGGATGGCTTCCTTGATCTCCGCCGCCACGCGGTCGAGGTGGCTGAAGCAGGCGGCCAGCTCCGAGGAGCTGTTGACGATGGCGATCTTGGGTTTCTCGCAGTCCTCCTCCGGAATGCCGAGCGCGCGCCAGTGCGCATTGCGCACCGACCAGAGATAGGAGCCGCGCGGGAAGTTGCTGCGTAGCGGGCGGGTCATGCGGCACCTTCCTGTTTCTTCTTCGTGATCTCGACCACGCCGCGGTCCGCGTCCACGCGCACCCAGTCGCCGGTCTCGATGCATTCGAGCGGGTCGCGCTCGAAGTCCGTCATCGCGGGCGAGTGCGTGACCACGGCGCCCAGCGCCATCTTGGTCGTCATCTCGTTGAACAGGAACGCGGCCGGCGCCGAGTTCATGAGCCGCGTCATGTGGAACATGGCCGACCAGCCCGAGGAGCCCTTGGCCCCCGGGAACACCAGCACCTTGCCCGCGAAGCTCTGCCCGCGCAGCTCGTGCCGCGTCTCGACGACGGTGCCGGTGCGCGGGTCGATGCCGCCCCAGCCCGAGATGCGGTCGCGCGTGACCAGCGCCTCGCCTTCCGCCACGCCGCCCACCACCTTGCGGCCGCGGATGACGATGGTTTGTTGTTGCTCCTTCACTGCTTCGGCGCTCATGCGTAGCCCCCGTTCCAGCGGCCCGTGCAGGCCGCGTCGATGCATTCGGCCGTGCTGCCGAACCAGGCCTGCACGCCGAGGATGGCGGGCAGGTAGTGCGCCTGCTTGGCGGAATCGAGCGCCACTGTCTTCGTGCCCTTGGGCACGGCGCGGCTCATGGCCGAGCAGCTGTCGCCCATGATGATGCCGCCCGCGTCCTCGATGATCTTGGTGTAGCCGTTGCGGTCGGCCAGCGCCTTGATGGCGCGCGGCGTGAAGATCCACAGCTCGCAGTCAGGATGCACCTTGCGCCCTTCGATGAGCTGCGCGGCCTCCCAGATCTGCTCGATCGTGTAGTGCGGGCAGCCCAGCATCACGTACTGCACCTCGGCGTCCCTGGCCGTGATGTTGATCTTCTCGTAGGTGGCGCGGCGCTCGGCCTCGCCATAGCGCAGCACCTCCACCGGCGCCCTGCCGCCGAGCGCCTGCTCGAGCGTGAGCGCCTCGGGCGTGACGCCGGCGATGTGATACATCTCCACGCCGCCCGAGGACGAGGCCGCCGCGCCGAAGTGCTTGAGCCTCGGCAGGTTGGGCACCCGCGAGATGCCGCGCCGGCTGTGCACCACCGGCACCCGCTCCTGCACGTGCTCGCCGATGTAATAGCCGAGCAGGCCCCAGTCCTGCACCGATTCGACTTCGATGTCGAGCTCGACCACGTGCGTGGCGCGGCGGTTCTGGTCGAGGTGGTAGCCCCAGTAGGGAATGCGTCCGGTGAGCATGGCCGCGCCGGTGCTCTCGCGGCCTTCGGTGTTGGTGCGCGCGCCCAGCACCGAATTGCAGTAAACGACCGCCGACGACTCCATCCACGCGCAGTGCTCGCCGCGCGTCGGGATGTTGCCGACCTGGTAGGGCGTGCAGGTGTTCATGATCTGCGCGCCGAGGCCGGCCGCGTGGCGCTCGCTCTTGTTGTAGAACTGGACAATCTCCTCGCTCACGCCCATGCGCTCGGGCTGGCCGGGGTCGAAGCCCAGCTGCAGGTGGCTGGTGAAGACCTTGAACTTGGGGATCTCGACGGTCTCCTGGCTGTCGAGGCTGAATTCGGAGAACACCGCGTCCATGCCGCCGCCCTTTGCGAGCGCGAAGTCGCGCTGGAAGGGTGTGGTCGAAGTGATGGTGGCACAGACGTTGCGCGTCTCGACCAATCGCTCTGCCCCCAATGCCTCGCCGTAGCGCACCAGCAGGTCCATCGCCTTCTGCACGGCCGGGCCGTCGCGGCCGTCGTACATGGCTTTTTCTTCATCGCTCAGGTGCATGACCTGTGTCTCCGTTCTTCTGTGTCGTGGGGAATGGACCCCGGCCGGGACTGCTAGCCCGGCGAGGGTGTGGGTGTCGGGGTCGGCACGTGCCCGCCGATGTCGCGCGCGATGCTCAGCGCGATGTCGTGCAGGCGCGGCGCGAGTTCGTTGCGCAGCCGGTCTTCCGTGAACACGAAGGCGGCGCCGCCGCCGTTGAGCGCCATCACCTCGCCGTCGGGCCCGATGAGGGGCACCGACACCGAATTGATCTCGCGGTGGAACTCGCCGAGGGAAAGGCAGTAGCCCAGCCGCTTCGATTCGCCGATGGCGCGGTTCATGCCGGGCGCGATGCTGTCCCACTCGGGCCCGCGCAGCAGGCGCATCGAGTCGACGAGCTGGTTGCGCTGCGCCTCGGGCAGCGCCGAGAGGTACGCGCGGCCGAGCGCCGAGTTGGCCAGCGGTGCGCGCGAGCCGACGTCGAGACGCGCCGAGAGCATCGACGAGCGCGGGCGGCAGGCCTCGATCAGCACCATCTCCATGCCGTCGCGGATCGCGAGGTAGACCGAAGCCCCCACCTCCTCCGCCATCGCCTGCATGCTGGGCCGTGCGGCGGCGCGCACGTCGAGGCTGCCGAGGAACACGCGCGACAGCGACACCACGCCCGGGCCGAGCATGAAGCGGTCGGGCGCTTGCGCCGGCTTGAGCATGCCCAGCGAGAGCAGCGTGGCGACCAGCCGGTTGACGGTGGCGCGCGGAATGCCGGTCATGCGCGCCAGGTCGGCATGGCCGAGCACGGGCCGGTCTTCGCTGAAGCAGCGCAGCACCGAGATGCCGCGCTCCAGCGCGCTCACGGTGTCGGAGCGCTCGCCGCGCGCGTCGGCCTGCTGTTCGGCCTGGGGGAAAGAGGTGTCGTTCTTTTCGGTGGACATGGAGGAACCCTTCGCAAGACTCTCAGGATCGGGACTACCGAATGTAGAGGCTCGCGGATGGAGGGTTGCCGGGTTCATGGCCGTGCGAGTTCCAGTGCAGGCCCATCAGGCGCCGGCCTCGGCCGTGGCGGGCGAAGCCGCCGCGCCCTGCCCCGTACCGGCCCCGGCGCGCAGATGCACGCCCTGCTCCAGCAGCGCGGACTGCAGCGCACCCACGTCGACGAAGCGCGGCTCGATGCCGCCGCGCGAGGCGAGCGCGGCCGCCACGCCGGCCGCCTGTCCGGTGATCCAGCACTGCGGGATCTCGCGCATGAAGCCGTGCGAGTTGCGGTCGCAGGAGATGTGGCGCCCGCAGGCCAGCAGGCCGTCGAGCTGCTTCGGCACCAGTGCGCCGTAGGGAATGGAGATGTTCGGGAACTTGGGCGAGACGGCAGGCGACATGCCGATCTCGTCGGCCAGCGGCACGCCGTCGGGCCACTGGCTGCGCAGCACCGAGCCCACGCCGACGAGGCGGCGCGCATGGCGCACGCCGATCTGCGGCGCGCTCAGCATCAGGTAGGCGTTCTCGAAACCGGGCGCATGGGCGCGGAAGTAGTCGAGGTGCGCGGCCATGGCGCGGTGCGAGCGCACCTCCACGGCGGTGAGGTCGTCCACGTCGAGCGCCGAGTAGCCCGACTGGCGCGGCCCCATGAAGAGCGCCACGTCGTTGCGCCACGAGACGAAGGGCCGCTCGAACAGGCCGCACTGCTCGCGCCCGCCCGCCATGAAGGCGGTGAAGGCCTCGGGCTGGCCGGCCTTGAACTCGATCCAGCGGTTCATGTCCACGCCGCCGAAGAGCCAGGAGGTGTTCATGCAGTGATGCACGTCGGCCTCCTCGATGTCGTTCACGTACTCGGCGCCGGCGCGGGCGAACAGGTCGCCGTCGCCGGTGGCGTCGACCACTACGTCGGCCATGATGGCCATGCGGCCCTCCTTGCTCTCGAACACCACGCCCTTCACCGCGCCGTCCTGCACGATGGGAATGGCGGCCCACGAGTGGTAGATGAGCTTGACCTTGCGCTCCAGCACGATCTCCTGCGAGAGCAGCTTCAGCCGCTCTGGGTCGATGGTGGGCGACCAGGTGACGACGCCGTGGTAGGCGGCGGTGCGCTGCGACCAGTGGGCGGCCTTGGCCGCGTCCTGCGAGCCCCAGTCATCGCGCGCCGGGCCGGCGATGGCCTCGGCCGGCAGGCGGTCGAACAGCTCTTCGGCAAAGCCGCGGATGACCAGCTTGCCTTCCCAGTCGGTCATGCGGTCGATCCAGATGACCAGGCCGCCGGTCGACAGGCCGCCCAGGTGGTTGTAGCGCTCCAGCAGCGCAACGTCGGCGCCCGCGCGGGCGGCGGCGGCAGCGGCGGCGGTGCCCGAAGGGCCGCCGCCCACCACCAGCACGCCGCAGCGGTGATAGACCGGAATGCTCTTGCCGGGCTCGGCCCAGCTGCCGTGGTCAGGCCGCTTGACGCGGCTGTCGCGGTCGAAGATGTCGGAAGACAGGATGCGCTCGTCGGTACGGACGACAGTTTTCATGGATGCGTTCTCGGCTTGGCTTGTTTCGTCGTATTTTGATTTCACTTTCCATTTTTTGAAAGTTAAAAGTCCAATATTTGGGGTATTCCCTAGTAAATATGGATTTTTATGGATTTCAAGATCAATATTGAAAAAGCATTCCAACGGAGACATCGATGAAGAAACCCCACGGCACCCGCCGTGCCTTCGGCTCGGCCATCGGCGCCGCAGTCCTTCTGGGCCTCGCGCCCATGGCCATGGCGCAGGACTTCCCGGCGCGCGGCAAGCCCATCCGCATCGTCGTGGGCTTCACGCCCGGCGGCGGCACCGACGCGCAGGCGCGCATCGTTGCGCAGAAGCTCGGCGAGGTGCTGGGCACCAGCGTGATCGTCGACAACAAGCCCGGCGCCAGCACCATGCTCGCGGCCAACGAGGTGTCGCGCGCCCTGCCCGACGGCTACACGCTGCTGTACGCGCCCTCTTCCACCATGGCGCAGAACCCGCACACCTTCGCGCAGGTGCCGTACGACCCGTTCAAGGACTTCACCGCCATCTCGATGGGCGGGCGCGGGCCGCTGGTGCTGTCGCTGAGCACCACCGTGCCGGTCAACAACGTGAAGGAGCTGGTGGCCTACGTGAAGTCGCACCCCGGCAAGGTGAGCTACGCCTCGTTCGGCGCGGGCACCTCCTCGCACATCTACGGCGAGGCCTTCGTGAAGAAGACCGGCATCGACGCGGTGCACATTCCGTACAAGGGCGGCTCCGACGCGGCAAAGGACCTGATCGGCGGGCGCGTGCAGTACATGTTCGACTCGGCCTCCTCGGCCATCATCACCGCATCCAGCGGCAAGGTGAAGATCCTCGCGGTGGCATCGAACGCGCGCATCGCGGCGCTGCCCAACGTGCCCACCTTCGCCGAGCAGGGCTACGCCGGGCTCGACCTGCCGAGCTGGCTGGGCTTCTACGGGCCGGCGCGCATGCCGACGCCGGTGGTGGAAAAGCTCAACACGGCGCTAGCCAAGGTGCTGGCGATGCCGCAGGTGCAGGAGTTCTACCGCAGCGGCGGCTACGAGGCGGGCGCGACCACGCCGGCCGAGTTCGCGAGCATCACGCGCTCGACCTACGACAGCTGGGGCGCGATGGTGCAGCAGGTCGGATTGGTCAAACAATGAGCGACATGACGGCTTCTTCTTTTTCCGCTTCGCTGCACCGCAGGCGCTTCGCGGCCTGGCTCGCGCTCGGCGCCGCAAGCCCCTTGCTGCCGGCCCTTGCCGCCGCGCCCTTTCCGGAAAAGGGCCGCACGATCCGCATCGTGCTGGGCCTGGCGGCCGGCGGCGCCTCGGACGCGCAGGCGCGCTTCGTCGCGAACAAGCTCGGCGAGGTGCTGCAGACGCCGGTGATCGTGGAGAACCGGCCGGGCGCGAGCTTCATCCTCGCGACCGAGGAAGTGATCCGCTCCGCGCCCGACGGCTACACCTTCATGTACGCGCCCTCCTCCGTGGTGGCGCAGAACCCGCAGACGCTGGCGCAGGTGCGCTACGACCCGTTCAAGGACCTCACGCCCATCTCGCTCGGCGCGCGCGGCCCGCTGGTGCTGACCGTGCACACGAGCGTGCCGGCGCGCACGGTGCAGGAGCTGGTGGCATACATCAAGGCCAATCCGGGGAAGATGAGCTATGCCTCCTTCGGCACCGGCACCTCCTCGCACATCTACGGCGAGGCCTTCGCGCGGCAGGCCGGGCTGGACGTGGTGCACGTGCCCTACAAGGGCGGCGCCGACGCGGCCAAGGACTTTCTCGCGGGCCGCGTGCAGTACTACTTCGACGCGGCGCCCAACGCCATCCAGAACACGGCCACCGGCAAGGTGCGCATGCTCGCGGTGGCCGCGCCCAAGCGCAGCCCGATGCTGCCCGACGTGCCCACCATGGGCGAACAGGGCGTGAGCGGCGTCGACATGCCCAGCTGGCTGGGCTTCTACGGCCCGGCGCGCATGCCGGCGCCGGTGGTGGAGAAGCTCAATGCCGCGCTGGCGCAGGTACTGGCGATGTCGGCCACGCGCGACTTCTTCCGCCAGGGCGCGTACGAGGCCGAGTCGTCGAGCCCGAAGCAGCTGGCCGACCTGACGCGCGCCACCTATGACCAGTGGGGCGACATCATCCGCAAGCTGGGGCTGGTGAAGCAGCAGCAATAGCGGCCGCAATCACGGCCGCAGCGAGGCTCAGCGGAAAAACTCCAGAAGCCGCGCGTTGACCTCGTCGGCGCGCTCATACTGCGCCCAGTGCCCGGCGCCATCAATCACCACGCCCTCGCGCCCCGGACCTTCGGCGGCAAGCTGCGCCACCAGCGGGCGCGGATCGGCCGTCACGTCGAACTCGCCCCACAGCAGCAGCGTGGGCACACCCATCGTGGCCAGCGCCTGCTGCAGCCCGCCCGACTGCGACACCTCCTTGCTGCGAAAGCGCGTGCCGTGGCAGGAGATGTCGTGGATCTCGAAAGCCAGCGCGTCAATGGCGGCCGGATCGTGCAGCATCAGAGCGGCCAGGTTGTTCAGCAGCGCGGCGCGTTCGGCCTCACGGTCGGGGGCGGCGCGCCAGTTGATCATCTGCGCCGTCATGCGCCGCAGCGTGCCGTGGCCGCCGCTGCCGATCAGCGCAAGCCGGCGGACCGCACCGCGACCGGCGCCGAAGCGCGCGGCCGTCAGCCCGCCGAAGGAGAAGCCGCCGAGGTCGATGACGGTGCCTGCGCCGATGAGCTGGTCGAGCGTGCCGCCGAGCGCGGCGAGCAGCGGCTGCAGCGGGTCTTCGCCGGGTGCCACGCGCGGCGGTGCGTCGGATTCGTTGAAGCCGGGCATGTCGGGCAGCCACAGCGTGCGGCCGGCCGAGAGTGCCTGGGCATTGAGCAGCCAGTGCATCCAGCTGCCGTGGCCGCCGTGCAGCAATACGAGCGGCGGGCGACTGGTGTCCGTGCCGAAGCGGCGCCAGCGCACGCGCACGCCCTCGTGCACCGCGTCGTGATGGGTCGAGAGCGCGTCGATGCGCGCAATGAGGTCGGCGTTCAAGGCCACATCCTCTGCAGTTCGCGTTCGCCGTCGAGGAACTGGTGCTTCAGCGCGGCCAGCACGTGCAGGCCGACGAGCACGTACAGCACGTAGCCGGCCCATTCGTGCACGCCGCCCAGCACGGTGTGCCAGGTTTCCTTCACCGTCGGCTCGATGGCCATGATCCAGCCGATGCGCGGCCATTCGAAGAGGCCGAAGAGCTGCATCGGGTGCGTGGCGGCGTCCTTCCAGGCCGAGTCGTGCATCCAGCCCGACAGCGGCAGCAGGATCATCAGCCCATACAGCGCGCCGTGCGCCAGGTGGGCTGCGAAGCGCTCGAAGGCGCCGTAGGAGCCCGGCATGGCCGGCGGCTTGTGCGTGGCGCGCCAGAGGATGCGCATGATGACCAGGCCCAGCACCGTGATGCCTATGGACTTGTGGGTGTCGACGGCCGGGCGCACCCACTCGTCGGGATAGCGGTCGACCAGCAGGATCAGCGCGATGTTGATGATCATGAGCACCGCGATCAGCCAGTGCAGCGCGATCGCGGTTCGGGTGTAGCGGGTTTGTGCGAGCATGCGGGGAATTTTCGGGCGGGGGCCGACTCAGTCGGAAGCGCGTGCGATTGTCCGGGCATTCCCCGGGCTTTTCGAAACCGCAGGCCGAGTATTTGCGTATCACGAACCACCAATCGACCGACCGACTGCCGCCCGGGCCACTTCCCTTGAACGATCCTCTGCAAAGCGCCTTCCTGGCCGCGTCGCCGCGCCTGTCTCCCCCCGCCACGCCGCTGCGCAGCTGGCTGATCCACGGGGGCGTGCTCGTGCTGTGGGCACTGCTCTTCGCCATGGCGTTCAAGGCGGTCGACGTGGGGGCATGGTCGGTGGGCGTGGCCTACGTGCTGTACGACACGGTGCTGCTGCTCTTCGTCGCGTGGATGACGCTGCCGATCCTGCGGCCTCGGCCGACGCCTTCGCCGGCGGCAGCCGCGCGGCGCAACACCCTGGGCGTGATCGTCGCCTCGCACAACGAGGCCGCCGTGCTGCCGGTAACGCTGGCCGCCCTGCTGGCCCAGAGCGACCTGCCCGACCGCATCGTGATCGCGGACGACGGCTCGAGCGACGGCACGGCCGAACTGCTCACCACCCGCTACGGGCTCGTCGCTCCGGAGCCCGGCGCGCTGAGCGCCCCCAGCACGCTGCATCCCTCGCTGCGCTGGCTGCGGCTGCCGCACGGCGGCAAGGCGGTGGCGCTGAACGCGGCCATCCTGTGCATCGACACCGACATCGTGCTCACGGTCGACGGCGACACCCTGCTCGACGGCCGCGCCATCGGCGCCGTGCGCCGCGCCTTTTCGGAGGAGCCGGAGCTCGTGGCCGCCACCGGCGTCATCACGCCCGTGTGCAGCCGTACGCTGGCCGGCCGCTGCTTCCAGTGGTTCCAGACCTATGAGTACATCCGCAACTTCCTCTCGCGCTATGCGTGGATGCGCGTCAACGGCCTGCTGCTGATCTCGGGCGCCTTCGCGGGCTTTCGCACCGAGGCCGTGCGCGCGGTGGGCGGCTTCGACACCGACTGCCTGGTCGAAGACTACGAGCTCATCCACCGCCTGCACCGCCACGCCCAGGCCCACGGCCTGCCGTGGACCGTGCGCGTGCTCGGCGACGCGCAGGCGCACACCGATGCACCGAGCAGCACCGGCGCCTTCCTGCGCCAGCGCCGCCGCTGGTTCGGCGGTTTCCTGCAGACGCAGTTCTGGTACCGCGCGATGGTCGGCGACCGGCGCTACGGCTGGCTCGGCGTCGCGATGCTGCCGGTCAAGGCGGTCGACACGCTGCAGCCGCTCTATGGCCTGGCCGCATTCGGGCTGCTGCTGGTGTACCTGGTGCGCGGCAACCTCGGCGTGCTGGCGCCGGTGGCCGGCGTGATCGGCGCGAAGATCGTGCTCGACCTCGTCTTCCACCTGTGGTCGGTGCACCTGTACCGGCGCTGGCTGGGCAACGGCGGCGAAGCCAACTTCGTGCAGGCCTTCGCGGCCGCGCTGGTCGAGCCCTTCACCTTCCAGATCCTGAGGCACACGGGCGCGGCCTGGGGCTGGTGGACGTTCCTGACGGGTCGCGGCACCTGGGGCCGGCAGACGCGCGTGGGGCTGGTGGATGCCGACGGCGCGCGCCGCAACTGAAACGTCAGGCGCCGAAGCGGAAGCTCGACACCACCAGTCCGCCCATGAACGCGTCCTCGTGATAGACGCGCTCGCCGGCCTCGCCCTCGGCGGCGCCGACGGCCACCATCAGCGGAATCAGGTGCTCCTCGCGCGGATGCGCCATGCGCGCGGCGGGGGCTGAATCCCACTGCAGCAGTTGCGCGCTGCGCTCGCCGGCCGTGCTCTTCACCACGGCAGCGTCGAGCCAGTCGTCGAAGGCCTTCGACACGCCGTGAGCCTGCGGGCCGAAGTTGCGCAGGTTGTGGTAGCTCAGCCCGCTGCCGACGATCAGCACGTTCTCGTCGCGCAGCGGTGCGATCGCACGGCCCAGCGCGAGGTGTTCGGCAGGGTCGAGGCCGCGGCGCAGCGACAGCTGCACCACCGGCACGTCGGCCCTGGGGTAGATCGCGGCCATCGGCGAGAACATGCCGTGGTCGTAGCCGCGCTGGGGGTCGATCTGCACCGGCAGGCCGGCGGCGGCGATGAGCGACTGCACGCGCTGCGCCAGTTCGGGCGAGCCGGGCGAGTCGTAGCGCACCTCGTAGGTGTGCGGGGGAAGCCGCCGTAGTCGTAGATCATGGGCGGCTTGGGGTTGCCCTGCACCGTGAAGGCGGGCGCCTCCCAGTGCGCCGACACCATCAGGATGGCGGCGGGGGTGCGGCCGATCTGGCGCGGCATGTCGGCCAGCGAGGCTTCGAGCCGGTCGTAGGTCGGGCCCATTTCCTTCTTCATCCAGGGCCAGGGGCCGCCGCCGTGCGAAATGAAGTACGTAGGCAGGCGCGGCGAAACAGCGGTGTTGTCGTGGGTCAAGTCGATGCTCCTTGAAAGCGTTGCATCGACTCTAGACATTTCCCCGTAAGAAATCGACAGGCTACGATGCATCGAATCAGTTCCTGCCAGGAAATCTTCGAGAAGGACGTTCTCTCATGGACCGGATGACCAGCCTGCGGGTGTTCCGCGAAGTCGTGGAAGCGGGCAGCTTCGTGGCGGCGGCCGAGCGGCTTGGCATGTCGCCGCCGATGGCCAGCAAGCATGTCGCGCAGCTGGAGAAGTCGCTGGGCGCGCGGCTGCTGCACCGCTCCAGCCGCCACCTGAGCCTGACCGAGGCCGGCACCGCCTGGTACGAGCAGAGCCGCCGCGCGCTCGACCTGCTCGACGCGGCCGAGGCCGCCATCGGCCAGGCGCACGACACGCCGCGCGGCCAGCTCAAGGTGAGCGCGCCCGTGTGGTGCGCCACGCCGCGCTTCGCCCGCGTGCTGGCCGACTACCGAGAGAAGTACCCCGAAGTGCTGGTCGACATGCACCTGGAGAACCGCAAGGTCGACCTGGCGGCCGACGGCTACGACATCGCGCTGCGCGCCACGCAGGAGCCCTCGCCCGCGCTGATCGCCCGGCCGCTGTGCCGCGTGCCCTTCTTCCTCGCGGGCACGCCGGCCTGCCTGGAGCGCACGGGCGGCATGCCCTCGGTGCCGGCCGATCTCGCACGGGTGGGCGCGATCGTGCCCAGCTACGTGAACCTGGACAACCTCGCGCTCAAGGGGCCGGGCGGGCGGATGTTTCCGCTGCGGCTGGTGCCGGCCATGCGCTCGGACGACACCACGCTCACGCTGCATGCGGTGCGCGCGGACATGGGCATCGCCTACATGCCCACCTGGCTGATCGACGACGACATCGCGCAGGGCCGCCTGGTGCGGCTGCTGCCGGATTTCGAGGCCACGCCCGTGACGCTCTTCGCGGTGTACACCAGCCGGCAGTACATGTCGCCCAAGCTGCGCACTTTCATCGACTTCCTGGGCGAGAGGCTGGGCGACATGGAGCCTGCCGAGCGCCTGCCGAAGAACGCACCTTTTCGGGGCAAGGTCATGCATGCGCGGCTAAAGTCCTGAGCTCTCCGGGAGACTGTGCCCTTGTTCCGCTTCTTCGAAAAACTCCTTCACCCCTACCCCGCCGCAGAACCCGCGCTGCCGCCGCAGGGCTTCCTCGCCTTCCTCTGGGCCTGCACGCACGGCGTGCGGGGCAAGATCGCGGTGATGGCGCTGCTCACCGCCGCCATGTCGATCTTCGAGGCCGCGCTGTTCGCCATCCTCGGGCGCATCGTCGACTGGCTCGCGGGCCAGGAGCCCTCGCGCCTGTGGCAGGACCGCGGCGGCACGCTCATGTGGCTGGCCGCCTTCCTGGTCATCAGCATCGTGGTGGTGGCGCTGCAGACCATCGTGAAGCACCAGACGCTCGCGGTGAACCTCCCGATGCGCCTGCGCTGGAACTTCCACCGGCTGATGCTGGGCCAGAGCATGGCCTTCTACCAGGACGAGTTCGCGGGCCGCATCACGGCCAAGGTCATGCAGACCGCGCTGGCGGTGCGCGACACCGTGTTCGTGCTGGCCGACGTGCTGGTGGCCATGGGCGTGTACGTGGCCACGATGATCATCCTGGTGGGCCTGCTCGACGCGCAGCTGGTCTGGCCCTTCCTGATCTGGCTGGCGCTGTACATCGGCTCGCTGGTGTACTTCGTGCCGCGCCTGGGCAAGGTCGGCAAGGAGCAGGCCGACGCGCGCGCGCTCATGACCGGCCGCGTGACCGACGCCTACACCAACATCGCCACCGTCAAGCTGTTCTCGCACACGCAGCGCGAAGCCGGCTTCGCCCGCGACGCGATGCGCGAATTCATGAAGACGGGCTACGGCCAGATGCGGCTGGTGAGCGCCTTCGAGATCGTCAACCACACACTGAGCATGGGCCTCACGGCCGGCATGGCGGGCGTGGCGCTGTGGCTGTGGTCGCACGGCGCGGTCGGCATCGGCGCGGTGGCGGCGGCCACGGCAATGGCGCTGCGGCTGCAGGGCATGTCGCACTGGATCATGTGGGAGATGACCAGCCTGTTCGAGAACATCGGCACGGTGCAGGACGGCATGAAGACGCTCTCGCGACCGCGCACGGTGGTCGACGCCGCCGACGCGAAGGCGCTCGAGGTGCCGCGCGGCGAGGTGCGCTTCGAGCACGCGAGCTTCCGCTACGCCGACGCGGGCCGCCGCGTCATCGACGACCTGACGCTGACGGTGAAGCCCGGCGAGAAGATCGGCCTGGTCGGCCGCTCGGGCGCGGGCAAGTCGACGCTGGTGAACCTGCTGCTGCGCTTCCACGACCTGGAAAGCGGCCGCATCCTGATCGACGGGCAGGACATCGCGCACGTCACGCAGGACTCGCTGCGCAGCCACATCGGCATGGTCACGCAGGACACGTCGCTCATGCACCGCTCGGTGGCCGACAACGTCGCCTACGGCCGGCCCGACGCGACGAAGGAGCAGATCGAGGCCGCCGCCAGGCGCGCCGAGGCGCACGACTTCATCCAGACGCTGGGCGACGCGAGCGGCCGGCGCGGCTACGAGGCGCACGTGGGCGAGCGCGGCGTGAAGCTCTCGGGCGGCCAGCGCCAGCGCGTGGCCATTGCGCGCGTGATGCTGAAGGACGCGCCGATCCTGCTGCTCGACGAGGCCACCAGCGCGCTCGACTCGGAAGTGGAGGCCGCCATCCAGCAGAGCCTCTACACGCTGATGGAAGGCAAGACCGTGATCGCCATCGCGCACCGGCTCTCGACCATCGCAGCGATGGACCGGCTCATCGTGCTCGACGAAGGCCGCGTGGTGGAAGAAGGCGACCACCGCACGCTGATGGCCCAGGGCGGGCTGTACGCGCGGCTGTGGGCGCACCAGAGCGGCGGCTTCCTGGGCGACAGCCTGGAAGAAGACGAGGCGCTGCGCGCCTGACCGGCCTTCAGGTCGGGAGGGCGCCCGCTTCGTACTGCGCGGCGAATTCACCCGACGGCGGGATCGGCTTGATGACGTCGATCAGCACCCCGTTCGGGTCGCGCGTGATGAAGTGGCGCTGGCCGAAGGCCTCGTCGCGCAGCGGCAGCAGGATCGGCAGGCCGGCGGCCTTCAGCCGGTCGTGCACCGCGTCGGGGTCGTCCACCTCGAAGTTCAGCAGCGTGCCGCTCGCCACCTGCCCGCGCGCGGCGGCCGGAATGGTCTCGTGCCGGCCGTCGAGCACGGCGAGGTTCACCGAGGGCTCGTCCGCCAACTGCAGATGCACGTACCAGTCGCTGGTGAACAGCGGCACGAAGCCGAAGTGCGCCTTGTAGAAATCCGCCGTTCCCGCGACGTCGTGGGTCATGAGAACGGGGTAGTAGCTCGTCACTTTCACAATGATCCTTTCATTTAACATACAGACTGCATGTAAATTGAATATAACTTACCAACAGGCTGCATGTAAATGAGCAAAGCCAGTTCCGAAACGGTCAGGACCAACCGCGAACGCACCGAAACCACGCGCCTCGCGCTGCTCGATGCCGCGCGCGCTCTCTTCGTCGACAAGGGCTACGGCGACACCTCCACGCCGGAGATCGCGGTGGCCGCGGGCATCACGCGCGGCGCGCTCTACCACCACTTCACCGACAAGCGCGACCTGTTCCGCCAGGTGCTGCTGCGCGAGGGCCAGGCCGTGGCGGCCGACATCGAGGCGGCCGCGCCCGAGCAGCTCTCGCCGCGCGAGGCGCTGCTCGAAGGCAGCAAGGCCTACCTGAGCGCGATGACGGCACCGGGCCGCACGCGGCTGCTGCTGATCGACGGCCCCGCGGTGCTGGGCATGGAGGAGATCGTGGCCATGGACAACGCGACTTCGGCCGCATCGCTTCGCGAAGGGCTGGCGCGTGCCGGCGTGGGCAAGGACGAGGTGTCGCTCGATGCCCTCACACAGTTGCTCGCGGCGGCCTTCGACCGGGCCGCGCTGGCCATCGATGCCGGCGCGAACGTGGAAGAAACCCGCGCGGCGATGTTCTGGCTGCTGGAACGCACCCTGGGCCCGGCCAGGAAGCGCTGACGGCCGCCGGGCATGCCGGACAAACCCGGTGCGGTGCTTCACACACGCCTACAGCGCCCGCCGCCCCCTGCCGACAGCGAGGACCCGAAGGAAGCGCAATGCTGAATTCGTCTTCAACACAGCAGAGGAGTCCTCGCGTGAATTCCATCATTTACATCGTCGGTCTGGTCGTGGTCGTCGTCGCCGTGCTCTCGTTCTTCGGCCTCCGCTAGCCCCGCGCGCATCCCCTCAAACGGGGCCGTTCGCGGCCCCGTTCTTCGTCGTGCCTGGTCCCGGCCGCTCGGAACCTGCCGGGCATAATTTGCGCGCCCCTGCGCCGCGCAGGAGCCTCATTGAGCGATCTCCAAGCGATCAGTGAGCGATACGACTGGCTGCGAAGGGACCCTGTTGACCAACACCGCGTTGACCGCGCTGCGCGAACCTGCCTTTCCGGATGCGGTGATCACCGAGGCCATCCGATGGACCGAGCAGAACGGCCCGCTCGACGACGCGCAGGCCCTGCGCCTGGCGGCCTCCCGCACAGCCGATGCCCACCAGCGGATCACCCAGCGCGCATTGCTGCTGGGCGAGCGCATCGGCCTCCAGCCTGAACTCGCACGCGCCCGCCAATGGGCACCCTGGGTGCTGCTCGGGCTCGCGGCGCTGATCGTGATTGCGGGGCTGGGGCTGGCGGGCAACGTGGTCGGCGGCGGCGAGCGCCACATCAACGTGATCGTCGCGCTCGCGAGCCTGCTGGGCCTGCACGCGCTCACGCTGCTGCTGTGGCTGCTGGGCCTGTGGTTGCCGCTGGGCTCCGTCAATACAGCTTCGCTCGGCTGGATCTGGCTGTCGCTCACCGCGCGCGTGGCAGGCGGCAAGCGCGGTCAGGCGCCGGTGCTGGTGCGCGCGGCCACGGGACTGCTGTCGCGCGCGAAGCTGCTGCCCTGGGCCTTCGGCCTGGTGAGCCATGGCATCTGGTCTCTTTCTTTCGCGGTGGTGCTCGCGGCGATGCTGTTCGCGCTCGCGTTCCGCAGCTACACGCTGAGCTGGGAGACGACGATCCTCGATCCGGAATTCTTCGTGCGCGCGGTGCAGGCGCTGGGCTGGGCGCCGGCGAAGCTGGGCTTTCCCGTTCCCGATGCCGCCACGGTGATGGCCGCGGCCCCCGGCGCCGCGGGCCAGCGCACCTGGGCGCTGTGGCTCACAGGCTGCATCGCGGTCTACGGGCTGCTGCCGCGCCTGTTGCTGGTGCTGCTCAGCGCCGCCGTCCTGCGCAGCCGCCGCAAGGCGCTGCAGCCTGAATGGCAGGAGCCCTACTACCGCAAGCTGGCGGCCCGCTTCACCGCGCTCGCGCCGGCAAGCATCGTCGATGCCGACCCGGGCCGCCTGCGCGGCGCCATGCCCGCGAGCCTGCCGGCCTCGCAGCTGCACGACACCCTCTTCGTCATCGGCTTCGAATTGCCGCCGGACATGCCCTGGCCGCCAGCCGGGCTTCCCGCCGAGCTCGCAGCGCACGCGCAGCGCATCGACGGCAGCGCCCCCGCGCGGCGCGCCCTGCTCGACCAGCTGGCCCAGGCCCGCCCGCGCACGGTGCTGGTGATCTGCCATGCCGTGTCGAGCCCCGACCGGGGCACCGAACGCTTCCTGCGCGAAGTGCTGATGCAATGCGGCGAATGCCGCCTCTGGCTGGCCGGCGCCCCCGATGCCGGCGCCACGCGGCGCTGGATCGACTGGCTGCGCGACACCGGCCTCGAACGCATCACCGCCAGCGACCGCCCGGACATCGCGCCATGACCCTGCAGCCACAGCAAGCCATCCGCATCGCCGTCGTCGGCCACACCAACGCCGGCAAGACCTCGCTGCTGCGCACGCTCACGCGGCGCGTCGACTTCGGCGAGGTGTCGCAGCGCCCCGGCACCACCCGCCATGTCGAATCGGTCGATCTCGACGTGAACGGCGAAGCCGCCGTGCGCTTCTTCGACACGCCGGGCCTGGAAGACGCCGTCGCGCTGCGCGAGCACCTCGCTGGCTTCGATGCACAGGCAACGCCGCCGGAACGCATCCGCCGCTTCCTGCAGGGTCCCGAGGCCCACGGGGTGTTCGAGCAGGAGGCCAAGGTGCTGCGCACCATGCTCGACATCGACGCCGCCTTCCTGGTCATCGACGTGCGCGAGCCGGTGCTGCCCAAGTTCCGCGACGAGATCGAGCTGCTCAACTCCTGCGCGCGGCCGGTGCTGCCGGTGCTCAACTTCGTGCGCGACGCCGCCAGCCGCGAGCCGGCGTGGAAAGAGCTGCTCTCGGCCTACGGCCTGCACGTGCAGGTGCGCTTCGATGCGGCTGCGCCCTTCGTCGGCGCCGAGCAGGACCTGTACGGCGACCTCGCCACGCTGCTGCGCGATCGGCGCGAACTGCTGCGCGGCGTGGTCGAGGCGCTGGCTTCCGAAGCGGCCGGGCGCCGGCAGTCGGCATGCACGCGCATCGCCGGCCTGCTGGTCGATGCCGCGGCGGTGCGCCGCACGGTGCCGTCCACCGAGTTCGCCGACGAAGCACGCCGCAAGGCGCTGGTCGCGGCGCTGCAGAAGGCCGTGTTCGACAAGGCCCAGCGCTGCACCGACGACCTGCTCGCGCTCTACGGCTTTCGCCAGGGCGATGCCGACGAGGCGCCGCTGCCGATCATCGAAGGCCGCTGGACGCTGGACTTCTTCAGCCCCGAGGCGATGAAGGACGCCGGCCTGCGCCTGGGCAAGGGCGCGGTCATCGGCGCGGCGGTGGGCGTGGTGGCCGACCTGGCCGTGGCCGGCATCTCGCTGGGCGCGGGCGCGGCGCTCGGCGGAGCCATCGGCGGCGCGGTGTCGCAGGGCCTGGGGCCGCTCGGGCGCAAGCTGGCCAACAAGCTGCGCGACGTGCATGAGCTCACCGTGGAAGACGGCGTGCTGTTCACGCTGGCCGCGTGGCAGCTGAAGCTGACGCAGGCCCTGGAACTGCGCGGGCATGCGGCCACGCAGCGCATCACCGCCGAATCGCCCGAGGACGGCGATGCGCCCACGCGCGCTGCCGCCGCCGCGGTGCGCGCCGCTCAGCCGGCGCGCAACCATCCTGAGTGGGAAGCCGCTGGAATCGCCTCTCGCAGCTTCTGGCGCCCTTCACCGCAGCGCGAGGCCTTGGTGGCGGAGCTGTCGCAGGCGCTGCAGCGCGCCTTCGTCGAAGCGCCCTAGTTCACCAGCGCCTGCAGCCGCGCATAGTCGCCCGGCCGCGCGCCCATCTGCTCGGGCGTGGAGCGCTTGCCGACCCGTTCCAGGAACGGCAGCCGGTTGGCCTGCGTCACGGTCATGCCCTTGTCGCGCAGGAACTTCTCGTCCTCCAGTTCGCCGGCGATCACGCCGACGTTGGTCCACTTGGCGGTTTCCACCAGCACCTTCTCGACCATCGCCTGCTGCTGCGGATTCAGCCTGCCCCACGCCGCCTTGCCGATGACGATGCCCAGCGTGTCGTAGACGTGCGCGGTCAGCAGCACGTACTTCTGCACCTCGTAGAGCTTCTTCGACTTGACGATGTCCAGCGGGTTTTCCTGCGCCTCGACTTCGCTCTTCTTGAGCGAGCCGTACAGGCTCATGAAGGGCAGCGTCACCGGCTTGGCGTCGACCGCGGTGGCGAAGAGCTGGTAGGCCGCGGCGGCGGGCACGTACAGGCGCAGGTCGCGGAAGTCTTCCGGCCTGGCCAGCGGCTTGGCCGAGGTGACCTGGCGCGCGCCGTAGTAGACGGAAGCAACCATGCGGTTGCCGCTCCTCTCGTTGTAGCCCTTCATGAGCTCGGCCAGCAGCGGGCTCGCCAGGTACTTGCGCATGTGGTCGAGGTCCTTGAAGGCGAAGGGATAGCTCGCCAGGCTCAGCGGCGGATAGCCCTCGGCCAGCGTCGCCTGCCCGACATAGGCGATCTGCACCGAGTCGTTCGCCAGCATCAGCGGATAGTCGCCCTCCTGCCCCAGCTTGGAAGAAGGCACCACCTCTATCTTGATCCTGCCTTCGGACTGCTCGGCGATCTTGCGCGCCGCCAGCTCGGCCTGCTGGTGGAAGATGCTCGTGGGCTCGTAGACGTGGCCCCACTTGAACTGCAGCACCTGCGCGTGGGCAGCCACCGCGCCCGCGAACGCCATGCAGAGAAAAACACCGGCGCGGCGCCACGGCAACAAGCTTTTCATCGACTCTCCCTCGGGTTGAGAACAGCCCGCACCCCATGCAAGATCGAAGCCACGCGGCGACGGGTGCCGAGCGAATGCGTCCGGCGCTGGAATCGTAAGTATTTGAAACCTTCTTCGTAATCGGGTTTGCCCGACTCCGGCCAGCACGCCTACGATGCCTCGGCACATGACCCCTACGACCACTCTGCGCGCCATCCACGCCGACATCACGACCCTGCGGGTGGACGCCATCGTCAACGCCGCCAACTCCTCGCTGCTCGGCGGCGGCGGCGTGGACGGCGCTATCCATCGCGCGGCCGGGCCCGAGCTGGTGCATGAATGCCGGCTGCTGGGCGGCTGCAAGACGGGCGATGCGAAGCTCACCAAGGGCTACCGATTGCCCGCCCGCTTCGTCATCCACACCGTCGGGCCCGTATGGCGCGGCGGCGGGTCGGGCGAGCCGGAGCTGCTGGCCTCGTGCTACCGGCGTTCGATGGCGCTCGCGGCGGCGCACGGCGTTCGCAGCATCGCGTTTCCGGGCATCAGCACCGGCATCTACGGCTACCCCGTGGAGCCGGCGGCAAGGCTCGCGGTGAGCACGGTGCGGGAGGCCCTGGCGGATGCCGCATCGCCGGTGGAAGAAGTGGTCTTCTGCTGCTTCTCCGCCAGCGACCTTGCCATCTATGAAGCCGTGATGGCCTGATCCGGCATCAGCCCCTAAAGAAAAACCACCCCCCACACCCATGACCGAATCCAAATTCGAGCCCGACGACAACGACGGCAACGCCAACGCCGGCATGCGCAAGGGCCTCACCAGCTACGGCGACCGCGGCTTCTCGCTCTTCCTGCGCAAGGCCTTCATCAAGGGCGCGGGCTACACCGATGCCGCGCTCGACCGCCCGGTGATCGGCATCGCCAGCACCGGCAGCGCCTACAACCCCTGCCACGGCAACGCACCGCAGCTCGTCGAGGCCGTGAAGCGCGGCGTGATGCTCGCGGGCGGGCTGCCGATGGAGTTTCCGACCATCTCGGTGCACGAGAGCTTCGCCGCGCCGACCAGCATGTACCTGCGCAACCTCATGGCCATGGACACCGAGGAGATGGTGCGCGCGCAGCCCATGGACGCGGTGGTGCTCATCGGCGGCTGCGACAAGACCGTGCCGGCGCAGCTCATGGGCGCGGCGTCGGCGGGGCTGCCGGCCATTCAGCTCATCACCGGATCGATGCTCACCGGCAGCCATCGCGGCGAGCGCGTGGGCGCCTGCACCGACTGCCGGCGCTACTGGGCCCGCTACCGCGCGGGCGAGATCGACGCGGAGGAAACCGCCGACGTCAACAACCAGCTGGTGGCGAGCGTGGGCACCTGCTCGGTCATGGGCACGGCCAGCACCATGGCCTGCATCGCCGAGGCGCTGGGAATGACGGTGCCGGGCGGGGCCTCGCCACCCGCGGTCACGGCCGACCGCATCCGCATCGCCGAGCAGACCGGCGCGCAGGCGGTGCGGATCGCGCGCGAGCGCCTCACCATCGACAAGGTGCTGACCCCGGCCGCCTTCGAGAACGCGATGCGCGTGCTGCTGGCCATCGGCGGCTCGACCAACGGCATCGTCCACCTCGCAGCCATCGCCGGGCGCATGGGCCTGGACATCGACCTGCACGCGCTCGACCGCATGGGCCGCGAGACACCGGTGCTGCTCGACCTGAAGCCCTCGGGCCAGCACTACATGGAAGACTTCCACGCCGCGGGCGGCATGGCCACGCTGCTGCGCGAGCTCAAGCCGCTGCTGAACCTCGACGCCCTCACCGTCACGGGCCGCACGCTGGGCGAGGAGATCGAGGCCGCCGGCCCCGGGTTCGCGCAGGACGTGGTTCGCCCGGTGGCGCAGCCGATCTACCCGCAGGGCGGCATCGCGGTGCTGTGGGGCAACCTGGCGCCGGGCGGCGCGATCATCAAGCAGTCGGCCGCCGACCCGGCGCTGATGGAGCACGAGGGCCGCGCCGTGGTCTTCGAGAACGCCGAGGACCTGGCGCGCCGCATCGACAGCGACGAGCTCGACGTCACGCCGCACGACGTGCTGGTGCTCAAGAACATCGGCCCCGAGGGCGCGCCGGGCATGCCGGAGGCGGGCTACCTGCCGATCCCGCGCAAGCTCGCCCGGGCCGGCGTGAAGGACATGGTGCGCATCTCCGACGGCCGCATGAGCGGCACCGCCTTCGGCACCATCGTGCTGCACGTGACGCCCGAGTCGGCCATCGGCGGGCCGCTGGCGTATGTTCGCAGCGGCGACCGCATCCGGCTCAGCGTGGCGAACCGCGAGATCTCGCTGCTGGTAACCGACGAGGAACTGGCGCGCCGCGCGAAGGAATCGCCGGCGGCGGAGCCGACCGCCGAGCGCGGCTACCGCAAGCTCTTCCTGCAGACCGTGACGCAGGCCGACAAGGGCGTGGACTTCGACTTCCTCCGCGCGCCGGACAACGCGGGCAAGGTGCCACGCTAGCCCCCGCACAATGCGCGGATGACCAACGACTTCTACGACGAACTCGCCCCGCTCTATCACCTGATCTATCCGGACTGGAACGAGAGCATCCGCGTGCAAGGCGACAAGCTCTCGCAGCTCATCGAAGCCGAATGGCCCGGCGGCAGCGTGCATCGCAAGGTGCTCGACGTGTCATGCGGCATCGGCACGCAGACGCTGGGGCTTGCGGCCCTTGGCCACAAGGTGACGGCCTCGGACCTGTCGCCCGAGGAGATCGAGCGCGCGAAACGGGAAGCCGGCCAGCGCGGTCTCGACATCGACTTCTCGGTGTGCGACATGCGCGAGGCGCACACGCATCACGGCAGCGGCTTCGACATCGTGATTTCCTGCGACAACTCCATGCCGCACCTGCAGACCGACGCCGACCTGCTCACCGCCCTGCGCCAGATGACGGCCTGCCTGCGCCCCGGCGGCGGCTGCGTGGTCAGCGTGCGCGACTACGCGAAGGAAGAGCGCGGCAGCAACCTCGTGAAGCACTACGGCGCGCGCGTGGACGGCGACAAGCGCCACGTGCTGTTCCAGGTCTGGGACTTCGACGACGGCGGCAAGGGCGAACACTACGACCTGGGCTTCTTCTTCGTCACGGAAGACCTCGCCACGCACGCGGTGAGCACGCGCGTGATGCGCTCGCGCTACTACGCCATTGCGACGACGAGGCTGTGCGAGCTGATGCAGGAGGCGGGGCTGCAGGACGTGCGGCGCATCGACGGCACCTTCTTCCAGCCGGTGCTGGTGGGCACGCGGCGCTGAGCCTTCTGAGCCAGCCTCACCTCTTCATGCGCAGCATCGACCGCATGCCGGCAAGGAACTGCTCATCGGTGCTGTTCCAGCGTGCATCCGCCAGGTGCGCGCTGTCCGGCCCGGCCGGAAAGCGCAGCCGTTCCGACTCTTCCGTTGCCGCGGCGAAGACGGCCGCCGCCACCTGGTCGGGTGTCGTCACCGCGCCGGCGTTCGCGAACTGCGCCATGAGCTGCCCCGCGTAGGCCTGGTACGGCGGCGGGATCAGGCCGTTCATGCGCTCCATGCCGTTGGCCGTGAAGGCCGTGCCGGGGCCGTAGCCGGGCTCGACGAGCCTGACGCGCACGCCCACCGATTCGAGTTCGAAGAACAGGGCCTCGGTGAAGCCTTCGATGGCGAACTTGCTCGCCGCATAGGGCGCCACCAGCGGCATGCCCGCGAAGCAGACGCTGGAGGTGACGTTGACGATGGTCCCCTCCCCGCGCTCGCGCATCAGCGGAACCATGGCCTGGGTCATTGCCATGACGCCGAAGGTGTTGGTCTCGAACACTTCGCGGATGGTGTCCATCGGCGTGGCCTCGAGGGCCGAGAACAGGCCGATGCCGGCGTTGTTCACCAGCGCGTCGATGCTGCCGAAGGCGGCCATGCCTTCGCCGATGGCCTGCGCGATGCTGTCGGCGTCCGTCACGTCGAGGCGGACCACGCGAAGGCGCGGCGACGGCTCGCCCAGCAGCGCCGGATCGGGCTTGCGCATCGTCGCGACGACGTTCCAGCCCTGTTTCAGGAAGTGCTCTGCCGTGGCCTTGCCGTAGCCCGAGGAGCAGCCGGTGATGAGTGCGGTTTTCAAGTTCGGTTTCCTTTCAAGACCGGGTGATGCTAGGCTGGTTGACAGAGACGATCCATATCGTGCAATCTGCATTTCATGCGTGATCGTCTAAATCCAGATCCACTGGCCTCCATCGTGGCCCTGCTGCGTCCGCGGACCGTGCTGTCCAAGTTCATCAGCGGCGCGGGAAGCTGGGCCGTGCAGTACCCGAACCACGGGCACCCCAGCTTCTGCCTGATGCTCGAGGGCTCCTGCTGGCTGGGCCTGGAGTCGGCGGAACCCTTCCTGATGGAGGCCGGCGACTACGTCCTGCTGCCCGCGACGCCCGGCTTCCGCATGGGCAGCGACCTCGAGGCCATGAAGCGCCCGACCATGCGCGTCGCCGACGCGAACCCGGTGGGAGAAATCCGCCACGGCGCGCAGGAAGACGAGGCGGCGGTCCGGATGCTCGGCGGCTACTTCCTGTTCGATCCGACGAGCGCGCCGCTGCTCGTGGGGCTCCTGCCGGCGGTGGTCCACATCAAGGCCACCGACGCCCAGGCGGCGCGGCTGGCCTGGATCGCACGCGCCATCGACGAGGAGAACACGTCGCCCAGGCCCGGCGGCGACGCCATCCTGCAGCGCCTGGTGGAGATCATGCTGATCGAGGCCTTGCGCTGGCGCCCGGCGCAGGACGACGCGCCGGTCTCCGGCCTGCTCGCCGGCCTCGCGAACGCGCGAATGGCGCAGGCGCTGCGGCTCATCCACGAGGACGTGGCGCGGCGCTGGACCATCGAGGATCTCGCGGGCAAGGTGGGAATGTCGCGCGCCGCGTTTGCCTCGCACTTCATGCGAATCCTCGGCGTGCCGCCGATGGAATACGTGCTGCGATGGCGCATGGCGCTCGCCAAGGACATGCTGTGGCACGACGGCCTTTCGCTCGGCGAGGTCGCGCATGCCATCGGCTATCAATCGGCCAGCGCGTTCAGCGCTGCCTTCAGCCGTTCGGTCGGGCAGTCTCCGAGCTCTTTCGCGCGCACCGGCCGCGCAGGCAGCAGCAGCACCTGAGCGCCCTCTCCCAGGCGCGGCGGCCCTGGCCGGTCACTGTCCCGTCACGGGGCAAACCTAGCATCCGGCCGCCTTCGTTTCTCTTTCAACAACATCCGAAAAGCATATGAAGAAGAGCGTTCCTGCGCCCGCGCCTCGTCCCGTTCTCGCAACCATCGCAGCCATCGGGGGCAGCCTGGTGATCGCTTCCTGCGGTGGCGGCAGCGGAGGAGGCATCTCGCTTCCGGTCCTTCCGCCCACACCGGCACCGACTCCCGCCCCCACGCCGGCGCCCCCCGCCCCCGCGCCGCTGGGCACGCTCGACGGCTCCGTGCCCCTGGTCATCGGCCATCGCGGGCTGCCGGGCCTCTATCCGGAAGAAACGAAGACCGCCTACGAAGCCGCGGCCGACGCCGGCGCCGATTCGCTGGAGACCGACCTGCACCTGACCAAAGACTGCGTGCTCGTCGCACGCCACAACCCCTGGCTGAGCGACAACACCAACATCGCGGAAGTCGCCAAGACCAACACCACCGTCGCCGGCCGCAAGCGCACCGTGCCGGGCGTGCTGGTCGACGTGAAGTACCCGCCCATCGAGGCCAACGGCCCGGCCCAGTACCTGAGCGACCTGACCGACCCGAACGATCCGAAGTCGGTGCTCAAGTCGCTCATCGTCGATGTCGAGGACCACACCAACGACTGGTCCATCACCGACTTCACGATGGACGAACTGCGCCAGTGGATTCGCGGCACCACCTACGACGCGAGGGACCAGCGCCCGACCGACCTCAACGGCAAGCTGCCGATCCTGAGCTTCCAGGAAATCATCGACATCGCGAAGGCCAAGAGCGCCGCCACCGGCCGCACGCTCACCGTGTATCCGGAAACCAAGAACCCGATCTGGAACAACGCCCAGGCCATCGCCAACGGCTGCGGCCCGGCGGGCAGCCATCCGCTGGAAGACGCGCTGCTGAAGGTCATGAACTTCAACGACCTCAACCGCAAGGACGCGCCGATCTTCGTGCAGAGCTTCGAGCCCGAGAGCCTGAAGTACCTGCGCTCGGCCGGCATGAAGGCCCGCGCGGTGCAGCTGGTGGACGGCAACGACATCAACTACCAGACCGGCGAGATGATCTACGTCACGAAGGACGTCTACACCTTCGTCGACGGCCGCCCCTACAGCTGGACGCTGGCGGGCAACCCGAAGTGGTTCGGCGAGATGCTCACGCCCGCGGGCCTGGCCGAGGTCAAGACCTATGCCGACGGCATCGGCCCATGGAAGCCGCAGGTGATGGCCCACACCGTCGTGCCTTTCGTCGCAGGCAAGGGCCTGGCCGACGTGAACACCATCAAGCCCACCAGCCTGATCGCCGATGCGCACAAGGCCGGCCTCTTCGTGCACAGCTACACCTTCCGCAACGAGGCGAAGTACTTGGCGGGCGTCTACAAGGGCGACCCGGCGGCCGAATACCTCGCGTACTTCCGCGCGGGCATCGACGGCGTGTTCTCGGACTTCGCGAACACCGCCTTCGCGGCACGCAAGACCTACCTGAAGGAAACGGGCCGCTGAGGCGCAGGCCGGGCGAGGCGCGAGCGATGTACCCGGGCGAAAGGCTCAACGGCTACAGCCATCTGCTGGGCCTGCTGCTCGCGCTGCCCGCGATGGCGCTGCTGCTGGTGAAGACCGTGCCCACCGGCGACCCCGCGCGCATCGCGGGGGCGCTGGTGTTCTCGCTCTCGGCCGTGGCGCTCTACGCGGCTTCCACCCTCTTCCACAGCACGCGCGGGCGGCTCAAGCGCGTGTGGGAGAGGGCCGACCACTGCGCCATCTACCTGCTGATCGCCGGCACCTACACGCCCTTCGCGCTGGTCACCATGCAAGGCCCGTGGGGCCTGCTGCTGCTGGCCACGATCTGGGGCGTGGCGCTCTTCGGCATCCGGCGCGAGTTGCTGCCGGCGAAGGACGGCATGCCGAAGAAGCCCTCGCTGCCGCTGTACATCGGCCTGGGCTGGCTCGTCGTGCTGGCCGCCGCGCCGCTGGCCGCGCGGCTCGACGCGGAGGGCCTCGCCTGGCTGCTGATCGGCGGAGCCTTCTACACCGTGGGCACGGTGTTCTATCGCAACAGGCAAGGCTTCCGCCACGCGCACGGAGCGTGGCACCTGTTCGTGCTCGCGGGAACGGCGAGCCACTACGTGGCGGTGGGCTGGTTCGTGCTTTAGCTCTCCGCTGCTGGTCGCGGGGATAATCGCCGACCGATGATCGTCCGACCCCGTCCCCACTGGCTGCGCATGCTCTTCGTATGGCGCGGCTCCGTCCTGTCGGACATCGCGCCCCAGCTGCTGTGGACCACCGCCTTCGCGGTGCTGGTGACGGTGCTGCACGGCCGGCTCTTCCAGTGGAAGGTGCCGCTGAATTTCGTGCCCTTCTCGCTCATCGGCCTCACGCTGGCCATCTTCCTGGGCTTTCGCAACAGCACGAGCTATTCGCGCTTCTGGGAAGCCCGCACGCTGTGGGGCACGCTGCTGAACGAAACCCGCGTGCTGGTCCGGCAGGCGCTGACCCTGGCCGAAGCCCCCGCCGAAGCCCGCACGGCCGCGCTGCGCCTCATCGCCTTCGTCCATGCGCTGCGCCACCAGTTGCGTGGCACCGACCCTGCGGCCGACATGGCCCGGCTGCTGCCCGAGGAAGACTGCGCCCGCCTGCGCACCGCGCGCTTCAAGCCGGCGATGCTGCTGCTGATGGTGGGCGAATGGATGCGCGAGCAGCGCAGGCAGGGCCGGCTCGACCCCGCACTGGTGCAGGCCATGGAGCTCCCGCTGGGGCGCCTGACCGAGGCGCTCGGCGGCTGCGAGCGCATCGCGAGCACGCCGATACCGTTCACCTACTCCGTCATCATCCACCGCACCATCTACCTGTATTGCGTGCTGCTGCCCTTCGGGCTGGTGGATGCGATCGGCCCGATGACGCCGGTGGTGGTCGCCTTCATCGCCTACACCTTCTTCGCGCTGGAAGCGCTGGGCGCGGAGATAGAGGAGCCCTTCGGCACGCAGCCCAACGACCTGGCGCTGGACGCGATGTCGCGCACCATCGAGTCGACCCTGCGCGAGATGCTGGGCGAGCCCCAGCCGGCGGCGTCGGCCGGGGCCGGGCCCGCAGGCTTCCTGCAGACCTGAACGGGTCCGTGCGGCGCAGAAATCAGGTAGAGCGTGCCCAGATTCGTCTCTCGCCCCGCCTGCGCCATGCTCCTGTCGATGGCGGGCATGGCCGACCTCCTCGCCGGCTGCGATGGCATCGGCTCTTCCGCTTCGACGCAATCGCCCCAGCCCAGCGCGGAAGAAATCGCAATCCGCACCGCGCCTGCCGAACAGGTGTTCCAGGGCACGCTGGCGGGCCAGGCGGTTTACCTTGTCGTCCACGATTGCGAAGTCCTGCGCGTCCAGCAGACCGCGCAAGGGCGGCTCGAATGGAAGAGCGTGCTGGCTCCGGAGCCCTATCCGTTGCCGACCGCGTGCGAGCGCCAGTCGCTGAGCTTCGATGCGGGGCAGCTCACGGCAAGGCTCGGGCGACGCGCTTTCGGTGCGGGCGGCTGCTGCGCGAGCGGCGGCACCTATCGCTCGGCCGATGGCCTCACTTGGAAGAAGCTCTAGCGTTCGGCATCGCATCGAGGACCGGATAATCCGGCTCCTTTCATCACGAGGGGTACGCATGAAAGCCGCCGCATCCGCCATCGCCATGCTCCTGGCCGCCGGCACCGTGTTCGCCCAGGGAACACCGGCTCCTTACAAGGGCCCCCTCTTCGACACGCACCTGCACTACAACCAGGAAGCCTGGGACGGCAACACCGGCCCCTTCCCGCCCTCCGAGGCGCTTGCGCGCATGCAGCGCAACGACGTGAAGGCGATCATCGCGAACTCGCGCCCCAATGCCGGCACGCAGACGCTCGCGGCGGCACGCGAAACGCGCGCGGCGGGCGTGACGGTGGTGCCCTTCGTGCGCCTCTACCGCAACCGCGACGACTACACCAACTGGTTCCGCGACGAGACCATCTACGAGATGGTGCAGACCGAACTCGCTCGCGGCACCGCCAGCGGCCCCTATCGCGGCCTGGGCGAGTTCCACCTGTACGAGAGCGCCAACGCCAACGGCCCGGTGGCGAAGAAGCTGATCGTGCTGGCGGAAAAGGAAAAGCTGGCAGTGCTCGCTCACGTCGACGACGTGGCGGTCGACCTGCTGATGGCAAATGCGCCTTCGAAGGGACAGTCGCTGCGCCTCATCTGGGCCCACACGGGCATCGGCGGCGCACCGGTGGAGCGGGTGCAGGCGCTGCTGGAGCGCTATCCGCTGCTGATGGGCGAACTCTCCTACCGGCCGGGGCTCACCTGCGAAGGCGGCAGGCTGTGCCCCGAGTGGCGAGCGTTGATCCTCAAGTACCCGGAGCGCTTCATGGTCGGCTCCGACACCTGGGTCAACCAGCGCTGGAGCAGCTACGACGAAACGATGCGCGGCTACCGGACCTGGCTGGGCGACCTGCCCGACGACGTGGCGCGGCGCATCGCATGGGGCAACGCCGCCGGGCTGTTCGGCGTGCGCTGAACGCGCTCGTCGATATCAGGCGGCCAGCGCGGCAGTTGCGATCCGCGTCGCCGATGCAACGACGTCGTTGCGCCCCTTCGCGTCCTTCCGCGGAAAGGTCAGGTACACCGACAGCACGATCGGCGCGCCGACCGGCGGCCACAGCACGCCGACGTCGTTGGTGGTGCCGTACGAGCCCGCGCCGGTCTTGTCGCCCACCTTCCAACCCGCCGGCACGCCCGCCAGGAAACGCTCGGTGTTGGTGGTGTTGCCCAGCAGCCAGGTCTTGAGCTGATCGCGCTGCGCTGCGCCCAGTGCGTCGCCCAGCACGAGGCGCTGGATGCTGTCGGACATCGCGGCCGGCGTGGTGGTGTCGCGCGGATCGCCGGGGATGCTGGTGTTGAGCTCGGGCTCGGCGCGGTCGAGCCTGAAGGTCTGGTCGCCGATGCCGCGCGCGAAGGCAGTGACCGCGGCCGGGCCGCCGAGTTCCTTCAGCAGCAGGTTCGGCCGCGGCGTTGTCGCTGTACTGGATGGTGGCGGCGCACATGGCAGCCACCGTCATGCCGGTGGCGACGTGCTTCTCGGTGATCGGCGAATGGTCGATCAGGTCGCTCCTGCCGTAGCTCAGGTTGCGCGACAGCAGGCTGCCGTCCCTGGCGCTGCGCTCGAGCACCGCAGCGGCCAGCATCAGCTTGAAGGTGCTGCACAGCGGAAAGCGCTCGTGCGCCCTGTGCTGCAGGCGCGCGCCGCTGCCCGTGTTGAAGCCGACCACGCCCAGGCGCCCGCCCGACGTGCGCTCCAGCTCGGCAAGCTGCGCTTCGGCGGAAGACCGGGAGCCCGTGCCCGACCACGCCGTGCAGGCGCCGGCGAGCGGCAGTACGGAGGCGGCGAGCAACAGGGTGCGGCGCTGGACGGGAGATGTCATTTCGTTTTCTCTTTCTTTCTGCGAGTGGATGGAACGGAACGAATCCTAGGAGCGCCTCGTGCCCCGATCCAGTCGGATGCCCGCGTTTCCCGTCCCGGGTGTATCGGGTGTAACGCACATGGTTATTCAACCAAACAGTTGAGCATTTATGGGATCGCATCTATATTCAACCTCATGGTTGAACTAGAACTCGCAGACGATCGGCTCGACGCCGTCTTCCACGCTCTCGCCGACAGCACGCGCCGCACGATGCTGCAGCTGCTGTCGCACGGCGAATGCAGCGTGGGCGAACTGGGTGCGCCTTTCCGCATGTCCTTCGCCGGGGCGTCCAAGCACGTGAAGACGCTGGAGCGCGCGGGCCTGGTGTCGCGCACCGTGCAAGGCCGTGCGCACGTCTGCCGGCTCGAGCCCTCGGCGCTGGCCATGGCGGATGCATGGCTGCGCTACTACGAAGGCTTCTGGAGCAATCGCCTCGATGCGCTGGAGCAGGAGTTGCAGCGCGATTCGCAGACCCGCAAGTGAGCGTTTCTCCCCCATCCAACCCAAGGAGCATCAGCAAATGACGACCAAGCACAGCCTGGGCACCCAGGTCGACGCCACCACCCTGCGCATGGAGCGCATCCTCCCCGCGCCCATCGAGCGCGTATGGGCCTACCTCGCCGACCCCGGCAAGCGCGCCACCTGGCTGGCCGGCGGAGCGCTGCCGCGGGCGCAGGGCGAACTCTTCGAACTGCGCTTCGACCACACCAGCCTCACCGGTGAAGTGGCGCCCGATCGCTTTGCCGAGTGCCGCGAGCCGATCCTGCAGAAGTCGCGGCTCCTGCGCATGGAGCCGCCCAGGCTGCTGGCGATCAGCTGGAACGAAGGAGGTGCGACGCCGTCGGAAGTTACCTTCGAACTCACGCCGCAGGGCGACGCCACGCGGCTCGTGCTCACGCACAGCCGCCTGCCCAATCGCAAGGGCATGCTCAGCGTGGCGAGCGGCTGGCACGCGCATGTCGACGTGCTCATCGAAACCCTGGCGGGCGGCAAGCCGCAGGGCTTCTGGACGAACCTCGTCGCGCTCGGGCAGGAATACGAGGCGCACATCGGCTGAGGCTGCGCGTTCTCGCTCTTTCACCCACTCACCTCTCTTGCATCTCTCTCCACGGGGCCTTCGGGTCCCGTTTTCTTGGCCGTCAACCTTCACGGTCCTGTCAAACCGTTGTCACCCGCGAAGCTCAACATCTGAGGCATTCAGAGCATTTGTGCGTTTTGTTGCAAATGCACCGGTTCACCAGAACGCGGGTGAATGCCCGCGGTCCCTCGCATGGCCGAGGGGCATGCATCTCGAGACTTCGAGGGAAACATGATCAGAGGAAACAACACGCGCGGCGTGTGGGCGGCGGGAAACATCTGCGCGCTGCTGCTTCTAGCCGCCTGCGGCGGTGGCGGTAGCGGTGGTGGCGGCATCGGCTTTGCGCCCATGGGTACATCGTCGCCCGGCGGCGGAGGCAACGGCCCGGCACCGAGCATCAATCAAGGCAAGAGCGGGCCCAAGGCCCTGGTGGTCGAGATCGACGGCCTCACGCACGCGGCGCTTCGCGATGCGATGGCGCAGAACAAGGTGCCGGCCCTGCAGTCGCTGCACCTCTCGCCGGCCTGGACCGGCGGCGCCAACGGCACGCCCAGCGAGCAACGCACCACCGACGGCCCGGGCTGGGCCACGCTGCTGACCGGCACATGGGCGCAGCGCCATGGCGTTCGCTGGGACACCGCCGACCAGCGCGTCGACGTCAAGCTCGCGCCCTCGGTCTTCGCGCTGGCCAGGCAGAACAACAAGGCGGCCGGCTACAAGACGGCATCCGTCACCTCGGGCGCGCTCTACCCGCTGCTGCTCGCGAACGAAGCCGGCGCAGTCGACAGCGCCGTCGACTGCGCGGGTGCCGATGCCTGCGTCACCGACCGCACGGCGCAACTCATCGACTCGGGCTACGACCTGCTGGTGGCGCAGTACGGCGCACCGGCCGCGGCGGCGAGCAACGGGCTCAAGAGCGCCGCCTACCAGCGGGCGATCGCCGACACCTCCGCCGGCCTGGGGCAGCTGCTCGCGCGCGTCGCGCGGCGCACCGCCAACGATCCGAATGAAGACTGGCTGGTGATCCTCACCACCGGCCACGGCCTCGACGCCTTCGGCAGCGCCTCTGGCCTGCAGGACAACGACGGCAAGACCATCTTCATCGCGAGCAACAAGACGCTTGCGGCACAACCCGGCGTCGGCGCTGCCGCTCCCGCAGACACCTCCCTGCTCTCGCTCGCCGCGGCCACCGACATCGCGCCGACCGTGCTGCGTCATCTCGGCGCGCTGCCCGCGGCTGCGGACTACCGCTTCAACGGCCAGGCGCTGCAAGCGTCCACCTGGCTGCGCGGACTCTCGGCGAAGACGGGAGCGGACAAGCGCAGCATCGTGCTGTCGTGGACGCTTGCCGGCACCACCACCGCGCCGGTGCAGGTGCTGCGCGACGGCAAGCTGGTGACCACGCTGCCGGCCGGCACCACCACCTACACCGATCCCATCGCGGCCGACAGCGACGGGGTCTACGGCTACCAGTACACGCTCGCCAGCGGCGAAGCCAGCGTGGCGCTGTATGCGCAGATCGCCTACATCAAGCCCGAGGCGCCCGTGACGCTCGCGCCAACACTGGCGAACGGGCTCGTCGACTACTACCCGCTCGACGCACTGCCGCCCGTGGACGCGAAGAACGCATCCATCCTCGGCCCCTGGGCAGCCGACGCCAACGGCGGCTCGCTGGTCGACGACGGCTTCGTGGCACCCAACAAGGCCAAGGCGCTGCGCGTGGACAGCACCGTGAAGAACGCAAGCGGCACGGCCGGCTATCGCCTGGTGCAGAACAACGACGTCACCACCAACCCGGCCGTCACCGCCTTCACCATCGGCTTCTGGATGCGCACCGACAACAGCTGCAGCCAGGGGGTGAGCAACGGCGGCACGGTGATCGGCAACAAGAACTACACCACCGGCGGCAACGCGGGCCTGGCCATCGGCCTCTTTGGCAGCTGCGAGATCCGCTTCAACGTGGGCACGGGCAGCGCACGCGCCGACAGCAACGGCTACAGCCTCAGCGCGGGCCAATGGGCCTACGTGGCGGTGATCATCGACAAGGCAGCGCTCACGATGCGCGGCTACGTGATGGACCCCGTCAGGGGCACGCAGACGAACAGCACCGTCATCACCTCCGCGCTGGTCGACAAGCTCGGTGGCCTGGGCAACGGCCTTGGCCTCAACGAGGACGGCACCGGCGCCTACTACCAGCGCGAAGCCTCCTCGCCTCGCGGCGCCATGGACTTCAACGACTTCGCGATCTGGAATCGCGCGCTCACGAGCGACGAGCTCAACAGCATCTTCAAGTCGGGCCAGCCGCTGTCGACGCTGCCGTAACTGCCCGATCACCACCCCCGATCCCCCAAGCCCAACAGCCCTCGAGGCCACCACGAATCAAGAGGACCCCTTCATGCAAATCCAAGCTCTCTCCAGCGCGCGCCTCGCGCCCGCGCTCATCCTGGCCTGCGCCCTTTCCGCCTGCGGCGGAGGCGGTGGCGGCGGCGGTGGCTTCTTCGGCGGCACGCCGACGACCCCGACCACGCCCACGACGCCGACGCAGCCAGATACCGGCGCCGCCCCCGTGAAAAGCTGCGCCCCCTGAGCCGAGCCGCACGCCATGTCCAGCCAGAACGACAAGCCCATGACCAACTCCCGTCGCAAATTCCTCACCGGCACGGCCACAACCGGCGCCGCAGCCCTCGCCCTCAGCGCGTTTCCGCCCAGCATCCGCCGCGCGCTGGCCATTCCGGCCAACAACGCCACCGGCACCATCAAGGACGTCGAGCACATCGTCATCCTGATGCAGGAGAACCGTTCGTTCGACCAGTACTTCGGCACGCTGATGGGCGCGCGCGGCTTCGGCGACCGCTTCACCATTCCGCTGCCCAAGGGCCTGAACGTTTGGCAGCAAAGCGATGCCAACGGCAAGGTCATCCTCCCCTACCACCTCGACAGCCGCAAAGGCAACGCGCAGCGCGTGAGCGGCACGCCGCACTCCTGGAACGACGGCCAGAACGCCTGGGACGGCGGACGCGCCTACCAGTGGCCGCGCTACAAGAACAACGCGTCGATGGGCTACTTCAAGGAAGCCGAGGTCACCTTCCAGTTCGCGCTGGCCAACGCCTTCACGCTGTGCGACGGCTACCACTGCAGCATGCACACGGGCACCAACTCGAATCGCATGTTCCACTGGACCGGCACCAACGGCCCCTCGGGCCAGATCGGCACCGGCGTCGCGGGCGTGGCCTCTGTCGTCAACGAGTGGGACGACATCGGCCCCTCGACCAGCGGCTACGAGTGGAAGACCTATCCCGAGCGGCTGCAGGAAGCCAAGGTCAGCTGGTTCATCTACCAGAACATGCCCGACAACTTCACCGACAACCCGCTGGCCGGCTTCAAGCAGTACCGCAAGGCCAACGAGGCCTCGGGCAAGCCCGTGAGCAACGACACCGCGTCGCCCGCCTACGATCCGGCCAGCGACGATGCGGGCAACCCGCTGTACAAGGGCATCGCCAACACCATGCCCGACGGCGGCTTCCTCGAACAGTTCCGCCAGGACATCAAGAACGGCAAGCTGCCGCAGGTGTCGTGGATCATCGCGCCGGCCACCTACTCGGAGCACCCCGGACCGTCGAGCCCGGTGCAGGGCGGCTGGTACATCCAGGAAGTGCTGGACGCCCTCACCGCCGTGCCGGACGTGTGGAGCAAGACCGCGCTGCTCATCAACTTCGACGAGAACGACGGCTACTTCGACCACTATCCCTCGCCGGCCGCGCCCTCGCTCAACCCCGACGGCACGATGGCCGGCAAGACCACGCTGCCCGAGGCCGACCTCGCCGTGGAGCGCTTCACGCACCCGAATCCGCCGGGCACCACCAGCCAGCCGGCACCGGACGGCCGCGTGTACGGCCCCGGCGTGCGCGTGCCGATGTACGTCATCTCGCCCTGGAGCCGCGGCGGCTGGGTCAACTCGCAGGCTTTCGACCACACCTCGGTGCTGCGCTTCATCGAGGCCCGCTTCGGCGTGAAGGAGACGAACATCTCGCCGTTCCGCCGCGCGGTGTGCGGCGACCTCACGAGCGCGTTCAACTTCGCCACGCCCAACAACGAGGCGCTGCCCACGCTGGCCGGCCGTACCACCAGGACCGACGCCGACAAGCTGCGCGCAGACCAGCAGGCGCTCGCACAGGTGGCGCTGCCGCTCGACCCGCAACTGCCCCGCCAGGCCACCGGCTCGCGCCCCTCGCGCGCCCTGCCCTACGAACTGCACGTGAGCGGACGCGCCGACGCCACCACCGGCCAGATGCGGCTGATCTTCAAGAACAGCGGCAAGGCCGCCGCCGTGTTCCACGTCTACGACAAGCTCAACCTCGACCGCCTGCCGCGCCGCTACATGGTCGAGCCCGGCAAGCAGCTCGACGACACCTGGAACCCCGCTGCCGACAACGCCGGCTTCTACGACCTGTGGGTGCTCGGCCCCAACGGCTTCCACCGCCACTTCAAGGGCGACCTCAACAGGCTTCGCGCCGGCGGCGTGCCGAATCCCGAGGTGCGCGTGTGCTACGACGTGACCAACGGCAACGTCTCGGTGGAAATGCTCAACGGCGGTGGCGGCAACTGCAGGTTTACCGTGCGTGCCAAGGCCTATCGCGACGACGGCCCGTGGACCGCCAACGTGGCCGGCGGCGCCAAGGCCGAGCAGGCATGGGTGCTGGCGAGCAGCGGCCAGTGGTACGACTTCGCGGTCACCTGCGACGCCGACCCGGCCTTCTACCGCCGCTTCGCCGGCCGCGTCGAGACCGGCAGGCACTCGGTGAGCGATCCGGCGATGGGCCTGGCCGACCTCTGAGGGCGGCATCGATGTGCGGTCGCGCGGTCAGTCGATCGCGCATCCGCACGAGGTACGCACGGGCACACATAGGCACAATGGCGCGGCTTTCGCGCCTGTCCAGGGCGGCCGTCTCGCGACGCCGCCTTTTTCACTTCTTCCCTCAAGCCGCATTTCCATGCTCCAAGAAGAACGATTCCTGCGCATCCGCAGCCTGCTGGCCACCTTCTCCCGGCTGAGCGTGGAGCGCATCGTGCAGGACCTCGCGGTGTCGCGCGAAACGGTGCGCCGCGACCTGCTCGAACTCGAGGGACTGGGCGAGCTGCGCCGCGTGCACGGCGGCGCCATCTCGATCCGGGCGGAGCCCGAGCCGCCGCTCGCGGTGCGGCTGGTGGCGCGGCAACGCGAGAAGCGCGCCATCGCCAAGGCCGCCGTCGCCCTGCTCCAGCCGGGGCAGACCATCTTCATGGACGCGGGCAGCACCATGTCGATCTGCGCGGAGGAACTCGCCACGCTGAGCGGCATGACCGTCATCACCAATTCGGTGAGCATCGCGCTCAAGCTCGCGGGCGCGGGCGAAGGCCGGCTCACGGGCAACCAGACCATCCTGCTGGGCGGCCAGATCGACGTGAAGACCCAGGCCACCTTCGGCGACACGACGGTCGAGGCCATCCGCCGCTACCGCGCCGACATCGCCCTGCTGTCCCCGGTAGGGCTGCACGCGAAGCACGGCGCCATGAGCTTCGAGCACCACGAGGCCACCGTCGCACGCGCCATGGCCGAGCAGGCGCAGCAGCTGGTGCTGCTGGCCGACCACGCGAAGATCGGCCAGGCCAGCCGCGTGACCTACGCGCGCACGGCGGACGTCGACGTGGTCGTCACCGACGCCAAGGCGCGCGAACTGCCCGGCCTTTCGGGTCTGCGCAAGGCCTGCGAACGAGTGATCCTGGCCTGATGCACCCGCCCCGGAGCCTCATGCCATTGCCCAGCGACAAGCATCCAGGTTCTCCGCGGCAATGGGCGGGGGCGTTCGCCTGCGCCTTGTGTCTGGCGACCACCTCTGGCCCGGCATCGGCCGCGCCGGCCTGCCTCGACACCGCCACGCAGGTTCCGCCGCCCGCGCGCGCCCTCGCCATGGCCACCTTCGCCATGCAGGAGCACGAAGCCTTCGGCGGCCAGGCGATGGATGCCGAAGGCCGCATGACCGAGGCGGGCGACTCCGAAGCCGAGGACACGCGCCGCACCGTGCCCGGCCTCGCGCCCTGGCAGCGGGTGCTGGGCTACTGGAAGGCGGTCGATCCGCGGCTGCCCTCGCAGGTGCGATTCGGCGCATTGCGCCCGGCCGACCGCCATCTGCTGATGCAGGCGCTGAACGAGGCGACGGCCGGGCGGCTGCAAGGCATGGGCGTGGGCCCCGACGAGGGACTGGATTCGGCGGAGCTGCGCGCCGTGCAGGCGGCATTGGCGCGGGTGGCGGTGATCGACACGCCATGGTCTGCAGCCTTCGTCAGCTGGCTGGCACGGCAGGCCGGGCTGACGGAAGAGGAATTCGTGTTCTCCGAAGCGCATGCCGACTACGCGGGAGCCGCGTGGCAGGCGGGCCTCGACGAATCGGCCGGCCGCGGCACGCACTATGCGATGCGGGCCTGCGACCTCACGCGCACGCCGCCGCGCGTCGGCGACCTGGTCTGCCAGGCGCGCGGCACCGGCGCCGAGCTCGACACCTTCGACAAGATCGGCGAGGTGCTGGCCGCGCGCGACACCGGCGGCGAGCCGTTGCCCATGCATTGCGACGTGGTGGTGGCGGTGGATGCCACGGGATTCGACGCCGTGGGCGGCAACGTGCTGCAGTCGGTCACGCGGCGCCGGCTCGATTTCGCGCCAGGCACGCACCGGCTGGACCCGAGCTACCTGCCCGAGGGATGCACGCCAGGCACTCCAGGCTGCATCGATCGCCACATGAGCCGGCAGCCGTGGTCGCTGCTGCTCCAGTGGCGATGAACGCGCTCTCTATTTATTTGTAGTACGCCTCGACGGTGCCCTTGAGCTTGATCAGCAGCGGCTTGCCCTTGCGGTCGAGCGTCTTGCCGGCGGGCACCTTGATCCAGCCTTCGCTGATGCAGTATTCCTCGACGTCGAGGCGGTCCTTGCCGTTGAAGCGGATACCGATGTCGTGCTCGAAAGCGGCGGCCACGTGGTGGGGGCTGCGCGGGTCGATGGAGAGATGGTCGGGAAGAGGTGGGCGGGAAGTGGCTTCTGTCATGGCGCGTGATGATAGGGGCTCGCGCGGGTGCCCCCTTTTGGCATCTACCGGCGCTTGCGGTGCCGGTGGGCCGGCGGCTTGGGGCCAAACCCCAGCGCGGCACGTGCCAGCGCGTCGGCTTCGCCGTTGCGGTGGCGTGGAATCCAGTTCACGCGCGCGTCGTCGAAGCTGCCGAGCAGGGCGCGGGCTTCGTCGAACAGGCCCGCCAGCCGGACGATCGGCGCGACCGGTTCGGATCCGGGCGGGCCGAGCTGTTCGACCAGGATGCTGTTGTCGCTGTAGGCCCGCACCGCCGTCGCGCCGCGTTCGCGCAGGTCCTGCAGCGCGAGCGTCAGCGCCAGCAGTTCGGCTTCGTTGTTGCAGCCCGTGGCGTGCGTGGCCTGCGACAGCGTGTGGCGGCTGCCGTCGGGCGCGGTGATGACCGCGCCGATGCCCATGCGGCCCGGATTGGGCATGGCGCTGCCGTCGCAGTAGACGGTCCACGGCAGGCTGCCGGGGCCCTGCTTTTCTCCCACGCTCATCCGGGCTTCAGCAGTTGTTGCGCTTGATGCCCGCGAGGTTCTGGCAGGGGCGCTGCCCGGGC
Source organism: Variovorax sp. UC74_104 (assembly GCF_044055375.1). Lineage (NCBI taxonomy): Bacteria > Pseudomonadati > Pseudomonadota > Betaproteobacteria > Burkholderiales > Comamonadaceae > Variovorax > Variovorax sp. UC74_104. Next base: position 4,566,019 of record NZ_CP171978.1, read on the forward strand.
GGCGGGCCCGGGTCGTGCGCGTGCGGCGGCCGCGGCCTGTGGATAGGCCGCACGCCGTCGTAGTACGGGTCGGGGCTCAGGATGACGACGCCCGGAGGCTCGGCCGCGGCCTGCGGCTGGGCCTCGGCCGGATAGCGCGGAATGATGGCCGGGCCCGAGGGCGGGTTGCTCGCCACCTGGCTGGGCGGAGGAGGAGGCGGGGTGGAGGCCTGGGGCGGCGTAGAGTCGCGGCGCGCGGGATCGGACGGAGGCGATTCGAGGATCGGTACCTGCCGCGATTGCTTGCTGCCCGGCGGACAGGCAACGTTGGTGTACGAAATGGCCCCGCTGGCATCCGTGCAGCGCACCACCTCGGCGGCCTGCGCGCCGAGCGCCGCGGCGAAGATCGCGAGGAAAGCCGTCAGTGTGCGCATCGGATGTCTCTGTGAGAGTTGCGGTCGGGTCGGACGCCCGGGAACAGCCCCGGGGTCGCCCACTTTAGCCGTTGCGGGCCCGTTGCGCACCTGCGGCATGATCGCGGCATGGACACTCAACGACCGCATCCCCTCGTCATCGTCAAGCTCGGAAGCACCTTCGACGCGCTGCGCGCGCGGCAAGGCGACTTCGAGCACTGGATCGCCGACGGGCTCGGGATGCAGGCGCTGCCCCTGCTGGTGGTCGATCCGCGCCGCGGCGACGCCCTGCCCGATCCGGCACTGGTGTCGGGGGTGGTCGTCACCGGCTCGCACGCGATGGTGTCGCACCGCGAGCCCTGGAGCGAGGCCACCGCCGCCTGGCTCGCGCAGGCCGTGGCGCTCGACACGCCGGTGCTGGGCATCTGCTACGGCCACCAGCTGCTCGCGCACGCGCTCGGCGGCGAGGCCGGCGACCACCCGCTGGGCGCGGAGGTCGGCACCGTCACCGTCGCCCTCGACGAGGCAGCCGCCGCCGATCCGCTGCTGAACGGCCTGCCCGCCCGATTCCCGGCCCATGCGGTGCACTGGCAGAGCGCGCTGCGACTGCCCGAAGGCGCCGTGCGGCTGGCCGGCAGCGAGCACGAGCCCATACATGCTTTCCGGGTCGGCGGGCATGCATGGGGCGTGCAGTTCCACCCGGAGTTCGATGCCGACGCCATGCGCGGCTACATCGAGATGCTGGCCGGCGAACTGGCCTCCCAGGGCGCCGACCCCGGCAGCGCTGCGCGAGCGCGTGGTCGATACCGATGCCGCGTCCAGCCTGCTCGGGCGTTTCGCTCGGATCGTGGAGACCCGCCAGGGCGTGGCCTGACCACCCCCTGAAATCTGTCCGACAGGCGGCGCCCGCGCGTCGGACCGCGACTACAGGCTACGCTCGCCGCTTCGGTTATGGTGCGGTCCATTGGCCGTCCACCAGCTTCCCCAGCTCCTCTTTTTCCTTCCTTTCATGACCACCCCTTCCCCCGTGCCGGCCCGCAAGCATTTCTCGATGATCCGGGAGTTCCATCTTGCCGACGCGTTCACGCTCGGCAACGCGGCTTGCGGCGTGGGCGGGGTGTTTCTGGCGATGGCATTCATGGCGAGCCATTCGCTCGCGCAGTTCCTGTGGGCCGCCGCGCTCGCGCCCACGGCCTTCGTCTTCGACGTGCTCGACGGCCGCATCGCGCGCTGGCGCCAGACGCAATCCGCCCTTGGGCGCGAGCTCGATTCGCTGGCCGACGTGATCTCCTTCGGCGTGGCGCCGGCGGCGCTGGGCTTCGCGGCGGGGCTCAACGGCGGCTGGGACTGCGCGATCCTGGTCTATTTCGTCTGCTGCGGCGTGAGCCGGCTGGCGCGCTTCAACGTGACGGCCGAGACGCTTTCGGCCGGCTCCGACAAGGTGAAGTATTTCGAGGGAACGCCCATCCCGACCAGCGTGGTGCTGGTGGGCGTGCTGGCCTATGCCGCGTGGCAGGGCCGCATCGGCGACGGCCTGTGGGGCGGCGCATGGGTCGTCGGGCCGTGGCAGCTGCACCCGCTGGCGCTGCTGTTCGCGCTCTCGGGCACGCTCATGATCAGCAAGACGCTGCGCATTCCCAAGTTCTGACCGACAGATCGCCCATTGAGGCCCATCGAGGCCGCAGGAGACACTCCCATGACCATGAAGCTGTATTTCGACCCGCACAGCCGTTCACAGGTCGCGAAATGGATGCTCGACGAAGCCGGCGTCGACTACGAGATCGTGCCCACCCTCATCAGGGAAAAGGCGCACAAGACGCCCGAGTTCCTGAAGATCAACCCGGCCGGCAAGCTGCCGGCGCTGGTCGACGGCCGAACGCGCATCTTCGAGAACGCGGCCATCTGCATGTACGTGGCGGAGAAGTTTCCCGGCAAGCGGCTGGCGCCGCCCGTGGGTTCGCCCGAGCGGGGCCGCTACCTGTCGCTGATGGTCTATTCGACCTCGCAGCTGGAGCCCGCGATGGGCGACAGCCTGCTGAAGATCCGCAGCAACAACAGCGCGCGCGGCTGGACGAATTTCGAGGCGGCCAAGGACGCGGTCGAGCGCGAGCTTGGCGACGGCCCCTACCTCTTCGGGGCGCAGTTCACGGCGGCCGACGTGATGATCGGCTCCATGTTCATCTGGCACCGCGCATTCGGCGGCCGCTCGAACCGGCCGAAGATCGATGCCTACATCCACCGCCTGCAGGCCCGCCCCAAGGGCATGAAGTTCGGCTGAACGCGGCGCGGCGTGCCGCGCTGGTGACAACGCGCGGCGGAGGCACGCTCTTTAATCGGCTTGCTTGTTCCCACCCAAGAAGAGAGACGCCCGCATGACATCGAAAGACGCCACGCCCTCCCGGTTTCCGCTTACGGACCTTTCGCTGGGCCTGGCCTACGGCAGCGCCTACGACCAGCTGCCGCTCTTCGCTGCCAAACAGTGGCATCCGCTGCCCTACCACCGCGCCGACGTGCAGGCGCAGCGCGTGGGTGCGCCGCTGCAGCTCGCGTACTGATTGATCGATCGATACCGCCTTCCATTCATGTCGACACACACCGCTACCACCGCCCACACCAGACCCGGCGGGCTCGACCAGCTGATCCGCATTGCCGCGGACCAGCCGCTCTCGCCCGACTGCGACCACTTCTACTTCCTGCGCCACGGCCAGACCGGCCGCAATGCGCTGCGCATCTTCCAGGCGGTGGACGAGCCGCTGAGCGAACTCGGCCTGCAGCAGGCCGCGCGCGCCGCCACGCTGCTGGCGGGCGAGCCGATCCGCACCGTGGTGTGCAGCGACGCGCGACGCGCGAACGACACCGCCTATGCGGTGGCCACCGCGCTCAAGCTGGTGCCGGCCGCGCAGGCCACACTGCGCGAGCGCAACTTCGGCGCGCTCATCGGCACTTCGTCCGCCAACATCGACTGGGCCTGCGAGCCCGAAGGCGGCGAGACGCTCTCGCAGTTCATCGCGCGCACGCGCGAAGCCATCGACACCGCCCTGCGGCTGCCGGCCCCGGTGCTGGTGGTGGCGCATGGCGGCACGCTCTACGCACTGGCCGCCCTGCTGGGCGTGCCCGTCGACCTCGGCCTGCTCGGCAACGCCCAGCCCTTGCGTTTCGAGCGCCGCGGCCCCACATGGGCCGTGACGCCGCTGCTGCGGCACGCCGACGGCGACGCGGCCCTGGCCTAGCTGCCAGGGACCTCCCCCACCTCGATGCCGTCCACCCAACGAAGCACCACGCACCATGGAATTCAAGGACTACTACAGCGCACTGGGCATCGACCGCACCGCGTCCGACGACGAGGTTCGCAAGGCCTACCGCAAGCTCGCCCGCAAGTACCACCCCGACGTCAGCACCGAGGCCGATGCCGAACAGCGCATGCGCGACATCAACGAGGCCAAGGACGTGCTGGGCGACAAGGAAAAGCGCGCCGCCTATGACGCGCTGGCCGACCGCGTCGCGCGCGGCGGCAGCCCCGAGGGCGACTTCCAGCCGCCGCCGGGCTGGGACGAGGGCTTCGAGTTCCACCGCGGCCCGCGCCAGGGTCCGGCCGACCATGCCGACTTCAGCGACTTCTTCTCGTCGCTCTTCGGCGAGGCCGAGCGTCGCGGCGCCGCGCGGCAGAACTTCCGCGCGCGCGGCGAAGACCACCATGCGGCCATCGAGATCACGCTGGAAGACGCCCTCAACGGCGCCGAGCGCGAGATCACGCTGCGCGCGCAGACCATCGACGCGCAGGGACACCCGCAGTGGAACAACCGCACGTTGAGCGTGAAGATCCCGCCGGGCGTGCATCCGGGGCAGTTCATCCGCCTTGCAGGACAAGGCATGCCGGGCCACGGCGGCGAGCCGCCGGGCGACCTGTACCTCGAAGTGCGCATCGCCCCGCACAAGCTCTATCGCGTGGAGGAGCGCGACCTGTACATGACGCTGCCCGTCACGCCCACCGAGGCCGCGCTGGGCGCGCAGGTTCAGGTGCCGACGCCGACCGGCGGCGTGGTCGAGGTGACCGTGCCGCGCAACGCGCGCAGCGGCCTGAAGCTGCGCCTGAAGGGCCGCGGGTTCCCTGGCAAGACACCGGGCGACCTCTACCTGCTGCTCGACGTCGCTGTGCCGCCCGCCGACAGCGACGGCGCTCGCAAGGCCTACGAGCAGCTGGCGCAAGCCACCGCATCCTTCAATCCACGCCAGCATCTGGGAGTCTGAGCATGGTGAATTTCACTCTCACGAGCACCACCGCCATCAGCGCGTCGCAGCCGCTCGCGGCGAGCGAACTGGCGCATGCCGTCGGGGCCGACACCGCATGGGTCGTGCAGTTGGTCGAAGTCGGCATCCTGCGCATCGAAACCACGGAGGCTCCGCCCGAGCGGTGGCAGTTCTCGAGCACAGACCTCCAATGCGCGCTCGAGGCGCGCAGGCTGGAGCGCGACTTCGGCGTGAACCTCGACACCGCCGCGCTGATCCTCGACCTGCAGCACGAGGTGCGGCGGCTCAAGGCGGCGCTGCACGCACGCGGGCTGGGCTGATACGCCGCTTTCCCCTTCGGCCTCAGGGGAAAGCGGATCGCCCGCTTGACCTTGACACCGTGCGAAGCCGAAGACTGCGAGCCTCTTCAACAGGAGCTCGCATGAACCCTCGCACCAACGCGGCGCACGGCCGCGCCGTCACGCCCCACGCAGCAACGACCAGGAACTGCGCCCTCGAGGCCGGCCGGCGGCTGGGCATCGAAGAGGTCATCGCCCGCGCAGGCGTGTCCGAAAGACTGCTGCGCCAGTGCGAAGCCCGCGGCCTGCTGCTGGGCGGCTACGGGCACCGGTACACGCACGAGCACGTCGGCGTGCTGCGCTTCGTCCGCAGGGCCTACGCGATGGGCTTCGGCATGAACGACATCGCCAGGCTGCTCGCGCTGCGGCACGACGAACATCGCAGCAGCGCCGAGGTGAAACACATCGCCCTGAAACGGACCGAGGAGCTCGAAGCGCGCATCGAGGAACTGCTGGCGACGAAGCGCGTGCTGGAGCGCCTCGCCGGGCTGTGCCTGGGCGACCACCAGCCCGCCTGCCCCATCCTCGACGAGCTGCTGGAGCTCAGGGGCTTCGCTTCCCAGCCGCCTACTGCATCTGCTTCAGATTGCCGATGCGCACCAGCATCTCGGTGAACATCTGCAGGTCGGCGTCGAGGTCCGGCACTTCCTTGTATTCCTTGGCGTTGTGTCCGGTGTACTTCTTGCCGGGCATGCCGGGGCCGAAGCTGATCGCGTTGGGCATCTGCTTGGCGGTGGTGGCGCCGGCCGCCGACACCGGCTTGGCCTCGAGGCCGGTGGTGTCGCCGTAGATGTTGAGCAGCGTCGTCAGCCACTGCCCGGAGGGGTCGCGCGCCATCCAGTTGCCCTGGTCGTACTTGATCTCGACCGCGGCCTTGTTCGCGGCTGCCCACTCGTTGATCTTCGCGGTGACCTGCGCCTTCAGTTCTTCGGGCGTGCGGCCGCGCGGCATGCGCGTGTTGACCGCCACCACCAGCCGGCCGTCAGCGCCTGTGCGGATCAGGTTGGGAGAGAAGGTCAGCGGCCCCATGAAGTCGTCGCTGTAGCCCAGGCCGATCTTCTCGCCCAGATAGCCCGTGCCGTAGAGCGCGTCGACATACTTCACCGCCTTGAGGAACTGGTTGTCGGCCAGCGTCACGCCGGACTCCAGCAGGAAGAGGCCCAGACGCGGCAGCGGGTTCACGCCATTCTGCGGCTCCGAGCCATGGGCCGAGGTGCCGGTGACCTTGATGTCGATGCTGTCCGCCCCCCGCGTGATGGCGATCGCGAACTTGCCGCCCTGCGGTTCGTACTTCTGCAGGAAGCCCGACTTCGCGGCCTCAAGCTTCGCGAATGCGGCCGCGAGGTCGCCACCCTTGAGCGTGGCGGTCGCGGTCTGCGAGATCGCGTTGACCGCTGCGGCGGCGCCCATGTCGGTGATCGCGGTAACGCCGCCATCGGTCTTCTCCGCAGGGAAGAACACGCTCAGCGAGCCCGCCCCCTTCTCGGCCACCACCGCCGGATAGCCGCTGTCGAGCACGATGTTGTAGGCCGGCAGCGTCACCTTGTTGCGGTAGTACTCCATGGCGTCGCCGCCGGTTTCCTCGGTGGTCTCGATCATCAGGCGCATGGTGCGCTCGATGGGCAGGCCGCTTTCCTTGACCGTCTTCATCGCATAGAGCACTGCCGCGATGGAGCCCTTGTCGTCGATGGTGCCGCGGCCGTAAAGCCGGTCGCCTACGCGAACCATCGTGAACGGGTCGAGCCGGGTGCCGTCGTCGAGCACCCATTCGGAGAGCACCGCCGGCACCACGTCGGAGTGCGTGAGGATGCCGAACTCCTCGCTGCCCTTGCCCTTCAGGCTCACTTCGAAGATGCGGTTGTCGACGTTGCGGTACTCCAGCCCGAAGCTGCGCGCGGTCTTCTCGACCAGCTTGCCGAAGTCGATGATCGCCGGGTTCTCGTGCGGAGGGATCTGCACGTTGCGCGCCGTCGGGATCGCCACCATGGCGCCCAGGCTCGCGATCACGGCCTTCTGGTTGTGCAGGCGGTTGTACAGGCCGAGCAGGCGCGCGATGTTGGTGAGGTCGTCGCCCGCCAGCGGCGCCTTCTTGCGATAGGCCGCCACGGCGGGCTTCAGCGCGGGGTTGGCTTTCTCGGCCTGCGCCAGAAATGCATTGAAGCTCGATGGCGGCTTGCCGCTTTGCCAGCTTGCGGCCAGCCGGTCGAGCTCGGGTTTCTTGATCGTCTCTGCGAAGGCCGGTGCGGTGAGGCCAACTGCCATCAGGCCCATGGTGAGGGCCGGCAACGAGAAGCGAAATTGGGGCATGAAAGCGACTCCCTGTTCACAAAAATGGAAGCCTTCAAAGATACCCGAGCCACGCCTCGCTACAGGCCCTCGCGCGCTACGAAGAAACGTTACGCACGAAGCGAAAAGCGCGGCTTTAAGTTTGCGAACGCCGCATTCGCTACTGCATCTGCTTCAGGTTGCCGATGCGCACCAGCATCTCGGTGAACATCTGCATGTCGGCATCGAGGTCGGGCACTTCCTTGTACTCCTTGGCGTTGTGCGCGGTGTACTTTTTGCCCGGCATCGCGGGGCCGAAATTGATGGCGTTGGGCATCAGCTTCGCGGTGGTGCTCCCGGCCGTCGGCACCGGCTTGGCCTCGAGGCCGGTGGTGTCGCCGAAGATGTTCAGCAGCGTGGAAAGCCATGCACCCTTCGGGTCGCGCGCCATCCAGTTGCCCTGCTCGTAGGCAACTTCGAGCTTCACCTTGTTCGTGTTGGCCCACGCATTGATCTTCTCCGTGACCTGCGCCTTGAGTTCTTCGGGCGTTCGACCGCGAGGCATGCGCGCGTTGACCGTGACTTCGAGCCTGCCGTCGCTGCCCATGCGCACGAGGTTGGGCGAGAAGGTCAGAGGGCCCATGAAGTCGTCGGCGTAGCCCAGTCCCATCTTCTCGCCGAGGTAGCCGGTGCCGTAGAGCGCGTCGATGTACTTGACTGCCTTCAGATAGTGGTTGGACGCAAGCGGCACGTCGGACTCCTGCAGAAAGAGCGCCAGGCGCGGCAGCGGGTTCACGCCCTCCTCGGGCCGCGAGCCGTGGGCGGATAGGCCCGTCACCTTCAGTTCGATGCTGTCGGCGCCGCGTGCAATGTCGATGGCGAACTTGCCGCCCTGCCCTTCGTACTTCTGCAGGAAGGCCGGCTTCGCGGCTTCGAGCTTCGCGAGCGCGGCGCCAAGGTCGCCGCCCTTGAGCGTGGCGGCGGCCGTCTGAGAGATCGCATTGGCCGATGCGGCGCCCGTCATTGCCGTGATCGCTGTCGATGCCGCGTCGGCCGCTTCCGCGGGGAACAGCACCTTCAGCGCGCCCGAGCCCTTCTCGGCCACCACCGCCGGGTACTTGCTGTCGAGCACGATGTTGTAGGCCGGCAGCTGCGTCTTCGTGCGGTAGTACTGCATCGCGTCGCCGCCGGTCTCCTCGGTGGTCTCGATCATCAGCCGGATGCTGCGGTCGATGGGCAGGCCGCTTTCCTTCACGGCCTTCATCGCGTAGAGCACCGCCGCGATGGAGCCCTTGTCGTCGATGGTGCCGCGGCCGTAGAGGAAGTCGCCCACGCGCGTCATCCTGAACGGGTCGAGCCGAGTGCCGTCGTCGAGCACCCATTCGGACAGCACGGCCGGCACCACGTCGGCATGGGTGAGGATGCCGAACTCCTCCGCGCCCCTGCCCTTCAGGCTGACTTCGAAGATTCGGTTGTCGACGTTGCGGTAAGCGAGCCCGAAGTCGCGCGCCATCTTCTCGACCAGCTGGCCGAACTCGATGATCGGCGCACTTTCGTGGGGCGGCACCTGCACGTTGCGCACCGTCGGGATAGCCACCATGGTGCCGATGCTCGCGATCACGGCCTGCTGGTTCTTCAGCCTGTTGTAGAGGCCGAGCAGGCGCGCGACGTTGACGAGATCGTCGCCCGCCAGCGATGCCTTGCTGCCGCGGTATGCATCCACGCTGGCCTGCAGCGCGGGCTGGCTCTTCGCCGCCTGGGCAAGGAAGGCATCGAAGTCGGCGGGCGGCTTGCCGGCCTGCCATGCGGCGGCGAGCTGATCGAGCTGGGGCTTCCTGATCGTTTCGGCATGCGCCAGCGAGCCGAGCGCCAGCGCGAGGCCCAGCGAAAGCGCGGACAATGAAAATCGAGATTGCTGCATCAGGGTCTCCCCCTCATTCTGAAAACATCCCGCGACGATAGCCGAGCGAAGAATCGAAAGAACAATGAGCAACAGCACCGACAAGATCCGCTGCGCCTGGGCCCAGACCGACCCGCTGCTGATGGCCTATCACGACGCCGAATGGGGCGTGCCCGAGCGAGACAGCCGCGCGCTGTGGGAAAAGCTGATGCTCGACGGCTTCCAGGCCGGGCTCTCGTGGCTCACCATCCTGCGCAAGCGCGATGCCTTCCGCAAGGCCTTCAAGGGCTTCGTGCCCGAGAAGATCGCCAGGTTCACCGAGGCCGACGTCGAGCGGCTGATGCAGGATGCCGGCATCGTGCGCTCGCGCTCGAAGATCGAGGCGACCATCGGCAACGCCCGCGCCTACCTCGCGATGCAGGCCAAGGGCGAGGACTTCTCTGAATTCATCTGGGGCATGGCGGGCGGCAAGCCCATCGTGAACCGCACCGGAAGCGTGCCGGTGAAGACGCCGCTGTCGGAAGACATCTCGGCGGCGCTGAAGAAGCGCGGCTTCAAGTTCGTGGGGCCGGTGATCGTCTACGCCTGGATGCAGGCCACCGGCATCGTGGACGACCACGCGCACGATTGCCACCGGCACGGGGCGAAACACAAACCGAAGCCCCAATGAAAAAACCGGACGCTGCTTTCGCAGGTCCGGTCTTTCCCGATGTGTGACTTGTGATTCGATGAAGCGGCTTGCGCCGCGTCGAATTACAGGCCGGCTTGACGCGTGAAGGTCAGGCCCTTGGCTTGCGCGGGGATCACGCTGCCGGCGAAGGTTTCGGGACGCAGGTTCTGGCCAGGAGCGTGTGCAGCGGCGACGGCCTGGCTGCGGACGGTGGCGCGGTCGACCGAAGCGGCCAGAGCGGGGGTGGCGGTCGAAGCGGCGCCTTCGTTGTCGCCGTAGGCGTTGCCGGCACGGGCGGCTGCGGCGGCCTGGGGCGCCACGTCGGCGCGGCTGTAGCCGGAAGTCAGGGGCTGAACGCCTTCGTAGGTTTCTGCGTGAGCGCCAGCAGCGGCGAGCAGGGACAGAGCGGCGGCGGCGAGGATGTTCGAGGTCTTCATTTCAATTCCTTCTTCATTGGGCTTTTGGTGCCGCAAGTGTGCACCACGAAACCTAGGGCAAACCCTATGGAGAATGAATCGCAGTGTTCACGAAATTGAAACAATGACCGGGAACTTTTAGACAACGCTAATCCAAGTGCCCTTTCAGTCGTCGAAAACGCGCGCAGTTTGCATACTTTTCCTCTAGACCGTCAAGCGGAACTTGCCGGCCAGCCCTTGCACTTCGGCAAAAGGTGTTAAGTGCAATGCACGTTGCGTGCCAGCCGACGCACCCGATTCCGGGGCATCGGCTCAGTCTTCCTTCATGCCCGTGGCCTTGACCACGCTGCCGAGCCGCGCGCGCTCCTCGTCGACGAACTTGGCAAAGCTCGCGCGCGTGCCGCCGACGGGCTCGATGCCCATGTCCTTCAGGCGCTTCGCGGTCTCGGGCGACTTCATCGCGGCGTCGACGGCCGCGGCCATCTTGTCCATGATCGCGTCGGGCGTGCCGCGCGGCGCGTGCACGCCGGCCCAGTGGGCGATGCGGATTTCGGGGAAGCCCTCCTCCGCTGCCGTCGGCAGCTCGGGGTAGGCCGAGATGCGCTGCGTCCACGTGCCCGCCAGCGCCTTGAGCTTGCCGCTCTTCGCGTAGGGCAGCACCACGATGCTGGCCTCGGAGGTGGCCTCGACCTGGTTGCCGAGCACCGCGGTGATCGACTCCGAGCCGCTCTTGTAGGGCACCACGTCGAGCTTGCCGCCGTACTTCGTCTGCAGGATGCCCTCGACGAAGTGCGGCGTGCTGCCGGTGCCGGCGGTGGCCCAGTGGAAGCCGTTGGCCGACTTCTTCGAGGCGGCGACGAACTCCTTCAGGTCCTTGTAGGGCGCATTGGCCGGCACCACGATCACCGAGGGCGCCAGACCGATCATGGCCACCGGCACGAGCGCCTCGTCCTTGTACGGCATGCTCTTCTTGATCATGCTGTTCGACACCACGCCGGCCGCGCTCACCAGGAAGGTGTAGCCGTCGGGCGCGCTCTTGGCGACCACGTCGGCACCGAGGACCGCGCCCGCGCCCGGCTTGTTGTCTACGATCACCGGCTGCCCCAGCTGCTTCGATGCGCCTTCTGCCGCCGCGCGCGCCATCAGGTCGTTGGCGCCGCCTGCGGAAAAGGGAACGACCAGCCTGATCGGCTTGGTGGGCCAGGCCTGCGCGGCGGCACCCTGGGCGAGGACGGACACGGCCAGCCCGACGGCGAGCGATGCGATGCGGTTGGAAAGCATGGGAAGTCTCCTGCGTGTTGTGAGTCGTTGTCAGGTACAGCGCCCATTGCACGCTCCTGGGGAGGCTTTGGCCTCGGGATTTGCCCCAGCAGCAGCCTCGGGATCAGGAACGCGGCCAGGCACGTATCAGCGTGCGCAGCGCGACGCCGCCGCTGCCCTTGACCTCGGCGCGGTAGGTGCCCACCAGCGCCTCGCGCTCGGCCGCCGCCTGCGGATCGTTGCGCCATGCCAGCAAAACAGCAACGTCGGCATCGGGCAGCGCGGCGAGCTGCGCCTGCGTCACCTGCCTCTCGAATTCGCGCGCCACGAGCATCAGGTTGCGCGGGCGGGTCGAAGTCACGCCGCGCGACCAGAGCGTGTCGAGGGCCATGTCGAGCGTGCGGTCGGGCAGCGAGCTGAACTGGCCGCCGTTGCCGCGCGCCAGCTGCTTGACGACCGCGCTCATCAGCAACTGGCTGGAGAAATCGATCTCGCGCACGTCGGCCACGGCCATGCGCTCCAGCAGTTCGGCACGTGCAGGGTCGACGGGCTTGGCGCGCTCGCGGTTGAAGAACTCGGCCTTGCCGGCATCGCTCATCGCTGCGTAGTCGGTACGCAGCTTCGCGAAGCGCGCCACGGCTGCGAGCAGCTGCGGGCTGGGTGCCGCGCCGCCGTTACCAGCCGATGCAACTTCCTGCTGGATGGCCGCCACCGACGCGTTGGTGTTGAAGGCGCGGGCCGCTGCCGTGTCCAGGGCCTTGAGCGCCTTGTCGGCGATGGCCTGGTCGTCGGGGTCGAGCAGTTCCCTGGCGCCTCGCGAGACGGCACCGGGCCCGTAGGAAGCCTGGTAGCGCTGCTGCACGCCTTCGAACTGCAGCAGCGCCTCCGCACGGCTTTGCGCCCAGACCATCAAGGGGGCCGGGAGCAAGAGAAGCAACAGGGAGAAACGGAAGAGAAGGAAACGGTTCAGGGAAAGCATGGCGCCATTATTGGCACGCCGGCCCTTCGCTCCCGCTGCCCCCGTCCGCCCCGGTCTCTTGCGTGCGTCAGGCCTGCGCCAGTTCCTCGCGCAGCAGTTTCGCCGCCGCCACCATGTTCGACAGCGCCGCCTCGGTCTCGGGCCAGCCGCGGGTCTTGAGGCCGCAATCGGGGTTGATCCACAGGTTGGCGGGCGGCACCACGTCGGCGGCCTTGCGCATGAGGCGCACGATCTCCTCGACCGAAGGCACGCGTGGCGAATGGATGTCGTACACGCCCGGGCCGATCTCGTTCGGGTAGCGGAAGCCGCCAACGTTGCTATCGCCGCCGAAGCCGCGCAGCAGTTCCATGTCGGAGCGGCTGGTCTCGATGGTGATCACGTCGGCGTCCATCGCCGCGATCTCCGGCAGGATGTCGTTGAACTCGGAATAGCACATGTGCGTGTGGATCTGCGTCTCGTCGCGCACGCCCGAGGCGCTGATGCGGAAGGCGCGCGTGGCCGATTTCAGGTACGCGGGCCATCCGGCACGGCGCAGCGGCAAGCCTTCGCGGATGGCCGGCTCGTCGATCTGGATGATGCCGATGCTCGCGCTCTCCAGATCGACCACCTCGTCGCGGATGGCCCATGCGATCTGCTCGCAGGTGGTGGCACGTGGCTGGTCGTCGCGCACGAAGGACCACTGCAGGATGGTGACGGGGCCGGTCAGCATGCCCTTCATCGGCAGCTTGGTGAGGCTTTGCGCGTAGGCGGTCCATTCGACCGTCATCGGCGCGGGGCGTGCCACGTCGCCGAAGATCACCGGCGGCTTCACGCAGCGCGAGCCGTACGACTGCACCCAGCCGTTGGCGGTGAAGGCGAAGCCGTCGAGCTGCTCGCCGAAGTACTCGACCATGTCGTTGCGCTCGGCCTCGCCATGCACCAGCACGTCGATGCCAAGCTCTTCCTGCTTGCGCACCGCGAGCGCGATCTCGACACGCATCTTCTCGCGGTAGCCGGCCGCGTCGAGTTCGCCGCGCTTGAAGGCGGCGCGTGCGGCGCGGATGTCGCCAGTCTGCGGGAAAGATCCGATGGTGGTGGTCGGCAGCGCGGGCAGCGCGAAGCGCGTGCGCTGCACCAGCTGGCGCATGCCGAAGGACGAGACGCGGCTGTCGTCGCCGGCCACGCTGCGCGCGAGGCGCAGGGCCACGTCGGCGCGGTGCACGCGCGGGCTGCTGCGGCGCGTTTCCACCGCTGCGCGGGCCGCGGCGAGCTCCGCCGCGACGGACGCTTCGTCGCCATCGAGCGCCGCGCGCAGCACGCGCAGCTCGTCGAGCTTCTCCACGGCGAAGGCGAGCCAGGACTTCAGCTCTGCATCGAGTTTCGTCTCCGCCGCCAGGCTGAAAGGCACATGCAGCAGCGAGCACGACGGCGCGATCCACAGCTCCCCCTGGTGCTTCCCGGCCACCTGCCTGAGCTTGGCGAGCGCCGCATCGACGTCGGTGCGCCAGATGTTGCGCCCGTCCACCACGCCGACCGACAGCACCTTGTGCGCCGGCAGCCAGTCGGCCACGCCGGTGAGCTCCTGCGGCGAACGCACCGCGTCGACGTGCAGGCCGGCCACCGGCAGCTGGCAGGCCAGGCGCAGGTTGTCCGACAGCGGCGAGAAATACGTGGCCAGCAGCAGCTTCGGTGCGCTGCGGGCGAGCTGCCAGTAGGCGCGCTCGAAGGCGTTGCGCCATGCATCGGGCAGGTCGAGGCCCAGGATGGGCTCGTCGATCTGAACCCACTCCACGCCCTGCTGCTTCAGCCGCGTGAGCACCTGTTCGTACACGGGCAGGAGCGAATCGAGCAGCGAGAAACGGTCGAAGCCGGCTTCCTTTTCCTTGCCCAGGTACAGGAAGCTCAGCGGCCCCAGCAGCACGGCCTTGACCGCATGGCCGGCCTGCTGCGCCTGCGCCACTTCGTCGAAGAGGCGCGTCGAGCCGAGCCTGAACTGCGTGGCTGCCTTGAACTCAGGCACGAGGTAGTGGTAGTTGGTGTCGAACCACTTCGTCATCTCCAGCGCGAAAGTGCCTTCGGTGCCGTGGTTGCAGCTCTCGTCGTGGACGTGGCCGGCTTCGCTCTCCACGCCGCGCGCCATCTTGAAATAGCGCGAGAGCTCGGGCTCGTCGCCATGGAAGCCGAAGCGCTCGGGCTCGCAGCCAAGCAGCTGGATGTGGTTGGCCACAAGGTCGTAGTAGGCGAAGTCGCCCACCGTCACGAAGTCGAGCCCCGCATCGCGCTGGGCCTGCCACTGGCGCGCGCGCAGTTCCTCGCCGACCGCTTCGAGCGCGGCCCGGTCGATCTCGCCGCGCCAGTGCTTCTCGAGGGCGAACTTGAGTTCCCGGTGCGCGCCCATGCGCGGAAAGCCGAGGGTGTGAATACGGGTAGTCATTTGCAGGTAGTCCGGTCGCTGATCTTGGAAATCTTGTGAGCCAGCGATGGTCGGCGTTTGAGGCATATGATTCAAACGAAACCTTTTGCTCTTTCGATTGAATATTTTTCATGCAGCAATCGATACTTGAAATCCGCCACCTGCGCACGCTCGTCGCGCTGCGCGACACCGGCAGCCTCGTGCGCGCGGCGCAGCTGCTCAACCTCACCCAGTCGGCCCTGTCGCACCAGGTCAAGCTGCTCGAAGACCGCTACGGCGCCCAGCTCTTCGAGCGCAAGTCGGTGCCGCCGCAGTTCAGCACCACTGGCCTGCGGCTGCTGCAACTGGCCGACACCGCCTTGCCGTTGATCGAGGAAGCCGAGCGCGACGTGGCACGGCTCGCGCTGGGGCGCAGCGGCCAATTGCGCATCGTGGTCGAGTGCCACACCTGCTTCGACTGGCTCATGCCGGCCATGGACGCCTTCCGCCAGCGCTGGCCCGAGATCGAGCTCGACATCGTCTCGGGCTTCCACCCCGACCCTATCGCGCTGGTGATGCAGAACCGCGCCGAAGTGGCCATCGTGTCCGAGCAGGACCCCGGCGAAACCGTGGACTACCACGCGCTCTTCCGCTTCGAGATCATGGCGCTGCTCGCCAACGACCATCCGCTGACAGCCAGGCCGTACCTCACGGCGCGGCACTTCGCCGACCAGACGCTCATCACCTACCCGGTGCCCGACGACATGCTCGACATCGTTCGCCAGGTGCTGGCCCCCGCCGGCGTGGAGCCCGCCCACAGGCGCACCACCGAGCTCACGGTCGCGATGCTGCAGCTGGTGGCCAGCGGGCGCGGCGTGGCGACGCTGCCGCTGTGGGCGGTGCAGAACTACCTCGACCGGGGCTATGTCACGGCGCGCCGCGTGGGCAGCAAGGGGCTGACCGGGCGGCTCTACATGGCGTGCGCGCAGGGCACCTCGGCACAGCCCTGGCTCGCCGACTTCGTGCGCGTCACGCGCGAGAGCTGCTTCAAGAGCCTGCCGGGGATCGAGCTGTTGTAGCGGCGCGCGGCAGAATCCCCCGAACACCAACCAGAGGAAAGAGGAAGACCCGATGGCTCTGAAGAAGAAAGGCCGCTACTGGTACGGCGACGGCCCCGAAGACACGCGGGCCGAGATGCAGCGCTACAGCAAGGCCAACGTCTATGCGGCAACGCGCTTCGCCGCATCGGCATGCGGCTGCGGCCACCGCGCGTTCAGGCTCGAAAGCGACGAGGAAGAAGGCGCGGCACGGCGCACCTGCACCGCCTGCGGCAGCGTGCATCTGATGGGCGACAGCGCCGAGTACGCGGACGAGGCAGAGTTCGAGGGCCACGAATGCGTCTGCGGCGAGGAGTCCTTCGAGCTGCTGTCGGGCGTGGCGCTCTACGCCGACAGCAACGACGTGCGCTGGTATTACCTCGGCTGCCGCTGCACCAGCTGCAGCCTGGTCGGCGTCTTCGCCGACTGGAAATGCGAAGGTGGCGACGCGGACGCCTTTCTCGCCGCCGTCTGATCGCGCCGCATCGCCCGACCGGTAGCAGCTACCTTCCGCCAATCCTCTTCAGCGTGGGAGCCAACATGGTGGCGGCCACCACCGTGCGGTCGATGTCGCGGATGGATGCCAATGCAAAGCCGGCCCCGGCCGGCAGACTGCGCTGTACAGTGGGGAAATGACACAACCGCAACCCGACGTAACCGCCAGCGCGCCCGCCGCGGCGGCCTCGCAGGCCGAACTCACCGAAACGCAGGCATTCACCCGCGCCTGGGTTCTGTTCGCCGTGCTACTCGTGGTCGTGCTCGGCCTGCTGTGGCTGCTGCAATCGCGCTACAGCTGAACCGGGTCGATCGACGCAGCGGGCTCAGGAAGCCTTCTGCACCAGCTTCAGCACGCTAGAGAAATCGAGCGCACCATGGCCCGCAAGACTGTGGGCCGCGTACAGGCTGCGCGCCAGCCCGCCCAGCGGCGTGGCGGCACGCACGGCGGTGGCGTTCTCCTGGGCCAGCCCCAGGTCCTTGAGCATCAAGTCGGTGCCGAAGCCGCCGGCGTAGTTCTTCGAGGCGGGTGCGGTCTCCATCACGCCGGGCATCGGGTTGTACTTCTCGAGGGCCCAGTTGCCGCCCGAGCTGCGGCGCATGATCTCCGACAGCACCTTCGGATCGAGCCCGTTGGCCACGCCCAGTGCCAGCGCCTCGGAGGTGCCGATCATCAGGATGCCCAGCAGCATGTTGTTGCAGATCTTCGCGGTCTGCCCCGCGCCGGCCGCGCCGGCATGGAAGATGTTGGCGCCCATCTTCTTCGAGCACCGGGCGTGCGCGCTCCAGGTCCTGCGTCTCGCCGCCGACCATGAAGGTCAGCGTGCCCGCGATGGCGCCGCCCGTGCCGCCGGACACCGGCGCATCGATCATCGCGATGCCCTTCGCAGCCGCCGCCTCGGCCACCTTGCGCGAGGTCGCGGCCGCGATGGTGCTGCTGTCGATCACCAGCGAGCCTGCGCGAATGCTCTCCAGCAGCCCGGGCTTGCCCGCGCCGCCCAGGAACAGGCCTTCGACGTGCGCACTGGCCGGAAGCATGCTGATGACGACCTCGGCATCGGCCACTGCCTCGACTGCCGACCTGGCGATGGGCAGGCCATCGGCGCCGAACTTGGCGCAGGCTTCCTTCGAGAGGTCGAAGGCGGCGAGCGTGTGGCCGGCCTTGAGCAGGTTCATGGCCATCGGGCCACCCATGTTGCCGAGGCCGATGAATGCGATCTTCATTTGTCTTGTCTCCGTTGTTCTGTGCAGGAAAGGTGAAGCTCAGGCCAGCGACGCCAGCTCTGCGGGCATCTCGCCGCGCGGACGCAGGTGGTCTTCGATGAAGGCTGGCGTGATCTCTTCGAGCGTGGCCGGGTTCCAGCGCGGGTTGCGGTCCTTGTCGACCAGAACAGCACGGATGCCTTCGGCGAAGTCCTTGTGCGCGCAGAAACCGAGCGAGGCCCAGTATTCGAGGCGGAACACCTCGGCCAGCGACATGCGCAGAACGCGTTGCCACAGCTCGAAGCTCAGCGCGGCCGAGCTGGGCGCGCCCTTGGCGAAGGTCTTGGCCGCGGTCTGCAGCCATGCGTCGTCGCTTTGCAGCTCGCGCAGGCGCTTCGAGATGTCGAGCAGGTCGTCGCCCGCCATCAGCGCATTGATGGTGTCGTAGTGCTCGCGCACCTTCGATGCCGGCTTCTCGGCGCCCTCGCCCGCCTTGGCGAGGATGCGCGACAGCGTGGCGCGGTCGGCCTTGTCGTCGCCGGCCCATCGGGTGGCGGCGATGGCTTCGAGCACTTCACCCTTGCGCTCCTGCGGCACCAGCACGTCGGCAAGGCCGCAGAAGATGGTGTCGGCCGCGTTGATGTTCGCGGCGGTGAGCGCCAGGAACAGCCCGGTGCGGCCCGGCGTGCGGCGCAGGAACCAGCTGCCGCCCACGTCGGGGTACAGGCCGATGTTGATCTCGGGCATGGCGATGCGGCTTTGCAGCGTCATCACGCGATGCGAAGCACCCGCCAGCAGGCCCACGCCGCCGCCCATCACGATGCCGTGGCCCCAGCACAGGAAGGGCTTGGGGAAGGTGTGGATCAGGTAGTCGAGCTCGTACTCCTCGCGGAAGAAGTCCTCGGCGTAGGTGTTGCGTTCGGGGCCGCAGTCGAGCAGCGTCCGGTAGAGCTGGCGCAGGTCGCCGCCGGCGCAGAAGGCCTTCTCGCCTGCGGCCTGGAGCAGCACGCCAACGATGCCGGCGTCGCTCGCCCACTCGCGCAGCTTGGGCGTGAGCAGCCGCACCATGTCCACGGACAGCGCATTGAGCGAAGCCGGCGCATTGAGCGTGGCCACCGCGAAGCGCTGGCCGCCAGCGGTCTTGATTTCGTCGAAAAGAACTACGGAGTCGGTCATTGTCTTGAGAGGTTCTGGATGCAGGGCTTCAGCGGATGTCGCTGTCCCCTTCCAGCAATTTTCGCGCAACGATCACGCGCATGATCTCGTTCGTGCCTTCGAGGATCTGGTGCACGCGCGTATCGCGCACGAGGCGCTCCAGCGGAAATTCGCCGAGGTAGCCGTAGCCGCCGTGCAGCTGCAGCGCGTCGTTACAGACGTTGAAGCCGGCGTCGGTCGCGAAGCGCTTGGCCATTGCGCAGTAGGTGCTGGCGTCGGCATGGCCGGCGTCGAGCCTGGAGGCCGCGAGCCGCACCATCTGCCGGGCCGCGACAAGTTCGGTCGCCATGTCGGCCAGCTTGAACTGCAGCGCCTGGAAGCTCGCGAGCGGCTTGCCGAACTGCTGGCGCTCGTGCAGGTAGCGGCGCGCGGCGTCGAGCGCGCCCTGCGCCGCGCCCACTGAACAGGTCGCGATGTTGATGCGCCCGCCGTCCAGCCCCTTCATGGCGATGCGGAAGCCCTCGCCCTCCTTGCCCAGCAGGTTCTGCGCGGGAATGCGCACGTTGTCGAAGTTGATGGTGCGCGTGGGCTGGCTGTTCCAGCCCATCTTGTGCTCCTTCTTGCCGTAGCTGATGCCCGGCGCGTCGGCCGGCACCGCGAAGGCCGAGATGCCGCTCGCACCCGCGCCGCCCGTGCGCGCCATCAGCACCAGCACTTCGGTCGAGCCCGCGCCGGAGATGAAGGCCTTGCCGCCGTTGATGACGTACTCGGCGCCCTGCAGTTCGGCGCGCGTCTTGAGCGAGCCGGCATCCGAGCCAGCGCCGGGCTCGGTCAGGCAATAGGAGGCCAGCTTGCGCCCGCTCGTCAGGTCCTCGCCCCATTGCTTCGCCACCTCGTCGGTCGCCCAGGTGCCGAGCATCCACGTCGCCATGTTGTGGATGGTGATGAAGGCAGTGGTCGAAGGGTCGACTGCGGCCATCTCCTCGAATACCAGCGCAGAGTCGAGCCGCGGCAGGCCGAGGCCGCCGATGCGCTCGGGCGCATAGAGGCCGCAGAAGCCCAGCTCGCCAGCCTTGGCGATCGCTTCCCTGGGGAAGATGGCTTGCGCGTCCCACTGCGCCGCATGCGGTGCGAATTCAGCCTGAGCGAAATCGCGCGCCGTCTCGGCGAAGGCGCGCTGCTCCTCGGAAAGTTCAAAGTCCAATTGGTGCCCCACAGCAGATCATTTCTCGAGTCCTCTTTCCGGGGACATCGCGCAGCCGGCCTTGCCGGATCGCAGATGTGGCCCCGGGAGCCTGGGGGCGAGCTTATTTCAGGCTGATGGTCGTGTTCACGCCGTGCGAGACGGTGCTGTCGTCGAACCAGCGCGCCGTCACCGTCTTGGTCTGCGTGTAGAACAGCACGACCTGCTTGCCGTACGGGCCCAGGTCGCCGAGCTTCGAAGCGCGCGAGCCGGTGAACGAGAACATCGGCACGGGCACCGGGATCGGCACGTTGATGCCCACCTGGCCCACGTCGATGTCTTCCTGGAAGCGGCGCGCCGCGGCGCCCGACTGCGTGAAGATCGCCGTGCCGTTGCCGTTGGGGTTGCTGTTGATCAACTCGATGGCCTCGTCGATGTTCTCGGCGTCCGCGACGCACAGCACGGGGCCGAAGATTTCCTGGTCGTAGATCGTCATGCCGGGCTTCACGCCGGTGAAGATCGTCGGGCCGACGAAGTTGCCCTTCTCGTAGCCGGGCACCGTCGGCTTGCGGCCGTCGAGCACCAGCTTCGCGCCGTCGGCTTCGCCGCGCTCGATGAGGCTGTTCACGCGGTCGTAGGCGGCGCACGAGACCAGCGGGCCCACGTCCACGCCCTTGTCGATGCCGGCGCCGACCTTCAGCGTCTTCGCCTTCTCGATCAGCTCGGGCACCCAGTTGCGCGCCTCGCCCACCAGCACCGCCACCGACACCGCCATGCAGCGCTGGCCCGCGGCGCCGAAGCTCGCGCCGGCCAGTGCGTTGAGCGTCTGCTCCTTGTTGGCGTCGGGCATCACGATGGCATGGTTCTTCGCACCCATCATGCATTGCACGCGCTTGCCGGCCAGCGTGGCGCGGTTGTAGACGTGCGTGCCGACCTTGGTGGAGCCGACGAAGCTGATCGCCTTGATGTCCTTGTGGTCGCAGATGCCGTTGACCACGGCCTCGCCGCCATGCACCACGTTCAGCACGCCGGGGGGCACGCCGGCCTCGAGTGCCAGTTCGCACAGGCGCATGGTGACCATCGGGTCCTGCTCGGAGGGCTTGAGCACGAAGGTGTTGCCGGTGACGATGGCCATCGGGAACATCCACAGCGGGATCATGGCCGGGAAGTTGAACGGCGTGATGCCGGCGCACACGCCCAGCGGCTGCAGCAGCGTGTAGGTGTCGACGCCGTTGGCCACGTTGTTGGCCAGTTCGCCCAGCTGCAGGTTGCCGATGTTCGATGCGTGCTCGACCACTTCGAGGCCGCGGAACACGTCGCCTTCGGCATCGGGCAGCGTCTTGCCCTGCTCGGCCGTGAGGATCGCGGCCAGTTCGCCCATGTTCTCGCGGATGAGCTGCTGCAGCTTCAGGAAGATGCGCGCGCGGGCGCCGATGGGCGTCTTGCGCCAGGTCTTGAAGGCTTCCTTGGCGGAAGCGACTGCCGCATCGAGCTCGGCCTGCGTGGCGAAGGGAACGCGCGCCAGCACTTCCTGCGTGGCCGGGTTGACGACGTCGCGCCATTCGGTGGTCTTCGATTCGACCAGCTTGCCGCCGATCAGCAGCTTGACGGTGGCGACCTGGGTCGAGGGCGTGGTGGTGGCGTCCATGGGGTTTGTCTCCTGTGAATCCTGTGAAATCGGTGCCCGGAAGGCCGGGTCGGTCACGCATCCTAGCTTTGCAGATTTGCCATGACAATAGACAAAATTGCGCGACGACTTTGCAAAAATGCAAAGCCTTCCACCCGATTCGACCTGAAGCACGAAAGCACATGGACTGGGACAACCTGCGGTACTTCCTGGAGCTGGCCCGCTCGGGCACGCTGATGAGCGCGGCACGGCGGCTGGAGGTCGACCACACGACGGTGGCGCGGCGGATCCAGGCGCTCGAGAAGGAGGTCGGCGCCCCGCTCTTCTCGCGCGAATCGGGCGGCCACCGGCTCACCGAGGCGGGCCGGCGGCTGCAGCCGCAGGTCGAGGCGATGGAGAGCGCGTTCCAGGCGGTGGAGAGCACGGCGCCGGCTTCGCAGGAAGGCCTTTCGGGGCTGGTGCGCATCGGCGCGACCGAGGGCTTCGGCACGGTGGTGCTGGCGCCGCAGCTCGCATCGTTCGCGGTACGGCACCCGAAGCTCACCATCGACCTGCTCGCGATGCCGCGCCTGGTGCACCTGTCGCGGCGCGAGGCCGACATCGTGATCTCGCTCGAACGCCCGGCGCGCGGGCCGGTGGTGGTCGCCAAGCTCACCGACTACACGCTGCGCCTGTACGCGTCGAAGCAATACCTGTCGGCGCACAAGCCGATCCGCACCCGCGAGGACCTGCGCGGCCACACCTTCATCAGCTACGTGGACGACCTGCTCTTCAGCAAGGAGCTGCAGTATCTCGACGAGCTGCATCGCCCCGACGCCTTCGCGCTGCGCAGCACCAGCGTGCTCGCGCAGCACAGCGCGGTGGCGGCCGGCGCGGGCATCGCGGTGCTGCCGGCCTTCCTCGCCGAGCACGACAGCGCGCTGCGCCCCGTCCTGCCCGGGCAGGCGAACTTCACGCGCACCTTCTGGATGTCGATGCCGGCGGAGACCAAGCACCTCGCGCGCATGCAGGCGGTGTGGAACTTCCTGCGCGAGACGGTGCAAGAGCGCCAATCGGTGTTGCTGCTGCAGCCGCCCGGCGAAGAGAATGAGGCGAGCGGCCCGCCGCAACGTCAGGCCCGCCAGCGCAAGCCAACCCCGTAACGATCAAGCCGATCCCCTTGAAACGGAGACAGGAGATACGCCCATGCCACGCCACCGCCCCGCCCGACTCGAACACATCGCCGGCATCGGCGTCGACCGCATGGGCGCCATCGCCGACGACGCCAGCGGCCCGCCCTTCCTGCGGCTGGAGAACCTCGACGTCGACATCCCGCCCGACCCCGAGGCCGTCGCGCGCACCGTGCAGGCTGCAGCGTTCGACCCGGACAACAGCTACCTGCCCTTCGTCGGCCAGTCGCGGCTGCGCGACGTGGCGGCGCGGCATGTGTCCGCGCTGTCGGGCGTGGCGTACAGCGGCGCGCGCAACTGCGTGATCTCGGCGGGCGGGCTCTCGGGCATCCTCAATGCGCTGCTCGCGACCGTCGAAGTCGGCGACGAGGTGCTGGTGACCGACCCGACCTACGCAGGCCTGCTCAACCGCATCCGCCTCGCGGGCGGCACGCCGAAGTACGTGCCCTTCAGCTTCACGCCCGGCGGCGAATGGAAGCTCGACCGCGAAGCACTGCAGCGGGCAGTCGGCCCGCGCGTGCGCACCATGCTGCTGATGTCGCCCTCGATGCCCTCGGGCGGTTGCTTCGACGAGGAGGACTGGCGCGCCATCGCCGCGCTGTGCGTGCAGCACGACATCACGCTGATCCTCGACACCGCGATGGAGCGCCTGCTGTACGACGGCCGCAAAGTCATCCATCCCGCCGGCCTGCCCGGCATGGCCGAGCGCACGATCACGGTGGGCTCATCGGCCAAGGAACTGCGCATGATCGGCTGGCGCGTGGGCTGGACCGTGGCGCCCGAGAGCTACATGCCCGACCTCGTGGCCGTGTCGCTCGCCAACGTGGTGGTGCCGGTCGGCATCGCGCAGGATGCGGTGGCCACCGCGCTGGAGCAATCGCCCCGCACGCTCGCGCCCTACGTGGCGGAGCTGGAGCGGCGGCGCGACACGGTGCTGGACGAACTCAAGGGCCTGCCGGTGGGGGTGCCGGGCGGCGGCTGGTCGCTGCTGCTGCGCACGGACGATTTCGGCATCGACGGGCAGACGCTGTCGGAGCGCCTGCTCAAGCACCGCGTCTGCGCCACCGCGATGAAGGGCTGGGGCGAGACGCATGGGGCGCAATACCTGCGCTTCGTGTTTTCCAACGAGCCGGTGGAGCGGCTGCGTGGGTTGGGGGACAAGGTTCGGGCGGCGCTTCGCGCCTAGCACTCACGAAAAGAAGCGCTTCCAGAGGCTCTTCTTCTCGGCGGGCTCGGCGGCTGCGGCGGGCTCTGCGCTTTCGAGCAGTTCGATCAACCCCGGCACGCGCGGCTTCTTGAGCCATCGTGCAAAGGCCAGATAGCTTTCCGCCTTGCCTTCAATGCGCAACTGCTCAGGCATGGCGGGACACGGTGCAGTACCCAACAGCACGCGCAAGGCTTCGAGCCGGTTCATGCGGATCGCGCTCGTCAGCGCCGTCTCGCCCAGCGATGGAATGATGTCGTTGGCTCCTGCAAGGCCTCCGTCCAGCACGGACCGGACAACGTCCACGTCGCCCTTGATCGCCGCTGCGCCAAGGGCTTCGAGCGCCGCGAGCCTCTCGGGCGAGAGGCTCGCCAGATAGGCATCGTCGCGCTTGTCGTCCTCGCTGCGCGCATCGCCGCCCTGCATCGTCATGAAGTCGGTCACCAGCGCCACGGGCTCGCCGGCGGCATCGAGCGCCCAGAAGCTCGGATAGCTGCCGTCGCCCCAGCCCGAACTGAAGATCAGCACGTTGTTGGCGCTGCCCTCGCCCAGCGGATAGTGGTCCGCCATGTCCTTGGAGCCCAGTTCCTCGTCGAGCACGTCGTCGTAGTAGCTGCCGTAGTCGGGATTGGCCGAGGTTTCGCGCGCCTCGCGCTCGGCGATGGCGGTCGCGCAGTCGGCGTCCATGAAGCAGCCGACGCCTGCGTCGACCGGGTAGCCGTAGAACTCGTCGTCGCCCAACTCGTCCTGCGACTGGCCATCGAGCAGCGCAGGTTCCCAATGCAGGTCTGCAGGCTGCAGTACGCCGCGATCGCGCAGCCAGAGCACTGCCAGCGCATGCCGGCCTTCATGCTGAAGCACCTCCGCGGAGAAAGCGCCTCGGCCGGAGACGCTGCGCACGAACGGCGGGCGTTCGGGTTGCACCAGCGGATCGCAAGCCACGATGCGGCCGCTCGTGATCTGGAGCGAACCGCAGGACTGCCGCTGCAGGCGCCGCACGCGCAGCGCCTCGTCGTCGAGAAAAATGGTGCGCAGATTTTCGAGGTCGAGGTAAGCCATGCGCCCAGTGTCTCACCCCTCATGACAAAGGGCCGCGAAAGCGGCCCTTGCGTACTGCAGTGTCGATGCCGCCCTTACTGGATCAGCTTCGCGCCCGTCTTCGCCTGCAGCCCATCGAAGGTGACGCCCGGCGCCAGCTCGACCACCTTCAGGCCCTCAGGCACCACGTCCATCACGGCCAGGTCGGTGATGATGCGGTCGACCACGCCCACGCCGGTCAGCGGCAGGGTGCACTTCTCGAGGATCTTCAGATCCTCGGTGCCGTCCTTCTTCTTGGCGACGTGCTCCATCAGCACGATCACGCGCTTCACGCCGGCCACGAGGTCCATGGCGCCGCCCATACCCTTGACCATCTTGCCGGGGATCATCCAGTTGGCGAGGTCGCCCTTGGTGCTGACCTGCATGGCGCCGAGGATCGACAGGTTGATCTTGCCGCCGCGGATCATCGCGAAGCTGTCATGGCTGCCGAAGATGGCCGAGCCCGGCAGCGTGGTCACGGTCTGCTTGCCGGCGTTGATCAGGTCGGCGTCGACCTGGTCTTCAGTGGGGAATGGGCCGATGCCGAGCATGCCGTTCTCGCTTTGCAGCCACACTTCCTTGTCGCCGGTGTGGTTGGCCACCAGCGTCGGGATGCCGATGCCGAGGTTGACGTAGAAGCCGTCCTCGAGTTCCTGGGCGGCGCGGGCCGCCATCTGGTCTTGGGTCCAGGGCATCTCAGGCTCCTTCTTTCTTGTTGACGACCTTGGCAGGCACTTCGCTGCCGGCTGCTGCCGCGGCGGCGATGGCGGTCTGCGCCTCGACCTTGGCGGCCGCGGCATCGACCGATGCGCTCACGGTGCGCTTCTCGATGCGCTTCTCGGGGTTGGCGTTGAGCACGATGCGGTGCACGTAGATGCCCGGCAGGTGGATGTCGTCGGGGGCCAGCTCGCCCACTTCCACGATCTTCTCGACCTCGACGATGCAGATCTTGCCGGCCATGGCGGCGGCCGGGTTGAAGTTGCGCGCCGTGAGGCGGAAGCGCAGGTTGCCCGACTTGTCGGCCACGTCGGCCTTCACCAGCGCCACGTCGGGCACCAGCGAGCGTTCCATCACATAGGTTTCGCCGTCGAATTCGCGCAGTTCCTTGCCTTCGGCGACCTGGGTGCCCACGCCGGTCTTGGTGAAGAAGGCCGGAATGCCCGCGCCGCCGGCGCGCAGCTTCTCGGCCAGCGTGCCCTGGGGCGTGAACTCCAGGGCCAACTCGCCCGCGAGGTACTGGCGCTCGAACTCCTTGTTCTCGCCGACGTAGGACGCGATCATCTTCTTGATCTGGCGCGTCTCCAGCAGCTTGCCGAGACCGAAGCCGTCGACGCCCGCGTTGTTGGAGATGACGGTGAGGTTCTGCACGCCGGAGTCCTTGAGCGCGTCGATCAGCGCTTCCGGAATGCCGCAGAGGCCGAAGCCGCCGACCGCGAGCATCTGCCCGTCGGCGACGATCCCCTTGAGTGCCGCGTCAGCGGTGGGAAAAATCTTGTTCACTCGAGCTCCTCGATGGATGAATGAAAGTGGGTGAGAAAGGGTGGGGAAACCCCTGAACGATACTACCTACTCGCATACGTAGTATTTCGTAATGGAGACCCCCGATGCCCGAGATCGATTACCGGCTGGCGTTTGAACACGCCCCCGTCGGCATGGTGGTGTCGAGCAACCGCACCATCGTGGCGTGCAACCTGCGCGTTTGCGAGATTTTTGGAGCAACGCCCTCCGCGCTGGTCGGGCATTCGTTCAGCATCCTCTACCCCAGCGTGGCCGAGTTCGAGCGCATCGGCAAGCGCATGGAGCCGTTTCTCAACGCCAGCGGGCACTACGCCGACAACCGCATGATGAAGCGGCTGGGCAGCCTGCACGGCGCCATCGCCGACGAGACCTTCTGGTGCCACGTCACCGGCCACGCCATGAACCGCGACGCCCCCCACGAGGCCGGCATCTGGACCTTCGAGGACCTGGGCTCGCGCCGCGCAGTCAAGGCCGAGCTCACGCCGCGCGAGCGCGAGGTGGCGGCGCAGGTGATGCGCGGGCTGACCTCGAAGGAGATCGGCAAGGCGCTGGGCATCAGCCACCGCACCGTCGAACTCCACCGCGCGCGGCTGATGCGCAAGTACTCGGCCGCGACCACGGCGGAGCTGGTTCAGAAGCTGATCGCGGGCTGATCAGCGAGCTCGCCGACTCGTAAGCCCCGGCCGAAGTTCCGCTCGGCGGCCGCCCCATCGTTGCGAAAACGGAAACGCCGTGTCGACGAAACGCCTGTGCCGCAGCGCGCCGCGAGGCCTATCGTGGAGGCCATCCGGGGCAAGAAGCCCGCAACACACAGGAGTCCGAAATGTCCACACCCATCCATTCCGAACGCAGCCTCCTGCTGCAGACCCAGGCCTCGGTCGCCCGCGCCCATGCGCTCGCGGTGCGGCAGCTGCCGGTCGCGATGACGCTGTCCGCGATCATCCTGTCGATCATCAACGTCAGGCTGTAGCTAGCCGCGCCCGGAATCAATCGGGTTTGATGTCCGCCGACTTGATCACCTTCGACCAGGTCGCCAGTTCCTGGTCGACGAATTTCGCGAGCGTCGGCGAGTCCATGTAGGTGGCGAAGGCGCCCTGCTCGTCCACCTTCCTGCGGAAGGCCTCGCTCTCCACGATCTTGCGCAGTTCGGCGCCGAGCCTGTTGACGACTTCCGGCGGCGTCTTCGCAGGCGCGAACACCGCGAACCACGACTCGACCTCGTAGCCCGGCAACCCCGCCTCGGCCGAGGTTGGCACGTCGGGCATCGACGGATGACGCTTGCTGCCCGTGTACGCCAGCGGCCTGATGCGCCCGCCCGCGAAGTGGCCGATGACGGAGGGCGGCGTGGTGATGAACATGTCCACGTTGCCCGAGATCAGGTCGTTGATCGCCGGCCCCGAGCCCTTGTAAGGCACGTGAGTCATCGCCTGCTTCGCCTGCCGCGACAGCAGCTCGCCCGCGATGTGCTGGATCGAGCCGTTGCCCGAGGAGGCATAGAACAGCCCACCCTCCTTCTTCCTGCCGTACTCGATGAGCTCCTTCATCGACTTCACCGGCAGCTTGCCGCTCACCGCGACCACGTGCGGCGCGCGCATCACCATCGCCACCGGCACGAAGTCCTTGGTGGGGCTCCACTTGATGTTCGGGTAGAGCGACGGGTTGCCCACGTGGTAGCCCGAGTACTGCATCAGCAGCGTGTAGCCGTCGGGCGCGGCGCGCGCCACGAACTCAGTGCCGATGTTGCCGCTCGCGCCGGGCTTGTTGTCGACCACGACGGGCTGGCCCAGCGCGCGCTGCAGGGGCTCACCGACGAGGCGCGCCATGATGTCGGTCGAGCCCGCCGGCGCGGTCGGCACGACCATCGTGATCGGTTTCGAGGGCCAGGCGTCGGCAGCGCCCGCAGCCGAAGCGGACAGCGCGAGGCCGACCGCGATCAGGCGGTGGATGGGTTTCATGGTTTGTCTCCGGTGGTTTTGTATTTGCTGGCTGTCTTCGGCGCCTCGCCCTCAGGGCGACAGCTCCGAGATCTCGATCAGGTTGAGATCGGGGTCGCGCACATAGACCGAGCGGATGCGCGAGGTCGCGCCCGTGCGCATCACCGGCCCTTCGAGGATCGGCACGCCCTGCTCGGCAAGACGGGCAATGACTTCGTCGAGCGGCACGCTGGCGATGAAGCACAGGTCCAGCGAGCCGGGCGTGGGCAGCTGCGCCTTGGGCTCGAACTCGTGGCCCTTCACATGCAGGTTGATCTTCTGGTTGCCGAAGCGGAAGGCCTTGCGCCCGGCGCCGAAGCTTTCCAGAGACATGCCCATCACGTCGACGTAGAAGCGGATGCAGGCTTCTTCGTGCGCGGTGGTCAGCACGAGGTGGTCCAGGTGGTCGATCATGGCTGCAGCTCCTTCGGTGCGTGCCCGCGCTCCCGTGCGCGAGCCACGATGTCGTTGAAATCCAGCGGCGGCGCATGCCGCTTCAGCCGATGGCCGGCGCGCGAAACCTGGGCGGGCAGATCGTGCTGCAGCAGCGCCTCCAGCGCCACCGCGGTGCCGATAAGGCCCGCGAGATCCATGCCGGTGTCGTAGCCCATGCACTGCAGCATGTGGACCACGTCCTCGGTCGCCACGTTGCCGGTCGCGCCGGGCGCGTAGGGACAGCCGCCGATGCCGCCGAGCGACATGTCGAGCCGGCGGATGCCGGCCTCCACCGCCGCCACCGTGTTCACCAGCCCCATGCCGCGCGTGTTGTGGAAGTGGGCCGTCCATTGCAGCGCCGGATGACTCGCCATCACCGCTTCGCAGATCTCGCCCACCTGCGTGGGATAGGCCATGCCCGTGGTGTCGCACAGCGTGATGCCCTGCACCTCCAGCGCGGCGAAGCGGTCGATCCAGTCCTGCACGGAAGCCAGCGGCACCTCGCCCTCCATCGGGCAGCCGAACACGCATGAGAGCGACACGTTCACCGGCACGCCAGCCTGCTTCGCCAGCCCGATCACGCCGGCCAGCTGCGCGAACGACTGCTCCCGCGTCATCCGCAGGTTGGCGAGGTTGTGCGTTTCGCTCGCGGACATGACGATGTTGAACTCGTCGATGCGGCTTTCCAGCGCGCGCTCCGCACCGCGCACATTGGGCACCAGCGCTGTGTAGACCACGCCGGGGCGGCGGGCGATGCGATTCATCACCTCCTCGCCGTCGCGCAGCGCGGGAATCGCCTTCGCCGAGGTGAACGACGTGACTTCGATCTTCGCGTAGCCCAGGCCGCTGAGCCGGTCGATCAGCGCGATCTTGTCCTCCGTGGGGATGAAGCGGCTCTCCATCTGGAAGCCGTCGCGCGTGGCGACCTCGTTGATGAAAAGCCGCGTGCCGTTGCCCGCCTTCATGCCGCCACTCCTTCGCTGCGGCGCACGGGCCATCCGCCGCCGCGCAGATCGCCATCGTGCTCGCCCAGCCGCGGCGCGGGGTGCGCAATGCGGCCCGGCGTGGCGCTGAGCTTGGGCACCACGCCCGGCACCTTGAGCGTGGAGCCGTCGGAAGTCGGTGCTTCCACGATCATTCCGCGCGCCAGGTATTGCGGGTCGCTCGCGATGTCGGCCACCGTGTAGATGCGACCGACCGGCACGCCCGCCGCATCGAGCGCGGCCAGCACCTCGTCGCGGCTGCGCTGCAGCGTCCACGCCTCGATGGCGGCGTCGATCTCCTCCACGCGCAGCACGCGGCCGTCGTTATGAAGCAACCCGGGGTCGTTTTCCAGGTCTTCGCGGCCGATGGCGCGCATCAGGCGCCGGAAGATGCTGTCGCCGTTGCCGGCCACCAGCACGTAGTGGCCGTCTGCGCAGCGGTAGGCGTTGGTCGGCGCGATGCCGGGCAGCGCGCTGCCGGCGCGCTCGCGCACGGCTCCGAACGCGTCGTACTCCGGCAGCAGGCTTTCCATCACGTTGAACACCGACTCGTAGAGCGCCACGTCGATGAACTGCCCTTCGCCGCCATGGACGGTGCGGTGGTGCAGCGCAGTCAGCACGCCGATCACGCCATGCAGCGCCGCCAGCGTGTCACCCAGCGACACACCCACGCGCACCGGCACCCGCCCCGGCTCGCCGCTCAGGTAGCGCAGGCCGCCCATCGATTCGCCGAGCACGCCGAAGCCGGGCTTGTCGCGATAGGGCCCTGTCTGCCCGTAGCCCGAGATGCGCAGCATGATGAGACGCGGGTTCAGCGCATGCAGCTCTTCCCAGCCCAGGCCCCAGCCTTCGAGCGTGCCGGGCTTGAAGTTCTCGATCAGCACGTCGGCCTCGACCGCCAGTGCGCGCACGGCCTCCTGACCTTCGGTGCTGCGCAGGTCCAGGCACACCGAGCGCTTGTTGCGCGACTGCACCTCCCACCACGCCGAGGTGCCGTTGTCGCGCAGCAGCCGCCACTTGCGCAGCGGATCGCCGACGCCGGCCGACTCGACCTTGATCACGTCGGCGCCGAACTCCGCCAGCGTCTTGCCGGCGAAGGGTCCGGCGATGAGCTGGCCGAGCTCCAGCACCTTCAGGCCTTCGAGTGCATTCATGTCCGCGTCCGTCTCCTTGGTTGGGCTGGCCCCGACTCTAGGAACGGATCGCGGAATGCGGAATTGCTTTGGCGGCAGCACCTCTTCGCGAAATGCGAAGGGGCGCCCTCGGCTCTCCCTAGAATCCGCCGATGGCCAGCACCATCAATCCCGCGCGTGTCGATTTCGTGACGCTTCGCCTGTTCTGCGCTGTCGCGCAATCCGGCAGCATCACCAAGGGCGCGGAGGCATGCCACCTCGCGCTCTCGGCGGCGAGCAGGCGGCTCTCCGATTTCGAAGCGGCCACCGGATCGAAGCTGCTAGAGCGCAGTTCGCAAGGCATAGCCCTCACGCCCGCGGGCCATGTGGCGATGCAGCATGCGATGCGGCTTTTCCAGGGCTTCGAGCAGTTCAGCAGCGAGCTCGGCGACTACTCGAGCGGCGTGCGCGGCCATGTTCGGCTGTGGGCCAACATGTCGGCGCTGACGGAGTTCCTGCCCACCACGCTCGCGGCCTTCCTCGCGCAGCACCCCGACATCCGCGTCGAGGTCGAGGAGCAGCTCAGCGGCGACATCGTGCGCGCGCTCGTCGACGGGCTGGCAGACGTCGGCGTGTTCGCCGAGAACACCCCTGCCTACGGTCTCGACGTGCAGCCCTTCCAGACCGACGAGCTCGTGGTGCTGTGCGCAAGGCAGCATCCGCTGGCGCGAAGCCGCGTGAAGCAGACGGATTTCAGGAGCTGCCTCGCGCACGAGTTCGTGGGGCTGAACCGCAGCAGCTCGCTGCTCGAACTCACTTCGCGCGCGGCCGAGCAGGCCGGCATCCCGATGCGCCTGCGCGTGCAAGTGCGCAGCTTCGACGCGATGTGCCACATGATCGCCGCCAACCTGGGCATCGGCGTGGTGCCGCTGGCGGCGTGCAAGGCGCAGGTGGAGGCGCTCGACCTGAAGGTCGTGCGGCTCAGGGATGTGTGGGCCACGCGGCGGCTGCTGATGGCGACGAAGACGGGGGCCGACCTGTCCCCTGCTGCGAAGCTGCTGGTGCGACAGCTCCTGCACCCGGCCGGAGCCTGAGACCCCACCCGATCAGGCTCGACGAGTCCGGCTCGCCTCCCCGGCCTCCAGCACCGCCCACTCCTCGTCGGTGAAGAGCCGCGAGCGCGTCAAGAACCGCACGCCCTGCGGCCCCTCCAGCGAGAACATGCCGCCGCGCCCCGGCACCACGTCGATGATCAGCTGCGTGTGCTGCCAATACTCGAACTGCGGCCCGCTGATGTAGAACGGCATGCCGCCGATGTGCCCCAGCAGCCGGTCGTAGTCGCCCACGATGAACTCGCCCAGGGCGTAGCACATTGGCGCGCTGCCGTCGCAGCAGCCGCCCGACTGATGGAACATCAGCGGGCCGTGCCTGGCGGCGAGCCTGTCGATCAGCGCGAGCGCGGCATCGGTCGCGGTGACGCGCAGGACTTCGCCGTTGCCGCTCATCAGAAGAAGCCCAGCTTGTTCTCGCTGTAGCTCACCAGCAGGTTCTTGGTCTGCTGGTAGTGGTCGAGCATCATCTTGTGGTTCTCGCGGCCGATGCCCGACTGCTTGTAGCCGCCGAAGGCCGCGTGCGCCGGATAGTGGTGGTAGCAGTTGGTCCACACTCGGCCGGCCTGGATGCCGCGGCCCATGCGGAAGGCGCGGTTCATGTCGCGGCTCCACACGCCGGCGCCGAGGCCGTAGAGGGTGTCGTTGGCAATCGCCAGCGCCTCTTCCTCGTCCTTGAAGGTGGTGACCGAGACCACCGGGCCGAAGATTTCTTCCTGGAAGATGCGCATCCTGTTGTTGCCCCTGAACACGGTCGGCTTCACGTAGTAGCCGCCGGCGAGGTCGCCTTCGAACTGCTGGCGCTCGCCGCCGATCAGCACCCTCGCGCCCTCCTGCCTGCCGATGTCGAGGTACGACAGGATCTTCTCCAGCTGCTCGCTGGAGGCCTGCGCGCCGATCATGGTGGCCATGTCCAGCGGGCTGCCCTGCTTGATGGCGGCCACGCGCTTGAGTGCGCGCTCCATGAAGCGGTCGTAGATCGACTCCTGGATCAGCGCGCGCGACGGGCAGGTGCAGACCTCGCCCTGGTTCAGCGCGAACATCGCGAAGCCTTCGAGCGCCTTGTCGAAGAAGGCGTCGTCCTTGTCCATCACGTCGGCGAAGAAGATGTTGGGCGACTTGCCGCCCAGCTCCAGCGTGACCGGAATCAGGTTCTGGCTCGCGTACTGCGAGATCAGCCGGCCGGTGGTGGTCTCGCCGGTGAAAGCGATCTTGCCGATGCGGTTGCTCGACGCCAGCGGCTTACCCGCCTCCACGCCGAAGCCGTTGACCACGTTCAGCACGCCCGGCGGCAGCAGGTCGCCGATCACTTCCATCAGCACCAGGATCGACACCGGCGTCTGCTCGGCTGGCTTGATCACCACGCAGTTGCCGGCCGCGAGCGCGGGCGCCAGCTTCCACACCGCCATCAGGATCGGGAAGTTCCACGGAATGATCTGACCGACCACGCCGATGGGCTCATGGAAGTGGTACGCGAAGGTTTCATGGTCGATCTCGCTGATGCCGCCTTCCTGCGAGCGCACGCACGAGGCGAAGTAGCGGAAGTGGTCGATGGCCAGCGGCAGGTCGGCGGCGGTGGTCTCTCGGATGGGCTTGCCGTTGTCCCAGGTCTCGGCCGCCGCGAGGATGGCCAGGTTCTCCTGCATGCGATCGGCGATCCTGTTGAGGATGTTCGCGCGCTCGGTGGTCGAGGTGCGGCCCCAGGCAGTCTTGGCCTTGTGCGCGGCGTCCAGCGCACGTTCGATGTCGGCCGCGGTGGAGCGAGGCACCTCGCAGAAGACCTTGCCGGTGACGGGCGTGATGTTCTCGAAATACTGGTTCTCCGCCGGTGCGACCCATTCGCCGCCGATGTAGTTGCCGTAGCGCTTCTTGAAAGGCACCGCGGTACCGAATTTGCCCGGTTCGAGCATGTCCATGACGTTGTCTCCATGTGCAGAGTGATGGCACCGCGACATGCGGCGGCCGCACGCTCAAGCGCAAGCCGCGTACCCGGCCGGATCGGTAGATTCCCGGAGCGCCGTGCCGGAGGAAGCCGGCCCCGGCAGCGGGTTTTCATTCGCAATCTGCGACATGTTCCGGCGAACATGGCGACTACGATGTCGCACAAGGCGAAACACCATCGGAGACACGCATGAGTGCACAGGCGCAGTTGCCGTCGATCGCAGTGGCACAGGCCCGGGAGCTCTTCTTCGGCCAGGGCGCCGACCCTGCGCCCTGGATCGCGCCGCACATCTCGCGCTCCTGGCAGCGCAGCCGCCCGGTCGACCACCATGCCGTCGACCCCGAGCCGATGGCGCTCGCCCTGCTGAGCGAAAGGCGCGAGCAGGCCGTGCGCCTCTTGAACTGCGCGCAGCCCGAGCTCGACGGCCTGGCCGAGCATGCGATAGGCAACGGCTGCGTGGTGATCCTGTCGGACGCCAGCGGGCTCATCCTCGAGGAGATCGGCAGCCCCGACTTCCTGCCCAAGGCCCAGCGCATTGCGCTGCAGCCGGGCGTGGAATGGTCGGAGCACCATCGGGGCACCAACGCCATCGGCACCGCGCTGGCCGAGCGCGAGGCGCTGATGGTGCTGGGCGGCGAGCACTACCTGGAGCAGAACGGCGGGCTCGGCTGCGCGGCGGCGCCGATCTTCACCGGGCGCGGCGAGCTCGCGGGCGCGCTCGACATCTCGGGTGAAACCGTGCGCGTGAACACGCACGCGCTCGGACTGGTGCGCATGGCGGCGCAGCAGGTCGAGCACCGCATGTTGCTGGCCGAGGCCGGCGGCCACGTGCTGCGCTTCCATGCGCGGCCGGCGCTGATCGGCACGGCGCGCGAGGGGCTGATGGTGATCGAGGGAGGCCGCATCGTCGCGGCCAACCGCGTGGCGCTCGAGCTGTTCGGCCGCTCCTGGAAAGACCTGCTCGACCTGGACGCCGACGACTTCCTCGGCCCGAACTGGCCGCGCATGGAGTACCGGCGCGGCCTGCTCACACTGCCGGGCGGGCGGCAGATCGCGACGGTGATGGAGCGCTCGAGCACGCCGGGCAGCACACGTGCGACGCAGCGGCGCAGCGTGTCATCAGTGCCATCGCAGGGCGCAGCCGAGACCGACGACGTGCAGCCGCTGCTGCACAAGGCCGTGCGGGTGCTCAACGAAGGCGTCTCGGTGCTGGTCAACGGCGAGACCGGCAGCGGCAAGGAGGTGTTCTCGCGCCGGCTGCATGCCGCCAGCCGGCGCAGCGCAGGTCCCTTCGTCGCGGTGGATTGCGCCTCGCTGCCCGAGACGCTGATCGAGTCGGAACTCTTCGGCTACGAGCAAGGCGCCTTCACCGGTGCCAGGCGCAAGGGCATGGCCGGCCGCATCCGCGAAGCCGACGGCGGCGTGCTGTTTCTCGACGAGATCGCGGAGATACCGCTGGCCCTGCAGACCCGCCTGCTGCGCGTGCTGGAGGAACGCGTGGTCACCCCTCTGGGCGGCGGCCAGGGCGTGCCGGTGGACTTCGACCTGGTCTGCGCCACGCACGGCCATCTGCCCTCGCTGGTGGAGGCCGGCCGCTTTCGTGCGGACCTGATGTACCGGGTGGCCGGCTTCACCGTCACGCTGCCGGCGCTGAGGCA
The DNA here is from genome assembly GCF_044055375.1 of Variovorax sp. UC74_104. Taxonomy (NCBI): domain Bacteria; kingdom Pseudomonadati; phylum Pseudomonadota; class Betaproteobacteria; order Burkholderiales; family Comamonadaceae; genus Variovorax; species Variovorax sp. UC74_104. The sequence goes on from NZ_CP171978.1 coordinate 4,601,798, forward strand.
GCGCGACGACAGGCATGCGCTGATCTCGCGGCTGTTCCTCGAAGCGGGCGGCGCGGCGAAGCATCTGCAGCTGGAGGCCGACGCGCTGGAAGCCTTGGCTGCATACCGCTGGCCCGGCAATGTGCGCGAACTGCGCAGCACGCTGCGCTCCATCGTGGCGCTGGCCGATGCGGGTGATGCGGTGACGGCGGCCATGCTTCCGCCGCATCTGTTGAGCGGTCACGTGGCACATGCCGGGCAGGCGCCGATGTCGGAACCGCCGCAGGCGGCTCCCCTGCAGGCGATGACGCGCCACGCCCTCGACGAAGCGCTGAAGGCCTGCGACCACGACGTCGCGAAAGCCGCGCGCAGGCTGGGCATTCATCGCAGCACGATCTACCGGCATCTCGCGCGCCAGCGCGGCAAGCCAGCCGCCGACTGACGTCGAACGTACGCGCCCGGGCCCATATCACGCCCGGCACGCACCGCCGACCGCTACCAAAGACTGACTTGCCCCGGGGTGCCGGAGCGGCCAGACTTTGCGCGAAGCGCAGCTTCAGCATTCATGACCACCCGCAAATCCGTCCGCCGCCTGTCCGCCGTTCCCTCCACCCTGCGGATTCCCCTGGCCGCGCGCGCCTCGGGCGACACGATGTTCCCGCAGGTGGCCGTGCGCGACGCATATGCCGCGGGCATCCTCGAACAGATCCGCGACGAGGGCGACCCGCTGCCGGAAGACCGGGCCACCATCTACGGCATCCTCTCGCGCACCCGGCGCTTCCGCAGCCTGGCACAGGACTTCCTCAAGCTGCACCCCGGCGCACGCATCGTGAACATGGGCTGCGGCCTGAGCCACTACTTCCAGTGGCTCGACGACGGCAAGTCGCGCATGACCGATGCCGACCTGCCAGAGGTGCTCGAACTGCGCCGCGAATTGCTTCCCGAGCCCGGCGAGCGCCACGACCTGCGCGAACTCGACCTCACCGCCTCCGATTGGTGGGAGCAACTGGGCCTGCCGGGCAAGCGCGACGCGCAGCCGGTGTTCCTCTTCACCGAAGGCGTGCTGATGTACCTGGAGCCCGAGCAGGTCCAGGCGGTGCTCGCCACCTTCGGCGAGCGCGCCCCTGCGGGCTCGGTGCTGGCCTTCGACGCGATGTGCTGGCTGGCGGTGGGGCGCGGCAGGCAGCATCCGTCGGTGCGCGTGACCGGGGCCGAATTCAAGTGGGGCATCCGCCGCTCGGCCGAACTGACGCAGCCCCATCCGCGCCTGGGCCTCGACGGCACCTACCGGGTGCTCGAAGGCTTCGGCCTGCCCTACACGCTGTTCGCGCCGATGGTCATGCTGTTCTTGGGCGTGCCGCTCTACGCGCTCTACGCGCTGACGGCAACGGACCAAACCGCCGATACATGAAGGCACAATTTTCCGGAGACGGGGCGGATTGCCGGCTTTGTCCGGCCTGCGCTGCGCGGATTGGCTGACGCGGCAAGCCGCCTGGCCGTGCCAAGCTCGGGGGTGTTCCCGGTCATCGAGCGGGGCATCGGGCGGGATGAGGCGGAGAATGCTCTATCGTTCCCGCCTTCCACCCGACCTCGACGGCCTTTTTCTTCCTCTCATCTCCCTCTTCCCCAAGATTCGCAACCCTCAAGAACCACATGCTTGATCGCCGATCCTTCCTTGCCGCCGGTGGTGCCGCTGCCGCACTCGCCGCCCTCGGACTGCCCGAAGAGGCACTGGCCGCCAACGGCCTGCAACTGAGCCAGCCCACCCCCTTCTCCTTCGACGCGCTGGTCGCGCAGGCGAAGGCGCTGGCCGCCAAGCCCTATGCCGCACCCGCGCCGCTGGCACCCGAGGTGCTCGAGCGCATCGACTACGACGCGCACGGCAAGATCAAGTTCGACCCGGCCAACGCCCTCTTCCGCGACGGCCCGGGCGCCTTCCCGGTCACCTTCTTTCATCTGGGGCGCTTCTTCCAGACCCCGGTACGCATGAACGTTCTGGAGAACACCGACGGCGACGCCTTCGCGCGCGAGGTGCTCTACAGCCCCTCCTACTTCTCGATGCCGCCCGACAGCCCCGCGCGCTCGCTGCCGCCCGGCGCAGGCTTCGCCGGCTTCCGCCTTCAGGAAAGCCGCCTGGGCGACCAGGGCAAGCTCGACTGGCAGAAGAACGACTGGGTGGCCTTCCTCGGCGCCTCTTACTTCCGCGCCATCGGCGAGCTCTACCAATACGGCCTCTCGGCGCGCGGCATCGCGCTCGACGTGGCGGTGCCCGACCGGCCCGAGGAGTTCCCGAACTTCACGCGCTTCTACTTCGAGACACCGGCCGCCAGCAACACGACCTCGATGACGGTCTACGCGCTGCTCGAAGGGCCGAGCGTGACGGGCGTGTTCAAGTTCGTCATGCAGCGCACCAAGGCCGTCATCATGGACATCGATGCGCGCCTGTTCATGCGCAAGGACGTGGCCCGCCTGGGACTGGTGCCGCTCACGTCGATGTACTGGTACTCCGAAACCATCAAGCCCACCGCCATCGACTGGCGCCCCGAGGTGCACGACTCCGACGGCCTGGCCATCTGGAACGGCGCGGGCGAGCGCATCTGGCGCCCGCTCAACAACCCGACGCAAACGCGCGCATCGGCCTTCGCCGACACCAGGCCGCGCGGCTTCGGCCTGCTGCAGCGCGACCGCGCCTTCGACCACTACCAGGACGGCGTGAACTACGAGAAGCGCCCGAGCCTGTGGATCGAACCGCTGGGCGACTGGGGCGAGGGTTCGGTGCAACTCATCGAGATCCCGACCGACGACGAGATCCACGACAACATCGTCGCCTTCTGGGTGCCCAAGGCCGACGCGAAGGCCGGCTCCAGCTACAGCCTGCAGTACCGGCTGCACTGGACCGACCAGGAGCCCTTCCCGTCGCCGCTGGCGCGCTGCGTGGCCACGCGCATCGGCCGCGGCGGCCAGCCGGGCCAGCCGAGGCCGCAGGGCGTGCGCAAGTTCATGGTGGAGTTCATCGGCCAGCCGCTGACGACCGTGCCCTTCGGCGTGAAGCCCGAGGTGGTGCTGACGGCGGCAAAGGGCAAGTTCTCGTACGTATTCGCCGAGGCCGTGCCCAACGGCGTGCCGGGCCACTGGCGCGCGCAGTTCGACTTCACGCCCGAAGGCAACGAACCGATCGACATGCGCCTGTACCTGAAGAACGGCGACCAGACGCTCACCGAAACCTGGCTGTACCAGTACCAGCCAAGTTGAAACCAAGCTCGGCGCTCAGGTGCCGGGCGGTCGGAAAGGCCATGGGCAAACACGCCCATGGCCTTTCCGGCCTGCCGCCGGATTTCCGATTCCGAACTCCGGATTGTTGGCGATTCGTGAATAGACAAATCCCGCGCGCCGTCTTGGTCCGCGTGGGGGTCGCGCCCAAACTTCTTCCAACCGACAACGCTGCACTGCGGCAACAACCAAGGAAGTAGTCATGACCCTCAAGCTCGACAACAAGGTCGCCCTCGTCACCGGCGGCACCAGCGGCATCGGCCTGGCCACCGCTCAACGCTTCGTGGCCGAAGGCGCGCACGTGTTCATCACCGGCCGCCGCCAGGCCGAACTCGACGCGGCCGTGAAAACCATCGGCCGCAACGTGACAGGCGTGCTCGGCGACGTGTCGAAGCTCGACGACCTCGACCGGCTCTACGCCACCATCAAGCAGGAAAAAGGCCGCCTCGACGTGCTGTTCGCCAACGCGGGCGGCGGCAGCCTTGTGCCGCTGGGTCAGATTACCGAGGAGCACTTCGACAAGATCTTCGGCACCAATGTCCGCGGCCTGCTCTTCACCGTACAGAAGGCGCTGCCGCTGATGCCCAAGGGCTCATCGATTGTTCTGAACGCCTCCATCACCAGCATCAAGGGCAATCCGGCCTTCAGCGTCTACAGCGCCACCAAGGCGGCTGTGCGGAGCTTTGCACGCAGTTGGACGGTGGACCTGAAGGACGCCGGCATCCGCGTGAACGCCGTGAGCCCCGGCGTGGTGCCGACCCCCGCCCATGAACTGCTGGGCCTCACGCCGGAGCAGGTGCAGGGCTTCATCGAGGGCCAGGCCCAGAACATCCCGCTGGGCCGGGTCGGCACGCCTGACGAAATCGCCAAGGCCGTGGTTTTTCTGGCCTCCGACGACAGTAGCTTCGTGAATGGCATCGAGCTGTTCGTCGACGGCGGCATGGCGCAGATCTGACGATCAGCGCTTCGTGACCGAGATCAGCTCGACCTCGAAGTTGAGCGTGGCGTTCGGCGGGATCACGCCGCCGGCGCCGCGCGAGCCGTATGCGATGGAAGGCGGGCAGGTCAGCTTGGCCTTGCCGCCGGGCTTCATCTTCTGCACGCCTTCGGTCCAGCACGGGATCACGCCGTTGAGCGGGAACTCGGTGGGTTCGCCGCGCTTGTAGGAGCTGTCGAATTCCTTGCCGCTGTCGGGGAAGGTGCCGCGGTAGTGCACCTTGACCACGTCGGTGGCCGCCGGCGATGCACCGGTGCCTTCCTTGAGCGACTGGTAGACCAGGCCGCTGGACGTGGTCACGGGCGCGGACTGCGCGAACGCGGCGGGCATGGCAAGGACGGACACGAGAGCGGCACAGAAAAGAGACTTCACAGAACACCTCGAAGGTTGGGAGACCCCGATTATGGCCAGCGGTCCATACCGGTCTCCTCATGCGCGGCCGCATTGGTGGAACGGCCCTTGCTTTGGCGAATGTGCACTGTCAACATTCACGAAGAGAGGAAGTCGCATGAACTCCACCACCGCCGCCGGCACGGCCGCATCGCCTGCCCCCGCAGGCACAGGCCATCTCAAGAAGGTGCTCGGCCCCGTCCAGCTCTGGGGCATCGCGGTGGGCCTCGTCATATCGGGTGAGTACTTTGGTTGGAGCTACGGCTGGAACACGGCCGGCACGCTGGGCTTCCTGGTCGCCACGGTGCTGGTGGCGACCATGTACACCACCTTCATCTTCAGCTTCACCGAGCTTTCCACCGCCATTCCGCACGCGGGCGGTCCTTTCGCCTACGCGCGCCGCGCCTTCGGGCCCAACGGCGGCTTCGTCGCAGGCTTCGCGACGCTGATCGAATTCGTGTTCGCGCCGCCGGCCATCGCGCTGGCCATCGGCGCATACCTCAACGTGCAGTTCCCGGGCATCAACCCGAAGTGGTTCGCGCTCGGCGCGTACGTGATCTTCATCGGGCTGAACTGGATCGGCGTGGGCATCGCCGCGGCCTTCGAGCTCTTCGTGACGGTGCTGGCCATCGTCGAGCTGTTGGTGTTCATGGGCGTGGTCACGCCGGGCTGGACCATGGCGAACTTCGTGGCCAACGGCTGGGCCGGCGGCAGCGTGCTGAACGGCGCGGCCATCGCGGGCATCTTCGCGTCGATCCCGTTCGCGATCTGGTTCTTCCTGGCCATCGAGGGCGCGGCCATGGCGGCCGAGGAGGCGCGCGACCCGCACCGCACCATTCCCATCGCCTACACAACGGGCATCGTCACGCTGGTAGTGCTGGCCTTCGGCGTGATGATCTTCGCGGGCGGCGTGGGCGACTGGCGCAAGCTCGCCAACATCAACGATCCGCTGCCGCAGGCCATGAAGGCCGTGGTGGGCGAGAGCAGCGGCTGGCTGCACATGCTGGTGTGGATCGGCCTCTTCGGGCTGATCGCATCGTTCCACGGGATCATCATGGGCTACTCGCGCCAGATCTTCGCGCTGGCGCGCGCGGGCTACCTGCCGCGCTACTTCGCCGGCCTGAGCCCGCGCTTCGACACGCCGCACCGCGCGCTGCTGGCCGGCGGCGTGATCGGCGTCATCGCCATCTTCAGCGACGAGTGGGTGCAGTTCGGCGGCCAGACGCTCACGGCAAACATCGTGACCATGGCTGTGCTCGGCGCCATCGTGATGTACCTGATCTCGATGGCCGCGCTCTTCAAGCTGCGCCGCAGCGAGCCGGACCTGCTGCGCACCTACCGCGCGCCCTTCTACCCCGTGTTCCCGGCCATCGCCCTGGGCCTCGGCGTGGTGTGCCTGGGCGCGATGGTGTCGTTCAACGGCATGCTCACGCTGCTGTTCATCGTGCTGATGGCCGCCGCCTACGGCTACTTCCTGCTGACATCGGGGCAGCGCGATGCGGCAGCGCCCGACGAGATGCTGTCTTCCCGGACCACCGGCTCCTGACACCGGGCCCCTCCAGAAGATGCTCTATCGCACCACCATCGCCGGCCAGGTCTTCGCCTTCGATGACCTGCGCCAGGTCATGGCCTTCGCAAGCCCGGCCCGCTCTGGCGACTACCTCGCGGGCATCGGTGCGGCCACCGCACAGCAGCGCATGGCCGCGCGGCACGTGCTGGCCGAAACGCCGCTCAGGCAGTTCCTCACCGAAGCGCTCATTCCCTACGAGAGCGACAACATCACGCGCCTCATCATCGACAGCCACGACGCGCAGGCCTTCGCGCCGGTGTCGCATCTCACGGTGGGCGACTTCCGCAACTGGCTGCTGTCCGACGCGGCCACCACCGCCACGCTCACAGCGCTCGCACCGGGCCTCACGCCGGAGATGGCCGCGGCAGTTTCGAAGCTCATGCGCAACCAGGACCTGGTGTCGGTCGCCAAGAAGTGCAGCGTGGTCACGCGCTTTCGCGACACCATCGGCCTGCCCGGCCATCTCTCGGTGCGCCTACAGCCCAACCACCCGACCGACGACCTGCGCGGCGTGGCCGCCTCCACGCTCGACGGCCTGCTCTATGGCGCGGGCGACGCGGTGATCGGCCTCAACCCCGCCTCCGACAGCATGCCCGTGCTCGGCCGCCTGCTGCACATGCTCGACGAGGTCATCCAGCGCTTCGAGATTCCCACGCAGAGCTGCGTGCTCACGCACGTGACCAACACGCTCAAGCTCGCCGAAGCCGGCGCGCCGGTCGACCTGGTGTTCCAGTCGATCGCGGGCACCGAGAAGGCGAACCTCTCCTTCGGCGTGACGCCCGAGCTGCTCGACGAGGCCTACGCCGCCGCGCTGTCGCTCAAGCGCGGCACCGTGGGCGACAACGTCATGTACTTCGAGACCGGCCAGGGCAGCGCGCTGTCGGCCAACGCCAACTTCGGCGTCGACCAGCAGACCTGCGAGGCGCGCGCCTATGCGCTGGCGCGGCGCTACAAGCCCTTTCTCATCAACACCGTGGTCGGCTTCATCGGGCCGGAGTACCTGTACGACGGCAAACAGATCATCCGCGCCGGGCTGGAAGACCACTTCTGCGGCAAGCTGCTGGGCCTGCCCATCGGCTGCGACGTCTGCTACACCAACCACGCCGAGGCCGACCAGGACGACATGGACACGCTGCTCGTGCTGCTGGGCACGGCGGGCATCAACTTCATCATGGGCATCCCGGGCGCGGACGACGTGATGCTCAACTACCAGAGCACTTCCTTCCACGACGCGCTCTTCCTGCGCGACACGCTGGGCCTCAAGCGCGCGCCCGAATTCGAGGCATGGCTGCAGCGCATGCAGATCACCGACGGGGCCGGCAGGCTGGCGCCGCCCTCGCCCTCTTCCTCCAACCGGCTGCTGGCCGACATGAGCGGGCTGTCCGCACTCGCGTCATGAGCAGCCCCGAATCGCCCGTCACCCTCAACCCGTGGGCGCAATGGCGCTCGGCCACGCCCGCGCGGCTCGCGCTGGGCCGTGCCGGCTCGGGCATGCCCACCGACGAGACGCTGCGCTTCGGCTGGGCCCATGCGATGGCGCGCGACGCGATCCATGCCGCGCTCGACGCGGATGCGCTCGAGGCAGCGCTCGCCGCACAGCACTGGGAAGTGGCCCGCGCGCGCAGCCGCGCCGCGGACCGCACCGAATACCTGCGCCGCCCCGACCTCGGCCGCCAGCTCGACGAGGACTGCGCCACCCGCCTGCTCGGCGAGCGGCGCTACGGCTGCGATGTCTGCGTGGTGATCGGCGACGGGCTCTCCTCGCTGGCTGTCGCGCGCCACGCGGTGCCCCTCCTGGCCGCGCTGCGCGCCCACCTGCCGCCCGACATCCGCTTCGCCCCGGTGGTCATCGCCACGCAGGCGCGCGTGGCGCTGGCCGACGAGGTGGGCGAGCTGTTCGGCGCGGCACTCTCCGTCATGCTGATCGGCGAGCGCCCGGGCCTGAGCTCGCCGGACAGCCTCGGCATCTACCTGACCCACACGCCCAAGCGCGGCCGGCACGACGCCGAGCGCAACTGCATCTCCAACGTGCGCCCCGAAGGCCTGCCCTACGAGGCGGCCGCGTTCAAGCTGGCATGGCTGATGCGAGAGTCCCTGCGCAGGGGCCTGACGGGCGTCGGGCTCAAGGACGAGAGCGACCTCGCGGTGCTCGACGAGCCGGGCCGGCCTCCTTCCATCTCGCGCTGAACGCCGCCGGCAAGGCCGGAACTGTCACAGGCGCTTCGTACGCTCGCGGCTCTCTTTCGCACGACTTCGAATACGACTTTTCGCACACCGCATTCACTCAAAAAGGAAAAACGCAATGCAACGCCGCCTCCTCCTTCTCACGCCGCTGGCCGCGGCACTCGCAGCCACCGGCTGCGCCAGCCTGACGGCCACCAAGGGCCCGGTACTCGCACCCGCCAACTGGGACGCCTTCAACCGCGCGCAGATCGAGGGCCTGATCGCCAGCCTCGGCAAGGGCAGCCCGGGCTATGACGCCGCGAAGCCGCCGTACGTGGTGTTCGACTGGGACAACACCAGCGTCTTCCTCGACATCGAGGAAGCCGCGCTCATCTACCAGCTCGAGAACCTGGTCTTCGGCGCGACGCCCGCGCAGCTCGAGGTGGCGCTGCGCCGGAACATCCCGAAGAAGGACTTCCTGCCCGCGTACAACAACGCGGCCGGCCAGCCGGTGAACATCGACGCCGTGGTGCCCGACATCGTTGCGAGCTACACGTGGCTCTACCAGAACTACAAGGGGCTGAAGGGCGAGCAATCGTTGGCCGTGGTGGCGTTGAGCCCGCACTACGGCGCGTTCACCACCAAGGTGCGCTACCTCTACGAGGCCATCGGCGACACCTTCGACCACGACACGGCCTACCCGTGGGTCACCTACCTCTTCGCCGGCATGACCGAGGCGCAGGTGCGCAAGCTCACGGTCGACACCGTGGCCTGGCAGCTGAAGGAGCCGGTGGCCAAGGTCAAGTGGACTTCGCCCGCCGCGCTGCCGGGACGTGCGGGCGTGGTCTCGGTGAGCTGGAAGAACGGCCTGCGCCTGCAGCCGGAGATGCAGCAGCTCTACGCCGCCTTCCGCAACGCTGGCTTCGACGTGTGGGTGTGCTCGGCCTCCTTCGTCGACGTGATCAAGGAGATCTCGTCGAACCCCGCCTTCGGCTACAACAACCCGCCCGAGCGCGTGCTCGCGATGGAGCTGGAACGCGACGCAAATGGTGTGATCCAGCCCGAGTTCCGCCGCGGCTACGACCAGACGCAGGGCCCGGGCAAGACCAAGAACATCCGGCGCTTCCTGGTCAGCAAGTACGGCTACGGCCCGAGCTTCGTGGCCGGCGACAGCGAAGGCGACCAGAACATGATGGCCGACTTCGCCGACACGAAGAAGGTGCTGATCGTCAACCGCCTGCGCGACCCGAAGACCGACATCGGCAAGTTCTCGGCCATGGCCGTGCAGAACTACGGCAAGGCCGACACGCGCTACCTGCTGCAGGGGCGCGACGACAACACCGGCTCGTGGGTGAGCTCGCAGCTGCACACGCCGCTGGGCGCGACCCAAGGCAAGGCGCTCAAGTAGCAAGAGAACGGGAGCGGCTGCACGGTCTTCGGCGCGGCTTGCCTATGATGGCTCCATCAAGGCAACCCGAACCGGAGACAACATGGCCGCAGAGCGCTACCCCCTCGCCGAACTCAAAGACCTGCCCGAAGACATCCGCACCGCGATCCTCGCCGTGCAAGAGAAAGCCGGCTTCGTGCCCAACGTGTTCCTGGGCCTGGCGCGACGCCCCGCCGAGTGGCGCGCCTTCTTCGCGTACCACGACGCGCTCATGCTCAAGGAGGAAGGCTCGCTCACCAAGGGCGACCGCGAGATGATCGTCACCACCACCAGCGCGGCCAACAAGTGCCTCTACTGCGTGGTGGCGCACGGCGCGCTGCTGCGCATCTACGAGAAGAAACCGCTGGTGGCGGACCAGGTGGCGGTGAACTACCGCAAGGCCGACATCACGCCGCGCCAGCGCGCGATGCTCGACTTCGCGATGAAGGTCTGCGAACGCTCGCACGAGATCGACGAGAGCGACTTCCCCCCGCTGCACGCCCACGGATTCGACGACGAGGACATCTGGGACATCGCCGCCATCACCGCCTTCTTCGGCCTGAGCAACCGGCTGGCCAGCTTCAGCGGCATGCAGCCGAACAGCGAGTTCTTCCTGATGGGGCGGGTGCCTCGCGAAAAGAAGTGAGCTGAGGCTGCTTCAGCCCTTGCCGCGGCAGGAAGCCAGCGCGTCCAGCGCGGGCTTGTAGGTCGGCGTGGTCACGTCCATCACGCCCAGCACCGTGTGGTACAGGTTGTCGTGCGTGAGCGGTGCGTCCAGCCCCGCTTCCATGCACGAGCGCGAGAGCTTGCGCCGCTCGCTCATGCCTTCGCCGAACCAGGTGACCATGGGCACGTGCTTCTGCGCATCGGGCGCGAAGCTGTACGGCACGCCATGCAGGAACAGGCCGAACTCGCCGAGCGATTCGCCGTGGTCGCTGACGTAGAGCATCGCCGGGTCGTACTGCTTCGACTGCGCCTTGAGCCAGTCGATGGTCTGGCCGAGGAAGCGGTCGGTCTGCACGATCGAGTTGTCGTACACGTTCATGAGCTCGGCATGGCCGCAGTCGGCGAGCGCGTTGGTCTTGCACTCGGGCAGGAAGCGCTTCACGTCGGGTGCCGAGCGCTTGTAGTAGGCCGGGCCGTGGCTACCCATCTGGTGCATCACCAGCACCACGCCCTTGGCGCGGCGCTCTGCCGGCAGCGCGGCGATGCGCTCGTCCAGGCCCTTGAGCATCACGTCGTCGAGGCACTCGTCGCCATCGCACAGCGCCTTCTTGGTGGCGGGGTCGAGCCCGGCGAAGGCCGACGCATTGGGAATGCGCTCGCATACGCCCTTGCAGCCGGCCTGGTTGTCGAGCCAGAACACGGCCAGGCCGGCGGCCTGCAGCACGTCGACCAGGGTTTCGTAGTCGTCCTTGCGCGATTCGTAGCCTTCCTTGCCCAGCGGCGAGAACATGCAGGGCACCGAAGCCAGGGTGTTGGTGCCGCAGGAGCGCACCTCGCGGTAGCTCAGCACGCCGCGCTTGGCGAGCTCCGGCGTGGTGTCGCGTGCGTAGCCGTTGAGCGCGAAGTGGTCGGCCCGCGCCGTCTCGCCCACCACCACCACGAAGAGCGGCGGCTTGGTCTGGGCGGCATAGCTCGCGCCCAGCGCCGTTCCGGCGGTGATGGAGACCAGCTTGCCGCTGCGCTTGAAAAGAGGCTTGATGAAGAGCGATCCGGTCGAATAGATCGACGCGATCGGGTTCATCATGTAGCGCAGGTGCACGTTGTTGCGCATCAGCGGCGCCAGCTCGCGGTTCATGGCCACCGCCGTGCCCACGGCCACGGCAACGGACAGCAGCAGCAGCCCCACGTTGCGCGCGAGCTTGGGCAGGAAGCGCATGGGCACGACGCGCACCCGCCAGATCAGCCAGGCCGCCGGCAGCACCACCACCGCCACGTTGAAGGCCATGCGCCAGCTCAGCAGGTCGCGCGCCTCGTTGGGGTCGGTCTGCAGCGCGTTGGCGATCATGGTGGGGTCCATCACCACGCGGTACTCGAGCATGTAGTGCTGCACCACCGCGGCCAGCACCACCACCACGAGCCACAGCGGCTTCATCCAGCGCGACCAGGCCGTGAACGACAGGATGGCCGCCGAGCCGCACAGCGTGAGCAGGCTCATCGACACGACCGTGGACATGTAACTGCTGGGCGCACCACCGATGCGGGCCAGCTCGTTCCACAGCGGCCAGTTCGTGGTCAGTACGAGGTAGAGGCTGAGCCAGAGGACGACCGCGGCGGCCGAGCGCGGACGCTGCAGCCAGAGGTCGAACCGTGTCCACGGGGCGCCGGAGGGGGGGCAACTGTGGTGTTTGGGACTCAGAAGTACCCGCCTGTTGCACGGGAACAGGCGAAATTCGCGAAACAGACATCACGCGAATGTAACTAGCCCGCCTGAAGCGAGGCTGAATTGCCCCTTCAGTCCATGTTCAGACTCGCCGCCCTGCGCAGCCGCAATCTCGCCGAGCGCCGCCGCCGCGCCACCAGGGCGCCCGATGCAGCCTGGCTCAGCGGCCGGCTGACGCCGCGCTCCACCACGATCGCCACCAGCGCGCCGAGCATGGTCGCCGCCATGATGTCGGACGGGAAATGCAGGCCCAGGTACATCCGGCTCCACGCCACCAGGGCCGCCACCACCAGCGCTGCCAGCATGGGCACGCGCGACGGCAGGCACCACAGCGCGAAGGCCGCGGCAAAGGTGCCGGCCGCATGCATGCTCGGGAAGCCCGGCCGCACGCCCTGCGGCACCCACTGGATGCCCAGGCCGTAGAAGGCGGGCCGGGGGATCGGCGCGAGCGTGCGGATCACGGTCACGGCGATCCACGCGGCCAGCACGCTCAGCAGCACGGTGAACAGCGCATAGCGCCAGCGGCGGCTGAACAAGGCGCAGACGCCGATCGCCAGCGTCAGCATGGCCGGCAGCAGATCGGAGCAGAACTCGGCAAAGCCCAGGCTCCACGGCTGCACCGTGGAGCCGGCGTTGATCAGCCCGAAGAGCGCGAAATCAAGGGCCTGCATGCGCGGGAACCGCCCTGCCCGAGGCGCGCGAGCCGAAGCGCGCGACAGCCATCTCGATGACGAAGCCCACCGTCCAGCAGACCCAGGCGGTCCAGAGGGTGTGGCTCATGTAGTGCGCGCCGCGCAGTTGCTGGGCCACGCCCAGCACGAGGCCCGCCGCCATGGCCGTCCACAGCCAGATCGCCGCCGCGCGGGCCGACGCCCGCCGCAGCACGAAATACCCGCCAAGGTAGGCGAAGGCCGCCGAGGCATGGCCGGCCGGGAAGCACCCGCCGGGGCCGCCGTCGCCCACGCCCCACGACCAATGCGACACATAACGCGCCACGCCGCCGAACTCCTGCAGGTCCCAGGGGCAGCTGGTGTGACTCGCGTGCTTGAGGATGCTGACCGCGATCACCGAGCCCAGCACGGTCAGGGCCAGTTGCACGCGGGAGCCGGTGTCGAGCCGGCGCAGCACGCCGAAGGGCCAGCGGATCGCCGCGAACAGCAGGAACACCAGGGCCCAGCTGAGGTTGCGGGCGCCTTCATGCATGACGTGGACCATGAAGGGGTTCTCTCGCAGGGGAAACCCGAGGTGGGAGCCCGCCATGCGCGCCAGCAGCAGGTCGGCGCCGGTCGCGTCCCACGCCATCAATGCAATCAGTGCGGCGAGGGTCAGTATCCCCAGGCGGAGATCGGGAAAGCGTGTCATGAACGAAGGCAGGACTGGAAACCAGCCGCGAGCCTACGTTTGCGGAATGAACCGAGCCTGAAGCAAGATGAACCGAACCTGACTCAAAGGGCCCGTGCAACTGGGTGGCGCTAGACTTCAATTTTTCCTGGAAGGACATGGCGTGCGCATATTGCTGGTCGAAGATGACACTGCGTTGGCAGATGCCGTCTGCAGCTACCTTCTGGCCAAGGCCTTCGTGGTCGACGTGGCGCCGAGCCTGGCCGACGCCCGCGCCGCCCTGCTCTCGGTGCAGTACGCGGCCGTGCTGCTCGACCTGCACCTGGGTGACGGCGACGGCCTTTCCCTGCTGCCGCAGATTCGCGCCCTGCCCGAGCGCCCCATCGTCATCGTGCTGACCGCGCGCGACCAGGTCACCGACCGCATCCGCGGGCTGGACGCCGGCGCCGACGACTACCTCATCAAGCCATACGACCCCGCCGAGCTGCTGGCGCGCCTGCGCGCGGTCGAGCGCCGGCGCAGCTCGAACAGCTCGCCGGTGCTGCAACTGGGCAACCTGGAGATCGACCTGGCGCACGACATGGTGCGCAAGAGCGGCTCTCCGATCACCCTCACCCAGAAGGAGTGGGCGCTGCTGCGCGTGATGGCGACCCGGCCCGAGCGCATACACACGCGCGAGAACCTGGCCGACGCGCTCTACGGCTTCGGCGACGAGGCCGACAGCAACACGCTGGAGGTCTTCATCAGCCGCCTGCGGCGCAAGCTCGGCCGCAGCCACATCCAGACACTGCGCGGGCTCGGCTACCGGCTGTCGTTCTCCACGGACGACGACGAATGAGCGCCGCCCGGCCGCTCGAAGGTGCCCGCGCCGAGGCGCAAGGCGCGGAGGCTGCCCGTTGAATTCCGCAAGCTTTGCCGCCGGACGCAATTCGCTCGCCGGGCGGCTGACCCGCACGCTGATCCTGTGGGTCGGCGGCGTATGGCTTCTGTGCGTGCTCGCGGTGGTCTGGTATGTGGACCGCGAGATCAACCACAACTTCGACAACGAACTCGTCGAGGTCTCGCACCGCATGTTCGCGATGGCCGTGCAGGAGCTTGAGCGGCTGCAGCATTCGGGCACCCAGCAGCCGCGCGAGCCGCTGATCGCGCCCAAGCAGCTGTTCTCGGAAGACGCGGTGATCTACCAGATCGTCGACCCGCACGAGCACGTGCTGCTGCGCTCCGCCGAGGCTCCCGCCGACACCTTCGACGTGCCGCTGGCCTCCGGCTTCGCGAACAACTCGAACTGGCGCATCTACACCGTGCGCCACCCCACGCTGGGCCTGTTCTTCCAGGTGGCCGATCCGCTCGACGAGCGGCGCCACGCGCTCAACCGCACGCTCTTCGGGCTGATCATTCCGCTCGGCGCGGTACTGCCGCTGCTCGCGCTGGTGCTGCGCAACGTGGCGCGCGCCGAGCTGCGGGTGCTGCAGGAAGTTGCCGCCGAGATCGAAAAGCGCAGCGGCGCCGACCTGCGGCCGATCGCGCTGCCCTCCGAGCTGCCCAGGGAGCTGCGCACCGTCGGCGACCACCTCAACCGGCTGCTGGAGCGGCTGTCGCACTCGCTGGACGTGGAACGCGCCCTCGCGGCCAACGCCGCGCACGAGCTGCGCACGCCGCTCGCCGCCGCCCGCCTGCGGCTGCAGACCGCCCTCGACCACGACCTGCGCCGCGATGACGTGCAGGGCGCACTCGATGCGCTGCGCACCCTGAGCCATCGCACCGAAAAGCTGCTGCAGCTCTCGCGCGCGGAATCGGGCGCCTCGCTTGCGCGCAGCCGGGTCGACCTGGTGCAGCTCGCAGGCGCCGTGGCGCAGGACTTCTGGCAGGACCCGCAGAACATCGAGCGCCTGGCGCTCAAGGTGCCGGACATGGGCGCGCCGACTGCCCTCGGCGACGTCGACGCCCTCGCCATTGCGCTGCGCAACCTGGTGGAGAACGCGCTGCGCTACGGCGGCAGCCGCGTCGTCATCGAGGTGATGGATCCCTCCACCCTGGCCGTGCGCGATTCCGGCAAGGGCGTCACCGCGGAACAGCTCGCCACCTTGCGCGGGCGCCACGTGCGCCACAGCTCCGACCGCGCAGGCTACGGGCTGGGCATCTCGATCGTGGGCACCATCGTCGAGAAGCACGGTGCGAAGCTGGAGCTTTCTTCGCCGCCGGAAGGTGCTGCGCAGGGCTTCGAGGCGCGGATCGTTCTGCAGCAGGCCTGACCCGCTCGCCGACCCGGCTTCAGCGCCGGGCGGCTTCCTTCCTCGGCACGAAGCCGTAGGAGTTGTCGAAGCCGAAATGATGGGCGTCGTACATCGCCGCCATCTTCTTCACGAGATGCTGCTGCACGGGCTTCGGCAAGGCGAAGTAGCCGGTGTTGGCGGTGGTTTTGCGGTCGCCGTCCAACTCTCCGGTGATCGCCTGGATCGTCGCCTTGCGGCCCTGGTGGAACGTGACGATCTTGATGCGCCCGGAGTAATCGTCGTCGACGATGCGGCCGGCACCGTCGCGCTCGAAGAAGCGATAGACGAGGACCGGGTCGACCAGCCCGTCACCATCGATGTCGGCGAGCTCGATGAGCTTCGTGCGGAAATTGAGCCCTGCCTCGTACTTGCCCGCGAAGTCGCGGATCGACCACTCGGGCGTCAGGCTGGCGCCGTCGGCACCGACCTTGTAGAGCGCGGCCTGGATGGCCGAGGAAAGCTTCTCTTCAGCGAACGACAGGTCCTGCTTCTCGCCGAGCAGCAGAACGTGGCTGCCGGCCTTGTCGGAATAGCAATAGCACTTGAAAACCGGGAGTTCGAAGCCGGTCTTCTTCAGCGTGTCCGCGCTCAGGTACGAAGCGCCGGGAACGCACTCGACCGTGCTCTTTGCGGGCGATCTCTGTGCGTGGCCTGCGGCAGCGAGCGATGCTAGCAAGGCCGCTGCCAGAAGCGCCCTTCTCATTCGGCACTCACCAGCGCGCGCAGCCAGTCGGGCAAGGTCAGCGCCTTCTGCTTGGGAAAGTCGACCCAGATCGTGGTTGCGCCGCCGGCCGCGCAGATCACGTCGGGCTCTTCCTCACGGGCCATCGTGGCCCAGCTCTCGAAGGTGGTGCGGCCCGGGTCGCTCACGTACATCTTGAGCAGCACGTTGCCGGGGTACTCGATCTGACGGTAGAAGTTGCAGAAGGCGTTGACGATCACCATGCCCTCGCCGTTGGGCTGCGGCTCGAAGCCGATGGAGTGCATCCAGTCGATGCGCGCCGTCTCTAGGTAGCGGAAGTAGGTGCCGTTGTTGAGGTGGCCCATGGCGTCCATGTCGCCCCAGCGGATGGGAATGGACGTTTCGTACACCAGCTTCTTCTTTTCGGGAATTTCGATTCTCATCGGTGCGCCTTGATGGATGCGAGGATGCCCAGCACGAACAGCGCCGCCGCGGCCCACTCGGTGGCCTGCGGCCAGCGGCCGTCCCAGACGAAGGAATAGAGCAGCGCGAACAGCGTCTCGCTGACGATCAGCTGCCCGCAGAGGCTGGCCGACAGCCGCTGGCTGGCGATGTTCCAGAGAATGGTCGCGAGCCAAGAAGAGCCGAAGCCGCTGGCCAGCGCGATCCAGACGAAGAGCATGCCGTCGGGCTGAGCCTTCAGCGTGGCCGCGTCGCTGCCCGCGACGAGCCAAAGCAGCAAGGCGCCAAGGCCGGTCGCCACGCCCAGCCAGTTGGCCCAGTCGGTCGCGTTGAGCTCCGTGTGGCGCTGCAGCCAGGCGGCGTTGAGCAGGCCGTACACCGTCCAGCTCACCATCGATGCGACTGCCAGCGCGATGCCCCAGCCGAAGCGGCTGCCGGTCTCCGAGCCAGTGCCGTGCTGCGCCGACCATGCGCCGTAGATCATCAGCGCGATGCCCGCTCCGGTGAGCAGCAGGCCCGGCAGCAGCGCACTCATGCGCAGGCCGGCGGGACGGCCGAGCAGCATCATCCAGACGGGGATCGTGCCGATGATGAGGCTGGGCACCTCCGTGCCCGCCGCCTGGATGCCGAAGGCCAGAAGCAGGTAGTAGCCGCTGAAGCCCAGCACGCTGAGCCCCAGCGCCGCGAGCGCCTGCCGCCCATTCGGCCAGCGCGATGCGGCAGGCCGCGCGAACACCGCGAGCCCCGAGACGGCGCCGAACACCAGGAAGCGCGCGGCGGTGATGTCGACCATGCCGAAGTGGCCCACCATGCGCGGCGCCACGAACACCAGCCCCCACAGCGCACCCGCCCCCAGGCCGGCGGCAATGCCGATCCAGGCCCGCGGGCTCAGAGCGCGAACCCGTCGTCGGCCGCGATGACGGCGCCGTTCACGAAGTGGCTCTGGCCGCTGGCCAGCAGCACGATCAGGCCGTCCAGGTCCTCGGGCTTGCCTACGCGCTTGCGCGGCAGCATGTTGACCAGCTTGGCGCCGCCTTCGGTGTTCCAGTGCTCCTCGTTGAGCTCGGTGGTGATGTAGCCCGGGCACAGCGCGTTCACGTTGATGCCGAAGCGGCCCCATTCGAGCGCCATGGCCTTGGTCATCTGCACCACTGCCGCCTTGCTCATGCAGTAGGTGCCAATCTGCGGCATGACCTTCAGCGCCGCGGCCGATGCGATGTTGATGATGCGCCCGCCGATGTAGGTGCCCGGCGCCGTGCCGCGGGCGCGCGCCAGCATGCGCTTGCCGACTTCCTGCGCCACGAAGAAGGAGCCCTTCACGTTGGTGTCGAAGATGTAGTCGTAGTCGTCGGGCGTGACGTCCTGCAGGCGCTGGGTGGTGCTCACGCCCGAGTTGTTGACGAGGATGTCGATGGGGCCCACCTCGGTCTCGGCGCGCGCCACGGCCGCCTTGATGCTGCCGATGTCGGTCACGTCGAGCTCGACCACGTGGGCGTCGTGGCCCTCGCCTTCGATGCGCGCGCGCAGTTCCTTGAGCTTCTCGACGCGGCGGCTCGCGAGCACCACGGCGGCGCCGGCGCGCGCCAGCGTTTTGGCGAACTGGGCGCCGAGCCCGCTGGAGGCGCCGGTGACGAAGGCCACGCGGCCGGAGAGATCGATGCTGTAAGCCATGAACTGGATCCTGTGGAGTCGCGCAGGTGACGCGGGGAAGCCCCGCTCGCGGGCGACAGGGAGCATGCCTGGACGCCGCATAAAATGCCCCGCAGTCCTGGGCTGCCACCGCGCCCCGAAAAATCATTATCGATCCAACCCACATGACGCACGACGAAATCCTCGCCCAGTTCGGCCCTCGCGAAGCCATGGAATACGACGTGGTCGTGGTCGGCGGCGGCCCCGCCGGCCTGTCGACCGCGATCCGGCTCAAGCAACTGGCCGCGCAGCAGGAAAAGGAGATTTCGGTCGTGGTGCTCGAGAAGGGCTCGGAGCCCGGCGCGCACATCCTCTCGGGCGCCATCATGGACCCGCGCGCGCTCAACGAACTGCTGCCCGACTGGAAAGAACTCGGCGCGCCGCTGAACCAGCCGGTCACCGACGACGCGATGGTGTTCCTGGGCGAGAAGTCGGGCCTGCGCACCCCCAACCTCTTCCTGCCGGCCTGCTTCCAGAACCACGGCAACTACATCATCAGCCTCGGCGCCTTCACCAAGTGGCTGGCCCAGCAGGCGGAGAACCTGGGCGTGGAGATCTTCCCGGGCTTCCCCGCCGCCGAGGTTCTCTACAACGAAGACGGCTCCGTGCGTGGCGTGGCCACCGGCAATATGGGCGTCGGCAAGGACGGCGAGCCCACCGAGAACTTCCAGCTCGGCATGGAGCTGCTGGGCAAGTACACCGTGTTCGCCGAAGGCGCACGCGGCCACCTCGGCCGCCAGCTCATCGCCAAGTACAAGCTCGACGCCGGCAAGGACCCGCAGACCTACGGCCTCGGCGTGAAGGAAGTGTGGGAGATCGATCCCAAGCGCCACCAGCCCGGCTTTGTGCTGCACACCGCCGGCTGGCCGATGAAGAGCGACACCTACGGCGGCGCCTTCCTCTATCACATGGAGGACAACAAGGTCACCATGGGCTTCATCACGGGCCTGGACTACAGCAACCCCTACCTGAGCCCCTTCGAGGAAATGCAGCGCTGGAAGCTGCACCCCAACATCCGCTGGTACCTGGAGGGCGACGAGTCCAAGGGCATCAAGCCCGCCAAGCGCATCGGCTACGGCGCGCGCGCCATCACGGCCGGCGGCCTGATGTCGCTGCCCAAGACCGTGTTCCCGGGCGGCGCGCTGGTCGGCTGCGAGGCCGGCTACCTCAACGTGAGCCGCATCAAGGGCAGCCATGCCGCCATCAAGACCGGCATGCTGTGCGCCGAAGCCGCCTTCGACGCGGTCATGGCCGGCCGCCAGCACGACGAACTCGCCGCATACCCGGCCGCCTTCGAGAAGAGCTGGCTGCACACCGAACTGAACAAGGCCCGCAACTTCAAGGCCTGGTTCAAGAAGGGCCTGGGTATCGCCACCTTCATGAACGGCGTCGAGCAATGGCTGCTCAAGGGCCATATTCCTTGGACGCTGCGCCGCAACAAGGCCGACCACCTGTACCTGAAGCCCGCTGCCGAGTGCAAGCCCATCGTCTACCCCAAGCCCGACGGCAAGCTCACCTTCGACCGCCTCTCCAGCGTGTTCATCAGCAACACCAACCATGAAGAGCAGCAGCCGGCCCACCTGACGCTCAAGGACGCGACAGTGCCCGTGAACGTCAACCTCGCCAAGTTCGCGGGCCCCGAGAGCCGCTACTGCCCCGCTGGCGTGTACGAGTTCGTCGGCACCGAGGACGGCAAGCAGCGCCTGCAGATCAACGCGCAGAACTGCGTGCACTGCAAGACCTGCGACATCAAGGACCCGACGCAGAACATCGTGTGGGTCACGCCCGAAGGCGGTGGCGGGCCGAACTACGTGGGGATGTAAGGCCCCCGGCCGCTTCTTCCCGCTCGAGGCCCTCTTCGGAGGGCTTTTTCTTTGCCTGCCGCCTCAGGCAAGGTACGAGGCAACCTCCTCGGGCGTGAGCATCCGCACGAGCGACACACGCGACTTCTGCTCCGAATGGAGCACGCGGTCGAACCCGTTCCAGCTGCGGCTGGGCTTGTCCTGCGTGTCCAGCGCCACGAGCACCAGCCGGCCCTGCCTGCGCGCGTTCTCGCGCAGCGAACCTTCGCCCCATGACCACGCCATGGGATCGACCAGCTCGCCGTTCCTGAAGGCGTGGGCCTGCAGCCACAGGTACTCGGCGCAGTCGGTGTCGCGGCTTGCGTTCGCGCCCGACTCGCGCGCGGGCGGCTGGATGCCGAGGGCCTTGGCGTGCTTGCGCATCAGCTTCTGCAGAAGCGAGAACGCGTGGAAGTTGTTGTTGATGGCGTGGGCCTTCACCACCATGCCGGTGCCGGAGGCCGGGAGCACCACCACCAGTTCGTCCTCGTAGGCCAGTTCGGCGGCACCCTGCAGGAAGTGCAGACCGTCGATCGGCAGCGAATCGTTGACAGCCAACGCATCGACGCGCGCCACCAGTTCGCCGTCGGCCAGCAGGGCGCGATGGTTGCGCACGTCGCGCATGAGCATGGTCATCAGCGGAAGCACCAGCAGGCCGGCTGCGGCCTGCCGTGCCTCGACCTCGAAACGTTCCTGCGCCGACAGCGCACCGAGCGCGGCATTGGCCGCCTGCCATTCGGCGAGATCGTCGGGATCCGCGTCATCGTCGTCCTCCTGCGGCTGCGTCGCGCAGAAGGGCTCAGAGAGACGAGCAGGCCGGACATGATCTCCAGCGCCGCGCCGAAGAGCAGATGCGGATCGGCGCCCTCCTCCACGAGTGCGCCGCAGAACAGGGCCAGCAGCGCGGCCCGATGAGGATGCAGAACGGGCAACTCGGCAGCGGCGAGTTGCAGCACGTCGTTCTTCTCTGGGCTTTTCATCACCGAGACGTAGAAATCCATCACCTCCTTGCGCGAGAAGAACGAGGACTTGGTTTCGAGATCGGCCTCGCGCAGCACGGGCTGCCGCAGCGTGGCGAGGAAGTCGGGAGGAAGTGTCGTGGTCATGGGCGGCATAAGCGGCATAGGCGGCATGGGCGGCTCGAATCGGGCCGGAAGCTATCCGGGGCAACTTGTGGGCTCTTGGCGGCGGTTCGCTTGCGATTTGCTTATTCTCCAGGCTCACCAGGAAACAGGAGAGAGACTTCATGCAGATCGTCATCACCGGCGGCGCCGGCTTTCTCGGCGCGCGCCTCGCACGCACGCTGCTCGCGCAAGGCAGCCTTTCACTGGCCGGCGCCGCAGCCCGCCCCATCGAGCGCATCACGCTGGTCGACCGCGCCGCTCCGCCGGCGGACCTGGCAGCCGACGGCCGCATCGAGGCCATCACCGGCGACCTCAACGACCAGCTCTCGGCGCAGGCCGATGCCACGCCCTGGCGCGAGGCCGACGCCATCTTCCACCTGGCCGCAGCAGTGAGCGGCGAATGCGAGGCCGACTTCGACCTCGGCATGCGCAGCAACTTCGCCGCCACGCATGCGCTGCTCGAACGGGTTCGCGCTCTCGGCACGAAGCCGGTGCTGGTCTTCGCCAGCTCGCTCGCGGTGTTCGGCGATTCGCCCGAGCAGCCGCTGCCGAAGGTGATCGAAGACCACACGCTGCCCACGCCGCAGACCAGCTACGGCATCCAGAAATTCATAGGTGAACAGCTGGTGGCCGACTTCACGCGCAAGGGTTTCGTGCGCGGGCGCAGCGTGCGGCTCATGACGGTGAGCGTGCGGCCGGGCAAGCCCAACGGCGCGGCCTCGGGCTTCTTCAGCGGAATGATCCGCGAGCCGCTGGCGGGGCTGCGCGCGGCCTGCCCGGTGCCCGACGAGACGCCTGTGGCCGTTGCGTCACCGGCGCGCACTGTCGAAGGCATCATCCGCGCCGCCGAGGCGACCGACGCGCAATGGGGCCCGCGCACCGCGCTGAACCTGCCCTCGCTGCCGACCACGGTGGGCGAGATGGCCGCGGCGCTGGAGCGCGTGGCCGGCAAGGCCGCCACCGCCCTGCTCGACCGCACGCCCGACCCGACGATCATGCGGATCGTGAAGACCTGGCCCGGCCACATCGAAACCGCACGGGCGAAGGCGCTGGGCCTGACCGCCGACGACAGTTTCGAGGCGGTCATCCGCGAGTACGTCCGTGAAAATCCCGACGCGGTGAAGCTCCCCGGTGTTGCATAGTCCGGTGCGCCTGACGCGCACCTGACCCCAACCCCGGAGACATCATGAAACTCGGCCACATCGCCGCCGCCTGCCTTTCGCTCGCCCTGGGCACCCTCGCCGCTTCCGCCTTCGCCCAGGCCCCCACCGTTCTCAAGATCGGCTACGCGACTTCCAAGGAGTCGCACTACGGCGTGGGCTCCACGGTGTTCTGCGAAGAGATCGAGAAGGGCACGCAAGGCCGCTACAAGTGCCAGCACTTCGCCAACTCGGCGCTGGGCGGCGAGCGCGAGCAGATCGAGGCCATCCAGCTGGGCACGCAGGACCTGGTCAACACCTCGACCGGCCCGGTGGGCAACTTCGTACCCGAGGTGAAGATTGTTGACATTCCGTTCCTCTTTCGCGACTACGACCATGCGCGCAAGGTGATGGACGGCCCGATCGGCCAGGACATCCTGACCAAGTTCCCGAGCAAGGGCATCATCGCGCTGGCCTGGACGGAGAACGGCTTTCGCCACATGACGAACAGCAAGCGCGACATCGTCAAGCCCACCGACGCGGCCGGCCTGAAGATGCGCACCATGGAAAACAAGGTGCACATGGACGGCTACCGCACCTTCGGCATCCTGCCCACGCCGATGGCCTTCCCCGAGCTCTTCGGCGCGCTGCAGCAGGGCACGGTCGACGGGCAGGAGAACCCCATTCCGGTGATCCTGGCCTCGAAGTTCTCGCAGGTGCAGAAGCACCTCTCGCTCACGGGCCACGTGTACTCGCCGGCGCTCCTGCTGCTGTCGCCGAAGGTGTGGAACAAGCTCTCGGACGCCGACAAGAAGGTGTTCACCGAAGCCGCGAAGAAGGCCGCCATTGCCCAGCGCAAGAAGGTGAACGACGACGAGAACAACGGCATCGCCCAGCTCGAGAAAGACGGCATGAAGGTCACGCGCACGGTCGACGGCGCCGCCTTCCGCGAGGCGCTGAAGCCGGCGTACGTGAGCTACGCCAAGGAATTCGGCGCGGACAACATCAAGAAGATCACGGACGTCAAGTAACGCCCGCTCCGCCGGTCTTCCGGCAACGCGCCCGGTCCGCCACAGTGCGCCGGGCGCTTCGTTTTTTCTTCTCTCCCGAAACAACAGAGAACAACTCAAAGTGCAAGCCTTCGAGCGCTACTTTCTCGCCGCCAACCGCTGGGCGCTGATTCTTCTGCTGGCCGCCATGTCGGTCATCATCTTCACCAACGTCGTGCTGCGCTACACCACCAGCCAATCGCTCGAATGGGCCGAGGAGGTGTCGCGCCACATGATGATCTGGCTCACTTTCCTGGGCGCCGGCCCGGTGCTGCGCTACGGCGGGCACATCGCGGTCGAGAACCTTCAGGACGCGCTGCCCCGCTCCGCCGCGGTGGCGCTGCGCATCGTGGTGGCCGGGCTGCTCTTCGCCTTCTTCGGCTTCATGGTGTGGTACGGCTGGCTCTACATGCAGCGCACGATGTTCCAGCTCACGGCCGTCACGCAGATTCCGTTCGCCTACATCTACAGCGCGATGCTGTTCGGCGGCGTGCTGCTCGTCGTGCACTGGCTGCTGGTGGTGCGCGGCTACGTGCTGAACCGCGAGTTCGCGTCCGACGCGCACTTCGACGCCAACGCCTCGGCGTCGCTGTAAGGAGGAACGACCATGGATGCCAGCATCGTTCTGATCGTCTCCGCCTGCATTTTCCTGGCCATCGGCGTGCCCGTGGCCTTCGCGCTGGGCTTGTCCACCGTCACCACGCTGATCCTCGCGGAAAACTATCCGCTGATGGTGCTGCTGAAGGAAACCTTCACCGGCATCGACAGCTTTCCGCTGATGGCGGTGCCCTTCTTCATCCTGGCGGCCGAGCTAATGAGCGGCGGCTCGCTCACCGAGGTGCTGCTGCGCTTCGCGGGCCAATTCGTGGGCCACCGGCGCGGCGGGCTCGGCTACACCAACGTGGTGTCGCTGACCTTCTTCTCGGGCATCTCGGGCTCGGCGCTGGCCGACGCGGCGGGGCCGGGGTCGATGCTCATCAGGATGATGGACAAGGCCGGCTACGACCGCTCGTACGCGGCGGCGCTCACCGCCTCGACCGCGATCGTGGGGCCGATCATCCCGCCCTCGATCATCATGATCATCTACGCGCTGCAGGACGAGACGGTCTCGGTCGGCACGCTGTTCGCGGCGGGCATCCTCCCGGGCATCCTGATCGCGGTGGCGATGTGCCTGGTGAACTACCACGTCTCGAAGAAGCGCAACTACAAGGGCGATGGGCAGACGCCGCCGCTGCGCGAGATCCTGGTGACGACGTGGAAGGCGATTCCCGCGATCCTGCTGCCGGTGGTCATCCTGGGCGGCATGCGCGCGGGCTGGTTCACGCCCACAGAAGCCTCGGTGGTGGCGGTGTTCTACGCGCTGGTGTGCGGCAAGTTCGTCTACCGCACGCTCGAATGGAAGGCGCTGCCGGACATTCTTTCGCGCTCCGCCCTGCTCTCGGCCTCGGTGCTGATCATCATCGGCCTGTCGGCGTCGTTCGCGTGGGTCCTGACCATCGAGGGCATTCCGCAGCAGATGGCCGAGTGGCTGATCGGCATGAACCTCTCGCCGTGGATGTTCCTGATCATCGTCAACATCTTCCTGCTGCTCTTCGGCATCTTCATCGAGCCGCTGCCGGGCGTGATGGTGCTGGCGCCGATCCTCGCGCCGGTGGCGGTGAAGCTGGGCGTGGACCCGGTGCACTTCGCGATGATCGTGATCTTCAACCTCACGCTCGGCATGATCACGCCGCCGGTGGGCGGGCTGCTCTTCGTGACATGCAACGTGTCGAAGGTGCCGATGACGGCGCTGGTGAAGGAGCTGGTGCCCTTCCTGTGGGCACACGGCGCGGTACTGCTGATTTTGACTTTCGTGCCGGCGCTGAGCACCTGGCTGCCGCACACGCTAGGGTTCAAGTAGCGAAGCCGTTCATCCGGGCCGGTGCAGGTACTGGCTCGGCGGCACGCCCAAGGTGCGCCGGAACATCGCGGTGAAGGCGCTCGGGCTCTCGTAGCCGTGGGCCAGCGCCACCTCCAGGATCGACGCGCCCGCTGCCAGCCGGGGCAGGCTCAGCAGCAGCCTCGCCTGCCGGCACCACGCACCGAAGTTCATGCCCGTCTCGCGCTGGAACAGGCGCGCGAGCGTGCGGGTGTTCATGTGCAGGCGCTGCGCCCAGTCGTCCAGCGCGGCGGGCAGCGAAGGATCGCGCACCAGTTCCTCGCACAGCGCGGCCAGCCGGGCGTGGCGTGGCATCGGCACGTGCAGCGAAAGCGCGGGTGCGGCCTCGATCTCGTCGAGGATCAGCTCCATCACGCGCTCGTCGCGGCCGCCCGGCGCGTAGTCCAGCGGCAGCGACACGGCCGTGACGATCAGCTCCCGCAGCAGCGCGCCGACGTGGATCACGCGGCACTCGCTGCCCAGGTCGGCACGTGTGCCGGGCTCGACGAACACGGTGCGCATGCGCACCTCGCCGGCCATGCGGATCTCGTGCTCCATGCCGCCGGGCACCCACACGCCGCGACCGGTCGGCACCACCCAGCTTCCGGCCGCCGCGCTCACCAGCATCACGCCCGAGATCGCGTGGATGAGCTGCCCGCGCCGGTGCGTGTGCGGCGGAATGAAGGCGTCGCCGGCAGGGTCGGTCGCGAGCACCGCGACGGCGCGCGGGGTCGATTCGCCCTGCTCCGGGCGGAGGTTGATCGCTTTGTCCATTTCTCGACGATGCTTGCCAATTCGTAGCAGGAACATCTTCTCACGGCTTCCTACGATGCTTTTTTCCACTCCTACAGCAAACGAAAGAAGCATCCGTCATGAACAAGCGCCGACTCGGGCTGCTCACCGGCACCCATGCCGTCAACGACCTCTACCAGGGCCTCGTGCCCGCCCTGCTGCCCTTCATGGTGCTGGAGCGCGGCTATAGCTACACGGCAGTCAGCGGCCTGATGCTGGCGGCCACGGGTCTGTCGAGCGTGGTGCAGCCGCTGTTCGGCCTGTACGCCGACCGGCATCCGCGCAGCTGGCTGGTGCCCACGGGCTTCCTGGTGGCCGCGCTGGGCGTGGTGCTGGCGGGGCTGAGCCAGAGCTACCTGCTGACCTGGATCGCGATGGCGCTGTGCGGCCTGGGCATCGCGGCCTACCACCCGCCGGCCACGGTGGCTGCGCGCGCGGCTGGCGGCGGCTCGCAGAAAGCGATGAGCGTGTTCTCGGTGGGCGGCACCATCGGCGCCTCGTTCGCGCCGGTGCTGGCGGCCACGGCCGTGGGCGGCGGCAGCCTGTCGCGCAGCTACCTGCTGGGCGCGCCGGCGCTGGCGATGGGCGTGGTGTGGTTCGTCGTGAGCGCGCGGCGCGGTGCGGCCTCGGGCAGCGCGGCCGCGGCGGCACGCAAGGCCGGCGACCACCTGATGAAGCCGCACAACGACTGGCACGCCTTCGGGCTGCTGGTGGCAACCATCGTGGGCTGGTCGATTCCGTACGTCACGGTGATGTCGATGCTGTCGCTGCGCATCACGCGCGACCTGCACGGCTCGGCCTTCCAGGGCGCGGCGGCGCTTACCGCGTTCACGGCGGCGGGCGCGGTCGGCACGCTGCTCGGTGGGTGGCTGGGCGATCGCATCGGGCGCATGGGCACGATCCGCGCGGGCTACCTCTTCGCGCTGCCCTCGCTCGCGGGCATCGTGCTCGCGCCGAGCGCCGGCTGGGCGCTGGCCTGCACCGGGCTCTTCGGCCTGTGCATGTTCCTGCCCTTCGCGGCACAGGTGACGCTCGCGCAGGACTACCTTCCGCGCAACCCGGCCACCGCCAGCGGCATCGCGCTGGGGCTGGCGCTGTCGGTGGGCGGGCTGGTGTCGCCGCTCTTCGGCATGCTGTCGGACGCGCGCGGCCTCGGCGTGACGCTGACGGCGGTGCTCTGCGTGCTGTGCGCCGCGGCGGTGATGGCGCTGCGCCTGCGCAACCGGACGCCGCAGGCCTTGCCGGCCGAAGCCGAGGGGGCTGCCGCCTGAACACGGGTTCCCCGGGGGGCCAGTCGGCTTCACGCATGTTCGCTGCCAGAATCGGGCGAGAACCGACAAGGAGGGGACTGCGCCATGAATCGATTCCGGAGTTGCCTGATGGGAGGCGCCATGGGCGGCGCATTGCTGGCACCGGCCGCCTTCGGCGCCCCGCCCGCGGCGCCGGCCACACAGGCAGCCCCCGCACCGGTGGCGCCCGCGCCGGCAGATCCCGCCGCCGGCATCCGCGAAGTCGAAGCCGCCGTGCGCGCCTGGGCAGCAGCCTGGTCCGCTCGGGACGTGGCGCGCTACCTGGCGGCCTACGCACCCGACTTCGCCCCGCCGCGCGGCCAGGACCGCAAGGCCTGGGAGGCCGACCGCCGCGCGCGCATCGAGGACAAGGCCGTCATCAACGTGGGCATCGAAAGCCTCGTCATCAGTGTCCAGGGGCAATCGGCCAGCGCCACCTTCGAGCAGACCTACAGCGCCGACAAATTCCGCGAGAAAGGCCGCAAGACGCTGGAGCTGCAGCGCGTTGGCAACCGCTGGCTCATACGCAAGGAAAGCGCCGGCTGAAGGGCCGCCACGCAATTGCCCCTGTAAGGCGAACGGTTCATGGAGATGTCACTACTTGCAACGATGCTGCAGCCTTCGTTTCCCCAAAGCTGTGGCTGCCATGTTTCCCACCAAGACCGACAAGGCGCGCAACGAACTCCAGGGCGGACAGCGCACGCTCACCCAGCGCGAACGCGCCCTGCTGCTGATGGCCGACGGCCGGCGCTCCCTGACCGACTTCAGTCCCCTCTTCCCCAACCGCGACGAAGCCGAGCGGACGATCCAGGCGCTGATCGACAAGGGCTACCTGCAGGGCACGAAGGCCGCGGCGGCGGAAGCCGAGCCCCCCGCGCAGCCCGCGCCCTCGCCCATTCCCGCCGCCGAGCCGATCCAGGTCGCCACCTCCGCCGACACCTTCGACGGCAAGCGTTCGCTGGCGACAACGCGCATGTTCCTCTTCGACATCTGCGAGCGCATGTTCGTGCGCCGCGACCCGAAGTTCGCGCTGCAGATGCGCGACGCCCTGCGCGAGGCGCGCGACCGCGAGGCCATGCTGACCATCGCCGCGCTGATGCTCACCGAGATCGAGAAGACCGCCGGCGTGGAGCGCGCCGAGTCGCTGCGAGAGCGCATCGACCGGCTGCTGCCGCCGGCCGAAGTGATTCACTGAGGACCTCGATGGGGGCGGCCGTCGCCCCAGCCTGTGACACCATCGCCGGGTGAATTCCCCGCCTCCCGTCTCCACCTCGTTGTCCGCACGCCTTCGCGGCTGGGCCAGGCGCCTCAAGCGCGATGGCGTCACGCTCTGGTTCGCCTGCCGGCACGCCGCCACGCCGTGGTACGCCAAGGCGCTCGGCATGTTCGTGGTGGCCTATGCGCTCAGCCCGATCGACCTGATTCCCGACTTCGTTCCAGTGCTCGGCTACGTCGACGACGTGCTGCTGCTGCCGGGGCTGATCTGGCTCACGATCCGGCTGATTCCGGCGCCGGTGCTCGCCGAATGCCGCGAGCGGGCCGATGCCTGGATGCAAAGCTCGGGCTCCAGGCCGACCAGCCGCTGGGGCGCCGCACTGGTCGTGGCCGTGTGGATCGCCGCGGTCGCGGGGGCGTGGTACCTGTGGGCACGTTGAGGGCGGCAGGACAAATCCGCCGGCCGGGCTGCCCGATCAACTACACTCGCCCGGGTCAGGAGAGAGCCCCGCAAGCCGGGGCCGCCGAAGGCGCAGGGGGCTATTTCCCCCGAACGCTCAGGCAAAAGGACTGACGAGGCGCCGGTGAAAACCGGCGTTTCCTTGCTGGAGAGAGGCCGCCGCCACCAACCGAGGCAGCGGCCCACCGAAGGAGCAAACCCCGATCGTGGGGCGAATCTCTCAGGTAAAGCGGACAGCAGGGGTGGCCCATGGCTTGCGTCATGGATTTCGACTGCCCCT
The DNA here is from genome assembly GCF_044055375.1 of Variovorax sp. UC74_104. NCBI lineage: Bacteria > Pseudomonadati > Pseudomonadota > Betaproteobacteria > Burkholderiales > Comamonadaceae > Variovorax > Variovorax sp. UC74_104. The sequence continues at coordinate 4,631,533 of NZ_CP171978.1, forward strand.
TTGGAGTGCCCCGTGGCCGCTTCCTCCGCATCCGCTACCGAACTTCTCAAGACGCCGCTGTACGACCTCCACCTGGAGTTGGGCGCCCGCATGGTGCCCTTCGCCGGCTATTCGATGCCGGTCCAGTACCCCGCCGGCCTGATGGCCGAACACAAGCACACGCGCGACGCAGCCGGCCTGTTCGACATCTCACACATGGGCCAGCTGCGCCTGGTCGGCCCCGACGCCGCTGCCGCCTTCGAGACCCTGATGCCCGTCGACGTGATCGACCTGCCCGCCGGCAAGCAGCGCTACGGCCTGCTGCTGAACGACGAGGGCGGCATCCTCGACGACCTGATGTTCTTCAACGAGGGCAACGGCTCGATCTTCGTGATCGTCAACGGCGCCTGCAAGGTGGCCGACATCGCCCACATCCAGCAGAAGATCGGCTCGCGCTGCGAGGTGCGCCCCCTGCCCGACCACGCGCTGCTCGCGCTGCAGGGCCCGCAGGCCGCGGCCACGCTGGCGCGGCTGTCGCCCGGCATCGAGCGCTTCGTGTTCATGACCGGCGGCTCGGTGCAGATCGGCGGCATCCCGGCCTTCGTCACCCGCAGCGGCTACACCGGCGAAGACGGCTTCGAGATCTCGGTGGCCGCATCCGACGCCGAACGCCTCGCCCGCCTGCTGCTGGCCCAGCCCGAGGTCAAGCCCATCGGCCTGGGCGCGCGCAATTCGCTGCGGCTCGAAGCGGGCCTTTGCCTCTACGGCAACGACATCGACACCACCACCACGCCCGTCGAGGCCTCGCTCAACTGGGCGATGCAGAAGGTGCGCCGTACCGGTGGCGCGCGCGAAGGCGGCTTTCCGGGCGCCGCGAAGATCCTCGCGCAGCTCGCCGCAGCCACCGCAGGCGCGGCCGGCCACACCGACCACGACACGCTGAAGCGCAAGCGCGTGGGCCTCGTGGCGCTGGAGCGCATTCCGGTGCGCGACGGCACGGTGCTGCAGTCCTTCGAAGGCCAGGACATCGGCCTCGTCACCAGCGGCCTGCTCGGCCCCACGGCCGACCGCTGCATCGCCATGGGCTACGTGGCCACCGCCTTCGCCGAGCCCGGCACGCGCGTGCAGGCCATCGTGCGCGGCAAGCCGGTGCCGATGGAAGTGTCGACCATGCCCTTCGTGCCCACCCGCTACTACCGCGGCTGACCGGCTAGGCTCTGCACCCCCGATCCATTTTTTCCACGAGGAGTTTTTCCACCATGAGCATCAAGTACACCAAGGACCACGAATGGGTGTCGGCCGAAGGCGACGCGGCCACCGTCGGCATCACCGTGCACGCGCAGGACGCGCTGGGCGACGTGGTGTTCGTCGACCTGCCCGAAGTCGGCAAGACCTTCGCCCAGGGCGAAGTCGCCGGTGTCGTCGAATCGGTGAAGGCCGCCGCCGACGTGTTCATGCCCGTCTCGGGCGAGATCACCGAAGTGAACGAAGCGCTGCGCGCCGACCCGTCGCTGGCCAACAGCGACCCGCTGGCCGCCGGCTGGTTCTTCAAGGTCAAGCTGAGCGATCCGGCGCAGCTCGACGCGCTGCTGGACGCGGCCAGCTACGACAAGTTCGCCGCCGAATCCTGATGCGCTGCTGAAAGCCGGCGACCGGGTACGGGTGACGCGAGGATTTCTCGTCATCCGGATCCGGCTCCCGCTCCCGTATTCCTCTCTTGCCCCATCCCATCGCCATGTCAAGCCACGCCCTCCCCCCCCTGCAAGAACTCGAGAACGCCGAAGAATTCATTGCCCGCCACATCGGCATCGATGCGGCGGACGAGGCGCGCATGCTGCCGGCGATCGGGTCGGAAACGCGCGCGGAGCTCATCGACGGCATCGTGCCCGCGGCCATCCGCCGCTCGAAGCCCATGCGCCTGCCCGCGCCGGTGACCGAAGCCGACGCGCTGGCCGAGCTGAAGGCGATGGCGTCGAAGAACAAGGTGTTCCGCAACTTCATCGGCCAGGGCTATTACGGCAACCACACGCCGGGCGTGATCCTGCGCAACATCCTCGAAGAATCCCGCCTGGTACACCGCCTACACGCCCTACCAGGCCGAGATCTCGCAGGGCCGCATGGAAGCCCTGCTCAATTTCCAGACGATGGTGTGCGACCTCACGGGCATGGCCATCGCCAATGCATCGATGCTCGACGAAGCCACGGCCGCCGCCGAGGCCATGACGCTCGCCAAGCGCAGCGTGAAGAGCAAGAGCAACGTGTTCCTGGTGTCGGGCGACTGCCACCCGCAGACCATCGAAGTGATCAAGACGCGCGCCGCGCCGCTGGGCATCGAGGTCAAGGTGAGCACCGTGTCGGAAACACTGCCGCACCTGATGGTGAGCGGCGCCTTCTTCGGCGTGCTCGCGCAATACCCCGCCACCACCGGCCACGTGCACGACCTGCGCCCGCTCGCGGGCCATGCGCACCAGTGCGACGCGGCCTTCATCGTCGCGGCCGACCTGCTGGCGTTGACGCTGCTCGCGCCTCCGGGCGAATGGGGCGCCGACATCGTCTGCGGCACCACGCAGCGCTTCGGCATGCCGCTTTGCAACGGCGGCCCGCACGCCGCCTACCTGGCCTGCCGCGACGAGTTCAAGCGCTCGCTGCCGGGCCGCCTTGTGGGCGTGAGCGTCGACACGCACGGCCAGCCGGCCTACCGCCTCGCGCTGCAGACGCGCGAGCAGCACATCCGCCGCGAGAAAGCCACTTCCAACATCTGTACCGCGCAGGTGCTGCCGGCCGTGGTGGCCAGCATGTACGCCGTGTACCACGGGCCCGACGGCCTCACCCGCATCGCGCAGCGCGTGGCCGCGCTCACCGCCGTGCTGGCCAAGGGCCTCGCGCAGATGGGCCGCGAGCCGGTGAACGCCACCGCCTTCGACTCGCTGACCATCCGCACCGGCGAAGACACGCAGGCGATCATCGAGCGCGCACTGGCCGCCGGCGTCAACCTGCGCCAGCGCCTGCAGCAGCACCTGGGCATCTCGCTGGACGAGACCAGCACGCGCGCCGACGTCGAAACGCTGTGGGCCCTGTTCGCGCCCGCCGGCACGCAGGCGCCGCGCTTCGACGACCTCTCGGGCAGCACCGTGCCGCTGATCCCCGAAGACCTGCGCCGCACCAGCGCATTCCTCACGCACCCGGTGTTCAACACCCACAAGAGCGAGACGGCGATGCTGCGCTACATCCGCAGCCTGTCGGACAAGGATCTGGCGCTCGACCGCAGCATGATCCCGCTGGGCAGCTGCACCATGAAGCTCAACGCGACCAGCGAGATGATCCCCATCACCTGGCCCGAGTTCGCCAACATCCACCCCTTCGCGCCGGCCGACCAGCTGCAGGGCTACGCCCAGCTCGACGCCCAGCTGCGCGCCTGGCTGTGCGAGGCGACCGGCTACGCGGGCATCAGCCTGCAGCCCAATGCGGGCTCGCAGGGCGAGTACGCGGGCCTGCTGGCCATCAAGTCCTTCCATGAGGCCAAGGGCCAGGGCCATCGCAACATCTGCTTGATCCCCTCTTCCGCGCACGGCACCAACCCGGCCAGCGCGCAGATGGTGGGCCTGCAGGTGGTGGTGACGGCCTGCGACGCGCAGGGCAACGTCGACATCGACGACCTCAAGCGCGCCTGCGAGAAGCACAGCGCCAACTTGGCCGCGGTGATGATCACCTACCCCAGCACCCACGGCGTGTTCGAGACCCGCGTGAAGGAGCTGTGCGAGCTGGTGCATGCGCACGGCGGTCGCGTGTACGTGGACGGCGCCAACATGAACGCGCTGGTCGGCGTGGCCGCGCCGGGCGAGTTCGGCGGCGACGTGAGCCACCTGAACCTGCACAAGACCTTCTGCATCCCGCACGGCGGCGGCGGGCCGGGCGTCGGCCCCGTCTGCGTGGTCGAAGACCTCGTGCCCTACCTGCCGGGCCATGCCACGGCCGGCGTACCTTCCAACGGCGTGGGCGCGGTGTCGGCCGCGCCGCTGGGCAATGCGGCGGTGCTGCCGATCAGCTGGATGTACTGCCGCATGATGGGCGCCAAGGGCCTGCAGGCCGCGACGGAGACGGCCATCCTGAGCGCCAACTACATCAGCGCGCGCCTGAAGGACCACTACCCCACGCTGTACGCCAGCCCCAACGGACACGTCGCGCACGAGTGCATCCTGGACCTGCGCCCTCTGAAGGACACCAGCGGCGTCACCGCCGAGGACGTGGCCAAGCGCCTGATCGACTACGGCTTCCACGCGCCCACGCTGAGCTTCCCCGTGCCCGGCACGCTGATGGTGGAACCCACCGAGAGCGAGCCGCTGGCCGAGCTCGACCGATTCATCGACGCGATGATCGCCATCCGCGGCGAGATCCGCCGCATCGAGGAAGGCGTCTGGCCGAAGGAAGACAACCCGCTCAAGCACGCGCCGCACACGGCCGCGAGCCTGCTGGGCAGCGAGTGGAGCCACCCGTACTCGCGCGAACTCGGCGCCTTCCCGCTGGCCGCGCTCAAGAACGCCAAGTACTGGCCGCCCGTTGGCCGCGTCGACAACGTCTACGGCGACCGCAACCTGTTCTGCAGCTGCGTGCCGGTGAGCGAGTACAGCGAGGAAGCCGAAGAGGCCTGAACGGGAAGGAGGCCGCGAAGGCGCGACCTTCTACGGTGAGGGTTCGCGGCGGTAGGCCGCCCACTTCACCGTCAGGATGTCAGCGGCGATCTTCGCGGCGTTGACGCCCGCATAGGCTTCGGACGGGTCGAACTGGAAGGCCTCCCGGTACCGGTTGATCTGCGCGTAGTCCGGGTCGATGGTCATCGGGCCCATCAGCTCGGCGGGGTCGGTGCCCGCCGGAAGCGCGAGGAATTTCTCCGAGTCGGTGGCACTCTGGTAGAGGTCGACGCTCATCAGATTCATACGGTTGTCCTCCGGAGCTTGGTTTCGGCAACCAAGCCTCCGCGACAACCGCGGGGCATGCAATCGGTGTGCGCCTACACGGCGCGCCGGAAGAACGCCCGCAGCCTCAGGGCCAGTGTCGGGGCTGCTGTCAGTCAGGGCTGCTTCTTCTTCACCACGTCCCCCGTGGCGATCTGCTCGCGGAAGGCGCGCATGCTGGCCTTCACCTTGCGCTCGTTCTCCAGCCCCATGCGCACCATGATCTTCTGCCCCGCGGACATTGCTTCCAGTTGCGGATCGGCGTACTCGTAGCGCACCCACGGTCGCTGGGACGGGACGTCGCCCTTCACCTCGACCAGCCGCACCTGCACCGGACCGGCGGGCTCGGGCGCCTGCAGCAGGTGGTCGATCACGGCGACGAGCCTGTCGTTGAAGTAGCGCCCCGGGTAGCCCAGTTCTTCATACGCATGCTGGAAGAGCGGATAGAGCCGGGCATAGGCCTTGGCCGCCTTCGCCGGATCGACGGACCCGGCAAACAGCACCATGGCGTTGTAGCGCGCCGCGTTGTTGGCGGCAATGACCTGCTTGTCGCCCTGCCCCGAGGTGATGAAGCGCTGCTTGGTCTGCTGCACCGGCCATGCGCTCGCTGGCGCCTGCTCGCGCGCGAGGTTGTCGACCGTTGCCACGAAGCGGCGCACGATGCCGTCGAACTGCAGGAAGTCGGCCACGTTCTTGCTGCCGAACAGGTCGACCAGGGCCTTCATCACGCGCGTGTCGGCGTCGGTGGCGTTCGCGAGCCCCGCGTCGGGCACCGCGATCCCGTCCATCGGGTTTCGCGGTTCCAGGGATTGGGGTGCGGGCGCGGGTGCCGGCGGGGGTGGCGCTCCGTCGTTCGGCGCCGCGGCCACCGGCGTGGCTTCGGGGGCCTGCTGCTGCTGGTACCAGCGCCAGCCGAAGAACGCGGCCGCGAGCAGCACGAGCACGGCGACGACGATGCTTCCTATGGGCGTTTCGCGGCGAGGCCTGAACTCGGGGGTGTCGTGGGTGTCGCTGTCTTGCATGAGGGCGTTTCCTTGTGCGGTGATGTCGTCAGGAAGGCGAGCAGCTGGCTATGGTGCACCAGATCAGGTCGCAGCCGGACCACGTCGTCGTAACGCCCTGTGACGCAGCGGTCACGCGGAAGTTCAGTCAGCTCATTCCGGCGCGCTCAGCGACTGCAGCCACGCCAGCGTGGCCTGCAGCTCCGCCGGGCGGATCTCGTGCGCGCCCGGAAAGTCCGTGCCCGACAGCGCCAGCGGCAGCGTGCGCGCCAGCTCACGCGTGGCCTGTGCGGCGCTCGGCGGAATCACGTTGTCGGCGCTGCCATGGCTCACCCACAGCGCCTTGCCCTCGAAAGCCTCGGGCGGCGCGATGTGCGGCACCACCTGCGGCAGCAGCCGGCTGTGCCACACCAATGCGGCACGCACGCTTTCAGGCTTGGTCAGCAGCAGCGACAACGCCATGATGCCGCCCTGGCTGAAGCCGCCGACCACGATGCGCTGCGCCGGCACGCCGAGCTGCTGCGAGGCCGAGGCGATCATCTCGCCCACGAGGAAGCGGCTTTCGCGCTCCTGCTCTTCGTCGATGCGGCGCTCGCCGCCGGGCAGCACGTCGAACTCGAACCACGCGTACGAGTCGGGCGACAGCACGTACGGCGCGCGCAGGCTCAGCACGTGGAACTGAGGAGGCAGCATGCGCGCCAGGCCGAACAGGTCCTGCTCGTTGCTGCCCACGCCGTGCATCAGCACCAGCAGCCACGGCTCGCGGACATCGGGTTGTGCGCCTTGCGCGAGGAACTTCAAGGGCAAATGCAGTTGCTGGGTCATTGGCCTTCTTCTTTCTTTCGTTCGTTCTTTTCTTTTTTGTTCAGCGAAACCCTCGCGCCAGTTCGCGCGTGAGTTCGGCTGCAGGAATCTCGCGGCAGCCGGTCGCGTTCTGCCCCGACCACAGCGGGGAGAAATCGCCGCTGCCCTGTGCCTCGGCCTTGGCGCGCAGCGGCGCGATGGCGGAGGTGGCCAGCGGAAACTCCGGCGCCGCCGCGCCGATGGGACCGAGATCGCGCATCACGCGGTTCACGATGCCGCGCGCCGGCCGGCCGGTGAAGAGGTTGGTGAGCGCCGTGTGCCTCGCGGCCTTGCCCTTGAGCGCCGCGCGATGGATCGCGCTGGTGGTCGCCTCGGGCGTCAGCATGTAGGCCGTGCCGATCTGCACGCCCGCCGCGCCCATCGCCATGGCCGCGGCCACGCCGTTCGCATCCGCGATGCCGCCGGCCGCGATCACCGGCACCTTGACCGCATGCACGAGCTGCGGCAGCAGCGCGAAGGTGCCCAGCTGCCGCGTCAGGTCGTGCGACAGGAAGTGGCCGCGATGCCCGCCGGCCTCCAGCCCTTGCGCGATGACGGCGTCCACGCCGCGCGCCTCGAGCCACTGCGCCTCTTCCACCGTGGTGGCCGAGGCCAGCACCTTCGCGCCCCAGCCGTGCACCCGCGCCATCAGCGCCTCGGGCGGCAACCCGAAATGAAAGCTGACCACCGGCGGCTTGAACTCCGCCAGCAGGTCGGCCACCTCGGCACTGAACGGGTTGCGGCCCGGGCCGGCGGGAATGCCCGCCGCATCGATGCCGTACTCGGCGTAGTACGGCGCCAGCGCGGCGCGCCAGGTCGCCTCGCGCTCAGGGCTGGGCTCGGGCGGCGTATGGCAGAAGAAGTTGACGTTGTAGGGCTTGCCGGTGCCCGCGCGGATGGCGGCGATTTCGCTGCGCAGGGCATCGGTGCTCAGCATCGCTGCCGGAAGCGAACCGAGCCCGCCTGCGTTGCTGACCGCGATGGCCATCGCGCTGCCCTGGATGCCGGCCATCGGGGCCTGGATGAGGGGGATTTCCGTGCCGAGGAGTTGTTGCAGCGTGGTCATTCGGAGGCGCTCCTTTTGTCGAATGCCGGTGATTCTCCGGCCAAGCCGGAGGTCGCCGCGGCAACAGGGTCATCGCCCCGCGTCACCGATCGCCCGGAGAGCCTCGCGTGGGGGACCGTTCAGACCGTGCAGCGATCCGGACACGGCGCGGCGCCGGCAGCTGCCGTCGATATCGAGCCGCTACACCGTCAGCATCTCGGCGGCCATCAATCGCAGGTTCTGCACAGCCGCCCCCGCGGCGCCTTTGCCCAGGTTGTCCAGAACCGCGCCCAGCACGATCTGACCTGTGCGTTCATTCCACGCAACGGCCAGACTCAGATCGTTCGAGCCGTTGTGGACCTGCGGGTCCAGCTCTGTCATCGGAATGGCAGACGACATCGGCAGCACGTGAACGTGCGCCGCATCGCGGTATCGCTGCGCAAGGCATTCGTGGATGCGCGTACCCGAGACATCGGATGGAAGCATTCGCGCGTGCAATCCGATGGTGAGCACGATGCCCTGCCGGTAGCTGCCATAGGCCGGCACGAAGATGGGGCGCTCCGTCAGGCCGGCGTAGGTCTCTATTTCCGGCACATGCTTGTGCTCGAGTGCAAGGCCGTAAACCTTCAAGGAATGCGCTCCAGTCCCGGCCTCGTGCGCTTCCGCCCCCGCCCTGCCCTGACCGGAATAGCCCGAGACGGCATGAATGACAAGCGGATAGTCAGCAGGCAGGAGGCCGGCATCCCTCAACGGCCGCAGCAGGGCAACCGCAGCAGTGGGATAGCAGCCCGGATTCGTGACCCGTGCTGCCGAGGCAATGCGTTTGCCTTGCCGTGCATCGAGTTCGGGCAGGCCGTAGACCCAGCCCGGGCTGGTGCGGTGAGCCGAACTGGCGTCGATCACGCGCACCGAGGGGTTCTCGATCATCGCCACCGCGTCGCGCGCCGCTGCATCGGGCAGGCAAAGGATGGCGATGTCGCACTCGTTGAGAGCGGCCCGTCGGGCGGCCGCGTCCTTGCGCAGGTTTGCCGGCAATGTGCGGATGCGAAATTCCCCACCCCGGAGCCGGTTCTGCAGGTCAAGGCCGGTGGTGCCCTGATCGCCGTCGATGAAGATGCTGAGGTTCATGGAGCGCGATCGTAGGCATCCGGCCTCGATGGCTCCAGCTAAATATATGGAACCCAGGATTAAGAAAAGTTAAATTTGCGCCATGCGAGAACTGAGCCTCGATCATCTGCGCACCCTTGTCGCCATTGCCGACCTTGGCTCCCTGGCCAACGCCGCGCGCGCCCTTCACCTGGCGGCCCCCACGGTCACCGTCCAGATCGCTGAACTGGAGTCGCGCCTGGGCGGCCAGTTGCTCGTTCGTGGACGGGGGCCCGCGCAGGCAACCGCCCTGGGAGAACGGTTCATTGCGCGTGCCCGCAGGCTGCTCGCCGACGCGGACGAAGCAGTGGAGGACGTCAAACGCCAACTCGCGGGCCAAACGGGCCGCGTGCGGGTGGGTGCCTCGACAGGTGCCATTGCGCACCTGCTGCCGCCCGCGCTTGGACGCCTCGCCCGCAACCATCCCGGCATCGACGTGAACGTGCAGGTGCTGACCTCCAATGAAAGCATGACCCGGCTCGCCGCAGGCAGCCTGGACCTGGCGGTCGTGGCGCTGCCGCAGGCGCCCGTGCGGGGCGTCCATGTCACGCCCCTGCGGCGCGAGGCGGTGGTTGCCTTCCTGCCGGCGGAGTGGAAGGCACCGAGGCGGCTGACTCCACAGTGGCTGGCCCAGCAGCCGTTGATCATGAACGACTCCTCCACGCGTCTCTACAGGCTTACCGCGGAGTGGTTCTCCGCGGCCGGCGTCCATTGCCGGCCACGCATCGAGCTCAACTACAACGACGCGATCAGGACACTGGTCGCCGCGGGCTATGGAGCGGCGCTGCTGCCGGAGGAATCGCACGAGAGCGCGCGCGACCCTCGCATCACCGTGCGTCCGCTCAGCCCGGCTCTTTGGCGGCAACTCGGCCTCGCGGTCAGCGACCGGGGGGCCAGCGGACCGACGCGTTTCGTCATGAACGCCTTGCTGCCTGAAAAGAGCTCCGCTGGCGGCTGAGTCGGATGCCCGATGTGCCGGCCCGCCGCGGCACAACCCGCCCCGGGCCGCCCGTTCATGGATTTCCGGCAAAGGCTGCCCGGGTTTTTCGGGACGAGCTGGATGCCCTCTCGCCTTCGTCCTTACTCTTCGCTCGTCCACTCCACGCGCACACCCAGGCTGCGCAGGTTCTCAACGAAGCGCGGATGCGCGCGGCGGATCGGCGCCGCGTTGCGGATCTCCGAGCGGCCCTCGATGCTCGCCGCCACCATGAAGAGCGCTATCGCCACGCGGATGATGTAGGGGCTCTCGACCACCGCGGGCGTCAACGGATTGCCGCCGAAGGTGATGAGCCGGTGCGGGTCGGACGAGAACACGTGCGCGCCGAACTTCGAGAGCTCGCCCGTCCAGCCCAGCGCGCCGTCGTACACCTTGTTCCAGAACATCGCGTTGCCCTCGGCGCGCACGCCCAGCGCAATGAAGATCGGCAGCAGGTCCACCGGAAAGTAGGGCCACGGCGCCGCCTCCACCTTGGTGAGCACATTGCTCGTGAAAGGCGTCTGCACCTTCAGCGGACCGCTGCGCACGGCGCGCGACCAGCCGTCCTCGTGCACGATCTGCACGCCGAACTTCGCGAAGGTGCGGTCCAGCAGCGGAAAGTTTTCCGGCGCGCTGTTGCGCACGACCACGTCGCCGCCCGTGATGGCGCCCAGCGCCAGGAAGGTGGTGATCTCGTGGAAGTCCTCGTCGAAACGGAACTCGCCGCCCTTGAGCGTGCCGCCGCCGTGCACCGTGAGCCGCGAGGTGCCGATGCCCTCGATGCGCACGCCGATCATGGCCATGAAGCGGCAGAACTCCTGCACGTGCGGCTCCGAGGCCGCATTGGTCAGCGTCGAGGTGCCGTCGGTGGCCGCAGCGCACAGCACGAAGTTCTCGGTGGTCGTGACCGAGGCGTAGTCCAGCCAGTGGTCGGTGGGCGTGAGCCTGCTCTTGCTGCGAACCAGCAGCGAGCCCTCGGTGCGCTCCACCTCGCCGCCGAAGCGCTGGAACACCTCCACGTGCGGATCGATCTCGCGCACGCCCAGCGTGCAGCCCTTGACGTTGTCCTCCAGCCGCGCCACGCCGAAGCGCGCCAACAGCGGCGGCACCAGCATGATCGACGAGCGCATCTCCTCCGGCAGCCGGTGGCGCGAAGCGTCGAAGGCCGTCTCGCGGTGGTGCAGCTCGAGCGTGCCCGTCTCGTGGTCCATGCGCACGTCGCTGCCCAGGGTGCGGAAGATGTCGAGGATCTTGCGCACGTCGGTGATGTCGGGCACGCCATGCAGGCGCAGCGGCTCCCAGGTGAGCAAGGTGGCGCAGAGCACCGGCAGCACGGCGTTCTTGTTGGCGGAGGGGGTGACGCGGCCACGCAGCGGCGTACCGCCGTGCACGATGAGGTTGGACATGGAGGAAGGCGAGAGGAAACGGGGGCGCGGGAGCGGTGGAGAAAAGGTCCGGAAACAGTCCGAAACCGGAAGCGACGACTTTACCGTCTGGAAGCGGCACGAAAGGCGCCGAAGTTGTAAGAACTTCAAAGCAGAAGCCGCTGAAATAACAATTCTTTCGCGTTACATGCGGATGATTTACGGGCCGACTCGCGACGAACTTGTTACTCCCCCGTCCTGCCGCTGCCCGAATAGATTGGTTGCCTCCGCCAGCCACCCAGCCCCGCTGGCAAGCCAACCTCGAAAGGACAAGACAAATGAGCCACGCTTACACCGGCGGCTGCGCCTGCGGCGCCATCCGCTACGAAATTCCGGCCGAGCCGATCTTCCAGAACCATTGCCAGTGCCTGGACTGCCAGCACAAGAGCGGCACCGGCCACGGCTCGTACCTCAGCTTCCCGCGCGGCGGCACGAAGCAGACCGGCCAGGCCACGCTGTGGGACATGGTCGGCGACAGCGGCAACGTCAAGACCCGCGCCTTCTGCCCCACCTGCGGCTCGCCCGTGTACATGACCTATGCGGCAATGCCCGACGTCATCACCGTGCATGCGGCGAGCCTCGATGACCCCAGCCGGTTCAAGCCGCAGGCGGTCACGTATGGCGTGCGCGGGCATGCGTGGGATTTTCTGGATCCGGAGCTGGTCAAGTTCGACAAGATGCCCACAGCCTGAGGCGAGGGACAAGGAAGGCGCGATCCGCTTGCACTCGGGCTGCGCCAGCTCCATGACTTTGTGCACTTATCGCGGCGCGAAGGCCACTTCGACAATGCGTCGCCATGTCGTCGAACCCGCCTTCGCCATCGTCCGTCTACCCACGCATCAGGACCGCTGATTTCCTCCAGTCGGTCCAGCCCAGGCTCGACGAGATCGAGGCATTGGGCGGCGATCGCGAGGCGCAGACGCCCGTGGCCTATCCCTTCGCCGGCGACAGCGGCCTGCTGGTGACCTATGCGTTCGACACGCCGACCCAGTTCATCACCTTGACGAACGAAGGCATGGCGAGTCTGGGGCTGACCCCGGAGGAGCTGCATGTCCGGGCGGTCGACAACATGCTCGCGAAAGTGCTGCCCCAGCTCGGCACGCAGGACCTGGTGCTCTACAAGGCCCTGGTGTCCGGCGGCGACTTCGAGGTCTGCATGCTGCTTGTGCCGGGCCTTTGGCAGGAGTTGACCAACGACTTCCAGGGTGAACTGCTCACGGTGGTCCCGAGCCGCAACGTCATCTACTTCATGGACAGCAAGGCCAGCTTCGAGGCTTCGGGCGAGACGATCGGCCCCGGGCAGATCCTGGGGCTGATGTGCGCTGCGGCCGGAAAGATCAGGGCCGAAGCCGGCCCGCACGGCTTGTCTGAGAAGGTGCTGGCCCTCACCCCGGACGGCTGGCATGTGCGCGGCAGCTTCGCGGATCCTGCTTCATCGCTGAGCAACGACTGAGACATGCGGAAGAAGACGGAGCCCCCATGCGCCTGATCCAGCACAAGAACCATTCCCGACCGGAGGAACTCATCGCTATGCATCCGGACAGGGCGCCGTCGAGGCGCGCATGCCTGGGCGCACTGTCGCTGACGATGCTGCTTGCAGGTATCGCCGGGTGTGCATCTTCAAGAGGTACCTCGAACGACGATGCATCCGTGGCGAATCGTCCCCGGCGCGACGAGTGGAACGAGAGGGAGGAGCGCGAAAAGTGGCAGGAGGAAAAGCGCAGGGACGACGAATACAAGAGCCGGCGCGAGAGCAGTCAGCGAGAGAAGGAGCAGCAGATGCAAGCGTTCAAGGAGCAGATGAAAAAAGACGCGAAGGAGCAGCGGCGCATCGAAGCCGACCCTAGGGAGAGGGCCGCCAGGGATCTGAAGAACGAATTCCAGCGCAAGTACGGCCCTCTGCGCTGAGGCCGCCCGCTGTCTGCTTCCAAGGCATCGAGCCGGGGCGAGTCCGACTCTCGTCAGCCTGCCTCGCTCGCCTCTTCCTTCGCGGGCCACAGCTGGATTTCCGAGGCCTCCACAAAACCGTAGCCCTTGCGGACGGCCAGAAGCGCAGGTTCGAGAATCATCTGGTAGTCGGACGCGAATGCCTCGATGTCGTCGCCGCCGGGGTCTTCGTCCCAGGCGAAGATGAGCGCGCGGCGGTGCTTCTGCAGCAGCTCGACCAGCAGCCCTGTCTTCTCGGGCGGCACGTAGCCGCCGAGCGAGTAGTTGAAATGGATGGTGGTCCGCATCTTCTCCTGAAGCATCGGGAAGTCACGGAGCAGATCGGCGAACAGTGCGGCGGGCGTCTCGAAGACGTGCGATACGTCCACGCCGATGCGTTCGAACAATGCGGTCGGCCAGACCCGCCCCCGGCTCTGCCAGCTCGGCAGCACCTGCGCCGCGAGGTTGACGATCTCGTAGGAGATCGAGCCCACGAGTTCGCTCGCCGGTTCGGGCCACATGAAGCCTTCGGCCTCGATCTCGGTCGTGGTGTCTTCCCGGCATTCCCAGATGTGCCGCCACTGCTCGAGGCGGCGGCGCATCCGGTCCCGCAAGGCATCGGGAGTCATCGCCTCGTCCGGGGCGCCCTCTTCGGGCGGCAGGTGCGCGGCCAGCGGATAGAAGCCATCGAGCACGGCGAGAGCCTCGGGTCTGGCATCGGGCCGGACGAGATGGCGCCGCGCGTCGAGCTTCGCGAGCATGCGCAACGCCACCGCATCGACGGCCGACTTGCCGGCGGCGATGTCGCAAGCTTCGTAGGCCGCCAGCTCGCGCAGGGCCTCCTCGGCGTCGTCGGCTTCGATGTAATAGGGACGCCCCCAATGCGCCTGGTACGCGTCGAAGCCGGGAATGCCGGTGCCGCCGAGCGGCTGTGAGAACGACGCCCCGGGCGGCACGCCGGCGCGCTCGCGCACTGCCTTCTCCTGGCCGGCGTAGATGGCGCGCTGCAGGTTCACGAGGCGCTTGCACCAGGCGCCTGCATGGTGGGCCACGAGTTGCCGGCGGGCTGCGTCGCGCACGACGTCATCCAGCCCATCCGTGGTGGCTCCGCGCACGTACGGAACAAGGCGCTCCCGGATGAGGCGCACATCCACGGCAAGGTTGCTGACGTCATAACCCATTGCTTCTTCCCTTTCGTTGTCGAGCTTCGCGTCCGCGGATGGCATCCGCGGCACCGGCGCGCGATTCTGGAAGAAAAGGCACTCCCTGCCATCTGACGAAAGTCATTCATCTCATCCGGCTGCCGCGGATGATCGTCTTGTCGGATCAACAGAAAGTTGCAATAAGAAATGGAGTTGCGCGAATACCGGGGACAGTTCAGCATCCCCGGCACTCCCACCCCAACAACCAGACACGGAGACCCGAATGAGAAAGCTCAAGATCATGGAGCACATATCGCTGGACGGCGTGATCCAGCCGTCCGGCGAAGACGGCTTTCCCTACGCCGACTGGACCGCGCCCTATCGGACCCCGGCCGGGCGGGACGAAGTCCTTGCCGCGCACGGCGCGCGCTTCGACCTGCTGCTGGGCCGGCGCACCTACGACATGTGGTCGGACTACTGGCCGAAGGCGCCTGGCGGTCCGATGGCCGATGGCCTCAATGCGGCAACCAAGCATGTCGTCACCCATCGTCCGGAAAGCCTCGCGTGGGGGCCGTCCGTGGCCGTCGGGCCCGACCTAGTCGAAGGCGTGCGGCGCATCAAGTCGCAGGCCGGATCGGACCTCGTTCTCTGGGGCAGTTCCACGCTGACCTCGACGCTGCTCGAACACGGGCTCGCGGACGAAGTCGTGCTGATCGTCTATCCGGTTCTCGTGGGTACGGGCAAGCGCTTCTTCGCCGAGGGAACGCCGGGACGCGCCTTCGAATTCGTCGGCACGAAGACGACGCCGTCCGGGCTGCTGATCAATACCTACAGCTTCGCCGGCCCGTTGAAGGCGGGCTAGCCCGCCAGTGCCTCGCACTGGACTTCGATCCGGGCGTGAAGCAGGCCGAGCGTCGCGGACAGCAGCCGCTGCAGCGAATCGCGCTGGCTCGCTTCGAAGAGCGGGGCGGGGTCTGCATCGGACGCGGCGGCGTCGCGCCGGTCTTCGTCCCAGCCGAGCAGCTGGACCAGCGTTTGCGCGCCTTGCACGATGTCGCGGGCGTCGTTCAGGAATTCGGCCTGGCTCCGACCGGAGGAATCGAGCCGGTCGCCCTGCACCCATTCGAAGGGCTTGAACTGGGCCGAGGGGCGATACGAAGCGCTGGCGGCACGGGTGCTCGTGCCGGCGTCATTTGAAGAAGCATTGGCCATGTGTGGGCCTCCCAAGGATGTCGATTTGCAGAAACCGACGCTCTCGCTTCCAAACGAGGGCGGCAGCTCGAACGGGTTGGAAGACCGGGACATCCTTGCGGAAACCGGCAGGGCGCGAGCCCTCCCGTCCGAGCCGCCAAAAGTTGGCGCGCGAACGAAAAAGCCGCAGACCATGTGCGGTAGTGAACTGACCCCAAGAAGTTGGACAGTTAGAAGCTAATGGCACAAGGCCTGAGTTCGGTACTGTACTGGGCTCAGGCCTTTGAGTTTGAGCTTGATGCGGTGGTGGTTGTAGTAGTGAATGTAGCGGTGCAGGCCGCGCTGGAGCTCTTCGACACTGGCGAACTCGTTGAGGTAGAAGAACTCGGCTTTCAGCGTGGCGAAGAAGCTCTCCATCGCAGCGTTGTCCAGGCAGTTGCCCCTGCGTGACATGCTTTGGGTCAAGCCCCAGGTGCTGAGTTGGCGTCGATAGGCGGGCATCTGGTAATGCCAGCCCTGGTCGGAGTGCAGCAGCGGGGCTGCTGCCTGGCCTGCCAGCTTGGACAGCGCCTTCTTGAGCATGTTGCCAACCAGCGGGAAGACAGGGCGCCTTTGCATCTCGTAGGCCACGATCTCCCCGTTGTACAGGTCCATGACGGGCGACAGGTACAGCTTGCTGCCATCGACATTGAACTCAGTCACGTCAGTCACCCATTTCTCGTTCGGCCGCTCGGCCTGGAACTGGCGATCAAGAAGATTCGGCGCCGGCGCGTAAGCGACTGCTCCTCGATAGGCGCGGTACTTCTTGGGACGAACCAGCGATTTCAGGCCCAGACCCTGCATCAGACGCTGCACCGTCTTGTGATTGACCGCCCGGCCTGCCCGGCAAAGCTCGGCGGTGATGCGTCGATAGCCGTAGCAGCCCTTGTGGCGCTCGTAGATGGCCCGGATGTGTGACTTCAGGCTGGCGTACTTGTCGCCTGCCTCCAAGACCTTCGCCTGGTAGTAGAACGTGCTGCGCGACAGCCCCGCCGTCTTCAGCAGCATTGGCAACGGGTAATGCGGCCTCAGCTCGATGACGGCTTGCGCTTTGTCCGCGCAGCTTGCCGCCTGGCCCGAACCAAGGCCTCCAATTTTTTTAGATACGCCACCTCCGCGCGCAGGTATTCGTTCTCCTTGCGCAGCGTCTCCAGGTCGTGCGCATCGTCGGCCTGCGGCGGCTGTAGCTGGGGTGGCTTGGGCTTGGGAGTCTTCATCTCTCGGGTTTTCGGCTTCAATGCATCGAGACCGCCTTCATGGTAGCGCCGCTGCCATGCGCTGATGACCCCTGTTCCGCCGCGGATGTCGAACAGCACAACCGCCTGGCGAGCTGACAACTCTTCGTGCCGCATGCGCTGCAACACCATCAGCTTGAACTGTGCGTTGTAGCGGACGCGCTTCTTGCACAGCAGCCCCTGCGATCCATGCTGCCGGTAGCTCTCCACCCACTTCCTGACCGTCCCGTGATCCAGGTCGTGGCGCTGCGCCACCGCCACGTAGCTTTGGTTGCCTGCCTCGTAGTCTTGCACTACCGCCAGCTTGAACTTCTCGTCGTACTTCGCCATGAAAAACACCCCAAGGATTGGATCGGTGTCCAACTTTTGGGGTGCAGTTCACCTGCGGCGGCTTTCGTCGCAGGATGTCAGCGGGCTTCCAAACCCGGCCCCGCTCATCACGAGGCGGAGGGCAATGTAAGCGGTGCCGATGGCGAGCGTCAAGGTTGGCCCCACAGCGCGCATTCCAAAGCGCCTTTTGGCCTGATACGATGCCCGTCCCCGGGAAAACAGCCTCCCGGGCTGCAAAGCAAGACGGTCTCCCGTCCAAGCGCTGGTGACTCACAACGGAGTTTTCCGTGGACACCGCCTTGCCCTGCGCCCCACCCGCATCTTTCGCATCTTTCGCACCCGTCCAGCTGCCCCATAGGCAGCCCCGGCTCAGCGGGAAACGCCCCGATCGACTGCAGCCTTCCCACGCCGCAGCATGAGCACCTCTTCCATGCCCCGCTCGCGCTCCGGCCTCATGCGCCTGCTGCCCTCCGGGGTCGATCCGGGCGCCCTGCCCCTGCTCATCGCGCGAGGGCTTCGCGCCTTCGCCGACGGCTACATGGCCGTGCTGCTGCCGGCGTACCTGCTGTCGATCGGGCTCGGAACGCTGGAAGTCGGCATCGTCAGTACGGCAACGATGCTGGGCTCGGCGCTCGCGACGCTCGCGGTCGGTGCCTGGGGCTATCGCTTCGCGGCGGGGCGGCTGCTTCGCGGCGCGGCCCTGCTGATGGCCGCGACCGGCATCGGCTTCGCGGGACTCTCCTCGTTCTGGCCTTTGCTGGTCGTGGCGCTGGTCGGCACGCTCAACCCCAGCTCGGGCGACGTCAGCGTGTTCCTTCCCCTGGAGCACGCCCGGCTGGCCGGCGCGGCGCAGGGCCATGCGCGGACCGCGCTCTTCGCCCGCTACAGCCTGCTCGGCGCCTTGTGCGCAGCGCTGGGTGCGCTGGCCGCGGCGGTGCCGGACTGGCTGGTGCGGCACACCGGGTTCGATCGGCTCGACGCGCTGCGCGGGATGTTCGCGGTCTATGCCGCGATCGGGCTGGCCGTCTTCTGGCTCTACCGGAACCTGCCCGCGCATTCGGGCACCGGCAGCGCCGACAGCCTGCCGGTTGCGCCCGCGCCTCTCGGGCCCTCGCGCCGCGTGGTGATGCGACTGGCGGCGCTCTTCAGCGTCGACGCCTTCGCGGGCGGGCTCACGGTCAATGCGCTGATGTCGCTGTGGCTGCTGGAGCGGTTCGGCTTCTCGCTGACCCAGGCCGGCGTGTTCTTCTTCTGGACCGGTCTGCTGGGCGCGGCATCGCAGCTGGCGGCACCCGTGGTTGCGCAGCGCATCGGGCTGCTCAACACCATGGTCTTCACGCACCTGCCGGCCAACGTCTGCCTGGTGCTCGCCGCGCTGGCGCCGAGCCTGCCGGTGGCGCTGGGCCTGCTAATGATCCGCAGCTCGCTGTCTTCGATGGACGTGCCCACGCGAACGGCCTACGTGATGGCGGTGGTGACGCCGGCCGAACGCAGCGCGGCCGCGAGCTTCACCGCCGTCCCGCGAAGCCTGGCCGCGGCCATCAGCCCGACGATCAGCGGCGCGCTGTTCGCGGCGGGATGGATCTCGCTGCCGCTCATCGCGTGCGGGCTGCTGAAGATCAGCTACGACCTCGCGCTCTGGCGCGCCATGCGGCGGGATCGGCTGGAGGGGACTAGCCGCGCAATACCTCACGATGGCGCTGGAACATACGAAACATATATACTTCGCATACGTTTCATACAAGGCCAGCCGATGGGCATCGTCAAGATCTCCGACCTCATGCACGAAAACCTGCGCGTGGCAGGCAACGCCCTGGGCAGGTCCATCAACGGCCAGGCCGAGCACTGGATGCGCGTCGGCATGCTGGCCGAACTGCACCCGGAGCTGGATCACCGGGAAATCTGCCAGCTGCTGATACAGGCCGAACTCTCGGGTGGCCTGGACATCGTCGCCGCGGCCACGGCCGAGCCTGCGAAAGCCCGGTCGTCTTCTTCTGCAGGAAAACGCTGATGGCACGCGGCATCGTCATCAAGTCGGCCGAGCAGATCGAAATGGCGCGGCGCGCCGGCAGGCTGGCCGCGGAGGTGCTGGGCATGATCGAGCCCCACGTCGTGCCCGGCGTGAGCACCGAAGAGCTCGACCGGATCTGCAACGACTACATCGTGAACGTGCAGGGCACCGTTCCGGCCAACGTGGGGTACCTGGGGTATCCCAAGACCATCCTCACCTCCGTCAACGAGGTTGTGTGCCACGGCATTCCCTCGCCCGGCAAGATTTTGAAGAAGGGCGACATCGTCAACATCGACGTCGCCGTCATCAAGGACGGCTGGTTCGGCGACACCAGCCGCATGTTCTTCGTGGGAGAGCCTAGCCAGCTGGCCCGGCGCCTGGTGGAGACCACGTACGAGGCCATGCTGGCCGGCATCCGCGAGGTCAGGCCCGGCGCGACTCTCGGCGATGTGGGCCATGCCATCCAGTCGGTCGCCCACCGCGAGCATTTCAGCGTGGTGCGCGAATACTGCGGGCACGGCATCGGGCAGGTCTACCACGAGGATCTGCAGGTGCTGCACTTCGGGCGCCGCGGCGAAGGGCTCAGGCTGGTGCCGGGGATGATCTTCACCATCGAGCCGATGCTCAACGCCGGCAGGAGCGAGACCCGGCAGCTGTCCGACGGATGGACGGTGGTCACGAAGGACCGCTCGCTGTCCGCCCAGTGGGAACACATGGTGGCCGTGACGCCCGAGGGCTACGAGGTGCTCACGCCATGGCCCGGGGGCACGGGGAGTTACCCGTCGGTCTGATCGCGAGGCCTGGTGCCCTGGCCGGCACCGGGAGGCAGCGTCTCGTATCGAGGCAGCGAGTCCGTGATTTCGAACCACGGCGCCTTCGACCCGACGAACACGTGGCACAGCGGCCTGACCTGCGGGTCATCGTCGAGCACGCCGAGTGCCACGCCGTAGACAGCGGGCTTCACGTCGAACTTGCTGATGAGGCTGGAGCCGCACACCGAGCAGAACCCGCGGAATTCGCCGGGTGACGACTCGTAGAAGCGGACCAGTTCTTCGCCCCTGCTCCAGCGGAACTCCTTCGCCAGCACCTTGGCCCGCGCGCGGAAGGCGGTGCCATGCGCCTTCCGGCACATCGCGCAATGGCAGTAGAGCGGGTCTTTCAGCGCGCCGTCGATCTCGAACGCCACGCCTTGGCAGAGACAGCTTCCTCTGAGCATCTATCGGACTCCTTCAGACAGTTCGGGCATGGGGCTTTCTACTCATGGCCCTGATGCGCTCACGGTGTCCGCTTTATATTGCTCGCCCAACAACCGGAGTGAAACCCCCATGGCAAAAGCCTATTGGATCAGCGCATACCGAGCCATCAAGGACGCCGACAAGCTCGCGGCCTACGCAAAGCTGGCGGCACCCGCCATCACTGCCGGCGGCGGTCGCTTCCTGGCACGCGGCCTGCCGGCCAAGGTCTACGAGCACGGCCTTGCCGAGCGCACCACGCTGATCGAGTTCGACAGCGTCGAGCAAGCCACGACCGTGCACGACAGCCCCGCGTACCAGGCGGCGCTTGCGGCCCTGGGAGATGGCGCGGAGCGGGATATGCGGATCGTCGAAGGGGCCTGAACGGGCTGATGACCGCCTGCTGACCGCCAGATAGCCGCGAGGAGGCCGCTCAGGCCAGCCCTGCCGTCAGGCCGCCTTGCGCCGCAGGAACACGTGCGTGGCGCGCTCGCCCGCCACCTGCCGTTCGCAGCTGTAGCCCAGCGCCGGCAGATCCAGGCCCGCGAACAGTGGTTCGCCCTTGCCCAGCAGCACCGGCCGCACGGCCAGGTGCAGTTCGTCGATCAGGCCGGCCTTCAGGTATTCGCGCACGGTGGCCGCGCCGCCACCCAGGCGCACATCGCGGCCACCCGCGGCGGCACGTGCCTGCGCCAGCGCATCGTGGATGCCGCCGGTGACGAAGTGGAAGGTCGTGCCGCCTTTCATGGCCAGCGGTGCGCGGGCGTGGTGGGTCAGCACGAAGACCGGCACGTGGTACGGGGGCTCGTCGCCCCACCAGCCTTTCCAGCTCTCGTCGGGCCAGGGGCCGCGCACCGGCCCGAACATGTTGCGCCCGAGGATCCAGGCGCCCATCTCGGCGAAGCCCTGCTCGGCCATCTCGTTGTCGACGCCGGTCTCGCCGTTGGTCTCACCCGTCTTCTGCATCTGCTGCCAGACGCGCGTGGGAAAGAACCAGTTCATGAGTTCGGGGCCGCGAACGCCCAGCGGGTGCTCCAGGCTCTGGTCGGGGCCGGCTGCGAAACCGTCGAGCGAAACGCCGAAGCTGCGCACGAGCAATCGGGTCATGGGGTTTGTCTCCTGCAGGAAGCGGGGCTGCAGTTTAGACCTTGCGGGTTCGGTCCCCGCCAATCGGCTTGCGACTGCCTGATCGATTGTTTGGGCTCGCCAAATTGTGATTGCCGGCATTGCCTGTTTATCGGCGCACATCCGATCACTAGAGTACAGATCACGCAGAAGGAAAACCGCCTTCGCCAATCAATCGACCAACCAACCGATCAAAGGACTGCCATGACCCGCCCCGAATTCTTTGTCACCCCCGGCTACGGGCCCGCCCTGCACGAGGCGCTGCACTACTCGCAAGCCGTGAAGATCGGCGACCGTGTCGAGATCTCAGGCCAGGGCGGCTGGAACGACGAGATGCAATTTCCCGAATCGATCGAGGAAGAGATCGCCCAGGCGTTCCGCAACGTCGAGAAGACACTGGCGACCGCCGGCGCGCACTGGGGCCATGTCGTGCATGTGAACACGTATCACGTCGGAGGATTTCCTCCCGAGGTGAACCGGACCATCGCGCGGTTGTACCGCCAGTACATGCCGGACCATGCGCCCATCTGGACCGAGGTGGGCGTCGCTGAACTGGCGGCGCCGGCGATGCGGTTCGAGATGCGCGTCACGGCCGTGATCCACTGATCGCCCTCCTGGGCTCCACGCACAAAGGAGACACCGTAATGCCCGAAGACAACAAGACAGTCCTCGCGAACGCCAACGCCGCGATCATGAAGGGCGACTTCGAAGGGTTCCTGAAGTCCTGCACCGAAGACACCGTCTGGAACTTCGTGGGCGACACGATCCTGCGGGGCAAGCAGGCCGTTCGCGAATGGATGGCCGTCGCGTACAAGGAGCCGCCCCGCTTCCAGGTCCACCAGATGATCGGCGACGGCGACTTCGTTGCGGCGCTCGGCGAGATCACCCTGCCCGACCAGGAGGGCAACGCGCAGCCTCATGCGTACTGCGACGTCTGGCGGTTCCGCGACGGCAAGATGGCCGAGCTGCGGGCTTTCGTCGTGCTCGCCCGGTAGAGAGCGTCCGCGATGGCGCAGCGCGCCATCGATCGCAGCTTCGTCAGACCTTCGACAACTTCCGCCGCGCCTTCACCGCCGAGGCCAGGCCCTCCAGCACCGGCACCGTCTGCGAAAAGCCGATGCAGGCATCGGTGATCGAAACGCCGTGCTTGAGCGCGACGCCGGGCTTCAGGTCCTGCCGCCCTTCTTCCAGGTGGCTTTCGATCATGATGCCGGTGATGCGGCTTTCGCCGCCCGCGATCTGCGCCGCCACGTCCTCGGCGACCACGATCTGCCGCTGGTGCTGCTTGCTGCTGTTGCCGTGCGAGACGTCGATCATCACCTGGGGCCGCAGGCCGCTAGCCGCCAGGGTGTCGCAGCAGGCGGCGACGTCCGCGGCCGAGTAGTTGGGCGCCTTGCCGCCGCGCAGGATCACGTGGCAGTCGTCGTTGCCGCGGGTCTCGAAGATCGCGGCCATGCCCATCTTGGTCATGCCCATGAAGGCATGCGGCGCGCGGGCCGCAAGAATGGCGTCGGCCGCGACCTTGATGCTGCCGTCGGTACCGTTCTTGAAGCCCACCGGGCAGCTCAGGCCCGACGCCAGCTGCCGGTGGCTCTGGCTCTCGGTGGTGCGCGCGCCGATGGCGCCCCAGGCGATCAGGTCGGCAATGAACTGCGGGCTCAGCAGGTCGAGGAACTCGGTGCCGGTCGGCAGGCCCAGGGTGGTCAGCTCCAGCAGCAGGCGCCGCGCGCGCTCCAGGCCTTCGTTGATCGCGAAGCTGCCGTCCAGGTGCGGGTCGTTGATGTAGCCCTTCCAGCCGACGGTGGTGCGCGGCTTCTCGAAGTAGGCGCGCATGACGATGAGCAGGTCGTCCTGCAGGGAGTCGGCCACCTTCTTCAGGCGCTGCGCGTACTCGATGGCCTGGTCGTGGTCATGGATGGAGCATGGGCCGACCACCACGACCAGCCGGTCGTCGCGGCCGTGCAGCACGTCGGCAATGGCGGCGCGGCTGCCCTCGACCAGCGCCAGCGTGTTGTCGCGGACGGGCACGCGCTCCTGCAGCAGCGCCGGGGTGATGAGCGGACGGACGGCGCCGATGCGCACGTCGTCGATGCGGGTGGTGTCGAGGGTGCTGTCGCGGGAGCCGATTTCGGCGTCGTGGAGGGGGTCGTCGAGGCGGGACATGGTCGTGGCTGTGTTCGGAATTGAGGGCTGCCCCCGATTGTCCTATCGACTCCGCCCCGCCCCGCCCCGCCCGCGCCGGGCCGGCTCGGGCTCAGGCTCACTTCCCCACCGCGATGAGGCACCAGACGATGGCCACCAGCTGGGCGATGTTGATGAGGATCGCGATGACGTGCGTCCTGCGGAACCCCGGTATCGCATCCATGTAGTTCGACTGGATCTGCGCGCCGAGCGCGTCCATCTTCGGGATGACCTTCTTGCGCAGCACGACCGAGATCGCGGCCAGCACGGCGGCCCCGGCCGCGATCCACAGGCGGCCGGCGGTGGCGAAGCTGAGCGCGGTGGCCGACGCGGTGACGAATGCCGCCACGTAGTAGATGTTGAAGAAGCCCCGCACGAAGCGGGCGTCGAGCGGCGTGTCGTGCTTCAGCACCAGGAGCGGGATGGAGCCCATGATGAAGTACGCCGTCGTGACGAGAAGCGCCACCGTGAAGAACAAGGCGGCAAACATGGCTGCAGACATCTTGACTTCCTCCATACGGTGGGAGAGCCCGGCAGGCGGCGATGGTGCCACATCGGCAGGCGCGCTCATAGGCTCACGGCCAGGCAGGCGGCGCCCGGCACGAGGCGTGGCGGGCGCCGAGTCAGGGTATACCCGCAACGGACTTGCAGGGCGACGGCATCGAGGCCGACGCCGAACGCCTGCAGGAGGGCTTCCGGGCCCACCGGAATCCGTAGAAATTGCGTTTTCGTGTCTGTTCGGGCGTTTGCCTGGGGGTGTGCTGGAGGACAATTGTTTGCATACATAGGCCAGACAACAAAACCCAGCGCCATGACACTCGACGAACTCTTTGCCAATGACAAGTCGCTTCCCACCGTGCCGAGGGTGGTCTCCGATCTGATGGAGATGCTGCGCGACGACGAGGTGTCCTTCGCAGCCATCGCCAACCGGATCGAGCTCGACCAGGTGCTCGCGGCCAAGGTGCTGCAGATGGTCAATTCGCCGCTCTTCGGGCTGCGGCGCAAGATTTCTTCGATACAGGGCGCGATCCTGATGCTGGGGCTCTCCGCCATCCGCTCGATGGTCGTGAGCTCGGGTCTGGCGGGCGCCTTCAGGAAGGTGGACGGCGTCGGCCTGCCCGCCTTCTGGGCGCACAGCCTGCGCGTGGCTTCGGTCTCGCGGTACCTGGCTTCCAAGACGCGGCACGTCGACCCCAACCTGGCATTCACCGCGGGCAGCATGCACGCCATCGGCTACCTGATCATGGCGCAGGCAATGCCCGCCCGCATTGCGGCCCTGAACGCCACCCACCCCTTCGAGGCACTGGGACGCGCGCAGCTCGAGCTCGTCGAGTTCGGCTATCACTACGGCGACGTGAGCGCCTCCCTGGCCCAGCGCTGGGGCTTCGCGCCCGACCTGGTCGGGGCGCTCTCCAGCTTCGTGAGCCCGGCCGACCCGGAGCATCCCGATGTGCTCGGCGGCATCCTGCACCTGGCCGTGTGGCGCGTCGCGCTGGAGCGCCAGGGCGTGGACCTGGGCAACATCGGCGGCTTCTGGCCGAGCCAGTCGGCAATGGCGGTCGGCATCACCGAGGACATCGTCCAGGAAATGCCGGCGCCGCGCGAACTCGCGGCCGATCTCGAATCGATGATCGCCTGAGGGCGCTCCCCTCCCGTCAGGCAGTCAAGCGGCCAGCAGGCCGGCCACCTCGCGCAGCCTCTGGTGGGCTGCGCCGTCCCACACGACCGGCTGCTGGTTCTTCGCGCGCAGGTAGTGGTGCGTGAACACCGTCAGATAGGCCTCCAGCGTCTGCTCGGCGACATGCTCGCCCGCCAGGTTCATGCACATCGCCGCCACCTCGCTGGTGCAGAAATGGTCGTCGCGGCCGGAATTGCGCAGCTTGTACTGGGTGATCTGCTGCGGCTGCAGGCTCAGCACCGGCAGCCGGTCGAGGTAGGGGCTCCTGCGGAACATCTTGCGTGCCTCGGCCCATGTCGCGTCGAACAGGATGAAGAGCGGGCGCTTCCCGGCAGCGCCGGGCGACTGAACTACCTCGACCACCCGCTCGGGCGCCGCGTACTGCCCCGGGAACACCACGTAGGGCTGCCACTGCGGGTCGCTCAAGAGCGCCAGCAGCGCCGGATCGGTCTCGGTGCGGGCCCAGCCGAAGGCGAAGGTGTCGGCCACCACGTCGGCGACCAGCCAGCCGGTGTTGGTGGGCTTGAGCGGCTCGATGTCGGCCATGATCAGGCACACCCCGGCGCGCGTGGCGATCGAGGGACGCAGCGCGCACATGCAATGGCTGGGCACCAGGCGGCAGCCCGCGCAGCGCTCGCGCTTGAAGCCGCCACGGGCAAGAAAGGGCTTGGCGCTTCGTGCCAGGCGGGCGGCGCGAAGAAGGGAAACAGCGTGAGGCATGCGGGGATTCTCGGCGGTGTCGCCGCCGGCCCTGCACGCCTTGCAATCAGGCGGCAGCATCCCGGTCGATGCCGGCGACCAGTTCCCGAAGCCACGCCCGGTGAGCGCCGAAGCTTCCCGACTGCTCCTCGGCCGCTTCTCTCGCCGTCAGGTGCCGCTCCAGAAAGCGAAAGCCGACCAGCCCGGCGGCTTCACGCAGCACCTCGTCGGCCAGATCGCATTCGTAGAGAAAGTCGAAGCGGGTCGCCCAGAAACCCTGCTCTGTACCGGCGAGCCGCTCGAATCCGGAGGGGTCTTCGATGCTGAACTCGATGAACTCCAGGCCGCCCTCCGTCTCACGGAGGCCGCAGACGCTGCTGCCGTGGTCCCACAGCGGAACCAGGGTGGCCCCCTCGGGCGCACGGGCGCCGTGGTAGATGTAATAAGGCGGCCCCAGGCAGGAGCCCCGGAACGCCTCGTGGAGGCACTGGCCGGCAGCCAGCTGCATCAAGGGGGTGGACATGCCGAGCCGCTGCAGCTCGGACATTCGCAAGTGTTCGCCGATCACGGACATGTTTCGATCTTGTCTCCTCAGCCCGGATCATGGCTTACGTGATGCAAGACAGCTCAGGGTGCCGTTATCGCGCGTCCGTCACGCCAGGTCCCAGATCTTGTTGCTAGCTGCAGCATCCAGTTTTTCCTGGATGTCTTCACACATATAGCAGGCCGAAACCCCCAGTTCGTTTGCACCATCAAGACGCCCGATAACGAAGATGCCCCGCGTTGCGTGAGCCGGATCACGTATTGCAGCGCTGATGAAAACCTTCTCGCCGTTGCTTTGCACGATCTTGTCCGTCAGGACCGCACCCGGATGCAGCGCCCGGTCCCGATAGGCGTTTTCGTAGTTGTCCACGAGGTAGTTGAGCAATCTGGGGTTCTGCGAGACAACGCCTGAAATCAGGAATTGAACCCGCTTTGCGGGGATCAGGCCGGTGCCGTCGAACATCGCCTGCAGCACGTTTCTTTCGCGCAGCGACACACTGTCGGCAAAGAATGCGCTCATCTGCCCCCAGGTCAAGGCAATGTTCAGCTCCCCCCACCACCAGGCGGACTCCCTGGGAAGCTCCGATTCGACACCCGCGTAGCAGACGTGTTTTAGGAAGTGGTACTTCAGATTCAGCTGGGGGGAGTCATGGTCACCCGGCCCCCAGCGCACAAACCCCGCGAAGGCGGAGTTGGGGCCGTGCAAACCGTGGAGCGTTCGAAGACTTGGAAAGGCTGCGGGCGTGATGCCCGAGAAACGGTTCGCATCGGCAAGTCCCCGAGAAGCATTCACGGCCTGGGCAAGCTGCCCCAATGTCGACAGATTGGTCACGATGGTTGCGCCGGGCACGTTCGCAAAGGCGATCAGAGTACTCACCACGGCGTTGGCTCTTCGCGATGCCGCGAACTGCTGGATGCCCTGCTGCTGTGGCACCAGCACGTTTCCCCACGATTGACGCAGCGGCGCAGTCGGCGGCACGTTGTTTGCCGTCATTGCTGCAAAAGGCAGGCGAAGCCAGTCCAGCACGGTCTCGGCCTCGTCGATGAGCGTCCGCACCGCTGCCACGGTCGCTCCCGCATTGAGGTAGTCGAGAAGCCTCTTGGCCTCGCTGAAACGAGGCTGCGAAAAAGCGCCCGGTGCCACCGGACCAGGAGCGAGGATGGAAACGATCGCGTTCACGCGAGCCACGCTCCCGTTCACGGCCGTGACAGTCGCGTCCCGATAGTTGGCACAGATATTGACCAAGCGCACATCGGCGATCGCCACGTGGACGCCAAGCGATCGAAGAAGCAAATGCGCGCTCACCGCTGAGATCGGCATGCGGGGGTTCCTCCTGGCAGATCGGATGAGGGACAAGACCTGCATCCGGCGCGGTCGAACTATCACGCCACGCGATTTATGTGTTTCATTGTTGTCGCGCGAGTTCGCCTCCACCATCGCCGAAACTGGGTATGTGCAATCCGATCGACATCAGACCAGCCCGAGATCCTTCGGCGCCACGCCATCGAACACCCGCCCCAGCTGCGCCGGCGACAACCCGTACATCCGCTGGAACAGCCCGCCGAACACGGCGCGGTACTCGTTGAGCACCGGGTAGTCGCGGTTCTGGAACAGCGTCGCCTGCGTCAGCGCCTGCTGCTCGCCCACCACGCGCCCGCCGGCTTGCGCCGAGAGGCCGCCGCCGAGCACCCAGTAGACGGTGCCGTGGCCGTGGTCGGTGCCGCGGTTGCCGTTCTCGCGGAAGGTGCGGCCGAACTCGCTGATGACGACCACGACGGTCTGTCGCCAGGCGTCGTCGCCCATCTCCTGCGCGAAGCCGGCGACGCCGCGTCCCAGTTCTTCAAAACGGTTGGCGAGGTAGCCGGTGGCGCCGCCCTGTCCTACATGGGTGTCCCAGCCGCCGACATCGACGAAGCCGAGGTCGAAGCGGTCGCGCATCAAGAGCGCCATGCGGCGCGCCACCAGCTCGAAGCCCTTGGCGGACATGGCGTTGCGGCTGGCGGCGTCCATCTCGGCCTGCACCGCGCGCATGACCTCGTCGCGCACCTGGAAGCCCTCGGCCACCGGCTGTGCCAGCGTGGTGTTGCGGTACATGGCGGCGATGACCTGGCTCTGCCGCGCGTCGATGCCGGAGCGTGCGTTACCGGCCAGCGCCATGTTGGCGGCCTTGGCGTTGCCGCGCATCGAGATCGGCAGCTGGTCGGTGAAGGCGATGGGCGACACGTCGGTGACGGGCCCCGCGCCGAGCACGCCGGCCAGCCGGTTGAGGAAGCCCGAGCGATAGTCGCGGCGCTTGTCGAGGGCCTGGCCGAGCTCGATGGAGTCCTGCGTCTCGAAGTGGCTGCGCGTGAGGTCGTCGGTGCCGGCGAAGGCGATGAAGGATGCCTGCTTCTGCTGGAACATCGGCATCACGCTCTGCGCCAGCGCGGGGTGCAGGCCCCAGTTGCCGTCCAGCGGCAGCGCGCCGTTGGGCGTGCCGGGCCGCGCGATGGCGATGTTGGGGCGCGAGGCGTAATAGAAGTCGCTGCTCGTGGGCACGAGCAGGTTGCTGCAGTCGTACGCGCCGCGAAGGAACACGACCAGCAGCTTGGCCCCTTCGGCGGAAGGCGCGGCCATCACCTTGGCAGCAGCACTCGCGAACGGTGCGGCGGCCGCGAGCTTCAGGATTTCTCTGCGTTGCATGACGGTTGTCCTTTCTTATTTCTTTCTTCCTGCCTTGCTCCTTCCCCCTTTGGGGGAAGGTTGGGATGGGGGCACGCGGCGATTCGACCGGAGCGACTGATTGAACGCCGCTTGCCCCCACCCCTGCCCTCCCCCAGCGGGGGAGGGAGAAATACCGAATACCTTCAGCGCCGCATCAGCTCGGGCGAGGCCAGCAGGAAGGTGTTCCATTCCTGCGGGTTCTTCGCCTGCGCCAGCGCCTCGCGCGTGTCCGCGCTCATGCCGACCTGCATCGTGCGCACCGCGCGCGAATCGGCCAGGGGCGGGAACGCGGGCTTCTCCAGCGGCGCCTTGTCGTCCGCACGGAACAGCACCGCGCCGTTCGCACCGATGGCGCGCGCGATCTCGAAGCGCGTGTTCATCTGGCCAGCGCTGGCCCAGGCGGCCTCGTTGAGTGGATAGCCGTCGGGCGTCTCGTGCCCATACAGCTGTTCGCCCATGCGATTGATCCAGTTGAGCATCGGATTGACGTTGGTGACCACGCGGTCGTCGTAGGCGAGCCGGACGCCGGCCATCACGTAGTGCACCGGATCGCGGAACTTGCGGCCCAGCGACGCCGAGAACTCGGGCGATTCGAACAGCGCCTTCAGCGTGACGGCGATGTCGCCATCGCTGCGCGTGAAGGCCGCCGCCATTCGGTCGACCAGCGCCTGCGGCGGATCGTCGGCGACGAAGTACACGGCCAGCTTGCGCGAGACGAAGCGCGCTGTGGCCGGAGCGCGAGCGAGGCGGTCGAGCGCCTCGTCGGCCTCGGCCAGACCGCGGCTCTGGATGGGTTGGCCCAGCAGCGTCTTCGGCCCGTAGTCGTGGCGGTTCGGGTTGAACTCGAAAAGCCCCTTGCGCACGTAGTCGGCACGCAGGTTGGGCCGCACGTTCGGCGGCGGCGCGTCGAGCGGCTGGTTGGTCACGCCCACGCCGGTGAGCACGCGCGCGAGTTCCTGCACGTCGCCCTGCGTATAGCCACTGCCCACGCCCAGCGTGTGGAGCTCCATCAGCTCTCGCGCGTAGTTCTCGTTGATGCGGTTGGCGGCGTTCTGCGCGTTGTCGAGGTAGCGCAGCATCGCCGGGTGGTGCACCGTGGCGCCAAGCAGGTCGCGGAACCTGCCGAGCGCGTGCGGGCGGATGGCGTTCTCCTCGTAGTCGCCCACCATCGCGCGGATGTTGTCCTTGCGCAGGTTGACGTTGAAGTGGTTCATCCAGAACCACGTCATCTGCTCCTGCAGCTGGTTGGGCGAATAGAGCGCGCGCAGCACGAAGCGCTGCTGCGCCTCGCGCACCAGCGTGTTGAGGTGCTGCTGGTATTCCTGCCGCGCGGCCTTCTTCTGGTCTTCGTCAGGCAGCGCGTCGGCCGCCTTGCGTTGCGCTTCCAGGCCGGTGACGAGTTGGTCGAGCGGCACGCGCGAGATCTCCATCGCGTCGATCTGCGCCTGCGCGGCCGGCGGCAGCAACGCTGAGCGCGGGTTGAGCTGGTCGCGCATCCACAGCGAGAGGCCGCGCTTTGCAAGCTGCGCATCGCTGCTCGCGTTGGCGCCCCAGCTCACGCGGTCGAGCCAGCGCAGGCGCGTGGCCTCATCCACCTGCTGCGAGGGCAGCGACACCGAAACCATGGGCCGATGGTCCCCCGGCGCGCTCGCGCAGGCCGCAAGCAGCGCCAGCGCGCAGGCGCCGAGCGCCATCGACGCGCGCCGCGTGGAGAAGAACGGCGAAGCGGTGGCCGTCACGGCCCTCACTCCCTGCGCAGGTCGTGGCGGCGCACGTCGCCGATGGCGTGTTGCGCGGTGGCAAGCGCAAGGTCTACGTGCGCGAGGCCGCGCTGCTGATACGGCCGCGAGCGCGGGTCGTCCTCTTCGCGCGCCACGTCGGAGCGCACCTTGCGCAGCAGATCGGCCGCGGCGTGCAGGCGGCCTTCCGGCGGCAGCCATGCATCGGTGGGCTCGCGCCACTCGACGGGCTTGCCGTCGAGCCATGCGGCGTGCTGCAGGTCGCCGATGGCGGCGTGGATCTCGTCGATCACCACCTGCTCGTCGCGCGAGACCTGTCCGTCCTCGGGACGGCGGTGCTCCACTTTCCATGCCGCGGTGCGCAGGTCGGACAAGGCGTGGAGATAGAACGGGTGCCTGCCGTATTCGTCCGCCAGTGCCGGCAGCGAAGCCGCAGCCATGAGGGCGAGTGCGGCGGTTAGGCTTTTCTTCTTCATCTTCGGGGCTCCTGTGTGACAGTGATTGAGAACCGCCTCCTCAACCACCGGAGCCCGCTTCGGGTTGACGTTCTTTACCGTCGTAACGCTGGGCAAAGC
This sequence comes from Variovorax sp. UC74_104, assembly GCF_044055375.1. Lineage (NCBI taxonomy): Bacteria > Pseudomonadati > Pseudomonadota > Betaproteobacteria > Burkholderiales > Comamonadaceae > Variovorax > Variovorax sp. UC74_104. Next base: position 4,663,249 of record NZ_CP171978.1, read on the forward strand.
TGGCGCCTAAGCGCCAGCTAAGTCAGGCTGTGGCAAGGCTCGAAGGAGCAGCACCGGCGATCTGGCGCAGGGCTCGTTCGAACACTTCGACGGGCTGGCCGCCCGAGATCAGATGCCTGTCGTTGATGATGATCGCGGGCACCGAGTGGATGCCGGCATCGGTGTACATGCGCTCGCGTTCGCGGGTTTCCTGTGCGAACTCGTCGCTGTCCAGGATCTGCCGGGCGCGGGCTTCATCGAGCCCCGCTTCGGTGGCGGCGCGCACCAGCACCTCGTGGTCGGAAGGATTCTGGCTGTCGGTGAAATAGGCCTTCAGCAGCAGCTTCTTGAGCGCCGCCTGCTTAGCGGGGCTTTCCAGCTCGGCCCAGTGGAGCAGCCGGTGGGCATCGAAGGTGTTGTAGACGCGCGGACGGCCTTCGGGGCTGAATTCGAAGCCGACGGCGGCACCGCGCTGGCGGATCATTTCGCGCGACTGGGCCTGCTGCTCGCGCGTGGAGCCGTACTTCTGGTTGAGGTGCTCGAAGGTGTCCTGTCCTTCGGGCGGCATCTGCGGGTTCAGCTCGAAGGGCTGGAAGTGCAGGTCCGCTGTGATCTCCGGCGCCACCTTCCCGAGCGCCGCCTCGAGCGAACTCAGGCCGATGGCGCACCAGGGACAGGACACGTCGGAGACGAAGTCGATCTTGAGGCGGGAGGGGGAAGATGTGGAGGTCATGGCGCCATTCTTCCCGGCGCCACAACCCTTGGCAGGCGAAAGGTCTTCGCCTGCCGCAGGGACCTCAGGCCGCGGCCCGGGCTACGCGCGTTTCCTGCATCGTCTGCTCGCGCAGGCGGTCGTATTCCTGCTTGTCGACCGGCACCGCGTTCGGGTTGCCCAGGTCGCGCATGTGGACGCGGTAGGTTTCGCGGGCGCTGAACGCGGCCAGGGCAGCCAGCACCGTCACCGCGAAGGTGATGGCACCCACGGTGAACCACACGTTGGTCGAACCGGGAGGCGCGACGGCGGCGAACAGGGCCGGCAGCAGCGCGGTGAAGGTGGTGCCGATGTTCTGCGAGATGGCCATGGCCGAGACGCGGTTTCGGGTGCGGAACAGCTCCGGATAGAAGCTCGGGAAGGTCGCGTTGTAGCCCTGGTACACGATGCCCCACATCAGCAGCGACATGACGATGGCCAGCGGCACGTTGCGGATGCTGATGGCGTACAGGTACACGAACGACAGCAGGCCCGAGACCAGCGCGCCGACGATGATCGGCGGGCGGCGGCCGATGCGGTCCGACAGGTTGCCCACGAACGGGATGACGATCACGGCCAGGATGTTGCCGAGCACCGGGATCCACAGGTACACGTCCTTCTGGAAGCCGATGCCGTAGGCGGCCTGCACGGCGTAGGCCGCGCCGAACACGGTGGCCACCACCGGAATGACGTTCATCAGCGCCATGCACACCACGCGCAGCATGTCGGCCCAGCTGTCGGTGAAGGCCTGGACGATCGGCGCCTTGGCCGTTTCACCCTTCTTGTCGACTTCGGCGAAGGCCGGCGTCTCGTCCACCTCGCGGCGGATGATGTAGCCCGCCACGATCACCAGGAAGCTCAGCAGGAACGGAATGCGCCAGCCCCAGGAGTTGAACGCGTCCTCGGGCATGTAGTGCGCCAGCGGCAGGAACACGGCGGCCGCCAGGATCTGGCCGGCCTGCACGCCCTGCAGCGTGAAGCTCGCGAAGAAGCCGCGTCGGCCGAACGGAGCGTGCTCCAGGATCATCGAGCTCGCGCCCGAGATCTCGCCCGCCACCGCGAAGCCCTGCACCAGGCGCAGCAGCACCAGCAGCACCGGTGCCAGCAGGCCGACCTGGTCGTAGGTCGGCAGCAGGCCGACGGCCACGGTCGAGAAGCCCATCAGGAACATGCAAAGCACCAGCACCTGCTTGCGCCCGTGCGTGTCGCCCCAGTGGCCGAGCACGAAGGCGCCGATGGGGCGTGCCACGTAGCCCACGCCGTAGGTCGCGAGCGAGGCGACGATGGCCGTCGTCGGGTCGCCCTTGGGGAAGAAGATCTGCGGAAAGATCAGCGCCGCGGCGGTGGCGTAGATGAAGAAGTCGTAGTACTCCAGCGCCGAGCCGATCCAGCCGCTTGCCGCGGCCTTTCTCGACTGGTGCCTGCCTTGCGGCTCACGGGCTGTGTTGCTTGCCATGTGTTGTCTCCAGTGGTGACGTGAAAAAAATCAGCTCTCTGTCGGTCGAAAGAAACGATCTGCCGGTGCGCCTGCGGCCCTGTCAGTCCTGCGCCTGCGACGCCATGCGCGCCGGTGCGTTGAGGGCGCCGTAGGCGTCGTAGCCGCCCACGCGCTGCGCGACCTCGAAGAACAGTCCGCCCTCGAAGCTCTCGGTGTAGATGTGCAGGTAGTCGCCGGCCGGCGAGCGGTCGAACAGCACGCCCGACTCGCGCATGCGCGAAAGCAGCGCGGGGTCGATGTCGATGCGGGTGGCCAGGTCGTCGTAGTAGTTGTCGGAGATGGGCACGAAGCGCGTGCCGTTGGCGCGCAGCTTCGCGGCCGTCTCGAAGATGTCGGTGCAGCTCAGCGCGATGTGGTGCACCGCGCCGCCGCCGGTCACGCTCAGCGTGCGTGCGGTGCGGGTGCGCTGGCTCAGCGACACGTTGAGCACCAGGCGCAGGCTGCGGTCGGCGTTGGCGACGCCGCGGCTGCGGATCAGCCCGAACGGGTCGGCCAGCTCCAGGCTCTCGCCGGGCTCCAGGCCGAGCACGGCGCGCGTGAACAGCACCCAGGTGTCGAGCTGGTCGAGCGCGAGGCCCAGCGCGACGTGGTCGATGCGCTGCAGGCCCGCGTCGTTGGCGCCCGCGCCCTCGTCTTCGAGGATGAAGTCGGTCTCGTACAGGCCGTTGGCGCCCAGCATCTCGGGCACGAAGTGGATCAGGTTGCCGCCCGGCGCCACGATGGCCGGCACGCGCAGCTCGTTGGGGCCGACCGGGCTGTCGTGCCGCTGCGAGCGCATGGCGGTGGCGCGGCCCACCGCGGCCAGCGGCTCGTCGCAGCGCACGCCCAGCGCGCACACCGAGGTGCCGTGCGCCTCGAAGCGCTGGCGCGCGAAGGAGTCGGGCTGCGCGTTGACGATCAGGTTGATGTCGCCCTGGCGATACAGCGTCACCGCCTTGGAGCGGTGCCTTCCGATGCGGCGGAAGCCCAGCTGGCCGACCAGCGTTGCCAGCGTCGCGGCTGAAGCCTCGTCGGCGGCGAACTCGATGAACGACAGGCCCGATAGCGCCGGCACCGGCGGCGGGTCGAACAGCGTCACCTGCTGCGGCGCTGCGGGCTTGGCGAGGCGCTGGCGCGCTTCGCTCTCCAGATACAAGAGCGAGCGCATCGCATCCACGGCGGTGCGGCGGTTCGGCGTCTCGCGGAAGATGTCGTTGAAGATCTCCAGCGACAGCGGCCCGGTGTAGCCGGCGCGCAGCACCTGCTCGAAGAAGCCGATCACGTCGAAGTCGCCCTGCCCCGGGAACGAGCGGTGGTGGCGCGCCCACTGGATCACGTCCATCGACAGCAGCGGCGCGTCGGCCATCTGCAGGAAGAAGATCTTGTCGCCCGGAATGGCGGCGATGCCGGCCGGGTCGTCCTTCAGCGAGAGCGTGTGGAAGCTGTCGAGGATCAGGCCCAGGTGCGAGTGGTTCGCCTGCTTGACGATCTCCCAGGCCTGGCCGTACAGCGAAGTGTGGCGGCCCCAGGCCAGCGCCTCGAAGCCCACGCGCAGGTTGCGGCGCGCGGCGCGCTCGGCCAGTTCGTGCAGCTGGGCGGCTGCCAGCGCCGGGTCGTTGACGGACAGCGGCGAGGTGTTGGAGCAGCACAGCATCGTCGGTGCGCCCATGGCCTGCATCAGGTCGAACTTGCGCTCTGCGCGCTCCAGGCTGCGGCGGAACTGCGCCTCGGGCATGCCTTCGAAGTCGCGAAACGGCTGGTACAGGTCGATGCTCAGGCCCAGGTCGCCGGCGATGCGGCCGAGCTCGGCGGCCGTGCCCTTGAAGTTGATGAAGTCGGCCTCGAACAGCTCGATGCCATCGAAACCGGCGTCGGCGACGGCTTCGAGCTTCTGGCGGAGCGTGCCGCTGAGCGAGACGGTGGCGATGGAGCGATGCATGGGGGTGGACTTTAGGAACACCCGGGCCCCATCACAATCTATTCAGGCCCCTTTTGATCGATGATCGATCACTCTCAACCGTTATTCGCACGAAATACGGGATACACCTAGGCCGCGTACCCCGCAATCGCCGCTCAGAGGCTGCGCCAGAAATCGATCAGCAGCTGCGCGAATTCCGCCGGCCGCTCGACGGCGCTCAGGTGCGCGGCGTCGATGGTCTCCAGCCGGGCATGCGGAATGGCCGCGGCCATGGCCTGCGACATCGCCATTGGCGTGGCTTCGTCCTGCAGTCCGCCGACGACCAGCGTGGGCACCGCGATGCGGTGGTTGCTCTCGCGGAAGTCGATGGCCGCGACGGCGTTGCAGCTCTCGATGTAGCCCTGCGCGTCGGTGCGCACCAGCACGTCGTGCAGCTTCTTCGCGGCTTCGGCACCCTCGGCCGTGGCGGCCCACGCGGGCGTGAGCCAGCGCGACACCGCCCCGGGCGCGATGGCGGCAACGCCCTTGGCGCCGACGGTCTCGACGCGCGTGCGCCAGGGTGCCTGGTCGGGGTAGTGCGCGGCCGAATTGGCGATCACGATCGTCTTCAGCAGCTCGGGGTGGCGCACCGCCAGCGCCTGCGCTGTCATGCCACCCATCGACAGGCCGACGAAGTGCACCGGCTCGCCGCCAGCCTCGCGCCGAATGAGCTCGGCAGCGTCCTGTGCGAGCGTCTCGACGCGCAGTTCGCCGGGCAGCACCTCCGAGGCGCCGTGGTTGCGATGGTCGTAGCGCAGCACCGTGTGGCCGCGCGCCAGGTGCGCGGCCACGCCGTCCCACATGCTCAGGTCGCAGCCGAGCGCATGGCTGAGCACGACGATGGGGCCGTTGCCCTCGCGAACGACATTCAAACGGGTCATGGTGTGGTTTCCTTTTTCGAGTGTTGCAGACGCGGCAGCCAGAAGAACGCGATCGCCACCAGCACGCCGCCGGCCAGCAGCATGGGCAGGACCATCGGCCAGGCGCCGTTGGAGTAATCGGCATCGACGAAACGCGCGGCGAGCTGCCCTGCGCAGAACGCGACCATCATCATGCCGAAGCCGGACCACGACACGGCCCGGCCCGCCAGGTGCGGCAGATCGCCCACCGCGCCGGCCTGCCCGCAGGGCTGGTGGATGCCGTGGCCCAGGCAGTAGACGGCGTGGCCGAACAGCAGCGGCACCGCGCTCAGCGGCATCAGCCAGCAGCCCAGCGCCTGGATGGTGGCGCCGGCCAGGCTCAGCGACGCGCCGAGCTTCACGGTGCGCACAGGGCCGTAGCGCCGAAGCAGGCTGCGGCACATGGTGGTGCTGAAGATGTAGACCAGCGAGCCGCCGGCCGGGATCCAGCCGTACCAGGCGGGCGACCAGCCCAGATAGCCGATGTAGACCATCGGCGAAAGCAGCAGGAAGCAGAACAAGCCGCCGTAGGTGGTGGCCGCGACCGAGGCCCAGGCGCGGAACGAGCGGCACGCGAACACGGCGCGCGTGCTGCCGCGCGGCGCGGACGACTCGCCCTCGCCCAGGGGCCGGCGCGTTTCGCCGAACGAGCGCCAGCACAGCGCGAACAGCACCGCGGCATAGGCCGCCATCGCCGCCATCACCCAGCGCCAGCCGGCGCCTTGCACCAGCCACGCGCCCAGCAGCGGCGCCATCAGCCCGACCATGCCCAGACCCGTGAGCCCGCGCGCCATCACGTGCGGGCCTTCGTGCGCCGGGTAGAGGTCGCGCACAGCGGCGCGCGCGCACACCAGGATGGCCGCCATCGAGAAGCCCTGCAGCGCGCGCCACCCCGCGAGCAGCGCCACGCTGTCGGCGAAGGCACCGCCCAGCGCGGCGAGCGTGTAGCAGCCCAGCCCCGCCAGCAGCACCGGCCTGCGTCCGAAGCGGTCGGCCAGCGGCCCGCACAGCAGCTGCGCAAAGCCGAAGGCCAGCACGAACAGCGTGAGGCTGGTGCTGGCCGAGCCGAGCTCCTTCGCGATGGCGGGGAGCGCAGGAAGATAGCTGTCGGTGGCCACCGGCTGCGCCGCGAGCAGCAGCGGCAGGAGCAGCGCGAAGGTGACGTCGAAGCGGCCCTTCTTCCGGCCCTTCTTTGGAGCAGGCGGCGCGGTCACTGCGCCAGCGGCGGCAGCAGGCCCTTCTCGCGCAGGATGCCCGTTGCGATGCCGAAGGCGTGGTTGGCCACGGGCACGCCGCAGTAGATGGCGGCCATCATGATCACTTCCTTGATCTCGTCCGGCGTGAGACGCGACTCGGGCGGGCCGTCGAGCGCGGCGCGCACGTGCATCGCGAATTCTTCGTACGCGTGGATGCCCAGCATCATCGACAGCACCATGAAGCGGCGCGTCTTGTCGCCCAGCGCGGGGCGGCCCCAGATGTCGTTCCACGCATGGCGCGTGATGAGTTCCTGGAACTCGGCGTTGAAGCCGTTGCGGTTGGCCAGCGACTTGTCGACCCAGGCATCGCCGAGCACACGGCGGCGGTTGACGAGGCCGGCTTCATAGGCGCCGGGTTCCACGGGCGGGTTTTCGGGGGTGGTCATTGGGAGAGTTCCTTGTGTGCGTCGAGCCGGGCCTGCAGCGCCTTCACTTCGGCGAGCGCGGTCTGTCCGGCTTCGTGGGCGAGCGCGGGGGCGAACCATTCGTCCGCCGCGTCGCGCGGGAGTTCGGCGCGCAGCCGATCGATGTTGGCGCGCATGCGTGCGGCATCGACCTGCAGGCCGGGCAGTGCGCCGGCCATCGCGCGAACGCTGCCGTGCGCCGACATCAGGAGCTGCGGCCATTCGCCCAGCTCCGCCTGCCAGGCGCCGAGTGCGCGTTCGTGCTGCTGCGGCATGGCGCCGAGCAACGCGGCCACGCGCTGCGGCGCGCGGTGCGCGGCGGCAATGGCCACCATCGAGGCCACCGGGTTGCGCTTGTGCGGCATGGCCGACGATCCGCCGCGGCCCGGTTCGCTGGGCTCGGTGACTTCGCTGACTTCGTACTGGCCGAGTAGCGAGATGTCGACCGCGATCTTGCCCAGGCTGCCGGTCATGAGGCCCAGTTCGCAGCCGAGCGCGACCCATTCGTCGCGCTGGGTGTGCCAGGTCGCGCCGGGGTCGCCCAGGCCGAGTTCCTTGGCCATGCGCTTGCGCACGGCCGCGCCCTGCCCCTTCATCTGCGCCAGCGTGCCGATGGCACCGCCCAGCTGCAGCTGCAGCGCGTGCTTCGCGGCATCGCGCAGACGGATGCGGCTGCGCACCAGCGGCGCGGCCCAGCCGGCGCACTTGAAGCCGAAGCTGGTGACCGAGGCCGGCTGCATCAGCGTGCGCGCGAGCATCGGGGTCTCGGCGTGCGTCACGGCCAGGCGCAGCAGCGCGTCGGCGGCCTTGGCGAGGTCGGCCTCGACGAGCGCGACAGCCTCGCGCGTGACCAGCGCCATCGCGCTGTCGATCACGTCCTGGCTGGTGCTGCCGAAATGCACGAAGGACGCGGCCTCGGCGTTGAAGAGGCCCACGGCCTCGCGCAGCGCCTTCACCAGCGGGATCGCGACGCTGCCAGCGCGGCCGCTCTCGCGCACGATCTTGGCGACGTCGAACAGCTCGACCTTGCAGCTGCTGACGATCGAGTTCGCGGCGCTCTCGGGGATCAGCCCCTCGGCCGCCTGCGCGCGCGCCAGCGCGGCCTCGAAGCGCAGCATGGCGTCGACGAAGGCGCGGTCGCTGAAGGCGCCCAGCGTTTCGGATGTGGAGAGGAAGCCTTCGAAAATGCTCATCGGGCGAGCCTTCCTTTCTTGTTCAGTATTTCAGTTGCGCCACGGCGCGCAGTTCCTCGGGCGAGGCAGTGCCGAAGCCGAAGAACTCCAGGTACGCCGGAATCATCTCGAACAGCATGTCGGTGCCCACCTGCACCTGGCAGCCCTTGGCCTTGGCGGCCTGCAGCAGCGGCGTGTATTCGGTCTTCATGACCACCTCGCCGACGAAGGTGGAAGGGTCGATGCGGTCCACGTCGAAGGGCAGCGGATCGCCCTCCTTCATGCCCAGCGGCGTGGCGTTGACCACCACGTCGTAGCCGGCCGGGTCCTTCGAGCCGGTGGCCACCTTCATCTGCGGATAGTGCTCGCGCAGGCGCGCTGCCAGCGCATCGGCCGAGGCCTCGTTCATGTCGAACAGCATCAGCTCGGCGGCACCCGCCGCGGCAATGGACGCCGCGATGGGCGAGCCCACGCCGCCCGCGCCCGACACCAGCACCCGCGTGCCCTTGAAGAGCCGCCCCTTGCGCTCCACGCCGCGCACGAAGCCGGCGCCGTCGAACTGGTCGCCCAGCAGCGTGCCGTCGGGGCGCTTGAGGATGGCGTTGCAGGCACCGGCCACGCGCGCGGTGGGCGTCACCTCGTCGACCAGCGACATCGTCGTCACCTTGTGCGGCATGGTCACCAGAGCGCCGCGGATGTTGCTGAACTTGAAGATCTGCGGCAGCGACACCGCATAGTCCTCGGGCTTCACGCCCATGGGCACGACCACGGCGTCGATGCCGTGCTTGTCGAACCAGGGGTTGTAGATCATCGGGGCCTTGAAGGCCTCCGTGGGAAAGCCGATGTGGGCGATGAGGGTGGATTTGCCGGAAATCATTGGTGAATCAATCTGTGCAATCAAAGGTCGATGAAGGTTTCTTCCAGGAATGCCGCGGAACCGGCTTTGCCGGGCCGCAGGCATTGCCCCCTGCAAGGGGGTTGGCGAAGCGACACGAAGTGCGCGAAGCCTGGGGGTGAGCCATTTACGCCACGCTCGGCGAGTGGTAGCGCAAGGGCTGCGCGATCTCGGCGTGCATCGCCGGCGGATAGATGATTTCTCGCAGGAAGCCGGCGTCGGCCGTCATCGCATCCGCCGCGTCCATGTGGCCGAAGTAGCGGAAGTAGTGCGGCATCTGCTGGATCAGCATCTCGAAGCCGGCCTGCGCATTGAGCCCGCGCGCGCGGGCGGCGCGCACCAGCGGCGTGGGCTGGTTGCGCAGCAGGATGTCGAAGAGCGCGGCGTGGCTGTCCATGCGCGTCACGTCGACAGGCAAGGCGTCGTCGTCGCTCAGCCCGAGTTGGGTGGCATTGATGACGAGGTCGAAGCCCTCGGGCGCATTGCTTTCAGCCGCCACCACGTTCGCGTCGAAGAAGGCATCGAGCTTGGCCGCCACGCCGGCCGCCTTGCCCGCGGCCTTGTCGTACATGGCGATGTGCGCCGCGCCGTTCACCGTGCCACCCTCGGCCAGCGCGACGCCGATGGCAGCGGCGCTCACGCCCGCGCCCAAAATCAGCACGCGCTTGCCGCGGAAGGGAATGTTGTAGTGGTCGAGCGCGCCGATCAGGCCCTCGCCGTCGAAGAGATCGCCCTCGAGCTGGTCGCCCTCGGTGCGGCGCACCACGTTGACCGAGCCCGCCACGCGGCCGAAGAGGCCGCAGCCTTCGAGCAGGTCGACCACCAGCGGCTTGTGCGGGGGCGCGATCACCATGCCGCGCACGTTGCGCGCGAGGAAGGCCGACTTGAAGAACACCGCGAAGTCGCGCACCGGCACCTGCATGGGCAGCAGCACCGCGTCGATGCCGAAGCGCTCGAAGGCCGCATTGAACATGCGCGGCAGCCGCACGTTGCGAACCGGGTCACCGGGGATCAGGTAGGCCTGGGTGCTGCCGCTGATGGAATGGCTCATGTGCGTGCTTCCGTTCGTCAATCGCTCTTTTGGAGGGCGGATGGCGAGCTTTATAGTCCCTCCAGCCAACCCATGCAGCCTTTGGGGCATCAAAACGTGCGACTATCGATCTTTAGAATTCAATGATCGATCAATTCAAGGGTTTTCACCTGCACCAATTGCAAACTCGAACCCTTCTGCGCAGATCACACTTCCGCCCATGAGCAAGGACAGCAATCACGACTCGGCGCCGCCTCCCGGCCTGGACAAGCGCGACTGGATCGCCGGCCTCGAGCGCGGCGTGAGCATCATCGAAGCCTTCGACGACGCCAACCCGCGCCTCACCGCCAGCCAGGCCGGCCAGCGCACCAACATGACCCGCACCGCCGCGCGGCGCTACCTGCTGACCCTGCAGCACATGGGCTACGTCGCCAGCGACGGCAAGCTGTTCTGGCTCACGCCGCGCGTGCTGCGCCTGGGCCAGTCGTACCTCGAATCGGCCCGCCTGCCCCGCGTGGTGCAGCCCTTCCTGCAGCGGGTGGCCGCCGGCACCAACGAGATCGCCTACCTCAGCGTGATGGACGGCGACGAGGTGGTCTACATCGCCCGCAACGGCCCCAACCGCAGCATGAGCACCGGCTACGTGCTCGGCGCGCGCGTGCCGGCGCAGGTCACCGCCTCCGGCATGCTGATGCTGGCCCTGCGCAGCGACGCCGAGCTCGACGAGTGGCTCACCACGCGCAAGCTAACAGTCTTCACCTCGCACACCATCGCGAGCATGGAGCGGATGAAGCTCGAACTTGCCCGCATCCGCGCCCAGGGCTGGGCGCTTTCCGAACAGCAGCTCGACCTGAACTCGCGCGGCATCGCGGTGCCGCTGCGCGACCGGCACGGCACGCTGGTGGGAGCGCTGAACATCACGATGCCGATGGGGCACGAGAGCTCGGAGGATGCGGTGACGCGGGTGCTTCCGGTGCTCCGGGAGACGGCGCAGGCGATGCGGAACCTGATCTGACGCCGCCGTGACCGCCAACACGCCCGGGGCATCGAGCCAGACCGCATTGCCCGACTGGGCGGCGCAATCGGAGCCCGTGGAGGGCGTGCGCATCGACATCGCATTCATCGTCGAGCCCACCTTCTATTACGGCCCGCCCTCGAACATCGCGGCGGCGCAATGGGAGCAGCTGCGCGAGCCGCTGTACCAGCCGGCCATTCCGGGCGCGGCGCAGGGCTTCGTGCTGTCGGCCGATTGCATCGGCCACGAGGACGAACTCTGCCGCCACTACCGCGACCTGCTGGCCAAGGCCGCGCGGCACGGAAAGGACCCAGCCGACGGCCCCCACTTCTGGAACAGGCCCGTAGTCCATGCACCCGGCCGCTTCCTGCTGAGCTTCCCGTGGCACGACCGCTTCAGCGAGGGTCGGGCCTTCATCGAATCGCTCGCCACGGGCACGCCCGGCGAGGTCTTCTCCGACTACGAGCAGGGCTGGTTCTTCGACCTGCGGCTGCACGACGGCACGCTCTACCTGCGAGACGACGACCCCGACGAAGGCACGACCTTCCACAACCTGCGCTTCGCCTACGAGCCGGTGCGCGCGCAGGTCGGGACGGTGCTGGCGCGCGTGGAGCGCCTGATCACCCGGCTCGCGGGCGAACTGGGCCGGGATTACTGGACCGGCGGCACTGACTGACTGATTGACAGCATTCCGACAGCATCCCCCGGGCACGATGCACGCTTTCAATCCAAAAAGCGCTGGAGACAACCCATGTCCGACCTCTTTTCCCCCGACGACACCCGCCTGAGCCGCCGCGGCCTGCTCCAGGCCGGCGGCGCAGCAGCCCTCGGCGGCCTGCTGCCCTCGATGGCTTTCGCCGAAGACGCGTGGCCCAGCAAGTCGATCCGCTTCGTGGTGCCTTTCGCACCGGGCGGCAGCTCGGAGATCGTCGCGCGCTCGACCGCCGCGGAGCTCTCGCGCACCATCGGCCAGAGCGTGTTCGTCGACAACAAGCCGGGCGCGGCCGGCAACATCGCGATGGGCGAGGTGGCGCGCGCTACCGACCAGCACACGATCATCCTGGGCCACATCGGCACGCTGGCGGTCAACCCGTACATCTTCGCCAAGCTGCCCTACGACGCGAACAAGGACTTCAAGCCGGTGAGCCTGCTGGCCAAGGTGCCCAGCCTGTACGTGGTGCACCCCGACGTGCCGGCGAAGAACCTCAAGGAATTCATCGCCTACGCCAAGTCGAAGCCGGGCAAGCTCAGCTACGGCTCGGCGGGCAACGGCAGCGCGGGCCACCTTGCCTTCGAGTACCTGAAGATGACGGCCGACGTGTTCATGCTGCACGTGCCCTACCGCGGCACCGGCCCGATGGTGACCGACCTGCTCTCGGGCCGGCTCGACGCATCGGCCATCGGCGCGGCGGCGGTGCTGCAGTTCATCAAGGCGGGCAAGGTGCGCTGCATCGCGACCGGCTCGGCCAAGCGCCTGCCGCAGCTGCCCGACGTGCCGACCGTGGCCGAACAGGGCTTCCCCGGCTTCGAGATGACGCAGTGGTACGGCATGCTCGCGCCCGCCAGCATCACGCCGCCGCAGCTCGCCAAGCTTTCGGCCGAGACGATGAAGGCCGTGAAGTCGCCCGACTCGATGCAGCGGCTGACCAACGACGCGGCCGAAGCCATCGGCGGCACGCCGGAGCAGTTCGCGCAGTTCATCGCCTCGGAACAGGCACGCTGGCAGAAGGTCATCGCAAGGGCAAACATCAAGCCGGACTGAGTCCCGTCGGCTCTAGCATCGGGCCATGCGCATTCTCCTGGCCGAAGACGAACACACCCTGGGCACCTGGCTTTGCAAGGCGCTGGAGCACGCGGGCATCCAGGTCGAATGGGTGGATGACGGGCGGCTGGCCGACCGCGCCCTGCAGCAACGCGACCACGACGCGCTGGTGCTCGACCTCGGCCTGCCCGGGCTCGACGGGCATACGGTGTTGCAGCGGCTGCGCGAGCGCGACCAGCGGTTGCCGGCGCTGATCCTCACGGCGCGCGATTCGCTCAACGAGCGCGTGGCCTCGCTCAATGCGGGCGCCGACGACTTCCTCGCCAAGCCCTTCGCGCTGGCCGAACTCGAGGCGCGGCTTCATGCGCTGGTGCGCCGTGCGCGCGGCGTGGAGCATCCGCGCCAGGCCTGCGGCCCGCTGGTGTACGACGGGGCGCGCCGGCACTTCACGCTGAACGGGGAGGCGCTGGCGCTTTCGCCGCGCGAGCTGGCGGTGCTGCGCGTGCTGGTGCAGCGCAGCGGCGAGCCGCTGTCGAAGCAGCAGATCCTGGAGCGCGTGTTCTCCGACGACGAGGAAGTGCACCCCGAGGCGGTGGAAGTCTTCGTCTACCGGCTGCGCAAGCGGCTGGACGGCAGCGGCGTGCGCATCGTCACGCTGCGCGGGCTGGGCTATGTGCTGGAAGCCGACTGAATGAGCGTGGTGGCCAACGTGGCGCACCGCCTGCGGCGCGCGAGCCTGTGGCAACGGCTGGCGCTTCTGCTCTTCCCCGCCCTGCTGGTGGTGACCGCGCTCGAGCTGTGGATGACACGGCACGACGCGCTGGCCGCCGCCAACGCAGCCTACGACCGCTCGCTGCTGGGCGCGCTCAAGTCCATCGACGCCAACATCTCGACCGCGTCGGGCGGGCTCTCCGTCGAGCTGCCTTACACGATGTTCGAGTTCTTCGAGCTCACGGCGAGCGGGCAGGTGTTCTTCCGCGTCTCGACCTCCGACGGGCTGGTCGAACTCGGCAGCGCGGACCTGCCCGCTCCGCCCGCCGAGCTGAAGATGGGCGTGCCGGCCTTCTACGACGCCACCTACTTCGGCGAGGCCGTGCGGCTTGCGGCCTACCGGCGCGACCTCGACCGGGCACCGGCCGGCAGCACCGGGCACAGCGTGCTGATCCAGGTCGGTGAAAGCACGCGCTCGCGACAGGAGTTCAGCGCGCGCTTCGTGCGCAGCGCGGCGCTGCGCGACGGGCTGGTGCTGGCGATGCTGCTGTGCGGCACCGCCCTGGCGCTCGCGGCGGCGCTGCGGCCGCTCTCGCGGCTGGCGCGCGAGGTCGGCGCGCGCACCAGCGACGACCTCACGCGCATCGCCGAGACCGACCTGCCCGCCGAGGTGCGGCCGCTGGTGGCGGCGGTCAACCAGCAGATGTCGCGCACGCAGGAGCTGGTCTCGCAACAACGGCAGTTTCTCGACGACGCCTCGCACCAGCTGCGCACGCACCTGACCACGCTGCAGATGCAGGCCGACTACGCGCGGCGCGAGGAAGACCCGGCGCAGGTGCAGGTGGCGCTCGACGCGCTCGGCACCGAGATCGGCCGCGCCACGCGCAGCGCGCAGCAGTTGCTGGCGCTGGGCCGCAGCGACACGGTGCCGGTGGAGCCGGCCGAGTTCGATCTTGCGGCGCTGCTGCGCGAAGTGGCCGTCGACCTGCTGCCGCTGGCGCGCGCAAAACGCATCGATCTCGGCATCCATTCGCCCGCGCCCGAATTCACGGCCGTGGCGGACCGAGCGCTGATGCGCGAGGCGCTGGGCAACCTGGTGAGCAACGCGATCGCCTACACGCCTGCTGAAGGCACGATCACGCTCTTCGCCGCCGGCGACGCGGCGGGCTGGAGCCTCAACGTGGAAGACAACGGGCCCGGCATCGACGAGGAGGAACGCGCCGCGCTGGGCCAGCGCTTCCGCCGGGGCGCGCGTGCCGGCAAGGGCGGATTCGGGCTCGGCCTGGCCATCGCGCGCTCCATCGCGCAGCGGCACCGGGGCGAGCTGCGGCTCGAAGCGCGCGAGGCCGGGCCGGGGCTGCATGCGATCATCTGGTGGCCGCGTACTCCCGCCCCGGCCGCCGCCTGACAAGTCCGCTGCCATGCCTCCCACCTCTGCCACTTCCAACCGACGCCAAGTATTGCGCGCACTGTGCGCGCTGCTCGCGCCGTCGCTCGGCAAGCGCGCGATGGCCGCCGGAGACCCCTCTGAGGAAGCCGCCGACTGCGTGATCCCCGCCAAGGCCGGCGGCGGCTTCGCGCTGACCTGCGCCCTGGCGCGCGACGCGCTGCAGGCCGTGCGGCCGGCGCGCCCGCCGCTCACGCAGCGCTACCTGCCGGGTGGCATCGGCGCCGTGGCCTTCGACCGCATCGCCACAGGCAAGCTCGGCGGGCCGGGCACGCTGGTGGCGTTCTCCAGCGGCTCGCTGCTCAACCTCGCGCAGGGCCGCTTCGGGCCTCATCCGCCTTCGGCCGTGCGCTGGATCGCCACGCTGGGCACCGACTACGGCGTGATCGCCGTGCACCGCGACTCGCCCTTCAAGCGCCTGCAGGACCTGGTCGCCGCGCTGCGGCAGGACCCGTCGCGCATCGCCTTCGGCGCGGGCGGCACCGTGGGCAGCCAGGACTGGGTGAAGGCGGCGCTGCTGGTGCGCGCCGCCGGGCGCGACCACAAGGCGATGCGCTTCGTCTCCTTTGAGGGAGGCGGCGACGCATTGGGCGCGCTGCAGGGCCGGCATGTCGACGCGTTTCCGGGCGACGCTGCCGAGGCGATGCAGGCCATCGCGGGCGGAGCCGCGGTGCGGCTGCTCGCCGTGCTGTCGGAGAACCGCCTGGGCGGCGCCCTCACCGGCGTGCCGACCGCGCGCGAGCAAGGCGTGGACCTGGTCTGGCCCACGGTGCGCGGCCTCTACCTGAGCGCGGACGTGCCCGATGCAGCCGTGCGCGCCTGGACCAACGCGTTCCGCGAGGCGAGCGCCGCGCCCGGCTATGCCGCGCTGCGCGAGCAGCACGGGCTCTACCCTTTCGCCCTCACCGGCCCCGCGCTCGACGACTACGTGCAAGCACAGCTCAAGGCCTACCGGCGGCTGGCGGACGAACTGGGGCTGCGGCGCTGGCCCTCGTGACGAATGCAGGCAAGATCGCGCCCATGACCGAAGACGCGATCACCCAACACATCATCGACATGCTGGCCGGCGGCCATTTCCAGATTGCCGACGACAACGCCTTCTTCTTCCACGACGGCGACGACAAGTTCCCTTTCGCGACCATCGTGACGAAGGACAACGAGTTCGACAAAGCCTCGAAGCTGGAACGCCCTGGCGTGTTCCGGCTGAACCTGGGCGTGGGCAAGGAGACCTTCCGCGCGCTCTTCGGCGAACAGGCGGCCGCGCCCGACTACAGCGCGCTCGACAAGCTGATGCCGCATCCGCTGTACGCGAAGATGTACTGGGTCTGCGTGATCAACCCGAGCGCGAAGACCTTCGAGACGGTCAAGCCGCTGATCGCCGAGGCACTGAGCCTTGCGCGATCACGCCGTACAACCTAGGCCGCCTTCAGGAACACGTCGTGATCCGGCGCGAAGTTCGCGTGCAGCGGCAGCATCGCGCCACCCAGCGCGCAGGCCTGCGCACCGGCCTTGCCGCCATGCAGCTGCGGCTGCCAGAGGCCTTCCCAGTTGCAGTGGTCGAGCGCGTCGCGGGTCTGGTCGAGCAGCGCCTGCAGCAGCGGACGTGACATGGAGCCGTCCACCACCACGTCGGACAGGTCGAGCATGGCGGTGCCGCACACGATGGCATGCGCCAGCGCCTGCGATGCGGTGGCCAGCCAGGCCGTCGTGGTCTGCGCGAAAGGCGGCTGCAGCGCGCGGTCGTCGTAGGCCGCCATGGGGTCGAGGCCCTCGGCCGACAGGCGCTGTTCGAGTTCCCACAGCGACGCCTGCGCGACCAGCTGCGGCGGCAGCGCCCCGCGGGTGCCCGGCGGCTGCATCGGCAGCGAAGCCAACGCGCCCGCATTGCCGTGCGCGCCGGTTTGCAGGTGCGAGTCGATGACCAGCCCGCCGCCCACGAAGGTGTCGACGAAGATGTAGAGAAAGCTCTTCAGGTCGTGCCCCCGCCCGCCCACCAGCTCGGCCACGCAGGCGGCCACGGTGTCGCGCGCGAAGCTCACCGGCACGTCGGTGCGCGCGCGCACCTCGGCGGCCAGGTCCATGTTGTTCCACAAGTCCGATTGCGCCTTCGACAGCCCCAGCGTGCGATGCCAGCCACCGAGCAAAAACGGCGCGGCCAGCCCCACACCCACGTTGCGCGCGGCAAGCGGCCCCAGCCCGTCGCGCAGCCGGTGGATGTGCTGCGCGATGGCAGGCAGCAGCTCTTCCGCATCGGGAAAGTCGTAGCCGATGGCGTGGCGCTCGCGCACCTGCGCGGCGAAGTCGATCAGCAGCCACTCGGCGCCGCGCCGACCCACCTTGATGCCGATGGCGAAGGCGCCGTCGGGGTTGAGCGCCAGCGGCACCGATGGCTGGCCGATGCGTCCGCGCACGCGGCTTTGCTTGACGATGAGCCCGTCTTCCTCCAGCCGCGCCGTGATGAGCCCGATGGTCTGGGCGCTGAGCCCGGTCAGCCGGGCCAGGTCGGCCTTGGGCAGGCTGCCGTGAACGCGCAGTGCCTGCAGCACCGTGCGCTCGTTGAACTGGCGCATGCCGACCTGGTTGGAGCCGCGGGGCCGCAGCAGGTCGGGCGCGCGCGCAGCCGGTGCGTGCGCATCAGGCATGCGCCTCCGCGGGCAGCTGGTCGGCCGTCATCGCGCCGGTCATCACCGCGACCGTGTCGCTCATGCTGATCTTCTTCGGATCGAGCACGGCAGCGCGGCGGCCCAGGCGCGCCACGTGGATGCGGTCGGCCACCTCGAACACATGCGGCATGTTGTGGCTGATGAGCACCACGGGCAGGCCTCGGTCGCGCACGCGGCGGATCAGCTCCAGCACCATGTTGCCCTCCTTCACGCCGAGCGCTGCGGTGGGCTCGTCCATGATGACCACGTGCCGCGCGAAGGCCGCGCTGCGCGCCACCGCCACGCACTGGCGCTGGCCGCCCGAGAGCGTCTCGACCGCCTGCGTCATCGACTGGATGCCGACCTTCAGGTCGGCCATGCGCGCGGTGCTTTCGCTCAGCATCTTCTTCTTGTCGAGCATGCGCAGCACATTGCCCATGAAGCCTGGCCGGCGCAGTTCGCGGCCGAGGAACAGGTTCTCGTAGATGGTCATGGCTGGGGCCACGGCCAGGTCCTGGTAGACCGTCTCGATGCCCGCGCGGCGCGCCTCCAGCGGATTGCGGAAGTGCACCGGCTTGCCGTCGAGCAGGATCTGCCCCTCGTCGGGCACGATCGCGCCCGACAGCGCCTTGATGAGCGAGGACTTGCCCGCGCCGTTGTCGCCGATCACCGCGAGGATCTCTCCTTCGCGCAGCTCGAAGTCGACGCCGGCCAGCGCCGTGACCTGGCCGTAGCGCTTCACCAGGCCCTTGGCCTGCATCACGATCTTGCGGGTGTTTGCAGTGGTGGTCATCAACGAGCTCCCCTGCGCGACAGTTGGTCGGCCGCCACCGCAAGAATCACGAGAATGCCCGTCACCAGCACCTGATAGATCGACGACACGCCCATCAGCGTGAGCCCGTTGCGGAACACGCCCACGATCAGCACGCCGATCAGCGAACCCAGCACGATGCCGCGGCCGCCGAAGAGGCTGGTGCCGCCGAGCACCACGGCCGTGATGGCGTCGAGGTTCTCGGTCTGGCCCGCGTTCGGGTCGCCCACGCCGGTGCGCGCCACCGACAGCAGCGAGGCGATGCCGTAGAGCACGCCCGCCATCACGTACACGCCCAGCAGCACGCGCTGGGTGGGGATGCCCACGAGGCGCGTGGCCTCGGCGTTGTTGCCCACGGCGTAGACGTGGCGCCCCGCCGCCGTCTCGCGCAGCACGAACCACGCGAGGAAATAGAGCACCACCATCAGCACCGAACCCCACGCCACCTCGGCGCCGCCGATGGTGAAGGTGGTGCCCAGGCCCGTGAGGCCGCCGGGCAGGTCGGTGATGGTCTGCGACGACGAGTACAGCTGCGTGATCGCGAAGGCGATGTTCAGCGTACCCAGCGTCACGATGAAGGGCGGCAGCTTGATGCGCGTGACCAGCAGGCCATTGAGCAGGCCGAACAGCGTCGTCACCCCGATGCCGCAGAGGATGGCCACCGGCGCCGGCAGGCCGAGCTCGGTGGCGAACTTGCTCATGATGATGCCGCCCAGCGCCATCACCATGCCGCACGACAGGTCGATGCCCGCCGTGAGGATCACCAGCGTCTGGCCGATGGCGATGACGCCGACCACCATCACCTGCTGCAGGATCAGCGAGAGATTGCCGCCCGTGAGAAAGCGGTCGGACTGGGTCGCGAAGAAGATGCATGCGCCCAGAAGAGCCAGCCACGGCCCGAGGGCGCCCCACGGAATGTGGTGCGTTGGAGACTTAGCCATGGCTTCTCTTTTTTCTTGCCTCGGAGTCCCGGATTACTTCTTGCCCCAGCACAGCTCGGCACCCGTCTTGGTGTCCTTGCTGTCGACGCCCGCCACGCTCTTGCCCGCGATCAGCGTCACGCCGGTGTCGACGTAGCCCGAGGCCTTCTTGCCCGTCTTGGCGTATTCGACGCCCGCGGCCACGCCCATGGCGGCCATCTTCAGGGGGTACTGCTGCGAGGTCGCGGCGATGACGCCGGCAGCCGTGTCCTTGATGCCCTGGCAGCCGCCGTCGACCGACACGATCATCACGCCCTTCTCCTTGCCGGCGCGCTTGAGTGCGTTGTACGCACCGGCGGCGGCGGGCTCGTTGATGGTGTAGACCAGGTTCACGTCGGGCGCCTTCTGCAGGCAGTTCTCCATCACCGTCTGCGCCTTGGCCTGGTCGCCGTAGCTGTCGGCCATGCAGAGGATCTCGGGCGCCTTCGACAGCTCGTTCGACTTCGCGTCGTTGGCCGGCAGGCCGAAGCCCTTCATGAAGCCGTTGTGGCGCTGAGCGCCCACGGGGTGACCCGGCAGCAGGTCGAGCGCGACGATCTTCGCCGGCTTGCCCGCCATCGCGGCCTTGGCGTATTCGCCGATCAGCACGCCGGCGGTGTAGTTGTTGGTTGCGAAGAGCGCGTCGGTCGCATCCGGCGGATCGGCCGGGCTGTCGAGCGCGATCACCATCACGCCCTTGTCGCGCGCCTTCTTGATCGCAGGAACGATGGCCTTGGCATCGCTCGGCGTGATGAGGATGGTCTTGGCGCCGGCGGCGATCATGTTCTCCATTGCCGTGATCTGCCCGGCGTTGTCGCCATCGGCCTTGCCCGCGCCGGACAGCAGCTTGGCGCCCTGCTTCTTGGCCTCCTCTTGTGCGCCTTCCTTCATCTTGACGAAGAAGGGGTTGGTTTCGGTCTTGGTCACGAGGCCGATGACGGGCTGGTCGGCGGCGAAGGCAGCGGTCGACGCAGTGACTGCGGCGAGCGACAGTGCCGCCAGGGCGAGGACGGAGCGGGGGCTGGTGTGCATGGGTTGTCTCCTTGGGCGGGCGGTTGGTTTGCGCCTGCGGTTTTGGATCCGGATCGCGTGAGGGGAAGCGGGGCGTCCGGGCGCAAGGGGACTATCGGGTAGTCGAGGGACTAAATCAAGGTGATTTAGTTATCGGAAACCCGGAGACAGCGGGGGTAGAGGTGTCGAAGCCTGTGGCTCGGACTGCAGCTAGGTGAACGGGTTTTGCGCAGGGGGACGTCTGTCGTGCGCGCAATCCTGAAGGGTAGATCCGCGCAGCGTTCGATTGACCTCTCAAGCTGGAGGCAAGGAGTCACCCTACCGAGGGGAGCTTTCCGAAGAACACCTGCGTATCGTATTTTCGACCCGCCCTCGAAAAACTCCAGAATTCGGAAGGAAAGAAATAGCCTCTTCCCAGAAAATCTCTCAACTGATGGACCGCATACTCCAGAGCATCGGGACTCATATCCAAGAGCAAATAATTCCTCTTGATTTCGAGGCGATCGAACACACTAAATCGCACCTCGATTACCGCCTCTTCAGAGTGGCCTCGAAACGATTGAAGACAATTCACGTGCTCGACATTCTTTGCTCCGCTCAACAACTCAGAAAGTTTCGAGTGAAGTGCAGCAGCACCCTTCTCATCGAAATCAATCGTTAATTCATTTTTGCTCAGCGGGCCAAAGTAAAAAACCATCAAGTACGGCCTCAAGCGTCAGCATTGCCATTTGGAGCATAAAACTCCGATTAATTTCATCAAGATTCAGAGATACTCACTTACCATTACTTCCCGGCCTCCAAAATTGCAATCCTTCCAAAGCGCGCTCGATGTCCGTCAGGTCATCTTCGCCCCGCGTTTCATCGAACACTCTGGTCAAAGTGGAACGAATCCCTGCGAGCCGCTTCGTCACCTCTCCCTCATCAATAAACCTGGTTGTTTCGGCGTTGTATTCTGATTTTCTACCAGGAAGTTCGGGCGCGTAATACGCACCAATTTTATGCAGAGAAATCAGCATGTATTCAACCTCCCGAAGAACATCCAGTAGCTCTTCCCCATCAATTCGCAACCCCTTATTGTTCTTCATAATTTGAGCTTTGCTGGACAATTTTGAAATTCCTGTCAAGCGAAGTCGTGAAGACGGTGCGCCAAGCACTCGCACTTGATTCAGGTTGACACACTTGCCATGGCGCCGTTCTCGAAATGCATGTGCTCCTGCGCTGCAGTCGAAAAATTCCCGATGAAGTCCGGCGTCGAATCTCTTTCCGCCTTCAGTTTGAAATTTTCGCTTTCAATCGACCACTCATAGACCGAAACCCCCACAGGTACTTGGTCAAAGTGCCGGTCAATTTGTAATTCCCTATCCAATCCAGCGCATCTGGCTTGGCCACAAAAATGGCCGATGGAAATCTTGCTTTCAGCCCGCTAAAAACCCAGACTTCTTTGACTTCACTCATCAAGAATTACCTCCATATTCAATATAGATAAAAACCAATCACCCCCACATCAAGAAAAATTTTAAACGCAATGGATCAATCAGATCCAACACCGCCATACGATCTTCATTTTTATTCCAATGCGACTGGAATAATTTCTTTCCACGCTTGGAACAATCAAAATTTCCCTACAAACTTTAGCGCCGAGTTTTATTCAGTCGATTGCATATCATTGGAATCACGAAATTAAAGTCAGCCTCCATTTCAGCCAAAACCACCGAAAGGGTTCCTTCAAACTGCCAGACCGACTCCGAATCTCCTCCTTCCTGATTCATCAATTCAACTGAAATTTCAAAACATTCGCCTCTTTGTTCAGCGGAAACAATCAAATCAATTTCGTAAGGATAAAAACTTATGAATCCATAAGGACTCGAAGAATTTCGATTCAATCCCGAGTTGGATTTTTCAATTTCAATTTTCTGTCGCACCACCCCATCAATTTCTTTCAAGTACTTTGACAAAAAATCAAAAAAAATATCGATCGTCATTTTTTGCCTCGAGATCTAACGCTTTCCAGCAACCCGTCTGTATATGAATTCGAAGCCCCAGTGCCTCGCGTAGCGGCCCATTTTTTCAGTTTTTCATTAGTTGGATCACCCTGCGGTCGGATGGTGACATGTCCATCGGCTTTGTCATGTATTACGTCCAACCCACAACTGCAAGCATGAGCAACATCAATTTCTACATACTTCCCGGAGCCCAATCCTTCAATGCCGACATTGGCAGAAAGGCCAGGTAGCCGGGAGTCTTTGGGTGTGTCGTCAACTCCTGGACGTGGCGTAAGACTGTCAGCAGTTCCCGAAGCCCCTCTAAACACGCTTCCGCTTGTGAGTTTTTTCGGCTGGAAACCGCTCAAACCGTGTGGGTCTATCCAACTTATCGCGCTAGGGGCGTACGCGTATACGTTTAGTCCCCCATGAATACCTATCGGATCACGGGAGATGTATCTACCGTTCACAGGGTCGTAATACCGATAGCGGTTGTAATGCAACCCCGTCTCTTCATCCCAATACTGCCCCTGAAACCGAATCGGATTCCTGAACCCCGCCCTTCTCCCAGCCTCGCTGATCGCCTCCCGCGCCTCTCCCCACGCTTTGTACTGTGCCGACCACGCAATGCTCCCCTCATGGTCTGTCAGCTCCTGCGGCGTGCCCAAGTGGTCGCACTGGCAGAACGCCATCTCCTTCCGGTCGAACGCCCGCGGCACGTGCCTCTGCTCGCCGTTCCACAGCGGGTCCTGCTCGATGTCGTAGACGCCTCCGTTGGCCTCCATCAGCGCCTTCGCATCCGTCGTCTCACTCAGCGCCATCGCGCTTGCCCGACGCACCTGCACCAGCGGCACGAACGAGTTCGGCTCGTGGATGTAGTGCACGCTCCAGCCGTGCTCGCCGCCCTCCTCGATCGCTGAGCTGCTCTGCGTGCTCTCGAATGCGAGCACGTCGCCGTCCCAGCCGAACAGCGTCGTGATGTCGCCCGAACTCTTGGATAGACGCCGCCCCAGTGCGTCATAACTGAAGCTGGTGGTGATGCCGCTTTGGTCGGTCGCCGCCGTCATGCGGTTGAAGCCGTCCCATGCGAAGACGGTGCGCCAGCCGTTGCGTACGCGCTCGGTCATGTTGCCGCGTTCGTCGTAGCGGTAGCTGGTGCCGGCGTAGTTCTTCAGCAGGTTGTCCAGCAGCTTGCCGGCCGGGTGCCTCAGTGGCTCGTTGGCCGGGGGCGGGTCGACGATGTTGCCTGCGGGGTCGAAGGCGAAGGTCTCACGCCCGAGGCGGCTGTTGGCCTCGAGCAGGCGGCCCACGGGGTCGTAGCGATAGTTCAGGCTGCCTCGGCGGCTGTCGCCGATGGTCACCAGTTGGCCAGCCTTGTCGTAGGTGTAGCGGCGCTGGATGCCGGTGGTCGATTCGATGGCGCCTGGCCTGGTACGGGAGATGTGCTGTTCGAGCAGCCGGCCCGCCGGGTCGTACTTCTGCCGCTGGCTCAGTCCGTTGCCCTGCTCACGTGCGATCTCCCGATGCAGGTCGTCCCGCTCGAAGCCCAGGATGTCCTGACCGTCGATCATCAGGCCGTGCACATGGCCAGAGCCATAGGTCAGCCACTGGGTGACATGCCCGTCGGGCCGCACGGTGGCGATGCGATGGTTGAGTTCGTCGTAGCGGTGTTGCCAGACTGCCGTGCGCCTGCGCTTCAGGTAGTGGTGATGCTCGCGGGTCAGGTTGCCGGCTGGGTCGTAGAACCACTGCAGGCGCGCATCGCTATTCGTCGCCTCCAGCAGGCGGCCGTTGCGGTCGTATGCGAAGCGTTCGGACTGCCCGCCGGCGCGGCGTTCGCTCAGGCGGCCGAGTGGATCGAATTCGAGTTCGGTGCGGTGGCCCGCCTCGATCACTTCGGCGAGCACGCCCGTGGTTTCTTCGTGGACGTACTGCGTGGTCTTGCGGTCGAAGCCGGTTTCTTCGAGCAGTCGGCCCACGGGGTCGTAGCGGAAGTCGTAGCGGCTGCCGTTCTCGTTGTGCAGTTCGGTCAGGCGGCCCAGCAGATCCCAGTGGTACCTCAGCGAACGGCCTGCGGCGTCGGTGCGGCCGGCGATCAGGCCGGCGCGCGTGTAGCTGTAGCGCGTGGCGCGCCCCAGCGCGTCGGTGTGCACGAGCAGCCGGCCTTCGGCGTCGTGCTCGAAGTGTTCGCTCGTCCTGTCGGGCTGTTCGATCTCTTCCAGCTGGCCGGCTGCATAGCGGTAGCTGGTGGCGTTGCCGGCGGCATCGGTGGCCTTGACCAGGCGGCCGCGATCGTCGTATTCCCAGCGGCTGGTCTTTGCGGAACAGTCGGTGTAGCTCAGCAACTGGCCGGACGGGGAATAGGCGAGCGCCTTGACGCCGCCCTTCGCATCGGTGATGCGCACCGGCCTGCCGGCCTTGTCGTAGGCGTACTCGGTCTTGTGCCCCAGCGGATCGATCTCTTCCGTGAGATGCCCCTGCGCGTCGTAGTCGCGCTTCCACACGCCGCCCTCCGCATCGCGGATACCCGTGAGCCGGTGCAGCCTGTCGTACTCGTAGTGCACCCGGCTGCCGTCGGCGCGGGTGTGCGTCTGCAGGTTGCCGTCGGCGTCATACGTGTAGTCGTCGGTCGTGCCGTCTGTGTGCACGTGGCGGGTGATGTTCTTGGCGTCATCGCGGAAGAACCACTCCTGCAGCCCGTCCGGATGGATGATGCGGTAGGTGTAGCCCTGGATGTCGTAGTAGTGCCAGGTCTCACCGCCCAGGGCATCGGTCACGTAGGTCAGGCGGATGTTGCGGTCCCACTCCAGCTTCAGCGCAAAGCTGCCGTCGTCGGACCACTCGCGCACGGCCTTGGCGTCGGGGCCCGTGCCGTCGTACTCCAGGTTCATGCCCCGGCCGGTGCGGTCGGTATAGCGGGTCACGAGGTGGTGGCTGTAGGTGTAGCTCCAGCTTGCGCCGTCTTCGTCCTGGGCAGAGACAAGGTCGCGCTCTGCATCGTGGGTGTAGGCGGCCAGTTGGCGCACGACCTGGCCGTCCTTCAACTCCCACAGCGACTGGATGAGACCCGTCTGCGCATCGGGCTTCGTGCCCATGTGCGCCATGACGGCTTCGCCGTGCTTGCTGATGACGTCGCTGAGCACGCGCTCGCCCGTTGCCGCGATCACGTGGTCATAGCGCAGGCCGATGGCCATGCCGTCCTTGGCCTGCTGCGCGACAAGCCGGAAGTGGGGCTGCCTGCTGTCGATGTACTCGTAGATCTCGCGCCACTCGCTCTGTTCGCCCTCGGGCAGGGGTTTGCCGAAGTCCAGCGCCAGCAGGCTCTCGCTCAGGCGAGAAACGCGGACTTCCTCGATCGGGTCGAAATAGGCCTCGCCCACGGCCAGCGTCGGATAGGCATGGCTGCGGCCATCGGCGGCGTGGTAGACGAGGCTGGGCTGGCCCTGGCGTGCGCCGCGCGTGGGCGTGGTGATATCCACGCGCATGCTGTAGGGGGTGATCCAGCGGGCGCCGAAGCTGCCGCGGTCGAAGGCATCAAGGTCGCTGGCGTAGGTGCGGGCCCATTCGATCGGCAGCGGCGCTGCGAGAACGAAGTCGGTGTGGGTGAAGCTCTCGTTGCCTGTACTCAGGCTGATGGATGCACCCTTGCGCGCCGGTGCGGGGCAGTTCTTGCAGCCTCCGGTTCCCTGAGCATCGGCCTGCTTGGAGATGTGACCGAGCGGAGTGCCCGGATTTTCTTTCTCCGCCTTGGCCCCCGCGTGCGGCGACACGATCGCGGCACGCTGGCCCTTCTTCTTCAGTAGCGCATCCCGCAGCTTGTACAGCAGCCACATGATGCTGGCCTGCGCCTCCCTGTCCGCCAGCCTCGACAGCTGCTCCCTCAGCTCCTGCTTGAAGTCCAGCATCTGCGTGATCACGCTGTTGACCTGGCTGGCAACGCCATCGGGCAGTTGGTTCGCCGCCGCCTTCGCCACGTAGTTCGCCGATTGCTTCGAGTAGCGAACCGCCGCTCCCCACATCCGGCTCCACGTGCTCTGCGTCTTCGGGTCGTGCACCTTCGTCTCTGCCGCTGCAGGCGTGCCCACCGTGAACAGGTCCTTCTGGCCCAGAACGCGGCGCATCACATCCACCAGGTTGTCGATGATCTTGTCTGCAAGATCCGCGCAGCTCTTCAGGATGCCGTCGAGCTTGGCGATAGCCCCGTCGATGAACTTGTCCAGCTCGCCCATGATCGTGGCGTTCAGGTGGCCCACCAGCGTGGTAACGATCGCTTCTCCGAGGTTGGAAGCTGCAGTCGTCAGTTGCTGCCTCACCAGGTGCAGCGTGGGCCGCAGGCTCATGCGCGCTGCCGCCATGCTCGGCGGAACGGGGATCAGCCCGATCAGGTTGATGCCCAGGCTCACCCAGTTCAGGAACGCGTCGACACTGTCCTTGGCCTTCTTCTCGACGATGTTGATGATGTCCAGGAACACATCCACCAGCGCCATGATGTTGCCAACGATCGGGATGCTGCCAAGCACCATCGTCAGGCGCTCCAGCGTCACGTAGCCTCCGCTGAACGAGCGCAGCCAGTCGTCCACTGCCTTGCTTGCCGCGGCGACGTCTTCCTTCACGATCGTGTTCAGCGGCGCCACCGCCGTCTGCGGTTCGCGCTCGGTCGGCTTCTGGCCTTGCTGGCCTTGCTGTTGCGAGCCTTCTGTTCCTGCCATCTTCTCTCCCTGCCTCTAGCTGATGCTCTGACGATGCTTTGAATCCGTGCTCCTCAGGGCCGGATCACGCAGTCCTTCATCGTGAGAAACGCCGACCCCATCGCGAAGCCGACCTCGCAGCTCGCGGTGAACTTCGCACCGCTGCGCATCTCGCCCATCTTCTGGCTCTGCGCGTCGTCCGCGGGTGTCAGGCGCGCCAGCTCCTGGTTGCCGCGCACATCGGCAGCGCGGGTCAGCGACGTACCGCCGAAGGAATCGGATGCCTCGACAACCACCGCCGAGAACTGCACGCGCTTGCCGTACTCCGGCATGCCGAGCGCACGGCGGCCCTGCTTCTCGTAGCTCTGGTGCAGCTTGGTCAGCGTGGTTTTCATTTCGGCTTGTGCGGCACACAGGGAAGCAGCGCCGAGGAAAGCAGCGGCGACGAATACGGTCTTGATGTTTTTCATGAACATGGAATCGATGAAGTGATATGTGCCGGTCAAGGCTCAGTTGATGTTCGCGCCCTGGAACTCGAGCTGCTCGAAGGTGCTGCCCGTGAAGTCCACGCTGCGTCCCTGCAGCCCCTGCGCATGCACCACGGTGCCGCTGCAGTCCAGCACGCCGACGTCGTTCCAGCTGCCGCCTGCGAAGCTGATGTCGTCCCACTGGCACTGCCTGAAGGTGCTGCTTCCGATGCTCGCGCTGTCGAAGTTAGCGCGCGTGAAGCTGCAGTTGATGAACGTGCAGCCGGTGATCGAGATGCTGCTGAAGTCGCACTGGGTAAAGCTGCAGCCCGTGAACTGGCAACCGCTCCAGCCCGCCTGCTTGAAGCTGGTGGCCGTGAAGCTCGTGCCTGCGAAAGTCGTTGCAGCGAACTGTGCAAGGCCCAGGTCGAGCCCGGCGTAGGCAAAGCTGTCGGCCTGGCCGACGAGCCCGGCGGGAGCACCGCCTGTGCCTTTGCGCCACATGTCGTGGGCGAGGATGATGATTTGGGAAGACACTCGATGCCCCTCGGTTCGCCGTCTCTTCAGCGAGACAGATGCTTCTGAAGGACTCGGCCGCTGAACTTGTCGATCAGCAGTTGCGGCTCCGCCAGGCCCGGCAGGGCACCGCGATGACCCTGTGGCTTGTTCGACGCCTTCCATGCAACCCGGTAGCCGTCGGATGCGTCGGACAGCACGAGCTTGTAGTTTTCGAACAGCAGGCCTGAAGACTTCCCATCCTCCCAGGCCACTGCAATTGCCTGTGCTACCAGGCCATCGACTTCGATGATTTCTTTCATTCTTTTCTCCCTTGCAAAATCGAAAGCCGCGTACTCAGTCGGTCGCGGCATCTTTTGAAACAGTCCCAGCGTCGGGACCACTACCTGCTTCCTTGCTCCCGCAAGATCTCTCCTGTTGTCCTCGATGCGATGTACAGGATCGACCGCCCCAACCTGCTGGCGTTGCCGAGTCCCTTCTGTCCGGGCAGCAGCTTGGCCGAGAAGGCGATGCCGATGGTGTCGACTCCGTCTTCGCCCTCGCCGTTCTCTTTTCGCCTCTCGGCAATGCAGACGTCGAAGTTGTTCAGGTCTTGCGCGGCCTTCTCGAACAGCCTGAAAGCGTTCCCCAATGCGATCACCATCGGGGTGCTGAGCACCAGCCGATCCGGCGACTCGATCTCGAAGAGCGGCGTGACCGAACCATCGAGGCCGCCGCTCACGGGCGCGAGCCCCGGGCCTTCGCGCGGGCCGCCTCGATTTCCTTGAGCAGATCGCCCGCCTCCGCATTGCCGTTCTTCGACGATTCCGCCGCCCAATGCGCGGCTTCGGCGAGGTCCTTGCCGCTCATGTAGAGGTCGTAAGCCAGGTTGTGCTGCGCGACGACGTGCCCGGCCTTGGCCGCGATCGTCAGCCAGCGGGTGCGCTGAGCCTCGTCAGAAGACGCGAAGGTGTAGTACAGCGAGAGACGGAACGCGGCCTCGGCGTCGCCGGCCTCGGCCTTCGTGACCAGTTCGGCTCGTTGCACATCTGTCAGTGAATATGACTGGGCACCCGAGATGGGCGAAGAAGAAGAGGCCGGTGCGGCGTCGGGCTTGTCCATGGCTTGGTTCTCCGTTGCGTAAGAGACTGGGAGGTTCAGAAGAAGAGGAAGAAGCACTGCCAGCTTCGCGCCGAACCTGAGATCGATGTTCTTCATGACTTGGGGTTGAAGGTATGCCAGACGCCGGGATCTGCGGTGTCCATGGTGCCGTCGGCCTTCCGGCCGGCAGGCTTGTAGGCGCCGTGGGGCCAGATCCACAGGAGCTTGTCGGGCGCCACGACAGGCGCATTGAGCTCGTTGGCCAGTTTCTGGGCGTAGGGGTCGGTGCCCTTGCCGGTCTCGCACGACATCAGTTGCACCTTCTGGCCTTCCGTATAGGACGGGTGCGCCTTGATCCGCTCTGCCATCTGTGCAGGCGTGATGCCCTTGAGCGCGGTGTCGGTCATGATGCTCGGGTTGCCGTGGGAGCCGACCGTGAACGTACCGGGCGGGCTCGGGATGTTGTCGGCCGACTGCCGGATCGCCTCGTTGTGCGGGAACAGGTTGATGTCGACCAGCCCCAGCGGATCGATGCCGCGCACGGGGTTGCCGCCGACGTAGGCATACAGGTTGAGGCCGCCTGCCAGCCCCAGCGGGTCGGGAGAGACATACCGGCCGCTTGCCGGATCGTAGTAGCGGTAGCGGTTGTAGTGCAGCCCCGTTTCGGCGTCGAAGTACTGCCCCTGGAAGCGGATAGGGTTCACGATGCCGGCACGCCGTCCCGCCTCGCTGATGACCTCGCGCGCCTCGCCCCAGGCCTTGTACTGGGCCGACCAGCCGACGCGGCCCTCGTGATCGGTCAGGTCCCGCGGCGTGCCGAGGTGGTCGCACTGATAGAAGGCGATCTCATCCGCTTCGAAGCTGCGCTGCCCCGGCTGGAGTTCGCCGTTCCACAGCGGGTCCTGCTCGATGTCGTAGGCGCCACCGTTGGCGGCCATGAGCTCACGCATGTCGGGCGTCCTGCCCGGCACGATCGCATGCGCCTGGCGCAGTTGAACCAGCGGAGCGAAGGAGCGTGGCTCATGAACGTAGTGCACGCTCCAGCCGCGTCCCTCGTCTTCCTGCTCTGCGGCGAGGCTCTGCGTGCTCTCGAAGGCAAGCGTGTCGCCATCCCAACCGAACCTGGTGATGCTGTCTCGCGAACGCTTGGAAATGCGGCGCCCCATCGGGTCGTAGGCGAACGAGGTTGGCGTGCCGTCTTCGTCCGTGGCAGAACTCAGGCGCCCGAAGCCGTCCCACGCGAAGGTGGTCGACCGGCCGTTGCACACGCGCTCGACCATGTGGCCGTGCTCGTCGTACCGATAGCGGACGCCGGCATAAGCCCTGAGCAGGTTGTCGAGCAAGGGAGCGACGGGAGCCCGGCTTGCGCCGGCCTCGTCGTGGGGCTCGACGATGTTGCCCGCCGGATCGAAGGCGAAGGTCTCGCGCCCGAACCGGCTGTTGGCCTCGACGAGACGGCCGACGGGGTCGTAGCGGTAGTCGAGGTTGCCATGATGGCTGTCGCCGATGGCGACCAGCTGCCCCGCCTTGTCGTAGCCGTAGGTGCGCTGCAGCTGCAGCGCACCGGGTGCGCTGGCCTGGCCCGGCACGACCTGCTGTTCCAGCCGCCGCCCTGCGTTGTCGTAGCGCAGCTTCTGGGTCAGGCCGTTGCGCTGCTCGCGCAGCACTTCGCGATGGAGGTCGTCGCGCTCGAAGCCGAGGATGTCGTGTCCATCGAGCAGCAGGCCGTGGACGTGGCCCGAACCGTAGGTGAGCCACTGGGTCGTATGGCCATCGGGGCGGATCGTGGCGACGCGCTTGTTGAGCGCGTCGTAGCGGTGCTGCCATATCGCCGTGCGTCCGGCCTGCAGGTCGTGCTGATGCTCGCGTGTCAGGTTGCCGGCCGGGTCGTAGAACCATTGCAGGCGCGCGTCGTTGTTGGATGCCTCGACCATCCGCCCGTTGCGGTCGAAGGCGAAGCGCTCGACCTGGCCGCCGGCGGACCGCTCGGTCATCCTGCCCATCGCATCGGCCTGCAGCTGCACCACCCGCCCGCCCGCTGCCACCTCGACGAGCCGGCCGGTGCTTTCTTCGTAGCGGTACCGCGTCGTCCGACGCGCGAAGTCGGACTTCTCCAGCAGTCGTCCTGCCGGGTCGTAGCGCAGGCTATGGCGGCTGCCGTTCTCGTTGTGCAATTCGACGAGACGGCCCAGCAGATCCCACTGGTACCTGAGCGAATTCCCCTCGGCATCTGTGCGGCCGGCGATGAGCCCTGCGCGGTTGTAGCTGTAGTGCGTGCGCCGCCCGAGCCCGTCGACGTGCGCGAGCATGCGTCCCTCGGGGTCGTGCAGTTTCTGCTCGCGCGTGCCGTCGGGGAGGACGATCTCGTGGAGCGGGCCCGGCACGCTGCCTTGGGCACGCAGCACCGCGTCTTCCTGCGGAAGGCTGTAGAGATGGCGCGTGACGTTGCCCGCAGGATCGACAGCCGTGGCGAGCCGGCCGCGATCGTCGTATGTCCAGCGGCTGGTCTTGCCTGAGCAATCCGTGAGGCTCGCGAGCCGGCCGCGAGGCGTGTAGCTCATCAGCTTCGTGCCGCCCTTCGCGTCGGTGATCCGCACGGGCCTGCCGGCCTTGTCGTAGGCGTATTCGGTCTTGTGCCCCAGCGGATCGATCTCTTCCGTGAGGTGGCCCTGCGCGTCGTAGTCGCGCTTCCACACGCCACCCTCCGCATCGCGGATGCCCGTGAGCCGATTCAGCCTGTCGTACTCGTAGTGCACCCGGCTGCCATCCGCACGGGTGTGCGTCTGCAGGTTGCCGTCGGCGTCATACGTGTAGTCGTCGGTCGTGCCGTCGGTGTGCACGTGGCGGGTGATGTTCTTGGCGTCATCCCGGAAGAACCACTCCTGCAGCCCGTCCGGATGGATGATGCGGTAGGTGTAGCCCTGGATGTCGTAGTAGTGCCAGGTCTCACCGCCCAGCGCATCGGTCACGTAGGTCAGGCGGATGTTGCGGTCCCACTCCAGCTTCAGCGCAAAGCTGCCGTCGTCGGACCATTCGCGCACGGCCTTGGCGTCAGGGCCGGTGCCGTCGTACTCGAGGTTCATGCCCCGGCCGGTGCGGTCGGTGTAGCGGGTCACGAGGTGGTGGCTGTAGGTGTAACTCCAGCTTGCGCCGTCTTCGTCCTGCGCGGCGACGAGGTCGCGCTCGCCGTCGTGCGTATAGCCGGCCAACTGGCGCACGACCTGGCCGTCTTTGAGCTCCCACAGCGACTGGATGAGCCCGGTCTGCGCATCGGGCTTGGTGCCCACGTGCGCCATGACGGCTTCGCCATGTTTGCTGACGATGTCGCTGAGTACGCGCTCGCCCGTTGCCGCAATGACGTGGTCGTAGCGCAGGCCGATCGCCATGCCATCCTTGGCCTGCTGCGCCACGAGCCTGAAGTGCGGCTGCCTGCTGTCGACGTACTCGTAGATCTCGCGCCACTCGCTCTGTTCGCCTTCGGGCAACGGCTTGCCGAAGTCCAGCGCCAGCAGGCTCTCGCTCAGGCGAGAGACGCGGACTTCCTCGATCGAGTCGAAGTAGGCCTGGCCCACGGCCAGCACCGGATAGGCGTGGCTGCGGCCATCGGCGGCGTGGTGGACGAGGCTGGGCTGGCCCTGGCGTGCGCCTCGCGCGGGCGTGGTGACGTCCACGCGCATGCTGTAGGGGGTGATCCAGCGCGCACCGAGGCTGCCGCGGTCGAAGGCGTCGAGGTCGCTGGCGTAGGTGCGCGCCCATTCGATCGGCAGCGGCGCTGCGAGAACGAAGTCGGTGTGGGTGAAGCTCTCATCCCCGAGAGCGAGACTGATGGAGCCGCCCTTGCGCAGCGGCGCCGGGCCATTCTTGATGCTGCACCCTCGCCCGTTCGCAGGCGCCTGCTTGCTGATGTGGCCCAGCTGGTCACCGGGCTTGTCCTTCTGGGCAACCGCCCCCGACTGCGGCGGCACGATCGCGGCCCTCTTGCCCTTCTTCTTCAACAACGCGTCCCGCAGCTTGTGCAGCAGCCACATGATGCTGGCCTGCGCTTCCTTGTCTGCGAGCCGCGACAGCTGCCCCCGCAGGAGACGCTTGAAATCCAGCATCTGCGTGATCACGCCGTTGACCCGGCCTGCAACGCCATCCGGCAACTGGCTCGCTGCCGCCTTCGCCACGTAGTTCGCCGATTGCTTCGAATAGCGAACCGCCGCGCCCCACATCCGGCTCCACGTGCTTTGCGTCTTCGGGTCGTGCACCTTGGTTTCCGCCGCCGCGGGGGTGCCCACCGTGAACAGATCCTTCTGCCCCAGCACCCGCCGCAGTATGTCGACCAGGTTGTCGATGATCTTGTCCGCAAGATCGGCGCAGCTCTTGAGGATGCCGTCGAGCTTGGCGATCGCCCCATCGATGAACTTGTCCAGCTCGCCCATGATGGTGGCATTCAGGTGGCCCACCAATATGGTCACGATGGCCTCGCCCAGGTTCGACGCCGCCGTCTTCAGCTCCTGCTTCACGAGGTGAAGCGTCGGCCTCAGGCTCATCCGCGCTGCCGCCATGCTCGGCGGTATCGGGATCAGCCCGATCAGGTTGATGCCCAGGCTCACCCAGTTCAGGAACGCGTCGACGCCGTCTTTCGCTTTCTTTTCGACGATGTTGATGATGTCCAGGAACACATCCACCAGCGCCATGATGTTGCCGACGATCGGAATGCTGCCCAGCACCATCGTCAGGCGCTCCAGCGTCACGTAGCCGCCGCTGAACGAGCGAAGCCAGTCGTCCACCGCCTTGCTCGCAGCGGCGACGTCTTCCTTCACGATCGTGTTCAGCGGTGCCACCGCCGTCTGCGGTTCGCGCTCCGCCGCCTGCGGCTTCGCGCCTGCTTCCTGTTCTGCCATCTTTTCTTCTTGTTCTCTTCGAGCTCGTGCTTCGTATTGGTGAAGTGAATGCGGCGGGCCGCGCGGCTCAGCCCGCGAAGCCAGGCGTTCGGCCTGTGGCCGCGGGATTGGCTGCAGCAGTTGCAACGCCCTGCTTCATGCCGCCGGAAGCCATGCCGCTCATCACGCCGGTGATCGGCACGCCCATCGGCCCGAGCTTGGCCCCCGCTGCCTGTATCGCCATGCCGGTCGCGGCCTGGCTCGCCTGGCCCAGCAGCGCCTTGGCGCCGCCCTGCTGGATGGCCTGGGCTGCCCCCACGGCCTGCTGCGCAATGCCGGCCGCCTGGGTGACCTGGTTCAGCGCACTCGCCGCCTTGCTGCCCATGCCCGCCACTCCCGCGAGGGCGCCTGCGGCACCGCCTGCCGAGCCGGTCAGCCCGGCGGCGTTGCCCATGAGGCCGGAGATGCCCGAGATGCCTGAAATGCCGGACACGCCGCCGCCTGCTCCATCAGCCGCTGCGCCCGTCGCACCTTTGGCCTTCCAGTCTTCGGGAGTCCCGTAGTAGCTGCCCTCCTCCCAGGGGTCGCGAGGGTCCTTGCCGAACGTGACCTTGGCGGTGCCGATGGGCAGGCCCGACACGGTCGCGAAGCCGTTGCGGTCGAAGGTGCCGGCGTGCGTACCGCCCTGCGAATCGACCACCGTGAAGTCGCCCTGCGCCACGCCCTGGCGCTTTTCACCGGTCGACTTGATGTACTGGTGGTACAGGTCGAGCTGTCCCTTGGGCACCTGCGGTGGATTGGGCAGCGCAGGCTTGCCTTCGCTGGCGGGCCCGACGAGGCTGTGCACCGACGCATGTTCGCGCCAGGTGCCGGAAGTGCCGTGCTCGATCCCGCCGGAGCTCCAGCGGCTGTAGCTCGAGCCGCCGTTGATCACCACCTCTTCCTTCGCGTGGATGGTGATCTTGTTGGCCGTCTGCGTGATGTTGAGCTTGGCCAGCACGTTCACGCTGTCCTTCAGCGCCTTGATGTCGATGTCGGCTCCGGCCGCCACGAGCCGCATGCCGGCCTTGGAGGCGAACATGCGGATCGCGTTCTGCACGCTCACCAGCAGGCTCTTGCCCGCGCTCAGGCTCGTGTGGCCGCCGCTGGTGAGCGCGCTGTGCTCGTTGCTCACGATGTGCGTCGAGCCCTGCGCCACGGTCTGCAGCCCCTTGGCGCTGGCCAGGGTCATGTGCGCTTCCTGGAACTCGGGGAACTCGCCCTGCTCGCGGTTGCCGCCCTGCCCCTTGATGGCGTCGTTCTGCTCCTTGAGGCTCGCGGTGACTTCGTCCTGGTCGCCAGGCTCGTGGGCCTGGGCACCCTGCGCCACGCCGCTGAGGCCCTCGTGCAGGTCGCGCGCCTGCGTGAGACGGCCCACCGTCTCGCTCATGTCGGTGATGTGCGCCTGGGCATTCGGGCGCGCCTCGGTGGTCACCAGCAGCCCCTTGCCCGAGCGCAAAACGCCATGGCCGTCGGTACGCAGCTCGAACCCCTGACCCCGCGGCTCCTTGCGCCCCGCCGTGTCCTCGATGCGCCCGATGTGCCCCACGCTCAGCTGGCTGGCCTGGTGGTCGCTGCGCAGTTGCGCCTGGATCTTGCCCTGCGTATCGTCCAGCACCATGTGGTTGCCGCGCCCGCCTCCGAGCTCGCGGCTCCTGATGCCCGACAGGTGCTTCTGGCCCGGCAGCTCCCACGACGGCATGGTGTCGGCGTTGTGCACGCAGCCGGTGACGATGGGGTAGTCGGGGTCGCCGTTCAGGAAGTCGACGATCACCTCCATGCCGATGCGCGGCACGCTGGTCATGCCGAAGGTGGCGCCTGCCCACGCGGTGGACACGCGCACCCAGCAACTGGAGTGCTCGTTCTCCTGGCCGAGACGGTCCCAGTGGAACTGCACCTTGATGCGCCCGTACTTGTCGGTCCAGACCTCCTCGCCCGACGGGCCCACCACCATGGCGGTCTGCGGGCCGCGCGTGCGCGGCTTGGTCGTGGCGCGCGGCGGGCGCCAGGCGTAGCTGGTGGGCTGCGCCTCGAATGCGAAGCGCTGCACCGAGCCTTCGGTGCCTTCCACGCCCTCGCTGGCCTGCAGGTTCTCCTGCAGGTGGTAGCTCACGCCCACGAGCAGGTATTGCTGGTTCTGGTCGGCATTGGGGTGGCCGGTGAGACGCAGGGTGTGGCCGGTGGCCAGCTCGCGCAGGTTGGAGCGGCCGGTGACGCGGCTGCGCTGGCTGAGCTGTTCTTCGTTGCGGATGCGTGCATAGGCCTCGCCGTCGCCATGCTGCACGAAGCCGCCGGGCCATTCGTAGTTCTCGTAGGCGTCGTGGTCGTGCCCGGGCGGCATCTGCCTCAGGTGCGAGAGTTCGGCCTTGGGCTTCTCGAAGTCGTAGTCGTCGTTGTAGTGGTGGCCCGAGCGCACTTCCTCTGCGATCTCCCAGGCGTAGATGCGCTCGCGCTGGCCCATGCCGGATTTCTCCAGCGGGTGGTAGCGCACTTCCTCGCCGCCGGGCAGCGGGCTGTGGGAATGGGCGATGTCGTCGGCGAAGACGAGCACGTGCTGGCTGGCCTCGTGCCTGAAGTGGTAGTAGATGCCTTCGAGTTCGCACAGGCGCGAGACGAAGTCGAAGTCGCTCTCGTGGTACTGCACGCAGTAGTCCCACACGCGGTAGTCGCCGCGCGTGAGCTTCTTCTCGATGGGGTGGCCGTAGCGGCCGAGCACTTCCATCACGATGTCGGGCACGCTCTTGCCCTGGAAGATGCGGAAGTCGCTGCGCCGCGTGGCCAGCCACAGCCATGGCCGCAGGCGCATCCGGTAGAAGGAATGCCGCGCATCCTCCTGCTGCAGCCCGAAGCGCGTGACGATGCCGCCCAGGTAGCGCACCCCGCCTTCGGTCTCCACCGTCACGGTGGAAGCCTTGCCCAGCAGGGTCTTGGGGTCCACGCCGTTGCTGGTGCCCAGCAGTTCGACGTCGAAGGCGTACAGCTGGCTCAGTGCCTCGCGGCCTACGAGTTGGCGGAACTGCAACGCCTCGCCTGCCGGCGTCTGGATCGTGACTCGCCGCGTCATTGGGCTGCCACGGCCGATTTATACGACCAATTACCTAAAAAGAATTTCGACAATACGAATATCGTTTTAAACATGAGTTTCACACTCACCTCCCAGCACACAATTTCACAATTATTTTAAATGTTGATTTATCGTAAGAGCCAATGCGAGAAATAGACGGCTCCTCAAATCAGCATAAAGTCTGCGCGTTGCGCCCACCGGCATACGCCCCCATCGAAACGGGGGTTGCGTGAATTACGCCCGCCTCAATTGCCGGGCCAATAAGGCCGCCCCTCTTCGACCGGTTCGCCCGTGACAAGGACCAGGCCGTGCTTCACGATCTGGTTGCAATTCTTAAAAGCCAGCCCGAGATCGCGCTATTCCTGGTGCTCGCCATCGGCTACGCGATCGGCCAGATCCGCTTCGGCCCGATCCAGCTCGGGGGCATCTGCGGCACGTTGATCGCCGCGCTGGTCGTCGGGCAACTCGGCATCCATCTCGACGACGGCGTGAAGAACGTGTTCTTCATGCTTTTCATCTTCGCGCTCGGCTATGCGGGCGGCCCCCAGTTCTTCGCGAACCTCGATGCCAAGGGGCTGCGGCTGGGGCTGCTCTGCCTGGTCGAAGTGGTTGCGGTGCTGGCGCTGGTGCTCGGCGCCACCATCTTCCTCTCGCTCGACCAGGGCACCGCCGCCGGCCTCATGGCCGGCGCGGCAACCGAATCGGCGGTGGTGGGCACCGCGACCGACGCCATCTCCAAGCTAGCGCTGCCGCTGTCCGACATCCGGCAGCTGCAGGCCAACGTGGTCACGGCCTACTCCATCACCTACGTGTTCGGGCTGATCGCGATCGTGGTGGCCACCAGCCAGGTCTTTCCGCTGCTGCTGCGGGTGGACCTGCGCGCCGAAGCCGACCGGCTCTGGAAAGAGATGGGCGGCGGAGGCGACGAGCCCGACGCGGCTTCGGCCACGCCCGAGATGATCGGGCGCGTGTTCCTCGTCACCGTCGGCCGCGGCCGGCACGATGGGCGAGCTGGCGGCCATCTTCGAAGGCCACGCCAGCATCGAGCAGGTCGTGCGGCGCGGGCAGAACCTGGCGGTGGAGCCCACGCTCAGGCTGCAGGCCTTCGACGAGGTGCTCGCCATCGGGCGCCGCAGCGTGCTGGTGAACGTGGCCGAGCTGCTTGGCCGCGAGTTCGCCAACACCACGGCCTTCGATGCGGTGGTCGAGACCACCGAGGTGGTGGTCGGCCGGCGCGAATGGTTCGGGCGCGAACTGCACGAGCTCGGGGCGCCGCTTCCGCCGGGCGTGCAGATCGTCGGCCTCGAGCGCGACGGCAACGCGATGCCGCTGCTGCACGACGTGAAGCTGCAGCGCGGCGACGTGCTCAAGCTCTACGGCCCGGTGCTCGAAGTGGCGCGGGCGGTGCCGCTCATCGGCGACCGCGTCGTCGAATCCACGCACAGCAACATCAGCTACGCGGCCATGGGCATCCTGCTGGGCGTGTTCATCGGAGGCTTCAGCGTCAAGCTGGGCGGCATTCCGTTCTCGCTGGGCACGGGCGGCGGCGCGCTGCTCACGGGGCTGATCTTCGGCTGGTACCAGTCGAAGAACCCGCATCGCCTGAGCGTGCCACCCGAAGCCCTGGCACTGATGAAGGACCTGGGCCTGGCCACCTTCATCGCCTGCGTCGGCCTCGCTTCCGGGCCGCAGGCGCTGGCGCTCGTCAAGAAATTCGGCATCGCGCTGCCGCTGGTGGGCGTGGCCGTCGCTGTGGTGCCGGCGTGCATCTCGCTCTTCGTCGGCCACCGGCTGCTCAAGCTCGATGCACCCGTTCTGCTGGGCGCCATCGCAGGCCAGCAGTGCAGCACGCCGGCGCTCAGCGCCGTGCAGAACGCCGCCGGCAACGCAACGCCGCTGCTGGGCTACACGATCACCTACGCGATTTCGAACGTGGTGCTGCCGCTGATGGGCCCGCTCATCGTGGCACTGGCCGGACTGGTGGCGCACGCGGCGAAATGAGCTTGAGCAACGTCAAGAACCCGAAAGGAACCCGACCCATGGAATGGCTGCACGAACTCTTCAAGAAGTCGCCCGAAATGGCGCTATTTCTCTCGCTGGCCGTCGGCTACTGGATCGGCAAGATCAAGTTCGGCAAGTTCCAGCTCGGCGGCGTGGCCGGCTCGCTGCTGGTGGCGGTGCTGGTGAGCCAGGTCGGCGTGCAGGTCGACAACGGCGTGAAGGCGGTGCTCTTCGCCCTCTTCATCTACGCGGTGGGCTTCGAGAGCGGGCCGCAGTTCTTCAGTTCGCTCGGCAGGCAATCGGTGAAGGAGATCATCCTGGCCGCGGTGATGGCGGCCACGGGCCTCGCCACCGTGGTGGTGATGGCCAGGCTCTGCGAACTCGACAAGGGCCTTGCAGCGGGCGTGGCCGCGGGCGGCCTCACGCAGTCGGCCATCATCGGCACGGCGGGAGACGCCATCGGCAAGCTCGGGCTCGATGCCGCCGAAACCGCGCGGCTGCAGGCCAACGTGGCCATCGGCTATGCGGTGACCTACGTGTTTGGCTCCTTCGGCGCGATCATCGTGTGCGTCAACATCCTGCCCAAGTTCATGGGCCGCACCATCCGCGACGACGCCATCGCGGCCGAGACCGCGCAGCAGGCCGGCGTGAAGGTGCTGGGCCCCGACCAGGAGGAAGCCGCCCCCTCGCTGGTGGGCCGCATCTACGAACTCACGGCCGAGCCGAAGCGCACCGTCGCCGACATCGAGAACGCCAACCCGGCCACGACCATCACCATCGAGCGCGTGAAGCGCGACGGCAAGTTCGTCGAAGTGAGCCCCGAGCTCGTGCTGCACAAGGGCGACATCGTGCTGGCCGTCGGCCGGCGCGACGCGGTGGTGGCCAGCGCGCCGCTGCTGGGCAAGGAGGTCTACGCGGTCGACGGCATGGAGCTCACCATGCACAAGCGCGAGATCGTGCTGACCAACAAGGATTTCGACCGGAAGACGGTCGACGAGATCCGCAAGGCCACCGCCGGCGGCGTGCGCCACGGCATCTTCGTGGTGCAGCTGAGCCGCATGGGCAAGGTGCTGCCGA
The DNA here is from genome assembly GCF_044055375.1 of Variovorax sp. UC74_104. NCBI lineage: Bacteria > Pseudomonadati > Pseudomonadota > Betaproteobacteria > Burkholderiales > Comamonadaceae > Variovorax > Variovorax sp. UC74_104. The sequence continues at coordinate 4,703,209 of NZ_CP171978.1, forward strand.
TGAAGCCCGATACCGTGGTGCAGACCGGCGACCTTGTGTCGATCTTTGGCTCCGAACAGGACGTGAAGCGTGTGGCCGCCATCGTCGGCGACGTGATCGTGCCGAGCGCGAAAACCGACTTCGTCTACCTCGGGGCCGGCCTCGTCGTGGGGCTGCTGGTCGGCTTGCTGAGCGTGAAGATCGGCAGCATCCCGCTGACGCTGGGCGCGGGCGGCGGCGCGCTGCTGTCGGGCCTGCTCTTCGGCTGGTACCGCGCGAAGCGCCAGACCTTCGGCGCCCTGCCCCCGAGCGCGGTGCAACTGCTGAAGGATCTGGGCCTCGCGGGCTTCGTCGTGGTGGTGGGGCTGTCGTCGGGCCTGCAGGCCGTGCAGACCATCAAGCAGCTGGGCCTGACCATCTTCGGCGTGGGCGTGGTCGTGACCATCGTGCCGATGCTGCTGACCATGCTCTTCGGCCGCTACGTGCTGCGCTACGGCAACACGGCCGTCTTCGCCGGTGCGCTGAGCGGCTCCCGCAGCGCCAACCCGGCCTTCGGCGAGGTGCTGGACAAGGCCGAGAACTCGATTCCCACCGTGCCCTTCGCCATCACCTATGCGCTGGCGAACGTGTTTCTCACGCTGCTCGGGCCGCTGATCGTCGCGCTCGTTTGAATGCGACGGCCTGCCTTCCTTCTTTTTCTCATCCCTTCAAACAGGAGCATCCAATGGATTTCAGCGACGTGAAAAAACTCGGCGGCTTGAGCCCCTTCGAACTGAAGGATGCCCTCATCCAGGTGGCCCGGCAGAGCGACCGGCTGATGCTGAACGCAGGGCGCGGCAATCCGAACTTCCTGGCGACCACGCCGCGCCATGGCTTCTTCCAGTTCGGCCTCTTCGCGATGACCGAGAGCGAGCGCTCCTACATCTACATGGACGGCGTGGGCGGCTTTCCGCAGCGCGAGGGTATCGAGGCGCGCTTCGAGATTTTCACCAAGGCACACGAGGGCGAACCCGGCGTGCGCTTCATCGAGGCGGCCGTGTCGTACGTGCGCGACCAGCTGGGCCTGTCGGCCGGCGACTTCATCTACGAGATGTGCGAGGCCATCCTCGGCTGCAACTACCCGGTGCCTGACCGCATGCTGCGCCTGAGCGAGATCATCGTGGGCAAGTACATCCACCAGGAGATGATCGGCACGCATCCCTTCGTGGGCAACTTCGACATGTACGCGGTGGAAGGCGGCACGGCCGCCATGACCTACCTGTTCAACAGCCTGCGCGAGAACCTGCTGCTACAAGCGGGCGACACCATCGCGCTGGGCATGCCGATCTTCACGCCGTACATCGAGATTCCGCACCTGAACGACTACCAGCTCATCGAGGCGCTGATCGACGCGCCTTCGGAGAACGGCTGGCAGTTCACGAAGAAAGAGCTGCAGAAGCTGCTCGATCCGAAGGTCAAGGCCTTCTTCCTGTGCAATCCGAGCAACCCGCCCTCGGTGAAGATCAGCGACGAGGTGCTGGGCTACATCGCGGACATCGTGAAGCAGCGGCCGGACCTCATCATCCTCACCGACGACGTGTACGGCACCTTCGCCGACGACTTCCGCTCGCTCTTCGCGATCTGCCCGCACAACACGATCCTGGTGTATTCGTTCTCCAAGTATTTCGGTGCGACCGGCTGGCGCATGGGCGTGGTGGCCACGCACGAGGACAACATCATCGACCGCAGGATCGCGCAATTGCCCGAGGCGCAGCTGAAGGAACTCGATGCGCGCTACAGCTCGATCACCACCGAGCCGCGCAAGCTGAAGTTCATCGACCGGCTGGTGGCCGACAGCCGCACCGTGGCGCTGAACCACACGGCCGGCCTCTCGACGCCCGTGCAGGCGCAGATGGTGATGTTCTCGCTGTTCTGTCTGATGGACGAGCCCGAGGCGTACAAGAAGTCGATGAAGCGCATCGTCCTGCGCCGCAAGGAAGCGCTGTACCGCGAGCTTGGCCTGCCGCTGGAGCTCGACCCCAATTCGGTGAGCTACTACCACCTGCTCGACCTTCAGGAGATCGCCACGCAGATGCATGGCGAGCGCTTCGGCAAATGGATCGTGACGAAGCTGCAGCCGAACGAGGCTCTCTTTCGCATCGCGGAGGAGACCAGCATCGTGCTGCTGCCGGGACGCGGCTTCGGCGGCAAGCATGCGTCGGGGCGCGTGTCGCTGGCGAACCTCAACGAATACGACTACGCGAACATCGGGCGGTCGCTGCGGAAACTGGCTTCGGAGTACTTTGCGATTTTCGAGAAGGAGAACGGCAAGGGTGCAGCGAAGGCAGTGAAGGCGGGAAAGACCGGCAAGAAAAAATAGGCAGCCGGCCTTCCCGCATCGCGGTCAGAGGGAGGGCCGAAGCTTCAGGCGGGCTTGCGTGCCGTGAGCCACTGAGCCGGGGTCAGCGCTGCCGCCACGACTCGGATCTCGCCGATGTTGCCGAAGAAACCGTCGGCACGAGCGCCGTCCCACGACCCACCGCCAACGACCCACGGTGCAGTGGCCGAGAGCGTGGCCAAGCCAGGAATGGCCGAGGCGTTGCGCAGCACCGGCGCACCTTCGACATACATCGTGGTGTCGTGCGACACCGAGTCGTTCACGATGGCAATGTGCACCCAGCGGTCGGCGATGACTTCGCCCGACCAGTTGGCCTTGGGCGCGCGGGTTCCAGCCGGGCTCGGGGTCACCTCCCACTGCACTTCGCGCAGGCTCGATATGGCGAACAGCATCGGCGGCGACTCCGGATCGCCGCCCGAGAAGCCCGCCAGATCGCCGCGCTTGCCATCACGCGTCATGATGTTCATCCAGGCTTGGTTGGCGCTGGTCCAGCTCTTGTCGATCTTGATAAAGGCTTCGATCGTGTAGCCGTTCTCCAGCGTCTGCGCATTGATCGACGCCGTCGTCTCGGTGAGGAAGTAGCTCAGGCGCGGCGTGTTCTTGTTGGTGTTCAGGAAACGCACGGAGCCCGGCGCGGCCGAGAGGTAGTGGCGGTCGTCGGTCCAAACGATGTCGCCATCGGTCGCCCCGACCACGCCGCCCTGATTGAGCGCATCACGGTGCAGCGGGTTGTTGCCCGTGACATCGGCGATGACAGTGCCGGGCAGCACCGGCTGGTTAGCCGTACCCCCGAAGAAGCGCCAGTGCGCCAGCGTATTCGCCACCTTGGGGTAGTCATCCGAATTCGTTGCGGGTCGCTGCACGGTCGTCGCCGGTTCCTTGTAGTTGGCAAGGATCATCGAACGGGCCTTGTCGACCAGCGAGCCCTCGATAGTGGCGCTGCCGGTACCGAAGCTCTTGTTGAAGCCCGAGAAGCGCTGGGCGAAGTCCATGTCGATGGTGAAGGCTTCGTTCGGCGTGGTGAGCACCGCCTGGTCGAAGCTATTGAGCGTGGCCGCCGGCTTCTGCGGAACCCAGGGCGAGAACGACAGCACCTTGATCTTCTTGTTGGTCAGGTCGAATTCGTAGAGGCGCATCAGGCCGTTGCCGCCCTGGTAGGCCATCTGGTAGTCGACCACCATCTCCTCGACCTTGTGGCCGAAGTCGTTGATCTTCGTGAGATGCGCAGCGCCGTGGTGATGGCCGTTGAGCGTCATGAAGATCTGGTCGTTGTCGCGGATCAGCTTGTCCCACAGCATCTTGCCGTAGTCGGTTTCGAGCGGGCTGGTGCCGTCGGGAGCGATATTGAGCAACTGGTGGTTCACCAAGATTACGGGCAGCGTCGGGTTCTTCGCGATCACCTGGCGTGCCCATGCAATGCCGGCGTCGGAGATGCGCCACGACAGCGACAGCACCATGAACTTCTGGCCCTGAGCTTCGAACACGTGGTACTCGTGGAAACCGCTGGTATCGCGCGCACCGAAGGTTGCCTGCTTCTTCGCGCGCTCGGTGCCGAACCACTGGATGTAGGGCTCGTTGGCGGGAGTGCGGTCCTTGTCGGTGCCGCCCGAGGGATCGACGCTGTAGTCGATGTCCCGCAGCACGTCGTGGTTGCCGGCGAGCACGCTGTAGGGCAGCTTCGCGTCCTCGAGGATCTTCATGGCGGCATCGGCCACCTTCCACTGGTCGGGCTTGCCGACCTGATCGACCACGTCGCCGAGGTGGATGGTGAACGGGATGTTCAGGCCCTTGGCGTTGTCGGCGATCCACTTGGTCTGCGCGGCGAAGGGCGCGCTGCCGAAGCGCTTGTTGTACTGGTCGCTCTCGGCTGCCGTGGCGTAGCGGGCGTAGAACTGGGTGTCGGGCATCACGGCGATCGAGAAGCTCGAAGATCTTGGCGACCGCCGCCGGCGGAGCTGGCGTTGCGGCCGGCGCGGGCGCCGGAGCCGGAGCCGGAGCCGCAGCTGGAAGCGGGAGAACAGGCGTGCCGCCACCACCGCCGCCGCCGCATGCCGCGAGCAAGGCCCCGCTGCCGCCGACCGTAAGAAGCGAGGCGCCGAGCTTGAGCACCTGGCGGCGCGGTGCCGTGTTGCTGCTGTTGTTGTCGTTGTTCTGTTCGGCAGCGTTCGATTGGACAGGCGAAGAGATGCGCGGCGCATTCGCGCCGCGCGATTCGTCGGAAACGGACATGAGAAATTAGGAGAAAAGGTTACGGAGCGCGCAGCGTAAAAATCCGAGGTGACGTGAGCATGTAAGGCCCATGACACTTTGTCGGGAGGTCAGCTCAGACCCTTGCCGCGCGCTCCATCCGATCCAGCTTCACCACCCGCCACGCACACAGGCTGCCGAGCACCGCCAACAAGGTGGCAGCCGTAAACATCGTGCGATAGCCGAAGGCCTGCGCAACAGCACCGCCAAGCAAGACGCCCAGCACTCCCCCGAAGCCGTAGCCGATGACGGTGAACAGCGCCTGCCCTCGCCCGCGCAGATGACCGGGGAATCGCCGCGACACCACCGCGATGCAGGTCGTGTGATGCGCCGCGAAGCTCAGCGCATGCAGCCACTGCGCCAGGACGAGGGCCGCGATCCAGCTGCCCAGCCCGGCCGTCAGCCCAAGCCGCGCGACGGCGGCGACGCTGCACACCAGCATCCAGCGCGGCATCGTCATCAGGCCGATGAGCCTGCCCTGCAGGAAGAACCAAACGATCTCCGCCACCACCGACAGGGCCCACAACAGGCCGATGGTGCTCTTGCCGTAGCCGATCGAATCGAGGTAGAGCGAGAAGAAGGCGTACACCGAGAAGTGCGACATCACCTGGAAGAACAGCGCAGCGAAGAACCACTGCACGGCCGGATTGCGCAGCACCGGCCCGATGGGCTCCTTCACCGCGTCATGCGCGGCGGGCGGCTCGCGCACGTCGGGCAGCTTCATCGTCGCGATCAGCACGATGGCCAGCGTGCCGCCCGCCCATGCCGGAAAGTGCTTCATGCCGAAGCGGTCGAACCACTCGCCCGCCACGAACACGGTGAGCAGGAAACCGGCCGAGCCGCACAGCCGGATGCGCCCGTAGCGCCCCCAGTCGCCGGCAACCAGCTGCGCCACGGCGGCTTCGGTGAGCGACATCATCGAACTGGTGTGCGTGAACATCACCAGCAGCACCAGCGCGAGCCACCATGCGCCGCCGTTCCACCACAGCCCGAAGGAACTCGCCAGCGCCACCGCCGCGCTGAAGCGCAGCAGCTTCACGCGCTGCCCCGTGTGGTCGCTGAGCGCACCCCAGGCATAGGGCGCGAACACGCGCGTGATCGACTGCACCGAAGCCAGCAGGCTGATGGTGAAGATCGGCAGCCCCAGGTCCTTCAGCCAGAGCGGCAGGTAGGGGTTGAAGAAACCGATGTGCGCGAAATAGCTGGCCGAAAGGCCAGCGAACGCCAGCAGGTGGCCGCGTCTGGCGGCGGCCACTGGTGGCGGCTCGGACACTAGAGGAAAGACGCCTGCGGCGAAGCGGCTTCCGTCTTGCTGCCCAGGGCCCCTTGGGGCACGTCGCCGCACTGCGCACGGTTGCGCAGCACGTGCTCGATCACCACCAGCGCCAGCATGGCCTCGGCAATGGGCGTCGCGCGGATGCCCACGCACGGGTCGTGGCGGCCCTTGGTGACGACCTCGACGGGGTTGTTGTGGATGTCGATGGACTGGCGCGGGCTGATGATCGAGCTGGTGGGCTTGATCGCGATGCTCACTTCGAGGTCTTGCCCCGAGCTGATGCCGCCCAGGATGCCGCCCGCGTTGTTGGTGACGAAGCCGGTGGGCGTGATCGAGTCGCCGTGCGTGGTGCCGCGCTGGGTGACGCTGTCGAAGCCGGCGCCGATCTCCACCGCCTTCACCGCGTTGATGCCCATCATGGCGTAGGCGATCTCGGCGTCGAGCTTGTCGAAGAGCGGCTCGCCCAGGCCCACGGGCACGTTCGTCGCGGTGACGCGAAGTCGCGCGCCGCACGAGTCGCCGGCCTTGCGCAGGCGGTCCATGTAGTCCTCCAGCGCGCTCACGTCGGCGATGGGGGCGAAGAAGGGGTTGTTGGGCACGTGGTCCCAGCTCTCGAAGGGAATGGCGATCTCGCCGATCTGCGTCATGCAGCCGCGAAACACCATGCCGTACTTCTCGGCCAGCCATTTCTTGGCGACCGCGCCGGCGGCCACCATGGGCGCGGTCAGCCGCGCCGAAGAGCGCCCGCCGCCGCGCGGGTCGCGGATGCCGTATTTCTTGAAGTAGGTGAAGTCGGCGTGGCCCGGGCGGAACTGCTGGGCGATCTGCCCGTAGTCCTTGCTGCGCTGGTCGGTGTTCTGGATCAGCAGCGCGATGGGCGTGCCGGTGGTCTTGCCTTCGTATACGCCCGAAAGGATCTGCACCGCGTCGGGCTCGTTGCGCTGGGTGACGTGGCGACTGGTGCCTGGGCGGCGGCGGTCCAGGTCGCCTTGGATGTCGGCCTCGCTGAGTTCCATGCCCGGGGGGCAGCCGTCGATGACGCAGCCGATGGCCGGGCCATGCGACTCGCCGAAATTGGTGACCGCGAAGAGATTTCCGAAGGTGTTGCCGCTCATGGCGGGGATTATCCCAACAAAGCGGCCGCCCCTCAGTCGGTCGTGTTTTCGAGGCGCTTGGACAGGGCCGCCACCTGCAGCTCGATGGAGAACAGCCGCTCGTTCAGCACCGCCGTCTGCAGCCGGATCGCCTCGATGATGGCCCTGGTCTGCGGGTCGCTGGTGTTGTCGCAGAGTTCGGCCAGGTCATGCAGCTTCTTGCGCAGTTCGTTGCTCATGGAAGGCTCCGGTGGTCGCGTCGTGGGAGCCCCAGTATGGGGTCTCGTCAACGCTCCGGCAATGCGGCGGCACCCGGGGCATCCCCAGGGTGCGCCTGCCCGGCACTGCCCGCGCCGCGCAGCCGGATCGCCACCAGCCCCGCCACGAACAGCAGCACCGCCGCGCTGACTCCGGCCGTGAGCCGAATGCCGCGCAGCAGGGCAACCCGGCCCGCGTCGAGCAACTCGGCGCCTGCGCTCCCGCCGATCTGCCCGGCCAGCGCGACCGCCCCGCCCAGCGTGCTGCGGGCGGCCTCCACCTCGGACGCGCCCACCAGGCCCGCGGGCGCTGCATCAGCCATGGCATTGCGATAGATGGCGGCCCCGATGGCGCCGAGGATCGCGATGCCCAGCGCCCCGCCGAATTCCGAGCTGGTCTCGGAGATCGCCGAGGCCACGCCCGCGCGCTCCGGCGGCGCGCTGCCCACGACCAGGTCGGTCGCCAGCGTGAAAACCGGTGCCAGCCCGAGCGAGGAGATGACCGCGCTGCCCACCATCCAGGCCAGCCCGTCCTGCGCGGGCAGCACCACCAGCATGCCGAAACCCAGCGCCGCCACCGCCAGCCCGCCGCCCATCACGAAGGCCGGGCGCATGCGCCGCACCAGCGCCGGAACGACCATGGAGCCGACGATGAAAGCCCCCGCCCCGGGCATGCTCCACAGACCGGCATGCAGCGGCGACAGCCCCAGAACCAGCTGCAGGTACTGGGCGTTGTAGAGGAAGATGCCGAACATCACGAAGCAGGCCAGCATGTAGGCGCCGAGCGAGACGGTGAAGGCCGGCAGGCGGAACAGGCCCAGGTCGATCATCGGGTCGGCCAGCCGTTTCTGCCGGCGCACGAACACCCAGCCCAGGGCCAGGCCCAGCGAGATCGACAGCGCCGGCACCAGGTGCGGCCCGTGCTCCGCGATCTGCTTCACGCCGTAGATCACCGGCAGCACCGCGCCCAGAGAGAGCGCCACGCTGGCCAGGTCGAGCCGGGCCGCATCGGGGTCGCGGTATTCGGGCAGCAGCAGCGGTCCGAGCACCAGCAGCAGCACCATCACCGGCACGCCGATCAGGAACACCGAGCCCCACGGAAAGAACTGCAGCAGCACGCCGCCCAGCACCGGGCCGATGACGGCGCCGGCCGAATAGCTCGAGATCCACACGCCGATGGCGACGGTGCGCTGCCCCGGGTCGAGGAACATGTTGCGGATCAGCGAGAGCGTGGACGGTGCCAGCGTCGCGCCCGCCACGCCGAGCAGCGCCCGCGTCGCGATGAGCATGTTGGCGCTGGTCGAGAACGCCGCGAGCACCGAGGCGGTGCCGAACGCCGCCGCGCCGATCAGCAGCAGGCGACGCCGGCCGATGCGGTCGCCCAGCGTTCCCATGGTGACCAGCAGTCCGGCCACGAAGAAGCCGTAGATATCGACGATCCACAGCAGCTGCGAGGCCGTGGGCTTGAGCTCCTCGCTGATCGACGGGATCGCGAGGTTGAGCACCGTGAGATCCATCGAATAGAGCATGCAGGGCAGCGCTATGACGGCCAGGCCGGTCCATTCGCGCATCGTGGCGCGAGCCGGTGGCGAGGTGTTCTTCATTCGTTCTTCGTTCGTCCTTTTGTTGTCGGCGGTTCAGGCGGCAAGGCTCAGCCAGGTCTGCAGCTTGACGAGCGCGCCGGTCCAGCCGTGCTCGTGGGCGTCGCGCGCGGCTTCGTCGAAGAACTGCTCGTGAAGCAGCACCAGCTCGCAGCCCTCGGCATCGGGCTCGATGCTCAGGGTGACGCGCGACTCGCGCTCCGGCGTGCTGCGCCAGGCCCAGCTGAAGACCAGCTTGCGGTTCGGAACGATCTCGAGATACGTGCCGCTCACGTCGTGCGTCTCGCCGTCATCGGCCAGCATGGCCACGCGGAAGCGGCCGCCCACGCGCAGGTCGACCTCGGCGATCGGCACCGAGACGATTTCCTCGGGCCCGAACCAGAGCTTCAGCGCCTGCGGGTCGGTCCACGCGCGCCAGACCTTGTCGGGCGAGACGCGGAAGTGCCGCCTGAGGGTGAGCGAGGGACGCCCGGTACCTCGGGCGGAAGGGTTTTCCATTCGGTCTCCTCCTGGTGATAGAGAAAGCGCGCCAATGCATCGAGGCGCCCGGTCCAGAATTTCTCGTACCGCGACAGCCACACGGCGGCCTCCTGCATGGGCCGGGGCGACAGCTCGCAGCGCACGATGCGGCCCTCCTTCGTGCGGGAGATCAGGCCCGCGTCTTCCAGCACGCGCAGGTGCTTCATGAAGCCGGTGAGGGACATGTCGTGCGGCCCGGCCAACTCGGTCACGCTGAGGCTGCGTTCGCCCAGGGCTTCGAGCACGGCGCGCCGGGTGGAATCGGAGAGCGCGGCGAAGACTGCGTCGAGGGCATCGGCGTCGGCTTCGGCTTCGGGTTGGGCAGTTGACTGAACCATGTGGTTGAGTATCTGGAAGGCCCCGGCACTCGTCAAGCCGATATTTCCCGCCATGCGACGATGCGGGATCCGTCACGATCAGACAGAGGAAGCACCCGATGACCGAACTGCGCCAGCCCTATCCCCCGATCGAGCCCTACGAAAGCGGCATGCTCGACGTGGGCGACGGCCACCAGATCTACTACGAGCGCTGCGGCACGCCCGGCGCGAAGCCGGCCGTGTTCCTGCACGGCGGCCCCGGCGGCGGCATCTCGCCGGAGCACCGCCGGCTGTTCGATCCCGCGCGCTACGACCTGACGCTGTTCGACCAGCGCGGCTGCGGCCGATCGCTGCCGCATGCCGGCCTGGAAGCCAACACGACCTGGCACCTGGTCGCCGACATCGAGCGCCTGCGCGAGCGTGCCGGCGTCGACAAGTGGCTGGTGTTCGGCGGCTCGTGGGGCTCCACGCTCGCCCTCGCCTACGCACAGAAGCACCCCGAGCACGTGAGCGAACTGGTGCTTCGCGGCATCTATACCGTGACCCGTGCGGAGCTGCAGTGGTACTACCAGTTCGGCGTGTCGGAGATGTTCCCCGACAAGTGGGAGAAGTTCCAGGCGCCCATTCCCGAGGCCGAGCGCGGCGACATGATCGCCGCCTACCGCAAGCAGCTCACCGGAGACGACCCGGTGGCGCGCATCGAGGCGGCACGCGCTTGGAGCGTGTGGGAGGCCGAGACCATTACGCTGCTGCCGAGCCCGTCGATTGCACAGGCGCACGCCGAAGATCATTTCGCACTGGCCTTCGCGCGGCTGGAGAACCACTACTTCGTGCACGACGCCTGGCTCGAGCAGGGCCAGCTGCTGCGCGACGCGCACCGGCTGCACGGCATTCCCGGCGTGATCGTGCACGGCCGCTACGACATGCCCTGCCCCGCGCGCTACGCCTGGGCGCTGCACAAGGCCTGGCCCGAGGCGGAGTTTCACCTGATCGAGGGCGCGGGGCATGCCTACTCGGAGCCCGGCATCCTCGACCGGCTGCTGCGCGCGACCGACGGCTTCGCGAGCCGCTGAATCGCTCGCCGCCGGCCCGGCCCGGGAACGCTTTATGCGTGCTGCACTGCAACACCAACCACCTGCGAAGGAGCGCCCCATGCTGGACCGTACCGCCACCCAGTTCTCCCATGTGAAGCCCGGCGACACCGAGTTCGTATCGGGTGGTTTGCGTGACTTTTTCCTCTACCGCGACCTGGGCGTGGCAGAAGCCACCAACGGCAAGGTGATCGCGCATCTGGTCAAGGCCAACATGGCACCGGAAACGGGCACCGGCTGGCACCGCCATGAGGCGGACTTCCAGATCGTGATCATGGTCAAGGGCTGGGCCCGCTTCATGTACGAGGACAAGGAAACCCTGGTCGAGGCCGGCGACGTGGTGCACCAGCGCCCGGGTATCCGGCACTTCCTGTTCGACTACTCGCCGGACATGGAGTACCTGGAGATCGTCTCGCCGGCGGATTTCAAGAGTGTCGACGTGGAGCCGGTGTGCGAGGTGCCGGCGCCTACGCCCTGGAAGTGACTCAGCGGATGGCGAAGCTCGCCGCCGTGCTGCGCTCGGTGTCGAGGTGCAGCACGCGACCCTGATCGTCGAAGAGCAGCCAGCCGTTCGGTACAGCACGCGCACGAACTGCGGCCTCCACGGGCCAGGAAATCGATGCCTTGACGCTGCCGCCGCGCAGTTGGCGCACCGACACGTCGTGCGTCGGCCCTGGCAGGCGCAGCAGCATCCAGTCGCTGTCGATCCATGACTGCAATCCGCTGGGATCCGGGACGGGCAGGCTGGCCCGACCATTCATTCCGTTCAGGCCCTCCCAGCTCAGCTCGAACAGCCCGTCATCCCGAGGCTCGCCGCGCAGGCTCACGACCCCCAGTTGCGGATGCAGAAGCCGCAGCGACACCGAACTGCCCGCAACCGCAAGAGGCTCGCGGCTCAGCAGGCGGCGCTGCGGGCATTGATAGCGCCACAGGCACGGCCCCAGAACGTCGTCCTCGACGATGAACTGTTCGATGGTCCGCGTGGCCGACAGCGCCGCCACGACACCCGGCAGGTCGCTTACCTGCCAGAGCACGTCCTGCAGCGACTTGCCGGTGTCGATCACCTGGACGCGCCGCCCGCGTGCCACGGTCCAGCCGATGCCGTCGAACTCGCTGGCGAAGTGTTCGATGTCGCTCAGTCCGAGGTCGCTGATTTCCCGCTGCACCAGGTCGACCCGGCTCACCCGCCACAAGCCGTCTCGGGAGGCCAGCGCGAGCACGACCTGCGCGCTGTGGGCCGCCACCAGCCGGTAGGCCGGCACGGCAAAGCGGGCCAGAACCCGACCCGCCGGGTCGACTATCAGCGCGCCAGCCTCGCCGATCGCGACGAGGTAGCGCCCCTCGTCGAGCAGCACGACATCGAGCACCGCATGCGCACCCGCGGCAGGCGCTTCGAACGCCAGCACTGCGGATTTCCGGGCCAGCGGGCTAGCTTCAGCGCCCGGCAGTTCGCCTCCTGGAAGATCGGCTTGCAGAAGCGTGTCGGCGCTCAGCCGCACCAGCGACAGCAACGACTTCCTGTCCAGCCGACCGCGCCCCTGGGACTGGTCGGCCAGCAGCGCGGGCATCAGCACAGCCACCAGTCCGCGCGAGGCCTCGGTGTGTTCCGATACGGCGGTCAGCGCGGCAGCCAGCGCGGCGCGCTCGCCGTGCAGCAGCGGATCGTCACGCAGCGATTGCAGCCGGGCCGTGCAGGCCTGCAGGGTGTCGGGCAGCAGCAATGCGCGCTGCACGAGCGCACGAGCCGCCAGATGCCCCCCCGCTGCCTCGGCGGCCAGCAACCATGCGGCAGCCTGCTCGCGCAGCGCAACCACCGGCCAGACGGCATCGACTGCCTTCAGCCACTCGCCCTGCTGCGCCAGCGCCTGGCCCCATTCCTCGCGCAGGCGGTTGGCCGCGTCGGGCCAGCGTTCCTGCATCTGCACGACGGCGTTGCCGAACGCGTTGTCGCGCCGCGCAACGGCGAGCGCGCGGCGCCAATCGCCTGACAGGCACAGCAGGCGGACAATGACGGGCGGCGGCCAGTCCCACGCGAGCGCCAGTTCGGCGGCCTGCGAGTGGCGCTGATGCTTTTCGAGATAGTCGAGCGCCTCCTGGCGCACCTGCAGCAACTCCGCCAGCACGAATACGGCTTCGTCGATACGGCCTTCGCGATCCAGCTTCTCGTAGGTCTTGCGGTAAAGCTGGCGCAGGTGGGTCTCGAACTCGTTGCCGAAGTCGATGCTGGTCGTCTGCCCCAGCGACCCGCTCAGCGAGAGGTCGCTGCGCGGGCCCAGCGGGCCAAAGGCTTGTCCGAGCGACTCAGCGCCGCCGCCGAGCGGAATCGCGTGGCGCAGCGCCTGCTTGAGGTCGCCGTCGTCGAACATCTTGAGCATGCGATTCAGGTAGGCAGCCTGCTGGCGGCCCAGCAGCCGGGATAACCGCGAGGTAATCGCAAGGCGAGCCGCCCAATCCCGCCAGCGGGAGCGACTCGGCCGCGCGGTGCCGCGTTGCTTGATGAGCGGCTTCGTTGGCGTTGCGACCGGCTTCGGCACAGGTCTCGGTCGCCCGCCCCCCCATTGCACGCCTCGGGTCTCGCGCGTTCAGGACACGCCCCCACCACGCAAGCACCGCCACCAGTCCGAACACGATCAGCGACAGCCACAAGCCGGATGCATCGACCTGCGAACTCGCCACATGGGTTCTCGCCGGCGTTCCGGGCAGCGATGTGGTCGGCGAGCCTTCCAGTCCATGGAACAGTGCCCGCGCGAAGAACAACGCTGCCGCGATACCGACCAACCAAGCCACTGCGCGCATCGAGATGCCGGAGCCACCGTCGCGACGATGATGGCCGCTACCCAGGCTCGTGCCTCGCCCGGTGTCGACCTGCCTCAACGCTTGCTCCCGCCGCGCGCGCTCGGCCATCGCCTGAAGGAACTCTGTCTGCGCAGCGCTGGCAGGCGGCACGGCATCGCCGAGCACCTCGCGCAGCGTGCGCCCATCGGCATCGAGCACGACGGGCTCGGGCAGGATCTCGCGGCAATCGAAGGTATCGAGCAAGACCGGATTGGGGGCCAGCCAGAGCGATGGATCGAGCAGTTCCGCTTCCGCGAGCCGCAGAGCCTGCACCTCGCCGCCATGCACCAGCCAGACATCGACCGGCGGCAATACAGCGCGCTCGGCGGGATCGAGTTCCGCCGAGCACAGCGCCTGTCCTTCCCTGCGCAGTGGCCAGCCGATGACCTCGTCGCAGTCCAGCGACACCGGTGCCGCGAAGCGCAACAGATCACCCTCGGCGAAACGGAACGCCTGGGCACCGGCATGCCAGGCCTCGACGATGCGGCGGGCGCGCTCGGCCGTGCCGAACCAGCCCGACGGAAACCAGAGCCCGGCCACCGGCTGCCGCCCCTTGAGCAAAGGATGGCGCACCTGCGCAGCGGGCATCGCAAGGAATTCAGGCAGGCTTGGCATCGCTGCTCGCTCCTTCGCCATGCATCACTGCGCGCAGCGCCCGCTGAGGCACGGCGTAGACGATGATTTTCTTGTGCACCGTCAGCATGACGGCCACGCCGGTGCAGGCCGACACGCTGATCCGCTCGATGCGCTCGGGCGCCTTGTAGATCGTTTCGGTGCCGGCCTGCGTGTGCAGGTCCAACCCGTCCAGCGATGGCGACAGGCTCAACAGCGCATAGCGGTTGTGCGCGGCATCGTCGATCAGCGCCTCGGCGCGCGGCGCTCGTATTTCGAAGATCTTCCACTTCTGTGGGCACCGATTGCCCTGCCGACCGGTGGAATCCGGATCGGGCTGATGAATGCGCCAGACATCATGAGGCCCGGTCGCAACGCGCAGGGCCAAGCCACCGACGCCGTGCCGCCACTGCCAGCTGTTGGCAAACAGCACCCGGGGTTCGCGGATGCCGGTGGCAATCACCTGAACCGACGCCGGCCCGTCCGTCGCGCCCAGGCGTCGCAGCACAAGCTGGTTGTCATGGATGGCTGCGTAGACCACGCCGAGTTCGGACCATTGCAGCATGCCCACGACCTTGCGCTCGACCAGCGTCGGCGCACCGCCTTCGGGGTTCGGATTGACACCCTGCACCGCATTCCACATCACGAGCCTGCCGTCGCGGTCGATCATGCAGACGCGCTGATGCAGCGTGTCGTGCAGCCATGCGGCGGGCAGCCAGACCGCCAAACCCGGCGGCGCACGGAACTCATCGACCTCGGGAGCGACGAAGTTGCCCAGTCCAGGCACCTGCCAGAAGTACATCGAACGCTCGTAGCTCAGCAACGCCCCCGTACGCTTGCCCAGAAGCAGGACCGCCAACGGCACCAGCATCTGGCTCCAGTACTGGTACTTGGGCTTGGCCGTCTTGCGCTGCCCGTCGGAAGGCACCGCAAATACCAACATCCCCGGCTCGTCGAGCAATTGCACAGCCACGTGCGTGCCGGACGGAGAGATGACTGGCGGGCGCTGCAACGAAATACGGCCACGGTGACGCCGATGCAGAGTGGCCAGCGCCCTCTGCGTGAATTCGCCGCGCAGCAGCGCAACGCCGGCCTTGACTGACGGCAGCGGCAACTGGGCGCGCCGCAATCCGCCGCTGTCGCTCAGCGAAACCTCGAGCACGTCGCCCAGCACCGCACGCTGCAGGCACACGCGGTGGCTGGTCCAGCGTTCGTCGGTGGGTTGCTCCGCCGGCGCGGCGCCGACAAGCCAACTCTCGCCCGGCACTCGATCCAGCCCGGCAAGCACTTCGCGCCAGGCTTCCACATGTGCAGAGGTGCCGACCTCGAAGTCGCGCGCCTTGAGCAGCGAACGCAGTTGCTTCACGTTGTCCGCACCGTCCAGGCCGCCCGGCAGTTGCAGGACGCCCCACTGGAACACGCCGCCGATCTGCGCCGCCCGCCGCGCCAGCAGCATCCAGAGCGCAAGCTGACCCAAGCGCGGCGCACCGAACTGCCGCGGCCCGGCGTCGAAGATCGCGACGATGCTTTTCTCGGCCTCGCGGGCCATCGGGCGCGGCGCCAGGAACAGATGCTCGCTGGAAGCCGCGCGGCGCAGGAACTCATCGGGCAGTTCGTCGGCCAGCAGCCATTCTGTGGCCAGCAAGCGCTCGTAGGGCCCGCGGCGGCGCAGGTCGCCCAGCCCATCGGGCTCCGGCACGCCTCCGCGCATCTGGCCGCGAAACCGGCCCAGCAGCGGCTGCATCCGCTGCGCCAACGCGCCGATCTCGACGGCCATCTCGGGTGAGAACCAAGCGAGCCAGGAGCTCCAGGGCTTCAAGGCGTCCGGAAGTTCGGTGATCGTGCTCATGCGCGGGTGCCGTCCCAAAGTGCGGAAATGCGCACGAGCAACGCAGCTGACAGCGGCAGCAGCCGGTCGAGCGGCAGCACGAGCGCCGGCCGGGGCCACAAGAGCAACGGTTGCCGCGTCGGGTGCTCGCGCAACAGGCTCCGGGCGATCAGGTCCAGCGGCAGGTCGGGCGTTTCCAGCGTGGGCAGCCACAGGCCTGGGGCATCGGGAGTCGGCCCGGCATAGGCGATGCCATCGACCCAAGGCAGGACATCGGCAGCCCCCGTCACCATCAACAGCTCGGGTGCGGCCATGGCGGACAGCCCGGATTGCTGCTCCGGCGAGAGTTGTGACAGCCTCCCATGCAATGCACGCGCCGCCGCGCCCCACGCCACCGCGGCTCGTGCCGGCAAAGGCTCGGCGCGCTGACGCCAGTGCCATTCGATGGGCACCATGGCGCTCATGCGGCGGTGGCCAGGCGGTCGACGAGTTGGGCGCGCAGCGCGGTCAGGGACTCCGGCAGCAGTTCGCTGCTGAAATTGGCGTCGATCTCGCGCAGCACGCTTTCGGCTTGCGAGCGTGCCACCCCAGGTTCGGCATCCAGGCAGGCGCGCGCGGTTTCGGCCAACCGCACGGCTCGCGACAGCGGCTGCAAGGTTGCCTCTTCCACCGCGCTCAACAGATGGGGGTGCATGGCGTTGGCGAAAGCATCGCGCAGCACGTCGCGAGCGCTCTGCTGAGCCTCCTGCGTAGGAAGCACGTAAAGCAGGGGCCAGAGATCGGCCTCCGTCGTGTGAAGCCGGCCGGCCAGGACGGCGGCGGCAGCCAGCAGCCGCTGCGACTTGACGATGCGCCGGTCCGACAACTGCACGCCGGCCTGCCGCAGCTTGCGGATGGCATTGGCCAAGGCAGGCTGCACGCCGCCGAGGTCAACCTGCCTGAGCTGCCGGCAGAGCACGTCGAGATCGGCCAGCGCACTGCCAGCGGCCACCGGCGCATGGTCCGATTGCCAGCCACCGCTCAGCATGGCTTCTAGCTGGTGATCGGGCAACGGCTCGATGAACACGTGCAGCAGAAAACGGTCTCCGAATGCCGCCAGGCCTTCGTCGTCGGGCAACGCGTTGGCCGCACCCACGCAGACGCGCAACGGGCAATGCAGCTGGGTGTGGCCGCGCCGGAACCGGCGCTCGTTGAGCACCCCGAGGAGCGTGTTGAGAATGGCGGTCGAGCCCAGAAACACCTCGTCGAGGAAGGCCACGTCGGCCTCGGGCAGCATGCCGCTCACGTCGGTCTCGACCGTGCCGGCGCGCAGCTTGTTCAGGTCCACCGGACCGAAAAGCTCGGACGGCTCGGTAAAGCGCCCCAACAGGTACTCGAAGTACCGGCCACCCAGGCTCTGCGCCACCCGCCGCACCACAGCACTTTTCGCAGTGCCGGGCGGCCCGACCACCAGCAGGTGCTCCTGGGCCACGGCGGAAAGGACGATCAGCTCCGCCAGCTGCTCACGGCCGATGAGCCCCGTGGTGGCTGCGCGGATCGCCTGGCGCACGTTTTCGGCGGAAGTCTGGAGCGAAGTAGTGGTCGTCGTCATCGAAGAAAGCTGTTTGCGGAACGTCGGCCGACAGTGTGCCGCAGCGCCGTTACAAGGTGGCACAGATACGAGGCATCCACAACGGCTTTGCGCGACCGAAGTCGCAGGTCGATCGGTTCTCCATGCGCGTTGCAACCACTCCAAAACCTGTCTTCCACCTGACCTACAAGGTAAAGACGGCAAGCTGTCTCCTCGGCCAGACACCGCGCAGACGCAAGCCACAAACGAGAGTCATTCGCAGTCAGAATCCCGGCCGGTGCGCTTTTGCCTGCACCTTCCGAGATTCCACGATGACCAGCACCTCCCTTCCCTCGCGTCGCCGCACGCCGGTCGCACTTGCCCTGATCGGCCTGTGCGCCGCTCCCCTTCCCGCCGCCTTCGCCCAGCAACAACCGCAGCAGCCACAACAGGAACAAGCTGCCCGGCCCTCCCCGGCCCCGGGTACCTCCGTCCCAGGCACGCTGCGCGAAGTCCAGGTCCAGGGCACGCAGGACAAGGACAGCTTCGGCGCCAACGCCTCGTCGCTGAGCCGCCTGCCGGCCGACCTGCGCGATGCGCCGCAGTCCATCACGGTGATCAACCAGGCGGTGATGCAGTCGCAGGGTGCGACCTCGCTGGCGAGTGCGTTGCGCAACGTGCCGGGCCTGACGATCGGCGGTGCCGAGGGCGGGCAAATCGGCACCAACATCAACCTCAACGGCTTCTCGGCGCGCACCGATATCTACCTCGACGGCGCCCGCGACCGCGCGCAGTACTACCGCGACACCTTCGCGCTCGAATCGGTCGAGGTGCTGATGGGCCCGTCTTCGATGCTGTTCGGGCGCGGCTCCACCGGCGGCGTGATCAACCAGGTCACGAAGAAGCCTTCGCTCACGCCCGCGGGCGAAGTGTCGGTGTCGGCGAGCACCACCGGCCTCGTGCGCTCGACCATCGACGTCAACCGCCCGATGTCCGACACCTCGGCCTTCCGCATCGCGGCCATGGGCCAGCAGGGCGACGCCAGCACGCGCGAGCAGACGAAGCTGAAGGACTTCGGCCTCGACGCCTCGCTGAAGTTCGGCATCAACACGCCCACGCAGGTCACGCTCTCGGCGCTGGTGCAACACAACCGCGACCAGCCCGACTACGGCCTGCCACCGCTGAACGGCCGTCCGGCAAAGGTCGACCGCGACACGGCCTACGGCTTCAGCGACGACCGCACGATCTCCGACATCCAGGCCTTCAGCGCGGTGGTGCAGCACAAGCTCACGCCCGACACCTCGATCCGCAACCAGACGCAATACAACGATGTGACCACCGATGCGCGCGAGACCGCGCCGCAGAGCATCGGCACGCTGTCGGCCAAGGGCGTGTTCACGCCGTTTTCCACCGGCACCACGGCCGCGCCGGGGGCCGCGTTCTCGACGCTGCCGCTGAGCAGCCTCTGGGTGCGCCAGCAGAGCCATGACCGCAGGATCCGCGACAAGTCGCTGTTCAACCTGACCGAGTTCAACACGAAGTTCGCCACCGGCTCCGTCAAGCACACGCTGCTCGCAGGCCTGGAACTGGGCCACGACACCTACGCCAACCAGGCCTACTACCGCAACGGCAGCTGCGCGGGCGTGGCGCTGAACCCGGCCGGCGGCACCAGCGGCTACGCGACATGCTCGCCGCTGCTCGCGCCCTACCAGGGCGACACGCCAGCCACGGCGCCTTCGCTGCCCGGCAACCTGGCCACCGCGCACGCGACCACCGTGGCCGGCTATGTGAACGACACCATCGAGCTGACCCCGCAGTGGAAACTGGTGGCCGGCGTGCGGCAGGACCACTACAGCGCACGCATCTACAACACCGTCCCGACCGCGACCACGCTCGCCACCGAGAGCCAGACGGTCGACTTCACCAGCGTGCGCGCCGGCGCGATCTGGCAGCCAACGCCAGAGCAGTCGTACTACGTGTCGTACAGCACCTCGTTCAACCCCTCGCTCGAGCAGCTCGTGGCCACCACCGGCGCCACGCAGCCGCTGCCGCCGCAGAAGAACAAGGCCTACGAGCTCGGCGGCAAGTGGGACTTCAACGACGGCAACCTCTCGCTGACCGCCGCGGCCTTCCAGATCACGCAGACGAATGCGCGCTCGCAGAACAGCGACGGCACCTACAGCGCGACCGGCACCGTGCGCGTGAACGGCGCGCGCGCAGGCGTCGCAGGCCGTGTCACCGACAAGCTGCAGCTGTTCGGCGCCTACACGCACCTGGACGCGACCATCGTCGACGGCATCGCTCCCGGCACGCTCGGCAAGGTGCCCGCCAACACGCCGAAGGACGCGGCCAGCCTGTGGGCGACCTACGCGATCACACCCGAGTGGGAGATCGGCGGCGGCACCACCTACAGCGCGAAGCGATTCGCCAACAACACGGACCTAGTGCAGGTCGGCGGCTATGTGCGGCTGGACGCGATGCTCGCTTACCATCAGCCGAAGTACGACATCCGGCTGAACCTGTTCAACCTGGCCAACCGGCGCTACTACGACGCGCTGATCCCCTCGGACGGCGGCCGCGCGGTGCCGGGCTCGGGCCGTGCCGCCACGCTGTCGTTCACCTACCGGCTCTGAGCTTCAGAGGAGCACTCGACACAACATGCTGGTCTGCATTCCCGGCATCCTCGACCGCGAGGCGCTCGCGGCAATCCGCTCGCGCCTGGAAGCCGCGGGCGACGCATGGGTCGACGGCCGCGTCACCGCGGGCCACCAGGGCGCGCCGGTCAAGCTCAACCAGCAGATCGACGAAGGCTCGCAGGTCGCGTTCGAATGCCAGTCCATCGTGGCGAGCGCGCTGGAGCGCCACCCCACCTTCATCAGCGCCGCGCTGCCCAACCTGCTGTACCCGCCGATGTTCAACCGCTACGGCGAGGGCATGCGCTTCGGCCTGCACGTGGACGGCGGCGTGCGCATCGACCCGCGCACCGGCCGCAAGCTGCGCACCGATCTCTCGGCCACCATCTTCCTGTCGGAGGCCGACAGCTACGACGGCGGCGAGCTGCAGATGGAAGACACGCACGGCATGCAGACGGTGAAGCTCTCGGCCGGCGACATGGTGCTCTACCCCGCCACCAGCCTGCATCAGGTCACGCCCATCACGCGCGGCGTGCGGCTCGCATGCTTCTTCTGGGTGCAGAGCCTCGTGCGCGACGCCGGCGACCGCGCGCTCCTGTTCGACATGGACAACGCGATCCAGCGCCTCAACCAGAGCGGCGCCGACGAATCGGCGCGCCGCACGCTCACGGGCACGTATCACAACCTTCTGAGGAAGTGGAGCGAAACCTGAGTTCTTTAAACTCCCCGGGCTCACCAGACTGATAACAACCGAGGAGAGAGAACTTGCGTATTCAAACCGCCCGCCTGACGGCCGGTGTGCTGCTCGCGTGCGCCGCTTTCGTGGCGCAAACCAGCCAAGCCGCATCGCCGACCACCACCCCGTCCACTCCATCAACTCAAGCCTCGACCGCCAGTTCGCTCGAGGCCGAACAGGATGCCGCGTTCAAGGCCGCCAAGGCCGTGCAGAAGGTCGGCCCCGTCGACATCACGCTGCGCGACCAGGCCCACCTCCACCTGCCCGCCGGCTACGTGTGGGTGCCGACGCCCGCCGCCGCGCAGCTCATGCGCAGCATGGGCAACCGCACCGACGACACCTTCGTCGGCGCGATCTTCCCCGCCGACGATGCCGACTGGATGGCGGTGGTGAAGTTCGTGAAAGAGGGCTACATCAAGGACGACGACGCCAAGGACTGGAACGCCGACGACCTGCTCAAGAGCCTGAAGGAAGGCACCGAGGCCGCCAACGAGGAACGCTCCAAGCGCGGCATTCCTTCGATCGAGGTGACGGGCTGGGCGCAGAAGCCGCAGTACGACGCCTCCTCGCACCGCCTCGTGTGGTCGGCGCTGTCGCAGCGCAAAGGCAGCACCGACGGCAACCAGGGCGTCAACTACAACACCTACGCGCTGGGCCGCGAGGGCTACCTGAGCCTGAACCTCATCACCAACGCGAAGGACCTGGACAAGTTCAAGCCCGACGCGAGCAAGCTGCTCGGCGCGATCCAGTACGACGACGGAAAGAAGTACGCCGACTTCAACTCGTCCACCGACAAGGTCGC
This sequence comes from Variovorax sp. UC74_104, assembly GCF_044055375.1. Lineage (NCBI taxonomy): Bacteria > Pseudomonadati > Pseudomonadota > Betaproteobacteria > Burkholderiales > Comamonadaceae > Variovorax > Variovorax sp. UC74_104. The sequence continues at coordinate 4,724,962 of NZ_CP171978.1, forward strand.
CGCCTATGGCCTGGCCGCGCTGGTGGCCGGCGCGGCGGTGAAGAAGCTGGGCCTGTTCGCGATCGTCGCGGCCTTCCTGGCCAAGTTCGCGAAGGTGGCCGTGGTGGCAGGCGGCGCGGCGCTCTGGGGCATCGCGAAGCTGTTCAAGCGCAACGGCTGACGGCCGTGGCGTTCAGGCTCCCTTGAACCTGGGCGCGCGCTTTTCCACGAAGGCAGCCACGCCCTCCCGCGCATCGGCGCTGCCCGCACGCTCGCGCAGCAGCCTGTGTTCCAGCGCCAGGTGCTGCTCGAAGGGCCGGCCGGGCGCGCCGGCGCAGAGCTCCTTGATGCCGGCGAAGGATGCGCTCGCACCATGCGCGAGCCGAGCCACCAACGCTTCGGCGGCGGCTGCGAGTTCATCGTCCGGGTGCAGCGCATCGACCGCACCCCACGCAAGGCAGCGCTGGCTGTCGATGGCATCGCTGAGCATCAGCAGCTGCTGCGCGCGCACCGGCCCCACGCGGCGCGCGAGGAAGTACGAGGCACCCGCATCCGGCGAGAGCCCGATGGCCGCATAGCCCGTCCGCAGCTTCATCGATTCGGCGGCGAGCACGAAGTCGCCGCACAGCGCCAGCCCCACGCCTGCGCCGCCGACGGATCCGTTCACCGCGACGACCAGGGGCGCGGGGTTGTTCGACAGTCGCAGCAGCGCAGGGTGCAAACGGTCCAGGATCTCATCGACCAGCGCCGGCAGCGCTTCGCCGGCCGCCATGAACTCGTCGATGTCGCCGCCGGCGCAGAACACACGGCCTTCTCCGGTCAGCAGGATGACGCGCGGCTTGCCCGCCAGCACGTCGTCGATGGCCCGCACCAGCGCGTGGCCGCTGCGAACCCCGATCGCGTTGGCGCGCTCCGGCCGCTTCAGCACGATGCGGCCGATGCCCTCCTCCACGCCCCAGGCGATGCCTTCGGCGGTTTCCATGCTCAGATGCCCGTCAGGCCGCCGCTGCACATCAGCGTCTGGCCGCTCACGTAGTCCGACTCGGGCGCGCACAGCAGGTACACGGCGCCAGCCGCCTCCTCGGGCGTGCCGCCGCGTCCCAGTGGAATCGACTGCTCCATCATCGCCAGCAGCCCCGGGTTGATGCCGACCTTGATCTCGCGGCCCTCGATGTTCGCGGTGGACGCCTCGGCGGTGCTCGCGGTGAGCCGCGTCTGGATGAAGCCGAAGGCCACGCAGTTGACCGTCACGTTCATGCGGCCCCACTCCTTGGCCAGCGTCTGCGTGAGGCCGACGATGCCCGCCTTGCCCGCCGCGTAGTTCGCCTGCCCCGCGTTGCCGAAGAGCCCCGCCACCGACGAGATGTTGACCACCTTGCGCACCACGCGCCGGCCCGCCTCGGTCTCGGCCTTCGACAGCGCGCGGATCACCGGCTGCGCCGCGCGCAGGATGCGGAACGGCGCGGTCAGGTGCACGTCGATCATGGCGTACCACTGCTCGTCGGTCATCTTCTGCACCACGCTGTCCCAGGTGTAGCCGGCGTTGTTGACGATGATGTCGAGCCCCTTGAACTCGCTCACCGCCGTGCCGACGAAGCGCTCGGCGAAATCGGGTGCCGCCACGCTGCCGGCGCATGCCACCGCCTGGCCGCCGGCCGCACGGATTTCCTGCACCGTCTCTTCCGCCGGCTGCGCGTCGAGATCGTTGACGACGATGCGCGCGCCTTCCGAGGCCAGCTTGAGCGCGATGGCCCGGCCGATGCCGCGGCCGGAACCGGTGATGAGGGCGACCTTGCCGTCGAGCTTGGGTGTCATGTCCGAGTTCTTTCCTTGTTGGTGTGAGTTCTCAACGCAGCGCGACCAGCGCCTCGCCGGCGATGCGCGTCTGCCCGTATTGATTGGCGCTGTGCACCTCCACGCGCACGCAGCGCTCGCCTTCGTGCTCCAGCTTCTCGATCACGCGGCCGCTGCAGCGCACCGCGTGCCCCAGGTGCGTGATGCCCTGAAAGCGGACGTCGAAGCGCCTCAGCTGCGACTGCGGCGCCCACTGCGTGAGCAGCCGGCCCAGCCAGGCCATGCCCAGCATGCCCTGCGCGAACACGTCGGGCATGCCCGACCTGCGGGCGAAGTCGGTGTCGATATGGATGGGGTTGTGGTCGCCCGAGGCGCCCGCGAACAGCGCGAGCGTGGTGCGGTTCACGGGCGCCAGCTGCAGCGCGGGCAGCTCGTCGCCGACGTTCACGGCGTCGTAGGTCGGTGCATTCATCGGTTCGGGTTCCTTCAGTGGCGGCAGACGATCACCGCGCGCAGCTCGGCGACCAGCTCGTCGCGCTGGTTGATGGCGCGCGATGTCTTGACGACGAATTCGAGCGCGCCGTTCTTCTTGTCGTAGATGTCGGTGATGGTGGAGCGCACCGTCACGGTGTCGCCCACGCAGGCGGGCTTGTGGTAGCTGAAGCCCTGCTCGCCGTGCAGCAGCTTCGACAGCGGAATGCCCAGGTCGGCCAGCAGACGGTCCGACGCGCCCGAGTCCAGCTCGGCCGCGAACAGGAAGGTCGGCGGCGCGGGCAGGTCGGGGTAGCCGGCATCGCGCGCGGCGGCGGCATCGGTGTAGACGGGGTCGGTCTCGCCGATGGCCTTGGCGAAGAACTGCAGCCGGCTGCGCTCGATGGGCAGCACCGAGGGCGGCAGCTCGTGGCCGATCCATTTCCTGTCGATCATCTGGCGGCCCTTTCCCTCAAACCCGCTCGTAGAGCGTGACCACGCAGGCGCCGCCCAGCCCCAGGTTGTGCTGCAGCGCAAGCCGCGCGCCTTGCACCTGCCGCTTCTCGGCCGTGCCGCGAAGCTGCTGGACCAGTTCCGTGCACTGCGCCAGCCCCGTGGCACCCAGCGGGTGCCCCTTCGACAGCAGCCCGCCCGACGGATTGGTGACGACCTTGCCGCCGTAGGTGTTGTCGCCATCAACCACGAACTTCTCCGCACCGCCCACCGGGCACAGGCCCAGCGCCTCGTAGCTGATGAGTTCGTTGTGCGCGAAGCAGTCGTGCAGCTCGACCACGTCGACGTCCTGCGGGCCGACGCCGGCCGCGTCGTACACCTTCTGCGCGGCTTCCTGCGCCATGCTGAAGCCGACCACCTCGCGCATGTCGCGGCTCTCGAAGGTGATGGGGCGGTCGGTGGTCATGGCCTGCGCCTTGATGCGCACGCTGCGGTCCAGGCCATGGCGCTCGGCGAAACGGGGAGAACAGACGATGGCCGCCGCCGCGCCGCAGGTGGGCGGGCAGGCCATGAGCCGCGTCATCACGCCGGGCCACATGACGGGCGCGGCCATCACTTCGTCTTCGGTGACGACGGTGCGGAACAGCGCCACGGGGTTGTTCGCCGCGTGGCGGCTGGCCTTGGCGCGGATCTTCGCGAAGGTCGACATCTGCGTGCCGTACTGCTGCATGTGCGCAAGCCCCGCACCGCCGAAGTAGCGCAGCGCGAGCGGCACCTGCTCGTTGCCGACCAACTCGTCGGTGATGTTCTCGAAGTGGTCGAAGGGGCTGGGCCGGTCGTTGAACACCGCGCCGAGCGCGCCGGGGCTCATGTGCTCGAAACCCAGCGCCAGCACGCAGTCGGCCGCGCCGCTAGCCACGGCCTGGCGCGCGAGGAAGAGCGCGGTCGAGCCGGTCGAGCAGTTGTTGTTGACGTTGACGACCGGGATGCCGGTCATGCCCACCTCGTACAGCGCGCGCTGGCCGGCGGTGGAGTCGCCGTAGACGTAACCCACGTAGGCCTGCTGCACCAGCTCGTAGCCGATGCCGGCGTCCTTCAGCGCGGTGTTGGTGGCCTGAGCGGCCATCTGGGGATAGGGCTGGTTCGCGCCCGGCTTGGTGAAGGGGATCATGCCGACCCCGACCACGTGAACGTCTTGGCTCATGAAAGGCTCCTTGTCTGGAAGTTCGAAGAAAGAAATTGAATTGACTCAGGCCACGCTGCGCTGCCGGCCCTGCCAGAAGGGCTCGCGCAGCTTGGTCTTCAGCACCTTGCCGGCGCCCGACAGCGGCAGCGCATCGACGATGGCCACGCTGCGCGGGCACTTGTAGCTGGCGATCAGCGTCTTGCAGTGGGCGATCAGATCCTGCGGCTGCACGCCCTGCCCCGGCTTGAGCACCAGCACGGCATGCACCGCCTCGCCCCACTCGTCGCTCGGAATGCCGATGACCGCGCAGGCGGCCACCGCGGGATGCTGGTTGATGGCGTTCTCGACCTCGGCCGAATAGACGTTCTCGCCGCCGCTGATGATCATGTCCTTCATGCGGTCCACCACGAAGATGAAGCCGTCGTCGTCCATGTAGGCGCCGTCGCCGGTGTGCATCCAGCCGTCGCGCAGCGCGGCAGCCGTCTGCTCGGGCTTGTTCCAGTAGCCCTGCATCACGTTGGGCCCGCGCACCACCACCTCGCCGACGGTGCCGCGCGGCACTTCGTTGTCGTCCGCATCGACCACGCGCACTTCCATGCACACGCTGGCGCGGCCGGCCGCACGCAGCTTGCCGCGCTTGCGCCCCTCGGCCGTGTGGAAGTAGGCAGGGTTGAGCGTGGCGATGGGCGACAGCTCCGTCATGCCGTAGGCCTGCACGAAGCCCACACCCGGGAAAGCCTCCATCGCGCGGTTGAGCACGGCTTCGGAGATCGGCGACGCGCCGTAGGTGATGTTCTGCAGGCTGCTCAGGTCGCGCGGCTGCCGCATGGCGGGGTGGTCCACCAGCATCTGGATCATGGTGGGCACCAGCAGTAGGCTGGTCACGCGGTCGCGCTCGATGGTGTCGAGCACGCCCTCGGGCGTGAACATGGGGATGATGGCGTGCGTGTTGCCTGTGAACCAGTGCGGCGTGGCCAGGCCCATGTCGGCCAGGTGGAACATGGGGGCGGCGTGCAGGTAGCAGCCGTCGGCCGGTGCCAGCCCTTCGGCCTGCGCCGCGAGCGCCGAGCTGCAGATGTTGGTGTGGCTGAGCATCACGCCCTTGGGAAAGCCCGTGGTGCCGCCGGTGTAGAAGATGCCGGCCAGGTCCTCGCCGCGGCGCACGGCGTCGGGCACCGGGGCCGCGGCGTCGATCAGGCCCTCGTAGCTGCGCATGCCGGCGGGCACGGGGCCATCGCCGCAGTAGACGACCTCGCGCAGGCTCTTCGACTGGCCCCGCATCTGCTCGACCACCGCGCGGAAGGTCTCGTCGACCAGCAGGACGCCGGAGCCGGAGTCTTCCAGCGAGTACAGGATCTCGGCAGGCGACCAGCGGATGTTGCAGGGGTTGAGCACGCCGCCGCCCCAGGGCACGGCCATCTGGTACTCCAGGTAGCGGTCGGAGTTGAGCGACAGCATGGCCACGCGGTCGCCCGCGCCCATGCCCAGCCGCTGCAGCGCGCCGGCCAGGCGCGCGACGCGGTCGGCAAAGTCGCGGAATGTCCGTGCGCGGCCGGCGAAACGCACGGCGATGGCATCGGGGCGCTGCTGCACGGCCCGGTGAAGGCCCTGGGTCAGGTACATGGGTTTGTCTCCGTCTCGTTCTTGTGCAGGCGCATGGTAGAAATCCGGCCGCCGCCCGGCGATTGCACTTCGCTTCGATCGCATGGCAGAAAAGGTCAATCGACACAGACATGCTTCAGCCGCACGTCACCATCCCGGTCGCCTTCGTCCTCGGCATGCTGTCGGGCATCCGCGCGCGGCCGGGCGAGGCGCTGGTGGACGTCGACAAGGCGCTGGAGGACGCGGGCATCGCCCCGGCGCTGCTCGACGAAGCCGCCGCCCGCATCACCGCCGAGCAGTACGTGGCCCTCTTCGCGCTGCTGATGGAGCGCATGGACGACGAGGCGCTGGGCTTTCTCACGCGGCGCCTGCGCTGCGGCAGCTTCGCGCTGATGACGCGCTCCACGCTGGGCGCGCGCACCTTCGAGGTGGCGATGCGCCGCGTGGCCCGCACCTTCGACCTGCTGCAGGACGATCTCTCGCTGGTGCTGCTGCACGACGGCCCGCTCGCCGGCTTCGGGCTTCGGCTGAACATCCAGCCGCCCATGCACCAGAACTTCCTGCATGAGCTGATGCTGCGGGTGTACTGGCGGCTCTTCGCATGGCTGCACGGCGGCCGGCTGGCGGCCCGGCGCTTCGACTTCGGTTTCGAGCCGCCGCCCTATGCCGACGGCTACGCGAAGGTGTTCCCGGGCCCGCTGCAGTTCGAGCAGCCGCTGTCGGCCGTGTGGTTCGACGCCAGCGCGCTGGACACGCCGGTGCATCGCGACGCGCAGGAGATCCAGGCCTTCCTGGCGGCCTCTCCGGCCAACGTGATCCTGCCCCGCCTCGCCGAACAGGCGGTGAGCGCAAAGGTGCGCGCGGTGCTGCAGCAGCACCGCCCGGCGTGGGCCGACCTCGCGACCACCGCGGGCGTGCTGCACATGTCCGTCAGCACGTTGCAGCGGCACCTGGCGACCGAGGGCACATCCTTCCAGGCGTTGAAGGACCAACTGCGGCGCGACCTCGCCATCGTGCGGCTCAACACCAGCACCGTGCCGCTCGCGGCGCTGGCCGAGGAACTGGGCTTTGCCGACAGCGCGGCCTTCCAGCGCGCCTTCAAGGCCTGGACCGGCGGCGCGCCTGGCTCGTACAGGCGGCGCCAGCAGGCTGATTGAGTTTTCAGGACTTTCCGGAATTACAGCCATCCGCGCGACAATCCGGCGCATGGCCAACTCTTCCGATCTCCCGCCCCTCAACCGCCAGTTCGTCGCCCACTTCGGCGAGATGGGCAGCAAGTGGGGCATCAACCGCACAGTCGGGCAGATCTACGCACTGATCTTTCTCTCGGAGCGCGCACTCAACGCCGACGAGATCGCCGAGCTGCTCGAGTTCTCGCGCTCCAACGTCAGCATGGGCCTGAAGGAACTGCAGGCCTGGCGGCTGGTGCACCTGCGGCACCACCCCGGCGACCGGCGCGAATACTTCGAGGCGCCTTCCGATGTATGGGAAATCTTCCGCGTGCTGGCCGAGGAGCGCCGCCGCCGCGAGATCGAACCCACGCTCTCCATGCTGCGCAACGCCCTGCTCGAATCGCCCACGAGCGACGCCGAGCGCCACGCGCAGGAGCGCATGCGCGAGATGCACGACCTGATCGACCGGCTGATGAAATGGTTCGACGACGTGCAGCGGCTCGCACCCGAGACAGCCATGAAGCTCATGGGCATGGGCGCAACCGTGACGAAGGTGCTGACGCTGAAGGACCGCATCACCGGCGGCGCGGCGTCGAAGAAGAAGGCTGCCGAGTAGATCGGGCAGCCCTCCTCCGGGGCTACAGCCGTTCCTGCCCCGATGACGGCTCGGGCGTCCCGAGCTTGGCCTTGCGAACGGCCTCGTCGTCCATGAGTTCGTACCACATGGCGTTGAGCACGGCGAATGCGGCTGCCAGCGGCAGGCCGAGGATCCAGGCGAAGTACCACATCTTTCTTTCCTCCTTTCAGTAGGCGTGTCCGCTCTCGTCGCGGATCGCCTGTTCGTCGACCTTGCCCCACAGCACGCGGTAGACCCAGCTCGTGTAGGCCACGATCAGCGGAATGAAGACGGCCGTGACCACCAGCATGATGAACAGGGTGAGGTGGCTCGACGACGAGTCCCACACCGTGAGGCTGGCGCGCGGGTCGATGGACGATGGCAGGATGAACGGGAACATCGAGGCACCCACGCTGAGGATGATGCCGGCGATGCCCAGCGCAGCCGTCAGCAGAGCGAGTACCGGGCGGCGCAGCGCGAGCCCGAGCAGCGCACCGAGCGCGCCGACGAAGCCGGCCACGGGCGCAGCAAGCGTCCACGGATGCGCCGCATAGTTGGCGGTCCACGCGCCTGCGTGCAGCTCGACGGTCTTCAGCAGCGGGTTCGACGGCCCTGTCGCATCGATCGCGCTGCTGATGCGGAAGCCGCCGATGCTCGTCGCCAGCAGCACGCCGGCCAATGCGTAGAGCGCGACGGTAAGCACGGCGGCGACCATGCCGTAGCTGCGCGCACGCTCGGCCACCGGCCCGGCGGTCTTCAGCAGCAGCCATGCGGCGCCGTGCATCACCAGCATGGCGACCGACACCAGGCCGCACAGGACGGCGAACGGATTCAGCAGGCCGAAGAAGCCGCCGTCGTAGAAGATGTGCATGTCGGGGTTGAAGCGGAACGGCACGCCCTGCAGCACGTTGCCCACGGCCACGCCGCAGATCAGCGCGGGCACGAAGCCGCTGAAGAACAGCACCCAGTCCCAGCGCGCGCGCCATTGCGGCGACTCGCGCTTGCTGCGGAACTTGAAAGCCACGGGCCGCAGGATCAGCGCCGTGAGGATCACGAACATCGCCAGGTAGAAGCCCGAGAACGACACGGCATAGAGCTGCGGCCAGGCCGCGAAGACCGCGCCGCCGCCCAGGATCAGCCACACCTGGTTGCCCTCCCACACCGGGCCCACGCTGTTGATGACGACGCGGCGCTCCACGTCGTTGCGCGCCGCGAAGGGCAGCAACATGCCGCTACCCAGGTCGAAGCCGTCGGTCACGGCGAAGCCCACCAGCAGCACGCCGATCAGCAGCCACCAGATGAAGCGCAGGGTGTCGTAGTCGAGGAGTGTGTGGAGGATCATGCTGCGCTCCCGGTGGAAGGCGAAGGAATGGCCGCGCCCGCGTGGGCCGGCGGAATGTGCGAGAGCGTGTCGCCCTCGTCGGGCGCGTGCTCGGCCTGGGGCCCCTTGCGGATGGCCTTGAGCATCAGCTTCATCTCGATGACCAGCAGCGTCGTGTAGATCGCGATGAAGCCCGCGAGCGTCAGCAGCAGCGTCTTCGCGCCGAGGTTCGACACGGCCACCGCGGTCGGCAGCACGCCCTCGATCACCCACGGCTGACGGCCGAACTCGGCCACCAGCCAACCCGACTCGATGGCGATCCACGGCAGCGGAATCGCGAACACGGCGAGCTTCAGCAGCCACCGGTGGCTGTCGAGCCTGCGGCGCGCGGAGAGCACGAAGAAAGTGCCGGTCAGAAGGATCAGCAGCATGCCGATGCCCACCATCACGCGGAACAGCCAGAACAGCGGCGCCACCTGCGGCACGGTGTCCCACGCGGCCTTGGCGATCTGCTCGTCGGTGGCCTGGCGCGGATCGTCCACGTAGCGCTTGAGCAGCAGCGCGTAGCCCATGTTGATGCCGTTGTCCTCGAAGTCGCCGCGCACGCCCTGCGTCACCTTGTCGGGGCCGCCGGCCTCGCGGATCTTCTGCAGCGCGTCGTAGGCCTTCAGGCCTTCGCGGATACGGGCCTCGGCGCGCTTCACGAGTTCGTCGATGCCCGGCATCACGGTGTCGAGCGAGCGCGTGCCGATCAGGCCCATCACGCCGGGTATGTGGATGGCGTAGTGCGTCTCGCGCGCCTCCTGGTCGGGGAAGCCGACCACCGTGAAAGCGGCGGGCGCGGGCTGCGTCTCCCACATGGCCTCGATGGCGGCCAGCTTCATCTTCTGGTGCTCGCCCGAGAGATAGCCGCTCTCGTCACCGAGCACCGCCACCGACAGCGCAGCGGCCAGGCCGAACGAGGCCGCGACCGTCATCGAGCGCTTGGCCAGTTCGAGGTGGCGCCCCTTGAGCACGTACCACGCAGACACGCCGAGCACGAACACCGCGGCGCACACATAGCCCGCCGACACGGTGTGGACGAACTTGGCCTGAGCGACCGGGTTGGTCAGCACTGCCGCGAAGTCGGTCACCTCCATGCGCATGGTCTGCGGATTGAAGGCCGCGCCTACCGGGTTCTGCATCCAGCCGTTCGCGATGAGGATCCACAGCGCCGAGAAGTTGGAGCCGATGGCCACCGCCCAGGTCGAGATCAGGTGGCCCACCTTGGAGAGCTTGTCCCAGCCGAAGAAGAACAGACCGACGAAGGTGGCCTCCATGAAGAAGGCCATCAGCCCCTCGATGGCCAGCGGCGCGCCGAAGATGTCGCCGACGTAGTGGCTGTAGTAGCTCCAGTTCATGCCGAACTGGAACTCCATCACGATGCCCGTGGCAACGCCCATCGCGAAGTTGATGCCGAAGAGCACGCCCAGAACTTCGTCATGTCGCGCCAGATCACGCGGCCGGTCATGACGTAGACCGTCTCCATGATGGCGATGATGATCGAGAGTCCGAGCGTCAACGGCACGAACAGGAAGTGGTACAGCGCCGTGACGGCGAACTGCAGACGCGATAGCGCGACGATGTCTAAGTCCATGATGGGGTTCTTCCTTCTTTCCTTGTGTTCCCTGTTGACTGGCTTTCCGGTTCAGTCGGGCCGCAGGCTGCGCAGCGCGGCGTCGAAGGCTTCGCTGCCGCGCCGCAGGTCGGCGACGACACGGCCCTGCTTCATGCACAAGAGGCGGTCGGCAAGCCCGGCCTCGCGGCGCAGATGCGTGGCGATCAGCAGGGTCCGGCCTCCCGCGTGTTGTGCGAGCCGCTGCAGCACGTCGTGCGCGACGGCGGCATCGAGCGCCTCGGTAGGTTCGTCCAGCAGCCAGAGCGGCACGGGGCGCAGCAGCAGGCGCGCAAGCGCGAGGCGGCGCGACTGCCCGCCCGAAAGGCCCAGGCCGCCTTCGCCGAGCCGGGTGTCGAGGCCCAAGGTGAGTGCGCGCACGTCGCCTTCGAGCCCCGCGGCGTGCAGCGCGGCGTGCAGTTGCTCGTCGGTGGCTTCCGGGGCTGCCAGGCGCAGGTTGTCGCGCAGGCTGTCCTGGAAGAGTTCGGTGCGCTGGGTGAGCAGGCAGGCTGGCTGCGAGTGCACCGTGCCGGAGCGCGGCGTGATCTCGCCGGCAATGGCGGCAAGCAGCGTCGACTTGCCCGCGCCGCTCGCACCGATCAGCGCGACCCGCTCGCCCGCGTTCAGGGTCAGCGACAGGTCGCGCAAGACTGGCATGCGGCTGCCGTCGTGGATCACCGTGATGCCATCGAGCTGCAGCGCGGTTGCCCCATCGGACGCGTCCATCGCCGGGGTGGGCTCGTCCGCGGCCGGCGCCATGCGCGGAGCAAGGCGCCGCACCGCCAGCCATGTGCGGCCCGCGTCGAGCGCGCCACGGCGCAGGGCCGCGAAGGGCTCCGTCGCCGTGAGCGCCACCAGCAGCGCCAGTGCAGCCGCCGGAGCGCCGATGACGCCCTCGCCCACCAGCAAGCCGACCGCCAGCAGCACGCCGACGAGAGTCAAGGAGCCTGCGCTGCCATAGGCGATGCCGGCGGCAGCTTCGAGCTTGTTCAGCGCGAGGTCGGCCTTGGCGAGGTGCATGTCGGCGTTCATCACCGCGTCGCGTTGTGCGTCGATTCGGCCTGCCATCACCAGGTCGGTCTGGCCCGCGACCAGATCGACCGCGCGCGCCCGCAGCGCCTCGATGGCATGCGCGCGCCGAACCGCAGGCCGGCGTGCGCGCCGCGCGACGATGAACGCGATGCCCCAGCCGGCGATCACGAGCCAGAGCATCAGCACGAGGCCCATGGCCACGTGCATGAAGCCGAGCACCGTGCCGGCGAGCAATGCGGCGCCCAATGCGGCGGCGGCCGGCACGAGCAGGCGGAGGTAGAGCGACTCCAGCGCGTCGATGTCGGAGGTCAGGCGGAACAGCAGGCGCGCCGGTCGCTTCAGCAAGGCGCGCGCGGCCTCGGCCTGCGCCCAGCCACGGAACAGGCGTACGCGCAGTGCGGCGAGCACGGAGAAGGTCGCGTCATGAGTCACCAGCCGCTCGCCGTAGCGCGACGCCGTGCGGCCGAGCGCGAGCAAGCGGATGCCGGCGGACGGCATGAACACGTCGAAGGTGAAGGCCGTTGCAGCATGCAGGCCAGCCAATGCCGTGGCGGTGATGAACCAGCCGGAGAGGCCCAGCAGCGCCATTCCCGCCAGCACCGTGATCGCGGCGAGCAGGCCACCGAGCAGCAGCGGGCGTGGCTGTTCCGCGAGGAAGGGGCACAGGACCAGGCGCAGGTCGCGCCAGTTCGCGGCGGCGCGTGGAACCGGCGTCTTGCTCATGCGGCCTTCTCCATTGCGTCTGTGCGGCCGAGGCTCACGGTGCGGTCCATGCGCGAAGCGAGGACGGGGTCGTGCGTCGCGACGACGAGGGTCTTGCCTTGCGCGAGCTTCAGGAGCGCATCGACGACCCGCTCGGCGGTCTCGGTGTCGAGGTGCGCCGTGGGTTCGTCCACCAGCAGCAAGTCGGCTTGCGGATGCACAGCGATGCGGGCCAGCGCGAGCCGCACGGCCTCTCCGCCGGACAGCCCGCCGCCGCCTTCGCCCAGCGACGTGGAGGGATGCGCCTGCGCCACGGCCTCGAGCGACGCGACGCGCACTGCCTCATCGACCTGCAGGGTGTTCACACCCGCGCGTCCCAGCGCCAGGTTGGATTCGACCGAGCCCGCGAAGACGTGCGGCGCCTGCCCCATCCAGCCCATGCGCTGCCGCAGCGACGCCACCGTGTGTTCCGTGAGCGCCACGCCGCCGATGGAGATCTCGCCGCGCGTCGCAGGCACGAGCCCCGCCAGCAGGGACAGCAAGGCGGTCTTGCCGCTGCCGCTGGCGCCCGTCAGCGCGACGTGTTCGCCGGGGGCGATGCGAAGCTCGATGCCATCGAACACTTCCTGCCGCTCGCCGGGCCAGGAGAAATGGAGGTTGTGGATGGAGACTGCCGGCGGGCCGCCTTGGACGCCCGTCGCGGCGCGCGTCAGAGAGGCGCTGGCGCCGGGCAGAGGCAATTCGTTGCGCTGCAGTCTGTCGAGCGCTTCCAGCGCAGCCTCACCGGCGGCCCGGTCGTGCCAGACCGCCGACAGCTCGCGCAGCGGCTCGAAGAAAGCCGGCGCCAGCAGCAGCACGAAAAGGCCCTCGCCCAGGCTCAGCGTGCGCCCCCAGGCACCGAAGCCGATCGAGCCCAGCAGGTGGAAGCCGATGTAGACGGCGACCAGCGCCACGCCCAGCGCCGAGAACAGCTCCAGCACGGCCGATGAGAGAAACGCGATGCGCAGCACGGCCATCGTCCTGCGGCGCAGGGACTGGGCCGCATCGCCCAGGCGGCTTGCGGTGATTTCCACCGCGCCGAGCGCGCGCAGCGTCGCCAGTCCGCGAAGCCGATCGAGCAGGAAGGCGTTCATGCCGCCGAGTTCCACCATCTGCGCTTCGCTCGCGGCCTTGGCGCGCCAGCCGACGATGGCCATGAAGAGCGGAATGAGCGGTGCCGCCACCAGCAGCACCAGCGCAGCCACCCACGAGAACGCGGCCACTGCGCAGAGGATGAACACAGGCACAACCGTCGCACGCCAGCGCGCCGGCTGGTAGCGCACGAGGTACGGAACTAGCGCCTCGGCCTGCTCTGCGAGTACGTTGGCCGCGAGCCCGGAGGGGGCCCGGCTGCGGTCGAGCGGGGAGTCGCCGGCGAGCGCCGCCGCCGTTTGCGCACGCAGCGCAGTGAGCTGCGCCCGGGCGCGAGCGAAGGTCCGCCGCGCCCCCCAGGCCTCGCAGCCCGCGCGCAGCAGTCCGAGCAGCAGGATCACGCCTGCTGGCCAGATCACGGCCGCGAAACCCCGGCCCGAGGCCAATCCCTGCACCGCGATCGCCAGCAACGCCGCCTGCGGCAGCCAGAAGAGCGCGGCAGCACCCTGCACCACCCCGCCGGCGTCCGGCGACGCGAAAGCCCGCAGCGGCGATCGGGATGGCGAGTGCTTGGTCATTCCTAAATTTCGTGAATTTTCAGTATTTACTGAAATTTCCACAATCATACCGGAGATGGGAGCAACTGACGAGCCCGCAGACTGCACGCTGCGGTGCCCGAAGGCAACCGGTTCAGGAAGATTTGGGCGGTGCGCCTGCGCCGGCGCGCCCGTCCTTTAATGAGAAACGACTATTCCACTGACCAGCAGCGCGGCGAACAGCGTGAACACCGCCCGCCAGGAAGCCGGGCGCGCCTCCACCCAGCGGTAGAGCAGTGCCGCCGCGACCACCGAAAGACCGAAGGTCGCGACGAGGCCGCAAGCATCGAACCACGAGCCGTGCGGCCCCGCATTCGCAACCGCCGCGTTCATGGCGAGCAGCACCGGGAAGTGGATGAGAAAGAGCGAATACGACATGCGCCCCAGCCGCACCAGAGGCATGGCGGCCGCCGGCCAGTGCTTCGGCGACAGCCAGTTCCGCCGTTGCGCAACGGCGATCAGCAGCGCCGTGACCAGCGCCGTCGCGATGCGGCTGCGCCAGTCGATGGCCAGCGCGCCCGCTCCTATCAGCGCCAGCAATGCGATTCCGCTCTGCCAGACGCTGAACCGCGTCGCGCGTCCGATCCAGAACACCAGCATGCCCAGCCCGTAGGTGCCGAAGAAATAGAAGGCCGTGTCGTCCAGCCCCGCATTGCGGTTGAAGAGCACGAGCGAAGCCACCGCCAGTCCGAAGACCAGCGCCACCGGCAGCCATCGCGCCCGCAGGCCCTGCGGCACGGCACCACCCGCGCGCTGCAGCATCGACGGCAGCCCGACCAGCGCCAGGGCCAGCGCGAACAGCTGGAAGTCGATGGCCACGTACCAGACGCCCGTGGAAAGCGACTCGTAGCCCAGCAGGTCCTGCAGCAGCAAGCCGTGGGCAACCAGTTGACCGAAGGTCGGCGACGCCGGTACCACTTCTTCGTCGAGCCACGGCCGCACGACGGCAGCGACGATCACGCACACCGTGAGCGCGGCGAGGTACGGCATCACGAGCCGTCCATAGCGCTGCAGAATGCGCGCCACCGGCCGCTCCACGCGCAGCGTTCCATCGGGCGCGAGGCTGGCGGCCGCCAGGAAGCCGGCGATCACCAGGAACACCTGCACCGCCAGCCGGCCCTCATCGGCCAGCCAGGCGAAGAAATCGGGCGCGAGCGCGTACGCGCCGGCCGGCATCGGACCGTAGCGCGAGAGATGGTGCCCCACGATCACGGCGCACGCGATGCCCTTTGCCGCATCGAGCAGCGGCATGCGCCCCGCGGAAGACGACGGCGCCGCGCGCGTGGCAGGCGCGGCGCCGTTGGTCAAGGCAGTCACAGCGCGAGCCGCTGCCTTGCCTCCTGGTATTCGCGCTTGAGCTTCTCGATGAATGCGCCGGCGGTGGCCACTTCGGTGACCGCGCCGATGCCCTGGCCCGAGCCCCAGATGTCCTTCCAGGCCTTGGCCTTGCTGCCTTCGCCGCCGCCGAAGTTCATGGTCTTCACATCACCTTCGGGCAGGTTGTTCGGGTCCATGCCCGCCTTGACGATGCTGGGTGCCAGGTAGTTGCCGTGCACACCGGTGAAGAGGCTCGAATAGACGATGTCGTCCGAGGTGCCGTCGACGATGGCCTGCTTGTAGTCGTCGCTCGCACGCGCTTCCTCGGTGGCGATGAAGGCCGTGCCGATGTAGGCGAAGTCGGCGCCCATGGCCTGCGCAGCCAGCACCGCGCCGCCGGTGGCGATGGAGCCCGACAGCGCGATCGGGCCGTCGAACCACTGGCGGATTTCCTGCACCAGCGCGAACGGGCTCTTCACGCCCGCATGGCCGCCGGCACCGGCCGCCACGGCGATGATGCCGTCGGCGCCCTTCTCGATCGCTTTCTGCGCGAACTTGTTGTTGATGATGTCGTGCAGCGTCACGCCGCCGTAGCTGTGCACCGCGTCGTTCACGTCGGTGCGCGCGCCCAGCGAGGTGATGACGATCGGCACCTTGTATTTCACGACCATCTCCATGTCGTGCTCGAGCCGGTCATTGCTCTTGTGCACGATCTGGTTGATGGCGAAGGGTGCCGCGGGCTTGTCGGGGTTGGCCTTGTTGTAGGCCGCCAGTTCCTCGGTGATCTCGGCGAGCCAGTCTTCCAGCTGCGCGGCGGGGCGCGCGTTGAGCGCCGGCATCGAGCCGACCACGCCCGCCTTGCATTGCGCGATCACGAGCTTGGGGTTGCTGATGATGAACAGCGGCGAGCCGATGATCGGCAGCGGCAGGTTCGCCAGTACGGGGGGCAGCTTGGACATGTCGTCTCCGGAAATGGATTGGTTTTATAAGAGAGAGAAGCCGCCATCGCCCGTCAGATGGGCGACAGCAGCAAGTGCATCAGAAAGCCTCGAGCGCCAGCGCCGTCACGCTCTCGGCACCGTCGACGATGCTGTCGCGGATGCCCAGCACCTTGTTGAGGATGTGCTCGGCGTAGAAGCGCGCGGTGGCGATCTTCGCCAGCATGAAGTCGGTGTCGAAGCTGCGCGAGGCGAGGTCCTGCGCAATGATCAGCGAGCGCGCGAGCTGCCAGCCGGCCACGAGGTTGCCCGCGAGCATCAGGTAGGGCACGCTGCCCGCGAACACCGCGTTGGGCGAGGCCTTGGTCTGGCCCGCCACGAAATCGACCACCTCGACGAAGGCCTCGCGCGCGGCCTTCAGGCGCTTGAGCACGGCCGCCGCAGCGGGGTTGTCGAGCTTGGCCAGCTCGGCCTCGGTCTTCTCGATCTGCGCGGCGATCGCCTTCGCCGTCTGGCCACCGTCGCGCGCCGTCTTGCGGCCCACGAGGTCGTTGGCCTGAATGGCGGTGGTGCCTTCGTAGATCGTCAGGATCTTGGCATCGCGGTAGTACTGCGCCGCGCCGGTCTCCTCGATGAAGCCCATGCCGCCGTGCACCTGCACGCCCAGCGAGGCCACTTCGAGGCTCATCTCGGTGCTGTAGCCCTTCACCAGCGGCACCATGAATTCGTAGAAGGCCTGGTTCTGCTTGCGCGCGTCGGCGTCAGGGTGATGGTGCGCGGCGTCGTAGGCGGCAGCCGCCACGCTGGACATCGCGCGGCAGCCTTCGGTGTAGGCGCGCATCGTCATCAGCATGCGCTTGACGTCGGGGTGATGGATGATCGGCGCGCTGGTGTTGATGGAGCCGTCCACCGGGCGGCTCTGCACGCGCTCCTTCGCGTAGGCCACGGCGTGCTGGTAAGCGCGCTCGGCGATCGCGATGCCCTGCATGCCCACCGCGTAGCGGGCCGAGTTCATCATGATGAACATGTACTCGAGGCCGCGGTTTTCCTGGCCCACGAGATATCCGATGGCACCGCCGTGGTCGCCATATTGCAGAACGGCCGTGGGCGATGCCTTGATGCCCATCTTGTGCTCGATGCTCACGCAGTGCACGTCGTTGCGCTCGCCGAGCGAGCCGTCCTTGTTCACCAGGAACTTCGGCACGACGAACAGGCTGATGCCCTTCACGCCTTCTGGCGCGCCGGCCACGCGGGCGAGCACCAGGTGCACGATGTTCTCCGCCATGTCGTGCTCGCCGTAGGTGATGAAGATCTTGGTGCCGAACACCTTGTAAGTGCCGTCGGGCTGCGGCTCGGCGCGGCTGCGCACCATGGCGAGGTCGCTGCCGGCCTGCGGCTCGGTGAGGTTCATCGTGCCGGTCCACTGGCCGCTCACGAGCTTCTCGAGGTAGGTTGCCTTGAGTTCGTCGGAGCCGGCCGTGAGCAGCGCCTCGATGGCGCCGTCGCTCAGCAGCGGGCACAACGCGAAGCTCATGTTGGCCGAGTTGAGCATCTCGCCGCAGGCCGCGCCGATGGTCTTGGGCAGGCCCTGGCCGCCGAAATCCGCCGGATGCTGCAGGCCCTGCCACCCGCCCGCCACGTACTGCGCGAAGGCTTCCTTGAAGCCCGGCGTGGTGGTGACCGCGCCATCCTTGAACGACGAGGGATTGCGGTCGCCCGCCACGTTCAGCGGCGCGATCACGTCCTGGTTGAAGCGCGCGCATTCTTCGAGCACGGCCTGTGCGGTTTCGAGGCCGGCATCCTCGAAGCCCGGCAGCTTCGCGATCTCGCCGATGTTGGCCAGGTGTTCGATGTCGAACAGCATGTCCTTGATGGGGGCGGTGTAGCTCATTTCATGTCTCCAGATATAGCGGATACGAAAAGGGCATCGCGAACGATGCCCTCTGGCTCAGTGCAGCGATGCGATCAGAGCGCCTTCACCAGTTCCGGCACGGCCGTGAACAGGTCGGCCACGAGGCCGTAGTCGGCCACCGAGAAGATCGGCGCTTCTTCGTCCTTGTTGATCGCCACGATCACCTTGGAGTCCTTCATGCCGGCCAGATGCTGGATCGCGCCCGAGATGCCCGCTGCGATGTACAGCTGCGGCGCGACGATCTTGCCCGTCTGGCCCACCTGCCAGTCGTTGGGGGCGTAGCCCGCGTCGACGGCTGCACGGCTGGCGCCGAGGCCAGCGTTGAGCTTGTCGGCCAGGGGGGCCATCACCTCGGTGAACTTCTCGGCGCTGCCCAGGGCACGGCCGCCGGAGACGATGATCTTGGCAGCCGTCAGTTCGGGACGCTCGCTCTTGGTGACTTCACGGCCCACGAAGCTGCTCTTGCCGCTGTCTGCCACGCCTTCCGCCGATTCGACGGCTGCGCTGCCACCGGTGGCTGCTGCGGCATCGAAACCGGTCGTGCGAACGGTGATCACCTTGGTCGCGTCGCTGCTCTGCACGGTGGCGATGGCGTTGCCGGCGTAGATCGGACGCTCGAAGGTGTCTGCGCTCACCACGGCCGTGATGTCGCTGATCTGCGCCACGTCCAGCTTGGCGGCCACGCGCGGAGCGACGTTCTTGCCGTTGGCGGTCGAGGGGAACAGGATGTGGCTGTAGCTGCCGGCGATGGCGAGCACCTGGGCAGCGACGTTCTCGGCGAGGTTTTCAGCGAGGCTGGGGCTGTCGGCTGCGATGACCTTGGAGACACCGGCGATCTGGGCGGCTGCCTTGGCTGCTTCTGCTGCATTGGCGCCAGCCACGAGCACGTGGACGTCGCCGCCGCAGGCCAGGGCTGCGGTCACGGTGTTGAGGGTGGCCGGCTTGATGCTGGCGTGGTCGTGTTCGGCAATGACGAGTGCGGTCATGTTCGTTTTCTTCCTCAGATCACTTTGGCTTCGTTCTTCAGCTTGTCCACCAGGGTGGCGACGTCCGGCACCTTGATGCCGGCACCACGCTTCGGCGGCTCCGCGACCTTCAGGGTCTTCAGGCGGGGCTTCACGTCCACGCCCAGGTCTTCAGGCTTGACCGTGTCGAGCTGCTTCTTCTTGGCCTTCATGATGTTCGGCAGCGTCACATAGCGCGGCTCGTTCAGGCGCAGGTCGGTGGTGATGACCGCGGGCAGCGTGAGCGCCACGGTCTCCAGGCCGCCGTCGACTTCGCGGGTCACCGTGGCCTTGTCGCCAGCAACTTCGACCTTCGAGGCAAAGGTGGCCTGGGGAAGATCGGCCAGCGCAGCCAGCATCTGGCCCGTCTGGTTGGCGTCGTCGTCGATGGCCTGCTTGCCGAGGATGATGAGCGAGGGCTGTTCCTTGTCGACCAGCGCCTTCAGCAGCTTGGCCACGGCCAGAGGCTGCAGTTCTTCGGCGGTTTCCACCAGGATGCCGCGGTCGGCGCCGATGGCCATGGCGGTGCGCAGGGTTTCCTGGCTCTTGGCGTCGCCGCACGAAACAGCGATGACTTCGGTGACCACGCCCTTTTCCTTCAGCCGCACGGCTTCTTCAACGGCGATCTCGTCGAAGGGGTTCATGCTCATCTTGACGTTGGCAATGTCCACTCCGGTGCCGTCGCTCTTCACGCGCACCTTCACGTTGTAATCGACGACCCGTTTGACAGGCACAAGAACCTTCATTGACTTGACTCCATTGGATTGCAAAAAAAGGGGGCTTCGAGGGCAAACCGGTCATTCTAGGGCGCGACCTTTGCCGCCTCTCCATTCTTCCCGCCGGCGCTGGCGCCATAAAAAAGAACGATCGTGCTTTTTCGTGATTATAAGGCAGCGTCGGAGCACTGAGCCTTTCGGCCGACAAGATATTTGTAATGCGCTGGCGCGGACGCATCCGTGCCAGCGGCGCTGCACGGCTTGCACGCAAATCGATAGCCGCGCCCGCTCGCGGTGCACGCGAGGCCGGCTGAGGCGCCATCTGCCGCCAATTTCCGGGTTTTCGCCGATATCTGAGCTGGCACGCAACCTGCAAGATGAATACTGTCGACAGCTGACAGTCGATCTTCGGAGATTCAATGGAAACAGCAGAACGAAGCATCCCGGACGTACGCGGCAGCGCCCGCCCTCCCATGACGCCAGCGGAGCGCCAGCTCCGGCAGGACCTGGCAGCCGCCTACCGGCTCGTCGCCCTCTATGGGATGGACGACAGCATCTATACCCACATCTCCGCCCGCGTGCCCGGCACCACGGACCAGTTCCTGATCAACCCCTTCGGCATGCTGTTTCGCGACATCACGGCGTCCTCGCTCGTGAAGATCGACCTGGACGGCAACATCGTCGAGCCCTCCGAGTACGACGTGAACCCGGCCGGCTTCACGATCCACAGCGCCGTGCATGCCGCGCGCCATGACGCGGTCTGCGTGCTGCACACCCATACCGTCGCCAGCGTCGCCGTGTCTTCGCTGGCCGGCGGGCTGCAGCCGTGCAACCAGTGGGCGCTGCAGTTTCACAACCGCGTGACGTATCACGAGTTCGAAGGGATCGCGCTCAACCATGAGGAGCGCGAGCGCCTGGTCGCCGACCTGGGCCCGACTTCCCGCGCACTGATCCTGCGCAACCACGGCCTGATCACGCTGGGCCGCAGCGTGGCCGAGGCCTTCATCCTGATGCACAACCTGGAGCGCGCCTGCCGCGTGCAGGTCGCCATCCAGGGCACCGGCCAGGCCGTGCACCCGGTGCCCGAGGAAGTCTGCGAGCTGACCGCGCGCCAGTACGAAAGCGGCGACACCAACCGCCTGGCCTCCGCGCCCAACGACCCCTATGCGCGCGAATGGCGCGCGCTCCTTCAGCGCCTGGCCCCGCCCAGCCCGGCCTCGTTCCGCGACTGAGATTCACCCGTTCTTCACTGCCCTACCCACTTCGAAAGGTCCGCTCCGATGAAACGCCGCAACCTGATCCAAGCCGGCTCCGCCGCCCTAGGCCTGTCCATCGCCGGGGTGCCCCTGCACAGCCTGGCGCAAGGCAAGAAGGGTGTCGTCAACGTGCTGGTCCAGCCCGAGCCGCCCGGCCTGATGATGGGCATCGTGCAGAACGGTCCCACGCAGCTGATCGCCGGCAACATCTACGAAGGCCTGCTGCGCTACAACGAGAAGCTCGAGCCGCAGCCGCAGCTCGCCACCTCCTGGACCGTGAGCGCGGACAGCAAGACCTACGTCTTCAAGCTCAAGCCCAACGTCAAGTGGCACGACGGCAAGCCCTTCTCGGCCGACGACGTGGTGTTCTCGTGCGACGTGTTCCTGCGCAAGACGCATGCGCGCTTCCGCGCAAGCCTGGCGCAGGTGGAATCGATCAAGGCGCTCGACCCGCTCACCGTGGAGTTCAAGCTCAAGCAGCCCTTCGGCCCCTTCATGGGCATCTTCGAGAACGGCACCATGCCGATGGTGCCCAAGCACATCTACGAAGGCACCGACTTCGCGACCAACCCCGCCAACGCCACGCCTATCGGCACGGGCCCGCTCAAGTTCAAGGAATGGGTCAAGGGCTCCTACATCAACCTCGTGGCCAACGAGAACTACCACCAGCCCGGCGTCGTGGGCGTGGAGAGCGTGTATTTCCACGTGATCCCCGACGCGGCAGCGCGCGCCGCGGCTTTCGAGTCGGGCAAGGTCGACATCGCACCGGGCGGCACGGTGGAGTACTTCGACGTGGGCCGGCTGGCCAAGCTGCCGGGCGCGGCCGTCACCACCAAGGGCTGGGAGTTCTTCGCGCCGCACAGCTGGCTGTGGATGAACAACCGCACGGCGCCCATGAACAACGTGAAGTTCCGCCAGGCCGTGTGGACCGCCATCGACCGCGAAGCCATGGCCAAGGTCGCCTGGTACGGCTACGCCAAGCCGGCCACGGGCCCCTTCAACAGCCACATCGCCTACGCCAGCGACGACGTCGCCAAGTACCCGCGCGACCTCGCCAAGGCCAAGAAGCTGCTGTCCGAGTCGGGCTACAAGGGCGAGACGCTGCGCCTGCTGCCGCTGCCCTATGGCGAATCCTGGCAGCGCCAGGCCGAGATCGTGCGCCAGAACCTCACGCAGGCCGGCATCAAGATCGAGATGCTCGCCACCGACGTGGCCGGCTGGAACCAGCGCAACAGCGAGTGGGACTTCGACCTGGCCTTCACCTACGTCTACCAGTACGGCGACCCGGCGCTCGGCGTGGGTCGCAACTACACCAGCGACAACATCGCCAAGGGCTCGCCCTTCAACAACGTGGCGGGCTACAGCAACCCCAAGGTCGACGAGCTGTTCGCCGCCGGCGCGCGCGAGAGCGACCCCGCCAAGCGCCGTGCGATCTACCTGGAAGTGCAGAAGCTGCTGGTCGACGAGGTGCCCGTGGCCTGGCTGCACGAGATCAACTTCCCGACGCTGTACCGCACCAAGATCCAGAACGTGGTGTCCTCCGGCATCGGCCTGAACGACAGCCTGGGCCGCGTGAAGCTGGCCTGACCTCCCTCCCCGGCATGCGGCGCCGGGCCATGCCGACCTGATGGGCCGGGCCACCGCATGCCCGAATCGAGCTTGCCATGAAACGACTGCAGTTCATGTCCGTGCGTCTGCTGCAGGGCCTGATGGCCCTGCTGGTGATCGCCACCGTCAACTTCCTGCTGGTTCGCGCGGCGCCGGGCGATCCGGTGTCCGTCATGGCCGGCGAGGCCGGCGCGTCCGACGCGCAGTTCGTGGCCCAGCTGCGCCAGCAGTTCGGCCTCGACCAGCCGCTGCCCGTGCAGCTCGGCAACTACCTGGGCCACGTGCTCAAGCTCGACCTGGGCTTCTCCTACCGCCAGCAGCAGCCGGTGGTCGACCTGATCCTGCAGCGCCTGCCAGCCACGCTGCTGCTGACGGGCACGGCCTTCGGGCTCTCGCTGCTGTTCGGCATCGTGCTGGGGGCGCTGGCCAGCCGCAACGCGGGCAAATGGCAGGACAGCCTCATCACCGTGGTCGCGCTGGTCTTCTACGCCACGCCGCTGTACTGGCTGGCGATGATGGCGGTGCTGCTCTTCACGGTGCAGCTCGACCTGCTGCCCGCATTCGGCTTCTTCACCGTGGGCGCGGACCTCACGGGCATCGACAAGGCGCTCGACATCGCCAAGCACCTGATCCTGCCTTCGCTCACGCTGGCGCTGTTCTACATGGCGGTCTATGCGCGCATGACACGCGCCTCCATGCTCGAAGTCGCGCAGATGGACTTCGTGAAGACCGCGCGCGCCAAGGGCGTGGCGCCCGGGCGCATCCAGCGCAAGCACATCCTGCGCAACGCGCTGCTGCCAGTGGTCACGCTCGCGGGCATCCAGGCCGGCGGAATGATCGGCGGCGCCGTGCTCACCGAGACGGTGTTCGCCTGGCCCGGCATCGGCCGACTCATGTTCGACGCGCTGCTGCAGCGCGACTACAACCTGCTGCTCGGCTGCTTCCTGTTCACCGCGGCCATGGCCGTGCTGTTCAACCTGATCACCGACTTCGTCTACACGCTCGTCGATCCCCGCATCGAGCTGAGCTGAGCCAAGGAGCCCCTCATGAAAAGCAAATTCTGGCGGCGCTTCAGCCGCAACAAGGGCGCGGTCTTCGGCCTGATCGTGCTGATGCTGGTGGCGCTGGTCACGGCCCTCGGGCCCTTCGTCGCGCAGAACAACCCTTGGGACATGGTCGGCACGCCCTTCGCGGCGCCCATGGCCGAACAGGGCCTGCTGCTGGGCACCGACACCATGGGCCGCGACATCCTTTCGGGCATCGTGACCGGCGCGCGCGTGTCGCTGCTGATCGGCGTGGTCTCCACCGTGGTCTCGCTGCTGATCGGCGTGAGCATCGGCGCCGTCTCGGGCTACTTCGGCGGCTGGATCGACGCCACGCTGATGCGCTTCACCGAGCTGTTCCAGGCCATCCCGAGCTTCGCGCTGGCCATCGTGCTGGTGGCCATCTTCCAGCCCTCGGTGCAGTCGATCGTCACGGCCATCGCGATCGTGTCGTGGCCGCCGGTGGCACGGCTGGTGCGCAGCGAGTTCCTCACGCTGCGCCAGCGCGACTTCGTGGCGGCAGCCCAGCTGGCGGGCCAGTCCACGCCGCGCATCATCCTCACGCAGATCCTGCCCAATGCCGCCTCGCCCATCGTGGTGATGGCCTCGCTGATGGTGGCCACGGCCATCCTGCTGGAGTCCAGCCTGAGCTTCCTGGGCCTGGGCGACCCGAACCAGATGAGCTGGGGCTACATGGTCGGCTCGGCGCGCACGGTGCTGCGCCAGGCGTGGTGGATGGCGGTGTTCCCGGGCGTGGCCATCCTGCTTACGGTGCTGGCGCTGAACCTGGTGGGCGAAGGCCTGAACGACGGCCTCAATGCGCGCGCCGACGGGAGGGGCAAATGAAGATGGAAAAGCTCGTTCTTCCCGTGCTCGACGTCCAGGGCCTGGACATCCGCCTGCCCCAGGGCGCAGACCGCGAACTGGCGGTGCGGGGCGCTTCGCTGCAGCTGCTGCCGGGCCAGACGCTGTGCGTGGTCGGCGAATCGGGCTCCGGCAAATCGATGATCGCCAACGCCATCATGGGCCTGCTGCCGCGGCCGCACGTGGAGCCCGTGGCGGGCCGCATCCTCTTCGACGGACAGGACCTGCTGCAGCTCGACGAGACGCAGCTTCGCACCCTGCGCGGCCGGCGCATCGGCATGGTGTTCCAGGAGCCGATGACGGCGCTGAACCCGGTCATGCGCATCGGCGAGCAGATCGCCGAGGTGTTCGACGCCCACGTGAAGCTGTCGGCCGCGCAGAAGCGCCAGCGCATCCTCGCGGCGCTCGCCGACGTCGGCCTGCCCGAGCCCGAGGTGCTGATCGACAGCTATCCGTTCCGCCTGTCCGGCGGGCAGCGCCAGCGCGTGATGATCGCCTGCGCGCTGGTGCTGGAGCCGGCCCTGCTGATCTGCGACGAACCCACCACCGCGCTGGACGTGACCACGCAGGCGCAGATCCTGAAGCTCATCCGCGAGCTGCAGCAGCGCAAGGGCACGGCGGTGCTGTTCATCACGCACGACTTCGGCGTGGTCTCCGAGATCGCCGACCAGGTGGTCGTGATGCAGACCGGCGAGGTGGTCGAAGCCGGCCCGGCCGCCGCGGTGCTGGCCCGGCCGCAGCATGCCTACACGCGCAAGCTCATCGCGGCCATTCCGAACGGCCAGGTGCGCGCGCCTTCCGAGCAGCGCCCCATCGAGCACGTGCTGCAGGTGCAGGAGCTGCGCAAGACCTACGTGACCGGCGGCGGCCTGTTCAGCAAGGGCCGGCGCGTGGAGGCGGCCAAGGGCCTGTCGTTCGAGCTGCGCCGCGGCGAGACGCTGGGGCTGGTCGGAGAGTCCGGCTCGGGCAAGTCGACCGTGGGCCGCTGCATCGTGGGCCTCGCGCCCTTCGATAACGGCCGCGTGCTGTTCAAGGGCCGCACGCTGCAGTCGGGCGCGCAGTTCCGGGCGCAGTCGCAGGGCAAGATACAGATGGTGTTCCAGGACCCGTATGCCTCGCTGAACCCGCGCCACCGCATCGGCCCGGCCATTGCGGCCGGCCCCATCGCCCAGGGCGTGCCCAAGGCACAGGCCATGGCCCGCGCGATGGAGCTGCTGGAGCTGGTGGGCCTCAAGCCCGACGCGGCGGAGCGCTTTCCGCACGAGTTCTCCGGCGGCCAGCGCCAGCGCATCGGCATCGCGCGTGCTCTGGCCATGGAGCCGCAGCTGCTGGTGGCCGACGAGCCCGTTTCCGCGCTCGACGTGTCGGTGCAGGCCCAGGTGCTGAAGCTCTTCGCCGAGGTGCGCGAGCGCTTCCAGCTGGCCATGGTGTTCATCACGCACGACCTGCGCGTGGCCGGCGAGATGTGCGACCACATCGCCGTGATGCAGCGCGGCGAGATCGTCGAATACGGCGAGACCGCCAGGGTGCTGGCGAACCCGCAGCATGCGTACACGCGCACGCTGATCGAGGCGCAGCCAAGGCTCTCGGCGGCGGCCGCGGAACAGGCGGTGGTTGCATGACGCTGAACATCGCACTGGTCTCGGACCAGATCGCCATGGACTACCTTCGGCCCGCCTTCCGCGAACGCTTTCCGCAGGCGCGGCTGCACCGCATCGACACCGAGGTGCAGGAGCTGGACGCGCTCGGCGAGATCGACGCCGTGGTCTGCTGGTCGCCGCCGCCGGGGCTGCTCGCGCGCATGCCGCGCCTGCGGCTGGTGCAGTCGGTGGGCGCGGGCACCGACCACATCACGCGCGATGCGTCACTGCCCGACGTGCCGGTGCGCCGCATCGTCGACCCGGACATGGCCGACGGCATGAACGCCTATGTGGCGTGGGCCGTGGTGCACGGCCAGCGCCACATGGGCTCCTACCTTGAAAGCCAGCGCCGCGCGGCCTGGGAGGAAGCGCCCATCGAGCCACCCCGGCACCACCGCGTCGGCATCGCGGGCCTGGGCGTGCTGGGCCAGTCGGTCGCACGCGCGCTGCTCGCCATCGGCTACCGGGTGCGCGGCTGGAGCCGCAGCCCCAAGAGCGATCTGCCCGAGGGCATCGAGGCCTTCCACGGCGACGCGGCACGCGCCGAGTTCCTCGCCGGCTGCGACACCCTGGTCTGCCTGCTGCCGCTGACCGACGACACGCGCGGCATCCTCGACGCGTCGCTGTTCTCGCAACTGCCGCGCGGCGCGCGCCTCGTCAACGCCGGGCGCGGCGCCCACCTCGTGCAGGAAGACCTGCTCGCGGCGCTGGAGAGCGGCCAGATCGCATCGGCCGTGCTGGACGCCTTCATCGAGGAGCCGCTGCCGGCGGCCCACCCCTTCTGGAGCCATCCGCGCATCATCGTCACGCCACACATCGCCACGCGCACCCGGCCCGAGGCCATCGCGCGGCAGACCCACGACAACCTGGCGAGCCTGTAGCCGCCTTATTCCAGCGCCCGACATTCAAAGAGGACACCCATGGCAGAACCCCTCGGCACCGGCGACAAGGACGTCGCCACCCACCTGCATTCGTACACCAACCTGGCGGCGCTGCCGCAGACGCCGCCGCTGGTCATCGTCGAAGGCGACGGCATCCACGTCGTCGACGAGCAGGGCAGGCGCTACCTGGAGGCCATGTCGGGCCTGTGGTGCGCCTCGCTGGGCTTCTCCAACAAGCGCCTGGCCGGGGCCGGCGCGAAAGCACTGAACACCCTGCCCTACTACCACACCTTCAACCAGCGCACGAACGTGGCGGTGGCCGACCTGGCCGAGCGGCTGCTGGCGCTCGCGCCATCACCCATGGCGCGCGTGTTCTTCGCCAACTCGGGCTCCGAGGCCAACGACAGCGCGGTGAAGATGGTCTGGTACTACCACAACGCCATCGGCCAGCCGCAGCGCAAGAAGATCATCGCGCGGCGCAACGCCTACCACGGCGTGACCGTGGCCGCCGCCAGCATGGGCGGGCTCGAAGGCAACCACCGCGACTTCGACCTGCCCATTGCCACCGCGCCCGCGCGCTTCCTGCACGTGGACTGCCCGCACCACTACCGCTACGCCGAACCCGGCGAGACGGAGCAGGACTTCTCCAGCCGCCTCGCACAACAGCTTGAGCAGACCATCCTGGCCGAAGGGCCCGAGACCGTGGCCGCCTTCATCGCCGAGCCGGTGATGGGCGCGGGCGGCGTGCTGGTGCCGCCGGCCGGCTACTTCGAGAAGGTGCAGGCCGTGCTGCGCAAGTACGGCGTGCTCATGATCGCCGACGAGGTGATCTGCGGCTTCGGCCGCACGGGCAACATGTTCGGTTCCACGACCTTCGGCATCGAGCCCGACATCCTGAGCTGCGCCAAGGCGCTGTCCTCGGGCTACGTGCCGATCTCGGCCGTCATGGTCAACGAGAAGGTGCACAGCGCCATCGCCGCCAACAGCGGCAAGCTCGGCAGCTTCGGCCACGGCTATACCTACTCGGGCCACCCGGTCGCCTGCGCGGTGGCGCTGGAGACGCTGAAGGTCTACGAGGACGAGCGCATCCTCGACCACGTGCGCGAGCTCGCCCCCGCCTTCCAGGCCGGGCTGCGCGCCTTCGCCGAACGGTCCTGGGTGGGCAACGTGCGCGGCGTGGGCCTGATCGGCGCCATCGAGCTCATGGCCGACAAGGCCGCGCGCACGCCCTTCGCCACCGACCGCAAGGCCGGCTACCGCTTCGCGGCGCTGGCGTTGGAAGAAGGCCTGATCGTGCGCGCCATGGGCGACAGCATCGGCCTGTGCCCGCCGCTGATCATCACGCGGGCCGAGCTGGACGACCTGTTCGCGCGCCTGGGCCGCG
Source organism: Variovorax sp. UC74_104 (assembly GCF_044055375.1). Lineage (NCBI taxonomy): Bacteria > Pseudomonadati > Pseudomonadota > Betaproteobacteria > Burkholderiales > Comamonadaceae > Variovorax > Variovorax sp. UC74_104. Next base: position 4,753,234 of record NZ_CP171978.1, read on the forward strand.
CCATGGACCGCTTCGACCAGGAAACGAAGGCCTGATGAGCATGCAGGCCTTCTTCAGCGACGACCAGCTGCTGCACGACCCGCAGCAGTTCATGCGGCTGGGCCGCATCTGCAAGCCCGCCGACCTGCCCACGCGCGCCGAGGCGCTGATGGGCACGCTCGCCGCGCGCGGCATCGCGGTCGACGCACCGCCCGAGGCCGGCCGCGCCGCGCTGGAACTGGTGCACAGCGTCGACTACCTGGACTTCCTGGAGAGCGCCTACGCGCGCTGGCAGAAGCTCGGCGGCCCGGGCCTGGAGCCCGGCATCGAGGTGCTGCCCAACCTTTCGCCGCACGGCGCGCGATCCGGGCCCTGCCCCTCGCCGTCGGTGGTGGCGCAGACCGGCTGGTACATCGGCGACCTGGCCTGCCCGATCGGTCCGCACACCTGGCGCTCGGTGTTGCGCTCGGCCCATGCGGCGCAGGCCGCGGCCGAAACGGTGCTCGAAGGCGGCGGCATCGCCTATGCGCTGTGCAGGCCCTCGGGCCATCATGCCCAGCATGCGCGCGCGGGAGGTTTCTGCTACGTGAACAACAGCGCCGTCGCGGCCGCCACGCTGCGCCGGCGCCATGCGCGCGTGGCCGTGCTCGACATCGACGCCCACCACGGCGACGGCACGCAGCAGATCTTCTACGAGCGCGGCGACGTGCTGACGGTCTCCACGCACGCCGATCCGTCCGGCTACTACCCCTGGTACACGGGCTACTCGCACGAGCGCGGCACCGGCGAGGGCGAGGGCTGCAACCTGAACCTGCCGCTGGCGCACGGCAGCGGCAACGCCGAGTTCGCGCAGGCGCTGGACCGGGCCACCGCCGCCATCGAGCGCTTCCAGCCGCAGGCGCTGGTGCTGCCGCTGGGCTTCGACACCTACAAGGACGACCCGATCAGCGTGCTCAAGTTCGACATGGAGGCCTTCCGCCTCGCAGGCGAGCGCGTGCGCGCACTGGGCCTGCCCACGGTCGTGGTGCAGGAAGGCGGCTACATGGTCGAGGCCATCGGTGCCGCGCTCGACGCGTTCCTGGAAGGGCTTCGCGCATGACCGTCTCGGCGACGGCCTGCCGCGGTGCCGGTGCGGTGACGGAAGCGACACGGTCGCAGCCGGCATGAGCACCGCACGCGCCTCCGTCTCCCTTGCACGCGACGAGCGCGGCGAGAACAGCGCGGCCCGGGGCATCGCGCTCTTCCTCTGCGCGCTGGTGCTGTTCGCGGCGTACGACGCCTTCGCCAAGCAGATGGTGGCCACGCATGCGCCGGCCGTCGTCAACCTGGGCCGCTACAGCGCGATCGGCGTCATCGCGCTGGTGCTGCTGCTGCGCCACGGCGACCTGCGCCTGTGGCGCCAGCCGCACCAGTTGCTGCTGTCCGCGCGAAGCGTTGCGCTGGCCGTCGTGGCCACCTGCTTCATGACGGCGCTCGTCACCATGCCGCTGGCGGAGGCCACGGCCATCTACTTCACCGCCCCGCTCATCATGGTCGCGCTCTCGCCCTGGCTGCTCAAGGAGCGCGTGGGCCGCGCGCAGTGGACTGCCGTGCTGCTGGGCTTCGTCGGCATGCTGTGCATCGTGCGGCCGGGCGGCAGCCTGCCGCTGGCGGGCACGCTGCTGATGGCTGTGTCGGCCGTCTGCTATGCGCTCTTCCAGGTGCTCACGCGGCGGCTCTCGGGGCTGGTGCCGGCGCCCGTGCAGTTCGCGCACATGGCGCTGGCCTGCCTGGTCGTCACGAACCTGCCCGTGCTGTTCATGCCGCACGTCACGCTGCCGCCCTGGCCGGAGATGGCGCTCCTGGTCGCCGGCGGCGCCGTCAGCGGCAGCGCGCAGCTTTTGCTGCTGGCTGCGTTCCGCCGTGTCGGCGCGGCCACGCTGGCGCCCCTGAACTACGTGCAGCTGCTGCTGGCGGTGCTGATCAGCACGCTGTGGTTCCAGCGCCCGCCCGATGGGCCGGCACTGGCCGGCATGGCGCTGATCGCCGTGGCGGGCGTCTACCTGGCCCGTTCGGGCGGCAGCCGGCGCGGGGCGAGCGGCATGAAGGGGCCGGCATGATACGGACAAGAGACCGAGACAAGGAATTCCGATGACCACCAGCCGGCCCGAAGCCGCCACCCCTCCCGCCTTCTCGTCGATCCAGGTGCCCGACCTGGTCGGCGTGGTAGAGGCGCAATTGCAGCAAGCCATCCTGTCGGGCCGCATCGCGCCCGGCGAACGCATCGTCGAAGCCGAGCTGGCCCGGCAGATGGGCGTGAGCCGCGCGCCGGTGCGCGAGGCCGCCCGCCGGCTCGAAGAGCCTGGGGCTGCTGATCTCGCGCCCGCGCCACGGCTTCGCGGTGCGCACGGTTTCGCCCAAGCAGGTCAACGACCTGTACGAGGTGCGCATCCAGCTCGAGCTGCTGGGCGCGTCGCTGGCCTGCACGCACGCCACCGACGCCGAACTGGCCCAGCTCGACGCGCGCGTGGACGACATGGTGGAGCGCGCCGAGACGCTCTCTTCGCCCGAGCGGGTGGCGCTCGACCTGGACTTCCACTTCGCGATCAGCGCGCTGTCGGGCAACCACTACCTGCACCGGCTGTTCGACAACATGCAGACCGAGGTGCGCATGTTCCTCGCTCTCAGCGAGGACAGCTACGGAGACCTGAAGGCACTGGCCGAGACGCACAGGCCCATCGCCAAGGCAATGATGGCGCGCGACGTCGGTGCCGTCGAGCACGCGCTGCGCTACCACCTCGAGACCGCCAAGGACCACGTGCGCGGCCTCTTCACCAAAACCTGAGATGAGCCCGCTGCCCCGCGTCGCCATGGTCAGCGGAGGCAACCGCGGCATCGGCCTGGCCATCGTGCGCGAACTGCTCGCGCACGGCTGGCGCGTGAGCGTGGGCACGCGCAGCGCCACCGATGCCTTCGACGGCCACGACCCCGCGCGGGTGCGCGCCTATCGCTTCGACGCCGAGGACGGGCGCAGCGAGACCGACTGGGTGGCCGCGACCGTGCGCGACTTCGGCGTCATCGACGCGCTGGTGCACAACGCCGGCATCCTCAGCACGCGCTCGGTCATCGATGCGGACGACGCGGAGGTCGACCGGCTGCTGGAAGTCAACGTGAAGTCGCCGCTGCGGCTCACGCGCAAGGCCTGGGCGCACCTGCTCGCCGCGGACGAGGGCAAGGTGCTGGTGATGGCCTCGCTCGCGGCCAAGCGTGTGCGCACGGCCGATGCCTCGCTCTACGCGCTGAGCAAGGCGGCGGTGCTTTCGCTGGCACACGGCATCCGGCACTGCGGCGCCGAGTCGCGCGTGCGCTGCACCGCCCTGTGCCCCGGCTTCGTCGCCACCGACATGGCGGCCGCCCTGCCGCCCGAGCAGCAGCGGCAGGCCACGCGCCCCGAGGATGTCGCCCGCATCGCGCGGACGGTGCTCGAACTGCCGGCCTCGGCCAGCGTCGCCGAGATTCCCATCAGCTGGACCGTCGAACCCCAATATTGAAAGCCCGACATGAAAGTCATCTACAGCGACCAGCACACCGGCCACGATCCGCAGCAGTTCATCGTGCGCGGGCGCATGAAGCGCAGCAACGAGCAGCCCGAACGGGGCACCCTGCTGCTGAACGCCGCACGCGCGCAGGGCCACGACATCGTCGCGCCCGAAGACCACGGCCCGGGCCCGCGCGCCGCCATCCACACGCCGCAGTACCTGCGCTTCCTGGAGACCGCCTGGGAGCGCTGGCAGCAGCTCGAGGGCGCTTCGGAGGAAGTCATGCCCAACGTGCATCCGTTCCCGGGCCAGCCCTTCACCTACCCCGACAGCCTGGTCGGCCAGGCCGGCTACCACATGGGCGACATGGCCTGCGCCATCGGCCGCCACACCTGGCACGCCGCGACGTGGTCGGCCCACGTGGCCACGCATGCCGCGCAGCTCGTGCTGGACGGCGAACGCGCGGCCTACGCGCTGTGCCGGCCGCCCGGCCACCACGCCTATGCCGACCGCGCCAACGGCTTCACCTACCTCAACAATGCGGCCATCGCGGCGCAGCACCTGCGCCAGAAGTACGACCGCGTGGCCATCCTCGACATCGACGTGCACCACGGCAACGGCACGCAGGGCATCTTCTGGCGCCGCAAGGACGTGCTGACGATCTCGCTGCACGGCGACCCGCATTTCTGCACGCCCTTCTTCACGGGCCATGCGCACGAGACCGGCGAAGGCGAAGGCCTGGGCTACAACCTGAACCTGCCGCTGGCGCGCGGCACGCAGGACGAGGGCTTCCTCGCCGCGCTGGCGACCGCGCACGCGACCATCCGCGCCTTCGCGCCCGGCGCGCTGGTCGTGGCCCTGGGCCTGGACGCGCACGAGAACGACCCCTACCAGGCGCTGGCCGTGAGCACGGCGGGTTTCGGCCGCATCCTCGGCGAGATCGCGCGCCTGGGGCTGCCCACGGTGCTGGTGCAGGAAGGCGGCTACCTGTCGGAGGACCTGGGCCGCAACCTCGCCAGCGCGCTCGGCGGTTTCGAGAAGGCGGCGTGATGACGCAAGCGCTCGACGACGCCATCAAGGCGGCCCTGCCCGAGGCGGCGGTGCTGACCTCGCCGCCCGCCCCCGTCGCGACGGACTGGGCGGCGGACCTGCTGCAGCGCCTGTACGGCAAGCGCGGCCGCCTCAAGCCGCTCACCGGCGAGCGCGACGCCAACTTCCTGCTGGAGCCGGAAGACGGCGGCGCGCGCTGCATGCTCAAGCTCTCGCATCCCGACGAAGACCCGCTGGTCGCCGACTTCCAGACACAGGCCCTGCTGCACCTCGCACGCACGGACCCCGGCCTTCCGGTGCAGCGCCTGCTGCCGGACCGCCACGGCGCAGCCTCGGTGCAGATCGAGGACGCCGAGGGCCGCACGCGCGTGGCGCGCCTCTTCAGCTACCTCGAAGGCCTGCCGATGCCGCAGGCGCCGCGCTCGGCGGCGCAGCGCACCTGCGTCGCCCGCATGCTCGCGCGGCTGGACCTGGCGCTGGCCGGCTTCGAACACCCCGCCGGTGCCCGCGAACTGCCCTGGGACATCCAGCGCGCCGACCGCGTGCGCGCGCTGCTGGTGCACGTGGCCGACCCCGCCCGCCGCGCGCTGGCCGAGGCCGCGCTCGACGGCTTCGCGCAGCGCACCAAGCCCAGGCTGGTCGCGCTTCGCCGCCAGCCCATCCACAACGACTTCAACCTCTACAACCTGCTGGTCGATCCGGACGAGCCGGCGCGCGTGGCGGGCATCCTCGACTTCGGCGACATGGTGCATGCGCCGCTCGTGGACGACCTGGCCGTCGCGGCCTCGTACCACATCGACGAACAGGGCGACGCGCTCGCCACCGTCGCGCGCTTCGCGGCCGACTACCACGCCGTCTCGCCGCTGACCGATGGCGAGACCCATGCGCTGCTCGACCTCGTGCGCGCGCGGCTGGCGATGGTGGTCGCCATCAGCGGCTGGCGCGCGGCGCGCCAGCCCGACAACGCCCCTTACCTCATGCGCAACAACGCCGTCTCCTGGGCGCGGCTGCAGGCCTGCGCCACGCTGACGCCGGAACAGGTGCAGGACGCCATCCGCATCGCCTGCCGCGCCGCTGAAACCGCGTAACCCACGGAACCCATCCATGACTGAGAAACCCACCGCCGAACTGCTCGAACGCCGCGCCCGCCTGCTCGGGCCGGCCTACCGGCTCTTCTACGACGAGCCCTTCCACCCCGTGCGCGGCGAAGGCGTCTGGCTCTACGACGCCGCCGGCACGCCCTGGCTCGACGCCTACAACAACGTGGTGCCGCTGGGCCACGCGCGGCCCGAGGTGGTCGAGGCCATCGCACGACAGGCGTCGGTGCTCAACACGCACACGCGCTATCTGCACGAAGGCATCCTCGACTACGCGGAGCGGCTGCTCGCCACCATGCCGCCCGAACTCGGCCACGCCACCTTCACCTGCACCGGCAGCGAGGCCAACGACCTGGCCATGCGAATCGCCACGGCGCACACGGGCGGCACCGGCCTCATCGTCACCCGCTTCGCCTACCACGGCGTGACCTCGGCCATCGCCTGCGCCTCACCCTCGCTGGGACAGTACGTGCGCCTGGGCGAGCACGTGCGGCTGGTGGATGCGCCCGCGGGCGAAGATGCCGAGACGGGCAAGCGCTTCGCCGACGGCGTGCGCGCGGCCATCGCCGACCTGAAGGCGCACGGCATCGCGCCCGCCGCGTTGCTCGTGGACACGGTGTTCTCCAGCGACGGCGTGTTCACCGCGCCGGCCGGATTCCTGCGCGAGGCGGTGGAAGCGATCCATGCGGCGGGCGGCGTCTTCATCGCCGACGAGGTACAGCCCGGCTTCGGCCGCACCGGCGAGGCCTTCTGGGGCTTCCTGCGCCACGGCGTGGTGCCCGACATGGTGACCATGGGCAAGCCCATGGGCAACGGCCACCCCGTCGCGGGCCTGGCGGTGCGTCCCGAGGTCATGAAAGCCTTCGGCCAAGCCAGCCGCTACTTCAACACCTTCGGCGGCAACCCCGTCTCGATGGCCGCGGCCTCCGCCGTGCTCGACGTGATCCAGCACAACGGCCTGCAGGACAACGCACTGCAGATCGGCAACTACCTGCGCGAGCGCCTGGCCGCGCTCAGCCAGCGCCATGCACTGGTCGGCGAGGCGCGCGGCGCGGGCCTCTTCATCGGCCTCGAACTCGTGGCCGACCGCACTACGCGCGCGCCGGCCACTGCGCAGGCGGCCAAGGTGGTCAACGGCCTGCGGCAGCGGCAGGTGCTGCTGAGCGCGACCGGGCCGCAGGGCAACGTGCTCAAGATCAGGCCGCCGCTGGTGTTCACGCGCGAGCATGCCGACCTGCTGGTCGAGCGGCTGGACGAGGTGCTCGGCACGCTGGAATAACGCGCCGCGCGGGAACTATTTTTCCGCGGCCTCGCCCACAGGAGCCGCTCCGGCCGGCAGCGACTCCACCCGCACCACCCGCTGCGGATAAGGAATATCGATCCCCGCCCCGCGCAACCCGTCGAGGATCGCGATGTTGATCGCCGAGCGCAGGTTGTCCTTGCCCTTGTCGGGGTCGGCCACCCAGAAGTTGAGTGTGAACTCCAGCCCGTCGGGCGCGAAGTTCATGAGGAAGGCGACCGGGGCCGGGTCGGTCATCACGCGCGGCTGGGCCTTGGCGGCCTCGCAGAGGATGGACTGCACCTGCGCCACGTCGCTGTCGTAGCCGACCACGATGGTGGTCGTGATGTTGAACTTGCGATCCGCCAGCGAGAGGTTTTCGACCCGGCTGGTGATGAGCGATTCGTTCGGCACGATGGCCTCGCGCCCGTTGCCCGCGCGGATGAGCGTGTAGCGGGTCTTGATGTCGGTGATGCGGCCCTCGAAGGTGTCGACCTTGACGTTGTCTCCGATGCGGATCGAGCGCTCCAGCAGGATCACGAAGCCGCTCACGTAGTTGGCCGCCAGCTTCTGCAGGCCGAAGCCCAGGCCCACGCCGAGCGCGCCGCCCAGCACCGAGAGCGCCGTCAGGTCCACCCCCACCGCCGAGAGCGCGAACAGCAGGCCCACCAGCAGCAGGAAAGCGCGCACCGCGTTCGATGCGACCTTGCGCATCGACAGGTCGGTAACGGCCTCGCGCAGGATGCGCTTCTCGATGGTGCTGGAGATCCACAGCGAGATCATCAGCACCACGCCCGCCGACAGCACGCCCTGGAAGATGGTCTGCAGGCTCACCCGCGTCTTGCCGAAGGCCAGCGTGATGTCGTCGAGCTCGGCCAGCACCGGCGGCAGCAGCCCGACGATCCAGAGCACCGCCGCGATCCAGGCCAGCCACGAGATCGTGCGCTCGATCAGCCTGACGAGATTGGAGGCCGGGAACACCGCCCGCAGCACCCGCGCGAACAGCCGGATGACCGCCAGCGACAGGAACACCGGCACCGCGATGCGCAGCACCAGCACGGTCTGGAAGTCGATCACCACGCGTCGCGCGAGATCGGTGAAGACAAGGGCCAGCAGCGGGAACAGCAGCCCGTCGAAGGTGCTCTCGCCGAACCAGATCGAGTCCTTGGGCTGGTCGCGGCCGAACCATTTGCAGATGGCCCAGGCCAGCGCCACGCAGGCCACCAGCGCGACCAGTTCGATGCCCAGGCCGCGCGCGTCGACCTGGTTCAGCCGTTGGAGGAAATCGTTGAAGTTCATCTATCGGAAAAGGACATCGGCGCCGGCCGTGTCCGCTGGGTCACATCACAGGGAAGCCAGCACGCGGATGTGGGCTTCCACGCTGCGCGCCAGTGCATCGAGGTTGTAGCCGCCTTCGAGCATCGAGACGATACGGCCCTTGGCATGGCGCTTCGCCACATCGTGTATGCGCCCGGTGATCCAGGCGAAGTCGTTCTCGTTGAGGCCGAGCTGGCCCAGGTCGTCCTCGCGGTGCGCGTCGAAGCCGGCGCTCACGAAGATCATCTGCGGCCTGAACTCCTCCAGCCGCGGCATCCAGGTGGCCTCGATCATCTCGCGCACGTCCATGCCCCGGGTGTACGCCGGGATCGGCAGGTTGAGCATGTTCGGCGCCGGATGGTTGGTGCCGCTGTAGGGGTAGAACGGATGCTGGAAGAAGCCCACCATCAGCACGCGCGGGTCGTTGGAAAGAATGTCTTCGGTGCCGTTGCCGTGGTGCACATCGAAATCGACGATGGCCACCCGCTCGATGCCGTGCACCTCGATGGCGTGCCGCGCGGCGATGGCCACGTTGTTGAAGAAACAGAAGCCCATCGCCTGCTCCCGGCAGGCGTGGTGGCCGGGCGGGCGCACCGAGCAGAAGGCGTTTTCCAGGTCGCCGGCGATCACCGCGTCGGTGGCGGCAATCGCGGCGCCGGCGGCGCGGCGCGCAGCCAGCAGGGTGTAGCGGGTGAGCGTGGTGTCGGGGTCGACCTGCGCGTGGTCGGGGCCGCCGGCGGGCTCGTCGGCCACCAGGCGCTGGTGCAGCGACTCCAGGTACTCGACGTGCTCCGTGCTGTGCGCCCGGGTGAGCTGCTCCAGCGTGGCCAGCGGCACCTCGCGGTGCTCCAGCGCGTCGCCCACGCCGGTGAGCAGCAGGCGGTCCTCGATGGCATCGAGCCGGCCGGGGCACTCGGGATGCCCTCCGCCCATGTCGTGCTTCCAGAAGTCCCGGTGTGTGAAGTAGCCTGTCTTGCCCATGTGTCTCTATCGCCACGTCTAGACCTCACGCGGCATGGGGCCGGCAGGTCTTACGGTATCGTTTGCATATGGATACAAATATGGACGTTGCCGCAAAGCTAGCCACTTTGTTAACCCAGCTTAACACGGTGATCGTGGGCAAAGAGGCCCAGGTTCGAGACTGCGTGGCCTGCCTGCTGGCCGGCGGCCACCTGCTGATCGAGGACGTGCCGGGCGTGGGCAAGACCACGCTCGCCCACGCGCTCTCGCACACCTTCGGGCTGCAGTTCTCGCGGGTGCAGTTCACCGCCGACCTGATGCCGGGCGACCTCTCGGGCGTGGCGATCTACGACCGGGGCCAGCAGGCCTTCACCTTCCACCCCGGACCGATCTTCGCGCAGGTGCTGCTGGCCGACGAGATCAACCGCGCCAGCCCCAAGACCCAGAGCGCGCTGCTGGAGGCCATGGAAGAGAAGCAGGTCACCGTGGAAGGCGAGACCCGCCCCCTGCCCTCGCCCTTCTTCGTGATCGCCACCCAGAACCCGCAGGACCAGCTCGGCACCTTCGCCCTGCCCGAATCGCAGCTCGACCGCTTCCTGATGCGCATCTCGCTCGGCTACCCCGACCGCGCCGCCGAGCGCCAATTGCTGGCGGGCATCGACCGCCGCGAGATGCTCGCCACCCTGCCCGCGATGCTGACCGCCGGCGAGCTGACCGCGCTGCAGCAGCGCGTGCAGCAGGTGCACGCGGCCGATCCGCTGCTGAACTACGTGCAGGACCTGATCGCCGCCACCCGCTCCGGCCGATGGTTCCTGCAAGGGCTCTCGCCGCGCGCCGGCATCGCGGTGCTGCGCGCCGCCAAGGCTCAGGCGCTGCTGGCCAACCGCAACTACGTCGCGCCCGACGACGTGCAGGCCGTGCTGCCGCAGACCATCGCGCACCGCCTCACGCCCGTGGGCGATGCGGGCCGAGGCGCGGTCGAGCAGGTGCGCGCCATGATCGCCGCGGTGCCGCTGCCGTGAACCCTGTGGGCGTCCTGCGCTCGCGCATCGACGGCTGGTTCCTGTCGCGCCGGGCGCCGTCCGACACGCTGGAGCTCACCCAGCGCAACGTCTACATCCTGCCCACGCGGGCCGGCTGGACGCTGGGCGCGACGCTGCTGGTGCTGCTGATCGCGTCGATCAACTACCAGCTCAACCTGGGCTACCTGCTGACCTTCCTGCTCGCCGGCAGCGTGGCCGTGGGCATGCATGTGTGCCACGGCACGCTGCGCGGGCTGGCGATGCACATGGTGCAGCCCGAGGCGCACTACGCGGGCGCGGCAGCCGTCTTCCGCGTGGTGCTGCACAACACCCGGCGCAGCGTGCGCTACGGTATCGGCATGGCCGTGCGCGGCAGCGGCCAATGGGCCTGGACCGACGTGCCGGCCGAAGGAACCTCCACCGTGGAGATCGCCTTCCAGCCCGAGCGGCGCGGGCTGCACCCGGTGCCGCCGCTCACGGCCGAGACGCGCTTTCCGCTCGGCACCTTCCGCGTGTGGACGGTCTGGCGGCCGGCCGCGCAGATGCTGGTCTATCCCGCGCCCGAGACGCACCCGCCACCGTTGCCGCCGGGTGAGCCGCTTTCCGGGCCAGCCGCGCTGACCGCGTCGATGCGCGCCCACAACGCCGGCGAATACGACGGCGTGCGCGCCTACCGCCGCGGCGATCCGCTCAAGCTCGTGGTCTGGAAGAAGGCCGCGCGCGCGCAGGCAACGGGCTCGGAAGACCTCGTCAGCCGCGACACCCAGCAGACCCAGCGCGAGGAGCTCTGGCTCGACGCGCAGGCCACCGGCCTCGCCGACACCGAAGGCCGCCTCTCGCGGCTGTGCGCCTGGGTGCTGATGGCCGACAGGCTGGGCGTCGACTACGGCCTGCGGGTGGCCGGCCGCGTCGTGAAGCCGTCGCAAGGCGAGGCCCACCGCCGGGCCTGCCTCGAGGCCCTGGCACTGTGCTGAACGGGAGCGCCGCATGAACCGAGTGATGCGCGAACTCGCCGCCCTGCCCCGCGACGCGCGGGACACGCTTTTCCTTCTCTGCGTGATCGGCCTGATCCTGCTGCCGCAGATCGAGAACCTGCCGTGGTGGTGCTCGTCCCTCACCGCGATGGTGCTGCTGTGGCGCGCCTCGCTGGCCGTGCAGGCGCGGCCGCTTCCGAGCCGCTGGTGGCGCCTCGGCCTGCTGGCGCTGATCCTGGCCGCCACCTACGCCACCCACCGCACGCTGCTGGGCCGCGACGCAGGCGTCACGCTGATCGTGAGCCTGCTCGCGCTCAAGACGCTGGAGCTGCGCGCGCGTCGCGACGCCTTCGTCATCTTCTTCCTGGGCTTCTTCGCGATGCTCACGAACTTCTTCTACTCGCAGTCGCTGCTGACGGCCTTCACCATGCTGCTGGCGCTGCTGGGCCTGCTGACGGCGCTGGTCAACGCGCACATGCCGGTGGGCCGGCCGCCGCTGATGCAGGCCGCGCGCACCGCGGGTTGGATGGCGCTGGCGGGCGCGCCGATCATGCTCGCCCTGTTCCTGCTGTTCCCGCGCTTCGCGCCGCTGTGGGGCACGCCCAGCGATGCGATGGTGGGGCGCAGCGGCCTGTCGAACACCATGCGCGTGGGCACCATCGCCGAACTGGCACTCGACGACCGCATCGCGGCGCGCATCAAGTTCGAGGAAGGCCGCACGCCGACACAGAGCCAGATGTACTTCCGCGGACCGGTGCTGGCGCAGTTCGACGGCCGCGAGTGGACCGCGCTGCCATCGTGGGCACGCGGCTCGCAGTGGGCGTCCAACCTGCGCGTGAGCGGCTCGCCTGTGCGCTACGAAGTCACGCTCGAAGCCAGCAACCGCCCCTGGCTGCTGACGCTCGACGTCGCGCAGAGGCCGCCGGAGGTGCCGGGCTTCGAGGTCAGTGGCACGCCCGACCTGCAGTGGTTCGCCAGCCGCCCCATCAACGACTTGGTGCGCTACAGCGCCGAAAGCTACACGCAGTTCCAGAGCGGCCCGCTCAGGCGCACCGGCGGCCAGCTGCAGGCCTACCTCGCGCTGCCGCCGGGCACCAACCCGCGCACCGCCGCGCTCGCCGCCGAGATGCGCGCCGACCCCGCGCTGGCCCAGGCCGACACGCAGGCCTTCGTGCAGGCCGCCCTGCGCCGCCTGCGCACCGGCGGCTACACCTACACGCTGGAGCCGGGCGTCTACGGCAACGACACCGCCGACGAGTTCTGGTTCGACCGCAAGGAAGGCTTCTGCGAGCACATCGCCTCGGCCTTCGTGGTGCTGATGCGCAACCTGGGCGTTCCGTCGCGCATCGTCACCGGCTACCAGGGCGGCGAGCTCAACAGCGTCGACAACTACTGGATCGTGCGCCAGAGCGATGCCCACGCCTGGGCCGAGGTCTGGCAGGAAGGCACCGGCTGGATGCGTGTGGACCCCACCGGCTCCGTCGCGCCGGGGCGCATCGGCCAGTTCCAGCGCCTGACCCCGCAGCCCGGACTGCTCGCCGGCGCCATCGGCTCGATGAGCCCCACCCTCGCGCAGAACCTGCGCGCCGTGTGGGAGGCGGTGAACAACGGCTGGAACCAGTGGGTGCTCAACTACACGCAGAGTCGGCAGCTCAACCTGCTGAAGAACATCGGCTTCGATGCCCCCAGCCTGGAAGACCTGGGCTATGTGCTGCTCTACCTGCTGGTGGCCGCGAGCCTGGCCGGTGCCGGATGGACGCTGTGGGAGCGCAGCCGGCACGACCCGTGGCTGCGCCTGCTGGGCCAGGCCCGCGCACGGCTGGCCAAGGCCGGCCTGAAGCTGCCCGACACCGCGCCGCCCCGCCAGATGGCGCAGGCCGCCGACGCGCGCTTCGGCCCGGCCGCGCAATCGGTGCGCGACTGGCTGCTCAAGCTCGAGGCGCAGCGCTATGCGCCGGCCACGCCGGATTCGCTTTCCACCCTGCGCGCGGAGTTCCGCCGCCTGGCGTGGCCCGGTGCCGATCGGGCAAGGGGCTGAAACCACATGTGTCGCTGAAGAGGGGCCGCGCGGGCGGACGGCACAATCGGCCCATGCGATTCCTTCTTCCCAAGCCTTCGCGCACCGCCACGGCGGCTGCAGCCCTCCTCGCCGCCTGCAGCCTCGCATGGTCCACGGGGGCCCTGGCCCAGAAGTCTCCCAACGGCCGCAGCGCCGCGGCCAGCCCGGTTCGCGGCAGCACGTCCTACGCCACGCGCGACGACGCGATGCAGTTCGCCGACGACGTCGCCGAGCGCCGCGGCCTCGACCGCGAATGGGTGCGCGCCACCATCGGCAGCGCGCGCTTCCTGCCCAACGTGCCGCGGCTGATGCTGCCGGGACCGGTGGGCACGGTGAAGAACTGGCAGACCTACCGCGGCCGCTTCATCGACCCGGTGCGCATTGCCGCCGGTGTGCGCTTCTGGCGCGCCAACGCCGACACGCTGGCACGCGCCGAGCAGGTGTACGGCGTGCCGCCGGAAATCATCGTCGGCATCATCGGCGTGGAAACCATCTACGGCCGCAATATGGGCAACTTCCGCGTGATCGACGCGCTGGCCACGCTCTCCTTCGACTTTCCCGATGCGCATCCGCGCGCGGCCGACCGCCGCGCCTTCTTTCGCGGCGAGCTCGAAAGCTTCCTGAGCACCGAGAGCCGCACCGCCGAAGACCCGCTCGTGCCGCTGGGCAGCTATGCCGGCGCCATGGGCATGCCGCAGTTCATGCCCAGCAGCATCGCCAAGTACGCGGTCGACTTCGACGGCGACAGCCGCATCGACCTCGTCAACAACCCGGCCGACGTGATCGGATCGGTCGCCAACTACTTCAAGTCCTTCGGCTGGCAGCCGGGCGTTCCGGCCATCTATCCCGTGCACTTCGAGGAGGCGCGGCTGCAGAAGGCGATGCTGCTGGCGCCCGACATCCTGCCGACCTTCAGCGCAGACAGCTTCGTGGCCGCCGGCGCGGTGCCCGAGGGCGACGGCATCAACCACAAGGGCCTGTTCGCGCTGGTCGAGCTGCAGAACGGCCTGGACATGCCGCCGACCTACGTGGCCGGCACGCGCAACTTCTACGTGATCACCCGCTACAACTGGAGCAGCTACTACGCCATGTCCGTGCTCGACCTGGGGCAGGAGGTCAAGGCGGCGATGGAACAGCAGCAACAGGCGGCCAAGTGACACCCGCGGCGCTGCTGGCGAACTGGAACGGCGCGTGGGGCGCGCTGGGCGTCGCCTCGCCCGGCAACGCGCTGTGCGACGAACTCCAGCGCCGCTACGCCGAGCCGCAGCGGCACTACCACACGATGCAGCACCTGGGCGAATGCCTTGCGTGGTTCGAGCGAGAGAAAGCGCTGGCCGAACGCCCGGGTGAAGTCGCGCTCGCGCTGTGGTTCCACGATGCGATCTACGACGTGCATGCGCACGACAACGAGGCTCGCAGCGCGGACTGGGCACGCCAGTCGCTGCTCGAAGCGGGTGTCGATGCCGCAGCGGCGGATCGGGTCCACGCACTCGTCATGGCCACGCGCCACGACGCCGTGCCCCAGGGCCGCGATGCCGAACTGCTGATCGACATCGACCTGTCGATCCTCGGCGCCGAGCGCGAGCGCTTCGACGAATACGAGCGGCAGGTGCAGGCCGAATACGCCTTCGTTCCCGACGAGGTGCGCCTGCCACGCCGGCGCGCGATCCTGCAGCGCTTCCTGGATCGCGAAGCGATCTACGCCACGCCGCGCATGCATGCGCAGCTGGAGGCGCGGGCGCGCGCGAACCTGCAGCGCTCCATCTCGGGCTGAGGCTTCAGGCCGGCACCAGCCGCCACCACTCCGAGCGCGCAGGCTTTGCGTCGCGCTCTTCCTCCACGATGCCGAACAGCAGCCCCTCGCGCGAAGCGCCGAGCTTCGCGAGCTGCAGCACGCGCTCCGGTTCGCGGCACAGCGCGAAGCTGGCGTCGCCCTGCCAATCCAGGCAGCGGCCGACCTCCGCCAGCATCAGCGCCGGCTGGCTCTGCATGAAGGTGAAGGGCATCGGCAGCCCGGCATCGAGCTGGGCCAGCCCCGCGTGCGTGGCGCCCCACGCGCCGCGCTGGCTGGAGACGCGGATGCGCGCAGCGGCCGGCAGCGCGGCTTCGCCGGCGGCGTCGAGGCAGCAGCGCGCGCCGTACATCGCCAGCTCGGTCCACACGCCCACGCGACGCGGCCGGCGGCCTATGCGACTCGCCAGATCGTCGCGCCACCCCTCGGGCGGCGGGTGCGCGACGAAGTGGGCCACCGTGCACCAGGCGGTCATGGGCCCGTGTCCTTCAACACCAGCGAAGCATGCCCGCCGCCGAAGCCCGCGAAGTTCAGCAGGATGTTGCGCAGCCTTCGCGGCGCCTCCTCGCACAGCGCGATGCCAAGCGAGGCATCGAGCGGGTAGCCCACCGCAGGCCACGCGCCGCCTTCGATGCAGCCGAGCAGCAAGGCCAGCTCCGCCGCTCCCGACGCGCCGAGCGTATGGCCCAGCATCGACTTGAGCGACACCAGCGGCGGCATCGGATCGAACACCTGCTTCAGCGCCTCCGCCTCGATGGCGTCGTTCACCGGGCTGCCGGCGGCCTGCACCTTGACGAGGTCGATGTCGCCCGGCCGCAGGCCGCCCTGCGCCAGCGCGTTGCGGCACATCGCGTGCACGGCCGTGGCCTCGGTGCCAGAGGGATTGCGGCCGTCGACCACGTTGGCGCCGCCCGCGACCTGCCAGCGCGAAGGCCGCGACGACAGCCGCAGCGCGGCCACCGCCTCGCCAAGCACCAGCCCGTTGCGCCCTTCGCCGAAGGGCCGGGCGCTGTCGGGCGACAGCAGCTGCATTGCACCGAAGCCAGCCACCGTGAAGCGGTTGCACATCTCGGCGCCGATCACCAGGGCTTGATCGGCATCGCCGGCACGGATCAGGTCGCAGGCCGCCAGCACGGCGTTCAGGGACGAGGTGCAGGCCGAGGACACGGTGAATACGGGCCCTCGCCAGTCGATCGCGCCGGCCACGACGCTGGCGAAGTCCTGCAGGTCGCCGCCGAGGCGCAGGTCCTGCTTCTCGTGCTCCATGAAACCGATGTCGAGCGAGGAGGAAGCGACGAAGAGCGGCGCGATTCGCGCGCCCCAGTCGCCCGTCTGCGCCGCCACGCCGCGCACGGTGTCGCGCAGGCGCTGCGTCCAGTCGCCCTCCTTCGGCGCCAGCGCGTGGACCGGCCAGCGGAAGCCTCCAGCCACGTCCACCGTCACGGGCGGCACGCCGCCGCGGCGCAGCGACGCGAGCGCGGACGGCATGTCCTCGCCCAGCACGCAGGCCAGGCCGGTGCCGGCGAGGTGGACAGGGTTCATGCCTTGCCAGCTTGACCAGCTTGACCAGCTTGCGAAAGGTGCTCCGCGAGGTGGGCGATGGAGGTCAGCGCCCGGCGCGTTTCCTTGCTGTCGGGCATGCGCACGCCGAAGCGCTGCTGGATCGTCATCGACACTTGCAGGGCATCGAGCGAGTCGAGGTCGAGCCGGGCCTCGGGGCCGAACAGAGGCTCGTCGTCGCCCAGGCCGCCGGGCGGCTCGCCCTTCTCTACGGCTTCGAGCACCATGGCCTTGAGGCTGGCGATGAATTCGGGGGTGACGGTGATGCTCACGATGCGCGCCTGCGGAAAAGAAGAACGGCCACGACGAACATCAGCGCCGCGAACGCGACCAGCCGGCCGACCTGCGGCAGGGTGTCGGCCACGCCGCCGCCGCGCAGCAGCACGGTGAGCAAGGCCTCAAGCCCCCAGTTCATCGGAGAAACCTCGACCAGCCGCTGCATGAAGCCCGGCATGACGAACTTGGGCACCATGATGCCGCCTGCCGCCGCCATCAGCACATTGACCATCGGCCCCAGGGTCGCGGCCTGTGCATGGCTTCGCACCACGCAGGCCAGCGCCAGCGACAGGCTCACGGCCGCCATGCTCACCGCGGCCAGCGACAGCAGCAAGGCGCCCCAGTGAATGCCCGCGAGCGACAGCGCATCGCCGCCGATCAGCGGCATGAACCAGATGCCCGCCGCCAGCATCAGCACCGCCTGCAGCGCGTTCACGCCCAGGTACGGCAGCGCCTTCGACGCCAGCAGCATGCCGCGCGACACGCCCAGGCTCTGCAGCCGGCCGAGCGCGCCCGAGCTGCGCTCCTGCACGAACAGGCTGGAGAGCGAGGCCACCACGAAGAACATGCCGAACACCAGCCAGGCCGGCACGTTCTGCTGCACCGAGGTGGGTCGAGGCCCGGCGGTGGAGAAACGTTCGGCGTGCACCATCGCCTGGATCGACGCATCCGGCGCCGGCCCCGCCGTGCCCGGTACCGCCAGCGCGAGGCGCGCCTTGAGCTCGCCCGACGCGCCGATCAGCTCGGCGCGCAGCGCATTGAAAAGGTTGGCGTCGATGCCCGGCTCGGTCAGCAGCCGGATGCGCGCCTCGGTCGAGAGCGCGGCCGACTCAAGCTCTTCGGAAAGCCCGGGCTCCATCACGATCACGTACTTCAGCGAGCCGTTGCGCAGCCGCTCCTGCCAGTCGGTGCCCAGCGGCTGCGGCGCGCCGTGGCCGCGCTGCCAGAGCTGCTTGAGCCATTGCGCGGGCGTCGCGGTGTCGCGCATGTCGATCGCGTAGCTCAGCTCGGCCAGCGGCGGGCGGTAGATGTCCTTCAGCGTGAGCGACATCAGCACGATGAAGACCATCGGCATCAGGAACAGCGCGGCCAGGCCGTGCATGTCGCGCGTGAGGGCTATCAGCTCTTTCTTGATGAGCGCGAGGAGCATGGGCGTCCGTTCAGTCGCGCAGCGAGCGGTGGGTGAGCGCCATGAAGAGCTGCTCCAGGTCATGGCGGCCGAACTCGGCGTGGCGCACCTCGATGCCCTCGGCTTCCAGCGCGGCCAGCACCGGTGCCGGGCCGCTGCCGGGGTTCAGGTGGATGCGCCAGTGCACGCCCCCCTGCTCCACCGTGCCGAAGCGCGAGAGCATGCCGGCATCGAGCCCGTCGGTCGCCAGCGTGAGCAGCATCGCGCTCTTCGACAGAAGCTCATCGAGCGAACCTTCGCGCAGCACATGGCCGCGGTCGAGGATCGCCACGCGGTCGGCGATCGCCTCGATCTCCTCCATGTAGTGCGAGGCGTAGATCACCGCCGCGCCCTGCTGCGCGAGGCTCTTGATGGCGTCGAGGATGAAGGCGCGCGATTGCGGATCGACGCCCACCGTGGGCTCGTCGAACAGCATCAGCTCGGGCTCGGGCAGCAGTGCGATGGCCAGGTTGAGCCGGCGCTTGAGGCCGCCCGAAAGCCGCTCGGCCCGCACGGCAGCGAACTGCTCCAGCTGCGCGAACTGCGTGCAGGCCTCGATGCGCTGCTTCTTACGTTCGCCCGAAAGGCCGCCGGCCGCCGCGAATACGGCCAGGTTCTCGGCCACGGTCAGCATCGGATAGAACGCGTGCTCCTGCGGCGCGACCGCGATGCGCGTGGGCGCCTTGGCCCGCACTTCCTTCAGCGGCTGGCCGTCGATGCGGATCTCGCCCGACTGCACGGCCAGCGCACCGGACAGGTGCGAGATCAGCGTGGTCTTGCCCGCGCCGTTCGGCCCCAGCAGACCCAGCACGCTGCCTTTGGGCACGGCGAGCGATACGTCGGCCAACGCGGGCGCGTCGGCGTGCGGGTAGCGGTAGCCGAGCCGGCGCAGCTCCAGCATCAGGCGACGGCGGCCTTCAGGTCGCGGAAGAAGCTTTCCTCTTGCTCGGCCTGCTCGCGCAGTTTCGCGGCCAGCGCGGCCGGATCGACCGCCTCGCGCCCCTTCACCATGCGTGCCGCCTTCAGCGCGAAGGCGCGCCAGCCGTCGCCGATGGCGATGAGCCGTTCCGACATCTGCTGCAGCTGCGGCTTGTCGAGCAGCTGCGCCGCCTCCTGCAGGAAGCCCGCATAGATGAAGCGGAAGCCCGCCCCGCCCGTGCCGATTTCTTCCTGCATGCGCACTAGGTGGCCGATGAAGTCGACGCTGCGCGGATCGGCCGGCGACAGCTTCTGCATGCGCGCGGCCAGCGTGCGCATGCCGCGCACGCCGACGATGGGAATGGGCGCGAGCATGGTGCGCACCGTCTTGCGGATCGCCTTGACCACCGAGGCCGCATCCACCGCCTTGCGCTCGATGGCCTGCGGGTAGTACATGAGGCCCTTGGGCGCCAGCACGCCCTTGGCGAAGCGGGCGCGCGCAAGGTCGCCGCTCGGGCAGCGCACGGGCTCCTCGAACACCGGGTCGCTGATGAGGTAGTCGTCGCCGTCCTTGCCGTACACCAGCAGGTTGTGCGCGTTGAAGTGGAAGCGCATGTTCGGCGGAAAGTACGGCAGCCAGTACACCGAGGTCTGCAGGCCCACGAGCTTGCCCTCGGCCAGCAGTGCGTCGAGCCGCTTCTGCCCGGCCTCGGCGCTGCCGAAGGTCTCGAAGCGGAAGCGCGCGGCCATCGGCGCCAGCAGGCCCTTGATGATGGCCTTGGGTGGCATGCGGTACGAAATGAGCGGCAGGCCCGACAGCTTGATGAACGGCAGGTACGCGAACGAAAGAGCCGACGACAGCCCCAGCGCCATGCTCTCGCTCATCGGCGCGCCGTGGTGGCGCATGAGGCTGGAGATGACGCCGCTTTCGCAATGCGCCGCCTGTTGATGCTGGAAGTTCACGGCAGCCCCTGCAAGGTGGAAACGGGCAGGCCCAGCGCCTCGCCATAGCGAGCGAGCTGCGCCGGCGAAAGCGCGGCGAAGTGGCGCGGCTGCAGGTGGCGGCGCACGCGCCACTGCCAGAAGCCGCTGGTCTGCGAAAGCAGCGCCACGTCCATGCGGCGCTCGTACATCCAGTATTCGAGCGGCGAGGCCAGCCCCGCCTTCACGCGTTCCCTGGCTTCACGGGCCTGCTCGACCAGCACGTCGACCGCGTGGCTGGTGACGATCTCTTCCGCCTCCCAGCCGCGCGAGGTGGTGGTGACCACACGGCCCTGCGCGTCACGGGCGTACATCAGCTTCGAATGACCGTCGAGGGTCGCGTTGCCCTCCTGCGGTACTGCATCCAGATCCATGGCTACACAGCCTCCATGTGGATGAAGCCGCTCGAGAAGCGGCCGCTCTCGGGCACGAACATCAGCAGCTTCTGGCCGGGCTCGATGCGCCCCGATCGGAACAGCTCGTCGAGCATGATGTAAGGCGAGGCCGAACCCGTGTTGCCCTTGGTCGCGAGATTGCTGAACCAGCGCTCGCGCGGAATCGGAAAGCCCAGTTCCTCGAGGGCCCGGCTCACCGGCTCCACGAAGTATTGCGATGAGAGATGCGGCAGGAACCAGTCGACGTCCGCCGGCTTCAGCCCGCGCCGCTCGATGACTTCCGCAAGCGGCTCGGCCAACGTGGCGCGCACGATGTTCTCGTTGAGCAGGCGCACGTCCTGCTTCACGGCGAAGGTGGATTCGCTGCGCCACTCGTCGGGCGACTTGCGCGCCCAGCCATCGAGGCCGCCCTCGGCGTTCTTCTCGGCGCCAGCGTACATGCAGGCCGGCAGCTCGTGCGCGGCCGAGGACAGGTCGATCCAGTCGATGCGCAGCGACAGCGGCCCGCGCGGCGCGTTCTCCAGCAGCACGGCACCGGCGCCATCGGAGAGCATCCAGCGCAGGAAGTCCTTCTCGAAGGCAAGTTCCGGCCGTGCCTCCAGCGCCTCGACCTTGTGCTCCAACTCGGCCTCGAAGCGCGAGCCGCGCATCACGGCCGATGCCAGCTCGGAGCCGGTGGCCACCGCGCGCCGCGCGTCGCCTGCGCGCACCGAGAGCCACGCGTGCTTCAGCGCCGCAGCCCCTGCCAGGCAAATGCCGGCGCAAGCCACCACTTCGAGCCGCGGCCAGCCGAGCTCGCCGTGCACCATCACCGCGTGGTTGGGCATGAGCTGGTCGGGCAGCGAGGTGCCGGTGACGAGGCAGTCGACCTGCCCCACGTCGCCCAGCGCGCGGATGGCGCTGGCCGTGAGCTGCGCGTTGGTCATCGCCAGCTTGCCGGTGGCGCGGTCGATGGCGTAGTGGCGCGACTGGATGCCGTTGCTGCGAAGGATCAGCCGCCGCGCACGGGAGGCCTTGCCGCCGATGCGACCGAGGACGTCTTCGATGTCTTCATTGCTGACCGGAGAAAAGGGCAGGAAAGCGGCAGTACGGGTCAGGAAGACATCAGTCGTCATAGAGAGGGGTGCGGTCCGTGGCTGAGCCCGACGGGCACTCGAATTTGGCCGTCATTCTAGTCAGCCACCCCCTGAACAGAGGTCGCAGAAGCGCCTGCAGGCTCAGGCTCACGGGCACTACCGTGATGATCAGTACCAGCAGGAACAGCACGTACAGCAGCAGCAGCGGCTTGCGCTGCCAAGCGCCGGGCCCGCCCGCAGCCATGATGAGCTTGCCCCAGAGATAGAAGCTGCGGGTGCCGGCCTTCTCGCTGATGAGCAGCCTGGCATTGGCCTGCACCGCGCCGAGGCCGGAAAGCAGCGGCTGCGTGCCGCGCTCCAGGTCCTGGTGAAGCGCGTCGCGCAGGGCGCGGCCGAAACGGGCCGTACCCGCGATCTGCTCGGTACTGAGCCCGGCATCGGGCATGCCCCAGAAGCCGCGCTTGCGGCCCCAGATCAGCCAGGCAGGGGTGGTGAAGAAGGTGGCGAGCGTGGGGCCGGGGTCGGTGAGCACCACGTTGTCGATCAGCCGCGCGCCCACGTCGTCGAGCATGCCCTTGAGCTTTTCCTGCGCCAGCAGCCACATGTTGCGGCAGGCGATGACGGTGACCACCGGCTTGCCCTTGAGCAGCCGCGCCGCCACCGGATGCTTGAGGAAGGCCGCCACCGGCTGCGAAGGCGCCAGGAACCACACCTGGTAGGGCAGCACGACGAGGTCGAAGTCTTCGTCGCCCGTGAGCGAGAGCGGCGCCAGCGGCTGCGGCTTCATGTGGGCCGACTCGGGAAAGGCGTCGAAGAAGGTCAGGAAGGGCCAGGGAAAGGGATACGGCTTCAGCGGCCGCAGCACTTCCTCGTGCACCTGGATGGTCGGGTCCGCCTTCAGCGGCGCGACGATCCTGTCGGCGACCTCGTCGAGCTGGCCGGACTGCGAATAGCGCAGGACCAGGACGCGCTTGACGCTCGAAGGCGCGTGGGAAGGGCTGGAAAGACTGGAATTCACTGGCTAGGGCATTTCGGGGGCCGTCGAATGTAAGCGAACCGCCCTGCAAACGCATCTGCCAATGGTCATGGCGTCGCGGCAATCAGACGCTCGAAGCGGTCAAATTGCGCTCGAACGGACGGCAATGCGAAAAAACGAGCAAAAAAGGGCCGCGCCTCGCGGCACGGCCCTGTCTGCCGGCTGTTGCTGCCGGATGAGGAAGTCGCCGGGCGCTCAGCGCACCTTGCCTTCCTTCCAGGCGCTCAGCAGCTTGTTGTAGTCGATGGTCTCGCCCTTGGGCTTCTCGTTGGCCAGCTTCTTCCACGGCGCGTGGTCGTCGCTCAGGTACTTGGCCGGGTCGCCCTTCGGATTGAGCTTGGGCGCGCACTTGGCCATGCCGGCGCGTTCCAGGCGGGCCATCACGTTGTCCATCTCGTCGGCCAGGTTGTCCATGGCCTTCTGCGGCGTCTTCTCGCCCGTCACGGCCTCTGCCACGTTCTTCCACCACAGCTGGGCCAGCTTGGGGTAGTCGGGCACGTTGGTGCCGGTCGGGGTCCAGGCCACGCGCGCGGGGCTGCGGTAGAACTCGATCAGGCCGCCGTACTTGTTGGCGTTCTGGGTGAAGTAGTCAGAGCGGATGTCGCTGTCGCGGATGAAGGTCAGGCCGGTGATCGACTTCTTCAGCGAGGTGGTCTTGGCGGTGATGAACTGCGCGTAGAGCCATGCGGCGGCCGTCTTGTTGGCGTCGTGGCCCTTGAAGAAGGTCCACGAGCCCACGTCCTGGTAGCCGTTCTGCATGCCCTGCTTCCAGTACGGGCCGTTCGGGCCGGGGGCCATGCGCCACTTGGGCGAGCCGTCGTCGTTCACCACGGGCAGGCCCTTCTTGGTCATGTCGGCGGTGAAGGCGGTGTACCAGAAGATCTGCTGGGCGATCTGGCCCTGCGCGGGCACCGGGCCGGATTCGCCGAAGGTCATGCCCATGGCTTCCTTGGGCGCGTACTTCTTCATCCAGTCGATGTACTTGGTCAGCGCGTAGACGGCGGCCGGCGAGTTGGTCGCGCCGCCGCGGGCGACCGATGCGCCGGTGGGCGTGCACTTGTCGGCCGCGACGCGGATGCCCCACTCATCGATCGGCATGCCGTTGGGAATGCCCTTGTCGGCCGCGCCGGCCATCGACAGCCATGCGTCGGTGAAGCGCCAGCCCAGCGACGGGTCTTTCTTGCCGTAGTCCATGTGGCCGTAGATCGGCTTGCCGTCGATGGTCTTCACGTCGGTGCTGAAGAACTCGGCGATATCTTCGTAGGCGCTCCAGTTCAGCGGCACGCCCAGGTCGTAGCCGTACTTGGCCTTGAACTTGTCCTGCAGGTCCTTGCGCGCGAACAGGTCGGCGCGGAACCAGTACAGGTTGGCGAACTGCTGGTCGGGCAGCTGGTAGAGCTGGCCGTCAGGCGCGGTGGTGAAGCTGGTGCCGATGAAGTCCTTCAGGTCGAGGCCGGGGTTGGTGAACTCCTTGCCGGCGCCGCCCATGTACTCGGTCAGCGACATGATCTTGCCGTAGCGGTAGTGCGTGCCGATCAGGTCGGAGTCGGACACCCAGCCGTCGTAGATCGACTTGCCCGACTGCATCGAGGTCTGCAGCTTCTCGACGACGTCGCCTTCCTGGATCAGGTCGTGCTTGACCTTGATGCCGGTGATTTCCTCGAAGGCCTTGGCCAGCGTCTTCGATTCGTACTCGTGGGTGGTCAGGGTCTCGGAGACGACGGAAATCTCCTTCACGCCCTTGGCCTGCAGTTTCTTGGCTGCCTCGATGAACCACTTCATCTCGTCCATCTGCTTGTCCTTGGACAAGGTCGATGGCTGGAACTCGCTGTCGATCCACTTCTTGGCTTCGGCCTCGCCGGCCGTTGCCGCACCATGCGCGGCGAACATCGCCGCCGCAAGTGCCAATGCCGTGTAGCGCATCTTCATGGAACTGTCTCCTCGGTTGTTGCTTCCCCGGTGTTGTGTCCGATCACGGCTCCGGGGAGGCGGAGAGCCGGAACGCTTTTGGAATCAGGAAAGAAGCGGAACGGCGCCCCTCAGCCCTTGCGCATGATGAGCGCCAGCAGGCCCATCGACAGCACGAAGCTGATCCACACAGAGGGCTCGGCCTCGAGGCTGAACCACTCCTGGAACTTGCCCGCCAGGCCCACGAAGACCAGGTTCACGTAGGCCGCCGACAGCAGCCCGATGAAGAGCCTGTCGCCGCGCGTGGTGGCCATCGGCAGCCAGCCGCGCCGCAGCGTGGTGGGCGACTTGAATTCCCAGATCGTCATGCCGACCAGCATCAGCGCGATGCAGACGAAGAACACGGCCACCGGAGTGGTCCAGACCATCCAATCGAACATTTCCGTGCCTCCTCAAACACGACCCATCGCGAAACCCTTCGCGATGTAGTGACGCACGAACCAGATCACGATGGCGCCCGGCACGATGGTGAGCACGCCGGCCGCGGCCAGCGTCGCCCAGTCCATGCCCGACGCGCTCACGGTGCGCGTCATGGTCGCCACGATGGGCTTGGCGTTCACGCTGGTGAGCGTGCGCGCCAGCAGCAGCTCGACCCAGCTGAACATGAAGCAGAAGAACGCCGCCACGCCCACGCCGGCCTTGATGAGCGGCAGGAAGATCGTGAGGAAGAAGCGCGGGAAGGAGTAGCCGTCGATGTAGGCCGTTTCGTCGATCTCGCGCGGGATGCCGCTCATGAAGCCTTCCAGGATCCACACCGCCAGCGGCACGTTGAACAACAGGTGCGCGAGCGCCACGCCCAGGTGCGTGTCCATCAGGCCGACCGTGCTGTAGAGCTGGAAGAACGGCAGCAGGAACACCGCGGGCGGCGTCATGCGGTTGGTCAGCAGCCAGAAGAAGACGTGCTTGTCGCCCAGGAACGAATAGCGCGAGAAGGCGTAGGCCGCCGGCAGCGCCACGGTGAGCGAGATCACCGTGTTGATCGCCACGTAGATCAGGCTGTTGATGTAGCCCGAGTACCACGACTCGTCGGTGAAGATGCGCGCGTAGTTCGCCCAGGTGAGCTGCTGCGGGAAGAACGAGAAGCTCGACAGGATCTCCTCGTTCGTCTTGAAGCTCATGTTGATCATCCAGTAGATGGGCAACAGCGCGAACAGGATGTACAGCACCAGGAAGATGCTGCGCTTGTGAAATCTCTTCTCGTTCATTTCTCCACCTCCGCTTCCTGCGTGCCGACCCGCTGCATCCAGTTGTAGAGCACGAAGCACAGCAACAGGATGATGAGGAAATAGATCAGCGAGAACGCCGCCGCCGGACCCAGGTCGAACTGGCCCACGGCCTTCTGCGTGAGGTACTGGCTCAGGAAGGTGGTGGCGTTGCCCGGCCCGCCGCCCGTCAAGACGAAGGGCTCGGTGTAGATCATGAAGCTGTCCATGAAGCGCAGCAGCACAGCGATCATGAGCACGCCGCGCATCTTGGGCAGCTGGATGTAGCGGAACACCGCGAACTTGCTCGCGCCGTCGATGCGCGCGGCCTGGTAGTAGGCGTCGGGAATGGAGCGCAGGCCCGCGTAGCACAGCAGCGCCACCAGCGGCGTCCAGTGCCACACGTCCATCACCAGCACGGTGAGCCACGCGTCGGTGGCGCTGCCGGTGTAGTTGTAGTCGATGCCCAGCTTCTGCAGCGCGTGGCCCAGCAGGCCGATGTCGGCGCGGCCGTAAATCTGCCAGATGGTGCCCACCACGTTCCACGGGATCAGCAGCGACAGCGCAACCACCACCAGCACGGCGGAAGACTTCCAGCCCTTGGCCGGCATCGACAGCGCCAGGCCGATGCCCAGCGGAATCTCCACCAGCAGCACCGACAGCGAGAAGCCCAGCTGGCGCCACAGCGCCTGGTGCAGCTCGTCGTCGCGCATCACCGCTGCGAACCATTCGGTGCCCACGAACACGCGGCGCTCGGGCGAGATGATGTCCTGCACCGAGTAGTTGACCACCGTCATGAGCGGCACGATGGCCGAGAAGGCCACGCAGATCAGCACCGGCAGCACGAGCCACCAGGCCTTCTGGTTGATCGGTTTGTTGGCTGCGTTCACTTAAGTACCTCCGTGCTTCGCACTTCGGTGCGAGCTTGTTTGGGGCGGCCCGGCACTGCGCTCATGCCACCAGTTCCTCATCCTTGTAATAGCAGGTGTGGGTGTCGAGCACCCGCACCCACACCGTGTCCCCCACCGCCGGCGGGCGGTCGTCCGAATGCAGCCGCACCTTCAGCAGGCTGCCGCCGGCCTCCACCGTCAGCATCACGTGCGTGCCCACGTCCTGCACCTGCTTAGCCACGGCAGGCACGGCGCCGGCCGCGCCCGCGTTCGACAGGCGCAGGTACTCGGGGCGGATGCCGATCTTCAGCGGCCCCTGCGGCAGTTCGCGCGTGGGCACCAGCGGCGTTCCGGCCACTTCGATGGTGCCGTTGCCGCTTTGCGCCGACAGGAAGTTCATGCCCGGCGAGCCGATGAAATGCCCGACGAAGGTGTGGGCCGGCCGCTCGAAGAGCGCGTCGGCGCTGCCCACCTGCACGGCCTTGCCGCGCGTCATCACCACCACCTCTTCCGCGAAGGTGAGCGCCTCGACCTGATCGTGCGTCACGTAGATCAGCGTGAGCTTCAGCTCGCGGTGGATCTGCTTGAGCTTGCGGCGCAGCTGCCACTTCAGGTGCGGATCGATCACGGTGAGCGGCTCGTCGAACAGCACCGCCGACACGTCGCTGCGCACCAGCCCACGGCCGAGCGAGATCTTCTGCTTGGCGTCGGCCGCGAGGCCCGCGGCGCGCTGGTTGAGCTGCCCGCTCATGTCGAGCATCTCGGCGATCTCGCCCACGCGCTTCTTGATCTGGTCGGCCGGCATCTTGCGGTTGCGCAAGGGGAACGCGAGGTTCTCGGCCACGGTCATGGTGTCGTAGATCACCGGGAACTGGAACACCTGCGCGATGTTGCGTTCCTGCGGCGTGGCGCGCGTCACGTCGCGGCCGTCGAAGGTCACGGTGCCCTGCGAAGGCACGAGCAGGCCCGAGATGATGTTCAGCATGGTCGTCTTGCCGCAGCCCGAAGGGCCGAGCAAGGCGTAGGCGCCGCCGTCGCGGAAACCATCTTCAGCGGGAGCAGCGCGTAGTCGCTGTCCTGCGTGGGGTTCGGGCGGTAGGCGTGGGCGAGGTCGAGGTCGATGCGTGCCATGGCTAGTCTCCTTTGCGCCACGCGGGCGCCAGCGCCAGCTTTTCACCGGCATCGAACACATAGGCTTGCGACGCGCTGAAGTACAGCGTGAGCGAGGCACCCAGTTCGAAGCGGTGCACGCCGGTGAGCTGCGCCACCAGTTCGCCGACTGCGGTTTCGACGTGCACGAAGGTGTCGGAGCCCGAGATCTCGGCCAGCTCCACCTTGCCGGGCAAGGCAATGTCGCCCTCGCCCGCATCGACGTTCAATGCGCTCGCGCGAAGTCCGACCGTGACGGGGCCTGCGACGCTTTCGGGCACGGCCAGCGCCAGCGCGGGGCCACCGGCCAGTTGCACCTTGCCTGCGGTCGCAGTGCCGGCCAGCAGGTTCATCGGCGGATCGCTGAAGGCGCGCGCCACGCGCAGCGACTGCGGCGCGTGGAACACCTCGGCCGTGGGGCCGTACTGCAGCAGCTCGCCGGCATCCATCACCGCGGTGTACCCGCCCAGCAGCAGTGCTTCACCAGGCTCGGTGGTCGCGTAGATCACGGTCGAATCGCCGGTGGCGAAGAGCTGCGTGAGCTCCTCGCGCAGGCCTTCGCGCAGCTTGTAGTCGAGGTTGACCAGCGGCTCGTCGAGCAGCATCAGCGGCGCGTTCTTGGCGAGCGCGCGCGCCAGCGCCACGCGCTGCTGCTGGCCGCCCGAGAGCTCTTGCGGATAACGATCGAGGAACATGCCGATGTGCAGCTTGTCGGCCAGCGCCTTCACCCGCGCGTCGATGTTCGACTCGCCGCGCAGCTTGAGCGGCGAGGCGATGTTGTCCGCCACCTTGAGCGACGGATAGTTGATGAACTGCTGGTAGACCATCGCGACGTTGCGCTCGCGCACCGGCATGCCGGTCACGTCCTTGCCGTCGACCAGCACCTTGCCGGTGGTGGGCGTATCGAGCCCCGCCATCAGCCGCATCAGGCTGGTCTTGCCCGCCTGCGTGGCGCCCAGGAGCACGGTGACCGCGCCGCTTTTGGGCGCGATGCTCTGCTCGTAGAGCCATGTCTGCGCACCCACCTTCTTGGTGACGCGCTCGAGTGTCAATTGCATTGGCGCTCTTCCTCTTCTCTTCCCTTGTGTGTCCGGCCTAGTTGCCGCCGGCGCGGACTTGTTGCGGCTGTTGCTGCAGCCAGCGCGCGACCTGCTCGCGCTGCTCGGGCGTGTAGTGCAGGCCCAGCTTGGAGCGGCGCCAGAGCACGTCTTCGGCGCTCATGGCCCACTCGTTGTCCTGCAGGAAGCGCAGTTCGCGCTCGAACAGGCCAGGCGCCACTTCGGTACCCAGGTCGGCCAGGGACTTCGCGTCGCCGAGCAACTGCCCGATGCGCGCGCCGTAGGCCCGCGCCAGGCGCCGCGTCAGCTGGCCCTGGAGCCAGGGGTACCTGGCCTGCACGGCCGAGACGAAGCGCTCGAAGTCGTCGTCGGGCCGTTTCGCGGCGCCGATCCAGTCCGACAGGTCGCCGCCCGCGAGGAAGGCGCCGTCGGTCCATGCCGGGCGTTGCGCGCCCGACTGGCCCAGCATGCGCCCCACTTCGTCGGCCGCGTCCTCCGCCAGCTTGCGGAAGGTGGTGATCTTGCCGCCCCACACCGACAGCAGCGGCGCGGCCTCGGTATTCGACTCGAGCAGGTAGTCGCGCGTGACGGCGGAGGGGTCGCCCGAATCGTCGTCCAGCAGCGGGCGCACGCCCGAGTAGGTCCAGACCACGTCGGAAGGCGCGATGGGCTTCTCGAAGTAGCGGCTGGCCTGGGTGCAGAGGTAGTCGATCTCTTCCTGCGCGATGCGCGCGGCGCCGGGGTCGTCGCCGGTGAGCTCGATGTCGGTGGTGCCGATCAGCGTGAACTCGTCCTGGTAGGGAATGGCGAAGATGATCCGCTTGTCGGGGTTCTGGAAGATGTAGGCGTGGTCGTGCTCGAACAGGCGCGGCACCACGATGTGGCTGCCCTTCACCAGGCGCAGGCTCTTGGTGGCCAGGGTCTCGCCCCTGGCCGATTGCGCCACGCCGCGCAGGAAGGATTCGGCCCAGGGCCCCGCGGCATTGACCACCGCGCGGGCGCGCAGCGTGCGCTTGTTGCCGTCGGCGTCCAGCAGCGTGGCAGTCCAGCCGTCGGCGTCGCGCTTCGCGTTCACGCAGCGCGTGCGGGTCAGCACCTCGGCGCCGCGCGCCTGGGCGTCGAGCGCGTTCAGCACCACCAGGCGGGCGTCGTCCACCCAGCCGTCGGAATAGATGAAGCCGCGCTTGTACTGCGCCTTCAGCGGCTTGCCGGCCGCATGCGCGCGCAGGTCGACGCTGCGCGAGCCCGGCAGCACCTCGCGGCGGGCGAGGTGGTCGTACATGAACAGGCCGATTCGGATCATCCAGGCCGGACGCATCGACGGGTCGTGCGGCATCACGAAGCGCAGCGGCCACATGATGTGCGGCGCGCTCTTGAGCAGCACCTCGCGCTCCTGCAGCGCCTTGCGCACCAGCGAGAACTCGTAGTACTCGAGGTAGCGCAGGCCGCCGTGGATCAGCTTGGTGGAGGAAGAAGAGGTGTGCGAGGCGAGATCGTCCTTTTCGCACAGCACCACGCGCCAGCCGCGGCCCGCGAGGTCGCGTGCGATGCCGCAGCCGTTGATGCCGCCACCGACGATCAGCACGTCGCAATCGGTGGCTGGCGCGGGCGAACCGGAAGAAAAAGCGCTCACAGGAATTGGGTCCGTTGAAGCGTGACTTTGGTCACTGACGGCGGCCATTGTATTTTCGAGTTTTTTCATTTGGATTCCTTTTGGCGCGATTTTCCTACGAGTTTTCCCTTAGTCCGATTCGTTTTTGTTCGCTTTAAAGTGGCGCGCCGAGTACTCTCGGCCTCAGTCTTCCTGCACTCCAAGACGCCTCCGTGAACTCCAATCCCCGCCAGATCAACCTCCTGGACACCGTGCGCGCGCGCGGTTCCGTCACCGTCGAGCAACTCGCCGACATGCTCGGCGTGACCCTGCAGACCGTGCGGCGCGACGTGCAGCGGCTGGCCGACGCGGGGCTGCTCACCCGGTTCCACGGCGGCGTGCGCGTGCCCAGCTCGACCACGGAGAACATCGGCTACCAGCAGCGCGAGACGCTGCACGCCGAAGGCAAGGCGCGCATCGCGCGCCGCGTGGCGCAGCTGGTGCCCAACGACTGCTCGCTGATCCTGAACATCGGCACCACCACCGAGGCCATCGCCAAGGCGCTGCTGCGCCACACCGGCCTGCGCGTGATCACCAACAACCTGAACGTGGCCACCATCCTCAGCGGCAACACCTCGTGCGAGGTGATCGTGGCGGGCGGCTCGGTGCGCCCGCGCGACCGCGCCATCGTGGGCGAGGCCACCATCGATTTCATCCGCCAGTTCAAGGTCGACATCGCCCTCATCGGCGTGTCGAGCATCGAGGCCGATGGCTCGCTGCGCGACTTCGACCTGCGCGAGGTGAAGGTGGCGCAAACCATCATCGCGCAGGCGCGCGAGGTGTGGCTGGCCGCCGACGCCAGCAAGTTCAACCGGCCGGCGATGATCCAGCTGGGCACCCTCTCGCAGATCGACCGGCTCTTCACCGACGCCGAGCCGCCCGCGCCCTTCAGCGACCTGCTGAACGCCGCCCAGGTGCGCCTGGAGATCGCGCGCGAGAACTGAAGACGAACAGAAGGAACAAGAACGAATGACGACCACCTACCTGCTCGCCCTGGACCAGGGCACCTCCAGCTCGCGCAGCATCGTGTTCGACCGCGAAGGCCACATCGTCGCCATCGCGCAGAAGGAGCTGACGCAGATCTACCCGCAGCCCGGCTGGGTCGAGCACGACCCGATGGAAATCTGGCGCAGCCAGCTCGCCACCGCGCGCGAGGTGCTCGCGAAGGCGAAGCTGCAACCTGCCGACATCCACGCCATCGGCATCACCAACCAGCGCGAGACCACCGTGCTGTGGAACCGCAGGACGGGCCAGCCGGTGCACCACGCCATCGTCTGGCAGGACCGCCGCGCCGAGCCGCTGTGCGCGCAGCTGCGCGAAGAAGGCATGACGGACACCATCCGCGAGAAGACCGGCCTCGTCATCGACGCCTACTTCTCCGGCACCAAGCTGCGCTGGCTGCTCGACAACGTGCCCGGCGCGCGCGAACAGGCCGCGCGTGGCGAGCTCGCCTTCGGCACCGTCGACAGCTGGCTCATGTGGCAGCTCACCGGCGGCAAGGTGCACGTGACCGACGTGAGCAACGCCTCGCGCACCATGCTCTTCAACGTGCACGCCAACGAGTGGGACACCGACCTGTTGAAGGCGCTCGACATTCCCGCCTCGCTGATGCCGAAGGTGCAGCCCTCGAGCTCGCATTTCGCGGATACCGACGCGGCGCTGCTGGGCCACGCACTGCCCATCGGCGGCGTGGCCGGCGACCAGCAGAGCGCCCTCTTCGGCCAGGCCTGCTTCGAAGCCGGCATGGCCAAGAACACCTACGGCACCGGCTGCTTCCTGCTGATGCACACCGGCGGCGAGTTCCAGCCCTCGCACAACGGCCTGCTCGTGACCAGCGCGGCGCAGACCGATGCGAAGCCGCAGTACGCCATGGAAGGCAGCGTGTTCGTCGGCGGCGCCGTGGTGCAGTGGCTGCGCGACGGCCTCAAGGCCATCAAGGGCAGCGCCGAGGTGCAGTCGCTCGCCGAGAGCGTGCCCGACGCGGGCGGCGTGATGATGGTGCCGGCCTTCACCGGCCTCGGCGCGCCCTACTGGGACGCCGACGCGCGCGGCACGATCACCGGCCTCACGCGCGGAACCACCGTGGCGCACATCGCGCGCGCCGCGCTGGAGAGCATCGCCTACCAGAGCGCCGCGTTGCTGCAGGCCATGAGCCGCGACGCGGTGGCCGCCGGCGGCAAGCCCGTGGCCGAACTGCGCGTGGACGGCGGCGCGAGCGTGAACGACCTGCTGATGCAGTTCCAGGCCGACCTGCTGGGCATTCCGGTGGTGCGGCCCGAAGTCATCGAGACCACAGCACTGGGCGCCGCGTACCTCGCGGGCCTTTCGACCGGCGTCTACACCGACGCGCGGCAGCTGTCGAAGCTGTGGAAGATCGAACGTCGCTTCATGCCGACCATGGGCCGCGCCCAGGCCGAGGAATCGATGGCGCGCTGGGAACGCGCCGTGCGCCAGGCCACGGCGACCTGATTCCAAAGCCCCCGCCACCGTCGGGGCACTGAGGTCGGCAGCACGAGCCCGGGGGCAGAATTCGCCCGCTTCCGATCTGTTGCGCTGCCTGCTTGACCACTTCAACCAACGAAATCTCCCCGTCGCGCAACGCGCTGCTCGCCTGCGGCGTGGTCGGAGCCACGCTCCTGGCCCTCATCGCGCTGGGCCACGACGGCCGCCGCATTGCGCAACTCGCGGTGCTCGCCCTGCCGATGGTGCTGTGGCTCGCATGGCCCTTGCGCAGCGCCCGCATGCGGCACGTGCGCACCGCGCTCGTGTGGCTCTGGGCGATGGGCTTCGCGATCGACGGCGCGGTGCGCGCCTACCTGCTCGACACCTACCAGGCCGCACCAGACGGCACGATGGTGCTCGGCGCCGCGGCCAACACCAACGCACGCGAAGGCGCCGAATACCTGTGGATGCACTGGCGCTCTGCCGCCGTGTGGGGTGCGGTGCTGGTGGTGGCGGGCGTGCTCGTGGGCATGTTCGCGCGGCGCGGTGCCGCGGCGGGCGCGGCGCCGTCGGCTCGGCCTTCGCGATGGATGGTGGCCCTCGTCGCGCTGCTGCTCCTGCTCTCTTGCGTGGCCTATGCCAGCAAGCCCTGGCGCAGGCTGCATCCGGCGATCTTCTGGACCCAGTGGGTCGATTCCCTCCATGCGCTGCGCTCCGCCTGGGCCGACCAGCAGAAGCAGCGCGACCGCCTGATGGCGCAGGCCAAGGCCATCGCGCCCGCCATGACGCAGTCGGGCCCCTCCACCGTGGTGCTGGTCATCACCGACAGCATCAACCGCGACAACATGGCCCTCTACGGCTACGGCCGCCCGACCACGCCGCGCCTGCTCGCGCACAAGGCCCAGACCGGCGACCAGATGGCGGTGCTGAAGAACGCATGGTCGGTGGACGCCAGCACCCTGCCCGCGCTGCGCAACATGTTCCACTTCGGCCTGCCCGACGCAGAGAACCCGCCGCACGTGCTGGCACTCGCACGCGCCGCCGGCTACAAGGTCTGGTGGATCAGCAACCACGACGACCTCGCCATCGAACAGCAGCACGCACGCCTCGCCGACGTGGTCGACATGGTCAACCGCACCCCCGGCCGTGCCAGCGCGTCGCTGGACGGCGAGATCCTCGACTGCGTGCAGGAAGCAATGGCGGACACCAGCACCGATCGCAAGCTCATCGTCGTCCACCTGATGGGCGCGCACCCGCACTACAGCCTGCGCTTTCCCGCGAACGCCAACCCTTTCGACGACAACGTCGATGCGGTGGAGAACGGCCTGGTGAAGGACGGCCGCTCGGCCTGGGTGCGGCGCTTCAGGCAGGAATACGACGCGGCGCTGCTGTATCACGACTTCGTGGTGTCGGAGCTGCTGCAGCAGACGCGCGCTCCCGGTAAGCCGGGCGAGTACCGCGCGTGGATGTATCTGTCGGACCACGGACAGGAGGTCGGCCACGTGAGCGACCGCGCGGGACATAGTCCGTCGACCGCATCGGGCTACCGCATTCCCGCCGTGGTGTGGCGCAACCGGCAGCCGCTGCCGCGGGATGCGGCGCTGCAGCCGTTTCGGGCGGACTGGGCGGGGTGGACCCTGATGGACCTGCTCAATGTCCGGTGGAATGGGCAGAAGCCGGAGCGGGATGTGCTGGGGGATGCCTATCGGTGGGAGGCGCCGGGGATTCCAGTGGCTGTTGAGTCGTTCTCGCGCTAGGTCTTGACGGTCGAACGACTGCAGGCGAACTCATCTTGCGATCAAGGTTCAAAAGGCCGAGGAAGATTGCGACGCGCGAGTCATCTTCACCGACATCTCCGCATGTTTGATCCGCGGCCCAGGCGACTGAGTACTTCTTCGGTGACGAATGTCTGCGCATCCATGTTCTTGGGATCGGATCGCAACTCGACGAGTATCGAGCGCACCGGCTGCGCAGGCCCCGGGCCACTGGACGGGATGTAGATGAACAAGGGTGCCTGGCTCTTCACCATCGTCGGCGCCGGCGGCGCCCGGAACATGGGCACCGCACCTGCGGTTCGCTGCATGTGGGGGTCATGGGCTGCAACGATCTGGTCGCCTTCGCGCTGCGGATACGGCGCCACCTGACTGACTTCAACATCAGCCAACGGGCTCATCTGCCCAAAAACATCGTCGCCTGCAAGAACCGTGGTGTCGACCGAGCCTTCGACGATCTTGAACGCTGGCGCGCCAGCCTCTTTCGCGATCTGCGCGGTGCGATAGAGCACGAACGCATCGGCCCATCGCAAGGGCGTGCGTGACGAACCCGTGAAGCGCACCCGATACAGCTGGTCGGATAACTTGCTGCTTGCATAGCCGAAGTTGTTTCCTCCTGCCCCGGCCTCCCGGTATTGCGTTGGAGCGACACAGGCAGTCAATGCAACTGCTGCGACCAGCGTTGCAACCATCTTCGTGGACATGAGTTTTCTCCCTGAATACTGAGCAGTTGATCTGTTGCGATGTGATTCAGAAGCTTGCATTGAGATTGAAGCCCAGCGTGACCTTAGCAGTGCGATAGCCCTCTGGCTTGCTGATCGGCGCGCCAACGAAGAAGTCGTAGCTCAGCTTGCTCCACTGGCCGCGCATGCCGATGACGGCCCCGGCCAGGCTGCGGCCGAGCAGGTCGACCGTCGAGCGGCCACCCACGTGGCCATAGTCGGCACCGACGTACAACTCCGCCCCGCTTTGACCCACGGCCCATCCGATGTCGTTTCGGATGAGCCAGCCGCGCTCGCCCATCAGGCTCGTCTCGCCATCGAAGCCACGCACCGTATAGCGTCCGCCGATGGCGAAACGATCCTGAGGCGTCAGCGGCGTGCGGTTCCATTGGGCGCGGATCAGGCCGGAGTAGCGCATCTTCTGCTCGCCGAGCTTGAACGGCGCGTTGAGGCTGATGTCGGCGGTGTAGAGCTTCAGCCGCGAGGTGCCTTCGCCGAACTCCTCTTCCGGCGCGGTGCGCGAGCCGAAGCCGCCGGTGCCGCGCTTGTAGGCCAGCGTGCCTTCGAGCGTCGCCTCACCGATGTACTCCTTGTGATTGAGGCTGAGCTCCCAGCCACCGACCACGCGGTGCTGGACCTCGACCTCGGTGTCGTCGACGAAGTTGCGCGACTCGCGGCGCCAGCCCTTGATTGCCACGGTGGTCTTTCGGCTCTGGTCGCGGTAGACGAGGCGCGAGAGCTTGACCTCGGCGTTGTTGGTCTTGCCGGCGTAGACGTAATCCTGGTTCAGGCCGGCCACGCTCTGGTGGTACTGACTGTTCGAGGCCGTGAGGCCCAGCAGCCAGTAGCCATAAGGCAGTGAGTAGTGGACGGTCTGGCCTTCGGTGCCCTTGGCCGGGTCGCCGAAGACGTGGTTGTTGATGTTGTGGTTGGCGCTAACGTAGAACAGGTCGTTCAGGCCGAAGGGGTTGTCCAGGGACAGGGTTGCGCCGGCCTGATAGCGGCCGGTGGCTTCGGTGCCGCTGTCGTCTAGGCTGAGGGTGACTCGCCACTTCTTTGATTGAACGTACTTGACGACGAGGTCGCTGTCGCCGGGCTTGGCGTTGGGGGCTGTTGAAGGCTCGATCTGGATGTCGGCTTCGGCGGTGGGGGCGCGCTTGAGGTTCTCTAGGCCTTGTTCGATGTCGCGCAGGTTCAGGAGATCACCTGGGCGCGCGGGAACGGCCGTGGCCAGCAAGGCGGAACTGCCGAGCAGCGTGGATGAAGAATCGGACGTCGTCCGAATCGCCGCGATACGGCCTGGCACCAACGAGAGGGTCAGCGTGCGGGTCGACAAGTCTTGCGGCGCGGCTAATACACGGGTGGTGACGAAGCCGCGTGCGATGACAGCTTGCTGCGCACGAGCGAGCACGACGTTGACGCCGGCCGTGCCGAGGCATCGGCCGACCGGAGAATCGTTGCCTTCGGGGCCAGACAGATCAGCAACGGCCCACTGGAAGGGTTCGGACTGCTCGCCGACCAGCAACACACGGTTAATGCGGAAGCACGGGGACTCGGATTCGGGGATGCGCTGCGCGGGCACTGGCGGTGCAGCTTGTGGACGCTGATCGACGGTGCGCTCATTCTGCTCACGCAAAGCGCGTTCGCGTTCTTGCTGGCGTTGCTGCTCGACAAAGGGCTGTGGTGTGCTCGGCACTTGGGCTTGCACAGATAGATGACTGCCCAGCAGCGCTGCGGCCAGCACAGCGTGCGAATTTACTTGCAAAATTTCCCCCTGTTTATTTTCTAATTCACCTCCTTACGCAATCCAGAAGGTTTCAATATATAGGATGGCGCCTAAAGAATGAATCGACGCCAACCTCTCCAATATCTACGGCTTCCGCATCTGGCAGTCGATCAGCTAGTTGCAATGAAAATGAGAAATCACCCAGATCAGAGTTGCCCGGAAACCCACCAAGAAACCAGTTGAATTCTCCAGAGTGAAAAATATCTTTATCGCTCATCGCGGCAGCCACTCCGAGGGCTGTTGACAACTGCAGCAAGGTTGTCGCCGAGTTTTTCATTCTAATATCGGGAACCGAAACCACTGGAGGCCGCTCTTGTTCTTCGGAAAAGAAATAGCTTGAGTCCATTATTGACAAATTTATAGACTGTTTTAAAAAAGAATTTTCCCAAACCCCGTACCAGACTCCAGCCTTGTCGCGAAAAAAATCCTCATCAACGGCCCACCTGTATTTTCCATCGCCCAACTCATTATGAACGGAGATCGCAATGGAGGTGCCAGAGTATCCACTTAATTTTTTGAAGTACGCGGCAATGCAATGGGAGATTTTCGAAATTTCGATCTCACGAAATGGATAAATATTCAAGGAGGTGCTCATTGCTTTTTCCAGGTACTTGGCAAACCTGCACTGGCGGCTGCCTTGCCATTAGAGTCAAGTGTAATGGTTACAAATCCATCGCTGGTATTGACGATGATCTGATTTACAGAACCTCTCGACAACAAGGTGGTAGCCTTTGTTCCATTTTGAGTGAAATCAATCATGGACTGGGAGTTCAGCAAGGGGGCATCCACCGCCACAGTAATTCCATTCATGTTGTATTTAAGGCCAGTATCCACCGTACTACCAACCTGGGTAAGCACGGCATTGGGACTTCCCAATCGACCTGCGCCTCCTTTCAGGCTTACTGGGACCTTGCTGCCGTCAGCAAGAATCAAAGTGCCATCGATTGCTGGATAGTCTGTCCCGGTGTGAACGATCCCATTTATGGATTCGCCAGGAATGGTTGCACGAACACCTTCCCATCCAGAGCCATTGGCAGCCGTTGTCCAAAGCGAGGCTTGTGCGAGCTCGCTCGCACTCATATTCCCTCGGACAATGGTAGGTGCGGAAGGCGTGCCATTCCCTCCATTGAGTGCGGGTCGACCAATTGATCCGATTTGTGGCGGTTCGGTGCTAACCACAGGATTGGTCGGCCCTTTTATCGTAGTACCTGTTGGTACGAATTCGCCCGTTACAGGGTCGATGTTGCCAATGACGGCGCCATTTCCACCGGAGCCCCGCGAGAATCCTGGTGGAAGATCATCGACGACACCGGTGGTCGTTGGTGTCGTTGGTGTCGTTGGTGCCTTGACTGTCGTGGTGGTGGGCGCTCTCAGGCTGGCAATCTTCGACACCCCTGCCGCTGTGACGGCGCCAGTCGCCATCAAGATTCCCACGCGCTTTGCCCGTTCCTTGATGGCCTGATCGACCGCTCCATCGCAGGCAGAAGCCGACATCCCGACGCAGTACTCTTGCCTGAAAACCGCGACCTCCTGTGCCTGCTGAACATCCGTGCCAAACAAGCTCTGCGCGCCCTTTACGGAGCTGTAGTCGTTGACGTTGTTCTGCCGCCCCTGGAGCACCCTGGAAATATCCCCATATCCCACAGGGATCGCGGCATCCACTTCGGCAGCGGTTGCTGCCTTCGATTCGAGCGCTTTCACACAGGCCGCATCGCCCGCAGCGATGCACTTTTGCACCGCGTCGATGTTTGCGCTCGAAAGCCCCAGGTACTTCTGTGTAATGGCCCGCATATCGCTCTCAGAGCAACCGCCAGGCTTGTTCGCGCACTCAGCAAAATCACCCTTCATGGCTAGCACTTGGCCATGCATCAGGAAGTTGTTCTCGGCCGAGTTGGCGCCCGCAGCCGCTGCGATATAGATCGAGCTTGGGCTACCGCCTACCAACGCTCCAACGACGCTGCTCATCACTGTTGCCGCCTGGAGCGTCTGCTCGGCCAGCCTGGGATCGCCCGTGGGATTGAATGCGGTGGCCGTCAGTTCGCCCACGACTGCACCGATGGCCCCTGCCGCACATCCGTCACCGCTGCTGCCACCAGCACCTGCTGAAGCTCGGCCAGCGCCCACCAAACAGCCAAGAATGGCGTGCGCGACCTGCTGACCATACACATTCAGGGTGTCGTTGACCCGCAAATTCCCAATCTCGTTGGCTCCTTGCGCCGCGACGGTGTTCAGAAGCGCAGTCGCGATGGCGGTACCTAGTTCGTTCTCCAAGCTCGTGCCGTTGATTGCACTGCGCACCACCGCGCTTGCTGTGCCATTGATTAACTGGCGCTGCAACTGGTCGGTGAAGAGCGCCTTGCCATTCGTTGCCGTCCGGAGGTTGTCCGGCAGTACACCCTCGACGCTCAATCCTTCGATGGCACCGGCCGTAACCATGGCAGTGAGGATGTTCTTGACGCTCTGGCTGCTGCCCAGCTCCTTGAAGACCTTGCCGAGGTCGCCGTCGTTGTTGACGAAGGAGACCGTCGCCTGGCTTGCAATCGCGGTGATACCGGCCTGCATCGCTGCCGAAGCAATGGTGGTCGTCGTTGCCGACAGTCCCATTGCCCCTGCGATGCCGGTCCCGGTGGTCGTGGCTGTACCGGCGGTCCCGACTGCTGCGGAGCCGGCTCCTGCGGTCGCCACCCCCACCACCACACTCACGATAGCTGCCGCCACAGGCCCCATGCTGGTTTGGCTCTGGGCCCACTTCTTGTGTTCCTCCTGCACCCGCTGCCACTCGATGCTGTTGGCAAGAGCCGGATCGGAAGTGAGCTGATTCACCCATGCCATGCCGGGCTGCTTGGCCAGTTCGGAAAGACTGGCGTTCTGCCCCAGTTGCGCCGTCACCCCGCCACCGGCCTTGATGCTCGTGTTCAGTGCATTGAACAGGTTGTACTGGCTGGTCTCGTCCGTGTGGCCCGCGCTCTTGGCCGAGACCCAGGCGCCATCGCCATCGGTTTCCGAGCCGCTGAAGGCGCTGGTCGTCTTCTGGGTGAGCAAATTGAGCTTGCCGCCCGCGTCGATGTTCAGGTTGTCCGCATTTGCTTCGATGGCGCTGAGCGTCATGTCGCCACCGCTCTTGAGCTGGACGTCCTTGCCCGTGAGCGTGGTGCGCGCGAGTGTGGTCTCCTGGCTGTCGGCGTTCGAGCTGGAATGACTCAGGCCATCTTTCTGCGCATCCGTCGTGGAGGCTGAAGCCGAGTTCTCCCCCGCGATCAAGCTGAGCTTGTCGCCTGCGCTCAAACTCAGCGTCCCGCCAGCGCTCAGGTTTCCTGCCACCGCCGTGAGATTGCGTCCGGCGCCGATACCCACATTGCCCGCGCCACTGATCGTGGTTCCGACTACCTTGCTTGTCTCATCCTTGCGCGTGTTGTCGGAACTCCAGCGAATGTCATCCGTGCGACTGGTCGTCACGGTACCCAGATTCACGTCACGCCCCGCAACGATCGTTGCATCTCCCGCGCTCTTGATCTCGGCGCCGATCAGATTGGCGTCGCGCACCGCTACAACGTTGAGACTTCCCCCCGGGTTCGTGACGTACAGCCCCGCCACCCGGTCCAGCGTCGTGGCGCTGAGGTTCACACCGCTGTCGGCGCTCGAACGCGCCAGCGGCCCCGTGTCGCTCTTCGAATCGCGGGTGGTCGTCACGACGTTGATGTCGCGCCCCGCGATGGCTGTCAGGCTCTTGCTCGCATCGATCTGCGCGCCGATGACATTGATATCGGTCCTGGCGGACACCGTGACATCCTCGCCGGTGATACGCCCCGCGAGGTTGTTGATGTTTTCCGCCGAAAGTGAGACCGCGTGACGGCCTGCAATCGTGCCTCCCGAGTTCGTCAGATCGCCCGAGAAGCGCATATCCACACTGCCGCCTGAGAGCACCGCGCCGGAACCATCGATGTCCCCCGGCTTCACGCGCACATAGACCTGCGGCACCAGCACGCGCTGCGTGCTGCCGTCGGGCAAGGTCACCGTCTGCTCGACCAGCCAGACGATGTCGCTCGTGAGCTGCGCCATCTGCGCGGCCGTCAGCGCCACGCCCACGCGCAGTCCGTACTGCTGCGCGAATGCGGCCCCGGCGTTCATGAGGGCCGCGTACTGGGCGTCGTCGCTGGTGAACCCATCCAGGTAGCGGTAGCCGGTCAACTGAGCAACTTGCTCGCGGATCAGGCGCTCCTCGTAGAAGCCGTCGCCTAGCCGCTTGAGAGTGGTGCTCGGATCGAGTCCGAGGTTGTTGAGCAGGTAGTCGCTGGACAGCCAGTTGCGGTAGTTGGCGAACCGGGGATCGGTTTCGATCAGGTAGCGGCTCGACGGATCGGCCAGCGTCCTGAACAGGCTCGCACTGGGGACCGAGACGTTCGGTACGCTGGTGCGAACGATCGTGGCGCCGGAGGTGCCCGTCGTGTTGCCAGGGCCACTGTTCGCCGGCACCTGAATGATGGGGTTGACGATGGCGCTGCCAGCAACACCGCCAGCCGCTTGGGGACCCGTTCCGGTCTGCCCCACCGACAAGGCCCCCGTACCCGGCTTGCTCACGGCAACCGCGACATTGCCCTCCTGGCGAGCTGCGGCCAGCGTGACCGTGGAGTTGGTCGTCAGGTTGTATGGCGCGATCTGGTCGACGCGCACATCGTCGCCGGAGTGTGCTTCAACGTAGCTGTGCGAAACCGTGCCGGTCTGCACGGTGGGGGCGTCGACGGTCAGCCCCTTGTTGACGATGGTGCCGCCCGCGACCGTCAGCGCGCCGCCGGCCAGGATCTGGCTCATGTCGTTGACGCCGCTGCCCACCGCGATGTTCATCGCGCCGCCCGCGATGATCTTGCCCGGCGCGGAGCTTTGCAGGACCGGCGTGGACGTGGTGACGGTGTAGACGTAGGCGTCGTAGGTCGACGCCATGCGTCCGGGCTCGTACTCGGTGCCGGTGAGCGCGACATACCCGGCGATGGTGTGGATGAATTTCAGCGTGGCCTTGTCCAGCGCGGCGTGGGCCTGGCGGTAGTCCTGCCACTGGTCGTACTCGGCCTGGGTGACCGGGTGGTCGAAGGGAATCCACTGGTCGTGGTTGGTTTCATCGCGGACCATGACGCCAGCCTGGCCCACGGTCATGTCCGGATACTTCCGGCCAATGAAATCCATGGGGAGATCGACGCCGGGCGCCGTGACGCCGAAAGTCGCCCAGATCGGGTCGGTGCGCGAGTACCAGGCGCCCGCCACGTTGGTAGTGTCGCAGGCGGTGCCTTCGCCGCCGCCGCACGTCTGATAGCTCCGGTCCTGGCTGCTGGCCGGGCTCTGCATGTAGTAGGCGCGGAACTGGGCCAGCGGGTAGTCCGGCGAAGGCACCAGCAATCGCGCATAGGGATTGCTGCCAGCCGTCAGGGGATTTGCTGCGCTCGCGGCGGTCCATGCGTTCCAGCCGGTGTCGGGGAACTGCTGGAGGCCCCCGAAGCTGATGAGCACATCTTCGGCCTTATAGCGCGTGCCGCTGCCCGGGAGGGTGTACTCAACGACCTGCTTGCTCTCGCCCGGCTGCAGGGTCCAGGTGACACCGCCGTTGGTATTGTCGAGCGTGGTGGTCTTGATGGCGACGTCGCCGGTAGCCTCGATGGTCGCGGCACGGTTGTTGACGCTGGTTGCCGTCCCGGTGGCACGGCCGAGCGCATCAAGGCTGCGACCGATGGAAAGCTTGCCGTCGCTGAAGATGAGGGCGCCGTCCTCGTTGTTGAGAGTGCCTACGCCGATGTCCAAACGCACTCGCGCGGCAATGGTGGCGGCGCTGGTAGTGGCCCCCGAGGGACCATTGACGGTCTCGGCCCGATTGTTGAGCGTGTCGACCGCAATGGAGACCTGATCGCCGTAGATGCGGCCCGTGCCGATGTTCTTGAGCGTACTGGCATCTATGCGGGTCACGATGCCGTCGATCACACCCCGGTTGGTCACGGTGCCGTTGGCACTCAGGCGAGTAGTGGTGCCCTGGATGTCGCCTGTCGCGGCGTTGTCGATGTTGGCCGCCGACAGCGACAGACCCCTACCCGCGGCGATCCGGCCGCTGTTAGAGATGTTTGCACTGGTGGTGACGCTCAGATCACGGTTGGCGATGGTCTCGCTGCCAAGCTCAAACGCAGTGTCCTTTGTCAGGCTGAGGCGCATATCGCTACGGGAGAGCAACTTGCCGGTGTTGGAGAGTGACGCCGCATCCACACTGAGAGTCTTGCCAGCGAGCATGGTGCCGCCGGAGTTGGACACGTTCAGCGTCTTCGTGACGAGATTTACGGCATTGGGATCGACGACGCTGACGGTATCGCCTGCAGAGATCAGGCCACCGGTACCGTTCTCCACCAGAGCCGTACTCGTCAGAATGGTGTTCACATCGGCGCGGACAGCGCCGGTCGTGTTCTTGACAGTCGCTGCCGTAATGGCAACGTTCTGACCTTCAATGCCTTGGTCGACACCGGAGGTGGCAGTGTTGTCGAGGCTTGCGGCGCGCACCGTGGTCTTGGCGCCCGACCGTATCAGACCGCCCGTGTTCTGGAGGTC
This sequence comes from Variovorax sp. UC74_104, assembly GCF_044055375.1. Lineage (NCBI taxonomy): Bacteria > Pseudomonadati > Pseudomonadota > Betaproteobacteria > Burkholderiales > Comamonadaceae > Variovorax > Variovorax sp. UC74_104. The sequence goes on from NZ_CP171978.1 coordinate 4,796,907, forward strand.
GCCGGCGCCTGCATCAATCAGAAGGTCACTCGCTGCCAGCGTCTGGCCTGCGCGGTTGTCGTAGGTGGCCCCGTGGGTGTCGATGGAAAGCGTCGATTGACTCAGCACCACCCCTGCATCGCTGTTGACGAACTTGCCGTTGACGAATTCTCCGGTGTTGGCGCTCAGCGCATTCTTCGAGCCGATGAGGCCGGCCGTGTTATTGACGTCACCGGTCTTCAGCGTGATGGTGTCGCCGCTGACGATGCCGCCCAGGCCCTTCGCGTAGCCTGCGGCATTCGTATTGCCCAATGCGCCGCCATGCGTGTCGATGGCCATCGCGCCGCCTGACTGGATCAGACCCGCATCATTCGAGATCGCGCCGGAACTCACGTCAGCCGTGCCGCTTGCGTTCAGAGTGCCTCGCGTGTTCACTACCGCACCGCCGTGCGTGTCGACGGCAAGACTGCTACCACTGGCTTTGCCGTCCGTGTTGGTCAGGCCGCCGTTCCCAAGCACGACTGCGCCAGAAGCCAGCAGACTGCCTGAGGTGTTGTCAGTCGCACCGGTGGTCGTGACGTGAAGGTCTCCTGACACCGCGGCAATCGTTCCGGATGCGTTGTTCAAGCTCGCGGCATTGACAAGGGTGCCACTGTTGGAGCCCAGTGTGCCTCCGATGTTCGACAACGCACTGGCTGCCGCGATGCTCAACGTGCCGGGAGTTGTGACCGTCGCACTGTTGGTATTGACATCGCCCTGTATGGATGTGATGACCACGTTGCCACCGTTGGTCTTGCTGGCCGACAGATCGACACTTGCACCCTGGAGCGTCGCATTGCCTGCGGCAAGATGGGTGCCCTTGGCAACCAGCGCACCGGTGGAGGCAACGCGCAGATCGCCAGCACTGCCCAGCGTGCCGTCGCCCTTGATGCCGGCACCGAGCACGCTCGATTTGCTGCTCTGCATGCTCGCGGCCGTGATCGTTGCGTGGCGAGCGGATGTGATGTTGCCGTCATTGACGAGCGTGCCGGCGACGGCCACGCTGACATCGTTCTCGCCGCGCAACGTGCCGGCGTTCATGAATATTCCCGCCTGGACTCCCAGGTCGGTGGCCGCTTTGATCGAACCACCGCCGCCATTGACAAGTTGGCCTGTCGACGTGATCCGCACGCCGGCCTGGGCCGATTGAATGCTGCCCTTTGTGTTTTCCAGCGAGCCGGTGTGGAGCGTCAGGCCTTGATTGGAGGCCAGGGTGCCGGACGTATTGACGGTGGCGCCGGTGACGCTGGCTGCAAGCGCCCCTGCAGCCGAAACGTTGCCGCGCAGGTTGTTGACCGAACCGCCGATGGTGAAGTTTGCATTGCTGTCGCTGGTCAGCACGCCGTCCTGGTTGTTCAGGTCGCCGGAGGTGGTGATGTCCAAGCTGCCGGTGCGCAGCGTTCCCGACGAGTTGTCGAAACTGCCGAGATTGGCCAAGAAGGCCCCGGACACATTGATGGTCCCGCCCCGGTTGGAAAAGGTGGGCTGGCTGAGTGCCAGACTCGCCACGCTCAGGGTTCCGCCATTGTTCAGCAGATTCGCCGTCTGCAGCGTGATCGGGCCGCCTGCGTAGAGCTTGCCGCCGTCGTTGCGGAACGCGCCCGCAGCGTTGATGATGCCCGGTTCGATCGGCGTTGCGGCAGGCGCTGACGCGCCGCCAGGGGCCGTTCCGCCCGTCGACGTCGTAGTGCCTGTCGAGCCGCTTGATCCCGTGCCCGCGGCGGTGCCTGCGCCAGAGTTGCCGCCGTCACTGTTGCCCGTTGCTGGAGTCGATGTAGGCGGAGGCGGCGGCTCGCTGCCGATCCACCCACCCTGTGTGTTGCTGATCGTCGGTGCCGAGAGCGACAACGACGTCATGCCGGTCTGGCGGATCGTGCCCTGGTTCACGATATCGCTGCCAGTGCTGGCAAGCTGCACGCTCCGGCCTTCGAGCGTGCCGGTGTTCTCCAGGCGGCCGGAGGCGGTGACGATGAGGCTGCCGGCGCTCGCGCCGATGTTCCCGGCGTTGCGTACACCCAGGCCTTGCTCTGTACCCACGAGCACGATCTTTCCGGCGTACATGCCGCCGAGCGCGGCCACGTCGAGTGCGAAGGTCGGTGCGGCGCCGGTGCCCGCCGTAGGCGTGACCTGCGTATGGTCGGCGTTGATCTGGTTCGCGCCAGTCACAACCTTGAGGTCCGTGGCATAGATCGCCGCGTTGGCCTGCACTGCACGCGCAAGGATGGCCGCGTAGTCGGTCTTGCTGGCATCGAGGCCCGCGCCGTCGATAGTGATGGTTCCGCCACGAACCAGGAAACTGTCGAGGCCGCCGACGGCGTTGAACTGCGGCGTACCAGTAGTGAGCGTGGCACGGCTGGCATTGATGAAGCCACCGCCGTCGACGCTGATGCCCGCCGGGTTCGCGATGATCACTTCCGCGCGCTGGCCGCCCACTTCGATGTAACCGCGAAGCTGGCTGGGCGTTCCGCCGTTGACCTCGTTGAGGATGATGCGCGCCGGGCCCGTGGCCAGATTTGGGTTGCCCTGAACGAACCCACCCAGCTGGGTCTGCACGTTCACCCGGCTGTTGTTCAGGATGGCGCCGTTCGAACCGACGCTGAACTGGTTGTAGACGTTGCGCGAGACACCCGCGGCGGAAGGCGTCTGGATGTTGACCAGCGGCACGCCATTGGGTGCTGTCAGCACGGTCGGGCGAAGGTTACCGGGGACGTTCGGGGCACCGACGATCTGGGCGTGTGCGGCTCCTGCGATCAGCACGCCTGCGAGGGCGGCAGCACCTGCGGCGGTCGTCGCCCTGCTAGCGCCTTTCCCAGTGCTGGCGGCCGTTTCCTGGACCACCATGCGCATCCCTCTGGCCGCGTTGAAGACCACGCGGTGCAAGTGCCGATTCATCGCTTTTACGCTCCCTCACAGTTGTCATGCCGCAGCTTCATTTGTGACCAAATGAAAACTGAGGAGCGCGATTATGGGAGCGCGGCGCTTGCTTACAAGGTATTAATTCACGCTTTTAAACGTCTGAAAACATTCAATTCCGGCAAGTTAATTCTTATTGTTTACTTTTGGCCTTGCTGATTTAGTTGCGTCAACAATTGTCAAAAGTTGGCGCTGAGCGGAGCGGGTGTCATCTCCCGCAAGGGAGATGACGCTTTCGCATTTCAATGCGCCGGAACCAGAAAATCCTGGCTGATCCGCACCCCCAACTCATTCACCCGATCAAGGAATTGCGTGAGATACGCATGCAGCCCCGTCGCCAGAATTTCGTCGACGCGCGCATATTGCAGATCGGCCAGGAGCTTTCCGGCACGGCGCTGCGTTTCAGCGCTCTGCTCGTTCTGAACCTTCGCCAGGTTGTTGACCACCTCGACCAAGCTCGCATGCAGCGAGCGCGGCATGTCGGCGCGAAGAATGAGCAGTTCCGCCACGCGCTCCGGCTTGATCACGTCGCGGTACACCTTGCGGTAGACCTCGAAGGCCGAGACGCTGCGCAGGATCGCGCTCCAGTGGTAGAAGTCGTATTCCTGATCTTCCTCGGTGGCGGCGCCGAAGAACTCGCTGTTGAGCGCGTGGAACTTCACGTCGACCAGGCGCGCGGTGTTGTCGGCGCGTTCGAGGAAGGTGCCCAGGCGCGAGAAGTAGAAGGCCTCGTCCTGCAGCATGGTGCCCAGCGTGACGCCGCGCGACAGGTGCGAGCGGAACTTGACCCACTCGAAGAACTGGCCTGGGTCGCGCTCGAAGTCGCCCGAGCGCAGCATGCGATTGACTTCAAGCCAGGTGGTGTTCTGCGTTTCCCAGGCTTCGGTGGTGAGCGCGCCGCGCACGGCGCGTGCGTTCTCGCGGGCGGCCTTGAGGCAGGAGACGATGGACGAGGCGTTGCTCTCGTCCTTGACCATGAACTCCATCACCTCCTTGGGCGCGATCTGGTCGTACTTCTGGTTGTACCAGGGCAGCAGTTCGCTGATGGAGAGCACGCCCTGCCAGCCGTACTTGGCGACTTCGGCGGACTGCGGCAGCAGCGAGGTCTGGTAGTTGACGTCCAGCATGCGCGCGGTGTTCTCCGCGCGCTCGGTGTAGCGGGACATCCAGTAGAGATGGTCGGCGGTACGTGACAGCATCTTTCTTGTCCTTCTACGATTGGCTTTGCGACTGCTCTGCCGCGGCCTTGGGCTTGGGTGTGCGATCGGCTTCGAGGATCCAGGTGTCCTTGGTGCCGCCGCCCTGCGACGAATTGACCACCAGCGAGCCTTCCTTGAGCGCCACGCGCGTGAGGCCGCCGGGCACCATCTGCACTTCGCTGCCCGAGAGCACGAAGGGGCGCAGGTCGATGTGGCGCGGCGCGATGCCGGCGTCGACGAAGGTGGGCGAGGTCGACAGGCTCAGCGTGGGCTGGGCGATGTAGCCGTCGGGCTTGGCGATCACGGCCTTCTTGAAGTCCTCGATCTCGGCCTGCGTGGCGGCGGGGCCGATCAGCATGCCGTAGCCGCCGGCGCCGTGTACTTCCTTGACGACCAGGTCCTTCATGTTGTCGAGCGTGTACTGCAGCTCGTCCTTGTTTTCGGCACATGTAGGTGGGCACGTTCTTCAGGATCGGCTGCTCGCCGAGGTAGAACTCCACCATCTTCGGCACGTAGGGGTAGATCGACTTGTCGTCGGCCACGCCCGTGCCCACCGCATTGCAGATGACGACGTTGCCGTCGCGGTAGGCGCGCATCAGGCCTGCGCAGCCCAGCGTCGAGGTGGGGCGGAACACCTCGGGGTCGAGGAAGTCGTCGTCCACGCGGCGGTAGATGACGTCCACGCGCCTCGGCCCGCGCGTGGTGCGCATGTAGACGAAGTTGTCCTTCACGAACAGGTCCTGCCCCTCGACCAGCTCCACGCCCATTTGCTGGGCGAGGAAGGCGTGCTCGAAGTAGGCGCTGTTGTACATGCCCGGCGTGAGCACCACCACCGTGGGCTCGGCCGTGGCCGGCGGCGCGCTGGCGCGAAGCGTTTCGAGCAGCAGGTCGGGGTAATGCGCGACCGGCGCGATGCGGTTCTGGTTGAAGAGCTCGGGGAAGAGCCGCATCATCATCTTGCGGTTCTCGAGCATGTAGCTCACGCCGCTGGGCACACGCAGGTTGTCTTCGAGCACGTAGTACTCGCCGTTGCCCGAGGCATCGGGGGCGCGCACGATGTCGATGCCCGAGATGTTCGAGTAGACGTTGTGCGGCACGTTCACGCCCATCATCTCGGGGCGGAACTGGGCGTTGTTCAGGATCTGCTCGGCCGGGATGATGCCGGCCTTGATGATTTCCTGGTCGTGGTAGACATCGTGAAGGAAGCGGTTGAGCGCCGTCACGCGCTGCACCAGTCCTTTTTCCATGCTCGCCCACTCGTGGGCGGGAATGATTCGAGGCAGCAGGTCGAACGGTATGAGCCGCTCGGTGCCGGAGCCGTCCTCGTCCTTGGCGCCGTACACCGCGAAGGTGATGCCGACCCGGCGGAAGATCATTTCCGCCTCTTCACGCCGCGAACGCATCACCTCACCGGGTTGCTTCGCGAGCCATTGGTCGTAGCGCTTGTAGTGCTGTCGGATCGCAGCTCCAGCGTAGGGAAGCTGCTCGTACATCTCGTCGAATTTGTGCATGGAACGACCAATCTCCTTGAACTCATAGCTTAGCAAGTTCAGGGCCAGTAGAACCCCTGATGCCGAGGCCGGAGACGGGCCGGATGATCTTTCCGCGCTCAGGCGGCGGTGCCCTCCTCGCCCCCGGCCTCGCTCGCCTCCTGCTTCTTGCGGGGCGAGAGGAATTCCTTGATGCGCTCGCCGCTCTCGTCGCTGTAGAGGCTGGCCAGGAAGGACTCGCGTTCGGCCTCCAGCTGCTCGCGCCGGCTGCGCCCGCGCGCCGAATACACGAGCTGCTTGATGCGCGCCTGCACCTCGAACGGGCCTCGCGCTAGCTGCTGCGCCCAGGCGAGGGCTGCGGCGCAGGCTTCCCCGTGCGGCACCACCTTGTTGACCACGCCCAGCTCGTGCAGCCGCCCGGCGGTGCAGGGCGTGCCGTCGAGCAGCATTTCCAGCGCGACCTGCGGCGGCAGCGCACGGGCCAGCGAATCGGTGCCGCCGCCGTCGGGCGAGAGGCCGACGTTGATGTACGACATCGCGAACTTCGCATCTTCGGCGGCCACGATGAGGTCGCAGGCCAGGCACAGCGAGAAGCCGCCGCCCATCGCCGCCCCCTCGACCGCGGCGATCACGGGCTGCGGCGCCTCCTCGATCGCCATGAGCCATTCGTGCAGCGCGTCGATGTGGCCGCGCTGCTCGGCGGCCGGCAGCTTTCGCTGGCGGGCCAGCCGCCGCAGGTCGCCGCCGCCGCTGAAGTGATCGCCCTCCCCCCGCAGCACGATGGCGCGCACCGTGCGGAAGCCCGCGGTGGCGCGTATCGCCTTGGCTGCGGTCCGGTAGACCGAGGGATTGATGGCGTTGCGCGCCTCGGGGTTGCTCAGCGTCAGGATGAGCACCGGACCTTCGCGGTGCATTTCGAGCCGCGCGCCCGACGCAGGCGCGGCGCTCGCGCTGGTGATGGCCGGAACCGCTGTCGTCATGAAACGCACCCTGCGGTCACGCCACACCGCGAACGTGGACGGTTGTACATGTTGCCCCCTTGTTGCCGAGTTGTAGTCAAGCAGTACAACGCAGGATTGATCAGCGTGGATTCATGAAAATGAATACCTTTAAGCTACTTTTGACAATTAATTCACAGTTTCAGGGGTCCGGAAGCTCCAAAGGGGGCAGGCGGTGCTGCCAATACCGGGCGCGGCGCTCGCGCTCGCAGGCCACGTCGGCGGGGCTCAGGCTGCTCCAGTGCGCGGCGCCGCAGCGGGTGTTCTCGATCAGCCGCACGCCCCGTTCGAGGTAGCGCTCGACCACTTCCCGGGCCGGATGGCCGAAGCGGTTGCGGTACCCCGCCTGCACGAGCGCGATGCGCGGCCGGACCTGGTCGAGGAAGGCTTCGCCCGAGGAAGTCTTGCTGCCATGGTGCGGCGCCAGCAGCACGTCGGCGCGCAGCAGTTGCGGCGTGCGCAGGACGAGCGCCGTTTCCTGCAGCCGCTCGATGTCACCGGCGAGCAGCGCAGCCGCGCGTCCGTTGTCGATGCGCAGCACGCACGAGACGGCGTTGGGTTTGGTGAAGCTCCTGTAGTCGCTCTCGAACGGATGCAGCACCTCGAAGCGCACGCCGTCCCAGGTCCACGACTGCCCAGCCTCGCATCGCCTTGCCGCGCGCGTCGCCTGCAGCGGATGCGCCGCCTCGATGGAACTCAGCAGTTCGGCCCCGGGCTGCATCGCGAGCACGGCGGGCGCGCCGCCGATGTGGTCGGCATCGCGATGACTCACCACCAGCGTATCGAGCCGCTCGCCATAGGCCCGCAGCAGCGGCACCAGCACGCGATGGCCCGCGTCGCTCTCGAGGCTGTAGCGCGGGCCGGCGTCGTAGAGCAGGCTGTGCGTGGCAGTGCGCACGAGCACGGCGTTGCCCTGGCCGATGTCGGCGGCGAGCAGCTCGAACTCACCCACCGCAGGCCGCGGTGCCTGCCACAGCAGCACCGGCAGGAGCAGAGGAACGCCGAGGCTGCGCAGCGACCATGGCAGCCGCATCGCCAGCAACACGCCGCCGCCCACGCCGCAGCCGGCCATCCAAAGCGGAGGCGCCGCCATCGACAGCGTGGCATGCGGCAGGCCGGCCAGCCATTGCAGCAGGAGCGCCAGCGCATGCACGGCCCAGCCCGCCACGTCCCACAACGGCGGCACCGCCACGCCGAGCATCGCCAGCGGCGTGATCACGAGCGTCACCCAGGGAATCGCCACCGCATTGGCCACCAGCCCGATCAGCGACACCTGCTGGAACAGCAGCAGGCTCAGCGGCGTGATCGCGAGCGTGATGGTCCATTGCTCGCGGAAGAGGCGCAGCAGCCGAGCGGCCGCGCCTGCCTGCCGCTCACCCGGCATTCCGGCATCGGTCGCGAAAAGCACGCCCACCGCCACGAAGCTCAGCCAGAAGCCGGCCTGCATCAGCGCCCAAGGATCGAGCGCGACCACCACGGCGGCGGTCAGCAGCCACACGTTCGGCCAGGGCCAGCGCCGCCCGGTGAGGCGCAGCAGCGCGACCGTAGCCAGCATCCACACCGTGCGCTGCGACGGCACGCCCCAGCCGCTGAAAAGCGCATAGAGCGCAGCCAGCAGCACGCCGCCGACCAGCGCCGCCTGCTGCGCGGGCAGCCGCAGCATCAGCCGGGCGCTGCGGCGCCAGAGCAGGCCGACCCCATGCGCGGCGAGCCAGGCGAACATCGTGACGTGCAGGCCCGAGATCGACATCAGGTGCGCCACGCCCGTGGCACGGAACACATCCCAGCCCGCGCGGTCGATCGCGTTCTGGTCGCCGGTGACGAGGGCCGCGATCACGCCGGCGCGGGCGCGGTCGGGCACGCGCTCGAAGATGGCGTCGCGCACGGCCTCGCGAGCCCGCTCGATGGGGTGCCGCCAGGTGGAGCCCACCAGCACCGGCGCCACGTCGCGCGTGCCGCTGCGTACATGGCCGCTGGCATGCAGGCCCTGCTCCCACATCCAGAGTTCGCCGTCGAAGCCATGCGGGTTGCGGTTGCCGTGGGGCGCCTTCAGCCGCACCGTCAGGCTCCAGCGCTCGCCCGCGTGCAGCGAGGCGACGTCGGTGGCGACCCGGGATGAGCGGCTCCAGAGGCTGGAGCCCTCGGCATACCAGCCAAGCGCGATGCGATCGGGCACGGCGGGCAGGCCCTGCGTGCCGGCATCGGCCCATCGGGCGGACTCGACATCCAGCGTGAAGCGCGTGCCGGCCTCGTTGCGCTGGGGCATCTCCGCAACGACACCCGTGACGCGCAGGTCGCGCCCTTCGATCTCGGGGGCCAGCGCACCTTCGGCATAGGCTACGGCACGCCATCCCGCGAGCCCCGAGCCGGCCATCGCCCCGCATGCCAGGGCGATCGACAGGAGCAACCTGCCCGGCGGCAGCCGCCACCACATGCCGGCCGTTGCGGCACATAGCAAACCGGCATAAACCCATGCCGGCCACAGCATCGGCTGCTGCAGTTGCAAGGCCGCTCCCAGCAGCGAACCGCCCAGCGCCGCGAACGCGCCGGCGGCGCCCACGGCCCGGCGAGACGCGCGATTCCGCGTCATCGGACAACTCCCGAAACCATGATGCAAACCCTCCCCAGACTCACGCTCAGTGGCGCGTTAATTGCTAAGCATCTCGGCTAGTATGCGTCTCACCAGAGACATCTTCTCGATGCAATCTGCCAGTACTGCACACAAAAACGCATGTCCATTCACGCCGCTCTCCACCACGTCACCCATTACAAGTACGACCGCCTGGTGCAGCTGGGCCCGCAGGTCGTGCGCTTGCGGCCCGCGCCGCATTGCCGCAGCAACGTCATCTCGTATTCGCTTCGGGTCGAGCCGGCCGAGCACTTCGTCAACTGGATGCAGGACCCGTTCGCCAACTACCAGGCGCGGCTCGTGTTTCCCGAAAAAACGCGCGAGTTCAAGGTCACCGTCGACCTCGTGGTCGAGATGGCGGTCTACAACCCCTTCGACTTCTTCCTCGAGCCACAGGCCGAGAACTTCCCCTTCAAGTACAAGCCCTCGCAGGCCGAGGAACTGGCGCCCTATCTCGTGGCCGATCCGGTCACGCCGCTGCTGCAGGCCTACCTCGACAAGATCGACCGCAAGGAACAGCGCACCATCGACTTCCTGGTCGGCATCAACCAGCAGGTCCAGAAGGACGTCAACTACCTGATCCGCATGGAGCCCGGCGTGCAGACGCCGGAAGAAACGCTCACCAACGGCAGCGGCTCCTGCCGCGACTCGGGCTGGCTGCTGGTGCAGCTGCTGCGCCACTGCGGGCTGGCCGCGCGCTTCGTCTCGGGCTATCTGATCCAGCTCACGCCCGACGTGAAGGCGCTCGACGGCCCCAGCGGCACCACGGTCGACTTCACCGACCTGCACGCCTGGTGCGAGGTGTTCCTGCCCGGCGCGGGATGGATCGGCCTCGATGCCACCTCGGGCCTGCTGGCTGGCGAGGGCCACATCCCGCTGGCCTGCACGCCAACGCCTTCGAGCGCCGCCCCCATCGAGGGCGGCGTGGACGAATCCGAGGTCGAGTTCGGCCACGAGATGACGGTCACGCGCATCTACGAGTCGCCGCGCGTCACCAAGCCCTACACCGAAGACCAGTGGGCCGACGTGCTGGCGCTGGGCGATGCGGTCGACGCGCGCCTGAAGGCCGGCGACGTGCGCCTGACCATGGGCGGCGAGCCCACCTACGTGGCCACCACCGACCGCGACGCGCCCGAATGGAACACCGACGCCCTCGGCCCCACCAAACGCGGCTACGCCACCGAGCTCGTGCACAAGCTGCGCGCCGAATACGGCAAGGGCGGCTTCCTGCACTTCGGCCAGGGCAAGTGGTATCCGGGCGAACAGCTGCCGCGCTGGGCGCTGTCGATCTTCTGGCGCGCCGACGGCCAGCCGCTGTGGCACGACCCCGACCTGTTCGCCGACGAGCGCTTTCCCACGCACTACACGAGCGAGGACGCGCGCCGCTTCACGAACCTGCTCGCGCACAAGCTCGGCCTGACCGAGCGCTACATCCAGCCGGGCTACGAGGACATCTACTACTACCTCTGGCGCGAACGCCGCCTGCCCGTCAACGTCGACCCCTTCGACTCGAAGCTCGACGACGAGCTGGAGCGCGTGCGCCTGCGTCGCGTGTTCACGCAGAAGCTCGACGCGGTGATCGGCTACATGCTGCCCATCGAGCCCGGCAATGCGAACGGTGATGCTCCCGCCCTCTCGGGCCCGGCCTGGAAGACCGGCCCCTGGTTCCTGCGCGACGACAGGCTCTATCTCATTCCGGGCGACTCGCCCATGGGCTACCGCCTGCCGCTCGACTCGCAGCCGTGGGCCAGCAAGGGCGACTATCCCTACCTGATCGAACGCGATCCCACCGCGCCGCGCGGTGCGCTGCCTAGCTCGGCCGACTACCGCGCGCGCTACGCCGTTGGCGTGGGCGGCACGGGTGAAGCGGGCGGCGGCGTCGGAGCCGACCTCGGTTCCGTGCCCTATGCCTTCGGCACGCCGCCGGTCGTGCCCTCCGCGCTGCGCATGCAGACGCCGGGCGCCGCGAGCGACGGTGAAGGCGACGCCGCGGACGACAACGACACAGCCGATTCCACCGCCACCCGCCAGCCCCGGCGCGGCGAATCGGCCCACTGGATCACCCGCACCGCGCTGTGCGTCGAAGTGCGCGATCCGCGACGCGCCAACGGCCCTGCCGCCGAGAAGAAGGGCAATGCCTCGGGCGTGCTCTACGTCTTCATGCCGCCGCTCGCGCGCCTGGAGGACTACCTCGACCTCGTCGCGGCCGTGGAAGCCACAGCGCGCGACCTGGGCGTGCGCATCGTGATGGAAGGCTATCCGCCGCCGCGCGACCCGCGCCTGAAGATGCTGGCCGTCACGCCCGACCCGGGCGTGATCGAAGTCAACATCCACCCGGCCCACAACTGGAAGGAACTGGTCGACCACACCGAGTTCCTCTACAACGCCGCCTTCGAAACCCGCCTGTCGGCCGAGAAGTTCATGACCGACGGCCGCCACACCGGCACCGGCGGCGGCAACCACTTCGTGCTGGGCGGCGCCACGCCGGCCGACAGCCCCTTCCTGCGCCGGCCCGAGCTGCTGGCCAGCCTGCTGCTGTACTGGCACAACCACCCGTCGCTGAGCTATCTGTTCTCGGGCATGTTCATCGGCCCGACGAGCCAGGCCCCGCGCGTGGACGAGGCGCGCAACGACCAGGTCTACGAGCTGGAGATCGCGCTCAAGGAAATCGCCAAGAATCGCGAGATCTACGGCCAGAACATGCCCGCATGGCTGGTCGACCGCACGCTGCGCAACATCCTGATCGACGTGTCGGGCAACACGCACCGCAGCGAGTTCTGCATCGACAAGCTGTATTCGCCCGACTCCAGCACCGGCCGCCTCGGCCTGCTGGAACTGCGCGCGTTCGAAATGCCGCCGCATGCGCGCATGAGCGTCGCCCAGCAGCTGCTCATTCGCGCGCTGGTCGCCCGCTTCTGGGACGAGCCCTACAAGGCACCCGTCACCCGCTGGGGCACCGAGCTGCACGACCGCTTCCTGCTGCCGACCTTCGTGAAGATGGACTTCGACGACGTCATCAGCGAGATGCGCCAGGCCGGCTTCGCTTTCGACGCCGACTGGTTCGCGCCGCACTTCGAGTTCCGCTTCCCGCTGGTGGGCCAGATGCAGGCCATGGGCGTCGAGCTCTCGCTGCGCAATGCGCTCGAACCCTGGCACGTGATGGGCGAGGAAGGCTCGGCCGGCGGCACGGTGCGCTATGTCGATTCGTCGCTGGAACGCATCGAGGTGCGCGTGACCGGGCTGAACGAAAGCCGCCACGTCGTCACCGTCAACGGCAAGGTGCTGCCGCTGCAGCCCACCGGCGTGACCGGCGAATTCGTGGCCGGCGTGCGCTACAAGGCCTGGAACCCGCCTTCGGCGCTGCACCCGAGCATCAAGGCGCATGCGCCGCTGACCTTCGACCTGGTCGACACCTGGATGAAGCGCTCGCTGGGCGGCTGCCAGTACTTCGTCGCCCACCCGGGCGGACGCAACTACGAGACCTTCCCGGTCAATGCCTACGAGGCCGAAAGCCGCCGCCATTCGCGCTTCACCCGCACCGGCCACACCCCCGGCCTGCTGCGCACGCCGCCGGCGACCATCGAGCTGCCGGGCAGCCGCGAATTCCCGTTCACGCTCGATCTGCGGCGCTGAGGGGACATCCGTCACACTGCCCGAACGGCCACCCCGTGACGGCAGTGTGACAATTCACCCCCTGTGGAACCTTTGAACGAATCCCTGTTCGACGCCCAGGCACTGGAATTTCCGGCGGCCCTGGCGTCGGCGCTCGCCCCGCCTGCCCTGCCCGGCCATTTCGACGAACTGCGCGGGCGGGCCACGCCGGCGGTGCCCGTCCGACCGGCGCCCGGGCCTTCGGCGGCTCCGGCCCCGGCCGCCCCGCAGCTCTACGATGCGGCGGCTGGGCAATCGCAGTCCCAGGGCTCTTCCCAACCCTCTTCTCAGGCGTCCTCCCAAGCTGCGTCCCAGTGGCAATCCCAGGCACAGACGCAGGCCCCCGCCGGCGAGCAGCCCTCGCTCACCCCCGCCTGGAACGCCTTCTTCGAACAACTCGGCCCGGGCGGCTTCAACGACCTGCCCCGGCGCGCGGCCAGCCTGGAGCGGCAGATTCGCGACAACGGCGTCACCTACAACGTGTACGCCGACGCCAACGGCCCGCAGCGGCCCTGGTCGCTCGACCTGTTCCCGCTGATCGTCTCGCCCGAGAGCTGGAGCCAGATCGAGGCCGGCGTGCTGCAGCGCGTGCGCGTGCTCGACCGCGTGATGGCCGACGCCTACGGGCCGCAGCAGCTGCTGGCCGAGGGTCTGATCCCCCCGGCGCTGGTGCGCGGCCATCCCGGCTACCTGCGCGCGCTGCACGGCGTGAAGCCGCCGGGCGACACCTGGCTGCACATCGCCGCCTTCGACCTCGCGCGCGGCCCTGACGGCAACTGGTGGGTCGTCTCGCAGCGCACCCAGGCGCCTTCGGGCCTGGGCTACCTGCTGGAGAACCGCCTCGCCATCACGCGGCAGTTTCCGCAGGCCTTCGAGGCGCTGCACGTGCAGCGCCTGGCCGCCACCTACAGCGCCATGATGGAAGGCCTGCAGCGCATGTGCCCGGCCGGCGTACCGCCGCACATCGCGCTGCTCACACCCGGCCCGTACAACGAGACCTACTTCGAGCACGCCTACCTCGCGCGCTACCTGGGCATCACGCTGGTCGAGGGCAGCGACCTCACGGTGCGCGACCAGCGGCTCTACCTGAAGACGCTGCAGGGCCTGCGCCCGGTGCACGGCCTCATCAAGCGGCTGGACGACCAGTTCCTCGACCCGCTGGAGCTGCGCCCCGACTCCACGCTCGGCGTTCCCGGCCTGCTGCAGGCGATCCGCGCGGGCAACGTGCTGGTGGCCAACATGCCGGGTTCGGCGTTTCTCGAGTCGCCCGCGCTGCTGGGCTTCCTGCCGGGGCTGGCACGCCGGCTGATCGACGAGAAGCTCATGCTGCCCGCCCTGCCCACCTGGTGGTGCGGCGAGCGCGCCGCGCTCGAGTCGGTGCTGCCGCAGCTCGGCGACTGCGCCATCAAGCCCACCTACCCCGGATTCGATGGCCGCGCGAGCTTCGACGCGGTGCTCGGCAGCCAGCTCGGCCGGCGCGAGCTCGACGAATGGGCCGGCCGCATCGTGCGCGAGGGCGACGTCCACACCGTGCAGGGCTACATGGCGCTGTCGCAGATGCCCACCTGGGCCAACGACATGGGCCCCGGCCACATCGCGCCGCGCGCGGTGATGCTGCGCGTGTTCGCGGTGAGCGACGGCGCGCAGTCGTGGCGCGTGCTGCCCGGCGGGCTGGCGCGGCTCACCGAGCCCGATGCGCAGTTCGCGTCGATGCAGCGCGGCGGCAGCAGCGCCGACGTGTGGGTGCAGACGCACGGCGAGGTCGACCGCACCACGCTGCTGCAGCCGCACAGCACGCCGGCATCGCTCGCGCGGCACCGCGCGCCGGTCACCAGCCGCGCTGCGGAAAACATGTTCTGGCTCGGCCGCTACACCGAGCGTGCCGAGAACGCCGTGCGCCTCGCCCGCCTCACGCTGAGCCTGCTGGGCAGCGAAGACCAGTCCTCGCGCCCGCTGCTCGAATGGCTGCACCGCATGGCGCTGCGCAATGCGCTGGTGCCGGCCGGCGTGCCGAGCGCGCCGCAGTCGCGCCGCGTGTTCGAGCGCGCGCTCATCGCCGAGCTGGGCGACGTGGCCCGCGGCGGCAGCGTGGGCTTCAGCCTGCGCTGCATCCGGCAGGCCGCAGCCGCCGTGCGCGAGCGCCTGTCGCAGGACACCTGGAACCAGATCGAGCGCACCGAGGCCGACTTCCTGCGCCGCTGCGCCGAGCAGGCCGACGAAGGCAGCTTCGCCGCCAGCGCCGCGCTGCGCGCCCTCGAATCCGCCAGCAACGCGCTCGCCGCCATGACCGGCGCCCAGACCGACCGCATGACGCGCGACGACGCCTGGCGGCTCTTGTCCATCGGCCGCCACATCGAGCGGCTGGGTTTCCTCGCGAACGCGCTGGAGGCCGGCTTCGACAACGGCGCGGTGCACGAGGTGAGCGGCTTCGAGGCCATGGTGGCACTCTTCGACAGCACCATCACCTTCCACGCCCGCTACCAGCAGCGCCGCGACGTCGCCACCATGGTCGACCTGCTGGTGCTCGACGCCGAGAACCCGCGATCGCTGGCCTGGGTCACGCAGACCCTGCGCGGGCGCATCGCGCGGCTGGCCGGCAGCGCGCCGGGCAAGCTGACCGCTCTTTCGTACGAGCTGCCCGACCCTGCAAGCTGGACGCTCGAGCACCTTTGCGCCGCCGGGCCCGACACCGACTACCCGGAGCTGATGAAGCTGCTCGCCGGCTGCGAGACCGCGGCCTACCACGTGTCCGACGCCATCGGCACGCGCTACTTCACGCTGACCTCGGAGTCGCTGCGCTCGGTCGGAGCCTGAACAGGTACTCCCCCATGCTTCGCGCACTTCGTGTCGCTACGCACACCCCCTCGCCGGGGGCAACGCCTGCGGCCCGGCACAGCCGGTTCCGCGGCGTTCCACGATAAGTTCAAGGAGAACCACCGCCATGCCCCGCCATATCACCATCGACCGCCGCCTGGCGCTCACCGCCGCGAGCGTCTTCGCGGCCCTGGCCATCGCCGGCTGCGGCAAGCAGGAGCCCGCATCGGCACCGGCCGTTTCTGCGGCACCGCCGGCGCCCGCCGCCGCGCGCGTGCTCGTGGTGGGCACCGACGCCGCCTACACGCCCTTCGAATCGCAGAACGACAAGGGCGAGATCGTGGGCTTCGACATCGACGTGGTGAAGGCGGTCGCTCAGAAGGCCGGCTTCGAGGTGAAGTTCGTCAACACGCCGTGGGAAGGCATCTTCAATTCGCTCGACCAGGGCGACCGCGACCTGCTGGTGTCGGCCATCACCATCACCGACGAGCGCCGCCAGACGATGGACTTCTCGCAGCCCTACTTCGACGCGCGCCAGCTCATCGCCGTGCGCAACGACGCGCCCATCAAGAGCTTCGAGGACCTCAAGCCCCTGAAGGTCGGCGTGCAGAACGGCACCACCGGCGACGAGGTGGTCGGCAAGCTGCTGGGCAAGTCGAGCACCGCCATCAAGCGCTTCGAGTCGACGCCGCTGGCGCTCAAGGAACTGGAAGCCGGCGGCGTGCAGGCCGTGGTGGCCGACAACGGCGTGGTGGTGCACTACCTCGCCAACAACACCGCCGGCGGCTTCAAGACGGTGAGCGACACCAGCTTCCCGGTCGAGAAGTACGGCATTGCCGTGAAGCGGGGCAACGCCGAACTGCTCGCGAAGATCAACCAGGGCCTGGAGGCGATCCGCGCCGACGGCACCTACGCGAAGATCTACGCCTCGTACTTCGGCTCCGAGTCGAAGTAGGCGGACGACGCAAGCCACCCGAGGGCACCGGCCATGCTGCTGCACGTCACACACGAAACCCGCTACGAATACTCGCCGCCTGTCGAGACGGCGCAGCACCTCGCGCACCTGAAGCCGCTGGCCACCGGTTCGCAGAAGCTCGTGAGCCACAAGCTCTCCATCGAGCCAGCGCCCGCGCAGCGCAGCGAGCAGGCCGACCTGTACGGCAACACGCGCGCGTTCTTCGCGCTGGAGGCCACGCACGACAAGCTGGTGGTCACGGCCGAGAGCGTGGTCGAGACCTCGCAGCCGGGGCTCTCGCCCGCCGTGGCGCGCGACCTGCCGTGGGAGGCCGTGCGCGAGCGCTTCCGCTTCCGCAAGGACGCCACCTTCGACGCGGCGTCGGAGTTCGTCTTCCCCTCGCCCTACGTGCCGCGCCACGACGACTTCGTGGCCTACGCGCGCGCCAGCTTCATTCCCGGCCGCCCGACCTTCGAGGTGGCGATGGACCTCACCGAGCGCATCTACGAAGACTTCGCCTACGACGCCGACAGCACCGAGATCAACACCCCCGCCGTCGAGGCCCTCGCGCAGCGCAAGGGCGTGTGCCAGGACTTCGCCCACATCATGATCGCGTGCTTCCGCACCATGGGCCTGCCCGCGCGCTACGTGAGCGGCTACCTGCTGACGCAGCCGCCGCCCGGCCAGCCCCGGCTGGTGGGCGCCGACGCCTCGCACGCGTGGGTGTCGGTGTACCTGCCCGGCGAGGACGACGGCACCGGCGGCAGCCCCGGCGACTGGGTCGACTTCGACCCCACCAACGGCCGCCAGCCCGGCGAGGACTACGTCACGCTGGCCATCGGCCGCGACTACTCCGACGTCTCGCCGATGCGCGGCGTACTCCATGGCGGCGCAAGGCACACGCTGAGCGTCGGCGTGACCGTGCAGCCGGTGGGGGAAGTGGTCGATGGCCTGCCGCAAACACAGACACAATCGCCTTCCCAAGACAAGGAGTCCCAATGAGCGTCTACGACAAACTTTCCAGCCTCGGCATCACCCTTCCGCCCGTCGCAGCCCCCGCCGCCGCGTACGTGCCCTTCGTGCAGACCGGCAACCTCGTGTTCCTGTCGGGCCACATCGCCAAGAAGGACGGCAAGGTCTGGACCGGCCAGCTCGGCGCCGACATCGGCACCGAAGAAGGCAAGCAGGCCGCCCGCGCCATCGCCATCGACCTGCTGGGCACGCTGCACGCGGCCGTGGGCGACCTGAACAAGGTCAAGCGCATCGTCAAGGTGATGAGCCTGGTGAACTCGGTCGGCACCTTCACCGAACAGCACCTGGTGACCAACGGCGCGAGCGAATTCTTCGCCGAAGTCTTCGGTCCCGAGAAGGGCGCGCATGCCCGCAGCGCCTTCGGCGTGGCGCAGATTCCGATGGGCGCGTGCGTGGAGATCGAGCTGATCGCCGAGATCGGCTGACCGCATTGGCGCCGACGCCCGACAACCTCATCGCGCAGGCGATGCAGGACCCCGTCAACGCGGCGCTGGCAGACCGCCTTCCCCGCCTCGGGCTGCAGCAGGGCTTCCTCACGGCCGGCTGCATCTTCCAGGCCGCCTGGAACCACACCGCTGGCCGCCCGCCGGGCTGGGGCGTGAAGGACTACGACGTCTTCTACTTCGATGACAGCGACCTGTCGTGGGAAGCCGAAGACGCCGTCATCCGCCGCGTGCGCGAAGCCACCGTCGACCTCGGCGCGGCCATCGAGGTCAAGAACCAGGCCCGCGTGCATCTCTGGTACGAACAGCGCTTCAAGGCGCCCTACCCGCGCCTGCGCTCCGCGCGAGAAGGCATCGACCGATACCTCATCGCCTGCACCCGCGTGGGCCTCGACCTGGCCGACGGCTCGCTCTACGCGCCCGACGGGCTCGGCGACCTGGCCGCCGGCATCCTGCGCATGAACCCGCTGCTGCCGATGCCGGAGATGTTTCGCGTGAAGGCGCTCGACTACCAGGCCCGCTGGCCGTGGCTGCGCATCGTCACTTGCGCTTCCAGCTCGACACCGTGATGAACACGCCGGTTTCCTTCGCGTCGCGCAGCCTGACGGTGTAGCGGCCCACGCCGTCGGTGCCGCTGAGCACGGCTTCGCCGTTGTCGGCCTCCACGGTCGCTCCCGCAGCCAGTTCGCGGTAGGTGGCGAGCAGATCGTCGAAGGGCGCGTAGCTGCGCAGCGTCACCTCGGCATCGGGCCAGCGTGCGCCCTTGAGCCGGGCGTTCTCGCGATCGGTGTACATCGGCAAGCCGGCCAGCCCCTTGGGCATCACGACCTTGCCGGCGCTGGCCGTGCTGTTCACTTCCGCCGCCTGCACCAGCAACGGCTTCAGCGAAGCCGGAAAGCCCGCCGGCAACTGCGCATCGCGCCAACCCGGCGCCGTCGGCTGGCCCGCGATGTATTCGACGCTCGCGATCTTCTGCGCGGCCGCGGCTTCCGCGGGATCGTCGCTCTGCGCCATGAGCGCGTGGTACGAAGGCAGCGTCCTGGCCCACGCGATCAGCGGTTCGGCATCCGATGGCTTGGCGTCGGCGGGGTGGAAGATCGTCAGCACGGCCTGCGGGTCGGGGTTGCACACCTTGGGCTCGTCGCGCCTGGTGGACTCGCGGCAGTGGCCGTTGACCAGCCCCAGCGCCAGCAGGCGGCCTTCGCCGTCGAGCAGCAGCGCCGAGCGCTCTTCGCCGTGGCCTTCGCCGCTCACCGACGCGATCACCGTGCGCCCGTCGGGCCATACGGTGCGCGTGACGTCGAAGCGCGAGCGCATGCCGTCCAGCACTTGCGCCGCAATGAGCCTGTCGCCATCGGTGTAGCTGCCGCGCGCATAGCCGACCATCGCGATCACGGCGCTGCGGATCTTCGGCTGCTCGCTGAGCTTCAGGCGGGGCGGAGGCAGTTCGGTCGTGACAGGTGCCGCATGCGCCGGCATGCCGAGCGCGCAGGCGAGCAGCAGCACCGCCAAAGTCTTTCCTGGAATCAGCGCGCTCATTCGGCAATCTCGATTTCGATGTTGGTGATGGCCGGCATGTCGCGCGGCGGCTTTGCGTTGACGGAGAAGGCGATGCCGTTGCGGCTGCCGAGCACGTAGCCCGAAGCGCCGTCCATTTCCGACTCGATGCCGTCGAGCGGCGGCGACAACTGCTTGTAGAACGCGAGCACCTGCGCAACGCTGTCGACGGTCTGCAGGCGCAGCACGCGCCTGGCCTTCTTGTCGCTCAGCGCATCCTGGCCGGTGCGATAGATCACCGCCCTCGGGTACAGCGGCACCTGCGCAGCGAAGCCCTTCGGGCGCACCACGGGCAAGGCCTTGGTGTGGGCCGCGTCCATCGTCGTGTATTCGGTCTTCTCGAACTTCTCTTCCTCGCCGGAGTCCAGGTCTTCGTTCGGGACCGTGCGGCTCCATTCGAGCAGCGGCTGTGCCTGCGCGCGATCGATGCCGGGGCGCAGGAAGATCGAGAGCACGGCATGCTGGTCGTCGCGGCAGCCTTTTGTCGAGGAGCCCACGCCGCACTCGCGATGCGCCAGCGCAGCAGCGAGCACGTCGCCGCTGCGGTCATCCACCAGCAGGGCCGCGCGCTCGCCGCCGCCGTTGGGCAGGCGGTAGGACGACAGCACGCGCCGACCGCCGGCCACTGCCTGCTGCCGGCGATGGCGCGACGATGCCAGCCCCGCGATCAGCTGCTCGGCCAGCAGGCCTTCAGGCCAGTAGTAGGAGCCGGAGGCCAGGCCGGCGAAGGCGGTCACGGCGCGGTCGAGCGCAGGCACCCGCGCTGCCTCCGGCGCCCGCTCGGACTCGGGGACGAGCACGAGCTGGGGCGCGGAGGATGCGGCGCAGGCAGAGGTGACGCAGGAAACGGAAAGAGCCAGGAAAACAGAAGAAAGAGCAAGTCGGAATCTGAAAGGCATCAAGGGGGAAAAGTAGAAAGGGGAGCGTTGCGCTCCGGGCGGGCTGCGTACAGCCGCGAGGGGAAATGCGCGGACGATTCTAGAAGGCGTTCGAAGGGCCGCACGACTGCACTGCGACAACTCGCTCTCCAGGAACAGGAAGGCGCCCGCTCACTGCCCACGCCCCCGGAGATGCGGTTATAAAGCCGCACGCCCGGCAAAGACCGGGACCCGAGACAACACAGAGGAAGACACATCATGGAGTTCGACTACGTGATCGTGGGCGGCGGCTCCGGCGGCGCCACGCTGGCCGGGCGGCTCAGCGAAGACCCTGCCGTGCATGTCTGCCTGGTCGAGGCCGGCGGCGACGGGCGCGGCATCCTGGTGCGGGCACCGGCCGGCGCGGCGGCCATGATCTCGGGGCGGCCGCGCATCAACAACTACGCCTACCAGACCGTGCCGCAGCCCGGCCTGAACGGGCGCCGCGGCTACCAGCCGCGCGGGCGCTGCCTGGGCGGTTCCAGCGCCATCAACGCCATGCTCTACGTGCGCGGCCATCCCGACGACTACGACGACTGGGAGCGCGCAGGCTGCACCGGCTGGTCCTTCGACGACGTGCTGCCCTTCTTCAAACGGGCCGAGGGCAACCAGCGCGGCGAGAGCGCGATGCACGGCGCCGGCGGCCCGCTGCAGGTGGCCGACCAGCAGTCGCCGCACGAGATCGGCGAAGCCTTCGTGCGCGCGGCCATGGAATGCGGCATTCCGCGCAACGACGACTTCAACGACGGCGTGCGCCAGGAAGGCGCCGGCCTCTACCAGGTCACGCAGTTCCACGGCGGCACGAAGAACGGCGAGCGCTGCTCCGCGGCGGCTGCCTACCTGCACCCGGTGATGAACGCGCGCTCCAACCTCACGGTGATGACCGGCGTACAGGCCCAGCGCGTGCTGCTCGACGAGCGTCGCGCCACCGGCGTCGAGATACGCCGCGACGGCGAAACCGACACCCTCTTCGCGCGCCGCGAAGTGGTGCTGTGCGGCGGCGCCTTCAACTCGCCGCAGCTGCTGATGCTGTCGGGCATCGGCGATCCGGAAGAGCTGGTGCGGCACGGCATCGCGGTGCGCCATGCGCTGCCGGGCGTGGGACGCAACCTGCAGGACCACGTCGACTTCATCCTCTCCTATCGCACGCAGGAGAAGGGCCTGCCCGGGCTCGGCCCGATGGGGCTGCTGAACTTCGCGAAGGCAATTCCCGAATGGAGGCGCAGCGGCAAGGGCCTGATCGCCACGCCCTACGCCGAGGCCGGCGCCTTCATCAGGACATCGCCCGAACTCGACAAGCCCGACCTGCAGCTGCACTTCGTGATCGCGCTGGTCGACGATCACGCGCGCAAGCTGCACGGCGGCTTCGGCTTCTCATGCCATGCCTGCGTGCTGCGCCCCAAGGGACGCGGCGACGTGCGGCTGAACGACGCCGATCCGGCAACGCCGCCGCGCATCGATCCGAAGTTCCTCTCGCACGAGGACGACGTCGCGCGGCTGCTCGCAGGCGTGAAGAAGATGCGCGAGATCCTGCGCGCGCCGGCATTGCAGAAATACCGGCAGGCCGAGCTCTACACGGCCGGCGCGAACACCGACGAGGAGCTGCTCTCGCACATCCGCTCGCGCGCCGACACCATCTACCACCCCGTGGGCACCTGCAAGATGGGCACCGACGCGATGGCAGTGGTCGATGCGAAGCTGCGCGTGCATGGCATTGCCAACCTGCGCGTGGTCGATGCATCGGTCATGCCGACGCTGATCGGCGGCAACACCAATGCGCCGACGATCATGATCGCGGAGCGTGCCGCCGAATGGATGCGCGGACCGCTGACCTTCGACCGCGCCGAGCTCGACGCTAGACGGCCCGCGACGAGCCACGCACCACCAGTTCTCCAGGCAGCAGCAGCTGGCGCGCAGGCGCATCCAGCCCCCGCAGCCGTTCGATCAGGCATGTAGCGGCCGCGCGGCCGATGGCATCGGTGGGCTGTGCCACGGTGCTCAGGCCGGGCCCGATGAGCGAGGCCCATTCGGGATCGTCGAAGCCCACGAAGCCGAGATCGGTGCCGAACTGCCAGCCCAGCCGCGCCATCGCCTGCGCGATGCGCAGCGTAACCACCGCATTGCCCGCGACCACCGCCGCACGGCGGCCGCGCTTGGCGCGCTGGCGCAGGGCGCGCAGGGCCTCGTCGAGCGCGTCGGTCTCGCCTTCCACGCTCTCGAACACCTCGCCCGCCACGCGCGGCTCGTGCGCGGCCACGCAGGCGCCGAAGGCGGCCGTGCGCTCGCGCCGCGAGCTCACGCCCTTCTGCGGCTCGGTGATGTAGAGCAGCTCGCGATAGCCGCCTTCGACCAGATGGCCGCAGGTGGCGGCCATCGCGGAATCGTTGTCGAGCGAGACGAAGTCGGTGTGCATGCCCGCGTGGCGCCGGTCCACCAGCACCGCCGGCTTGCCGTGCAGCGTGACTGCGTCGACCACGTTGCTGCCGCGCCCCAGCGTGTTGAGGATGAAGCCGTCGACCTGGTAGCCCGCCAGCGCGTCGATGGCCTCGCGCTCGCGTTCGCTCTCGTTGCCGAGGTTGAACAGCATCACGAGGTAGCCGGCGTCCTGGCAGGCCTTCTCGGCGCCGCGCAGCACCGCGACGGAATAGGGGTTGGTGATGTCGGCCACGATCAGGCCGACCAGCCGCGAACGGCCATGGCTCAGCGCCTGCGCCATGGGGCTGGGCGAATAGCCGAGCTTGGCGATGGCGACTTCGACGCGCGCGGCGATGTCGGGGCTCAGCAGGCGCTCGCGGTGGTTGAGAAAGCGAGAGACAGTGGCCTTGGAGACGCCGGCGGCCTCGGCGACGTCGGCGATGGTGGCGCGGCCGGTGGGTTTCATGGTCTTGCCCCTTCCCCCTCTGGGGGAAGGTTGGGATGGGGGCAAGCAGGGCGCCCAATGGTTGCGCCGCTTGCCCCCACCCCTGCCCTCCCCCAGCGGGGGAGGGAGAAACAGCCGGCGAAGGTCATGCGCTCGCCGTGTCGTACGGCGCCGTCGGCTTCTCGCCCGCCAGCACCTGCAGCAGGTTCGTCGTCGCCAGTTCGGCCATCGCGTGCCGCGTCTCGTGCGTGGCCGAGCCGATGTGGGGCAGCGGCGTCACGCGCGGATGCGTGCGCAGCGGCGAATCGGCAGGCAGCGGTTCCTTCGCGAACACGTCGAGGCCGGCGGCGCGCAGCGTGCCGTGGTCCAGCGCATTCAGCAGCGCCTCTTCGTTCACCGTGGCGCCGCGGCCGCCGTTGATGAAGGCTGCGCCGGGCTTCATACGCGCGAAGAAGGCGGCGTCGATCATGCCGCGTGTGGCATCGGTCAGCGGCAGCATCGCGAGCACGATGTCGGAGCGCGCCAGCAGGTCGTCCAGCGGCGTATGCGTGGCGCGGCCCTGCAGCTCGGGCGCCTGCGTTGCCAGATCGACCGGCCGGCGCGAGTGGTACAGCACCGGCATGCCGAAGCCCAGCGCCGCACGGCGCGCCACGGCCTGGCCGATGCGGCCGAAGCCGAGGATGCCCAGCGTCTTGCCGTGCACGTCGGTGCCGAAGAGTTCCTCGCCGATGTTCTTGGTCCAGCGACCCTCGCGCACCATGGTCGAAAGCTCGACCACGCGGCGCTGCGTGGCCATGAGGATCGCGAACACCGTGTCGGCCACCGTCTCGGTGAGCACGTCGGGCGTGTGGCACAGCACGATGCCGCGCTTGTGCAGTTCGGCCAGCGGGTAGTTGTCGACACCGACCGACACGCTGGAAATCACTTCGAGCTGCGGCGCGCCGTCGAGCAGCGCGGCATCGACCGGGTGGCTCGATCCGATGAGCCCGTGCGCGGAACGCAGCGCGGCGGCGAAGGCCTCGGGCTCCTTGCGCGGATCGGCCACGACCACGTGATGCACGGCCTGCAGGCGAGCCAGTTGGTCTTCGGGCAAGGGCCGGAAGACAAGCACGTTCTTCTTCGTCATGGTCGTCAAAGCCCCGCTTCTTCGAGTTGCGCCCGCGTCGGCAGGCCCTCGGTGTCGCCCAGCACCTGCACGGCGCGCGCCCCGATCCATGCGCCGCGGCGCACGGCGTCGGGCACGCTGCGGCCTTCGAGCAATGCGCTCACCACGCCGGCCGCGAAGCCGTCGCCGGCGCCCACGGTGTCGATCACTTCCTTCACCGGGAAGCCGTCGACGCGGCCGGTGCCGGCCACGTCGCTGTCGTAGTAGGCACCCTCGGCGCCGAGCTTGACCACCACCAGCTTGGCGCCGCGCTCGCGGTAGAACTTCGCCACGTCTTCCGGCTTGCTGTGGCCGGTGAGCAGCAGGCCTTCTTCGATGCCGGGCAAGACCCAGTCGGCGCGCGAGGCGAGTTCGTTGACCCAGTGGCGCATGGTCTCGGTGGACGACCACAGCGTGGGGCGCAGGTTGGTGTCGAAGGAGATGGTGCGGCCGGCGGCGCGCATCACGTCCATGCTCTTGAGCGCGGCCTGCAGGCTGGTGTCGGAGATGGCGGCGAACACGCCGGTGGCGTGCAGGTGGCGCGCCGAGCGCAGCCATGCTTCGTCGACGTCGGCCGGGCCCATGTGGCTCGCGGCCGAGCCCTTGCGGTGGTATTCGATCGGCGGGTCGCTGCCGTCGGTGACGCGGCCCTTGAACTGGAAGCCGGTGCGCTGCGTCGCGTCGGTGATCACGTGCGAGCAGTCGATGCCCTCGGCGCGCATCGCGGCCAGCAGCGCGCGGCCCATGGAGTCGGTGCCGAGCCGGCTGGCCCAGCCCACCTTCAGGCCCAGGCGCGAGAGGCCGATGGCCACGTTGGTCTCGGCGCCGGCGGTGCGCTTGTGGAAGGACTGCGCTTCCTCCAGCGGCCCGGGCCGGTCGGCCACCAGCAGCAGCATGGCCTCGCCGAAGAGCGCGACGTCGAAGGCGGTGGGTTCTGTCATGTTTTTATTCGTCTCTATGCGCGTGCGGCGCGGATGAAGTCGATCTGTGCGCGGGTAACGGCCAGCAGGTCGTCGCCCACCAGAGGGTATTCGATGGCGTGCGGCACGTCGGCCGGCAGCGCGCGCAACACCGAGCGCCACGGCGCGACCGAATCGCCCAGCGGCACCGCCACCCACTTGTGCGGCAGGCGCTGCGCACCCTTGCAATGCACGTAGCGCACGCGATGGCCCAGCGCCTGCGCGGCCAGCAGAGGGCATTCGCCGAGCCAGTGCCAGTTGCCCATGTCGAAGGTCATGCCCAGCGTCAGGCCGGCGCGGTCGGCCGCGTCGAAGAAGGCCTGCAGCGCCGGCAGCGTGCCGGCGCGCACGGTCTGGTCGTTCTCGATCAGGAGCTCGACGCGGGTTTCGGCCAGCTCCACCTTCAGGCCCCACAGCGAGCCGTGAGACGAGGGCCGGAAGTCGCCGATGGACATCTTGAGCCGCTTCGCGCCCACGCGCGTGGCGGCGGCGATGCCGCGCTTGAGCGCGGCGCTGTCGAGCCAGCCGCCCTCGGCCCACAAGCCCTCGGGGCTGGAGTAGACCGAAGCCAGACCGTTGAGCGCAGGCAGCTCCGCATCGGCGTCGCGCAGCATCTCGCCGCGCACTTCCACCGAGTCGGCGCCCGCCGCGCGAGAGAGCTGCGAGCACCAGAGCTGGCCGTGCCGCCCCACCTCGGCCGCGCCGAAGGACGAAAGGGAAACGAGAACCTCGAAGGACATCAGTGGGCAGGTCAGTGGTTTTGGTGCGAACTCAGTATCTGGCCGAGGAACTGGCGCGTGCGCTCGTCCTTCGGGTTGCCGAAGAACTCCTGCGGCGGCGCCTGCTCGACGATCTTTCCTTCGGCCATGAAGATCACGCGGTCGGCCACGCTGCGGGCGAAGCCCATTTCGTGCGTCACGCACAGCATGGTCATGCCGTCTTCGGCCAGCGTGATCATGGTGTCGAGCACTTCCTTGACCATCTCGGGGTCGAGCGCAGAGGTGGGCTCGTCGAACAGCATGATCTTGGGCGCCATGCACAGCGCCCGCGCGATCGCGACGCGCTGCTGCTGGCCGCCCGAGAGCTGGCTCGGATACTTGTTGGCCTGCTCCGGAATGCGCACGCGCTGGAGGTACTTCATTGCCACCTCCTCGGCCTGCGCCTTCGTCATGCCGCGCGAGCGCATCGGCGCGAGCGTGCAGTTCTCGAGGATGGTGAGGTGCGGGAACAGGTTGAACTGCTGGAACACCATGCCCACCTCGGCACGCACCGCATCGACGTTCTTGCCGCCGGCCGTGAGGTCGATGCCGTCGACCACGATGCGGCCCTTCTGCACCGTCTCCAGCCGGTTGATGCAGCGGATCAGCGTGGACTTGCCCGAGCCCGAGGGCCCGCAGATCACGATGCGCTCGCCCTGGCGCACCGACAGATCGATGCCGGTCAACACCTGGAATTCACCGTACCACTTGTTGACCGCTTCCATGCGGATGATCGATTCCGTCGTCATGCCAGGATTCCTTCAGCCTCGGGGTTGCTTATTGCATCTTGGGCAGGTCTGCCTGCAGCCACTTTTGATACAGCTTGTTCAGCTCACCATTGGCGGTGTTCTTCTGCACGAAGTCGTTCACCGCCTTGTGCAGCTCTTCCTGGCCGGGGCGCATCGCGATGCCCATCGACTGCTGCACCAGCGTGAACTTGTTCTCGAAGGTGTTGGCCGGCACGCGCTTGGCGATCTGGGCTGCGACGGTCACCGAGCAGCCGATGGCGTCGACCTGGCCGGAGATCAGTGCCTGCATGGCGGAGGCGTCGTCGTCGAAGCGGCGGATCTCGGTGCCTTCGGGGGCGGCCTTGGTCACGGCCACGTCCTGCGTGGAGGCGCGGGCCACGCCCACGCGCAGGCCCTTCAGGTCGCCAGCGGCCTTGATGGGGGTCTTGATCGCGCCGTACAGCACGATGGTGGCGGCCGCGTAGGGCTGCGAGAACTGCACCTGCTTGGCGCGCTCGGGCGTGATGGCCAGCGAGGCCACCAGCAGGTCGACCTTGTTGGTCAGCAGGAAGGGAATGCGGTTGGGGCCGGTCACGGGAACGATGTTGGCCTTCACGCCCCAGTCCTTGGCCAGCAGCTTGGCCACGTCGGCGTCGTAGCCGTCGGGCTGGTTCTTCGCGTCGGTGGTGCCGTAGGGCGGAAAGTCGACCAGCATGCCGATGGTGATCTCGCCCTTCTTCTTGATGTCGGCCACGCTCTGCGCCGAGGCGAAGGGAGCGAACACGGTGAGGGCGGCGCCGAGGCCGAGGGCTGCGAGCGCGACGCGGCGCGAGGTGGTACGGGTCATTGGATGTCTCCTGAGGAAGAAAGAGAAACGAAGAACGAAAAACGAAGAACCAAGAAAGCGAAAGGGGCTTAGCGGGCCAGGGCCCGGGCGCGCTTGCGCTCCATGCTCGCGGCCAGCAGCGACAGCGGCCAGCAGATGACGAAGTAGATCGCCGCCACCACCGAGAACACGATGAGCGGCTGGAAGGTGGCGTTGTTGACGATCTGCCCCGCGCGCGTGACCTCCACGAAGCCGATAATGGCCGCCAGCGAGGTGCCCTTGATGATCTGCACCAGGTAGCCCACCGTGGGCGCGAGCGCGATCTTCAAGGCCTGCGGCAGCACCACGTCGCGCATGCGGTCGAAGTACTTGAGGTTCAGGGCCTGCGCCGCCTCCCACTGCCCGCGCGGAATGGCCTGGATGCAGCCGCGCCAGATCTCGCCGAGGAAGGCGCCGCTGTTGAGGATGAGCGCCACGCCGGCGGCGATCCACGGGTTGATGTCCAGCCCGAGCACCGGCGCGCCGAAGAACACCAGGAACAGCTGCAGCAGCAGCGGCGTGCCCTGGAAGACCTGGATGAAGGTGGTCGACGCGCCGCGCGCCCACGTCGACTCCGACGTGCGCATCAGCGCCAGCGCCAGGCCCAGGATCGCGCCGCCCACGAAGGCGATGGCCGACAGCGCGAGCGTCCACTTGGCCGCTTCGAGGATGAAAAGGAATTCGGGAAAGCCGAAGGTGCGCATGGTGTTGTTGCTCCGTCCGTCGTCTGTGTCTCTGGGTGATCAGCGGCGGTCCGGGTAGTTGAGCGTGCGCTTGTAGATCAGCTTGAACATGGCCGAGAAGGCCAGTGCCAGCGCGAGGTAGATGGCGGCCACGACGATGTAGATCTCGAAGCTGCGGAAGGTCTGCGACTGCAGGTTGGCCGCCACCGAGGTCAGGTCGTCGGCCGAGATGACCGACACCACCGCCGAGCTCAGCATCAGCAAGATGAACTGGCTCGTGAGCGCCGGGTAGATGGCCTTGAGCGCCGGCTTGATGATGACGAAGCGGAAGATCTCCCAGGGCTTGAGGTTCAGCGCCCTGCCCGCCTCGATCTGCCCCTTGGGAATCGACTCGATGCCCGCGCGGATGATTTCCGTGGCGTAGGCGCCCAGGTTCACCACCATGGCCACCAGCGCGGCCGTCTG
This sequence comes from Variovorax sp. UC74_104, assembly GCF_044055375.1. Lineage (NCBI taxonomy): Bacteria > Pseudomonadati > Pseudomonadota > Betaproteobacteria > Burkholderiales > Comamonadaceae > Variovorax > Variovorax sp. UC74_104. The sequence continues at coordinate 4,825,985 of NZ_CP171978.1, forward strand.
CGGCGACCAGCGCAGCCCGATGGCCGGCAGCGCGAAGAAGAAAAAGAACAGCTGCACGAGGAAGGGCGTGTTGCGGATCACCTCGATGTAGGCATTGATGATGAAGCGCAGCCAGCCCGGGCCCGAGGTCTTGCCCCAGGCGCAGAAGATGGCCACCACCAGCCCCAGCACCGTGGCAACGAGCGAGAGCTGGATCGTGATCCACGTGCCCTTGAGCAGCAGCGGCCAGGCGGCGAAGACGGCGTCGAATTGAAACTGGTAGTTCATGGTGGGCGGACCCTGAAGCTGCGCGGCGCAGACGCGCGCAGACCCTGAAAGCAATGCTTGCAGCTTATATGAAACCGGTTTCAGGATTTCATAGGGATTCCCCTAGGTGGTCGTTTTGTCCCACCTTCTGCCTACTTCAATGCCATGCTGAATCCACCCGCGGCCAACATGCCCACAGAGGCGAATGCGCTCCCCACGGGCGCGCCCACCGTGCAGCACTTCAGGCAGGCGCTGCTCTGGCCCCTGCGGCTGATGCCCGCGCCGCACGCCGGCCACCATCACGCGCCATGGCACGTGCTGCGCGAGATGGGCGATGCATCGCCCTGGCGCGAGGAGGTCGACGAATACACCGGCGACAGCAGCCGCTTCCACGAACGGCACTACAACGAGTTCGTGAGCTTCCTGCCGTACGTGCAGCGCTTCCTCTACGGCGAGGGCCGCTCGCGCGGCAACGGCGACGGGAGCGACGGCGACTCGCCCATGCGCATCTTCCGCCGCCACGACGTCGCAGCCGTGCGCCTCGTGTCGAAGCCGGGCGATGCACCGGTCACGCTCGACGTGATCCATTGCGACCTCTACTTCTTTTTCGACGTCGACGTGGTGATGCTCAACCTCGAAGTCGGCGCGAGCGACCTGAGCCTCGCGCAGGCGCAGGACATCCTCTACCGCTTCGGCCGCGCCTACCCCTCGGGCTGGGAAGCCGACGGTTCGGCGCTGCATTGCATGACCAGCGTCGAATGGCTGGGCGTCGACGGCCGCGTGCTCGCGAGCTCCGACGCGCAGCAGCGCGAGGCCTTTCTCTCGCACGTGGCGCAGCACCGCGCACCGCGCATCGCCGCGCACTGGGCCTACCTGATGCAGCCGCTCGTTAGCGACCATTCCGAAGACGCGGGCGTTCTGCGCTACCGGCAGATCGAGTACTACCGCATGCCGGTGATGGCATATCTGTCGCTCGACGATCCGCGCCGCCTCACGCGCGACGACTTCGTGCGGCTGGCGCTCGTCACCGGCGCAGGCGCCACCGACGCACACCTGCCCTACGCCGACCATCATCTCGCCGACTTCGAGCACAAGTACTGCTACGACCGCTTCTGGGTGAACGCGGGCGCCGCACCCAACACGCGCTACCTGTGCAACGGCCACGCGCTCATCGTGGTGGGCGACGCGCGCTCCGAGTTCTTCTGCTGCCGCGACCGCGGCGTGCTCGCGCAGTTCAGGCATCAGCACTTCCTGCTGTTCCTCATCGCGCACTTCCAGAAGGCCTCGCTGCTGATGTTCTCCGACCAGCTGGTGGAAGCGCTGAAGCGGCTGGACATCCGCAGCACGCCGAGCGTGAAGCAGTTCAAGCGCGCCATCCGCGCGAGCTTCGAGCGCTTCTTGCGCTTCACGCACCGCTACTGGTTCCACGAGATCTCCGAGCAGGCGCAGGTGCGCGCCCTCTCCCACATGTGCGCAACGCACCTCGGGCTCGATCCGCTCTACGACGAGGTCAAGGCGCGCATCGCCGACATGAACACGTACCTCGACGCCGACAGCCTGCGCCGCCAAGCCGCCACCGTGGTGCGGCTCACGGTTGTCACGCTCTTCGGCCTCATCGGCACCATCACCACCGGCTTCCTCGGCATGAACCTGCTGGCAGAGGCCGAGGCGCCGCTGTGGCGCAAGGCCGTGTGGTTCGGCGTGGTGTTCGTCGCCACGACCTGGCTCACGATCTACACGATGGTGAAGTCGCAGCGGCTCTCGGACTTCATCGATGCGCTGTCGAACGACAGGCTGGGGTTCAGGGGCAAGCTGGCGGCGCTGGCGAAGGTGTGGCGGCCTGGGGCGGATTGACTGATTTCCCCAGAGCATCGCGCAGAGAACTGATCGTGCTGTCCGCAGCTTCGATTCGCCGTTGCAGCTCCTCGTTGACCAGGCGGAACAGCGCGCCGAATTCGGATCGCGTCGGATAGATCTCCTCGCGCTCGTTCACCTGCATCGGAACGACGAGCTTTTCGAGGCACACGTAGGCGCTGTGCACCTGGCGAATGCCCTCGACGTCGTCGCCCGCCTGCAGGGCAGCCGACTCGGCATTTGCGTTTGAATGGGGATGAACCGGCTTCGGCGTTGAAGCGGTATCGGATTTCGGCGCGTGCTTGAGCACGCGGGCAGACTTGGTCACGGAAGACCTCCAGAGGTTGCGATTTGCAAAAACCGCCACACCCGCTGCTAAACGAGGCGGCAGCTCGGACGGGTTAGCAGACCGGCCAACCTCTTGCGAGAAACCGGCAGGGCGCGAGCCCTCCCATCCGAGCCGCCAAAACTGGAAGCACGAATGACAAAGCCGCAGGTCCTGCGGAGACTGCGGCTTGCGTCGCAGAGGTTGCTTCGGGCTGCTAAACCCGATCACGCCTCATTCGGCGTGACGGGCGCAGTATAGCCATGCAGTTGGCTCGCAGCCGTGCGACTCGGCATTGGTGTTCGTGGCGGCGACTCGGTTCGCGATTCCCTCAGAATCGGCACATGCGCATTGCCATCGTCTCCGACATCCACGGAAACCTTCCCGCACTCGAAGCCGTCGTCGATGACGTCGGCCGCCGCGGCGTCGATACCGTCGTCAACCTGGGCGACAGCCTCTCCGGCCCGCTGATGCCGCTGGAAACCGCACGTTTCCTGATGGCGCAGGACTGGACGCATCTCGCGGGCAACCACGAGCGCCAGGTGCTCACCCTTCCTGCCGGCAAACGCGGCGCGTCCGACGAGTTCGCGCACGCGCGACTAGGCCCTCAGGAGTTCGCGTGGATGGCCTCGCTCGAACACAGCCTGCGATTGAGCGCCGAGGTGCTGCTGTGCCACGGCACGCCCGACAGCGATCTGCACTACTTCCTGGAGACGGTCGAGCCTTCGCTGCTCAGGCCGGCCACGATGGCCGAGATCGATGCGCGGCTCGGCACGGTCGATGCGCAGGTACGGCTCGTCGCCTGCGGGCACACGCACGTGCCGCGCGTGGTTCGCGCTTCTGGCGGGCAGCTGATCGTCAATCCGGGCAGCGTCGGGCTGCAGGCTTATGACGACATCCACCCGCATCCGCACGTCGTCGAGACGGGCTCGCCCGATGCGCGCTATGCCATCGTCGAGCGGCTGGCGAACGAAAGCTGGGCTGTGACGCTGATCTCAGTGCCCTACGACCACGCGAGCATGGCGGCGCTTGCGATGACCAATGGCAGGCCGGACTGGGCGAGCGCACTCGCCACTGGCCGGATGCCCTGAGGCCGTTGACGCTACGCGCGGAATACATGCCGGCGGGCAAAGAAAAACCCGCCGAAGCGGGTCGATTGCGTCGCAGAGGTTGCTTCGGGCTGCTAAACCCGATCACGCCTCATTCGGCGTGACGGGCGCAGTACGGCCACGCAGTTCGCTCACGGGCCGAGTGCTACCAGCCGCGAAGCCTTTCATTGGCAGCTGAAACTCTCGGCCTTCTCGATATCGCCCGTGCCCTTGTAGCGCGCAACCTTCGGGTAAGCGCAGAGCGGCCGGGTGCGGGTGGGCGACCAGCCTGCGGGAACATCCCCGTTCACGCCGCCCGCGTTGCCTGCACCGCGCGCCGAAGCGACGACGGAATCGGCGGCCTCGCCCTTCTCCACCCAGTTGACGAGCGGAGCGAGCATGTCGAACTGGTCGGTGGTCGGGCCGCCGGAGCAGTGGTTCATTCCGGGCACCCGATAGAAGCGCGCGAAGTTGGATGCATCGCCGCCGTTGGCCGCGGTCAGCTGGTCATACCAGTGCTGCGTGTCGTCGCTCGAGAAGATGGGATCGCTCGTCCCGTGATAGGCCATGACCTTGGCGCCGCGCTTCTTCAAGCGGCTCAGATCGGTCGGGTTCGGCGGCGTCATGAACGAAAGCGAGTTCTCGGTGTAGAGCCCGTCGGTCGAGGTGATCTTCGCGAGGATCGAATCGATGTTGGCCGTGAGCGTGAAGTTGGGGCCATTGAAGCCGGACGGGTTCTCGGGCGGCACCTGCCAGACGAAGGCGACCGCGCCCGAATCGAGGTTCAATGAATTCGAGAACTTCCACGACGACCAGCCGGTGGTGTTCAGGCCTGCATCGAAGGGAAAGCTCGCATAGATCTTCTTTCCGCCGCCGTCGAGCGCGCCCGCGAAGAGCTGCCCGATGCGAAGCTTCTGGTCGGCAGAGAGGCATGTGCCATCGCGCGAGCCGCTGCAGGTGGGAACGTCGCGGTCGATGGAGAAAGCCGCCTGGCATGCGCCGGTGTCCTGCACGATGCCGTCGGTTGTGCCGTCGAGGGCGTCGCACTTGGCAAGGACTGCGTTGGAGACCAGGGTGCGTTCGGCCAGCGTGAAGCCCGTGCCCGGATCGCCCGGGGTGGTTGCCAGGGCGTTGTAGTTCTGGGCGCCGACGATGTTGGCGGAGGCCGCAAGGGGAAGCCGGAAGCCGGGGTCGCCCACCAGGAAGCCGTCGTAGTCGTCCGCATAGCGCGACATGGCGACCATCGTGTGGCGCCCGCCATTGGAGCAACCGCCGATGTAGGAGCGGTCCGGGCCCTTTCCGTAGGCCGACGCGATCAACGCCTTCGCCATCGGCGTGAGCTTGCCGACCGCCTGGTAGCCGTAGTCGAGGCGGGCCTGCGGGTCGATGCCGAAGAACGGCGTGGGTGCCGCGTGCCCCGCGTCGGAGCTGATCACGGCGAAGCCCTTGTTCAGCGCGTTGTCCAGAACGCCGCCTCCGCCCACCGGCCCGGCAGCAGTGCCGATGCTGCCGTCGAGCCCCCCGTTGGCTTGATAGAAATACCGCCCGTTCCAGTTCACCGGCAAACGCATCTCGAAGCCGATCGCATAGCTCTGGCCATCGACCGGACTCGTGCGCTGATACATCGATCCGCGCACCTGGCAGTGCGCCCCTACCGGCTTGCCTGCGACGCTCAGAGCGCCGGCGGCAATCGAATTGGCTGCGGTGATGGTCGTGTTAGCAAAGGTGAAGCCGGCGAGCGAGGCGCAATCGATGAGCGCCGCGCCGGTGGCCGCGCCGAGCACCGGCAGTGTCTCGACGGGCGGCGCCGGATTGTCGGGAGGAGGCGTCACGGGATTGCCGTTGCCGGCCGGCGGGGTGCTCGTCGGCGTGCCGGTCGCGGGGAACGAGGCGAGAAAGCTGCCACCGCCATTTCCTCCGCCACAGGCGGTCAGCAACGAAGCGACAAATATCAGGGATGCAGAGGTCTTCAAGAATGTCTCCTTTGACGCCTGGATTCAGCGCCAATTAGTTAATCTACTTAACTATCAAAGATAACCAGTTATGGTTTTCCATTAAGCAGTTTGCATTCCCAGCACGACCCCTGATTCAGTTAGATCAGGCAGTGAATCACTTGGAGGCCGAACGACAATGCCCGGAATGCCCAAGAACAGAAGCAATCCGGTAGACGCCACACCAGCCGGCCGGCTGGTCGAAGCGTCCCTGCATCACGTGCTCGGCTATCAGCTCGCACAGGCGACGATCGTCACCGACGCAGTGTTCGCCGAGCGAGTGGGCGCACCTTTCGACCTGCGCCCGGTCGAGTTCACGGTGCTGTGCCTGATCCACGAAAACCCCGACGTGTCGGCCGCCCGCCTGGCGAAGGCGCTCGCGGTCACGGCACCCAACATCGCCGCATGGCTCGAACGGCTCGAACGGCGAGAGTTGATCCGCCGCACGCCGCACGCAACGGACCGCAGGGCCCAGCACCTTCGCACCACCCCGACCGGCGCCACCCTTGCGAGCAGCGCGACGCGGTCGGTCATCGAAGGAGAGCAGCAGGCGCTCGGCAACCTCTCCAAGGGCGAGCAAATGATCTTGATCGAGCTTCTGCACAAGGTTGCCATGTCACGCAGCGCGTGAGCGCTCAGGCAACGCGCACGTGCTCCGTGCGGTTCGTGCAGGCTGTGTTCTTCAGTCGCCGAAGGCGACTTCCGCGCTGGCGATTGCGCGGATCGGCACGCCGAAGCTCGTGATGTCCGCGAGCGTGGCGTTGTGATGCTCGCGGATCTTCGCGCCCGTGGCGTGCGGCTTGTCGTGCGAAGTGTGCGCATCGGCCGCGAGTACCACGTGGTAGCCCAGCGCGGCAGCGCGGCGCACTGTCGTGTCGACGCAGAACTCCGACGAATAGCCGCAGACCACCACGCGCTTCACGCCGTGCTCGGAGAGCCAGGCTTCCAGGGGCGTGCGCAGGAAGGAATCGGGCGTGATCTTGCGGATGCGCGCGTCGCGCGAATCGGTGTTGAGCACGCTCGCAAGCTGCCAGCGCTCCGAGTCGAATTCGAGGTCGACGGCGTTCTCGTGCTGGATGAAGGCCACCGGCACGCCGGCAGCGCGGGCGCGTTCGGTGAGCGCGTTGATGCGCTGCATCACCTCGTGGGCCTCATGGGGGCGCGGCGGATCGTCGCAAAGGCCACGCTGGACATCGATGACGAGAACGGCAGTTTTCATGGGTCCGGATCGGCGGGTTCTTGACCGGCGCGATTGTGCCCGACCCTGCCTGACCGGCGCCCTACTGCCAACCCCCAGGCGCTCTATTGCCAGGCGCTCACCTCCAGCCGCACCTTGCCGCTGATGCCCGGCGCGGCCGGCGCTGCGCCCAGGCTCGACAGCGGCACCACGAACTGCAGCTTGCCGCTCGCGAGCTGCTTGGGGCTCATCGGCAGCGAGGCGCGGCCGGCGGTGTCGGTCTGCCAGCCGTACTTGACGTTCCAGTTCTGCGCTGCGTCGTCCGGCTGCGGCGGCGCGATCTCGATGATCAGCGTGTCGCGGAAGAGCGAGCTGCCCTCGTAGTGGCCGTCGAGCCAGAACTTGTTGTTGACTTGGTAGTCGGGCACGCGCACGCCCAGGGTCATGGCGTAAGCCAGCGTGGGTCGGTCCTGCTTCACGCGGGCCCGGTTGGCGAGGAACACGGTCGAGAGATAGATGGAGCGGCGGTCGGCCGTGGCCGGGTCGGTCAGTTCCTTGTGCGTGCGGCAGGCGGGCGAGTCTTCTTCGGCGATGCGGCGGCTCAAGTACCAGCGCTTGCCGCGCGGCGCGGCCAGCAGTTCGACCTGGTAGAGCGCATCGACGTCGGCGCCCTTCGGCAGGTCGGGCGGCAGCGTGACGCCGTCGACGTCGAACCAAAGGTCCACGCGCACGTCGCCGAACAGGAAGCGCGTGAGGTTCTGGTAGGCCTCCTCGGAATTGACGATGCCGAAGTAGCCAGAGTGCGAGCGGTAGGTGTACGCGGTGGCCACCGGCTGGGTCTTGCCCGCTCCGTCGACGGCCCAGAGCGATGCGTTCTCGATGCGCACGAGGCCATCGCTGCCGTGGCCCGCGAACATGCGCGAGAGGCCCTTGGCGGTCTCGTAATCGCCACGGTTGGTGCCGACCATGCAGAAGAAGCGCTCGGGCGGAAAAGCCGCCGCAGGCAGGTAGTCCATGCGGCCGTTGACGGCGGGCGTGGCCAGGAACTCGGACATCTTCTCGCGGTTGAAGGTGTTCATCTCGTTCAGCGTGAGCCAGGCCGGCACGTTGATGCCGCCCATGTCGATGCCGTTGTGCGGCGTGGCGTAGGTGAACACCTTGTCGACGCAGGCGCGCGCGGCCGCGTCGCCGAGCGCGGGGTTCTGCAGGAAGGCGCGCACCACCAGCCCGCCCATGGAATGCGCGACGAGGTAGCAGCGGAAGTCGTCGGCCGTGAAGCCCGAGGGGCCTTCGCGCTTCACGACGAGGTCGCGCACGCGCAGGATGAGCTGGCTCAGGCCCTGCGCGTACACCTTGACGTCTTTCGCCTTGCCGTCGCCCAGCAGCTCGGAGCCCGAGTCGTAGTAGCGGTAGATGATGACCGAGGCCGATGGAATGCCGTCGACGTCGTTGCCGTTGGCGTCGGGCGAAGGCTTCCAGTCGGGGTCGAGGATGTCCAGGCCGTTCTGGTAGACGCTCTGGTACTGGAAGTCGGCCAGCAGCCGCACCATCGGCGACTCGAAGACGAACTTCTGCGCCGGCGCCTCCTTCTTCACGGTGGCGCGATACACCGTGGAGCCGATGTTGAAGCCGCAGAACGGATCGGCCGCCGTCTCGTCGCGCTCCGATTCGGTCATGGCGTAGCCGCGCACGTAGATGATGGGATAGCGATTGCTGCTCATGGATCTGCCGCTTCCTGGAAATCGATGAAGTCCGGCAGTGTGCCGGGCCACGTCGATGCCCGCCATACGGCACATGGCATAGCACCGGAATGCCCCTCCCGCCCGAATGTTTCTATCGCTGAAACCATTGAAACACGCGCCTTCGATAGTCTCCGGCCATCCGACAAACACAATCCAGAAGGCTCTCCCATGGCTGAAGACCCCGGCTCGCAAGGCTCCTACCTGCCCCAACTCCTGCGCCGCGGCACCGCGCTCGCCGCGGCCGGCTGCGCCTTCGTCGCAGGCTGCAGCGCCGCGGGCGGCGGCGAAACGCGCTACGAGAACTCGCCCCAGTTCAAGGACGGCGGCTTCCACAACATGGCCAACCCCGACCTGCCCCAGCAGGCCAGCGCATGGCGCATCTGGTCGCGCTTCATCGTGGGCAGCAAGATCGACACGGTGCCGGTCGATCCGATTCCGGTGAAACCGCTGGACAAGCCCACCCTCGACGCGCTGGACACCCAAACCAACCACGTCGTGCGCCTGGGCCATTCCTCGCATCTGCTGAAGCTGCGCGACAAGTACTGGTTGATCGACCCCGTGTTCAGCGACCGCGCGTCGCCGGTGCAGTGGGCGGGGCCGAAGCGCTTCCACAAGACGCCGATCGCGCTGGAGGACCTGCCGCCCGTCGAGGGCGTGATCCTCTCGCACGACCACTACGACCACCTCGACGTGGCGACCATCGAATACCTCGCCAGGGACGTGAAGCGCTACTTCGTGCCGCTGGGCGTGCGCTCGCGGCTGCTGGCGATGGGCGTGCCGGCCGATCGCGTGACCGAACTCGACTGGTGGCAGTCGGCCGAACACGACGGCGTGAAGCTCACCGCCACGCCCGCGCAGCACTTCTCGGGCCGCACACTGGGCGACCGCGACCGCACGCTGTGGGCCTCATGGGTGGTGCAAAGCGGCGACCAACGCATCTTCTACAGCGGCGACTCTGGCTACTTCCCGGGCTTCAAGCAGATCGGCGAGCGCTTCGGCGGCTTCGACATCGCGCTCATGGAGAACGGCGCCTACGACAGCATGTGGCCCGCCGTGCACATGACGCCCGAGCAGAGCGTGAAGGCCTTCGAAGACCTGCGCGGCAAGGTGTTCTTCTCGGTGCACAACAGCACCTTCGACCTCGCCTTCCACAACTGGCACGACCCGCTGGACCGCATTGCGGCCCTCACGGAGTCGAAGAAGATCGAGCTGGCGACGCCGGTGATCGGCGAAGTGGTGACGGTGGGAGCGGCGCGGACCAACACGCGGTGGTGGGTCGGCCTGCGATAGAAGCGATTCACCGCGAATACGGCTGTCGCGGCCACCTCGACGATGGTTCCGTCGCAAGAGCAAACTGCGAGTGCGATGCTCTATAGTTCGGCCGCCATGTCCGCCTCCCCCACGCCGATCAAGCCACCGAAGACCCGGGATCGCGACGTGCGGTCGCTCGTGCTGAGAACCGTGCTGGCCGATCATGCCAACGATGCCAATGCCCGAATAGTTCAGGAGCTCGGCTTGGAACACGGCTCATGTCGCGTCGACATCGCCGTCGTGAATGGTTACTTGCACGGGTTCGAACTCAAGAGCGACGCAGACAATCTTTCAAGGTTGCCCAGGCAGGTCGAGGCCTATTCCCGCTCGCTCGACAGGGCCACCCTTGTCGTGGGTAGTGCGCATTTGCCGGAAGCGCAGGCTTTGATCCCGTCATGGTGGGGAATCAAGGTCGTCCATATGGGGAGCAAAGGTGCCTTGAAGCTCGAAACGCATCGGAGACTGCGCAACAACCCCGACCCTTCGCTCTTTCACATGGCACATCTGATGTGGCGACACGAGGTGGTCGAGGTACTGAAGGCAAACGGCGCAACTCAAAAGGAAATGGGCCTGAATCGCGCTGGCCTGTATCGCTTGTTCGTTGATTCCTTTCAACCAGGCGACGTCCGGCGGAAAATCAGGGAGGCGCTAAAGTCCCGTGAAAACTGGCGACGTCCCGAACAGCCTTCGTAACATGGTGATTTGTAGCAACGGAGGGCCAGGTAGACGAGCCACCCGTTCCCCTCCGAGCCTAGCGCGCAGCCATGAATGTAGGCATCCCCCCATGAATAGCCAGGCCCCGGGAAATACGAGGGACTTGCATTGATGATGCCTTGACACATAGCTTGATATTGCCCTCTTCCAAAGCGCTTGACCTGCGTCCCCACGTGCACGATCCATTCATCGCTCAACGTGTATTTGATCTTGGCATTGGGATCGACCATGCGCGGATCGAGCTCTCCCGTATTTGGACTCGATGTGGCGTAGTCTCCGAACGTGGGCTTTCTGGCGGAAACCGCAAGTTGCCGAACAAGCTCCTTGTATGCGAGCCATTCGCTTCTGGGAGTCCGTCCGTGCGGGCGATATTGATCGGCACCGAGTGCTGCAGGAAATGACGTACCGACCAAGGTGAGAGTGCGCCAGGGCGTCGCTGAAATCTGCGAAAGACAGGTCGACCACGTCGATACCTGTATTGGCAGGACCTCGGCAATTGACGCCTCAAGGTCGATGACAAGGTCAACGTAGCGGACCGGGATGGCGAGAGCCTGAATCAATGACTGAAGAGTTGATTGAAGCCCAGGTCCGAAATCATCCCTTTCCAGTCGGACGCAGACTCCGTTTTGCGTCCAGCCAACGATGAATTGGACAGCCGCCAGATAAGCGGGATGCCTTTGCAGGCCAATCACGGGAATCGCCGAACAGCCGGCCTGCCTTGCCTGCAGGAAGATGTGCTGCATATGGTGCACACCTGTCGAAAGTACGCTTGCACCGTCCAGATAGGGACTGTCGATAAAACAGGTCCGAGCGCCCCATTTGGAGAACAGCTTTTCCCCGAAGCCCGCCAAATGATCATCGAGCGAGCGCAGAGGCGCTTCCGTTTCGAAGTTCCATCCTTCGGTTGGTATTTCGAAAAGAGGGGTAACCCAGTCCTTGACGAGTTCTCCCAACCGCATGAGAGCTTGGTATTCGCCCATGCGCCACTTAAGCACAGGCACGTAGTGATTGTGATCGAACATTTTTCTTCTCCCTTGCCGAAATTGGCAAACCAATCTTAGAGAGAAAAATATTCAAAAAGGGAAGTATGGCGTTCAGTCTCGCGAATAGCACACCGTTGAATGATTGCGATGCGATTTCTATTCATCGATCGCTCTGGACCGCCAAGCTTCAGCCGCCGCGCTCCTTGCGCTCGCGGGCGCGCCGCACCTGGCGCGTCTCGTTCGCCTGCGAGACGATGCGGTCCTTCTCACGCTTCTTGGCCGCCCGCTTCTCGCGCATGCGCCGGCCCAGCACGTAGCTGCCGATGCCGGTGACCACGGCGATGAAGACGCCGATGACGCTGATGTCGATGCCGCCCATGGCTACTGCACCCGCACGATGCTGGTCGGCTTGAAGCCCAGGTCGGCTGCCTTGCCCTTGCGTGCGCGGCTGCCGCGTGCGTTGTTGAGCGTGCGGATCTCCAGCGTTTCCTCGCGCTCCTTGCCGCCGCGGCCGATGCCTTCGATCTTCACGCTGCGCGTGTAGGCGGCCGCGCCGGCCAGGGTGTCCTTGGCTTCCAGGTCGATCAGCGTGAGGCCGCGGCCGCCCTTGGGCAGGCTCTTGAGCTCGGCGATGTCGAAGGTCAGGATGCGTCCGCCGGTCGAGGCGCAGGCCACGTGCGTGGCCAGGGGCATCGGCTCGGCGCCGCTCGCGCCGCCCACCAGCGAGGGGCGACACAGCTGCTCGCCCTCGCCCACGTCGATGAAGGCCTTGCCGCCGCGCTGGCGCGACATCATGTTCTCGACCGTGGCGATGAAGCCGTAGCCGCCGGTGTTGGCCAGCAGCAGGCTCGCGCCCACCGGTCCCGCGAAAAAGTGCGTGACGTGCGTGCCCGCATCCAGGTCGATGAGCGTGGTGACGGGCTGGCCGTCGCCGCGGCCGCCGGGCAGCGACGCCACGGGCACGGTGTAGACGCGCACGCTCTTGTCCTTGGCGCTGCCGAAGACCAGCAGCGTGTCGACGCTGCGGCACTCGAAGGCGCCGTAGAGCGAGTCGCCCGACTTGAAGCTGTACTCGGGCGCCGCACCGTTTCCGTTGCCCGCCGCCTTCTCGCTGGCCCAGCCCTTCTGCGTACGGACCCAACCCTTCTGCGACACGATGACGGTGACGGGCTCGTCGACCACCTTCACCTCGGCCACGGCGCGCTTCTCGGCCTGGATCAGCGTGCGGCGCGGGTCTTCGAAACTCTTGGCGTCGGCCTCGATTTCCTTCACCAGCAGGCGACGCAGCGCCGCGGGGCTGGCGAGGATGTCTTCGAGCTTCTTCTGCTCTTCGCGCAGTTCCTTGAGCTGCTGCTCGATCTTGATGGCCTCCAGCCGCGCAAGCTGGCGCAGCCGGATTTCAAGAATGTCCTCTGCCTGGATCTCGCTCAGATTGAAGCGCGCGATGAGCGCCGCCTTCGGGTCTTCCGCCGCGCGGATGATCGCGATCACTTCATCGATATTCAGCAGCACCAGCTGCCGGCCTTCGAGGATGTGGATGCGGTCCTGCACCTTGCCCAGGCGGAAGCGCGAGCGCTTCTCGACGGTGATCTCGCGGAACGCGATCCACTCGTTGAGCATCTGGCGCAGCGACTTCTGCGTGGGCTTGCCGTCGATGCCGACCATCGTGAGGTTGATCGGCGAGGAGGTTTCCAGCGAGGTCTGCGCGAGCAGCGTGGTGATGAACTCTTCCTGGCTGATGCGCGAGGTCTTGGGCTCGAACACCAGGCGCACGGCGGCGTCCTTGCTCGACTCGTCGCGCACCACGTCGAGCACCGACAGCATCGCGGCCTTGAGCTGCGTCTGTTCCGCGCTCAACGCCTTCTTGCCGGCCTTGACCTTGGGGTTGGTGATTTCCTCGATTTCTTCCAGCACGCGCTGCGAGCTGACGCCCGGCGGCAGTTCGTTGACCACCAGCTGCCACTGGCCGCGCGCCAGTTCCTCGATCTTCCAGCGCGCGCGCACCTTGAGCGAGCCGCGGCCGGTGCGGTAGGCGTCGGCGATGTCCGCCGCGCTGCTGATGATCTGCGCGCCGCCCGGATAGTCGGGGCCGGGCACGATGGCGAAGAGTTCTTCCTCGCTGAGCTTGCCGTTCGACTTGATCAGCGCCACGCAGGCGTCGGCAATCTCGCGCAGGTTGTGGCTCGGGATCTCGGTGGCGAGGCCGACCGCGATGCCGCTGGCGCCATTGAGCAGCGTGAACGGCAGCCGCGCGGGCAGCAGGCGCGGCTCTTCGGTGCTGCCGTCGTAGTTGGGAATGAAGTCGACCGTGCCTTCGTCGATCTCGTCGAGCAGCAGGCTGGTGATGCGCGCCAGGCGCGCTTCGGTGTAGCGCATGGCGGCTGCGCCGTCGCCGTCGCGGCTGCCGAAGTTGCCCTGGCCATCGACCAGCGGATAGCGCTGAGAGAAGTCTTGCGCCATGCGCACCAGCGCGTCGTACGCGGCCTGGTCGCTGTGCGGGTGGAAGCGGCCGAGCACGTCGCCGACCACGCGCGCGCTCTTCACGGGCTTGGCGCCCACGGTGCCGTTGGTGCCACCGAAGCCCAGGCCCATGCGCGACATCGAATACAGGATGCGGCGCTGCACCGGCTTCTGGCCGTCGGACACATCGGGCAGCGCGCGGCCCTTGACCACGCTCAGCGCGTATTCGAGGTAGGCGGTCTGTGCGTAGTCGGCGAGGGTCAGGGTCGTGTCGCCGTCGGTGGGACCCTGGAGATCGAGCGGAGGTTGGGAATCCATGAAAGAACTGGTGAGAAAAACTTTTGTTGTTGCTGGCTGCGCGTTCAGCCCAGGGTAAAGGCCTCGTGGACTGCGGACTGTACGGCGCCGCCGAGCACCGCGCCGCCGCCGGCCACGTAGATCCAGTCGCCGATGACGGCCGCGCCCACGGCGTGGCGCGGCGTGGTCATCGGGGCGTGCCGCTGCCAGGTGTCGTCGACGGGGTTGTAGCTTTCCATCTGGCCGAACACCTTCGCCTGGCGCGGCACGCCGTCGACGAGGATGCCGCCCTCCCCGCCCATGGCGAAGAAGCGGCCGCGATACACCACGAGCCCGTGGCCCGATCGCGCGGTTGGCAGCGGCGAGCGCAGCTCCCAGGTGTCGCGCGCGGGCAGGTAGACGTGGTGCAGGTCGGTGTTGTATTCGAAGGTGTTGAAGCGCCCGCCGATCACATGGATCTGGCCGCCGTGCGACACGCAGCCCACGTGGTCGCGCGCGCCCGGCAGCGGCTTGCGGGCGGACCAGCGGTCGGCCTTCGGGTCGTAGACCTCGTGCCAGCCCACGCTCGCGCGCTCCGCGGCGGGCTCGGACGCGCCGCCGATCAGATGCAGCGCGCCGTCGAGCATCACGGCGGCTGCGGCGCCACGCGGACGGGGCAGTGGCGCAATGGCGCTCCAGCGGTTGGCGGCGATGTCGTAGACGTAGGTGTTGGTGTCGGAGCGCCGGTTCTGCTCGACGAAGCCGCCCAGCGCGTAGACGCGGCCGCCGTCGGCCGTCACCGCGACGTGGTTGGCACCGCGCGGCAGCGGCGCGCCGTCGAGCCAGCGGTCGGCTTTCGGGTCATAGATGTGGTGGTAGTCGCGGTTGACCTTGCCTTCGCCATAGCCGCCGACCACGTGCATGCGGCCCATCGCCGCAGTGGCCCAGGCCATCTCGCTGCGCGGGATCGGCAATGCAGCGCGCGGCTCCCAGCGGCCCTGCGGGCCGGGCGGCGCGGAACTCTCGATGAAGCGCTGGGCTTCCTGCTCGGGCGTCATGTGGTGCGGCACGCCGCCCTGCAGACGCGCATAGGGCTCGGCCGAGGAAGGCACGGCCGGCAGCGTGTCATGCGTGGCCGCGTGCTGCGCACGCGCCGTGCCCGCCACCATGCCGGCAGCGGTCGCGAGAACGAAGCTTCGACGATCCATGGCCTCCTCCCTCCTCCGGTCGATCAGGACATCGGCGTGCCCGGTGGCGCATCAGCCGCGCCCGTAGGCACTGTCGACGGCTCGGGGATGTCGGGCATGGCCGGCATGTTGCGGGGCGCGTCCGACGGCATGTTGCCGCGGCCGAGCGCGCCGCCCTGCGGCACGGTCAGCTCCATGCGGATGCGCCCCGGCGTCTTGCCGCCGCGTGCGACCGCGCTGCCGCCGGTGGCAACGGAGGGCTTCAGGTACGCATACAGCTGCAGCACCGTCTGCACGTAGTTCTGCGTTTCCTTGTAGTTCGGGATCTTGTTGCCCGCGCGCTGCACCGCGCCCTCGCCCGCGTTGTAGGCGGCCAGCGCGAGCTCGATCTGCCCCGGGAACATCGCGATCAGGTCGCGCAGGTAGCGCGAGCCGGCGGCGATGTTGATGCGCGGATCGAACAGCTTCTTCTCGATGGTCGCGCGCTTGTCCGCCGCGACGCCGTAGCGCTGCGCGGTGGCGGGCATGAGCTGCATCAGGCCCATCGCGCCCTTGGGCGAGACGGCCTGCGCGTCGAAGCCCGACTCGGTGGCCACCAGCGCCTGCAGCAGTTCGTAGTCGATCGCGTGCTTGCTCGCCGCATCGCGCAGCGCCGACTTGGCGGTCTTGTAGCTCGGCGAAGCCTCGAACATCGCCAGCAGGCTCTGCGAGGCCGGCGGCACCTTGCCGTCGAGCTTGCCCACGCCGCGGCCCAGCGGGGCGATGCCGTTGGCGGTATCGAAGCTCTGGCCGCCGCGGAAGAAGATCTGGTAGCGCTCGTCGAGCTTCTCGGAGGCGAAGTGCGCGTTGCCCTTGCTGTCGATGTAGCCGTAGATGTCGGTGGCGTGCGCAGCCTGCTGCGACAGCACGAGCGCTGCACACAGCATGAATGGACGGAACCAGCGTTTCATGGCGATGCGGGTCCTGCCTTCAGAACCACCAGCCGTAGCGCTTGCGGCGCTCGGCGTGAACGGCGGCATCGTCGCCCATGCTCTTCGCATGGCCGCCGCCCTTTAGTCCGACCCAGAGCGACATGCCGCCCAGCGCGAGCACTGCGAAAAAGACGGGCAGATGTTCGACCTCGATGCCGGTGAAGATCATCGACACGGCCAGTCCCAGGAAGATGAGCGCAGCGCTCCAGCAAAGGATGCGGCGCGTCCAGAGCCACGTGGTAGCGACAACCCGCTCGACGCGGCTGGGCTCGGCGTTGTCGTTGACCGCGTCGTCCCACCAACCCATCCAGACGAACACGAATGCCAGCAGGATGCAGATTCCGGCGAAGAACATGTTCGCGGCCTGCCCGACCTGGTCGCGCTCCGCCAGCAGCAGGCCTGCTGCTCCAGCAACGCAAGCCCCTGCCAGCGAACCGCAAATGATCTTGTGTCCGTTCATGCCCTGTCGTGAGAAATGTCCCGGCCGGAATCAGACGTCGATATCGACGTCATCGGCGCGCAACTCCATGAGCTCGCGCCGCGCCGCCGCTTCGCCCTTGCCCATCAGCTTGGTGATTTCGCCCTGGGTGGACGTGAAATCGAAGCGGCCCAATTGGACCTGCATCAGGCGCCGGGTGTCGGGATTGAGCGTGGTTTCCCACAATTGTTCCGCGCTCATTTCGCCCAGGCCCTTGAAGCGGCTGATGCTCCAGGCGCCTTCGCGCACGCCGTCCTTGCGGAGCTTGTCGAGCGTGGCGGTCAGTTCGCCTTCGTCCAGAGCATAGACCTTGGAGGCCGGTTTCTTGCCGCGCGCGGGGGCATCGACCCGGAACAATGGCGGCTTCGCGACATACACGTGGCCGGCTTCGATGAGTTTCGGAAAGTGCCGGAAGAAAAGCGTGAGCAGCAGCACCTGGATGTGGGAGCCGTCCACGTCGGCGTCGCTCAGGATGCAGATCTTGCCGTAGCGCAGGCCGCTGAGGTCGGGCGAATCGCCGGGGCCGTGCGGATCGACGCCGATGGCAACCGAGATGTCGTGGATTTCGGTGTTGGCGAAGAGCCGATCGCGCTCCACTTCCCAGGTGTTGAGCACCTTGCCGCGCAGCGGAAGAATGGCCTGGCTTTCCTTGTCGCGGCCCATCTTGGCGCTGCCGCCGGCGGAATCGCCCTCGACCAGGAAGACTTCGTTGTGGCTGATGTCCTTGCTCTCGCAATCGGTGAGCTTGCCGGGCAGCACGGCCACGCCGGAGCCTTTTCGCTTCTCGACCTTCTGGCCGGCGCGCTGGCGGGTCTGGGCGGCCTTGATGGCCAGTTCGGCCAGCTTGCGGCCGTAGTCGACGTGCTGGTTGAGCCACAGCTCCAGCGCGGGGCGCACGAAGCTCGACACGAGGCGCACTGCGTCGCGCGAGTTCAGGCGCTCCTTGATCTGGCCCTGGAACTGCGGGTCGAGCACCTTGGCGCTCAACACATACGAGGCGCGCGCGAACACGTCCTCGGGCAGCAGCTTCACGCCCTTGGGCAGCAGCGAGTGCAGCTCGATGAAGCTCTTCACCGCATTGAACAGGCCGTCGCGCAGGCCGCTTTCGTGCGTGCCGCCGGCGCTGGTCGGAATGAGGTTGACGTAGCTCTCACGCACCGGCTGGCCTTCCTCGGTGAAGGCGACGGCCCAGTCGGCACCCTCGCCCTCGGCGAAGTTGTCCGCGTTCTTGTCGGCGTGGCCGCTGCCTTCGAACAGCGGAATGACCGGGTCGCCGTTGAGCGTCTGCATCAGGTAGTCGCTCAGGCCGCCCTTGTAGAGCCACTGCTGCGTTTCCTTGGTCTTCTCGTTGACGAGCGTGACGCTCACGCCCGGCATCAGCACGGCCTTGCTGCGCAGCAGGTGGGTGAGTTCGCCCATGGGCAGCGCGGCGGTCTCGAAGTACTTGGCGTCGGGCCAGGCACGAACCGTGGTGCCCTGCTTGCGCTCGCCGGCCTCGAGCTTGCGGACCTCCAGCGCCTCGATCACGTCGCCGCCGCTGAAGGCCAGCTTCGCGACCGAGCCCTCGCGGTGCGTGGCCACCTCGAGGCGCTTCGACAGCGCATTGGTCACCGACACGCCCACGCCGTGCAGGCCGCCCGAGAAGCTGTAGGCGCCGCCCGAGCCCTTGTCGAACTTGCCGCCGGCATGCAGCCGGGTGTAGACCAGCTCGACCACGGGCGCCTTCTCTTCCGGATGAAGGCCGAAGGGAATGCCCCGGCCGTCGTCTTCCACGCTGACCGAGCCGTCGGCGTGCAGCGTGACCTTGATCTTCTTGCCGTGGCCCGCGAGCGCCTCGTCGGCGGCGTTGTCGAGCACTTCCTGGATGATGTGCAGCGGGTTGTCGGTGCGGGTGTACATGCCCGGGCGCTGCTTGACGGGCTCGAGGCCCTTGAGCACGCGGATGGAGCCTTCCGAATAGCCGGAGGATGCGGACGATGAACTGGGGGGAGTCTTGGGGGGAGTCGCCATGGGGGCGGATTGTAGTCAGTACCCGCCAAACAACTGGATACCCATACAGGAGCCTGCCGGGCTCGGCAGGCGGCGGCCCGCACGGGAGCGGCTACTTGTCGAGGAGGGCCTGGCCCGAATAGGCGAGCCAGCCCAATTCGGCCTTCGCCTTTTCGGGTGTCTCCAAGTCCAGCACGATGCTGCCGGTCACGAGCCCGAAAGACGGCGACATGCGCACGTATTTGGTTTCGCCTTCCTCGAGCGGAATACCGAGCGTTTTCTGGGGGTCGGCCACGGTTGCCGCCAGGTAGGTGCCCGCAGGACGGTCGACGAAGAAGAAGCTGCCGGGCCTCGACTTTCCGACAGCCACCTTGTCCAGGCGGACGCCCGGCTGCAGCGCGGAGCCAAAGGGCGTGTCGGCCCGGAAGAAGAAGATGCGCCCCTCGCCCGGCTTGATCTTGGCAAGGACGTTGGCCATGTCACGGTACTTCGTGCCGCCGTTACTGGCGCAACCCGCCGACAGCAGCGCCAATGCGGCAATGGCGATGAATTTCAGGGCGGTTCTTCTCATCGTCGACATCCTTCCTGGAGGAATTTGAAAACAGAAAACCACCGGAATGTAACGAATCGCAGCAAAGGCTTGTGACAAGGCATGCCACCAATGCGTTGCGTGCATTGAAACCCGCCCGATAAATCATCAATGGCTTTGGCCGGTGCGCCACCTGCTCGAGCAGGCGAATAGTTACATTCGAAGTCATGCAATCCCCAGCCGCCCCCGCCCTCTCGGTCAAGCAAGTCCTTTTCTGCGGGGCGATGATCGTCACGCTGTCGATGGGCATACGCCACGGTTTCGGCCTCTGGCTGCAGCCGATCACGCAGGCGCAGGACTGGAGCCGGCAGACCTTCTCGTTCGCGCTGGCGATACAGAACCTCTCGTGGGGCATCTTCGGCGTGTTCGCGGGCATGCTGGCCGACAGGTTCGGCGCGTTCAAGGTGCTGATCGGCGGCTCCATCTTCTATGCGCTGGGGCTCTTCGGCATGGCGCATTCGCCGACGCCGCTGCTCTTCACGCTGAGCGCGGGCATCCTGATCGGCGCGGCGCAGGCGGGCTCGACCTACGCGGTGATCTACGGCGTGATCGGGCGGCAGATCCCGGCCGAGCGGCGCTCGTGGGCCATGGGCGTGGCGGCGGCGGCCGGCTCGTTCGGGCAGTTCCTCATGGCGCCCATCGAGGGCCGGCTGATCGGCAGCCTGGGCTGGCAGACGGCGCTGGCGGTGGTAGCGGTGCTGGCGCTGGTGATCGTTCCACTGGCCTTCGGGCTGCGCGAGCCGAAGACGGCGGCACAGGCCGGCCACCGCGAGCAATCGGTGATGCAGGCGGTGGGCGAGGCCTTCCGCTACCCGAGCTTCGGCCTGCTGATGGCGGGCTACTTCGTCTGCGGCTTCCAGCTGGCCTTCATCGGCATCCACATGCCGACCTACCTGCGCGACCGCAGCCTGCCGGCCGAAGTGGCGGGCTACGCGCTGGCGCTGATCGGCCTGTTCAACGTGTTCGGCACCTACACCGTGGGGCTGCTGGGGCAGAAGCTGGCCAAGCGCAAGATCCTGGCGGCCATCTACTTTGCGCGGGCGGTGTCGATCGCGCTCTTCCTGATCGCACCGATCTCTCCGATGAGCGTGTACCTCTTCTCCGCGGCGATGGGCTTCCTGTGGCTGTCCACGGTGCCGGCCACCAATGCCATCGTGGCGGGCATCTTCGGCGTGGCGCATCTCTCGATGCTCAGCGGCTTCGTGTTCCTGAGCCACCAGGTCGGCTCCTTCCTGGGCGTGTGGCTGGGCGGCTACCTGTACGACACCACGGGCAGCTACGACATCGTCTGGTACATCGCGATCGCGCTGGGCGTGTTCGCGGCGGTGGTCAACCTGCCGGTGAAGGAAAGCGCCATTCCGCGCGGTCCGCAGCCGGTGGGCGCCGCGGGCTGATCCCGAGCCGGTTGCGTGTAAAACAGGGCCATGACTCCCCGGATGCGACATCACATCGTCCACGCAGGCTGGCTGGCCGCCGCGCTGGCGGTGCTGGGCGGCGTGTTCGCGCTGTACGTGCATCCGGACTT
This sequence comes from Variovorax sp. UC74_104, assembly GCF_044055375.1. Lineage (NCBI taxonomy): Bacteria > Pseudomonadati > Pseudomonadota > Betaproteobacteria > Burkholderiales > Comamonadaceae > Variovorax > Variovorax sp. UC74_104. The sequence goes on from NZ_CP171978.1 coordinate 4,846,891, forward strand.
CCTGGTGACGCTGGTCGACCAGATCTGGTCCTGCTTCTGAGCCTCATTGCTATGAAAGAAATAGCGCCGATGCACGGCCTGGGTGCACCTTCCGAATGGATCGTGCGGTGGTCGCACCTGCTTGCGACCGGCACGTCGGTGCTGGACGTGGCCTGCGGCGCGGGGCGGCACATGAAGTGGTTCGCCGGACGCGGGCACGCGGTCACCGGCGTCGACCGCTCTCCCGAGGCCGTCGAGGCGGCAAGCGCGTTCGGCAAGGTGGTCGAGGCCGACATCGAATCCGGCCCCTGGCCCTTCTCCGGCCGGGCCTTCGGCGCCGTGGTCGTCACCAACTACCTCTGGCGCCCGCGCATGGCCGACATTTTGGCTGCCGTGGCGCCGGGCGGCGTGCTGCTCTACGAGACCTTCGCCGCGGGCAACGAGACCGTCGGCAAGCCCTCGCGGCCCGACTTCCTGCTGCAGCCGGGCGAGCTGCTGGCGGCATGCGCCGGACTGCGCGTGGTGGCGTACGAGGACGGCTTCATCGAACAGCCCGAACGCTTCGTGCAACGCATCGCAGCCGTTCGCCCGGCCGCGGCCGATTCCGGCCTGCCGGCGCGCCGCTTCCTTAAGGGAAACTAAGGGGCCCGGCGCCGCTGTCTGGCCGGGCGCCGGAGTAAGTAGAATCGGCGCTTTCGTCCACCGACAAAGAGATTCCCCCTTGGAGCAACTGACAGGCAGCATCGTCGCGCTCGTCACGCCGATGCACGACGACGGCAGTGTCGACTACCCCGCCCTGCGGCGACTCATCGACTGGCACATCGAAGAAGGCACCGACTGCCTGGGCGTGGTCGGCACCACCGGCGAATCGCCGACGGTCGATGTCGAGGAGCACTGCGAAATCATCCGCGTCTCGGTCGAGCAGGCCAAGGGCCGGGTGCCCGTGATGGCCGGCTGCGGCGCGAACTCCACCAAGGAAGCCATCGAGCTCGCCAAGTTCGCCAAGGGCGTGGGCGCCGACTCGCAGCTCCAGGTCGTGCCCTACTACAACAAGCCCACGCAAGAGGGCCAGTACCAGCACTTCAAGGCCATCGCCGAAGCCGTGGGCGACCTGCCCATCGTGCTGTACAACGTGCCCGGCCGCACGGTCGCCGATATGGCGCACGACACCGTGCTGCGCCTGGCACAAGTGCCCGGCATCATCGGCATCAAGGAAGCCACCGGCAACATCGAACGGGCCCAGTGGCTCATCCGCGAAGTGCCGAAGAACTTTGCCGTCTATTCCGGCGACGACCCGACCGCGGTCGCGCTCATGCTCTGCGGCGGCCAGGGCAACATCAGCGTCACGGCCAACATCGCGCCGCGCAAGATGCACGAACTGTGCGTGGCTGCGCTGGCGGGCGACGTGAAGCGCGCCATGCAGATCCAGTTCGAGCTCATGCCGCTGCATCGCAACCTGTTCGTGGAGCCCAACCCGATCCCGCTGAAGTGGGCGATGGCAAGGCTCGGCCTGTGCGGCGGTACGCTGCGCCTGCCGCTCACCGAACTCGGCGAAGCGAGCCGCCCCGCGGTCGAGGGCGCCCTGCGCGCCACCGGCCTGCTGAAGGGCTGAGCACTCCTCTCCAGCACGTCCCGGACCCGCCTTTCCCCTGGCCGCAGCAAGGTTAAGCAACCTTTTGCCCGAACCGCGCTCAGAGATGGCGGCGGGCACTGCGGCCCCTAGATTGACCGAACCATTCCAACAAGGAAGACGACGTTGAAGAACCTTTCGCGACTTGCACTGCTGGCCCTCGTTGCCAGCCTCGCCGCCTGCTCCGTCCTCGAGAGCGACAAGATCGACTACAAGAGCGCAGGCAAGGCCCCGACGCTCGAAGTCCCACCCGATCTCTCCCAGCTCTCGCGCGACAACCGCTACGCCATCCCCGGCGGCGCCGTGACCGCCAACTCGTACCAGGCCGGCATCGCCAACGCCCCGGGCATCCCCACCGCGGTGGCCAACATCGGCGACGTGCGCATGGAGCGCTCGGGCACGCAGCGCTGGATCGTCGTCAACCGCACCCCCGACCAGCTCTGGGACCCGGTGAAGGACTTCTGGCAGGAAAACGGCTTCCTGCTGACCACCGACCAGCGCAACCTGGGCATCATGGAAACCGACTGGGCCGAGAACCGCGCCAAGCTGCCGCAGGACATCATCCGCGGCACGCTGGGCAAGCTGGTCGACTCGGTCTACTCGACCGGCGAACTCGACCGCTTCCGCACCCGCCTGGAGCGCAGCACCACCGGTACCGGCACCGAGATCTTCATCAGCCACCGCGGCATGCAGGAGGTCTACAACAACTCCCGCCAGGACCAGACCGTGTGGCAGCCCCGCCCGAGCGATCCTGAGCTCGAGACCGAATTCCTGCGCCGCTTGATGGTCAAGCTCGGCGTGTCGCAGGAGCAGTCGAAGATCCTGGCCGCGACCACCGCGACGCCCAAGACCGCGACGATCTCCAAGGTCGGCAACCAGCCGGTCGTGCAGATCAGCGAAGGCTTCGACCGCGCATGGCGCCGCGTCGGCCTGGCGCTCGACCGCACCGGCTTCACCGTGGAAGACCGCGACCGCACCGCCGGCGTCTACTTCGTGCGCTACGTGCCGCCGAACCCCGACAAGAAGGAGCCCGGCTTCTTCGGCAAGCTGTTCGGTGGCTCGAGCAAGACCGAGGCGCCCGCGAAGTTCCGCATCTCGGTCAAGGGCCAGGGCGAATCCACCACCGTGTCGGTGCTCAACGAAGCCGGCGCGCCCGAGACCTCGGTCAACGCCGAGCGCATCGTCAAGGTCATCGCCGACGACCTGAGATAACCCGCATGCTCCGCTTCCGAAGCCTCGGCAGCGGCAGCACGGGCAACGCCGCGCTGGTCGAGACGACCAGCGCCGGCCGCACCTCCCGCCTCCTCGTCGACTGCGGCTTCGGCATCAAGCAGCTCGACCTGCGCCTGGCCCAGGCGGGCCTTGCAGCCAGCGACATCGATGCGGTCTTCGTGACACACGAGCACGGCGACCACATCGGCTGCGCCCATTCGCTGTCGCGGCGCAACCGCATTCCCGTCTGGATGAGCGAAGGCACGTGGCTCGCCACCGGCGGGCGCGACTTCGAGGGCCTGCTGAACTTCGCGCGCGACGATGCCGACTTCACGGTCGGCGACATCTGTGTGCAGCCCTTCACCGTTCCGCACGATGCGCGCGAGCCGCTGCAGCTGCGCTGCACCGACGGCAACCGCACCCTGGGCGTGCTGACCGACCTGGGGCACGCCACGGCCCACGTGCTGGCCCGGCTGGGCGGCGTGCATTCGCTGCTGCTGGAGTTCAACCACGACAGCGATCTGCTGGCGAACTCGAGCTACCCGCCCTTCCTCAAGCACCGCGTGGGCGGCAACTACGGGCACCTGTCGAACACGGCCGCCGCGGAGATCGCACGCGCGCTTCTCCACGACGGGCTGCGGCACGTGGTCGCGGCACACCTGAGCGAGCAGAACAACCGGCCCGAGATCGTGCGGCGCCTCATGGCCGAAGCGCTGGGCGGCAACGAGTCGGAGATGCTGACGGCCACGGCCAGCACAGGCTCGCCCTGGCTCGACGTCTGAGCGCCAGGGCCCTCACGCTCTCCTAAGAAAAAAAGCCGCCTCATGGCGGCTTTTTCATCGCTGGTGCAGCGCTTGCTGTTTACTGCTTCGGCGCTTCATTCTTCTTCGCGGCCTCGGTCGCAGCGTTCGCGGCATCGAGCGCGGACTGAGAGCCCGAAGAAGGCGCGGTCGACGACGAAGACGATGCGCCCGGATCGGCCGATGGCGCAGGAGCCGGAGCAGCGGGCGCAGGTGCGGGTTCGGTCACAGGCGCAGGAGGCGGCGTCACGACAGCCGGCGCTGCATCCTCCTTCTTCCCGCAGGCGACGAGCGCGGCAGCGGCAATCAGCGAGGCGATCAGGACGGACGATGACTTCTTCATGGAAACTCCTTTGGCAATGAAGGTCAGGAACGAAAAAATTCTAGACCTGCATATCCGCCCGAATATGTCTCGCGGCCGCATTCGCGGCATTGGCTTACAAGCCGAGTGTCGATGCCGGAAACGCGGCGCGCCCGAGACGCCAGCACTCTTCGATGGCCTCGCGCAGTTCACGGCGCGCACGCGAATCGGTGCCGCTCACGCCCCTGCCGCGTTCAGGGTCGATGCGGTGCACGAACCATGTGGGCGTCCAGATGGCGCTCGGTACTTCCGAGCCCGCGGCCTTGCCGGTGGCGCGGCATTCGATGATGTGGTCCCACATGCGGCGCCATGCAACGAAGCGCGCATGGCCGCGTTCGAGAACGTCGTAGCGCTGCGCGAGCAGCATCAGGCGACGGCCGCTCGCCGACCAGGCTTGCAGCGCCTCGATGGTCGCGCGCTCGCCGAGGGGCCAGTCGGCGAAGTCGGCGTCGCTGAAGACGATCTCCTTCCAGCCCTCGCGCGCCGCGGCAGAGAGCGCACTGCGCAGGAGCGCATCGAAGGCTTCGCGGCCGTCGAAGCGCCCTTCAGGCAAGGCTGAACCGGACGCCTCATCCGGCATGGAGCCACCCTGCCTCGCACCACTCGCCAAGCAATGCAAGAGCGCCCTCGCTGGCACGCGCGAGTTCGCGCGGGCCGAGCTCGCGGCGGTCGGCCAGCTTGCGCATCAGCGTCGCGTCGGCACCGCCCGCGCGAAAGCTCTCGCCGTTGATGTAGATGTGCCGCGCGTCGTAGAGCATGCGCGTGCGGCGATCGAGCTTCACGTGCTGCATCGCGTCGGGCGCCTCGCCGCCTTCGCCGAACCAGACGTTGGCCTTGGGCTCGGTGAGCGACTCGCCGAGGGCGCGCTCGATGGCGTCGGGGTCGCGCAGCGCAGCCTCGATGGCCTTGCGCGCAAAGCCCTGCAGCGCGGCGGGCATCGCTGCCGGTGCATCGACCGCCGGCTGGGTCGGATCGCGGTAGCGCGCCAGCTCGGCCGGGCCGGCGTCTTCCAGGTCTTCCGCATAGGCCTGCGCCATGCGCGCGAGCAGGTCGGCGCCGAGCTCGCCAAGTGCCGACGAACGCAGGCCGATGGAACATGTCATGCAGTCGTCGCCCACTGCCACGCCATCATGGGCATAGCGCGGCGGCAGGTAGAGCATGTCGCCGGGCTCGAGCACGAAGGTCTGCTCGGGCTCGAAGTTCTCGAGGATCTTCAGCGGCAGGCCCGGCTGCAGGCGCAGGTCGCCCTGCTTGCCGATGGACCAGCGCCGGCGCCCCTGCGCCTGCAGCAGGAACACGTCGTAGCTGTCGAAATGCGCGCCCACGCCGCCGGTGTCGCTCGCATAGCTGATCATCAGGTCGTCGAGGCGGGCGTCGGGCAGGAAGCGGAACTGCCGCATCAGTTCGTGCACGCCCTCGTGATGCAGGTCGACGCCTTGCACCAGCAGCGTCCACGCCGGCTGCTTCAGCGGCGGCAGTGCGCGCCGGGCGAGCGGCCCGTGCTTCAGCGACCAGCCGGCCTTGCCGTGGCGGATGAGGCGCGATTCGACATCCTCACGCCCGGCAAGCGCGAACAACTCGGAACGCTCGATCGGTGGCACCATCGCGGGTATCGCCTGCCGCACGAGCAAGGGTTTCTTCTGCCAATGCCGCCGCATGAACTGCGCGGCGCTCAGGCCACCCAGCAAGGGCAGCGGTTTGTTGATCTCCATGGGAGAATTCTGCAATGGAAATCTCTGAACAATGCGTGGTCGGCCTGACCTGGACGATGAAAGACACGCTCGGCGACGTGCTTGACGTGCTCGACGAGCCGGTCGAATTCCTGGTCGGCGGCGACGATCTCTTCGACGTGATCGAAGCGGCCCTGCAGGGCCATGAACCCGGCGCCCGGGTGCAACTGCAGATCGAGCCGGAACAAGGCTTCGGCGACTTCAACGACCAGTTGCTCTTCCTGGAGCCGCGCTCGCTCTTCCCCGAAGGCACGGAAGAGGGCATGACCTTCGACGGCTCCGCCCTGCCCAAGGGCGTGAATGCCGACATTCCGAAGGACACGATCTACACCGTGGCCGAGATCTATCCCGACCACCTCGTGCTCGACGGCAACCATCCGCTGGCCGGCATCGCGATCCGGCTCGACATCACGGTGCGCTCGGTGCGCGAGGCCACCGAAGAGGAAATCGGCCGCGGCACGGCAGGCACGGGCTTCTTCAAGGTCGCGCCGATGGCGCCTGGCAACGAGACGCTGCACTGACGGCGGCATGCGCCACCCATGAAAAAGCCGGGCATGCCCGGCTTTTTCGTTCCCCGACGAGCGGGGGTTCGCTTACATCCGCGAGATCTGGCCGTTGTCGATGCGCACGCGGTCGCCGATGCGCAGGTCGCCGGGGCTCTGCACGTCGAAGGCGCGGTAGCCGCCGCGGTCGGTCTGCACCGACACCCGGTACATCTCGTAGACGCGCGGACCGTTCTGCTGCGCCTCGATGGTGTTGCCCAGCAGGGCGCCGCCCACGATGCCCAGCGCGGTCGCCGCGGCGCGGCCATTGCCTCGGCCGAACTGGTTGCCCACCACGCCGCCGATGACGCCACCGGCGACGGCACCGCCACCCGTGGTGCCGGTGCCGGCGGTTTCGCTGCGCAGCACCTCGATGTTGGCCACGTGGCCGTACTCGACGTAGGAAGCTTCCTGATAGGGAATGGCCTGCGGAGGCGCCTGGTAGGGATAGCGCGAGGTCTGGTAGACGGGCGCCGGTGCCACGCACGCCGTGAGCGTGGCCACGGCCAGCACGGAAGCGGTGACGGAAACAAAGCGCATTGAGATCTTCATGTTGGAGGCTCCTCGGAAAGAACGATGCAAGGATGATGAATGCATGCACCCTGCGTGTGCCTGACTAACGCCGCAGCATCGGCCGCGATGACGCCGTTCACACACTGAAACCTTCGAGGCCGCAAGGCCCGGGCCGGTTCCGCTCTTTACCGCCCGGAAACTCAGCCGATCTTCAGGATTCGCTCAATGTTTGCCGGTGGAGCCGTATCCGCCCTCGCCGCGTTGCGTAGGTGCAAATTCCGTGACCACACGAAACTGCGCCTGCACCACGGGCACGATCACCAGTTGCGCCAGCCGCTCCATCGGGTTCAGCACGAAGGGCGTGTCGCTGCGGTTCCAGGCGCTGATCTTCAGCTCGCCCTGGTAGTCGCTGTCGATCAGGCCGACGAGGTTGCCCAGCACGATACCGTGCTTGTGGCCCAGCCCCGAGCGCGGAAGGATGAGCGCCGCATAGGCCGGGTCGGCCAGGTGGATGGCGATGCCGGTGCCCACCAGCTGCCAGCCGTTGGGCTCCAGCGTGATGGGGGCGTCGAGGCAGGCTCTCAGGTCGAGGCCCGCGCTTCCGGGGGTGGCGTATGCGGGCAGTTGATCCACCATGCGCGGATCGAGGATGCGAACGTCGACTTTCACTTAGTTGTTGCCTTGTTTCTGTTGCTGTTCTCTTTGTTTTCGGGCCGCCTCTTCGAGCACCTGCTGCCACTTGGCGACGCCGGGGGTGAACTTCACGCCCTTCAGTTTCTTGCCGAACCAGGCGGCCAGCGCCGCCAGGACGATCAGCACGCCGAAGGGCACGCCCGCCGCCCAGAGCACCAGGAATGCCAGCGCGCCGAAGATGCCGAGCACCTTGAGCAGCGCCGGGTCGAACGAGCCCGGCTGCTTTCTCGGCACCTCGCCGGGCGGCAGCTCGGCGCGCTGCATCGCGGCCGTGACGGGGCCCTGCCCCTGGTGCGGGCCCGCGGTCGGCGTCATGCCGACGTCGAGGCCGTGCTCGCCAGGCGAAGCGGCCCGCTTCGGCAGCGCCGCCTGCGCGGCCAGCCGCTCGACATAGCGGGCGAAATCGCCGTTAGGCGGCGTGTTCCATTCGGGGTTCATCATCAGACCCTCCAGTCGGGAAGCCTCGCTGCGATCTCGGTCATGAGCTCGCGCGCCAGCGTGAGCTTGGGTGCGCGCGGCAGTTCGCGCACGCCGTTGGCATCGACCAGCAGCAGCGCGTTGTCGTCCTGCCCGAAGGTCAGCGGGCCGATATTGCCCACCAGCAGCGGGATGCCCTTGCGCTCGCGCTTGGCCTTGGCGTGTTCGGCAAGGTTCTCGCTCTCGGCGGCGAAGCCCACGCAGAAGAGCTTCTTCGACTGCGCCCGCTCGCTCTTCGCGACGGAAAGGAGGATGTCGGTGTTTTCGGTGAAGTGGAGCACCGGCGTCCTGCCGCTGCCGTCCTTCTTGATCTTCTGATCGCTCTGTGTGGCCGGGCGCCAGTCGGCAACAGCCGCCGTAGCTACAAAAATGCTAGCACTCTGCGCAGCGCGCGTGGTGGCTTCGAGCATGTCCTGCGCCGAGAGCACGTCGACGCGCGTCACGCCGCGCGGGGTGGGCAGGTGCACCGGGCCGGCCACCAACGTGACCTCGGCGCCCGCCTCGCGGGCAGCCCGGGCGATGGCGAAGCCCATCTTGCCGGACGAATGGTTGGTGATGCCGCGTATCGGGTCCAGCGCCTCGAAGGTCGGGCCGGCCGTGACCAGCACCTTCTGCCCCGCCAGCAGCTTGGGGCTGAAGAAGGCGGTGATGTCTTCCAGCAGCTGTGCCGGCTCCAGCATGCGGCCGTCGCCGGTCTCGCCGCAGGCCTGCCAACCGTTACCCACGCCCAGCACGGTCGCGCCGTCGGCGGCCACCTGCATCAGGTTGCGCTGCGTGGCGGGATGAACCCACATCTCGCGGTTCATGGCCGGGGCGATCAGCAGCGGAACGCGGTCCATCGGGCGGGCCAGGCACATCAGGCTCAGCAGGTCGTCGGAGCGGCCCTGCACCAGCCGGGCGATGAAGTCGGCGCTGCAGGGCGCCAGCACGATCGCGTCGGCCTCGCGGCTCAGGTTGATGTGCGGCATGTTGTTGGGCTCGCGGGTGTCCCACTGCGAGGTATAGACGGTACGCCCCGAGAGCGCCTGCATGGTCACGGGCGTGATGAACTGCTCGGCCGCCTCGGTCATGACCACCTGGACGGTCGCGCCCGCCTTCACGAACAGCCGGCACAGCTCGGCCGACTTGTAGCAGGCGATGCCTCCGGTGAGGCCCAGGACGATGTGTTTGCCGGCGAGGTCTTGCATGGGCTGTATTGTTGCTCACATGCCATCGGCCCCAAGGCAACAAGCCCTTGGCGGGAGGTGTCGCGAAGGGCACACCTATAATCGCAATTTCCCACTGCCCGGATTCACAGCGTCCGGAACTGGCATGACCAAATTTGTCTTCGTCACCGGTGGTGTCGTTTCTTCCCTTGGCAAGGGAATCGCCTCCGCCTCGCTCGCCGCGATCCTCGAATCGCGCGGCCTCCAAGTCACCCTCATCAAGCTCGATCCGTACATCAATGTCGACCCCGGCACGATGTCGCCCTTCCAGCATGGTGAAGTGTTCGTCACCGATGACGGCGCAGAGACCGACCTCGACCTCGGCCACTACGAGCGCTTCATCGACACGCGGATGCGCAAGGCCAACAACTTCACGACCGGCCAGATCTACAAGACCGTGCTCGAAAAAGAGCGCCGTGGCGACTACCTCGGCAAGACGGTCCAGGTGATCCCGCACATCACCAACGAGATCCAGGAATACATCAAGCGCGGCGCCGGCATCGGCACGGCGCACGAGGTGGACGTGGCCATCGTCGAGATCGGCGGCACCGTGGGCGACATCGAATCGCTGCCCTTCCTGGAGGCCGTGCGCCAGATGAGCCTGCGCATGGGCCCGAACAATTCGGCCTTCGTGCACCTGAGCTACGTGCCCTGGATCGCCGCCGCCGGCGAGCTCAAGACCAAGCCCACGCAGCACACCGCGCAGAAGCTGCGCGAGATCGGCATCCAGGCCGACGCCCTGCTATGCCGCGCCGACCGCCGCATCCCGGACGACGAGCGCGCCAAGATCTCGCTGTTCTCGAACGTGCCCGAATGGGGCGTGATCTCCATGTGGGACGTGGACACCATCTACAAGGTGCCCCGCATGCTGCACGAGCAGGGCCTGGACGGCCTGATCTGCGACAAGCTGCGCATCAACACCCCGCCCGCCAAGCTGCAGCGCTGGGACGACCTGGTCTACGAGGTCGAGCATCCGCAGAAGGAAGTGTCGATTGCCATGGTCGGCAAGTACGTCGACCTGTCGGACAGCTACAAGTCGCTCAACGAGGCGCTGCGCCATGCCGGCATGAAGAACCATGCCCGCGTGAAGATCGACTACATCGACTCCGAGACCATCTCCGCGCAGGACGTGTCCCGCCTGGCCAAGTACGACGCCATCCTGGTGCCGGGCGGCTTCGGCCAGCGCGGCGTGGAAGGCAAGATCTCGGCCGCGCGCTTCGCCCGCGAGAGCAAGGTGCCCTACCTCGGCATCTGCCTGGGCATGCAGGTGGCCACCATCGAATACGCCCGCCACGTGGCCGGCCTGAAGAACGCCAACAGCACCGAGTTCGACCCCGAGACGCCCACCCCCGTGATCGCCCTGATCACCGAGTGGAAGGACGCCGACGGCACCGTGAAGACGCGCGACGAGAAGTCCGACCTCGGCGGCACCATGCGCCTGGGCGCGCAGAGCTCCGACGTGGCTCCGGGCACGCTGGCCCACAGCATCTACGGCGACGTGGTCACCGAGCGTCACCGCCACCGCTACGAAGCCAACGTGAACTACCTCGACCAGCTGCGTAGTGCCGGCCTGGTGATCTCCGCCCTCACCCAGCGCGAGCACCTCACCGAGATCGTCGAGCTGCCGCAGGACGTGCACCCGTGGTTCATGGGCGTGCAGTTCCACCCCGAGTTCAAGTCGACCCCGTGGGGCGGCCACCCGCTGTTCAACGCCTTCATCAAGGCTGCGCTCGAGCACAAGGAAAAGGGTTCGGGCAGCACCAACAAGACGCTCAAGGCCGTCGCATGAGTAGTGGCTACGTTATCGCGCACGTCGAGGTCACGAACCCGACGCAGTACGAGGAATACAAGAAGTGGTCGACCGTGGCCATGCAGGCGCACGGCGCCGAGGTGTGCGTGCGCGGCGGCCAGGTGCAGCCGCTGGAAGGCGACTGGAAGCCCACGCGCATCGTGATCCTCAAGTTCCCCAGCTTCGAGAAGGCCAAGGCCTTCTACGAGACGCCCGAGTACCTCAAGGCGCGCGAGGCGCGTGCCGGCGCCGCGATCATGAACATGATCGCCGTCGAGGGCCTCTGAGCCGTCCGATCCGTTTTCCCATCTATTCATCCGCCCAAAGAGACCAGAAAGAGAAAGACAGAAGATGAGTGCAATCGTTGACATCGTCGGCCGCGAAATTCTCGACAGCCGAGGCAACCCCACCGTCGAATGCGACGTGCTGCTCGAGTCGGGCACCATGGGCCGCGCGGCCGTGCCCTCGGGCGCGTCGACCGGCTCGCGCGAAGCCATCGAGCTGCGCGACGGCGACAAGAGCCGCTATCTCGGCAAGGGCGTGCTGAAGGCCGTCGAGAACATCAACACCGAGATCTCGGAAGCCGTGCTCGGCCTGGACGCCAGCGAACAGGCCTTCCTCGATCGCACGATGATCGACCTCGACGGCACCGACAACAAGGGCCGCCTGGGCGCCAACGCCACCCTCGCCGTCTCGATGGCGGTGGCCCGCGCCGCGGCCGAAGAGTCGGGCCTGCCGCTGTACCGCTACTTCGGCGGCATGGGCGGCATGCAGCTGCCGGTGCCGATGATGAACGTCATCAACGGCGGCGCGCACGCCAACAACAGCCTCGACCTGCAGGAATTCATGATCATCCCCGTGGGCGCCAAGAGCTTCCGCGAGGCCGTGCGCTATGGCGCCGAGGTGTTCCACGCACTCAAGAAGATCCTGGGCGACCGCGGCATCAGCACGGCGGTGGGCGACGAAGGCGGCTTCGCTCCCAGCGTCGAGAGCCACGAAGCTGCCATCCAGCTGATCCTGGAAGCCATCGACAAGGCCGGCTACACGGCAGGCGAGCAGATCGCCCTGGGCCTCGATTGCGCGGCCAGCGAGTTCTACAAGGACGGCAAGTACGTGCTGTCGGGCGAAAACCTGTCGCTCACGGCCGAAAGCTGGACCGACATGCTCGCGACCTGGGTCGACAAGTACCCGATCATCAGCATCGAAGACGGCATGCACGAAGGCGACTGGGACGGCTGGAAGCACCTGACCGAACGCCTGGGCAAGCGCGTGCAGCTGGTGGGCGACGACCTGTTCGTCACCAACACCAAGATCCTGCAGGAAGGCATCGACAAAGGCATTGCCAACTCGATCCTGATCAAGATCAACCAGATCGGCACGCTGACCGAGACCTTCGCCGCCATCGAGATGGCCAAGCGCGCGGGCTACACCGCCGTCATCTCGCACCGCTCGGGCGAGACGGAAGACAGCACCATCGCCGACATCGCCGTGGGCACCAACGCCGGCCAGATCAAGACCGGCTCGCTGTCGCGCTCGGACCGCATCGCCAAGTACAACCAGCTGCTGCGCATCGAAGAAGACCTCGGCGACATCGCCGTCTACCCCGGCCGCGGCGCGTTCTACAACCTGAAGTAACGCCCGGACGCCACGCGGCATGCGCGCCCGCCTCGTTCCACCGATCGTCCTGCTGCTCCTGCTGGCCATCCTGCAGTGGCAGCTGTGGAACGGGCGCGGCAGCGTGCGCGACGTGACCCAGCTGCGCACCAAGCTGGCCGACCAGAAGGAAGCCAACGCCAAGGCCGCGCTGAACAACGAGCGCCTGAGCTCCGAGGTCAACGACCTCAAGGACGGCCTCGAGATGGTCGAGGAGCGGGCGCGCGCCGAACTCGGCATGGTGAAACCGAACGAAGTGTTCGTACAAATCGCGCACTGACCCTTCTTCATCTTTCCGCCTGCTGATGACCGAGCTTCTCTCGGCCCCCGCATTCCTGCTCTGGGGCTCTCCTGTCAGCTGGCTCGAACTCGTCGCGTCGACGCTGGCGCTCGCCATGGTGGGCTGCAACATGCGAGAGATCCACTGGGGATGGCCGCTGGCCATTGTCAGCTCGGTGCTCTACGTGGCGGTGTTCGCCAAGGCGCGCATCTACGGCGACGCCTCGCTGCAGGTCTTCTTCGCGCTCGTCGCCCTCTGGGGATGGGCGCAGTGGCTGCGCGGCCATCGCGCCGACGGCAGCGCGCTGCGCGTCAGCCGGCTTTCGTCGCGCGGCATCGCGCTCACGCTGCTGGCCTGCGCAGTGGCATGGCCGGCGGTCGCCCTCTTCCTGCGCCGCTTCACCGACACCGACGTGCCCTGGTGGGACGGCTTCGCCACCGGCCTGAGCCTGGTCGGGCAGTTCCTGCTGGGGCGCAAGTTCATCGAGAACTGGCTGATCTGGCTGGCGGTGAACGTGGTGAGCGTGGGCCTCTTCATCCACAAGGGCCTGTGGCTCACGGTGGGGCTGTACGCGGTGTTCGCAGTGCTCAGCGTGGCCGGCTACCTTGCCTGGCGCCAGCGCATGCCGTCCAGCGCCTCCGAGGCTGCGCGCGCATGACACCCGTGCTGCCGAAGGGCTGCGTCATTGCCCTCGTGGGTGCCGAAAGCACCGGCAAGACCGAGCTGACCCGCGCCATCGCGCAGCGCCTGCAGGACCGCGGCGTTCCGACGATATTGGTGAGCGAGTACCTGCGCGAATGGTGCGAACGCGAGAACCGCACGCCGCGCCCCGACGAGCAGCAGGCCATCGCCGACGAGCAGACGCGCCGTATCGCAGCCGCCGCAGCCAGCGGCGTGGTGGTGGCCGACACCACCGCGCTCATGACGGCCGTCTACAGCGAGCAGCTCTTCGCCGACACGTCACTCTACGAAGCCGCCCTGGCCGCCCAGCGCGGCTACGCCATCACGCTGCTGACCGCGCTCGACCTGCCCTGGGTCGCCGACGACATGCGCGACGGCCCGCACGCACAGCAGCCGACCGACACGCTGGTGCGCGCCGCGCTCGCGGGCGCGAAGCTCTCATATGCCGTGGTGCACGGCAGCGGCGCCGAGCGGCTGGCCAACGCCTGGAACGCCATCGTCTCCATCGCGGGCAACGAGGGCCGGCCGCGCACGCGCGTCAAGTCCGACGCGAAACCCGCCTCCTGGTCGTGGCCTTGCGAGAAATGCTCCGACCCCGGAATGCGAACATAAGCTCTTCAGCGATCTCATCGCGCGCCGCGAGTAACGCGCCTCGCCTTCCCTCCCCTTACCCGGAGACCCGATGCCCCTTTCGACCCTCGCGCGCATCGCGCTTCTTCCTGCCGCCGCACTGCTTCTGCCCGCCACCGGCCCAGCCCACGCGGCGCCCGTCGCAGCCACCGTCGAGAACGGCACCACCACCACCGCCTGCGCCGAGGAAGACAACGTCTCGCTGACCCTGCGCGGCGAAGGCATCCGCCGCATGCGCATCGAGGCGCTGCAGCCCGACTACCTCGACAAGATCGGCAACGACGTCACCGCGCCCGACTTCTCCGGCTGCAACTTCGACGGTGGCGCGCATCCCACCGACCCGGCCTACCGCTTCCGCAAGCGCACCGTGGTGCTGATGGACAACGCCCAGTGGCGCGTCGTCGGCATGACGCTGCCCAGCTTCTGGCGGCCGCAGCGCGTGCCCGTGCAGGTGGGCAAGCGCAAGGACCGCGGCTTCCACCTGCTGCAGGTGTTCAAGAAGGAGAACGGCAAGCCGCTCGAAGCCATCGTGCTCTATCCGTCGGACGGCTACTGGCGCATCAAGCCGCTGCCCGAGGCGCGCTTCGGCGACGGCGTGTACGGCTCGTCCTTCCTGCTAGGCCCGGTCGAGGCCGCCGCGCGGCCGGTGGTGAACATCGCGTCGATCCGCATCGTGCCCCGGCCGCTGGCCATCCACGTGCGCTTCACCGACGGCGGCAGTGCAGCGGTGAAGGTCGACGAGATCAGCCGCGTACGCACCGCGCTCGACGTCACGCTGTCGAAGCCCACCGCGAGCAACCAGCCCTTCGCGGTGCTGCGCTCGATGTACGTCACGCCCGATAACGCCGACGTGAGCGAAGTGCGTTGGCAGGCGTCGCCCCAGGCGGCGCAGCAGGTGCTGCCGCTGCCGGAGGTGAAGAGCCTGCAGGGCACGCAACTGCGCTTCGGGCGCAGCCTGCCGTCGAAGCACAACACCAGCGCGCCGGACATCGCGTTCGGCGGCTTCGACGATCGCGACTAAGCCGCTGGCGCGCTACTCGATGCCCAGGTCGGCGATGAGGCGCTCGCGCCGCTCCAGCGCCTGCAGCGCCTTTTGGCCCAAGTCAGTGGCGACAAGGTTCAGCAGCCCTTCGCAGAAGATCACGTAGGCGCCCATCGAATTGCTGAAGAAGGTACTGCCATGCGGCACGAAGAAGGAATGCTTCGCGAAGGCTGCAAGCGGCGAGGCGCGATGGTCGGTGATGGCGATCACGACCATGCCGGCCTTGGCCGCGGCCTCGGCCGTCTCAGCGATGCTGCGTGTGTAGGGCTCCACGCTGGTCACCACCACCAGGTCGCCGGGCTGCAGTTGGGCCAGTCCTTCGGCCACGCCCAGCCCGTGCGGATCGAGGAGCGCCACGTCGCCGCGCACCATCGCCAGCCCGTAGGCCAGGAAGCTCGCAAGCGCGCTGAACTGCCGCAGGCCGTGCACGCGCACCCGTGGCGCCGTGGCAAGCAGTCGGGCCGCCTGCTGCAATTCGTCGGCCGACAGTTGCGCGAGAAAGCCTTCGGTGTTGGCGATCGAATCGCGGGCGATCTGCACCATCGTGTCGATCTCCGGACGCTGCCCCGGCCCTTCGGACTGCGAACGCTCCGATGCATGCGCCACCAGCCGGCCGGCCTGCTCGCTGTAGAAGTGGCGATGCCTGGACGCCAGCCCGTCGCGGAACACGGTCTGGAACTCGACGAAGCCGGCGTAACCCAGCCGAGTGGCAAGGCGTGTGAGCGTCGATGCGTTCACGCCCAGCGAATCCGCCAGTTCGGTGATGGTGCGCACCGCAACCTCTTCCGGGCGCTCGACCAGACGCGCCAGCACGCTGTGCGCCTTGCTGCCCATCGAGATCAGCGCGTCGCCGCGCCCGAGGCTCACCGTCAGCGCGCGCAGTTCCTCGACGGTTCGCGGCGGCGAAGCACCGGTCGCACCGGCGTCATCGGTTTCATCGGCATCAGTCGGGGCGGGCACGCTGGCTTTTTTCGGTGCTTGCATGGCCGTCGATCATATGGAATCGCGGCGGCCGGGCCGGGTGCTCATACACCGCCCACTCGATGTACGAAGCACCGGCGACGATGCGGATGTCCGCAGTCGCCATCGTGTTCTCCGCGTCGCTGTCGTCCGGACTGGCACGCAGGATCGGGAACTCCGCGTTGCTTCCGTCGGCCAGCAGGTGCAGCGGTTCGATCGCCGCGCCCTCGCCGGCCAGCAGTGCATCGCCGCGCTCCTGCCGATGCCGCGAAGAGCCCGTGACGATCTGCGGCAGTTCGCGCAGCGACTCGTGCAGCGCATGGTTGGCATGCAGCTGGCGCCCGTCGATCTCCACGATGGAGCATGCTTCGGAGCTGAACTCCACGCTGAAGAGCCCGGGCGACGCCCGGTGCGCCACCGTGAGGTGGAAGCCGCCTGCGCGCTCGTTCGACTCGAGCAGCGTGCGCACATCCTGCACGCTGGCGGCTTCGAGCAGCGCCCGCGCGAGCACCATGCGCGGAACGCCCGGCCGCACGTTCAGGCAGCGAAGGTTGTTCACCGTCATCGCGAGCCCGCCGTCGGTCACCGCGAAGGTGTGGCCGGGCAGCGATCCCGGATAGACGAAGGACGCGAACGAGGCCCCGCCCTCCACCACGCACCCGGCGATCGCGCAATGGCCGGCGAAGGCCGGGTCGCCGTCTTCGTTGTGCGTGATGCGGCGCAGCGCGCCCGCCGATTCCTGCACGGTGGTGCAGCCGTCGGGCGCCATGGCCCACAGGTCGCCGCGGCAGTTCCACAGGAACACGTCTTCGAAGGGCAGCTCCAGCCCTGCGGCCAGGCCCTGGAGTTCGTCCCAGATGCGCGGGAAGCGCGAACGCACCAAGGCGGACATCGCCACCGCGGCGGGTGTGCCACGATGGTGCATCACCGATGCCCAGGCAGGCGAATCCTGCGCGTAGTCCTGCATCGCCGCGGCGCCGAAGCGGCCCAGCGTTCTTCCGATCTCGAAGGGCGATCCTGCGGCCTCGAGGTAATTCAATGTCGGCATGTCACTCCACGTGCTGAAGAAAGTCGCGCAGGCGCTGGTTGGGCGGGTTGTCCAGCAGCTGCGCCGGCGGTCCGTCGACCGTGATGTGGCCGTGCTCCATGAAGATGAGCCGCGTCCCGACCTTGCGGGCGAACTGCATCTCGTGGGTCACGACCACCATCGTCATGCCCTCCTCCGCGAGCGACTGCATCACGCGCAGGACCTCCTGGCGCAGCTCGGGGTCGAGCGCGGAAGTGGGCTCGTCGAACAGCATCAGCTTGGGCCTCACGGCCAGCGCGCGCGCGATGGCCACGCGCTGCTGCTGTCCGCCTGAGAGTTCGCTCGGGTAGTGGTTCATGCGCTCGGCGAGCCCCACCTTGGCGAGCAGTTCGGCCGCCTGGGCCTGCGCCTGCGACTTGGAGGCGCCGCGCACCTGGCGCGGGCCGAAGGCGACGTTCTCCAGCGCGGTCATCTGCGGGAACAGGTTGAACTGCTGGAACACCATGCCGGCCTCCTGGCGGATCTCGCGCGCCACGGCATTGCCGCCGCGCACGCTGAGGCCGTCCACCAGCAGGTCGCCGCCGTCGATCTGCTCCAGCGCATTGATGCAGCGCAGCAGCGTCGACTTGCCCGAGCCCGAGGGGCCGATCAGCACCACGACCTCGCCCTTGCGGATCTGCAGGCTCACGCGGTCGAGCACCTTGTTGGCGCCGAAGCGCTTCTCGACATTCTTGAATTCGACGATGTTCACAGGATGCGCATCCTTCTTTCGACAGTCCGCAGGCCGAGCGTGAGAAGCCCGATCAGCAGCAGGTAGATCGCTGCGACCGCGCTCCAGATCTCGATGGCGCGGAAGTTGGCGGCCATGATTTCCTGCCCCTGGCGCGTGAGCTCTCCCACGCCGATGACGATGAAGAGCGAGGTGTCCTTCAGGCTCACGATGAACTGGTTGCCCAGCGCCGGCGTCATGCGCCGGAACGCGACCGGGCCGACGACGAAGGCCAGCACCCGCCAGCGCGGCAGGCCCATGGCCAGCCCCGCCTCGCTCAGGCCACGGGGCACGGAGAGAAAAGCGCCGCGCACGATTTCCGCGATGTAGGCGCCCGAGTTGATGACGATGGAGGCGATGGCCGCCGTCATCGGGTCCACGCGCACGCCCAGCAGGCCGGGCAAGGCGAAGTAGATGAACATGACCTGCACCACTATGGGCGTGCCGCGCACCAGCCCCACGTAGGCGAAGCCGATGCTCGCGACGAGGTTGTTCCCGTAGGCGCGCATCAGGCCGAACAGCACGCCCAGCAGCGTGCCTCCGGCAAGACCCGCCACGGTGATGAGCACCGTCAGTTGCGCACCCTTCAAGAGCGCCGGCAGCGCGCCGGCGATCACTGACCAATCGAAATCCATGAATGGCTCCGCGGCTGCCGCTCAGGACTTCGGCGGTTCGGCCTTGAACCACTTGCGGTAGATGGTGGCGTAGCGGCCGTCGGCCTTGATCTTCGCGAGCGCCGCGTTCACCTGCGGCACCAGCGGGCTGCCCTTGGGAAAGCCGATGCCGTACTGCTGCGCCATCATCTGCGGGCCCACCGCCTTGGCCTTGCCCGCACCTGCGGTGGCGATGTAGTACAGGACATTGGGCGTGTCGTGCATGGCGGCATCGACGCGGCCGGTCATCAGCTCCAGGTAGGCGTTGTCGATGTTCGGGAACTGGCGCAGCTCGGTGCCGGCGAAGTTGGCCTTGGCGTAGTCGGCGGCGGAGGTGCCGGTCTTGATGGCCAGCGTCTTGCCCTTCAGGTCGGCCACGCCGGCGATCTTGCTGGCGGTGGGCACCATGAGGATGAAGCCGCTGTCGTAGTAGCCGTCGGAGAAATCGATGACCTTCTTGCGCTCGTCCTTGATGGTGATGCCGGCCAGCGCCACGTCGACGTTCTTGGTCTGCAGCGCGGGCAGGATGCCCGCGAAGTCCATCGGCTGCAGCTTGTATTCGAGCTTCAGCTCCTTGGCGACGGCCTCCCACAGGTCGATGTCGAAGCCCACGTACTTGTCGCCCTCCTTGAATTCGAAGGGGACGAATGCGGTATCGACCGCCACCAGCAGCGGGCCGGCCGCCATCGCGGGCGCGGTGATGAACGACGTGGCGACGGCCGCGGCCGCGAGCAGTCGGAGTACGAGTTTCTTCATGACAATCCTTCCGGAGTAAGAGCTCACCGAATTGGTGCAATTGAATTTGCATGAAAATCAAATTCGCAAATCCATTTGCATAATGTGTGCCATGCGGCAGCGCGCGGCAAGCTCGGGTTTGCCCTGAGCGCCACGGCAGCGGCTCGCCCCGATGCCTGAGGCAGGGGCGATGCGGATGTCCTGGAAACGGGAAGCTGGAACTCGAAAGCCCCCCGCGGCGGGGGGGCAGGCGGCTCGGCCGCATCAGGCAGGCGTTGCGCCTGCCTGCATCTGTCGTCTGATTACTGCACGACCGGGCTGCCCGGAATCTGGTCGCCCAGCGGCGTGAACAGCTGCGCCGCATCCACCGCGTCGAAGCGGTACTGCTTTCCGCAGAAGTCGCAGCCCACCTCGATGTTGCCGCGCTCGGCGAGGATACTCTCGGCCTCCTGCTCGCCGAGGCCGCGAATCATCTGCGCCACGCGCTCGCGACCGCAGGTGCAGGCGAAGCGCGGGCCGAGCATGCCGGCCTGCGGCTCGAAGCGCAGCAGCTTCTCTTCCCAGAACAGGCGGCGCAGGATGGTCTCGACGTCGAGCGTGAGCAGCTCGTCGCGCGTGAGGCTCGACGCGAGGATCGAGATGCGGTTGTAGTCCTCGTTGCGGCCGATCTGGTCTTCGTTGGCCTGGTCGTGGTCCTTGTCGGCGGTGCCTTCGAGGTTGCCCTCTCCCTTGACCGGCAGGCGCTGGATCAGCAGGCCCGCGGCCACCTTGTCGTCGGCGGCCAGCACCAGCGTGGTGTCGAGCTGCTCGCTTTGCAGCATGTAGTGCTGCAGCACGTCGCTGAGCTTGCCCAGCTTCTCGCCGTCGTCGCCGAAGAGCGGCACGACGCCCTGGTAGGGGGTGGTGCCGGGCAGCTTGTCCTTGGGGTCGAGCGTGATGGCGCAGCGGCCCTTGTTGTTCACGTTGACCATGTCGGGCAGGTGCGCGTCGGCGGGCAGCTCGCCCATCACCTTGGCGGTGGCGCGAAGGCTCAGGTCGGGCTTGGATTCGGCCACCGCCACCTTGACGGGCCCGTCGCCGAAGATCTGCAGGATCAGCGCGCCGTTGAACTTGATGTTGGCCTGCATCAGCGTGGCAGCAGCCGTCATCTCGCCGAGCAGTTCGACCACCGGCTGCGGATAGGCGCCGGTGGCGGTGTTGGAGGCGCGCCGCGCGAGGATCTCCTGCCACGCGTCCGTCAGGCGCACGATCATGCCGCGCACCGGCAGGCCATCGAACAGGAATTTGTGCAGCTCGCTCAAAACATCTTCTTTCTGTGTATGTGCCTGCGACCGGGATGGTCAGGCGATCTTCTTCAGCCCTTTGGCAAAGCGGCGGGCGTTGGCCACGTAGTTCTCCGCGCCCTGGCGCAGCTTGGCGGCGGCCTCGTCGTCGAGGGTGCGCACCACCTTGGCGGGCGATCCCATGATGAGCGAGTTGTCGGGAAACTCCTTGCCCTCGGTCACCACGCTGCCGGCGCCAACGATCGAGTTGCGGCCGATCTTCGCGTTATTCAAGACCACGGCCTGGATGCCGATCAGCGTGTTGTCGCCGATGGTGCAGCCATGCAGCATCACCTGGTGGCCGACGGTCACGTTGTCGCCGACGGTCAGGGGACAGCCGATGTCGGCGTGCAGCACCGACAGGTCCTGGATGTTGCTGTTGCGCCCGATGCTCAGCGTCTCGGTGTCGCCGCGCAGCACGGCGCCGAACCACACGTTGGCGTTGTCCGCCAGCCTGACGTTGCCCATCACCTCCGCGCTGTCGGCCACCCATGCACCTTCGCCCACCTGGGGTGCCACACCGTCGAGTTCGTAGAGCGCCATTGTTTCCAGTCCCTGCAAGGTCAAAACCTAGAATTGTAGGGATGCACCCCCGATTGAGCGCGCTGGCCGCGCTTCGCCTTACAGATCCCGATGAAAAGGTGGCCGCCACCCGTGCCATCAGCGCCATCCCTCTGGACGGCGCTACCGATTCCATAGCAACCGAAGCCATCCGCACCACGGGCGACGATCTGGGCGTGCCGGGCCGCCCCGAACGCCCGCTGCGCGTGGCCGCCACCGCCGTCCAGAAGCGCTCGCCCTTCACCACCGAAGGCCGCGCCGCGCTGATCCATTCGATCTGCCACATCGAGTTCAACGCCATCAATCTCGCGCTCGACGCCGTCTGGCGCTACGACGGCATGCCCGAGGCCTACTACCGCGACTGGCTGCGCGTGGCCCACGAAGAGGCGCTGCACTTCACGCTGCTGCATGCGCATCTGCAGGACATGGGCTGGCGCTACGGCGACTTCCCCGGCCACGACGGCCTGTGGAACATGTGCGAGAAGACGAAGGACGACGTGCTCGCCCGCATGGCGCTGGTGCCGCGCACGCTGGAGGCGCGCGGGCTCGACGCCACGCCGCTCATCCAGGGCAAGCTCAAGCGCGTGAACACGCCCGACGCGCTGCGCGCGGTGGAGATCCTCGACATCATCCTGCGCGACGAAGTGGGCCACGTGGCCATCGGCAACCACTGGTACCGCTGGCTGTGCGAGCGCGCTGGCATCGACCCGGAGGCCAGCTATCCGGCGCTGGTCGCGCGCTACGACGCGCCGCGGCACAAGCCGCCTTTCAACCTCGAGGCGCGCGGCCGGGCCGGCTTCAGCGCCGAAGAGCTTCGCCAGCTCTCGCAAGCACAGGACAAGGCCTGAGGCCGCGCCCGGGGCTTTCCTGGGCTCAGGCTGGGCGGGCGTGCACCACCAGCTTCGGCGAGAAGTCCTGGAGCACCTCGCCGCGCTGGTTGAGCGTCTGGCAATGCATCGTCACCATCGCGCGCCCGGGCTTGGAGCGCGAAGGTGCGATCGCGATCACCTCGCCCTCCACGTGCAACACGTCGCCGGGCCGCGTCGGCCGGGGCCACTGCAGTTCGCCGCCCGAGCCGATGATGCCGTCGGCCAGCGGGATGCCGCTCTCGACCAGCAGCTTCATCGTGAGGGCGGCCGTGTGCCAGCCGCTCGCGGCAAGGCCGCCGAAGAAGGTGTTCTTCGCGGCCTCTTCGTCGGTGTGGAAGGGCTGCGGATCGAACTGCTGCGCGAAGGCCTTGATCTGCGCCACGTCGAGCGCGTGCTCGCCGCTGCGGAAGCGGTCGCCGACCTTCAGGTCTTCGAGATACAGCTTGGCCATGGGGTCTCCTTTGTCTTCAGTGGCGATCGTCATTCTCGCGCTCGGCGCTGCGTTCAGACGCGCTCGAGGATCGTCGCGATACCCTGCCCTCCGCCGATGCACTGCGTGGCCAACGCATAGCGGCCGTTCTCGCGCGCCAGCAGCGACGCCGCCTTGCCGGTAATGCGCGCACCGGTCGCGCCCAGCGGATGTCCGATGGCGAGGCCGCCGCCGTCGAGGTTGATCTTCGCCGGATCGAGCCCCAGGTCGCGGATGCAGGCCAGCGCCTGCGAGGAGAAGGCTTCGTTGATCTCGATCACGTCGAGGTCGGCCGCGCTCAGGCCCGCGCGTGCCAGCGCCTTGCGCGTGGCCGGGATCGGGCCGATGCCCATGATCGCCGGGTCGACGCCCACGGTCGCGAACGAGCGGATGCGTGCCAGCGCCTTCAGGCCGTGCTTCGCCGCGAATTCGTCGCTGGTGACGAGCACCGCCGCCGCGCCGTCGGTCAGCGGGGACGAGGTGCCGGCCGTCACCACGCCGTCCGGGCGGAACGCCGGCTTGAGGTTCGCCAGCGCCTCGGCGGAGGTAGTCGGGCGGATGCAGCCGTCGGCATCGATCACGTCGCCCGAAGCCAGGCGCACCGGCACGATCTCGCCGGCCAGGCGCCCCTGCGCGCGCGCCTCGGACGCCTTGCGGTGCGACTCCACCGCGAAGGCTTCCTGGTCGGCGCGGCTAACGTTCCAGCGCTGCGCGACGTTCTCGGCGGTCTCGCCCATCGAGATGTAGGCGTCGGTGTTCTCCTTGAGCTCCGGGCTCGGCGAGAAGTTGAAGCCGCCCTGCGGCACCATCGTCATCGACTCGACGCCCACGCACAGGAACGCATCGCCCATGCCCGCCTCGATCTGCGCGGCGGCGATGTGCACGGCCTGCATCGACGAGCCGCAGAAGCGGTTGACCGTCATGCCGCCCACTTCGTGCGGAAGGCCCGCCAGCAGCCCGACGATGCGCGCGAGGTTGTTGCCCTGCGAGGCCTCGGGGTAGGCGCAGCCGAGGATGACGTCCTCGAGCAGCGCGGGATCGAGATCGGCGCGCTGCAGCAGGCCGCGCACCACGCCGGCGGCGAGCGTGTCGGGGCGCACCTCGGCGAGCGCGCCCTTCTTCGCGAAGTGGAACGGGGAACGGGCGTAGGCGGAAATGACGGCTTTCATGAATGCTCTCCAGCAGGTTTGACTACCTTCCAATCGGTAGGCTTAGAGGTCGAAAAATAAGCACGCCGAAGCGTGCCTGCACGGCGCCGGGCGCTCAGCCCGGCAAGGAACTCCTGAGTTGGGCGATGGCGTCGTCGAAATCTTCGACGCGGCCCGTCATGCGCGCCGACAGCAGCGCGCCCTGGCATACGGAAAAGACGTAGGCAGCCAGCGAAGCCACCGAGGCGCCGGTCTTGCGCTGCGGCATCAGCGCGCCCAGCACGCCGGTGAGCCACGTCACCTGCGTGTTGCGCAGCTCCTGCACGGCCAGGCGCAGTTCGTCGTTGACGACGCCCCAGCCCGGCGCCATCGCCCCTGCGGGACACATCGCCGAGCCGGCCCTGAGCGTGTTGCGGTACATGCGGAAATACGATTCGAGCGCGTCCTTCGGCTCGCGCGCCCGGGCGGCGTCCCAGTCCTTGAAGCCCTGCGTGGCCCCGCGGATCACCGCGACGCCCAGCGCCTCCTTGGTCGGGAAGTGGTGGTACAGACTGGCCTTGCGCACGCCGACCGCATCGGCCACGTCCTGGAAGCTGAAGCCCAGGTAGGAGCGCGTTTCGATCAGGCCCCGCGCCACCGCGAGGATCTGCTCGCGGGTGCTGCCGGTGGCCAGGGCTGTGGCGTTGATCATCTACCTACTATAAGGTAGGGAAGATTAACCCACAAGCGGAGGTGTCATGAAGGCGTCAGCTTGGTCGGTCGGCCTGCTCAATCGGCCTTGATGCCCGCCGCCTTGACGATGCGCCCGTTGCTCTCGAACTCGCTGGCGATTTCCTTCGCGAACGCGGCCGGCGTGCCGCCGGTGGGCACGTTGTCGGTGGCCGTCAGCTTGGCGCGCAGTTCGGGCGTGGCCAGCGCCTTGTTGATCTCTGCGTTGTACTTCGCGACCAGCGCCGGCGGCGTGGCGGCGGGCGCGAACACACCGAACAGCGAATTGATGTTCGCCGCCTTGTAGCCCAGCTCGCCCAGCGTGGGCACCTGCGGGAGGCTGTCGAGCCGCGCGGGCGCGCCCACCGCCAGCGGGCGCAGCTTGCCCGACTGGATGTGCGAAGAGAGCGTCGGGCTCGCGTTGGTGGAAAGAATCTCGAACTGCCCGCCGATCGCGTCGTTGAGCTGCTGGCCGCCGCCCTTGTAGGGCACGTGCGTGATGTCGACGCCGGCCGCGGCGCGCAGTTGCTCCAGCACGATGTGGCCGAGCGACGCCGGCCCCGAGGTGGCCCAGCGCACCGCGCCCGGATGCGCCTTGGCATCGTCGATCAGCGCCTTGAAGTCCTTGGCCTTGCTCGCCGGCGTGGCGATCAGCAGCACCGGCGAATACATCACGCTGGCCACAGGCGCCACGTCCTTCAGCGGATCGAAGGGCAGCTTGCCCAGGTGCGGGCTCAGCACGAGCGGGCTGATGGCCGAGAAGCCCAGCGTCGCACCGTCGGGCGCGGCCTTGGCGACGGCGTCCATGCCGATGGCGCCGCTAGCGCCCGCGCGGTTGTCGACGATCACCGTGACGCCCATCTGCGCCGCGAGCCGGTCGCCCAGCGCACGCGCGACCACGTCGCTGACGCCGCCCGCCGGGTAGGCGACGATGAGGCGCACGGTCTTGGGCACGGTTTGCGCGAAGGCGCCGGATGCGGCGCACAGCGCGGCGGCGGCGAGGAGTCGGGTCGCCGTGCGGCGCGAGGGCTTCGAGGAAGCGAGGAAATTCATGGTGTCGTGTGTGGCAGCCCGTGTCGTCTGCCTGCTTGCTTGATGGATGGCGTCAGTCCAGCTGCAGCTTGCGCTCCTTGATCAGCCTGGACCACTTCTCATTGTCCGCCTTCACGAAAGCCGCGAACTCGGCCGGCCCGAGCGAATGCACCTCGGCGCCCGCCGTCGCGAACTTGGCCTTGATCTCGGGCTGCGCCAGCGCCCTGGCCAGCTCGCTCGAAAGCCGGTCGACGACTTCCTTGGGCATGTTCGCCGGCCCGACCAGCCCCTGGAAGCCGACCGACTCCATGCCCGCCAGCCCCAGCTCCTTCACCGTGGGCACATCGGGCAGCTGCGGATCGCGCGCCGGGCCGGTCACGGCCAGTGCCTTGAGCTTGCCGCCCTTCACCTGCGGCAGCAGCACGCTGCCCGCGTCGATGAGGATCTGCGTCTGCCCGCCGATCAGGTCCTGCACCGCGGGCGCGCTCCCCTTGTACGGCACGTGGGTCATGTCGAGCCCGGTCACCTGGTTCATCAGCTCGCCGTTGAGGTGCGTGGAGGTGCCGTTGCCGCCCGAGGCGAAGTTGACCTTGCCCGGCTGCCCCTTGGCCCACGCGACGAACTCCTTGAGGTTCTTCGCCGGATGGTCCGGCCGCGTCACCGCGATGTAGCTGCCCTGGCTGATCTGGCCGATGTAGGTGAACTGCCTGATCGGGTCGTAGGGCGGCTTGCTCTGCAGGTACGGCGCGATGGCGAAGGGCCCCGTGTTGGCCAGCAGCAGCGTGTAGCCGTCTGCGGGCTGGCGCGTGAGCTCGGTGGCCGCGATCATGCCGCTCGCGCCGGGCTTGTAGTCGACCACCAACTGCTGCTTGAGCGCCTCCTGCAGCGGCACCTGCACGGTGCGCGCCGCGAAGTCGATGCCGCCGCCGGGCGGATAGCCGACGATCAGGCGGATGGGCTTGGCGCTCGGGAATGCCTGGGCGGCGGCGAGGCCGGCGGCTGCGGCCATTGCAAAGCCGAGCCCAAGGCCTGCGCAGAGTCTGTTGAATTTCACGTTCCGTCTCCTCTTGTTGATCATTGATTTTCCAGCAGCCGCTGCAGCGACAGCGCGTTGCCCGTTGCCTCGCCGCCGGCCGTGTTGTCGAACACGCACCAGCACTGCGCACCCTCCTCTTTCGCGCGCTGCAGCCGCCGGGCGAGGCGCGCGAGCAGTTCTTCGTCGTAGGCGGACCAGTAGCGCCGCGGCGAACCGTGCAGCCGCAGATAGACAAGGCCCGCCCAGCCGCCGGGGGCCGCGGCTTCGTCGAACAGCACCGGGTCCGCGAGCACGCGGGCCACTTCGAAATTTGACAAGAACCCGTCGGCCTGCGGCGTGAACCAGCTGCGATGGCGCGGCTCCAGCACCACCGCGCCGCGGTGCCTGTGCCGCAGCGCGGTGAAGAAGCCGCGCACCGCTTCTGCATCGAACGCCAGGCTGGGTGGCAACTGCACGACCAGGGCACCCAGCTTGCTGCCGAGGCCCTCGACCTGCGCGGCAAACGCCTCGAAAGCCGGCATCGCATCGACCAGCCGGCATTCGTGCGTCACCGCCTTGGGCAGCTTGACCGCGAAGCGAAACCCTTCAGGCGTGCTCGCGGCCCAGCGCTCGTAGGTCTCGCGCCGGTGCGGCCGGTAGAACGAGGTATCGATCTCGACCGCGTCGAAGCGCTGCGCATAGCGCTCCAGGTGCGAGCCTTCGGCCGGAAACACCGGCCACAGCGCGCGCGGCAGGCTCCATCCGGCGCAGCCGATGCGGCAGTCCTGCGAAGGCTCAACCGCGCGGGTGGTGCGTGGCATGCAGCTGCTTCAGGCGCTCGCGCGCCACGTGCGTGTAGATGGTCGTCGTCGAGATGTCGGCGTGCCCCAGCAGCAGCTGCACCGCGCGCAGGTCGACGCCGTGGTTCAGCAGGTGCGTGGCGAAGGCATGGCGCAGCGTGTGCGGCGACAGCGGCACGTGGATGCCCGCCGCGGTGGCGTGCTTCTTCACGATGATCCAGAACATCACGCGCGTCATGCCGGCGCCGCGCGCGGTGACGAACAGGTCGGGTGTCTGCTGTCCGTCGAGGATGGCGGGGCGCGACTCTTCCAGATAGCGCTCGATCCAGCGCCGCGCCTCGCCGCCGAAAGGCACCAGCCGCTCCTTGCTGCCCTTGCCGAGCACGCGCAGCACGCCGTCGTTGAGGCTCATGTCGGTGACCTTGAGCGCCACCAGCTCGCTCACGCGCAGGCCGCTGGCGTACATCAGCTCCAGCATCGCGCGGTCGCGCAGGCCGAGCGGCGACTCGACGTCGGGCGCGGCCAGCAGATCGTCGACCTGCTTTTCGGAAAGCGTCTTGATGGCGCGAGGCATCTGCCGCGCCGGCACGAGCCGGATGCTCGGATCGGCCGCGATGCGCCGCTCGCGCAGCGCCCAGCGGTAGTAGCGCTTGAACACCGTGAGCCGGCGGTTCGCCGACGTGGCCTTGCCCTTGGTCGACAGCCGCGCGCCCATGTAGGCCTGCAGGTCCGTCTCCTTCGCGGCGTTGAGTGCGGTGCCGCTGCGCTGCGCGCCGAGCCACTGCGCGAACAGCGCCAGGTCGCGGCGGTAGGCCGCCAGCGTGTTCTTCGACAACCCGTCCTCGAGCCACAGGGCGTCGATGAAATCGTCGATCTCGGGTGTCGTCTGCGTGGCTGCCTCTGTGCTCATGCCTTGCAAGATAGCAAAAAGAAAAAGCCGCCCGGCATGCGGGCGGCTTCCCTGGTGCGAGGAGCGATCCTCAGTCGAGCTTCAGGTTCTGCTTCTTCACGACCTGCTTGTACACGTCGTACTCGGCCTTGATCTGCGCGGCGAACTGGTCGGGCGTGTTCGCCACGATCAGCGAGCCCGTGTCCTCGATGCGCTTGCGCACCGCCGGTTCTTCGACCGCCTTCTTCACGCCCGCGCTGATCTTCTCGACCACTTCCTTGGGCAGGCCCTTCGGGCCGAGGATGCCGTAGTAGGCCATGCGGTTCACCGGCTCCAGGCCCACTTCCTTGAAGGTCGGCACGTTGGGCAGCGCGGCCAGGCGCTGCGGCGCCGACACCACGATCGGGATCAGCCGGCCGCTCTGGATGAAGGGCATGGCCGAGGGGATGTTGTCGAACATGATCGGCACCTGGCCGGCCACCACGTCGTTCAGCGCCGGGCCCGCGCCGCGGTAGGGGATGTGCGTGACGAAGGTGTTGGTGAGGCTCTTGTAGAGCTCCATCAGCAGGTGGCCGATGCCGCCCGTGCCCGACGAGGCGTACGAGTACTTGCCGGGGTTCTTCTTCAGCTCGGCCACGAACTCTGCGTAGTTCTTGGCGGGGAAGCTCGGGTTGACCGCGATGATGTTCGGCGTGGCCGCGATGTTGATGATCGGCGTGAAGTCGTTGATCGGGTCGTACGGCGTCTTCGGATTGATGGCCGGGTTGGCCGCCGTGCTCGACACCGTGGCGATGCCCAGCTTGTAGCCGTCGGGCGTCGCACGGGCGGTTTCGGCCGCGCCCACGATGCCGCCGCCACCGGCGCGGTTGATCACCACCACCGGCTGGCCCAGCACCTTGCCCAGCGGATCGGAAATCACGCGCGCCACGATGTCCGTCGTGCCGCCCGGTGCGAACGGCACGCTCAGTTCGACGGGCTTGTTGGGATAACCCTGCGCAAAGCTCTGACCCGCCACTGCGACCAGTGCCGCGGCTCCCACCATCGCGCCCCATTGACGACGTTGCATCGAAAACTCCTTATTGATCTGACTTGGCTGATGTCGAAAAACGAAGCCCGGATGCTAGCGGCTAGCCGGCGGTCTCCGTGCTCTGGATTACCCATGGTCAAGCGGGTTTATCCTCGAAGCGGTGAATTACGCGCAGCTGCTCTTCCCCGACTTCTCCCTCATCGCCATCGGCTGGCTCCTGTGCCGCTACACCGCCCTCGACCGCCGCGTGTGGGACCAGGTCGAGAGCCTCGTTTACTACTTTCTATTTCCCGTCCTGCTCTTCCACTCGATCGTGCGCAGCCCGCTCGACTTCGGAGCCACGTCGAACCTGCTGACCGCGGGGCTGTGCATCGGAGCCTGCGGCATCGCGCTGGCCTATGCCCTGCCTTTCGTACCGGGCCTGCGC
The DNA here is from genome assembly GCF_044055375.1 of Variovorax sp. UC74_104. Classification (NCBI taxonomy): domain Bacteria; kingdom Pseudomonadati; phylum Pseudomonadota; class Betaproteobacteria; order Burkholderiales; family Comamonadaceae; genus Variovorax; species Variovorax sp. UC74_104. Next base: position 4,876,519 of record NZ_CP171978.1, read on the forward strand.
ACGCACATCGACCGGCGCGACCACGCCGCCAGCACGCAGGTCGCGTTCCGCTTCAACTCCTTCATCTGCCTGGCGCTCGCCGAAAGGCTCGCAGGCTCCGAGGGTCTGCTGCTGATCGCCGTGCTCATCGGCGTGTGCGTGCCCATCTTCAACATCGCGGCCGTGTGGCCGATGACGCGGCATGCGCAGACGGGGTTCGTGCGGCAGCTGGTGCGCAACCCGCTGATCGTCGCGACCGTGGCGGGGTTGCTGGCCAATGTGCTGGGGCTGACCGTGCCCGGCTGGGCAACTCCCACGCTGACGCGGATCGGGGCTGCTTCGCTGGCGCTTGGGCTGCTGGCCGCGGGGGCGGGGATGAAGTTTTCCACCCTCGGGGCCGGGAAGGTGCTGGCCGTGTCTGTGCTGGCGATACGGCATCTGTTGCTGCCGTTGGTGGCCTGGGGGCTGGCTCGGGCGCTTCGGCTCGATGCTGCGCAGGGGGCTGTGCTGATGGCGTTTTCTGCTGTGCCTACTGCTTCTAGCGCTTATGTGCTGGCTGCTCGCATGGGGTACAACGGGCCTTATGTGGCGGGGCTGGTGACTTTGTCTACCTTGCTGGGGGTGGTTAGTTTGCCGTTTGCGTTGGCGTTGCCCCGGTGACGTTCTTTGGGGCTTTGCTTCCCGAGGCCGGGTCTCGGCCCGGCGGCCGACCTACTTTTCTTTGCCTCGCCAAAGAAACGTAGGCAAAAGAAAGGCGACCCTACTGTCTGCGTCCCTGCGCTTCGCTACGGGCAACCTGCGGTGCTCGACGTAGGAGGGGGTCCGCAGAACTCGCTTCGCTCAAACAGCTGCGGCCCTTATCCCTCCTACGCCTGCGCTCCTCGGCGCAGCCAGAAGGGAGCGACCCGCGCCATCGCTTCGCTCGGCTTCCTGAACAGCCTGGACTGGCCTTCGCTTTGCTCGGCGCGGACTCAATCCGCCCCCAACAACCAACGATCGATTCCAAGCACGGCGGGCGCGAAGCGCCTGCCGTGCCTTGGTGGCCGAGCAACGCGATGGCCCGCACGTTCCCCCTCCCCTCTGGCTGCGCCGAGGAGCGCAGCGTTTCGCGGATCAGGGCTCGCAGCTGTTTGAGCGAAGCGAGTTCTGCGAGACCCCGCGAAACGCGAGCACCGCAGGTTGCCCCGTAGCGCAGCGAAGGGGTCGCAGACAGTGGGGTCGCCTTTCTTTTGCCTACGTTTCTTTGGCGAGACAAAGAAAAGTAGGTCGCCTGCCGGGGCGAGTCCCGGCCCCGGAAAGGAATCGCTCAGCTACGAGAAAACAAGGCCGGAACAGCAGAAGCCAACAGAGCAACCCCAGAACCAGTCAACAACCCCAAGACAATCTTCCGAAACGCAACCTCACTGATCCCGATATAAAGCCGAGCCCCCAGCAACACAGGCACAGCCACCGCCAGCGCCACCACCCCCAGCAAAGGCACGACAGACCGCCCGATATTCCCGCTGAAGACGTGAATCCCGAACGCCACCAGCAACATCGACAGATTGAAGTTCTGGATCACCGCCCGCTGCGTATCCCGCTGAAACCCGCGCAACGTGCACCACAGCGTAGGAATGGTCCCCGAGAACCCGCCGATACCGGCCATCGCGCCACCGATCGCACCGGCCACCCCATCAGCCACGCGCCCGCCGAAAGCCACCTTCGGCAGATGCTGCGACATCAGCATCGCCGGACACCACAGCACCAGCAGCACGCCAAGGCAAAGCTTGAAGACGACAAGGTCCAGATGCGGCAGCAGCCAGACGCCGAACGGCACGCCCACCAGACCGCCAAGCAGGAAGGGCCAGAGAACGCTTTTGTCGAAGGAGCGCCGCACGGTGACAGCGGCAATCACCTGCCCCGTGAGTGCCCCGAACAGCGCGAGCACGGCGGCAAGCTGGGGCTCCAGTGTCCAGGCCCAGACAGACATCGCCACCAGGCCGAACGCAAAGCCCGACAGGCCCTGCACGAAACCCGCCAACACGGCGCCGGCGACCACATAGACATACAAGGCTTGCATGCGGTCGATGATATCGGCGGCACTTAGGCCGCGCGGCGCGCAGACTCAGGCGGAAGCCGGCACCACCAGCGCCGTGCGCCGCACGCGCCGCACGTTGAACGCGCTGGCGATCAGCACGCCCTGCACCAGCGCCAGTCCCACGATCACGCTGGTGTACTGGCCGTGGTCCATGAGCCGGCCGAACACCAGCGGTGCCACGGCCTGTCCGATGTCGAGGCCGGCGTAGACCACGCCGTAGACGCGGCCGGTGGCGTTGGGCGGCGTCGACTTCTTCACCAGCAGGTCGCGCGACGGCCCGGCGACGCCTGAGACGAAACCCATCGCGCCGAAGAGCACCGGCACGATGATCGGCGGGAAGTCGGCAAAGGCCAGCATCAACGCCAGCGCGGCGGCCAGGCCGAAGCCCACGCCCACGATGCGCTCGCAGCGCGACGGGTCGGAAGCAAGGAAGCCGCCCACCACCATGCCCGCGGCGCTCGCCACCATGTAGACCGTGAGGCACACGGCCACCAGCGCCACCGGCACCGCGTGCAGATGCCCCGCGGCCACGGGCGCGAAGGTCTGCACCACGCTGATCACCACGGCATAGAAGAAGAAGAAACCGAAGCACATCCACACGGCCGGGATGCGCAGGAAGTCGAACTCGCCGCCCGAGTGCGCGGCTTCGCCCTGCCCCGTGGCCTTGTGCACCGCCGCCGCATCGAGCGACAGCACGCTGCGATAGATCCACAGCACCAGCAGCACCAGCAAGGCCACCGCACCGGCCGATGCCAGCGCCACGCGCCACGAGAAGGCAATCGCGATCGGCACCACGAAGGCCGGCGCGAGCGCCCAGCCCAGGCTGCCGGTGATGCCGTGCACGCTGTAGGCATGGCCCAGGCGCGTGGGCGCAACCTTGCGGTTGAACAGCGTGTAGTCCACCGGGTGGAACACGCCGTTGCCGATGCCGCCGACCACCGCGCACAGCAGCAGCATCCAGTAGCTCTGCGCCAGGGCATAACCGAAAGCCGCCAGCCCCAATGCCCCGAGCCCGACGAACAGCACCGGCCGCGGCCCCAGCTTGTCGACGATGAAGCCCGAGGCCGCCTGCACGATGCACGAGACCACGAAGAACACGGTCAGCACCGCGCCCAGCTCGACATAGCTCACGTTGAACGCGTCCTTCAGCCAAGGGAACAGCGGCGCGAGGATGAGCTGGCTGAAGTGGCTGACCGCGTGGGCCAGGCCGACCAGGCCGATCAGCTTGGCATCGCTGCCCAGGGTGTTGGAGGAAGGGGAAGCGGCGGGAGCGGCGCTCGTGGGCGAGTTGGAAGACATGGATTGCTACAAAAAATCGGGGCAGGCGTCGATGCTATGCGTCGGGGACGCGGCAGAATGGCGATACAGCGACAACATTTGTCGAAACCATGCCAAGCGCCGCCTCACCCACCTCCAGGAGCGCCGCGTCCGCCGCCAGGCTGCGCGGGCCCACCCCGATCAACAGCGTCGCCTCCCTCACGCCGCACCTGTTCGCACCCGACGCTGTGCGGCCGCTGCGCGCCAAGGAGCACTTCCTGAGCGCTGACACGCTGGTCGAGCTTCACGAGCACCCGTGGCCGCAGCTCACTTTCTCCACGCGCGGCGTGATCCGCCTGAGCACGCAGGACGGCAGCTACATCGTGCCGCCCTCGCGCGCGCTCTGGGTGCCGGCCAACATGCCGCACAGCATCACGCTGATCGAAGACGCCGAACTGCGCACCATCTACCTGCACGCCTGGATCGCGCCCTCCTGGGAGAAATGCGAGGTGCTCGAGATCAGCCCGCTGCTGCGCGCGCTGATGCTGGCGCTCGACACCACGCCCGACGGCCTGCCGCCGGCCGATGCGCATGCGCCGCAGCGCGAGCGGATGATCGCGCCGCTGCTGGTCGACGAACTGGAGCGCGCCACGCAGATCCGCATCGACGTGCCGCTGCCCACCGACAAGCGCCTGCGCCAGCTCTGCGAGACGCTGCTGCGCAACCCGGCCGACCGCGCCACGCTGGCCGAGCGCGCGGCGGCCATCGGCGCCAGCGAGCGCACGGTGGCGCGCCTGTTTCGCGACCAGCTCGGCATGAGCTGGCAGCAGTGGCGACAGCAGGCCGTGATGGCGCATGCGCTGCCGCTGCTGGCGCGCGGCATGGCGGTGAGCCAGGTGGCTGCGGCCAGCGGCTACGCCACCGACAGCGCCTTCTGCGCGATGTTCAAGGCCGCCACGGGCCGCTCGCCCACCTCGTTCCAGCACCGCAAGCGGGCCGCGCCCGCCTGACGCGGCGAAGCACCGGCGGGCGCTTCGCGGCGCTCTGGCAAGATCGGCGGCCGACAACACCATGCACTCTCCGATCTCCCTGAACGCAGCCCCCGTCGCCAGGCCGCCCACGTGGACCGCCGACATCTGGCTGCGCGTGCGCCGCCACTTCCTGCTGAAGGCAGTCGGCACCACGGTCTTCACGTGGCTGTTCTTCATCGGCTACTTCCACCTGCTGCGCAACCCGGTCTTTCCGATCGAGGTGATGCCGCTGACGCCGCTGGACCACCTGCTGCCCTTCCAGCCCTACCTGCTGGGCCCGTACCTCTCGCTGTGGGTGTACGTGGGCATCGCGCCGGGGCTGCAGCTGACCTTCCGCGAGCTGGTGGTCTACGGGCTGTGGATCGGCGGGCTGTGCGTCACCGGCCTGGGCATCTTCTATTTCTGGCCGACCCAGATACCTCCCTTGGCCATCGACGTCTCCGGCTACCCGGGCTTCGCGATGCTGCAGGGCGTGGACGCGGCGGGCAACGCCTGCCCGTCGATGCATGTGGCGGTGGCCATCTTCACCGCCATCCGCATCGAGGACGTGCTGCGCGAGGCGCGCACGCCGGCCTTCTGGCGCTGGCTGAACTGGGCCTGGTTCGCTGCCATCGCCTATTCGACGCTGGCGGTCAAGCAGCACGTGGCGCTCGACGTGGCGGCGGGCGCGCTGCTGGGCATGGCGTTCGCCCTGCCCTCGATGCGCTGGCGCCCGGGCGGGCGGGAACGCAGGGATTCCCCTCGCGTGGGAGCGGATATCATCCGTAAACACTGACCACTCACCACTGGCCGACGAGGAAGGGATCGATTGACTCAAGGACCGCACAGGGCGGCGATCGATCGGCGGCACACGACGACAGGCATTGCACGATGAGTTCGCTGAAGGAATTGCAGGACCTGATCCACGAGAAGTACGGCATCGAACCGTCGAAGCTCGACCCTCACGCCTCCATGCGTGAGACCGGCGGACTCGATTCGCTGGCCCTCGCCGAGTTTCTGTTCGCCATCGAAGACCACTTCGGCATCACCATGCCCGACGAGGACGCGAGCATCGACACCCTGGCCGAACTCTCCGTGCTGGTCGACAAGGTCAGGGCCGAGAAAGCCGCGTCGGCGTCGTGAACCACGAAGTCGCCGTCACCGGGCTGGGCGTCGTGGCGCCGCACGGCGACGAGCCCGGCGCCCTCTTCCAGGTCCTGCTGCAGGGCCGGTCGGCCATACAGCCCGTTTTCCCTGAACTACCCAAACCGGCAGCGGCGGCCACCGTCGCCTTCGACGAGACCCGCTGGTTCACCAAGCTGCAGCTCGCTGGCGTCGACCGCGTGAGCCAGCTGGCCGTGGCCGCCGCCGACCTGGCGATGCGCGACGCGGGCCTGGCCGTTTCCGACGCCGACCCGGAGCGCGTCGGCGTTTTCTCGGGCTGCGGCATGGGCGGCGCCGCGGCACTCGAGGCGGCCTATCGCGGCAACGGCCGCGTGTCTCCGCTCACCATTCCCGCCTTCATGCCCAACGCACCCGCCGCCCACGTGGCGATGCGCCAGGGCGTGAAGGGCCCGGTGCTCACCTACTCGGTCGCCTGCGCCTCGTCTTCGGTCGCGATCGCCGAAGCGGCCAAGGCCGTGCAGCGCGGCGAGGTCGACATCGCCATCGCCGGCGGCAGCGAAGCGCTGATCGTGCCGGGCGTGGTGGTGGCATGGCAGGCCATGCAGACGCTGGCCGGCTTCCAGCCGGGCGAAGCGGCCGGCGCTGTAAAGCCCTTCGCCACCGACCGCAGCGGCTTCGCGCTGGGCGAAGGCGCGGCCTTCCTCGTTCTCGAATCGGCCGAGCGCGCACGCGCGCGCGGCGCCCGCAGCCACGCCACGCTGGCCGGCTGGGGCCTGAGCAGCGACGCCACCCATCTCACCAAGCCCGACGCGCCGGGCCAGGCCCGCGCGCTGCGCGCCGCCCTGCGCCTGGCCGGCCTGCAGCCGCGCGACGTGGGCTACTGCAACGCGCACGGCACGGCCACGCGCATCGGCGACGTGGTCGAGCGCAACGCGCTGGCCGACGTGTGGGGCGACGATCTCGACACGCTGCGCGTGAGCTCGACCAAGGCGCTGCATGGCCACATGCTGGGCGCGGCGGGCGCCATCGAGGCGATCGTCACGGTGATGGCGCTGCAGCAGCGGCAGCTGCCGCCCAACGCGAACTGCCGCGAGATCGATCCGGAATGCAGGCTCGACCTGGTGACGCAGGACGATACGGCGGCACCGTCGCTCGAAGCCGCCATCAGCAACTCCTTCGCCTTCGGCGGCACGAACTCGGTGCTGCTTTTCAGGCGCGCCTAGGCGGCCACCGCCTGCAGCGGAGGCGCGGCCGCCGCGCGCAGCCATGCCACGAAGGCGCCGACCAGCGGGTCGTCGGTGCGGCTCGGCGCCACGAACACGCTGTAGCCCCGGCTCGAGGGCGCACGGTGCGGGCAGGCCAGCACCAGCTCGCCCGAACGCAGTTCGCGCTCCACGAAATAGTCGGGCACCAGCCCCACGCCAAGGTCGGCGCGAACCGCCGCGACCAGCGACGAGAACAGGTCGAAGCGGTGCCCCGCCACGAGGTTGTCCGGGGCGCGCAGGTTCGCCACCTGCCCGAACCACTCCTCCCACGCCCCCATGCGCGTGCGCAGCTGCAGCAGCTGTGCCGCGCGGAAGTCGCCCCGCGCCATGGCCCCGCGCCCCTTCGCCTGGGGTGAACACACCGCGACGCAGGACTCGCCCATCAGCGGCTGGGCATTCGCGCCCGGCCATACGGCGTCGTCGTACTGCACGCCCACGTCGAAGGGCTGGTCCTCCATGTAGAGATGCGTAGGGAACACCTGCAGGTGCAGGCTGCAGCCCGGATTGCGGGAGACGAACTCGGGCAGCCTCGGCGTGAGCCAGCCCTCGGCCAGCACCGGCACCGCCCCCACCAGCAGGCGCAGGCCGTCGGTGCGCTGCGCCATGGCTTCGAGCGTGTGGTTCTGCAGCCGCAGCAGGTCGCCGGAGATCTGCCCGTGGTAGCGCTGCCCGGCCTCGGTGAGCTCGGTGCCGCGCGCGGTGCGCTGCACCAGCCGCACGCCGATCTGCTCCTCCAGCAGCCGCAGCTGCTGGCTCACCGCGCTGTGCGTGAGGCACAGCTCCTCGGCGGCCTTGCCGACGCCGTGGTGCCGGGCCACCGCGTCGAAGATCAGCAGCGCTCGGGTGCTCGGAATGTGGCGGCGCATGAGGGCTTCGTTAGAAAAACTGACAACGCGGAAGATTAAACCAGAGCGCGCGCCTAACACAGCCATAAGAATCGCTGACGACGGCGCTGCACCGGCGGCGCCGATCTCGATCCGGCCCGCTTCAAAAAACCAGGACACCTCCACACCATGCCCCGCACCGCGTCACCTCGTTCCGCCGCACTTCGCCTCGCCCCCCTCATCCGCGTCCTTGGCCTCGCCCTGGCCTCGGCCGCCGCCGGCTTCGCGCACGCCCAGGGCGGCAGCGTCGCGGCCCCGCCCGCGCAGGTGCGGCCCGAAGTGGACAAGGCCTACACCCAACTGATGGCCTCGCCCGCCATCCAGAAGCTGCTGGACGCGGTCAAGGCCGATCACGACCGCTCGGTCGAAGACCTGAAGATGCTCACCGAGATCGAAGCCCCGCCCTTCAAGGAGCAGAAGCGCGCCGAAGCCTTCCTCGCACGCATGAAGGCGCTGGGCCTCGCCGACGCGAAGATCGACGCCGAAGGCAACGTGGTCGGCCTGCGCAAGGGCACGGGCAACGGACCGAAGCTGCTGATCTCGGCCCACCTCGACACCGTGTTCCCCGCCGGCACCGACGTGAAGGTGAAGGAACGCGACGGCAAGCTCTACGCGCCCGGCATCTCCGACGACACGCGCGGCCTCGCGGTGCTGCTGTCGTGGCTCAAGGTGCTGAACGACAACAAGATCCAGACGGTGGGCGACCTGCTCTTCGTGGGCAACGTGGGTGAGGAAGAGCTCGGCAACCTGCGCGGCATCAAGGCGATCTTTCGCGACAACCTCGACATCGACGGCATGGTCGGCCTGGAGCCCGCACCCGACGGCACCGTGCTGATGCTGGGCACCGGCAGCCACCGCTACGAGGTGAGCTTCAAGGGCCCCGGCGGCCACAGCTACGGCGCCTTCGGCCAGGTGCCGAGCGCCATCCACGGCATGGGCCGCGCCATCGCGAAGATCGCCGACATCCGCACGCCGAGCTTCCCCAAGACGACGTTCACGGTCGGCACGGTCGGCGGCGGCACCTCGGTGAACACCATCGCACCGGATGCGCGCATGGCGGTCGACATCCGCTCCGACGACATGGCGCCGCTGCTGGAGACCGAGAAGAAGATCCTCGCGGCCATCGACGAAGCCGTGGCCGAGGAAAACAAGCGCTGGAACGTCAACACGCTGAGCGTGAGCACCAAGCTCATCGGCGACCGTCCGGGCGGCCGCACGCAGTCGGACACGGTGATCGTCGAGGCCGCCACGCGCTCGAACGCCGCGTTCGGCCACAAGACGCTGCTGACCGGCGCGAGCACCGACGCCAACTTGCCGATGTCGCTGGGCATCCCGGCCATCATCATCGGCGGCGGCGGCAAGACCGGCGGCTTCCATGCGCTGTCGGAGTGGATCGACGTGACCGACGGCTGGAAGGGCGCGCAGAACTCGCTGGTGACGGTGCTCGGCCTGGTCGGCGTGCAGGGCACCAGCGCGCCGCTGCTCGAAAAGCGCCCTCCACGGTCGAAGTAAACACAGGCGCAAGGGCGACTGCGGCCGGGGCCTCGCCCCGGCGTCTCCGTTATGCTGGTGGCCGCTTTCCACCACGCGTACCGACAGGAGGACGACATGCACGCCCGTTCAACCCTCATCGCCCTGGCGCTGCTCGCCGCGGGCGCCTCGGCGCAGGCCAACAACCTGCTCGACCAATTGAAGGAAAAGGCCGGCGAAGCCGCCAGCGCCAACTCGCAGGGCGGCACCGGCAACGCGGGCGGATCGGCGCTCGGCAACCTGGGCAGCAGCCTGGGCTTCAAGATGCCCGCCGTCGGCACCAGCACCATGGGCAACGCGGCCGGCGTGCTGCAGTACTGCGTGAAGAACAACTACCTGGGCGGCGACGCGGCCTCGGTGAAGGACAAGCTGCTCGCCAAGATCACCGGGCAGAAGAAGCAGGAGACCGGCTTCGCCAGCGGCGCCAAGGGCCTGCTGCAGGGCGGCGACGGCAAGTCGCTGAACCTCAAGGGCCTGTCGTCGAAGGTCAAGGAAAAGGCCTGCGACTACGTGCTCAAGAACGCCACTTCCTTGATCTGACCCGGCTACACATTCCGCATCGCTTTCGCGCGGCGCACCGCGCATGTGCCTGCAGTTTTCTCCCGTGCGCCCGCAAACTTCCATGACCCCGGCTGCCCCCTCTCCTTCCCTGCGCCAGCGCCTTTCGCGCTGGGTTCCGTGCCTGGCCTGGCCCCGCCCTTCCGCCGCGCTGCTGCGCAACGAGGCGATGGCCGGCATCACCGTGGCGCTGATGGTCATTCCGCAGGGCGTCGCCTATGCGGCGCTGGCGGGCATGCCACTGGTCACCGGGGTCTACGCAGCGCTGTTCCCGGCGCTGGTCGCGGTGATGTTCAGTTCGTCGCAGCGGCTGTCGGTGGGGCCGACGGCGCTCACCAGCCTGCTGGTGGGGGCCTCGCTCGCGCCGCTGGCAGTGGCGGGCAGCGCCGAGTGGGTGGCGATGGCTGTGTGGCTCACGCTGATGTCGGGCGCGATCCAGATCGTGCTGGGCGCGGGGCGCTTCGGCTGGCTGCTGCGGCTGGTGAATTCGCCGGTGCTCATCGGCTTCACGCAGGGCGCGGCAGTGCTGATCGCGATCTCGCAGCTGCCGGCGCTGCTGGGCTTCACGGGACGGACCATTCCGCAGGTGCTGAAGGGCGGACCGCTGCCCGACCTGGTGGCCATCGCCTTCGGGCTGGGCAGCATCGCGGTGCTGTGGCTGGGCAAGCGCCTGCTGCCACGCTTTCCGACAACGATGGCACTCGTGGCCGGCGCAGCGGCTCTCAGCTGGCTGGCCGACTACGCGCTGCGCGGCGGCGCGGTGGTGGGCACGCTGCCCTCGGGCCTGCCCTCTTTCTACTGGCCGGGGCTGCTGCCGCTGAGCACCTTCAGCGCGCTGGTGCTGCCGGCGCTGATGATCACGCTGGTGAGCTTTCTCGAAACGGCTTCGAGCGCCAAGGTCGACAACGCGCGCGCCGGCACGCTCTGGAACGAAAACCAGGATCTGATCGGCCAGGGACTGGCCAAGCTGGCCTCGGGCTTCAGCGGTGCCTTTCCCACGAGTTCGTCGTTCTCGCGCTCGGCCATCACGCTGTATGCGGGCGCGCAGACCGGCTGGGCGACGCTCTTCAGCGTGGTCGTGGTGGCGGGCGCGCTGCTGTGGCTGATGCCGCTGCTCTATCACGTGCCGCAGGCGGTGCTGGCGGCGGTGGTGGTCACGGCCATCCTGGGGCTGGTGAAGCCGGCGAGCTTCACCGCGCTGTGGCGCATCTCGCGCATCGAAGCGGGCATCGCCTTCGGCACCTTCGCGCTGACCATCGCGACCGCGCCGAGCATCTACTGGGGCGTGCTCGGCGGCCTGCTGGCCGCGCTGGCGCACTACATGTACCGGCACCTGCACCCGCGCATCATCGAGGTGGGCCTGCATCCCGACGGCAGCCTGCGCGACCGCAACCTCTGGAAGCTGCCACCGCTGGCGCCGAACCTCTATGCGCTGCGCATGGACGCCGAACTCGACTTCGCATCCGCCTCCACGCTCGAACGCGCGCTCACGGTGGCCCTGGCCGAGCGGCCGCACCTCACCGACGTGTGCCTGTTCGCGCAGCCGATCAACCGCATCGACATCACCGGCGCCGAAGTGTTCGGCTCGATCCGCCGGATGATGGAATCCAAGGGCATCCGCCTTCACCTGAGCGGCATGAAGCTGCCCGCGATGCAGGTGCTGGAAAGCGCCGGGCTGCTGGCGCCGGGGCCGATGCTCTTCAGCTACCGCACCGACGGCGAGGCGCTCGCGGCGCTGATGCCGCGCGTCGAAGTGCCCGCGCAGCAGGAAGCCGCCGCCTGAGGCGCCATCGCCCATGAAGACCACCATCGAAGAGCTCGTCGCGTTCCGCACGGTGGTGGACACCGGCTCGATCACGGCCGCGTCGGAGCAGCTCTCTCAGACCGTCTCGGGCATCAGCCGCGCGCTGAGCCGGCTCGAGCAGAAGCTCGACACCACCTTGCTTCGCCGCACCACGCGCAGGCTCGAACTCACGGAGGAAGGCGCGGCCTTCCTGCAGCGCACGCGCGCGATCCTCGATGCCATCGACGACGCCGAGGAACACATGGCCGCGCGCCGCGAGCAGCCCGCCGGCCGCCTGCGCGTGAACGCGGCCTCGCCGTTCATGCTGCACGCCATCGTGCCGCTGGTGCCGGAGTTCCGCCGGCTCTATCCGCAGATCAGCCTGGAGCTCGACACCGACGACCTGCCCATCGACCTGCTGGAGCGCCGCACCGACGTGGCGATCCGCATCGGCCCGCTGCGCGACTCCACCCTGCATGCGCGACCGCTCGGCACGCACCGGCTGCGCGTGCTCGCGAGCCCCGCGTACCTCGAGGCGCACGGCAAGCCGCGCAAGGTGGCCGACCTGGCCGAACACGCGCTGCTGGGCTTCACCCAGCCCGAGTCGCTGAACCGCTGGCCGCTGCGCGGCGTGCATGGCGACGAATGGAACATCGCGCCCACGCTGGTGGCATCGAGCGGCGAAACGCTGCGCCAGCTCGCGCTGGCGGGCGTGGGCATCGTCTGCCTGTCGGACTTCATGACCGGCACCGACCGCGCCAACGGCGCGCTGGTGCAGGTGCTGGCGAAGGAGACTGCGGACGTGCGCCAGCCGGTGAACGCCGTGTACTACCGCAACACGCAGCTGTCGGCGCGCATCACGTCGTTCCTGGATTTCCTGTCGCAGCGAATGGGCAGCTGAGCGCCGTCGCTCACTGCGGCTGCTTCGCCACGAAGCGCTCGACCGCGGCCGATTTGATCTCGTAGCCGCTCACGCCCATGTCTTCCGACGAATAACGCGCCGCCTTCATCGTGCCGCTGACGTACACCGTGTCCATCGCGTGCAGACCCTTCACGACCGAGGCCGCGACCACGTGCACGATCTGGTTGGCCGGTGGCGGCGGGGTGTGGATGCAGGCGCCGAAGTACGGCACCAGCAGGAACTCGCGGATGCCGTCCTGCGTGTTGTCCAGCGGAACGACGAAACCTGCGAGCTTGGCGGGCTTGCCGTCGAGCGCGACGTTAACGGGGGCGTTGTCCCAGACGGCGCGCATCTCGTCGAGCATCTGGATGGCGCGGGGGTCGTTGTCGCGCAGGGCTTCGAGGCTGATGTTGCGGTAGCGCTTGGTGGGGTCCCAGCTCTTGGGGATCAGTTCTTCCCACTTGAGCTCGGGGGCCGCGGCGGTGCTTGCGTCTGGTTTCGCTGCCGCTCCGGGGCCGCATCCGCTCAGGAGCGCCGCGGCCGGAGCCAGCAGGAACGCGGCCAGCACGGCGCGCGATAAGGGCCTTCTCATGCGTGCGATTGTGATCGGCAGACGTTTCAACCCCGTGGAGCAGGGCCTTTTGCACTCAATTCATCCCAGATTGCGCAAATTTGTTGCAAAGCGCCAGAATGCCGCACCACGACACGAGGAGATCCGCATGGCACCGACAGGATGGCTGGGACTCACGTCCCTGGGGACGGTTCATACGGCGATCAGCCTGATCGCCGTCGTCGCAGGGCTGCTGGCCCTGTTCCGCTACAAGGAGATCACCATGCGCACCGGCCTCGGACGGCTCTTCGTGTGGACCACCGTGCTCACCTGCCTCACGGGCTTCGGCATCTTCCAGCACGGCGGCTTCGGCAAGCCGCACGCGCTGGGCATCATCACGCTGGCTGCGCTGGCGGTGGGCGCACTCGCCGGGCGGGGCGTGTTGTTCGGCAAGTGGGCGCGCTACATCGAGGCCGTCGCGTTCTCGGCGAGCTTCCTGTTCCACTGGATCCCGGCCTTCACCGAAACGCTCACGCGGCTGCCGCTGGGCGCCCCTCTGCTGCCGAATGCCGATGCGCCGGAACTCAAGGCGATCACCGGCGTGCTGCTCGTGCTGTACCTGGTCGGCGTCGGACTGCAGATCCGCCGGCTGCGCGGCGGCGGGGGAACGCTCAGTCCCGAACCGGCCCGCGCAGGCTCTTGATCTGCGAGCGCTGGCTCTTGCCTTCGAGCCGGCGCTGCTTCGAACCGTAGGTTGGCTTGGTAGCCCGCCGCACGCGCGGCGCGACGGCCACGCTGTCGACCACCGCCTGCAGCCGCGCGAGCGCGTCGGCGCGGTTCATCTCCTGGGTGCGGTGCTGCTGCGCCTTGAGCACGAACACGCCTTCCTGCGTGATGCGGCTGTCGCGCAGCGCGAGCAGCCTCTCCTTCACGTCGGCCGGCAGCGAGCTCGCATGGATGTCGTAGCGCAGGTGCACCGCGCTCGACACCTTGTTGACGTTCTGCCCGCCCGCGCCCTGCGCCCGGATGGCGCTGAAGTCGACCTCGTCGGGGTCGATCAGGACAGCCGGACGGAGCATGCGTTCAGACCCGCTCGAAGATCGCGGCGATGCCCTGCCCGCCGCCGATGCACATCGTGACCAGCGCATAGCGCCCCTGCACGCGTTGCAGTTCGGCGATCGCCTTGGTCGTGATGATCGCGCCCGTCGCGCCCACCGGATGGCCCAGCGAAATGCCCGAGCCGTTCGGGTTCACCTTGGCCGGATCGAAGCCCAGCTCCTTGATGACCGCGCAGGCCTGCGCGGCGAAGGCTTCGTTCGACTCGATCACGTCGAGGTCGCCCACCTTCAGGCCGGTGCGCTCCAGCACCTTGCGCGTGGCCGGCACCGGACCGATGCCCATGTACGCGGGCTCGACACCGGCATGCGCGTAGCCCACGAGGCGCGCCAACGGCTTCAGGCCCCGCGCCTTGACGCTCTCGCCGCTGGCGAGCACCACGGCAGCCGCTCCATCGTTGATGCCCGATGCGTTGCCGGCGGTGACGAGGCCGTCCTTCTTGAACGCGGGTTTCATCTTCGACAGCGTGTCGACCGTGGTGTCGGCGCGCACATGCTCGTCGGTGTCGAAGAGCACCACGCCCTTGCGCGTTTTGACCTCGACCGGAACGATCTGCTCCTTGAAGCGGCCTGCCGCGATGGCGGCCGCAGCGCGCTGCTGGCTCAGCACCGCCAGCTCGTCCTGCTGCTCGCGCGTGATGCCGTAGCGCGCGGCCACGTTCTCGGCGGTGATGCCCATGTGGATCTTCTCCCACGGGTCGTGAAGGATGCCGAGCATGTAGTCGACCAGCACCGCATCGCCCATGCGTGCGCCGTAGCGTGCCGAAGTATCGAAGTACGGCCCGCGGCTCATCGACTCCGAACCGCCGCCGATGGCGATGTCGCAGTCGCCCAGAGCGATGGCCTGCGCCGCCGACACGATGGCCTGCAGGCCCGAGCCGCAGAGGCGATTCACGTTGAAGGCCGGCGTCTCGATGGGGCAGCCCGCGTCGATGGCCGCCACGCGGCTCAGGTAGGCGTCCTTCACGTCGGTGGGGATCACGTTGCCCATGACCACGTGGCCTATGGCATCGGCCGCGACGCCGCTGCGCTCGATGGCGGCCTTGACGGCGGTGGTGGCAAGCTGGGTGTTGGGCACGTCCTTCAGCGAGCCGCCGAAGGTGCCGATGGCGGTGCGGGCGGTGCCGACCACGAAGATATCGCGCGAAGTCATGGAATGTCTCTCCTGGATGAAAGCAGAAAGCCGCGGCTGGCGAGCAGCGGCTCCAGGAGGACGATTCTGACGGCGAACGGCGCGAGAGGCTGTCGCGCCTGGAATAGCCGGCGAGCGGCGCTGCCAGCCCGCTGTCAGCCGCGCGGAGAGACCGATTTCGGCGAAACGTCGGTCACGTCGCTGGCGCTGCCGCGAATGCGCACCGGGCGCTCCACCGATTCGCCGCGGGCACGGGCGTTGGCAACGTCGGCGGCGGTCGGTTCAGCTGCCTGTGCCGCATTGCGAAATCGATCGAAGCCCGAGCGGGGGTTGAAGCGCCCGCCCATGGAAGCCATCCAGGGCGTCACGGGCTTGCCCGTGAGGCGCCCCCAGGCGTAGCGAACGCCCCAGACGGCCGCCAGCAGCATGACCGCGACGGCCAGGCTGGCCGCGAAGACCAGCCCCAGGAGCAGAAGAATGACGCGTATTACGAAGTTCATCATCCGACTTTAGGCCGAAGCGGCCGCCGTTGGTTCCCCCGCCTTGCGGAAGGAGAACTGCCCCGGCGACAGGATCGGATCGGTCGTGACCTCGATCGTGTCCTTCGGCCCGAAGCTGCCGTCCAGCAGCAGCTTCGACAGCGGGTTCTCGATGCGCTGCTGAATGGCCCGCTTGAGCGGCCGGGCGCCGAACACCGGATCGAAGCCGACCTTGGCGATCTCCGCCAGCGCCGCCGGAGAAACCTCCAGCCCCAGGTCCATCTTCGCGAGCCGCGCCTGCAGCACCTTCAGCTGGATCGCGGCGATCGACTCGATGTTCTTCGCGTCGAGCGCGTGGAACACGACCGTCTCGTCGATGCGGTTCAGGAACTCGGGGCGGAAGTAGTTCTTCAACTCGTCCCACACCGCTTCCTTGATCTCGTCCGAGGGCTTGCCCACCATGGCCTGGATGATGGGCGAGCCGATGTTGCTCGTCATCACGATCACGGTGTTCTTGAAGTCCACGGTGCGGCCCTGGCCGTCGGTGAGGCGGCCATCGTCGAGCACCTGCAGCAGCACGTTGAACACGTCGGGGTGAGCCTTCTCGACCTCGTCGAGCAGCACCACGCTGTAGGGCTTGCGGCGCACGGCTTCCGTGAGGTAGCCGCCCTCCTCGTAGCCCACGTAGCCCGGCGGCGCGCCAATGAGGCGGGCGACCGAATGCTTCTCCATGAACTCGCTCATGTCGATGCGGATCAGGTGGTCTTCGCTGTCGAACAGGAAGCCCGCGAGCGCCTTGCACAGCTCGGTCTTGCCCACGCCCGTGGGGCCGAGGAACAGGAACGAGCCGGTCGGGCGGTTCGGATCGGACAGGCCCGAGCGCGAGCGGCGGATCGCGTTGGCGACCGCGCCGATGGCCTCGTCCTGGCCGACCACGCGCTCGTGCAGCTTGTCTTCCATCACGAGCAGCTTGTCGCGCTCGCCCTGCATCAGCTTGGCGACAGGGATGCCGGTGGCGCGCGCTACCACTTCGGCGATCTCTTCGGCGCCGACCTGGGTGCGCAGCAGCGTGGGCGCACTCGACTTGCCCTTGTTCGCCTCGCTGGCCTCGGCCTCCTTCAGGCGCTTCTCGAGCGCCGGCAGCTGGCCGTACTGGAGCTCGGCGACCTTGTTGAAGTCGCCCTTGCGCTTCCATTCCTCGATCTGGAACTTGATCTTGTCCACGTCCTCGCGCACCTGCGCGCTGCCCTGGGCCTGGGCCTTCTCGGCCTGCCAGATCTCGTCGTAGTCGGCGATCTCCTTCTGCAGCTTCTCGATCTCGTCCTCGATCAGGCCCAAGCGCTTCTGCGAGGCCTCGTCCTTCTCGCGGCGCACGGCTTCGCGCTCGATCTGCAGCTGGATCAGGCGGCGGTCGAGCCGGTCCATGACCTCGGGCTTGGAGTCCATCTCGATCTTGATCTTGGCCGCGGCCTCGTCGATCAGGTCGATGGCCTTGTCGGGCAGGAAGCGGTCGGTGATGTAGCGGTCGCTCAATTCGGCCGCGGCCACGATGGCCGGATCGGTGATCTGCACGCCGTGGTGCACCTCGTACTTCTCCTGCAGGCCGCGCAGGATGGCGATGGTCGCCTCCACGCTGGGCTCGCCCACGATGATCTTCTGGAAGCGGCGCTCCAGGGCCGCATCTTTCTCGATGTACTTGCGGTACTCGTCGAGCGTGGTGGCGCCCACGCAATGCAGCTCGCCGCGCGCGAGCGCCGGCTTGAGCATGTTGCCCGCGTCCATGGCGCCCTCGGCCTTGCCGGCGCCGACCATGGTGTGAAGCTCGTCGATGAAGACGATGGTCTGGCCCTCGTCCTTCGCGAGTTCGTTGAGCACCGTTTTCAGGCGTTCTTCGAACTCGCCGCGGAACTTGGCACCGGCCAGCAGCGCAGCCATGTCGAGCGACAACACCCTTTTGCCCTTGAGCGAGTCGGGCACTTCGCCCGAGACGATGCGCTGCGCCAGGCCTTCGACGATGGCGGTCTTGCCCACGCCGGGTTCGCCGATGAGCACGGGGTTGTTCTTGGTGCGGCGCTGCAGCACCTGGATGGCGCGGCGGATTTCCTCGTCGCGGCCGATGACCGGGTCGAGCTTGCCCAGCCGGGCGCGCTCGGTGAGGTCGAGGGTGTATTTCTTGAGGGCTTCGCGCTGGCCTTCGGCGTCGGCGCTGTTCACGCCCTGGCCGCCGCGCACGGCGTCGATGGCGGCCTCGAGCGACTTGCGGCTCAGGCCGTTTTCCTTCGCGATCTTGCCGACGTCGGCCTTGCTGTCGGCCAGCGCCAGCAGGAAGAGTTCGCCGGCGATGAACTGGTCATTGCGCTTGATGGCTTCCTTCTCGGTGGCCTGCAGCAGCTTGCCGAGCTCGGGGCCGACCTGCACGATGTCATGGCCCTGCACCTGAGGCAGCTTCTTGATGGCGGCCTCGGCCGCCTGCGTCAGGCCGGGGACGTTGACACCCGCACGCTCCAGCAGGGCGCGCGGGCCGTCGTCCTGGCGCAGCATCGCGAGCAGCAGGTGGGCCGGCTCGATGTAGGCGTTGTCGTTGCCCAGCGCCAGCGACTGTGCGTCGCCCAGCGCTTCCTGAAATTTGGTGGTGAGTTTGTCTTGTCGCATGGTGATATTCCTGCATCCAAAATAGGGCTGTTCGGGCACGATTCAAGGTTGCCGGTCCGGCCGGTGCCCTGGGCACGGGTATTGCACAGGATTCCTCATCTCCCGCCCGTAGGCATTTCTCTCTCTCGAATGGAGTCGATCATGGTTTTTTCAATGCGCGTTCAACCGGTGCGCCGGGCGATCAGCGTGGGTCTCTTCATGGCCGCAGCCGGGCTTTGCGGCCTTGCGCAGGCGCAAAGCGGCACGCCCGTGCGCCTGCTGGTGGGCTTTCCCGCCGGCGCCGGCAGCGACGCGATCGCACGCACGCTGGGCGAAAAGCTCAAGGACGTGCTGGGCGTGCCGGTGGTGGTCGAGAACCGCGCCGGCGCGGGCGGCCAGATCGCCGCGACGGTGCTGAAGTCTTCCCCGGCCGACGGCCACACGCTGTTCCTGTCGCACGACCACACCATCTCGATCCTCCCGCAGGTGGTGAAGAACCCCGGCTTCAACCCCGCCACCGACTTCGTGCCCGTGGCCGGCTTCGCCACCTTCGCCAACGTGCTGGCCGTCTCGGGCGGCACGCCGGCCAAGAGCCTCGACGAGTACGTGAAGTGGGTCCGCACCCAGAAGGGCGGCAAGGAAACCATCGGCATCCCGGCGCCGGCCTCGATCCCCGAGTTCCTGGTCAAGATGATCTCGGACAAGTACAAGATCGACGTGCAGCCCGCCCCCTACCGCGGCAGCGCCCCCATGACGGCCGACATGCTGGGCAACCAGATCACCGCGGGCATCGCCTCGGTGCCGGACTTCATCGAGAACCACAAGGCGGGCAAGGTGCGCATCGTGGCGTCCATCGGTGCCAAGCGCCAGGCGGTGATTCCGAACGTGCCGACCTTCAGCGAGCTGGGCTTCTCGAACCTGGACGACCTGCCCTACTACGGCATCTTCGCGCCGGTGGGCACGCCGCAGCCGATCATCGACAAGTACGGCGACGCGCTGCAGAAGGTGCTGGCCATGCCCGACGTGAAGCAGAAGCTCACGACGATGGGCCTGACGGTGGGCTACGAGCCGCAGGGCCAGTTCGCGGGCCGCGTGCGTACGTACACGCAGGCCTGGGAAAAGATCATCCAGTCCAGCGGCTTCAAACCCCTGTAAGGCCTGGCTCCCTCTCCCCAAGGGGAGAGGGAACAAGAGGCGAATCAGGCGTTCGGGGCGCTGATGCCCCAGCGCGCCAGCGCCGCGTCGTCGGCCACGCGCGCATCGACCCAGCGGGCGCCTTCGGGCGTCTGCTCCTTCTTCCAGAAGGGCGCCTGGGTCTTGAGGTAGTCCATCAGGAACTCGCAGGCCTCGAAGCTCTGGCCGCGGTGGGCCGAGACCACCGCCACCATCATGATCTGGTCTTCCGGCTGCAGCAGGCCGACGCGGTGGATCACGCGTGCCCCCAGGATGTCGAAGCGCCGGTGGGCCTCGTCGATCATGGCCTCGATGGCCTTCTCGGTCATGCCGGGGTAGTGCTCGAGTTCCATCGACGAGACGCTGCTGCCGTCGTTGCGGTCTCGTACCGTGCCGACGAAGCTGCAGACGGCGCCCACGCGTTTGTCGCCGGCGCGCAACGCGGCGACTTCCCGCGAGAGGTCGAAATCGTTCGTCTGGATCGAAACACGGGCAACGCTCATGTCCGAATTGTGGCATCGCGATAGACTGCGACGATGCCCTGCCTTGCCACGCCCACGCTCTTCCCGGTGCCTTCGCGCCTCGAAGACCGCCGCGCCGGCCAAGGCAGCAGCAACGACAAAGCC
Organism: Variovorax sp. UC74_104; assembly: GCF_044055375.1. NCBI lineage: Bacteria > Pseudomonadati > Pseudomonadota > Betaproteobacteria > Burkholderiales > Comamonadaceae > Variovorax > Variovorax sp. UC74_104. Next base: position 4,896,594 of record NZ_CP171978.1, read on the forward strand.
AAAAAACCAAAGCTCGTCTGACCGGAGCCGAGGTTCCGTCGTCGGATGAGCGACGGAACCCGCCAAAGGCTTTGGCCCCTCCTGGGTTGCGCGCGCATCGGACGATGGTTCTTTCCATCGGTCGATTCCTGAAAGGAAGCCCGCGTGCCTCAACAACAACCAAGCCCCACCACCCCCGACTTTTCCGGCTTCTGGGTGGCTCTCGTCACTCCGTTCCGCGACGGCGCGGTCGACCATGCCGCGCTCGCCGCGCTGGTCCGGCGGCTCGCCGACGAAGGCGTGACGGGTTTCGTGCCCTGCGGCTCCACCGGCGAAGCGGCCGCGCTGGACGAATCCGAGCAACTGGCCGTGCTCGACACGGTGCTGGGCGCGGCCGGTGGCCTGCCGGTCGTCATGGGCATTTCGGGCTATCACCTGGGCAAGGCCACGGCCTGGGCCCGCAAGCTCTCGGAGCGCCCGATCGCGGGCCTTCTGGTAGCCGCGCCGCATTACGTGCGCCCCTCGCAGGCCGGCCTGCTCGAATGGTTCCGCACCATCGCCGACGCCAGTTCGGTGCCCGTGCTGGTCTACGACATCCCCTACCGCACCGGCGTCACCATCACACGCGAGACGCTGCTGGCGCTGGCCGCACACCCCCGCATCCGCGGCATCAAGGACTGCGGCGGCGACATGGCCAAGACGCGCGCGGTGATCGCCGACGGCCGGCTGCAGGTGCTGACGGGCGAGGACCACCAGATCTTCGGCACCATGGCCGAAGGCGGCGCGGGCGCCATCGCTGCCAGCGGCAACGTGCAGACGTCCCGCTTCGTGCGCCTGGTGCGCCTGCTGGCGGAGAACCGTCTGGCCGATGCGCGCGCCGAATGGCAGCCGCTGCAGCCGCTGGTGGAGATGCTCTTCGCCGAACCCAACCCGGGCCCGCTGAAGGCGCTGCTGGCGCACAAGGGCGAGATGGCCGACGAACTGCGCTCGCCGATGACCCGGGCTTCCGACGGACTGCGCGAACGCCTCGTGGCGCTGGACGCCCGCCTCAGCCGCCCGTGACCGGCGGGAAGAAGGCGACCTCGCAGCCTTCCCGCAGCGCGGCGGCTTCGTCGCTCATGACCTGGTCGAGCGCCATTCGCACCGCCTTGCCGCGCGCGAGCGCGGTGGCGTAGGCACCGCCCCTGGCGATGAGCTCGTCGCGCAGTGCAGCGAGCGTCTCGGCTTGCGTCTCGACGGTTTCGCCGCTGCTGGAAAGCGCCTCGCGCACCGAGGCGAAATAACGGACCTGGACTTTCATGCGGCTCAACCCAGCAGCGACGCGAAGGGAATGAAGTCGACGACGTCGCCCGACTTGATCGTCTTGCCCGCCGCGTTGTCGACCACGCCGTCGCCCCAAACCATCGAGGTGAGCACGCCCGAGCTCTGGTTGGCGAACAGGTCGAGGCCGCCGGCCGCATTGCGACGAACGCGCAGGAACTCGCGGCGCTTGTCGGCGCGCGGCCAGTCGAAGTCGGCGCGCATCTGCACCGCCTCGGGCGCAACGCGCGCGGCGCCCTGCAGCGTCAGCAGGAAGGGCCGCACCAGCATCAGGAAGGTCAGGAAGCTCGACACCGGATTGCCCGGCAGCCCCGTCACATGGCAGGCGCCCTGCCCGCTGCTGCGTGCGATGGAGCCGTAGGCGAAGGGCTTGCCCGGCTTCATCGACAGCGACCACAGCTGCAGCTCGCCCAGCGACTGCAGCGCAGCGCGGATGTGGTCTTCCTCGCCGACGGAGACGCCGCCGGTCGTGATGATCAGGTCGCTGGCCTCGGCCGCGTCGCGCAGCGCCACGACGGTGGCTTCGCGGTTGTCGGGCACGATGCCCAGGTCGTTCACCTCGCAGCCCAGGCGATGCAGCAAAGCCCGCATGAAGAAGCGGTTGGAGTTGTAGATGGCGCCGGGCTTCATCGCGTCGGGCGCGACCTCGCCGGGCATCACCAGTTCGTCGCCGGTGGAGAGCATCGCCACGCGCGGCTTGCGCGCGACCTGCAGGCGGTCGAAGCCGACGCTCGCGGCAAGGCCGAGCGCGGCGGGCCCGAGGCGCTCGCCCTTCCTGAGCACCACGTCGCCGGAGGCCACGTCCTCGCCCGCGCGGCGGATCCATTGGCCAGCCGCCGGCACGATGGCGATGCGCACCGCGCCCAGGCTGCCTTCCTGCGGCACGGCGGTGGTGTCCTCCTGCATCACGACGGCATCGGCGCCCTCGGGAATCTGCGCGCCGGTGAAGATGCGCGCCGCGGTGCCGGGCACGAGCAGCGTGCCGACAGTGCCCGCGGGAATGCGCTGCGCCACCTTCAGCTCGGCGTCCGGCGCGGCGCAGTCGGACACGCGCACGGCATAGCCGTCCATCGCGCTGTTGTCGCGCGGCGGCACCGTGAGGCCCGAGACGAGATCCTGCGCCAGCACGCGGCCGTCGGCGTCGAAGGTGCCGACGCTTTCGGTGGGCAGCACCGGCACCGCCTTCGCGAGCAGCGTCGCGATCGCCTCGTCCAGGGGCATCAGCGGCGGACGCGAAGACGAAGCGGCGAAGGGGACGGGTGAATCAGCCATGGTGATCGGGGTTGTATTCGAAGCGCTCACCGCTGTCGACCAGCCACTTCGCAATGGCCTCGGCGTCGTTGAGGTCGAAGAGCGGCCGCTCGGTCGGCTGCGGCAGCCTGGCCGGCGCGTCGGTGGCCACGGCGACGACGAAGGGGTCGCCCGGGTACAGCACGGGCCGCACCGGCTCGCCCGCCTCCGGCTCGCGCCAGATCTCGATCTTGAGCACGTCGCTGTGCCGGAAGCCCTCGACCAGCACCCAGTCGGCCACCGGGTGCACCTCGGCCAGCAGTTGGTGCACGCTGAGCTCCACGGGCGCCTCGAACTCGCGCATCACGGCAAGCCGCTTGTCGGAGGCGACGACCACCTCGAAGGCGCCCGCCTCGCGGTGGCGATACGTGTCCTTGCCCGGATGATCGATGTCGAACTTGTGGTGCGCGTGCTTGACCACCGACACGCGCTGGCCCAGCCGCTTGAGCGCGGGAATGAGGCGCTCGAGCAGCGTGGTCTTGCCCGCGCCCGAGTAGCCGGCGAAACCGACGACCTTCATGCGCAGCCTCGCCCTTGGCTAATCACAGTGCTCGGCGATGTACGCCTTGACGGCTTCCGCGTCGGCCGGCAGCTTGACGACGCGCTTGGGCAGCGCCTCGATGCCCTCGAACTTCTTCGGACGCGCAGGCTCCTCGCCCAGCGCCTCGACCAGCGTGGCCGCGAACTTGATGGGCAGCGCGGTCTCGAGCACCACCATCGGCACGCCGGGGGTGAGCTGCTCGCGCGCGGCCTTGAGGCCGTCGGCGGTGTGCGGATCGACCAAGGTCGCGAAGCGCTTGTCGGTGTCGCGGATGGTGGCCAGGCGGTCGGCGTGCGTGCTGCGGCCGCTGCGGAAGCCGAAGCGCGCGGCGGCCTGCGCGAATGCGGGATCGGCGCTCAGGTCGAAGCTGCCGTTCAAGCCCAGGTCGTCCACGAAGAGCTTGTGCAGCTTCGCAGAGTCGCGCCCGACCAGGTCGAACACGAAGCGCTCGAAGTTGCTGGCCTTGCTGATGTCCATCGACGGGCTGGAGGTCTCGTGCGTGTCGACCGCGCCGCGCACGCGGTACACGCCGGTGCGAAAGAACTCGTCGAGCACGTCGTTCTCGTTGGTGGCGACCACCAGCGTGTGGATCGGCAGGCCCATCATGCGCGCCACGTGGCCCGCGCAGACGTTGCCGAAGTTGCCCGAGGGCACGGTGAAGCTCACCGGCTTGTCGTTGCCCGCCGTGGCCTGGAAGTAGCCCGCGAAGTAATAGACGACCTGCGCCAGCAGCCGCGCCCAGTTGATCGAGTTGACCGTGCCGATGCGGTACTTGCGCTTGAAGGCCAGGTCGTTCGACACGGCCTTGACGATGTCCTGGCAGTCGTCGAACACGCCGGTGATGGCGATGTTGTGGATGTTCGCGTCCTGCAGGCTGAACATCTGCGCCTGCTGGAACGGGCTCATGCGGCCGTCGGGCGAGGTCATGAAGACGCGCACGCCCTTCTTGCCGCGCATGGCGTACTCGGCCGCGCTGCCGGTGTCGCCGCTGGTGGCGCCCAGGATGTTGAGCTCGGCGCCGCGGCGGGCCAGTTCGTACTCGAACAGGTTGCCCAGCAGCTGCATCGCCATGTCCTTAAAGGCCAGCGTGGGGCCGTTGGACAGGGCTTCGAGGTACACGCCGTCTTCCAGCTCGCGCAGCGGCACGATCTCGTCGGTGCCGAACACTTCGGCCGTGTAGGTCTTCGCGCAGATCGCCTTCAGGTCGGCCGGCGGAATGTCGTCGATGTAGAGCGAGAGGATCTCGAAGGCCAGCTCGGCGTATGGCAGCTTGCGCCACTTCGCGAGCGTGGCGGTGTCGATCCGCGGATATTGCTCGGGCAGGTAGAGGCCGCCGTCGGGCGCGAGGCCTTCGAGCAGGATTTCGCAGAAGCGCTTGCGGTCGGGGTGGCCGCGGGTGCTCAGGTAATTCACTTCAACTCTTCCTTGCGGATGCGCACGATCGGCTCCAGCACGGTCGGCAGCGCCTGCAGCTCGGCCAGCACGCCGTCAACCGTGCCCTCGCGCGCGTCGTGCGTGAGGATGATCAGGTCGGTCTGCGTGGAGCCCTCGCCGCCGACTTCGTCGGCTTCGCGCTGCAGCACGGCGTCGATGCTGATGCCGGCGGTGGCCAGCAGGCCCGTGACCTTGGCGAGCACGCCGGCCTGGTCGGCCACGCGCAGGCGCAGGTAGTAGCTGGTGACGACTTCCGACATCGGCAGCACCTGCAGGTCGCTCAGCGCGTCGGGGTGGAAGGCCAGGTGCGGCACGCGGTGCGCGGCATCGGCCGTGTGCAGGCGGGTGATGTCGACCAGGTCGGCGATCACCGCGCTGGCGGTGGGCTCGCTGCCGGCGCCCTTGCCGTAGTAGAGCGTGGTGCCCACGGCGTCGCCGTGCACCACCACCGCGTTCATCGCGCCTTCGACATTCGCCAGCAGGCGCTTCGACGGCACCAGCGAGGGATGCACGCGCAGCTCGATGCCCTTGGCCGTGCGCTTGGTGACGCCCAAGAGCTTGATGCGGTAGCCGAGCTGCTCGGCGTACCTGATGTCCTGCGCGGCCAGCTTGGTGATGCCCTCGATATGGGCCTTGTCGAACTGCACCGGAATGCCGAAGGCCAGCGCGCTCATCAGCGTGACCTTGTGGCCGGCGTCCACGCCTTCGATGTCGAAGGTCGGGTCGGCTTCGGCGTAGCCCAGGCGCTGCGCTTCCTTGAGCACGGTCGCGAAGTCCAGGCCCTTGTCGCGCATCTCGGACAGGATGAAGTTGGTGGTGCCGTTGATGATGCCGGCCAGCCACTGGATGCTGTTGGCCGTGAGGCCTTCGCGCAGCGCCTTGATGATCGGGATGCCACCGGCCACCGCGGCCTCGAAGGCCACCATCACGCCCCTGGCGTGCGCGGCCGCGAAGATCTCGGTGCCATGCACCGCCAGCAGCGCCTTGTTGGCCGTGACCACGTGCTTGCCGGCCGCGATGGCCTCCAGCACGAGCTGCTTCGCGATGCCGTAGCCGCCGATGAGCTCGATGACGATGTCGATCTCGGGGTTGGCGATGACTTCGCGCGCATCGCTGACCACCTTCACGCCCTCGCCTGCCACTTCGCGGGCGCGGGCGGTGTCGAGGTCGGCGACCATCGTGATCTCGATGCCGCGGCCGGCGCGGCGCTTGATTTCTTCCTGGTTGCGCTTGAGCACCTTGAAGGTGCCGCTGCCGACCGTGCCTGCGCCGAGCAGGCCTACTTGGATGGGTTTCATTGGGAGAGTCGCACTCATGGCGTTCAGGGTTTGGATGGGGTGGCGGCCGGCTCGGAGAGCTTCACCTGCGAGACATAGCGCTGCAGGCTCCATGCGCCGCCGGGGAAGCCGCGGCACATGCCGTCGTAGGTGTGGCCGGTGAGAACGAAGCCCTTGCCATCGAAATGCCAGGTCTGGCTCGACCAGCAGTCGCCGATGCCGCGGCCCTTCATGGAGGAAGTGACGCTGGCGCTTTTCTCGTCGAAGTCGCCGTTGGCCTCGATGGCGACGGGCGCATAGGGCGGCTTGTCGTTGGCGATCCAGAGCACGCTGGTGTAGTTGTAGGCGCCCATGCCGCAGCCGAAGGACAGCAGCACCTTGCGCTCGGTCAGGCGCGAGACGTTCAGCGACTTGGCGTTGAACTCGTCGTGGTTGTTGCAATCGTCCGCGGACGGATCCGACTTCAGCGACGGGAAGATGCGCGCAGCCAGCGCGTCGTCGCCCGGACGGGCCTTCGGCGGCAGGACCGCGTTCACGACAGGTGCCTGCACCGGCGGCAGCACCGAGGATTCGGGCTTGTTGCCGCGGCGCACGAGCGCGCCCGGCGTGCCGACGCGGCCCTGGACCTCGTCCATCTTCAGCAGCACGGCGTTGAGGCCGGCGAGCGAGAGAACCCACTTGTGCCCGCCGCTGTCCGTGACCGTGGCGTCGTCGCCCTTGAGCAGCTCAGGCAGCACAGTGCGGATCTGGCCCTGATCGAGGCTGGCGGCGCCGTCCTTGAGGCCCGACAGGGTGGCCTTGCCGACCTTGAAACGCATCGAGCCCTTGGGCTCCTCCTGCCCGCCGGTCTGCAGGTCGATCTCGATGGCTGTGCCGGGCCCCGCATGGCGGGTGATGAGCATCGACACCGGCTCCAAGGCGCTCCCGCTCTCCACCTGGTAGCCGGCGGCACGGCAGGTGCGTGTGTTGTCGCAGGCCAGTTCCCAGTCGTTGTGCGAGAACGAGACGCCATCCTTGCCAGCAGTTCCTGCTGCGGCTGCGGAAAACGCGGCGAACGACAGCGCCGCGGCGGCAGCGATGCGGGCAGAGTTCATTGGCGCGACTTGCGGCGCAAGCGGTACTGCTCCAGGAACTTCGCGATGCGGTTGATGGCCTCGCGCAGGTCGTCCTCATGGGGCAGGAACACGATGCGGAAGTGGTCGGGCGTGGCCCAGTTGAAGCCGGTGCCCTGCACCAGCATCACGCGGGTTTCCTTCAGCAGCTCGAGGAAGAACTGGCGGTCGTCCTCGACCGGATAGACCTCCGGATCGAGCTTGGGGAACATGTACAGCGCGGCGGTCGGCTTGACGCAGCTCACGCCCGGGATGGCGGTGATCAGTTCGTAGGCCAGGTCGCGCTGGCGGCGCAGGCGGCCGCCCTCGCACACGAGGTCGTTGATGCTCTGGTAGCCGCCCAGCGCCGTCTGGATGGCCCACTGGCCCGGCACGTTGGCGCACAGGCGCATGTTCGAGAGCATGTTCAGGCCCTCGATGTAGTCCTGCGCGCTGCGCTTGTCCCCCGACACCACGAGCCAGCCGGCGCGGTAGCCGCACGAGCGATAGCTCTTGGAGAGCGAATTGAAGGTGAGCGTGAGCACGTCGGTCGACAGGCTGGCAATGGCGGTGTGCTTCGCACCGTCGTAGAGCACCTTGTCGTAGACCTCGTCGGCGAAGATCACCAGGCCGTGCTCGCGCGCGATGCCGACGATGCTCTTGAGCAGTTCGTCGGAATACAGCGCGCCGGTCGGATTGTTGGGGTTGATGACCACGATGCCCTTGGTGCGCGGCGTGATCTTGGCGCGGATGTCGTCGAGGTTGGGCATCCAGCCGTTGGCCTCGTCGCACAGGTAGTGCACCGGGGTGCCGCCCGAGAGGCTCGTGGACGCGGTCCACAGCGGATAGTCGGGGGCCGGCAGCAGCAGCTCGTCGCCGTCGTTGAGCAGCGCGTTGGTGGACATGGCGATCAGCTCGCTGGCGCCGTTGCCGAGGTAGATGTCGTCGAGGGTGACGCCCGCAATGCCCTGCTTCTGCGTCTCGTGCATCACCGCCTTGCGTGCCGCGAAGACGCCCTTGCTGTCCGAATAGCCCGCCGAGGTGGGCAGGTTGCGGATCATGTCCTGCTGGATTTCCTCGGGAGCATCGAAACCGAACACGGCCAGGTTGCCGATGTTGAGCTTGATGATCTTCTGGCCGTCCTCTTCCATCTGCTTGGCCGCGTCCATGATGGGACCGCGGATGTCGTAGAGAACGTTGGCCAGCTTGGCCGATTTCTTGAGCTGCTTCAAAGGGGCCCTCCCGGGCGCGGGGTTAGGTTTGCTTACGCGGAATCAAAGGCCCTTGCGAGCCCCGTGGCACTAGGGAAAACCTATAATTTGACCACAGTTCCCAGTGCCCAGATGAAGCTCCAGCCTGACAAATCCGACGCTCAATCGCTCACCGCACACGGCCCCGGCTGGGTGGCGATCAACAACGAAAAAGTCGAGGGCAGCGTAGTGGTTGGCTCGCGCGGCGAGCGCTTCGAGTGGAATTGTTCGAGTTTCGACCAGATCGGCGCCGAACATTTCGCGCAATTGGCGGGCCTGGGCGCCGAATTGATCATTTTCGGCAGCGGAAACCGCATCCGCTTTCCCCAGCCCGTCTGGCTGAAGCCGCTGATGGCCCAACGCACCGGCGTGGAGACCATGGACACCGCGGCAGCCTGCCGGACCTACAACATCCTCGCCGGAGAAGGCCGGCACGTGATCGCCGCCCTGCTGGTAGAGAGCCCCGCGGGTGGCTGATGGGGGTGTTTTCGGGGTAAAATACCGGGTTGCGAACAGGCCGGCTACCCCAAAGTTAGCAACGACCAATCCTCCATTCCTTGAGCAAGCCCTGGGCGAAATAGGGCGAGAGGGCTCAGGAGCGGAATCTAACGGAGAAAACAAGTTTCATGGCGATCGTTGTCAACAAACCCATTCCTGAATTCGACGCCAACGCCACGGGCGGCATCAAGGTCTCGAACACCTCGCATCTCGGCCACGTGCTGGTCATGTATTTTTACCCGAAAGATAACACTCCGGGCTGCACCACCGAAGCGATGCAGTTCCGCGATCGTTACAAGGACTTCGAAAAGGCCGGCGCCACCGTTTTCGGCGTGTCGCGCGACAACATGAAGTCGCACGACGAATTCAAGGCCAAGCTCGAGCTGCCCTTCGAACTCATCGCCGACACCGAAGAGAAGATGTGCCACATGTTCGGCGTGGTGAAGAACAAGATCATGTACGGCAAGAAGGTCAAGGGCATCGAGCGCAGCACCTTCCTGATCGGCGCCGACGGCATCCTGAAGGCCGAGTGGCGCGGGCTCAAGGTCCCCGGCCATGTCGACGACGTGCTCAAGGCCGTCAAGGCACTCAAGAAGGCCGCCTGAGCGCCTCCCGGCAAGCCGGTCGTGCGCTTTTCCGCTTCCGCGTGGGAATTGCCCAACGCGGTGCGTAAAGAGCTCCCGGCGCGTCATCCGCGGTGTGCATAATGGCCTCATGCCGTTGAGCTCCACGACCGCATCCTCCGAACAAAGCCGCCTTGGTCTTCAGGCGGCTTTTTCGTTTTCTGGTTCCTACTTTCTGCGAGCGATCTGACACATGCCACTGCCCCCCGCACCCACGAAACGCGCTGCACTGCTCTCGCCGGACGCACTCGACGCGCCCGCCCGGTCCTCGCACCGCGGCTCGCGACGCTCCGGCGATTCGCGCGCCGACGAAGCCGTGGCGCGCAGTCCGCAACCCCTGGAGCTGTTCGACAGCCTCGGCGCCGAAGCTGCCGGCGGCGGCGAGGCCGTGCGCCCGGCGCGCCGGACCAAATCGTCGAAATCCACGCCCGCACCCGTGAGCGCACCGCAACCGCAGGCGCTCGTGCAGGTCGAAACCAAGGTGCCGGCCATCGAGCCCGCCCCGGCTCCCGTGGCAATGCCGCAGCCCGCGGCGCGTGCCAAGCGCAGCAAGTCGTCCGGCCCGGCCAAGCTGTTCGTGCTCGACACCAACGTGCTGCTGCACGACCCGATGTGCCTGTTCCGCTTCGAGGAACATGACATCTTCCTGCCGATGATCGTGCTGGAGGAGCTCGACGGCCACAAGAAGGGCACCACCGAAGTCGCCCGCAACGGCCGCCAGACCAGCCGCACGCTCGACGCGCTGGCCGCTGCCCAGGGCGCGGACATCGACAAGGGCCTGAAGCTCGACACCACCGGCCACCGCGAGGCCGGCGGCCGCCTGTTCTTCCAGACCGCCCCGCTCGACTATTCGCTGCCCGTCAGCCTGCCGCAGGGCAAGGCCGACAACCAGATCCTCGGCGTGGTGCACGCGCTGCGCGACGAGTACGCCAAGGACCGCCCCGGCCGGCCGAAGCAGGAAGTGGTGCTGGTGTCGAAGGACATCAACATGCGCGTCAAGGCGCGGGCACTGGGCCTGGCCGCCGACGACTACCAGAACGACAAGACGCTGGAAGACGGCGACCTGCTCTACGCGGGTTCGCTCGCCCTGCCCGCCGATTTCTGGACCCGCCAGAGCAAGACCATCGAGAGCTGGCAGAGCGGCAGCAACACCTTCTACCGGATCACCGGCCCGCTGGTGCCCAACCTGTTCATCAACCAGTTCGTGTACTTCGAGGCTCCCGGCGAGCCGAGCATGTACGCGCGCGTCACCGAGATCCGCGACAAGACCGCGGTGCTCAAGACGCTGAAGGACTACAGCTCGGGCAAGAACGCCGTGTGGGGCGTGAACACGCGCAACCGCGAGCAGAACTTCGCGATGAACCTGCTGATGGACCCCGAGATCGACTTCGTCACGCTGACCGGCACCGCCGGCACCGGCAAGACCCTGATGGCGCTGGCGTCCGGCCTGACCCAGGTCCTGGACGACCGCCGCTACACCGAGATCATCATGACCCGCGCCACCGTGAGCGTGGGCGAGGACATCGGCTTCCTGCCCGGCACCGAAGAGGAAAAGATGGGCCCCTGGATGGGCGCGCTCGACGACAACCTCGAGTTCCTGGCCAAGGGCGACGGCGGCGGTGCCGGCGAATGGGGCCGCGCGGCCACCAACGAGCTGATCCGCAGCCGCATCAAGGTCAAGAGCATGAACTTCATGCGCGGGCGCACCTTCCTCAACAAGTACGTGATCATCGACGAGGCGCAGAACCTCACGCCCAAGCAGATGAAGACGCTGATCACCCGCGCCGGCCCCGGCACGAAGATCATCTGCATGGGCAACCTGGCACAGATCGACACGCCGTACCTCACGGAAGGCTCCTCGGGCCTGACCTTCGCGGTCGACAAGTTCAAGGGCTGGCCGCACGGCGGGCACATCACGCTGGCGCGCGGCGAACGCTCGCGCCTGGCCGACTTCGCGAGCGACGTGCTCTGATTCACGGGGCACGGCCCCATGCGAGCCCGCGCATGCTCTTTCGAGCAGCGCGGGCTTTTTTCATCCGCGGGTGACAGGCTACTGACAACACGCTGTCAGTAGGCCGGCAGCACCATCCGGGCTCCTTCCAACGCAACGAAAGAAAGAGAGCTCCGAATGCAAAACGCCATCACCTGGTTCGAGATCCCGGTCGTCGACATCGACCGCGCCCAGGCCTTCTACGAGACCGTGCTCGCCCGCAAGCTGCGCCGCGAGGACTTTGGCGGCGAGACGCTGGCCATCTTCCCGCACGACAAGCCCGCCACCGGCGGTGCACTGCAAGCCGGCGCCAATGCCAGCGCGCGCGCCGGCACGGGCATCCGCATCTACCTCGACTGCAACCCGAGCATCGACGCCGTGCTCGCGCGCGTCGAGGCGGCCGGCGGACAGATCGTGGCGCCCAAGTCCGCTCTGCCGCCCGGCCTGGGTTTCATCGCCCACCTGCGCGACACAGAGGGCAACGAAGTCGGCCTGCATTCGCTGGAGTGACTCGCGATGGCGCAACGCAACTGGATCGCAGTGGCCAGCGCCGAGCATGCACGGCGCGGCCGCGACAACCGGCCGCTCGGCTTCATGCAGGTCGGCCACGGCAAGCATGCGCCGCTCAAGCGGCTGTCAACGGGCGACCGCGTCGCCTACTATTCGCCGGCCACGGTGTTCGGCGGCACGGACAAGCTGCAGAGCTTCGTGTCGATCGGCATCGTGCAGCCGGGCGAGCCCTACGAGTTCGACATGGGCAACGGCTTCGTGCCGTGGCGGCGCGACGTGGCCTACGCCGCCGGGCACGAGGCGCCGATTGCCCCGCTGATCGAGCGCCTCGCCTTCATCGAGAACCCCAGGCAATGGGGCTACAAGTTCCGCTTCGGCATGTTCGACGTCGGCGACGACGACATGAAACTGATCGCACAGGCCATGAAGGCCGACCTGAAGACACTATCGCTTTGAGGAGAAGAAAACACATGGAACCAGTTCGCCGACGCCAGGATGCGTTCCGCGTCTCGGGCCTCACCATCCGCACCACCAACCGCGAGGAGCGCGACCCTGCCACGGCTCGCCTCGGCCAGTTGTGGAACCGATTCTTCGGCGAGGAAACCTATGCGTCGACGCCGCATCGCACCGCCGACACGCGCATCTTCGGCGTCTACTCGGCCTACGAATCGGACAAGGATGGCGCGTTCGACGTGACGGCGGGCGTCGCCGTGTCGGGGGGCGAGAACAGCCTCGCCGTGGAAGCCGGCGACTACCTCGTCTTCAACGGCGAGGGGCAGATGCCGCAGATGGTGATCGCCACGTGGGAGCGCATCTGGCAGTATTTCGAGGCGCACCCGGAGATCGCACGCCGCTATCGCAGCGACTTCGAGGCCTACGAAGGGCCGGACAAGGTAGCGATCCACATCGGAGTTTCATGAGCATCAGCCCCAAGAGCCGGCGCGCCCCGCCGGCACGCCGCCATCGCCCGCTCGCCGGGGCCTGCTGATGCGCCGCGCCGATCGCCTCTTCCAGCTCGTGCAGCTCATCCGCGGGCGCCGGTTGACCACGGCCGCGTTCCTCGCGCAGCGCCTGGAGGTGTCGGAGCGCACGGTCTACCGCGACATCGCGGACCTGCAGCACCAGGGCGTACCCATCGAGGGCGAAGCCGGCGTTGGCTACAGGCTCGGCGCGGGCTTCGAGCTGCCGCCGTTGATGTTCACGCAGGACGAGGCCGCGGCACTCGTGGCTGCAGCCCGGCTCGCGCAGAGCTGGGTCGATCCGGCGCTGGCGCGGGACATCGAGACGGGGCTGGGCAAGATCCTGTCGGTGCTGCCGCCCGGGGCGCGGGTGTCGGCCGAAGCGCTCGCGCTCTATGCGCCCGGGCTGGGCCTGGACGACACCCTGCGCGCGCGGCTGCAGACGCTGCGCGAGGCGACGCAGTCGCACAACAAGCTGCGGCTGCACTACCGCGATGTGTCGGGCGATGCCAGCGAGCGCACGGTGCGTCCGCTGGGCTGCTTCTACTGGGGCAAGGTCTGGACGCTGTCGACCTGGTGCGAGCTGCGCGACGACTTCCGGGGCTTCCGCCTCGACCGCATGGACGCGATCGAAGTGCTGCCCGATCGCTTTCGCGACGAGCCGGGCAAGACGCTGGCCGACCTGTTGCGGCAGGTCAACGCCGAGACGGCACACGGCAAGGTGGTGCCGCAGAAGCCGGGCACCCCGCCGCCCTGGAACAGCGGCGGCGGCAAGAGCGGCAACGCGGGCTGACGGCCTTCTTTAGCGCCTCGGCGCCGCCGCTTCAATAGTCGTCGTTGTTGCTGTAGCCGGCCAGATTCTCGAACTTGGTGAGCGGCTTCAGGAAGCCGAGCTTGACGGTGCCGGTCGGGCCGTTACGGTGCTTGCTGATGATCACCTCGGCCACGCCCGGCTCCTTCGACTCCTTGTTGTAGTAGTCATCGCGGTAGATGAACATGATGATGTCGGCGTCCTGCTCGATGGCGCCGGATTCGCGCAGGTCGCTCATCATGGGGCGCTTGTCGGTGCGGCTTTCCACGCCGCGGCTGAGCTGAGACAGCGCGATCACCGGGCACTTCAGTTCCTTGGCGAGCATCTTCAGGCCACGCGAGATTTCGCCCACGGCCGTCGCGCGGTTCTCGTCGCCCGAGCTGCTGGTCGACATGAGCTGCAGGTAGTCGACCACGATCAGGCCCAGCCGCCCGTACTGGCGCGCCAGGCGGCGCGCGTTGGCGCGCAATTCGCTGGTGGAAAGGCCCGGCGTCTCGTCGATGTGCAGCGACACGGTGCGCAGCTTCTCGATGGCTTCGGTAAGCCGCGGCCACTCCTCGTCGGTGAGCTTGCCGGTGCGCAGGTGGCCCTGGTCGATGCGGCCGATGGAGCCCACGATACGCACCGCCAGCTGCGCCGCGCCCATTTCCATGGAGAACACGGCCACCGGCAGGCCTTCGTCGAGCGCAACGTGCTCGGCGATGTTGATCGCGAGCGAGGTCTTGCCCATCGAGGGGCGCGCGGCCAGCACGATCATGTCGCCCGGCTGCAGGCCCGAAGTCATCTTGTCGAAGTCGTTGAAGCCGGTGCGAACGCCCGTGATGTCGTTCGGGTTCTCGGCCATCTCCGTCACGCGGTCGAGCAGGTCGACCACCAGGGCATCCATGCTCTGGAAGCCCTGCTTCATCCGCGTGCCTTCCTCGCCGATGTTGAAGATCTTCTGCTCGGCCTCGTCGAGGATCTTGTCGACCGGCTTGCCCTGCGGATTGAAGGCGTTGGTCGCGATCTCGTCGCTGGCGGAAACCAGCTTGCGAAGAATGGAACGCTCGCGAACGATCTCGGCGTAGCGGCGGATGTTGCTCGCGCTGGGCACGTACTGCGCGAGCGAGTTCAGGTAGACCAGCCCGCCGATTTCGTCGGCCTTGCCGAGGTTCTGCAACTGCTCGTAGACAGTGATCACGTCGGCCGGCTTGCTGGCGTTGATCAGCCCGCCGATGGCTGCGTAGATCAGCTTGTGCTCGTGGCGGTAGAAGTCGCCGTCGACCAGCAGGTCTCCCATGCGGTCCCAGGCGCCATTGTCGAGCAGCAGGCCGCCGAGCACGCTCGATTCGGCCTCGATGGAATGAGGCGGAATGCGCAGTTGAGCGACTTGGCGATCGGCCGACGGGTCATTGTCGGCATAGGAAAAAACGGCGGACATGGACTTCCCTTGCAACCCTGCATGCTAAGCCGCGCAGGTCGATGCGAGTGTGGACAAGGTTGTGAATAAACGGTGATCTTCCAGTGCAATCGGCTGGAAAAGACGGGACAACCTCGGTTCGGAAAAAGAAAAGCCGCCCGAAGGCGGCTTTTGCGCAGCGCACGAGGCGCTGTGGACGATCAGGCGGTTTCGCCGTAGACCGTCACGGTGATGTCGACCACCACGTCGGTGTGCAGGGCCACGCTCACGGTGCTGTCGCCGACGACCTTGATCGGACCGTTGGGCAGGCGCACTTGCGACTTGGCAACCTTGTAGCCTTGCTTGCCCAGCTCTTCGGCGATGTCGCCGTTGGTGACCGAGCCGAACAGGCGGCCGTCGACGCCGGCCTTTTGCGTCAGCTTGATGGTCGTGCCACCGAGCTTTTCGCCTTGAGCTTGCGACTCGGCCAGCTTGGCGGCCGCAGCCTTCTCGAGTTCGGCGCGCTTGGCTTCGAATTCGGCCTTGTTGGCGGCGGTGGCACGGCGTGCGCGGCCCGTCGGGATCAGGAAGTTGCGTGCGTAGCCGTCCTTGACCTTGACGATGTCGCCCAGGGCGCCGACGTTGACAACCTTGTCCAGAAGAATGATTTGCATGGTGTCGACTCCTTAGACGCGGTGCTGGTCGCTGTACGGCACCATGGCCAGGAAGCGCGCGCGCTTGATGGCGGTGTTCAGCTGGCGCTGGTAGATCGCGCGCGTGCCGGTCAGGCGTGCGGGGATGATCTTGCCGTTTTCGCTGATGAAGTCACGCAGCGTGTCGATGTCCTTGTAGTCGATTTCCTCGACGCCAGCGACGGTGAAGCGGCAGAAGCGCTTGCGCTTGAACAGCAGCGACTGGGTGTTGCGCTTCGGGCGCTTGTCTTTGTTGAATTTCTTGAACGTGGCCATTTCGGGACCTCTTGTCGAAAATTAATCTTGCTGAAAATCCTGGATGTGCAGGACCGGATGCTTGCCGTTGCCCGGTGTCGCGAGGAAGCCCTGAAAACGCCAGAGACTTCCCATCGACTGTCTTGCGAGCCGTTCGGCGATGGCGCCGAAGGCAACGGCCTTGAGGGCCGTCTTCACCTGCCGGGGCTTTCCTGCCTCCTGGAGCGTCGACTCGTGTTCGAGCTTCAGGTCTAGGGCGGGCAAGCCGGCTGGCGTGAATCGCAGGTTTCCGAGTTCGGCAACGGAGGCGGTCAGCAGAAGCTGGTTGACCCCGGTTGCCGCAGCGGCGGCAGTCACGCCATCAGTTGTTGTTGGCGGCGTACTCGGCCTGCTGGGCCTTGCGGGCCTCTTCGCGCTCGACCGTCTTCATCATCGACGAAGGACCGGTTTCGGCCTTCTTCTTCTGGACGGTCAGGTGACGCAGCACGGCGTCGTTGAACTTGAACGCGTGTTCCAGTTCACCCATCACGGTCTGCTCAGCTTCGATGTTGACGCACAGGTAGTGGGCCTTGTTGAGCTTGTTGATCTGGTAGGCCAGCTGACGGCGGCCCCAGTCTTCGACGCGGTGGACCTTGCCGCCGCCGGCCGTGATCAGGCCCTTGTAGCGCTCCAGCATGGCCGGAACTTGTTCGCTCTGATCCGGGTGGATCAGCAAAATGATTTCGTAGTGACGCATGGCACTCCTTGTGGATTCTTCCGAGGAAGAGGAAAAGCCACCTGCAGCGTCGGGCGCAGTGTGGCAAGGCAAAGCCGGCGATTATAGCCCTCTCCGGGCCGATCCGACAAGAGACTCAGTCGTTCAGCGCCTTGTCGAGCGCGGCGGCCTTCTCGGCCCCGACGGCTGCGCGGATCTTCGGCGCCAGCGCCAGCAGGTCGTCGTAGCCCGTGGCGGCCTCCACCTGCAGGTTGAGCCGGAAGCCCTTCAGGCCCAGGCTGCCGGTCAGCTGGGTGGCGATGGGGTAGGCATCCTTGTAGCGCTGCTGCTTGCTGCGGCCCGAAGAACCCTGGGCAGGCGCTGCGGCCGCCGTGGACGCCGCAGAAGGCGGCGCGCTTCCCGCCGCCGGCTCCAGCAATCCCAGCCCGACCATCTGGTCGATGTCTTCGCGGACGATGCCCATGCCGGCCGCCAGCACGTCATCGACCGAGCGCTTGCCGTCGAACAAGATGAACGCCGAGCGCTGGCGCGGCGACAGCGGGACCGAGCGGTCTTTCAGTGCCTGGTGGCCGGTTTCCGTCTTGACGAGGATCATGGTGTTCTTCCCTTCCGGGATACGCCCGTGAGTCCCGCCAGTCTGGCATCAAATACGCAATTTGTTTCAATCACCGGCCCAGGTCGCGGGAATCCCCCCATGGGGATTTCCGCAATCCGGAGCTTCGGCCTTCGCCCCGGCTCAGCGCTTGGCGAGCTGCTGCCAGGTGTCGATCACGCTGTCGGGGTTCAGCGAGATCGATTCGATGCCCTGCTCCGCCAGCCACAGCGCGAAGTCGGGATGGTCGCTGGGGCCCTGGCCGCAGATGCCGACGTACTTGCCCTGCGACTTGCAGGCCTTGATGGCGCGGCTAAGCATGGCCTTGACGGCCGGGTCGCGCTCGTCGAAGTCGGCGGCCAGCAGCTCCAGGCCGGAGTCACGGTCCAGGCCCAGCGTGAGCTGGGTCAGGTCGTTCGAGCCGATCGAGAAGCCGTCGAAGTACTGCAGGAACTCGTCGGCCAGCACGGCGTTGCTCGGCACCTCGCACATCATGATCAGCTTGAGCTCGTTGCCGCCGCGCTTCAAGCCGTGCTCGGCCAGCAGGCCGGTCACGCGCTCGGCTTGGCCGAGGGTGCGCACGAAGGGCACCATGATCTGCACGTTGGTCAGGCCCATGTCGTTGCGCACGCGCTTGAGCGCCTCGCATTCCATGGCGAAGGCTTCCCCGAAGTCGGCGCTCAGGTAGCGCGCGGCGCCGCGGAAGCCCAGCATCGGGTTCTCTTCCTCGGGCTCGTAGCGGCTGCCGCCGATCAGCTTGCGGTACTCGTTCGACTTGAAGTCCGACAGGCGCACGATCACCTTCTTCGGCCAGAAGGCCGCGGCGATGGTCGCGATGCCCTCTGCCACCTTGTCGACGTAGAAGGCGCGCGGCGAGGCGTGGCCGCGGGCCACCGACTCGACCGCCTTCTTCAGGTCGTTGTCGACGTTCGGGTAGTCGAGGATCGCCTTCGGGTGCACGCCGATGTTGTTGTTGATGATGAACTCCAGGCGGGCGAGGCCCACGCCGTGGTTCGGCAGCTGCGCGAAGTCGAAGGCGAGCTGGGGGTTGCCCACGTTCATCATCAGCTGGATGTCGATCTCGGGCATCACGCCGCGCTGCACCTCGGTCACCTCGGTCTCGAGCAGGCCGTCGTAGATGAAGCCGGTGTCGCCCTCGGCGCAGCTCACCGTGACCAGCGTGCCGTCCTTCAGCAGGTCGGTGGCGTCGCCACAGCCGACCACCGCCGGAATGCCCAGCTCGCGCGCGATGATGGCCGCGTGGCAGGTGCGTCCGCCGCGGTTGGTGACGATGGCCGAGGCACGCTTCATCACCGGTTCCCAGTTGGGGTCGGTCATGTCGGTGACGAGCACGTCGCCGGCCTGCACCTGGTCCATCTCGCTGATGCTGTGCACGAGCCGCACGGGGCCGGTGCCGATCTTCTGGCCGATGGCGCGGCCTTCGGCCAGCACGGCGCCCTTGCCCAGAAGCTTGTAGCGCTGCTCGGCCTTGCCCTGCTGCTGGCTCTTCACCGTCTCGGGACGCGCCTGCAGGATGTAGAGCTGGCCGTCGGTGCCGTCCTTGCCCCACTCGATGTCCATCGGGCGGCCGTAGTGCTCCTCGATCACCAGGGCGTACTTGGCGAGCTGCTCGACCTCGGCGTCGGTCAGCGAATAGCGGTTGCGCTGCTCGGCCTTGACGTCGGTGGTCTTCACCAGCTTGCCGGTCGCCTTCTTTTCCTCGGGCGTGGCGAACTCCATCTGGATCAGCTTGGAGCCGAGGTTGCGGCGGATGACGGCCTTCTTGCCGGCCTTCAGGGTCGGCTTGTGCACGTAGAACTCGTCGGGGTTCACGGCGCCCTGCACCACCGTCTCGCCCAGGCCGTAGCTGGAGGTGATGAAGACCACGTCCTCGAAGCCCGATTCGGTGTCGATGGTGAACATCACGCCGGCGGCGCCGAGGTCGGAACGCACCATGCGCTGCACGCCGGCCGACAGCGCGACCACGTCGTGCTCGAAGCCCTTGTGAACGCGGTAGCTGATGGCGCGGTCGTTGTAGAGGGAGGCGAACACCTCCTTCATCTTGTGCAGCACGTCGTCGATGCCGACCACGTTCAGGAAGGTTTCCTGCTGGCCTGCGAAGGAGGCGTCGGGCAGGTCTTCGGCGGTGGCGGACGAACGCACGGCGAACGATGCCGACGGATTGCCGGCGCTCAGCGTGGCGAAAGCCTCGGTGATGGCCTTCTGCAGGTCGGCCGGGAAAGGCTGGGCCTCGACCATGCCGCGGATCTCCGCGCCGGCGGCGGCCAGCGCGCGAACGTCGTCGACGTTCAGCGCAGCAAGGCGCTTGCTGATCTTGTCGGCCAGGCCATCGTGGGCCAGGAACTGGCGGAACGCGTGGGCCGTGGTCGCGAAACCGGTGGGCACCCGCACGCCTTGCGGCAGCTGCGAGATCATTTCGCCGAGGCTGGCGTTCTTGCCGCCAACCGCCTCGACGTCGGTCATTCTCAGGTTTTCAAACGGTACGACCAGGGCGGTCGCGTCGAAAAGTGCAGACATGGGAAAGCTCCAGAAGTTGAAACCTGTGCCGCATGCAGACGGCGCGGCACGATCGTTCTCGTTGCTTTGGGTGCGGGCGCGGTGTGCATGGAGAGAATTGGGTTGGGAAAGCGGATTCCCGATAATGGCCCTGATTGTAGGCGGGGCAAGGTTGTCCGCGCCGCAGGACAAGGCCGCATGACCATGCATTCACGTACTGTTTTCTTTGTTTCAGACGGCACCGGCATCACCGCTGAGACCTTCGGCAATGCCGTTCTCGCCCAGTTCGAGATGAAGCCCCGCCACGTGCGGCTGCCGTTCACCGACACGGTCGACAAGGCCCACCAGGCGGTGAGGCAAATAAACCACACCGCCGAAATCGAGGGCGTACGCCCCATCGTCTTCACCACGCTGGCCAACATGGACGTGCTGGAGGTGATCGAGACCGGCTGCAAGGGCATGCTGCTGGACATGTTCGGCACCTTCGTGCGCCCCCTCGAGATCGAGCTGGCCATGAAGTCGAACCACCGCATCGGCCGCTTCAGCGACGTCAGCAAGAGCAAGGAATACAACGACCGCATCGCCGCGATCGACTTCAGCCTGCAGCACGACGACGGCCAGAGCAACCGCGACCTGGAGGGCGCCGACGTGATCCTGGTCGGCGTGAGCCGCAGCGGCAAGACGCCGACTTCGCTCTATCTGGCGATGCAGCACGGCCTGAAGGCTGCCAACTACCCGCTCATTCCGGAAGATTTCGACCGCCGCCAGCTTCCGCCGGCCCTGATTCCGCATCGCAAGAAGATCTTCGGCCTGACCATCCAGCCCGAGCGGCTCAGTGAGATCCGCAACGAGCGCCGGCCCAATTCGCGCTACGCCAGCATCGAGAACTGCCGCCACGAAGTTGCCGAGGCCGAGGCAATGATGCGGCGCGCGGGCATCCGATGGCTCTCGACCACCACGAAGTCGATCGAAGAGATCGCCACCACGATCCTGCAGGAGCTGCGGCCCGAGCGCCTGGTCTATTGATACCGCTATCTTTTAAATAGCAAAAGCGCCCCACTGGGGCGCTTTTTTCGCTTTGCATCGCCGATGGCCGCTTACGCAGGCGCCGAGGTGCGGATCAGATGGTCGAACGCACCCAGTGCAGCCTTCGCGCCGTCGCCGGCCGCGATGATGATCTGCTTGAACGGCACCGTGGTCGCATCCCCCGCCGCGAACACGCCAGGCACCGAGGTCTGGCCGCGCGCGTCGACGATGATCTCGCCGTGCTTCGACAGCTCGACCGTGCCCTTGAGCCAGTCGGTGTTGGGTACCAGCCCGATCTGGATGAACACGCCCTCGAGCTCGACCTTCTTCGACTCGCCCGTCGCGCGGTCCTTGTAGACCAGGCCGTTGACCTTCTGGTCGCCGGTGATCTCGGTGGTCTGCGCGTTGGTGAACACATCGACGTTCTTCAGACTCCTGAGCTTGCGCTGCAGCACGGCGTCGGCGCGCAGCTGCGTGTCGAACTCGATCAGCGTGACGTGGCCGACGATGCCGGCCAAGTCGATGGCTGCCTCGACGCCCGAGTTGCCGCCGCCGATCACCGCGACGCGCTTACCCTTGAAGAGAGGACCGTCGCAGTGCGGGCAATAGGCCACGCCCTTGTTCTTGAACTCGTGCTCGCCGGGCACGTTGATGTTGCGCCAGCGCGCACCGGTCGAAATGATGACCGACTTGCTCTTGAGCGAGGCGCCGCTCTCGAGCTGCACTTCGATCAGCCCGTCGCCCGGCACCAGCGCCTTGGCGCGCTGCAGGTTCATGATGTCGACGTCGTAGTCGCGCACATGCTCCTCGAGCGCGTGGGCGAACTTCGGTCCTTCGGTTTCCTTGATCGAGATGAAGTTCTCGATGCCCATGGTGTCGAGCACCTGGCCGCCGAAACGCTCGGAGGCGACGCCGGTGCGGATGCCTTTGCGCGCCGCGTAGACGGCAGCCGCAGCGCCCGCGGGGCCGCCGCCGACGATCAGCACGTCGAACGGGTCCTTGCCGGCGATCTTCTTGGCTTCGCGCTCGACGCCGCTGTTGTCGATCTTGGCGAGGATTTCCTCCAGGCTCATGCGGCCCTGGCCGAACTCGGTGCCATTGAGGAACACGGTCGGCACGGCCATGATCTGGCGTTCCTTCACTTCTTCCTGGAAGGTGCCGCCTTCGATCATCGTGGTGCGGATGCGCGGGTTCTGCACGGCCATGAGGTTCAGGGCCTGGACCACGTCGGGGCAGTTGTGGCAGGTGAGCGAGACGTAGATCTCGAACTCGAAGTCGCCGTCGAGCGCCTTGATCTGGTCGAGCACGGCCTGCTCGACCTTCGGGGGATAGCCGCCGATCTGCAGCAGCGCGAGGATCAGCGACGTGAATTCATGGCCCATCGGCAGGCCGGCGAAGCGCGGGCCGTGGTTTTCGCTCGGGCGGTTGACCGAGAACGAGGGCTTGCGATGGTTGTCGTCGCGGCTTTCGGTCAGCCTGACCAGCGGCGACGATTCGGCGACGTCCTTCAGCAGCGACAGCATCTCGCCCGAGGCCTTGCTGTCGTCGAGCGAGGCGACGATCTCGATCGGCTGCGTGGCGCGCTCGAGGTAACTCTTCAATTGGGCTTTGGTGTTTGCGTCGAGCATGAGGGACTCTCTTTCGATAACGTAAAACTATCAACTGGGGCTGAAAAAGCCCGGGGGCCTATGAGCGCCCGGGCTTTCGCTCGGGTGACGCTTAGATCTTGCCGACGAGGTCCAGCGACGGAGCGATGGTCTTGTCGCCTTCATTCCACTTGGCCGGGCACACTTCGTTCGGGTGGGCGGCGGTGTAGACGGCTGCCTTCAGCTTGCGCAGCGTTTCCTTCACGTCGCGGGCGATTTCGTTCGAGTGCACTTCGGCGGTCTTGATGATGCCTTCGGGGTTGATCACGAAGGTGCCGCGCAGTGCCAGGCCTTCTTCGGGGATGTGCACGCCGAAAGCGTTGGTCAGCGTGTGGGTCGGATCGCCGACCAGGGGGAACTTGGCCTTGCCGACGGCCGGCGAGGTGTCGTGCCAGACCTTGTGCGAGAAGTGCGTGTCGGTGGTCACGATGTAGACCTCGGCGCCCAGCTTCTGGAACTCGGCGTAATGTTCGGCCGCGTCTTCGACTTCGGTCGGGCAGTTGAAGGTGAATGCCGCCGGCATGAAGATCAGCACGGACCATTTGCCCTTGAGCGTCTCGTCGGAAACGTCGATGAACTTGCCGTTGAGGTAGGCCTGGGTCTTGAAGGGCTGGACTTGGGTGTTGATCAGGGACATGTTGATTCCTTGGATGCTTCGGTTGGACAAAAGATGAGAGCGAGACATGAGTATAACTACCAATTCGACCAAATTAATAGCTATCACCTATTAAAAGCATTGGGTCTCGCTATGTTTTCGATGGCTTCGAAATGCGTTCGGCAACGCAGCAATACGAACGTGTATCACCATCACACGCATGCAGACCGACGCAGCATGGGTTTGCTTGCAAGCGCGTGTTTGGACCTCTGACAATCACCGCTTTTAGAACAAGGAAAAACCATGAAGGGCGACCCTAAAGTCATCGAACACCTGCAGGCGCAGCTCAAGAACGAGCTGACCGCGATCAACCAGTACTTCCTGCACTACCGCATGCTCAAGCACTGGGGCCTGGACAAGCTGGCGAAGAAGGAATACGAGGAATCGATCGGCGAGATGAAGCATGCCGACAAGCTCATGGACCGCATCTTCATGCTCGACGGCCTGCCCAACCTGCAGGACCTCGGCAAGCTGAACATCGGCGAAGACGTGCCAGAGCTGCTGCGCTGCGACCTCGGCGCCGAAACCGGCGCGCAGGCCACCATCAAGGACGGCATCGCGCATTGCGAATCGGTGCGCGACTATGTCTCGCGCGACCTGCTCCAGGAGATCCTGGACGACACCGAGGAGCACATCGACTTCCTCGAAACCCAGATCGACCTGATCGACAAGGTCGGCCTGCAGAACTACCTGCAGTCGCAGATGGGCGAGCTCGAATAAGGCGGGGCCTGCCTCTCCTCGATCGACGGGACTTCGGTCCCGTTTTTTATTGCTTTACGTAACTTCACCGCTCACGAATAACAGTCATTCTCATTCGCACGGATAAAATCCGCGCCTTCTATGACTGCCGCCGCCCGCCCCGACAACCGCCGCCGTGCCTACTGGCTCAAGACCCTGCACGAATGGCACTGGGTGAGTTCGGCGATCTGCCTCATCGGCATGATCCTGTTCAGCGTCACGGGCTTCACCCTCAATCACGCCAGCCAGATCGAGGCCAGGCCGGTCGTCACCAGGCTGGCCGGCACGATCGACGAGACCATGCGCGCGCAGCTCGAGAAGCAGTTGCCCGCCGCCAAGGCTCTCAAGGGCAAGGCCCCTCTTCCCCCCGAACTCCAGTCCTGGGTGCAGAAGCACTGGGGCATCAGCACCGCCGGCCGCGAGGCCGAGTGGTCCGACGACGAGATCTACCTGTCGCTGCCGCGTCCCGGCGGCGACGCCTGGCTGCGCCTGAGCCTGGCCGACGGCGAGATCGAATACGAGCGCACCGACCGCGGCTGGCTCTCCTACCTCAACGACCTCCACAAGGGCCGCAACACGGGCGCCGCGTGGAGCTGGTTCATCGACATCTTCGCGGGCGCCGCCCTGGTCTTCTCGATCACGGGCCTCTTCATTCTCAAGATGCATGCGGGCAACCGGCCTTTCACATGGCCGATGGTCGGCATAGGGCTGGTCGTGCCGGTGCTGCTCGCGCTGCTGTTCATTCACTGAATTCGTTCATCAATTCATCCAGATCCAGGAAAGAGGTTTCCCGTGCACGTTCGCTACTCACTCGCGCCGCTGGCCATGTCGGCGCTGTTCGCGGCTCCGGCCTTCGCGTCGGGGCTGGCCGTCAACATCGAGATTCCCCGGCTGAACGTCTCCGAGTACCACCGCCCCTACGTGGCGACCTGGATCGAGCGCGCCGACAACACCGTCGCCGGCACGCTGGCCGTCTGGTACGACGTGCGCACCAAGACCAACAACCCCGAGGGCGAAGGCACGAAGTGGCTGAAGGACATGCGCCAGTGGTGGCGCCGCGGCGGCCGCGAACTCTCGGTGCCGGTCGACGGCGTGACGGGCGCGACCAGGCCCGCCGGCAAGCACCAGCTGAGCTTCACGGAAGGCACGGCGCCGATGCCCAAGCTCGCCCCTGGCGCCTACAAGCTGGTAGTAGAGGCCGCGCGCGAAGTCGGAGGCCGCGAGGTCGTGAGCATCCCCTTCCAGTGGCCACCGACGGCGGCAGCGCAGCCGACCGCGACGGGCAAGGAAGAGCTCGGCGAGATCAGGCTCGAACTCAAGCCCTGAACAAGTCTCCCGCACCGCAGCCCGCCCATCAGAAAGGACCCGCCATGACCCGCTTCAACCTGCGCCTCGCTTCCCTCGCAATTGCCCTGTCGACCGCCGCGTCGCTCGCCCAGGCGCACAACGCCTGGCTGCTGCCCTCCTCCACCGTGTTCTCCAAGGCCGACACCGTGACGGTCGACGCCGCCGTGTCCAACGACCTGTTCGTCGCCAACCACGCGCCGCTGCGCCTGGACGGCCTGCAGATCACCGCGCCCGACGGCAGCACCGTCAAGCCCGAGACCGAGGCCAAGCTCAAGCTGCGCAACGTGTTCGACGTGAGCGTGGCGCAGCCCGGCACCTACCGCATCGCCGTGATCAACGCCGGCGCCTTCGCGAGCTGGAAGGACAAGGCCACGGGCCAGACCAGGCGCGCGCGCGGCACTGCGGAGACCATCGGCAAGGAGATTCCGGCCGACGCGCAGGACGTGACGGTCACGCAGTCGTCCGGCCGCATCGAGACCTTCGTGACGGTCGGCAAGCCCTCCGCGCTCAAGCCTGTCGGCCAGGGCCTGGAGCTGATTGCCACCGGCAGCCCGACCGATCTGGTCAAGGGCGAGAAGGCCACCTTCACGCTGAACCTCGACGGCCAGCCCGCCAAGGGGCTCGAAGTGACGGTGACGGCGGGCAACACGCAGTACCGCGACAAGCTCGAGGAAATCAAGCTCAAAACCGACGACAAGGGCCAGTTCAGCGTGACCTGGCCGGCCGCGGGCATGTACTGGCTCGACGCCAGCACCAAGGACAACAAGACCACGGTGCCGCAGGCCAAGGAACGTCGCCTGAGCTACGCGGCCACCCTCGAAGTGATGCCCTGAGGCCGCGGTAGAGCGGACCACCTCCTTGGGCCTTTCGTTCAGCACCTGGCGCGCTGGCGGCTACGCCAACGCGGCCGTCCCCCGCCCTGCCGATCCTGCGACGCTGCAGCAGCTGGGCGGCCAGACCATGGGCACCACCTGGTCGCTGCGCTTCGACAACCCGCGGATGCTGCCGCTGGCGGAAGTGCGCCTGGCCGTCGAATCGGCGCTCGACCGCGTGATCGCACAGATGAGCCACTGGGAGCCTGAGTCGGACATCAGCCGGATCAACCGCGCCGAACCCGGGTCGCGCCACATCCTGCCGGCGGAGCTCGCCACCGTGATGCGATGCGCGTTCCGGTGGGCGACGGCCAGCGGCGGTGCGATCGATCCGACCGTCGGCCCGCTGGTCGCCTGCTGGGGCTTCGGTCCTGAAGCCGGCGCCGAAAACACCCTGCCCGCCGCGGATGCCCTGGCCGAGGCTCGAAAGCGTGTCGGCTGGTCGCGGCTGGCTTTCGATGACGCCGATGGCTCGCTGCTGCAGCCCGGGGGCGTCGCGCTCGATCTCTCGGGCATTGCCAAGGGCTTCGCGGTCGATCACGGCATCGAGGCCTTGCGCGCACTGGGCATCACGGATGCGCTTCTCGAAATCGGCGGCGAGCTGCGAGGCATCGGCAAGCGGCCTGGCGGGCAACCCTGGCAGGTGCTCGTCGACGACGATCCGGCCGGGGCCAGGCGCGTGGCGCTGGCCGACATGGCCATCGCCACCTCGGGCGACCGATGGCACCAGCGCTCGCACGAGGGGCGCCGCTGGTCGCACACCATCGATCCCCGGACGGGCGAGCCGGTCGCGCATGCTCTCGCCAGCGTCACCGTGCTGCACGCCGAATGCATGCAGGCCGACGCGCTCGCCACCGTGCTGACTGTGCTGGGCCCAGATGAAGGATTCGACTTCGCGTTGCAGCACGGCGTTGCCGCGCTGTTCGTGAGCCAAGGCGTTCCTTCGCCCGCCGCAAAGGCCACGCCCGCTTGGCCCGCGCCGGCCGGCACATGAACGACTTCGGCTGGCGCGCCCTGGGCGCGGGCTCCACCCTTGCTGCGTACGCGGCGCTCTGCGCGTCGATCTACCTGCGCGAGCACAGGCGAAAAGCCGCGGCCGCGCGCGATGCCGCAGCGCTTTCAGGTGACAGCGGCGAGCCCCCGGTGCTCGTGCTGTTCGCCAGCCAGACCGGCCAGGCCGAAGCCATCGCGTGGCAGACCGCCCGGCAACTGGGCGCCGCGGGCATCCCGGCGCGCGTGATGGAACTGAACGCGCTGGACGCCCCTGCGCTGGCCGCCGCGCGCCGCGCGCTCTTCATCGCCAGCACTTATGGCGAAGGCGATGCACCCGACGGCGCCAGCGTGTTCGTCGAGCGAACGATGACGGCGAATTCGCCACCTGCGCTGCCTTCGCTGGGCTACTCGGTGCTGGCCCTGGGCGACCGGCAGTACGCCAACTTCTGCGGCTTCGGCCGCGCGCTCGACGAGTGGCTGCAGGCCGCGGGCGCCACGCGCGAATTCGATCGCATCGAGGTCGACAACAGCGACCCGGCCGCGCTGGCGGCCTGGCAGGCGCAATGGGGCGCAGTGCCGGAGGGCGGCACCGGCGATGCGGCCCCTGCCAGCTTCGCCCAATGGCGGCTCGTTGTGCGCGAGCGCCTCAATCCGGGCAGCGCGGGCGGGCCGGTCTTCCACCTCGGGCTCGTACCGCAGTCGGGCCCCATGCCGCCCTGGGCCCCGGGCGACCTCGCGCAGGTGGCCGTGGCGAGCGATCCGAAGCGGCCGCGCGACTACTCCATCGCCTCGGTGCATGCCGACGGCGAACTGCAGCTGCTGGTGCGGCAGGAACAGCATCCGGACGGCACGCTCGGTGCCGCATCGGGCCTGCTCACTTCCACGCTGAGCATCGGCGACACGGTGGCCTTGCGCGTGCGGCCGCACCGGGGCTTCCGGCTGGACGGCAACGAGACGCGGCCGCTGATCCTCGTGGGCAACGGAACCGGCATCGCGGGCCTGCGCGCGCATCTTCGGGCGCGCGCGGCCATGGGCAGGCACGACAACTGGCTGGTGTTCGGCGAGCGCCAGGCGGCCCACGACTTCCTCTATCGCGAAGAACTCGAGGCATGGCGGGCCGATGGCGTACTCAAGCGGCTCGACATGGTCTTCTCGCGCGACCAGGCCGAGCGCTTCTACGTCCAGCACCGGCTGCTGCAGTCGGCCGACACTCTGCTGCGCTGGCTGCACGACGGCGCGGCCATCTACGTCTGCGGGAGCCTGCAAGGCATGGCCTCGGGCGTGGACGCGGCATTGCGCCAGATCGCCGGCGAGGCGTTGTTCAGCGAGCTGGCGACGAGCGGCCGCTACCGGCGCGACGTGTACTGAGGCTCGGCAGCCCTGCGAGCTTTCGTTGCACAACAGCAACGCGCCTGCCACGTTCGTTAATTAATTCGACTCAATTGTTAATTTTGATATTGAGAACCAATATCATTCGCAGCGATTTGCGACACCTCGCGAATCGACTCACCCAGCCAGTCCCCCTCGTTTCTCCGACCCAGGAATGCAGGCCGCCCGGACATCGCCAGTCGAGTCCTGCCGCCCGCCCCTTTCGGAGAAAACTTCATGGCCTACATCAAGAGCCGCAAACACACCGTTGCGCGCGCCGTTCCTCACCTCTCGGGCGCTGCCGCCGCCACGCTGCTGGCCATTGCGGCACCCGGCGCCCTGGCCCAATCGGGAGGCGCACTTCCCGAAGTCCGCGTGCAGGACACCGCCACCGCCGACTACAAGACCGACAACTCGTCGAACCCCAAGTTCACGGCCCCGCTGGTGAACACGCCCCAGACCATCCAGGTCATCAAGGAACAGATCATTCGCGACCAGGGCGCGACCACGCTGACCGAGGCGCTGCGCAACACGCCCGGCGTGGGCACCTTCTTCCTCGGGGAGAACGGCAACACCAACACCGGCGACGCCGTCTTCATGCGCGGCTTCGACAGCTCCAGCGCCATCTTCGTCGACGGCATCCGCGACCTGGGCTCGGTCTCGCGCGACATCTTCAACATCGAACAGGTCGAAGTCGTGAAGGGCCCCTCGGGCACCGACGTGGGCCGCACCTCGCCGACCGGCTACATCAACCTCGTCACCAAGAAGCCCAAGCTCGAGGACAGCTTCCTGGGCTCCCTGAGCTTCGGCAGCGCCGACTTCAAGCGCGGCAGCGTCGACTGGAACAAGTCGCTCAGCGGTGCCAACGGCGTCGGCGCGGCCTTCCGCCTGAACGCGGTGAGCGAAGACGGCGGCGTGGCGGGCCGCGACTTCGTCAAGAACAAGCGCTGGGCGATCGCGCCTTCTCTCGCCCTCGGCCTGAACAGCCCGACGCGCATCTTCCTCGACTACCTGCACGTCAAGCAGAACAACATCCCCGATGGCGGCGTGCCCACCATCGGCCTTCCGGGCTACACCACGCCCGACGCCACCGCAATCACCCGCGGCCTGGCCCGCCGCACCTATCTGAACTACGCGCCGCGCGTCGATTCGAGCAACTTCTACGGCACCAGCTCGGACTTCGACAACGTCACGGCCGACATGTTCACCGCGCGCATCGAGCACGACCTCACGCCCGACATCACCATCCGCAACACCACGCGCTACGGCAAGACCTCGCAGGACTACATGCTGACGTCCTTCATGGGCGGCGGCCTGACGTCGACGAACGGCGCCGGCACCCTGCCCGCGGCGAACTCGGGCTTCCTGAACACGGTGATCCCGACGATTCCTGCAAGCTGGACGATCACGCGCAACCTGCCCACCAACAAGGACCAGGAAAACACGATCTTCACCAACCAGACGAGCGTGTCGGCCAAGTTCAACACGGGCAGCATCAGCCACTCGTTCAACGGCGGCCTCGAGTTCATCCGCGAGAAGCAGACCGCCAACAACTTCTACGCACCAGGCTTTGCGAGCGTGGGCACCACGCTGGCCGCTGTCGGCTCGTGGCCCGCCGCCAACCTCTACAACCCGAACCCCTACGTGAGCGGCTACAACCGCATCGCCAACGGCACCGGCTCGGAGGGCAGCACCGACACCATCGGCCTGTACGCCTTCGACACGCTGAAGTTCAACGAGCAATGGCAGCTGACCGCCGGCCTGCGCTACGACCACTACTCGACCACCTACAACGCCACCGCCCTGACGCTGGCGCGCAGCGGCAACGGCCCGCAGACCGCGACCATCACGCCGACCAGCCTGAAGCTGTCGGACAACCTGCTCTCCGGCAAGATCGGCCTGGTCTACAAGCCGACCGAGAACAGCAGCGTCTACGCGGCCTACGGCACCGCGGCGCAACCGCCGGGCGGCGCCAACTTCCAGCTGGCTGCCGGCGGCACCGGCAACAGCACCGGACGCACCGACTTCCTGCCGCAGAAGGCCAAGACCTACGAACTCGGCACCAAGTGGGACGTGATGAACAAGCGCGTGGCCCTGACGGCGGCGCTCTATCGCACGGACGTGAGCAACGAGGTGGTGCAGGACTCGGTCACGCAGCAGTACTTCCAGACCGGCAAGAAGCGCGTGCAGGGCGTGGAACTCGGCGTGTCGGGCGCGCTGACCGACAACTGGGGCGTGAGCTCGGGCTTCACCACCATGAACACCCGCGTGCTGAGCGGCCCCTCGGTGCTGGCGGACGGCTCGACCGCCCTCGCCTACACGCCGAAGAAAGCCTTCACGCTGTGGACCACCTACCAGTTCCCGTTCGGCCTGACGCTCGGCGGCGGCGCGCGCTACAACGGCAAGCTGCAGCGCGGCACCGACGGCGCGGTGGGCACACCGGCTTATGTCGACTCGTACTGGGTGTTCGACGCGATGGCGTCCTATCGCATCAACAAGAACATCGACATCCAGCTGAACGTCTACAACCTGTTCAACAAGGACTACGTGGCGGCCATCAACAAGAGCGGCTACCGCTACACGCCGGGCATCCCCCGATCGGCCAAGATCACCGCGAACTTCGCGTTCTGACGGCCCCCTTGCACGTGCACCGGCCTCGCCCGGTGCGGTGCGGTGCGACACTCGAGCCCCGGCCCGCGCCGGGGCTTTTCTCGATTGCGGAGTTCCCGAAAAATGATGCTGCATGTGCCCGAAGTGCTGAGCCCCGAGCAGGTGCGCGAGATGCGCGCCGCGCTCGACGCCACGCAATGGACCGACGGCCGCCAGACGGTCGGTGCGCAGGGTGCGCAGGTCAAGCGCAACCGCCAGCTGCCGGAGCATTCGCCGGTCGGCAAGGAGCTGGGCGGCATCGTGCTCGCCGCGCTGGCGCGGAATGCGCTCTTCTTCTCGGCGGCGCTTCCGTCGCGCTTCGTACCGCCGCTTTTCAACCGCTATGAAGGGGGCGAGCACTACGGCGTCCACGTCGACGGCGCGGTGCGGGCCGTGCCCGGCAGCGGGCAGCAGCTGCGTACGGACCTGTCGTGCACCCTTTTTCTTTGCGACCCGGAAGACTACGAGGGCGGCGAACTGGAAGTGATCGACACCTACGGCTCGCACGAAGTGAAGCTGCCGGCCGGCGATCTCATTCTTTACCCCGCGAGCAGCCTTCACCGCGTCCAGCCCGTGACAAGGGGGGCGCGGGTCTGCTCGTTCTTCTGGCTGCAGAGCATGGTGCGTAGCGACCAGCAGCGCGGCATGCTTTTCGAGCTGGACCAGAACATCCAGAAGCTGCGCGCGCGCCTGGGCGAATGCGAGGAAACCGTGGCTCTGACGGGGCATTACCACAACCTGCTGCGGCTCTGGTCGGAGGTCTGATTTTTCAGCGGGCCGGGTGTTGCATGAATCAGTAACACATAGTTATTGTGAATGCGATGGATTCTTATTTTATAATCACCCACGTCCAACAGCCAGCCAACTGAGCTTTCACCGCCATGATCGTTTGTGTCTGCCGCCGAGTCTCCGACCGCGAAATCGCACGTCACGTGCGGGCCGGCATGACTTTCGACGAAGTCCAGTTCGAACTTGGCGTGGCCACCCAGTGTGGCCAATGTGAAGGCTGCGCGCGCGATATCGTCGCGCAGTGCAGCGCTTCGCACCCGGTCGCCGCATTGAATTGCGAATCGGGCCCGAGAGCGATCCAGCTTGCCAACTCCATCAAGGAAAGCAAAGCATGGAACTCGTCTCGGCAATCGGCGGCAGCCTGATCCTCGTCGCTGGTTCGGCCTGGTGGATCTTTCGCAAGTAGCGCCAGTGGCGTCTTCGTAGCGGTTTTGCTGCAATCGGGGCACCTTTGGCGGTGCCCGCATTCGAATGGTTGATCGTGTCTGACCGCTTCGCCCCCCCTCCTTCCCTCTTCGGCCTTTCGCGCAATGTCGTCATTGCCGGAGGGGTCGTCCTGTTTCACGCTGCTGCGCTGTGGGCGCTCCAGAGTGGCCTGCTGCGCCGCGCCGCCGAAGTGGTGATCCCCGTGGAGATCATCAGCCAGCTCGTGGAGCCGCCCAAGCCGGCCCCTCCCCCGCCGCCTCCGCCCCCACCGCCGGAAAAGAAGGTGGTCAAGTCGCCGCCTCCTCCGCGGCCGCAGGCGATCAGAGAACCCAAGCCGACCCCGGCGCCCAACGCGCCGACAGGCAGCGTCGAGCCCCCGCCGCCGCCGGCCCCCATTCCGCCGCCCGCTCCCGAACCGCCGCCGGCGCCGCCTCCCGCACCGCCGGCGCCCAAGCTGGTCGAGATCAGCGAAGGCCAGACGCAGTACGTGCGCGAGCCGCGCGTGGTGTTTCCCGCAATGAGCAGGCGCCTGGGCGAATCCGGCGTCGTGGTCGTTGCCGTGTATTTCAACAGCGCGGGCATCCCCAAGCGGGCCGAAATCTTCAAGTCCAGCGGCTACGAGCGGCTCGACCAGGCTGCGCGCGAAGCGCTGATGTCCTCCCAAGTGACGCCGTTCAAGCAACCGGGGGCCAACGAGGCCACGGTCTACATGCTGAAGGCGCCCATCCGGTTCAATCTTTCCCAGTAATTTTTTGGAGTAGTACGCATGGATTCTCAATTCGGCTTGATGAACGTCTGGAATCAGGGCGACTTCGTCACCAAGGCCGTGGCGGTGCTGCTGATCGGCATGTCGCTCGCGTCGTGGATCGTGATCATCGTCAAGGCGCTCGATGTCATCCGCTACAAGCGCCTGGCCAAGCACTCGCAGGACTTCTGGCACAGCGAAGACTTCGCCACCGCCCTGAACAAGCTGGGCAAGGACGACAGCAACCCCTTCCGCGCGCTGGCCCTCGAAGGCCGCGAGGCGGCTGCCCACCACCGCAACACCAAGGCCCACCTGCACGATGCGCTGGACGTGAGCGACTGGATCACGCGCGCGCTGCGCAACGGCATCGACGCCTTCACCGCCCGCCTGCAGACCGGCCTGGCGATCCTGGCTTCGGTCGGCTCCACGGCTCCGTTCATCGGCCTCTTCGGCACCGTGTGGGGCATCTATCACGCCCTCATGAGCATCGGCTCGGCCGGCCAGGCGACCATCGACAAGGTGGCGGGCCCGATCGGCGAGGCGCTGATCATGACGGCGCTCGGCCTGGCCGTCGCCATTCCCGCGGTGCTGGGCTACAACGCGCTGGTGCGCGGCAACAAGTTCGTGCTGACCAAGCTCAACGCCTTCGCCCACGACCTGCACGCCTACTTCGTTACGGGTGCCCGCGTCCAGAGCGGCAGCGGTGACGCCATCGTGGTTCCGCTCAAGAAGGGCTGAGCATCATGGCCTTCGGAACACAAGACGAACCCGATGAGGTGATGAACGAGATCAACATGACGCCGCTGGTCGACGTCATGCTGGTGCTGCTCATCATCTTCATCATCACCGTGCCGGTGATGAAGCACGCGGTCAACATCGACCTTCCGCGCGCCACGAGCGAGCCCGAACAGCCCAAGCCGCAGAACATCCTGTTCAGCGTCACGGCCGACGGCACCTACTACTGGAACGAGCAGAAGATCGACGACAGCGAGCTGCCGGGGCGCCTCGCCGCGGAAGCCGCCAAGGAACCGCAGCCCGAACTGCACATCCGCGGCGACAAGGCCGTTCGCTACGAGCGCGTGGCCAAGGCGATGTCGGAAGCCCGGGAAGCCGGCGTGCGCAAGATCGGCTTCGTCACCGAACCCGACGCGAAGTGACCTGAAGGAAAGTCACAAGGAAAAAAAGTTGATCGCGACGATTGACTTCTACTTGCGAATCATTATCATTCAGTCATCGCTTCGATAAGGGAACTCAAGATGCCAGCCACACCGAATGCCTTTTCTGTTCTGAACCATCCTTCGCTCGACCAATCGGGTGGCGGCCATGCGTCCATCCAGGCAACGCGTCCGGTACCAATGCTCGAAAGCACGGAGCTCCTCAAAGGAAGCAAGACCGTGGGCATCATGCACAACGGCTCCCTCTACCGGCTGCAAGCCACCAAACTCGGCAAGCTGATCCTGACCAAGTAAGTCACCCAGCCCGCCCTTCGCGCAAGTTTCATCGTGGGGCGACTCAAGGAGATTCATCTCCGAAGGGTCGTTTTTTGCTAGCCAACGGTTTTCCGACTAGCCAAGCTTTTTTTCCACGCTGAAGCAGCCTAGACAAAAACGCCGACCTCGAAGTCGGCGTTTTGCATTGCGCGAAAGAAAAGAATCAGAGGCCGAGAGCCGCAATGCCGGCCTTGGCGATCTGCGCGTCTTCGTTCGACTTCACGCCGCTCACGCCGACCGCGCCGATCACGTGGCCGTCCTTGACGATCGGCACGCCGCCTTCGAGCAGGCCCTGGACTTCAGGCGCCGTCAGGAAAGCCGTGCGGCCGCCGTTGATGATGTCTTCATAGACCTTGCTCTCGCGGCGGCCCATGGCAGCCGTATGTGCCTTGGCGGGTGCGATGTGCGAGGAGAGCGCAGCGGCGCCGTCCAAGCGCTGCAGCCACAGCAGGTTGCCGGCGTCGTCCGAGATCGCGATGGTCACTGCCCAGTTGTTCTTGAGGGCTTCGGCCTCGGCTGCTGCGGCAACGGCCTTGACGTCGGCGAGTTCGAGGAAGGATTTGGTCTTCATGATGGATGAGCTCTGCTTGCGTGAAAACCCAAGAGCATAACGGCCATGCCGCAGCCGCTGCGCCAAGGCGGCTTCAGGGCTTGGGAACACCCCGCATACGGTCTTTTCGATACCCCCTCTTGCGGCCCCCTAGAATGCGCCCAACTGCATCCTTGCAGCAACCACAGGAGCTCCGGCCATGAACGACCGCGTTACCACCCTAGACACCTCTTCCGGCTACGGCCAGCCACTGGCTCAAGCCGAACGCCAGCGCGTGCTGCGCAACACCTACTGGCTGCTCGCACTGAGCCTGCTGCCCACCGTGCTGGGCGCATGGGTCGGCGTCAGCACCGGCATCACCCGCTCGCTGACCGGCGGCCTGGGCCTCATCGTCTTCCTCGGCGGCGCCTTCGGCTTCATGTTCGCCATCGAGAAGACCAAGAACTCCGCCGCCGGCGTGCCGGTGCTGCTGGCCTTCACCTTCTTCATGGGCTTGATGCTGTCGCGCCTGATCGCGATGGTGCTCGGTTTCAAGAACGGCTCCGAACTCATCATGACGGCCTTCGGCGGCACCGCCGGCGTGTTCTTCGTGATGGCCTCGCTGGCCACCGTCATCAAGCGCGACCTGTCGGGCATGGGCAAGTTCCTGTTCGTCGGCGCCATGGTGCTGATGGTCGGCGGCATCATCAACGTGTTCGTCGGCTCGACCACCGGCATGCTGGTCATCTCGGTGGCCGCCATCGGCATCTTCTCGGCCTACATGCTCTATGACCTGAAGCAGATCATGGACGGCGGCGAGACCAACTACATCAGCGCCACGCTCGCGCTGTACCTCGACCTGTTCAACGTGTTCCAGAGCCTGCTGGCCCTGCTGGGCATCTTCGGCGGCGAGCGCGACTGAGCGAGCGGACCGACCGCACCAACAAAAAGGGCCCCGAAGGGCCCTTTTTTCATTCCAGTTCGAAAACCGCAATCGACTCGACGTGCGCCGTGTGCGGGAACATGTTGACCACCCCCGCATGGGTGCAGCGATAACCCGCCTGATGCACAAGCAGGCCCGCATCGCGCGCGAGCGTCGACGGGTTGCAGCTGACGTAGACGATGCGCTTCGGCGGCGTCCAGCCGTCGGTGCGCAATTCGGGTTGCTGGTGAAGATCGGCAATGGCCTTGGCCAGCGCGAATGCGCCTTCGCGCGGCGGGTCGACCAGCCATTTGTCGGCGCTGCCGTCGGCCACCAGCATCTCAGGCGTCATCTCGAACAGGTTGCGCGCCACGAAGGTCGCGGGCGACAACTCACGGCGAGCCGAAGTGGCTGGCTGATTCCTCTTGAAGTTGTCGGTCGCACGCGCCACCAGCGTGTCGCTGCCTTCGATGCCCAGCACCTCGCGCGCCCTGCTCGCCAATGGCAAGGTGAAATTGCCAAGGCCGCAGAACCAGTCGATCACGCGCTCGTCGGGCTGCACGTCGAGCAGGCGCAGCGCCTTGCCCACCAGCGCCCGGTTGATGTGCGGGTTGACCTGCGTGAAGTCGGTGGGCTTGAACGGCATCGTGACGCCGAACTCCGGCAGCCGGTACGCCAGCGGCGTGCCGCCCTCTTCCAGCAGCTTCACGGTGTCCGGCCCCTTGGGCTGCAGCCACCATTGCACGCCTTCGTTCCTGGCCGCAAATGCCTTCAGCTGGTCGATGTCGGCGCGCGAGAGCGGTTCCAGGTGCCGCAGCACCAGGGCGATCGTGCCGAGCCGCGTGGAATCGGGCGCGTCGCCGCAGGCCAGTTCGATCTGCGGGCAGGTGTCGCGCGCGTCCATCGAGCCGATCAGCTCGCGCAGCGGCATGAGCATTTCGCTGACCTGCTTCGGCAGCACCGGGCAGACCTGCATGTCGGCCAGGTAGCGGCTCTTGCGCTCGTGAAAGCCGATCAGCACCGTGCCCTTCTTGACCACGTGGCGCACCGAGAGGCGCGCACGGTAGCGGTAATGCCAGGCCGGGCCTTCGAGCGGCCGCAGCAGGTTCTCCGGCTTGACCTTGCCGAGGTGCCAGAGGTTGTCTTCCAGCGCACGCTGCTTCACCGCCACCTGTGCGGCCGCATCGAGGTGCTGCATCTTGCAGCCGCCGCACGCGCCCGTGTGCAGGCCGAAATGGGGGCAGCCCGGGCGCACCCGCTGCGACGATTCGCGGCGGATGGTGGTGACCGTGCCCTGCTCCCAGTTGTTCTTGCGGCGATGGACGTTGAACCGCACTTCCTCGAAAGGCAGCGCGCCTTCGATGAACACGACCATGCCGTCGGCCTTGTGCGCCACGCCCTGCGCGTCGAGGTCGAGGGACTCGACCTTCAGCCATTCTTCACCGGGATACGCGGGGATCGCGGGGACTTTCTTTTCTTCGATGGATTCCGTCATCCCCCGATTGTCTCAGCGTGGCCGGATGCCCCTAGAACAGCGCGTCGCGCCCCACGCCGGAGCGGGCCAACTGGCGCCGCATCTTGGCCAGTGCCTCGTTCTGGATCTGCCGCACGCGCTCCCGCGTGAGCCCCAGGCGCACGCTCAGCACCTCCAGCGTTTCGGGCTCGCGGTCGTGCAGGCCGTAGCGGCCCTCCAGCACTTCGCGCTCGCGTGCGTCGAGGGCATGCACCCACTGGTCGAGCAGGCGCTCCACCTCGCGCGTGTGCGCCACGCCGGTCGGGCTGCCGTGCTCGTCTTCGGACGCCACGGTGTCGGCCAGCGTGAAGCCCTCGTCGCCCCGGGAATCGCCCGCGTCCAGCGAGCGCGGGGCCTCGGAGAGGGCCAGCAGATCGGCCACCGCCTGCACGTCGCGGCCCAGCAGCGCGGCAATGTCTTCCACGCGCACGCCGTCGGGCCGCTGCGCGATGAATTCGGCGTCGCCCTCGAGCGTGCGGCGAGCCTTCAGCACCTGCTGCAGCTCGCGCACCACGTGCACTGGCAGCCGGATGGCGCGCGCCTGCGTCATGACCGCGCGCTCGACGGACTGGCGGATCCACCAGGTCGCATAGGTGGAAAAGCGGAAGCCGCGCTCGGGCTCGAACTTGGTGATCGCGTGCATCAGCCCGAGATTGCCCTCCTCGATGAGGTCGGACAGCGGCACGCCCCGCCCCAGGTAGCCCTTGGCGATGTTGACCACCAGCCGCAGGTTGTGCTCGATCATCGACTGCCGCGCGGCGAAGTCGCCCGCGCGTGCGGCGCATGCGGTCTGGTATTCCTCGGCAGGCGTGAAGAGCTCGGTGCGGCGGACCTGGCGCAGGTAGATGGTCAGCGCATCGGCGCCTTCGCCCCCGACCAGCTCGCCCGCGGCGCCCATGGCGCTGTTCGCGGGCAGCGCAGCGTCTGCCGCTGATGCGTCTACGTCTTCTTCGGGAGCGTGCGCACTCTCGCCGTCAGGCTCCGGATGGCCGTTGCCCGAAGGCATGCTGCCTCTGCCCGCCGACCCGCGCGCAGGCAACAGCGTGCGGCGGGAGCGGGAGGCAGCCATGGCATCACCGGCTGGGCAGGTAGCGCGAGGGATCGACGGGCTTGCCCTGGCGGCGGATCTCGAAATGCAGCTTCACGCGATCGGCATCGCTGTTGCCCATTTCGGCGATCTTCTGGCCCTTCTGAACCGACTGGTCTTCCTTCACGAGCAGCGCCTGGTTGTGCGCATACGCCGTGAGGTAGGTGTTGTTGTGCTTCAGGATGATGAGGTTGCCGTAGCCGCGCAGGCCCGCGCCCGCATAGACCACACGGCCATCGGCGGCAGCCAGCACGGGGTCGCCCGCCTTGCCGCTGATGTCGTAGCCCTTGTTCTTGGCTTCGTCGAAGCCTGCGATCAGCGAACCGCTCGCGGGCCAGATCCATCCGAGGTCTTCGTCACCCGAACCGCCGCTGCCGGGGCTGGCCGGCGAAGCCGTGACCGGCGGCGGCTTGGTCGCCCCGCTGGACGTCGAAGGCACCACCACGGGCTGCGGCGTTACAGGCCTCGTGACGGCACCGTCGGGAGAAGAAGCGCCGGGTGCCGATGCCGCGGGAGCCGCCGCAACGGCAGTTCCCGAGCCGGCGGGCGGAATCACGCGCAGCACCTGGCCGACTTCGATCAGGTCCGGGTTGTCGAGGTTGTTCCAGCGCACGAGGTCCTGCCAGCGCTGGCCGGTCTCGATGCCGATGCGGCGGATGGTGTCGCCGGGGCGCACGGCGTAGTAGCCGGGCTTGCCATAGTTCTCGATTCCGGCAAGCGGCTTGCCGTTGGCGTCGGTGGTGATGGGCGGGCCGCCGGGCACGGTCGCGCCTGGCGCGCGCGTCATGGTGCCGCGGTCTTCGACTGGTGCCGGCCCGCGAGGTGTGGAACAGCCCGCGATCACGAGCACAAAGGCCAACGTGACGCCAGCGAACCAACTCCGATTGCCAAAACCCTGCATTTGTTATTCCTTCAAGCGATTCCGGATTTTAGGGGGACAAAGTGAACGGCCTCAAGAATGAGCCGCTCCAGTCCGCGGGGGGTCTTGTCGATGACGACGAGGGCCTGGCCACCCTTCGCGGAATGGGTCGGCGCGACGATGCGTCCACCCACCGCGAGCTGCTCGATCCATGCCTGCGGCACCGCCTCGCCGCCTGCCGCGGCGATGATGCCGGCATAGGGCGCGCCCTTGGCGTAGCCGATCATCCCGTCGCCCAATATCAGGTGCACGGTCGCGAGCCGGAAGTGCCTCAGATTGGCCCGGGCCCGCTCGTGCAGACCGCGCAGGCGCTCGATGCTGTAGACCTCGGTCGCCACATGATTCAGCACGGCCGCCTGATAGCCACAGCCCGTGCCGATCTCGAGCACCCGGCCCAGCTTGGCCTCGGGCTTTCCCACGAGGGCGGGAGCGCCCATCAGCAGCTCGATCATGCGGGCCACCACGTTGGGCTTGGAAATGGTCTGCCCCAGGCCGATCGGCAGGCTGGTGTCTTCGTAGGCCTGGTTGACCAGGGCGCTGTCGACGAAGCGATGCCGCTCCACGGCGCCCATCGCGCGCAGCACACGGGCATCGGAAATACCCTGCGCCGCCAGCTTCTGCACCATGCGCGCGCGCACGGCGTCGGAGGCCATCGAGGGCGTGGACGCCACCACCGGCTTGACCGGCGCGGCAGGCATGCGCCCGCGCGTGGCGGCCGAGGCGGTGGGTGTCAGGCGAACGGGGAAACCGGGCCGCTGCGTGGCCATGTCAGTTGCCGAGACGGGCCACCGTCTCGCGCCATTGGCCAAGGTTGGCGTGGTCTGTCAGGTCGATCTGCAAGGGCGTCAGCGCGATGTGGCCGGCCGCGGTGGCATGGAAGTCGGTGCCTTCGCCGCTGTCCTTGGCGCCGCCGGCACCGGCGATCCAGTACATGGTCTCGCCGCGCGGGCTGTCCTGCGTGATCACCTTCTCCGCCGCATGGCGCCGGCCGAGCCGGCAGACCTTGACGGGCTTCAGCTCCTCGAAAGGCAAGTTCGGCACGTTCACGTTGAGCAGGAACGCGCCGCCTTCGAGCATACGCTCGCGCTCGATCTGCTGCACAAGCCGCCGCGCCACCTGGGCCGCGGCATCCACATGCGCCCAGCCCTTTTCGATCTGCGAGAAGGCAATCGCCGGAATGCCGAACAGGTAGGCCTCCATTGCCGCGCCCACGGTGCCCGAATAGATAGTGTCGTCACCCATGTTGGCACCATTGTTGATGCCGGAAACCACCAGGTCGGGTCGGTAGTCGAGCAGGCCCTTGAGCGCGATGTGCACGCAGTCGGCCGGCGTGCCGGTCACATAGCGGAAACCGTTGTGCGCCTCGCGCACGTAGAGCGGCGCCGCCAGGGTCAGCGCGTTCGACTTGGCGCTGTTGTTGTGCTCGGGTGCGACCACCTCGACTTCGGCGATGTCCTTGAGTGCGTCGTGCAGAGCGACGATGCCCGGCGCCTGGAAGCCGTCGTCGTTGGAAATAAGTATCTTCATGGTGCTTCTGGATGCACCGGATTGTAGGCTTCGGGTGCGTCGCAGCAGGGACAAGGCCACCCCGCCGCGGCCCCTATCATCGCCCGCTTCATTGCCCCAACATTACCTGTCTGAAGGAGACCCTGGCATGCACGCATGGCTTTGCGAGAACCCCGTTGGCGTCGACGCGCTGACCTGGAAGGAATTGCCCACCCCCACGCCCGGGCCGGGCCAGGTGCTCATCGAGATCAAGGCGGCCAGCCTGAATTTCCCCGACCTGCTGATCGTGCAGAACAAATACCAGATGAAGCCGCCACTGCCCTTCGTGCCCGGCTCCGAGTACGCGGGCGTCGTGCAGGCGGTCGGCGAAGGCGTGACGCACCTCAAGGTGGGACAGAACGTGGCCTGCCTTTCCGGCACCGGCGGCTTCGGCACCCATACGCTGGCGCCCGCGGCCCTGTGCATGCCGCTGCCGGAAGGCTTCGGTCATGTCGACGCGGCAGCCTTCATCATGATCTATGCCACTTCGTGGCACGCGCTGATGGACCGCGCACAGCTCAAGGCCGGCGAAACCGTGCTGGTGCTCGGTGCGGCGGGCGGCGTGGGCACGGCGGCCATCCAGATCGCGAAGGCGGCCGGAGCCAAGGTGATCGCGGCCGCCTCCACCGACGAGAAATGCGAGCTCTGCCGCTCCATTGGCGCCGACGCGACGATCAACTACACGACGCACGCACTGCCAAACGGTTTTCGCGACGCCGTCAAGGCCGCCACCGACGGCAAGGGACCCGATGTCATTTACGACCCGGTAGGCGGCGATTTTGCGGAGCCCGCGTTTCGCTCCATCGGGTGGCGCGGCCGTTATTTGGTCGTCGGTTTCGCATCGGGCCCGATTCCGTCCCTGCCATTGAATCTGATGCTGCTGAAAGGCGCCTCGCTCGTCGGCGTGTTCTGGGGCGATTTCGCGAAACGCGAGCCCAAGGCCAATGCGCAGATGATGGCGGAATTGGCACAGTGGTATGGCCAGGGAAAGATCAAACCGGTGATCGACAGCACGATGCCGATGGCGGAATTGAAGGCCGCGTACGCCCACATGGGTTCGCGCGGCGTCAAAGGAAAACTGGTGATGGTGAACTGAGCGCGCCACGCCGCTTCATCTCCAGCGCCCGATAAAAAAGCCCGCTCATGCGGGCTTTTTTTATTGGGCATCTGCCCAGAGGAAACAGGGCACTTACTTGATCTCGTAATCGGAAAGCGACTTGCCCGCGGCCAATGCCTCGGTCACCCAGCGCGGCTTGCGTCCGCGACCGCCAGACCAGGTTTCGCCGGTCGGGCTGCGATATTTAGCAGCCGCCTTGGCCGGCGCAGCAGTTGCGCTGCGCTTGGCGGAGCCCACGCGGCCGGTCAGCTTCAAGTCGGAAGCGGTCAAACCATATTCGGCAATCTTCCTGCGCAACTCCTCGATCACACCAGCGCGCTCCTGGTTACGCAGGTCTTCGGCCTGCTTGCGCAATTGCGCAATCTGCTCGTCATGCTTCTTGATCTGGGAATTGATATCGGCGAGGGTCGAAGCCATTGTTGGACTCCTGGAATTGAAAACGGGGCGATTTTAATTCAGTTTACATTTGCCACAAGTGCCTTACCACGCGAAAAAATTGGCGGCGCATTGCATTAGTGCAACAACTCGCAACGTAAAGTGCACGCCGCGGTTGACGTCTTATATGCAGGCAGGATGGAAAAAGAGTCTTCGGCGCGCAGGCAACAGGAGATGCGACGGCCGGAAATGACAACGCCGGGACAAGCCCGGCGTCGAGATCCTTTGAACGCCGCTATTGCGCAATAGCGGCAAGGAGATATTTTTTGGGGTGGCTGATGGGACTCGAACCCACGACGACCAGAATCACAATCTGGGACTCTACCAGCTGAGCTACAGCCACCGCAGAGCCTACGATTCTAGCGTCAAAAATCGCTGTTTTGGTTGGCCGCATCGATCAAACAGCTCGAAAGCCACATTTCGCCCCGCAAACACCGGGCCGCCCAGGGTCACTGCGACGTATTTGTAGGACACCAGGCAATGCACGCGCCACGAAGTCAGGCACAAATTCCCGCGCGCCCGCTCGATGTTCGCAGCCTTCGCTGACACGCGCATCGCTCCGCTATCATGAATGCGCCCTGCACAGACGGGGCGTGGCTTCCGGCCAACTCCCCCTTCACCACACCAAAGGAATTCTTCATGAGCATC
The DNA here is from genome assembly GCF_044055375.1 of Variovorax sp. UC74_104. Lineage (NCBI taxonomy): Bacteria > Pseudomonadati > Pseudomonadota > Betaproteobacteria > Burkholderiales > Comamonadaceae > Variovorax > Variovorax sp. UC74_104. Next base: position 4,939,775 of record NZ_CP171978.1, read on the forward strand.
GTCTGGACCATCCTGATCGGGTTCGTCGTAGGTCTTGTGGCACGGGCGGTCAAGCCGGGCGACGACTCGGCAGGCTTCATCGTCACCACCCTCATCGGCATCGCAGGCTCGCTGATCGTCACGTACGTCGGCCAGTCGCTGGGCTGGTACACCGCCGGACAGGGCGCGGGCTTCATCGCCTCGGTGCTGGGCGCGATCGTGCTGCTCTTCGTCTACGGCCTGATCAAGCGCAAGAGCTGATCGAAATAGAAGAATAGAGAAAAGGCCGTGCCGCGTGCCACTGCGCGCACATGGCCGCTGCTGTGATGCCCCGCAAGGCACGCGCCAAGCATCATGTCTATGTGGTCGAGCTGGACGACCGCGTATGGAACAACGGCCGCTTCAGGCGCGCCAACCCCGACTACCAGCTCGGCAAGCCTTTCGTCTACGTCGGCATGACCGGCCTGGACCCAGACATTCGTTTCGACAAGCACAAGGCCGGCATCCAGGCCAACAACTTCGTGCAGGAGTTCGGCCTGCGGCTGCTGCCGGCACTCTACGAACGCTACAACCCCATGACCTACGAGGACGCGCGCCTGATGGAGGTCGACCTCGGCATCGCGCTGCGCAAAGCCGGCTACGGCGTCTGGCAGGCCTGACGCCGGATGCCGCCGTCTTTCTTCAGGAGTAGGTGATCCAGTCCTCGTAGGCCGGACCGTCCAGGTGCGGCAGCGTGTTGTACGTCACGAGCATGTGCCGCTTGGGCGTGAAGGCGAACTCGGTCACCGATGTGTTGCGGATGCGCAGGTTGAGCTCGATCGTCGTCTCGGCGCTCGTGCCGAGCACGTGCCCCACCGCCGTGCTGATAGGCCCTCCGCTGGACACCACCAGTACCTTCGCGCCGTGATGCCTGTCTCGCACATGGTCCAGCGCCGTCGTCACTCCGGCCAGAAAGTCGACGTAGCTCGGCATTCCCACCGGCGCCGTCTTTCCCTGCATCCAGGCGCCCAGTCCTTCGCGCAGCAAGCGGAAGTGGTGCCTGTACATCTCGGGTGAATCGGGCTTCTCCAGCTTGCCCTCGTGGATGGTGGCAATGACCGCCTCGCTGTCGTACTCGTTGAGCCCGGGCCATGGCAGCACATCGTCGTGTTCGAGACCGAGCCCCTTGGCGATGCCTTCCCAGGTCTGCCGATGGCGCTTCAGCGTGCCGGTGATGACGGCATCGAACTTCATGCCGCGCTCGCGCCAGTACTCGCCGAGGCGAACGGACTGGCGGTGTCCGAGTTCGCTCAGGTTGTCATAGTCGGCGGCACCGAAGCTGGCCTGCCCGTGGCGCACGAGGTAGAGGGTTCCCATGGGCGGGATTCTGGCAAGAAGCCAACGCGCAAGTTGTCCCTCGTGCGACCTGCCTGCGCCCCATGAAAAAAGCCCGAGCCATCGGCTCGGGCCTTGCGTCTGGCGACGTACGGTGCGTGCGTCTCAGCGCGCAGCGGGAGGCAGCGTCTCCGCGGGCTTCGGCACCAGGATCTCTGCCTTGAAGCGGTCCTTCAGGAGGGCGTAGTAAGCGGCATCCTCGGCAGCCGCGATGGACTGGCCGACCTGCGACTGCTCCTGCTTGGCGAGTTCGGCCGGAGGCGGCGTGCGCGGCACGACCTTGGTCACGCGCACCACCGTGTAGCCCTGGGCGCCCAGGTCCACGCCGACGAGCACGGGCAGCTTGGCGGGGTCGGCACGCAGCGCGGCGTCGATGACCGGCAGCGGCTGCGATTGCGCGTCTCGACGCGACACCGTCACGGGCGCGCCGAAGGTCGCGCCATCGGCCTTCGCGGTCCAGGCAGCGAGCTTTGCTTCGCCTTCGGTCTTGGCCAGCACTGCGGCACGCTCCGCAACCAGCTGGGCGCGGATCTTGTCCTTCACGTCGGCCAGCGGCACCGGATGTGCCGGCGAGTACTTCGTCACGCGGCCCGACGCGAGCTGGCTGGGGCCGACTTCGATCGCCTCGGTGTTCTGCTTGCGTTCGAGCGAGTCGGCAGCGAACAGCGCATTCAGGAAGTTGCGGTTCGCCAGCGGACCGGTGGCGCCCGGCGCCGCGGTACGCGCGACGTTGTCGGCCGTCTTGATCGTGAGCTTGAGCTTCTCGGCCGCGGGCTTGAGGCTGTCGGGCGTCTGGTAGACCGCATCGGTGAAGGTCTCGGCAGCCTTCGCGAATTCCTGCGTCGCCTGCTGCGAGCGCATGTCGTTCTCGATGGTCGCGCGCACCTGCTCGAACGGAGGCACCACCGCCGGCTTGATATCGGTCAGGTGGATGATGTGATAGCCGAATTCGGTCTCGACGACGTTGCTGATCTCGCCCTTCTTGAGCGCGAACATCGCATCCTCGAAAGGCTTGACCATCGCGCCCTTGGTCACGAAGTCGAGGTCGCCGCCCTTCTCCGCCGAGCCCGGGTCCTGCGAATTCTTGCGAGCAACGTCGGCGAAGGTATTGGGGGCCTTCTTCACTTCGGCCAGCAGCTGCTCGGCCTTGGCCTTGGCCTTCTCGCGCTCGGCGGCAGGCGCGCTGGCCGGCGCGGTGATCAGGATGTGGCTCGCGCGACGCTCTTCCTTGGTGCCGAAGCGCGAGGCGTTCTGCTCGTAGTAGGTCTTGAGGTCTGCCTCGTTCACGACGACGTTCTTCTTCGCCGCATCGAGGTCGAGCACCAGGTATTCGATGCTGGCCTGCTCGGGCGCCTGGAACTGCGCGGCGTGGTCCTTGTAGTAGGCCTCGATGTCGGCATCGCTCACCGTCACCTTCGAGGCAAAGCTGTCGGGAGTGAAGCGGGCGACCTGGATCTCGCGCGTGTCGTAGAAGGCGTTGATGGTGGTGGCGGCCAGAGCGGGCGGCGTGAAGGCCGTGCTCGAGATGCCCAGCAGCACCTGCTGCGTCGCCATCTCGGCGCGGACGGAGGCTTCGTACTGTTCCGGCGTGCGGCCGGTCACGCGCTGGAAGGTCTCGCGGTCGAACTTGCCGTCGGGCGTGCGGAAGCTGGCCAGGCCCGGGTCCTGCGCGAAGATGCGCGACAGGCGGTCTTCGGACACCGTCATGTTGGCCTTGGCAGCCGCTGCGGCCAGCACGCGGTCGCGCACCATGCGCTCCAGCGTGGCATAGCGCAATGCATCGGACTCGAGGAGCGTCGGGTCGACGTTGGGCGACTGCTGGCGGATGCGATCCGTCTCGACGCGGTGCTGCTGATCCCACTCGGGCTTCGTGATGTCATGCCCTTCGACGCGTGCGACCTTCTCGTCGCGGCCGAAGCCCTGATAGCGCTCGACACCGAAGAACACGAACGAGGGAATGATCAGCAAGAACAAGAAAATCATCACGACTTTGTTGTACTTGCGGAAGGTATCAAACATGCTTGAACACTCTTTTTCGACAGCAGTCGGACGGCAATAAAAAAGGCGAACTTGTGGTTCGCCTTTGCATCGGGTGGTGGTGGGTGCTGAGGGGCTCGAACCCCCGACCTACGCCTTGTAAGGGCGCCGCTCTACCAACTGAGCTAAGCACCCCACCGGAAATACTCTCCGAGTCTAACGCCTCAGTTCAGCGCGTCTTTCAGCGCCTTGCCGGGACGGAACTTCGGAATCTTGGCTGCCTTGATTTTAATCGCGTCGCCCGTGCGGGGATTTCGGCCGGTGCGGGCCGCGCGTTTGCCTACTGCGAAAGTGCCGAAACCGACGAGCGAAACGGAGCCGCCCTTCTTGAGCGTGGTACGAATGGCGCCGATGGTGGATTCGAGCGCGCGGGTCGCTGCGGCTTTGGAAATGTCGGCGTTCTTTGCGATGTGCTCAATCAGTTCGGTCTTGTTCACAAGGGCCCCTTGTAGAAAAAAATGTTGGTCGGCTTTCGTCAGCTGCGACCTGGCCGCAAACGGTGCGACACAAGAACCCGGCAGGCCTGACGCCCCGGCAGCGCGCTGCCAGCGAGGATTACAACCACTGGTCTGCAGGGTGTCAATAAGACACGAGGCCATGCCGAGCAGCGGAGCGCGCGATTTTAGGGGCGTTTCGTGAAGTCCTTTTTCGTCGCGGCTCAAAGCGCATCGGCGATGGCCTTGCCCAGGTCGGCGGTGCTGGCGTTGCCGCCGATGTCGGGCGTGCGCGGTGCTCCGCTTTGGGGCGCGAGCACCTTCTCGATGGTCGACAGGATGGCGTCGTGCGCCTGCTTGTGGCCCAGGAACTCCAGCATCATCGCGCCGCACCAGATCTGCCCGATCGGGTTGGCGATGCCCTTGCCGGCGATGTCCGGCGCCGAGCCGTGCACCGGCTCGAAGAGCGACGGCATGGTGCGCTCGGGGTTGAGATTGGCGCTGGGCGCGATGCCGATGGTGCCCGTGCAGGCCGGCCCCAGGTCCGACAGGATGTCGCCGAACAGGTTGCTCGCGACCACCACGTCGAAGAAGTCGGGCCGCTGCACGAAGTGGGCGGTGAGGATGTCGATGTGGAACTTGTCGAGCCTGATGTCCGGGTAGCTCTTGCCCATCTCGGCCACGCGCTCGTCCCAGTACGGCATGGTGATGGAGATGCCATTCGACTTGGTGGCGCTCGTGAGATGCTTCTTCGGCCGCGACTGCGCGAGCTCGAACGCGAACTTCAGCACCCGGTCGACGCCCACGCGCGACATCACGGTTTCCTGCACCACGATCTCGCGCGGCGTGCCCTGGTACATGCGCCCGCCGATGCTGGAGTATTCGCCCTCGGTGTTCTCGCGCACGATGTACATGTCGATCTCGCCGGGCTCGCGCGGCGTGCCGTCGCGGCGCACCACGGGGGCGATGATGCCGGGCATCAGGCGCGCGGGACGCAGGTTGATGTACTGGTCGAACTCGCGGCGGAACATCAGCAGCGAGCCCCACAGCGACACGTGGTCGGGGATCTTCTCGGGCCAGCCCACCGCGCCGAAGAAGATGGCGTCGTGCCCGCCGATCTGGTCCTTCCAGTTGTCGGGCAGCATCTGGCCGTGCTTCTCGTAGTAGTCCCAGCTCGAGAAGTCGAAGTGGTCGAACTTCAGGTCGATTCCGAACTTGCGCGCCGCGGCATCCAGCACGCGCAGCCCTTCTGGCATGGTTTCCTTGCCGATGCCGTCGCCGGCGATGACTGCGATTCTGTGGGTGCTCATGGATTGGCTCCTGCGTGTGCTTGTTGCAAAGGTGAAAAGAAGGCCTGGGCTTCGGCGAGCAGCTCGTCCGGAGCCTCTTCGGGAACATAGTGGCCGCACGGCAGCGCGCGGCCCGACACCTCGGCGGCACGCTCGCGCCACAGCGCCAGCACGTCGAAGGCCTTGCCGACGGCGCCATGCTCGCCCCACAGCACGCGCAGCGGCAGCGCAAGCCGCCGGCCCGCGGCGATGTCGGCTCGGTCGTGCTCGAGGTCGATGGTGGCGGAGGCGCGGTAGTCCTCGCAGATGGATTCGGCCGTGCCCGCGATGGCGGCGCAGCGCTCGTATTCGGCCAGCACCTCGGGCGCGAAGGGCGCGAGGCCCGCGTGCCGCCCGCCCATCACACTGCGCACGTAGCGCACCGGGTCGGACGCGATCAGCGCCTCGGGCAGCGGCGGCGGCTGGATGAGAAAGAACCAGTGCCAGTAGGCTTTCGCGAAGGCTTCGGAAGTCTGCTCGTACATCGCGAGCGTGGGGGCGATGTCGAGCAGCAGCATGCGCTCGACGGCCCCGGGATGATCCGCCGCGAGCCTGTGCGCGACGCGCGCGCCCCGGTCATGCGCCAGCACGCCGAAGCGCTCGAAGCCGTGGTGCCGCATGGCGGCGAGCGCGTCGAACGCCATCTCGCGCTTGCTGTAGACAGCGTGTTCGGCATCGGGTGCCGGCCGGCCCGAATCGCCGTAGCCGCGCAGGTCGAGCGCAATAACCGTGAACTTCTCGGCCAGGGCGGGCGCCACGCGATGCCAGATCGCATGCGTCTGCGGATGGCCGTGCAGCATCAACAGGGGAGCCCCCTGTCCGCCGATGCGCCCATGGACGCGCACGCCGTCTCGCTCGATGTCGAAGGTGGGAAAGGATAGGAATGAGGCCGTCACGGCGCCGATTGTGCGTTGCGCCCTGCCGTCCATCAAGCAACAATCAGCCAATTCATACTTTCCGATCTGGCATGAATCAAGCTTCGATGGAACGCAGCGACTTGGCACTCGTGCTCGCGATCCGCGACCAAGGCAGCCTGGCGGGCGCGGCAGCCACGCTCGACGTCGTGCCCTCCGTCGTCACCAAGCGGCTCGGCGCGCTGGAGGCCCGCCTGGGCCAGCGCCTGTTCGAGCGCACCACCCGGCGCCTCAGCGCCACGGCCGAGGGCGAGGCGGTCTGCCTCCACGCAAGGACATTGCTCGACGGCTTCGCTGCGCTGGAAAGCGAATTGGGCGAGCGGCAGAACGAACTGAGCGGCACGGTCCGGCTGGCCGCCACCTTCGGCTTCGGCCGGCTCTGGCTCGGCCCGGCGCTGGCCGCCTTCCAGGCCCGGCACCCGGCGCTGCGGATCGAGCTGTCGCTCACCGAGCAACTTCCCGATCTCGGCGCCGAGGGCTACGACGGCGCGGTGTGGCTCTGGGCCGTGCAGCAGCGCCACGCGGCCGACTGGGTCTCGCGGCGCATCGCGCGCAACCAGCGCGTGCTCGCCGCCTCGCCCGGCTACCTGAAGCGCCGAGGCACACCGGCAACCGTCGAGGCACTGGCCTCTCACGACTGCCTGGTCGCACGCGAGAACGGCGAGGCCGGCCAGCGCCAGCACGCCGTGTGGACCCTGCGCCACGCGCGCGACGGCAGCACGGCGCGCGTGCGCGTGCAGGGGCCGCTGGCCAGCAACTCGGGCGAGATGGTGCGCGACTGGTGCCTGGCCGGACACGGGATCATGTTGCGCAGCCTCTGGGACATCGCACCGCAACTCGCCAGCGGCGAACTTGTGCGCTTGCTGCCGCAGTACGCGATGGCGGAAGCCGACATCCACTGGATCGCGCCCTGGCGCCCGAAGACGCCGCGCCGGGTGCGCCTGCTGGTCGATCACCTCGTCGAGCAGTTCCGCGGCGAGCCCTGGAAGCCGGGCAGGAACGGGGCGCGCTAGATAGATATAAGAAGGCAGCTCAGCGGCCGCCGCTGCGCACCACGAGGCTCACGCCCACGGCCGTGAGCCCGATGCCCAGCACCGTCATCAGCGTGATCGGCTCAGAGAACAGCAGCCAGGCCATCACCGCCGTGCAGGGCGGCACCAGGTAGAGCAGGCTGGTGACGGCGGTGGCGGTTCCGCGCTGGATCAGCATGTAGAGCAGCGAGCTGCCGCCCAGCGACAGCGCCAGCACCGACCAGGCCATCGCCCCGCCCGAATACAGGTTCCACTGGATGCCGTCCGTCTCCAGCGCCGCGAACGGCAAGGTGACGAGCACGGCAGCAGCCATCTGCACCGCGCTCGCGCTGCGCACGTCGCAGGGCGCGACAAAGCGCTTCTGGTACAGCGTGCCCGCGGTGATCGACACCAGCGCCATCAGCGCGAGCGCCATCGTCTGCACGCTAACCTCGCCGCCCTGCCCCAGCTTGCGCAGCACCACCAGCACGAGGCCGGCGAAACCCAGCCCCAGCCCGACCCACTGGCGCCCCGTGATGCGCCCGCCGGTGAACGAGAGCCAGACGGCCGTCAGCACAGGCTGGATGCCGACCAGCAGCGCCACCAGCCCGGCGCCCATGCCCTCGCGCACCGCAGCCCAGACACCGCCGAGGTAGCCCGCGTGCATCAGGACGCCGGTGACGGCCAGGTGCGCCCACTGGGCCCGCTGCTTCGGCCACTCGACCCGCGCCAGCGCGACCCATGCGGCAAAGCACGCAAGCGACAGCGCGAAGCGCACGGCGAGGAACTTGAGGGGCGGCGCGTACGGCATGCCGTAGCGCGCGACGATGAAGCCCGTGCTCCAGATCAGCACGAAGACCGCGGGCATCGCCCGCAGCCAGCCCGAGCCGCCGGCCGGGGTCGCGGGCGTCATTTGGTTCTGGCCCGGATTTCCGGAATGGCCTTCTGAAGGTAGTACACCATCGACCAGATGGTGAGCACGGCCGAGATCCAGATCAGCCACTGGCCCCAGGCGCCGGTGTCGATCACACCGAACAGGCGCCCGTCATAGAGCAGGAAGGGAATGGCGATCATCTGCACGGTCGTCTTGACCTTGCCGATCATGTGCACCGCCACGCTCTTGCTGGCGCCGATCTGCGCCATCCACTCGCGCAGCGCCGAGATGGCGATCTCGCGGCCGATGATGATCAGTGCCACGAACACGTCGGCCCGGTTCAGGTGCACCAACACCAGCAGCGACGCGCACACCAGGAACTTGTCGGCCACCGGATCGAGAAAGGCCCCGAAGGCCGAGGTCTGGTTGAGCCGGCGCGCCAGGAAGCCGTCGAGCCAGTCGGTGGCGGCGAAGACGATGAACATGACCGTGGCGATCAGGTTGCGCATCGGCTCGGCCATCGGCAGGTAGAACACACCGACGATCAAAGGGATCGCGACGATGCGCGTCCAGGTCATGATGGTCGGCAGGGTCCAGAACATCGCGTGATTGTGTCATGGCCGCGGTAACCCCCTGCGGGGGTCGCGCGATCGAGCGGTCAGTGCAGCGCCTTGTAGATTTCTTCCGCCAGGTCGGCGGCGATGCCCTCGACCGAGGCGATGTCCTCGATGCTCGCCGCCGCCACGCCCCGGATGCCGCCGAAGCGCTGCAGCAAGCGTGCGCGCCGCTTCGGCCCGATGCCCGGGATGTCCTCCAGCTGGCTGCCGCCCACCCGCACTTTGGCGCGCTTGGCCCGCATACCGGTGATGGCGAAGCGGTGCGCCTCGTCGCGGATCTGGGCCACCAGCATCAGCGCGGCCGAGTCCTTGCCGAGATAGACCTTCTCGCGGCCGTCGGCGAACACCAGTTCCTCGAGGCCGACCTTGCGGCCCTCGCCCTTCTCGACGCCGACGATCAGCGACAGCGGCAACCCCAGCTCGCCGAACACCTCGCGCGCCATCGACACCTGCCCCTTGCCACCGTCCACCAGCACCAGGTCGGGCATGCGCGCGGTGCGCGGCTTGGGCGGCGCCGCGCTGCCGTCGCTCTCGGCATCGCCCGGCGGCAGGGCGTCGGTCTCGGCTGCCATGGCCTCGGCCAGCTTGCCGTAGCGGCGGTGCAGCACCTGGCGCATCGCGGCGTAGTCGTCGCCGGGCGTGATGCCCTCGATGTTGTAGCGGCGGTATTCCTTGTTCTGCATCGCGTGGTGCTCGAACACAACGCACGAAGCCTGCGTCGCCTCGCCCGCGGTGTGCGAGATGTCGAAGCATTCGACGCGGAAGTTGTCGAGGTCGTCCGAGGCCAGTTCCAGCGCGTCGGCCAGCGCACGGGTGCGCGCCTGCTGCGAGCCCTCTTCGGCCAGCAGCCGGGCCAGCTGCAGCTTGGCGTTGGTCTCGGCCATCTCCAGCCAGTGGCGGCGCTGCTCGCGCGGCTGGAACACCGCCGTCACGCGCGAGCCGGCCTGCTGCGAGACCGCCTCGATCAGCTCGCGGCTCACCTGCTCGCTCAGCACCAGCGTGGCGGGCACGGGCACGTCGATGTAGTGCTGGGCGATGAAGGCCTCGAGCACCTGCACCTCGACCGGATCAGCGACCGCGGGCGGCGCGCCCTCCTCGTCGTCGAGCTCGCCGTGATGGATCTGCGCCGCGTCTTCCACGTGCACCGGGAAGTACGGCCGGTCGCCCAGGTGCCGGCCGCCGCGCACCATCGCGAGATTCACGCAGGCCTTGCCGCCCTGCACCTTCACGGCGAGGATGTCCACGTCCTTGTCGGATGCGATCTCGATGGACTGCTGGTGCAGCACGCGCGAGATCGCCGACATCTGGTTGCGCAGCTCGGCCGCCTGCTCGAACTCGAGCTTCTCTGCGTGCGCCGTCATGCGCTGCTCGAGCTTGGAGAGCACGAACTGCGTGTCTCCCATCAGGAAGGCCTCGGCGCTGGCGACGTCCTGGGCGTATGCCTCGGGCCCGATGTGGCCCACGCAGGGCCCGCTGCAGCGCTTGATCTGGTAGAGCAGGCAGGGCCGCGTGCGGTTGGCATACACCGTGTCCTCGCAGGTGCGCAGGCGGAACACCTTCTGCAGCAGCTGGATCGATTCCTTCACCGCCCAGGCGCTGGGATACGGTCCGAAATAGCGGTGCTTCTTGTCGACCGCGCCGCGGTAGTAGGCCAGCCGCGGAAACTGGTGCGAGGCGATCTTGAGGTAGGGATAGCTCTTGTCGTCGCGAAACAGGATGTTGTAGCGCGGCTTGAGCGTCTTGATGAGGTTGTTCTCCAGCAGCAGCGCCTCTGCCTCCGAGCGCACCACCGTGGTCTCCATGCGCACGATCTTCGAGATCATGTGCCCGATGCGTGTGCCGCCGTGGTTCTTCTGGAAGTAGTTGGCGACCCGCTTCTTCAGGTTGCGAGCCTTGCCCACATAGAGCACCGCCCCGGCCGCGTCGAAATAGCGGTACACGCCGGGCAGTTGCGGCAGGGCCGCGACTTCGCTGAGCAGTTGTTCGGAATGCACGTCTGACATGGCGGCTATTGTGGCGCGCGGCATGGGGCCCGGCAGCCACTCGCGCGCAAACCCTCGGGTGCCCGAGCCGGGCACCCGAGGACTCAGGCGAGAACTACTTCGCCAACTCGCTCACCAGCCTGTACAGGAACTCCCGCCCGTCGTACAGCCGCTGGATCTCGATGCGCTCGTCCAGCCCGTGCGCGCGGGCGTCGGACGGCTCGAGAAACATGCCGGTCACGCCGTACATCGGGATGCCGGCGTTGCGCATGAAGCGGCTGTCGGTGGCGCCGGTGCTCATGGCGGGCACCACCGGCACGCCGGGCCACATCTGCTGCGTGATCGATTCCACCGTCTTCACCAGGTCGCCGTTCAGCGGCGACGCCGGACTGCGCAGCGGCTTGCCCAGGTTGCGCACCACGATCTTGTCGTTGCCGACGGCCTGGGTCAGCAGGCGCTCCACCTCGTCCGGGTCGTCGTGCGGCAGGATGCGGCAGTTGACCGTGGCCTTGGCCGACTGCGGCAGCGCGTTCTCGGCATGGCCGGCCTGCACCATCGTCGCCACGCAGGTGGTGCGGAACTGGGCGCTGTAGGCCGGGTTGGCCGACATGCGCTCGATCACCGACGGATCGGGGTTGCCGTTGCCCACGGCGCGCATGTCGTCGGCGAGCTGGCCGGTGGCAAACGGTGCGCTGCGCGCGAAGTAGGTCCTGGTGACGTCCGCGAGCTTCACCGGGAAGCTGTAGTTGCCCAGCCGCTCCAGTGCCGCCGAGAGCGCATAGATGGGGTTGGTCTTGGTCGGCACCGAGCTGTGGCCGCCCACGTCGCGCGCCTCCAGCATGTAGGTGGTGTACATCTTCTCGGCCACCTGCATGCGGTGCAGGTTGGGCTTGCCGCCGCGCAGCTCGCCGCCGCCGCCTTCGTTGATGCCGAACTCGGCCTGCAGCAGCTCGGGCTTGTTGTTGATGAGCCAGAAGGCGCCGTTGCTCAGCGCGTCGCCTCGTTCCTCGTCGGCGGTCAGCACCAGGATCAGGTCGCGCTTGGGCTTGAAGCCTTCCTGCTTGAGCTGCCCCACCACGGAGACCAGCGACGCGGCCATCGCCTTGTCGTCGATGGCGCCACGGGCGGTGAAGTAGCCGCCGGTTTCCTGCAGCTTGAAGGGATCGGTCTTCCAGTCTTCGCGGCGGGCCTCGACCACGTCGATGTGGGCCAGCAGCAGCAGCGGCTTCTTGCTGCCGTCGCCCTTGAAGCGGAGCACCAGATTGCCCTTCTTCGGGAACGGTTCGAAGATCTGGATGTCCCCCGGGGCGAAGCCGTACTCGACCAGCCGCTTTTCCATGGCCCGCGCCGCCGCGGTGTTGTCGCCCACCGAATGGGTGGTGTTGATCTCGATCAGCTCCTTGTAGATGTCGTGGAAACGCTGCTGCTGCGGCGTGAGCGACGGCGGAGTCTGCGTCTGCGCCACGGCGGCGGCCATGCCGCAAAGCGCCAGGGAGACGGCGAGCACGGTTTTCGCGGCACGGAAGGTCTTCGTCCTCATGGGTTCTCTCTCTCCGGTGGTGGTTGTGCCGAACAGCATAGCAAGCGCCATCCGCGAACGCGGGCACACTCGCGACCATGCAATCCATGCGATGGGACATCTTCTGCAAGGTCATCGACAACCACGGCGACCTCGGCGTGTGCTGGCGGCTGGCCTCCCAGCTGGCCGGGCTCGGCGAACGGGTGCGGCTGTGGGTCGACGACGCGACGGCACTCGGCTGGATGGCGCCGTCGGGCCATGACGGCGTGGAAGTGGTCGACTGGCTCGATCCCTCGGCCCTGCGGGCGGCCGTGGCGCAGCCGGCGCCCGACGTGCTGATCGAAGGCTTCGGCTGCGACCCGGCGTCGGAGCTGGTCGCCCGTTTCGCCGAACGGCCGGGCATTGCCTGGATCAACCTCGAATACCTGTCTGCGGAGCCGTACGTGGAGCGGCTGCACGGCCTGCCCTCGCCCGTGTTCAAGGGTCCCGGCGCCGGACTGGCCAAGCGCTTCTTCTACCCCGGCTTCACGAGTGCCACCGGCGGCCTGCTGCGCGAGCCCGACCTGATGGAGCGAAGGTCGGGCTTCGATCGCGCATCCTGGCTGTCGGCACGACAGATCCCTTGGCGGCAGGACGAGCGCCTCGTCTCCCTCTTCTGCTACGAGCCCCCGGCGCTGGCCGGGCTGCTGGCGCGCCTCAGCGAAAGCGGCCAGCCCACGCGCCTGCTGGTGACGGCGGGCCGCGCCGCACGGGCAGTCCAGACTCTTTTCAACAATGCCCCTTTGCCTCATGGCCGCGGCGCGCTATCAATTTCATACCTGCCCTATCTCACGCAGCCGGATTTCGACCACCTGCTATGGGCCTGCGACCTGAACTTCGTGCGCGGCGAGGATTCGCTGGTGCGCGCCCTCTGGGCCGGCGCGCCGCTGGTCTGGCAGATCTACCCGCAGGACGACGACGCCCACCACGAGAAGCTGAACGCCTGGCTCGACTGGCTCGGCGCCCCGCCCTCGCTGAGGCTTTTCCACCACGCGTGGAACGGCTTCGGCGACGCTGCCCTGCCCGAGCCGGAAATGCACGGCCCGTGGCTGGAAACAGCCCTGGACGCCCGCGCGCGGCTGCTCGCCCAGGACGACCTGGTTACCCAGTTGCGGAAATTCGTCACCCAAAAAAGCTAAAATAGCGGGCTTTGCGGATTTCGACCCGGATTTCATCGATCCGGAATGTCTTCCGCTAAACCTGCCGCGGGACATGTACCGCGGGGCCAGCCGAACGGCAGACGAAAGCCCCGCGCACCGAGCGGCCAACATCCAGAGACCCTGTTATGAAAATCGCTCAAGAAATCCGCGCCGGCAACGTCATCATGCACGGCAAGGACCCGATGGTCGTCCTCAAGACCGAATACAGCCGCGGCGGCCGCAACTCCGCCACCGTGCGCATGAAGATGAAGAGCCTGATCGCCAACTTCAACACCGAAGTGGTCTTCAAGGCCGACGACAAGATCGACCAGATCGTGCTCGACAAGAAGGAGTGCACCTACTCCTACTTCGCAGACCCCATGTACGTCTGCATGGACACCGAATACAACCAGTACGAAGTCGAAGCCGAGAACATGGGCGACGCCCTGAACTACCTCGAGGACGGCATGGCCGTCGAAGTGGTGTTCTACGAAGGCAAGGCCATCTCGGTCGAACTGCCCACCAGCGTCGAGCGCGAAATCACCTGGACCGAGCCGGCCGTCAAGGGCGACACCTCGGGCAAGGTCATGAAGCCCGCCAAGATCGCCACCGGCTTCGAAGTGCCGGTTCCGCTCTTCGTCTCGCAAGGCGACAAGATCGAAATCGACACGCGCACCGGCGAATACCGCAAGCGCGTCTGAGTCCCGGTTTCCCGGCTGACCACCACCCCGACGAAGGCTCCGCAAGGAGCCTTTTTCGTTTCCGGGCATGATGGTTGCGACGCTGCACAATCACTCGGGACAACCTGTCCGTTTTCTCCATGAACAACACGCACAACCTTCACGACAAGCGCCTGGCCGATGCCTGGGCCACGCTCCAGGCCCATGCGGACCAGGGCCTCCCGCTCGATCCCGATCCCTCGCGCATCGCCTTCGCCGACCCCGAATTCCTGCTGCGCCGCGAAACGCGCGGCATCCGCATGCAGCTCGAGCTGATGAAGCCCGACATCGAGCAGCGCGCCCACGGCATCGAGAACACCGTGGTGGTCTTCGGCAGCGCGCGCTTTCGCAGCGAGGAAGACGCCGCAGCCATGATCGCGCAGGCCGAACTCAGCGGCGACACCGCCGCATCGGAGCGCTGGCGCCGTCTGGCGCGCAACTCGCACTACTACGAGAAGGCGCGCGCATTCGGCAAGCTGGTGGCCCAGTACAGCAACGACAAGGAACCGCAGGACAAGCTCTTCATCTGCACCGGCGGCGGCCCCGGCATCATGCAGGCGGCCAACCGCGGCGCGCACGAAGGCGGCGGGCTTTCGGTGGGCCTGGCCATCGCGCTGCCGATGGAAGAGGAAGCCAACCCCTACGTCACGCCCGCGCTGAGCTTCAAGTTCCACTACTTCGCCATCCGCAAGATGCACTTCATGATGCGTGCGAAGGCGCTGGTGGCGTTCCCCGGCGGCTTCGGCACGCTCGACGAGCTGTTCGAGGTGATCACCCTGGTGCAGACCAAGAAGTCGAAGCCGGTGCCGATCGTGCTCTTCGGCTCCGACTACTGGAAGCGCCTGATCGACTTCGACTTCCTGGTCGACGAGGGCGTGATCTCGCCGGGCGACGTGAAGCTCTTCGAGTACGTGGACGCGCCCGAGGATGCCTGGAGCGCGATCAAGCGCTTCTACAAGCTCTGAACCGGGCCCGCGACGGGGTCCGTCGCATCAGTCGGCGCTGTCGTCCTCATCCTCCGCGGGATGCAGCGCCTGCTCGAAGAACCTCGTGAGCGCCCGAGCGCGGCGCTTGCGCTCCGAAGCGCCGGTCTGCCCCGTCGCCACGGCATCGTCGGCCACGCCGTGCAGCGCATTGAAAAGGATCACGGCCGTGAGCGTCGCGTCCTCCACGTCCCAGAAGCCGGCGCCATCGCCCTGCTTCAGCAAGCCGGTCAGCTGCGCGATGACGGCGTTGTCGTTGCGCATGCGGCGGTCTTCGGGGCGGTATTCGTGGAAGACGACGTCGTGCAGCGCGACGTTGTCGAGGTAGATCTTCGAGCCCCGTCTCCACCCAGGCCTTCAGGCGGGCGTGATAGTTGCCGGGCCGCTGGCGGTCCATGGCTTCCTGCAGGCGCTCGCAGAAGATGTCGACGAAGCGCTGCTGCAAGGCGCCGAGCAGCGCCTCCTTCGATGGAAAGTACAGGTAGAAGGTGCCCTTTGCCACCTGCGCGCCGGTGGCGATGTCGTCGATGCTAGTGGCCGCGATGCCCTTGTCGATGAAGAGGCGCTGGGCCGCCTCCATCAGCGCGGCGGCGCGTGTCTCGGGGGCCTTGGTGCGCCGGCGCTGGGAAAGCCGCCATCGGCACCGGGGGGATTCGTGGCGGTGTCGCCGCTCGGGGTCATCTATCGTCGCCTTCAGGTCATTGATGAAGGCCCGGATACTGACTTCGAGTCAGTAAGTTGTCAAAGAGACGGGAAGTACTCGTGTCCCGGATGTGGATTACGCGCCCCGCGCCCGCCGGATCAAACCTTCAGCCCCCACGTCGCCCTCGCCCCGATCGCCACGACGCCGCCCACCACCCAGAACACACCGGCGATGCCGATCAGCGCGCCGAGAGAGCCGAACAGCATCGGCATCGCCACGCTCGACGCGTTGATGGTCATGAGCCGCAGGCCCAGCGCCTCGCCGTGGCGGGCGTGCGGCGTGATCTGGTGCAGCATGCTCATCACCATCGGCTGCACCGCGCCCAGCGCGAAGCCGAGCACCACCGAGCAGATGCCCATGGTCCAGGCCGAATCCAGCAGCGGATAGACCGCGAAGACCAGCGCCGTGACCGCCGTCGACGCGAGGATCACGTTGCGCTCCGAGGCGCGCGAGGCGATCACCGGCAGGATCACTCGGATCGCCGCCGCCGCGATGGCGAAGGCGCCGAGGATCGAGCCGATCACCGAGGCGCTGATGCCCCGGTCGTGGCCCAGGATCGGCAGCACGAAGGCATGCACGTCCCAGCTCGACGACTGCAGCCAGTTCACGAACAAGAGGCGCCGGAACATCGGCTCGCGAAGCAGGTCCCAGGCGCGCGTCGGCTTGGCACCCGCCACCGGCGGCGCGGGCGGCTGCTCATGCGCGCCGCGCGCGAGCAGCCAGCAAAGAATGGGCAGCGCCGCCATCACGCCGAAGGAGATGCGAAAGGCCAGCATGTCGGCAGGCGCACGGCCCGCGTGGTCGATCAGCATGCCCGCCAGGAAGGGCCCGACGAAGTTGGCCACGGCCGGCGCGATGGCCAGCCAGCTGAACACGCGCTTGAGCTGCGTCGGGTTGGTGGCTGAGCGGCCCACGTGCCGCTGCAGCGCGATCACCGTCGCGCCGGTGGCGCCGCCGGTCAGCAGCGCCGCGAGGCACATCACCGGAAACACCGGGAAGATCACCACCAGCCCCGCGCCGACGACCGCCGCGATCACGGAAAGCCACAGCGGCCGCTTGAAGCCGTACCTGTCGGCAAAGCGCCCCGCCGGCAGCGCCAGAAAGACCTGGGTCAGCGCGAACAGCGAGATCAGCACGCCGACGGCGGCTGCGCTGTAGCCCTGTTGAAGCGCCAGCAGCGGCGTGGCGAGCCGCATGCCGGCCATGGTCGCGTGCAGGCACACCTGGGCGCCGATCACACGCAGCAGTTCGGAACCTTTCACGGGGAGTTCTCGCCCTCTTCTTTCTCGTTGTTGTCGGCGTCGGCGCCGGAGGTGGTGGGCGGCAGCAGCGCCTGGGCCTGCGCCTCGGGCAGTGCCTCGACCTTGCGCAGCGCCAGGCGCATCTGCCGGGCGCGCGTGTCGGCCTTGTCGATGGTGTCGGAGGCCTTGGCCACCTGCTCCTTGATACGGGCGACCCATTCGCCGTAGCGCTCGAATTCGGTCTTGACCGCGCCCAGCACCTTCCAGACTTCAGACGCCTGCCGCTCCAGCGCCAGCGTGCGAAAGCCCATGTGCAGGCTGTTGAGCATGGCGAGCAAGGTGGTCGGGCCGGCCAGCGTCACGCGGTGCTGGCGCTGCAATGCGTCCATCAGGCCGGGCCGGCGCAGCACCTCGGCGTAGAGGCTTTCCACCGGCAGGAACAGGATCGCGAAATCGGTGGTGTGCGGCGCCGCGAGGTAGTTGTCGGCGATCGACTTGGCCTCGGTGCGGATGCGCGCCTCCAGCGCCTTCGCCGCAAGCTCGACGCCCGCGGCATCGGCGCGCTCGTGCGCGTCGATCAGCCGCTCGTAGTCGTCGCGCGGAAACTTGGCGTCGATCGGCAGCCACACCGGCGCGCCGTCGTCGCCTCGGCCCGGAAAGCGGATGGCGAAATCCACGCGCTGCCCGCTGCGCGGCTTGGTCTCGATCTGCCTGGCGTACTGCTCGGACGTGAGCACCTGCTCGAGCAGCGCCTTCGAGCTGCACTTCGCCGAACATGCCGCGCGTCTTCACGTTGGTCAGCACGCGCTGCAGGCTGCCGACGCCCACGGCCAGCGTCTGCATCTCGCCCAGGCCCTTGTGCACCTGCTCGAGCCGCTCGGCCACCTGCCTGAAGCTCTCGCCCAGGCGCGCCTCCAGCGTGGTCTGCAGCTTCTCGTCGACGGTCTTGCGCATCTCATCGAGCTTGGCGGCGTTGGTCTGCTGCAGCTGCGCGAGCTGCGCCTCCATGGTGGCGCGCACTTCCGAAAGGCGCCGCGCGTTCGATTCGCTCAGCCCCTGCAGCTGGTTGTTGAGCGTGTCGGCCAGCGTCTTCTGCAGCGAGGCGAGCTGCAGCGCGAAAGCGTCGAGCTGCGCGTTCTGCGTGCGCGTGGCCTCGGCGCCCTGCTGCACCAGCGCCTGCTGGAAGGTGGCGAAGGCCTGCGCGGTCTCCTGGCGCGCGCCGCGCGAGCTTTCCGCGATCTCGCGGCGCAGTTCGCGCTCGGTGCGCTCGTTGGCCGCGCCCAGCGTGGCCAGCATGCGCGTGAGGTCGGCGTTGTCGGGTGGAGGTGGGCGGCGCGCGAGCAGCCAGATCACCAGCACGAGCTGGATGAGTGCGAGTACTCCGAGTCCGACGAGGATCAGCGATGGGTCCAAGGTCCGCGTGCGCCCTCTTCTTCTGCTTGCCCGCTTGCTTACTTGCCGGCCGCCGGAACCGGCGTCACGGGCGTGAGCGGGCCCTTGCCGCCGAAGTACGCGATGAGGTTGTCCGCCGCGAGATCGGCCATGGCACGGCGCGTGGGCACCGTGGCGCTGGCAATGTGCGGCGTGAGCACCACGTTGGGCACGGTCAGCAGGTCGGGATGCACCTTGGGCTCGCCCTCGAACACGTCGAGGCCGGCGGCTGCAATGCGCTTCTCGCGCAGCGCCACGGCCAGCGCAGCGTCGTCGACGATGCCGCCGCGCGCGATGTTGACGAGCGTGGCGGTCGGCTTCATCAGCGCGATCTCGGCCGCGCCGATGGTGTGGTGCGAGGCCGGCGAGTAAGGCACCACCAGCACCACGTGGTCGGCCGTCTTCAGCAACTCTTCCTTGCTCAGGTAGCTGGCCTTGCATTCGGCCTCGAGTGCAGCGTCGAGCCTGGAGCGGTTGTGATAGACCACCTTCATGCCGAAGCCATGCGCGCCGCGCTTGGCGATGCCCTGGCCGATACGGCCCATTCCGATGATGCCGAGCGTGGATCCGTGGATGTCGGAGCCCGCGAACATGTCGTAGCTCCACTTCTGCCACTTGCCGGCACGCAGGAAATGCTCGCTCTCGGAGATGCGGCGCGCCGTGGCCATGAGCAGCGCGAAGCCGAAGTCGGCCGTGGTCTCGGTCAGCACGTCGGGCGCGTTGGTGCCGAGCACGCCGCGCGCGGCCATGGCGTCGACGTCGAAGTTGTTGTAGCCCACGGCCATGTTGGCGCAGATCTTCAGGTCGGGGCAGGCGTCGAGCACCGCGGCGTCGATGCGCTCGCTGCCGGTAGTGAAGGCGCCCTGCTTGCCCTGCAGCTTCGCGATCAGCTGCTCCTTGGTCCAGCTCTCGTCCGACTGGTTCGACTCGACCTCGAAATGCTGCGACAGGCGCTCGATGGTCTCGGGAAAGATCGCGCGCGCGACCAGGATCTTGGGCTTGCTCATGATTTGTATGTCTCTCAGCGGAAGAAGAGGAAGGTGGACAGTACGAACAGCGGAACCAGGATGGCGACGGACCACGCCATGTAGCCGAAGAAGCTCGGCATGCGCACGCCGCGGCTTTCTGCGATGGCCTTGACCATGAGGTTCGGCGCGTTGCCGATGTAGGTGTTGGCGCCCATGAACACGGCGCCGGCGGAGATGGCGGCGAGCGTGCTCGCGTAGGTGGTCATGAGCGCCGCCGGATCGCCGCCCGCGGTGTTGAAGAACACGAGGTAGGTGGGCGCGTTGTCCAGGAAGGAGCTCAGCACGCCGGTGGCCCAGAAGTACATCGCCGGATCGGGCTGGCCGTCGGCACGGGTCACGGCCGAGACGATGGCGCCGAACGGCCCCTGCGTGCCTGCCTTGAGCATCGCGATTACCGGGATGATGGTCAGGAAGATGCCCGCGAAGAGCTTGGCCACCTCGGCCATCGGGCCCCATTCGAACTGGTTGTCGGCATGCACCTTGGGCGAGGTCAGCTTGTACGAGACCACCGCGATCGCGATCAGCCCGACGTCGCGCACCAGCCCCGGCAGGCCGACCTCGGTGCCGAAGACCTCGAAGACCACCGGCGACTTCCAGAAGCCGCTGAGCAGCACCAGCGCGACCACGCCGCCCAGCAGCCAGAAGTTGGCGGCGCCGTCGAAGCCGATGCCGCCCGGCGTGTCGGGCGTGGGATCGACCGGCAGCACGCCTTCCTTGCCGTAGTAGTGGCGGTCGATCGCGTAGAAGAGCGCCAGCAGCACGGCCAGGATGAAGAGCGTTTCCCAGAGGATGTGCTGTGCCGTCCAGAAAAAGCCCACGCCCTTCAGGAAGCCCAGGAACAGCGGCGGATCGCCCAGCGGCGTGAGCGCGCCGCCCGCGTTCGACAC
Source organism: Variovorax sp. UC74_104 (assembly GCF_044055375.1). Classification (NCBI taxonomy): domain Bacteria; kingdom Pseudomonadati; phylum Pseudomonadota; class Betaproteobacteria; order Burkholderiales; family Comamonadaceae; genus Variovorax; species Variovorax sp. UC74_104. The sequence continues at coordinate 4,960,013 of NZ_CP171978.1, forward strand.
GATGAAGATGAAGAACACGATCACGTGCACCTTGTGCACGCGGTCGTCGTTGGCGCGGATCAGCGGCCGGATCAGCAGCATCGACGCCCCCGTGGTGCCCATGAAGCTCGCCAGCACCGCACCGATGGCAAGAATGGCCGTGTTCAGCCCCGGCGCGCCGCGCAGGTTGCCGCGGATGTGGATGCCTCCGGCCACGGTGAAGAGCGCGGTCAGCAGGATGATGAACGGGATGTACTCGGCCACCAGCGCATGCACGAACTGCACGCCCGCAAAGCCCACGCCGAAGTTCGCCGCGAAGGGCAGCAGGAAAGCCAGCGCCCAGGCGGCCGACACCTTGCCGTAGTGGTGGTGCCAGAAGGCCGGCGCAAGCAGCGGCAGCAGCGCGATCGACAGCAGGATGCCCGCGAAGGGCACGCCCCACAGCGGCGAGAGGCTGCCGCCGTCGAATTCGGCGGCCGAGGCCAGCGCGGGGAACAGGAACAGCAGCGGCAGCGCGGCCGCCTTCGGTCGGGTCTTTTTTCTGCATGGGGAGGCCGTACCGTACCAGAGAGGTCAGTACAGCCTTCACGCCGGGGGTTGTTCGATCTCGAAGACCTGGCGCAGGTAGGCCAGGTACTTCTCGTCCTCGCACATGTTCTTGGAAGGCGTGTCCGACAGCTTGGCCACCGGCTGGCCGTTGCACTCGATCATCTTGATGACGATCTGCAGCGGCTCGTAGCCCAGGTCGTTGGTGAGGTTGGTGCCGATGCCGAAGGCCAGCTGGCAGCGGCCGCGGAACTGCTGGTAGAGCTCGATGGTGCGCGGCACCGTGAGGCCGTCGCTGAAGATCAGCGTCTTGGTGCGCGGGTCGACCCGGTTGGCGATGTAGTGCGCCAGCATGCGCTCGCCCCAGACGAAGGGGTCGCCGCTGTCGTGGCGGGCGCCGTCGAAGAGCTTGCAGAAGTACAGGTCGAAGTCGCGCAGGAAGGCGCTCATGCCGTACACGTCGGACAGCGCGATGCCCAGGTCGCCGCGGTACTCGCGCGCCCAGCTCTCGAAGCCGAAGATCTGGCTGTCGCGCAGCCGCGGGCCCAGCGCCTGGCAGGCCTGCAGGTACTCGTGCGCCATGGTGCCCAGCGGGATCATGCCGAGCTTCATGGCGTACAGCACGTTGCTGGTGCCCGCCAGCTGCGGCAGCCGCGCGCCGGGCGGCGCCTGCACCGGCGGCGAGGTGACGGCGCCCAGGCGCGCGGCCGCCGTGCGCAGCACCTCTTCGTGCCAGTCCTTGGAGAAGCGGCGGCGCGTGCCGTAGTCGGCGATCTTCAGGTCGCCGAGGCCGGCTTCCTGCAACTGGGCGATCTTGGTCTCGAGCCGGCGGCGGCCCTCCTGAAAATTGGGGTTCTTCTGCGTGTTGCGGAAGTAGACCTCGTTGACGATGGCCAGCACCGGAATCTCGAACAGGATGGTGTGCAGCCACGGCCCCTTGATGCGGATCTCGAGCTCGCCCGAGGGCTGGGGAATGATGTTGATGTACTTCTCGTTGAGCCGGAAGAGCCCGAGGAAGTCGACGAAGTCGCTCTTGATGAAGCGCATGGAGCGCAGGTAGGCCAGCTCGGCGTCGCGGAACTGCAGCGAGCACAGCCCGCGCACCTCTTCGCGGATCTGCCCGGCGAACTGGGCGAGGTCGACGCCGGGGTTGCGGCACTTGAAGCGGTACTCGACCCTGGCCCCCGGGAAGTGGTGCAGGACCACCTGCATCATCGTGAACTTGTAGAGGTCGGTGTCGAGCAGGCTGTGAATGATCATGGTGCTGGGCGCGTTGTCTCAATCTTTCGGCGGCCGTTCGATTATCACGGCGCGCGTCGGCCTCTGCCTACGGGGGGCGAACAGCACGTCCTACCGGCAGGGCGAATCGTTGAAGCCACATTGCTTTCACGGCGGCGGACACAGCCCGCCGGATCAACAGTCCCAAAGGAGATTCGCATGAACAAGGACACCATCGAAGGCAACTGGAAGCAGCTCAAGGGCAAGGTCAAGGAGCAGTGGGGCAAGCTGACCGACGACGACTTCGACGTCATCGCCGGCAAGCGCGACCAGCTGCTCGGCCGCATCCAGGAACGCCACGGCATCAGCCGCGACGAAGCCGAGAAGCAGGTCAAGGACTGGGAATCGCGTGACGGCCGCTCGCCGGACGCGCTCTGGTTCGAGCGCAACTGAGCGCCGTCGGACATCCCCTGACTCCCCTGCCAATCCGATCCATCCAATCCTCGAAGGAGAACATCCCATGAAAAAGCACCTTCTCATGCTGGCCCTCGCATCCACCTGTTTCGTCGCCACCCAGGCCAGTGCCATGACCAAGGACGAATACAAGGTCGCCAAGGAAAAGATCGAAGCCGACTACAAGGTCGCCAAGACCCAGTGCGACACGATGAAGGACAACGCCAAGGACGTCTGCATGAAGGAAGCCAAGGGCAAGGAAGACGTTGCCAAGGCCGAGCTCGAGCAGCAGTACCAGCCCAGCGACAGCCACGCACGCAAGGTGGCCGAGGAAAAGGTGAAGGCCGCCTACGAAGTCGCGAAGGAAAAGTGCGACGACCAGAAGGGCGAGGCCAAGACCGCCTGCGAGAAGCAGGCCAAGGCTGACGAAGCCCAGGGCAAGGCCGAGATCAAGGCCATGAAGAAGACCATGTAACAGCCTTCAGGGCTTTTACGTAATCGACGGCGCCCTCGGGCGCCGTCTTTCGTTGGCCGTTTCGTTGCCCGTTGCCCGGTCAAGCCTTGAGCGAATCGACCACCTGCTGCAGCGCCTGCGGCAGCGGCACCGGGCGCTGAGTGGCACGGTCCACGTAGACGTGGATGAAATGGCCCTGCGCCGCCGCGGTATCGGAGCCTTCGGCGAAGAGCGCGATCTCGTATCTCACGCTCGAGCGCCCCGCCTGGGCGACCCGCACCCCCGCCTCCACCGTCTGGGGGAAGGCGATCGGCGCGAAGTAGTTGCACTGCGTCTCCACCACGAAGCCGATGGTCTGGCCCTGGTGGATGTCCAGCGCGCCGCGCTCGATCAGAAGCGCATTCACCGCCGTGTCGAACCAGCTGTAGTAGACGACGTTGTTGACGTGGCCGTACATGTCGTTGTCGGCCCAGCGCGTTGGAATGCTGCGGAATGCGCGATAGCCGCTGCGCGCGTGGGGGGTGGGTTTGGGGGTCGGGGCGCTCATCGCGCGGCATTTTGCCAGCGGCTTCCGAGGCGGAAAGCCACCTTGGAGACCCGCCGGCAGCCGAATTTAGAAGGCGGCTTCTAAATTGCTGCAGAGCAACAAAAACCGCTTGATCGCAAATCTCAGCTGCCTATACTTGAGCCCATGCTGCACCGCAACATTGACGGCGAGACAGCGCAACGTGAACCGACCACTCAATCATCCCTTCTGGAGATCCCAAATGGCCCTGACCGCTGACCAAATCCTCGCCGCTCAAAAAGCAAACCTCGAAACCCTCTTCGGCCTGACCACCAAGGCTTTCGAAGGCGTCGAGAAGCTCGTCGAACTGAACGTGACCGCTTCGAAGGCCGCCCTGACCGAAGCCCAGAACACCGCCCAGGCCGCCCTGAGCGTGAAGGACGCGCAAGAACTGCTGACGCTGCAAGCCAGCCTGTTCCAGCCCCTGGCCGAGAAGACCGCCGCCTACAGCCGTCACCTGTACGACATCGCCCAAGGCACCGGCGCCGAATTCACCAAGGCCTTCGAAGCCAAGGCGACCGAAGCCCAGCAAGCCTTCGTCGGCCTGGTCGACAGCGCTTCCAAGAACGCTCCTGCCGGTTCGGAAACCGCCGTTGCCGTCCTGAAGAGCGCCGTGGCTGCCGCCAACAACGCTTTCGAATCGGTGCAAAAGGCCGTCAAGCAGGCGTCTGACGTCGCCGAAGCCAACTTCAACGCCGTGTCGACCCAAGCCGTCGCCGCTGCCAAGACCGCTACCGCTTCGCGCAAGCGCTAAGCAACCGACCACCACCAGTTGTCTCCTTGGGTCCTCACGGATCCAATTCAGGGCCTCATCCTCGGATGAGGCCTTTTTTATACCTGTTGCTCGCCCCCAGGCTGCGCGCACTTCGTGTCGCTTCGCGCCCCCTACCGGGGGCATCACTTGCGGCCCGACGAAGCCGGTCCCGCGGTGTTCCTGGCCTGTGCTTCGCGTCTTCGATAATGAAAGGCTCATCTCAGGAGACTTTTATGCAGATCGACGGCAAGGTTTTTATCGTGACCGGTGGCGCCTCGGGCCTCGGCGAAGGCACGGCTCGCATGCTGGCCGCCAACGGCGCCAAGGTGGTGATCGCCGACATGCAGGCTGAAAAGGGCGAAGCCGTTGCCAAGGAAATCGGCGGCGTGTTCGTCAAGTGCGACGTGAGCCAGGAAGCCGACGGCCAGGCGGCCGTGGCGGCAGCCGTCAAGCTCGGCAAGCTGGTCGGCCTCGTCAACTGCGCCGGCATTGCGCCCGCCGAGAAGACGGTGGGCAAGAACGGCCCGCACGCGCTGGCCACCTTCAGCAAGACCGTCACGGTCAACCTGATCGGGAGCTTCAACATGATCCGCCTGGCCTCCGACGCCATGAGCAAAAACGAGCCCGAGTCCACCGGCGAGCGCGGCGTGCTGATTTCCACCGCCTCCGTAGCCGCCTACGACGGCCAGATCGGGCAGGCGGCCTACAGCGCCTCGAAGGGCGGCGTGGTCGGAATGACCCTGCCCATCGCCCGCGACCTCGCGCGCAGCGGCATCCGCAACATGACCATCGCTCCCGGCATCTTCGGCACGCCCATGCTCTTCGGCATGCCGCAGGAGGTGCAGGACGCGCTGGCCGCCAGCGTGCCCTTCCCTTCCCGCCTGGGCACGCCCGAGGACTACGCCAAGCTGGCGAAGCACATCATCGAGAACGACATGCTCAACGGCGAGGTGATCCGCCTGGACGGAGCGATTCGACTGGCTCCCCGCTGACCTTTTCCGACTCCGGCAGCTTCGTGCTGCCAGTGCGGTCCAGCCGCTCGTAGTTCGCGATCACCTGAGCCCCCAGAAGCACCAGCGTGGCCGCGATCTCCAGACTCAGCAGCACGACGATGGCTGTGGTGAGCGAACCGTAGACCACGTTCACCTGCGACAACGTCGAGAAATACCAGATCAGCACCCGCCGCGTGGCCTCCCACAGCAGCGCGGCCGTCACGCCGCCCAGCAGCGCATGCCGCAGCGACATGCGCCCGGCCGGCATCACGAGATAGAGCGAGGTCAGCATGAAGATCTCGCCACCCAGCCCCAGCAGATACAGCAGCAGCCCCGAGACGCCCGACAGCGACCAGCTGCGTCCCAGCAGGTCGACGCTTTCCTGCCCCACCAGCTGCAGCGCCCCCGACACCAGCGTGACCAGCAGCAGCCCCACGCACAGGCACAGGATGTAGACGTAGGGCATGGCCACCGACACCAGGAAGTGCCGCTTGTGGTCCGCCTTGCGGTGGTGAAAGATCACCGCCATCGCGCTTTCGAGCACGCTGAAGGCCAGCGAGCTGAAGAAGATCATCGTCACCAGCAGCACCGGCCCGAGCACGTCGCGGTGGTCGAGAAAGCTCGACAGCTCCGCCACGATCGCCTTCGACTGGCCCGGCAGCAGCCATTCGAGGTATCGCCCGATGGTGCGCAGCAGCTCGGCCTGTTCGATGACGTGCGACAGCGCGATCACGCTCACGATCAGCAGCGGCACGATCGACAGCAGCGCGTAGTACGCCACCGCGCCCGCGAGCAGCAGACCCTGGTTGGCGCGGAATTCCTTGAGGGCATCCCAGAAGAATCTGAGGGGGTGGCGCAGCAGCGGCGCGACGTGTTGCAGCGGTTTGGGCGTCGTCATGCGTGGATTCCGGTCGCTTTCAGTATGCCGTTTGGCGGTGAACCTTCGGCTGCTTGCGTATGATTTGCCGCTCTTCGCCTACATGACCATCCCCGCTTCATTCATCCAGGAACTCATCGCGCGCGCCGATGTGGTCGAGATCGTCGGCCGCTATGTGCAGCTCAAGAAGGCCGGCGCCAATTTCATGGGGCTGTGCCCGTTCCACGGCGAGAAATCGCCCTCCTTCTCCGTCAGCCCGACCAAGCAGTTCTATCACTGCTTCGGCTGCGGGGTGCATGGCAACGCCATTGGCTTCCTGATGGAACACGCGGGCATGGGCTTCGTCGAGGCGGTGCACGACCTTGCCGGACAGTACGGCATGCAGGTGCCCGAAGATGACGTCTCCCCCGCCGAACGCGCCCGCGCCGCCAGCCAGCGCCAGAAGCAGGCCACGCTGACCGACGTGCTCGAAAAGGCCGGCGACGCCTATCGCAAGCACCTGCGGCAGGCCCCCGGCGCCATCGAATACCTGAAGGGCCGGGGCGTCTCGGGCGAGGTGGCCAAGCAGTTCGGCATCGGCTATGCGCCGGCCGGTTGGCGCGCACTGGCGAGCGTGTTCCCAGACTACGACGACCCGCTGCTCGCCGAGAGCGGCCTGGTGATCGTCAACAACGAGGAAGGCAAGCTCAGCGACGAGGAAGCCAAGCGCTACGACCGCTTCCGCGACCGCGTGATGTTCCCCATCCGCAACGTGAAGGGCGAATGCATCGGCTTCGGCGGCCGGGTGCTGGGCGACGAGAAGCCCAAGTACCTGAACTCGCCCGAGACGCCGGTGTTCAGCAAGGGCCGCGAGCTCTACGGCCTCTACGAGGCCCGCGCGGCCTTCCGCGACAAGGGCTACGCGCTGGTCACCGAGGGCTACATGGACGTGGTGGCGCTGGCGCAGCTCGGCTTTCCGAACGCGGTGGCCACGCTGGGCACGGCCTGCACCACGGAACACGTGCAGAAGCTCTTCCGCTTCACCGAATCGGTGGTGTTCAGCTTCGACGGCGACGCCGCCGGCCGCCGCGCCGCGCGCAAGGCGCTCGACGGGGCCCTGCCCTATGCCACCGACGTGCGCAGCATCAAGTTCCTGTTCCTGCCGGCCGAGCACGACCCCGACAGCTTCATCCGCGAACACGGCGCCGAGGCCTTCGCACGCTTCGTCAACGAGGCCACGCCGCTGTCGCGCTTCATGATCGAGGCCGCCCGCGAAGGCTGCGACCTGACCACCGCCGAGGGCCGCGCCCACATGACGAGCAACGTGCGCCCGCTGTGGAACGCCATGCCCGACGGCGCGCTCAAGCGACAGCTGCTGAGCGAAATTGCGACCCTGGTTCAGCTCGACGCATCCGCGCTGTCGGAACTGTGGGCCTCCACGCCCGGTCTGCGCAAGGCCGGCGGCGCGCCCGCGCAGCAGCGGCGCCACGACGAGCCCCCGGGCTACGGCGACGCTGGCGGAGACGACTACTACCCGGACATGCCTCCGCCGCAGGACTATGAGCCGCCGCGCTATGAAAACGATAGCAAGCCCAAGTTCCAGCAGCGCAAGTTCACGGGCAAGGGCGGCAGGCGCTGGGGCGGCAAGTTCGAGGAGCCCATCGAGCCCCTGCGCGGGCGCGGCGCACCGCCGAGCCGCCCCGACGTGGCGGTGCGGCTGCTGCTGTCGAACATGGCCCAGTGGGAGGCGCTGTCGCATGAACTCCACGTGATGCTGTGCGACCTGCCGGGCCAGCACGGTGCCCTCTTCACCTGGCTCGACAGCCAGCTGCACGAGCACGGCGTACAACCCTGGGCGGCCTTGCGCGAAGGCCTGCGCGGGCTCGAATTCGAACCCCTGGCCGAGCGGCTGATGTCCGTCGCCGAAGCCGGACCGGTTCCGCAGGGCGAGGAAGCGCAGCACCTGGCCGACTCCGCGCGCGAATTGGCCAGTGTGCTCGACTTCATGCTCGAGGAACTCTTGAAAAAGCAGGAAAGCGAAGCAATTGCTGCTTTCGGGAAAGACCCGGATGCGCCGGGCCGTTTCAGGGCGATTCAGGCAAGACGGCTCGAATTGCGCGCCCGATTGCGCGCTTCAGGTTCGGAAACTGCTTGAAATTTGCGCAACACGCTATAATGTAGGGCTTCGCAACTGGCGAAATTAGGCAAGAGCGACAGCAGCACCTCCGGGCCGGCCCCTAGCGCAACGCACTCCAACGGTAGATTCCGGCGGAAAGGGCCAATAACCGCAAGGACTGCACACCAAATGTTCGCCCGACATCTTGCCTGTTGAGGAATCACTTCCTCTTTCCCATTTGTTTCCAGTCCGTGCCTGTGCACGGGCTCGGTGGCGCCGTCCGCGTGGCGGTGCGCCTGTGATTCCGCTTGTCTTTTCTTGCCGTAACGAGGTCGTATGCCCAGTTCAAAGAAGCCTGCTCCTTCACTTGCCAAAAGCGTCGCCACCAAGCCCGCAACAGAAAAACCGTTGAAAGCCGGTGCGAAACCGGCAACCAAGACGGCCGCCGCCGCATCCAAATCGGCCGCCGCTACGAAAGTGAAAACCGTGCCCACGAAATCGACCTCCCTCGAAGATCCCAAGAAGGCAGCCGCTCCGGCCGCCAAGAAGGTCGGCCGCCCGCCCAAGGCCGCCGGCGTCGCCTCGTCCACCACCGGTGCCAAGCGCGGCCGCAAGCCCAAGGCCGACAAGGAAGCCCCCGAGAGCGACGTCGACCTGTCGGACATCGAGGACGATCTGGCGGGTGACGAGCCCGCGGCTGCCACGGCAACCGAAGAGAAGGTCAAGCCGCTTCGCATGAAGATCAGCAAGGCGAAGGAACGCGCCTTGATGAAGGAGTTCGGCCTCGACGAGACCGTGCTCTCCGAGGAAGACCTGGCCAAGCGCCGCTCGCGCCTGAAGACCCTGATCACGCTGGGCAAGACCCGCGGCTACCTCACGCACGGCGAAATCTCCGACCACCTGCCCGACAAGCTGGTCGACGCCGAGACCATGGAAGTCGTGGTCACCATGCTCAACGACATGGGCGTGGCGGTGTACGAGCAGACGCCCGACGCCGAGACCCTGCTGCTGAACAACACCGCGCCCACCGCCACCACGGTGGAAGAAGCAGAGGAAGAAGCCGAGGCGGCGCTCTCCACGGTGGACAGCGAATTCGGCCGCACCACCGACCCCGTGCGCATGTACATGCGCGAGATGGGCACGGTCGAGCTGCTGACGCGCGAAGGCGAAATCGAGATCGCCAAGCGCATCGAAGGCGGCCTGATGGCCATGATGGAGGCCATCTCGGCCTCCCCCGCCACCATCGCCGAGATCCTGCGCCTGGCCGGCGAGATCCGTGAAGGCAAGGTCGTCATCTCGACCATCGTCGACGGCTTCTCCAACCCCAACGAGGCCGACGACTACGTGGCCGAGGAAGACTTCGACGAATTCGACGAGGAAGACGACGACGACGGCAAGGGCGGCTCCAAGGCCCTGACCAAGAAGCTGGAAGAGCTCAAGAACGAGGCTCTCTCGCGCTTCGACCGCATCGCCGAGCTGTTCGAGAAGGTCCACAAGATCTACGACAAGGAAGGCTACGGCACGCCCGCCTATGCCAAGGCCCAGCAGGCCCTGTCGGACGAGCTGATGACCATCCGCTTCACCGCCCGCACCATCGAGAAGCTGTGCGACCTGGTGCGCACGCAGGTGGACGACGTGCGCAAGAAGGAACGCGAGCTGCGCCGCATCATCGTGGACAAGTGCGGCTTCCCGCAGGACGAGTTCATCCGCGACTTCAGCGGCTTTGACAAGAACGGCAACCGCGTCGCCTCCAACCTGCTGAACCTGAAGTGGGTCGAGAAGCAGGCCGCCGCCGGCAAGCCGTGGAGCGCCGTGCTCGCGCGCAACATTCCGCCGGTGCAGGAACTGCAGCAGAAGCTCGCCGACATCCAGTCGCGCGTGGTGGTGCCGCTGTCGGAGCTGAAGGACATCAACAAGCGCATGAACGAGGGCGAATCGTCCTCGCGCGATGCCAAGAAGGAAATGATCGAGGCCAACCTGCGCCTCGTGATCTCCATCGCCAAGAAGTACACGAACCGCGGCCTGCAGTTCCTCGACCTGATCCAGGAAGGCAACATCGGCCTGATGAAGGCGGTCGACAAGTTCGAATACCGTCGCGGCTACAAATTCTCGACGTATGCGACGTGGTGGATCCGCCAGGCCATCACCCGCTCGATCGCCGACCAGGCGCGCACCATCCGCATCCCGGTGCACATGATCGAGACGATCAACAAGATGAACCGCATCTCGCGCCAGCATCTGCAGGAGTTCGGCTTCGAGCCCGACGCCGGCATCCTGGCTGCGAAGATGGAGATTCCGGAAGACAAGATCCGCAAGATCATGAAGATCGCGAAGGAGCCGATCTCGATGGAAACCCCCATCGGCGACGACGACGATTCGCACCTGGGCGACTTCATCGAGGACAGCAGCAACACGGCCCCCATCGAGGCCGCGATGCAGGCCGGCCTGCGCGACGTGGTCAAGGACATCCTCGACTCCCTCACGCCGCGCGAGGCCAAGGTGCTGCGCATGCGCTTCGGCATCGAGATGAGCACGGACCACACGCTGGAAGAAGTCGGCAAGCAGTTCGACGTGACCCGCGAGCGCATCCGCCAGATCGAGGCGAAGGCCCTGCGCAAGCTCAAGCATCCGTCGCGTTCGGACAAGCTGCGCAGCTTTATTGATACGCTCTGATCCGGTCTCCCGGTATTTCCCCACGAGGAGGCGCCCGCAAGGGCGCTTTCTTTTTGGTACCCGCAATACCTGCGGTACTTGCAATAAGAAGAATGGAGCAACCCTCACCATGAATCCCGACGCAGACAAACTCTGGCAGGCCCCGCGCTGGGCGCTTGCCGTGCTGCTCGCAGTGCTGGGCATGCTCGGGCCCTTCTCCATCGACACCTACATCCCGGCCTTCTCGGGCATCGCGCGCTCCATCGGCGCGACGCCGGCCGAGATGCAGCAGACGCTCTCGGCCTACCTCTTCGGCTTTGCGTTCATGAACCTGTTCCACGGCGCGCTGTCGGACAGCTTCGGCCGCCGCCCCGTGGTGCTGTGGGGGTTGGCGGTGTTCACGCTGGCCTCGCTGGGCTGCGCGCTCTCGCAGAACATCACGCAGCTGGTGCTGTTCCGCGGGCTGCAGGGCCTGTCGACCGGCGCGGGCATCGTGGTCTCGCGCGCTGTGATCCGCGACATGTTCCCGCCGGCCGAAGCGCAGCGGGTGATGAGCCAGGTCACGATCTACTTCGGCGTGGCGCCGGCCATTGCGCCCATCGTGGGCGGCTTCCTCTTCGTGCATGCGGGCTGGCACGCGGTGTTCTGGTTCCTGGTGGCAGTGGGCGTGGTGCTGTTCGCGGCCAACTACAAGCTGCTGCCCGAGACGCTGCACAAGGACCACCGCCAGCCCTTCCAGGTGCGGCACCTGATGCGCGGCTACTGGGACCTGTGCTCCGACCCGCGCTTCCTGCTGCTGGCCTTCGCCAGCGGCGTGCCCTTCAACGGCATGTTCCTCTACGTGCTGGCCGCGCCGGCATTCCTGGGCGATCACCTGGCGCTGCAGCCGCAGCAGTTCTTCTGGTTCTTCCTGCTGACCATCGGCGGCATCATGCTCGGCGCGCGCGCCAGCGGGCGCATGGCCGGCAAGGTGGCGCCCAAGCGGCAGATCCGCGACGGCTTCGTGATCATGCTGACCACCTCGGTGGTCAACGTGGTGGCCAACACCTTCTTCCAGGCGCACGTGGCGTGGGCGCTGTGGCCGCTGGCGGTGTTCGCCTTCGGCTGGGCGCTGATGGTGCCGGTGGTCACGCTGCTGGTGCTCGACCTGCACCCCGAGCGCCGCGGCATGGCGTCGTCGCTGCAGGCGGTGATCGGCTCCACGGCCAACGGCATCGTGGCCGGCGCGGTGGCGCCGCTGGTGATGCATTCCACGCTCGCGCTGGCGCTGACCTCCATGGGCATGCTGGGCATCGGCCTCGTCGCCTGGGTGTGGCTGCATGACCGCTGGCCCGACATCGGCCGGAAGGTGGCGCACGAGGGCTGAGAACGAGCATGCGCTTCGACGCCCTCCTCACCCACGCGCGGGCCTGGCTGCCGGGCCGCACCACCGTCGATGCGCGCGAGCGGCTGCGCGCCGTGGTCGGCGCGGGCATCGGCCTGCTGGTCGCCGCGCTGCTGTCGCACTGGCTGGCCGGTCCCTTGCACGCATCGGTCTGGCTGATCGCGCCGCTGGGCGCGAGCGCCGTGCTGGTTTTCGCTGTGCCGGCGAGTCCGCTGGCGCAGCCCTGGTCGGTGATCGGCGGCAACACGCTGTCGGCGGTGGTGGGCATCGCGGCGGCCAACTGGGTTCCGAGCCCCGAGCTGGCCGCCGCCGTCGCCGTGGCGGGCGCCATCGGCCTGATGTTCAGCACGCGCTGCCTGCATCCGCCCGGCGGCGCCGCGGCGCTGCTCGCGGTGCTGACGCACACCACGCATTTCTCGTCGGCGCTCTTCCCCTTCTTCACCAACTCGCTGCTGCTGGTGCTTGCGGGCGTGGCCTACAACACGCTGACCGGACGGCGCTACCCGCACGTGCAGGTGGCGCCGCGCCCGCCGGGCTCGGACGCGCGCTTCAGCCAGGCCGACATCGACGCCGTGCTTGCGCGCTACAACCAGGTGCTGGACATCAGCCGCGACGATCTCGAATCGCTGATCCGCGAGACCGAGCTGGAGTCGTACAAGCGCCGCCTGGGCACGCTGAGCTGCGCGGACATCATGTCGAAGCAGCCCATCTCGGTGGAGTTCGGCACGCCGCTGCAGGAGGCCTGGGCACTGATGCACGAGCGCCGCATCAAGGCCCTGCCCGTCACCGACCGCACGCGCCGCGTGGTGGGCATCGTCACGCAGGCCGACTTCTTCCGCCAGCTCGACCTGCAGCACCACGAGGGCATCGCGGCCAAGCTGCGCGACCTGATCCGCGCGACCCGCACGGTGATGTCGAACAAGCCCGAGGTGGTCGGCCAGATCATGACGCGCCAGGTGCGCGTGGCCAGCGCCGACCGGCCCGTGGTCGACCTGGTGCCGCTGTTCTCCGAGGGTGGGCACCACCACATCCCGATCATCGATGGTGAAAAACGCCTCGCGGGGATGATCACGCAGTCGGACTTCGTGCGCGCGCTCTACCGCGCGGTGGCGCCGGCATAGAGCCCGCATTCCTCCCTCCTCCCGGTGGAAGGAGCCGATCCTTCATTCCACGACGACGTTCGCCTTCTTCACCAGCGCCGCATAGCGCGCGGCCTCGCTGCGGAAGTAGCTCGCGGCCTGCTCCGACGTCGTCGGCCTGACGACGTTGCCCTGCTTGTCCATCGCCTCGCGCACCTCGGCGCTGTTGAACGCGGCGACCACCGCGTCGTGCACGCGAAGCACATCGGCCGGCTGCATCTTCGCCGGCCCGATCACGGCGAACCAGCCTTCCACCGCGTAGCTGGGCAGGCCCTGCTCGGCGATGGTCGGAATATCCGGCGCGGCCGGCGAGCGCTGCGCACCGCACAGGCCGATGGCGCGCAGCGTGCCGCTCTTGATGTGCTGCTGCACCGCCGGCAGTGCCACCACACCCAGCTCGACCTGTCCGCCGATCATGTCGGTCACCATCGGCCCGGTGCCCTTGTACGGGATATGCCGCGCCTTCACGCCGGCCTCGTCCATGAACATCTCGCCCGCGAGATGGAGGATGGTGCCGTTGCCCGACGAGGCGTAGTTGTAGGCGCCCGGCTTCGCGCGCAGCAACGCGACCAGCTCGGGCACGTTCTTCGCCGGCAGCTTCGGGTTGGCCAGCAGCACCAGGGGCGTGGCGCCCACCACGCTGATCGGGGTGATGTCGTTGATCGCGTCGAACGGCATCTTCCTGAACACGGCCGGGTTGATGACGTGGTTGTTCGACACCATGCCCAGCGTGAGCCCGTCCGGCGCCGCCTTGACGATGGCCGCCGCGCCGGTGATGCCGCCGGCGCCCGGCAGGTTCTCGATCACAACCGGCTGGCCGAAGGCCTTGCCCAGCGCAGGCGCCGCGGCGCGCGCGATGGTGTCCACGCCCGAGCCGGCGCTGATCGGCAGGATCAGGCGGATGGGCTTGTCCGAGCCCTGCGCGAGCGCGGGGCATGCGGCCACCGCCGCGGCGCTGGCGCCGAGGCCGAGCAGCGTGCGGCGGTTCATCTTCAGTGGAAGCGTGTCGTTCGTCATGGTCTTGTCTCTCTTCTTTATGTTTCTGGAAAAAGGCGGCGGGCGTCTCGCTAGGCCACGGCCGACCTCGCATGCAGTTCGTCGATCTGCTCACGCCCATAGCCCAGTTCCGCCAGCAGCTCGCGGGTGTGCTCGCCCAGCGTCGGCGGATGCAGCCGCACGCCCAGCCGCTCACCGTCCAGCGTGATCGGGAACAGCGTGGTCTGCGCGATCTCCCCGGCACGATCGCCGTCGGGCAGGCGGATGTCGGCGAGGCCGCCCGTGGCCTTGAGGTGCGGATCGGCGTAGAGGTCCTCGGGCCGCGTGATCGGCGCGAACGGCAGGCCCTTGGCCTCGAAGATCGCCGACAGCTCCGCCGCCGGGCGCTGCGCGAGGCGCTGGCGCAGGTCGGCCAGCAGCGTGGGACGCATGCGCACGCGGTCGTTGTTGGTGGCCAGCGCCGGGTCGGCCTTGAGGTCGTCGAAGCCGAGCGCGTCGCAGAAGGTCTTCCACTGCGCGTCGCTCACTGCGGCCAGGAAGATCTGCTCGCCGTCCTTCACCGTGAACACGTCGTACAGCGCCCAGGCCGAGATGCGCTCGGGCATCGGCGCGGCCGCCTGGCCGGTGATGGCGTACTGCAGCATGTGCTGGCCGACGAGGAACACGTTGTTCTCGAAAAGCGCCGACTTCACCTCCTGCCCCTTGCCGGTCTGCATGCGCTGCATCAGCGCGGCGATCGCGCCGATGGCGCCGAACATGCCGCCCATGATGTCGTTCACGCTGGTGCCGGCGCGCAGCGGATCGCCGGGGCGCCCCGTCATGTAGGCGAGGCCGCCCATCATCTGCACCACCTCGTCGAGCGCGGTGCGGTGCTCGTAGGGGCCGGGCAGGAAGCCCGCGTGGTCCACGTACACGAGGCGCGGATTGAGCTTGCCCAGCGCGGCGTAGCCCAGGCCGTACTTGTCCATGGTGCCGGGCTTGAAGTTCTGCGCCACCACGTCGGCGCTCACGCACAGACGCAGCGCGGCTTCGAGCCCCTGCGGATTGCGCAGGTCGAGCGCGATGCTCTTTTTGTTTCGGTTGAACATCGGGAAGAAGCCCGCGCCCGCGCCCAGCAGGTGCCGCGTGCGGTCGCCATCGATGGGCTCGACCTTGATCACTTCCGCGCCCAGGTCGGCCAGCACCATGCCGCAGGTCGGCCCCATCACCATGTGCGTGAACTCGACCACGCGGATGCCCGCGAGCGGCAGGCGCCTGGCTTGCGTATCGCTCGTGCTCATGCCGCGATGCCTTCCGTGGCCGTGAAAGTCTTCGGAAAGCCTGCCCGCCACACGGTGCCCTGCAGCGTCTCGCCTTCGAGCCAGCCGGCCACGCGCCTGCGCAGGTCGAGCAGCTTCGGCAGGTCGACGCCGGTCGCCACGCCCATGCTCTCGAGCATGAAGACCAGGTCTTCCGTGTCGACGTTGCCGCTGGCGCCGGGCGCATGCGGGCAGCCGCCGATGCCGGCGAGGCAGGCGTCGAAGCGGGTGATGCCGACTTCGAGCGCGGCATAGGCGTTCGCGAGCCCCATGCCGCGCGTGTCGTGGAAGTGGCCGCACCACAGCCGGTCGCCCGCGATGCGCAGCGCGCGCTCGAACAGGCTGCGCACCATCGCCGGATCGGCGTAGCCCACGGTGTCGGCGAGGCTCACGCGGTCGGCGCCGGCGTCGAGCAGCGCCTGCATCAGCCGCAGCACCTCGTCGGGATCGACGTGGCCCTGAAGCGTGCAGCCGAAGGCCGTGCCCACGCCGCCGTCGATGAGCGTCTTGGAGCCCGCGGCATCGCGCGCCGCGCGGATGCGGCCGACCTCGGCGACCACCTCGTCAGGCGTCTTGCGCAGGTTGGCCAGGCTGTGCGCGTGGCTGGCCGACAGCGGCACCATCACGAGGTCGGCGCCGCCCTCGATGGCACGCTCGGCGCCCTTGAGGTTGGGCACCAGCACCGAGGCGAAGAGCCCCGGCAGCGTCTTCGCGTAGGCCAGCAGTTCGGCCGTGTCGGCCAACTGCGGCAGCAGCCGCGCCGGCACGAAAGAGCCGACCTCGATCTCGCGCTGGCCGGCGGCGTGCGCGTCGCGGATCCATTCGAGCTTGTGTTCGGTGGAAAGCACGCGCGCGATGCTCTGGAGGCCGTCGCGCAGGCCAACTTCGCGGACGACCGCACGCGGCGGCAGGAAGGCGTGAATCAAGTCTTGTCTCCGTGGTGATGCTGGGTGATGTGGGCCAGGGCATCGATGGTAGGAGTTCCAATTCGACTCAGAAGGTATATTTTGGAAGCCATCTGATTCCAGAACGGAACATCATGCGAGACCTCGACCTCACCACCCTGCGCCTCTTCGTCGCCGTCTGCGAAACGCGCAGCATCGCGCGCGCCGGCGAGCAGGCCAGCATCGTCGGCTCGGCCATCAGCAAGCGGCTGGCCCAGCTGGAGGAAACCGTCGGCACGCCGCTGCTGCTGCGCAAGCGCCGGGGCGTGGTGCCCACGCCGGCTGGAGAAACGCTGCTGGAGCACGCCCGCGCGATGCTCGGCAGCGTGAACCGCATCGAGCGCGACATGGCGGCGTACGCCGGCGGCGTGCGCGGGCACGTGCGCATCCTGGCCTCGGCCTCGGTCATGGCCGAGTCGCTGGCCGAGGACGTGGCCGACTTCCTGCAGGACCCGGCGCACCGCAACATCCGCGTCGACATGGAAGAGCGCGTGAGCCCCGAGATCGTGCGCGGCATCCGCGAGGGCAGCGCCTCCATCGGCCTGTGCTGGGACGCCGCCGACCTCGAAGGCCTGGAGCGGCGGGACTACCGCAGCGACCACCTCGCCATCGTGGCGCACCCTTCGCATCCGGTGGCGCAGCGCGAGAGCGTGCGCTTCGAGCAGGTGCTGGACCACGAATTCGTCGGCATGCCGGCTCTCAGCGCCGTGCAGCTGATGCTCGCGCGCGAAGCGGCGGTGGCGGGCAAGCCGCTGGTGTACCGGGTGTTGGTGTCGAACTTCGACGCGGCGCTGCGCGTGGTGCGCGCCGGACTGGCGATCAGCGTGGTGCCGGCGGAGGTGGCGCGCCCGTTCGCCCAGACCTTCGGGCTGCGGCTGATGCCGCTGACCGACCCGTGGGCGCGGCGGCGCTTTGCGATCTGCTTCCGGGGCGGCACGGAGCTGTCGCCCTCGGCGCAGTTGCTGGTGGCCCATCTGGAACGGCGTGCCACCGACTGATTCGACCGGATTCGGAAACTATTCGTTGTGGATCGTCAGGTTTTTGTTTCTATTCGCGCAACCTAACATTCGTGGCATTCAGCGCTGTCACCCATCCACCCAGTCGAATCACACAGAGAAAGCCCGCCACCATGTTCCGCAGAACCCTCATCGCCTGTGCTCTCGCCCTCGGTTTCAGCCTCTCCGCCCAGGCTGCCGAGACTGCCCCGGCGCTCAAGCTCGACGTGTACAACCCCGGCGCGAAGTCGATGTTCCCCGTCTCCTCCGAGATCGTCACCGGCCAGGCCGACGCGGTGCTGATCGACGCCCAGTTCCAGCGCAACGACGCCGAGGCGCTGGTGCAGAAGATCAAGGCCACGGGCAAGAAGCTCACCACGGTCTACATCAGCCACAGCGACCCCGACTACTACTTCGGCCTCGACGTGATCCAGGCCGCCTTCCCCGACGCGAAGATCGTCGCCACGCCGCAGACCGTGGCCGCCATCCAGGCCTCCAAGGACGGCAAGCTCGCGCACTGGGGCCCGATCCTGAAGGACAACGCGCCCAAGGCGCTGGTGGTGCCGCAGCCGCTGGCCGGCGACAGCATCGAACTCGAGGGCCGCAAAATCCAGGTCGTCGGCCTCGACGGTCCCACGCCCGAACGCAGCTTCGCGTGGATTCCCTCGCTGAAGGCGGTGGTCGGCGGCATTCCGGTGTCGGCCAACATCCACGTGTGGGTGGCCGACACGCAGACGCCCGAATCGCGCCGCGACTGGATCAGGACGCTGGGCCGCATCGAGGCGCTGCATCCGAAGACCGTCGTGCCCGGCCACTACCTGCCGAACGCGAACGGCAGTGCCCCTTACTCGCTCGCGTCGGTGAAGTTCACGCGCGACTACCTCAAGGCCTTCGAGGCCGAGGCTGCGAAGGCCAAGGACTCGACCGCGCTCATCGCCGCAATGAAGAAGCGCTATCCGAAACTGGAAGACACCTCCTCGCTGGAACTCGGCGCGAAGGTGATCAAAGGAGAAATGAAATGGCCGCAATGAACGACGCAGCAGATGCAAGGGGCGCAGGCGCCACGCTGCACTACATCTTCGATCCGCTGTGCGGCTGGTGCTACGCCGCCGCGCCGCTGGTCGACGCGGCGCGCGAGGTGCCGGGCCTGAAGGTGGAGTTCCACGGCGGCGGCATGATGACCGGCGCCAACCGCCGCGCCATCACGCCGCAGTGGCGCGACTACGTGATGCCGCACGACCACCGCATCGCCGAGATGACCGGCCAGCCCTTCGGCGAACGCTATTTCGAGGGACTGCTGCGCGACACCGGCGCGGTGATGGATTCCGAACCGCCGACCACCGCCATCCTCGCGGCCGAATCGCTGCGCCCGGGCGGCGGGCTGGACATGATCCACGCCCTGCAGCGCGCGCACTACGTCGATGGCCGCCGCATCGCCGACGTGGAAGTGCTGAAGGCGATCGCCGCCGAGCTCGGCTTCGAGGCGCAAGCCTTCGCCTCGGCCTTCGAGCGCCAGTCGGGCGAAGCCACCTCGCGCCATATCGCCGAGAGCCGCCAGTTCCTGCAGCGCGCGGGCGGCCAGGGTTTTCCGACCTTCGTGCTCGTGCAACCCGACGGCAGCGCCGGCCGCGTCGACATCGGCCCGTGGCTCGGCCGTGCGGAAGACTGGAAGGCCCAGCTCGGTGCGTTCGTCGCGCCGCCGCAGTCGCCCTCCGCGGAGCCCAACGCATGCGGGCCGGACGGCTGCGCGATCTGACGCGTCAGAAGCTTCGCCCTTGCCCCCGCGCTACCTGCTGCACTGGAAGCTCGCCGCCTGCGAGGCATCGCCGCCCACGTAGCGCGGCCACAGCGGCCATTCGCACAGCGGACGCGCGCGCGTGACCTTGAACGGCGGCTGCACCTCCTGCTCCACCAGCTGCAGCCCGCCCGGCGCCTTGCCGCGCTCGACCCAGTCGGCCAGCGCGCCGAGCATGTCGACATTGGCCGGCGCGCCGCTTCCCACGTGATCGACGCCGGGCGCGGTGTACAGGCGCATGAAGCGGTCCACGTTGTCGCGGCCCAGGCGCGCGACCACCGACTCGTAGTAGCGGATGCCCGCGAAGGGGCTCTGCGCGTAGTCGGCCATGTGCTCGAGCATGAGCAGCTTGCCGCCGCGTGCGTTGAACGCGCTCAGGTCGGGGTTGGTCGAATCCATGAGCTGCGACACGGTGGCGATGCGCGCGGCGTAGTCTTCCGCGCGGTAGTTGCGCACGTCGAGCGAGGGATTGCGCGCGTAGAAATACTGCAGCGCGCCGCTGCCGTAGAACCACGCGATGCCGTTGCTGGGCTGCGGCGGCACGGTCGGCGCGGCGGTGCCGGTCCACCATGCGTTCCAGCCGCCTGTCGAGGCGAAGGCCGGCGTCGCCTCGCCGCCGATGCCCCAGCCGGGGTACTCGTTGATGCCGTTGGCCAGCGGCACCGGTGCGCGCCACGGCGAGCGCAGCGTGCGCACCGCCTGCACCTGCGCGTCGTTGAGGCAGTTGTCGCCGCTCGTGCCCGCCGCGCAGCGCAGACTGGCCGGGTCGAAGCGCTGCAGGCAGGCCACCGGGTTCGAGACGATGCGGTCGGCCACGCCATCGGCCGCATCGCACGACGCGAGCACCGCGTCATGCACCAGCTGCACCTGCGCCGGCCGCAGCCAGCCCTCGCCGAAAGTGGCGATGCCGTTGCGCGTGCCGGCATGCTGCAGGCCCGTCCAGTTGATCACCGGCACGCGGCTGAAGATGCCGTCGAAATCCTGCGGATAGCGCTGCGCCATCGTGAGCGCCTCGCGTCCGCCCTCGGAGCTGCCCATGAAGTACAGCTTCTGCGGCGCCTGCCCGTACGCGCGCTGCATCAGCGCCACGGCCACGTCGCGCACCTTCTTGTACGAGGCGTGCGCGAAGTTGGTCAGCGCCTCGTCGTTGAGCGCGAAGGCCTGCGGCGGCTGGCCGGCCACGTTCTGGTGGCCGGAGTCGGTGCCGTAGGTCACATAGCCCTGCGCCAGCGGCGTGGGCAGGTCGAAGCGCGCGGCCGGCACCAGCGAGAGGCCGGTGATCAGCACGCCGTTGAAGCCTCCGCCGCCGTATTGCACGCTGCGCCCGTTCCATGCGAGCGGCAGGTTGACCTGGAACATGATGGGCGGCGCGCTGGCATCGATCGGTGCGATGCGGCCCAGCACCTTGCAGAAAGAGGGCATAGCCGGCGTGATGCGCGACGGGGGCGTGGGCCCGCGCTCTGCCACCGCGAGCGCGGAAGCTGGAACCAGCGTCGCGGAATCGATGGTCGCCGCGCCGCTGGGCAGGCCGATCGCCGACGCAGCGACGGGCGCAACCAGCGCCGCGCAGGCCGTCGCCGGATTGCCGCCGAGCGAGAGGCTCTTCGGGCCGGTGGTGGTGCCGCAAGCCGCGAGCAACAACGCGGCGGTCGCCAGCGTGGCGCCCCCGCTGAATACTGTCTTCGGGGTCGCCATCTGTCTGTCTCCTTTTTTGCTTGTCGTATCTGTCTGCTACCGCGCCACGCCCAGCAGCCGGTCAAGCACCTGCGGCTGGCTGCGCAGCGCCGCCGCGCTGTCGGTGTGCACGATGGTCCCGTGGTCGAGCACCACCGCCTCGTCGGAGATCGCGAGGATCGCCTGCGGATGCTGCTCCACGATGATCGCGGCCAGGCCCTCGTCCTGCGTGATGCGGCGGATGGCGCGCAGCAGCTCTTCCACAATGATGGGCGCTAGGCCCTCGAGCGGCTCGTCGAGCAGCAGCAGCTTGGGGTTGAGCACCAGCGCACGGCCCACGGCCAGCATCTGCTGCTCGCCGCCAGAGAGCTGCGTGCCCAGGTTGGTCTTGCGCTCGGCAAGGCGCGGGAACATCTCGTACACGCGCTGCGGATTCCACTTGCCCGGCCGCTCCACCGCCGTGAGGTTCTCGTGCACGGTGAGCGACTTGAAGATGTTGCGCTCCTGCGGCACCCAGCCGATGCCGGCCGCCGCTCGCAGGTGCGGCGCGATCTTGTGCAGTGCCTGGCCGCCTAGCGAGATGCTGCCGCCGTGCTGGCGCGTCGCGCCCGCGAGCGTGTTGATCAGCGTGGTCTTGCCCGTGCCGTTGCGGCCCAGCAGCGCCAGCGTCTGGCCCTCGCCAAGCGTGAAGGCCACGTCGTGCAGCACCACGGCCTCGCCGTAGCCGGCGCTCAGGTTTTCTATTCTCAGCAGCTCAGACATGGGCAGCCTCTCCGTGGCCCAGATAGACCTCCTTCACCTTCGGATCGTTGGCGATGGTCTCCGGGTCGCCCTCGGTCAGCAGGGTGCCGTTGACCAGCACGGTCATGCGGTCGGCGAAGCTGAACACCAGGTCCATGTCGTGCTCGATCAGCAGCACCGACACGTCGGCCGGCAGCGCGGCCACGGTCTGCAGCAATTCCTCGCGCTCGCCAGCGGGCACGCCCGCCACAGGCTCGTCGAGCAGCAGCACGCGCGGCTCGCAGGCCAGCGCGATCGCGATTTCGAGCAGCCGGCGCTTGCCGTAGGCCAGGTGCTTCACCTGCTGCTGCGCCACGTCGCTCAGGTGGAACTGCTCCAGCAGCTGCGCCGCGCGCTCGGCGATGGCCTTGCTCGACCCCAGCGGCTTCCACCATTGCGCGCCCGCGCCCTGGTGCTGCGACACCACCAGCGCCAGCGTCTCGAGCGGCGTCATGGAATCGAACAGCTGGTTGATCTGGAAGGTGCGCACCAGCCCGCGCGCCACGCGCTTGTGCGGGGCGAGCGTGGTGATGTCCTCGCCCAGCAGCGTGATGCGGCCCTCGGTGGGCGTGAGCACGCCCGTGAGCTGGTTGATGAGCGTGGTCTTGCCCGCGCCGTTCGGGCCGATGAGCGCATGGCGAGCGCCGCGCCGGAGCTCCATCGACACATTGTTGGTGGCCGTGATGCCGCCGAAGCGCATCACGAGGCCGTGGGTGGAAAGAACGGTGTCCGCGCTCATGCCGCGCCGCCTTTCTTCTTGCCGACGCCGAACCATGCCCAGGGCTTGAGCAGCCGGTCGCGCCCGACCAGCACCAGCAGCACCAGGATCAGGCCGATCCAGAACATCCAGTACTGCGGCGTCACGGCCGACAGCCATGTCTGCAGCAGCTTGAAGACGATGGCGCCCGCCACGCCGCCATAGAGCCAGCCCACGCCGCCGATGACCAGCATCAGCAGCACGTCGGCAGAGCGGTCGAAGGCCAGCACGTCGAGCGAGGCGAAGCCGGTGGTCTGCGCCAGCAGCGCACCCGCGGCACCGGCGATGCCCGCCGCCACGGTGTAGATCACCACCAGCCGCGACACCACCGGAACGCCGATGGCCATGGCGCGCAGCCGGTTGTCTCGGATGGCCTTCAGCGTGGCGCCGAAGGGCGAGTGCACGAGGCGGCGCATCAGCAGGAACAGCACCAGCATCACCGCCAGCGAGTACCAGGCGGCCGTGCGGCCGAAGAGGTCGAACTCGAACATGCCGAGTACCGGCCCCATCACCACGCCCTGCAGGCCGTCGGCGCCGCCGGTGAGCCAGTCGAGCTTGTTGGCGAGTTCGAGCAGCAGCAGCGCCGTGCCCAGCGTGACCATCAGCCGCGTGAGGTCGCTGCCGCGCAGGATCGTCACGCTCGCCACCATGCCCAGCAGCGCGGACAGCACCGTCGCAAACAGCAGGCCCACGGTCGGGTCGGGCATCACCAGCTTGGCGAACAGCGCCGCCGCATACGCGCCGAAGCCGAAGAAGGCGGCATGGCCCAGCGACACGATGCCGGTGTAGCCCAGGATCAGGTCGAGCGACATCGCGAACAGCGCAACGATGGCGATCTCGTTGACCAGCAGCGAGTGCGAGGGCATCGCCAGCGGCAGCGCGAAGGCCACCGCCCAGACGACGAATTCGAGCGGGCGCCAGCGCGCCTTGCGCAGCAGGGCCGACTGGAAGTCGGCGACGACGGGAGAAGGCGTGCTCATTCAGCGGCCCCCTTTGCGCGTGAACAGGCCCTGCGGGCGCCACATCAGGATCAGGATCATCAGCAGGTAGACGGTGAACGCGCCCATCTTCGGAATGAAGTACTTGCCCGCCACGTCGGCGATGCCCAGCAGCAGCGCCGCCGCGAGCGGCCCGGTGATCGACGAGGTGCCGCCGACGGACACCACGATCAGGAAATAGATCATGTACTTGAGCGGGAAGGTCGGATCGAGCCCC
The DNA here is from genome assembly GCF_044055375.1 of Variovorax sp. UC74_104. Classification (NCBI taxonomy): domain Bacteria; kingdom Pseudomonadati; phylum Pseudomonadota; class Betaproteobacteria; order Burkholderiales; family Comamonadaceae; genus Variovorax; species Variovorax sp. UC74_104. The sequence goes on from NZ_CP171978.1 coordinate 4,983,575, forward strand.
AGGATCTCGGCGCCCAGCGCCCCACCCAGGCCCGCGAGGCCCGAGCCCACTGCAAACGTCAGCAGGAACACGACGTTCACGTTGATGCCCAGCCCCGCCGCCACGCGCGGGTCATCGACAGCGGCGCGCAGCCGGCTGCCGAAGCGCGTCTTCGACAGGATCAGCTGCAGCACCACCGTGAGCACCGCGCACACGCCGATGATGAAGAGCCGGTAGTGCCCCATGCCCAGCAGCAGCGCGCCGTCGCCGATCTCGGTGCGGCCGCGCAGCCATTCGGGCAGCTGCACGTTCTGCTGCGACGAGCCCACGAAGTAGTCGACCGCCGCCACAGCCATGAAGGCCAGGCCGATGGAAAACAGCACCTGGTCGAGGTGCGGCTTGCCGTACATCGGCCGGTAGAGCGTGCGCTCCAGCACCGCGCCGGCCAGCGCGACGACGATGAACGCGAGCGGCAGGCACGCCAGGAATGGCACGCCCAGCTTCTGCATGGCGAACACAGTGAGATAGCCGCCCGCCATGGCGAAGGCGCCGTGCGCGAGGTTGATGAAGTTCATCAGCCCGAGCGTCACGGCCAGCCCCACGGCTAGCACGAAGAGCAGCATGCCGTAGGCGATGCCGTCGAAAAGGATGGTCAACATGACAGTTTTTTCATTGCGCTGTGGCGTTTGGGAGGCACTTGTCCGGGGCGTGTGCGAAGGCCACCGGGTAGCTCCCTCCGCGAATGTCCCCCGGCCTGCGGCCTCCTCCTTTATTTCGCTGCGGGAGCCACCCGGCGCCCTTCGCACATGGACGCCGCAGTGGTGCCGCTCGATCAACAAGGGCTCTGAACGGTCACGCCGGCGGTGGGCTTCTTTTCACGAAATAAAGGAGGAGGCCGCAGGCCGGGGGACATTCGAGAAAAGAAGCACACCGTCGGTGTGATCGCGCCCCGGACAAAAGCGTCCGGAGCCAGAAAGAAATTACTTGGCCTTGCCGGGGTCTTTCACGCCCTTGATCACGTCGAACTCGACGTTGTAGAGCTGCCCATCCTTCTTCTCGACCTTGCGCAGGTACACGTCCTGCACGATGTCGCGGGTCTGCGCGTCGATCAGCACCTGGCCGCGCGGGCTCTCGAAGACCTGGCCCTTCATGGCGCCCAGCAGCGCCTCGCCGCCGCCCTGGCCCTTGGTGGCCTTGAGCGCCTCGTAGATGATGCGCATGCCGTCATAGCCGCCCACGGCCATGAAGTTGGGGCGCATCTTGGGGTTGGCCTTCTCGAAGGCCTCGACGAACTTCTTGTTCAGTGCCGAGGGGTGCGCCGTCGAGTAGTGGTGCGAGGTGACCACGCCCAGCGCGCCGTCGCCCATGTCGTTGAGCTGGTCGTCGTCGGTCACGTCGCCGGTGGCGATCATCTTGATGCCGGCCTTGTCCATGCCGCGCTCCAGGAACTGCTTCATCACCGCGGCGCCTGCGCCCGAGGGCACGAAGACGAAGAGCGCGTCGGGCTTCACGTCGCGAACCTTCTGCAGGAAGGGCGCGAAGTCAGGGTTGCGCAGCGGCACGCGCAGCTTGTCGAGCACCTTGCCGCCGTTGAGCTGGAAGCGCTCGGTGAAGAACTTCTCGGCGTCGTTGCCCGGACCGTAGTCGGCCACCAGTGTCACGACCGTCTTCACTCCGTTCTTCGGCGCCCAGTCGCCCATGGCCACCGAGACCTGCGGCAGCGTGAAGCTAGAGCGGACGATGTAGGGCGATGCCTCGGTGATGCTCGACGTGGCGGCGGCCATCACCAGCTGCGGCGTCTTCGACTGGGTGGCGATGGGCGCCACCGCGAGGGCCAGGGGCGTCAGGCCGAAGCCGGCGAGCACGTTGACCTTGTCGTTCACTACCAGCTCCTGCGCGAGGCGCTTGGTCACGTCGGGCAGGCCGGTGTCGTCCTTGATGATGAGTTCCACCTTCTTGCCGGCCACAGTGTCGCCGTTCTGGGCCATGTACAGGCGGGCTGCGGCTTCGATCTGGCGGCCGGTGGAGGCCGACTGGCCCGTCATCGGAAGGATCAGGCCGATCTTGAACTTGTTGTCCTGGGCACTGGCCAGCGACATCGAAAGTGCAAGAGCCGACAGGGCGGCGGTCTGGATGAGATGGCGTCTTTGCATGTTTTTTCCTTTGAGGACGGAACGCGAACCGGCGCTATTTTGAACACTTTGCAACATCCGGCGCTGCAGGCAATCACCTAGCCGGCCACAGTCGCTGACCTTTGTTGCGCGATTGACAAATGAACTGCGCGATCATCGCGCAGGGTGCATTCCAGGAACGACCCCGATCAGCTCTCTGCGCGATAGGCGGAGTCGAGCGTGAGCGTACCCACAGCGCGTGACACGCAGGCGCAGATGCGCGTGACCGACTTCTTCTCGTGCTCGCTGAGAAACACGTCGCGGTGATCGACTTCGCCGTCGATGGCGATCACGTCCATCGCGCACAGGCCGCATTCGCCGCGCCTGCAGTCCGACAGCGTCTGCACGCCGGCCGCGTCGAGCGCATCGAGCAGCGTGCAGTCGGCCGGCACGGTGATGGTCAGGTCGTGGCGCGGAATGCGCACCTCGAAGGACTGCGTGGCCAGCCGGCCGCTGCTGCCGAAGGTCTCGAAACGCAGGTCGGCGATGGGACGGCCCGCCGCGTGCCAGGCGCGCTTGAGGGCTTCGAGCATCGGCACCGGGCCGCAGGTGTAGAGCTGGCCGCCGGGCGGCAGCGCGGAGATGGCGGCGGCGAAGTCGATGGGCGCGGCGCCCTCGTGCGCCGCCACGCCGCTCTCGCCCAGCGCGTCGCGCAGGTGCGAGAGATAGCCGAACTCGTCGGCGTTGCGCGCGCCGTAGAGCATCTTCACCGGCACGCCGGTGCGCTTCGCGTGCGCGGCCAGGCGCTGCGCCATCAGCACCAGCGGCGTGATGCCGATGCCGCCGGCCACCAGCAGGTAGCCGGGGGCCGAGAGGTCGAGCGGAAAGTGGTTCTGCGGCGCGCTCACCTGCAGGCGATCGCCCACGGCGAGCCGCCACATCGCGAGCGAGCCTCCGCGGCCGTCGTCCAGGCGCTTGACGGCGATGCGCCAGCAACTGCCGTCGCCTTCGCCCACCAGCGAATAGGAGCGCGTCTGCACCCTGCCCTGCGCGGTCAGCACCTGCACCTGGAGGTGGGCGCCGGGCTCATGGGAGGCGGCGAATCCGCTCTCGGGGCGCAGCTCGAACTCGCGCACGGTGGGCGTTACGTCGCGCAGCGCGACGACCTGCGCCTGCATCCATTGAAGATCGCTTTTCATCGGGGAACACCAAGGGAGAAAAAGAAAGAAGCAGGAAGAGGAAGGGAAATCAGCCGCGCCGGCGGATCAGCTGCACGCCCGGCAGCGGACGCTGCTCGGCGGTGGGCGTGCCGTGCAGCGCCTCGCGCAGGTTGCGCCGCGCGATGCGGCTGTGCTCGCGCATCAGCGCCTCGGCGCGCGAACCTTCGCCGGATTCGATGGCGTCGAGCACCTGCACGTGCTGGTCCTGCGCGACCACGAGCATGTCGCGCGCGGCCGGCGAATTGGCCTGCACCACGACGAAGCCCGAGGGCGAGGCGAAAGGCAGGTTGATCACGCGCTCCAGCTGCTGCGCGATGACGGGGCTGGCCGCCATTTCGCAGAGCAGCGCGTGGAAGCGCTCGTTGTGCGTGACGTAGCGCGAGAAGGCGGCGTCGTCGAGCGCGGGTTCGCGCAGCAGTTCGTCGATGCGCTGCAGGCAGGCGCGCGCCTCGCGCAGCACCACCGGCGCCGCGCCGCGTTCGGCGGCGAGCCGGGCCACCAGGCCTTCGAGCGTGCCGCGCAGCTCGATGGCATCGGCCACGTCGCGCTCGGAGAAGGTGCGAACCGCATAGCCGCCGTTGGGCAGCGCCTCGAGCAGGCCTTCCTGTTCGAGCCGCATGAGCGCGGTACGCACCGGCGTGCGCGACACGCCGAGCTGCTCGGAGATCGCCACCTCGGCGATGCGCGCGCCGCCGGGCAGCTCGCCCGCGAGGATCATCTCGCGCAGCCGCAGCTGTGCCTTCACGGCCTGCGAGCTGCCGCTGTCGCCGGGCTCGGCGGCAGCGGAGACGGCCGCGACCTTCACACGGCTCACGCGGCCTCCTTCTCGGCCGGCCGGATCGGGATCGCCGCGCGCGCGGGCTTCTCCTTCTCGATCATGCGGTCGATGAGCTTGCGCGCCCACATCGAGCCGGCGTCGATGTTGAGGTTGTAGAACTTGTGATCTGGGTGCTCGTCCATGGCCTTCTGCTGCGCCTCGAGCACGAGCTCGTCCTCGCGGAAGATGCCGGCGACGCCCTCGCGCAGCTCGTGCGTGAGGCGCTGCTCGCCCAGGCAGTAGTTGCGCGCGAAGGCCCAGAAGTAGAGGCAGGTCTTGTCGGTCTCGGGCGTGATGGTGTTGAGCACGTAGCCGTTGACGCCCTTGCTGCGGTCGCCCGGGTTTCCGTTGGAGGGCACCGCGCCGCTGCCGGCCTCGGCCACGCCGACGTCGATGTTCACCGTGCACGGGCCTTCGAAGCGGATGATCTGCCAGCGGTCGACCTTGCCGGTGTAGCCGCGCGCGTGGCGAATCTGGCCGCCCCAGAACGGCGGCGGATCGATGTTCTCCATCCAGCGCGTGACGGTGGCCGAGCGGTCGCCGTGCGTGGCGACGAAGGGCGCCTCGGCCACTTCGCGGTTGCCGATGGAGGAGCCGTGCACGAAGGTCTCGTGCGTCAGGTCCATGAGGTTGTCGACGACGAGGCGGTAGTCGCAGTGGACGCGGATCATCTTGCCGTCGCCGGCCCAGGCCGGGTCGTCGTTCCAGTGCATGTCGGGGATGAGCGCCGGGTCGGCCTTGGCCGGGTCGCCGGGCCAGATCCACACGAAGCGGTGCTTCTCCGCCACCGGAAAGCTGCGCACGCAGGCCGAGGGGTTCAGCGTCTCCTGGCTGGGCATGTGCGTGCAGCGGCCCTGGGCGTTGTAGACGAGGCCGTGGTAGCCGCAGACCACCTCGTCGCCCTCGAGGCGGCCGAGCGACAGCGGCATCAGCCGGTGCCAGCAGGCGTCCTCGAGCACGGCGACCTGCCCGTCGGTGCGACGGAACAGCACCACTTTCTGGTTGCAGATGGTGCGTGGCAGCAGCGCGTGTCGCACTTCGACGTCATAGGCGGCGGCGTACCAGGCGTTCAGGGGGAAGGCGGGCGTGGGCGTTTTCATGAATACTCAATGTATACAGAAATAGCGAAATTTCCAGCGTTTTCAGCCTATTCGAGGGTAAACACCGAGATCACTGTATACAGTCATCGCCGTTTCGATGGCGATACGATGCTCCGTTCGTTTCCCCCGATCACGATCACGACGGAGCCATCCATGACACAGCACGCCGCCTTGCCTGCCCGCTACGACCACGTGGGCAGCTTCCTGCGCCCCAAGTACCTGCTCGAAGCCCGCGAGCAGAAAGCCAAGGGCGAGATCACCCCCGAGCAGCTTCGTCTCGTCGAGGACAAGGCGATCACCGAGATCGTCAAGTTCCAGGAAGACATCGGCCTGAAGAGCATCACCGACGGCGAGTTCCGCCGCACGTACTTCCACATCGACTTCCTCGACCAGCTCGGCGGCGTGAAGACCGACATCCCGGTCACCATCCGCAAGCCCGACGGCACCGAGGAGCTGGCCCCGCCGGCGATGCGCGTGATTGACAAGGTCCGCCACGTCAAGGACATCCAGCTCGCCGACTTCCAGTACCTCAAGAGCCAGGTTTCGGCGGGACGCACGCCGAAGGTGACGATCCCCTCGCCGACCATGCTGCACTTCCGCGGCGGCCGCGCCGGCATCAGCAAGGACGCCTACCCCGAGCTCGACCCGGTCTTCTACGACGACGTGGCCAAGGCCTATGGCGACGAGCTGCGCTCGCTGGCCGCCGCCGGCTGCACCTACGTGCAGATGGACGACACCAACCTCGCCTACCTGTGCGACGAGCACATGCGCGAGGCCGCCCGCAAGCGCGGCGACGACCCCAACGAACTGCCGCACCGCTACGCCGCCTTCATCAACAAGGTGGTGGCGCAGAAGCCGCCGGGCATGCTGCTGGCCATGCACCTGTGCCGCGGCAACTTCAAGAGCACGCACGCCGCCGCCGGCAACTACGAGCCGGTGGCCGAGGCGCTGCTCAAGGAGATGGACCTCGACGCCTACTTCATGGAATACGACGACGCCCGCTCCGGCGACTTCAAGCCGCTGCGCTACCTGCCCAAGGGCAAGACGGTAGTGCTCGGCCTGGTGACCACCAAGTTCGGCGAGATGGAAGACAAGGACGAGCTCAAGCGCCGCATCGAGGACGCCGCCAAGTACGCCTCGCTCGACCAGCTCGCGCTGTCGCCGCAGTGCGGCTTCTCCAGCACCGTGCACGGCAACAACATCGCGGTGGAAGCGCAGCGCAACAAGCTGCGCCTGGTGGTCGAGACGGCGCAGGAGGTCTGGGGCTCGACCTGACACGCCGTTTCTGTTGAAGTCGGGGACATGACGACTCACATCTACTCAGGTCCCCTCAGCATGTTCGGCGCCAAGGTCGAGATCGCGGCACGCGAGAAAGGCGTGCCCTTCAAACTGGTCATGGTGCCCTTCGCCAAGGGCGACGTGTACGAGCCCAAGCACCCCGAGGTGCTTCGGGTCAACCCCGTCAAGCAGCAGGTGCCGGTGCTGGTCGACGACGAGGTCTCGCTCTTCGACTCGACTCAGATCTTCGAGTACCTGGAAGACCGCTACCCCAGCCCCGCGCTGTGGCCCGAAGGCATTGCCGAACGGGCCCGCGCGCGTCAGCTGGAACAGAAGTCCGACGAGGTCTTCTTCCCGAACGTGATCAAGCTCTTCGGCCTGCAGGAGGCCATGCAGAGCGCCCCGGCGATCGCGGCCTGCGCCGGCTGCGCGCGCTTCTACGACGAGATGGAAGGCCTGCTCGCCACGCGCGAGTACCTGGCGGGGCCCTACTCCTTCGCCGACATCGCCTTCTACATGGCCTGCGTCTTCGCCGACCGCAAGGGCGCGGGCATGACCGGCGCCGCGCCGCGGCTGCTGGCCTGGCGCACGCGCGTGGGCGACCGGCCCGCGGTGCGCGCGGTGGTCGATCCGATGATGCGCTTCCTCGCCTCGGAGGGACGCGAGGTGCCGGCCTTCCTGCAACGCTGAAGGGACACTGAAGGCGCCGCCCTCAGCGCTGAGGCATCATCGATTCATGCCGACCAAAGAGTTCGACTGGCTGCCCACTCCCTCGCAGCACTTCCTCGTCGTCACTTTCGCGCTGCTGGTCTACGTGCTGACCACGCGCGCGCGCCGCGAGCAGCGCGCGCCCACCACCGCCATCGCATGGGTCATGGGGCTGGTGCTGATGCCCTATTTCATCCTGCCGATGTACCTGCTGTTCGGGCAGCGCAAGCTGCGCCCGGCGGGTTCGCCGCGGCCGCCGCGCTCGGTGCCGCCGGGCCACTGGGCCGCCGACCTGATCGAGAGCTTCGGCCTCGCGCCGCCGGGGCGCTGCGCGATCCGCCTGCATGCCGACGGCGAGGCCGCGCGCGACGCGCTGTGGCAGGTGATCGACGGCGCGCGCGAGCGCATCGACGTATGCACCTTCATCATCGGCGACGACCCGCTCGGCCATTCGGTGCTCGACCGGCTGGCGCAGCGGGCGCGCGAGGGCATCAAGGTGCGGGTGCTGCTCGACGGCTTCGGCGCGCTCTCGCTGCCGCGCCACCACTTCGACCGGCTGCGCGCGGCCGGCGGCGAGGTGGCGGTGTTCCGCCCCTTCTTCAGCCTGCGGCGCATCGGCCCGCGCAACCTGCGCAACCACCGCAAGTTCACCATCGCCGACGACGGCTGGCTCTGGTCGGGCGGGCGCAACCTCGCTGGCGAATACTTCACCGGCAACGAAAAGCATCCCGAAGCCTGGCGCGATCTCTCCTTCGACCTGCGCGGCAGCGTGGCTGCCGCGGCGGCGCGCCAGTTCGACCACGACTGGGCCTCGGTGCGCAGCCGCAAGGCGCGCGCCATCACCGCCCCCGACGTCGAAGGCCCCGGCACCGCCATGGCCCAGTTCCTGCCGAGCGGCCCCGACCAGACGGAGGACACGGCGCATGCGCTGCTGATCGACGCCTGCTTCCGCGCCGAGCACCGCATCCTCGCCATCACGCCCTACTTCGTGCCCGGCGACGGCCTGCGCGACGCGCTGCGGCTGGCCGCGCGGCGCGGCGTGCAGGTGACCATCGCGATGCCCGCGCAATCCAACCACCGGCTGGCCGACTTCGTGCGCGCACGCGCCATGCGCGACCTGGCGCGCGCGGGCGTGAGCTTTCGCATGCTGCCCTTCATGGCGCACGCCAAGGCGGTGGTGGTGGACGACGAGCTGGCCATCTGCGGATCGATCAACCTCGACCTGCGCAGCCTGCTGCTGAACCACGAGGCGGCCGTGGTGTTCTACGGGCAGGACCACATCGAATGGCTGGCCGAGTGGATCGAGACCACCGCTTCGGCCGGCGAGCCCTACCGCGCGCGGCGGCCGGGGCTGCTGCGCGACGTGGCCGAGGGGCTGCTGCTCACTGTTGCTTTCCAGCTCTAGGTGCCCAGTGCCGGCGCGGCTCTGTAATCCAGGATGTACAAATGCAACAAAACTGAAACCAATTGAACAAGCACACTAAAATACCCACCGGTTTCGGGGATTGACAAACCTTCCTGCCCCACCGGTCACCCCCCCGGACGGACGCTGACGGATCTCCCGGCACCCCCTGCCTGGCGGGGTAGCCCGCTCGGATGCGGCCTTTCAAGAGGCCGGCCCGGGCGCCGTTCGTTGGAGTCTTGCGCCCCGATCCCCGGGGAAAACCGATGCGAGCTTTCTTCTCGCTGCGTGCCCTGGCGAACCTGGCGTTTGCGGTCCTTCCAACAGTGTTCGCGCTGTCTGGAATTGCAACGCCCGCTTTCGCCGCCATGGACGAGATCGGCCGGGCTCCCCCGAGCACCCATCGCCTGAAGTTCATCGTCGATCCCGAACTCGCCGCCGACATCGGCCCCGCCGAGGCCGGCCGCCGGCTCGCCCAGTACGTGGCCGACGTCAACACCGTGTTCACGCGCGAGACGGTGCGCAGCTTCGCCTTCGACCCCGCCGCCGACCTGCAGCTGGTCGCGCCCGCGAACGCGCCGCAGTGCGCCTACAGCGGCCTGGTCAATGGCGAGGTGGTGGTGTGCGTCTCGAAGTCGACGCGCGGCTACAGCCACGGCGGGCTTTCCATGAGCTGGACCTTTCCGCAGAAGGGCGTGGCCTGGAACCTCAACTGGATCGCCATCCACGACCCGCTGCGCCTTTCGCGCGCGCCCACGCCGGGCGCCCCCGAATCCACCGAGAAGGACTACCTGGGCCGCCAGCTCAAGACGCTGATGCACGAGCTGGAGCACGTGTTCGGCGCCGGCGCGGGCGAGTACTACAACGGCATCGCCGTCACCGACACCACCGGCGTCGCGCCCGTCACCGATCTCTCTCTGGCCAGCGAAAGCGACCGCTACTGGTGGAGCCGCCAGCACTGGCGGCTCGACCCGCTGCTGGGCACCGTCTTCGAGCAGCGCCGCGATCCGGCGGCCAATCGCGTCGCCACGCTGGAGCTGACCCGCTTCACCGAAGGCACCAGGGCCAACATCAATACCGACTGGACCGACTGGCCCAAGCTCGGCAGCTCGAAGTTCATGGCCGGCACCACCGCCACCCAGGTGCGCGTGACCGACCGAGACACCGGTGCCGCCCTGCCCGGCGCGCAGGTGTCGGTGTGGCGCAACCCGGGCGCCGGCAAGCCGCTGGCGATGCTGGTCACCGGCGTGGCCGACGCCTCCGGCCGCTTCGTGTTCGACTGGGACTGCGGCTTCAGCTGCTTCGCCACCGGCAAGACCACGCTGCTGGTCAAGGCGCGCGCAGCCAGCCGCGCGCCCGGCGCCACGTGGTTCACCATCTTCGATGCCTTCGAGCAGAAGGCGGTGCAGGGCCAGCAGATGTTCACCATCGACCTGGCGCTCGGCAGCCCCGACGCGACGGCGCCCACCGTGTCGGTGGCCGCGCCCTCCATGGCCACGGTGGGGCAGCTCACCGTGATCGCGCCCGCGGTGGTGGACAACGTCGGCGTCGTCGGCGTGAAGGTAGTGGGCCGCGACAGCATCCCGATCTGCACCTTCACCGCCCCGCCCTACACCTGCAGCTGGACGCCGGGCACGCCCGGCATGCAGACGATCCGCGTCATCGCGCTCGACGCGGCGGGCAACTCGGCGGTGGCTTCCGCCAACGTGATCGTCAACCCGCCTTCCGACACCGTGCCGCCGGCCGTTTCGCTGGCCGCGCCCCAGAGCGTGCCCGCGGGCGCGGCCGCGAGGTTCTCCGCCACCGCATCCGACAACGTCGGCGTGGCCGAGCTGAAATTCATCGTCGACGGCAGGACCGCCTGCACGCTGCGCGCCGCGCCGTACGTCTGCGCATGGACGCCGAAGCGGCCCGGCTCTGCGAACGTGGAAGTGCGCGCGACGGATGCGGCCGGCAACGTCGCCAGCGCCTCCGCCAGCATGCGCGTCGAGGGCCCGCGGCCGAGGACCTCTGACTAGGGCCTGTTGGTGAAGCTGGCGTTGCCCAGCCCCGTGCCGATGGTCAGCACGCCCCAGTGGCGCACGTCGCGCATGAAGGGCAGTTCGCTCAGGCCCTGCACCACGGCGTCGTTGTGCATCAGCACCAGCGTCGGGCCCGAGCCCATCATCGGCATGCGGCGCCACAGCTGGCTGGGCAGATGGAAGGCGTGGCTTTCCCAGTCGCCGGGCAGGTTCTGCGCGCCGCGCGCGATGGAGCCGTCGGGCCGAATGAGCCCCGGGCAACCGATGCCGATGAAGGGCGCGAGCCGGATCTTCCTGCGCTCGCTGTAGCGCACCATGTCTTCCAGCATGCCGGCGATGTGGTCGACCATGTCGCCCCGGTTGGGGCCTTCATCCGCATGGCGCCACTTCTCGCGGCGCACCACCTTCGCAAGCGAGAAGTCGGGCGCCTTGCGGTGGCGTGTCTTGACGATGCCGCAGCGCACGTTGGTGCCGCCTATGTCGACGGCGAGGATCGCGTCGTGCCCCTTGAGCATGTGGCGCGGCACCAGGTGCACCCAGCCGATCAGCCCGCCGTCGTCCACGTCGTGCGAAAGGCGGGCGATCTGCACGTGCGGGCCGAGCTCCTCCAGGATGGCGGCGGTCTGCAGGATCGCGCGCTCGCCCACGTCGCTTTCGGGAAAGCCGCCGCCGATCACGATGCGCTCCACCTTCTTCCATGAGGGCTGGCGCATGAAGCGCTGGATCACCGACGCCAGCTCCTGCGCGAACTCCTCGATGGCCACGTGCATCAGGTCGGTGGCTTCGGAAGCCTTCTTCTCCTGCAGCACGCGGTCGAGTTCCTTCTTGGCGAGGTCGCGCGAGTGCGATTTGCCCAGCGGGTCCTTGCCCTTCCTGCGGCGGCGCTTGCGCCAGTGCTCGAGCAGTTCGCGGAATGCCGTCTGGCTGGCCTGGTCGCCGACGAAGCCGTCCTTGTCGCGCAGCTGCAGGCTGTAGCCGTCCACCTGAAGGCCGGGCAATTCGCGCAGGCCGTGGACGTTGGGGCCGGGGAGGTCGTGGTCGTCGCTCGCGGGTGGGGTCTTTTTCTTCATCGCGACCAACTTTGGCCCCGAACGGCAGCCGGCCCCATCGGCACCGCACGCCAGGGTTTGTAGGAGATCGACGGGTGCGCGGGACGGGGCGTTGTCTATACACTGGCCCGGATGCAACTGCCCCGCAGCCTTCGCATCCTCGCGCGCGCCACCCTGCTCCTCGCCCTCGCCTGGCTTGCCTTGTGCGGCGCCGCGAAGGCGGCGGACGAGACGCTGCGCGTCGGCTCCAAGCGCTTCACCGAGTCGTACATCCTGGCCGAGCTGCTGGCGCAGACTGCCGCGCCGCACACGGCCACGCCGCCCGTCCTGCGGCAAGGGCTGGGCAACACAGCCATCGTCTACGAGGCCCTGCGCTCGGGCGCCATCGACCTCTACGCCGAATACACCGGCACCATCGCGCTCGAGATCCTCAAGGGCGCACCGGCCGATACGCGCGAGGCGATGAACGCCGCACTCGCGCCGATGGGCCTGGGCGTGGCGATTCCGCTGGGCTTCAACGACGGCTACGCGCTCGCGGTGCGCGCCGCCGACGCCGACCGGCTGGGCCTGCGCACGCTAAGCGACCTCGCGAAGCACCCCGAGCTGAAGTTCGGCCTCTCGAACGAGTTCATCGGCCGCGCCGACGGCTGGAAGGGCCTGGCCGGGCGCTACGGCTTCACGCAGGCGCCCACCGGCCTCGACCACGGCCTGGCCTACGACGCGGTGGCCGCCAAGCAGATCGACGTGATCGACATCTACACCACCGACGCCAAGATCGACCACCTCGGCCTGCGCGTGCTGGAGGACGACAAGAAGTACTTCCCGCGCTACGACGCGGTGGTGCTCTACAAGCTCGACCTGCCCAAGCGGCTGCCCAAGGCCTGGGCCGCGCTGCAGGCGCTGGAAGGCAAGGTCGACGAGCACGCCATGATCGCGATGAACGCGCGCGCCGAACTGCAGAGCGTGCCCTTCGACGTGATAGCGCGCGACTTTCTCGCGAGCACGGGCAACAAGGATGCAAAGGCGCAACCGAAGGAAGAACGCCGGGGCTTCGCGGCCAAGCTGTTCGGACCCGACCTGTGGAAGCTCGCGCGCCAGCACCTGCTGCTGGTGGCGTTGTCGGTGGGCATCGCGATCCTCGTCGGCGTGCCGATCGCGATCCTGGTGTTTCCGCACGTGCGGCTGCGCGCCCTTGTGCTGGGCTTCGCGAGCCTGCTGCAGACCGTGCCCTCGCTGGCGCTGCTGGCCGTGCTGATATCGATGCTGGGCGCCATCGGCGCGCTGCCGGCGCTGATCGCGCTCACGCTCTACTCGCTGCTGCCGATCATGCGCAACACGGTGACGGGGCTGGCCGAAGTGCCCAACGGCCTGCGCCTGGCCGGCACGGCACTTGGCATGACGCCGCCGCAGAGCCTCCGGCTGGTGCTGCTGCCGCTGGCGCTGCCCACGCTGCTGGCGGGCGTGCGCACCGCCACGGCGATCGCCATCGGCACGGCAACCATCGCGGCCTTCATCGGCGCGGGCGGTTTCGGCGAGCGCATCGTGACGGGCCTGGCCCTCAACGACCGCGAACTGCTGGTCGCGGGCGCGCTGCCGGCCGCCGCGCTGGCGCTGCTGAGCGAAGGCGTGTTCGAGCTCGTCGAATACCTCATGCGAAGACGCCGCCGCGCGCCGCCGTCTTCGCTTCCGCCCGCCTGAAGATCGGTCTCAGGCCAGCGTGTAGGCCGTCTTCACCGTGGTGAAGAACTCCTGCGCATAGTGCCCCTGCTCGCGCGGACCGTAGCTGGAGCCCTTGCGGCCGCCGAAGGGCACGTGGTAGTCGACACCCGCCGTCGGCAGGTTGACCATCACCATGCCGGCCTGACTGTGGCGCTTGAAGTGCGTGGCGTACTTCAGCGAGGTGGTGGCGATGCCGGCCGAGAGGCCGAACTCGGTGTCGTTCGCCGTGGCCAGTGCCTCCTCGTAGTTCTTCACGCGAATCACGCTGGCCACCGGACCGAAGATCTCTTCCTTGTTGATGCGCATCGAGGCGGCCGATTCACTGAAGAGGGCCGGCGACATGTAGTAGCCGTCCGTCTCCAGCTTCAGCAGCTCGCCGCCGGCCGCCAGCGTGGCGCCTTCGCTCTTGCCGATGGCGACGTATTCCATGTCCTGGTCGAGCTGCGACTTCGACGAGACGGGCCCCATGTCGGTGCCCTGCGCAAGCGCGTCGCCCACCTTGATCTTCGCCATGCGTTCCTTCATGGCTTCGATGAACTTCGGGTAGATGCCTTCGGTCACGATGAGCCGGCTCGACGCGGTGCAGCGCTGTCCGGTCGAATAGAAGGCGCTCTGCACGCTGAGCTCCACGGCCTGCGCGAGGTCGGCGTCGTCAAGAATCACCTGCGGGTTCTTGCCGCCCATCTCGAGCTGCACCTTCTTGTGGTTGGTGACGCACTGCACCGCGATGTTGCGGCCCACGCCCACCGAGCCGGTGAAGCTGATCGCATGGATGCCCGGGTGGTTGACCAGCGCATTGCCGATCACGCTGCCGCGCCCCATCACCAGGTTGAACACGCCGGCCGGAATGCCCGAGCGGCTGATGATCTCCGCGATCGCCCAGGCGCAGCCCGGCACGAGGTCGGCGGGCTTGAGCACCACGCAGTTGCCGAAGGCCAGCGCGGGCGCGATCTTCCAGGCCGGAATGGCGATCGGGAAGTTCCACGGCGTGATGAGGCCGACCACGCCGACCGGCTCGCGCGTGATTTCCACGCCGATGTTCGGCCGCACCGAAGGCAGCACCTCGCCCGACAGGCGCAGGCACTCGCCCGCGAAGAACTTGAAGATGTAGCCCGCGCGCGCGGCCTCGCCGATGCCCTCGGCCTTGGTCTTGCCCTCTTCCCGCGAGAGCAGCGTGCCCAGCTCTTCCTTGCGCGCGAGGATTTCATTGCCGATCTTGTCGAGCGCGTCGGAGCGCGCCTGCACGCTGCCGGTGGCCCAGGCCGGGAAGGCTGCGGTGGCGGCGGCCACGGCCGCATCGACGTGCGATGCATCGCCCTGCGTGTACTGGCCGATCACGTCGGACAGATTGCTCGGATTGACGTTGGGGCTGTAGCCGGCGCCTGCACGCCATTCGCCGCCGATGAGGTTGTCGAAGTTCTGCATCTTCGGGTTCCTTGCTGCTCGATGGATGAAAAAAAGAAAGAAGCCGGAGCGAGGGCTCCGGCTGCGGGATGTGAGAAACGAAGCCTACGCCTCTACCTGATCATGCAGGGTTTCTTGTTGTCGAAAGTCCACCCCGGGATCAGGTACTGCATCGCCTGTGCATCGTTGCGCGCCCCAAGGCCGTGCTTCAGGTACAGCTGGTGCGCCTTCTCCACGGCATCCATGTCGAGCTCCACGCCCAGGCCGCCGCGCGTCGGCACCTTCACGAAGCCCTCTTCGATCTTCAGCGGCGCCTTGGTCAGATGCTGGCCGTCCTGCCAGATCCAGTGCGTGTCGATGGCCGTCACCTTGCCCGGGGCGGCTGCGGCCACATGGGTGAACATCGCGAGCGACACGTCGAAGTGGTTGTTCGAATGCGAGCCCCAGGTCAGGCCCCACGCCTGGCACAGCTGCGCCACGCGCACCGAGCCCTGCAGGGTCCAGAAGTGCGGATCGGCCAGCGGGATGTCGACCGACTGCAGCGAGAGGCTGTGCACCATCTCGCGCCAGTCGGTGGCGACCATGTTGGTCGCGGTGGGCAGGCCGGTGGCGCGGCGGAACTCGGCCATCACCTCGCGGCCCGAGAACACGCCCTCGGCGCCGCACGGGTCTTCGGCGTAGGCCATCACGCCGTGCAGGTCGCGGCACAGGCGGATCGCGTCCTGCAGCAGCCAGCCGCCGTTGGGGTCTAGCGTGACGCGGGCATTCGGAAAGCGCTCGTGCAGCGCACGGATCGCCTCGACCTCTTCCTCGCCGCGCAGCACGCCGCCCTTGAGCTTGAAGTCGGTGAAGCCGTAGCGTGCATGCGTGGCCTCGGCCAGGCGCACGATGGCCTCGGGCGTCATCGCCTCCTCGTGGCGCAGGCGGAACCAGTCGTTGTCGGCGCCAGGGTCGCTCTCGTACGGCAGATCGGTCTTGCTGCGGTCGCCCACGTAGAAGAGATAGCCGAGCATCTGCACCGCATCGCGCTGCTGGCCTTCACCGAGCAGGGCCGCCACGGGCACTTCGAGGAACTGGCCCAGAAGGTCGAGCAGCGCAGCTTCGACGGCCGTGACCGCGTGGATGGTCACGCGCAGGTCGAAGGTCTGCAGGCCGCGCCCGCCGCTGTCGCGTCCGGCGAAGGCGCTGCGCATGCTGTTGAGGATCGCGTTGTGCCGGCCGATGGGCTGGCCGACGATCAGGTCGCGCGCATCCTCCAGCGTCTGGCGGATCTTCTCGCCGCCGGGCACTTCGCCCACGCCGGTATGGCCGGCGCTGTCGGTCAGGATCAGCAGGTTGCGCGTGAAGAACGGGCCGTGGGCGCCGCTCAGGTTCATCAGCATGCTGTCATGGCCCGCAACGGGGACCACACGCATGCCGGTGACGACGGGAGCGCCCGACGGCGACGAAGTGGAATCTGAAAGCGTCATCGTTAAATCATCCAAAACCTTGCAGTGCCCTTCGGGGAACGCCGGGAACCGGCTTTGCCGGGCCGCAGGTGTTGCCCCCGGCGAGGGGGTTGGCGAAGCGACACGAAGTGCGCGAAGCCTGGGGGAGAGTCACTAGTCCGAGGTGATGTGGCGGGCGTCGATCAATGTCTTCCAACGCGTCCATTCGCGCAACTGGAAAGCGGTGAATTCCTCGGGCGTGCTGGCGACGATCTCCAGGCCCTGGTCGAGCATGCGCTTCTTCGTCTCCGGGTCCTGCATGGCGGCGATGACCGCGTCGCTCAGCTTCTTCTTCACGGCGGGCGGCAGACCCTTTGGCGCGGCCATGCCCTGCCATGAATAGACCTCGGCGCCCTTCACGCCGGCCTCGGCCAGCGTAGGCACATCGGGCAGCACCGGCGAGCGCTTGTCGCCCGTGACGGCAATGGCGCGCAGCTTGCCGCCTCGGATGTGCGGCAGCACCGCGTTCACGTTCTGGAACGAGAAGTCAACTTGGTTGCCGAGCAGGTCGTTGACCGCCGGCGCGCCGCCCTTGTAGGGCACGTGCACGCCTTCGGTCTTCGTCTGCTGCCAGAAGAGCTCGGCCGAAAGGTGGTCGGACGAGCCGTTGCCTGAGCTCGCGAACGAGACCTTGCCCGGCGTCTTGCGCAGCAGCGCGAGCACGTCGTCCACCGTGCGCTCCGGCCGCGCGACATTCGCGACGAGCACGTTGGGCGCCTGCACGGGCACGCTGATGTAGTCGAAGTCTTTCGTCGCGTCGTAAGGCACGCTCTTTTGCAGGTGCGGCGTGACGACGAAAGCGCCGAGCGAGGACACCAGCAGCGTGTAGCCGTCGGGCGCCGCGCGCTTGACCTGGCCGGTGCCGATGGTGCCCGTGGCGCCGGGCCGGTTGTCGACGACGAAGCTGCCGCCTAGCTTGTTCTGCAGCTGCAGCGCAATGGTGCGGGCGACCATGTCGGTGGAACCGCCGGCCGGGAACGGCACGACGATGGTCACCGGCTTCTGCTGGGGCCATGCGTCGGCCTGCGCCGAGGCAGGCAGGGGCAAAAACGCGGCCGAGGCGGCCGCGAGGGCGGCCCCGAGAAGGACTCTCTTCTTCATTCGGACTAGATCCTCACGGCCTGGCGGGCCAGCAGCTTCCAGCTGCCGCCCTGCTTCTGCCACACGCCGAGGATCTTCAGCGCCACCTTGCCGGGCTTGCCCGAGTCGTTGGTGTCGGCGGTGAGCGTGTGGCGCACGATGGCGGTGTTGCCGTCGACCACCTTCACGGTCTGGTCGGTGATGGCGATGGTCACGAAGTCGGACTTGCCGTCGAGCAGGTCGGCGATAAAGCTGGCCTTGGTGTCTACTTTGCCGCCGGAGTGGCCGTAGCTGAGGTCGTCGGCCACCAGCGCGCCGAGGGCGGGCGCGGTGGGGTCGATCATCGCGATGCGCAGGCGCTCGGCGGCCGCGGCAACCTCGGGCGCGGCCGACGCGGCATTGCCCGCGGGCATCACCGAGCAGGCCGAGAACAGCGCCGCCGAAGCGGCGACCAGGAAGAGCTTCTTGAGGAACATGGCGTCTTGTCTCCGTTGTTGTGATGGGTCTTCTTCCGCCAGCGGCCGGCTTACTGCGGGCCGAGCGAGTCGATCAGCGCCTTGAGCTGCTCCATCTCGGCGGGCGTGAGGTCGGTGAGCGGCGCGCGCACGGGGCCGGCATCGTGGCCGACGATCTTGGCGCCGGCCTTCACGATGCTCACGGCGTAGCCCGGCACGCGGTTGCGCAGCTCGAGATAGGGCATGAAGAAGTCCTTCAGCAGGCGGTGCTGCGTCGGCAGGTCGTCGGCGGCGACGGCCCTGTAGAAGTCCATGGCGGTCTTCGGAATGAAGTTGAAGACGGCCGACGAATACACCGGCGTGCCCATCGCCTTGTAGGCGGCGGCGTAGACCTCGGCGGTGGGCAGGCCACCCAGGTAGGCGAAGCGGTCGCCCATCTTCTGGTAGATGGCGACCATGGCCTCGATGTCGCCCACGCCGTCCTTGAAGCCGACGAGGTTGGGGTTGCGCTCGGCCAGCGCGGCCAGGGTGTCGGGCTTCAGGCGGCTGGTGGCGCGGTTGTAGACGATCACGCCGAACTTCACGCTCTTGCACACGGCCTCGACGTGCGCGGCCAGGCCTTCCTGGCCGGCTTCGGTGAGGTAGTGCGGCAGCAGCAGGATGCCGTGCGCGCCGGCCTTCTCGGCGGCTTGAGCGCACTGGATGGCGAAGCGCGTGGGGCCCCCGGCGCCCGCGATGATCGGCACCACGCCGCGGCAGGTGTCGACTGCGGTCTTGATGATGCCGGGGTACTCGTCGCCGGTGAGCGAGAAGAACTCGCCCGTGCCGCCGGCCGCGAACAGCGCGCTCGCGCCGTACGGGGCGAGCCATTCGAGGCGCTGCTCGTAGCCCTTCTTGTTGAAGTCGCCGTTGCTGTCGAAGTCGGTCAGCGGAAACGAGAGCAGGCCGGAGCCCATGATGGTCTTGAGTTCTTGCGGGTTCATCGGGAAGAGTCCAGTGAAGATGAGGAAAAGGAGAAGGAAATGCTGCGGGCGATGCGGCCGCCGCCGGGCCGCCCCAAGGCGAGCCGCGCCTCCCCCTCGGGGGGTGGCGAATTACACGGAGCGCAGCGAGTGAAAAGCCGGGGGGCGGGCATGACTAGTCGAGCCTGACGTTGGCTTCCTTGATGACCTGGGCCCAGCGCGCGCGC
Organism: Variovorax sp. UC74_104; assembly: GCF_044055375.1. Lineage (NCBI taxonomy): Bacteria > Pseudomonadati > Pseudomonadota > Betaproteobacteria > Burkholderiales > Comamonadaceae > Variovorax > Variovorax sp. UC74_104. The sequence continues at coordinate 5,002,594 of NZ_CP171978.1, forward strand.
TCCTTGGCGAAGAACTGGTCCTGCTCGGGCGCGGTCATGGTCACGACCTCGGCCCCCTGCCCCGCGAGGCGGGCGCGGATGTCGGCGGTGCGGATGATGCGCACCAGCTCGCGGTTGAGCCGGGCGACGATCGCGTCGGGCACGCCGCGCGCGGCGACCATACCCTGCCAGGTGCCCGACTCGTAGCCGGGAGCGCCCTGCTCCGCGATGGTCGGCACGCTGCCGATCAGCGGCATGCGCGTGGCCTTGGACACGGCGATCAGCTTGAGCTTGCCGGCCTGTACCTGCGGGTAGGTGGCGAGCATGCCGTTCATCAGCACCTGCGTCTGGCCCGAGACGGTGTCGAGCACGGCCTGCACGCCGCCCTTGTAGGGCACGTATTCCCACCTGGCGCCGATGCGGCGCTGCAGTTCGATGCCCGCGAGGTGCGCGGTGCTGCCGCTGGCAGTGACGGCGAAGTTGAGATCGCTCTTCTTCGAGAGCTCGACCAGCTCCTTCAGCGTGTTCGCCTGCACCGAGGGATGCACCACCAGCAGGTGCGGCGAATAGGCCAGCATGGAAACGCTGCGCAGGTCCTTCGACGGATCGAAAGGCAGCTTGGGGTACAGCGACGGGCTGATGGCCAGCGCGCCCAGGTCGCACAGCATCAGCGTGTAGCCGTCGGCCGGGGCCTTGGCCAGCAGGTCGGCGCCGAGGTTGCCGTTCGCGCCGGCCTTGTTGTCGATGACGACGGGCTGGCCCAGCGCCTCCGACAGCGGCTGGCTGATGGCGCGCGCAATGATGTCGGACGAGCCGCCCGGCGGGTACGGAACGATGATCCGGATCGGCTTCGAGGGCCAGTTGCCGGTGCCGCCCTGCGCGCCCGCCGCGGCTTGCGCGAAGGAGCGCGCCGGCAGGCTGGCGGCCAGGGTCGTGGCCAGCGCGGCGCCCAGTGCGCCGCGTCGGGAGATGGTCATGCTGCCTCCTGTTGTTCGATGGTCGTCACGGCCTTGTGCGCAACGAGCCGCACATGTTATCAGTCATCGTACAACCAGGGAGACGACTTGTCCAGCAGGCCGGACAAGAAAAATATCAGTGGGACGAAGCGGCGTCGGAAGACGGCGAGGACGCATCGGCCCCACCGCCCCCTGCCGCGGCGGCATCGGCCTTCGCTTTCTGCTGCGCGGCTTCCTGCGCCATGCGCAGCCGCTCGCGGCTGTTCGTCAGGTGGATGCGCATCGCGGCGCGCGCCGACTCGGGGTCGCGCCGCGCGATGGCCGCGTAGATCTCTTCGTGCTCGCGGTTGACGCGGCTCAGGTAAGGCGCCCCGCCCTCGTGCGTGCGGATGGCGCTGATGCGGGTGCGCGGGATGAGCGTGGTACCCAGGTGCCGCATGATGTCCGCGAAGTACGGGTTGCCGGTCGACTCGGCGATCTGCAGGTGGAAGCGGAAGTCCGGCCCCACCGTGTCGCCCGCCACCACCACGTTGCGCTCGAAGTCGTCGAGCGCCTGGCGCATGGCGACCAGCTGCTCGTCGGTGCGGCGACTGGCGGCGAGGCCGGCCGATTCGGTCTCCAGGCTGATGCGCAGCTCGAGCACGGCGAGCACGTCGACCGACGCGGCGATCTCGCCCGGGTCGAGGCGGAACACGCCGCCGGTGCGCGGCTGCAGCACGAAGGTGCCCACGCCGTGCAGCGTCTCGACCAGCCCCGCGGCCTGCAGCTTCGACAGCGCCTCGCGCACCACGGTGCGGCTCACGCCATAGGCCTGCATGATGGCCGACTCGGTCGGCAGCTTGTCGCCCGGCCGCAGCGACTGGCTGCGGATCTTCTCGCCCAGGTCTTCCACCAGCCCGTGCGCGAGTCCGCGCGCGCGCTGGCGCGGACGCCCCACGAAAGACGGCGCCGAAGAGGCCGCCTCCGCCGGAGCATCCGACACCAAGGGATTACCCGCAGTCGTCTGAACCATGGCCACGATGATAATCCCCAAACTAGTTGTACGACAACAGATAACTTATCACTCAACTTCCAAGTGTCGCGGGCGAATCCGCCTGCGGCCTGCGGTTTCCACGGCACCGAAATGCAGCGCCTTTTCGACCTCGCGACCTCGACCTTGCTTCCACGGCATCGTACCGGCCGCTCCAGCGAAACCGCCGTAGCGGCTGCCCCTCGGAAACCATGACTCCGGCATTCAAGGACTGGCAACCATGACAGACAACAACAAGATGAATCGCCTGCTGCTGACCGGCGCTGCCGGCGGCCTCGGCAAGGTGCTGCGCGAGCGGCTCAAGCCTTTTGCGAACGTGCTGCGGCTGTCCGACATCGCCTCGCTGGCGCCCGCCGCCGGCGCCGACGAGGAAGTCGTGCCCTGCGACCTCGCCGACAAGGCCGCGGTGCACGCGCTGGTGGAAGGCTGCGACGCCATCGTCCACCTGGGCGGCGTGTCGGTGGAACGGCCGTTCGAGGAGATCCTCGAGGCCAACATCAAGGGCGTGTTCCACATCTACGAGGCAGCGCGCCGCCACGGCGTGAAGCGCGTGGTGTTCGCAAGCTCCAACCACGTGATCGGCTTCTACAGGCAGAGCGAACGCATCGACGCCCACGCCGCGCGCCGGCCCGATGGCTACTACGGCCTGTCGAAGTCCTTCGGAGAAGACGTCGCCCAGTTCTACTTCGACCGCTGGGGCATCGAGACGGTGAGCATCCGCATCGGCTCGTCTTTCCCCGAGCCCGCCAACCGCCGGATGATGAGCACCTGGCTCAGCTACCGCGATCTGACCTCGCTGATCGAGAAGTCGCTCTTCACGCCCGACGTGAAGCACACCGTGGTCTACGGCATGTCGAACAACCGCGACGTGTGGTGGGACAACAGCGCGGCAGCGCACCTGGGCTTCGTGCCGCAGGACAGCTCCGAAGTGTTCCGCGACAAGGTCGAGCAGCAACCGCCGGTCGCCCCCACCGACCCCAACGCCATCTACCAGGGCGGCGCCTTCACCGCACAGGGCCCATTCGGCAATTAAGGCGATTCAGGCGATGCAAGCTGAACTCGTCCTCGACGCGCGCAACGGCACCGGCGAAAGCCCGGTGTGGCATGCCGCGCAGCAGGCGCTGTACTGGGTCGACATTCCGGCGCGGACGCTGAACCGCTGGCACGCGAGCGAAGGCCACGCGCAGTGGAAGGCCGACGAGATGATCGCCTGCATCGCGCCGCGCGCCGACGTACCCGGCGAGTGGATCGCCGGCATGGAAAGCGGCCTCTTCTCGCTGAAGCCGCAGGCCGACGGCACGCTGTCCGCCACCCCGCTCGCACCCGTCGAGCACGCGGCACCCGCCATGCGTTTCAACGACGGCCGCTGCGACCGCCAGGGCCGCTTCTGGGCCGGCACCATGCTGCTCGACATGGCCGCAGGCGCCCGCGTCGGCCGCCTCTACAGCTACGGCAAGGGCGACGGCAACGCCGCCCTTCGCCTCGACGACCTCATCGTGCCCAACGGCCTGGCCTTCAGCCCCGACGGCCGCACGATGTACCTCTCGGATTCGCACCCCACTGTGCAGGCCGTCTGGGCCTTCGACTACGACACCGCCACCGGCACGCCCAACAACCGCCGCCTGTTCGTCGACATGAAGCCCCTGCCCGGCCGCCCCGACGGCGCCGCCATGGACACCGACGGCTGCTACTGGATCTGCGGCAACGACGCCGGTCTGGTGCACCGCTTCACGCCCGACGGCCGGCTCGACCGATCGCTCGAAGTGCCGGTGAAGAAACCTGCCATGTGCGCCTTCGGCGGCGCAGGCCTCGACACCCTGTTCGTCACCTCGATCCGCCCCGGCGGCATCGACCTGTCGGACCAGCCGCTCGCCGGCGGCGTCTTCGCGCTGCGGCCCGGCGCGCAGGGCGTAGCAGAACCGGCCTTCGGCAGCTGACCCCTTTTTCAACAACCACCAAGCAAGAGGACGAGACAAATGAAATTCGCCAAGAAGACCCTGATCGCAATTTCCGCGTGCGCAGCAGCCGCGCTGACCACCATGGCTGCACACGCCACCGAGTTCCGTTCGGCCGACATCCACCCCGACGACTACCCCACCGTGACCGCGGTGAAGTTCATGAGCGAGCGCCTGAAGGCGCTGTCGGGCGGCAAGCACAGCATCAAGGTGTTCAACAACAGTTCGCTGGGCAGCGAGAAGGACACGATCGAGCAGACCAAGATCGGCGCGCTGCAGATGGTGCGCGTGAACATCGCGCCAATGAACAACATCTGCCCCGAGACGCAGGTGCCGACCATGCCTTTCCTGTTCCGATCGGTGGACCACCTGCACAAGGTGCTCGACGGCCCGATCGGCGAAGAAATCCTGAAATCGTGCGAGAAGCAGGGCTTCGTGGGCCTGGCCTACTACGACAGCGGCGCGCGCTCGATGTTCACCGCCAAGAAGCCCGTGCGCAGCTTCGCCGACATGAAGGGCCTAAAGGTGCGCGTGCAGCAGTCCGACCTGTGGGTGTCGATGCTCGAAGCCATGGGCGCCAACGCCACGCCCATGCCCATGGGCGAGGTCTACACGGGCCTGAAGACCGGCTTGATCGACGCCGCCGAGAACAACTACCCCACTTATGAAAGCGCCCGCGCCTTCGAGGTGGCCAAGTACTACAGCAAGACCGAGCACTCGATGGCGCCCGAGATGCTGCTGTTCTCCAAGCGCGCGTGGGACAAGCTCTCCGCCGAGGAGCAGGGCTGGATCCGCCAGGCCGCGAAGGAATCGGTGCCCTACATGCGCAAGCAGTGGGAGGAGCGCGAAGTGAAGTCGCTGGCCACGGTGAAGGCCGGCGGCGCCGAGATCATCGAAGTGGACAAGGCGCCGTTCCAGGCAGCGATGAAGCCGGTGTACGACAAGTTCATCACCGACGCGAAGCTGAAGGACCTGGTCAAGCGCGTGCAAGAGACGAAGTAAGCGAACCGCCCTGCTGAACCAGCTCCTTCCCCCTCTGGGGGAAGGCCGGGATGGGGGCACGACGGCGCTGGCATAGGGACGCCGCTTGCCCCCATCCCGGCCCTCCCCCAGAGGGGAGGGAGAAAACAGAGAAAAACCTTCATGTACACCAAACTCTGCCGCACCCTCGCGCGTGCCTGCATGTGGTTGGGCATCCTCGGCCTCGTCGCGGTGATCTGCGCCGTGAGCTGGCAGGTGTTCGGCCGCTACGTGCTCAACAACACACCCACCTGGGCCGAAAGCCTCGCGCTGCTGCTGGTGCTCTACGTCACCATGCTCGGCGTGGCGGTGGGCGTGCGCGACGCGGGCCACATCGGACTCGAATCCTTCCTCGTCCTCGCACCCGACTGGCTGCGGCTGAAGATGGAATACCTCATCCACGCACTGATCCTGCTGTTCGGTCTGGCCATGGCCTGGAACTGCGCCGAGCTGGCCGGTTCGGTCTGGGACTACCGGCTGCCCACGCTGTGGATCTCCGAAGGCTGGAAGTACGTGCCGGCCGCCGTCTCGGGCGTGCTGATCGTCCTCTTCTCCATCGAACACATCATCGCGCTCGCCCAAGGCCGCGAAGTAGAACCCGCCTGGGGATAACGAATGCACACCCCCAGGCTTCGCGCACTTCGTGTCGCTTCTCCAACCCCCTTGCAGGGGGCAATGCCTGCGGCCCGGCAAAGCCGGTTCCGCGGCATTCCCCGAACAGTCCATAGCGCCCCCACCACCGGCGAGGCGGCCAGATCATGACCATTCCCCTTTTGATTCTCTGCCTCTCGTTCACGCTCTTCCTGTTGCTGGGCGTGCCGGTGGCTTTCTCCATCGGCCTGTCGGCCCTGGCCACGCTGCTGTATGAAGGCCTGCCGCTGGCGGTCGGCTTCCAGCAGATGACCTCGGGCATGGGCATCTTCTCGTTCCTGGCCATTCCGTTCTTCATCTTCGCGGGCGAGCTGATGCTCTACGGCGGCATCGCGGACCGCATCGTCAACCTGGCGCGCGACCTGGTGGGCCACGTGCGCGGCGGCCTGGGCATGTCGAACGTGGTGGCCTGCACGCTGTTCGGCGGCGTCTCGGGCTCGCCCGTGGCGGACGTCTCGGCCATGGGCGCGGTGATGATCCCGATGATGAAGAAGGAGGGCTACCACGCCGACTACGCAGTCAACGTGACGACCCACGCGGCACTGGTGGGCGCGCTGATGCCGACCAGCCACAACCTCATCATCTATTCGCTCGCGGCGGGCGGAAAGGTGTCGATCGCGGCGCTGATCCTCGCGGCGCTGCTGCCGGCCGCGGTGCTCACCGTCAGCAACCTGGTGGCCGCCTACCTGGTGGCGGTGAAGCGCGGCTACCCCGCGGGCACCTTCCCCGGCTGGGCCATCGTGGGGCGCTCGTTCGCCGCGGCGCTACCGGGCCTGTTCGTGGTGCTGCTGATCCTGGGCGGCATCCTGTCGGGCGTCTTCACGGCAACCGAATCGGCGGCGGTGGCGGTGCTGTATGCGCTGGGCCTCACGATCTTCGTGTACCGCACGCTGAAGTGGGAGCACTTCATCAAGGCCGCCTCGAAGGCGGTGCGCACCACCGGCGTGATCCTGCTGCTGATCGGCATCTCCAGCACCTTCGGCTACCTCATCAGCCTGTACGGCGTGGCCGAGCTCACGGGCCAGATGCTGTCGCAGGTGACGAGCACGCCGTGGGTGATCTTCCTGCTCATCAACATCATCCTGTTCGTGCTGGGCACCTTCCTGGACATGGCGGCCACCATCCTGCTGTGCACGCCGATCTTCCTGCCCATCGCGCAGCAGTACGGCATGACCTCGGTGCAGTTCGGCATCGTGATGCTCATCAACTGCGCGCTGGGCCTGAACACGCCGCCGGTGGGCACGACGCAGTTCGTGGGCTGCGCGATCGGCGGGGTGTCGGTGGGCACGGTGATGCGCACCATCTGGCCGTTCTACGGCGCATTGATCTTCGCGCTCGGCGTGGTTACCTTCGTGCCGGCCTTCTCTACCTGGCTGCCCAGCATGTTCATGGTGGTGAAATGACGCACACCCCCAGTCTTCGCGCACTTCGTGTCGCTTCGCCAACCCCCTTGCAGGGGGCAACACCTGCGGCCCGGCAGAGCCGGTTCCGGCGGTGTTCCACGAAAAGACCGCGCTTTTTCTGCCGCCTTCGAAGCCTGATATGCCCGACGCCGCAAGACCTCCGCTCTACATCCGCATCCACGCGGCCGACAACGTGGCCATCGTCGCCAACGACGGCGGGCTGAAGGCCGGCGCGGAGTTCGCCGACGGCCTGCGGCTGGTGGACAACGTGCCGCAGGGCCACAAGGTCGCGCTGGTCGACCTGGCCGAAGGCGACGCCATCCGCCGCTACGACGTGGTGATCGGCTACGCGCTGAAGGCGCTGCCGCGCGGCAGCTGGGTGCACGAGCGCGTGATGCGCATGCCGACCGCGCCCGAGCTCGACGGCCTGCCCATTTCGACGGTCAAGCCCCCTGCCCTGCCGCCGCTGGAGGGCTACACCTTCGAGGGCTACCGCAACGCCGACGGCTCGGTGGGCACGCGCAACATCCTGGCCATCACGCAGACAGTGCAGTGCGTGGCGGGCGTCACCGAGTTCGCGGTGCAGCGCATCAAGGCCGAGCTGCTGCCGAAGTACCCGAACGTCGACGACGTGGTGGCGCTGGAGCACACCTACGGCTGCGGCGTGGCCATCGACGCACCGGACGCCGTCGTGCCCATCCGCACGCTGCGCAACATCAGCCTCAACCCCAACTTCGGCGGCGAGGTGATGGTGGTGAGCCTGGGCTGCGAGAAGCTGCAGCCCGAGCGCCTGCTGCCGCCGGGCAGCATTCCCATCGCCGACCAGCGCGGAGGCACCACGCCCGATGCTGCGCTCGACGTGGTCTGCCTGCAGGACGACGCGCACGTCGGCTTCATGTCGATGATCGATTCGGTCATGCGCCAGGCCGAGGAACACCTCGCCCGCCTGAACGCCCGTAGGCGCGAGACCGTGCCCGCCAGCGAACTGGTGGTGGGCGTGCAGTGCGGCGGCAGCGACGCCTTCTCGGGCGTCACCGCCAACCCGGCCGTGGGCTTCTGCACCGACCTGCTGGTGCGTGCGGGCGCCACCGTGATGTTCTCCGAAACCACCGAGGTGCGCGACGGCATCGACCAGCTCACCTCGCGCGCGTCCACGCCCGAGGTGGCCGAGGCCATGATCCGCGAGATGGCCTGGTACGACGCCTACCTGAAGAAGGGCATGGTCGACCGCAGCGCCAACACCACGCCGGGCAACAAGAAAGGCGGGCTCTCCAACATCGTCGAAAAGGCGATGGGCTCCATCGTCAAGTCGGGTTCCGCGCCGATCAGCGGCGTGCTCGCGCCCGGCGAGAAGGCCGCGCACAAGGGTCTGAACAAGGGCCTGATCTACACCGCCACGCCCGCCAGCGACTTCATCTGCGGCACGCTGCAGCTGGCCGCCGGCATCAACCTGCACGTGTTCACCACCGGCCGCGGCACGCCCTACGGGCTGGCCGAGGTGCCGGTGATCAAGGTCGCCACGCGCAGCGACCTCGCGCGCCGCTGGCACGACCTGATGGACGTGAACGCGGGCCGCATCGCCGACGGCGAGGCCACCATCGAGGACATCGGCTGGGAAATGTTCCGCCTGATGCTCGACGTGGCCAGCGGACGGAAGAAGACCTGGGCCGAGCACTGGAAGCTGCACAACGCGCTGGTGCTTTTCAACCCCGCACCCGTGACCTGAGCAAGGCGCCGCGCGACGCGCGGGTTCACGTCTTTCTGATTTCCTTTCTCAGACCTGTCTCTTCATCAACGGAGCCCCTCATGGAAGACCTCAAGGACAAGACAGCCCTCGTCACCGGCGCCAGCACCGGCATCGGCGCGGCGGTGGCCATCGCCTTCGCCGCGCGCGGCATGCGCGTGGCGGTGCACTACAACAGCTCCGCCGACGCGGCGAACCAGGTGGTCGACACGATCCGCTCGGCCGGCGGCACCGCCTTCGCGCTGAAGGCCGACGTGCGCGACACGGGCGCGATCCGCGAGTGCGTGAAGCAGGCCTCGGCGCAGTTCGGCGGCCGCATCGACGTACTGGTGAACAACGCGGGCAGCCTGGTCAAGCGCGTGCCCATCGCCGAGTTCGACGACGCGCTCTTCGACGAGGTGCTGCACATCAACGCGCGCTCGGTGCTCGCGTTCTGCCGCGAGGTGGTTCCGCTGATGCGCAAGAGCGGCGGCGGCAACATCATCAACGTGACCTCGGTCGCGGCGCGCACCGGCGGCGGCCCTTCGGCCTACCTGTACGCGGGCTCGAAGGGCTTCGTGAGCACGGCGACGCACGGGCTGGCGAAGGAACTGGTGGGCGACCGCATCCGCGTGAACGCGGTGGCGCCGGGCGCCATCCAGACGCCCTTCCAGGACCGCTTTTCCACGCCCGCGATGCTGGAGAACTTCCGCGCCGGCATTCCGATGGGCCGCATCGGCACGCCGGACGAATGCGTGGGCGCATTCCTCTATCTCGCCTCGGAACAGCTGTCGGGCTATGTCACCGGGCAGGTGATCGAGGTGAACGGCGGGCAGTACATGCCCTGACGCACACCCACACCTTTCAACACTTCAACGCTCACCCACAACAACGGAGACAACGACATCATGAAACGCAAGCAGTTCATTCGCGGCATCGCCGCCCTCTCGGCCACGGCCGCGCTCTCGCTCGGGCTGGCGGCACCGGCTGCCGCGCAGGCTGATTTTCCGAACCACACCATCGAGCTGCTGGTGCCCTACCAGCCCGGCGGCGGCACCGACGGCCTGGCGCGCGCCTTCTCGGAGGCGAGCCGCAAGCACATCTCGCAGAGCATCGTGATCATCAATCGCCCCGGCGCGGGCGGTGCCATCGGCTGGACGGAGGTGATCAACGCCAAGCCCGACGGCTACAAGCTCGCTGTGCTCACCGTCGAGCTGCTGACGCTGCCGCACCTGGGGCTGGCCAAGTTCAACTACGACGACTTCCAGCCCATCGCGCAGCTCAATGCCGACCCGGCCGCCATCACCGTGAAGGCCGACGCGCCGTGGAACACCATCGAGGAGTTTCTGGCCGCCGCGAAGAAATCGCCGGAGAGCGTGCGCGTGGGCAACTCGGGCAACGGCTCGATCTGGCACCTTGCCGCCGCCGCGCTGGAAGACAAGACCGGCGCGAAGTTCGGCCACATCCCGTTCCAGGGTGCGGCCCCCGCGGTGCTGGCGCTGCTGGGCGGCCACATCGAAGCCGTGGCCGTGAGTCCGGCCGAGGTGACGACGCACGTGCAGGGCGGCAAGCTCAAGGTGCTGATGGTGATGGCCGACAAGCGCGTGAAGGGCTTCGAGAAGGTGCCCACCGCCAAGGAGCGCGGCATCGACCTGTCGATCGGCACCTGGCGCGGCCTGGGCGCGCCGAAGAACACGCCGCCCGAAGTGATGGCGAAGCTGCGCGAGATCACCGCGAAGACCGCCGCCGAACCGCTGATGCACGAGGTGATGGACAAGCAGAACCTGGGCTATGTCTACACCGACGGCGCGGTGTTCAAGGAGACGCTGGCGAAGGACAACGTGTACTTCAAGCAGCTCATCACAAAGCTCAACATCAAGCCCTGAGCCCCCGGCCATGAAGAAAACGACCATCGCATCGCTGCTGTGGCTGGCCGCGGCGGTGCCCGCATCGGCAGCCACCTGGGTCTACGTGTCGAACGCCGACAGCCAGGAAATCTCGGTGCTCGAGCTCGACCGCACGCAGGGCGCGCTCAAACCGGTGCAGACGCTGAACGTGGGCGGCACGGTGATGCCGATGGTGGTGAGCCGCGACAAGCGCGTGCTGTACGCCGCGCTGCGCTCGCAGCCTTTCCGCGTGGCAGCGCTTTCCATCGACGGCGCCAGCGGCAAGCTGCAGAAGCTCGGCGAGGCGCCGCTGGCCGACAGCATGGCCAACATCGACCTCGACGCGAGCGGCAAATGGCTATTCGCGGCGTCATACCAGGGCGGCAAGATCACGGTGAACGGCATCGGCAAGGACGGTGCCGTGGGCCCCATCCACCAGCTGATCCAGACCGAGCCCAACGCTCACGCCATCCACGCGGACGCGAGCAACCGCTTCGTGCTCGCCACCAGCCTGGGCGGCGACAACGTGTCGAGCTGGCGCTTCGACGCCGAGAAAGGCCTGCTCTCGCCCAACGATCCGCCGCTGACCAAGACCGCCGCGAAGTCGGGCCCGCGCCACTTCGTGTGGGACAAGGCGCAGCGCCACGTCTACCTGCTCGACGAGCTCGACGCCGCGCTGCACGTGTTCGCCTGGGACGCCGCGCGCGGCACGCTCAAGCTCGAGCAGAGCACGACCACGCTGCCCGCCGGCTTCGCCGGCAAGCCCTGGGCCGCCGACCTGCACCTGACACCCGACGGGCGCTTCCTCTACGCCTCGGAGCGCACGTCGAGCACGCTTTCCGCGTTCAAGGTCGATGCCACCACCGGGCAGCTGCAGCCCCTGGGCCAGACGCCGACCGAGAAGGGACCACGCGGCTTCGCCATCGACTCCACCGGCCGCTACCTGATCGCGGCGGGACAGGAATCGAACGGCATCTCGCTCTATGCCATCGACGGCGACACCGGCGCGCTGGGCAAGCCCCAACGCCTGGACGTGGGCAAGAACCCGAACTGGATCGAGATCGTCGACGTGCCCTGACACGCCCCCGACGCATCCGAACCATCCGACAACCAAGGAGACTTTCATGCAACGCCGCACACTCATCCGCACCGTCCTCGCCTCTTCGATCGCCGCCACGCTTCCGGCAGCCTTCGCGCAAAGCGGCAACTGGCCTACGGGCAAGCCCATCACGTATCTCGTGCCGTTCCCGGCGGGCGGCACGACCGACGTGCTGGGCCGGCTGATCGGGCAGAAGCTGGGTCCTGTGCTGGGCACCACAGTGATCATCGACAACAAGGGCGGCGCGGGCGGCAGCGTGGGCTCCGAGATCGGCGCGCGCGCCGCACCCGACGGCTTCACGCTGGTGGGCGGCACGATCAGCTCGCACGCGATCAACATCAGCCTGTATCCCAAGCTCGGCTACGACCCGCAGAAGTCGTTCGCGCCGGTGACGCTGATCGGCACCAATCCGGTGGTGCTGGTGGTGAACCAAGCGAGCCCGTACAAGACGCTGAAGGACGTGATCGCAGCCAGCAAGGGCAAGGCGGGCGGGCTCTCGTCGGCCTCGGCCGGCACGGGCACCTCGCAGCACCTGGCGCTGGAACTGCTGGCCTACAAGTCGGGCGTGAAGTTCACGCACATCCCGTACAAGGGCAGCGGCCCGGCGATCCAGGACGTGATCGGCGGACAGGTCGACATGATGTTCGACACCACCGTGGTGGCCGGCCCGCACATCCAGAGCGGCAAGCTGCGCGCGATCGCCGTCACATCGGCGAAGCGGCTGGCCTCGATGCCGGACGTGCCGACGGTGGCGGAGTCGGGCGTGCCGGGGCTGCAGGACTTCGAGGTGGTGTCGTGGCAGGCGATCTTCGTGCCCGCGAACACGCCCGCGCCGGTGGTCGACCGGCTGCACACCGAGATCCGCAAGATCCTCGCGACACCGGAGATGCAGGACAAGCTCAAGGGCTTCGGCATGGAGCCGGCCGACCTGAGCACCACGCAGATCGCGGCCTTCCAGAAGGCCGAGGTGGAGAAGTGGGCGCAGGTGATCAAGGCGGCGGGCATCAAGCCGGACTGACGCCCCCGTGGAAGGCGGGCCGAACCAAGGGAAGCTTCCTACGCCCCGGGCGAAAAGCCCTTTATAGAATGCCCCTCCGATCCGCTTTCCAGATCCTTCCCACGTGTCCGACCGCTCCGCCGTACTGCCCCAATACCTGTTTCCCAAGCAGGCCCTGACCAATTTCGCCGGCTGGGTCGCGGGCAAGGAGCGGGGCGCCGTGACGACGTGGATCATCCGGCGCTTCGTGGCCAAGTACGGCGTGGACATGGGCGAGGCGCTCGAGTCGGACATCCGCCACTACAAGAGCTTCAACCAGTTCTTCACCCGCGAGCTCAAGCCCGGTGCGCGGCCCATCGCGCAGGCCGACCTGATCTGCCCGGTGGACGGCGCGATCAGCCAGTTCGGCGCCATCGAGGGCGACCAGATCTTCCAGGCCAAGGGCCACAACTACACGACCACGGCGCTGGTGGGCGGCGACGCCACGCTGGCCGCCAAGTTCGCGCACGGCAGCTTCGCCACGCTCTACCTGAGCCCGAAGGACTACCACCGCATCCACATGCCCTGCGACGGCCGGCTGGTGCGCATGATCCACGTGCCGGGCGACCTGTTCTCGGTGAATCCGACGACGGCGCGCGGCGTGCCCGGCCTCTTCGCGCGCAACGAGCGCGTGGTCTGCGTCTTCGAATCGGCGCGCGGGCCCTTCGTGCTGGTGCTGGTGGGCGCCACCATCGTCGGCAGCATGGCCACCGTGTGGCACGGCGTGGTCAACCCGCCGCGCGTGGGCGAACTGCGCGAGTGGCACTACACCGACCAGCAGATCGACATCCGCAAGGGCGACGAGATGGGCCGGTTCTTGCTGGGCTCCACCGTAGTCATGCTTTTCCCGGCGCCCGCGCTGGCCTTCAACCCGCAGTGGTCTCCAGGCCGCGCGATCCGGCTGGGCGAAGCCATGGCCGACTACGCCAATTTGTGAGGCTTTGTCTCACAACCCGCACCCAGATTGCCTTCACAGCTACAAAACTAGTAGCATCCTCATCGATTGAGCTATAGTCCCCGGCCAACGAGACGGTTCGTACCAACCACAAGAACGCGAGGCGTCGCCCTGCCCCACAGGCCGACGGCCCGCCCAGCTTCGAGGAGATGATGTCGATGAGTACCAAGGAAACCGCAGCCGTCAGCCAGTTGCTCGCCCTGCTCGAAGCCCGCTACGCACTGCGCGTGCTCTGGGCGCTGCGCGACGGCCACGCGCAGACCTTCCGCCTGCTGCAGGACAGCGTCGGCGGCATCACTCCCAACACGCTCAACACCCGCATCAAGGAACTGCGCGAGGCCGGCCTCGTCGGCCACGGCAGCGACGGCTACAGCCTCACGCTCAGCGGGCAGGACCTGCTCAAGCGCCTGTCCGACCTGCAGGCCTTTGCCGGCAAGTGGCAGCTCGGCCAGATGAAGAAGGCCGCGGCGACCACGCCCGCCGCACCCGCCGCCGTACCCACCGCTGCCGCCCCGGCCACCTCGGCCGCCCCCGCCGCAACCCCGGTCGCGCCGGCTGCAGCCCCCTCTCCCGATCCCCTCGCGGCGCCTGCGCCTACGCCCGCGGCGCCCGGCGACGACACCAGCCACGGCTGACGGACGGCAGGGCCGCCTGCCGGGCCTCGGTAAACTCCGCGCCTTCGATCCACGGATCTCACATCGACGCAAGGAGCGTTTCCCATGCCCACCACTCCCTCCGGCCTGCAATACGAAGACACCGAAGTCGGCACCGGCGCCGAAGCCAAGGCTGGCCACCACGTGCACGTGCACTACACCGGCTGGCTCTACAACGACGGCGTGCAAGGCGCCAAGTTCGACTCCAGCCGCGACCGCAACGACCCCTTCGCGTTCTCGCTGGGCGCAGGCCAGGTCATCAAGGGCTGGGATGAAGGCGTGGCCGGCATGAAGATCGGCGGCAAGCGCACGCTGATCATTCCCGCATCGCTGGGCTACGGCGCTCGCGGCGCGGGCGGCGTGATTCCCCCGAACGCGACCCTGAAGTTCGACGTCGAACTGCTCGACGCCCACTGAGCCTCCCAGCTGACGGCTCCAAGGCCCGGTTCCGGGCCTTTTTCGTGTCTCCAAGGCCGTTTTAGCCTCATTTTTTCGCTTGAAATGCCTCTGGCCAGCCCCAAGTGGCTGGCTATCGTTTGTTTTCCGGCACGTGCCGGTTCTTTGAAAAATGTCTGACCCGCAACAATCCGCACAGAATTCTCAAATGCTGCAAGGCGAGCCAAGCCCCGAAGAACTGGAGGCAGCGCAAGCCGCCAATGAAGCCGAGGCGCTGGACGCGCTGGCCGTCGCCCAGGGCGAACTCGCCGCGCTGCAGACCAAGAATGCCGAGCTCGCCGACCAGTACCTGCGCGCCCAGGCAGACGTGCAGAACGCCCGCCGCCGCGCCGACGAGGAAGTCAGCAAGGCCCGCAAGTTCGCCGTCGAGGCCTTCGCCGAAAGCCTGCTGCCGGTGACCGACAGCCTGGAAGCCGGCCTGGCCGTCAAGGACGCCACGCCCGAGCAGATCCGCGAAGGCGCCGAAGCCACGCTGCGCCAGCTCAAGAGCGCGCTCGAACGCAACAAGGTGATCGAGGTGGCCCCCGCCCCCGGCACCAAGTTCGACCCGCACCAGCACCAGGCCATCTCGATGGTGCCCGCCGACCAGGAACCCAACACCGTGGTGAGCGTGCTGCAGAAGGGCTACACCATCAACGACCGCGTGCTGCGCCCGGCGCTGGTCACGGTCAGCGCGCCGAAGTGAGCCCCGCGGCATTCACCGGCGCACAAGATTCCCACAGGAAATCCCCGCTTCATGCCTTGAATCGCGACGGGTTATCCACAAGTTCATAACAACATATTTTTCAGGCTTTCAGGAGTAAGAACATGGCAAAGATCATCGGCATCGACCTCGGCACCACCAACTCGTGCGTGGCGATCATGGAAGGCAACACCACGCGTGTGATCGAGAACTCGGAAGGTGCGCGCACCACGCCGTCGATCGTCGCGTACCAGGAAGACGGCGAAGTGCTGGTCGGCGCCTCGGCCAAGCGCCAGGCCGTCACCAACCCCAAGAACACCCTGTACGCGATCAAGCGCCTGATCGGGCGCAAGTTCGAGGAAAAGGAAGTCCAGAAGGACATCGACCTGATGCCCTACACCATTGCCAAGGCCGACAACGGCGACGCATGGGTGGAAGTGCGCGGCAAGAAGATGGCCCCGCAGCAGGTCAGCGCCGACATCCTGCGCAAGATGAAGAAGACCGCCGAAGACTACCTCGGCGAGACCGTGACCGAAGCCGTGATCACGGTGCCGGCCTACTTCAACGACGCCCAGCGCCAGGCCACCAAGGACGCCGGCCGCATCGCGGGCCTCGACGTCAAGCGCATCATCAACGAGCCTACCGCCGCTGCCCTGGCCTTCGGCCTCGACAAGCAGGACAAGGCCGACCGCAAGATCGCCGTGTATGACCTCGGCGGCGGTACCTTCGACGTGTCGATCATCGAGATTGCCGACGTGGACGGCGAGAAGCAGTTCGAAGTGCTGTCGACCAACGGCGACACCTTCCTGGGCGGCGAAGACTTCGACCAGCGCATCATCGACTACATCATCGGCGAGTTCAAAAAGGAACAGGGCGTCGACCTGAGCAAGGACGTGCTGGCCCTGCAGCGCCTGAAGGAAGCCGCTGAAAAGGCCAAGATCGAGCTGTCGAACA
The DNA here is from genome assembly GCF_044055375.1 of Variovorax sp. UC74_104. NCBI lineage: Bacteria > Pseudomonadati > Pseudomonadota > Betaproteobacteria > Burkholderiales > Comamonadaceae > Variovorax > Variovorax sp. UC74_104. The sequence goes on from NZ_CP171978.1 coordinate 5,019,032, forward strand.
GCGCTCAGACCGACATCAACCTGCCGTACATCACGGCCGATGCATCGGGTCCGAAGCACCTGAACATCAAGCTCACCCGCGCCAAGCTGGAAAGCCTGGTCGACGAGCTGATCGAGCGCACCATCGCTCCCTGCCGCCTAGCCATCAAGGACGCCGGCATCAGCGTGGGCGACATCAACGACGTGATCCTGGTCGGCGGCATGACCCGCATGCCCAAGGTGCAGGAAAAGGTGAAGGCCTTCTTCGGCAAGGAGCCGCGCAAGGACGTGAACCCCGACGAGGCCGTGGCCGTCGGCGCCGCCATCCAGGGCCAGGTGCTCTCGGGCGACCGCAAGGACGTGCTGCTGCTGGACGTGACCCCGCTGTCGCTGGGCATCGAGACCATGGGCGGCGTCATGACCAAGATGATCGCCAAGAACACCACGATCCCGACGAAGTTCGCGCAGACCTTCTCGACCGCGGAAGACAACCAGCCGGCCGTGACCATCAAGGTGTTCCAGGGTGAACGCGACATCGCCGCTGGCAACAAGCTGCTGGGCGAATTCAACCTCGAAGGCATTCCGCCGGCAGCGCGCGGCACGCCGCAGATCGAGGTGAGCTTCGACATCGACGCCAACGGCATCCTGCACGTCGGCGCGAAGGACAAGGGCACCGGCAAGGAAAACAAGATCACCATCAAGGCGAGCTCGGGCCTGTCGGAGGACGAGATCCAGAAGATGGTGAAGGACGCGGAGCTGAACGCGGCCGACGACAAGAAGAAGCTCGAGATCGTGCAGGCGCGCAACCAGGGCGAAGCCATGGTCCACAGCGTGAAGAAGTCGCTGGGCGAACATGGTGCCAGCCTCAAAGCCGCAGAGAAGGAAGCGATCGAGACCGCGATCAAGGACCTGGAAGAAGCCCTCAAGGGTGAAGACAAGACCGCGATCGAGGAAAAGACCAACGCGCTGATGACCGCGAGCCAGAAGCTCGGCGAGAAGATGTATGCCGAATCGCAGGCCGCCGCTGGCGCCTCGGCCGCTTCCGGTGCGGCTGGCGCAGAAGCTGCATCGCATGCACAGGCAGACGACAACGTGGTCGACGCCGAAGTGAAGGAAGTCAAGAAGGGCTGATCTCCAGCCCGCCGACCAAGGCTGGAACACCTGAAAGGGTGCTCCAGCCTTTCTCGCTTCAAGTTACCCGAGTTCCAGCTGCTTCCCCTGATCTCCCGATCGACCTGCCATGGCCACCAAACGCGACTACTACGAAACCCTCGGCGTCCCCAAGAACGCCAGCGAGGAAGAAATCAAGAAGGCTTATCGCAAGCTCGCGATGAAGCACCACCCTGACCGCAACCACGGCGACACCTCGAAGGAGGCCGAGGCCAAGTTCAAGGAGGTGAAGGAAGCCTACGAAATGCTGTCCGACGGGCAGAAGCGCGCGGCCTACGACCAGTACGGCCATGCCGGCGTCGACCCCAACATGCGCGGCGGCCCGGGCGCTGAAGGCTTCGGCGGCTTCGCGGAAGCCTTCGGCGACATCTTCGGCGACGTGTTCGGCGGCGGCCGGGGCCGCGGAGGCGGCCGGCAGGTCTTCCGCGGCAGCGACCTGAGCTACGCGATGGAGATCACGCTCGAGGAAGCCGCAGAGGGCAAGACCACCGAGATCCGCATTCCCACCTGGGACGAATGCGAGACCTGCCACGGCTCGGGCGCGAAGCCCGGCACCAAGCCCATCACCTGCACCACCTGCCACGGCGCGGGCGCGGTGCAGATGCGCCAGGGCTTCTTCAGCGTGCAGCAGACCTGCCCCACATGCCACGGCAGCGGCAAGATCATTCCCGAGCCCTGCACCGCATGCCACGGCCAGGGCAAGATCAAGCGCAACAAGACGCTCGAAGTGAAGATCCGCGCCGGCATCGACGACGGCCAGCGCATGCGCGTGACCGGCAGCGGCGAGCCCGGCGTCAACGGCGGCCCGCCGGGCGACCTCTACATCGAGATCCGGCTCAAGAAGCACGACATCTTCGAGCGCGACGGCGACAACCTGCACTGCGTGGTGCCCGTGAGCGTGACCACCGCTGCACTGGGGGGCGAGATCAACGTGCCCACGCTCAAGGGCGCGGCGGCCATCGACATTCCCGAAGGCACGCAGAGCGGCAAGCAGTTCCGCCTGCGCGGCAAGGGCATCAAGGGCGTGAACTCGAGCTACCCGGGCGACCTGTACTGCCACGTGCGCGTCGAGACGCCGGTGAAGCTCACCGAGTTCCAGCGCAAGCTGCTCAAGGAGCTCGACGAGTCGCTCAAGAAGGGCGGCGAGAAGCACAGCCCGACCGACAAGGGCTGGTTCGACAAGGCGAAGGAATTCTTCAGCTAACGAATCGAAAAGCACCAAAGGCGTGCAAGGAGGGGCAGCCCAGGGGCTGTTCCAGTGCGCCATCCGGTGCTGGCGCGATGCGCCGATCCTTCTCCGCGTCGGGCATGTAGCACCTGAGACTTCACTCCTCGCGGGACCACCCGCTTCCAGCAAGGGCCGCACTGCGGCCCTTTGCCGTTTCAGGGCCTCCATGTTGGTGCATGCGGGCCTTCCAGCCTTCAGGCAGGCACGCCGCCAGTGCGCTTCGCACCTTCCCACCTCGCAGAACATGCCGGCTCACTCCCGGGCGAGCCGGCCTCCCACACAGGTTCGCGCAAGCGACCCATCGCAAAGTGGCGCGAGGATTGCTTTTATATTTTTTTGAGCTGAACAATAAACCGAACGGCAGATCGCGCGTTATTGCAACAGGAGACGCTCTTTTTTTGAGCTGCGAAGCTCAATAGGCGATTTTTTCCCGGAGAAAAGCCAAAGGCGGACGATGGCCATTCGGCATAGGTGTTTCACCCGGAGAGAATTAGGAAAGCGAGCCTTTGAATTTACCTGAAATCCGGAAATTTGTTCCTTGTTTTTTGTTGAACTTTACTTGGCGTCGTGGTTCTGAATTAACAAATGATTTGCCGGGTTCAATCTTTGCTTTATGCTGATTGTTAGCAGATTGTTGTAAGGGAGTTTTCCGCGGCATGCAGCCATGGGCAGGCACACCTTTTAATGTTGCGCAAGGCCCCTGCTGCACGCCATCGGGCATAAAGCCCATCGACCTGAAGGAGGCGTGACCATGGATGTGATCAGCAACTTTGCCGCCCGCTACGAGCGCACCCGCGAGGAAGTCATCTCGCTGCAGGACTACCTGGACATCTGCAAGCGCGATCCCATGGCTTACGCCACGGCTTCCGAGCGCATGCTCAAGGCCATCGGGGAGCCCCAGCTGGTCGACACCCGCAACGATCCCCGGCTTTCGCGGATCTTCGCCAACAAGGTCATCAAGATCTATCCGGCGTTCAAGGAGTTCTATGGCATGGAAGACGCCATAGAGCAAGTGGTGTCCTATTTCCGCCACGCCGCGCAGGGGCTGGAAGAAAAGAAGCAAATCCTTTACCTGCTGGGCCCGGTGGGCGGCGGCAAGAGCTCGATCGCCGAGCGCCTGAAGCAGCTCATGGAGCACGTTCCCTTCTACGCGATCCAGGGCTCGCCGGTGAACGAATCGCCGCTGGGCCTCTTCGATACGGTCGAGGACGGCGAGATCCTTGAAAAGGAATACAGCATCCCGAGCCGCTACCTGAATCGAATTCTCTCGCCCTGGGCCGTCAAGCGGCTCGAGGAGTACGGGGGCGACATCCGCCAGTTCAAGGTGGTCAAGCGCTACCCGTCGGTGCTTCGGCAGATCGCGGTCGCCAAGACCGAGCCGGGCGACGAGAACAACCAGGACATCTCCTCGCTGGTCGGCAAGGTCGACATCCGCAAGCTCGAGACCTTCGCCCAGGACGACCCCGACGCCTACTCCTACTCCGGTGGCCTGTGCCTGGCCAACCAGGGCCTGCTGGAGTTCGTGGAAATGTTCAAGGCGCCGATCAAGGTGCTGCACCCGCTGCTGACCGCCACGCAGGAAAGCAACTTCAAGGGCACCGAAGGCTTCGGTGCCATTCCCTTCGACGGCATCGTGCTCGCGCACAGCAACGAGAGCGAATGGAAGGCCTTCCGCAACAACAAGAACAACGAGGCCTTCCTCGACCGGATCTACATCGTCAAGGTGCCCTACTGCCTGCGCGCCTCGGAAGAGATCAAGATCTACGAGAAGCTGGTGCGCAACTCTTCGCTGGCGAAGGCACCCTGCGCCCCCGGAACGCTGCGCATGATGGCCCAGCTCTCGGTGCTCACGCGCCTGAAGGAGCCCGAGAACTCCAGCACCTTCAGCAAAATGCAGGTGTACGACGGCGAGAACCTCAAGGACACCGACCCGAAGGCCAAGTCCATCCAGGAGTACCGCGACTACGCGGGCGTGGACGAGGGCATGAGCGGCGTTTCCACCCGCTTCGCCTTCAAGATCATCTCCAAGGTGTTCAACTTCGACAGTTCCGAGGTCGCCGCCAACCCGGTGCACCTGATGTATGTGCTCGAGCAGCAGATCGAGCGCGAGCAGTTTCCGCCGGAAGTCGAGCAGAAGTACATCAGCTACATCAAGGAGCTGCTGGCGCCGCGCTATGCGGAGTTCATCGGCAAGGAGATCCAGACCGCCTACCTAGAGAGCTACAGCGAGTACGGCCAGAACATCTTCGACCGCTACGTCACCTACGCCGACTACTGGATCCAGGACCAGGAGTTCCGCGACGTGGACACCGGCGAAGTCTTCGACCGCGCCTCGCTCAACGCCGAGCTCGAGAAGATCGAGCGGCCCGCCGGCATCGGCAACCCGAAGGACTTCCGCAACGAGATCGTCAACTTCGTGCTGCGCGCGCGGGCCGGCAACGCGGGGCGCAACCCGGCGTGGACCAGCTACGAGAAGCTGCGCTCGGTGATCGAGAAGAAGATGTTCTCCAACACCGAAGAGCTGCTGCCGGTGATCAGCTTCAACACCAAGAGCAGCGCCGACGAGCAGAAGAAGCACGAAGACTTCGTGACCCGCATGGTCGAGAAGGGCTATACGGCCAAGCAGGTGCGCCTGCTCTGCGAGTGGTATCTGCGGGTGCGCAAGAGCTCATAGAAAAACGGCCCTTCCGTTCGTTCTCTCTTTGCAAGGAGCGTTGACAACATCGTGGCCATCCTGCAGCAGATCATCGACCGCCGGCTATCGGGCAAGAACAAGTCCATTGGCAACCGCGAGCGCTTCCTCAGGCGCTACAAGGGGCAGATCCAGGAGGCGGTGAGGCGCGCCGTCAGCGGCCGCAACATCCGCGAACTGGAGCAAGGCGAAGACGTGACCCTGCCGCGCCACGACGTGTCCGAGCCCGTGTTCGGCCACGCCCGAGGCGGCGACCGCGAATACGTGCACCCGGGCAACCAGGAATACCTGAAGGGCGACCGCATCAAGCGCCCCGAAGGCGGCGGCGGAGGCGGCTCCGGCAGCGGAGAAGCGAGCGACAGCGGCGAAGGCGAGGACGACTTCGTCTTCCGCCTCACGCGCGAGGAGTTCATGCGCGTCTTCTTCGACGACCTGGCGCTGCCCCACCTCATCCGCACGCAGATCGCCGACGTGCCCGAGTGGAAGAGCCACCGGGCCGGCTTTACCAGCGACGGCTCGCCCAACAACCTGCACGTGGTGCGCTCGATGCGCGGCGCCCTCGCCCGCCGCATTGCGCTGGGCGGCGAACCGCGCAAGGAACTCAAGCGGCTAGAGGCGCACCTCGAAAGCCTGCGCAAGCATCCGCAGGTCGAGCAGCCCTTCATCCAGAAGGAAATCCGCGAGACGGAAGAGCGCATCGCCGAGGTGCGCCGAACCATGCGGCACGTGCCCTACATCGACCCCATCGACCTGCGCTACCGCAACCGCGTGAAGACCCCGGTGCCCAGCGCGAAGGCCGTCATGTTCTGCCTGATGGACGTGTCAGGCTCGATGGACGAGGCGCGCAAGGACATGGCCAAGCGCTTCTTCATGCTGCTGTACATGTTCCTCACGCGGCACTACGAGAAGATCGACCTGGTCTTCCTGCGCCACCACACGCAGGCGCAGGAGGTGACGGAGGAAGAGTTCTTCCACGCCACCGAGACCGGCGGCACGGTGGTGTCGAGCGCGCTGGTGCTGATGGACGAGATCATCAAGGCGCGCTACCCCAGCGGCGAATGGAACGTCTACGGCGCGCAGGCCAGCGACGGCGACAACTGGCACCAGGACAGCGGCCGCTGCCGCGAGCTGCTGGTCGAGAACATCCTGCCGGTGGTTCGCTACTACGCCTACGTGCAGGTGGCAGAGACCGAGCAGAACCTGTGGCAGGAATACCAGCAGCTCGAGGGCGTGGAGCCCAACTTCGCGATGCGCAAGGTGTCCGACGCGCAGGACATCTACCCGGTCTTCCGCGACCTGTTCAAGAAGGAAGGGGTCACGTCATGAACACCGCCATCTCCGCCCCTCCTCCTGCCACCAGCCTGCCCCGGCTGGAGCGCCTGCCCAGCCCGTCGGACTGGACCTTCGAACTCATCGAGACCTACCACTCCGAGATCGCCAAGACCGCCCGCGGCTACGGCCTGGACGTCTACGCGAACCAGCTCGAAGTCATCACGGCCGAGCAGATGATGGACGCCTACGCGAGCGTGGGCATGCCCATGATCTATCGCCACTGGTCGTACGGAAAGCAGTTCATCTCGACCGAGAAGAACTACAAGCGCGGCCACATGGGGCTGGCCTACGAGATCGTCATCAACTCCGACCCCTGCATCGCCTACCTGATGGAGGAGAACACCATGGCCATGCAGGCCCTGGTGATCGCGCATGCGGCCTACGGCCACAACAGCTTCTTCAAGGGCAACTACCTGTTCCGGATGTGGACGGACGCCTCGTCCATCATCGATTACCTGGTTTACGCGCGGCACTACATCGCCGAGTGCGAGGAGCGCCACGGACTCGATGCGGTCGAGGAGCTCCTCGATTCATGCCATGCGCTGATGAACTACGGCGTCGACCGCTATCGCCGCCCGCAGAAGCGCTCGCTGGCGCAGGAGGCCGCCCAGCGCGCCGAGCGAGAGCGCCACATGCAGCAGCAGGTGAACGACCTCTGGCGCACGCTGCCGCGCAAGAGCGAGCAGGCCGCCGAGGCCGATGCGGCCAAGCGCTTTCCGGCGGAACCGCAGGAGAACCTGCTCTACTTCATCGAGAAGAACGCCGCGCTGCTGGAGCCGTGGCAGCGCGAGGTAGTGCGCATCGTGCGCAAGATCGCGCAGTACTTCTACCCGCAGCGCCAGACCCAGGTCATGAACGAAGGCTGGGCCACCTTCTGGCACTACACGTTGCTCAACACCATGTACGACCGCGGCCAGCTCGCCGACGGCTTCATGATGGAGTGGCTCAGCTCGCACACGGGCGTGATCTTCCAGCCGCCGGTGGGCCACCGCGCCTACAGCGGCATCAACCCGTACGCGCTGGGCTTCGCGATGTACACCGACCTGCGCCGCATCTGCGAGAAGCCCACCGAGGAAGACCGCCGCTGGTTCCCCGACTTCGCCGGCACCGACTGGCTGCGCACGCTCGACTACGCGATGCGCAACTTCAAGGACGAGAGCTTCATCGGCCAGTTCCTGAGTCCGAAGACGATGCGGGACTTCCGCCTGTTCTCGATCCGCGACTTCCAGAGCGAGTCAGAACTGGAGGTTTCCGCCATCCACGACGACAGCGGCTACCACGCACTGCGCGAATCGCTGTCACGCCAGTACGACATGGGTAGCCGCGAGCCCGACATCCAGGTGTGGAACGTGGCCATGCGCGGCGACCGCTCGCTGACGCTGCGCCACACGCAGCGCAACAACCTGCCGCTGCACGACACGGCGGAAGAGGTGCTCAAGCACGTCGCACGGCTCTGGGGCTTCGACGTGCACCTGGAGAGCATCGACAGCCAGGGCCGGATCAGCCGCAGCTGGAAGGCCTCGGCGCCCAAACAACAGTATTAGGCTACCCCCCAGGCTTCGCGCACTTCGTGTCGCTACGCCACCCCCCTTGCAGGGGGCAACACCTGCGGCCCGGCAAAGCCGGTTCCGCGGTGTTCCACGAAGAACTTCCTCTCAGGAAACCAACGCCGTGATGGCGAGGATGTAGCCCTTCACACCCAGCCCCACGATGATGCCCTTCGCCGCGGGCGAGATGTATGAGTGGTGGCGGAACTCTTCACGCGCGTGCACGTTCGAGATGTGCAGCTCGATCAGCGGCACGCTCGCGCCCTTGATGGCGTCGTGCAGCGCGATCGAGGTGTGGGTGTAGGCGCCGGGGTTCATCACCACGCCGATCATGTTGCCTGCCGCCACCTCGCGGCCGGCTTCCTGGATCCAGTCGATCAGCACGCCTTCGTGGTTCGACTGACGGCATTCGATCTCGACGCCGAACTTCGCGCCCGTTTCCTTGCACAGGCGCTCGACGTCGGCCAGCGTGTCGCGTCCGTACTGTTCGGGCTCGCGCGTGCCGAGCAGGTTGAGGTTGGGGCCGTTGAGGACGAGGATCTTCTTCATGATGGTTGTCTGGCGGAATCTGGCGAACGGAGGCCGATTATGTTCTCGCGGCCGTCCTGCGCCTACGCGCTGCGGTCGAGCCGACGTAGTAGTTGTACGAATCGATGTCGACCACGCAGCGCGCCATCAGGTCGACGAAGGAGCGCAGCTTCTGCCCCATGTAGCGCTGGCGCTGGTAGGCGCAGTAGATGCGCCGCGGCTCCGGCTGCCACTGCGGCAGCACGGGCACCAGCACGCCCTGCTCCAGCTCGGGCCGCACGAAGAAGGCGGGCAGCAGCGCGACGCCCAGGCCGTCGATGCAGAAGGTCTTCATCACCCAGTGGTCGTTGGTCTCGAAGGCCGGCTCGGGCCTGAAGGCGAAGCTGGCCGTGCCCGACACCAGCAGCACCTGCGAGCGCCCTGCCGATTCCTTCATCACGATGGACTGGTGCGCCGCCAATTCGTCGGGCGACGAGGGCGTGCCGTGCCGCGCCAGGTACTGCGGGCTCGCGTACAGCCCGTAGTTCAGCCGCCCGAGCAGCCGCGCCACGAGATTCGGCGCATCGGGCGGTTCGGAACACACGTAGCAGTCGACATCGGCGATGCGCGGCGCATGGAAGCCGTTGGCCACGTCGAGCTGGCAGCGCACGTCCGGATGCGCCTCCAGGAACAGCTTGACCACGTGGCAGACGAAGGAGGTGCTGAACTGCGTGTCCGACAGCAGCGCCAAGCTGCCCGACACGCCCGTGGTCAGCGCGTGGATCTCGGTGCTGGCTTCTTCCAGCCGGCCCTTCACCTCGTCGAGCAGCCCTTCGCCGCGCGCGAGAAAGGCGTGTCCGGCCTCGGTGAGCGAGATGCGGCGCGGGCTGCGCAGCAGCAGCTGTGCGCCCAGCTGCTCCTCCAGGCGCGTGAGCTGCCGGCTCAGGGTGGCCTTGGAGACGCCGGAGAGGCTTTCGGCCTTGGTGAGGCTGCCGCTTCGGGCAATGAGCACGAAAGCCTCGACCAGGGCGAGATCGATGCGGCTCATGCGGCCCAGCGTTGCAGGAATGAAAAGCAGCGTCTCTTCATGTGACTTTCATCGGTGCGGCGGAAACGGTACGGTATCACCGGCGAACAGTTCGCTTCCCACGATCCATCCATGAACATTCCACAAGACACGGCCACGTGGCACCCCGTCGCGCGCTCGGCCGACCTGCGCCCGGGCGCCAACATCGTCGCCGGCTTCGCCGAAGGCCAGGAACTCGCCCTCTGGCGTGCGGCCGACGGCACCGCCCAGGCCTGGGAGAACCGCTGCCCCCACCGCAGCGTGCGCTTCACGCTCGGGCAGGTCATCGACAACCGGTTGGCCTGCGCGTACCACGGCTGGCAGTACGAGGCAGGCAGCGGGCAGTGCACCAGCATTCCGGCGCACCCGGCCATGCAAGCGCCGCGCAACGTCTGCGCGAAGACCTTCGGCACGGCAGAGACGGCCGGCATGCTGTGGGTGAACCTGTCGCCCGAGGCTCCTCCGGTTCCAGACGAACTGCGTGATGCAGTCCCTGGCGGCTGGCATTTCTGCCGCACGCTGACCGTGCGCGCGCCCGCCGCCACGGCGCGGGCGGCGCTCGTGCAGCACGGCATGACGGCCGCCTCGCCAGGCTGGCGCGGCCGGCTCGGCGGCGCGGAAACCCTCGCGCTCGTCCTCGACGCCCAGCCCGGCCTCGCCTTCATCCACCTCTGGACCGAAGCGGCGCCCGGCTCGGCCGCCATGAAGGCCCTGCATGCGGCAGCCCGCCAGTTGCGCACCGACATCGAAGCCCTGCCCCGCGGCTGAAGAAAGAGAGATCCATGCCCTTCGCCACCAACGATCCCAACATGCTCGACGACTGGCTGGTCGTCGGCCCCGCGCCGGCGCCATCGGCCTCGCGCACCACCCGCCTGCTCGGCGAGACCGTGCAGCTGTCGACCGACGCCGACGGCACGCCAAGCTGCAGCCTCGGCGACACGCCGCTCGCCGTGCAGCAACGCTACGGTTATCTCTGGGTCTGCCCGAGCGGCCGCCCGGCCCGCGCGCTCTTCGACTTTCCCGAATACGGCGAACCGGGCCGCCGCCTTGTCGACTGCGGCGGCATCGGCGTCGCGGTGTCGGGCCTGCGCGTGATCGAGAACTTCCTGGACATGGCGCACTTTCCGTTCGTGCATGCCGACTACCTCGGCAAGGTGCCGCACACCGAGGTGGCGCAGTACCAGGTGCAGGTGGAGCCCGCCACTGGCGAGATCTGGGCCACCGACTGCCGCTTCTGGCAGCCGCGCGCCTCCGCGGCTCACGATTCCTCGGGCAGCGAGGTCATCTACAAATACCGCGTGATGCAGCCCTTCTCGGCCATGCTCTACAAGAGCAGCTTCCGCGCGGGCGAGCTCGATGCGATCGGCCTCTTCCTGCAGCCCGTCGACGAGGAGCACGTGATCGCCCACACCCTGCTGGCCTGCTACGACGACCACTCCACCGACGCTGAGCTCATCGCCTTCCAGCACACCATCTTCGGGCAGGACAAGCCCATCCTGGAGAACCACGCCTTCAAGCGCATGCCGCTCGAAGGCCGCGCCGAGACGCCCACGCGCGGCGACACCTCCTCCGTCACCTACCGGCGATGGCTGCGCGAGCGCGGCATGCGCTTCGGCGTGAGGGCTGCGGCATGACGACGGCGACGCTGAAGCTCTACGACTACCCGCTGTCGGGCAACTGCTTCAAGGTGCGGCAGATGGTGGCCTGGCTGGGCGTGGCGTACCAGACGGTGCCGGTCGATTTCTTTCCCGGTCGCGAGCACAAATCGGCCGCGTTCCTCGCCAATGTCAATCCGCTGGGCCAGCTGCCGGTGATCGACGACGACGGCTTCGTGCTGCGCGACGCGCAGGCCATCCTGGTCTATCTCGCGAGCCGCTACGACCCGCAGGGCCGCTGGTATCCCGCCGACGCGAAGCTGCGCGGCGAGGTCGCCCAGTGGCTCGCCACCGCCGACGAGATCACCCGCACCGCCTCGGCCGCGCGGCTGCACGACGCGCTGGGCTACCACAACCTCGACATCGATGCCTGCCGCGCGGGCGCGCGCGCCGTGTTCCGCGTCCTCGACGACCACCTCGCCGAACGCGCCACCGAAGGCCTGCGCTGGCTCGCATCGGCGCCCGATCCGACCGTTGCCGATCTCGCCTGTTTTCCCTACGTGGCGCTCGCGGGCGAAGGCGGCATCTCGCTCGACGAGTTTCCGGCGCTGCGAAACTGGGTCTGGGATTTCCGCCACCTGCCGGGGTTCATCGGCATGTCGGGTATCTTCCCTGCAGGCCCTGCCTGAGAATCCTCTCCCATCACCGCTTCCGAGACCGAACATCATGAAGACCAAAGCCGCCGTCGCCTGGAAATCCGGCGCCCCGCTCACCATCGAAACCGTGGACCTCGAAGGCCCGAAGTTCGGCGAAGTGCTCGTCGAGATCAAGGCCACCGGCATCTGCCACACCGACTACTACACCCTCTCGGGCGCCGACCCCGAGGGCATCTTCCCCGCCATCCTGGGCCATGAGGGCGCGGGCATCGTGGTGGACGTCGGCCCCGGCGTCACCACGCTCAAGAAGGGCGACCACGTCATTCCGCTGTACACGCCCGAATGCCGCCAGTGCAAGTTCTGCCTGAGCCGCAAGACCAACCTGTGCCAGCTCATCCGCGGCACGCAGGGCAAGGGCCTGATGCCCGACGGCACCAGCCGCTTCAGCCTCGACGGCAAGCCCATCGCCCACTACATGGGCACCAGCACCTTCAGCAACTACACCGTCGCGCCCGAGATCTCGCTGGCCAAGATCCGCGAGGACGCGCCTTTCGACAAGGTCTGCTACATCGGCTGCGGCGTGACCACCGGCATCGGCGCGGTGATCTTCACAGCCAAGGTGGAAGCCGGCGCCAACGTGGTGGTGTTCGGCCTGGGCGGCATCGGCCTGAACGTGATCCAGGGCGCCAAGATGGTGGGCGCCGACAAGATCATCGGCATCGACCTGAACCCCGCGCGCGAAGAGATGGCGCGCAAGTTCGGCATGACGCACTTCCTGAACCCGAAGGACCACGAGAACATCGTCGACGCGATCGTGCAGCTGACCGACGGCGGCGCCGACTACAGCTTCGAGTGCATCGGCAACACCAAGGTGATGCGCCAGGCGCTCGAATGCACGCACAAGGGCTGGGGCCGCAGCATCATCATCGGCGTGGCCGAGGCCGGCGCCGAGATCAGCACGCGCCCGTTCCAGCTGGTCACCGGCCGCAAGTGGGAAGGCTCGGCCTTCGGCGGCGCGCGCGGGCGCACCGACGTGCCGAAGATCGTCGACTGGTACATGGAAGGCAAGATCGACATCGACAGCCTGATCACGCACACCATGCCGCTGGAGAAGATCAACGACGGCTTCGACCTGATGAAGCGCGGCGAATCGATCCGCGGCGTGGTCATCTACTAGCCCCCAGGCTTCGCGCACTTCCGCGGTGTTCCTGGCAAAGGCATCTACTCATTCACTGGAGATGATCTCGTGATGGAAAGAATGGAACCCCTGCGCAGGATCGAGGCGGGCGTCCTCGAAGTCGCCTACTACGAGGCCGGCCCCGCCGACGGTCCGCCGGTGCTGCTGATGCACGGCTTTCCGTACGACATCCACACCTATGCCGAGGTCGCGCCGATGCTGGCCGATGAGGGTTGCCGGGTGATCGTGCCGTACCTGCGCGGCTACGGTCCCACGCGCTTCCTGAACGAAGCGACGCCGCGCTCGGGCGAGCAGGCTGCGCTGGGCGCCGACCTGCTTGCGCTGCTCGACGCGCTGAAGATCGAGCGTGCCGTGCTCGCCGGCTACGACTGGGGCGGCCGCGCGGCCTGCGTGGTCGCGGCGCTGTGGCCCGAGCGCTGCGCGGGGCTGGTGTCCCTCAACAGCTACAACATCCAGAACATCGCCAAGGCGATGGAGCCCGACACGCCCGAGAACGAATACAGCCTCTGGTACCAGTACTACTTCCATAGCGAGCGCGGGCGCGCCGGCCTGCACAAGGACCGCAAGGCGTTCACGAAGTTGCTGTGGAAGCTCTGGTCGCCCACCTGGAAGTTCGACGACGCCACCTTCGAGCGCAGCGCCGCCGCCTTCGACCATCCCGACTTCGTGGACGTGGTGATCCAGTCGTACCGCCACCGCTTCGGCCTGGTGCCGGGCGATCCGGCCTACGCCGACATCGAGCGCCGCCTCGCGGCCCAGCCCACCATCACCGTGCCCGCCATCACCTTCGACGGCATCGACGACGGCGTGCGCCCGCCGGCCGACGCATCCGCCCACGCCCACCGCTTCGGCGGCCCGCGCTCGCACCGGCTCGTGCCCGGCGCCGGCCACAACCTGCCGCAGGAAGCGCCGCGCGCCTTCGCCGACGCCGTGCTCGAACTCGTGCCCGCCCTGCGCGGCAAGAAAACCCAGCAATGACCGACAACACACCGAAGATTCTTTCCGAGCACCGTGCCTTCGGCGGTACGCAGCGCTTCCTCGAGCACCGCTCGCTGGAGATCGGCCTGCCGATGCGCTTTTCGATCTACCTGCCGCCGCAGGTCGCGCACGAGCGCGTGCCGGCCCTGCTCTACCTCGCGGGGCTGACCTGCAACGAGGAGACCTTCGCCATCAAGGCCGGCGCGCAGCGCATGGCGGCCAGCCTGGGCATCGCGCTGGTCGCACCCGACACCAGCCCGCGCGGGCCGGAGGTTGAAGGCATTCCCGGCTCCAAGGACAACTGGGACTTCGGCATCGGCGCCGGCTTCTATCTCGACGCGCTGGCCGAGCCATGGGCCACGCACTGGCGCATGGAAAGCTGGATCGTGCACGAGCTGCTGCCGCTGGTGGCCAGGCACTTTCCCATCGACGGCGAGCGCATCGGCATCTTCGGCCACTCGATGGGCGGCCACGGGGCGCTGACGCTGGCACTGCGGCATCCGGGGCGCTTCAGGTCGCTGTCGGCCTTCGCGCCGATCTGCGCGCCCACGCAGTGCCCGTGGGGCGAGAAGGCCTTCGCGGGCTACCTGGGCGAACCCGGCGCCGACCGCGCGCAATGGCTGGCGCACGATGCCAGCGCGCTCATGAAGTCGCAGGTCACGGCGCCCTATCCGCAGGGCATCCTCATCGACCAGGGGCTGGACGACAAATTCCTGGCCGAGCAACTGCACCCCGAAGCCTTCGAGGCCGCCTGCTTCGCCGCCGGCCAGCCGCTCACGCTGCGCCGCCATGCGGGCTACGACCACGGCTACTACTTCATCCAGAGCTTCATGGCCGACCACATCGCCCACCACGCGCAGACCTTGCGCGCCTGAGCGTTCGCAGTCCGCCTCATCGACCGCGGCGCCACTGCGCCGTATCATGAAACACATCATGTCCGCCGCCCAGATTCCGGCTTTCCACCTGCGGTCGCGCAAAGGCGGCGCCGAGGAGAACATGGTGCTGGCGGGCATCTGGCGTCGCGCGTGGATGTCTGCCAACCGCGACGCCGCCCGCGTCGAGCCCATCGCCCACTGGCTGCACCGCGTGCACACCGAATTCGGCCCACCCGCCGAGGTGGTGGTGGCCGAGCGCGAAGGCCAGGTGCTGGCCTTCATGGTGCTGCTGGCGCGGCGCGAGTACGTGGCCCAGCTCTTCGTCGAGCCGCACCTGCGCAACCAGGGCCTGGGCAAGGCGCTGCTCGACGAGGCCTGCGTGCGCATTCCCCACGGCTGGCGGCTGCACGTCGCGGCCACCAACACATCGGCCCAGCGCTTCTACGAACGCTACGGGCTGGAGCGCGGCGCGACCGATTTCCACCCCACGAGCGGACGCGAACGCATCGCCTACCATTGGTCGCCTTCGCGCCCGCCGTGGCGCATCGGCTGAACATCCTTCATTCTTCGCCGCCCCATGCGCATCGACCACATCGCACTCTGGACCACCGATCTCGAACGCTGCAAGCGCTTCTACGTCGACTACTTCGGCGCCACCGCCGGCGCAGGCTACGTCAACCCGGCCAAGGGCTTCGCCTCGTGCTTCCTGAGCCTGGGCGACGGTGCGCGCATCGAGGCCATGACCACCAGCACGCTCGCGCCCGTGCCTGCCGAGCCTGGCGCGCAGCGCATGGGCTGGACGCACCTGGCGATCAGCGTAGGCTCCGACGCCGCCGTGGATGCGCTCACGCAGCGCCTGAAGGCCGACGGCTACCCGCTGCTCGACGGCCCGCGCCGCACCGGCGACGGCTACTACGAGAGCGTGGTGCTGGACCCGGACGGCAACCGCATCGAGATCACCGCCTGAACGCGCCGCGCGGCCATCTTTTCCAGGACTTCACCGTGCACTACCTGCTGATCTACGACACAGCCCCCGACTACCTCGAACGCCGCGGCGAGTTCCGCGACGCGCACCTGGCGCTCGCCTGGCAGGCCGTGGAGCGCGGCGAGCTGCTGCTCGGCGGCGCCACCGGCAATCCGCCCGACGGCGCGCTGCTGCTCTTCGAAGCCGACTCGCCCGACGTGCCCGCAGCATTCGCGAAGCTCGACCCGTACGTGCTCAACGGCATCGTCACCGGCTGGCAGGTGAAGGCCTGGAATACGGTGGTCGGCGCGCAGGCGTCGACACCGGTGCGGCCTGCAGCGAGCGTTGCGGGCGCTGCGCGATGAGCGAGTTCGTCCAAAGCCTGCACGAGGTCTTCGAGCGCCTGGGCCGCATCGAGACGAAGCGCATGTTCGGCGGCCACGGCGTGTGGCATGAGGGCCGCATGATCGCGCTGGTCGCTGGCGAGACGCTCTACCTCAAGTCCGACGCGGAAAGCGCCGCGCACTTCGACAGGCTGAACCTGCAACCCTTCACCTACATGCGTCAGGGCAAGGCGATGCCGATGTCCTACCGGCTCGCCCCGGCGGACCTCTTCGAGGACCGCGAGGAGGCCGCGCGCTGGGGCCGGCTCGCCTACGAGGCGGCGCTGCGCTCGGGCCAGCCGCCCAAGCCGAAGAAACCCAAAAAAGCGCCAGCTGCAAAGAAGGCGGCGGCCAAGAAAGCACCCGTGAAGAAGAAAAAGACGACGACGAAAGCAGCCTCCCGGTGAACGAGCGCCGCGCCAACCCCACGCTCCCGCCCCTGCTCGAGCGCGAACAGATCGCGCTGCTCGATCCCTTCGAAAGCCTGGCCACGGCGAACATCGTGGTCGTCTCCACCCTGCAGGAAGCCGAGCGCGCCGCCGCCACGCTGCTGGCGGCCGGCATCGCGGGCTTCGACACAGAATCGAAGCCCACCTTCGCGAAGAACGAGGTGTCGGGCGGGCCGCACGTGGTGCAGTTCGCCACGCGCGATGCGGCTTGGCTGTTCCAGTTGCACCGCACCGAGTGCAACCCGGTGGTGGCTGCGCTGATCGCCTCGACCGAGTTGCGCAAGGTCGGCTTCGGCCTGTCGGGCGACCTCACGCTGATCCGCAACCGGCTGAACATCGAGCCGAAGGCGGTGTTCGACATCGACGACGAATTCCGCCGCCGCGGCTACCGCAGGTCGGTGGGCGTGAAGGCGGCGGTGGCGCTGGTGTTCGGCCGCCGCTTCGTCAAGTCGCGCAAGGCGACCACCTCGAACTGGGCCAACCGGCAGCTCACCGAGGCGCAGATCCGCTACGCGGCGAATGACGCCTGGGCGTCGATCCGCGTGTACGACGCGCTCTTCGGCGGCGCCGGCTGAACTGAAGGGCTCAGTCGCGCCCGGCCTCGATGATGGCCTGGGCGAGCCGCTTGGGATTCGAGAAGAACATCTCATGGCTGCCCGGGCACTCCACCAGCCGGAACAGGCCCAGCCGCTCCGACAGGCGCGGATGCCATGGCAGGCCGTGCGGCATCGCGGTGTCCTGCTGGCAGTTGAGGTACGACTTGCCCAGCGCCAGCGCGGCCAGCGGCTGGCTCAGGCGGATCTTGTCCGTGAAGGTGCGATACGGATGGGGATTGAGCTTCTCGTAGGCGGCCTGCGCGGTCGCGAGGTCGGCGTCGTTGATGAAGGCCTCGCGCCAGATCTCGAAGGGCAGCGTCACCGCGTTGCCGTTGCCCGCGGCGACGGCGTCGAACATGGTCACGTAGTGCGGCGGCACCATGTCGTTGAGCGATTCGCCGTCCAGCGGCACGAAGGCGTTGATGTACACCAGCCGCTTGAGCCGGTGGGCGATGCGGTCGGCCACGCCGGAGATCACCATGCCGCCATAGCTGTGACCCACGAGGCGCACCTGCGTGAGGTCTTTCTCCTCGATGTAGCGCACTGCGGAGGCGATGGCGTCTTCCAGGCCGGTGCTGGAACGGTCGTCGCCGGGGTTGTTGCCCGCCAGCGTGGGGCAGTACACGGTGTGGCCGGCCGCGCGCACGCCGTCGGCCACGGCTTCGATCTCGGCGCCGGTGTGCCACGCGCCGTGGACCAGGACATAGGTATCGGACATGGGAAGTCTCTTTCGTTGTTTCGATGCAGAGGGACTTTAGGAACGGGGCGATGCCGCGAATGGCCGATGCCTGCCACGCGGATGGCCGGTTCGCGCCAGTTCAGCGCCTGCGCCGCAGTTCGCCGGGTGTGGCGCCCAGGTGCGCACGGCATTGGCGAACAAAGTGTGAAGCATCGGCCAGGCCCACGCGATACCCGATTTGGGCGATGCCCAGACGGTCGAAACGTGCATCGGCCAGCATGCGGCGCGCGGCTGCCATGCGGAAACCGGCGAGCGCGGCGGCGAAGGTGGTGGGCCCCTCCGCGCTGCCTTCGCCGGCAGCCAGGCAGCGGTGCAGGCTGCGTTCGCTGATGCCCAGCCCGCGCGCCACGCTCGCCGCGGTGAGCCCGCACTCGGCGTGCCGCTCGCGCGTGGCATCGAGCACGCGGCGGCGCAGCGCCGCCCTGCCCTTGTCCGGCGCATCCGCGGCGCCGCTTCCCGTGGCCAGGGCGAGCAGGCTGCCGAGCTGGTCGCTCAGCAGCTCGGCGGGCATAGGGGGCTTCGCCGCCAGCTCGGGCGTCAGCTGCCGCACGAAGCCGCTGAGCACGCCGCCCCAGCCCGAGTGCCCGTCGATGCGCCGCGCCACCTGGTCGCCGGCATCGGGAATCCAGGCATCGACCCAGGCAGTGGGCAGCTCGATCGAGATGGTGTCGGCCGACTGCAGCAGGTGGAATTCGTAGAGCCGGCGCGAATCGACCAGCACCGCGTCGCCCGGAAGCAGGCGCGCCGAGCGGCCGTCCTGCACCGCCACCCAGGCCGAGTCGGCCTTGCACAGCAGGTAGAAGTAGTTGTTGCGGCTGTGGGCGATGGCCCGGCGCGTGCGGTAGACGTCCTGCGCGCTGCCGCGCACCTGGTTGACCACGATGGGCCCCAGCGGCGCCGATTCGAGCGTGGCGCCGAAGCTGCCGGCCGCGGGGCTGGTCACGTCCATCTCCAGGAAGCCCTCGCAGACGGCGCCCACCCAGTAGTCGAGCCGCTGCGGGGGCGGCACGGCGTCGGTGGACCAGCGGTGGATGGCGTCGTGGCTCATGGGGGCATGAACATAGCCAAGGCGGACCCACTTGCCAATCGGGTTTAGACCACCTCCGACGCCCCACCGGGCGACACATCGGCACAATGGCCCTCGAATCAAACCGGTGCGCCGGGCGCCGCCCCGCATGCATACACACACGAAGGAAGGACAACACAGGCCATGAGCAACAAGCAAAGCGACTTCGGACTGATCGGCCTGGCCGTGATGGGCCAGAACCTCGTTCTGAACGTGGAAAGCCGCGGCTTCCAGGTCAGCGTCTACAACCGCACCGAGGCCACCACCGAGGCCTTCATCGCAGCCAACCCCGGCAAGAAGCTGGTCGGCGCGAAGACGCTGGAGGAGTTCGTCCAGAGCCTGGCCAAGCCCCGAAAGATCCAGATCATGGTGAAGGCCGGCGCGCCGGTCGACCAGGTGATTGAGCAGCTCATTCCCCTGCTGGACAAGGACGACATCGTCATCGACGGCGGCAACAGCCTCTACACCGACACCGAGCGCCGCGACGCCTACCTCGCATCCAAGGGCCTGCGCTTCATCGGCGCGGGCGTGTCGGGCGGCGAGGAAGGCGCGCGCAAGGGGCCTTCGATCATGCCGGGCGGGCCGCTTTCCACCTGGGAGGTGATGAAGCCGATCTTCGAGAGCATCTCGGCCAAGGTGGACGGCGAGCCCTGCGTGATTCACATCGGCCCCGGTGGCGCGGGCCACTACGTGAAGATGGTGCACAACGGCATCGAGTACGGCGACATGCAACTCATCTGCGAGGCCTACAGCCTGTTCAAGGCCGCCGGCTTCAGCACCGACGAGATGGCCGCCATCTTCAACGAATGGAACGAGGGCGAGCTGCAGAGCTACCTGATCCAGATCACCGCCAAGGCGCTGGAGCAGAAAGACCCGGAAACGGGCAAGCCGATCGTCGACGTGATCCTCGACAAGGCCGGCCAGAAGGGCACGGGCCAATGGACGCTGATCAACGCGGCCGAGAACGCGGTGGTCATCAGCACCATCAACGCCGCCGTGGAAGCGCGCGTGCTCTCCTCGCAGAAGAAGGCGCGCGTGGCCGCCAGCAAGCAGCTGCAGGGGCCGAAGATCGAACTCTCGGTGGAGAAGAAGGCGCTGGTGGCCAAGGTGCACGACGCGCTCTACGCCTCGAAGGTCATCAGCTACACGCAGGGCTTCGACCTCATCAAGACCATGGGCGACAAGAAGGGCTGGGGCCTCGACCTGGGCGGCATCGCGTCGATCTGGCGCGGCGGCTGCATCATCCGCGCGCGCTTCCTCAACCGCATCACCGACGCCTTCCGCACCGACCCCGCGCTGGCCAACCTGATGCTCGACCCGTTCTTCAAGGACCTGCTCAACCGCACGCAGCAGAACTGGCGCGAAGTGGTGGCGCTGGCGGTGAGCAACGGCATCCCGGTGCCGGCCTTCAGCGCATCGCTGGCCTACTACGACAGCTACCGCACCGAGCGCCTCCCAGCGAACCTGCTGCAGGCGCAGCGCGACTTCTTCGGCGCCCACACCTACGAGCGTGTGGACAAGCCCGAAGGCCAGTTCTTCCACACCGACTGGCCCGAAGTGATCGGCTGAAGATTGGCCCTGCACCGTGTGATGCCATGCCGGCCCTCGACTACCCCAGCCACCTGGTCGAGGACTGGCAACTGCCCGACGGCACCCCGGTGCGCATCCGCCCGATCCGCGCCGAAGATCTCGCGATGCACACCGCCTTCGTGAACGGCCTCTCGAAGGAAACCGGCTACCGGCGCCTGCTCTCGCCGCGAACGCCGCAGCCCGACGAGCTGTGGCGCATGACGCACATCGACTACGACCGGGAACTGGCGTTGATCGCGACCACGGCGATCGACGGCGCCGAACGGCAGATGGGCGTGGCGCGCTACGTGCGCGGCGACACGCCCGAAACAGTGCAGGTCGCCGAATTCGCCATCGTCATCGCCGGCGCCTGGCAGCACCACGGCCTGGCGTCCAGGCTCATGCGCAAGCTGATCGACGCCGCCAGGTCGGCTGGCGTGCAGCAGCTGGCCGACATCACCCTTTACGACAACACCGCCATGCTGGCGCTGGCGCGCAAGCTGGGCTTCAGCGTGCAGCGCGATCCGGGCAACCCGAACGTGACGCGGCTGCGGCTCGCGCTGGACCCGGCTGGCTGAGCTTCGGCCGGCCAGCGGCCGAACACCCCGCCATTCCGCCACCTTGAGCGCCCGGCCTCGGCCTGCCGCTGCACACCCGCACGCAGCCTTTTGGTAAAGCGCCACACCTCATTCGCAGGCGCCTGCAAACCTAAATCTACTTCCTTATGATGCAAAACCTTTTTCCGCCGGAAGCAGAGAGCCTTCGCCATGGTCCAGCTCGCGTTGCGTCGTCCGTACACCTTCATCGTCATGGCGATGCTGATCGTGCTGGCCACGCCCTTCGTGCTGGCGCGCATGGCGACCGACATCTTCCCGGAGATCAACATCCCGGTGGTCAGCGTCATCTGGAACTACACCGGCCTGCCGGCCCAGGAGATGGGCCAGCGCATCTCGGGCCAGGTGGAGCGCGGGCTGACCACCACGGTGAGCGACATCGAGCACATCGAATCGCAGTCGCTGGCGGGCGTGGCGATCATCAAGGTGTTCTTCCAGCCCACCGCCAACATCGAGATGGCCATCTCGCAGGTGGTGGCCTCGATGCAGGCGCAGGTGCGGCAGCTGCCGCCGGGCATCACGCCACCGCTGGTCATCAAGTACTCGGCCTCCAGCGTGCCGGTGATCCAGCTGGCGCTCTCCAGCCCCACCCGTTCTGAAAATTCTCTCTTCGACGCCACCGTCAACCAGCTGCGCCCGCAGCTCATCACGGTGCCAGGCGCTGCCATCCCCTTTCCCTACGGCGGCAAGAACCGGCTGATCTCGGTCGACCTCGACACCCAGGCGCTGCAGGCGCGCGGCCTCTCGCCGGCCGACGTGGTGAATGCGGTGAACACGCAGAACCTGATCCTGCCTTCGGGCACGGCCAAGTTCGGTGCCACCGAATACAACGTGCGCATGAACGGCTCGCCCGATGCCATCGCGGGCCTGAACGACCTGCCGATCCGCACGGTGAACGGCGCCACCACCTACCTGCGCGACGTGGCCTACGTGCGCGACGGCTTCTCGCCGCAGACCAACGTGGTGCGCCAGGACGGCGTGCGCGGCGTGCTGCTGTCGGTGCTGAAGAACGGCGGCGCCTCCACGCTGGACATCGTCTCCAACATCCGCGCGATGCTGCCCATCGCCGCCCAGACGATGCCGGAAGACATCAAGATCACCCCGCTGTTCGACCAGTCGGTGTTCGTGAAGGCGGCCGTCAAGGGCGTGGTGTTCGAGGCCATCCTGGCGGCCGCGCTCACTGCCGCGATGGTGCTGCTCTTCCTGGGCAACTGGCGCAGCACGCTGATCATCGGGCTGACGATTCCGCTGTCGATCCTTGCCTCGATCCTGGTGCTCTACGCGCTGGGCGAGACGCTCAACCTCATGACGCTTGGCGGCCTCGCGCTCTCGGTGGGCATTTTGGTCGACCAGGCGATCGTGACCATCGAGAACATCGAGCGGCACCTGCACATGGGCACGCCGCTGAAGGAGGCCATCGAGATCGGCGCGGGCGAGATCGGCTCGGCGGCCTTCGTCTCCACGCTGTGCATCTGCATCGTGTTCGTGCCGATGTTCTTCCTCTCGGGCGTGGCGCGCTTCCTGTTCGTGCCGCTGGCCGAGGCGGTGGTGTTCGCGATGATCGCGTCCTACCTGCTGTCGCGCACACTGGTGCCGACGCTGGTGATGCTGCTGATGGGCGGTTCGCATTCGGCGCAGACCGCTCAACAGGCCGAAGGCGCGAAGCAGAGCGCCCTGCAGCGCCTCTACCGCGCTTTCGACCGCCGCTTCGAGCGCGTGCGCCGCGCCTACACGCTGGTGCTGTCGGCGGTGCTTTCCAAGCGTGCCGGCTTCATCGGCCTCTTCCTCGGCTTCTGCCTGCTGTCCTGCCTGCTCTACCCCGTGCTGGGCCGTGACTTCTTCCCGACGGTGGATGCCGGCCAGATCCGCCTGCACCTGCGCGCGCCCACCGGCACGCGCATCGAGGAAACTGCCCGCCTCACCGACCGCGTCGAGGCCGCCATCCGCGAGCTGGTGCCGCCCGACCAGCTGGAGACCATCCTCGACAACCTGGGCGTGCCCAACAGCGGCATCAACCTCTCGTACAGCAACGCCGGCACCATCGGCACCTTCGACGGCGAGCTGCTGCTGTCGCTGAAGGAGGGCCACAAGCCCACCGAGCAGTTCGTGTCGCTGCTGCGCGCAGAGCTGCCCAAGCGCTTTCCGGGCACGGAGTTCTTCTTCCAGCCGGCCGACATCGTCACGCAGATCCTGAACTTCGGCCTGCCGGCGGCCATCGACGTGCAGTTCAGCGGCAACGACATGGCCGGCAACGCGGCGCGCGCGGCCGAGCTGACCAAGGCGATCCGCAAGATCCCCGGCGCGGTCGACGCCCACGTACACCAGCGCCTGGACGGCCCCGCGCTGAGCCTGCAGATGGACCGCACGCGGCTGCAGCAATACGGTCTCACAGCCTCCAACGTGGGGCAGAACGTGCTCATCGCGCTGTCGGGCAGCTCGCAGACGGCGCCCGCCTTCTGGCTGAATCCGGCCAACGGCGTGGTCTACAGCATCGCGGTGCAGTCGCCGCAGTACGTGGTCGACTCGCTGGATTCGCTGCTCAACATCCCGGTGGGCGCCAGCGGCACGCCGGCGGCGGCAGGCGGAGGCTCGCAGCAGCTGCTGGGCAACCTGGTCGACGCGCAGGCCGCGCGCCAGCCGGCCGTGATGTCGCGCTACAACATCGCGCCGGTGATCGACGTCTACGTGAGCGTGCAGGGCACCGACCTCGCCAGCGTGGCCTCGAAGGTGCAGAAGCTGGTCGACGAGATGCGGCCCACGTTGCCGCGCGGCAGCCGCGTCGAGATCCGCGGGCAGGTGCAGACGATGCAGTCGTCCTTCATCGGCCTGGGCGTGGGGCTGGCGATGGCCATCGTGCTGGTGTACCTGCTGATCGTGGTCACCTTCCAGTCGTGGCTGGACGCGGCCATCATCATCACGGCCCTGCCGGCCGCGCTTGCGGGCATCGCGTGGATGCTGTTCATCACCGGCACCACGCTGAGCGTGCCGGCGCTGACGGGCGCGATCATGACCATGGGCGTGGCCACGGCCAACTCCATCCTGCTGGTGTCGTTCGCGCGCGAGCGGCTGGCCGCGGGCATTCCGCCGCTGTCGGCCGCGCTGGAAGCGGGCGCCACCCGCATCCGCCCGGTGCTGATGACGGCGCTGGCGATGATCATCGGCATGATCCCGATGGCGCTGGGCCTCGGCGAAGGCGCCGAGCAGAACGCGCCGCTGGGCCGCGCGGTGATCGGCGGCCTGGTCTTCGCCACGGTGTCGACATTGTTTTTCGTGCCTGCCGTGTTCGCGGGAGTGCACAGTCGGCTTGCGCACCGCCGGGCGGCGCGCGAGGCCGCGCAGCACCAGCACCAACCGCCAGCGGGCACGGTCGCCCCCCAGGAGAACTGATTCCATGACGGAGCAACGCCATTCGGCATTGGCCATCCACCCCATCGCCGCCGAGGAAGGCGAGGGCGAATTGCTGCGCCGCCGGCAGATCGTGCGGCGCACACGCTGGCTGGTGCTGATCGTCCTGGTGCTGCTGGCGCTGGGCGCGGCGCGCACGGTGTTCGTGCGCATCGCCAACGCCCGCGCCCTGGAAGCCGGCACCGCCGAGCGCGCGAAGCAGTACGTGCAGACCGCCCTGCCCCGCGTGCCCACCGCGGGCCAGACGCTGTCGCTGCCCGGCACGCTGCAGGGCTTCGTGCAGTCGCCGATCTCGGCGCGCGCCAGCGGCTACCTCAAGCGCTGGACCAGGGACATCGGCAGCCGCGTCGAGAAGGGCGAGCTGCTCGCCGAGATCGAGACGCCCGAGATCGACCAGCAGCTCTCGCAGGCCGTGGCCGCGCGCGCGCAGGCCGCCTCGGGGCTGGAGCTGGCGCGCAGCACCGCAGAGCGCTGGGAGGCGCTGCGCAAGAAGGACGTGGTTTCGCAGCAGGACCTGGACGAGCGCCGCAGTGCCGTCGCGCAGGCCACCTCCAACGTGGCTGCGGCCGATGCCAACGTGCAGCGGCTCAAGCAGACCGAGGGCTTCAAGCGCGTGTTGGCGCCCTTCGCGGGCGTGATCACGCGGCGCAACGTGGACGTGGGCGACCTGATCGACGCGGGTGCGGGCGGCGGCGCCGGGCGCGCGCTCTTCATGCTGGCGCAGACCGATCCGCTGCGCGTGTACGTCAACGTGCCGCAGGCCTACGCGCAGCTGGTGAAGGCCGGCCAGCCGGTGGTGGTGACGCAGGCCGAGCTGCGCGGCCAGAGCTTCAAGGGCGAGGTGGCGCGCACCTCGGGCGCCATCGACACGACCACGCGGATGATGCAGGTCGAGGTCTCGCTGCCCAACAAGGACGGCGCCCTGCTGCCCGGCGCCTATGTGCAGGTGTCGCTGCCGCTGGCCGCGAGCCGCACGCTCACCGTGCCGGCGAACGCGCTGCTGTTCCGCGCAGAGGGCACGCGCATCGCGGTGGTCGATGCGCAGGGCCGCGTCGCCCTGCGTGCGGTGACGCTGGGGCGCAACTACGGCGAGAACGTGGAAGTGATCGACGGGCTCCAGGGCAGCGACCGCATGGTGCTGAACCCGTCGGACTCGCTGGCCGATGGCGACATCGTGGCCGTCGCGCCCGAACAGCCTCCCGCCAAGGCGGCGCCTGCCGGGACAAAGAAGGATCCGGCGTGAAGTTCCTTCGACTGCCCTGCGCGGCCGCGCTGCTGGCACTCGCAGCCGGCTGCGCCGTCGGCCCCGACTACAGGACGCCCGACACACCCCTGCCCGTCAGCTGGAAGCTCGAGGAGCCCTGGCGCCTGAGCACGCCCAGCGACGGCGCCGACAAGGGCTCCTGGTGGAAGCGCTTCGACGACGCCACGCTCGACACGCTGCAGGCGCAGGCCCTGGCCGGCAGCCCCACGCTGGCCATCGCCAACGCGCGGCTGGCGCAGGCGCGCGCCACGCTGGCGGCCACGTCGGCAAGCCGGTATCCGCAACTGGGCCTCGGCGCGCGCGCCTCGCGCCTGAAGATCTCGGCCAACCGGCCGCTCACCAACTACGCCACCGCCAATTCGTCGACGGTGCAGAACGACTTCGCCGTCTCGCTGAACGCGAGCTACGAGATCGACCTCGCGGGCCGCGTGCAGCGCACCGTCGAGGGCGCGGCCGCCTCCGCCGAGCAGTCGGCCGCCGACCTCGCCAACACCCGGCTGCTGCTGAGCGCCGAGCTCGCCAGCAACTACTTCAACCTGCGCTCCACGGATATCGAGCTCGACGTGCTCTCGCGCTCGATCGGCCTGCAGCGCCGCGCACTGGAGCTGGTCACGGCGCGCCACGACCTGGGCGCGGTGTCGGGCCTCGACGTGGCGCAGCAGCAGGCGCTGCTCGAAACCACGCTCACGCAGGTCGACGTGCTGAAGAAGCAGCGCTCGCAGTACGAGCACGCATTGGCCACGCTCACCGGCACGCCGGCGCCCAACTTCTCGCTGCCGGTCGACCTGCGCGAGATCCGGCCGCCCGCGGTGCCGCTGGGCGTGCCGTCCGAGATCCTGCAGCGCCGCCCCGACGTGGCCTCCGCCGAACGCGCGATGGCCGCGGCCAACGCGCAGATCGGCGTGGCGACGGCCGCCTTCTATCCGAGCTTCGTCATCTCGCCCACCGTGGGTGTGGACAGCCGCCTGATCGAGACGCTCTTCAACGGCCCCAGCCTGCTGTGGTCGGTGGGCGTGTCGGCCACGCAGGTGCTGTTCGACGGCGGTCGCATCCGCGCGAACGTCGACTTCGCGAAGGCCGGCTACGACGCCACCGTCGGCAACTACCGCCGCACCGTGCTGACGGCGATGCAGGAAGTGGAAGACGGCATCACCGGACTCTCGGCGCTCGACAGCGCCACCACCCAGGCACAGTCGGCCGTGACGGCGGCTCGGCGCGTGCTCGACATGGCGACCAGCCGCTACGAAGGCGGTGCGTCGACGTATCTCGACGTGATCACCGCTCAGCAGTCGCTGCTGACGGTGGAACGCCAGGCCGCGCAGTTGCAGGGGCAGCGGCTGCTGACATCGGTGTTCCTCGTGAAGGCGCTGGGAGGAGACTGGTGCGGCGCCGATGTGTCCGGTGCGCCCGCGAACTGCCTCGCGCCCGGCGCCGACCGCACCGCCAAGGCCGACTGATCGTCGCCGGCCGGCGTTTCAGCCGGCGGGCATCCCCGGAGAAGCCGGACTCCAGTCCGGGCTGGCGGCAAGCTTCTCCATCGCCATCTCGACGAAGGCCGAGACCGCGTGCGGAATGTGATGGCGGCTGGCGTAGATCACGCTCAGCCCGCGTCCGGCGCGCCTGTACTGCGGCAGCACGCGCACCAGCCGGCCGGCGGCCAGGTCGGAAGCCACCACGATCGAGGGCAGCGCCGCGATGCCCAGGCCGGCGCACGCGGCCTTGCGCCGCACGTCCTCCATGTTGCTCACGAAGCGGCCGCACACGTGCACGTCGTGCTCCACGCCTTCGGCGTCCTGCAGGAGCCAGGTCGACAGTCGGCCCGTGTCCGGCGGCGGCGTCACGCAATGGTGTTCGCCGAGTTCATCCAGGCTGGCGGGCTGGCCGTGCGCAGCCACGTAGCCGGGGCTCGCGAAGAGGCCGCCGTAGCTGGCGAATATCCGGCGCTTCGCATCGCTCGCATCCCGCAGCGGACCACCGCGGAAAGCCACGTCGATGCGCTCCGCGACGAGGTCGGCCACCGCGTCGCTGAGGACGAAGTCGAGCCGCACGCGCGGATTCGCCGACAGAAAGGCGGACACCCACTCCATCGGGAAGAAATCGAAGAAATTGGCCGGCGCGGCCACGCGCACCGGGCCGCTCGGCTCCTGGCCGCCCGCGAGCTGCAGCTTTCCGGCACCCATGAGCTCCTCGACCGCGGGCAGGCAGCGCTCCAGAAAAGCCTGCCCGGCGCTCGTCAGCGCCAGCTTGCGGGTCGAGCGCTGCAGCAAGCGGGTGCCCCAGGTGCGCCTCCAGCTGCCGCACTCGCCGGCTCAGGGTCGCGGAGGGCATGCGCAGGTGTCTCGCGGCTTCGGCAAAACTGCCCAGCCGCGCCACCTGCACGAACATGGCGACTTCGTTGAGATCCAGCACCGGGAACTGCCTGCCTGTGCTTTTTCAGAAGTCCATCAGCTTGTCGACTTCCATCGTCTTGCGGCGTGCCAGCGCGAGGTTGGCGCGCTGCTTGTCGAGCACCACGTATAGGAAGAGCCCCTCCTTCGCGGCCGAGGGCCGGAGGATGTGGTACTGCTTGCCGAGCGTGATGAGCATGTCCTCGATCACGTCGCTCAGGCCCAGCGCGCGCATGGTCTTGAGCTTGGCGCGCACCACTTCCGTGTTGCCGGCCGCGGCGATCTCCATGTCCACGCCCGACCCCACGCTGCCGAGGATCATGCCGCTGCCGGCGTCGACGACGGCCGCGCACATGGCGCCGTCGATGGTGAGGATGTCTTCGAGCGTCTGCTTGATGGAAGCCAAGTTTTTCTCCAGTGGAACAGTTGAAAGTTGAAGTTGCTGCGTACAGGAATGCACCCGCGCCACGCAGCCGCGCGCGGGAAGATCGGTGGTCATGCCTCGGCGAGGGTCCTGGCGAGTTGTGCGGCGCGGTAGGCCACCATCGCGGGCACGGCGCTGTCGCGCGCCAGGACGTTGATGACGAGTTCCGCGTCGCGGCGATGCACGCTGTGGAACACCGCGAAGCCCGAGTCCGTGAGCACCATCACGCTCTCGCGGCGGCCGAGGCGGGCCTCCTGCGAGACCACGTCGCCGATCGCCACGATGGAGCTGCCCATGGCGGCCACGCGCGCCGGGTCTGCATCGCCGGCGGAGGCGGAGGCCACGTCGAAGCCGTCCGCGGTGG
The DNA here is from genome assembly GCF_044055375.1 of Variovorax sp. UC74_104. Lineage (NCBI taxonomy): Bacteria > Pseudomonadati > Pseudomonadota > Betaproteobacteria > Burkholderiales > Comamonadaceae > Variovorax > Variovorax sp. UC74_104. The sequence continues at coordinate 5,048,078 of NZ_CP171978.1, forward strand.
CGACCACCGCCGCCGTCACGCCGGTCAGTTCCTCGACGAGCTTGCGCACTTCGCGCTGCGCGTGCGCCGTGGCTGTCCTGGAAAGGCCGTGTCTTGAATTCACTCTTTGTCTCCCCGCATGTCGGCTTCGAGTTGCATGAGCAGCGTGTCGATCAGCAGGAGCACGTCGTTCCTGCGGCGCACGTCCACTTCGAGAATGGGAAACACCCGGCCGGTGGATGCAAGCCGGTCGGCATAGTCGTCGAGGGTGGGCACGGGGTGGGACTGCATCCGTCCCACGCCCACGACGCAGGGCAGCGTCCGAAGGTGCTCGGCGAAGCCGTCCAGGTAGACGCACAGGTCGGCCAGCGGATCGCTCCGCGAGTTGTCCATCAGCACGATCAGGCCCAGCGCGTTCCTCGCGAGGATCTTCCAGAGAAAGTCGAAGCGGGTCTGCCCGGGCGTGCCGAACAGGCGGACGATGTCGCCGTTGTCCAGCGTGAGCTGGCCGAAGTCCAGGCCCACCGTCGTGCGGGCCTTGTCGATGGACGCGTCGGAATTGCGCACGTCGGTCACGACGGGCGCGATCTCGCTCACGAGGCCGATGGCCGTCGTCTTGCCGGCACCCACGGTACCCGTGACGAGGATCTTGTATTCCCTCATGGCACGCGCAGGCCCAGCCGGCGGCGGATGCCGTTGATGAAGCTGCGCGCGAAATCGCCGCTGCCCCCCGTCTTGTCGCTTCGGGGCATGACGGGCGGCAGGGCCTGTGCCACGTGCAGCTCCAGCACGCCGGCCTTGCGCAGTTCGAGCAGGAAGGCCACGCACTGGGAAAAAGGAAGCTGGCTGATGTCCGACAGCTCGGTCGCGTTCAATGCGCGGCGCGACAGCAGGCTCGCCATGCGGATGTTGTCGAGGTCGTTGCGAAGCAGCAGGGTCGGCGGCCAGCGGCGCAACATGAAGTACTCCGCGTCGGACACCTCGACTTCCAGCGCCGTCTGCTCGTGCGGCATGAGGCCGCCGGGCTGCGCCTCGCGCAGCGCCTGTTCGATGCTGCAAAGCCACTGCTGCAGCCTGTCGGCACGGATCGGCCGCTCCATGGTGCCGGGCTGCCCGCCCGTGTTCATGCGCGTGAGCCTGAGCACCGCGGCGGCCATGCTGCCGACCACGCCGGGATATTCATGTTCCGCCGAAGAGTTGTCGACCAGCAGCGCGTCGTAAGGCGGCGCATCGACCAGCTGCCAGGCGAAGCCGGGCTGGCTCGCCGAGAGCCGGACGATCGTCCGGACCAGGACGACCTCGGCCATCGGCAGTTTGTAGACACCGAGCCTCAGCACGACAAGCTCCCTTCCGCCATGCCCGTGTCAGTTCATCGCCGGAACTTCGCGCCAGTTCAGCAGGCGCAATGAGATGCCGCTCGCCAGGTCCGCGTCGACCTTCTTCGTGTCGCCCTTGGTGGTTCCGGCAATGATGCGGGTGGTGCCGTCCACGCTGACGAAGCGCAGATCGATGACCGAGCTCGAGACGCTCACGAACCCGGTGCTTGCCGGCAGCAGCACCGACCTGCCCGTGCCGTAGTTGACGGCATAGACCCTGCTCTGTCCCGAGGGGCTGCAGGCGTCGCCCGCCGTCAGCAGGCTCGAGAAACCCACGATCCCGTTGAATGCGACCGGGTTGATCACCATGCGCCATCCGACGGCACCGGTGGTGCCAAGGTCGAAATACCAGCCCTTGGATGTGTTCGACAGGGTGATGCCCGCCGTCACGTCGGTCACCTGTGTGAGTTGGCTGCGCGTGATGGGAGTGCTCACGGCGTTGAAGGCTCCCGCAGTGCCGTCGAGGATGGCGTAGAAGGTCTGTGCCGCAGTCGAACTCACGTCGGACGAGTCGAGCAGCCTGCCGGTGCCCAGCAGCACGAAGCGCTTGCGCGAGACGGGGTGGATCTCGATCAGCGGCGCGGTGGTGACGGGCTGCGCGTTGGTGGACGCGTCGGTCAGCGTGGCCAGCAGGGTCGGCGCCGGATAAGAACCGGTGCTGCCCTTGTCAGCGGTGAGGTCGAAGCGCCAGAGCTGGCCGTCCAGGTCGCCCGCGTACACCGAGTCGGTCGTGTTGTCGCCGAAGTCCGCGACGTAGGCCGAGGCCTGCGTCAGCCCGTTTGACGACGTCGGCGTGGCGATCTTCTCGAGCAGCGCGCCGGTCTTCGGATTGACGAGGTACAGGTAGCCCTTGCCGTCGCTGTTACCGTAGCCCGAAGTGAGCATCACGACCCAGCCGTACTTCTTCGTCTTCACGACGACGGGGGCGCCGTAGCTGTAGCCCATGGTGGTGTCGGTGAACTCCCACTTCACCTGGCCCACGACGGCGGCCTCCGTGCCCATGCTGGCGGGGTCGGTCACGTCGATCGCGTAGTAGCTCTTGCCGCCCTTGCCGAGGCCGCCGATCAGCAGTGTGTGCCAGTCGGCCCCGGTGCCGTTGCTCTTGGTGATGAACGCGCCCCCGGCGCTGCCGAAGTCGATGTCGAAGGCCAGCGGCGTCGCGTCGACGTAGTAGTGATGGGCGTAGCCCGGATTGCCGAGCTGCGCCAGCCCGTCGACCTGCGGCGTGCCATTCGGTCCCTGGAACAAGGCGCTCGGCATGTAGGCGAACTGCTCCGTGCCTGCCGTGCTTCCGGTGAGCGCGCCGTTGAAGGCGTGCAGCATGCCGTCGTTGGCGCCCACGTAGACCATGGTGGGGCGCGCATTCCACTTCGTCTTGAATGCAGCGTAGCCCGGGTTGCTGTTCTCCGCGTAGATCGAACTCGGCGGCCCCACGGGCGTCACCTTGGCGTTGACGATGTCGCCCAGCAGCAGGGTGCGGCTGCGCAGCGCCTTGGTGCTGCCGGCGGCGGTCGAGGTGCTTTCGTTCGTGCGGTCGCCACGCAGGTAGTTGAGATAGTCGGCGGCGGTGTTGCTCTTGGCGTAGGAAGGCGTCAGCGCAGCCAGTTGGGCCGCGCTCAGGCCGTCGGCGCGGAACGCGACGCCCTTGCTGCCGTCCCACGTGGCGACGCGGCGTGCGGTGTCCCAGCCGCCGCTGGCCAACTGCGCCTCCAGCGTAGTGCTGCTCGTCCATGCGGTGGCGGTGGACGGTGTTCCGTCGCTGGCGAAGCTGATGGTGCTGGCCGTGAGCACACCGGTCCAGCCCTTGGAGTCGTACTGCGAGGCGTAGGACGCACTGCCCGTGGAAGAGACCTGAGCGCTGGAGAGCGAGAACGACGTGGTGAAGGCCTGGATGGCATTCGCGATGTCGATGAACGCGGCCTTCAGCCCGCTGACCATCTGCCCCGCGTTGCCGGCCAGGAAGTAGTTGTCAGGCCGCAGGCGGGTGCTGCCGTTCATGTTGATGCTGTCGCCCGACGTGTTCCACCAACTCTGCGTGAGCGGCGTCTTGGTATTGGCGGGGTCGTAGTTGGAAGGCACGCTGAAGCCGCCGTACTTGGCCGCAAGGTAGTACGGGTTCAGGTTCTCCGCCCGCTGGTATTCCATGACGTCCATCCAGTAGGTGGAGATGTTCTGGACTCCAGTGAGATCGGGCCGGATGTCGTTGACGTGCACGCCGTAGGCCAGGCCCGCGATGTAGTAGGTCGAATCCGTGCCGCCGGTGCGCCACCATGGGGTGGTGGTCGAGAAGCCCTCGAGCGTCTGCAGGTTCTTCGTCCAGGTATCGGCCTTGTTGAACGTGTCCGCCGTGACGGCCGAGGGTGCGGCACGCCCGCTCATGGTGACGGAGCTGCCGCCGACGTTGTAGTCGTAGTGCGTGTGGTCGTCGCCGATGCCCAGGATGAAGTTCTTCTGGCACGAGTAGGCAATGGGGTCCTTGCCGCTCCAGTCGATCACCGCAGGAAAGCCGTCGAGCTTCGCGTCTCTACCCGCCGCGCCCGTGGCCACCGAATTGGTCCACTCGGGCACGTTGCCTAGGTTCTCGAAGTAACGCACCGCCGCGTAGTAGAGCTCGCTGACGTTGTCGTACGTCATGTAGGTCTTGGCGGCCTGCCCGAACTTGTTCAGGTAGTTCATCACCCCGCTCTGAGAGACGCCGCTCGCCGTGGCGGAATCCGTGTCGGGGTTGGTGTTCATGATGCCGGTGGTGGCATCCCATTCGCCCCGGGTGTTGGTGATGACCGAGGTGGAAAGCGGCTGCGGATAGGTCGGTCCGATGAAGCCCATCGGCGCGCGCATCACGCCGCCCTGCTGCGTGTTGCCGCCAGCGTTCAGGTAGGAGAAGGCACCGTAGCGAATCTTGTTGGCGTTCTGCTGCAGCAGGCCTTCGGGCTTGTAGTTGGTTCCGTACTTGACGCAGTTGGCCTCCACGCCACCGGCCGCATCGGACGAGTCGCAGACCTTCACGCGCACGTAGACCCGGTAGACCGACTTCGCGCCGTTTTTCTTGTTTGCGGAGTCGAGGTCGCTCAGGTCCGTGGCCGAGCCGGTGGAATCCCCCGTACCGGTGAATGCCATCGCGTTGCCACGGGACCAGATGCTGGAGTTGAAGTTGCTCCACTTGTCGAATGGCGTAACGGAGGAAACCAGGCTTTGCGGCAGCTTGTGCCCTCCGTTCTGGTCCGTTCCCCGCAAGGGGAAGTTGCCCAGGCCGCCCTGGGCGGAGCCCCATGCCTTCTCGAGGATCGTCAGGCTCGTGGTGTCGACGCTGCGGTAACCGCCCGAAAGCGCCCAGCGGAACGGGTCGATGGTCTGCATCGTGGCCCAGTTCATGAAGTTGCCGCTCCACTGGCCCGAGCAGCTGTGCTTGTTGGTGCCGGTCGACGCGCCCGCGGGCTGGAAGTAGCTGTCGGACGCGGGATTGGTCGACACGGCCGGCGCGACGTACTGGTACGTGTAGCACTTCTTCGGATCGAAGTAGCCCAGATACTCGGTGGCATCGGCGTAGTCGCCGAGGTTGGCCACGCTGATGGCGGTGGGGTACTCGACCGAAAGTGCCAGCGCGAGGTTGCCCGGCACGTCCGACGTGGCGAACACCGGCTGGTCGGCCAGCTTGGTGGCCGCCGCGGCGGTCATGCAATGCAGCAACAGCAATCCGAGAACGGCTGTTGAAACGGGAAGCGGCGAGCGACGAAGAACGCGTGTCATGGCGATGCGGTGCTTTCTCAGTCCGGCTTGGTGAAGGTCGATTGCAGGAACACTTGCGTGTCGCGCGGGCCGCTGACCCGCATGCTCAGCCGGTAGACGGTGGCCGTAGGTGGAGGCGGAGGCGGCACGGGGCCCGCGGTGCCGCCACTCGGTGCGGCGGAGGATTGCACGCAGCCTGTGCTGGTAGCCGTGCCGCTTGCAGCACATAGGCGGTCGATCACGTAGCGGATGCTCACCTGCGCGGTGCTGTCCACGATGTCGTTGGCGACCTTGCCCACAGTGGCGAAAGCCGTGTCGTCGAAGAGCACGGTGGGCATGCCCTGCGCGTTGGTGTCCAGCCTGCTCGCCTTGAAGTTCTCGGCCGGCATGTCGGCAGTGGCGGTCGCGAGCGTGCCGCCGGTGGCGAACTTGGCGAGCACCGCGGACACGGCCCGCTCTCCCTGGTTCACGAGGTCGCGCCTGAAAGCCAGGTTGCCGGCGGAGGTCAGCGACGTATGCATGGACCGCACCACGGCGACGCCGCCGGCCAACAGGATCACGAGGACGATGAGGCAGAACAGCAGGACGACGCCGCGCTCCCGCTTCGCCGTCCTCCGCAGCATGGGCAACTTCGTCTTCATGGCAGCAGGAGCATGTTTCGCAGCGGGACGGTGAAGTCGATGACGCGGTAGCGGTAGAGCGTGTCGTCCGCCCCCTTCAGGCTGACGGTCTGCGCCAGCGACTTCTTCGAAGCATCCACGGCATCGCCGAAGAGGGTGAGCGAGTCGGCCGACACGGCGTCCCGCTCCTTGCTCGCGCTGCGCATGACCAGCGCGACGCGGACCGCCACGATCTGGCGCAGCGTGGCGGTCGTCGTCATGACGGTGGAAATGTCGTAGCCCGTCGCGCCCGGGTCGGCCCAGGCGTCGAGGATGCCGTCGCCGTTGGTGTCGAGGCCGTACAGGGCGCGCATCTGGATCACGCCGTCGGCCAGCGCCTGCGAGGTGGTGGTTCCTCCGACCTGCAGCAGGTCGTATCCGTAGAGCGTGCTGTTGTCGCCCACGCCGAAGAGCTGGACCTGCACGTTGCCGTTCGCGGGGTTGCCCAGCGGCGTGACGTAGGTCGAGGTGCTGGCTGCGAGCGTCTCCAGCGAGATGGTCTTGCCTGCGGTGTAGTAGGTGCCGCCCACGGTCAGCACCTTGGCCGATGTGCCCGTCACCTGCTCGAGCAGGCAGTCGGCGGTGCCGTTCTGGCTCACCAGCACGAGGTCACCGGCGGAGATGCCGACGGTGTTGTCCATCGAGAGCGTGTTCGCGCTGCCAGGGTCGGTCAGGCCGCGCGGCACACCGCCGGCGACTGCGTCGCCGCCCATGACGACCAGCACGTCGGAGCCTGCGTCGGACTGGCTCTTGCCGATGAGCACGGGTGCGACACGCAGGTTGGAGGGCTTGCCGGCCAGGAAGCTCTTCTTGAAGGGCGCCGGGAACGCGCTTGTCGACGGCAGCATGGACGCCACGTTGAGCCTGCAGCCGAACACGCCCCGGTCGGTCGGCTGCGTGGACTGGATCAGGCTCGAGCCGGCGCTGCGCACCGCGCGGTCGAGCAGGTAGGCGGCGTAGGCGCCGGCCTGGTCCATGTCATTGGTGGAGGTGGTGGTGCGCCTCTTTCCTTCCCCGACCGTGATGACGCTGGTGACAGCCAGCGTCACGATCAGCCCGATGACCATGGCCACGAGCAGTTCGATCAGCGAAAGGCCTCGCTGCCGCGATGGCAGCGCCGTGGAGAAAGCGCCCCTCATGGCAGCGTCACCTGCGTGGAGAAGGTGCTGCCGTCGGAATCCGTTCGGGAAGGCGCCTTCCAGGCGATCACGATCGTCGCGCTGTTGGTGCCGACCGGGGTCACGGTGACGGAGCCGTTCGGCAATCCGCCATTCGCCTGGTCGGCCACCCGCTTCTGCCATGCCGAGCCCGCACTGGTGTCCACGGAGACCGACTTGCCCAGCCACATCGCGCTGGCGATGTCGCTGGCCAGCAACGCGGCGCGGTTGCGATCCTCCGCATCGGTCGACAGCGAAATGGCGCGCGCCTGCAGACCGACGAGGCCGAGCACGCCGAACGAGAAGATCAGGATGGAAACCAGCACTTCGAGGAGGGCGAAGCCCGGCTGCCGAGAGGCGCCACAGGAGGAGCGCCGGAGAATCGGAAGTCTTTTCTTCATGGGCAGCCGTCGGGAGAGTCGGCCAGCTTGCGGGCCGGATCGCACATGCGGACCTGTCCTCCCAGGGCGACCAGCACACGCAGCGGACGATCGGCTCCCGGGGACAAGGTGACGTCATAGGTCTGCAGCGCCGAGGTCGCATCGCAGCTGGCGCCATTCACGTCGGTGTCGGTGTTCGTGACGATGCGCCCCAGGGCGTTGAAGCAGACGGCCGCGGGGCCGGTGATCTGCACGCCGGACGCGACGTCGGAGAGCACGCCGGCCTGCACGAACGCGCTCTTCGCGTCCAGGCTGGACTTGGACACGTTGATCGACCAGCCGCTGCCGTTGGCCACGGCCGTAAGACTGGTCTGCGGCGCCGGGCTGTTGGTCAGCGAAAACACCACCGGCCGGCTGCGTCGCAGCGCCTCGGCCTGCGCGAAGCGCAGTCCGTTCTGCAGCGAATCGCTCACGGTGCGGACCTTGTTGTTGTTGATCCAGGTGGAGAACGAAGGCATGGCCAACATCGCAAGGACGCTCAGCAGCACGATCGTCACCATCAGTTCGATGAGGGTGAAGCCCGCCGGTGCATGGCGCGCGCGACCTTCTCTCATGCCGGGCACGCCTGGCCTCGTCGCGTCACCCAGGCGGTCTTGCAGCCGGTCCATCCCGACACGCCGGTGATCGTCGTCGACTGCACACCGAGCTGGTCGATCGTGAAGGTGAAGCCGGCCGTCGGGCCGCTGCCCACGGCCTGCAGCGTGTAGGTCGTCGATGTCGCCGCGGGGCTCGCGGCGCAGGACAGCGTGAAGTAGCCGGCGACGTTGGTCTTGCTGCAGGGAGGCACGAAGCTGCCGGTCTTGAGATAGCTGCGGTTGTCCTGGTAGAAGCGCTCCATGTCCGCTCGCAGGGCGGCCAGGCCATTGGTGCCATCGACGAGTTGGCCCCGCAGCACGTAGTCGCGGTAGCTGGGCAGCGCGAGCGCCGCGAGGATGGCAACGATGGCCACCGTGACCATGACCTCGATCAGCGTGAAGCCGGCGGCGCGGCGCATCCGCCGCCCGCCTCCCGATTGCTTCGCCGCGCTCATGGACCGTGTCCGCATCTGCTTCCCTTTCCCCTGTCCAAGAAAATCCATCCATTCCGGAAAGTGCGGAAAAAGATGAAAATGAATGAACTGGTCCAGCACTGAAGCTCGCCCAATTCGAAGCAATCCAGCCGCCGTTCTCCGCGACACCAAATTGGATTGCCGATACACGTGCCCGCAACGGACCGCTTGTGACAATTGTTTACGAACTTTGTGGCTTTCTACTAGCGTCCAAAATGAGATTCAGCTGCTCAACTTTCGATGCAATCGGCACGGCAAGGCTCCAACGACGCGCACCAAAATAATGCCGGCCGCCCCAATATGGCTCACCTTTGCAGGGCGATGAATTAAGAAACCAATTTCTTGGTCAATTGGAGAAAGAATTGCTACCCGCTGAGCTCACGGCGTCGACGCGCCTGACGACGGCGTCCACTCCCGCAGACTGAGCTTTTCCACCGCCATGTCGACGAAGGCCGAGACGGCCAGAGGCCGCTGCTGGCGGCTGGGATAGACCACGCTCAGCCCGCGTCCCGCGCGCATATACCCGGGCAACACAGGCACCAGCCGGCCCGCGGCCACATCCGCCGCTGTCAGGATCGTCGGCAACGCGACGATGCCCAGCCCAGCGCATGCGGCCTCGCGCAGCGCCACCTGCACGTTGCTGGTGAAGCGTCCGCGCACGCGCACTTCCTCCTCCACTCCGTCGGGGCCCTGCAGGCGCCATACGGCGAAGTTGCCGGTGTCGGGCGGCTGCGTCACGCATTCGTGTTCGCCCAGTTCGCGCAGATCGGCGGGCGCACCGCGTGCTGCCAGGTAGGCCGGACTGGCAAGAAGCCCGCCATAGCTCGCGAATATCCTGCGCGCCACGTAACTCGAATCTTCCAGCGGGCCGATACGAAACGCGACGTCGATGCGGTCGGCAATGAGATCGGCCGGAAGGTCGCTGAGCACGAAATCGACCTGCACCAGCGGATGCGCGGCGAGGAACGCCGAGACCCATGTCATGTCGAAGTACTCGAAGAAGCTCGCCGAGGCCGCCACCCGTATCGCGCCACTAGGCTCCTGACTGCCAGAGACGTGCGACTGCCCGGCCTCGATCAATTCCTCGACCGCCGGACCGCACCGTTCGTGGAAGGCCTGGCCCGCGCTGGTCAGCGTGAGCTTGCGGGTCGAGCGCTGCATCAGCCGGGTGCCCAGGCGCGTCTCGAGTTGCTGGATGCGGCGGCTCACGGTGGCCGACGGCATGCGCAGGTGCCTCGCCGCCTCGGCAAAGCTGCCCAGACGCGCCACTTGCACGAACATCGCGACTTCGTTCAGATCGAGCACGGAATCCTTTCCTGATTGATTGAATGAATGGCTGCAATGCATTTGCCGCCTTATCAATTCATTGATTGCTATCGATTGATCACCAATTTGCAATCACTCCATTCAAAAGAATGAGATAAACACTCTATTGCCAGAGAAAAAAAATCGAAGTCAAACTGAGCAGCAGCTGACTTAATGGAATTGACGGGAAGCTGGATAAACAATCCGCAAACCACCTTGCCGTTGCGGCAATATCCATCCTTGTGATTGTTTATAAATATTAACAAGTAATTAACCTAATCCATTACCCACCGCCGCGGTGGGTCGGTCTTCTTTCCCTGTATTCGCCCGGATTCCCATGCAAGTTTTCACCGATACCCAGGCACTGCGCGCCCCGCGCTCCCTGGACGACCTGCTCCTGTACCGCCTCCACCGTGCCATGCGCCCGGGCAGCGGCATGGCGACGCGCCTCGTCGAAGGCGGCTTCGGCATCACGCACCGCGAGTGGGGAATGATCGGCATGCTCGCGCAGATCGGCGAGATCACCTCCTCGGCATTTGCCGAGCGCCTGCAGCTCGACCGCGTGCGCACCTCGCGCGGCCTGCGCAGCCTGGCCGAGAAGAAGCTGGTGGAGCGCAGGCGCGATGCCGACGACGGCCGCGAGGTGCACGTGCGGCTGAGCGCCGCGGGCCGGGAGATGTGCGATTCGGTGTTTCCTCGGATCGCGCGCCTCAACATGGACCTGCTCGAAGTCATCGACGAAGAGCACCTCGACGTCTTCCTCATGTGCCTGCACCGGCTCGAGCTGCGAGGCAAGGAACTGAGCGCGCTGGGCGCGGTGCCCGAGAAGGCCGACCGGCGCTCGGGCGGCACCCGCCACAGGTGGCCGGGCCGCAGCGCCTGAGCGGGCCCGAAGCGCGATCGTTCGGAGATCGTCGGAAATTTGACAGTTCCGGCGCTGCCCGGTGCCTACCATCCGGCACCACATGAACACCGACACCGAAGACGACCGCCCTTTCCGTCGCACCCGCCACACCCGCCGCACCCGGCGCGCCCTGCTGACCGGCGCCGCGCTGCTCGCGGGCGCGGCGGCCGCGGGTGCCGGCTACGTCCTCACCCACCCCGACCAGCCCATCGCCATGGCCGATTTCTCCGACCTTCCCCGCGCCATGCGCACTCTCGAACGCCTGCGGACCACGCCGCTGCGCACCCGCTCCGGCTGGGACCTGGCGCAGGTGCTGCACCACAGCGCGCAGAGCATCGAGTACTCGCTGGACGGCTTTCCGCAGCTCAAGCCCGCGTGGTTCCGAGCCTCTCTGGGCAGCATGGCGTTCGCGGTGTTCTCGGCGCGCGGGAAGATGAGCCACGGGCTCGAAGAGCCCATCCCCGGCGCACCGGCGATCGCCTCGGGCCAGCCCCTCGACGCGGCCGTGGAGCACCTGATGAGCGCACTGGGCCGCTTCGAGCGGCACGGCCTGGCGCTCGCGCCGCACTTCGCCTACGGCGCGCTGAGCAAGCCGGAGTACACCCGGGCGCATCTCATGCACCTGGCGAATCACTGGGAGCTGGTGGACGCCGGCTGACCCGTGCCGGCGCGCAGCAACCGCCCACGCAAGGGGCGGCGGCTGCGCGGGTATCCTCCCGGGCCATCGAAGACCCGACGGAGACAAGGCGGTGGACATCTACATGGAACAAGGCGGCGAAGGCCCCGACCTGCTTCTCATGCTGCACGGGATGGGCGCGACCGGCGCGGTGTGGTCGCCTCTGTGCGCGGAGATGCACACCGGCACCAGCGCTGGCTGGCAAGGCCGCTGGCTGGCGCCGGACCTGCCCGGCCACGGCCGCTCCGCCGCACAGGACTCCTATGCCATCGGCCAGCACGCCGCGAGCGTGGCGCGCGCGGTGCTGCCGCACATCCAGCCCGGAGGACGCCTCGTGGTGCTCGGGCATTCGCTCGGCGGCGTGATCGCCCTCGCGCTCGCCACCGGCTGGTTCGGCCTCGTGCCGCATCGCGTGTTCGCGGCGGGCATCAAGATCGCGTGGAGCGACGAGGAAGTGCAGCGCATGGACTCGCTCGCGCTGCAGCCCGCGAAGCTGTTCCCGACCGAAACGCAGGCGCAAGAGCGCTACCTCAAGGTGTCGGGCCTCGCGGCGGTTGCCGGCACAGCATCAGCGGTGGCCGCGCGAGGCGTCGCCCGTGAAGGCGACGGCTGGCGCCTGGCGATGGATCCGCGCGCCAATGCGGTCGGCAAGCCGCCGCTGTCCGAACTGATGGCGCTCGCGCGCTGCCCGGTCCATCTCGCGCGCGGAGGCAACGACGCGATGGTGACGCTGGAGCAGACCCGCTCGCTCGATGCCGATGCGCGCGACCTCGGCCCTCATGGGCACAACGTGATGGTCGAGGCGCCTGCCCAGGTCCTGGACTGGATGGCTTCCTTCAGCTGACGCGCAGTTCTTCGATCCTGCGGATCGGTATCGCTGCCTCCGCAGCACGCGCCCTGAGCTGGCCGCATCCGCCGTCGACGTCCTGCCCGGCCGAGTGGCGCAGCTTCGTCAGGATGCCGCGCTGATGCAGCGTGCGGGCCATCTCCTCGCAGCGCTCCAGCGACGGGCGGCTGAAGCCGACGCCGTCCACCGCGTTGAAGGGAATCATGTTCAGCACGCCCCACTTGCCCGAGAGCAGCCGCACGATGCCGTCGATCTCGTCCTGCCCGTCGTTCACGCCCTCCAGCAGCGTCCACTGGTACTGGATGGGGTAGCCGCTGGCCCGCGCATAGCGTTCGCCCGCCTCTACCAGTTCCTCGGGCGTCATGCCTGGGGCGCGCGGAAGCAGCTTCCTGCGCAGCTCGGCCTTGGTGGTGTGCAGCGAGAGCGCCAGCGCGGGCCTCACGCGCTCCTTCATCAGCCGCTCGAACACGCGCGGATCGCCCACGGTGGAGAACACCAGGTTCTTGTGGCCGACGTTGCCGACCGTGCCCAGCAGTTCGATCGCCTCCAGCACGTTGTCCATGTTGTGCGCCGGCTCGCCCATGCCCATGAACACCACCTTGCGCACCGGCCTGCGCATGCGTGCGAGCGCGACCTGCGCAATGATCTCGGCGCTTCCAACCTGCCGCAGCAGGCCGTCGCGGCCCGTCATGCAGAACTGGCAGCCGACGGCGCAGCCCACCTGCGAGGAGACGCACAAGCCGTCGCGCGGCAGCAGCACGCTCTCCACGGTCTGGCCGTCGGCGAGAGCGACCAGCAGCCGCTCGGAACCGTCGGCGCCCGGATGCGCCGCGACGACGCGCGCGAGCCCGGCCAGCTCGGCCTCGATGGACGGCAGTTCCTCCATCAGCGAGGCGGGGAAGAAGCTCGCGGGCAGCCGCCTGCCGCTGTTCCTGGGCAGCGCGTGGGACCACAGGCGCAGGATGCGCTGCTCGTGGCTGGGGCCGGCTCCGGCCTTTCTCAGCCGCTGTTTCAGTTCGTGGATTCGCATGTGCCGCCTGGGGCAGGAAAGCGCCCGCATGCTTGCGGGACGGTGATCGACATGCGCAGGATTGTGCACGGCGCCGGCGCCTCACCCCTGCGGCTGCAGCCGGCCAGGCACATCAATGCACTACGGCGCCCGGCTCTTCGGCAACGCCGCGCGCAGGCCACAACGCGAGGCCGCCCGAGAGGCTCCATGCCTGCGCATGGCCGAGGCGACGAAGCGCCTTGGCGGCCTGCGCGCTGCGGTTGCCGCTTCGGCAGTAGAAAAGCACCGGTGTCGCAGCCGGCAGCGCCAGCCATGCGGGCAAGGCATTGAGCAGGCCCGACAGCGGCACGGCCTCGCAATGCGCGCTGGCGCCGAAGGGCAGCGATTCGCTCAGGCGCTGCTCGTAGGGCTCGCGCACGTCCACCAGCAGCAGGCCCGGGGTTTCGCGCAGCAGCCGCTGCGCTCCGGCGGCGCTCATCTCATGGCCAGCGCCGGCGCAGCCGCTGTCGACGCGCGCGCCGCATGCCAGGGTCTGGTATTCGGTCAGCGCGAGTCCTTCTTCGAGCTCGGCCTTCGCCGCCGCGAAGTGGTGTGCGTCGATGCTGCCGGCGAGCACCTGTGCGAGCAGCGGCTGGGCGGCGCATTCGCGGGCCAGGGTGCTCGCGAAGCGCTCGTCGTAGTCGTGCGCCGACAGCAGCAGCGTGTGCGGGCCCACGGCCTGCTGCAGCCTCTTCAGCGAAGGGCCGAATGCCAGCGGCGCACTCTGCGCGAAGTCGCTGCGGCCCAGCGCGCCGGGCATCACGGTGTCGCCCACGAAAGCCAGGCGGATGTTCATCTGCGCGTCGTGCAGCAGGTAGGCGGTCGAGTCGGCGGTGTGCCCGGGCGTCGCCAGCCGGGTCAGCATCTGCGCACCGAGGCAGATCGCATCGATGCCCAGCGGCCAGCCGAGCGCATCGACCCCGCCCTGCGCCTGGAGCCGCGCGGGAAGCGCCGCGCGCAGCTCGCCGCCCGAGGACACGTGATCGCCGTGGCTGTGCGTGTCGAGCACGGCGACCAGCGTGTACTCCTGGCAGCGAAGCAACTGCGAGATGCGCCCGGTGAGCTCGGGCAGCGGATCGATGACGACGCAGCGCCGGCTCTCGGCGTCGGCCACGAGGTAGCAACAGGCACCGCCCACCACGAACCGGGTCAGGCCGTCGAGCGCGCTGCCGGGGCGCGGCGCCTCTTCCGAGGTACTGAGGCAGCTGGCGCGCAGCGAAGCGCCGCAGGAGCCGATGCGCGCGCAGGCTTCGTCGATGAAGGTCGGATCGCTCGCCGGGCCGAAGGACAGGCGCACGGCCGATGCCGCCTGCCAGGCGGGCAGGCCCATCGCCTCCAGCACGTGGCTGGGCAGCGCCTTGGCCGCGCCGCAGGCCGAGCCCCCGCTCACCCGCACGTCGGCCGCGTCGAACAGGTCCTGCAGCAGCTTGGAGTCCAGGCCGGGCACCGAGAAATTGAGGGTGGTCGGCAGGCTCAGATCGAAGGGGGCGTTGAACACCACGCCGGGGAACGCGCTCTTCAGCGCGGCGGCGATGCGTTCGCGGTACGCCTCCAGCGTGCGCCTGCCCATGAAGGTCTGGCCGTCCTCGAGCGCCTCCAGTACTGTGCCGAGCGCGGCGATGCCAGACATGTTCTCGGTTCCGGAGCGCAGCGCGCCTTCCTGGCCGCCGCCCGCCATCAGCGGCGTGAACGGCGCGCCCTCGCGGACGTAGAGCAGGCCGATGCCCTTGGGAGCGTAGAGCTTGTGCCCCGAGAACGGCGCGTAGTCGATGCGGTGGGCCGCGAGACGCAGCTCGAGCTTGCCCAGCGCCTGCACGCTGTCCACCATCCACAGGGCCGGGCTGCCGGCCAATGCCTGCTCGATGCCGTCCAGGTCGCTGATGACGCCGGTCTCGTTGTTGGCGGCCATGGTGCAGACCAGGCCGGCCCGGCCGGCATGCGCGCGCAGCCATTGCAGGTCGTGGCGGCCGTCGCGGCCGACCGGGATCGGCAGCACGCGCAGGTCCAGGCCCAGCAGCCGGTTCCAGTGCCTGATCGCCTCCGGCACCGCCTTGTGCTCGGTCGCTCCGTACAGGATGCAGTCGACGTCCGTGCGGCCGCGCAGCGAGCTCAGCGCCGACAGCACCGCCGTCTGGATGCCTTCGGTGGCGCCACTCAGAAAGAGCAGGTCGCCGGAGGGAGCGCCGAGCAGGCGGCGCGCGCGGGAGCGCACCGAATCCATCAGGGCGCGCGCCTTCAGCCCGGTGCTGTGGACGCTGCTGGGATTGCCGAAGTCGTCGGCCATGGCTGCGAGTGCCGCGGCCCGTGCGCGTGGCAGCACGGGCGTGGTGGCGTTGGCGTCGAGGTAGATGTCCATTGGGGTGATTCCGGCGAAAGGGGCGGCGCGGCGGGTGCCGCGCTCCTGAAGGAGTCTGCCGGCCGGGCCTGGGAATCGGCTTGCCTTTTGCGCAGGCGATACTTATAAGATTGGAATCTGATGCTCTTTTCTGGATAACTAGTGAAACTGGATTCCATAGATATCCGAATTCTTGATCTCCTGCAGCGCGACGCCGAGCTGCAGGTGGCCCAGATCGCCGAGCAGGTCGGCCTCTCCGCCACGCCGTGCTGGCGGCGCATCCAGCGCCTGAAGGAGGCCGGCGTCATCACGCGCTCGGTGGCGCTGCTCGATCCGCGCAAGGTCAACGTGGCGGTGACGGTGTTCGTGTCGGTGCGCACCAGCACGCACTCGCAGGAGTGGTTCGACCGCTTCACGGCCACGGTGCATGCCATTCCGGAGGTCGTCGAGTTCTACCGGATGAGCGGCGACGTCGACTACCTGCTGCGCGTGGTGGTGCCTGACATCGCGGCCTACGACGCGGTCTACAAGCGCCTGATCGCGGGCACCAACCTGCACGACGTCAGCTCGAGCTTCGCGATGCAGGAGCTGAAGCAGACGACGGCGCTGCCGCTGAGCTACGTCTAGAAGGAAAAAAAGAAAGAGAGAAGGCCCGACGGCCCTCGACTCGTCAGAACAGGCCGCCCTGCCCCACGGCACCCGGCGGACGGAATGCCGACACATCGAGCGGAATGCGCTCGCGGTTGTAGCCCAGGCGGTTCGTGGCCTTCTGGAAGCGCTGGTGGATCAGGTCGGCCCAGAGGCCCGAGCCCTTCATGCGCGTGGCGAAGTCGGCGTCGTAGTCCTTGCCGCCTCGCATGTCGTGGATGCGCGCCATGATGCGGTCGGCGCGCTGCGGGTAGTGCAACGCGAGCCACTCCTTGAAGAGCGGCGCCACTTCCCACGGCAGCCGCACCACCGTGTAGAAGGCGCTGCGCGCGCCGGCCTCCCACGCGGCCTCGAGCACCTGTTCCATGTCTTCGGTCACGAAGGGAATCTGCGGCGCCACGCTCACGCCGACCGGCACGCCGGCCTCCGCGAGCGTGCGAATGGTGCGCAGCCGGCGATGCGGCGCGGCGGCGCGCGGCTCCAGCTTGCGGGCGAGGTCGCCGTCGAGCGTGGTCACGGTGACGTACACGGCCGCCAGGCGGTCGGCGGCCATGGGCGCGATCAGGTCGAGGTCGCGCTCGACGGCGCTCGACTTGGTGACCAGCGCGAACGGATGGCGCGCTTCCCGCAGCAGCTCGATGACCGAGCGCGTGAGCCGCAGCTCGCGCTCGATGGGCTGGTAGCAGTCGGTCGCGGTACCGATGGCGATGTGGCTCGGCCGGTAGCTGCGGCGCCCGAGCTCCGTGCGCAGCACCTCGACGATGTTGCGCTTGGCGATCAGCTTGGTCTCGAAGTCGAGCCCCGGCGACAGGTTGAGGTAGCTGTGCGTGGGCCGTGCGAAGCAGTAGATGCAACCGTGTTCGCATCCCCGGTACGGGTTGATCGAGCGGTCGAAGGAGATGTCGGGCGAGTCGTTCTCGTTGAGGACCGACTTCACGTCCTCGAAGCGCACTTCGGTGGCGAGGGGCTGCAGTTCCTCGGCCTCGGCCGCGCCTTCCTCGAGCGTGCCCCAGCCGTCGTCGAAGGCATTGCGCTCGTCCTTGGAGAACCGATGCGCGATGTGCGTGGCCGCGCCGCGGCCCTTGATGGCATGGATGGGAATGAAGGCGGCTGGCATGGTCGGCGACTCCTTGGCAACTCGGTTTTCTGTTCTATTTACTGTTTATTCATACAGTATTCCACCGATTCACCGTCGCTGCCGAATTTTTAATTTCTTTCTTGACAGAAATTTCGAGAATCCTAAACTCGGCGCATGGAACTCACCGACATCCAACGCAAGTTCGTCCTGCACTGGGGCGAAATGGGGTCCCTTTGGGGCGTGAACCGCACCGTCTCGCAGATCCATGCCCTGCTCTTCGCCCACGGCAAGCCCATGAACGCCGAGGAGCTGTGCGACACGCTCGGCGTGGCCCGCTCCAACATCAGCAACAGCCTGAAGGAGCTGCAGGCCTGGAACCTGGTCCGCGTGACCCACACGCTGGGCGACCGGCGCGACTACTTCGAGACCAGCGTCGACGTGTGGGAGCTGTTCCGCACCGTGGTGCGCGAGCGCAAGGAGCGCGAGTTCGACCCCACCGTGCGCGTGCTCCGCGAACTGGTCTCCAGCCCCGACTTCCAGAAGGAGCCTGCCGACGCGCAGGACCGCATCCGCTCCACGATGGAGCTCATGGAAAAGCTCGCCACGTGGGCCGACGAGATGCTGCGGCTGTCGCCCGGCACGCTCGACAAGGTGATGACGCTGGGCGCGAGCGTGCAGAAGTTCGTGCGCGGCGATTCGTCGCAGGGCGGCAAGGGCACAGGCAAGGGCGAAGACCCGGATGCGCACCACGCCAGCCTCCCAATGATCTGAAGGTCTCTTTTTTTGCCCATCAATTTCTGTTTTGACAGAAATATCGATAACAAGGAACATCATGAGCCGCATCCCCACTCCCGCCTACCCGCTCACCGTCTATTTCGACGCGAGCTGCGCGATCTGCTCGGCCGAGATGGGCAGCCTCAAGGCGCGCGACACGGCGGGCCGGCTGCGGATGGTCGATTGCTCGCCGGCCACGTTCAACGACGGCCCGGCACCGCGCGAGGCGCTGATGGCGGCCATCCATGTGTCGGACGCCGAGGGCCGCGTGCACGTCGGCGTGCCGGCCATCCGCATCTGCCGCACGGCGGTGGGACTCTCCAGCGGCAGCTTCCTGCTCGACCTGCCGGTCGTCGCTCCGCTGGCCGACCGCGCCTATGCACTGCTGGCGCGCAACCGCTACCGCATTCCGCGCTGGCTGGCCACGAGGCTCGCCGGGCGCGTCGCGCCCTCATGCGACGACAACTGCCGCATCTGACCCGAAAAGAAACCCGACGAACAAACCAGCGAGGGAACCGCCATGCCGACCGTCTTCCAGCCCGACTTCCGCATGCCGCACGAGACGCTCGCGCACAGCCAGTCCGAGAACACCGTCACAACTGAAGACACGCAGGACTACTTCACCGAGGTCGCGACCGACTACAGCGCCTGGAGCCCCAGCTACAACATGCACTTCGGCTTCTGGCGCGCGGGCCTGAACCCGCTGCGGCGCGAAGGCATGCTCGTCGAAATGAACCGCATGGTCGGCCGCGCGCTGCGTCTCGGCGAGGCGTCCCAGGCCAGCGACAGGCGCCGCTGCGTGATCGACATGGGTTGCGGCGCCGGCGCCACCGCGCGCACGTTGGTCGGCGACGACGCATCGCTCTACGCCGTCACCGTGACCAACGTCGCCGTGCAGAACCGCATCGCCGCGAAGCTCGACGCTGCCGCCGGCGTGGCCGACCGCATGGCGCACATCGAAGCCGACTACACCCGCACCGGACTGCCCGCCGCACAGGCGGACGGCGCCTGGGCCCTGGAAAGCGCCTGCTATGCCGGCGGCACCGACAAGGCCGACTTCGTCCGCGAAGCCGCACGGCTGCTGAAGCCCGGCGCGCGGCTGGCCGTGGTCGACGGCTTCCTGCTGCGGCACCGGCCCGGCCGCCTGGCGAACTGGCTGCACCGCCTGTGGGCCGACAGTTGGGCCGTGCCCACGCTGGCCGTGCGCGACGACTTCGTCGCGGCACTGCGGGCAAACGGCTTCGACAACGTGGAAGTGAAGTCGCTGCGCTGGCGCGTCGCACCCAGCGCGCTGCACATTCCCGTGCTGGCCACGCGCTTCACGCTGGCCGAGCTGTGGAAGGCGCGCGGCAGGCTCAGCCCGTGGCGGCGCAAGCACATCGTGGCCAGCTACTGCGCACTGGCGCTGGGCATGTTCTGGCGCGACTTCGACTACTGCATGGTCACCGCCACGCGCCATTGCGACTGAACGGCAGCCCCCGAAACGACACAACGAGGAGAAGAAGAGGTTCCCGCATGCAAAAAGACTCCGAAGAAAGCAGGTTTTCCGAACTCGCCCCCATCGAGCAGCCAGCACATGAAGAAGCGCAGCCCAAGCCCGTTCGTGGCATGCCGTTCGGCTGGTTCTGGCCCATGGCGTCCGGCGCCGCGATTGCGCTCGTGCTGCGCATCGTCTTCAGCAGCGCACCCGGCAAGCCCTACTCGGCCATGCTGGGCTCCTTCGTGTACTTCGTGCCGGCGGTGTGCGGCGCGGTCACCGTCTACATGGCCGAGCGCATCGAGCGGCGCAGCTGGGGCTACTACATCTGGGCGCCGTGGGTGGCGACCTCGCTCTTCGTCGGCGGCACGCTGCTGGTGTTCATCGAAGGGCTGATCTGCGCCATCGTCATCGTGCCGCTGTTCGCCACCATGGGCAGCGTCGGCGGGCTGGCGATGGGCATCGTGTGCCGCATCACCAACTGGCCGAAGCAGGCCGTCTACAGCTTCGCGATGCTGCCGCTGGTGCTGGGCGCCATCGAGCCCCAGCTGCCCAACCCCGACCGCTACTCCGACACCTCGCGCGCACTCTTCATCGCCGCGCCGCCCGAGCGCGTGTGGCACGAACTCAACGCCGCGTACGACATCCGACCCTCCGAAGTCGGCGACGCCTGGGCCTACCGCATCGGCGTGCCGATGCCGGTGTCGGGCGTGACGGTCGACACACCCGAGGGCCGTGTGCGCCAGGTGCAGTGGCAGAAGAACGTGCACTTCGAGGAAGTCATCACCGAGTGGCAGCCCAACCGCCTGCTGAAGTGGCGCTTCCGCTTCTCGCCCGACTCCTTCCCGGCCGGTGCGCTCGACGATCACGTGATGATCGGCGGCCAGTATTTCGACCTGCGCGACGCTACCTACACGCTGACGCCGCGCGATGGCGGCACCGAACTGCGCGTGGCTGTCTCGTGGCGCATGAGCACCAGCTTCAACTGGTATGCCGACCGCGTCATGCATCTCAT
The DNA here is from genome assembly GCF_044055375.1 of Variovorax sp. UC74_104. NCBI lineage: Bacteria > Pseudomonadati > Pseudomonadota > Betaproteobacteria > Burkholderiales > Comamonadaceae > Variovorax > Variovorax sp. UC74_104. The sequence goes on from NZ_CP171978.1 coordinate 5,068,570, forward strand.
GCTGGCGGATGCCTCGCAGAACATCCTGCGCTTCTACAAGGCGCGCAGCGAGGCGGCCGTGACGGCGGCGGCAGCTGAAGCCCAATGACGATGCAGCCCGTCTTCCAGCAGGCGCTCGGCCCCGCCTGGGACCGGCTGGGCGGCGTCATCCGCCGCCACTACGCGATGCGGCCGTTTTCCGACGACCACGTCTGCGTGCGCGGCACCATGAGCGAGGTCTGGCACGCGCCATGGGCCGCGCTGCTGATGCCCTTCGGCCGGCTGTTCGGCGCGCTGGTGCCGCACCAGGGCAAGGACGTGCCGATCGAAGTGCACTACCGCTGCCGCCCCGGCAACGCCATGCTCCACTGGGACCGCATCTTCAGTTTCCCTGGCAGGCCGCCCTTCCATTTCCGCTCGCACATGGAACACGATGCGGCCCGGGGCAGCGAGGTGATCGAGTACGTGCGCTTCGGCATCGGCATGCGCCTCGCGGTGAGCGCCGAAGAAGGCGCGCTGGTGTTCCGCGACCTGGGTTATGTCTGGCGGGTCGCGGGGCTGCGCATTCCGCTGCCGCTCGGGCTCTTCCTCGGCACTGCCTACGTCGAGGAGCGGCCCGACCCCGCCGACGCAGACCGCTTCACCATGAAGATGCTGCTGCGCCACCGCTGGCTGGGCGACGTGTTCCGCTACAGCGGGCGCTTCAGCCTCGGAGCGCGAACGGGATCACAATGACCGCACCATGCCACGCCGCCCAGAAAACCTCTACGCCCAGTACCACGCCCACGTCTATTTCGGCCCCGACACCCTCGCGCAGGCCAAGGCCCTGTGCGAACGCGCGGGCCACGAATTGATGGTGGTGGTCGGCCGCGTGCACGAGCGGCTGGTGGGCCCGCATCCGCACTGGAGCTGCCAGCTTGCCTTCGACGCCGCCGAGTTCGACCAGGTGATCGGCTGGCTCGAGGCCAACCGCGACGGGCTCGACGTGTTCGTGCACGGCGTGACGGGCGACGACCTTGCCGACCACACGACGCACGCGATGTGGCTGGGCGAGGAAAGCGAGCTCGACCTGCGGATGTTCAGGCGCTAGACCTCTTCCCGGGCCTCTTTCCGGGCCTCTTCCTCGATCCCGGCGCCGTGCACCTTGAAGAAGGAGGCGCCCTCCACCTTCTGGCCGATGGCCTGCTCATAGGCCACGCGCACCTCGTCGGGCTGCCCGGCCTGGCCGAAGAAGTCCTTCAGGTACGGCCCCAGCAGCGGATGCGCCGCCAGCTCCCTGCGCGGCAGGCCGTTGATCATCTCGTCGCGGCAGGCCGAGGGCAGGAACACGTTGCGGTTCTTCTCCGGATCGCGGATCAGCCCCTTGGGCTCGTGGGCCGGGTCGGCCTGCATCGCCTCGAGTTCCTCGAAGAAGCGGCGCCGCATCATCACGATGCCCTTGTCGCTCTGGCCCAGCTTCTCGCGCGTGCGGTCGGTGATGGCGCCCTGCCCCACCCACACCACGAAGTCCTGGTTGGCGACGTGGCTGATGATCCAGCGGCCCGTCACCGGGTCCTTGATCGGGCCGTACCACGACGGGATGCGATCCTGCACGTAGGGCTCCTGCTCGCTGGGCACGCGGCTCAGCACCCACAGCACGCTCAGCGTGTTGTGGTCGTCGATGGGCACGCGCCATTCGAAGTGATGGCCCAGGAAGAAGCCGTTGGGCCACAGCGTGACGCGGCCGGTGGTCCACATCACGTTGTCCTCGCGCTCGCCGCCGCGCAGGCGCTTGTAGACGAAGCCGTGCTCGAACTCCTCGAAGGCCAGCTTCAGGTGCGTGGGCACGTACGGCCCTTCGTCGCCCTGCAGGCGCGTGGTCCAGTTGTTGTGGGTCCACTCGAAGTGCACCGGGTCGATGGAGTTCTCCTGGCACTGGAACCAGTTGCAGGGGATCTCGGCGAACACCGCCTGCGCGAAGCCGTTCGCGCAGTTGAAGAGTTCCCAGTCGGGCAAAAGAGGCGCGGGCTGCGGGCCCATGTACGTCCACAGCAGGCCGGCCTTCTCCTGCACCGGGTAGGCCTTGATCCTCGTGTTCCTGCGCATGCGCGCGCCGGGGTCCAGCGTTTCCTCGAAGGGCTGGTGCACGCATTGGCCGCTCTGGTCGTACTGCCAGCCGTGGTAGCTGCAGCGCAGGCCGCATTGCTCGACGTATCCGTACGACATGTCGGCGTTGCGGTGCGGGCAGCGGCGGTCGACCAGGCCGTAGTTGCCGCTCAGGTCCTTGTAGAGCACCAGGTCCTCGCCCAGGATGCGCAGCGGCTTCACCGCCTTGTCGTCGAACTCGCTGGCGCCCGCGATCGGGTGCCAGTAGCGGCGCAGGTAGTCGCCCATCGGCTTGCCGGGGCCCACTTCGGTCAGCAGGCGGTTCTTTTCTTCGCTCAACATGCGCAGTCTCCTTGTCGTTGCTTGTCGCTCGTGTTCTTCATCGGTCAGTCGGCGCGGATGCCGAACTCGCGCACCAGCCTGCCGAAGCGCTGGTCGTCGTCTGAAATCTGCTGCGCCAGCACCGAGGGCGCACCGCCCACGGGTTCGATGCCGAGCGCGGCCATCCTCGCCTGCACGTCGGGCATCTTCAGTATCTCGTTGAGATGTCTGTTGAGCGCCTGCACCACGTCGGGCGGCATCGCCTTCGGCCCGAGCAGGCCCATCCATGCGCTCACGTCCACGTCCTTGAAGCCCAGTTCGACGAAGGTGGGCACCTCGGGCATCAGCTTCGTGCGCTGGCGCTCCGCGACGCCCAGCGGCACCAGCTTGCCCGCGGCGATGTGGCTCGCCACCGCGCCCGGCGTGATCCAGCCCACGGCCACGTGGCCGCCCAGCACGTCGTTGACCACCGGCGCCACGCCGCGGGTACGGTGCGTGCGTGGCCGCGATGCCCGCGTCCTTGTTGAAGAGTTCGCCCGCGATGTGCATCGGCGAGCCCGCGCCCGGCGTGCCGTAGCTCAGCGCCTTGCCCGCTTTCGCGCCGGCCACGAGCTGCGCGACGCTGCGGATGCCGGTCACCGGCGCGGTCACCAGCAGCAGCGGGATGTTGCCGGTCTTGACGATGGGGGTGAAGTCCTTCACCACGTCGTGCGCCACGCCGGGGCCGGCCTTCAGCACGTGCTGCGCGATGGGAAAGGTGCTGGGCGTGAACAGCAGCGTGTAGCCGTCGGCCGGCGCCTTCGCGACCCAGGCGTTGCCGATCATCCCGCTCGCGCCGGGCCGGTTGTCGATCAGCACCGGCTGGCCGGTGCGCTGCGAGAGCTTCTCGGCATAGGTGCGCGCGATGGCGTCGGTGTCGCCGCCGGCCGGATAGGCGACGACGATGGTGATCGGCTTCGACGGCCAGGACTGCGCCATGGCCGCGGCAGCGGCGCATAGCGAAAGAACGGCTGCTGCAGCGGCTCGGGCCGCGTTTCGCGGGTGAAACAACATGCTCTTTTCCTTCTCGGTGGGACGACGTTGGTGTCGTCCGCACTGTAGGAACGGGGCCGCGAAGCCAGAAGATATAGTTTCACGCAGTGAACCTTTTTCCGGAGACCGGCATGTCGGACACCACGGGCGCGCAGAGCGTGAAATCCATCGACGCATTGCGCCGCGGGCTCGACGTGATGCTGGCCATCCAGCGCTCCTCGGCCGTGACGCTGCAGGAGCTGCACCGGCAGACCGGCCTGTCGAAGGCCACGCTGCTGCGCATCCTCAAGACGCTGCAGCAGGCGGGCTGGGCAGAGCGCAGCGAGCACGACCGGCGCTACGTGCCCACCTCGGCCACGGGGCAGTCGGGCGCTGCGGCGGCATGGCGCACGCGACTGTCGGCACTGGCGGCGCCGGCGCGCGCCACGCTGCAGCGCGTGGTGCCATGGCCCATCGACCTGGGCGTGCGCGACGGCACGGCCATGCTCATCCTCGACACCGACAGGCCGCGCAATGGGCTGGCGGTCAACTACCGGGCGCTGGGCTTCAGACCGCCGATGCTGCTGTCCTCGCTGGGGCGCTGCTATCTCTCGTTCTGCCCGGAAGACGAGCGCCGCGAGATCCTCTCCGCGCTGGCGCGCTCGCCCAACGACTTCGACCGCAGCGCGCGGCGCCCCGAGAACATCCGCCGCATGGTGGCGCATGCGCGCGACCTCGGCTACGTGGCGCGCGACCCGACCTCGACCAGCATGGATTCGCCCGACCGCTTCGGCGCGATCTCGGTGCCCCTGCGCCAGGGCGAGCGGGTGGTGGGCTGCCTCAGCTGCGCCTGGCTGCCGGCCGTGAAGAGCGAGCGCGAGATCGTGTCCGCCCACCTGGGGGACCTGCAGCAGGCCGCGCAGAGCATCGAGCGCAAGCTGACGCAGGCAGGCTTCGGACCGCCCCCTGCAAGTTCATGAAGCGCGCGGCTCAGAACTCCGCGTCGAGCTCGTCGATCTCGTCGGGCTCCTGCTTCGCGGCCGCCACCCATTCCTTCATGGCGGGCAGTTCCATCACGCGCTTGCAGTAGGCCGCGCACACCGCGTCCAGCGCCACGTCGTAGCTCAGGAAGCGCGTGACCACCGGCGCGTACATCGCGTCCGCCATGCCCGGCTGCTTGCCGAACAGGAAGGGGCCGCCATAGGCCTTCAGGCACTCGCGCCAGATGGCGACGATGCGGTCGATGTCCGCCTGCGCGCGCGACCACACCTTGAAGTTCTTGAAATGGGCCTTGATGTTCATCGGCAGCGCGCCGCGCATCGAGGCAAAGCCGGAATGCATCTCGCCGCAGATGGCGCGGCAATGGGCGCGGGCGGCGATGTCCTCGGGCAGCAGGCCGGCCTTGGGCTTGATCTCGTTGAGGTATTCGCCGATGGCCAGCGTGTCCCACACCTTCACGCTGCCGTGCTGCAGCGAGGGCACCAGCATCGACGACGACAGCAGCAGCATCTCGGCCTTCATGGCCGGATCGTCGGGCGGGATCACCTTCTCGCTGAAGTCCAGCCCCGCCAGCCTGCACATCAGCCAGCCGCGCAGCGCCCAGGCGCCGTAGTTCTTGCTGCTGATGGTGAGTACGGGTTTGGCCATCTCGGAGCTCTCCTTGGGCGTTGCGCCTTTGCCCGTGCCGCGTGCAAGCCCCATGCCATGCGGCTGGCCCGCAACTTGCCTGCGCGAGATTCATGCTGTACCGGGCCTACCAGAACCAAGCCGACCTGCTCTCCCCGGCGCGGCTTGCGGCGCAGTACCTCGCCAAGGCCCTGTGGCAGGAAGGCACCGAGCGCACCATCTTGCGGCGCATGGCCGCCCAGTTCGAGGTGTTCTCGCGCATGCGCCTGACCCACACCCGGCCCGACTACGGCATCCACAGCGTGGTGTCCGACGGCGTCGAGGTGGCCGTGCACGAGGAGAAAACCCTCGTCTCGCCCTTCGGCACCCTGCTGCACTTCCGCAAGAACACCGATGCGGTGCATCCGCCCGTGCTGCTGGCCGCACCGTTGTCGGGCCATTTCGCCACGCTGCTGCGCGAAACGGTGCGCACCCTGCTGCGCGACCACGACGTCTACCTGACCGACTGGCACAACGCGCGCGACGTGCCGCTGTGGCACGGCGGCTTCGGCCTGGACGACTACACGCTGCAGCTCATCAGCTTCCTGGAGGCCGTGGGCCCGGGCGTGCACATGGTGGCCGTGTGCCAGCCCTGCGTGGCCGCGCTGGCCGCCACCGCGCTGATGGCCGAGGACGGCAACCCCGCCACGCCGCGCAGCCTGACGCTGATGGCGGGCCCGGTCGATTGCCGCATCAACCCCACGGCGGTGAACAAGCTCGCGACCGACCGCCCCATCGACTGGTTCCGGCGCAACCTCATCAGCCACGTGCCATGGCCGCACGCCGGCATGATGCGGCGCGTGTACCCCGGCTTCCTGCAGCTGTCGGCCTTCATGAGCATGAACCCGGAGCGGCACAAGAAGCAGTTCGAGGACATGTACACCCACCTGGTCGAAGGCGACGTCGAGAAGGCCCGCACCATCGGCACCTTCTACGACGAGTACCTGGCGGTGAACGACCTGCCGGCCGAGTTCTACCTGGAGACGGTCGAGCGCGTGTTCCAGACCTACGACCTGCCGCTGGGCAAGCTCACCGTGGGCGGGCGCACCGTGAACCCGGCCGCCATCCGCCGCACCGCGCTGCTCACCGTGGAAGGCGAGCGCGACGACATCTGCGCCGTGGGCCAGACGGTCGCGGCGCAAGACCTCTGCACCGGCATCCGGCCCTACCTGAAGGCGCATCACCTGCAGGCCGGCGTGGGGCACTACGGCGTGTTCAGCGGCAGCAAGTGGAACGCGCAGATCTATCCGCGCGTGCGCGAGACGATCCACGCTGCCGCGGAACTGGGCTAGAGCCAGGTCTAAGACGACCGCCGCCCCCGCGCCCCCTTGCCACTCACGCGCCGCACCGTCGCCTCGCCGGCCTGCGGCAGCCGCTCGCGCAGGAAGGCGATGAGCTCCTGCGCCACCACGTTGCGCATCGGCCCCGGCAGGTAGGCCAGCACCACGCGGCGCTCGACGCGCGGCTTCAGCAGCGGCACCACGGCCAGTTCGGGGTCTCGCAGCGACGAGGTGTACAGGCGCGGCATCAGACCCAGGGCCTGGCCGCCGCGGACCAGCGCATAGAGCGTCTCGGAGTAGCTCACGCGGTACGGCTGCGGCCCCTGCGCGAACTGCGCGCGCGCCGGATTGCCCAGCGCCGGCATGCTGCCGCTCTCGAAGAGCACCAGCCGCTCCTTGCCGATGGCCTCCCAGCTCGCATCGCCGGCCGCCGCCAGCGGGTGGTCGCGCCGCACCACCAGCACCAGCGGGTCGCGGAAGAGGTCGATGCAGGTGAGGCCGCCCGGCGGCTCGGTGATGGCGGCCACCGCCATGTCGATCTGGCCGCTGCGCAATTCGGCCAGCAGGGTGTTCGACGGGGCATCGCGCCAGGACAGCTCCACCTCTCGATGGCCGTCCTGCAGGAACTCGCTGGCGGCAGCGGCCACGCGCGCGCTGGCCGAGGGAATCACGCCGATCCGCACATAGGCCCGGCCGCGCTGCACGGTGCTCTCGATGTCGCGCAGCGCCACCTCGAAGGTGTTGACCAGGAAGTCGGTGCGCGCGAGCACCTCGGCGCCCACCGGCGTGAGCTCCAGCCGGTGGGTGGAACGGGTGAGCAGCTCCGCGCCGAGCAGCTTCTCCATCTGCTTGATGGCGTTGCTCAGGGCCGGCTGCGTGATGGCCAGCCGACGCGCGGCCCTGCCGAACTGGCCTTCTTCCACCAGCACCGAGAAGAACTGCAGCTGGCGCAGCGTGAGCGCGCGCAGGGGCAAGGCGGCCATGGCGAATCCCTGGTTATTGATTCAGTGAATCAAATTATAGAAATTCAAAATTTTCCTTATGGGCACGCCATTACTAGACTGCCCGCCATGATCAGCCCCACGTCCGCGCCCGTTGCCTCCGCAGCGCCCCTCACGCTGGAGGCGATGCTGCATGCGATGCCCAAGGCCGAACTGCACTGCCACCTGTTCGGCACCGTGCGCCATGAGACCTTCAAGCAGCTCAACCGGCGCGCCGGCTCGCCGCTGGCCGACGACGAGATCGAAGGCTTCTACACGCGCGGCGAAAAGCCCGTCGGCGTGCTGCGGGTGCTCCGCGCGCTCGACGCCCAGTTGGTGCGCAGCCCTGGCGACCTCTACCAGCTCACGCTCGAATACCTGCAGGACGCCGCCTCCCACAACGTGCGCCACGCGGAGTTCTTCTGGAACCCGACCGGCACGGTGCATGAGTCGGGCATCGACTACCCGCTCGCGCAAAGCGCCATCGTGCGCGCCATTCAAGACGCCAGGCAGGAGTTCGGCATCTCCGGCCGCCTCATCGCCGCCATCGACCGCGAGGCCAGCCCCGAGGCGGCCGTGGAGATGGTCGAGTGGGTGAAGGCCAACCGCTGCGACGAAGTGATCGGCATCGGCATCGACTACCGCGAGGTCGACCGCCCGCCCGAGATGTTCGCCCGGGCCTACACCGAAGCAAAGAAGGCCGGCCTGAAGACCACCGCGCACGCTGGCGAGTTCGGCATGCCGTGGACCAACGTGCGCACCGCGCTCGACGACCTGCAGGTCGACCGCATCGACCACGGCTACACGGTGGTCGACCAGCCCGACTACGCGCGCCAGTGCGCCGAGCGCGGCGTGATCTTCACCGTGGTGCCCACCAACTCCTACTACCTGCGCACCCTGCCGCCCGAGCGCTGGGCAATCGACCACCCCATCCGCCGCATGCCCGGCCTGGGCCTGCGCATCCACCCCAACACCGACGACCCGACGCTGCACAAGGTCACGCCCACGCAGGCCTGGCTGATGATGGTGCGCGACTTCGGCTTCGGCCTGGACCACCTGCGCGGCTTCATGCTCAACGGCCTCGACGGCGCCTGGATCGACGACGCGCAGCGCCGCGAATGGCGCACGCAGTGGAGCGCCGAGTTCGACGCGCTGCGCGCCCGGCTCGAAAGCGAGCCCGCCCCCTCCCCCGATCACCAAGGATGACCCACGCCATGAACACGCCCCGCCGCCTGCTGCTAGCCACTGCGCTCTGCGCCGCCCTGCCCACCATGGCCCTCGCGCAGCAGGCCTGGCCCTCGGCCAAGCCCATCACGCTGATCGTGCCCTTCACCGCCGGCGGCAGCGTGGACGTGAACGCCCGCCTGGTGGCCCAGCGCCTGGGCGAACGGCTCAAGCAGTCGGTGGTGGTCGAGAACGTGGCCGGCGCGGGCGGCGCGATCGGCGTGGCCAAGGCCGTGAACGCGGCGCCCGACGGCTACACGCTGGTGGCGGGCCCCGACAGCGCCATCGCCATCGGCAAGCTGGTGAACCCCTCGGCCTTCCGCTTCGATCCGCTGAAGGACCTGGCGCCGGTGGGCATGCTCAACACGGCGCCGATGGTGCTGGTGGCACGGCCCGGCCTCGAGGCGCAGACCTTCTCCGACTTCGTGAAGCTGGCCAAGGCCAAGCCCGGCAAATACAACTACGCGACCTCGGGCGTGGGGACCGTGCTGCAGCTGGCGATGGAGCTGCTGAAGGAGCGCAGCGGCTTCTTCGTCACGCACGTGCCCTACCGCGGCGGCGCACAGATCGCCACCGACGTGATCGGCGAGCAGGTCGACTTGGCGATGCTGGTGAGCACCAGCGCGATTCCGCACGTGAACGGCAAGCGGCTGAAGGCGCTGGGCATCACCGGCAGCAAGCGGCTGGCCGCGCTGCCCAACGTGCCGACCTTCGACGAGATGCCCGGCCTCAAGGGCTTCGACATGGTGAGCTGGACCGGCATCTTCGCGCCCGCGAAGACGCCGCCGGCCGTGGTCGCGCAGATCAACCAGGAACTCAACGCGGTGCTGCAGGAAGAAGGCGTGCGCAGCAAGCTCGTGGAGCAAGGCGCGCTGCCGGGCAGCGGCACGCCCGAGGCCTTCGCGAAGTTCGTGCAGGCCGAGTACGCGCGCAACCAGAAGATCGTGCAGACCGCCAACATCAAGGAGTGAGCGCATGACCAGGCCTTTGCTGTCCCGCCGCGCCCTGCTGCTTGGCGCATCCGCCGCCGGCCTCGCGGGCATGGCATGGGCCCAGAGCCCGAGCCCCGCCGAACTGGCGCAGGCGCTCGCCGGCACCCCGGCGACCCGGCTGCCTCCGGCAACAGGCAAGCGCCAGGTCATCATCGACACCGACCCCGGCCAGGACGACGCCATCGCCCTGCTGATGGCCATGGCCGCCACCGACCGGCTCGACATCAAGGCGCTGACGGTGAGCGTGGGCAACCTGCCGCTGGCGGTGACCGAGAAGAACGCGCGCATGGTGCGCGACTGGGCCAACCGGCCCGAGATCCCGGTCTACGCCGGCTATCCGCGCCCGCTGGTGCGCGAACCCATCTTCGCCGACGACGTGCATGGCAAGACCGGCATGGAAGGCCCGACGCTGCACGAGCCGCGCGGCCCGCTGATGCCCACCCACGCGGTGCAGTACATCATCGAGACGCTGCGCGCCGCGCCGCCGAAGAGCATCACGCTCGTGGGCCTGGGGCCGCTCACCAACTTCGCGGCCGCGCTCAACTCGGCGCCCGACATCAAGCCGGCCATTGCCGAGATCGTGGTGATGGACGGCTCCTGGGGCGTGGGCGGCAACATCACGCCGGCCGCCACCTTCAACGTGTATGCCGACCCCGAGGCCGCGTCGATCGTGTTCCGCAGCGGCGTGCCGGTCACGGTCATGTCGCACGACGCGGCGCGCCGCGTGCTGCTGACGCCCGAGCGCATCGCGCCCTTCCGCGCCATGCGCAACAACGCCGGCAGGGTGGTAGCGGACATCTTCGACTCGATGATGGCCTACGGCCTGCGTCGACGGGGCGTGGCCGTCGGCCCGATCTACGACCCGTGCGTGATCGCCTACCTGCTCAAGCCCGAGCTCTTCAAGGGCGCGAAGGTGAGCGTGGATGTGGAGACGAAGGGTGAGTTCACGACCGGCGCGACGGTGGTCGACTTTCGCGGCTACAACCGCCGCACGCCCAATACGCTGTGGATCAGCGAGGCCGATTCCGAGGGCTTCTACGCGCTGCTGCAGGCGCAGATCGCGCGGCTGCCCTGAGCAGGGCCCGCCGCGCTGGGGGAGGCCGGCAGGTCAGCCGGCCTTTTCGTCTTCTTCGGGCCAGTCGCGGATGTAGGCCTTGAGCATCTTGTTCTCGAAGTTCTGGCTGTCCACCACGGCCTTGGCCACGTCGTAGAAGCTGATCACGCCCATCAGCATGCGCTTGTCCATCACGGGCATGTAGCGCGCGTGGCGCTCCAGCATGATGCGGCGGATCTCGTCGAGGTCGGTTTCCAGCGTGCAGGTGACGGGGGCGTCGTCCATGGCCTTGCGGACCTGCGTGGTGCCGACCTGGCCGCCGTTGGCGACGATGGTCACGATCACCTCGCGGAATGTGAGCATGCCGACCAGGTCGCCGTGCTCCATGACCACCAGCGAGCCGATGTCCTTTTCCGCCATCGTCTTGGCGGCTTCTGCCAGCAGGTCGTCTGGCGTGATGGTGAAGAGCGTATTGCCCTTGACGCGAAGGATGTCGCTGACTTTCATCGTGTGCTCCTCTCGAACTCGATCCCGGCTATCTGGGCGGGGGTTACGTTTTTGAATATAGCCCACAATCGACGCCGACCTGAGCGCCCCTGTCGCGCACGCATGAATTGCAGACGTAACGGGGCTTTGCCAGGAGACAACAGCTCAGACACGAGAAAGGCCCTCATGCCCGGATATTCCGACCCCGGTTTCGACACCCTCGCGCTGCACGCCGGCGCCGCGCCCGACCCCGCCACCGGCGCGCGGGCGGTGCCGATCCACCTGACCACCTCCTTCGTCTTCGAATCCAGCGACCACGCCGCCGCCCTTTTCAACCTGGAGCGCGCCGGCCACGTGTACTCGCGCATCAGCAACCCGACCAACGCGGTGCTGGAGCAGCGCGTGTCGGCGCTCGAAGGCGGCATCGGCGCCATCGCTACCGCCAGCGGCCAGGCGGCGCTGCACCTTTCGGTGGCCACGCTGATGGGCGCGGGCTCGCACATCGTGGCCAGCACGGCCCTGTACGGCGGCTCGCAGAACCTGCTGCACTACACGATGCGCCGCTTCGGCATCGAGACCACCTTCGTGAAGCCCGGAGACCTCGACGGCTGGCGCGCCGCGGTACGCCCCGAGACCAAGCTCTTCTTCGGCGAGACGGTGGGCAACCCCGGGCTCGACGTGCTCGACATCCCGGCCGTGGCCGACATCGCCCACGAGGCCGGCGTGCCGCTGCTGGTCGACTCCACGCTCACCTCGCCCTACCTGATCAAGCCCTTCGACTGGGGCGCCGACCTGGTCTACCACTCGGCGACCAAGTTCCTCTCGGGCCACGGCACCGTCATCGGCGGCGTGGTGGTCGACGGCGGGAGCTTCGACTGGGAAAAGTCGGGCAAATTCGCCGAGCTGACGCAGGCCTACGACGGCTTCCACAACATGGTCTTCAGCGAGGAAAGCACCGTCGGTGCCTTCCTGCTGCGCGCCCGCCGCGAGGGGCTGCGCGACTTCGGTGCCTCGATGAGCCCGCACACTGCCTGGCTGATCCTGCAGGGCATCGAGACGCTGCCGCTGCGCATGGAGCGCCACATCGACAGCACGCAGAAGGTGGTCGAGTTCCTCGCGAGCCATCCCTTCGTGTCGCGCGTGGGACATCCGCTGATCGAATCGCACCCGAGCCACGCGCTCGCGCAGAAGCTGCTGCGCCATGGCGCGCGCGGCGCCGGAGCCGTGTTCAGCTTCGACATCAAGGGCAGCCGCGCGCAGGGCAAGGCCTTCATCGAGACGCTGAAGATCTTCAGCCACCTGGCCAACGTGGGCGACTGCCGCAGCCTGGTGATCCACCCCGCGAGCACCACGCACTTCCGCATGACCGACGAGGCGCTGGCGGGCGCGGGCATTTCGCAGGGCACGATCCGCCTCTCGATCGGCCTCGAAGACCCGGCCGACCTGATCGACGACCTCAAGCGTGCCCTGAAGGCCGCGGAAAAGGCGGGTGCCTGAGATGAACTACACCGTCAACGGCCACACCACCTACTGCTACACCGGCGGCAAGCCCTTCGATGCGGCCAAGCCCACGATCGTGTTCATCCACGGCGTGCTGAACGACCACAGCGTCTGGATCCTGCAGAGCCGCTGGTTCGCCAACCACGGCTGGAACGTGCTCGCGGTCGACCTCCCCGGCCACTGCAAGAGCGAAGGCCCGCCGCCGGCCAGCGTGGAAGAGGCGGCGCAGTTCGTGATCGCGCTGCTCGACGCGGCCGGCGTGCAGAAGGCCGCGCTGGTCGGCCACAGCTTCGGCTCGCTGATCGCGCTGGAGGCGGCCTCGCGCGCGCCGGATCGCATCACGCAGCTCGCGATGGTCGGCACGGCCTATCCGATGGTGGTGTCGCCCGCCCTGCTCGAAAGCTCGGTGAGCGATCCGCAGCGCGCCATCGCCATGGTCAACACCTTCTCGCATTCGCTGCTGGCGCCGCCGCCCTCCTCGCTCGGCCCCGGCACCTGGCTCTACGGCAGCTCCCGCGCGCTGATGCGCCGCGTGCTCGCGAGCAACCGCGAGGCGAACGTGTTCCACATCGGCTTCAAGGCCTGCAACGACTACGCGAACGGCGAGGCGGCCGTCGAGAAGGTGCAGTGCCCGGTTCTCTTCCTGCTGGGCGATGCCGACCAGATGACGCCGCCGCGCGCGACCAAGGCGCTGGTGAGCAAGGCGCGCAACGCGAAGGTGGTGACGGTGCATGCGGGCCATTCGCTGATGAGCGAGGCGCCCGACGCGGTGCTGTTCGCGCTGCGCGACTTCGTGTCGACCTGACCTACTCCGCCGCGATGCCCGCCCGGTGGGCGAGCGCGCGGTAGCGCGAGATCTCGCCTTCCATCTGCGTGCGGAAGGCCGCCGCGCCGATGGCCACCGGCTCCATGCCCTGCGCGCGCAGCTGCGCCTGCAGCGCCGGGTGCCCCATGGTCGCGACGACCGTGCGGGCGAGCTTGTCGATCACCGGAGCCGGCGTGCGCGCCGGGGCGGCGAAGCCGTACCAGGCATCGAAGGTGGCCTCGGGCAGGCCCTGTTCGGCCAGCGTGCGCACCTCCGGCAGCATGCTGGAGCGCGTCGCCCCCACGATGCCCAGCGCGCGCAGCTTGCCCGCGCGCACGTGCGGCGCCACGGCCGCCACGGTGTCGATGGCGATCTCGACCTCGCCGCCGATCACCGCCAGCGAGCTCTGGCTGCTGCCCTTGTACGGAATGTCCTGTAGCTGGATGCCCGCGGCCAGCGCGAACAGCTCGCCCGACAGGTGCGGCCCCGAGCCCGAGCCGAAGGTGGCGTAGCGGATGCTCTTCGGCTTTGCCTTGGCCGCCGCGACGAGTTCGGGCAGCGACTGCCAGGGCTGGCCCTTGCCCACCACCAGCACCAGGGGCGTGCGCGCGACGATGGCAATCGGCGCGAGGTCGCGCACCGTGTCGTAGGGCAGCTTGGCACGCAGGGCCGGGTTCACGCTGAAGCTGGTCGAGCCCGACAGCAGCAGCGTGTAGCCGTCGGGCGCGGCCTTGGCGACCGCGTCGGTGCCGATGATGGTGGAGGCGCCGGGCTTGTTGTCGATCACGACAGGCTGGCCGAGCTGCTCCGACAGCGTCTGCCCCATCGCCCGCGCGACCAGGTCGGTGCCGCCGCCCGGCGGGAACGGCACGACCAGCTTGATCGGACGTTCGGGCCAGGCCCCCTGGGCGAAGACGGGCGAATGGGCGCCCAGCACGGCGGAAGCGGAAAGCAGCAGGCCGAAGCGGCGACGTGAGATGGCGATGTCCATGGTGCGTGTCAGGAGAGAGTGGAAGCGGATTGCGCAAGCCGGCCGGCAGCCCACGGCGCGAGTCCCGGCTCGCCCAGGTCCCAGTACAGGCCGGCCATGATCTGCAGGCCCTCGCGCGCCAGCGGCGCGAGCAGGTGCTCGTTGGGCGCGTGCTGCGCGCAGGCGGGGTACGAATGCGGCACCCACAGCGTGGGCAGCCCGAGCAGGTCGGCGAAGACGTCGTTGGGCAGCGAACCGGCGAGGTTGGGCAGCAGATCGAGCCGCTGGCCGCTGCTTTCCTCGATGGACCGGCGTGCCCAGCCCACCCAGGGGTTCTCCACGTCGAGCCGCGTCGCTGCGCCGGTCAGCGTCACCTGCACCTCGACCTGGCCGAAGCCGTGCGCGTCGAGGTGCGCGCGAACGATCTTCCGCAGGTCCTGCCAGGGCGTGCCGACCACGAAGCGCAGCTGGCAGTGCGCCACGGCTTCCGAGGGAATCGCGTTGACGGGCCGCTGCGGCGAGCCCGCGCCGAGCGCCAGCACCTCGATGGTGTTCCAGGCCACCAGCCGTTCGGCCGGGCTCAGGCCGGGCTCGCCCCAGCCCTCGTCGACCTCGGGATCGTCCGCGCCGCCGCCGATGGCGATGCTGGCCAGCGCGTCGCGCACCGCCTGCGTCACCGGCGGCGGGCGCAGCGCCTCGACGAGGATGCGCCCGCGCGCATCGACCAGCGAGGCCACCGCATGGCTGATGACCGTGCCCGGATTGACCAGCACGCCGCCCCAGTTGCCCGAGTGATAGCCGCGCGGCCGGGCGCGCAGCCGCAGGCTGAAGTTGACCGCACCCCGCGAACCGAGGAACAACGTGGGCCGAGCGGCGCTCACGCGCGGGCCGTCGCTGGCGATGAACAGGTCGGCGCGCAGCTTGTCGCGCTGCTGCTCGCACACCGCATGCAGGCCGGGCGAGGCGGCTTCCTCGCCCATCTCGACCAGCCAGGTCACGTTGTAGCCAAGCCTGCCGCCGCGCGCGTCCAGCGCTGCCGCGAGGCCGCCGATGTTGATGCTGTGTTGGCCCTTGTTGTCGGCCGTGCCGCGCCCGTACCAGCGTTCGCCGCGCGCCGTCAGCGCCCAGGGGGCGAGGCCCTCTTCCCAGTGCGCGTCCTGACCGCTGACGACGTCGCCGTGGCCGTAGGTCATTACCGTAGGCAGGGACGGATCCTCGACGCGGCGTGCGATGAGGAAGGGGCCGCCGCCAGGCACCGGGTTGGCGACCACCTCGCAGGCGAAGCCGAGTGCGGCGAGCGGCGGAATCATCTCCTCGCGCAGATAGGCCTCGAGCGCGGGCGTGGCGGCGCCGGTGTCGCTCTCGGTGCGGAAGGCGACGCGGCGCTGGAGGTCGGCGAAGAAGCCGCCCTTGTCGAAGTAGGCGGCTGCAGCGGCGAGGCTGTCTTTGCGTGGCATGAAGGAGGTCCTTGTCTGTCTGTCCATCGGGTGGAGCAAGTACAAGGCCTGAAGGCCGATGCTTCCAGCATCGTTTTGGCAAGCTACCATTGCCTTGAAGGCAATACTTCGGGCACTTCCATCCCTGCCATGACGCTCCCGCTCCTCAGCATCCCGATGCGGCACTTCCTCGAAGTGGCGCGCAGCGGCTCGGTCAACCAGGCGGCCGCGCGCCTCTTCGTGGCCTCGTCGGCGGTGAGCCGGCAGATCGCCAAGCTGGAGGACAGCCTAGGCACGCCTCTCTTCGAACGGCATGCGCGCGGCATGGCGCTCACGGCCGCCGGCGAACGGCTGGCTGCGCATTTGCGCAATGCGCAGCTCGACATCGAGCAGGTGATCGAACAGGTACGCGACCTCGGCGGACAGAGCGCGCGGCGCATCCGCATGGCCTGCACCGAAGGCTTCGCGGGGCACTTCATGCCGCTGGTGATGCGCAGCTTCGAGTCGGCGAACCCCGGCTGCCAACTGGAGCTGCACGTGGGCTCGCCCGATGGCGTGAGCGCGCTGCTGGCGCGCGGCGAGACCGACATCGCGCTCAAGTACGTGGTAGCGCCCGAGCCCGGCTTGAAGATCGAGCATTCGGCCACGGCGCCGGTCTACGCGGTGCTGAGGCCCGACCATCCGCTGGCGCGCCAGCGCGTGGTGTCGGTGGCCGACGCGGTGCGCTATCCGCTGGCCGTGGGCGACAAGGGCGTGACCGCGCGCCAGCTGTTCGACCAGGCCTGCAGCCTGCAGGGGCTGCAGTACCGCGCGCTCTTCGTGAGCAATTTCTCGTCGGTGCTGCTGCCGCTGCTGCGCACGCCCGACGTGATGCTGTCGGGCCTGGTCACGGTGATGCACCTGATCGACGAGGGCACATTGGTGGCCCGGCCGTTCGCGGAAGCACCGCTGCAGCAGCGCCAGCTGCAGGTGCTGGCGCTCGAGGGCCGCACGCTGCCGCCGCTGGCGCAGGACTTCGTTCGGCACCTGGTCACGGCCATCGCCAGCGCGGGGCGCCGCAAGCTGGGGCGCGCGCAGGCTTTCGGCGCAACGAAGAAGGAGATCAGCCCAGGGCGTTGATGTCGGCCGGGTCGAGGATCGGCTTCGGCGCACCGTTGCGCGCCACGGCCAGCATCGCGCGCCCCACCTTCTCGGTGGTCGTCACCCGGTTCGGCCAGAGGCGGAAGGCCAGCCCGAGCACGGGCTTGAGCACGACGATGGCCGCGTCGTACAGCGGAGTCTTCGAGCGGATGCCGTGCAGCGGCTGGATCATGCCGGGGCGGAACATGTAGGCCGCCTTGAACGGCAAGCGCAGCAGCGCGTTCTCGGTCGCGCCCTTCACGCGCGCCCACATGCTGCTGCCGCGCTCGCTGCTGTCGGTGCCGGCGCCCGTCACGTAGGTGAAGGTCATGCCCGGGTTGAGCCGCGCGAGCACGGTGGCGGCCGCCAGCGTCAGGTCGTAGGTGATGCGCCTGTACTCGGGCTCCTTCATGCCCACCGACGATACGCCGAGGCAGAAGAAGCACGCATCGAAGCCTTGCAACTGCGATTCGATGTCGCCGTAGTCGTACATGTTCCTGTGGACCAGGTCGCGCAGCTTCGGGTTCTGCTGCCCCGTGGGGTTGCGGCCGATTGCGACGACGCTTTCCACGTCGGGCGCCAGCAGGCATTCACGCAGCACGCCCTGCCCCACCATGCCGGTGGCGCCGAAGATCAGGACTTTCATGGGAAGGGCTCCGGCCGGTCAGACCGCGAAGACGGCTGGCTTCTTGTTCAGCACAGCCAGCAGCAGGTCGACGTCGAGGCTGGAGGGCTGCGGCGCCTGCAGCGCCGAGAGCATGCGCGAGAGCGTTTCGGCATGCGGCAGCAGCGGCCCAAGGAAGCGCGTGCCATCGGCACCGGCGACCAGCAGCGTGGGGAAGGTCTCGACGTCGAAGGCGTCGGCGATGTCGGCGTGGTCCTCGATGTCGACCCAGGCGAAGCGGAACTGCGGATGCGCACGCGCCACTTCCTGGAGCAGCGGCCGGTAGTCGCGGCAGGTGCCGCACCATTCGGCGCAAAGGCAGACGACCCAGGGCGCATCGCCGGCCGGATCGGCGGATTCGGGGGGTGCTTGGAAGGCTTGGAAGAGCGCTCAAGGCTGATGCGTCGGTGGTGTGATCGGAAGACCGGGTGGTACGGCCGGGAGGTCGTGGCTATTATGGACAAAGCCCTCCCGCAGGGTACAGGAGACTCGCACGATGAACACCACGACCGCCCCAGCATCTGCCGTCGATCCTCGCCAGTTCAAGAGCTTCGCGCAGTTCTATCCCTTCTACCTGACCGAGCACGCCAACCTCACCTGCCGGCGGCTGCACTTCGCCGGTTCGACCATCTCGCTGCTGTGCCTGGTGGCGCTGATAGTCACGCTCAATCCGTGGTGGCTGCTGGCGGGCCTCGTGGCGGGCTATGGCTTCGCCTGGGTCGGGCACTTCGGCTTCGAGAAGAACAAGCCGGCCTCGTTCAAGCGGCCGCTCTATTCCTTCATGGGGGACTGGGCGATGTATCGCGATGTCTGGCTGGGGCGGGTGAAGATCTAGCGAGCCCCGTAGACCTTCCCCATCACTGAGTAGCGCTGCTCCCGCCATCGGTCCATACCATTACTTTGGGAAAACGGCACTCGAAGAAGCACTGTCAGACCGCCCCGCGGCGGCGACGATCATCTTTTCCTCTAGACGCACACTAGAACTTTCCAGCAGGCTTTCAATCGCTTCAGAAATAAGTTTGCGAAGCTGGGTGCTAGTAGCCTTGAAACCGAGCATGCGAGAAACAGCAATGATGATCTCGTCTTCGGTCGCTCCGAAATTCGTCGTTACAACGTGAACAACACCAGCTGCAATCTCACGCGGAGGAATCATTTCAAGCTTTCGCAGGCCCGCCGACAAGGTAGCACCACGGTCACGAGGAAACGGGTCATGCCCTGGGCTGGAAAGAAACGCACCATCGCGGGTAATACGGCCTCTACCCAGAGCCAGACCGGCGCCTTGTTCGACTGCAGCCTCAATTCGGGCACCGGCGCGCAGAAGACCCCATGCAGTACGAATCCGTGTGATCACTTCGTCGATGTGAACTGGCGCCTCGACACGCACGACTTGCTCAACCAGATCAGCCATAACGCCGACAGGTGTTTCGTGAAGCTCATATGGCCCCGCTCTCACGGGGGTGGCCTCGACATAGACGCGATCGGAGGGCTTGCCGTCTTCGGCGTCTGACAGACCGATCTCTGTGATGTCCCCCCGATCTACGGTGACGATCTCGACAGGAACTGCACGCTGTTTGAAAAGGCCGTTCTCAAGTCTCGCATCGAGTTCAGCCTTGGCGGCTTCGATCGCGGCGACTGTTCGTTCCAGTTGTTCAATTGGGCGTTGGAACCAGTCCGTACTCCAGATGCGATGAATGATCCATCCATGGTCTTCGAGCACAGCTTGACGCAGGCGGTCTCGATCTCTTGCTGATCGACCCGAGTGGTATGAAGCACCATCGCATTCAATTCCAATCAAGTATCGACCCGGGCGCTGTGAATCTGCTATCGCCAAGTCGATGAAGAATCCGGCAATTCCAACCTGCGGATGAACTTGATATCCCCTGGCTTGAAGTGCATTGGCGACCTGCTCTTCGAAAACGCTGTCCATTCCCCGGCCACTCGACTGTGCAACCGAAAGCCGCCCTGTACGTGCGTAGTGGAGAAACAGCTTGAATGCAAAGACACCCTTGCCTTTTGCTCGGCTGAGGTCGATGTCTTCGTCCGTCATTGAAGCGAACACTTCGCACCGTCGTTTTGCACGGCTGATGAGCACATTCAAACGACGCTCACCACCGTCTGCGCCGAGTGGACCAAAGCGCATAGCTATATACCCCTGCGAGTTCCTGGCATAGCCGACCGAAATGATGATGACGTCGCGCTCATCTCCCTGGACGTTTTCTAAGTTCTTGACGAAAAACGGCTCGCTCGGGTGGGCGTGAAAGAAATCTTCCGTATCCGGATTCAATCGGCGTAGCAATTCCAGCTCGTCCTGAATTGCGCGGCGCTGAGATACGGAGAATGTAGCGACACCCAGCGATTGCTCCGCACTAGTCTTGGCATGCCGAATAATGGCTTCTGCCACCACCCGGGCCTCGATAGCATTCGTCCCGGTGCCACCAGAGTCGAAGATGCCCTCTGGAACATGATGAAAGCGCAGTCCCATTCCCGCTTCCTGCGTATACGGGCTGGGCACGATGAAGAGCTTGTTCTCATAGAACTGACTGTTCGAGATCGCGATCAGGGATTGATGCCGACTGCGATAGTGCCAACGCAACATTCGCTGAGGCAACCCTCGCGCAACAAACAGTCCCAAGATACTTTCGATGTCCGCCACAGGGGTGCCGTCGTCGTCATCCTCGCCAGCTTGTGATCCAGTCATCTTGGAGAAAAACTTCGTCGGTGGAAGCTGCCTTTCATCCCCAACTACGACAACCTGCTTGCAACGCGCGATCGCGCCGAGCGCGTCGACTGGCTGGATCTGACTCGCCTCATCCATTACAAGAAGATCGAAAGTGAGGCGTCCAGGCGTCAAGAACTGCGCCACAGACAGGGGGCTCATCATCAGAACCGGCTTGAGTGCTTGTACGGCGGGTCCGGCCTTCTGCATGAGTTGCCGGATCGGCATGTGTCCCCTGCGCCGCGCCATTTCAGCGCGCAGAACGCCGACAGGGCCAACGCCGCCGTCACGCGGCGGGATTCTCTGATGGTGGGTCCTCACAACCTCAATACTTGCTGCTTTGATGCGCTGCAGATCGAGATTTGCAAACTCTTGAACCTGCCTGGCATGCAGATTTCCGTCGAACCGCCCGATTTCGGCGTCGAGCCGAACTAACTCAGCCAGTATCGCTTCGTAGTATGCGATCTCGAACGTCGAGCGCGCCGCCTCGGTCTTCAGGCGTCCATCAACAAGGCGATCGACGATTGAAGTCAAACCCGCAACTCGGGCCTTGTTCGCGCGCTCTCGGTAAGTGACCCACTTCGACAGTTGTTCAGGGTTAGCAAGCCATGCGACTAGCTTGCTGGCCGCGGTGCGAATGGGCGTCGCTGCGCAGGACGACGTGCCGAAAATCGCGGCGGCGTCCGTTCGCAATGCAACAAGCACCTCGCCAAGCTCAGACGAAGCCGTATCGGATGCACGGTCTACAAAGCGCGCTCGTTCGGCAATCTCCCCGCGATGCGGAAGTCTCGCCGCGAGTTGCCGGTGTGCGCCATGCTGCTTGATCCAATCGATTCCGGACGAAAGGAGCATCCAGTTGGAGGCAAGCCCGGCCCACGCGCCGTCGAACGCCTGGCGACCAGTTTCGTCGTAAGCGCCTATTGTCTTGGCTAGCTCTTGCCATGCCGCGAGGCGTCTAACCAGATCCAATCGTTCGCCCAACCTTTCCGGTACCGTCTTCAGCACCTGGCCCGAAAGGTCGTTCGCCCAGACCATCCCCTTAACTCGCAGTTCGATCAGTTCCAGTGCAACACGCTCCACCGAGGCAGCACCGTTCATGGCACTTGACGCAACGGTCGCAAGGTCGGACCAAAGCCCCATCAGGAGTGGCTGAGTACGGTCAAGGAGTTTTCTCAGCTGGAGCGACCGGTCACCAACCTCAGCACGCTGAGCCAACTTTCCGGCGATCAGCCGCGGCTCGGCTCCAAGGCCTCGCAAGGTCCGCATCCAAGCGACAAGCGCCAGCAATGGTGCGCTCGCGGACCGCTCACCCCGCCAGTCTGCACCGAACGCCGAGCGGCCAAAAGCGTCGCCGTCACGGACTTTGGCCGCTGACGCCTGCCCTCGCACGAGGATATCGAGAAGCTTGACAACCTCCGATGTCTGTGCATTCTGGTCGCTGACGATTGAACGTACGAGCGCTCTCGCCTTGCGCCAACCGCTGTTGAAATGTCTGAGCCAGCCCGTGTTCGTCGCCAGGAACTGGCGCGCGGCCCTGACGTCGGTAGTCCAAGCCACGTCCAGCAGGCGATTCCCAATCTTGCCGCGTGCTTCCTCCAATGCGGCTACGGCCTCAGCCAAGTCACCAGCCTGCTCAACGCCGTGATCCCAGACGGTCGCGGCGAAGGCATCGGGACTGGCATCAGGCGCAGCAGCAACACGTTCACCGGTAGCGGCGATCTTTGCGATCGCCGCGAAGGTATCAATCGCACCAATAGAGCCAAGCTCGAGCCTCAATCTCTCGGCATCGGCCCGCAGCAATGGAAGGACCGCAGTCAACTCTCGCGCTTTCCTGAACACATCGGGCGAGATGTCGACCGGAAGCCAAGCCAGCCCCGCCTCCAAGCCGTCTATGGACGTACCAAGTGCCTGTGCAGAGAACAAAGGCGATAGTTCGTTCGACACCCGTTCAAACATCAATCCGTAATCCACAAGATCTCGGATCTGCGTCAGACCTTGGTCCCATATCGGCGCGGTCAACGCACGCTCGGAAAAATCAGGGCCAGCCTCCATAATCTCCGCGAGTTCGCGAATGCTGCGGACATCCGCAAACGTCTCAGGCAGAGGGTTGAGCTCGAGCGCCTTAGCTAGCTCGGCCACCTCGTTGTGCAACCTTTCAATTTCTGCACGCAGACCGTCCAGCCTCGGGACTAATCTCTCGACAGTCGTGGGCAACACCATATCCAGTCCCACGCCGTTCCATGGGTGGCTGGCAGGCAACCCGATTTCATCGATGCGCTGCGTGAGTTCGTGAATCAGATGACTGCGAGCGGCGAGGCCATCCGGCGTCCATGAAGTTGCACCGTCCAGAGAAACATCTACGGGGCTTTGGCCTTCCTGTCGGAGGCGGGTCAAGTGCCCGATGACGTCATACGCAGTCAATGCCGAAGGCATGTGACGTGCGTGCATGCGAGAAGCATGGCTGTTGAGAAGATCTCGCGCATCCTTGAGCTTTGCGGTCAACGTGGACGGGAACTCACCGCGCGGAGAGCCCAACTCCCAGGTTCGCCGCAATTCGTCAAGCAGAACTCGCTTGTTCGCCTTATTGCTATGAAGCTCTAGACAGGTGTCGCCTACACCGGCTTGATCCAAGCGCCTCTTAACGACATCGAGCGCAGCCATCTTTTCTGCCACGAAGAGAACGGTCTTGCCATCTGCGACGGCAGACGCGATGACGTTGGCGATCGTTTGCGACTTTCCAGTGCCTGGAGGCCCCTGAATGACCAGATCACGTCCGCGGCGCACATCGTGAACAGCCAGGGTCTGCGAACTATCGCAGTCGACGATATGAAGCATCTCCTCGGGCTCAATATGAGCATCGAGCGGCAGATCTTCCGACATGAGAGGCTCTCGACCTTCAAAGCCGTCGGACAAGAGCGAGCGGATCATCGGTTGGTCCGTCAGCTTTCCCACCGCAGGCCAGTTTTCTGGATCTAGATCTCTGTACATCAAAAATTTGGCGAACGAGAAAAAGCCCAGGACGATGTTGTCTGGAACAACCGCCCAATCGGGCTTTGTAGATATCGCTTCCGCCACGGCAGAAAGGTATGCGGCGGGCTCGAACTCATCTCCTGCCTCGAAGGAGGGGAGCTTGAGCGCATGCACTCGGTCCAAATAGGCCTCGAGCGAGAGGTTCGAGGTTTGGTCTTCCGGTCGCAGTCGAAGCCGAAACTTTTCGCCGGCGGTTCCGCGCTCCAGACTCACCGGGATCAGGATCAGCGGAGCATTGCGAATGTTCTCTTTCTTGTTCGGATCCACCCAATTCAGAGTGCCAAGTGCCAAAAACAGGATATTTACGCCCTGCTCTTCCTCAAGCGTACGGGCGTCGTGATAAAGATCCAGAAGGCGCTTTTGGAGCCCCTTCGGCGTCATCCGTGTTTGAAGCTTAGTGTCGGTATGCCGTAGGAATACGCCTCGCGCATCGGCGTCCCCTTCATCTTCCTCAGGTTGGGCAAGTTCAACGACTGAAACCTCTTCCTCGTCCTCTATCTCATCCGCAGCGTCGCTGCCAGCTCGATCTGGTCGCCCGGCAATGAACGTGAACGCCTTGTTCTCGCGCACCAGAAGACGGAACACTTCCGACGACTTCTCGTCGATGACGTCGATGGTTTTGGCGCTCTTCGAGAAGCGGGGAACATGCAAAAGACGATTGCGCGCGGAAAGGTCCAGCAATTCCATCCGAGCTCGCTCGAGCTTGGTTTCCAAAGGCAGATTGCTTTGGAAGACAGAGGATTCAGATTCAGACATTGGGCTCCCTTGACTGAACCGACGGCGCTTCACCGAAGGCACACGCGGCAAAGTAGCTAAAGCTTGAAGGCGGCCCTATTGACCATAAGAAACGCCAACCGCCTCAATCGGTTATGTAAAGTAACACATTGTTTGCAGTCATGGCTTGAGAGTTAGCCCTAAACGGTTCGCTCTTGAAGGCCCGCCGCTTCAAATTGTTTATGCATGCGTCGAGTTCCTAGAGGGCAGCAGCTTGAATTCGGCGCTTGTGCTGAGCTTCAGCTCGCCCCGTCTGAACGAGATCACCTTTGAAACTGGACAACGACGCAAAACCTTGTCTAGCCAGGCCGGCTCCTATTCAGATCAGAAGCACGTCGCCCAGCCTTAGGGAGCGCAGCGGCCCCTTCTGCCAGAGGTCCTCGAGCGGCTCGGCCCGGGGCATCAGCAGTTCCTTCAGCAACGGCTCGATGGGCGTCGAAGGGTCGGCCAGCAGCACGTAGCGCGGGTCTTCGTTGGCGGGCTCTTCCGCCAGCGGC
Source organism: Variovorax sp. UC74_104 (assembly GCF_044055375.1). Classification (NCBI taxonomy): domain Bacteria; kingdom Pseudomonadati; phylum Pseudomonadota; class Betaproteobacteria; order Burkholderiales; family Comamonadaceae; genus Variovorax; species Variovorax sp. UC74_104. Next base: position 5,093,158 of record NZ_CP171978.1, read on the forward strand.
GCGATCCAGTCGAGCGCCACCAGCGTCTCGAGCACCGGCGCGAGTTGCAGCGCATCGACGCGCATGCGCGTCACCAGTTCGGTCGCGCCCATGCCTTTGGCCGGCGTGGCCTGCGCGCGGGCCAGGTGCTGCAGCGTTTCCATGGCAAGTTGCATGGGCCATCCGGCGGAGCCTCCGCGCCGCGCGACGCCCGTCAAGAGGCTCGGCAGGTAGGCCGCGATGACCGCGCCGAGCAGCACGATCACCCAGGCCACGTAGATCCACACCAGCAGGATCGGCACCGTGGCGAAGGCGCCATACAACACCGAGTAGGTCGGCACCAGGCTCAGGTAGTAGCCCAGCACGCGCTTGGCGATCTCGATGGCCGCCGCCACGAAGATACCTCCGGCCCACGCATGCGACCACCGTACGTTGGTGTTGGGCACGTAGTGGTACAGAGACGCCATGCCGACCGCGAGCAGCATGAACTCGAAGGTGTCGAAGAAGAGCTTCACCATGCCGCGCCCCACCACGTCGCTGGTGGCCGAGACCACGTAGGAAGTGGTGGAGAGGCTCACCGCGAGGATGATTGGCCCCAGCGTGATGGCCGCCCAGTAGATCAGCACCCGCTGCGCGAACGGCCGCGGCGAGCGCACGCGCCAGATGTTGTTGAGCGTCTTGTCGATGGTGAGGATCAGCGCGATGGCGGTGATCAGCAGCACGATCAGGCCCGCGATGCCCAGCCCGCTGGCCTTGCTCGCGAACTGGTTCAGGTAGCCCAGCACCTGCCGCGCGATGTTGTCGGGAATCAGGCTCTCGATCAGCCAGCGCTGCAGGCGGCCCTGCATCTTCGCGAACATCGGGAACACGGTGAACAAAGCCAGCGCCACCGTGAAGAAGGGCACCATCGCGATGGTGGTGGTGAAGGTCAGGCTGCTGGCCGTGAGGCCGAGCCGGTCTTCGCGAAAACGCTCGCCCAGCACCGCTGCGGTGTTGCGCCACGGAAAGCGAGAAAGATCCCTCCAGAGTTGCCTGCGATTCATGGCCGGTATCATGCCATCCGCCCTTTTCGCAGCGCCCGCCGCCCACCGTGTCCGACAACCCGCTTACTCCATCTTCCGTCCGCGCCACCCGCTGGGCCGCCGTGGGCAGCGTCGTCGGCCTGATCGTGCTGGGCCTGGCCTGGGAACTGTGGCTTGCGCCTCTGCGGCCCGGCGGTTCGCTGATGGCTCTGAAGGTGCTGCCGCTGGTCGTTCCGCTCGCGGGCCTGTGGAAGAACCGCATGTACACCTACCGCTGGGTCAGCCTGATGATCTGGCTCTATTTCACCGAGGGCGTGGTGCGCGCCTGGAGCGACACCAGCGGCGTGAGCCAGGTGCTCGCGCTCGTCGAGGTGCTGCTGTGCCTCGTGCTCTTCGCCGCCTGCGCCTGGCATGTGCGGCTTCGCCTGCGCCACGCCAAGAACGCTGCCCGCCAACTGGAGGCTTCCGCCCAATGACTTCTTCCACCGACCTGATCGAACAACTGCGCGCCATCGTCGGCGCATCGCATGTGCTGAACGAGGGCGACCTCACCGCCTACGAGCAGGACTGGCGCAAGCGCTCGCGCGGCAAGTCGCTGGCCGTGGTGCGGCCAGCCAATACGCAACAAGTGGCCGATGTGGTCAAGGCCTGCGCCGCGGCCGGCACGGCGGTGATTCCGCAGGGCGGCAACACCGGCCTCGCGGTCGGCTCCATTCCGGACGACAGCGGCACGCAGGTGGTGCTGAGCCTGCAGCGGCTGAACGCGATCCGCACGATCGACGCTGCCAATCTCACGATGACGGTCGAAGCCGGCTGCATTCTTCAAACGCTGCAGGAGACGGCCGAGCAAGCCGGCTACCTGTTCCCGCTGAGCCTCGCGGCCGAGGGCAGCTGCACCATCGGCGGCAACCTCGCCACCAACGCGGGCGGCACGCAGGTCGTGCGCTACGGCAACAGCGCGCGAGCTGTGCCTGGGCCTCGAGGTGGTCACGCCGCAGGGCGAGATCTGGGAAGGCACCAGCGGCCTGCGCAAGGACAACACCGGCTACGACCTGCGCGACCTCTTCGTCGGCAGCGAGGGCACGCTGGGCATCATCACCGCGGCGACCATGAAGCTCTACCCGCTGCCCGCCGCGCAGCTCACCGCCTGGGCCGCGGTGCCATCGCTCGACCATGCGGTGACCCTGTTGGGCCTCGCCCACAGGCACCTGGGCTCGGGCCTCACCGGCTTCGAGGTGATGGGCAAGTTCGCGCTGAGCCTGGTCGACAAGCACATGCCCCAGCTGCGCGTGCCTTTCATCGGCGATGAGGCAGTGCCCTACTGCGTTCTGCTGGAGAACTCCGACAGCGAATCCGAAGACCACGCCCGCGCACGCTTCGAGGCGCTGCTCGAAACCGCCTTCGAAGACGGCTGCGTGACCGACGCGGTGGTTGCCGAGAACCTCACGCAGGCGCATCAGCTGTGGCACATCCGCGAGAGCATTCCGCTCGCACAGGCCGAGGAAGGCCTGAACATCAAGCACGACATCTCGATCCCCGTCTCGCGCATTCCTGCCTTCGTTCAGGAGACCGACGCGCTGCTGGCGCGCGAGATCGCCGGCGTGCGGCTGGTCAACTTCGGCCACCTGGGCGACGGCAACCTGCACTACAACGTGCAGGCGCCGGAGAACGTCGATACCAAGGCCTTCCTGAAGAACGAGGAAGAGCGCATCAACACGCTGGTGTATGACGCCGTCGAGAAGTTCGGCGGCTCGTTCTCGGCCGAGCACGGCGTCGGCTCGCTCAAGGTCGACAAGCTCGAGAAGCACAAGTCGCCGGTGGCGCTGGAGATGATGCGGGCGATCAAGCGGGGGCTTGATCCGAAGAACATCCTGAATCCGGGGCGGGTGATCCGGGTCTAAGGCATCGGCCCACCGCCGAACGGCTGGCTCAGGGACGAACGATCACGCGCCGCAATTGCGGATCGCGTGCGATGTCCTCCTCCCGGAACGGAAAGCGCAGCCAGTCCTTTTTCGCGTAGCGCGCCACGGAGGCAAGGCCTTCGCCGCCGGTCACTGCGGTTTCGCGCTCGCCGTGGGCGAGCAGCGTGCGCGCCTGCACGCCGCGCCGGTCGAAGTACACGACCTGCAGATAGGTATTGCCATGCGAGCGATTGCCCATGGTGTAGTCGCCCCCGTTGGCACAGGCCACCGTGAAATAGCCTTCGGCATCGCAGCCGCCGAAGAGCGGCACCTCGCGGCCCTCGCTGCGGACGAAGCGGCGTTCGCCTAGCGGCGTGTCCAGTGGCCATCCCTTGCGCGCCATGTCTTCCACGGCCCCCACCAGCGCCCGCGCCACGCGCGGGTCCGCGGCATTGATGCCCGAGGGTGTCTGCAAGGGCTCCGCTGCCGAGAACGGTTGCGCGTAGAGCTCCTTGGCGGGGATCTCCAGCACCCGGGTCCAGAAGGCGTCCCACAGCAGCGCGCCCCGGTCGCCAGCGCCGGCGCGGTTCTGCCAACGCCGCAGCACTTCGCAGGCCTGGCGGATGTCGACCGTTCGCGTCCTTGCCGTTGCGTTTTCGGCCGCCAGTTCGACCTGGCCTGCCGCGCAGGCGCCATCGAGCAACGCGGGCTTGAACCTGTCGGCGGTATAGGAGCGTGCTTCCAGCGTCTTCCGCATCACCCGGCTGGCCAGTTCCCCGGCGGAAGTCGAGCCCGCCGCAGCGAGTTCGCCCGCGATGCGATGCCCTTCGCGTCCGCGCATCGACAGTGCCTCGCCCTCGCTGCCGAGGACCGACGCGAAGCCCGTCAAGGGCTGCGCCGGGTTTGCCAGCCAGTGGCTGTCGTTCATGTTGGCGACATAGTCCTCGCGCAGCAGGCTGGGCATGCGCTGCGCCACCAGCGCACCGGACTGCACCGCGTTCTTCGCGGACTGCCATTCGCAGGCCGAACGACTGCCGTCGAGCACGGGCGTGTCCGCATCGAATGCGGCAAAGGCCTTCGACAACGGCGTTGCGCAGGCCGAACGCAGGTCGTCTGGCACGCCGGGTACCGCGCCGATGTCCGCATACCAGGCCCGGCCGTCACCGCGCCCGATGGCCACGGTGTTGACCCACGGCATCGCCGTCTCCTCCCGCTGGATGCCGATGAACTCGTCGAGCGAACGTGCCTGGTCCCAGCGAAAGAAGTTGCGGAAGATGCGCAGGTTGTCGGCGTTGATGTCGCGCATCGCCAGCGCCTTGTGTGCGCTCCACGCCAGCGCGGGGTTTCGCGCGCCGAGGTCGACCACCGGTCCGAAGCGCGTGCGGTAGAGCGTACGGCGCGCCAGGTCCACCGTGCCGTCGGGCCGGCGCACCGCCACGGCCAGCGCCTGGGCCTGCATGGGCTCGGAACGGCCGTCGACGAGGTAGCGCGTGGCGTCGGCCGGATCCAGCGTCAGGTCGAACAGCCCGAAGCGCCGCGCGGCGGACACCGTGTGGCTCCAGGCCACGTCGTTGTTGAAGCCGATCATGATGACCGGGATGCCCAGGAAGGACACGCCCGCTACGTCGAGCTTTCCCGGCAGTGTGAGATGCGCCTGGTAGAAGCGGTCGGGCCCGCCCCAGTACCAGTGCGGGTTGCCGAACAGCACGCTGGTGCCGCGCTCGCCGGTGGCCGCCTGGCCGAACGCCAGCACGTTGCTGCCGATGCCCCTTGCGTCGCCCACCGGGATCTCGAGCCGCAACGACAGCGAGAGCTTGTCCGCCGGTGCGGGCGGTGCAGCCGCCGCGGGTTTTGCGTTCACGATCTCGGAGACGAAGTGCGTGTACCCGCCCGCCAGCCCGGCGGCGATCATCCGCCGGTAGATGTCTTCAGGCCCGATGGTTCGCACCCACGGCGCGCCGGCACACGCGTGCGCCGCGCCATGGCCAGGCTTGTCGTGCTGCGCCTGCAGTGCCCGCACGTGGCGGTTGTAGCCTTCCGCATAGCCGGCTATGAGTTCGTTGAGTTCGGCCGGCTGCTCGCGCCTCAGGGCCTCGACCGCCTCGGGGCCAGCAAATGCCTTGAAGAAGAAGTCCAGGTCGAGATTGGCGGGCTCGCCGAAGGTGGAGCGCGTCTGCGGCTTCCCTTCGGCACCGAAGTACAGGGAGCGCTGCCCGCTGTAGGTGACGAAGGCATCGGCCAGCGTGCACAGCGCGTCTTCGGCCTGCGCCTGGCCATAGCCGATGCCCAGCCCGCGCCAGCTGCTGGCGCGCACATGGGGAATGCCGTCGGCGGTGCGGCGGATCTCGATCGGGGCAGCTGGCGTGTCGCGCCGAGCCCAAGCAGGAGCGGCGCCGAAGGCTGCACACGCGAGCGCGACGGCGGCCACAAGGCGATTCCACGTGAGGGCGCGAAACAAGAAAAAGTCGTTCATGTCGTTCAGTGGTTCCAATGGCTCGACGGCCGTCTATTGCAGGTCAGGGCCGCAGCGCTGCCCCTCTTCGAGCACGGGCTTGACCAGGGCAGCGCCCGCCAGCGCCCACAGCGTGAGCGCCTCGTCGAACGCACGCACGTGGCGGGGGTCTTCGCCCAACCAGCGGATGAGCTGGTCGGCGTGGTCGCGCGAGGGCGTGTCGTGCAGCCGGCAAAAAAGCGCCCATGCGGTGTCGACAGCCGTCTTCGTGCAAGCCGGGGTCCTCTCGACCATCGCCATCGTCGGCCGCCTCGTCCGCGGCCGGCTAGACCCGGACCGCCTGGGCGTCGTCCCGCGCGGTGTTGCGCGTGCGCGATTGGGCGGCAAGCAGCGCGTTGCCGATTTCCCCGGTACGCACGGAAGTGACCGAAAGCAGCGTGTCGCTCAGGCCGTGGCTGTCTTCGCACGCGCCCTGCAGGTAAATGCCCGGATGGAAGTCGGGCGATGCCTTCAGGCGGTAGTAGCGATCGACCTCGTAGTCGCCGAGGTAGGGGGCGAGCGGCAGCAGCAAGTCCTTGTGGTGGTCGCGCGCGTAGCCGGTGGCCAGCACCACCGCGTCGTAGCGCACGGTGCTCTCGCGCTGCAGGTCGCGGTCGAGCAGCGTCAGGTGGACCCCGTCCGCGGAGGCGCGTACCGAGCGCACCTCATGCTGGCGCAGCATGCGCAGGCGGGTTCCGCGCGCCACCTTCTGGTCGTAGAAGACCTTGTAGATCTGCTGGATCAGGTCGAGGTCCGCCACCGCGTAGTTGGTCTGCGAGAACTCGTCGAGCAATGCGGCGCGCTCGTCGCTATCGCGGCTGTACATGTAGTCGGTGTAGTCGGCGTTGAACACCTCGTTCACGAACGGGCTGTCGTCCGAAGGCCGGATGGAACGCGCGCGCATGATCAGGTCGACCTGCGGCGCACCCGGGCGGCCCTGCAGGTCCATGAAGATCTCCGCCGCGCTCTGGCCCGCGCCCACGACGGCCACCCTGCGGGCCTGCGGATGCCCCGCCATGTCCTTCAGGTAGCTGCTCGAATGGAAGACGCGCGCGTCGTCGCGCAGCCCGCGGAAAGCCTCGGGAATGTTGGGCACGCCGCCGATGCCGACCACCAGATTGCGCGCGAGCCGCTCCTGCACCCGGCCGCTTCCGTCGCGCGAGCGCACGCGCAGCAGCGGCACCTCGCCGCCCTGCTTCTCGGGCAGCACCTCGAACACTTCCTCGCCGTAGCGGCAGGCGTCCTCGAACTGGCTCGCTGCCCAGCCCAGGTAGTCGTTGAACTCGTGGCGGCTCGGGAAGAAGCTCTTGAGGTTGATGAAGTCCGTCAGCCTCCCCTTCTCGTACAGGTAGTTAACGAAGGTGAAGCGGCTGGTCGGGTTGCGCAGCGTCGCCAGGTCCTTGAGGAACGAGATCTGCATGTGCGCCTGGTCCAGCAGCATGTGCGGATGCCAGGCAAAACCGGCCTGCCGCTCGATGAACAGGGCGTCCAGCGGCTTGGTGCCGTGGCGCTTCTCGTCGAGTGCGATGGCCAGCGCGACGTTCGACGGGCCGAAGCCGATCCCGATCAGGTCATGGATGTGCTGCATGGATGTCAACTCCTCTGTGCTCTGTGTGTTGGATGCGGGCGGACAGGCGTCCCTCAGGCGGCCAGGCCGTGCGGTGCGCGCGCCCGGTCTTCCTCGATGCGTCCGGCCTTCATGGTGATCACGCGGTCGGCCAGGTGGAAGTAGCGGTCGTCATGAGAGATCACCACCAGCAGGTGGCCCCGCGCACGCAACTCGGGAAGCAGTTCCGTGTAAAAGAGATGGCGGAAGGTCGGATCCTGGTCGGCGGCCCATTCGTCGAACACCAGCACCGGCCGGCCCTCGAGATAGGCATGCACCAGGGCCAGGCGCTTGCGCTGCCCGGTCGACAGATCGACCGTGCTGAACGAGCCGTCCTTGATGCTCACCTTGTGGGCGATCTCCAGGCGCTGCAGGTAAGGCAGCGCGGCTTGCGGCAATGCGTGCGTGCCCGCCTCGCCTTTCTCGTTCGCGACGAGGTTCTCGAACAGGTAGAAGTCGGAGAACACCGTGGTGAAGAGCTGCCGGTAGTCATCGCGAAGTTCGGGCGTGACGATGGCGCCGTCGCGCAGCACCTCTCCATGCTGCGGCGCATACAGCCCCAGCAGCAGCTTGACGAGCGTCGTCTTGCCGGAGCCGTTGTCGCCCACCACGAACACCATCTCGCCGCGGCGCAGCTGCAGGTCGATGGGCCCGAGCACGAAGGGCTCGCCACCGTCGGGCGCCTCGAAGGCGTAGCGCACGCCCTGCATGCCAATGCCATCGGACAGCGTCTGCGGGCCGCCCGCGCGCTCCAGGTGCAGGTGGGGCTCGGGGCTGGCAAAACGCGCCGAGAGGTCGGCAATGCGCAGGAAGGCCACCTTGGCACGCGCCATGTGCGGCAGCGTCCCGGCAATCTGGTCGATGGGCCCGCGCAGGAACAGCAGCACCAGCACGAAGCCGCTCAGCACCGCGGGCTCGGTGGTGCGGAATGCGGCCCAACCGAGGATCAGCGCGATCAACAGGAAGAACAGCGCCGAGCCGAAAGACGTGGCCATCACGAAGGTGTTGATGGCGCGGCTGTTCACGGTACGGATGCTGTCGACGATGCGTTCGATCTGCCCGTCGAACATGCCGACCCGGCGCTCGCGGTGCATGCGCAACTCCTTTGCGCCCTCGCTGATGGCTCGGTAGGCCTTGTGCAGCTGATCTTCATGCTCGCGTGCCTTCCAGAAGCCGATGTTGGCGCGGTTCTGCGCGATCATCTGGAAGGAGGCACCGATGATGAGCGCCACCAGCAGCAGGCAGAACAGCGGCAGCGAAAGCCAGGCCAGGTAGGCCAGGCAGCCCAGCGCGACAGCCACCGCGATGAGCGTGGTCGACAACGCGAATGCAGCGTCGCTGATCATGTCCACGTCTTGCGACAGCACCGGCATGAGCCGATGCGTGCGATAGCGCTCCAGGGCATCGATGGGGGCCGAAAGAATCTTCTGCGCCAGGCTCTTGCGCACCTGGGCCACCAGCTTCTGGCCTACGAAGTTGGTCGACACGTCGGAAGCCATGCGCCCGAACAGCGCGATCAGGCACAGCGCAATGAAGGTCAGCAGCAGTCCGCCGGCCATGCTGCCCTGCTGGTTGAGCACCTGGTTGATGGTGCGCAACAGCGCGACGGTCGCCACGCCCGCACCGACGCCCGTGACCATGGACAGCACGATCCAGGGAAGAAAGGGTTTCAGCAGGCGCGCGACTTCCGCGCCATTGCCGCTACCGCTGCCACCGCCGCCACCGTTGTCACTTGGAGATGTCATGCAAGGAATCTTTCCGCCCGCCGGGGCGATTGCGTTCATGCGGCGCGATGCCGCTCCTTGCATAGACGACCGGGCCCCGCCGATGTTCATGGCGATGCCGGCGCGAGCCCTCCGACGCGTGTCCGGTGAACATGCGGGCCGCTCGCGCGTCTTGGAGGCATGCACCCTGAGCGACGCCTCGCTGCGCTCTTGCGAGCCGGCCCATGATCCCGCTGCTGGCGCCCATCTTCCGGGGCGAACTGGCGCCGCTCGGCGAAGGGCTCCAGTGCGCGCAAGCCCCTCCCGCCGACGCCGTGCGCCTGGCCGACCTGCTGCAGCCGGGCCCACGCCTGGGTGAAGTGCTGCGCCGGCACGCGCGCTTCAGGGGCGATGCCGATGCCGACCCGCGGGCTGTCGCTTCCGTGTGGAGCCTTCGATACCTCGACGTGCTGCTGCCGCCCGTGGTGGCGGGAGCAAGCGTTCTGCAGCATGTGTTTCCGGTCTCGGCCGGGCAGGTCTGGGTGCGGTTCGACGACAACGGCGATGCGGTCAGCTTCCACATCGCCGGGCTCGGCGAGTCGCGGCATGGCGCAACGACCCAGCAGCGCTATGGGCCTTTGCTGTGGCACCACCTCGCACCGCTTTTTGCCGAGCTCGCACGGCGCACGCGGCTGGCACCCAAGATCCTGTGGGGCAACCTGGCGCGCCGCCTCGAACCCATCCTCGCGCAGGGCCTGCTGCTGACCGGCGGCTCCGCCACCATCGCGCAAGACCAGGCCCACCTGCTGCATGCCGCCGCCTGGCCGGACGCCCCCGGCGGCCTCAACCCTTTGCATGGACGCCAGCGCGAAGTGCCGTGGCACCACGAAGGCCGCACCGTTGCAATGAAGCTGCACCGGCAGTGCTGCCTGTACCACCTGCTGCCGGGCGAAGACTATTGCGGCGCCTGCCCGCTGGCGCCGCAGCATCGCCGGGGCCACGGTGAAGACGAAGACGCGGCCGAGGTCGGGTGAACAGATTGCCGGGTATTTCGTCTCCCTCGGAGACCCGAACCATTCATCCCACGCCGACACCCTCCACTTCCATGCCCAAGGCCAAGCTCGTCTACGTCCTCTCGCTGAGAAATGCCGCCGCCGACAAGGCGGGCCAGAACATCGACTACAAGGGAGAGCCGCGCTACATGAAGTCGCCGCTCGAGTACCTCGCGGAGGCACTCGACACCACGCCGCTGGGCGACGCGTACTCGCTCGAAGGCATCGTCTACGACGACGATCCGCAGTCGCCGCGCGACCAGGCCGCGCTGGCCGACTACGGCTTTGCATGGCACCCCGGGCGCAAGTGGATCTTTCCCGGCGAACTGCGCGCGCAAGGCCGGCTGCTGAAAGACATGCTGCACCCGGTGCCCTCGTCGTACCGGCGCCTGCCGATGGATTCGACCGAGCGCGTGGCGGGCAAGAGCGCCTTCGAACGCGCGCTGCTCGACAAGCTGCTCACATTGCGCGCCGACGCAGTGGTGCTCGACGGGCTGCTGGTCATCCTCGATGAACTGGTGCGGCCCGGCGCCCGCTTCTACCGCAGGATCGTCAACATCCATCCGGGCATCACGCGCCTCGAGTCGCCGTTCCAGCGACGCGGCGCCTACGCCACGCTCGATGCGCTGCACGGCGCGCGGGGCGAGAAGGTGGTCGACTGGCAGCGCATGGCCACGGTGGCCACGAAGCCGGTCGTCAAGACCGGCGCGTCGCTGCACTACGTCGACAACGGCATCGATTCGGGCGAGGTCATCTTCGACGTGCTCGGCACCGACATCGGGCCGGACGATTCGATTCTCGAGCTGCGCTGGAACAACTTCAACCGCAGCCTCTTCCCCGCCATGCACCAGGGCCTCGCCCTGCTGGCCCCTCACCTCTGAGCCCGCCCGACGCGGCTCACCCCAAGGAGACATATGACGCTTGCCCCAACGCAGCCCACGCCGGCCCCCCTCCGGAACCCGATCACCCCAGGCGCTGACCGCTTACGTGGACGGTGCACCGCACGACGTCGCGTACGACGGCCGCGGCCTCATGGTCCGCAACCGCGTGAGCGGCTCGCAGTCGCAATGGAGGCTCGACGGCACCGGCGAAGGCCTGGTGCTGGCACAGATCGAGGGCGAGGCGTCGAGCGCCACGCCGCACGTGCTGGCCGCGCTCGAAGCCGCGTTTGCGCACCACCCCGGCAGCAAGGCCCTCACGCTCGCCGGCGCCGGCCGCTTCGATGAACTGGCGCATGCCGGCGTGCTGGTGCCGGCGGAAGACGGCAGCGCGCGCGCCTTCAGCGAACTGCTGTGGCAGCAGCCCAGGCTCTGGCTGCCCGAGGTGCACGCGCCCATGGCCCAGCAGTTCGTGCTGACCCACGGCAAGTACCACCCGCGCCGCACGCCCAAGCCGCGCGGCACGCTCTACCAGCGGTTCATTCCCTGGCTCGGCAAGACCTTTTCTTTTCGCAGCATCGACTTCGAGCGCGACCTGCCGCTGTTCAACCGCTGGATGAACGACCCCGACGTGGCGAAGATCTGGGAAGAAGAAGGCGACCTCGACAAGCACCGCGCCTACCTCACGGCCATCGACCGCGATCCGCACATGTACTCGATGATCGCCAGCTTCGACGGCGAACCCTTCGCCTACTTCGAGATGTACTGGGCCAAGGAAAGCCGCATTGCGCCGTTCTACGACGCGCAGGACTACGACCGCGGATGGCACGTGCTGGTGGGCGATCCCGCGTTCCGGGGCAAGGCCTACGCCACGGCGTGGCTCACCTCGATCTCGCACTACATCTTCCTGTGCGATGCGCGCACGCAGCGCGCCGTGGGCGAGCCGCGCATCGACCACGTGCAGCAGATCCGCAACCTCGACAAATCGGGCTACGCCAAGCTCAAGGAATTCAACCTCCCGCACAAGCGCGCGCAACTGGTGGTGATGCTGCGGGAGCACTATTTCTGCGACGCCCTCTGGCTGCCGCGGGCCCAGGAACCGGCGTCGCACGGCGCCTGAGCGCACAACCGTCGTGAACACGCCGCAAGCCGGCGTTGCGCCGCGAGATAGCGGTCGAGAGCGTGGATTTCTGTGGTCGATGCACAACTATTTGATGCAACAGCAGTATCAAAATAAGAACCATTCTCATTAAAATCCGCCGGCCTAACTATTTTGGAGTCCTTTTCATGCGCCCTCTTCCCCTGCCTCGGCAGCGTCTGTTGAACGCGTCGCTTGCGGCCGCCTTTGGAACCGCTGCAGCGTTCTGGAGCCTTTCCGCTTCCGCCCAAGCCGTCGCCCAGCCGCAGGGGCAGCAGTCCCCCAGGCCGTCGGCCGCCGCCGCACCGTCCGATGCGACAAGCGGCACGCTGCCGGTCGTGACCGTGCGGGACGAGCCCGTCGCGGAAACCGCGAACGGACCCGTGCAGGGCTATGTGGCGCGCCGCAGCGCCACGGGCACGAAGACAGACACCCCGCTGATCGAAACGCCCCAGTCCATTTCGGTGATCGGCCGCGACGAGCTCGAGGCGCGCGGCGCACAGAACATGATGGAAGCGGTGCGCTATGCGCCGGGCGTGGCGGTCGGCAACTGGGGCTACGACGCCCGCGGCATCGACTGGCTGCTGATTCGCGGTTTCGACGCCACCAACGCCATGTACCGCGACGGCCTGCTGCTGCAGCCCTACTCGCTGACCGAACCCTACGGCGTGGAACGTGTCGAGCTGCTGCGCGGCCCGGCCTCGGTGACCTTCGGCCAGAGCGATGCCGGCGGCGTCGTCAACCGCGTCAGCAAGATGCCCAGTGCCACGCCCATTCGCGAAGTCGAAGTGCAGTTCGGCAGCTTCAACCGCAAGCAATTGGCCGTCGACCTCGGCGGCGCGATCAGCGACACGCTGAGCTATCGCCTCGTGGGCGTGGCGCACGACAGCGACACCCAGGAGCGCTATCCGAACGGCGCGGCCGTCAAGGTGAAGCGCGACTACCTGGCGCCCTCGTTCCGCTGGCAGCCTTCGGCATCGACCTCGTTCACGCTGCTGACCGAATTCCTGCAGGCCAAGGCCGGCGACGACACCGGCTATGTGGTCGGCCCCGAAGGCATCCCGACGCGGGTCAAGGAAGGCGAGCCGCGCTACAGCTGGATCAAGCAGAAGCAGAACGCGATCGGCTACCTGTTCGAGCATCACATCAACGACGCGTGGACGGTGCGCCAGAACCTGCGCTACAACGGTTTCGACACCGACAAGCACCACATGATCTCGCGCCTGCTCGACGACGGCCGCACCCGCTCGCGCACCGCGAAGTACGACGGCGAACGCGCCAACCAGCTCACGGTCGACACCAACCTGCAGGGCCGCGTTCGCACCGGCATTGCCGAGCACACGCTGCTCTTCGGCATCGACTGGACCCGCAGCAACACGTCGACCCGTTCGTTCGTCGGCCCGGCACCCGACCTCGACCTGCTGTTCCCGGTCTACGGCCTGCCCATCTCGGAACCGAACGAGGCCACGCTGAATTTCACGCAGAACACCGAGCAGCTCGGCGTTTACCTGCAAGACCAGATCAAGATCGCCGACCGCTGGGTGGTCACGCTCAGCGGCCGGCAAGACCACGTGAAGACCGTCACCTATGACCGCCTGGGCGACACGCTCACCCGGCAGACCGACAACAAGTTCAGCGGCCGCGCCGGCCTGACCTACCTGTTCGGCAACGGCTGGGCGCCTTACGTCAGCTACGGCGAGTCGTTCCTGCCGACTGCCGGCGTCGATGCCGACAGCCAGCCCTTCCGCCCGAGCCGCGGCAAGCAATGGGAAGCCGGCGTCAAGTTCCAGCCCGAAGGCGCGCGCTCGCTGTTCACGGCCGCCGTGTTCGACCTGCGCAAGTCGAACGTGGTGACCTACGACCAGGAGACCGGCATCGGTCGCCAGATCGGCCGCATCCGCTCGCGCGGCCTCGAGCTCGAAGCCAAGACCGAACTTGCGCGCAACCTGAACCTCACGGCCTCGTACACCTGGCTCGACATGAAGGTCACCGAGAGCGCCAACACCGTCGAACTCGGCAACACCCCCATCCAGGTGCCCAAGCAGAATGCATCGCTGTGGCTCGACTACACGATGGACAACGGCTTTGGCGTGGGCGGTGGCCTGCGCTACATCGGCCGCCGCTACAACAACGAGGCCAACACCTCGGCCGAAGGCGGCGTGACGCTGATCGACGCCACCGTGCACTACAAGCGCGGCCCGTGGCGTTTCGCGCTCAGCGCCACCAACCTGGCCAACCGCAAGTACACGGCGTCGCGCGCCTACGGCGGCTACTACCCGGGCAACGAGCGCGCGCTGCTCGCGAGCGCCAAATATCAGTTCTGATCTGACGCATCCGCAAAAAGGCCACGGGGCGCCAATCTGGCGCCCCGTGGCCTTTTGCATTTCCAGAGGCTCGCGCTAGCGGCTACGGGCGCCGGCTTCCTGCAGCGCTTGCTGCACGGCCGCATGCAGCGCGCGATCGGCGAGCACGCCGACATGGTCGCTGCCCGCGATCACCTCGACACCTTCGGTCCGCGCCCCCGGGCTCGCGGCCATTTCCTGCGACATCCACCAGCGCACCGGTGCCGGCTTGTCGTCGCCCGCCACGTGCGCAATGCCGAGCCGCATGCAGTTGACGCGGCTCCAGAGCGTGTGCTCCTGCGAGCCGGCCGCCGGCCCGTCGGCGGGCAGCGCAGCGCCATACGCCTGCACCACTTCGCGTAGAAACATGTCGTGCTGCGGGCGTGCCATGCGGCCCAGCGTTTGCTGCCAGAGACCGCGCATGGCCGAGCGTGCCAGCCAGTCCTGCAGCACGCCGTCGAGCGCCTCGCGCTCCGTGGCCTCGAGCGGCGGTATACCGGCCAGCGCCGCGCGCATCTGCGGAAAAGCCGCGATGTCGACCGCACCGACCCATGCGATGTCGAAACGCTCGCGCAGCAGGCGCGCGACCTCTAGCGCCACGAGCGCACCCACGGACCATCCGAACAAGGCGATCGGCCGTGGCTTCGTCTTCTGCGCATGCAATGCGATGGCCTGCGCGTAGCGGTCGGCCATGGCTTCCACCGAATCGCCGGCCCATGTGGCCTCGCCGTCGGGCTCGCTGAGCACGACGAGCGACGGCGCCACCGCGGAGTCTTGCAGCGCGGCGTACTCGTCGCGCTTCCAGGCCCGTGCGGGAAATGCATACAGCACGACCGGCGCGGAGGCGGCCGTTGCGGGTTGGTCAAGAACGGGTTGCGTCGTCGTCATCAAAGGGTCTCCTCGAGGGTGGCCGCGGGCGCATGGCGCGCGTGCGGATCTGCACGGCCGGCCGGCACCCACAGGGCGGCCGCCAGGTCGTCGAGCACGGGGTGTTCGAACACTTCCGCCAGGCGCATCTTTCTTGCGGGAAGATCCCCGCGATCCACCCGCGCGTTCCACTGCGCGACCAGCCGCGCGGCCAGCAGCGA
Source organism: Variovorax sp. UC74_104 (assembly GCF_044055375.1). Taxonomy (NCBI): domain Bacteria; kingdom Pseudomonadati; phylum Pseudomonadota; class Betaproteobacteria; order Burkholderiales; family Comamonadaceae; genus Variovorax; species Variovorax sp. UC74_104. The sequence continues at coordinate 5,108,358 of NZ_CP171978.1, forward strand.
ATCGCCTCCCAGTTCGAAGAAGTTGGGGCACGGTGTCCATGCGGCCTGTCCTCGCTCTTGCTCTTGCTCTTGCTCTTGCGGCGCCGCGAGCACACCGCGCCACGCATCGGCCAGCGCCGCGAGCATCGGTGCCGGCGGCAATGCCTTGCGCGGCGGAGAGGTCCGCGAGGCTTGCTTCATCAACGCGGCCTGCACGCCAAGGGGCGCCGTGGCTTCCAGCAGCGACGCCACCGTGCGGCCCGCGCCGTTCAGCAGGGCCTTGACGATGCCTTCCATCTGCGCGGCCAGCCCGGCCACGCCTTGGGGGTCGAACACGTCGCGCGCGTATTCGAGGAGCAGCCACATCTCCTCACCGTTCGGCTCGACGATCAGCACCAGCGGCACGCCCAGCGTTCCGCTGCTCGTCGAGGCCCGGATGCCGATATCAGGCCCCGTGCCGCCCGAGATCGCCGCGTCCACCGGGTAGTTCTCGAAGATCACCAGCGTGTCGTACAGCGATTGCCCCGGCGTGCCGAGCCAGCCCTGCACGACAGGCAACGGCGCGTGCTCGCGCTGGCGCAGCGCCAGGTTGGCCGAAACGATCTGCCGCAGCCAGGCACCCACGCCCATCGCAGCGTCGGGGCGCAGCATGAGCGGCAGGCTGTTCACGCACAGCCCCACCACGTCGTCGATGCCGCGCATCTCGAACGAGCGGCCCGACATCGTGACGCCGAAGCACACGCCCGGCCGGCCGGTACGCTGCATCAGCAGCAGTGCCCATGCGGCCTGCAACACCGTGTTCAGCGTGACCTGCTCGGCCTGCGCCAGCGCACGCAGTGCGCGGGTGGTGCCGGTGTCGAGCACCACCCTGTGGCTGTGGCTTCCGCCCCGCGCCCAGCGCTGCAGCGGCACGCCGGCGAGCAGCGTCGGCACCCGGTCGATGTCGGCATGGCGGTCGCGCCAGTAGGCCTGCTCCTCGCTGCCGGCGTTGCGCCCACCGCGCACGGCACCGACAAAGTCGGCATAGGGCTGCAAGGCGGACGCGACCCGTTGCCCCGCGTACAGCGCGAACAGTTCGCCCATCACGCGCGAGACACTCCAGCCGTCGAACAGGATGTGGTGCCAGGTCCAGGCCAGCCGGTAGATTGTGTCGTCCACGCGCACCGCCACCCAGCGTGCCAGCGGCGGCCGCGCCATGTCGAACCCGACGCGGCGTTCCTGTTCGCACAGTGCCTCCCACGCCTGTTCCAGCGCTGCTTCGTCGCGGTGCCGGCCACGCCAGTCGAGCAAGCGCACCGGCGCGTCGAGCTGCCGCAGCAGCACCTGCACGGGCTCGCCTTCCGGCAGCCAGTGGAAGCCGCTGCGCAGCGCGTCATGGCGCGACACGGTGGATTGCCAGGCCGACTGCAGGCGCGCCGGATCGAAGTCCACCATGGTCACCAGCGTCTGCACGACGTTGACCTCCGTGTCCGGCGCCAGGCTGCTTTCGAACAGCATGCCCTGCTGGCCCGGCGTGAGCGGGTAGATGTTCTCGATCTGCGCGGCGGCCCCGGGCAGGCGCGAGACCAGCGCGCCAAGCGCCTCGGCCCCGAGCCCCGCCAGCGGAAAGTCGCTCGGCGTGACGCCCTGCGCATCCGCCAGTCCGCTGGTGCAGTGCGCCACCAGCGCCAGCAGCTCCTGCCTGAAAAGATCGACCCAGCCCTGCACGCTGGCCGCGTCATGGCGGGCGCGGCTGTACATCACGCGCAGCGTGAACTCGCCTGCGTACACCTGGCCGTTCACCAGAAACTCGTGCCCCATGGGCGCGCCTTCGTCCACCGAGGCGCCGGTGCCTTCGGCCGCCGGCAGCCACAGCGCCTGCTCGTCGAAGTTGCCGTCGAACTGGCCCAGGTAATTGAAGACCACCTGCGCGCCATGCGGCAGTGGCGCCCCCCAGGTCGCCGCGCTGGCGCAGCAGGCCGAAGCCCAGCCCCTTGCCCGGCAGGTTGCGCAGGCTTTCCTTCACCCGCATGAGCGCCGCGCCCGGCTCGCCCAGCGGCGCCAGCGCCACCGGGAACATATGGGTGAACCAGCCCACGGTGCGCGTCAGGTCGATGCCTTCGAACAGGTCTTCGCGGCCATGCCCTTCAAGGTCGACCAGAATGCGCTCGTTCCCGCTCCAGGCGCAGAGCGCACGGCCCAGCGCGGTCAGCAGGATGTCGTTGACCTGCGTGCGGTAGGCGGCTGGCGCGTCCTTCAGCAGGGCTTCGGTGGTGGCCTTGTCGAGCTGCAGCACCACGCTGTCCTGTTCGGCCGTGGTGGCCGCGCCCGCCGGGCGGTCGCACGGCAGTCGCACCGGCACGCCGGCCAGCGACTGCCAGTGCGCGCGCTCGCGTTCGTCTTGCGCCAGTTGCAAGGCATGGTCCTGTAAGGCCTGCGACCAGTCCTTGTAGCTGCTGGTTTTTTCGGGCAGCACGATGGCCTCGCCCCGCAGCGCCTGCGCACAGGCGGTGCCCAGGTCTTCGAGCAGGATGCGCCACGACACGCCGTCCACCGCCAGGTGATGGATCGCGAGCAGCAGCCGCTGGCTGCCGTCGTCGACCTCGATCGCCAGTGCGCGCAGCAGCGGGCCCTGTTTGATGTCCAGGCTGCGCTGGGCTTCGTCGCACAGTGCCTCGATGTGCGCGGCGTCGCGCGCCTGCCGCACCCAGAGCAGCTCGTGCATGGGATGGCGCGGCGTGGCGCCGTAGCGTTGCGTCCAGCGGCCCTGCGCATCGCGGCTGAAGCGCAGCCTGAAGGCGTCGTGGTGCGCCACCACGGCTTCCAGTGCCTTGCGCAGCGCCGCCAGTTCGACCGGCGTGCGCGGCTGCAGCAGCACCGACTGGTTCCAGTGGCCGGGCACGGGCAGTCCGGCGCCGAGAAAATCGGACTGGATCGGCAGCAGCGGCACCTCGCCGTCGAGCAGGCTCGTGCGGCGCTTCGCCTCGTTGTTCACCGCCTGCACAACCGTGGCCAGCAGTGCCACCGTCTGCCGCTCGAACAACTGCTTGGGCGTGATGCGCCAGCCCGCCTTGCGCATGCGCGCGACGATCTGCAGGCTCAGGATCGAATCGCCGCCGAGCTCGAAGAAGTTGTCTTGCCGGCCCACCCGCGCCACGCCCAGCACCTCGACCCAGCTTTGCGCCAGCGCCGCTTCGGCCTCGCCCTGCGGTGCCTCATAGGCAGCTTCGGCACTGGCAATGTCCGGCGCAGGCAGCGCCTTGCGGTCGATCTTGCCGTTGGCGTTGAGCGGCAGCTTGTCCAGCAAGACGATGGTGCCGGGCACCATGTAGTCGGGCAGCACTTCGCCCAGCGCCTGCTTGAGGCGCGGCACCTCCAGCGCTTCGGCCGCGCCGACATAGCCCACGAGCCGTGCGCCGCCCTGCCCCTCGAGCGCCACCACCACCGCCTGGCGAACGCCGGGCTGCCGTAGCAACTGGGCCTCGATCTCGCCGAGTTCGATGCGAAAGCCACGCACCTTCACCTGGTGGTCGATGCGCCCCAGGTACTCCAGCTGGCCATCGCTGCTCCATTGCACGAGGTCGCCCGTGCGGTACAGGCGGCTGCCCGGTGCGCCGAACGGGTCGGCCACGAAGCGCTCGGCCGTGAGGCCGGCCCGGTGCAGGTAGCCCCGCGCCAGGCCCGCGCCGCCCAGGTACAACTCCCCCGGCACGCCGCGCGGCACGAGGTTCATGTCGGCATCCAGCACGTAGGCGCTGCGCTCGCCCACCGGCCGGCCGATGGGCGCATAGCCTGGCGCGCAACGTTCGTCGGCGCCCACCCTCCAGAGCATCGGCGTCACCACCGCTTCGGTCGGGCCGTAGCCATTGATGAGGATCTTCGGCTTCAGGTAGCGGCACACCGCCTCGAAGCCTTCGCGCGGCATCGCTTCGCCGCCGAACGAATACAGGTGAATGGGCGGGCACTGCCCGCTGTCGCGCGCCTCGTTGGCCAGCTCGCGCAGGTACACCGGCGGAAAGCCCGCATTGGTCACGCCGTGCCGCTGCATGGCGGCCAGCGTCTGCTCGGGCGTCCAGAGCGAACCGTCGCGCACCACCAGGCTGGCGCCGCAGCCGAGCGCGGTGTGCAGCCGCTCGTGCGCACCGTCGAAGGCGAAGGACAGAAAGTGCAGCTCGCGCGAATGCGGCCCCATCTCGTAGAGCACGGCCGTGTCGCGGCAATGCATGTCGAACGGGCCGTGCATCACGCTCACGCCCTTGGGCTTGCCGGTGGAGCCCGAGGTGTAGATCACGTAGGCCAGGCTGTGGTCGTGCAGCGCAACGCCGGGGTTGTCGCCGCGCTGGCCCGACAGGTCTTCGCGGTCTATGCACAGCACGGTGTTGTCGCCCTCGGGGCGCGGCATGCGGCCGGCCAGGCTTTCGCTGGTCAGCAGCAACTCGATGCCGCTGTCCCGCACCATGTAGGCCAGCCGTTCGGCCGGGTACTCCGGGTCCATCGGCACGTAGGCGCCGCCGGCCTTCAGCACCGCCAGGATGGCCACCACCATTTCGAAGGAGCGCTCCAGCGCAATGCCCACCCGTGCTTCGGGCTTCACGCCCAGCGCGATCAGCCGGTGCGCAAGGCGGTTGGTACGCGCGTTCAGCGTGCCATAGCTCATGGCCTCTTCGCCGAAGATGACGGCCACCGCATCGGGCTGCGCCTGTGCCCGGGCTTCGAAGCGCCGATGCACCGCGCGCACATCCGATGGCACGGCCGACGCGCCGGGCGGGTTCACGCCCCAGGCACGCAGCAGTGCCTCTTCCACCGGAGGCATCAGGTCCAGCGCGCGCATGCGTGTGCCGGGACGCGTGGCCAGTGCCGTCACCAGCCCGCGAATCGCCTCCTCCATGAGGCCGCACAGGCGCAGCGCGCCCACCGCCGCCGTGACCTGCGCGCCGATCTCGAAACCGTCGCCCACGTCGTCCACCGACACCGCGACCGGGTAGTTGCTGCGCTCGCGGCTTCCGACGTCTTCCATGCCGAGCCAGGCGTCCGATGGCGCCTGGTCGCTGCGTCCCGCGTGGCGGCAGTTCAGCAGCGAGGTAAACAGCGGCGCACCGCCCGAGAGCCCGCTGCAGCGCTGCGCCAGCGAAAGGCTGGCGTGTTCGTGGTGCAGCAGGCCGCTGAGTACAGTGTGCGTCTGGCGCAGGCATTCCTCGACCGTTTGCGCGCCCAGCCGGATGCGCAGCGGCAGCGTGTTGATGAACAGGCCCAGCGCACGTTCGCCCCCCTGCATGCGCCCGAACAGCACGGTGCCGAACACCACGTCGTCCTTGCCCGCTGTCCGGGCGGCCACCAGCGCCCAGGCCAGGTGGAACAGCGTCGCGGCGCTGACGCCGTGGCGCTGTGCCTGCTGCCGCACCTGCGCCGACAGCGCCGGCTCCAGCGGCAGCCGCACGCCTTCGACATCCGTGCCGTCGCCCCGCACGTCGAGCAGGTTGAACGGTGCCGTGGTCTCCTGCACGTCGCCCAGCAGCTTGCCGAAGAAGGCCTCGTGCTCGGTCCGGCTGGTACCCAGTCTGGCCTGCCCCACAAAGCGGCGAAACGGCACGGGCTCGGGCAGCTCGCCCTGGCGGCCCTGCTGGATCAGCGCGATCTCTTCGACCACCAGTTTCAGCGTGGTGTTGTCGTCCACGAGGTGGTGATTGAAAAGCTGCAGCAGCCAGCGCTGCCGCGCGGGGTCGTGCACCGCGATGGCATGGACCATCGGTGCCTGCCGCACGTCGATGCGGTAGCGCCCGGGTGCCGCGTAGAGGTTCATCCGCTCGGTTGCGCCGAGCGAGGCGCAAGCCCCCTCAGGCGGCGCCACGTCGTCCAGCCAGCGCAGCCGCAGCGGGGCATGCCGGAACACCACCTGCACCGGCTCGGCCAGCTCTTCCCACAGGATTGCGGTGCGCAAGATGTCGTGCCGCGCAATCACCTGGTTGAAGCTGTCGATGAAGCGCTCCAGCCGTTCGCGGCTGTCGAAGTTCAGCGCGCTCGATGTCACGTAGGCATCGCCTTCGGTCTGCAGCAGATGGTGAAAGAGCATGCCTTCCTGCAGCGACACCAGCGGATAGATGTCCTGGATGTTCGCCGCGCCGCCGGGCACCGCGGCTTCGATGCGCCGGATCTGCGCGGCGTCGAGCGTCATCAGCGTCACCATCTCCGGCTGGATCGCCTCGCAGCCTTCGGGTATGCCGTTGGGCGGCACGACCACCTCGCGCCGCGCCTGCAATTGCTCCTGCTCGACCGCCTGCGCAAAGCGCGCCAGCTGCGGCCACTGGAACAGCGTGCGCACCTGCACCGCCCAGCCATGCGCGCGAATGCGCTCCAGTAGGCCGAGGGCCAGCAGCGAATGGCCGCCAAGCTCGAAGAAGTTGTCATTGCGGCCCACGCGCCCGACGCCCAGCACCTGCGCCCAGATGGCGGCCAGCACCGTTTCGGTTTCGCCCTGCGGCGCCTCGTACGCGGCGCTGGCCACGAATGCGGGTTCGGGCAAGGCCTTGCGGTCGACCTTGCCGTTGGCATTCAGCGGCAGCGCCTCCAGCGCCACGATGACGCTGGGCACCATGTAGTCGGGCAGTTGCAGGCCGAGTCGCTCGCGCAGCCCGTCCGGCGCCAGGTCGTGCCCGGCCTTGGCCGACACATAGCCTGCCAACCACGCGCCGCCGGGGCCGTCCCTGGCCACCACCACCGCCTCGCGCACCTCCGGCTGCGCGAGCAATTGCGCCTCGATCTCGCCGAGTTCGATGCGAAAGCCGCGAACCTTCACCTGGTGGTCGATGCGGCCCAGGTATTCGAGCTGCCCCGCATCGTTCCAGCGCGCCAGGTCGCCCGTGCGGTACAGCCGCGCGCCGCCCTTCGCGTCGAACGGATCGGCAACGAAGCGCTCGGCGCTCAGGCCAGGTCGTCCCAGGTAGCCGCGCGCCAGGCCCTCGCCCGCCACATACAGCTCGCCGGGCACGCCGATGGGGGCGGCGTTCAGCTCGCCGTCCAGCACGCGCAGTCCCAGGTCGGGAATCGGCGCGCCGATGGGGCTGCGTCCGCCTTCGAGGTCGCGCCGCGTGATCGGCCGGTAGGTCACATGGACGGTCGTTTCCGTGATGCCGTACATGTTGATGAGCCTCGGCTGTTCGTCGCCGAAACGGTCCATCCACGAACGCAGCGTCTCGGGCTCCAACGCCTCGCCGCCGAAGATCACGCAGCGCAATGCAAGCGGCGTACCGGCCAGCGTCGGCAACCGCGCGAGCTGCCCGAACGCCGAGGGCGTCTGGTTCAGCACCGTCACGCGTTCACGCGTGAGCAGCGACAGGAAGTCTTCCGGCGAGCGGCTGACCCAGAACGGCACCACCACCAGCTTGCCGCCGGTGCACAGCGCGCCGAAGATTTCCCATACAGAGAAATCGAAGGCGTATGAATGGAACATCGTCCACACGTCGCCGGGTCCGAAGCCGAACCACGCGTCGGTGGCGGCCAGCAGCCGCGTCACGTTGCGGTGGCATAGCTGCGCGCCCTTGGGCCGCCCCGTCGAGCCCGAGGTGTAGATCACGTAGGCCAGGTTCTCCAGGCCCACGGCGATGCGCGGGTCGTGTGCGGGCTCGCCCGACAGGTCGAGCGTGTCGAGTTCGAGCACCGCCACGGCGTCCGCCGCCGGCACCTTCTCGCGCACCGCATGCTGGGTGAGCAGCAGCGCGATGCCGCTGTCTTCGATCATGTAGGCCAGCCGGTCCCGCGGATAGTCGGGGTCCAGCGGCAGGTACGCCGCGCCGGCCTTCAGGATGGCGAGCAGCCCGACCACCATGTCGGCCGAACGTTCCACCGCCACGCCGACCAGCGTCTCGGGCTTCACGCCCCGCGCCAGCAGGTGGTGCGCAAGCTGGTTGGCCCGCGCGTTCAGTTCGCCGTAGCTCAGCACCTGCTCGCCGAAAGACAGTGCCGCCGCGTCGGGCCGCTTGGCCACGTGGCGCTCGAAGAGACGGTGGATCGGCTCGACCTCGTGATGTTGCCGCGCGTCGCCTTCCCACAGCGCGAGCCGCTGCCGGTCGAGGGCACCGGTCAGCGCGAAGCTGCCGCAGGGGCGCTCGACATCGGCCGCCATGTGCCGCAGCACTTCGACATAGGCGCCCACCATCCGCTCGATGGTGGCCTGCCCGTACAGCGCGGTGTTGTATTCGAGGCGGCCGCGCACCTGCCCGCCGCCGATGTTGAGGTCGAGCGAGAGTTCGAACTTGGCGCTGCGGTCGGGCGCGGACAACTGCTCGACCTGCAGCCCCTCGAAGTCGGGCCCCGCCGTGCCGTCTTCCATCTGCAGGCCGAACATGACCTGGAACAACGGGCTGCGCCCCGGTTCGCGCCGGTCGTTGCGGCTCGCGAGCAACACGTCGAACGGCAGGTCGGCATGGTCCAGCGCGGCCAGCAGGTCGGTGCGCACCTGCCGGCACACGTCGCGCAACGACATCCGGGGCGTCAGCCGCGCACGGAAGACCTGCGTCGTGACGAAGAAGCCCAGCATGCCGTGCAGCTCTTCGCGGTGCCGCCCCGCCGAAGGCACGCCCACCGCGAAGTCGTACTGGCCGCTGTAGCGCGCCAGCAGCACCTGCCAGGCGGCGAACAACACCACGAAGGGTGTGCTGCGTTCGGCGCGGCAAAGCTTCTGGAGGGCCTCGCCCAGCGATGCATCGAGCGTGAACTGCGCCACCGCGCCGTCGAAGCCCAGCTGTTCGGGCCGGGCATGGTCGGTCGGCATTTCGAGCGCCGGCACGTCGGCGCCCAGGTGCGCGTTCCAGTGGTCCAGGTCGCGCTGCATCGCGCCGGATGCCGCGCGCTCGCGCTGCCAGCGTGCGTAGTCGACGTATTGCAGCGGCAGTGCGGGCAGGCGCACCGCGCCGGCCCGGCGCAGTGCGGCCGCATAGGCATCGGCCAGGTCCTTCGCAAGGATCGGATTCGACCATGCGTCGGACACGATGTGATGCAGGCAGACGGCCAGTACATGCTCCCGCTCCCCAAGCCTGACCAGCCGCGCCACCAGCGCCGGCGCCACGCCCAGGTCGAAGACATGCGAGACCGTACGGCGCACCGCGTCCTGCAGCTTTTCTTCGCGCGCCGCGGGCGATTGGTCCCGCAGGTCGATGCGCTCGATGCCGAAGGCGACCTGTTCCTGCACGGCCTGCAGCGCCGCGCCGTCCCGGTTGAAGAAGCGCGTGCGCAGCACCGCATGCCGCTCGACCAGCGCCTGGAATGCGCGCTCCAGCGCATCGGCATCGAGCGCACCCTCGAGGCGGAAGACGCGCGGCAGGTTGTAGGCCGTCAACCGCGGCTCGAGGTTCTGCAGAAACCAGAGTTGCTGCTGCGCAAAGGACATTGCCACCGCCTCCCCGGGCACCGTGCATGCGGCTATGGCTTCAGGCTCCGCTTCGCGCGGCAACTTCGTGGTCTCGTTCATCAAGCGGTTCCGTTCAAGAAAGTGTGGCTTCGGCGTCGAGGCGCCAGGCGTCGGCCAGCTGCTCCGTCTGCGCAAGGTCGGTGCTCGCGGCGCGCACGGCGGGTGCCAGCGCCGAGACGCTCGGGTGGTCGAACACCAGCCCCGGCGCAATGTCGACCCGCAGCAGCCGGCGGATGCGCGCGGCCAGCTTGATGACCAGCAGCGAGTGCGCGCCGAGTTCGAAGAAATCGTCATCGACGCCGATCGACGCGCGGCCGAGCAGCTCGGCCATGCCGGCGGCCAGCAGGTGCTCCAGCGCATCGCGCGGCGGCTGGGCGGCTTCGGGTTCGTCGTATGCGGCCACGGGGGAAGCAGACGCCAGCGCCAACCGGTCGATCTTGCCGTTCGCCAGCCGCGGGAACGCCGACACGCCAATGCAGCGCACCGGCACCATGTGGGCCGGCAGCAGCGCGGCCAGCCGCTCGCGCAGGCCGCCGGTTTCGCCGACCACATGGGCGACCAGTTCCACGCCGCCGGCCGGAATGGCCACGGGCAGCACCACGGCCTGCCGCACGCCGTCCTGCGCCAGCAGCACGGCCTCGATCTCGCCGGGTTCGACCCGGAAGCCGCGCACCTTCAATTGGTGGTCCGCACGGCCCGCGATGCGGATCGCGCCATCGGGCAGCACGCACGCCAGGTCGCCCGTGCGATAGAGGCGCTCGCCCGGAAGGAAGGGGTCGTCGACGAAGGCATCGGGCGACACGCCGCCCAGGTAGCCGCGGCACAGTTGTGCACCGCCGACGTACAGCTCGCCCAGCGCGCCGGTGGGCGCGAGCCGCAGCGCCGCATCGAGCACGCGCACCCGGTTGTTGGCCAGCACCCGCGACAACGGCAACTGCCCGGGAAATGCGGCACCGGCTTCGAGCCGGTGCACCATCACGCCGACCGTGGTTTCGGTCGGGCCATAGTGGTTGTAGACCGTGCAATCGGGTGCCAGCCGCGCGATGCGCTCCAGCAGCGAACGCGATGCCGCCTCGCCGCCCAGCACGAGCAGCCCCGGCAACACCGGCGCCTCGGCTTCGAGCAGCGCCTCGAGGTGCGAAGGCACGATCTTCAGCGCGTCGATGCGCCGCCCGGCCATGAAGCGGGTAAAGGCTGCCGCATCGTTCGTGGCCTGCGCGCCGGCAACCACCAGGCAGGCGCCGTTGAAGAAGGCGCCGAAGAGTGCCGTGTTGCCCAGGTCGGCCGCCACCGTGCTCGTCAGCGCCCAGCGCCGGTAGCGTTCGAGCTGCATCGCGGCGGAAACGGCGGCCACGTAGTTGAGCAGTTGCGCCTGCCCGATCACCACGCCCTTGGGGCGCCCGGTGGAGCCGGAGGTGTAGAGCACGTAAGCCAGGTCTTGCGGGCCGGCCTGGACACCGGGGGCGGTGACGTCGAAGCCGGCCAGGTCGACATCGGCGGCCACCGCCACGCGCCAGCCGGAAGCGGCGGCGTCGGGCACCAGCGGCTCGGCCTGCAGCAGCAAGGCGGGCTGCGCATCGGCCAGCACCGCGGCACGGCGCGCCGCGGGCCATTCGGGCTCCAGCGGCAGGTAGCCCGCACCCGCGCGCCAGGCCGCGAGCATCGCGACCAGCAGGTCCAGCGAACGCGGCAGCACGAGGGCCACGAGCGACCCGCGAACCACGCCCTGCGTCTGCATCCAGCGCGCCATGCGGTTGATGCGCACGTGGAGCGCGGCATAGCTCAGGCACTGGTCGCCGTCTTCGATGGCCGGTGCTTCGGGCGTTACTTGCGCCCAATGCGCGATGCGACCGGCAATGCCTTGCGTGCCCACGTCCAGCGATTCACCTTCCAGCGAGAGCAGCGCCTGGCGCTGCGCGGCGTCGATCAGCGGCAGGTCTTGCAGCGGCGTTGCGCAAGCATCGACCACGCCTTGCAGCAGGCAGGACAACTGCCGCAGCAGCAGCGCCAGCGCGGCTTGCCCGTAGCGGCTTGCATCGGCATGCAGTGAAAGCGTGACGCCCTGCGCCGCCCATTCGACTTCCAGCGCCAGCTCGAAGCAGGGCAACGGGCCCGGACGCTGCGTCACACGCCACGCCGTGCCCGCACCGGCCGGTGCGTACAGCGCGAATCCGACGGCGAGATGCGCCGCGTCGGGCGCCGCATCGAGCCCCCAGTACTCCTGCGCCCCGATGTGCGCGCCGACCTGTGCGCCGAAGCGCGCAAGCCAATCCGAAAACGGCACATCCGCGGTGGCGGCCACGCGCACCGGCAGCACCTTCTCGTAGACGCCGATGGCGCCCTGCATCACTTCGTAGTCGCGCCGGCAGTCGTGCTGCAAGCCGCCGACGAACGGAGCGAAGCCCGTCAGCCGCGCAAGCAGTGCCCACCAGGCGGCCTGCAGCAGCACCGGGGCCTCGGTGCCGTGCGCCCGGGCCAGCGCGTCGATGCGCGCCAGCAGCTCGGGAGCGAGCGGGCGCGCCACCACATGGCGTGCCGCGCGCTCCGGGCTCCTTGCCTCTGTCTCTGCCTGCCGGCTGGCCAGGCGCGGCGGTGCCGGCGTTTCGGTGGCCGGCATGTGGCCGGCCCAGTAGGCCCGCCCTTGCACCGCGTCCTCTTCCTCGTCGTCCTGCGCCAACGCCTCCCGCCACGCCGCGAACTGCGCGTACGCGAAAGGCTCGGTGGCTTCGGCGGAGGTGCCGGCAAGGGCATCGGCGATGCGTGCGAACAGTGTTTGCAGGCTGCCGCCGTCGGCCGCGAGCGGATGGGCCGCCAGCGTCAACCGGTGGTGCGACGCATCGATTGCCGCGAGCTCAGACAGCACCACGCCGCCCTGCGGCACCAGCGACGCCTGCAGCACGCCAGCCACGTCAGCGCGCAGTTGCGCCGCATCGATCGCGCCGCCGATTTCCACCGACATCACCAACGGCTGCAGCGCGGCGCCGCCGAGCATGGCCTGCACGGCACGCTGCTCGGGGCTGAGCGGCAGGGCCGCATTGAAGTTCTCGAACAGTGGCGGCATCGTCATTCGCTCACCGCCATTTCGGCCGCGCGCAGTGTCGAGCGCTCGAACATCGCGCCCATGGCCACGACGATCTTCCGGGGCCCTTCGTATGGATCGCGCGCATGTGCCGCGAGCATGTTGTCGAGCATCACCACGTCGCCCTTGCGCCAGTCGAAGCGCACGGCGCATTCTTCGTAGGTGCGGCCGACGATGGCCATGGTCTCGTCGTCGATCGGCGAACCGTCGCCGTAGCAGACATGGCGCGGCATTCGGTCGGCGCCGACCAGCGCCAGAAGGTCCTCGCGCACGTCGGGCTCCAGGCAGGCAGGGTGATGCAGCTGCACCTGGTTGAAGAACACGCGCTCGCCGGTCAACGGATGCGTCATGACCGCGGGGCAATGGGTGCGGGTCTGCAGCGTGTCCGCGTCGAGCCAGCGCCATTCGATGCCGCCGGCGGCCAGCCGCGCCTCGACCTCGGCGCGCTGGTCGGTCTTGAAGAAGTCGCGCCAGCTCACGTCCAGGTGCGGCGTGAAGGTGCGAACGTAGATCAGCGCCTTGCGCTCGAAGGCCTCGACGATGTCGACCGGCAGGCGGCGCAACATCTCGCGGCAATCGACGATGGGCGTCGCACCGCCCACGCGCGAGGGCAGCTCGCAGTAGAACCACTGCTTGCGCGGCCAGCGCTCCATGTGCGAGCTCTCGTTGTGGTACAGGATCATCTGCCGCTCGGGGTACGGCGTGGAGCGGTAGGTGCGGCGCCCGCCTTCCTTCTTCGGCAGGTCGCCATAGCTACCGTACAGCTCGGGCTCGACGTTCTCGGCAAAGGCCTCGAAGTCCTGCGGGGTCGCCAGGCCGAAGTTGCGGAACAGCAGACCGCCATGACGGGCCAGCGCATCGTCGACGAAGCCGCGGTGCTCGCGCACCCAGGCCACTGCGTCGAAGCCGCCGCTTGCGGGCTCGATGACGAGCGGGAACTCGCGGTCTTCGGAAAGAAACGATGTCTTGACCTGCGGGCGTTGCGTGGCGGCGGCCACAGGCGCGACCGCGACCGGCTTGGCGGCGGCGGCGGCGAACTTCTTGAGCTTGTCCAGCTTGCCCGACGAGGGCGACGGCATCGGATTCATTGGAGATTCCTTGCGAACAGGTGTTGATAACAGTTGCTCGACCCTTGCATCGGGCGAGGTGACCAGTTGCCGCAGCAGCGCGCACCAGTCGGCGGCCCAGCGTTCGATGGCTTCGCCCGCGTAGAGGCCGGTGTCGTAGACCCATTCGGCGCTCCACGCCTGCGGGCCTTCGTGCACGAAGACAGCCAGGTCGAACTTGGAATGCAGGGTGCGCTGCGGAACGACTTCGATGCGCAAGCCGGGAAGCTCGAAATGGCTGGGCGGCGTGTTCTGCATGACGAACAGCATCCGCACCGGTCCGCCCTGCGCGCGCGGCACCCCCGCGAAATCGAGGATGCGGTCGAAGGGAACGCTGCCGTGCGCAAAAGCCGATTGCGTGCTTTCGTGCACCTGCGCCAGCCATTCCCCCACGCCCGATGCGGCGCCGCGGCGCGAGCGCAGCGGCACCACGTTGACGAAGAAGCCCATCAGCTTTTCGAGCTCGGGGTGGTCGCGCCCCGCCACGTCGGTGCCGACGACCAGGTCATCCGCCGAGGTCTCGCGGTGCAGCAGCAACAGGAAGGCCGCGAGCAGCACGGTGAAGCGCGAGGTCTTGTGGGCCCGGGCCAGCGAAGACACCGCCTCGGCCTGCGCCCGTTCGATGGGCACGCGCAGGCTGCTGCCGGCATGAGAAGAAGCATGGGCGGCGGGCGCCGGCCGCTCGACGGACACGGGGAAGCGCGAGCGCTGCGGCGCCTCCGCGAGATAGCGCTGCCAGAACGCGGCGTCTTGCGTGCGCGTGGCCTCCAGCGTTCGCGCATGCCAGACCGCGTAGTCGGCGTACTGCACGCGCAATGGTTCCAGCGCCAGTGCCGGCGGCTGGTTGGCGCCCAGGGCCTCGTAGGTGGCCAGGAATTCGCTCGCGAAGATGGCTTCGGACCATCCGTCGAATGCGATGTGGTGCACGCACAGCAGCAGGACATGGCGTGCCGGCCCGAAGACCAGCAACGCGCCGCGCAACGGCGCTGCCGCGGCCAGGTCGAAAGGCTGCGCCGCCATTGCCTCCAGTGCGGCATCGACGCACGGTGCCTGCTCTTGCGGCGGCACCGCCGACAGGTCCGTCAGGGGCAGGTCGAACACGGCGCCAGGAGCGATGGTCGCAATGGGCTCGCCGAGTTCGTTTTCCGGATAGGCCGTGCGCAGCACCTCGTGCCGCGACACCATGGCCTGGAGCGAGCGCTGCAGCACCACCGCATCGAGCGGGCCTTCGAAGCGCAGCGCCGTCGACATGTTGTAGGCGGCACGCGCGCCGGCATTCGACAGCCGGTCGACCAGCCACAGGCGATGCTGCGCAGGAGACAAGCTCATCTGCGCGGTGCGTGCCACGGGCTCCAGCGGCGGCGCAGGGGCCAGCGCCGGCGCGCCGGCATCCGCACCGGCGGGCTGCAGCCTTGTCGCCATGTCGCGCAGCACGGCGTGCCCGAACACTTCGCGCAGCGGAAGCTGCAGCCCACCCGCCGCGCGCAGGCGCGAGATGAGCTGCACGGCCATCAATGAATGGCCACCGAGCTCGAAGAAGTTGTCGTTGCGGCCCACGCGCGCCACGCCGAGCACGTCGGCCCAGACGGCGGCGAGCTGCGCCTCGACCTCGCCCACCGGCGCCTCATAGGTCTTGTCGTTCGCGAACTCCGGCGCCGGCAGCGCCCTGCGGTCCAGCTTGCCGTTCGCGTTCTGCGGCAGGGCATCGAGCGCCACCAGCACCGAAGGCACCATGTAGTCGGGCAGCAAGACACCGAGCCTTTGCCTGAGCAGCGCCGTGTCGATGCCAGCGTCGCCCGACACATAGCCGACCAGGCGCGCACCCAGGGGGCCTTCGTTCGCCACCACTACGGCTTCGCGCACTTCGGGTTGGGCCAGCAGCGCGGCCTCGATCTCGCCCAGCTCTACGCGGAAGCCGCGGATCTTCACCTGGTGGTCGATGCGACCTAGGTACTCCAGCTGGCCCTGTGCGTTCCATCGCACGAGATCGCCCGTGCGATAGAGCCGCCCGCCGCGGTCGTCGAACGGATCGGCAACGAAGCGTTCGGCACTCAGCCCCGGGCGCCCCAGGTAGCCGCGCGCCAGCAGCTCGCCGCCAATGCACAGCTCTCCTGCCGCGCCTTGCGGCACGGGGTTGAAATCGGAGCCCATCACGCGCAACGCGCGGCCGGCCAGGGGCACGCCGATCGGCATGCGCTGCGGCAGTTCGCGGCCCGCTTCCAGGTAGGGCGCGCAGTCCAGCACCGTCGCGGTGACGGTGGCTTCGGTCGGCCCGTAGGTATTGAGCAGCGTGACCCCCGCCAACCCGGCCTTGCGCCAGGCATTGAGGCCTTCGGGCGGCATGGCTTCGCCGCCCGCATGAACCTGGCGCAACGCGCCGTAGGAACGGGGCCCGTGCCGGGCAAAGTCCTGCGCCAGCAGCAGCCAGTAGGCGGTGGTGAGGTCGGCCACGCTGACCTGCCGCTCGATCAGTTCGCGGTAGAAGGTGTCGCTGTCCCACAGCACCGGCCCGCGCAGCACGATGGCCGCACCCGCGATCAGCGGCGGAAATGCCTGCTCGACGAAGCCGTCGAAGTTCAGCGTCGAGAACTGCAGCATGCGGTCCGCCGGCGTCAGGCCGAAGAACCGGACCGACTCCTGCGCGTGCTGCACCAGCGCCCGGTGCGCAATGCCCACGCCCTTGGGTTTGCCGGTGGAGCCTGAGGTGTAGATCAGGTAGGCCAGGCTGTCGCCATGGAGCGCGACCTGCGGGTCGTGCGCCGGCAGCGCGCCCAGGTCGAGGGTGTCGAGCGCGAGCGTTTCCAGCGACCGGCTGAAGGAAAGGCGCCGCGCCAGGTGCGACTGCGTGAGCAGCAGCCCGATGGCGCTGTCTTCGACCATGTAGGCCAGCCGGTCCGCCGGGTACTCCGGGTCCAGCGGCACGTAGGCGCCGCCTGCCTTCAGGATTGCCAGGATACCCACCATCATGTCGATGGAGCGCGACACCGCAATGCCCACTTTCGATTCGGGCCCGACGCCGAGGGCCAGCAGGCGGTGCGCAAGGCGGTTCGCCCGTGCGTTGATTTCGCCGTAGCCCAGGGTCTGGTCGCCGAACACCAGCGCAGGCGCTTGCGGCCGTTGTGCCGCATGCTGTTCGAACAGGCGGTGCACGGGCAGCGCGTCGGGGTAGCGTTGCGCGTTCACGCCCCAGGCGGCCGTTTCGCGCTGCTCCGCCTCGGACGTCAGCTCGAGCTCGCAGACCGGCCGGCCGGGGTGGTCGACCAACGCATCGACGATGCCCCGCAGCGCCGCATGCATGTAGCCGCATACGCGGGCCACGTCGACCGCGTCATGCACCTGCGCCACCAATGCAAAGCCTTCGCCCTCGTCGTCCACCGACAGCGCGACGGGGTAGTTGGTGCGCTCCTCGCCCTGGAGCACTTCCATGCCTTCCCAGGCCGGGGGGGTGCGGGTGCTGACTGCCTCGGCCTTCGGCGTGTAGCGGTAGTTCAGCATCGCCGAGAACAGCGGCGTGCCGCCGGGCAACGCGCTGCAGCGCTGCGCCAGCGACAGGCTCGCGTGCTCGTGGCGCAGCAGTTGCGTCAACGCCGCGTGCGTCTGCTTCAGGCTCTGCGCCACGCCGCGCGCGCCCAGCTTTACCCGCAACGGCAGGGTGTTGATGAACAGGCCCATTGCCCGCTCGGCACCCTCGCCGCCCTGCATGCGACCGAACAGCACCGTGCCGAACACCACGTCGTCCTTGGCCGCCGCCTTGCCCAGCACCAGTGCCCAGGCCAGGTGGAACAAGGTGGCGGCACTCACGCCGTGGCGCTGCGCCTGGCTGCGGATCTGCGCCGCCAACGCTGCGTCCAGCGGCAGGTGGGCTTCCTTGACGCGGGTGCCGTCGCCCTGCACGTCCAGCAGGTTGAAGGGGGCCGTGGGTTCGTCCACGTCGCCAAGCATCTCGCCGAAGAATGCTTCGTGCTCGGCCTGGCTCACGCCCAGGCGTGCCTGCGCCACGTAGCGGCGAAACGGCACGGGCTCGGGCAGCGCATGCCGGCGGCCTTGCTGGATGAGCACGATCTCCTCGACCAGCAGTTCCAGCGTGGTGTGGTCCAGCACCATGTGATGGCTGGGCAGCATCAGCAGCCAGCGCTGCCGCGCGGGATCGTGCGCGGCCAGGGCGTGGATCATCGGGGCCTGCCGCACGTCGATGCGGTAGCGGCCGGAGTTGACGCAGGCATGGAGCCAATCCGCCACCGGCAGCGGGTCGGCCCCCATGTCTGGCCATTGCAGGCGGATTTCCGCATGCCGGTGCACCACCTGCACCGCGGCCTGCAGGCCTTCCCACAGCACGGCGGTGCGCAGGATGTCGTGCCGCGCGATCACCTGGTTGAAACAGTCGACGAACTGCTCCAGCCGCTCGCGTCTGTCGAAGCTCAGCAGGTGCGAAATGACATACGCATCGCCTTCCGCCTGCAGCATGTGATGGAACAGCATGCCTTCCTGCAGCGGCGCCAGCGGGTAGATGTCCTGGATGTTCGCGGCGCCGCCCGGCACGCCGGCCTCGATGCGCCGGACCTGCGCATCATCGAGATCGACCAGCGTCAGCATCGCGGGATGGATGGCATCGCAACCCGGCGGAATGAGGTTCGGCGGCACCACCACCTCGCGCTGCCCCTGCTCCCGCGCCAGCACCTGGGCGAATGCGGCAAGTTGCGGATGCTGGAACAGCGTGCGCACCTGCCCCGGCCAGCCCCGGCTGCGCGCACGCTCCAGCAGGCGCAGCGCAAGCAGCGAATGGCCGCCCAATTCGAAGAAGTTGTCGTTGCGGCCGACCCGGTCCACGCCGAGCACTTCGGACCAGATGGCCGCCAGCGCTTCCTCGATTTCGCCTTGGGGAGCCTCGTAGACCCGCTCGCTCGCGAACTCCGCCGCAGGCAGCGCCTTGCGGTCGACCTTGCCGTTCGCGTTCAGCGGCAGGCCGTCCAGCACCGCGAGCACCGAGGGAACCATGTAGTCGGGCAGCGCCGCCGCAAGGCGCTCCCGCAACACCGCCGTGTCGATGGCCTGGCCCGCATGCGCGGACACGTAGCCCACCAGGCGGGCGCCGCTCGCGGCTTCCCGTGCCACCACCACGGCTTCGCGCACTTCGGGCTGCGCCAGCAGCTGTGCCTCGATCTCCCCGAGCTCGATGCGAAAGCCCCGTACCTTCACCTGGTGATCGAGGCGGCCCAGGTACTCCAGCTGGCCCTCGGCGTTCCATCGCACCAGGTCGCCGGTGCGGTACAGGCGGCTTCCATCGGCGGCCGCCACGAAGCGCTCGGCGGTCAGGCCGGGCCTGTTCAGGTAGCCGCGCGCCAGGTTCACCCCGCCCAGGTACAGCTCGCCCGCCACGCCGATGGGCACCTCGTCGAGCTGCGCATCCAGCACATGCGTGCGGGTGCTGCTGATGGGCCTTCCGATGGGCACCTGGCTGCGGCCGTCGTCGCGGCAGGTCCAGTGCGTCACGTCGATGGCCGCTTCGGTCGGGCCATAGAGGTTGTAGAGCACCGCCTTCGGCAGCCGCTTGAAAACCTCGTTCCGGGCCTCGGCCGACAGGGCTTCGCCGCTGCACACGATGCGCCGCAGGCTGGTGCAGTCCTCGATGCCTTCATGCGCCAGGAAAGCCTGCAGCATCGACGGCACGAAATGCAGGGTCGTGACGCGGTGCCGGCCGATGAGCGCGCGCAGGCGCTCCGGCTCGCGGTGATCGCCCGGGGGCGCCACTACCAGGCGTGCCCCGGTCATCAGGGGCCATAGAAATTCCCACACCGACACGTCGAAGCCGAACGGGGTCTTCTGCAGCACCGTGTCGCCGGCATCGAGCGCGTAGGCCTGCTGCATCCAGGCCAGGCGGTTGTGCAGCGCAATGTGCCGGTTGGCGGCGCCCTTGGGCTTGCCGGTGGAGCCGGAGGTGTAGATGACGTAGGCGAGGTTCTCGCCATCGAGCACGACCTGCGGGTCGGCTTCGGGCCGGCCGGTGGTGTCCAGGCTGTCCAGTGCCAGCACCCGCAGGGCCGGATCGACGGGAACCAGCGGCTGGATGCGGCGCTGCGTCAGCAGCAGTTCGATGCCGCTGTCCTGGACCATGTAGGCCAGGCGGTCGGCGGGGTATTCCGGGTCGAGCGGCACATAGGCACCGCCGGCTTTCAGGATGGCCAGGATGCCGACGACCATCTCGATGGAGCGCTCCACCGCAATGCCCACGCGGCTCTCGGGCTTCACGCCCAGGGCCATCAACTGATGGGCTAGCCGGTTCGCTCTTGCGTTGAGTTCGCCGTAGCACAGCACCTCGTCGCCGAAGACCAGCGCGGGGGCCTCGGGGGCCCGGCGCACCTGGCACTCGATCAGGCGGTGCACGGGCTGCGCGCCTTCGTGGCGGTCCGCGTTCTCGCGCCATGCGGCAAGCTGCGCGCGCTCCGCCGTGCCGAGCAGTGCCACCTCGCCCACGCTCTGCCGCGGCGTTTTCGCCAGGGCCTGCAGCACCGCCAGGTAGTGGGCCGCCATGCGCTCGATGGTCTGCAGGTCGAACAGCTCCGACGCATAGTGGATCGTCGCGTCGACCGTGCCGTCTTCGAGTTCGAGCGTCTGCAGGGTCAGCTCGAACTGCGCGGCGTCCTCCTCGAAGTCCAGGCGCCGCACGGCGACGCCCGGCCATTCGCCCAGCGACCGGTGGTCGCGGCGCAGGTGGTTGAACATCACCTGGAACAACGGATTGGTGCTCAGGCTGCGTTCGGGACGCAGCGCACCGACCAGTTGCTCGAAGGGCAGGTCCTGGTGCGCCTGCGCGCCGATGGCGGCATCGCGGGTCTGCGCCAGCAGGTCGGCCAGCGGCATGCGTGCATCGACCTGCGCGCGCAGCACCTGCGTGTTGACGAAGAAGCCCACGACACCCGCCGTCTCGGCGCGGTTGCGGTTGGCAATGGGCACGCCGACGCGCAGGTCGGTCTGCGCCGTGTGGCGGAACAGCAGTGCGTTGAAGCCGGCGAGCAGCGCCATGAACAGCGTTGCGCCCTGCCCTTGTGCCTGCTTGCGCAGCCGTTCGACGGTATCGCCCGGCAGCGCGAAGCCGTGGTGCGCGGCGCCGTAGCGGCCGTCGGCCTTGCGCGGACGGTCGGTGTGCAGCGCAATCACCGGTTGCCCGGTGCCCAGGTGGGTGCACCACCAGGCCAGTTGCCGCTCGCCCTCGCCGCCCTCGAGCCACTGGTTCTGCCACACGGCGTAGTCGGCGTACTGGATCGGCAACTCGGCATGCACGGGCGCCAGGCCTCGCACCAGCGCCGCGTACTGCACCGCCAGTTCGTCGAGGATCAGCTGGACCGACCAGCCGTCCGAGACGATGTGATGCATCACGACCAGCAACCGGTGCGCGGCCGCCCCGGTGCGCAGCAGCACGGTGCGCATCAGCGCATCGCGCGTGAGGTCGAAGGGCTCGGTACGGATTTTCTGCACTTCGCGCTGGATCGCGCCTTCGCGCTCGGGCCCGGCGAGCGCGCCCAGGTCGATGCAAGGCAGCGCAACGGCAACCGATTCCCGGATGAGCTGCGTCACGTCGCCGTCACCCGTTTCGCGAAAGACGGTGCGCAGCGACTCGTGGCGATCGACCAGTGCCTGCACGCTGTCGCGCAGCGCCGCGATGTCGAGCTGGCCGTCCAGCACAAGGCCACCGCTCAGGTGGTACGCGGTGCTGGCCGGGTCCAGCTTCCAGAGAAACCATTGCCGTTGTTGCGCATAGGACAACGCCGCCTGCCCAGGGTCGGCGCGCCGTGGAATCGAAGAATGCCCGCCGCGGCTTGCGCCTCCCGTGCTGCCGCGCAGTCGCTCCGCCAGCCTGGCGCGCTGTTCCGCCGTCAGGTTGGCACGGCGCGTGGAGATGTCTTGGATGTCGGACATGGAACTTTTTCAGACGGTTGCGGGGGATCTGTCGGACGCGGCGTCGGCCGGTGCATCGACCGGATCGGCGGCTTCGATCTCCTCGATCAGCCGCGTCTCGACCAGCACGGCCAGGTCGCGCAAGGTGGGTGCCTTGAAGAAGGCCGCCGGGTGCAGTTCAACGTCGTAGGTCTTGCGGGTACGCGCCAGGATCTGGATGGCGAGCAGCGAGTCGCCCCCCAACTCGAACAGGTTGTCGTCGGCCCCCACGCTGGCAATGCCCAGCATGTCCTGCCAGATGGCGGCCAGGCCGCTCTCGAGCTCGCCTTCGGGTGCGACGAAAGGCGTGGCGAGCGCCGGGCGCGGATGATCGCGGCGCTTCTTCTTCGCGACCGGGCCGGTCTCCAGCAGGTCGAGCATGCCGTTGTCGAGCTCGCCGAGCCGCTGGTTCAGGTCGGTGGTGGAGATGACGACCTGCGCGAACGCCGGGCCATTGACGATGCGCTCCAGCGCCCGCGCGCCTTCGGGGCCGCTCATGCCGATGCCTTCGGGCAGAACACGGCCGGCGGCCATGCCGAGATCGCGCCACGCGTCCCAGTTGACTGAGATGACCGGGTGCCTGGCGCTGCGCTGCCACAGTGCGGCCAGCGCATCGAGGTAGGCGTTCGCGGCGGCGTAGTCGCTCATGCCGAGGCCGCCCGCCATGCTGGAGATGGACGAGCACAGCAGCACGAAGTCGAGCGGCTCGTCGCGCAATGCCTCGAGCAGGAAGCGCGTGCCTTGCAGCTTGGGCGCGAACACCTCCTGGGCTTCGGCGCGCGTGCGGGTGGCGATCATTCCGCTGTTGGCGTGCCCTGCCGCGTGCACTACGCCCTGCACCATGCCGAAGCGCGCGCGGGCCTGTTCGGCCGCTGAGCGAATCGAAGCCGCATCGGCCACGTCGGCAGCCACAACCAGCACTTCGGCGCCCAGGCTTTCGAGTTCGAGCAATTGCGTGAGCCGGGTCCGCAGGGCCCGGGGCTGGTCTTCCGCCGCGGCGATGGCTTCCCATGTGCTGCGCTCCGGAAGCGGTGTACGGCCGAGCAACACCAGCCTTGCCTGCCACGACTTGGCCAGATGCCGAGCAACGGCGAGTCCGACCCCGCCGAGGCCGCCGGTGATCAGGTACACACCCGTCGAGCGCAACCGCTGCTGCGGCGCGGATGCAGCGGGCAGCGGCTCGTAGCTCTTGACCCAGCGGTGTGGGCCGCGATAGGCCTGCAGCATTTCGGTGTGGGCGGCCTGCGCCTGCCCAGCGAGTTGCCGCGCCAGCCAGGCTTCTGCGGCGCTGCCCGGCACGGGCAACACGATGTCGGTCACCCGGCAGGCGATGTGCGGGAATTCCTGCGCGATCACCTTGCACAGGCTGAACAGCATCGCCTTCTCGGGGCACAGCGCTTCGAGGCCGCAGACGTCTTCCATCTGGTTCACGATGACGTCGATGGACAGCTTGCGGTCAGATCCGGCGGAGGTACTGTCGATGGCCTGGGCCAGCGCGAGCAGGCTGAAGTAGCCCCGCTCCAGGACTTCTTCCGGCGTTGGCGGCACCTCCGATGGACCATCGATTCCCCACATGTGGCAGACCCTGGCGACGGGCCCGCAATCGGCCTGCACTTTTCGCAGAAACTGTTCGTGATCGGCGCGCTCGCCGGGGCGAACCGTGAAATGACGCGCCCCCGTTTCGGCATAGCCCGCGCCCGCCGTCACGTGAACGACCGGATGGCCTGGCGATTCGTCCTGCAACTGCCGGATCAACAGTTCGCCCAGCCCGCCCGCTTCCGCGAACACCAGCGTGCACCCGTTGACGGGTACGACTTTCGGCGAGGTGTCCGAAGCTTCGGTGCGCTGCCAGGTCGGCACATGGAACGCGTCGGCCGCCTTGCGCGCGGACGGACCCGATGCCTCGCGGCCCGGTTCCGGTGCGTCGGTCCAGTACGACTGGCGCTGGAACGGATAGGTCGGCAGCGGCACCTGGCGGCTCTGCCGCCCGGGATGGCACGCGACCCAGTCGACCTGGACGCCCGCACACCAGAGGGCGCCGATCACGCTCGCCATCTGGCGTTCGTTGTGTGCCTGTTTTTGCGGATGGGCCTGGCTCGACCAGATGCCCGCGGCCGACGCTGCCAGCGGATGCTGCCGTGCAAGCCCGGCCAGTGTTTCGCCCGGGCCGACTTCGAGGAGCACCCGGCCTTCGACGCGCAGCAGTTCGGCCAGCCCGTCCGCGAAGCGGACAGTGCCACGCAGGTGCCGGCCCCAGTAGGCCGGATCGACCGCCTGCTGCGCGGTGATGGGCTTGCCGGTGACGTTGGATATGAAGGGAATGCGCGGCGCGTGCCGGGGCACGGAGGCAACCACCTGCTGCAGTTCGGCCACGATGGATTCGGTCATCGCCGAATGGGAAGCGATGGACACCAGCAGGCGGCGCGGCAGCAGTTGGCGCGCCGACATCCGGCGCTCGGCGGCCTCGATGGCGGCCAGCGGTCCGGCGAGCACGCACAGCTGCTCGCCGTTGATGGCAGCGACGTCGCAGCCGGTGGCAAGGTACGGCGCGAGCTCGGCCTCCGACAGCGCAACGGCTGTCATGGCGCCCGGCGCCATCGACTGCATCAGGCGGCCTCGCGTGGCCACGATGCGCAATGCATCTTCCAGGCTGAACACGCCCGCCAGGCAGGCCGCCACGTACTCGCCCAGGCTGTGCCCCAGCATCACGGCAGGCTGCACGCCGCGCGACATCCAGAGCCGCGCCATCGCGTACTCGACGATGAACAGCACCGGCTGCGTGTACTCGATGCGGGCCAGCTGCTCGTCGGCCGCGGCTTCGGTGCCGGCGGCCGGATAGAGCAGCTGCCGCAAGTCCATGCCCATCGCGCCGCGCAAGGCATCGCAGCAGCGATCGACTTCTTCGCGGAAAACCGGATGGTCGCGGTACAGCGCAAGCCCCATGTTCGCGTGCTGCGTGCCACCGCCCGGGAAGAGAAACGCGACCTCGGGCGCGGAGGCCGGAATGCGGGTCGCCTCGTCGAAGCCGCTCTCGGGGGCGCGCAGCGCCTGGACCGCTGCGGCGAGTCCGTCCGCGACGATCGCGCCGCGGAATTCCTGTGCGCGCCGGCCGGTCTGCAGCGTGTGAGCAACCTCGGTGAGCGACGGCGCTTCGGGATTCGCGTCCAGATGATCCGCAAGACGCTGCGCGGACTGAGCGAGCGCCGCCGTGTTCCGGGCGGACAACGGCAGGACCTGCCAACCGGGCACGGGCACCAGCCCGGAGGAACGTAGAACCGGCGCCTCTTCGAGCACCACATGCACGTTGGTCCCGCCGATGCCGAACGAGCTCACGCCCGCGCGGCGCGGCGTGCTGCCTTCCGGCCAGGGCTGGCACTGCGCATTCACGTAGAACGGGCTGCCGGCAAAGTCGATCTGCGGATTGGGTTTGGTGAAGTGCAGGCTCGGCGGCAGCGTGCGGTGCTTGAGCGCCATCACGGCCTTGATGAGGCCCGCGACGCCCGCTGCTGCATCGAGGTGGCCGACGTTGGTCTTGACCGAGCCCACGGCACAGAAGCCGCGCCGCTCGGTGTCGGCCCGGAAGGCCTGCGTGAGCGCCGCGATCTCGATGGGGTCGCCCAGCGTGGTGCCGGTGCCATGCGCTTCGACGTAGCCGATGGTGTCGGCCGAGACGCCCGCGATCAGTTGTGCGGCGCGGATCACTTCGGCCTGCCCGTCGATGCTGGGCGCGGTGAACCCCACCTTGGCCGATCCGTCGTTGTTGGCCGCGCTGCCCTTGATGACGGCGTGGATGGTGTCGCCGTCGCGCAGTGCCTCGTCGAGACGCTTGAGCACGACCACGCCCGCTCCGCTGCCGATCACGGTGCCGTCGGCATCGGCGTCGAAGGCGCGGCAATGGCCGTCGCGCGAAAGGATCGCACCGGCCTGGTAGCGGTAGCCGCCTTCCTGCAGGAGGTTGAGCCACACGCCGCCGGCCAGCGCCATGTCGCAATCGTGGCTCAGCAGGGCCTGGCAAGCGGTGTGCACGGCCGTGAGCGATGTCGAGCAGGCGGTCTGCACGGTGACGGCCGGGCCGCGCAGGTTGAGCTTGTAGGCCACGCGCGTGCACAGCGAGCCGGCGGCATTGCCACTCATCAGGCCCAGCAGGTCGGCGATGCCGGTATGCGCGCCAAGGCCGAAAGACGGCAGCAGGTTGCGGATCAGGTAGACGTTGGTGCCTTCGCCCGCATACACGCCGACCTTGCCGGGCCAGCGCTCGGGGTCGCAGCCCGCATGCTCCAGCGAGGCCCAGGCGCATTCCAGGAAGATGCGTTGCTGCGGGTCGAGGTTCTCGGCTTCGCGCGGCGTGTAGCCGAAGAAGCTGGCATCGAACTGGTCGAAGCCGTCGAACAGCACGCCGGCCTTCACGTAGTCGGGATCGTCCAGTTGCGACTGCGGCACGCCGCGCTCTCGCAACTGGTCGTCGGTGAATGTCGACACCGACTCCACGCCGTCGCGAATGTTTCGCCAGAACGCATCGACGTCATCGGCGCCGGGAAAGCGCCCGGCCATGCCGACGATGGCGATCTCGAGACCGGTTGGCTCTGCAGGTTCGTTGTGGATGGACATCAGCTGACTCTCTCTGCCGCTTTGCGGCGTTGAAGCATCGCGGCGCGTTGGCGCAGCGCGCGCTCGTCACCGCCCGCGGCAGCTGCGGCGGCGGTCTGCGCGCCTCCCTGCTCGATCCAGCGGGCCAGCGATTCGACGGTGGGGTACTTGAAAAGGCTGACCAGCGGGAACGTGGCCTGCAGCCGGTCTTCCAGCAGCCGGTGCGCGCGGATGAGCAGCAGCGAATGCCCGCCCAGGTCGAAGAAGTTGTCGTGCAGGCCGACCCGTTCGACCTTCAGCACCTCGGACCAGATGGCCGCGAGCGTGCGCGCCACATGGCCTTGCGGCGCTTCGTAGGCCGTCGCACGGCCCAGCCCCTCGGGCTCGGGCAACGCCTTGCGGTCGACCTTGCCGTTGGCGTTCAGTGGCAGCGCGGGCAAGGTGACGATGGCGCGCGGCACCATGTAATCGGGCAGCACATGCGCCAGGTGTTCGCGCAGCGCGGCGCCATCGACAGACCGACCGGCATGGGCACTGACGTACGCCAGCAGCGAGGCCCCGGCGACACCCTCGCGTGCCACGACGACGGCTTCGCGCACCTCGGGCTGCGCAAGGATCTGCGCCTCGATCTCTCCGAGCTCGATACGAAAGCCGCGAATCTTCACCTGGTGGTCGATGCGGCCCAGGTACTCGAGCTGGCCTTCGGCGTTCCAGCGCACGAGGTCGCCAGTGCGGTAGAGCCTGTCGCCGTTGCCGAAAGGGTCGGCCACGAAGCGCTCGGCACTCAGGCCCGGCTTGTTGAGGTAGCCCCGCGCCAGGCTCACGCCGCCGAGGTAGAGTTCACCGGCCACGCCGCGCGGCACCTCGTTGAGCTCGGCGTCGAGCACGCGAGCGCTGGTATCACTGATCGGCTGGCCGATGGGCACCAGGCTTTGCCCGTCGTCGCGGCAGGTCCAGCGGGTGACGTGGATGGTGGTCTCGGTCGGGCCGTACAGGTTCTGCAAGGTGGCGCCGCTCAGGCGCCGCAGCGTTTCCCTCTGCGTCTCGGCCGGCATGGCTTCGCCGCCCACGATGATGTGCTTGAGCCGCGTGCTGGCCTCGATGTCCTTGTGCGCCAGGAAGGCCTGCAGCATCGAAGGCACGAAGTTGAGCGTGGTGACCTGGTGGCGCTGGATCAGCTCGACCAACCGAGCCGGATCGCGGTGATCGCCAGGGTTGGCGACGACCAGCCGCGCGCCCGCGGTCATGGGCCAGAACATTTCCCACACCGACACGTCGAAGCCGAACGGCGCCTTGTGCAGCACGGTGTCGGCACGGGTCAGGCGGTAGGTCTGCTGCATCCATGCCATGCAGCTGTGCAGCGCGCCGTGGCGCACGGCGGCGCCCTTGGGCTTGCCGGTGGAGCCGGAGGTGTAGATGACGTAGGCCAGGTTCTCGCCATGCAGCGCGACGCACGGGTCGGTGACGGGTTCGCCCGACAGGTCGATGGTGTCGATGTCGAGCACCGCCTGGCCGCTGCGCCCGGCGATGTGGCCGCGCGTGGCACGGTGCACGAGCAGCAGCTCGATGCCGCTGTCTTCCACCATGTAGGCGAGGCGCTGCACGGGGTAGTCGGGATCCAGCGGCAGATAGGCGCCACCGGCCTTAAGGATTCCCAGGATGCCCACCATCATCTCGATCGAACGCTCCATGACGATGCCCACGGGCATGTCGGGCCTGACGCCCAGCGCGATCAGCCGGTGCGCAAGCCGATTGGCGCGGCGGTCGAGTTCGGCGAAGCTCAAGGCCTCATCTGCGAAAAGCAGCGCGGTGGCTTCGGGCTGCTGCCGTGCGTGCCGGGCGATCTGCTGGTGCACGGGCTGCGGCTGCGGTTCGCGCCGCGCGTTCACGCTCCATTGCGCAAGCCGCGATTTCTCGGTGGCGTCCAGCAGGTCGATGTCTCCCACCGCGAGGCTTGCGTCTGCGCAGAGCGTGGACAGCACCGCCACGTAGTGCTGCGCCATGCGCGCGATGGTCTCGCGATCGAACAGGTCTTCGGCGTAGATCACGTCGAGCATCAGGCGACCATCGGGCCGCTCGCGGGCTTCGAGCACCCAGTCGAACTGGGTCTGGAGATCGGGCAACACGTGGTCGCTCACCTCGATGCCGTCCAGGCGCTGGAGCGCCCGGTGGTCTTCGAACAGGTGATTGAACATCACCTGGAACATGGGGCTGTGGCTCATGCTGCGCTCGGGCTGCAGGCGCTGCACCAGTTGCTCGAAGGGCAGGTCCTGGTGGGCCTGCGCGCCAAGCACGGTTTCCCTGGCCTGCGCCAGCACGCGCGACAGCGGCGTGCGGCCTTCGATCGAACTGCGCAGCACCAGCGTGTTGACGAAGAGGCCGATGACGTTCTCGAACTCGACCCGGTTGCGGTTCGCAACGGCGGTGCCGACACGGATATCTTCCTGACCGGTGTAGCGGTGCAGCAGCACCTGCAGGCCCGCGAGCAGCGCCATGAACAGCGTGCCGCCTTCGGCCTGGGCCACGCCTCGCAACCGGCCGAGCAAGGGCGCAGGCAACTCGAAGGCATGGCGGGCCGCGCGGTAGCTGGCTTGCGGCTTGCGCGGGTGGTCTGTACGCAGTTCGAGCACCGGGTGCTCGTCGCCGAGTTGCACCCGCCACCAGCCAAGCTGGCGCTCCGCCTCGCCGGCGGCGAGCCAATCGCGCTGCCATGCGGCGAAGTCGGCGTACTGCACGCGCGGCACAGGCAGCGCCGCCGCACGCCCCTGCAGGCGCGTGGCATAGCCGGCGGCAAGTTCGTCGATCAGCACCTGCATCGAGGCGCCGTCGGACGCGATGTGATGCATCACCACGACGAGCACATGCGTGTCGTCCGCCAGGCGGCACAGTGCTGTGCGCAGCAGCCCGCCCTGGGAGAGGTCGAATGGCGCGGCCTTGATGCGGCGGGTTTCCTTTTGCAGCTGTTCGTCGCGCTGGCCGTCGGGCACGGCTCGCAGGTCGATCACTTCCAGCGCCAGAGTGTTGGTCGGATTGATCCACTGCGCGGCAACGCCGTCGCTGCCAGCGCGGAACACGGTGCGCAGCGATTCGTGGCGCGCGACGAGATCGTTCAGCGCGGCCTGCAGCGCATCGGCCTGCAGTGCCCCGGTGAGGCGCAGCGCGCCGCTCATGTGGTACGCCGCGCTGCCCGGGTCGAGTTGCCAGAGGAACCACTGGCGCTCCTGCGCATGCGACAGCGGCAGCGCATGCACCCGACGCTCGGCCGGCAACACCGCGATGGGCGCGGGCCGTGCGCGCGCACCTTGCGCCAGCCGCTCCCGGATGGCAGCCGCGCTCTCGTGCAGCCGCGGGTGTTCGAACATCAGCCGCACCGGGTAGTCGATGTCCCAATGGCTCGATATGCGTGCCGCCACCTGCGTGGCCGTGAGCGAGCTGCCGCCGCGCGTGAAGAAGTGAGCATCGCGCGAAAAGGGCTTCGCGTCGGCGGGCCTGAGCACTTCGCGCCAGATGGCATCGAGCGCGCGTTCGGTATCGTCGAGCGCGCTCCCTTCGGCTTTCGCCTCGGCCGGGCCGCCCTTGACGAAGGCGCCGCGCTCGTAGATGGCATAGGCGTCGGCGCTGCGGTCCAGCCAGCCTGCGCGGCACGCACTGCGCTGCAGCTTGCCGCTGGTGGTCTTGGGCATGCCGCCCGGGTTGAGCAGCAGCACGGCCGACAGCGGCTCGCCGAAAACTTCGCTGACCGCGGCACCGAGCGCTTCGACCAGCACCTGCGGGGGCACCAGCTTCTGCATGCTGCGCGACACTTCGGCCGCTGCGCCGATGCCTTCGCCATCGGGCCCGCTGGCCGCGAACACCGCGACGCGGCCCTTGCGCACCGCATCGACCTCGGCTTCGATGACACGCTCGATGTCCTGCGGATAGATGTTGTGGCCGCGGACGATGATCAGGTCCTTGATGCGGCCCGTCACATAGAGTTCGCCGTCGCAGACGAAGCCGAGATCACCGGTGCGCAGCCAGCGGCGTCCTTCCCGCTCGACGAAGGTCTCGCGCGATTCGCGCTCCTTGCCCCAATAGCCCGCGCCGACGCTGGGTCCGTGGACCCAGATTTCGCCGATACGGCCAGGCGCCACCACCGACAAGGTCGCGGGGTCGACGATCTCGACGTCGTGATGAACAGCCACCGCGCCGCAGCCGACCAGCAATGTGCCGCCTTCGCTCGGCATGCCCTGCCCGCTGGCCAGGCCCTCGGCGCTGAAGCAGCGCGCGACCATGCCGCCGCCGCGCCGGCCACCCGTCACGAAGAGGGTGGCTTCGGCAAGGCCATAGCAGGCGTAGACCGCTGCGGGATCGAAACTGGCGGCGGCAAAGCGTTCGATGAAGTCGAGTTCGGTGTCGGCGCGCACCGGCTCGGCACCCGTGTAGGCCACGCGCCAGCTCGAGAGGTCGAGTTGCGCGATCTGCGCATCTTTCACGCGCTCCAGGCACAGGCGGAACGAGAAGTCGGGGCCGCCGCTGAGCGTGGCGCGATGGCGCGAGATCAGTTCGAGCCAACGCACGGGCCGCTCGAGAAAGTAGCGCGGCGAGGTCAGCACCAGCGGGATGCCGCTGTACAGCGGCTGCATCAGGCCGCCGATGAGGCCCATGTCGTGGTACAGCGGCGCCCACGAGACGAACTTGTCGTCGGGCCCGATGCCCATGCCGACCTGGATGGCGTGCTCGTTGGCCATCAGGTTGCCGTGCGTGACGATGACGCCCTTGGGCGCCGAGGTAGAGCCCGAGGTGTATTGCAGGAAGGCGACGTCTTCGTCCGCCGGCTCGAAGGGCTGCCACGCATCGGCGAGCGCCGCATCCACCGCATCCACGGCAATGACCGTCACGTCACCGAACTGGCTGCCGGCCCCGGCCATCGCATTGCCGAACGCGGTCGAGGTCAGCACGCAGCGCGCCTGCGAATCGGCCGCCACGCCCGTGAGCCGGGCCAAGTGCTGGGGCCGCGTGGATTCGGGCGGGAACACGGGCACGGCGATCACGCCGCAATAGAAGCAGGCCAGCATGCTCACGGCATAGTGGTCTCCGTTGTCGAGCATGACGAGCGCGCGCTCGCCCTTGGAGAACTGCTGCTGCAGGCGGGCCGCGAGCGCGCGCACGCGGCACTCGAAGACGGCGTAGGTAAAAGTCTGCTCGCTGTAGACGCCATCGACCTCGTCGACCACGGTGAGCCAGACGTCGTTCGCGCGCTGTTCGGCGAGTGCGCGCAGGTGCGCCACGAAGTTGCGCGGTTGCCGCCCGGCGGATTCCGTCGCGAGCAATTGATTCATATCGAGCCTTTAGTGCGCGTGAAGATGCGTCTGCGCGGACAGGCGCCTCGCGAGCGCCGCGAGGAATCCGGTCTCGTGCTGCCGCAGGAAGAAGTGCCCGCCGTCGAACCAGTCGAGCGTGAAAACGCTGGCGGTTTCTTTAGACCAGGCCGCCATGGCCGAGGCCTCGATGTCGTCCTGGCGCCCCGCGAAGGCATGGATGGGCAACGGCAACGGCGACGCACCCGCGGTGTCGTCGACATGGCTGCGGCAGACGCGGCGGTCGGCGCGCAAGGTGTCAAGCGTGATGCGCATGAGCTCGTCGCTGGCGAACACTTCCTCGGGCGTGCCACCCTGCTTGCGCAACTCGGCAATCAGCGAGGCGTCGTCTTCTCCGCCTTCAAAGCGCGAGGGGTCGCGCCGCGAAGGGGCTGCGCAACCCGAGACCAGCAGAGCGCGCGGCAACGGCCGCCGCGATGCCTGGAGCCGCCGGGCCAGACCGTGGGCCAGCAACCCGCCCATGCTGTGGCCGAAGATCGCGAAGTCGTCGCGCATCGCTTCGCCCTGCTCGGCGCAGATCCGCGCGACCAGGGCGTCGAAATCTTCGACGAAGGACTCGCCCATCCGCGCGCCGCGCCCCGGCAATTCCACCGGCACGACGCGAATCCACGGCGGAAGGAAGCGACGCCAGCGCAGGTACATGGCAGCGCTCGCGCCGGCGCAAGGCAGGCACAGAAGCGAGAGAGGCGCCTGCACGGACATCAGCCGGCCACGCGCTGTGCTGCCCGTGCGTTTTCTCTTTCCTGCTGCTGCATCCATTCGCGCAGCGAGCGCGGACGCATGTCGATCCAGTGGCTCTCGACGTAGGCGAGCACAGTTTTCTTGTCTCCGCGCACGCCGTCGATGGCAGACCATCCGCCAGGAACGGCCTTCCAGTGCGGCCAGATGGAATACTGGTCTTCATGATTGACCAGAACGATGAAGGTTTCGTCTTCGCGGTCGAAGCAGCTGGTCGACATCGGTGCATCCTTGTGTGATTGAACAGAAGGAGCGCCCGATGTCCGGTCGTGGACCGGATCGAATCGCGGCGCCCTTGCTGACAGGACGCTTGGCGGCCGAATCTGTTCATTTCACGATGCACCTGCCGGCACTGTCGCATTCGTCGGGCTGTTATCGACGAGGCAACCGCAGGAACGCGCGGCGCGGCGCGCGTTCACGGGCTCGTAAAGGAGCGGGAGTTAGCTGTCGGCCTGGGGCGAGGTGTCGGACGGCTCGTCACCGTCGCCGAAATCATTGACCGGCGGGACGAAGCCCGCGAGCAGCCAGAGTTGCGCGGCCTTGTCATAGGCACGGCGATGCGAGGGCTGCGCCAGGAGCCAAGCCGTCATTTCGGAGCGCGCCGCGTCGTCGAAATTTTCGCGGTCGTGTTCACGCTGCACCCATTCCCATGCGGTGTTCCAGATGGGATCGTTCTTTTCTTGAGTCATTGAAGCCGCTCGCGTTTTCCGTGCAGGCCGGGTCTCGAGCGCCCCTGCCGATGCACCCATCCGCGCATTCTCGCGGGAAACGGGCCAGCCCTTTCCCGCAAGCTGTGGTGC
Source organism: Variovorax sp. UC74_104 (assembly GCF_044055375.1). NCBI lineage: Bacteria > Pseudomonadati > Pseudomonadota > Betaproteobacteria > Burkholderiales > Comamonadaceae > Variovorax > Variovorax sp. UC74_104. Next base: position 5,141,318 of record NZ_CP171978.1, read on the forward strand.
GCGCCTCTAGATCGCGTCTCTTTCGAGCAGCAGGTGGCCGCACGACTTGATGGCCGTCGCAGCCTCGGCGATCAGGCCGTTCACCAGCCCCAGCGCACAGCCCAGGCGCGCCGCGATCTCGCGCTGTGTCAGGCCTTCCAGCCGATAGAGCTCAAACACGAGGCGCGTTCTCGGCGCGAGTCCGGAAAGAACCCTGTCGATCGCGCTGATGACCTGACGCTCGCACATCACGCGGTCGGGCGTGCCGACGGCTTGCACGTCGAGCAGTTCCACGTCGACATCGAAGGTGCGATAGCTCGCTTCGACGCGGTGGCGGCGGCAGTAGTCCAGGGCCATGTTGCGCACCACCTGGCAGCAGTAGCCGATGGGCCGCTCGGCATGCCGCACGCAAGGGCCGTCCACGATCTTCAGGTAGGCGTCCTGCACCACGTCGTCGGCCAGATCCGACGTATTGACGATCTTGCGGGCCACGCGCCAAAGCTGCGCGCGATTGGCGATGAAGACCTCCCCGAGCGGAGACTCGGACGAATGCACTGGCATGTTGAACACCTCTTCCTCCTGTGAGCGAGCCCCAAGGGCCGCAAGTCCGATTTACTACTTTTGATGCACAAATCTAAACAAGAATCATTTCTATTTATATACAAACTTCGAGGCACCCTGTTGACCTATCGCGTCAACGTTCAAAACAATGTGTGGGGCCCCAGAAGCATTCGGCGCGGCGAATCGCTTGGTCCGGAAGCTCTGCAGAAACGCGGAGACCGGCATCGCTCAGGTGGGGACCGCGATGATAGTCCACTTCGCGCGATGTAATCGTCCGTGAACTTGCACGGGGCCGTCGAAACAGACCGCTTCCACTTCGCACGCGACCGGCATAGTTGCGTGCAGACGCAAGCGCCGGTGCAGCCGGTGCCGTCGCGCTACGCCGGCCCATCTAGAATCCCGCCCTCTCCCCGATCCCCGCCCCATGAACATCGTCGTCAACGAAGAACTCAAAGCCTATATCGATCCCATGACACCGGAGGAACACGAGGCGCTGGAGCGGAGTATCCTGGCCGAGGGTTGCCGCGATGCGCTCGTGCTTTGGGGCGACGTGCTGGTGGACGGCCACAACCGCTATGGCATCTGCCAGAAGCATGGCCTGCCGTTCAAGACCGTGCAGAACCCGCGCTTCAAGACCATCGAGGACGTGCACCTCTGGATGATCGATCAGCACCTGGGCCGGCGCAGCATTTCGGACTATCTGCGCGGCGTGCTCGCGCTAAGGAAGAAGGACATCGTCGACCAGCAGCGCAGCCGTTCCGCAACGGCACCGGCGGAGTCGGCAGCCTCCTCGTCGGACGCGCCGTTCGACGTCGATCCGCCCGCCGACGCAACGCCGGACGACGGCGCAGCACCCCTGCCGCCGCCCGCGCCGCTCAACAGCCGCGAAGCCATCGCCCGGGCCGCGCGCCTGAGCAGCAGCCAAGTCGTGATGATCGAGAAGATCCAGAAGCAGGCTGCGCCGGAACTGGTGGCAGCCGTGAAATCGGGCGTGATCTCGATCAACACCGCGGCGGCCGTGGCCACGCTGCCGGCCGAAGAGCAGGTGTCAGCCGCGAATGCCGGCAAGGACGAGCTCAAGCAGGCGGCCAAGCGCGTTCGCGAGTCGAAGAAGAAACCGCGTGCGGAATCCGCCGAAGCCTCGCCGGACGACGAAAGTGGCACGGACACAGTGCAGGCGCTTCAGCAGCGCGTGGCAGAACTCACGGCCGAGAACGAATCGCTGCGCAGGCAGGTCGCCGACCTGCAGGCGCAGCTCGCGCATTGAAAGCTCCGCCGGTCCGCTCGGGACCGACGGGCTTTCTTTATCAAGATTGACTAATTAGGGCTGGATTGCGCTGATCTTGGCGCCCGACAGCGAAACGCCGGCCTCAAGCCCCACGTTGGTCATCACGAATCCCACCACCGGCTGGCGAAGGGTGTTCGTGTCGATGCTGCCGTTGGCTCCGATGGTCGCGAGCGCCACGGTGGCATCCGCACCGGCCGTCCAGCCCTTGCTGTTGCGGAACTGGTCGAGCGCCGCCTGCGTGGTGAAGAGATAGATCACCGCCTTCGACTGCGCCCCGGCCTGGAATCCCACCGAGCCTGCGGTCGTGCTGTAGTAGGCCTGCGTGCGGCCGTTCACGCGCAGGGCGCCTCGCCCATATTCGGCACCCACGCCCATGCTGGCGCCCACCACGGCGGGGAACACCAGCACGCCGCTCGACCTGGCGACCAGCTCACGCGAGCCCTTCACGGAGTCGTACAGCTTGGACAGCGAGGCATCGACCTGAGCGTCGATGGAAGTGCGCGAAGACGCGCTGCTGGCCTGGTCCTGCGGCCGCGTGGTGGTGCACCCGACGAATGCCAGGCTGCACGCCGCCACGATGGACGAGAACGCCAGCGTTCGGAAGTTCATGGCTTTCATGACGGAATCCTTTCCTTGCAGAGAACATGGATCGGCCCATGCTAATTCCGCGAAAACCAGGCAAAACCGGTTGGAGGCATCGGCCTACGCAAGGTCACGGCCTCGATGAACCGATGGCCGCTCGTCCTACCGCATCTGGCGCAATGTTCGTGCAATGCTGGTTCGTAGCATCGCGGCTCAGGAGCGGGCGGCTGCACGCGGCCGTCCGCGATCTGACATCGAACCGACTTCGCGCCCTCCCATGACACTCGACCTCGCAAGGCTCCCGCGCCAATCACGCGCCGGGAGCGTTCGCCGCCTCGAACTGCCCGACGCTCTGCGCGGCTTCGCGCTGCTTTGCACGCCCGTGCTCGATCTGCTCTGCACTTCGGCACTCGAGCTCGCAGCGATGTCAGCCGCCCTGCTCGCATTGCTCCTGGGCGTGAGCTTTGCGACGCGTGTCGACGGCCCCGGCGAGAAGCCCGGGGCCGTACGCCTGATCGCGCGACGCATGCTGAAGGAGTCCGTCGCATACCGGCACCTGTGGGTTCGCCTGCTGCAGGCGGCGCTTGCCGCCGGTCTTGTCGCGGTCGCACTGCCGCAAGGCGGCGCGCCGCTCGCACTGGCTCTGTTCGCGGTCTGCATCGCAGCATTCGTTCTGATGTTCCAGCAGCCGCGCTGGCGCCGATGGCTGCGCAAGCTCTCCCCGACGGGGTGCATCTGGTCGGCGAACTACCTTGTGCAGGTGCTGTTCGTACTTGGCCTTTTCCATGCGCTGGAGCCGCGCTTCGGGCTCCTGCTGGGGGTTGCCGTGCCTGGTGTCGCGATCGCCGTGCTGCAGGCCGTGTTCAGCTGCATGTGGCTGGCGAGGTCCCACCCCGCGGCGCTCGAAGGGGTTCGTCTCGGCGGGCTGGCCGGCTGAACGCGGCCCGCCCCGTTCGCCGTCACCTGCTCAGGGAAGAACCGTGATGCGGTTGGTGGCCGGCGGCGTCAGCGGGCTGTTCGCCTTGATGTAGGCCTCCAGGGCATCCACGTCCTGGTCGCCGCCGAGCGCATCGGTGCCCTGGTTGAAGACGGTGAAGTTGTCGCCGCCGGTGGCCAGGAAGCTGTTCATGGTCACGCGGTAGCTGGTGCCGTCGGCCATCGCGGTGCCGTTCGAGCGACATGTTGCTGATGCGAGAACCGGCGGGCGCCGAGAGGCTGTAGCTGTAGGTGAAGCTTGCCGAAGGCAGCAGCACCTTCGGCGAAGTCGTGGTGTTGGAGCCGCTGTTGAACTGCTGCTCCAGCACCGCCTTGATCTGCGCGCCGGTCATGGTCTTCACCACCAGGCTGTTGCCGAAGGGCTGTACGGCGAAGATCTGGCCGTAGGTCACGCTGCCGTCGCCTGCGGGCGCGAGGTCGGCGCGAACGCCGCCCGGGTTCATGAAGGCGATCTGCGCTTCACCCTTGCCGACGGGCTTTGTTGCGGCCAGTTGCGCATCGGCGATCAGGTTGCCCAGCACGCTTTCCTTGGACGCAGTCTGCGTGCGTGTGGCCGTTGCGGTCAGCGAGCCCACCACGCGCTGTACCAGCGGCCCCGCGATGGCGAGGTACTGGCTGATGAGCGCGGCCACTTCCTGGTTCTTGCCGAAGACGGGGTACTGGTCGGTCAGCGCGACGGTGGTCGAGCCGCTGGTGTAGGCCTCGCCCTGCACGATCACGTTGTCCGCGGCCTTGGCCGTCACCTTGCGCGTGCGCGTGTCGATGGTGAGGTTGATGTCGGTCAGCAGCGTGCCGTACTGGCCGGCGCTGGTCAGCAGGAAGGGCTTGGCCGGATTGGTCTTGCCGTAGTCGCACACGTAGGAGCGGTGCGTGTGGCCCGAGATCACGACATCGACCGCGGAGTCGAGCTTGTTGAGAATCGGCAGGATGTCGCCGCTCAGGCCCGTGCAGCTCCTGTCGTTGTAGCCCACGGTGGTGGTGCCGCCTTCATGGATGACGACGACGATGGCGTCCGCGCCCTGCGACTTCAGCTGCGGAATCAGCGCGTTCGCCGTGTCGGCCTCGTCCTTGAAGCTCAGGCCGGCGACGCCGGCCGGCGTCACGATGTTCGGCGTGCCCTTGAGCGTCATACCGATGAAGGCGACCTTCACCGTGGCGCCGTCTTTCGTGAAGGTCTTCATGCCCGTGGCGGGGAACAGCGTGTTGCCGTCGCTCTTCACCGTGTTGGCCGCGAGGAAGCCGAAGTTGGCGCCCGGGAAGCTCTTGTTCACGCGGCAGGGCTCGAGCGCGGTGTTCTTCGCGCAGCCGCCATTCTTCATGCGCAGCAGTTCGGTCTGGCCCTTGTCGAACTCGTGGTTGCCGACCGCGTTGAAGTCGATCTTCATCGCGTTGACGGTTTCGATGGTCGATTCGTCGAGAAAGAGCGCCGAGACCAGCGGCGACGCGCCGATCATGTCGCCGGCCGACACGACTGCGTTGTTCGGATTCTTTTCCTTCAGCGAGGCAATGGCCGATGCCATGTAGGCAGCGCCGCCGGCGGGCACCGGCACCGTGCCGCCCGCCTTGGCAGGCGCGGTGATCGACAGCTTCGGCGGCTCGAGGTTGCCGTGCAGGTCGTTGAAGGCGATGAGCTTCACGTCCACGCTGCCGGGAGCGGCAGGCGCGGGCGCCGGAGCTGGCGGATTGCTTGCCGTGGGAGGCGGCACGAACGGAATGAAATTGTTCGAACTGCCGCTGCCGCCGCAGGCAGTCAGGGCAGCCGCCACCGCGCCGGCAAGGGCGAAGTGCTTCAACGATGAGCGCATGGGAACCTCTCTCCTTTGTTTGGAATGCAGCGGATGCTGGACATGGCACATGACGAAGCCATGAAGGCCCGATCGCTTCGCAAGGAGATCGGTCGCGGGCTCAGGGCAACTGAACGAGGCGAATCGAGACACCAGGGCCGAAGGCGGCCTGTAGGAGCGTCTTGGCCTGCAGGCTGCGCTCGTCGGCTGGGAACTGCACTGCGAGCCAGCCTTCGGTCGGCCGGCGCTGCAGATGCCAGCCCTCCTGTCCGAGGAGGATGAGCCGGGCGAGCGCGGCTGGATCTGCCACCGGCGGCGCGGCGGGCGTGATGTCTAGCCAGTCGATCACCTGCTCGCTCTCGCCGCCCAGGCGTGCGGCCGCGCTCGCGGCGAGGGCTTGTTGCGTGACGGCATCGCGCACCATGCCCTGCAACACGATGCCGCCACCGTGCCAGCGGATCTCGAGCGAAGGGCTTGCCCTGGCGGCGCTGGCCTGCGCCTCACCCGCAGCGATCAGGCGCCACGCGATGCCCGCCGCCAGGATGGCGACGCAGGCGATCGACGCCGCGAGAATCTTGATCCGCTTTGGCATTGGAGGCATGAGCGTGCCACGCCAGGCATGACGCCGGTGTGACGCCCGCCTGCAGCCGGCCGACAGCCATTCGGCCTACACGGATAAACGCATGCCGGCGCACCCGCTGAGCACCGGATTCCTATACGCTTGAGTTCCGTCCCCCGCATTCCCCAACACCCCGAGGAACGAACATGGCAGCCAATGCGAAAGTCACAGGAAATGTCGAATACCGGGCCGGCGACGGCCCCCTGATCCTCATTCCCCAGGGCCCCATCGAGATCCAGCTGGCGCCCGACAGCGCCGTGCTGAGCTGGGGCGATGCCGGCACCATGCAGACGACGGCGATCCCGATCGCCGAATACCAGCGCTACCTGAACGAGGGCGTGATCCAGCCCGACTGAAGACTCACTTTGTTTGCCGGCGGCAATAGCACTGCCCATGAAAAACGGCCCCGAGGGGCCGTTTTTCGTTTGCTCTGCATCAGCAGCCTGCGGCTACTGCAATGCATGCGTCACCGGTTCTTACTTCTTCTTGGCAGCAGCGGCCTTCTTGGCGGGTGCGGCAGCCTTCTTCGCTGCGGGCTTGGCGGTCGCAGCCTTGCTGTCGGCCTTGCGCTTTGCAGCCTTGGGGTCCACGGCGGCCTTGAAGGCTGCGCCCGGCACGAACTTCGGCACCTTCTGTGCGGCGATCTTGATCTTGGTGCCGGCGCTGGGGTTGAAGCCCGAGCGTGCGGCGCGCGCCACTTGCTTGAAAGTGCCGAAGCCGACGATCTGGACGGGATCGTCCTTCTTCACGGCTGCGACGATCGAGCTGGTGATGGTCTCGAGAACGCGCGCGGCTTCTGCCTTGCTGAGGTTGTGGGCGACGGCGATTTTTTCGACGAGTTCGATGCGGTTCAACTGAGTTCCTAGTAGGTTTGATTTCGCCATGTTGCCTATGGCGGCGCAGCACGAATCACGCTGCAAGCGGGCGGGAGTTTATTCGACTGCGAGAGCCCGGATGTAACGCGGTCGCTTCGGGCTGTCGTTGATTTGCCTCATTCGGTCTTCGAGGAGGTCTTGTGCTCGCATGTCGGCGTGCGCTGCAGGGCATTTCACGGGCAATCCAGGTCACGGATGACCATCTATCCGCGAGAAAAATCTAACTCTGTGCGATGACAAGGACGCCGAGCCACGACGAAGTTCTCCGATGAGATTTGACGACACCGTGCTTGCGAGGGCTGCTGCGGCTCATCAATGCCCCTGCGATGGCGACACTACCGTCGCTACAAAGCTACGTATCGAGCGCGCGTCCGCTACGTTGTTCTCCAACAGCATCGGCGGGCCAAGCATCGGGCGTCTCTACCGATGCTCTTCATGAGCAAGCGCATCGTGAGCTCGCCCCGAAACTGATCGTCCATTCATTCGATACGCCGCACTTGCCATGCTACGAGCGCACGCGCTCGTAGCCGTGATGCAACAGGCGCACGCAGACCAATGAATGAATCGGGAGAGCAAAGAAAAGGCAGAAGCCAGAAAGTGAAAAGCCCCTGCAGCTTTTGACTGCAGGGGCTTCTGACTGGCGGAGTGGACGGGACTCGAACCCGCGACCCCCGGCGTGACAGGCCGGTATTCTAACCAACTGAACTACCACTCCTGGTAGACAACGTTCGCTCCATGCGGAACCGAGTGTTGACGACTCGTGCCGGCTTCACCGAAGTGAAACTGGCGACCCTACGGGGATTCGAACCCCGGTAGCCACCGTGAAAGGGTGGTGTCCTAGGCCTCTAGACGATAGGGTCAAAACCTTGGACGTGCTGCGATCAGCATCTCAAACCATCTCGACACTCTGGTGGAGGTAAGCGGGATCGAACCGCTGACCTCTTGCATGCCATGCAAGCGCTCTCCCAGCTGAGCTATACCCCCGTGTGGGTGTCGAGCCTCAGATTATAGCCCGAATTTCAGGCCTTTCTCAATCGTTCGATAACTTTTTCGCGGGAAAAAATTTCGAGGACTGAATCCAAGGACGGTGTTTGCGGTGTTCCCATCACAAGCACTCGTACTGGCATCGCTAACACTGGCATCTTCAATGCGTGTGTCGCGAGGACTTCCTTGATCATAACTGCGATCGAGGCCTTATCCCACGCGACCGTCATCATTTTTTCTGCGAGCGTTGCGATTGCGGGCTTCACTGCATCGGTGATGTGCTGTGCGCGATCGGCTTCGGTCACGGTGATGTCCGCATAGAACGCAGCAGCCCAGTCGGCCAGAGCCACCGTCGTGTCGCAGCGATCCTTGAAGAGCGCGCAGATCGCAGGCAGACGCTTATCTGCAACGATGCCGCGCTTCTGCAACTGCGCTGCAACGAGCGGCGCGAGTTCATCGCCGCTCTTCGCCTTGATGTACTGCGCGTTGACCCACGCGAGCTTGGCCGCATCCCACTGCGCGGGGCTCTTCGACAGGTGCGAACCGTCGAACCAGCTCACCATCTGCTCGCGCGTGAAGAGTTCGTCGTCGCCATGGCTCCAGCCGAGGCGCGCGAGATAGTCGAGCATCGCTTCGGGCAGGTAGCCGTTGTCCTCGTAGGCAGTGACGCTCACCGCGCCGCGGCGCTTCGAGAGCTTCTGTCCGTCGTCGCCGAGGATCACCGGCACGTGGCCGAACTCGGGCAGCGGTGCACCCAGCGCGCGGAAGATGTTGATCTGCCACGGCGTGTTGTTGATGTGCTCGTCGCCGCGGAACACGTGCGTGATGTTCATGTCCAAGTCGTCGACCACCACGGCGAAGTTATAGGTCGGCACACCGTCGGGCCGCAGGATGATCAGGTCGTCGATCTCGCGGTTGTTGATGGTGATCTCGCCCTTCACGAGGTCGTTCCACGTCACGTCGCCTTCGGGCGGGTTGCAGAAGCGCACCACGGGCGGCACGCCTTCGGGCACGGGCGGCAGCGCCTTACCCGGCTCGGGACGCCAGCGGCGGTCGTACAGCGTCTTCTCGCCGCGTGCACGTTGCGCCTCGCGCATCTCCTGAGCTCCGCTGGGGTGCAGTAGCAGTAGTAGGCGGTGCCCGCCGCGATCATCTGCGCGATCACTTCGCGATAGCGCTCCAGGCGCTGCATCTGGTAGATCGGGCCTTCGTCGTATTCGAGGCCGAGCCAGTGCATCGACGCGAGGATCTGGTCGGTGGAGTCCTGCGTGGAGCGGGCCACGTCGGTGTCCTCGATGCGCAGCACGAACTCGCCGCCGTAGTGGCGCGCATAGGCCCACGAGTAGAGGGCCGTGCGAGCCGTGCCCAGGTGAAGAAAACCCGTGGGGGATGGTGCGATGCGGGTGCGTACTTTGCCGGTCATTTCGTTATCGTGGATTCAGTGTGCTCAGGCCGCGCGCGATGTCGGCCTTGATGTCTTCGACGTGCTCGAGGCCCACCGCGAGGCGGATCAGCCCCTGGCCGATGCCCGCCGCCTGGCGCTGCGCTTCGGTCAGCCGGCCATGCGAAGTGGTGCCGGGGTGCGTGATGATGGTCTTCACGTCGCCGAGGTTGGTGGCCAGGCTCACCACGCGCGTGCTGTTCATGACGTGGAAGGCATTGGCGCGCGCCGTCTCGGGCGAGTCGCCGACCACGTCGAACGACACCACCGCGCCGCCCTGCCCCGACTGCTGCTGCATGGCCAGCTCGTGCTGCGCATGCGAGGCGAGCCCGGGGTAGTACACGCGCGAGACGCCCGGCTGCTTCTTCGAGCCACTGCGCGATCTCCATCGCATTGGCGCAATGCGCCTTCATGCGGATGCCCAGCGTCTCGATGCCCTTGAGCACCACCCACGCGTTGAACGGCGCCAGCGCCATGCCGGCGGTGCGCACGATGGGCCCGAACACGTCGACGATGAGCTTCGAGGGACCGCAGATCGCGCCCGCCATCACGCGGCCCTGGCCGTCGAGGTGCTTGGTGCCGGAATGAATGACGAGGTCCGCGCCCAGCGCCGCCGGACGCTGCAGGATCGGCGTGCAGAAGCAGTTGTCGACCGCCAGCAGCGCGCCCGCGGCGTGCGCCACGTCGGCCAGCGCGCGGATGTCGCAGACCTCGGTGAGCGGATTGGTCGGCGTCTCGGCGAACAGCAGCTTCGTGTTGGGCTTCACGGCCGCGCGCCATTCGGCCACGTCGGTCTGCGACACGAAGGTGGTCTCGACGCCGAATTTGGCGAACTCCTTGCCGAACAGGTTCAGTGTGGAGCCGAACACCGAGCGCGAGCAGACCACATGGTCGCCGGCCTTCAGCAGGCCCATGCACATCATGAGGATCGCGCCCATGCCGGTCGATGCGCCGATGGCCGCTTCCGTGCCTTCGAGCGCCGCGATGCGCTGCTCGAAGCTGGTCACGGTCGGGTTCGAGGTGCGCGAATAGGTGAAACCCGGCTCGGTGCCCGCGAAGCGGCGCATCGAGGTCTCGGCATCGGGCTGCACGAAGCCGCTGGTCAGGAAGAGCGCGTCGGAATGCTCACCGTACTGGCTCGGTGCCAGGCCGGTGCGCAGCGCGAGCGTCTCGGGATGCAGCCCGGGCGGCAGTGTTCGATCGTCGTCGGTCACTTCGGCTGCCCTCACTCGCTGTGATTGGGGAGCGCGAGGCGCGAAGAGTCCTCTTCGGTCTCTTCGATGCGCGGGCGGTTGCCGTTCATGCGCGAGATGGCTTCGGTGTCGATATCGCCGGTCACGTACACGCCGTCGAAGCACGATGCGTCGAAGCCGTCGAGCTTGCCGTTGAGCGAGCCGATGGCGCGCTTCATGGCGTCGACGTCCTGGTAGATCAGCGCGTCGCAGCCGATCAGCTCACGGATTTCCTCGACGCTGCGGTCGTGCGCCACCAGTTCGTCCTTGGTCGGCATGTCGATGCCGTAGACGTTGGGGTAGCGCACCGGCGGCGCGGCACTGGCCAGGTAGACCTTGCGGGCGCCGGCGTCGCGCGCCATCTGCACGATTTCCTTACTGGTGGTGCCGCGCACGATGGAGTCGTCGACCAGCAGCACGTTGCGGCCCTTGAACTCGCTGCCGATCACGTTGAGCTTCTGGCGCACCGATTTCTTGCGCACGCCCTGCCCCGGCATGATGAAGGTGCGGCCTACGTAGCGGTTCTTCACGAAGCCCTCGCGGTACGGCACGCCCAGCAGGTGCGCCAGCTGCGTGGCGCTCGGGCGGCTCGACTCGGGAATCGGGATGATCACGTCGATCTGGTTCGGCGGCACCGTCGACACCACGCGCTTGGCCAGCGTCTCGCCCAGGTTCAGGCGTGCCTGGTAGACCGAGATGCCGTCGAGCACCGAGTCCGGACGGGCCAGGTAGACGAATTCGAAGATGCAGGGGTTGAGCGTCGGCGACTCGGCGCACTGCATCGAATGGACGTTGCCCTCGAGGTCGATGAACACCGCCTCGCCCGGATTGATGTTGCGCTCGAAGGTATGGCCCGAGCCTTCCAGCGCGACCGATTCGCTGGCCACCATCACGGTGCCGTCGGCGCTGCGGCCCATGCACAGCGGGCGGATGCCGTACGGATCGCGGAAGGCCAGCAGGCCGTGGCCGGCGATGAGCGACACCACGGCATACGAGCCGCGCAGGCGCTTGTGCATGCTCTTCACTGCAGCGAACACCTCGGCCGGATGCAGCGGCACGCCACGCGAGGCGCGCTCGAGTTCGTGCGCCAGCACGTTGAGCAGCACTTCGGAGTCGCTCTCGGTGTTGGTGTGGCGATGGTCGGTGGAGAACAATTCCGAACGCAGCGCGTGGGCGTTGGTCAGGTTGCCGTTGTGCACCAGCACGATGCCGAAGGGCGCGTTCACGTAGAAGGGCTGGGCCTCTTCCTCGCTGTAGGCGTTGCCGGCGGTCGGGTAGCGCACCTGGCCCAGGCCCACGCTGCCGGGCAGCGCGCGCATGTTGCGCGTGCGGAACACGTCGCGGACCATGCCCTTGGCCTTGTGCATGAAGAACTTGCGTTCCTGCAGCGTGACGATGCCTGCGGCATCCTGGCCGCGGTGCTGCAGGAGCAGCAGCGCGTCATAGAGCAGCTGATTGACGGGTGCGTTGCTGACAACGCCGACGATTCCACACATGAACGATTCCCCTTAGGGCAGGTAGCTGGCCAACTTTTCAGGCAGGGAGGGCTTGAGGCCCTGCAATGCCGCATCGAGAACAACGGCGCTGCGCGATTCGTGCCACCAGGCACTGTCGCTCAACACCAGCAAATGGACAACGACGGCGAACACGAGCAGGGCCACCACGCCCCGCGCCGCGCCGAACGCCGCGCCCAGAATCCGGTCCACCGGCCGCAAACCCACGACCGTGATCAACTTGCGCGTGAGCGCTGCCACCAGCCCCACGCCGAACACCACCGCCACGAACACCAGCACGAAGGCCAGCGGGTAGCGCCACGCCCCCTGCGGGTCGCCGAACGGCAGCCATGCCGCCACGCCCGAGGCCAGCCACTGGGCTGCAATGAAGGCGGCCACCCATCCGATCAGCGAAATCACTTCGAACACCAGCCCGCGCACCAGGCCGAAAAGCATCGACACCCCGATGAGCGCGACGGCGATCCAGTCGAGCAAGGCCACGGCAACGGAAGGCGACGACTCTTACAACGTGAGGATCGCGGCCGACAAAGACAAGCCCTTGACCTTCTCGGCAGCGCGGTCGGCCTCGGCACGCGAGCTGAAGGGGCCGACACGCACACGCGTGCGCTCACCGTCGGCCGTCTTCGCAACGTGCACATAGGTCTTGAGACCGGCCTTCTCGAGCTTCTGGCGCACCTCGCGCGCCTTGTCGGCATCGGCGAAGGCGCCGACCTGCACCACGAAACGGCCGGCATCGTCGGCTGCGGCAGGCTTGGCCGCGGCAGCGGTGGCGGGCTTGCCCTCGAGCAGCGCGCGGGCACGAGCGCCATCGTCGACGGCGGCGGGCTTGGGTTTCGCTTCAGGCTTGGCTTCCGGCTTCGGCTTGGCCTCGGGCTTGGGTTCCGGCTTGTGTTCGGGTTTCGGTTCCGGCTTCGGCTCCGGTTTGGGCTCGGGCTTCGGCTTCGGTTCGGGCTTGGGCTCCACGTCCGCAACGGGCGGCGTGGCGGGCAAGGGCTTGCCGGGGTCGATCACGGTGCCGTCGGCGGTCTCGGTGATCATGCCGCTGGACGAGGAAGAGGCAACGCGCGAGTTGCTGCCGCTGTTGTCGGGCGCCGCCGACGAGGTGCTCGCGGCAGGCGCGGGCGTCGCGGGAACGGGCAGCGGCTTGACCTTGTTGCGGTCGGGAATCTCGATGGGGATGTCGACCGATACGGGCCGCGGCTGGGTATCGAACAGCAGCGGGAAGCCGATCACGCCGAGCAGCACCAGCACCGCCGCGCCGAGCAGCCGGTGGCGCGCACGCCGACGCATGGTTTCGACACTTTCCGCGGGGACGGCTGCCGGGGCGCCTCGTCCTTCGTTGCCTTGCGGGCCGCGCGTGCGGAACTTGAAAAACGCCATGAAGTTCGATCCCTGAAGGAGTGCAGCGAGCTTGCGCCAGAAGGTGTGTACGGCCCGACGGTCAGCCGCCCGGCGACAGGTGTTTGGCTTGCAGCCGGGGGGTGCCGTTTTCGAGCACGCCACCCACGGTGAAGAACGATCCGAAGACCACGATTCTATCAGCGACCCCTGCCTGCCCGATGGCCGCGTCCAGCGCTTCCATGGGGCTCGCGTGCACGCTGCCGGAGGCGTCGGTGCGCTTGTTCTGCGCCTGCCAGGCGGCCAGCAGATCGGACGCCTTGGCGGCGCGCGGCGTGGGCAGGTCGGTGAAGTACCAGCGGTCGATCAGCGGTCCGATGCGCGCGAGGATCGGGGCCAGGTCCTTGTCCGCCATCACGCCGAAGACACCGTGCGTGGTCGGGTAGAAGCCCATCGCATCGAGGTTCTCGGCCAGCGCGGCCACCGCGTGCGCGTTGTGCGCCACGTCGAGCACCAGTGCCGGCTCGCCCGGCACGATCTGGAAGCGGCCCGGCAGCTCGACCATCGCGAGCCCGTTGCGCACGGCCTGCGCGGTGATCGGCAACTGCGGCCGCAGCGCCTTCGAGCGCCGCCAGCACGCCGGCCGCATTGATGAGCTGGTTGGCGCCGCGCAGCGCCGGATAGGCCAGCCCGCTGTAGCGCCGCCCGCGGCCCGACCAGCCCCACTGCTGCTTGTCGCCAGAGACGTTGAAGTCGGTTCCGAAGCGCCACAGGTCGGCGCCGATCGCATTGGCGTGGTCGACCACGCTCTGCGGCGGCACCGGGTCGCTCACGATGGCGGGCTTGCCCGGGCGCATGATCCCGGCCTTCTCGAAGCCGATGCTCTCGCGGTCGGGACCGAGGTATTCCATGTGGTCGAGGTCGATGCTGGTGATGACCGCGCAGTCGGTGTCGATGATGTTGACCGCGTCGAGCCGGCCGCCCAGGCCGACCTCGAGGATCGCCACGTCGGGCTTCTGCTCGATCATGCAGTGCAGGATGCCGAGCGTGGTGAACTCGAAATAGGTCAGGGGCATCTCGCCGCGCGCCTTTTCCACCACTTCGAAGCTTGCTATCAGTTTGGAAGCATCGACGGCCTCGCCCAGGAGCCGCAGCCGCTCCTCGAAGCGCACCAGGTGCGGAGAGGTGAACACCGCCGTGCGGTAGCCCGCGTGCGTCAGGATCGATTCGAGCATGGCGCAGGTCGAGCCCTTGCCGTTGGTGCCGGCCACCGTGATGACGGGGCAGCCGAAACGCAGGCCGAGACGCTGCGCCATCTCTTTGGCGCGCTCGAGTCCGAGCTCGATGTTCTTGGGATGGAGTCGCTCGGCGCGCTCGAGCCAGTCGTTCAGGGTTTCCATGGAGGCGGGCATTGTCGCCGACCCGTCGACCGGGGCATCATCGCGGCCATGACAACCCTATACGGCATCCCGAACTGCGACACCGTCAAGCGCGCCCGCGCCTGGCTCGACGAACACGGCGTGGAATACACCTTCCACGATTTCAAGAAACAGGGCGTGCCGGAGGCCGAGCTCGACCACTGGCTGAAGAAGCCCGGTTGGGAGGCCCTGGTCAACCGCAAGGGCACCACCTGGCGCAAGCTCGACGACGCCACCCGCGAGGGCGTGGTCGACGCCGCGTCGGCGCGTGCCGTGCTGCTGGCCAACCCCAGCCTGATCAAGCGGCCGGTGGTCAACTGGGGCCCGAAAAAGCCCGTTACGACGGGGTTCGACGCCGAAACCTGGGCTGTCAACGCCGTGTAAACCGCGGAACCCGACCTGCCACCCGGCGTCGAACTTCGATCCGCAGGAGAGACACACCATGAAAAATCGCAGTTTTCGCACTCTCGCCGGCATTTCGGTCGCCGGCATGCTGGCCGCCGGCACCGGCCTCGTTCATGCCCAGCAGAACCAGGTGGTCCAGGCCCGGGTGATCTCCGCCACCCCGATCCGCGAGACGACCGGCAGCGACGTCAACTACAACGTCACCTACGAATACAACGGCCGCCAGTACACCACCCGCATGAACAGCCGGCCCGGCGCGACGATCCCGATCCAGGCCAGCGCTTACGGGGTCACGGGCGTGACGGGCGCCACGACCTCCCCGGTGGCGCCGCAGCCGCAGCTGCAGCCCTATCCGGTCGAGGCCAACAACGGCGGCGGCTATGCCCCGCAGTCCGGCGGTTCGCCGTGGGACAACGTGGTGCCCGAGCCGGGAGTCGTCGTTTCCAGCGCCCCCGCGCCGGTCTACCAGCCGGCCCCGGTTTACGCCGCTCCCGCACCCGTCTACGTGGCGCCTGCCTACGCGTACCCCTATGCCTACCCCTACGTCTACCCGCCGGTCGGCGTCTCGCTGAACCTGGGCTATTCGCGCGGCTGGGGCGGCGGCTACTACCGCGGATACGGCTATCGCGGCTGGGGTGGCTACCGCGGCGGCTGGCACCGCTGAGGCGCCGGCTGGCGGGCTGCAGCGCCCGAGCCCCTAAAATCGAGGACTTTTCCAACCCTTGACGGGTGCGCCGCTGGTGCGGTGCGTCCTCGATTCGCTGGCCGCCAAGGCGCCGGCGCCACCCAATGACGACGACTACCGACACTCTGAACAGCGCCGCAGTGGCCACCAAGGCCAATGTGTATTTCGACGGCAAGTGCGTGAGCCACAGCCTCACCCTGGCGGATGGCACGAAGAAATCGGTCGGCGTGATCCTGCCGTCCACCCTCACCTTCAACACCGGCGCCCCCGAGATCATGGAAGGCACCGCCGGCAGCTGCGAATACCAGCTCGCAGGCTCCGACGAATGGATCGCCTCGGGCCCCGGCCAGAAGTTCAACGTGCCCGGCAACTCCAGCTTCAAGATCCGCGTAACGGGCGAGCCCTACAGCTATATCTGCCATTTCGGCTGAGCCGCCCGAAACCACGCCAACCGGACTACCCAGACATGTCGACCATCCTCCAAAACGTTCCCGCCGGCCAGAAGGTCGGCATCGCCTTCTCCGGCGGCCTGGACACCAGCGCGGCGCTCCACTGGATGCGCAACAAGGGCGCGATTCCCTACGCCTACACCGCCAACCTCGGCCAGCCCGACGAGCCCGACTACGACGAGATCCCCCGCAAGGCGATGCTCTACGGCGCCGAGAACGCCCGCCTGATCGACTGCCGCGCGCAGCTGGCCAACGAAGGCATCGCCGCCCTGCAGGCAGGCGCCTTCCACGTGACCACCGCCGGCGTCACCTACTTCAACACCACGCCTCTGGGCCGCGCCGTGACCGGCACCATGCTCGTGTCGGCCATGAAGGAAGACGACGTCCACATCTGGGGCGACGGCAGCACCTACAAGGGCAACGACATCGAGCGCTTCTACCGCTACGGCCTGCTGACCAACCCCGCCCTCAAGATCTACAAGCCCTGGCTCGACCAGGTCTTCATCGACGAACTGGGCGGCCGCGCCGAGATGTCGGCGTTCATGCAGAAGGCCGGCTTCGCCTACAAGATGTCGGCCGAGAAGGCCTACTCGACCGACTCGAACATGCTCGGCGCCACGCACGAGGCCAAGGACCTGGAGCACCTGAACAGCGGCATCCAGATCGTGCAGCCCATCATGGGCGTGGCCTTTTGGAAGGACGAGGTCGAAGTCAAGCGCGAAACCGTGTCGGTGCGCTTCGAGGAAGGCGTGCCGGTCGCGCTGAACGGCGTGCGCTACTCGAATCTGGTCGAGCTGATCCTGGAAGCCAACCGCATCGGCGGCCGCCACGGCCTGGGCATGAGCGACCAGATCGAGAACCGCATCATCGAGGCCAAGAGCCGCGGCATCTACGAGGCTCCCGGCCTGGCGCTGCTGTTCATCGCCTACGAGCGCCTGGTCACCGGCATCCACAACGAAGACACGATCGAGCAGTACCGCGAGAACGGCCGCAAGCTCGGCCGCCTGCTCTACCAGGGCCGCTGGTTCGACCCGCAGGCCATCATGCTGCGCGAGACGGCCCAGCGCTGGGTGGCGCGCGCCGTCACCGGCGAGGTGACGGTCGAGCTGCGCCGCGGCAACGACTACTCGATCATGAACACCGAGTCGGCCAACCTCACGTACAAGCCCGAGCGCCTGAGCATGGAGAAGGTCGAGGGCGCATTCACGCCGCTGGACCGCATCGGCCAGCTGACGATGCGCAACCTCGACATCGCCGACACGCGCGAGAAGCTGGGCATCTACACCCAGACCGGCCTGCTGTCGTCGAGCGAAGGCGCCTCGCTGCCGAAGCTGGCGAACGACGGCGACGCTAGCTGATCGGCAACAGACCGCTCCAATGACAACGGGCCCTTCGGGGCCCGTTTTTCATGGGTAAAGCGCGTGAAGCACGCGAAGATCAGTCTCCGCCACCTCCGCCGCAGCCGCCCCCGCAACCACCGCCGCCATCGGACGAACCACCGTCGCCGGAGCCGCCGTCACCGCCGCTGCTGCTGCTCGACTCGCTGCCGCCGAAGCCGCCTGCGTCGCCCGAGCTGCCGCCGTCCGACGAGGACGATTCCCCGAAGCTCGTGCCGCAGTGGGCATCCGAGCCGATGTGCCGCTCCACCGCACGGCAGTCGGGCACGTAGTGGAAGCCGCCTTCAACGGCGAACTTGATGTCCAGTGCGAACAGCAGCGGCAGCCGCGCCGGCTTGCGCGGGTCGATGCTCTCTTCCTTGCAGGCCCAGTACCAGGTGCGGCGCAGACCGTCGTTGCGCTTGGCGTCCCTGCCCAGCACCTCCGCCGGGCTGTGGTGCAGCATGCCGCCGAAGGCCGCCTTGCACCAGTTCTGGTAGCCCTGCGTGTGCAGGATGAACTCGTGCCAGGCCGTGTCGACCACCTTCGAAGGCATGGCCACGAACTTTCGGTCGCTGCGCAGGTGCGCCATGAAGAACTGGCGCAGGCCGCGCAGCACCAGTTCGGCATCGCGCCGGCTGAGCTGCGGATGCGCCTGGCACAGCTTGCCGACCAGGAATGGCGGCAGCCGCGCCTCGCGGATGAACTGGCGCCGCAGGCTGGTCTCGAGGAACTTGAGCACTGCGGCGAACAGCAGCGCGAACACGATCACCGCCACCATCGAGCCCCAGCGCCGCGTTCCGAGGACGAGCGCCAGCAGCGCGACCACGGGCACGGCCCGGCGAGCCCAGACGAGGGCACCGATGCGGCGGCGGAAATTCAGGTGCAGGAAGTCGAGGTCCATGTCGCCCGACGGTCCGTCAGACCACCACCGGCTCCGGCTCCAGCCGGATGCCGAAGCGTTCGTACACGCTGGTCTGGATGGCCTTGGCGAGCGTCATCACCTCGCCGCCGGTCACCGGGTTCTCGCGGCCGCCGCGGTTGACCAGCACCAGCGCCTGCCGCTCGTACACGCCGGCATTGCCCACCGACTTGCCCTTCCAGCCGCAGGCGTCGATGAGCCAGCCGGCCGCCAGCTTGATGCTGCCGTCGTCCATCGGGTAGTGAACGATCTTGGGGTCGCGCGCGATGATGTCGGCGCACTGCTCGGGCGTGACCGTCGGGTTCTTGAAGAAGCTGCCGGCATTGCCCAGCACGCGCCAGTCGGGCAGCTTGGCGCGGCGGATGGCGCAGATCCAGTCGAAGATGTCCTGCGCGCTCGGCGTGAAATTGCCGGTTTCCTCCATCTTGCGCTCGAGATCGAGGTAGCCGACCACCGGTTTCCAGGGCTTGGGCAGGCGAAAGCGCACCCGGGTGATCACCGCCCTGCCCGCCAGCCCGAAGTCGTTCGGGCCGCTGCGCACGTGCTTGAAGACCGAGTCGCGGTAGCCGAAGGCGCACTGGGCCGCATCGAGGGTGAAGCTGCGGCCGGTTTCGAGGTCGAAGGCGTCGAGCGAATCGAAGCGGTCCTGCAGCTCGACGCCGTAGGCGCCGATGTTCTGCACCGGCGAGCCGCCGACCGTGCCCGGAATGAGCGCCAGGTTTTCCAGCCCCGGATAGCCGCTGCGCACCATCCATTCGACGGCGTCGTGCCAGGTTTCGCCGGCTCCAGCCTCCACGATCCAGGCGCGCGGGGTTTCCTCGAGCAGCCGCAGGCCCTTGATCTCGACCTTCAGCACCAGCGATTTCACGTCGCCCGTCAGCACGATGTTGCTGCCGCCGCCCAGCACGAAACGGGGCGCGTCGCGCCATGCCGGATCGGCATGCAGCGCGGCCAGATCGGCCTCGCCGGCAATGCGCGCGAGGTTCTGCGCGCGCGCGACGATGCCGAAGCTGTTGTAGGGCTGCAGCGGGACGTTGGACTCCACGATCATGGGAGAATTGTCGCATCTGCACCCGTGAAGAATTCAGGAGAGAGTCCATGCCGTCCTTCGATACCGTCTGCGAACCCAACCTTCCCGAGGTGAAGAACGCGGTCGAGAACACCGCCAAGGAAATCGCAACGCGCTTCGATTTCAAGGGCACGGCCGCCGCCGTCGAGCTCAAGGACAAGGAAATCACCATGATCGGCGACGCGGAGTTCCAGCTCGTCCAGGTCGAGGACATCCTTCGCAACAAGCTCACCAAGCGCAGCGTCGACGTGCGCTTCCTCGACAAGGGCGACGTCCAGAAGATGGGCGGCGACAAGGTCAAGCAGGTCATCAAGATCAAGAGCGGCATCGAGAGCGAGCAGGCCAAGAAGATCACCCGCATCGTCAAGGACAGCAAGCTCAAGGTGCAGGCCGCGATCCAGGGCGACGCGGTGCGCATCACCGGCGCCAAGCGCGACGACCTGCAGGCGGCCATGGCGCTGATCAAGAAGGACGTGCCGGACATGCCGCTCACGTTCAACAACTTCAGGGACTGAAACAGGTACTCCCCCAGGCTTGCCCACTTCGTGTGGCCGCCAACCCCCTCGCCGGGGGCAATACCGGCGGCCCGGCGGAGCCGGTTCCGCGGTATTCCTGGTCTATCAAGTCGAACAACCGACGCTGGAGCAGCAAGCCTCGTATGAAACACCTTCTCGTCGCAGCGCAGCTGTTTGCTGCCGCCGCCGTGGCGCACGCGGCCGACTCGGTCACGCTGACGGGCAGCATCGGCAGCCGCGCGATCCTGATCGTGAACGGCAATCCGCCCAAGACGGTGGCGGTCGGCGAGAGCTACCAGGGCGTGAAGCTGATCTCGCTGCAGGCAGAGCAGGCCGTGGTCGAGATGGAGGGCAAGCGCGTCAACCTGCGCATGGACACGCCGGTGAGCATCGGCGGCGGTGGCGGGTCGGGCGGGGGCGGGAGCCGCGTGGTGCTGTCGGCCGACAGCCGCGGGCACTTCATGACGCAGGGCGCCATCAACGGCCGGCCGGTCACCTTCATGCTCGACACGGGCGCGACGGCCATCGCGTTGTCGGCCGACGATGCCCAGCGCATCGGACTGGACTACAGCAAGGGCCAGCGCGTGCTGATGAACACCGCCAACGGCACGGCCACCGGCTACAAGCTGCGCCTGCAGTCGGTGCGCGTGGGCGACGTGGAGGTCTACGACATCGACGCCATCGTCTCGCAGCAGGCCATGCCCTTCGTGCTGCTGGGCAACAGCTTCATCAACCGCTTCTCGATGCGGCGCGACGCGGACCAGATGGTCCTCGAAAAGCGCTATTGAGCCTCAGGCCTGCGCGGCCGTGACGACGATCTCGATCTTGTAGGCCGCATTGGCCATCTTGGCCTGCACGGTGGCGCGCGGCGGCGTGTTGCCGGCCGGGATCCAGGCGTCCCACACCTCGTTCATGGCGGTGATGTCGTCGATGTCGGCCAGGAAGATCTGCGTCATGAGGATGCGCGACTTGTCGCTGCCGGCCTCGGCCAGCAGGCGGTCGACCATGCCGAGCACCTGCGTGGTCTGGCCGCGGATGTCCTGCGTGGTGTCGTCGGGCACCTGGCCCGCGAGGTAGACGGTGCCGTTGTGCACGGCCGTCTCAGACAGGCGGGGGCCGACGTGGTAGCGGGTGATGGAAGCCATGGAGCGTGCTCTTTCTTGGGTTCAGGTTGGTTTCTTCTTGGAGCCGAGCTTCGACTCCGTGCCGGCAGCCAGCCGGCGGATGTTCTCGCGGTGCCGCCAGATCAGCAGCAGGCTCATGACGATGATCGCGACCAGCGCCGTGCGGTCCAGCGGCCAGGCGATGCCGCCGCCGATCAGGTAGTAGGCCGGCGCGAAGAAGGCAGCCACCAGCGAAGACAGCGACGAGTAGCGGAAAAAGATCGCGATGATCAGCCAGGTGGCGCCGGTGGCCAGCCCAAGCCAGGGCGCGATGCCCACCAGCACGCCGGCGGCAGTGGCCACGCCCTTGCCGCCCTGGAAGCCGAAGAACACCGGGTACAGGTGCCCGAGGAACGCGGCCACGCCGGCCACCGCGGCAACGCCCTCCCCCAGGCCCCACTGCGCGCCGAACTGATGGATCAGGAACACCGGCACCCAGCCCTTGAGCGCATCGAGCAGCAGCGTGGCGAGCGCCGCGCCCTTGTTGCCCGAGCGCAGCACGTTGGTGGCGCCGGGGTTCTTGCTGCCGTAGCTGCGCGGATCGGCCATGCCGAGCGCCTTGCTCACGATGACCGCGAAGGAAAGCGAGCCGATCAGGTACGACGCCACGATGGCAATGAGGGAAGGCAAGGTGAAGCTCAAGACGGCACTCCGCGTGGGACGGTTGTTGTTCTGTTGCGCGACCACCGCCCGAAAGAGCGATCGGGATCGCAAGTCGGTGATGTCGCCATGGCGGCGGCTATTCTGCCAGCGCGCATTGCACGGGCTTCGCGCCCAGCAGCGCCACGCACACCTGCGGGTCGATGCCGATCAGGTAGCCGCGCCGCCCGCCGTTGAGCACGATGCGCGGCAGCTCGAGCACGGTCGATTCCACGTACACCGGCATCTCGCGCCGCGTGCCGAAGGGCGAGGTGCCGCCCACCATGTAGCCGCTGTGCCGCTGCGCCACCTCGGGCTTGCAGGGCTCGACCGACTTGGCGCCGATCTGGCGCGCGAGATTCTTGGTCGATACCGTGCGGTTGCCGTGCATCAGCACGACCAGCGGCTTGGCGTCCTGGTCCTGCATCACCAGCGTCTTGATGACGGTGAACGGGTCTAGCCCCAGCATCTCGGCGCCGCGCTGCGCGCCGCCGTGCTCGACGTATTCGTAGGGGTGCTCGGTGAAGGCGATCTTGTGCGCGCGCAGCAGTTGCGTGGCGGGTGTCTCGGAGGTGTGGGTGCTTTTCTTGGCCATCTCGGTGGCAATTTCGGATTCAGGATCACTTCAGAAAACCTGGTGCTCTGCAGCAAGAATCTGCCGCACCACTTGAATTCCGGTCGAGCCATGCAGCATACGCCAGCCCCGGTGGGCGCGATTCCGTTCCACCCGGTGCGCCGCCCGGCTCTCACGGCGATCGTGCTGGCGGTCGCGGCAATGCACGCGGCGGTGCTCTGGTTGCTGGTGATTGCGACGAAGCCGCATGGGCGCATTGCCGATGCTGCGAAACGCATCGTCGTTGAAATGGTGCGACCGGAGCCTCCCGCGAAAGCGAAAACGGAAGCGGCATCGCCGCCCTCCGCATCGTCGCCGCGCCCTGCGGTCAGGCGCCCGCCGCAATCCGCTCGCGCCAGATCGATCGCCGCGCCCGAAGCACCCGCCGCCACCGCTGCGCCATCTCAAGCCGCAAGCGATGCACCCGCGCCGCCGCTGATCCTCCACTCGGAAAGCACTCGCCGCGCCCTGCGCGACATCGGCCGCGAACACTCCTTCGCCGAGCGAGCCGGTCAGGAAATCAACGGCAATTCGCGCTCAGCCTTCGATTCCAGGCTGAGCGCCGGCATCTCGGGTGCCGCGCGCGGCGACTGCGCCAAGGGCGAGTTCAAGGGCGGCGGCATGGGCCTGCTGAGCCTGCCCGCGCTCGCCCTGGCCGCCGCGAACGGCGAATGCGGGCGCTGACGAATCAGGCCGCCGGATCGCGGATGTCCCAGCGGATCTTGTCGATCTCGGCCAGGATTTCGGGCGACAGCGTGGTGCCGTACACGTCCAGGTCTTCTTCCAGCTGCGCCAGCGAGGTCACGCCGATGATCGTGCTCGCCACCTGCCACTTGGTGTAGCAGAAGGCCAGCGCCAGCTGCGTCGGCGTCAGGCCGTTGTCGCGGGCGAGCTGGTTGTAGCGCTTCGCGGCGCGCAGCGAATCGGGGCGGCCCCAGCGCTGCTTGCGCACCGACTCGTAGCTGGAGATGCGCGCGCCCTTGGGTGCATCGGGCCCTTCGATCCCGCTCTGGTCGTACTTGCCGGTCAGCAGGCCGAAGGCCAGCGGCGAATACGCCAGCAGCGACACGCCCAGCCGGTGCATCGTTTCGTCCAGGCCGTTCTCGTGGCCGCGGCTGATGAGGCTGTAGACGTTCTGCACCGTCGCCACGCGCGGCAGGCCGTGCTGCTCGGCAAGCCGCACGAACTCGTGCACGCCGTAGGGGGTTTCGTTCGACAGGCCGATGGCGCGCACCTTGCCCGCCTTCACCAGCTTGCCCAGCGCCTCCAGCTGCTCGTGGATGGAGGTCTTCGAGGTTTCCTTGGCCGGGTCGTAGTAGATGTTGCCGAAGGCGGGCACGTGGCGCTCGGGCCAGTGGATCTGGTAGAGGTCGATGACGTCGGTGCGCAGCCGCTTCAGGCTGGCGTTGCACGAGGCCTCGATGTCCGCGGCCGTCATGCCGCTGCCTTCGCGCACCCAGGGCATGCCGCGCGAGGGGCCGGCCACCTTGGTCGCGACCACCAGCTTCTGGCGCGCGCCGGGGTTGGCGGCGAACCAGTTGCCTATGATGGTCTCGGTGACGGAATAGGTTTCCTTGCGCGCGGGCACCGAGTACATCTCGGCGGTGTCGATGAAGTCGACGCCCCGCTCCAGCGAGCGGCTCAGGATGGCGTGAGAGGTGGGCTCGTCGACCTGTTCGCCGAAAGTCATCGTGCCGAGGCAGATCGGGGTGACGTGCAGGTCGCTTTGACCGAGTTGGATCTTTTTCATGCGCGGGATGCTACCGCCCCGGTCCGCGGCCCGCCGGCCGACGCGCCAAAACCCGAGCGCCGCGCGGGCGGGAGCTGTCCTGTGCCGGACTGCGTCAGTACAAAGGCCTCCTTATCATCGGCGCCCATGTACCAAGCCCTCCGCCCCTC
Organism: Variovorax sp. UC74_104; assembly: GCF_044055375.1. Classification (NCBI taxonomy): domain Bacteria; kingdom Pseudomonadati; phylum Pseudomonadota; class Betaproteobacteria; order Burkholderiales; family Comamonadaceae; genus Variovorax; species Variovorax sp. UC74_104. Next base: position 5,165,664 of record NZ_CP171978.1, read on the forward strand.
CCGCAGCGAATTCGTGCCCGTGCGCAACCTCAGCTACCACGTGCGCCTGTGGGGCCAGCCTTCCGACACGCGTCCGCCGCTGGTGCTCGCACACGGCTGGATGGACGTGGCGGCGTCGTGGCAGTTCGTGGTCGATGCGATGGAGAAAGAGCGCTTCATCATTGCCCCCGACTGGCGCGGCTTCGGCCTCACCGACGGCGGCGGCGTCGACAACTACTGGATGGCCGACTACCTCGCGGACCTCGAATGGCTGCTCGACCACTACGCAGGCGAAGGCGACGGTGCGAGGCAGGTCGACCTGGTCGGCCACAGCATGGGCGGCAACGTCGCCATGCACTACGCCGGCGTGCGGCCGCAGCGCATCCGGCGCCTCGTCAACCTCGAAGGCTTCGGCATGCCCGCTCGCAAGCCCGACGAGGCGCCCGCGCGCTACGGCCAGTGGATCGACGAACTCAAGCGCCTGCACCGCGGCGAAATGGCGCTCGCCGGCTACTCGGCCGTGGACGGCGTGGCCCGCCGCCTCATGAAGACCAACCCGCGCCTCACGCCCGACAAGGCCGCCTGGCTCGCCAGCCACTGGTCGGCGAGCCAAGCTGAGCCCGACGGCAGCGAGCGCTGGCAGATCCTGGGCGAGGCGGCGCACAAGATCGTCAACGCGCACATCTTCCGCGTCGACGAGACGCTGGCGCTCTATGCGCGCATCACCGCGCCGCTGCTGATGGTGGAAGCCTCGGACGACAGCCTGCACGGCTGGTGGAAGAACCGCTACACGCTCGACGAATTCCACGACCGGCTGAAGTCGGTGGGCAACGTGCGCATCGAGCGGCTGGAGGATGCGGGCCACATGCTTCATCACGACCAGCCGCGAATCGTCGCGCGGATGATCGAAGAGTTCATAGCCTGAAGAAGCCGGCCGCGGCCCGGTACTCCTGCGCTCCCTTCCTTCCGCACGCGCGGCACGACATCGCGACCGGTGCGGCCGGCGCGGCTGCTTGGCCTGCTACTTGCAAAGAAAGCCTCACGCCGCTTCGTTGGCACAACGATGAGGCAGACCGTGGTGCGCGTGCGCGCCCAGGCGAGCAAACGTTTCACACCTAAGTTCGCAAACACGGCCTGCGGGTGCACGCGGAGTGGTCGATGCTGGTGCAGCCAGCACGTCCTGGGTGATCTTGAGCGAAAGGGAGTCCTCGAATGACCAGAGTCGTACGCGCCCACACGCCGCTGGGCGAAGAGCAGCTCATGTTCCGTTCCATGCGCGGCGTGGAAGGGCTGTCGCAGCTGTTCGAGTTCGAGGTCGACCTGCTGAGCCCGAGCATGTCGATCGACATGAAGGCCGTGCTCGGCAAACCTCTCGCGCTCGAGATACAGACGGCCGGGGAGCCCCGCTTCCTCAACGGCCAGATCGTCCGCTTCACCATGATCGGCAAGGAAGGCGACACCTCGCGCCACATCGTCTACCGCGCGAGCGTGCGGCCCTGGCTCTGGTATCTCACGCGCAGCAGCGACTGCAAGATCTTCCAGAACAAGTCGGTGGTCGAGATCCTCGAGGAGGTGTTCGCCGACTACGGCTTCGCCTTCGAGAAAAGGCTCGGCGGCAGCTACCGGCAGTGGGAGTACTGCGTGCAGTACCAGGAAACCGACTTCGCCTTCGTCAGCCGGCTGATGGAGCACGAAGGCATCTATTACTTCTTCGAGCACGGCAAAAGCCAGCACACGCTGGTGCTGGCCGACGACATCGGCGCGCACGAGCCGCTGCCGGCCTATCCGAAGATCAGCTACCTCGCCACCGACCGCGACCTGGCCCCCTTCCAGGAAGTGATCGACCAGTGGCAGGTCACGGAGGAGATCCGTCCCGGCAGCTACGTGGTGGACGACTTCGATTTCAAGAAGCCGCGCGCCGACCTCATGAACGTGCGAAACCAGCCGCGCGGCGGCGATCACGGCCAGTACGAGATGTACGAATGGCTCGGCGGCTTCAGCGAGTCCGAGCAGGGCGAGCACTACGCGCGCATCCGCCTCGAGGAGGCGCAGGCCCAGGCCGAGCGCGACACCGGCCACACCAACGTGCGCGGCATGGCCCCCGGCTACCGCTTCACCATGCAGAACTGCCCGCGCGAAGACGACAACCGCGAGTACCTCGTGGTGTCGGTCTCCTACGCACTGCGCGAGGGAGGCTATGCGAGCGGCAGCGAGCCGGGCTCCTACAGCTTCGACTTCGCGGTGCAGCCCGCCAGCTGCGCCTTCCGCGCGCCGCGCGTGACGCCCATGCCGCGCGCCAACGGCCCGCAGACGGCCACCGTGGTGGGCAAGGCGGGGCAGGAGTTCTGGGTCGACCAGTACGGCCGCGTGAAGGTGCAGTTCCGCTGGGATCGCTACGGCAAGAGCGACGAGAACAGCTCGTGCTGGGTGCGCGTATCCAGCGCATGGGCCGGCTCGAACTACGGCGCCGTGAACCATCCGCGCCGGGGCCAGGAGGTAGTGGTCGACTTCATCGGGGGACACCCCGACCGGCCGATCATCATCGGCCGCGTCTACAACGCCGACCAGATGCCGCCGCTGGAGCTGCCGGCCAAGGTCACGGTCAGCGGCTTCGTCAGCCGCAGCAGGGACGGCTCGGCCGCCAATGCCAACGAGTTCATCCTGGACGACGCGCCGGGCTGCGAGCTGGTGCGCATCCACGCCGAGAAAGACTTCGAGATCGACGTGGAGAACGACCTGCGGATCCACGTCGAGAACGACGAGACCGAGACCATCGACGGCCACCGCAACACCCACGTGCTGAAGACCGACACGCTCACCGTCGACCGCACCCGCGACACCATCGTCAAGCAGAAGGACACCGCCGAGTACCGCAACGGCTCCAAGCTAACCGTATCGGGCGCGCTCACCGAGCATTTCTTCGACAACCGCATCGAAACCACCACCAAGCTCGGTTCGAAGGAGACGGTGCTCAGCGGCCAGTCGGAGGTCGTCGTCAACGCGGGCCTGCGCCACGAGACCTTCGACAAGGGGCTGCTGGTCGACGTGAAGGAGGGCATGGACGAGGAGGTCCACACCGGCAACTCGATACTGAAGACGCTCGCCGGCAACCGGCAGGAAACCTACCAGACCGGCTGGCAGCGCACCGTGGTGGGCGGCGGCGGCAAGGACAACATCAAGGGCGGCCTGGAGGAAACCATCGAGACGGGCGACCACAACTCGACCGTTTCGGCCGGCAACTATTACGGCAAGGCGAAGAAAGTGACCATCGAGGCCACGGCGGGCGACGTCGACATCAAGGCCAGCGGCGACTTCACCTTCGAGGGCAACCACGTCAAGCGCGTGAACCGCGTGCTGCTTTGGGACTGGTCGCCGACCGCGGTGACGGCCACCGGCCTGTCGAGCGCGACCTACGGCGTGAACAACAGCAACGCCGGCCTCACGCTCACGAGCAACATCAAGAAGATGGACGCCACCGCGCAGATCATGAACATGTATGCGCACCAGGCCAACTTCGGCTCGGTGAGCTTCTCGAACGTGGTGGCCGAGGAGCACGCCGGCGGCTTCTGGGGCGCGCTCAAGGGTTTCGTGCTCTTCGGTTGAGCGCAAGGCCGGATGCCGGATGTCTCCTTCTCGATCTGGTGGGTGCTGGCACCGCTGCTTGCGTGGCTGGCGTTCACCCTGTGCGTCACGCTCGTGCGCGAACGCCGCAAGCACGCCGCAAGACTCGCGCGCACGCGCAGGGCCGTCGACATCCTCGCGAACGGGACGCCCGCCATGGCGCTGGTGATCTCCCTGTCCGACACCGGCCAGCGCCGCTCGGGCGAAGGCGCCACCTGGGCGATCGCGAAGCTGCATCTTCGCGTGCAGCCCACGGCTGGCAGCGAAGCCTTCGAGGTCGACCAGACCGCCGCCATCGCCCTGCCCGAACTGCCTGGGCATGCGGCCAGAAAGACCGTCGCGGTGCGCTTCGACCCGGCGAGCCATGAAGTCGTGCTGGAGCGCAGCGGCGACTTCCCGGCCCACCACGGCGACGATCTCACCCGCCCTCGCCCATCCCCGGAGGCCGCCGGCCGATGAAGACCGTCAAGCCCCTGCGCCTCGGCATCCTCACCCGGCCGTATCGCTGGCAGGGCGTCGACCAGCTCGGCGTGGCCGTCACGGCGCTCGCCAGCCTGGAAGCGGAACCGAAGCTCATGGCCGACCAGGAGCTGTGGCAGACCGTCGGCGAGGAAGTCGGCGGCATGGGCGTGTTCGACATGGGCGTGCCCAAGTCCATGCCGGAAGTGCTCGCGAGCGGCCACGCCTACACCCGCCACCAGCAGGACAAGACCGAATGCGCCGTGCGCCTGCGCGTGGCCGGCCTGGAGAAGTCCCTGCACGTATCCGGCGACCGCTACTGGCTCGACGGCCGACTGAGCGCGCCGCAGCCCTTCGACGCGATGCCGCTGGACTGGGCGCATGCCTACGGCGGCCCGAACGTGCCGGAAAACCCGGCCGGCACCGGCGCGTTCGACGAGACGGTCAACGGCGTGCACACCCGCCGCGCACCCAACGTGGAAGCCGTTCACGGGCGGGTGCGCTCGCGCGGGCAGGAGGTGGCGCCCGCCAGCTTCGGCCCGCTGCCCATCGACAGCCCCCGGCGCATGGCCCTGATGGGCAGCAGCTTCGGGCAGCACTGGCTGGACAGTCACTTCCCCGGCTTCGCTGCGGACATGGACTGGCGCTTCTTCAACGCCGCGCCCGAAGACCAGCGCTGGCCCGCCCTGCAGGAGCTGCCGCCCGGCGCTCCTTACGAGATCCTCAACATGCACCCCGAGAAGCCGGTGCTCGCCGGCACCCTGCCCGACTGGCGCGCACGCTGCTTCGCGAGCTTCGACAAGGACGGCAACGGGCTGCGCGAGATCGGCCTGCGGCTGACCACCGCCTGGTTCTTTCCGCATCGCGAGCGCGTGGCGCTCGTCTGGCACGGCGTGCTGCCGGTGCGCGAGGACGACGCGGCGGACGTGCGGCACATCATGCCGGCGCTGGAGTTGCCCCGGCAGCCGCGCACGCCCGAGCACTACCAGTCCGTGCTGCTCCAGCGGCTGGACACCGCCCGCGGCGGCCTGCTCGCCTTTCGCGACAGCGATCTCGCGCCGAGGGAGGTCCTGGGCAACTGGAGCGTCCTCGACGCACCCGACCCGATGCAGCGGCCGCTGGTGCGCAACCTCCGCGCCGGACAGCTGCGCGACCACGAGAAACGGCGCGCCGAGCTCATCGCACTGGGCGTGGACCCCGACAAATACCTACCAGCGCCCCAGCCCCCGGCCGCGCCGCTGGCCTTCGACGACGTGCCCGAGCATTTCGAGCGCATGCAGGGAGAAATGATGGAAGCCCGAAGCAGACTCGAGGCGAAAAGCGCGCAGATGCGCCGCAGGCAGGAAGACGAGATCGACCCCGCCCTGCTCAACAGGAGCCGCGAGCAGCCGCAGCGCTTCGATCCGGATGCGCTCATCCGGCAGCTCGAACAGCTCGCCGCCACGCCGGCCGCCTCGTCGTCCACCACGAGCCCCGCCCCCGCGCTCTTGCCCGCCGGAACCAGGGAGCGGATGACGGTGCAGATCAGGCAGGGCTACCTCCACGGCGCCCACCTCTTCGACCCCGCGCCGCCCATGCCTTCGTTCCGCTCGGCAAAGCTGCGCCGGCAGCTGGAGGCGGCGGCTCCCGGCGAGCGCGATTTCCGCGGCATGCGGCTCGTCGGTGCCGACCTCTCGGGCATGGACCTGAGCGGCGCGGATTTTTCCAGCGCCGCCCTCGAAGACGCCAACCTCGAGGGAACGCTGCTCGCAAACGCCAACTTCAATGGCGCGGTGCTGGCGCGCGCCAGGCTGTCTCGCGCCTCGCTGGCCGATGCGACCCTGCGCGGCGCCAACCTCGGCGGCGCGCAATGCGAGTTCGCGGACTTCTCGGGCGCCGATCTGAGCGAAGCCAACTGCGAGAAGACGCGCTTCGTGTCGTGCAACATGGCCAACACCACGTTCGACCAGACGCGCCTGGGCGAGAGCGAGATCAGCCGGTGCGACTTTCGCGGCTCCGATTGGCACCAGGTGTTCCTGACGAAGCTGCACATGAACGGCATCGCCTTCGACGGCGCCTCGTTCCGGCAGGTGGTGTGGCTCGAATGCACGCTGGCGGACGTGCGCTTCGTCAACGCGTCGCTGGTGCGCTGCGGCTTCGTCACCACCGACTGCAGCCAGTCGGCCGACTTCTCCGACGCGCGGCTCGACGCCTGCAGCTTCGCGCACGGCAGCACCCTTGCCACAGCCGTGCTGCGCCGCTGCGTGCTCAAGCATTGCGGGCTGCGCACCACGCCCCTGACGCGCGCGGACCTGGCGCAGGCGCGGCTGGACAACTGCGACTTCTCCGAATGCGCACTGCAGGAGGCCAACCTGGAGCGGCTCATCGCCGGCGAAAGCCTCTTCGTGCGCGCCGACCTCACCGGCGCCATCCTGCGCGGCGCCAACCTCATCGATGCCAACTTCTCCAAGGCCGTCTTCACGCAGGCCGACCTGAGCGGCGCCAACCTGTTCCGCACCGACGTGTCGCAAAGCCTGATCGACGGCACCACGCATCTGCTCGGCGCCTACACGCGGCACGCCCGAACCTTGCCCGCGCGACGCGCCCCCGCCGCCGAATGACCCGCGATGAACTGGTCGACAAGGTCCGCCACGGCATTCAGGTCGGCAGCGCCGACTGCAGGGGGTGGGACTTGAGCGGCCTCGACCTCTCGGGCGCGATGATGGACGACGTCGACTTCGGCGGCGCGAACTTCTCGCACGCCAACCTCGAGGGCAGCTCGCTGTCGCATTGCACGCTCTCGGGCTGCGACTTCTCCTTCGCTCGCCTGAAGGAAGTGCAGTTCTTCCGCAGCCGCATGGATGCCGCGCGCTTCGAGGCCGCCGAGCTGGAAGGAGCCTCTTTCGCCGAATGCCATGCGGCGCGGGCCAGCTTCGCGCAAGCCGGGCTCGACCTCGCGAGGTTCTTTCGCTGCGAACTGACTGAAAGCCGGCTGGGGTCGTCCCGCTTCGAACGGGCGAGCTTCATGGAGTCGCAGCTCGGACATGCCGATTTCAGCGGCGCGGTGCTGGCCTACGTGACCTTCCACCGGCTCGACCTGAGAACTGCCGTCTTCCAGGGCGCGTCGGCCATGAACGCGATGTTCCTGGAGTGCGACCTGAGCGGACAGCGCTTCACCGGCCTTTCGCTCCCCATGTGCCAGTTCACCGACAGCCGCCTGGACGACGCCGAATTCAGCGGCGCCACGCTCACCCAGGCCAACTTCAAGGGCGCGACGCTGAAGCGGGCGAACTTCTCGAACGCCGATGCATGCCAGGCCCTGTTCCCCGAGGCCGACCTAGGCGACGCCCGCTGCAGCGGCGGACGCTTCGACCAGTCGATCTGGGCGGAGGCCCTGCTGGAGCGCACCGACTTCTCCGGAGCCCGCCTGCCGCTTTGCGTGTTCCATCGCGCACGCTGCACCGGCGCGAGCTTCCGCGACGCCGCGATGCAGGACGCCGACCTTTCGTACGCCGACCTGAGCGGCGCCGACCTCGGCGGCGCTCACTTCCTGCGCACCCGCCTGCATCGCGCGCAGCAGCAAGGCGCCCGGTTTTCCAGCCGCGCCGGAATCATCGAGAACGAGCCCGAACTCTTCCAGGCCCAGGCCTGGTCCGGGCCGCACTGAACCCCGCCTCCGACTGCCCTCTTTTTCCGAAAAACAAACCAACCCACATCGAAAAGGAATCAGCCATGAATGTCGTTCCACTGCGCCCCGGCCTCGCGACGACCGCCGTGCCGGTCCATTTCGTCGGCCGGCTGACGGCCTCGCTGCCCGATTCGAACTTCGAGGTGGAAGACGACCACGGCGAAACCTGGCGCTGCCGCCGGGCGGCCAGCTGCCTGCTGCGGCCCGAAGCGGGCGACACCGTGCTGCTCTCGGGCCCCGACAGCGCGCGGGTGTACCTGATCGCCGTGCTCGAACAGGCCGACAGTTCGGTCAGCCGGCTCGATGCGGCCGGCGCGCTGTCGATCGAAAGCCCGGCCGGCCTGCAGTTGAGCAGCGGCGCGGAACTGCAGATGCGGGCCGCGCAATGGAACCTGCAGGCGGACAGCGGCCAGTGCCGCGTCGACGACATGCGCTTCACCAGCCAGGCGCTCGACGCCACGGTGGGCCGGCTGCGGCTGGTCGGCCAGGTCTTCGAATCGGTGGCGGACCGCGTGGTGCAGATGGCGCGAAAGGTACTGCGCGTGGTGGACGAGACCGAGCAGGTCCGCGTCGGCCATCTCGACTGCGAAGCCGGCGGCACGGCGCGCGTGCACGCCAAGCACACCGTGGTCACGGCCAGCGACCTCGTCAAGGTCGATGCCGCGCAGATCCACATGGGCTGACCCCCACCCAAAGGAGCACCGCCATGTTCGCCAACTGCCAGCTGATGGGAATGGACCTCGCCTTTCCCGACGTCTGCAAGACGCCGCCCGCCGCGATGGCGCCCATTCCATATCCCAACATGGCGTTCGGCCCCACGGCCGTACCGAATGCCTGGAACATCCTCTTCATGTGCATGCCCGCGCACAACATGGCGACCACCACGCCGATCACGCTGGGCGACACCACCGGCGCGGGCGGCGGCATCGTCTCGCAGACCTTCATGAGCCAGTCGCGGCATGTGACCGGCGCGTTCACCGTGCTGGTCAAGGGCACGCCTGCAACGCGCATGACCAGCCTGAGCACGCAGAACCGGGGCAACATGGTGGGCATGCGCATCGTGCCCAGCCAGTGCAAGGTGATGATCCTCTCGCCCTGAAACCGGGGGCCCGCCGGAGCCGGGCCGGCATCCCATATCCGGCCAGCGGATAAGGAAGCGCGCAAATCTTCGTTCGCCGCACAGGCATCGCGCCCTAGAGTGCCCAACTCCTTTTCGCCGTCCCCCTGGAGTTGTCGTCATGTCTTCCTCTTCGCGCGCGCCGTCGTGGCTGCGCCGCTTTGCACCGCTGCTCGGCGGCTTCGCCCTGAGCCTGGCGGTGCAGCTTCCGCCCACGCCGCCGACCTGCGCGTGGGCTTCATGCCCGGCCCCTACCGCGATGCCTTCACCAACGGCATCGAGCCCCAGTTGAAGAAGCTGGGCTACACCGTCAAGTACGTCGAGTTCAGCCAGGGCGTGCAGCCCAACGACGCGGTGGAGCGCGGCCAGATCGACGCCAACATCTTCCAGCACACGCTGTACCTCAATGCCACCAACAAGCAGCAGGGCTTCGACCTGGTGCCGGTGGTGCACGTGCCGACGCCGCCGATGGGCCTCTATTCGCAGCGCCACAAGTCGCTCGACACCGTGCCCGACGGCGCCACGGTCACGCTGCCTTCCGACCCCGTGAACGCGGCGCGCGCGCTCAACATCCTCGCGGGTATCGGCTGGGTGACGCTCAAGCCGGGCGTGAGCCCGATCTCGGTGTCGGAACGCGACATCGTCGCCAACCCCAAGCGCCTGAAGCTGGTGCCGCTGGAGGCCGCGCAAGCGCCGCGCTCGCTGGCCGATGCCGACATCGCCGCCGTGCAGGGCAACTTCGCCATCGCATCGGGCCTGAAGCTCACCGAGGCGCTGAAGCTGGAGAACATGACGCTGCCCTACGTGAATGTTGTGGCCGTCAAGCGCAGCAACGAGAACGCGAAGTTCGCGCAGGACATCGCGGCGGCGTACCAGTCGGCCGAGTTCCAGCGCTTCTTCAGGGCCAACCCGGCATGGGCCGGCTACCGGCTGCCCGACTACTTCTCCCAATGAGCCTTTCGAACAACAAGACCGCGCCGCGGCAGCTGCACCTCAACGTCAACATCCTGCATTCGGGCTTCGTGCCCTCGGCGTGGCGCCTGCCGGAGAGCGATCCGTGGGCCTTCGCCGACGTCCAGCACTACATCCGCACCGCGCAGATCGCCGAGGCGGGCAAGCTCGACGCGGTGTTCCTCGCGGACAACGCGGCCATCGTCGACCAGATCCACTTCCGCCCGATCACCGCGCTGGAGCCCACGGTGCTGCTGGCCTGCGTGGCAGCGGCCACGACGCACATCGGGCTGATCGCTACCGCCTCGACCAGCTACAACGAGCCCTACAACATCGCCCGCCGCTTCGCGACGCTCGACCACGTGAGCGGCGGCCGTGCGGGCTGGAACGTGGTGACCACGGCCGACCTGCCTTCGGCGCGCAACTTCGGCCTCGACGCCGTGCCCGACCACGCGAAGCGCTACGCGCGCGCCTCGGAGTTCACCGACATCGTGAAGGCGCTGTGGGACAGCTGGGAGGACGACGCCTTCGTCGGCGACAAGACCAGCGGCAGCTTCATCGACACGGCGAAGGTGCAAGCCATTGCGCATCGCGGCGAGCACTTCGCGGTGCAGGGCCCGCTGAACCTGCCGCGCTCGCCGCAGGGGCACCCGGTGCTGGTGCAGGCCGGAGCTTCGGCCGACGGGCGCGAGCTGGCCTCGCGCCATGCGGAGGCGGTGTTTTCCGCCTCGCAGTCCTTCGAGGAATCGCTGGCATACGCCCGAGCGCTCAAGACCCGCGCCGCCGAACTGGGCCGCGGCCCCGACGCGGTGAAGGTGCTCGCGGGCCTGACCACCATCGTCGGCGCCACCGAGGCCGAAGCCATCCGCCGGCGCGACGAGCTGGTGGACCTGATTCCCTGGGACTACAGCCTCACGCGCATCGCCGGCACCTTGGGCATCACGCCCGACCGCCTGAAGCTCGACGAGCGCCTGCCCGACAACCTGCCGCTGCCCGCCAATGGCAACGGCAACCACACCTTCTTCAACGCGGTGGTCGCAGCCGGCCGCACGCACGGCTACACGGTGCGCCAGCTGATCCGCGAACTCGCGGGCGGCGGCGGGCACCGCGTGATCGTCGGCACCCCGGAGCAGATCGCGGACGACATCGAGCGCTGGTTCAGGGCCGGTGCCGCCGACGGCTTCAACCTGATGCCTGATGCGCTGCCGCACGGGCTGCAGGATTTTGTCGACGGGGTGGTGCCGATCCTGCAGAAGCGCGGGATCTTTCGCACGGAATACGAGGGGCGCACGCTGCGCGATCACCTGGGGCTGGCGCGGCCTGCGGGGCGGACAGCACAGCAGCGGCTGGCGGCCTGAAAAGGCTTGTTGTTCAGGGGACGATCACGCCGACGGGGTACCTTGCTCCGCGAATGTCCCCCGGCCTTCGGCCTCCTCCTTTATTTCGCTGCGCAAGGCACCCCATCGTCGTGATCGACAAGCGCGACGGTCGAACCACCGGCACCAGCAGAGCGCCCATAAGCACAGGGCGTCGGGTGCTCCCCGCAGCGAAATAAAGGAGGAGGGCCGCAGGCCCGGGGGACATTCGCGGAGGGGAGTACCCGGCGGCCTGTGCACGCGCCCCGGAAACCATCCGACTCACTCTTCGTCGGCGTCGTTTCCCGTCAGGGCCAGGACTTCTTCGACGAAGCCTTCGAACAGCGGCAGCGAGGCCGGCAATCCTTCGAGCGATTCGGCTTCACCCGCATCGAAGAAATGCGCCTTGCCCGCTGGAATGGAAGCCCACTCGCCGGCTTCGAGCAGCAGCCCGATATAGCCGTCATCGGTCGGCAGATAGAAGAGCCCCGCGCTGTCGAGCACGCGCTGCCCCTTCTTCCTGCCGCGCCCCCAGCTCACGCCCTGCCCGGCCAGGTGTTCGGTGATCCAGCCGTCGCACACGTGCGTGTCGCGCCAGCTTCCCTGAGCATCGAATACGGCCAGAACGGGCATGGGGAGCCTTTCTTGAAAGGAGGATTACTGCAGGAAGCTGGGCTTGGCGTAGCCCTGGAACTTGCTGTCGACCACCGCCTTGAACTCCTTCGAGCGATAGGCATCGGCGATGTCCTTGGCCCACTGGGTGTTCTTGTCGGCGGTCTTCACGGCGACCACATTCAGGTAGTAGTCGGGCGTCTTTTCGAGCACCACGGCCTCGGTGAGCTTCAGGCCCGAGGAGATCGCGAAGTTGCCGTTGACGATGGCGTACTCGGTGTCGCCGAGCGAGCGCGGCAGCTGGGCGGCTTCGAGCGGAATGAACTTCAGCTTCTTCGGGTTCTCGGCCACGTCCTTCTCGGTGGCGCGCAGCGGATCGATGCCGGTCTTCAGCGTGAGCAGCTTGTTCTGCTCCAGCAGCACCAGCGCGCGGGCCAGGTTGCTCGGGTCGTTCGGCAGCGTCACGCGGTCGCCTTCCTTCACGTCGGCCAGCGTCTTGCGCTTGGTCGAGTACACGCCCATGGGCGCGATCGGGCCCTGCACCAGTTCGGCGAGGTCGAGCTTCTGATCGGCCGCGAACTTCTTCAGGTAGACCTGATGCTGGAAGAAATTGGCGTCGAGCGAACCCTGGGCCAGCGCGAGGTTGGGCTGCACGTAGTCGTTGAACTCGACCAGCTTCACCTTGTAGCCCTTCTTTTCGAGGATGGGCACGATGCCGGCCTTGAGCTGGTCGGCGTTGGAGCCGGCGGTGCCGCCGATCACCAGGTTCTTCTTGGCGGGGTCTTGCGCGTGGGCCTGCAGCGAGAGGCCGCCCAGGGAAAGGGCTGCCAGCGACAGGGCGAGAACGGAACGGCGCAGGAAAACGGTCTTCATGAGATTGGAAAAGCTGGAAGGAAAAAAGTGAGAGATCAACGCTTGTCGAGCCTGCGTGCCGTGGCGTTGCCGGCGAATTGCAGGATCTGTACCAGCACCACGAGCAGCGCCACGGTGAGCACCATCACGTCGGTCTGGAAACGGTAGTAGCCGTAGCGGATGGCCAGGTCGCCGATGCCGCCGCCGCCCACCACGCCGGCCACGGCCGAGTACGAGAGGAAGCTCACGGCCAGCACGGTCAGCGCCAGCACCAGGCCCGAGCGGGCCTCCACCAGCAGCACGCGCCAGACGATCTGCAGCTCGGTCGCGCCCATGGCGTGGGCCGCCTCGATCACGCCGCGCGGCACTTCGCGCAGGCACTGGTCGACCAGCCGCGCCAGGTAGGGAATGGCCGCGAACGACAGCGGCACCGCGGCCGCCAGCGGCCCGATGGAGGTGCCCGCGATCACCCGCGTGAACGGCACCAGCGCCACCAGCAGGATGATGAAGGGGAACGAGCGCACCGTGTTCACCAGCCAGTTGAGCACCAGGAACGCCGGCTTGTTCTCCAGCGACTGGCCCGGCCCCAGCAGGAACAGCAGGATGCCCAGCGGCCCGCCGATGAGCACGGCAGCCGACAGGCCGATGGCCAGCATCATGAAGGTCTGGCCGGTGGCGACCCACAGCTCGGGGAGGATGGGGGCGATGTTCTCAAACATAGGCCAGCTCCTGTGCGCCAACCTGGGCGGACGGCTGCGCGGAACGCGATTCGCGCGCCTCTCGCTCGCGGCGGCGCACCAGCTCGTCGATCTCGCGGCCCAGCGCGGTCTTGCGTTCGGCCTCGCCCGCGGCATCGACCGCGAACTGCTCCACCAGCCGGCCCTTTTCGAGGATGGCCACGTTGCGGCACAGCACCTCGACCACCGACAGCTCGTGCGTCACGATCACGATGGTCACGCCGATCTTCTGGTTGATATCGCGCAGCGTCTCCAGCAGCGAGCGCGTGGTTTCGGAGTCGAGCGCCGAGGTGGGCTCGTCGCACAGCAGCACCTGCGGGCGCGGCGCCAGCGCGCGGGCGATGGCCACGCGCTGCTTCTGGCCGCCGGAGAGCTGGGCCGGGTAGGTGTCGATCTTCTCGGCCAGGCCGACCAGGGCCAGGCATTCGCGCACGCGCGCATCGATCTCGGCCTTGGAGTGGCGGCCGTGGATCTTCAGCGGGAAGGCCACGTTGTCGAACACCGTGGCGTTCTGCAGCAGATTGAACTGCTGAAAGATCATGCCGATGTTCTGGCGCGTGTCGCGCAGTTCGCTGCGCGAGAGCGTGGTGAGGTCGCGCCCGCCGACGAAGACGCGGCCCGCGTCGGGCCGCTCCAGCAGGTTGATGAGGCGCAGCAGCGTGGACTTGCCGGCGCCGCTCTTGCCGATCAGGCCGAACACGTCGCCCTGCTGGATGTCGAGCGACAGCGACTGCACGGCGTCGAACACCTCGCCGTTGGGCAAGGCGAAGGATTTCTGCACCGATTGGAGACGGATGACTGGCGCCGCGTGATCGCCGCGGCCCTGGTCAGGCGTAGGGTGGGTCATGGAGAAGAAGCGCGGCCCGCGCGGGTGGCGCAGGTCGCGTAGGTTCGCAAAAAGGTGCCGAGTATGAAAAGAAACGCAGCGAAAGGGAACGAACAAAAAGGATGCTGTTTATATGGATACGCACATAAGAGCATCTTGTGGCGGGCGCGACACGCCATATCGATATGCACATTGGTTCGTTCCTTTTCGGACCCGGCAATGCCACATTCGCGCCTTCGTTTTTTTCGATTCGCGCAAGCACATGCATACCAATTTCCGTCGCCGCACCCTCGCCCTCGCCACCCTGGCAGCCGCCCTCTTCGCAGGCTCCGGCGCCTTCGCGCAGGACAAGAACAACATCAAGGTCGGCGTTTCCGTCGGCAACGGCGAGCAGATCTTCGAGGTGGTCAAGAAGGTCGCCGCCAAGGACGGCCTGAACATCCAGGTCGTGGTGTTCAACGACTATCAGCTGCCCAACGCCGCCCTGGCCTCTGGCGACCTCGACGCCAACGCCTTCCAGCACCAGCCCTTCCTGGACAACCAGAACAAGGCGCGCGGCTTCGACATCGTGCCCGTGGGCCTGACCATCACCGCGCCGCTGGGCTTCTACTCGCGCAAGATCAAGTCGATTGACCAGTTGCCCGACGGCGCCTCGGTCGGCATCCAGAACGACCCGTCCAACGGCAACCGCGCCCTGCTGCTGCTGCAGTCGGCCGGCCTCATCACGCTGAAGCCCGAGGCGGTGAAGAACAACAACGCCACCCCGCTGGACGTGGTCACCAACCCCAAGAAGCTGAAGCTGGTCGCGCTCGACGCCGCCCAGCTGCCGCGCTCGCTGGACGACCTGACCATCGCCTCCATCAACAACGACTACGCCGAGAAGGCCGGCCTGTCGCTGAACAAGGACGCGGTGATCAAGGAATCGCCCAAGAGCCCCTACGCCAACCTGATCGCCGTGCGCCGCGCCGACAAGGACAAGCCCTGGGCCAAGCGCCTCGTGGCGGCCTACCAGTCGCCGGAGGTGAAGAGCTTCATCGAGACCCAGTTCAAGGGCTCGCTGGTTCCGGCGTTCTGACACGCACCCCGGTTGTCCCCCCTTGCCCCCTGTGCGCCCGCGCCGCGCCCCGGGGGCTTTTTCTTTTTACGCCTGACATGTGTCTGAAGGTATCTTTCGGGCTTCATCAACCCGGAGGGTCCTTTCCATGTTCTCTCGACGCACCTTTTCCGCCGGCCTGGGCGCCCTCGCGCTGGCCGCCGCGACCACCGCCCCGGCGCAGCCCGCGCTCAGGGAAGCCGGCAACCAGGCGCCCGGCCAGATCAGCGTGAGCGGCTCGGCCGCCGTGCGCGTGGCGCCGGACGAGGTCTACCTCACGGTCGGCGTCGAGAGCCGGGACAAGAACCTGCAGGTCGCCACGACCGACAACCGGGAGCGCATCGCCAAGGCGCTGGCGGTCATCAAGCGCTACGGCATCCCCGAGAAGAGCGTGCAGGTCAACTACATCGACGTCCAGCCCACGTACGACTACCAGAGCAGCTATACCGTCCCGAGGGCCTACGTGGCCCACAAGAGCATCGGCATCAAGGTGACGAAGCTCGACACCTTCGAGCCGTTGCTGACCGACCTGTACGCGGTGGGCGTCAACCAGGTCGAGAACATCGAATTCCGCAACACCGACATGCGCAAGCACCGCGACAAGGCCCGCGAGCTGGCGGTGATCGCGGCGCGCGAGAAGGCCGACGCTCTGACCTCCCAGCTCGGCGTGAAGCGCGGCCGCGCGATGCGCATCAGCGAAAGCTCTGGCTGGAACTGGGGCGGCTGGGCCGGCCGCTACCGAAACGAGGGCCAGCTGATGCAACAGAACGTGATGCAGGTGGCCCCGCGCTCCGGCGGCCAGGGCGAAGGCGGAGAAAGCGGCGAAGGCGACCTGTCAGTCGGCCAGATCAGCATCACGGCCACGATCAGCGTCGACTTCCAGCTTGAATAACGCTGCTTCCGGGGTCATCTGTCACCCGTGAGAAAATGGCGGGTTCCCCCGGGACACCCTCCCCTACACAGCCAGACAGTCAGGACACCCCATGGACGCAGAACAGATCAACCAAATCGGCGCAATGCTCGCGGACCTGAGCGCCCGCACGGTCGATTTACGGAGGTATCTTTGACTACGATGCAAAAGCCGAACGTCTGAGGACGGTCAACGCATCGCTCGAAGATCCCAACGTCTGGAACGACCCGAAGAAGGCCCAGGAGCTGGGCAAGGAAAAGAAGGCGCTCGACGACGTGGTCGTCACGCTCGACCGGCTCACCAGCGGCCTGTCGGACAACACCGAGCTCTACGAGATGTCGAAGGAAGACGGCGACATCGCCGGCCTGCAGGCCATCGCCGATGACGCCGCCACGCTCGAAGCCGACATCAAGCAGCTCGAATTCCGCCGGATGTTCAACAACCCGGCCGACCCGCTGAACGCCTTCATCGACATCCAGGCCGGCGCCGGCGGCACCGAGGCTTGCGACTGGGCCAGCATGCTGCTGCGCCAGTACACGAAGTACGCCGAGCGCAAGGGCTTCAAGGCCCAGCTCGAGGACGAAACCCCCGGCGACACCGCCGGCATCAAGAGCGCCACCATCAAGGTGGAAGGCGACTACGCCTTCGGCCTGCTGCGCACCGAGACCGGCGTGCACCGCCTGGTGCGCAAATCGCCCTTCGACTCCTCGGGCGGGCGCCACACCAGCTTCGCCAGCATCTTCGTGTACCCGGAGATCGACGACTCCATCGAGATCGAGATCAACCCGGCCGACGTTCGCACCGACACCTTCCGCGCCAGCGGCGCCGGCGGCCAGCACATCAACAAGACCGACTCGGCCGTGCGCCTGACGCATATCCCGACCGGCATCGTGGTGCAGTGCCAGGACGGCCGCAGCCAGCACAGCAACCGCGACGTGGCCTGGAAGCGCCTGCGCTCGCGCCTGTACGACCACGAGATGCGCAAGCGCCAGGAAGAACAGCAGAAGCTGGAAGACAGCAAGACCGACGTGGGCTGGGGCCACCAGATCCGCAGCTACGTGCTGGACAACAGCCGCATCAAGGACCTGCGCACCAACGTCGAGGTCTCGGCCACGCAGAAGGTGCTCGACGGCGACCTCGACGTGTTCATCGAGGCCTCCCTCAAGCAGGGCGTGTGAAGCCGATGAGCCTGCAAAGCCTGAAGGGTGGCAAGGTCGAAGCCTTCATCTTCGACATGGACGGCACGATGATCGACTCCATGCCGTGGCATGCGCGGTCGTGGGTCGAGTTCGTGGCGCGTCACGGCCTGAAGCTCGACGTGAGCGACATCCTCGCGCGCACCACGGGCCGCACCGGCGCCGAGTGCATGCGCGAGCTGTTCCAGCGCGAGCTCTCCGACGACGAGTGCCTGGCACTGGTGCACGAGAAGGAAGAGATCTACCGAGCCATGTTCAGCGACAACTTCACCGAGGTGGCAGGCTTCACGGCCTTCGCCAAGGCAGCTGTTGCGCGTGGCCTGAAAGTGGCAGTCGGCACGGCCGGCGACAGGCACAACATCGAGTTCGCCATGTCGCGCCTGAAGATGGACCCGCTGCCGCTAGCCATTGTGGGCGGCGACGAGGGTTTCTCCGGCAAGCCCACGCCCGCCATCTTCCTGGAAGCCGCGCGCCGCATCGGCGTTGCGCCCGAGCGCTGCATCGTCTTCGAAGATGCCCCCTTCGGCATCGAGGCCGCCCGCCGCGGCGGCATGCGCGCCGTGGCCGTGTGCAGTACCCATACCGCCGCCGAGCTGGCGGGCCCCCATGTGATCGCCGCGGTTCGCGACTACGACGAACTCGCCCATTCGAAATTTCTGGAGACCCTCGATGCTGCTACCTGATGTTCGCGGTGCCCAAGGCCAACCGATCGCCATCCGCCGCGAAGACTACGCCGCTCCGGCCTACTGGATCGACACCGTCGACCTGACCTTCGACCTCGACCCCGCCAAGACCCGCGTGCTCAACCGCATGCAGATGCGCCGCAACCCCGAGGTGCCGGTGCAGCCGCTGCGCCTGGACGGCGACGAGCTCAACCTGGCGCGCGTGCTGGTCAACGGCCAGGGCGCCTCGTTCCGCATGGAGGGCGAGCAGCTCGTCATCGACGGCCTGCCCGACAGCTTCGAGCTCGAGATCTTCACCACCTGCTGCCCCGTCAAGAACACCAAGCTGATGGGCCTGTTCGTGAGCGAAGACACCTTCTTCACGCAGTGCGAAGCCGAGGGCTTCCGCCGCATCACCTATTTCCTCGACCGTCCGGACGTGATGGCGATGTACACCGTCACGCTGCGTGCCTCGAAGGCGGCCTACCCGGTGCTGCTGTCGAACGGCAACCTGGTCGAACAGGGCGAGCTGCCCGAAGGCCGCCACTTCGCCAAGTGGGTCGACCCGTTCAAGAAGCCCAGCTACCTGTTCGCCCTGGTGGCGGGCAAGCTGGTGGCGCGCGAGCAGCGCATCAAGGCGCGCAGCGGCAAGGAGCATCTGCTGCAGGTGTACGTGCGCGCCGGCGACCTCGACAAGACCGAGCACGCGATGAACTCGCTCATCAACTCTGTGCTGTGGGACGAGGCCCGCTTCGGCCTGCCGCTGGACCTCGACCGCTTCATGATCGTCGCCACCAGCGACTTCAACATGGGCGCCATGGAGAACAAGGGCCTGAACATCTTCAACACGAAGTACGTTCTGGCCAACCAGGCCACCGCCACCGACGCCGACTACAGCAACATCGAGAGCGTGGTCGGCCACGAGTACTTCCACAACTGGAGCGGCGACCGCGTGACCTGCCGCGACTGGTTCCAGCTCTCGCTGAAGGAAGGCCTCACCGTCTTCCGCGACCAGGAATTCAGCCAGGACCTGTGTGCCGACGCATCGGCGCGCGCCGTCAAGCGCATCGAGGACGTGCGCGTGCTGCGCACCGCCCAGTTCCCCGAGGACGCCGGCCCCATGGCCCACCCGGTGCGGCCCGACAGCTACATCGAGATCAGCAACTTCTACACCGTCACCATCTACGAGAAGGGTGCCGAGGTGGTGCGCATGATGCAGACGCTGGTCGGCCGCAAGGGCTTCGAGAAGGGCATCACGCTCTACTTCGAGCGCCACGACGGCCAGGCCGTGACCTGCGACGACTTCGCGCAGGCGATCGCCGACGCCAACCCTGAATCGGAACTCGCCCGCCTGCTGCCCCAGTTCAAGCGCTGGTACAGCCAGGCCGGCACGCCGCGCCTTGCCGCCCACGGCGTGTACGACGCCCAGAACCGCAGCTACACCCTGAGCGTGGTGCAGAGCTGCCCGCCCACGCCGGGCCAGCCGACGAAGGAGCCCTTCGTCATTCCGGTGAACATCGGCCTGCTCGACGCCAGCGGCCGCGAACTGCCGTTGCAGCTCGAAGGCGAGAGCCAACCGACGCACGGCACCCGCACATTGGTGCTGTCGCGCGCCGGCGAGCAGATCACCTTCACGGGCCTCGATGCCGAGCCGGTGCCCTCCATCCTGCGCGGCTTCAGCGCGCCGGTGATCCTCGACTTCGAGTACACCGACGCCCAGCTGCTCACCCTGCTGGCCAACGACCCCGATCCGTTCAACCGCTGGGAAGCCGGCCAGCGCCTGGGCCTGCGCGCCGCGCTGAACGGCATTGCCGCCCTGGCCACCGACACCACGCCGGTGCTGAACGACGCGTACATCGACGCCATGCGCAGCGTGCTGCGCAACCCGCAGCTCGACGCCGCCTTCAAGGAACTGGTGCTCACGCTGCCTTCGGAAACCTACATTGCCGAGCAGCTCGAAGTGGTCGACCCGCAGCGCGTGCACCTGGTGCGCGAAGCCATGCGCGCCCAGCTGGCCACGGCCCTTTTTGCCGACTGGGAGTGGGCCTACGAACAGAACCACGACACCGGCGCCTACAGCCCCGACCCCGACCTCCTCCGGCCGCCGCGCGCTGGCCGGCATGGCGCTCAACTTCCTGTGCCTGGCGGTGCGCTCCTCGGGCGACGTCGTGTGGCCGGGCAAGACGCTGCAGCGCTTCAAGGACGCGGGCAACATGACCGACCGCTTCAACGCGCTCAACGCGCTGGTGTCGTCGGGCCACACGCTGGCGGCGCAGGCGCTCGCGCGCTTCCACGCCATCTTCAAGGACGAGGCGCTGGTCATCGACAAATGGTTCTCGCTGCAGGCCGGCGCGCCCGACCGCGGCGGCGACATCCTGCCGCTGGTGAAGCAGCTGATGAAGCACCCCGACTTCTCGCTGAAGAACCCGAACCGCGCGCGCAGCGTGATCTTCAGCTACTGCAGCGCCAATCCCGGCGCCTTCCACCGCCCCGACGCGGCCGGCTATGTGTTCTGGAGCGAGCGCGTGATCGAGCTCGACGCCATCAACCCCCAGGTTGCCGCCCGCCTCGCGCGCGCGCTCGACCGCTGGAGCAAGCTGGCCGAGCCGTATCGCAGCGCCGCGCGCGAAGCGATCGCCCGCGTGGCGGCCAAGCCGGACCTGAGCAAGGACACGCACGAAGTGGTGACCCGCGCTCTTGCAGGAAATTGAGCACACCCCCAGGCTTCGCGCACTTCGTGTCGCTTCGCCAACCCCCTTGCAGGGGGCAACACCTGCGGCCCGGCAAAGCCGGTTCCGGCGGTGTTTCGCGAACAGACCCTCAACATTGCATAGGACATATCCCATGGCCCAGAAGATTTCCCTCACCCGCTACCTCGTCGAACAGCAGCGCGCCGACGGCCTCATTCCCGGCCAGCTGCGCCTGCTGCTCGAAGTGGTCGCGCGCGCCTGCAAGAGCATCAGCCAGGCCGTCAACAAGGGCGCACTGGGCGGCGTGCTCGGCACGGCCGAGAGCGAGAACGTGCAGGGCGAGATCCAGAAGAAGCTGGACATCATCGCCAACGAAGTGCTGATCGAGGCCAACGAATGGGGCGGCCACCTCGCGGCCATGGCCAGCGAGGAAATGGAATCCATCCACGTGGTGCCCAACCGCTATCCGCAGGGCGAATACCTGCTCATGTTCGACCCGCTCGACGGCAGCAGCAACATCGACGTGAACGTCAGCATCGGCACCATCTTCAGCGTGCTGAAGAAGCCCGACGACCACCCCGGCGTGCAGGAAAGCGATTTCCTGCAGGCAGGCACCCAGCAGGTGGCCGCCGGCTACTGCATCTACGGCCCACAGACCACGCTGGTGCTGACCGTGGGCAACGGCGTGGCCATGTTCACCCTCGACCGCGAACAGGGCAGCTTCGTGCTGACGCAGGAAGACATCCAGATTCCGCCCGACACCAAGGAATTCGCGATCAACATGAGCAACATGCGCCACTGGGACGAGCCCGTGAAGCGCTACATCGACGAATGCCTGGCCGGCAAGGAAGGCCCGCGGGGCAAGGACTTCAACATGCGCTGGATCGCCAGCATGGTCGCCGACGTGCACCGCATCCTCATGCGCGGCGGCGTCTTCATGTACCCCTGGGACAAGCGCGAGCCCGAAAAGGCCGGCAAGCTGCGCCTGATGTACGAGGCCAACCCCATGAGCTGGCTGGTCGAGCAGGCCGGCGGCGCAGCCACCAACGGCAAGCAGCGAATCCTGGACCTGCAGCCCACCAAACTGCACGAGCGGGTGAGCGTGATGTTGGGTTCTAGAAACGAAGTTGAGCGTTTGACGCAGTACCACGCAGAGAAGGCCTGATTTCTTGGCTATAATCTGAGGCTTCGCCGGTGTAGCTCAGTCGGTAGAGCAGCTCATTCGTAATGAGAAGGTCGGGTGTTCGATTCATCTCTCCGGCACCAACTAAAAGTCCCGAAAGCCCCTATCCATGCGGCTTTCGGGCGATCCGAAGGTCTCCAGTGTGGTAGTTTCTGTGGAAGCTATCCCTGTGAGACTTTTTTCGGCCCCCTCGAAGTGACCATCAAGTACACGTACCCGCGAGGCGGTACGACGATCTACCAGCGGTCTGTGCCCACGGCACTTCGTGATCGCTACCCAAGCCCTACGATCAAAAAGGTCCTCAAAACGACGGACCCCGTGAAGGTGGCCCGATTGGTGGCCGATCTGAATCGTCAAGTAGAAGCTGAGTGGGCCGGTCTGCTGGCATCGCCGGAGTCCTCCCCGAAGGCACTTCAGGTTCACGCTGATGCGCTCCTCCGTTCGTATGGGCTGGCCCCACACTCGCCAGACAACGATCCTCGCGCCATCGAGCTGCTGCATGACCACATTGACAACAAACTCATGCGCCATGCTGGCGGGAATGATCGTGTGTACCAGGACGCCGACCCCGCCGACTACTTAACGACTGTCGAACGGGATGTTAGCGCCAGTGCAATCGAGATCAGCTGTGCCAGTCGAACATTGACCAGGGGCTGGAGCTGGTTCCGGTAGGAGCCAACTGTGGATAACTATAGGTTGGATGCCTCGGTAGGTCCTCCTTTTCTTGAACCGGTTGTTGGTACTTCCGAGCCGTCAGGCGAGGCCCCTTCCTCCGCGACCTCGCTCACCTGGGCGGCCGCTGCCTTCCTGGTCTGTTCACGCGTCTTGATGCGCCCCTTGGCTTCGCGCGTGCTGTGGCGGAAGCGGTAGGACTCATTGCCCGTCTCGATGATGTGGCAGTGATGGGTCAAGCGATCCAGCAGCGCCGTGGTCATCTTGGCGTCGCCGAACACACTGGACCACTCCCCGAAGGTCAAGTTGGTGGTGATCATCACGCTGGTGTGCTCGTACAGCTTGGACAGTAGGTGGAACAACAAGGCACCACCGGCCTGGCTGAACGGCAGGTAACCCAACTCGTCGAGCACGACCAGGTCCATGCGCACCAGACTCATGGCGATGCGTCCGGCACGTCCCTGACTCTTCTCATGCTCCAGGGCATTGACCAGATCGACCGTGGAGTAGAACCGCACTCGCTTCGCGTGCCGGGTGAGCCCGGCAATCCCCAACGCCGTGGCCAGGTGGGTCTTGCCAGTGCCTGGGCCACCGACCAGCACCACATTCTGCGCATCCTGCGTGAACGACAGGTCCGCCAGTTTCTGGATCAACGCGCGGTCGACCTGCGAGACGGTGAAGTCGAACCCGGCCAGGTCACGGTGCATGGGGAAGCGCGCTGACTTCATCTGGTGAGCAATGGAACGCATGGCCCTGTCAGCATCTTCGGCCTGCAGCAGGTGCTCCACCAGCCAGCGCGATGCGGCCAGGGTCGTATCGCCGCCTTGCTCCGTCAGATCGGCCCAGGCCGTGGCCATGCCGTTGAGCCGCAGTGCCTTCAGCTGAGCCTGTACATCGCTGGAGGTCTCACGCATGGCCGACCTCCTGTCCGTCCAGATGATCCTGGTGGGTGGGGCGCAGCCGGTCGTAGCGCGCGGTGTCGGCCTTGGGCGCCTGGGTGAGTCGCAAGGACGTCTGCGCTTGGTCTGGCGTGGCCGGGCTGTTCAAGCGAGCCAGCACGTTGCGCACGTGCTCCACGCTGATGCTGCCGCTGGGCGCTCTGCCTTCGAGCACCAGCTCGATGGCCACCAGCACCGCCTCCAGCCCGGCCTGCGGCACCACAGCCAGCACCTGTGCCATGACCCGGTCTCCTCCAGGGTGCCTGAGCAGCGACTGGCGCAAGCGCAGCAACGGCGCCGGCAGGTCCAGGAACGGCGTGCCGTTGCGCAACGCGCCCGGCTTGCGCTGCACCAGCTCAATGTAGTGCTGCCAGTCGTAGCTGGTCTGGCCGCTGCCCGGCAGCCGGGCATGGCTGGCCACGACGGCGTCCGCGGCCGCCACATCGATTCGCTCGGGATAGACGCGGGTGCTGACGATGTGGCCGGCCCACTCGCACGGCACGGAGTAACGGTTGCGCGCGGCGGCCACCAGGCAGGTGCTGCTGACCCGGGCCAGCCGCTCGACGTAGCCGTCGAAGGGAGCAGGCATGGACATGAGGTGAGGCTTCTCCAGCTCCCACATCTCGGCCACGGTGAACTGCCGGTGGATCGGGTGCGTGGTATCACTCCACACCGAACGACACCGCTCGCTCAGCCAGGCATTGAGTTCGATGAACGAGCCGAAGCGCCGGGTCGCGGCTTCGATCCAGATGCGCCGGCGGCTGTCCTGCACGTTCTTCTCGACCACCCCCTTCTCCCAACCCGAGGCGACGTTGCAGAAGTCGGGGTCGAACAGGTAGTGGCTGCACATGGCAGCGAAGCGGGCGTTGACGGTGCGCTGCTTGCCGCGCTGCACCTTGTCCACGGCGGTGCGCATGTTGTCGTAGATGCCGCGCCGGGTGACGCCGCCGAGTGCCTGGAACGAGCGGGTGTGCGCATCGAACAGCATCTCGTGGCCCTGGCTGGGGTAGGCCACCAGCCAGAAGGCCCGGCTGGCGCACAGCTTCAGGTGCGCCACTTGCACGTTGTAGAACACGCCGCCGACGACCATGGCTTCGACGCTCCAGTCGAACTGGAAGGCCTCGCCCAGCTCGAAGCTCATCGGAACGAACGCCTTGGCCGGACTGGCTGCCGACTCCACCCGCCAGCGCCGGATGTAGTCGGTGACGGCGCTGTAGCCGCCGCGGTAGCCCTGCGCCTGTATCTGGGCAAACAGTGCACGGCCGCTGCGCCTTCCATGCTTGGGGCGATGGCTGTCGGTCGTGAGCGCTTGATGTAAGGCCGGTTCGAACGCCGTGAGCTTGCCGTCGAGCTTCACCCGCTCGTACTTCGGCACCACATCGCTGGGCGCCTTGAGCCACTTCTTGACCGTATTGCGCGACAGGCCCGTGCGCTTTGCGATCTCGCTAAGGGAGAGTTGGTCGCGCAGCCTCATGCGCCTGACCTTGCCAATCATGTCCATGGTGATCACCTTGAATCCCCTGCTGAAATTCTCAGCAGGTCAGTGGAACACCCTGGTCAATTTTGGATTGGCACTTTGCGGTTTAGCTGGTCAAGATTGCGCTGGCACTAACAAACATGCCGCTGAGGTGGAGGAGATGAGTCAGCGCATTGCTGCCTGTGACCCAATGTGGATCACCCTCGCGGGCGACCACACCAGCCTCAACATCGGCGGCTCTCTGGAGGTCTCGCTGAAAGACTTTTAGGTGGTCCCACTGGGGTAGCGGGAGGGAGAAAACGCGATGCACGCGCGGAATGTGTTGTGCCATTACAAGCTCGTATGAAGTGGAGAGACAAAGAAAAAGCCCCGACACCGGAGAGGCGTGGGGGCTCGGAGGAGGACGCAGAGGGCGGCCTATCGGCAGCGACTTGGAATCACGGGAAGATGCCCCAAGGGGGTATCAAGTCGCTGTCGATAGGGCCCCTGAGGGGGATCGCGTCCAAGGGTGAGACCATGAAGAAGTCCTTACCGGAGGGAGCGCTTGAAGGACGGCAGTTGGTCTTACGCCGAAGGCGTTGCATAGGAATCAACTGGGTTACCTTCAGGTGTATCTCTATGGTTTGATTTCTTTAGATCATCCTCATGAGAGATGCACCCTCGGGACATCTTCAGGATGTCTTTAAGGAGGCTCCGCCTCGCCCCCAAACCCCCACGGTCCTTCCGGGACCTCAGGGTTCTAGGTCTTATCACCGGGGCGGATGCATATCCGGTGAAGTTGGAGGGGGCTGATCTCCGGCGCATGGCAACGGCGCGTGTCACCAAGTGAGGGCCGCAATCGCCATGGTTTGTGGTTTCCCGAGCACGGCCGGGTGACCACCAAATGAAGGGGTTAATCGAGGAGGCCCGGCCTTGGCGGTGTCGGACTGCTGGTTCTACCTAATGAGTGGGCAAATCCGCAGGCGAACAGTTCGGAGGAGAATCGACCAAGATCGTGACTAACAATGCACGTCTTAATCCATGGGAGCTAGCCTTGACCGTTGCGCAGTTTTTTGATTTCACGGGTCTGTTCTTCGGTTTGGCGAGCGGAGGAGCGTTTAGCTACGGGGTGCTGACGATCAAAAGCGAATCACTCCGAATTATTGCCGGCTCGTTCTATGACGGCGGCCAACAACAGGTAGCAGAACTCGGACAGCAAAAAGCTGACTTCAGATACGGAGCAGGATTCCTCGTCGTCTCGTTCTCGCTTCAACTTCTGGCGAAGTTGGAACCAGTGATGCCGACCACGCAATTGCCCAATTTCTGGCTGTCGCTGCTGGCGAGCGCATCGGTTGTCTCAATCGTGGTGCTCGCCTGTGTCCCATCCTGGCGGCGAGCCAGATCGGCGGCAGCCACCGACGCTGCTGAAATGAATCGGTAACCGCTACGGCAGCCCCGACAGATTCAGACAGGCGCGGCTGCGTCTCGAATCCGCATGATGGTCTGCCGACTGGTACTGAACGCCCTGGCAATCGCTGCAACGCTCTCACCCGCCGCAAGACGCTCGCGCACATCGTCAATTTCACGGCCCCGCAAAGCCTGCGGCCTGCCGAGCATCTTCCCTTCGGACTTTGCCCGAGCGAGGCCAGCCTGAGTCCGTTCGATCAAAAGGTCTCGCTCGAATTCCGCGACGGCGGCGATAACGCCCATCGTCATCTTCCCTGCAGGACTCGTCAGGTCCACCCCGCCGAGCGCCAAGCAATGGACGCGCACGCCCATCCCTGAGAGACCCTCTACCGTTCCCCGGACATCCATCGCGTTGCGCCCAAGGCGGTCCAGCTTGGTGACCACCAGGACGTCGCCAGCCTCCAGCTTGTTCAGAAGCATCCTGAACCCAGCCCGCTCGGAGGCCGCTACTGAGCCCGACACGGTTTCCGCGACGGTGCGCTGAGGGGTGACACTGAAGCCCGCAGCAGCGATCTCCTGTACTTGGTTGTCGGTGGTCTGCTCGGTAGTAGAGACACGGCAGTAGGCGAACACGCGGGACATAGAGGGGCCTCTTGATGTACGGAAAGGATGTCCGAATCATCGCACATGTCCTAAATTGCGCAAAGCTATCTTTTGGACATCGCTGCAGAGGGTGTCCGTATTTGGTCGATTTCGGGTAAGCCGTCAATTAACCACGCCCTTGTTCAGGGAGCAATGAGCTGTGAGGCTACGTGCCCATGTATAGCAACATGGACACGTAGACATGACAGAGCAGTACGCAGAGTTGAGAGGCCGGTTGGTTGTGGGGCGCAAGAGTGACGGTCGCGGCGTCTACGACGAATCCGCCAAGAGGGAGTTGATCGTTGCCTGTCTCAAGCAGGGAGTGTCGGTGGCACGCATGGCGATGGAGCACGGTGTCAACACGAACCTGCTGAGGACCTGGATCGCGGCTTACCAGAGGCGAAGCGCCCAAGTGTCGGCGGGCGACATCGCGCGAACGCAAGATGCGGCATTCGTTGCCGTACACGTGGAGGGCGAACAGGATCCGCCGCAGCGCGAGCGTGCGGTGGCTGTGCCCGCGGTAGCCCACACACCTGCCACGGCCGTGGCGGTGATCCCGGATGAGAGCCCCTTGGCGACACCGACTCCGATGGTCGGTTTGCAGGTGCGGCTGCCCAACGGTGTGCAGCTCGATCTCGGCGAGACGAGCTTGCAGGAATTGCCGACGCTGGTGCAGATGTTGAGCCGATTGCCATGTTCCGCTTCGACGAAGGGCTGAAGGTCTACCTGCATCGCGAGCCGGTGGACTTCCGGCTGAGCATCAACGGCCTGGCGGTGCTGGTGGAGCAGGCGCTGGGCCTGGATCCGTTCGCATCGTGCGCCTACGTGTTCAGCAACCGCAGGCGCGACCGGGTGAAGATCCTGGGTTGGGAGCGCAACGGCTTCTGGCTGTTGCTCAAGCGGCTGGAGAAGGACAGGTTCATCTGGCCCTCGGCCGAGGCGGTTCCGGCGCTGACGGCCGAGCAACTGCACTGGTTGCTGGAAGGCATCGACATCGCGGTGGTGCAACGCCACCCCCATCTGCGCTATTGCAGCGTGGCCTGACGGAACAATGCTGGGGCACGCCGATCCAAGCTGGCGTGTCCACGCCTGCCACCATCACCGCTGAAGAACTCGCTGGCCTCATCGCCGAGCGCGATGCGCTGGCCGGCGCGCTTCGTATTGCGACCACCGAACGGGACTTGGCGCTCGAACGGTTGAGGTCGCTGCAGCGCCAGCTGTTCGCCGCCAAGAGCGAAGCGCGCGGCACCGAGCAGAAGGATCTGTTCCTCAACGAGGCCGAAGCACTCGCGCCCACTGATCAGGCACCGCAGGCCGAGACTGACGAAGAGGAATCGACACCGGTCGCCGGGCATCAGCGCAAAAAGCGCGGACGCAAGCCGCTGGACCCCGCGCTGCCGCGCGAGATCGTGCGCCACGAGCTGCCCGAGGCCCAGCGCGTGTGCGCACACGACGGACACGCGCTGGTGGAGATCGGCTCCGAGATCAGCGAGCAGATGGATGTCATTCCCGAACAGGTGCGCGTGCTGCAGCACCACCGCATCAAGTACGCATGTCCCTGCTGCGATCAGAGCCTGAAGGTCGCACCGGCGCCGGCGCGCATCATCCCTCGCGGGCTGCTCACCGAGCAGGCCCAAGCCTGGGTCATCACCGGCAAGTATCAGTTCGGCATGCCGCTGTACCGCACGGCCGCGCTGCTGCGCCGCTTCGGTGGCGACATCGTGAGCAACACCCTGGCCTCTGGCGTCGTGCGCATCGGCCGGGCTGTGCAGCCCGTCATCAACCTGCTGCGCGATCACCTGCTCGACTCGGACCTGATCTACGGTGACGAGACCACGGTCCAGGTGCTCAAGGAGCCCGGAAGGAAAGCCCAGACGAAGAGCTACATGTGGGCGCAGATGAATGGCACGGGTCCACCGGTACGGCTGTTCGCCTATGCGCCGGGGCGCGGCGCCGTGCACGCCGAGAAACTGTATGCCGGCATCCGCCCCGGCACCACGCTCATCACCGACGGCTACGAGGTCTACAACGGCATCGCGAAGGCCGGTGGCCTCACGCATCTTGGATGCTGGGTTCACGCGCGCCGACCGCTGATCAAGGCCGAGGAGGCCATCCCGAAGGCAGCTCGTTCGCTCGACCAGCTCGCGACCCGGTTCGTGCGGCTCATTGGCAAGCTGTACCGCGCGGAGGCACTGGCCAAGGACTGGACGCCCGCGCGTCGGCTGCGGCTGCGTTCGCGCTACAGCGCCGCCGTTGTGCGCAACATCGAGCGGTTGCTGCTCACGCACCTGCACAGCGTTGCGCCGTCGAGCCTGCTGGGCGAAGCACTGCACTACCTGCATGGGCAGTGGCCCAAGCTCGTGCGGTTCCTGGACAACGGAACCTGGCCGCTGGACTCCAACCCGGTGGAGAACGCGATCCGGCCCTTCGTCGTTGGAAGACGAAGCTGGTTGTTCGCCGACACCGTGGGCGGCGCGAACGCCAGTGCCAACCTGTACTCGCTGATCGAGACGGCCAAGGCCAACAACGTCGAGCCCTACCGCTACCTCGTCGCGCTGTTCAAGAAGCTGCCGCTGGCACAGACCGTCGACGACTACGAGGCGCTGTTGCCCTGGAACATCGAGCTCGGCTCGCCGTAGACCACCCCGTGCACGTCGATTCCGACACCGCGCGCAAGGGCGTGGTTTATTGACGGCTTACGATTTCGGACGCCCCCATCGCAGACAATCAGCACCTCTAACTACTTGTCCACACTATGTCAGAGCTAGTTACCGACTGCCCACGGTGTGGCAGTAAGAAAATCACCTTCGCGCTCTCGCGAGCTTCGTTCATCGGCATCCGTGGCGTCGAATGGCAACGGAGTTACGAGACTTTTTGCGTCTGCCGACATTGCCATAGGGCCACGGTCTTCATACTGACGGCTTCCGAGTACTTTGCGCGTGAAATCTTCGCCAGTGCGGAGAAGCTCGCCTCCCATGCGGGCTCAGTGAACGCTTTCATGAGTATCGACGGCTACGTATCTATCAAGGATGTTGCAGCTGAAGCTCCGCCTGAACACCTTCCGGAGAGCATCGATGCGGTTTTTCGGGAGGCCGTCACGTGTAAATCTGTGGGCTGCTACAACGCGTCAGCGACCATGTTTCGGTTGTGCCTTGATCTCGCCACTCGCGACAAGCTGCCACCCATCGTCGCAGGCGAAACAGCAGTCCCTAACTACAAGACCCGGCGCGATCTTGGGCTACGTCTCCCTTGGCTTTTCGACAACAACATACTGCCCGAAGACCTCAGAGACTTATCCCACGCCGTCAAGGAAGACGGGAACGATGGTGCGCATGCAGGAACAATAACCGCTGAAGAAGTTGATGACCTACTTGACTTCACGATCACACTTCTAGAGCGGATGTTTACCGAGCCTGCACGAGTAAACCTCGCACGGGAGCGACGAGAAGCAAGGCGAAAGCCGAGCGCGAGCTAGGCTGCGACATCCCCCGCTTCTGATTCATCGTCCGGCTATAGCCCCCGATGGCCGGTGCATAGGTGGAATTCAGAGTGTCTGCGCGTGCCCCTGCAGAACAAGTAGCCGAGGCGGCGTCGATAGCGCCCCGCCACTCAGACTGCGAGACCAACATATACGCGCCAGCGGGTGCCCACGCGGTCCGCCTGCGTTGACGGGCGCGGTACGCGGGTGGGTGCGCACGAGGGGGCCAGGGGGGGATTCGCCGCCCGGATTTCTTCGAGGGGGCTTTCGCATTTTTGGACCAAAAGCAAAACCGACTCAATGGGGAGACACCGCGCGAATGACTGACGATTCAATCGAGAAGTACGTACTCTTGTTCCTGGGGTGGCTCCTGGGCCTTCTATCGCCGGTCATCGTTGACGGCATTAAGCGAAGGCGCGAAAACAAGTTGGGCCGCGCTGCAATCCGTGAAGAACTGCGGCAACTTCGGGAGCGGCTGGTTCTGGCGGCCCATGGAGTAGAGGACCATCTTGGAACGCAAACGAAGGAGAAAATCCGTTGGACCTTGGAGCATCTGTCCACCCGCGAAGACGACAAGATTCGCCCTGCGTTGGAAATGCTGCTTAAGCTATCAGACGAGCAGTTTGATGCGGTCGCCCACCGTGTTGCAGGAAAAGAAGGTCAATCAATCCGATTGCAGAACTATGCCACGCCACTTCTAGACGCGAGGGTCTCAGCCCTCTGGAGCTTTAGCACTGAAGCGCAACGCACTCTGCTGGAGTTGAAGGCTGCGATGAGCTTCATTGAAGATGCCGTGGACCAATCGCGGTACTTCAATGAACTGACATTCAAGGACCTCCCATCGGTCAACCACGATATTGCCGTGCGGAGCGTCGATGAATACTTCGTGCTGTACGCCAAGCGGGCGCGACGGGCCGTCGAATTGATCGACAAGTTTCTGTAGCTGTTCGCGGGTCGACGCTCCGTAGCGGGCGCGATTACGAGCCCAGGTGATGGGCTCAGTTCAATCTTCTTGAGATGCCGTTGAGCGCTGCGGGAACAAGCCGACCAAGGGCCGTGAGGCGGACCACTTGGCGTCTGCCGCTCTCCGGGTCTCGACGCTGGACGAGGAGTCCAGCCTTCACCAACTTCGCTACGTGCCGCGATGTAGCTTGCCTCGTAAAGCCGGTGATTCTGCAAATCTCGATCTGCGAGCATCGCCCCTTGCGCAGGACCGCGATGAACGTCTGAATTTGCTCGGCGGTGATCCCGGGCGCCGCCTTGCGCATCTCGGAGGTCACCCGCTCGTAGCTCAGCAGTCCGACGCTCAAGGAGGGCGGACAGGTTGCGACATCAGGCGGTGTCTGATCGGCCATGCGCGTATCCCGCATCTCTCAATGACACACAGCTTCGCGCACAAGGAGGAGGAAAGTCGCCGCCGTTTCCGAGCTACTGGGTTCTTCGTTGTTGTAGAACGGCTCGACCTCGCGGAACACTTCCTCGCTAGGCAGCGACCAGTATGACTCCCATTCCTGCATATCGTTAGCGATGCATGCCACCGCACCCGCTAGGAGCGAAGCCCTGAGGTAACGAACCTCAGCAGCAGCGAGGTCGGTTTCGATGTCGAGGGGAAAATCGTTTTGAGGGTCGAACGCCATAGGGTGATTTCTTCATGGTTAGGCCGCGCCGGGTTTGACGTGACGGGCCGAATGATCGCCAGGAAGACAGGCCATCGCCATACGCGGAACCACGCCTAGAAAACGGCTGTGATAGAGTCGATTTTGAAGCGGGAAACAGCGAGGCGCCCCGCCCTCAGCGCAACTTCAATGCTCTCGTTTCTGAGAACATCTCGCCATCGAAACGACCTCCCTCCCTGCCCCTTTACAGCCCTGCTACGATGCCTGCGGCTGTGCAATGGAAGTTTAGAACCCAGTCGGGCGTCGAACTTCTTTTGAGCAGAAGACGCAATACCCCCTTTAGATCGGTCGGCCGCGTGTACGCTGCGCCGCCTAAAGAAAATCCTCGCACCGGAATTGAGCAGCCATGAACTATGACAACCCGGCAGCCCGCTTGCTCGCCCTTCTCCAAAATGGAAAGAGGCTAGAACGATCAACCACATGCCGGACAGCGTGGACAGAAATACTTGATAGCAACGGCAGCGAGGCGTTGCTAATGTCACGGCTCGGAAAAGTAATGGAGTTACCTCAAGCAGCTGTGACCGCGCTACAGGAGCTTTACCCGACCGAGGACGCCACGTGGGCGCACTGGCAGAACCAAATAGTTACTGCATTTGCATCACAGCAGCTTCACGGACCATGGCAAACATTCATCGATCACATTGATGATCACACCATCACTTACCTGAAATTGTCGGCCACCCTTTTGCAGCAGAGGACGACAACTAAGATGGTTGCGGGTGAAGATCTTCGAGCGATCCGCGAGGAACTCGAAAAAATCGTCGGTGACGTCCTTGATTCGGATCAGCCCGCCGAAATCAAAAAGTATCTCGGGAGACACCTGCGAAAAATTATCGTTTCAATCGACGAGTACCGTCTCACTGGTGCACTGCCGCTCCTTGATTCGCTGGAGAGTACGCTTGGTCACGCGGCCCTGGACAAGCAGTATGCGAGCTTCCTTACGGATCATGAGATCGGTAGACGGGTTCTCGACAATCTCTATGCGATGGCGAATGTCATCACTGTCGCAGTTGGCCTGACACAAATCTCACAGGCCGCAGCACTCCTCCTCGGAACACGCTGACCGCGCCCCCTTTCGTGTTTTGTGGTAGTTTCGGTGGTAGTTGCAATCCGCTATCGCGCTGGCACCCCTTACGAATCAATCACTTGGTGGCCTCGACAGGATGCCTTCAGGCATCTCTCCGGCACCAAAATTAAAAGCCCGCTATCCAAAAGATAGCGGGCTTTTTTTGGTCTGCGTGGGCAGTCGTACAGGGCTTCTCTTGCAAGTTCGCCAGTTCGACGTGCCCTGCCTCACTATGAGGCCCCCACAGTAATGCACCGCGCCAGCCCCCGCCGCTCAAGAGGAATGCCTTCTCCTCCGCCAAGGACACCCGCTTCAGTGGGCAACGCGGTGCGCTCGTACGCCCGCGCAACTCCAATCCAGTTTTTCGTAGGCATCATCCGCGCGGTCCTTGAGGCGCTCACTCGAACAATTGCAAGCGTTTATCGGCGGCGCGCATGCCGCTGCTGGAGGTGTTCATTGCAGAGTTTTTGCGCGCGATCGAACACGTTGTTAAGCACGGTCTGCGCGGTGACTATTCCGGCAGGCAAGACAACCTCTTCGCGCTGAGAGGCAAGCTGCTGATGGCGTCACACTTGCGGCAGAACCTATTTCGGGCGGACCGTTTCTTCACCGAACACGACGAGTTTTCGGTCGATCGACCCGAAAACCGTCTGATGCACGCCGCATTGCGGCGCGTCCTGACATTGACTAGGTCACAGGACAACCAGCAACTGGCGCGCGAACTAGAGTTCGTGTTCGCGGATGTTCCAGTGTCAACACAACCCCGAGCTGACTTTCAACGTGCGCGCTTGGATCGGGGAATGGGACACTACGAGGATGCGTTGGCTTGGTGCCGGCTCATCCTCGAAGAGAGGTCGCCGTTGACGGGCACGGGCGGGCACAGTGCGCCGTCGTTGCTGTTTCCGATGGAGGCAGTGTTCGAGGCCTTCGTTGCCAAGCATCTGGCAAGACAGCTGGCCTGGCCGCTGGTCCTCAAGACTCAGGCCCGCAATCACCACCTGGTTCGCCATTGCAAGCAGAACTGGTTTCGGCTGAAACCGGATCTTTTGATTCGTGACGCCGGTCGCGACAAGTTGGTGCTGGACACCAAGTGGAAGCTGTTGGATGGCCTGAAAGCAAATGGCACGGACAAGTACGGCTTGTCGCAAGCTGACTTTTACCAACTACAGGCCTACGGTCAGAGTTACCTGGATGGCGTGGGCGACGTCGTGTTGATCTATCCAAAGACTGACGCGTTCGCCCAGCCACTGCCAGTGTTCGAGTTCCCCAAGACGGGTGGCTTGCGGCTCTGGGTATTGCCGTTCTGCCTGAAGTCGCGGCGGCTTTCTGTTCCAGACGAGGCGCCAGTCAAGACGATGATGCTGAGCGATGCGGAAGAGTTCGTGGCTTGACGGTCACGTCAGGCGGTCTTGTGCGCCTACAAACTCCAGGGGTTTTGACGAACGATCTCGAAACGAGCGCTTCAGTTTCTCGGTGCTCAAATTTATGGGATAGATCTCGACGTACATTCGTCGACCTGCCGCGACGTGGCTACAAGACTCGATTCAAGGCCAATCCCAAAAAGCGC
This sequence comes from Variovorax sp. UC74_104, assembly GCF_044055375.1. Lineage (NCBI taxonomy): Bacteria > Pseudomonadati > Pseudomonadota > Betaproteobacteria > Burkholderiales > Comamonadaceae > Variovorax > Variovorax sp. UC74_104. Next base: position 5,200,476 of record NZ_CP171978.1, read on the forward strand.
CGCTGCAGAGGCGGATCTCATCATCAAGAACACCTACCGCACGTCGATGACGCGTGGCATGAAAGGGTGTTACGTCTACTGCAGCGACGAAGAGACCGCGAGCTACTTTCGCAACCGGCTGTCACTAGGTGTGCTCGCTGCGGTCCAGCCATGATGATCAGCGGCGGGCGGCAACGCCTGCCGGCTGACGGCATCAGGCTTGTTGCTGATCCATCGCATTGAGCCTCTTCAGAAGCTCCTGGACAAGCCGGGCAATGTCGTCCGCTAGATCGGAGGCGAGCCACATCAGGTTGTCTCGATGCCGTTCCCCGATTTCCTGGAACCATTCACTCCAGTCCCCATGGCAGCAACTCAGCAGAGATTGCATTTGGGTCAACTTGTTCTCAAGAACGTCTAACGAGTCCGGCCTCCCGGCGGTGTCGTCAGATGAGGGCGAGTCTTGCCCGGCGATAATTCGATCAGCCACTTGATGTGCTCCTTCCAAGGTATTGCACGTTGATTGGTCAGACGGCCATGGTGTTAGCGCACCTTGGCCGTCGCCTTTTGTGCCTCACATCGACATCGCTACGGTGTGCATCGATGTCCCGCCGTGAGGCGCGGCGGTCGTTCAAATGTATGGGAGAACCGTGCTGGCGGACGGCTCCATGCAGTGAACAAATTGGGGATCGCGCCGACTTTGCGCACATGACCACGATCGTTGCGGCGTTCGCGCTCCGTCCTTGATCTGCCCGGCATTGCCCATTTCCCGCCAAACGCAAAAAGGCCCGCCATCGAAACGATGACGGGCCTTTGATTGCAGGCGTCCAAATGAACTACGAGCCCGCTTCGCTCAACCACCTGGCAGCCAGCGCAGGCACCATGTCCGTCGCCCTGCCCTGCAGGAAGGTGAAGCCACGCGGCACCTCTTCGATGTCGAGCGCGACAAGCACCTTCTCGGCGTCGCGGTCCGCGTACCGCACGAGCAACGCCGCCGGATAGACCGTGAGCGAGGTGCCCACCACCAACACGCGCGCAGCAGTCGCCACGTGCTCCTCTGCTTCCTCGAAGTGCTGCACCGCCTCGCCGAACCACACGATGTCGGGCCGCAGTTGGGTGCCGTCTTCGCAGAGTTGCCCCATGGCAATGGGATTGCCATCGATGCGATAGCGCTTCGGCTCGGGCTCCGAGGTGCCCCGCGCGTAGGCGAGTTGCCCGTGCAGGTGCACCACGTTGCGCGACCCGGCACGCTCGTGCAGCGCATCGACGTTCTGCGTGACGATCACGACTTCATATGCCGCCTCGAGCGATGCGATGGCAGCGTGCGCGGCATTCGGCTGCGCCTGCCACGCCTTCTCGCGCCGCTCGTTGTAGAAGGCCAGCACCGCCTCCGGGTGCCGCTGCCAGCCTTCGGGGCTGGCAAGTTCCTGCCACGAGTAGCTGTTCCACAGGCCCTTGGCATCGCGGAACGTGGGCAGACCGCTCTCGGCGCTCACGCCGGAGCCTGAGAGCACGACGATCTTGTTCGGTTGGACCTTGGGCTTCATGCTTCGGGGCTCCTTCTGCGTTGCTGTCGTTGAATTGTTGGGTGGCTCCCCGAACACGGATCGAACGTGTGACCTGCGCATTAACAGTGCGCCGCATCTACCAGCTGAGCTACCGGGGAAAAGTGGGTTGAAGGATATTGATATGGATGGAGGCGCGACCCGGAGTCGAACCGGGCTGGGCGGATTTGCAATCCGCTGCACTGCCGCTTTGCTATCGCGCCGAGATCGAGCTTGCTGATGGCGTTGGTGGTGGATCGTCTTCGAGTCGAACGAAGTATTCCCGAAGGAGACGGGGTTACGGCCCGCTGCAGTCGCCAGTGCTGCTCACGATCCATCGAAAGGAAAAGTCGATCGATGAATGGCGTTCCGCAGGGGAGTCGAACCCCTGGCTTCCTCCTGGACAGGGAGGCACTCTGGCCACTGAGTTAGCGGAACGAAAAAAGAAAAAAGAAGAAAAGCTGGCAAGCCCTCAAGGATTCGAACCTTGGATCCCGGGATCAAAACCCGGTGCCTTGGACCACTAGGCGAAGGGCCGGCAAAAATTGGTTGGCGCGCGCGGAAGGATTCGAACCTTCAACCGTTGGGTTTGGAGTCCAGTGCTCTGCCAGTTGAGCTACACACGCACAAGAAAAAAAGAAAGAGAAAAGATGGTCTGGGTGGCAGGATTTGAACCTGCAGCCTCCTGCTTCCAAGGCAGGCCGTCTACCAGATTGACACTACACCCAGAGAAATTGGTGCCCCAGGGGAGACTCGAACTCCCAGAATTCCGCTTCTAAGGCGGACACGTCTACCAGTTGCGTCACCGGGGCTGAAAAGAAAACGTTTATGGCTGCTGCGAATTTTTAAGGAGCACTCACAAGGTTCGAACCTTGTGCGGGCAGCACGATCGCTGCTCGTGAACGAATGGCATGAAAACGAAGAGGCCCGGAACCTCGCGGTGTTCGGGCCTCTTCTGTTCGAGAGAGAGCTTGGGAAGTCTGCGCCTATGCGCGTCCTCCACCCGGTTGCACCTGATCCTGGTAATCGCACGGCCACAGATCGGCCTGCGGGTTGGACATCGGATACGGGAGCTGATTGAGTTGCTGCTGCAGCAGCGGCTGCAGGCCGAGGCCATCGTGCGAAGCGACGCGCACGAACACGTTGCCGGATGCGGGGCAAGTGCTGTAGATGCGGATCGTTGCGGCTTTCACGTTGGGTCCTGTTGGCGTTGAGTGGGATGGACTGTAAATAGTCTTTACACAATCGTCAACTGCTTGGGCAAACTTTTTTCAAGCACCGTTGCAGCAAGCGGCGGACAACGACGCCTTCAATGCGACGACGGGTGCCGCGTAGCCCTGCGCACTGTCTGTGCGCTTCAACAGGGCGTCCGCAATCAATGACGGCAGTGCAGGGGTCGTGCGCTCACGGAGTCGAATGTCAGTCGCAGAACGCTGCGAGCCCCATGCCCTGTGCCTTCGCCTGGGTCAAGATCGCATGCATCGACTTGAAGGCCGCAATCCGCGCGTGTTGAGCGCCAGCTTCAGGGGCGTTGGCGGTGAATACCTCGAGCATGGTCATGACCTGCTCGACGCTCAACAGCGAATCGTCGAAGTATTCGAGGTTTACGCCCTTCTGGGCACATCTGTCCAAGAGGGCTCCAATTGCGCGATGCGCATCCAGATCGACAGAGCCCGCATGCTCAAGGCCACGCGGGTCTTTCGGCAAGTGGCTGCAGGTCGACTCGACGAAGTAGAGGTCCAGCATTCGGCACTCTATCGGGGCATCCGTTTCGCCAGTTCGGCGCAGGTCAGGCCCAGGCCATCGGCGTGCGTTGCCAACGGCACGCCAAGCTTGTTTTCCAGGCCCTCGAGCCACTGGAGGAAGCCGACGGTGTGCACTTCGTCGGCCTCGGTCATCTCGAAAATTCCGTTGCTCGCATGCCATCGCTGGACGAGCTCGATGAGCGAGATGAACGACGCCAGATCCGTCGCGATGTCGGTGGTGTCCAGCGCGCGTATGTCGCGGATCAGGCCCAGCTCTTCCTGCAGTGGTATCACGGTCGGCTGCGCCGTCCAGTACGCCAACAGTTTGCTGAGCGCCGTCGTGGTCATGGCACCACTGCGTACTTGAGATCCTTGTGCTTGACCTTGATTACCGAGTTCGTGAAGACGATCTCGTGACTAAGAAAGCCGTCCTCGAGCACCAGCATTTCATCGATGAGCCAATCGCCGTGGGACCGGTCGCCAGCGGGCCAATCGCTCTTGGTTTTCTCGACCGCATATGACTGCACGTCGCGATAGTGCAGCGTGATGCGATTCCCATGCGCTCCGGCCAGTTGCATCTCGATGTCATTCGCCCGGAAGTCGCCGTCCTCGAACTCTCGTACGAGCAACTGCTCCAGCTTGGCATCGTGCGGGCATCGCTCGTCCCGATGCTCATAGTGCCACGCTGCACTCATGAATTCGAGAGCGTCCGTCGGCACCAGGCTGCTTACCTGCCGTACATAGGCCGGATAAGCGGAGCTGTCCATGGAGTAGCCGTCGCTGGTTTCACTGAACTTGATGATTTTCATCGTGCTTGAGCGCATCCTGCGATGGCTGATCGCTCACTTTCGGTGCAGTGCATTTTCACGGGGCGTAGCTGCTGGATTGCTTCGTCGGCCAGTTGGTTTTCGTCAGCACCAGCACGTCATGTGCACAGCACCTCGCTCAAGGTAGGGCATCAGGCCTAGCTGCCTCGCCATGGTTTGCTTCAACCTCCCACGTCGAATGCGTTCAGACGATAGCTTGGCGTCAGGACTGCGAGCGGTTGTAGAAGCGCGGCAGGCCGGTGCGCGTGAGTTTCAAACAATTTCCGCGAAAAGACATTCAAAAACATTTGCTGGCAGATCGTCCATCTGCGTAACGCAACCAGCTGCAGGCAAGAAAAAATACCGGTGTTCCACTTCCTTGAAGCCGCGTTCTGATAACAAGTTTTTCGCGATGTCTAGGGATGCCGAAACCGATTTCGGTAGTCTCTCCTGCGCGATGGGGTGATTGACTCCCCCCCGATCCGTCATGCCCCACTTTCTGTCGAAACAATAAATCGCGAACAAAGGCGATTTCGACGATATGTAGAACCTGACATCGAATTCATAAGCCTTGGCCAGCGCCTCATCCTTGCCGACCAGCTTGCAGCTCAGCGATTGAGCCGCGTTGTAATTCATATCATCGTCCAGTAGCAGATTCGTTCTCAAGGCAATTTCCAGCGGCTCTTTCAACGCAAGAACCGAGCGAGCGTAAGCATCCGCGTAGTTGACCGGCTTTGCCAATGCTTCGGAAATGAATCCCGGCAGTTCGTTCATTTGGGATATTGAGTAACGACGTCGGCGGGATTGTAGACATTCGGGTTCAACGCAGGATTGCCCTCCACAATGACCTGGCCGCCCCTGACGGGCGCCCCCGCCTGGTTGGTTCCGATAGTTCTTCCAATGTCGTCTACCGAATATTTCCAACGCCCGGAAGATTGCTGTTCCGCTCGCACATTCGGATGGCTGAAGACTTCGTCGGCAAATTTCCCACCGCCTTCGCCCTGGCCAAATCTGCTCTTGTTGGGCGTGGTCGTACCGTAGGCATGCCCGCCCTTGTTGGCGCCGTGCCAGCCGGCCTCGTGTGCATAAGACTCATAGGTGTAATTCGGCCGTGGAGGCGCCTTGGCGAACTTCCCCTGCGAATCGATCCATTGACCTCGGCTGTTTTTTCTTGCCGCAGGACCGCAAGCCCAGCCCAACGGATCGACCCATGATATGGCGTTGGGGGCGTACTGATGAAGGTTGGTCCCGCCACGCAACCCGATCGGGTCGGGACTGATGAACCGCCCGATGTCTGGGTCATAGAACCTGAAGGTGTTGTAGTGCAACCCCGTGTCCCGATCCAGGTACTGGCCCTGGAAGCGCAGATTCTGCGTGAAGGTTTCGGGGGTGTCCTCGACAGCGCTCAGGGGACGCCCGTTCAGTGAGGCGACCTCCCAGTGCTCTGCAACCGTCGCACCCCAGGTACGATAGCTTGCGCGCCAGCACAGGCTTCCGCTGTTGTTGCTCAGCTCCTCGGGCAGGCCTGCAGGTCCGTTGTGAAAGTGAAAGACCTGCGCGACCGGAGCGTCGTGGTGAGCGGGCTCGGCCCTGGCATCCAACCGTGCCACCGGCACATAGCTCCCAGCCTCATACACATAGCTCACCACCTGAGCCCCCCTGCGCTCCTCGATCAGCCGCATCCCCTCCCAGACAAACCGCGTACTGTCGAACGCATCGTGCTTCGCCACGCGCCGCCCCATCGCGTCGTAGTCGAAGCGTGTGACCTGCGTGGTGGCTTCGGGCGTGCCCGGGCGCCGCGTGGTGTGCACGGCCACGAGGCGGCTTTCGTCGTCCCATTCGAAGCGCTGGTCGGTGTGTCTGCCCGACAGCTTGCGCACCAGCCGCCCGTGGCCGTCGTAGCTGTAGCGCTTGTCCTCGAACACGCGCACGAGGTTGTCGCGCACATAGCCGGGCGCGGTTGACGCATCAAGCAGGTTGCCTGCTGGGTCGTAGGCAAAGCGCTCGCTGTTAGCGGCAGCCGCGCTGCGCACGCTCTCTTCGACGCGGCCGGTGGCGTCGTATCTGTGCCCCGTCGTGCCCTGCAGCGAATGCCGGCTCTGCCGCAGTTCGCCCACGGGGTCGTAGCTGTATTCCTTCATCAGCCCGTCGAGCAGGCGAGCCCCGGGGCTGCCCGCGGCGTCGAAGGCCTGGCGCCAGCTCGGGTCTTGCGTGGTGAATGCCGCATCCAGTCCGCCGGGCCTGCACCACGATGCGGCGCGCCGGCCCAGCGGGTCCAGCGCGAATCGGGTGTGCAGCGCGCCCTGGCTGCGCGCCACTTCGCGGTGCAGGTCGTCGCGCTCGATGTCGCTGATCAGCTGGTGCACCACGGGCGCATCGCCATGCTGGTGCGACAGATTGACCTGGTGCAGGTGTCCGGATCCGTAGTACAGGTAGTTCAACGCACGCTGCGCACCCGGCTGCGAAGCGATGGCCGGCAGAACTGTCTGCGTGCGGTTGCCGAGTTCGTCGTGCGCGTGGCGCAGGGTGTGGGTCTCGCCGGTGAGCTCGTCGATGGCCGTCTCCTCGACGAGCCGCCCGAGCTTGTCGTAGACGAACACGGTGCGATGCAGCGCGCGCGGCTCGCCGCCCGTGCCGGGTTGCGGCGCTTCCAGCTTCGTTGCTTCGGTCAGGCGATCCAGCTGGTCGTAGCTGTAGCGATAGCGGTGGCTCCCGGTGCGCTTCTCGACGAGGCGGCCCACGGCGTCGCGCTGCAGTTCGGTGCGCAGGGGGCCGGCCGGGCGATGCGGCTCGGCGCCGTCGTGCAGCGCGAGGTCGTCGTCGCCGATGCCCGGTACATGGGTGATGCACACCGGCCAGCCGTTGGCGTCGTATTCCACCTGCACGCGCGTGCCGCCCACGCGGCGCTCTTCCACCACGCGGTCGGCGGCGTCCCGCACGAACTCGAAGTGCAGGCCGTTCTCGTTGACGAGCGCCTGCAGGCGCTGGGCGCTGTCGTAGTGCCAGGCGATGCGGCGTCCCTCGGCGTCCTGCCGCACCAGCGGCTGGCCGCGCAGGCCGAGCGCGAAATGCGTGCTGCGGCTCAGCGCATCGGTGGCGGCGACGATACGGCCGGCCGCATCGCGGCGGAACGACTGGTGACTCTGGTCGGGCTGCGACACCGACACCAGGCGCCCCATGGCGTCGTGCGTCAATCGCGTGCGCTGGCCCATGGCGTCGGTCACGGTCTGCAGGTGGCCCCAGCCGTCGTAGGTGTAGCGCGTGGTCTTGCCGGAGCAATCGGTCAGCGAAACCAGCTGCGCGCATTCGTTCCACGTCATGCGGTTGGTGCCGCCCTTGCCGTCGGTCACCACGATCGGCAGACCCCTCCTGTCATAGGCGTACTCGGTGGTGTGGCCCAGCGGGTCGGTCTCGCGCACCAGGTTGCCCTGGTCGTTGTAGGCGTAGGTCCAGGTGCTGCCGTCCGCGAGGGTCTGGCGCCAGGGCTCGCCGAACTCGGTCCAGCCGGTGCTCTGCGTGCGGCCCAGCGCATCGGTGCGGCTGGCCATGAAGCCCATGGGATCGTAGGTGCAGCGCGTGGTGGCGCCGCCGGGCTCGGTGATAGCGACGAGCTGGCGCAGCTCGTTGTATTGCGCATGCCATTGACGACCCGCCGCGTCGATGTAGTCGGTGACCTGATGGTCGGCATTCCAGTGCCAGGCGTACTCGCGGCCGAGCTGGTCGACGACCAGTGTTTCGCCCAGTGCCAGCGCGTCATCGGCAGCAGGCGGCATGCGTCGGACGGTGTAGCTCTCGCCGTCGTTGGTCCAGTGGCGGACCACGTGAGCTTCGCCGCCCTGGCCGCGCCACTCGTAGCGGCACTCCAGCCCTGCGGCGTCGGCATGGAAGTTCATGAGGCCTCGGGCGTCGTAGCCGAATCGGCGCACCACCACGCCGTTGCGGTCGGTCACGTCGAGCAGCCGGCCTTCGGCGTCGTGCCTGTAAGCCACCAGCAGGCGCGGCAGCTCGCCGGGGGCGCCGGCGGCCAGGCGCACTGCGCCCAGCCGGTGGCTCTCGCCCGCGTACTCGAGCGCCAGCAGCCGTCCGGTGCTGTCGGTCAGCTCGACCAGGCGGCCCAGCGCGTCGTGGCGCAGGTCGATGAAGTTGCCGCTGCGGTCTTCCAGCCGCGCGAGCTTCAGCGTCCGGGCGCGCGGCTCACCATCGGCTGGCGGCTCGAACAGGAAGAACAGTCCGCCCGGCACGTGGATGAAGTAGTGGCCGCCTTCGGTGCGGCACAGGTCGAGCCCGTCGCGCAGGCTGTACTGCCGCGTGCCGGGCTCGATGTCGGACAGCACCATCGGCCTGCCCTGCTCGTCGATGAGCGTGACGATCGGCTGGCCTTCGTCGTCGCTGCCCAGCCGCAGTTCCATCGAATAAGGCAGGTTCCAGCCCTGCCCCAGCGGGCCGTCGCGGCGCAGGTCGTGGCTGCTGTAGAAGCGCTGCCATGCGATGGGCAGCGGCCCCGGCAGGCTGAAGTCGAGCTCGCTCTCGCCGCCCAGGAACTTGCCGCCCGTGGCCGCATGCACCGGATTGCCGAAGGAGCTGACCATGCCATGGATACCCATGCCAAGCCCCACCGCTCCTTCGATCAGACAAGGCAGCGCGTTCTTGCCCTGCCGTGCGAGCTTGGGCAGGCAGCGCAGGCCGCGGTAGATCATGACCACGTTGAAGATGGTCACCAGCACCTTGGAGATGAGCGGCACCTCGTCGGCCACATCGCGCACGCGCGCCGTCGGGCCGCCGATGAAGACGGTGGGCGCCCCGTCGCTCACCTTGGCGCCGCACTCGGTGTGGTCGTCCTTGCGCGAGGCCACGCCCATGTTGATGAATACGGTCTCCGCGCCCTCGGCAAGAAGAATCTGCGGCGAGTCGTTCTTGCAGCTCACCGTGTCCATGGGAGCGTCGGGCGAGGCGCGCGCGGCGCCCAGGGCCTTGCCGCCGATGAACACGTCCGACGATCCGCTGGTGATCATCCCGGTCACGGTGAGCGTCTCGGGCACCAGCGCATCGGCGATCGACTCGCCCAGGCTCGCGCCGACGTAGCCGCCGGCCATGCGCGCGCCCACGACCACCGCGCCCGCGACCAGCGGTCCGGCGAGCCCGCCGGTGCCGACCACGGCTGCTGCCGCCACACCCACCGCGAAGCCTACGGCGATGCCGCCGATCAGTCCGCCCGCGAACTTGGCCCAGAAGCGCGCGTGCGCGTTGGTGTGGGCGATGGGGTCGTGCAGGCGTGCAGCTGGTTGGCCGGCCATGGCGCCTCAGGCCCTCGGCTGGAAGCTCTCGAGCACGCGCCGCCACAGCGCGATCGCCTCGGCGTCGAAGGGCACGGGGCTGCTGGCCGTGAGGATCAGCACGCTCCTGCCGCCAGGGCCCTGCGGCAGCAGGAACACGGCCTGGCGTTGATGCAGCGCCTGGCCGTTCTGCTTGAACTGCGTCACGAGCTCGATGGCATGCAGGCTCGCGATGGCCGGGCCCACGGCGATGTCGGTGCGCGACACCTCCTTGAGCTGGCTCACCTGGCGCGTCAGGTCGTTCATCTGCCGCGTGACGAACTGCGGCAGGGTTTCCTGCGCCCGCAGCGCGTCGCGGCTCACGATGAGCGTGGTGCCCGAGCCGTCGGGCATCGCGAGGATGTTCATCGAGCGGTCGATGCGGCCGTCTTCGGGGATGTCGAACTGGCCTTCCTGGATGTGGTACTTCATCGGGCTGCTTTCTTGCAGTGTTCCATGCCGGTGTTCTATGCGGGATCGAAGGCCACGAAGGCCAGGCAGTCCGGGTTGCGCTCGGTGAAGCCGAAAGACAGCCGGCCCCAGTCGGGCGTTGCCGTGAAAGTGGTCGCCTCGTCGAGCGAACGGCCGCGCGGCACGTCGGTGATCTCGAGCGCGGCGTAGTGCTGGCGCACTTCGCCCAGCGGCACGCAGCGCCCTTTCAGCTCCAGCACCAGAAAGCCCTGGCTTACGTCTTCACGCTTGATGCGCAGGTCGATGCGCGCCAACTCGGCGCCATCCGCAAGGCGCAGCGGCGTGCCTTCGAATAACTGGAACACGTTGCCGCCAGCGGCATGCGTGTCGGCCAGGGTGGTCGACAACGTGCGGCCCACGTTCTGCGTGGAGAACGGCAACTGCGCAGCCAGCGTCTCGATGGCCTGCCAGAGCGTGAGGGTCGTCGTAGCTTGTTGATTCATGGTTCAGTGCTTGCCGGCATATTTCTTGTCATAGCCTTTGCCGTAGTACTGCGTGTACTGCTCGCCGGTGGTCGATGTGGTGAGCGTGCCGTAGTACTTGCCGGCCGCGGCCCTCGCAGCCTCGCGGGTGCCCCCCTTCGCCCAGATGTTGTAGGCATCGTTGAAGGCTTCCACGTTCGCGGGGTCGGCCCCCTTGAGGATGTCGACCTTGGCCGCGCGCCAGACCTCGCGCCGCACCTGGATCTGGTTCAGCGCAGCCTCGCCCTCGGAACCGAGCATGCCGTTGACGTACGCGGTCTTCGAGGAAATATCGGGCTTGAAGCTGTACGAATACATCGCGTGCCCGACCTCGTGCGACAGCGACGCGGCGGTCTTGTACGGGTCTTTCTGATAGGCACCGTCGATCACGATCTTCTTGATGCCCGAATTGGTATTGGCATAGGTGCCCCCGCCCGCAGGCCCGTAGCTGATGGACCACTTGTCGCCCTGCAGGAACTTGAGCTGCCGCTGCAACGTGGGTGACCGCGCTGCAATCGCATCGACGCCCTTGCCGAGGCCGGTGGTCACATAGCCCGGCGGCGATGCCGCGGGCAGGGCATGCTCCGAGGCTTGCGCAGACGTGGCGGCGGCGGCGGGCGCCACTGGCACGTCCTCCTCCGCCACGGCTTCTTCAGCCTGGCTGCCGATGGGCGCATCGCAGTTCAGGAAGATCTTCCCGCCCCGCTGGTCGAGGTTCTCCGTGAAGTTCACCAGCCCCTTCACTCCGTTGATCTTCACCGTGCCATCGGCCAGCAGCACGATCGACGACTTGCCGCAGATCAGCGAGATGCTGGTCTTCGCGGTGACGAACACGTCCTGCTCCGCCGCCTGGACGACCACCGACTTCTGGCCGGTGAGGTTCGCGTTGGCTGCGGTGGAGGTGACGGAGGCGTCGGTCTTCGACACCAGGTTGATCGCGCCCGCACTGGCGTGCGAGACGATGTCGCCGTCGGACACCACGTTGATCTGCCCGCCCTCGCTCACCTGCGTGAGCATGCCCTTGGCGGCGAGCTGCGTGAGCTGGGCGCCGGTGGTCATGGTCAGCGCCGAGACGGAGCGCATCGACACGCTCTGCCCCGAGCTCACCACGATGGGCCGGGGGCTGATCATCGTCTGGCCCTCGGGGCTCACGATGGAGACCACGGGCTTGTCGATCTTTCGCGAGAGGTCGAGCATCTGCTGCGCGTCGGCCATGGCCGGATCGGGGTCGTCCGACACGCCGGCCTCGGGAGATCCGCCGGCCGCCAGCGCGGCAACGGCCTGCGACATGCCTCCGAGCGACTGCACGCCCTGCACCAGACCCGAGAGCGTCTGGTTCTTGCCCTGGGCCATGGCGCTCACGAGCGATTTGGTGGCGGCCACGGCCTGGCCAGCCGCCTGCATGAGCGCATTGCTCTGCGCGAGCGTGGCGCCCATCTGCTCGTGGCCGTCGGGGTTGTCGCGCGAGGTCTTCTGCGCGAAGTCCTGCGTATAGGTGGTCAGCAGCAGGCCCTTGTCGGCGCGGATGGAGCCCCACTCGTTGGTGCGCAGCTCGAAGCCGTAGCTGCGCTGCACGCCCGAGCCCTGGTTCATCAGGTAGCCCATGTGCAGGTGGGTGTTGCCGTGGTCGGTCGACAGTTCGATGTGCTCGGTGCCGCGGCTGTCCTCGAAGCGCAGCATGTGCTTGCCGCCGCCGCCCTTGCTCCAGTGGGTCTGGAAGCCGGTCTGGGTCTTGTGGCGCGGCAGCTCCCACGGCGGCATCTGCGCGGCGTTGTAGACGCAGCCGGTGACGATCGGATGGTCGGGGTCGCCGTTGAGGAAATCGACGATCACCTCCTGGCCGATGCGCGGGATGTGCATCGCGCCGTAGCTGCTGCCGGCCCAGGTCTGCGAGACGCGGATCCAGCACGAGGAGTTCTCGTCGCGCTTGCCGTATCGGTCCCAGTGGAACTGCACCTTGATGCGGCCGTACTGGTCGGTGTGGATCTCCTCGCCCGCAGGGCCGACCACCACCGCGGTCTGCGGCCCGGTGGTGCGCGGCTTCGGCGTGACGCGTGCGGGGCGGTACGGCGCGCTGTCGGGCAGCACCTCGAAGCTCTGGCGATAGCTCGTGCTGCTGGTCGACTCGCTGTAGGCCGCGTCCGGCGCGCCGACCACGCGCAGCGCGTTCTCCTGGAAGTCGTAGGTCACGGCCTCGATCAGGTAGCGGCGGTTCTCCTGCGCGTTGGGGTGGCGCGCCAGCTCGAACAGGTAGCCGGGCGCCATGTGGCGCAGGTTGCCCTCGGCGCTCACCAGCTCGCGGCGCCCAGCGAGCTGCTCCAGCCGCAGGCGCGCGTAGTTCTCGCCGTCGGCCAGTTCGGTGTAGCCGCCGGGCCAGTCGTAGATCTCGAAGCTGTCGCGGCTGTGGCCGGCCGGCTGCTGGCGCACGGTGTCTATCTCGGCGTTCGGCTTCCTGAAGTCGTAGTCGTCGGCCGCGAAGTTGCCCGATGCGATGTCCTCCGAATGGCTCCAGCTGTCGATGAAGTCCTGCTCGAGGATCTGCGCGGCGAGCACGCCCGCGTGATAGGGCACCCTCGCCGGACCGGCGGGCAGGTCGGTGTGCGAGTCGGAGCCGTCGCACAGCACCAGCTGATGGCTGCCTTGCGCATGCGAGAAGAAGTAGTAGATGCCCTCCTGCTCCATGAGCCGGCTGACGAAGTTGAAGTCGCTCTCCGAGTACTGCACGCAGTAGTCCCAGGTGCGGTAGCTGCCGCTCAGCCGCGCGTCGATGGCGAAGCCGTAGGGCGCGAGCACCTCCTGCAGGATCTGCGGGGCGGTCTTGAACTGGAATATCCTGAAATCGGAGCGGCGGGTGGCGTACCACAGCCAGGGGCGCAGCGTGGCCTCGTAGACGCACATGTCGCCGTCGTCCTTGCCGATGTAGGCGAAGCGCGTGACCTGGCCGCTCAGGAAGCGGCTGCCGGCGCCGCCGAGTTCGGTGGCGAGGTTCACCTCGATGCTCATGTCCTCGCCCAGCATGCTGCGAGGCTGGATGTTGGGCATGTCGCTGATGAGCCGCACGCGGTGCTCGAACAGCGTGGAAATGCGCTCCTGTCCCGTCATCGAGCGGAACTTCAGGCGCTCGCCCAGCGCGCTGTGGGCGATGAAACTGCGGGTCATTCCTGGAAAGCTCCCTGGTCAATGCAAGCCCGGCGCGTGCCGCGCAAGCGGCAACCCGCGCCGGGCAAAGGGAGTTCAGGCCTCCTTGTTTTCCTTGATGTTCCAGCCCAGCACCGTCTCGGCGCCCTTGCCGCCCTTGTCGGTCTGTTCCCAGTACTGCTGCTTCACCTTGGCGGCCTGGAATGCGTACTGCACGAACACGGCGTCGGAGCCCTGTTCTGCCGTGTACTGCACCGAGGTCACCAGCACCTCTTCGAGCGTGACGCGCGTGTATTCGATCTGCGAGCCGCCGGCCTTGCACACCGACACTTCCACCTTGCTCAGGTGCTTGCCGCTCGCACAGTTCTTCAGCACCGAGGGTGCCGCCTTGTCGATGCGCGCCAGAACCTGCAGGTCGTTGAAGCTGGCCTTGCCAACGCCACCGCCACCGCCGCTGACCATGTTGCCGGGCTGCGTGGCGCCCCATGCGAACGACTTGATGTCCGTCCACTCCTTGTGGTTCGAATCCTTCGATTCGCCGTTCGCGCCTTCGACGCGCATGAACATGTCTACTGCCATGAGATCAACTCCCTCGAAAATTGCGTGCCCGCCGGGGGCACATTGGAACCAGCCGCTCTCCTGCTGGAGGACGGCAACGAATCACGGTCAGGCGGTGCCGACGCTGGTGACACAGCGGTGGCGGCCTTTTTCTGAAGCACAACGCTTCAGCGCACGCACCTTAATCGAGGGGTTCGTGCGCAACCAGTGCCGAACGGCATGCGTAAAAAGAACTACCAGAGCCGGCGTTTGGCTCCCGGAATCACATCCTGTACTGTTGCAGGCGCACCGTCCCATTCATCCAGGAGCCCGCATGGCGTCTTCCACACCCGCTGCCCACCCGCACTACGACCGCCTGATCGCCGCCGCACGCGGCCTGCCCTCGCTGCGGGTCGCGGTGGTACACCCTGCCAACGCGGCGTCGCTGGAAGCTGCGCTGGCATCGGCATCGCTGGGCCTGATCGTGCCGACGCTCGTGGGCCCGCGCGCGAAGATCGAGGCGGCCGCGCAAGAGGCCGGCATCGATCTCTCCAGGATCGCGATCGTCGATGCGCCCCACAGCCACGCCGCGGCCGACGCGGCCGTGGCCATGGCGCTGCGCGGCGAGGTCGATGCGCTGATGAAGGGCAGCCTGCACACCGACGAGCTCATGGGTGCCGTCGTGCGCCGCGAAGGCGGGCTGCGCACCTCGCGGCGCATCAGCCATTGCTTCGTGATGGACATCCCGGGCCACGCGCAGCCGCTGATCATTTCCGACGCGGCGATCAACATCGCGCCCACGCTCGAGGAGAAGGCCGACATCGTGCAGAACGCGATCGATCTTGCGCACGCGCTGCACATGCCGGCGGTGCGCGTCGCCATTCTTTCCGCGACGGAGACGGTCAACGCCAAGGTGCCTTCCACGCTCGACGCCGCAGTGCTTTGCAAGATGGCCGATCGCGGCCAGATCACCGGCGCGGTGCTCGACGGCCCGCTCGCGATGGACAACGCCATCGACGCCGAGGCCGCGCGCATCAAGGGCATCGTCTCGCCGGTGGCGGGGCGCGCCAACGTGCTCATCGTGCCCGACCTCGACGCGGGCAACATGCTCGCGAAGAGCCTGACCTTCCTTGGCGGCGCCTATGCGGCGGGCATCGTGCTGGGCACGAAGGTGCCGGTGATTCTCACGAGCCGGGCCGATTCAGAACCGGCGCGGCTCGCCTCGTGCGCCGTCGCCTCCATGCTCGCGAAGGCGGGGCGCGACAAGCTCATCAAGGCGGTGGGCTGAGCCCGGCGCTCAGCGCGCGCCGGCCACGATCGCGATTCCCCTGATCTGCCCCGCCGAGGGCGCCCGCTCCGGCTTCGGATAGCGCGCGGGCGCGAAGCGGTGCAGCAGCTCGGCCTCCTGCATCTTCGCGGCCTCGAAGTTCGCGAGCTTGACGTGGCCGAAGCCGCGAATCGACAGCGGCAGCGCCGCGATGCGCGCAGCCGTCGCCTGGTTGCCCGCCGAGAGTTCGCCCGCCATCGCTTCGAGCAGGCCGTCGAAGTGCGAGATCAGCTCGCGCTCCATGCGCCGCTCCGCGGTGCGTCCGAAGATGTCGAACGCCGTGCCGCGCAGCCGCTTGCCATGCGCCAGCCAGCGCATCGCAGGCAGCATCCAGCTTCCGATGCGGATCTTGGCGGGCGCCTTGCCGTGCGCGGCGCGCGAGAGCACCGGCGGGGCCATGTGGAATTCGAGCTTCAGGTCGCCTTCGAACTGCTCGTTGAGCTTCTGCAGGAAGGCGCCGTCGGTGTAGAGCCGCGCCACTTCGTATTCGTCCTTGTAGCTCATGAGCTTCAGCAGGCTGCGCGCCGCATTGCGCGTGAAGGGCAGGCTCGCATCGCCGCCCTGCAGTGCAGCCTCGCGCTCGCGAAGGCTGCGGATGCGCGCCTCGAAGCGGTCCGCCCATGCGGCGTTCTGGTAGCCCGTGAGGTGCCGGCGCGCCTCGGCGATCAGCACGTCGAGCGGTCGCTCGTCGAGGGAAGCAGCCTGCGCATCGGCGGGCGCCGCGCGCAGCGCGTCCAGTGCCTCGGGGCTGCCGGCCGCGAGCCGCCCCAGCGAGAAGGCCGACTGGTTGGCGGCCACCGCCACGCCGTTGAGCTCGATGGCATGCATCAGCGCCTCCAGGCTCAGCGGCACCAGCCCGCGCTGCCATGCATAGCCGGCCGCGACGATGTTGGCGGCCAGCGTGTCGCCGAGGAACTCCTCGGCCAGGCTCTGCGCGTCGAAGGTCTCGACCTGTTCCTCGCCGGCCACGAAGCGCATCTTCTCCAGCAGCAGGTCGACGTGCAGGTCCGCATCGGGGTTGCGCAGCGACTCGGCCACCGGAATCTCGTGCACGTTGGCGAGCACGCGGGTGCGGCCGTGCCGCACGGTCTGCAGCGCGTCGGCCGATGCGCCCACCACCACGTCGCAGGCGAGGATGGCGTCGGCCTGCTGCGTGTCGATGCGCACTTGGTGCAGACGATCGCGCGAATCGGCCAGCCGCACGAAGCTCAGCACCGAGCCGCCCTTCTGCGCGAAGCCCATGAAGTCGAGCACGCTCGCGGCCTTGCCTTCGAGGTGCGCGGCCATCGCGATCACCGCGCCCACGGTCACCACGCCGGTGCCGCCCACGCCTGTCACGAGCAGGTCGTACGGGCCGGTCCATGCGTGTTCGGCCGGATACGGCAGCGCGGCAACGCGGTGCAGGAAGGCATCGCGCCCGCCGGCAAGCGCCCCGCTCTTGCGGCGCAGCTTGCCGCCCGTCACGCCCACGAAGCTGGGGCAGAAGCCCTTGGCGCAGGAGTAGTCCTTGTTGCAGCTGGTCTGGTCGATCTTGCGCTTGCGGCCCATCGGCGTCTCGTGCGGCAGCACGGCCACGCAGTTGCTCTGCACGGTGCAGTCGCCGCAGCCTTCGCACACGGCCTCGTTGATGAACAGGCGCTTGGGCGGATCGGCAAGTTCGCCCTTCTTGCGGCGGCGGCGCTTCTCGGCGGCGCAGGTCTGTTCGTAGATGAGCACCGTCACGCCCGCCATCTCGCGCAGCCGGCGCTGCACGTCGTCGAGCGCGGCACGGTCGTGGAACTCGGTGCCGTTCGGAAAGCGGTCCTTGATGGCGTCGTACTTGCCGATAGCGTCGCTCACCACCACCACCTTGCTCACGCCTTCCGATTCCACCTGCCGCGCGATGGCGTCCACGCTGATGACGCCGTCGACCGGCTGCCCGCCGGTCATCGCGACCGCATCGTTGAAAAGAATCTTGTAGGTGAGCGTGGCCTTGGCCGCCACGGCCTGGCGGATCGCGAGGTAGCCCGAGTGGTAGTAGGTGCCGTCGCCCAGGTTCTGGAAGACGTGCGGCGTCTTCGTGAACATGGCGTGCGAGATCCAGTCCACGCCCTCGCCGCCCATCTGGATGAGGCCCGCGGTGCTGCGGTCCATCCAGTTCGCCATGAAGTGGCAGCCGATGCCGGCGCGCGCGGTCGAGCCCTCGGGCACCTTGGTGCTGGTGTTGTGCGGGCAGCCGGCGCAGAAGTACGGCAGGCGCTTGACCGCGTCGCTCGCGTTGGCCAGCAGCTCGGGCGGCGTGAAGTCGCGCACGTGCTGCAGGTGATCGCCCAGGTCGTGGTTCTCGGGGAAGTGAACGGCCAGCCAGTGCGCGACCAGCTCGATGAGCCGCGAGGGCCGCAGCTCGCCCAGCGCCGACACCAGCGGCTGGCCGTCGCGGTCGTGCTTGCCCACGAGCACGGGGCGCGCTTCGGGCGGCGCGTTGTAGAAGATGTCGCGCAGCTGCGTCTCCACCACCGCGCCCTTCTCCTCGACGATGAGGATCTCTTCCAGCCCCTGCGCGAAGGCCTTGATGCGCGTCTGCTCGACCGGGAAGCTCAGGCCGATCTTGTAGAGCCGCACGCCAGCGCGGGCCAGCTGCTCGGGCGAAAGCTCGAGCCGGCGCAGCACTTCCATCAAATCGTGGTGCGCCTTGCCGCAGGTGACGATGCCGACCTTCGCGTGCTCGCTGACGATCACGTGGCGGTCGATGCTATTGCGCCTGGTGAATGCGGCTACCGCCGCGAGCTTGTCTTCCAGGCGCGACTCGATGCGCAGCGAAGGCAGGTCGGGCCAGCGGTAATGCAGGCCGTCGGGCGGCGGGCGGTGGCCGGTGGCGGCGCTCACCGCGTCGGCGTCTTCCCAGGCCTCGACGCGGGCGTTGATCGCGTCCAGATCCACGGTGCCCGCGCTCTCCACCACTTCGGAGAGTGCCGCCATGCCGACCCACGCGCCCGAATAGCGCGAGAGCTCGTAGCCGTACAGGCCGAACTCCAGGTACTCGGCCACGCTGGAGGGCTGCAGGATGGGCATGCGCCAGGCCATGAAGGCGTGGTCGCTCTGGTGCGGCATCGACGACGACACGCAGCCGTGGTCGTCACCCGCCACCACCAGCACGCCGCCGTGCGGCGAGGAGCCGTACGCATTGCCGTGCTTGAGCGCGTCGCCCGCGCGGTCGACCCCAGGGCCCTTGCCGTACCACATGGCGAAGACACCATCGACGGTGCGCTCCGGGTCGGACTCCACGCGCTGCGTGCCCAGCACCTGCGTGGCCGCGAGCTCCTCGTTGACGGCCGGCACGAAGCGGATGCCCGTCTGCTTGAAGCGCTCGCCGGCCTTCCAGATCGCCTGGTCGACCATGCCCAGCGGCGAGCCGCGGTAGCCGCTGACGAAGCCCTGGGTGTGCAGGCCGCGCTGCGCATCGCGCCGGCCCTGCATCACGAGCACGCGGATCAGCGCCTGCGTGCCGGTCAGGAAAACCGAGCCGGACTCGGCCCAGATGTTGTCGGAGAGTTGGTAGCCGGGCCGTCTGATCGCGGTGGCATCGAGTGGGGCATTCATGCCCGGGATTGTTCTGCCGCGGCGCAGGTAAGTGCTTCTTCAATGCACTAGCGCAGACCCTCGTTTCGAGAAGAATCCACTTCAAAATCAGCCAAAAAAGAAGGTTTTCTTTTTTATTTCGTCTAATCCGGAGAAAACACCTGTCTCCCCGCGTTACATCATCTTCTCGCGCCCGCGTGCCGGGCCCGGAACTCGCCCGGCGTCATGCCTTCCAGCCGCCGGAAGTGGCGGTTGAAGTTCGAAAGGTTGTTGAAGCCCACCTCGTAGCAGATGCTGCTCACGTGCTGGCGCGTGGAGGCCAGCAGGCGGCAGGCCTTCGCCAGGCGCAGGCCGATGATGAAGTCGGTGAAGGTCTTGCCGGTCGCGCGGCGGAAGCTGCGCGAGAGCGACGTCCTGCTCGTACCCACGAGCGCGCTGACCTCCGAAAGCGACAGCGGCTCCGCATAGTTGTTCCGGATGTGATGCAGCGCTCTCTGCACGTGCAGCGTGCGGCCCGGGCCGGCGGCATCGGCGTGCACGGGGGTTCGGGCCAGCAGCCGGAAGTCGGTCCATTGCGCGAGCTCGTTCAGCACGGCGGTGAATGCCGAGAACCGTGCCAGCCCGTGCAGCGTCGAAACGCGCCGCAGCTTGGACAGAGTCTCGGCACCCAGGCCGACGAAATGCACACCCTGGCGCGCGCGCGAAAGAAGCGGCCCGACGTCCGACAACTCCGGAAATATCGCCGCACCGCGCCGCAGCGGCTCGTCGCTGAAGCGCAGCACCAGTCCGTCGTCCGCCTCCACGCACTGCGCGAACCTCAGCGTGTGCGGCAGCAGGGGGCCGAGCAGCACGACCGCGCCGGGCGCGAGCGCGTGCGTCTCTTCGCTCGCGCCGCTGCCCACGCGCAGGCATGCCGGAGCGCTTCCGATCAGGTGCAGTTCGTGGTCGTGGAGGCAGCTGCCGGCGTCGAAGCCTCGCCCCGCGAACGGGCTCGGCTCCTCGCAGAGAACGGTGGCATTGGCGTCGGACATTCGATTGCGATCCACAAGGCCAAGCGGCCGCATATCCGCAGGGTCAGTCCCGCGAGCGCATCGCGAAGAAGCCGCCGGCCACGAGGATGAACGCCCCGATGATCACCTTCTGCCAGGTGCTCGGCACCCCGGCCAGGATCAGCACGTTGTTGATCAGCGTGACCAACACCACGCCCAGCAGCGTGCCGCCCACGGTGCCGCTGCCGCCGGTGATGCGCGCACCGCCAAGGATCACGGCCGCGATCACGTCCAGCTCGTTGCCCACCAGGTCGAAGGGGTTCGCCAGCCGCGTGCTCGACACGTGCACGATGCCCGCCAGCCCCGAGAGGAAGCCCGCGTACGCGAACACGAAGACATGCACCGTGCGCAGGTTGTAGCCCAGCCGCTCGGCAATGGCCAGGCTGCCGCCGATGGCGTACACCGCCCGGCCGATCAGCGTGCGGTTCAGTAGCCACCAGGTCAGCACCGCCGCGAAGGCCAGCACCAGCACCGTGGCCGGCAGCACCACGTGCAGGCCCTGCGGCGTGTCGAAGCGCCACAGCGCCAGCTTGCCGAAGGCATCCATCGGCGCGGGCACGTTCATGAAGAACACCGTGCCCACGAAGGTCAGCAGGATGCCGCGGTAGAGGTACTGCGTGCCGATGGTGACGATCAGCGAAGGCGCCTTGAGCCAGTGCACCAGCAGCCCGTTGATCACGCCCAGCAGCGCGCCGCTGGCCGCACCCGCGATCAGCAGCAGCGCGATGGGCGCTTCCGGAAAATAGTTCAGCACCAGCTTGGTGATGCTGTACATCGTGAGCGCGGCGATGGCCGCGAACGACACGTCGATGCCGCCGGCGGCCAGCACGATCAGCACGCCCAGCGCGAACAGCCCCAGCACCGTGCAGGCGCGCACGATGTCGAACAGCACCGGCAGCTGGAAGAAGCTCGGGTTGATGGCGCCCACGGCCAGGCTCGCCAGCACGATCAGTGCGAGCGTGAAGACCGAGGGGCGCTGCGCGAGCCAGGCGCGCAGCGAGACCCGCGCCTGCGGCGGGTGCGGAGCCGGTTCCGGCGCGGCCGGTGCGGACTGCGCTTGCATGGTGGAAGCCGTCATGAGAATGCGGGGGAAGGTGTGTCGGAAACCAGCGCGTGGTAAAGGTCGCTCTCGGCGAGCCCCTGCGCGTCGAAGTCGTTGGCGATGCGGCCCTTGCGCATCAGCAGGATGCGGTCGCAGTTCTGCAGCAGCTCCTGCAGGTCGTCGCTCACCAGGATCACGCCCAGGCCCTGCTCGGCCAGCCGCTGCACGATGCGGTAGATGGTGTCCTTGGAGCCCACGTCCACGCCCACGGTGGGGCCGTGCAAAATCAGCACGCGCGGACCGATGGCCAGCCAGCGCCCGATGAGCACGCGCTGCTGGTTGCCGCCAGAGAGCGACTGCACGGGGCGGTCGACGTCGGGCGTGGCGATCTGCAGGTCGCTCACCGTGCGCTCGGCCAGCGCCTGGCACTGATTGGCGTCGAGCGCGCCGAAGCGCCCGCGCAGCCGGTTGAGCACCGCGGTCACGATGTTGTCGCGAATGGGCTTGTCCAGGAACAGGCCCTCGCTGAGCCGGTCTTCGGGCACGTAGCCGATGCCCTGGCGGATGCCGTCGGTGGGCGTCTTCAGCACGATCTCCTTCGCGTCGAGCAGCACGCGCCCGCGGTCGGCGCCCTGCACGCCGGCCAGCGCCAGCGCGAGCTCGTTGCGGCCGGAGTCGAGCAGCCCGGTCACGCCGAGGATCTCGCCCTTGCGCAGCGCGAAGCTCACGTCGCTGAACTGCCGGCCACGGCCCAGCCCTTCGACCTTCAGCAACTCGTCGCCGCCGTGCGTACCGTGGCGATAGCGCTCGCCGTCGAGGTGCTTGCCGGTCATCCAGTGCGCGATCTGCGCCTTGGTGAAATCGCGGATCGGGCCCTGCGCCACCTTCGTGCCGTCGCGGAACACGATGGCCTGGCCGCCCATGGCCATGCATTCGTCGAGCTTGTGGCTCACGAAGAGCACGGCAACACCCTGCTCGCGCAGCACTTCCACCACATGCACGAGGTTGTCCACTTCCTTCTGCGTGAGCGAGGTGGTGGGCTCGTCCATGATGACCATGCGCGCTCGGGTGGCCACCGCGCGCGCGATGGCCACGAGCTGGCGGGTGGCGATGGGCATTTCATCCACGCGCCGCGCAAGGAACGCCGCGTCGGTCGGCAGCTTCACCGCCTCCAGCGCCCGGGCGGCCGTGGCCGCCAGCGCCTTGCGGTCGAAGCGGCGGGCCAGCCTGCCGCCGGTGGCGACGAGCTGCTCGCTGAGCGCGACGTTCTCGGCCACGCTCATGTTCGGCAGCAGCGACAGGTCCTGGTAGACCGTCTCGATGCCCAGGCTGAGCGCCTGCAGCGGCGACAGCGAGTCGTACGGTTGCCCGTCGATCACGATGCGCCCCTGGCTCGGCGGCTGCGCGCCCGAGATGATCTTGATCAGCGTGCTCTTGCCGCAGCCGTTCTCGCCGAGCAGGTGGTAGATCTCGCCGGCCTCGATGACGATGTCGATGCCGCGCAGCGCGTGCACGCCCGCGAAGCGCTTGTGCACGTCCTGCACCTCGAGGAACACCCGGCGCCCGGCCTGGCTCGCGGAGCCGGCCGGACTTGCTTGCGTGGAAGGCGCGGTCAAGGTCATGGCTTGCGTAGCGTCAGAACGAGTAGTTCTTGTAGTTCTTCTTGTCGACCTCGACCCAGGCCTGGCCCGTGACGACGATGCCGGCGCCAGGCCCCTTCTTCACGGAAACCTTGTTGTAGCCCGGCACGCCCATGTCGGTGCCTTCGGTGATGGTCTTGCCGTCGAGCAGCATCTTGGCCGCCTTGTTCATGGCGAGTCCGGCGTCCTTCGGGTCCCAGAAGGCGATGCCGCCGACCGCGCCCGACTCGAGGAACTTGGCCGCCTCGCTCGGCAGGCCGGTGCCGAAGACGCAGATCTTGCCCGCCAGGCCGGCCTCTTCCACCGCGCGGCCGATGCCCAGCACGTCCAGCGACGACGAACCCTGGAAGCCCTTCAGGTCGGGGTGCTTGCGCAGCATTTCCTTGGCCTTGCCGTAGGCCTTCTCGGCGTCGTTGAGCGACTCGTTCTTGGCATCGACCAGCTGCATCTTGGGGTACTTCTTGGCGTTGGCCGCACCGCCGTCGGCCCACTGCACCTGCGACTGGCTGCCCAGCGAACCCACGAGCGAGGTCCACTTGCCCTGCTGGCCCATGCACGCGGCCAGGCGCTCGTTGATGCGCGCGCCGTAGGCCGTGTTGTCGAAGGCCTCGATGTCGACCATGGTGTTCTTCTGGTTGTCGGCCTCGTGCGTGACGACCTTGATGCCGCGCTCCATCGCGCGCTTGAGCACCGGCTCCAGCGTGGGCGGGTCCATCGACACGATGGCGATCGCATCGACCTTCTTGGCCACCAGGTCTTCCACCAGGCGCTGCTGCTGGGCGGCGTCGGACTGGGCCGGGCCGATCTGGCGCGTGGTCACGCCCGGCGTGCTGCTGCCGAACTCCTTCACGCCCACTTCCATGCGGTTGAACCAGCTGATGCCGGTGATCTTCACCACTGTGACGATGTCCTGCGGCTTGCCCTGCGCATGGATCGCCGAGGCGAAGGCCACGGTGCCCAGTGCCAGCACGGTGCAGGCGATCTTGGTTTTCTTCAGCATGTTCGTTTGTCTCCTAGCCCTCGGTGGTTCTCTGCGTCGCGCCAGGAGGGGGCTGATGCGGCGGTGCGCTGGTGCGCGAAGCGGGAATGAAGCTGCGAAGGTCGCTCAGGCTGAAGCGTGCCGATGCCAGGAAGAACAGCAGCAGCAGGCCCCAGGCGCAGTCGCGGAAGAAGTTGGAGATGCCCAGCAGGTTGAAGGTGCTCGACAGCAGCTGCAGCGCCACGGCCGAGAAGAACAGGCACACCATGCGCCCGTAGCCGCCCTGCGGCCGCACGCCCGCCATCACGGTGATGAGGATGGCGATGAGCAGGTAGGAGTTGCCGTAGTCCGACTTCACGCTGGCCGTGCGGCCCGCGATGATCACACCCGCCACCGCCGCCAGCACGCCGCACAGCGCGTAGGTGGCGATCAGCATGCGGCCCTGCGGAATGCCCGCGTAGCGCGCCGCCTTGGCGTTGGTGCCCAGCAGGAAGAGCCGGATGCCGAACGGGCTCTGCTTGAGCAGCCAGCCCACCGCCAGCAGCATCGCGATGAAGATCGCGAACGGAATGGGCACGCCCAGCACGTTCTCGTTGCCGATGGCCGAGAGCGGCTCCGCGTTGCCCACGCGCAGGCTGGAGCCGCCGGTGAGCACCACGGCCAGGCCGGTGTAGAGCAGTTGCGTGCCCAGCGTGCACAGAATGGGCGTGAGGCCGGCGCGCGCGATCAGCACGCCGTTGAGCAGCCCGCCCGCCAGCCCCGTCGCGAGCGCGACCGCGGCGAAGGCTCCGGTGTAGGCCCACGGCGCAGCATCGGCATCGACCAGCATCGGCGCCAGCGTGGCCGCCACCACCCCCGAGAGGTTGGCCAGCGCCACGCCGGAGAGGTCGATGCCGCCGTTGCCGGAGATCATCGACAGCGCCACGCCCATGGCCAGCAGGCCGAGCTCGGGCAGCTGGCCGCCCATCGACTGGAAGTTGTAGACGTCGAGGAAGTCGCCCTTCGACAGCACCGTGGCGATCACGAGGATCGCGACGTTGATGCCGACCAGGAAGTTGAGCTCGCGGTCTGAAAACCTGAATTTCACGGAAAGGCTCCTTTGCGGCTCGCGTCTCAGGCTGCCGCGCGGTTCAGCAGCGCATCGACCTCGATGCGCTTGGGCATCGAGGGCGCGGTGCCGGCGCGCGTGACGGAAATGGCGGCCACGGCCGAGCCGAAGCGCGCGGCCTCCAGCGGCGACGCGCCCTCGGCCAGCGCAGCCGCGAAGCCGCCGTTGAAAGCATCGCCCGCACCGGCCGTTTCCTTGACCGCGCCCGCATGGAACACGGGCAGGTGCACCGATTCCTTCGCGCTGTGCAGCAGGGCCCCCTTCTCGCCGAGCGTGATGAGCGCGCAGCCCACGCCCTTGGAAAGGAAGAAGTCGCCCGCGCGCCGCGCGTCATCGACGGTCTCGATGGCGATGCCGCTGAGCGCCGCCGCCTCGTGCTCGTTCGGCGTGATGAAGTCGCACAGCGGATACACCGCATCGTCGAAGGGCAGCGCGGGCGCGGGGTTGAACACCGTCACCGTGCCTGCGGCGCGTGCGAGTTCCAGG
The DNA here is from genome assembly GCF_044055375.1 of Variovorax sp. UC74_104. Lineage (NCBI taxonomy): Bacteria > Pseudomonadati > Pseudomonadota > Betaproteobacteria > Burkholderiales > Comamonadaceae > Variovorax > Variovorax sp. UC74_104. The sequence goes on from NZ_CP171978.1 coordinate 5,225,655, forward strand.
CCGCGCTGCGCGGCGCCCGGCGGGCTGCTCCAGTTGCGTGACGAACACCCGCGCGCCGCGGATGGCGTCGGCGGCCGCATCCACGTCGGCCGAGTCGATGAGGGCCGCGGCGCCGGGCACCACGATGATGGCGTTGTCGCCCGTGACCTCGTGTACGTAGATGAAGGCAGCGCCAGTCGGCTGCGTCGTCACCTGTGGCACGCGCGGCGTGATGCCTTCCTGCGCCCACAGTGCGAGCGCGTTGGCGCCGAAGGCGTCCTGCCCGAGCTTGGAGATGAAGGTCACCTGCGCCCCGGCACGCGCGGCGGCCACGGACTGGTTCGAGCCCTTGCCGCCAGGCCCCATCGCGAAGCCGGAGCCCGCGATGGTCTGGCCCACGCCCGGAAGGTCGGCCGCGCGGAAGGCGAGGTCGGCCACGAAGATGCCGAGCACGGCGACGCCGCGCTGCTGGTGGTGATGCTGGTGCGAGGAAACGGCGCTCATCGCGATCAGGCCTCGGGGGCGATCACGCCCTTCTTGAACACGAAGCAGCCGTAGAAGCGGCGCTCGCCGGTGGCGATCACGCAATATGCGCGGCGCGCGGCTTCATAGAAGGCAAAGCGCTCGATGGAGCCCATCGGACGCGGGCGCCCTTCGGCCGCGTCGATCTCGCGCTGCATCTCCTGCTGCACGGGCGGGATCTCGTGGGGTGCGCCCATGATCTCCATGCGCCGCGCCGGATCGTCCACCGCGTTGTCCAGCGGCAGCACCGACAGGATGGCGCGCGCCGCCTCGGTGGTGCCCACGCCGTCGATGCGCAGCAGGCGGCCCAGCGAGGTCTGGCGGGCGACCGAGTCGGCCGGGAAATTGGCGTCGCACAGCACCAGCTCGTCGCCGTGGCCCATCGCGCGCAGGGCGTAGAGCACGTCTGCGTTGAGCAGCGGATGGATGGACTTCAGCATTCGGTCTCCTGAATTGGTATGGCTTTCGCGGTTGCGATCTTAGAGAAAGAAAACGTTTGCGCAAACGTTTGCTTCTCGGGGATTTCCCTTGGTTTCGATAACAGGAACGACGGCTGCGCGCTCATTCGCCATAGGGAATCCAGATGTTCTTGACCTGCGTGGCGTGCCGCAGGAACGCCGGGCCTTCGCCCGATGCAGGGTCGTGCCAGTCGGTGGCCAGGCCGTGGTCGACGAGCGTGCGCTTGAGATTGCCGACCGACAGCCGTTCGGCATCGCGCGACAGTTCCTTCGCGCCGAAGACCCAGAGCGCATCGACGTCGTCGTGCTCCGCCAGCGTGCGCACGAGGCTCGCGGCCGGGCCGGTCACGATGTTGACGACGCCGCCCGGCAGGTCGGAGGTTTCGAGCACCTGGTAGAAGTCGGTGGCGACCAGCGCGTGCTTCTCGCCCGGCACGATCACCGTGCGGTTGCCCATGGCGAGGTTGGGCGCCAGCAGGCTCACGAAGGACAGCAGCGGTGTCTCGTCGGGGCACACCACGCCCACCACGCCGATCGCCTCGACCGTGGCCAGCGCCACGCCGCGCAGTGGCGGCACATGCACCGTGCCCTCGTACTTGTCGGCCCATGCTCCGTAGGCGAACAGGCGGCTCACCGACGCATCGACCTCGGCCTGCGCGGCTTTGGCGGCAACGCCGGTCAGGCTCGCGATGCGCGCGGCGAACTCGCCTGCGCGGGCCGAGAGGTTCTCCGCGAGGTAGTACAGCGCCTGCGCGCGGCGATGCGGCGTCGCGCTCGACCACGCGGCAGCCGAACGTGCGGCGGCGACCGCGTTGCGGATGTCCTTGCGGTTGCCCGTGCCCACCTCGCCGGCGCGCTGCCCGTTGGCGGCGAAGACGCTGCTGGAGAGTTCGCCATCGGGCCGCACCTGCTTGCCGCCGATGAAGAGCTTGGCGGTTCGGTCGATGGCAGGCAGCGCGAGCACAGGCTCGCTCTTCGCGTCCGCTGCCGTGGCTGCACCAGCCACTGCAGACGAACGCGGCTTTCGCTGCACCCACGCGCGCGGCTTCAAATATTCGTAGCAGCCCTCTCTCCCGCCCTCGCGGCCGTAGCCCGATTCGCGATAGCCGCCGAAGCCCACACCCGCGTCGAACAGGTTGGTCGCGTTGACCCACACCACGCCCGCCTGCAGCTGCGGCGCGATGCCGAGCGCGAGGCCGATGGTCTCGCTCCACACGCTGGCCGCGAGCCCGTAGCGCGTGTTGTTGGCCAGCGCGACGGCTTCGTCGGGCGTGCGGAAAGTCATCGTCACCAGCACGGGGCCGAAGATTTCCTCGGTCGCGACAGTGGATGCCGGCTGCACGCCCGTCAGCAGCGTCGGCGGGAAGAAGCTGCCGCCCGGCGGCAGCGCGCCCGGCGCCTGGTAGCAGCTTGCGCCCTCGCGCACGCCGGTGGCCACGAGCGAGCGTACGCGCTCCAGTTGCGTAGAGTCGATCAGGCTGCCCATGTCTATCGCCTTGTCCAGCGGCGGGCCCACGCGCAGGGTCTGCATGCGGCGCTTGAGCCGCGCGATGAAATCGTCCGCAATGCCTTCCTGCAGCAGCAGCCGCGAACCGGCGCAGCACACCTGGCCCTGGTTGAACCAGATCGCATCGACCACGCCCTCGACCGCGGCATCGAGGTCCGCGTCGTCGAACACGATGAACGGCGACTTGCCGCCCAGCTCCAGCGTGAGCGACTTGCCCGTGCCCGCAGTGGCGGTGCGGATCAACCGCCCCACCTCCGTCGAGCCGGTGAACGCGATCTTGTCCACGCCCTCGTGCGCGACCAGCGCAGCGCCGGTGGCGCCATCGCCCGTCACCACATTGAGCACGCCGCGCGGCAGGCCGGCCTGCGCAGCGAGTTCGGCAAAGAGCAAGGCGCTCAGCGGCGTGAACTCGGCGGGCTTGAGCACCACGGTATTGCCCAGTGCGAGCGCAGGCGCGATCTTCCACGCGAGCATCAGCAGCGGGAAGTTCCACGGAATGATCTGGCCGACCACGCCCAGCGGCACCTGGTCGGCGAACTCGCGCTCCTGCAGCTGCGCCCAGCCGGCGTGGTGATAGAAGTGGCGCGCGACCAGCGGCACGTCGAGGTCGCGCGTCTCGCGGATCGGCTTGCCGTTGTCCAGCGCCTCCACCACCGCGAGCAGGCGCGCATGGCGCTGCACCATGCGGGCGAGCGCATACAGATGCCGTGCGCGGCCATGGCCGCCGAGCGCGAACCAGCCGGGCTGCGCTGCGCGCGCGGCCGCCACTGCGGCGTCGACGTCCGTCGCCGAACCCTGCGCGATGCGCGCGAGGCGCTGGCCGGTGGCCGGCTCGGCCGTCTCGAAATGCGCGCCCTCGGCAGCGGGCGTGAAACGCCCGTCGATGAAGTGGCCGAAGCCCTCGGCATGGCGCGCGAGCCATTCGCGCGCGTCGGTGTCGCTCTCGGGCGCGGGGCCGTAGTCCATGGTGTCGAAATAGCGTGCGACGCTGCTGCTGCTGTTGTTGCTCATCGGGCTCATCCGATCGGGTGGCGGTTGTAGGCCGAGTAGCGGCCGGTGACGTGGTGCTCCAGCTGGCGCTCGATGTCGGCCAGCAGCGTGGAGGCGCCGATGCGGAACAGGTCGGGCTCGAGCCAGTCGCGGCCCAGCTCTTCCTTCATGAGCACCTGGTAGTCGAGCGCGGTCTTGGCGGTGGAGACGCCGCCCGCGGGCTTGTAGCCCACGCGCAGGCCGGTGCGGGCCTCGTACTGGCGGATCATCCGCAGCATCGCGAGCGTGACCAGCGGCGTGGCGTTCACGCCCTCCTTGCCGGTGGAGGTCTTGATGAAATCGGCGCCGGCCATCATGCAGACCATCGAGGCCTTCGCGACGTTGCGCAGCGTCTTGAGCTCGCCCGTCGCGAGGATCGCCTTCACGTGCGCCTCGCCCGCCGCGCGGCGAAAGTCGAGCATCTCGTCGTAGAGCTTCTTCCACTGGCCCGCGAGCACGTGCTCGCGGGTGATGACGATGTCGATCTCCGAGGCGCCGTCGCGCACCGCGGCCTCGATCTCCTTGAGCTTCAGCTCGTGCGGGATCAGCCCCGCCGGAAAGCCCGTGGACACCGCCGCCACCGGAATGCCGGTGCCCGCCAGCGCCTCGACCGCCGTCGATACGAAGCGGTGATAGACGCACACCGCACCCGTGTGCAGCTTGCGGTCGGTAAAGCCGAGTGCGGCCAGTAGGTCGGGGCGAACCGGCGTCACGGCCTTGGCGCAGAGCCGCTTCACGCGCTCGGCGGTGTCGTCGCCGCTGAGCGTGGTGAGGTCGATGCAGGTGATGGCCTTGAGCAGCCAGCCGGCCTGCGCATCCTTCTTGACCGAGCGACGGCCGGGCAGCGTGGCCACGCGGCGCTCGGCGGCGGAAAGGTTGAAGCGGATGCCGTCGATCCAGCCGAGGTCGAAAGGCTGGGCGGTGTTGCGCGCGGCAGCGGTGTGGGTCTGCGCAGGCGTCTCGGCGGGCGCCTGGGGCGCGGCCGCAGGCGAAGCCGGGCGCGAGCGCACCGCGCCGCTGGGGCGAACGAGGGAAGTGGAGGTCATGGATGGGCGGGCGCCGTGGCGCGCAAGGGCCGCGAGTGCGGCGGGACGGCAAGGGGCATGTCTTTTGTCTCCGGAGGCTCGTCGCATCGCATCGCGGTGAGCCTTGGTGTTCGTGTTGACGCAAATGTTATTACAACAACATTTATCTGCGCAATATGTTTTTCAAACAACATTGAAACGGCATGCAATGCCCGATACTCCGGCACGTGGACCTGAGGAAACCGAACATGAGAAGAACCGCCGGAGCGGAGGCCCGGGCTGTGCGCCTGGCCAGGATGCAGGAACTCGTGGAAGCCGGCGGCCCGCTGCCGATCAAGCAGGCGGCGCTGCAGCTCGAAGTGACGGAGATGACGATCCGCCGCGACCTGGCGTCGGCCGAATCGCCACTTTCCGCTCTGGGAGGCTACGTGCTCGCGACCACGCTGCCGGGCGCCGAGCGCTACTCGCTCGACGAGGCCAGCGACCAGCACGCGGCCAACAAGCGCCTGGCCTGCGAGCGCGCCGCCGAACTCGTGCAGCCGCACGACAGCCTGTTCATCGACTGCGGCACCACCATGGTCCATTTCGCGGAGGCGCTGCCGCCCGAGATGCCGTTGAGCGTGGTGTGTTACTCCACGAACATCGCGCAGGTGCTCAGCCGCCGCCCGAACACGCAGCTGATGCTGCTCGGCGGCCTGTACCACCCCTCCTCCGCCACCTTCTTCTCCGACGAGGGCCTGCAATACCTCGCCAGGCTCGGCGTGAACAAGGCCTTCATCTCGGCGGGCGGCATCGACGTGGAACGCGGCGCGAGCTGCTCCAACTTCCACGAAGTGCCGGTGAAGCAGGCGGCCATCCGCAGCGCGTCGCAGAGCTACCTGGTCGTCGACGAGAGCAAGCTCGGCACGCTGCGCCCCGCCTTCTTCAGCCCGCTCGACGCCTTCGCGCGCATCGTGGTCGGCGGCTCGCCCGAGGCCTCGCTGAAGAAGCAGTTCAAGGACCTGCCGGTGGAATTCGCGCGCACCTCCGACGCATAACAGGAGCGCCGCCGGCGGCCGGGGCGCGGCATTGCGCTGCCGCATCGATCAAGGAGAATCGCGACGACGGCCGGGATCGGCATCCGATCCCCCGAACCCCACTACCCGCGATGAATGCCGGCCCTGTTTCCCTCGACGAGCACTGCCTCAAGATCCTCTCCGCGCTGCAGCACGACGGCCGCCAGACCGTGCAGCAGATCTCCGAGGCCGTCGGCCTCTCGCCCACGCCCTGCTGGAAGCGCATCAAGGACATGGAGGCAGCCGGCGTCATCCGCGGCTACACCACGCTGGTCGACCCCGAACTCGTCGGCCTGCACGTCTCGGCCGTCGCCGAGGTGAACCTCGACCGCCACAGCGAGACGATGGTGCAGCGCTTCGAGGAGGCCGTGGCCGCGAGCCCGCAGATCATCCGCTGCGTGTCGGCCACCGGCCCGGCCGACTACATCCTCAACGTGACCGTGCCCGACATGAAGCACTACGAGCGCTTCCTGCACGAGGTGCTGTTCAGCCTGCCCGGCGTGACGCACGTGCGCTCGAGCATCGTGCTGCGCGAGATCAAGTCGGAAACCGCGCTGCCGCTGGACCACCTGCTGCCGGGCACGCCGCGCGCCGCGGGTTCGCGGCGGGGCTAGCGCTCCCGACGACAACGACGACAACGACGACGACAACAACACGAACATGAACCTGCCGTTCCGCCTCGCACTCACCGCGCTCGTTCTCTCGATGAGCACAGCCCCCTTCGCCGCGACGCCGGCCGCAACGCAGGCCGCCGCCAAACCCGTCCCCGGCGCGCCGGTGCCCGCTGGTTCGCCGCAACAGACCGGGCCCGTCCGCTTCCAGTTCGCCATCTACTACGCCAAGGCGCCCGCAGCCGACCCGATGGCCGCGCTGCGCGGCGCGCTCGGCAAGACCGGCGGCAGCCCGAAGCTCCTGGCGTCCATGCCGGCACCCTCCTCGGTCACCGCGCCCGTGGTCTTCGCGAACTGGAACACCACCACCGTGCTGAAGGACTACCGCGCACCCGACATGGAATCGCTGCAGCGCTTCGGCCGCGGCATCTCGCGCGAGCAGGCGGAAGCGCTGCAGAAGGCCGACAAGGCGCTGATCCTCGATTTCGCGCACCCCGCGCAGCAGTCTTCCGCCGCCATGCAGAAGGCGCTGCAGGTCGCCCTGCAGGTCGCACGCGACACCGGCGGCCTTCTGTGGGACGAGGAAACGCGCGAAGTCTTCTCGCCCGACGAATGGCAGAAGCGGCGCATCGACACCTGGGCCGGCGGCCTGCCCGACGTGTCGCAGCACATGACCATCCACGCCTACCGCAGCGGCGAAATGGTGCGGGCCATCACGCTCGGCATGGGCAAGTTCGGCCTGCCCGACGTGGTGGTGAGCGATTTCTCGTGGTCGAGCAACCGGCCCATGGGCAGCCTCGTCAACGCCTTCTCGCAGGCGATGGCCGAGGGCATCACGCTGGCGAAGCCCGGCCAGTTCGACATGGACCTGCGCGCGCTCAGGCACGCCGGTGCGCGAGACCCGTTGCTCTCGGGCCTCAAGCCCAACGCAGCCGCGGTGGCAAGACTCTCGCTGGTCAACGGCACCTGGGAAAGCGGGGATCCGCAGAACAGGCTCTACGAGATCCGCTTCGACCGCTACAAGGGACCCGACCGCTACGCGCAGCAAGACGCCATGTTGAGCTCGGTCTTCGGCACCGGCGAAGACTCGGTCACCCGCGTGAAGCACAACGACGAACTGCTCGCTGCCAGCAAGGCGGCCACCGCGCAGCTGCCCAAGCTGCGTGAAGCCTTCGCCAAGGGCCTGCAGCCGGGTGAATATATCCTGGTGAAGGCGCCGTTCACCACGACCGGCGGCGGCAACGAATGGATGTGGGTCGAGGTCGCCCGCTGGAACGGCGACGCCATCGAGGGCCTGCTGAGGAACGACCCGGTCGATGTTCCGGACCTGCGCGCCGGCCAGATGGTGAAGGTTTCGCAGGCCAAGGTCTTCGACTACATGCGCATCTATCCGGATGGCCGCCGGGAAGGCAACGAGACTTCGAAGATCATCGCGCGCATGCAGGGCGCAAAAAAGTAGCATCGACGGCTCCAGCCGCGGCCGGCTGTCCGCCGGGGATGACGAGACGGTGAACGCACATCCCCGACCGGCACGCATCAAACCGATCTGGCGCAAACTGGAGGTCCGCCCGATCACCGAGGAGCCCCCGATGCGCATCCGCGAACTCGCCACCGGCCTGCAGTTTCCAGAAGGTCCGATCGCCATGGACGATGGCTCCGTGCTGCTGGTCGAGATCGCGCGCGGCACGCTCACACGCGTGCGCGCCGACGGGCTCGTGCAGGTGGTTGCCGACCTGGGCGGCGGGCCGAACGGCGCGGCCATCGGGCCCGACGGCGCGGTCTACGTCTGCAACAACGGCGGCTTCAGGTGGCACACCGAGGCCGACGGCTGCCTGCGGCCGGTTGGCCAGGCAGAAGACTATTCGGGCGGCCGCATCGAACGCGTGAACCTCGCCACTGGCGGCGTCGAGCGTCTGTACGACACGATCGACGGCGGCGCACTGTGCGGCCCCAACGACATCGTGTTCGACGCACATGGCGGCTTCTACTTCACCGACCTGGGCAAGGTGCGCGAGCGCGACATGGACCGCGGCGGCCTGTTCTACGGGCACGCCGACGGCAGCGCCGCCAGCGTGATCGCGCGGCCGGTGATGACGCCCAACGGCATCGCCCTCTCGCCCGACGGCGGCACGCTCTACTACGCCGAGACCGAGGGCGCCCGCGTCTGGGCCTTCGACATCACGGCGCCGGGCCGCGTGCGCAAGGACGGCTGGCCCTCGCCGCACGGCGGCCGCATGCTCTGCGCCTCGCCGGGCGGGCACTACCAGCGCTTCGACTCGATGGCGGTCGACGCGCTCGGCAACATCTGCGTGGCGACGCTGCTGCATGGCGGCATCAGCATCGTCGCGCCCGACGGCAGCACGGTCGAACACGTGCCGCTGCCCGACCGCTACACCACCAACATCTGCTTCGGTGGACGCGAGCGGCGCTCGGCCTACGTCACGCTCTCGGGCAGCGGAAGGCTCATCGCCATCGACGACTGGCCCACGCCCGGCCTCGCGCTGAACTTCGAGGCCTAGGAAACGACCTGGTAGTACAGGTTCTGCGGATGCCGGGCCTGCGCGAAGAAGAACCAGCGCTCGGCCAGCAGCCCCGGCGCCTGCACCAGCGCCGCCAGCACCCACGGCAGTGCGCCCGCACCCGCCACGCCCCACGCCAGCAGCAACGCGGGCAGCACGAAGGCCAGCAGCAGGAAGCCGAGTTTCATGTTGCCCAGCACGGCAAGCGAAGCGCCATGGAAGAACTCGCGGGTGTTGAACGACCCGGCCGACATGCCCATCGATTTCTGCACCAGCTTCTGCGTGCGGATGCCAGTGGCCGACTGCAGCGTCGACTTGTGCCGGATGCCTGCATTGCGCCGCAGCGCAGTGCCGCGCGCAGCCCACGCCGCCAGCGTAGCGGCAAGCGCACAAGGCCCGAACACCTGGACGAAGCGCGCTTCGCCGGCCAGCGCCGCCATCGCGCAGGCCAGCACCAGCCCCGACGAAAGCCCGATCAGCGTGAAGTTGACGATGGTCAGCGGATGCGCCCATTCCTCGATGAAGCGCAGGCAGGCGTAGATCATCGCGGTGCAGTACCAGAGCAGCACTGCGCCGCACAGCGTGAGCAAGGGCAGCAGCCACGACCACGGCGTGCCCCCGCCGGCCCGCAGCGACAGCCACCACAGCGCCACCAGCGCGATGAAGGCCGGCAGCACGATCACCTCGCGCGACATCCACGAGGTGCGCCACATCAGCACCGCGCGCCACGCGCGCGTCTTGCGGCCCAGGTGCATGAAGGATGCAGCGAGGCCCGCCACCAGCAGCACCTCGGCCACGCCCAGCGCAAGGCCCAGGAAGCCCGGCGCGAGTTCGAGCCCGAAGAGCACGGCCAGCGCGAACGCGAACACCAGCCCCTGCGCAGCGCCGGCCAGCGTGGTGAAGAAAAGAATCGAGAACGCGGGATGCATGGTGCGGCCTACTCCAGCTCTTGCGTCGACGATGTGATGCGCCGCGGCAGGTAGCGGTTGGCCGGGTTGGTCTCCCACTCGGGCATCAGCTGGTAGCCGCCGCGCTCGCGGATCGCCTTCGACACTTCCGACTCGGGGTCCTTCACGTCGCCGAAGAGGCGCGCGCCGGTCGGGCATGCCTTCACGCAGGCGGGCTTGCGGTCTTCCTTGGGCAGTTGCTCGTCATGGATGCGGTCCACGCACAGCGTGCACTTGGTCATGACCTGGCGCTCCTCGTCGAGCTCGCGCGCGCCGTAGGGGCAGGCCCATGCGCAGTATTTGCAGCCGATGCACTTGTCGTAGTCGACGAGCACGATGCCGTCTTCCTTGCGCTTGTAGCTCGCGCCCGTGGGGCACACGGGCACGCAGGGCGGGTCTTCGCAATGCAGGCAGCTCTTGGGGAAGTGGATAGTCTCGGTGGCCGGGAAGGCGCCGGCCTCGTAGGTCTGCACGCGGTTGAAGAAGGTGCCGGTGGGGTTGGCCGCATAAGGCCGCTCGTCGGCCAGCGGGCCTGCGCTGCCGGAGGTGTTCCATTGCTTGCACGAGGTGACGCAGGCGTGGCAGCCGACGCAGACGTTGAGGTCGATGACGAGGGCGAGTTGCTTGGCGAGGGTTTCGCCCTGCTCCGCGCGCTTCGTCGCATGCCTCCCTCCCCCGCTGGGGGAGGGTCGGGGTGGGGGCACATCGGCTTTCAACGCAACGAGGCTTCCAGTTCCAGCGCCCATGCCCCCACCCCCGCCCTCCCCCAGAGGGGGAGGGAGCGATACCGAAGACATAAGCTCCTTCAACCACTGCATCATTTCCTGCCCCTCCCCGCAAAGTACGTCAGCACGCTCGCCGCCTTCCCCAGCACCCCAGGCACCGCCGGCATGCTCGCGACCTGCGGGTAGCTCTCCTCCGGTTCACCCGGCTCGGCTGGCCGTATGCGCACGCGTACGTCGTACCACCCAGCCTGCCCCGTGATCGGATCGGAGTTGCTGATGGTCCCGCTCGCGGTGCCTGCACAGGGCAGCTCCTCGCTGATCAGGTGGTTCAGCAGGAAGCCCTTGCGTGCCTCGTCCGCGCCCGGCGCGAGCTGCCAGGCGCCGTCGGCCTTGCCGATGGCGTTCCACGTCCACACGGTGCCCGGCTCCACCGCCTCGCTGTGGCGCAGCATGCAGCGCACCTTGCCCCAGCGGCTCTCGACCCAGCACCAGCCGCCGTCGGCGATGCCCGCGGCTTGCGCCGTCACCGGGTTCACGTGCAGGTAGTTGTGGCTATGGATCTGCCTGAGCCACGCGTTCTGCGAGTCCCACGAGTGGTACATGGCCATCGGACGCTGCGTGAGCGCGTTGAGCGGAAACGCATCGAGATCGGTCGCGGCCTCTTCCAGCGGCGGATACCAGAAGGGCAGCGGATCGAAATACGTGTCGATGCGCTCGCGCAGCGCGTCGGGCGGCTGCCGCCCCGGGGTCTTGCCCTGCGCCGCGAGCCTGAAGCTCTGCAGCGTATCGGAGTACAGCGCCAGCTGCACCGGATCGTTGCGCTGGCGCCAGCCCTTGTCCTTCGCGAAGTCGAGGTACTCCCGGTTCCAGTTGCGCATGTAGTGCATGGTCTCGGGCATGTGGTAGTGGAAAACGCAGTTGTTCTTCTCGTAGGCCTCCCACTGCTTCGGGTTGGGCGCGCCGCGCAGATGTTCGGTGCCGTCCTTGCCGCGCCAACCCATCAGGAAGCCGATGCCCGGCTGCGGCTCGAAGTTGACGATGAAGTCGGGGTAGCCGCTGTACTTGCGCTCGCCCTCGGGCGTGGTGAAGGCCGGAAACTTCAGCCGCGAGGCCAGCTCGATCAGCACCTCCTGGAACGGCTTGCACTGCCCCGTGGGTGGCACCACCGGAATGCGCACCGAATCGACAGGCCCGTCGAATTCCGAAATGGGCCGGTCGAGCATGCCCATCACGTCGTGGCGCTCGAGGTAGGTAGTATCGGGCAGCACGAGGTCGGCGAAGGCCACGGTCTCGCTCTGGAAGGCGTCGCACACCACCAGGAAGGGGATCATGTGCTCGCCCTTCTCGTCCCTGCGGTTGAGCATCTCGCGCACCGCCATCGTGTTCATGCTGGAGTTCCAGGCCATGTTGGCCATGAAGATCAGCAGCGTGTCGATGCGGTACGGGTCGCCCTTCACCGCGTTGGTGATCACGTTGTGCATGAGCCCGTGCGCCGACAGCGGGTGTTCCCACGAGAACGCATGGTCGATGCGGATCGGCGAGCCGTCGGGGTTGATCGCCAGTTCGTCGGGGCTGGCCGGAAAGCCCAGCGGCGCGGCATTGAGCGGCGTGTTCGGCTGGATCATGCCGGGGTCGTTGAAGGCCCTGTAGTTCGGCACGATGTGGCGCGGATACGGCGCCTTGTGCCTGAAGCCGCCCGGCGCGTCGATGGTGCCGAGCACGCTCATCAGCACCGCCAGTGCACGCACCGTCTGGAAGCCGTTGGAATGCGCCGCGAGACCGCGCATCGCGTGGAAGGCCACGGGCCGCGCCTGCGTGGTGGGATGCTCCTTGCCCCATGCGTCGGTCCACGGAATGGGCAGCTCGAAGGCCTGCTTCAGCGCCGTCTCGCCCATCTCGCGCGCCAGCTTGCGGATGCGTGCCGCGTCGATGCCGGTGATGGCCTGCGCCCATTCGGGCGTGCAGGTCGCCACGCGCTCACGCAGCAGCTGGAACGAGGGCGTGACGCGCGTGCCGTCGGCCAGTGTGTAGTGCCCTTCGAGCGCGGGATCGCAGCCATCGGCGATGCCTTCGGGGTACGCGGGCTTCACGCTGCCGCTGGCCTTGTCCCACACCAGCTTGTTGTGCGGATTGCGGCCGTCGCCCGGCGGGCCGCGCTCGGGATCGAAGGCGAAGAGTCCCTCGCGCTCGCAGTCGTCGAGCACCACGAGCTGAGGCGCATTGGTGAAGCGCTTGAGGAATGCATGGTCCACCAGCTCGTTGCCGATCAGCTCGTGCAGCAGCGCCATGAAGAGCGCACCGTCGGTGCCGGGCTTGATCGGGATCCACTCGTCGGCGATGGCCGAATAGCCGGTGCGCACCGGGTTGATGGAGATGAAGCGGCCGCCAGCGCGCTTGAACTTGCTGATGGCGATCTTCATCGGGTTGCTGTGATGGTCCTCGGCCGTGCCGATCATCACGAAGAGCTTGGCACGCTCGAGGTCGGGCCCGCCGAACTCCCAGAAACTGCCGCCGATGGTGTAGATCATTCCCGCGGCCATGTTGACCGAGCAGAAGCCGCCGTGCGCCGCGTAGTTGGGCGTGCCGAACTGACGCGCGAACAGGCCCGTGAGCGCCTGCATCTGGTCGCGCCCGGTGAAGAGCGCGAACTTCTTCGGATCGGTGGCGCGGATCTTCGCGAGCCGCTCGGTCAGCATGTCGAAGGCGCGCTCCCAGCTGATCGGCTCGAACTCGCCCGCGCCGCGCTCGCTGCCGGCCTTGCGCAGCAGCGGCTGCGTGATGCGCGCAGGAGACACCTGCTTCATGATCCCCGAGGAGCCCTTGGCGCAGATCACGCCCTGGTTCAGCGGGTGGTTCGGGTTGCCGTCGATGTAGCGGACCTCGGGGCCCTTCTCACCTTCGCGCAGGTGCACGCGGATGCCGCAGCGGCAGGCGCACATGTAGCAGGTGGTGGTCTTGACCGTGGTGTCGGCCATGGGCGTGGGCGCTGCCAGCGGGTCGTGCACGGGCTCGCGAGACAGGAAGCTGAACACTTGGCGGTCCTTTGTTTTCTTGTTTTCAGGCGGGGTCCGCTCGATGGTATGCAGCCTCGATCAAACGAAAAAGCAGAGAATATCGCTCACCATGACCGGAAAAACTGATCAGCAGCAGGGCACGCCATCGAGCTCCCGCCTGCGCCTGAACCTGCGCCAGCTCGAGGTGTTCGTCGCCACCGCGCGCGAAGGCAGCACCCGCGCCGCGGCCGACCGCATCGCGCGTTCGCAGTCGGCGGCCAGCAGCGCGCTGGCCGACCTGGAGTCTTCTGTGGGCGTGCAACTCTTTGACCGGCTGGGGCGCCGCCTGGTGCTCAACGAGAACGGCCGCGCGCTGCTGCCCAAGGCGCAGGCGCTGCTCGACCAGGCCGCGGAGGTCGAGGCGCTCTTCAGCGGCGAACATGCGGCGCCGCTTCGCGTGGCGGCCAGCTTCACCATCGGCGAATACCTGCTGCCGGAGCGGGTATCGACGTGGACGGCACTGCATCCGCAGAGCCAGGTGCACCTGCACATCGCGAACACGCACGACGTGATCGAGGCGGTAGCGGGCTTCGACGTGGACGTAGGCTTCATCGAAGGCCCGCAGACGCACCCCGACCTCGTGGTGCGGCCCTGGCGGGAGGACGAGCTGGTGATCGTCGCCGCGCCCGGCCACGAACTGGCGGGCCGCATCGCCACGCACAGGCAGCTCTCGCAGGCGACCTGGGTGCTGCGCGAGCATGGCTCAGGCACGCGGCAGGTGACGGATGCTTGGCTGATCCAGAACCTGGAGCAGGTGCACGTAGGCTTCGAACTGGGCAGCACCGAAGCCATCAAGCGCGTGGTGGCTTCGGGCACCGGGCTCGCGTGTCTCTCGCGCTACACGGTGGCGCAGGCGCTGGAAGACGGGCACCTGGTCGAGCTGCGCACGCGCCTGCCGGCCGGCGTGCGGCGGCTGGCGACGGTGATGCACCGCGACAAGCTGCTGGGCCGCGCGACGGCGGATTTCCTGCGCCACTGCGGCGCGGTGGTGCCGCGCCCCTCCTCGTCGCGCTAGCTCTTCAGATGCCCAGGTAGGCGCGGCGCACTTCGGGGTTGTCGCGCACCTCGGCTGCGGTGCCGGACAGGATCACCCGCCCCGTCTGCAGCACGTACGCGCGTTCGGCGATCTGGAGGCTTTCGGCCAGGCGCTGCTCGACCAGCAGCACGGTGACGCCGGCATCGCGGATGGCCACGACCGCGTCGAAGATCTCGTCGACCAGCTTGGGCATGATGCCCTGCGAGGGCTCGTCGAGCATCAGCAGGCGCGGCCGGGTCATCAGCGCACGGCCGATGGCCAGCATCTGCTGCTCGCCGCCGGAGAGCGTCTCGGCGCGCTGCGGCAGCCGTTCCTTCAGGCGGGGGAACAGCTTGAACACCATCTCCAGCGGCGCTTCGCGATCGGCCTTCTTGCGATGCAGGTAGCTGCCCAGGCGCAGGTTGTCCGCCACCGACAGGCGCGGGAACAGGCGCTTGCTCTCGGGCACGAAGGCCAGCCCTCGCGCGGCGATCTGGTGACCCGGCAGCGTCTCGATGCGCTCGCCGGCGAAGCTGACCTCCCCCGAGCGCGGCTTCACCATGCCTATCAGCGACTGCAGCAGCGTGGACTTGCCCGCGCCGTTGGCGCCGGCGACGACGACGATCTCGCCCTCCTTCACCGAAATCGAGATGTCGGAGATGGCGACGAGCCCGGCATAGGCCGAAGTGAGCCCGCGAACGTCAAGCAGCATGGTGGCGCTCTCCCAGGTAGGCGGAAATGACGGCGGGGTCGCGCACCACGTCGCGCGGCGAGCCTTCGGCGAGCACCTGCCCGAGATTCAGGACCAGGGCCCGGTCGACCAGCGGCATCACGACCTCCATCACGTGCTCGACCATGACCACGGTGACCCCTGCATCGCGCACCTTGCGGATCAGCTCCACACCCAGCCGCGCTTCGCTGGGCGTGAGGCCTGTCAGCACCTCGTCCAGCAGCAGCAGCTTCGGTCGGGTGGCCAGCGCGCGGGCTACTTCGAGGCGGCGTTTCTCGGGCGGGGTGAGCTGGTGGGTCGGCGTGTTGGCCTGGCGTGCCAGGCCGGTGAACTCGAGCATCTCCAGCGCCGCGTGGCGGGCGGCCGACGCGCCGGAATGTCGCACGAAGCTGCCGATCATCACGTTCTCGACCACGCTCATCGAATCGAAGGACCGCGGCACCTGGTAGGTCCGGGCGATGCCCAGGGCGCAACGCCGCGTGGCGGGCAGCGCAGTGATGTCCCGGCCTTCGAAGAAGATGCTGCCGGAAGTGGGCGGCAAGGCACCCGCGATCAGGTTGAACAAGGTCGACTTGCCCGCCCCGTTGGGCCCGATGAGCCCGAGGATCTCGCCCTTGCGGATCTGGGCATCGACCTTGGAGTTGGCCACCAGGCCGCCGAAGCGACGCGTCACCTGGCGGGCCTGCAGGAGGATGTCGCCGCTCATGGCGCGGCCTCCTTCCGACGACCCTGGCGCACCGGCCAGAGGCGGACCAGGCCCTCGGGCTTGAGCAGCGCCACCGCCATGACGAGGCCGCCGTAGATCATCAGGTCGAAGCCCGATCCCGAGCCGCCCATGTAGCTGCGCGAGAGCTCGGCCAGCGGAATCAGGATGACCGCTCCCAGCATCGGGCCCCACAGCGTGCCGATGCCGCCCAGCACGACCGGCAGCACGATCAGCAGCGAGAAGCGGAACTGCAGCACGCTGTCCGGGTCGACGTAGGAAACGAAGGCCGCGTAGAACCCTCCGCCCACGGCGGTAAGGAAGGCCGAGATGGCCGCTGCCGCCAGCTTGGAGCTGAGCACGGTCACGCCCAGGCTCTCGGCCGCCTCGGGGTTGTCCTTGACCGCGCGCCACCAGTAGCCCCAGCGCGAGTCCTCGATCAGCCAGCAGATGAACCAGGTGAGCGCCAGCAGGCCGAGCGCGAAGTGGATGTAGGGCGTCTTGTCGCGGGCGAATTGCAGGGTGGCCCAGCTGTCCTCGCCGAAAGGCCACTGGATGCCCGACGCGCCGCCCAGCCATTCCCAGTTGTGCACGATGAGCAGGCCCATCTCCGCGATCACGATGGTGGCGATGGAGAAGTAATGCCCCTTCAGCCGGAAGCAGCCGTAGCCTAGAACCACCGCAAGCGCCGCGGCCATCAGCCCGCCGCTCAGCATGCCGAGCCAGGGCAGCAGGTTGAAGCCGACGTAGAACTTGCTGGTGGCATAGGCACCGACGCCGAAATACAGCGCGTGCCCCAGCGAGATCTGGCCGCAGTAGCCTCCCAGGATGTTCCAGGCCTGCGACAGCGCGGCGTACATCAGGGTGAGCACGATGACGTTTCGCAGATAGGCGTTCTGCACCACCAGCGGCGACAGCGCGGCCAGCACGAAGATCGCCAGCGCAACGACGAGCTGCATGCGTCGGCGGCGGCCGAAGCTGTGCACCGCGTCGGCTGCGGCGTTCGTGGAAGCCGCCACGGCGGGTGCCGTGGTGGCGGCGAGGATCGTCGGTTGCATCAGAGTCTTCCGAAGAGGCCCTGCGGACGCAGGAAGATGACGGCCAGGTAGAGCACGTAGATGCCCATGGACTTCATGGCCGGCGGCAGCACGACGGCCGTCAGCGCCTCGACCAGGCCGACGACGATGCCTGCCGCGAAGGCGCCGAACACGCTGCCGAAACCGCCGAGCGCCACGGTGATGTAGGCGATGGTGCCGAACGCGGCGCCGACCTGAGGATGGATGTAGTAGAAGGTGGAGAGCACCGCGCCCGCCACGCCGACCAGCGCAGCCCCCATGCCCCAGCCCAGCGCGAAGACCCGGTTGCTGTCGATGCCGACCAGCGCCACGGCGCCCTTGTCTTCCCGCGTGGCTTCCAGCGCGCGACCGAAGTCGGAGTGCTTCATCAGGAGGTAGAGGCCGCCGAATGCGACCAGGGAAACCACCGCGCCGAACACCTGCGGCAACGGCAGGAACAGGCCGCTCAGCTCCAGCGTCTTGCCGCCGAGCCAGCCGTTGTCGCCGATGTTGCGGTAGTCGGGCGTGAAGAAGAACTGCGCCGCGCCCTGGATCAGCGTGGCCAGGCCGAAGGTGGCGAAGATCTGCACCATGCCGGCGTTGACCTTCACCCGCAGCGCATGGCGCACCACGCCGGCATAGACACTGGCCCCGAAGATGAACATCACGGCCGCCACGAGCGGCAGGGCCAGCACGGGGTCGATGTGGAAGAAGACGAAACACCCGAAGGTGGCGTACATGGCCAGCATCATGAATTCGCCATGGGCGAAATTCACGACGTCCATCAGCCCGAAGATGAGAGACAGGCCTACGGCGACCATGCCGTAGATCAGCCCCATCAGCAGGCCGCTGGCCAGGATCTGCATCAATGCGGAAGCGGTCATGGTGCAAAGGGCGGCATTGCGAACCGGGGCGCTCAGGCGTTCATCGGCCACGCCAGCTTGGCGGTGGCGACTTCGAACGGGTACACGGTGACGAAGCGGCCCTTGGTCCACTGGATCAGTACCGGGTTGGCGAAGGTGTTCTGGCCGGTGGCGTCGAACTTCACGCGCGACCACGGCATGATGGTTTTCTCGCCGGGGATGTCGGTGGCGGCGAGCGCGTCACGGATCTTGCGCGGATCGACCGAGCCGGCGCGGTCGATCGCTTCGGCCAGCACCATCAGGGCACTGAACTGGCGCGACGTCTGGTCGTTCATGTCGCGGCCCGCCTTGGCCTTGAACATCGCATTGACGGCCTTCGCGGAGGCGCGCTTCTCGCCCATGTCCTCGGAGAAGCTCGCGCGGCTGATCATCCCGACCAGCTTGTCGCCGACCGCGTCGAGCGCCGGCTTCTCGACGAAGCCCGCGGCTTGGGCGACGATGTTGCGCGGCTTGTAGCCCAGCGATGCCATGGTGTTGGTCAGCAGGATCGCGTCGGTGGTGTAGCTCGACGGCATGAGCACGTCGGGATTGGCATTCTTGATCTGCTGCACTTCCGCGGTCAGCGACGGAGAGTTGTTGCGGTACTTGATGTCGCAGGCGATCTTGTAGCCGCGCTCGGTGGCGAGCTTGCGCTGCACGGTGGAGGAGTCGGTGCCGAAGATCGTGTCTTCGTAGAAGAGCCCCACCGAGCCGATCTTCTGACCCTTGGCCTTGAGCGCATCCATGAAATCGAACATGGCCTCGGAGAACATCTCGTCGTGCGCTGCCGTGCGGAAGAAGAACTTCAGGTTGCGGCGGTTCAGGCTGGGCGAGGAGGAGTCGGCACAGACGAAAGGCACGCCGTAGCGCTCGCAGGTGGCGCTGACGGTGGTGGACACGGAGGAGTGGTAGCAGCCCACGATGGCGCAGACGCCGTCCTGCGTGATGAGACGCTCGGCCTCCGCGCGGCCCTTCTGCGGATCGGCCTGGTGGTCGGCATAGACCACGCGCACCTTGGCGCCGCCCAGGTTGGCCAGGCCGGCATTTTTGGCGGTCGGCAGGTCGAGCGCACTGGCGCTGTTGATGATGTCCAGCGCAGTCTCGAAGGCCTGCTTGGCGTCGATGCCGACTTGCGCGCTGGAGCCGGTCAGCGGGTAGATCGCGCCGACGACGACCTCCTTGCCCTGGGCCAGCGCCTCGGTCCATGCGCCCTGCAGGACGGCCACGGCGCCCGCGCTGAGAAGAACTTGCCTGCGTTTCATCGAATGACTCCTGGTATGGATGGGTGACGGAATCGGGAAGGCGCTTCAGAACACCGCGAGGTGGCTGTTGCGGACGTCGGTGACCAGCATGTGGCCGGGCTTGTGGGTGATCGCAAAGGGCAGGCGGGCCGAACGGATGGCCTGCTGCGGCGTGACGCCGCACGCCCAGAAGACGGGAATCTCGCCGGGACGGATCTCCGCGGCCTCGCCGTAGTCGGGCGCATCGATGTCGGCGATGCCGATCTCGGCCGGATCGCCCAGGTGCACCGGCGCGCCGTGCGTGCTGGGAAAACGCGACGTGATCTGCACGGCGCGGATGGCCTGCGCCGCCGTCATGGGCCGCATGCTGACCACGCCCATGCCGCCGAAGCGCCCGGCGGTCCCGTTGGGGCGGTTGGTGTCGTACATCGGAACGGTGGTGTTCTGCTCGATGTGGCGAACGGGCACGCCGCCTTCCAGCAGCGCCTCCTCAAAGGACAGCGAGCAACCGATGACGAAGCCGACGAGGTCGTCGCGCCAGAGGTCTCGCAGATGGGGCACTTCGGCGACCTTCTCGCCATTGCGGAAGACGCAGTAGCCGGGAACGTCGGTGCGCAGGTCGATGTCGTCGCCGAGCTCCGGCACGGCCGGATCGCCGGCCTGGGTGATGCCGATCACCGGGCACGACTTCGGGTTCAGCCGGGCGAAACGCAGGAACTCGTCGGCGTACTCGCTGGGCATGATCGCGAGATTGCCCTGTGTGTAGCCCGGGCACTGTCCGGCGGTCTGCGCGGTGAACCGGCCGGCACGTACGAGCTGCCTGAAGGCAAGGGGCGAGGAAGCGACGGTCATGGCGTTTCGGCGTGTGAGCAAGGAAGTTGCTTACTCTATGAAGCGTGCCGGTCCACCGTCCATCGAAGAATTGTCAAAGCAGCTGTTCAGAAGACTTGAACAGCAGCGCACAACAATCGAACACGGCCCACCAAGACGGAGCGCCGCACGCACCATTTGGAATAACGACGATGAACACCCGTTTCGTGGAAACCTTCATTCTTCTGGCCCGCATCGGCAGCGTCCGCCGGGTTGCGGAAGTCATGCACACCACGCCCGGCGCCATATCGATGCGCCTGCGCTCGCTGGAAGAGGAGCTGGGGGTGTCGCTGTTCCTGTACGACGGCAGGAGCATGACGCTGACGGAGCATGGAGCACGGCTGGTGCAGCCCGCCGAGTCGCTGCTGGAGACCACGCGCAAGATGGAGGCCACCGCGCGCGACACCGGCGCGGAGATCGGCGGGCGCGTGCGCGTGGGCATCATCGAGACGGTCGTGCATACCTGCCTGCCCGACCTGATGAAGCTCATGCGCTCCAGCCTTCCCGGCGTCGAGCTCGACCTGCAGGTGGACCTCACCGTGAACCTCGCCGAACAGATGCTGTCGGGCAACCTCGACCTGGTGATGCGCGTCTCCAGCGCCGTGCATCCCTCTCACGCCACGGTGGAAGACCTGATGATGCTGCCCGTGCACTGGGTGGCGCGCAAGGGACTGCTTCCCAGGCGAGACCTGCAGCACAGCGTGCTGCGCCAGCAGCTGCTGACGCAGGTGCGCGGCACGCAGCCCTACCTGGATGCGATGAACGTCATCCAGCAGATGGCGGGCCGCCAGGGCGTGGCGCTGAGCGAACTGCGGGTGTCGGCGGCACCCAGCATCGCCGCCCAGCTGGCGCTGACGCGCGAAGGCGTGGGCGTGGCGCTGGTGCCGGGCATCTTCGTGAAGGAACAGATCGAGCGCGGCGACCTGGTCGAATTCGACCTTCCGCCGCTGCCGGCCTTCAAGATGTCGCTCTGGTACCCGTGGAATGCCTCACCGCTGGTGGTACGCACCGCGGAAGTCCTGCGCAAGGGAGCGCGCAATTTCTGCAGGCGCCACGATGCACGCTGGGTGACCCCTCTGGCCTGACCTGAGGCGCGCGCAGGCGGCCGGGCGCGGTGGCGCTTGTTGTCACCTGTTCAATATTCCTGAATGGATCGGCGTAAAAGTTCTGGGTTGGCAATGCAGGCGGCCATTCCTAGACTGCCTCCTCCTTTCATTCACGACCGCCCACGTGTTCCAGAAGATCCTCATTGCCAACCGGGGAGAGATTGCCTGTCGCCAGTTGGGAGCTGCCACCATCGCGGTCCATTCCGATGCGGGCGAGTGCCGGCTCCATGTCGAGGACCCGATGATCGCCAAGCTCATCTCGCACGGCTCCGGCTGCGAGACCACGATCGCGATCATGCGGCGCGCCTTGCAGGCGCTCGAGATCGAAGGCATCCACCACAACGAGGCGTTGGAAGCCCGCGCGGCGCAGGCGGCGTCATGAGCGTCCTGTCGCCACTCCCGGCACGCATCGAGCCGCTGGGCGACAGCGCGCTGCGCATCGTCCTCGGCGACACGCTGGACCCCGGCGTCAACCGCCGCGTCTGCGCGCTGGCCGACCGCATCGCGGTCGCGCTCGCCGCCGGCCGCCTGCCGGGGGTGACCGATGTGCTGCCGGCTTTCAGCGTGGTCGGCGTGCACTACCGCGCCGACGCCGTTCCCACTGATGGCAACGAGAGCCCTTTCGCTGCGCTGCTGCGCCTGCTGTCGCCCTTGCTTCCCGAGCGCGAAGGGCTGTCCGTCGGCACCACGGACCGGCTGATCGAGATTCCCGTCTGCTACGGCGGCGAGTTCGGTCCCGACCTCGAGGAGACCTCCGCCGCCTGCGGCATGACGCCGGACGAGCTCATCGCCCTGCACCAGAACCCCAGCGAAGAGCAGCGCGTCTACATGATCGGATTCGCGCCCGGCAATCCTTACGTGGGCCGGCTCGATCCGGCGCTGGCCATCCCCCGCCGCGCGACGCCGCGCACCCACATGCCCATGGGCACCGTGTGCATCGCCAACCGGCAGACCGTGGTCTACCCGGTGGCTGCACCCGGCGGATGGCACATGATCGGTCGCACCCCGCTGCGGCTGTTCGATCCTGCGCGCGCCGAACCATGCCTGCTGCGCCCCGGCGACCGCATCCGCTTCAAGGCGATCGACCCGGACAGCTTCGCGCGCGCCATGGAGGCCGCATGAGTCTGGAGGTGGTCAATCCGGGCTTGCTGAGCACCTTCCAGGACCTGGGGCGCATCGGCTCGCAGGCCATCGGCATGCCGGTGTGCGGTGCCATGGACCCGCTGTCGCACGGCATCGCCAACCTCATCGCCGGCAACGCCTGCGAGGAAGCCACGCTCGAAATCACGCTGATGGGGCCTTCGCTGCGCTTCGGCCGCGACAGCCGCATCGCACTGGCCGGCGCGGACCTGAGCCCCACGCTGCAGCCCCCCGGCACCGACGCCGCCACGCCGATCCCCATGCTGCAGCCCGTGCATGTGCCGGCCGGCGCATTGCTGCAGTTCGGCAGGCGCCGCCGCGGCCTGCGCAGCTACCTGGCGCTGGCCGGCGGCTTCGGGCTGCCGGCTGCGATGGGCAGCCGCAGCACCTACCTGCGCGGCGCGCTCGGCGGCTTTCAGGGCCGGGCGCTGCGCAAGGGCGATGTCGTGCCCCTGCCGGCCTTCACGCTCGGCGCAACGCCCGTCGTCACGCCGACCGCGAACGCTGTGCTGCACGGCTTGCTGGAGCGTGGCGCGGCGGGCGCCACGGTCCGCATCGTCGAGGGGCCGGAATGGCCCCAGTTCACCGATGCTTCGCAACGGACTCTGCTGTCCGAGGCCTACCGCATCGGCTCGCAGTCGGACCGCATGGGCTACCGGCTCGAAGGGCCCGTGCTGCAGCGCAGCGCACCACGCGACATGCTGTCCGAGGCCGTCGCCTTCGGCACGATGCAGGTTCCGCCGGACGGCCAGCCCATCGTGCTGATGGCCGACCGCCAGACCAGCGGCGGCTACCCGCGCATCGCCCAGGTCGCGGGCGTCGACCTGCCCTTGCTGGCCCAGCGCATGCCGGGCGAATCGATCCGCTTCGAGCGCATTGCGCTGGAAGCCGCGCAGCGGCTGCTGCAGCGCCGCGCCTCGGCCATGGCGAGCCTGGCCCGGGCGCTGCTAGCCTAGGGCCTGATCTTGTTGTGCTCCGGCTGAGTTCGTCGGCAAGACACCGCGCCGCTGAGCTCCGAGGCGATGGGCTCCTTGCAACCAGCAGAGAAGAGAAAGAGAGAGCGCCCTTCAGCCGGCCGCCCGCAGCACGCGCGCCGTGTGCCTGGCGATCACCGCTTCTTCATCGGTGCGCAGCACCCATGCACTGACGGGGCTCTCGGCCCTCGTCAGCCGTGCCGCACCGCTGCGGTTGGCGGCGGCATCGACATTCACGCCCATCCACTCGCAGTCTTCGAGGATGCGTTCGCGCAGCGCCGCACCGTTCTCGCCGATGCCGCCGGTGAACACGATGGCATCGATGCCGCGCAGTGCCGCCGCGAGGCTGCCCATGTGCTGCACCACCTGCTCGGCGAAGTGGCCGATGGCCTCGGCAGCGGCAGGCTCGGCCGAAGCTTCCAGCACGCGCATGTCGCTGGAGACGCCCGAGATGCCGAGCAGCCCCGACTGGCGGAACAGCAGCGCCTCGACCTCGTCGGCGGACATGCCGCGCGAGCGCATCAGGTAGAGCACGACGGCCGCGTCGAGGTGGCCGCAGCGCGTACCCATCGTGAGACCGTCGAGCGGAGAGAAGGTCATCGTCGTCGCGACCGAATGGCCCTGCGCGATGGCGCACATCGAGGCGCCGTTGCCCAGGTGCGCGACGATCACCCGCCGCTGCGCGAGCTCGGGCGCGATGTCCGCGAACTGCGCGACGATGGATTCGTAGGAAAGGCCGTGGAAGCCGTAGCGACGCACGCCCGCGTCGTGCAACTCGCGCGGCAGCGCAAAGCGCCGGTTGACCTCGGGCTGCACCGCGTGGAATGCGGTGTCGAAGCACGCCACCTGCGGCACGCCATCGAAAGCGGCCATCGCGGCACGCACACCCGCGAGGTTGTGCGGCTGGTGCAGCGGCGCCAGCGGCTCCAGCGCGGCCAGCGCTTCGAGCACGCCGGCATCGATGTGCACCGGCGCCACGAAGTCCGCGCCGCCATGCACGATGCGATGGCCCACGGCCGCGATGCGCCCTTCTCCCGACTGCTTCGCGTGCCAATCGAGCAACGCCGCAAGCGCGCCCTGGTGCGAGGCCTGAGCGCCTTCGAGCGGCGTGTCGTGCAGCGTCTGCCCGTCGGCATCTCGCACGCGCAGCCGTGCCTTCAGGCCCGCGCCGAGCCCGTCGGCCTGCCCCGACCAGCGCGCAGCCGGCAGCGCGGCATCGCCATCGCCGGCCGCGTCGAACAACGCGACCTTGATGGACGACGAACCCGCGTTGAGCGTGAGCAGCGAACCGGTCATGGGGTGCAGTGGCTGGCGTTCAGACGTAGTCCTTGTACTTGTCGAGGAATCGTACCGGCTTCGACAGCGCATCGCGGCGGAACGGGTCGCCCAGCTCGCGGGTGCACATGATCTCGATCACGCAGGTCTTGCGCTCGTTCATCTGCATGTCGATGGCCTTCTTCAGCGCCGGGCCCACGTCTTCGAGCCTGTCGACCACGATGCCCTCGGCGCCCATGGCCTTGGCGATGCCCGCGAAGCTCTCGCTCTCGAGTTCGCCGGCCACGAAGCGGCGGTTGTAGAAGTCGACCTGGTTCTTCTTCTCGGCGCCCCACTGGCGGTTGTGGAAGACCACCGCCGTCACCGGGATGTCGTGGCGCACGGCCGTCATGATCTCGACCATGCTCATGCCCCACGCGCCGTCGCCGGCATAGGCCACGGCCGGGCGGTCGGGTGCCGCGCACTTGGCGCCGATCATGGTGGGCAGCGAGTAGCCGCAGTTGCCGAAGCTCATCGGCGCGAAGAAACTGCGCGGCTCCTCGAAGCGCAGGTAGCTGTTGGCGATGGCGTTGATGTTGCCGATGTCGGTGGAGACCATCACGCGCGGCGGCATGGCCTTCTCGAGCTCGCGCAGCACCTGACGCGGATGCAGGTAGCTGCCGCCGGTGGGCGTCTTCTCGCCCTTGGCTTCCTCGATGACGTCGAGGCTGAACTGGTCGCGCTCGTGGGTCCACTCGTCGAGCTCCTTCTCCCACGCGGCCTTCTCGGCCTTGATCTTCTCGGCGCGCTCGGCCTTGGTGGCGTCGCAGGCCAGCGTCTTGCCCTGCAGCCGCTTGAGCAGTTCCTTGGCCGTGGCCTTGGCGTCGCCGTGGATGCCCACGGTGATCTTCTTCACCAGGCCCAGGTTGGTGTGGTCGGCCTCGACCTGGATGATCTTGGCTTCCTTCGGCCAGTAGTCCATGCCGTGCTGCGGCAGCGTGCCGAAGGGGCCCATGCGCGAGCCGAGCGCGAGCACCACGTCGGCCTGCGCGATGAGCTTCATCGCGGCCTTGGAGCCCTGGTAGCCCAGCGGGCCGGCCCACAGCGGGTGGCTCGCGGGGAAGGAGTCGTTGCGCAGGTAGCCGTTGGCAACCGGCGCGCCCAGGCGTTCGGCGAGGGCCTTGCACTCCTCCACCGCGTCGCCCATGACCACGCCACCGCCCGAGAGGATCACCGGGAATTTCGCGGAGGCCAGCAGCTCGACCGCCGCCTCCAGGCTCTGCTCGCCGCCCGCGCCGCGCTCCACGCGCATGGGCTTCGGGATCTCGCACTGGATCTCGCCGTAGAAGTAGTCGCGCGGAATGTTCAGCTGCGTCGGGCCCATCTCGGAGATGGCGCGGTCGAAGCAGCGCGCCGTGTACTCGGCCATGCGCTTGGGGTTGTTGACGTGGCCCTGGTACTTGGTGAACTCCTGGAACATCGGCAGCTGGTTGGCCTCCTGGAAGCCGCCGAGGCCCATGCCCATGGTGCCGGTCTCGGGCGTGACGATGACCACCGGGCTGTGCGCCCAGTAGGCGGCCGCGATGGCGGTCACGCAGTTGCTGATGCCGGGGCCGTTCTGGCCGATGACGAGGCCGTGGCGGCCGGACACGCGCGCATAGCCGTCGGCCATGTGCGCGCCGCCCTGTTCGTGCACCACCGGGATCAGCCGGATGCCCGCGGGCGCGAAGATGTCCATCGCGTCCATGAAGGCCGAGCCCATGATGCCGAAGATGTCGGTCACGCCGTTGGCGACCATGGTCTCGACGAAGGCCTCGGAGGGCGTCATCTTCTGCACGCCCTTGACGGCTTCGCGTGCGGGGGCGGCGGCTGGCTTCTGGCTCATGGGGGCGTCTCCTGGAAGGATGAGGGGGGCGAGTTGCGCTCTAAAAGTCGGAACGACTTGTTCCGGAATTCGTTTCGGCGGAATATAGGACGGCATCCGGCTCGCGTCAAACAATTTACAAAAATCGGAACGCCTTGTCTCTTTTTTTGTAAAACGCATATGATCCGCGCCATGAAGATCGTCAAAGGCCTCACGCCTGAAGCGCAGGACCCGGCGGGCCCGGGTGGCGATTCGCCGACCATGCGCCTGTTCTCGCTGCTCGAAGTCATGGCCGCGAAAGACCAGCGCTATTCGCTGCAGGGCCTGGTGGAAGAAACCAGCCTGCCCAAGCCCACGCTGCACCGAATGCTCCAGCAGCTCGAAGGCGCGGGGCTGCTGCAGCGCGAAGGCGACGGGCGGCACTACGGCATCGGCACGCGGCTGCGGCGGCTGGCCGAGAACCTGCTGCTCAACGACAGCCTGCACGGCGCGCGTCACATGGTGCTGCGCCAGTTGGTCGAGGAGATCGGCGAGAGTTGCAACCTCACGGCCCTCTCGGGCAGCGAGGTCGTGTACCTCGACCGCGTGGAAACCGCCGCGCCGCTGCGCTTCTACCTGCACTCGGGTTCGCGCGTGCCGGTGCACTGCTCGGCCAGCGGCAAGATCTTTCTCTCGCAGATGAGCGCGGCGCAGCGCCGCCGGCTGCTGTCGCATGCACCGCTGGAGCCGTACACGCAAAAGACACTGACCGACCCCGAGGCGCTGGAGAAGGAAGTGCAGCGCGTACGCAAGGACGGCTACGCCATCGACCACGAGGAGTTCCTGCCCGGACTTCTTTGCATCGCCACGCTGGTGCCCTCGGGCGACGGCGCGCCTTCCAACCTCTGCATCGCGGTGCAGGCGCCGGTGATGCGGCTCGACGCCGCCAAGGCGAAGACGCTGCTGCCCGCGCTGCAACGCGCGGCACAGGCGCTGAGCCGCATCGACGCCGACGCCGCCTCCGACCGAGCGCTGGCCTGAAGACACCCCTTTCGCAGGAACCGCCATGACCGACACCGCCGACCTTCGACCCGACCGGATGCTCAGCGTGCGCGAGGTGTTCGGCATCGACTCCGACCTGCGCGTGCCCGCCTTCAGCGAGCGCGATGACCACGTGCCCGAGGTCGATGCGGTCTACCGCTTCAACCCCGACGTGACGCTCGCCATCCTCGCCGGCTTCATGCGCGACCGGCGCGTGATGGTGCAGGGCCTGCACGGCACCGGCAAGTCGACCCACATCGAACAGGTGGCGGCGCGGCTGAACTGGCCCTGCGTGCGACTGAACCTCGACGGCCACATCAGCCGGCTCGACCTCGTCGGCAAGGACGCGGTGGTGCTGCGCGAGGGCAAGCAGGTCACCGAGTTCCAGGAGGGCATCGTGCCCTGGGCGCTGCAGCGGCCGGTGGCGCTGATCTTCGACGAGTACGACGCGGGCCGGCCCGACGTGATGTTCGTCATCCAGCGCATCCTGGAGCGCGACGGCAAGTTCACGCTGATGGACCAAAACCGGGTGCTGCGCCCGCACCCCTTCTTCCGCCTGTTCGCCACGGCCAACACGGTAGGGCTGGGCAACCTCAACGGCCTGTACCACGGCGCGCAGCGGCTCAACCACGCGCAGATCGACCGCTGGAACATCGTGGCCTCGCTCGACTACCTGCCCGCGGCGGAAGAGATCGCCATCGTGCAGGCGCGCGTGCCTTCGCTGGCCGACGAGGCGGGCACGAAGCTGGTCGCAGCGATGGTGGCCGTGGCCGACCTCACGCGAAAGGGTTTCGCGGCCGGCGACCTCTCGACGCTGATGTCGCCGCGCACCGTGATCACCTGGGCCGAGAACGTAGAGATCTTCAAGGACGCCGCACTGGCCTTCCGCCTTTCCTTCGTCAACAAGTGCGACGACGCGGAGCGGGCGCTGGTGGCCGAATACTTCCAGCGCTGCTTCGACCGCGAATTGAAGGAGTCGCACCAGCTCTCGTCGGGCCCGCGCGAATGACCGCCGGCCCCGCGAGCGCGATGCAGCGCCGCGTGCGGCAGGAAGAACTCGTGGCGGAGCTCTGCGCGGGTGTGGTGCGTGCCTTCAGCGGCGAGCGCGACCTGCATTTCCGCGGACGGCGGCTGCACCGCGGCCGCACGGCGCTGCCGTGGTTCGCGCCGCACCTGCATCCATCGCCCGACACCGACGACTTCGCATCGTTCCGCGGCGTGGCCGACGGGCTCGCGCTGCGGCTCATCGCATCGGATGCCGCGTTGCATGAAAGCCTGCGGCCCGAGGAGCCGGTCGAGCGCATGCTGTTCGAGATGCTGGAGCAGTTCCGCGTGGAAGCGCTCGCGCCCGAGGTCATGGCCGGCATGCGGCATAACCTGCGGCATCGGCACGAGCAGTGGTCGCTCGCCTTCCATCACTCGGGCCTGACCGACACCGCGCGCGGCCTGCTGCTGTACGCGGTGGCGCAGATCTGCCGTGCGCGCGTCAGCGGCGAGCAGGTGGTCGAAGAAACCGAGGACATGCTCGAAGCCACGCGCTTCGCGCTCGCGCCGCTGATCGGGCATGCGCTGGCCGGCCTGCGCAAGGACCGCGCCGACCAGGCCGCCTACGCAGCACACGCCCGCACCATCGCGCGCACCGTCGCTGCGATGCTTCACGAGGCCGGCGAGGAAGACGGCGAAGCCCAGCGCGATGCGCACGTGGACGACAAGCGCAGCGTGTTCAGCCTCGTGGCCGACATGGACCAGGAGATCGTCGAGCGCTTCACCACCGCCGAGTCGGGCCGCAGCGAGGTGCTCGAGGGCGCGGGCGGCGCCTACCGCGTCTTCACCGATGCCTACGACCGCGAGCACGACGCCGCCACGCTCGCGCGCAAGGAAGTGCTCGCGGGCCATCGCGAGAAGCTCGACCGCCGCATCGCCGCGCAGGGCGTGAACGTCGCCCGCCTCGCGCGCGAGTTGCGTGCCCTGCTCGCAGTGCCCGAGCGCGACGGCTGGGACGGCGCGCAGGAAGAAGGGCTCATCGATGGACGTCGCCTCGCGCAACTCGTGGCGTCGCCCACGGAGCGCCGGCTGTTCCGCATCGATCGCATGGAGCCGATTGCCGACTGCATCGTCACCTTCCTCATCGACTGCTCGGGCTCGATGAAGGAGCACGCCGAGTCGGTCGCGATGATGGTCGACGTGTTCGCGCGCGCGCTCGAGCAGGCAGGCGTGGCCTGCGAGGTGCTGGGCTTCACCACCGGCGCGTGGAACGGCGGACGCCCGCAGCGCGAATGGGTGCGCGCGGGCCGGCCGCCGCATCCGGGGCGGCTCAACGAGCGCTGCCACATCGTCTTCAAGGCCGCGGCCACGCCGTGGCGGCGCGCGCGCCCCGCGATGGCGGCGCTGCTCAAGGCCGACCTGTTCCGCGAAGGCATCGACGGCGAGGCCATCGACTGGGCCTGCACGCGGCTGCGCCAGCGCGGCGAGGCGCGCAAGCTGCTGCTGGCGATCTCCGACGGCTCGCCGATGGACAGCGCCACGCACCTCGCCAACGACGCGCACTACCTCGACCACCACCTGCGCGACGTGATCGCACGGCAGGAGCAGCGCGGCGACATCGAGATCGCCGGCATCGGCGTGGGCCTCGACCTGAGCCCCTATTACAGCCGCAGCCACGTGCTCGAC
Organism: Variovorax sp. UC74_104; assembly: GCF_044055375.1. Taxonomy (NCBI): domain Bacteria; kingdom Pseudomonadati; phylum Pseudomonadota; class Betaproteobacteria; order Burkholderiales; family Comamonadaceae; genus Variovorax; species Variovorax sp. UC74_104. The sequence goes on from NZ_CP171978.1 coordinate 5,255,629, forward strand.
CTCGCGAACGCGAGCGGCAACGCCATCTTCCGGGAAGTCATCGAACTCATGGCCGGGCGGCATCGGCGCTGAGCCGCTGGACAGCCGGACTGCTGAGGCCTTTGGAACTACATCCAACTCCCCGATTGACAAAGGGCGTGTCGGGTCCATCATTGCGTTTCAAATTCAAGAACGCTGTTCTATTATTTGGAACATTAACGAAAGCCCCAGCCTCATGGATTCGACGCTTGCCAAGGGCCTCGCCGCCCTCGAATGGATGGTGCGCCAGCAGCGCGACTGCCGCGTCACCGAGTTGGCCCAGGCTTTCGGCATGGCGCGCAGCAACGCGCACCGCACGCTGCAGACGCTGGTCGAGTGCGGCTGGGCCGTGCAGGACCCGGAGACGAGCGCCTACCGGCCGAGCCTGAGGCTCTTCGAGCTGGGAGCGATGGTCTCCGAGGCATCCGACATCGGCTCGCTGCTGCGCCCCCACCTCGCGCGGCTGGCGCAGGCCACGGGCGAGACCATCCACCTCGCGGTGCTCGACGGCGCGGAGATCGTCTACCTCGACAAGTTCGACAGCCCCCTGCCGGTGGCCGCCTACTCGCGCATCGGCGGCCGCGCGGCGGCGTACTGCGTGGCCTCGGGCAAGGCGCTTCTCGCTGCGGCAGGCCTGGGCGTGCCGGCGCTGCAGGAGTGCCTGGGCACGCTGGAGCCGCACACCAGGAACAGCATCACCGACTTCGACACCCTTTTCAGTGAACTGGAACGCTCCCGCGCCCGTGGTTATGCAGAGAACCGCGAGGAATGGCGCATCGGCGTATGCGGCCTCGGCGTGCCCGTGCTCAATGCACGCGGCGAGGCCGTGGCGGCCGTCGGCATGAGCGTGCCCTCGATCCGCTTCGCGCGCACGCAGGCGCGCGGGCTGGCCGACCACCTGATGGCCTGCGCGCGCGATGCCAGCGTCACGCTGGGCTATCGCGTGGGCACCGCACCGGCCGGGCCGTCGCCGATGTCCACCATAAAGAGAAGGAGACCCGAATGAAGTTGTTCTTCGCCCCCTGGCTGCGCGCCGGGATGCTGGCTCTAGTCACCCTCGCAGCGCCCTTCGCCGCGCAGGCAGACAACGCAGGCGACTATCCGACGAAGCCCATCCGCCTCGTCGTGCCCTACCCGCCCGGCGGCGGCACCGACGTGATCGCGCGCATCGTGCAGGAGCGCTTCTCGGCCCTGCTCGGCCAGCAGGTGCTCATCGACAACCGCGGCGGCGCGGCGGGCTCGATCGGCACCGAGCTGGTGGCGAAGGCGCCGGCGGATGGCTACACGGTGCTCTTCACGCTCTCGTCGCACACCATCAACCCGGCCATCTACGCCAAGTTGGGCTTCGACACCGCGAAAGACTTCGCACCCGTCGGCATGGTCGCCTCGCTGCCGCAGATCCTGGTGGCCAATACGCAGTTTCCGGCGAATACCGTGGCGGAACTGGTCGCGCTGGCCAAGGCCAAGCCCGACAGCATCTCCTTCGCTTCGGTGGGCAACGGCTCGCCCGGGCACCTGGCGGGCGAGCTGCTGAAGCTGCGCACCGGCACGCAGATGACGCACGTGCCCTACCGCGGCGGCGGCCCGGCCGTGACCGACGTGATGGGCGGGCAGGTGCCGCTGCTGTGGGTGTCGATTCCGGCCGCCGCGCAGTTCGTGAAGGCCGGCAAGCTCAAGGCGCTCGCCGTCTCCACCACCAGGCGCAGCGCGGCCTTCCCCGACGTGCCGACGATGCAGGAGGCCGGCATTGCCGACTTCGACGTCGACTCCTGGTACGCCGTGTTCGTGCCCGCCAAGACACCCAAGCCCGCCATCGACAGGCTCAACCGCGTGATCAACACCGTCGTCAAGGAACCGGAGATCCGCGACAAGCTGCTCGCACAGGGCAGCGAAGGCGTGGGCGGAACGCCGGAGCAGCTCGGCAAGGTCGTGACCGCCGAACTCGTGCGCTGGCAGAAGCTCGCGAAAGAAGCCAACATCAAGGTGGATTGATCCACACAGGTCCCCATGGAACATACGAACAACCCGCCCTCCCCCATCGCCGAGCTGGTGGCACGCGCCCGCGCCGCACAGCGCATCTACGAGACCTGGTCGCAGGCGCAGGTCGACACCGCCGTGGTCGCGGCGGGCTGGGCCATCATCGAGCCGGCACGCAACCGCGAGCTGTCCGAGCTGGCCGTCAAGGACACCGGCGTGGGCAACGTCGAGGACAAGGTGCGCAAGAACCACCGCAAGACCTTCGGCCTGCTGCGCGACCTGCACGGCGCGCGCTCGGTCGGCGTGATCGCCGAAGACCCGGCGCGCGGCATCGTCGAGATCGCGCGGCCGGTGGGCGTGGTGTGCGCCATCACGCCGTCGACCAACCCGGGCGCGACGCCCGCCAACAAGATCATCAATGCGCTGAAGGGGCGCAACGCGGTAATCGTCGCGCCCTCGCCCAAGGGCTGGTCGACGGCGGCGCGGCTCATCGAGTTCATCCACCGGCAGTTCGACCGCATCGGCGCGCCGCGCGACCTGGTGCAACTGCTGCCGGCACCGGTCAACAAGCAGTCGACCGCCGAGCTGATGCGCCTGTGCGATCTGGTGGTGGCCACGGGCTCGCAGGCCAATGTGCGCGCAGCCTATGCAAGCGGCACGCCGGCCTTCGGCGTGGGCGCGGGCAACGTGGCGGGCATCGTCGACGAGACTGCGGATGTCGAAGCGGCGGCCGACCGCATCGTGCGCTCCAAGACCTTCGACAACGCGACCAGCTGCTCGTCGGAGAACAGCCTCGTCGTCGTCGATGCGGTGCGCGCGAAGATGCTCTCCGCCCTGAAGGACCGTGGCGCCGTCATGCTCGCCGACGCGCAGAAGGCCACGCTGCAGAAACTGATGTGGCCCGAGGGCAAGCTCTCTGCCGCTGTCATCGGCCAGTCGGCACGCACCATCGCCGAGCGCGCGGCCGCCGTGGATGGCGCGAACCGCGCCGCCTGGCAGGCGATTGCCGAGGCCGACCCGCGCATCCTCATGGTGGCGGAGGACGGCGTGGGCCACGACCACCCCTTCTCCGGCGAGAAGCTGAGCCCGGTGCTCGCGGTGTACGCTGCGCGCGACTTCGACGAGGCGGCCGCCACCGTGGCGCGCATCTATTCGTACGAAGGCGCGGGCCATTCGGTGGGCCTGCACAGCGCAGTGCCCGAACGCGCGCTCACGCTCGGCCTCACGCTGCCGGTGTCGCGCGTGATCGTCGACCAGGCGCACTGCATCGCCACCGGCGGCAGCTTCGACAACGGGCTGCCCTTCTCGCTGTCGATGGGCTGCGGCACCTGGGGCAAGAACAACTTCTCCGACAACATGAACTACCGGCACTACCTGAACATCACGCGCGTGTCGCGCCCGATTCCCGAGGTGGTGCCGAGCGAGGAAGACATCTTCGGCGCCTTCTTCGCCAGCCACGGCGCGAACTGACGATGACGGCGGCCGCGACCACGGTGCACGCGCTGATCGAGCGCCACGCAGACGAGCAGCCGCACGCGGTATACGCGCGCGCCACGGAATCGGAACGGCACATCACCTATGGCGAACTCGCGCGCGGATGCCGCCGCGTCTCGGCCGTGCTGCGCGGGCTCGGCATGCAGCCGGGCGACACGGTCTCGGTCGTCATGCCCAATGGCCTGCAGACGCTGCGGCTGCTGCTGGGCGCGATGCACGGCGGGTTCCGCGTGAACCCGGTCAACCTGCTGTCGCAGCCCGAGCAGATGCACTACGTGCTCTCGCATTCCGACTGCCGCCTGGTCTGCGTCGCGCCCGAGTGGGAATCGCGCGTGCGCGGCATCGTCGAAACCTTCGACCGGCCCGTGGAGCTGATCGTGGTCGACCCCGAAGGCGACGCGCTGCCCGGCGAGGAAGAAGCCGCTGCCGACGTGCCTTCGCCCTCGCCCGATGCGGTCGCGCTGCTGATGTACACCTCGGGCACCACCGGCAACCCCAAGGGCGTGATGCTCACGCAGCGCAACCTGGCGGCGAATGCGCATGCCATCAGCGTCGAGCACCAGCTGCGCCCTTCCGACCGCGTGCTGGCGGTGCTGCCGCTCTATCACATCAACGCCTTCACAGTGACCATGCTCGCGCCGCTGGCGCACGGCGGCAGCCTCGCGATGCCACCGAAGTTCTCGGCCGGCCGCTTCTGGGAACAGGCCACGCAGACGCAATGCAGCTGGATCAACGTGGTGCCCACCATGATCTCCTACCTGCTCGAGGGCCCCAGGCCGCCGCTCGCGCAGACGCTGTCGATCCGCTTCTGCCGCTCGGCCTCGGCCGCACTGCCGCCGGAGCACCTGCGCGCCTTCGAGCAGATGTTCGGCATCGGCATCGTCGAGACCATGGGGCTCACCGAGACGGCAGCGCCCTCGTTCTCCAACCCCATGGACCCGGCCGCACGCAAGATCGGCTCGGTCGGCCGTGCCTCGGGCTGCATGGCCGGCGTGGTGGATGCGCAGCTCGCGGCCGTACCCGACGGCACCACCGGCGAACTCGTCATTCGCGGGCCCAACGTGATGCTGGGCTACTACAAGAACGAGGAAGCCACGCGCGCGAGCTTCACGCCCGACGGCTGGCTGCGCACCGGCGACCTCGGCCATCGCGACGAGGACGGCTTCTTCTTCGTCACCGGCCGCATCAAGGAACTCATCATCAAGGGCGGCGAGAACATCGCGCCGCGCGAGATCGACGAGGCCCTGCTGAAGCATCCCGCCGTGCTCGAGGCCGTCTCCGTGGGTGTGCCCGACCGCCACTACGGCCAGGAGATCGGCGTGTGCGTCGTGCTGCGCGAAGGCAGCGCCTGCACCGAGGAGCAACTGCGCGAGTTCGCCGCCACCGTGCTCGGCCGCTACAAGGCCCCGGGCCACTACCGCTTCGTGCAGGACCTGCCGCGCGGCCCTTCGGGAAAGGTGCAGCGGCTGAAGCTGATGCCGCTCTTTCAGGCATGACGGCTGCCGAACTGCTGGTGCCGCCGCTGGCGCCGGCAACGCTCGCCTACAGCCTGTGCGTGGTGTTCGCGGCCGGCATCGTGCGCGGCTTCGCGGGCTTCGGCTTCTCCGCCATCACCGTCGCGGGCATGTCGCTGGTGATCTCGCCCGCGCTGGTGGTGCCCGCCATCTTCATGCTGGAGATCCTCGCCAGCCTGAGCCAACTGCGCGGCATCGCGCGCGACGTCGACCTGCCATGGCTCGGCTGGCTGATGCTCGGCAACCTCATCTGCATTCCCATCGGCGTGGCGCTGCTCGCATGGCTGCCCGAGACGCCGCTGCGCCTTCTGATCGGCGTGCTGCTGATGGCCGCCGCCCTGTTGCTGCGCGGCGGCGCACATGTCGCACTGGAACCCACGCGCGGCCTGCGTCTTACGGCCGGTCTGGCATCAGGCTTCATCAACGGCGTCGCGGCCATCGGCGGCATCGCGGTCGCGGTTTTGCTCAGCACCGCGAAGATGGCGCCCGCCGCGCTGCGCGCCACGCTGATCGCGCTGCTGCTCTTCAGCGACGTGGTGTCACTGATCAGCGCGGCGCTGATGCCTTCGTCGGCACACGCGTCCGGCAACCTGCTGGGGCCCGACACGCTCAAGTGGGCGCTGTGGCTCGCGCCCGCGATGCTGGCCGGCATCTGGTGGGGGCAGCGCTCGTTCAAGGGCGTGTCGCCGGAGCAGTTCAGGCGGCAGGTGTTGAATCTGCTGATCGGGCTGGCGACGGTGAGCGTGGTGCGGTCGGTGGTCGGGCTGATCTGGTGAAGACTGTCGGCGATCAGGCCGGCGGCGCCATCAGCCCCGCGTCATACGCTTCGCAATAGAGCGCCCAATCCTCCACCACCTGCGCCGCACACTGATGCGCCGCAGCCAGCAAGTCCCCGCGCCACGATTTCGCCGACGCCCCGAAGTCGATCAGCGCATCTGCGATGGCCGAACCCTGGCGGCCCGAGCTGCGCAGTTGCGCCCAGGCCATGAGCTGGCCCATCTCGGCGATCACGCCTCGAATATCGGCGAGGCGCGTGCGGTTCACGTCGAGCATCACGCGGTCTTCGCTGGGCTGGAGGCCGCGCAGCACGTACGAAGACTTGCGGCCGACGATGGGATGCAGGAAGGCCATCGACACGGCCTGCATGCGGCGCTGCAGGCCAACCACGCGGTGCGCTTCCGACGGCCATTCGGGCTGCTTCGTCTTCTTCAGGTGCGGCACGAGCGAGGACGGCAGCGCCTGCTTCAGGTCGAGCAGGAAGTTGGCGTCGGGCGAGCCCTTGCCTTCGATCAGCACGATGTAGCGCTCCACGCCGAGGCTGCCGGTTCCGGCGATCCGGCGGGCCACGTCGAGCACCTTGAAGAAGCCGGGGTTGGGCTGCGAGGCGGCGAAGGTGTCGATGAGCCTGGTGACCCGCTCGCGCTGCGCCTCGGTGGCCTGCAGCGCGTGCCTGCCATCGCAGCGGATGGAGCGCCTGCGGCCCTTGCGGTCGCTGCGCCGGTCGAGGAACGCGGGGCGGGTGCGCGCCTTCAGGGTGTCGAGCAGGTCTCTGACGAGGCCGCCTGCGGTGTCGCGCTCGATCCAGCGGGCCTTGCCCGGCACGAGCGCGCCGGCATAGGCATCGAGGAAGGTCTTGCACAGGGCGTCCGCGTCGGCGGTGCTCTTGCACAGGCCCTCGCCCGCCACCAGGATGCTCGACAGGAAGCGCACCAGCTCCCACGTCACCGGCGCGAGCGCGGCTTCGTCGAAGTCGTTGAGGTCGAAGTAGACGAGCCGGTTGTCGCCCTTGTAGCTGCCGAAATTCTCCAGGTGCGCGTCGCCGCACAGCCATGCCGCCGGTGCCTTGGAGAACAGCGTGCCGGCCGGCAGGCGGTCATAGAACAGGTGGCAGGTGCCGCGCAGGAAGACGAAGGGGCTGGAGCGCAGGTTGGCGTATTTCATCGCCAGCCTCTCGGGGTCGCGCCCGGCGTTGAAGCTGCGGATGGTCTTGGCGGCGTTGGGCATGCGTTTCGTTCTTTCTCCTGCGCTTGTCGCGAGCGGCGGATTCTGCGGCTGCGTACCCACTCGAAGCTGACGAAGCCCAAGACAGGCTTCGGCGCCGCCGCTCAGAGCAGCCCGGTCATCTTCTGCGCCGCCGCCTTCAGCGCGTCGATGCGCTGGAGGGCGTCGTCCATCGACATGCGCGCCGTCGGCGCATGCACCGCCAGCGCGGCACGCACTGCGCCGACCGCGTCGCGCACCGGCACGGCCACCGCCACGAGGCCGGCAATGAACTCCTCGTTGTCGCGCGAATGGCCTCGCTTCGCGATCGCCTCGCACTCGGCGCGCAGCGCATCTGCACTGGTGATGCTGTTGGGCGTCATGCGCTCCAGTGGCAGTCCGTCGATGAACGCATCGCGCGCCTTCGCCGGCATCAGCGCCAGGAAGAGCTTGCCGCTGGCCGTGCAGTGCAGCGGCACGTGCGAGCCCACGTCGAGCGTCAGGCGCAGCGGCCACTGGGCTTCCACGCGGTCGAGGTACAGCACCTGAGCGCCGTCGAGCGTGGTGAGGTTGCAGGTCTCGCCCACCTCGCGCACCAGCGCCGACAGCACCTCGTGCCGCAGTCCGCGCACCACGCCGTGGTTCAGCGTGTCGAAGGCCAGCCGGCGCAGCGCGGGGCCGACGGTGAAGGAGCGCTCGTCCACGTCGCGCGCGAGGAAACCGGTGGACAGCAGCTGGGTGCAGATGCGGTGCGCCGTGCCCTTGGGCAGGCCGAGCTGCGCGGCCAGTTCGGCCAGCGTCAGGGCACGGCCTTCGTTGGCGAGCAGTGCCAGCAGGCGCAGGCTGCGCTCGGCCGAGGAACCGGAGGCGGAGGCGGATTCCGGCTCCTCCGGGGGAATCGCCGCGGCGGATGCGCGCGCAGAACGTGACATGCAGATAAACCTTATGGGTTGGCCTGGGAAACAGCTAGGCGGGGCGATTGTTCCACCGCTCGGCCTTCCGGGCATTCCCGAAACTCCGGACGCAGCTTGCGTTCGCCGACGCATGCAGCATTCAAAGCATCGATAAAAGCTCGCTTCGTAAACAAAAATCCGTCATTTGTTATCAAAAACAAAAAAGGAAGAAGCAAAGCTTAAGAATCAGCATTCATGGCCGAAAAGAAAGGCACGGAAATCAGCCGCCCCGGAACGCGGCGCTTCCGGCACTGCGCATTGCCCTTTTCTCTTCCTTCTCTGCGGAATCGGACCCATGAAGACTCTCTCGACCCGGAAACTGCTCGCCGGGACTTTCACCGTACTCGTGCTGCTGGTGCTGCTCGTGAGCCTGCTGGCCCAGCGTTCGCTGAGTGCGGCCGACCATCGATTCTCGGGATACATCGCCGGCATCGCGCACCGGCAGGCGCTGGCCACCGGCATCAGCGTCGCGGCCAGCCAGCGGGCGATCGGCGTGCGCGACATGGTGCTTCTGGGCCATCGGTCCGATCGCGAATCGGCCAAGGCGATGGCGGTCGGCAGCAACGAGCAGCTGGCATCGAGCCTGAAGCAGCTCAAGGAAGCGCTCGAAGCCGGGGAAGACATCACGGCGCGCGAGCGGGCCATCTTTGCCAGGATCGAAAAGATCGAGAGGGAGTACCTGCCCATCGCGGTGTCCATCGTCGAACTCGCGGGCACCGGAAAGCGCGAGGAGGCCATCGAGAAGATGAACGTCGAGTGCAGGCCGCTGCTGGTGCAACTTCTCGCCGCCTCGAAGGAATACACGGACCACAACGAAGAGATATCCCGCACGAGCGTCGAGGCATCCGCGGCGGCGTACTCGAGGCAGCGGGTGCTGCTGCTCGCCCTGAGCATCTTTGCCGTGCTTGCCGCCGTGGCGCTGGGCATCTTCATTGCGCGCCGCCTTTTCGCGGCTCTTGGCGACGAGCCAGCCAAGCTCAGCGTGGCTGCCCACAAGGTGGCCCAGGGCGATCTGAGCGAAATCGACGGCGCGCACGAGGCCCCCGAGGGCAGCGTGCTGGCCTCCATGGCCGTCATGCAGCGCCAGCTGGTCGGCCTCATCGGCCAGGTCCGCTCCTCCGCCGACAGCATCGCCGCCGCGAGCGCCGAGATCGCCCATGGCAACAACGACCTTTCCCGCCGAACGGAATCGCAGGCGTCCTCGCTCGAGGAAACCGCCGCCTCCATGGAAGAGCTCAACTCCACCGTCAGGCGCAATGCCGACAACGCCACCGAAGCCAACAGGCTCGCCGACGGCGCGAGCAGCGTGGCCATGCGCGGCGGCGAGGTCGTGGTGCAGGTGGTGGAGACGATGAAGAGCATCAACGACAGCAGCAGGCGGATCGCCGACATCATCGGCGTGATCGACGGCATCGCCTTCCAGACCAACATCCTCGCGCTGAACGCGGCCGTCGAGGCCGCGCGCGCGGGCGAGCGGGGCCGAGGCTTTGCCGTGGTCGCGTCCGAGGTGCGCAATCTCGCGAGCCGGTCGGCCGACGCCGCCAAGGAGATCAAGGCGCTGATCAGCGCGAGCGTCGATCGTGTCGAGACCGGCTCGGCGCTGGTGGACCGTGCCGGAGTCACCATGTCGGAAGTCGTCGAATCCATCAGGCGGGTCGCGGACATCGTCGGCGAGATCAGCACGGCCAGCTCGGAGCAGAGCGTCGGCGTCGCGCAGGTCAGCGAGGCGGTGGTGCAGCTGGACCAGGCGACGCAACAGAACGCCGCGCTGGTCCAGGAAAGCGCGGCCGCGGCCGGAAGCATGAAGTTCCAGGCCGACCAGCTGGTGGAGGCTGTCTCGGTCTTCCGGATCAAGACCGGGCGTCCCGAATTCGCTGCTGTGGAGGGCGCCGCACTTGCCTTCCAGATCTCGGCGGAAGGCGCCACAGCCTAGGAACCAGGGACCGGCCGGGCCGCCGGTCATTCGGGTAAACCTTAAAAACGGAACATTGCGTTCCGAAAATCAATGTCCTAGGATTGGTTCGAACGAGGCGCTCGCCTTCCAGAACTTCCCCCGGGACCCATTGCATGCCTGAAGAAGAGTTCGACTACATCGTCGTCGGCGCGGGCTCCGCCGGCTGCGTGCTCGCCGGCCGGCTCAGCGAAGACCCGGCCACGCGCGTGCTGCTGCTGGAAGCGGGGCCGGCCGACCGGTCGCTGTGGATCCACCTGCCCATCGGCTACGGCAAGACGATGTGGAGCCCCACCTACAACTGGCGCTTCGAGACCGACCCCGACCCGAACATGAACGGCCGGCGCATCTACTGGCCGCGCGGCAAGACGCTGGGCGGATCGAGTTCGATCAACGGCCTGATCTACATCCGCGGCCAGCGCGAGGACTACGACCACTGGGCCGCGCTGGGCAACGCCGGCTGGAGCTACGACGAGGTGCTGCCCTACTTCATCCGCTCCGAAGGCAACCAGCGCGGCGCCGACGCCGTCCATGGCGGCGAGGGGCCGCTGAAGGTTTCGGACATCGCCGCGAAGCACGAGCTGATCGAAGCCTTCATCGACGGCGCCGCACAGACCGGCGTGCCGCGCACCGACGACTTCAACGGCGCCGCGCAGGAAGGCGCGGGCTACTACCAGCTCACCACTCACAAGGGCTGGCGCTGCAGCACGGCCAAGGCCTACCTGACGCCGGCGGTGAAGCGGCGGCCCAACCTGCGCATCGAGACCGAAGCGATGGCCGAGCGCCTGCTGTTCGACGGCAGGCGCGCTGCCGGCATCACCTACCGCCAAGGCGGCCAGCTGAAAACCGCGCGCTGCCGCGCGGAGGTGCTGCTGTCGGCGGGTTCGCTGCAGTCGCCGCAGCTGCTGCAGCTCTCGGGCATCGGGCCGCGCGCGCTGCTCGATCGCTTCGGCATTCCGGTACTGCACGAGCTGCCCGGCGTCGGCGAGAACCTGCAGGACCACCTGCAGATCCGCCTGGGCTACGAGTGCACCAAGCCCATCACCACCAACGACCAGCTCAACTCCTGGTTCGGACAGATGGGCATGGGCCTCGAATGGCTGCTGCACCGCACCGGCCCGCTGGCGGTGGGTATCAACCAGGGCGGCTGCTTCATGCGCGCGCTGAAGGATGCCGAGGGCCGGCCGGTGGCGGCCACGCCCGACATCCAGTTCCACGTCGCCACGCTCTCGGCCGACATGGCGGGCGGCAAGGTGCATCCGTACTCGGGCTTCACGATGTCGGTTTGCCAGCTGCGGCCCGAATCGCGCGGCCACGTGCGGATCCGCTCGCTCGACGCGGCCGAGCCGCCCGAGATGCAGCCCAACTATCTTTCCACCGAGCTCGACCGCGCGACCACCGTGGCCGGCGTGAAGGCCGCGCGCGCAATCGCCGACTCGCCCGCGATGCGCCCGTACGTGAAGCGCGAGGTGAAGCCCGGCCCCGGCGCGGTGAGCGACGCCGACCTGCTGGAGTTCTGCCGCAACAACGGCGCCACCATCTTCCACCCCACCGGCACCTGTCGCATGGGCGCGGACGCGCTCGCCGTGGTCGACGCCCGCCTGCGCGTGCACGGCGTGGCGGGGCTGCGCGTGATCGACTGCTCGACGATGCCGACGCTTGTGTCGGGCAACACCAACGCGCCCGCCGTGATGATGGCCGAGAAGGCCGTCGACCTGATCAGAGAGAACGCGAGAGCGGCAGCGGCCGCGCACTGAGTTCCCGTTTCGAACCCCACGGTCCGCAGAGACCGCCACGACAAACCTCATCGGAGACAGACATGAGTGCAAGCGACGAGAAAGCGATTCGCAGGGTGGTGGTTTCGGCCCTGGTTGGCGCCACCATCGAGTGGTACGACTTCTTCCTGTACGGCGTGGTGGCCGGCATCGTGTTCAACAAGCTCTACTTCCCCGGCAGCGACCCGGTGGTGTCGACCTTGCTGGCCTACACCACCTTCGCGGTGGGCTTCGTCACGCGGCCGCTGGGCGGCGTGATCTTCGGCCACTTCGGCGACAAGATCGGCCGCAAGAGCATGCTCGTCATCACGCTGATGATCATGGGCGTGGCCACCTTCCTCATCGGCCTGGTGCCCACCTACGCGCAGATCGGCATTGCGGCGCCGCTGCTGCTTTTGCTGCTGCGCGTGGCGCAGGGCATCGGCCTGGGCGGCGAATGGGGCGGCGCGGTGCTCATGGCGTACGAATACGCGCCGAAAGAGAAGCGCGGCTTCTACGCCTCGCTGCCGCAGATCGGCCTGGCCATCGGCCTTTGCATGGCCTCGGGCGTGGTGGCGCTGCTGTCGTGGCTGCTGACCGACGAGCAGTTCCTCTCCTGGGGCTGGCGCATCGCCTTCCTGATCTCGGGCGTAATGGTGATGGTGGGCATGTACATCCGCCTGCACGTGAAGGAAACGCCGGAGTTCGCGGCGGTGAAGGCGCGCAACGCCGAGCTGCGCATTCCCTTCATGGACATGCTGCGCCGCTACCCCGGCAACGTGCTCAAGGGCATGGGCGCGCGCTACATCGACGGGGTGTTCTTCAACATCTTCGGCGTGTTCTCCATCAACTACCTCACGAGCACCATCAAGATCAACCGCACCGAGGCGCTGCTGGGCGTGATGGCCGCGGCGGTGGTGATGTGCTTCGCCATCCCCTTCTTCGGGCGCATGTCCGACCGGCTGGGGCGCCCACGCGTGTACATGTGGGGTTCGCTCATCACGGCCGTGTCGGCGTTTCCGGGCTTCTGGCTCATGACGCACAGCGGCGGCAGCGTGCTGCTGGTGTGGCTGTCGATCATCGTGCCCTTCGGCATCCTGTATGCGTCGGTGTACGGGCCGGAGGCCGCCCTCTTCTGCGACCTGTTCGACGCGAAGGTGCGCTACACCGGCATCAGCTTCGTCTACCAGTTCTCGGGCATCTTCGCCTCGGGCATCACGCCGATCATCGCGACCGCGCTGCTCAAGTCCGGCGGCGGCCAGCCGTGGCAGATCTGCCTGTACGTGCTGTTCGCGGGTGTGGTGTCGGCGGTGTGCGCGTGGATGATCGGGCGCAGCGCCTCGTCCGCGGATTCGCCTGTGGCCGTGGCTTCGCGCTGAGGGCCCTTCGGCTTCGCCTCAAGGCGCGCCGGTGCCCATGCCGAGCGCGCGCATCACGGCAGCGGTGCGTGTCTCCACGCCCAGCTTCACGTACACGTGCTCCAGGTGCTTGTGCACCGTGCGCGGGCTGATCTGGAGCAGGGCGGCGATCTCGGCGTCGGTCTTTCCGCAGGAGAGCCAGCGCATGACGTCGCCCTCGCGGGGCGTGAGGCCGGCAGGCGGTGAAACGGCGGGAGCCGGCGCGTCGGCACGGCAGGCCAGCCGGTACAGCAGCGCCACCGCCACCGCATGCTCCAGCCCCGCGCGGCGGTAGTGGTCGGCCTGCATCGAGGCGCGGCGGAACTCGCGCCGTCGCGGCGCCTTTGCCGGGATGCGGCGGATTGCATGCACGCCGCGGTGCCGCACGGGCGATTGTCCGGATTCGAGTTGCTCCAGCAGGCGAAGTGCGCTTGCGCAATCGCCGCGCGTGAGATGCGTCATGGCGTGCCCCTTGTCTCGCTTTCTTCTTCGTGCCGCATACGCATTGCTGCGTATGGCGCCTGCATGCATCGGGACGGACGATGACCGATGTCCCTCTGCCGCGAACCCAGTATAGGCAGGCAGGGGGCGCGCGAGCCGTCCGCCGGCGAAGGGGAAACACATGGCTATCGACGAAACAAGGCTTAACGCGTTCATGGGTAACTTCGTCCATGACATCGGCGCCGTGATGCACGCCGCAACCATCGTCGTGGGCGACCAGCTCGGCCTGTACAAGGAAATGGCAAAGGGCCCCGGCACCGTGGAAGAGCTGGCCAAACGCACCGAGACCGATCCGCGCTACCTGCGTGAATGGCTTTCGGCACAGGCCGCGAGCGGCTATGTCGAGTACGACCCGAAGGGGGAGCGCTTCTCGCTCACCGAAGAGCAGGCCTTCGCGCTCGCCGAGGAAGGTAGCCCCGCCTTCGTGCCCGGCGCCTTCCAGATCGCGGTGGCGCAGTTCAAGGCCGTGCCCAAGATGGTCCAGGCCATGCGCACGGGCCTGGGCATCGGCTGGCACGAGCACGACCCCGCCCTCTTCCACGGCACCGAGCGCTTCTTCAGGCCGGGTTATGCGGCCAACCTGGTGAGCCAGTGGATTCCGGCGCTCGAAGGCGTTCCGGCCGCGCTCGAACGCGGCGCGCGCGTGGCCGACGTGGGCTGCGGGCATGGCGCGTCCACGCTGCTGATGGCGCAGGCCTATCCCGAGTCGAGCTTCGTCGGCTTCGACTACCACGCGCCGTCGATCGAACGTGCGCGCGAGACGGCGCGCAAGGCCGGCATCGACGATCCGAAGCGGCTGAGCTTCGAGGTTGCGAGCGCGAAGGACTTTCCGGGCAAGGACTACGACCTGGTGGCCTTCTTCGACTGCCTGCACGACATGGGCGACCCGGTGGGCGCGGCGGCGCACGTGCGCGCCAGCCTCAAGCCGCAGGGCACATGGATGCTGGTGGAGCCCTTCGCCAACGACCGGCTGGAGGACAACATGAATCCCGTGGGGCGCGTGTTCTATTCGGCGTCGAACTTCATCTGCACGCCAGCCTCGCGCTCGCAGGAAGTGGGCCTGTGCCTCGGCGCGCAGGCCGGCGAGGCGCGCCTTCGCGACGTGGCCTCCAAGGGCGGCTTCGCGCACTTCCGCCGCGCCAGCGAAACGCCTTTCAACCTCATATTCGAAGCACGTCCCTGAGGACATCCAAGGAGTCGCCATGCCACGCCAATACATCGACTGCCGCGAGTACCCGAGCACGACGAACTGCAGCGTCGCGCTGAGCGCCGACAGCGAGAGCGAACTGCTCGATGCCGCGGTGCAGCACGCCGTGACCGTCCACGGCCACACCGACACGCCGGAGCTGCGCAAGCAGCTCGCCGGCCTGTTCAAGACAGGCACGCCGCCGCTGCAGGCACCGGCACAGAAGGCGCCTGCCTGACGCTCCTGGCAGAACGACGACCGCCGCTGCATGTGCGGCGGTGAATACCTTCGATTGAACGCCGGCGTGCGCCGCCCCAGGAAAACCGCGCACGCCGCTTGAACGCGCCCCTGCCCGCCAAGCGCGCTTTGCGAAGTCGCGCTATGGTTCGCTGCCACCCACGGCGAACCACACGAAGAAAGAAGGCGGGGCCCATGATCGACATCAACATCAACGGCAAGTCCGTTGCCCTCGACGCGCCCGACGACATGCCCCTGCTCTGGGCATTGCGCGACATCGTCGGACTCACCGGCACCAAGTTCGGCTGCGGCATCGCCCAGTGCGGCGCCTGCACCGTGCACCTCGACGGCCAGCCCGTTCGATCGTGCGTGCTGCCGGTGGGCTCCATCGGCAAGAAGGCCGTCACCACCATCGAGGCCGTCGCGCAGACGCCCGCGGGCAAGAGCATCCAGAAGGCCTGGCTCGACGTCGACGTGGTGCAGTGCGGCTACTGCCAGTCGGGCCAGATCATGTCGGCCGCCGCGCTGATACAGCGCACGCCCAACCCGAGCGACGCCGACATCGACCTGGCCATGTCGGGCAACGTCTGCCGCTGCTGTACCTACTCGCGCATCCGCGCGGCCATCAAGCAGGCCGCCACAGGCAAGGCCGAGGTGCTGCAGTCGGTGGCGGTGATGCCGGCAAGGAGCGCATCGTGAGCGCCGCGGCGGGCACCGTCAGCCGCCGCGCGGCCCTGCAGGCAGGCGGCCTCGCGCTGGCCTTCACCTGGATCGGTGGCGGCAAGGCCTTCGCCGCGATCAGCCCCAGGCAGCAGCCGGGCGACGCGGCCGCCGCGCTCGCCGACGGCAACCCGGCCTTCGCGCCCAACGCCTTCATCCGCATCGATGCCGACGGCGGCGTGCGCCTCGTGATGCCGATGGCCGAGATGGGCCAGGCGATCTACACCGGCTCGGCGATGCTGCTGGCCGAGGAGCTCGGCGTCGAGCTCGACCAGGTGCGCGTGGAACACTCGCCGGCGAACGAGGCGCTCTACGGCATGCCGCTGCTCGGCGGCCAGATCACCGGCGGTTCGACCAGCACGCGCGGCACCTTCGGCGTGCTGCGCGAGGCCGGCGCCGTGGCGCGCACGCTGCTGGTGAGTGCCGCCGCCGCGCAGTGGAAGGTCGAACCCGAAAGCTGCACGGTGACGCGCGGCGTGGTGAGCCACGCGGCTTCGGGCCGGCAGCTCGGTTTCGGCGCGCTCGCAAGTGCCGCTGCAAAACTGCCGATGCCGGCCAAGGTGGCGCTGAAGGAGCCGAAGGACTTCAGGCTGATCGGCCAGCCGCTGCGGCGCGTCGATTCGTCGGGCAAGGTCGACGGCAGTGTGCAGTTCGGCATCGACGTGCGCGTGCCGGGCATGAAGGTCGCGACGGTCAAGGCGAGCCCCACGCTGGGCGGCGTGCTGGCGTCGGTGGACGACAAGGCGGCGCGGGCGATTCCCGGCGTGATCGACGTGCTGCGCATCAAGGATGCGGTGGCCGTGGTGGGCGAGCATTTCTGGGCCGCCAAGCGCGGCCTCGAGGCGCTGAAGCTGCAGTGGACGCCGGGGCGCAACGCCACGCTCACCACGCAGCAGCTGCGCGACGGGCTGGCAAATGCACTGGCCAAGGACAAGGCCATCGTCGGCAAGGAAACCGGCAAGCGGCCCGAAGGCACGCTGGTGCAGTCCACCTACGACCTGCCGATGCTGGCCCACGCGACCATGGAGCCGCTCAACACCACGGTGCACGTGCGGCCCGATGGCTGCGACATCTGGGTGGGCACGCAGGTGCCGGCGCGCTGCGTGAGCGTGGCCGCGAAGATCACCGGCCTGGCCGAGGACAAGGTGGTGCTGCACAACCAGTACCTGGGCGGCGGCTTCGGCCGGCGGCTGGAGACCGACTCGGTCGAGCAGGCCGTGGCCTTCGCGAAACAGGTGCCCTACCCGCTCAAGGTGGTGTGGACGCGCGAGGAAGACATCCGCCACGACATCGTGCGCCCCATGTACCACGACGAGATCTCGGCCGTGGTGGACGGCGAAGGCCGCATCCAGTGGTTCGGCGACCGCATCTCGGGCGGCACGGTGCTGGGCCGCTGGGCGCCCGCGTTCATGGGCAAGGACGGCATGGACAGCGACCTGATCGAATGCGTGGCCGAGCCCTGCTACGACCTGCCGAACCTCAAGGTCGAGTGGGTGCGGCACGACATGCCGCCGGGCCTGAACGTCGGCTGGTGGCGCGGCGTGGGCCCCACGCACAACCTCTTCGTGATGGAGAGCTTCATCGACGAGCTGGCGCACCGCGCCAAGAAAGACCCGGTGGCCTACCGCCGCGCGATGCTGCAGAAGAACCCGCGCACGCTCGCGGTGCTCGACCTCGCGGCCAGCAAGGCCGGCTGGGGCCAGGGCTCGCTGCCGGCGCGCGTGGGGCGCGGCGTGGCGGTGGGCGATGCCTTCGGCAGCCGCGTGTGCGCCATCGTCGAGGCAGAGGTTTCGCCGCAGGGCGAGGTGCGCATGCGGCGCGCGGTGGTCGCGCTCGACTGCGGCATCGCGGTGAACACCGGCTCCATCGAGGCGCAGATACAGGGCGGGCTGCTCTTCGGGCTGAGCGCCGCGCTCTACAGCGAGATCACGCTGCGCGACGGCGCCATCGAGCAAAGCAACTTCCACGACTACCGCACGCTGCGCATCAACGAGTCGCCGCCGATCGAGCTGCACATGGTGAAGAGCGCCGAGGCGCCCGGCGGGCTCGGCGAAGTCGGCACCGCCATCGCCGCGCCGGCGCTGGCCAACGCGATCTTCGCCGCCACCGGCGTGCGCCTGCGCTCGCTGCCGGTGAACCGCGCGCTGCTGGCGCAGGACAAGGAGGCGATGAAGAAGAAGATCGCCGAAGCCCCGCACGACGAAGGGAGGTCGGCATGAAGCGCTTTCTCAAGGTGCTGGTGGCGCTGCTCGTCATCGGCGCGGCGCTCTATTTCTTCCTGAACCGCACGGACGGCTCCGCGGGCGAAGCGCCCGTGCTGGCCGGTGCGCCGGTCGACGCGGCGCTGCTCGTGCGCGGCGAGTACCTCACCAAGGCCGCCGACTGCATCGCATGCCACACGGTGCCCGGCGGCAAGGGCCAGCCCTTCGCGGGGGGCCTGCCCTTCGTGCTGCCGTTCGGCACGATCTATTCGTCGAACATCACGGCCGACCCCGAAACGGGCATCGGCAAATGGAGCGACGACCAGTTCGTGCGCGCGCTGCACGACGGCGTGCGTGCCGACGGCAAGCGCCTGTACCCGGCCTTCCCTTACACCTCGTACACCGCGCTGAGCCGCGCCGACGTGCTCGCGATCAAGGCCTACCTCTTCAGCCTGCCCAAGGTGAACCAGCCGAACCGGGAGGCCGACCTCGGCTTCCCGTTCAACCAGCGCTGGGCCATGGGCTTCTGGAACGCAGCCTTCTTCAAGAGCGCCCGCTTCGAGGCCGACGCGTCTAAGCCGCTCGCGTGGAACCAGGGCAAGTACCTCGCCTCCGCGCTGGGCCACTGCGCCGAATGCCACACGCCGCGCAACTTCGCCTTCGCGATGGAAAAGGGCAACGAGCTCGCGGGCGAGACGGTGCAGGGCTGGCGCGCCTACAACATCACCTCGGACGCGAAGAACGGCATCGGCGCGTGGAGCGATGCCGAGATCGCCTCGTACCTGACGACCGGCCACGCCGCGGGCCGCGGCTCTGCTTCGGGCCCGATGGGCGAGGCGGTCGAGCACAGCCTGCAGTACCTGAAGCCGGAAGACGCCTCGGCGCTCGTGAGCTACCTGCGCACGGTGCCCGCGAAGGCCGGCAAGAACCAGATCGAGATCGACGCGAAGCCCCCATGGGCCCTGGCCGCGGGCGCGGCTGCACCGGCAGCCAACACCGCCGAGGGCCACGAGCAGGGCCTGCGGCTCTTCGCCGCCGCCTGCGCGAGCTGCCACCAGTGGAACGGACAGGGCCAGCAGACCGCCAACGCGTCGCTGCTGGGAACGCGCGGCGTGAACGACCCCGACGGCTCCAACGTGACGCAGATGATCCTGCAGGGCGTGCGCATGCACGTTCACGACCGGGAGATCTACATGCCGGCCTTCGGCAAGGCCTACACCGACACCGAGGTCGCTGCGCTGGCCAACTACGTCATCGCGCAGTTCGGCAACAAGCAGGCCACGGTGACGCCGGAGTTCGTGGCGAAGCAGCGCGCGCTCGGCCCCAACCCCTGACCCGCCGCCGGAGGCCGGTGGCCGGCTGGTCACCGGGTTTCGCCGCATCTAAACTGCGGCCATGAAAGGAACAGGGGAAGCACAGCGTGGCCTGCAGCCGGTGGTGGAGCTGCGCAAGGAAGCCGCGTCGTATGCCTACTCCGTTCGCGCGCCCCGCTCCAGGGGCGTGATACCTCCCAGCTCGTACCGCAACGGCGGCTTCGCCACGCTGGCCGAATGCCTCGGCGACGTGGCGCGTGCGATGGGCGGCGATTTCGCGCGCATCTACGTGCGGCTCGACGGCTTGTGCGTCGGCGAGCGCGACATCGTGGAGCTGCGTTGCGAGCCGGAGAAGGTGGCGGCCGAACTGAAGGCGGAGCTCGAGGTCGAGCTGATGAAGGCCAAGGCAGCCTGCGCGATCAGGACCGAGAGCGTGTCTGCGCCCGGCGAAGGCTGATCGCGATCACCAGCCCCGCGGCCGCCGCGCCCGCGCCGGCCAGGAACACGCCGCCATAGCCTGCCCTGTCGGCGAGGAATCCGGCCAGCGGGCCCGTCAGCCCGTAGGCGACGTCCTGGAAGGCGGAGAACCCGCCCAGCGCCGTGCCGCGCAGATGCGGCTGCACAAGGTGCACCACCTCGCGCCCCATCGACGGAAAGATCATCGAGCAGCCGAGCCCCGTGAGGAAGGCGCCGACAAGGGCGACGAGCGGATCCGAAGCACTCCAGATCAGCACCTGCCCCACGGTCTCCACGGCCAGCGAGCCGATGGCCACGGGCAGTCCGCCCACGCGATCCGGCAGATGCCCGAAGAGCACCCGCACCAGCACGAAGCCACCGCCGAAGGCCGTGAGCCCCAGCCCGGCGAAGCGCCAGTGCTGGCTCAGGAAATGCAGCGTGAAGAAAGCGCCGATGGCCGCGAAGCCGATGCCCTGCAGGCAGACGATGGTTCCGTGCGGCCACACCTGGCCGATCACGCGCCAGAACGGCGGACGCTCGGCGCCGGGATGCGCGGGCACGCCGGCCATGCGCCAGATCGCCAGCATGCCGAGGCAGGGCAGGATCACGCCGACGCCCATGACGCCGGCGTATCCGAAGCGCTGCTGCAGCGCGAGGCCGATCGGCCCGCCCACCGCGAGCGCGCCATAGATCGCGGCGCCGACCAGCGCCAGCACCTTGCCCGAGCGCGCCGGGCCGACGAGCCCGATGCCCCAGCCGATGATGCCGACACCGACCAGGCTTTCGCCGAGGCCGACCAGCAACCGGCCCGCGAGCAGGACGAGGTAGGCCGTCCAAGGGGACTGCGCCAGCAGGCCCGCCGCCAGCGAGCCCAGCGCCCCGCTCACGTAGAAGACCAGCCCGCGCATCACCGCGGACCTGGCCCCGGCACGGTCGGACAGCGTGCCGGCGTAGGCCCGGCTCAGCACTGTGGCGAGAAAGGCGATGCCGACGCCGAGGCCCGCCCACACGTTGCCCAGCCCGAGCTGCCCGGTCACGAAGATCGGAACGACGGGCAGGGACATGCCCACGCAGAGATATGAAATGAAGAGGATGGCCGCGAGCAGCAGCAGGCGGCCCTGCGCGGGATCGCGCGTCGATGCCGGGGTTGATGAGTTCGTCGACCGTGTCGACTGTGTCGATTGAGGAGTCATGGTGTCGTCCAGGTTTTCTGTGTCCCTGCCGATCGGAGCGCGCGCGAACGCACTCCGACCGGCGAGGGTCGTAGAGTGCGTTGATTGACGTCAGACGCTTACGGCCAGTGCGACTGGCACTGCGAACGCCGTGGCGTCCGCGTGGGGTTCAATGCGTCGGCCGGTTCAGCCGAGCCGCATGGACAGTTCGACGTCGTCGCCGAACGGAACGGACATGTAGCCCGAAGCCGGCGAGCGCACGTGGGCCAGGTACTCGGGGCTGTGGTCCGCGTTGTCGGCGACGATGAATGCGCCCGGTCGCAGGCGGCTCTCGACCAGCGCGAGGATCTCCGGGTAGAGCGCCTTCGCGCCGTCGAGCAGCAGCAGGTCGATCGAGTCGGGCAGTTCGGCTGCGAGCGTCTGCAGCGCGTCGCCTTCGCGGATCTCGACCAGGTCGGCAAGGCCGCCGGCCTCGAGGTTGCGGCGGGCACGCGCCACCTTGGAGGGCTCGAACTCGGTGGTGACGAGGCGGCCGCCGCCGTTGTCGCGCAGGGCCGCGGCGAGGTGCAGCGTCGAGATGCCGAACGAGGTGCCGAACTCGACGATGTTCCGCGCGCCGCCGCCGCGCGCCAACATGTAGAGCAGCGCGCCGGTCTCGCGCGAGACGGGAAGCGGAACGTCCTTCAGCCGCGTGTAGAGATCGAGGTAGCCGGTCTTGCTGCGCATGAGTTGCGCGCGCTCTTCGTCGGAGAAGCCGGCGATCGCGGCGCTCATCGCGGGCGATGCCTCGGCGGCCTCATGGAACAGGCGCTCCAGCAGGGGCGCGAGCGGTGTGGTGTTGAGTGTGGTCACAGGGTCTTCGTGTTGGATTGAGGTGCGCTCATAATATGAAGGAACATTCACATTTCCTATTCGCGTTGCGAACCCAGCCCATGGCAGAACGAAAAGGCGCGCCGCTATCCTCTAGAAGAAAGCCCAAGCAGGCCCGCTCCAACGAGCTCGTCGCCGCGATCCTCGAGGCAGCCCTTCAGGTTCTGGAGAAAGAAGGCGCCCGGCGCTTCACCACCACGCGCGTGGCCGAAAGGGCCGGCGTGAGCGTGGGGTCGGTGTATCAGTACTTCCCGAACAAGGCGTCGATCCTTTTCCGGCTGCAGAGCGACGAGTGGAAGCAGACGAGCGGCATGCTCCGCGGCATCCTCGAAGACACCCAGCGCCCTCCGCTGGAGCGGCTGCGCATGCTGGTGCATGCCTTCGTCCGCTCCGAGTGCGAGGAAGCCGGGATGCGCGTGGCGCTCAGCGACGCCGCGCCGCTCTACCGCGATGCGCCCGAGGCGCAGGAGACGCGAGCCGCCGGCGACCGAATCATGCAGGCCTTCATGCGCGAGGCCCTGCCCGATGCCGACGAGGCCACGCGCGCCTTGGCCAGCGAACTGATCACGACCACGTTCAGCGCGGTGGGAAAGCAGTTCTCGGAAAGCCCGCGGACCGACGCGGAGATCACCGCCTATTCGGACGCCATGGCCGACATGTTCTGCGCCTACCTCCGAAGCCTCGGACACGGGCAGGCGCGCGAGCAGGAAATGAGGAAGCGCCCTCGCCGCCCGGCACGCGGCTGACTTGTTTCCGGCCCGATCCCAGATCGGCGGCTTTGTATTTCGCACGAAACACTGGTTACTTCTTGACGCAGTTCAGGGTATGCCTTCGCGGGACCGCGCCGCGCGTGTAGCGCCTTGGTCCTCAATCCCGGGCTGCTCGAGGCGCCGACCGTACCGTTCGCCCTACCGGTCGGCCTTCACCGGGGTACCCGCTTCCGGGCATATCGCGGGCCCGTACGCGTACTTACATTTTTCACTTGTAAATCGAAAAGACGGCATGTGCTGGCGCAGGAGAACGTGCGCCCGCACGCGGGAGCCTGCCCGTTCAGGTAGCGAATGAACAACTTGAAGCCATGAACAAGATTTTTCGGACCCTCTGGAATCCAGCCCGCGGCACCTGGGTAGCCGCCCCCGAGACATCGCGCGGCCATGCACGATCGGCAAAGTCGGCCGATTTCGGGGCTTTCGCCGTCGCGATGCTGCTGCTGGGCGCCGGACCGGCGATCGCGGCGGGCGGTGCCGGCGGCCAGCCCGTGGGCGACACGTCGCTGAATGCGGGCTCGGGCGGCAGCAACGGCAGCGGCGGCGCCGGCGGCTTCAACGACACGTCGGTGAACGCGAGCGGTGGCACCGGTGGATCGTCGACCGATGCCGGCCCCACTGCCGGCGCCAACGCCAACATCGGCACCTTCGGGGGCGCCACCGCGGGCACGGGCGGCGCGGCGGGAGCCGGCACCAACGCCGTCGGCCCCGGCGCGTTCCAGGGCGACAGCGGCGGCGCAGGCCAGTCGCAGACCGGCGACTTCTCCAACGGAAACGGCTACGGCGGCGGTGGCGGCGGCGGCTTCCAGGGCTCGACCATCGGCAGCGGCGTAACCTCCTCTTCCGACAGCTACACGGGCGGCGCCGGCGGCGCGGGCGGCAACGGCTACTGGGCGGCAGGCGGCGGCGGCGCCGGCGGCTACGGCTCCATCCTCGTCGCGCCGACCGGCAACTACACGGCATCCGGCAGTTCCATCGGCGGCGCGGGCGGCAAGGGCGGCGACGCCTTCTCCCAAGGCGGTGGCGGCGGCAGCGGCGGCGTCGGCTTCTTCCTGAACACGACGACATCGGGCATCACCTTCACCAACAACGGCTCCATCGCGGGCGGTGCCGGCGGCGCGGGCGGCTCCGAACTGCTGCCGGCGCGCGCCAATGCCTCCGGCGGCGGCGGTGGTGCTGGCGGCAACGGCATCACGCTGGCGGGCAGCGCCGTGTCGGTGGTCAACTCCGGCACGGTCACCGCCGGCGCCGGTGGTGCGGGCGGTGCCGCCGGCGGCGGCGCGGGCGGCACCGGCACGCCCGGGTCGGGCGGCGACGGCGGCATCGGCCTGCAGGCCACGGGCGCCAGCACGGCGCTGACCAACAACGGCACCATCACCGGCGGCAACGGCGGCGCGGGCGGCGCCAACAGCAACGGGGGCGCGAGCGGCGCGAACGGTGCCGGCGGCGCCGGCGTGGCGGGCGCCAACCTCGCCATCACCAACAGCGGCGGCATCTCGGGCGGACTGGGCGGCGACGGCGTCACCCGTGCCGCTGCCGTCGAGTTCACCGGCGGCAGCAACAGCCTGACGCTGAACACCGGCTCGGTGCTGACCGGCGCCGTTGCCATCGACAGCGGCGCCACGGCCAGCATCGTCGCGGGCGCCGGCGGCCTTAACCCGGGCAATGCCCTGCTGCTGGGCGGCACGGGCACCTTCGACACCAACGGCAACGACATGGGCTGGTCGGGCCCCATCTCGGGCGCAGGCAATCTGGTGAAGAGCGGCGCGGGCACGCTGACGCTGTCGGGCGCCAACGTCTACACCGGCGCGACCAACGTCGCGGCGGGCACATTGCGCGCAGGCGCGGTCAACACCTTGAGCAGCGCCAGCGCCTTCACCGTGGGAACCGGCGCCACGCTCGACCTGGCCGGCAACAGCCAGACCATCGCGTCGATGGCCAACAGCGGCACCGTCTCGCTGGTGGGTTCCGTGCCGGGCACCACGCTCACGGTCACCGGCCCGTGGGTCGGCAACGGCGGCACGCTGCGCCTGGGCACCGCGCTGGGCAACAGCAGCAGCGCGAGCGACAGGCTCGTGCTCAGCGGCGCGACCGCCATCGCCAGCGGCACGACCAACGTGCAGATCACCAACCTCGGCGGCCTGGGCGCGTTGACCAGCGGCAACGGCATCGAGGTCATCAGCGCGATCAACGGCGCGACGACCACCGCGCAGACGACGAAGAGCGCCTTCGCGTTGTCCGGCGGACACGTCGATGCGGGCGCCTACGAGTACCGGCTGTACGCGGCCGATGCAGCCGGCGCGGGCGAGAACTGGTACCTGCGCTCCACTGCCGCCGTCGTCGTGCCTCCCGCGACCGGCGGTGGCAGCGGAACCGGCAGCGGCGGCAGCAGCGCCGGTGGCAGCTCAGGCGGCGGAGCCGTCGTGACCATTCCCACCTACCGCGCCGAAGTGCCGCTCTATGCCGCGCTGCCCGAGCAGTTCCGCCAGGCCAATCTCTCGATGCTGGGCAACATGCACCAGCGCATGGGCGACGACGGCGGCACCGCCGTCGCCGCACCCGCAGCGCCTGACCAGAGCTACCGCCAGGCATGGGCCCGCATCCTCAGCACCGACCGCACCATCTCGCAGGCCGGCACCGTCAGCCCCACGAGCAAGGGCCGCCTCACCGGCTTCCAGGCAGGCACCGACCTGCTGGGCCGACGCCCACTGGCGCGCCGGCGTGTACGTCGGCGAGCTCGAGGGCGACATGAGCGTGAGCGGCTTCGCCCGCGGCATCGTGGGCTACGGAGCCGGCACCAACAACCTGCGCAGCCAGTACCTCGGCGGCTACGCCACCTGGAAGAACGACAGCGGCCTGTACGTGGACGGCGTGCTGCAGGCCGGGCGCCACAGCTACATCACGTCGCCCACGCTGAGCTTCGGTAGCTCGGGGCAAGGGCCGCAGCGTGCTGGCCTCGATCGAGGTGGGCCAGTCCTTCGGCATCGCCCCGGGCTGGACCATCGAGCCCCAGCTGCAGCTGGTGCACCAGCGCATCAGCCTCGACGACGGCAGCATCGCGGGCGCGCTGGTGCGGCAGAACAGCCACAGCGGCTGGCTCGCGCGCGCCGGCGTGCGGGTGAAAGGCGAGATCGCCACCTCCGCCGGACTGCTGCAGCCGTACGTGCGCTTCAACGTCTACCGCAGCGGCGGCGGCACCGACACCAGCCGTTTCATCGGCCCGGCGGCATACACCGACATCGCCACGCGCACCGGCGGCACGAGCACCGAGCTGGCGGCCGGCGCCACGCTGCAGCTCACGCAGGGCGCGAGCATCTATGCGGAGCTGGGCAAGCTGTGGTCGTCGGGCGGCAGCGTGCGCACCCGCAGCAACGGCATCGAAGGCAGCGTGGGCGTGAGGGTTCGCTGGTAGACCGCAGGAAGGACGGCGCCTTCAGCCTGGAGGGATGGCACCGTCCGCGCGCACCGCCTCCACGACCGACAGCACCGCCTCGATCACCGCACGCGGGTCGTCGAACTGGATGTCGTGGCCGGCCTTCGGCAGCAGGCGGTGGGTGCTTCGCGAGGACCAAGCCGCCATCTCCTCGTGCATCTTCTCCCAGATGGCCTGCACCTGCACGCCCTGCTCCGGCGTGATCTGCATTCCCCGCAGCTCCGACCCGGTGTACGGCGCCATCGCCGTGAGCACCACCAGCGGACGGCTGCCCAGATCGCGGAAGGCGCCGGCCTCGGCGAGCACGGCGTCGGTGGCGTCGCCCTCGGCCATCTGCGTGACCATCGACTTCGGCGCGAAGGCGCGAACCGCTCGCGCATCATGTTCCGTCTGGTTCGGCGCCCGCGGCAGCAGCGACGGGACCGCGGCGCGCAGCAGTCCGGTCCACGCCAGCGACACGGCGATGCGGGAGCGCAGCGAGCGCGTTTCCGTCATGAAGGCCGCGACGCGCGCGACCTGGTCCGGATGCGAAGGATCGACAAGGACCAGCCCCGCGACCTCGGAGCCGAAGTACCTCGTGAAGGTCGTTGCATAAAGGCCGCCCAGCGACTGACCGACCAGCACGAAGGGCCCTCGCTCGCCCGCGCGCATCAACGCCTCGTGAAGGTCCTGCGCCACCTGCTTCGCGCTGCGGGGCGCATTGGACGCGTCGCTCCACATCAGCCCCGCGCGGCTGTACGAGCAGGCGCGCGTGCGCTGCGCGACGGCCGGCTGCACTGCCGCCCAGCTCAGCGAGCCGTCGATGCTCAGCCCGTCCTCGAACACCACGGTGGGCGAGCCGGCGCCCCGGCAATCGAGCTGGATCCTCCGGCCGCCGCCGATGTCGACCATCTTCCCCGGCGCGGGAAAGTCCCGCGCCGCGCGATAGCGGCCGTACTGCTCGTACACCACGCCCGCGAGGATGGCCAGCGCGGCGACGAGCACGCTCCAGAACACGATCCGCATCACCAGGGGTTTCAATGAAGGCTTCACTGACCCGGATGGTGCCACCGACCGCGCCCTTTCATCACTGCCCTTTTCATCACTGCGCTTTGCGGCGGCCGTCTTTCACCGGCCCCGGAAGAAAGGCGTTGGTGCGCGCGATGTAGTCGCGGTACGCGGGCCGGCGCTCGCCGATGTCCGCCTCGAGCATGTGCACGCCCGAGACCTTCAGCAGCAGCACGGTCATGAGCAGCGGCGACACGATGCTCCAGGCGCCGCTCCATCCCGCGCCGCCCATCGCCATCAGCCAGATGCCCCACCAGACGCAGGCTTCGCCGAAGTAGTTCGGGTGCCGCGTGTAGCGCCACAGGCCGCGGTCCATCACCCGGCCCGCGCTCTTCGGGTCGGCCTTGAAGCGCGCCATCTGCGCGTCGCCCACGGCCTCGAAGAAGATGCCGAAGAGCGCCAGCGCCGCGCCCGCCGCGTCGAGCAGGCCCAGCGGCCGCGCGGCAGCCATGCCGGCGAGGAACGGCGCGGAAACGATCCACGCCAGCACCGCCTGCAGCGCGAACACCAGATATAGGCTCTTGAAGCCGTAGTTCGGCTGGTTGCGCGCGCGGATCGCCTGGTAGCGCCGGTCTTCGCCGTGGCCCCAGTTGCGCCAGGTGATGTAGAGGCACAGCCGCACCGACCACGCCGCGCCCAGCACCGCCATCCACAGCCCGCGCTCCGTCTGCACCGGCAGGAGCGCGAAGTACACGAGGCCCGCGCCGACGATGAAGATCGACCACATGCGGTCGATCAGGCTCGCGTCATGCCGGGCGAGGCTCGCCAGCCAGGTGAGGAGGGCCAGCGACGCAGTCAGCGCCAGGCCCGACAGTGCGATTCCCACGAGCGCGCTCATCCGCGGTGGCGTCCCTGCCGGCGCTGCCCGGGGTCGAAGCCGAACAGCCCGGCGAGCCGGTCCTCAGGCAGGCGGCGAATGCCGTGTAGGACCACGGTGTCGGGCACCAGGCCCCTTTCCATCCAGCGGATGGCGAATGCGATGTCCTGCGACATGTGCGGTTTTCTTCTCGTCGGGGGCACGCCGGAGCGCGTGCCATGAGTGTTTCTACGCGGTGGAACGGGTTTTGGATGATGCTTGCGTCGCCATTTTGGGCGCACGCGTCGGGCGCCGGGCGCTTTGCACTGGCCCCGGGGCAATCGACATGCGCTGGCCGATGTTCAAATGCGTCGCCCCTGCCGCGCCGGTGGGCGGGCAGATCGACTGAACAAGAAGGACATGACATCGTGGACGAGATGACGACACCCGCGCCAAGCGAAGCGCCCATCCACCCGAAATCCGCGGCGGGCGGCGAGTTCATCGAACTGCACGATCGCGGCAACGAAATGACACTGGCCTGGAGCGGCCCCGATCTGCTCGACGTTGCGGAAGTCCGCAGGCCCGACGGCGACCTGCTCGCGCTGGACGCGTCCGGCGGCATCTCCTGTGTCGACCTGCAGTCCATGACGGTTCGCTTGCTCGGCACGGTGACCCTGCCCGAGCCTGGAGCGGAGGACTCCAGTGCGTTCTGGATGGCTTCGCGCTGGCGCCTTCACGCATCCGCCGACGGTGCGTTCGCGGCGGTGGTCTTCGACGGCGGCAGGCATGGCCTCGTGATCGACCTCGGCCGCTTCGAGACCACCATGCAGCTCGATGGCGGCGACTACTACGAGAAGACCGTTCCCTTCTCGGCCTGCTTCGCGTCGGTGAACGGAAAGACGGCCCTGATACATCGCACATCCTGGAACAGGCTTGACGCCTCTGATCCCGGCACCGGCAGCCTGCTCACCGAACGTGGACCGACTCGCTACGAGAACGAACAGCGCCCGCCGCACTACCTCGACTATTTCCACGGCCAGATCATTGCGAGCCCGTCCGGCTCGCGCCTCTTCGACGCGGGATGGGTCTGGCAGCCGGTGGGGGTTCCCCGCGTCTTCGACATCGGGAGCTGGCTGACGTTCAACGTGTGGGAGTCCGAGGACGGACCATCGGCGAAGTGGCTCGGCCTGAGAGACATCTGGAACTTTCCCGCGTGCTGGATCGACGACGACCACGTCGCGATGGGCGGCATGGGCGACTGGGACGACGAGGAGTTCGAAACTGTCGCCGCACCGCCCGGCGTGCGGATCGTCGACGTTCGCCAGGAGTCCGATGCGCCCGCCCGAAAGCTGCGCATGGATGCCGAGCCTCACGAGCTGTTCACCGACGGCAGCCTTCTGTTCGCCTCCGACGGGACCGACACCTCCGCGTGGTCGCTGGAGTCGGACCAACGCGTGACGGTGATCGAAGGCTTCGCCGCAACGCACCACCACCAGCGCCGCAAGTTGCTCCTGGAAGTGAAGCCCCGGCAGCTCCGCGCAATCACCGCTTCGACCTGATGGCCCACCGCCTTTCGCCCGACGTTGCGGGCCCCTGCCCATGATCTTCGACCGCGACGCCTATCGGCGCTTCTTCGACGGCTACTTCATCCGCGACTGCACCATCGGCTTCGAGGACGGCCGGCTCGGCTTCCTGCTCTTCGAGGAGCAGGAGGACGAGGCGCACGACGAGCCGTTCCAGGTGCGGCTGCTGGCCGTCAAGCTGACGAACCCGGTGGAGACCCGGTTCTTCTCGATGTCGGCCAATGCGCTGGGGCTGGGCTCGGACCTGTGCAGCGCCTGGGCGCCGGATCATTCGGAATTCGTCGCGGTCGGCATAGGGCGCGAGGCCTACGGCTACAAGCCTAAGACCCACAAGGGCCAGGAGTCACGCATTCCCTTCCACGGTGGCGCAGAGCCTCATCCTGGTTCAGGGCTGCAGTACGACAGCATCGTGCTGCGCTCCGCGCGCGCGGGCACCACGGTGTTCGCAGTCGGCGCGCCGTTCCGCGTGTACGAGCGGCAGGGGCCCGATCAATGGCTCGAGCACACCGCAATCCCTTTGCCCGAAGGGCTCGGCAGTTCGGATCCGGAGTTGGCGAAAGAGACCTTGTGGCGCTCGAACTTCCACGACCTTGCAGGCCTTTCCGCGCAGGACCTCTATGTGGTCGGATCGGGCGGCACCGCATGGCGTCGCCAGGGCGGGCAATGGCGCAAGCTGGCCTTCCCTTCGACGCTGGACCTGAAGACCGTGGCCGTCGCGCCCGACGGCACGGCGTACGTCACCGACGAGCGTGGTCATGTCTGGCAGGGGCGCGACGACAGCTGGCACTGCGTCACGCCGCGCTGGCACGGCTCCTACGGCTTTCTCGACAGCGGCTGGTGCGCCGGCCGTCTCTGGTGCACCGGCGACACGGGCGGCTGCTACGTGCCGCAGGGGGGCACCATGGTGCTGGCCCAGGATGCCGACCGGCATCCCATTCCACCGGGACTCGAGTTTTCACTGGTGGCTCGGCGGCTGGATGTGTCGCCGGACGGACGCAGGCTGCTTCTCGCGGACTTGTCCAAGGCGATCGAGTTCGATGGGGAGCGCTGGACCGTGCTGTTCGACGGCGAGCCACCGGCCGAGTCACTTGCCGATCAGGCCATCGGCGGCTGAGGGCCGGCCTTCGATCCCCTTCGATCCTTTTCCGGCGGGCTCTGCAGGCTTGCGTCAGCCGAGGAACTCGCCCTCGTCGAACTGCTTCTGCATGCGGCGTGTTGCTGCGGCCACATGGGCAGCGAGCATCCCGTCCAGGTCGATACCGGTGAGCGACTTCTGGCAGATCGGCCTGTAGCGCGCGACCCAATCCTCTTCGCCGGCATCGTGCTCGTAGACAACATTATGGAAAGCCCCGTCGCGATCGAAGACGAGCAGCGTGCGGTCCTCGTAGCGGTGGTGCGCCCATCCGAAGACCGCATAGTCCTTCGTCAGCACTTCCTGGGAGCTTGCCTTCAGCCCGCCGAACTCCTGCCGGCTGCCGAAGGTGCACAGCGCTCCCATGAGGCTCGGCCAGGCGCTGTCGATATCAGGCCTGCCTGTCCAGGAAAGCAGGTGCTCGATGCCCAACAAGTTGACGTGGCCCATGCGGTTGTCGGAAAGAATCTCGAAGCCGCCGAGCGACTCGTAGAACAGCTTCAGGGGGACGGGCACCCGCATGCCGATGCGGGCTTCAAGCAACAGGACGGCATCCGGTGTCTCCTGCGCATGATGGGTGACCGAGAAGGCGGCTTCGAAATCTTCCGCGGTCTCGTCATCCTCGATGCGAACGACCTGTGTGCGAAGCTCCGCCACCTTGACCGAATGCCGGTCGAGCGCGGATGTGAACTGGGGAAAATGAACGTTGGACATGAGTTGGAGTTCGAGGTGCGCCGGCCCGCTGTTTCTCGCGGCCGAAGTATAGGTGGCGCCCCTTCGGGGATAGTCACCGCGATATCGTCCGCATGCCTGCGGGAGCGCTGAAGCACAGCCCTCCTTCCCGGCCCCATCACTACACTGCGACCCCATGCGTGACCTCCTCTACTACTCGCTGATGCTCCTGCTCGGATTCGCCTGGTACAGGTTCGGACAGAACCTGCTTCGAAAGGGGCGCCGCGACGAAAACGACGAACTCACCAAGGGACTCGTCGGGCCCGTGGGCCTTCTGGTGACCGGCGGCGTGGCGTGCTACCTCCTCTTGGCGGTGCTGCGCGCGCTGGTCCGCGGCGAGGTGCCTTGCCTCGGCAAGGCATGCGCGGGGCAGGTCTACACGCTGGCGACGCATGCCGGCGAGTACTGGTCCAACATGTTCTACCTGGTGTGGCTGCTGCTCGCCCTCGGCTACGCGATATACGTGACGCTGCGGATCTGGTTCCGGGCCTAGCGCGAATCGAAGAAAAGCTGCCTGGACATTCCCGGCCACTACCAAGAGACACGCCCCGAACATGCAACCAACCGGAACCCTGCGCGGCATCGCCGCGATGCTGATGGCCTGTGCCTTCTTCGCCTGCATGGACGCCGTGCTGAAGAACCTGTCCAGCCACTACCCGCCGGTGCAGGTGATGGCGCTGCGCGGCCTCACTGCCCTGCCCCTGGTGTGCCTGTACACCTTGTGGCGGCGTGAGACGGCCGGCGTCTTCAACCGGCGCCTGCGCTGGCCGCTGCACCTGCTGCGCACCGCGCTGAACATGACGATGCTCGTGCTCTTCGTGCATGGCCTGAAGACCCTGGGCCTGGCCGAGGCCTACACGCTGACCTTCATCGCTCCGCTGCTGATGGTGCTGATCGCCGTGCCGATGCTGGGCGAGTCGGTCCAGCCGCGGCACTGGATCGCCATCGGGCTGGGCTTCGCCGGTGTGGTGATCGCGCTGCGGCCCGAGCAGGGAGCCTTCCTCTCGACGGGTGCCCTGGCGATCCTGGTGGCCGCGGCCTGCTATGCGCTGTCGAACATGCTGGGCCGGCTCATCAGCCGCACCGAGCCGAGCGCCTCGCTGGTCTTCTGGACGACGTTCGGCATGGCCGTGGGCGGCAGCCTGGCGTCGGCGCCGCATTGGGTGCCCATCCAGCCGCAGCACATGTGGCTGCTCGCGGGCCTGGCCATCAGCGGCTTCCTGGGCCAGGCGGCCATTGCCGAGGCCTTCCGCCACGGCCAGGCCGCCGCCATCGCTCCCTTCGAATACAGCGCCCTCGCCTGGGCGCTCCTGTTCGACTGGGTGTTCTGGCAGGCCGCGCCCGATGCGTGGACGCTGGGCGGCGGAGCGTTGATCGTGGCCAGCGGACTGTGGCTGGCGCGAAGCGAGGCGCCGAAGGCTGCACGGGAAAAGCAGCAGGCGGCCTGAACCGCGGCGAAGCACGCCTGCGAAGCCACAGGCGGCCCCAGTCTCTCCCCGTTCAGGGCGCCAGCGTGAGCTTGAAGATCTGGTTGCCGTTCGACGCGCCCACGTAGACGGTCCCGTCACCGGCCACCGCCACGCCGATCGGGAAGTTGAACGCCAGCGCCGTGCCGCTGCCGTCGCGCAGCGTGGTGATCTCGCCCCCGGGCGTGACCACGCGCGCCACGCCGTCCCAGGCCTGGGTCAGGAACACGTTGTCGCGCGCATCCACCGTCACGCCGTAGGAATAGCCGAGCTTGGCCGGCGTGGCGGTGGTCCCGTCGACCGTGCCGGCGCCGGCATTGCCGTTGGCGCAATCTCCCAGCAGCGTGCTCACCGTGGCGCTGGCCACGTCGATCTTGCGCAGGCATGGGCTGTCGGTGTCCGTGTCGTAGAGCGTGCGGCCGTCGCGGCTGAGTGCGAGGCCCTGCGGGCGAGCCATCTGCGCCGCCGTGCCCACGCCGTCGAGGTAGGCCTGCGTGCCGTCGCCCGCGAGCGTGCTCACGGTGCCGTCGGCCGCGACCTTGCGCACGCGCTTGTTCTCGGTGTCCGCCACGAACAGGTTGCCCGCGCCGTCCAGCGCGATGCTGGCGGGGTTGTTGAACATCGCGGCGGCCGGGCTGTCGGCGTACCCGCTGCTGCTGTCGCCGGCCCATGTGCTGTACGTCGTCGCGTTGGCGGCGATCTTGTTGATGCGGTGCTTGTCGCTCACGTACAAGGTGCCGTCGGCCGACAGTGCCAGGCCGAACGGCGTGTTCATGGTCGTGCCCGGCGTCACCTCCGCGCCGCTGCCGCTGGCAGTGTCGATCCTGTAGACCGATCCGTTGCCGCCCATGGCCACGTAGAGATTCGCGCCGCTGGCGTCGAGCACGAGCTGATAGGGATGGTTGTAGGTCACGCCCGTGGTCGCCAAGACGCTGGCGACCCAGGGCTTGACCGTCAGCGTGGCGGGGCGGCTGGTCACGCTGCCGTCGGCGCCCGTCACCCGCACGCGCAACTGCTGGCCGCTGTCGGCCAGTTGACTGGCGCCCGTGGTGAAGCTGTCGCCGGTGGCGCCGGAGACATCGCTCCAGCTGGCACCGCCGTCGGCGCTGCGCTGCCACTGGTAGGCGGTGGCGTGCACCGCCTGCACCTTCAACGTGGCGGCCACGCCCTGGCCGATGGTGGTATCCGACGGCTGCGTGGTGATGGAGAGCGTGGTGTCTTCCGGCGCGGGCGCAGGTGCCGGCGTTCCCTGCGAAGCGGGCGCCGGTGCCGGCGCGGGAGCAACCGCGAAACCGGGGAAGCCTCCGCCTCCACCCCCGCCGCCACCGCAGGCCGCCAGCAGGAGATTCGTCATGAGCAGCGCGGCTGGTGTACGCCATGCACGGGAAACGGTACGAGTGGTATTCATGATGGGCCTTCCTTGCTTCAAGTGGAGTGAACGAGAAGGCTCCACGGTAGGGTGGGCTACACCCCCGATCCAGTGTCGAAGGTCATCGCAACGCGCAGAAAAAAAGATGCTCAGGCGCGCATGCGCGCGGGCGTCGCTTCGTGTGTTGCCAGCGATGCGAGGGCCTGCAGCAGCCTGTCGGCAGCAACCGGCTTGAGCAGCACCTGCAGCCCCGAGTCGTGCATCTGCTGCTGTCGCTGCGGCGCGGTTTCGCCGGTGATCAGCAGCACCCGCAGGCCGGTGCCGAAGCGGGCACGCAGCCGCTGCGCGGCGGCCAGTCCGTCGGCACCGTCGGCCAGCCGCACATCGCACAACAGCACGTCGACAGGATCGCTTCCGTGCGCCGCCTGCGCGAGCACGGCCTCGGCCTCTTCCTCGCCGGCCACCGCATCGATGGCCACGCCGTGGGCCTGCAGCAGCCCGGTGACCGCCTGGCGGATCGCGGCTTCGTCGTCGATGAGCAGTACGCGCCGTGGCAACGGCGCCGCAATGCCCGGGCGCGCAGCCAGCGGCACCACGCCCGAGGCCGTCACCGCCGGAAGCACCAGGCGAAAACGGCTGCCGCGCTGCAGGCGGGAGCGCACCTGCAGCGGATGCGCCAGCAGGCGCGAGAGCCGCTGCACGATGGACAACCCGATGCCCAGCCCCTTCGCCCGATCGCGGCCCGGATTACCGATCTGATAGAACTCGTCGAAGATGCGGCCGAGGTGCTCGTCCGCGATGCCGATGCCGGTGTCGCAGATGTCGATCCACACCAGCGGCCCGCGTGCGCGGGCAGCCACCACCACGCCGCCACGCGCCGTGTACTTCAGCGCGTTGTCCACGAGGTTGGACAGCAGCCGCTGCAGCAGCTGCGGATCGCTTAGCACCCAGCAGGGCGTGGCGCGCAGCCGCAGTTGCAGTTCCTTGTCGGTCGCCTGCGCGGCGAACACATTGTTGAGCGCGAGGAACAGCGGGTTGAGCTCCACGGGCCTGATCTGCGGCGCCACCTCGCCGGCATCCAGCCGCGAGATGTCCAGCAGGATGTCGAGCGAATCGCCGAGCGTTCCGACTGCATCCATCAAGCGTGCCGCATGGTCCCAGTCCTGGCTGCCCTTGAGCTTCTTCTCGATGACGGCCCCGAACAGTGCAATGGCGTGCAGGGGCTGCCGCAGATCGTGGCTCGCTGCCGCGAGGAAGCGCGTCTTCTCCTGGCTGGCACGCTGGGTCGCGGCAATCTGGTGGCTCAGCTGCTCGGCCAGCGCCTCCTTTTCGAAACGCATGGTCAGCGCGGCAGTCAGCAGCCGGTGATGCTGCAACGCGAACATGATCATCACGCACATGTACAGCAGGCAGCCGGTGGCCAGGAACAGGTGCGTGTTGTCGCCGCGCCAGGCCAGCGCCAGCGTCAGGCTCGCCATGCTGGGCACGATGAAGCGCGGGATGTTGCGTTTGAGAACCGCCAGCGACAGCGCGCCGCCGGCGCAGCCGCCCATCATCATCACGATGACCATCACCCAGAGCCCCAGGTTGCGCCCCGGCGGCACGCACAACCACGGCGCCAGGCCCCAGACGCAGGAGCGCAGCAGCACGTTGCGCGCATTGAAGCGCGCCCAGTACTCGGGGTGGGCCGCCGCATCGGGGCTGCGCTGATAGCGCCTGTAGGCGCGCCGCAGCGTCAACGCCAGGTGCAGCGCCATCCACAGCAGCACCTGCCAGCGCCACGTGGCCAGGAAAAGGCCGATGCCCAGCGACTGCGCCGTGAGAAAGTCCGCCAGATAGGCACCCGGCGCATTGGCGTGGACCGCGGCCACCTGCTCGCGCAGCACCCGCTCGGCCAGTTCGGGCGGGTGCGGGTCGTTCATCGCGGACGCGGAAGGATCACTTCAGGCTGCTGATGAGTTGGGCTCGCGAGCGCATGCCGAACAGCAGCAGCAGCGTGGACACATGGTTCTTGACCGTGCCCTCGGTCAAGTGCGAGAGCTGCGCGATCTCCTTGTTCGACTTGCCCGACAGCAGCCAGTCGAGGATCTCGACCTGGCGCGCATTGAGCTGCGGCTGCAGCTCGTCGACCGCCGCAGTTGCCGGCATGGCCTGGACAACAACCGGGGCCGGCAACGGAGACGGCGACGATGCCGGCAGTGCGACCAGATCGTTGTCCCTCACGTAGCGCAACACCTCGCCCAGGTGACCGGTCTTGGGCAGGAAGGCCTGTGCCCCGAGCGCCATCACTCCCTGCATCAGCGCATGGCTGTCCTTGCCCGAGAGCACGACCACGCGCGATGCGGGAAGGTGCGCCTGAAGCGCACCAGGGTGTCGAGCCCTTGCGAATCGGGCAGATCGAGATCGAGCAGCACCAGGAGGTGCGAGCTGAGATGGAACTCGTACAGGCGCAACGCATCGGCCAGCGAGCGTGCCTCATGCACCGGCACGCTGCCGGTCTCCGCCAGCAGCAGCGCCCGCAGGCCCAGCCGCACCAGCTCGTGGTCGTCGACCACCAGGATGCCCCGCGCCGGTATGGCAACGCCGGCCTCGCTGCGCAACGCGGCGGCATGTGGCGGCAATGAGGTTGCGGTGGGCATGGTCCGGGCATCTTAGGGCGGAGGGTTGCGAACCTGAAATGACCAAAGTCATGAGACCCGCGGTCCTGCGGCGGTCAGTTGCTGTCTTGACGACGCGCAGGCCGTTCTCGATCCGGCCGACGACCGAGTCGTTCTCGCGCGTTGCCAGTCACCGGCTCGACGCACCCTTCACGAGGGAGAAATACTTCAGGAGCACCGTTCTTTCCGGCGGGAAATTTCTGTCTACGATGCCGGAGCGCGCCCTCCTTCTCGCATTCATTTGCCACCCGGATGGGAGGACATACGCAAGAAGGCATATGCCTTCAGGACGCCCCCTGCGGGACGCAATCAGTGTCGAAGTCGAAGGAAGGACCGAAAGACATGACAGTCAAGCGAATGGACAACGTCCTGATCGTCGTCGACGATCTCGAAGCGGTGAAGGCGTTCTTCATCG
The DNA here is from genome assembly GCF_044055375.1 of Variovorax sp. UC74_104. Classification (NCBI taxonomy): domain Bacteria; kingdom Pseudomonadati; phylum Pseudomonadota; class Betaproteobacteria; order Burkholderiales; family Comamonadaceae; genus Variovorax; species Variovorax sp. UC74_104. The sequence continues at coordinate 5,292,720 of NZ_CP171978.1, forward strand.
AACTGGGCCTCACGCTCGAAGGCCAGACCACGGTCGAAGGGCCCGATGTCGGACGCCTCATCGGATTGGGAAACGTCCGGGCCACGCTCGCGATGCTGCGCACTCCCGATGGACAGGGAATCGAGCTGGACAAGTTCCACACGCCGGATGCAATCAGGTTCGGCCCGGTGGATGCGCCGGTGAATGCACTGGGCCTTCGCCGCGTCATGTTCGCCGTCGACGGCATCGATGCGGTCGTTGCGCGAATGCAGGCCCACGGCGCAGAACTGATCGGACGGATGCAGTACGACGAGTCATACCGGCTTGCCTATGTCCGCGGGCCCGAGGGCATCATCGTCGGGCTGGCAGAGCAGCTCGGCTGATGGCGGGTGGCTCGCTCGCGTGCACGGCGATCCGCGGCACAGAAGATGCGCCTGCGAACCAGGGGCGAAATTTCCTCGCCGGCACTCGGAGATCGGCTCTTTCCATCGGCTATGCTGCGCGGCGTTTTTTCGAACTTGGAGTGAATCGATGGAAGATGTGAAGATCCTTCAGATCATGCCCGCCGAAGGGTGGGTCGCTGTCTACGACGGCGGCGATGAAGGAGAACTGGAAGAGCCGCTGGCCTGCTTTGCGCTGGTGCAGGTCGACTACAAGAACGGCGACGGCATCCAGACCGAAGTGCGCGGAATGGCACCCGACGAAAAGGCCATTGGGTTCGTGGAAGACGCCACCAACTTCGTGACGGTCCGTCGTGCCGAGGAAGCTGATGGGGAAGACGAAGAGGACGCTGAAGACGTCGAGTAGATTGACCCCTGGCGACGCCGAAGCGCCAATGACAAGCACGAACGGACCCTTGAGGTCCGTTTTTTCATCGAGGGCAAGCAGTTGCAGGAACTGGCCGCCTCCTCGTCCGGGCCGGCGAGCCAGATAAGATAAAGGACTGACTTTTTGCCGCATCACGCCAGACCGCGTGCCGCTGGCTCCAGATCGACCTGTCCACTCCTGTTGCCCCGCAAATCCGCCGATGAGAAAGGCCCTGTTCCCTCCTTCGATCTGGCTAGGCATCGGCATGAGCCTTGCCTCGACGCTCGCCGGCGCGACGGCTGGCGTGCAGGTCGAAAAGATATCGCGGGACATGCCCGCTGGCGTTGCGCTTCCGGGGCCGGAGGAAGTTCTCCCCGCGACTACCGCAGCCGGCGCGCCCACCACGGGAGCCGCCTGGCTCACCGATCGAAAGATCAACGCCGTCCGCGCTCAATGGCCCATCGAGGACGACTCCCTGCGCCTCGTGATCATGCACTGGGGCTCCGCCGTAGGCATCGAGGTGCGCTGGGACAGCACCCGCGACTACACGATCACGCCCGAGGCACGTTCCGGCAAGTTCAGCGGCTCCTTCAAGGATGCGCTGTTTCAGCTCGCGCAGAAGTATCAGATGCTGGATGCGCCGCTGCTGCTCGAGTTTTCGCAGGACGGCACCGTGCTTCATGTGCGCGATCAGGAAAGCACCCGATAGGCCGTCGCCGAGCGATAACGCCATGGCCGGCATGTCTCGTACCCCGTGGGAAGATACGCCGATGATCCGACGCACCCCGGGCCGAGGAAGCTGGAGCCGCCATGTACTTCGTGGCGACGTGTACGGCACGCTTTGCGTCGTTCGCGACCATGCACGAACGATTGCAGCCAACCAGGATCGGGCTCTTGCGAGCACCTTGCGATCGCGGCGCGGCAAGATCGAACTGCGCGCCCCTGCATCGGGCGGGCAGGTAACCGGGCACTTCTACCGCGCGTCTGATCGCACTCGCAGTCGCCCATCTATGCGGCCGGATCAGGACCCATCCCGCGTACATGGATGATGTGTGCGGCCGCAGCTGTTCGGAAGGCGTTCTGAGCTCCAGGGTCGTAGCGAGAAGCGGCTTGATTTCCGTCCAGATCCTCGAGCACAAGTAGCCTTGTCTCAAGCAACAGTTCGCTCATGGTTCGGGCTTCAAAACCAGATAGAAACGCCTCTCCCGCATCTGAGACGTCGGCCATGAGCCGGCGAAACGATTCGTCGGGCGCCTGGTTGAGATCTAGAACAGCCTCGTCAACATACGTGAAGACCAGTTCGCTTCCGGCTGGCGCGCATGCGGCAATCGAACCGAGGGCACTAAGGTTCGCTTCCCGGGTCAGATACATCGTGACGCCTAACCAAGAGAAGAACGTGAGGCAGTCAGCCTGAAACGAAGACCGCGCGAGGGCCGCTCTCAGCGACTCCATCGACAAGTCAGCTTCGACGAATTCAATGGATCTGGGGAGCGTAACGCCGCAGGCAGCCAGGCGCTCGCGCTTCAACCGCTGAGTTGACGGATGATCCACCTCAATGATCGTCACGTTCTCTGCCCACGCAGGGCGGCGGCAGATGAAGCTGTCGAACCCTGCACCGATGATGACGTATTGGCCGATACCGCGCGCTACGGCCTCCTTGAGTGCATCTTCCGTGTATCTGGATCGCAGGATCACGTCAGCATAGGCAGCATTGGACCGAAGACGGTGTTCAAGACCTTGAGCGCCATCCAGTCTCAAACCGGGCTTGGCTGCCCCTACGCGCTCCATCGCGCGTTGGCGCAAAGCAGCTTGCGCCGATTCCGGAACAAGAAGATCCCCCCACGTGTCGCTCAGAAGTGGCGCAGGGTCACTGCGTGAATGAAGTGCGCGCATGAGCGAGGCGGCAAGTGCGGTGCGGCTGGCTATCGATGGATTCAAGCAGGCTCTCCAAAGTGGCGAACGCAAACGGGTGGGGGGCGATCCACGCCTGAGTGCAAAGGAAAAGGTGTCTGCGAAAGAGATCTGCCCGCTACCCTGAACCGGGGTTCAGGTGGGCAAGGTCAGCCGAACATCGGGATCGTCTGACAAGAGACGTTCGCGCCCGAACGGCAATGTTCCGATCCCGGGCGTTTTAGCGTTGGTCAAGGAGTGTTGCGGTCCAGCCTCGATCACAGACAGCGCGAGTTTCAACGTGTCCTATGAATCTGTACAGTGCATTCATTGAAACTCATATCTGCATGAGACGAACTTATGGACCTGAATCTGCTCGTAGCCTTGGATGCATTGCTCAGCACGGGGAGCGTCAACGGGGCGGCCGAGCGGATGCACCTGAGCGCCCCTGCAATGAGCCACACCCTGGCGAGAATTCGCGCCGCTCTCGACGATCCAATCCTTGTTCGCGCCGGCCGCAAACTGGTCCCAACTCCGCGTGCGAATGCGATGCGTGAATCCGTACGACGGCTCGTGGCCGAAGCCAAGGACTTGATGCAGCCTGGCAGCGCTGTGTCTTTGGGCCAGATCGACCGAGAATTCACGGTGCGCGCGCCCGAGGGCATGGGGATCGTCTACGGCACGACGTTACTCGAAGCAATGCACGAGTGCATGCCGCTCACAAGACTTCGGTTCGTCCCCGAGAGTGAGAGCGATGCCTCTGCTCTGCGCGATGGGCGCATTGATCTGGACGTAGGCGTCCTCGCCGACCGGGGGCCTGAGATTCAGACATCTTTGCTCTACGAACAGCACATCGTTGGAGTCGTCAAGGCTGGCCACCCCTTGCTTGGATCACGCATGACGCCGAGGCGGTTCGCGTCGCAACTGCATGTCGCCATCACGCAGCGCGGACGGGTACGAGAGCTGATCGACGTATTCCTTGAGGAAGCAGGTGCCACCCGTCGCGCCGCCTTGACCGTACCGAGTGCGTATGGCGCCCTACTTGCGGCTGCGCGATCAACGATGGTCGCGTGTGTACCAGAGCCTCTGGCCCGCACAGTGGTGCAGGCACTGGGGCTAGAGATTTTCAAGCTACCTGTCGCCGTGCCATCGGAAAAGGTCATGCAGGCGTGGCATCCGAGGGACGAGATGGATCCCGCGCATCGATGCCTGCGCGAATGCGTCGCCTCCGTATCCAAGCAAGTAGCATTTGGGCCACTTACCCGCCGCGTGCAGGCCGCGCACCGCGCGCTGCTGACTTGACGACTGAGCATCGACCTGTGGGCGAATCGGAAATCCGCTTCGAGCCGTTTGTGCCGACACTCTGTCCAGCTACATTCGGCCATGTCATTGACAATGCTCACCCGAGAAGATGGCCAAGTTCTATCTGAGCAAAAAGCTAGACGCAGCTCTCCACATCATTGAAGGTGCGGTCGCACTGGGCCTCTTTTCCGGTGCTGCCTTGGCCGCCATCGTTGGGCAACTGATCCTGGGAGGCGTGTTTGCTATCTTGGCAATCGGAATGTTCTTGCGTTTCAAACGCGGGCGAGTGCGCAAGTAAATGAGCAGTTCCAATCGGCCCACAAGCAGACCTTCGCGCCAACTCCCCCGTCTTCACATCACTTGATCTTCAACGTGCACTTCTTTCTTTTCGTGATCACGGCACTTGGAAGCGCCTGCAGTACAAACCCTCCGCTGAACTCGCTGAAAGATGCCTGAACACAGCCAGTTCCGAAGCGCCGTTCGTCCATCAGCCGAGTGCACATCACGTACCGATCGCTCAACTGATTGCCAACCCGCATCAATTTGACGGCAAACGCGTGGTCGTCTCAGGATTTCTCAAGCGAGTTCGGACGTGGGCCGGCGAGCTTCTTGCTTGACCTGATCGCTGCAGCCGGTCGCGTTGCGCAGGAGGATCTCCATGCCGAACTTTTACTTGCCGCTCTCCGGCAATGTGCGCCAGGACATCAACCCCTGGAACTGGTGGACCCGGATTTCCAATGGGCAGCTTGGGTTCATCAACATCAACATGGGCAAGTCGTCAGACCCCGCTCTCGAGCAGCAGATCCTGGACGACGTGGGAAGCTACGGACGCCAGATTGGCCAGCTCGGAGATGCGCTGGAGGCTGTTCTTTCGCACATGAAGACGGACACCTGGGATCCCGACGCCAAGGAGGCGGTGGAAGCCTTCAAATTCCAGTTGGCCGAGATTCGCCGGCTGAAGCGAAGCCGGGCTGACAGCAAGACCTGACATTCCCGGTGAGCTCCCGACGGCAGCGGCATCGTGCCGTGCTGGACTTCCCGCGCGGCCACGATTGGAAAGGCGAGCGAGAGCTTTCAGCGCCCCATCGCGCAGCCAATTTTTGAGCAGCCTGAACGCGAGCTCCACCGGCGCAAGAATTCAGCAGACTGTGACCGGCTACAGTCGGGCCAATTGCGGACATTCAAAGGGGCTTCATGTTCAGCTTGCTGACGGACTTCGTCGTCGGAATCTTCGAGTTCATCGTTGACGTTGTTCTCTTCAGAAGGCAGCGCCGCAAGCGCGGTCACAGCAACCGCGCATTCTCCGAGGACGCAAAAGAGCTCGCACGCCTTGACCTCATCACATTGACCTACATTGGTCTCGCATCGGTCGCGTTGATGCTTTTTCTGAGCTTCATCGCTGGTGTTCCGGTAGGCTGGAGCGTCGCAGTCGGTATCGCCGTGGGCGTGGTTTGGGGTGTCTGGCGATACATGCAGTTGGTCAATAGACCATGAGCGCAGGACAGTCGGCAGCAGGACGACGGACTTCGGCCACAAGTGCTCGCTCAGCACGACCGCTCAAGTAGTATTCACAACGTCTCTTTTGCTGGACTGGTCGCCCGGTCGCGGCGGCCGACACCGAGCAATGAGCTTCACGTCCAGCGTGCGCAAGGTGTCATGAACTTCATCCTTTGGGTCCTCTTGTACGTCTCAAACACGGCCTTCGTCTGGTGGGTGGTCTGGGGCGGGGGAGCTTCATGGTTCGAAGGCTGGCGCTCGTTTTTCATCATTGACTGGCTGTGGTCTTACAGTTGGACCTCCGAGCAAATCGCTCTGTACGTTCTGGTTTTCTGGGTTTGCCACACCGTATGGTTTGCGATTGGTCTTTTTATCCCGGATGCACGTGGCTTCTTCTGGTAGCGATGAAGGCAGCGCTGCTCGATCTTTCGTCGAGTGGCCCTTAGATGTCAGTGCTCAACGGCTGCTTTGCGCCATAGTGAACTTCGCCTTCGGGACCAACGCCGCCCCTCGCTCGCAACTACCTCTTCGAGCAACACCACCCTCAACTCTTCCCGGAAACAAGCCCCCGAGCCCCTCGCTTGGTCTCTCGAGCCAGAACAATCACCCCAGAAATCAGGAAGTACACAGCCCCAACCGCCGCATAGCCACCCAGCGTCTGCAAGACAGGCGCGCTACCACCCTGCTGCGCCACGAAGAACCCACCGGCCAGCGCCGACTGCGCCCCGCTGAGCATCATCACCCACTGCCCGCCGTTGTCCTTGCGGCGACGCACCGCCGTCGCAAGCTGCAGCAGGCCTGCAACGATGGCCCAGGCCCCGAAGATCGCCAGCACGATCTGTAGCTTCAGCACCAGCGATATGGCAACTGCGAGCGTGACCAGCGCGCTGATCCAGATGTTGATCAGCTGCGTGGCATTGGCCTTGGCGCCGCCCGTCATCCTGACGTCCAGCAGGTTCGCGAAGGCGTCCCAGGCGGGGTAGACGAGCAGCAGCGCGGCTGCCAGGGCTGGCGACTGCCTGGCGACGGTGAAGACTGCCGCGACCCACGCGAAGGAAAAGGCGGCACGGGCCAGGTAGTAGTTGCGCAGCCAGGCGGCGCGCTGGGGTTCGGTTTTCAGGATGTCTGACATGGAAGGAAAGGCGGCAGGAGCCGCAAGTTGCAAGGTTTGCCGCCCTCGGAGAGCGAACGGTGCAACGATTCTTCCGCGTCGGCGCCGCACGCGGTATCCGTCGGATGACCGACACGGGCCCATGAACTGTGCGATGCTGCGTGCCTGTCTGCCTGCCCCTGCGGCGACCCACTCCCCATGTCCGACGACACGACGACCATCACCGTTTTCGACGCGGTCCGCGCGCTGGCCTTCATCGGCGACCTGAGCATGGGCCAGCCGACCGATCATTCGCTGCGCACGGCATGGCTTGCGGGGAAGATCGCGGCAGAAGCCGGGTGCGACGCTCGCCAGATCGAGGCCGTGCGGCATGTCGCGCTGCTGCGCTGGTCGGGCTGCACGGCCAATGCGCAGGAGTTCGCGGACTTTCTCGAAGATGACGTGCAGGGCCGGCGCGCCATGCTCGCGTCGCCGGCACCCCGCGTGCGCCAGCCGCCCATCGGCGGCCCGGTGCCCGACGCGGTGCTGGCCATGGCGGACATCCACTGCGAGATCGCGGGCGACATCGCGAACATGCTGGGGTTGAGCCGAGAGACCGAAGCCGCATTGCGCACGGTGTTCGAGGCGTACGACGGCAGCGGCATTCCCGGCGTGCTGCAGGGCGACGAGGTTCCGCTCGCGACCTATGTGGTGGCGCTGGCGAGCGATCTCGAAATCTTCGGCCGCCTCTACGGCGTCGACGAGGCGCTCACGCTCGCGCGCGGGCGTGCGGACAGCCTCTACCCGGCCTTCCTCGTCGACGCGAGCGCGCCCCATGCCGCTGCATGGATGAAAGAGCTGGATGCCCCCGTCGCGCCATGGACCGCGCCCACCGAGCAGCCCGCATCGATGCTTCAGCACATGGGCCTGGAACTGGTCGGCGACGTGATCGACCTCAAGCTGCCCTGGATGACGGGCTACTCGCGCAGCGTGGCCCGGCTGGCGCGCGACTGCGCCGTGCAGCTCGGCCTGGACGAGGTGGCGTGCCATCGCACCTACAAGGCAGGCCTGATCCATGGCATCGGGCGGGCTGCCGTTCCCAATGCGATCTGGAATGCGCCCGAGCCGCTGCCCGCCTCTTCGCTGGAGCGCGTGCGGCTCGCGCCGTACTGGACTTCCCGCGCGGCGGGGCAGATCGACGGCCTTGCGGCGGAAGCGGAGATCGCGTCCTTCGCCTTCGAGCGGCGCGACGGCTCGGGCTACTTCCGTGGACGCTCGGGCTCCGCGATGCCGCTGGAAGGGCAGATCGTCGCGGCGGCCCAGCATTGGCAGTCGCACCGCACCCGCCGTCCGTGGCGGGACGAGTTCACGCAAACGCAGGCGCTCGACCGCCTACAGGAAGATGCCGCGGCAGGCCGATTCGATACGGAAGTCGTCACTGCCCTGCTCGCATGCGTGATGCCGGGCACTTCGCCTAAGCCCGCCGTGCAGGCGCAAGGCGATGCGTCGCTCTCGCAGCGAGAGCTGGAGGTGCTGCGCTGCATCAGCCAGGGCCACAACACGAAGGAAGTGGCTCGCGTGCTCGGCATCAGCCCGAGCACGGTGCGCACCCATGTCGAGCGCCTGTTCCAGAAGCTCGGATGCACGACGCGCGCGGCCGCGACGCTCAAGGCCGCGACCCGGGGGCTCGATCTAGCCGCCACGGCTGCGCGTAGTGAACGCAGCGTGCCCTCGGCCGCCTCGATGCGCCGGCGCAGTTCGTCGTTGACGACGCGCACCAGCGCGCTGAGTTCGGAGCGGCTGGAGCAGACCTCCTCCGCATCGTTCACGCGCTGGGGGCCGATGAGTCTTTCGAGGCCAGCGTAGGCGTGCCGCACCTCGTGCAGGCTCTCGACGTCGTCGCAGGCCTGCAGCGCGAGCGATTCGACGCTGGTGGATTCTTGAGATTCGGGGAACGAAGAGACACGCGCGGACGCGCGAGAAGTGGATGCAGCCATCAATGGCCTCCAAGAGGTGCGGTTTGCGGAAACCGCCGCTCTCGAGACCAATCGAGGGCGGCAGCTCGACGAGTTGGTCTACCGGGCACCTCTTGCGAGAACCGGCCGGGCTTGCGCCCGCCCGTCGAGCCGCCAAAAACTGGGAGCACGAATGGCAAAGCCGCAGACCCGGCGAGGGTGACTACGGCTTGCTTTGCAGAGGTGACTCGGGAGACCAATCCCGACCACGCCTTTTTCCGGCGTGACCCGCGCAGTATAGCCACGGCCTCCGGTATGCCCCTACACCCGACGGCCTCATCCCGGAAGCTGGAACAATCCGGCCACCATGGACGGCCTCGACCTCATCAAAACATTTCGCGAAGTCGCCTTTCGCCGCAGCTTCTCCCGCGCGGCGATCTCGCTGGGCATGTCGAAAGCCACTGTCAGCCGCTACGTGGCCGAACTCGAAACCCGCAGCGGCGTGCGGCTGCTCAACCGATCCACCCGCTCCTTGAGCCTCACCGATGCCGGCCAGGTGCTGCTCGACCGCAGCACCGAGTTGGTGACGATGGCCGAGAACACGCTCAACGACCTGCAGGCGCATGGCGCCCATCCGCAAGGGCGCCTGCGCATGAGCGCGCCGCACGGGCTGATCGCGGGCTGGCTCTCGGACGTGATCGCGGGCTTCATCAAGCTCTACCCCGACGTGTACGTAAGCCTGGTGTTCACCAACGACGACCTCGACCTGATCGAGGAAGGCATCGACATCCACCTGACCGGCGGGCGCATCGACGACATGAACCTGATCGTGCGCCGCCTCGTGCAGTTCGACATGGTGGTGTGCGCAGCGCCTTCCTACTGGGCGCAGCGCGGCATGCCGCAGGTGCCCGAAGACCTGGGCCGCCACGACGTGCTGAGCTTCTCTGCCAAGCAGACCACCAACCTGCCCTTCGAGACCAACGGCCAGGCTCATGAAGTGCCCGTGCACAGCCGCATGGAGGCCAACGATGCCGTCGCGCTGATCGAACTTGCGCTGCGCGGCGTGGGCGTGGCCTACGTGCCGGAGCCGCTGGCACAGTCGCACCTGGAACGCGGGGCGCTGGTGCCGGTGCTGCGCGAGCACATGCCGCGCGAACACTGGCTGTACGCGGCCTACTCGCAGCGACGCCACAACAGCGCCGCGATGCGCGCGATGCTCGACTACCTCCAGCAGTCGATGGACGCGCTCACCGAAGGCCCTGCCCTGCCGCCGCCGGTGCCCGTGACGGTGGCACCGCCGCCACCCGTTACATGCGCCCTTTCCAAGGCACAAGCCGGCGCTCGAGCCACCGCATCAGCAGGTCGAAAAGATACGCCACCACGCCAATGACGATGATGCCCATGATCACGATGTCGGTGCGCAGGAAGTTCGACGCGTTCAGCACCATCTGACCCAGCCCCATGTTGGCCGCCACCATCTCGGCGGCCACCAGCGTGGTCCAGCCGAAGCCGATGGCGATGCGCATGCCCACCAGGATGTCGGGCAGCGCCGAGGGCAGGATCACGTGGCGTATCACCTGCATGTAGCTCGCGCCCATCGAGTAAGCCGCGTTGATCTGCTCCTGCGACGCACTGCGCATGCCCGAGCGCGCGGCCAGCGCCAGCGGCGCGAAGCAGCTCAGGAAGATCAGCAGCACCTTCGGCAGTTCGTCGATGCCGAACCAGATGATGATGAGCGGCAGGTACGCCAGCGGCGGCAGCGGCCGGTAGAACTCCAGCGGCGGATCGAAGATGCCGCGCCAGAAGCGGCTCATGCCCATCGCGATGCCCACCGGAATGGCCGTGACGCAGGCCAGCAGGAAGGCCGAGAACACGCGGAACATGCTCGCCAGGAAGTGCTGCCACAGCGGCTTGTCGTTGGCCTGGCCGGTGAGGTATTCGTAGAACTGCTGGAACACCGCCTGCGGCGTCGGCAGGAAGAGCGGCTTCACCCAGCCCATGTTCGTGACGAGGAACCACAGGGCCACCAGCGCCACCACCGTGACCACGCTGATGGTCACGCTGGAGCCTTCGCCCGGCACCTTGAAGGAGCTGGTCTTGAGCTTGGTGCCCGCTGCCGGCGGTGTTGCAGGCGTCGGCGATGCGGCGGGCTTGGAAGATGTTGGCGTCATGGCGACGGGGGATGCGATCGACACCTCAGGCATGAGCGGCCTCGCGATGATGAATGATCGACAAGACCTCCTCGCGCATGCGGATGAAATCAGGCTCCGACTTCACCTTGCGCGAATCGCCGTGCGACAGGTATTGGCGCGAGAACGGCACGTCGTCATAGACGTGCGAGATGCGCCCCGGGCTCGGGCTCATCACGATCAGCCGGGTGGCAAGGAAAAGCGCCTCCTCCACCGAGTGGGTGATGAAGAAAACCATCTTGTTCGACTTGGACCAGGCCTGCAGAAGAATCTCCTGCACCTGCTCGCGCGTGAACGCATCGAGCGCACCCATGGGCTCGTCCATCAGCAGCACGGCCGGGTCGCTTGCCAGTGCGCGCGCAATGCCCACGCGCTGCTGCATGCCGCCCGAGAGCTCGTACACCGCACGGTCGGCGTACTTCTGCAGGCCGACGAGGTTCAGCTTCTCTTCGGCGATGCGGTCGCGCTCGGCCTTGCCCATGCCGGCGAGCCGAAGGCCCAGCGCCACGTTGTCGCGCACGTTGAGCCATGGCATCAGTGCGTGCTTCTGGAACACCACGCCGCGGTCGGCACCTGGGCCGGCCACCGGCTTGCCGTCGAGCAGGATCTCGCCGGTCGATGGCGGCAGGAAGCCCGCGATGCTGTTGAGCAGCGTGGTCTTGCCGCAGCCCGAGGCGCCGAGCGCGACGACGAAATCGCCGTCGTGCATCGTGAGGTTCACCGGCGCCAGCGCTTGGAGCGTGCCGCCCTTGACTGCGTAGTTGACCGTCAGGTCGCGAATGTCGAGCGTGGGCATGTGGTACCGCCCCGGTTCACTTGCCCATGGCCTTCTCGACGTACGCCGTCGTCACGTAGGCGCTGTAGTCGGGCTTCACCTCCTGCACCCGCCCCTGCTCCTTCAGGAAGGCGGCCGTGTTCGCCATCGCCTTGGCCGCGCCTCCGCCCAGCCACGTGGGCGAAACCTGCTCGGTCATGGTCGGGAACGAATAGAGCGCCATGGCCGGGCCCACGTCCTTCGGGTCGGCTTTCGTCCACTTGGCCATCGCTTTGGTCTGCGGCGAATCGGGCGTCCAGCTCTTGCCTGTGGCCTTGTACTCCTCGTTCGCGCGGTTGAGCGCCTTCACGAACGCGACCATGAAGGCCTCGTTGGCCGCTGCCCACTTGGCATTGACCACGATGCCCTCGAAGGTCGGCGCACCGCGCGCGCCGATGCTGCCCGAGGTGGCGATGGTCTTGCCGGTGGACTTGATCTTGGAGAGCACCGGGTCCCAGATGAAAGTGGCGTCGATGTCGCCACGCTCCCACGCCGCCGCGATCTCCGGCGGGCGCATGTTCATCACGTTCACGCTCTTGGCATCGACCCCGTCCATCTTCATGCCAGCCATCAGCTGGTAGTGCGCGGTCGACACGAAGGGCGTGGCCACCTTCTTGCCCGCCAGGTCCTTCATGCTGTTGATGCCCGACGCATTGCGGGCGATCAGCGCCTCGGCGTTCGCGATGTCGGCGGAGATCCAGAACAGCTTGATGTCCTGCCCCTGGCTCGCCGCGGCCGTCAGCGGGCTGGAGCCGGTTTCACCCATCTGCACGTCGCCTGAAGCCATCGCACGGATCACGTCGCCGCCGCCTGCGAACATGCGCCAGTTGATCTTGTAGCCGGTGGCTTTCTCGACCTCGCCGGATTCCATGACCAGGCGCAGGGGGACCAGCATGTCCTGGTGGGCGAAGGTGACTTCCTTGGCCTGCTGGGCGGAGGCTGTGCCGCAAAGGGCCGCCAGGGTGGTGGCCAGCAGGGCGAACTGGAGGGGGACACGGCGGGACATCGTCATCGGGTTCTCCGGTGGGTGAATCTCGCTGGGACTTTGCACCTATCGGTTGCGGCCAGGAAGTACCAGCACGGGGGTGGGGATGGAGCCAGTCGGTGAGTGAATACCCTTGTTGTGGTGCGTTCTGCACGGGGGAGGTGCACTTTGGAAGTTGGCTTTGTCTAGTGAGACGCTGCTGGGTGGTTGCTTCCCGAGGCCGGGTCTCGGCCCGGCGGCCGACCTACTTTTCTTTGCTTCGCCAAAGAAACGTAGGCAAAAGAAAGGCGACCCTACCGTCTGCGTCCCTTCGCTTCGCTACGGGCAACCTGCGGTGCTCGACGTAGGAGGGGGTCCGCAGAACTCGCTCCACTGCGTTGCGCTCGAACAGCTGCGGCCCTTATCCCTCCTACGTCTGCGCTCCTCGGCGCAGCCAGAAGGGAGCGACCCGCGCCATCGCTTCGCTCGGCTTTTGGAACTGCCTGGACTGGCCTTCGCTTTGCTCGGCCACGAATGGGGGTCACGAACTCAATCGCATGCCCTCGTCCTTCGCAGCGCCCCCACACGGCACGCGGGCCCAACGACCTCACCGCCCCAACATCCCACCGTCCCATTCCAAGCACGGCGGGCGCGAAGCGCCTGCCGTGCCTTGGTGGCCGAGCGAAGCAAAGGCCCGCTCGTTCCCCCTCCCCTCTGGCTGCGCCGAGGAGCGCAGCGTTTCGCGGACAAGGGCTCGCAGCTGTTTGAGCGAAGCGAGTTCTGCGAGACCCCGCGAAACGCGAGCACCGCAGGTTGCCCGTAGCGAAGCGGAGGGTCGCAGACAGTGGGGTCGCCTTTCTTTTGCCTACGTTTCTTTGGCGAAGCAAAGAAAAGTAGGTCGCCTGCCGGGGCGAGTCCCGGCCTCGGGGAAGCAACCCAACCTCAGTGAGTAAACCCGCCAAGAGATCGAACTTCACCACGAGCCAAAGCCAACTCCCCCACAGCCAAAGCCAACGCCCGAATCCCCGCCGGAATCTGCCCAGCAGCAATAGAAGACAACCTCAACCGAAAAAACGGACATGGATAAGGAGCCCGAGCAAAGAACACATCCCCAGCCTCGATCAAAACCCCATGGCTGCGAGCCATCAAAGCCAGCTCAGTAGCATCCACCCAAGTAGGCGCCTGCACCCATATCGAAGCCCCTCCGGAAGGCAGCCGAAACTCGAAATCCGGCAAGTGCTCCCGCAGCGCCTGCGCCGCAATGGCCAGCCGCTCCTGCATCGCGTGATTGACGCGCCGCGCATGCGACTCGTGGTGCCCCAGCGAAAGAAACAGCGCATAGGCATGCTGAAGAAAGGCACTCGGATGCCGCACCATCGCATGCCGGATCACCCTCAGCTCCTTGATGAGCGCACGAGGCGCAACGATGAACCCCAGCCGCAGCGCAGGCGAAAGGCTCTTCGACACCGACCCCACGTAAATCACCCGCCCCGTCTTGTCCAGACTCTTGAGCGCAGGCATGGGCGTGCCTTCATACAGGTTCTCCGCCTCGTAGTCGTCCTCGATGATCACGAAGTCCTGCAGCTCGGCCTTGCGCAGCAGCCACTGCCGCCGCTCCAGGCTCAGCGTCGCGGTCGTCGGGCTCTGGTGGGAAGGCGTGACGAACAGGTAGTCGGCAGCGGGCAACGCATCGACCACCAGCCCGTCTTCATCCACATCCACCTCCACCCACTTCGGCTGCCGCAACGAAAAGCTGTTGCGCGCATGCGGATGCCCCGGCTCTTCCAGGCCCACGCGGGTCTGTTCGTCGAAGAGGGCCTCGGCCAGCAGGTAGTAGGCGTGCTGCGCGCCCATGGTCACGAGGATCTCCTCCTTGAGCGCGAACACGCCGCGCTTGGGCAGCAGGCGCGTGCGGATCTGCTCGATGAGGTCAGGCACGTCGTCGGTCTCGAAGTCGGGCGTCCAGTGCGGCAGTTGCGAGCGAGCGAGGCTGCGCGCGCAGCATTCGCGGAAGTCCTCGGTGGGAAACAGCTGCGGGTCGTAGTTGCCGTAGACGAAGGGGTACGGATAGTCGCGCCACTGGTCGGGCTTCGACAGCGTGGGCTTGTCGACCAGCGAGCGCAGCACGCGGCCCGACCAGTCCGGCGGCTGGCTGGCCTGGCCGCTGCGTCCCACCAGCGGTTCGGCGGGCACCGCAGTCAGAGGGCGGGCGCCATGCGCGACGAACACGCCGCTGCGCGGGCGCGCCTCCAGGAAGCCTTCGTCGATGAGCTGCAGATAGGCCGAAGTGACGGTGTTGCGGCTGAGCCCCAGCAGGGCGGCGAGTTCGCGCGACGAGGGCAGCGGCGCGCCGGGCGCGAGGTGTTCTTCGAGGATGGCCTGCACCACGCTGGCGCGCAGACGGGCCTGAAGGGGCAGCGCCGGTTGATCGGGCAGCGCGAACAGCTGCGCCCACTGGATGGCTCGCGGATTCGGGGGCATGGTGCGCCGCAGTTTAGGGCAGCGCGTGCAATGCGTGGCGCATCCGTGGCGCTCTGGCTCGGTCGAATCCCCGCAACTGGCCCTATCCCGCAGACGACCCGCTGCCTACCCTTGCCGCATCGAACTCCCGAGCCTCAGGGCCAAAGACATGCCTTCCACGCCTTCTCCTTCGACCGCCTCCGCAGTGACCACCGACACCCTCGCCTCCTTCAGCGATGCCTGGAACCGCCACGACATCGACGCGCTGATGAGCTTCATGACGCCCGACTGCATCTTCCAGACCGCAGCCGGCCCCGAGGCCTGCGGCACGCGCCACGTCGGCACTGAAGCGGTGCGCAAGGCCTTCGCCGCCGCATGGGCCACGGTGCCCGATGCGCAATGGATCAACGGCGTGCACTTCGTGCATGGCGACTTCGGCACCTCGCAGTGGACCTTCACCGGCACCGCCGCCGACGGCAGCCGCATCGAGACCGACGGCATCGACGTCTTCACCTTCAGGGACGGAAAGATCCACCTGAAGAACGTGTTCCGCAAGGCACGGCCGAACCTGCCCGCCGCGAAGTGACGCGCCGGTCTCCTTTCCCCCTCTTCGATTGGAGCCCTTCATGACCATGACAGGCACCGCAAGGCTGGACATCGACGGCGCAGCGCTCCAGCAGCCACACCAACAGCAGCCCAAGGCGCCGCCGCGCCCCTACGACCCGCAATATGACCCGCTGCTCGCCCCCGACCCCGGCTCGGGCCGCGCCTACGCACCCACCTGGTGGGTGGCCAGCGCCGGCACGCCGCCGGAGGACGACGGCCCGGTCATGCACGACATCGACGTGGACGTGGCCGTCATCGGCTCGGGCGCCACGGGCATGTCGACTGCGCTCTACCTCGCGCAGGAGCACGGCATACAGGCCACGGTGCTGGAGGCCAACCAGGCGGCCTGGGGCTGCTCGAGCCGCAGCGGCGGCCAGGGGCAGAACGCGAGCGGCCGGCTCAAGCGCTCGCAGTGGATCGAGCGCTGGGGCCTCGATACGGCGAAGAAGCTCGACGCCGAGATCCGCGGCGGCTTCGAGAACTTCCGCCACCTCACCACGCAGATCGACTGCGATGCCTGCGACGGCGGCCATCTCTACCTCGCGCACCGGGCGGAGAAGCTGCCCGCCCTCGATGCCGAAGCGCGGTTGATGCGCGAGAAGTTCGGCTACGCCACCCGCATGATGAGCGCGGAGGAAGTGCGCAGCGACTACTGCGACGAGCGCGAGACGGTCGGTGCGATGTACGAGGCCGAGGGCATCGGCATCCATCCGCTGAAGTTCACCTTCGGCCTCATGCGGCGCGCGCGCGCACTGGGCGTGAAGGTGCACACATCGAGCCCGGTGCAAGGCTGGGAGACCATCGACGGCGTGCACCACCTGCGCACGCCCGGCGGCGTGGTGCGCGCACGCCGCGTGGCGGTGTGCACCGGCGGCTACACCGGGCAGGCGCTCAGCCCGGCGCTGAAGAACCGGATCATGCCGATCCTCTCGAACTCGGTGGTCACCCGGCCGCTGACCGATGCCGAGCTGCAGGTCACCAACTTCCGTTCGAAGACATTCATGACCGACACGCGCACGCTGCGCTTCTACTACCGGCTGCTCGAAGGCAACCGGCTGCAGATCGGCAGCAGAAGCGCCGTGAGCGGTGCCGATGCCGAGGGCGCGGTGCACCTGAAGCTGCTCACCGACGCCATCGCGCGCAAGTTCCCGCCGCTGGCGGGTATCCGCATCGACTACTCGTGGTGGGGCTGGGTCGACATGAGCCACGACATGATGCCGCGCATCACGCAGCCCGATGCCGGCAAGAGCATCTGGTACGCGGTGGGCTACGGCGGCAACGGCGTGTCGTTCTCGACCTGGGCTGGCAAGCGGCTGGCGGAGCGCGTGGTGGGCAAGGACGCGGGCCGGGAGGTGTTCGAGCTGCCCATCTACCACTCGCAGCTGCCGTTTCCCAACGTGCTGGGCGTGGTGGAGTCACGCGCCTTCGCGCCCTTCCGGCGCATGGGCCAACGCATGCTCTACAAGTGGTATTGGCTGCGCGACGAGAAATAGAAGGCCGGGAAAGCTGAGGAAGGACTGCGTCCGCTCGTGTTGCAATCGCAGGTTTCAACGCGACTCGACGACATGACCTCTTCCCTGCTGATCCGCCCGCCCGTGGTCGCCGACTACCCGGCATGGAAACCGCTCTGGGACGGCTACAACGCCTTCTACGGCCGCGAAGGCCCGACCGCCCTCGCCGACGAGATCACGCAGGCGACCTGGCAGCGCTTCTTCGACGCCTACGAGCCCGTGCATGCGCTGATCGCCGAGCGCGACGGGCAACTGGTCGGCCTCACCCACTACCTCTTTCACCGCAGCACCACCCGGCTGGAGCCGACCTGCTACCTGCAGGACCTGTTCACCCTTCCTTCCGAGCGCGGCAGGGGCGTCGGCCGCCAGCTGATCCACGGCGTTTATGAACGCGTGAAGCTCGCGGGCGGCCATCGCGTGTACTGGCAGACGCACGTGACCAACACGGCGGGCCGCACGCTCTACGACAAAGTCGCGACGCACGACGGATTCATCGTCTACGGCACGCTGGTCTGAGCGCTGCTGCCGTTCAGGCACGGGCCTGTGCGTACAGGAAAACGCCGCCCGCAAGAACCAGCAGCGCCAGCGCCGCCACGTCGACCGCGAAGACCCTGGCCAGCTGCGCGTTGTACCCGCCCACCATTGCTGCGAGCAGCAGGAATGACGCAACGCTCGCAAGCCCGGCGAGCAGGGCGATGGCCTGGTGCGATGGCCTGAACGCGGCTTGGCAGAGAAACAGCCCGAGCAACCCGAACAGCACCGCGCGGTGCCGCAGGAGGATCTCGAGGTTCGGCTCCGCGACGCCGATGCCGTACTGGCCATGCAGCCGTGCCGCGCCCAGCACGCCGGCCAGCGGAAGGATGTGGATGATGCCGACGAGAAAGAGAGCGACGGGAACGATGTAGCGCATCTCCCGTTTCTATGCGGCGGCACGTCATCACGCCATGACCTGCGAGGTCATGGCGCCGCCGACGCGGTCTTCGGTATTTCTCAGTACTTGATCGTCACCCCGGCCTTCACGCCGTTGTTGGCCTTTCCATCCGATTGCACGCCGCCCGAGAACGACACGTTGCCGCCGGTGCTCGCGCCCAGCGAATAGGTGGGCCGGGGGGTGGAGGTGTCGGTGCCGATGTAGGTGCCGCTGCCGTCGGGGCGCTGCACGCCGACGGTGGCGCCGTTGACGGTGGCCGATGTCTCGGTGGGATTGACGTTGGGGGCGACGTAGACGGAGCCCTTCTCGTCGCTGTCTACGGGCAGCTTGATGGGCTCTGCGCTCGCCGCGAAGCCGAGCAGCATGCCCACCAGAGCACTTGTGGCAAGTACGTATCGGTGCATCCCGTCGATGTTTGACGAGGCGGCGGCTGCTGCGCGTAGGACGGAAGGAAATCCGGCGCGCGGACCGTGCCGCCGGTTGCCGTCACGAGTTAACTCGTTGTTAACTTGAGTACTTGCGTACTCAAGCTCGAACCTGTGGCAATGGACACGATCACGCTCTACGATCCATGCACGAAATCGAGCAGGAGAACCTCCCCAATGTCCATCAACGAAGTCGTCATGCCGGAGCAATTGCTGAACGCGCTGGAGGCCCAGAGCCGCACGCCCATCGCGCGTATCGGCGAGGCGCTCATCTCGCTGGGCATGGTCACGCAGGAGCAGCTTCGCGCGGGGCTGGACCGGCAGAAGCTGGACCCGATGGTGCCGCTGGGCGAGACGCTGGTGCGCATGGGCGTGGTGAGCCGGGGCCAGCTGCAGACGGCGCTGGTGCGCAAGATGGGCTATCCGCTGGTCAACCTGCATCTCTTTCCACCGGCGGCCGAGGCGCTGCGCAAGCTGCCGCATGCCGTGGCGCGACGCCTGCAGATCATGCCGCTGATGCTGCACGAGGGGCGGCTGATCGTCGCAATCGACGATCCGACCAGCCGGCATTCGGCGCTCGACGAGGTGGAGTTCGTCTCGCAGCTGAAGGTCACGCCGGTGGTGGGCCAGTGCCTGGACCTCGACGGCGTGCTGAACGCGGCGTACGAGAAGATCGGCGAACACACCGGCTCGGCGCCCAACCCCTTCGCGGCCAGCCTCGACCCCAGCCAGCCGCTGGACTTCGATGTGGCCGGCACGAGCGAGCTGCTGCAGACGCTGGAAAAGGAAGTCTCCGCCCCGCCTACGGTGAGCGAGGCGCCCATCGAGCAGTCGGACAACTCGCTGGTGCGCATGATCAACAGCATGATCATCGAGGCGCACCGCGAGGGCGTCTCCGACATCCACATCGAGAGCTATCCGGGCCAGGAGAAGACCCGCATCCGCTTCCGGCGCGACGGGCTGCTGCACACCTACCTGGAGCTGCCGCCGAGCTACCGCAACGCGATCGTCGCGCGCGTGAAGATCATGTGCGACCTCGACATCAGCGAGAAGCGCAATCCGCAGGACGGCAAGATCAACTTCGCGAAGTACTCGCCGCAGCACCGCATCGAGCTGCGCGTGGCAACCATTCCCACCAACAACGGCCTGGAAGACGTGGTAATGCGCATCCTGGCCTCGGCCAAGCCCATCCCGATGGACCGGCTGGGCCTCTCGCCCGACAACCTCGCGCAGCTGACGAAGGCGGTCGAGCGCCCCTACGGCATGGTGCTGTGCGTGGGCCCCACGGGCTCGGGCAAGACGACCACGCTGCATTCGGCGCTGATGCACATCAACACGCCCGAGCGCAAGATCTGGACCGCCGAAGATCCGGTGGAAATCACGCAGGCCGGACTGCGGCAGGTGCAGATCAACCCGCGCATCGACTGGACCTTCGCCAAGGCGCTGCGCGCCTTCGTGCGCGCCGACCCGGACGTGATCATGGTCGGCGAGATCCGCGACGAGGAAACCGCCAAGACCGCCATCGAGGCCTCGCTGACGGGCCACCTGGTGCTCTCGACCCTGCACACCAACAGCGCGCCCGAGACCGTCACGCGCCTGCTGGACATGGGCATGGACCCGTTCAACTTCGCCGACTCGCTGCTGGCAGTGCTCGCGCAGCGGCTGGTGCGGCGCCTGTGCACGCAGTGCACCACCGGCACGCCCGCGAGCCCCGAGGCCATCGAAGAGCTGCTGGACGACTACATGCACGCCTTCGGCCCCGAGCAGCAGCGCGACGCGGCGCAGCGCCAGGCGGTGCTGGCCGGCTGGGTGCAACGACATGGCCGTGACGGGCGGCTGCACACCTACACCAGCAAGGGCTGCAAGCACTGCGGCGAGACGGGCTACAAGGGCCGCGTGGGCATCCACGAGTTGATGAGCATGTCGAAGTCGCTGCGGCGCCTGGTGCAGACCGGTGCGCGCGCGGAAGAACTGCAGCAGGCCGCGCTGCAGGAAGGCATGCGCACCCTGCGCCAGGACGGCATCGAGAAGGTGCTGGCCGGGCAGACCAGCATCGAGGAAGTGCGCGCGACCAGCAACGTGTGAACGGCTGCCGGCGCGGCGCCGGCGCTACAGCTGGCTCTGCGGAATGAAGGGCGCGATCAGCCGCAGCTTGAAGCGCTGCCACGCGGTGGTCTCGGGCGGCACGTCATAGGCCGTCTGCCGGCCGTTCTCGTCTTCCTCGACCCACTCGATGTTGCGGCCGCTGGCATCGAGCCGCAGGCGGTAGGCGCTGCCGGCATCGGCAAAACCATCGAGCTGCTTCGCCATCTGCGGGCTTTCGATGATGAGCCCGAGCTCGGTGTTGAGGTGGGCCGAGCGCGGGTCGAGGTTCATCGAACCCAGGAACACCTCCTTGTGGTCGACTACGCCGTTCTTCATGTGCAGGGCGCCCGTGCGGTGGCCGAAGATGCCGAGCTTGCCGCGCTTCACGCTCAGCGTGGGGCTCAGCTCGTAGATGGCCACGCCCGCCTTCAGCAGCTCGTGGATGTGCGGCCAGTAGCCCACGTACACCCAGGGCTCGTCGGTGGAGGCCAGCGAGTTGGTGACCAGTTCGACCTTGACGCCCGCGGCCTGCGCCTGCGCAAGGCCGGCCACGGCGGCGTCCGAAGGCACGAAGTACGGCGACACCATCTTGATGCTCGATCGCGAGGTGCGGAACCACTGGATCACGCCCTCGGTCACCGTGCCCTTGATGGAGTTCTCGCGCTCGTTGAGGCCCGCGGTCTTGGTGAGCGGGTCGAACAGCACCCGCGCACGCGCCCACAGCAGCGGGCTGAGCCGGTCTTCGGCCAGCTCGAAGGGCAGGTTGAGCATGGGCACCATCTCCTGCGGCAGCAGCGACGGCTCGCCTTCGACGGGGTTGGCGATCTTGCCGTCCGGCGGGATGCGCGGCGCCTGCGGCGGTCTGGCCGCGGCCGTGAGCCTGTCGAAGTTCTGCCGCAGCTGTTCGGGCGTGAGCGCGCTGCTGGCGATACGGCCCACGGGGTAGACGACGGTGCTGTTCCAGTAGTGGTCGAACTCGTCGGAGAGCTGCCGCACCACCGGGCCGGCCGCGAACACGTCCATGTCGACGAAGTTGCTGCCGGAGGCATTCATCACGTACTCGTCGGCCATGTTGCGCCCGCCCGCCACGGCAGCGACGTTGTCGGCCACGAAGAGCTTGTTGTGCATGCGCCGGTTGATGCGGCCGAACTCCAGCCCAGAGCTGATGAAGCGCGTCAGGTCGCTGCCGCGCCCTCCGGGAAACGGATTGAACAGGCGCACCTGCACGTTCGGATAGCTGGCGAGCGCGAGCAGCAGGTCGTCTTCGCCGGTGGTGTAGAGGTCGTCGACCAGAAGCCGCACGCGCACGCCGCGCTGCGCCGCGTCGCGCAGCTCGCGCATCAGGGCGCGGCCGGTGTTGTCGGCAGCGAGCAGGTAGTACTGCACGTCGAGGCTGCGGGTGGCGAGCTTCGCGAGTTCGATGCGGGTGGCGAAGGACGTGGGGCCGTAGGGCAGGAGCTGGAAGCCCGAGCGGCCGTCCGCCTGCTCGTTCGCGGGCAGGACCTTGCGCGTGATCGCGTCGAGCGGGGTGTCCCTGTAGTCGGCGATGGCTGCGACGGGCCGGTCCGACACTGGTAGCGGCAGGGTCGAGCACGCGCTCATGAGCATCGAGAACACGAGCGCCAGTGCGGCAACGGGCGCACGCCCGCATGCGGTCATCATTTCTTCTACTCCCGGCTTGTCGGTGGGGGCTTCGGCCCATCCCCCAGGGGGAGGAACGAACGATCCGGCCGAGAGTATGACGCGGCTCGCCGCGCGTCAGCCCGTGCAGGCGGCGGCGCCTTGCTGCGCCGGGTACTCCATTTCCAGCATCACCCAGTCGCGCCGGGCGCCGCCGTGGCGGCCGGCGATCTCGCACAGCGTGCGGTCGAGCTGCGGCACCGGCTTGAGCGTGGCCGACAGGGGCAGCCGGGGCGCGTCGTCACCGGCGGCGGGCCGGGCCAGCAGCACCAGTCCGCTGCGCAGCCTGACCGGGCCTGAGGCCGATACGGCCTCGACACGCACGCGCCCCGTGCGCTCCCACGCATCCGTGGCGAGCGCGAGCGAGACATCGTCCATGCCGTCGCGCACCTCGACGCTCCAGCGCTCGCCGCGCCAGAATGCGGCCTTGTTGAGCAGGTAGGCGAAGCGCTTGCCGGCATCGAGGCCGAAGGGCGTGCTGTCGTGCACCGGACTCCACGAGGCCACGCCGAGTTCGGCCGCCAGCGCGGAGGCCTTCTCCCGCCCGCCGATGGCCTCCACCAGCGCCAGCATCGCGGGCACCGACGCGGTGATGCCGGTGGTGGTGGCCACGCCGCGATCCACCACGTAGCGCCGGTGCGGCACGTGCGTCGAGCCCGCATGGCGCTTCAGCAGCGTGCCGCGGTCGTACCAGTGGCCCGCGAAGCGCCGGCCGTCGAGCAGGCCGGCCTGCCCCACCACCAACGCGCCGGAACACACGCCGATCACGCGGGCGCCCTGCTGCGACTGCCGCCGCAGCCAGGCGGTGATCTCGGACGCATCGTCCTTCATCATCGCGGGGACGACCACGTAGTCGGCACCCGAGGGATGCGCGCGGTCGAAGCCGGCGAAGTCCTGCGCGCCGTCCACCTGCAGCGCGGGGAACAGGTCGACGCGGCCGGCGCGCGGTGCCACGATGCGCACCTCGGCGATGTCGGCGCGGCCGAGCACCGCGTAAGGCAGCAGAAGGTCGGTCATCTCGGTGCCGTCGTTGGACGCGAGCACGGCAATCACCGGCCGGCTGCCGCCCGGGCTGCGAGGCTCCATCGCATCGACGAAGGCCTGCTGGTCGCGCTGCAGCGCGGCCGCATCGTCGAGCGGCGGTGGCGGCAGCGGCGCGCCGGCGGAGCAGCCCGCCAGAACGAGCACCGCCATGCCGGCGACAGCCAGCGCGCGTGAAAATGACCCGGTGAACATCGACGTTTCTCCATGACTGCAGGCGATGCCCCGAGAGTAAGAATGCCCACCCCGCCCCACAAGGACGAAGAAGCCGCGGTTCCTGCCAGCCACGGCGCCGGCGGCGTGGTGGTGCTGGTCGCGTTCGATGGCGTCGAGGCCATCGACATCGCCGGCCCGGCCAGCGTCTTCAGCAAGGCCGAGCAGATGCGCCCCGGCACCTACCGGCTGCACATCGCGTCGCCGGCCGGCGGCAGCGTGCTCACCAATGGCGGCCTGAGCTTCGCGGGCACGCTGGCGCTGCGGCAGTTGCCAGCCGAGATCGACACGCTGATCGTGGCCGGCGGCGACGAGCCTTCGGTGCGCTCGGCCATCTTCGAGCACAAGGTGAGCGAGTGGATCGCCGAGGTCGCGCCGCGCGTGCGCCGCGTGGGCAGCGTGTGCACCGGCGCCTTCGCACTGGCCGCCGCCGGCCTGCTCGACGGCCGCGAGGCCACCACCCACTGGAGCGCCTGCGACATGCTGCAGCAGCTGCGCCCGCAGGTGCGCGTGCAGCGCGAGCGCATCTACGTGCAGGACGGCCCCATGTGGACTTCGGCCGGAGTCACCACCGGCATCGAGCTCGCGCTGGCGCTGGTGGAGGACGACCTGGGCCATGCGGTGTCGATGGACATCGCGCTCACCCTGGCGCTGCCTATGCTGCGCGGCGGCGAGCAACCGCAGCTGAGCCAGGCGCTCGAGGCGCAGGCCACGGCCAGCCACCGGCTGCGCGAGCTGGTTGCGTGGATAGGAACGCATCCGCAGGAAAACCTCTCAGTCGAGGCGATGGCCGCGCGCGCGGGGATGAGCCCGCGCAACTTCGCGCGCGCCTTCGCGGCCCAGACCGGCTGCACGCCGGCGCGCTTCGTCGAGCAGACCCGCGTGGCCGCCGCCGCGCAGCTGCTGCGGCAGACCAGCTGGACGCAGGAGAAGATCGCGGGCCGCAGCGGCTTCCGCTCGGTGGATGCGCTGCAGCGCGCTTTCGCGCGGCAGCATGGGATGACGCCGCAGGGCTATCGCGACGAGAACGCCCGCGTGAGCCGCTGAGCCGTCGAATCGCGGCGGCAGCCGTGGCAGCCGCCCTTCGGCACGGCGGCGCGGCCCTTCGCATTCCCACTGAACAGCAGCCCGGCGGGCGAAGGCTCATGAACGGCCCGAAAGGGCCGGATTTACCAGTTCTCGGGGATGGCGGCACTGGAAACAAAAACACACACTCGTGCGGTTTTTTGTCTTGTCTGCCGTTTCAGCGAAGGAGGAACTCATGACCATTCGGCCCCACCCCGTACTCAGATGCCTGCAGGCCGCCGCATTGCTCGCCGTGGGAAGCGCTCACGCAGCGGGCTACGTGGCCGGCGACGCGGGCAACCCGGGGCCCAGCCAGCCGGGCTGGACGAGTTCCAGCGGCGGTGCCGCCGCTACGGTCCAGGGAGACGGCGCCACCGCGATCGGCGCGGGCGGCGATGGCAACAACGGAGCCGCCGGTGCACTCGGCGGCACGGGTGGCGCCGGCGCAAGTGCCACCGCGAACGGCGCGACGGCCATCGGCGGCGGCGGCACCGCCGGCCCGGGCTACGCAGGCGGCACGGGCGGCGCCGGCGGCAGCGGCGCGCAGGCTTCGGCCAGCGGTGCCATCGCGGTCGGCGCGGGAGGCCAGGGCCCCTATGGCTGCTGCGGCTACCCCGGCCACGCCGGCGGCAGCGGCGCGCAGGCATCGGGCACCTCGGCGATCGCCATCGGCAGTGCCTTGGACACCAGCCGAGGTGCGGTGGCATCGGGCAATGGCAGCACGGCGATCGGCGGCGCCTACAACGGCTCTGCCGGCGCGTCTGCGCTGGCCACCAGCGGCGTAGCCATCGGCTCGGGCAGCCAGGTCGCGGCCGGCGCGACCAACAGCATCGCCATCGGCGCCAACTCGGTCGCCACCGTGGCCAATACGGTTTCCTTCGGCTCGGCAGGCCAGACGCGCACCCTCGTCAACGTGAGCGCGGGCGCGGTGAACGCCACGAGCACCGACGCCGTCAACGGCAGCCAGCTCTACACGGTGCAGCAGACCTCCAACACGGCCCTGGGCCTCGCGCAGAACTCGGCGCAGTACGGCGCGGGCGGCACCGCGCTGCAGCTCAATGCCAACGGCGGCGCGGGCACCACCATCAACAACGTGGCGGCCGGCCAGGCGAGTACCGACGCTGCCAACGTCGGCCAGGTGCAGCAGGCGCAGCAGACGGCCATCACCACCGCGAACAACTTCACCGTGCAGCAGGTCAGTGCACTGCAGTCGCTGATGAACCAGGCCCTGTCCAGCGGCGTTTGCGCCGTGAGCGCGAGCGGCTCGGTGGCCTGCGGCCCGGGCGCGGGGGCCAGCGGCGCGGGCAGCACCTCGATGGGCACCAACGCGCAGGCCTCCGGAGAGAACACCGTGGCCATCGGCAATGGCGCGCAGGCCAACCACGCGGGCTCGGTGGCCATCGGCGCGGGCGCGAGGGCGCTGGCCGATCCCACCACCGCGGTGGGCAACAACGCCGTGGCCACTGGCAACAACGCAGTCGCGCTGGGCGCCAACACGCTGGCCAGCGGCAACAACGCGGTGGCGCTGGGCCAGGGCTCGGTGGCCGATCGGGACAACACCGTGTCGGTCGGCAACGCCGCCACCAACCAGTTGCGCGGCATCACGAACGTCGCGCCCGGCCTGCTGGCCACCGACGCCGTCAACCTCGGGCAGCTGCAGCAGGCGGTGGCCAACGCGACGAGCCAGGCGAACGCCTTCGCCGCGCAGGGCGTGGCGGCCGCGCTGGCCATGCCGTCGATGCCGACGCTGGCTGCAGGGAAGAAATGGATGGGCGCCGCCGTTGGCAACTACGCGGGCGCGTCGGGGCTGGGCGTCGCCTTCGGCTACCAGGTCAACGACAACCTGAACCTGGGCGTGGGGGTTTCGACCGCGACCAGCAGCGGAAGCGGCAGCCGGGTGGCAGCCCGGGTGCAGGCGGGGTACGCGTGGTGAGAGCAGGACACCGCCAAGCGCCGCCCTGAGCCCTGCCTATCCGCAGTAGGCGCGAACGATCTTGCCCGTCTTCGGGTCCGTCTCGATCGTCACGCGCTCGCGCCGGTAGTCCATCGTCACGGGCTGTCCGGGCTGGACCTGGCGGACGGTCGATGCGCCGGTCAGCTGCCGAGCTTCGGCGTCGCCGACGCCGTTCTTGCCGGTCAGGGCGGTTGCCGCGTCTGGCCGGCACGCCCCGGCCGGGGCTTCATCCTTCACCTGCGGTGTCCCGCAGGCGGTCATCGAGAGGACAGTCAGCGTCAGGGCTGCGAGCGGAATCGGTTTCGAGTCGAGCTTCAAGGCAGGTCCTTTCCTGGAAATACGAAGAGCCTCCGGCATTGCACCCTGCTGCGGTCCACCGGTCAACCCGGCGAGCAGCGGCACGCGACGGTGCCTGCGACGGTTCCGTCGCTTCGGCGTAGCGAACGACGCTCAGGTCTTCGAGGCCTTGGGAATCTGCGCCTCGATCTCCCTGATCACGGCCTCTTTCTCGCGGTTGTAGACCTGCGGATCGGCAGGGTCCACGGCATGGGCCCGGTCCTTCGCCTCCTCGTACCTGCGGCGCAGATCGGGCCGCCGCTCGAGGATGTCGATGAATGCGAGCGAATCCTTGTGCACCGGATCGCCGCGATGGCAGATGTGGATGTTGACGTTGAAGCGCCGTCCGCCATGCAGCACGGAGCCGCAGACATACGGCTTCTCGTCCTTGTCCACCCACACCGGCCTGCGATGGAAGCCGGCGCGCTCGAAGGCCTTCTGCTCCTCGCGCAGGTTCTCGCGCGCGGTGATGGCCGTGATGTCGACCATGGGCTTGCCGCGCAGCCCGGCTACCGCCGTGCTGCCGATGTGCACGAGCTCGACGCCTTCGATTCGCCCACGCGCGTACTCCTGTACGAGGGAGAAGACTTCGGCATAGGCGGGGTCGTACGGCACGATGTGCCGGTGGTGGAGCCCTTCGTCGAATGGGTCGATCGTCATCTGGCGACTTTCAGGGTGTGGCGCGCATTCTGCCGCGCCGCTGGCCTGCGCTCCGATGTCAGAGCCGCCCCGCACCCGGATCAGCCCCAAGAGGTGGACGCTGCAGTACACGAGGCAGATCACCGAGCTCCACACCCAGAAAGCCGCGCGACAGCACTCTCGCGCGCGCGGAGCCGCGAAACAGATTCAGCGAACGACGAATGCCACATTGGCCAACACGTAGCCGACGGGCATGAACACGCCGCCTCCCACGTATTGCAGCTCCAGCGAGTCCTGTTGCCCTCCGGAAATCGACCCGGCCGTGCCGAGGGTGGTCGAAGTGCGACGCGTGCCGAGCTGGATGGCCGAGCCCGACTTGGCAGCGGCCACCTTCACGCCGTCGGCGCTGCTCGCGACCGCAGTCCAGGCACCGGCGTCGCTGGTCGCGCGCCAGGTCTGGCCGCTGTCGCTGGACTCGTAGAGGCGGCCACCGCTGGTGGCGGCCACGACGTAGCGGCCGTCGGCGGATGTGGCGATGCCTCGCCAGTCCCGGTTGACGC
This sequence comes from Variovorax sp. UC74_104, assembly GCF_044055375.1. NCBI lineage: Bacteria > Pseudomonadati > Pseudomonadota > Betaproteobacteria > Burkholderiales > Comamonadaceae > Variovorax > Variovorax sp. UC74_104. The sequence continues at coordinate 5,320,713 of NZ_CP171978.1, forward strand.
TGCGCGGTTCCCATGTGGTGCCCGAATCGGTGGAAACCCAGACGGCGCCCGTGTCCACGGTGGCGTACAGGATGCTGCCGTCCGCCGACGCCGCCGTCGCCCACCAGAACTGGCCGCTCGCACGCGGGGTCCAACTCACGCCATAGTCGGTCGAGACATACAGCTGCGCGCCATTGGTGGCCGCCACCAGAACCCGGCCATCGGCCGAAGAGGCCACGGCGCGCCAGGCGCGGTTCGACTCACGCGCCGTCCAGCTGCTGCCGCCGTCCGACGAGGTCCAGATCTGCCCGAGGTAGGCGGTCGCGACCAGGCGCGACCCGTCGGCGGAACTGGCCACCGCGGTCCAGGCTTGGGACGAGCCGTCGTTGCTCCAGTTGTTGCCGCCGTCGGTCGAGCGGTAAAGCGCACCGCCGTTGGTTGCGGCGAGCAGCGCGAGGCCGTCGCTGGAAGAAGCGACACCGCTCCAGACCTGTCCCGTGAGGCGCGGGACCCAGCTCGCACCGGAATCATCCGAGGTGTACAGCTCGCCGGTGGTGGATGTTGCCGCCAGGCGGGTGGCATCGGCGGACGATCCCAGGCCGCTCCAGCTACCGTTGGGCGCCACCGAGCGCCAGTCGAAGTCCGTTCCGCCGGGCAGGCCGCGCGTTTCGATGCGCTGCCCCGCGTTCTGCGCGATGGTCCACCCACCGCTGCCCACCCCCACCACCTTGATCCAGTCGCCCACCGTGGGCGCGGGCGGCAGCGTGAGCGTGACGCCGGTGCTCGAGTTCGCCTGATAGCCGGTGTTCGACTCGGTCTGGACACTCGAGGCGGTGACGCTGACCCAGCGCGTGTCGGCCGGCGCGGCCGCGCACACGTAGGCCGTGGCCGTGACCTCTGCGGCGTCGAGCACGCCGTTGGCGTTCAGGTCCAGCCCGGACTGCACTCGTTGGCCGCCATAGGCGCAGGTGCCGCCCGGTGCTTCGGCAGCGAATGCGAGCAGGCTGTCGCGGCCGTTCGACGCCGCGGCGCCTACAGCGCCCGTCGCGCCCGGCGCACCGCCGCAGACGTAGGTTGAACTGGTCACCTCCGCATCGTCGAGCACGTTGTTGCGGTTCAGGTCCTTGCCGGCCAGCACCTGCGAGCCGCCCTGCGCGCAATGGCTGCCGGCGGGCTCCGCCCGCATGCGCGCAAGCGTGCTGAGGCCATCCGCCACGGCGGTGGCGTTGCAGCTGTACTGGGTGGAGGTGACTTCGCTGTCCGCGAGCACGTGATTGTTGTCGGCGTCCAGGCCGGCCTCGACGCGCGCGCCGCCAAAGGAACAGTTGACGCCGACCGCCTCCGGCTTGACTCGCATCAGCACGGTGGATTCGCCGGATGGGCCGGCGGGCGCAGGCGTGGCGGGCTGCTGCGTGGGGGGAAATGAAGAATGCCGCGTTGCCTGCGCCACCACCTCCTCCGCCGCAGGCGAACAGTGTCAGAGAGGCGATCAGCCCAGCGGCCAGGCGGGCATTGCGAACGAAGCAGGAGGCGAGTCTGTACGAAGGCATGAGCGGACGCGATGAATGTACGAAGGCGCGGTTTGGGTTGCCCCGGCGAAACGGAACGCAACTTATTGTAAGAAATTGCCCCGTGAGATGACATCCCGCACGAGTGGGTCACACGCCGCTGCCGGCCGCACCGCCCGGAGCCGGATTCACCAGTTCTCGGCTATCAGGTGAAGGACAGCCTGAGCCTGGGCGTGGAGGTTCCTTCGTGGAAGTTGACTCGCGACCGCCTACAGGCTGTCCCAAACCTGGATCAGCCCCCAAAGGTGAACGCTGCCGTACACGAGGCAGATCACCGAGCTCCACACCCAGAATGCCGTCAGCCGCCGCCTGTCGAACAGGAAGAGCCCGACGACGAGGAGCCCCCGCAGCAAATACACCGCGGTGATCGCCGGCAGCGCGAATGCCAGCAGCGGCAGGGGCCGCAGCACCCCGGCCCCGGAGAGCGCGTACGCGGCCCACGTGGCCAGAACGCCTGCGACCAGCAGCGTGACCAGCGCCGGATACATGTGCCCGGCTGCCGCGCCGGCGGCCATGCGCTCCCCCGCGCCGAAGAAGCGGTACCACGCCGGCCCGCCGAAGATCACGCAGACGTGCAGCAGCGCGGCGATGGCGCTGAGCACGGCGCCGGCAATCAGGGGGAGGTTGTAGTCCACGGAAATTCCTTCTTTTTGCGAACGATCAGGGCAGATGCTTGCGCGCGCGCACCGCCTCGCGCGTCGGACCGAACGCGCCGAAGCGCACGGGCAGGCCGCTCAGCGCCTCCGCGTGCTCCACCCATGCGTGCGGCGTGGCGACGGGGTGCGGCTCGTAGATGGGCTCGGCGCCCTGCAGCAATTGCGTCAGCGCCTGCTGGTGATCGAGGTCTCGCACGCCGCCGAGCGGCAGCGACGCGAGGCGGCCCGCATCGGCGGTGCGGTAGCCCGCGCACCACCGCAGCTGCGCACGCCCGAGGGCATCGAGGTGGCTCGCCACCAGTCCGTCCAGCGCGCCGACCGTGTCGAGCGCATACCGCAGCAGCACCGCGTCGGGATGCCCCCTGCGGAACGCGCCCTGCCATCCGTCTTCCGCGTTGTGCGGTTCGGCCAGCCGCGCATCGAGCGCGCGATCGTGCGTGGGGAGCGGGCCGAGGCCGTGGCGCGTGAGGTAGCTGCGCAGCACGCCGAGGTGCTGCACGGGCGCGTCGATGCCCGCGTCGGCCAGCACGGCCTCGACCGCCGCGGCCGAGATCGTGCTCCAGGTGGTGTGCGGATGAAAGCCGCGCCACTCGTCGAGCAGCACGCCTTGCGCGCCTTCGAAGACAACGGCGCCGGGCCGCGCGAGGCGCTCGGCGATGCGGTCTGCGCTCGCGGGCGGCGACTGCGCGACGCAAGGCGCCACGGCGTCGAGCCAGCGACGGGCGAGCGTGCCGTCGCGGAGCATGGCGAGTTCCTGTGCCGCTTCGGCATGCGAAGAAGGGACGGCGAACGAGGCGGACTCGCGCAGCAATGTGGTACGCAGTGCCTTCGAGCTTCTCGAGCGCCAGCGCAGGCCGGGCCAAGTCGCCATAGTGCAAGGCATCGTCGGGCGAAGCGAGCGCATGCCGCACGGTCTCACCGACACCCACGCCGCAGCTGCCGTGCGCGCCCTCCTCCCCGCGCGCCCATTCGCGCAGGCGGCCGGCGGCCTGGTGGAACGGCGTGGTCACGCGGCAGCGCGCATCGACCAGCAGGCGCGAGAACGCATCGGCCACGCCAGCGCGCCGCAATGCCTCCTCCTCGACGCGCAGCGCCGTGGGGTGCACCACCACCGGGCTCGCGAGCATCGTGCCCACGCCCGCATGGAAACTGCCGGCGCCGAACTGCGAGAAGGTGTGGTGGCGGCCGTCGGCCAGCACCACGTTGTGCCCGGCCTGGGCGCCGCCGTTGAAGCGCACCACCGTGTGAGCCCGCAGCTCGCCGCACAGGTGGTCGGTGAAGAGCCCCTTGCCGCAGTCCCCGAAGCCGAGGCCCAGCAGCGAGACGTAGTGCGTGGACGCGTGAGCCGTCACACGGCCGTCAACCGAAGAGCCGCTTCCACCACGACGAGCGCGGACCGGCGGCCGCTGCCGCCGCGCTCGGCGGCGCACGGCGCGACGCCGACGGATCGAGCAGCGCGGCATAGCCGTCGAGCGCGTGCAGCACGCCGCCCACGCGGTCCTTTTCCATGCCGGTGGCGCTCATCACGCCAGCCAGCGCCTCGAGGCTGGGCACGGCCTTCTCGGTGAGGGCGACGATGCCGGCGGCCACGGCGCAGGCATCGTCGGGGGAGTCCATGCAGATGACGTGATCGCCCAGCAGCTCGCGCCAGCGCGGCTCGCAGCGGCGGCGGCGCTGCGCGTCCGGGATCAGGAAGAACAGGTTCGTGGTCTCCGCGGCGGCGGCGATGACTTCCTCGATGGGAATGTCCTCGTCGAGCTTCTCGCCGATGAGGCCTTCGACCTGGTGGCGCGAGACGGCCGGGTAAGGCAGCTCGTCGCCGGTCACGAACAAATAGCCGCGCTTCCTGCGCTTGACCCAGCAGTCCATGTCGGTGTGCTGCGCCATGACGTAGAAGGCGAGCTCGTAGCTCTCCTCGCCGGTGCCGCCGCCACCGCCTTCCAGGTAGCTCCAGGTGAGCCACTGGTCCATGAGGTTGGCGGTCGATTCGAACTGGCCGACCTGCAGCGGTGCATGGTCGGAGTTGGCGTCGCCGATGGCCATGAACATGAGCTGCGGGTCCGCCACGCCGCAGTCGGTCAGCAGCTTCATGAAGGTGGGCAGCTCGCGGCGCGCGAGGATCTGCGGGATGTCGCCCATGGAGCCCGTCACGTCGAGCGCGAAGGCGATGCCCAGCGAGTTCGGGTGGTCGGCGTTGTCGCGCGACTCGCGCACCTTGAGCCCGTGCGGGTTCATCAGCGAATGGGTGGAGCGCTGCGTGAAGACTTCCGCGCCGGGCCTTGCGGCGCGGTCGGCGATGAGTGCCGTGTGGGCGGCGTGCGAGTAGTTTCCGTAGCCCATGGGTTCTGCTCCTCTGTGACTGTTGTACGTATGCGTTGATTCAGGCGCCGGCGTGCGGTGCGGGCGCCGGATCGAAATGGACGAACCTCGGTGCGCCGAAGGCTTCGCGCGACGCGGCCGAGAGCGCCTGCTCGATGCCCTGCGCGCCGAGGCGCCGGCAGGCGGCGGCGTCTTCGCTGCACTCGCGCAGCAAGGCGGCGAGAGGGGCGGGTGTGTGGGCACCAAGGCCGGGCTCGCCGGCTGCTCCGCCATGCAGAACGGCGCGCACGGCCCAGGCCGATTGCATCAGGTCGCGCGCGACGGCCGCGTCGTGCGCCGATCCGGTGGCCTGCTGCGCACGCGACCAGCCGATGAGCAGCACGCCATGGTCGCGCGGATGCACGAGCGCATGGGCCGGGGAAAGATCGCGATGCGTCCAGCCCTCGCCGTGCACGAAGGCGAGCACCTCCAGCATGCGGCGCCAGATCCACACGGCATGACGCGGGTCGATGCCTTGCAGGTTGGCCTGCTGCACGTCGTGCAGGCTGCCCCAGAAGCCGGTCGGGTGCCGAAGCACCAACGCCTGGCGCGAGCCCTCGCCCATCGCACTGGCCATTCCCTCGGCCACGCCGATGCCCAGCGGCTGCGGCAGGCGGCGGGTGAAGTAGGCGGCGCCCGGCACGGAAAGATCCTGCAGCGCCTGAAGCACGGTGAATTCGCGCTGCAGCACGCCGTCTGCCGAACTCTCGCGTGCAAGCTTGAAGGTGACGCGCTCGGGCAGCGCGCCCAGTCGTTCGGCCAGCAGCACTTCGCTGTGCTCGCCGGTGGCCAGCGGCGCGAGCACGCGGTAGCGACCGCCGCGCCACGCAAGAACGCGGCCGCCGGGCACGTCGGCATTCGCTCGTCGCCATGCGGCACGGAAGCTCTCGCGCTCGACGATCTCCTGGCCGCGCACCACGGTGGCGCCGCAGTAGCTGCAGTTCACCGTGCGCCAGCGGGCGGCGCGCGGCAGGGGCGCGGAGCATTGGGGGCAGCTGAGAGCCTGCAGCGACAGCATGGCCCGCGCCCTACTCTTCCTTGGGCGGCGCGGTCGGGTCGGGCGAGGCCAGCACGCGGTCGATGCGGCGGCCTTCCAGCGCGACGATCTCGAAGCACCAGCCAGCGCAGTCGATCTGCTCGCCCACCTCCGGCAGGTGGCCCGACACGGCCATCAGCAGGCCGGCCACGGTGTTGTAGAGGCCGCGCTCCTCGTCGGGCAGCTCGCGGATGCCCAGGCGCGCGCGCAGCTCCGACACGGGCATGAGCCCGTCGAGCTCCCACAGGCCGTCGGGCCGCTGATGCGCCCAGGCGTCGGTCTGCATGCCTGGCTGCAGTTCGCCGGTGATGGCTTCGAGCAGGTCGCGCGGGGTCATCAGGCCCTGCACCACGCCGTATTCGTCGACCACGAACACGAGGCGGCCGGCGCGGGCGCGGAACTGCTCCAGCAGCTCCATGCCGGTGAGCGTCTCGGGCACGAACACGGCGGGCGATGCTTCCTGGCCCAGCACGCCGGTGTGCGCGGGGCCCAGGCGCAGCAGGTGCGCCACGCTGACCACGCCGACCACGTCGTCGAGCGAATTGCGGCACACGGGGTACCAGGAATGCACGAGGTTGAGCGCGGCCGCGTCGGCCACCTTCTGCAGCGCCTGCTGCACGGTGAATGAGGCGTCGAGCCACTCGATGTCGGCGCGCGGGATCATCAGCGACGACAGGCGCCTGTCGTCGAGGTGGAACACGTTGCGCACCATCTGGTGCTCGTGCTGCTCGATGACGCCGGCATCCACGCCCTCTTCGAGGCTCGCGGAGATCTCTTCCTCTGTCACCGAGCGCGCCGCGTTGGCGTCGATGCGCAGCACCTTCAGCGTGGTGGCCGTGGCGCCCGCCAGCAGCCACACGAAGGGCTTGGCGCCCTTGGCCAGCCCGCGCATCGGGCGCGACACCCAGCGCGCCACCGGCTCGGGATAGAGCTGGCCGATGCGCTTGGGCACCAGCTCGCCGAAGATGATGGTGAAGAAGGTGATGCAGGTCACCACCACGGCGGTGGAGGCGATGCTCGCGGTGCCGCGGCCCATGCCGACGCTTTCCATCCAGACCGCGAGCGGCTCGGCAAAGGCGGCCTCGCCCACGATGCCGCTGAGCATGCCGATGGAGGTGATGCCGATCTGCACCGTCGAGAGGAACTGCGTGGGCGCCTCCATGAGCTTCAGCGCGGCCACCGCGCCGGCGTCCCCGTTTCTGCCAAGGCCGCGAGACGTGCGCGCCGGCTGGTGGAAAGGGCCATTTCGGACATTGCGAACAACGCATTGAGCGTGGTCAGCAAGGCCAGGAGGAAGACATCCATGAACTGCGGGAGAGAATGGGGGAATGGCACTTTACTTGATTGGCGACCTGCAAGGCTGCGACGCGCCCTTCCAGCGGCTGCTGCAGAAGATCGATTTCTCCCCCAGCCGCGACACCATCGTGCTGCTGGGCGACCTGGTGAACCGGGGCCCCGACTCGCTCGCCGTGCTGCGCCGCATACGGGGCTACGGCCCCTCCGCCCTGAGCCTGCTGGGCAACCACGACCTGCACCTGCTGGGCGTGGCGCACGGCGCGCGCAAGCCCGGCCGCAAGGACACGCTGGCGGAGCTGCTGGCCGCGCCCGACGCCGAAGAGCTGCTCGACTGGCTTCGCCAGCAGCACATGGCGCTGCACATGCGCATCGGCAGCGGCGACCTGCTGATGGTGCACGCGGGCGTGCTGCCGCAATGGACGGTGGGCGAGACGCTGGTGCTGGCGTCCGAGGTCGAATCGGTGCTGCGTGGTCCGGCACTGGGCGAATTCATGATGTCGATGTACGGCAACGAGCCGGCGCAGTGGCAGGACACCCTCACGGGCAGCGCCCGTCTGCGCGCCATCGTCAATGCGCTGACTCGGCTGCGCTTCTGCACGGCCGACGGCGTGATGGACTTCGACGTCACGGACAGTGCGTCCAACGCGCCCGAGGGCTACATGCCCTGGTTCGACGTGCCCGCGCGCAAGACCGCGAACGCCACCCTCGCCTTCGGCCACTGGTCGACCCTGGGCTGGCTCTCGCGGCCCGATCTGCTCTCCACCGACACCGGCTGCGTGTGGGGCGGCTGCCTGAGCGCGGTGCGCATCGGCGCGAGGCTGGACGAGCGCGAGCTGATCCAGGTCGAATGCGAGCAGGCGCAGAAGCCCGGCAAGTAGCCGGCTGCGCCGCCACCGTCAGGAGGACGGCAGCCGGAACTTGTCCAGCGACATGCGCTGCCGGCCCTGCGCATCGAAGTTGTCCGGTGCCAGCCAGCGCTCGAAGGCGGTGCGCAGCGCGGGCCATTCGCCGTCGATGATCGAGAACCAAGCCGTGTCGCGCGTGCGGCCCTTGTAGACCACGGCCTGGCGGAACAGCCCCTCGTATCTGAAGCCCAGCCGCAGCGCAGCGCGCTTGGAAGGCTCGTTGAAGTTGTCGCACTTCCACTCGTAGCGGCGGTAGCCCAGCTCGTCGAAGGCGAGCTTCATCAGCAGGTACTGCGCCTCGGTGGACATCGGCGTGTTCTTCAGGAGCGGCGAGAAGTTGACGGTACCCACCTCGATGGCGCCGTTGGCGGGGTCGATGCGCATCAGCGCCAGCGAGCCGACCGCGCGGCCGCTTTGTTTGTCGACCACGGCGAAGTGCAGCGGATCGGTGCTCTTCGAGATGCGCTCGATGTAGGCCCGGGTGCCGTCGGCATCGGCCGGGCGCTCGACGCCGAGGTAGGTCCAGTCGCGTCCGTCGGGAGCCTGTGCGTAGGCGGCGTGCAGGTCGTCGGCGTGCTTCGAGGCATCGATCGGTTCGAGCCTGCAGAAGCGGCCCTCGACGGTGCGGCGCGGCGGCTGGGGGCGCGGCGTCCATCCGGGCAGGTCGGGGCCGATGGACTGGCCGAACTCGTTTTGGCGGACTGACATCAGTGAAGCGCTTTCGTTGGATGGTGAACGGGGGGCGGTGCCGGAGATCGCTAAAGTACCCGCAACGTGGCGCCACCGAAAGTGCCATGAAAGAGAGATTTCATGGTGCCACGACCTGCCAAGCCTTCCGCCCCATCCGACCTTCTCGACGCTGCGCTCTCCCGCGCACCGGACGCCGCCCCTATGCAGCGCCAGCTGCACGACCGCCTCAAGGGCGCCATCCTCGACGGCAGCCTCGCGCCCGGCAGCCGCCTGCCGGGCTCCCGCGCGCTGGCCGAGGCGCTCGGCGTCTCGCGCAACACGGTCACCGCGACCTACGAGCACCTGGCGGCCGAAGGCTATGTGCGGCCCGACCGGCAGGGCACGCGCGTGACCGAGCTTTCATCGCCAGCGCCGTCGAAGCGCGAACGGGCAGACGAGCGCACGGGCAGGCCGCCGGGCACGCCAGCCACCGCGCAGCGCCTCGCCAGGATCCTGCCGAGCGTCTCGCGGGCCGACATGGGTGCGGCGCTGCGCCCCGGCGTGCCCGCGCTGTCGCACTTTCCGCTGGCCGCATGGCGTCGTTCGCTCGACCGCGCGATCCGCGAAGGCGGCTCCGCGGCGCTGGACTACGGCGATCCGCTGGGCGAGCCGGCGCTGCGCGCGGCCATCGCGCGGCATCTGTCGGTGGCGCGCGGCGTGCGCTGCGAGCCGCGGCAGGTCGTCATTGCCGAAGGCGCTCAGGAAGCCATCTCGCTGTGCGTTCGGCTGCTGTCCAACCCCGGCGACACCGGCTGGGTCGAAGACCCCGGCTACCGCGGCGCGAAGGCCGCCATGCACGCGGGCGACATGCGCATCGTGCCCATGCGCGTCGATGCCGAGGGTCTCTGTGTGGGCGAGCGCGATTGGAAGGATCACCCGCCCCGGCTGGTCTACACCACGCCGTCGCACCAATACCCGATGGGCTCCGTGCTGAGCATCGCGCGCCGCCTGGAGCTCGATTGCGCAGGCCCGCCGGCACGGCGCATGGATCGTCGAGGACGACTACGACAGCGAGTTCCGCCACACGGGCGAGCCCATCGTCGCGATGCAGGGGCTGGTGGACGACGCGCCCGTGCTCTACATCGGCTCCTTCAGCAAGACGATGTTCCCGTCGCTGCGGCTGGGCTTCCTCGTGCTGCCAGAGCGGCTCGTGGACGCCGTGCGGACGCCGCTCGAAGAGATGCTGCGCGGCGGCCACCGCTACGAACAGCTCGCCATGGCCGACTTCATGGAAAGCGGCCAGTTCAGCCGGCACCTGGGCCGCATGCGCAGGCTGTACCGCGACCGGCAGCAGGCGCTGCGGCTCGCGCTGGGCAGGCACTTCGAGGTGCCGCACGAGATCGACGGCGGCCACTGCGGCATGCACCTCACGGTGCGCCTGCCAGAGCGCTTCGACGACCGGAAGATAGCCGCCGAAGCGTTGCGCCATCGCATTGCGCCCACACCGCTGTCGGGCTTCGCGATGCAGCCCCTGCCGTCCTTGCCGCCGTACAGCGGGCTGGTGCTGGGCTACGGCAACACGCCAGCCGAGCTTTTCGAGCCGCTGGTGAAGCGGCTGTCCCAGCTCGCCCGGGTGGCGGAACACGGCAATGCCTAGCCGCCCCTGCCCACCACGTGCTCGCGCCTGAAGTTGCGCGGCGTGCTGCCCACCACCTGCCGGAAGCGCCGGTTGAAATACGCCTCGTCCGCAAAGCCGCACTGGTGCGCGATCTCCCGCACCAGCAGCGAGGTGGACGCGAGCAGTTCCTTCGCGCGCTCGATGCGCCGCTCGGTCACGAGGTCGGTGAAGGTGCGGTCGGTTTCCTTGCGCAGCAGGTTGGCCAGGTAGTTGGGCGACAGGAATGCGGCGGCCGCCGCGTCGGTGAGCGACAGCGGCTTGTCGAGGTTGTCGCGCACGTAGCGCACCACGCGCTGGAGGGCGTCGCGCTGCGAGGTCTTGCCGTCGTGCTGCAGCGAAAGCCGCATCAGCGCCTGCTCCTGACGCATGCAGGCCAGGCCGATGACCTGCTGCAGGATGCCGCGCATCGCCGTCTTGGCGCCGAAGCTGCGGCTCGCGTTCAGCGCGTGCAGTTCGTCGAGCCAGCCGCGGATGCGCGCGAAGTCGGCCTCGTCGAAGGCGAAGTCGACGTATTCCTGGAACAGGAAGGGCGCGAGGTCGGGGTGCCGCGCGAGCGGCACGTCTTCCAGGTCGAGCGCGTCGACGTCGAGCTCGGGCCACAGGAAGCGCTGGTCGAAGTTGACGATGCAGTACAGCGCGTCGGGCGGATGCGGAATCACGTGCACCCGGTACGGCAGCACGAAGCTCAGGTGCCGCGGCCCGAAGGGCCGCACCTCGCCGCCGATGGACTGCTGCGAGCTGCCCTCGATGCCGACCTGGATCTGGAAATACGCATGCCGGTGCGGCAGCGTGAGCTCGTTGCGCGCGCCCTGGAAGCGGATGTCGAAGTCGAGGTGGTCGGCACGCTCGTGCATGCCGTAGGTACGGACGGACGTGGGTGTGGATGAGCGCATCGGTGCAGGCGTCTTCGTCTTTCGCCTGCGAGGGTACGCCAACTCGGGGGCCGGCGAACCGGCCCCGCCCGCCAGGTGCGGAGGGCGCGGTGGGAGCGCGGCCTTCAGGCTCAGACGACCGCGACTTCGAGCACGCCGACGCCCGCCACGCTGCCGCGCATGCGGTCGCCGCGCTGCACCGCCGCCACGCCGGCCGGGGTGCCCGTGAAGATCAGGTCGCCGGGCTGCAGCGTGAACAGAGTCGAGAGGTAGGCGATGGTGTCCGGCACGTTCCAGATCATGTCGGCGAGGTCGCCCACCTGGCGCTGGGCGCCGTTCACATCGAGGCGGATCTCGCCCCTGGCCGGATGGCCGGCCTTGGCCACCGGTACCAGCTCGCCGCAGGGTGCCGAGCCGTCGAAGGCCTTGCCGGTGTCCCAGGGACGGCCCATCTTCTTGGCCTCGGACTGCAGGTCGCGGCGGGTCATGTCGAGGCCGACGGCATAGCCGTACACGTGGCCGAGCGCATCGGCCGCGGCGATGTTCGCGCCGCCGGTCTTGAGCGCGACCACCAGTTCGATCTCGTGGTGCACGTCGCTCGACAGCGGCGGATAGGCGAACTCGCCGCCGTCGGCCACGATGGCCGAGGCCGGCTTCATGAAGAAGAACGGCGGCTCGCGGTCGGGGTTGTGGCCCATCTCGCGGGCGTGCTCGGAATAGTTGCGGCCCACGCAGAAGATGCGGTTGACTGGGAAGCGGGCCTGCTCGCCCTGGATGGGCAGCGAATGGACGGGTGCGGGGGAAATGGCATAGGAAGTCATGCGATGACTCTAGCCAGCGCGGCCCCGCGCCCCGCGGACGCAACTACGCGAGTCTTGGACTCAGCTACGGTCCCGCGCAGCGCTTCAGGTTTCAGCCGGCCACGCCGAAGCCGGTGTCGAAGGTGCCCTTCACGTCCAGCGGCTGCTTGATGAGCCCCACCTGCCGGTAGAAGTCCGCCGTGCCCTGCTGGTCGGCGATGACCTGCGCGTCGATGGCCACCCACTTCTGCTGGCGGCGCTCGAACTGCAGCTTCGCCGCCTCGGGCGGAATGCCGATGATGCGCGCCAGCGCGGCCGAGTAGGCGTCGACGTTGCGGTACGACCAGAGCTGCGCCTTCACCACGCGCTGCAGAAAGTCCTGCAGCACCGGCCGCTTGGCCGCGATGGCGCTGTCGGTGGCCGCGAGGTAGCTCAGCCCCGGCAGCAGCCCGCGCCCGCTGACGAGCACCCGCGCGTGCTTGCTGACCTCGGCCAGCGCCGTGTAGGGCTCCCACGTGGCCCATGCGTCGACCGAGCCCTGCGTGAGCGCGAGCTTGGCATCCGCCGGCGCCAGGAAGCGCAGGTTCACGTCCTCCGGCTTGAGGCCGGCCGAGGTGATGGCCTTGAGCGTGACGTAGTGGCCGATGGAGCCGCGGTTGGTGGCAACGCTCTTGCCCTTGAGGTCGGCGGCGGTCTTCAGCGTCGAATCGGGCCGCACGAGCACGGCCGTGCCGTAGGAGTCGGAACGGTTCGCGCCGATGGCCTTCACGCGCGTGCCCGCCGCCAGAGCGAAGATCAGCGGCGCGTCGCCGATGGGGCCCGAATCGACCGCCGCGGCGTTGAGCGCCTCGGCCAGCGGCGCCGCGGCCGGGAACTCCGACCACTGGATGTCGTAGCCGAGCCCTTCCAGCCCGCCCGCCGCCTCGAGCAGCGCGCGCAGCCCGCCCTTCTGGTCGCCGGCCTTGAGCACCGGGCGGCCCTGCGCGGAAACCACGCCGGGAAATGCGACGGCGGAAGCGACGGCAGCGGCGGCGGCCGTGCCTCGAGCGAGAAACTGACGACGGGAACTGTGGTTCATGCGGATGTGGCTTCTGTCCATGTTCATGCCAGGGGATCGAAGGAGACGTGTTCGGCGAAGCGGACCGGGTCGGTGGTCTTCTTGAGAACACCCACACCGCGGAAATCGCGCGCATAGAACTCGACCTCGTCGCGCAGGTTGCGGCCCACCGGGTGGTGCTTGTGCGTGAGCGTGCCCAGCAGCGCGCGCAGGTCTTCCACCGCGACCTTGGGCGAGTACCTGGCGAAGAGCTTGGCCGACTCGTTCGGGTTCTCGGCCACGTAGTCCGAGGCCTGCACGATGGAGCGCACCAGCGAGGCGACGGTCGCCTTGTCCTTGCGCACGAGCTCGCCGCGCGCGCCGACGATGCAGCAGACCTTGTCCTTGTACTCGCCCGAGAGGTTGCTCGCCACCTCGACGAAGGCGCCCTGGTTGCGCTTCTCGATCAGGTAGATGTTGGGGTCGCCGTCGGCAATGGCCTGGATCTCGCCCTTCTTCACCGCGATGTCGAGCAGGTCGGCCGGGTACTGGCGCCAGACCACGTCCTTCTCGGCGTCGATGCCGTTCTTCGCGAGCAGGATCGAGAAGAAGTTCTTGCCCGGGCTCGCAATGTCCGACACGCCGATGGTCTTGCCCTTCAGGCTCGCCAGATCGGTGACGCCCGCGCTCTTCGCGCCCACCAGCCGCACGCAGCCGCCGTGCGAGCTGCCGACGATCTTCACGTCGAAGCCCGACTCGAGCGGCTTGAGCCAGCGGTGGATCATGCCCACGGCCGCATCCGCCTTGGCGGTGGCGAGCGACTCCAGCAGCTGGTCGGTGGAGCCCGTGTAGTTGATGAGGTCGACCTGCAGCCCGTTGCGTTCGAAGTAGCCGCGCTCCTGCGCCACCACCACGGGCGAGAGGCAGAAGGCCGTGGCGTTCCAGGCGAAGGTGAGCTTGCGGGACTGCTGCGAGAAGGCCTGCGAGGCGATCAGGCCGCCGGAGGCGACCACCGCGGCGGCGCCGCCTGCGCGCAGTACGCTGCGGCGGGAGAGAGTTGCGTTCATCGTCGTGGGGTTCGGGTCAGAGAAGCAGTTCGGGCTCGGCCTCGACCAGGCCTTCGTAGAGGCTGTCGAAGGAATGGATCGCGCCTTCGGGTCCGCCGATCTGGCTGTGCGTGTGGCGTGCCGTGGCCTCGTCGATGGGCTGCGGCTTGCCCGCGGCTTCGGCCAGCAGCTGCGTGTGGCAGGCGTTGTCCAGCGCGATGTACCACCACGCGGCGGCCTCCACCGTGGGGCCCGCCGTGAGGATGCCGTGGTTCTTGAGGATGGCGCCCTTCCTGTCGCCCAGCGCCTGGGCGATGCGCTCGCCCTCGCTGGTGTCGACCACCATGCCGGTGAAGTCGTCGAACAGCGCCACGTCGTCGTGGAACACGCAGCTGTCCTGCGTGATCGTGTCGAGCGTGCGGCCCAGCGTCGACCAGGCCTTGCCGTAGGTCGAGTGCGTGTGGGCGGCGGCGATGATCTTCGGGTTGTGCTCGTGAATGGCCGCGTGGATCGCGAAGGCCGCCTTGTTGAGCGGCCTGTCGCCGATCACGGTCTCGCCCTTCGAGTTGACGAGCAGCAGGTCGGACACCTTGATGCGCGAGAAATGGATGCCCAGCGGATTGACCCAGAAGTGGTCGGTCAGCTCCGGGTCTCGCGCCGTGATGTGGCCGGCCAGCCCCTGCGCGAAGCCGAAGCGCGCGAACAGGCGGAACGCGCCCGCCAGGCGCTCCTGCCGGTGGCGGCGCTCGGCCTGGATGGTGGTGCGCGGCGGGACGGGGTCGAACCAGTACTTCTGCTGCGGGTTCGGGTTGAGCTTCAGCGGCTGCGAGGCGGCGTTGCGGTCGATGGAAAGAACTGCGCTCATGGTTCAGGCTGCCTTGCGTTGCGATTGCGCGCGCTGCGCCACCAGCTCCCGCGTGCGCGGGATCAGCTCGCGGCCGTAGTCCAGCGCGTCTTCCAGCGGATCGAAGCCGCGGATCAGGAAGGTGGTCACGCCCAGGTCGTAGTAGTCGAGCAGCGCGTCGGCCACCTGCTCGGGCGTGCCGACCAGCGCGGTGCCGTTGGAGCGCCCGCCGATTTCCTGCGCGACCGCGGTCCACAGCCGCTTGTCGAGCCGCGAGCCCTTCTCGGCCGCGGCCAGCAGGCGCTTGGCGCCTTCGCTCTGCTGCGGGCCGCCGCGGTTGTAGCCCTGCACCACGCGCAGGCGTTTTGTCTCGGCCAGGATGTTCTCGGCGCGCGCCCATGCGGCCTCTTCGGTCTCCGCCAGGATCGGGCGGAACGACACCGAGAAGCGCACGCTGCGCCCGTGCCTGGCCGCCTCGGCGCGCACGCGCGTGGTCAGTTCGCGCGCCTGGTCGAGCGATTCGCCCCACAGCGCGTAGACGTCGGCGTACTTGCCGGCCACCGGAATCGCAGCCTCCGATGCGCCGCCGAAATACACCGGCACGTGCGGCTTGCCGTTGCGCGTCTGCACCGGCTTGACTTCGGAGAAAGCGTTCTGGAAGCGGTAGTGCGCGCCTTCGTGGTCGAAGGGCTTCTCCGCCGTCCACACCTTGTGCAGCACCTCGAGGTATTCGTCGGTGCGGGCGTAGCGCTGGTCGTGGTCGAGCCAGTCGCCGTCGCGGCGCTGTTCCTCGTCGGAGCCGCCGGAGATGTAGTGCACGCCGAGCCGGCCGCCGCTGAACTGGTCGAGCGAGGCGAACTGCCGCGCGGCCAGCGTCGGCGCGACGAAGCCGGGGCGGTGCGCCAGCATGAAGTGGATGCGCTCGGTGACCGAGGCCGCGTAGGCCACGGTGAGCGTGGCGTCGGGGCTGGTCGAGTGGTGCGGCACGAGAACGCGGTCGAAGCCCGCCGTCTCGTGGGCCTGCGCGAAGGCGCGCACGTAGTCGCGGTCGAGCGATGGGCCCTTGGCCGCGTGGATCTCCGAGACCTTCTGGCCCTGGATCATTCCGATGAATTCGACGACGCCGTCTTCTTGCTGTGACTGCTGGCTCATGGTGCTGTCCTTGTCTGTATCTGTTGGCGGGAGGTGGGTGTCATCAGGCGGCGGGCAGGCGCAGCACGCTCTCGAAGCTGCGGTCCCACAGGGGCTTCACGTCGGCCGGGCCGTCGAGCACGCCGATCTTCAGGAAGGTGTCGGCCACGTCCTGGTGGCTGCGCACCACCGCGTCGCTGACGGGGCCCAGGCTGTAGTCGCCGCTGCGGCGGTTGAACAGCTCGACGATGTCGCCCACGGGCACGCGCGTCTCGGCCGACTGGGCGCGGGCGTAGGCCAGGAAGTTGCCGTTGATCCACGCGAACGAGCGCTGCAGGCGCTGCAGCAAGTCTGCCAGCGCGGCGCGGCGCAGCTGGTCGTCGAGCGCGCGCGGGTTGGCGTAGATCGGGAAGTTGCCCGAGAGGTACCCCACGCCGGTCTTGATGACCCGCGCCCCGTACTGGGTGCGCGCGAGCTGGCCGTTGTAGCCGTAGATGGCCCAGGCATCGAGGTCGCCACGCGCGAAGGCCGAGAGGCCGTCCGAAGGCGTGAGGCTCACGGCCTGGATGTCGTTGAACGAGAGGCCCGCCTCGGCCAGTTGCTTGGCGAGGTAGTAGTGCGAAGTGGTGGCGCGCACATAGCCGACCCGCTTGCCCTTGAAGTCGGCGATGCTGCGGATCGGCGCGTCCTTGCGCGCCAAGGTGGCCTGGTTGTTCAGGTCTTCATGCGTGACGGCCACCAGCTTCACGCTGGACTTCTGCCGCGCCGCGAACACCGGCGGAATCTCGCTGCCCGAGCCCAGGTCGAGCGCGTCGCCGTTGATGGCCTCGATGTGCAGCACGCCGTTGTTGAGCTCGCGCCAGTCGATCCTGTAGGGCGTGTCGGCCTGGCCCGAGGCGGTGAGCAGCGGCCGCCACAGGCCCTTGTAGGTGCCCACGCGCAGGGTGACGCCCGAGAGGTCGCGCGACGCTTCCCGCGAGGGTGAGGCGGCTTGCGTCCAGCCGGCGGAACCGGTCGCGGCCAGCGCCGCCGCGGCCTGCAGCAGCCGGCGCCGATCCAGGGGAAAGTCTGATTTCATGCGCCCTGACCGTAACCAGACGCAGCATGGAAGCGAACGCAGAAAAACGAGTTTGCATATGCGGGAAGCGTCGTTTTCGCGCGGCGGGCTGGCCGCTACCGTGCGGAAACCATGAGTGCACTCCCCCTGCGCCGCTCGCCGGCCGCGCCCGAACATCCCTCCTCCACCACCGTCGATGCCTCCGTGCTGGCCCGCCTCACGGCCCAGTTCGCGGCCACCGCTGCCGACCATGACCTGAGCGGCGCCTTCCCGCGCGAGAACTTCGCGGCGCTGCAGGCGCACGGCTTGATCGGGCTGGTCGCGCCCGCCGAGCACGGCGGCGGCGGCGCCACGCTGGCGACGGCCCGGCGCGTGATCTCGGCGGTGGCGCGCGGCGAGCCGGCCACGGCGCTGATCCTCACGATGACCTATCTGCAGCACCACGCGCTGACGCGCCCGGACAGCCGCTGGCCCGCGCACCTGCGCGAGCGCGTGACGCGCGACGCGGTGGAGAACGGCGCGCTCATCAACGCGCTGCGCGTGGAGCCCGCACTGGGCTCTCCGGCACGCGGCGGCCTGCCCGCCACGGTGGCGCGGCGTGTTGGCGAGGGCAAGGGCGAGGGCAAGGGCGACGGCTGGAAGATCGACGGCCACAAGCTCTACACCACCGGCATCGAGGGCCTGGGCTGGCTCGCCGTGTGGGCACGCACGGACGAAGCCGAGCCGCGCACCGGCGTGTTCCTGGTGCCGCGCAACGCGCCCGGCGTGCGCGTGATCGCGAGCTGGGACCACCTGGGCCTGCGCGCCTCGGGCAGCCACGAAGTCGTCTTCGAGAACGTCGCCATCGATGCCGACCATGCAGTGGACCTGCGCCGGCCGGCCGACTGGGCGCCCGACGCGGGCAGCCAGACCGACATCGACGCCCACGCCACCCAGCAGGCCTGGATGACGGTGCTGCTCGGCAGCCTCTACGACGCCGTGGCCCATGCCGCGCGCGACTGGCTCGTCGGCTTCCTCAACCGCCGCGCGCCCGGCAGCCTCGGCACGCCGCTGGCCAGCCTTCCGCGCGTACAGGAGCATGTGGGCGAGATCGAGGCGCTGCTGCGCACCAACCGCGTGCTGCTCGACGACGCCACCGCCGCGGTCGACAGCGGCCATGCGCAGCCGGCCGCCGACAGCGGCCTGCTCAAGTACACGGTGACGAGCAATGCGATCCGCGCGGTCGAACTCGCGCTGCAGCTGAGCGGCAACCACGGCCTCACGCGGCAGAACCCGCTGGAGCGGCACTACCGCGACGTGCTGTGCAGCCGCATCCACACGCCGCAGAACGACGCGATCCTGGTCGCGGCGGGCAAGCGCGCGCTGCTGGCTTCGGGAGCTGCCGCATGACGTCTGCGCTCTTTTCCAATACCTCGCGGCGCGGCTGGCTCAAGCAAGGCGCCGCGCTGTCGCTGGCGACTGCCGGCTCGCTGCGCGCCTTTGCGCAGCCCCAAACCTCGCTGGTGCTCGGCGACCAGGCCGGCGGACTGCGCTCGCTGTTCGAGGCGTCGCGCGCGCTCGAAGGCGCACCCTTCGCCTACCGCTGGGCCAACTTCCAGGGCGCCGCGCCGCTCTTCGAGGCGCAGCGCAGCGCGGCGGTGGACACCGCCATGGCCGGCGATCTGCCCGTGCTCGCCGCAGCCGTGGGCAAGACGCCGCTGAAGATCGTCGCCACGCGCGTCGGCAAGGCCGACTCGCTGGGCATCGTGGTGCAGCCCGATTCGCCGCTGCGCAGCGTGGCGGACCTGCGCGGCAAGACGGTGATAGTGTCTTCCGCGCGCGGCAGCATCTCGCAGTACCAGCTCTACGGCGCCCTCGAGGAGGCCGGCGTGAAGCGCGAGGAAGTGACGGTGAAGTTCGTGCTGCCCACCGACGCGGCCGCCGCCTTCGCCTCGAAACAGATCGACGCCTGGGCCATCTTCGATCCCTACTACACCATCGCGCTGCAGCAAGGCGGGCGCATCCTGCGCGACGGGCGCGGCATCAACACCGCGCTGGGCTTCATCACGGCCACCGAGTCCTCGCTGGCCGATCCGGCCAAGCGCGCGGCCATCGTGCAGTTCCTCGACCGGCTCGCCCGCGCGGGCGACTGGGCACTGGCCAACCCAGAGGCCTATGCCCAGGCCTACAGCCAGCTCACGCGGCTGCCCATCGAGTCGTCGCGCATCATCACCGCGCGGGCCTCGGTGGCCGGCCGGCCCGTGAGCGAGGCCGACATCGCGGCGCTGCAGACGGTGGCCGACCGCTCGGCGCGCGACGGCATCCTGCCGGTGCGGGTGGACGTGCGTGCGATCACCGACACTGGCGTCTGGAAACGCCCCGCATGACGACCAACTCCCTGACCCCTCTTCGCGAATTCGTCGGCGCCTTCGGCCGGCTGCTCGACGGCGCACCCGACGAGCCGCGCATTCTTTCGGAGGGCGGCGCGCTGCTGCGCAAGCTGGTCTCGCGCGACGACTGGCTGCCCGAGGCCTTCGCCCAGCCCGACCCGGCGCGCTACCAGCAGTTCCTGCTGCACGCCGACAGCACCGAGCGCTTCTCGGTCGTGAGCTTCGTCTGGGGGCCGGGGCAGGCCACGCCGGTGCACGACCACACGGTGTGGGGGCTGATCGGCATGCTGCGCGGCGCGGAGTACAGCCAGGGCTTCGCGCTCGGCGCCGATGGGCATGCGCGCCCATACGGCGAGGCAGTGCGGCTCGAAGCCGGCCAGGTGGAGGCGGTGTCGCCCACCGTCGGCGACCTGCACCGCGTGCACAACGCGCACGCCGACCGGGTGTCGATCAGCATCCACGTCTACGGCGCGAACATCGGCGCCGTGCGACGGCATACTTACCCCGCAGAGGGCGGCCGCAAGCCCTTCGTCTCCGGATACTCCAACACGCTGCTGCCCAACCTGTGGGACCGCAGCGCCGAACTCAGAGCCGCTACAGACGCATGACGACGACCATCGCCAACAGCTTTCCCGTTCTTTCCTTCGCCGCCGTGCGCGAGCGGCTCATCGCCCGCGACGAGACCGCGCTGCTCGACGTGCGCGAGGAAGACCCGTTCGCGCAGGAGCACCCGCTGTGGGCCGCCAACCTGCCGCTGTCGCGCATCGAGATCGAGGCCTGGCGGCGCATCCCGCGGCGCGACACGCTCATCGTGCTGTACGGCGAACACGCCGGCACCGACCTCGCACCGCAGGCCGCGCGCACCCTCGCCGCGCTGGGCTACACCAACGTGCACCTGCTCGACGGCGGGCTCGAAGGCTGGCGCAAGGCAGGTGGCGAGTTGTTCCGCGACGTGAACGTGCCGAGCAAGTCCTTCGGCGAACTGGTCGAGCACGAACGGCACACGCCCTCGCTCTCGGCACCGGAGGTGAAGGCACTGATCGACGAGAAGGCCGACGTGGTGGTGCTCGACGCGCGCCGCTTCGACGAATACCAGACGATGAGCATTCCCTCGGCCACCAGCGTGCCCGGCGCGGAGCTGGTGCTGCGCGTGCGCGAGCTGGCGCCCGATCCGGCAACGCGGGTGATCGTGAACTGCGCGGGCCGTACGCGAAGCATCATCGGCACGCAGTCGCTGGTGAATGCGGGCATTCCCAATCCGGTGGCCGCGCTGCGCAACGGCACCATCGGCTGGAAGCTGGCCGGACAGGTGCTCGACCACGGCGCGGACCGGCAGGCCCCTGCTGATGTGTCCGAAGCGCATCGCGCGCAGGCGCAGGCCGATGCGCGGCGCGTGGCCGACAAGGCGGGCGTGCATCGCATCGCGCTGGACGCCCTGCATACGCTGGAGGCGCCCGGACGCACCGTCTACCGTTTCGACGTGCGCACGCCCGAGGAATACGCGGCAGGCCATCTTCCCGGCTTCGCCAGCGCACCCGGCGGGCAGTTGGTGCAGGAAACCGATCACCAGGTGCCGGTGCGCGGCGCGCGCATCGTGCTGGCGGACGACGACGGCGTGCGCGCATCGATGAGCGCCTCGTGGCTGGCGCAGATGGGGTGGGAGGTCTACGTGCTCGACACGGTGCCCACGGCGGCCGACTTCACCGAGACCGCTTCTCCCGCGAGCGCTTATCCCCCGGTTGCCGTCGCGGTGAACGAGATCGCACCGGCCGAGCTGGCTGCGCTGCTGAAGCAGCCGGGCACCGCGGTGATCGACGTGACCACCAGCGCCAACTACGTGAAGCGCCACATTCCGGGCGCTTGGTATGCGATCCGCGCGCAGTTGCCGCAGGCGATCGACGCGGCCATCCCGCCCTCGTCGCGCTATGTGCTGACCTGCGGCAGCAGCCTGCTCGCACGCTACGCAGCCGCCGACCTGCGAGCTCTGCTCGACGCGCGCGGCCAGCGCGATGCCGAAGTGCTGGTGCTGGCCGGCGGCAACGCAGCGTGGTTCGCAGCGGGCCTCGAAGCCGAGACCGGCGAGACCCGCCTAGCGACCGCGCGCACCGACCGCTACCGCCGCCCCTACGAGGGCACCGATGCGCCGGCCGAGGCGATGCAGGCCTACCTGGACTGGGAGTTCGGCCTGGTCGCGCAGTTGGGGCGCGATGGAACGCACCACTTCAAGGTGATCTGAAGGGCGGCCTCGGCGAAAGCATCCTGAAAGGAAGGCGACACGCCGGTCACAGTGTGTAGCCCGGGTAAAGGCCGTCATCCGGCGGTACTGGACGACGTTGGAGGTTCACACCGACAACAACTCGTCCAGGAGCTTCGCCATGAGATTTCCAGTTCTTGCCCTGTCCGCTGCCGCGCTGGCAGCCTTGCTGACCGGCTGCGTGGTTGCACCGGCCGCCCCCGTGTACGCGGCGCCGCCTGGCGTGGCCTACGTGGCACCGACATACGTATCGCCCGGCGTAGGTTTCGTCTGGGCCTACCACCCGCGCTATGGCTGGGGCTGGCACCACCCGCAATACGGCTGGCATCGCGGCTGGAGGTAAAGGCTCTCCCCCAGGCTTCGCGCACTTCGTGTCGCTACGCCAACCCCCTTCCGGGGAGTCCTGAACTCTCCCCCAAGCTCCGCGCACTTCGTGTCGCTACGCCAACCCCCTTCCGGCGGCAACGCCTGAGGCCCGGCAAAGCCGGTTCCTCGGCGTTCCTCGAATAGGGGAAGGGGAACTTCAGCCCCGGGAGATCAGCTGGGCTCGGCGCTCTTGA
The DNA here is from genome assembly GCF_044055375.1 of Variovorax sp. UC74_104. Taxonomy (NCBI): domain Bacteria; kingdom Pseudomonadati; phylum Pseudomonadota; class Betaproteobacteria; order Burkholderiales; family Comamonadaceae; genus Variovorax; species Variovorax sp. UC74_104. The sequence continues at coordinate 5,342,827 of NZ_CP171978.1, forward strand.
ACAGGGCGGCGACCTTGCGCTTGGGCTTGATGTTGCTCGAGATGCCGCGTGCGGGCGTCGCGCTCTTGGCGGCAGCCTCCCATGCGGGCGTCGCGTCGGGCTGGCCCGGCTCGTAGGGCTTGTCGAAGAACGGATCGCGCGGCGCGGCGGGGGCGCGGTGCGGACGTCCGCCGCTGCCGCGCCGGCTGTCGACGTCGCGGCGTTCGCGCGGCTGGTCGAGTACGTCGCGTGCGTCGCCCGCTTCGCCTTCCTCGCGCCAGTGGCGGCGTCCATCGTTGATGCGGCCGCGCGGACGGTCTTCCTCGAATTCGACCGGTTCGAGTTCGATCTTCTTTTTGATCAGCTTCTCGATGTCGGCCACCAGGCGAGCATCGTTGCCGCCGCTGGCGAAGCTCACGGCCAGGCCCGAGGCGCCGGCGCGGCCGGTGCGGCCGATGCGGTGCACGTAGTCTTCCGCGTTGAACGGAATGTCGAAGTTGAAGACGGCGGGCACGTCCTTGATGTCGAGGCCGCGGGCCGCGACGTCGGTGCACACCAGCAGGTCGACCTCGCCGGCCTTGAAGGCTGCCAGCGACTTCAGGCGCTCGTCCTGGCTCTTGTCGCCGTGCAGGGCCGAGGTGCGAAGGCCGTCGCGCTCCAGCGAACGCGCGAGCCGCGCGCAGCCCAGCTTGCTGTTGACGAACACGAAGGCCTGGGTGATGCCGCGCTGGCGAACGATCTGCTTGAGCGCGCGGCGCTTGTCGTCGTCGCCCACGCTGTAGAAATGCTGCTCGACGGTGGAGGCCGTTTCGTTGGGCCGCGCCACTTCGATGGTGACCGGGTTCTGCAGGTAGCTGCCGGCCAGCCGCTTGATTTCGGGCGAGAAGGTGGCGGAGAACAGCAGCGTGGTGCGCTGCTTGGGCAGGTAGCTCAGGATGCGCTGCAGGTCGGGCAGGAAGCCGATGTCGAGCATGCGGTCGGCCTCGTCGAGCACCACGTATTCGACCTGGTTGAGCACCGCGTTCTTGGCTTCGATGTGATCGAGCAGTCGGCCCGGCGTGGCCACCAGCACTTCGACGCCCTTCTTCAGTTCCAGCGTCTGCGGCTTCATGTCGATGCCGCCGAACACCACCGTGCTGCGCAGGTTGGTGTACTTGGCGTACAGCTTGATCTGCTGCGCAACCTGGTCGGCCAGCTCGCGCGTGGGCAGCAGCACCAGGGCCCGAACCGGATGCCGCGCGGGCGAGGTCGAGGCGTTTTCATGCTTGAGCATGCGCTGCAGCAGCGGGAGCGAGAACGCAGCCGTCTTGCCGGTGCCGGTCTGGGCGGCGCCCATCACGTCCTGGCCCGAGAGCACGACCGGAATGGCCTGTTCCTGGATCGGAGTCATGGTCTCGTAGCCCATTTCGGCCACGGCGCGCGCCAGCGGTTCCGCCAGCAGTAGATTGGAGAAGGAGCTTGTCATTGAGCCCGCTATTGTCGCATTGCCGCAAAAAATGGCAGTGACTGCGGCATGACAACGTCCGCGCGGGCGGAATTGCTATTTATTCAATAGCGACTCCGCCAGCAACGGCGCCGGCTGTGGAAGACCGCAGCTCAGAGGCTGCGCGCATTGAAGGTGTCGCAGGCCTTGATGTCGCCGCTCTGATAGCCGTTGCCGAACCAGCGCTGGCGCTGCGCGCTCGAGCCGTGGGTGAAGCTGTCGGGCACCACCGCGCGGCCCGCGGAGCGCTGCAAGGCGTCGTCGCCGATCTTCTGCGCGGCGTTCATGGCGGCCTCGATGTCGCCCGGGTCGAGCCACTTCTTCGACTCCTGCGAATGGTGGGCCCAGACGCCCGCGAAGCAGTCGGCCTGCAGCTCGACGCGCACGCTCATCGCGTTGTTCTGGGTCTGGCTCAGGCGGCTGCGCATGCCGTCGACCTTGGCGGTGATGCCGAGCTCGTCCTGCACATGGTGGCCGACCTCGTGCGCGATGACGTAGGCCTGCGCGAACTCGCCAGGCGCGCCGAGCTGGTTCTTCAGCGTGTCGTAGAAGCCCAGGTCGATGTAGACCTTCTGGTCGCCCGGGCAGTAGAACGGCCCCATGGCCGACTGGCCGGTGCCGCAGGCCGTGGGCGTGGCGTTGCGGAACAGCACGAGCCGCGGCGGATGGTAGGTGCCGCCGTTCTGGCGGAAGATGCCCGTCCAGACCACTTCGGTGTTCTTCAAAACGGTGGAAACGAAGGCCGCCTCGCGGTCGCCCGATGGCGGCTTGGGCGCGGGCCCCTGCTGCTGTTGCTGCACCTGGGCCGGGCCACCCCCGCCGCTGAGCAGGCTCAGCACCGTGAGCGGGTTGATGCCGAAGACCCAGCCGGCGATCAGCGCGACCGCGATGGTCCCGATGCCGATGCCGCGGCCACCGATGAAGCCGCCACCGCCGCCTCCGCCACCTTCATCGCGGCGGTCCTCGACGTTGTCCGATTGTTCGTTGCCTTCCCATCTCATCGCGCTCTCCTTGCCGGCCGTTGGAGGAGGAGTTGCCGGCTCGCAGGATGGTACTTCGGAAGAACCCCGGCTTCTGTAAGCGGGTATGCCAAGGATGCCGCGGAACCGGCTTTGCCGGGCCGCGTGCAGCCTGGGGCGATCAGGTCTTCGGCAGGGTGACGCCGCGCTGGCCCTGGTACTTGCCGCCGCGGTCCTTGTAGCTGGTCTCGCAGACCTCGTCGCTCTCGAAGAACAGCACCTGCGCGCAGCCCTCGCCCGCGTAGATCTTGGCGGGCAGCGGCGTGGTGTTGCTGAACTCCAGCGTCACGTAGCCTTCCCATTCAGGCTCGAAGGGCGTCACGTTGACGATGATGCCGCAGCGCGCATAGGTGCTCTTGCCCAGGCAGATGGTCAGCACGTTGCGCGGGATGCGGAAGTACTCGACGGTGCGCGCCAGCGCGAAGCTGTTGGGCGGGATGATGCAGTAGTCGCCGTGCATGTCGACGAAGCTCTTCTCGTCGAAGTTCTTCGGGTCGACCACCGTGCTGTGGATGTTGGTGAAGACCTTGAATTCAGGCGCGCACCGGATGTCGTAGCCGTAGCTCGAAGGTGCCGTAGCTGATGATCTTGTGGCCGGAGGCCTCGCGCACCTGGCCGGGCTCGAAAGGCTCGATCATGCCGTGCTGCTCGGCCATGCGCCGGATCCATTTGTCGCTCTTGATAGACATTGAAAAACCCCCAGTCTTCGCGCACTTCGTGTCGCTACGCCAACCCCTCGAGGGGCAACACCAGCGGCCCGGCAAAGCCGGTTCCGCGGTGTTCCTGGAAAAGGTGTCGCCGCGCCCGCTGGGTCGGCGATTGTGGCATGGACGGATTCGCCCTCCCGGGCCTCAGCCGGCCTGCGAGATCACCGTGCGCTCGACCAGCCGGTCGTCGCCCAGCACGATCATCGCGAAGAGCATTTCTTCCAGCGAGTTCGCCTGTTTCGTCTTGCGTGCCAGCAGCGGCGTGGCCGCCGGGTTCAGCACCAGGAAGTCGGCCTCGCAGCCGGGCTGCAGGTTGCCGACCACGCCGTCGAGCCCCAGGCGCGCGCGCGGCGCCGCCGGTGTGGCGCCACCAGAGTTCGGACGGCGCGATGCTCAGGCCGGCCTTGGTCTGGCCTTCGCGGCCGACGTAGTAGGCGGCCATCATGGTGTGGAAGGGGCTGAAGCTGGTGCCGCCGCCCACGTCGCTGGCCAGGCCGTAGGGGTAGCCCACGCGGTCGGCCGCGCCGAAATCGAAGAAGCCGCTGCCCAGGAACAGGTTGCTGGTCGGGCTCACCGCGGCCGCCGTCTTCGTCTCGCGCAGCAGGGCGCGGTCGGCCTCGTCGAGGTAGATGCAGTGGGCGTACACGGCCCGCTCGCGCATCAGGCCGAAGCCCGCATACACGTCGAGGTACGAGCGCGCCTTGGGGTACAGCTCGCGCACCCAGCTCACCTCGTCGCGGTTCTCGGCCACGTGCGACTGGATCCAGGTGTCGGCGTACTTCGCGGCCAGCTCGCCCGCGCCGCGCATCTGGGCGTCGGTGCTCGCGGGCGCGAAGCGCGGCGTGATGGCGTAGCCCAGCCGGTCGACCTTGTGCCACTTGCGGATCAGCGCCTCGGTGTCGACGAGGCTCTGCTCGGTCTCGTCGCGCACGCCGTCGGGCGAGTGGCGGTCCTGCAGCACCTTGCCGGTGATCAGGCGCATGCCGCGGCGCTGCGCGCCTTCGAAGAGCGCGTCGACCGACGCCACATGCGAAGTCGCGAAGGTCAGCGAGGTGGTGACGCCGTTGCGCAGCAGTTCGTCGAGGAAGAACTGCGCCACTTCGTTCGAATGCGCGGGGTCGGCGAACTTGCTCTCCGCAGGGAAGGTGTAGTTCTCGAGCCAGGGCAGCAGACCCGGCGCGGGCGAACCGATGATGTCGGTCTGCGGATAGTGGATGTGCATGTCCACGAAGCCCGGCGCGAGGATGCGCCCCGGCAGGTGGGTCGTGTGCGCGCCAGGATGGCGGGCCGCGACATCGGCATGGCTGCCGGCGTCGAGCACGCGCTGGCGGCCGGTGGCGTCGGGGGCGACGACCAGCAGGCCGTCCTCGTCGAAAACAGGCTTGCCGGAGGCGTCGAATCGCAGGAGGGAGGCGCGGTAGGCTTTTTTCATCGTGGGTGCGGAGGGTAATCCACCCCCGCCCCACCGCAATTTCCATGCGCATATGAGTGCTATATGCGCAGCGCACTCGCCGCGGTGCAGCACCTACCGCGGCAGCGCGCGCGACTGGATGTCGAAGGGCACGCCGGTCGGCACCGGCCCGTCGCCCTCCTTGTGCTTCGTGAGCAGCGAATACTTCGACTCGATGAAGTAGACGCGGTCGCCCCACACCGCGCCGGAGGACGGGTCGTTGAGCCCCGCCACCACCGTCTGCAGGCCGAGCTTCGCGCCTTCGACGCGCACCACGGTGATCTGCCCGCCGTAGGCGCCTTCGCCGAAGGCATTGCTCTCGAACAGCACCAGCCGCCCGGGCTTCCACGCGCGGATCGCGTCCACGTTCTTCAGCTCGCGCGGCGCGTCGACGCGCGTGACCTCGCCGGCCTTGCCGTCCGCGCCTAGACCGATGCGCAGCACGTAGGACGCCGCCGCCACGAGGCTCACGTAGACGTCGCGCCCGCCGTCGATGGCGATGCCGTTCAGGCCCTTGTAGGGGCCCGGGCCGGCCAGCGCGGGATCCTCCTTCCACGTAACCAGCGAGGCAGCGCCCGGCGCGAGCTTCAGCACGCGCGGGTGATAGGAGTCGGTCACGTAGAGATTGCCGCGCGCGTCCTGCGCGAGGTCGTTGCAGTAGCCGCCGTCGGGCATGGCGTAGCTCGCGCGCGGCGCGCCGGTGGCAAGGTCATAGCGCTTGAGCGCGCTCGGCGTCGACGGCACGGTGGTGAAGCCGATGTTGCCGGAGCAGATCCACAGCGCCCGGCGCTTCGCGTCGACCAGCACGCCCTGCCCGTTCGCCAGGCCGTTGGCGCCGGGCTTGACCAGCACCTCGGCCTTCGGCGCCGTGCCCGGGGTCAGCCGCGCGACCGCGCCCTGCCGCCAGCTGCCGACGTAGAACGCGCCGTCGGGCCCGATGGCCACGCTCTCCGGATACCAGTCTTCGGGCAGCGCCTGCACCACTGGCGGGGCAGCGACGGCCGCCGCCGTCGCGAGCGCCAGCAGCGCGCCTGCAAGCCGTGGATGCACGCTCTTCATTGCCACACGCGAAAGACGCGCCCCGTCAGCGGACCTTCGACGCTGCGCACGTAGGCCAGCGCCACGCGCGCGGCCGATACGGTTTCGACGCCCGGAAAGAGCGCGCCATACGCCTCCACCGATTCGGTCAGCAGCGTCGGGCTCACCGCGTTGATGCGCAGCCCGCGCGCCAGCTCGATCGCCGCGCCCTTCACGAAGCCCTCGACCCCGGCATTGACGGCAGCCGCATTGCCTCCGCCGCGAACCGGGTCTTCGGCCGCGACGCCCGTGGTCAGCGTGATCGAGCCGCCGTCCGTCAGCACATGCTGGCCCAGCAGCGCGAGCCGCACCTGTCCCAGCAGCTTGTCCTGCAGCCCGACATTGAAGTTCGCCGGCGTCATCTCGGCCAGCGGCCCGAAGAAGAGCCCGCCCGCCGTCGAGACGATCGCATCGACACGGCCGACCGCCGCGTACAGCGCCTCGACGCTGGCGTCGCTGGTGATGTCGACCTGGCGATCGCCGCGCGTGCGCCCCGCGCGAATCACCTCGTGGCCCCGCCCGGCCAGCGTCTGCGCCACCGCGCTGCCAATCGCGCCCGTCGCGCCCACAACAAGAACCTTCATGGAAAACCTCGCAAAGTGAATCGAACAAGCGGTGATTGTTTTGCGAACCGTCCGTTTGATAAATTCCATTCCCATTAGGTCATTCGGAATCAAGGGTTCGCAATATGGACAAGCTGCGCGCCATGGAAGTCTTCGTTGCAACGGTGGACGCGGGCAGCTTTGCCGCCGCCGCCGAAGCTCTCGACCTCTCGGCCGTGATGGTCGGCAAGCACATCCGCGCGCTCGAAGAGCAGCTGGGAGCCCGTCTGCTGGAGCGCACCACGCGCCGCCATTCGCTCACCGAGATCGGCGCCGCGTATCTGGAGCGCTGCCGCGACGTGCTGGCCAGCGTGCACACGGCCGATGGCGTGGCCGAGTCGCTGCGCGCCATGCCGCAGGGCGTGCTGCGCGTCACCGCACCCGTGGCCTACGGCGCGCACCGCCTCACGCCGGTGATCGGCGAGTACATCGCTGCCTATCCGCAGGTGAAGGTGGAGTTGAGCCTCAACGACCGCGTGGTCGACCTGGCCGAGGAAGGCTTCGACTGCGGCATCCGCTCGGGCGCGGCGGTCGACGAACGGCTCATCGCAAGACCGCTCGCCCTGGCGCGCATGTACGCGGTGGCGAGCCCGGCATGGGTCGCGCGCCACGGGCAGCCGAAGCACCCGTCCGAACTGGAGGCCTTTCCGCTGCTGGGCTTCGCGACCTGGGGGCCGAACCATTCATGGCGCTTCACGCGCAACGGCCAGACGGTGCACGTGCCGGTGCGCGGGCCACTCACCACCAACAACGGCCAGGCGCTGCTTGCCGCGGCCATGGCCGGCGTGGGCGTGATCGTGCAGGCCGATGCGCTGCTGGGCCCCGCCCTCGCATCGGGTCAGGTGGTGCAGCTGCTGCCCGACTGGGAGCTGCCCACGCGGCAGGTGCAGATCGTCCGGCTGCCGGAGGCGCGGCCGAGCGCCAAGCTGCGGACCTTCGTGGACTTCGTGGTGGAGCGGCTGGGCTGAAGAACCGAAGGCATGGTCAGAATGCCGGCATCTTCGGCATTTATGTCTCCCATTCTGGACAAATATTCAAAATTGCCTAATATGAGATACACTATGCCATCCACCTCTCCAGCAACGAGCGCCGCAGCGGACAAACGCCTCGCAGCCCTCGGCCGCCGCATTCACGCACATCGCAAGGCCTTGAAGGTCAGCGCCACCACTGCGGCGGAAGCAGCAGGCATGTCCCGCATGACGCTGCACAGAATCGAACGCGGAGAACCCTCTGTCACGATGGGCGCCTACATGAATGCGCTGGGTGCCCTGGGTCTCGACGTCGACGTGGTGACGTCCACGCAGCCGCCTGCCCTCGCACCGCTGCCCGGAGGCATCCGGATTGCCGATTACCCCCAGTTGCGCCGGCTTGCCTGGCAATTGGCGCCGGCTACCGAACTCTCGCCTGAAGAAGCCTGGGGAACCTACGAGCGCAACTGGCGCCACGTCGACACATCCTCCCTCGATGCGAGAGAGCGCCAGTTGCTGGAAGACCTGGCACGCATCCTCGGCAGAAAGCCACTGAATGTTTGAACGGCCACACCACCAGCGCGTCGCTCACGTGCTTGCTTCGCTCGACGCGAACCTGCTCGCCCGAAGCCATTGCCTGTTCGGCGGAGGCACCGCCATTGCGCTTCGGCACGACGAGTACCGCGAGTCCGTAGACATCGACTTCCTCGTGTCCGACATCGATGGCTATCGGCACCTGCGCCAGTTGCTGACGGGAGCTCAAGGCCTCGGCGCGCTCGCGCGACAAGGCCGCGAAATCCGGCAATCGGCCGAACTACGCGCCGACCAGTACGGCATCCGGTCGTCCGTTCTCGTCGGCGACACCGAGATCAAGTTCGAGATCGTGCTCGAAGCGCGCATCGAACTCGAATTGCCGGGCGCAGATGACCGGATCGACGGCATCGCAACCCTCACTCCCCTGGACATGGCAACGAGCAAGCTGCTCGCGAACTCGGATCGTTGGGCCGACGACAGCGTCTTCAGCCGCGACATCATCGATCTGGCCATGATGAAACCCGGCGCCTCGCTTCTGCGCCAGGCGACGATCAAGGCCCGTCGCGCCTACGGCAGCAGCATCGATGCCGATCTAGCAAGAGCCGCCGAGGCACTGCTCGCGCGGCCGGGCCGCCTGGACCGCTGCATGGCCGTGCTGCAAATGACACCGCCCGCGACACCCGTCCTGCTTCGCCAGCGCATCAAGGCCCTGTTGCCTCGTGCTCCGCGCGCCAGCCGGCCACCGGACTAGCGCGCCACGCGCCCCTGCACGCCTTCCACCAGCCAGTTCATCGTCAGGATCTGCTCGTCGCTCAGCTGGGTTCCCTTGGCGATCACGATGCGACCCTCGTTGTCGCGCACGTCCGCCGCAACGGCGCGGAAGGGCTGCAGCTTGCCGACGGCGATGTCCTTCTGCCGCGCCAGCACCTCGTCCTGCACGGCCTTGGGCACCTTGGTGCCGAAGTCGCCGACGCGGATCATTCCCTCCTTCACGCCGCCCCAGAGCTTGCCGCTCTTCCAGCTTCCGTCGAGCACCGCCTTCGCGCGCTGCGTGTAGTAGCCGCCCCACTGGTGCGTGACCGCGACGACCTGCGCGTCGGGCGCGATCTTGCGCATGTCGGAGTGGTAGGCGATGGCGAGCTTGCCGCGCTCCTGCGCCGCCGCCATCACGGCGGTGGAGCCGGTGTGGAAGGCGATCACGTCGGCGTTCTGGTTGAACAGCGCCATGGCGGCATCGCGCTCCTTCGGCGGATCGAACCATTCGTTGAGCCACACCACGCGCACCTGCGCCGATGGGTTCACGGAGCGCATGCCCAGCGTGAAGGCGTTTATGCCCTGCAGCACTTCCGGAATCGGAAAGCCCGCGACGTAGCCCGCGATGTTGGTCTTCGTCATGCGCCCGGCAGCGATGCCGGCAAGGTAGCGGCCTTCGTAATAGCGCGCATTGGCGGTCGCCACGTTGGGTGCGGTCTTGTAGCCGGTGATCGACTCGAACTTCACGTCGGGGAAGTCCTTCGCGACCTTCATCGTCGGCTCCATGTAGCCGAAGCTCGGCGTGAAGATGAGCGTGTTGCCCTGCTGCGCGAGGTCGCGGATCACGCGCTCGGCATCGGCACCCTCGGCCACGTTCTCGACGTAGGTAGTCTTGACCTTCGCCCCGAGCGCCGCGTCGACGGCCTTGCGGCCTTCCTCGTGCTGGCGCACCCAGCCCGCGTCGGTGACGGGCGTGACGTAGACGAAGCCGATCTTCAGCGGCGCCTGGGCCTGTTGCTGCTGTTGTGAAAAAACGGGAGATAAAAAGCCGGCGGCTGCCAGCGCCAGAACGGCGCGGCCCGCGAGGTTTTTGTACATGGTGTTCCTCTACATGGCCCCGGAAATGCAAACCCCGCAGCCGGCCGGGACGCCCGATGCGAGGGGCGGGATTCTAAACGCCGACGCAGTCCGCAATGCGGCCGCGGCATTGGCCTACTTCAATGTCGGTGCTTCGCCTCAGACCCGGCGCCCCGGGTTTGAGCGAGCCTTGCATCACTGATCGATCCACCATCGGGAAAGCCAAGAAAGGCCAGCCACCATGACCGCATCCACCGTCAACGATTCGCTGACCCCGCTCGACATCTCTCAAGCCGTGCTTGAAGGCGAAGAAAACCCGAACGCGGTACGGCCGCTCACGCCCAAGGAACGTGCCGCACGCGGCATGCACGCCGAACCGGGCCGCCGCGCGCGCCTTCAAGGCATGCTGCGCAGCCCTGCCCTTGCCTGGTGCGGCGCGGCAGCCACGGGGCTGGCGCTGGCGGCGCTCTACGCGCGCCGGACCCACCGCATCTGAACCGGACGACCCCGGTACGACCTCACGCCGGTGACGTGGCGGAGTCGGCGCCGACACGATAGCGCGCCGCAGGAGCGGTGCTGGACAACCGCCCTGACATCGCACGCCGCGCTACATCGAAGGCTTCCCACTCGGCCAGATCGGGCAGCGCGGGGATCGTGACCTGCTCACCCTGGTCGAGCCCCGCCAGGGCGGCGTCGACCATGTCTTGCGCGGTCATGACGATCTCCTTGGGCAGGTGTTCCATCGGCACGCCTGCGACGCCCCAGAACTCGGTGGCCGTCGCGCCGGGCAGCACCGCCTGCACGCGCACGCCCTTGTCCTTGAGCTCGTGCTGCAGCGACTGGCTCAACGCGAGCACGAAGGCCTTGCTGCCGCCGTACACGCCGTTGAGCGTCTCCGGCGAGATCGCGACGATGGAGGCGATGTTCACCAGCGTGCCTGCGCCGCGCTTCACGAAGCCGGGCACGGCCGCGTAGGTGAGCCGCGTGAGCACGCTCACGTTGAGCGCGATCATCTCTTCCATCTTGTCGACGTCGGAGGCCAGCAGCGGCGCGGCCGCGCCGAAGCCGGCGTTGTTCACCAGCATGGTGATGTCGCCGCGGGTGCGCAGCGCGGCCTCGACTTGGGCGATGTCGTTGCGGCTCGTCAGGTCGGCAGAAAGAACCTCGACCTTGCGGCCGGTCTCGCGCACGAGCTTCGCGGCCAGTGCCTCCAGGCGTTCGCGGTTGCGCGCGACCAGGATCAGGTCGAAGCCGCGCCGCGCGAGGCGGTCCGCATACACGGCGCCGATGCCGGACGACGCGCCGGTGACGAGGGCCGTGCCCTTGGGGGAGTTTGTTGAAGCGGTAACGGTGGCAGTCATGGAGCTTTCCTTTTTCGCCGCGTCGATGAGTGCGGCCACGGGGAAAGTCTCCTCCTGCAAGGCTATGGCGTAAATGTCATATAAGCCACTTTTCAGGACATCACGCCGCTCAGGCCATGGCCGCTTCCCGCCGCGCCACGCGGCGCACGCTCTGCGGGGGCTGCCCCAGCGTGCGCAGGAACGCGCGCCGCATGCGCTCGGGGTCGCCGAAGCCGGTTTCGCGCGCGACCACGCCGAGCGCCAGGTTGCCTTCGTCGATCAGCGCGCGCGCCGCTTCCACGCGCAGGGTCTCGACCGCGTGCGCGGGCGACTGGCCGGTCTCGGCCTTGAAGGCGCGGCTGAACTGGCGCGGGCTCAGATGCACGACCTCGGCCAGCTCCTCCACCGACAGCGTGTCGCGCAGGTTGGCCCGCGCGTGCACCAGCGCCTTCTGGATTCGGTCCGATTTCGGCTCCAGCTCCAGCAGCGCGGAGTACTGCGACTGTCCGCCCGCGCGCCGGTGGTAGACGACCAGCTTCCGCGCCGCGAAGCGCGCCGCTTCCACGCCGAGGTCTTCCTCCACCAGCGCCAGCACGAGGTCGATGCCCGCCGTCATGCCGGCCGACGTCCACACCGGCCCGTCGTTGATGAAGATGCGGTCGGGCTGAACCTTCACCGCGGGATGAAGCTTCTGCAGCTCGCCCGCGAATGACCAGTGCGTGGTCGCCTTGCGGCCGTCGAGCAGCCCCGCATCGGCCAGCCCGAAGGCGCCGGTGCAGATGCTGGCCACGCGGCGCGCATTGCGCAGCCCGGCGCGCAGGAAGCGGCACATCTTCTCGGAGGTGGGCGCGATGAAGAGTGCGCCGCTCAGCAGCAGCGTGTCGTACTTCGCCGTGCCGAAGCGCTTGCTGTCCGTGCTCACGCCCGACGAACTGGCCACGAGGCCACCCTCTTCCGACAGCAGCTCGACCTGGTAGACCGGCTTGCCGGCGTGAATGTTCGCAAGCTCGAACGCGGCGATGGCGGCGAGGTCGAGGATCTGGAAGCCGGGGAAGACGAGCACGCCGATGCGTTTCATGGCGATGTCCTGAAAGGAGGTTTTGGGCGATGAAGGACGCGAGCTTAGGCGACTCGCACCGACCGCGCGTGCGGAAGGGAGACCTCACACGCACAGACCACCCGTCACCGCAGCACTGCATGGTCGAAGCCTCCACGGCGCTCTCTGCCCGCCTTTATTCGTGAAAAACTTCACGAAAACATATTCCTCATTTCGGTGCACGAGCCAGTAAGAGGAAACTTTCTGCTGACATTTTGATACGTAAGGTTACGATTGTGCGGTCAGGTTCCGGTCAGTTCGATCGCCTGACCCAACAAGCACAACAAACGGAGTTCTCGTGATCGCTTTCGACAGCGCCTTGCCGCGCCAAATTGGAGATTTACTCAACCAGCAAGGCGCGGTCTCACGCAAGACCTGCTGCTTCGTCGCACTCGCCGTTCTCATCAGCGGCTGCTCCACGGCGAACATCTCGTACACGCCCCGCCCCGGCAAGGATGTGCCGCAGACGCTGAAGTACACCGATGGTGTCGGCACGCTGTCCGAAAAAGATGAAACGCGCGAACTCTTCGTCTACTCGCGCTTCAAGATGCAAGGGCCGACGCAGCCGACCTTCACCATCGGCTATGCCAACAACACCGCCGAGCCGGTGGACTTCAGCACCGACAACATCAAGGCGTACTTCCGCGGCGCTCCGGTGCAGATCTACACGTACAACGAGCGGATCGCGGAAATCCAGTCGGAGAAGCAGGCCAAGCAGGTCGCACTGGCGATCATCGGCGGGCTGGCCGCGGGCGCTGCCGCCTACGGCGCCTCGCGCCAGACCTATCGCTCGAACTACTCCGGATCGGTGGTCGGCCGCCGCGGCGTGACCAGCTTTGCCGGTTCGAACACCGTGCGCGTGTACGACCCCGTCGCAGGCATGCTGGCCGGCGCGGCAGTGGGTGGCGCCACCGTGCTGGGCATCCGGCAGATCGAATACAACGCAGAGAACCAAGAGCAGTCGGCCAATTCCATCCTGCAGCTGAACACGGTGGAGCCGCTGCAGATGGTGACCGGCGACCTCATCCTGAAGAACTGCTGCGATCCCCAACCCCAGGCCAACGACCTGATCCGGCTCGAGGTGACGGCCAGCGGGAAAACCTCGGTGTTCGAGTTCGCCCGCACGCAAGTGAAGAATCGCTGAAGTGGCGCTCCGGGGGTCGCGCGGGCCCCTGCCCCCGCTTCGCACGATGGGTGCCCCCACCAATCGGCAAGCGCCATCCCGCATGTGTCGTCCCACAATGGGCGTTCCCCATGACGCATCCTACGACGACCACGACAACAGGCGCACCGCCAACCGAAACGGGCGCCAACGCACACTGGCAGCGCAACCTCGCCGTGTGCATGTTCGGCTCGTTCACGACCATCATCGCGATGACGCTGCTGCTGCCCTTCCTGCCGCTGTACGTCGAGCAGCTGGGCGTGAAGGACCACGCCGCCATCGTGCAGTGGTCGGGCGCGGCGTACGGCGCCACCTTCCTGAGCGCCGCGCTGGTGGCGCCGCTGTGGGGCCGGCTGGCCGACCGCTACGGGCGCAAGCCGATGCTGATCCGCGCGAGCCTGGGCATGGCGGTGGCGATGGCGCTGATCGGCGTCGCGGGCAATGTGTGGCAGCTGGTGGGCCTCCGGCTGCTGGCGGGGCTGCTGGGCGGCTACGCATCGGGCTCGATGGTGCTGGTGGCCACGCAGACGCCCAAGGACCGCACCGGCTGGGCGCTGGGCACGATGTCATCGGCCATCATGGCGGGCAACCTCGTGGGGCCGCTGGTCGGCGGCGCGCTGCCGCCGCTGATCGGCATCCGCGCCACCTTCTTCGCGGCGGGCGCGATCATCTTCGTAGCCTTTCTCGCGACGGCCTTCCTGATCCGCGAGGAGCGCAAGGCACCTGCCGCACGCAAGCAGGATGGCGGCAGTGCTGCTGAGCAAACCGGCTGGGCCGCGGTGCCCGACAAGCGCCCCCTGGTCGCGATGCTCTTCACCGGCATGCTGCTGATGCTGGCGAACATGTCGATCGAGCCGATCATCACCGTCTACGTCGCCACGCTGGTGGAAGACCCCAGCCGCGTGACGATGATGGCCGGCCTCGTGATGTCCGCCGCGGCGCTCGGCAGCATCCTCTCGGCCTCGCGGCTGGGCAAGCTGGCCGATCGCGTGGGGCACTGGAACGTGATCGTCGGCTGCCTGGCGGTGGCGGCACTGCTGCTGGTGCCACAGGCCTTCGTCACCTCGGGCTGGCAGCTGGTGGTGCTGCGCTTCCTGATGGGGCTTTCGCTCGGCGGGCTGCTGCCGTGCATCGCGAGCGTGATCCGCCACAACGTGCCCGAGCGCGTGGCCGGCAACATGCTGGGCTACTCGACCTCGGCGCAGTACACGGGCCAGGTCGCGGGGCCGCTGCTGGGCGGCTTCGTGGGCGGGCACATCGGCATGCGCGCCGTGTTCCTCGGCACCTGCGTGCTGATGGCCGCAGGTGCCGCGTGGAACTGGCTGGCGAAGCGGCACTGATGAGGCGCTGCCGCGCCAGGGAAGGTCCCACTCGCCGATGGAAACGGCATCGAGCCGATTGCACTCCCTCTAGGCAAACGCGTTCTGGCCCCAGGCATGCGACGCATGCTCGTCCGCGGTCACGCGAACGCGGCTCGCGAGGAACGAAGGCGGCAGCCCGAAGTAGCGCTGGAAGGTGCGGCTCATGTGCGCCGCGTCGGTAAAGCCGCTGACCAGCGCAACGTCGGTGAGCGAACGCTGCCCTGTGAATTGCTGCACCGTGCGGCGTACCTTGGTCCACAGCGCATAGCGCTTGACCGACACGCCCACCTGCTCGGCGAACAGGTGCGTGAGCCGGTCGGGCGACAGGCACGCCACGGCCGCGAGATCGCGCAGCGCGATCTGCCCCGCATGCGCGCGGATGGCCTGCAGCACGCGGTCGATGCGCGGATCGAGCGGCGCCTGCAGCTCGGGGCTTTCGGTGATGGCCTCGACCATCTTCGCGCTGAGCGACTGCAGCCGCTCGCTGGGCAAGGCGCCGCACTGCGCCGGTTCGAAGTCGTCGCGCAGCGCGCCGAAGCGCCGCGCGTCGATGGGCTGTATGCCATGGCCGCCCATGCGCCGCGCGAGCATGCGGTAGGCGCTGGAAGCGGGGTCGAGGTTGAGCGAAAGCAGCCCGCAGCCATTGACGTCGAGCCGCCGCGACACGTGCGGCGCGACCAGCGCGGCGGTGCAATGCACGCGCGTGCCGTCGACCGCCTCCAGCGTGAAGGGGTGCCCGCTGACCGACGCGAGCAGCGTGGCCGACGAGCGGGCCGTCAGGCCCGACTGGATGGCCGGTGTGATGTAGAGGAACCTGTCATCCCACAGGTGCAGGAAGTTTTGCGTTGCCATACCGTACCACTTTTGTTCTTGTCTCCAGCGGCGGATTCTCACGCATCGGCAGACCGACAGGTTGTACCTGCTGGCGAGCGGCTTCCAGCAGCAGCGCGGCCAGGCGGCTCGCGGGGGCTTCCGGATGTGCCTGCGCGCGATACAGCACGAGCGAGATCTGCGGCAGCGCCGGCAGCGACAGGACCGAGCGGTCGAGCACGCTCACATGCGGGGGCAGGCCGAAGGGCGTGCGCACGGTGAGGCCCAGCCCGGCCGAGGCTGCCGCCCACAGCGCCGAGAGGCTGGCGCTGCCAAAGGCACGGCGCCATGGCACGCCGGCACGGTCGAGCGCGGCGATGACGATCTCGCGCAATGGGCACGGGGCGTCGAGCATGATGAGCGGCAGCGGCTCCCTGCTCTTGCCTTGGCGCGTGGCGCCTGCGCTTCGGTGCTCGCGCTCCGTCCACCACGGTGCGTCGACGCGCTCCGGCACCCTCGGGCCGATCCACAGCAGCGGCATGCGCGCTACGCGCTCGGCGTACGGCGACAACGGCTGGTCGCCCGCGTCCCACGCCAATGCCAGGTCGAGCTGGCCTAGCTCGAGCCGCTCGCGCAACTCCGCGCTGCGTGCCACGCAGGCCTCGATGCGCACCTTCGGATGCGCTCGCGCGAAGCGGCCCAGCACCGCCGGCAGCAGCGTCTCTCCGAAGTCTTCCTGCAGGCCCAGCCGCACCGCGCCCTGCAGATCGACACCGCGCATGGCAGCGCCGGCCTCTTCGTTGAGCTCGAGCAGGCGGTGCGCGTACGCCAACAGCGTCTCGCCGGCATCGGTGAGTTCCAGCCCCCGCCCAGCCTTGCGGAACAGCGCGGTGCCGGCCTGCGATTCGAGCTTCTTCAGCTGAGCGCTCACGGCGGAGGTGGAGCGACCCAGCTTGTCGGCGGCGCGCGCGAAGCTGCCAAGCGCGATGCCGGTGGAGAAAGTGCGCAGCACGTCGAGATCGAACATCACCTGGCTCATTGCGGCTCCTTCGGGTTTCGTGGCAATCATCCTGTTTTTCAGGACGATTCGCCAATTATTTTCTGATTTTCAAAACCTTTGGCGAAGCGGAAACTGCCCGGCAAGATGACCCATTCGCCCTCTTCCTCCATCTCCTCTTCGTTTACGCCGCGCCACCGCTGGAAGGTGCTGGCTGCGGGTGTAGCCGCCAACGCCGCCTTCTCCGTGGCCTTCAGCGGCATCCCGATGACCGCCGTGCTGATGCGCACCGGCTACCAGCTCGACAACGCCACCCTCGGGCTGGTGCTGGGCCTCATGGGTCTGGGCATCGCGGTGAGCGAGCTGCCCTGGGGCCTGCTGACCGACCGCTGGGGCGACCGGCCCGTGCTGCTGGCAGGCCTGGGCAGCACGGCCCTCGCGCTGGTCGCGATGGCGCTGTGGGCCGCGCCCGCCGCGGAGCACATTCCGGGGCTGGGCTGGCTCGGCAGCGGGCTGCTGCTGGTGGGGCTGCTTGGCGGCAGCGTCAACGGCGCCAGCGGCCGCGCGGTGATGACCTGGTTCGACGCCAGCGAGCGCGGCCTCGCGATGAGCATCCGCCAGACGGCCGTGCCGATGGGCGGCGGCATCGGCGCGCTGGTGCTGCCCTTCGTCGCGCTGCACTTCGGCTTCGCGGCGCTCTACGGCCTGCTGGCGCTGCTGTGCGCACTGAGCGCGGCGATGAGCTGGGCGTGGGTGCACGAGCCGCCCATCGCGGCGGGCGGCGACAAGGCCGTGCCGGCTTCAGCCGCCGCGCCGAAGAGCGGCCCGCTGCGCGACCCACGCGTGTGGCGCATCGTGGCCGGCATCGGCATTCTTTGCGCGCCGCAGTTCGCGGTGCTGTCCTTCGGCACGGTGTTCCTGCACGACTTCGGCCATGCGGGCCTCGCGACCATCACCGCGACGATGGTGTTCGTGCAGGTCGGCGCGATGGTCATGCGCGTGTGGAGCGGCCGCTGGACCGACCGCAACAGGAACCGGCCGGCCTACCTGCGTGCCTGCAGCGGGCTCACCGTGCTGCTGTTCGCGGGCCTCGCTGCACTAGCACTGGCCACGGGCGCACACGCTGCCGATTCAGCGGCGCTGCGCATTGCGCTGGTGGTGCTGCTGGGCGTGAGCGGTGTGTGCGTGTCGGCGTGGCACGGCGTGGCCTACACCGAGCTCGCCACGCTGGCCGGCGCATCGCGTGCCGGCACCGCGCTGGGCATGGCGAACACCAGCGTGTTCCTGGTGTGCTTCGTCACACCCTTCTCCATTCCGCACCTGCTGGCTCTTCAGGGCTGGCCGACGGTGTGGCTGGCGGCCAGCGCCTGCGCGCTGGTGGCGATGCCGCTGCTGGTGGCGCGGCCCGCCGATGCCGCTCAGAAGCTCGCGAAGACGGCGTTGAGCCGCTCGACGTAGGCGCGCTTGGCGGCCTCGTCGATGAAGCTGCCCTCGAAGCTGTTCGCCGCGAGCTGCCAGGCCTGCTGCACGCTCAGGCCGGTGGCCGAGAAGGTCTCGGTGAAGTTCTGGTTCATGTAGCCGCCGAAGTAGGCCGGGTCGTCGGAGTTGACGGTGGCCACCAGCCCCGCATCGAGCAGCGCGCCGAGGTTGTGCTTCGACAGGTCGGGGAACACGCAGAGCTTGAGGTTCGACAGCGGGCACACGGTCAGCGGAATGCGGTCCTTCGCAAGCCGCTTCATCAATTCCGGGTCCTTGGTGCTCTGCACACCGTGGTCGACGCGCTCGACCTTCAGCACGTCGAGCGCACTCCAGACGTATTCGGGCGGGCCTTCTTCGCCGGCGTGGGCGACGAGGTGGAAGCCCAGCTCGCGGCAGCGCGCGAACACGCGGGCGAACTTCTCGGGCGGATGGCCCACTTCGCTCGAATCGAGCCCCACGCCGATGAACTTGTCGCGATAAGGCAGCGCCTGCTCCAGCGTCTCGAAGGCCTCTTCCTCGCTCAGGTGGCGCAGGAAGCACAGGATGAGCGCGGCGCTCACACCCAGCTCCGAGCGTGCATCGGTGCACGCGCGGTGCAGGCCGTCGACCACCGTCTCCATCGGCACGCCGCGCGCGGTGTGCGTCTGCGGGTCGAAGAACATCTCGGTGTGCACCACGTTGTCGGCCGCGGCGCGCTCCAGGTAGGCCCAGGCCATGTCGTAGAAGTCCTGCTCCTTCAGCAGCACGCTGGCGCCGGCGTAGTAGATGTCGAGGAAGCTCTGCAGGTTGGTGAAGGCGTAGGCCTTGCGCAGCTCCTCGACGCTGGCGTAGGGAATGGACACGCCGTTGCGCTGGGCGAGCGCGAAGATGAGTTCGGGCTCCAGCGAGCCCTCGATGTGCATGTGCAGCTCCGCCTTGGGCATGGCGCGCAGCAGCGCGGGCAGGCGGTCGGCGGCGATGCGGTCGAAGCTCTTGTCGTAGGCGGGGCGGAAATCGGTCATGGTGGGGCTGGCTGCTGCTGATGCAGCGTTGTGGCTGCGCAAAACGCGAAGCATAAGCGCAGCAGCAGCCGGCGCCATGCCGGAAAGCTTATGGCGTCAATCCACGCTGCGCGCCGAGCTGGTGAGCGAGCGCGCGCAAAGCAGCAGCGTGGGCGCCAGCTTGCGCACCGCCTCCTCCAGCGTCCAGCGGCTGGTGGGCGCCACCACGTGCACCGAGGCCACCGGCCGCCCCTGCGCGCCCAGCACGGGTGCGGCGATGGTCATGTCGCCCAGGAAGAGTTCCTCGGCATTGGTGGCGAAGCCCTGCTGCCGCGCCTGACGCAGCTCTTCCATGATCTCGTCCACGCCCGTGCGGGTGTGCATGGTGTGAGCCACGCGGTCGGACGACTCGATGAGCGCGCGCGCTTCGTCCTCAGGCAGCGCGCTCAAGAAGGCGCGCCCGGAAGCGGTGCAGTACATCGGAATGCGGCTGCCGATCGGCATGTGCACCGGCACGAACTGCGCGCTCACGAAGCGCGCCACGTAGACCATGTCCAGCCCGTCGGGCTCGGTGAGGCAGGAGGTCTCGGTCGTCACCTTGGTGAGCTCCGACAGGAACGGGTTGGCCACGTCGATCAGCGAATGGGCCGCCAGGTAGTTGAAGCCGATCTCCATGACGCGCGGCGTGAGCTGGTAGCGCCGCGTCTTCGGGTGCTTGCGCACGTAGCCCAGCTTCTCGAGCGTGAAGACCATGCGCTGGGCCGAGCTCTTGGTGATGTCGGTGGCCTCGGCCACGTCGGCCAGCGTCATGGTGCGGCGCCGGGCGCTGAAGGCGCGCAGCACCGCCAGGCCCTTCTCCAGCGACTGGTTGAAAAGCAGGCTCTGGCTGTCTTCGGGGGCTGTGTCGGGTGTGGCGTCCATGGCTGGGGAGTATAGCGACAGTCGCTTTAAATATCGAATATCGATACTTTAGATTCGAATAGTGGTTTTCATTTATTGATTAAAGATTCAAAAGAATCGAATATTGGCATGCATGTTGCATCGCGGATGCCGACCGTTTTCGCTCACCTCCACTCGCCTTCTTCTTCAACTTCCCTTCCTTCGAGGAGTGCTTCCATGAATCGCATCGTTCGCCGCCTTCATCGCCTGGCCCTGGGTCTTTGCATCGCCGGCGCCGCCTCGCTGGCGGCCGCGCAGGGCGCCACGCCCACCTTCAACGTGGGCGCCACGGCCACCGGCGTGCCCTTCACCTTCCTCGACGTGAAGACCAACAGCATCCAGGGAATGATGGTCGACACCGTCACCGCCGTGGGCAAGGCGGGCGGCTTCGGCGTGAACGTGCAGCAGACGGTGTTCTCGGCGCTGATTCCCTCGCTCACGGCGCGCAAGATCGACATCGTCTCGGCCGCCATGCTCAAGACGCCGGCGCGCCAGGAGGTGGTCGACTTCAGCGACCCGGTGTATTCGTACGGCGAGGGCCTGATCGTGAAGGCCGACGACGCCCGCGCGTATGTCTCGCTCGACGAGCTCAAGGGCGAGGTGGTGGGCGCGCAGGTCGGCACGGTGTTCCTGGACATGCTCAACAAGAAGGGCATCTTCAAGGAGGTGCGCAGCTACGACTCGGTGGCCGACATGACGCGCGACCTCTCGCTCGGGCGCATCAAGGCGGGCCTCGGCGACCAGCCCATCATGGCCTACCAGATCCGCCAGAACACCTTCCCCGGCGTAAAGCTGGTCGACAGCTACAAGGCCGTGAACGTGGGCGACGTCTGCCTGGTGGTGCGCAAGGGCGACACCGAGACGCTGGCACGCATCAACAAGGCGATCGCGGCGATCAAGGCCGACGGCACCCTTGCGAAGATCGTCCAGAAGTGGGGCATCTGAAGGCGCGCTGACCGATGGCTGCCCCCACCTTCCTACAGCACGCGCAGGACTTCCTGCCGATCCTCCTGCAGGGCGCGATCGTCACCGTGCAGGTGACCGTGCTTTCCTTCCTGCTGAGCAGCGTGCTCGGCCTGGGCCTCGCACTGATGAAGCTCTCGCCGGTGCGCCCCTTGTCGATGGCGGCCACCGCGGTCATCAACGTGATCCGCGGGCTGCCGATCATCGTGCAGCTCTTCTATATCTACTTCGTCCTGCCGGATTTCGGCGTGCAGCTCACGGCCTTCCAGGCCGGCGTGATCGGGCTGGGCATCGCCTACTCGGCCTACCAGGCGGAGAACTTCCGCGCCGGCATCGAGGCGGTCGACCCGGGCCAGCGCGAAGCGGCGCAGGCCATGGGCATGCGCTCGGCACTGATCATGCGGCGGGTGATATTGCCGCAGGCCTTTCGCATCGCGCTGCCGCCCTACGGCAACACGCTGGTGATGATGCTGAAGGACTCCTCGCTGGTCTCGACCATCACCGTGGCCGAGATGACGCGCGCCGGCCAGCTCATCGCCTCGTCCACCTTCCAGAACATGACCGTCTACACGCTGGTCGCCCTGCTCTACCTGCTGATGAGCCTGCCGCTGGTGTACGGCCTGCGCCGGCTCGAGAAGCGCTTCGCCGCCGGGAGGAAGCAGCCATGATCCACGTCGAGGGACTCGAGAAGCGCTTCGGCGCGCACCGCGTGCTGCAGGGCGTGAGCCTGCACGTGGACAAGGGCGAGGTGGTGTGCCTGATCGGCCCGTCGGGCTCGGGCAAGTCGACCGTGCTTCGCTGCATCAACGCGCTGGAGTCGTACGAGGGCGGCGAGATCCGCGCCTTCGGCGAGCGCGTGGACCGCAACGCGCCCAGCATCCACCGGCTGCGCAGCCGCATGGGCATGGTGTTCCAGCGCTTCAACCTGTTCCCGCACCGCACGGTGCTGGAAAACGTGATGGAAGGCCCGGTGTACGTGCTGCGCCAGGGCGCGGCGCAGGCACGCGAGGAAGCCATGGCGCTGCTGGCCAAGGTCGGCCTGGCCGAGAAGGCGCAGGCCTGGCCCGCGCAGCTCTCGGGCGGGCAGCAGCAGCGCGTGGCCATCGCCCGTGCCCTCGCGATGAAGCCCGAGGCCATGCTGTTCGACGAGCCCACGTCGGCGCTCGACCCCGAGCTGGTCGGCGACGTGCTCGGCGTGATGCGCGCGCTGGCCGACGAGGGCATGACCATGATCGTGGTCACGCACGAGATGGGCTTCGCCCGCGAGGTGGCCGACCGCGTGTGCTTCCTGCACAGCGGCAGCATCGTCGAGGAAGGTCCGGCCGCGCAGGTGCTGGGCGCGCCGCGCCATGCGCGCACGCAGGACTTCCTGCGGCGCGTGCTGCATCCTTCCGGTGCCGCGGCGTCCGCGGAGGTGCGCGCATGAGTGCTGGCGCACTGCCACCTTCCCTCTGGGCCGCCACTGCGCCGCCTGCCCCGCCGACACCGCCGCTGGCCGAATCGCGCAGGGCCGACGTGCTGATCGTCGGCGGCGGCTTCACGGGCCTCTCGGCCGCGCTGCACCTGGCCGAGGCCGGCGCGCAGGTCTGCGTGCTGGAGGCGCACGAGCCCGGCTGGGGCGCCTCGGGGCGCAACGGCGGGCAGGTGAACCCGACGCTGAAGCACGACCCCGACGAGCTCGTGCGGATCTTCGGCGCCGAGCGCGCCGAGCCGCTGATCGACGCGGTGTCGGGTTCGGCCGACCTTGTGTTCGACCTGATCGCGCGCCACCGCATCGACTGCCAGCCGGTGCGCAACGGCTGGCTGCAGCTTTCCTATTCGCAGAAGGACGTGGCCGGCCTGCACGCGCGCGCCGCGCAATGGGCCAGGCGCGGCGCGAAAACGGAAGCGCTGGACCGCGCGGCCGTCGCGGCGCGGCTGGGCACCGACACCTTCGCCGGCGGCTGGCTCGACGGCCGCGCCGGCGGCATCCAGCCGCTGGCCTACACACGCGGGCTGGTGCGCGCCGCCCAGGGCCTGGGCGCGGCGGTGCACGGCGGCACCGAGGTCACGGCGCTGGAACGGCGCGGCTCGCAGTGGCACGCCAGCACGTCGACGGGCGCGAGCGTCACCGCCGAGCAGGTGCTCATCGCCACCAACGGCTACACCGGCGCGCTGTGGCCGGGCCTGAAGCGCACGGTGCTGGCGGCCAACAGCTTCATCGTGGCGACCGAACCGCTGAAGGGCGCGGCGGCCCACGCCATCCTGCCGCGCGGAGAGACGGCCTCGACCTCGCAGCGCCTGCTGCTGTACTTCCGCAAGGACGCACAGGGCCGCCTGCTGATGGGCGGACGCGGCCATTTCGCCGATCCGGCCGGACCCGCTAACTTCGCGCACCTGGAGCGCTCGCTGGAACTGCTGTTCCCGCAGCTCGGTCCGCTGCGCTACGAGTACCGCTGGGCCGGCCGCATCGCCGTCACGCGCGACTTCATGCCGCACGTGCACACGCCGGCGCCGGGCATGACGATCGCGCTGGGCTACAACGGCCGCGGCATCGCGCTGGCCACGAGCATGGGCAGGCACGTGGCGGCGCGGATGCTGGATGCGGGGGCGGATTTTCCGTACCCGGTGTCGCCGATCCGGCCGATTCCGCTGCACGGGCTGCAGCCCTTCTACATCGCGGGCGGCGTGGCCTGGTACAGCCTGCTGGACCGGCTGTCCTGAGAAACGAGCCGCCGCGGAGTCGCCTATGCGCGCGCGGCACCTTGCCACGCGGCGCGCGCCTGCGTCAAATGGCGGGCATCGACCACAACAGCCTCAGGAGACTCATGCCGATCGACACCCTCGCCACCTGGCACCGGCTCGTCAAGGAACGCGATGTTGCGGGGCTCGACGCCCTGCTCGACGACGACGCCGTCTTCCATTCGCCGGTGGTGCACACGCCCCAGGCCGGCAAGCGCATCACGAAGAAATACCTGGCCGCGGCGTTCCAGGTCTTCTTCAACGAGAGCTTCCGCTACGTGCGCGAGCTGAAGTCGGAGCGCGACGCGGTGCTCGAATTCGCGCTGGAGCTCGACGGCATCCAGATCAACGGCGTCGACATGATGAAGTGGAACGACGAAGGAAAGATCACCGAGTTCAAGGTGATGCTGCGCCCGCTGAAGGCCGTGAACCTGATCCACCAGAAGATGGGCGCCCAGCTGCAGGCGCCCGCCCCCTAACCCCTGCAGCTTCGCCCAACGCCCCGCCCCTGGCCCTGCGCCCCATTCGCGGGACACCGCGGAACCGGCTCCGCCGGGCCGCAGGTGTCGCCCCCGGAAGGGGGTTGGCGAAGCGACACGAAGTGCGCGAAGCCTGGGGGAGAGCTTATTCCGCCACGACCTGCAGCGTGCCCTGCACGCTGTACGCGCGCACGCACATGCGGGTCAGCTGCACCAGGAACTGGAACACCGCCGGCTCGCCCAGACAGTCGGGCGTGATCGCCATGATGTCCTTGCGCAGCTCCATCAGCCGGTTGCCCGACATCGCCATCTCGGCAGAGGCGCCGTAGTAGTTCTTCCAGAAGTCCTGCAGCAGGCCGCGCTTGACCTCGTCGATCACCAGCGTGTAGCCCCGCTCCCAGACCGTTTCGGCCATGGGCAGGCAGTCGACGTCCGGGTCCTCCAGGCGCGCGCCCGGAGGCACCATGAACACGCGCCGCGTCGCGATCCGTTCAAACGCGGATCGCTGCGGGCGCATGGCCGGACTCCGCAAGTTCGCTGGCAACGACCGGCGTGGCGCGAGAAATGGGGAAATGATGGTTTGCAGCATGGCGTGTTGGCCTCATGGTCGACGTCCTCAACGGACCTGGATGTGTGACAGCAGGAATTTCAGGCCGCGAGCAGTCGCAGGCGGCTCGCGTTCGAATGGGCCAGGCTCTCCGGCTGGTCCCAGGTGTCGTCCGCGTTCAACGTGGTGGTCAGGGAATACACGCCGGGCGGATAGCGCAGCTCCAGCGGGTTGTCGATCGCGCTCGCGTCGATCACGTCGCCTTCCTGGTAGTCGCCGTAGGCGAGGAAGTACTTCGGATTCGGCGAGATGGCCAGGTTCTGGTTGGGACGCGCCTGCACCGCGTACACCGTGCTCCCTCCCATGGTCACGCCCACGGCAGCGGCCGACCTGGCCGGGATGCCCGCCGACTGCGCGAGATAGAAGCGCGACTGCTCCGGCCCCTGCGTGGGGTTCATGAACCTGTAGGTGCGATTGCAGTCGAGCGTGATCTTGTTGTTCGGGCCGCTCGGCGCGTAGGTCTCGGTGGGGGTGAACTGGGCGCCGGGCTGCAGCTCGCCGGTTTCGGCCCAGGAGAAGCCGGTGTCGACGCTCCACTGGAACTTGACGCGGGAGTTCGGCCCCGGGTTCGAGAACCTGACGAACCAGGCCAGCGACAGCGCATTCGGCGCCAACTGCGTCGGGTCGTTCTGGAACACCATGAAACAGCCCGGATGGCTCGCATGGTTGTTGACCGCGACGGAGTAGATCATTCCCATGGCGACTTCCCACAAGCAAGTGATTGACACTCCGGGCCACGATGGCTCCGGAGCTGTCACTCTAGGGAGTGCGGGGAACGAACGGAATTACAGAAGATTACACAGGTTGCGCCCCGCCACGTATCTCGAAGGGGTAGTTACCGAGGCGCACGTTGCCCCGGCGCCGCTCGACCAGCGGCGGCTCCGCCAGGTTCGGCGGCAGCGCATTCAGGATCTGGTGCTTGGCGCGGAAGATCTGGATGTTCACGTAGGAGGGCTCCACGCCCAGCATGCGCGACAGCTCGTCCAGCCCGATCCAGCCCTGGCTCTGCGGCGCGACGCCCCTCTGGGCGTCCTTCTGGCGCAGCCGCGCGAGCGTGACCAGGGTGTAGTGGTGGATGCGCTCGCCCAGCGGCACCGACTTGCCCTGCGCCACCAGGTTCAGGCTCGTGTGCTCCTCGTTCTGGCTCACGTCGAAGTGCAGCGCCACGTCGGCCGCCGCCGGAGCCGGGGCGGCAATCGGGTTCTCGGAGGTGAAGGCCAGGTCGTCGCACAGCACGAACTCCCAGGTGCTGCCCGAGGTGCGGACCATCGCTCCGTCGCCCAGGTGCTCGATGCCGTCGATGTGCTCCAGCATCCACTTGCCGTCCTGGAAGTAGACGTTCGCCTCGGGCTGCTGCTCGTCCGGCAGCAGGTTCTCGCGCAGGCTCAGCGCCACCATGGCGCCGGCGCCCTCGACGGGAAAGAGGCAGGTGGCCGGCGGAGCCAGGTCGTCCACGATCCAGACCGAGTCGTCGCCCACGCCCATGCGGACTTCGGCGCCCGCGGACAGCGCCGTCCACCGGCCGCTGGCCAGGCGCTCGCCGTTCATCGTGGTGCCGTTGCGGCTCTGGTCGACGATTTCCCAGGTGTGCCTGTTCCAGCGAACCATCGCGTGAACCTGCGACACGTCCGGCGCCTGAAGCACCGTCTGGCACACCGAGGCGCGGCGACCGAAGGCGTGCACTGGCCGCAGCACGGTGGCTCGCCGGTCGAGCTTGTTCCTGAAGATGGCCATCTTTTCTTCTCCTTCGCGATATCAGACGTAAAGCGCCTGCGGATTCAGGTCGGCTTCACGTACCAGAGTGTCGCGCCATCCCAGCTCGACCGGCACGCGGTACAGGCGCGGATTGCCAAGCTCCGGCCAGATATGGCAAAGCCCCGGCACCACCACCTTCACCGTGCACAGCGGCACGTCGGGGCGAGTGTGGTCCAGGACGATGGTTTCCAGCCCGAGCGAGGCGGCGATGCCCACGCACCGGCGGATCTCGGCGGCGATGTCGGCCCGCCCCCCGGGAACGGCTGGCGCCGCGCCTGCCGTGCCCGCCGGCATGAGGAAGGCCGGCGGCGCGCCCTCCTCCGTGCCCTCCCCGACCTCCTCCGCGCCTTCGTCGGCCGGCACCGCAAGGGTCTTGCCGGCCGCGATCAGCTGGCTCATCTCCGTCAGCGCGCGCTCGCAGGCCAGCGGGCGGTCGGGGCTGCAGCCGAAGCCGATGGCCCAGGCGCCCGTGTCGCGGTGCCGGCCGACGGCAACCACCACCGGAATGCCGAAGTCGTGCGTGATGTCGAGCACCCAGCGCTCCCAGCGCGGGCCGCAGGCGCGCTCGATGCGCCCGAGGATCTCGTCCGGCAGGCTGTCGAGCCCGATCGCCGGCCTGCGATGCCGGCCGTACCACCAGACGGCGGCGGCATCGCGCTCCACCAGTTCCAGGAAGCCCTGGAGGATGGCCTCCTCGCGCGTGTTGCCCGCCGCGCAGCCGTTCGAAGTCCAGCCCACATGGAAGTGGCTCTGCGCCGGCGCGTTGGCGAAGCAGAAGGACAGCGGCAGGTAGCGGCGCTCGTCGGCCGTGAGCGACCAGGCGGGCGTCCACCACGTCGGCGTTTCATGCGACGAAGCCAACGGGGCCACCGCGTGCGGCGGCTTGTGCGTGCCGAAGCGCTCGCGCTGCCGCTCGCTGAAGAGCGCCAGCGCCCGTGGATCGATGCAGGGCGCGTCCAGGCCGGCGGCGGGCGCGATCACCCACGCCTCGTCGCCCTGGAAGAAGGCGGCGTGCCGCTCGGCCGCCTCGCACAGCGCGCTGGCACGGGACTGCTCCATCGACATGCCCTTGCCCAGGCACACCTGGGTCAGCACGCCGGGAAGCTCGTCGTCGCCCGGCGGCGGCGTCCTGGAGATTTCGCTGCGATAGACCGTCAGCGCGCCCTGCGCCTCGGCATTGAGCGGCACGATGCGCGCGATCACGCCGCTCAGCGGGCTGACGTGACGCATGAGCCGCTCCACCGTGACGGCCGCGGGCACCGTGCGCCAGCCGCCGTCGTGGCTGGCGGTGGGCAGGCCCGGCGCCAGCACGATGCGCTCGCGCTGCCGCCGCGAGACCAGCCCCGGCGTTCCGCAGTGCGGGCACTGCGGGCGGATGGCGATGGAGTGCTGCGGCTGCGGCGAATCGAGCACCTCCACCCGCGCGGCGTCGGCCTGCGCGGCGATGCGCAGCGCGACGGGCAACAGCCGCTCGAGCCGCTCGCCGACCAGCCCTGCGCTCGCCCGCACCGGAAAGCCCATGCCGGCGCTGCCATGCCGTGTCTGCCACCAGGCACGCGCCGGCCGGTTCCGCAGCCAGCGGTGCGCGAGGCAATGCCAGCACGGACCGGGCTGCGCCGCGCCCGGCCTGAAGACGGGGCCGGCCATCGCCTGCTCGCCGGTGGGTTTGACCGGCAGCCAGGCGCGGCCGCGAGCGCGCTGCTGCGCGTCGATGGTGCCGAGCCGCGGGTCTAGGTAGTCGTCGCAGAACACGAGCGTGAGGCCGGTGCCGGCGGGCAGCCCTTGCGACAGGGCCAGTGCCCAGCGGCTCGCCGCCTCCTCGCTCACCGCACCCGACAGCACGACGGCGTCCACGTCGGCCGAGAGAGCCGAGCCCACCGTGCGCGGCGTGCGCGGCGTGCGCGTCGTGCGCGAATACGCCTTCGAAAAATCAGGCACGAAATGGAAGTCCGCGCCGTCCGCCGCCACGGGCCGCACGAGCCCCTGGCGCGCCAGCGCTTCGAGCGCATGCAGCATCTGCGCGAGCGGCGCGGCCGCGCCCTCGGCACGGCAATGCGCCGCGAGGCTGGTGCCTTCGCGCAGCACCCGCTCGACGGCCATCACGCCCGGCGAGCCGAGCACCAGCAGGTCGTTCTCGCTCGCCAGCAGCAAGCGGTCATCGAGCACCACGGGCGGCAGGAACCTGTCGTGCCAGCGAAAGACGTCGCCGAAGAAATCGGGCGGCGCGCCCTTGCCCGGGCCTTCACTCATTGGCTTGCGGGCCCAGTTCGAGCCGCACCACGCCGTAGGGCCAGGCCCCGGTCGTGGCCCGGAACGCGGCCTCGAACAGGCTGTGGCGCTCCGAGAACTGCGCGTAGATGTGGTCTTCGGACAGCACCCGCATCGCCGCCGGATGCAGGCCGGCGATCTGCGCCGCGTTCTCGAAGCCCGACACCACCGGCAGCCGCATGCCGCCCACGGCCATGGACTGGCGCGCGAGCACCGGGATGAACGTGGTCGAACAGCAGGACGCACGGGGCCTTCGCATGCTCGAAGCGCCCGGCGAGGCTGCGCAGCAGGGCTTCCAGCGGGGCCTGCGGCAGGTAGGGACACACGCCCTCCAGCATCGCGAGCACCGGGCGTTCGCCGGGCAGGCCGGCGGCGTCGAGCCAGCTCGGATCGAGAACGGAGCATGCGAGCTCGCTCTCTTCTTCGCCGCGCGCGATGTGGCGTTCGCGCAGCTCGATGGCCTCGGGCAGGTCGATGTTGAGCCAGCGCGAGCGCGCCACCAGGGCGGGGGCTAGCCGGCTGCGCCGCGTGCACAGGCCCGCGCCCAGCGAGAGGCACAGGGCCTCCGGATGGGCGGAAAGGAATTCGGCCGCGAAACGGTCGAACAAGGCGGCGCGCAGGACGATGCTCCTGACGAAAGCCTCGTCCGCCGCATAGGCGGAGATGTCGAAGGGCAGCGACGCGGCGATGCGTCGTGCCTCGGGATCGGAGAACACCGACGCGTCGGCCACGGCGCCGGAATTGGCGCGCGCGGCCAGCGTCAGCAGGAGCGTGGCCGTGGCGCCCTGCAGCGCGCCTGCGGCCGGCCCCTGCCCTGTCGCGGACTCAGCAGGTGAACGGATAGGGGTCGCCCGTGTTGTTGTACGAGGTGAGCGCGACGGCGCGCATGCTCTCTTCCACCGGCGCCGTCGGGTAGTTCAGGCGGATGGCGTTCTTGATGAGCGAGCCGTCGGCGTTCTTCAGGTTCCATTCGCCCTTCGCTGCGTCCCAGGTGAGGGCCGAGTTGGTGGTGAACAGGATCTTGAAGTTGAACGGGTTGTTGTAGCCCAGCCATTGGCTCAGCACGTTCGCCTTGTCTACGTCGGGGTCGCGCGTCAGCTGATAGAGCAGCTCGGGCGATTGCCATGCGATGGCGATCGCGCGCAGCACCACGCCGCCGAAAGCCAGCAGCGAGCCGTCGCCGCCGCCCGGAATGCCCAGGCCCGTGGGCAGCGCGCCGCCCACGATGCCGGGAGGCGGTTCGAACGCCGCGGGGGCGCCCATGAAGTTCGGGAACAGCTGGTAGTAGGCGGCCAGGGCTTCCGTGGCGTTCGACGACGGTGCCTGCGGCAGCACGATGACGAAGGAGTCGTCGGGGCCGACCCAGCCCGAGGTGAGCATCGGCTTCCATTCGGCGCGCTGGGCCGGATCGGGGCTCAGGAACAGCGACACGTCGAGCAGGGGCCATAGCGTCGGCAGGCCAAAGTCGGCATGCAGCATGGGCTGGATGTCCTGCTGGTCGAGCAGCTTGGCGCGGTAGGCGTCCTCCTGCCACGAGCGGGCGATGGCGCGCAGGTAGGCAAGACGGAACTCGAGCAACGGATCGCCGCTTTGGACTGGGGAGGTCATGATTACTTCATCCTTGTTTCAAGAGGAAATGGGCGCATGCGGGAACATGCGCGCGGGCAATTCCGGCCGCAGAGCGGCCAGATCCTTCAGGCGCGCGGCCACGTCGGGCGAGGCGGAATCCGCCAGTGCCTGCAACGCCGCCAGGGCCTCGTATTCGGTTCTGTGCTTGGCGCCTTCGCGCGCCACTTCGGCGGCTTTCGAGAAGCACGCGGCCACCGCCTCGCGATCGCCGCCGGCGGCCTGCAGGTAGCGGGCCTTCTGCAGGTGCAGCTCGGAGCGGTAGAGCCCTTCCTTGAGCTCGTCGGTCATGCGCAGCGATTCGTCGATGCGCTCCAGCGCCTCGTCCCAGCGGCCGTTGGCGGCCAGCGTGTCGGCGGCGAAGGCGCGGTAATAGGTCTGGCAATAGCGGCAGCCCATGCCCCACAGCGCCTGGATCCAGGCATCGGCCTGCGCGATGTTGGCGACGTCGCCGGTGGCCCAGCAGCGGATGATCTCCGCGTAGCCCTGGAACGCCGGCAGGCCGTAGCGCTGCGTGATGCCCAGCAGCTCGCCGGTGCTCACCAGCGCGCGCGCCTTGTCGTTGCGGCCCTGGTGGCCCAGGCTCTGGTAGAGCAGCGCCATGCTCAGCGACGGGATGTGCGACATCTCGCGGGCCCAGCGCACGGCATTTGTCGCGTCGGCGCGCGCGGCCGCGTCATGGCCCGCGAACCAGCGCACCAGCGCGCGGCCGGTGGTCGCCCACACGCGGGTGTCGAAGCCGAAGTCGGCCGCATGGTGCGCATGGGCCTCGGGGTTGTAGCGCTCGACCGCGTCGCTCAGCGACTGCTCGGCGCGCTCGAAGTCGCCGTCGGAATAGTGCGCGAGCCCGAGGTAGGTCTGCGCCGCGACGAACACGCCCTGGTCCTGGTGCTGCACGGCCTGGTCGAGCAGGCGGTTGCTCAGCTGCTGCACTTCGGCGCGGTTGCTGGCCACGTGGTGGAAGGTGATCAGCGTCCACAGGTGCTGCACCTGCTTCTCGCGCGGCACCTGGTCGGACAGCAGCTCCTGCGACAGCGCGATGCGGTCGACCACCTGCGCATGCGCCCAGCCGTACTTGTTCATCATGGCCTGCGTGACGTAGCTGTTCACGTCCAGCCGCGCCTCGCGCTGCGCCTCGCCTTCCAGGTGCGCCATCCAGCCGTCGATGTGCTGGGCGTAGGAAATCGTTTCGTCGTTGAGCGAGCGGTGCTGCGTGATGCGCAGCTGGCGCACCGCCAGCGCCACCGCCTGCGCGTACTCGCCCGCATCGGCCCAGTGCTGGGCCACGCTGCCGGGCTCGCTCGCCACGTGCTGCGGCTGGCTGTCCATCAGCGTCTGCGCGACGTTGCGGTGCAGCTGCCGGCGCTGCGCGACCAGCATGCTTTCGTAGGCGGTGTCGCGGATCAGCGCGTGGCGGAAGATGAAGCTGCCCGGCTGCCCGGCCGGCGCGACCAGGCCCGCGTCGAGCAGCACGGCCATGTCCTTGTCCATCGCCTCGGCGCTCTTGCCCGAACAGGCGCACAGCAGCTCGGCATCGAACTGGCGCCCGATGGTGGCGGCGAGCTGCAGCAGGCCCTTGACGGGGCCGAGCCGGTCGAAGCGGCTCACCAGCGAGTCCCGCAGCGTGACCGGAATCGCGGCAGGCTGGGCCGTGTCCTTGAAGACCCAGATGCCGTCCTTCTCAACCAGGTAGGCGTCGAGCATCATGCGCGCCATTTCCTGGATGAACAGCGGCACGCCGTCGGTGCGCTGCACCACGTTGTCGATCACCTGCGGCGCGGCGACGCGCGGCGCCAGCGCCTGCCGCGCCAGCTCGGCGGCCTGCGCGTCCTCGAGCCGGCGCACCTCGATGCACTCGGCCTGCATGGCGTCGGGCTTCGCCCATTCGGGGCGCGCGGTGAGCACCAGCAGCACGCGACGCTGCGGCAGCTGGGCAATGAGCTGCTCGACGAATTCGATGGTCGTGGGGTCGGCCCAGTGCACGTCCTCCAGCAGCAGCAACACCGCAGCCGACTCGGCCATGTGCAGCAGCCACTGCGCGATCGACTGCAGCAGCAGCGCCTTCTGCATCGGCGGCGACATCTGGCTCGGCGCGCGGTCGCCCAGCGGCAGCGACAGCCACGCGCAGAAGATCGGCAGCACGGCCTCGCCGTCGCAGCCGGCGGCCTGCAGGGCCTCGCGCAGGCGCTCGCGGCGCGCCTCGGGCGAGGCGGCGTCGGGCATGGCGTCGAGCCGCTGGCGCAGCAGCGCGAGGAACGGCGTCAGCGCGTTGTTCTGGTTCTCGGGCTGGCACTGCGCGACGACGGTCTGCAGCCCTTCCTTGGCGACCTGCTCGCGCAGCACGTCGGCCAGGCACGACTTGCCGATCCCCGGCTCGCCGCGGATCCACACCGCGCCGCCCTGTCCTTCGCGGGCCCGGGTCCAGGCCGTGCTCAGTTGCTGCAGCTCGGCCTCGCGGCCGATGCAGGCCTTGTGCAGCGCCTGCTCGGCGAAGCCGTCTGAGGCCAGCGCCTGCTGCTCGCCGCCGAGGCGATAGGTCTGGACGCCGCCGGACTGGCCCGGCAGCGTCACCGTGCCGGCCTTGTCGAAGCTCGCGTGGCGGCTCAGCAGGCGGTAGCTGCTCTCGCTCGCCAGCAGCGTGCCGGTGTCGGCCACGCCTTCGAGCCGCACCGCGACGTTGACGGCATGGCCCGACGGGATCTCGCCGGCCGCGACGATCGCCATGCCGGTGTGCATGCCCATGCGGATACCGAGGTGCACGCCGTGCTCCTGCTCGATGGCGGCGGAGCGCTGGCGGCTCAGCGCGATCAGCTCCATGGCCGTGCGTCCGGCCTGGCGCGCGTCGGTGTCGCTGGCGTGCGGATAGCCGAAGAGCACGATCATCCGGTCGCCCAGCGTGCCCGCGAGCAGGCCGCCGCGGCGGGTGGCGGTCTCGGAGAACAGGGCCAGCTCGTTGCGCTGGAGCAGTTCGAGGTTCTCGATGTCGGAGGGCAAGGCCTCGTCGGCGCTCTCGTCGTCCGCAGCGTCGGGCCACACCGAGACGCTGCAGCACAGCACGGTGAGTTGGCGCTTCTCGGAGAAGCCGCGCGTGGTGATGACGGTCTGCGCCAGCGCTTCGTCCTGCGCCTGCTTGGCCGAGCGCAGCACGCCCACGAGGTCGTCCAGCCGCAGACGGCCGAGCTCGGCCAGCAAGGTGGCGGCGGAATCGCTGCGGTCGGCGGCCTTCTTGCGCAGCGCCTGCCGCAGCACGGAAGCCACCGGGTGGCTGGCGATCTCGGCGGGCAGCGGCACCTCCTGCGGGCTCAGCTGCTGGTGAAGGATCTCGGCCGCCGAGGCGCCGCGGATGGCGGGCGCGCCGGTGAGGCACTCGATGAACATCAGGCCCCATGCGTACAGGTCCGACTTCACGCCGGGCGGCTCGCCGCGCAGCTGCTCGGGCGCGCTGTAGGCCGGCGTGCCCAGGGCCTCGTCGGTCATCGTGAGCGTGGGGAACTCGTCGCCGCGGTTCGACGGAATGACGGTGCCGATGCCGAAGTCCAGCACCTTCGCGTGCGGCACGGCACCGGTGAAGGTGACCATCACGTTGTCGGGCTTCAGGTCGCGGTGCACGATGCCGGCGCTGTGCGCGCAGTCGAGCGCGTCGAGCACCTCGGCCATCAGGTGCCCTGTCTCGGTGGCGGTGAGCGAACCCTTGCGGCGGATCAGGCTGGTGAGCGTCTCGCCCGGCACATATTCGAAGACGCCGTAGACGCAGGGGCCCTGCTCGCCCTTGTCGAGCAGCTGCACGATGTGCGGGTGGTGCAGCGAGGCGCACAGTTTCGTCTCGCGATGGAAGCGCGCCACGCGCTGGCTTCCCACCTGCAGCTTCACGACCTTGATCGCGACCACGGTGCCCGTGCTCTTCTGCAGTGCGCGATACACCGTGCCGTAGCCGCCGGCACCCAGCTCCTCCAGCAACTCGTAACCGGGAATCTCCAGCGGATCGGTCGGATTCGGCTGCAACGCCGGGGGCGTGGGATTGGTGACTGCGTCCTGCATTTCAGTCTCGTCGTGATGGAGCTTCGATGGTCCTCCGGGACTCGCCACGGTCGCGTTCCGCCCTGCGACGGTACGTAATAGTGACACTAATTGTTACTTTAGCGGAGACCAAGAGGTTTCAGGTAGGTAACCCCTCAAAAAAGAAAACCCGCAACACGTGCGGGCTGTTAGAACTTTTCGGTGTATATGCGTGAACTACGTCACAGAGCGAACCCCATTCGGGAACACCGCCGGAACCGGCTTCGCCGGGCCGCAGGTGTCGCCCCCGGTAGGGCGTTTGGCGCAGCGACACGAAGTGCGCGCAGCCTGGAGGCGAGCTTATTTCTTGTCGCCGCCGGGCACCTTGCCTTCGACGCCCTTGACGTAGAAGTTCACGCCCGACAGGAACTTGTCGTCGGCCACTGCGTCCTTGGCGACCACTTCCTTGCCGTCCTGGCCGAGGATCGGGCCCTTCCAGATCGCGAAGCTGCCGTCCTTCAGGCCCTTCTTCACTTCCTCGACCTTGGCCTTGGTCTCGGCCGGCACGTCCTCGGCGACGGACACGAGGTCGATCGCGCCTTCCTTCACGCCCCACCAGGCCTGGCCGGTGGCCCACTTGCCGTCCAGGGCTTCCTGGGTGGCCTTGATGTAGTACGGCGCCCAGTTGATGGTGGCCGAGGCCAGGTGGGCCTTGGGACCGTAGGCGGTCATGTCGGAATCCCAGCCGAAGGCGCGCTT
Source organism: Variovorax sp. UC74_104 (assembly GCF_044055375.1). Lineage (NCBI taxonomy): Bacteria > Pseudomonadati > Pseudomonadota > Betaproteobacteria > Burkholderiales > Comamonadaceae > Variovorax > Variovorax sp. UC74_104. Next base: position 5,377,814 of record NZ_CP171978.1, read on the forward strand.
GCCCTTTTCCTGCGCGGTCTTGAGCACGGCCGGCGAGTCGGTGTTCTGGAACAGCACGTCGGCGCCGCCGTTGATGAGGGCGGTGGCGGCCTCGGTTTCCTTCGGCGGGCTGAACCACTCGTTCACCCACACGACCTTGGTCGTGATCTTCGGGTTCACCGACTGCGCGCCCAGCGTGAAGCTGTTGATGTTGCGCAGCACTTCGGGAATAGGCACCGAGCCGACCACGCCCAGCGTGTTGCTCTTGGTCATGGCGCCGGCAATGATGCCGGCCATGTACGCGCCCTCGTACGTGCGGCTGTCGTAGGTGCGCATGTTGTCCGAGGTCTTGTAGCCGGTGGCGTGCTCGAACTTCACTTCCTTGTTGTCGGCCGCGACCTTCAGCATGGGCTCCATGTAGCCGAAGGTGGTGCCGAAGATCAGCTTGTTGCCCTGGCCGACCATGTCGCGGAACACGCGCTCGGCGTCCGCGCCCTCGGGCACGCTCTCGACGAAGGTGGTCTTGATCTTGTCGCCGAATTCCTTCTCGAGCGCCTTGCGGGCGTTGTCGTGCGCGAAGGTCCAGCCGCCGTCGCCAACCGGGCCGACGTATGCGAATGCGATGTTCAGCGGCGCTGCCGGGGCCGGAGCCGCTGCGGCGGGTGCCGGGGCCGGCGCGGGTGCAGCCGCGGGAGCCGCCGCTTCTTCTTTCTTGCCGCAGCCGATCAGGGCCGCCGAAGCGACCGCCGTGAGGGCGGCCAGCTTGAGCAGGGAGCGCTTGTTCAGATCATTCATTGTCGGAAATCCTCAAAAGGACAGGTTGGCGGGAAAACGAAAAACGCGATTATGAGCCGGGGTAGAACGGTTTCCCGATGGAAGCCGGCATGTTGGCGCGGATGAAGGCAGGGTTGCGCGAGATCAACGCCAGCACCACGATCGGCGCGATGTACTGCAGCATGCTGAGGAACTGCGCCGGCACGTCGACGCCGCTGCTCTGCAGGTGAAAGCCCAGCATCGACACCCCGCCGAACAGGTAGGCGCCCAGCAGCACGCGCACCGGCCGCCAGGTGGCGAAGGTGGTGAGCGCCAGCGCGATCCAGCCTCGACCGGCCACCATGCCCTCGACCCACAGCGGCGTGTACACCGTCGAGAGATACGCGCCCGCCAGCCCGCACAGCGCGCCGCCCGCGATCACCGCCATGAAGCGGATGCGCCGCACCGGATAACCCAGCGCATGCGCCGACTCCGGCGACTCGCCCACCGAGCGCAGCACCAGCCCCGCACGCGTGCGGTAAAGGAACCAGATCAGCCCGAAGGTCAGCACCACCGCGAAATACACCATCGGGTGATGGCGGAACAGCGCTGGCCCGACCAGCGGCAGGTCGCCCAGCACCGGGATGGCGTACGAGGCGCTTTCCGGCAGCTTGGCCTGCACGAAGCTGATGCCCGCGAAGGCCGAGAAGCCCACGCCGAAGAGGCTCAGCGCAAGCCCTGTCGCGTACTGGTTGGTGTTGAGCCAGATCACCAGCACACCGAAGAAGGCCGCGAGCAAGGCGCCCGCCGCCATGCCCGCGAGAAAGCCGAGCCAGGGGTTGTGCGTGGTGACGACCGTCGCGAAGCCCGCGATGGCGGCGCACAGCATCATGCCCTCGGCGCCGAGGTTGACGATGCCGGCCTTCTCGTTGATGAGCAGGCCCAGCGCCGCGATGGCGAGCACGGTGCCCGCGCTCAGGGTTGAACCCAGCAGGAGTGCGTAGCTTTCCATGGTCAGTTGCTCCCTTCGGTGGCACGCGCGACGGGTGCGGTAATGGGCGTGCTCGCCTGCAGCGAGGCGGTGGTCATGGAAGAGGCGGCCTTCGCAGCCGCCTTGCGCCGGATGCGGTAGGCGATCAGCGTGTCGCAGGCCAGCAGCGTGAAGAGCAGCAGCCCCTGGAACACGCCGGTGAGCGACTTCGGCAGCCCCAGGCGCGATTGCGCGAGTTCGCCGCCGATGTAGAACATGCTCATCAGGATGGCCGAGAAGATCATGCCCACCGGATGCAACCGCCCGACGAAGGCCACGATGATGGCCGCGAAGCCGTAGCCCGCCGGCACGTAGGGCGTGAGCTGGCCGAGCGGCCCGGCCACTTCGAGCGCACCGGCCAGGCCGGCGGCGGCGCCCGAGGTCAGCAGCGCGACCCACACCGCGCGCCGCGCCGAGAAGCCGGCGTAGCGCGAGGCCGCCGGAGCCAGCCCGCCGACCTGCTGCGCGAAGCCCGCGCGCGTGCGGAACAGGAACACCCACAGCGCCCCCGCCCCCACCAGCGCAATCACCAGCCCGATGCTCACGCGCGAGCCCTTGAACAGGCGTGGGATCTGCGTGACCGCTTCGAAGGTCTTGGTCTGCGGGAAGTTGTAGCCGTACGGGTCCTTCCACGGCCCGTAGACCATGTAGCCCAGCAGCAGCGTGGCCACGTAGACCAGCATCAGGCTCACCAGGATCTCGTTGGCGTTGCACCTGTCGCGCAGGAAGGCGACGATGCCCGCCCACACCATGCCGCCGACGATGCCCGCCAGCAGGATCGCCACGACGATCCACTGCCCCGTGTTCTTGTCGGCCAAAAGCGCCACGCCGCCCGCGGCGATGGCGCCGAACACGAACTGCCCCTCGGCGCCGATGTTCCACACGTTGGAGCGGAAGCACACCGCCAGCCCCAGCGCGATGATGAGCAGCGGCGTCGCCTTCACCATCAGCTCGCCGATGGCGTAGCCGTTCTTGATGGGCTCGTAGAAGAACACCAGAAGGCCCTTGACCGGGTCCTTGCCGAGCGCGGCGAAGAGCGCCACGCCGATCAGCACGGTAATCAGCAGCGCCAGGATCGGCGAGGCATAGCTCCAGAAGCGCGAGAGCTCCGGGCGCGGTTCGAGCTTAAGCATGGGCCGCCTCCGAGGTCTTGTTGCCGGCGCCGTGCCACAGGCCGCTCATCCACTCGCCGATCTGCTGCAGCGTCGCTGCGGCACGGTCGATGGAAGGCGACAGCCGCCCCTTGGCGATCACGTGCAGCCGGTCGCAGATGTTGAACAATTCGTCGAGCTCCTCGCTGATCACCAGCACCGCGCAGCCCGCGTCGCGCAGCGCGAGGATCTCGGCGTGGATCAGCGCGGCCGCGCCCACGTCCACGCCCCAGGTCGGCTGCGAGACGACGAAGAGCTTCGGCTTTGCGTCGATCTCTCGCCCGACGATGAATTTCTGCAGGTTGCCGCCCGAGAGCGAGCGCGCCGCCGCTCTTGGTCCGCCGGCCTTGACCTTGAAGCGCTCGATGATGGCCTTGGCCTGGAGCTCCAACGTGCCGGTGCTGATCCAACCGCCACGGCCCACCGCCTCGCTGCGTGTGAGAAGCAGGTTGTGCGCGAGCCCCAGCGTGGGCACTGCGCCGCGGCCCAGCCGCTCTTCCGGCACGAAATGCAGGCCCAGCGCACGCCGCGCCCGAGGCCGCAGCCGGCCGGCGGGCTTGTCGAACACGCGCACCATCGGCGCCTCGGCCCGCACGTCCTCTCCGGAAAGCGCGTAGAGCAACTCCTTCTGGCCGTTGCCCGAGACGCCCGCGATGCCGACGACCTCGCCCGCGCGCACCTCGAAGGAGATGCCGTCGAGATCGACGCCGAACTGGTCCTCGCGCGCCAGCGACAGCCCGTCGACGCGCAGCGCCACCGCACCCGCGTGCACCGGGCGGTGCTGCAGCGGCGGCGGCTCGCTGCCGATCATCAGCCGCGACAGCGACTGCGTGCTCTCGTTCTGCGGATTGCACACCCCCGTCACCTTGCCGCCGCGCAGCACGGTGCAGGCGCTGCAGAGTTCCTGGATCTCGTGGAGCTTGTGGCTGATGTAGAGGATGCTGCAGCCCTCGGAAGACAGCTTCTTCAGCACCGTGAAGAGCTTGATCACCGCCTGCGGCGTCAGCACCGAGGTCGGCTCGTCGAGGATCAGCAGCCGGGGGTTGGTGAGCAGCGCGCGGATGATCTCCACCCGCTGCATCTCGCCCACCGACAGCGTGTGCACCGGCCGCGCCGGGTCGATGTCGAGGCCGTACTCGCTCGCCTTGGCCGTGATGCTGCGCGTGACCTCGGCCAGCTGCAGCGACTTGTCCAGTCCCAGCCAGACGTTCTCGGCCACCGTGAGCGTGTCGAACAGGCTGAAGTGCTGGAACACCATGCTGATGCCCAGCGCCCTCGCCTGCTGCGGGTTGCGCAGGCTGACGGCCTGGCCGTCGAACATCACCGTACCTTCGTCGGGCTTGACCGACCCGTAGATGATCTTCATCAGGGTCGACTTGCCGGCGCCGTTCTCGCCGAGCACGGCGTGGATTTCGCCGGGCGCGACGCTCAGGGAGATGTCGCTGTTGGCCACCACCGCGGGATACCGCTTGGTGATGTTCGCGAGCTGGAGTCTGGGGGTTGTCATGCCGGGTTTCGTGGATTTGTCTCGTTCAACAGCAACAAAGCGGGAACGGCCATGAGTCTAATGGCGTCCCCGCGACCATCGGCGCCCGACGGCGCTTCGCTCAGCTCTCAGTTCATGGCTTCAATCAGTGCCCGCCGATGTAGGCGAACTTGAAGAGGAACACGGCTGCGATGACCCAGACCATCGCATGCACTTCCCGTGCCCGCCCGGTGCACAGCTTCAGCACGGCGTAGGTGATGAAGCCGAAGGCCAGGCCGTTGGCGATCGAGTAGGTGAAGGGCATGGCCAGCGCGGTCACTGCCGCAGGGATCACCTCGGTGGTGTCCTCCCAGTCGAGCTCGACCAGGTCGCGCAGCATCAGGCAGCCCACGAAGAGCAGCGCCGGCGCGGTGGCGTAGGCGGGCACCGAGCCCGCCAGCGGCGAGATCATCAGGCAGGCCAGGAAGAGCAGCGCCACCACCACGGCCGTGAGGCCGGTGCGGCCGCCCGCCTGCACGCCGGCCGCGCTTTCCACGTAGGCCGTGGTGCTCGAGGTGCCGAGCAGCGAGCCCGCGAAGATCGCGCCGCTGTCGGCCAGGAGCGCCTTGTTCATGCGCTCCATCTTGCCCGGCACCAGCAGGCCGGCGCGCTTGGCCACGCCCATCAGCGTGCCGGTGGCGTCGAACATCTCGACCAGGAAGAACACCAGCACCACGTTCAGGATGCCGCCCTTGAGCGCGCCCAGGATGTCCAGTTGCATGAAGGTGGGCGCGATGGACGGCGGCGCGTCGAACACGCCGTGGAACTTGTTGCCGCCGAAGAAGAACGACAGCACCGTCACCGTGATGATCCCGATCAGGATCGCGCCGCGCACTTTCAGCTTGTCGAGCGCCACGATGATGAGGAAGCCCAGCGTCGCCAGAATTACCGGCGCGGAGTGCAGGTCGCCCAGCGTGACGAAGGTGGCGGGCGATGCGGCCACCACGCCTGCGCTCTTGAGCGCGATGAGCGCCAGGAACATGCCGATGCCCACCGTGATCGCCGTTCGCAGCGACTGCGGTATGCCCTGTATGAAGAGCTCCCGCAGCCCCGTGACCGTGACGATCAGGAACAGGCAGCCCGAGATGAACACCGCGCCCAGCGCCACCTGCCACGTGTAGCCCATGCCCAGCACCACCACGTAGGAGAAGTAGGCGTTCAGGCCCATGCCCGGCGCCATGGCGATCGGGTAGTTGGCGTACAGGCCCATGATCAGCGTGCCCAGCGCCGCGATCAGGCAGGTGGCCACGAAGACCGCGCCCTTCGGCATGCCCGCATCGCCCAGGATCGAGGGGTTCACGAAGATGATGTAGGCCATCGTCAGGAAGGTGGTCAGCCCCGCGATGACTTCGGTGCGCACCGTGGTGTTGTGCGCATCGAGCTTGAACAGGCGTTCAAGCAGACCCGAGCCGCTTGCGCTGCCCACAGCCGCGCGCGGACGCGCGGACTCGACATGCCCCGGCGCGCGGGGCTCGGCGCCTTTCGGCGCCTGTTCAAACGTACTCATTTCGCTTGTCTCCAGCTGTTGTAGTGGCGGTTTCATCGTTGCCCCGCTCACGACGCCGGCGCGAACGGGGTTCTCTCAGGGATCCGAGGTTTCAGGTGCGGCGGGCGGGCGCGCTGTCGTGCCGGGGGCGCCGGGTCCGCCGGGTATGGCCGAAACCGGAGGCCGCAGCGACGCCGCCACCTCCTTGATGCATTCGCGCAGCCAGCGCGCCGAGCTCGACGAATGGGTGCGTTCGTGCCAGAGCTGGTAGTACATGAGGCGCGGCAGCGCCACCGGGCATTCGAGGATCTTCAGCGGCAGCCGCGAGGCGAAGCGCTCGCAGTACTGGCGCCCCGTGGTCAGCACCAGCAGGCTGGAGGCCACCATGTCGGGGATCAGCCCGAAGTGCGCGCAGCGCGCCGTGATGTTGCGCTGCCGCCCCAGCTCGTCGAGCATCTGGTCGATGATGCCGCGCCCGCCCGGGTGCATGGGCGTGGGCGCGATGTGCTCGGCCGCGAGCCAGGTCTCCAGGTCCCAGCCGCGGCGCACCGCCGGATGGTCCTTGTTCACCAGCGAGACCACGTCGTCCCCGAAGAGCCGTGCCATGTGCAGGTCTTCCGGCGGCTTGAGCCAGTTGCCGATCACCAGGTCGACCTGGCCGAGCGCCAGGTGCCCGTGGTAGTCCGAATCGGGCGAGAGCGCGTGGATCTCGATCTGGCACAGCGGCGCGTCGCGCTTGACCTGCGCCACCAGCATGGGCAGGAAGAGCGGGTCCATGTAGTCGCTGGCCGCGATGCGGAAAGTGGTGGCGGCCGACTGCGGATCGAAGCCGCGGGCATCCGAGAACAGCATCTCCGCCGCGCGAAGGATGCTGGCCGCCGGCTCGATCATGCGCAGCCCCGCATCGGTGGGCACCATGCCCGAACCGGAGCGCACCAGCAGCGGATCGCCCGAGAGCTCGCGCAGCCGCTTCAGCGCCGCCGACACCGCCGGCTGGTACATGCCAAGGCGGATGGCAGCGCGCGAGACGCTGCGGTCGGTCAGCACGGTGTGCAGAACCCGGATGAGATGAAGATCGATCTTGTCGAAAAGAGCCTGGTCACGCATGGGGCTCCCCCCAGTCTTCGCGCACTTCGTGTCGCTTCGCCAACCCCCTACCGGGGGCAACACCAGCGGCCCGGCAAAGCCGGTTCCGCGGTGTTTCGCGAATGGGATCGGGGCGTGTGGCATTGGGAGGACCTTGGACATGCGCCAAAGTCTACGAGTGACTATGCGGACTGGACAGCCGAGATGGCGCGAAGGATCGACTCGCTCGTGGCCGGCGCCTTCAGCGGCGGATCGACCCTGTGCCCGCCCGCGGCAGACACCGCGTCGCGGATCGCGAAGAACACCGAGAACGGCAGCAGCAGCGGCGGCTCGCCCACGGCCTTGCTGCGGTGGATCGAGTCCTCGAAGTTCTGGCCCTCGAACAGGCGCACGTTGAACACCGGCGGGCAGTCGTTGGCCGTCGGGATCTTGTAGGTGCTGGGCGCGTGCGTGGTGAGCTTGCCCGCGTTCCTGGAGCCGTCGGCAGGATGCCACACCAGCTCCTCGGTGGTGAGCCAGCCCATGCCCTGGATGAAGGCACCCTCGACCTGGCCGATGTCCACCGCCGGGTTCAGCGACTTGCCCGCGTCGTGCAGGATGTCGGCGCGCAGCAGCTTCCATTCGCCGGTGAGCGTGTCCACGATCACCTCGCTCACCGCCGCGCCGTAGGCGTAGTAGTAGAACGGGCGGCCCTGCATCCTGTCCTTGTCCCAGCTCAGGCCGGGGGTGGCGTAGAAGCCGTCGGACCACAACTGCTTGCGGTCGAGGTAGGCCTCGCCCACCACGGTGCTGAAGGCCAGCGAGCGGCCGTTGACCTCGACCATGTCGTTGGCGAAGCGCACTTCGCTCGCCTTGCCGCCGTGGCGCTCTGCCGCGCATTCGGCCAGGCGCTCTTTGATCTGGCGCGCCGCGTCCTGCGCCGCCTTGCCGTTGAGGTCGGCGCCGGTCGATGCGGCCGTGGCCGAGGTGTTCGCCACCTTGGTCGTGTCGGTGGCCGTGACGCGCACGCGCTCGAAGCTCACGCCGAGCTCGTGTGCCACCACCTGGGCCACCTTGGTATTCAGGCCCTGCCCCATCTCGGTGCCGCCATGGTTCACCAGGATCGAGCCGTCGGTGTACACGTGCACCAGCGCGCCGGCCTGGTTGAAGTGCTTCACGTTGAAGGAGATGCCGAACTTCAGCGGCGCCAGCGCCAGCCCGCGCTTGAGCACGGGGCTCTTCGCGTTGAAGGCGGCGATATCCTCGCGCCGCGCGCGGTAGTCGCTGCTGGCCTCCAGGTCGGCCACGAGTTCGTGGACGATGTTGTCCGTCACGGTCTGGCGGTACGGCGTGACGTTGTTTTCGGTCTTGCCGTAGAAGTTGATGCGCCGCACATCGAGCGGATCGCGCTTCAGCGCGCGGGCCACCGAGTCCAGGATGTTTTCGATGGCGATCGCGCCCTGCGGGCCGCCGAAGCCGCGGAAGGCCGTGTTGCTCTGCGTGTTGGTCTTGCCCGAGAAGCCGTGCATGGCCACGTTGGGCAGCCAGTAGGCGTTGTCGAAGTGGCACAGCGCACGGGTCATCACCGGGCCGGAGAGGTCCGCCGAGTGGCCAGCGCGCGAGACCATCGCGATCTCCGCGCCGAGGATGCGGCCCTCGCCGTCGTAGCCCACTTCGTACTCGTACCAGAAGCAGTGGCGCCGGCCGGTGACCATGAAGTCGTCGTCGCGGTCCAGCCGCAGCTTCACGGGGCGCTGCAGCTGGCGTGCCGCGATGGCGGCCACGCAGGCGAAGAGCGCCGACTGCGATTCCTTGCCGCCGAAGCCGCCGCCCATGCGCCGGCATTCGACGTGCACTTCGTTCGACTGCAAGTGAAGCGCGTGCGCAACCAGGTGCTGCATCTCGCTCGGATGCTGCGTGGAGCAGTGGATGTGCAGCGCGCCGCCTTCCTTCGGAATGGCGTAGCTGATCTGGCCTTCCAGGTAGAACTGCTCCTGCCCGCCCACGTCGAAGGTGGCCTTGTGGCGGTGCGGCGCCGCGGCGATGGCAGCGCGCACGGCCGCCTCGTCGCCCTCGTTGGCGGCACCGCCGCTGCGCACGATGTGCATCGGCGGCACCACGTACTGGCCGCGCTCGTGCGCGGCCTGCGGCGTGAGCACGGGCGGCTGCGCCTCGATGGTCAGCGCGTCCCTGGCCTTCGCGGCGGCGCGGCGCGCGGCGTCGCGGGTCTCGGCGATCACCGCGAACACCGGCTGGCCGAGGTAGCGGATCTCGCCGCCGTCGTTCACCGGCAGCAGGATGGGGTCGTCGTGGATGATCGAGCCGCAGTCGTTGGTGCCCGGAATGTCGTCGGCCGTGATGACCGCAACCACGCCCGGCATCGCGCGGATGGCGTCCAGCGAGATCGCCGTGACGCGCCCGTTGGCCGCCGGCGAAAGCCCCAGCGCGCAATGCAGCGTGCCGGCGAGCTCGGGAATGTCGTCGATGTAGGTGGCCTCTCCGGCCACGTGCAGATGGGCCGACTCGTGCGGGCGGCTGATGCCCACGCGCATGCCGCGCTCGTGCGCCAGCGCTTCGGCGCCCACGTCGATGCGCGCGGCGGTGTTGGCCAGGTAGTCGGCGAAGGCCTCGGCGGGCTGCAGCAGGCGGGCGTCGATGGGTTTGTTCATGGTCAGACTCCTTGCGCCGCCGCGTTGACGGCGTGGGGCATCACGCTCCAGACGCTGGTTTCCTCGATCGGCAGCGCGTCTTCGGCGCGCGTTTCGAGCCAGAGGCGCTGGATGAGGTTCTGCGCCACCAGCAGCCGGTAGTCGGCCGATGCGCGCATGTCCGACAGCGGCTTGAAGTCCTGCGCCAGCGCGAGCCTGGCGGTGGCGACGCTGGCCTGCGTCCACGGCTTGCCGACCAATGCGGCCTCGGCGTTCGCTGCACGCTTGACCGTCGCGGCCATGCCGCCGAAAGCCAGGCGCACGGCCTTCACCGTGTCGCTGCCCGCCTCGAGCTCGATCGCGAAGCCCGCGCACAGCGCCGAGATGTCGCAGTCGAAGCGCTTGCTGATCTTGTAGGCGCGCACCTGGCGCGTCATCGCGGCATGCGGAACGGCCAGCCCCAGAACGAACTCGCCCGGCTGCAGCTGGTTCTTCATGTAGTCCAGGTAGAAATCGGGCAGCGGCATCCGGCGCACCACTTCGCCGCGGCGCAGCTCAATCTGCGCGTCGAGCGACATCAGCACCGGCGGCGAATCGCCGATGGGCGAGCCGTTGGCCACGTTGCCGCCCATGGTGCCGGCATGGCGGATCGGCGGCGAGGCGAAGCGCAGCCAGACCTCGGCGAGGCTGGGCACGCGGTCCACCAGCGCGGCGAAGGCGGATTCGAGCGAGGCGCCGGCGCCGATGTAGAGCTCACCACCGTTGTCCGGGCGGTCCTCGATGGTCTTCAGCTCGGCCACGTCGCCTACGTAGATGATGTCGCCCAGGTCGCGGAACTGCTTGTTGACCCACAGGCCCACGTCGGTGGAGCCGGCCAGCAGCTGCGCGCGCGGCTTCTGCTCGCGCAGGGCGGCGAGCTGGGCCAGCGTCTTCGGGGCGTGGAAGTGGTCGATGCGCGCGCCCAGCGGGGCGGCGTAGTCGAAGCCCTCGTTCTTCAGCGCGGTGAGCGCGGCGACCACGGGTTGGGTGTCCAGGCGCACGGCGGGCAGGTCGAACATGCGCTGGCCGGCGTCGAGGATGGGGCGGTAGCCGGTGCAGCGGCACAGGTTGCCCGAGAGCTCGTCGGCCAGCTGCTGGCGGGTGGGCTGGGTGCCTTCGGCCTGGTGGTGCTCGTAGCTGGCCCACAGCGACATCACGAAGCCGGGCGTGCAGAAGCCGCACTGGGAGCCGTGGCAGTCGACCATGGCCTGCTGCACGGGGTGCAGCGTGTGAACCGCGTGCTTGCCGTTGCTGCCGGTCTGCGTCTTCGGCAGGCACTGCGCCTGCGCCTTGAGGTCTTCGACCGTGAACAGGGCCTTGCCGTGAAGCGTGGGCAGGAACTGGATGCAGGCGTTGACGGTCTGCAGGCTCAGGCCGTCGACGGTGCCGGGGGCCTGGGGGTCGGCGGCCAGCTCGCCGATGACGACGGTGCAGGCGCCGCAGTCGCCTTCGTTGCAGCCTTCCTTGGTGCCGGTGCAGCGGGCGTCCTCGCGCAGCCAGTCGAGCACGGAACGGGTCGGATGGACGCCGGTGACGTCGACGATCTTTCCGCGATGGAAGAAGCGGATCGGTTGAATCTTGCTGCTGTCGGTGCTCATGCTTTTAGGGCTCGTGGGCGACCCTTCGTGGGTCAGTCATGGACGTTAGCGGCTTGTCCGGCCTCTTGCATACGCGGGTGCCCATAACGCGTATGTGGGGGCCGGTATGCCACGTACGGGGAAACCCTTGCGTGGGGGTTGCAATTCCCGGGCCACTCGGCGATTTTCGGACGACCCCGGGGAAGGTTCAGCGTTGCGCGATGGCCACCCAGGCGGTGGCCACCAGCGTCGAGCCCGCCACCGCGAGCAGCCCGCCGACCAGCCACTTGAGCGTGCGCGGCTGCAGCTTGTTGGGCAGTCGGTGGTGCAGCCGCGTCACCCCGTAGACCACCGGCATCGCGCAGCCGGCCAGCAGTGCCGAGCGCAGCGAGAAGTGCCCCGTGGGCACCACGATCACCAGCCGCACCAGCGAGTTGAAGGCGAACATCAGCAGCAGCGCGCGCCGCACCAGCTCGCGGTCCAGCGGCTGGCGGTACATGTGGAAGACGATGGGCGGCCCCGAGCTGGAGAACAGCCCGCCCAGCACGCCCGACAGCCCGCCGATGACGGCGAAGCTCCTGCTTCCCGACACCACCGGCAGCGGCTTCGCCTGCAGCACCAGCAGCACCGCGCAGCCCAGGATCGACACGCCCAGCAGCCCGCGCAGCCAGTCGACCGCGCCGCCGCTGAGCCAGGTCAGGAGCATCAGGCCGACGATCACGCCCACCGTGCTGCCGTTGAGCGCCGGCTTCATCAGCTGCCAGGGCACCACGCCCGGCCGGGCGCGGAAATACGTCCAGGCGTTGATCAGGCTCAGCACGGTGGCCGCATTGGCGGTGTCGCTCACGCTGGCGACGTGCAGCACCGACACCAGCCCGAGCAGGATCAGGCTGAACGCGAAGCCGGTGAGGTTCTGCGCATAGGTGGCCAGCGCCACGCAGGCCATGAAGACCAGCACGGGGCCGGCCTGGGAAAGGATCGCTTGCACCGGCAGGTCGTCAGGGTGCGACGGGAAGCGCGGGGCGAGAAGGGGAGCGGGATGCGGGGAAAGGAGGGGACGGGACGGACATTCGGGAGCAATCGGGAACGCGGGAAAGCGAAGGACGCGAGAAGCGCAAGCGCCCGAGAATAACGCGCCGCGTCCCGGGCCCCGGCTCAGCGCACCAGGTCCCACCCCATCATCAGCGCCGCGAAGCCCATCAGCGCGGTGCCGCCCCAGCCCAGCCAGCGGGTGCGGCGGCCCCGAGGTGAAGACGCCCATGACCTTCTCGCGGGTCACGAGGATCATCATGGCCGCCATGATCGGCACGGCCACGACGCCGTTGATGACGGCGCTCCAGTAGAGCGCCTTCATGGGGTCGATGGGCGTGAAGTCGAGCGCCGTGCCCACCAGCGTGGCCACGGCGATGATCGCGTAGAACTCCTTGGCCTCGCGCCAGTGCCGCTCCAGCCCCTCTTCCCAGCCGAAGGCCTCGGCCACCGCATAGGCGGCGGAGGACGCGAGCACCGGAACGGCCAGCAGCCCGGTGGCGATGATGCCGCCGGCGAACAGCAGGAACGCGAAGTCGCCGGCCAGCGGGCGCAGCGCCTCGGCGGCCTGGGCGGCGGAGGTCACGTCGTGCACTCCGGCCGCGTACAGCACCGCCGCTCCCACCACCATCACGAAGAAGGCGATCAGGTTGGAGAAGGTCATGCCCATCCAGGTGTCCAGCCGCACCCGCTTCAGGTCGTGCCGCACCTCCTGCTCGGAGCCCTTGCGGCCGCCCTTGAGCCGCAGCTCCTCCACCTCCTGCGACGCCTGCCAGAAGAAGAGGTACGGCGAGATGGTGGTGCCCAGCAGCGCCACGATCATCATCCAGTAGTCCCCGCGCCACTGGAGCCGTGGCACCACCAGGTCGTGCAGCACCTGCGCCCAGGGCACCTGCACCGAGAACACCGCCGCCACGTAGGCGAACAGCGTGAGCGTGAGCCACTTGAGGATGTGGGCCAGCCTGCGGTAGGGAACGAACACCTGCAGCAGCACCGTCACCACGCCGAACACCAGCGAATGGAAGTGCGCCCCACCGCCCACCACCAGCTGCAGCGCCTCGCCCATGGCGGCGATGTCGGCCGCGATGTTGATGGTGTTGGCCACCACCAGCAGCGACACCAGCGCAATCAGCAAGCCGCGGGGCATGTGCTCGCGCAGGTTGGCCGCCACGCCCTTGCCCGTGACCCGCCCGATGCGCGCCGACACCAGCTGGATCGCCACCATGAAGGGCAGCGACAGGAACACCGTCCACAGCAGCCCGGTGCCGAACTGGGCGCCGGCCTGGGTGTAGGTGGCAATGCCCGAGGGGTCGTCGTCGGCCGCACCGGTGACGACGCCGGGGCCCACGTGTCGCAGGAATGAGGGGATGAGTTTCTTCATGTCGGGCGGATCGTGGCACGGCGAGCCTGACCAGGGAATGAACGCTCAACGTCCATTCCCGGAAAACGTTGGCCGGTGGCCCGTTTCTTTCTCGCCGGCCCGCGGCAGGCGGGGCGCCGGCTACGCCCGCTCGGAGAACAGCTCCGTGATGACCTGCCTGAGCCAGCGGTTGCCCGGGTCGGCCTCGAAGCGCTTGCTCCAGTGCAGCGACACGGTGAAGTCGCGCAGCGGAAAGGGCGGCTCCACGATGGCGTAGCCGCCCTCCTCGGCAAAGCCGCGCGCGATGTTGCGCGGCATCACCACCGCCAGGTCGGTCGCGCGCACGATGGCCGGCAGCACCATGAAGTGCTCCGTCGTCAGCCGCAGCCGGTCTTCCAGGTTGAGCAGCTGCAGGATGCGCAGCGTCTCGGCATGCGTGCGCACCGCCACGTAGTCGAGCTCCTGCAGGGCCTCCAGCAGCGCCTGCCCGCTGCGCCTGCGCTTGACGAAGGGGTGGTCCTTGCGCAGCAGCACGATGTAGCGGTCCTTCAGCAGCTGGGCGCGCTGGGTGTCCTTCACGCCGGGCAGGAAGCCGAAGGCGAAGTCGACCTTGCCGCTGTCGAGGCCGGCGGCGATGTCGCCGGGCGCCAGCGGCATCGTCTCGACCCGCACGCCGGGCGACAGTTCGCGCAGCCGCGCCATCAGGGCCGGCAGGAAGCGCCCTTCGCCGATGTCGCTCATGTGGATGCGGAAGGTCTTGCGCCGACACCTGCGGCTCGAAGCGGTCGGGCTCGTGCAGCGCCTCCTCCAGCGTGGCCAGCGCCGCCTGCACGGCCACCGCCAGGCGGTCGGCGCGCGGCGTGGGCGCCACGCCGCCGGGGGTGCGGGTGAACAGCGCATCGCCCAGCAGCAGGCGCAGCCGGGTCAGGCCGTGGCTGGCAGCCGGCTGCGTCAGGCCGAGCGCCTCGGCCGCGCGGCTCACGTTGCGCGCGCGGTAGACCGCGTCGAAGAGCCGCAGCAGGTTGAGGTCGACCGTGTCGATATGCACCGTGTTCATATTGGATAGCTGCCTCATTTTATTGAGGTATGGCGCACCGCCGACCACACTCCCGTTTCCCCACCGGCCCCCCAGAACCCCATCGGGCCCCAGAACAAAGAAGAGACAGAGACAAGATGGAAGTTTCATTCAGCAAGGAAGTGGAGATGCTGCGCCTCGGCGCGGGCGACACCTTCCACGGCGAGGGCATCCTCGCGATCACCAAGGGCCTGCTGCAGTCGGGCGTGGCCTACGTCGGCGGCTACCAGGGCGCGCCCGTGTCGCACCTGCTCGACGTGATGGTCCAGGGCAAGGCCTACATGGACGAGCTGGGCGTTCACGTCGAAGCCTGCTCCAACGAGGCCTCTGCCGCGGCGATGCTCGGCGCCTCCATCCACTACCCGCTGCGCGGTGCGGTGACGTGGAAGTCCATCGTCGGCACCAACGTGGCGGCCGACGCGCTGTCGAACCTGTCGTCGCCGGGCGTGACCGGCGGCGTGCTCATCGTGGTGGGCGAGGACTACGGCGAGGGCGCCAGCGTGATCCAGGAGCGCACGCATGCCTACGCCCTCAAGTCGAGCATGTGCCTGCTCGACCCGAGGCCCGATCTCGGCGTGATGGTGCGCATGGTCGAGGAAGGCTTCCGCCTCTCGGAAAGCTCGAACATGCCCTGCCTGATGGAGCTGCGCATCCGCACCTGCCACGTGCGCGGCAGCTTCGAGTGCAAGGACAACGTGCGGCCAGCCGTCTCCACGCGTGCGCTGATGGAAGAGCCTGCCGGCTTCGACTACATGCGCCTCGCGCATCCGCCCGTCACCTTCAGGCACGAGAAGCTCAAGGGCGATGCACGCATCCCGGCCGCGCGCAGCTACATCGCCGAACACGGCCTCAACGAACTGATGCCCGGCGGGCGCCATGCCGACCTGGGCATCGTGGTGCAGGGCGGGCTCTACAACGCGCTGATCCGCAGCCTGCAGCAGCATGGGCTGGCCGATGCCTTCGGCGAGACGGACATCCCGATCCTCGTGCTCAACGTGACCTACCCGCTGGTGCCCGAACAGGTCGCCGACTTCTGCGTGGGCAAGCGCGCGGTGCTGGTGGTGGAGGAAGGCCAGCCAGAGTACATCGAGCAGGACATCGCCACGCTGCTGCGCCGGCGCGACATCCAGACGCCGCTGCACGGCAAGGACATGCTGCCCTCCGCGGGCGAGTACGGCGTGGAGGCGCTCTCCGACGGCATCGGCGCCTTCGCCGCGAAGTACATCGAGGCGGACGAGGCATCCTCCTCTGCCCAGGCCTGGCTCGCGGGCAACCGCGAGCGCCGCGAGGCCGTGGCGCGCCGGCTGAACTCGCCGCTGCCCAACCGGCCGCCGAGCTTCTGCGTCGGCTGCCCGGAGCGGCCGGTGTTCTCCGCGCTCAAGCTCGCGCAGCAGGAGACCGGGCCGGTGCACGTGGCCGCCGACATCGGCTGCCACGCCTTCGGCACCTTCGAGCCCTTCTCGATGGGCCACTCCATCCTCGGCTACGGCATGAGCCTCGCGAGCCGCGCGGGCGTGGCGCCGATGATGAACCGGCGCACGCTTTCGATCATGGGCGACGGCGGCTTCTGGCACAACGGGCTGCTCACGGGCGTGCAGAGCGCGCTCTTCAACGGCGACGACGCGGTGCTGCTGATCTTCAAGAACGGCTACACCTCCGCCACCGGCACGCAGGACATCATCTCCACGCCCGACGACGAGATCAAGGAACGCGCCGAGGACAAGCAGCAGAGCCTGGTCGACAAGAACCAGACCATCGAGGCCACGCTCAAGGGCCTCGGCGTGCAGTGGATGCGCACCGTGACCACCTACGACGTGGAGCGCATGCGCAAGACCCTCACCGAGGCGCTCACCAGCGACTTCGACGGCCTGAAGGTGGTGATCGCCGAGGGCGAATGCCAGCTGGAGCGCCAGCGCCGCATCAAGCCGTGGATCGCCGGCCTGCTGAAGAAAGGCGAGCGCGTGGTGCGCGTGAAGTACGGCGTGGACGAGGACGTGTGCAACGGCGACCACGCCTGCATCCGCCTGTCGGGCTGCCCCACGCTCACGCTGCGCGACAACCCCGATCCGCTGAAGGTGGACCCCGTGGCCACCGTGATCGACGGGTGCGTGGGCTGCGGCCTGTGCGGCGCGAATGCGCATGCGGCCACGCTGTGCCCGAGCTTCTACCGGGCGGAGGTGGTGCAGAACCCGAAGTGGCATGAGCGGCTCTTGCATGGCCTGCGCGGCGCGTTCGTTCGAGCGCTGCAGCCTGCATGACGACCCGTCCTTCTCCCTCTCCCCGAGGAGATAGGGAGCAGCAGCCATCCGGAAATGACAAGAGCAGAAGCGACTCAATGA
Organism: Variovorax sp. UC74_104; assembly: GCF_044055375.1. Classification (NCBI taxonomy): domain Bacteria; kingdom Pseudomonadati; phylum Pseudomonadota; class Betaproteobacteria; order Burkholderiales; family Comamonadaceae; genus Variovorax; species Variovorax sp. UC74_104. Next base: position 5,394,870 of record NZ_CP171978.1, read on the forward strand.
ACCGAACCATGGACCACACCCGCCCCATCACCCTGCTCGTCTGCGCCCTGGGCGGCGAAGGCGGCGGCGTGCTCACCGAATGGCTGGTCGACACCGCGCGCCATGCGGGCTATGCGGCGCAGAGCACCTCGATTCCCGGCGTGGCGCAGCGCACCGGCGCCACCACCTACTACATCGAAGTCTTTCCGGTGCCGCTCGCGCAGCTCGGCGGCCGGCGCCCCGTGTTCAGCCTGAGCCCGGTGCCGGGCGCGCTGGACGCCATCGTCTCCTCGGAGCTGCTGGAGACCGCGCGCCAGATCGGCAACGGCATGAGCGCGCCGCAGCGCACGCTGGTCATCAGCTCGTCGGCGCGCATCTTCACGACGGCCGAGCGCATGCAGCTCGGCGATGGCCGCGCCGACGCGCAGCAGCTTCTCGACGTGGTCAAGGCCTTCAGCCGCGAGCACCATGTGTTCGACATGAACGCCATCGCGCGCGAAAGCGGCACGGTGGTGAGCGCGGTGATGCTGGGCGCCATCGCTGGCAGCGGGCTGTTCCCGTTCCCGCGCGAAGCCTACGAGCACGTGGTGCGCGGCGGCGACACCAGCGCGCCAGAGAAGCTGAGCAAGATGGCCGCAGCCAGCCTGCGCGGCTTCACCTCGGCCTTCGAGGCTGTGAATGCGCCGCGCGCGCAGGCCGCCTTCGTCAACAGCGTGATGGCGGGCGACGGCAACGACGCGCCGCCACCGGCCGCCGTCCTGCCCGCCGACCTCGCACGGCGCTTTCCGCCGGCCGTGCACGACATGCTCGCGCTGGGCCATGCCCGCGTGCTCGACTACCAGGACGCCGCCTATGCCTCGCTCTACGCCGAGCGGCTGGGCCGCGTACTCGATGCGGAGCGTGCCGCCGATCCGGCCGGCGCGCGGGGCTTCGCCGTCACCCGCGAGGCCGCGCGCTGGCTCGCGCTGTGGATGGCCTTCGACGACATCGTGCGCGTGGCCGCGCTCAAGGGCCGCGCCAGCCGTGCGCAGCGCGTTCGGCGCGAGGTGCGCGCCGGCGAGGAAGACATCGTGAAGGTCTACGACCACTTCAAGCCCGGCGCCGCCGAATTCGCGGCGCTGCTGCCACCGTCGCTCGCCAACCGCGTCACCGCGTGGGATCGCGGCCGCCAGTCGCGCGGCCTCGCGCCGTGGGCGCTGCCGCTGAAGGTGGGCAGCCATTCGGTGCTCGGCATGGCCTCGCTGCGGCTGCTGGCTTCGCTGCGCTGGCTGCGTCGGCGCGGCAGCCGCTTCGCTGAAGAGCAGGCCCTCATCGAGCGCTGGTTGGCCGCCGTGGAAGCCGGTACGCGCGAGACTTGGACGCTGGGCCACGAGCTTGCGCTGTGCGGCAGGCTCATCAAAGGCTACGGCAGCACCAACGAGCGCGGCAAGGAAAACCTGCTGCACCTGATCGGCCACCTTGCCGTGCAGCCCGGCATCGCGCCGGCCGAACGCGCGCTGTCCGTGGCCGCCGCCCGCACGGCCGCGCTCGCCGACGATGCGGGCAAGGCGCTCGATGCCACGCTGCGCGAGCACGGCGCGCCCGCGCGCCCCATCAAGGCCCAGCCCATCCGCTGGATGAAGCGCAAGCCCACCGGCGACGCCTGAGACGAGGCCCATCGCGATGACGCTGCTGCTCAACGTCGAGGACTATCGGCGCCGCGCCCGCCGCGCGCTGCCGCGGCTGGTGTTCGACTACATCGACGGCGGCGCGGAAGACGAGCGCTGCCTTCGGCGCAACCGCGACGCGCTCGAAGCGCTGCCGCTCATTCCCGAATGCCTGCGCGACACCAGCAAGGTGGACATCGGCACCGAACTCTTCGGCCGCCGCTGGCGCGCGCCCTTCGCCATCGCGCCCATCGGGCTGGCCGGCCTGGTGCGCCCGCGCGCCGATGCCCTGCTTGCCGCTGCCGCGCAGGCGGCGGGCGTGCCCTTCGTTCTTTCCACCGCCTCCAACACGCGCATCGAGGACGTGCGCAGCGCCGCGCCCGACGCCGCGCTGTGGATGCAGCTCTACGTGATGGGCGAGCGCGCCATTGCGGAGCGCATCGTGCGCCGCGCGCGCAACGCGGGCTTCGAGGCACTCGTGCTCACGGTGGACGTGCCCGTCAGCGGCCTGCGCGAACGCGACCTGCGTCACGGCTTTCGCGTGCCGATGCGCCTCACGCCCGGCACCGTGCTCGACATGGCGCGGCATCCCGCGTGGCTGCTTCGGCTGGCCGGCGGCGGCATGCCGCAGTTCGCGAACCTGCTGCCGGATGAAGACGACGGGGCACCGGTCTCCGCGCAGACGCAGGCCGCCCTTCTCTCGCGCGCCATGGACCGCACGCTCACCTGGGACAGCCTGGCCTGGCTGCGCAAGCTCTGGGACGGGCCGCTGCTCGTGAAGGGCCTGCTGGGTGCCGAAGACGCACGCCGTGCGCTGCGCCATGGCGCGGACGGCATCGTGGTCTCCAACCACGGCGGCCGCCAGCTCGATGCCGCGCCGGCCACCATGTCCGCGCTGCCAGCCATGCTCGATGCGGTCGGCGGGCGCATCCCGGTGCTGGTGGACAGCGGCATGCGGCGCGGCAGCGACATCGTCAAGGCGCTCGCGCTCGGGGCCAATGCGGCGCTGGTGGGTCGCGCACCGGTCTACGGCCTGGCGTGCGCCGGCGAACAGGGCGCGCTATCGGTGCTGCAACTGCTCGCGCAGGAGACCGAACGCACGATGACCTTGCTGGGCGCATCGCGCATCGGCGAACTCGGGCGCAGGCACGTCGAAATGCATGCACCACGTTCGCAGATCGAACAAGCCGGACACGCGGCGCATACATCCGTGCCGACGCACGGGAAAGCCTCCATTTACCCCGCGCACGCGGCTGCCTAGATTGCGGATTCGCTCGCAGAGACACACGACACAACGAAGGAGACCATGAAAGCCACTCGCCAACCCCGTCCGTCCCGCCGCATGCCCCTGGGCCTTGCAGCGGCCGCCGCAGCCCTTGCGCTGGCCGTTCCCGCCTCCCAGGCGCAGGACAAGCCGGTGCAGCTCAAGCTGTCGAGCTGGGTGCCCGCGCAGCACCCGCTCAACCCCGCGCTGCAGGCGTGGGCCGACGACATCAAGAAGGAGTCGGGTGGCACCATCACCGCGATCCTTTTCCCGTCGGAGCAGCTGGGCAAGGCTTTCGACCACTACGACATGGCGCGCGACGGAATCGCCGACTTCTCGTACGTGAACCCGGGCTACCAGCCGGGCCGCTTTCCGGTGATGGCGGGTGCCTCGCTGCCCTTCCTGTTCGCCAACGGCAAGGAAGGCTCGGCCGCCATCGACGCCTGGTACCGCAACTACGCGGCCAAGGAAATGAAGGACGTGAAGTACTGCTTCGCCTTCGTGCACGACCCGGGCACCTTCCACTCGCGCAAGAAGATCACCGTGCCCGGCGACATCAAGGGCATGAAGGTGCGCCCGGCCACCAGCACCGTGGGCCAGCTCATCACCTCGCTGGGCGGCACCAACGTGCAGGCCTCCGCGCCCGAGTCGCGCGACATGCTGGAACGCGGCGTGGCCGACGCCATCACCTTCCCCTGGGGCTCCATCGGCCTGTTCGGCATCGACAAGGTCGTGAAGTACCACATGGACGTGCCGCTGTACGTCACACCCTTCGTGTGGGTGATGAACAAGGGCAAGTACGACGCGATGTCCACCGCGCAGAAGAAGGTGATCGACGATCACTGCACCAGCGAGTGGGCGCAGAAGGTGGCGGGCCCGTGGGCCGACTTCGAGTTCGGCGGCCGCGCCAAGATGGCGGCGCTGTCGGGCCACGAGATCTACAAGCTCACGCCCGATCAGCTCGATGCATGGCGCAAGGCGGCGGCGCCTTCCGAAGCGCAGTGGGCCGACAGCGTGAAGAAGGTCGGCGAAGACCCGAAGGCGGTCATGGATGCATTGAAGGCCAGCCTCGCCAAATACAAGTCAGCCCTGTGATGTCGGGCGTCTTCTTTCAAGGGGCCGCCGCGCACGGCCGCCCGAAGCGGCCGGCCCGCCCCCCGGTAGGGGGGTTGGCGAAGCGACACGAAGTGCGCGAAGCCTGGGGGGCGAGCCAATGAAGCGAAGCGCTATGGACCGTGCGATCAATACGATTGAATGGCTTGCCGCCATCTTCGTGGGGATCGTCGCGCTCAACATCTTCGTGGCCGTGGTGCTGCGCAAGTTCTTCGACACCTCGATCCCCGACGCCTACGACTTCGGCCGCATGCTGCTGGGCATCCTGATCTTCTGGGGTATCGCGGCCACCAGCTACCGGGGCGGCCACATCACGGTCGACCTGGTGTGGACGGCAGCGGGCCCGCGCATGAAGCGCGCCATCGACGTGTTCGCCACGCTGGTGCTGCTCTTCGTGGTGGCGGTGCAGACCATCATGCTGTTCGACAAGGTGCGCGGCACCTACGTCGACAACGTGCAGACCTATGACCTCAACATCCCGACCTGGCCCTTCTACGCCGTGGCCTGGGCCGGCGACGTCTGCGCCGTGCTGCTGATCGCCATCCGCACCTACAGACTCATCTTCCATCCCGAACAACTCGAAGAAGTTCACGCAGAACAGAAGGCCGACGAATGAGCCCCGATGCAGTCGCAGTGTTGGGCTTCGTCGCCCTCTTCGTATTGATGCTGTTGCGCGTGCCGGTCGGCATGGCGATGGGCCTGGTGGGCGTGGTGGGCTACAGCTACCTCGTCGGGCCCGGGCCTGCGCTCAAGCTGGTGGGCCAGACCTCCATGCGCACCGTGACCGACTACACCTTCGGCGTGATCCCGATGTTCATGCTGATGGGGGCGCTGGTGTCGGTCTCGGGCGTGAGCCGCGAGCTCTTCAAGGCCGCCAACTCGATGATCGGCCACCTGCGCGGCGGCCTGGGCGTGGCCACCGTGGTGGCCTGCGGCGGCTTCGCGGCGATCTGCGGATCGTCGGTGGCCACGGCCGCCACCTTCTCTGCGGTGGCGTACCCGGAGATGCGGCGCTTCAACTACCCGCAGTCGTTCTCCACCGGCGTTATCGCCGCGGGCGGCACGCTGGGTGCGATATTGCCGCCATCGACCGTGCTCGCGGTGTACGCCATCCTCACGCAGCAGGACATCGGCAAGCTCTTCATGGCGGGCATCGTGCCGGGCATCCTCGCGATGGCCATGTACGTGCTGACCATCGCGGTCATCGTGAAGACGCGGCCCGGCTGGCTGCCCGGCGGCGAGGTCAAGCCGTGGTCGGAGCGCCTGAAGGACCTGAAGAACGTGTGGGCACCGCTGGTGCTGTTCGTGTTCGTCATCGGCGGCCTGTACGGCGGCTTCTTCACGCCGACCGAAGCGGGCGGCGTGGGCGCGAGCGGCGCCTTCATCCTCGGGCTGGTGCGGCGCAAGCTCGACGGCCCGAAGATCCGCGAGGCGCTGCTGTCGGCCACGCGCACGGCGGCCGCGGTGTTCACGGTGCTGATCGGCGCGCTGCTGTTCGGCTACTTCCTCACCATCACGCAGAGCCCGCAGAAGCTCACCGAATTCCTTACCGGCCTGGGCATCGGCCGCTACGGCGTGCTCGCGCTCATCATGCTCATGTACCTGGTGCTGGGCTGCCTGATGGACGCGATGGCGATGATCATCCTCACGGTGCCGATCATCTACCCGGTGATCGTGCACCTGGGCTTCGACCCCATCTGGTTCGGCGTGATCATCGTGATGACGGTGGAGCTGGGCCTGATCCACCCGCCGGTGGGCATGAACGTGTTCGTCATCAAGAGCGTGGTGAAGGACGTGAGCTTCACCACCATCTTCAAGGGCGTGCTGCCGTTCATCGTGACCGACATCATTCGGCTGGTGATCCTGATCGCGTTCCCCATCATCGCCTTGTGGCTGCCGACGAGAATGGGCTGATGAGCAATACAAGCACCACTGCAACCAGGGAAGTCGTCTACACCGTACGCGTGGAGTTCGGCGACTGCGACCCCGCCGGCATCGTCTGGTTTCCCAACTTCTTCCGCTGGATCGACGCAGCCTCGCGCCACTTCTTCGCCGAGTGCGGCGTGCCGCGCTGGGAAGAAACAACGCAGACGCTGGGCGTGATCGGCACGCCGCTGGTCGACACGCATACGCGCTTCGTGAAGTCCGCGAGCTACGGCGACACGCTGAGCGTTGCGGTGCGCATCCCCGAGTGGCGCGAGAAGAGTTTCGTGCAGACCTACCGCGTGACCCGCGGGGAAGACCTGATCCTGGAGTGCGAAGAGGTGCGCATCTTCGCGGCGAAGCGCGAGGGCGGTGGGATCCGGGCCGTGGCGATTCCGCCTTCGATACGGGTGCTCTGCGAGTAGCGCCTTCGGTTCAGCGCGCTTCGGCCTGCAGCCTTGCGAGCAAGCCATCCACGCCCAGGTCGATCAGGTCGAAGACCTCGACAAAATCCTTCTGCCCGCCGTACCACGGGTCGGGCACATCGCCTTCGATGCCGTCGGCGTATTCGGTGAACAGATGGATCTTGCCGGCCGTGCCGGCGGGCGCGAGTCTGCGCAGCGCCGCGCAATGCTGGGCGGTCATGCCGATGATCAGGTCGAAGCGATCGAAGTCGGCCTTGCGGACCTGCCGCGCGCAATGCGCGTGCATCTCGATGCCGCGCCGCCTGGCCTCGGCCACCGAGCGCGGATCGGGCGGGTTGCCGCGCTCCTCGTCGGAGATGGCGGCGCTGTCGACATCTATTTCGAAGCCGACTGCGCGGGCCTTGTGCACGAGCAGGGTGTGGGCCGTGGGGGAGCGGCAAATGTTGCCGGTGCAGATAAACAAGACGGACGATGTCTTCATCGGAACGAATGCTGATTGAAAGGTTTGCTTCAGATGCCCTGCTGCAATCGCAACAATGAGGCAATAAGCCCTCGAACCGCATCGTAGAACACCCTCTCGCGGGTTGACGCATTCGTGATGCGGTGCAACAATCCGGAAATCTTCATTTCGGAGCCCCGTGCGTGGACAGTGCCAGTTGGATCAGTGACAAGACGCGTGCCTCGGCAGGCGTGACACATCCGGCCCTCTAGCGCAGGCTTCCCGCGCTGCGTGCCGGTGTTGCACACAGCGTGACCCGTTTGCCATTCCGGCGAGCGGCTCCCCTTCCCGATTCCCGTCGTTCTCGTCACTGACTTTTTCAGTCAGCTTGCGTGCGTCCGTGCGCGAGGCCCTTCTGTGCGAAGGAGCCTTGTCATGCGTCACTTTCATCTTCGTCGTCAGCCGCACGAACAGCAGCGTGTTCGTCCGTCGGCGCACATGCCTGCGCACGCCGCCCCTGCGGCGGCGGAAGCAGCGCCTGCCGTGGATGCCAAGCTCGACCAGGCTGCGGCGCTCTGGACCACGCGGCGCATCCGCAGCTATCTGCTGCTGCAGCCGATCTGCGTGCCCCGCCGCTGAAGCGCGCGCCGACACTCTTCTCTTCGAGCAACTCGCAAGCAACCCAGGAGCACACCATGGACCCCGCCTCTTGTCGGCGCCATAGCGCGCCCCCTTCGCTCAGACCTATTCCAACAACGACGCGGTCCGCTGCCGCGCCTTGCAAAGGGTTGCTCCCGGCTGGCTGATTGATGCCGGGGTTCTCCTTGGGCGGGCGGCAGTGGCGGCCGCCCGAAGGAGAACACCATGAAGAACGTACTCAAGTCCTTTTTCGAAAGCTTCCTGCGCAGCCGCCACATGCTGCACCACTTCGAGCGCTGGCAGACGCTGCTGGGCTCGAAGCCCGTCGGAACCGGCTCCATCAGCATGCCGCCCGACATCGCGAAGGCCCTGAACGCGGCCTCGCGCACCGATGCCGGCGAGATGCTGGTCAAGCTCGGCAGTTCGCCGCGCGGCCTCAGCGAGGGCCACGCACAGGTGCTGCGCAAGCGCCTCGGAAGCAACGAGGTGCGCCACGAGCAGCCACTGCCCTGGTGGCAGCACCTGTGGCAGTGCTATCGCAATCCGTTCAACTTGCTGCTGACGGTGCTGGCGCTGGTCTCTTACGTCACCGAGGACATGAAGGCCACGCTGGTGATCGGCAGCATGGTGGTGCTGTCGACGGTGCTGCGCTTCCTGCAGGAGTCACGCTCCAACAAGGCGGCCGACCGGCTCAAGGCGATGGTGAGCAACACCTCCACCGTGCTGCGCCCCGCCCCGGGCCACAAGGAAGGCGCGGCCGGCGACGAGGGCTTCGACACCACGCACGCCGGCACGGTGCGCGTCGAGGTGCCGATGCGCGACCTGGTGCCCGGCGAGGTGATCGCGCTTTCGGCCGGCGACATGATTCCGGCCGACTGCCGGCTGATCACGGCCAAGGACCTGTTCATCAGCCAGTCGGCGCTGACGGGCGAGGCCATGCCGGTCGAGAAGTTCGTCGTCGATCGCGGCGGCCATGCAGCGGGCGTGCTGGAACGCGAGAACCTGCTCTTCATGGGCACCAACGTGATCAGCGGCACCGCCACCGCGCTCATCGTGCACACCGGCGACCGCACTTTCTTCGGCGCGCTGGCCCAGCGCGTGACGGCCACCGATCGCGGCACGAGCGCCTTCCAGGCCGGCATCAACCGCGTGAGCTGGGTGCTGATCCGCTTCATGCTGGTGATGGCGCCGCTGGTGCTGGTGATCAACGGCGTGGCCAAGGGCGACTGGTGGGAGGCCGCGCTGTTCGCGCTGTCGATCGCGGTCGGCCTCACGCCCGAGATGCTGCCGATGATCGTGACCGCCACGCTGGCCAAGGGCGCGGTGGTGATGTCGCGCCAGAAGGTGATCGTGAAGCGGCTGGAAGCCATCCACAACTTCGGTGCCATGGACGTGCTGTGCACGGACAAGACCGGCACGCTGACGCAGGACCGCATCGTGCTCGAACGCCACACCAACGCGTGGGGCGAGCAGTCCGACCACGTGCTGCAGCTGGCCTACCTCAACAGCTTCCACCAGACGGGGCTGAAGAACCTGCTCGACAAGGCCGTGCTGAGCCACGCCGAGATGCAGCTCGAGACGCGCCTGCAGACCGCCTACCGCAAGATCGACGAAGTGCCCTTCGACTTCTCGCGCCGCCGCATGTCGGTGGTGGTTGCAAACGGTGGCAGCGAGCACCTGCTGATCTGCAAGGGCGCGCTGGAAGAGATCCTCTCGGTGTGCACATCGGTCGAACGCGGCGCGGAAGTGCTGTCGCTCGAGGCCGACGTGCTCGCGCGCATCCACAGCGTCGCATCGGAGCTCAATGCCCAGGGCCTGCGCGTGGTGGCCGTGGCCAGCCGCTCGCTGAAGGTCGAGGAGCAGAAGCCGGCCTACGGCGTGGCCGACGAGTCGGGGCTCACGCTGCTCGGATACGTGGCTTTTCTCGATCCGCCGAAGGAATCGACCGCACCCGCGCTGCGTGCGCTGGCCGAGCACGGCGTGGCGGTGAAGGTGCTGACGGGCGACAACGAACTGGTCACGCGCAAGGTCTGCGCCGACGTAGGCCTCGAAGTGGGCCGCATCGTTCTCGGCGGCGAGATCGAGGAGATGGTCGATGCCGACCTGAAGCTGGTCGTCGAGGCGCACCAGGTGTTCGCGAAGCTCACACCCGCGCACAAGGAACGCATCGTGCACGCGCTGCATGCCAACGGGCATGTGGTGGGCTTCATGGGCGACGGCATCAACGACGCGCCCGCACTGCGTGCCGCGGACATCGGCATCTCGGTGGACAGCGCGGTGGACGTGGCCAAGGAGTCGGCCGACATCATCCTGCTGGAAAAGAGCCTGATGGTGCTGGAGCAAGGCGTGATCCAAGGGCGCCGCACATTCGCGAACATGCTCAAGTACATCAAGCTCACCGCGAGCTCGAACTTCGGCAACGTGTTCTCGGTGCTGGTGGCCAGCGCCTTCCTGCCCTTCCTGCCGATGCTGCCGCTGCACCTGCTGGTGCAGAACCTGCTGTACGACGTGTCGCAGATCGCCATTCCGTTCGACAACGTGGACGACGAGTTCCTCAAGAGCCCGCAGCGCTGGAACCCGGCCGACCTGGGCCGCTTCATGGTGTTCTTCGGTCCGCTGAGCTCGGTGTTCGACATCCTCACCTTCACGGTGATGTGGTTCATCTTCGCCGCCAACTCGGTGGAACACCAGACGCTCTTCCAGTCAGGCTGGTTCGTCGAGGGCCTGCTGTCGCAGACGCTGATCGTGCACCTGATCCGCACGCGCAGGATCCCGTTCCTGCAAAGCCGCGCCGCATGGCCGCTGCTCATCATGGGCGCGGCGATCGCCGCCGTGGGCATCTGGCTGCCGATGGGGCCGCTGTCGCACTACTTCAAGCTGCAGGCGCTGCCGCTGGCGTACTTCCCATGGCTCGTGGCGATGCTGCTGGGCTATGCGCTGCTGACGCAGGCGGTGAAGGGGTGGTATGCGCGCAGGTACGGGTGGCAGTGACTTCCCGTGGCCGTCCGGGCTGCATGACATGTTCATGACACCGGGCGGCTTCAAACTGCGGCACCAACATCAACAACAAGAAGGAATCGGTCGATGCAAGCCATCCACAACATCAACCTCGCCTCGCTGCTCGACACACTCGTCAGCGTGGCCGCTGCGTTCATCCTCGGCTCGGTGATCGGCCTGGAGCGCCAGATACGGCAGCGCACGGCCGGCCTGCGCACCAACACGCTGGTGGCCGTGGGCGCGGCGGTGTTCGTCGACATGGCCTACCGGCTCGACGGCAGCGGCGGCGCGGTGCGCGTGGTGGCCTACGTGGTGTCGGGCATCGGCTTCCTGGGCGCGGGCGCGATCATGAAGGAAGGCGCCAACGTCACGGGGCTGAACACGGCGGCGACGCTGTGGGGGTCGGCGGCGGTGGGCGCCTGCGCGGGCGCCGACCTGCTGGGCGAGGCGCTGATCGCGGCGCTGTTCGTGCTGGCCAGCAACACGCTGCTGCGTCCGGTGGTGAACCGCATCAACCGCCAGCCGATCAGCGAGGAGGCCAGCGAAGCGACCTATGTGGTGCGCGTGATCTGCTCGCGCGCCGCGCGGCCCGAGGTGCTCGATCAGCTGCTCTTGTTGCTCGAGGCCGCGAACTACCCGGTGCGCGATGTCGACCAGCACCCCTTCGGCCCGGCCGACACCGAGATCGGCGCGACGCTCTATGCAACGGCGGTCGAGCCCGCGGAGCTCGACCGCGTCATCGCGGATCTGGAAGCACTCGACGGTGTGCAGCAGGCCTTCTGGAATGCCACCGCCGAGGAATGAAGCTCGGGTAAGTGAGCCTCAGACGCCGAGGATCGAAACCGCCTTGGTGTTCAGGTAGGCCTCGAGCGCCTCGGGGCCGCCTTCCGAGCCGTAGCCCGAATCCTTCACGCCGCCGAAAGGCATTTCCGGCGAGGGCGTTGCGGGCTGGTTGATCCAGAGCATGCCGAGTTCGAGCTTCTGGCTCAGCAGGTGGGCGTTCTTGATCGACTTGGTGAAGGCGTAGCCGGCCAGGCCGAAAGGCAGGCGGTTGGCTTCGGTGATCGCTTCTTCCAGCGTGTCGAAGCCGCGAATGGCGGCGATGGGGCCGAAGGGCTCGTTGTTGAACACGTCGGCGTCCAGCGGCACGTCGGTCAGCACGGTGGGGGCGAAGAAGTTGCCGGCATCGCCGACGCGCTCGCCGCCGGTCGCGACGGTGGCGCCCTTCTTGCGGGCGTCTTCCAGCACGTAGGCCATGGCCGTGAGGCGGCGCGCATTGGCCAGCGGGCCGAGGTTGGTGCCTTCGGCAAGGCCGTCGCCGAGCTTCAGGCCTTCGGCGTGCTTGACCAGCAGGCTCGCGAACTCGTTGCGCAGGCTGTTGTGCACCAGGAAGCGGGTCGGCGAGATGCAGACCTGGCCCGCGTTGCGGAACTTGGCGGCACCTGCGGCCTTCACGGCCAGAGCCACGTCGGCGTCTTCGGCGACGATGACCGGGGCATGGCCGCCGAGTTCCATCGTCACGCGCTTCATGTGCTGGCCGGCCAGCGCGGCCAGCTGCTTGCCGACCGGAGTCGAGCCCGTGAAGGTGACCTTGCGAATGATCGGATGCGAAATGAGGTAGTTCGAGATCTCTGCGGGGTTGCCGAACACCAAGCCCACCACGCCGGGCGGGATGCCCGCGTCGACGAAGGCGCGCAGCAGCGCGGCGGGCGACGCCGGGGTTTCTTCAGGCGCCTTCACCAGGAACGAGCAGCCGGTGGCCAGCGCGGCGCCGAGCTTGCGCACGATCTGGTTGATCGGGAAGTTCCAGGGCGTGAACGCGGCGACGGGGCCCAGGGGCTCCTTCAGCACCAGCTGCTGTGCAGCCAGATTGCGCGAGGGCACGATGCGGCCGTAGACGCGGCGGCCTTCGTCGGCGAACCATTCGATGATGTCGGCGGCGGCCATGGTCTCGACCTTGGCCTCGCCCAGCGGCTTGCCTTGCTCCTGCGTGAGCAGCTTGGCGATTTCGGCGGCGCGTTCGCGGATCAGGCCGGCGGCGCGGCGCATGACGGCGGCGCGCTCGTTGGCGGGGGTGTTGCGCCAGGTTTCGAAGCCGCGCTGCGCGGCGGCCAGGGCGCGGTCGAGGTCGGCGATGCTGGCATGCGCCACCTTGCCGATGGCCTTGCCGGTGGCGGGGTTCACGACGTCCAGCGTCTTGCCGCCGGTGGCGTCGACCCACTCGTTGTCGATCAGCAGGCGGGTGTCGGTGTAGGTCATGGCGAGCTTTTCCTTCGAAGACTGGAGATTGAAAGGGGAATCTGGGTGTCCGGCGCGGCACCCGGGGGAGTGCGCTGTCGAAAAATGGCGGCCTTGAGGCCGCCAGGGGCATAGATTAACCCGAGTTCACAAACCTCGCCCAACGTCGACTACGGCCGGCGCCGGGTGCCGTCATGCACGCCGAACATAATCCCGCCACTCCAACACACACAGAGGACGAGGGAATCCATGCACGCGGCACTGCGCAACAACCTGTTTTTCATCAAGGAACACGTCGGCATCTTCAAGGCGGCCAACAACTACGACGTCTTCGAGCCGCACTCGCAGCAGAAGATCCTGGAGTGCCGCGAGCCCGACCTGGGCTTCTTCAGCAAGCTGCTGCGCTTCACCGACTACAAGCGCTTCACGCCCTTCAACGTGGTGGTGTCGACGCCCGAGGGGCAGAAGGTGCTGTCGGTCAAGCGCGGCGTTTCCATCTTCCTGTCGAAGGTGCAGGTGCTCGACGAGAACGACCGGGTCGTCGGCTTCTTCAAGCAGAAGCTCTTTTCCATCGGCGGCAAGTTCGACGTGCTCGACGCGCAGGAGCAGGTGGCCTGCACGCTCAGGGGCAAGTGGACCAGCTGGGATTTCCGCTTCGTGCAGGGCAGCACCGAGCTCGCCGCCGTGTCCAAGAAATGGGCGGGGCTGGGCAAGGAGCTCTTCACCACCGCCGACAACTACATGCTGTCGATCGACCCGGGCGTGCCGGCCAACGATGCCCGCCGCCTGCTGATCATGGCGGCGGTGATGTGCATCGACATGGTGCTGAAGGAGTAAGGCTCCCCTCCTCCGGTTCTTCTTACAGCACCAGCAGCGCGCGGAAGTCGTTGACGTTGGTGTTCGTGGGCCCGGTCACGAACAGGTCGCCGATGGCGTCGAAGTAGCCATAGGCGTCGTTGCGGTCGAGGTGGTCGGACAGCTTCTTTCCCGCAGCACCGGCGCGTGCCAGCGTGTCGGGCGTGACGAAGGCACCGGCGTTGTCTTCCACGCCGTCGATGCCGTCGGTATCGGCGGCGAGCGCCCACACCTGCGGCTGGCCCATGAGCGCGCCGGCCAATCCCATGCAGAACTCGCCCGCCCGACCTCCCCGGCCCTTGGCCTGGCCCGGCTGGCGGGGGCGGATCGTGACGGTGGTCTCGCCGCCCGAAAGAATCACGCAAGGCCGCGCGAAAGGCTCGCCGCGATGCGCCACCGCGCGCGCCAGCGCGGCGTGCACCTTGCCGACTTCGCGCGATTCGCCTTCGATCTCGTCGCTGAGGATGTGCGCTTCGACGCCGGCCTCGCGCGCCGCCCTGGCCGCCGCTTCAAGCGACTGCTGGGGCGTGGCGATCATGTGCGTCTCGTGGCCCTCGAAGACTGCGTCGCCCGGCTTGGGCGTCTCGAGCTCGCCGCTCTCGAGCCGGGCGCGCACCGGCGCGGGCACCTCGATGCCGTAGCGGTCGAGGATGGCGAGCGCATCGGCGCAGGTGGTGGCGTCGGGCACGGTCGGGCCGCTGGCGATGACGGCCGGGTCGTCGCCGGGCACGTCGCTGATGGTCAGCGTCACCACGCGGGCCGGCGCGCATGCCGCTGCCAGCCGGCCGCCCTTGATGCGCGACAGGTGCTTGCGCACACAGTTCATCTCGCCGATGTTCGCGCCGCTTTCGAGCAGTTGCTTGTTGATGCGCTGCTTGTCGGCCAGCGTCAGCCCCTCGGCCGGCAGCACCAGCAGCGACGAGCCGCCGCCGGAAATCAGGCACAGCACGAGGTCGTCGGCCGTGAGGCCCTTCGTCAGCGCGAGGATGCGCTCTGCCGCCTGCTGGCCTGCCGCGTCGGGCACGGGATGCGCGGCCTCGACGATCTCGATGCGCTGCGGCAGCCCTTCGGGGCGCGGCGGAATGTGGTCATAGCGCGTGACGACCAGCCCGGAGAGCGGCGCATCGGCCGGCCACAGGGCCTCCAGCGCCTGCACCATCGAGCCGCCGGCCTTGCCGGCGCCCAGCACCAGCGTGCGGCCTTTCTTCGGATCCGGCGGCGGCGGCAGATAGGCACCCAGCGTGGACAGCGGCAGCGCGCGGTCCACCGCCACGCGGTAGAGATGTTCGAGGAAGGCGCGCGGGGCTTCGCGCGGATCGGGGGCGGGGCCGAAGGCCGGGGTCGATGCGGTCGTCATTGCTGCTTTGTCTCCAATCCGGCAATTGTGCTGCGGACCGTGACCGGCCCCGCTTGCCTCCGGTCAACTTCTGTCTGACTAGTTGGTCTTTGCGCCGCCCTGGAACCAGCGGCCGATCAGGGCCCGCTCTTCGTCGGTGATGCCCGTGGCGTTGTTCATCGGCATGATCTTGGTGACCACCACCTGCTGGTAGATGGCCTGTGCATGGGCAGAAACCTGTTCGGGCGAATCGACGCGCACGTTCTTCATCTGCACGGCGGCACCGTGGCACATGAAGCAGCGCTGCTCGAGCACCTTCTGCACGTCCTTGAACTGCACGGCCGGAGCAGTGGCAGCCACAGCGGGCGCGGCGGCCGGCTCGGGCTTCATCCAGACGATGGTCAGCCCCAGCACCACGATGCCGACCATCGCGTAGGGCAGCGGATTGCCCGCGTTGCCCAGCTTGAAGCGGTGCCGCACCACGAAGAACTGGCGGATGGCCGCGCCGCCGAGCATGATCAGCAGCAGCACGATCCAGTTGTACTTGTGCGTGTAGGCGAAGCTGTAGTGGTTGCTCAGCATCGCGAACAGCACCGGCAGCGTGAAGTAGGTGTTGTGCACGCTGCGCTGCTTGCCGCGCTGGCCGTGCACCGGATCGACCGGTTTGCCTTCGCGCAGAGCCGCCACGTTCTTGCGCTGGCCGGGAATGATCCAGAAGAACACGTTGCCGCTCATGGTCGTGGCCATCATGGCGCCCACCAGCAGGAAGGCCGCGCGGCCCGCGAACCACTGGCAGGCCAGCCAGGTCGCGAAGGCGATGAAGACGGCGATCAGCACGCCGACGATGGTGTCGCCGTGCTTGCGGCGCCCGAAGATCTGGCAGATGCCGTCGTAGACCATCCAGAACACGACGAAGAAGGCCAGCGCCACGGCGATGGCGGCGCCGGGCTGCCAGTCCATCTTCGACTTGTCGATGAGGTAGGTGCTCGCGTTCCACAGGTACGACATGGTGAAGAGCGAGAAACCCGTGATCCAGGTGGAGTAGCTCTCCCAGTACGACCAGTGCAGGTGGTCCGGCAGCTTCTTGGGCGCCAAGGCGTACTTCTGCATGTTGTAGAAGCCGCCGCCGTGCACGGCCCACTGCTCGCCGCCCACGCCCTTGTCGAGCGATTCGGGGTCCTGCGGCTTCTCGAGGCTGTTGTCCAGCATCACGAAGTAGAAGGAGGCGCCGATCCAGGCGATGGCGGTGATGACGTGGACCCAGCGCAGCAGCAGGTTGGCCCAGTCGAGGTAGTAGCTTTCCATACGCTCTCTCGCAGCCCTTCAGGCGCGTGGGGCGCTCCAAAGGGATTTCAGCCTGCTCACCACCGCGGGCGCTGTAAGCAGAGAAAGTGCCGCGAACGCAGGCTCCATGGAAAGATGGGCCTCGCTCCGCTGCGGCTTGTTGTGGACCGAAAGTGTATACAGTTTTGGCAAGGGACGGGGGGCTTTTTCAGGGCGCGACCGCCGGGAAAACCCTGTTCAGCCCAGCGATTGCAACAACTGTGCCGCCACTGCCACGGCAATGACCTCGGGCTCCTTGCCCGTGATGCCGGGCACGCCGATCGGGCAGGTGATGCGGGCCAGTTCGTCCGCCGTGAAGCCGCGCGCCTCCAGGCGGTGGCTGAAGGTAGCCCACTTGGTCTTGCTGCCGATCAGGCCGACGTAGGGCAGGTCGTTTCGCTCGCGCAGGCGCTTCAGGCAGGCGATGACGATGTCCAGGTCTTCGGCGTGGCTGAAGCTCATGATGAGCACGCGGCTGCCCGGCGCGAGCGCGGCCACGGCGTCCTGCACCGGCTCGGAATGCTCGGTGTCGATCTGCGCGGGCAGCTCGTCGGGGAAGACGCCTTCGCGGCTGTCGATCCAGCGCACCGAGAACGGCAGCGTCGACAGCAGGCGGGCCAGCGCCGCGCCCACGTGCCCGCCGCCGAAGAGGGCCACGGGCTCGAGCTGCGCGAGCAGATCCTGCTGCAGCCTCGGCGCATCGGCGGCCGTGATGCGCTCGTAGGAGAGGAACATCACCCCGCCGCAGCACTGCCCCAGGCTGGGCCCGAGCGGATAGCGCTGGATGCCGTCGAAGGGCTTGCGCGTGCCGGCCAGCAGCTCGCGCGCTTCCTTGGTCGCCTGGAACTCCAGCTGCCCACCGCCGATGGTGGCGGTGAGGCCGTCGGTCCACACGGCCATCCAGGTCCCGGCCTCGCGCGGCGCCGAGCCCTGCGTGGACTCGACGCGCACCAGCACCGCGTCTTCGTGGCGCAGGCGCGCCAGCAATTGATCGACCGCACCGCTCATCGTCATCGATACCTTCGGTTGCCGGGCGCGCGACGACTCACGGTATAAACCCGGCCATGAATCGCCAGCTTACGCCTCGCCGCCTCGCACTTGCAGCTTCTGTTGTTTCGGCCCTGTGGCTCGCAGGCTGCGGTTCCACCGGGTCGGTCCCCGGCCAACTGAGCGGGGCCAGCGGCGATGTGGGGGCAGGCCCGGTGCCGCGGGCGTCGAGCGCTTCCTCCGCCCGCGACTACCGCCGCGATGCCGCGCGCCATGTCTATGAAGCCAACCGCTCGCGCGTCTACAAGGGCCAGCTGCCGCCGATGCTCTATGCGGTCGGCACGCTCGAGGTGAGCATCGATGCGGGCGGCAAGGTGCGCTCGATGCGCTGGCTGCGTGCTCCCAAGCATGCGCCCGAGGTCATCGCCGAGATCGAGCGCATGGTGCTGAAGGCATCGCCCTTCCCGCCGGCCACGCGCATGGGCACCGTCACATGGACGGACACCTGGCTGTGGGACGAAAGCGGCCGCTTCCAACTCGACACCCTGACAGAAGGCCAGCAGCAAGGGGACTGACGCCTTGCGTCAGGAGCCGCGGTACGTGGAGTAGCTCCACGGGCTCACCAGCAGCGGCACGTGGTAGTGCTGGTCGGTGTGGGCCACGCCGAAGTCCAGCGACACCTTGTTCAGGAAGTTCGGCTCCGGCAGCTTGACGCCCAGGGCCTTGAAGTAGCCGGCCACGTCGAACACCAGGCGGTAGGTGCCGACCTTCAGCGAGTTGTTGTCGTAGAGCGGCCCGTCGCTGCGGCCGTCCGAATTCAGCGTGAAGCGCTTCACCAGCGTGGCGGCGTCGCCGTCTGTGGTGTAGAGCGCGACCTCCATGCCGGCCGCGGGGCCGCCATGCATCGTGTCCAGTACGTGAGTGCTCAGGCCCATGGGGCGCTCCTTGAAAGTCCGAAAGGGTCGGATCGGGGGTGCGGGAAATTCCGGTGGACAAAAGTGTATACAGTTACCGGCTTTGGGTCTATCATGAAAAACATGGAGTCCTCCACCACCCGTTCGATCGTCGATGCCCTCACGAAGGCCATCGTCGAGCACCGGCTTCAGCCCGGCACCAAGCTGGCCGAGCAGAAGCTGGCCGATCACTTCGGTGTCTCGCGCACGCTGGTGCGCCAGGCGCTCTTCCAGCTCTCGCAGAACAAGCTCATCCGGCTGGAGCCCGCGCGCGGCGCCTTCGTGGCGGCGCCCGCGGTCGACGAGGCCAAGCAGGTGTTCGCCGTGCGCCGCATGCTCGAGGCCGAGATGACGCGCGAGTTCGTGCGCACAGTCACGCCCGCCAAGATCAAGGCGCTGAAGGAGCACGTGGCGCTGGAGAAGTCCGCCGTGTCGGGCGAAGACGTTTCCGGGCGCACCGAGCTGCTCGGCGACTTCCACGTGCGCATGGCCGAGCTCATGGGCAACCAGGTGCTGGCGCAGATCCTGGGCGAGCTCATCTCGCGCTGCGCCCTCATCACGCTGATGTACCAGAGCGCCAGCGCGGCCGAGCACTCCAACGACGAGCACGCCGACATCGTGAAGGCCCTGGCGGCACGCGACGAGGAGCGCGCCGTGCGCCTCATGACCGAACACCTCGAGCACGTCGAGGCCAACCTCACCTTCGACCGCAAGGTCCCGACCAACGACATCTCGCTGGCGCTGTCCTGATCCACACAATGACCGTCTACGACTCCACCCTGCCCTACCCGCGCGACCTGATCGGCTACGGCCGCAACCCGCCCCATGCCCGCTGGCCCGGCGGCGCCCGCGTCGCCGTGCAGTTCGTGCTGAACTACGAGGAAGGCGGCGAGAACGCCACGCTGCACGGCGACGCGGGCTCCGAGCAGTTCCTCTCCGAGATGTTCAACCCGGCGAGCTTCCCCGACCGGCACATCAGCATGGAAGGCATCTACGAGTACGGCTCGCGTGCCGGCGTGTGGCGCATCCTGCGCGAGTTCGAGAAGCGTGGCCTGCCGCTGACCGTGTTCGGTGTGGGCATGGCGCTGGAGCGCTATCCGGAGCTGACCGCCGCCTTCAAGGAGCTGGGCCACGAGATCGCCTGCCACGGCTGGCGCTGGATCCACTACCAGAACATCGACGAAGCCACCGAGCGCGAGCACATGCGACTGGGCATGGAAGCCATCGAGAAGCTCACCGGCGAGCGCGCCCTGGGCTGGTACACCGGCCGCGACAGCCCGCGCACCCGCCGCCTCGTGGCCGATTACGGCGGCTTCGAGTACGACAGCGACTACTACGGCGACGACCTCCCCTTCTGGATGAAGGTGCAGAAGACCGACGGCACCGTGGTGCCGCAGCTCATCGTGCCCTACACGCTCGACTGCAACGACATGCGCTTCGCGCTGCCGCAAGGCTACTCGCACGCCGATCCGTTCTTCCAGTACATGAAGGACACGTTCGACGCGCTCTATGCCGAAGGCGACCCGAACGGCGACGACAGCCCCAAGATGATGAGCATCGGCATGCACTGCCGCCTGCTCGGACGGCCCGGGCGCATCACCGCGCTGCAGCGCTTCCTCGACCACATCGCCAGCCACGACAAGGTGTGGGTCTGCCGCCGCGTGGACATCGCACGCCACTGGAAGCAGGCACATCCTTTCGAAGCCGGAGCCGCATCATGAGCCTCACCATCGCCCAACTCAACGCCGCGGCGCCGGCCGAAGCCGTCGCGCTGCTCGACGGCATCTACGAGCACTCGCCGTGGATCGCCGAGCGCGCACTCGCTGCCCGCCCCTTCCGCTCGCTCGCGCACCTCAAGCACGCGCTGGTGCAGGCGCTGGCCGCCTCGTCGGCCGACGAGCAGATCGGCCTGATCCGCGCTCACCCCGAGCTCGCCGGCAAGGCCATGGTCAGTAAGACGCTCACGGCCGAATCGACCAACGAGCAGAGCAAGGCCGGCCTGACCGACTGCACGCCCGAGGAGTTCGCGAAGATCCAGCAGCTCAACGCCGACTACAACGCGAAGTTCGGCTTCCCGTTCATCCTCGCGGTGCGCGGCCCGCGCGGCACGGGGCTGGCCAAGCGCGAGATCATCGAGACCTTCGCGCGCCGGCTGCACAACCACCCCGATTTCGAACTCGGCGAGGCGCTGCGCAACATCCATCGCATTGCCGAGATCCGCCTGGACGACAAGTTCGCCGCCGACATCACGCTCGGCAACGACGTGTGGGACTGGCAGGAGCAGCTCTCGGTGCACACCGACCCCGGCTATGCCGAAAAAGGCCAGCTTACCGTCACCTACCTGACCGACGCGCACCGCGCCTGCGCCGCGCAGATCTCGGGCTGGATGCGCGACGTGGGCTTCGACTCGGTGCACATCGACGCGGTCGGCAACGTGGTGGGCCGCTATGAAGCCGCAGGCTTCATCGAAGGTTCTGGCGCGACGCCCGACGCGAAGACCCTGCTCACAGGCTCCCACTACGACACCGTGCGCAACGGCGGCAAGTACGACGGCCGCCTCGGCATCTTCGTGCCGATGGCCTGCGTGCGCGAACTCAAGCGCCAGAACAGGCGCCTGCCCTTCGCCTTCGAGGTGGTGGGCTTCGCCGAGGAGGAAGGCCAGCGCTACAAGGCGACCTTCCTGGGCTCGGGCGCGCTCATCGGCCACTTCGACCAGCGCTGGCTCGACCAGAAGGACGCCGACGGCATCACCATGCGCGAGGCCATGCAGCACGCCGGCCTGAAGCTGGAAGACATTCCGAAGATCCAGCGCGACCCGGCCCGTTACCTCGGCTTCGTCGAGGTGCACATCGAACAGGGACCGGTGCTCACCGAGCTCGACCTGCCGCTGGGCATCGTCACTTCCATCAACGGCAGTGTGCGCTACGTGGGCGAGGTGGTCGGCATGGCCAGCCACGCCGGCACCACGCCGATGGACCGCCGCCGCGACGCGGCCGCGGCCGTGGCCGAGCTGATCCTCTACACAGAGCAGCGCGCGGCCAAGGACGGCGACTCGGTCGGCACCGTCGGCATGCTCGAAGTGCCCAGCGGCTCGATCAACGTGGTGCCCGGGCGCTGCAAGTTCAGCCTCGACCTGCGCGCGCCGAACAATGAGCAGCGCGATGCGCTGGCCACCGATGTGGTCAATGCGCTGAAGGACATCTGCGAACGACGCGGCGTGCGCTACGAGCTCGAGGAAACGATGCGCGCATCCGCCGCCCCCAGCGATCCTGCCTGGCAGCAGCGCTGGGAAAAGGCCGTCGACGCGCTGGGCATTCCGCTCTTCCGCATGCCCAGCGGCGCCGGCCACGACGCCATGAAGCTGCACGAGGTGATGCCGCAGGCGATGCTGTTCGTGCGCGGCATCAACTCGGGCATCAGCCACAACCCGCTCGAATCGAGCACCAACGACGACATCCAGCTTGCCGTGCAAGCCTTCCAGCTTTTGCTTGAAGGCCTCGCCACCGAGCAGGCAGCCCACTGACTCACAGAAGAACAGACATGACCGACTACGCAAAGCTCGACGCCTGGATCGACGCCCACTTCGACGAGGAAGTGAAGTTCCTGCAGCAACTGGTGCAGGTGCCCACCGACACCCCGCCGGGCAACAACGCGCCGCACGCCGAACGCACCGCCGAGTTGCTGAACGACTTCGGCCTCACGGCCGAGAAGCATGCCGTGCCCGCACAGGAAGTGAAGGACTACGGCCTCGAGTCCATCACCAACCTGATCGTGCGCCGCAAGTACGGCGACGGCGGCCGCACGGTGGCGCTGAACGCGCACGGCGACGTGGTGCCGCCCGGCGAAGGCTGGACGCACGATCCGTACGGCGGCGAGATCGTCGACGGCAGCCTCTACGGCCGTGCTGCCGCGGTGAGCAAGAGCGACTTCGCCAGCTTCACCTTCGCGCTGCGCGCGCTCGAAGCCGTGGCCAAGCCGGCCAAGGGCAGCATCGAGCTGCACTTCACCTACGACGAGGAATTCGGCGGGATCCTGGGCCCGGGCTGGCTGCTCGAGAAGAGCCTGACCAAGCCCGACCTGATGATCGCGGCCGGCTTCAGCTACGAAGTGGTCACGGCCCACAACGGCTGCCTGCAGATGGAAGTGACGGTGCACGGCAAGATGGCCCACGCCGCCGTGCCGGCCACCGGCATCGACGCGCTGCAGGGCGCAACGAAGATCCTGAACGCGCTGTACGCGCAGAACACGCTCTACAAGCAGGTCACCTCGAAGGTCGAGGGCATCACGCACCCGTACCTCAACGTCGGCCGCATCGAAGGCGGCACCAACACCAACGTGGTTCCGGGCAAGGTGGTGTTCAAGCTCGACCGCCGCATGATCCCCGAGGAGAACCCGGTCGAGGTCGAGGCCAACATCCGCAAGGTGATCGCAGACGCCGCCGCCGAGAGCGAAGGCATCACGGTGGAGATCAAGCGCCTGCTGCTGGCCAACTCGATGAAGCCGCTGGCCGGCAACAAGCCGCTGGTCGATGCGATCCAGAAGCACGGCGGCGAGCTGTTCGGCGAGCCGATCAAGGCCATGGGCACACCGCTGTACACCGACGTGCGCCTGTACGTGGAAGCCGGCATTCCCGGCGTGATCTACGGCGCCGGCCCGCGCACGGTGCTCGAATCGCACGCC
The DNA here is from genome assembly GCF_044055375.1 of Variovorax sp. UC74_104. Lineage (NCBI taxonomy): Bacteria > Pseudomonadati > Pseudomonadota > Betaproteobacteria > Burkholderiales > Comamonadaceae > Variovorax > Variovorax sp. UC74_104. The sequence goes on from NZ_CP171978.1 coordinate 5,417,667, forward strand.
AAGCGCAGCGACGAGCGCGTGGTGCTCGAAGACCTGCGCCGCGCCACCAAGGTGATCGCGCGCACGCTCAGCGACCTGCTGGCCTGATCGAACCGGCGGGCTGCTCGGCCCGCCTCAACCCGCCTTGACGGGCACTGGCGCCGAACGCGCCGTCGCCCAGGCCATCACATCAGGCAGCGGCGCGGGCCGCGCCAGGTGATAGCCCTGCACCAGGCCGCAGCCCAGGTTGCGCAACACATCGAGCTCGGCCTGCGTCTCCACGCCCTCGGCCACCACCTGGACTCCGAGCGAATGCCCGAGCTGGACGATGGAGTCCACCAGCACCTCGTTGCCCGGCGAGGACGACAGGTCGAGGATGAAGCTGCGGTCGATCTTGACCTGCCGCACGTACTCGCTGCGCAGCGAAGCCAGCGACGAGAAGCCCACGCCGAAGTCGTCCACCACGATCGCCACGCCCGCGGCCGACAGCGCGCTCAGCCGCCCGCGCGTGGCATGGGTGTCCAGCGCCACCTCCTCCGTGATTTCGATCTGCAGCCGGCGCGGCGCGATGCCGCGCAGCTTCAGCATGCCGAGCACGATGTCGTCCACCGCAAGCTGCGCCATCTCGCGCGGCGAGACGTTGATCGCCACCGGCACGCCCGCCAGGCTCGAGCCCGCCGCCTCCAGCTGGCGCATGCCCCGGCAGACCTCGTCGACCAGGTGCCGCAACAGCGGCTCGGCAACACCGGTGCTCGCGGCGGCGTGGATCACGTCTTCCGGGGCGATCTGGCCGTGGCGCGGGTGGTTCCAGCGCATCAGCGCCTCCAGGCTGTGCACCTCCCGCCCGTCGCTGGTCATGATGGGCTGGTACCACACGCCGATGTCGCGCGTCCCGATGGCCTGGAGCAGGTCGCGCTCCACGTCCCGGCGCGTGGCCAGGCGCTGGTTGAGCGCGTTGTCGAAGACCTGGTAGCGGTTGCGTCCGGTGCGCTTGGCCTCGTGCAGGGCCTCGTCGGCGAAGCTGATCATGTCGGCGAAACCCGCCTCGCCCGAGACGGAGATGCCGATGCTCACGCCAAGGTGGCCGCCGTAGTGCGAGGTGGCGAAAGAAATAGAGCGGATCAGCGCCTGCGCGATCGCCGCGGGCGCCTGCCGTTCGTCGCGCAGGCCGTAGAGCACCGCGAACTCGTCGCCGCCCCAGCGCCCGAGCACTGCCTGCATGTCCTCGGTCTCGCGCTGCAGCCAGGAGGCCACGTCCTGCAGCACGCGGTCGCCGGCCTTGTGGCCGAACGCGTCGTTCACGGCCTTGAAGCCGTCCAGGTCCAGCAGCAGCAGGCCGTGCTGGCGGCCGTCGGGAACCATGAGGTGCAGCGTTGCCGCCTCGGTGAAGCCTTCGCGGTTGAGCAGGCCGGTGAGCGAATCGTGCGATGCGCGGAAGGCCAGCTGCTGCGCCGCGTCCAGCGACTTCGCGTGGGCCATCCGCAGCTGGGTGGCCATGGCGGTGGCTTCGTTGCGGATGCGGCTTCCTTCGCGGAAGGCCCTGTCGCTGTGCAGCGCGCCGCGCATCAGCGCGCCGAGGTACAGCAGCACCATCGCGGCAAGGCTCAGGTTGTCGAAGCCGCCCGCGAAGACGAGGCAACCCGCCACCGACAGCAGCGGCGGCGTGATGAAGCTGATGGGCACCAACGCATAGGCGATGCCGTAGGTGACCGAGCCTGCGCAGATGCCGCACACCACCGTCAGGTAGAACACCGCCTGCGGCGAGGAGTAGCCGTCGCACAGCAGCGGGATGAGCGCCCAGACGCAACCCGACGCCCCGGCCATGGCGGCGGCGGCCCGCAGATGCCATCCGACCGGACGCCCGCTGGCCGAGGTGGCGACGCCGCTTTCGGCCGCGACGCCGGGCCAGGGCGCGAAAGGCCAGCGGCTGATGTAGCTGCGCACGCCGTTCAGCGCGAGCGACAGCAGCAGCCAGATCAGCCCTTCGAAGGCCCGGCCGGCGTGAAGCGCGACCAGCGCCACGGTGCAGCTGAGCACCACGTTGATGGGAATGGCCGCGAGCACGCTGCGGCGCACGGCCACCATCTGGTCGGTGCGCACCATGCGCGACAGCATCTCATCGTCGACGGACGCGGTAAGCGAAGTTGCGGGCGCGCTGGGAATCATGGGAGGGGCACAGTTTATAGAGCGCACACCTTCCCCGGCCCGGCAAGCCAGCCGGCATCTTTCCGATGGGCATGAAAACAACGAACTTTCGTTGCAATTTCATGGAAGCGTCATGGCGCCCCTCCAGACTCGGCGGCTTTCCAGGACACGCGCACTTCAGGTGCGCGTCATTTTTTGACCGCCATGCATACCGCTCCGATCGTTCGCTCGACTCCCCTTCCGTTCCGCCGCTCGCTGTTCTCCACCCTCGCCGTCGGCACGCTCATGCTGGCCGGCTGCGGCGGCGGCAGCGGAAGCTCCGGCGGCCCGGCCTTCCTTCCCGTGGCAACCGGCAACCCGCCCGCCGTCGCGCCCGCGCCCGCGCCCGCTCCTGCACCCGCCGCCGCCGATCCCGGCCCGGCCGCGCCGGCCGGCCGCTGGACCGTGGGCGACCTGCACATCCACACGATGCAGTCGGACGACACGCAGCAGGTCACCACGCTCGACCAGGTACTGTCCAAGGCCTTCGACAAGTTCGGCCTCGACTGGGCCGCGATTTCGGACCACCTGCGCCTGTCCTCGTACGACAACGACGGCAACAAGCTGGCTGCTTCGATACCCTTCTCCGAAGGCATGGCCAAGTACCAGGTGCCGCGCATCAAGGCGCTGCAGGCCAGCGGCAAGTACGCCGACAAGACCATCTTCGCGGCCTTCGAATGGGACATGCCCTCGCACGACCACGGCAACGTCGGCATCCTGACCGACAACCCCATGTCGGACGCCGCGCTCAAGGCAGCGAGCCAGTTCGAATACCTCTTCACCAACCGCGACGCGGCGCTGTTCCCGGCCGCTGACGTCGCCGCATGGGGCCCGAAGGCCGGCACCGGCTACAACACGCACGCCGAGACCATGGCCGCGATCGCCTGGCTCAAGAAGAACTACCCCGACACCAGCTACCTGCAGATCAACCATCCCTCGCGCAACCCCGGCAAGTACACGATCGCCCAGCTGCGCGAGATGAACGACCTGGCGCCGAACATCGTGTTCTCGCTCGAAGGCATGGTCGGCAACCAGATGGAGCCCGACCGCGGCGGCTACAACAGTGCCTATACCGACGCCAACCTGCCCTCGCGCACCTACGGGGGCGTCGACTACCTCGTCGCCAAGCTCGGCGGCACCTGGGACGCGCTGCTCTCCGAAGGCCGCCACATCTGGAACGTGGCCGACTCCGACTACCACTTCACCGTCTCGAAGGGCCAGTACAGCAGCGGCTATGCGCCGGGCGAGTACGCGCAGAACCACCTGTTCGGCGACATCAAGGACCCGAAGTCGCTGCTTGCTGCCATGCGCTCGGGCAAGCTCTTCGCGGTGAACGGCGGCCTGATCGACGCGCTCGACTTCAAGGTGCAAGGCGCCAAGGCTTCCGGCGAGATGGGTTCGGAAGTGGCAGCCAAGGCAGGTGAAGACCTGAAGATCACCATCCGCTTCAGGAGCCCGGAGCGCAACAACTTCGAGTACCAGCTCGGCAGCGGCATCTTCGCCAACGTGAAGCCGGTGGTCGACCACATCGACCTGATAGCAGGCGACGTGACAGGCCCGGAGCTGCCCGGCACGGCGGGCTATTCGCGCGACACCAACCCGTCGACGCGCGTGCTCAAGCGCTTCACGCGCAGCGACTGGAAGCTCGATACCGACGGCTACTTCACGGTGAGCTACACGGTGAAGGCCGGCAACAACCAGTACTTCCGCCTGCGCGGCACCAACCTGGGCACCGACGTGCCCAACGAAACCGCCGGCGGCGAGCCACTGTTCGACGCGCAGACCACGGGCACCGACAACGTGGCCCGCTTCAACGCGATCAATGCGCGCAACTACAGCGACCTGTGGTTCTATTCGAACTCGGTGTTCGTGAAGGTCGCGGCGCAGTAGCCAGGCGACCGAACGCCGCGCGGCCTGCGCTTCAATCGCCAGGCATGCGCGGCGGGTTCAGTTCCACGCGCCGGGCCGCCTTCGTACGCATGCGGATGTTGAGCATCTCCACGATCAGAGAGAACGCCATCGCGAAGTACACATAGCCCTTGGGCACGTGATGGTCGAAGCCCTCGGCCACGAGCACGACGCCCACCACCACCAGGAAAGACAGCGCCAGCATCTTGATGGTCGGATGGGCCGAGACGAAGCGGCCGATGGGGCCTGCGAACAGCATCATCAGCAGCACCGAGGCGACCACCGCTGCGATCATCACGCGCACGTCGTCCACCATGCCCACGGCGGTGATGATCGAGTCGAGCGAGAACACCAGGTCGATGATCATGATCTGCAGGATCACCGAGGCGAAGGTCGCCTTGGCGGCGCTCTGCTTGTGCTCATGCTCGCCTTCGAGCGACTGGTGGACCTCGCTGGTGCTCTTCCAGATGAGGAACAGCCCGCCCAGGATGAGGATCAGGTCGCGCCCCGAAATCTCCTTGCTGAACACGGTGAAGAGCGGCGCCACCAGGCCGACGATCCACGCGAGCACCAGGAGCAGCCCGATGCGCATGAACATGGCCATGAAAAGGCCGATGCGCCGCGCGAACTCCCGCTGGGCCACGGGCAGCTTGTCGACCAGGATCGAGATGAAGATGATGTTGTCGATACCGAGGACCAGTTCCAGCGCGGTCAGGGTGGCGAAGGCGATCCAGACCTGAGGGTCGGTAAGAAGTTCGAGCATGGAACGACGCGGTTGCAGCACGTGCGGCCGGCGGCCGCTGCGGGCGAGCGCATCTTAAGGGCCCTCGCGCGCCAGGCGCCAGCGTCCCCTCGCCTCATGGGCCATTGCGTGCCAGAGGGCTGCAATGGCGGCCAAGGCCGCGAGCGGACCCCGTCGCTGCCGCATCCGCAAAGTTCGTGAAGGCACCTCGCCAGCCATCCCGGCCCGGGCGCCAGCCGATTGCATGCAAAATTGAGGTTCTCAATTTCATTTAGACGGCTAGTGGCAAGAAGGCAAATCAGCGAGCATGCGTGCCCGGAAGCCCCGGACGGCGCATCCATCTTCCGGCATAGCCCCAAGCAGCAACGATGTGGATCGGTGCGGAAACTCAAACCATCGTTGTCGGCCCCTGATGCCGTTTTTGCTCCGCGATTCGAACATGCACGAGGAACCGGCCGGCCATCGGCCCGGAAGGCAGCCGTTCGCTCCAGCCCTCGCCATGCCCGGGCGAAAGAGCCTTGCAGCTGCGAAGTACCCCTGCCACCGCAGGTCTTGCGGGCACTGACGCATGAAGGCATCGCTTCCCGCCGCGCGCGGCGTTCGCGCCGCATGCCTCGGCTTGCTGCTCTGCGGCGCATTGGGGCTGGCCCATGCGCAGAACACCATCAAGGCGGTGTCGGGCTACGTGCAGCATGGAGCCGCGGTCGTCCAGATCGACCTGGCGCAGCCGCTCGATGAGCTGCCGGGCGGATTCGCCATACAGAACCCTGCGCGCATCGCGCTCGACTTTCCCGGCGTCGCCAGCGAAGTCGGCCGCGCAGCCGTCGAGGTGAACCAGGCCAACCTGCGTTCGATCAATGTCGTGCAGGCGGGAGAACGCAGCCGGGTCGTGCTGAACCTGTGGCAACCCGCTTCATACAAGACCGAGATACAGGGCAGTTCGCTCAAGGTCACGCTGCAGTCCGCCAGCGCTGCGGCCGCCCCGACGCCAGCTCGCACGCCCGCCAGCGCCAAGGCAGCACCCGCCGGCGGCGAGCCCATCACGCTGAACTTCTTCAACGCAGACATCGAGGCGGTGGCCCGCACCATGGCAGTGGTCACCGGCCGCGACGTGGCGATCGACCCGCGGGTGAAGGGCACGATGAACCTCGTCACCGAGCGAGCGATCCTGCCGGCCGCGGCCTTCGACCAGTTCGCCCTCGCGCTGCGCCTGCGCGGCTTCGCCCTGGTGGAAGCCGAAGGGCTCTACAAGGTGGTGCCCGAGGCCAGCGCCAAGCTGCAGAGCGGCACCGTCAATACCTCGATCGGCGCCATCCCGTCGAACGCCGGCAACCAGGTCGTCACGCAGATCTTCAGGCTCAACTACGAGTCGCCGAACAACCTGCTGCCGGTGCTGCGCCCGCTGATCGCGCCGAACAACAGCATCAACGTGAACCCGGGCACCAACTCGCTGGTGATCACCGACTACGCCGACAACATGCGCCGGCTCGCGCGCGTCATCGCGTCGCTGGATGTTCCGAACGCGTCCGACGTCGAGATCATCCAACTGCGGTACGCGCTCGCCACCGACATCGTGCCGATGCTGCAGCGGCTGATCGACGGCGGCAGCTCGGGTGCATCGGGCGGGTCGGCCATTTCAGGCATGTCGGGCACGTCGGGGTCGCCGGATGCGGCGCCCATTTCGAGCGCAGCGGACTCGTCGTTCCGCACCACCCTGATGGCCGACCCGCGCAGCAACTCGGTGCTCATGCGGGCTGCCAACCCGGCGCGCATGCAGCTCGTGCGCGCGCTGGTCGACAAACTAGACCGCGCGCCGGCGGACACCGGAAACGGCGCCGCCGGCAACATCTACGTGGTCTACCTGAAGAATGCGGATGCGGTGCGGCTCGCCGTCACGCTGCGTGCCGCGATGGCGGCGAGCCAGCAGAACGCGACCCAGGCCGCAGGCGGCGGCGTTTCCCAGCAAGGCCAGCAGCAAGCCTCGCCGACGGGCCCGAACGGCGGCGGACAGGGCGGCGGCCAGGGCGGCGCTTCGAGCGCGGCCGACGCGCCGCTGAACAACGCGAACCAGCCCTCCACCGGCGGCCAGATCCAGGCCGACCCGTCGACCAATTCGCTGATCATCACCGCCTCCGAGCCGCAATACAGGCAGATGCGCGCGGTGATCGACAGGCTCGACGGCCGGCGCGCGCAGGTGATGATCGAAGCGCTGATCGTCGAAGTGAACGCCAGCAAGGCCGCGAGCTTCGGCGTACAGTGGCAGAGCGCGCTGGGCCGCAACGCGGTCATCGGCACCAATTCCAGCCTCAACAGGAACAACATCCTGGCACTGACGCAGGCGCTGGCCACGCGCAACGCCGCTGGCGTGGCGGGCCAGATCCCGACGGGGCTGAACATCGGCGTCGGAGCCAGGATCGGCGGACAGTACGTGCTGGGCGCCATCGCCAACTTCTTCAGCAGCGACGGCGATGCCAACATCCTCTCCACGCCCAACCTGCTGACGCTGGACAACGAGGAAGCCCGCATCGTTATCGGCCAGAACGTGCCCTTCGTCACGGGCCAGTACGCGAGCGCGGCCGGTTCGGTCGGCGTCAATCCGTTCACCACCGTCGAGCGCAAGGACGTGGGCCTCACGCTGCGGGTGCGCCCGACCATCAACGAGAACGGCACGGTGAAGCTCACCATCTTCCAGGAGGCCTCGACGGTCGACCAGAACACGGTGAACAACCAGAACGGCCCGACCACCAACAAGCGCTCGATCGAGTCGAACGTGCTTGTGGAAGACGGTGGCCTGGTCATGCTCGGCGGCCTGCTGTCCGACACCTACAACAACACCATCGAGAAAGTGCCGCTGGCGGGAGACGTGCCAGTGGTGGGCAATCTGTTCAAGAACGAGAACCGGACGCGCACCAAGAGCAACCTGATGATGTTCCTGCGTCCCGCCGTGATGCGCGATGCAGACTCCGTCGAGTCCTTCTCCTACGGCCGCTACGACGAGATCCGCAGCATGCAGCAGCGCACGCAGCCGGACACCGCCAACCTCATGCTGCGCGCGGTGGATGCGGCGCCGCTGCTGCCCAACGCGCCGCCCATGCGCGCACCGGGCCGAAGCGGCAGCACGCGCATGGAAGGCACCGAGCTCATCCCGCCACCGCGGGCTGCCTCCGATGGCCGCGAACTCGCGCCGAGCCCATTGCGCGGCGCGCTGCCGCCGACGGCCGACCCCGTGAGTGCGCGCGAACTGCCGTAGGACGAACGGAGAGACTGCAGGAGGCTCGCTCAGGAGCGAGACCGGAGTTCGAGCACGTAGCCCTCGCCTCGCACCGTGTGCAGCAGCTTCACGTCGAACGGTGCGTCGACCTTGTTGCGCAGGCGCAGTATGGCCACGTTGATCGCGTTGGTGGCGGGATCGAACTCCGTGCCCCAGACTTCGCGGGCGAGCGTCTCGCGCGACATCACGCGCCCCTGGTTGCGAAGCAGGGCAAGCAACAGCACGAACTCCATCCTGGTCAGCCCGAGGTCCTTGCCGTCGCGGCGGCACGTCGCATCGCGCTCGTTGATTTCCAGGTCGCCCAGCCACAGTATCGGCTGGGGACGTGCAACGCAGTTGCGCGCCAATGCCCTGATGCGCGCCAGCAGTTGGGGCATCGTGAACGGCTTGACCAGATAGTCGCTCGCGCCAAGTTCCAGCCCCGCCAGGCGCAGGGCCACGCTGTCGCGCTCGGTAAGAACGAGCAGAGGGGCATTCGTCTTGCGCCGGATCGATCGCACGGCACTCAGTCCTGCGCTGCCGAGCTGCATGGAGTTCAACAGAACCAGCGAATAGTCCCGTGCAAGCGCAGGGGTTGCTGCCGCATTGTTGCCGCGCGCTATATCGATCATTACCCCTCGCTGCTGCAGCGCTTCATTCATCGAATCGCAAAAGCTGGAGCGATGATCGACGAGCAATATCCGGGTGACATCGATATCTTCGGCCGGCCTCTTAACCGGGCCCGTCGAGACCTCGACGAGTGAACCGCTCGATTCGGGTTCGAGAGAAAGTTGGGAATCCAGCAGCCGCACAGTTTCTCCTTCCAAAGCGCCAAGATGGAGCTACCGCGCCGTTATATGTTTGCTTCAAATCATTGATCTAATTCATTACTTAGGAAGACGATCGGTCTTTTCATCTTCCTGCATGTGGAGCGTTCGTTCCTTTCCTTGTCGAGGTGATCCAGGCTGAGCGCAGCCTGACACGGATCGACCCGAACGGGGAAATATCGTTACTGCATGAAATTCATCCCGGCGCTGTCATCGACTGTTTTCGAGAGCCCGTTAGGTCGTTCCCTGTGCCATTCGTGCACGTCATCGGGAACATCGAATGAGAAAAGCATCTTCTCTCCCCGCCTTTCAACTCGCAGGAGTTCTGGTGGTGAGCCTGACCGCAGGCTGTGTCGTTCAACCACCGGCCCCGGTAGTCCGCACCGTCGTGCAGCCCGCGCACGTAGTCGTCGCCACACCGCCGGTGGTGAGCGTCTATGTCGATCCGCCGCTGTATCAGCCTCGTCCCATCGCGGTGGCATGGGCTCCGCCACCGATGCTCGTGGAAGTGCCGCCGCCCTCGCCATTCGTGGAAGCCGTGTGGACCGGCGGCTATTGGACATGGCACGGCAACTGGGTGTGGGCCGCAGGCCGCTGGTCCGCGCCTCCACAGCCCGGCTATGGATGGGTGCAGCCCTACTACGAGCATCGCGACAACGTGGTGGTCTTCGTCGCCGGCCATTGGTCGCCGCCGGGCGTCGCGTTCGTGCCGCCGCCCCTGGGCCTGAGCCTCGCGGTGTCGGTGGCGGCAGCCGGCGTGGTGGCAGGGATCGCTCCGATCGGGCCTCCTGGCGTGTTCGTTCCCGCGCCTCCCGGTTCGCGGCTCGGCCTGATCGTGCCTGCCCCGATCGGTACGCCGCCGGCGGTGGTCGTGAGTGCGCCGCCGGTCACCAACGTCGGCATGCGCGTGCAGAGCACCACGATCAACAACGTGACGAACAACACGACGGTCAACAACATCACCAACGTCACGAACATCACCAACAACAACCAGACAGTGAAAGTTGTGGCGCCCGCGAGTGCAACGGCGAGCGGGCGGCCATTCGAAGCGGCAGTGCCGGCAAGCGCTCACCTTGCCGCCGCACTGCCGCCCGTCGTGCGTGCGATGGCGCCCGTTCCGGCGAGCGCGAAGCCGGTCGCCGCGCTGCCGGCCGATCGCCAGCCGCCGCCGCCCGCTGCACGGTCGGCGGAAGCTGTCCGCCCTGCGGCTCCCGGCACTCCTGCCGCGCAACAAGCGGCGACTCATCCGCCGTCGCAGGCGCAGCCGCAGCCACTCTTTGCGCCGCAGGCACACCCCGAGCCGCAGGGCCGTCCCGAGGCGCAGGCGCACAGCGAGCCCTCGCCGCATCCTGCACCGCAGTCGCGACCCGAGCCGCTCATGTCCGAAGCGCCCGCCAGAAGGCCCGAGCCCGCGATGGCCTCGGCACCACCGGCGCAGGCTCGCGCCGAGACGCCCCAACGGCCGAAGCCGCCGACCGAAGATCCTCGAATGGCACATCAAGGGCGCCCGGCATTCGCAGCGCACGACGGAGGCGATCAGAAGCTCCAGCGTCCGCCAAGGCCGATGCCAGCAGCGGCAGCTCCCGCGCCCAGACCGCACCCGCCAGCACCCCCGCATGGGCATCCCGAGCATCCCCCGGCTCCGCACGAACATGCCGCTCCGCCGCACAAGAAAGAGCACAGCCAGTAAGGTCGTCACGCGCGCCGCGCCGCCGCATCGGGCAGTACCGACCACGTAGCGGCGCACCTCACGAGTGCATCGCTACGCGGCCTCGCCCCATCCCGAGGCATCCGGACTCCCTGTCTCTCCAGCCCTTCTCTCCCTCGGTCCGCGCATGCCCGGGCGTTGGCGCCGCACCCGGCGCCAACGCGAGAAACCTCAGGGATTACACCGATATATGAGTTCTCGAATGACCTTGATTGCGTTCGTTTTTTGTATACAAATAACGCACCCGATAATCCGGCGCGAAATTTGCGTCAAAACCGGTTCTGATCCACCCACCCGCAAGAGGTAAGACCATGAGCACAGTCGTCAGCCAGGCCCCCACGGGGGCGAGCGAAGCCGGCATTGCGCCGCACGCAGAATCGAACGCCGTCATCAAGCCGGGCTACCACCCGCGGCTGACCAACGAAGACCTCGCTCCGCTGAAGAAGCAGACCTGGGGGCAATACAACATCTTCGCGTTCTGGATGTCCGACGTGCACAGCGTGGGCGGCTACATCACCGCGGGCAGCCTCTTCGCGCTGGGCCTTTCGAGCTGGCAGGTGCTGGTGTCGCTGCTGGTGGGCATCGTGATCGTGCAGATCTTCTGCAACCTCGTGGCCAAGCCCAGCCAGGTGACGGGCGTGCCCTACCCCGTGGTATGCCGCGCGCCCTTCGGCGTGCTGGGCGCGAACATCCCGGCCATCATCCGCGGGCTGATCGCGGTGGCCTGGTACGGCGTGCAGACCTACCTCGCCTCGGCGGCCTTCATGGTGCTGGCGCTGCACATGGCGCCGGGCCTCGCACCGTATGCCGAGGTCACGAAGTACGGCTTCGCGGGCCTCTCCGCCCTGGGCTGGGTCGCGTTCATGGTCATGTGGGTGCTGCAGGCCTTCGTGTTCTGGCACGGCATGGACGCCATCCGCAAGTTCATCGACTGGGCCGGTCCCGCCGTGTACGTGGTCATGGCGATCCTGTGCGGCTGGCTGGTGTGGAAGGCCGGCTGGAGCAGGATCGACCTGAACCTGGGCGGCATCAAGTTCCAGGGCTGGGACGCGCTGCCCGTGATGCTCTCGGCCATTGCGCTGGTGGTGAGCTACTTCAGCGGGCCGATGCTCAACTTCGGCGACTTCTCGCGCTACGGCAAGAGCTTCGAGGCGGTGAAGAAGGGCAACTTCTGGGGCCTGCCGGTGAACTTCGTGTTCTTCTCGCTGCTGACGGTCATCACCACCGCCGCCACGCTGCCGGTGTTCGGCGAGCTCATCACAGACCCTGTGCACACCGTGGGCAAGATCGACAGCACCACCGCAGTCGTGCTGGGCGCGCTGACCTTCATGATCGCCACCATCGGCATCAACATCGTCGCGAACTTCGTCTCGCCCGCGTTCGACTTCTCCAACGTGGCGCCGCAGCACATCAGCTGGCGCACGGGCGGCATGATCGCCGCGGTGGGCTCGGTGTTCCTCACGCCGTGGAACCTCTACAACAGCCCCGAAGTCATTCACTACACGCTCGACGTGCTGGGTTCCTTCATCGGCCCGCTGTTCGGCATCCTCATTGCCGACTACTACATCGTGCGCAAGCAGCGCATCGACGTGGACGCGCTCTACAGCATGAGCCCCAAGGGCGAGTACTGGTACAGCGGCGGCTACAACCCGAAGGCGATCCAGGCGCTGGTGCCGGCGGCCATCGTGCCCATTCTTTGCGTGATGGTGCCGACGCTGCGCGGCGCCGCCAACTACGCGTGGTTCATCGGCATGGGCCTGGGCTTCATCATCTATGCCGTGCTGAACCGCAGCGACAAGACTTGAATCATCGGTTAGTCAGATAGACAGAAAGAAAGGGACCGCGCCGTGCGCATCAAGATCATCAATCCGAACACCACCTGGAGCATGACCGAGAAGATCGGCGCCTGCGCCCGCGCGGTGGCGCAGGCCGGCACCGAGATCGTCGCAGTGAGCCCGGCCATGGGGCCGGTGTCCATCGAGAGCCACTACGACGAGGCGCTGGCCGTTCCGGGCCTGCTGCAGGAGATCGCCGCGGGCGAACGCGACGGCATCGACGGCTACGTGATCGCCTGCTTCGGCGACCCGGGCCTGAAGGCCGCGCGCGAACTGGCACGCGGCCCGGTGGTGGGCATTGCCGAGGCGGCCATGCACCTGGCCAGCATGATCGGCAGCCGCTTCAGCGTGGTGACCACGCTGGGCCGCACCATCGGGCAGGCCTGGCACCTGGCCGAGATCTACGGCATGGAACGCTTCTGCGCCAACGTGCGTGCCTGCGAACTGCCGGTGCTCGAACTGGAGGAGCCCGGCTCGCGCGCCCGGGAGCGCATCGTCGAGGAGTGCCGCCGCGCGCTCGAAGAAGACGGCACCGACTGCATCGTGCTCGGCTGCGCCGGCATGACCGACCTGTGCGAGCACATCGAGGGCGTGCTGGGCGTGCCGGTGATCGACGGCGTGGCCGCCGGCACCAAGCTCATCGAGTCGCTGGTGACGCTGAAGCTGCGCACCAGCAAGCGCGGGGAGCTCGCAAAGCCCCTGCCCAAGCCCATCATTGGCGCACTCGAAGGCTTCACCCTCGCGCGGTAGGCCACAATCCGCGCATGCCCCGCGCCAGTTCCAGATCTTCCGCCTCCCCTGTCGCCGCCGTCGCTCCCGAAGAGAGCGGCGCGGCCGCAGCCGACAAGAACAGCTCCATCGAAAGCATCGCCAACGACATCGCCACCGCGATCGTCGAGAAGCGCCTGCCGCCGGGCACCTGGCTGCGCGAGGAAGCGCTGGGCCGCGTGTATTCGGTGAGCCGCACCAAGGTGCGCGCGGCGCTGCTGATGCTGTCGAAGGACAAGCTCATCGAGATGATTCCCGACAAGGGCGCCTTCGTGAGCCAGCCCTCGGTGGAGGAAGCTCGCGAGGTGTTCGCGGTGCGCCGCATCCTCGAGAGCGAGGTGGTGCGCCTCTTCATCGCCGGCGCACGGCCGCGCGACTACCAGGCGCTGGAGCAGCACATCAAGTTCGAACGCACCGCGCTGCGCCAGAGCACCACCATGGGCACGGTGCGCGAGAAGCTGCTGGGCGATTTCCACGTGACGCTGGCCGAGGCCACGGGCAACCGCACGCTGGCCGAACTGGTGCGCGAACTGGTGGCGCGCAGTTCGCTGATCGCGATGCTCTACCACTCCTCGAACGACCCGCACTGCTCGTCGGACGAGCACGCGGAGTTCCTGCGCCTGTGCCGCAAGGGCGACGTCGAGGCCGCGGTGAAGAGCATGACCGAACACCTGGAGCGCATCGAGGCCAGCCTCGAGCTCGGCACCGAAAAACCCGACCGGCAGCTCGACCTGGTGAAGGCGCTGCTGGCCTGACATGCGCAGGAACCTCGGCCTCGCGCTGCGCCAGATGCGGCTGCTGCGCGGCATCAAACAGGCGCATTTCGCGCAGCTGATGGGCGTGAACCAGGCGACCGTCTCGCGCTGGGAGCGCGGACAGCTGGCGCTTTCCCCGGCACAGCAGGTCGTGGCGCACCGGCTGCTCGCCGCAGCGTGCGACTCGGCGCAGGACGCCGCGCTGAAGCGCCTGGTCGAGTCGTCCATGCGCAAGGTGCACCTGGTCTGCGACCGAACGCACCGGCTGCTGGCCGCGTCGCCCTCGCGCCAGTCCGAATGGCGCGCCGACGCCAGCGAATTCATGGGCCGCTCGCTGATCGGCTATGCCTCGCAGGAGATCCTCGAAGCCGATGCCACGCTCGACGCTCTGGGCTGGCACGCGGGCGAGCTGTCGTCGCTGGAGATCGCCACCGGGCCGAACACCGACCGCGTCGTTCCGATCCTCCGCGGACGCGTGCTGTGGGAGCGCATCGCGCTGTCCGACGGGCGCGCGGGGCGCATCGTCACCACCGTCGCCTGACCATGCCGACGGCAGGGCGGCCAGTGCACCTGTCACATAAATACGGCATGCTGTAGCCCAAAAAGGCTACTCGCTTGTTTTTCTTCCGCGCGAGAGCCGCCGACGAACAACCTCCACAGCATGCCCCGGCCCTCCCCGCCCAGCGCCCCGCCGCATCCTGCGATCGCTCCGTTCTTCCAGCCCATCGTGGACCTGCGCCAGGGAACGATCTTCGGTCACGAGGCCCTGATCCGCAGCGGCGCCGGCATCGCCCTCCCAGGCCCCGAGGCACTGCTCGCACAGGCGGCCGCCGAATCCCGGCTGACCGGCTTCGAGCTGCACTGCGTGGAGGCGGTGTTCGCACATTGGGGCCGGCTGAGCAAGCCGGGCCGGCTCTTCGTGAACATGAGCGCCGACACCCTGATCGAGGCCATGGACGCCTCCGGCGGCACCTGCCGGCTCGAACGCATGCTGGCGGACCACGGCATCGCGGTGCGCGACGTGACGGTCGAACTCACCGAGCAACGCGCCGCTGCCGATGCCGGGGCATTGCAGGAGGCGGTCAAGGCGCTGCATGCGCTGGGCGCGCGCATCGCGCTCGATGACTTCGGCGAAGGCCACTCCAACCTGCGGCGCTGGAAGGAACTCCAGCCCGACTTCGTGAAGATAGACAAGCTGCTGACCCAGGGCATCTGCGACTCCCCGCAGAGCGTGGCAATGGTGCGCGCCATCGTCGGCCTGGGCATTGCGATGGGCACCGAGCTCATCGCCGAGGGCGTGGAAAACACCCAGGACCTGCGCGTGCTGCGCGACCTCGGCATCGCCCAGGGCCAGGGCTTCCTGTTCGGCCCGCCGGCGCCGCACCTGCTGCGGGCGCTGCCCGAGCCCGTGGCGACCGCCATCTCGGACAGCCGCATCGCGGTGATGCCGCATGCATCGCAAGCCTCGCGGCCCAACGTGCTGCGCAGCCTGTCGATCATCCAGGCGCCTGCACTCCATCCGCTGACGCCGGTCGACGAGGTCGCGGCTGCTTTCCAGAAGCACCCCCCAGCTGCATGCGCTGGCTGTTGTCGAAGGCGCAACGCCGGTCGCGCTGATCAACCGGCAGTCGTTCATGAACGACTACGCGCGGCTGTATTTCCGCGAGGTGCACGGCCGGCGTCCCTGCCTGGCCTATGGCAACAGCACGCCCTTGATCGTGGAGCGCGAGGAGAACGTCGAGAGCCTGCTCGGCATCCTGATGTCGGAAGACCAGCGCTACCTGAACGAAGGCTTCATCGTGACCGAGAAGAAGCGCTATGCGGGCCTGGGCACCGGCGACCAACTCGTGCGCGCGGTCACCGAGGCGCGCATCGAGGCGGCGCGGCACGCCAATCCGCTGACCTCGCTGCCGGGCAATATCCCCATCAACATCCACATCGAACGGCTGCTCGACAGCGGCGCCGAGTTCGCGGCCTGCTATGCAGACCTCAACAGCTTCAAGGTGTTCAACGACCATTACGGCTACTGGCGCGGCGACGAGATGATCCTGCTGCTCTCGCGGCTCGCGGCGCAGCATGCGGACGCGCATCGCGACTTCGTCGGCCACATCGGCGGCGACGACTTCCTGATGCTGTTCCAGAGCCCCGACTGGCACCAGCGCTGCGCACGGCTGATCGAAGCCTTCAACCGGCAGGCACCCGGCCTCTACGACGAGGCCGACCGGCAGGCCGGCGGCATCGAGGGCGAGGACCGGCACGGCGTGGTCCGCTTCACGCCCTTCGCCACGCTGGCCATCGGCGCGGTGCGCATCCCGCCGGGCATGTTCAGGCACGCAGAAGACGTGGCCAGCGAGGCCGCCATCGCGAAGCACGACGCCAAGCAGGCAGCCTCCGGCCTCACGGTGCGCGAGGCAAGACTGCGCACCTGAGTCACGCATAACTTATGCGTGGACGGTCCAGGCGCCCGGCGATAGTCTCGCGGCCATGACCATCCTGATCACCGGCAGCGCCGGACACCTCGGCGAGGCACTGATGCGCACACTGCGCGCCACCTCGCAGGACGCGCGCGGCATCGACATCGCTTCTTCCGCCTTCACCGACCGAACCGGCTCCATCACCGACCGCGCCTTCGTGCGCGACTGCATGAAGGGCGTGCGCATCGTCATCCATGCGGCCACGCTGCACAAGCCGCATGTGGCGACGCACAGCCTGCAGGCGTTCGTCGACACCAACATCACGGGCACGCTGATGCTGCTGGAGGGGGCGGTTGCCGCGGGTGTCGAGTCGTTCGTGTTCACGAGCACGACCAGCACCTTCGGCTCCGCGCTCACGCCCGCCGAGGGCGTGCCGGCCGCATGGATCACCGAGGACGTGACGCCCGTTCCCAAGAACATCTACGGCGTGACGAAGACCTCGGCCGAGAGCCTGTGCGAGCTGTTCCACCGCAAGCAGGGCCTGCCCGTGGTGGTGCTGAAGACTTCGCGTTTCTTCCCCGAGGAAGACGACGATGCCGCGGCGCGCAGCCTGCATTCGCTGGACAACGCGCAGGCCAACGAGCTGCTCCATCGCCGAGCCGACATCGAGGACGTGGTGCAGGCGCATCTTCTCGCCGCCCGTCGCGCACCGGCCATCGGCTTCGGCCGCTACATCGTCTCGGCCACCACGCCCTTCACCCGCGAAGACCTGCCGATGCTGCGCGAGGACGCAGCCGCCGTGCTGCGGCGCCTCTTTCCCGAAGCGGAGGCGCTCTATGCGGCCAGGGGATGGGCGCTGCCCCGGCGGCTCGACCGCGTCTACGTGAACGAGCTGGCGCGGCGCGAGCTCGGATGGAAGCCGCAGCATGACTTCGCGCACGTGCTGCGCTGCCTGCGCGAAGGCCGCGATTTCCGCAGCCAGCTCGCGCGCGACGTCGGCAGCAAGGGCTACCACGCGCAAACCTTCGATGAAGGCCCCTATCCAGTCGTTACGTAGGCCCTGCACCGGATTCGGGTTTTCCTGAGTCCGGATTGTTGCATAAGTTGTATACAGTTTGGCGTACACAATGAGGTGTGCGCATGCCCAGCCCTGTCGCCCGCCTCTCCTCGATCAATCCCTCTCTCGCCGCAGCAGGAGACACACGATGACGGCCGACAGCACCCCCTCCACAGTCCATCCCGTGGACCAGCGGCTTCCCACCGGCAAGCTCGCGGCCCTCGGCCTTCAGCACGTGCTGGTGATGTATGCGGGCGCCGTCGCGGTGCCGCTGATCGTGGGCCGCGCGCTCAAGCTCAGCCCCGACGAGGTCGCGCTGCTGATCTCGGCCGACCTGTTCTGCTGCGGCATCGCCACGCTGATCCAGGCGCTGGGCGCCACGCAGTTCTTCGGCATCAAGCTGCCGGTGATGATGGGCGTGACCTTCGCCTCCGTCGCGCCGATGGTCGCCATCGCCAACGCAAACCCCGGCCAGAACGGCGCACAGCTTCTCTTCGGCGCCATCATCGGCGCGGGCGTGGTGTCGATATTGATCGCGCCGCTGGTCAGCCGCATGCTGCGCTTCTTTCCGCCGGTGGTCACCGGCACCATCATCGCGGTCATCGGCATCAGCCTCATGCGCGTGGGCATCAACTGGATCTTCGGCAACCCCGTGGGCCCGACCGCTCCGGCGCTGGTCGACCCTGTCTATGCGAAGTGGCTTGCGGAAGTGACTTCGCCCGGCAGCTCCATTCCCGCCGTGCCCAAGGGCTTCGCGATCATGCCGACGGTGCCCAATCCCAAGTACGCGGACCTCTCCGGCTTCGGCGTTGCGGCCCTGGTGCTCGTGTCGATCCTGCTGATCGTGAAGTACGCCAAGGGCTTCGTCGCCAACATCTCGGTGCTGCTGGGCATCGTGATCGGCGCTGTCGTCGCCTCGGTCACCGGGCTCATGACTTACGAGAAGGTGGGCAAGGCCGCGTGGGTGGACATCGTGCTGCCCCTCCACTTCGGCATGCCGCAGTTCGACCCCATCCTGATCCTCACGATGACGCTGATCATGATCGTGGTGATGATCGAATCCACCGGCATGTTCCTCGCGCTCGGTGAAATGACCGACCGCAGGATCAGCCAGAAGGACCTGGCGCGCGGCCTGCGCACCGACGGCCTGGGCACGCTGATCGGCGGCATCTTCAACACCTTTCCGTACACCAGCTTCTCGCAGAACGTGGGCCTGGTGGCCGTCACGGGCATCAAGAGCCGCTACGTGTGCGTGGCCGGCGGCATCATCCTGATCGTGCTGGGCCTGCTGCCGAAGATGGCGGCGCTGGTCGAATCGCTGCCCACGGTGGTGCTCGGCGGCGCGGGCTTGGTGATGTTCGGCATGGTGGCCGCCACGGGCATCCGCATCCTCTCGGGCGTGGACTTCAAGAACAACCGCCATAACGCGATGATCGTGGCGGTGTCGATCGGCATCGGCATGATTCCGCTGATCGCTCCCAACTTCAAGCAATGGATGCCGCACGCCATCCACTCGCTGATCGAGTCGGGCATCCTGCTGGCGTCGATTGCGGCAGTGCTGCTGAACCTGTTCCTCAACGGTGCGAAGCAGGACGATCAGGCGATCATCGCGGCTGCGAAGCACGCGGACGCGCACTGATACTGCAAGAGAGAGGAGTGGAAGCAGGCTGCCGCTCCCCCACGCTCAGATCATCGCGAGCGGCGTCTTCCGTCGCGGCGGCGGATGCAGGCGATCCAACTCGGCAAGGGTCGCCGCATCGAGCCGCAGATCGGCAGCAGCAAGGTTCTCCTTCAGGTGCGCGCTGCGCACCGCCTTCGGAACGGCAGCCACGCCGGGCCGCGCGATAACGGCTGCCAGTGCGAGCTGCGCGGCGGTCACGCCAAGCCTGGCAGCAAGTTCGGCCAGCCCGTCGTCCTCCGCCAGCGCCCCCTGGTCGATGGGGCTGTAGGCCATCAGCGGCATGCCGCGCTCGCGCTGCCAGGGCAGCAGGCTGAACTCGGGTCCGCGTTCACCCAGCGACAGGTAGACCTGGTTGGCCGCGCAGCCGGGGCCGTCGCCAGTCGCCTCCTCCAGCTCTTCCATGTCGTCGGTGTCGAAGTTGCTCACGCCCCAGTGGGCGATGCGCCCGTCCGCCACCAGCGAATGCATCGCCGCCACCGTCTCGCGCAGCGGGTGGCTGCCGCGCCAGTGCAGCAGGTACAGATCGATGGCGTCTAGCCCCAGCCGCTTCAGGCTGCGCTCGCAGGCGTCGCGCGTGCCGCGCCGGCTGGCGTTGTGCGGATAGACCTTGCTGACGATGAAGAGCTCCTCGCGGCGCACATCGTTCGCGCGCAACGCTTCGCCGATCGCCTGGCCGAGCACGGT
The DNA here is from genome assembly GCF_044055375.1 of Variovorax sp. UC74_104. Lineage (NCBI taxonomy): Bacteria > Pseudomonadati > Pseudomonadota > Betaproteobacteria > Burkholderiales > Comamonadaceae > Variovorax > Variovorax sp. UC74_104. The sequence continues at coordinate 5,437,459 of NZ_CP171978.1, forward strand.
CTCTGCGCCGCCCTCGCCGTACATCTCGGCGGTGTCGATGAGCCGATAGCCCAGCGCGATGGCTTCGCGCACGGCCTTGACCTCGTCGGCGCGGCGCTTCGCGTCTTCGCCCATGCGCCATGTGCCCAGGCCGAGTACCGGCATCTCGCCGCCGGTGGGGAGTGGAAGTGTTCGCATCGGCCCATCCTAAGAGGGATGCGCCCTCTTGTCAGCCAGACGACGGCAGCCACACCGTTGCGCACAGGCCGCGTCCGCCATCGCCGTCTGACAACGCGATGCGGCCACCGTGTTTTTCCAGCACCGACCTGACGATGGCCAGCCCCAGCCCGCTGCCGGACTGCGTCTGGTCCGGGTTGCGGAAGAAGCGGTCGAATACCCGCTCGCGCAGCGCGGGTGGGATGCCCGGCCCCTGGTCGGTCACCTGCAGGACGGCTTCCGATGCCTCGCGCCCGACGCGCACCTTGACCGTGCCCCCATCGGGGCTGTACTTGATCGCGTTCTCCACGAGGTTGCTCACCATCGATATGAGGCTCTCGCGCTCGCCATGCACCGGCACAGGTGCCGCCTCGTCGCGCGCGAACTCCAGCGCGATGCCGCGCGCCCGCGCGAGCGAATCGACGAGCCGGATGCGGTCCTGCACCAGCTCGTCGAAGGCCAGGGTCGCGGGCATGGCGTCCCGCGGCATCTCGTCGCTGCGCATCAGCTGCTGCAATTGGCCTACAAGCCGCGCAGCGCGGTCGTTGCTTCGCAGCACGTTGGCCATGAGTTCGCGCTGGCCGGCATCGGCGGTCTGCGCCTTCAGGGCTTCGACGTTCACGCGCATCGCATCGAGCGGCGTGCGCAGCTCGTTCGCCGCGTCCGCGATCAGCCCGCGTTCGCGCGACGCACGGTCGCGCACGCTGCGCAGCAGGCCGTTGATGCCGTTCACCAGCGGCTGCAGCTCCTTGTGCGGCGGCTCGAAGGTCAGCGGGGAAAGATCGGCCGGGCCGCGCTCCGCGGTCTCCTTCGTCACCTGCCGCCACGGCCGCAGCGCGAGCATCACCGAAAGCCAGGCGGGGAAGACGATGAAGGGCAGGCTGATGGCCAGCGGCAGCAGGTAATAGCTGCGGTGCTCGATGGTGAAGTTCAGGCGCAGCACGTCGGGCTCGGCCAGCAGCACGCGCGTGTCCAGCAGCGGTGAGGTCATCGAGCGGGCGCGCCACACGCGCTCGCCGGCACGCACCTGCTCCACCCGCCCGGGCATCTGCGTGTGCATGAGCGGCGCGCTCGGCGTGGAGTTGTAGATGAGCCGGCCCTGCTGCCACACCTGCAGCACGGGCGCCCGGTCCTGATCGGATTTGAAGTCGCTCGAAGTCTCCTGCAGCGCCATGTCGAAGGCCTTGAGCGTCTGCTGCTGCCGCGCGGGGTCGAAGGCGAGGTTCTGCGCGCAGGCCATGATGCTCTGGAAGACCCTGTCGTAGCGCACCAGCTCCGGCAGGCGGTTGGAGTCGTAGAAGAAGAACGCCAGCGTGGCGCTCCACAGCAGCCCCGCCACCGCGATCTGCGCGAACAGCAGCCGACGCACCAGCGAGGGCTGGAGCCACCGTCGGATGCGGCCTGCGATCGCCTTCGCGGCAACGGACAAGAAGTTCATGGATCTCCTGGCGAGCGGTCTCTGCGGAACGCCTCGCGAGCGCGCGGAGTATCCAGCAGGGTCGCGCTGCCTGCTTCAGAAAGCCTTCATGCAGGAGGCCCAGGAGCCTTCGGGCGGCAGCCATCAGAAGCTTCCGCCTTCTAATTATTCGAATTCGAAGCCGGTTTCGCGACGCACGATTTACCCTTCCTCATAGGGAAACGCGTCGGCATGGCCTTCTTATTTTGTCAAGTCGAACTGGGTGCGAACCCCCTGCGCAGGCCCGTTTCTCGCTTCTAGAATTTTTTCGAAAGCCCGCGTCACGAGCGCCGGTGTCCCCCGAAACGAACGAACTTTGAACAGGTTGAGTCAATGCAGAAAAAGCACAGGATTGCAGTCATTCCCGGAGACGGCATCGGCGTCGAGGTCATGCCCGAAGGGTTGCGCGTGCTCGACGCGGTCGGCCGCCGCTTCGGCATCGGCTTCTCCTACGACCACTTCGACTGGGGCTCCGACCACTACGTGCGCACCGGCCTGATGATGCCGGCCGACTGGGCCGACAAGATCCAGGGCCACGACGCCATCTACTTCGGTGCCGTGGGCGCGCCTGACAAGGTGCCCGATCACATCGCCGTGTGGGGCCTGCTGATCAAGATCCGCCGCGACTTTGACCAGTACGTCAACCTGCGCCCGGTGCGCCTGATGCCCGGCGTGCCCGGCCCGCTGGCACACCGCAAGCCCGGCGACATCGACTTCCTGGTGGTGCGCGAGAACACCGAGGGCGAATACACCTCCGTGGGCGGCCGCCTGTTCGAAGGCACGCCGCGCGAGATGGCGATCCAGGAAGCGGTCTTCACCCGCACCGGCGTGGACCGCATCATCGACTACGCGTTCCAGCTCGCCAACCGCCGCAAGCGCAAGAGCCTGACGGCCGCGACCAAGTCGAACGGCATCTCGATCACCATGCCCTACTGGGACGAGCGTCTGGCCGAGATCGCCACGCGCTACCCCGAGGTGGCGACGAACAAGTTCCACATCGACATCCTGTGCGCGCATTTCGTGCAGCACCCCGACTGGTTCGACGTGGTCGTGGCCTCCAACCTCTTCGGCGACATCCTGTCCGACCTGGGCCCGGCGTGCACCGGCACCATCGGCATCGCGCCGTCGGCCAACCTCAACCCCGAGCGCAAGTTCCCGTCGCTGTTCGAACCGGTGCACGGCTCGGCGCCAGACATCGCGGGCAAGGGCATCGCCAACCCCATCGGCCAGATCTGGTCGGCCGCGCTGATGCTCGATCACCTCGGCGGCGACGATCCCGTCTACGCGCAGGCTTCCGCCGCCGTGCTCTCGGCCATCGAGACCGTGCTGAGCGAAGGACCGCGCACCCGCGACATGGGTGGCACGGCCAACACGGTGGACGTGGGCCGCGCGATCGCCGAATGCATCTCGGCAGCATGACGCCCTGCCTTTCCCTTCGTGATCTGAGAGGCTGAGATGGGCCTGTTCCTGCTCAAGCGCACGCTGACGCTGATCGGCACCCTGATCGGCGCCTCGGTCATCGTCTTCCTCGTGCTCGAAGATCCTGCCTGGCAACGCCGCGCAGATGCTCATGGGCCCCGACGCCTCGCCCGAGGCCGTCGCCGCCCTGGCCACCAAGCTCGGCCTCGACCAGCCCGCCTGGACGCGCTACTGGCACTGGATCGGCGGCCTGCTCACCGGCAACCTCGGCGACAGCTACGCCTACAGCTCGCCGGTGCTCGACCTCATCCTCGAACGCTTGGCGCTCACTGTGCCTCTGGCCGTGCTGGCGATGGCCTTCACCGTCGTGATCGCGCTGCTCGTGGGCGTGACCGCCGCCGCCCGCCACAACAAGCTCGGCGACGTCGGCCTCATGGGCATGGCCCAGGTCGGCATCGCCATTCCGAACTTCTGGTTCGCCATCCTCTTGATCCTGGTGTTCTCGGTGCAGCTGCAGTGGTTCTCCGCCGGCGGCTTCGAGGGTTGGGGCGAAGGGATCTTTGCCGGAATCAAGTCGCTGCTGCTGCCTGCCCTTTCGCTGGCGGTGGTGCAGGCGGCGATCCTGGCGCGCATCACGCGTTCGGCGGTGCTCGAGGTGATGCGCGAGGATTTCGTGCGCACCGCGCGCGCCAAGGGCGTGTCGCAGCGCATGGTGCTTTGGACGCACGTGCTGCGCAACGCGATGATCCCTGTCATCACCGTGATGGGCATGCAGTTCTCCGAACTCCTGGCCGGCACGATCGTGGTGGAGAACGTGTTCTATCTTCCCGGCCTGGGCCGGCTTATCTTCCAGGCCATCAGCAACCGCGACCTGATCGTGGTGCGCAACTGCGTGATGCTGCTGGCGGCCATGGTGGTCATCGTGAACTTCGTGGTCGACGTGCTCTATGCCGTCATCGACCCGCGCATCAAGGCCAGCGACATATGAGCGCCATCAACCCAAGTTCCGCCGCAATGCCTGCGCCCACGAGCGCGGCACCGAAGGCTCCCGGCTTCTGGCGCCGCGCGCTGCACCATCGCAGCTTCTGCATCGGCGGCGTGCTCGCCGCGCTGCTGGTGCTCGCCGCGCTGATCTCCTATGTGTGGACGCCCTACTCGCCCTATGGCATGGACATGGCGAACAAGCTGCAGGCGCCGTCCGCATCTCATTGGCTGGGCACCGATGCCTTCGGCCGCGATGTGGCCTCGCTGCTGCTGGTGGGTGCACGCGCGTCCATCCTCGTGGGCGTGATCGCCGTGGGCATCGGTCTCGTGGTCGGTACCGCCCTGGGCCTGCTCGCAGCCGCCAAGCGCGGCTGGGTCGAAGAGGCGGTGATGCGGCTGTCCGACTTCACGCTGGCCTTTCCCGCCATTCTCTCGGCCATCATGATGACGGCCGTGTTCGGCGCGGGCATCGTGAACGCCATCGTGGCGATCGGCATCTACAACATTCCGACCTTCGCGCGCATCACGCGGGCATCGGCCAACGCCATCTGGTCGCGCGAGTACGTCGCCGCCGCGCGCGCCTGCGGCAAGGGATCGTTCTCCATCACCATGCAGCACGTGCTGCCGAACATCTCGGCCGTGCTGATCGTGCAGATCACGATCCGCTTCGCCATCGCCATCCTTGCCGAGGCCGCTCTCTCCTACCTGGGACTGGGCACGCAGCCGCCGCAACCTTCGTGGGGCCGCATGCTGAGCGAAGCACAGACCCTCATGTTCCAGCAGCCGCTGCTGGCCGTCTTCCCCGGCATGGCCATCGCGCTCGCGGTGCTCGGCCTGAACATGCTCGGCGACGGCCTGCGCGACCTGCTCGATCCGCGCCTCGCACGCGCCCGCTAAGCGATATGCCTCTACTCGAAGTCAACAACCTCCAGATCGGCCTGCAGACCCAGCGCGGGCCGGCGCAAGCCGTGCGCGGCATCTCGTTCTCGCTGGAGCGCGGCGAAACGCTGGGCATCGTCGGCGAATCCGGCTGCGGCAAGTCGATCACCGTGATGTCGCTCATGGGCCTGCTGCCGTCCACCGCCAAGGTGTCGGGCAGCATCAAGCTCGACGGGCAGGAGCTCGTGGGCCTGCCCGAGAAGAAGATGTGCGAGATCCGCGGCAACCGCATCGGCATGATCTTCCAGGAGCCGATGACGGCCCTGAACCCGGTGCACACCATTGCGCGCCAGGTCGGCGAACCGCTGCGGCTGCATCGCGGGCTGACCAAGGAACAGGCCCGCAAGGAGGCGCTGAACCTGCTGGAGCGCGTGGGCATTCCCGACGCAGCTTCGCGGCTCGACGCGTACCCGCACCAGTTCTCCGGCGGACAGCGCCAGCGCATCGGCATCGCGATGGCGCTCGCCTGCGGGCCCGACCTGCTGATCGCCGACGAGCCGACGACCGCGCTCGACGTGACCATCCAGAAGCAGGTGCTCGACCTGATCCAGGGCCTGGTCAAGGAAATGGGCATGGCGCTGATCCTGATCTCGCACGACCTCGGCGTGATCGCCAACAGCGTGAAGCGCATGCTGGTGATGTACGGCGGCAGCGCAGTGGAGAGCGGGCCGACCGACACGGTCTTCGCCGGCCGCGCGCATCCCTACACGCGCGGCCTGTTCGCGGCACGCCCGGCCATCGGCGCGGTGCGCGCGGGCCGGCTGCCCACGATCCGCGGCAGCGTGCCCGAGCTGGTCGACATGCCCGCGCGGCTGCGCATTCGCCGGCCGCTGCGCGCACACCATCGACCTGTGCCAGAGCACGAAGCCGCGCGAAACGCTGCTGCCGAACAACCACACGGTGCGCTGCCTGCGGCTGGGCGAAATCGCCGCATCGAACGCCAGGGCCGCCGCAGCATGAGCCAGCCAGCCACCGCCCGCCAGCCCCTGCTGGCCGTGAACAACCTCTATCGCCACTACGCGCTGCCGCGCGAGAAGCTCTTCGGCCCGCCGCCCACCGTGAAGGCGCTCAACGGCGTGAGCTTCGAGGTGCAGGCCGGCCAGAGCGTCGGCATCGTCGGCGAATCGGGCTCGGGCAAGTCGACCATCGCCCGGCTCGTGATGGCGCTCGATACGCCGACCTCGGGCACCGTCTCGCTGGAAGGCCGCAACCTGCATTCGCTCTCGAAGGAAGAACTGCGCGTCGCACGGCGCGACTTCCAGATGGTGTTCCAGGACCCGTACGGCTCGCTCGATCCGCGCCAGACGGTGGCGCGCATCGTCGCCGAGCCGCTCGAAGCCCTCGCGGCCACCACCCGGGCCGAACAGCGCGAACGCGCCGCCGAGACGCTCGCCGCCGTGGGCCTGCGCACCACCGACCTCGACAAGTACCCGCACGAGTTCTCCGGCGGCCAGCGCCAGCGCATCGCCATTGCGCGAGCGCTCATCACGCGCCCCAAGCTCATCGTGGCCGATGAACCCGTGAGCGCGCTCGACGTGTCGGTGCAGGCCCAGGTGCTCAACCTCATGCAGGACCTGCAGCAGCAGTTCGGCATCAGCTACCTGCTCATCAGCCACGACCTCGCGGTGGTCAACCACCTGTGCGACGAGGTCTGCGTGGTCTTCAAGGGCCGCATCGTGGAACGCGGCCGTCCGGCCGACCTGTTCGAGCACGCGCAGCACGAGTACACGCGCACCCTGCTTTCCGCCGTGCTGCACACGCCCTCCCGCTAGCCCGGGCGGGCTTTTCCTTCTTCCCTTTCCACACTCACCTCCAGGAACTATCGAATGTTGAAGCGACGCACACTCATGACTTCCGCCATGGCCGCGGCGATCCCGGGTGTCTTCCTGCCGCAGGCCCGTGCGCAGGCCGGCAAGAACACGCTCACGATCGGCATGCCGCTCGAACCGCCGGGCCTGGACCCGACCAGCGGTGCCGCATCGGCCATCGCGGAGATCACGCAGTACAACATCTTCGAGACGCTCACCAAGGTGAACGCCGACGGCTCGGTCACGCCGATGCTGGCGGAGAGCTGGTCGTCCTCGCCCGACATGAAGACGTTCGTCTTCAAGCTGCGCAAGGGCGTGCGCTTCGAGAACGGGCAGCCCTTCAACGCGAACACGGTGAAGTTCTCGTTCGACCGCGCGGGCGGCGCCAAGAGCACCAACAAGGACAAGCGCTTCTTCAGCGAGATCGGCACCGTGGTGCTCGACGAATACACGGTGGGCGTCAACAGCACGCTGTCCAACCCCGACCTGCCCTTCATGCTCGGCCAGTCGACCGCCTGCATCGTGGAGCCCAAGAGCGCCGAGACCAACGCCACCGCCCCCGTGGGCACCGGCCCGTACAAGCTGAGCGCTTGGCAGCGCGGCGCCTCGTGCACGCTGGTGAAGTCGCCGACCTATCGCGACCCGAACCTCGCGAAGACCGAGAAATTCGTCTTCCGCTTCATGTCGGACACGGCCGCTCAGACCGCCGCGCTGCTGTCGAACGACATCGACATCTTCCCGCGCGCGGGCACGCGCTCGGTGAGCCAGTTCAAGGGCAACGCGCGCTTCCAGGTGCTGGAAGTGGGCACGCGCGGCAAGGTGATCCTGACCATCAACAACCGCAAGAAGCCGCTGGACGACGTGCGCGTGCGCCGCGCGATCCTGGCGGCCATCGACCGCAACGCGATCGTCCAGGGCGCGGCGGACGGCTTCGGCAGGCCCATCGGCAGCCACTACGCGCTGGGCGCGCCGGGCTTCATCGACACCACCGCGATGAACCCGTTCGACATCGAGAAGGCCAAGAAGCTGCTGGCCGAGGCCGGCGTGAAGACGCCGCTGGAGCTGCGCCTGCAGCTGCCTCCGCCCTCCTACGCCCGCCAGGGCGGCGAGGTGATCGCCGCGCAGCTCGCGCAGATCGGCATCAACGTGAAGATCCAGAACGTGGAATGGGCCCAGTGGCTCAGCGGCACCTTCGGCGGCGCTCATGACTTCGACCTGACCATGGTCGCCCACGTGGAGCCTTTCGACCTGGTGAAGTACACCGAGCCCGACTACTACTGGGGCTACGACTCCAAGAAGTTCCGCGACCTGTTCGTGGCCATCCAGAACGAGGAGAACAAGAAGCGCCGCGCCGACCTGCTGGCAGACGCACAGCGCATGCTGGCGACCGACGCGGTCAACGGCTTCCTCTACCAGGCGGTGTTCCCGACCATCGCGCGCAAGGAAGTGAAGGGTCTGTGGCCGAGCATGCCGATCGTGGTGAACGACCTGGCCGCGATCTCGTGGGGCTGATGCGATGACGACCAGGCCTCTCTATTCCCTCAGCGTGCAGGAGCTGCACGCGGCCTATGCCTCCAAGGAACTCTCGCCGGTGGAAGTGGCACGCTCCGTGAACGAGCGCATCGCGGCGTACGAGCCCGAGCTGCATGCCACCTGGCTGTTCCGCCCCGAGCTCGCGCTCGAGCAGGCGCGCGCCTCCGAAGCGCGCTGGCTGGCCGGCAAGCCGCTGGGCACGCTCGACGGCGTGCCCGTGACCATCAAGGACAACCTCGCGACCGAGGGCGATCCGATGCCGCTGGGCACCGCCGCCTACGACCTCGTGCCGATGACCTACGACTCGCCGCCCGCGGCGCGCCTGAAGGAAGACGGCACGGTGCTGGTCGCCAAGACCACCATGCCCGACCTGGGCATGCTGTCTTCGGGGCTGTCGAGCTTTCACGAGCTCTCGCGCAATCCGTGGGACCTGTCGCGCACGCCCGGCGGCTCCAGCGCGGGCGCCGGTGCCGCAGCCGCTGCCGGCTACGGCCCGCTGCACGTCGGTACCGACATCGGCGGCTCGCTGCGCCTGCCGGCGAGCTGGTGCGGCATCTACACGCTCAAGCCCAGCTTCGGCCGCATTCCGCTGAGCTCGCCCTACATGGGCCGCTGCGCCGGTCCGATGACGCGCACCGTGGCCGACTCGGCCCTGATGATGGCCTCGGTCGCGCAGCCCGACGACCGCGACTATTCGGAACTGCCGCCCCCCGTCATCGACTGGACGGCCTTCGAGGTCGACCCGTCGTTCATCAAGGGCAAGCGCGTGGCGCTGCACATGGACGCAGGCTGCGGCCTGCCGCTCGACCCGCAGATCGCCGAAGCCGTGCGCCGCGCGGCGAAGCGCATCGAGGCGGCCGGCGCGGTGATTGAAGAGATTCCAGCCTTCATGACGCCGAAGATGCTGCAGGGCATGGACCACTTCTGGCGCATGCGCTCGTGCATTGACATCCAGGCGATGGCGCCGGAGAAGCGCGCGAAGATCCTGCCGTACATCCGCGAATGGGCCGAGAGCGCGGCCGGCTTCTCGGGCGCGCACATCTTCGATGCCTACAGCCAGTTCATTGCCGTGCGCGCAGCAGCCATCGCAGCCACCAAGGCCTACGACTTCGTGATCTCGCCGGTGTCGCCCAACATGCCCGCGCCGGCCGACCACGCGTCGCCCACCAACGACCCGATGCTGCCGCTGGAGCACATCGGCTTCACCGTGCCCTACAACATGTCGGAGCAGCCCGCTGCCTCGATCAACTGCGGCTACTCGGCCGAGGGCTTGCCCATCGGCCTGCAGATCGCCGGCCGTCGCTTCGACGACCTGGGCGTGCTGCAGTTCAGCCGCGCCTTCGAGCAGATCCGCGAAACGCAGAAACCCTGGCCGGCACCCAACTCTTCGCGCTGACCGGCCCTCAGGAGACAAGACATCATGAATGCAGCAGCCCACTACATCGACGGACGCCACGTGCAGTCCGAAGGCAACGCCACCATCGACGTGATCGACCCGAGCGATGGCAGCAAGTTCGGCGAGATCGCGCGCGGCACCGCCGCCGACGTGGACACCGCCGTGCGCGCCGCGCGCCAGGCCATGGGCGAGAACTTCGACGGCCCCTGGGGCGGCATGACCGCGCTGCAGCGCGGCCGCCTGCTGGCCAAGCTCGGCGCCGCCGTGCTGGAGCACCACGAGGAGCTGGCCCAGCTCGAAGCGCGCGACACCGGCAAGGCGCTGCGCGTGGCGCGCAACGACGCCACCGCGCTGGCCCGCTACATGGAGTACTACGCCGGTGCCTGCGACAAGCTGCACGGCGACACCCTGCCCTACGAGCGCGGCTACACCGTGCTGACGGTGCGCGTGCCGCACGGCGTGACGGGCCACATCATTCCCTGGAACTACCCGATGCAGATCGCGGGCCGCAGCGTGGGCGCCTCGCTCGCGGCGGGCAACGCCTGCGTGGTGAAGCCGGCGGAGGACGCGAGCCTCTCGCTGCTGCGCCTGGCCGAGATCGCGACCGAAGTGGGCTTTCCGGCCGGCGCACTCAACGTGGTGACCGGCTACGGCAAGGAAGCCGGTGCCGCGCTGTGCGCGCATCCGGGCATCGACCACATCTCGTTCACCGGCTCGACCGTGACCGGCCGCAGCGTAGGCCTGGCCGCGGCCGAGCGCCATTGCCCGGTGACGCTGGAGCTGGGCGGCAAGTCGCCGCAGATCGTGTTCGCGGATGCCGACCTCGACGCGGCCGAGCCGGTGCTGCTCAATGCCATCATCCAGAACGCAGGCCAGACCTGCTCGGCAGGCAGCCGCGTGCTGGTGGAACAGTCGGTCTATGAAGAAGTGGTGCAGCGCCTCGCCAGGCGCTTCACCGCCGTGCGCGCGGGCACGCCCGCCGAAGACCTGGACATGGGCCCGCTCATCAACGAAAAGCAGTTCCGCCAGGTGCGCGACATGGTCGCGACCGCCGAGGCGGCAGGCCTGAAGGTGGCCGCGCGCGGCACGGTGTCGCCCAACGCCTCTTTCACCGGCTACTACCAGGAGGCCGTGCTCTTCCGCGACGTGCCGCACGACAGCGACATCGCCCAGCGCGAGATCTTCGGCCCGGTGCTGGCCCTGACGCCCTTCGCCGACGAGGCAGAGGCGGTGCGCCTGGCCAACGGCACGGACTTCGGCCTGGTGGCTGGCGTGTGGACCCGCGACGGCGCGCGCCAGCTGCGCATGGCGCACAAGCTGCATTGCGGCCAGGTCTTCGTCAACAATTACGGTGCGGCGGGTGGTGTAGAACTGCCATTCGGCGGCGTGAAATCCAGCGGCTTCGGCCGCGAGAAGGGCTTCGAGGCCCTGCTCGGATTCACGACCCTCAAGACCATCGCCATCAAGCACGGATGAAGACAACACATGACAACCACCACTGAACAGCAGCAAGCGCCGCGCAAGGTCGGCCTCGTCGGCGTGGGCCTGATGGGCCACGGCATCGCCAGCAACATCGTCAAGCACGGCCACCAGCTCACCGTGCTGGAGCACGCGGGCAACCAGCCCATCGACGGCCTGCTGAAGGCCGGTGCCACCTCGGTGAAGGACGTGGCCGCACTGGCCTCGCAGGTCGACGTGCTGATCCTGTGCGTGACCGGCACGCCGCAGGTCGAGGCCGTGATGCTGGGCGACAACGGTGCGCTCACTACGCTGCGCCCCGGCACCGTGGTCATCGACTGCTCGACTGCAGTGCCCGCCTCCACCGCGAAGGTGGCCGAGGCTGTGGGCGCCAAGGGCGGCAAGTTCATCGACGCCCCCATGACCCGCACCGCGAAGGAAGCCGCCGAAGGCCGGCTGAACCTGCTGGTGGGCGGCGATGAAGAAGTGCTGGCGTCCTGCCTGCCGGTTTTGCGCTGCTTCGCCGAGAACATCACGCACGTGGGCGGCATCGGCGCCGGCCACGCGATGAAGCTGCTGCACAACTTCGTGTCGCTGGGCACCGTGGCGCTGCTGTGCGAGGCCGCGGCCTGCGCCGAGCGCGCCGGCGTGAAGCCCGACGTGTTCGTCGACGTGCTCGCCAAGGGCGGCGGCAACGGCGTGGCGCTGGAACGCGTCAAGCCCAAGCTGCTGACGGGCAGCACCGATTCGCTGAAGTTCTCGATGGCGAATGCGAAGAAGGACCTGGGGTACTACAACGACATGGCGGAGCAGTCGTCTTCGAGCCATGGCATCGCGCAGGCTGTGGATGCGCTGCTGACGCATGGGGTCGAGAAGTTCGGTGGAGACCGGATGGTGCTTGATCTGGTTGAGGCGTTGCGCTGATTCTTTGCTTTTTTCTCTGTGTGCCGCCGCTGTTGTTCGGGGCGCGTGCACAGGGCACCGGGTACTCCCCTCCGCGAATGTCCCCCGCCCTTCGGGCTCCTCCTTTATTTCGCTGCGGGGAGCACCCGGTACCCTGCGCACGGTGAGGGTGGCTGGGGCTTTGGTGGTGCGACCGCTGTGGCGGAGTCAGCTAAGGGCACCGCAGAACTACCGACGCGCCAACAGCCTCGAGGGCCTCAGCAACAGGCCTGAGTTCCACGTCCACCGGCCAGCCCGCTTTGATCCTGAATTTGCCGGTTTCTAGCGTTGCCTTGACTTCACTCGGGCTGCGGCCGCTGACTCGACGAATGATGCTGAACACCTTTGCTCGATTTTGGCCAACGGATGTCAGCCAAAGTTCCGGATCTGGGCAGGGGCCATGAGACAGAGGAATTTCGAAGGTTCCGTATTCCTGCTTCAAACAAGTCATGGCGTCACTCAAGGGCCTAGACGCCAAAGCTCTTGCTGCTGGCAGATGGGCAGGGCAAAACCATTCCATGGATCGAGGGTGCCCAGCCGCGCCTTCAGGCAGAGGCAAGTAATCGGAGAACTTTACGTATCCACCTCCGGCTTGGAAGTGCCACGACTCGCAGCGGCAATCCTTGTAGCAAAGGTGACAGTACTCAGACTTCACAGGGTTCTGTCCACGGTTGCTCGCAAAAGTTCGAAATTGGCAGATCCACGCTGCTGAATGCCCCAACATTCATCGAGCAATACGCGCGGCCAATGCGTTGAACACCTCGGCAAGACCACGGTCCTCCGAGCTATAGGGGTAGTCGAAGTGTTCAACTTGCAGCCACTGTGCTTCCTGGCCGGGATGAACGTACTTCTCGAAGTCGTCGACCAGCAATACCTGATGGGGATCTACGCCAGGGACAAATCGAAGGTCTTTCGTTTCGCCCTGCCAGTTGATGTACTCCATATCCGCAAACCAGGTGGGCGCGACCTTCTCATCCACCAATAGGCGAGCGATGTTTCGGAATCGCTCTTCCTTGACCGTAGTGAACATGACGATGCGGGGGAACAGCTCAGCGCAACGAGTCAGGAACTCAGCCAGGCCTGGCCGCGGTATCTGGCTCATCGCGTTTGAGATCAAGGTGCCTTCAAGATCGAGGGCAAGGACGTAGCTGTGCATGGACGGACTTGGATCGACTGTAGAAACGTCTAGTCTTGGCCGGAAGCGCTAAACATCAAGCGCTCGCTGCCTGCGAATCTGACGCTTCTGCTCTGCACTGGGCGACTTGAACGAGCCGGAAAGACGGCGCTGGAGAGACTTTATCGCGGCAGCTTTTGCACGTACAACACCAGCGTCGGCCACCGTCTGGGCCTGCGCCCATTCCAGTGACCCTTCGATAGGTGCCCCTCTTAACGCACACAGGCAAAGTGTCTGTTGAAATGGAGTGTTGGCGCCGGCGAACGTCTCGATCACCAAGTCTCTCAACTTCTCCCGCTGTTCGTGTGTCAGGACCAGCCCGTCGTCGAAGCTGGTCAAAGAGTTCAACGCGCTGAGCGCTTGCCAAAACGGATCGCCTGGCTCGTCCGAAAGGGGAGTGGTCGACAGGCAGTAGTCCAGCAGCACCGCAACACAAGGCTCGGTGCGGACTTCCGTAAGAACCGCGATGGCAAAGGTCGCGAGTGTCCGATCGGTCAGCAAACGCTGCAGCGAAGAAATGCCGCCCCGCCCGTAGGCAATGCAGGCCGCCGCCCAGCGCGCGAGCGGCGCTACTCTTTTGCCGTTTTCCAGCAAGCCGTCCTCATGCCAGCCGTGTTGCTTGCAGAGCCGTTCAATTTCGTCAGCGCCCTCAGCACCATATGCCAGCGAAAACCGAATCATGTCTTCCGGATTAACTGATCCACCGTAGGACAGTGGTGCGGGGCCTTTCGCGGCCTTGCGGGCAAGATCGTTGAACTTCATCTGATGTGCGTTTGATCGAGGCTAGCCACTTCTAGGGGCCTCTTAGCTTGCAGCACGGGCCATGGACCTGCGAATCGATTCCAAGAGCTCTTCCGTAGGCACTTCGACCGACGGACCGTCGGTGCGGAATTCTTCAAGCTTGCGCAGCAAGCTACCGACTCCTGATGGAGCGAAAGACCATCCTTCAACATCCGACCACCCTCGCGCAACTAGAAATCCCTCTTGGCGGCGAGTGCAGCGGAGCCAACCGGTGTATTGGTCCGAGAAGTCATATGGCAGGAAGGCGATCTCATCAACGTGCAACTCATTAAGAACTTCCAGCCATTGCTCCAACAGTCGCCAGAGCACTGCTCGAACCTTCGCCGCATCTTCGACCTCTGGCAGCAGGTAATCGTCTAGCGCCAGGTAATAGGAATCGCAAACCCAGTTTTTCCCTTCCCACTGCAGCACGATGTCGTTGTGCTGGGTTTCGTTGTCGATGAAATTCAAGCTCAAACTCATCCCCCCCTCCCATGCGAATCACAAAGATCGAAAGATCTATCTCGTCAAATATGCGTGCAGGTGCTGAGCGGCCGTTTCTGGCCGCACGCTGCCGCGTCTCCGAGCGACAGCCCTTGGTCGATAGTACCTATTCACTTTGCCAGAGCCAACAACAACCATCGCAAAGCAAATGATTGCGTTGCCTGTCGCCGCAGCGCACGCCTGACACCGAGGCTGCCCCTCTCAACAGAACCGAACTCCCGCTATCACGAAGACTTGAGCTTCCGCACACAAAGGACCTGTTCCCAGACGGGCCGCGACCTCGCGACCCGCAGACCAGCCCCTACCCGCCAGCCTCAGGCGCCCCACGCCGCGCCTTCTCGCTCATCTGAAACAACTCCCCCCGCCTTGCGAGCCATTTCAGCCGCAAGCCAGAGCAGGTTGTTCAATTGCCGAGGCCCATCCCCGCTGCACCAGTCGATCTCTTCCCCATGGCATACCCATAGGAGAGCCTCAAGCTGAGTGAGGGTGTTTTCAAGAAGATCCGCCGGGTCTTGGGCGGTTTCTGCGGAAGCTACCGGCGTAGTTGGCCGGGCTATAGTCTTGGTAGCCATTTTTGTGCTGTCCTTTAGAGGTTGGTGCACGAACTTGGTTAGACGGCTGGGGTGCTCGCTACACCTCGGCCGTCGCCTTTTGATACCTCGCATCTGCATCAGTGCTTTCGCACTGACAACCTGCCGCGAGGCAAGCAGCCTTCAAACATCTCGGTGGTGGCTTGGTGTGTGGGCCTTTCTGCTCCCCTTGTTGGGGTATCGAGTGACAGGGGCATTCACTCTAGAGAAGAACCAAGCAAAGTAGCCGCTCCTACGGCAGGAAGTCGCGGAGACTGCCAACAAATGCAGCTTCCGCGACACCCTGCGCGCAGACCTCACGAGCCCCGAGCCATATCAGCCCGAAGCGGCTCCAAAACGCTCACGCCGATGGGGTGCCTTGCGCAGCGAAATAAAGGAGGAGGCCGAAGGCCGGGGGACATTCGCGGAGCAAGGTACCCCGTCGGCGTGAGCGTCGCCCTGAATGAATCCAAACCCGATCAGGACCCTCAAGACATCCCGCGCGCCAGCAGGTGATCCACCAGCCGCCGCTGCGGAAAGCTCAGCGCTTCCTGCCGCGTGCACAGGTACATCCGCCGAGAGGCCCACGCATCCGTGAGATTGATGAAGCGCAGCTTCATCTCCTTGCGATAGGCCACTGCCGCGCCTTCGGGCAGGATGCCAACGCCCATGCCCGCTTCGATCATCCGGCACACGGCCTCGAAGCTCTTCACCCGCACGCGCAGGCGCAGCACCTTGCGCGCGCTCATCGCGGCGTCTTCCATGGTGCGGGAGATGGCGGAGTCGTCTTCCAGGCCGACGAAGTCGTAGTCGAGCAGTTCCTCGAAAGACACCTCGCGCCCGCGCCACGGATGCTTCTGCCGCACGATGGCCACGAGCCTGTCGGTGCGGTACGGAATGAAGTGCAGCGCCGGGTCGGCCGCCTCGCTGGTGATGACGCCGACGTCGGCCTGCCGGTCGCGAATCGCCTGCACGATGTAGACGCTGCGGTGCTCTTCGACGCTCACGCGGATCTCCGGGTAGCGCTGGCGGAAGCTCGCCACGTCGTCGGGCAGGAACTGGCCCATGGCCGATGCATTGGCATGCAGCCGCACGCGACCGGTGGCGCCCTGCGCGTAGTCCGAGAGATCGGCGCGCATGCGGTCGACGTCGCGCAGGATTTGCCGCGCATGCATGGCCAGCGACTCGCCGGCTCCCGTCGGCGTCACGCCCTTCGAGGTGCGGTTGAGCAGCACCACGCCCAGCTGCTCCTCGAGGATGGCGAGCCGGCGGCTGGCGGCCGACAGCACCATGTGGCTCTCGGCGGCGGCCTTCGACAGGCTGCCGTGCTCAATGGCGCGAAGGAAGAGCGCCAGCGAATCGAGGTCGGGTCTCATGGTGTGCGGGGGTGGGTCAGCAAGGCCGACATTGTCGGGCCGGCGGGAACCACCGCCTCTGCCGAAATACTTTCGGCGGATTGCACTCCCAAAAGACAGATCTTCCGGAATGAGCCGCTCTTTGCCAAAACGAAGAAGCACTTTCCGTGGACAAGGCGGAAGAATCGTTGCTGCCTCGGCGTCTACCCCGCCGAGGCATTCCGCGAGCCGGCCCTCTACCGGGGCCATGCCCGCATTCCGACGAGTCCTACCCGGAGTCTTTTTCAGTCATGGCATCCCCCGAACTGGCCAGCGTTGCGCTGGACGACAAATACACGGCCACCGAAGGCCGGATCTACCTCAGCGGCATCCAGGCACTGGTGCGCCTCATGCTCGTGCAGAAATGGCGCGACCAGAAGGCCGGGCTGAACACCGCGGGCTTTGTCTCGGGCTACCGCGGCTCGCCGCTCGGCGGCCTGGACGAGGCGCTGTGGAAGGCGCAGCCGCAGCTCGAGGCCAACGCGGTGAAGTTCCTGCCCGGCGTGAACGAGGAGCTCGCCGCCACCGCCGTCTGGGGCACGCAGCAGGTGCACCTGACGGGCGAATCCGCCGTCGATGGCGTCTTCGCGATGTGGTACGGCAAGGCCCCGGGCGTTGACCGCTGCGGCGACGTGTTCAAGCACATGAGCCACGCGGGCACCTCGCCCCACGGCGGAGTTCTGCTGGTGGCGGGCGACGACCACGGCGCGTCTTCTTCAACGCTGCCGAACCAGAGCGACCACCTGTTCGCCGCGTCGATGATCCCGATGCTCTATCCGCAGAGCGTGGAGGAGTACATCGAGCTCGGCCTGCACGGCTTCGCAATGTCGCGCTTCGCGGGCCTGCCGGTGGGCTTCAAGGCGCTGGCCGATACGGTCGAGTCCTCAGGCTCCATTCCGGCCAGCGTGCTCGACGTGCACACCCAGCTGCCTTCGGACTTCGTCTTCCCGCCCGGGGGCGTGCATGCGCGCCTGTCGACCGACACGCTCGGCGTGCAGGCGCGCAAGCAGGAAGCGCTGATGCAGGACTACAAGATCTACGCCGCCATCGCCTATGCACGCGCCAACCGCCTCAACCGCGTGACCATCGATTCGCCGAAAGCGCGACTTGGCATCGTGGCCTCGGGCAAGTCGTACCGCGACGTGCTCGAAGCGCTGGAGGAGCTTGGCATCGACGCCGACGAGGCCGCGCGCATCGGCATCCGGCTCTTCAAGGTGTCGATGCCATGGCCGCTGGAGCCCGATTCGATCCGCGAGTTCGCCGATGGGCTCGAAGAGATCCTGGTGGTGGAAGAGAAGCGCCAGATCGTCGAGTACCAGCTCAAGGAGCATCTCTACAACTGGCGCGAGGACGTGCGCCCGCGCGTGATCGGCAAGTTCGACGAGCAGGGCGAATGGGGGGCGCACCCGCGCGGCAAGTGGCTGCTGCCTGCCACGGCCGATTTCTCGGTGGCGCAGATCGCGCGCGTGATCGCGGGGCGCGTGGCGCGCTTCCACACCAGCGACCGCATCCGCATGCGGCTCGCGATTCTCGACGCGAAGGACGTGGTGCTGGGCAAGGCCGTGGCCACGCCCTCGCGGCCGGCCTGGTACTGCTCGGGCTGCCCGCACAACACCTCTACCAAGGTGCCCGAAGGCAGCCTCGCGCTCGCGGGCATCGGCTGCCATGTGATGGCCACCGCCATCTACCCCGAGCACAACCGCACGACCACGCACATGGGCGGCGAAGGTGCGCCTTGGCTGGGGCAGGCGTGGTTCTCCAAGCGCAGGCACGTGTTCGCGAACCTGGGCGACGGCACCTACTACCACTCGGGCTCCCTCGCCATCCGCGCGGCCGTGGCGGCGGGCGTGAACATCACCTACAAGATCCTCTACAACGATGCAGTGGCGATGACCGGCGGCCAGCCGGTGGACGGCCCCATCACCGTGCCGCGCATCGCGCACCAGATGGCGGCCGAGGGCGTGAAGCGCCTCGCGCTGGTGGCCGAAGACCCGTCGCGCTGGGCAGACCGCAGCGTGCTGCCGCCCGATCGAGACGGCTTCATGCTCACTGTGCACCACCGCGACAGCATGGACGCGGTGCAGCGCGAGCTGCGCGAGTTCGAGGGCGTCTCGGTGCTGATCTACGACCAGGTGTGCGCCGCCGAGAAGCGCCGCCGCCGCAAGAAGGGCGAGTTTCCGCAGGCCGCGCGGCGCGTGTTCATCAACGACGCGGTGTGCGAAGGCTGCGGCGACTGCGGCGAGCAGTCGAACTGCACCGCCCTGCTGCCCAAGCAGACCGAACTGGGCCTGAAGCGCGCGGTGGACCAGAGCGCCTGCAATGCCGACGAGTCGTGCATCAAGGGCTTCTGCCCGAGCTTCGTGACGGTCGAAGGCGTGAAGCCGCGCAGGCAGGCGCCGGTGGCCGCCAAGGCCGCGGCCGAAGAAGCGCCGCTGCCCGAGCCGAAGCAGCTTGCGCTCGAAGGCATGCACAACATACTGATCACCGGCATCGGCGGCACGGGCGTCATCACCATCGGCGCGCTGATCGGCATGGCGGCGCACCTCGAAGGCAAGGGCGTGAGCGTGCTCGACATGACGGGCATGTCGCAGAAGAACGGCTCGGTGACATCGCATGTGCGCATCGCGCGCGACGCAGCGCAGCTGAAGGCGCAGCGCATTCCCACGGGCGAGGCCGACCTGATCCTAGGCTGCGACATTCTCACGGCCGGCGCGCTTGACGCCATCGCGCGCATGCGGCCGGGCCGCACCTATGCGCTGGTCAACACCTTCGAGCAGCCCACGGGCCATTTCGCGCAGCAGCCCGACTGGCAGTTCCCGGCGGCGCAGGTGCGCGCGCTCATCGAGGAATCGGTGGAAGGCCGCGCCGACTTCGTCGACGCGACGCACCTGGCCACGCGGCTCATGGGCGACGCCATCGCGGCCAACCTGTTCCTGCTGGGCTTCGCCTTCCAGAAGGGCTGTGTGCCGCTGTCAGCCGAAGCGCTGGACAAGGCCATCGAGATCAACGGCGTGGCAGTGAAGGCGAACCAGGCCGCGTTCCACTGGGGCCGCAAGGCGGCGCTCGACCTCGCAGCGGTGACGCGCGAAGCTTCGCCGCAGAAGGTCGTCGCGCTGCAGCGGCCGCAGAGCCTGGAGGCGCTGGTGAAGAGCCGCGCCGAGTTCCTCGTGTCGTACCAGAACGCCGCGTATGCGCAGCGCTATGCCGAGCTGGTGGAGCGCGTGCGCGCGGTCGAGCAGCGCGCACGCGGCAGCGACGTGCTGGCGAAGGCCGTCGCCTCGGGCCTCTTCAAACTCATGGCCTACAAGGACGAGTACGAGGTTGCGCGCCTATACACCGACCGGCGCTTCATGGAAAAGCTGGGAGAGCAGTTCGAGGGCAAGCCGGTACTGCGCTTCCACCTGGCGCCGCCGGTGCTGGGCCGCCGCGACGCCGAAGGCCGCGTGCTGAAGACCAGCTTCGGGCCGTGGATGATGGGCGCATTTCGCATCCTCGCCGGTTTGCGCGGCCTGCGCGGCACCGCCTTCGACGTGTTCGGCCGCACCGCCGAGCGGCGCATGGAGCGACAGCTCATCGAGGACTATCGCACGATGGTGGAGGACGTGATCGCGCGCTTCGACGCGATCGACTTCGACACCGCCCTGTCGCTGGCGCGGCTGCCGGAGCAGATCCGCGGCTTCGGGCACGTGAAGGAAGAGAGCGTGGTGTCGGTGCGGGTGCGGTGGGCGGCGCTCGCGAAGCAGCTCGACGCGCGACCGGCGCAGCGGAGCACGCCACACACGACGACGCAGGTGCAGCCGGTGGCGGCCTGAGCGGACTGATCGGGGCAGGAGGCTCGAAGGGGCCGCCGGGCCCGTGCGGGAGGATCAAGGCAAAATCCTCCTCCCGCCGCCGGTCGGCCCCGCCCTTCCATGCCGCCCACCTCCCTGTCCACCCCCGTTCCCGCCCCGACGCACACGGCGTCGGCGCCCTCCCCGGCCCGCCAGCGCCGCCGGCATCGCGCCGTGGCCGCGTGGGTGGCCGCATGCGCGGTGGCGCTGCTGCTGATCGGCCTGGCCGGCCAGTGGGCTGCACGCCGCGAGGCGAACTTTCAGGCCGATTCGATCCGGCGCGCGATGGAAGTGCACGTGCTCGGCCTGCGCGATGCCGCCGGCAAGTACAACTACCTGCCCTTCACCACCGGGCTGCATCCGCTCGTGCTGGCCGCGCTGGACCATCCGCGCGACCAGGCGGCCAAGCAGCGCGCCAACCTCTATATCGAGGGCGTGAACCGCCGCGCCGGCTCCGACGCGCTCTATCTGATCGACATGCAGGGCGTCACGCTCGCGGCCAGCAACTGGGCGACGCCGCAGAGCTTCGTCGGCCAGTCCTACGCCAACCGGCCCTACTTCATCGACGCGCGCGAGGGACGCAACGGCCTGTTCTACGGCGTGGGCCAGACGACCGGCGAGCCAGGGCTCTTCATCTCCTCGCCGGTTCGCGGTGCCGACGGCGACGTGCGCGGCGTGATCACGGTCAAGGTGAGCCTGCGCCAGGTGCAGGAGACGTGGACCTTCGTGCGCGACCCCATCCTGCTAACCGACGCGCGCGGCGTCGTGTTCCTGAGCTCGGTGCCGTCGTGGATGTACCAGTCCACGCGCCCCCTGGCCGCCGCGGAGCTCGAGGGCATGCGGCGCGACCAGCAGTACGGCACGCGCACCAGCTTCCAGGCGGTGCCGTGGAAGGTGGAGCGCGACGAAGGCGCGCACAGCTACCTGGTGCGCGCCAGCGTCGGCGGCCGGCCTCGCCAGTTCCTCGCGGTGGACGAGCGCCTGCCCGACCTGGGCTGGACGCTGACCGTGATGGCCGACCATGCCGACGTGGACGTCGCGCGCGAGCGCGCCTGGATGCTGGGCCTGCTGTGCGCCGTGGTGCTGCTGCTGGCCGGCCTCTACTGGCAGTTGCGCGAGCGCCGCTTCGCCGAGCAGCGCGACGCGCGCCGCGACCTGGAGCTGCGCGTGCGCGAGCGCACCCACGAGCTCGACGAGGCCCACGCCTTTCGCAAGGCGATGGAAGATTCGCTGCTGGTGGGCATGCGTGCCCGCGACCTCGAAGGCCGCATCATCTACGTCAACCCGGCCTTCTGCGAGATGACCGGCTACGACGCCGACGAGCTGCTGGGCAAGCTGCCGCCCTATCCCTACTGGCACCCGAACGACGTGACGCAGCACTGGCGCCACTACGACGCCATGATGAGCGGCCAGCCCGTGCGCTCGGGCTTCGAGTCGCGCCTGCGGCACCGCGACGGGCACGAGGTCATCACCATGGTCTACACCGCCGCGCTGATCGACGCCGACGGCAAGCACGCCGGCTGGATGAGCTCGGTGGTGGACATCACCGAGCAGAAGCGCGCGGAGCTGCGCCAGCGCCAGAACGACGAGCAGCTGCAGCACGCCCAGCGCCTGGCCAGCCTGGGCGAGATGGCCTCCACGCTGGCGCATGAACTCAACCAGCCGCTGATGGCGCTGAGCAACTTCGCGAGCGCCGCCAAGGCCTTCGCCCAGCAGGGCAACCAGCAGCTGCTGGTGAGCAGCCTCGACGAAGCCATGATGCAGGCCCAGCGCAGCGCCGAGATCGTTCGGCGCATTCGCGGCTTCGTGCGCCAGCGCACCGTGGGCACGGAAGATTGCTCGGTGGCCGCGCTGGCCGGCAACGCCATCGCGCTGCTGCAGGGCGAGATCCGCATGCGCCAGGCACGTGCCGAGCTGCGCATTCCGCAGGGGCTGCCCGACGTGCGCGGCGACCGCGTGCTGCTCGAGCAGGTGCTGCTCAACCTGCTGTCGAACAGCCTGCACGCCATGCAGACCGTGCCGCCGGAGCAGCGGGTCGTGGAGGTCGAGGCCGGGCTGGAAGGAGGCCGCATGCACATCCACGTGGCCGACCGCGGCCCGGGCATCGACCCGGCAGTGGCCGACCAGGTGTTCTCGCCCTTCTTCACCACCAAGACCGGCGGGCTGGGCCTGGGCCTCAATATCTGCCGCACCATCGTCGAGGCGCACCGGGGAAGCCTGTCGTTCGCCGACCGGCCCGGCGATGGCACAGTCTTCACGCTCGAGCTGGAAATATCGCCTCCGCCATGACCAACAACACCGCCGCTGCCGCCAACAACCTGTGCATCGTGGACGACGACGAGGCCGTGCGCCGCTCGCTGGGCCTGCTGCTGCTGTCGCGCGGCTATGCGGTGCAGACTTTTGCATCGGGCGAGGCGTTTCTCGAAGGCACCGACCTGCAGCGCGCCGGCTGCGTGATCCTGGACCTGCGCCTGGGCGGCATGAGCGGCCTGCAGGTGTTCGACGCGCTGCGCGCGCAGGACAGCCCGCTGGTGGTGATCTTCCTCTCAGGCCACGGAGACATTCCCGTGGCCGTGGAGGCCGTGCAGAACGGCGCCTTCGGCTGGCTCGAGAAACCCTGCAACGACGAGCGCCTGCTCGACACCATCGCCCGCGCCCTGCAGCAGGCCGGCGAGATCGCCACCCGCCGCCAGGCCCGCCAGGCCGCGCAGGCACTGTGGGACAAGCTCACCCCGCGCGAGATGCAGGTCGCCCGCCTTGTGGCCGAAGGCAAGCCCAACAAGCAGATCGCGCAGGAACTCGCGCCGCTGGAACAGCGCACGGTGGAAACGCACCGGGCGCACGTGTTCGCGAAGCTGGGGCTGGCGAACAGCCATCAGCTGGATCGGTTTCTGCGGGAGCATGGGTTGTAGCCTGCCGGGCGCCCCGATATAGGGTTTACCCTTGCGTACCGATACGTAGACCGCCAACGGCCGGTTACGGACGACAGCGCTGCACGGGCGGGACAGACTCGCCGCAACGGCCCCCGCGTGCCTTTTCTTCTTACGCCGCGGACCGCAGCCAGAGACAAGGACCCCTTTCATGACCGCCATCGCAAGCGCGGCCGCCGGCGCATCCAGCCCCGACGCGGCCTCCGCCAACGCCCAGAACAACAGCACGCCCTACACCTTCGAGGAAAAGCGCAAGCGCATCTTCGCGATCTTCGCGGCCTCGTCCGGCAACCTGGTGGAATGGTTCGACTTCTACGTCTACGCCTTCTGCGCCATCTATTTCGCCCCGGCCTTCTTTCCCAAGTCCGACCCCACCGTCCAGCTGCTGAACACCGCCGGCGTGTTCGCCGCCGGCTTCCTGATGCGCCCGATCGGCGGCTGGCTGTTCGGCCGCATCGCCGACCGCAAGGGCCGCAAGACCTCGATGGTGACCTCGGTCGTCATGATGTGCGTGGGCTCGCTGGTCATCGCCTGCCTGCCCACCTATGCGCAGATCGGCGCGGCCGCTCCGGCGCTGCTGCTGCTGGCGCGGCTACTGCAGGGCCTGTCGGTGGGTGGCGAGTACGGCACCACCGCCACCTACATGAGCGAAGTGGCGATGCGCGGCCAGCGCGGCTTCTTCTCGTCGTTCCAGTACGTCACGCTGATCGGCGGCCAGCTGCTCGCGGTGGTGGTCGTGGTGGTGCTGCAGCAGCTGCTGGACGAGTCCGAGCTCAAGGCCTGGGGCTGGCGCATTCCCTTCGTGCTGGGTGCCGTGGCAGCCGTGGTCGCACTGCTGCTGCGCCGCACGCTGACCGAGACCGCCAGCACCAAGACCCGCGCCGCCAAGGGCGCGGGCACGATGCGCGAGCTGTTCACCCACCACAAGCGCGCCTTCTTCGTGGTGCTGGGCTATACGGCCGGCGGCTCGCTGATCTTCTACACCTTCACCACGTACATGCAGAAGTACCTGGTGAACTCGGCCGGCATGTCGATCAAGACCGCCAGCAACGTGATGACGGCCTGCCTGTTCATCTACATGTGCATGCAGCCGCTGTTCGGCGCGCTGTCGGACCGCATCGGCCGCCGCAGCAACATGCTGCTGTTCGGCGCGCTGGGCGCGCTGATGACCGTGCCGGTGCTGAGCAACCTGCAGAACGTGAGCAGCCCGCTGGCGGCCGGCCTGCTGATCACGCTGGCGCTGGCGGTGGTGAGCTTCTACACCTCGATCAGCGGCATCGTGAAGGCGGAGATGTTCCCGCCCGAGATCCGCGCACTGGGCGTCGGCCTGTCCTACGCGGTGGGCAATGCCATCTTCGGCGGCAGTGCCGAGTACGTGGCGCTGGGACTGAAGTCGATCGGGCACGAGTCGTACTTCTACTGGTACGTGACGGCCATGATGGTCGTGGCGTTCACCGTGAGCCTGCTGCTGCCGAAGCAGGCGAGCTATCTGCATCACGACAAGTAAGACAGGCAGGCAGACAGGGGCGCCATCGCCCCGCCGGGAGGCTTGCCACCTCCCGACGCGATATCCCGGGAAAGCTTTTTCGAATCGTTCGATCCACCAGAAAGCATGAGGGTAAAGCCATGGCGAAACGGATGGTCCACAACGCAACCATTACCTTGAAGCTGCCGTTCGACCTGGACACCGACGCCAGGGTCAAGGCACTTCGGGCGGCCGGTGTCCCGGTGGATGCGGAAGGCAACGCACGACAGGGATTTCTCTTCGTGCGATCGGGCGACGGCTACAGAAGCATGGTCGACATCTTCCGATGGTTTCCCGACGAGGTGAGCCCGATCTCGCGCGATGCGGCCACCATGGCGAAGCCCCTGCGCGAGCAACGCGCCGCACCGCCGCAGGGCAACACGCTCGATCACTGGCTGGCCCGGATCCTCACCCGGCCTATTCCGAGCCTTTCCAGCCAGGACGCCGCGATGCGCTACGAGCCGGAAGCTCCTTCGACCACGTTCGGTTGAGATTGCTCGCTCAGGGCATCGGCTGGAGCCGGATGCGCCCGAAGCTTCCGACGAGCACCGGCGCTGCGGTTCCGGGGCCGGCCCGGTGCGGTGTCTTGGGGATGGGGAAGAAAGGCGACAGCGGTCGGCATCGAGGCGGTTCCCTGAGCGGTTTTTTTCTCCCTGGCCTCTACCAGCGCCGAACCGCTGTCGGGACGCAGTGTGCTGGCGCCGCGTGAATTCGCAGTGAAGTTCAGGAGGGAGTTCCGTGAAACGGTACTTGCCGTCCTGCCTCATGCGACTCGCGGGCTGGAATCCGGGCAAGCAGCCCCGCTTCGAAAAGAAAAAGCGCTGTCGGCACCGCCCCGGTTTCAGGGCGATGCCGACAGCGCCGATGTGCCCTCGCGTTATTCCTGCGGCTCGAGCGCCACCGGGGCCGCCGGAACACCCTTCTTGCGGGCCTGCAGGACGAAGGAAACGACCTGCCAGGCGACGAAGATCGCGATCAGGCCCAGCAGCGTTCCGCTGATCGGGCGGCTGACGAAGGTGCCGAAGCTGCCGCGGCTCAGCAGCATCGCGCGGCGGAAGTTCTCTTCAAGCATCGGGCCGAGGATGAAGCCGAGCATCAGCGGCGCCGCGTCCAGCTCGAGGCGCATGAACATGTAGCCCATGAAGCCGAAGGCCGCGGTGATGAACACGTCTTCCAGGTTGTTGTTCACGCTGTAGGTGCCGATGCAGCAGAAGAACAGGATCGACGGGAACAGCACGGCGTACGGGATCTTGAAAACCGACAGCCAGTAGCGCACCAGCGGCACGTTCAGCACGAGCAGGAAGACGTTGCCGATCCACATGCTGGCGACCAGGCCCCAGAACAGATCGGGATGGCTGCCGATCATGTTCGGTCCAGGCTGGATGCCCTTGATGATGAAGGCGGCCAGCATCAGCGCCATGACGGCGTTCTCCGGAATGCCGATGCTCATCAGCGGAATGAAGCTCGTGCGCGCTGCAGCTTCGTCGGCAGCGGCCTGTCCGGCCACGCCTTCGATGCAGCCGGTGCCGATCTCGTCCTTGTATTTGCTGACCTTCTTGTCGATCGCGTAGGCCGCGAACTGCGCAATGGTCGGGCCGCCGCCGGGCAGGATGCCCAGGAAGGAACCGATCACGCTGCCGCGCAGCGCGCTGGGAATGATCCGCTTGAACTCCGCCCAGGTGGGAATCAGGTTGATCTTGCCGTTGAAGGGCGAGCGCTCCTCGCGCGAGTCGAGGTTCTTGGTGATCTCGGCAATGCCGAAGCAGCCCAGCGCAATGCTCACGATGCCGACGCCGTCCACCAGGAAAGGCAGGTCGAGGGTGAAGCGCTGCATGCCGCTGTTCACGTCGGTGCCGATCGTTCCGAGCAGCACGCCGATCATGCACATGGCCAGGCCGTTGAGCAGGCTGCCCGTGGTGACGAAGCTCACGCAAACGAAACCCACCAGCATCATCGCGACGTAGTCGGCGGGGCCGAACAGGAAGGCGACCTCGCCGAGCACCGGTGCCAGGAACGTCAGCACCAGGATGGCGACCGTACCGCCGATGAAGCTGGAGAAGCCCGCAGTGAACAGCGCCAGCCCCGTCTGCCCCTTGAGCGTCATGGCGTACCCGTCGATACAGGCCACGATGCTGCTGGCATGCGGGATCTTCATGGTGATGGCGCTCACGCTGTCGCCGTACTGCGCACCGTAGTAGATGCCGGCCAGCATGATGAGCGCGCCGGTCGTGGGAATGGAATACGTCAGTGGCAGCAGCAGGCTGATGGTGGCCAGAGGGCCCAGGCCGGGCAGCAGGCCGACCAGTGTGCCCACGGTGCAGCCAATGGCGCAGAACATCAGGTTCTGCCAAGTCAGGGCGTGCGAAAAACCAAACGCCAGGTTGTTCAGGACTTCCATCGTCGTCTCCTCAGTACAGCGGCAGGTTCAGGCCGAGGAGCTTCTGGAGGGCCAGCGCCATCACGATCAGGCCCGCGGAGACCTTGACGTTGCGCACCCACGAGTACGAAGTGCCGGCGAACGCCGAACAGAACACCATGAAGACGATGCCGGCGATCATGTTCAGGAAGGTGGAGATCAGCGCGAACCCGCAGAGGCTTGCGAGGATGAGCGAGATGTTCTTGTAGTTGAAGTCCAGCCGCACCGGCGCGACGAAGAACGACCGGATCACGGTCGACACTGCGATCACCAGCAGCATGGCGCTGACGAGCGCGGGGAACAGTCCCGGCCCCGCGCGGCTCAGGTCTCCAATGGGGTAGCGAAGCGCAGTGAGGCCGAAGGCCAGCGCGATTGCCATGAGGAAGAGTCCCCTGACAAGATTTCTGTTTCTCATACGTTCCCGATGTACTGGGTAGTTGAATGCCACCGGAGCGAGTGAATCCGCCCGGTTCCGTCTCCATCCGGATGGGAATCCGGACGATGCGATGCTCTTGGGGCTAGCTGATCGCTGTCTGACGAAGGCGTGAGGGGAACTACGTACCCATCGCGCGGGCCGGCCGCGCGAGGCGCCGGCCCACGGGCGCGGGTTGAGCAAGGAGCCGCGGGCGCATGAAGCGCAGCGCGTGCAGACAAGGGTTTTCACCTATCTCGCGGCGTGTCGATTCTCCTCACGCTCGCCCGACGTGCTGCTGAGGGTCATCCTCGGTTCTTCAGGAGTAATCAACCATGGCTACCAACACCCACACCAATACCGTCCGCCTGCACCGCGTCCTGCGCGCCCCGCCGGAGCGCATCTATCGCGCATTCACCCAGCCCGGCGCCTTCGAACGCTGGCTGCCCCCGTTCGGCTACACCGGCAAGGTCCACGCGATGGAGCCGGTGGCGGGCGGCGCCTGGCGCATGTCCTTCACCAACTTCGGCACCGGCCACGGCCACTCGTTCGGCGGCAAGTACCTGGAACTCGTTCCACACAGCCGCATCGCCTACGACGCGAGCTTCGACGACCCTAACCTTCCGGGCACCATGAAGACGACCGTGAGCCTGGCGGCGGTGTCCTGCGGCACGGACGTCTCGATCGTGCAGGAAGGCATTCCCGCCGTGATTCCCGCCGAGATGTGCTACCTGGGCTGGCAGGAGTCGCTGGTCTCGCTGGCCCAACTGGTCGAGCCGAACATCCCGGGCTGAGTCCTGCGGGGCTTCGCTCCGGCACCAGATACCAATCCCCCTCAAGGCGGCCCCGCGCCGCCGTCCCCCGGCCCACGCCCGGGAATACCCTCTGACGCCTCCCTGTTCGCCTTGCCTACATTTCTTGCATGCAAGAGATGGCATTGCTTGCATGCAAACCCAAGCACGACAGATAGACAGACAGGAGACTCCATGCCCCGCTTCGCCAAATCGCTGTTCGGTCAGGTGGTCATCGCGCTGGTGCTCGGCGTGCTCGCGGGGCTTCTTGCGCCCGAGTACGCCGTCAAGCTCAAGCCGCTCGGTGACGGTTTCATCAAGCTGATCAAGATGATCATCCCGGTGCTGGTCTTCTGCGTGGTGGTGCACGGCATCGCCGGCGCGGGAGACCTGAAGCGCGTGGGCCGGGTGGGCGTGAAGTCGCTCATCTACTTCGAGGTGCTGACCACCATCGCGCTCGCCATGGGCCTGGTGCTGGCCTTCGTGTTCCAGCCCGGCGCCGGCATGAACGTCGATCCGTCGAAGCTCGACCCGGCCGCGATGAGCGCCTATGCCTCGAACGCCGACAAGCTCACGAGCGGCGGCACGGTCGAGTTCCTGATGAAGCTGATCCCGACCACGGTGGTGAACGCCTTCGCCACCGGCGACGTGCTGCAGGTGCTGCTGTTCGCGGTGCTTTTCGGCTGCGCGCTCACGCTGCTGGGCGAGCGCGGCAAGCCGGTGGCCGTGGTGGTGGACGCGCTCTCGCTGGTGCTCTTCAAGATCATGGGCATCATCATCAAGCTGGCGCCGCTGGGCGTGCTGGGCGCGATTGCGTTCACGGTGGGCCAGTACGGCATCGGCTCGCTCAAGCAACTGGGCATGCTGGTGGCGCTCTTCTACGGCGCGGTGATGGTCTTCGTGTTCGTGGTGCTGGGGGTGGTGATGCGCATGTCGGGCTTCAGCCTGATCAAGCTGCTGCGCTACCTGCGCGAGGAGCTCACCATCGTCTTCGCCACCACCTCTTCCGACAGCGTGCTGCCGCAGGTCATGGCCAAGCTGCGCCGCATGGGCATCCGCGATTCGACGGTGGGCCTGGTGATTCCCACGGGCTACTCGTTCAACCTCGACGCGTTCTCGATCTACATCACCCTGGCGGCCGTGTTCATCGCGCAGGCCACCAACACGCCGATCTCGATGGCCGACCTGCTGACGATCCTGGCGATCGCGCTGGTCACCTCCAAGGGCGCGCACGGCGTGCCGGGCTCGGCCATCGTGGTGCTGGCGGCCACGCTGCACGCCATTCCGGCGATTCCCGCCATCGGGCTGGTGCTGGTGCTGTCGGTCGACTGGTTCATGGGCATCGCCCGCGCGCTGGGCAACCTGATCGGCAACTGCGTGGCGACCGTGGCCATCGCCGCATGGGAAGGCGACATCGACCGCGAACGCGCCCATGCAGTGCTCGACGGCACCTACTCGCCCGACGACGAGCCGCTGGCCGAGGCTGAGGGCGACGGCGTGGTGAGCACCACGGCCACCGCCACCGCCTCCGCATCGCGCGCCCACTGAACAGGGAACAGAAGAGAAAAAACATGCCTGCCGACGTCAGCCCCACCGTCATCGCCGAACGCGTCGTCGAGGCCATCCTCGCGCAGAAGCTCGCGCCGGGCGAACGGCTCGGCGAGCAGGCGCTGGCAGAGAACTTCTCGGTGAGCCGCACGATGGTGCGCGAGGCGCTGATGCAGCTGCAGGCGCGCGGTTTTGTCGAAGTGCAGTCGCGCCGCGGCTGGTACGTGGTGGAGCCTTCGGCCGAAGAGGCACGCGACGCCTTCTCGGCACGACGCATCGTCGAAGCCGGCATCCTGGAGGCCAGCGAAGGCCGGCCGCTCGCGAAGGTGATCCGCAAGCTGCGCGACCACATCGCCGACGAACAGCGCGCCATCGAGGGCGCCGACGCAGCGACGCGCGCCTTCCTGCTGGCCGACTTCCACGTCTGCCTGGCCGAGCAGATGGGGCACCAACTGCTCGTCGACGTGCTGCGCGACCTCACGGCTCGCACCACGCTGGCGGCCACGCTTTACCAGTCGAAGCACGAGGCCGGGCAGTCTTGTGCGGAGCATGGCGCGATCGTGGCGGCGCTGGAGGCTGGGGATACGGCCGGGGCGCGGCGGCTGATGCTGGAGCACATCGGCAATGTCGAGCTCGCGCTGGAAGTCGATGCTGCGGCGGAGCCGGATGCGCCGAGCAGGCTCAAGGCCACGCTGGCGCCTGTGGCGCTGCCGCGCGCGCGGCGCTGAGGGTCTCGGGGGCTTGTGCCGTCGCAACGCTAGTGCGGCCGGCAGTGACGCCGGATTCCATTGGTCCATGGCTTGCGCCATGCAATGCGCCTCTCGCGCATCGTCACTTCCCAGGAACGGTGATCGGACATAGGTCCGCCAAAGCGATTAGCGCGATGGGGAAGGCCTGGAGTTCGCCCCCAGTGAATTTGCACTTTGGATTTCTATTGCCTGACGTCGATGCCATGCGGTCCGATGGCATCGACAAGCTCAACTGCAAAGCCAAGTCTCTTAGCCGTGCTACTCGCGTATGTCGATGCCGGGTGGGCTGATGGTGGAAACCAACTCCACATCAGGGCCGAAGTCGCAAATCGGCGGCGCGTGGCCCGACAGCCTCTCGTACAGGGCACGAAGGTAGCCGGGCTTATCTTCGACTTCGTCCAAGGGTACTGATTGTGGGACCACGTAACCCCAGAACTGTTCGAATTGGCCGGACGACAAGATGAACTCGATGGCTTCCAGCACCCTCTGCTTGCTCACCGGGCCGAAACGGTCAAAGTCTGCTTTCATTGAATCAAAGAGTCTGGCACGACAGCTCTCTTCGTTGATGTGAAACTCATCTAGATCATCATCACTCATGGCCAGAAGAAAGTAGTCCAGTTCACGGATGTAGCGAGGGAAAATTTTCTTTTCCATCAAGGTCGAATTTCAAGAAAATGGCATTGCCAGAAAATTAAATTTTCAACCGCATTCATTACCAATCGGAATTGAAATTAACACTCAAACCTTAACTCGGCGACGCCATTTTAAAAGAAATATCACCCTTCATAATTTGAAGATCGAAAACCGCACGCGCTGCATCTTCATGACTCCCAGAAACCACAAAGAATTTCATACTTGCAATATTCGACTCCATCTCATCAACCGCAGAAAATTGCTGAGATTCAACAAGCACTTCATACTCCAAGAATATAGCCTTATATTCTTCAAACCGCCTGCTTGGTGAAAATTTTCCTCTATATATTTCATTCTTCAAGGAGTTAATCGACACCATCCCCAAGTTTGCGAGACTAGAATCCAGGAGATCGAAGATCATTTCTTTAGAGGACATGATGTTTGAATCCCAAGTGCGACAGAAAGATGCCGAAGATTTCCATCGTTAAATCATTCAATCCCATTTGGATGTGCGATTCGTGCATGATTTGGAAATTTTTCTGTTGAGACAGAGATAACATTGAAACCGGAATTTCCTAATCCATTCGAGCGGATTCGGCGCGTAGTGCTGGAGATTGAATCGAATTCCGACACCTCGTTTTCCTGCTCGCCTAGCTAGTAATTGCCTCGCCTCAGTTCAAGTCTTGTGGCTCACCAACCCACGTTACGTAAACCCGATCACCTTCGTTAGCCCTATCATTTTCCGATACGACCCGACGTGGTGCCGCTACGGACTTCCGATGCTTCCGGGAACAACGCTGTCAATCGAAATCCAGTCGCAATCGAAGGAAATCGATAATCCATTTTCACAAGATACCCGCACCGCCATCAGGCCACCCACCTCTTCCAATTCAAATTGATCCACGACGTTTGCGCGCCCCCAATTGCTCGCGGCCATTTTCTTAATTCCAATAAAAGACAGCCCCAAATAAACCACATCGTAATCTTCAGGCCATCTGACCGGCGCATATTTTGGCTTGCCTTCCGTCATAATTTTTATTAAAGCATTGGGTTCGTCGCGCTTTAGCGCAAACTCAGTTATCTCAGAGCCGATCAAAGAGGGGAACTCCCCATAAAGGGAAATTAGTGCCTGCGGATTTAGTATCTTTTGGGGAGAAATCATTTTTTATTCCGGCAATTAAAATAATAATGATCATCCATCATGGCAACCTTCCCGGTCCGGGTGTTTTCCTCAGGGCGAACATTGTGATGCGAGGGTTGATCGCCAACTCCATCTTCGCCGTAGTAGTGCCCAGCAGAATGATCTTGAATAACAATGTTTTTTCCATTGACCTGATAAGTTAGCTCTCGGGTCATAACTGGTTTCTTGTCGCCTCCCAAAATCCAACCACCTGCTGAGTCGGTCAGCGGAATCATTTTTTGTTTTATAGGTTGCTGAGACATCGGAATGCCAAGCTGCCTGCGGATCTCCCTCAAACTAGCACGCCTGGTGGGGTGGCAGGTCAACCCAAATGGGTCAACCCATTGCACAGGATTTGGCGCAAACAGATGGAGGTTTGTCCCCCCTGCCAGACCAATAGGGTCATTTGAGGCGAACCGTCCACCATGCGGATCGAAGTACCGATACCGGTTGTAATGCAGCCCCGTCTCTTCATCCCAATACTGCCCCTGGAACCGGATCGGATTCCGGAACCCCGCTTTCCTCCCCGCCTCACTGATCGCTTGCCGCGCTTCTCCCCAGGCCTTGTAGCTCGCCGACCAAGCCACACGCCCCTCATGATCCGTCAGCTCCTGCGGCGTGCCCAGATGGTCGCACTGGTAGAAGCCGATCTCTTCCTTCGCGAATGGCACAGGCGCTCGGCTCTGTTCCCCATTCCATAGCGGGTCCAGTTCGATGTCGTAGCGTCCGCCGTTGTCGGCCATCAGTGCCTTCACATCCGTCGTCTGGCTCAACACGACTGCCTGAGCCTGCTTCCTCTGCACCTAGCACGAACAATCCAAGCCTTCCCGAGAATTTATGCTCTGCAGGATTCTCTCTAGACTGATTAACCGGCTGCCGGCCAAACCAAGCGGTCAACACACTCGCGCATTTGGCGCGAGAAATCAATCAAAATTTCCATCTTCGAAATGCATATGTTCTTGCGCTGCACTCGAGAATTTCCCTATGAACTCCGGCGTTGAATCCCTCTCCGACTTGATTTTGAAATTACCACTTTCAATCGCCCAATCATAAGCCGAAACACCCAGTGGATACTTAGTTAAAACTCCAGTTAATTGATGCTTTTTTATCCAATCCAAAGCATCCTCCTTGATCGCGAATACTGCCGAAGGGAATTTCGCATTAACCCCATTAAAAACCCAAACTTCCTTAATATCAGTCATTCACATTCCTCAGGCAAATTTCCATATCGATGCCATCGCTGGATCTTATCAACAGACGATCTTAATTTAGGTTTATTGTTTTGAATAAAATCCCGCTGCACAGCGGTCAACTCTTCGGATCGATTAATTGGCTTTCCATTTTGTCCAATCTGGATATTCAAACCTCCCTCACCTCTCAAATGAAAATGAGCGGGCGCATGATCGCCGCTTCGAACGTAATGCTCCAAACGTAGCGCGCCATCTTGTGCAATGACTTTTTCAGGCAACTTCGGTTCAGTAGAATTTTTCTTGCTTTGACATGGTTTTTGTTTTTTCTGATCATTTCTGGCTAGGCCGAGCGGATCCACCCATTGACAGGGGTTCGGCGCATATTGGTAAATATTATTCCCGCCATCCAGCCCAATCGGATCTCGACTTACGTACCTGCCGCTGAAGGGGTCGTAGTAGCGGTAACGGTTGTAGTGCAGCCCCGTCTCTTCGTCCCAGTACTGGCCTTGAAGGCGGATTGAGTTTCGGAAGCCAGCCCGTCGTCCCGCCTCACTGATCGCCTGCTTCGCCTCCCCCCAAGCCTTGTAGCTCGCCGACCAAGCCACACGCCCCTCATGATCCGTCAGCTCCTGCGGCGTGCCCAGATGGTCGCACTGGTAGAAGCCGATCTCTTCCTTGGCGAACGGCGCAGGCGCTCGGCTCTGTTCCCCATTCCATAGCGGGTCCAGCTCGATGTCGTAGCGTCCGCCGTTGTCGGCCATCAGCGCCTTCACATCCGTCGTCTGGCTCAACACGACTGCCTGTGCCTGCCGGATCTGCACCAGCGGCACGAACGAGCCGGGTTCGTGGATGTAGTGGACGCTGTCGCCGCGCCATGCCTGTTCCTGCTGGCCCTCTATGCTTTGCGTGCTCTCGAACGCCAGCGTGTCGCCGTCCCAGCCAAACAAGGTGCAGGCATGCCGCGTGCGCTTGGCGATGCGCCGGCCCAGCGGGTCGTAGCTGAAGCTCGTGGTTTCGCCGAAGGTTTCGGCGCTGCGCATGCGGTTGTAGCCGTCCCAGGTGAATACCGTCTTTTCGCCGTTGCGGCTGCGCTCGATCAGGTTGCCGCGCTCGTCCCACTTGTAGTGGGTGCCGGCGTAGTCCTTCAGCAGGTTGTCCATCAGCTTGCCGGCCATGCTGCGGCCGTCACCGCCTGAGCGAACGGCGACGCGGTGGGTGATGCGGCCCGCAGCCTGCGCACCGCCTTCCACGTCTGAAGACGGGTCGCCGATGTTCCCCGCCGGATCGAACGCGAAGGTCTCCCGTCCCAGTCGGCTGTTGGCTTCGAGCAGTCGCCCTACCGGGTCATAGCGGTAGCTGAGGTTGCCGCGCCGGCTGTCGCCGATGGCGATCAACTGGCCCGCCTTGTCGTATTGGTAGCTGCGGCGGATGCCGGTGGATTGCAGCGCGCCGCGCCTGGTCTGGGAGATCTGCTGCTCCAGCAATCGGCCGGCCGGGTCGTAGCTCTGTTTCTGTAGGAGCCCGTTGCCCTGCTCGCGCGCAATCTCGCGATGCAGGTCGTCGCGCTCGAAGCCCAGGATGTCCTGCCCGTCGACGAGCAATCCGTGCACGTGGCCGGAGCCGTAGGTGAGCCACTGGGTCGCATGGCCATCAGGGCGGATGGTCGCTATGCGCTGGTTGAGTTCGTCGTAGCGATGCTGCCAGACCGCGGTACGCGCGCTCTCCACGTAGTGCTGATGCTCGCGCGTCAGGTTGCCCGCGGGGTCGTAGAACCATTGCAGCTTCGCGTCGCTATTGCCGGCTTCGACCAACCGGCCGTTGCGGTCGTAGGCAAAGCTCTCGGCAACACCGCCGGCGCTGCGCTCGATCAGGCGGCCGAT
The DNA here is from genome assembly GCF_044055375.1 of Variovorax sp. UC74_104. Lineage (NCBI taxonomy): Bacteria > Pseudomonadati > Pseudomonadota > Betaproteobacteria > Burkholderiales > Comamonadaceae > Variovorax > Variovorax sp. UC74_104. The sequence goes on from NZ_CP171978.1 coordinate 5,473,094, forward strand.
CGGGTCGAATTGCAGCAGCGTGGTGTGACCGCCTTCGACCACTTCCGACAGCACCCCCGTGGACCCTTCATAGCCGTACCGTGTGATCTTGCGGTCGAAGCCGGCTTCTTCCAGCAAACGGCCCACGGGGTCATAGCGGAAGTCGTACCGGCTGCCGTTCTCGTTGTGCAGTTCGCTCAAACGTCCCAGCAGATCCCAGCGATACTTGAGCGTGTGCCCTGCCGCGTCGGTGCGCTCGGAGACTAGGCCGGAGCGCGTGTAGTCGTAGCTCGTCCTGCGCCCGAGCGCGTCGGTGTGCGCAAGCAGGCGCCCCTCGGCGTCGTGCACGAAATGCTCGCCGGTGTCGTCAGGCAGGGTGATTTCTTCGAGCTGTCCTGGACGGTTGGCATTCGCCGCAGTCGCGCCCTGCCCTTTTTCGTTCGCCTTGGTGTAGCGATAGCGGGTGCTCTGGCCCATTGCATCGGTCGCTTTGACCAATCGCCCCTGCTCGTCGTATTCCCACCGCGTGGTCTTGCCCGAGCAGTCGGTGTGGCTGGCGAGTTGACCAGCTTGTGTGTAAGCCAGCGCCTTGACGCCGCCTTTCGCATCGGTAACGCGCACCGGCCGGCCAGCCTTGTCGTAGGCGTATTCGGTCTTGTGCCCCAGCGGATCGATTTCTTCGACGAGGTTGCCCTCGGCGTCGTAGCCGCGCTTCCAGACGCCGCCCTCGGCGTCGCGCAGGCCCGTCAGGCGCCCGCGCTTGTCGTGCGCGAAGTGCACCTGGCTGCCGTCGGCCCGGGTGTGGGTCCGCAGGTTGCCGTCGCCGTCGTAGCTGAAGTCGTCCGTGCTGCCGTCGGTGTGGACATGGCGCGTGATGTTCTTTGCTTCATCGCGAAAGAACCATTCCTGGCGCTTGTCGGGATGGATGATCCGGTAGGTGTAGCCGAGGATGTCGTAGTAGTACCAGGTCTCGCCGCCAAGCGCGTCGGTCACATAGGTCAGGCGGATGTTCCTGTCCCACTCCAGCTTGAGGGCGAAGCTCCCGTCATCGCTCCATTCGCGCACCGCCCTGGCATCGACGCCAGTGCCGTCGTATTCAAGGTTGATGCCCCGGCCCGTGCGGTCGGTGTATCGGGTCACGAGGTGGTGGCTGTAGCTGTAGTTCCAGGTTTCGCCGTTCTCGTCCTGGGCCGAGACGAGGTCGCCTTCGGCGTCATGCACATAGGCGGCGAGTTGGCGCACGACCTTGCCGCCCTTGATCTCCCACAGGCTGGCGATCAATCCGCTTCGCGCATCGGGGCGAGTGCCCACATGGGCAATCGTGAGATCGCCTTGCTTGCTGATGATGTCGCTCAAGACCTGTTCGCCCGTGGTTGCAATCACGTGGTCGTAGCGCAAGCCGATGCTGACTTCCTTGCCGGCATGCAACGCGACAAGACGGAAGTGCTGCTTGCCTTGCGCAGCGACCTTGCGAGCCGCGGTATTCACCAGCTCGTAGACCTCGCGCCAGTCGCTGGCCTCGCTCGCCTCAACCGCCGGCGTGGCCTTGCCGAAATCCACGGTCAACAGCGTCTCGCTCAGCCGTGTGAGCGTCGCTTCTTCGATGGCATCGCGGTAGCTCTGGCCCACGGCCAGCAGCGGGTAGGCATGGCTGCGGCCGTCCGCGCCGTGATAGATCAGGCTGAGCTGGCCGGCCCGCGGACCCTGGGCCGGGGTGGCGATATCCACGCGAGTGCTGTAGGGCGTGAGCCACCTCGCACCGAGGCTGCCCTGGTCGAACGCGCCGAGATTGCTGCGGTAGGTGCGCGCCCAGGCGATGGGCAGCGGCGCAGCCAGCGTGAAGTCGACGTGGGTGAAGCTTTCGCAGCCGGTCGCAAGGCTGATGGCGAACTTGCTTGCCGAGGGAACCGGTGCGCCGGAAACCGGACAGTTCTTGCAACCGGGGTCGCCGTTGACCGGCGCCTGCACACGCATGTGCTCGACCCGGCTGTCGGGCCTGTTTTTTGTTGCCTCGGCGCCGGCAACGGGTGGCACGATGGCCGCGCGCGGGCTCTTCCTGTGCGCAATGGCCGCCAGCAGCTTGTGCAGCAGCCACATGATGCTGCCCTGCAGTTCCTGGCTGGCGAGGTCCGTCAGTTGCTTGCGGAAATCGGCCTTCAAGGTGCCAAGACTCTCGATCACCTCGTTGACCTTGCCCTTGACGCTCTCGGGCAGGTAGCCGGCTGCCTTCCTGGCAGCGTAGTTGGCGGCCCGCTTGGCCGTGCCTTCGGAGTACTTCACCGCCCGGCGCCACATGCCGCTCCACGTGCTCTGGGTCTTGGGGTCGTAGTCGTTGGTTTCCGCGGCTCCCGGCTTGGCGACGGTGAAGAGGTCTTGCCCGCCGACCACGCGCTGCAGGATGCCGATCAGGTTGTCCAGGATGCTGTCGGAGAGCTTCGCGCAGTCTTCCAGAATGCCCGAGAGCCTTGCGATGGCCCCGTCGATGAAGGTCTCCAGTTCACCGACGATGGATGCGTTCAGATGCCCCACCAGCGTGGTGACGATGGTCTCGCCGAGATTCCTGGCTCCATGCATGAGCTCCTGCCTGACCAGGTGCAGCGTGGGCCGCAGGCTCATGCGCGCCGCCGCCATGGTGGGCGGCGCCGGAATCAGGCCGATGAGGTTGATGCCCAGGCTGGCCCAGTTCAGGAACCGGGTGACGGCATCGGTGGACTTCTTCTCGATGATGGTGATGACGTCCAGGAACACATCCACCAGCGCCATGATGTTGCCCACGATGGGGATGCTGCCCAGCACCGTGGTCAGCCGATCGAGCGTGACGTAGCCTCCGGTGAAGGACCGCAGCCATTCGTCCACCACCTTGCTCGCGGCGGCGATGTCTTCCTTGGCGATGGTGTTCAGCGGGGCGACGGCCGTCTGAGGCTCGCGTTCGGTGGTCGATGCCGGTGCGGGCTGGCCTTGAGGTGTGCCCGATGGTGGCCGCTGCGGCGTGCCTGGTCCCATTGTCCAGTCTCCCTGACTGTGTTTGTGCTGTCGCGAAAATCAATTGGGGGAAAGAAAAAGGCTTTACCGCAACTCGCGGAATTGCAGCGCTTCTGCCCGACGGCGTCGAAATCCGAAGGCGCCAGGCCCTTGCTGGAGCACGGCTGGCAAATAAGAAAAACCGCCTGGTGACAATTCGTTCAATACGAATATTGTTTGCAAATTGAGCTTCACGCCCACCTCCCTTTTATTTCTTGCGAACCATTCTAGAGAGCAATTCGACGCAGGTACGGGTGCAAATAAGCGAATGGCTTTTGGCGCGTGATTTATCTCTATATGCGTAACGCAAAAAAGACCTCTGCGTGAACCAATCGCCGAAAGACAGCCGGTGACCGGATCGCGCCGGCACTGCGCTCGGCTAAAGTCCGGGACACCTATGAACTCACCCCAACTCCAGCGCGGCGTGTTCCTCGCCCTTCTCGCCGTCGTGACCGTCGCCTTCCTCTGGGTGCTGATGCCGTTCTTCGGCGCGGTGCTGTGGGGCGTGGCGCTGGCGATCCTGTTCACGCCGCTCTACAAGTGGCTGCTGAAGAAGATGCGCGGCAAGCCCAACGCCGCCGCGCTCTCGACGCTGGCGATCTGCCTGTTCATCGTGATCCTGCCGCTGGCCATGGTGGGCGTGTCGCTGGTGCAGGAGATCGCGCTGGTCACGCAGAACATCCGCTCCGGGCAGATCAACTTCGCGGCCTACTTCCAGCAGATCCTGGACGCTTCGCCGCAGTGGCTGCTCAACCTGGTGGAGCGCTTCAACCTCGGCGACATGGCGGCCTGGCAGGCGCGCATCTCGGCCGCCGCCGGGCAGGCCAGCCAGATCATCGCGAGCCAGGCGCTCGCCATCGGCCAGAACACCTTCGACTTCATCGTCAGCTTCTTCGTGATGCTGTACCTGCTGTACTTCCTGGTGCGCGACGGTGCGACGCTGTCGAAGACGATGCGCGACGCCGTGCCGCTGGCCAAGCCGCACACGCACTATCTGCTCAACAAGTTCACCACCGTGATCCGTGCCACCGTCAAGGGCAACGTGGCGGTGGCGATCGCGCAGGGCTCGCTCGGCGGGCTGGCGTTCTGGTTCCTCGGCGTACAGGGCGCGCTGCTGTGGGCGGTGCTGATGGCCTTCCTGTCGCTGCTGCCGGCCGTAGGCGCGGCGCTGATCTGGGGGCCGGTGGCCATCTACTTCCTGGCCACGGGGCATTTCTGGCAGGGCGGCGTGCTGATCTTCGTGGGCGTGTTCGTGATCGGCCTGGTCGACAACATCCTGCGCCCCGTGCTGGTGGGCAAGGACACGCAGATGCCCGACTACATCGTGCTGATGTCGACCATCGGCGGCATGGCGATCTTCGGCATCAACGGCTTCGTGATCGGGCCGGTGATCGCGGCGCTGTTCATGGCGGCGTGGAGCCTCTTTGCCGATTCGGGGCACGTGGGCAACGGCCACGAAGCGGCCGAAGGGGCGGAAGCCGCCGAGAGCAACGGCAAGAAGAAGAGCTGAGGCCGACCGGGCGGGGTACCGGCCCGTTCCTTCGTCCGGCCCCGTTCCGCTCTTCGTTCCTCGCTCCTCATTCCACCCCCCGCTCGCGCGCATTTCGCGCGCGCAATCCCGCGTTTCGTCACATGGCGCTGGGCACCGTGCCCGGCCTGCGGGATCGTCGGGCCTCCAACTTCCAACGAGGCCCGCCATGCAACTTCCCGCATTCATGTCCCGCCCGGTTGCGCACGCCCTGTGCGCCGCCGCGATCCTCCTGCCCGCCGGCGCTTTCGCCGCCGACCTGAGCCTGAGCGTCGCCGACGGCCCCGCCGCGGACGCGACGCTCTACGTCGCCCTGTACAAGGACGCCGCCGGCTACGCCGACAGCAAGGCCGTGGCGTCGCAGACCGCGCCGATGCAGGGCGGCAAGGCCCGCCTGGTGTTCGCGGGGCTCGCGCCCGGGCGCTACGCTCTGCGGGTATTCGCCGACGAGAACGGCAACGGCAAGCTCGACACCAACCTCATGGGCATGCCCATCGAGCGCTACGGCTTCTCGAACGACGCCAAGGGCAACCGCGCCGCGCCCGACTTCGAGGCCGCCGCGATCGCCATCGACGCGGACATGCAGACCGTCATCCACCTGCGCTGAGGAGCACGACGCCATGGAACGACGCGAACTCCTGCGCATGCTGGCCTCGGCCGGCGCCCTGCCCCTGCTGGCACCGCTGGCGCGCGCTGCCGGCACGGACGACTGGCAGACCCAGTTCGAGGCTGCCGGTGCCGCCTGGAAGGCCGGCTTCGCCACGCCCGCGGGCGACTTCCCGCTCACCCGCGCCACGGTGCGCGGGCGCTTTCCCGACGCCGTGGCGGGCACGCTGTTCCGCATCGGCCCGGCCGGCCACGACCTGGGCGGCGAGCGCTACCACCACTGGTTCGACGGCGACGGCATGGTGCACCGCTTCGCGATCGAGGGCTCCGACGTGCGGCACCAGGGCCGCTACGTGGCCACGCCCAAGCGCGTGGCCGAGACGAAAGCCGGCCGACGCCTGTTCGAGGCCTTCGGCACCATGCCGCCGGGCGTGGAGCCGCCGACTTCCGCCGACAGCATCAACGTCGCCAACACCAGCGTGCTGCCGATGCGCGGCGAGGTGCTGGCGCTGTGGGAGGGCGGCTCGGCCACGCGCGTCGATGCGCTCACGCTCGACACGCTGGGCGTGAAGACCTGGCGCGCCGATCTCGCGGGCATGCCGTTCTCGGCCCATCCCAAGATCGATCCGGACGGCACGGTGTGGAACTTCGGCGTGAGCTCGGGCCAGGGCCTGCTGGCGCTGTACGAAATCGCGCCCGAGGGCGCGCTGCGCCGCGCAGCCGTGGTGCCTGTGGCCGACATGCCGATGGTCCACGACTTCGCCGTGACCGAGCGGCACCTGGTATTCCTGCTGCCGCCTCTGGTCTACGACGGCAAGCGCAAGGAAGCCGGCGCCAGCTTTCTCGATGCGCACGTGTGGCGGCCGGAATTGGGCATGCGCGCGCTGGTCATCGACAAGCGGAACTGGGAGCGCCGCCAGATGCTCGCGCTGCCGGCGGGCTTCCTGTTCCACGTCGGCAACGCCTGGGAGGAAGACACGCCTCGCGGTACGCAGATCCACGTCGACTACGTGCGCTCGGACAACGCCGATTCGGTGTTCGTCAGCAACCGCGAAGTGATGCGTGCGCGCCGCGTGAAGACCACCGAACCGCACCTGACAGTCGCCACGCTGAACCTGTCCACGGAGCGGGCCACGCAGGCCACGCTGGCGCAGGAGGCCGAATTCCCGCGCATCGATCCGCGCCGCGTCGGCCTGCGGCATCGCCAGGTGGTGCACGCCACGCAGATCCGGCGCGACCTGCCCGGCTTCGGCGCAATCGCGCGCACCGACGTCGAGACCGGCCGCAGCCAGCGTTTCAGCTACGGCGCGCAGGCCATGGTGGAAGAACACGTCTTCGTGCCCGACGGCTCGAAGCCGGGCTGGGTGCTCGGTACGGCGTTCGACTTCGGGAAGGGCAAGACGGTGCTGTCGTGCTTCGCGGCCGACAACCTGGCGGCCGGCCCGGTAGCCCAGGCCACGCTGCCCTACGCCCTGCCGCTGGGGCTGCACGGGGCCTTCGTGCCGGCCTGACCCACGAGGTCAGGCGGTCAGGCCTCCCACCAGCCTTCGTCGAATCGCCCCTGCAGGAAGGCCACGAAGCCCGACACCTTGCCCGGCACCAGCTTGGGCGACGGAAAGACGGCGTGGATCTCCTGCTCGGGCAGCGCGTGGTCGCCGAGCACCTCTCGCACCTTGCCGACCGCCAGCGAGTCGCTGGCCACGTAGCGCGGCATGAGCGCGATGCCCAGGCCGTCGCGCGCCGCCGCCAGCACGGCCGAGAGGTTGTTCGAGCGGAAGCGGCCCGACACGGGCACCGTGACCGGCTCGCCGCGCGGCGTGTGCATGCGCCAGAACTCGTCGCCCACCACGCTGCTGTAGATCAGCGCCACGTGCGCGCTCAGGTCCTGCGCGCGCTTCGGCGTGCCATGCTTCTTCAGGTAGGCGGGCGAGGCGACCATGACCCACGGATTGGCGCCCAGGTAGCGCGCGCCCAGTGACGAGTCGGCCAGCTTGCCCATGCGGATGGCGACGTCGATGCCCTGCGCGATGAGATCGACGTAGCGGTCCTCGAAGCTCAGGTCGAGCTGCACCTGCGGGTGCCTGCGCATGTACTCGAGCGCCAGCGGCACCACCACGCGCCGCCCGAAGGCCACCGAGGTGCCCACGCGCAGCAGGCCCTGCGCCTGGTTCTGCCGCAGCTGCACGATGCTGTCGGCTTCCTCGGCCTCGCGCACGATGGTCTTGCACTTCTCGTAGTAGAGCGCGCCCGGCTCGGTGAGGCTCACGCCGCGCGTGTTGCGGTTGAGCAGGCGCACCTTCAGCCGCTCCTCGGTGGCGGCGATCTGCTTGGTCACCGTGGGCTGCGTGGTGTTGAACTCGCGCGCGGCCTTCGAGAAGCTGCCCGTCTCGACCACGCGCACGAACATTTCCATTGCCAGCAATCTGTCCATGGGCGGGATGGTAGTCACTTATTCCAGCGCGGAATAGGTTTTATGGTCCGCAGCCGTCTTCTTGGAATCCGCCCTGCTTCCTACAGTGGGACCACCTCTAGGAGACTTCAAATGGCAAAGATGACAGCGGTCCAGGCCGCGGTTCTGGTGATGGAAAAAGAAGGCGTCACACAGGCCTTCGGCGTGCCCGGCGCGGCGATCAACCCGATGTACTCGGCCTTGCGCCAGCGCGGCAGCATCGCGCACATCCTCGCGCGGCACGTGGAAGGCGCCTCGCACATGGCCGAGGGCTACACCCGCGCGGTGGCCGGCAACATCGGCGTTTGCATCGGCACCTCGGGCCCGGCGGGCACGGACATGATCACGGGCCTGTACTCGGCCTGGGCCGATTCGATTCCCATCCTCTGCATCACCGGCCAGGCGCCACGCGCCCGGCTCTACAAGGAAGACTTCCAGGCGGTGGACATCGAGTCGATCTCCAAGCCCGTCACCAAGTGGTCGGTCACGGTGCGCGAGCCGGGCCAGGTGCCGCAGGTGTTCCAGCAGGCCTTCCACCTGATGCGCTCGGGCCGCCCGGGCCCGGTGCTGATCGACCTGCCCTTCGACGTGCAGATGGCGCAGATCGAGTTCGACATCGACAGCTACGAGCCGCTCAAGCCCTACAAGCCGGCCGCCACGCGCGCCCAGATCGAGAAGGCCATTGCCATGCTCAACGCGGCCGAGCGCCCGCTGATCGTGGCCGGCGGCGGCATCATCAACGCCGACGCGTCCGACCTGCTGGTGCGCTTTGCCGAAGCCACCGGCGTGCCGGTGATTCCCACGCTCATGGGCTGGGGCTCCATTCCCGACAACCATCCGCTGATGGCCGGCATGTGCGGCCTGCAGACCAGCCATCGCTACGGCAACGCCACGATGCTGGCCAGCGACTTCGTGCTGGGCATCGGCAACCGCTGGGCCAACCGCCACACCGGCTCCGTCGACGTCTACACCAAGGGCCGCACCTTCGTGCACGTGGACATCGAGCCCACGCAGATCGGCCGCGTGTTCACGCCCGACTTCGGCATCGTGTCGGACGCCAAGGCCGCGCTCGAACTCTTCGTCGAGGTGGCCGAGGAGATGAAGGCCGCCGGCCGCCTGACCGATCGCCGCGGCTGGGCCAAGCAATGCATCGAGCGCAAGAAGACCATGCTGCGCAAGACGAACTTCGATGAAGTGCCGATGAAGCCGCAGCGCGTGTACCAGTGCATGAACAACAACTTCGGCAACGACACCTGCTACGTGAGCACCATCGGGCTTTCGCAGATCGCGGCCGCGCAGTTCCTGCACGTGTACAACCCGCGCCACTGGATCAACTGCGGCCAGGCCGGCCCGCTGGGCTGGACCATTCCCGCGGCGCTGGGTGTACGCGCCGCGGACCCCACGCGCAAGATCGTCGCGCTGTCGGGCGACTACGACTTCCAGTTCATGATCGAGGAACTGGCCGTGGGCGCGCAGTTCAAGCTGCCGTACATCCACATCGTGGTCAACAACTCCTACCTCGGCCTGATCCGCCAGGCGCAGCGCGGCTTCGAGATGGACTACTGCGTGCAGCTCGCGTTCGACAACATCAACGCGGCGCCGGACGCGGGCATCGAGAGCAGCTACGGCGTGGACCACATGAAGGTGGTCGAGGGCCTGGGCTGCAAGGCGATCCGCGTGAACCGCCAGGAAGAGATCGCGCCGGCCATTCGCCGCGCCGAAGCGCTGATGTCGGAGTTCAGCGTGCCGGTGGTGATCGAGGTGATGCTGGAGCGCGTGACCAACATCGCGATGGGCACCGAGATCGACAACATCACCGAGTTCGAGCCGCTGGCCGAGACGCCGGCCGATGCGCCCACCGCAGTCGCGGCGCTGCTCGACTGAGACCAAGAAAGAGACAAGACATGCCCAAGTTCGCAGCCAACCTCACGATGCTCTTCACCGAGCTGCCCTTCATGCAACGCTTCGAGGCCGCCGCCAAGGCCGGCTTCGAGGCTGTGGAGTACCTCTTCCCCTACCCCTTCGAGAAGAAGGAGCTTGCCGCCGCACTGCGCGCCAACGGCCTGCAGCAGGTGCTCCACAACCTGCCCGCCGGCGATTGGGACAAGGGTGAGCGCGGCATCGCCTGCCATCCGGACCGCACCGGAGAGTTCGCCGAAGGCATCGGCGTGGCGATCGATTACGCCACCGCGCTGGGCTGCCCGCAGGTCAACTGCCTCGTGGGCAAGGTGCCCGCTGGCGTCGACAGGGACGCGGCGCACAGGACCGTGGTCGCCAACCTGCGCCTCGCCGCGCGCGAACTGGAGGCGGCGGGCCTGCGCCTGCTGATCGAGCCCATCAACACCTTCGACATTCCGGGCTTCTTCCTCACGCGCACCGACCAGGCGCTGGCGCTGATCGACGAGGTCGGCTCCGACAACCTGCGCGTGCAATACGACATCTACCACGCGCAGCGCATGGAAGGCGAGCTGGGCAACACGCTCACGAAGAACCTGGCGCGCATCGGCCACATCCAGCTGGCCGACAACCCGGGGCGCGGCGAGCCGGGCACGGGCGAGATCAACTACCCATGGCTCTTCAGGCACATCGACTCGCTGGGCTACGACGGCTGGATCGGCTGCGAATACAAGCCCCGCGCCACGACTGTCGAGGGCCTCGGATGGCGCCAGGCGCTCACGCAGCAGCAATGAATGAACGACATCGGACAAGGAAATAGAGACATGACGACCCAGCAACAGAAAATCGGATTCATCGGCCTCGGCATCATGGGCGCGCCCATGGCGGGCCACCTGCTCGAGGCGGGCTACCAGCTGTTCGTGAACACGCACGGCAACACGCCCGAGCCCTTCGTGTCGAAGGCCACCATCTGCGCCTCGGCGGCGGAAGTAACGCGCCAGTCGGACATCGTCTTCATCATGGTGCCGGACACACCCGACGTGGAGAAGGTGCTCTTCGGCGCGCCCGGCGCCGAAGGCGTGGCCGCGGGCCTGAAGGGCGCGAGCGGCAAGATCGTGGTCGACTGCAGCTCCATCGACCCGATCGCCACCAAGGACTTCGCGCGCCGCATCACCGCGCTGGGCGCCGGCTACATCGACGCACCGGTCTCCGGCGGCGAGGTGGGCGCCAAGGCCGCGAGCCTCACGATCATGTGCGGCGGCGACGAGGGCACCTTCGAGCGCGTGAAGCCGCTGCTCGACAGGATGGGCAAGAACGTCACGCTCGTGGGCGGCGCCGGCGACGGCCAGGTCTGCAAGGTGGCCAACCAGATCATCGTGGCGCTGAATATCGCGGCCGTGAGCGAGGCGCTGGTGTTCGCCTCGAAGGCCGGCGCCGATCCGGCCAAGGTGCGCCAGGCGCTGATGGGCGGCTTCGCGAGCTCGCGCATCCTCGAAGTGCACGGCGAACGCATGATCAAGCGCACCTTCGCGCCGGGCTTTCGCATCGCGCTGCACCAGAAGGACCTGAACCTCGCGATGCAGAGCGCCCGTTCACTGGGCGTGTCGCTGCCGCAGACGGCCGGCGCGGCGCAGCTCATGAACGCCTGCGCGGCGCTGGGCTACGGCCAGCTCGACCACTCGGCGCTGGTGCGTGCGCTCGAAGCGCTCGCGCAGCACACAGTGACCCCCGACTGAAGCCAGGAACACCGTGGAACCGGCTTCGCCGGGCCACCGGTGTTGCCCCCGGCAGGGGGTTGGCGAAGCGACACGAAGTGCGCGAAGCCTGGGGGCGAGCTAAGTTTTCGCGGCTTCCAGCGACTCCTTGAGGTTGCGCCGGCGCCAGGCCCAGGTCTTGATGGCCTGCGGCAGGATGCCCAGGCACGAGGCGTAGTAGGTCACCTTGAAGCCCCAGAAGCGCGGGCCGATCGGCGTGTTGCGGAACAGGTCGCCGGCCAGGATGGACAGCAGCGCCTCCTGCATGCGCCAGATGTTGCGCGGGTTCATGAACAGGCGCCGGATGGCCGGCGAAGTGATGCGGTAGATGAACCACGAGAACATCTTCGGTCCGTGCTTCATCACCTTCTCGTAGTGGCGGAAGGCCTTCTCGGCCTCCTTCGCCTCGCCCTTGAGCCAGTGGTCGGCACAGGTCGCGGCCTCGAAGCCGCTGTTCATCGCCAGGTACACGCCCGAAGAGAACATCGGGTCGACGAAGGCGTAGGCGTCGCCCACCATCATGAAGCGGTCGCCGCGGCAGAACTTGGAGTCGTAGGCGTAGTTGCCGGTGGAGGTGGCGCCTTCCATCAGCGTGGCGTTCTTCAGCCGCGCGGCCAGCTTGGGCGCGAGCGCGATGGTCTCCATCAGGAATTCTTCCAGCGAGCCCTTGCGGTTCTTGAAGTACGCGGGCGATGCCACCGCGCCGACGCTCACCGTGCCGTCCTTCAGCGGGATGTACCAGAACCAGCCATGGTCGAACCAGAACAGCGTGATGTTGCCCTCGAAGCGGCCCGGCTTGCGCTCGGCGTTGGCGAAGTGGCCGAAGAGCGCCGCGCTGGCGTGCTTGCGGTTGCGGCGCTTGGCGTCGAACTGGTTCGACAGCAGGGTGTCGCGCCCGCTGGCGTCGATCACGAAGCGCGGGCGCCAGGTGGTCTCGGTGCCGTCGTCGGCCTTGACCTTCACCGCCGGCCGGCTGTCGGGCGTCCCCTTGCCGGCGTCCATGTCCACGCCGGTGACGCGCTGTCCCTCGAAGGTACGCGCGCCGCGCTTGCCGGCGTGGCGGAACAGCAGCTCGTCGAATTCGGAGCGGCGCACGTGCACCGCATAGGGAAAGCTCTTGTCCATCGCCTCGCCGAAATGGAACTGGCTGGAGTGGTCGTGCCAGGGCGAGACGAACTCGGCCCCATGCTTGCGGATGCCGATGGCCTCGACCTCGGTGCGCACGCCCAGGCGGTCGAACAGCGGCATGTTCATCGGCAGCAGCGATTCGCCGATGTGGAAGCGCGGGTGCTGCGCCTTCTCGATCAGCACCACGTCGTGCCCCTTGTCCGCGAGCAGCGCGGCCACCGTGGAGCCCGAGGGGCCGCCTCCGATGACGACGACATCGGGGTCGTTGCTGGTGAAAGGTCCGGAAGTCATGCGCTGTTGCCCCTCTTGTCGTGGTGTTGTCGTTGTCGGCGATACCCCCGGCTCGATTCCCGGCTGGACGGCCGGTCTGTTAACCAGTTGGTAACGATCGGCAGTTTAGCGAACCCGCCAGCCCGCTCCCATCCGCCGGAACCCCGTCTTGTCAGGCAGAAGCTATGGATTCAGGCGTTTTCGGCATTTCCCCAGTAATAGGAGGCCCTGCTTTTGCGGTAGCCTCATTGCCCGTCAGAAACAAGGAGACTTTCATGGCTGCACCCCTTTCCCCCGCAGAAGAAGCACTTCGCGAAGCAGCGCGCGAATACCACCGATCGCCCGTCAAGGGCAAGATCTCGATCACCCCGACCAAGCCCCTGCTGAACCAGCGCGACCTGTCGCTGGCCTACTCGCCGGGCGTGGCCTATCCCTGTCTCGACATCGCCGCCGATCCGGCAACGGCCTCCGAATACACCGCCCGCGGCAACCTCGTGGGCGTGGTCACCAACGGCACCGCCGTGCTGGGCCTGGGCGACATCGGCCCGCTGGCCGCCAAGCCGGTGATGGAAGGCAAGGGCTGCCTGTTCAAGAAATTCGCCGGCATCGACGTGTTCGACATCGAGCTGGCAGAGCGCGACCCCGACAAGCTGGTCGACATCATCGCGGCGCTGGAGCCCACGCTGGGTGGCATCAACCTGGAAGACATCAAGGCGCCCGAGTGCTTCTACATCGAGAAGAAGCTGCGCGAGCGCATGAACATCCCGGTGTTCCACGACGACCAGCATGGCACGGCCATCATCTCGGCCGCCGCGCTCATCAACGGCCTGGAGCTGGTAGGCAAGAAGATCGAGGACGTGAAGATCGCCGTCTCGGGCGCGGGCGCAGCCGCCATCGCCTGCCTGGACGTGATGGTCGGGCTGGGCGCCAAGCCCGCCAACATCCACGCCTGCGATTCCAAGGGCCTGATCTACATGGGCCGCGCGGGCGGCTTCGACGAATCCAAGGCACGCTACGCCCAGAAAGACACCGGCGCCCGCACCCTGGCCGACGTGGTGAAGGACGCCGATGTGTTCCTGGGCTGCTCGGCCCCGGGCGTGATGACCGCCGAGATGGTCAAGACCATGGGCACGCAGCCCATCATCCTGGCGCTGGCCAACCCCGAGCCTGAAATTCGCCCCGAGCTGGCCAAGGCCGTGCGGCCCGACTGCATCATCGCCACAGGCCGTTCGGACTACCCGAACCAGGTCAACAACGTGCTGTGCTTCCCCTACATCTTCCGCGGCGCGCTCGACTGCGGCGCGAGCAAGATCACGGAAGAGATGAAGCTGGCCTGCGTGCGCGAGATCGCCGACCTGACCAAGGCCGACATCAGCGAAGAGGTGGCCACCGCCTATGCCGGCCAGGAGCTGGCCTTCGGCCCCGACTACATCATTCCCAAGCCCTTCGACTCGCGCCTGATCCTGCGCATCGCGCCGGCCGTGGCCAAGGCGGCCGCCGCCTCGGGCGTGGCCACGCGCCCGATCGAGGACATGGACGCCTACCGCCAGCACCTGACGCGCTTCGTCTACCAGACCGGCATGTTCATGCGCCCGGTGTTCAGCGCCGCCAAGATCGCCACCGCCAAGCGCGTTGCCTACGCCGAGGGCGAGGACGAGCGCGTTCTGCGCGCCGCGCAGTGGGCAGTCGACGAGGGCCTGGCCAAGCCGATCCTGGTGGGCCGCCCCGCCGTGATCGAGGCGCGCATCCAGAAGGCCGGCCTGCACATCCGCGCGGGCGTCGACTTCGAGATCGTCAACCCCGAGGACGATCCGCGCTTCCGCACCTACTGGGAGAGCTTCCACAAGATCATGGGCCGCCGCGGCGTGACGCCGGAAGCCGCCAAGACCATGGTGCGCCGCTCGAACACCACCATCGCCGCGCTCATGATGCACCTGGGCGACGCCGACGCCATGATCTGCGGCCTGGTCGGGCGCTTCGACGTGCACCTGGAGCACATCCGCAACCTGATCGGCCTGAAGCGCGGCGCGCCGGGTTTCGCGACGCTGAACGCGCTCACGCTCGACAAGCGCACGGTGTTCATTACCGACACCAACGTCAACGAAGACCCCAGCGCCGAGCTGCTCGCCAGCATCGCCGTGATGGCCGCCGAGGAAGTACGCCGTTTCGGCCTGCCGCCGAAGGTGGCGTTTCTCTCGCACTCGAACTACGGCACGTCGAGCCGTTCGTCGGCCCGCAAGATGCGGCTGGCGCGCGACCTGTTCGCGCAGATGGCACCCGACATCGAATGCGACGGCGAGATGCACGGCGACGCGGCGCTGTCGGAGGAAATCCGCCGCACAGCCCTGCCCGAGACCACGCTCAGCGGCGAGGCCAACCTGCTGGTGTGCCCGAACCTCGACTCGGCCCACATCCTCTACAACGTGCTGAAGATGACCGGCGCGAACGGCATCACGGTGGGCCCGGTGCTGCTGGGCGCCGCGAGTTCGGCCCATGTGCTCACGCCTTCGTCGACGGTGCGCCGCATCATCAACATGACGGCGCTGGCGGTGGCGAAGGTCACGGTCGACAAGTAAGCAGGAAGACAGTCCAGCGGGACGAAATCCCGCTTTCGGTGCTTCAAAACGCGGCCAGGCCGCGTTTTTGCATCGAGTGGGTGCAGATCGCACCGCCCACGCACTGCTTCGATCCATGAGGAAGGGTTCGCACCAATCACGTGCGGGCACCGTTTTTGCTTGAATCCAGAAGCATTCAATCCCCTTTCATCCAACGGATCGATCTCCGCATGAACAAGCGCCAACTGCTCCAGTCCTTCCTCGCCGCCTCGGCCATCAGCTTCGGCCTCGCACCGGCCTTTGCGCAGAGCCCGACGCCGATCAAGTTCCAGCTCGACTGGCGCTTCGAGGGACCGGCGGCGCTGTTCCTGCACCCTGCCGCCAAGGGCTACTTCAAGGCCGCGGGCCTCGACGTGACGATCGATGCGGGCAACGGTTCCGGCGGCACGGTCACGCGCGTGGCCTCGGGTGCCTACGACATGGGCTTCGCCGACCTCGCGGCGCTGATGGAGTTCCACGCCAACAACCCCGACAGCCCCAACAAGCCGGTCGCGGTGATGATGGTCTACAACAACACGCCGGCCTCGGTCATGGCGCTCAAGAAGAGCGGCATCGCCAAGCCGGCCGACCTCGCCGGCAAGAAGCTGGGTGCACCGGTGTTCGACGCGGGCCGCCGTGCCTTCCCGATCTTCGCCAAGGCCAACAACATCGGCGCCGTCAACTGGACCGCCATGGACCCGACGCTGCGCGAGACCATGCTGATGCGCGGCGACATCGACGCCATCACCGGCTTCACCTTCACCTCGCTGCTCAACCTGGAAGCGCGCGGCGCCAAGGCGGCCGACGTGGTGATCCTGCCCTACCCCGACTACGGCGTGAAGCTGTACGGCAACGTCATCATCGCCTCGCCCAAGCTCATCAAGGAGAACCCGGCGGCGGTGAAGAAATTCCTCTCGGCCTTCGCCAAGGGCGCGAAGGAAGTCATTGCCAACCCGGCCGTGGCCATCGAGTCGGTGAAGGCGCGCGACGGCATCATCGACAGCAAGCTCGAAACACGCCGCCTGCAGCTGGCCATCGACACCGTCATCAACAGCGCCGACGCGCGCGCCGAGGGCTTCGGCGCGGTCAACGCGGGCCGCATGTCGCTGATGGCCTCGCAGGTGTCGGACGCCTTCAACACCAAGACGCGCGTGAGCCCCGACGCGGTGTGGACCGCCGCGCTGCTGCCGCCGGCCGCCGAACTGAACATCCTGAAGAAGTGATGGCAGCCGCATCGCAGGACGCGGCCGCAGCTCCTTTCGTCGATTTCCAGGACGTCTGGCTCGCCTACAACGAGGAGCTGCTGCGCGCCAACCACTTCGCGGTCGAGGCCATCGACCTGAAGGTGAAGCGCGGCGAGTTCATCGCCATCGTCGGGCCCTCGGGCTGCGGCAAGTCGACCTTCATGAAGCTCACCACCGGGCTGAAGATGCCGTCGATGGGCAAGATCCGCATCGACGGCCAGCCGGTGACAGGGCCGCTGAAGATCTCGGGCATGGCCTTCCAGGCGCCCTCGCTGCTGCCGTGGCGCACCACGGTCGACAACGTGCTGCTGCCGCTGGAGATCGTCGAACCCTATCGCTCCAGCTTCAAGTCCAAACGCAAGGAGTACGAGGAACGCGCCCGTCGCCTGCTGCAGAAGGTGGGCCTCGGCGGCTACGAGGACAAGTTCCCCTGGCAGCTCTCGGGCGGCATGCAGCAGCGCGCGAGCATCTGCCGCGCGCTCATCCACGAGCCCAAGATGCTGCTGCTCGACGAGCCCTTCGGCGCGCTCGACGCGTTCACGCGCGAGGAGCTGTGGTGCATCCTGCGCGACCTCTGGACCGAGCAGCAGTTCAACGTGATCCTGGTGACGCACGACCTGCGCGAATCGGTGTTCCTGGCCGACACGGTGTACGTGATGAGCAAGAGCCCGGGGCGCTTCGTGGTGAAGCGCGAGATCGACCTGCCGCGCCCGCGCGACCTCGAACTCACCTACACCAAGGAATTCACCGACATCGTGCTGGAGCTGCGCGGCCACATCGGCGCCATCCGCAATACCGGCGCGAGCGCCGCACAGTCGGCCGCGGCTGTTTCCCACTGAGGCGCAGGATCTCATGAGAAACACCAAGCAAATCGAACGCTGGTCGCCCTGGCTGCTGCTCGTGGCGGTGATCCTGCTGTGGCAGATCATCTGCTCGGCCTTCGAGGTGTCGGACTTCATCTTCCCGAGCCCGTGGCGCATCTGGAACCAGTTCTGGGAATTCAAGGAAGTCATCGCGGGCCACGCATGGCGCACCTTCTGGGTCACCATGGCGGGCTTCGGCCTCGCGATCGTGGTGGGCGTGCTGCTGGGCTTCGTCATCGGCAGCTCGCGCATCGCGTACGCGGCGATCTACCCGCTGATGACGGCCTTCAACGCACTGCCCAAGGCGGCCTTCGTGCCGATCCTGGTCGTGTGGTTCGGCATCGGCATCGGGCCGGCGATCCTCACGGCCTTCCTGATCAGCTTCTTTCCCATCATGGTCAACATCGCGACCGGCCTCGCCACGCTCGAACCCGAGCTGGAAGACGTGCTGCGCGTGCTCGGTGCCAAGCGCTGGGACGTGCTCATGAAGATCGGCCTGCCGCGCTCCATGCCCTACTTCTTCGGCTCGCTGAAGGTTGCCATCACGCTGGCCTTCGTCGGCACCACCGTCAGCGAGATGACGGCCGCCAACGAAGGCATCGGCTACCTGCTGATCTCGGCAGGCTCGGCCATGCAGATGGGCCTGGCCTTCGCGGGACTGATGGTGGTGGGTGCGATGGCGATGCTGATGTATGAACTCTTCAGCGTGGTCGAGAAGCACACCACGGGCTGGGCGCACCGGGGTTCGCAGAACCAGTGAGCCACCGCGTCGATGCAGGCGATGCAGGCGATGCAGGCGATGCGGGCTGCGGCTACGAGGCCGAGCGCTGCAGCCGCATCGACACCGAGAACCGGTCCGCCGGGTGGACCGACACCGAGACCTCGAAGGCCAGCCCCTCGGCATCGAGATAGCGGCGCACGATCTTCAGCGCCGCCGCGCCCTGCTCCACCTGCAGGGCCTTAGCCATCGCCGCGTCCCTGACGATGTCGGCACGCACGTCCTGATGAATCTCCACGATCTGCCGGCCATAGCGCTCGGCGATCAGTGAGCTGACGAGGGTGCCTGGCGACTCTCGCACCAGGTCGCGAACTTCCGAATACGCCGGGTCGACGTACAGGTCGGTCCATCCGATGGGACCGCTTTCCCCGCCGGTGTCGAGCCGCAGGCTGGAGATGCGCAGCCAACGCGTGCCGGGCGCGCAGTCCAGGTCCCTGGCCACCGGGGCCGCCACGGCCACCTCCTCGATCGACTGCACCTGCCGCAGGTACTCGGTGCCGAAGTGCACGAGATCGTCCACCGACGCGATCGAGGGGCGGAAGGTGTCGCGCGGCTTGGTCGCCTCGACGCGGGTTCCCGCGTTCTTGCGCCGCGACACGAGGCCCAGTCGCTGGAGTTCGGCCAGCGCCGCCCTCACGGTATGGCGGCTGGTCTTGTAGTGGTCGCAGAGCTCGAGTTCCGTCGGGAGCACCGAGCCGACGGCGAAATGACCGCTGGCGATGGCTTCGGTGAGGTGGCGCGAGATGTCGCTGTGGTGAGGCTTGGATGGCGAAGACATGTTGCCCCCGAGGATCGCATTCATGGCGTCAAGGGTAAACCCCGATTCGTCGAATATGTTCGGACATATTAAAGTTGAATATGTCCGAACATATTTGCGTTCGCTGCTTCCACTTTCAACGGCTCCCATGAACTTCACCCGCCCACCCATCCCGACGGCCAGCACCGTCGTCGACTCCATCCTGTTCCGCGACGCCTTCGGCACGCAGAAGATGCGGCAGCTCTTCTCCGACGGAGCGCTGGTCCAGCGCTACATCGATGCGGAGATCGCGCTTGCCAAGGCGGAAGCGCGCACGGGCGTGATCCCGGTCGAGGCGGCGGAAGTGATAGCGCGCGAATCGAGGATCGAGCGCATCGACTTCGACCACATGCGCGAGGAGACGGACATCGTCGGCTACCCTATCCTCCCGCTGGTGCACCAGCTGGTCGGGATGTGCGGCGAGGCCGGCCGCTACGTGCACTGGGGCGCGACCACGCAGGACATCATGGACACGGCGGTCGCCCTGCAGGTGCGCGACGCGCTCGACAGCATCGGCGAGGACATCCGCGAGCTGCGCGGCGTCCTCGCCTCGCTCGCAAAGAAGCACCGCGACACGCCGATGGCCGGCCGCACCCACCTGCAGCAGGCGCTGCCCGTGACCTTCGGCTACAAGGTCGCGATCTGGCTCGCGATGTTCGACAGGCACCAGCAGCGCATCGCCGAGCTTCGCCCGCGCGTGGCGGTGGTCGAGTTCGCCGGTGCCGCGGGCACGCTGGCCTCGCTCGGCGACAAGGGCTTCGAGGTGCAGAAGGCCATGGCCGAGGAACTGGGGCTGCGCGTGCCCGCCACCACCTGGCATGTGGCGCGGGACGGCTTCGCCGAGGCGGTGAACCTGCTCGCGCTGGTCACCGGCTCGCTGGGAAAGATCGCGCTCGACATCATGATCATGGCTTCGACGGAGTTCGCCGAGGTCTACGAGCCCTTCGTCAAGGGGCGCGGCGCATCGAGCACGATGCCGCAGAAGCGCAACCCGATCTCCAGCGAGCTGATGCTGGCCGCCTCCAAGGCCGTGCGGCAGCACGCGGGGCTGATGGTCGACGCGATGGTGCAGGACTTCGAGCGGGCCACGGGCCCCTGGCATGCCGAGTGGATCGCCATTCCCGAGAGCTTCATCCTCACCTCCGGCGCGCTGCATCAGGCGAAGTTCGCGCTCGGCGGGCTGATCGTGGACGAGGCGCGCATGAAGCACAACCTCGGCATCAGCCGCGGCCTCATCGTGGCCGAGGCCGTGATGATGGGCATGGCGCCCCACATCGGCCGCCAGCAGGCGCACGACGTGGTCTACGACGCCTGCCGCACCGTCAACGAGAAGGGCGGCACGCTGGCCGAGGCGCTGTCGGCGCTGCCCGAGGTCACGAAGCACTTCGACCGCGCGGCCATCGATCGCATGACCGATCCGGCGAACTATCTCGGCCTCGCGCCGCAGATGGTGGACCGCGCGCTGGCCCTGTCCGCCGAAGTGGCGGCCTGAGCCGCGACGACGAACCACCAACCCCGAGGAGACAAGACAGATGATCGACATCAAGAAGCTGGCCGCGCGCGCCCTGCTGGCAGTGACATTCGCAACTGCGGCGCACGGCGCGAGCGCGCAGGCCTATCCGGCCCGCCCCGTGACCTGGATCGTTCCGTTCGCGGCGGGCGGCCCCACCGATGCGCTCGCACGGGCCGTGGCGGAGCGGGTCGCGCGCGAACTGGGCCAGCCCATCGTCATCGACAACGCACCGGGCGCCGGCGGCACCGTGGGTGCCGGCAAGGCATCCCGCGCGCCGGCCGACGGCTACACCATGCTGGTCGGGCACATGGGCTACATGGGCGCCGCGCCGGCGCTGTACAAGAAGCTCGCGTACGACCCGGTCAAGGACTTCGCTCCGGTGTTCCGCTTTCCCGACACGCCGCTGGTGCTGATGGTGCGCAAGGAGCATCCGGCGAAGGACATCAAGGCGCTGGTCGACTTCGGCAAGGCCAACCCCGACAAGCTCTTCATCAGCAACGCCGGCGTGGGCTCCAGCTCGCACCTCATCGCGGCCCTGTTCGCCGCCTCGGCGGGCATCAGGATCTCGCAGGTTCCGTACAAGGGCGCGGGGCCGGCGCTGATCGACGTGATCGGCGGCCAGGTCGACGGCATCTTCGACCAGACCAACACGGCCCTGCCGCAGATCAAGGAAGCGAAGGTCCGTGCGCTGGCCGTCACCTCGAAGGTGCGGCTGCCGCAGCTCAAGGACGTGCCCACGCTCGCCGAGACGGTGCTGCCCGGCTTCGAGGCCTCGACCTGGTACGGCATCTACGCGCCCAAGGGAACGCCGCAGCCGGTGCTCGACAAGGTGCAGCAGGCCTACCTGAAGGTGATGGGCGACAAGGCCTTCACCGACCGCCTGGCCGAGCAGGCGATCCAGATGCTGCCGCCGGAGCAGTACACCGGCGCCGCGCTGGGCAGGCACACCGAAGCGGAAGTGGCCCGCTGGAGGGCCGTTGCGGCCAAGGCCAGCATCTCGCTGGACTGACGCGATGACGGCCACGCGCATCGAGCACGATGCCTTCGGGCCGGTGGAGATCCCGGCCGGCCGGTACTGGGGAGCACAGACACAACGCGCGCTGGGCGTGTTCGACGTGGGAACCGAGCGCTTCCCTGTATGCCTGCTGCACGCCTTCGGGCTGCAGAAGATCGCGGCGGCAAGAGCCAATGCCCGCTGCGCGGCGCTCGACGCGGCACTGGCGGAAAGTATCGCCACGGCCGCCGGGGAGCTTTCGCGCGGCCTGTTCGACGACCACTTCCCGCTCACGATCTGGCAGACCGGCTCGGGAACCCAGACGAACATGAACGCCAACGAGGTGATCGCGAACCGGGCCAACGAACTGCTCGGACAGCCCCTCGGCACGAAGTCGCCGGTGCATCCCAACGACCATGTGAACGCATCGCAGTCGTCGAACGACAGCTTTCCGACGGTGATGCACATCGCGGCCGCGATGGAGCTGACGCAGCGACTGATCCCCTCGCTCACCGTTCTGAAGGACGCGCTCGAAGACCGCGCACGCGCATTCGCCGACGCGGCCAAGGTGGCGCGCACGCACCTGATGGACGCCGTGCCGATGACGATGGGCCAGGCGTTCGAGGCATTCGCGTGGCAGGCGAACAGCGGCATCGCGCGACTGAAGGACGCATTGCCGCGGCTGCTGCTGCTCGCCCAAGGGGGAACGGCGGCGGGAACCGGGCTCAATGCGCCCGAGAACTTCGACGTGTTCTTCTGCGAGGAAATCGGCAAGCTCACGGGCCTGCCATTCGAGCCTCATCCGTGCAAGTTCGAAGGCATGTCGGGCCACGATGCGCTGGTGGAGCTGTCCGGGGCCCTGAACGTGATCGCCGCCTCGCTGATGAAGATGGCCAACGACATCCGCTGGATGGGATCGGGCCCGCGCTGCGGCATCGGCGAGCTGGTGGTGCCAAACGACGGGCTGACCTCGTCGATCATGCCGGGCAAGCGCAACCCGACCATCGCGGAAGTGGTTGCCCAGGCGGCCATGCAGGTGGCGGGCAACCACGTGACGGTGACGATGGCCGGCGCCTCGGGCAACTTCGAACTCAACGTGGCCAAGCCGGTGCTGATCCATGGCGTGCTGCAGTCGATCCGCATACTGGCGGACAGCGCGCGCGTCTTCGCGAGCAGGCTGGTTGCCGGCCTCGAGGTCGATCGCGAGCGGCTCGAAGCGAACCTGGGCAACGCGCTGCTGTCGGTGACGGCGCTCAATCCGGTGCTCGGCTACGACAAGGTGGCGCGCATCACGCGCACTGCCGTGGAGCGCCGCATTGCGCCAAGAGAAGCGGCCGTCGAACTGGGCTACCTGAGCGCCGAGGCGTACGACCGGCTGGTCAACCCGCTTCGCATGGCGAAGGGAAAGAGCTAGCGGCAGCGCCGGATCAGACCAGATGCCGGCGCCGGCTGTGCTGTCCCTGCTTCGCGAACACGTGCTCGAGATGCTTCTTGTATGTCCCGCGCAATCGCCAGATGGATATGGAGCGCCAGGTCACGGAATCGAGCACCTTCATTGCCGAACTCCTCGGCAACATGGGCCGGGCCCGACGTTCGGTCGCGGAGCTTCGCCAGCGTGCCATTGCCAGGCAGCAGGAGTACCACAAGGAAGTGGAGACACAGCAGGCGGAGGTCAGCCGCGAGGTGCTCGGAGACTTCGAAAAGTTCGTCGCCTTGCGGGACGAACTGGGCCGCACCGAGATCCGCTCGCCCGCTTCGGGCCAAGTGGTGGCACTGGTGGCGCAGACCGTGAAGCGTTCGCTGCAGCCGGGCATGCCGGTCGAAGTGGTCTTCAAGACGGGAGAGCGCTCGCTGCTCGCCTATCTCCTGCACCCGCTCACCAAGCGCATCGCTGCCTCCATGACGGAGGAATGACCGGTGAAGAGAACCGCGCTGGTATTCGCTACCGCCGGCCTTCTCTGGGGGCCGGCCTGGTCGCTCGACCTGTCCCAGGCCTACCGGGAAGCACTGGAACAGGACTCAACGATCCGATCCGTGCGGGCGGCAACGGACGCCCGGCGCGAACGCCTGCCGCAGGCCCGCGCGCAACTGCTTCCCAGCTTGTCGGCAAGCGACTCGCGCTATCGGAACTGGCTGGAAAGAACTTCGCCGGACACCTCCGGGCAACTTGTCACGGCCAACCTGCGCTACACCAGCAGCAGCGAAGTGCTGAGCTTGAGGCAGCCCATCTTCCGCATGTACCAGATGGCCGACTACCGCCAAGCCCAGGCGCAGGTCGACGATGCCGAGGCGACTCTCGAGCGCGAACTGCAGAACCTCGGCGTCCGGGTGAGCGGCGCCTATTTCGAGGCGCTGCTGGCCGAGGAACATCTCGCGCTGGTGCTCTCGCAGAAGACGGCCTGCACGACCCAGCTCGATGCCGCGCAGAAGCGGCTCGGCGCGGGTTTCGGCACACGCACCGACATCGACGAGGCACGCGCGGCCCTGGACCTCAACGTGGCGCAGGAACTGGAAGCGCGCCAGAACCTGGACTTCACGCGCAGGCAGCTCCAGAGCCTGGTCAATCGCCCGATCGACAGGCTGGCGCCGCTGGACCCGTCCCGGATGCAGCTCGTCCGGCCGACGCTCGACCGGGTGGAGGACTGGATCGAGCGGGCCGAACTCGAAAGCCCGGAGCTTCGGTCGCTCGGCGCCCAGGTCGAAGCAGCCAGACACGAGCTGGCGAAAGCACAGGCCGGCCGCTATCCGCCCCTGAACGCCATCGCCCAGCGGTCCCGCAACGACAGCGACACGATCACCAGCATCAAGACCCGCTACAGCAACAAGTTCATCGGACTGCTGCTCAACATTCCGTTGTATTCGGGCGGCCATGTGAGCTCCCCCGTGAGGCAGGCGGTCGCGGGCCAGCAGCGGGCCGCAGAGGCCCTCGAGGCCCTGCGCCGCGACCTCGGGGTGCGGCTGCACCGCGAATTCCGCGGCGTGACCGAAGGCCCCCTGAGGGCCAAGGCCCTGGAGCAGGCAGTGCGTTCCGCGGAGCAGGTCGTCCTCTCGAACCGGCGCTCGTTCGAGGCCGGCAGCCGCACCTTGCCCGACGTGCTGAACGCGGAACAGCAGAAGGTCTCCGCCCAGCGCGACCTGGCGCAGGCCCGGTTCGTCTACCTGGTGTCTCGCATACGCCTGCAGGCACTCTCGGGCGGCGCCAAGACCGAAGTCATTGAGGAGATCAACGGCTGGCTCGCGCGCTGACGACGGCGGCGATCCGGATCGGCAGGCCGGGGACTCATGGGCGCTGCACGCCCGCGAAGCGCGCCGGCCCGCCCACCTGCCAGCCGCTGCCGGCGGCCGGATCGAGGTCGCGAACGCAGCGCGTGAGTCCGTCGTCCAGGTCGAGCGTGACACCGATCCGCCAATGGCCGGTGGCGCCGCGCTCCACCTGCAGCACCGCGAAGCCGTTGCCGGTGCCCGTGGCCGCCGTAACCATGGTGCCGCCGAAGGCTCCCGGCATGGGGCCGGGATCGACATGGCCGTCGAGCCAGAACGTGTCGGGCCGGGCATTGACGAAGGGCCAGGGCGCATACAGGCCCGAGGACACGACCGAGATCACCTCCACCGGCCCGTCCGCCCCCTGCAGCCAGAGGCTCGACACGCTCGACATGTGGCGGTCGCCAGACAGCATCACCACATGGCGCGCGGTGGTGTCGCGCAGCAGCTCGAGCAGCGCTCTCTGCGAGGCCGGGTACCCGCTCCAGTCGTCCAGCCCCAGGCGCTGCGCCGGGTCGCCGAAGACGGCAGCGCGCGGCATCGGGAACAGCGTCACCGGCGACACGATGAACTTGGGCAGTCCGGCGGGCGCGGCTTCCAGCCACTTCTTCAGGTCGCCCATGCCGGCCTCGGCACGGATCGCCGCCCGGTCCAGCGGTGCGGCGACGGCCGCGGCTTGCGCGACGGTGCGCAGCACCCGCTGCTGGCGCGTGCTGCGCGTGTCGAGCATGTAGAACGGAAAGCCAGCCGGCGCGATGCGGTAGTCGAAGGGCCGCTGGTCGCGGCGCGGACCGGCGTCGCGCACCAGCTTGTGCTGCTGCGCGTAATAGGCGTCGAGCGCGGCGCGCACGGCCGGCGTTGCATAGGGGTCGGGGCCGGGCTCCCAATCGTCCATCACCTCGTGGTCGTCGAGCAGCGGATAGGTCGGCTGCGAGGCCACCACCTGGCGCAGCGCCTCCAGCCTGAAGGTGAGCGCATAGGCCTGGCCGACGTCGTCGCCGCCCGCGGGTACGAAGAGCCCCGCGGTCTGGTCGACATAGACCTGGTCCCCGACCAGCAACAGCAACTGCGGCTTGTGCGGCGGCTCGAGCACCTCCAGCCGCTGCGCGAGCCGCCGGTACGACGCCTGCGCGGGCACCCGGTCGACCAGGCCCGGCACGTACTGGCAGCTGGCGAGCGCAAGGCACAGAGAGTCCTGCGCGGGCTCGCCCTCGGGCTGCACCGCGCCGGTCCATGCGGGGTCGAGGCGCACCACGGCACGCTCGAGCTGCGCGTCGGTGGCCGCCTCCAGCGTTCTCGTCACCTGGCGGCGGATGGGCTCGACCGGTTCGTCCTGCGGCTGCGCAAACAGCCCGGCCTCCAGCCGCCGGCCCAGCACATCGACGGGGCCGCGCGCCATGGGCAGGTCGTCGTGCGCCGTCAGCATCGCGAAGCCCTGGTACTCGGCGAGCCGGTCGTCGAAGAGGTCGATCTCCACCGCCTCCTGCAGGAGCTTTTCGCGCGTGGTCTGCAGGCCGACCATCCATTCGAAGTCGAAGCACCATCGCCCGCCACGGCGCCACGCGGGCACGAAGACCACGGCGCGCGCCGACACATGCGCGGGCGGCGGGCGCAGCGCCAGCCGGCAATGCAGCCGGCCCACGTTACCGGCCTCGCGGCTCGCATGGCCGAGCCAGGGGCCGGTCCACGGCAGGCTGGCCCGCCAGTCCGGCGGCACCGGCGCCTCGGGGCCGGGCTTCGTGTCGAAGGCCTCGAGGAACCGCACGATGTGCGGGAACACGTCGCGACAGGCCTTCTCGCCGATCAGCGTGTCCTGGTGGCCGTAGGCGCCGAGCACCAGCAGCTGGTGCGGGGTGCCTTCGCCGAGGAACAGGTCGCCGCCGGAAAGGTTCGCCGAGTCCGATAGGGTCGATGGGTCCGGCAGCTCCGGCGGCTGGCGAGGCAGGCCACCGTCCTTGCCGAACACGCGCTTCAGCAGCCAGAAGCTGTCGTACGAGCCCCGCCAGTCGAACACCGCGTTGCGCTGGCCGTGGAGCATGAACACCGGGAATCCGAAGCGCTCGCCGATCTGCTCGAAGCCCACCGCGTGGCCCTGTCCGCCGGCGTCGGTCAGCACCTCTTCGCGGGCGTAGTTGCCGACCTGGGCGAGGCCGCGCAGCTTCACGAAGCCGTAGATCGAATCGAGCGCTTCGAGCGTGTCCTTGCCGATGTTGTGCAGCCGCATGGTCTGGCCGAAGATGGCGTCGGCCCGGTGCCGCACCGCCGCGAAGCCCGGCGCCTCGCGCAGGCGCTGCGCCTCGCCGTCGCCGTCGGGGTAGGGAAAGGTCGCCAGCAGGCCGTCGACGAGCAGGCGCTTCATGTGCGTAAGCGCAGGTCGCGTGTCGAACTCGTCGACGCCGATGAACTGCTGCAGGTAGCCCGCCACATAGCCCCGGAAGCGGTTGAAAGCCGTGGCGCGCAGCAACGGCCCCACCTGCGACAGCACCACCGCGCCGATGGACGCATGCAGTCCCGGCAGGCGCAGCACCGCCACGCTGAACATGGCAGCGCCGATGCAATGCGCCACCACGTCGATCTGCACAGGCTCTGCTTCGTCAGGCATCGCGTACGCCGCCTGCACGGTGCGCAAGGCATCCGGAATGTCGGTCTCGGCGACTTCGTCGAACGACCAGTAGGGCCGCGGCCGGTTCGAAAAGCCGATGCTGGTGCGCAGGTCGAGCACCCACACTTCGCGCCCGGCCGCGAGCAGGCTGTGCACCAGGTTGCCGGGAATGCTCCGGTGCGCGAAGGTGGAACCGCTCGCGCCATAGCCGTGGATCAGCATCACGGGCCTCGTGCCCGCGCGGCGCACCGGCGGGCGATAGCGCGACAGCAGCCGCGGCGGCGCGCTGCCCGGGCCAGCCGCGGCGTCGAGCTCGACCGGCTCCGGCCGCACGCCGAACACCTCGCCGGGCAGGCGCTCCCAGTCGCGCCGAGGCGAGTCGGGCGGCGGCACGAAGTCCAGCAGGTGGACGTGCAGAACGATGCGCAGCACCCACAGCGCCAGTTCGGCCAGGTCGCCCAGCTGGTTGGGCATGTCCTGCTGATGCTCCACGCGCAGCAGCGGCTGCAGCTTCTCGACGAAGTAGGAAGGGTCCAGCACCATCCGGCCCAGCCGCTGCGCGCCGAGGTGATCGATCCGCTGCAGTTCGCCCTCGCTGAGCTGCCGCCACGGGTTGCCGCCCTCGACGAACGCGATGCGCTTGGTGAGCCGCAGCCGGTCGCCCTCCTTCAACGGCGCGCCGTGCTGCACCCGCGCCACCGTCCAGTCGTATTCGATGAGGCGCGCCTGCCCCAGGTGCGAGCACAGCGCCATCAGGTCGGCCATGACCGGGCCGTCGAAGGCCAGGCCTTCTTCGCCTTCACCTTCGTCGTTGCCGTTGCCGCCGTTCGGCCCCGCCATGGACGCGCGCGAAGGCAGCAGCACCTCCGCCAGCGCCCGCAGCTTCTTGCGCGCCAGCGCGTGGCTGCGCAGGATGCGCTCGATGCTGTCGCTCTTCTCGCGCACCAGCATCGATGCGGTGCCGGTGCAATGCGCGACGGGCGCGTCGTCGCCCTTGCCGAAACGCAGCACCACCATCGGCTGGGCCAGTGCGCGCGGTGTCGCGCGCAGGGCCGGTACGTCGAAGGGCTCGAATTCCACCTCGGCGCTCAACGCGAAGTCCTGGCCGTCGATGTTCACCCGGCCCGTCATCCGCTCGCGCAGGGAGACGCGCGTGGGCGCGGGTGCGCGGGGCCGGGTCAGGTCGCGGCGCAACGGGCGCTCCGACGCCGGGGGCTGCGGCGAATCGGCCAGCGCCAGGCCCCAGTCCGCGGCCAGCACCGGCACCGCGCGCTCGGCCAGTGCAGCGATGGTGAGCGAGGGATTGATGCCGAGCGAGACCGGCACGATGGAGCCATCGAGCACCGCCAGGCCGGGCACCAGCGCAGCGGCATCGGCAGCGGCGCCGTCGTGGACGCGGCCCCAGCCGTCGACCACGCCGCGCTCGCGCCCGTCTGCCATGCGGCACCCGCCCAGCGGGTGCACCGTGAGCACCGAGCCCGCCGCGTCCACCAGCGACTCGAGGCTGCGAAACGGCGGGAGCGGATTCCAGAGCGGATTGGGCAGCACGCGGCCGCCGAGCCCGTCCGCGCTGTCGTGGGCCGCATGCAGCGCACGCATCTGCGCCGCGAACACCGGCAGGGCCGCGACCTTGTTCCATGCGACGCGCACCTGCGCATCGGCCAGCACCGCGTCGCTGCCGCCATGGCCGATCGGTTCGATGGTGCCGGCGGCGCCGTCGTCGCCCATCATTCCGTAGACCGGCGAGCGGCGCAGCATGTCGTCGTCCACGGCCAGCGGATCGCGGCCCTCGTCCGGCGTGTGAAGCTCGAGGTCCATGTGCGCGAGTGCCTGCAGGGCGTCCGTGGTGGTCACCACTTCGGCCAGCAGGCGGCGCAGCGGCGCGGGAATGGCGAACTCCTCGATCACCAGCGGGCGCTCGCCCTGCTTCGCGCGGGTGCGCAGCAGCCCGGTGATGGTCGGCCCGACGCCGCGCTGCGCCGGCGCGTCGCCCTCGGGCGCGCAGGACAGCGCTTCGTCGTGCTGGCCGGCCGCCGCCGCGATCATGTCGCCGTTGGCCGAGAAACCCGCGCCCAGAGCCTGCGAAACCGGCAGGCCGGCGGCCCTGGAGCGCAGCAGCAGCTCGGTGGAGCCCAGCGTGCCGGCGGCCACCACCACCCGGCGCGCGCGCACCACGTAGGGCCGGCTGTTGTCGCTGCGTGCCTTGCGCCGGTCGGTGAAGAAGAACTCGACCGCGAATCCCGCTCCTCCCGGCAGAGCCACGATGCGATGCGCGGTGCCGCCGGTGAACAGGCGCGCGCCCCGCGCATGGGCCAGCGCCAGGTAGTTGGTGTCCAGCGATTTCTTCGCGCGGTGGTTGCAGCCGCTCACGCAGTCGCCGCAGCGCAGGCAGCGGTGCATCGCCACCTGGGCCGGCGTGCGCGTGCCGTCGGCGAAGGCGATCGCAACATGGGCCTTGCCGCGTTCCGCATGCAGCCGCTCGCCGGCTTTCAGCAGGGAGTCGAGCTTCGACACGCTCTCGGGGATCTGCTCCAGGCCCAGCATGGCCTCGGCCTTGCCGTAGCCTTCCGCCAGCGCGGCGAGGTCGAGGCCCGCGGGCCAGGCACCGCCCTCGAAGGCATCGGGCGTGGCGCGTTCCATCACCGCCGCATTGATGAGCGACCCGCCGCCCAGCCCGTTGCCGAGCAGCGCGTTCACGTCGCCGCCCAGGCGCAGGTCGAAGAGGCCCGACGCGTTGCCGCGTGCGGGCCTGCCGTCCTGCAGGCTGAAGCGCACGTGCCCCGGCAGCTCGGCGAAGGTGGCCGGAAATTCGCCCGGCAGGTATTCGCTGCCGCGTTCCAGCACGTAGACCTTGACCGGCACCGCGCCCGCTGCGCCGCCGGTCGATGCATCCACCGGCAGCCCGCCCGCCAGCCGGGCCGCCGCCACCGCGCCGCCGTAGCCGCTGCCGATGACCAGCACCTCGCAATGCTGCGCGTCGGGCGGTGCCGCGAGGATCTCGCGCACCAGCACTTCGGCGCCCTCCGAGAGCAGGCGATCGCCCGGGGTCTGGTCGTGGTGGCGGCCGCCGTCGTCGTCCATGTTCGGCTCCTCGCGGGGTGTTCGCGGATTCAGGAACGTTCGATGGCCGCGGCCAGCGCGCGGCCGAGCGTCCGGTCGTCCACGGGCTTGCGCAGCAGCGGCAGCGCCTGCCGCCGCGCCGCCTCGAGCACCGCCGGGCCGGTATCCGCCGTGACCATGACGACGGGCAGCGCCGGCCGTGCGCAGCGCCGCCCGCGCAGGCGCTCGGCCGCCTCGAAGCCCGAAACGCCGCCGAGCCGGCAGTCGAGCACCAGCGCATCGGGCTCGTCGATCTGCTGCAGCGCCTCGTCGAGCGTGGAGGCGGCGAGCACGCGGCAGCCCATCGCGCCCAGCGCGTTGAGGTAGGCGCCGCGCACCATCGGGTCGTCCTCCAGCACCAGCACGCAGCGACCGTCCAGGCTCCACGGAGCATCTGCGCCGTCTCCCTCGGCGCCCTCGGCTCCGGGCGGTGCGGCCAGCGGCAGCCGCAAACGGAAGCAGGCACCCGCGCCAAGGCTGGACTCGAGCTCGACCGGCACGCCCAGCAGCTCGGCCACCCGTCGCACGATGCCCAGGCCCAGGCCGTGCCCCGGAGCCGCCGGGGCGCCGGGGCCCGCCGCATGGAGCTGCACCAGGTCCTCGAACACGATCCGGTGGTTCTCGGGCGCGATGCCGGGGCCGCTGTCCCGCACTGTCAGCTCGACCTCGGCATTCGATGCGTCCGCTGCTGCGTCCCGCACGCGGGCCCGCACGTCGACCTGCCCGTCCGCAGGCGAGAACTTGATCGCGTTGTCGATGAGGTTGGCCAGCATGCGGCGCAGCAGGTCGGGGTCGGTGCGCACCGCCAGGCCGGGCGGGCAGTCGGTGTGCAGGCCGACCCGGCGCGCCGCTGCCGCCGCGCCGAAGCTGGCCGCCACGGCGGTCAGCAGCCGGTCGACTCGCACGCGCTGGGGCTGGGCTACGACCACGCCGGCATCGAGTTTCGAGACGTCGAGCAGGGCATCGAGCATGGCGCGCAGCTGCTCCAGGCTGCTGTCGACCACCTCGACGATGGCGCGCGCGTCGGGCGCCATCGCCACGTGCCGCAGCGCGCCCACGTTGAGCGCCATCGCCTGCAGGGGCTGGCGCAAGTCGTGGCTGGCGCCGGCCAGGAAGCGGCTCTTGTCGTTGTTGGCGCGCACCGCCTCGTCGCGGGCGATGGCCAGTTGCGTGCGCTCGAATTCCAGCGAGGTGGCCAGCGCCTGGTTCTCGGCGCGGATGCCGAACGACTCCTCGAAGGTCTGCAGGTTGCGCCGGGCAAAGCGCGTCTGCACGCCGAAGAACATCAGCACCAGCGCGCCCACGCCCCAGCCGAGCCAGCCGCCGGCCATCAGCCACATGGCCGCCGTGGGCACGAAGAGCAGCCCCGCGTAGGCCAGGAAGGCGGGCATCACGGTCGCGCTCGTGGACACGGCACCCGCGCCCCATGACACCAGGATCATCGTGAGGACCGCATCCAGCGTCGGATCGAGCCGGGCCATGAACAGCGCCGCGGAGCCGTTGCACGCGCCGATCAGCACGTTCCAGCGCACGGTGGCGCGCAGTCGCGCGGCGATCGGGCGGGTGCGGTCGGCGGCCATGCGCGCGAGCGCGGCGGCACGCCACTCGCGGCTGGCGATCACCGCCGCGAACCAGCCCAGCACCCACGGCGCCGGAAGGTCGCGCCAGACGATGGCCGCGACGACGGCGGCGGTGAGCAGGATCTGCCAGCGCAAGCCCACGGCCTGCTCGGCGACCACCTGCAGGCGCCGTTCGTCCAGCTCGTCCAGTTCGTCGGATGCGGCCGGCATGCTCAGGCAGCCTCGAGCGCCCATGCAGCCTGCGCGTCGAAGACGCGGCACAGGGCATCGGTGCGGTTGCGCGCGCCGAGCGCGCGGTAGACCATCGACAGGTGCACCTTCACGGTGCCCTCGGCAATCTGAAGCTGGCGC
The DNA here is from genome assembly GCF_044055375.1 of Variovorax sp. UC74_104. Classification (NCBI taxonomy): domain Bacteria; kingdom Pseudomonadati; phylum Pseudomonadota; class Betaproteobacteria; order Burkholderiales; family Comamonadaceae; genus Variovorax; species Variovorax sp. UC74_104. The sequence continues at coordinate 5,505,400 of NZ_CP171978.1, forward strand.
GCGATCAGCTTGACCGGCATGCCCCGCATCGCCAGCGCCAGCACCTGGCGCTGGCGCGGCGACAGCTCGACGCGCAGGAAGCCGGCCAGATCCTCGCGCGGCAGCTCGTCGGGCTCGCGCGCGCGGGTCACGTCGTCGGCCAGCACGAACTCGGCCGGCAGGTAGATCCTGTGGCGCAGCACCACGCGCAGGGCGGCCTCCATGTCCTCGAGCCGGTACGACTTGGGGATGAAACCGGCCGCGCCGGCCTCGATGACCTCGCGCACGCGCTGCGGCGAACTTTCCGCGGACTGCATGCACACGGGCGTGGCCTCGAAATGCGACTTCACGGCCTTGAGCGCGGCCAGGCCGGAGAGTTGGGGCAGGTGGTAGTCGAGCAGCAGCAGGTCGGTGCCGGCGGGGTCGAGCCGGCAGGCCTGTTCGGCGTCCCGCACGGCTTCGAAGTGGAAGGGGCGGCCCGGTTCGATCTCGGCGGCCATGCGCTCCAGCAGGAGGCGGGTGCCGTTCCAGACGATCTCATGGTCATCGACCAGCAGAACCTTCATACGGGCCTCTCGTCTACGGTGGCCCTCCCCGTCCTGATGCAGATTAGCGCAAAGCTTCCCAACAAGCGAGCGCACGCACCTACACCAAAGGCCTAGTCGATCGGCCACCCCGGCACCGCGCCGGAGACTAGGCGCTGCGTTCAATTGTTGCGGCGGGCACCGCGCGGAAGACTGGCCGCCTCCGATGCACCAAGGACCGCCATGAACACCCCGAAGCCTTTTGCCATGCTGCGTGCCGCATGGGAGCCCCTTGCGTGCCGGTTGTGCATCCTGGCGCTGCACCACCCGGTGCTCGCCCGCGCGCTGTGTGCCGCGGCCATGGCCGCGATCTCGCTGCTGGCCGGTTGCGCCGCATTGCCCGGCGACGTGCAGCGGGTCGCGTCGCAGGCGCGCACCGACGTCGAAGACAGTGCGCTCGCACGCATCGCCGCCGCGTCGCTGCCGGGCCTGGACGGCGCGATGGCCGAAGCAACCGTGTCTGGGGTGTCGGGCGTACGCCTGCTGCCCGGTGGTGACCAGGCCTTCGAGGCGCGCATCGCGCTCGTGCAGGCCGCGCGGCATACCGTCGACGCGCAGTACTACGTCGTGGCCGGCGACGCCTCGGGGGCGGCAGTTCCTGCGCGAGTTGCGCGACGCGGCTGTGCGCGGCGTGCGCGTGCGCCTGCTGGTCGACGACCTGTACGCGGGCGGAGACGACGAGATGCTGGCAGGGCTGGCCGCACACGCCAACGTGGAGGTACGTGTCTTCAACCCGCTGCCGGTGCGCAGCGGCGGCCTGCGCACGCGCGTGCTGCTGTCGCTGCACGAGATCGGCCGCGTGAATCGGCGCATGCACAACAAGCTCTTCATCGCCGACAACAGCTTCGCGATCACGGGAGGGCGCAACGTTGCCGACGAGTACTTCGGGCGCAGCAAGCCGGCGAACTTCATCGACATGGACGCGCTGCTGGCCGGGCCGGCGGTGCGCGCGCTGTCGGCGAGCTTCGATGCCTTCTGGAACGGACCGCTGTCGTACCCGTTCGAGGCCATCGCGGCCGGCCAGCGCCCGACGCCGGCCCGTGCCCGCGAACGCTTCGCCGAGCTGGTTCGCGACCTCGGGCGCTTCGTGCCTCCCGCGAACGAGCTCGACGCGCTGGGGCGCGGCCCGGTCGGCGCGCAGCTGGCGCGGGGGCTGGTCGAGCTGGTGCCCGCGAGGGTGCGCGTGGTGGCGGATGCGATGGTGCAGGCCCCGTTCGCGAGCGACGCCGGCGGGAACTCGGGGGATGTCGGAAACGTCGGGGATGCCGGAGAACCGCAAGGCCGCGAAGGCGCGGTGATGGCCGCGAACCTCGATCTTTTCCGCACCGCGCGCTCCGAGGTGCTCGTCGTCTCGCCCTACTTCGTCCCCATGCCCCGGATGATCGAGGCGCTCGCCCACGCGAGCCGCGAGGGCGCGAGCGTGTCGGTGATGACCAATTCGCTCGCCACCACCGACGAGCCGCTGGTGCACTACGGCTATGCGCGCTACCGCAGCGCCCTGCTGCAGATGGGCGCCGCGCTGTATGAACTGATGCCGGCCAGCGAACCGCATCCGGCCTGGAGCGACACCGAAAACGGCCGCGGCTCGCTCGGCCGCCTGCACGCCAAGCTGGCGGTGGTCGACCGGCGCTGGTTCTACGTCGGGTCGATGAACATGGACCGGCGCTCGGCACATTGCAACACCGAGCTGGGCCTGATCGTCGACAGTCCCGCACTGGCCGGCGAACTGGCCGACCTGATCCGGCGCGTGCGCGTGCCCGCGAGCTTCGCCGTGAGCGAAGCGCCCCGGCGCGGCGGCCTGCAATGGAGCTTCCTGCGCGACGGACGCCGCTGGGTGCTGCACCGGGAGCCCGAATCGAACTGGGCCCAGCGACTGCGCTGGTCGATGCTGTCCCTGGTGGTGGACGAAGATTTCCTGTAGCAGGGAACCGATGACAATCGGCCGCAGCGGCAGCGGCCATCGCGCCCGCGAAACCGCCCTGTCTCTCCTCCCTCAGCGATACATGTTTGCCCTGACCCGCCTGACCATCGACCGCGCCAGGAATGAACGCCTGCCGCAGGTCGCCGGAAGCCTCGCGTTCACCACCCTGCTGTCCATCGTGCCCCTGCTGGCGGCGAGCTTCGCGCTGCTCACGCGATTCCATGCCTTCGCGCGGTTCAAGGATGCGCTGCAGGAGTTCCTGTTGAGCAGGCTGCTTCCGGTGGACATCGCGCGCACGGTGCTGAAGTATCTGAACCAGTTCGCCACGAACGCCAGCGGCCTGACCTGGGTCGGCTCCCTCCTCTTGCTGGGCACGGCCATCGCGATGCTGCTCACGGTGGAGAACGCGCTCAACCAAATGTGGAAGATCCGGAAGAATCGGCCGTTCTTCAAGAGGGTCGGCCTTTATCTCGCGATGCTGGCGGTCGGCCCGCCCGTCCTGGGCCTGAGCCTGTGGGCCACGTCGTATCTGCTGGGCATCTCCATGGGCCTGATCGGCGCGCTGCCGCCCTCGCTCGCATTCGTGCTCGACCTCGGGCCGCTGCTGCTCGGCACGGTCGTGCTGACGAGCATGTTCTACCTCGTGCCGAACACCAGGGTTCGGCTGCGCGATGCCTTCGCGGGCGGCCTGCTCGCAAGCATGGCTTTCGAGCTCGGCAAGCGCGGCTTCACCACCTATCTCGTCAAGGTGCCGACGTACAAGGCGCTGTATGGCGCATTCGCGGTGCTGCCCATGTTCCTGCTGTGGGTGTACTTCTCATGGCTGGTCACGCTGCTCGCGGCCATGATGACCGCCAACCTCGCGCTCACCCGGCGGCGACCGGCGGGCAAGTCCTCCCGGGCCCGGTTGCCGCGTCGCCCTCGCTCGGGCCTTCAGGCGAGCAGCAGCGAAGCCTCGTCGCGCCAGTAGTTCACCGCGGCGAGCCACCCCTCCCACACACAGCCATTGCAGCCGCGGCCGCAGCAGGTGGTGGGCTCGGGCGGCGGTGGGCGCAGCGTGAGGCCTTGGGCGTCGAGCAGCGCCTGCACGTGCTCGATCAGCGCTTGCGCGCCGGCGAGGTTGGTGGGTTCCGGCAGCTGGTCGATGGGGTTCATGGTGCAGAGGTCTTCAGGCCGCAAGGTTCAGTTCGAGCCGCATCTTCGCCCCGCCCGATTCGCTCGACCCGATGGTGAGCTGGCCGCCGTGCAGGCGCGCCACTTCGGCCACCAGATGCAGGCCCAGCCCCGCGCCGCGCCCTCGCGGCACCAGCCGGTGGAACGGCGCCACCACGCGCTCGCGGTCGGCCTCGGGAATGCCGGGGCCGGAGTCGAGCACCTCGAAGCCCGAGGGCTCCCACAGCCGCACCTGGATGTCGCAGCCCTGCCCGCCGTGCTCGATGGCGTTCTGGATCAGGTTGCTCAGCGCACGCTCCAGTGAGGGCGCGTCGCCGCGCACCCACAGCGGCTTCGGCGCTTCCACCGACAGCGTGCAGCGGTTCATGATGGCCAGCGGCGCGATGTCGCCCGCCACGCGCTCGCACAGCGCCTTCAGGTCGACCTCCTGCTGGTCGTGCGAGGCGATGCGGTCCAGCCGCTGCAGGTCGAGCAGCTGCTCGGCCAGCGTGGCGAGCCGCGCCGAGGCCTGCATGAGCTTCACCTTGAGCGGGCCGTCCTGCAGCCCCTTCGAGATGTATCTGCAGCGTGGTGATGGGCGTGCGCAATTCATGCGCGGCATCGGCCAGGAAGCGCTCCTGCCGGTCGTAGCCTTCATTGAGCCGGTCGAAGGCGCGGTTCACCGCGTTGACCAGCGGGCGGATCTCGCTCGCCACATTGGCCAGCGGCAGCCGCGTGGTGCGCTCGTGCACGTCGATGCTCTCGGCATGCTCGGCCGTGGCCACCACGCCCTTGAGGCCGCGCTTCACGACGAAGGGCGTGGCCAGGATCACGCCGAGGCAGGTCACCAGCGCCATCGGCGCCACCAGGAACAGGAAGGCAATGGCCGTGCCCTTGAGCGTGTTCTTCACCGTCAGCGGGCTGCCGGTCTGCGTCATCAGGGCCACGGGGCCCGCGCGCGTCTCCACCCGCTCGAAGCGGGCCTTGGGGCGCGTGTTGTCGCTCTCGGGGTCGATGGCCATGCGCTCCATGCCGTCAAGCGAATCGAAGAGCCTGGCGTAGACGGGCGGTACCTCGCCGTTGCGCAGCTCCGAGCCGCGGCTGTCGCGCGCGATGAACCAGAAGGGCGGATCGGCCTCCCGCAGGCGCTGCACCTCCGGCGTGGGCTCTATCGCGAGCTTGCCATCGGGCGCCAGCACCAGCGCGCGCTGGATGGCCTTGATGGTCTCCTGCCCGGTCTCGTCGACCACGCGCCCCAGCACCCAGGCAAGGCCGAGAAAGCCGCCCATCACGAGCACGCCGACCACCACCTGCAGCAGGATCAGGCTCCAGATCAGCCGCCAGCGCAGCGAGAGCAGGCCTTGCCTCATGCCGTGGTCATGCCGCCGGACGCGCCGCGCAGATCAGGTAGCCCACGCCGCGGATGGCGTGGATCTCGACCTGCGCGCCGGCCTTGTCGAGCTTGGAGCGCAGGCGCGACACGTGCGTGTCGAGCGCGTTCGACTGGATCTCGTCCTCGTGGCCGTACACGCGCTCCTGCATCGCCTCGCGCAGCACGGTGCGGCCGCGATGCTCGAGCAGCGCCTCGAGCACGAGCAGCTCGCGGCGCGGCAGCGTGATGCTGTGCTCGCCCACGTGGGCCTGCCGCGTGTGGTGGTCGAAGCGCAGTTGCCCGAGCGTCATGACGAGATTGGCGCGCACCGCCGGGCGCCGCGCCAGCGCGCGCACGCGCGCCATGAGCTCGTCCATCGAGAAGGGCTTGGCGAGATAGTCGTCGGCGCCGCCGTCGAGGCTCAGCACGCGCTCGGCCACGTCGGTCATGGCGGTGAGCACCAGCACGGCGGCGGGAATGCCGTTCTCGCGCAGGAAGGCCACCAGCGAGAGGCCGTCGCCGTCGGGCAGGCCGCGGTCGAGCACGATCACGTCGTGCTGCGCCGAGAGCGCCGCGTCCTCTGCCTCGCGCAGCGAGCCCGCCACGTCGACCACCGCCTGGTTCTGCCGCAGCGCCGAGGCCAGGGCTTGCGCGAGGTCGACTTCGTCTTCGACGAGCAGGATTCTCATGGAGCAGGAAGCAGAAGCGGAAGTACGGAGAAAAGGGAGGCCAAAGGCCGGCCATTCTAGGAGAGGCCCTCTCGCGAAAGGCGCAATGTTCACGCAATGCAGTTGCATAAGCTGGGGCGCCAATGAACTCCCGCACGGCGACTTCCTTCCCCGCACCTTGCGTTCCCTGGTACCAGGCATTGGGCAGTCGCTTCGCCACGCTCTGGGTGGCGAAGATGATCGGCACCACCGTGGGCATCTCGGGCTTCTTCGTCATCTACTTCTGGGTCATGCACAACCCGCCCTCGGAGCCGACCGTGATGCCGCTCATGCTGCTCGACCACTGGGTGGGCGTGAGCGACGAAGCGATGCTTCTCTACGGATCCCTGTGGTTCTACATCTCGCTGCCGCCCGCCTTCGCGAAGGACTGGGCCGGGCTGCGCGCCTGCGCGCGCGATGCGGCGTTCATTGCGGGCGTGGGCCTTGCGGTGTTCTGGTTCTTTCCGACGACGGTGCCGGCATTCGCGGTCGACTGGGCGCAATACCCGTCGCTGATGTTCCTCAAGAACGCCGACGCGGGCGGCAATGCCTTCCCGTCGCTGCATGTGGCCTTCGCGGTGTTCACCGCCGTGCTGCTGGAGCGTCAGCTTCGCGAGGTGCGGGCGCCGTCGTGGGTGCGCGTGCTCAACGTGCTGTGGGCCATGGGCATCGTCTACTCGACGCTGGCGACGCGCCAGCATGTGCTGCTCGACGTGCTCGGCGGCACGCTGCTGGCGGCCGTCGTGAGCCGGGCAGGCACCACGCGCGCCCGGCTGGCATGGAACGAGGCCTGAGCCCTTACCAGAAGATCCAGAGTGCCAGGCCACCGAAGATGGCCCACTTCACGAGGTAGTACACCCGCTTGTCCCACGCCTTCAGGCGCTTGCCGACCACGCGGATCTGGTAGATGTACTTGAAGGCGCGGTTGAGGCCGCCGGTCTTGTCGCCGGCATCGTTGGGCGATGCGGCCGCGGCAAGCAGGTTCTTCGCGAACCAGCGGTTCACCGCGCTGGCCCAGCGGTACTTCAGCGGACGCTCGATGTCGCAGAACAGGATCACGCGGTCGTGGTCGGTCGTGTTCTCGGCGTAGTGGATGTAGGTTTCGTCGAACACCACGGCCTCGCCGTCGCGCCAGTGGTAGCGCTGGCCGTCCACGTCGATGTAGCAGCCCTCGACGCCCGGCGTCCACAGGCCCAGGTGGTAGCGCAGCGAACCGGCGAAGGGGTCGCGGTGGCGCACGAGGCGGCTGCCCGGCGGCAGCTCGGCGAACATCGCGGCCTTGATGGTGCCGATGCCCTTGAGCAGCTCGGTGGTGCGCGGGCAAAGCACGGCGGCCGAGGGATGCGCATCGTCGTACCACTTCAGGTAGAAGCGCTTCCAGCCGCTCTTGAAGAAGGAATTGAAGCCCACGTCGTTGAACTGGCTGGAGGCCTTGATGCTGCCGCCGTTGCGCATGGCCAGGGCTTCCTCGCGGATCACTTCCCAGTTTTCCTCGAGCACGCGCATCTCGGGGAACTCCGCCGGAGACAGGTAGGGCGTACCCGGCACCTTCGAGAAAAGGTACATGAAGACGTTCAGCGGCGCCAGGAAGGTCGAGTGATCGGAGAGCTGCCTGAAGAAGCGATGCCGAACCTGGCCGCGGAAATGAACGTAGAGCGCGCTGAGCGCGAAGATGGCAAGAATGACCCACTTCATGGGAAAGCGTCCTGTAAAGCGCCGGCTAGTGTAATTCCTCGCCCCGATTCGGGCCTGACCGCGTTCCTATGCCCTTTGTCCGTGCACCGGGGAGGTCTCAGCTGCACAGCAGGGGTTGGGGCGCTTCGGCCACGGCCAGCGGCAGCCGCACGGTGGCCAGCAGGCCGCCGCTCGCGGTTTCGCCGAGCCTCACCTCGCCGCCGTGCCGGTCGACCACCGACTTGACGATGGCCAGGCCCAGCCCGCTGCCGCTCTGGCTCTGGTCGGGGTTGCGGAAGAAGCGGTCGAACACCCGCTCGCGCAGTGTGTGCGGGATGCCGGGGCCCTGGTCGGCCACCGTCAGCAGGGCCTGCGATCCATCGCGCGACACGCTCACCACCACCGTGCCGCCGGTCGGGCTGTACTTGATGGCGTTGTTGATGAGGTTGTCGATCATCGAGACCAGGCTTTCGCGCTCGCCGAGCACCGGCACGCTGTCTTCGCACTCGAGTTCCAGCTCCACCCCGCGGGCGCTGGCCAGGCTTTCGATCATGGCCAGCCGGTCCTGCACCAGTCCGTCGAGCGACAGCATGACGGGCAGCGCGCTGTCGGACACCGCGTCGCTGCGCATCAGCTGCAGCAGCTGCCCCACCAGCCGCGCCGCGCGGTCGTTGCTGCGCAGCAGGTTGCCCATGAGCTCGCGCTGGCGCTCGTCGGTGCTCTGCTCCTTCAGCGCCTCCACGTTCACGCGCATCGCGGCCAGCGGGGTGCGCAGCTCGTGGGCGGCGTCGGCGATCAGGCTGCGTTCGCGCGAGGTGCTGTCGCGCACGCGCTGCAGCAGGCTGTTGATGCTCTGCACCAGCGGCTGAAGCTCCTTGTGCGGCGGCATGTACGACAGCGGCGTGAGGTCGGCCGGCCCGCGCTCGGCCGTTTCCTGGCTCACACGGCGCCACGGCCGAAGCGCGAGGCGCACCGAAAGCCATGCGGGAAACACCAGGAACGGCAGGCTGATGACCAGCGGCAGCAGGTAGTAGCCGCGATTGAGGATGGTGACGGTCAGCCGCCAGATGCTGGGCTCGGCCAGCATCACACGGGTGTCCGAAGTGGTCGAAACCAGGGTGCGCGCGCGCCATTCACGCCCCCCCGCGCTCACGGTCTCGATGCGATTGGGCATGGTATTGAGAATGACGGGCACGGCGGCCGTCGAGCGGTAGATGAGCCTGTCGCCCTGCCACACCTGCAGGACCGGCGAGGTGTCGGAGGCCGCATTGCCGTCGCCTACGGCCTCCAGCAACGCGGCATCGAAAGCGGCCAGGGTCTCCTGCTGCCGGGCCGGCCGGTCGGCCGTGTTCTGCGCGATGGCGATCACCGTGTGGAAGATCTTGTCGAGCTTCAGCAGTTCGGGGTCTTCGTAGGAGTCGTACAGCAGCAGCGCGATGACCATGGTCCACAGCAGGGCAACCACGCCCGCCTGCGCGAGCAGCAGGCGCCGCATCAGGGAGGGCTGAATCCAGTTCCTCCATCGCCGCGCCAGCGACAGCATCATTTCTGCGTGCTCCGCGCGAGCGATTGCACGTCGATCACGTAGCCGATGCCGCGCACCGTGCGGATGTAGCCCTGGCCGATCTTCTTGCGCAGGTTGGAGATGTGCACTTCGAGCGAGTTGCTGCCATTGGCCTGGCCGCCGGGCAGTACCTGCTCTTCCATCACGCGGCGCGTGACCACGCGGCCGGTGCGCTTGAGCAGGAGCGCCAGCAGGTCGAACTCGCAGCGCGAGAGCTCGACCGGCTCGCCGTCGACGATCACGCCGCGCGTGGGCTCGTGCATCGCCAGGCCGCGCATGCGGATGGTCTCGTCGTTGAAGCCGTAGCTGCGGCGCGCGAGCGCGCGAACGCGCGACAGCAGCTCGGCCAGCGCGAAGGGCTTGACCAGGTAGTCGTCGGCGCCGTCGTCCAGGCTTCGCAGGCGGTCGTTGAGCGCGTCGCGCGCGCTGAGCACCAGCACCGGCAATATCTGGCGGTCGCGGCGCAGGCGGAACAGCAGGTCGAGCCCGTCGCCGTCGGGCAGGCCGAGGTCGAGCAGAACCATGTCGAAGGTGCCGCCGTCGAGGGTGCGCAGGGCGTCGTCGAGTCTGCGGACCCACACCACATCCATGCCTTGATTGGCCAGCGCGATGCGCACGCCATTGCCGAGGTCAAGGTCGTCCTCAACAAGCAAGAGATTCATGAGCCTCCACGTGAACTGACCACTCCGCTTCCGGAATGTGGCGGAAGTATCTGCCAAGCGCCGAAGCCGCACTTCAGGAAATCTTCATGAAGGCCGAAGCAGTTCTTCAGGTGCGGCCGGGACACTGGAACCATTCCCTGCACACGGAAACGGAACACCCCAGTGAATGGCCTGCCCTCGCTACCCGCACGTACTGCCCGACCGGACCGCTACGGCCTCCGGCGGCGGGACCTCTTTCATGCCATGGCACTGACCGGCGTCGCGGGCCTCGCGGCCTGCGGCGGCGGCAGCCATGGCGGCGTCGGGGTTGGCGGAGCCGGTGGGGTCGGCACCGCCGGCGGCAAGCCCGTCGTCATCGATCGCCGGGTGAAGGTCTCGGCCTCGCCCGAAGTCTCTCTGCAGGTGCGCGACTGGCAGCCGCCCGGCAGCAGCACGGGGCCCGTCTTCGTGCTGCTGGCCGGACTCGGGGGCAATGCGCGCTACTTCGACAGCCTCGCGCCCGCGCTGGCCGCGAGATCACGGGTGATCGCCATCAGCAGGCGCGGCTACGGACTTTCGGACAAGCCGCTGCCGGTGAAGACCGCCACGCAGTACTACGAGGTCGACACGCTGGTCGCGGACCTGAAGGCGGTGCTCGATGCGCTGGGCGTGCGACGTGCGGTGCTGGGCGGCCATTCGATCGCGGGCAACGAGCTCACCAGATTCGCGGGCCTGCATCCGGAACGGACGCAAGGCCTCGTCTACCTGGACACCACCTTCGACTACACCGTCGAGGCCGACAGCGCAGGCGAGACAGTGCCCGACAACCGCCTGCTCCACGAGCCCCGGCCGACGCCGGACGACGGCCGGTCCCTGCAAGCCGCCACCGCCTTCTTCCGGCGCAACTCGAAGAACTGGTGGCCTGCGCTGGAAGCGAATCTGCGCGACGCCATCGACATACGCACCGACGCAAGCGTACGCCTCAATACCCCCGATGAAGTGGAGACCGCCATGGATACAGCCGCACACTCTTTCTCACCCGACTACAAGGCCGTGCATGCGCCATCGCTGGTCGTGACCGCCCTGCCCGCCGACAACCGCGACATGTTCCCGTGGCTGGAGCTGCCGCTCGATGCGAAGACACAGAAAGACGCTGCCGACTACCTGCGCATCTTCCGCCGCGTGGCCATCACGAATTCGAACCAGCTCGTGTCGGCGCTCGATACGCCGAACCGCCTGACGCTGGACAACGCCAGCCACGGCGACTTCATCATGGAGCGCGAGGCCGAGGTGCTGCGCGCCATCCAGTTCATGACATGGGCCTGAGCGACGCCGATGCCTCCTTCGTACGCAGCAGCTTGATCAGCGCCGCGAGTTCCTCGCCGCCCAGGCCGGCCTCGTCCGCCCGCTGGAAGATGCCGGCGGCGAAGGCCGGGAAGCCGGTGTCGATGCCCGAGTCCTGCGCCGACTGCAGGATGCGTCGCGTCGCCTCGACCGAGATGCGCATCGGGCTCTGCGAGATGGCGAAGTCGCCCGACTGGATGACGGAGCCCTCGTGCTGAAGAAAGCCCGCGAAGGTCGGCATGATGCCCGCGACGATGCGGCCGTATTCCGCCACGTCGAAGCCTTCGTGCTCGGCGATGCGCGCGCCGTGGATGAAGCCGAGCATCGTGCCGTAGACGGTGGAGAGCGTGGCGAGGTCCATGGCCGCCGCCGCGCTCGCGGCCTCGCCCAGGTAGACGATGCCGCCGGCCAGCGCCTTCAGCCACGGCTGGGCTTCGTCGAACACCGGCCTGGCGCCAGAGACCAGCAGCGGCGTGTCGGGCTGGGCCATCTGGTCGGGTGCGGCCTGGATCGCGCCTTCGAGATACGCGGCGCCCCGTGCGTTGGCCCACGCCTGCGCATCGCGCGCGTCCTGCGGGCTGCCGGTAGTCAGCTGCACCAGCAGGCGGCCGTCCATGGCGGCGGCGACGCCATCGAGCGCGAAGATGGCCTCGGCCGCGCGGTAGTCGTAGACGCACATCACCACGACACGCGCGGCGCGCACCGCCTCGCTCGCGCTGCGCGCCAGCACCGCGCCTTTCGCGACCAGCGCGTCGGCCTTGCCTGTGGTGCGGTTCCACACGGTCACCCTGTAGCCCTGCTCGAGGTAGAGCCGCGCGATGGTTTCGCCCATCGCTCCCAGGCCCAGAACGGAAACTTCCTTGGTGTCGGTGCTCTTGCTGCTCATGACGATTCGCTCGTTGCGTTTTGTGAAGATGCACGCATCGTAGGAATCGGGCTTCCAAACGGTCAAGTACCTACAATTAAGTTAGGTACTTACCAAAATGTATGTATTACCTGCTGACGGGGATGAAGATGAAATCCAGGAAACCCTACAACTGCGGCATCGGCCCGGCCTTCGACGTGATCGGCGGCAAGTGGAAGGCCGTCATCCTTTGGGAGCTGCATGTGCAGCCGCTGCGCTTCGGCGAGCTGAAGCGGGCGCTGCCCGACATCAGCGAGAAGATGCTGATCCAGCAGCTGCGCGAGATGGAGACCGACGGCATCGTCCACCGCGAGGTGTTCCACGAGGTACCGCCGCGCGTGGAGTACTCGGAGACGAAGCTGGGCGCCACGCTCAACGCGGCGCTCGCGCCGCTGGCCGATTGGGGCGACCGCTATGCGAAGCGCGTGGAGGCCGCGCGGACGCGGGCCGAGGCGGCGAAGTGAGGGCGCGGATAAAGGCCGCGCAGTTCCCTCCGTGCGCTGGGCCTGCGCACGGGCGCACTTGCCGGGCGCTGCATTGACCGGCAAAGCCGGCAAACCGAGTCACTCGGCCCAGCCGGTCTCGATCTCGGTCTTCACCTCGGTCATGAGCTTGTGCACCGGGCACTTGCCGGCCACGCGAAGCAGCTCGTCGCGCTGCGCTTCGCTCAGGTTGCCGCTCAGGCGCAGGCCCGACTTGAGGCGATAGATGCCCTTGCGCTCCTCGCTGTCGTCGCGGTCGACCACCACCTCGATGTCTTCCACCGGGATACCCTTGCGGCGCGCGTAGATCAGCACGGTGAGCGCCTTGCAGGCCGCGAGCGATGCGTCGTACAGGTCGTGCGGCTCTGGGCCGGCGTCGCTGCCGCCGCCTGCGGGCGAGGCATCGACCGGGATCTCGTGGTTGCGGATCTTCAGGATGTGGCGGGTGCCGGTGATGCCGTCGCGGCGGATCGTGATGCTCATGCGTGTTTCCTCGGGGAAGTGGTTGCGGTGAGGGGAGAAAGCGTCTTCACGTAAAGGATGGTGGTGAAGCCGCTGTGCCATTCGAGGTCGGGGTAGCGGTCGGCCTCGCGGTAGCCGAGCGCGAGGTAGAAGCCCTGGCTCTGCGTGTTGAAGGTGTCTGTTTCGAGCCGCGCGAGCTCCACGCCGTCGGCGCGCATGCCCTCTTCCGCGAAGGCCATCAGCGCCCTCGCGATGCCCTTGCGCTGGTGCCTGGCCGGTACGTGCAGGGCGTGCACGAAGTCGTGCTCCCAATGCACCATGCCGACCACCTCGCCGTCGATCTCGGCCACGAAGAAGTCCGGGCCCTTCTCGTCGATGTAGCCGACGGGCGCGCCGCTGTCGCGGTAGGCCTGCGCGGCCTCGGGCGTGAGTTGCGGCAGCCAGGTTCCGGCGAAGGTGTCGTCGAGGATGGCCTTCACCGCGTCGAAGTCTTCGAGGCGCCACGGCCGGATCGTGATGTCGGGTACGTCGTTGTTCGTGCTCATCGGTTCGGCGATTCAGCGGTCCACGGCCAGCATCAGCGTTTCCTTGATTTCCTCCATCACCACGTAGCTGTGCGACTCCGCCGCCACCGGCAGCTTCTTGAGGATGTCGCCCAGCAGGTGGCGGTATTCGCTCATGCCGCTCAGCCGCGCCTTCACCAGGTAGTCGAAGCTGCCCGACACCAGGTGGCATTCGAGCACCTCGGGCATGTGCAGCAGCTCCTTGCGGACCTTGTCGAACACGTCGCCCGACTTGGCCGAGAGCTTGATCTCGACGAACACCAGCAGCGTCTTGTCGAGCGCCTCGGGCGATACGTGGGCGTGGTAGCCGGTGATGACGCCGTCGCGCTCCATGCGCTTGACGCGCTCGGCGCAGGGCGAGGCCGACAGGCCGATGTGCTCGGCCAGTTCGGTCATGGAGATGCGCCCCTGGCGCTGCAGGACGTCGAGGATCTTGCGGTCTATGCGGTCGAGTTCGGGCATTTCACTCCGGCGACAGCCTTGGAAGGTTCTCCGCAGTGTATTCCACTGCCGAATCGAATAAATCAGTGGAATCCACTGCCTGGAGAACTTTAGATTCCCTTCATTCCATCTGAATCGGCGAATACACCATGAAAGTCATCGTTCTCGGCGGCGGCGTGATCGGCACCACCACGGCCTACTACCTCGCCCGCTCGGGCGCCGAGGTCACCCTGCTCGACCGGCAGGCCGGACCCGCCGAGGAAACCAGCTTCGGCAACGCCGGCCAGGTGTCTCCCGGCTACTCCACGCCATGGGCCGCGCCGGGCATTCCGCTGAAGGCGATCAAGTGGATGTTCAAGAAGCATGCGCCGCTGTCGATCCGCCCCGACGGCACGCTGTTCCAGCTGCGCTGGATGGCCGCCATGCTGCGCAACTGCTCGCCCGAGGCCTATGCGGTGAACAAGGAACGCATGATGCGCGTGGCCGAATACAGCCGCGGCTGCCTGCAGCAGCTGCGCGCCGACACCGGCCTGCAGTACGAGCAGCGCACCGGCGGCACGCTGCAGCTGTTCCGCACGCAGGCCCAGCTCGATGCGGTGCAGCGCGACATCGCGGTGCTCGAAGAGTGCGGCGTGCCCTACGAATTGCTCGATCGCGACGGCCTCGCCCGCATCGAGCCCGCGCTGGCCGGCGCGCGCGACCGCCTCACCGGCGGCCTGCGCCTGCCCAACGACGAAACCGGCGACTGCCACCTCTTCACGCGCGGCCTCGCAGAGATCGCACACGGAATGGGCGTGGACTTCCGCTTCGGCCAGACCATCGCCGCGCTCGAAACCGACGGCGGCCGCATCACCGGCGTGCGCACCAGCGCCGGCAAGATCCTCACGGCCGACCGCTACGTGATGGCCTTCGGCAGCTACTCGCGCGCCGCCATCGCCTCGTTGGGCCTGGACATTCCGGTATACCCGGTCAAGGGCTACTCGCTGACCGTGCCGCTCGTCGACGAATCACTGGCGCCGCAATCGACAGTGCTCGACGAAACCTACAAGGTGGCCGTCACGCGCTTCGACAACCGCATCCGCGTGGGCGGCATGGCCGAACTCGGCGGCTTCGACCTGCGACTGAACCCGGCGCGCCGCGCCACGCTCGAGAAGGTCGTAACCGACCTGTTCCCCGGCGGTGACGTGCCGAAGGCCACCTTCTGGACCGGCCTGCGCCCCATGACGCCCGACAGCACCCCCATCGTCGGCGGCACGCGCTACCCCAACCTGTACCTCAACACCGGCCACGGCACCCTGGGCTGGACCATGGCCTGCGGCTCCGGCAAGCTCATCTCCGACATGGTGATGGGCCAGCGCCCCGAGATCCGCACCGACGGCCTCGCGATGGACCGCTACGAAACGGGCTCGTCGCGCGCAGCGCGCCCGAACCCCACGACCGCGCCGGCTTGATGCAGGGGCCGCTCAGGCGGCCTTTGCAATGGGAATCACGGTGCTGTCGTCCATCCCGCGATAGACCTCCGCCTCCCCGTGCTTCGCAAGCAGCTGCATCAGGTGCTTGCGGATCAGCATGCCCGGCCGGTCCGACTCCATCGAGTACTCCACGCCGCGCCGGCGCGTGTCGACCAGCGCGTCGGGGTCGGTCGATTCGAGGATGTCCTTGTCCTCGCGCGTCACGGCTTCGTCGAAGTCGATCAGCATCTGCGCGGTGCAGTCGGCCTCGGTGTCGTTGCGGAAGAGCCACTGGCACAACTGCATGCGGCCGTCGTCGATGGGCGTGAAGCAGTTGATGATGATGTGGCGCACGCCGCTCGGGTACTCGATGTCGAGACGGCGCGAGAACGGCAGGAAGTAGGCGTTGCGCATGTGGCGCGTGGTGATCGGGTCGGTCACGCCGCTGATCGCGTGGAACTTCACCGGGTTGGTCGCCTCGATGACCGTCTCGGCGTAGAAGCCCGAATCGTTCTCCACCAGCTCGTACTTGCTCGGCTTCGGGCTCGCGGCCACGCCGAAGGTGGCGCGGTGCACGAAGCTGAAGTGCGAGTTGTCGAAGGAGTTCTCCAGCGCGCGCATCGGGCTGGTCTGCCACTCCTCGTAGAACTGGAAGATGGTGCGGTAGCCCGGGTCGTCGAACTCCGGAATGGCCGGGATGTCGGCGATGGGCTCCTCCAGCGCCACCCATGCGTAGCCGTAGCGAGCGGTGCAGCGGTAGGCCGTGGTGCGGTACTCGGGCGAGATCTTGCGGTCGGCTTCGTACTGCGGGATGCGGATGACCTGGCCGCTGCGGTCGTAGGTCCAGCCGTGGTAGCCGCACTGGATCGCGCCGGTGCCGCAGGCCTGGCCTTCGCTGTCCACGCACCAGCCCTTGGAGAGCTTGGCGGTGCGGTGGCAGCAGCGGTCGCGCAGGGCGGCGGGCTGGCCGTCGGCATCGATGAAGAGGACGATGTCTTCGCCCAGCAGCCTGAAAGGCTTCGGGCCGTTGACCAGTTCGGTGAGCGGCATGACGGCATGCCAGAACTTGCGGAAGACGGGTTGACGGGTGACGAGCATGCGCGGACTCCTTCTGTGGTCGTGTGGGGACGAACGTGAAAGAGCAATTTCCCGCCGGGATGCGTGAGGCACCGCGCGGCTGAACGCTTCTACTCTGCGCAGACTGCCTTGCAAGTTGCGCGCCCGGATTGTGGCGCTTCGGCCGCGCCGCACCAAGCCCCTTCACAAATACCCGACCAATGCACGACCAGAGCCCTTGGCATGCCTCGTGCATCACCGAGCGCAAGAGTAGAAGCGTTCAGCAGCGCACGCACCACGACTGTGCGCCCGCCCGGAAATTGCTCTTGAAATGCCCGCAGCCCTTCTTCCTTCACCGGGAAAAGGCGACCGGATTCAAGACACGAAGCTTCCGAGGCCCCACATGCAACGTCGATCCTTCCTCGCGGCCAGTACCGCGACCATTGCAGCCATCGCCGCCCCCGCCGTGCTCGCGCAGGGCGGCAAGCTCACCCCGCTCAAGTTCACGCTCGACTTCCGCATCAACGGGCAGACCGCTCCCTTCTTCCTCGCACTGGCCAAGGGCTACTACAAAGACGAAGGCCTGGACGTGAGCATCGACACCGGCGCCGGCTCGGTGGCCTCCATCACGCGCATCGCGAGCGGCGTCTATCAGCTGGGGCTGGGCGACATCAGCTCGCTGGTCGAGTTCAACGCCCAGAACCCCGGCACGCCGGTGGTGCAGGCGGTCTACCAGTACTACAACCGCGCACCGTTCGCGATCATCGGCCGCAAGGACCGCGGCATCACCAGCGACTTCAAGAGCCTAGCGGGCAAGAAGGTCGCGGCCGCCGCCGTCGAATCGACGCGCCGCGCCTGGCCGCTGGTGGCGCGCAAGCAGGGCATGCGCGCCGATGCCTTCCAGTGGCAGACCACCGACTTCAGCGCGCGCGACAACGTCATGGTGCGCGGCGACGTCGATGCCGCCACCTACTTCCACGACTCGGCCGTGTCGCTCTTCGCGCGCATGAAGCCCGAGGAGCTGTCGATTCTCAAGTACGCCGACGCGGGCGTGAACCTGTACGGCAACGCCATCCTCGCGGGCAGCAACCTCATCGCGCAGAACCCGAAGGTGGTGGCCGCCTTCCTGCGAGCGAGCAACCGCGCCATCGTCGAGACCTTCGCCAACCCGGCGCCGAGCATCGCGGCCATGCGGCAGCGCGAGCCCATCCTCGATGAGAAAATCGAAATCGAGCGCTGGGGCATCACTGCCCAGTACGTGGGCGCCGCAGACACGCAGGGCCATGGGCTCGGCGACATCAGGAAGCTCACGCTGGAGCACCAGGTCGACGAGGTTGCCGATGTCTTCGGCCTGAAGGTCAAGCCCGCGTCCGACGCCATCTTCAACACTTCGATGCTCCCATCGCGCAGCGAACGCACTCTTTCCAGATCCTCCAAGGCATGAACGACTCCATCGACAGCAACAGCATCGGCACCTTCTATCCGCCGGAGACCGCCCTCGACGAACGCGACGGGCGCTACCTGCGCAAGGCCATCGTGTGGTCGCACGCGGCGCGGCGCAGGGGCAACCGGCCCTTCGGCTGCGTGATCGTCTCGGCCGCCGGCGAAGTGCTCTCCGAAGCCGCCAACAGCAATGCCGAAACGGGCGACTGCACCGCCCATGCCGAGGTCAACGCGCTGCGCGCACTGGCCGGGCGTGGCCTCTCTCGCGAGGAACTGGCGGGCGCCACGCTCTACGCCTCTGGCGAGCCCTGCGTGATGTGCGCGGGCGCGATCTTCTGGTCGAACATCGGCCGCGTGGTGTTCGGTATCGACGCCGAGCGGCTGCGCGTGTTCCGCGGCGAACGGCAGGACCAGCGCGATGCGGAGCTGTCGTGCCGCGACGTGTTCCGCGCTTCGCCGCATCCGATCGAATGCATCGGGCCGGCGCTCATCGACGAGGCCAGCGCCGCGCACGACGGCGCGTGGAAGTAGCTCGCCCCCAGGCTGCGCGCACTTCGTGTCGCTCCGCCACCCCCCTACCGGGGGCAACACCTGCGGCCCGGCAAAGCCGGTTCCGCGGTAGCACTGGGCTCGCCCCCAGGCTGCGCGCACTTCGTGTCGCTCCGCCACCCCCCTCCGGGGGCAACACCTGCGGCCCGGCAAAGCCGGTTCCGCGGTGTTCCACGAAAACACCCCTACTAGACTCGCCGGATGTCTTGGCACGCCCGTCTCCATCTCTCCTACCAGCACGAATCCGAACGCACCGTCGCCCGCTTCCGCCATGACGGGCCGCTGCGCATCCTGCAGAGCCTGTATCCGGAGGGCGATGCGGTCTGCCACAACGTGCTGGTGCATCCGCCGGGCGGGCTGGTGGGTGGGGACACGCTCGACATCGAGGTCGAGGGCGCCGATGGCAGCCACGGGCTGATCACCACGCCCGGCGCATCGCGCTTCTACCGCTCCGAAGGCGACCTCGCGCTGCAGCGCACGCGCATCCGCCTGGCTGCCGGCGCGCGCCTCGAATGGCTGCCGCTCGAAGCCATCTGCTACAGCGGCTGCCGGGCCGAGAACCGGCTCAGCATCGAGGCCGAGCCCGGCGCCGAGCTGATCGGCTGGGACGTGACCGCGCTGGGCCTGCCCAACGCCGGCCAGCCTTTCGAGCGCGGCACCTACCTGCAGCACATCGAGGTGCCCGGCGTCTGGCTGGAGCGCGGGCGCATCGACGCGGCCGACCACCGGCTGCTGCAAAGCCCCATCGGCCTCGGCGGCCAGCGCTGCCTGGCTTCGCTCTTCTTCGTGGCGGGCTCGCCGATCGCGCGGGCCCGGCGCGACGCCCTGCTCGCGCACGCACGCACGCTGCTCGACGCGAGCCCCCTGGCCGAAAGCGCCGGCGCGACCAGCCCGCACGCCGAAGTGGTAGTGCTGCGGGTGCTGGCGCCCGTGGTCGAGCCCGCGATGCTGCTGCTGCGTCAGGTGTGGCAGGCATGGCGCACGGAGCTGTGGCGGCTGCCGCCGGCCACGCCGCGCATCTGGTCCACCTGAGACTGTTTGACCCTGCCCCCGGCACTCGGGGGTGAATCTGTAGGCGCCGTCTGACGGACAGCCGCCGCGCAAAGGCGCACTCTGGCCCCTTGCCCAGCGGATGACGAGGATCGGCCATGCCTGTTGACGACACCCCGGACACCCTTCACCGCCGATTGGCGCGGTTCAACGCCGCACGGCTGAGGCCCGGCATCCCTTCGCCCCGGTGGAAGAACGACCTGGAACAGGAGCATGCGTGCCGCCTGCTTGAAGGCGAATTCATCGAAGGCCTGCGCGCCTCCGTGCAGGCGGCCGCGTCGGCGGCCTGCGGCAACGCGGCGCATTTCCTCGCCTGGTTCGAGTCGCTGGAACGCACCGGGCCGGGTCAGGGCCATCCGCTTTTCAACTGGCTGGCGCAGGAGGCCACGCTGCCGCAGATGCGTTGGTTCCTCACGCAGGAGGCCGCGGGCGAGGCCGGCTTCGAGGACCTGCTGGCCTATGCCCAGGTCAAGCTGCCGCCGCAGCCCAAGCTGGAGTGCGCGCGCAACTTCTGGGACGAGATGGGGCACGGCAAGCAAAGCGCCATGCACGGCCAGATGCTGGAGCAGATGGTGCGCGAGCTCGACCTGCACCCGGCCATCGACACCACGGTGTGGGAGTCGCTGGCGCTGGCCAACACCATGGTCGCGCTGGCCACCACGCGGCGCTATGCCTTCCATGCCATCGGCGCGCTCGGCGTGATCGAGCTCACGGCCCCCGGCCGCGTGAAGCAGGTGGCCACCGGCATGCGGCGGCTGGGCCTCGGTGGCCGTGCGCGCGCCTACTTCGACCTGCATGCGGCGCTCGACGTGTCGCACTCCCGCGCATGGAACCGCGAAGTGATCCTGCCGCTTGTGGAGGCCGACCCGGCTTGCGGCCAGTTCATTGCCGAGGGCGCGCTGATGCGGCTCGCCTGCGGCGAACGCTGCTTCGAGCGCTACAGCGCCGAGCTACGGCAAGCAGAAGAGGTCGCTGCATGCTGAACGCGGCCGACGTGCTGCGACAGGTGGCGGCCACCGGCTACCGCTTCACCGCGGTCACGCCGCTGACGCACCAGCGCGTGCTGGCGCGGCGCGGACGCGAGCCGGGTGCCACGCTGCGCGACATCTTCGGCTGGAACCTGCCGTTCGAAGCGCGTTCGCTGCCGCCGGAACTGCTGGCCGGCATGGAGCGCGCCGGCATCGTGCGGCGCGAGGGATCGCTGCTGCGCAGCACGGTGCGCATCGCCAGCCTGGGCGACGACCTGTTCTTCCACTCGGCCTATCCCACGGTCGAGGAGAACGCGGTGTTCTTCGGCCCCGACACCAGCCGCTTCGCGCGCTTCATCCGCCATGCGCTGGCCTCGCGCGAGGCGCAGCGGCGGTCTCTTCGCGTGCTCGACGTGGGCTGCGGCAGCGGCGCGGGCGGCGTCGCGGTGGCGCGTGCGCTGGCCGCCACCGGTACGCCCGCGACGGTCGTCATGAACGACATCAACCCGCTCGCGCTGCAGTACACGGCCATCAACGCGGAGGTGGCGGGCGTCGAGGTCACGCTCGCGCAGGGCGATGCGCTGTCGGCCGTCGATGGCGAATTCGATCTGATCGTGTCGAACCCGCCCTACCTCGACGACGCTGCGCAGCGCGCCTACCGCCACGGCGGCGCGCGGCTGGGGCGGGCGCTCAGCGTGCGCATCGCGGCGGAGTCGCTGAAGCGGCTGGCACCGGGCGGGCAGTTGCTGCTCTACACCGGCGTGGCGATGGTCGACGGCGAGGATCCGTTCCTTGCGGAGATGCAGCCGCTGCTCGCGGCACCGGGCCTGGAATGGTCCTACGCCGAGATCGACCCCGACGTGTTCGGCGAGGAACTGGAGCGGCCGGTGTACGCGCACATCGACCGCATCGCAGCGGTGGGCCTTGTCGCCACCCGCGCCGCGGAGGCAGCCTGATGGCCGCCGGACTCGATCTCGGCATCGACACCGCCCGGCTCGCCGTGGTGCGCGAGTGCAGCGTGCTGGAGCGCATGCCCAAGTGGCTCATCTGCGTGCCGCTGGTGGTGCAGTGGCTGTGGCTCTCGGTGCGCTACGGCGGCGCCACCGTGCCCACGGCGGCCAATCCGCACATCACCTCCGGCGGGATGGCCGGCGAAGGCAAGCTCGAATACTTCCGGGGCATGGGGCCGCTGGCGCGGTCGGTCACGGCCGAACACTGCGGCGTGCTCAACGACGGCACGGCCACCGAAGACGCGCTGCGGCAGGCCATGGCCGCCAGCGGCCTCGCGTTTCCCGTGGTCGCCAAGCCCGACCTGGGCCTGTGCGGCTACGGCGTGCGCCTGGTGCCCGACATGGCGGCGCTGCGCGCCTACCTGGCCGCCTTCCCCGCGGACGAAACGGTGGTGCTGCAGCGCTACCTGCCACAGGAAGGCGAGGCCGGCATCTTCTACGCCCGCGACCCCGTCACCGACGAGGGCCGCGTCATCGGGCTGGCGCTGCGCTACTTTCCGCGCGTGACGGGCGACGGCCGCAGCACCGTCGCACAGCTCGTGGCGGCCGACGTGCGCGCCCGCCGCATCGCGCGCTCGCCGCGCCACCAATGCAGCGTGCCGCCGGACAGCGTGCCCGCCGCCGGGCAGCAGGTGCGGCTGGCCACCATCGGCTCGACGCGCGTGGGCGGCCTCTACCGCAACGGCGCCGCGCTCGTCACGCCGGAGCTGGTGCGCGCCATCGACGCCGTCGCGCGCGACATGCCCGACTTCCGCT
Source organism: Variovorax sp. UC74_104 (assembly GCF_044055375.1). Taxonomy (NCBI): domain Bacteria; kingdom Pseudomonadati; phylum Pseudomonadota; class Betaproteobacteria; order Burkholderiales; family Comamonadaceae; genus Variovorax; species Variovorax sp. UC74_104. Next base: position 5,527,473 of record NZ_CP171978.1, read on the forward strand.
TCGGGCGCTTCGACGTGCGCTACCAAAGCCTGCGCGAACTCGCCGCCGGGCGCGGCTTCACCATCATGGAAGTCAACGGCGCGGGCTCCGAGGCCATCGAGGCGTGGGACCCCGACATCGGCGTGATCCAGGGCCTGCGCATGGTCTTCGCCAAGCAGCGGCTGCTGTTCGCCATCGGCGCGGCGCAGCGCAGGGCCGGCGTTCGGCCCATCGGCCTGCTGGCGCTCGCGCGGCTCAACCGGCGGCAGAACCGGCTGGTCGACCGCTATCCGCCTTCCAACTGAGCACGTTCCAACCGAGCACCTTCCAACCGAGTCATCGCACGCACATGGACATCACCGCCCCGCACGCCTTGCCCCACCGTTCGCTCACGGCTCTCGCGGCCGAGGCGCCCGTCCTGGAAACCCGCTGGGCCGATTGCGAGGAGGACGTGCGCGACGCGCAGCGCCTGCGCTTCCGCGTGTTCGCGCAGGAGATGGGCGCCCGGCTGACGCCGCCCGAGGGCACGCCGCCCGGGCTGGACGCGGACCGCTTCGACGCCTTCTGCGACCACCTGCTGGTGCGTGCCGTCGATCCGGTGCACGGCCCCGGCCCGCTCATCGGCACCTACCGCGTGCTCACGCCGCAGGCGGCGCGCCGCGCTGGCGGCTTCTACACCGACACCGAGTTCGACCTGGCGCCGCTCGCCCCGCTGCGGGCCAGCGCGCTGGAGCTGGGCCGCTCGTGCGTGGACGCCGACTGGCGCTCGGGCAGCGTGATCATGGCGCTGTGGACCGCGCTCGGGCAGTACATGGTCGACCACGCGCTCGACACCATGATCGGCTGCGCCAGCATCGGGCTGGACGACCAGGGCACGGCCGCGGCGCGGCTGTGGCACCGGCTGTGCCGCACCCACCTGGTGGAGGCGCGCTGGCGCGTGGAGCCGCGCATCGCGCTGCCGCTGGACGCGGAGCCCGACACCGATGCAGACACCGACCTGCCCGCGCCCGCCACGCCGCCGCTCATCAAGGGCTACCTGCGCTGCGGCGCGCGCCTGCTCGGGCCACCCGCGCTCGACGTGGCCTTCAACACCGCCGACCTGCCCCTGATGCTGCGCGTGGACGAGGTTTCGCCGCGCTATCGGCAGCATTTCTTCGGCATTCCGGCGTGAATACGGGCACCTGAGCGGCAGCGCGGCAACGACGCGCGGGAGGGCGCGAGGGACGGCACGCGAAACGGCGCCGAACGGGCAGCAGGAGCGCTTCGGATACAGTCCCGCACCACCCCGCTTCAAGACCTGCCGCCAGCGTGACCTTCCGAAAATCCGTCAACAGTCTGGTTTTCCGTCTTCTCGTCATGGGCCTGGCGATGGCGCTCGTGGGCACCGCGGCCAGCTACATCCAGCTCAGCCGCTTCCTGCGGGAGGAACTGACGAAGTCGGTGGCGACGCAGCAGACGGCGCTGGCCGCCTACGTGGCCCGCGACGTCGACAACTACATCGTCGAGCGGCTGTCCTTCCTGGAGCGCCTGGCGCTCGCCCTGCCGCCCGAGCTCCTGTCGCAGCCCCGGCAACTGCATGCGTGGCTGGCGGAGCGCGGCGCGCTCAGCGACCTCTTCCCGCTGGGCCTGGCGCTCGCCGAGGTGGACGGCAAGCGGCTCGACGACACCGGGCAGATCTCGACGGACACTCCGGAATTCGCCGAGGCATCCGCCGGGCGGCGCGCCGTCGGGCGGCCCCGCGCCACGGCCTCGCAGCATTCGGCCCTGCCCATGGGCGTGCCCGTGCGCAACGCCGCCGGCCAGGTCACGGCGGTGCTGCTCGGCATGGCGGACCTCACGGCCGACGGCCTGCTCGACCACCTTCAGGAAGGGCGCGTGGGCCGCAACGGCGGCATCCTGGTGATCTCGCCGCGCGACCGCCTGTTCGTCGCCTCGACGGATGTCTCGATGTCCCTCAAGCCGACGCCCGCCGACGGGGTGAACCTGCTGCACGACCGCGCGATGGCCGGCTTTCGCGGCAGCGGCACGACGCGCAACGCCAGGGGCATCGACGAGATATCCGCCATCGCATCGGTGCCCAGCGCGGGCTGGTTCGTGGTGGCGCGGCTGCCGGTCTCGGAAGCGCTGGCCCCGGTGGCGCGCATGCAGACCTTCATCCTGCAGCAGCGCGCGCCCGCAGTGACCGCGGTGCTGATCGTTATCGGCCTGATCATGGCCTGGCTGTTGCGGCCGCTCTTCCGCGCCGCCGACCAGGCCGACCGCATGACGCGCGGCGAACTCGCGCTGGCGCCGCTGCGGGTGGTGCGCGACGACGAGATCGGGCACCTGACGCAGGCCTTCAACCGCCTGCTGGCCAAGCTTGTCGACAACCAGGAGGCGCTGGCCCACCTCGCCCACCACGACGCGCTGACCGGCCTGCCCAACCGCCAGCTGCTGCGCGACCGGCTGCAGCAGGCGCTGGCCCACGCCGGGCGGCACGGGCACGAGGTGGCCGTGCTCTACCTGGACCTTGACGGATTCAAGAGCCTCAACGACACCTTCGGCCACGAGGCGGGCGACAAGGCCCTGCGGGAAATCGCCCGCCGCCTGCAATGCCTGGTGCGGCAGACGGACACCGTCGCGCGCATCGGCGGCGACGAATTCGTGCTGGTCGCCACCGGCCTCAAGGCGCCCGCGGAACAGGGCGCACAGGTGCTGGCGCAGCGATGCGTCGACGCCATCGCCGAGCCGCTGCCGCAGGAGCTGGCGGGCATGGCCATCGGCGCGTCGATCGGCATCGCCCTGGGCAACGGAAGCGAAACGCCGCAGGACCTGCTCGCCGCGGCCGACAAGGCGATGTACCGGGCCAAGCAGGGCGGGCGCGGCAGCTACGCGATGACGGGCGCCGCGACCGGTACATAGCGGGCCCGGGGCCGCGCTCCCTTTTCCTTCTTCGCTATGCCGGCATGTCCGTGCGCGGCAGCCGCAGGTGTTTCTTCAGCGTCTCGAACACCTGACGGGTGACCGGGTTCACCACGTGGCTGCGCACGTAGAGGTAGTAGGCCAGGTCGGGCAGCCTCGGCATGCCGTCGCCCGCGCCCAGCACGCGCAGGCCGGCATCGAGCTGCTCCACGCCGCGCGCCGTCACGCCGAGCCCGGCGCGCAGCGCGGCCTTGATGCCGATCAGGCTCGACGAGGTGTAGCGCGGCGTCCAGGCCACGCCCGCCGTGTCCAGCGCCTCGTGGCCGATGCGGCGGAAGATGCTGGGCCCGTCGGCCATGATGAGCGGCACCGGCTTGGTCGGATCGTGCACGTAGCTCGCGGCGCACAGCCACACGGTGGGCGAGTTGCGCAGCACCACGCCCTCGAACTGCGACTGCGCGTCGGCGCGGTTGGAGATGATCATGTCGACCTCGCCGCTCTTGAGGGAGGTCATCAGGTAGGGGCTGCGGCCGATGTGGATGTCGAGCTGCAGCAGCGGCGAGGTGCGCGCCACCTCGGCCAGCAGCAGCGGCAGCATGGTTTCGGCCACGTCGTGCGGCGCGCCGATGCGCAGGTTGCCTTCGAGCTGCCCCTGCCGCAGGCTACGCAGCGCCTCGTCGTTCAGCGCCAGCATGTGGTGCGCGTAGCTGAGCAGCCTCTCGCCGTGCTCCGTCAGCCGCTTCTGCCGCCCCTGCTTGACGAACAGCGGATGGCCGATCTGCTCTTCCAGCCGCTGCATCTGCTGCGTGATGGCCGACTGCGTGCGCCCCAGGTGTACCGCCGCGGCCGCGAAGCTGTGGAGGCTGACGACGGCCGCGAAGGAGCGCAGCAATTCGAGATCGAGCGTGGGCATGCATCAATTTTATTAATGTGTTTACTGCGCTGGCTGGATTGTTGCGTCACGCCCCCGTCACTACAGTGGATGCACACCAAACAGGCAACCCCACTGGAGAAACCGCATGAGCACCCCATCCGAGCAACGCAGCCGGGCCGTCGAGGCGTCCATCGCCGAGATGAAGAAAGCCATCGGCGGCGCTGAAGCCACCCGCGAGAAGCTCGACGTGGTGCTCGAGTCGCTGCAAGGCCTGGCCGCGCACACCGAGTACTGGGGCGCCGCCGACTTCCCACCGCCGGAGGCCGGCGAGCACCAGGCCCGCTACCTGATCGCCGAAGACCCCGACCAGAGCTATGCGCTCTACCTGAACGTGATGCGCCCGGGCAAGAAGATCGTGCCGCACAACCACACGACCTGGGCCTGCATCGCGGCGGTGGAAGGCACCGAGCACAACCGCGTGTACGAGCGCACCGACGACGGCAGCGCGCCGGGCGTGGGCAGGCTGAAGCAGACGGAGCTGGTCGTCGTCGCGCCGGGCAAGGGCATCGCGCTGATGCCCGAGGACATCCACTCGGTCGAGATCCAGGGCGAACAGGTCATCCGCCACCTGCACATGTACGGCCGCGCGCTGGAGACGCTGAACAGCCGCACCGCCTACGACCTGGAAGCCGGCACGTACCAGACCATGGGCATCGGCGTGCAGACGCGCCGCTAGCCGCTCTTACTTTCACCCTTTCCCGTTCTTCATGCGGGCCGCGCTGGCGGCCTCGCAGGACTTCGTTCGTCCCAACGACTCGCTCTCATGACTCTCTTCATCGATCCGAAGACCCTCAAATCCTGGCTGCACGACGGCGGCGAGATCGCATTGCTCGACGTGCGCGAGCACGGCCAGTACGGCGAGGCCCACCTGTTCTACGGCATTCCCCTGCCCTTCAGCCGCCTGGAGATCGACGCGCCGCGCCTGGTGCCGCGCCGCGGCGTGCGCACCGCGGTCTACGACGAAGGCGACGGCAGCGAGGTCGCCGAGCGCGCCGCGGCACGGCTCTCGGCTCTGGGCTACACCGACGTGCACGTTCTGCGGGGCGGCGCCCGCGCATGGAAGGCGGCCGGCTACGTGCTCTTCGCGGGCGTGAACCTGCCCTCGAAGACCTTCGGCGAGCTGGCCGAGGAGGTCTATCACACGCCCCGCGTCAGCGCCGACCAGCTGGCCGACATGCTGGCGCGCAAGGACAAGGTGGTGGTGCTCGACGGCCGCCCCGCCAGCGAGTTCCGCAAGATGAACATCCCCGGCGCCACCTGCTGCCCCAACGGCGAGCTGGCCTACCGCGTGCGCCGGCTGGTGCCCGACACCACCACGCCCATCGTCATCAACTGCGCGGGCCGCACGCGCAGCATCATCGGCGCGCAGACGCTCATCAACCTCGGCCTGCCCAACCCGGTGTATGCGCTGGAGAACGGCACACAGGGCTGGTACCTCAACGACCACGAGCTGGAGCACGGCGGCACGCAGCGCTATGCCGACGACAGCGGCAACACCGACCTACGCCCCGCCGCGAAGGCACTGGCCGCGCGCTTCGACGTGCCCACCGTGAACGCGCAGACCGTGCGCCAGTGGGCCGACGATGCGAGCCGCAGCCTCTTCCTGTGCGACGTGCGCACGCCGGAGGAATTCGCGGCCGGCAGCCTGCCTGGCGCGCAGCACACGCCGGGCGGCCAGCTGATGCAGGCCGGCGACCAGTACTTCGGCGTGCGCGGCGCGCGGCTGGTGCTGTTCGACAACGACGGCGTGCGCGCGCCCACCGTCGCGAGCTGGCTGCGGCAGATGGGGCACGACGCGAGCGTGCTCGAAGGCGGGCTGGCGAGCGGGCTCGCTCTCACGCCGGCTGAAACGCCTGCTGCGCCCGTGCTCGGCACCATCGATGCGAAGACGCTCGCCGCGCGCATCGAGCGCAACGACGTGGCGGTGGTCGACCTGCGCGGCAGCATGCAGTTTCGCGCTGGCCACATCGCGCAGGCGCGCTGGTCGATCCGCCCGCGCCTCGCCGCCGACCTGAAGGGCGAAGCGCGCCAGATCGTGCTGGTGGCCGACGAAGCCGCGCTTGCCGCATGGGCTGCCGCCTCCGAACTCGCCAGCGTCTCGCCCGCGCCACTGCTGCTGTCCGGCAGCATGGCCGCATGGAGCGCCGCCGGCCTGCCGGTGGAAGCAACACCCGCGCTGCCCGCCGACGCGGACTGCATCGACTACCTGTTCTTCGTGCACGACCGTCACGACGGCAACAAGGAGGCCGCGCGCCGCTACCTCGCATGGGAGACCGGCCTCGTCGCGCAGCTCGACGCGCAGGAGCGCGCCGCCTTCCGGCTGCCAGGCACTGCATCGCACGCCTGAGCCACCACCCGTTTCGCTTTCCGTTCGTCCTTGTCAGTTCCCAGCCCCAGGAGTTCCGTCATGCCGTTCGCCAGCCGCATCCCGCACATCGCTCGTATCGCCGTCGCAGCCGCCTGGCTCTCCGCGCTCGCGCTGCAACCCGCCACCGCCGACCCGATGGCGCCGCGCAACGGCTTTCCGTCGCAGACGGTGAAGTTCATCTCGCCCTTCCCGCCGGGCGGCGGCAACGACGCGACGGCGCGCCTGGTCACCACCAAGCTGCCGGAGGTCATGGGACAGCCCGCGCTGGTCGACAACCGCGGCGGCGCGGGCGGCAACATCGGCGCCAAGGCGGTGGCCGACGCGAAGCCCGACGGCTACACCGTGCTGACCTCGCAGGTGTCGATCATGGCCGTGAACCCGTCGCTGTATGCGTCGCCGGGTTTCGATCCGATCAAGAACTTCGTTCCCATCACGCAGATCAACGCCGCGCCGCTCGCGCTGGTGGTGGAGGCGAACTCGCCGATCAAGAGCTTCGCCGACCTCGCCGCCAAGGCCAAGGCGAGCCCCGGCAAGGTGACCTATGCGACGCCGGGCAACGGCACGCTCTCGCACCTGGTGGGCGTGGTGCTCGCGAAGGACAACGGCGTGGAGATGACGCACGTACCCTACAAGGGCGCCGGCCCCGCGCTGACCGACCTGATCGGCGGGCAGGTCGACGTGATGGTCACATCCACCGCCTCGGTGGCCGGCTTCGTGCAGAACGGCAAGCTGCGCGTGCTGGCCGTGACCAGCCCGCGCCGCATCGGCGTGTTCGCCAAGGTGCCCACACTGGAAGAGCTGGGCTACAAGGGCGCACGCTTCGAGGACTGGTATGGTTTCTTCGCCCCCGCCGGCACGCCGCCCGAGCGCATCGCCTTCCTGAACGAAGCCATCGTTCGCACCCTGCACCTGCCCGAGGTGAGCAAGCTCGTCACCGACGGCGGCAGCGAGGTGGTGGCCAGCACGCCCGAGGCCTTCGCGGCGCAGCTGAAGCAGGACATCGAGCGCTGGTCGCGCATCGTCAAGCTTTCCGGTGCGCGCGCCGACTGATTGAAGCAACATAGCGGCCCGACCTCCCTTCGCCTCCACCTCACCATGTCCGACTCGCACAACGCTCCCGCCGACCTGAAGCTCGACACCCGGCTCACCCGCACCGGCAAGACCGCGTCGTACGCCGGCGGATCGCCCGTCAACGTGCCCCTGGTGCGCGCAAGCACCGTGCTGTTCGACAGCGTGGGCGCGATGCGCGATGCACGCACGCGGCGCGACGAAGAGCGCATCTTCAGTTACGGCGCGCGCGGCACGCCCACAGCCTTCGCGCTGGAAGACGCGGTGAGCGAGCTCGAAGGCGCCTACCGCACGCGGCTCTTTCCGACCGGCCTCGCGGCCATCGGCATGGTGCTGCTGTCGTACCTGAAGCCGGGCGAACACGTGCTCATGTCGGACAGCGTGTACGAGCCCACGCGCAACCTGGTGCATTCCTTCCTGGAGCCGTACGGCATCCGCAGCACCTTCTTCGCGGCGGACGGCAGCGGCATCGAGGAACTGTTCGAGCCGAACACGCGGCTCGTGTACGCCGAATGCCCCGGCTCGCTGGTCTACGAGATGTGCGACCTGCCCAGGCTCGCCGAACTGGCGCACGCGCGCGGCGCGCTGCTCGCGGCCGACAACACCTGGGGCTCCGGCGTCCAGTACCAGCCTCTCGCGCTGGGCGCCGACATCTCGACGATGGCGGCGACCAAGTACCTCTCGGGCCACTCCGACGTGATGATGGGCACCGTCGCCACCACCGAGGCCGCATGGCGCCCCCTCAACGAACGCTGCGACGCCTTCGGCATGACCGTCAGCCCCGACGATGCATGGCTGGTGCTGCGTGGCATGCGCACGCTTTCGGCGAGGCTGCAGATGCATGAGCGGCATGCGCTCGAAGTGGCGCACTGGCTGCAGGAGCGGCCCGAAGTGGCGACCGTGTTCTGCCCCGCGCTGCCGCAGCACCCGGGGCATGAGATCTGGAAGCGCGATTGCAGCGGCACGAACGGGCTGCTGTCGATCGAGCTGCAGCCGGGCGTCGAGAACGCGGCGGTCGAGCGCTTCGTCGATGCGCTCAGGCTCTTCGGTCGCGGCTCCTCATGGGGCGGCTACGAGAGCCTCGTGGCCTGGACCAACATGCGCGCCGCGCGCAGCGTCACGGACTGGAGCAAGCGCGGGGCGGTGGTGCGACTGCACGTCGGGCTGGAGGCGCCGGCGGATCTGATTGGGGATCTTGAAAGCGGGTTCGATGCGATGAGCGCAGCGTCGCAGTAGCCCTGCCCGCACAGGTAGCGCTCTGGAGAAAGTGTCAGCGCCACTGCGCCAATATCTCGCGCACTTCCTCGTCGGTCGTCGCTCCGAACGACCGGTACCAGTTGCCGACCGCGACGAAGGGCTCGGGCACGTGCATGCACACCACCTCGTCGGCACGGGGCTCCCGGCCCTTCAGCGCATCGCAGGCAGTTGCGCTGCCCACGGGCACGGCCACGACGACCGGCGCGGCACCAAGCGCCCGTGCCGCGATCACCGCCGCGCGCATCGAAAGACCGGTGGCGAGTCCGTCGTCGACCAGCAACGCGGTCATGCCTCGCAGGTCCAGCGGCGCGCAGTGCTCGCGGTACTCGCGTTCGCGCCGCTGCAGTTCGCGCCGCTCCCGCTTCAGGACGCGGGCCATGCCGGGCGCATCCTCACCCGTCACGTGGATGCCGCCGACCGCGATGGCGCCGGCCGCGTACTCCTCATGCCCCGGCAGGCCGAGCTTGCGCACGACCAGCACGTCCAGCGGCAGGTGCAGCGCACGCGCCACTTCGGCCGCCACCGGCACGCCGCCGCGCGGCAGCGCGAGCACCACGCAGCGCTGCGCGTCGCGGTATCGGTCCAGCAACGACGCCAGTTGCCGGCCAGCGTCGGCACGGTCTCTGAACATGGCATGCCCTCTTCGTGCAAGGCCGGGGGCGGCAGTGTCCCCGGCATGCACATTGTGCGACCGGCACCGTCCACGGGATGCCGGCGCGCCCGCCTCGCTCATCCGCAGGCGAGCTTGCCCCCGGGCGCGGTGCGCAGCCTGTTGAGGAAGGTGAGCTGCACCTTCGCCGTCTCGCTGCCCTGCACCGCCGCGCGGCGCATCCATTCGCCGGCTTCGCAACGGTCGGCCTTCACAGCGGTGCCGTAGAGCGCGGGGCCGGTCATCAGCACCATGCCGAGCATCTCCTGCGCCTCGGCATGGCCTTCGACGGCGGCCTGCCGCAGGTGGTCGAGCATCGCGCGGTAGTCGCGCGCGGCCTGCGCCTCGAGGGCGAGCTGGAAGCGCTGCTCGGCCTGCAGGTCGAGCTCGGCACCCGAGGGGCGCGCCGCGCTGATCGCCGCCACCAGCAACAGCGCGCCCGCCAGCAGGACGCGCAGGCGCAGCGACAGGCCGGTCATCTGGTCGAGGTCGAGTTGTTCGGATGGCATCGATGTACTCCACGAATGATGTTGTCGTGAAGGCATCGTCGCGCCGCGGCGCCGAACGGAAAAGCTGGAATTCGCGCAGGCGGACTCAGCCGCAGACTGAGCCCTCAACCGCATCCGGAATCAGAACTTCGCGGTCAGCATCACCTGCAGTTCGCGTCCCGGGCCCGGCATGATCAGGTTGTCCACGCTGCCGTGCGCCGATACGTAGTACTTGCGGTTGGTGATGTTCTTCAGGTTCGCCGAGATCTCGTAGCGCCCGGTCTTGTAGCTCGCAGCCAGGTCGGCCGTGACGTAGGAAGGCAGCGTGACGAGGTTGCTCAGCGACGCATAGCGCGCGGCCACGTAGTTGACGCCGCCTCCGGCGCTCAGGCCGTTGCCCAGGTCCTTCATGAGCCACACGAAGGCCGAGTGCCGCGGCGTGAGCGGCGCGATCTTGCCCTGCACCGGCATCGCCGGGCCGACCGGCAGCTGCAGCGAACTCACCGTGGCCAGCGACTTGGTCATGCGAGCGTCGAGGTACGCATAGCCCGCGCTGATGTCCCAGCGCCCCGGCAGCTTGCCGGCAAGCGCCAGCTCCATGCCGTTGGTGCGCTGCGTGCCGACGTTGATCTGCCGCGCGGGGTTGGTCGGGTCGGTGTTCTTGATGCCCGAGCGCTCCAGGTTGAACACGGCCGCCGTGAGGTTGAGCGCGCCGTCGAGGAAGTCGAGCTTGGCGCCGATCTCCTTGTTCACCGTGATCTCGGGGTCGTTGGCGGTGTTGCCGGCCGACAGCGCGAAGGTCTCGGCAGAGGGCTGGAACGAGCGGCTGTACGACACGTAGTACGACTGGGTTTCGCTCGGCTGCCACACCACGCCCGCGCGCGGGCTGAACTTGCGGTCGGTGCGCGACAGCGGCGCGAGCGTGCGCTCGAAGGAGGTGTCCTGCCCGAACACGTCGTAGCGGCCACCGACCAGCGCCTTCCATTGCGGCGCGAGCGTGATCTGGTTCTGCGCGTAGAGCGCGGCGGTCTTGAAGGTGGAATTGCTCGGGATCGCGCTGGTGGCGGTGTAGCTCGAAAGCGGCAGCGGCGCCGGCACGGCCACCGGGTTCAGGATGCTCACGCGCTCGTAGCCGGTGGCGGAACTCACCGAGTACAGGCGCTTGTCCTGCTGGCCGAACTCGGCGCCGATCAGCCACTCCTGCCTGAAGCCACCCAGCTCGTTGCGCCAGGTCAGGTCGGTCTGGTTGAACCAGCCGCTTTCGTCGCGGTCGACGAAGCCGCGCGTGCGGCCCACGGTGAGGCGCACCGGGTCGGTGGTGCCGCTGGGCAGCGTGTTGAAACGGTCGAGCTTGTAGCTGTAGTAGCGCGTGGTGTTGCGCAGGCTCAGCGCGTCGCTGAAGCGGTGGTTGAGCGTGGCGGTGAACGACTGCACCTTGGTCGTGGTGGTGTCGTCGCGCTTCGCGAAGGCCGAGCCGTAGTAGGTGCCGATGGGCACGTTCACCGGACGGCCGTTGAGCGCCGGAATGCCGAAGTCGGTGAGCCGCTGGTCGTGGGCGTTGGTGTACTGCAGCAGCAGGTCGGTCTGCGGGCTGAACTGATGGCCAGCGAGGGCGCGATGTTGTAGCGGTCGATGAACTGCTGGTCGCGGTAGCTGCCCGATTTCTCGCGCGCCACGTTGAGGCGGAAGGCCATGTTCTCGCCGATGGGCGTGTTGAGGTCGGCGGTGGCCCGCTTGAAGTCGTGCGAGCCCAGGCCGAGCGACACCTCGCCGAAGGGGCGCTCGAAGATCGGCTTCTTGGTCACGCGGTTGACGAGGCCGCCCGACGAGCCGCGGCCGTACAGCACGGCCGCCGGCCCCTTGAGCACTTCGATGCGCTCGGTGTCGGAGAGATCGCGGAAGTACAGTGCGTCGTCGCGCACGCCGTCCACGAACCAGTCGGCGATCGCGGTGAAGCCGCGGATCACGACCTGGTCGCGCTGGCCGTCGCCCGCGTTGAACGACACGCCCGGCGCGTTGCGCAGCGCGTCCTGCATCGAGGTCGCGCCCTGGTCGCGCAGCAGCTGCGCCGGCAGCACGTTGACGGCCTGCGGAACGTCGCGCAGCGGCGCGCTGCCCTTGGTGGCCGTGCTGCCGACGGACGGCGCGTAGCCGACATCCTGCTCGGAGGTGACGGTCACCTCCTTCAGCGTGGCATCGGCATTCTGGGCCTGGGCCGCGCAGTGGGCAGCGGCCAGGGCGGCGACGATCAGGGACGGGTTGCGCAGGCCAAACTGAAGGCGAAGGCGCGGCGCGCGAGAACGGACGGACATGGCAGGAATTCCCTCAAGGCGATTTGTTTTTGAAATCGCGAAGCGCCACGCCGGCGCCTCCGTCGCTTGGACGGGGAAACCGTGTGTGCCCTGCCTTGAATGAATCTGGGTTGGGTGCCTTCGCCGGCCCGCACCGGCACGGTGGCCGGGGCTTCGGGCGAGGGATCGCATCGCGCGACCCGCGGATTCTAAATAAATGCAACGACGTTCCAGGCCGGCCTTCGGGCAGGCTCCTGCCGCCACCGCGGCGCCGCTCAGCGCGCGCGGGCCCGCGTCAGCAGGTAGCTCTGGTGCACCACGTTGTCGACGTAGTACGGCTCGGCGAGCGCGTCGAACTCGGCCCGCAGTGCCGCCAGCTTCTGCGGATCGTCGGCAAGGCCTTCGACCAGCTTGCGCATCGGGCCGACCGAACGCTCCAGGAACAGGCGGAAGTGGCCGATGCTCAGGGCCGGAAAGTGCATGGTGCCGCGGCCGAAGAACGGCGCGTCGAAGTGCTGCCCCAGGCGCTCCGTGACGATCGCCGGGTTGCCCCATTGCGGTGGCGGCGACGCGCCGGCCGGGGGCGGCGGCGAGTTGCGACCGATGAAGGCGAACATGCGGCCCACGAAGTGCTCGGGCGGCCAGGTGGCGAAGGCGATTCGCCCGCCGGGCTTCAGCACGCGGCGCATCTCGGAGATGGCCACCTCGGGACGAGGCGCGAACATGTGGCCGAACTGGCTCAGCACCACATCGAAGGAGGCATCGGCGTACGGCAGGTTTTCGGCGTCGCCTTCGGTCCAGGCGATGTCGCCGTGCCCGGAGATGCCGGCGTTCTCGCGCGCGGCCTCGATCAGTTCGGGCGTCAGGTCAAGCCCCGTGACACGTGCGCCGCGGCGCGCCGCCGTGACGGCCACCACGCCGGTGCCGGTGCCCACGTCCAGCACCGCCTCGCCCTCGGCGATCTGCGCGAAGCCGACGAGATGCCCCGCCACCGGCGTCGTGAACATGGCGGTCGGCGCAAAGGTCGACCACATCTCGCGCTGCCGGTTCTTGAACTCTGCAAAGGGATCCTGCGACATATCACCCTCCATGCCAGCCACCAGGCTGCGGACATGGAGGGGACTCTAGGCCCGGGGGACGGGCCCGTCCATCCCGCGGGGCGGCGCTTCGATCGGAAAGAGCTGTAACGCAATGCCGCGCCGGGCTCAGCAGCAGCGCCCCTTGCCGGCGCCGTAGCGCGCCTCCAGCCGCTCGCGGAAGAAGGCCTCGTAGCTCATCGGCGGCCGGTCGGGGTGGGTGGCCGCCATGTGGGTCAGGTAGGCGTCGTAGTCGGGCAGCCCGACCATGAGCCGCAGCGACTGCTTGAGCGAGCGCGCGAAATAGCGCCCGGCTTCCGGCAATGCGAGGCCCATGGCTTCAGTGGGCGGCCGTCGCGGCGGCGGCGCCCATGGGTTCGAACGGCGTTTCCTGCGTCGTCGGGCGGTTGGCCGCGCGCGCCGCGAAGCAGGCCTTGATGCTGTAGACCAGCACGCTCAGCACCACGAAGATGAAGAGCGCGCACAGCGCGGCGTCGAGACGGTCGTTGAAGACGATGCGCGACATGGCCTCGGGGGTCTTGGCCGGCGCCACCAGCACGCCGTTGGCGATGCCTTCGGTGTACCTGGCCGCGTGCGAGAGGAAGCCGATCTTCGGGTCGGACGAGAAGATCTTCTGCCAGCCCGCCGTGAGCGTGCACGCCAGCAGCCACGCGGCCGGCGCGATCGCCACCCAGGCATAGCGCTCGCGCTTCATGCGGAAGAGCACCACCACGCCCAGCATCAGCGCCACGGCGGCGAGCATCTGGTTGGAAATGCCGAACAGCGGCCACAGCGTGTTGATGCCGCCCAGCGGATCGACCACGCCCTGGTACAGGAAGTAGCCCCAGGCCGCCACGCACAGCGCGGTGGCGACGAGGTTGGCCGGCAGCGAGTCGGTGCGCTTGAGCGCGGGCACGAAGCTGCCCAGCAGGTCCTGCAGCATGAAGCGGCCCGCGCGGGTGCCGGCGTCCACGGCCGTGAGGATGAAGAGCGCCTCGAACAGGATCGCGAAGTGGTACCAGAAGGCCATCATGGCCTGCCCGCCGATCGCCTGGTGAAGGATGTGGGCCATGCCCACGGCCAGCGTCGGCGCGCCGCCGGTACGCCCGAGGATGGTGGTCTCGCCCACGTCCTTGGCGGTCTGAATCAGCATTTCGGGCGTGATCACGAAGCCCCAGCCCGACACCGTGGCCGCCACCTGCTGCGCGGTGGTGCCGACCAGCGCGCCGGGACTGTTCATCGCGAAGTAGATGCCGGGCTCGATGCACGAGGCCGCCACCAGCGCCATCACCGCCACGAACGATTCGGCCAGCATGCCGCCGTAGCCGATGAAGCGCGCGTGGCGCTCGTTGTCGAGCATCTTGGGCGTGGTGCCCGAGGAGATGAGCGCGTGGAAGCCCGAGACGGCGCCGCAGGCGATGGTGATGAACAGGAACGGGAACAGGCTGCCCGACCACACCGGGCCGTTGCCCTGCGCGAACTGCGTGACGGCGGGCATCTGCAGCGTGGGCATCACGAACACGATGCCGATGGCCAGCGCGATGATGGTGCCGATCTTCAGGAAGGTCGAAAAGGTAGTCGCGCGGCGCGAGCAGCAGCCACACCGGCAGGCTGGCGGCGACGAAGCCGTAGCCCACCAGCATCCAGGTGAGCGCCTTGCCGTCGAAGGTGAAGAGCGGCGCCCATTCGGGGCTCTGGCTCACGGCCTGGCCGCCGAAGATGGCGAGCATCAGCAGCACGAAGCCGATCAGCGACACCTCGCCGATGCGCCCCGGGCGGATGTAGCGCAGGTACACGCCCATGAAGAGCGCCACCGGAATCGTCGCGGCCACCGTGAAGGTGCCCCACGGCGATTCGGCCAGCGCCTTCACCACGATCAGCGCCAGCACCGCGAGGATGATGATCATGATCATGAAGGTGCCGAACAGCGCGATCATGCCGGGCACCGGCCCCATCTCCTGCTTGACGAGGTCGCCCAGCGAGCGGCCGTCGCGCCGCGTGGAGATGAACAGCACGATGAAGTCCTGCACCGCGCCGGCGAACACCACGCCGGCCAGCACCCACAGCAGGCCGGGCAGGTAGCCCATCTGCGCCGCCAGCACCGGCCCCACCAGCGGGCCCGCGCCCGCGATGGCCGCGAAGTGGTGGCCGAACAGCACGTTCTTGTCTGTCGGCACGTAGTCCAGGCCGTCGTTGTGGCGGTGCGCCGGCGTCTTGCGGTTGCCATCCAGGCCCAGCACCTTGTCGGCGATGAAGAGGCTGTAGTAGCGGTAGGCGATCAGGTAGGTGCAGATCGCGGCGGCCACCACCCAGAGGGCGTTGACGCTTTCGCCTCGGGTCAGGGCCACGGTGCCCAGCGCGAACGCGCCGATCACGGCCACGACCAGCCACACCAGATGGCGTCGGATGCTGTGCATGCGGATGTCTCCTTGGAATTGAACCCGGGGAGTTTTGCCGGGCAGGGGCGCTGGCGCATCCGTCGGACCGCGCAAGGCAGGCGCGTGGCTTTGCGTAATGGAAAACCCTGGAGCCCTCCGTGGCGGGCACCGCACACCGGAGCTTTCCGGTCCTTGCATTTCCCACAAATGTGATAAATTCACATAATTAACAATGTGAAACATTCCTTTCGAGCCACGATGAACCAGCATTCGCAGGCACGCAGACGCAGCAGCGGCTTCACATTGATCGAGGTCATGGTCACGGTGGCGATCGTGGCTATCCTGGCCGCCATCGCCCTGCCGAGCTACCAGCAGTACGTCATCCGCTCCAAGCGCTCCGCGGCGCAGGCGCAGATGATGGACATCGCCAACCGGCAGCAGCAGTACCTCATCGCCAACCGCAACTACGCCGACAAGGCGGCGCTCACCGCCAGCGGCTACAGCCTGCCCTCCGAGGTCTCGGCGAACTACGGCTACGACGTCACCCTCTCCACCTCCGGCGCGCCGGGCTACACGCTCACCTTCACGCCGACCGGATCGCAATCGGGCGACGGCAACCTCAGCCTCACCAGCGAAGGCGTGAAATCGCCGGCGGGCAAATGGTGACGCGCCGCTCCATCCGCCGCCAGCGCGGCACCACGCTCATCGAGGTGCTGGTCACGCTGCTCGTGCTGGCCATCGGCCTGTTCGGCCTCGTGGGGCTGCAGGCGCGCATGCAGGCCTCCGAGATGGAGTCGTACCAGCGCTCGCAGGCGCTGATCCTGCTGAACGACATGGCCAGCCGCATCGCGACCAACCGGCGCACGGCGGCCAGCTACGTCACCAGCGCGCCGCTGGGTGCCGCCACCACCTGTCCCACCGCCACCGGCACGCGCCAGCAGGTGGACGCCAAGGAATGGTGCAACGCGCTGCAGGGCGCGGCCGAGGTCTACGGCAACAGCAAGCTCGGCACGGTGATCGGCGGACGCGGCTGCGTGGAGGACATGGGCAACAACGAATACCTCGTCACCGTCGCCTGGCAGGGCCTGGGGCCGATCTCCGCCCCGCCCGACGGCGTGGCCTGCGGCAAGGGCCAGTACGACAGCGGCACCACGTGCACGGACGACAAGTGCCGCCGCACCGTGACCACGCTGGTGCGCATCGGGTCGCTTTCATGAACCGCCCACGCGCCCTGCGGCATGGCCAGCGCGGCCTGACGCTGATCGAGCTGATGGTGGCCATCACCATCACGCTCATCGTGGTGGCCGCGCTGCTCGCGCTCTTTCTCAACGTGAGCAACTCCCAGCGCGAGCTGGAGCGGGTCAACCGGCAGATCGAGACCGGACGCCTCAGCACCTTCGTGCTCGAGAACGAGATCTCCCACGCCGGCTTCTGGGAGAACTACATGCCGGAGTTCGACGACCTCACCGTCACCGGCGCTCCCACGCACGTGCCCACCGGCGCGCTGCCCGACCCTTGCCTGCCCTACTCCGCCGCGAACTGGACCGACGACTACAAGCGCCAGCTGCTGGACATTCCGGTGCAGACCTACGACAGCGTGCCCGCCAGCTGCGCCGACCTGCTGAAGAACAAGAAGGCCAACACCGACATCATCGTGGTGCGCCACGCCGAGACCTGCCTGCCCGGCACGCCCAACTGCGATGCCGACACGACCGGCGCGATGTACTTCCAGTCGTCGCTGTGCGGCACGCAGAAGCCGTCGTCCTTCGACCTCTCGACCGCCGGCTTCGGCAACATGTTCCGCAAGGACTGCACCACCCCTTCGCCCAAGCGCAAGCTCGTGGCCGACATCTACTACGTGCGCGACTACGCGGAGACGGTCGGAGACGGCGTGCCCACGCTGGCGCGCTCGCGTTTCGACCTCGCGGGCGGCACGCTGGCGCAGCAGCCGCCCGTGCCGCTGATCGAGGGCGTGGAGGGCTTCCGCGTCGAACTGGGCCTCGACACGCTGAGCAAGACCGGCGCCGCCGTCGACTACACCACGGCCATCGCATGGGCCGATCCCGCGAACAAGTCCACGCCCGCCAACCGCGGCGACGGCAGCCCCGACGGCAACTTCGTGCACTGCGTCGCCAGCCCGGCCTGCACCGCCGACCAGCTCGTCAACGTGGTGGCCGTCAAGCTGCACGTGCTGGCGCGCAGCTCCGAGGCATCGCCGGGCCACACCGACACCCGCACCTACCAATTGGGCGGCGCCACGCTGGGCCCGTTCAACGACCACTACAAGCGCCACGCCTTCTCCACTTCCGTGCGCCTGACCAACGTCACCGGCCGGAGGGAAACGCCATGAACACACGCGCGCCACTCGCCCGCGGCGCCGGCCAGCGCGGCGCCGCGCTGCTCATCGGGATGATCATGCTGCTGCTGATCACCCTGGTGGTCACCGCTGGCTTCAACCTGAGCAACGCCAACCTCAAGGCGGTGGGCAACCTGCAGGCGCGCAACGAGGCGGTGGCCGCCGGCAACCGTGCGATCGAGGAAGTGGCCACCAGCCTGCTGGTGCCCGGCAGCGACGGCAGCCCGACGCTCGCGGCGCCGCAGCAGACCGTGAGCATGGTGGACATCGACAACGACGGCGTCACCGACTACATCGTGACCGTCGCTCCCCCCGTGTGCGTGCGCGCCACCAAGGCGCTGGACACCGGCGGCGGCGGCACCACGGGCCCGGGCGGCATCACCGGCGGCGCCTCCAGCAGCGGCTCGGGACTCTCGACCCTGCCCGACCAATACAACTCGGTGTGGGACATCAGCACCACGGTCACCGATGCCCGCAACACCAACGGCGCCACCACCGCCGTGCGCCAGGGCGTGCGCGCCTTGCTCAACAAGGCGCAGTTCGAGGCGTTCTGCGCTTCCTAGGCATGCCACCCCAAGACAACCCGACGACGAACAGGCCCGCACCATGACCCGGAAACTTCTCGCTTCGCTGTGGACGGCCGCCGCGCTCGCTGCGTTGACGGCGGGCCCTGCCCGCGCCGAGGACATCGACCTCTTCGTGGGCTACAACCCCAGCGCGGCGCAGGCGCCGAACGTGCTGTTCGTGCTGGACAACACGGCCAACTGGAACCAGCCCTTCACCGCCGAGATGACCGCGCTCGCCTCGGCCTTCGAAAGCCTGAAGGCCAACAAGTTCAAGGTCGGCCTGATGATGTTCACCGAGACCGGCCAGGGCAACTCCAACTCGGACGGCGGCTACGTGCGCGCCGCGGTGCGCACGCTGGACGATGGCACCAAGGTCAAGTACGGCGCGCTCATCCGCAGCCTCGACAAGCTCGGCGACAAGTCCAACGGCGGCAAGGCCGGCAAGACCATGGCCGAGGTCTATCGCTACCTCGCCAGCGGCACGCCCATTGCCGGCAACGGCAAGAACAAGGCCGACTACAGCGGCAACACGAGCGGCACGGCGGCGTCGCAGGCCATCTACGCGCTGCCGCGCAACGCGCTCGGCAGCTTCTCCGCCACCACCTACGTCGGCCCCAGCACCGAGAACTGCACCGGCACCTACGTCATCTACATCAGCAACGGCGCGGCGCAGGACAACAACAACGACAGCCAGATCTCCAACGCCGCCCTGCGCGCCGCAGGCGGCGACACCACGCAGATCGCCCTGAGCCCCAGCGGCTCGCAGGACAACACGGCCGACGAGTGGTCGCGCTTCCTGCAGACCAGCATGGGCGTGAAGGTCTACACCATCGAGGCCGCCAAGGCCACCGGCGGCCAGGGGCCCGGCTGGACCTCGCTGCTCAAGAGCATGGCCACCCAGAGCAAGGGCGAGTATTACGACATCTCGGCCAAGCCCGACCTGGGCGGCGCACTGGGCGCGGCGCTGGACGACATCTTCAGCAAGATCCAGTCGGTCAACAGCGTGTTCTCCTCGGTGAGCCTGCCGGTGAGCGTGAACACCCAGGGCACCTACCTGAACCAGGTGTTCGTGGGCATGTTCCGCCCCGACCAGGACGCCTTCCCGCGCTGGAACGGCAACCTCAAGCAATACAAGCTGGGGCTGGACAGCAGCAACCAGCTGATCCTGCAGGACTCGGTGGGCGCCAACGCGGTGAACAACCAGACCGGCTTCGTCGCGCCCTGCGCGCGCAGCTTCTGGACGCCCGCGCCTAGCGACACAGACGTCTACTGGAGCTTCCGGCCTTCCGGCGACTGCCTGGGCAAGGAAGCCGCCGACAGCCCCGACGGCAACGTGGTGGAAAAGGGCGCCCAAGGCTACATGCTGCGGCGCATCGCCGTGGCCAACCGCAACATGAAGACCTGCGCGCCCGGCAGCTGCACCACCCTCACCTCCTTCGCCGACGGCAACACGTCCATCACCAAGGCCGCTCTGGGCGTCACCGCCGACACCGACCGCACCGCGCTCATCAACTGGGCACGCGGCCTCGACAACAAGGGCGACGAGCGGCCCGACGCGCAGGGCAACCCCGTCACCTCCACCTCGATGCGCCCCTCGGTGCACGGCGACGTGGTGCACTCGCGGCCGGTGGCCATCAACTACGGCACAGACGCCATCCCGCAGGTGGTGGTGTTCTACGGCGGCAACGACGGCGTGCTGCGCGCCGTCAACGGCAACCGCACCGACGCCATCGGCTCGGCCGCCGCGGGCGACGAGCTCTGGTCCTTCATGCCGCCGGAGTTCTACGGCAGCATCAAGCGGCTGTACGACGACACCACGCGCATCAACTTCCCCGGCCTGCCGGTCACCGCCGGCGCCGTGGCACCCAAGCCCTACGGCATGGACGGCCCCGTCTCGGCCTACCGCCAGGGCAGCACCGCCTGGCTCTACGCAAGCATGCGCCGCGGCGGCCGGCTGGTCTACGCCTTCGACGTCTCCACCGCCACCGCTCCCACGCTGAAGTGGCGCAAGGGCTGCCCCAACCAGGGCGACGACATCGGCTGCGACACCGGCTTCGAGGGCATGGGCCAGACCTGGTCGGCCCCCAAGGTGATGCGCGCCAGCGGCTACGGCGGCGGCAACAGCCCGCTGCTGATCTTCGGCGGCGGCTACGACAAGTGCGAGGACGTCGACACCAACAGCGCGGCCCAGGCCTGCGGCACCGGCGCGAAGGGCAGCGGCATCTACGTGCTCGACGCCGACACCGGCGCGCGCCTGCAGATGTTCGCCACCGCGCGGCCGGTGGTCGGCGAAGTCACCGTGGTCACCGACTCCCTGGGCATCGCCCGCATCGCCTATGCCGCGGACCTGGGCGGCAACGTCTACCGCATCGCACTCGGCAGCGGCGCGCCTTCGGGCTGGACCATGACGCAGGTCGCCTCGCTGGGCTGCGACACGGTGACCACCTGCACGCCCAACCGCAAGTTCATGTTCGCGCCCGACGTGGTGGAAGACAACGGCTCCTTCGTCATCCTTCTCGGCTCGGGAGACCGCGAGAAGCCGCTGCGCTACTACAACTCCGCGCTCGGCGTGGCCAACCGCTTCTACATGCTGGTCGACAAGCCCACCGACAGCAGCTGGCTGAGCAGCGAGACCAGCAACTGCGGCACCGGCAACGGCCTGCTGTGCCAGGCCTCGCTGCAGCCCATCACCGACACCTCCACGCCGACCTCCTCCGACCTCGCGACCAGGAAGGGCTGGTACCTCGCCCTGGCCGCCGGCGAACAGGTGGTGACCAGCTCGGTCACCGCCTACGGCGTCACCACCTTCAATACCCACACGCCGACCAACCCCAACACGCAGTCGTGCCGCGCCGACCTCGGCACCGCGCGCGTCTACAACGTGTCGTACGTCAACGCCGCGCCCCAGGGACCGGGCGGCCGCTTCCAGAACGTGGTGGGCGGCGGCCTCGCGCCCTCGCCCGTGGTGGGCCGCGTCCAGCTCGACGACGGCAGCATGCGCGACGTGGTGATCGGCGCCAATCCCGACTCCTTCCTGAGCCCCAAGGGCACATCGCCCAAGGCCGCGTTCAAGCAGCCCAAGGGCAGGGTCTACTGGTTCATCCAGAAGTGAGCACTCGGAGCACCGGCCACATGCGCAACCCCGGCACCGCTCGCGCGCGCGGCTTCACGCTGGTGGAGCTGATGGTCACGGTGGCCGTGCTGGTGGTGCTCATTGCCATCGCCGTGCCTTCGTTCGACAGCATCCGGCTGTCCACGCGCCTGAGCGGCTATGCCACATCGCTGGTCTCGGGCAGCCAGCTCGCGCGCAGCGAAGCCATCAAGCGCAACGCCCCGGTCACCCTGTGCGCCTCGGCCAACGGCACCAGCTGCAGCACCAACGGGCAATGGGAGGCCGGCTGGATCGTGCTGAGCGGCACGCAGGTGCTGCGCGTGGAAAGCGCCGCGGCCTCCGGCTACCTGCTGCGCGAAGCGGGCGGCGCCAGTTCCATCGTGTTCCAGGCCACCGGCATGGGCGCGGGCCAGAGCCGGATCAACATCTGCCGCGCCACCCCCAGCGCCAACCAGTCGCGCGCCGTGAGCATCAGTGCCACCGGGCGCACCAACGTCACGAAGTCGAACGACGGGAGCTGCGCTTCGAGCTAGGACGCCGCCGCCGGAAAGGCCGTTGCGGCGGACCGACGACAATACGCCGCAGCGACGGAGTCCGGATGGCGGCCCGGCCCCTTGTCCAAGAACCCACGAACCCAGGAGCAACGACCGCATTCATGGAACACCGGCTGGATTGGGCCCTCGCAGCCTGCGCTCGCATCCTTCGTCCCGTGGTCCGATTGGCGCTTGCCATGGGCGTCAAGCACCCGCACCTCGAGGAACTGCTGCGCGACCTGCTCATCGAGGAGGCGCAGCGCTCCTGGCGCCAGCAGGGCGTGAAGCGGCCCAACCTCAGCCAGATCTCGGTGACCACCGGCCTGAACCGCAAGGCCGTCACCGCCAAGGTCCGCGCCACCGTCGACCCCCTGCCCCACACCGAACTCTCGGCCGCCGCCAAGACCTTCACGCTGTGGCTGCAGCTGACCACCGAGCAGGAGGCCCTGCGCCGCCTGCCGGTCACCACGGAAGACGACGCGCCCTCCTTCGAGCGCGTGGCGCGGCTGGCCAGCCGCGGCAACATCCACCATCGCACCATCCTGGATGAACTCGTGCGCCTGAACATGGTGGCCGAGGACAACGGCACGGCCGAGCTCACGGCCGACGGCTTCGTGCCGGTCGAAGACCTGCAGTCGATGCTCGCCTTCATGGGCGACAACGGCCGCGACCACCTGCTGGCGGCCGTCTCCAACACCCTGGGCGAATCGCCCCGCGTGCTCGAGCGCGCGGTGTACGCGCGGGGCCTCACGCTGGAAGACTGCGAAAAGATCCAGCTCCTCGCGCGCGAGCGCTGGGCCGGCCTGCACCACGAACTGGCCCGCGAGATGACCGGGGCCGTCGAGCGCGCGCCCGCCGGCAGCAAGGCGCGCATCCGCGTCGGCATCTATACCTATTACGAAGACGACGAAGCCACGCCGAAGAAGAGCGGGCCGCCCTCACGATGAACACGATCCTCACCCTCGCTCCCTCCTTCCGGCTCGCGCACCGCTTCCTGCGCGGCCTGCTGCTTGCGGGCGGCATCGCCATGCTCCTGTCCTGCGGAGGCGGGGGTGGCGGCGGCAGCGGTGCGTCCGGCCTGGGCGCGGCCGGCATGGCCGGCTCCGGCACCTCGACGGCGACGGGCGGCGGCGGTGGCGGCGACACCGGCGGCTCCGGCGCCCAGGGCGACACAGGCGGTACCAGCGGCAGCGCAGGCACCGGCAGTGGCGGCGACGGCACCAGCACCGCCGGCAACACCAACGGCGATGGCTCCGGCGTGGGTTCGGGCGGCACCGGCGTGAGCGCGGACGCCGCCGGCATCGGCGCGGCGGACGGCCTCGGCAGCGTGATCCTCAACGGGCTGCGCTACAACACCGACAGCGCCACCTTCAGCCTCGAAGACACGACCGAACTGCAGATCGGCATGAGCGCGCGCATCGCCGGCAAGGTCGATGCCAACTTCACCAGCGGCACTGCCGCGCAGGTGGTCTCGGCCGCCGAGCTGCGCGGCGCGGTCTCCGACATCGACCTGGCAAGCGGCAGCTTCACCGTCATGGGCAGCCGCGTGACCACCGACAACGCCACCGTCTGGGGCGACGCCAGCGGCCCGGCCGACCTGCTCGACGGCGCGGTGATCCAGGTCTGGGGCCTGCCCGCCGCGCCGGGCACGCTGCGCGCCACGCGCGTCCACGTCGCACCGGCCTCCGCCGAGCCGCTGGCGACCGGCACCGTGCAGAACCTCGACCTTGCCGGCCGGCAATTCACGCTCGGCCTGCTCACCGTCGACTTCGGCCCCGGCCTCGACACCGCCAGCCTGGCCGAAGGCGCCATCGTGCGCGTGCGCGGCACCGTGGCGCCGGTGGCCGACCGCTTCACCGCCACCACGGTCAACGGCTGGTACGCCATTCCCACCGCCGACGGCATCGCGCTGCAGCTCGCGGGCGTCGCCACCGACTTCGTCTCGCTCGGCGACTTCCGCGTGCTGGGCAACAAGGTGGACGCGCGCAACGCCCAGATACCCGGCGGCCAGGCCGGCGCCATCGGCAATGGCGTCAAGGTCGAGGTCGACGGTTTCCTCTCGGGACAGGTGCTCGTGGCGAAGAAGCTGCGCGTCCGCTACGTGCCCGGCATGGGCGGGCCAGCGTCGTTCACCGTGATCGGCCCCGTCGCCGGCTACCAGTCGGCTTCCGACTTCATGGTGCGCGGCCAGCGCGTGAATGCCGCCGGCTCCGCTACCATCTTCGAAAACGGCACCGCCGCGGACCTGGGCAACGGCAAGCGCGTGACAGTCGTCGGAGACCGCGTGGTCGACGGCGTGCTCATCGCCCAGCGCGTCACCTTCGCGCAGCCCTGAATCCGGGCTAAATCCGGGCTGAACCCGGGCTGGGCCCGGCACACTGGGCGGCGCCGTGTAACACAGGCCACGCCGTCCGCGGCGCGACCGGATCGATCGATCGGAGCCATGGACACACAAGCCACCCAAGCGCCCGCATCCTCGACGCCACGCTGCTGCATCGCAGGCGGCGGCCCCGCCGGCATGGTGCTGGGCCTGCTGCTGGCCCGCGCCGGCGTGCCCGTGGTCGTGCTGGAGAAGCACCTGGACTTCCTGCGCGACTTTCGCGGCGACACCGTGCACCCGTCCACGCTCGAAGTGCTGCACGAACTGAACCTGCTGGAAGCCTTCCTGCAGCGCCCGCACGACCGCATCGACGAACTGCGCGGCACCTTCGAAGGCCGCACCGTGCCGGTGGCCGACTTCACCCACCTGCCCTCGCACAGCAAGTTCCTCGTGCTGATGCCGCAATGGGAGTTTCTCGATTTCATGTGCGACGAGGCCCGGCGCTACCCCTGCTTCGAACTCTGGACCGACGCCGAGGCCGTCGGCCTGCTGCAGGACAAGGGCCGCGTCAACGGCGTGAAGGTGCGGCGCGGCCGCCGCGCGGGCCAGCCGCAGGAGGTCGAGCTGCACGCCTCGCTGGTGGTGGCGGCCGACGGACGGCATTCGACGCTGCGCGATGCCGCCGCCCTGCCGCACATCAGCTACGGAGCACCCATCGACGTGCTGTGGATGGCCGTGCCCAGGCTCGCCAGCGACCCGTCGTCCACCGGTGGCCACATCGCGGGCGGCCGCATTCTGGTGACGCTGAACCGCGGCGACTACTGGCAGTGCGCCTTCGTCATCCCCAAGGGCGGCCACGACGCGCTGCAGGCGCGGGGCATCGCAGCCTTCCACGAGGAGATCGGCCGCATCGCGCCCTTCCTCGCCGACAGGCTGCCTTCGGCGCTGCCCGGCTGGGATTCGGTGAAGCTGCTCGAAGTGACGGTGGACCGCCTCGAGAGCTGGTCGTGCCGGGGGCTGCTGTGCATCGGCGACGCCGCGCATGCGATGTCGCCGGTGGGCGGCGTCGGCATCAACCTCGCCGTGCAGGACGCGGTGGCCGCCGCCAACCTGCTGGCCGCCGCGCTGGCCGGCGACGCGAGCGAAAAGGAAATCGACGCCCTGCTGCCCCAGCTGCAGCGGCGCAGGGAACTGCCCGTGCAGGTCACCCAGGCTGTGCAGCGCTTCATACAGGACCGCGTGCTCATGGCCGTGCTCGACGGCAGGCCGGCTGCGGGGCCACGGCGCCTGCCCCTGGCGCTGCGGCTGCTCGCGCGCTGGCCGCTGCTGCGCAGGCTGCCGGCGCGGGCCGTGGGGCTGGGCCTGCGGCCCGAGCACGTGACTTCGCCGCGCTCCACGCGCACATGATGAAAAAACTGGCATTTCGTTACATAGCCGGGGACTCGCGGCGCCCGGCGGGAGGGCTCGGACAGAGGGCCCTGTTGTAGACTGCCGGGTTTTTCGGACCACGCGCATTCGGGCGCTTTCAGGGGGCATGGAGCAAGTTTCAAGGCGCACAGGTTTCAACGGCTCGGCGCTCATTCGCTTGCTTTCAAGGCTTTCCAACGTCGACGCCCGGGAGCCCGCGCAACCCACCGCCGACCGGCTGAGCCAGTGGTTCGGCTGGACCGACGCCATCTCGCTGTCCGCCGCTCTCGACGGTGCTCCGGCAACGCCGCAAACCGGCCTCCGCGCGCCCCGCAACAACGAGGAAAGCGAATGCCAGCGCGTGAAAGCCGCGCTGGCCAATGCCATCGTCGAGGACAACACCTTCGGCGCCGGCAAGGAGGCCGCCTCCGACTTCACCCCCTACAAGCGCCGCTACCTGGCCCGGCAACAGGCCATGGAAGCGGGCGTGGGCTCGCTGCGCGGCAAGCTGCGCGCAGCCATGGCGGTCAAATCGCCGGCCATGGCCCGGCTCGCTTCGGTGGACGTGGTCATGGCGCAGGTGCTCGAGGCGCGCGAATACAGCCTGCTGTCGGCCGTGCCGGGCATCCTCGAGCGGCACTTCGAACGGCTGCGCAAGGCCGCCGAGGCGCAACAAGCGCCCGATGCCGAGGCTGAAGCCTCCGAAACAGACGACAAACCCCACAGTGCCCAGCCCACCGACGAGTGGCTGGACGTGTTCCGCAAGGACGCCCAGGACGTGCTGCTCGCCGAACTGGACTTCAGATTCCAACCGGTCGAAGGGCTGCTCGACGCCCTTCGCACCCAGGCCACCAGGACCTCATGACCCGATTCCTCCACTACGCCGTATTTGTCGCTGGCCTTGCCGTCGTGGGCTGGGTGGGCGCCGGATACATCGGCACCAACCCGCTGGCGCTGGCCGTCACGCTGATCATCGGCGCCTTCTACATCATGGGCGCGCTGGAGCTGCACCGCTTCCAGCAGGCCACGACGAGCCTCACGCAGGCCGCGGCCGAGCTCTCGGCCCCGCCCGAGAGCCTGGGCACCTGGCTCGACCGGCTGCATCCCTCGCTGCGCAACGCCGTGCGCCTGCGCATCGAAGGCGAGCGCGTGGGCCTGCCGGGCCCCGCACTCACGCCCTACCTCGCCGGCTTCCTGGTGCTGCTGGGCATGCTGGGCACCTTCATCGGCATGGTGGTCACGCTCCGTGGCACCGGCCTCGCGCTGGAAAGCTCGACCGACCTGCAGACCATCCGCGATTCGCTCTCCGCGCCCGTGAAGGGCCTGGGCCTCGCCTTCGGCACCTCGGTGGCGGGCGTGGCCGCATCGGCCATGCTGGGCCTGGCCTCGGCGCTGAGCCGCCGCGAGCGGCTGCAGGCCGGCCAGGTGCTCGACACGAAGATCGCCACCGTGCTGCGCGTGTTCTCGCAGACGCACCAGCGCGAAGAGTCGTTCAAGCTGCTGCAGCAGCAGGCCCATGCCATGCCCGAGCTGGTCGGCCAGCTGCAGGCGATGGTGCAGGCCATCGAGCGGCAGAACCAGGCGCTCGGCGACCGGCTCGCGGCCAGCCAGGACAGCTTCCACAGCAAGGCCGAGGCCGTGTACGGCAGCCTCGCTTCTTCCGTCGACCAGTCGCTCAAGCAGAGCCTGACCGAGAGCGCGCGCGTCGCCGGCGCCGCGATCCAGCCCGTGGTCGAAGCCACCATGGCCGGCATCGCGCGCGAGACGGCCGCGCTGCACCAGACCATCTCGAACACCGTGCAGCAGCAGCTCGACGGCCTCTCCAGCCGCTTCGAAACCACCACCGACCGCGTGGCCGACACCTGGAAGACCGCGCTCGCCGAGCACCAGCACACCACCGAGGCGCTGTCGAAGGACGTGCGCGGCTCGCACGACCACTTCGCGCAGACCTTCGAGCAGCGCTCCGCGACGCTGGTCGACAGCGTCTCCGCGCGCCTGGAAAGCACCGTCGGCAGCGTGTCCACAACCTGGGGCGACGCGCTCGCGCGGCACCAGCAGGTCAGCGAGAAGCTGTCGGGCGATGCGCACCAGGCCCTCACCTCCGCCACTGCCGCATTCGAGCAGCACACCGCATCGCTGCTGCAGACCGTGGACCGGGCGCATGCGAAGCTGCAGGCCGAACTCGCGGCGCGCGACGAACAGCGCCTCTCGGCCTGGACGCAATCGCTGGCCGACATGGGCGCCGCGCTGCACCAGCAATGGCAGCAGGCCGGCGCGCACAACGCGAGCCAGCAGCAACAACTGCTCGACACCATGGCGCAGACGGCACGCGACACGATGGCGCAGACCGAGGCGCATGCGAAGAGCACCGTCGCCGAGATCGCCCGGCTGCTGCAGGCCGCGGCCGAAGCGCCGCAGGCAGCGTCCGACGCGATGTCGCAGATGGCGCAGCGCGACGAACAGCGCCTCGCCGCCTGGACGCAATCGCTGACCGCCATGGCCGCGTCGCTGCAGCAGGAATGGCAGCAGGTCAATGCGCACCACGCGGGCCAGCAGCAGCAACTCATCGACACGATGGTGCAGACCGCACGCGACACGATGGCGCAGACCGAGGCGCACGCGAAGAACACCGTCGCCGAGATCTCGCGGCTGCTGCAGGCCGCCGCAGAGGCACCGCAGGCCGCGGCCGATGCGATGTCGCAGATGGCGTCGCGCGACGAAGAGCGCCTTGCGGCATGGACACAATCGCTGGGCGCCATGGCCGCCTCGCTGCAGCAGGAATGGCAACAGGCCAACGCGCACAACGCAAGCCAGCAGCAGCAGCTCTTCGACACAATGGCCCAGACCGCGCGCGACATGTCGGCGCAGACCGAGGCGCACGCGAAGAGCACTGTCACCGAGATCGCGCAGCTGCTGCAGGCCGCGTCGGAAGCGCCACGCGCCGCCGCCGAGGTGGTGACGGAACTGCGCCAGAAGCTCGCCGACAGCATGGCGCGCGACAACACCATGCTGGAGGAGCGCAGCCGCATCCTCGAAACCCTCTCCACCCTGCTCGACGCGGTAAACCACGCTTCCACCGAACAGCGCGCGGCCATCGACACGCTGGTGTCTGCATCGGCCGAGATGCTGGAGCGCGTCGGCAGCCGCTTCACCGAGAAGGCCGAGGCCGAGTCCGACAGGATGGGCGCCGTTGCCGCGCAGATCGCCGGCAGCGCCGTCGAAGTGGCCAGCCTGGGTGAAGCATTCGGCCTCGCGGTGCAGCTCTTCAGCCAGTCGAACGACAAGCTCGCGGGCCACCTGCAGCGCATCGAAGGCGCGCTCAGCAAGTCCATTTCGCGCAGCGACGAACAGCTTGCCTACTACGTCGCGCAGGCGCGCGAAGTGATCGACCTGAGCATCATGTCGCAGAAGCAGATCGTCGAGGACATGCAGCAGATCGCCATGAGGCAGCGACAGCAGCACCAACAGCAGCCGCAGCAGGCGCCCGCGGACAGCGAAGCATGATGGGCACCCGCGAAGACATCGAGGCCGGCTTCGACGAGCCCGGCGTGCCGGTGTGGGCGGTGTTCGGCGACCTCATGGCCGGCCTGCTCGGCGCCTTCGTGCTCATCCTCGTGTGCGCGCTGGGCATGCAGCTGGAACTGGCCTCGAAGCTCGAGACCGAGGTGAAGCAGCGGCAGGCCGAGGCCAAGCGCCTGCAAACGCTCGAGCAGGCCCTGGCGGCGCCGCTTGCCGCCGGCCGCGTGACGCTGACCAACGGCCGCATCGGCATCAGCGGCAGCGTGCTGTTCGCCTTCAACTCGGCGGAGCTGCAGCCCGAGGGCAAGCAACTGCTCAAGAGCCTGGCCGCGCCGCTGGCCACGTACCTCAAGTCGCGCGACGAGATCCTCATGGTGAGCGGCTTCACCGACGACCGGCAGATGCGCGACAACGCGCGCCAGTTCGCGGACAACTGGGAGCTGTCGGCACAGCGCGCACTGACCGTGACGCGCTCGCTGATCGAAGCCGGCGTGCCCTCGTCGGCGATCTTCGCCGCCGCCTTCGGCTCCGAACAGCCGGTGGCGTCGAATGCCGACGCGGACGGCCGCTCGAAGAACCGCCGTGTGGAGATGGCGCCCGCACCGCGCCCTTCATCCAACGCGAGCGCAAAGCCTCGTGACTGATCAGGAGGCAGTCACCACCCGCGACACCGGCGCCATGGTCGCCGCGGCGCTCGCGCGTGGCGACCAGCGCTTCGACCCCGTGCGCTTTCGCGTCATCGAGGCGATGGCCCGGCGCGCGGCCGCGCTCGATGGCGAAGTGCGGCGCATCGTCGACGACAAGGTGATCGCGCTGCTTGCGGTGTATGGCGAGGACCTGGAGAAGGCCAAAGCGGCGGAGATCACGAAGCAACAGGTGCAGCCCGAGCGCGACGCATTCGCGGACCTCATCGAGCACATCGCCAGGCACGCGCCGGCTGCAGATGATGTTCCCGCGGATGTATCTGCAATAGCAGCAGCGAAGACAACGGCACCGGGCAAGGCAGCGCCCCGCCCGCGGTCGTCCCCTTCGGTTGCACCTGCGCCAGCCGCCGAGCTGAAGTCGATCCGCTACTTCAAGAGCACCTGGTCCAGGCTCAGCGCCGACCGCCGGCTGAACCAGTCGCTGGCGAAAGTGCCCCAGAACGCCGGCCCGCTCAACTCGCACCAACTCGTGCACCGCTCGCTCACGCTCATGCGCGACATGTCGCCGGAGTACCTCAACCGGTTCATGGCGTATGTCGATGCGCTGTCGTGGGTCGAGCAGTTGAATGGTGGCGGTGCGGCGAGTGCGGCAAGCCCGCGTGCGGAAGGCTCGACCAAGAAGAGCGTGCGCGGCAAGGCCAGCTGAGGCCGAAGTCAGCCGAAGCAGAGCCCTCACCTCAGTGCTTGTTCTTCAGATGCGAAGTCAGGCGCTCGAACTCGTCGGCAAACGACGCAACGGCGGAGCGAGGAAGCACGACCGCCTGCATTGCATCGGTAAAGAGATAGTGGTTCGCATCGTCTTCCTCGCGAGCCATGAAGCCCGCCCATAGCAGCTCTGACCGCATCGTTGCGGACTGGATCGTCAGCGCGCTGTCCGTGATGCTGACAGTCTGGGGCGACAGAAACGTGCCATTCGGGGCGAGCATGTGCTTGCGCCAGATAGCCTGGGAAACATGGGGCAGCGATATCAGCAGCAAGAAAACGATCACAACAAGGTACGCCATGAACCGGAGGTGTGGCAGCTCGGCGTAGTTGTCCAACACGCGCACAAACGCCGCGACCGTCAATCCGACGCCCATCCATACCGCCGCGCGCAACATGAACAGGGTGGACGACAAACCCGGCTTGCGGCCGAGGCGGCGACCGACGACCTTCTGGAAGCGTGTGAAGTCGGTCGGAGTGAGGGTGAACGATGCTGTCGACATGCTTGCTTGCCTCAAGGCCGCCGCGCCTGAACCACCTGGCGCGACCAGTACACGCCATCGAGCCGGTCGAGCCGGACCACGCCGCCAGTCGAAGGCGCATGCACGAATCGCCCATTGCCCACGTAGATGCCCGCATGCGAGGGCGTCGAAGAGCCGAACAGCACGAGGTCGCCGGTGCGGAGCTCCGACATCGGCACCGGGGCACCGAAGCCCGTCATGCGTGCCACCGTGCGAGGCGGCGATTCACCCACGCTGTTGAGGTACACGTAGCCGATGAGCCCGCTGCAATCGAAGCCGCCGTCCGGCGTGTTGCCGCCGTAGCGGTACGGCGTGCCCACGAGGCCGAGCGCATGGATCGCGATGCTGTTCGATTGCTCGGGCGTCAGCGTGCTGGTGCCGCCCATGACGGGCCCGAGGCCACCGCCCTGCCGCGGCCCCGAAGGGCTCGCACAGCCGATGAACAGAAGGCAGGCCCCTATCGAAAGAAGCCGAAGCAGCCACTGCTGCGATGTGGTGGGGGATGGGGGCGTCGGCACAGGCGCGTCGTACATGTCGGATGGCTGGGCTCGTGAACCTGCACGAACTCTAGCGCGGAATGCGACGGTTTCCTGAAGATGCCGCCCCTCCGCGACCCCGCACTGCTGCGCGGGCGCCACGGAGGGAGGTGTGGAAAAGAGGCCTGCGTGTGCCTCTTCCGGGTCTTTTGGGTCTTTTTTCTTGCTTGCTTACTGTGCGGCGGGCGCGTTGACCGCGTCCTTCAGCGCCTTGCCGGCGGTGAACTTCGGCGCCTTGCTGGCCTTGATGGTCATCTTCTCGCCGGTCGAAGGGTTGCGCCCTTCACGCTCGGGACGGGCAGCCACGGCAAAGGTGCCGAAGCCGATCAGTTGCACCGTGTCGCCCTTGGCCAGCGCGCGCGACAGGTTGTCGATGACGGAGTCGAGCGCGCGCGAGGCGTCGGCCTTGCTCAGGTTGGTGTCGGTGGCGATGGCGGCGATGAGGTCGGTCTTGTTCAAAACGGGTGTCTTTCTTTGGTGGGACGGTGGATGAATGGATTGAAATGAAATCGGTGCGCACTCGGCGCACCGGGCTCGAACTTTAAACGCCCCGCCGAGCGAAGAAGACACGCGCACGCGTTTCAAAAGTGAAACATCGTGATCGATGCACGGGGGTGCACGAAACTTGGACGGCGGGTCCGGTGCGCGCGGAGCGGCCAATGGGAATTGCGTCTGCAGGCGTCAATATGGACAGATAACATCCGTCGCATGAAGAAGACAACAAGAAGCGCCAACAAAACGCGAACCCGGAGGCAGCTGGTTCGCGTCGCACTGCGCCATTGGGGCAGTGATCGGCACTCGCGCGCAATTTTCGAGCTGCAGCAGCGCGGATCGATGCAGACACTTGAGTTGGCTCAAAAGTTGTCGCGCAATGCCAGTTGGAGGCGAAGGGCTCTCGGCCTCTACATCGCTTCTCAACTGCAAAAGCGCACGCACAACGCCGATCTCGGCAGCATCGAATATGCAGTGAACGCGACAAGTGCACTGCTGTTTGCAGGGCTACATGACCCGCACGAAGAAGTGGTATGCGCCGCGGCCTCGGGTCTGGGCCACCGACCGCATCCTCAAGCATTGCCGGAGCTGGTGCAGCTTGCATCACACAGCAACAAGCAACTCAGATGGACTGTTGCAGTCACGTTGGGTCGGTACCCCGAGCCTGCAGCCATAGAAGCGTTGCTACAGCTCGCCCACGACCCCGACGACGACGTTCGAGACTGGGCCACTTTCGGGCTGGGAACATCCCAGGAAGCAGACACACCTCAGATTCGCGACCGACTCTGGAAGAACCTGCACGACCATCACGAAGAAGTGCGCGGGGAGGCGTTGGTAGGGTTAGCGGAGCGAGGCGATACAAGGGTGATCGACTATCTGTCAGAGCATCTGAACGCCAAGTGCCGCGTGTACGAGTTGAAAGCCGCGGAGAAGATTGCGAGCCCGAGGTTGCTGGAAGCGTTACAAGCAATTGCTCGCGACTGTCCCGAAACGGGACTCGATGGCTATTGGGTGCATAGCCTGCAGTCAGCCATAGCTGCGTGCGGTGGGAGCTCCGCCTAGATCGTCTTGTCGGCCAGTGTTGGCCGCGAGATGCACCGTGCCCTTGTGCTTGGCTCGCACTTCATCTTTGAAGGCCGAATACCAGCAGCAGATTGTTCGCCGGCATCGCATGCCGCTCCCGCAACACAAGCCCCGCCCTCCGCGCCTCCACGGCCACATCCTTCAGCCACCGAATGCCCCACTGAGGATTCCGCGCGCGCAGGTCTTCATCGAACGCTATGTTGCTCGGCGCCGTGGGCACATCCTCTTCGATGTAGGGACCGTACGTGATGAGCACCCCGCCGTCGCGCAGATGCCGCGCGGCCCCCTGCATCAGCGCGGCGCATGTGGCCCAGGGCGAGATGTGCAGCATGTTGGCGCAGAAGATCGCGTCGAACTGCTTTTCTTCTTCTACTGCTGCGAAAGCGAAGCCCTCCGATGGCCATCGGGGCGCCATCACGTCGAGCAGCAGCGGCGCGCGCAGATTGGGCAGCGCGGCCTCCGCGACGCGGCTTGCCATTGCGGGCAGCATGCGTGCGTCTGCGTCGGTGGGCTGCCAGGTCCACTTGCTCAACGCCGCCGCGAACCACGCTGCGTGCTGGCCGGTCCCGGATGCGATCTCCAGGGCGGCGCCCTCTTCGCCGAGGATGCCGGTCAACGCATCGAGGATCGGCTGCTTGTTGCGGTCGGCGGCAGGGCTGTGGGGAAGGCTGGACATTGGAATTTGAAGATGAGCGACGAGCGAGATCGGGGGAACTGCAGTTTGTACCCGCAGTTGGCTCAACGGCTGCGTCGCGGGGCTGGCAACACCCGCGCGGCTTGCGCCCTACGCCGCCGCCACGATCACATGCGCCTGGATCTTGCCGGCCACCGGGCCTTCGCCATGGCGGCTGGCGATGACCTGCGCCGCGCGGTCCGTCGCCGCCTGCAGCGCCCCGGCATCGCGCGCCTCGATCTCGTTGCGCAGCGGCGTTCCCTGGCAGTAGGCGGTGGCGACGTCGCGCGCCGAGGGTGATGAGCGGCTCGTCTTCTCGCGCGTGTCGATCTCGATGCTTGTGAAGCCCGCGCGGCTCAGGTCGCTGCGGATCAGCGCCACGTCGTGATAACCGTGCGGAGTGCGCGCCAGGAAGCGCGGAGGGTCCTGCGGAAAGATCTCCGCGACGGCGCTGGTGACTTCGTCGGCAAAGGCGTTGTCCTCGATGCGGTCCCACACGGTGAACACGAAGCGCCCGCCCGGCCTCAGCACGCGGCGCGCCTCGGCATAGCCGGCGGGGCGGTCGGGGAAGAACATAGCGCCGAACTGGCAGAGGACGACGTCGAACGAGTCGTCTTCGAACGGCAGCTTGAGCGCGTCGGCCTGCTGCCATTCGATGTCGATGCTGCTGGTGCTGCCCTGACGGGTGGCGGCGTAGTCGAGCATGGGCTGGTTGAGGTCGGTCACCACGTAGCGCGTGCCTTTGCCCAGCCTGGGCGCCAGCGCCCGCGTGACCACGCCACTGCCCGCCGCTGTCTCGAGCACAGCGCTGGGGGAAAAACCCGCGACCAGCTCGGCCGTATCGGCGGCGTAGGCCTCGAAGATCAAGGGGACCATGAGCGTGTCGTAGAGCCGGGGGATCGAGCCTGCGAAGAGCTTGTCGCTTTCGGTCATGGGATGGCTCCTTGAAAGCTGGGCCTGTGTGGTGCCCTTGATCGCCCTTGGGTGCCCTGTTCGAGTTACCCCTACAGCTCAGATGCGAGCCGTGCCGCCTCGACAGGCGCGCCGCCATATCGGGCATCGGCGGCGTCACACCATGGTGGCCCTGTTCGCGGGCCTAGTCAACGCCGCGGCCCTGCCCCGTGCGCAAGGGCCTCCGTCACTCTTCGATGTTCAGTATCTTGCCCAGGCCGAGGAAGTAGTTGGCCAGGGCCAGCACGGTGGCAGTGACTGCGATGTAGACCACCGACAGCGCCGCCAGCGTCGGGTCGGCGAACTCGCGCACGTAGTTGTACATGGCCACGGGCAGCGTCTGCGTGTCCTGCGTCGTCACGAACAGCGAAGCCGTGAATTCGCTGAAGGACATGATGGCCGCGAACAGCCAGCCGCCGAACAGCCCGGGCGCCAGCAGCGGCACCGTCACGGTCAGCAGCACCTTGAGCGGCGATGCGCCCAGGCTGGCCGCGGCCTGCTCCAGGCGCTCGTCGAGGTTCTCCATCGACACGTACACGCTGCGCATCACGAAGGGCAGCACCAGCATCACGTGGCACAGGATGGCGATGCCCCAGCCGCGCTGCACCGAAGCCTGCGACACCAGGATCAGCAGCCCCAGCCCCAGCGTGAAGTGCGGCACCACCAGCGGCGAATGCAGGATAGCCAGCAGTGTCTGCTTGCCCTTGAACTCCATCCGCTTCGCTGCGATGGCCAGGCAGGTGCCGATCAACAGCGCCAGGATCGACGACCAGCCGGTGATGACCAGGCTGGCCTTGAAGCCGTGCTGGAAGTCGGGGTAGCTGAACACCCGCGCGAACCATTGGAGCGAGTACGACTCGGGCGGGAAGCTGAGGATGGCCTTCTCGTTGAACGCGGCAATGGTGACCACCACCACCGGCAGCAGCACGAAGCCCAGCAAAACGGCGATCAGCAAGGGGCCGGCGATGCGCAGCGGAAGCGGCAGGGCGCTCTTGATCTTCATGGTGTCAGTGCCCTCCGACGGCCTTCAGGCGCTTGGTCAGTTGGCCCAGGGCGAGCAGCGCGGCAGCCGTCAGCAGCAGGCCGACCACGCTCAGGCTCGCGGCCAGCGGGAAATTCATCGACGAGAAGCCGAGCTGGTAGACCAGCGTGGACACCGTCGGCACGCGGCCGCCGCCGATCATCTGCGGCGTGGCGAAGGCACTGAAGGTCCAGGCGAATGCCGTGGTGATGCTCGCCAGGATGCCGGGCATCGACAGCGGCAGCGTGACCGTGAGGAAGGTCTTGACCGGGCCCGCACCCAGGCTCTGCGCGGCCTTCTCGTAGTCGCGGTCGATGTGGGAGATGGCCGTGGCCAGCATCAGCACCACCACCGGAATGGTCACGTGCACCAGCGCCACGAGCACGCCCAGGTGCGTGAACATGAGCTCCAGCGGCCACTCGATCAGGCCCAGACGGCGCAGCACGCCGTTGATGAAGCCGTTGCTGCCCAGCACCGCGATCCAGGAGTAGGTGCGCACGATCTCGCCCAGGAACAGCGGCGTGATCGACACCACGAGGATGAAGGACTTGAGCGCCCGGTTGCGCACGCGCACCAGCGCGTAGGCCAGCGGATAGGCCACGAGCAGCGAGAACACCGTCGTCTCCACGCTCAGCAGCAGGGTGTTGGCGAACGCGGCGAGATAGATCGACTTGGTCAGTCCGCTGAAGTTCTCCAGCGTGAGGCCGCCCACGTCCAGCGAGCCGGGCACGAAGGCGCGGAAGCTGAACTGCAGCACGGCCAGCAGCGACACGGCGATGCCCGCCGCAACAATGACGGCCGGAGATACCAGCCATGCCCGTAGATCGGAACGCATTCCTGCCCTTCCCAACAACATCAACAACAACTTCTTCTTCAGATGCTCGATCGTCGCGGGGAGACCGGCGCGGCACCGGCCGCGCGGGTCTCCCCGGCTTGCATGCCCCCGTGGGGGGATCAGTTCATGATGTTCTCGGTGAACCACTTGCGCCATTCGGCGGTCTTCTCGGCGCGCAGCTTGTTGTCGATCACGATGGCCTGGGTGTCCCACTGCTCCTTGGTAGTGAACACGCCGGGCAGCTTGGCGTCTTCGGCCGAGACCTTCGCGTTGGTGACCACAGGGCTGGCCTTCTTGGAGGCGACGATCTTCGACTGCACGTCGGCCGACAGCGCGATGTTCAGGAACTTGTAGGCCAGGTCGGCCTTGGTCGTGCCCTTCATGATGGCCATCGTGTCCACGCCGAGCACCGCGCCTTCCTTGGGCATCACCACCTTGATCGGCACGCCCTGGCTGGCCATGTAGTACGCGTTCATCGACAGGATCACCTCCACGGGCGTCTCGCCGGTGGCGATCAGCTGCTGTGCGTTGGCGTCGTTGGTGTAGAAGGCCTTGAAGTTGGGCTTGAGCGCCTTGAGCTTGTCCTGGCCCTTCTCCCAGGTGGCGGCGTCGCCGCCCGAGAGCATGGCCGACACCGCGATGATGTGGCTGGGGTCGAAGTCGGGCGCGCTGAGCTTGCCCTTGAGCGCCGGGTTCCACAGGTCGTTCCAGCTTTCGAGCTTGATGCTGGCGGGCACCAGGTCGGGGCGGTAGCCGATGGAGTAGACGTACGCCCAGCTGCCGATGTGGTACGGGCTGATCTTGGCGCGGTCCACCAGGTTGGCGTAGTTCGGAATCTTGGCGGTGTCGATCTGCTCGAACAGGTTGCTGTTCACATACAGCCAGCCCACGTGCGAGGTCGTGAAGGTGATGTCGCTCTCGGGCTTGGAGGCCAGCTTGGCCTTGTTCAAGCGGTCGATGGTGCCGCCCGTCACGTACTTCACGGGCACGCCGGTCTGGCGGGTGAATTCCTTGCCGATGTTGTCGTCGATGAGGTCACGGAAGCTGCCGCCCCAGGTGCTCACCACAAGCGCGTTGTCCTGTGCCCAGGCGGTGGTGCCGCCCAGCGTGACGGAGAGCGCGCACAAAGTCAGAAGCTTGCGAAACATTGATTGAACCTCGATCGTAAAAGTTGAACATCTGCCGGTACTGCGGCTGCAGATGCCCTGAAGCACCTGCAACACACCTTCTGCGTGTGCAGCACCTGCATCACGGGGCCGGATCATAGGAATGGCTTACCGCCGCGGCCTAATCGCCTTTTACGTACAGGTGGCTCAAATTTTCCGAGGGCCCCGGCGCGCGTGCTGCTCGGAAATTCCTAAACGGTCGCACGGAAAAAACAAATGGCGCTAACGGCCGGCGCCGACGACCATGCCGGTCCCGGCGCCATCGGCGTCTCATGCCCCCAGCCCCCTGCAGCGACCATGAAGCACACCCGCATCCGTCCTTTCAACACCAAGGTCACCTACCCGGAACAGAAGCTGGACAACGACCTCTGCCAGGCCGTCGTCGCGCGCGGCCGCACCGTGTTCCTGCGCGGACAGATCGGCCAGAACCTGGAAACCTCCGAGAGCGTGTGCATCGGCGACGTCGCCGGGCAGGCCGAGCAGGCCATGTCCAACATCGCGATGCTGCTGGAGGAAGCCGGCGGCGAACTGCAGGACATCTGCAAGATCACCATCTACATCATCGACCCGCGCTACCGCGAGGCCGTCTACCTTGTCGTCGGCCGCTGGCTCAAGGGCGTGTTCCCGGTGTCCACGGGCATCGTGGTCTCGGCCCTGGCCCGCCCGGAGTGGCTGGTGGAGATCGACGCCACCGCCGTCATCCCCGACTGAACGCCATGACCTTCTCCATCGTTGCGCGCTGCCCCGCCACCGGCCAGTTCGGTGCGGCCGTGGCCTCGTCTTCGCCCGCAGTGGCGTCGCGCTGCGTGCGCGGCCGCCGAGGCGTGGGCGCCGCCGCCAGCCAAAACATCAC
Organism: Variovorax sp. UC74_104; assembly: GCF_044055375.1. Lineage (NCBI taxonomy): Bacteria > Pseudomonadati > Pseudomonadota > Betaproteobacteria > Burkholderiales > Comamonadaceae > Variovorax > Variovorax sp. UC74_104. The sequence continues at coordinate 5,566,212 of NZ_CP171978.1, forward strand.
CGACCCCGAACTGGGCCCTCTGCTGCTCGACCTGATGGCCGCCGGCAACACGCCCGCGCAGGCCGTGGCGCAACTGCAGCAGCAGCGGCCCTTCATCGACTACCGCCAGCTCATGGCCATCGACGCGCACAACCCGCCGGTGGTGTTCACCGGGGCAAACGCGCTGGGTACCCTGGCGAGCGTGGTGGGTACGCACGCGGCCTGCGCCGGCAACATGCTGCGCAACCGCGAGGTGCCGGCGGCCATGCTGGCGGCCTTCGAGAAAGCCGAGGGCGCGCTCGCGGAGCGCCTGATGCAGGCCATGCTGGCCGGCCAGGCGGCCGGTGGAGAAGAAGGCCCCGTGCACTCGGCCGGGCTGCTGGTCTACGAAGCGCAGAACTGGCCCGTGGTCGACCTGCGGCTGGACTGGGTCGAATCCGACCCGGTACAGGCGCTGTACGCCACTTGGAAGATCTACGCGCCGCAGCAGGAGGCCTACATCACGCGGGCACTGGACCCGCGCGCGGCCCCCAGCTTCGGTGTGCCCGGCAATCTCTGAAGCAGGGGTGTCGCTACACTGGCGCGGTCGCTTTCGCGCCGCGCGTGGCGCGCCATCCTGTACCGACATGCTCAACCGCGTTTCCCTGCGCCAGATGGAGTACTTCGTCGCGACGGCCAAGCACGGCAGCATCGCCGCGGCCTCCGCGCAGATCCACATCTCCTCCCCTTCGATCTCCGCGGCCATCGCCCACATCGAGAGCGAACTCAACGTCCAGCTGTTCGTGCGCCATCCCTCCAAGGGGCTGGGGCTCACGGCCATCGGCACGCTGGTGCTGAACCAGTGCCAGGACGTGCTCGAACGCTCCTCGCGCCTGTATGAGATCGCCTCCGACACCGGCGACGTGATGCAGGGCCCGCTGCGCGTGGGCAGCTTCCAGTCGCTGACGGCCATGATCGCGCCGGAGGTCATCTTCGGCTTCGCGCGTGCCTTCGAGCGCGTCGAGATGCAGATGGTGGAGGGCGACCAGGAAGTCCTCATGAACAAGCTGCGGTCGCTGGAGATCGACGTGGCCCTCACCTACGACCTGCGCCTGGACGACGATATCGAGTTCGAAAGCCTCGCCACGCTGCCGCCCTACGTGCTGGTGAGCGAACTGCATCCGCTCGCGCAGCAGAAGGCCGTCACTTTCGAGGAGCTCGCACCGCAGCCCTTCGTGCTGCTCGACCTGCCCATGAGCCGCGACTACTTCACATCGCTTTTCGCCAGCGTCGGGCTCACGCCCAACATCGTGGCGCGTTCGCGTTCCGAAGAGGTGGTGCGCTCCATGGCCGCCAACGGCATCGGCTATGCGCTCTTCAACGTGCGGCCCAAGTCCAACCTGTCGCTGGACGGCAAGCGCCTGGTGCGCGTGCGCCTGGCCGGCAAGAACCGCCCCATGCTCCTGGGGCTGGCCACCTACAAGCCCATGAAGCAGTCGCGGCTGACCCAGGCCTTCATGGACCGCTGCCGCGCCTACATCTCCGACCAGTACATCCCGGGCATGAGTGCGGCCAGCTTCTTCGATCCCCATCCCGTGGCGCCGGAGGCCTCCGACGCGCCACCCGCGCAAAAACCATGACCCCTGAACGCTCCATCAGCGTCTCCAGCCTCTCCAGCGTTTCCCTGCTGGAGACGCTGATCGCCTTTCCCTCCGTCTCGCTCCAGCCCAACGACGGACTCATCGCCGCGGTGCAGGAGATCCTCTCGGCCGCCGGCATCGCCTCCACGCGCGCGCCGGACCCCGAGGACCCGCGCCGCACCAACCTGTTCGCCTCGGTCGGCCCCGAGGGCGTGCCCGGCGTGCTGCTGTCGGGCCATACCGACGTGGTGCCCGTGGAAGGGCAGCCCTGGACCTCGCCGCCTTTCGAGGCCACCCACAGGGACGGCCGCATCTACGGACGCGGCGCGGCCGACATGAAGGGCTTCGTCGCCTGCGCGGTCACCGCCATGGTGGCGGCTGCGGAACGGGCTCTGAAAAGGCCCCTGCAGCTCGCTCTGTCCTTCGACGAGGAGATCGGCTGCGTCGGCGTGCGCCATCTGCTGCGCCGGCTCGAAGGCCACTTGCCCGCGCCGTACCTGTGCATCGTCGGCGAGCCCACGCTGATGCGCATCGGCACCGGCCACAAGGGCAAGGCCGCCTACCGCGCGGTCTGCTGCGGCGAGGCCGGGCATTCGGGCCTGGCGCCGCAGTTCGTCAATGCCATCCACATGGCCAGCGACCTCGTGGCCTCGGCGCGCGAGGTGCAGCGCGAGCTGGCGGAAAGCGGCCCGCGAGAAGAAGGCTACGGCGTGCCCTACTCCACCGTGCACGTGGGCACCATCCAGGGCGGCCGTGCGCTCAACATCGTGCCCAGCGAGTGCACGCTGAGCTTCGAGATCCGTAACGTCGCGCAGGACGAGCCGGCGCGGATCCTCGAACGCATCCTGCAGAACCTGGCCGCACGCATGAAGCGCGAGGCCCAGCATGCCGACGCACCGCTGCCCGAGGTCACGCTGCAGAACAGCTACCCCAGCCTTTCGACGCCGGAAGACGCTCCCGCCGTCGGCCTGCTGCGCGGGCTGCTGCCCGAGGGCACGCCCACCACCAAGGTCGACTACGGCAGCGAGGGCGGCCTCTTCAAGCAGAGCTGGCAGCAGACGCCCGTGCTGGTGTGCGGCCCCGGCAGCATCACGGTGGCGCACAAGGCCGACGAATACGTGGAGCTGTCGCAGCTGCAGGCCTGCGACCACATGCTGGCCGGGCTCGTCGACTTCCTCTGCCGCTGACTGGATAGATGGATCAGCCACGCCGCACGATGCTGCGGTCCGCGGCGCGCAATGAATGACAAAGGCCGCCGGATCGCAGGATCCGGCGGCCTTGTCATTCAAGCAGTTCGCGCGATCAGCTCTTCGCGTACGACATGTAGCCCTGCTGCAGAAGGATGTGGTCGGCGATGTACTTCGCGTCGTGCCACACGCCGTAGATGAACGACGAGGCGCGGTTCACCAGGTTCGGCAGGCCCAGGAAGTAGATGCCGCTTTCGGCCGAAATGCCCCGCTTGTGATACGGCTCGCCGTTCTCGTGGAACGCATTCACCTGCAGCCAGCTGTAGTCGAACTTGAAGCCCGTGGCCCACAGCACGGTGGTGATGCCGGCCTCGCGCAGGTCCAGGCTCAGCGTGGGCTCGGTCAGGCATGCGGGGTCGGGCAGAAGCTCCCAGGCCTCGGGCTCGGGCGGGAACGGCAGGCCGTTCTGCTCGATGTACGCATCGGCTTCGCGCAGCACGTCGAAGTAGGCCTGGTCGCCCTCGGCCACGTTGCGGGCCAGGCCCTCGGCGAAACGCATCACGCCGTTTTCGTAAGACTCCGTCAGGCCCACCAGCTCGATGCCCGCGTGCGCCAGGCGCCGGAAGTCCACCGTGCGCCCACCTTCATAGCCGCTCACGGCAAAGGCCACGTGCTTCTTCTTGGGCTTGATGCGCACCTCGTCCCACAGGCCGAGCGCGCCCAGCCACCAGCAGTAGTCGCGTCCGCGGTAGGAGCGCGGCGGGCGGTAATGTTCGCCCACCGACAGGTACACCTTGCGGCCGGCCTGGCGCAGCTCTTCGGCAATCTGCGAGCCCGAAGCGCCCGCGCCCACCACCAGCACGGCACCATCGGCCAGCTGGCCCGGGTTCTTGTAGGCCGATGAATGCAGTTGCTCGACCAGCGCATCGGCCGGCACGATGGAGGGATAGGCCGGTATCTGGAACGGGCCGGTGGCCGCGACCACGTTCATCGCCTCGATCACGCCTTGCGAAGTCGTCACCTTGAAGCCCTGGCGGCCGACATGGCGCTCCACACGCTGCACCTCCACGCCGGTGCGCACGGGCGCCTTCAGCATGGCTGCGTAGTCCTCGAAGTACTGGGCCATGCGCTCCTTGGGCGGAAAGGCTTCGGGCGAGACGCCTTCGAACTTCAGCCCCGGAAAGCGGTCGTGCCAGGCCGGGCCGTTGGCGACCAGCGAATCCCAGCGCTCCGAGCGCCAGCGCTCCGCGATGCGATTGCGTTCGAGCACGAGGTGCGAAACACCCATGGCCGCCAGATGCTCGCTCATCGCGATGCCGGCCTGGCCTGCGCCGACCACGAGGGTGTTGATTTTCTCCACTGACTCCACTGACATTTGATGTTCCTCAGGATGATCCGCGCCAGCGATGTCGGCCGGGCGGGCCGGCACTGCCATGCACCGATTGGGGGGCGAGTCTGATGAAGGGCACCGCGTTTGAAAATCATGTTTTTCAGACGCAAGGCTTAGGAAAAAGCGAAGCGCGGCCGCAACGCTGCGAAGGCGTTGCGCTCACGCCGGAGGAATCGCCTGTTTCGTTTTTTCCGAGGGGCCGCCTCAATATCTGCAAAGGCCCGATGGCAGCCTGTTGGCTTATCGTTTCGGCCATGAATCCTGTCCCTTCCGAGCACGGCCCCGCTGCGGCCGATGTGGCCGTCAGCATCGAAGGCGTGGTCAAGAAGTACCACGACCAGACCGTGCTGCGCGATGTCTCGCTGAAGATCCGGCGCGGCGAGTTCCTCACCCTGCTGGGGCCTTCGGGCTGCGGCAAGACCACGCTGCTGAACCTGATCGCAGGCTTTGCCGAGGCAGACAGCGGAGAGGTCTTCATCGAAGGCCGCCCCGTCACCAGCGACCCGCCGCACCTGCGCAAGATCGGCCTCGTGTTCCAGAACTACGCGCTGTTCCCGCACATGACGGTGGAGCGCAACATCGGCTACGGCCTGCGCATGCAGGGCGTGCCTACCGACGAAGCGGCCAGGCGCATTCGCGAGGCCATGGCCATGGTCAAGCTCGACGGCCTGGGCCACCGCAAGCCGCGCGAGCTCTCGGGCGGCCAGCAGCAGCGCGTGGCACTGGCGCGCGCGCTCGTCATCCAGCCCAAGGTGCTGCTGCTCGACGAACCCTTCTCGGCGCTCGACAAGAGCCTGCGCGGCTCCATGCAGGTGGAAATCCGCGAGATCCAGCGCCGCCTGGGCCTGACCACCGTGTTCGTCACGCACGACCAGGGCGAGGCGCTGGCCATGTCCGACCGAATCGCGGTGATGTCGGCGGGCGTGATCCGCCAGATCGCGCCGCCGGCCGAGCTCTACCAGAGCCCGCAGGACCCTTTCGTCGCGTCCTTCCTGGGCGACGTGAACATCCTGCCGGCCCACTACCACGGCAAGGGCGCGGGCGACGTGCAGCTGCGCCTGGGCTCGGGGCTCATCAGCCTCTCGCAGGACCGGCTCGTGCACGCCTCGCATGAAGGCGAGCGGCTCGACGTCTACGTGCGGCCCGAACACCTGCGGCTGGAGAACCTGCACCCGGCCTCGGCGCTGAGCGGCACCGTGGTCAACCACGTATTCCAGGGCGACCACATCAACACCTTCGTCGACGTCGACCTGCCGATGACAGCGCGCCAGATCGTCACCGTGCGCAGCCCGGGCCTCACGGCCATGCGGCAATGGCCTGTCGGCTCGGTCGCAGGACTGGCGCTGGCCCCTGAAGGCGTGAGCGTCTTCAGCCCGCAGCCATGAGCGCCATGACCGAAGCTCTGCCCTCCACCATGCAGGCCATCGTGGCCCGCGAACCGGGCGATGCCAGCGTGCTCGTGCTCGCCGAGCGGCCCGTGCCGCGCCCCGGCCCCGGCGAGGTGCTGCTGCGCGTGCTGGCCGGCGGCATCAACCGGCCCGACATCATGCAGCGCCAGGGCATCGCCAAGCCCGCGCCCGGCGTCACCGACGTGCTGGGCCTGGAGGTCTGCGGCGAGGTCGTCGCCTGCGGCCCGGGCGTCGACGCTGCGCTGCGCGGCACGCGACGCATGGCGCTCGTGCCCGGCGGCGGCTATGCGCCCTGGTGCGTGGCTGCGGTGGACCATTCGTTCGCAGTGCCCGCCCGCCTGTCCGACGCAGAGGCCGCGGCCCTGCCTGAAGGACTGTTCACCATCTGGCACAACCTCTTCGAGCTGGGCCGGCTGTCCATGGGCGAGACCGTGCTGATTCACGGCGCCACGGGCGGCATCGGCTCACTGGCGGTGCAGATGGCGCATGCGGCCGGCTGCACCGTCATCGCGACCGCGAGCGACGAAGCCCGCTTCGCCGAACTGAAAGCCATGGGCGCCGACCTCGCAATCTGCTGGCCCACCACCGACTTCGTGCAGGCCTGTATGGACTTCACCGGTGGACGCGGCGTGGACGTGGTGCTGGACATCGTCGGCGGCGACTACGTGCGCCACAACCTGCAGGCCATGGCCTTCGGCGGCCGGCATGTGAGCCTTTCTTTCATGCAGGGCTCCGCCGTCACGGTCGAACTGCTCACGCTGATGCAGCGCCAGCTGAGCCTGCATTCGTCCACCATGCGCCCGCAGGCCCATGCCGAGAAAACGCGCATGGCCCAGGCCATCGCGCGCCACGTGCTGCCTCTGCTCGCCAGCGGACGCATCGCGCCGCGCCTGCATGCGCGGCTGCCGGTGGCCCAGGCCGCACAGGCCCACATGCTGCTGGAGAGCGGCCAGGTGTTCGGCAAACTCGTTCTGGAGCCTTGAGCATCATGCGACTGCTTTACGCCCCCACCTCGCCCTTCGTGCGCAAGGTCATGGTCTGCGCCCACCTGAGCGGCCAGGCCGAACGCATCGAATGGCTCGACAGCGCCGCGCATCCGGTGCGCCGCGACAGCCGCATCGCCGCGCACAACCCGCTGGCCAAGGTGCCCACGCTGATCCTCGACGACGGCGAGTCGCTCTACGACAGCCGCGTGATCTGCGAGTACATCGACAGCCTGGGCAGCGCCGGCATCTTTCCGCTGGCCGGCCCCGCGCGCTGGAAGGCGCTCACGCGACAGTCGATGGGCGACGGCCTGCTCGACGCCGCGCTGCTCGCGCGCTACGAACTCACGGCGCGGCCCACTGAAATGCAGTGGCCCGTCTGGCGCCAGGCGCTGCTGACCAAGGTCTCGGCCTGCCTGGGCACCATCGAGGCCATCGCGCCGGAGCTGGCAACGGCCAGCCCCACCATCGGCGAAGTCGCCATCGGCTGCGGCCTCGGCTACCTCGACTTCCGCTTTCCCGAACTGGACTGGCGCGCCAGCCATCCCGCCGCAACGCACTGGTATGCCGAGTTCGCGCAGCTGCCCGCCATGCAGGCCACCCTTCCCCACGAAGCCTGAGAGCACCCATGATGAGCAACACCACCACGCTTCCTCCTCCCCTCAAGGTCTGGTTCCTCAACGGGCCCAACGCCAACCTCTATGGCCTGGATGCCAACAAGACCTACGGCAGCGACAGCTTTCCAGTGCTGCAGTCGCGCTGCGAGCAGAAGGCCGCCTCGCTGGGCGTGAACTTGCGCTTTCTGCAGAGCAACCACGAAGGCCAGCTGATCGACTGGATCCAGGAGGCACGCGGCGTGGCCGATGGCATCGTCATCAACGCGGCCGGGCTCACCTACACATCCATCGCCATCCTCGACGCACTGCTGGCCTTCCCCGGCAAGATCATCGAAGCCCACATGAGCAACATCTGGAAGCGCGAACCCTTCCGCCACCACTCCTTCATCTCCAAGGCGGCCCATGGCGTGATCGCAGGCCTGGGCGGCGACGGCTACGAGTTCGCGATCGAGGCCGTGGCACGCCTGGTTCGCAGTGCCAGCGCACAGCAGCAGAAGAGCGCCTGAAGATGGCACAGCAGCAGCGCCTCGGCACCCTGGTCTTCTACAGCGACTTCGACGACTTCGGCGCCTGGCAGAAAGCACTGCAGGCGCAGCTGCCCGACCTGCAGGTGGTCCACTCCAGCGCCCTCGAGCGGCCCGAGGACGTGCACTACGCGATGGCCTGGAAGCCGCCCGAGGGCTTCTTCCAGCAGATGCCGAACCTGCGCCTCATCGTCAACCTGGGCGCCGGCGTCGACGCGCTGGTCTCGCGCAGCGACCTGCCGGCCGGCATTCCCATCACGCGCATCACCGATCCGAACATGTCTCGCATGATGGCCGGCTACGTGCTGTTCGCTGTGCTGCGCCACGCGCGCGACATTCCCCACTTCGAACAGGCCCAACGGCGCGGCGAATGGGCCTACCGCCACCCGCGCTCGCCCGAAGAGATCACGGTGGCCGTGCTCGGCCTGGGCCATCTCGGCGCCATGGCCGCGACCGAAGTGCAGCGCCAGGGCTTCAGAACCCTGGGCTGGTCGCGCAGCCAGCGGCTGATTGAAGGCGTTGAATGCTTCTGTGGCATGGAGACGCTGGACACCGTGCTCGGCCAGGCCGACATCGTCGTGCTGATGCTGCCGCTCACGCCGCACACCAAAGGCCTTTTCGACCGCGCACGGCTGGAGCGCCTGCGACCCGGCGCCGCCTTCGTGAATGTGGCCCGCGGCGCGCTGGTCGATCAGGCGGCGCTGACTGCACTGCTGCAGAGCGGGCACATCGGCAGCGCGACGCTCGATGTGTTTGAGCGCGAGCCGCTGCCGGCCGATGATCCGCTGTGGGGCATGCCGCAGGTGCTGATCACGCCGCATCTGGCTTCGGTTGCGATTCCCTCGTCTTCTGCGCGGCAGATTGCTGCGAATATCTTGCGTGTGGCTGAGGGGGAAGAGCCGATGGATGTGGTTGATCCGGGGCGGGGGTATTGAGGGTTTGCTTTGCAGGCCCTGGCAGAGTTAGCGTCACGACACGCGACAGCACAGGTCATTCATCGCTGAAATCCATCTCCGCCTCAAAAGGCTTCACGGAATATCTAGCGTTCGCGATCTCCACTTCAATCTGCCAGCTTTCCGGATCTTGATCAAGATGAACATCAGAACAAGTCAAATAGACCTCTACATCAACCTCCTGCACAACGGTGAACGAGTTGCTTCCGATGCCAACCTCCTCGCGGTCGATTGAATCCCATGCAAAAAATTCAACGCTGATGTCGACATTGACTTTTGCAGCAGCGGTCAGTTCAACTACCCAAGTCGCTGGATCGTCCTCCATGGGCCAGATATTTGGAACGTCACTGATCGAATACTCGATCACCTCGGTTTCATAGACTTCTGCGTCTACTCGTCCTGATCCGCTGTAGACCTCGATTGCATCCCACTCGGAGTTTCCAACGTGATGATTTAGTTCCGCCATCAACTTCGCGCGCAGTGGGGAGTCGGGATCATTTATCGCTGCAGCAATCTTGTTCTTGATTTCCTCTGCATGTTCCGTGGTCGCGGCGAAAAGCGCTGCAAGCTCATCGATCGATCGCACCGAATAAAGACGCTCAGAAGATTTGGCGTACTGCTTCCATCCATCGTCTTGCGACGCAACAACGCCCATCGTATCGTTGTCGCTTGCAAAGCGCTCCAACAACCAGAGCGACATTGCATCAGGAAACTCACTCTTATTGTCGCGACGCTCTGCGAACGGCGGATCTTCGGCAAAGTAAGAGGTGAACAGATCCGCAGCGGCGTCTGATCCTGCAATCGGAAGAATCCCGCCCCTGCAGCGCTCCGCGTACTCACGAATCTGTGTCTGAAACTGGGTCTCGGCGAAAGTACCAACATCAAGAGAAATGAATTTCTCTTTAATTTCGGTCAAGTCCGTATCGACCAAACGTGCCAACTTTTCCGAGGCACTCTGAAATTGATGAATCGCTTCTGCCACAGGACGCATCCGGTGATTAACTATCTCCTTCACAACAACTTCGGTCAACTGAAGGCCCATCAGAGCCGGAAGCTGTCGTGGTAGCTGATGAAGTGCGCCTTGCGTGAAGTTAAATCCCGCCGCCTGAATCAGGTCGGTATCAATCGAAAAAAACGTGATCTTTCCTTCCCAAACTTGCGCTGCGGTTGGTGGAGTGTCTGGCATCGTTGATTCTTGCTAGGTAAGGTTCACACCATCGCGGGCTTCGACTGCCCGCATATGCTTTTTTCTTTGGGTCAAGATGACATAAGGTCAAGGCGGTCTCTTGTTGGCCTCTGGTGTAGTCCTTCTATGGTCGGGTGCAAAGCTCATCGAAACCAGTTAGCAGCTTCGGATCTTCTGAGTTGAAACCTTCACCGTACTGCCGCATCTGCGTCACGAAGTCCTTGAACTTGTCTACATCTTCAACACCAAGGACTGGCGCGAATCTCGCAAAGAAGGCGCGCGATGAGGAACGAGCAAAGACTTCAAAGGGTCGGTGTATGCCGCCCGCGAATACGTGTGTGGCTGGATGCCAGCGGTATCCGTCGGTCAGAAGAGAGCGCAGATACAGAACGAAGTCTGCTTGGAGCACGTCGTCTCGGGTGACCAAAGAGCCATCAGCCCTTTCCAGAAGCATGTCGGCCACGAGATTAGCTCGACGAGATGACAGACGGCGTTTTCGATGATCCATCGACTCCATCTCTCTGGCCATCACGCCAAACGAGTACATGGTTCCGCGTCCGGCAATGACCTTGAGGTGATACGCCTGATCAACCAACGCTTGGACAACATCAAAACGTTGAAGCTTTAGCGCGAGCCCGTTCGTCAGCAGAAATAGCTCGCGACAGACGAGTCGAAAATTATCGAAATCGGTCGTCTGATAAGAGCCTGTGTAGCCTGGTGACCGTTCGTTGTAGGTATAAATATTTTCAAAGAAATGGTGAAGGACATTACCCACTTCAGGATCGCGCGAATGCTTGACTACGACGTTCAAAACTTCCAAAAACTCGTCTCGAAACGGCTTGAACGCTTCAAATGATTCGACCACCTGGTCGTCAAACTCCTTACCAGTCTCTCTCGTGATTCTCAATCGCTCGAAGTGTCTCGCCAAAGTATCCAGATACTCAGTGAACGAGCCCAGAGCCTGAGGTTTTCCAGATCGCATCGCTTCTATTGCTCGTCGCGCATATATCGCGGTGCCCAGGTCGGTTGCCGAGTTCTCCTGAAGGAAAGAGGGGGTTGCGCCGAAAGCGGGTCTCACCTCTGCCGGCTTGTCGTAGATCCAGCGCAATAGCTTTTCAAACTCGTCTGCGTAGCGACTTTCTTCGCTCAGATCAATATAGATCCTGGACTTGTAGTACGTCGGCAAATATGGCTTTCCCTCGTCGTCTCGCTCGCAGACGACTAGAGCGAACTTCCCAACGTCAGTCTGGCTGTAGAGCTCTGGCGAGATGATCTGCGTTTCCGTGCCGACGCCACCTTCGCGGCCATTTGCCCGGTCGACGTACTTCTTGTCGGCAAGAATTAGAACCTTACGGACATCCTGATCGTTGACCATACGCTCCATAAAGTGGATCGAATCAGCGCCAGGTTGCAAATCCCAGATGTCTAGGAGCACATGAATGTTTGCCTCAGTGAGGCGCTTCGCTAGATCGAGCACCCACTGCTGATGGTCGGGACTAGTCCATGAATAGGAGATGAAAACCTTGGGTCGTGAGTCTTGGGCTGATTGCGACACTGACGCCTCCGCGAAGAATGCTAGAACCGATTCTGCCGCAGGGGCGGCCTATCCAGCAAAGGAGGACCATAGCGCCATTGCAGCTCGGCCGACTTCTTGTTTTTGCTCGCACGCTGAACGCTCCGCTCGGAATACATTCAATCTTGGCACACAAGAAGAGCGGACGAGTCCCGTGTCGTGGTCCCGTCCGCAGACGCTTCGAGGCTTCAGAGGCGTTGATCACTCGCAATAGCCGAGAGACAAGCTCTGGCCCAAGCTGCACGATCCAGATCCGGGGTCTTTTCCGGATCGAAGAACCACTCGTAAAAATCGATGGCTACCGCAGGAAATCGGTCATAGTCCCAGGCCGAGTCATCCGAATAGATGATCCCGTCTGTCAGCTCAGCGAGCGATGCAGCAATGATCCCGTACGCAAAATTGATGATGGCCGGCTGGCCGGCGCTGCGCCGGAAGGACCAGTAGTGCCCCGTGGAGAGGCAAGCCTCGATGTGAGTCCTGAGCTCTTTGGCCCGCTGCTCTACTTCGAACAGATCATTCCAGAGCCTTTTGGTCAGTTCATCAATGAGCCTGTAGTCGACGTCCGTCCCACCCAATACCCCAGGGACGGTGATCCACGCGTATTGATCTCTTTCCCAGATCATCTGTGCGTCCAGCGCAATCGCTATCTCGTCATGGCTTCTGTTCCGAAGCACCTGAACCTTCAGTTGCGGCTTGGCGGCAATATGGCGACGCTCGAGTTGCTCGGCTAGCCGGATAGAAGCAAGCTCGATCAGCTTACCGAACGTAGGAACTCTTTGCGTTCTGGGATAGACCTCGAATGTCGTTGACATATCTCTTCCTCACATTTCTAGTTCTGTTTGCCAGAGGGATATTGTCATCTCACGCCCCTCGCTCCTGATTCAGCGCTATCGCCTCCCGCGCCAAATCCGAAGCAATCCAAAGCAGATTCTCCCGATGCGCCTCCCCCGCATCCTGGAACCATCCGTCCCCGGCGCCGTAGAAGCACCAGAGCAGCGAGTTCAACTGCTCCAGCTTGTTCTCCAGAAGACCGGCCGGGTCCCGTGTCGTGGTGGTCGTTGCGTCCGCGGATGCCGGCTTTGCTGCGCCGGCCATAATTCGTTTAGCCATTTGGTGTGCTCGCTTTCCAAAGTAGTTGCACGTCATGTGGTCAGACGGTCAAGGTGTTCGCGCACCTTGGCCGTCGCCTTTTGCGCCTCACGTTCGCGTCGATGCACATCGCACCAACAGCCCGCCGCAAGGCAATGCGGTTTCACTCAAGAGAAGTCTTTGTGTGCTCTGCCCTCCATGCCCACTAGGTGGGTCGTTCAACCACAGGGGCATTCACTGTATAGAAGACCAGGCTGCGCAGAAGTGACTTTCTGCCCAGAACTTGCCGATTCCTTCGCTTGATCGCGAGGCGGCAGCGCCAGTCCACAAAGCGCTGACAGTCGCGGGGTCGATCAGCGAAAAAGAGGCTGCAGAAGCGGCTGCATCAACTCAGGAATCGCGCCCGAATTCGCGCGCATGCTCCACCGCGTACTTGATGAGCTCGGCCTGCCCCTCGATGCCCAGGCGGCGCTTGATGCTCTGCCGGTGCGCCTCCACCGTGCGCACGCTCAGGCCCAGTTCGCGCGCGATCTGCTTGCTCGATTCGCCTCGGCCCAGCGCTGAAAGAATCTCGCTCTCGCGCGGGGTGAGCAAGGGCCTGGGCTCCTGCGTGCGGAAGAGTTTCTTCGACACGGCTGGGCTCAGGAATGTGCCGCCGGCCGACACGGCCTCGATGGCCGCGACGATCTCGGCCGCGGGCGCGTCTTTCAGCACGTAGCCGCGCGCGCCCACCTGCAGGGCCTTCTGCACGTACTCGGGGTTGTCGTACATGCTGAGCATGACGACGTGCGGCGCGCCCTGGCGTTGCAGCAGCAGTGCCGCAAGGTCGATGCCGTTCATGTCCTTCATGCCGACGTCCACCAGCATGAGGTCGGGCCGCACGCTCTCTACCTGCGCGAGCGCTTCGGCGGCGCTGCCGGCCTCGCCGACGATCTCGAGGTTGGGCATGGAGCCGAGCCTTGCGCGCAGGCCGTCGCGCACCAGCGGGTGGTCGTCCACCAGGAAGAGGCGAACCGTCGTCGCAACTGTCGAAGGGGTGGTGGGCGTGGGTTCGTTCGTCATGCTGCTGCCTGTGCCTTCGCGCTGCGGGTCGGCACTTCGGCCTCGATGGATGTGCGCCCGGCGTTGCTGCACATGATGAGCCGCCCGCCGATGGCCTCCATGCGCTCGCGCATGTTGCGCAGGCCGATGCCGCGGCGGGCGTCGAGCTGCACGGCCTGGATGTCGAAGCCGGTGCCGTCGTCGCTCACTTCGAGGCGCACGCCTTCTTCTTCGCTGAAGTTCAGCGCAATGTGCACGTGCTGCGCCCTGGCGTGCTTGCGCACGTTGGTCAGCGCCTCCTGCGTGAGGCGGAAGAGCGCTGTCTTCACCTCGGGCTGCAGCTCGAAGGATTCGCCGCCGACCATCATCGATGCATCGACGCCGCCGCCCTCTTCCCTGAACTCGTCGACCAGCCGCTCCAGCGCGGCGGGCAGGCCCAGGGTGTCGAGCAATGCGGGGCGCAGGCGGTGCGAGATGCGGCGCACTTCTATCAGCGAATCGTTGAGCCGGTGCAGCGCCTTCGCGAGCGCGGGCGGCGGGGGGTGCTGCTGGCGGTCTAGCGATTCGACGGCCGACTCGATCAGCAGCTTGGCCGACACCAGCGTCTGGCTGGTGCCGTCGTGCAGCTCGCGCGCGAGGTGGCCGCGCTCTTCTTCCTGCGACTGCACCACACGGCGTGCGAGCAGCCGCAGCTTGGCTTCGGCCGTGCGGTGCTCGCTCAGGTTCAACAGCAGGCCCGCGGCGCTGACCACGCCGAGGCACAGCGCGGCGATGCCCGCGATCCACAGCAGCGTGGCCGTGACGTTGGCGTTCATCTGCCGGTCGAGGGTGTCCATGGTCGACTGGATGTCGTCGAGGTACAGGCCGGTGCCGACCATCCAGTTCCATCGCGGCAGCGCGGTCACGTAGCCGAGCTTGGGCGCCATCTGCGCGCTTGAAGGCTTGCGCCATTCGTACTCGACGAAGCCGCCGCCTTTTTCCTTCGCGCCCTTGATGAGCTCCTGAATGGTGTAGCGGCCGTGCGAATCGCGCAGCTCCCAGAGGTTCTGGCCCACCAGCTCGGGCTGGCGCGAATGCATGAGGGAGTTGCCCTCCAGGTCGTAGACGAAGAAGTAGCCGTCGTCACCGTAGTTGAGCGCGGCCAGCCGTCGCAGCGCCTCGTTGCGGGTGGCCTCGTCGTCCTGGCCCGATTCGTACAGCGGCAGCAGGTTGCTCACGGCCAGGTCGACGTAGCTGCGCAGCTCGCTGCGGCGCTGCGCCATGTAGCTGTTCTCGATGAGGGCACGTTCGCGCTGGGCGAGGTCATGCTCCTGGTGGCGCACCGCAAGGGCCACCAGCACCAGCGCGATGAGCAGCGGTGCGACGGCAAGCGCAACGATCTTGGTGCGGAGGTTCATCGGGGCGCAAGGCTACCACCGCCGCCTGGCAGGCCCTTTCAGAGCTCGGGGTTCGTCAGCGGCAGCAGGCCGCGGTCGTTCAGGGCGTCGAGCAGCGCCTCCTGGTCGGCGCCGCCTTCGAGGATCAGGTCGAGCCTCTTTCCCGACTCCGGGCGAATGGCGAGAAAGGTGAACTCGTAGCCGATGCCGCTGACACGGCGGCGGCTGATGCGGGCCCGGCGCAGGTCGAACTGCCATTCGCCATCGGTGCTGTGCAGCCGCGAGCCATCAAGCTCGAAGGCGCGCACCCGCGAAGGCGAGAAGGTGCTGATCTGCGAGATGGGAATGGCCCAGACCAGCCACGCGACTATCGGCACGAGCACGCAAAGGCCCACCGCGGTCTTCACGAAGCCCGCGTCCCCCGCGTTGAGGAGCAGCGCAATGCCCACCGCGCCCGCCAGTGCGTACCCCGCCCAGATCCAGGCCCTGAAGCACCGCCAGCAGAAAACCATGGCGCGGCTTTGGAGCTTGCCCCAGCGCGTTGCCTCGATGCTGCTTCTGCGGTCAAGGTAGTGGCTGATGACAGGGGCCAGTTCGTCGACGCACACGGTCAGCAGCAGCTTCCTGAACGGCCGGGTGTGAACGATCAGGTAGTTGTCGCTGTCGGGAATGCCTTCGATGGCCAGCACGTCGATCCAGTCGACATGGCCCAGACCCTGCACGGAGAAGCCGGCTTCGCCGGCGTCGACCTGCGTGCGTCCGCTGAAGAGCTTTGCGCGGCGCTTGGCCGATGGCAGCCAATGCGCTTCGACCCAGAGCCACGCGCGCACGACGACCACCAGGCCCACGAGCCACAGCACGAAGAGCACGGCCATGGCCGCCATGTCGCGCGCGATGCGCCAGCCCGTGGCGTCGGGGTCGAGAATCCACGCGCCCCCGGCGAACATCAGGACGGAGTAGGCCGTACAAAGCAGCAGGATGGGCCAGATGCCGCTGGCATCGACCTGCGTGACCTGAATGGATCGCGAGAAAGCCGGAGAACTCATTGAAGGCAATTGAACGCGAAAGCGGGCGAGTCTACGGCCGCATGCGTCGGCTGCCGGCTACCACCGGCTATCACGGCTACTGGCCAACGGCTGCGGGCGACGGCTGCCGGCGGAATTCGGTCGCGTAATACAGCAGTGCCACCAGCACATACCCGCCCCCCAGCAGGCACAGCCCGCTCCATCCATGAAAGGCGTACACCGCAGCCGCAATGCCCGAGGCCACGGCCGCGCAGATGAAGATGAAGGTCATGAACAGCCCGTTGAGCCGGCCGCGCAACTCAGGGGCGAGCATGAAGAGGCTGCGGAAGTTGAGCACCTGGCACAGCTGCACCGCGCCGTCGAGCAGGATGCCCGCCGCGACCAGGCCGGCCAGCGAGTGGTAGTGCATGGCGACCGCGCCCAGCACGAAGGAGAACAGCGCCACCGCGATGGCGATGCCGGTGGCCGGGCGGGTCAGCCCGCGGTCGACCAGCCGGCCGGCGATGGGCGCCATCAGCGCACCGGCGGCACCGGCCAGCGCAAAGGCCGCGATGCCGCCCTGCCCCATGCCGAATTCATGCGCGAGCGCCAGCGGCACGGCCGTCCAGAAAGCCTGGAAGCCGGAGAACATCATCCCCTGGTACAGCCCGCGCCGGCGCAGTACGGGCGTGTTCCAGACGATGCCCGGCAGCGAGGCCATGGTGCGCGCATAGCCCACCGACGCATGCGGCCGGCGCTGGGGCAGCACGCGCCACAGCACGCCGATGAGCGTGGCCATAAGCACGGCCGACAGCCAGAACACCGCACGCCAGCCCCAAGCCGAAGCCACCAGGCTCGCAAAGGGCCGAGCCAGCATGATCCCGCCCAGCAGGCCGGCCATGATGTTGCCGACCACCTTGCCGCGCGTGGCCTCGGGCGCGAGGTGCGATGCAAAGGGCAGCAGCACCTGGGCCGCGACGGCGCAGGTACCGACCACGAAGGAAGCGGCGAGGAAGGTGATGGCCGAGTTCGACAGCGCGATGCCCACCAGCCCGATCACGGCGCCGAAGAGCGCGCCCACGATGAGCCGGCGGTTCTCGACCACGTCGGCCAGCGGCACCAGCAGCAGCAGGCCCGCGCCGTAGCCGAGCTGGGTGAGCGTCATGATGAGCCCGGCCAAGCCGGCGTGCAGCTGCAGCGTGTCGGAGATGGGGCCGATGAGCGGCTGGGCGTAGTAGATGTTGGCTACGCACAAGCCGCAGGCGACGGCGAAGACCAGCGTGAGGGCCGGGCTGAGGCCCGGTGCGGCGGGGTGGGCGGAATGGGCGGCGCGTGCCGCGGAGGATGGAGAGGACACGGAGGAATCCCGGTTGCGAGAGGTCTGCCCTCGGGTTAACCCGAAGGCCGGGCACCATAGCACGCGGGGCATGTTTCTGCAGGCGTGGGCCTTGGGCAGACCCTCGGAACAATGTCGCCGCCTTCAGTCGACCGTGGTCGGCCGGCCCGAGGCCACCCAGGCGTCGAGCCCGCCGGTCAGCGGCAGGGCTCGCCGCGCACCGCGCGCCAGCAACACGCGCGCGGCCTGCGCGGCCGAAACCTCGTTGGGACAGTTGCAGTACAGCACCACGTCGCGCCCAGCCGCGTGCGACAGGTCGAGGCTGCGCTGCTGCAGCGCCTTGAGCGTGTACGACTGCGCGCCCGGAATGCGGCGCGGATCGACCTGCACGCCGGCCTTGCCGCGCACGTCGATCACCAGCGGGGGCTCTTCGCCGCTGAGCAGTTCGTGCAGCTCTTCCACCGAGATGCGGGGCATGCCCGTGAGCCGCATGAAGGCGCGGCGGCGCCAGTAGCGCACCGCCAGGATCACCAGCAGCACCACGCCCAGCGCGGCGGTGGCCACGCCGCCGGCCTGCGCCATGATGGCCAGCACTTCCTGGATCTGGTTGCGGAACACCCAGCCCAGGCCAAGGAAGAGCCCGGTCCACACCAGCGCCGCGCCCACGTCGAAGCCGATGAAGCGCCGCACCGACATGCCCAGCGCCCCGGCCATCGGCGGCGCCACCACCGAAACGCCCGGCACGAACTTGGCTGCCACCAGCGAGAGCCCGCCCCAGTCGGAGATGAGCGATTCGCCGCGCCGCACGCACGAGTCGGGCGAAAGGGAGATGCGGCACAGCAGGCGCATGAAACGGTAGCCGAAGCGCCGCCCGGCATAGAACCACGCCCCGTCGCCCAGCAGGTTGGCGATGACGGCCGCCACCACGACGCCGGCCACGGAGACATCGCCCGCCGCGAGCAGCGCGCCAGTGAGCACCAGCACCGCCGCGGCCGGCACCGGCAGGCCCAGCCGCGCGGCGAAGCTGGCGGCAAAAACCACCAGGATCGCGTTCTGCACGAGCAGGGACATCAGCTGTGCCATGGCTGCCCTTGTGGCCCGGGTGCGGGTGGAAATTGCGGTGGTTGCGTGCTGTTCATGCCGGCAGCGATTCTCCGGCATGGCCCAAGAACGTACCGGGCACAGGCCATTGCCTGGCGCCTTCAGCCATCGTCAGCCGGTGGCTTTCTCGGGGGAGCGCGCTACGCTGAAGCCGAAGGTATTCAGGCCCCCTTCGCTCGATGCAGAGACCTGCCCGCCATGCATGCTCGCCACCGCCTTCACGATGGCCAGGCCCAACCCATGGCCGTGGTGCTCGCCCCCGTCGTTGCGCGCCTCGTCGACGCGGTAGAACCGGTCGAACAAATGCTGCAGATGCTGCGCGTCGATGGGCTCGCCGGGATTCGACACGGTGATCCAGGTGGCGGCGGCTTCCTCGCGCAGCCTCACGGCGATCTGCGCGCCGGGCTTCGAGTGCTCGATGGCGTTCTGCAGCAGGTTCGACATCGCGCGGCGGAAGAGCGCGCTCTCCAGCCGGGCCTCGGCCTGCACGTCGCCCTCGATGACGACCTGGGCACGCGTCTCGTCGAGCACGAACTCGAAGAACTCGATGGTCTTGCGCACCTCCAGCGCCACGGGCGTGAGCACCAGCCCGGTCGCCACCTCGCCGCGGTCGGCGCGCGCGAGAAAGAGCATGTCGTTGACGATGGAGCGCACCCGCTCCAGGTCTTCGAGATTGGCCTGCAGCACCTCCTGGAACTCGCCCGCGCTGCGCTGGCGCGACAGCGCCACCTGCGTGCTGCCGATGAGGTTGGCCAGCGGCGTGCGCAGCTCGTGCGCCACGTCGGCGTTGAAGGCTTCGAGCTGGCCGTAAGCCTCCTCCAGCCGGCTCAGCGCGCCGTTGAACGCTTCGGCCAGCGCCGAGAGTTCGACCGGCAGACGCTCCACCTGCAGCCGCTGCGAAAGCGTCTTGGGCCGCAGCGCCTGTGCCTCCCTCGACAGCCGCTCCAGCGGCCGCAGCCCCAGCTGCGCGATCCAGTAGCCCGCCGCGGCCACCACCAGCACCGCGCACAGCCCGAGCCCGACCAGCGCGGTCAGGAAGTTCCGGCGCGTGCGCGCATAGGGCTCGGTGTTGCGCCCGACGATGAGCCGCACGGCCGGACGCTGCTCGTAGGGATCGATGTGCACCGACAGGGTACGGAAGGGCCGCTCCTGCCCTGGCAGCTCGATCACGCTGGTGTGTCCGTTGGCCTGGCGCGTGAGGCCGTCGATCTCGGCCAGGCCCTTGCCGTACTGGAAGCGCGGGTCGTCGCTGAGAACCCAGAAGCGCACGCTGCCGTCCTCGGGCGTGAGCGCGTCCATGCGCGCCTGCACGCGCGGCCAGCGCTCGGGGCTGCCGATGGCCTTGATCCAGAACTGCAGGCTCTTGAGGGTGGTGTCGAGCTCCTCGTACTGATGCCGCTCCAGCTCGCGCGCCAGCACGTTGTGCAGCGCGAAGCCGGCCAGCGCGAAGGTCGCGAGCGCCACCGCCGCGAACATCAGCACCAGCCGCGCGGTGATGGAGCGCTTCACGGGGCTGCGCCCTCCCCTGCTCCCTCGCGCAGTTCCATCACATAGCCCATGCCCCGGATGGTGTGCAGCAGCTTGGGGCTGAAGGGCGCGTCGATCTTGTCGCGCAGCCGCTTGATGGCCACCTCGACCACGTTGGTGTTGCTGTCGAAGTTCATGTCCCACACCAGCTCGGCGATGGCGGTCTTCGAGAGGATCTCGCCCTGGCGGCGCGCCAGCACGGCCAGCAGCGCGAACTCCTTGGCGGTGAGGTCGATGCGGGTGCTGCCTCTGAAGGCCTTGCGCGCCAGCAGGTCGATCTGCAGGTCTGCAATGCGCAGCTGCATCGGCTCCTGCTTGCGGCCGCGGCGGTTGAGCGCCTGCAGCCGCGCCAGCAGCTCGAGAAAGGAGAAGGGCTTGACGAGGTAGTCGTCGGCCCCTTCGTGCAGGCCCTTGATGCGGTCTTCGACGCGGTCGCGCGCGGTCAGCATGATGACCGGCGTCTGCTTCACGGCGCGCAGCGCGCGCAGTACCGAGAAGCCGTCCTGCCCAGGCAGCATCACGTCGAGCACGATCACGTCGTAGTCGTGCGTGAGCGCGAGGTGCTGGCCGTCGATGCCGTTGTGTGCCATGTCGACGGCGCAGCCCTGCTCGGTCAGCCCCTTGGAGAGGTAGTCCGCGGTTCTCAGTTCGTCTTCGACTATCAGGATCTTCATGGCGCTTTCTGCCCTCTTGTCTTTGTCTCCACCCCCGCGATCTCAGCCGGTGTTCATCCGTGCACCTCGGCGGGCACGGGGGCCTTGCCTTGCTTCGCTGCCTTGCGGGCCTTGCGCGCTTCCTTGCGGCGCAGGTACCAGTAGTGGGCGCGGTCGAGGTACAGGTAGACCACCGGGGTCGTGAAGAGGGTGAGCGCCTGCGAGAGTATCAGCCCGCCGACCATCGCGTAGCCCAGCGGCCGGCGCAGCTCGGAGCCGGAGCCGTGGCCCAGCATCAGCGGCAGGCCCGAGAGCAACGCGCACATGGTGGTCATCATGATCGGGCGGAAGCGCAGCAGGCAGGCCTGGTAGATGGCGTCGTGCGGCGTCATGCCCTGCTCGCGCTCGGCCTTGAGCGCGAAGTCGATCATCATGATGCCGTTCTTCTTCACGATGCCGATGAGCAGGATGATGCCGATCAGCGCGATCACACTCAGGTCGTAGCCGCCCGCCATCAAGATGAGCAGCGCGCCCACGCCGGCCGAGGGCAGCGTCGAGAGAATGGTCAGCGGGTGTATGTAGCTTTCATAAAGCAGGCCCAGCACGATGTACACCGCCACCAGCGCCGCCGCGATCAGGTAGGGCTGCGAGGCCAGCGAATCCTGGAAGGCCTGCGCCGTGCCCTGGAACGAGCCGGTGAGCGACTGCGGCAGCCCCATGTCGGCCTGTGCCTTGTTGATGGCGTTCACCGCGTCGCCCAGCGCGTGGCCCGGCGCGAGGTTGAACGAGATGGTCACGGCCGGGAACTGGCCCTGGTGGCTGATCGAGAGGTAGGCGGTCTTGCTGGTGTCCACCTTCACGAAGGTCGACAGCGGCACCTGCTGGCCGGTGATGGGCGAGTTCAGGTACAGCTTGCTGAAGAGCGCCGGGTCTTGCTGCAGTGCGGGCGTCACCTCCAGCACCACGTGGTAGCTGTTGAGCTGGGTGAAGTACTGCGCCACCTGGCGCTGGCCGATGGCGTCGTACAGCGTGGCGTCGATGGTGGCCGGCGAGATGCCAAAGCTCGATGCGCGGTCGCGGTCGATGGTGAGCACGGCCGAGGCGGCGGCGTTCTGCTGGTCGGTGGCCAGGTCGGTGATTTCGGGCAGCTGCTTGAAGCGCTCCAGCAGCTTCGGCGCCCAGGTGTTGAGCTCGTCGAGGTTGGCGTCGGTCACCGTGTACTGGTACTGGGTGCGTGATGCGCGGCCGCCCACTCGGATGTCCTGTCCGGCCTGCAGGAACAGGTTCACGCCCTGCACCTTGGCCAGCTGCGGGCGCAGCCGCGCGATGATCTCGTCGGCGGTGGCGGTACGGCCCTCGTCCTTGGGCTTCAGGCTGATGTAGAAGTTGCCGGTGTTGTAGGTGGAGGAGCTGCCGTTCATGCCGAAGCCGGTCACGTCCGGGTCCTTGCGCACCACGTCGGCCAGCTCGACCATGCGGGCGTTCATCGACGCGAAGGAAGCGTCCTGCGCCGATTCGGCGAAGCCCGAGATGAAGCCCGTGTCCTGCTGCGGGAAGAAGCCCTTGGGAATGAACACGAACAGCACGCCCGTGGCCGCCACCGTGGCGATGAAGGTCATGAGCGTGATGAACTGGTGGTCGAGCACCACGTGCAGTCCGCGCTTGTAGGCGCCGAGCATGGCGTCGAAGCCACGCTCGAAGAGCTGGTAGAGCCGCCCGTGCTTGCTGCCGTGCTCGTTCTTCAGAAAGCGCGAGCACAGCATGGGCGTGAGCGTGAGCGAGATCACCACGCTGACCACGATGGTGAGCGTGACCGTCACCGCGAACTCGCGGAACAGCCGCCCCACGATGCCGCCCATGAGCAGCAGCGGAATGAACACCGCCACCAGCGACACCGAGATCGAGATGATGGTGAAGCCGATCTCGCCCGCTCCCTTGTACGCGGCCTCGACCGCCGACATGCCCTCTTCCACGTAGCGGTAGATGTTCTCCAGCATCACGATGGCGTCGTCCACCACGAAGCCGACGGCGATAGTCAGCGCCATGAGCGAGAGGTTGTCGAGGCTGTAGCCCAGCAGGTACATCACCGCCACCGTGCCCAGCAGCGCGAGCGGCACCGTCACGCTCGGGATGAGCGTGGCCGGCACGTTGCGCAGGAACACGAAGATCACGGCCACCACCAGCGCGATGGTCAAGAGCAGCGTGAACTCCACGTCCTTCACCGAGGCGCGGATGGTCTGGGTGCGGTCGATGATGGCGTTGACCTCCACCGTCGGCGGGATCGATGCCTTCAGCCGTGGCAGCGCGGCGTTGATGCGGTCCACCGTTTCGATCACGTTGGCGCCCGGCTGCTTGGTGATTGCCAGCACGATGGAGCGGCCGTTCTGCACGCTGCTGCCCTCGGGCGCGGCGGCGCCAGCGTAGGCCCAGCCGGCGATCTTGGCGTTCTCGGGGCCGTCCACCGCCACGCCCAGGTCGCTCACGCGGATGGGCGCGCCGTTGCGGTAGGCCAGCACCACGTCGTTCCAGGGCTTGGCCTTCAGCAGCTGGTCATTGGTGTAAACGGTGAAGCTCTGGTTGGGCCCGTCGATGGTGCCCTTGGGCGCGTTGACGGTGGCCGATGAGAGCACGGTGCGCACGTCTTCCAGGCCCAGGCCCAGCGCCGCGAGCTTGGCCGGATCGAGCTGCACCCGCACTGCCGGCTTCTGCACGCCGCCGATGTTGACGAGGCCCACGCCCGATATCTGCGAGATCTGCTGCGCGAGGATGTTGTCGGCGTAGTCGTTTACCTCGGTCAGCGGCAGCGTCTTCGACTGCACCGCGAGGATGAGGATGGGCGAGTCGGCCGGGTTGACCTTGCGGAAGGTGGGCGGGCTCGGCAGGTTGGCAGGCAGCTGGCCGGTCGATGCGTTGATGGCGGCCTGCACGTCGAGCGCGGCGGCGTCGATGCTGCGGTCGAGGTCGAACTGCAGCGTGATCTGCGTGGAGCCCAGGCCGCTGGTGGAGGTCATCTGCGAGAGGCCCGCGATCAGCGAGAACTGCCGCTCCAGCGGCTGCGCCACGTTCGAGGCCATGGTCTCCGGGCTTGCACCCGGCAGGCTGGCCGAGACCTGGATCGTCGGAAAGTCGACCTGCGGCAGCGGCGCCACCGGCAGCAGCGGAAACACCGCCGCGCCAACCAGCAGGATGGCCAGCGCCAGCAGCGTGGTGCCGATGGGGCGCTTGATGAATGCGGCGGAGATGCTCAATTGCTGCTCCCGCTGGCAACCTTCTTGCCGTTGGCGTTCTTCGCGGCGGCGGCTGGCGGCGGCTCGACGATGGTGGCGCCGGGCTTGAGCTTGTACTGCCCGTCGATCACCACGCGCTGGCCGGCCTCCAGGCCCTGATCGATCACGGCCGTGCCGTCGGCGATCTGCACCACATGCACCGGCACGTTGGCGACCTTGTTCTCAGCATCGACGGCCCAGACGTAGGTGCTGTCCTGGCCGCGCTGCACCGCGGCGGCGGGCAGCGTGAGCGAGTCGGCCCGGCGGTCGAGCTGCAGCCGCACGTTGACGAACTGGCCCGGCCACAGCGTGTGCTGCGGATTGGCGAAGCTGCCCTTGAGCTGCACAGTGCCGCTGGTGGTGTCGATCTGGTTGTTCAGCAAGATGAGCTTGCCGGTGCCCAGCATCTGCGTGCCGCTGCGGTCGTAGGCCACCACCGAGAGCGGCTGGCTGCTCTGCTGCTGCACGCGGTTGATGTCCTGCACGGCCTCTTCGGGCAGCGTGAACTGCACGGCGATCGGATCGATCTGGTTGATGACGACCAGGCCGTTGGCATCGGCCGCATGGACGATATTGCCCGGGTCCACCAGCCGCGCACCCACCCGGCCGTTCATGGGCGAGGTGATGCGCGTGAAGCTCAGCTGCACCTCGGCGTACTGCACCTGGGCCGCGTCGTTCTGCACGGCGGCTTCGAGCTGGTTGACCAGGGCCTTCTGCGTATCGACCTGCTGCTGCGTAGCCGCGTCTTGCGCGATCAGCGTGGTGTAGCGCTTGAGGTCGGCGCGGGCATTCATCAGCGTGGCCTGGTCCTTGGCCCGCGTCGCCTGCGCCTGCGCGAGCTGGGCCTGCAGCGTGCGCGGGTCGAGCTGGGCGAGCAGCTGGCCGGCCTTCACGTCCTGCCCTTCCACGAAGCCGACCTTGTCGAGCTGGCCGTCGATGCGCGCCTTGACGGTGATGGTCGCCATCGACGCGACGGTACCGATGCCCGAACGGTAGACCTGCACGGTCTGCGGCGTGACGCGCGCGGTGGTCACCTGCACGGGCGGGCTCTTCGGCGCATCGGGCTTGGCTGCGTTGGCCGCGTGGTGGGTCAGCGCCCATGCGCCGCCGCCGAGCACGAGCACCAGGGTGGCGGTAGCGAGCCAGGTGGAGCGTCTCTGGAACAAGGAAGGCGTGGTGGTTTCTGCGGTCGTCGTCATGGCATCAATTCCCGGAAGTCTTCGGTGCGGCATCTGCGGCGGTGCTCCAGCCGCCGCCCGTGGCAGCGATCAGCGAAACGCTGGCCGCCAGCCGGCGGCCGAGCACCTGCGCGGCCGTGCGCTGGTTGGTGAGCGAGAGCGTCTGCGCCGTCACCACGCTGAGGTAGGTGGCGGTGCCGGCGCGGTACTGGCTCAGCGCCAAGCGCTCGGCGAGCTGCGCGGCGCGCACCGCATCGGCCTGCAGCGCCGATTCGTTGTCGAGCACACGCAGGGTGGCGAGGTTGTCTTCCACCTGCTGGAAGCCAGCGAGCACGGTCTGCTTGTATTGCGCGACCGATGCGTCGTAGGCAGCCACCGCCTGGTCGGTGTGGGCCTTGCGCAGGCCGCCGTCGAACACGGTCTGCGCCAGCGCCGCGCCCAGCGACCACACGCGGCTGGGCGTGTTGAACAGCGTGCCCAGCGTGGCCGCGCTGAAGCCGCCGCTCGCGCTGAGCACGATCTGCGGGTAGTAGGCGGCCTTGGCGACGCCGATGTTGGCGTTGGCGGCCTGCACACGGCGCTCTGCGCCGGCGATGTCGGGGCGGCGCTCCAGCAGCTCCGAAGGCAGGCCGGCGGGCGTCACGGGCAACTGCAGGTGCAGCGCGGTGGCGGACGAGAGCGATTCGGCGGTCGGCGGGTTCGACGGTGTTTCGAGCGGCGGCAGCGAGAACGATGCAGGCGCCTGGCCGGTCAGCACTGCAATGGCGTGTTCGAGCTGGCTGCGCTGGGCCTCGAGATCGACCGCCTGCGCCTGCGCGGTCTTGAGCTGGCTCTCGGCCAGCGCCACGTCGGAGCGCAGCACGGTGCCGGCGGCGTACTGGTGCTGCGTGAGCTCGAGCGCCTTGGCGTAGGCGGCGGTGGTGCTGGCGTACAGGTCGCGCTGCAGGTCGATCACGCGGATCTGCAGGTAGTCCTGCGCCAGCGTGGTCTGGATGCTGAGCCGCGCGCCGGCCAGGTCGTCCGCGCTGGCCTGCGCGCCGGCATTGCCGGCCTCGACCGAGCGGCGCACCGCACCCCAGATGTCGGGCTCCCAGCTCGCGGCGAGGCCCAGGGTGTCGGTGGTGCCGAGCTTGACGGTGCCGGTGTTGTTGGTCTGGGCGCGCGTGGCGCCGGCGTTGAGGCCCACAGAGGGAAAGAAGCCCGCACGTGCCGCGGAGGCCAGCGCCTGCGCCTGGCGGTACTGCGCCTCGGCCACGCGGATGTTCTGGTTGGCCGCATTGGCCTGCACGATCAACGCGCTGAGCGTGCTGTCGCCGAAGGCGTCCCACCAGGGATGGTCGGCGTCGATGGTCTGTGGGGCGGCGGTCTTCCAGGGGCCGCCGGTTTCCTTGAAGGCGGCGGGAACGTCCAGCTGCGGGCGGACGTAATCGGGGCCGACGGCGCAGCCCGCGAGGAGCAAGACGGCCAGCGCGAGGGCTGCGCGCGGGAGGGGAGATACGTCGGGAAAGGCCATGATGAGGGCACTCTAGGCACCCCCATCAAACCCCTTGCTGTCGACTAACTGACAGTTTTGACAGTTTCGGTCTTCCTCCCTCCCCCCGCTGGGGGAGGGTTGGGGTGGGGGCACGATGGCGCTCAAGAAAGCGCAGCGCCTGTTCGGAGGCCCGCCCCCATCCCTACCTTCCCCCAGCGGGGGAAGGAGAAAGACCGCTCAGCGCGGTGCGTCGCCCTTGCGGTACTCGGCGGTCAGCTCGTCCAGCTTCTGCTTGAGCGCCGGATCGAGCTTGTATTCAGCCGCCGCGATGGTCGCATCGAGCTGGTCGGGACGGCTGGCGCCGAGCAGCGGCGCGGTGATGAGCGGGTTCGCCATCACCCAGGCCACGGCCAGCGTGGCCAGCGGCACGCCGGCTTCGTCGGCGAGCTTGTGCAGCTGCGTGACGGTGTTGAAGCTGCGTTCGTTCCAGTAGCGGTCTTGATACATGCCGCCTGCGGTGCCGAGGGTGAAGCGGGTGTTCTCCTCGGGCTTGCCGCCGGGCTTGTACTTGCCGGTGAGCAGGCCGCCGGCCAGCGGGTTGTAGGGGATCACGCCCAGGCCCTCTTCTGCGGCCAGCGGCAGCAGCTCCCGCTCGATCTCGCGGAACAGCAGGCTGTAGCGCGGCTGCACCGACACGTAGCGCGTGAGCCTCAGCAGGTCGGACTTGCCCAGTGCGCGGGCCAGGCGGTAGGCCAGGAAGTTCGACACGCCGATGTAGCGCGCGCGGCCCGACTTCACGATGGTGTCGAGCGCCTCCAGGCTCTCTTCGAGCGGCGTCTCGCGGTCGTCCATGTGCAGCTGGTAGAGGTCGACGTGGTCGGTCTTCAGCCGCTTGAGCGACGCGTCGATGGCGTCCAGCAGGTGCTTGCGCGATGCGCCCTGATCCCAGCTGTTGGGGCCGACCTTGTTGACGGCCTTGGTCGCCAGCACGAAACGGCGGCGGCCCGCGGGGCCCTGCTTCTCGAGCCAGTTGCCGATGATCTCCTCGGTGCGGCCCGCCGTCTCGATGGTGCCGCCGAGCGGGTAGACGTCTGCCGTGTCGAGGAAGTTGATGCCGCCTTCGGCCGCCTTGTCGAGGATCTGGTGCGACACGGCCTCGTCGGTCTGCAGGCCGAAGGTCATGGTGCCGAGGGCGAGGCGGGAGACGGTGAGGCCGGTGCGGCCCAGGCGGGTGGAAGGAATGCTCATGGTGTTCGGTTCTCGCTTCAGTGAGGGATGAATGAGATGGGGAGGATGCGGCGGCGGCCATCATAGGCACGGCCGCGCGACCCTGCAGGCGGGTGGGCGTTTCAGCCGGCTTCGGCGTGCACGCCGGGCGCGCCGGGCTCGACCGAGAAGCGCGCCATGGTGCCGACCGGCGAATCGGCCGTCTTCTCGTCTTCCACCGCGCGGAACTCGACCGTGCAGCCGCGCGCATCGAGCGTGGCGAGCGCATAACCGCGCCTGTCGGCCCGGCCATAGCGCAGTTGCGGGTTCTTCGTGAGCATGTTCGCCACGTTGGCGGCACTCGGCCCTTCGGAGGTGATGGCGCCGCCGACGAACTCGGTCGCGACCACCGGGCCCTGCTGCGCGTCGCCGCGCCGCAGGTCGGCGGCCCAGAAGGCGTGCACGTCGCCGCTCGCGACCAGCGCATTGCCGCCGCGCGACTTGTGCTCGGCCAGCGCGTCGAGCAGGCGCGCGCGGGCCGCGGCATAGCCGTCCCAGCCGTCCATCCAGTAGCCGTGCTCGGGGCCGCGCTTGCGGTCGGCCTCGGCCAGCAGCGTGGGCTGGGCGAGCACGGTCCAGCGCGCGGGCGGCGCCGCGAGTTCGCGGGCGAGCCAGGCCTCCTGCTGCGCGCCGAAGAGGCTGCGCCCGGGCGCGAGCCGGTCGGCGCAGTCGGCCAGCGGCGAGGCGCTGCGGCCTGAGAGGCATGCATGGTGCGAGCGGTACTGGCGCCCATCGGTCAGCAGCAGGTCGAGCATGCGGCCGAAGCGGTGGCGGCCGTAGATGAGCGCATCGGGGCCGCGCGGACGCATGCTGGCGGGCACGGGCATGTGCTCGTACCAGGCCTGGTAGGCGGCGGCGCGGATCGCGAGGAACTGCGCAGGGTCGGCCGTGCGCGGCGACTCGTCGTTCGTGTAGTCGTTGGCCACCTCGTGGTCGTCCCAGGTCACGAGCCATGGGAAGGCGGCGTGCGCGGCCTGCAGTTGCGCATCGGCCTTGTAGAGCGCGTAGCGGTCGCGGAACTCGGCGAGCTGCGTCGGAATGCCGCCCTCGTGCCGGCGCACCTGGTGCGATTTGCGGGAGCTTTCGTAGATGTAGTCGCCCAGATGCACCACGAAGTCGAGCGGCTGCGCGGCCATGTCGCGGTAGGCGGCGTAGTAGCCCTGCTCGTAGTGCTGGCAGGAGGCGAAGGCGAAGCGCAGCTGTTGCAGGGCTTCGTCGTCGGCCGGCGTGGTGCGCGTGCGGCCGGCGGGGCTGCGCGCGCCGCCGGCCGTGAAGCGGTACCAGTACCAGCGCGCCTGCGACAGGCCCTGCACCTCGACGTGCACCGAATGCGCGAGCTCCGCCGTCGCGACGGCCCTGCCCTTGGCGACGATGCGCCTGAAGCCCTCGTCGTCGGCGACCTCCCAGTTCACGTCGACGGGCGCATCGCCCATGCCGCCGCCATGCAGCGGCTCGGGCGCGAGCCGCGTCCAGAGCACGAAGCCGTCGGCGCGCGGCACGCCGGAGGCCACGCCCAGCGTGAATGGATAGCGGTCGCCCCATGTCGTACCAGACGGCTGCGCATTCAGCAGCAAGAACGGATGGCCCAGCGATGCGGCCGCGAGGCCGCCGCACAACAGGCGGCGGCGCGAGAGTCTTTCTTCCTTCATCCGGCGCAATGTCGTGCGCTTCGCTCGCTCCTGTCAATCGGGCGGCGCGCAGGTCGATGGCGTGAACCCGACTACGGCCCCACCACCGTGACCCGCGCGGTCATGTACGAATGCACCGAGCAGACGTAGTCGTACACCCCCGGCTTGTCGAAGACGCGGGCGAAGGCCTTGCCAGGCAGCAGCAGGTCGATGCCCGCCGAGCCGTCCTTGAAGGCCAGGCCGTGCGGCGCGCCGTCGTCGTTCTGCCAGCTCACGCGCTGGCCGGCCTTGACGGTGATCTGCGCGGGCTCGAAGGCGAAGTTGCGGATGGTCACGTGCGCCGAGCCGCCGGCGTGCGCGCCGTCCGCAGACGCTGCAGGCGAAGCAGCGGTGGCCGCCGTGCGCTGCAGCGCGATCTTGCGCGGCGCATTGCCCACCTGCACCGTGTGCATCGGCCCGCCCGCGAGGTCGACTACGCTGACGTCGTTGGAGCCTTCGTTGCTCACCCAGAGCTTCCTGCCGTCCGCAGACAGGTCGAGCCAGTGCGGCTGCTTGCCCACGGGGATGCTGCGCACGGCCGTACGCGCGGCGGGGTCGAACAGCATGACTTCGCCGGGCCCCTGCACCACCACCACGCCGCTGGCCATGCCCGCGAAGTGCTGCGCGATGTGCGGCGACACGCCCGTGGGAACCGGCGCGCCCCACTGGTTGTTGGCCGGATCGAGCACCTGCACGGCCGCAAGGCCGGCCAGCGTGAGGTAGAGCGCCTTGCCGTCATGGCTGAACTCGAGGTCGCGCGGCGGCTTGTCGAGCGGGATCTGCGTGACCACGGCGCGCGTCGCCATGTCGATGACTACCAGCGCGAAGTGCCCTGGCTCCTGCGACGCGACGTACGCCTGCCGCCCGTCCGGCCGGATGGCGATGGTGTGCGGCTTGGGCACCGGCACGGTGGCGCTCACGCCATGGGCGGAGGTGTCGACGAAGGCCACGCGGTCGTCGCCGTTGACGGCCACCAGCAGCCACTTGCCGTCGGCCGTCATGGCCAAGCCCTGCGGGCCCTTGCCCACATCGATGGCGCGAGTCACGCGGTCGCCCGCGGTGTCGATCTCGCTCACGGCGGCGGCGCCGGAGCCGCTGACGAACACGCTGCGGCCATCGGGCGTGAGGACGATGCCGTCGGGCCCCGCCGCCACCGGCAGCGTGGCCACGACGCGCTCGGAAGCAGTGTCGATCACGCTGACCGTGCTGTCCTTGAAGTTGCCGACATAGGCCTTGGGACCCGCGGCGAGCGACGGGCCGGCCGAGGCCGCCAGGGCCGCGAAGATGACGAGGATGCGTGCGAAGCCGGGCATGGCGATCATGTTGAAGATCTCCTGGAAGAAGAAAGAAGAAGCAGAATCCGCAGAGGGCATGACGCATGGCATGCCCTGCTTATTCCAGCGGCGCAAAAAGAAAAATCGGAAAGAGCTGGAATAAAACGCCGGACTGCCACGTCATGCAGGAAGAAGGAGCACTTGAGCCTGTCGACCGACCGCACACGCCAGTTCGAAGCCGCCGCGCTGCCGCATCTCGATGCGGCATGGAACCTCGCGCGCTGGCTGCTGCGCGACGACCAGCTGGCCGACGACGCGGTGCAGGAGGCCTACCTGCGCGCGTTCCGCTTCTTCGAGGGCTTGCGCGGCGAGAGCGCGCGGCCGTGGCTGCTGGGCATCGTGCGCAACGCCTGCTACGACTGGATGCGGCAGAACCGGCAGCTGGCCGACCAGGTGGAGTTCGACGAGTTGCGAGACAGCGAGGCGGTTTCAGCGCCCTCCTCGCCCGAAGCCGGCGATCCGGCGCGGCAGTGGGAGCAGCGTGTGCAGGGCGAGCGCGTCAACGCCGCCATCGACGCGCTGCCGCCGGTGTACCGCGAGGTGATCGTGCTGCGCGAGCTGGAGGAACTGCGCTACGAGGACATCGCACGCATCGCGGGCGTGCCGCTGGGCACCGTCATGTCGCGGCTGTCGCGCGCGCGGGCGATGCTGCGCGAGAGCCTGCGCGACGAACGTCCCGGCGATGCGGGAGGAAGGACACGCCATGTCAATGTCTGACGAGGAACTGGGAACGCTGATCCGGCGCCACGCCGTGCGGCACATGCCGCCCGAGGGCCTGGCGGCGCGCATCGCGAATGCGGTCCGCACGGAAGAAGCCGCCGCGCCGGCGCCGACGCCCGCTCCCGCGCGACAAGGCCGCGGGCTGTGGCAGGGGCTGGCATGGTTCGGCACCGGTGCCGCCACGGCCTGGGGCCTAGCGCTCGTGTTGCTGGCGACACCGGCGCCGCCTGCCGACGTGCTCGCCGAAGGCGTCACCGCGAACCATGTGCGCTCGCTGATGGCATCGCACCTGGCCGACGTAGCCTCGTCCGACCATCACACGGTCAAGCCCTGGTTCGCCGGCAAACTCAACTTCTCACCGCCGGTGGTCGACCTCGCCACGGAGGGCTTTGCGCTTGCGGGCGGACGACTCGACTACCTGGACGGGCGCACCGTGGCAGCGCTGGTCTACCGCTCGGGGCCGCACGTGATCAACCTGTTCGTATGGCCGGCACCCGATACAAGAGCGCAGGCGCCGGTGGCTTCGGCGCGGCAGGGCTACCAGCTCGTGCACTGGGCCCAGGGCGGCATGCAGGCCTGGGCGGTGTCGGATCTCAATGCGACGGAGCTGCAGAACTTCGCAGTTCTGCTGCGCGAGCGAACCGCGCCGGCGCCTTCGCCGAAGTAGCGGCTCAGCAGGCGACGGCTGCCGGCCGGCGTGCAGCGGCACGCGCACTCGCCACCGCCCAGCCGAAGATGCCGAGCCCCGCCAGCGCCAGCAGCGCGCCGACCCAGCCGGTCGAAGTCCAGCCCAGGCCTGCCGCGATCGCGACACCGCCGAGCCATGCGCCCAGCGCGTTCGCCATGTTGAACGCCGAGTGGTTGAGCGCAGCGGCGAGCGTCTGCGCGTCGCCCGCCACGTCCATCAGCCGGATCTGCAGCGCCGGGCCGATAGCCACGGTGGTACCGATGAGGAACACGTTGATTGCAGCCGCGACCACGTTGTGGGCCGCGAAGGTGAACACCGCCAGCACCAGCGCCGCGTAGACCATCACGCCGCCGATGGTGCGCATCACCGACTTGTCGGCCAGCCGCGAGCCCACGAGGTTGCCCACCACCATGCCGAGGCCGAAGAGCGCGAGCACGATGGGCACGCCGCCCACCGGCATGCCGGCCACTTCGATCAGCGTGGGCTTGATGTAGCTGAACACCGAGAACATGCCGCCGAAGCCGATGGCGGCGATGCCGAGCGTGAACCACACCTGCTTGCGCTTGAGCGCGCCGAGCTCGCGCCAAGGGCTGGCGCCGGCGGCCGGTGCCATGTCGGGGATGTCGCGGCGAAGCAGCGCGATGGCCACCAGCGCGATGAGGCCCACGAACACGAAGGCCGCACGCCAGCCGAAGAACTGGCCCAGCCACGCCGCGATGGGCACCCCCACCAGCGTGGCGCCGGTGAGCCCCAGCATCACGAGCCCCACGGCACGCGCGCGGCGGCCTGGCGGCGCCAGCGTGGCGGCCACCAGCGCGGCCACGCCGAAGTAGGTGCCGTGCGGCAGGCCGGCGGCGAAGCGCAGCAGGTTCAGCAGCAGGTAATTGGGCGCGATGGCGCTGGCGAAGTTGCCGGCCGCGAACACGGCCATGAGCGCGATCAGCAGCGCGCGGCGGCGCCAGCCGGCGGCCAGCACCGCGAGCACCGGAGCACCGATGACCACGCCGATCGCATAAGCGCTGATGACATGGCCGGCCTGCGGGATGCTCACGCCGATGTCCTTCGCCACCTCGGGCAGCAGGCCCATGATGACGAACTCGCCGGTGCCGATGGCGAAGCCGCCGACGCCGAGCGCGAGCACCGCGCGAAGGAAGTTGGCGGGCGCGCCCGACGGCAGCGTGAAGGAAGAAATGTCTGTGACCGCGCTGTCCTGCGCGGGTGGGGGAGGCGTTCAAGGCCAGGCTCCTGGGAGGGGTGCCCGGCGGCAGCGGGCAAGGCACGATTTTAGGGTAAACCCTGAAACCGCCCGATACGCAGATGCCGAAGACCTTGTACTGGCAGGGCCGCGAAGGCCTCGCCCGTGGGCTCAGATGGCCACCAGCTGCCGCACGCCCTGCGCTTCCATGTCCTTGCCGAGGCCGCGCGCGATGACCTCGCCGCGCTCCATCACGAGGTAGTCGTCCGCCAGCTCCTGGGCGAAGTCGTAGTACTGCTCGCACAGCACGATGGCCATGTCGCCCCGGTCGGCCAGCATGCGGATGACGCGGCCGATGTCCTTGATGATGCTGGGCTGGATGCCCTCGGTGGGCTCGTCGAGGATCAGCAGGCGCGGCTTGGGCGCCAGCGCCCGGGCGATGGCCAGCTGCTGCTGCTGGCCGCCGGAGAGGTCGCCGCCCCTCCTGTTCATCATCTGCTTGAGCACCGGGAACAGCTCGTACAGCTCCGCCGGGATGGGCGTGCCGCCGCTCTTGTAGGCCAGGCCCATGCGCAGGTTCTCCTCGACCGTGAGCCGCGCGAAGATCT
The DNA here is from genome assembly GCF_044055375.1 of Variovorax sp. UC74_104. NCBI lineage: Bacteria > Pseudomonadati > Pseudomonadota > Betaproteobacteria > Burkholderiales > Comamonadaceae > Variovorax > Variovorax sp. UC74_104. Next base: position 5,600,155 of record NZ_CP171978.1, read on the forward strand.
CGCGGCCCTGCGGCACGAAGCCGATGCCGGCCCTGGCCCGCTCATACGGCGTGGCCTTGTGGATCGGCTTGCCATCGAGCTCGATGCTGCCGCTCTTGATGGGCACCAGGCCCATGAGCGATTTCAGCAACGTCGTCTTGCCCACGCCGTTGCGGCCCAGCAGCACGGTGACCTTGCCCAGCTTCGCCTCGAAGCTCACGTCTCTGAGGATGTGGGAGCCGCCGTAGTACTGGTGGATGTTCTTGACTGTCAGCATGGTTCGTTCCCTCAGCGGCCCAGGTAGACCTCGATCACCCGCTCGTCGGCCTGCACCTCGTCCAGCGTGCCCTGCGCGAGCACGGAGCCGTCGCACAGCACGGTGACGATTTCGGAGATGGTGCGGATGAAGCTCATGTCGTGCTCCACCACCATCAGCGAGTGCTTGCCCTTGAGCGTGAGGAACAGTTCGGCGGTACGCGCGGTTTCTTCGTCGGTCATGCCGGCCACGGGTTCGTCGAGCAGCAGCAGCTTCGGGGTCCTGCATCAGCAGCATGCCGATTTCCAGCCACTGCTTCTGTCCGTGGCTCAGGTTGCCGGCCAGGCGCGAGACGCTGTCGGCCAGGTGGATGGTTTCGAGCACTTCGGCCAGGCGGTCGCTCTGCGCGGAGTCGAGCCTGAAGAGCATCGACGAACGCACGCCTTTGTCGGTCTTCAGCGCCAGTTCGAGGTTCTCGAACACCGTCAGGTGCTCGAACACCGTCGGCTTCTGGAACTTGCGGCCGATGCCCAGCTGAGCGATCTCGGCCTCGCGGTGGCGCAGCAGGTCGATGGTGCTGCCGAAGAACACGGTGCCTTCGTCGGGCCGGGTCTTGCCGGTGATGATGTCCATCATCGTCGTCTTGCCGGCGCCATTCGGGCCGATGATGCAGCGCAGCTCGCCCGGCGCGATGTCCAGCGACAGCTTGTTGATGGCCTTGAAGCCGTCGAAGCTCACGCTCACGTCTTCGAGGTAGAGGATGCGGCCGTGCGTGACGTCGACTTCGCCCGGCGTGACGTGGCGGCCGAAGTCGGCGGCGCGGCCACCCGATTCGGTGCTGCCGCTCACGTAGTGGATGCCGCTGGCGCGTGCGGCGCGCTCGGCGCCTGCTTCCATCAGGTCGGGCGTCATGCGCGTGCTCCCTTCGCGTCCACCGGCAGCGACGCCAGCGCATCGGGCTCGACGCCCTGCTCCGCCGCGACGGCGCGGCGTGCCTCCTGCACCGGTTCAGGCTGCGACTTCTCTTCTTCCTTCTTCTCCCTGGAGAGCCACTTGCGAACCAGCCCCACGATGCCGTTCGGCAGGAACAGCGTGACAGCAATGAACAACGCCCCCAGGAAGTACAGCCAGTATTCCGGATAGGCCACCGTGAGCCAGCTCTTCGCGCCGTTGACGATGAAGGCACCGATGATCGGCCCGATCAGCGTGGCGCGGCCGCCCACCGCCGCCCAGATGGCGATCTCGATAGAGTTGGCAGCACTCATCTCGCCCGGGTTGATGATGCCGACCTGCGGCACGTACAGCGCGCCGGCCACGCCGCACATGACGGCCGAGATCACCCAGATCGTGAGCTTGTAGGGCAGCGGGTTGTAGCCCGAGAACATCACGCGCGTCTCGGCGTCGCGGATGGCCTGCAGCACGCGGCCGAACTTGCTGCCGATGAGCCACTTCGCGAACAGGAAGAAGCCCAGCAGCGTGGCTCCCGTGAGCGCGAAGAGCGTCATGCGCATCTCCTGCGTGGCGATCGGGATGCCCAGGATGCGCTTGAAGTCGGTGAAGCCGTTGTTGCCGCCGAAGCCCGTCTCGTTGCGGAAGAACAGCAGCATGGCCGCGAAGGTCATCGCCTGCGTGATGATCGAGAAGTACACGCCCTTGATGCGCGAGCGGAAGGCGAAGAAGCCGAACACGAAGGCGATGAGGCCAGGCACCGCGACGATCAGCACCAGCGTGGCGATGAAGCTGTCGCTGAAGGTCCAGTGCCAGGGCAGCGTCTTCCAGTCGAGGAACACCATGAAGTCGGGCAGGTCGCTCTTGTAGTTGCCGTCGCGGCCGATCTGGCGCATGAGGTACATGCCCATCATGTAGCCGCCCAGTGCGAAGAACAGGCCGTGGCCCAGCGAGAGGATGCCGGTGTAGCCCCAGATCAGGTCCATGGCCAGCGCGCAGATCGCGTAGCACATGATCTTGCCGACCAGCGCCACCGCGTAGTCGCTCATGTGCAGCGGGCTGTCCACAGGCACCCACATGTTGAGAACGGGCGCCACTGCGCACACGATGATGAGCGCGACGAAGAAGGCCGTCCAGCCCTTGCCGCTCAGCAGCGGCCCCTTGGTTGGCAACGTTACCTTGCTCATGCCTCAGCGCTCCGGCCTTTCATTGCGAAGATACCCTGCGGGCGCTTCTGGATGAAGATGATGATGAAGACAAGCACCGCGATCTTCGCGAGCACAGCGCCTGCCCAGCCTTCGATGAACTTGTTGAGAATGCCCAGCCCCAGCGCCGCGTACACGGTGCCCGCGAGCTGGCCGACGCCGCCCATCACGACCACCATGAAGCTGTCGACGATGTAGCTCTGGCCCAGGTCGGGGCCGACGTTGCCGATCTGGCTCAGCGCACAGCCGGCCAGGCCCGCGATGCCGGAGCCGAGCGCGAAGGCATAGGTGTCGATGCGCGCGGTGTTCACGCCCATGCACGAGGCGATCGGCCGATTCTGCGTAACGCCGCGCACGAACAGACCCAGGCGCGTGCGGCCGATGAGCCAGCCCATCGCCAGCAACACCAGGGCGGCGAAGATGATGATGCAGATGCGGTTCCACGGCAGCGTGACGTTGCTCAGCATGGTGAAGCCGCCGCTCATCCAGCCGGGGTTCTCGACGCCGACGTTCTGCGCGCCGAAGATGGAGCGCACCAGCTGCTGCAGCATCAGGCTGATGCCCCAGGTGGCGAGCAGCGTCTCGAGCGGGCGGCCGTAGAGGAAGCGGATCACGCCGCGCTCCAGCACTGCGCCCACCAGCGCCGATGCCATGAAGGAAACGGGAATGGCGGCCACCAGGTACCAGCCGAACGCCGCCTCGGGCATGTACTTCTGGAAGATGCCCTGCATCACGTAGGTGGCGTAGGCGCCGATCATCATCAGTTCGCCATGGGCCATGTTGATGACGCCCATCAGCCCGTAGGTGATGGCAAGGCCCAGCGCGGCCAGCAGCAGCACGGAGCCCAGGCTGATGCCGCTGAACACGGCGTTGATGCGGTCGCCCCACACCAGCGCGCCGTCGATGCTCGCGATGGAGGCGACGATGGCGGCCTTGACGTCCGCCTCGGTCTCGTCGGAAAGGCGCTGGTTGAGCAGCAGCTTGGTGTCGGGGTTGCGGTTGTAGCCGAGCTCCTTGGCGGCGACGAGACGCTTGGCCTTGTCGGCGCTGGTGAGCATGCTGGCGGCGCGCACCAGCTCGAGCTGCGCCTTGATCTTGGGGTTGGTCTCGGCGGCCAGCGCCTTCTCGACCATGGGCACGCGCGATTCGTCGGGCTCCTTGAAGAGCGCCTGCGCGGCTTCGGCGCGCACCGCGTCGTCCTTGCTCGTGAGCTTGAGCGCGGCCTGCGCGGCATCGAGCGCGCCGCGCATGAGGTTGTTGTTGACGACGTCCTCGGCGGTGTCGGGCACCTTCAGCTCGGCGCCGGTCACCGGGTCGTAGCCTTTGTCGTCCTTCATCACGAAGACCTTGTCTTCGGTGTACTTGACCGCGTCGTCGGACATGGCCTGGATGAATGCTGCCGTCTTCTCGTCGGCCGTGAGCACGGCCTTGTTGAGCGCGGCGATGCGGGCTTCGGAATCGCCGGAGGCGATGGCCCGGGCTTCGTCGGCGGTCAGCGCGTGGGCGGCCGATGCCATCAGCAGCATGGAGGCCAGTGCGCATTGAAGGGTTCGTCGAAGCATCATGAGACTGGAAGTTGGATTGGCTCCCTCCCCTTCCGGGGGAGGGTTGGGGTGGGGGCACTCGGCGCCTGAACAAGCGCAGTGCTCGGATCGACCGCCGTCAGCCCCCACCCCTGCCCTCCCCCAGCGGGGGAGGGAGAAACACACTTACATTGATTTGCCAGCGGGGTAGTCCGGCTTCTTGTCGTTGCCTTCGATGTACGGGCTCCACGGCTTGGCCTTGACCGGGCCCGGCGTCTTCCACACCACGTTGAACTGGCCGTCGGCCTTGATCTCGCCGATGAACACGCTCTTGTGCAGGTGGTGGTTCTTCTCGTCCATCTTCGAGACGATGCCCGAGGGAGCGGTGAAGGTCTGGCCGGCCATGGCGGCGATCACCTTGTCGGTGTCCGTGCTCTTGGCCTTCTCGACCGCCTGCTTCCACATGTGGATGCCGATCCAGGTGGCTTCCATCGGGTCGTTGGTGAGCGGCTTGTCCTTGTGGCCGGCGATGTTCTTGGCCTTGGCGTATTCGCTCCACTGCTTGATGAAGGCGGTGTTGGTCGGGTTCTTGATCGACATGAAGTAGTTCCATGCGGCCAGGTGGCCCACCAGCGGCTTGGTGTCGACGCCGCGCAGTTCTTCCTCGCCCACCGAGAAGGCGACCACCGGCACGTCCTTGGCCTTCAGGCCGGCGTTGCCGAGTTCCTTGTAGAAGGGCACGTTGGAGTCGCCGTTGATGGTCGAGACCACGGCCGTCTTGCCGCCTGCCGAGAACTTCTTGATGTCGGCCACGATGGTCTGGTAGTCGCTGTGGCCGAAGGGGGTGTACTTCTCGTCGATGTCCGATTCCTTCACGCCCTTGCTCTTGAGGTAGGCGCGCAGGATCTTATTGGTGGTGCGGGGGTAGACGTAGTCGGTGCCCAGCAGCACCCAGCGCTTGGCGCCGCCGCCTTCCTTGCTCATCAGGTAGTCGACGGCCGGAATGGCCTGCTGGTTGGGCGCTGCGCCCGTGTAGAACACGTTCTTCGAGAGCTCTTCACCCTCGTACTGCACGGGGTAGAACAGCAGGCCGTTCATTTCCTCGACCACCGGCAGCACCGACTTGCGCGACACCGAGGTCCAGCAGCCGAAGATGACCGACACCTTGTCCTGGCCGAGCAGCTGCTTGGTCTTCTCGGCGAACAGCGGCCAGTTGGAGGCCGGGTCGACCACCACAGGCTCGAGCTGCTTGCCCAGCACGCCGCCCTTCTTGTTGATGTCGTCGATCGCCATCAGCACCGTGTCCTTCAACACGGTTTCCGAGATGGCCATCGTGCCCGACAGCGAGTGCAGCACGCCGACCTTGATGGTGTCGGCGGCGAATGCGGGCGCAGCAGAAATGCTGGCCAGCGCGACGGCGGCGGTGAGCGCCTTGAGGGTGAAACGACGTTGCATGTTGACTCCTGCTCCGGGGTGGTTGAACCTTTTCGACAGCCTTGGCTGGCGTGGGAGGGAGTCTGCGGAATGCACCACAAAGGGGAAATACGCCGGGTGGCGTACACGGATGTACTCAGGAGGGCGGCACAGGGTACTTGCGGGCGTTGACAAGCATCTTGCTCCGCGCCGCCTCGATCACATCGATGCCGAGCTTTTCGGCAAGCTGAAGCAGGTAGAGGAAGACGTCGGCGATCTCGGTGCCGATCTCTGCGCGCTTGTCCGCCGGCAGGTCGCGGCTCTGGGCTTCGGTGAGCCACTGGAAGTGTTCGAGCAGCTCGGCGGCCTCTACGGAGAGCGCGGAGGCAAGGTTCTTGGGGGAGTGGAACTGCTCCCAGTCGCGGGCCTGGGCGAAGTCGCGCAGGGCCTGGGTGAGCGATTGAAGATCGTTGGTCATGCCGGTCATGGAACATCGGGTTGAAAACCCATTTTGGGCATTAAAATGCCCAAAATGGGTAATATCTGCCTCCTCCGCCGGAACAAGACAAGCCCACGGGCTTGGCTAACGCCCTGTTCACGACAACCCAGCAGCGCGTGATGGGCTATCTCTTCGGTCAACCGGACCGGAGCTTTTTCTCCAGCGAACTGATCAAGCTTACCGGCGCCGGGTCGGGGGCAGTGCAGCGCGAACTCAAGTGCCTGAGCGACAGCGGGCTGCTTGCGACCTCGCGCGTGGGCAACCAGAAGCACTATCAGGCCAATGCGGACTCGCCGATCTTCGAGGAGCTGTGCGGCATCGTGCGAAAGACATTCGGGCTCGCCGGTCCCCTGCGCGAAGCCCTGGCGCCGGTGGCCGACAGGATCGAAGCCGCGTTCGTCTTCGGCTCGGTGGCCAGGAAGAGCGACACGGCTGCGAGCGACATCGATCTGCTTCTGATCAGTGACGAACTTGCGTATTCGGATCTCTTTCTCGCACTCGACGCTGTATCGGCACGCCTCGGCCGTACAGTGAATCCGACCATGTTCACGAGGAAAGAACTCATGCGAAAGCACAAGGACGGCGAATCGTTCGTCACGCGCGTCATGGCACAGCCCAAGCTCTGGGTGATCGGCGACGCGCATGTCCTCCCCACTTGAAAACCTGTGCGGCCCGTCGAAGCCGCTGGCTGCCGAAGCTCCCGACGCGCGCGAATTCGCCGGCCTGATGCGCTCTGGCCAGGCACGTCTGGCAGATGCCCAACTGGCGCAGCTTTCCCTGGAAAGCCGCTTCGATCTCGTCTACAACGCGGCGCATGCCATGTGCCTCGCTGCGCTGCGATGGCACGGGTATCGATCGAGCAATCGCTTCATCGTTTTCCAGGTACTTCCTCACACCCTGTCGCTCGGGCCGGAGGTATGGCGCGTGCTCGCCAAGGGACATGAGATACGAAATCTCGGCGAATACGAAGGAGACATGAACATCGACGAACGCATCGTTCGCGACTTGATCGCCGCGTGCGAGCGGGTGGCGGAGAAGCTGTCGGAACTCCCCTCGTTCTCCGGCAGCTAGGCGGTTCGTGTGCCCCGGCGGTGCAAGACAGCCACCAGCAGCGCCGACACCGTCAGGTACAGCAGCGCCACCCCGAAGGCACTCGCATATGCCCCCGAATCCGGCGCATGGCCGAGCCGACCGTAGAAAAGGATGCCGATCAGCGCCACGCCCAGCGCGTTGCTCGCCTGCTGCACCATCGATATCACGCCCGAGGCCACGCCCGCATGCTGCGGCGGCAGGCCGGCCAGCACGGTGGAGACCAGTGGCGCCATCACCATGCCGAGCCCCGCGCCCTGCACCAGAAGCAACGGCACCATCCACGCCACGAGGTGCAAGTGCCCGGGCCAGACGGCCACGTTGACGAACTGCAGCGCGTGCCCTGCGGCGAGCACAAGGGCACCGAGCGCGATGGGGGGCTTGCCGCCGAAGCGGCGTGCCAGGCGCGCACCTGCCATCGACGTCGCGAAGAAACCGGCCGCCAATGACGTGAAGACGATGCCCGAGCTGAGCGGATCGAGTGAGAGGCCCTGCTGCAGATACAGCGCGAGCACGAAGTACAGCGAGGCGTTGCCCACGTAGAAGGCCAGCGTCGTGAGCAGGCCCGTGCCGAAGCGGGCATTGGCGAGCAGCACCGGAGCCACGAGCGGCGTACCGCCACGCACGGCGAGCCGGCGCTGCTGATATGCAAAGGCTGCGAGCAGCGGCAGCGCCGCCGCAAGGCACAGCCAGCTCCACAGCGGCCAGCCCTGTTCGCGGCCTTCCACCAGCGGCAGCACCACTGCCGCCGAGCCCGCGGCCACCAGCAGCATGCCGACGAGGTCGAGCCTGCTGTTGCCGTTGTTCGCCAGCGGCGGAATGACGCGCGGTGCGAGCATCAGCGCCAGGAGGCCGATCGGCACGTTGATGAGAAAGCAGCTGCGCCAGCCGAGACCCGCCAGGTCGGCATGAATGAGCAGGCCGCCGACCAGCTGCCCGAGCGTGGCACCTAGCCCCAGCGTGAGTCCATAGGCCGCGAAGGCACGCGCCCGGTCTTCGCCGGTGTAGGCCAGGCCGATCATCGCAAGCACCTGCGGCTGCAGCAGCGCGCCGGCCAGCCCCTGCAGCACACGTGCCGCCACCAGCAGTTCGGCGTTCGGCGCCATGCCGCAGGCGGCCGAAGCCAGCGTGAACAGCAGCAGGCCCAGCATGAACATGCGGCGGCGCCCGAACAGGTCGCCGAGCCGGCCGCCGGTGATCAGGCCCGCGGCGGTGGCCAGGCCGTAGCCGGCCACCACCAGCTGCAGGGTGCCCGCGCTCGCCTGCAGTTCGCGCTGCATCGACGGCAGCGCGACGTTGACGATGAAGAAGTCCAGCACCACCAGGAAGGTGCCGCTGAGCATGACCCACAGGCCCAGCCGGCCGGGCCTTGTGGCGCCCGGGCTCTGGCTGCCGGTGGAAGAGAGCGATGCTGCCGAAGCGATGTTTGACTGCGTCATGATGAATCCGAGTGTTGGAAGGAAGCGGCACGAAGGCAATGACCTCGGAGGTCATCGGCCAGGGTCAGGCGGCGGGCGTCGGCAGGATGAACTGGTAGTCCGTGGCAATGCGGCCGTCTTCGGCCAGCACCAGGAACTCCAGCCCGAGCGCGGCCACCGGACCGCCCGCGGCCGGGACCATGTGCCAATGGAACATCACCGCGTCGTGCAGGAAGTGCGCGTCTCCCGCGCGGACGAAGCGAAACCCGGCGTCGCGCACGTTCTTCTCATGCGAGCCGGTGACGCGCTGCTGCAGCGCCTCGTGGCCCTTGGCCTGCAGCGTGCGCACGTAGTGCTCGCCGTCTGGCACCCAGAGGCTGGCGATGGCGGCGCGGCGCGCTTCTGCGTCGGGTTCGTTCCAGACGGCGACGTAGCGGTCGGCGAGTTGGGTGAAGTCGGTGAAAACGGTGAGATCGGTCCTGGTGTTCATGGCCTGCTCCTGCTGGTTCTTGAATGAGTGACGCCGCAGTTTCTGCCGCCGACACTGGACAGTGAATGCCCAGGAGGCCGAAAATCTTGTCCATTCGTCCTCCACTGAAGGAGCCTTCGATGGACCCGCTCGACGACATCTTTGCCGCCATGAGGGTGCAGAGCGCCCTGTATGCCCGCCTCGAGGCAGGCGCGCCCTGGGCGTGAGCCTGGCCGGCGGCGAGAGCGCGCGCTTCGGGCTCGTGGTGCGCGGCGGCTGCCTGCTGGAGATCGAGGGCATGGCGCAGCCGGTGGCGCTGGCGGCGGGCGACTGCTATGTGCTGGCGCATGGCACGCCCTACATCCTGCGCGACCATCCGAACACGCCGACCGTGAGCTGTGCCTCCGTCGTGCGCGACCGCATCGGCGGGCTGGTGGAGCTCGGCGGCACGGGCACGGCGGCTTCGGTGATCTGCGGCTGGTTCCACTTCGACCAGCGCGCCGCGCGCCCGCTGCTCGATCTGCTGCCGGTGCTGCTGCACGTGAAGATGGAGCAGGCCCGCGCTCTTGCGCTGCAAGGCACGCTGCAGCTGCTGGCCATGGAAACCGGCGAGCCGGGCCTTGGGTCCAGCCTGCTCGTGAGCCGGCTGGCCGACATCGTGTTCGTTCAGGCGGTGCGCGCGCACGTCGCGGCCAATGCCGAATCGCAGACGGGCTGGCTGGCCGCGCTGGCCGATGCACGCATCGGCCCCGCGCTGCGCGCGATGCACAAGGAAATCTCGCACGACTGGACGGTGGAGGCACTCGCCGCCGTCGCGAACCTGTCGCGCTCGGCCTTCGCACAGCGTTTTCGCGAGCGGGTGGGACAGGCGCCGCTGGAATACCTGACGCAATGGCGCATGTTCAAGGCCGGCAACATGCTGGGGCAAGGCAACGCTGCCATGGGGGCGATCGCCGCGGCGGTGGGCTACGAGTCGGAGGCGGCGTTCAGCAAGGCCTTCAAGCGCAGCAAGGGGATGGCGCCCAGTGCGTGGCGGGCCGCGGCACGCGAAGGGGCGGTCGCCGCATAGAGCCCTTCCCCGCCCTTCTTCAGGCCTTCTTGAGGCTTCCAGCGGCCTTGAACTGCGCGGCGGCAAAAGCCCAGGTCATGCGGGTGGCGTCGGGCCCCTCGGGGTCGCTGAACAGCAGCTTCGGCGCCCCGCCGCTCCACGAATGGCCCAGCCCCGCGATCTCGCACAGCGTGACCAGCGTGCGCCCCTTGCGCCTGAAGTCGGTCACCCGCATCGCACGGCGCTTGCCCCGTTGCACCTCGCGCGTCAACCCGGGCCGCGCGCCCACGGCAGTGGCCCACACCGCGGCGCTGCTGACGGCATTGCTCGGCGCGACCACCGCATCGGCATCGCCGTGCAGCACCAGCATCGGCGGCAGGGTGGTGAAGACGGCTGCCGCGCCCATCGCCTTGCCGACTGCGGTGGTAGGCATGGGCGGCACGTGCTCGCCGCGCATCGCGCCCAGCGCCGTGGCGGGCGACTTCGCCGCGCCGGGCGCCACGCCCGAATGCATCACGACGGCGCGGAAGCGGTTCGGATAGCGCGTCGCGAGCAGCGCCGCCATGCTCGCACCGGCGGAAAGGCCGGCCAGCGCCACCCGATCGCGGTCGACGGGATAGAGCATGCAGGCCTGGTCGACGGCGGCCATCAGCGTGGCGGCCTCGGCGTCGGCCTTGCCGGAGCGGCGCTCGTACCAGTTCCAGCAGCCCTGCGGATGGGCGATGCGGTCCTGTTCGGGGTAGAGCACCAGGAAGCGCTGGCGCACGGCCAGCGCGTTCATGCGGGTGCTCGCGGCGAAGTCGCGCCCGGTCTGGCCGCAGCCGTGCAGCATGACCATGAGCGGCAGGCGCTCGCCGGGTGCGAGTTGCAGCCCGGCCGGTCGGAACAGGTGATAGACCCGGGCTCCGCCCGCCCCTACCGCCACACCGCTGAGCCAGTCGCCGCGGCCCGGCGGCGGCTTGAGCCGCTTCGCGGTCGCGCGCTGCACCTGCCCCGCCACGCGCTTGCTGTTGCTCAGCGTGAGCCGCGTCAGCGCCTTGAGGTTTCGCTCATAAGCACGGGCAAAAACGGAAGCGGTGGAACGACGGGCCATGGCGCAGTGTGAAGGCAAAGGGCCCACCCTCCAAGAACGCCATCACGGCCCGTTCCAGAAACACCGCGGATCCGGCTGCGCCGGTCCGCAGGTGTTGCCCCTGCAAGGGGGGAGGAGAAGCGACACGAAGTGCGCGAAGCCTGGGGGTTAGTAAATTTCAGGAACGATCATGCTCGCCGGCACGGGCTGGCGCAGGTAGTCGGCATGGCGCACGCGCTCGGGCAGCTCGACCGGCGGATGCGGCACTTCCTGGTAGGGCAGCTGCCCCAGCAGGTGGCTGATGCAGTTCAGGCGCGCCTTCTTCTTGTCGACCGCCTGCACCACCCACCACGGCGCCTCGGGGATGTGGGTGCGCTCGAGCATGATTTCCTTCGCCTTGGTGTATTCCTCCCAGCGGCGGCGGCTTTCGAGGTCCATGGGGCTCAGCTTCCACTGCTTGAGCGGGTCGTGGATGCGGCCGAGGAAGCGCATGTGCTGCTCGTCGTCGGTGATGGAGAACCAGTACTTGATGAGCTTGATGCCCGAGCGCACGAGCATCTTCTCGAACTCGGGCACGGTGCGGAAAAACTCCTCGTACTCGTCGTCGGTGCAGAAGCCCATCACGCGCTCGACGCCGGCGCGGTTGTACCAGCTGCGATCGAACAGCACCATCTCGCCCGCGGCCGGCAGGTGCGCCACGTAGCGCTGGAAGTACCACTGGGTGCGTTCGCGGTCGTTGGGCGCCGGCAGCGCGGCCACGCGGGCCACGCGCGGGTTCAGCCGCTGGGTGATGCGCTTGATGACGCCGCCCTTGCCCGCCGCGTCGCGGCCTTCGAACAAGATGACGACCTTCTGCTTGCTGTGCTGCACCCAGTCCTGCAGCTTGACCAGTTCGCCCTGCAGGCGAAAGAGCTCCTTGAAGTAGGCCTGGCGCGCGGCCTTGTCGGCGGAGGACGCCGCGGTGACCGAGGCGGGGTCGAGGCCGTCGATGTTGCGGTCTTCGATCTCCAGCTCGAGCTCTTCGTCGTAGCTGTCGATCAGGTCGCGGGCGATGCGTTGCATCAGGTCTTCATGGTCGGGAAGTGCGCTCGTCAGCATGATGGGTAGCAGAAGAAAGAATTGAAAAGGGTGTCGAAAAGCATGCTGCTCGCCCCGTATGACGACTACGTGACGGTTTTTGCGCCGTTGACATGTAGTCGTCATATACGGCGAACACCATCTGGAGCCATTCCAACACCCCAGAATCCTCCATGAACACGCTCGCTGCCCCGCATGCAGAGGTGCCGTCCGCGTCCGCCTCGCAGCGGCCGAAGCTCGACGCCAAGCCCGGTCCGCTCACGCTGATCACCTTCGTGGGCCTGCTGGCCGCCGGCCTGCTCTTCACGGCCTGGAGCCTGGTCGGCGACGTCACTGCCTCGGGTGCGCCCGTCACCACCTGGGTGCCCTACATACTTCTTGGCGTGGCACTGCTGATTGCGCTGGGCTTCGAGTTCGTCAACGGGTTCCACGACACGGCCAATGCGGTAGCGACAGTCATCTACACCCACTCGCTGCCCCCCAACTTCGCGGTGGTGTGGTCGGGCCTCTTCAACTTCCTGGGCGTGATGGTGTCCAGCGGTGCGGTGGCTTTCGGCATCATCGCGCTGCTGCCGGTGGAGCTCATCCTGCAGGTGGGCTCGGGAGCCGGCTTCGCGATGGTGTTCGCGCTGCTGATCGCCGCCATCATCTGGAACCTGGGCACCTGGTGGCTGGGCCTGCCGGCATCGTCGTCGCACACGCTGATCGGCTCGATCATCGGCGTGGGCGTGGCCAACGCGCTGATGCACGGGCGCGACGGCACCAGCGGCGTCGACTGGGCGCAGGCCACCAAGGTGGGCTATTCGCTGCTGCTGTCGCCCATGGTCGGCTTCGGCTGCGCCGCCCTGCTGCTGCTGGCGCTGCGCGCCTTCGTGAAGAACCGCGCGCTCTATGAAGAGCCCAAGGGCAGCGAGCCGCCGCCGTGGTGGATCCGCGGCCTGCTGATCCTCACCTGCACGGGCGTGTCGTTCGCGCACGGCTCCAACGATGGTCAGAAGGGCATGGGGCTGATCATGCTGATACTGGTGGGCACGGTGCCGATGGCCTACGCGCTGAACCGCGCGATGCCCGCCGACGAGAACGTCAAGTTCGTGGCCGTGGCCGAGATGGCGCAGAACGCGCTGAACCGCAGCGTGCCGGCTTCGCTGCCAGCCATGGCATCCGCTGCCGCGCGCGACACGCTCTCCACCTACGTGCGCACCCGCGAGTTCACCCCGGCCGTGGTGCCGGCCCTTGCCGCGACGGCCGGCAGCATCGGCACGCAGGTGCGCCAGCACGGCTCGCTGGCCGGCGTTCCGGCGGAGGCCGTCGCCAACGTGCGCAACGACATGTACCTGGCCTCCGAGGCCATCCGCCATCTCGACAAGAGCGGCGCGGCCAGGTTCGACGACGAGACGAAGCTGCGCGTGAACACCTTCCGCCAGGAGCTCGACAGCGCCACGCGCTTCATCCCGCTGTGGGTCAAGGTGGCGGTGGCCATCGCGCTGGGCCTGGGCACGATGATCGGCTGGAAGCGCATCGTGGTCACGGTGGGCGAGAAGATCGGCAAGACGCACCTGAGCTATGCGCAGGGCGCCTCGGCCGAGGTGGTCGCAATGATCACCATCGGCGCCGCCGACATGTACGGGCTGCCGGTGTCGACCACGCACGTGCTCTCATCAGGCGTGGCCGGCACCATGACGGCCAGCGGCTCGGGCCTGCAGCTGTCGACACTGCGCAACCTCGCACTGGCCTGGGTGCTGACGCTGCCGGTGGCGATGCTGCTGTCGGGCTCGCTCTACTGGCTCTTCACCCGCATCTTCTGAACTCGCGCACCTACCATCTTGTCGGCATTCCATGATCTCGCAGCCCAGTCGTACGGGGGCGACGAAGCCGGGCTGATCTGCGGCTACCTCTTCGACGCCCGCGCGGCCGAGCCCGCGCGGGCCATCGACTCGGCCCAGGCCGCGGCCTGGCTGGCACAGCAGCGCGAAAGCGAATGCAGCACAGAAGACCCGCCCTATGTCTGGCTGCATTTCAACCTGAGCAATGCGCACGCCGAACGCTGGCTGCTGCGGCACGCGAACCTCTCCGACACCTTCTACGAGACGCTGCACGAGGGCCTGCCCTCCACGCGCATCGAGCGCGACGACGACTCGCTGATCGCCGTCATCAACGACGTGCACTTCGAATTCAGCTTCGAGCCCTCGGACATCTCCACGCTGTGGATCAGCGTCGGCCCGCGCCTGGTGGTCACGGCCCGCACCAAGCCGCTGCGCTCGGTCGATGCGCTGCGCACCGCGGTGAAGGCGGGCGACGCGCCGCGTTCCAGCACCGAGCTGCTCGAGCACCTGCTGCGCGCGCAGGCCGACGTGCTGGTGAAGATCGTGCGCGGCGTCACCTCGCGCATCGACCGCATCGAGGACGAACTGCTCGCCGGCCGCCTCGACCACAAGCGCGCGCGCCTGGGCGTGCTGCGCCGGCTGCTGGTGAGGCTGCAACGGCTGCTGGCGCCGGAGCCGGCAGCGCTGTTCCGGCTGCTGCAGGGACCGCCGGGGTGGATGTCGGAGCCCGACGCGCAGGCGCTGCGCGGCTCGACCGAAGAATTCTCCGTGGTGCTGCGCGACATGCAGGCGCTGCAGGAGCGCATCAAGCTGCTGCAGGAAGAGATCGCCGCCAACGTCAACGAGGACAACAACCGCAGCCTGTTCGTGCTGACGGTGGTCACTGTGCTGGCGCTGCCGATCAACATCCTGGCCGGCCTGTTCGGCATGAACGTGGGCGGCATTCCGCTGGCGGAGCACAAGCACGGCTTCTGGATCGTGGTGGGGATCGTGATCAGCTTCACCGCGGTGGCGGCCTGGGCGGCTTTTCGCAAGCAGCGCTGAGGCGCATGCAGCGGTGCAGTAATGCTATTTATTTAATAGCATCTTGCGCAGTATCCACGCGCCCGCAACGATGTTCCAGACCCCATAGAATGCGGGGGTGTCCTCCATTCTCAATGCCGATCTTCACTGCCACTCCGTGGTTTCCGACGGCACGCTGACGCCGGAAGAACTGGCAGTGCGCGCCGCCGCCAACGGGGTGGAGCTCTGGGCGCTCACCGACCACGACGAAGTCGGCGGCCAGCACCGCGCAGCGGCCGCGGCCCGTGCCAACGGCATGCGCTACCTCACCGGCACCGAGATTTCCGTGACCTTCGCGGGCGAGACGGTGCACATCGTCGGCCTGGGCTTCGACCCCGACGACGCGGCCATCTCGCAGGGCCTCTACGACACGCGCGGCGGCCGCGGCAAGCGGGCGCAGGAAATGTCCGAGGGACTGGCCAAGGTCGGCATCCACGGCGCCTACGAAGGCGCGCTCAAGTTCGTCGGCAACCCCGAACTCATCTCGCGCACGCACTTCGCACGCTTCCTCGTCGAGCAGGGCCACTGCCGCGACACGCCCGAGGTGTTCCGCAAGTTCCTCACCGAGGGCAAGCCCGGCTACGTGCCGCATCGCTGGGCTACGCTGAAAGATGCCGTGCACTGGATCACCGCCGCCAAGGGCCTTGCCGTGATCGCGCACCCGGGCCGCTACAAGTTCACCGCCAACGAGGAATACGCGCTGTTCCTCGAATTCAAGGCGCATGGCGGCAAGGCGATCGAAGTGGTCACCGGCAGCCACACGCCGGCCGAGTTCGTCGAATACGCCGACAAGGCGCTCCGAGTTCGATTTCGCCGCCTCGCGCGGCAGCGATTTCCACAGCCCCGACGAGAGCCACTGCGATCTCGGCAAGCTGCCGCCGTTGCCCGGCGCGCTCACTCCCGTGTGGGAGCTGCTCGGCGACCGCATCCAGCAGTGAGCCCAAGCCCCGGGACCAGCACCGACAGCGCGGCGACCGTTGCGCTGACCGCCGCACGCGTGGCGCAGCAGCGAAGCCGCGCCAAGGAATCCGAGCGCATCCTCGCCGGCATCGGCCTCGTGATACTGGCCGTGGCCTGCTTCGCGACGCTCGACACGGCCACCAAGTACTCGACGCTGGGCGTGCCCATCCTCATGGGCGTGTGGTTCCGCTATGCGTTCCAGGCGGTGGCGACCACGCTGGTGCTGCTGCCGCTGCGCGGCACGGCGCTGCTGCACACGAAGCATCCCCGCTACCAGGCGCTGCGCGGGGCGCTGCTGCTGGCGTCGAGCATCTTCGCCTTCCTGAGCCTGCGCTACATGCCGCTGGCCGAGTTCACCTCGATCGTGCTGATCGCGCCGCTGGTCATCACGCTGCTGGCGGCGACCACGCTCAAGGAGCACGTGTCGCCGCTGCGCTGGACGCTGGTGGCGGGCGGTTTCATCGGCACGCTGGTCATCCTGCGGCCGGGCGGCGGCGCGTTCAGCTGGGCCGTCTTCCTGCCGCTGGGGCTGGTGCTGACCAACGCCTGGTTCCAGGTGCTCACGAGCAAGCTCGCGCAGACCGAGAACCCGCTGACCATGCACTTCTACACCGGCTGGGTGGGCACGCTGATCGTCTCGCTCGTTGTGCCCTTCGTGTGGACCTCGCTGCCGTCGTGGGAATGGTGGGCGCTGCTGTGCCTCATGGGTTTCATGGGCACGGTGGGGCACTTCATGCTGATCCTGGCCTACCAGCGCGCGCCGGCGTCGACGCTCACCCCTTATCTCTATGCCCAGATCGCGTTCGCCATGCTCGGCGGCTGGATCGTCTTTTCCCACGTGCCCGACAGCTTCTCGCTCATCGGCATGGGGATGATCGCGGTCTGCGGCGCGGCAGGCGCGTGGCTCACGGTGCGCGAGCGCCGGGTGCCCATCGAGCCCGCCGAATCCTGAACAGGAGTCCTTCTTCATCATGGCCCAGTACTTCGAAGTCCATCCAGAGAACCCGCAGCAGCGGCTGCTGAAGCAGGCCGTCACGCTGCTGGAGCGCGGCGAGATCGTGGCCGTGCCCACCGACTCCAGCTACGCGCTGGCCTGCCACCTCGACGACAAGGACGCGGTCGACCAGCTGCGCCGCATCCGCCAGGTCGACGAGAAGCACCACCTCACGCTGCTGTGCCGCGACCTGAGCGAGCTGGCCAACTACGCGCGCGTCGACAACAAGCAGTACCGCCTGCTGAAGGCGGCCACGCCCGGGCCCTACACCTTCCTGCTCGAAGCCACCAAGGAAGTGCCGCGCCGCGTGAGCCACCCGCAGCGCAAGACCATCGGCCTGCGCGTGCCCGATCACAAGGTGCTGCTGGAGCTGCTGTCGCTGCACGGCGCGCCGCTTTTGGCCACCACGCTGATCGCTCCGGGCGAGACCGAGGCGCTGAACGACGCGCAGACCATCCGCGAGCGCTTCGAGAAGCAGATCGCCGCGGTCATCGATGCGGGCGCCTGCCCTTCGCAGCCCACCACCGTGGTCGACCTCACGCCCATGGGCACCGGCGACGACCCGGTCGTGGTGCGCCAGGGGCGTGGCGCGCTGGCCGCGCTGGGCCTCTGAAATCGGGGCTGAGAACCACTCCTGTCTGACACAATCGCCCAGTGGATATTTCCAACCTCATACAGACCGTCCTGATCTACGCACTGCCCGTGATCTTCGCAATCACAGTGCACGAGGCGGCGCACGGCTACGTGGCGCGCCACTTCGGCGACAACACGGCCGAGATGATGGGCCGCGTCACGCTCAACCCGATGAAGCACATCGACCCGATCGGGACCATCCTGATGCCGCTGGTGCTGTACTTCGCGACTTCGGGCGCATTCCTGTTCGGCTATGCCAAGCCGGTGCCGGTCAACTTCGGGCGGCTGCGCCATCCGAAGCGAGACATGATCTGGGTGGCTCTGGCAGGGCCGGCCTCCAACTTCATCCAGGCGCTCCTGTGGGCGCTGCTGCTGGTGTCCCTGGTCGCGGCGGGCGTCACTGAAACCTTTTTCATCAAGATGGCGCAAGGCGGCATCCTGGTCAACCTCGTGATGTGGGCCTTCAACCTGTTCCCGCTGCCGCCGCTCGACGGCGGCCGCGTGCTGGCCGGCCTGCTGCCCAGCGGCCAGGCCCAGATGTTCCTCGCGCGCATCGAGCCATACGGCTTTTTCATCGTGATGGGTCTCGTCCTCGCAGGCATCGTCAGCACATACTGGCTGCGGCCGCTGATGGACGTGGGCTACTTCGTCGTCAACCTGGTGATCACCCCGCTCAAGGCACTGTTGCTTTAAGTATTTCTTCGTCGTTCCATGGCTTCGTCTTCCCAAGCTCCCCTGCGCGTCCTGACCGGCATCACGCCGTCGGGCACGCCGCACCTCGGCAACTATGTCGGCTCGATCCGCCACTCGGTGCGGCAAAGCGTCGCGCCCGGTGTGCAGAGCTTCTTCTTCCTCGCCGACTACCACGCGCTCATCAAGGTGCAGGAGCCGGCGCTCATCCAGCGCTCCACACTCGAGATCGCCGCCAGCTGGCTGGCCTGCGGGCTCGATCCCGAGAAGGTCACTTTCTACCGCCAGTCGGACATCGTCGAGATTCCCGAGCTGACCTGGTTTCTCACCTGCGTCACCGGCAAGGGCGTGCTCAACCGCGCGCATGCCTACAAGGCGCAGCTCGACAAGAACGTGGCCAAGGGCGAGGACCCCGACGCCGACGTGACCGCCGGCCTCTTCATGTACCCGGTGCTCATGGGCGCCGACATCCTGATGTTCAACGCCCACAAGGTTCCAGTGGGCCGCGACCAGGTGCAGCACATCGAGATGGCGCGCGACATGGCGCAGCGCTTCAACCATCTCTACGGCGATCACTTCACGCTGCCCGAGGCCGAGATCGACGACGCCGTGGCCACCCTGCCCGGCCTCGACGGCCGCAAGATGAGCAAGAGCTACGGCAACACGATCCCGCTGTTTGCGCCGCGCGCGCAGCTGCAAAAGCAGATCTCCAGCATCGTGACCGACTCGCGCGCGCCCGGCGAGCCGAAGGAAACCGAGGGCTCGGCGCTCTTCCAGATTTATCAGGCCTTCGCCAGCGCCGAAGAAACCGAGTCGCTGCGCAAGGCGTACGCCGACGGCATCGGCTGGGGCGAGGCCAAGCAGATGCTGTTCGAGCGCATCGACCGCGAAGTGGCGCCGCTGCGCGAGCGCTACGAGGCGCTCATGAACGACCCCGCGCAGATCGAGCGCATCCTGCTCGCCGGTGCCGGGAAGGCGCAGGCCCTGTCGAAGCCTTTCATGGCCAGCCTGCGCCACGCGGTCGGCCTGCGGAACCTCGCGGCTGGCAAGGACAAGGGCCAAGCCAAGGCGGCCAAGGTCGCCAGGCCAAGTTTCAAGCAGTACCGCGAGAAGGCGGACGGGCTTTTCTATTTCAAGCTGTTGGATGCGCGCGGCGAAACCCTGCTGCAAAGCCGTGGATTCGCGTCGCCGCAGGAAGCGGGCCGTACCATCGCAATCCTGCAGGCACAACGCGGCGAAGCATTGGCCGCGCTGGCCGGCCAGCTGGAACCCATCGGTACAGAAAAAATACGCGCCGTCGAAGAGGCGCTGGAGGCACTGACGGAAACGACACCCGGCACAACCTGCGGGAGTTGATCCGGCAACGCCCATCGGCTTATCGGCCGGTGAGCATGACGAGAGAAGACGGTGCGATCACAAAGGAAGAAAACATGAGCATTTATGTCATCGACGACCACCCCCTGATGCGCGACGCGATCGTGATGGTCTTGCGGCGCTTGCGCCCGGCCGAGAACATCGTCGAGCTCGAACGCCTCGACAAGCTCGCAAGCTCCGTGCAGCAGCGTGGCGCGCCCACGCTCTTCTGCCTGGACCTGAAGCTGCCGGACACCAACGGCGTCTCGGGCGTGATCGCGGTCAAGCAGGTCTATCCGAACGTGCCGATCGCCGTGTACTCGGCGGCGCCGTCCGCCGACATGGAAGACGCCTGCATCGAGGCGGGGGCCGACACCTACATCGAGAAGTCGGCCAGCTCCAACGAACTGGCGGCGGCCCTGCGCGGCCTGCTGATGGCCGGCTCGGAAGACGAAGCCGACGAGATGCCCGCCGCCAACAGCGGCAAGCTCTCCAAGCGCCAGACGCAGCTGATCGCCATGCTCGACAAGGGCATGAGCAACCGCGACATCGCGACCGACCTGGAGATCAGCGAGCACACGGTGAAGGTTCACCTGTGGCGGCTGTTCCGCAGGCTGGGGGTGAAGAGCCGCACCCAGGCGCTGCACTACGCGCGCACCAACGGCTTGTTGTCTGGCTGAATTGGGCTAACCCCCAAGGCTTCGCGCACTTCGTGTCGCTGCGCCAACCCCCTTGCAGGGGGCAACACCGAGGACCGGCAAAGCCGGATCCTCGGTGTTCCCGAAATAAAAAACCGCGCCTTGGCGCGGTTTTTTTTTCTTGGGATGGGGCTGGTGCGTGCTTAGCCGCCGGAGGCTGTCACTCGCGCCTGTGCCACCGCCTCGTCGGCATCGTGCAGCGCCACGCGGAACACGCTGCCGCTACCCAGGCGGGAACGCACGCTGACCGGGTGACCCAGCACGTGCGAGAGGCGCGCGACGATGGCCAGGCCGAGGCCGAAGCCGTCGGAGGTGCCGGCGTGGTCGGCGACCTTGTAGAACTCCAGGAACACGTCGCGCAGGTGCTCGGGCGCGATGCCGATGCCGGTGTCCCACACCTCCACGCGCAGGCCGTCGCGGGTCTGGCGGGCGGCGAGCAGCACGCCGCCTTCGGTCGTGTACTTGATCGCGTTGGCCAGCAGGTTGCCGATCATGCGGCGCACGCGGATCGGGTCGGTCAGGAACGAGCCTTCGCACATGTGCACGCGGAAATCCAGGCCGCGGCTCTCGGCCACGGGGCGGTACTGCAGCTCCAGGTCGTGCAGAAGCTCGGGCACGTCGACCCGCTCGACGTGCAGGCGCACCTGGCCCGAATCGATGCGCGCCAGGTCGAACATGGAGTCGAACAGCGCATTCACCGCGTGGGTGGCGCGCACGATCTTCGGCGCGAGTTCGAGCACCAGCTCGGGCTCGTTGCGCAGCCAGTCGGCGTACAGCGAAAGCGCCAGCACCGGCTGGCGCATGTCGTGCGCGGCGCTGGCCAGGAAGCGGTTCTTCATGGCCACGGCCGACACCGCCGCCTGCCGCTGCTGGGTCAGCGACTTGATCAGGATGTGGTTGTGGAACAGCAGCTCCAGGCTGTTGCGCGCCGTCTCGTGGATGTGCCGCCCGGCCCGCAGCAGCAGGAACCAGTGAAGGATCGGCAATATGGGCATCAGGTAGCCGTACTGGAACTGCGGGTGATGCATCGTGATGGACACCAGCCGTATCAGCACCGCCCCCAGCATCGTGATGAACAGCGTGTTGACGTAGCGCTTGAGCAGCGGCGGATGCAGCGCCAGCCCGTTGAGCGGGAAGGTGCCCACGCCGGCCACGATGAGCCAGCTCATGAACTGGTTGACCTGCGGCGTGCGCTCGAAGAACAGCAGCACCGACAGCCCCCACACCACCGCGCTGGTGCTCCAGACGAAGCCGTAGCGCTCGGTGAACTGCTGCTGCGCCGCGGCGCTGCGTCCGGCGTAGCGCAGCGCGTAGACCCGCGCGCCCCAGGCCCGGCAGGCTGTGGCGATCAGGCCGGCCAGGAGCCAGATGAGCAGTTCCCAGCGGGGCACATAGGCCCAGTTCAGGCCGACCATGGCCGGCATCAGCGCGGCGGAGACGAGATAGGAGCCCTTCGCCGAGCGCATCAGGCTGCGGATGAGCTCGCCGCGTACCCACGATTCGGCTTCATCGGCCGAAGCCGGGGCGGGGGTCATGCTGGCGATCGACGCATTGGCCATAAGCCGGCGATCTTAACGGGCAGTCCGCCATTGTTTCTTGGGGTAACAATCGAGAATCAGGTCAACAATCGAGTCTTAACCAGGAAGAATTAACGCGCATGTTGTCCCACGTCTACATCGGTGCGAACGACTTCGAGCGCGCGTTCTCCTTCTATTCGGCGCTCATGGGCGAACTGGGCCTGAAGCTGAGATTCCGGGACGACGGCAAGCCCTGGGCCGGCTGGCAAAGCCCCGACGCGCCCCGCCCGCTCTTCCTGGTGGGTACCCCGTACGACGAACAGGCGGCCTCGCCCGGCAACGGCCAGATGGTGGCGCTGATGGCCGCCGACCGCGCCACGGTGGACCGCGCCCACGCCACCGCGCTGGCGCAAGGCGGCACCTGCGAAGGCCCGCCCGGCCTCAGGCCGCACTACCACGCCGACTACTATGGGGCCTACTTCCGCGATCCCGATGGCAACAAGCTCTGCGTCTGCTGCCACACTCCACCGAATCCATGCTGAACAACCTGACTCCCTTCCTCGTCCACTGGGCCATCACCGGCATCTCGCTGTGGGTCGCAAGCCATCTCTTTCGCGGACTGAAGTTCGACAGCACCGGCGCGCTGATCGTCTCGGCGCTGCTGCTGGGCCTGGCCAACGCCATCGTCAAGCCCCTGCTGATCGTGCTCACGCTGCCGCTGACGCTGGTGACCTTCGGGCTCTTCCTGCTGGTCATCAACGCGCTGATGATCCTGCTGGTGGCCGCGCTGGTGAAAGGCTTCAGGGTGTCGGGCTTCTGGACAGCGCTGTTCGCGAGCATCTTCATCTCGCTGCTGAGCATCGTCATCGGCTCGCTCGTCACCGGCGGCGACCCCGCCGAGAAGGTGCAGATGCCGCAGAGCGGCAACTGGCTCTGAACGGGAACTCGCGGCCTGCGCGCCGGCTGAACGAAGAGCGCGCCTGAGCGCGCTGCGCCATCCCATATTCTGCGGAGGCACAGCGCGCGGCGGCTGCCTATGATCCGCCTCACCCCGGCACCGAGACCGGCGGAACGAGGAGCCCCCCATGAAGATCGCCTTCACGTCGTGCATGAACTTCAAGCCCGGCGCACAGGGTTACCAGCGCGTCTGGAACCGCATCGCGCAGGAGCAGCCCGACTACCTGTTCCTTCTGGGCGACCAGATCTACATGGACTACTTTCCGAACCTGGGCGAGCCGGCAGGATGGACCGCCGCCAAGTTCGCCGACGTGATGCAGGGCAAGTACGAAGCGCAGTGGAACGTTGCGAACTTCAAGGCCCTGCGCGACGCGCTGCGCCAGAAGCAGGACAACGGCGGCGGCGTGTACGGCACCTGGGACGACCACGACTTCGCCTGGAACAACGCGCGCGGCTCTGACGTCAGCGCAGCAGTGAAGCAGCAGACACGCCGGCTCTTCACCAAATACATGCAGATCGGGCAACTGGACAACCCCGCGCACCTCGACCCGGCCGTGGACGGCATCTACTACTCGATCCCGCTGCTGCACCAGCAGCAGCGCATCGGCAAGGCCATCTTCCTCGACACCCGCTGGTACAGCGCCGACCCCGGCGACGCCAGCCCGCTGCTCGGGCAGAAGCAGCTCGACTACCTGAAGCAGGAACTCGCCGGCGAACAGGGCTACGTGCTGATCTGCGCCGGCATGCCCATCCGCGCGACCGGCAACGGCTGGCTGCGCTACCGCGACGACTACGCGAAGTTCCGCGCGATCATCCAGGGGCGCAAGTCGATCTTCCTGACCGGCGACATCCACGAGAACGCCTTCCTGCCGCCGGCCGGCGAGACGAAGATGTTCGAGGTGGTCTCATCGGGCGCCTTCGTCACCAAGTACTACCTCACGGGCGAGCGCGAGAACTTCGGCATCCTCGAATACACGCCCGCGAGCACGGACATCAAGCTCTACGACAAGAAGGGGCTGGAAAAGCACAACGTCATCGACAACGCGACCTTCATGCACCAGGAGATCCGCTGAAGGCCCCCTGGCCTTCCCGCGGGCTGCGGCCTACTTGCCCCAGATCGCCTTGTACTGGTTGCGGTAGCCGTTGTCGGGGTCGAACACGTTCCTCGGCCCGCCGTCCTTGCCGACGTTGCCCACGGTCACCAGGTGCACCTTGGGCACGTAGCCCGACCACTTCTCCTTGGCGAAGGCGCGGTTGAGTTCGTCGACGATCTGCCAGCCCTGCATGTTCAACGGCTCAGGCACGGTGCCGGCCTGGAAGCGCTGGGTGCGGATGCGCTGGTAGGCCGCCTCCGAGCCGTCGCCGGCCGACACCGCCTTGGGCGCGCCGTCGCCTTTCTTGCCGGCGGCCGTGAGCGAGGGGCCCATGAAGTCGAAATACAGGTCGTTGATGGCCAGCGAGTGCGTCCACTTGTCGCCGAAGCGCTGCAGCAGCGCGGTGGTGAGCTGCGGCATGCGGGTGGAGCTCTCGGCGATGGGGCTGTCCTCGAAGCTCAGCACGGTGCAGCCGCCGCATTTCTTGATGACGGCCTCCATCGCCCGCGCCTTGTACAGCGCAATGGCGTACTGCGAGTCGGTGAAGATCACCACGCCGGCCTTGCCGCCTGAATCGGCCACCACCCACGAGGCGGCGACGTCGGCCACGTCGTCGGTCACCGTGGTCACGTTGGCGAAGAGCCCCGCCTTCTCGTTCGGGCCGGGCTGCTCGCCCGAGTGCCAGCCGACCAGCGGAATGCCCGACTTGGCCGCGCCCGCGAAGGCGGCCTTCTGCTCGGTGGTGTCGAAGCCGCCGACCACGATGCCCGCGGGCTTGACGGCCAGCGCCTGGTTGAGCGCGGCCGTGCGCCCGCTCACCGTGCCCTGCCCGTCGATCACGCGCACCGTCCAGCCGATGGCGCGGCCGGCTTCTTCCACGCCTTTGCTGACGCCGACGATGCCGCCGTTCTTCATGTCGCCCGCGACGAAGACGATGGTCTTGCCGGCCGCGGCCTTCGGGCCGGCGGTGGGGCCGTCCCACTTCTCCTTGGTCATGGTCGCGACCTCGACCTTCTTCTTCGCGGCATCGAGAAAGTCGTCGGCCATGGCCTTCGACGCCAGCGCGGCGGCGCACAGCGCCAGCACCGCGGCGGCGACGGTGCGCGCGGGAACACTCTTCTTCATGCTTGTCTCCAGTCGTCGTAGTGGGCCGTCATTCCGACGGCGTTGAGGGAACCGGTTGCGCGTGATCGAGCTGCCGCTCGGCGATGCGCCGCTTGATCGAGCGGTTGCGCCGCTTGATCGAGCGGTTGCGCCGCTGCTGCGCCCAGCCCGCGATGCCGATGGACACCAGCAGCGTCAGGCCGTTGAAGAGCGGCTCCACATAAAAGGCACCGCCGAACTGCTGGATGCCCGAGATGCCGATGGCGAGAATCGCCACGCCCACCAGCGTGCCCCACACGTTCACGCGGCCCGGCCGGATGGTGGTGGAGCCGAGAAACGCGCCCACCAGCGCCGGCAGCAGGAATTCGAGCCCCACGCTCGCCTGCCCGATCTGCAGCCGCGAGGCCAGCAGCACGCCCGCGAAGCCCGACAGGAGCCCCGAGGCGACGAAGGCGCCCATCACATGCCTGCGCACCGAGATGCCGTTGAGCTGCGCCGCCTTCGGGTTCGCGCCGATCACGTACAGCGCGCGACCCAGCGGCGTGAACTCGGTCACCACCCACAGCGTGAGGCTCACCGCGAGCACGTAGAACGCGCCCACCGGCAGCCCCAGCAGGCTGCCGCCCGCGATGCCCACGAAGCCATCGGGCAGCTCGCCCACCACCTGCCGACCGCCGCTGTGCCACATGGCCACGGCATAGATCACGGTGCCCGTGCCCAGCGTGGCGATGAAGGAGTCGATCTGCGCGAGCTCGACCAGCAGCCCGTTGAGCACGCCGAACAGCGCCGCGCACAGCAGCACCACCAGCACCGCCGCCGGCCACGGCAGGCCCAGCTGCGTCTGCAGGCTGATTGCGAGGATGTGCCACAGCACGATGCCGTAGCCCACGGTGAGGTCGATCTTGCCGGTGATCATCGGGATGGTCGCGGCCAGCGCCAGCAGCGCGATCACCGACTTGTCGGCCAGGATCGCGCGGAGGTTGAAGAGCGTCGGAAAGGTCTCGGGCAGCAGCACCGAGAACAGCAGCGCGAGCGCCACCGTGAGCACGACGAGGCCGTAGACCGGCATCGCGCGGCCCAGGCTCTGCGCGAGGGAGACGGCCTCGCCGTCCAAGGACTTGTCGGGCTCCAGCGCCGTGGACTTGATCGAGCTGCTCATACGGGATGTTCCTCGCGCGTCGCCGCGCCTGCTGCCAATGCCAGGAGTCTTTCGACGGTGATCGCATCGCCCGTGAGCTCGGCCGCGATCAGCCCGTCGCGAAAGACGAGCACGCGGGTGCACACGGTCGCGATCTCCTCGAAGTCGGTGGATACGACGATCAGCGCCGTGCCGGCTTCGGCGCGCTCGCGCAGCACGCCGTAGATCTGCCGCTTGGCGCCCACGTCGACGCCCGCGGTCGGCTCCTCGAGCACCACCAGCGGCTTGTCGAGATGGAACCAGCGCGCCAGCACCACCTTCTGCTGGTTGCCGCCCGAGAGCTGCTGCACCTCGGCCGAGGGCGCGGGCGGGTTGATGTCGAAGCGGCGGATGAGCGCGAGCGCGCCCTCGTTCTCGCGGCGCGGCCGGTCGAAGGCCAGGCCGCGGTCGCCGTGCAGCGTCGAATTGGGAAAGAGGTTCTCCAGCACGCTCATCGAGCCGGCCAGGTTCTCCTCGAGCCGCTCGCCGGCCACATAGGCCACGCCGGCGCGAATCGCATCGGCCGGGCAGCCGAAGGCGCAGGCCTTGCCCAGCAGTTGCATGCGCCCGGCCGACAGCGGCTCGCGCCCGAAGATCGCGCGGCTGATGGCCTCGTGCCCCGCGCCGCGCAGGCCCACGAGCCCCAGCACCTCGCCGCGGTGCACGGCCAGGCTCAGTGGGCCGGCGTTGCCGCTGGCCGCACCTTCGAGTTGCAGCACGGGCTCGCCGCGCGCGGGCGCCTTCGCCTTCTGCACCGAGGCCGAGAGCGCCTTGCCCACGATGAGCCCGACGAGCTCGCCTTCGTTGGTGCGGGCGGTATCCTTCACCGCCACCAGCCGGCCGTCGCGCATCACGGCCGCGCGATCCGAAATGGCCATCACCTCGTCGAGCCGGTGCGACACGTACATCATCGCCATGCCCTGCCGGCGCAGTTCGCGCAGCACGCCGAACATGCGCTCCACGTCGCTCATCGGCAGGCTGGCCGAGGGCTCGTCGAGCACCAGCAGCCGCGCCTTCACTTCGAGCGCGCGGCCGATGGCGAGCAGCGATTTCTCGGCGCGCGTGAGCGAGAACACGCGGCGGCCGGGGTCGATGTCGCAGCCCACGCGCGCCATCACACGGCGCGCCGTGTCGCTCGCGGCCTTCCAGTCGATCAGCCCGAAGCGGCGCGGGTAGCCCGTGCCCAGGCCCACGTTCTCAGCCACGGTCATCCACTCGACGAGCCCCAGGTCCTGGTGGATGAAGGCCACCGGCTGCTCGCGCCGGTCGCCGCGCCGCCATTCGGACTGCGGCCGGCCGTCGAAAAGAATCTCCCCGTCGTCCACCGCGTGGATGCCCGCGAGCAGCTTGATGAGCGTGGACTTGCCCGCGCCGTTCTCGCCCAGCAGCGCGAGGATTTCTCCGGCGCGCACGTCCAGCGTGACCTTGTCGACCGCCTGCGTGCCGCCGAAGCGCTTGCTCACGGCCTGGAACTGCAGCAGCGGCGTGCTCATGCGCGCACCGCCCCGCTCGTGTTCAGCCGGATGCGGTAGAGCGACGTCGACGCGCACACGAAGAGCTCGTTGCCGTCGGCGCCGCCGAAGGTGAGGTTGCCCACCTTCTCCGGCACCGCGATGCGCGCCAGGCGCGTGCCGTCGGGATGGTAGACCTGCACGCTGTCGGCGCTGCTGGTGTAGACGAAGCCGTGCACGTCGACGCGGAAGCCGTCGGCCAGCCCCGGGTTCACCACTGCGAACACGCGCGGGTTCGCGAGGTCCTGCCCGCCGATCACGTCGAAGGCCACGATGTGGTGATGCCCCGAGCCGTCGGTGCGCAGCGCGGCGGAGGTGTCGCTCACGTACAGGACGCGCTCGTCGGGCGAGAACGCCAGCCCGTTGGGCTCCTCCACGAAGTCGCTCACCGAGCGCAGCGCGCCGCTTGCCGGGTCGAAGCGGAACACGTGGTTGCGGCCCAGTTCGCTGCGCGCTTCGTGCCCCTCGCGGTCGGAGACGATGCCGTAGGGCGGATCGGTGAACCAGATGCTGCCGTCGCGCTTCACGACGATGTCGTTGGGCGAGTTGAGCCGGCGGCCCTGGTAGCGGTCGACCACCACTTCGTCGGGCAGCGGCTGCAGGCCTTCGCCGGAACCCGCGAAGCGCGTGCGCACGATGGCGCGCAGCCCGTGCGAGCAATGCAGCAGCGCTCCGTCGGCCTCGCGCGTGTGGCCGTTGGTGAACTCCACGCCCTCGCGCCACACGCTCGTGCCGTCTTCGGCGTGCCAGCGCAGCATGCGGTTGTTGGGAATGTCGCTCCACAGCACCGAGCCGTCCTCGCGCATCCACACCGGGCCTTCGCTCCAGACGGCGCCGGTGCACAGGCGTTCGAGCGCACCGGCCCCTTGGGCGACGGGAGCGAAACGGGAGTCGAAGACTTCGATGGTCATGGCCACGGCGCTGGTTTCCCTGAACTCGGGCTCGCAGTGTGGCACCGAAAAGATACCGGTAACTTAGGCTTTTCCCGTAGGCGTCCAGGCCACCATTTCATTCTGCTTTCAAGGCCATTAGCGGTATTCTTCGCTCGAAGATTTCGGTACTGATATGGTTATCGGTATCGCACGTCGCCCGCTCCTCGTCGCATATCCTCGAGCCCGCCTTTTCCCGCCTTCCCCGCCTTCCGAGAGAGAAAGAAAGAAGCGCCTTGCCCCCGACCAAAGCCTCCGCCGCCCCCACTCCAGCCCTCACCCGCCCAGCGACGATGGCCGACGTGGCCGCGCGCGTCGGCGTGTCGAAGATGACGGTGTCGCGCGCGCTCAACCGCAACGCGAGCAGCGACCGCGTGACCTCCGAGGCGCTGCGCCAGCGCATCCTGCAGGCCTGCGAAGAGATGGGCTACGTCATCGACCAGACGGCGCGCACCTTCTCCAGCAAACGATCGGGCTTCGTCGCGGTGCTGATCCCCTCGCTCAACAACTCCAACTTCTCGGAAACCGCGCAGGGCATCACCGCGGCCGTGGAAGCGCGCGGGCTGCAAGTGCTGCTGGGCTACACCGACTACCGCGTGGAGACCGAGGAGCGCCTGCTGCGCGCCATGCTCGCGCGCCGGCCGGAGGGCGTGATCCTCACCGGCGGCTCGCACACGCCGGCTGCGCGCGCCATGCTGCAGGCGGCGGGCGTGCCGGTGGTCGAGACCTGGGACCTGCCGGCCGCGCCCATCGGGCACACCGTGGGCTTCTCGAACGCCGAGGCCGCCGCCGCGATGGTGCGCCACCTGCACGCCAAGGGCTACCGGCGCATCGCCTTCATCGGCGGCACCTCCAACCGCGACACGCGCGGCGCCGACCGCCAGCGCGGCTACGCGAACGCAATCCGCGAACTAGGCCTGCCCGACGGCCGCGTCATCAGCTTCGGCCAGCCGCCGATCTCGATGGCGCAGGGCGGCGAGGCCGTGGCGCAGCTGATCCGCCAGTGGCCCGACGTGGATGCCGTGATCTGTGTCTCCGACCTCTCGGCCTTCGGTGCGCTGATGGAATGCCAGCGCCGCGGCTGGGAAGTGCCCGGGCGCATCGCGATCGCGGGCTTCGGCGACTTCGAAGTAGCGCGCGCCTGCCATCCGCGCATCACCACCGTGGCGGTGGATTGCGTGGGCATCGGCAAGGCGGCGGGAGAACTGCTGCTGCGCGTGATCGACGGCACGCGCGAGGGGCATCGGCCGCCCGCGGAGACGGTGCTGATTCCGTTCCACATCGAGCAGCGCGAGAGTTCCTAGATCGGACAAGGAGACCGCCGGCTGCGGTCGCCCGAGACCGTTCGGCTCCGGGTGATTAAGCGCACCTCCGACGAAGAGTTGCCTGCCATACAGACTGCGTGGGCGTAACGGAGAACTCCTCGGCGTCTAGGCTCTGGACTGGGCCCCCGGTCCAGGCGCAGGGGCCCTAGCAGGCTGTTGAATTTCGCCGAATCGAACTGACCGATGCGGCTGACGCAAGTCCGACAGGTCCAGATTGGCGCCTTCGAACGCCGGCTCGGGTCCTGCGGTTAGCTTCTGCGCTGCTTCAGGAGCCATGTACAGGCCGTTTGCCGCCTCATGGCATCGCTCCTGGCGGCACCCCGCACAATATTCGAGCCATCCGCACGATGTTGCTGGCCGTCATGGTCAGCTTGAAGTGCTGGTCAACCCGTCTGATGCCCCGGTAGACCGTCTGGCGGATATGTCCGATCGTCTTGCCCCAGCCGAAGTGCTCCTCGATGCGCTTGCGCATGGTTTGACTGACCCTATAGCTCTCATGGCGCGTGGTACGCCCGTCAATGGCGCTGCCGCCCTGATGGGCGAGGTTGCTCGCCACGTGCGGCGTCACGCCGCGCTGGCGGCACCCAGCGACGAAGTCGCGCATGTCGTAACCCTTGTCTGCACCCAGCGTCTTGGGGCCACCCCTGGGCAGCGTATCCAGCATCGCCAATGCGGCTGCGCGCTCGCCGTACCCATCCGCATGCGTCACCACGGCGCTCACGACCAGTCCAGATCGGTTCTCCATCAGCACATGCCCCTGGTACGCCAGGATCGCCGCCTGGCTCTTGCCCTTGCGGAACAGCCGCGCGTCCGGGTCTGTCGTACTCCTATGCGTGTCGTTGCTGCGCGGCTTGCCTTTCCAGTCGGCCAAGTTGTTACGCCCGCCACTTCCAGCTCCCTTGTCGGGCGGCTCGCTGCCATCCTTGGTCACGAAGCTCTTGTGGCTGGCCCATGCCTGGATCAGCGTGCCGTCCACCGAGAAGTGTTCCTTGCTCAGCAGCTTGCGCTTGTCGGCCAGACGCATCACCTCGGTGAAGAACTGCTCCACCACGGCGTGCTCAAGCAAGCGATCACGGTTCTTGGAGAACACCGAGTGATCCCACACGGCATCGTCGATCGCCAAGCCGATGAACCAGCGGTACAGCAGGTTGTAGCGAATCTGCTCCATCAACTGCCGCTCGCTGCGTACCGAGAACAGCACCTGAATGAGCATGGCCCGCAGCAGCTTCTCTGGTGCCACCGAAGCGCGACCGCTGTCGGCGTAGACCGAGTTGAACAGCCCGTGCAATCCAGCCAGCGCCTCGTTCACCAGATTGCGGATGGCTCGCAGCGGGTGATCGCCAGGCACGAAGTCCTCCAGCTTGGCCACCGTGAACAGCGCTTCCTGCATCCCGTCCGAGCCTCGCATCGTCTGTACCCCTGTCGTTGCGGTATGAGGCAGCTTATTCGCCATCCATCGTTAGCGAATCAGCATTTGCGCGGACGAATTTCAACAGCCTGCTAGAGATCACGCCGCTGATCGCTGCATGCGAGGCACGGCGGCCCGTGCGTGCGCGCCCGGCACCCGCTCCTCGCCATGCCGCGCCGAAAACAGGCGCGATGCGGCAGCGCCGGGTCAAGCCTGCGGCTGCGGATTGAAGGCCGGCTCGCCGCTGCCGCAGGGGCGACGCTCGCAGATCAGCGCTCCCGCCGCAAACGCGCAAGTACGGCCTCAGGCGCCACCACGCCCTCGCGCCCGAGGATCACCCCCTTGGACGTGCCTTCGGCGACGACACGCTCATCCACGAGAAACTGATGCGACATATGGAAGTGGCGCTCGTCCCAGTGGGTCAACTGCATGACAGCCTCGTAACGCTGGAAAAGCTTGAGCGACTTCTTGTAGACCATGGTGTGCTCGGTGACGATCGGCGCCCAGCGCTCCTTGCGCATCACGCCGGTCAGGCCCGTCCGGATGAACAGGTCAAGGCGCGAGAGGTCCGCGATCGTCAGGTAGCGGCCGTTGTTCATGTGCAGGTTGATGTCCAGGTCGGTCGGCAACGTCATCAGCCGCAGCCGGCTCTCGGCGACACCGACCGGCAGGCGCTCGCGGCGTCGCGAGAGCCACCACACCCACAGCATGCGGAAGATCAGGTTCATGGCGGACGGTCCTTCTCAGCCGATGCGCTGACCGGGACGCTGTATCCCGCCCGAGTCCGCGGTAGCCATCGACATGGCCGTCAACTGCAGGCCCAGCGCCTGCACTCGCCCATACGGCCGCGACCTCACAGTCGCGCCCGAATTTCCTCTCTGCTCCATTACTCACTCCCCTTTTTATTGAGTCAGCGCTTCGACATGAAGCGTGGCGGGCCCTAACTCTTCGATCCGTTGCCGCGAGCGGAATTCTGCACGACCAGTGACTGAACGCTTCAGTTCCACACACTAAAAGTGCCTCCCTAAAACTGATTCGCACCGTCCGGTTCTCGGCTCCGAACCGGGTTCTGGCTCAGGGATGCCACGTCGACACCACCGCAGGCGTCTGCGCCGTTGGCCTTCCCGCGAGCGCATAGGAGAGCTCGTTCGCGGCCTTCATGATCGTCTTCGCATGTCCGATCAGCTTCGCCTTGGGCAACCGGTCCGCGGGACCCGAGATGCACACCGAGCCCAGCAGCGCCCAGCGCAGACCGAAGACCGGCGCGGACACCGTCGCCACGTTCTTCTCGCGCTCGCCAATGGAGTAGTGGTGGCCCTTCTTGCGGATGTCCTCGTAGAGCTTTCCAGGCTCGCCCGAGAACGCGAGGATCACGCGCCCCGGTGAGCCCAGGTCCAGCGGGAGCATCGCGCCCATGCGCGCGTGGTGCCGGATGGGCTGCGGCCCTTCCACGCGCGCCAGGCAGGTCCTGGAGTTTCCTTCGCGAACGTAGAAGGCGGCGCTCTCGCCCGTTGCCTTCGAGAGGGCTAGCAGCATCGGCTCCACCACGCCGTTGGCATCGAAGCTGGCCTGGTAGCGCGCGCCCAGCCAACCCGCCGCGGGGCCGAGCCTCCAGCCGCCGTCGTCGCGCTGCACGACGTAGCCGGCAAGCGCCAGCGTGCGCAGCAGGCGCAGCGCGGTCGTCTTGTGCATCTGGCTGCGCCGCGTCAGTTCTGCGAGCGAGAGGTGCTCGTCCTGCATGCCGAAGGCATCGAGCAGTTGCAGCGCGCGGGTGACGGCAGTGACGCCGCCCGAGGCCTCGGCGTCGGCCTCGCGGGGCACCTCGATCACTTCCTTCCGCGTGGATCCGGTCTTCGAACTTTGTTTCACACAGTGGTCCATGGTCCGTTCAGTGGACCACCATTGTATGGAATGGAACGCCTGCCTAAAGTCGCTTCACGCCTCGCAGCACGGGCTGCAGGCACCCAACGAACGATTCGGAGACAGATCCATGCGCACCCCGAGCCTCGGCTCCATTCCTCGCCGCGCGGCCCTCGGCCTCGCCCTTCTTCTGGCCTCGGGCATTGCGGCGGCGCAGGCCTATCCGGCGCGCCCGATCAAGCTCATCGTGCCGTTTCCGCCGGGCGGCGGCACGGACATCATCGCCCGCGAAGTGGCGAACAAGGTCGCGACCTCCGAAGGCTGGACCATCGTCATCGACAACAAGCCCGGCTCGGGCGGGAACATCGGCGTGGACGCGGCGGCCAAGGCCAGCCCCGACGGCTACACGCTCGTGCTGGGCCAGACCAGCAACCTCGCGATCAACCCGTCGCTCTACGCCAAGCTGCCCTACGACCCGGTGAAGGACCTGGCGGCAGTCGGCCTGGTCGCATCGGCGCCGCTGGTGGTGGTCGTGTCCTCCGCCTCGCCCTACAAGAAGCTCGCCGATGTGGTCGCCGCCGCGAAGGCCAAGCCCACGGCGCTCAACTACGCGAGTTCGGGCAACGGCACCGTAGCCCATCTCGCGACCGAGCAGTTCCAGAAGGTCGCCGGCATCCAGCTCACGCACGTGCCCTACAAGGGCGCTTCGCAGGGCCTGACCGACCTGGTCGGCGGGCAGATCCAGCTCTACGTGTCGTCGGTGCCGACGCTGATCGCGCAGATCAAGAGCGGACAGCTGCGCGCGCTGGCCGTGACCTCGCTGCAGCGCAACAGCGACCTGCCCGACGTGCCCACCATGGTCGAGGCCGGCTACAAGGACTTCGAGGCCGTCACCTGGTTCGGCGTGGCGGGCCCCGCGGCCATGCCGAAGGACGCGGTCGCAAAACTCAACGCCGCCTTCAACAAGGCCCTCGCGACGCCCGACGTGCAGAAAAAACTCGCGGCACAGGGCGCGGAAGTGCTGTCCGGCCCGCCGGAGAAGTTCGCCTCGCTGATCCGCACTGACGGCGTGCGCTGGGGCGCGATCGTGAAGGCATCGGGCATCCGGCTCGACTGACGCGGCATGTCCGGCTCCATTGCGCCCTTCTCGGCCGGGCAGGGATGCGCACCGGTCGAGGTGCCGCCCGGCGCCTGCGACTGCCACGTGCACCTGTACGACTCGCGCTATCCGCCGGCACCGGGCGCGAAGCTGACGCCGCCGGACGCCACCGCGCACGACTACCGCCAACTGCAGCAGCGCACCGGCACCGAGCACGTGGTGTTCGTGACGCCCTCCACCTACGGCACCGACAACCGCCCCCTGCGCGATGCGCTCACCGCCTTCGGCGCACAGGCGCGCGGCGTGGCGGTCATCGACGAGAACACCGGAGACGACGAACTGCGCTCGCTGCACGACTGCGGCGTGCGCGGCATCCGGCTCAACCTCTCGCTCGGCGTCGCGAACAACGCCGCGCAGATCGCACCGCTGGCAAGGCGCATCGCGCCGCTGGGCTGGCACCTGCAGCTGCTCGCGCCGGCGCACCTGCTGGCGCAGCTCGCCGACGTGCTGGAAGACCTGCCCGTACCCATCGTGTTCGACCACTTCGTAAGGCTCGCACCGTCGATGGCCGGCAGGCATGCGGCGCATGCGCTGGTGCTGCGCCTGCTCGCATCGGGCCGCGCGTGGGTCAAGCTCTCGGGCAGCTACATCGTGAGCGAGGAAGGCCCGCCGCACTTCGCGGACGTGACACCGCTGGCTAGGAGCTTCCTGCAGGCTGCGCCGCAGCGCGTGCTGTGGGGCAGCGACTGGCCGCACGCCAGCGCCAGCGCCGGCCACCAGGCCATGCCCAACGACGCGCAGCAGATGGCCCTGCTGGCCGGCTGGACCGAAACGGCGGCCGCCTTGCGCCGCGTGCTGGTCGACAACCCGGCCGCGCTCTACGGCTTCGACAGACAGAACAACGCTTCCACGGAGACAACATGATCCGCATGCACAGGCGCCGCTTCGGCGCATTGGGCCTGGCCGCGCTCGCCGCGGCGTCGATGCCCGCACTCGCACAGGGCCAGTGGCCCACCGGCAGGCCCATCACCTGGGTCGTGCCCTACCCGCCGGGCGGCACCACCGACATCCTCGGGCGCGCCATCGCGCAGCGGCTGGGCGCATCGCTGGGCACGACGGTGATCGTCGACAACAAGGCCGGCGCCACCGGCACCATCGGCTCTGCCTTCGTCGCGCGGTCGGCACCCGACGGCTACACGCTGCTCGGCACCTCGATCGGCCCGCAAGCAATCGTGCCGAACCTGCTGCAGAAGATGCAGTACGACCCCGTCGCAGCCTTCGCGCCGGTGACGCTGATCGGGACCATTCCTCACGTGCTGGTCGTCGGTGCCGCACAGCCGCTGCGCACGGTTGCCGACCTCGTCGCGCAGGCGAAGGCGAAGCCCGAGCAGCTGTCGTTCGCCTCGGGCGGCAACGGCACCATCCTGCAGATGCAGGGCGAGCTGCTGCGCCTGCAGACGGGCACGCGTATGACGCACGTGCCCTACAAGGGCGACACGCCGGCCATCCAGGACGTGCTGGCCGGCCACGCCAGCTTCATGTTCGCGCCGGTGGCCGCGGCGCTGCCGCACATCCAGGGCGGGCAGCTGAGGGCGCTGGCCGTCACCTCGGCCGCGCGGCTGAAGGCGCTGCCGGACGTGCCCACCATGGGCGAGGCCGGCTTCAAGGATTTCGTGGTCGAGCAGTGGCAGGCGCTCTACGCGCCGGCAGGCACGCCCGCGGCCGTGGTCCAGAAGCTCAACGCCGAAGTGGTGCGCCACCTGAAGGACCCGGAGATCGCCGCAATGGCCGACAAGCTCGGCGTCACCCTCGTGGGCAGCACGCCGCAGCAGCTCGCCGACACCCAGAAAGCGGACCTGGCCAAGTGGGCCAAGGTCATCAAGGACGCGGGCATCCGGCCCGAGTGAGCCCCGCCTTTTCCATTTACCCCCAATCCACCACCCAAGAAGGTTTTCCCATGTCATCTCCCCTCCCCGACGTCATCCGCGACTTCGAACGCGTGCCCGCGAACATCGTGGCGCAGGCGGCCGAGTTCCAGCCCGCCATCCTGGCCGACGTGGCCGGCCGCCGCGGCGCGCTGGACGGCCGCATCAAGGCACTGCGCCCGCGCATGAAGCTGGCGGGCACCGCGATCACCGTGGAAGTGCGCCCCGGCGACAACCTGATGATCCACGCCGCCATCGCCATGGCCAAGCCCGGCGACGTGCTCGTCATCGACGGCAAGGGCGACCTCAGCTCCGCGCTCATGGGCACGATCATGATGACCGCCTGCCGGCAGATCGGCATCGCCGGCGTGGTGATGGACGGCGCCTGCCGCGACAGCCTCGAGATCGACGAGATGAACTTCCCCGTCTTCTGCGCGGGCACCAATCCGAACGGGCCGACCAAGAGCATCGGCGGCCGCATCGGGCATCCGGTGTCGATCGGCGGCGTGACGGTGCATGCGGGCGACTTCGTCATCGGCGACGGCGACGGCGTAGTGGTGGTGGAGCGCGAGAAGATCGAATCGCTGCTGCCGCTGGCTGCGAAGAAGGTGAAGGACGAAGCCGCGCGCGTCGCCGCCATCAAGCAGGGCGACACCGCCGCCAAGTGGCTCGATTCCGCGCTGCGCGCAGCGGGCGTTCTGAAGGAAGGCGAAAAACTGTGACAGCCATTCTGGTGACGGGCGCCGACCTGGCGCCGCAGGCGGTGAAGCTGCTCGAAGGCCACGAGCTCGTCTACGCCGGCAGGACGCCGACCGAGGACGACCTCGTCGCGCTGTGCCGCGCGCACGACCCGGTGGCCATCATCGTGCGCTACGGCAAGGTGGGCGCGGCCGTCATGGACGCCGCGCCTTCACTGAAGGTGATCTCCAAGCACGGCAGCGGCACCGACACCATCGACAAGGTGGCGGCTAAGGCGCGCGGCATCGAGGTGGTTGCGGCCGTCGGCGCGAACGCGGCGGCGGTGGCCGAGCAGGCGCTCGCTCTCCTGCTGGCCTGCGCGAAGTCGGTGGTGGCGCTGGATGCGCGCATGCACGCAGGCCACTGGGACAAGGCGACGCACAAGAGCCTCGAACTCGGCGGGCGCACCATCGGCCTGATCGGGCTGGGCGCCATCGGGCTGCGCTTCGCGCGCATGGTCGATGCGCTGGGCATGCGCGTGCTCGGGTTCGATCCGTACGCGAAGAACCTGCCGGCCCACGTGCAGGCCGCCGACCTCGCGACCATCTGGGCCGAGTCCGACGTCATCTCGCTGCACTGCCCGCTGACCGACGAGAACCGGGGACTGATCAATGCGGACACGCTGACGCACTGCAAGCGCGGCGTGATCGTGGTCAACACCGCACGCGGCGGCCTGATCGATGAAGAGGCGCTGCTGGCAGCCGTGCGCTCGGGCCAGGTCTCCATGGCAGGGCTCGACAGCTTCGCAGTGGAGCCGATGACCGCGGGCCACCCCTTCCAGGGCGAGAAGAACATCGTGCTAAGCCCCCACATCGGCGGCGTGACCAGCGACGCCTACGTCAACATGGGCGTGGGCGCCGCGAAGAACCTGCTGCAGGTGCTGGAGCGACAGACGGCGGCGAGCAGCTGAAGGCTTCGCCGCCATCCCGACCAAGAACAAGGAGACAAGAGAATGAAGAGCGGCAAGAAGGGCCTCCGGGCCGGGCTCGCGCTCGCGCTTGGCCTGCCGGTCGCACTGGCGGTCCACATGCAGGCGCAGGCCCAGGCCTGGCCGGCCAAGCCGGTGCGCGTGCTCGTCGGCTTCTCCGCGGGCGGCCCCACCGACGTGGTGGCGCGCGCCTTCGCAGACCATGCATCGCGCGCGCTGGGCCAGCCATTCGTCGTGGACAACAAGCCCGGCGCCAACACGATCCTCGCGGCCGAGGCGGTCGCCGCCGCGCCAGCGGACGGCTACACGCTGCTGCTGGGTGCGACGAACCACACGATGATCCCGGCGCTCTACAGCCAGCGCGTCAAGTTCGACGCGGTGCGCTCCTTCGCGCCGGTGTGCTCGCTGGCCGTGAGCCCCACGGTGCTGGTGGTAGGCCCGTCGATGCCGGTGAAGACCTTCGGCGCCTTCCTGCAGGCGGTGAAGGCCGAGCCGGGCAAGCGCACCTATGCCACGCCGGGATCGGGCAGCTCGGGCCACTTCGCGAGCGCGCAGTTCACGCAGCTCACGGGCACGGCGATGAACCACATCCCCTACAAGGGCGCGGCGCAGGCGGTGACAGATCTCATCGGCGGGCAGGTCGACAGCTCATTCGCCACGCTGGGCTCGGTGCTCGCGCAGGTACAGAGCGGCAAGCTGACCGCGCTGGCGGTGGCCGCGCCGAAGCGCTCGGCGCTGCTGCCCGGCGTGCCGACCTTCGAGGAGTCCGGCGTCAAGGGCTACACGGCCGACGCCTGGTACGGCCTGCTCGCGCCGGCGAAGACGCCGCCCGAAGTGCTGGCCATGCTGCGCCGCGTGGCGACCGAGTTCTCCCAGGCGCCGGCCGCGCAGGAAAAGCTGCGCTCGCTGGGCATGGAGGCCCGCAACACCTGCGGCGACGCTTTCGCTGCGCAGCTCGCGGGCGAGGTCAGGCTCTACGGCGATCTGGCCCGATCGCTCGACCTCAAGACCGAATGAACGCATACGAGAGGAACACACCATGAAAGCCATCCGACGCATGCTTGCCGCATGCATCCTCATCGCGGCAGCAGCGACTTCCGCGCACGCCGCCTATCCGGAGCGCCCCATCACGCTGGTTGTGCCCTACGCACCCGGCGGATCGGCGGATGCGCTCGCGCGCGTGCTGGCCGTGCGCGTGGGCATGAAGCTGGGCACCACAGTAATCGTCGACAACCGGCCCGGCGCCAGCGGCACCATCGGCGCGGGCTTCGCGGCCAAGGCCGCGCCCGACGGCTACACCGTGCTCTACGACGCCACGCCCTACTCGATCAACCCGCATCTCTTCGCGCGCATGCCCTATGCCGCCAACGCGCTGCAGCCGCTCGCGCTCGTGGCGCTGGCGCCCAACATCGTGATCGTGCGCGCCGAATCGCCCTTGAAGACCATCAAGGACCTGGCGGACAAGGCGAAGGCCGAGCCGGGAAAGATCAACTTCGCATCGGGCGGCAGCGGCACCGTGCAGCGGCTCGCGGCCGAACTGCTGCGCCAGCGGCTCGGGCTGGACATGGTGCACGTGGGCTACAAGAGCGGCGGCCCCGCCATCACCGACGTGATGGGCGGGCAGGTGGACTTCATGTTCAGCACCATCGCCGCCTCGTATCCGCTCGTGTCCTCCGGCAAGCTGCGCGCCCTGGCGGTGTCTTCGCCGCAGCGTTCGCCGCGCCTGCCCGAGGTGCCGACCCTCGCCGAGACCGTGGTGCCCGGCTACGAGGCCTACGAATGGAACGGCATGTTCGTGCCCACCGGCACGCCGGCACCCATCGCAGAGAAGCTGCACAAGGCCGTGGTCGAGGCGCTGAAGGAAGAGGAAGTGAAGAAGCGCTTCGTCGACGTCGGCGTGCAGCCGGTCGGCTCAACGCCCGCCGAGTTCGCCGACTTCCTGAAGAAGGAAGATGCGAAGTGGGCGGACGTGATCCGCAAGGGCAACATCAAGCTCGACTGAAGACAACGCACGAATGAACGCCACCTCCATCGCGCAGCCGGTTCCCCACTCGGTGGGCCTGGACCGCCCCGCGCCCGCACTGCCCGCGGGCGCGTGCGACAGCCACATGCACATCTTCGATCCGCGCTTTGCCGCATCGCCGCACTGGAAGCGCCAGCCGCCGCGCGCCGAGGTGGCGGCCTATCGGCTGCTGCAGCAGCGGCTGGGCACCTCGCGCACGGTGGTCGTCAACCCGTCGACCTACGGCACCGACAACGCCTGCACCCTCGATGCGCTCGCGCAGCTGGGCGAACAGGCGCGCGGCGTCGCGGTCGTCGCCGAGGATGTGGCCGACGACGAACTCGACCGCCTCGCGGCGCAGCGCGTCTGCGGCCTGCGCGTGAACTTCGTGACGCCGCAGTCCTGGGGCGTCACCACGCCGCGGATGCTGACGACGCTGGCGCGCAAGGTGGCGCGGCTGGGCTGGCACATCCAGGTGTTCGTGCACCCGGAGCAGCTGGTGGAGCTCGAGCCGGTGCTGGCCGCCCTGCCGGTGCCGCTGGTCATCGACCACATGGCGCGCATCGATCCGGCCGAAGGCGCCGATGCAGCGGCGTTCACCGTGGCGCGGCGGCTGCTCGACGGCGGCAAGACATGGATGAAGCTCTCCGGCGTCTACATGCGTTCGCAAGACGGCGCGCCCGCCTACCGCGATGCTTTCGCGCTGGGCAGGGCGCTGGTCGAGGCCGCACCCGAGCGGCTGGTGTGGGGCAGCGACTGGCCGCACACGACCGAGACGCCGGGAACGGTGGACGACGCCGCGCTCGCCAACGTGCTCGCAGCCTGGTGCGGCGACGAGGCCGTTCGCAGGCGCATCCTCGTCGACAACCCGGCGAGACTCTATGGATTCGCGGCCGCCTGATCCGCGCAGACTAGGAGACCCACATGTACTTCCTGCAAGCGCCCCAGGTGCTGGAGCTCCAGACCTTCACCAGCATGCCAGAGCATTTCCGGCGCCGCGAGCCGAGCGGCTGGGCCGATGCCAACCGCGGCGGCCAGCCGACCGACTCATTCCTCGAAGGGCCGGTGTTCGACGACGCCGGCAATCTCTACGTCTCGGACATTCCCTTCGGTCGCATCTTCCGCATCAACGCCTCAGGCGAATGGACGCTGGTTGCCGAGTACGACGGCGAGCCGAACGGCATGAAGTTCATCGATGCGAACACGCTGCTCGTCACCGACTACAAGAACGGCCTGATGCGCGTGGACGTGCGCACCGGCAGCGTCACGCCGCACCTGCGGCGGCGCAACACCGAGAGCTTCAAGGGCGTGAACGACCTGGTGCTGGACACGCGGGGCAACGTCTACTTCACCGACCAGGGCCAGAGCGGGCTGCACGACCCATCGGGGCGCCTGTATCGCCTGCGGCCCGACGGACAACTCGACCTGCTGCTGTCGAACGTGCCGAGCCCCAACGGCGTGGCGCTCTCGCCCGACGGCAAGGTGCTCTACCTCGCCGTGACGCGAGGCAACTGCATCTGGCGCGTGCCGCTGCTCGCGGACGGCAGCGTCGCCAAGGTGGGCCAGTTCTTCACCTCCTACGGCCCGAGCGGCCCCGACGGGCTCGCGGTCGACACGCAAGGGCGGCTGCTGATCGCCAACCCTGGCCTGGGCATCGTCTGGGTGCTCAATGCGCGCGCGGAGCCGGTCGTGGTGCTGCGCGGCCCGGTGGGAGCCTCGACGACGAACATCGCGTTCGGCGGGCCGGACAGGTCCACGCTGTTCGTCACCGATTCGACGCACGGCAATGTGCTGAAGGCCGAGCTCGACGCGCCGGGCACCCTGCTGCACCGGGGCTGAGCCCGATGCTCAGGCGGCGACGGCCTCCGCCTGCGCCGCATCTCCTGCAAAGTCAATCAGCACCTTCATCGCCTTGCGCCTGTCGCTCGCCAGCTCGAAGGCCTGGCGCGCCTGCAGCATCGGGAAGGTGTGCGACACCACCGGGGAGAGGTCGACGCGCCCTTCGTTGATGAGCTTCACCGCCAGCGCGAACTCGGCATGAAAGCGGAACGAGCCGCAGATGCTGAGCTCCTTCGCCACCACCATGTTCTGCGGAATGCTCACGTCGCCGCCCAGGCCCAACTGCACGACCACGCCGCGCGGACGCATCACCTCCAGGCCGTCGCGCAGCGCGCGCTCGTTGCCGGAGCATTCGAGCATCACGTCGAAGGTGCCTTTATCGGCCGAGTAGCGCGAGACCCAGTCCTTGTCCTGCGCGACGTTGATGGCGTTGTCGGCCCCCATGGCGCGTGCGATGGCCAGCGGCTCGTCGACCACGTCGGTGGCGGTAATCTCGGCCGCGCCGTCGCGCGCGCGCCGCCGCGATGGCGAGCACGCCGATCGGCCCGCAGCCCGACACCAGCACGCGCTTGCCCAACAGCGGGCCGGCGCGCGAAACGCCGTGCAGCCCCACCGAGAACGGCTCTGCCAGCGCGGCCAGCCGCAGCGGCACGTGGTCGGCCACCTTCACGCATTGCGTGGCCTCGCACAGCAGCATGTTGCGGAACGCGCCCTGCACGTGCGGCGTGCGCATCGCGCTGCCGTAGAAGCGCATGTCGAGGCACTGGTTGGGCAGGCCCTCCAGGCAGAACTTGCAGGCGCCGCAGGGGCGGCTCGGGTTGACGGCCACCTTGTCGCCGATGCGCACGTTCTCGACGCCGGGCGCCACCGCCACCACGGTGCCGGCCACCTCGTGGCCCAGCACCATCGGTTCCTTGATGCGCACGGTGCCGAAGCCGCCGTTGTGGAAGTAATGCAGGTCGGAGCCGCAGATGCCGCCCATTCCGACCTTCACCAGCACCTGGCCGGGGCCGATCTCGCCGGCATCCTGTTCGTCCAGACGCAGGTCGTCGGGGGCGTGGATCACGAGGCACATGCAACGCAGGCGCATGGTTCTTTTCCTTCTCTCTCTGTCAGGTGTCAGGTGTCAGGCGACGGGGGTGATCAGGGGCAGGCCCGCGAAATCGGGCCTCGAGGTTGCGGCGCACCAGCTCGCCCATGGCGCGGCGCGTCTGTTCGGTGCCGCTGCCGTGGTGCGGCGTGAGCACCACGTTGTCGAGCGCGGCGAAGCGCGGGTCGATGCCCGGCTCGTTGAGGAACACGTCGAGCGCCGCACCGGCGATCGCGCGCGTCTCCAGTGCCTGCAGCAGCGCGCCTTCGTCCACCGTGGTGCCGCGCGACACGTTCACGAGCCAGCCCTTGGGCCCCAGCGCGCGCAGCACCTCGGCATTCACGATGCCGCGCGTGGCATCGCCGCCGGGCAGGATGACGATGAGCACGTCGCACCATTCGGCCATCGCGGCCAGGCTGGCGAAGTGACGGTGCGGGCTCTCCGC
This sequence comes from Variovorax sp. UC74_104, assembly GCF_044055375.1. Taxonomy (NCBI): domain Bacteria; kingdom Pseudomonadati; phylum Pseudomonadota; class Betaproteobacteria; order Burkholderiales; family Comamonadaceae; genus Variovorax; species Variovorax sp. UC74_104. The sequence goes on from NZ_CP171978.1 coordinate 5,643,312, forward strand.
CTTCGGCGTGCGGCTGAAGTAGCCCACCTCGACGTCGAAGCCCGAGAGCCGCCGCGCGATGGTGCTGCCGATGCGGCCGAAGCCCGCGATGCCGACGCGCTGTCCGAAGACGCGCGTGGCCAGCGGCATGGCGGCATTGGCCCATGCGCCGCTTCGCACGAAGGCGTCGCCCGCCGGAATGCGGCGCTGCGCCGCGAGCATGAGGCCCACGGCGAGATCGGCCACGTCGCCGTTGAGCACGTCGGGCGTGTTGGTCACGCGGACGCCCCGCGCGCGGCAGGCGGCGAGGTCGATGGCGTCGGTGCCCACGCCGTAGCAGGCGACCAGTTCCAGCCTGGGCAGCGCCGCGATGAGCTCGGCGCTCGCGCCAAGTTCGCCGCGCGTGGCGATCGCGCGGATCTCCTGCGCGTGCGCGGCAATGAAGGCCTGGCGGTCGGGTGCCTCCCACAGGCGGTGCAGGGTGTAGGACTCGCGCATCGGCGCCATGTCCCACTCGGGGTAGGCGCCCATCATCAGCACATGCGGGGAAGCGGCGGCGGTAGCGGTCAAGCGGGTGTCTCCTGCTGGGGGCAGCGGTCCGAGTCAATTGATACCGGTAACTTTAATCGATGCGCCCCTGCAAAGCCAGCGAAGGTTTTACCCATTGACGAAATCAAAAGATACCGGTAACTTTCTTCGCCAGTCACGCCCCTCACCCAGGACCCAGGAACTCCCCTTGAAACTGTTCGACCTCTCCGGGCGCACCGCCCTCGTCACCGGCTCCAGCAAGGGCATCGGCTTCGCGCTGGCTGGCGCGCTGGGCAACGCGGGCGCCCGCGTCGTGCTCAATGCGCGCGATGCCGCCGCGCTCACCGCAGCCCGCGACGCCCTGCGCGCCCGGGGCATCGCGGCCGAAGCCGCGGCCTTCGACGTCACCGACGCCGCCGCGGTGGAAGCCGGCGTGGCCTCCATCGAAGCCGGCATCGGCCCCATCCACATCCTCGTGAACAACGCCGGCATGCAGCATCGCGGGCCCTTCGCCGAATTTCCGGTCGACGCCTGGCACAAGATCACCACCACCAACATCGACAGCGTGTTCCTGGTGGGCCGCGCCGTCGCGCAGCGCATGATCGAGCGCAAGCGTGGCAAGATCATCAACGTGTGCTCGGTGCAGAGCGAACTGGGCCGCCCGGGCATCGCGCCCTATGCGGCCACCAAGGGCGCGGTGAAGATGCTCACCAAGGGCATGGCGATCGACCTCGGCAAGCACGGCATCCAGGTCAACGGCCTGGGCCCGGGCTACTTCAAGACCGAGCTCACGCAGGCACTGGTGGCCGACGAGGCCTTCACCGCATGGCTCTCGGGCCGCACGCCCGCGGGCCGCTGGGGCGACGTGGAAGAACTGGGCGGCGCGGCCATCTTCCTGGCCTCGGACGCATCGAGCTTCGTCAACGGCCACATCCTGTATGTGGACGGCGGTATCACCGCGAGCCTGTAACACCGTGCCGCGGGCCCAAACCGGCCATCCCGTGAAGGCCTTCGCATGACGAAGACGACCGCCCCGACGACGCGCGTGGCCGTGATCGGCGTCGGCATCATGGGCTCGGCCATTTCGCGCCGGCTGCTCGAATGCGGCCACCGCGTGAGCGTGTTCGACCTCGACGCCGCCAAGGTGGCGGCGCTGGCGGAACACGGCGCGACGGCCGCAGCCACGGCACGCGAGGCGGCGGCCGCGAGCGACTTCGTCATCACCAGCCTCAACTCGGCCGCGGTGGTGGAGCGCGCCATCTTCGGCGACGACGGCATCGCCGCCGCCATGCCCGCGGACCGCAGCGGCTGCTGATCGACATGTCGTCCATCGACCCTCCTTCCACGCGCCGGCTCGCGCAGTCGCTGCGCGAGCGCACGGGCATGGGCTTCGTCGATGCGCCGCTTTCCGGCGGCGCGCCCAAGGCGCTGCTGGGCCAGCTCACGGTGATGGCCGGCGGCAGTGCCGAAGACGTGCAGCGCGCACGCGCGGTGATGGACAGCCTGTGCGCCAACTACACCCACATGGGCGCGAGCGGCGCGGGCCAGACGACAAAGCTGGTCAACCAGCTGCTGTGCGCCATCGGCTTCCAGGCCGTGGCGGAAGCGGTGCGGCTGGCCGAGGCCGGCGGCGTCGATGCGTCGAAGCTGCCCGCCGCGCTGTCCGGCGGACGCGCCGACAGCCAGATCCTGCGCGAATTCGGCCCCAGGATGGCCGCGCGCGACTACACGCCCACCGGCCGCATCGACAACATGCTCAAGGACCTCGAGGCGGTGCAGGCCTTCTCGCAGGGCCAGCGCCTGCCGCTGCCGCTGGCGGGCGCTGTCTCGGAGCTGCATCGCGCCTTCGTCGCGGCCGGACTCGGCGCGCGGGACACGGCCGAGATGATGCGGCAGTTCAGCGGCTACGAGCGCGGCTGAACCGCTCTCGCCTCCTCATCACGCGAACACACACAGGAAAGAGAGAACCCATGTTCATCCGCTGCGCATTCTTCAGGGGCCGGGTCAAGGCCGACATGGAAGAAGCCTTCGACCGCCACGTGCACGACAGGCTGGTGCCGCTGTGGACCCGCTTTCCCGGCGCGCTCGAAGTGCGCGTGCTGCGCCAGCTCGAAAGCGACGTGAGCGACCCCGAGCTGGCGATGGTGCTGTCGATCCGCTACGCAAGCCGCGAGGACATCGCCCGCGCGCTCGAATCGCCGGTGCGCCACGAAAGCCGCGAGGTCTCGAAGAAGCTCTTCGAGATGTTCGACGGCACGGTCTTCCACACCGTGTTCAGCGCCGAGGAGTTCGCGCTCGCGAACGCTTCCTGACGGGCGCCTTCGGCGCCTCTTCTCTCTTCCTTTTCTCCTTCTGCTTCCGCACCGACGCCTTGCCGTCGAGGTCCGCCAGCTCCCAGATCCCGCCGGCCGCCGACACCAGCGCGTGCGCGCTGTTGATCAGCCCGATGTGCGAGAAGGCCTGCGGAAAATTGCCCAGCTGCCGGCGCGCCACCGGGTCGTATTCCTCCGCGTAGAGCCCCAGGTCGTTGGCCAGCGCCAGCAGCCGCTTGAACAGCGCCCGCGCCTTGCGCAGCCTGCCCATGGCGACATACACGTTCGCCAGCCAGAAGCTGCACGCGAGGAACGCGCCCTCCCCGCCGCCGAGCCCGTCCACGCCCTTCTCGGTGCGGTAGCGGTACACCAGGCCGTTGAAGATCAGCTCCTTCTCGATGCGCGCGATGGTGCCCTGCACGCGCGGGTCGTGGATCGGCAGGAAGCCGATCAGCGGCATCCACAGCAGCGCGGCGTCCACCGTGTCGGCGCCGTAGTAATGCATGAACGAATTGGACGCGGCGTCGTAGCCGCGAGCGCAGATCTCGGCATGGATCTCGTCGCGCACCTCCCGCCAGCGCGCGACCGGGCCTTCGAGGCCGAACTCGGTGGCGCTCGCGATGACCCGGTCGAAGGCCAGCCAGCACATGACCTTTGAGTGCACGAAGTGGCGCGGCTCGCCGCGCACTTCCCACAGGCCGCAATCGGGCTCCCGCCACAGCTCCATCAGCTGCTTCGCGATGGCGCGCTCCAGCGGCCAGAGCTTTTCCATGTCCGCCAGCCCGGCCTTGCGCGCCGCATGGAAGGCCGCGATGACGGAGCCGTAGACGTCGAGCTGCCGCTGCCCGTGCGCGCCGTTGCCGATGCGCACCGGACGGCTGCCTTCGTAGCCTGCGAGCCAGCCGAGCTCGAGCTCGGTCAGCGAGCGTTCGCCGTGCAGGCCGTACATCACCTGCAGCTCCTCGGGCGAGCCGCCCACCGCGCGCATCAGCCACCAGCGCCAGGCGCTGGCCTCCTCCACGTAGCCCGAGCCGATCAGCGCGTAGAGCGTGAGCGCCGCGTCGCGCAGCCAGCAGAAGCGGTAGTCCCAGTTGCGCTCGCCGCCGGGCAGCTCGGGCAGCGAGGCGCTGGGCGCGGCGACGATGCCGCCGGTGGGTTCGTAGGTGAGCGCCTTGAGCGTGAGCAGCGAGCGCATCACGGGCTCGCGGAACTCGCCGTGGTAGCCGCAGCGTTCGGTCCATGCGCTCCATTCGGCGACGGTGCGCGCCAGCAACGAATTGGCGTCGCGCGTCACCGGCGGCTTCAGGTGCGAGGGAAACCAGTCGAGGCTGAAGGCGATGGACTGGCCCGCCGACACGGTGAAGTCGGCGAAGCTCGCGAAGTTCTCGTTGGTCAGCGGCACGCCGGAGCTGATGCGCACGGAGTCGGGCCCGGCGGTGGCGAACACCGCGCCGTCGCGCCGGTCCATCCACGGGCACCACTCGCCGTAGTTGAAGCGGATGCGGAACTCGGTGTGCATGGCCACCGTGCCGCGCACGCCCCGCACGATGCGCACCACCTCGTGCGTGCCGTCGAGCGCGGGACGGGGCATGAAGTCGGTGACGACGGCGGTTCCGCCGGGCACGCGGATGGTCGTCTCCAGCACCACCGTGCCCGGCAGGTAGCGCCGCGTGACGCGCGCCTTGGGGTCGGTCGCGCGCATCGACCAGTGGCCGTTGCGCTCGTCGCCGAGCAGGCTGGCGAACATCGCCGCGGAATCGAAGCGCGGCAGGCACAGCCACTCGATGTCGCCGCCGCGATGCACCAGCGCCGCGCTGTGGGTCGAGCCGATGAGCGCGTAGTCGCCGATGGGGCGGTCGCCGTGCAGCTTGACGGAAGGTTGCTTGGAGGTCTTTGGCAAGAGCCCGAGCTTTGCCGCCCGCGCGGGCGCGGCGCGCCAGCGCAGGGCGCGCATCGCTGCCGGACAAGGCCCAATCGGGCGGCGACTGGAGGCCGTCGCCGCCTAGAGCAAGTCCTTGAGCTTGGCGCGCAGCCTGGTGATCGCCTGGCTGTGCAGCTGGCACACGCGCGACTGGCTCACCTCGAGGATGGCGCCGATCTCGCGCAGGTTCAGCTCTTCCTCGTAGTAGAGGTTCAGCAGCAGCTGGTCGCGTTCGGGCAGCGCCGAGATGGCGTCCACCAGCTGGTGGCGGAAGCCGCTTTCCAGCAGCTGCTCCAGCGGGTCGTCGCTGCTGCGGCGGTCCTTGCGCGCGTCCTGCGAATGGCTGTCGAGGAAGGCGTTGTCCGCGTCGTCCTTGGAGAAGTCTTCCACGTACAGCAGCTGGCAGCCCTGGATCTCCTGCAGCAGCGACTGGTAGGCCTCGATGTCCATCTTCAGCTCCTTGGCGATCTCCCCTTCGGTGGGAGAACGCCCGAGCTTGTGGCCCAGCGCCTGTATGGCCTTCTCGATGCCGCGCGCCGACTGGCGCAGGCCGCGCGAGCCCCAGTCGGCGGCGCGCAGCTCGTCGAGCATGGCGCCGCGGATGCGCTGGCTGACGAAGGTCTCGAACTGCGCGCCCCGGTTGTCCTGGTAGCGGCTGGAGGCGTCCAGCAGGCCGAGCATGCCGGCCTGGATCAGGTCGTCCAGCTCCACGCTGGCGGGCAGCTTGGCCATCATCTGCAGCGCGATGCGGCGCACCAGCGGCTGGTGCTGCGCCAGCAGGTGAGATTTATCGATGGTTCCCTGTGCGGTGTACACGTCGGTCCGTCCTTCCCCGGGGCTCAGGCCGCGGCCTGCTGAAGCTCTGCCGCGCGCCACGGCCAGCCGTCCATCTCGCCGGCAATGCGCCGCAGGTCGACGGCCGCATGGCTCGCGGGAAAGGCCTCGGCGATGGTCTTCTTCAGCCGCCAGGCATCGGCGACCAGCGGATCGAAGCGCACCCAGCCGGCAGGCTGCAGCGACAGCGCGAGATAGCGGCTGCCGGCGTGGGCGAGGTTGTTCATGATCTGGCGCGCGGCCTGCGCGTCGACCACGCCGTTGACCAGGAAGCGCATCTGGCTCATGCCGTGCGCGCGCTGCAGGTGCTTGATGCCCGCATAGGCCGAGGTGACCGACGCGGGATGCGGCTGCAGCACCACCAGCAGGTCGTCCGCGCCCTGCGCGAGCGCCGACAGCCGGCCCTCGCGGTCGAAGGCCGCATCGACGATGACGAAGCCGTCGTACCAGAACCTGCGCGGATCGCCGCCGGCGCCACGCACCGCGCCGGGCGGTGCCGGCAGCACGTGCACGCCGCAGGCCGCGCGCGCCTCGGCGCCGTCGAGCGTCAGGCGCCCGCCGGCCACGTCGGCCAGGCTGCCGAGCGGATCGATGTCCCAGACCTCGCATGCCGAGCCTTCGGCCGGACAGTGTTCGTCGAGCAGCAGCACGTTGCGGCCCTGCCCCGCCAGCGCCACCGCGAGGTTCATCGCGATGGTGGTGCCGCCCGCGCCCTGCCCCATGCCGGCCACCGCGACCACGCGCGCCTGCGTCGGCGCGAGCAGGCGTCGCAGGCCGTCCGCCTGATCCGCAACCAGCTTGTTCATTGCGCCACCCTCAATCCTGCTTCTCCAGCTTCTGCGGCTGCGCGGACTCGCGCGGCGCCTGCACGGGCGCCGTCGACTCAGTGCCCAGCGCATCGAGCAGCAGGAAGAGCTTGCCCACGCCCGCATACAGCGCGCTGCCGCTCATGGCGCGGCCGTTGCGCGCCGGACGGCCCATCAGCTGGCCCAGCAGCGCGCGCGCACGGTCGGCCCATTCGCCCTCGGCCTGCAGCAGCCGCCACACGGTGGTGCTCATCTGGCCGGCGATCAGAAGCCGTTTCATGATGTCCGGATCGCCCAGCTCGCCGATGCCGCCCACGAGCTGCACGCCGTCGCGCAGCAGGCGGAAGCAGGGCTCGGCGTCCACCGCCCAGCCCAGCCACTGCGCGAGCTGGCGCGCGGAAACCTCGGGGCCGATGTTCGAAAGCGCGTGCACCTGCGCCAGCACGTTGCCGGTGCGCGCATCCACCACGCGCGTGGCAACGCAGCGCAGCGCCGGCATCTCGTCGCGCGCGATGCCCGCGGCCATGGCGGCCGCGTTGAAGCGCAGCACCACGTCGGCCTGCGACTCGGCGAGCAGCGCGGCCTTGCCGCGGAAGCGCACGGGACGCGCTTCGCCGAACTCGAAGTCCATGCGCGCCAGCGTGTCGGGCGCGCCGGTGCGCATGTCGATCACTGCGGTGGAACCCGGCGCGCGCGCCAGCCAGCGCTGGCCCGCGGCCTGCCACTGCACCATCGCCTCGATGCCGGGCAGCCGCGTCAGCAGATGGACCATCGGGCGATGGCCGAAGTCCTGCTGGCGCAGCCAGGGCACCTGGCGTGCGCCAGGCTTGCGTGCGGCGTCCTTGGCGCCGCGCGTGGCCGCCGTCGAGAGCCACTGGTTGGGCGCCGCCAGCGGCAGGCCCGTGCGGTCCGACAGCAGCAGGCTGCCGTGGCATTCGTAGGCGTCCCCGCCCTCGTTCGACCGAAGCCCGACCTGCCCGCACAGCGCGAGCACATGGGTTTCGCAGGCGGCGGCCACTTCGCCGCGCGCGTGCACCAGCAGGTCCTGCAGCACGGCCTTCTGGCCCGCCCGCTCGTCGGTGGCCTGGCGCCACAGCGAACGTGCGCGCTCGAAGCCGATCTGCGCGCCGGCCAGCGCGCTCGCGGTGGTGGCGAGCTCCTGCGCGTCGTGCGCCATGGCGCGGATCAGGTTCTGGTACTTCAGGCGCAGCAGGTCGGTCTCGCCCTGCGCCTTCTGCACCGCCTGCTGCGAGGCGGCGCCAGAAGCGGCGTCTTCCTGCAGGTCGCCCTCGGCGGGCACGAACAGCGGGCTGTGCTGGCGCGGCTGGAACACGCTGTCCACCAGCTGCGCGCGGTCGGCCTGCATCAGGTTCTCGGGCACTTTCTGGCCGCTGGAGATGTAGTGCACCGGCAGGCGGTGACGGATCACGGTGTCGATCAGCGCGCCCGGGTGCGTGGCCTCGTCCACCTTGGTGAAGATGCAGCCGGCCAGTTCGTTGCCGTGGCGGTAGGCGTGCACCACCTCGTTGAGCGTGTCGCCGTGGCTGGTGGCGTTGAGCAGCAGCAGCTTCTTCACAGGACGCGGGCTCTGGCCCAGCATGGCGATCTGCTCCGGCACGGCGCGGTCGCGCTGGCTCATGCCGACGGTGTCGATCAGCACCATGTGCTTCTCGCGCAGGTCCTGCAGCACCAGGTGCAGGTCGGCGGCGTCCTTCACCGCGTACACCGGCACGTTGAGGATCTGGCCGTAGATGCGCAGCTGCTCGTAGGCGCCGATGCGGTAGCTGTCGGTGGTCACCAGCGCGAGCTTGTCGGCGCCGAAGCGCATCACGCAGCGCGCGGCCAGCTTGGCGGTAGTGGTGGTCTTGCCCACGCCGGTCGGGCCCATCAGCGCATAGACGCCGCCCGCGGCGAACAGCGCGTCCTCGTCCTCATGCACGGGCACGGCGCGGATCAGCTCCGAGCGCACGTAGGCCATGCCCTCGGCGTAGGTGCGGCCGGTGGGCAGCTTCTCGAGCATGGCCTTCGAAAGACGCGCGCTGAAGCCGGCGCCCAGCAGCGTGCGCAGCAGGCGGCCGCGCACCGGGTCGCGGCGCTGCCTGTCGTTCCACACCACGCTGGCAAGCTGCTCCTCGATCATGCCGCGCATGGAGTGCAGCTCTTCGAGCACGGTGTCGGCCGGCGCGGCGGCGGGCGCATGGACCTGCACGGGTGCCTGTGCAGGCAGCGGTGCTTGCATCGAGGCGACCGGCGCCGGGGCCGGAACAGGAACTGGAACCGTCGGCAAGGGAGCGGGCGCCACGCGGGCGACCGGCGCCGCAACGGGCATCGAAGGCACCGCGGCAGCCACGGGCTTCGCAGGCGCGCTGCCCTGAAGCACGCCCTGCACCTCGCCCTCGACCATGGCGACGATCTCCACGCCCTCGGCGGTCGCGCGATGCGTGAGCACGATGGCGTCGGCGCCCAGCGCCTCCCTCACCAGTCGCAGGGCTTCGCGGCTGGTGGCCGCTACGAATTTGCGCGCGGTGGTGCGCACGTCTGTCTGTTGGGGGGGAATTCAACCTCGTCCTCCGATGGCGGTGGTGACCTTGATGGTTCGGGAATCAGGAATCTCTGCGTGCGACAGCACCTTGAGCTGCGGCAGGCTGCGCCGCAGGAAGCGCGACAGCAGCACCCGCAGCGAGTGCTGCACGACCAGCACGGGCGCGAGGCCCATCTGCTCCTGGCGGGTGATGGCGGCCTGTGCCTGGCGCAGCAGGTTGTCGGCGATGCCGGGCTCGATGCCGCTGCTGTTGCCCAGGGCCTGCTGCAGCACGCCGTCGAGCGAGCCGTCCAGGCCGATGACCTGCATCTCCGTGTCGCCCGGGAACAGCTGCTGCGTGATCGCGCGGCCCAGCGCCAGGCGCGTTAGCGTGGTGAGCTCGGTCGGGTCCTTGACGGTCGGCGCGTACTCGGCCATCACGTCGAGGATGGTGCGCATGTCGCGGATCGGCACTTCCTCGTCGAGCAGGTTCTGCAGCACCTTGTGCAGCGTGCTGAGCGACAGCACCTTGGGCACCAGGTCTTCCGTGAGCTTGGGCGCGGTCTTGGCGATCTGGTCGAGCAGCTGCTGCACTTCCTGGCGGCCCAGCAGCTCGGCGGCATGCGTCTGTATCAGGTGGTTCAGGTGCGTGGCCATCACCGTGCAGGCATCGACCACCGTGTAGCCGTACACCTGCGCCTGCTGGCGCAGGCTCGCGTCGATCCAGGTCGCGGCGAGGCCGAAGGCCGGGTCGCGCGTGGGCGTGCCGGGCAGCGAGCCCGTCACCTGGCCGGGGTTGATGGCCATCCACTGGTTGGGGAAGGCTTCGCCGCGCCCGATCTCCACGTCCTTCAGGGTGATGACGTAGGTGTTGGGCTTGATCTCCAGGTTGTCGCGGATGTGCACCACCGGCACCAGGAAGCCCACTTCCTGCGCGATCTTCTTGCGGATGCTCTTGATGCGGCCCAGCAGTTCGCCCTGCTGCGACTGGTCCACCAGCGGAATGAGCCGGTAGCCGACCTGCATGCCCAGCGGATCGACCATGGCCACGTCGTCCCACGTGGCCTCGGCCGTCTCGGCGGAAGACGCGGCGATGTTCGCGGCCTGAGCGGCCGCGGCTTCCTGCGCAGCCTGCTGCTTCGGCTTGCGCTGCAGCAGCCCGCGGCCCAGCCACACCAGCCCGCCCGCGATCAGCAGGAAGGCCAGGTTCGGCATGCCGGGGATCATGCCCAGCAGGCCGACGATGCCGGCCGTGAGAAACAGCACCTGCGGGTTGGAGAAGAGCTGGCCCGTGAGCTGGCTGCCCACGTCCTCGTCGGTGGTCACGCGCGAGACGATCACGCCGGCGGCGGTGGAGATCACCAGCGCCGGGATCTGCGCCACCAGGCCGTCGCCGATGGCCAGCAGCGTGTAGGTCTTGCCCGCGGTGGAAAAGTCCAGCCCGTGCTGCACCATGCCCACCACCAGCCCGCCGATGATGTTGATCACCATGATGAGCAGGCCCGCAATGGCGTCGCCGCGCACGAACTTGCTGGCACCGTCCATCGAGCCGTAGAAGTCGGCTTCCTGCGCCACCTCGGTGCGGCGCTTGCGGGCCACGTCCTCGCCGATCAGGCCGGCGTTGAGGTCGGCGTCGATGGCCATCTGCTTGCCCGGCATCGCGTCGAGCATGAAGCGCGCGCCCACCTCCGCGATGCGGCCCGCGCCCTTGGTGATCACCATGAAGTTGATGAGCACGAGGATGATGAACACCATCACGCCCACGGCGAAGTTGCCGCCCACCAGGAAGTGCCCGAAGGCCTCGATCACCTTGCCCGCCGCGTCGGGACCGGTGTGGCCGTTCATCAGCACCACGCGCGTGGAGGCCACGTTCAGCGACAGGCGCAGCAGCGTGGAGAACAGCAGCACGGCCGGGAAGGCGGCGAAGTCCAGCGCCTTCATCGTGTACATGCTCACCAGCAGCACCATCACCGACATCGCGATGTTGAAGGTGAACAGCAGGTCGAGCAGGAACGGCGGCAGCGGCAGCACCATCATGCTCAGGATGAGGATGATGAGGATCGGCCCGGCCAGCCCCTTGAGCTGCGAGCCCGGGAAGAAGCGCGCGGGCAGGCGCATCAGGTTTGTCATCGCGTTCATGCGGCTTGCTCTGCCGCATCGGCGGCGTTGTATTGAAGGTCTGCGGGAACCGGAAGGTCGGTGGGCGCGCGCGGCGCTTCGCCGCCTTCGGCCTTCCAGCGCCTGAGCTGGTAGACCCAGGCCAGCACCTCGGCCACCGCGGTGTAGAGGCCGGCGGGAATCTCGTCGCCCAGCTTCGTGTGCCTGTAGAGGGAGCGCGCGAGCGGCGGCGCCTCCAGGATCGCCACCTTGTTCTCCTTGGCCAGCTCGCGGATGCGCGCGGCCACGAGCTCGGTGCCCTTGGCCACCACGCGCGGCGCGCGCATGCCGCCTTCCTGGTACTTGAGCGCCACGGCGAAGTGCGTGGGGTTGGTCAGCACGATGTCGGCCTTGGGCACCTCGGACATCATCCGGCGGCGCGCCATCTGCTGCTGCTGGCGGCGGATCGCGGCCTTGATGTGCGGGTCGCCCTCGCTCTCCTTGTGCTCCTGGCGCACGTCCTCGCGCGACATGCGCAGCTTGCGGTAGTAGCTCCAGAGCTGGAAGGGCACGTCGATCAGCGCCACCAGGAAGAGCGTGGCGGCGATCAGCGCGCAATGCTTGGCCACCAGCACCATCGCGTGCGGCAGCGCGTACTGCGCGGGCTGGGCCATCAGCGCCATCAGCGCCTCGATGTCGCGCGACACCACCCACCACGCCACGCCGCCGATGAGCGCCGACTTGGCCAGCGCCTTCACCAGTTCCGCCAGCGCCTGCGCGGAGAACATGCGGCCGATGCCGGCCAGCGGATTGAGCTTGCCGAAATTCGGTGCGGCCGACTTGGTGGAGAACAGCCAGCCGCCGAGCAGCATCGGCGCGAGCACCGCCGCGACGACCATCATCGCGAACAGCGGACCGACCGCCGTCATCGCCTGCAGCGACATCAGCCCGGTCTGGGCCAGCATGTGGGAGGGATCGAAGGCGCTCGCGCGGTCGAACTGGAGGCCGCGGCGCAGCGCGCCGCTCATGCTCGTGCCCAGGGACTGCGCCGTGAACCACAGGCCGGCGCATGCCGTGCCCAGCATGACGAAGGTGGTGAGCTCGCGCGAACGGGCTACGTTGCCTTCCTCGCGCGCCTTTTCCAGGCGCCGCTCGGAGGCGGGTTCCGTTTTCTCGAGATCGCTTTCCTCAGCCATTCATGCTCCGAACCGGCACTGGCGCAATGCGCCTTGCCCATGGCCAAATTATTGGATTCGGCCCCTCGGAACAATCTGCCGATCAGGGGCCTGATACCCCTGCAGTTCGGACAATAGAAGCGACCTCCGGAATCAGAAGCCGAGGCTCTCCAGCAGGTCGTCGACCTGCGCCTGGTCGGTCACGGCATCGGGGTTGCCGGGCTTGATCTGCGGGCCGTTCTGCAAGCTCTGCACGGCCTCGTGGCGCTTCTCGGGCGCCGAGTTGTCGATCAGCACCTGCAGCAGCTGCGTCTCGACGTCGTTGACCACTTCCATCATCTTCTTGATGACCTGGCCCGTCAGGTCCTGGAAGTCCTGCGCCATCAGGATCTCCATGAGCTGCGTGTTGATCGCGCTCGCGCGCTCGGGCACGCCGTCGAGGTAGCCGCGCGTGTCGAGCACCAGCTCGCGCGCATGGTCGAGCTCGATGGGGTTCTTGAACCATTCGTCCCAGCGCTTGCTCAGGCCCTTGGCATCGGTGGCCAGCGCTTCCTGCAGCGGCTGCGCCACGTCGATGGCGTTGAGCGCGCGGTGCGCCGCGCGTTCGGTGGTCTCGGCCACGTAGCTCAGGCGGTCGCGCGCATCCGGAATGGCCTGCGCGGCCCTGGCCACCTGCTTGTCGAGGCCCAGCTCGCGCAGGCCGTCGCGCAGCTGGCGCGTGAGCTGGCCGATGCGGCCCAGCAGTTCCTCGGTGGTGTTGGCGGGTTCAGCGACCACGGCGGCGGCAGTGTTCTGGCTCATGTCACGCGGCCTCCTTGGCCAGCTTCTCGAAGATCTTGGTGATCTTTTCCTCGAGCGTCGCGGCGGTGAAGGGCTTCACCACGTAGCCGTTGGCGCCGGCCTGCGCCGCGGCAACGATGTTCTCCTTCTTGGCCTCGGCCGTGACCATCAGCACCGGCAGCTTCTTGAGCTCGGGGTCGGCGCGGATGGTCTGCAGCATGGTCAGGCCGTCCATGTTGGGCATGTTCCAGTCCGACACCACGAAGCCGAAGTTGCCGCCGCGCAGCTTCTCGATGCCGGCGGCGCCGTCCTCGGCCTCGTCGACGTTGTGGAACTCGAGTTCCTTCAGCAGGTTGCGCACGATGCGGCGCATGGTCGGGAAGTCGTCCACAACCAGGATTTTGATGCTCTTGTCCATCACGATATTTCCAGCTCCAACAAGTCGTTTTCTGTTTCTCTCAAACTCGGTTCGCGCGTTCGCCGAACGTGCGAAGGTGTGCGAGCACGCGGCGGCTCACTTCGCCCAGCGGCGACACATCGTCCACCGCACCCAGCGCGATGGCCTCGCGCGGCATGCCGAAGACCACGCAGCTCGCCTCGTCCTGCGCCAGCGTGTGCGCGCCGGCGCGCCGCATGCGCAGCAGGCCCTCGGCGCCGTCCTTGCCCATGCCGGTCAGGATGATCCCGATGGCGTTCTTGCCCGCATGCTTGGCGGCGGAATCGAACAGCACGTCGATGGACGGCCGGTGGCGGTTCACCGGCGGCTCCTGGTCGAGGTGCGCCACGTAGTTGGCGCCGCTGCGCGCGAGCGACAGGTGGAAGCCGCCGGGCGCGATGTAGGCATAGCCCGGCAGCACGCGCTCGCCGTGCTCGGCTTCCTTCACGTTGATGCGGCACAGGCCGTCCAGCCGCTGAGCGAACGAGCGCGTGAAGCCCGCGGGCATGTGCTGCGCGATCATTACCGCGGGCGAATCGGGCGGCAGCGGCTGCAGCACTTCGCGGATGGCCTCGGTGCCGCCGGTGGAGGCGCCGATGATGATGAGCTTCTCTGTACTCAGCAGCGGGCTGCGCAGCAGCGATTCCTGCGGCGCGTCGCCGCCGGGGCGCGCGGCCGCGGCGGGCCGTGCAGGCAGCAGGCGCGCGCTGGCGGCCGTGCGGATCTTGCCGGCGATCAGCTCGGTGTAGTTGAGCAGCCCGTCGCGCACGCCCAGGCGCGGCTTGGTCACGAAGTCGATGGCGCCCAGCTCGAGCGCGCGCAGCGCGATCTCCGAGCCGCGCTCGGTCAGCGACGACACCATGACCACCGGCATGGGCCGCAGCCGCATGAGCTTCTCGAGGAACTCCAGCCCGTCCATGCGCGGCATTTCCACATCGAGCGTGAGCACGTCGGGGTTGGTCACCTTGATGAGGTCGCGCGCCACCAGCGGGTCGGCCGCGGTGCCCACCACCGTCATGTCGGGCTGGCTGTTGATGATCTCCGTCATCACGCTGCGGATGAGCGCCGAGTCGTCGACGCACAGCACCTTGATTTTCTTGACGCTCACTGGATTCCTTTGTTGTCGGCCGCAGGCGCCGCACGCAGGCCGGACAGCCTGCGCAGCAGCTCGCCCTCCTCGCGCTGCACCTGCCGCACTTCTGTCTGCGCACGCAGCTTGCGCACGATGGCCTTGCCCGTCGCCGGCACGAAGCACACGCGGCGCGCGTGCGGCCCGCGCAAGTCCTGCGCGGCGACCTCGATGCGCTCGTTGTTCAGGTAGCGCAGCACGAAGTCGGCATTGCGGTCGCCGATGTTCAGCGTGGTCATGTTGGCCAGCACCGCGCCGCCGCCGAACACCTTGGCCTTGATCCGGTCGCGGCGCGCGCCCGCGCGCACCAGCTCGCGGATGAGCACGTCCATGGCGTAGGCGCCATAGCGCATCGATTCGACGGCGTCGCGCACGCCGGCGCCGGCACCCTGTTCACCGTCGTCGGGCAGCATGAAGTGGTTCATGCCGGCCACGCCGGCCTCGCGGTCGTGCAGGCATGCGGCCACGCAGGAGCCCAGCACCGTGCTGAGCGCGGTGTTGCTCGAAGTCACGTAGTACTCGGAAGGCAGCAGCTTCACGGCCATCATGCCGACGTCGCGGTCGAAGTAGTGATGGCTGGCCACCGAGCCCGGTGCGGCCGCGCTGGAGGCCGCGTTCATGCGGAAGCACCCGCGGCGCGTGTCCGCGCCAGCTCGTACACGGTCTGCCCCAGCGGGCGGAAGGCCTGGTTGACGAGCGACGCGTTCTCCGAATGCCCCGCGAACAGCAGGCCATCGGGCTTGAGAAGCGGCGCGAAGCGGTCGAGCACCTTCTTCTGCGTCGGCTTGTCGAAATAGATCATCACGTTGCGGCAGAAGATCGCGTCCACCGGCTCCTTCACCGGCCAGGTGCTGTCGAGCAGGTTGAGCCGCGAGAACTTCACCAGCGCCGCGACCTCGGGGCGCACGCGCACCTTGCCCGCGTTCGCGCCCGTGCCCTTGTTGAAGAAGCGCCGCAGCCGCTCGGGCGCGAGCCGGCGCACCTGCTCGGCGGTGAACACGCCGGTGGCGGCCTTGGCGAGCACGGCGGTGTCGATGTCGGTGGCGATCACGCGCGAGGCGGCGGCCTTGTCGCCCAGGGCCTCCATCAGCGTGATGGCGATCGAATAGGGCTCCTCGCCCGTCGATGCCGCCGCGCACCACACGGTGACCGGCTGCTTCGCCTTGCGCACATGGTCGGCCAGCGTCGGGAAGTGGTGCGCTTCGCGGAAGAACGACGTGAGGTTGGTGGTCAGCGAGTTGATGAACAGCTGCCACTCGTCGCCGTCCTGGCGCTGCTCGAGCCAGTCGAGGTACGAGGCGAAGTCGGGCAACTGCAGCTCCCGCAGCCGCCGCGAGAGCCGGCTGTACACCATCTGCCGCTTCTGCTCGCCCAGGGCGATGCCCGCGCGGCGGTGGATCAGTGTCCGTATGCGCGAGAAGTCGTTGTCGGTGAAATGGAACTCTGTCGTCACGGCCAGCCTGGAAGCTTGGCTTTCAATGTACATAGTGCCCACCGTTTCCAATGGACCGATCAGACGCGCGAATGCCCCGCACTTCAGGCCTCCTTCGCGTCATGGTCCACCCGCGGCCGGACTCGCGTCCTGCGCCCACACCAGCGCCGCCAGCTGCGCCGCGTTGACCTGCTCCGGGCTCAGGAACAGCGCCTCCGACAGGCGCGCGGCCTGCCCGTCGTCGCACTCGCAGCTCTCGGCCAGCGCCACGAAGGGGCCGTACAGCCCCCCGCGCGAAAGAATGGCCTGCTGCACCGCCTCGGTGAGCTGCACCTTGCGCAGCACGCCCTCCATGGAAACGCCTAGCAGCTGGTCGAGCAGCGAGAACATGCCGGCCACGAACAGGTTGTCGGCCTCCCCGGCCGGCAGCATGCCCTGCCCGATCAGCTCGACGAAGCGCCCGCGCAGGATGGCCTTCTTCATCATGTAGGGCGAACCCGCCTTGTTGCTGGTGGCCAGCAGCAGCGACAGCCAGCGGTACAGCGGCGAATAGCCGAGCATGGCCACGGCATGGCGCAGCGAATGGATCTCCACCGCCATGCCCACCGCGGGCGAGTTGATGTAGCGCAGCAGGCGGTAGGTGAGCGCGGCGTCGTGCTTGAGCGCGGCCTCGATGACGCGCAGGTCTTCGTTGCGCTGGAGCATCTGCATCAGCTGCACGATCAGCAGCGATTCGGGCTGCAGCGCGTCCTCGGTCTCGAGCACCGGCGGATTGCGGAAGGCACCGTCGACGAACACGCTCACGCGGCGGCCGGCGCAGGCGTCGAAGCCGGCCCAGTCATCCACGCGCGAGGCGACGGGCTCCACCGGCGGATGGCCGAGCTGGGCGTCCTGCCGCAGCCGCATCACGGTGTCGACGTCGTGCGCGCCCACCTCGAAGTGAGTGACGATGGAGCGCAGCTCCGGATCTTCGGGCAGGGCGGAAGCGCCGCACAGCATGAAGCCGAAGCCCTGCTCGCGCAGGAACAGCACGATGGAGCGCAGGTCGGCGTCGAGCATCTCTTCCGCGCCCATGCACAACACCACCTGCTGCGGCGGCAGCGACTGCAGTTCGCTCTGGAAAAGCGCATCGACCGTGACGTCGACGAACAGCAGTTGCGAGCCCAGCAGCCAGCCATCGCCGCCCGGGTTGAGATGCATGGCCAGCGTGTCCATGAGCGCCTTCACGCCCGCGGCGCCGGAAGCCTCCGGGCCGCCCGTGGCGCGCCACCCCATGCGATAGCCGATGACGCGCCGCTGCGCGTCGAGCAGCATGGCGTAGGTCACGTGGCCGCCGGAGCCTGCCTCTGCCTGCGCGGGCGAGCCGGCGCCGGAGGCCGCGTCTTCGGAGGTGCGACGGAAGAAATCGAAGCGCATTCAGCTGTCTCCACCCGGTCGTGTGTCGTCAGATCGCAATGGAGTCGGACCTCCGGGCGGCGCCCGCGAGCGCGGCCGTGCTCGCGGCCTGCGCGCGCTGGATCCGCGGCATGGCGCCCACGTCGATGATGAAGGCGACGCTGCCGTCGCCGAGGATGGTCGCGGCTGAGATGCCGGGCACCTTGCGGTAGTTGGTCTCCAGGTTCTTCACCACCACCTGGTGCTGGCCGAGCAGCTCGTCCACCAGCAGCGCGAAGCGGCTGTCGTCGGCCTGCACGATCACCAGGATGCCCTGCGTGGGATGCGTCTGCGCACCCGCCACGTCGAACACGCGGTGCAGCTCGATGAGCGGCAGGTATTCGCCGCGCACGCGGATCACATGGCCGTCGGCGGTGATGGAATGCAGGTGCTCGGGCAGCGGCTGCAGCGACTCGATGACGTAGCTCAGCGGCAGGATGTAGGCCTCGCTGCCCACCTTCACCGACATGCCGTTGAGGATGGCCAGCGTCAGCGGCAGCACGATGCGGGTGGTGGTGCCCTGCCCGCCGCGCGAGTGGATCTCCACGTGGCCGCCCATCTCCTGGATGTTGCGCTTGACCACGTCCATGCCCACGCCGCGGCCCGAGATGTCGGTGACCTGCTCGGCGGTGGAGAAGCCCGGCGCGAAGATCAGCTGCCACACCTCTTCGTCGGGCATCGATTCGCTCACCAGCAGGCCTTGCTGCATGGCCTTGGCCAGGATGCGCTCGCGGTTGAGGCCCGCGCCGTCGTCGCTCACCTCGATCACGATGTTGCCGCCATGGTGCTGCGCCGACAGCAGCAGCTGGCCGGTGGCGTCCTTGCCCTTGGCCAGGCGCACGTCGGGCGTCTCGATGCCGTGGTCGAGGCTGTTGCGCACCAGGTGCGTGAGCGGATCGACGATGCGCTCGATCAGGCCCTTGTCGAGTTCGGTTTCCTTGCCGTAGGTGTCCAGGCGCACCTGCTTGCCCAGCTTGGCGCTCACGTCGCGGATGACGCGCGGGAAGCGGCTGAACACGTAGTCCATCGGCATCATGCGGATGGACATGACCGATTCCTGCAGGTCGCGCGCGTTGCGCTCCAGGTGGCCCAGGCCGCTGAGGAAGCGCTCGTAGGCCACCGGGTCGAGCATGGTCGCGGCCTGCGTGAGCATCGACTGCGTGATGACGAGCTCGCCCACGAGGTTGATGAGCTGGTCGACCTTCTCCACGTCGACGCGGATGGAGCTGGACTCCTTCGCACCTGCTGGGGACGCCGCCGGCGAGGCCCCCGGCGCGGCGGCGGGCGCCACGGCCGGCGCAGCCTGTGCGACCTGCGCAGCCTGCGGTTTTGCGGCTTCCACCAGTGCCGCCACGGGCGCTGGCGCGGGCGCTTCCACTGCCGCCGCGGCTTGCGCGACGGCCTCGCGCGTGATGTCGATCTGCGACTCGTCGATGACGAAGCAACACACCGCGACGATGTCGTCCGGCGAGCAGGTCGTCTCGAGCAGCACGGTCAGCTGGTCGTTGCTGCGCGTGCGCGACAGCACCTTGCCGAGGTTGGCGAGCTCGCCGGCGAGCAGGTCGCATTCGCTGTCGGACAGGCGCGCGAAGCGGATGCGCAAGGCACCGCCTTCTCCGCCCGCATCCGCCGCTGCCGGCTCGGGAGCGGCCGTCGGCGCGGGTGCAGGAACGGGCGCCGGGGCCGGTGCAGGCGCGGCCGCCTGCACGGCCGCGCTGCCGTCGCCGCTTTCGAGCGCGAGTTGCTGGAGCACGCCACAGATGTGAGCGACCATGTCCGCGTCCGGCTCCTTGCCGGCCTGGTAGGCAGTGAGTTGTTCTTGCAAGGCGTCCTTCGTTTCCAGGAATGCATCGATCATCCGGCCGGTCAGGCGCAGCTGCCCGTGGCGGGCGCGGTCCAACAGCGACTCGAGAACATGCGTGGTGTTGGTCAGGGCGGTGAAGCCGAAAGTCGCGGCGCCGCCCTTGATGGAATGCGCCGCGCGGAATATGGCGTTGAGCTGTTCGCTGTCGGGCGCGTCGACGTCGAGTTCCAGCAGGAGCTGCTCCATCTCCGCGAGCAGTTCGATGGCTTCGACGAAGAAGGCTTGGGTGAATTGGCTGAGGTCCATCTGTCGGGTCGTTGTAGTTATGTCATTCCGTCCTGGCGGCTGCCTTGCCGATCCGCATGCCGACGGGCTCGGTGCTGTTCTCGCGCTCGATGCGCTCCTGCGTGCGGTGGTTGAGCAGGATGATGCTGATGCGGCGGTTGATCGGGTTGCGCGGATCGGCCTTGTCCAGGTGCATGCTGTCGGCCAGGCCGATCACGCGCAGCACCTTGCCCTCGGTCATGCCGCCGGCCACGAGCTCGCGCCGCGAGGCGTTGGCGCGGTCCGACGAGAGTTCCCAGTTGCCGTAGGAGCGGTCGTTGGTGTAGACGATGGCGTCGGTGTGGCCCGACAGCGTGATCTTGTTGGGCAGCCCGTTGAGCGCGGGCGCCAGCTCGCGCAGGATGGCGCGCATGTGCGGCACCACGCGGGCGCTGGCCAGCTCGAACATGGGCCGGTTCTCGGTGTCGACGATCTGCAGGCGCAGGCCCTCGGTGGTGATGTCGATCAGGATCTGCGAGCGGAACTGCTGGAACACGGGGCTCTTCTCGATCAGGTCGTCGAGCTTCTTCTTCATCTCGGCCAGGCGGCTGGCGTCGGCATCCTCCTGGCTGTTCGCCTCGGCGAACCTGACCTCGCCCTCGGCGTGCATCGGATCGGCGCCGCCGCCGGGAATCATGCTGGCGCTGAGGCTGGACTTGTCGCCGCCGTTCAGCGCCACGCGCAGCGGCATGCGGAAGTGCTCGGCAATGCCTTCGCGCTGCTTCGGGCTGGAAATGGAGAGCAGCCACATCACGAGGAAGAAGGCCATCATGGCCGTCATGAAGTCGGCATAGGCGATCTTCCAGCCGCCGCCGTGGGCACCGCCGTGCTTGCCCTTGTGGACGTGCTTGAAGATGACCCTTGGCTTGTCGTCGCTCATGATCGCTCGCTGCTCTGTGCTGGCTCGTGCGATGGGCGCGTCAGCGCGCCTTGACCTCGCGGACGTGGTCGTCCAGCTCGGTGAACGAGGGGCGCTCGGTCGAGAACAGCACCTTGCGGCCGAACTCCACCGCGAGCTGCGGCGCATAGCCGTTGAGGTTGGCCAGCAGCGTGACCTTGGCGCACTGGTAGATCTTCATGCCTTCTTCCACCTTCTGCTCGATCAGCGAGGCCAGCGGCGAGACGAAGCCGTAGGCCAGCAGCACGCCGAGGAAGGTGCCCACCATCGCATGCGCGATCAGCGCGCCCATCTCCGAGGGCGGCAGATTGGCCGAGCCCAGTGCGTGCACCACGCCCATCACGGCCGCGACGATGCCCAGCGCGGGAAGCGCGTCGCTCACGCGCGAGAGGCTGTGGCCGGGCACCTCGGCCTCGTGGCGGATGGTCTCGATCTCGTGGTCCATCAGCGCCTCGATCTCGTGCGCGTCGGTGTTGCCGCTGATGACCAGGCGCAGGTAGTCGCACAGGAAGACGGTGATGCCCTCGTGCGCCAGGATGTTCGGGTAGCGCGTGAAGATCTCGCTCTGGGCCGGGTCCTCTACGTCGGTCTCCAGCTTCATCATGCCTTCCTTGCGGGCCTTGGCGAGCAGCTCGTACAGCAGCGCGAGCAGGTCCATGTAGAGCTGGCGGTTGTGCTTGGAGGTGCGCAGCAGCAGCGGCAGCTCCTTGATGGTCGCCTTGATGGTCTTGCCGTTGTTGCCCGCGATGAACGCGCCCAGCGCCGAGCCGCCGATCATGAGCAGCTCGACCGGCTGGAACAGCACGCCGAAGTGCCCGCCCATGAGGCCGTAGCCGCCGAACACGGCGCCTATCACCACGAGATATCCAACCAGAACCAGCACGCGCTTCCCCTATCGCCCCTCGAGGCGTCGAATCAACAAAGCCGAGCCCGCGGTTCGCGCGGGCCCGGCACTTTTCCTAGACGGCGCCGCCGATGTCCATCACGGGCGTGGGTGCGATCGCAGCCAGCCCGTTGCGGCGCACCTCGGCGCCCTTGCCGGGCTTGCGCGCCTTGCCCGCGCGCGAAGGCGGACGGCACAGCACGCACACGTATCCGTTCTTGTTGTCGTGGGCGTGCGCCACGAAGTGGCCGCCGCAACGGCAGCAGGTGCTCAGCTGCAGCATGTCGCTGTCGAAGAAGCGCACCATGGTCTCGGCGCGGGTGAAGTCGAGCACCACCTCGCCGCCATTGGCCTCGACCTGCTCCGTGTAGAGGCGATACGCCTTGATGAGCGCGGGCAGTTCGTTCTCGTCCGCCTCGTCGAGCATGAAGCGGTAGATGTTGTAGAACATCGACGAGTGGATGTTGGCCAGCCACGTCATGTACCAGTCGGTCGAGAACGGCAGCAGGCCCTTGGGCGGGGAAACGCCCTTGAGTTCCTTGTAGAGGCGGATCAGCCGCTCGCGGCTCAGCGCGACGGCGCCCTCCAGGAACTGCAGGCGCGCGCCGAGCCCGATCAGCTCGATCGCGAGCTGCACCTGGCGGACCTCGCCCAGGACGCTCTTGCTGGTCACGCCGCGCCCGCTGCGCGCATCTGCGCCTGCGAATCGACCTGGGCCTGCGCCAGGCGCGCGGCCATCAGTATCGACATGTGCGCCTGCTGCAGCGCGGGCTCCTTGCCCTCGCCGACCACCGCGAACATCGGGCGGTCGTCCAGCCGGAAGCTGCACAGGAGGAAGTTGGAAGCGGCCAGCTTCACGATCTGGCTGAGCGACATGTTCGCCAGCAGATCGGCCAGTTCGCGGCCTACGCCAAGGCGGAACATCGCCTCGGCCCGGTCCTGCTTGACCAGCTTCTGCGCCAGCAGCATATAGGCCAGATTTATCTCGCCGATTTCTCTCGAAATCACGCCGCTTGCGGTGATGTTGCAGTTTTCCACGTCTGATCCCATTTCCGATTCAAAGCTCACTTCGTGCTCCTAACAATCGTGTATACATTATATACACAAAGTTTTACATGTTGAAGTGTTTTGTATGACAAGGGTCCAAAAAAAGTAGGAGGTGGCTGACAAGCTACAGCTGCATCCCCAGTGAAGCGTGTTGTTTACAGGTGTCAGGCTTTACGGTAACAAAGGTTACCGATGCAACTTTTTTCGGCTGTAATTTATTCGCAAACAACATCGAATTAATAAATGCTATGGGCCTAATTCCACTCAATGAAATTCCACAGCCCGAAATATTCCGATCCATGATTTCACATTGGTCCATATGGTCAATTAGTCGCCTTCGCGACCCTCGAGCCCGTAGATCCAGGCCATCACCTCGGCCACCGCGAGGTACAGCTGCGGCGGGATCTGCCGGTCCAGGTCGACCTGCATGAGCAGCTTCACGAGGTCGGCCGACGAGTGCACGTACAGCCCGTGCTCGCGCGCCTCGCGCATGATCGATTCGGCGACCACGCCGTAACCCTTGGCCACGACGACGGGCGCGCGCGTCTTGTCCGCATACGACAGGGCGACGGCGCTGCTGCGGTTGTCGAGCACTTCTTCGCTCATGCGGGCTCCTTCTGCGCGACCAGCACCTGCTGCAATTGCAGGCCCGCGGCATCGAAGCGCCCGGCGAGCCGACCGGTGTCGCCGCGCAGGCGCGCCATGGTCGAAGCCTCGCGAGCGAACAGATGCGCCTGCACGGCAAAGCCGTCCAGGCTCAGCCGCAGGTCGACCTCGCCGAGCTTCGGCAGCGCCAGCGACACCGTGGTCGACCAGCGGCGCGCGTCCTCTTCGCCGGCTGCGGCGCCGTCATGGGAGCCGGGCCGGGCCTGCTCTTGCTCGACGGCCCAGCTCATCGGCACGTCGGGCCAGGCCTGGCCGTTCCAGCGGAAGACCGAGCTGGCCAACAGGTCGAGTTGCTGGTGCACGAGCGTGACAGCCTGCGGATGGATCACTTCGGCAGGGCGCGATGCCGGCAAGGCCGCGGCGCTGTCGGCCTGGCGCGCGGAATCGGCCATGCGATGGGTGGCCATCGAAGACTCGAGCGTGCCGCCGGGCGACGGCGCGCCCTGCGGCTGGCGATAGGCCGCCTGCACCCGCGCCGCGTCGTTCGCCGCCGCCTGTTCCAAAGGCTGCGGTTTGCCTTGCATGAAAGATCCGTCGGCGCTGCGCGATTGCGCATCGCTGGCGGAAGCCTGTGGCACGGCAGCCTTCGCCGCGCCGGCTCCGTCGCCCTCGTGCGCCGGAGGTTGAGCCTGCGCCTGCGCCGCGAGCGAAGGCAGTGCATCGGGCGAGTCGACGATCGCCGCCAGCGCCGCGGCAGCTGCCGCCGACGACGCGGCCGGCGCACTCGCCTGCGCCTTCGCGGCCACGGCCATCGGCATGGCCCACTGCGCCTGCGGTTCCTGCCTCATCTGCGCGAGCGAGCGGCCACCCGCCGCGAACGACGCCAGGTGCGACTCGTAGAAGAGGCCGCTGTCAGACACGGTCTGCGCCAGCACACCAGCCAGCTGGGCCGCATTCACGGGCTGTCCGCTCGACGGCACCAGCGGGGCCGCGCCGCGCACCGGGCCCGGCTGCGCCTGCAGGTCGGCCAGCACGGCACCGATCACGCGTGCCGCCACCGACAGCCGCGCGGCCATCGAGGGCGCGGCGCCCGCGGCGACATGCGCGGTGCCGCCGGCCGCGGCGCCGGGAATCTGCCTGTCGAGCGCGGCATTGGAAGGCAGCCGCACATCGTTCTCGACCTTGCCGATCGCCACCGCCGGGCCGGGCGCGCCGATCGCGGCCTCGGGCTTGATGCCGAGGACGTCGAGGCGCGGCGCCAGCCTTGCGGCAAGCAGCGCGTCGATCAATCCGGCGAGTGCAGTCATGGTTCGGCTGGTTCAGCTTGTTCGGTGCGTCGGGTCCGGGCGGCGGGCGCGCTCAGTGCGGCGGCCCGTAGGCGCGGCCGAGGTTCTTCTGCTGGGTGAGATAGCCCATGCGGCCGATCAGGTCCTCGAGCTGCGGCTTGATGAGCCCCGACACCTCCGCCTGGTCCGAGCGGATGCGCTCCAGCAGATAGAGCACGTGCTCGACCTGCTGCGCATCCAGAGACTCGTGCGGCTCGATGGCGCGCAGGCGATCCACCATGGCCGAGCAGCGTTCCTCGAGCGCGGGGAGCCGGCCCCATTCCTTGGCATGCGCCAGCACGAGCATCGACGCGATGGTCGCAGCCAGCTCTTCGTAGCAATAAACGACCTCACTGCGGAATGCCATGTTGTCTTGTTTCTCTTTAGGTTGCATTTCAGCTGCGGGCCCGTTCGTCGATCTCCCGCCAGGCGGAAGCGATGTTCTCGAGCAGGCGGTCGGCCTCGTCCAGGGCCTGCGCGTCGTTGTGCAGGTTGGCGCGGAACAGCCGCTGCACGACGTAGTCGTACAGCGCCGACAGGTTGCCCACCAGTTCGGCGCCGGCCTCGCCGGCCGCATCGGCGTCGAGCGCGGCCTTCAGGCCGTTGTCGACGATGCCGATGGCCTTGGAGATCGCGTTGCCCTTGGCCTCGATCTCTCCCGTCGCCATGTGGTGGCGGGCCATGGCGATGGCGGTCTTCGCGCCATCGAACAGCATCACGATGAGCTGGTGAGGCGACGCGCTCATCGCGCTGGTCTCCACGCCGAGGCGCGCATAGGCGCCGGCACCGGTTCGCATGTTGTGGGGGGTGTACATCGGCTGGTGCTCCGGGTTCCGCGTGTCCTGCGTCCTACTTGGACTGCTTCGACATCGCATCGAACTGCTGCGTGAGGTAGTTCTTGGTGTTGTTCAGGTTGTTGATCAGCACGTCCAGGGCGTTGAACTGCTTGCGGTAGCGGTCGACCGTGGCGTCCACGCGCATCTGCATCGCGTCGTACTGGGTGTCGAGTTCCTTGATGGTCGCGGTCACGCCGTCGCTCGCCACCTTCAGGGAGCCCTTGGTCACGTCGTCCACCAGCGCGTCGATCTGCTTGCCGTAGCCGGCCGTGCTGCCGGTGGCGCTGGAGAACAGGTTCGCCACGCCCTTGAGGTTGTTGGCGAGGGCCTTGTCGAGCTTGTCCGAATCCACGGCCAGGGTGCCGTCCTTCTGGAAGGACACGCCGATCTCGGTCAGCACCTTCATGTCGTTCGTGCCGCCGGCCTGCGGCGTGATGAGCGCCTGGCGGATGCGCGTCTGCAGGTTGCGCAGCGTGCTGTCGCCCACCAGCGCCGCGGCCGTCTTGGTGTCGGCGTCGTAGGCGGTCAGCGTCTTGGCGGTGCTCTGCAGGCTGTTGTAGGCCTTCACGAAGTCGTTGATCGCCGTCTTCGCGCTGGCCGTGTTCTCCTTCATCGAGAGGCCCGTCTTCCCGGTGCCCACCAGCGTCAGCGTGGCGCCCTGGATGGCTTCCTTCACGGTGTTGGTCGAGCTCGTGATGTCGATGCCGTTGACGTTGAGCTTCGCGTTCTGCGCCGCCGAAGTCTGCTTCAGGTTCTGCGCGCCGGCGGGGTCGTTGTTCAGCAGGCCCTGCAGCGCCGCGTCGCCATCGACCGCGATGCGCATGCTCGACTTCTCGCCGGTCTGCGTGGAAGTCAGCACCAGCCGGTTGGGCGTGCCGCTGCCGTCGTTCACGATGCTGGCGGTCACGCCCGCGTTCGCGCCGTTGATGGCACTGCGAATGCCTTCCAGCGTATTGTTGGTCGAATCGATGGTGATCGACTTGGCGGGCCGGCTCGCGTCGGCGGTGAAGGTGGCGCCGCTGTACTGGCCGGTTGCCGGGTCGAGCGTGCCGCCGGCGATGGCGCCGAAGTCGATGGTGATCTTGCCGGTGCCGATGGCGGCCTTGGCGTCGGCCTGCCCCGCGCTCACCAGCGTCTGCGACTGCGCGATCTGCGTCACGTCGATGGTGTAGTTGCCCGCCGCGCTCGTGTCGGTGGCGGCTGCCGACAGGATGCCGCTGACCGTGGGCGTGCCCGTCACGCTCTGGAAGAACGTCGGGTCGCCGAGCTTCTTGGCCGCCGCCTGCAGCGTGGCGAGCGCGCTCTGGACCGTGCCGTAGGCCGACAGCTTGCTCGTGTAGCTCTTGGCCTTGGCCTGCAGCGCCACCATGGGCTGCTTCTCGGCCGTCTCGAGCTGCGTGAGCAGGGAGGCGAGGTCGAGATTGGCGCCGACGCCGAGGCTGCTGATGGTTGCCATGTGGTTGCTTTCCTGTCTGTCCTTGATTGAGATTGCCGATGCCCGGGCGCAGGCCTCAGGCCGCGTGGTCCACCAGCAGTCCGTTGCCGTCGTTCATCAGCTTCGCGATGCGCACGACTTCCTCGTTGGGAATCTGGCGGATGACCTCGCCGCTGGCGCGGTCCACCACCTTGACGATGACCATGTCGGTCTCCTTGTCGACCTCGAACCGCAGGCCTACCTCGCGCAGCGCGAGCGACTCGTTCACCTGCCGCACCGCCTGCTCGACCTGCACCGGCGTCGCAGCCTCCTTCGCGTCGTCCTTCTCGGCCGTGGCGGCGCCTGCCGCCACGGCACCCGCGGCACCGCCGACGAGCAGCTGCGTCCACTGGTTGTCCTTCACGGAATTCGCCGACACGGGGTTCAACATCTTTTCCACCTTGATGTGCTGGGTTCGCTGTCCTCTGCGGCCTCGCCCGCGGGGGCATGGCCGCAGAGGACAGCGCAGGCGCTCCCGGCTCGCGCCGAAGGCCTGCGTCGGCCGGACCCCATCCC
The DNA here is from genome assembly GCF_044055375.1 of Variovorax sp. UC74_104. Classification (NCBI taxonomy): domain Bacteria; kingdom Pseudomonadati; phylum Pseudomonadota; class Betaproteobacteria; order Burkholderiales; family Comamonadaceae; genus Variovorax; species Variovorax sp. UC74_104. The sequence continues at coordinate 5,670,409 of NZ_CP171978.1, forward strand.
AAGGGAGGGGCCCGGCTTTTCTCCGACTTCTCAGGTCCTTTCGATCAACGCAGGAGCGACAGCACGCCTTGCGTGGTCTGGTTGGCCTGCGACAGCACCGAGGTACCGGCTTGCTGCAGGATCTGGGCGCGCGTCATGTTCGACACTTCGACCGCGTAGTCGGCGTCCTGGATGCGCGAGCGCGACGAGGACAGGTTGACGACCGTGGTGCCGAGGTTGGCGATCACCGAGTCGAAGCGGTTCTGCACCGCACCCAGGCTGCCGCGCAGCGTGTCGACCTTGGCCAGGGCTGCGTCGAGAGCGGCCAGCGGGTTGCTCGTCTTGGTGCCCTTGCTGGTCGTGTCCGTGGTCAGCTTGCCGGCGGAGTTGACGTATGCCACCGCGCCCACGTCGGCTGCGTACTTGCCCGTGCCGGTCGTCGAGGCCACGGTCACTTCGCCGTTGACTGCGTTGACGTTGTAGCTCGTGGTGTACGACGCGGTCTTGGTCATCTCCTTGTCGTTGTCCATGTACGTGTCGCTGGACTGGCCACCGGCAGCTGCGAACGTCACGGTCGAGGCGAAGATGCCCGAGCCCAGGTTCACCGTCGAGGCGGCGCCGGCAACGGCGGTCTTCACGTCGTCCTTCGACACGGTCTTCGTGTAGGTGAAGCCCGAGTTGGCGGCGGCGCCGAAGTCATAGCTCGTGCCGTTGAGCTTGATGCTGGATGCGCTGGCGGTCGTGTCGCCGCTGGCGAACAGGCCCGACAGCGTGGCGGCCGGGGGAGCACCGACGTTGTTGGTCGTCAGGTTGCCGCCCGAGAGGTAGGCTGCCTGGCCGCCGATGGTGATCGCGCCGGCGCTGTCGACTTCGAAGTTGGTGGTGCCGCTGACACCCGTGAAGGTGCCCGAGAACTTGTTGCCGGCGGTCGGCAGCAGCGTGCCGGCGAAAGCCGTGGTGGGAGCACCGGTGGCAACCGCGACGGTGGTCGTGAAGTTGCCGGCGGCTGCGTCGTACTTGTAGGTGGTCGCGCCCACGACAGCCGTGTTGCCGTCCTGCATTGCGTCGACGGCCTGCTCGGCGGTCACCTTGGCGAAGCTGGTGGTCACGACGTACGGGCCCGTGCCGGTGGCGCCGGCCTTGGTCAGGTCGTTGACGTTGGCCTTGGCGTTGGCGGACACGCCCTTGCCGTTGACGTTGAAGCCGTCCAGGCCCAGGGTCTTGGCGCTGATTTCCTGCAGGTCGATGTCGATGGTTTCGCCATCGTTCGCGCCGACTTGCACGGTCAGCTTGCCGGCGTCTGCCGACAGGACCTTCACGCCGTTGAACTGGGTCTGCTGCGAAACGCGGTTGATTTCGTCCATGCGCTGGCCGATTTCAGCCTGGATCGAGTCCAGGTCGCTGGCCGAGTTCGTGCCCGTGCCGGCTTGCACGGCCAGTTCGCGGATGCGCTGCAGGTTGTTGTTGACTTCGGTCAGGGCGCCTTCCGTCGTCTGGGCGATCGAGATGCCGTCGTTGGCATTGCGGGTGGCTTGCGTCAGGCCCTTGATGTTGGCCGTGAAGCGGTTGGCGATGGCCTGGCCGGCTGCATCGTCCTTGGCGCTGTTGATGCGCATGCCCGAAGACAGGCGCTCGATGGCGCTGTTCAGCGCCGACTGCGACTTGTTCAGGTTGTTCTGCGTGAGCAGGGAGAGGCTGTTCGTATTGATGACTTGCGCCATGTTCGACTCCTGATTGATGAAAAAAGGTTGTGGACTCCGGCTTTCGGCCGTAACGCTGGACCCGCTTCCACTTAGAGACTCAAGCCATCGTTGACTTGGTTATCGGCGGACCCCCGAGACACCTTTAGGGGCATGCGGGAAAAAGTTGCACGGCCCCCGCCACATCACCTTTGCATCGCTCAGGCCTGCAGGTTCATCACTTCCTGGTAGGCGGTCACCAGCCGGTTGCGCACCTGCAGCCCGGTCTGGAACGCGACGTTCGCCTTCTGCAGGTCGACCATCACGTCGTTGAGCGCGACGCCGGGCTTGCCCAGCTCGAAGGACTCGGCCTGCGCATAGGCCTGCTGCTGGGCGCCGCTGATGTTGGCGAGCGAGCGCTTGAGTTCGGCCGCGAAGCCGCCGGCCTCGGCAGGCGCTGCGGCCGACGGCCCGATGCCCGTCTGGACCGCGGTGGTCCGCATCTGCTGCAGGACCGATTCGATGGCGCTGATGGACATGGTGATCCTCTTCCTCTTGTTTGTCTGAACACTTCCGCGTGACTTGACACGGAGGAGCGAAGTCCTCCGGCTGGCCTGCAGCGTATCAAGGGAAGACCCCGATTCAAGCGCGCAACTGAGGGCGAAAACCCCGGCTGTTCGACCATTCGAATTCCGGGTGACTGCTGACAATCGTCCGCGAAACGAACAGGCCGTGGACGACATCACCGGCCATCCGGAATGAAATCTCTACATCGAAATTCCTCTCCCAGCATGGCAACGGCCGCGAAGAAGAAGGTGCATCCATGAGCACGGCTGCGCCCGCGGGCGCGCTGCCCGCGGCAGACAACGGCGCCGCCCCGGCCTCGCTCCTCGAACGCATGCGCGCGCAGCCCCGGCTGCCGCTGATCATCGGCGGCGCGGCCCTGGTGGCCGCCGCGGCCGCGTTCACGCTCTGGAGCCGCGGGCCCGACTACAAGGTGCTCTATACCAATGTGTCGGACCGCGACGGCGGCGCGATCATCGCGTCGCTGCAGCAGATGAACGTGCCCTACAAGTTCGCCGAGGGCGGCGGCGCGATCCTGATCGCGGGCGACAAGGTGGCCGAAACGCGCCTGAAGCTCGCGGCCCAGGGCCTGCCCAAGGCCGGCGGCGTGGGCTTCGAACTGATGGACAACCAGAAGTTCGGCACCAGCCAGTTCGCCGAGCAGATCAACTACCAGCGCGGGCTCGAGGGCGAGCTGGCGCGCTCCATCGAATCCATCGGCGCCATCGAGTCGGCCCGCGTGCACCTGGCGCTGCCCAAGCCGTCGCTGTTCGTGCGCGAGCAGAAGAAGCCCTCGGCCTCGGTGGTGCTCGCGCTGGCGCGCGGGCGCGGCATCGACGAAGGCCAGGTCAGCGCCATCGTGCACATGGTCTCCAGCAGCGTGCCCGACCTCGACGCCAAGAGCGTCACCGTGGTCGACCAGCGCGGCAACCTGCTGTCTTCCGCGCGCGGCACCGACCGCGGGCTGGACGTGAGCCAGCTCAAGTACACGCAGGAGATCGAGCAGGGGTACATCCGCCGCATCGAGGCGATCCTGCAGCCGATCGTGGGCGCGAACAACGTGCGCGCGCAGGTGGCGGCCGACATCGACTTCTCGGTGGTCGAGCACACCGACGAGAAATACAAGCCCAACCAGGACCCGTCGCAGGCCGCCGTGCGCAGCCAGCAGAGCAGCGAGTCGGCGCAGCACGGCGGCGGCCAGCCCGGCGGCGTGCCCGGCGCGCTGTCGAACCAGCCGCCGGTGAACCCGACCGCGCCGATCACCGGCCCGCGGGCGCCCAACGCACCCGGCACGCCGCCGGCCCCGGGAACGCCCGGCGCACCGGGAGCACCGGGAGCCTCCACCGCCTCGACTGCAAGCACCGCCGCAACCGGTCCGAGCAGCACGCGCAAGGACACCACCACCAACTACGAACTCGACCGCACCATCCGCCACGTGCAGCAAGCCGCCGGCGGCGTGAGACGCCTGTCGGTCGCCGTGGTGGTGAACAACCGCGACGCCCTCGACGCGGGCGGCAAGGCGACGAGCCGCGCCCTCACCCCGGCCGAGCTGGAGCAGATCCGCAACCTCGCGAAGGAAGCCATGGGCTTCAGCCAGGACCGCGGCGACTCGCTCAACGTGGTGAACAGCGCCTTCGCACGCGATGCCGACAGCGGCCCCGCGCCCGAGGTTGCGTTCTGGCGCGACCGCGAGAACATCGAGCTCGCCAAGATGGCCGGCCAGTACCTGCTGTACGCGCTGCTCGCGCTCTTCGCCTGGTTCGCCGTGCTGCGGCCGCTGATGCGCAAGCACCTGGCGCCGCCGCCCGCGCCCGTGGTGGCTGCCCCGATCGCCGACGCCGAGGCTCCCGCCGAGCCCGACCCGAATGCACCGTCGCCCGACGAGAGCCTGCGCGAACGCGAGGCCAACCGCCGCAGGGCCGACATGGAATACGCCCACCAGGCCGCCGACAAGGATCCGAAGATGGTCGCGGCCCTGATCCAGCACTGGATGAACAACGATGAGTAGCGAACAGGGAACCCGCAAGAGCGCCATCCTGCTGATGGCCCTGGGCGAAGACCGCGCCGCCGCCGCGCTGCACCAGCTGCCCACCTCCGAGGTGCAGGCGCTGGGCCTCGCGATGTCGAAGCTCAGCTCCGTCTCCAAGGACGAGCTGGCCGCGGTGCTCGCCGAATTCCGCCAGGAAACCGAGCAGCTCTCGGCCCTGCACCTGGGCTCGACCAGCTACATCCGCGCCGTGCTCAAGAAGGCGCTGGGCGACGACCGCGCGAGCAACCTGCTGGAAGACATCCTGCAGCCCGACGAGCCGCGCGGCGGCATCGAGCGCCTCAACGAGCTGGAGGCCGGCGAAGTGGCCGAGCTGATCCGCGACGAGCATCCGCAGATCCTCGCGACGCTGGTCGTGCACCTGGACCGCATGAAGGCCTCGGAAGTGCTCGAGAAGCTGCCGCCGCGCCTGCGCCACGACGTGATCATGCGCGTGGCCACCTTCGGCGGGGTGCAGCCCTCGGCGCTCAACGAGCTGACCGACGTGCTCACCGAGATGCTCGCCGGCCAGGGCGTGCGCCGCAGCCGCCTGGGCGGCGTGCGCACCGCGGCCGAGATCGTCAACCTCATGAGCACGAGCGTGGAGGAAGAAGCCATCGCCCACGTGCGCGAGCAGGACGAGGCGCTGGCCCAGCGCATCGTCGACGAGATGTTCGTGTTCGAGAACCTGCTGGGCCTGGAAGACCGCAGCATCCAGCGCCTGCTCAAGGACATCGAGAGCGACTCGCTCATCATCGCGCTCAAGGGCGCGCCGATGGAGCTGCGCGACAAGTTCCTCAACAACATGTCGCAGCGCGCCGCGGAAACGCTGCGCGAGGACATGGAGCTGCGCGGCCCCGTGCGCGTGTCGCAGGTCGAGACCGAGCAGAAGGCCATCCTGCAGGTCGCCCGCCGCCTTGCGGAGGCCGGCGAAATCGTGATCGCAACGCCTGGCACCGATGAGTTCGTCTGACACCACCGCCAGCGCCTTCGGCGATTCGCGCGAGCGCCTCGCCGCCATCCACGCCGCCGCGCGCCATGCGGCCGGCGGCCCGAGGGTCGCGCGCCCTCTGCCCGCCGCAGTGAACCCGCCAGCGCTCTCCGCATGGGAGCGCTGGGAGATGGGCACCATCGACGGCAGCCCGAAGCCATCCGCTGGCCGCAAGGCCGCCGAGCGCAGGAACGCGCCGCTCCAGCCAACCCAGCCGCCCCAGCCGAAGATCGACCTGGCCGACCTCGCGCGCATCCGCATGGAGGCCCGCATCGACGGCGAGGCGGAGGGCCGCGCCGCGGGCCTCGCCACGGGCCTCGCGGAAGGCCGCAGGACGGGCCACACCGAGGGCCTGGCCACCGGCCTCGCCGCCGCCAGCGCGCATGCGGAACGCCTGCGCGCGCTGGCCCGGTCGCTGCCCGACGCGCTGCGCCGCGCGGAAGAAGAGCTTTCCAGCACCGTGCTCGCGCTCGCGCTCGACGTGGCGCGCCAGGTGGTGCACCGCACGCTGAAGGCCGAGCCCGAATGGGTGCTGCCCGTGGTGCGCGACCTGCTCAACACCGAGCCCGCGCTGCGCGGCGAGCCGCGCCTGCTGCTGCATCCCGACGACGTGGCGCTGGTGAGAAGCAGCCTCGGCGAGGAGATCGAGGCCGCCGGCTGGCAGGTGCGCGCCGACGACGCCATCACGCGCGGCGGCTGCCGCGTGCAGTCGGCCACCGGCGAGCTCGACGGCACGCTGGAGACGCGATGGAAACGCGTCGCCTCCGCGCTCGACGGCGACGCCGACGGACAACCGGCCGAGGCACCGTGACGAGCATGCAGGCCCCCACCGCAGACGCCGCGACCGCCGCCCCCAACCCGCACCTTCAGGCGGTGCTCGGCACGCTGGAGAAGGCGCGCGCCAGCATCGCGCGCTGCGAGACCACCATCGCCTCGGGCCGCCTCACGCGCGCCGTGGGGCTGGTGCTGGAGGCCGTGGGCCTGCAGCTGCCCGTGGGCAGCGACTGCCTGATCGAGCTGCCGCCCGGCCATCCGCAACGGCATGCCGAAGCCGAGGTGGTGGGCTTCGCCGGCGATCGGCTCTTTTTGATGTCGCAGACCGAAGTCGCCGGCCTGCTGCCGGGCGCGCGCGTGTACGCACGGCCCGGCGCACCCGAGCCCGACGAGAAGGGATCGACCGGCAACGCCCACACCAAGCGCCTGCCCGTGGGCGAAGGCATGCTCGGCCGCGTGGTCGATGCGGCCGGCCGGCCACTAGACGGACTGGGCCCGCTCGACGTGGCGCGCAAGGTGCCACTGAGCTCGCCGCCGGTCAACCCGCTGTCGCGCGCGCCCATCGACTCGGTGCTCGACGTTGGCGTGCGCGCCATCAACGCGATGCTCACCGTGGGGCGCGGCCAGCGCATGGGCCTGTTCGCCGGCTCCGGCGTGGGCAAGAGCGTGCTGCTGGGCATGATGGCGCGCTACACCAGCGCAGAGGTCATCGTGGTCGGCCTGATCGGCGAACGCGGCCGCGAGGTGAAGGACTTCATCGAGAACACGCTGGGCGAGGAAGGCCTGGCCCGCGCGGTGGTGGTGGCGGCGCCCGCCGACAACTCGCCGCTGCTGCGCCTGCAGGGCGCGGCCTACGCGACCTGCCTGGCCGAATACTTCCGCGACCGCGGCAAGGACGTGCTGCTCATCATGGACTCGCTCACCCGCTACGCGATGGCGCAGCGCGAGATCGCGCTGGCCGTGGGCGAGCCGCCCGCCACCAAGGGCTATCCGCCATCGGTGTTCGCCAAGCTGCCCGCGCTGGTGGAACGCGCCGGCAACGGCGCGCGCGACGCGAACGGACGCGGCGGCTCCATCACCGCCTTCTACACGGTGCTGTCGGAAGGCGACGACCAGCAGGACCCCATCGCCGACTCGGCGCGCGCCATCCTGGACGGCCACGTGGTGCTCTCGCGCACGCTGGCCGAGGCCGGGCACTACCCCGCCATCGACATCGAGGCCTCCATCAGCCGCGCCATGACCGCGCTGATCCCGTCCTCGCAGTTCGACACCGTGCGCCGCTTCAAGCAGATGCTCTCGCGCTACCAGCGCAACCGCGACCTCATCAGCGTGGGCGCCTACGCGCCCGGCCACGACCTGCAGCTCGACCAGGCGATCGCGATGTACCCGCGCATCGAGGGGCTGCTTCAGCAGTCGATGGACGAGCGCGCGGGCTACGAGGAGTCGATCGCGCACCTCGAGAGCCTGTTCGCGCCCGACGCACGCGCCCCCTCAACGCAAAAACTCCAGAAGACATGACACGCAAGCTCCCCCTCGGCATGCTGATCGACCTGGCGCACACGCAGACCGACGACGCCGCCCGGCGCCTGGGCGCGCTGCAGAACGCGCACCTCGATGCCCGCCAGAAGCTCGAACTGCTGCTGCAGTACCGACAGGACTACCACGACCAGCTCGACGCCCTGATGCGCGACGGCCTGGCTTCCTCGCAGTGGCGCAACTACCGCAACTTCCTCGGCACGCTGGACGGCGCCATCGAGCAGCAGCGCGCCATCGCCGCCCAGACCGAGAGCCGGCTGGACCACGGCCGCACCGACTGGCAGCAGCAGAAGCGCCGCCTGAGCTCCTTCGACACGCTGGCCGAGCGCGTGCGCATGCAGGAAATGATGGCCGAGGCCAAGCGCGAGCAGCGCGACAGCGACGAGCGCGCCGCGCGCAAGTTCTTCGACCGCGCCTCGCACCCGACGCTTTGAGCCACGCCGACCGAATCTCCACGCAGGAACCGACATGACTTCCATGATCACGCCCCCCGTCATGACGAACGCCGCCGCCCAGCCAGCGGCGCAGGCCGGCACGCGCAGCCGCGCCGCCGACGAGGACCAGGGCCGCAGCTTCGGCGCGGCGCTGGAGCGCTCGCGCTCGAACAACACCGGCGAAGCCGCGCAGGAAGGCCCCCAGGACGCCGCCGCGCTGGACCGCAAGCCAACGCGCAAGCCCGACGCGGACGAAGACGCGAAGGACGACGGCACCTTGCCCGCCGACCCGAACCTCGCATTTCTCGCGCCGCCGAACTCGCCGCTGCATGCGCTGACCCTCGCGGGACGCGCCGCCCGGAAACAGGGCGGCGACGGCGCGGCGGATGCAACTGCCGCCGCTGCGGCGACCGCCACCACGGCGAAGGACATTGCACTGGACCCCGCCCTGCAGGCTCCCGCCACGAAGACGCTCGCCGGCGATGCGGCCACCACGGCCATCGATGCCAAGGCCGTCCCAGAAGCCGCAGCCGCCGCGAAGGACGCCGCCGCGAAGCCCGCGACATCGGAGGCATCGGCGCTGCCCGGCACCCAGGCCTCCGCCGCGCAGCCCGACGCCGCCCAGGCCACTTCGCTGCACGAACTCGCCCGCGCCGCCATCGCCGCGCAGACCATGAGCACAGGTTTCGCGAAGCCCGCATCCACGCCCGCCGGCGCCCCCGTGGGCACCGCCGCGATCGGCCGCGCCGCCGGCTCTCGCGCTCCCATGAGCGCGACCACCGCCGAACAGCTCGCGAGCGCCGCGCAACCCGCAGCCGCCGCCGACGCCCAGGCCGACAAGGCTGCCCTTGCCGTGGTGACTGCCGCGGCCTCCGGCAGCGCAGACGGCGCGGACAGCCAGCCCGCCGTGCCGCCCGCCGCGCTCCAGCAGCCGGCGCCGGCGACGACGGCTGCGTCGGAGCACGCGAGCGAGGCAAGCGCCACGGCACGCACTTCCGTGCACACCATCGCCCCCGAAGTCGGCAGCGACAAGTGGGCACCGGCCCTGGGCCAGCACCTGGCGCGCATGAGCACCAGCGGCAGCCACACGGCGGAGCTCAACCTGAACCCCGCGGGCCTCGGCCCGCTCAAGGTCACGCTGTCGATGGGCGACAACCAGGCGCAGGCCATGTTCGTCTCCGCGCACGAGAGCGTGCGCAAGGCAGTCGAGGCCGCGCTGCCGCAGTTGCGCAACTCGCTGTCGGAGCAAGGCATCACGCTGGGCCAGGCATCGGTAGGCGCGGAGACGCGCCAGCCCTTCGGCAACGGCGCCGCGTTCGCGCAGCAGCAGGGCCAGCAGCAGCACGGCGCAGCCCGGCAGCAGGCTGCATCGTCCTACCCCGGGGCGGACCGCACGGTCGCAGGTGCGTCGGCGGCCACGGCAGCCGTGCGCCCGGCCGCACCCGACCACGCACGCTCCGGCGTCGACACCTTCGCCTGAGGCCCGCCAACTCACGCCACACCTTCGCCCCGCGCGCAACGAGGCCGCCGCCCGCCCGGCGCCTTGCAATGAATGGATATGAAACGCCTTTGTGCGCTTGTTCGGCCGTTCGTCCGCGCGGGACTTCGCAAAGAATAGATCGGACAAGAAAACCGCTTCACCATGGCTCCCCCAACAACTGTCGCAACCGCCTCCCTGCCGGCCCCGGCCCGCTCATCGAAGCTGCTGATCTGGATCGTGGTCGCCGTCGGCCTCGCCGCGGCAGCCGGTGCCGCCGCCTACTTCCTTCTTCCCCGCTTCACGGGCGGCGGCGCTTCCGCCGCCGAGGCGCCCAAGCCGTCCGCGCCCGAAAAGCCCATCTTCGTGATGCTGGACCCGCTCACCGTCAACCTGCAGGCCGAGGGCCGCAGCCGCTTCCTGCAGATCGGCATGGCGCTGCGCGTGCGCGACGAGCGCGCCAAGGCGCAGATCGTCGAGTTCATGCCCGAGTTGCGCAGCCGCCTGCTGGTGCTGCTGTCGAACCGCCCGCCCGAGTCGCTGGTCACGCCCGAAGACAAGGCCAAGCTGGCCGGCGAGATCCGCACCGCGCTGAACGCGCCGCTCACGCCCGAGACGCCCGAGCTGGGCATCTCCAGCGTCTCGTTCAACATCTTCGTCGTGCAGTGAGCACCACGTCATCTTTCTCCGGACGACAAGCGATCCATGGCGTATGAACAGGTGCTCTCGCAGGACGAGGTCGACGCGCTTCTGCAGGGCGTCACCGGCGACGTCGACCAGGCGGCTCCCCCGCCACCGCCCAAGGACGGCCTGCCCGCCTACGACCTCGGCGCGCCCGACCGCGTGGTGCGCAACCGCATGCACACGCTGGAGGTCATCAACGACCGCTTCGCGCGCGGGCTGCGCGGCGCGCTGCTGAACTTCATGCGGCGCAGCCCCGACATCTCGGTGGGGCCGGTGCAGATCCAGCAGTTCGGCGAGTTCGTGCGGCACCTGCCGGTGCCCGCGAACATCAACATGATCCACATGAAGCCGCTGCGCGGCACGGCCCTCTTCGTGTTCGACCCGAAGCTGGTGTTCCTCGTGGTGGACAACCTCTTCGGCAGCGACGGGCGCTACCACGTGCGCGTGGAAGGCCGCGACTTCACGCGCACCGAGCAGCGCATCATCAAGCGCCTGCTCGACCTGTCGCTGCAGTGCTATGGCGACGCATGGCAGCCGGTGTTCCCGCTCGACTTCGACTATGTGCGCGCCGAGATGCACGGCAAGCTCGCCAACATCGTCGCGCCCAACGAGGTGGTGATCAACACCACGCTGCAGATCGAGTTCGGCCCCGTGGGCGGCTTCCTGCACGTGTGCCTGCCCTACTCGATGATCGAGCCGATCCGCGACCTGCTCTCGAACCCCATCCAGGACGAGGTCGAGGTCGACAAGCGCTGGGTGACGCAGATGTCGCGCCAGATGCAGTCGGCCGACGTCGAGCTGGTGGCCGACTTCGTCTCCATGCCCTCGACCATCGGCGAGGTGATGAAGCTGCGCGTCGGCGACGTGATTCCCATCGAGCTGCCCGAGACCGTCGTCGCCAAGGTCGGCGGCGTGCCGGTCATGGAGTGCGGCTACGGCACCTCCAACGAGCGCTACGCGCTGCGCGTGCAAAACATGATCTCCCATCAAGACAGCGACCTGAAGAACGAACATGACTGACAACACCTCTTCCGCAGGCAGCGACGCGGACGACTGGGCCGCGGCCCTGGCCGAACAGACCGCCGCGTCGGCAGCGCCGGCCCCGGCACCCGCCGTGGCACCGGCCACCGCGCAGGTCTTCCAGCAGATCCAGGACGCGCCGGCCGCCGCTGCGGCAGCCGCTGCAGCCGCCGCCGCACCGGTGGACATCGCGCGCGTGCTCGACGTGCCGGTGCAGCTCACCGCCGAGATCGGCCGCACGCGCATCACCATCAAGAACCTGCTTCAGCTGTCGCAGGGCTCGGTGGTGGAGCTCGACGGCCTGGCCGGCCAGCCGCTGGACGTGCTGATCAACGGCTATCTCATCGCGCAGGGCGAGGTGGTGGTGGTGAACGAGAAGTACGGCATCCGCCTGACCGACATCGTCACCCCCTCCGAGCGCATGCAGAAGCTCGCGCGGGCATGAGTCTTCCCACCGTGCCCACGCCCGTCCATGAAGTGGCGCCGGCCGCCGTCGGCGGCTCGGGCCTGCTGCAGGCCGGCTTCGGCATGGCGGTGGTGGTCGGCCTGATCTTCCTGTGCGCCTGGGCGGCGCGGCGCTTCGGCCTGCAGCGCCTGGGCGGCGGGCAGTTCGTGAAGGTGGTGTCGAGCGCCGCCGTCGGCCAGCGCGAACGCGTGGTCGTGGTGGAAGTGGCCGACACCTGGCTGGTGCTGGGCGTCACGCCCAGCCAGGTCAACACGCTGCATACGCTGCCGGCGCAGGTACAGCCTCACGCCGCGCCGACGGCATTCGCCTCGACTGCAACTTCCGCCGCGCCCCGCGCGGTGGAGCTCTTCGCGCGCAAGCTGCGCGAATCCATCTCCGGCAAGGCCAGTCCCGCTCCATGAAGCATCCCGCATTGCACCGCGGCGTGCGCGCCGCGCTGCTCCTGCTCGCCGCCGCGCTGCCGGCCGCCGCCTGGACGCAGGGCCTGCCCGGCATCACCAGCACGCCCGGCCCCGGCGGCAGCCAGACCTGGTCGCTGAGCGTGCAGACCATGGTGCTGCTGACCTCGCTCACCTTCCTGCCCGCGCTGCTGCTGTCGATGACCAGCTTCACGCGCATCCTCATCGTGCTGGGCCTGCTGCGCACCGCCATCGGCACGCAGACCTCGCCGCCCAACCAGATCCTGGTGGGGCTGTCGCTCTTCCTCACCTTCTTCGTAATGGCACCGGTGCTCGACAAGGCCTACGACGAGGCCTACAAGCCCTTCTCCGAAAACAAGATCAGCGCCGAGAAGGCCCTGGAGCGCGGCATCGCGCCCTTCAAGACCTTCATGCTCAAGCAGACCCGCGAGGGCGACCTCGCGCTCTTCGCGCGGCTGGCCAAGGTGCCCGAGATGCAGGGCCCCGAAGACGTGCCGCTGCGCATACTGCTGCCCTCCTTCGTCATCAGCGAGCTGAAGACGGCGTTCCAGATCGGCTTCACCATCTTCATACCCTTCCTCATCATCGACCTGGTGGTGGCCAGCGTGCTGATGTCCATGGGCATGATGATGGTGCCGCCGGCTTCCATCGCCCTGCCCTTCAAGCTGATGCTCTTCGTGCTGGCCGATGGCTGGCAGCTGCTCATCGGCGCGCTGGCGCAGAGCTTCTACCTCTAGGGCCCGAGCCGAGATGACACCCGAATCCGTCATGACCATGGGCCACCGGGCCATGGAGATCTCGCTGCTCATCGGCGCGCCGCTGCTGCTGGTGGCGCTCGTCATCGGCCTGATCGTGAGCATCTTCCAGGCAGCCACGCAGATCAACGAGACCACGCTGTCCTTCATTCCCAAGCTGCTCGCCGTGTTCGCGACGCTGGTGGTCGCGGGGCCGTGGATGCTCGACCGCATGCTCGACTACATGCGCGTGCTGTTCTCCGGCATTCCGCTGCTGCTGAACTGAGCCCGCCCCGACGCGCGAGCCGACCTGACGTGACCCCGTCGATCATCTCGGTCACCTCGGCCCAGCTCGAGGGCTGGATGGTGGCTTTCCTCTGGCCCTTCGTGCGCATGCTCGCGCTGGTGAGCACCGCGCCCATCTTCGGCGAGGCATGGGTACCGCGGCCCGTGAAGGTGCTCATCGCCGCCATGCTGGCCTTCGTGGTCTCGCCCACCATCGGGCCGCTGCCCGCGGTGCCGGTGGTGTCCGCGGGCGGCGTGTGGATCATCGTGCAGCAGGTGCTGATCGGCGTGGCCATGGGCTTCACCGTGCGGCTGGTGTTCACCGCCGTGCTGGCCGCGGGGGAATACATCGGCCTGCAGATGGGCCTGTCGTTCGCGTCCTTCTTCGACCCGATGAGCCACGGCAGCACCATGGTGGTGGCGCGGCTTCTGAACATGCTCGCGATGCTGATCTTCCTGGCGCTCGACGGCCACCTGCTGATGGTGAACGCGCTGGCCCAGAGCTTTCACACGCTGCCCATTGCCGATGCGCCGCTGGCCGCCGGGGGCTGGATGTTCCTGGTGCTGGCCGGCGCCGAGATCTTCGCGAGCGGGCTGATGCTGGCGCTGCCGCTCATCACCGCGCTGCTCACGCTCAACCTCGCGATGGGCATCCTGAACCGCGCATCGCCCCAGTTCAGCATCTTCGCGGTGGGGTTTCCGCTCACCTTGCTGGCGGGCATCTTCATGCTGCAGCTGCTGATGCCGAACCTCGGGGCGTTCCTGGAGCCGAGGTTCGGGGAGGCGATCGGCAACGCGCTGAGGTTCACGCAGGGCCTGCGGCCCTGAGCGGAATCAGCGCAGGAGTTCGGGCAGTTCCTCCGTTTCGGCCGATGCGGCCGGCTGATCCGGCCAGTCGACCTTGGAGCGGATCTCGCCCCGTCGCCACTGGGCCAGCCTTTGCGTGTAGCGCGGCGCAATGCGGTCGTAGTTCTCCCAGCTGTCCTGCGTCATCGCTTCGCCCGGCTTGCGCCAGTTGTTGCTGTCGCCGAATATCTCTTCCGTGTCGGGGAGAGCGGCTGCCTCGCCCGGCTGCATCAGGCGGTTCATGTAGGCATGGCAGAACGCCGCGTGCTCCGGGCGCACGTCCTTTTCCCAGAGCAGTCCGTCGAGGCTGGAAGACAGGAAGTCCAAGGGCGACAGCTCCCGTTGGCGCAGCGCATCGAGCCGGCCGGCGGCAAGGCGGTCTTCCCGCAGGATGCCGTTCAATGCGCACCAGCTTGCGAAGAAAGCGTCTTCCACCGAATGCTCCGGCTTGCTGCCGGGGTAGATGGTTGCGTAGGTCTCCTCCTCATCGACGCCCAGCAGCATGACCTCCGGCAGCCCTCCCGAATCGACCGTGACCTTGGCCCGAAGGCCCTCGCGCGGCGGCGGCAGCGTGAAGCGCACCTCCTCGACCATGCCTTCGACGCGCCGGATGAAGCGCGAGCTGAGCGCCGCGTCATCCATCTTCCAGTCGAAGCCGCCAGGCAGCGAGCCACGGAAGTTGGGATAGACGAAGGCATGGGAAACCCAGGTCACCCAGGTTCGCCCCTCCTTGCGCGGCGGGAAATGCGAGCGGGTGCTGAGATTCATGCTGGTGCCGACCTCGATGCCGAGCTTGCGATTGACGATGTCGGGGCTGTTGTTCGGCGTCGCGTTCTTGAACGGCTTCTTGCCGAGGGCTTCGGCCAGACGGACTGCGGCGGGGTCGTCGATGCGCTTGCCGAGGGCGTCGAGGAGCAGAGGGGTCAGGTCTTCGGTGGTCATTCAGGAGAGTGATCTGGTCTTCGGTTCCGTGTTTGCGAGCAATGTGTCGACAGACACAACGCCCTACCGGATTCGCAGTATGCCGATCCAGGCAGCTATCGCGCCAAGCAGCGCACATGGCAGGCTCAGTATCCAGAAGTTGTGACCACAGAGCACCGAGTTCGCAACGCCCGATAGCGAGCAAATCAACATCGGAAGCAGCCATCCTCCAAGCAGGAAGGCCCCAATGAGCAAGGCGATCTCGAGCAGTTTTTTCATTGCTTCAGCAGATGGAGTCGCAGGCCAGGCGGGCATCTCGCCAGTTCGAATCGCCGTAGTCTGCATGGCTATACTGCCTTCGTCACGTCCAAACAGGCGTGATCGGGATTGGCGTCCCGCTGAAATCACTGCGACGCAAGCCGCAGTCACCCGCAGGGTCTGCGGCTTCGTCGTTCGTGCCTCCAGTTTTGGCGGCTCGACGGGCGGGCGCGAGCCCGGCCGGTTTCACGCAAGTGGTTTCCCGGTACGCCAACTCGTCGAGCCGCCGCCCTCAATTGGCGTTGAGTGCGGCTGTTTCAGCAAACCGAAACCCTTGGAGGCCTTTCATGGCTGCATCTGCTCGCGCGTCCGCACGCGCCTCTTCCTATCCCGAATCATCCGAAGCCGCCAGCGTTGAATCTCTTGCGCTGCAGGCATGCGATGACATCGACAACTTGCACGAACTGCAGCGCGCGTACGCAGGCCTGGAGAAGCTCATCGTTTCACAGAACGTGAACGATACGGAAGAGATCCATCCGACGCGCACCGAACTCGGAGCGCTGGTGCGGGTGGTCAATGAGGAGTTGAAGCGGCGGATCGAGTCGGCTGACTCTGCGCTTCAGTCGTTGCGTGCTGCCTTGAATGAAGGCGATACGCGATGAACACTTTCAAGGGTACTGATTTATTCAGACGAATGGATCAACCAGCCTACCGATTCAATATCACCAGTTTCAACAAGATCCTGTGCGACTTTTCTGATCACTGCTTGCGAGATTTCTTGTACCACGATCATGTTCTTGGCCCAGACATACAGTCCGCTTGCGCACTCTCCCGTATTCCCCCAGTGAGCCATGAGTGTCACAAGATTGGAGACGGTGAAAAAGGTCAAACTGAATGCACGACCATCAATCAGCTCTATCCGAACATCGATGTTGTCGTCCAGTGTCGGCTCAGTAAGACCAGCAGGGAAATGAAGAGAAAAATCAGTCATCTCCATCCGATCCACGAAGAGAAGAGCTACGCATCCGGCGCGTCACTTCTCGTTCGAATCCACGGCGAGTCAAGATCTTTTCTCTCCGCATCCCAATCCGGCTGAAGGTCCAGTTGTGACCTGAGACTGGGGTCGTCTTCGAGTACATGGCCGATGCCCACCACCCGGTAATTTGAGGCATTGTCTTCGTGGTCTTCTCCGCAAACGAAGCACCAATCCCCGTCTTTTCTGCTGACCAAGAGTACGGGCCTTGTTCCTTCGAAGACATGAATGCAGACGTACGATTTTAAATTTCCGGGAATCATGATCATGTGTGTTCGAGACGACTTCCCGATGAATTGAATAAGCGAAGGTCCTTCTTTTGCTTGGGCAAACTACAACAGCGCTTTCTCAATGCATGTAAGACCGCATCAGGTATTCGGCTTGCTTTAATCCCTTTTCGGCTGCTTGCCTCAATAATCCGATGGCCTCCTCGGTTGCTTGACCATCGCGAAGTATACGGGTCGCGTATAGATAAAGCGTTTCAGGGTGTCCTTGCTCAAAAGCGCGCCGATACCAATTCGCAGCTTCGATTGGGTCGACAGGATATGCGTACTGCCCGGTCTCGTAGTACCAAGCCAAGTGATGCTGCGCTTCGCCGCAGCCACCGGCCGCCGCTCGTTCCAACCAGTAGTTTGCGCGCTCGATATCCAATGGCAGCAGATTGGCAAATCGGTAGTTCTGCCCGACATCCCATTGCGCTTCAAGGCTCCCTTGTTCCGCGAGTTCCTCATGCCGCGCCAGCCATCGAGCGCTTCGCTCCAAGTCCTGCGGTACGCCTTCACCATCGTGGTACCAGAGCGCCGTCATGAAACAAGCTGCCGGCTCACCGCTTTCGGCGCACTCCTCCATCAAGCGCAACGCATCCTCTGGTTTTCCGATGTCATACGCTTGCATCGCGGCGATAAATCGCGCTGAGTGATTTTTCAATCGCTTCCTCGTCCATAGAAGCCCTTCCCCCCTGTTCGGATGCCCAACAAGCGAAGGGATTGATTTGTTGTGGGCAGCCCCCGATGGAAGATCTGCCGATTCACTCGGTCGAAGAACTTCTTTTGGGGCTCTGTCAAGGTATCACACGCCCTTTGCATCTGCTTGCTGCTGTTGAAGATTTCCTTGTCGTCGGGCGCCAACGGCTTCCATGTCTCTGTTGAGATCCGAGCTTCGCGACCTTGCGAGTCACGCAGATGGATGTGATAACTCTCGCCCGGTCCATGCTTGGCATGTTCATTGCCACCGGCCTGCGGCCCGGGGTATGCGTCCATTGTGACGCCACCACTCCTATAGAGCTCATACAGACCAAAAGGATCCATATGGGTCAGCGGATTTGCATCGGCATAGCTGAACCGATTCCAACCTCCGTCGAGTCCAATCGGGTCCGGCTGGCTGTATCGCCCCGTCCTCGCGTCATAGCTTCTGAAGTAGTTGTAGCTCAGCCCCGACTCTTCGTCCGCATACTGCCCTGGGTACCTCAGGTTGAACCTCACCTCTGCAATGTTGGTCGTGCCCGGGTTGGATGTCGTCTCCGTGTTGGCGAACCTGTTCCTTGCCGTTGTGGGCTTGTCCTCCCCGAAGGCGCTGTAGCCCCACTGCCAGACCGCCTGGCCATCGGCGTTGCTCAGCTTCCTTGGCGTGTTCAGGTGATCGCTGTGCACCGCATACGTGGCACCATCGATGACGGCCGCAATCGGCATCGGCCCATTGCCCGTGGGCAGGTAGATGTACTGGCTCTGCCCTGCACTGTTGGTGCCGCCGCTGCCCACCTCGGCGATCAGCGTGCCCTGCTCGTCATAGGTGTAGGCATAGCCCAGCTGCTCGGCCTGGTTGTTGGCCGGGCTCCACAGCTTCGTGAAGAACGCGATCAGGCTGGCCATGAAGCCCGGATCGGCCTCGTCGCCCTGGCTCGGCGGGTACAGCGGCTCCGTCTTGAACACCCGCTGGCCCAGCGCGTTGTGCGCATAGCGCGTGGTCGGGCTCACATCGGTCGCGCCCGTCGTTGCTGCCGCCAGCCTGCCTTCAGCATCGTAGGTGTAGCTGCGCAGGCCATCGGTCAAGAGGTCGCCGTTGGCGTTGTAGCCGTAGGTGACGCTGGTGTTGCTTGATCCGTTTATTGTTTGCGTGAAGCCCGTGAGTTGGTTGCTGCTCGAGCCGACCGTGTAGGTGCGGTTGGTCGTCTGGCCGTTCAGGACCCGGGTGCTGCTGGATCGGTTGCCGTTGGCGTCATAGTCGAACCCAGCCGTGTTACCCGTGGCGTTGAAGCTGATGATGCGCCCCACGCTGTTGTAGCCCACGCTCCAGGTGACGTTCGCATTGGCGATGGTGCTGTGGGTCGGGTCGGTGTCCCCGGGCAAGTACAGGTTCTGCGTCAGGCTCGTGATGCGGCCCGCAGCGTCATAGCCGTAGCTGCTGAACTCGGTGCTCGTGAGCCGGCCCGCGGTGTCGTAGCTGCGGCTGGCTGCGAGTTGCGGGCTGCTGGTGGTGAAGGCCCAGGTCCATGCGGTAGGCTGGCCCAGCGGGTTCCAGGCGATGCCGCTGACCAGCGGGTTGCCGTTCCAGTTCAGGCCCGCGAGGCGGCCCGTGGCGTCGTAGACGTGGGAGAGAGTTCCGCCGTTGGGATAGCCGACGCTCGCCAGGGTGCCGTTGGGGTTGTAGGCGTAGCTGACCTGCTGGACGCTCCCGTTGGCGAGGGTCTGCTTCTTGAGCGTGATGCGCCCGAAGGCATCCCGGGTGTACTCGGTGGTGCCGCTGCGGTCGAGGATCTCCGACAGATATCCCTTGCTGTTGGCCGTGAGGTCGTAGCGCAGGGTGGTGGTCTTGCCGTCGGCGAAGACCAGCCCGGTGGGACGGCCCAGGGCGTCCCGGGTGATGGTCGTGGCCTGGCCCAGGGCATCAGTGACCTGGCTGGGCAGACCGAGGTTGTCGTACTGGGTGCTGGCGCCGCCTGTGTCGGCGCTGCTCTCGGTGGTGGCGTTGCCCTGGGCATCGCGGCCATAGGCGGTGACCACGCCCTTGAAGTCCTTGGCCTCGGTGACGGCGTCCAGGGCGTTGTACTTCAGGGTGGCGCTGGCGTTGGCTGCGTCGGTGACAGAGACCACGCGGCGCAGGTTGTCCCTCGCGAGTTGAGTGCTCTGGTTCAGCCCGTTAGTGGTGCGGCTGAGGTCACCGTTGGCGTCATAACCGAAGGATTTCGCCTGGTTCGGGCCTTCGGTCATGGTGTAGACGCGGTTGAGCAAATTCATGGTGCGCGCGACATTCCAGGCCACGGCGCCAGCACTGTCCTTGATCTGCTCGGCGGTACGGTTGCCCATGCCGTCCAGGGTGTGGGTGCCCGATTCGCCTCGGTTGTTGCTCCAGCCGGTCAGGCGATGGGCGGCGTCGTAGGCGTAGGTCAGTACAAGGCCGCTGGGCAGCGAGACGGTCTCGACGGTGCCGTAGGGCTTGTAGGTGAGGACGGTGGTCTGGCTGCCGATGCTCTGGGTCAAAAGTCGATCGCGAGGATCGTAGGTGTAGGTGGTGATCAGGCCATTCGGAGCGGTCGAGCTGACGACGCGGTTGGCAAGGTCATAGCCATACTGCGTCACATGGCCCAGGGCGTTCGTGGACGTGAGGACGTTGCCTCGGGGGTCGTAGGTGTAGCTCGTCACCGCGCCGTTGGGGTCGGTGGCGGTGTCGACCAGCTGCTGGGCGTTGTACGTCCACTGCCAAGTCTGAGCCTTGTTGTTGATGGTGTTGGTGAGCGTCCGGGTGAGGACATTGCCGACGGCATCGTGGGTGAAGGAGATCCTGCGGCCTGACTCGGTGATCTGTATGGGGAGGCTGAAATCAGGATGCCACTGGGTAGTGGTGGTCTGGGCCTCCGGCCTGCCAAATGCTCGGACCACCGCGAGCGGGAGACGGCGGGTGATGTCCCAGCTTGAAGTGGTTACCGAGCCTTTGAAATCACTCTCGGAAGTGACCAAGCCATTGGCGTCCTGAACTCGGTATGCAGCGTCGTTGCCGCCGCTGCCGGAGGGCCATGAGCCGCCGGTCACGACCAGCTTCCCCTTCGTTGTGCTGTAGCTGTAGCTGCGGCTCCAGCCCAACGGATCAACCACCGTCGCTGAACCCCAAGAGGGATAGCTCACTTGGTAGCGATTGACGGCGCCGGCCAACTGTGTCTCGATGGCACGGCCTTGCGAGTCATAACTGAAGGTGGCGAAACGCGCGCCCGTTTCATCCAGGATGCCCGTCAGGGCCTGTGGGTACGTAGCATTCTCGTAAAGGTAAGTACGAGTCTTTGCGTCTGGGTAGGTCACCACCGAGAGGCGACCTTCGGGGTCGTAGGTGTAGGCGATGCTGCGCAAGTCGGGCGTGACAACCGACACGAGCAAGCCCGCACCGTTGTAGCCCAGTGTCAGCGTGCGCCCAAATGGGTTGGTGACCGTGATCAGCTGTCCGGCAGCATCATAGGTGTAGGAAGTGATCTGCCCATTTCGCTGGGTGAGCGCCTGCAGCTTCCCATCCGCAGCAAACAACAACGTAGCGTCGTCCTCGGCACGCCGATATGCCCAGGTACCGTCGACCGCCTGCACCAGACTGTCCGCACTGTTCGAAGTAGTCCAGACCGACGAGCCCGGAGCCTTGCTGAATGCACGCAGCGTTCCGTCTGCGTTGTTGATGGCTACGGAGATTGGATTGACTGCCGGCGCGAACCGCAGCGCCGTCGTGTGGTTGTGCGCCCACGCCCTGCCCAACGAGCCTGCTGGCCGGCTTGTGTCTGCACCCCAAGTGCTTCGGTACGTGCGCCGGAACGACAGCGGTGCTGGGCCGTTGTCGCCGTAGTCGAGGTCTGACCGGTACTTCTCTGCGGTGGCCGGCAAGATAGGGGCGCCGAATATCTCGCCATCGGCCGCACTGACGACGTCGTTACGGCATAGCGGCGGCTCGGGCGCGGCGGGCTTGCCGGTGATGGGGTCGACAAGGGAGGGATCCGTCGGGGGATCCGATACTTCTCGCCACTGTCTATCCAGATAGAGGGTCGTCTGGCTATAGAACACCCCCGCGGTAGAAGCGTCCCTTTCCACCGCAGTGCATTGGGTGTCGGCACCGGACGCAATCGAACTCACATACGTGTAGACGCTGCCGTTTACGGATGCGGAAGCGCCAACCATCTGCGCGCATGCTGCCGAAGCAGTGCGCTGCACGTCACTGTGCTTGCTGCCAAGCCATCCATTGCCAAAGGCCTGATACGTGTACGCCTGGGCAGCGAACGAATAGGGAGCGCCAAGGCAGCACGCCGCGACGAGCAAGCGGAAAAGATGGGGTAACCCGCCCCAAAGATTGCGAGGCTGCTGACGAGCAGCCCCACATGATTGGCCTCTGCTGAGGGTTCGACGCCATTTGTCCGAAAAAACCTCAAAGGCCCATCTCGTCGATCGAGACGACGTCCGTGAAACTGCGACCAAATCGCAGATTCTTTGCAATGCCCCCTGCAAACACATCACTCACCCCTCCCTCGTGCTTTCTCATTGGTGCGCCTGAACATCTAACGGCACCTTCGCGAGCCGTGACGATCAGCATTTTCCCGAGCAATCGATAACCCGCTCAGGCTCCCCAAGCTGCCCACTCTGTACAGCGACTCCAGGTTAGCGGAAAGGCTACGCGCACACAACGACGGCTTGATGGCATGCGCACAGGCGACACCTGGGAAATGGTCATGCCGGAGGAAGGTTCGACTTCGGGTTCCGTTGAAGGCGACGCACTATGGGGTTCGCGGCATGTCTTACCGCACCACTGTCGAAGGTCAGCCTACGACATGCAGGGCGAACCTGTCCTTCCCCATGCGCTTCGCCTCGTACAGCGCCATGTCGGCTTCGCGCATCAGCTCCGATGGAATGCGATGGCGGCCCAGATCGGATATGCCCACGCTGACCGTGACGAGGCGGCCCTCGATGCGGATGCCGCGCACCTGCTCCAGGATGCGCGCGGCCATCGACTGCGCATGCGCCGTGCCGCCGCCCGTCAGCATGATGCCGAACTCCTCGCCGCCGAGCCTGCCCAGGGCATGGCCGAGCGCGGCCTCCCTGAGCACGGCCGCGACGCGCTGCAGCGCCAGGTCGCCGGCCGCGTGCCCGAAGTCGTCGTTGATCTTCTTGAAGTCGTCCACGTCGATCATCAGGAAGCATCCGTCGCCGAGCCGGCCCTGCTCGTGGAGTTGCTGGACGTCGGCCAGGAGCTTGCGGCGGTTGCACATGCCGGTGAGCACGTCCTTGTATGCGAGCTGTTCGAGCTCCTGCCGCAGCCTCAGGCTCTCGCGGTGCAGCGTCGCGAAGATGACGTTCATCAGCAGCCCCATGGTGATGGTCCCGCAAGGCATCAGCAAGGTCCAGCCGGAATCCAGGCCATGGGGTGTGCCCACCCACTCCCCCCTTCCCATGATCAGCCATGCCCCCGAACTCGCCAGCGCCGACAGGCTCAACCGCGAGAAGAGCGGCGCGCCCACCACAGAGACGATCACGCTCATGGAGACCGCCCACACCTCGCGATCGGGGCTCTGCGCCATGAGCATGGAGAAACCCAGGCACAGCAGCCAGACGGAGATGATCGAGAAGAAAGAGAGGAACCGGGTCGCGCAGCTTCCGGCGATGGACAAGGCCACGCAGCATGCAAGCAGCGCCAGGTGCCAGGTCACGTATTGGTAGCCCGGGTCGGCGAGCCACCATGCCGCGCCCCAGAACACGAATCCGATCACCTGGACGCCCACGGAGATCGGCTTGATGAGCCGGAGAAAGTCTTTCAGCCGGGCCCGCTCGTCGACGGATGGGTAGCAAACGATCATGATCGAAGACCTGCAACCTGTTGGTTCACGCCGCTCGAGCGGTCCGGGGGCAGTGGGAGGGCGACTGCCCGTTCTTCTCAGGCCCGTATGGGTCCCGGGCTCCTGAGCGTTCCGTCCGCGCAGAACGCGCCCCTGCGGCGGGCCATCTGGATCAGCTCCTCCATCGGAATCGCCCTCGAGAACAGGTACCCCTGGCCGAAGAGCACACCCATCTCCAGCAGCACCGCGGACTGGGCCTCGGTCTCCACGCCCTCCGCGACGAGCGCGGCGTTGTAGCGGGTCGCGCTCTCCAGCGCGAGCGCGACGGCCTCGCGCATGCGCGGCTGGTCGATGCGCGCGATCATGCTGTGGTCGATCTTCACTTCGGTGAAGGGAATGGTCGCCAGGGTGGTCAGCGCGGAATAGCCGGTGCCGAAGTCGTCCAGCGACAGGCCCACGCCCGCGCGCTGCAGCACCACGATGTTGGCGCGCACCGTTTCCACGTCGGGCACGTGGCCGCTTTCGGTGATCTCGATGAACAGAAGCCGCGGCGGCACGCTCAGCAGGTCGAGGAAGGCCAGCACGCGATCGCCGAAGCGCGGAAGCGTGAGGGTGGTCGCGGAGATGTTGACGGCCAGCGGTATCGGGTAGCCGGCCGCGAGGCAGCGCTTGATGTCGCGCGCGACCACCTCCAGGGTGCACCACTCGAACTGCGACAGCAGCTGGTGGCGGGTCGCGATCTCGATCACGTAGGGCGGCGCCAGCGGCTGCTCCTTCACCGACTGCGCCCGCAGCAGGGCTTCCGCCCCGCACACGTGGCGCGTCATCAGGTGGAACTTGGGCTGGTACTGCATCGGCGGGTTCGCCGTGTGGATCCAGTCGATCAGCTGGCGGCGCACGTCCTCGTCCTTGTCGGACTGCTCCGCGAACGACGAGTGGAAGTAGCGGACCATCTGTTCGTTGCTCTGCAGCGCCAGGCTCAGGTCGCGCAGGATCGAGGCGACATTGACCTGCGGCCCCATCCGCGCGTTCGAGACGCCGATGCGCAGCTGCAGCTGCATGTAGGCCGCATGGGTGTTGCGCAGCGCCGCCATCGCTTCCGCCTGCACCCTCAGCGCCATCTGCTCCTGCTCCATCCACTCCAGCGACACGCCCTGCAGCACCACGATCAGCGAAGAATCGCTGAACTGATAGCTCCGGGGCTTGAAGCCTTCCAGCATCCGGCCGGCCGGCCCTTGGGTGAGACTGAAGGAAAGCTCGCCCCAGAAGTGGTCGGTCCAGTCATGGCCGAGCGCGCGCACCATCTCCTTGAGATTGGCGACCTGGAAGGTCATGAGCACATGCTGCCTGGCGTCGGCCCTCAGCAGCTCTTCGAGGAATTCCCCGAGCGCGAGCCGGGTCGGAAGCCCGGTCAGCAGGTTGGTGTGCGACATCGAAAGCGCACGGGCGTGGGACTCGCGTTCCCTCGCATCCCTGCGAAGCAGGGCGAGCATGCACCCGATGATCAGCAGCGACAGCGCACAGCCGAGGATGCGGAGCGCGAAGACGCGCGCGTTGATGTGCGCAGGAACCAGCGCGAGCACGTGAACCAGCCCAGTGGAGAGCATCGAGAACGCCACCCGCACCAGCCATGCGTTGCGCACGTCGCGCCAGCCGAAGGAGGTGATCGGCTTGTAGCCGATGCGGTAGTGCATGACGATGCCGCCGAGCACCAGCATGGACATATCGAGCACGAAGGCAGGCGCCTGGTGCGCTCCCCCGAAGAGAAACCGGCCGCCCACCAGCAGCGCCCAGCAGATGCCCCCGCCGCGCCAGCCGCCCAGCAGGCCCGCCATGAAGAGCAGGTCCGAGCCGATGTACGGCTTGGACGGCAGGTTCATCAGCTGGAACGCCATCGCAAGCAGCACGAAGCCGGTGAGGCCCAGCGTCCAGCCGTAGAAGCTGGCGCGCGCGTGCAGCATCGCCTCGGACACCTTCGAAACCCTCGAAAGCATCAGCACCAGGCTGAAGATGCCCAGCATTGCTGCGGACTGCATCAGCAGAATGGGATAGTTGGCCAGCTCGGCCTTCCACGCGGAAAGAACGAATTCCCACACGCTCATGCTCCCCTGGTTTTCTTGCGTCATGCTGCCCGCGCCTTCGCGGACACCTCACCTGCTCCTCGTGCCTGCGCTTGCAGCCCTGCAGCGAGGCACCCGTCTTGCGCCTCCGGCTCCGGCGCTCGAGGACTTGTTCTTGTTTTCCTGTTTCTTCGAACGCTGTCCGGCCGGCTCCTCGGCGGCCCTCTTTCTCCGCTACAGGTAGTTGAACAGCGAGATGCTGTTGAGCCGCGCGAAGGTCATCTGCGTGGCCTGCAGCGAGGACTGGCGCTGGTAGAACTCCGAGATCGCGGTGTACGGGTCCAGGTCTTCGATGGAAGACAGATAGGACTCTTCCTGCAGCTTGCGGCCCGCGCCGCCCGAATCCAGCGAATCGATCTCGGCCTGCCGCGACCCGACCGAGGACAGCACCGTCAGCACGTTGTCGTGCGCGTTCGTCACCTTCACGTTGGCCGTGCTCAGCGCGTTCTGCAGCTTGGCCTGCGCGGCCGCGCCGCCACCGGCCAGCGGCGTGCGAAGCGCGCTCACCAGCTCGCCGATGGCCGCGAACACGTCAGTGCCCGCGTTCTTCGCGGTCGACACGTCGAAGCTGTCGCCAGCGGCCGGCTTGCCCGTGATCTTGACCTGAACGCCGCCGAAGCTGATGGGCGTATCGGGCGAGAAGGTGCCCGTGGCCGCGACCACCGGGGGCGTGTCCTTGGTCATCACCGTGTAGTCGGTGGCGGTGAAGGAGATGGTGAAGTCCTTGCCGTAGTTCGGCGCGGTGGCATCGGTCACGCTGACGGAGCCGAACACGCCGGTGCCGGTGTTGGCCGGGGCGCCGGACGCCACGTAGCCCGCGCTGCCCTGCACCGACTGGAAGACGGTGCGGCCGTCGTCCGAGGTGGGCATCTGCCGCGCCACGTCGACCTGCATCAGGCGCTGGCCCTGGTCGCCCACGTACTGCACGCCGCCGCCGGCCGCCGCCACGAAGGGCGGCGTGCCGCTCTTGAAGCCCGCGAACAGGTACTGGCCGTTGCTGTCGGTCGAGTTGGCGATGCCCATCAGCTGGTCGTAGCTGCTCTGGATGGCGGTGGCGATCGATGCGCGGTCGGCATCCGACAGCGCGGCGCCGCCGGCCTGCACGGTCAGGGTCTTGATGTTCTGCAGGATCGAGGTCACCGAATCGAGGGCGTTCTCCTCGTTGGACAGCGACAGCGAGGCGCGCTGGCGGCTGGTGGCGTACTGCGAGATCTCCGAGAGCGTCTGGCTCACGCCCAGCGCGCGGGCCGCGCCCACGGGGTCGTCGCCGGCCGAGAGGAACTTGGAGTTGGTGGCCAGCTGCTGCTGGACCTTGAACAGCTTCTGCTGCTGCTGGCCCATGGCCAGCACGTTCTGGTCGTAGAAGGATTGGGTGCTGATGCGCATCGCTTTGCCTTGGCTTGGTGGATCTTCCGGACGGACTCCGGGCTCAGCGGCCGATGCCGAGGATGGTGTCGAAGATGGTCGAGGCGGTCTGGATCACCTTCGCGTTGGCCTGGTACATCTGCTGGAACATCAGCAGGTTGGCGGTTTCCTCGTCCTGCACCACGCCCGAGATGGAGTCGCGGCTGGCCTTGATCTGGCTGGTGACGCTGTCCTGCGTGGTGGCGGCCACCTTGATGGCCATGGCACGGTTGCCGACTTCGCTCACGATCTGCGAGTAGGCGCCGTTGAAGGTGGCCGTGCCGTTGGACATGAGGGTCTTGCGCTGCAGGGCACCCAGCAGCAGCGCGTTGCTGCCGTCCGACACGCCGGAGCTGTTCTTGCCGATGGTGAAGGTGTCGCCGTTCGAGGGCGCGCCGGTCATGGTGACGCTGACGCCGTCGAAGCTCATCTTCGCGCCGGCGGTGTAGGGCACGGGCGCGCCGGCCGCATAGGTGGTGCTGGTGCCGTTGGCCAGCGTGACGGTCACGGCCGATGCCGCGGGAAAGCCCGTCAGGCTGCCGGTGGCGGCGTCGAAGCTCAGCGTGAGGTTCGCGGCCAGGGGCGTGGCGGGGTAGCTCGCGTCCACGGTGGCCGCGCCCAGCGCGCCGGTGCCCTTGTTGCCGGCTGCGTTGCCGGTGACGATGGGCGATGCCGCCGCCACCTTGGAGGGGTCGCGCGTGAGCACGTCGAGGTCGCGCGCGCCGGTGCGCGTGGGCTGGATCAGGAACGAATCGCCCGCCTGCGCGGTGCCGCTGGCGGCCGCGAGGCTCACGCCGTCGAAGCTGATCGGGAAGGTGGTGAACGCGCCCATCGACTGCTTGTCCGACAGGCGGGTGACGTTGTAGGTGAGCGTGCCGGCCACGTTGGTGACTTCCACGCTGTAGTCGCTGGCCGTGAGCTGCGAGGCGTTGGAGATCGAGGCGCCGATCTCGAGGTTGCCCGTGTTCCTGGCGTTGGAGAGCGCCGCCGGCACGGACTGCGTGAAGAAGTCCTTGCCCAGCGCACCGCCCAGGTCCACGCCCAGCTTGTGCTGCGCGTTCACTGCATCGGCCACCGACATGGCGAGGCGGCCGATGGCGTTCTGCGTGGGAATGAGCGTGTCGCGGCGGAAGGACAGCAGGCCGCCCAGCACGCCGCCGGTGATGACGCCGTCCGACAGCTCGGCGGTGGTGCCCGCGAAGCCCTGCAGCGCCACGACCTTGCGCGACGGATCGGCCGCGGAGCTCACCGCCGCCATGGTGGATGCGTAGTCGCCCACCACCAGCGACTGGCCGGAGGCGATGAACACGTTGTATTTGCCGTTGTCCTGCTGCAGCACCTTCACGTCGACGACCTGGCTGAGGTCGCTCACGAGCTTGTCGCGCTGGTCGAGCAGGTCGTTGGGCGGCTGGCCGCCGGCCATGGCGCTGATCTGGCTGATCTGCTGGTTGAGGCTGGCGATCTTGCCGGCGTAGGTGTTGATCTGGTCCACGCTGCCGACGATCTGGTCGTTGATCGAGGAGTTCAGGTCGGACAGGTACTGGTCGGTCGAGCGGAACTTGCCGGCCAGCGCCTGCGCCGAGCTGATCATCTGCTGGCGCGCGGCCGGGTCGGCCGGCGTGTTGGCCACGCCCTGGACGCTGGTGAAGAAGCTCTGCATCAGCGGCGCGATGCCCGAGGTCTTGTCGGCCAGCAGCGTGTCGATGCGGCTGACCTGCGTGCCGTTGGTGGCGAGCGCGGCCGAGGCCGACTGCGCCATCGACAGCTGCGCGGTCAGGTAGCGGTCATAGCTGCGCGAGACGGTCGTGACGTTGGCGCCCGAGCCGATGAAGCCCGAGCCGCTGGAGATGGCGGCGCCGGTGGCGACCTCGGCCACCTGGCGGCTGTAGCCGGTGGTGTAGGCGTTGGCGGTGTTGTGGGCGGTGGTCATCAGCGCGGTGCGCGCGACGCCCAGGCCGCTCAGACCCGTGTAGAACAGACTTCCGGACATATGGCTTTACCTGTCGATGCGGTGTGTGGGTTGCAGTGGCACCGGTCGCTCGATCTCTTCGATGCGATCCGACGCCTTGGTGTCTATATCGGCAGGTGCCGCCGAAAGTTGAGTGTCAGAACTCGGTCCAGTCGCCCTTGGCGTCGCCGGCCATGGCGAGCTGCGGCGCGGCCTTGGCCTGCTGCCGCACCGGCAGGGCCTTGGCGGGGCGTTTCGGGGCAGGCTTTGCAGGCTTCGGGATCGGCGTGATGCGCGTGAAGCCCGGGCGCGTGGTGGCGACGGCGTTGGCGTCGAGCTTGAAGACGCTGACCGCGCGCACGAGGCTGCCAGCCTGTTCCTGCAGCGACTGGGCCGCTGCGGAAGCCTCTTCCACGAGGGCCGCATTCTGCTGGGTGACCTGATCCATCTGCGTGATGGCCTGGTTGATCTGCTCGATGCCCGAAGTCTGTTCCTGGCTGGCTGCTGTGATCTCGCCCATGATGTCCGTCACGCGCTTCACGCTGCCGACGATCTCTTCCATCGTGCGGCCGGCTTCTTCCACCTGCTTGCTGCCTTCCTCGACCTTCTCGACCGAGTCGCCGATCAGTGTCTTGATTTCCTTGGCTGCTGCTGCCGAGCGTTGAGCCAGGCTGCGGACTTCCGAGGCCACCACGGCGAAGCCACGGCCCTGCTCACCAGCGCGGGCGGCTTCAACCGCAGCATTCAGCGCGAGGATGTTGGTCTGGAACGCAATGCCGTCGATCACGCCGATGATGTCCACGATCTTCTTGGACGAGGCATTGATCGACCCCATGGTGTCGACCACCTGGGACACCACGTTGCCGCCCTTCACCGCAACCTCGGACGCCGACACGGCGAGCTGGTTGGCTTGACGCGCGTTGTCGGCGTTCTGCTTCACGGTAGAGGTCAGCTCTTCCATCGAAGCCGCCGTCTGTTCCAGCGAGCTCGCCTGTTCTTCCGTACGCGACGACAGATCCTGGTTGCCCGCCGCAATCTGCCCCGAAGCCGTGGCGATCGTGTCCGTGCCCATGCGCACCTCGCCCACCACCTTGGCCAGGCTGGCATTCATCTCGCGCAGCGCGTGCATCAGCTGCCCCGTCTCGTCGCGGCTTTCCACGACGATGTTCGCGCTCAGGTCGCCGGCGGCCACCGTCTCGGCCACCTCCACCGCGTGGCCCAGCGGGCGCACGATGCCCCGCGTCAGGCGCCAGGAGAACAGCGCGCCCAGCACCAGCGCAATGGCCGACAGCACCAGCAGCGTGGTCTCGCCGTTCGAGTGCTCGGCCTCGATGTCCCGCGCCAGCTCGTCGATGCGGTCGCGCTGGTACGACGCGATCTTCGCCACGGCTTCCTCGTAGACGGCGAGCGCGGGCGCGAACTGGTTGTCGGCCATCTCCATGGCCTCGTCGTTCTTTCCTTCGGCCTTGAGCTTGTTGATCTTGCCGATGATGGTCAGCACGAGCCCGCGCGGCTCCGCCACGCCGGCATACAGCTTCTTCTCTTCCGGGGAGTTCAGCAGTTCCTCGAGCTTCTTCTGCACCGGGTTGATCTGCGCCGACTTGTCGGCCCGGGCCTTCTCGAAGTAGGCGACGACCTTGGGGTCGGTGGCCTTGACCATCGCGAAGGAGTTGGCGATGGCCGGCCCGAGCAACACGGACCACTGGTTGGCCAGGCGCTCCTTGACCAGGGCATGCTGCATCACTTCTTCGGTGGCTTTGCCCACGCTCTTCAGGCGCAGCACGCCGGTGGTGGCGATGACCGCCATCAGGAGCAGCACCAGCGCGAAGCCGAGGCCCAGCCGGGTGCCGATTTTCAGGTTGCTCAGGTTCATTTGACTTCCTTCTCCGGTTTCAGAATTCCGTCCAGTCGCCCTTGGCGTCACCGGCCATGGCGAGCTGTGGTGCAGCCTTCGAGTCCTGCCGCTTCGGCAGGGCCTTGGCCGGGCGTTTGGGGGTGGGCTTTGCAGGCTTCGGGATGGGCGTGATGCGCGTGAAGCCAGGGCGCGTGGTGGCCAGGGCGTTGGCATCGAGCTTGAAGATGCTCACGGACTGGACGAGGGTGCCGGCCTGTTCCTGCAGCGACTGGGCTGCTGCGGAAGCCTCTTCCACCAGCGCCGCGTTCTGCTGCGTCACCTGGTCCATCTGCGTGATGGCCTGGTTGATCTGCTCGATGCCCGAGGTCTGTTCCTGGCTCGCGGCGGTGATCTCGCCCATGATGTCCGTCACGCGCTTCACGCTGCCCACGATCTCTTCCATCGTGCGGCCGGCTTCTTCCACCTGCTTGCTGCCCTCTTCGACCTTCTCGACCGAGTCGCCGATCAGCGTCTTGATTTCCTTGGCTGCTGCTGCCGAGCGTTGAGCCAGGCTGCGGACTTCCGAGGCCACCACGGCAAAGCCACGCCCTTGCTCACCAGCGCGGGCGGCTTCAACCGCAGCATTCAGCGCCAGGATGTTGGTCTGGAACGCAATGCCGTCGATCACGCCGATGATGTCGACGATCTTCTTCGACGAGGTATTGATCGCACCCATCGTGTCGACCACTTGCGAGACGACACTTCCACCCTTCACCGCCACTTCCGAAGCGGACACGGCGAGCTGGTTGGCTTGACGCGCGTTGTCGGCGTTCTGCTTCACGGTCGAGGTCAGCTCTTCCATCGAGGCTGCCGTCTGCTCCAGGGAGCTCGCCTGCTCCTCGGTGCGGGAAGACAGGTCCTGATTCCCCGAGGCGATCTGCGCCGATGCGGTGGCGATCGTGTCGGTGCCCGTGCGCACCTCGCTCACGATCTTCACGAGGCTGTCGTTCATGCCCTTCAGTGCGTCGAGCAGTTGCCCGGTCTCGTCCGTCGTGTGTGCCTCGATGCGGCTGGTCAGGTCTCCCGAAGCCACGGACTGGGCGACCTTCACGGCTTCCTCCAGCGGCCGGGCGACGATGCGCGCGATCCACAGCGCCAGCCCCAGGCCGAGCGCCACGGCGCCCACCAGCAGGCCGATCACCCAGAGCCTGGCCTGCGCATGCACCGCGTCGGCGGTCTGGCCCGCGCGGACGGCGCCGGCCAGGTTCACCTGCGTGAGCCTGTCCAGCGCGGCGTTCATCTCGCGGCTGAGCTGCAGCGACTTGCCGCGAATCATGCCGCTCACCTGGTCGGTGTCCTGCGTGTGGGAGACGGCAATGATCTTCTTGTGCTCCAGCTCGTACTGCGACAGCAGCTTCGCGAACACCGGGTAGACCTCGCGCTCCTCGGGCTCCGAGATGAACGACTCGTATTCGGCGCGCTTCTTCTGCAGTGCCGCCCACGAGGCGTCCATCGCCTTCTCGTACTCGGCCATCTCGTTGAACGAACCCGACAGGGCGTGCGCCATCTCCTGGTTGCGGAAGCCCGAAACCATGCCCTTGAGTTCGAGCAGCGAGCGCGTGGCGGGCAGCCAGTTGGTCGAGAGGTCGGTCGACATCTCGTGGACCTTGCCCAGCTGCAGCACGGAAATCGCGCCCAGGCAGGCCGTGAGCACGAGGACCGCGACGAACGACACGAGAAGCTTGGTCGCGATCTTGAGGTTGTAGAAGGTTTTGATGATCTTTCCTTGGGGGCCGCAGCCCGATAGCTTGTTGGCGCGTGTTGGCGTGTGTTGTTCGTGCGTGCTCGCCGGGCTCAGAACTCGCGCCAGTCGCCCGCATCGGCGGCCGCCAGCCGCGGCCGCGCGGACAGCGACGGTTCGGCGCGCGCGGGGCGGCGCGGTTCTTCGTCCAGCTTGAAGATGCTGACGGCCTGCACGAGGCCGCCGGCCTGTTCGCGCAGCGAATGGGCGGCGGCCGAGGCCTCCTCGACGAGCGCCGCGTTCTGCTGCGTCGCCTGGTCCATCTGCGCGATGGCCTGGTTGATCTGTTCGATGCCGGAGGTCTGCTCCTGGCTCGCGGCGCTGATCTCTCCGATGATGTCGGTCACGCGCCGGACGCTGCCCACGATCTCTTCCATGGTCCGTCCGGCCTCGCCCACCAGGGCGGTGCCCGCGTCGACCTTGCCGACGGAGTCGTCGATCAGGCCCTTGATTTCCCTGGCCGCGGCCGCCGAGCGCTGCGCGAGGCTGCGCACTTCGGAGGCGACCACGGCGAAGCCCTTGCCCTGCTCGCCGGCTCGGGCTGCTTCCACGGCCGCGTTCAGCGCGAGGATGTTGGTCTGGAACGCGATGCCGTCGATCACGCCTGTGATGTCCACGATCTTCTTGGACGACGCATGGATCGAGGCCATGGTGTCCACCACCTGACCCACCACCTCGCCGCCCCTGAGCGCCACCCCGGAGGCCGACAGCGCCAGCTGGTTGGCCTGCCGCGCGTTGTCGGCGTTCTGCTTCACGGTGCCGGTGAGCTCTTCCATCGATGCGGCCGTCTGCTGCAGCGAACTGGCCTGCTCTTCGGTGCGCACCGAGAGGTCCTGGTTGCCGGCCGAGATCTGGCCCGAGGCGGTGGCGATGGCATCGGTGCCGGCGCGCACGCCGCTCACCACGCCGGCCAGGCTCTGGCGCATGCTTTCCACGGCGCGGGTGATCACGCCCATCTCGTCGCGGCGCTCGGAAGCCAGCCGCCGCGACAGGTCGCCGCGGCCCAGCGCCTGCACATGCTCGCTCAGCAGGCCGAGCGGCCGCACCGTGCGGCGGATGAAGACGATCAGCGCGATGCCCAGCACCAGCGCCGCCAGCACGATGCAGGCCGCGATCCATGCCATCTGGCGATAGAGCACGGCCAGCACTTCCGACGCAGGAAACTCCGCCACCACCAGCCAGCCCGCCGCTTCGCTCCTGGCCACCGAGGCATAGCGCTGCTGGCCCTCGGCCGGGGCGAGCACCGGGCGCGCGTCGTCGATCCACATTGCGTCGGCGGCCGAGATCCGCGACAGCCAGGCTGCTGATGCATCGTCCTGCAGGAGCTCGGCCATCTTCCTGCCCGCAGCCGTGGGATGGAAGACCAGCGTTGCCGCACCGCCGGCGCCCGCCGGGTCGACGATGTAGAGCCCGCCGGTGTCGAAGATCCGCGTTCCGCTCACGGCTTCGCCGAAGGAGGCCTGCTGCCGGGAGATGTCCAGGCCGATGTAGAGCACCGCCACGACGCGGCCGCCTGCGTCGCGCACCGGCTCGTAGACGGTCATGTAGGGACGCCCGAAGAGCGTGATGCGCCCTACGAAGCGCTTGCCTTCGCGCAGCACGGGATACGCCCCGCTCTTGCGGTCCAGCAGCGTGCCGACGGCGCGCTCGCCGTTCTCCTTCTTCACCGAGGTGGTGACGCGGCGGAAGTCGTCGCCCTGCGCGATGAATACGGTGGCATTGGCGCCGGGGAAATCGCGCGCGAAGGCATCCACTTCGGCGATGCGCGACGCGTCGATGGGCGTGCCGTCGCTGCTCAGGGTTCCCTGCCCCGTGTTGTCGAGCACGAGGCTGGATGCGAACTGGCGCCGGAAGACGCCGAAGGCGTTCTCCGCCGTGAGGCGCATAGTCTGGTCGAAGATGTCCAGCGAACGGGCGATGGCCTCGGCCTTCGCATTGGCGTACTGGGCAGCGCTGCGCTTCTGCTGCGCGGAAGCCATCGCGTAGAAGACCGCCAGCACCAGCGTCGCCACCAGCAGCATGCCGCCGGCCGCGGCCAGGGTCATGGTGCGGGCGAGCGGAACGAAGGCGTGCTCGCGCCTTGCGGGGTTCGCGGTATTCATGAAGAGTGCTCCCGGCTCAGAACTCGCGCCAGTCACCGGCACTGGCGACCGCCAGTTGCGGCGCGGCGGGCAGCGATGGAGCGGCACGCGCGAGGGCCGGCGCCTCGGCCTGCGCGCGGGAAGCGACTTGCTGGTCTTCACCCAGCCTGAAGATGCTGACTGCGCGCACGAGAATGCCGGCTTGCTCCTGCAGCGACTGGGCTGCGGCCGAGGCTTCTTCCACCAGTGCCGCGTTCTGCTGGGTGACCTGATCCATCTGCGTGATCGCCTGGTTGATCTGCTCGATGCCCGAGGTCTGCTCCTGGCTGGCTGCCGTAATCTCGCCCATGATGTCCGTCACGCGCTTGACGCTGCCCACGATCTCTTCCATCGTGCGGCCGGCTTCTTCCACCTGCTTGCTGCCTTCTTCGACCTTCTCCACAGAGTCGCCGATCAGCGTCTTGATTTCCTTGGCTGCTGCTGCCGAGCGTTGAGCCAGGCTGCGGACCTCGGAAGCAACAACTGCAAAGCCGCGCCCTTGCTCACCAGCGCGCGCGGCTTCGACAGCCGCATTCAGCGCCAGGATATTGGTCTGGAACGCAATGCCATCGATCACGCCGATGATGTCGACGATTTTCTTGGACGAGGCATTGATCGAGCCCATCGTGTCGACCACCTGGGACACCACGTTGCCGCCCTTCACCGCGACTTCCGAGGCAGACACGGCCAGCTGGTTGGCCTGCCGCGCGTTGTCCGCGTTCTGCTTGACCGTCGAGGTCAGCTCTTCCATCGAAGCCGCCGTCTGCTCCAGCGAGCTGGCTTGTTCTTCCGTACGCGACGACAGGTCCTGGTTGCCCGACGCGATCTGGCTCGAGGCCGTGGCGATGGTTTCGCTCGAATCCTTGATCTCCACGACGATCGACGTCAGCTGCGACTGCATCTTCTGGATGGAGCGCAGCAGGCTGTTGTCATGCGCGGCGTCGGCTTCGACCGCCAGCGACAGGTCGCCGCCGGCGATGCGGCCGACCACGTCGGCGGCGTATTGAGGCTCGCCGCCGAGCTGGCGTCCCATCAGGCGCGCAACCAGCACGCCCAGCCCGACGCTGACCACGATGCCCGCCAGCGCCAGGCCGAGCATCGTCAGCCTGGAGCTCTTGTAGGTTTCGTCGGCATGCACGGCACGCTCCCGCGCAAGATCCTTGCTGTAGGCGACCATGCGCTGGAGCACTTCCTCCAGGCCGCGCGATTCCTTCAGCAGGCGCGCGCTGTCCTCGCTCACCTGGTTGTCGAACTGGGAGCTGTCCAGCGGCTGCTTGTTCAGCAGGGCCACGAAGTCGTTCATGTGCGCCGTCAGCGGCCCGATCAGCGCCTCGAACTGGCCGAACAGCTTGGCACCCTCCTCGGTTTCTCCGAAGAAGGACTTGACCTCCGCGGCACGCGCCGAGAGGTTCTCGACGGATGCCTTGACCTCGTTCGCACCCGCATTGCGCTCGCCGCGCGTGCCGGCCGACAGCAGCGTCATCTGCGCGCGGCTGGCGTACAGCAGGCGGATGTTGGCGTCCTGCACCGCCTGCAGGGCACGAAGCTCGTTGGCATAGAGCGCCTCGGTCGACGCACTGATGCGCCCCATGTGAAAGATGCCGAGCGCGCTCACCGCTGCGCCGATGGCCGCGACCACGAGAAAGCTGATGATCAGCCGGACGGTGACGCGAAGGTTCTGAAACCACTGCATTGCTTTGCCTTCCATTTCTTCCTTCATGCCGCCGACGCTGCAAACGCCAGCCGCTGTGCCTGGCCTTCGGCATGGCTGCCGCCCAGGCGGAACACGCCGACCACCTGCGACAGGCTGCCGGCCTGTTCCCGCAGCGACTGGGCAGCGGCCGAGGCTTCTTCCACCAGCGCCGCGTTCTGCTGCGTCACATGGTCCATCTGCGTGATGGCTTGATTGATCTGCTCGATGCCCGAGGTCTGTTCCTGGCTGGCAGCGGTGATCTCGCCCATGATGTCCGTCACGCGCTTCACGCTGCCCACGATCTCTTCCATCGTGCGGCCGGCTTCTTCGACCTGCTTGCTGCCCTCTTCGACCTTCTCCACGGAGTCGCCGATCAGCGTCTTGATTTCCTTGGCTGCGGCAGCGGAACGTTGAGCCAGGCTGCGGACCTCGGAAGCAACGACAGCAAAGCCGCGCCCTTGCTCACCAGCGCGGGCGGCTTCAACCGCAGCATTCAGCGCCAGGATGTTGGTCTGGAACGCAATGCCATCGATCACGCCGATGATGTCGACGATCTTCTTCGACGAGGCATTGATCGACCCCATGGTGTCGACCACCTGGGACACCACGTTGCCGCCCTTCACCGCGACTTCCGAGGCAGACACGGCCAGCTGGTTGGCTTGGCGCGCGTTGTCGGCGTTCTGCTTGACGGTAGAGGTCAGCTCTTCCATCGAAGCAGCGGTCTGCTGCAGCGAACTCGCCTGCTGCTCCGTGCGCGAAGAAAGATCCTGGTTGCCCGAGGCGATCTGCCCGGAAGCCGTGGCGATCGTCTCCGTGCCGCTGCGCACTTCGCCCACCACCTTCGCCAGGTTCGCGTTCATGTTCTTGAGCGCCTGCATCAGCTGGCCGGCCTCGTCGCGGCCATGCACTTCGATGCGCGCGCTCAGGTCGCCAGCGGCCACCGTCTCTGCGACCTCCACGGCCTGCGCGAGCGGGCGCACGATGCTGCGCGAGATGAAGAAAGCGAAGATGGCGCCGCACACCACCGTCAGGAAGGTCAGCAGCATCTGCAGGTTGAAGGCGCGCGCGTTCGCCGCGTCGATGGCCTTGCTCATGTCGTCGATGGCCTTGCGCTCCAGCGACAGCAAGTCGAGCACGCGGGTTTCATAGGCCTTGGCGGCCGGCTGGAAGACTTCCTTGAAGACGCGCGCGGTCGCCACCGTGTCGCCGCCGGCCTTGGCCTTGCCCACGTCCTCCTTCGCGGTCTGGTACTTCGCGCGCAGCTCGACGATGGACTTGAGGATCGCTTTCTCTTCGTCCGTCACCAGCAGCTTCTCGACCTTGGCGATGGTCTCGCTGCCCTTCTTCACGCTGTCGGAGATGACGTCGGCAAAGACCACCGGCAGGCTCTCGTCGGTGGTGCGGGCGATCATCGACGTGCGGGCGATGGCCGAATAGGTGAGCACGTACCAGTCGGAGATGAGCCGCTCCTTGGCGAGCGGGCTTTCCATCATGACCCGGGTGGCCTCGGCGTTCTTGAGCGAGGAAACGAGCGCGATGGCGGTCGAGACCACGGTCAGGCCCAGCACGACCGCGAAGGCCAGCGCCAGCCGGTTGCCGATGCGGAGATTGGAGAAGAACTTCATGGTGCAGCCATTCAAGGGTGAAGATTCGGAACCGGTGCCGGCCATGCGGCCGTGGCGCCGGGCTCAGGCGGTGGCGGCCGCTTCGACCAAGCCCATTTCCTCGCTGGACATGAGCCGGTCGATGTCCACCAGGATCAGCATCCGGTCCTCCAGCGTGCCCAGCCCTATCAGGTAGTCCGCGTCCAGCACCGAACCCATCTCCGGCGCAGGCTTGATCTGCTCGGCCGCCAGCGTGATCACGTCCGACACGCTGTCCACCACCATCCCCACCACCCGCCCGCCGATGTTCAGCACGATCACCACCGTGAACTGGTCGTACGTCGGCTCGCCCAGCCTGAACTTGATGCGCATGTCGATGATCGGGACGATGATCCCGCGCAGGTTCACCACCCCCTTGATGTATTCCGGCGCATTCGCGATGCGCGTCACCGCGTCGTACCCGCGCAGCTCCTGCACCTTCTGGATGTCTATGCCGTATTCCTCTTCGCCCAGCTTGAAGGTCACGACCTCCAGGCGCGACGCGCCAGCGGCCGCTGCCGACGTGGATGCGGCTTGTTGCAGGGGATCTTTTGCCTTGTTCAGCATCTTTTCTTCTCCGGATTGAATGGGGTTGGTGTGTTCGCGTGGCTTCGTGCAGGTTCAGGCGGGCTCAGGCCGGCTCATGCGGCTTCGGCGACCGCCTCCGCGGTCTCGGCCCTGAACACGCGCACGGCCTTCACGAGGCCGTCGGCCTGCTCCTGCAGCAGCTGGGCGGTGGCCGAGGCTTCCTCGACCAGCGCTGCGTTCTGCTGTGTCACCTGGTCCATCTGCGTGATGGCCTGGTTGATCTGCTCGATGCCCTGGGTCTGCTCCCGGCTGGCTGCGGTGATCTCGCCCATGATGTCGGTCACGCGCCTGACGCTGCCCACGATCTCTTCCATCGTGCGGCCGGCTTCCTCCACCTGCTTGCTGCCTTCCTCGACCTTCTCCACGGAATCGCCGATGAGGGTCTTGATCTCCTTGGCGGCGGCGGCGGAACGTTGCGCGAGGCTTCGCACTTCGGAAGCCACCACGGCAAAGCCCTTGCCCTGCTCGCCCGCACGCGCGGCCTCGACCGCCGCATTCAGCGCGAGGATGTTGGTCTGGAACGCAATGCCGTCGATCACGCCGATGATGTCCACCACCTTCTTCGACGAAGCATTGATCGAGCCCATGGTGTCGACCACCTGAGAGACGACGCTGCCGCCCTTCACCGCGACCTCGGAGGCGGATACGGCCAGCTGGTTCGCCTGCATGGCGTTGTCGGCGTTCTGCTTCACGGTAGAGGTCAGCTCTTCCATCGAGGCGGCCGTCTGCTCCAGCGAGCTGGCCTGCTGCTCCGTGCGCGAGGAGAGATCCTGGTTGCCCGAAGCGATCTGGCTCGAGGCCGACATCACGCCCGCCACGTTGGCGCCCACGTCCGCGACGATCGCGAACAGGTTCGCGCTCATCTGGTTCAGGGCGCGCAGCAGGCCGGTGATCTCGTCGCCGCGCCGCACCTCGAAGCGCGCGAGGTCGCCGCCGGCGATGGCGCGCGCAACGTGCACCGCCTCGTCCAGCGGGCGGAACACCGTGCGGGCGAGGAACTGGCCCAGCCCCAGCCATGCGAGGGCGAAGACCGCACCGCCGGCGGCCATGGCACCCGCAAGCCAGCTGTGCGTGCCAGCGGATGCGGCCAGCCGCGAGGCCTCCATCCAGCCCGCGATGCCCAGCCCCAGCGACAGCAGCGCCGCGGCGGAGGCCACGGCGAAGACCCGGCGGCGAACCGGAATGCGGCGCAGCCGGGCCAGCGGGCTGGTCCATCCGCGAGAGACCACTTCGCCCTGCAGCAGTTCGATGTCCTTCGCGCGGCCTTCGCGGATGCGGGCGTACAGCGCCTCGGCCTCCGCCACTTCAGTGCGGCCCGGCTTGCTGCGCACCGACATGTAGCCCTGCGTGCGGCCATCGCGGCGGATCGGCGTGACGTTGGCCAGCACCCAGTAGAAGTCGCCGTTCTTGCGGCGGTTCTTGATGAGCCCGGTCCAGGGCAGGCCCTGGCCCAGCGTCTGCCACAGGTCGGCGAAAGCCTCGGGCGGCACGTCGGGGTGGCGCACGATGTTGTGCGCCTTGCCCATGAGTTCGGCCACGGTGAAGCCGCTGGCCTCGACGAAGGCCGGGTTGACGTAGGTGATGCGACCCTTCAGGTCGGTGCGGGACACCAGGGCAGCATCGGGCGACAGTTCGTATTCGATGCCGGTGACGGGCAGGTTGACGCGCATGGTCTTTCGGCTTCCCTGTCAGTCCAGTACCACCAGGCGGGCACCGATTTCCGGATTCTTCAGACTCATTGCTCTCTTTCTTCAACAACAGGTATCGGGGTTCGTCCTGTTATCGGCATCGGAGCGCAAGACTTGAGTCTTTTTTCTCAGAACTCGGTCCAGTCGCCCTTTGCGCCGCCGGCCATGGCGAGCCGCGGCGCGGCCTTGGGCTCCTGCCGCATTGGCAGGGCCTTGGCCGGGCGCTTGGGCACTGGCCTGGCAGGCGTCGGGATCGGCGTGATGCGCGTGAAGGCGGGGCGCGTGGGGGCCACGGCACTGGCATCGAGCTTGAAAACGCTGACCGCACGCACGAGGCTGCTGGCCTGTTCCTGCATGGACTGCGCCGCCGCCGAGGCTTCCTCGACCAGCGCGGCGTTCTGCTGCGTGGCCTGGTCCATCTGCGTGATGGCCTGGTTGATCTGCTCGATGCCCGAAGTTTGTTCCTGGCTGGCAGCGGTGATCTCGCCCATGATGTCGGTCACGCGCTTCACGCTGCCCACGATCTCTTCCATCGTGCGGCCGGCTTCTTCCACCTGCTTGCTGCCTTCTTCGACCTTC
Organism: Variovorax sp. UC74_104; assembly: GCF_044055375.1. Classification (NCBI taxonomy): domain Bacteria; kingdom Pseudomonadati; phylum Pseudomonadota; class Betaproteobacteria; order Burkholderiales; family Comamonadaceae; genus Variovorax; species Variovorax sp. UC74_104. The sequence continues at coordinate 5,710,743 of NZ_CP171978.1, forward strand.
TCTACGGAATCGCCGATGAGGGTCTTGATTTCCTTGGCTGCTGCTGCCGAGCGTTCAGCCAGGCTTCGGACTTCCGAAGCCACCACGGCAAAGCCACGGCCTTGCTCACCAGCGCGGGCGGCTTCGACAGCCGCATTCAACGCGAGGATGTTGGTCTGGAACGCAATGCCGTCGATCACGCCGATGATGTCGACGATCTTCTTCGACGAGGTATTGATCGCACCCATCGTGTCGACCACTTGCGAGACGACATTGCCGCCCTTCACGGCCACTTCCGAAGCGGACACGGCCAGCTGGTTAGCTTGACGCGCGTTGTCCGCGTTCTGCTTCACGGTAGAGGTCAGCTCCTCCATCGAAGCCGCCGTCTGTTCCAGCGAACTCGCCTGCTCTTCCGTACGCGATGACAGATCCTGATTCCCCGAGGCGATCTGCCCCGAAGCCGTGGCAATGGTGTCAGTACCCGTGCGCACCTCGCTCACGATCTTCACGAGGCTTTCGTTCATCTCCTTGAGCGCGAGCATCAGCCGGCCGGTCTCGTCCTTCGAGCGCACCTCGATGCGCGCGCTGAGGTCACCGCCGGCGACCTTCTCCGCCACCTGCACCGCCGCGCCGACAGGCCGGGTGATCGAACGCGTGATGAGCCACGCGATGCCTGCGCCGAGCAGGACGGCGATGCCGCCCAGCAACAGCATCAGGTTGCGCGACCATGCATAGCCGTCGATGGCCTCCTGGTTGGCCTCCATCGAGCGCCGCTCCTGGTGTTCGGCCATGGCGTCGAGCTCCGCGAGCAAGGCCCGCGCGGCCGGCTGGAACTTCGAGATGAAGATCGCCGATGCCTCGTCGTTCCTGTTCTGCAGGGCGAGCTCCCCGAGCTGGGTGTTCAGCGGCGCAAGCACCGTGACCTTCTCGTCGATTCGCGCAAGCAGCGCCTTGCCTTCGGAGGAGGCCAGCAGCTTGGCCAGCACGGCTCGGCTTCCGGCGAAGCGCTCCCGTGCCGCGGCGATCTTCTTTATCTCTTCGCGCATGGCGGCATCGTCGACCATGAGGATCAGGTTGCCATCGAGGATGGCGATGTCGCGAATGGCGTCCACCATCTTGTTGACCGAAGCCACCTTGACGTTGTTGTTCGTGACGATGCCGTTCAGCCGCGCCTGGATGTCGGTCATTGCACGGAGTCCGAGGCCGGCAATGCCAACCAGCAGCAAGAGAACAACGGCAAAGCCCGCGCCGAGACGAGTACCTATCTTGAGATTGAGAAACGAGTTCATTGAGAGAGAGTTTTTTTCAGGAATCCGGGGCATTGACGTGCTCGAACACCCGGTCGAGCCGCTCGGAGACCTTCACGGCGTCGTGGGTCGAACGGGTGACCGAGTGCATGACGATCCAGACGATGGCGACGGCGGTGAACAGCGCGGCCACGCCCAGGGCGCAGACCGTCAGACGCGCCCATTCGTAGCCGGCGCCGGCCCCGAAGCCGAGGCTCAGCGCCACGATCAGCATCGTCAGGAGAATGGCGAAGCGCGTGCCGATGCGCAGGGCGCGCCTGGGACTGAGACGTGTGCGCATGGGTGCTTCAGACCGCCTCTGCCTCTTCGATTTCGGCGTCGAGCTTGAAGGTGCTGACGGCGCGTACGAGGTTCTCGGCCTGTTCCTGCAGCGACTGGGCCGCTGCGGAAGCCTCTTCCACCAGCGCCGCGTTCTGCTGAGTGACCTGGTCCATCTGCGTGATCGCCTGGTTGATCTGCTCGATGCCCGAGGTCTGCTCCTGGCTCGCGGCGGTGATCTCGCCCATGATGTCCGTCACGCGCCTGACGCTGCCCACGATCTCTTCCATCGTGCGGCCGGCTTCTTCCACCTGCTTGCTGCCCTCTTCGACCTTCTCGACCGAGTCGCCGATCAGCGTCTTGATTTCCTTGGCTGCTGCTGCCGAGCGCTGGGCCAGGCTTCGCACCTCGGATGCGACCACAGCGAAGCCCTTGCCCTGCTCGCCCGCACGCGCGGCCTCGACCGCCGCGTTCAGCGCGAGGATGTTGGTCTGGAACGCAATGCCGTCGATCACGCCGATGATGTCGACGATCTTCTTCGACGAGGCATTGATCGAGCCCATCGTGCCGACCACCTGCGAGACCACGCTGCCGCCCTTCACGGCCACTTCCGAAGCGGACACCGCGAGCTGGTTCGCCTGCCGCGCGTTGTCCGCGTTCTGCTTCACCGTCGAGGTCAGCTCTTCCATCGAAGCAGCCGTCTGTTCCAGCGAACTGGCTTGCTCTTCCGTGCGCGACGACAGATCCTGGTTGCCCGCGGCGATCTGCCGCGATGCCACCGCGATCGAATCGGTGGACGCCTTGATGCGGGTCACGAGGTCGGTGAGCGTGTCCTCCATCTCGCCCATGCCGCGCAGCAGCCGGCCGAAGTCGCCGCCGCGCTCGGTCTCGAACTCCTGGCTCAGGTCGCCCGCGGCCACCGTTTCCGCGATGAGCAGCGCCTCGCCGATGGGCTGCACGATGCTGCGCGTCAGCAGCCATGCGATCGCGCTACCCGCCACGATGGCGAGCGCGGCCAGCCCGACGATCCACCTGCGGCCCGACCGGTACTGGTCGCCGATGCCGGCGGCGGCCTTGTCGATCTCCTGCTGCTGGTGGCTCACCATGGCACGGATGCTCGCGTCGTAGGCGTCCAGCGCGGGCAGCAGGCGCGTGTCGGTCAGCTGCGCCGCTTCGTCCTTGCGGCCGTCGCCCTTGAGCTTGAGGATCTGGTTGCGCAGCTCTACGTAGTCGCCGCGCTTCTTCTTGATGTCCGCGCTCAGCGCCAGTTCTTCGGGCGAGTCCAGCATCGCCTCGAGCTTCTTCTGCGTCTCGGTGATGAGGGCGCTGGTGGCCGAGATGTTCTTCTGCAGGTACTCCTGCACGGCCGGATCGTCGCTCTTGAGCAGCGAGAAGGTGCGAATGCTGTTGGTGTTGGTGCCCAGCTGCCAGGCGGCCGCCAGCCGCTCCTTGGCGAGCGAATCGCCGGCCATGCCCGCGGTCGCGTCGCCCACGGCCTGCAGGCGCAGCACGCCGATGCCGGCGATGAGCACCAGCAGCGCCAGCAAGCACGCGAATACGACGCCCATGCGCCGCCCCACTGTCCAATTCTTCATCATGCGGAACATTTGCTTGTCTCTTTGTTGTTCTGGTTGGGGCGCTCAGGCGGCGATCTTCTCGACCAGGCCCATTTCCTCGCTGGACATGAGCCGGTCGATGTCCACCAGGATCAGCATCCGGTCCTCCAGCGTGCCCAGCCCTATCAGGTAGTCCGCGTCCAGCACCGAGCCCATCTCCGGCGCAGGCTTGATCTGCTCGGCCGCCAGCGTGATCACATCCGACACGCTGTCCACCACCATCCCCACCACCCGCCCGCCGATGTTCAGCACGATCACCACCGTGAACTGGTCGTACGTCGGCTCCCCCAGCCTGAACTTGATGCGCATGTCGATGATCGGAACGATGATCCCGCGCAGGTTCACCACCCCCTTGATGTATTCCGGCGCGTTCGCGATGCGCGTCACCGCGTCGTACCCGCGCAGCTCCTGCACCTTCTGGATGTCTATGCCGTACTCTTCCTCGCCCAGCTTGAAGGTCACGACCTCCAGGGGGGCGCCTGCGCCCTGTTGCTGGGGCGCCTGCGCGCGTGCTGTTCCTGCTGCGATCTCTGCCATGGGTTTTCCTTGATGCGGTGAGCGCGCTCGCGGCTCAGCCGAATTTCTGCATGATGCGAACCAGCTTCTCGCCGTAGCGCGGATCGGTCGCGTAGCCGGCGCGCTGCAGGCCGTGGGCGGCCTCGGTCGGGTCGTCGGTGGCCAGCACGTTCGCGTAGCGCGGGTTGCGGGTGATGAAGCGGGCGTAGTCGGTGAAGGCTTCCTCGTACGAGCCGTAGGCGCGGAACTTCGCGCGCACCTTCTGGGGCTCGCCATCGACGTACTCGGTGGTGGTGGTCTCGACCGTCGGGCCCTTCCAGCTGCGGTCGGCCTTGATGCCGAACAGGTTGAAGCTCTGCGTGCCGTCGTCGGCGCGGATCTCGCGCTTGCCCCAGCCCGATTCGAGCGCGGCCTGCGCGAGGATCAGCGGCGCGGGCACGCCGCTGGCCGTGCTCGCGGCCTGCGCCGATGCACCCATGCGCCCGACGAACTCGTCGGCCTGCGCCTGCAGCGAGGCATTCGCGCCGGTGCCCGGTGCGCGCCGCTCGCTGTTGACCTGGTAGATGCCGAGGTCGGCCGTGCGCGCCGTCGATGCGACAGGAGCCGAACCGATCGGAATGCCTGCACGCGCGCCCAACGGGAAGCCCGGCATGGCCGGATCCAGCGGCATCGGCTTCACGCCGATCTCCGCATCGGCCTGCGCGTCGGGCGGGCCCGAGGGCATGCTGCGGCGCAGCTGCGCGAGCATCGCCTCGGCCAGCCCCACGCCGCGCCCCGAGAGGTTCTGCGTGAGCTGCTGGTCGAACATCGACAGGTACACCTTCTGGTCCTGGCTGTCGAAGAGCCCGCTCGAAGGCGTCGCCTCGCGCATGCTCTTGAGCACCATGTTCATGAAGAGTGCCTCGAACTGCCGCGAGACCTGCTGCAGGCCTTCCTCCGGCGAGCTGCGCACGGTGTGCCGCAGGGCGTCCACGCCCTGCACGTCGAGCGCGAAGCGCTGGTCGAGCGCGCCGCTGCGGTCGGTGGCGGATACGGTCATTGCACCGGCCTCAGATGATTTCCAGCTCGGCGCTCAGTGCGCCGGCCGACTTCATGGCCTGGAGGATCGACACCAGGTCCTGCGGATTCGCGCCCAGGCTGTTGAGCCCCTTGACCACGTCCGACAGCGAAGCGCCGCCACGCACCATCTGGATCGCGCCGCCGCCCTGGTTCACCGAGATCTGCGAGGTCTGCGCCGCGACCGTGCTGCCGCCCGAGAATGCACCCGGCTGGCTGATGACCGGCTCTGTGTTGATGACCACCGACAGGTTGCCGTGCGCGATGGCGCAGTCCTTCACGCGAACGGCCTGGTTCATCACCACGGAGCCGGTGCGCGCATTCACCACCACGCGGGCACCTGCCTGCGTGGGTGTCACTTCGAGATCTTCCAGCCGCGCAAGGAAGCCCACGCGCTGCTGCGGCTCAGGTGCGCGCACCCGGATCGAGCGCGCATCGATGGCCTCGGCCGTGCCCGAACCGAACTGCCGGTTGATCGCATCCACCGCGCGCTGCGTGGTGCCGAAGTCGGAGCGGTTGAGCTCGATGGAGAAAGTGCCTTCCGCGCCCACGGGCGCTTCCACGGTGCGCTCCACCAGCGCCCCGGCCGGAATGCGCCCCGAGCTGAGCTGGTTGACCTGCACCTTGCTCCCGTTGGCCGACGCACCCGCGCCGCCGACCACCATGTTCCCTTGCGCCACCGCGTACGTCATGCCGTCCACGCCCTTGAGCGGCGTCATCAGCAGCGTGCCGCCGCGCAGGCTCTTCGCATTGCCCATGGAAGACACCGTCACGTCGATGTTCTGCCCCGGCCGCGCGAACGAAGGCAGCGTGGCCGTCACCATCACCGCCGCCACGTTCTTCAGCTGCATGTTCACGCCCTGCGGAATCGTGATGCCCAGCTGCTGCAGCATGTTGTTCAGGCTCTGCGTGGTGAACGGCGTCTGCATCGTCTGGTCGCCCGTGCCGTCCAACCCCACCATCAGCCCGTAGCCGATCAGCGGGTTGTCGCGCACGCCCTGGATGCTCGCCAGCTCCTTGAGCCGCTCCGCATGCGCAGGAACAAACAACAAGGAACCGAGCACCGCCAGCGCCGCGATGCGCAAGCGAGCAGAAAATTTCGTGGGATGCCATGGAACCGGCTTTGCCGGGCCATTGGCATCGCCCCCTGCAAGGGGGGGGAGTAGCGACACGAAGTGCGCGAAGCCTGGGGGTGTTTCATTTAAAACGGCATGACGTTTAGGAAGATGCGCTGCATCCAGCCCATGGTCTGGGCCTCGTCGATGTAGCCCTTGGCCGAGTACTCGATGCGAGCATCGGCCACCAATGTGGAGGGCACCGTGTTGTTGCCCGATACGGTGCGCGGGTTCACCACGCCCGAGAAGCGGATGTATTCCGTGCCCTGGTTGATGCCCATCTGCTTCTCGCCGCTCACCAGCAGGTTGCCGTTGGGCATCACGTCCGTCACCGTGACCGTGATCACGCCGTTGAAGGTGTTGTTGGCGTTGGCGCCGCCCTTGGCATCGAGCTTGTTGGTGCCCGAGAGATTCGTGCCCTGCCCGTCGAGCAGACCGCCGATGAGCTTGGGAATGGCGGAGAACACGCTCGTGGTGCTGCCCGTGCGGCTGGCATTGGCACCCGAATTCTTGGTGGCGTTGACCTTCTCGCTGATGAGGATGGTCAGGATGTCGCCGACGTTACGCGGCCTGCGGTCCTCGAAGAGCGCGTTGGCGCCGGGGCCGTCCTGGAAGATCGCGCCGGGCGAGCGCCGGGACTGCACCGCCGCGTAGCTGTCGGCGCGCGCGGTCATCGGCTGGTGCACCAGCGGCTCGCGCGGAACCTGCGCGCAGCCGGTGGCCAGCACCGCCGCCGCGGCCATGAGCAGCGGCCGCAGCCGTGCCCTCGCACCGGCCGCACAACGGCGAAGAAGACGCAGCGCCTCAAGCATCACAGCTGGGCCAGTCGCTGCAGCATCTGGTCCGAGGTCTGGACCGCCTTGCTGTTGATCTCGTACGAGCGCTGGGTGGCGATCATGTTGACCAGCTCTTCCACCACGTTCACGTTCGAGGCTTCCACGTAGCCCTGGCTCAGGATGCCCGCGCCGTCGACGCCCGGGTTCACCTGGTTAGGTGCGCCCGATGCGTCGGTCTCGGCGTAGAGGTTCTCGCCCTTGCTCTGCAGGCCCGTGGGGTTGACGAAGGTGGCGAGCTGCAGCTGGCCGATCTGCACGGTGTTCGTGCTGCCCGCCTGCACGACCGAAACGATTCCGTCGCGGCCCACGGTGATGCTGGTGGCGTTGGCCGGCACGGTGATGGCGGGCTGCACGGGGAAGCCGCTGGCGGTGACGAGCTGGCCTTCGCGGTCGGTCTGGAACGAGCCGTCGCGCGTGTACGAGGTCGTGCCGTCGGGCATCAGCACCTGGAAGAAGCCGCTGCCGTTGATGGCCACGTCGGTGGGCTTGTCGGTCTTGGTGAGGTTGCCCTGCGAGTGGATGCGCTCGGTGGCGACCACGTGCACACCGGTGCCGACTTGCAGGCCCGAGGGCAGGCGCGTCTGGTCCGACGACTGGCCGCCGACCTGGCGCAGGTTCTGGTAGACGAGATCCTCGAACACGGCGCGGCTGCGCTTGAAGCCGGTGGTGCCGACGTTGGCGAGGTTGTTGGAGACCACGTCGAGCTGCGTCTGCTGCGCGTCGAGGCCGGTCTTGGCGATGTAGAGGGAGCGGATCATTTGAACGAAAGTCCTGCGGAAGAAGTTGCGAGAAGGAGAGCGCGTGTCAGCCGTAGGCCAGCAGCTTGTTGGCCGCCTGCGCGTTGATGTCGGCGGTCTGCAGCGACTTCATCTGCATCTCGAAGCTGCGCGCGTTGGCGATCATGGCCACCATGGTTTCGACCGGATTGACGTTGCTGCCTTCGACCACGCCGCTGACCAGCGTGACTGCCTCGTCGGCCTCGGCCGGCGGCTGGCCGGCGCGCATGCGGAACAGGCCGTCGTCGCCGCGCTCGAGGTCGGTGACTTGCGGGTTCACCAGCTTGAGGCGGCCGACTTCGGCAATGCCCGTGAGCGTGGTGGAGGACGCGTCGCGCGCACCCACCAGGCCATTGGCGGCGATGCTCACCGTGGAGCCGGGCGGCACGGTGAGCGTGCCGTTGTCGCCCACCACCGGGCGCCCGCCCATCGTGGTGAGCTGCCCGTCCGCGCCGACCTGCAGGTTGCCCACGCGGGTGTAGGCCTCGCCGCCATCGGGCGTCTGCACCACCAGCCAGCCCTGGCCGCTCACGGCCACGTCGAGCGAGCGGCCGGTCTCGGTGAGCGGGCCGTGGGTGAAATCGGCGCCGGGCGTGGTGGCCGCCACGAAGGCGCGCGTGGGCGCCTCCTGGCCGACCACGGGCACCGCGCGGAAGTTGGCGATCTGCGCGCGGAAGCCCGGCGTCGACACGTTCGCCATGTTGTTGGCGACGGCGGCCTGCTGCTCCATGACCTGCTTGGCGCCGCTCATGGCGACGTACAACATGCGATCCACTGGGTGCTCCTGCTTTTATCGGTCGGTATCGCCGCGTCAGCGGATGTTCATCAGCGTCTGCATGACCTGGTCCTGCGTCTTCACGGTCTGCGCATTGGCCTGGTAGTTGCGCTGCGCGACGATGAGGTTGACCAGTTCGGAAGTGAGGTCGACGTTGGATGCCTCCAGCGCGCCCGACTGCAGCGAGCCGAGCTTGGTGCCTTCGCCCGGCGTGCCGGTCAGCGGGTTGCCCGAGGCCTGCGTCTCGGCCCACACGTTGTTGCCCTTGGGCTCCAGGCCGTTCGGGTTGGCGAAGGAGGACAGCACCACCTGGCCGAGCAGCTTGGTCTGCTCGTTGGAGAACTTGCCGGTGATGGTGCCGTCGGCGTTGATCGAGAACGAGGTGAGCTCGCCCGAGCGGTAGCCGTCCTGTGCGAGCTTGCTCATGGCGTTGGCGGCGCCGAACTGCGTGGTGCCCGTGATGTCGAGCGTGGGCGTGAGCGCCGCGGCGCCGTTGGTGAGGTTGAGCGTGCCCAGGCTCAGCTGGCCGCTGGCGGGCGCGGTCATCTTGCCGGCGGAGTCGAAGGTCAGGGTGCCGAGCGCGGCACCGGCGTTCAGCGCCGCACCGTCGGCCGTGCCGTACACGCTCCAGGTGTTGGCGGGCGTCGCGCTCTTAACGAAGTAGACGGACACGTCGTGCGGGTTGCCCAGCGAGTCGTAGATGGGGCCGACGGCGTTCGAGTAGTTGAAGGTGTCGGAATCGGTCGCGTTGAAGGGCGTCTTGGTGGGCGCGGTCTTGCGCGCGTCGAGGTTGAACTCGGCGTCGATGCCGGTCGTGGCCTTGGGCGTCATGGGCGTGGTCGGGATCTGGATGGCCGCCGGCGTGCCGCCGCTGATGCCGCCGTTGGCGTTCGCGCCGAAGCCGGTGAGGCGCAGGCCCGAGGCGTTGACGATGTAGCCGTCCTTGTCGCGCGTGAACTGGCCGTTGCGCGAGTACATGACTTCGCCCGTGGCGCTGGTCAGGCGGAAGAAGCCGTCGCCGTTGAGGATGGCCACGTCCAGCGGACGGCTGCTCGACTGGGTCACGCCCTGCGAGAAGTTCTGCGTCACGCCCGACACCGATGCGCCCAGGCCGACGCGCGAACCCGCGTACACGTCCTGGAAGGTGGCGGCGGCCGACTTGAAGCCGACCGTGCCCGAGTTGGCGATGTTGTTGCCAATGACGTCGAGGTTGGCGGCGGCCACGCCGAGCCCGCTGATGCCCTGGGAAAAAGCCATGATCTATGGTTCCTTGCTTGTTGGTTTCGGTGCGATGGATGCGTTCGCTGGATGCGATCGGGAAAGAAGCCCTGCGGCTCAGAGGAACAGGCGCACGTCGGACAGGCCGATGTTGTTGCCCGTCATCAGCTCGAGAGTGACGCCGCTGGCGCCCTGCTTGACGGCCGCGACCTGCGAGAAGGTGAGCGCGGTGGACTTCACCGTCGTGCCGCCGTTGGCGGCGTTCACGCTGAAGCTGTAGGCGCCCGCGGGCACCACGGCGCCCGCGTCGTCCTTGCCGTCCCAGGTGACGGCGTTGACGCCCTCTTTCATGGAACCGGCATCGATGGTGCGCACGACCTTGCCGGTGGCGTCGACGATCTTGATCTCCACGTCGGAGGCGGTGCCCGGAAGCTCCACGGCGAAGGCCTGCGAAGCGGGGTCCTTGCCCGCCTCGGGGTCCTTGGTGGTGAGCGTGTTGCCCGGCGACAGCACGTTGTAGCCGATGAGCGAGGTGGCCTGCAGCAGTTGGTTGGAGCCGGTCTGGCTCACCAGGCCCGAGAGCGTGCTATTGAGCTTCTCGATGCCGCTGACGGTGCTCATCTGCGCGAGCTGCGAAGTGAGCTCGGCGTTCTGCATCGGGTTGAGCGGGTCCTGGTTGTTCAGCTGCGTGACCAGCAGCTTCAGGAAGCGCTGTTCGCTGTCGACATTGGAGGTGCTGCTGTTGCCGCCGGCAGCGGAGGCGGCGTTCTGTCCGGTGATGGACGAAGTGTTGGAGATGGCCATGGCGCGGTCGTGCCTGTTCTTTCTTGTGCGTCTTGCGGGACTTGGGGAGTTACTGGCCGAGGGTCAGCGTCTTGACCATCAGCGTCTTGGCGGTGTTGAGCACCTCCACGTTGGCCTGGTAGCTGCGCGAGGCGGAGATCATGTTGGTCATCTCCTCCACCACGTTGACGTTGGGCATCGCCACGTAGCCTTCGGCGTTGGCGTGCGGGCTCTTGGGGTCGAACACGAGCCGCGGCGGAGACTGGTCTTCCACCACGCCGGCCACCCTGACGCCGCCGATGTCCCCGCCGCCGTACGACGAAGGCGCGACCTGGAACACCACCTGCTTCGCGCGGTAGGGCATGCCGTCGGGGCCGGCCACGCTTTCGGCGTTGGCCATGTTGCTCGCGGTCGCGTTCATGCGCTGCGACTGCGCGGTCATGGCCGAGCCGGCCACGTTGAAGATGTTCATGGAGGTGCTGTTGAAGGGCATGGAACGGGCTCCCGCTGCTTACTGCTGCACCGCGGAGAGCAGCGACTTGATCTTCGAATTGATGACCGTGAGGTTCGACTCGTAGCGCAGCGCGTTGTCTGCGAATGCGATGCGCTCGACGTCCATCTCGACGGTGTTGCCGTCGAGGCTGGACTGGTTGGGCACGCGGTAGAGCAGGTCCTTTTCGGAGACCGCCTGCGCCTGCCCCGCGAGATGGCGCGACGAAGTGGTGGCAAGCGACATCGACTGCGATGCGCGCCCGCGCTCCACGGCTTCGCTCAAGCGTGCGCCGAAGTCGAAGTCGCGCGCCTTGTAGTTGGGCGTGTCCGCATGGGCGATGTTGGCCGCCAGCACCTCCTGGCGCTCCGCGCGGAGGTTGAGGGCTTCGCGATTGAAGCGAAGCGCCGCATCCAGCTTGTCGATCATGTCTTTTCCATCCGTTGAGGCATCGCAGGCGCACGAAGGCGCAGCGACAGATGGAAAGCGAGTCTATGCACGAGCCGCTTTTGCAATCGTCCGAACAAAGGGGGTTTTCGCCTGCTGCTCGCAACTTCGATCGGCCCGCGGATTTCTAGAATTTCCGTGCGGCGCCGTGCCTTCTTCCCGCGTGGCGCACCGCGATCCAGGCCCTCTCATCCACACATATCCGACGACCCGATGACCTCTTCCGAGCTTCGCGATCACGCCCTGCGCGCCGTTGTGCCGGTGCTCGCGGCCATGGCGTGCACGGCATCCGCGTTCGCGTTCGCCGCCGGCATCGCCAACTCCACCGGCACCGCCGACGCCGCCGCCGCGGTCATCGAGAAATACCTGCAGGTGCAGACGGCCGGCATGCCGGGCAAGGTGACGATCAGCATCGAGGGACGCGGCACCGCCGCGCTGCCCGCGTGCGAAGCGCCCGAGGCCTTCCTGCCGCCGGGCGCGAAGCCGTGGGGCCGCGTCTCGGTGGGCGTGCGCTGCCAGGCGGAGCGGCCGTGGACGCGCTTCGTGCAGGCGCACGTGGCGGTGGAAGGCAGCTATTTCGTGGCGGCGCGCGCGATCGACGCGGGCCGGCCGCTGGGCGCGGGCGACGTCGCCGAGCGCACCGGCGACCTCACGCGGCTGCCGCGCTCGGTCATCACCAGCGCCACGGAGCTGGCCGGCGTGGTCACGGTCAACCGCGTGGCGCCCGGCGCGCCGCTGCGCAAGGAGCTGGTGCGCGGCGTCACCGTGATCCAGCAGGGGCAGGCGGTGAAGGTCGTGGCCCAGGGCCAGGGCTTCGTCGTCAGCACCGAGGCCAAGGCCATGACCGGGGCGGCCGTGGGGGCCGTCGTGCAGGCCAGGACCCGCGACGGGCGGCTGGTCAGCGGCGTGGCGGACGAAGAGGGGCAGATCCAGCTGGCGCAGTGAAGCCAGGCACCCGCGCATGCCCGACATTCGTTCTTCCTAAAGTTCTTGCGCCGGCTGCCGATATACGGGTCAGCCCCTGAGGAATCAACTTGAAAATCGATCCCCCCGCCCCTTCGGCCAAGCCCATTACCCGAACGCCCGCGGCCAACGCGGCCCAGGTGAGCGGCGCCGACGCCGCCCAGCGCGCCAGGCAGGCTGCGCCGGCCTCCGCGCAGGTCCGTTCGCTGCCCGGCGCCACCGGTGCCGCCGCGGCGGACTTCGACGCGGCCCGGGTGGCGGCCATTCGCGAGGACATCCGCGCCGGGCGCTACCAGGTCCGCCCCGAGCGCATCGCCGACGGCCTGCTGGCGAGCGTGCGCGACCTGCTCAGCCCGAATGTCCAGGACGCCGCGAACGCCCCGAAACGCGAGGGCGGCAACGAATGAAACCGAGCCTGCTGGGCCACCTGCGCACCGAAACCGCCTGCATCGAGGAATTTCTGTCGGTGCTGGACCAGGAGGCGCTGGCCATGTCGGACCGCACCTTCGCCGACCTGGCCTCCATTGCCGCGCGAAAAACCGTGCTGCTGGAACGCATGGCCGAGCTGGACGCCCAGCGCGAGGCCCTGCAGGCGATGCTGGGCTTCGGCCCCGGCCGCGCGGGGGCCGATGCGGCCGCCGCGGCCGGCGGCGCGGACGCGGAACGGGCCTGGAAAGCACTGCTGCAGGTCGCCGGACAGGCACGGGACCACAACCTGCGCAACGGCTCGATGGTCTACGCGCACCTCGATTTCACTCAACAGGCGCTGCATTTCCTGCAGGCCAGCGCGCAGCTGTTCTACGGACCGGACGGCGTGCGCAAGACACAGGCGGGCTCGGGCAACCGCCTCGCGGCGGGCTGATCGCGTGCGCGCCGGGCTGCTGGTCGCGCTGTGGCTGTGCGCCACCGCCCTGCACGGCGTGGCGGGCGTGGCGGAAGCGGCCGAGGGCGTGCTGGTCACCAATGTGGCGCCGGGCGCGCTGCCCGGCGATGCGATCAACCTCGGGCAGCTCGACCAGGCCGGCGCCGCGCTGCGCGACGTGGAGCGCATCGCGTATTCAGGCACGGCGATGGCCGCGGCCATGACGGCCGCATACGTGCCGGCGCTGCAGCCGGGCGAGAAGGCCATCGGCCTGGCAATGGGCAGCTACAAGGGCTACGCCGCGGCGAGCCTGGGCTTCAGGGCCATGTCGGACGACGGGCGAATGGCCTGGGGCATGACCCTCGCCAACGCGGGGCGGGACTGGGGCTTCAACGCCGGCATCGGCTGGAAGCTCCCGCGCTCCGCGCACGAGCGCTGAGGCCACCGCCGGAATCGCAAACACCATCACGATCACCACACATGGAAGCTCCCGACATGGACAACGATGCTCACGGCGAATCGCGACAGGTGGCCATGGTGGGCTGCGACGAGGCCCAGGGACGGGCATGGGGCCAGAAGCTGCGGCTGATGGGCTGCACGCCGGTCTGCTTCGACAGCAGCGCCGACTTCCTGCGGGCCGCGACCCGGGGCAGCCACTTCGACCTGCTGCTGGTGGTGCTGAAGGACGAAGGCGCGTGGCCGTTGCTCACGGCCATGTGCAAGGCGCTGCGCCTGCCGATCTTCCTGATCGCCAACGCCATGCAGCGCGACCTGCTGGCCGAGGTGCTGTCGACCACCGACCCCGAGTCGCGGGGTGCCGGCGTCGACTTCGCGGTGCTGCCTGTCGACGATTTCGAGGTGGGCCTGCGCGTACGCGAGGCGCTGCGGCGCAACGAGGCCGTGCTCAACACGCAGGCGGTGAGTGCGGCCTTCGGCGACTACCGCTTCATCGGCAGCCGCAAGGTGGTGGCGTTCAAGGGCCAGGAAGTGCGCCTGAAGCCACGCGAGTTCGAGCTGGCGCTGCTGCTGTTCCGCAATGCAGACCGGCTGCTGGAGCGCGAATGGCTGCTGGGCTCGCTGTGGACGGATTCGCGCATCGAGCGCAAGAGCCGCGTGCTCGACTGCTGCGTGGCGAACGTGCGCCGCAAACTGTCGCTGCACAAGGGAAGTGAATTCGTCCTGCACTCGGTGTACGGGCGCGGCTACGAGCTTCGCCACGTGACGGCCGCAGCGCAGGCGGGATCGGTGGACGATTCGGGCTTTCCGGACACGTCGAACGAGCCGCTCTGGCTGGGGGAAGCGGCCCGCGCATGACTCCGGATGCGGGGCCCGGGAAGAAACGTGACGATCGCCGGCCTCGAGGAACCGCCAACATCGAAGGGGGCGGGACCTGATCCAGGCCACCTCTACCAACGCCGGCTGACCGTCCCCTGCAGTATCGGCGGCCAAACTTAAGCCGGGCTGAATGCGGCCGGGGCAGGCCAGAATCCGGGGCATGCAATTGCAGATCGACCCGCACCAGGTGCATCTCTGGCACCTGTACGTTCCGCAACAGGACGACGCCGCCTGCGAGGAGGCCACCATGGCCCTGATGACGCCCGAGGAGCGCGCGAAGCACGGCCGCTTTCACTTCGCCCGGGACCGTCGCAGGTACCTGATGACGCGGGGGCTGATCCGCACGCTTCTCTCGCGCTACGCGCCCATCGCGCCCAGGGACTGGGAATTCGAGAACAACGCCTACGGACGCCCCGCAATCGCCAACGCGCTGCCGCAGGCGCGGCGCCTGCGCTTCAACATCTCGCACAGCGCCTCGCTGGTGGTGGCGGCGCTGACAGTGGAGCGCGAAGTGGGCGTGGATGTCGAACACACGGCAAGGAACGCGCCGCTGGAGATCGCCGAGCATTTCTTCTCCGCGAAGGAGGCGCAGGCGCTGGGCCAGTTGCCCGCCGGGCTGCAGCCGACGCGCTTCTGGGACCTGTGGACGCTCAAGGAAAGCTACATCAAGGCGCGCGGCATGGGCCTGTCGATTCCGCTGGACCGCTTCTCCTTCGGCCTCGATGAGGGCGGAGGCACCGCCATTGCCTTCGGGCACGACCTGGCCGACGACTCCCCGCAGCGCTGGCGGTTCTGGCGCATGCGGCCGGACGACGCCCATGCCGTGGCCCTGTGCATCGAGCGAAAGACGGCCGAAGACGTGCAGATCGTCTGCTTCAGGGCGACGCCGCTGCTTGCGTCGGTCGAGGAGTTCCCGGGCACGGTGACGCGGCAGTCACCAGGCAGCTGACGAGCGCCCGCGGCTCAGCGCTCGTCGCGATGCGCCTCGAATTCGGCGCGATTCCACAAATCGAAATACAGCACATCCGACCACTGAAGGCCCAGCGGGTGCTCCGTGGCGCCGTTGCGGGTGCTGTCGCAGTCGTCGTCGAGGCGGAGGCCGAAGAAGGCATCGAGCGGGGCCGGGCATTTCTGCGCAATCGCCTTTTTCAGCAGACGGCCCGCTTCGGCGGTGTCGGCCGGCAGGGCGTCGAGGGCAGCCCCTGCATGGAGGCATCGGGCGATCTCCTGCTCCACGCAGGTACGCAACGCGTCTTCCGTTTCCTCGGACATGGTGTCGAGCTCGACCGTCTCCAGCAGCAGGTAGCGGTCGCGATGGGCTTCGAGGAACGCGATCGTCTCGTCCAGCCAGATCGGAAGCTGGACCGGGGCGGATGGCGGTGCGGCCAGCGCGGACGCCTTCCTGCCGGGCGAGATCAGCTCCTTGAAGCGCCCCAGCAGCGACTGCGGCTGCGCCTCGGCGGCGGATTGCGGGTCGGTCTCCGGGGCAGCCAGAAGCAGCGGCCGGACGATGTCGATGAAGCGCCGCACACGCTCGAAGCCGGGATCGAAGGAACTGCTGATCGCATGGAGCCTGGTCTTGCTCCCCGGCTCGTCGCCGTCGAAGCCATCGGACACCAGCGAGGCGCACAACTGCGGATCGCCCGACATGAGCAGCCGGAACATGAACGGCACGTCGTACGGCCACTCGGACAGGCCCGAAATGGTTTCCGGGCGGTCGGCATAGGCAACGGGCCTGTTGCCGAGGCTGTAGAGGTAGGAACGGTTGGCCAACTGGAACTCCCCTTCTTGCACGCCTGCCCTTGATCGGGAGGACGCGGGGCATTCTAGGAGGGGGCTGGCGGCCTCCGGCTGGGAGTCCACTCCATCGCACGTACCCGGCCAGTTGGACAGACCAGATAGTCACTTCTTGTCAGTGCTCACCTCAGTCATATGGGTCTGAAAAACTCTGGATTCAGATTCGTTTCCTCGAAATCGGGAAATGAGCACCACTACCCAGAGCCAAAGCCCGAGATTTCCCTCAACACACCTTGCCGACACGGCTAACTGCCCTTAGTCGCGAGCAGACCCGCTCGGCACGGGGCCCGATTACCGAGCCACCATCCGTCCGTCACGCTTGCGCCGCGCGGACTTCCTAGCCGGCCAACTCCCGGCAGCGTGCGGCGTCCAGCGCATGGCCGCAGGCGTGGAACTCCCGCGCCGCCGCGGCGAAGCCTTCGCGCGCGGCAGCGACACGGCCCGAGGCCCGTTCGATGTGCGCCTGCGCCTCGTGCAGCGACGCGTACCAGGCCGGCAGCTTCATCACCACGTTGGCCAAGTATTCGGACTGCTGTTGGTGGCTGGCCGCCAGGTCCAGTTCGTGCGCCCTCGCGGCCGCGATGGTGGCCGGAATGGCGAAGGTGATGCGGCAGCCGGGGCAGCTTTCCAGCGGGCCGCGCACGTTGGCCTCGGCCTCCTCCAGCACGCCCAGCGCGGCGTCGGGCTGCGTGGCCATCGCGATGCGGGTGCCATAGATGCGGTCCAGCAGGTGGAAGCCGACGTCGGACTGGCGCGCGACATCGAGCGCTTCGTCGAGCAGGCCGCGCGCTCGGTCCATCTGCCCACGGTAGATCGCCAGCTCGGAGCGGCGCTGCAGCGACAGCGCTTCGCCCGTCGCACCGCCGATCGCGCGGTGCATGCGCCCGCCGGCCACCAGGTCCTGCTCGGCGGCGTCGAGCTGGCCGCTGAGCAGCCAGGCCTCGCCGCGCAGCGTGACCGCGAACGCATGCCCGCGCGCCGCGCCCAGCCGCTGCGCCTCTGTGGCCAGCGCATCGGCGAACGCGATGACCTCGGCGTACGGCCGCGAGCCGTACAAAAAGCGCTGCGTGATGCACAGGTGACCGTCGAACACGCGCACCGCCAGCTGCGGCAGGTGGCTCGTCTCCTTCAGGTCGGCCCACACGCTGCCGTGCAGGTCGCCGCGCGCGTGCGCCGCCGCGGCTTGCGACCAGGAGGCGATCACGAGCGTGCCTTCGTCGCCGGTCTCCAAGGCGATCCGGCGCACTTCGGCCGACC
This sequence comes from Variovorax sp. UC74_104, assembly GCF_044055375.1. Taxonomy (NCBI): domain Bacteria; kingdom Pseudomonadati; phylum Pseudomonadota; class Betaproteobacteria; order Burkholderiales; family Comamonadaceae; genus Variovorax; species Variovorax sp. UC74_104. The sequence goes on from NZ_CP171978.1 coordinate 5,728,129, forward strand.
GGCGCGTGCCTTCGGCGGGGTCCCCGAAGCCCAGGGCCGCCGCGCCGCTGTAGGCCAGCGCTTCGGCGAGGCGCCCCGCCACCGTGGTGGGATGCACATCCTTCAGGTACTGCAGGGCTCCGGGCGGGTCGCTCATCTTCACTTGGGCCAGGGCCCGCTTGGCGCGCAGTTCGTGGGACAGCGCGTCTGGCGCGACGGCGGCGGCCGCATCGTAGGCGGCCAACGTGCCGGGCCGGCCCAGCGCGTCCAGGGACTCGGCACGCAGCGCCAGGGCTTCCGGCTGCGCCGCCCGGTGCGCGAGCAGCGGCTCGACATGGCGCAACACGTCCTCGTAAGCGCCGAGGCGAAAGGCCTGGCGCGCAGCCGCCAGCGCACACGGCATCGCCTGCTCGGCGTCGCCCGCGGCGAGCCAGTGATGGCCCACCAGGCCTGGTGCCGCACCGCCTTGCGCGAGCCGCGCCGCCACGTCGCGATGCCACAGCACACGCCGGTGCGGCGGGATGCCTTCGGCCAGCGCGTCCCGCACGAGGGCGTGGCGGAAGCGGTAGCGGCCATCGGCCACCACCAGCACGCCTGCGGCCAGCGCCTGGTCGAGCCGCGCCAACGCGTCGTGGCCTTCGTCGGCGGCCAGCGCCACGGCCGTGGCGACGTCGAAATCTTCGGCCGACAGCGCCAACCGGCGCAGGGCCTCCGTCGTGCCGGGGTCCAGGTCGCACAGGCGTTCGGCCAGGGCCGACGACAGGCTGCGGGACATCACCGCCGTGGCGCCGTCCGACGTGGCGGCACCGCGCGCGAGCTCGACCACGGCAAACGGCAGGCCTTCGGCACGACGGGCGATGGCGGTGGCGGCCTCGGCCGTCATCGGTGCGTCGGCCGAGCGGGCTGCGAGCAGCGCGGCTTCTTCCTCGGACAGCGGCCCCAGTTCAAGGGCTTCCAGCTGGCCGGCACGCTGCAGGCGCGAGGTGTTCCGGTCCAGCAGCGGCGGCAGCGCGTGCCGGCATGCGAGCAGCACGAACACCGGGGGGCCGCTCGCCGCCAGCTGCGTCAGCGCCTGGGCGCTCGCGTCGTCCGCCGCGTGCGCATCGTCGACGATGAGCAGCACTGGCTTGTGCGCGGCCGTGGCCAGCAGCAGCCGGCGCACCGCGCCCACCATCTGGTGGCGCCCGAGCGGCAGGGCCAGCGGTTTCACGTCGCCCGAGGCGGTCATCTGCGACAGCACGGCCTGGGCGTGCGCACCGATGGCCTGTGCCGCGTCGGGCAGTTCGCCGAGCAAGGGCTCCACCAGGTCGGCCGCGATGCCGTAGGGCCGGGTCCAGTCGCCGGCCTGCAACGAGCGCACCTGCCAGCCCAGGCCCCGCGCTTCTTCGGCGACGCGGCGGCAGAACGCGGTCTTGCCCATTCCCGCCGGGGCGCGCACCACCGCGCCCCCCCGGCCGGCCGGCGAGGCTGGCGCGCAGCCACCCCAGGACACGCACCAGCTCCATGGCACGGCCGACGAAACGCGGCGCGGCGCCCTCCAGGCCCGCCACGCATTCGCGGTACAGCGCTTCGGCCGACGGGCCGGGGCGCAGGTCGAGGGTCTGCTGCAGATGGTCGCGCAGGTGGCCGTACCAGCGCAGCGCCGAAGAGCGTCTCCCGGCCGCCAGTTCCTCGCGCATCAGCTGGACATGGGCCACCTCGTCGGTGGGGTCTTCGCGCACCAGCCGTTCCAGGTCGCCGGTCTGGCGCAGCAGCCGCAGGAACTTGTCGCGCAACCGCTGGCGCGGCGCCTCGGTCCAGGCTTCGTAGCGGGCGTCCGGCAGGAGGTCGCCACCGTAGAGTTGCGCGGCCGCCTTGCAGTCCTGCGGGTCGCCGCTGTGCAGGGCCTCGTCCGCTGCGCGCTCGAACTGCTCGGCGTCGCACGCCACCGCATGGTCGGGCAGCAGGAAAACGCGGCCGCCTCGCAGCACCAGGGCGTCGGGCTGGCCGATGAACTGGCGCGCGTGGTGCGCGGCCTTGCGCAGGTTGGCGCTGCCCGCGTCGGGGTCCAGGTGCGGCCACAGGGCCTCCACCACCTGCTCGTTCGCCAGGCTGCGTCCGGGCTGCAACGCCAGCAGCTGCAGCAGCTCGGCGGCGCGCCGGGTCAGCGGCACTGGTGGAATCTGCGGGTCATCGCCGGCCACGCTCAGGTGGAATGGGCCCAGCAGCCGGATGGACACGGCTTCGGACGACGGAGTCGGTGGGCGCGACATCGCGATTCCTTTCCCCCGGCACGGGCCGGGAACGTTTCAGGAACGCCAAGCGTGGAGCATCAGTATGCCGTCTATCGAATCTGGCGGGTGCAACGAATAGACGCACCACCCTCGCGCCCGCGGACCCTCAAGGAGTACCTCATGCATATCGCAAAAGACGCCGTCGACGTGAAGATGGAAATTCCCGGTGCCCTGATCCGGCAGCGCCTGAATTTCGGCGACGCGACCGGCTACAGCAAGATCAGCGGCGAGTACTTCACGCTGTCGGCGGGCGTCGACACGACGCCGCTGTTCCAGGGCCTGAACAACCACAACTCCTGCCAGTGCCCGCACTGGGGGTTCGTGATCAAGGGCCAGATCACCACCACCGACGACGCCGGGGAGCAGGAGACCGTCCAGACCAATGACCTGTTCTATTGGCCGCCCGGCCACAACGTCAAGGTCGACGCCGACGCGGAGATCGTAATGTTCAGCCCGCAACACGAGCACACGCACGTGATCGACCACATGATCGAGAAGGTGAAGTCATGAACCCGAACAAGGCCCTCTGGGAAAAAGGCGACTTCACCCGCATCGCCGAGAGCATGCGCGAGAGCGGCGAAGACGTCGTGCGCCACGCGCACATCACGCCCGGCATGAAGGTGCTGGACCTCGGCTGCGGCGACGGCAACACCGCCATTCCGGCCGCCAAGCTCGGCGCGCAGGTGCTGGGCGTCGACATCGCCGCCAACCTGGTAGCCGCGGGCAACCGGCGGGCGGCCCAGGCCGGGCTGTCGGCCAGCTGCCAGTTCGAGGAAGGGGACGCCTGCGAGCTGCGGCTGGAGAACAAGTCCTTCGACCTCGTCATCAGCATGTTCGGCGCCATGTTCGCGCCCAAGCCCTTCGACGTGGCACGGGAGATGGTGCGTGTCACGCGTCCGGGCGGCCGCATCCTCATGGGCAACTGGATCCCGAACGATCCCACGTTGGTGGCGCAGATCCTGAAGATCAGCTCGTCGTATGCGCCCCCACCGCCCGAGGGTTTCGTGAGCCCGATGGGCTGGGGCTCGACCCCGAACATCATCGAGCGCTTTGGCGCGGCGGGCGTCGCTTCGGAGGCCATTAGCTGGGAACGCGACAGCTACATCTTCGACTTCAAAAGCTCGGCAGCGGAATTCGTCGACACCTTCCGGCAGTTCTACGGCCCGACCATGCACGCATTCGACGCCGCAGCCCAGGCGGGGCGCACCGACGAACTGCGCACGGAGCTGGTGACGCTGTTCCAGAGCCAGAACCAGAGCCAGTACCCCAACACCTGCCTGATCGCCGCGACGTTCCTGCGGGTGACGGTGGAGGTGGGTTGATCCGCGGCCGTCAAGCAACAGAGAGAGGCAAAACCAATTCTCCGAAGGTTGCGGCGACGCGCCACACGCCCAAATTCGACCATCGGTCGAATTGGTAGGAACGATGGTGTAAGAAATAAAAAAAAGCGCCCCGAAAGGCGCTTGTTTATTGACTTCTTGGAGGGAGGGAGGCGGCTGCATGTTGACCCGCAGACCGCATGAATGCTGGGATTTCCCGATTCGAATTGGTTCCGATGCCCCCACTGATGCCCCCAAATCCGTTTTGCTACTCGTCTCACTGGCTCACGCCACTCTTCGGCTTCATGCCGGTCAGGTAGCGTTGTGTTGAGCGCACATTCTTTCGTAGGCGTGCCACAAGACGGGAGCGAACCCGAGGCGCCCGCCACCCCAGCGAAGTCAAGTTGCGGCAAGATCACGCCCCACAACACCCGGAGGGATCATGGGCTCGTTCAGCATTTGGCACTGGATCATCATCATTTTCTGGCTCGTCGTCGTGCTCGTGCCCGGCTGGCGCATCGCCTCGAAGGCCGGCTTTCATGGCGCCTGGTCGCTTCTGCTCTTGGTGCCGCTGGTGAATCTGATCATCGTCTGGGTGTTCGCGTTCGTGCGGTGGCCGACTGAGCGTTCGGTATGAGGATCGATCGCGAGTTGCAGTTGCACATCCTTGAAGTGCTGCGTGAGGTCTATCCAGACTATGACAAAGGTCAATTGCTCTCAGACAAAGGCGACGGATCAGGGGAGGACGAGCGGATCGTGGCAAACCTCGTCTACTTGGAAGAACATGGGCTTGTAAAAAGTGGGATCACCTTCTCGATCACAGGCGCTGCGCTATACGACGGCGCCCGTATTACCGCGGCAGGCCTAGATTTTCTGGCGGACGACGGCGGCCTTACGGCAGTTCTTGGAACCGTCATCGTGAAACTGCACGCCGACACGATTCGCGACTTGATGCTTGCTAAGGTCGAGGCTGCGCAGTTGCCAGCCGAAGAGAAGTCGCGGCTCAAAAAAGCGATCACAACCCTCTCCACGGAGGCGCTGAAAGAGGCGGCTAAAAAGCTTGTGTCGGCCGGAATGGACAACGCACCCGACGCGATCGCACTGTTGCGCACCCTCCTCGGAATCTAGAGCCCTGCGACTTTGATAGGACTCGGGGCTCCCAGGTCTCCGCTGTGGACGCCGGCGGATCGGCTGGGCTACGCTGCCGGCCAAACAAATCAGCTTGAGGAGAAACCATGACTGCAATACTGGCCGCGCTGATAGCCATGGCGGGGGCCGTGATAGTGGGGTACGCAACGCAATTCGTCGCGGAAGACTACCGTCGCTTCCGCAACGGGTCGGCACTTGCCGCCGGACTGGCAGGCGAACTGGGCTCATATGCCGGCGCGGCGCCAGAATTGCGGAATGGCCTCGTCATGATCGTCGCCATGATCAAGAATGGGCAACGAGACTTGGAAGCACTTCGGCCAGTCGAGCGGCCAGTCGATCTGTATTTTGAAGAAGTGGTGGGAGATCTAGGGCTGCTCGGTGCGTCGCTAGTCGAAGACGTCGTGCTGGTCTACAGCAATCTAAGGGCCTTTCGAATGGCGTTGGAAATAATCGCAACAGGCCACAAAGAAATGAAGGACCAAGAGGTGATCTATCGGTGCCAGAAATGCCTCGAAGCCCTCGACCGTGCCTCCGAAAGGGGGACTACGCTCGTTGAATCTCTTCGTGCGCGAGCCGCAGAACGATTCAAACTCCACCTCCCCTGGGATACCTGACGCCTAGGCTGAGCCGCACTGCCGACGACAGCGAAGTCGCGCTGAAGCAGCCTCAAACACATTCCGACCGCGACCGAAGCAAGGGCTCGGCAAAGCGGTGAGGCCTGACGTAATGGTGGCCGCCGACGACTCCGAGGTGGCGCTGCAGTGAGGGCCAGCCGCCAGCTGCTGCTAGGCGCGCTGCTCGCCCAGCCTAAGCTTTACCAGCTGACTGTCCTTCGCCTGAGGGCAACTCAACCACTGCCGGGGATGTTCGCAGGATGACTGCAGCGAACTTTCGTCCCGCGACGATGCCCAGTCGTTCGACCGGGAAGAACAACGCAGCCGAAAGCAGGCACACAACTACACAGACGAACCCCACGAGTGCCGACTTCGCGAGTGAGAGCCCAGCCCCATCTCCAAGCGCAAGGTACAACCAAGACGCTAGGCTACAGATCACCACGATGTGCACGAGATAGAGCGAGAACGAAACCTTGCCGAGCCACTGCGAAAGTCTCGTGGAAAGCAGTCGCTGCAGCGCAGAGCTGATCAGGACAGCGTAAATCACTGCGACTGAGCAGACGCTGAGAAGCCGGATGTCGTTAGCTTCTTGACGTAGGCCCGCCGCGAGCACGGCTCCGATGGCGAGGATCAGGGCGAGACGGGGGGACCATGAGGACTGACGCAGCGCAACATGGCTTGAGGTACAAGAAAACTCAGCCAATGCGACGCCCAATGCCATCGCGAAGAATGGCGACGAACTCCAGAAGGTCACGCCCAAAAAAGCCACATGTCCGACCACACGCAGCGCGCGTGATCGTCCGACGAGTAGAAGAAAAGCGAACACCAAGATGGAGCCCTGCATCTCCACCGGCATGGTCCAGAGCGAAGAGTTGTAGGAGGTGGTCGCCGACGGGTCGATGTAGACACGCCACAACGAGAAATGCAGCACGTCTGTGATGCTGGGAGTGAACGCATAGAACTGGGCGAGCCAATGGGTACTTCCAGATGCTTTCCCGGCCTCCACGTTGCGCATCCAGCCGACCATCATGAACACCATCGCAATGGTGCTGATGACCAAAATAGGAATCGTCAGTCGCAAGTAGCGACTCAAGGCGAGATCTGCCACAACCATTCGCCGACCTGTGGAGAAAAAGCCGACGCTCAGCACGTAGCCTGACAGAACGAAGAACACGTAGACAGAAAATGTGCCGTCGAGCACCGTTGGTCTGAACGCAGGGCTCCAATGCGGCCAAAGCATTCCAATCAATGTGTGCCCCAGCATCACCACCAGCGCCGCCCACCCTCGCAATCCATCCAAGTACCGCTCTCTCATCCGTGCATCTTATCGGGTAGGGCTGCGTATCCCGTCAGGTGCCGCGCTTTTAGAGCTCACACAAGGTCAGCAGAACAAAGCAAAAGCCTCCGCCGTAAGGCAGAGCGGCGATTCAACCAGGGCGGTGCTACTTCGCCCCCGTCGGGGCTCCTGACCCGGTTACGCCGGCCCGGCGCTCGCAGATGGTGCCGGCGGCGCCACGTTCATCAGCGATGCGCGCCAGCTCTCCCGCCCCCCGCGCGCGCAAGCTCCTCGATCAGGTCGGGTGTACATCGGAAAATCTCAGCGCACTGCTCAGAATCGATGATGTCGGCGACCATCTACCGCACCTCAATCTCAGGCACGCCTGAAGACTAGCCGTTGCTCTTTCTGTCGACTGCAACTTGCGCATCGTCGGAAACGACATCGCCCAGCCTTGAGGTGACGAAAGCACGCATGGCTGCGACCAATGCCGTCGGCCCCTTTGATATATGCCCTTCCGAGCGATCGACAAAATCGGTAACGCCGGCAATCCACTCGCTGGCATTCCAAGCGACCATAATTTTCTCGCGCTCGATGATCGGTCCGCCCTGCGCCCATGCCGTGGATGGCATGAATTTCAGCTGGGCATCAGCAGTTGGGACCGTACCCTCGGACCTGGCCACCCAGTAGTCGAGCAGCGTCCCAGTGAGTTCAGATGTCTTCATGGGGGCAATGCTACTGCCGCACCTCTTTGCAAGAGGGCATGATCTTCGGCAAAGCGACGGGATCCGTTCCAGGCCGTTGAACAACCCAGCGGTCTTGTGACCAGATCACGAATGTCACTGAATCCGCCGCGGCCACGGTCGCAGCTGTCTTCGGATCGAAGAGTGAAGCGTTCAAATTGATCTTCCCGTCTTGTGCCCGGCAAATGTGATCCCAGTTGCTGCGCGCCAAGATCAACGGATACTCAGGAGGAAAGCGCATCTTCAGGCCCAAGGCCACCTTGAATTCGGCTGGCGTCATGCCAGTGAAGTGCTCTCCAAAAAGCGGGCGTTGAGTGTCTCCATCCAGGTAGCCTCCCACCACAATGACAGCCTTACCATTCGTGGCGTCCGGCCCCAGAATCTCCCTGAAGCTCTGGGCGCGTCCGAAATTGGTCTTCACCTGAAAGGTCATCGCGTTGACCTCGGCTCTCAGCGCCAAGGGCGACCATACGGCCAGCACAGCGGCCAGGACTGCGACTGTGGCCCCAGCCAATCGAGAGCGCTGCGACACCGTTTCGGCGAACATTCCCAACGCCAGCGCAAACGCAATAAATGGGATGTAGACCACCCGGCCGGTGTGCCAAGGGATCGGCGTCATGATCGTCGGCACCAGACTCACGGCATATGCGCCAGCAGCCATGATGCCCATCACTGGCCAGAACCACCGCGAGCTTGGCAGCTTCCATTCGGCGACGCCGCCACTCTCACGAGGGACAGACCTCCGTGTTGCGGCGTAACCTACAAGCGCTCCTATCGCGACTACGAGCGCCCAAAACCAGATCGAGCTCGACACCCCAGCAGTCGCGTAGAAGTATGGACCCAGCGGCGTGGTATCTAGCAGGTGGGGCGCCGTGCCAATGTTGCGCCAAGCATTGCTCAAGGTCCCGGCACCTGAGCCCGTTAGCCTCTGGTTCGTCCCCCGCGTTGCGTAGATCATGATGAAGTTCGCCGCGACGATAGCCAACGTTGTAGCGGAGACCAAAACGCGGCCGCGCCGCGGCATGCCCGCGATCAAGATCAGCAGCAGCAGGATGATCAGCGGCCCGACCTGCTCGTGCACCCACACTGCGAAGCCCATCAGGACCGATCCAAACAGCAACTTCCAGGTCGCCTCTCGCGCCGTGAGAATCAGCGACACCCCGCTCAAGACCAGGAAGGGAGCGAACGGATATTGCGTGACGTTCGATGGCCAAGCCACCGCCTCAAGGGAGTAAGGGAAGAAGACAAATAGCGCGAATGCCAGCCAGCGGGCCGGGGCGCCCCAGCAAAACAATCTCGTGATCTGGAAGAGCAGCCACGCATTGATCATGTGAAGGACCAAGCCAAAACAGCGCGTGATCCAAAGATGGTCCCCAAGCGAGTAGAGGGGCGCCATCAGCGTCGTGTAGACGATGCGGTATGCCCCCCACATGCTCTGAAAGGTCAGAGCTGGAGACCAGAAGCCATCCTGCTTCTGCAGCAAGATCAGGTAGTAGTCATCGAGGTACGGGAGGCTGTTGTAGAAGAGCGGCCCGCAGATCAACGCGAACAGCCCTATGCAAGCGAATGCCGAAAGTCGTTGAACATGCGTATCCTGAACAGCCCTCATCACGTCCGATCCTCTTCTGTAGCCGGGCATCATAGACGCCAAAAAGCCCCCCAAGCCTTTCGGCGGGGGGCTTAGACGGGAACAGTTCTGGAAGACTACCTGGTCCCAGCTTGCTCCGCGATCTTGCGCACCGATTCGGCGGCGCGCTTGGATCCTGCAGACGATCTAAGCCAGCAGTTGCAGACCTGCCCCAAGGCGATCGATAGAGCTCCAAACATCACGTTCAGCAGTTGGAACGCGTTCGGCGAAAGATCGGCCGGCACCACGAAGAGCCGGTAGATACAGAAGAAGTACCCGGCGGCAATCAGCGTCGAAACCGCAGGCGCCCCCCAGGCAATCGAAGACTGCTCCTTCGCGAAGTCCACCTTTTGCTGGGTGGCACTCTTCGTCTAGGACGCTACCTCAGTTCTGGATGCGCAGCAATCGGTAGCCCGCACCGGCGCTATCTGCTGCACCGACAGACAAGGCACCGGTGCCGCCGCCAAATCCGCCGGTCAACTTGATGTTCGTCGCAGGCACAAGGAACTCAGACGAATTGGCAACCGGTGCATCGCCACCGATTCGGAGATACATGTACGTGTTGTGAGCCGGTGTGCCGGTATACCCAAAACCGCCGACCGCACCGTTGTTGTAGCCAGTCACCGATATGTTGTTCAAGCCCTGGTCATTGGTGAAATTGATAGCCCCAGCGCGGCACGCATCGATCTTGGTGCTGATGCAGTTGAGCGACACAGGCACACCGGCATCGCCAAGCGTCACGCCGAAAGTGTTCGTCGCGTCGCTCAGGTAGTAGATGTTCCCGCCGATGATGACGTTGCCGCCACTGCGCAGATGCACCTGGTGGACGGTCGACCCCTCGATCACGTTGTTGGCCAGCAGGTTGCCGCCGGAGTCGCAACGCACGCCAGTCCCTGCCTGCCGCGCATCGAACGTAGAACCCCACATGTGGCAATTCGTCACCTTGGTTCCGCTGCCAGCCGGCAGCGCCAGCCACAGGTTGTAGATCAGGTTCCGATAGATGTTGCAGTTGACGATGCTGGCGTCTGCAGGGCCGCCCCAGCGCACGCCGGCGCTGTTGCAGTCGTGGATCCAGCTGTTGTTCATGTTCGACTGCGCGCAATACCCGTGCGGGATCGCGCCAGGCGTGCCGAACTCGGTGCGAATACCCGTGCCGGAGGTATTGCACACCTCGATGTTGTCGATCGAGAACAGCGGAGCGTAGATCGCGAGGCCGTCACCGGTGGCGCCGGTCTGCCGGTTGCCGTCGATGGTCAGGTCGCGGATGTTGATGGCCGGCGGCCCGACGATGCTGGAGGTGCCGAACAGAGAATAAGCGTTCAGCGTCTGCACAGTGGATGAAAGCGCCGTGCTCGCCTTCTGGCGGATGATCGTCGCGCCCAGGCCCGCACCCTGCAGGGTGGTGTTGTCGCGCAACACAAGCGCGGCGCCCACGATGTACACGCCCTTGGGCAGCATCACGGTCGCGCCACCCAGGCCGTAGGCGTGCGTCAGCGCCGCCTGGATCGCCGCAGCATCGTCCGTCACACCGTCGCCCACGGCGCCGAAGTCCTTGACGCTGATGATTTCCGACAGCTTCGCCGCCAGTGTGCGACCCACCGCGCCGGTCGCCGTGGACTTGTAGCCCACCAGCGCGGCGCCCTTGGTGGCGTCGGTCGAATTGGGGATGTCGGCAACGCCCTTCAGGGCAAGGCCGGCAGTGCCAGCGGGATAGCTCAGGGCCGAGCTGAAGCCGATCATGCCGGCGCCGCGGTTTGCGAGGGTCGAATCCCCCAGCAACCCCTGCAGTGCGATGGAATCGGTGCCGGCCTCCACGTTCTCCAGGCCGGTCAGGTCGGAGCGCCAGCGGATGAACTTGCCCGCGCTCGGCGCCGGGAACAACAGCTTGACCGTGGTGCCGATGGCCGCCTGCAGCGTGCGGTCGCTCACCTCCTTCAACTGCTGTATCAGGATGGTGAGCTTGTCGAGCGCGTTCTCGTAGACCTGGGGCAGGAACCGGCCGCTGTTCGTGACATCGGTGGTCTGGTCCAGCGTCATGTTGCCGATGATCGTCAGCGTAGAGCCGGCCGGCATCGGCGACGGGCCGACGAGAATGGGATAGGTGACGGCGCCGCCGGGGTTCGCATCCTGGTCCGCGTTGAGCAGCACGCTGTAGTCGGAGTTCAGCACCAGGTTCGTCGCCGTGCCGAACGAGTCCGTCAGTACCGGCTGGATGTCCGTCTCGGCGAACACCTTGAACGTGAACGGGAAAGAAGTGGTGACACCGTTCCCCGCGTAGGGTCCGGCTTTGCGGGGGGTGGCGGGTACTGTCATCGATCAATTCCTCCATCGTTCTGTTGCGCCCTCAACGCCTGCACAGCCATCTTGTGGCGCAGGCTGTCGGGAGGGCTTGTACGCGTGGTCTCTTCCATCTCATCGCGTGTCGGGGGGGCGGATAGCTTCCCGGAAGCGAGACGATCCGCTTTTAGCGCGAACATGCGTTCTGCCAGACCAATCACTCCGCCCAGGCCGCTGCGAAGTTGTTCGAACTCACGGCGAAGTTCAGCCATGCCACTGCGAACGCTCATTTCTTGTGCCCCCTTACCTCTTGGCGAAGCTCTTCTAGTTCCTTCGCGAGTTGGTCCACTTCGGTGACTCGCGCCATTTGGCCAAGGCCCCCGAGCAACTGCGCGCCGATATCAGGTGCGAGCTCACCCATGGCAATGGCCCTGATTACGAGCGACGCCTGCTCGGTCGATCCGTTGGCCGCCGCCACATTGGGCAGGCTCACCGCCATGGCTTCGGGTTTCAGTGCCGGGAGTACACGTTCGAGCAGAGTGCGTGCAGCCTGCACATCGCCAGCTTTCGCCAGGGTCGTGAGCTTTTTTAAGATCGCAGGCACGTCTTTGCGCAGACTCTCCCGCAACGCAGCCCGCGCCGTCGAATGAGGCATGCGCCCACTTGGGTTGCCAGATTGCCCCTTGACCCAAGCCATCGATCACTTCAGCTTCCCGGCCTTGCGGAAGGCAACGGCCGTATTGCTCATCGCTCGCACCACCGAAGGGTGCGAACCGAGCTGAGTCTTGTCGAGATACGCTTTGAAGGCTGGGTCTTTCGCCAGCAGCTTCTGCGTGTCTGCGAGCACCTGGCCAGCGTTGTCGCCGTACTCCGAGCGCAGATAGTCTTTGCTTTTCGCGGCCCAACCGGCGACCGTTTCGGCATCTGCAGGAGTGCGCCGAACATGCGACACGGCCGCGGCGATATTGGATGCGTCCGTGGGCTGCATGTCGTATCGCGCGAACACAGGAACGAATTGCGCAGCTACTGCTTTTGCAGCCTCGGGCGTCGCAAGACCCTCGATTTCGTTCGTCTCGATCTCGCGCAACGCGGTCGCGTGCGTCTTAGCAGGATCGTAGAGAGATCCGTTGTGCAGTGCGGAGTCGGAATCGCTCATGCCGTCACCTTGGCGGAATTGGCCCGCCCCAGCTCGCGGTCCAAAGCATCAGTCTTGTAAGCGGCGTGCCAGTTGGCAGCGGCCAGCGGAGGCTGTTGATGGGCATGCAGCACAACCGTGCGCATCAGCTCATCGAACAGCGGGATGATCAGACGGCCACTTTGCATATCGGCCTGTTGGAAGAATCGCTCGTGGTCGACCAAAGGCCTGAGCGCTGCGCAGAAGACTTCGTGACATTGCTCGTCCACTTCGTCGTAGGCCCTCTTCTTCTCAGTCAAAGTTGCGATCAGGCCCACGAGTTCCTCGGTGATCTTCACGCGCTTCTGGAAAAGCGCCTTCGCTTCCGAGGCCTTCTCGGCACAGGTATCCAGCATGGAGTCGCGCTCGAGCCCGGCGTCCAAGCGCTCCGCATGGACCTTCGCCTGCGTCATGTCAGCGAGTTCGTTCCGCAGTCGGGCGACTTGCGCGCTTGTCTCCTCGCGCTCTTTCCGCAGGTCCGAGCTATTCGGATCTGTAGCCAGGTCTACGAGGCATTGGCTCAGTGCGCGCTGCTGGGTCTGCAGTTCGTGGCCAAGGCGCTGGATCTGCATTTCGACCGCTGCGGCGCGAGATGTATAGGTCATGGGTGTTTCCTTCCGAAGACCAATCTTCGAAGAGAACATCCCGCCAGCAATGCACGAGCGTCCTACGAGCGTGCCAGGAGCGTGTTTTTCTACGCCACCGTGATTTCGAATACTGGCCCGACTGTCTGTCGCATGACCCGCGCCATGATTCGACCGTCTGGCCAAAGCACGACTTCAAGCCGCTTGAACACCGCGCGCAATTTCGGGCACACGTCCTCAATCTTCGCGGCTGCGCGTTCTAGGGCTTCCTTGATCGACTTGCGCGGATCTCGACTGCCCCGCCCGCCCCAAAGATCCGACACGGGCTCCCAGGCGCCATTCCGTGCGGCGACGCGATGCAGGCAGGCACACGCGGCGGCCGTTGTCGGAGTCGGCGCATAGATCACCCAGCAGTCAGGCGAGCCGACACGGTACACGGCAAGCCCTGTTGCTGAGTCGATGGCACGCTCGAAAAGCACTGTTTCTCGCATTGCTTCGGCATTGCTTTTCAACGGGATCATTCGAAGTCTCCTCCGCTCTTGCCAGTTCGAGTCTCATCAACCCAGGCTTTAGAAAGGGACATCTCGCGCCTCCGCTTCGATCGCATCGTTGGCTCGGTGCCGCGCGTCGGAAAGCGCTGAAAAGATGCCCGGGTTGCCGGCTGCAACGCCGGGCGCGGCTTGATGGGTGCGAGCGCGCTGCTCTGTGCGCCATGCGGGCTCGGCCGCGCGAGCAGCAATGCTCGAGGCTACGGCTTGAACACGCTCACGTGCCTCCCCCGGGGTCTCCGGCGACGGGTAGTCGAAGATGGCCGCGCCAGCGGCCAGCCATTTCGCACCTACCGCTCGATTGCGCTTTTCAAGCAGCTCTTGCGAATTAAGTCCTTGACCTGGCACCTTGGCCCAGTTCCCACGGACCGCGTTCATGAAAGCCTGGTCCCAATCGGCATAGCGCTTGCCGTTGGCCTTGGCGTAACCGACGAAGTGCTCAAGGTGGTCGTCGAGGTCGCCGAAGCCCTTCTCGGCTGCCCAGGCTTGAACACGTTCGGAGATGGCGAAGTCTTCAGGAAGTGAGCGCGACTTGCTCGCGCGTGTCTTCTTCGGTTCACCAACGGTTCTATTACGGTTAATGACGGTTTGGGTCGCACCGGTGCTACCCGTCTGCCGCACGGGTGCTACCCCTCCCATGCATCCATGCGACCCCTCCTGTGCGCAGGCGCTACCCGTCGCATCCAAGCTACCCGTCGCACCGGTGCTACCCGTCAGTTCTTCTTCAACTTGGGGGGGTGCCTTGGCTGTGCGTGAAGGTGCCAAGCGGTCGATGTGAATCTGATAGTGCGGTACTGAACCCGGTGCGCCGCCAGCCCCGTTGGCGACGACCGACAGCAGGCCATCGTCGATCAGCGAGCGGACGTAGCGCTGCGCTTGAGACCGGGACATGTCGCAGTCGACGGCAATACGCGCCATGGAGACGAAAAGCCGGCCGCCTTCGTCGTTGCAGCGGTCGGCGAGATTCAAGGCGACGAGCTTTCGGCCAGCCGGCGTGATGGCCGTGGCCCACATGCGATCACTGACACGCACGCTCATCGAGCCGGCCCGCCGATCTGCGTCAGAAAGGCCTGCAGATCATGTTCATGACTGAACGTCCGCGCATGGCCCCAGCGCCGAACCTCGAAGATGCGCCGGCCGCCTTCGTAGTACTTGACGTGAAGTTCGTGCCCCAGTAAGGCAAACCTGGCAGCAAGCGTCGCGAAGGCCTTGTCAGCCTGCGCGCACTCGTCGACAATAGGAGCAGATTTCAGTGATAGCGATTCCGAAGTAGCCGCCGTACCAGGGCGGCTTTCTTCTTTCTCAGGCGCGTTTTCTCGCGACGCGCCGGCGCCGTTCTCGTTGTGTGACATGGCCGGTCACCTCAGGCTTTCGAGATAAGTGGCCACGTCGCCGGCGCGCCAACGAACCGCGCGCGCGCCGAGCTTCACTGGCGCGGGGAACGTACCCGCCGCCAGGCGGCGATAGAGCTCTGAGCGACTCAAGGTAGTGAGTGCCTTTACGGCAGGGAATGCGAGTAGCGCGGCGGGATGTGCTGCGATGTCGACGGCCCGATCGGCGGGCTGATTGGCTTTTGATGCAGTCATTTGGACCTCGTGATGTGATGCCCTGGATTTCAGCGGGAGTTGGTCTCACCGCGTACCCCTCTGCCTCGCCAATCCTCAGGACGTCCCAACGATCTCACCCCTAAGGCGGGTTATGTAGCCGACAGCAGCACCAAAGAAAAAGCCCCGGCGGTCCGGGGCTTTGGTCGTGAAAGCGAAGCTCGCTACGACGGCGCACGAAAGCATTGGTGCTCGAGGAAATCCTGGAAGCTGCCGTCCGCTCGAGCTCGTTCCACAGCCGCACGATGCGGGCTCACTTCGATCACTTCGGCCTGGTCGAAAAGATCCCAGACTTGACGCATCAAGTCATTCATCTTCTCAGCAGCGTCAGTGCCCAGTTCGAGGTCAGGCAGCGGCCAGTTCGCCCCACGGTGCTCGGATGATGCGAGTCGCCAGAGCATCCAGGAAAGCCGCTTGCCCTGGTGCCTGAATTCTTCTTGTGGGCTCGGCGACCTACTCATGACGCGGCGCCCTCACGCGCGGCCTTCTTCGCTGCCTTTGCAGCTTTCATCCGCGCCGAGAAGTCGCGCTTTGCTGCGGCATGGCGCTCGGCATCATCAGCGGCCCAACGTTCGGACCGCTCGGCACTTTTCTGGAGCCATTCAGGATTGGTGTTTGCAAGCCCGTTCTTGAGGACGGTCCCCAGGATCTCAATGAAACAGGCGACGACGTTGTCTCTCAACGCTACGCCTCGGCGCATGTCTCCTCTTGGAGGTTCAACGCCGAATGCGTCAGCGATCATTGGCCCAAACGACGGCCGGTTGATCTCGTGCGCAGCAAATGTGCGCTGCAGCTCTTCGACCATGCGGAAGGCCTGAGCCCTCGCTGCATAGAAGGGAAGCGCGGGCACGTCAAAGTAGTTGAACGTGGCCTTCCGTGACATCCTCTTGCCTGGCGCCTTCACGTAGGTGAAGTTCTGAAACGAGACGTCCAAGGGGTAGCGGAGGCTCCCGTCAGGAAGTCGGACGCAGGAGTCCGTCATCGCCGCACAGTAGCGGCGGCTCATCACGGCGGTGATGTGATCGGCCAGCGCTTGCAGGGCTTCCTCGCCGACCAGATTTCCAACGCCGTCCACCGTGTCGGCGTTCAACGCTTCAGCAAGATCGCTCCATGCATCAATCGAGCCGTTGCCCAGCAGACTCCTCGATCAGACTGGCCTCCGGGTCGATCTGGATCACGACCTGGTCAATTGGCTTTCCCCATCGGCCTCCGCCGATGGAACGAAACGGCGCGATCAGCTTTCGCGTGTCGTTCGAGATCAGGCCGAGCATCTGCGGGCCAAGCCAAGGCATGCGAAAGCCGCACTGGTCTGCGACCTCGAGGAATTCCGAGTACCCGGGGAATTCCCCCGCACGCGGCTTCAACTGAAGTGTGATGAGCGTGGGGCTCGCCTGATCGATCACGAAGGGATAGCCAGCGTACCTCGGATCGTCCTCAAGCTGGCGAATCGGCCTCCCTCCAGCCGGATCAAAGATGCTGCCTTTTGCAGCTACTCCATTGCCTTCGGGCGATGCCTCACAAGAGGCGATAATCTCTTTGGCCATGATGTGCGGTCCTTTCAAGGTTGTTGCACGTTGTGGTTAGAACGGCTGCAGGGCTCCTACCCCCTGTGGCCGTTCGCTTTTGGTCAGCGTGCTCCTCGGCTGACCAGCGAGCTCATATGCTCAATCGACCCTAGATCAGAGAATGCTTGCGACGCAAGTGCTCATCAAGGTCGGCAATACGCGCTTGATAGACATCACGCTTTCGGGGCGGAATGTCGTCGATGTTGCTGTCGATCTCCCATCGAACCCCCTCAGCCAACGCCATCTGATAAAGCGCGTGACCGTTCACCTCCACCCTATGCCCTCCCGGGTAAATCACTTCCAAGATCCCACTGTCATCCTCCGGGTCAGTTAGATCGCCGACCGGCAACACGCGCACGCCCGTAAGTACATGAGTCAAAGGCCCGCGATGGTCCAGGTTGCTGAAGTACTGCGGCAGTTGCCGCATCGCATTGATGTATCGAGCTGCGAGGTTCATTGCGTGATCTAGATTGATTTCGTCGAGGTAGGCAGCGAGAGACAACTGAGATCGCAACCACTCCGCCCCGCCCAGTTCGTCCAACTTGATGCGGAGCTCGGATGGCAGAAGTAGCTTGTAGGGCCTGGCGTCTTCGGAGATCGGCTTTCGACCTTGGCCTCTGCCAGCTCCGCCTCGACCGGTAAGTTCGTTAGGGGACATGCACACATTGTGCAATTGATTTAATGACCTATCAATCAATTTCCGCACGTACAAACACCAGCTTGCATTTAATTGATTTATAGGGCAAGAATTCAAATTCACCTAGACGCAGGACCTGTGTGGCCATCGAGTAAAGCCAGCGTGCTGCGGTGGCTGCGAAGTTGGCGAACATGAAAGTTGGTGGCGACCGAGTCTCAGAGCATTCGGCAAATTTGCCGAATGGCTCGCAGGTCAGCCAAGCGGATGCCGCGCAGATGCTCAATGTCAGCACGCGAAGCGTCGCTGCGGCCGCGAAGGTGCTTCATGAACGCGACGAAGAATTGGTCCACGCCGTTGAGCGTGGCGAGGTCGCCGTCAGCGCTGCGGCCAAGGCCGCAGCGCTCCCTAAGGACGAGCAGCGCGAAGTTGTGCAGCAGGGTCGGGCTAAGGAGGTCGCCAAGGCTGCCCGCTTCGTCAGCAAGCCCAAGACGGGCCAGCACCCGCACGGCTTCCGCTAGGATGAGAAGGTTGAAAGCGAATTAATAAGTGGCGCAGTCACAAGGAGATGCGATGAGGCGACTTGCGGCGGTAGTACAAGGTGGCTTCGTGCGAATGGGGGGCATCCCCCGCACCGCAATACTCGCCCTCGCCTTGTGGACGCCGTTGGCCGAAGCGCAAACGGCCGATCAAGAACGAACCAAGGGCGCTGCGGCCGCAGCCCTTGTGATGTCGCCTCAAATTTTTCTCTCGGCATGCAACGCCACCGCGAAGAATGACGGCGACTATCTGTTCTGCACAGTGAGATCGATGGCCGCCGAGAAAGGCGCCAAGTTCATGTACGACAGTAAGCTGCGCGAGATCCGCGACGGCCGAGACCGCCGAGTGGCGGCGTTCGTGCTGACGAAGCAGTTCGCAGAGAAGGTCTACGACAACTGCATGATGCGGCACGCCGACGAGATCGAGTCCAGCGGGAGCTTTTCGCAGTCCGACAGCATTTGCAAGCTGGAGAAAACCGACACCTATGAAGGCATGACGCACTTCAACAAGGTGTACCACGACAGCATCAAGTAGCCTCTCGACCTGTGCAACTTCACATTGCGCAGCGATCTGATTCAACCGGTGAGCTCATGCCGCCTTGAGCGCCACCACCTTTGCGCCTCGCCGCAAGTGGTCGAGGTGGTCCGCCCACTCCTGCATCATCTTTCGGCGCTGAGGCAGGTAAGTCGCGAAGTTGTAAGCCGCGCTCACCTCGTCGCGCTCCTGGTGCGCGAGTTGCAGCTCGATGATGTCGTGACGATGCCCTTGCTCGTGAAGGATCGTCGACGCGATGCCGCGGAAGCCATGCCCCGTCATCCGGCCGGCATAGCCCATGCGCTTGAGCGCCCCCAGGATGGTTCCGTTGGACATTGGCTTTTCGTGGTCGCGCTCCCCCGGAAACAGCAGGCCGCTCAAGCCGCGCAGCTCATGGATAGCGCCGAGGATCTCCACCGCCTGAGTCGACAGCGGCACGATGTGCGGCGTCTTCATCTTCATCCGCTCGGCAGGAATGCGCCACTCGGCAGCCTCAAGGTCGAACTCGTCCCAGCGCGCGCCGATCAACTCGCCTGTCCGCACGAAGGTGAGCACCATCAGCTTCATGGCCAGCCTAGTCACGGCTGAGCCTTGGTACGCCTCGATCTTTCGCAGGAGCTCGGGCAACTCCTTGGGCTCGATGCGGGCGAAGTGGCCCTTGGTGCGCGGCTTCAGCGCGTCGGATGGCTTCACATCGCTGGCGGGGTTCCGCTCGATGATGCCGTGCGCGATGGCATACCTGAGGATCTGGCTGCAGGTCTGCCACGCGCGTTTTGCGATATCCACCGCACCGCGGGCTTCGATCTTCTTCGCGACCGCCAATAGTTGAGGCGCGGTGATCAATGCGATCGGCTTCTTTCCGAGATCGGGGAAGACATCCGCCTGAAGCCGGGCCAGGACATAGCCGGCGTGGCGCTCAGACTTACCGGTCTTCCAGTGCTCATGCCAAGCCCTGGCCACCGCCTCGAAGGTGTTGCCGACGCTGACGCGCGCGCTGAGCTTCGCATCCGCCTTGGTCTGGGCTGGATCTGCGCCGTCCTTCAGCACCAGGCGCGCGTCATCTCGAGCGCGCCGTGCCTGCGCCAATGTCACCTCTGGATAGATGCCGATCGCGAGTCTCTTTTCCTTGGCGTTGAAGCGGTACTTCCAGCGCCAGAGCTTGCTGCCCGCGGCGGTGACTTCCAGGTAGAGACCGCCGCTATCGGCGAAGCGTTGGTAAGCGCGGCCTTCAGCGCATTTCGCGTTCTTGCAGGCGGTGTCCGTGAGCGGCATTTGGGGGCATTTCGGGAGAGGGGGCGCGCGAGTCGCGGGTTATGCCCCCAAATGTGCCCCCGTTTTGATCGGGCTGTCAAAGTGCTGCATGGGACAACCGGGCACAAAAAAGCCCCGGCTGGCGGGGCTTTAGTGCTTGTTTCGGTGCCTTGCGGCACTCAGCGGGATGTATCGCTGGAGGAGAGGGAGGGATTCGAACCCTCGGTACTATCGCTAGTACGCCTGATTTCGAGTCAGGTACATTCGACCACTCTGCCACCTCTCCGGTGCTGTCGAGCCTGCGATTCTAGCAGAGAAAAGCGGGGCTTTTGAAGCCCCCTGCGATCAGGCCTTCAAAACTTCGAGTCCGCCGAGGTACGGGCGCAACGCGGCGGGCACGTTGATCGAGCCGTCTTCGTTCTGATGATTCTCGAGCACGGCCACGAGCGTGCGGCCCACCGCCAGGCCGGAGCCGTTGAGGGTGTGCACCAGTTCGTTCTTGCCCTGGGCGTTCTTGAAGCGAGCCTGCAGGCGGCGCGCCTGGAAGGCTTCGCAGTTGGAGACGGAGCTGATCTCGCGATAGGTGTCCTGAGCCGGCAGCCAGACTTCGAGGTCGTAGGTCTTGGTGGAGCCGAAGCCCATGTCGCCGGTGCACAGCAGCACCACGCGATACGGCAGCTCCAGCGCCTGCAGCACGGCCTCGGCGTGGCCGGTCATCTGTTCGAGCGCGTCGTAGCTCTTCTCGGGGTGCACGATCTGCACCATCTCAACCTTGTCGAACTGGTGCTGGCGGATCATGCCGCGCGTGTCGCGGCCCGCGCTGCCGGCTTCGGAGCGGAAGCACGGCGTGTGGGCGGTGAGCTTGATCGGCAGTTGCGACTCGGGCACCACCTCGTCGCGCACGAAATTCGTCAGCGGCACTTCGCTGGTCGGGATGAGGTACAGCGCCGAGTGGTCGGGCGCCGGCTCGCCGTCCTGGCCGCCCTTCTTCGCGGCGAACAGGTCGCCCTCGAACTTGGGCAGCTGGCCGGTGCCGCTCAGCGTGGCGGCGTTGACGATGTAAGGCACGTAGCACTCGCTGTAGCCGTGCTTCTCGGTCTGGATGTCGAGCATGAACTGCGCGAGCGCGCGGTGCAGGCGGGCGATCGGGCCCTTCATCACGGTGAAGCGCGAGCCCGCGAGCTTGGCGCCCGTTTCGAAGTCCAGGCCCAGCGGAGCGCCGAGGTCGACGTGATCCTTGGGCGCGAAGCCCAGCGGCGTGGCGTTGGCGCCCGCACCGCCCTTGGGAGCCCAGCGGCGCATCTCGACGTTGCCTGTCTCGTCCTCGCCGACCGGGACGCTGGCGTGCGGCAGGTTGGGCACCGCCAGCAGCAGCGCGTGCAGCTCCGGCTGGATCTCGTCGAGGCGCTTGGATTGCGATTCCTGCTCGGCCTTCAGCGCATTCACTTCGGCCATCAGCGCGTCGGTCGATTCGCCCTTGGCCTTGAGCGGGCCGATCTGCTTGTTCAGCGCATTGCGGCGGGCCTGGATTTCCTCGGTGCGGGTCTGCAGCGTCTTGCGTTCGGCTTCGAGGGCGGTGAATGCCAAGACGTCGAGGTACGGCTGGTTCTTCTTGCGTTTTTCGAGGCCGGCCACTGCGGAGGCCAGGTCTTTGCGGAGCAGGGTGATGTCGAGCATGGGGGGATTTTAGGTGGGCGTACGTTGGCCGAAGGCGGCAGGCTGACGATGCCCTGCGGCCCACGGTTGCGGGCCAGGGGCTTCGGCATGCCCGCCGACAGGCTGGGCGCAGCCTGGAAGACGAATTGCGAGAAGCAGGAAGCCGTCAGGCGACCGTCGCGGGATCGACGTTCGCCCCGCAGACGATCAGGCAGACCTTCTCGCCCGCGCGCGGCTTGTAGGCACCGGTCTGCAGCGCCGCCAGCGGCAGCGCGGCGGCCGGTTCCACGGCCAGCTTCAGCTCCTTCCAGAGCCACTGCTGGGCCGCGCGGATGGATTCGTCGGACAGCAGCAGCGCGTCCTGCACGTGCTGTTGCGTGATCTCCCAGGCGATGGCACCGATGCGGCGCGCGCCCAGCGAATCGGCGGCGATGCCGCCCACTTCCACGTCGACCGGCTCGCCGGCCTCGCGGGCGCGGCACAGCGTCGGCGCCTTCTCGGGCTCCAGCGCGACCACGCGGGAGCGCTTCTCGAACCAGCCGGCAAGACCGCCGATCAGGCCGCCGCCGCCCACGCTCACGAGCACCGCGTCGGGCAGGCCGCCCTGCTGTTCGATCTCGCGGCCCAGCGTGCCGGCGCCGGCCACCACTTCAGGCTGGTCGTAGGCGTGGGTGAGCAAGGCGCCCGATTCCTTCTGGCGCGTCAGGCAGGCGGCCAGCGCATCGGGATACAGATCGCCGACCACGACCACCTCGGCGCCCAGCGCACGCAGCCGCGCGCGCTTGGCTTCGGGCGAAACGCCGGGCAGGAACACCTGGCAGGGCACGTCCAGCGCTCGCGCCGCGGCCGCGGTGGCGATGCCCGCGTTGCCGCCCGAGGCGACGATCACGCCGCTTTGCGGAATGTCGTTGGCCAGGAGCCGGTTCATCATGCCGCGCGCCTTGAAACTGCCGCTGACCTGCATGTGCTCCAGCTTGAGCCAGATTTCCGCGCCGCTCGCGTCGATGCCGACGGCCGAAGCCGGCAGCTTCCACAGCGGCGTCTGGCGCAGGAAGTGGCCGGCGCGCTCGGCCAGGCGTTGCGATGCGCTATCTATTTGGGAGCGCCAGCCGGCGGTCTGCGTGGTGTTCAAGAGATGTGTCCAGGGGGAGGAATGTCGTCGAGCTTGAGGCCCTTGGGCAGCGGGAACTTGATGGTTTCCTCGATGCCGTCCATCTTGCGGACCGACACCGCGCCGAACGCGCGCACCTGGTCGATCACGTCGCGCACCAGCACCTCGGGCGCCGAGGCACCGGCGGTGATGCCGATGCGCGCCTTGCCCTCGAACCACTCTGGCTTGAGTTCGGCGGCCGAGTCGACCATGTAGCTCTCGGTGCCCAGGCGCTGCGCCAGTTCGCGCAGGCGGTTGCTGTTGGAGCTGGTGGGGCTGCCCACCACGATCACGAGGTCGACCTGCGGGCTCATGATCTTCACCGCGTCCTGGCGGTTCTGCGTGGCGTAGCAGATGTCCTGCTGCTTGGGCTCTCGAACCTTGGGAAAGCGCGCGCGCACGGCGGCGGCGATGTCGGCGGCGTCGTCCACGCTGAGCGTGGTCTGCGTGACCACGGCGAGCTTGTCGGTCTGCCCCGGGGCGACCCTGGCCACGTCTTCCACGTCTTCCACCAGGTGGATGCCACTGGAAAGCTGGCCCATCGTTCCCTCGACCTCGGGGTGCCCCTTGTGGCCGATCATGATGAACTCGTAGCCTTCCTTCGCGAGCTTGGCGACCTCGACGTGCACCTTGGTCACCAGCGGGCAGGTCGCGTCGAAGATCGAGAAGCCACGGTCGCGCGCCTCCTGCTCCACCGCCTTGCTCACGCCGTGCGCGCTGAACACCAGCGTGGCGCCGGGCGGCACGTCGGAGAGCTCCTCGATGAAGATCGCGCCCTTGGCCTTGAGCTCGTTCACCACGTAGGTGTTGTGCACGATCTCGTGGCGCACGTAGATCGGCGCGCCGAACTTCGCGATGGCGCGCTCGACGATCTCGATGGCGCGGTCCACGCCCGCGCAGAAACCGCGCGGCTCGGCCAGGATGACTTCGGAGATTCCGGGATTCATAGCACGCCGATGAGCTTCACTTCGAAGGTCACGGGCTGGCCCGCGAGCGGGTGGTTGAAGTCGAAGCGCACCGCGGTGTCGTTCGACTCGATGACAGCGCCCGCATAGCTGCCCGTGCCGTCGGGCGTGGGGAACTGCACCACGTCGCCCACGGCGTACTGCTCGTCGGGGTCGCCCATCTGCGCGAGCAGCTTTCGGGCCACCCATTGCTGCATGTCGGGGTTGCGCTCGCCGAAGGCTTCGCCGGCGGGCAGCTCGAAGGTGGCATGCGTGCCCTCCTCCAGGCCCATCAGGCGCTGCTCCATGGCGGGAGAAAGCTCGCCGGTGCCGAGCGACAGGGTCGCAGGCTTGTCGGCGAAGGTGTTGATGATGTCGCCCGCCGGACCGGCCAGCCGGTAGTGCAGGGTGAGAAAGGAGCCGGAATTCACGACTTGGGACATGGAGCAGCTGATGTGTGCGAAGACGGGGAGGTGTCCCGATAAACTGGCCTCATTTTAAGGACCGGGGCTTCCACCCGGCTCCGCCAAGGTTTCACCCCCGGGGTTTCATGTCTTTCAAGGATCTCCCTCTCGACGCCCGCCCGCGCGAAAAGCTCATCTCGCGCGGCGCCTCCGCGCTGGCAGACGCCGAGCTGCTGGCCCTGCTGCTGCGCACCGGCGTGGCGGGAAAGAACGTGCTGCAGCTGGCGCAGCAGCTGCTCGAGCGCTTCGGCGGCCTTTCGGGGCTGCTGCATACGGGCCCCGAAGACCTCAAGTCGGTCAAGGGCATGGGCGGCAGCGCCAAGCGTTCCGAGCTCATCGCCGTGCTGGAGCTGGCGCGCCGCGCCATGGGCGAGAAGCTGCGCGAGCGCACGGTGTTCGACTCGCCCGATGCGGTGAAGCAATATCTGCAGCTGCACATCGGCACGCGCCCCCACGAGGTGTTCGCGGTGGTCTTCCTCGACGTGCAGCACCGCATGCTCGCGCTGGAGGAAATGTTCCGCGGCACGCTCACGCAGACCAGCGTCTACCCGCGCGAGGTGGTCACGCGCGCCATCCACCACCATGCCGCGGCGGTGGTGCTCGCGCACAACCACCCCAGCGGCAGCATCGAGCCCTCGCGCGCCGACGAGTCGCTCACGCAGACGCTGCGCGCCGCGCTGGCGCTGGTGGACGTGCGCGTGCTCGACCACATCATCGTGGGCCCCGGGCAGAGCTTCTCGATGGCCGAGAAGGGGCTGCTCTGATGGCCGCGCGCGCTCCTTCGATCAAGAACCTCGCCGACCTCAAGCAGGTGCAGCGCGTACTCGCCGAGACCCGCGAGCGCGAAGCCGCCGAGGCGGCGGCCAAGGCGCTGGCCGAGCGCAAGCGCGCGGCCGAGAAAGACCTGTTCACCCGCGCCATCGGCGCCACCGAGCCGCTGCGCCGCAAGGCCGTGGTACCGCTCGCGCCGGAGCCGCCCGCGCCCATCCCGGTGCAGCACCAGCTCGACGAGCAGCGCGTGCTGCGCGAGTCGCTCTCCGACGAGTTCGACGTGACCACGCTGCTCGACGTGGACGACGCCATGAGCTTCCGCCGCCCCGGCATCGGCACCGACGTCACCGCGCGGCTGCGCAAGGGCGACTGGGCCATCCAGGCGCAGGTCGACCTGCACGGGCTGCGCAGCGACGAGGCGCGCGAGACCCTGGGCGGCTTCATCCGCAACGCCTACAAGCAGGGCCTGCGCTGCGTGCGCGTGGTGCACGGCAAGGGCCTGGGTTCGCCGGGCAAGCAGCCGGTGCTCAAGACCAAGACGCAGCGCTGGCTGATCCAGAAGAACGAGGTGATCGCCTTCGTGCAGGCCAAGCCGGCCGAAGGCGGGGCCGGGGCGCTGGTGGTGCTGCTGGCGCCTTCGCGGCGCTGAGCAGCCTCCCGACACAGGCTCAGGCCAGCAGGTTCTTCAGCGGCACCGAGGCATCCGCCACCGCCGCCGCATCGGGATTGCGCCCCGCTTCGAGCAGCTTGCGGCTCATCATGTGATCGACCGGCGCGTTCACCGATTCCACGCACACGAGCTGGCCGTCGACGTAGTGGAACAGCGAGAACGCATCGGGCTTCGGGCCCGCGCGGCGCACGCTGCTCAGGCCCGGCGTGCCTTCGGCGGGCATCAGGCCCACCATCTGCAGGCGCATGCCGCCCTGGTCGGACCAGAACCACGCGACCGCGTCGTGCGCGCGTGCCTCGCCGGTGAGCGTGGCGACCGCGGTTCGCGCCTGGTCGTTGGCGTTCTGCACCGATTCGAGCCGCAGCGCACGGCCCGCGCGGCGATCGGGGAAGCGCGTGCAGTCGCCCACCGCGAGCACGTCGGCCGCGCTGGTGCGCATGTGCTCGTCCACCACGATGCCGTCCGCGCACTCGATGCCGGCGGCCTGTGCGAGCGCGGTCTCGGGCACGGCGCCGATGCCCAGCAGCAGCAGGTCGACCGGCTGCTTCGCGCCGTTGACCTGCAGCGACACCAGCCGGTCGCCCTCGACTTCGAAGGCACCGGTCTGCGCACCGAGCACGATCTCGATGCCCGACGCGCGATGCGTGGCCAGCACGTGCGCCGACAGCTCGGGCGACACGGCGCGCCCCAGCAGGCGCGGCGCGCTTTCGATGACCTGCACCGTCTTGCCGAGCGCCTTGGCGGTGGCCGCCACTTCGAGGCCGATGAAGCCGCCGCCGAGCACCGTCACCTTCTCTGCCGCCGCGAGCCGCGTGCGCAGGCGATGCGCCTCGTCGGCCGCGCGCAGGCTGGCAACGTTCTCCAGGCCCGGCTTCAGGTCGGGCATCTGGCGAGCACGCGTACCGGTGGCCAACACCAGCTGCTGCCACGGCAGGATCGCACCCGAGCGCAGCGTGACGGTGTGGGCCTCGCGGTCGATGGCCACGGCCGCATCGCCAAGGTGCAGCGTGATGCCGGCCTCGCGATACCAGTCGGCAGCCTTGTGCGGCTGCGTGGTCTCTTCCGCACTCTTCAAAAAGGCCTTGGACAGCGGCGGGCGGTGATACGGCTCGCAGGCCTCCTCGCAGACCAGGTGCACGCGCGCGCCCTGCCCGGCTTCGGCAAGCCCCGCACAGAGCTGGGCCGCGGCGTGGCCGCCGCCGATGATGACGATGGAATTCATGATGGAAGAAGCGTCTTTCGGAAATCGTTGCTCGTGTGTC
Source organism: Variovorax sp. UC74_104 (assembly GCF_044055375.1). NCBI lineage: Bacteria > Pseudomonadati > Pseudomonadota > Betaproteobacteria > Burkholderiales > Comamonadaceae > Variovorax > Variovorax sp. UC74_104. The sequence continues at coordinate 5,754,737 of NZ_CP171978.1, forward strand.
TGGCCGGCGATCATTCGCCTCTATTGCGCATCCAGTCGGCGGTCTTGAAAAAGGAATCGCGCAGCCTTGCGCGCAAGTCCTCGGGCACGCCCGTCTCGCCCATCGCCTGGTCCATGCAGGCCAGCCACTGGTCGCGCTCCTTGATGCCGATGGTGTGCCCGCCGATGCTCTGCGGCAGGTGGCGCGCGCGCAGCATCGGGTGGCCGAAGCGGTCGGTGTAGTGCTGCGGGCCGCCGAGCCAGCCGCAGAGGAACCAGAACAGGCGCTGGCGCGCGTTGTCGAGGCTGGTGCCGTGCACGGAGCGCAGCTGCGCGTAGGCGGGCTCGAGGTCCATCAGGTCGTAGAAGCGCTCGACCAGCGCCTCCACCTTCGCCTCGCCGCCGATCCAGTCGAAGGGCGTGCCGGCGGGCGGCTTTTCTTGAATCTGCATGGGCGGGAGTATCTCCTCAAGGGCCTGCTAGAGCTGCACGAGGCCCGGAATGCCCACATCGGGGTTCACGTCGGCCTCGTAGTCCACGCCCTCCACCGCGAAGCCGAAGAGCCGCAGGAACTCGGTCTTGTAGCCCGCGAAATCGGTGAGCTCGCCGAGGTTGGCGTCGTTCACCTGCGGCCAGAGGGCCAGCACGCGCGACTGCACCTGCGGCGCCAGCTCCTTGTAGTCGGCGCGCAGGCGGCCTTCGGCGTCGATGTGCGGCGTGGCGCCGTAGAGGCTTTCGGCGTAGAGACCGTGCACCTGCTCGATGCAGCCCTCGTGCGTGCCCTCTTCCTTCATCACCTTGAACAGCAGCGACAGGTACAGCGGCATCATCGGAATGGCCGAGCTGGCCTGCGTGACCACCGCCTTCAGCACCGACACGCGCGCGTCGCCGCCCTTGGCCGCGAGCTGCGCACGGATGCCCAGCACCTTCTGGTCGAGGTCCTTCTTGGCCGCGCCGATGGAGCCGTTCCAGTAGATGTCGTGCGTGATCTTTTCGCCAAGGTAGGTGAAGGCCGTGGTCTTGGCGCCATCGGCCAGCACGCCGGCCTGCTGCAGCGCGTCGATCCACATCTGCCAGTCCTCGCCGCCCATCACGGCCACGGTGTTGTCGATCTCCTCCTGCGTGGCGGGCTCGAGCACCGATTCCTTCACCGTCCCGCTGTCGGTATCGAGGCCGCGCAGGGTCACGGCCTTGCCCACGGGCTTGAGCACCGAGTTGAAGGCCTGCCCGGTCTTCGGATGCGTGCGCCGCGGCGCGGCCAGGCTGTAGACGACGAGGTCGACCTGCCCCAGGTCGGCGCGGATGGTGTCGATGACCTGCTGCTTCATCACGTCGGAAAAGCCGTCGCCGTTGATGCTCTTCGCATAGAGGCCCTCGACGTGCGCGGCGCGCTCGAAGGCGGCTGTGTTGTACCAGCCGGGCGAACCGGGCCTGGTCTCGCTGCCCGGGCGCTCGAAGAAGACGCCCAGCGTGCCGGCGCCGCAGCCGAAGGCGGCGGTGATGCGCGCGGCGAGGCCATAGCCGGTCGATGCGCCGATCACCAGCACCTTCTTCGGGCCGCCCTCGATGGCGGGCCTGGCCTTGACGTATTCGATCTGCTGGCGGACGTTGGCTTCGCAGCCGGCGGGATGGGTGGTGACGCAGATGAAGCCGCGCACGCGGGGTTTGATGATCATGAGGATCTCGCTCGAAGAGATGCTGAGGAAGGCAGGAGGAAGGCGACGGAAGCGCGTTTTTGCGCCGCGAATTTAACCCAGCCCGAAAAAGCGGCCTTCAGCTTGACCATATGCATATGTCGATTGACGATTTAATAATCAGCGGTTTTATTGATATGGTCCCGCCCCTCTGCTTTCCATCAAGGAGAAGAACATGCACATGAAACTGATTGCAGCCGCGGCCCTCGCCGCCTCCACTTTCCTGCTCGGCACCGCCGCCCACGCGGATCAACTGGCCGACATCAAGAAGAAGGGCGAGCTGGTCGTCGGCGTGCTTGGCACGGACGAGCCTGCGACCTTCGTCGACCCGAAGACGCGCCAGATCGTCGGCTATGAGGTGGACCTGGTGAACGCCATCGCGAAGAAAATCGGCGTGAAGCCGGTGCTCAAGCAGATCGCCGTGGCCGCGCGCATTCCCGAGCTGCAGCAGGGCCACGTCGACCTGGTGGCCGCCGGCCTCACGCACAATAAGGAGCGCGAGGCGCAGATCGACTTCTCGCTCACCACCTTCGTCACCGGCCAGAAGGCCATCGTGAAGAAGGACAGCGGCATCACCGAGGTGCCGCAGCTCGCCGGCAAGAAGGTGCTGACCATCCGCGGCGGCACGCAGGAGCCGAACATCCGCAAGGCCGTGCCCAACGTCGAGGTCGTGACCTTCGACACGAGCCAGCAGGCCTTCCAGGCCCTGCAGCAGGGCAAGGGCGTGGGCTACGTGGACGACGAGGCCGCGCTGCTGCGCAGCTACGCCAAGCTGGGTCCGCAGAAGGCGCAGTACGTGGTGCTCAAGCAGAACCTGAGCACCGAGGCGCTGGCCATCGGCATCAAGAAGGGCGAGAGCGGCCTGAAGGCCGTGGTGGACGACACGCTGCGCGAGCTCGAGAAGTCGGGCGACGCCGAGAAGATCTTCGTCAAGTGGTACGGCCCGAACACGGCTTCGGGCTTCCAGTCGCGCGACTTCAAGCTCGACTCCGACAAGATCGACTGAGCCCGGTCTCAGGTCTTTCTCCTTCCCCCGCTGGGGGAAGGCCGGGATGGGGCAAGCGGCCTTCACATGAGCACCGCGTCTTTCCAGACGCCGCCGTGCCCCACCCCAACCCTCCCCCAGCGGGGGAGGAAGCCACCTCCCCTCGCGGCGGTGATACTGTCGCCCCCCATGCCCCTGTTCGACTATTCCTTGCTGCTGACCGGCAAGTACCACGACATGCTCGTCGCGGGCCTGCTGCTGTCGCTGCAGCTGCTCGCGGCCTCGCTGGTGCTGGCGCTGCCCATCGCGCTGGTGGTGGCGCTGCTGCGGCTGTCGCCCTTCGCGCCGCTGCGCTGGCTCGGCTTCGCGTACGTGGAGTCGATCCGCAACATTCCGCTGCTCGCGCACATGCTCTTCTGGTACTTCGGCGCGCCCGAGCTGCTGCCGGAAGACCTCAAGCAGTGGCTCTATGCGGGGCACATCGAGGCCTACAGCGCCATCATCGCGCTGGCGCTCTACACAGCGGCCTTCATGGCGGAAGACATCCGAAGCGGCATCCGCGCGATTCCGACGGTGCAGTTCGAGGCCGGCCGGGCAATGGGCTTCAGCTACCTTGCCACCATGCGCCGCGTGGTGCTGCCGCAGGCACTGCGCGTGACCATCCCGCCGCTCATCTCGCAGACGCTGAGCCTGTGGAAGAACACCTCCATCGCCACCGTGATCGGCGTGGCCGAGCTGATGTACCAGGCCGGCCAAGTCGAGAGCGCGACCTTCCGCAGCTTCGAGTCCTTCGCGTTTGCGAGCGCGGCGTACCTGACGGTGTCGCTGGCGATCACGGGGCTTGCCACCTGGTACCACCACCGTTACCCGGTGCGGACGATCTGAGGAAGGCGACTGCGCGATGCTTCAGATCATCAACGACTACTGGGTCTACTTCCTCATCGGCCAGTACCCGAACGGCCCGCTCGGCGGGCTGGTGCTCACGCTGATCCTCGCCTCCTGCGGCCTGGTGCTGGCACTGCCGCTGGGCATCGTGCTCGGGCTGGCGCGGGTGAGCCCTTGGCGCTGGCTGCGCTGGCCGGTCACGGGCTTCGTTTTCGTCGTGCGCGGGCTGCCGCTGCTGATGGTGATCTTCTGGGCCTACTTCTTCCTGCCCAGCGTCACCGGCGTGAAGACCGACCAGTTCACCACCATGCTGATCGCGCTGGTGGTGTTCGACGCCGCCTACCTCGCCGAGATCGTGCGCGCCGGCATCCAGGGACTGCCGCGCGGACAGATGGAAACCGCCCGGGCGCTGGGCCTGGGCTACGGCGCCGCGATGCGCCTCGTGGTGCTGCCGCAGGCGCTGCGCAGCATGCTGCCCTCGCTGGTGAACCAATTCGTCTCGACCATCAAGGAGACCTCGCTGGGCTACATCATCGGGCTGGCCGAGGTGTCGTTCATCGCGACGCAGATCAACACGCAGGTGTTCACCAAGCCCGCGCAGATCTACCTGATCCTGGGCGGGACTTACTTCATTCTGTGCTTCGGCCTCTCGCGCTTCGCGTACTGGCTCGAACGCCGGCTCGCGCGCCGCGGCATCTCCACCGCCGCCACCAAGGTGTCCGCATGATCGAACTCGAAAAAGTCAACAAGTGGTACGGCAGCTACCACGCGCTGGTCGACGTGACCGAAACCATCCACAAGGGCGAGGTCGTCGTGGTGTGCGGGCCCTCGGGCTCGGGCAAGTCGACGCTGATCCGCACCTTCAACCGGCTGGAGCCGATCCAGTCGGGCCGCATCGTGGTGGACGGGCAGGACATCCATGCGCCGGGGCTCGACGTGAACGAATTCCGCTCGCGCATCGGCTTCGTGTTCCAGCAGTTCAACCTGTTCCCGCACCTCACGGTGCTGCAGAACTGCACGATGGCGCCGATGCAGCTGCGCGGCCTCACGCGCAAGCAGGCCGACGAGCGCGCGATGGCGCTGCTGCACCGCGTGGGCCTGTCGAACAAGGCCAACGCCTGGCCCAGCGAGCTCTCGGGCGGCCAGCAGCAGCGCGTGGCGATCGCCCGCGCGCTCGCGATGCAGCCGCCGCTGATGCTGTTCGACGAGCCCACCAGCGCGCTCGACCCCGAGATGGTCGGCGAGGTGCTGCTGGTGATGCGCGACCTCACGCGCGACGGCATGACCATGGTCTGCGTCACGCACGAGATGGGCTTCGCGCGCGAAGTGGCCGACCGCGTGCTCTTCATGGACGAAGGCAAGGTGCTGGAGCGCGCCACGCCCGACGACTTCTTCAACCGGCCACAGCATCCGCGCGCGCAGCAGTTCCTGGCCGACATCCGCTCCCCTTTCGCGAGAGACGCATGACCAAGACAGAAGACAACGCCCTCCCCCTCATCGACGTGTCCGCGCTCGTCGCGGGCACCGCCGCACGCGATGCCGTCGCGGCGCAGATTGGCGCCGCCTGCCGCGCCCACGGCTTCTTCTACGTGACCGGCCATGGCGTCGACCCCGCGCTGGTGAAGCGGCTCGAAGACCTGAGCCACCGCTTCTTCGACCTGCCCGAGGAAACCAAGATGCAGTGGCGCATGGCCCTGGGCGGCCGCGCCTGGCGCGGCTACTTTCCGCTCGGCGGCGAGCTGACCTCGGGCCGGCCCGACTGGAAGGAAGGCCTGTATCTGGGCACCGAGCTGCCCGCCACGCATCCGCTGGTGCACGCGAAGACGCCGGTGCACGGGCCCAACCTGTTCCCAGACGTGCCGGGCTTTCGCGAGACCATCCTCGAATACATGGACGCCGTCACGCAGCTGGGCCACCGGCTGATGGAAGGCATCGCGCTGAGCCTGGGCCTCGAGGCCGGCTACTTCGCGAAGCGCTACACGGCCGACCCGCTGATCCTGTTCCGTCTCTTCAACTACCCCTCGCAGCCGGTGCCCGAGGGCCTGGACGTGCAATGGGGCGTGGGCGAGCACACCGACTACGGGCTGCTAACGATCCTGCACCAGGACCACATCGGCGGCCTCGCGGTGCACACGCCGGGCGGCTGGATCGACGCGCCGCCGATTGCGGGCTCCTTCGTCTGCAACATCGGCGACATGCTCGACCGCATGACCGGCGGGCTCTACAAGTCGACGCCGCACCGCGTGAAGCGCAACACCTCGGGGCACGACCGGCTGTCGTTTCCGCTCTTCTTCGATCCGAACTTCGAGGCGCGCGTGCAGCGCATCGAGGGCCTCGCGGGCGCGGAGGCACGCGACGACAGCGCCGAGCGCTGGGACCGCGCCAACGTGCACGCCTTCAACGGGCGCTATGGCGACTATCTGCTCGCGAAGGTGTCGAAGGTGTTTCCGCAGCTGCGCGACGAAGTGCTCTGAGGCGCCGGAGACGGCGCCGGCAGGAGGCCGGGCTCTTCGAGGAAGGCGTCCTCCCAGTGCTCGATGTGGGCGTCGGGGTCGGAAATGGGCACGAGCTTGTCGCTGCGGCAGTAGAAAGTCCAGCCCTCGAACAGCACGTCGTAATAGGTGCCGGGCAGGTAGCGCTCGCTGGGCGCCTCGTAGGGCGCGGACACCACCTCCACGATCCGCCCCACGGCCCGCTCGGTGAAAGGCGACGCCAGGCAGCTGTCGACCACGTGGCAGAGCGTGCCGATCTTGATCATGTCGCTACACCTTCTGCATGGCCTGTTGCGGGAACCAGCGCGGCAGGTGCGCCAGTGCGTCGTGCAGCGAATCGAGCACGTGGAAAGCCCGTTCGACGATCGATGCGGGCGGATGCTTGAGGTCGGGAACCACCACCACCCGCAGGCCCGCCGCCAGCGCCGCCTTGGCGCCGTTCTCGCTGTCCTCGAAGGCGATGCATTCGGCGGGGTCCACGCCCAGGCGCTCGGCCGCGAGCAGGTAGAGCGCCGGATCGGGCTTGGCCCGTGCCACCTCGTCGCCGCCCGCGAAGGCCGAGAAATGGTGCAGCACATCGAGGCTGCCCAGGCAGGCCTGGATCTGCACACTGGTCGACGAAGAGGCGACGGCGCAGCGCGTGCCACGCTCGCGCAGCGCCGCCAGGAATTCGGCGGCACCAGGTTTGATGGGAAAGAGCGGCGTGCCGTCGGAGCGCTCCAGCTGCAGGCGCTGGCGCACGAGGCCCACCGCGTGGGTGTAGGCGGCCGGTCCGCCAAGCAGCGAGGCGAGGACGATCTGGGACTCCGCCGTGGACAGCCCCACCACTTGCATGTACTGGCTGTGCGAAAGCTCGATGCCGAGCGTGCGGGCGACCTCGATCCAGGCGGCCATGATGGGGCGCTCCGAGTCGATCAGCAGCCCGTCCATGTCGAAGATTGCAGCGGCGAACATCGGGGCATCGTAATGAAAAACGAAAAAGGGACCTCGAAGGTCCCTTTTTCGTGGTTGCGCGGAAAAGACTCAGTCCCGTGCCAGCGCCCGGTTGAGCCCCAGTGCCGCCAGCGTGGCGATGGCACCCGAGAGCAGGTAAACGCTCACATAGGCCAGGCCGAAGTGGGCCGAGAGGCCCAGGGCGACCAGAGGAGCGAAGGCCGCGCCGATCAGCCAGGCCACGTCGGCCGTGAGCGCCGCGCCGACGTAGCGGTACTTGGGCGCGAAGTTGGAAGTCACGGCACCGGCCGCCTGGCCGTAGGACAGGCCCAGGATCACGAAGCCCAGCAGGATGAAGATGTCCTGGCCGATGCGGCCGCCGTCGAGCAGCGTGGGCGCGAAACCGCTGAAGGCCGCGATCACCGCGGCCAGGCCGCCCAGCGTGAAGCGGCGGCCGATGCGGTCGGCCAGCAGGCCCGAGGCCACGATGCCGGCTGCGCCGAAGGCCGCGCCGATCATCTGGATCACCAGGAACTCGGTGACCGACTGGTCGGAGTACAGCGTGATCCACGACAGCGGGAACACGGTGATCAGGTGGAACAGCGCATAGCTGGCCAGCGCGGCGAAGGCGCCGATCAGGATGTTGCTGCCCTGCGAGCTGACCAGTTCGCCGACGCTGGTGGGTTCCAGTTCGCGCTCTTCGAGCAGGCGCGAGTAGTCGTCGGCGGCCACGAGGCGCAGGCGGGCGAAGAGCGCCACCACGTTGATGGCGAAGGCCACGTAGAAGGAATAGCGCCAGCCCCAGTCGAGGAAGTCTTCCGATGGCAGGCTCGAGTACAGGTAGGCGAACAGCGCGCTGGCGATGAAGAAGCCGATGGGCGCGCCCAGCTGGCCCAGCATGGCGTACCAGCCGCGGCGGTTGGCCGGCGCGTTCAGCGCCAGCAGCGACGGCAGGCCGTCCCAGGAGCCGCCCAGCGCCAGGCCCTGGCCGAAGCGGAACACCGACAGCAGCACGATGGCCGTGAAGCCCAGGCTCGCATAGCCCGGCAGGAAGGCGATGCCGGCGGTGGAGGTGCCGAGCACGAAGAGGGCCGAGGTGAGCTTGGCCTCCCGCCCGAAACGTCGCTGGATCATCATCGAGATGACGGTTCCGAACGGACGCGCGATGAAGGCGAAGGAGAAGATCAGGAACGAATAGAGAACGCCCTCGAGGTGCTGCTCGAACGGGAAGAAGACCGCCGGGAACACCAGCACCGAGGCGATGCCGTAGACGAAGAAGTCGAAATATTCGGAGGCGCGGCCGATGACCACCCCGACCGCGATCTCGCCGGGGGCGATGTGCGAGTGGTCGTCGCCCTGCCGGGCGCCGCCGTGATCGGCCGGGTTCGGCAGCGGCTGTGCGCCTTGCGAAATGATGCTGGACGTCGTCATTGCTTGCTGTAATTCAGATGTAACGCCGCGGCGCGACACCATAAGACCATGGGAGACCCCAGAGCGTCGCACCGAATCACATTTACCGCCATAGGACAAAACGTCCAATAGGCGAAACCCGTCATCAGGCGTAGATTGTGGGGTCTTTTTGCGCCGCCCCCTGCGTCCCTGCATCTCTTTTCCCCGGCATGCACATCCTCAAGAACCTTCGCCGAGCACTCCTGCTGCTCTCCGCCATGCTCCTGGCGGGCTGCAACACGGTGCTGATGAACCCCTCCGGCGACATCGCCCATCAGCAGGGACGCCTGATCGTCGTCTCCACCGTGCTGATGCTGATCATCATCATTCCGGTGATCGCCCTGACCATCTTCTTTGCCTGGCGCTATCGCCAGTCCAATAAAGAGGCCACCTACAGCCCCGACTGGGACCACTCCACCCAGCTCGAGCTGGCGATCTGGGCCGCGCCGCTGCTCATCATCATCGCGCTGGGCGCCATCACCTGGATCAGCACCCACGTTCTCGACCCCTACCAGCCGCTGCGCCGCCTCGACGCCCAGCGCGCCATTCCGGCCGAAACCAAGCCGCTGACGGTCGAAGTGGTCGCCCTCGACTGGAAGTGGCTCTTCATCTACCCCGAGCAGGGCATCGCCACGGTGAACGAGCTGGCCGCCCCGGTGGACCGCCCGATCACCTTCAAGATCACGGCCTCCTCGGTCATGAACTCCTTCTTCATCCCCGCGCTGGCCGGCCAGATCTACGCCATGCCGGGCATGGAGACCAAGCTGCACGCCGTCATCAACAAGCCGGGCGAATTCGAAGGCTTCTCCGCCAACTACAGCGGCGCCGGCTTCTCGGGCATGCGCTTCAAGTTCCACGGCCTGAGCAACGAAGGCTTCGACCAGTGGGTGCAGAAGGTCAAGACGGGCAAGGACGGCGAACTCTCGCGCGACCTCTACAAGAAGCTCGAAGTGCCGAGCGAGCGCGAGCCCGTGCGCCACTACCCCACCGTTGCATCCGACCTGTACGACGCGATCCTCAACCAGTGCGTGGACCGCAACAAGATGTGCATGAAGGAAATGATGGCCATCGACTCCAGCGGCGGCATGGGCAAGCCCGGCGCCTTCAACGTTGCCACCAAGCTGGCATGGGACGTCGAATCCCTCGATACGCCCAAGCGCAAGTACGTCACCGCGATGTGCACCACTGAAGAATAAGATGTTGCAGAACCTAGACCTGACGAAGCTCGTCTTCGGCCGCCTCTCCTGGGAGGCGATTCCCCTACACGAGCCGATCCTGCTCGTGACCTTCGCCGGCGTGATCCTGGGCGGCCTGGCCGTGCTGGGTGCACTGACCTACTTCAAGCTGTGGGGCATGCTGTGGCGCGACTGGATCACCAGCATCGACCACAAGAAGATCGGCATCATGTACATCATCCTGGGCCTGGTGATGCTGCTTCGCGGCTTCGCCGACGCGCTCATGATGCGCGCCCAGCAGGCCATCGCCTTCGGCGACAACGCGGGCTTCCTGCCGCCGCACCACTACGACCAGATCTTCACCGCCCACGGCGTGATCATGATCTTCTTCGTGGCGATGCCGCTGGTCACGGGCCTCATGAACTTCGTGGTGCCGCTGCAGATCGGCGCGCGCGACGTGGCCTTCCCGTTCCTGAACAACTTCAGCTTCTGGATGACCACCTTCGGCGCCGGCCTGGTGATGGCGTCGCTGTTCGTCGGCGAATTCGCCAAGACCGGCTGGCTGGCCTATCCGCCGCTGTCGGGCATCCTCTTCAGCCCCGACGTGGGGGTCGACTACTACATATGGTCGTTGCAGATCGCGGGGGTGGGCACGTTGCTGTCCGGCGTGAATTTGCTGGCCACCATCGTGAAGATGCGCGCGCCCGGCATGACCATGATGAAGATGCCCGTCTTCACCTGGACCGCCCTGTGCACCAACGTGCTGATCGTCGCCGCCTTCCCGGTGCTGACCGCCGTGCTGGCCCTGCTGTCGCTCGACCGCTACGCAGGCACCAACTTCTTCACGAACGACCTCGGCGGCAACGCCATGATGTACGTGAACCTGATCTGGATCTGGGGCCACCCCGAGGTGTACATCCTGATCCTGCCGGCCTTCGGCATCTTCTCGGAAGTGGTCTCCACCTTCTCGGGCAAGCGCCTCTTCGGCTACGCCTCGATGGTGTACGCCACGGTCGTGATCACCATCCTGTCGTACCTCGTCTGGCTGCACCACTTCTTCACCATGGGCTCCGGCGCCAGCGTGAACTCGTTCTTCGGCATCACGACGATGATCATCTCGATCCCGACGGGCGCGAAGATCTTCAACTGGCTCTTCACCATGTACCGCGGCCGCATCCGCTTCGAGCTGCCCATGATGTGGACCATCGGCTTCATGATCACCTTCGTGATCGGCGGCATGACCGGCGTGCTGCTGGCCGTTCCCCCGGCCGACTTCGTGCTGCACAACAGCCTGTTCCTGATCGCCCACTTCCACAATGTGATCATCGGCGGCGTGCTGTTCGGCATGCTGGCGGGCATCACCTACTGGTTCCCGAAGGCCTTCGGCTACAAGCTCGACCCGTTCTGGGGCAAGTGCTCGTTCTGGTTCTGGATCGTCGGCTTCTGGTTCGCCTTCATGCCGCTGTACATCCTGGGCCTGATGGGCGTCACCCGCCGCATGAACCACTTCCAGGACATGTCCCTGCAGATCTGGTTCCAGATCGCCGCCTTCGGCGCCGTGCTGATCGCGCTGGGCATCGCCTCGTTCCTGATCCAACTGGTGGTGAGCTTCATCCGCCGCGACCAGCTGCGCGACACCACCGGCGACCCGTGGAACGGCCGTACGCTGGAATGGGCGACCTCGTCGCCGCCGCCGGCCTACAACTTCGCGTTCACGCCGCGCGTGCATGACAACGACGCCTGGTCCGACATGAAGGCCCGCGGCTACCAGCGTCCGCTGGAAGGCTTCAGCCCGATCCACATGCCCAAGAACACGGCCGCCGGCTTCATCATCGCGGCGCTGAGCGCGGTGTGCGGCTTCGCCCTGATCTGGCAGATGTGGCTGCTGGCCGGCATCGGCTTCGTCGCCATGCTCGCCGCCGTGATCATCCACACCTTCAACTACAAGCGCGACTACTACATCCCCACGGAAGAAGTCGTCCGTACCGAAGAAGCGCGCACGCGCCTGCTGGCTGCCAATGTCTAACAGTACCGTCCTCAATTCCAGCCACACGAACACCGTGGGCAACGCCGCGAGCGTGCCCACCTTCGAGGTGTTCAACGTCCGCAACGAAGACCACCACCCCGAGAACGGCACGCTGCTGGGGTTCTGGCTCTACCTGATGAGCGACTGCCTCATCTTCGCCTGCCTGTTCGCGGTGTACGGCGTGCTGGGCCGCAGCTACGCGGCCGGCCCCTCGGGCGCCGACCTGTTCGACCTGCCGCTGGTGGCGATCAACACCTCTCTGCTGCTGCTGTCGTCCATCACCTACGGCTTCGCCGTGCTCGAGATGCAGAAGCGCCGCATGCGCGGCATGCTGATCTGGCTGGCCATCACCGGCCTGCTGGGCGCGGGCTTCATCGGCCTGGAGCTCTACGAGTTCGCGCACCTGATCCATGAAGGCGCGGGCCCGCAGCGCAGCGCCTTCCTGTCATCGTTCTTCGCGCTGGTGGGCACCCACGGCCTGCACGTGACCTTCGGCATCGTCTGGCTCATCGTGCTGATGATCCAGCTGCCCAAGCACGGCTTCACCGCCGCCAACCGCCGCCGCCTGATGTGCCTGTCGATGTTCTGGCACTTCCTGGACGTGGTCTGGATCGGCGTTTTCACCTTCGTGTATCTGATGGGATCGCTGCAATGAGCGCGCACACCGAAACCGCCGGCCACGGCGCACATGGCCATGGCCACGACGACCACGGGCACGATGACGGCCCGGTGAGCCACAGCACCTTCAAGGGCTACATGACCGGCTTCGTGCTGGCCGTGATCCTCACCGCCATTCCGTTCTGGCTGGTGATGGGCAAGGTCTTCGACAAGCCGAGCACCACCGCGCTCGTCATCCTGGCCTTCGCCGTGGTGCAGATCGTGGTGCACATGGTGTACTTCCTGCACATGGACGCGAAGTCCGAAGGTGGCTGGAACATGCTGGCGCTGATCTTCACGCTCGTGCTCGTGGTCATCACGCTGGCCGGTTCGCTGTGGGTCATGTACCACATGAACACCAACATGATGCCGCACTCGGTGCACGACATGAAGAACATGCCCTGATGGCGCAGCAGGCCGTCCGCCGGCGCTCCACCGCCGCACGGGTGGCGCTGGCGGTCTGCGCCGTCCTCGCCTTCGCCGGCTTCGTCGCACTCGGCACCTGGCAGGTCGAGCGCAGGGCCTGGAAGCTGGATCTCATCGCACGCGTCGACCAGCGCGTGCACGCCCCGGCCACTGCGGCCCCAGGGCGGACCGAATGGCCCACGGTCAACGCGGCCAACGACGAATACCGGCATGTCCGCCTTGCCGGCACCTTCCTTCACGACAAAGAGACGCTGGTGCAGGCCAGCACGAAGCTCGGCGCCGGCTTCTGGGTGCTGACCCCGCTGCGCAGCAGCGCCGACGGCAGCGTCGTGCTCGTCAACCGGGGATTCGTGCCTCCTGAAGCGCAGAAACGCGAGGCGCGCACCGCGACCGAACCGCAGGGCGAGACCACCGTGGCGGGCCTGCTGCGCCTGACCGAGCCCAAGGGCGGCTTCCTGCGCAAGAACGATCCGGCCGGCGACCGCTGGTTCTCGCGCGACGTGCAGGCCATCGCCGCCGCCCGCGGGCTGAGCGATGTGGCGCCCTACTTCGTCGATGCCGAAGCCGCGCAAGCCCCCTCGACAGCCGCCGACACCCCTGCCTGGCCCGCAGCCGGCCTGACGGTCATTTCCTTTCCCAACAGCCACCTCGTCTACGCCCTGACCTGGTATGGCCTGGCCCTGATGGTGCTGATCGCGGCCTGGTTCGTGCGGCGCAGCGAAAATGCGGCCCATGCCGACGCCCGCCCCGCCGACCAAGATGCCCGCCGCGACGGCTGAATCCGCCGCCGTCGCAGGCGAGCTGCAACCGCCCCGCGCCGGCGTCGCGAGCCTCGACAACGCCATCGGCCACCAGAACATGCAGCAGCTGATCCAGCTGCGCTGGTTCGCGGTGGTCGGGCAGGTAGCGACCATCCTCGTGGTGCACTACGGCTTCGAGATCCGGCTGCCGCTGGACCACATGCTGCAGGTGCTGGCCTGCCTCGCCCTCTTCAACATGGTGAGCCTGCTGCGCTCGCGCAGCCACCGGCGCGTGACCAACGGCGAGCTGTTCGTCGCGCTGCTGGTCGACGTGGCCACGCTCACCGCGCAGCTCTACCTGAGCGGCGGCGCGACCAACCCGTTCGTGTTCCTCTTCCTGCTGCAGGTGACGCTGGGCGCGGTGCTGCTGAAGGCCTGGTCGACCTGGACCATGGTGGTCATCACCAGCATCTGCTTCGCCGGACTCGCGCTGTTCTCTCGGCCGCTGGCGCTGCCGCTGGACCATGACCGCGGCCTGTGGAGCCCCTACATCCAGGGCATGCTGGTGTGCTTCGCACTCAATGCGGCGCTGCTGGTCATCTTCATCACCCGCATCAGCCGCAACCTGCGCGCGCGCGACGCGCGGCTGGCCGACCTGCGGCAGCGCGCCTCGGAAGAAGAACACATCGTGCGCATGGGCCTGCTGGCCTCGGGCGCGGCGCATGAACTGGGCACGCCGCTTGCCACGCTCGCGGTGATCCTCGGCGACTGGCGCCGACTGCCGCATTTCAGCTCCGACCCCGAGCTGCTGACCGAGGTGGCCGAGATGGAACTGCAGATCCAGCGATGCAAGAGCATCGTGAGCGGCATCCTGCTGTCGGCCGGCGAGGCGCGTGGCGAGTCTTCGGAGGAAACCACCGTCAGCACCTTCCTCGACGACCTCGTCGAGGAGTGGCGCACCACCCGCCCCGTGGAAGATTTCGAGTACGACAACCGCTTCGGCCGCGACCTGCCCATGGTTTCCGACTCGGCCCTCAAGCAGATGATCTGCAACGTGCTCGACAATGCGCTGGAGGCGTCGCCGCACTGGCTGCGCCTCGAGGCGGCGCACGACGCCGACGCGCTGACGATCACCGTCACCGACGCAGGCCCCGGCTTCCTGCCTGCCATCCTCAAGGAGTTCGGCAAGCCCTACCAGTCGAGCAAGGGCCGCGCTGGCGGCGGACTGGGGCTGTTCCTGGTGGTGAACGTGGCGCGCACCGTGGGCGGACGCGTCGCGGCGGCCAACCGGCCCGAGGGCGGTGCCGTCGTGAAGATCACGCTGCCGCTCGCGGCCATCGTGCTCGAGGAAGAAGAGACGGAAGTGGACGACGACGCGGACGACGAGGAAGCCCTGGCGGCCGCCGGCAGGCCCATCGGAATGGAAGGCAATGAGCGAAACAGAAGCTGAAGCGCAGCGCCAGTTGCTGATCGTCGAGGACGATGGCGCCTTCGCGCGCGCGCTCGGCCGCTCGTTCGAGCGCCGCGGCTATGCGGTGGCGCACGCGAGCAACCTCGGCGAGGTGGAGGCGCTGCTGGCCACCGCCACGCCCGGCTATGCGGTGGTCGACCTCAAGCTCAACGGCGAGGCCTCGGGCCTGGCCTGCGTGCAGATGCTGCACCGGCACAACCCGAAGATGCTGATCGTGGTGCTCACCGGCTTCGCCAGCATCGCCACCGCGGTGGAAGCCATCAAGCTCGGCGCCTGCCACTACCTGGCCAAGCCCTCGAACACCGACGACATCGAGGCCGCCTTCGGCCGCGCCACCGGCACCACCGAGGTGGAACTGACCAACCGCTCCACCTCGATCAAGACGCTCGAATGGGAGCGCATTCACGAAACGCTGGCCGAGACCGGCTTCAACATCTCGGAGACCGCGCGCAGGCTCGGCATGCACCGGCGAACGCTGGCGCGCAAGCTGGGCAAGCAGCAGGTCAAGTAGGCAAGCCCTCTCGGCTTCCAACCCGACACACTTCATTGCGAACGGACAGACGATGACCTTTTCCCCGCCCCCGCAACGCAGCAAAACCGCCGTCCTCGCCGCGCGCGACCAGACGGCGATGGAGGAGCTCTTCAACGCCCTGAGCCACGGCCTGGGCCTTGCGCTGGCGATTGCCTCGCTGCCGATCCTGGTCTACAGCGCCGCACAGAAGGGCCAGGCCGCGGCCGTGGTCGGCGCCAGCCTGTTCGCAGGCACGGCCATCGTGCTGTACCTGATCTCCACGCTCTACCACGCGCTGCCCATCGGCCGCGCCAAGGCCTGGTTCAACCGGCTGGACCACGCGGCCATCTACCTTTTCATCGCGGGCAGCTACATGCCCTTCCTGTTCGGCGTGCTGCGCGGCCCGCTGGGCTGGACGCTGTTCGGAGCCATCTGCGCGGCCGCGGCGCTGGGCGTGGGCGCCAAGCTGTTCAACCGGCTGAAGCATCCGCTGTGGTCAACCGGCCTGTACGTGGCGATGGGCTGGATGGCGCTGATGGCCGCCGTTCCGCTGTACGAGCGCATGTCGGCGGCGGGCCTGGGCTGGCTGGTGGCCGGCGGGCTGTTCTACACGGCCGGTGCGGTGGTGTTCCTGTTCGACAACAAGGTGCGCTTCGCCCATTCGGTGTGGCACCTGTTCGTGCTCGCCGGCAGCACCTGCCACTTCTTCGCCGTGCTCTGGCATGCCCACGGGTGACTCCCCCAGGCTTCGCGCACTTCGTGTCGCTTCGCCAACCCCCTCGCCGGGGGCAGCACCGGCGGCCCGGCAAAGCCGGTTCCGGCGGTGCTCCGCGAACAATCGCCGATCGATCAGTAGTGCGGGGGTAGTTCGTCGCGGGGGTTGCGGGCGGCGCCATCCAGGCCTGTGCTCTGCATCTGTTCCTTCAGCTGCGTCACCTGCAGGATCAGCCGGTCGATCTGCTGCTGTTGGCGGTAGATCGTCATGTTCAGTTGGTCGAGCAGGTCTTCGGCGTAGCTCGACTTGATCTTCGAGCTCGGTCACGCGTTCGGCCATGAGGTCGTGGGACGGGTTTTCCATGCCGCTATTGGACAGGAAGACCGGCCCGCGCTTTGTGACGCCTTGCTTAGCGACGCACCTTCGCCTCCAGCAGGTCGGCCATGCCGATGCGCCTCGTGTCCGATGGACTCAAGCCAGGCCGCCATTGGCGCGCAGGATCTGGCCGTTGACCCAGCCGGCGTCGGGCCCGACAAGGAAGGACACCACCGAGGCGATGTCCTCGGGCTGGCCCAGGCGCTGCAGCGGCGGCATCTTCGCGAAGGCCTGGACCTGCTCCTCGGTCTTGCCGTCGAGGAAGAGCGAGGTTGCGATCGGGCCCGGCGCCACGGCGTTCACCGTGATGCTGCGGCCGCGCAGCTCCTTGGCGAAAACGTGCGTGAAGGCCTCGACCGCCGCCTTGGTGGCGTTGTAGATCGCGTAGCCGGGCATGTTCAGCGCGAGCGTGGTGCTGGAGAAGTTGACGATGCGCCCGCCCTCGTTGAGCCGTGCGGCGGCCTCGCGCAGCGTGTTGAAGGTGCCTCGCACGTTGATGTCGAAGGTCTGGTCGTACTGCGCGTCGCTGTGCTCGGCCAGCGGCAGGGTCTTGAGCACGCCGGCGTTGTTGACCAGCACGTCGACCTTGCCGAGCTGCGCCTCGACCGCGTCGAACATGGCGCGCACTTCGTCGGCGCTGGCCACGTCGGCCTTGACGGCGACGGCCTTGCCGCCGGCGGCCTTCAGCTCGGCGACGAGGGCCTCGGCCTGGGCAGGGCTCGACGCGTAGTTGAGGGCGACGGCGAAGCCGTCCCTGGCGAGGCGCTGGGCGACGGCGGCGCCGATGCCGCGCGATGCGCCGGTGACGATGGCGACCTCGGGGCTGGAAGAGGGGGTCATGGCGGGTGTCCTTTGGTGGAAGTTCGTTGGTGAGGCGAATCTTCGATCGTTCCGCCCAAAAGATAATCATCACCAAATCGCCATTACTATTCCATTTACTTCAACAATAGCTCGACCAACCACCCATGGACCGCTTCCAGGAAATGCAGGCCTTCGTGCGCATCGCCGAGCGCCAGAGCTTCACGCAGGCCTCCGAAGACCTGCAGATTCCCCGCGCAACCGTCACCAACCTGATCAAGCGCGTGGAGCAGCGCCTCGGCACCCGGCTGCTGGAGCGCACCACCCGCACCGTGCGCCTCACGCAGGACGGCGAGGCCTACTACGGCCGCTGCGTGCGGCTGCTGGCCGACGTGGAGGAAGCCGAGGGCCTGTTCCGCGACGCGGCGCCCAAGGGCCTGCTGCGCGTGAACCTGCAGGGCACGCTGGCGCGGCATTTCGTGGTGCCGGCACTGCCTGGCTTCCTGGCGCGCCATCCGGAGCTGGAGCTGCACATCGGCGAGGACGACCGCCTCGTCGACCTGGTGCGCGAGGGCGTCGATTGCGTGCTGCGCGCCGGCACGCTGCAGGACTCGTCGATGGTCGGGCGGCGCGTGGCACTGCTGCCGCAGGTCACGGTCGCGAACCCCGCCTACCTGGCGGCGCACGGCGAGCCCCGCAGCCCGGAAGAGCTGGCCTCGCACCGCGCCATCCACTACGTCTCCAGCGCCACGGGCAAGGCCCTGCCGCTCGAATTCACGGTCGATGGGCGGGTGACGAGCGTGCAGCTCGGCGGCATCGTCTCGGTGACCGGTGCCGACCTGTACACCGGCTCGGCCATCGCGGGACTGGGGCTGGTGCAGGTGCCGCGCTACCGCGTGGCCAGCGAACTGGCGGACGGGCGTCTGAAGGTTCTGCTGCCCGAGTTCGCGCCGCCGCCGATGCCCGTCTCCGTGCTCTACGCGCAGAACCGGCAGCTGTCGTCGCGCGTGCGCGTGTTCACGCAGTGGCTGCGCGACATCTTCGAGGCCGCCGAGGCGGCCTGAATCAGCAGGCCGTCGACTCCAGCGCCACCGCACCGGCCTCGGCATGCGTCTGGCCGCGCAGGAAGGAGAACACGACGAGTGCCGTCAGCACCGTCACGCCCGCCAGCACGCACAGCAGCGTGCCGAACGCCGCGCCATAGGCATGCAGCAGCGCCGCGCGGTCCATGCCGGGCAGCAGCGCCAGAGCCTGCGCGAGGTTGCCGGTGGTCACGCGCTGCGCCGCCTGAGATGCGGTGGCGATGTGCCCCAGCTGCACCGTCACCAGCGCGGTCAGCCCAGCACCGACCAGCGCCAGCGCGATGCCCTCCCCCGCCACCCGCACCGTGTTGAAGATGCCCGAGGCCATGCCCGCGCGCTCGCGCGGCACCACGCTCACGGCCAGCCCGTCCATCAGGCCCCAGGGCAGCCCGATGCCCGCGCCGATCAGCAGCAGCGGCCACGCCATCCCGGCGAGCGGCGTGCCCGGCGCGCAGCGGCTGAGCCAGAAAAGGCCCGCCGCGCACACCAGCAGCCCCACGGCCGAGATCGCGCCGGCCGAGAACCGGTGCGCCAGCGACGCCGCCAGCGTCGGCACCACGAGGATCGGCCCCGAAAGCGCGAACATGAACGCGCCCGCCTCGATGGCGCTGCGCCCTTCGAGCCCGATGAAGCGGATCGGCAGCAGCACCAGCAGCACGACGAATCCGTAGGCCGGCGCCGCCGCCAGCAGTTGCACGCCCACGAAGCGCGGAAAGCGGAACAGCGACAGGTCGAGCATCGGATGCGGCACGCGCGTTTCGATGGCGACGAAGACTGCCCCCATCGCCACCGCGCCCGCCAGCGCGCCGAGCACCCACGGGCTGCCCCAGCCGCTGTCGGGCGCCTGCAGCACGCCCAGCGTCAACAGGCTCAGCGCGGCGGTGAAGCTCAGCGTGCCCGGCACGTCGAGCCCCATCGCCTGCGGGTTGCGCGACTCGCGCATCGCCAGCGAAGCGATGCACAGCGCCGCGAGGCTCACCGCGCCCGGGCTCAGCATCACGGCCTGCCAGCCGAAGCGCTCCGCGAGCCAGCCCGAGAGCATGGCGCCGCAGGACAGCCCCACGCCGAACGAGGTGCCAATCAGGCTGAAGGCCCGCGTGCGCGCCGCGCCGTCGAACACCTGCGCCAGCGCGGCCGTGCCCGCCGCGAAGGCCGCGGCCGAGCCGAGCCCCTGCAGCGCGCGCGCCAGATCGAAGGCCACGATGCCAGGCGCCAGGGTCAGCAGCGAGGCGCTGAGCGCCACCACCGCGAGACCTAGCAGGAAGACGCGCTTGCGCCCGTACGCATCGGCCAGCGCGCCGGCGGCCATCAGCGTGGCGCCGAAGCTCAGCATGAAGGCGTTGGTCACCCAGTTGAGCTGCACCGGGCTGCCGCCCAGCGCGTCGCGCACGGCGGGCAGCACCACCGCCGGGCCGGTGAAGCTCAGCGGCATGCCCAGCGCCGCGAGGCAGACGGCGGCCAGGAGCCAGTTTCTGGAGGAAGAGGCGGACATCGGGAACGTGCTTTCGCGGAAGGTGAAGAGGAAGGCACGAAGATAGGAAGGAATCAATGCGCTGAGAATTGCCCCATTGCTCCACACACTCCCAACCAAAGGTTGCCAATCCATGGACAGCTTCAGCGGACTCGAATCCTTCGTGCGGGCAGCCGACCTGTCGAGCTTTGCCAAGGCCGGCCGGCTTCTGGGCATCTCGGCCTCGGCCGTGGGCAAGAACGTCGCGCGGCTCGAGGAGCAGCTAGGCCTGCGCCTCTTCAACCGCACCACGCGCCACATGCGGCTCACGCAGGAAGGCGCCCTCTTCCACGAGCGCTGCCGCCGCATCCTCGACGAGCTCGACGACGCGCGGGCCATGATGCAGGACGCCGTGGCCGCGCCGCGCGGCCGCCTGCGCGTGAGCCTGCCGACCATCGGCTACCGCTTCCTGCTGCCGATGCTGCCGGCCTTCAGGGAGCGCTACCCCGAGATCGAGCTCGACCTCGACTTCAACGACCGGCTGGTCGACGTGATCGCCGAGGGCGTCGACGTGGCGATCCGCAGCGGCGAGCTGGTCGACTCGCAACTGGTGGCGCGCCGGCTCGGCCCGTTCCGCTTCGTGCTGGTCGCCTCGCCGGCCTACCTCGAGCGCCACGGCGTGCCGCAGACCCCGGCCGACCTCGCGCGGCACACCTGCCTGCGCTACAAGTTCGCCACCGGCGGAAAGATCGAGGACTGGGTCCTGCCCGGCCTGCCCGCGCAGCTGCCGCCCGGACTGCTGTGCAACAACATGGAAGCCATGCTCGGCGCAGCGGTCGCCGGCCTCGGCGTGGCCTACATGCCCGACTTCCTCGCGCGCGATTCGCTGTGCCGCGGCGAACTGCAGCGCGTGCTGGCCACGCACCTCGTGCGCCAGGGCCAGTTCACGGCGCTGTGGCCGTCGAGCCGTCAGCTGTCGCCGAAGGTGCGGGCATTCGTGGACTTTGCGGGGGAGCACATGTTCAGGGAAGAAACCATGGGGCCATGACCTGCCGCGAGCCACCCCGGACTGAATTCAGACCATAATGAGTTCGATCAGAAATCAGGGATGAAAAACATGAATTTCTCGACCCAAGTCAAACCCATCAGTTACCTCAAGAGCCATGCGGCAGACATCGTCAAGACGCTGTCCGACACCCGTGAGCCCATGCTCATCACCCAGAACGGCGAAGCCAAGCTCGTTGTGATGGATGTCCGCTCCTACGAGGAGCACGAAGCCACGCTCGCGCTTCTCAAGGTGCTGGCTCTCGGCAACCGCGAGATCGAGCAGGGCCAGTTCCGCTCCGCCGAGGATGTGTTCGCGGACCTGGACCGGCAAGACGCAGAAGAAGAAAAAGACGCGAAATGAAGGTCGTGTTCCTGCGGTCCGCGGAAGCCGATCTGAAGGACCTGAGGCGCTACCTCATCAAGAACTTTGGAGCCCAGGGCTGGGCGGACTGCTACAGGAAGATCAGGAAGTCCGTCGCGATGATCGAAGCCCACCCGGAGGCTGGGCGAGTTCCCGAAGAGCTCGAGAACATGAACGCAGCTCAGTACCGGCAAGTCATATCGGGCATGAATCGCATCATCTACGAACTTCGAGCTGACACCGCCTACATCCACGTCGTCTGCGACACGCGAAGAGACCTGAAGAACCTGCTCATGCGGCGCATG
Organism: Variovorax sp. UC74_104; assembly: GCF_044055375.1. Classification (NCBI taxonomy): domain Bacteria; kingdom Pseudomonadati; phylum Pseudomonadota; class Betaproteobacteria; order Burkholderiales; family Comamonadaceae; genus Variovorax; species Variovorax sp. UC74_104. The sequence continues at coordinate 5,776,292 of NZ_CP171978.1, forward strand.
GTCAGCGCCGCATGAGTTCAGACCGGCACTGACAGCCCCGTCGTCAGGCGACCTCTGCCGGCTGCTCTGCCTGCGAACTCGCAGCGGCCGTCTGCTCATCGGCGCGTTGCACCACCGGTGCTTCGGCGGGCACGGCAACCACCGCGACCGGCGCCACGGGTTCAGCGAGCTTGGCGCTTTCGGCAATCACCGGTTTCGCAGGCTCGGGCGCCACGAGTGCCGGCACTTCCGCAGGCGGGACGGTCGGCATTGCCACCGCTACAGGCGCTGCTTCCGCCGGCTTGACGCTTTCCACGACGGCAGGCTTCATGGCCTCAGCGTTGACTGCCTCCGCCTTTGCTGGGGCGGCGACCTTCGCTGGTTCAGCCATCGCGGGCGCAGGCGCGGCCACCGCGACAGGCGCCGCTTCCACCGGCTTGGCACTTTCCACGACGGCGGGCTTCGCGAGTTCCGGCTTGGCCGTCTCAGCGGACTTTGCCGACTTCGCAGGCTTGGGCGGCGCGGGCTTTACCGGTTCCTGCACCGCCGCCACCGGCTTCGCAGCCTCCTGCTTCACCGGCTCGCTCGCCATCCGGCTCAGCGCGAGCGCGGCCTTCAGCGGGAACAGCGTGCGCTCGTCGCCCTCCGCGGTGTTGCTCACCGTGGTGCCCGCCGTCTCGCTCAGGCTCGCGGTGCGCACGGCGTCGAGGCGGTGCGTAGGCACCATGAACGGCGAATGCGTGGTGTAGATGACCTGGTTGCCGGCGAAGTCCTTTTCGAGGTGGGCCAGCAGGTCGGCCTGCGAATGGGGGTGAAGGTGCAGGCCTGGTTCGTCGAGCAGCAGCACGGCGTCTTCGGCCTGGCCGCCCTGGGTGTCGGCGAAGAAAGCAACGTAGAACGAGAAGAACCACTGGAAGCCGCGGCTGCGCTCCTCCAGGTTCACCTCGACCTCGTAGGCGGCGTTCGGGTCGGACACCAGCGTGTCGAGATATTGGCCGTCGAGGTTGAAGCGCACCTTCAGTGCGCGGTCTTTCCAGAGGCGGCGGATCTCGGCCGTCACCACCGAGCCGGCGCGGTTGACGAGCTGGTTGCGCGTGGCCTGGTCGTTCTTCTCGAGCAGGGCCTGCAGCTGCCGCAGGTCGAGCCCCGCGACCTTGCACAGCCTGCCGAAGCTCTGCTGCTCGGGCGTGAGCTGACCCCAGCCCTCGCGCCCAAGGTATTCGGCGATGTTCTGGCGCCCGGGCAGTGCCGGGTACTCGTCGACGTAGACGAAGCGCGGCAGCTTACCGATCACCCATGCCTGCGCGCGCTCCAGCGCGGGCGCGTCGTTGGCGATGGAAAGCGCGGTTTCCTCCAGCTCGGCGAGCATCTGATCCTGCTTGTCGCTGAGCTCGGCGCCCGCCACGGCCAGTGCCTTGCGCAGGGCCTGGGCCGCCTTGATGGCGCCTGCCGACCACTTGATGTAGTCGGGGCTCATGATCATCGCGGCGTCGAAGACGTCGGCTTCCTGCTCGAGCGCGGCCTTCGCGGCTTCGTCGGTGACCTTCTCGGCCGCCGCCTTGACGGCCGGCACGATCTTGCGGACCTTGGCCTTGGTGTCGCTCACGTCCAGCGACAGGGCGCCGAGTCCTTCGAAGCCGGTCGAGCGGGCGGCGGCATAGCCGCGGCTCGCGGTGACGTGGCGCACGCCGGCCGCGCGCGGCAGGATCGCGGCCAGTTCGGCCTGTTCGCTCTCGTCGAGGCTCCAGCGCGTGAACACGACAGGCGTGTCGCCGGTGCACTCTTCCAGGCGGCGATGGCGCGGGAAGTCCTTGATGGGGCTGAGTTCGGCGACGCCTTCCGCCGGGTTCAGGCTGTGCAGGGCGCGCAGCAGGTTCGACTTGCCGCTGTCATTCCGGCCGAGGATCGCCGTGATCTGCGTGGAATCGATGAGGCCGCTGTCGTTGATCGAGCGAAAGTTGGTGATCTGGAATGACGCCAGGCGCATGCGAGGATTTCTCTCTTCTGAAATGGATACGGGGCCGGGGAATGTATTGCATCCCCGGCCCTGTCTTGCTTCGCATCGCCACGAAGAAAAGAAAAAAATTACTCGGCCGCGCGCCGCAAGGTGTCGACCACCGGCCGGCGCAGCACTTCGCGCAGGCCCCACCACCCGGCGCCGAGCGCCAGTACCGCCCCCGCCAGCGCGCCGGCGACCGGCACCAGCGGCGAAGCGGTCCAGGTGAAATCGAACACGTAGCGCGCGAGCCCCCAGCCGATCAGCGCGGCCACGATGCTCGCGAGGAAGCCCGCGAGCAGGCCCACCCCGGCGAGCTCCGCGCGCTGCACCTGCCGCAGCAGGCTGGCGCGCGCCCCCACCGCGCGCATCACAGCGAACTCGCGCGCGCGTTCCTCGCGCGTGGCCGTCACCGCGGCGAACAGCACCACGAGACCGGCCGCGAGCGTGAAGCCGAACAAAAACTCGACCGCGCGGATCACCTGGTCGAGCACGCGCTGCACCTGATTGATGGTGGCGCTCATGTCGACGTTGGTCACGTTCGGGTAGCTGCGCACCAGCGCGTTGTCGAAGCCGCGCGTCTCGGGCGCGCGGAAGGCGCCCATGTAGGTGGTGGGCACGTCGGCCAGCGAGGCCACCGTGTACATCACGAAGAAGTTGGCGTGCATCGAGCCCCAGTCGACCTTGCGCAGCGAGGTGATGCGCGCGTCGTTCTGCATGCCGCCGATGTCGAAGCGCAGCACGTCGCCCATCTTCAGGCCCAGCGTCTCGGCCAGGCCCTCTTCCACGCTCACCTCGCCGGCCGCGCCGGGCGTCCATTTGCCGGCGGTGATGCTGTTGTGCGCGGGCGCGTCCACGCTGTTGCTCAGGTTGAACTCGCGGTCCACCAGGCGCTTGGCGCGGTCTTCGGTGTAGTCGTCGGGCGAGACCGGCTTGTCGTTGATGGCCACGAGCCGGCCGCGGATCATCGGGTACCAGTCGAACTTGCTCACGCCCGCGTCCCGCAGCGACTTCTGGAAGGCCTCGCTCTGGTCGGGCATGACGTTGATGACGAAGCGGTTCGGCGCGTCGGGCGGCGTGGCCTGGCGCCAGCTCGCCACGAGGTCGGTGCGCAGCAGCACCAGCAGCACCAGCGCCAGCAGCCCCACCGAGAGCGCGCTGACCTGCACCACCGCATAGGCCGGCCGCGCCGATATCTGCCGCGTGGCCAGCACCAGCCAGCGCGGCGCGGTCGCTTCATTGACGCTGCGGCGCAGTACCTTCACCGCCAGCCAGCTCAGGAGCGCGAACACCGCCACCGCGCCCGCGAAGCCGCCGACGGCGATGAGCCCGAGCTTGATGTCGCTGCTCGCCGCCATCAGCAGCGCCGCGAAGCCCGCCACGCCCACGCCCAGCACCGCGAGCGACGCGGGCTTGAGCCCGCCCACGTCGCGCCGGATCACGCGCAGCGGCGGCACGCGCGCCAGCTGCAGCACGGGAGGCAGGCCGAAGGCGAAGAGCAGCGTGAGCCCCATGCCCAGCCCGAAGGCCACGGGCCACAGCGTGGCCGCGGGCAGCGCGGTCTCGACCAGTCCCGCCAGCAGCAGCACGAACACGTAGTGCACCGCGAAGCCGATGGCCACGCCCAGCGCGCTGGCCACGATGCCGATCACCGCGAACTCGAAGGCATAGGCAATGGCGATGGTGCGCTGGCTCTGGCCGAGCACGCGCAGCATCGCGCAGTCGTCGAGGTGGCTGGCCGCGAAGCCGCGCGCGGCCAGCGCCACCGCCACGGCCGACAGCAGCGCGGCGAGCAGCGCGACCAGGCTCAGGAATTTCTCGGCGCGGTCCAGCGTCTGGCGCATCTCGGGGCGGCCGCTCTCGAAGGAGTCGAGCCGCACGCCGCGCAGTTCGCCCTTCTTGATGGTGGCGTCTGCCCAGTCGGTGAAGCGCTTGACCGCGGCGTCGCTGCCGGCCACGGCATAGCGGTAGCCCACGCGGCTGGCCGGCTGCACGAGCCCGGTGCGGGCCACGTCGGCCTGGTTGAGCATCACGCGCGGCGAGAAGCTCATGAAGCCGGCGCCGCGGTCGGGCTCCAGCGTGATGACGCGGCCCACGCGCAGGCCGGTGTCGCCCAGCAGAAGCGTGTCACCGACTTTCAGGCCCAGCGAGTCGAGCAGCGAGGCATCGACCCAGGTCTCGCCCGGCGGCGGGATGTCGCGCGTGACGGCGCCTGTGCCGTCGATGGTGGTGGAGGTCTGCAGGCTGCCCCGCAGCGGATAGCCGGCCGTTACGGCCTTCAGCGCCACCAGCTTGCTGGCGCCGCCCTGCGCGTCCTCGGCGCGGGCCATGGTCGGGAAGCCGTAGGTGGATGCGCCCTGGAGCCCGAGTGACTTCGCCTGCGCCACGAAGGCTTCGGGCGTCGGGTTGTCGCTGACGATCACCGCGTCGCCGCCCAGAAGTTGTCGCGCGTCGCGCTTGAGTCCGCCCTGCAACCGGTCGGCGAAGAAGCCGACGGCCGTGAGCGCGGCCACGGCCAGCAGCACGGCGACGATCAACAGGCGCAGCTCGCCGGCGCGCAGGTCGCGCCAGAGCGTGCGCCAACCCAGGCGGAGGGAGGCATTCATGGCCGCGACGATAGCCGAGCGGGCCCCGCGCGGCCGGATTCAAGGGTTATTGCCGGTTTTGGCCTACTTGCCCGAGTCATGGTGCTGCCGCATGATGCGAGAAAACACCCCACTGCGCCGATCAGGCATTTATTGCAGGCTGCGGCGGGCGAAATAAAAACATTCCACTATCTGGCCGTCCTTTCCCCCGAAGGAGTGTCAATGCTGCGATGTCAGCGTCTGCAAACCCTGGGCCTGTGTCTGGCCCTCGGCATGCTGTTGAGTGCCTGCGATCCCAAACCCTCGGCCGGCGCCGCTGCGCCGGCTTCGCCCACTTCGCCGACCGCGGGTGCTTCGGGCACTTCGGGCGCCCCGGGGGCGAGCCCGAGCAGCATCAAGCCTGCCGATTCCGGCGACAAGGTCGACGAATCCACCGCCCACAAAGGCCCGTCCGAAGGCGGTGCGGCCATCGGCGGCATGAGCGGGCCGAACGGCGGTGGCACGTCCGGGGGCGCGGCGCCCGCGCCGAGCGGCGGCGACGGCTCGGCACCCAAGTAGCACGGCCGGCCCCGTACAGTCGATACAGCCCCTACAGATTTCCCACGCAAGGCAAGAAGAAGAGACCCCGATGAAACACCCAACTTCACCGCCGCAGGAGGTTCCGTCATGGACATGAACCGCCGGCAATTCTTCCGCGTCAGCAGCGCGGGGCTGGTCGGCTCCAGCATCGCCGCGCTCGGCTTCTCGCCGACCGCCGCGCTGGCCGAGGCCCGCAACTTCAAGCTCGCGCGCACCACCGAGACACGCAACACCTGCCCGTACTGCTCGGTGGGCTGCGGGCTCATCATGTACAGCCTGGGCGACAAGGCGAAGAACGTGGTGTCCGACATCCTCCACATCGAGGGCGATGCCGACCACCCCGTGAACCGCGGCACGCTGTGCCCCAAGGGCGCCGGCCTGCTCGACTTCGTGCACAGCCCCATGCGCCTGAAATACCCCGAGGTGCGCGAGCCCGGCGCCACGGAGTGGAAGCGCATCGGCTGGGACGAGGCGCTCGACCGCATCGCCAAGCTGCTGAAGGCCGACCGCGACGCCAACTTCCAGACCACCAACGCCGACGGCAAGACCGTGAACCGCTGGACCAGCTCCGGCATGCTCTGCGCCTCGGCCTCGTCGAACGAAACCGGATACATCACGCACAAGGCATTCCGCTCGACCGGGATGCTGGTGTTCGACAACCAGGCACGCGTCTGACACGGACCTACGGTGGCCAGTCTGGCCCCGACGTTCGGCAGAGGCGCGATGACCAACCACTGGCAGGACATCCAGAACGCGGATGTCGTGCTGATCATGGGCGGCAACGCCGCGGAGGCGCATCCGTGCGGCTTCAAGTGGGTCATCGAAGCCAAGAAACAGAACAAGGCCCGCCTGGTGGTGGTCGACCCGCGCTTCACGCGCTCGGCCGCCATGGCCGACTACTACGCGCCGATCCGCGCGGGGTCGGACATCGCCTTCCTGGGCGGGGTCATCAACTTCCTGCTGACCAACGACAAGATCCAGACCGAGTACGTCCGCAACTACACCAACGCGACCTTCATCGTCGGGCCCGACTACAAGTTCGAGGACGGCCTGTTCAGCGGCTACAACCCCGAGAAGCGCAACTACGACCCCAAGTCGTGGGGCTACGCGCTCGACGAGCAGGGCATGGCCAAGGTCGACATGAGCATGCAGGACCCGAACTGCGTGCTGCAGGTGATGAAGCGGCACTACGCGCGCTACACGCCCGACATGGTGAGCCGCATCACCGGCACGCCGAAGGACAAGTTCCTGAAGGTGTGCGAGTACATCGCGAGCACCAGCACCTCCCAGCGCACCATGACCATCATGTACGCGCTGGGCTGGACGCAGCACAGCCAGGGCTCGCAGATGATCCGCACCGGCGCCATCGTGCAACTGCTTCTGGGCAACATCGGCGTGCCCGGCGGCGGCATGAACGCGCTGCGCGGCCACAGCAACATCCAGGGCCTGACCGACCTGGGGCTGCTGTCGAACTCGCTGCCGGGCTACATGTCGCTGGCGCGTGACAGCGAGCAGACGCTGGAGGACTACTACAAGACCCGCGCGCTCAAGCCCCTGCGCCCCAACCAGATGAGCTACTGGCAGAACTATCCGAAGTTCTTCGTCAGCATGCAGAAGTCGTGGTGGGGCGACGCGGCCACGGCGGAGAACGAGTGGGGCTTCCACTACCTGCCCAAGATCGACAAGCTCTACGACGTGCTGCAGGCCTTCGAGCTCATGAACCAGGGCAAGCTCAACGGCTACATCTGCCAGGGCTTCAACCCGGTGGGCTCGTTCCCCGACAAGAAGAAGATCGTCGACGGGCTCTCCAAGCTCAAGTTCCTGGTCACCATCGATCCGCTGCAGACCGAGACCAGCGAGTTCTGGCGCAACTTCGGCGAGTTCAACGACGTCAAGACCGCCGACATCCAGACCACGGTGTTCCGCCTGCCTTCCACCTGCTTCGCGGAGGAGGACGGCTCGCTCACCAACTCCAGCCGCTGGCTGCAGTGGCACTGGAAGGGCGCGGAGCCGCCGGGCGAGGCCAAGGGCGACATCGAGATCGTCGCGGGCATCTTCAACCGGCTGCGCACCGCCTACGCGAAGGACGGCGGCGCCTTCCCCGACCCGATCGTCAAGCTCACCTGGCCCTACAAGATTCCGCACTCGCCTTCCGCGCAGGAACTGGCGATGGAATACAACGGCCGCGCGCTCGCCGACCTGACCGACCCGAAGGACCCGACCAAGCCGCCGCTGGCCAAGGCCGGCGAGCAGCTCTCGGGCTTCGGCCTGCTGCGCGACGACGGCAGCACCGCCAGCGGTTGCTGGATCTACTCGGGCGCATGGACGCAGGCCGGCAACCAGATGGCGCGGCGCGACAACGCCGACCCGTACGGCATCGGCATGGTGCAGAACTGGGCGTGGGCCTGGCCCGCGAACCGGCGCATCCTCTACAACGGAGCCTCGACCGACCCGACCACCGGCAAGCCGTGGATCGCCAAGCGCGGCCTGATCGCGTGGAACGGCAAGCAGTGGGCCGGCTCGGACATCCCCGACATTCGGCCCGACGCGAACCCGACGGAAGCCGACGCGGTGCGCCCCTTCATCATGACCGCCGAGGGCGTGGCACGCCTGTTCGCGCCCACCGGCATGGCCGAAGGGCCGCTGCCCGAGCACTACGAGCCCTTCGAGTCGCCGCTGGTCAACAACCTGATGCACCCGAACAACGAGAAGGCGCGCGCCAACCCCGCGGCGCGCATCTTCAAGGGCGACCTCGAGAGGCTCGGCGTGCCGAAGGACTTCCCGTACGTGGCGACCAGCTACCGGCTCACCGAGCACTTCCACTACTGGACCAAGAACGTGCGCACCTCGGCCATCATCCAGCCGCAGCAGTTCGTCGAGATCGGCGAAGAGCTCGCGAAGGAGAAGGGCATCGGCCACGGCGACATGGTCAAGGTGTCGAGCAAGCGCGGCTACATCAAGGCCGTGGCAGTAGTCACCAAGCGCATCGTGGGTCTGCAGGTGGACGGGCGCACGGTCCATACCGTGGGCCTGCCCAACCACTGGGGCTTCGTGGGCATCGCCAAGCCCGGCTATCTGGTGAATACGCTCACGCCGTTCGTGGGCGATGCGAACACGCAGACGCCGGAGTACAAGTCGTTCACCGTGAACATCGAGAAGGCCTGAACGATGTCCTCTCTTCAAACCCTAGACATCGCCGCCCGCTCGGCCACGACCACGCCGTCGCCCGAGATACGGCATCGGCCGCAGATCCAGCCGGTCGCGAAGCTGATCGACGTGTCGGCCTGCATCGGCTGCAAGGCCTGCCAGGTCGCGTGCATGCAGTGGAACGACTTGCGCGACGAAGTCGGCACCACGCACGGCACCTACGACAACCCCGTCGACCTCACGCCCGCCTCCTGGACGGTGATGAAGTTCTCCGAGGTCGAGCCCGAGGCCGGCAAGCTCGAATGGCTGATCCGCAAGGACGGCTGCATGCACTGCGAGGACCCCGGCTGCCTGAAGTCGTGCCCCTCGCCGGGCGCCATCGTCAAGTACGCCAACGGCATCGTCGACTTCATCAGCGAGCATTGCGTGGGCTGCGGCAATTGCGTCACCGGCTGCCCCTTCGACGTGCCGCGCATCAGCAAGGCCGACAACAAGGCCTACAAGTGCTCGCTGTGCTCCGACCGCGTGGGCGTGGGCCTGGAGCCGGCCTGCGTGAAGGCCTGCCCCACGGGCGCGCTGCACTTCGGCACCAAGGAAGACATGCACGAGTACGCCTCGGAGCGCATCGTCGACCTGAAGGAGCGCGGTTTCGCCAACGCCGGCGTGTACGACCCGGCGGGCGTGGGCGGCACGCACGTGATGTACGTGCTGCAGCATGCCGACCGGCCGCAGCTCTACGCCGACCTGCCGAAGGACCCGCACATCAGCCCGCTGGTGTCGCTGTGGAAGGGCGTGGCCAAGCCGCTCGCCGTGGTCGCCATGATCGGCGCCGTGGTGGGCAGCTTCTTCCACTACATGAAGACCGGCCCCATCGAGCCCAAGGACAACCACCCCGACGCCGACCGCGACGGCAGGCCCGACGACGTGGTGGTGATCGAGGAGCCGCCGGCTTCGGCCTCTTCGACGCCGCCCACCGCGCCCCGCGCATGAGGAGAAGAACGCGATGACACGCTACTACCTTCGCCGCTACCGCGACGCCACGCGCATGAACCACTGGTTCGTCGCGATCATGTTCTTCGCCGCGGCGCTCTCGGGCCTGGCCTTCTTCCACCCGAGCCTCTTCTTTTGAGCGCGCTCTTCGGCGGCGGACCATGGACGCGCATCCTGCATCCCTTCATGGGGCTGCTGATGGTGCTGGGCTTCGTGTTCCTGTTCTTCACCATGTGGCGCGAGAACATCCTCGACAAGGGCGACCGCGATTGGATCGCCAACGCGCCGAAGATGCTCAAGGGCGACAAGTCGAGCATGCCGCCGGTGGGCAAGTACAACGCCGGCCAGAAGCTGGTGTTCTGGGCCTTCGGCATCAGCCTGCTGCTGCTGCTGGTGACGGGCTTCATGTTCTGGAGCCCGTGGTTCGTCGGCTTCCTCCCGATCCTCCTGCGGCGCATCGCGGTGGTGGTGCACGCGGCCTCGGCCGTGGTGCTGATCCTCTCGGTCATCACGCACATCTACGCCGCCATCTGGGTCAAGGGCACGCTGCGCGCGATGACGCGCGGAACCGTCACCGAAGGCTGGGCCAAGCTCAACCATCCGTTGTGGCACCGCAAGATGACCCGGGGGGAATGAGCTCTTCCCGGGCTTCGTGCACCGCATATCCCGCCCCCATTCCGGGTGCGGTGCCCGCGGCCCGGCCGAGTCGGCCCCGCGGTATCCCGCGAACAGGCCCGGCCCCTGCGGGGACTCGGGCGATCGCGTATCGCGAATCGTGCGAATGGCTGTAGAGTCGTCCGGATGAGCAGTTCCAACGGCAATCCACCGCCGATCCGGACCACCCGCGTCCTCGAGCCGGAGCAGATCGCGATGCAGGCCGGACGGCAGATGCCGTTCCTGCGCCTGCCGGTGCGCTCCGTCGCCTTTTCCGACCGCCAGCTCCGGCTGCGGCAGCTCGCCGCATCGCATCCGATGCGCGAGTACCTGATCTTCATCGCCGACCTCGCGCAGGCGCAGCACCAGGTGCTGCAGGACTACGCGCCGGTCGAACTGCCGGAGACCGAAGCGCTCGAAGCCGCCGCGAGGGTGCTCAAGCCCCCGATGCCCGCCTTCGGCTGGACGCGCGACGCGGTGTGGCTGAAGGAATTGCGCCGGCTGCTCGCGCTCTTTCGCGCCAGGCTGCCCGAAGGCCCCGCGCGCGACACGCTCGACCACGTGGCGGCCGCCGACGACGCCTGGATCGATGCGCAGGCCGACCGGCTCTCGCGCCGCATCATGTTCGGGCTCGACCTCGCCGCCGCGCCGCTGATCGCCGCCGGGCTGCAGGCCTACTGGACGCATCTGGTGCTGCAGGTGGCCGCCCACGCAGGCGAGAACATCTACGGCCGCACCGATCCCGGCAACGAATGCCCCTGCTGCGGCAGCGCGCCCACCGCGAGCATCACGCGCATCGGTGCCGACGAGGCGGGCTTCCGCTACCTGCACTGCTCGCTGTGCGGCACCGAGTGGCACTACGTGCGCATCAAGTGCACGCACTGCGAGAGCACCAAGGGCATCCATTTCGAATCGCTGTCCCCGCAGCCCGGCGTGGACCTGCCCGCCACCGGCGCTCGCGAAGGCGCTGTGAAAGCCGAGTGCTGCGACAGCTGCGGCCACTACCTCAAGCAGGTCGTGATGGAGAAAGACCCCGAGGTCGAACCCGTCGCCGACGACCTGGCGAGCGTCACGCTCGACCTGCTCGTCTCCGAAGCCGGGCATCAACGCAGCGGCCACAACCTGATGCTCCTTTTCGGCGAACCCGAAGTTCCCGACGACGGCGGAGGCGGCTGATGGCGATGCCCGAAGAGTCCGTGGTCCACGGCTCGACGGCAAGGCCCCAGGATCTGCCTTCTGTCGATCAATTGCTGCGCCTCGCCGTGCCGGGCGCATTGCTGGCCGAGCATGGCCACACGCTCGTGGTGAAAGAGGCGCGTGCGCTGCTCGACAGCCTGCGCGCGAAAGCCGTCGTGGGCAAACTCGCTGCTGCAGAGGTGCAGCCTGATGCACTGGGCGACGCACTCGCTGCGCGCATACAGTCGCGCCTCGCGCCGCGCATGAAGGCGGTGCTGAACCTCACGGGCACCGTCATCCACACCAACCTCGGCCGCGCGCTGTTGGCCGATGCCGCGCTGCAGCGGCTGCTGGCGGTGATGACATCGCCCAACAACCTCGAGTACGACCTCGCCACCGGCAGCCGCGGCGACCGCGACTCGCTGGTCGAAGAGCTTCTGTGCACCATCACCGGCGCCGAAGCTGCCACGGTGGTCAACAACAACGCGGCCGCGGTGCTGCTCACCATCGCGGCGCTGGCGCGCGAACGCGAGGTGATCGTCTCGCGCGGCGAGCTGGTGGAGATCGGCGGCGCCTTCCGCATGCCCGACGTGATGGCCAGCGCGGGCGCGCGCATGGTCGAGGTCGGCACCACCAACCGCACGCATCCGCAGGACTACGAACGCGCCATCAACGAGCGCACTGCCCTCGTGATGAAGGTGCACACCAGCAACTACGCGGTGCAGGGCTTCACCTCGGCCGTCGATGAGGCCACGCTCGCCGGCATCGCGCATGCACGCGGCGTGCCGCTGGCCACCGACCTGGGCAGCGGCTCGCTCATCGACCTCGCGCGCTACGGCCTGCCGCGCGAGCCGCTGCCGCAGGAGATGCTCGCCGCCGGCTGCGACGTGGTCACCTTCTCGGGCGACAAGCTGCTGGGCGGCCCGCAGGCCGGCCTCATCGTCGGCAGCAAGGAGGCCGTGGGCCGCATCCGCAAGTTCCCGATGAAGCGCGCGCTGCGCATGAGCAAGCTGCCGCTGGCCGCGCTCGAAGCCACGCTGTCGCTCTACCTGCGGCCGGAGCGCCTCGCGCAGGACCTGCCGACGCTGCGGCTGCTGACACGGCCCGCCGATGCGATCCGCGAGATGGCCGAGGCGCTGCGCGAGCCGGTGCAGGCTGCCGTGGCGCCGTGCTTCGACGTCGAGGTGGTGCCGCTGCTCGGGCAGATCGGCTCCGGCTCGCTGCCGGTCGAGCGGCTGCCCTCTGCTGGCCTCGCGATCGCGCCGGCCGGCACTTCGAAGAAAGGCGTCGGCACCGCGCTCGATGCCCTTGCCACCGCGCTGCGCGGCCTGCCGCTGCCGGTGATCGGGCGCATCGCTGAAGACCGGCTGCTGCTCGACCTGCGCTGCCTCGAAGACAGCGCGCCCTTCACGGGCCAGCTTGCCCTGCTGTACGAGCGGCTGCAATGATCATCGGCACCGCAGGCCACATCGACCACGGCAAGACCACGCTGGTGCGCGCCCTCACCGGCGTCGACACCGACCGGCTGCCCGAGGAGAAGCGGCGCGGCATTTCCATCGAGCTCGGCTATGCGTACCTGCATGCGCCCGACGGCGTGTCACTGGGCTTCGTCGACGTGCCGGGCCACGAGCGCCTGCTGCACACCATGCTGGCCGGCGCGACAGGCATCGACCATGCGCTGCTGGTGGTGGCGGCGGACGACGGCGTGATGCCGCAGACGCGCGAGCACTTCGCGGTGGTGGCGCTGCTCGGCGTGCGCGAGGCGACGGTGGCCATCACCAAGATCGACCGCATCGATGCCGGCGTGCGCGAGGCGCGGCTGGCCGAGGTGCGGGCCGGCATCGCAGCCCTGCTCGCGCCCACACCGCTGGCGGAAGCGCCGATGCTGGCGGTGTCTGCCACCACGGGCGAAGGCATCGACGCGCTGCGCGAGCGGCTGCTCGACGTGGCGCGGCAGCAGCGCGCGCGCGAGGATGACCTGGCCTTTCGGCTCGCGGTGGACCGGTCGTTCAGCCTCTCGGGCGTGGGCACCGTCGTCACCGGCACGGTCTTCAGCGGCACGGTGCGCATCGGCGACGAGCTGCGCATCGCGCCGGGCAGCCGCACGGTGCGCGTGCGCGGCATCCATGCCCAGAACCAGCAGGCCGAGTCGGCGCATGCAGGGCAGCGTTGCGCGCTCGCGCTGGCCGGCGTCGGCAAGGACGAGGTGCATCGCGGCGAGTGGGTCTGCACGCCGTCGGTTGCGCTCGCCTCGGCGCGCATCGACGTGCTGCTCACGCTGTGGCCCGACGAGGCGAGGCAGCTGCGCTCGGGCGCCACGGTGCATGCGCACCTGGGCGCGAGCGACGTGATGGCATCGGTCGCGCTGCTCGACCGCGATGCGCTCGCGCCCGGAGAGACGGCGCTTGCCCAGCTGGTGCTGCGCGAGCCCGTGGGCGCATGGCACGGTGACCGCGGCGTGCTGCGCGATGCCTCGGCCACGCGCACGGTGGCGGGCGTGCGCGTGCTCGATCCCTTCGCACCGGTGCGCTATCGGCGCACGCCCGAACGTCTGCGCACGCTGGCGGCCTGGGCCATCGACGACCGCGCTGCCCGCGTGGCCGCGCTGCTGCACAACGCGCCGCTGGGCATCGACACCGCGCAGGCGGCGCGTGCGCTCTCGCTGGCCCACGAAGAGGCACTGCCGCTGCCGAACGGCGCGGTGCGCATCGGCCATACGGCGATCGCTCGGCCGCACCTGGACGCGCTCGAGGCACAGATCGCCGAGCGCCTCGCGGACTTCCATCGCACCGCCCCCCGACGAGGTCGGCCCCGACGCACGGCGTCTCAAGCGCCTGGCCGGGCCGCGCACCGACGACGCGCTCTGGCGCCACGCGCTCGACGAGCTGGTCGCCCGCGGCACGCTGGTGCGCAGCGGCACCTGGCTGCATCTGCCCGACCATGCCGCACGCCTCAACGAGGCCGAGCAGAAGCTCGCGCAGAAGCTGCTGCCCAAGCTGGCCGACGGCGGCTTCGATCCGCCCTGGGTGCGCGACCTGGCGAAGGACTGCGCGGCGAGCGAGGCGATGGTGCGGCAGACGCTCGCGAGCCTCGCGCGCCGCGGCGAGGCCTTCCAGGTGGTGAAGGACCTGTACTATCCGCTGGCGACCGTGGAGCGCCTTGCGGTGATCGCGCGCGATTGCCTCGACGGGCCGGCGGGCCTGGAGGCCGCGAGCTTCAGGGACGCGACCGGGCTGGGGCGCAAGCGCGCGATCCAGCTGCTGGAATTCTTCGATCGTGTGGGCTACACGCGGCGCGTGAAGGACACGCACCTGCTGCGACCCGACACGTCGTTGTTCGGGGCGAGGCCGTGAACGACAACGAAAGCGATCATGGGAGGGGATCGTCCCTGGTGGGGCGGCCGGGCTTCAAACCCGGTTGGTGGCGCCAGCCGTCGCCGGGAAGGTTCGACTCCTTCCCCCTTCCGCCGTCGAGCGGGCATTCGCCTGCTGCGCGATCCGATCTTGCACCTGCGATGCTCGACGTACCCATGTACGCCTGCGCTTCTCGGCGCAAGCTCGGACCGCTCGCGACGGCGACTGCCCACTCGACGAGTCGGCGTAGAACCGCTGCTTCAGGGCACCACGTGCAGCGACGACTCACCAGCTTCCACACGGCCGATGACGGCCGCGCGCGCGAAGCCTTCGTCGCGGAAGACCTTCAGCACCGCATCGACCGCATCGGGCGCGCAGCTCACGAGCAGGCCGCCCGAGGTCTGCGGATCGCTCAGCAGGTTCTGCGTGGTGGCATGCAGGCCGGGCGCGAGGCTCACCTCGGCGCCGTAGCCGGCCCAGTTGCGGCCCGAGGCGCCGGTGACGAAGCCTTCGGCGGCCATCGCCAGCACGTTCTCGAGCAGCGGCACCTTCGACCACTCGACGACAGCCCTGAGCTTCGCGCCGCGCGCCAGTTCGAGCGTGTGGCCGGCGAGGCCGAAGCCGGTGACGTCGGTCAGCGCGTGCACGCCGTCGAGCGCAGAAAGCGCGATGCCGGGCGTGTTGAGCTTGGTCGTGCTTTCGATGAGCTGGCGGTAGCCGGTCTCGGAGAGCTGTTCCTTCTTGAGCGCGGCGGAGAGCACGCCCACGCCCAGCGGCTTGCCCAGCACGAGCACGTCGCCGGCCTTCGCGTCGGCATTGCGGCGCACGCGCTCGGGGTGCACCAGGCCCATTGCGACGAGGCCGTAGATGGGCTCGACCGAATCGATGGTGTGGCCGCCCGCGATCGGGATGCCCGCCGCGCGGCACACGTCCTGCCCGCCGCGCACGATCTCGGCGATGACTTCCACGGGCAGCTGGTTGATCGGCATGGCCACCAGCGCCAGCGCCATGATCGGGCGCCCGCCCATGGCGTAGACATCGCTGATCGCGTTGGTCGCGGCGATGCGGCCGAACTCGTACGGGTCGTCCACGATGGGCATGAAGAAGTCGGTGGTCGCAATCAGCGCCTGCTGGTCGTTGAGCCGGTAGACGGCCGCGTCGTCGGCGGTCTCGATGCCCACCATGAGCTCGGGCGGAATCAACCCGCCGGCCTGGTTCTTCAGGATCTGCGACAGCACGCCGGGCGCGATCTTGCAGCCGCAGCCGCCTCCATGCGAAAAACTCGTGAGGCGCAGCGGCGCGAGCGGGTTCATGAGAGTCGGGTTCATGGCGCGATTATCGAATCGGGCCCGCTTTCTACAATCCCGTCCCTTCCTATCCCGCACGTCCCAGAGGCGCATCCATGAAAAAGACTCTCACCCGACTGGCCCTTGGCCTGACCTTCTCCGCCGCGAGCCTCGGCGCCTTCGCTCAGGGCGTGCTGCGCGTCTCGGCCATTCCCGACGAGGCGCCCACCGAGCTGCAGCGCAAATTCACGCCGCTGGGCGACTACCTCAAGAAGGAAACCGGCATGGACGTGCAGTTCACGCCCGTGACCGACTACGCCGCCGTGGTCGAGGGCCTGGCCACCAACAAGATCGACCTGGCCTGGCTCGGCGGCTTCACCTACGTGCAGGCGCGCATCCGCACCAATGGCGGCGCAGTGCCGATCGTGCAGCGCGCGGAGGACGAGGTGTTCACCAGCAAGTTCATCGTGCCGGTGGACAGCACCGCGAAGACGCTGGCCGACCTGAAGGGCAAGACCTTCGCCTTCGGCGCGCCCTCCTCCACCTCGGGCAGCCTGATGCCGCGCTACTTCCTGCTGCAGGCGGGCATCAACCCCGAGAAGGACTTCAAGACCGTCGCGTTCTCGGGCGCGCACGACGCCACTGTGGCCTTCGTGGCCGCCTCGCGCGCCGAGGCCGGCGTGCTCAACGCCTCG
Organism: Variovorax sp. UC74_104; assembly: GCF_044055375.1. Taxonomy (NCBI): domain Bacteria; kingdom Pseudomonadati; phylum Pseudomonadota; class Betaproteobacteria; order Burkholderiales; family Comamonadaceae; genus Variovorax; species Variovorax sp. UC74_104. Next base: position 5,792,732 of record NZ_CP171978.1, read on the forward strand.
GTGTGGGACAAGCTGGTGGAGGCCAAGAACCCCAACGCCGCCAAGGTGCGCGTGCTGGCCACCACGCCGACCTACTACGACTACAACTGGACCGTGCGCCCCGGCCTCGACCCCGCCGTCACGAAGAAGCTGACCGACGCCTTTCTGAAGCTCGACCCGGCCAACCCGGCGCACAAGGAAGTCATGGCGCTGCAGCGCGCGAGCAAGTTCATCCCGACCAAGTCGTCGAACTACGACGGGATCGAGACGGCGGGCAAGTCGGCTGGTCTGATCAAGTGAGCCTGCGCGGATGAGTTTTTCGCTGGAAGGCGCGGGCGTCGTCCATCCCAACGGACAGCGCGCGCTGGCCAGCGTGACGCTGGCCGCGCGCGACGGCGAACGCATCGCCGTCATCGGGCCCTCGGGGGCGGGCAAGACCACCCTGCTGCGCGTGCTCGGCGCGGCGCTGCGGCCCACCGAAGGCGATGTGCAGACGCTGGGCTCGAGGCCGTGGCAGCTGACCGCGGCGGCGCTGAAGAAGCTGCGCGCCCGCATCGGCACCGTGCACCAGTCACCACCCATCGCGCCGAGGCTGCGCGTGGTCACTGCCGTGCTCGCGGGGCGTCTCGGCGAGTGGTCGATGCTGCGCGCGCTGGGCTCGCTGCTGCATCCCTCGGACATCGCCGGCGCGCACGAGGCGCTCTCGCGGCTGGCGCTGGAAGACCGCCTGTTCGAGCGCTGCGACCGGCTCTCCGGCGGCCAGCTGCAGCGCGTGGGCATCGCGCGCGTGCTCTACCAGCGCCCTGCCCTGCTGCTGGCCGACGAGCCGGTGTCGGCGCTCGACCCCACGCTGGCCGACGCGGCCATCGGCCAGCTCGTGGCGCAGAGCGAATCGACGGGCGCGACGCTGATGGCCTCGCTGCACGCGGTGGACCTCGCGCTGCGCTGGTTTCCGCGCATCGTCGGCATGCGCGGCGGTGCGGTGATGTTCGACCTGCCGGCCGCGCAGGTCACGCCCGAGATGCTCGATGCGCTCTACGCGAGCGAAGGCGGTGTCGCGACGCAACGGCCACTGCCGCCGGGTGCGACGACAGCTGCGGCAGTGGAGGCGGCCTTCCAGCGGCCCGACTGCCCTTGAGCACGAACGTCGCCTCCCCGGCCATGCGCGACCCGCACGCCGCGCGCCGGCTGGCCGCTTGCGCCGCCGCGCTCGTCGTCGCGTGGCCGATGCTGGCGCTTTCCGAATTCAGGCCCTGGGCGCTGTTCGACGGCGGCAATCTCGCGGTCATCGGCGGCTTCCTGGCGGGCTTCTTTCCGCCTGATGGTTCGCCGGCATTTCTCGCCCTGCTCTTCAAGGCCACGCTGGAGACGCTGGCCATGGCCACGGCAGGCACCGCGCTCGCGTTGCTGATCGGCGCGCCGCTGGGCTTCGTGACGACGCGCGCGCTGTCCATCTCGCGCATCGGGCCGGGGCCGGGCCGCGTGCAGGCTGGCATCGTTCGGCAGGCCGCGCGCTGGCTGCTGATGGTGCTGCGGGCGATTCCGGAGATCGTCTGGGCGCTGCTCTTCGTGCGCGCACTCGGGCTCGGCCCGGCCTCGGGCGTGCTGGCGCTGGCCATCACCTACGGCGGCATGCTGGGCAAGGTTTATGCGGAGATCCTGGAATCGGCCGACACACGGCCTGCGCGCGCGCTGCTCGAGGGCGGTAGCGGCCGGCTCGCGGCGCTGTGCTACGGCCTGCTGCCGAACACGGCGCAGGAGCTGGCCTCTTACACCGTCTACCGCTGGGAGTGCGCGGTGCGCGCGTCGGTGGTGATGGGCTTCGTCGGCGCGGGCGGGCTGGGGCAGTTGATGGACCAGTCGATGAAGATGCTCAACGGCGGCGAGGCCAGCAGCATCCTGCTGGTGTTCCTGGCGCTCGTGCTGCTGGCCGACCTGCTGAGCAGCGCGCTGCGGAGGCTGTTGGCATGACGACGAAGACGCTGCCTCCGCGACCGCCGCCGTGCTGGCGCTGCCGCGTCGCGCTGCTGCTGATCGGCGCGGCCGTCGTGGCGAGCTTCGTCTACCTGGGCATCGACTACTGGGCCCTGGGCTCGGCGGAATCGCTCAGGCTCATGGGCAAGTTCGTCGCCGAGTTCTTCCCGCCCGACATGTCGCCGGACTTCCTCGCCAAGGCCGGCCACGGGGCCTTGCAGACGCTGGCGGTGTCGGCGCTGGGCACCGTGCTGGCAGCCCTTGCCGGCGCGGTGCTGGCCTTGCCGGCTTCGGGGCGCGCCGGATGGATGCCGCGCCACGTGGCGCGCTTCGCGCTCAACTTCCTGCGCAGCGTGCCCGAGCTGGTCTGGGCCGCGCTGATGGTGCTGGCCGCCGGCATCGGGCCCTTCGCGGGCGCACTGGCGCTGTCGCTGCACACCACGGGCGTGCTGGGGCGCCTGTTCGCCGAGGCGCTGGAGAACGCGCCGCGCGAGCCCGAACACGCGCTCACGCTTTCCGGCGCGAATGCGGTCACCGCCTTCAGCTACGCCAGCCTGCCCATCGTGCTGCCGCAATGGGTGGCCTACACGCTCTACCGCTGGGAAATGAACATCCGCATGGCGGCCGTGCTGGGCTTCGTGGGCGGCGGCGGGCTGGGGCAGCTGCTGTACTTCCACCTGTCGATCTTCCAGCAGCAGCAGGCGATGACGGTGCTGATCGCGATGTTCGTGCTGGTCACGCTGGTGGACTTTGCAAGCGCTCGCTTGCGTAGAGGACTTGGGCCAGCCTACGCCTGAGCGCCCCTGTCGCCGACAATCGGGGGCATGAGGTTCCTTCTGCCATGAGTCACCGCCAGCCCGTGCGGGTGGCCGACCGCCACGCCTTCGACACGCTGATCGACGCCCGCTCGCCCGCCGAGTTCGCGCTCGACCACATTCCCGGCGCCATCAACTGCCCGGTGCTGAACGACGAGGAGCGCCATATCGTCGGCACCGTCTACGTGCAGACCGGCGCCTTCGAGGCCCGCCGCATCGGCGGTGCGATGGTGGCTGCCAACATCGCGCGGCACCTGCGCGAGACGCTGGCCGACCGGCCCGAGAACTGGAAGCCGCTGGTGTATTGCTGGCGCGGCGGCATGCGCAGCGGCTCGATGGTGACGTGGCTGCGCCTCGTCGGCTGGGACGCGCAGCAGCTCGCGGGCGGCTACAAGAGCTTCCGCCGGCACGTGATCTCGCAGATCGACACGCTGACGCCGAAGCTCGACCTGCGCGTGATCTGCGGCGCCACCGGCAGCGCCAAGACGCGCGTGCTGCACGCACTGGCTGCGCGCGGTGCGCAGGTGCTCGACCTGGAAGATTTCGCCCGCCATAAGGGCTCGCTGCTCGGCTCGCTGCCGGGCGTGGCGCAGCCTTCGCAAAAGCACTTCGAGACCCTGATCGCGGCGGTGCTTGAAACGGTAGATCTTTCGCGACCGCTGTACGTGGAGGGCGAGAGCATCCGCATCGGGCGCTTGTCCTTGCCCTTGTCGCTGGTGGCTCGGATGCGGGCGGCGCCGTGCATCGAGGTGTGCGCCACGCCAGAAGCGCGGCTCGCCTATCTGCTGCGCGACTACGCCTACCTTGGCGACGACCGCGACGCGCTGGCCGACAGGCTCGGCGCGCTCAAGGAATTGCAGGGCAAGGAGACCGTCTCTCGCTGGCAGCAGTGGGCGCACGATGCCGACCTGCCGCATCTGTTCTCGGAGCTGATGTCGCTGCACTACGACCCGCACTATCAGAAGTCGCAGGAACTGCATTTCCGCGCCTGGGCGCAGCGGCAGCGCGTGGCGGCCGGCGATCTTTCGGATCAGGGCATCGAGGCCGTGGCCGATGCGGTGCTGGCGCTCGAAAGAGCCGCGCCGCCGAGCCCGTCGGCATAGAGCACGCCCCGCGGCGCACGGCACAGCCCCCAGAACCGCAGGCCGCACAACTCGGCCATGCGCACACCCATGGCCGTGGGCGCGGAGATGGTCGCCATCGCCGAGATGCCCACGCGCGCGCACTTGCGCACGAGTTCGTGGCTGCCGCGGCTGGACATCAGCACGAAGCCCGGCTCCTGCAGGCGGCCCGCTTGCGCAAGGCTGCCGATGAGCTTGTCGAGCGCGTTGTGGCGGCCCACGTCTTCCATCAGGTCGGTGAGTTCACCGTCGACGCTGGCCCATGCGGCTGCATGGATCGCGCCTGCCTCGGCGTTGAAGACCTGGCGCGGCGGCATGGCGGCGAAGGCGCGCAGCACGGTCGCGAGGTCGATGCGTTCGATCCAGTCGCGCCGAGGCACGGGCTGCGGAGAGAGGTCGAGCCCCGCGAAGCTCTCGACGCCGCACACGCCGCAGCCGGTGCGGCCGGCGAGGCTGCGGCGGCGGTCCTTCAGGCGCTCGAAGCTGCGCGTGGAAATCTCGAGCTGTACCTCGATGCCGGGCATGCCGGCGGGCAGGCCGGCTTCGGAGGCATCGACGGTGCGCACGTCGATGCCGCGGCAGTCGACGGCGGTGTCGAGGATGCCCTCGCTCAGCGCGAAGCCGAGGGCGAAGGCTTCCATGTCCTGCGGGGTGGCCATCATCACCGCGTGCGAGACGCCGTTGAACACGAGCGCCACCGGTACCTCGGCCGCGAGCGTGTCGTCGCGCAGTTCGCCTTCGGGCGCGACGCCGCGTTCGCCGAACACGCGCACGGCGTGCCGCGACAGCGGCGGCAGGGTGTCTTCGGAATCGTCGTGATCTGGCTTCGACATGTGAGCTCCGGCTGGGCCGGCCATTGTCGGCTCAGTCGCGGTTTTCGTCTTCGTCGGGAGGAAGTGTTCCCACCTGCGCCCGCCCGGCTTCGAGCAGGTGCGCGACCCAGCGGTCGTCGTGCTGCACCACGCGCACCCAGCCCGGGCCGCGCACGCCGCCGATGGCGGCATCGCCCATCATCGTGAGCCGGCGCATCAGCACGCTGGCGCCCTGGCCGAGCCGCTTGCCCAGGCGCGGCAGCGAGACGCCGGTGCCATCGGGCTCCTGCGCGAGCATGCGCAGGATGGCGACGGAAAGGCTGTCTTGCAGCAAGGCACTCATCAGGCCGCCACCATCCCGTCCGCTTCGTCCTCCGCCAGCTTCTGGATCGGCAGCTCATGCGGCACCAGCACCACGGGAATGGACTTGGAGGTCGGCGTGCCCGCGTTCTCGGCCACTGCCGACAGCGGCACCAGCGGATTGGTCTCGGGGTAGTAGGCCGCGAGGTTGCCGCGCGGGATGTCGTAGGCCACCAGCTTGAAGCGGTCGGCGCGGCGCTCCTGGCCGTCGTTCCACACCGTCTGGATGTCGACCCAGTCGCCGTCCTTCATGCCCAGGGCGCGGATGTCTTCCTGGTTGATGAAGACCACGCGGCGCTGGCCGAACACGCCACGGTAGCGGTCGTCCATGCCGTAGATGGTGGTGTTGTACTGGTCGTGCGAACGCGTGGTCAGCAGCGTGAAGACGATGGTGTCGCCCTTTTTCGCGAAGCGTGTGCGGGCGCGGTGCGAAGGCGTGTCCAGCGGCACGGCGTGGGTGAAGAACACGGCCTTTTTCGACGCCGTGTTCCACACCCGCTCGCTCGCGGTGTTGCGCAGGCGGAAGCCGCCAGGATGCGCCACGCGGGCGTTGAAGTCCTTGAAGTCGTCGAACACGGCTTCGATCTTGTCGCGGATGCGCGAATAGTCCTCGATGAGCCAGAGCCACGGCGTCTTGCTGCGCGCGCCCAGCGTGGCAGCCGCGAGCCGCGCCACGATGGCCGGCTCCGACAGCAGGTGCTCCGACGCGGGCGGGTTGATGCCCATCGAGATGTGCACCATGCTCATCGAGTCTTCCACCGTCACGCCCTGCTGGCCGCCGGCCTGCATGTCGATCTCGGTGCGGCCCAGGCACGGCAGGATCAGCGCCTCGCGCCCGTGGATCACGTGGCTGCGGTTGAGCTTGGTGGTCACGTGCACCGTGAGCTCGCACTGCTTCAGCGCCTTCCAGGTCTGGTAGGTGTCGGGCGTAGCGGCCGCGAAGTTGCCGCCGAGGGCAAAGAACACCCGGCCCTTGCCGTCGAGCATCGACTGGATGGCCTCGACGGTGTCCACGCCGTTGCGGCGCGGCGGCTCGAAGCCGAACACCTGCTGCAGGCGGTCGAGCAGCGCGGCGGGCGGCTTCTCCCAGATGCCCATGGTGCGGTCGCCCTGCACGTTGCTGTGGCCGCGCACCGGGCATGCGCCAGCGCCTTCGCGGCCCATGTTGCCGCGCATCATGAGCAGGTTGCCGATCATCTGGATCGTGGCAACCGAATGCTGGTGCTGGGTGATGCCCATGCCCCAGCAGGCGATGACGCGCTCGGCGCCCAGGTAGACGTCGGCCGCGGCGCGGATCTGTTCCTCGCTCAGGCCCGATTCACGCACGAGCACGTCCCACTGCTCGGCGCGCAGGTCGTCCGCCACGGCCTCGAAGCCGGCGGTGTGCTCGGCGATGAATGCATGGTCGAGCACCGAAGGCTCGCCGCGTGCCACGGCCTCGTCCTCGCGCTCGATGACGTGCTTCATCATCCCCTTGATGGCGGCGAAGTCACCTCCCACGCGCAGCTGGAAGTAGTGCGTACTGATGGGCGTGGAGCCCAGGGTCGCCATCTCCAGCTTGTCCTGCGGGTCGGCGAAGCGCTCCAGGCCGCGCTCGCGCAGCGGGTTGAAGCTCACGATGCGCGCGCCGCGCTTCGACGCCGCGCGCAGCTCGCCGAGCATGCGCGGGTGGTTGGTGCCGGGGTTCTGGCCGAAGATGAAGATTGCGTCGGCCTTCTCGAAGTCGTCGAGCGTGACCGTGCCCTTGCCCACGCCGAGCTGCGGGCGCATGCCGCTGCCGCTGGGCTCGTGGCACATGTTCGAGCAGTCGGGAAAATTGTTGGTGCCGTACTCGCGCACGAAGAGCTGGTACAGGAAGGCCGCCTCGTTGCTCGCGCGGCCCGAGGTGTAGAAGATGGCCTGGTCGGGGTCGGGCAGCGCGTTCAGGTGACGGGCGATGCGCGCGAAGGCGTCGTCCCATTCGATCGGCACGTACTTGTCGCTCGCCGCGTCGTAGGCCATGGGGTGGGTGAGCCGGCCCTGGTCTTCGAGCCAGAAGTCGCTCTGCCCGGCCAGTTCGGCCACCGTGTGCTTCGCGAACAGCTCCGGACCGGCGCGGCGCGCGGTGGCTTCGGCGGCCACGGCCTTGACGCCGTTCTCGCAGAACTCGAAGGTGGAGGCGTGGTTGCGGTCGGGCCAGGCGCAGCCGGGGCAGTCGAAACCGTCAGGCTGGTTGGCCGAGAGCAGCGTCTTCGCGCCCTTGATGGGAATGTCCTGCCGCAGCAGCGCGTTCGTCACGCTGCGCAATGCACCCCAGCCGCCCGCCGGGCCCTTGTAAAACTCGATCTTCTGCTCGCTGCTCATGCGAGCGAGTGTTCGCCGCGGGCCGGTAGAGCGTCAAATTGAATCGAGACATGCGGCGATTCAAAAAGGAAATGGACCGGCCGCCGTGTCGTCAGTGATAGTCGTCTTCGCGCTGATGCCTGACGGCGGCCACGACGATCAAGTCGCTTGCTTCTATTTCGAACAGTGCGACATAGCCGCTGGCGCCGAACGGAATCACGAGCTCTCGGATGAAGGGATTTTCGCCCGCCTTACGACAGGTGAAGGGCGAAAAACCGAGGGTCGCTATGCCGTGCTCGATCGCTTCGAGGGCCCGCTCGGCAAGCGCGAGATCGCCGCCCCTGGCGAGCTCCCGTTCGAGGACGAAGTCATACAGCCGCTCCAGGTCTTCGGCCGCCTGACGCGTGAACCGGACCGAGTAGCTCACCGGCGAGCTGCGCCTTGCTGTTTCTTCGCCGCCGATTCGAGCTTGGTCCTGAGGCGCTGCATCATCTCGCCCGCCTCGACATATTCCCCGCTGCGCCGCGCGCTGGCCAGCGACTTCATGCCGCGCGCCACGAACTCGGCCTGGCTCTTGCGCTGCTGAACGCAGGCGCGGACGGCCGCCTCCACGAACTGGGACAGGGTCTCCCCCTCGCCAAGCACCTGTTCGACTTCATCCCGGAATTCGGGCTCGACACGCACGGAGGGGATGGTGGCGGTTTTCATCGCCAAAGTGTATCGCTTATGCGATGCAAAACGTCAGCTGCGCACGTCCCGCATCAGCAGCCCCCTCAGCTTGCGCCGCAGCGGCGTGTCTTCCACGAGGCGAGCGCCGGCCGCCTCGTGCAGCGCGAACTCGCGGCTCTCGGCGTTGTGCAGGTCGATCTCGCGCACCACCCGGCCTTCGCTGTAGACGAAGGCCACGTCGGCCAGGGCGAGAACGTCTTCGATGTCGTGCGTGATCATCAGCACCGGAATGCCCCACTGCCTGCGCACCTGCGCGAGTTCCTCGCGCAGTTCGGCGCGCAGCATGGGGTTGAGGGCCGCGAAGGGCTCGTCGAGAAGCAGCACCTGCGGTTCGCAGGCCAGGGCGCGGGCGAGCGCCACGCGCTGCCGCTGGCCGCCGGAGAGAGTCTGCGGGCGGCTGTCGGCGAGCGCGGCTAGGCCGAAGCTTTCGAGCAGTGCGTGGACGCGCTCGGCGTCCTTCGCGGCGGGCTTGCGGCGATGCCACGCGGTCAGGCCGAAGGCCACGTTCTCGCGCACGCTCAGGTGCGGGAAAAGCGCGTAGTCCTGGAAGAGATAGCCGATGCGCCGCGCCGGCGCGGGCACGTCGATGCCCTGCGCCGAGTCGTACAGCGTGCGGCCGTCGAGCCGCACGTGCCCCGAGCTGGGATGCAGCAGCCCGGCAATGGCCTGCAGCGTGAGCGACTTGCCCGCGCCCGACGGGCCGTAGAGCGCGGCGAAGGGCACGTCCGTCGCGAAACGCACCGCGAGATCGAAGCGCCGGCGGCCGTCGGCCACCGTGAGCTTCAGATCGACATCGATCATGGCTTGCCGAATCCGTAGCGCGCGAGCACTTCCTGCGCGGCGGGCGTCGAGAGGAAGGCGATGAAGTCGCCGGCCAGCGCCTTCTGCCTGCTCTCGGCGACCACCGCGATCGGGTAGGTCACGGGCGTGTGGCCGGTGGGCGTGAAGGCGATCCTCACCTTGTCGCCGGCGATGGCCGCGTCGGTGCGGTAGACGAAGCCGGCCTCTGCCTCGCCGCGGCTCACGTAGTCGAGCACCTGGCGCACGCTGTCGGCCTGCACGAACTTGGGCTCCAGCGCGGTCCAGAGGCTGGCGCCGTCGAGCACCTGCCTGGTGTATCGGCCGACCGGCACGGTCGCGACCTTGCCGATGGCGATCTTCCTGACGCCAGCGCCGGTCAGGTCCTGCAGCGACTTCAGGCCCACGCCCTCCCTGGCAGGCTCGATGAGCACCAGGCTGTTGGTGACGAAGTCCTTGCGTGTGGCGGTGTCGACGAGCTTCTGCTCGGCGCCGCGGTTCATGGTTTCCTGGTCGGCGCTGGCGAGCACGTCCACCGGCGCGCCCTGCCCGATCTGCTGCAGCAGCACGCCCGAGGCGGCGAAGTTGAAGCGCACCGAGGCGCCCGCCTTGGCGGCCTCGAACTTCGGTCCGATCTCCTTGAACGCGTCGGTCAGGCTCGCGGCGGCGGACACGGTGATCTGCTGGGCCGAGACAGCCAGCGGCAAGCCCAGAGCAACGACGAGGGACAAAAGACGCAACGGACGCATGATGATCTCCGGGAAGTAATGGAAAGCTAGAAAGCCGAGAACCAAATAGAAGAGACTGCTTCCCCTTTCGGGAACACCGCGGAACCGGCTTTGCCGGGCCGCTGGTGTTGCCCCCTGCAAGGGGGTTGGCGTAGCGACACGAAGTGCGCGAAGCCTGGGGGTGTGCTCATCTCAGCGAAAAGAAGCGGTTCGACAGCACCAGTACGGCGATCGACAGCAGCGAGGTCACGATGACCAGCAGCAGCGCGAGGTCGTCGTGCCCCGCCTGCACCGCGTCGTAGATGGCCATCGACAGCGTCTGGGTCTGCTTCGGAATGGAGCCGGCCACCATCAGCGAGGCGCCGAACTCGCCCATGGCGCGCGCGAAGGCCAGCAGCGTGCCCGCCAGGATGCCTGGCCACGCCAGCGGCAGCGTGACGCGCAGGAACACCGAAAACGGCGACTGCCGCAGCGTGCTGGCCGCGGCTTCGAGCGAGCGGTCCACGCCCGAGAACGCCGCGCTGGCCGACTTGAGCACCAGCGGCAGCGCCACCACGGCAGAAGCCACCACCGCGCCGTGCCAGCTGAAGATGATGGTGTAGTCGAGATGCTCGCGCAGCCAGGCGCCCAGCGGGCTGCGGCGGCCGGCCGCCACGAGGATGGCGTAGCCGATCACCGTGGGCGGCAGCACCAGCGGCAGCATGAAGACGGCTTCGAGCACGTTGCTGCCGAAGAATTTCTTGCGCGCGAACACCCATCCCAGCGCCACGCCGACGACTAGCGCCAGCACGGTCGCCACGGCGGCGACCTTGAGCGACAGCACCAGCGGGAACCAGTCGGTCGAAGCGATGAGCGAATTCGTCGTGTTCATGAGAATACGGCGGGATTGTTACACGTCCAGCCCCATGGTCCTTCAGGAGTGCGCAAATCGATCATCCTCCATATACTGACGGATATAGCGTAGGAGACACCCGCCATGCGCGCATCCGCCCACGACGCCGTTGTCCGTTCGATCTCGGGCCGGCCGGAGCTTCGCCATCGCGTGACACAGGTACGGGAATGGCGCATCGAACGCACCACGGATGCCGCCGGCTTCGTGCTGTCCATCACCGGCGCGGACGGCGCGAGCCAATCGTTCTTCGTGGGCGCCACCGATGCGGGCGACATCGGCGAAGTGCTGCGCCGCGAGGCGGCGTGGGCCGTGCCGCCGGCCGGAAGAGGCATTCCGGGAGCGATCAAGGAGCAATGAACCGCGCGTGCCGGCAGCTCGATGGTCGCTTGCAGACCTATTGCGCCAGGAGCCGCGTCAGGGCCCGGATGTCCGCCGCGGCGGCAAGGCGCGCGGCGTTCTCGATGGCCCGGTAGTGCTTGACGATCTCCTCGCCGACCGGCGTGAGCGCCGTGCCGCCGCCGCGCGAGCCGCCTGCCGCCGTGTTCACGGCCGGAGAGGCCAGCGCCTGGTTCATCTCGTCGATCAGCATCCAGGCCCGCCGGTACGACATGCCCAGCAGCCGGGCGGCCGCCGAGATCGAGCCTGTCTCGGCCACGGCTTCGAGCACCGCGATCTTGCCGGGGCCGATGGCGATCGCGTCGTCCCGGTAGATGCGCAGGCGGAACTGGACTTTGGATTTCATGTGGGCGCCAAGCGTAAACCAATGCTGGGCGCCATTGTCCGCCTGCCGCGGCCGGCGGCCGGCGCGCGCCGCTGGCGCCGCCGACTGCCGTTGCAGACCGCCTTCAGTTGAAGAACTTGGCGGCGCTCACCAGCGTCTTGTAGACGCCCCAGGCCAGCGGAATGCCCACCGCCAGCCAGGCCAGCGCGACGACCGCCGGGCTCACCGTGTCGGCGCGGCCCGAGCCGCTGCCCACTTCGGCGGCCGAGGCCTTCTCGTGCGCCAGCTTCTTCTCGACGGCCAGCTCTTCATCGCTCATGAAGTGCTTGTCGGCCACCGGGCGCACCAGCAGGTTGGCGATGAAGCCGATCACCAGCATGCCCACGAGGATGTACATGGTCTGGTTGTAGACCTGCTCGCGCGGCAGGCCCAGGCCCAGCTGGTACTCGCGCATGTAGTTCACCACCACCGGGCCGAGGATGCCGGCCGTGGCCCAGGCCGTCAGCAGGCGGCCATGGATGGCGCCCACGAACTGCGTGCCGAACAGGTCCGCCAGGTAGGCCGGCACGGTGGCGAAGCCGCCGCCGTACATCGACACGATCACGCAGCACGCGCCCACGAAGAGCAGCTTGCTGCCCGCGCCGGCGGACGAAGGAATGCTCGCGTACAGGATGCCGCCGAGCACGAAGAACACCGTGTAGGTGAGCTTGCGGCCCAGCTTGTCCGACATGCTCGCCCACACGAAGCGCCCGCCGATGTTGAAAAGCGACAGCAGCGCCGTGAAGCCGCCCGCCACCACGGCGATGGCCGCGAGCTGCGTCTTGTCGAGTTCGCCGTATTTCGCCGGCAGGTCGATCAGCGCGCCGCCGAACACTTCCTGCAGCATGGGCGAAGCCATGCCGATCACGCCGATGCCCGCGCTCACGTTCATGCAAAGCACCAGCCACACGAGCCAGAACTGCGGAATGCCCCAGACCTTCTTCACGTGCACGTGGCGCTGCGTGATCATGGTGTTGCTGGTCTGCGCCGGCGGCGGCGTCCAGCCTTCGGGCTTCCAGCCCGAGGGCGGCACGCGGTAGCCCAGCGCGCCGGCCATCATGAAGACGAAGTAGCCCAGCGCCATCACGACGAAGGTCTGCATCACGCCCACGTCGGTGGCGGTGGAGAAGCGCTTCATCAGGTCGACCGCCAGCGGCGAGCCGATCATCGCGCCGCCGCCGAAGCCCATGATGGCCATGCCGGTGGCCATGCCGCGGCGGTCGGGGAACCACTTGATCAGCGTGCTCACTGGAGAGATGTAGCCCAGGCCCAGCCCGATGCCGCCGATCACGCCGGAACCGAGGATCATCAGCCAGAACTGGTGCAGGTGGATGCCCAGTGCCGACAGCAGCATGCCGCCGCACCAGCACAGCGCCGACACCACGCCGGCCTTGCGCGGACCGGCGCGTTCGAGCCAGCCGCCCCACAGGGCCGCCGAGCAGCCGAGGAAGACGAAGAACAGCGTGTACATCCAGCCGAGGGTGGCCACACGCCAGTCGCAGCTGGTGGCGAAGAGCTCGGCGAAGAAGCTCATGTCCTTGGCGCAGGCCTGCGCGCCGGTGCCCGCGGTGCCCAGCGCCTTCGACAGCGGGAGCCAGAACACCGAGAAGCCGTAGGCCATGCCGATGCACAGGTGGATGGCCAGTGCGGCCGGTGGAACGAGCCAGCGGTTGAAGCCGGGGCCCGCGATGATGCGTTCTTTTTCCAGGAAGCCGGGTTGCGTCTGCGCCCCTCCTCCAGCTACGCGTTCTCCATCGAGAACGCCTGCAGATGAACCTGCCATATTTCTCCTTGTTCGCCGGATGTGTAAGTTTTTGCTAATCCGGGGCGCGGAGTGTCTGCGAATGGTTTAAGCGCCGTCAAATTCGATCAGGGCATGGCCTGATTCAATAACTAAATGACGAGGACTTTGGCGGCAGTGCCGCGACAGTCATTCGCCGAGCGAGCCGTCGTGCTCCCGCAGATGCGCCAGCCACTCGGGCGCCTGCATGAATGAGAGCGCGGCTTCGAGCGCGCGCGAGGCGCGCACGCCCTCCTGCGTCATGAAGCCGATGGGCGTGCGCACGTCCGGCCCCACCAGCGGCAGCGCCTCCAGCTCGCGGTGGGTGCGCACGGCATCCACCATGCCGCCGGGCAGCACGCTGCAGATCTTGCCCGCGCTCACCGCGAGCGCGAGCGCCAGCACCGAATTGGTCTCGATGGCCGGATTCACCGGCGCCCCCGCCTCGCGCAGCGCCTGGTCGACGATGGCGCGGTTGTGCATGTCGGAGGTCAGCAGGCACAGCGGCAGCTTGCCCGCTTCGGCCCACGACATCGGCTGGCCGATGCGAAGCTGGTCGGACGAAGGCTTCTCGGCGCGGCGCAGCAGGAAGTAGTGCTCCACGCTCTGCGGCCAGGCCGCGAGCTTGATGCCTGGCAGATGCATGCGCTCGGTGTAGCCCAGCGCGAGGTCGATGGAGAGGTTCTCCAGCCCCGTCTCCAGGTCCTGCGAGCTCATCGACAGCACCGCCGGCACGATGCCCGGATGCCGCTCCTGCAGCATGGCCGCGAAGCGCGAGAGCATCGGGATCGCGGTGGGCACGGCGGCCATGCGCAGGCTGCCGTGCGGGTTGTCCGCGTCGCTGCGCAGCTCCTGCAGCAGCACCTCGTTGTCGCGCAGCATGCGCTGCGCCGTGGCCAGCACGCGCTCGCCCTCGTGCGTGAGGCCCACGTACACGCGGGCCCGCTTGACGATGACGACGCCGAACTCGGTCTCCAGCGCGCGCAGCGCGTTCGACAGCGCCGGCTGCGTGATGTGGCAGGCCTGGGCCGCGCGGCCGAAGTGCTTGTGCTCGTTCAGCGCCACCAGGTAGCGCATCGAGGCGAGCAGGTTCATCGAGAAAGGCCGTTCTTCTTCAGGTGTTCTTGCTGATCGAGATCGTCGGGAACTTCGCGGAGAAGTCCTTCGCCTTCTCGGCGATGCCCACGGCCACGCGGCGGGCGACCGCCTTGTAGATGCCGGCGGCCTCGCTGTCCGGCGAGGACACCACGGTGGGCGCCCCGCTGTCGGCCTGCAGGCGGATGTTGATGTCCAGCGGCAGCGCGCCCAGGTAGTCCATCTGGTACTCGGCCGCCATCTTCTTGCCGCCGTCGGCGCCGAAGATGTGCTCGGCATGGCCGCAGTTCGAGCACACGTGCACCGCCATGTTCTCGACGATGCCCAGGATCGGCACGCCGACCTTCTCGAACATCTTGATGCCCTTCTTCGCGTCGAGCAGCGCGATGTCCTGCGGCGTGGTGACGATCACCGCGCCCGTCATCGGCACGCGCTGGCTCAGCGTGAGCTGGATGTCGCCGGTGCCCGGAGGCATGTCGACGATGAGGTAGTCGAGGTCCTTCCAGTTGGTCTGGCGCAGCAGCTGCTCGAGCGCCTGCGTGGCCATGGGGCCGCGCCAGATCATGGCCTGGTCCTGGTCGACCAGGAAACCGATCGACATGACCTGCACGCCGTGGCGCTCCATGGGCTCCATGGTCTTGCCGTCGGCGCTGTCGGGTCGGCCTTCGATGCCCATCATCATGGGCTGGCTGGGGCCGTAGATGTCGGCGTCGAGCAGGCCGACGGTGGCTCCTTCGGAGGCCAGCGCCAGCGCCAGATTGGCGGCGGTGGTGCTCTTGCCCACGCCGCCCTTGCCCGAGGCCACGGCGATGATGTTCCTGACGTTGGGCATCAGCTGCACGCCGCGCTGCACCGCGTGGCTGATGACCTTGGTGACGATGTTCACCGACACGTTCTCCACGCCCGGCACCGCCTTGGCGGCCGCCACCAGCTCCTTGCGGATGGCCGCGTGCTGGCTCCTGGCCGGGTAGCCGAGTTCGAGGTCGAACGAGACGTCGCCCTCCGAGACCTGGAGGTTCTTGAGCGAACGGGTCGCCGCGAAAGGCTTGCCGGTGTTAGGGTCCTGGACGGCCTTGAGCGCCTCCATGAGCCCTTCTGGGGTGAGTGCCATTGATCAAACTCCTGAATGGCCGGTAGTCTAAGGCGCTCGCCAAGCCGGCACCCCGAGCCCTTCCAATAGCCCGACAACGAACAAAATGCCCGACACCAGCCCCGTCACCGGCCTTCTGCTCACCGGGGGCGGCGCCCGGGCCGCCTACCAGGTCGGCGTGCTGGAAGCCATCGCCGAGATCCGCCGAGCGGCCGGCACGGCAATCACCGGCACCGCCAACCCCTTCCAGGTCATCACCGGCACCTCGGCCGGCGCCATCAACGCGGCGGCGCTGGCTTGCGGCTGCGACGACTTCGACTACGTGGTCGGCCACATCGCCGATGTCTGGGGCCGGTTCCGGGCCGAGCAGGTGTACCGCGCCGATTCGCTCTCGGTGATCGGCAGTGGCACGCGGTGGCGCATGCTGCTGGGCTTCGGGCGCTTCGCGGCCAACTGGATGCGCATCAAGCCGAAGTCGCTGCTCGACAACACGCCGCTTTCCGAACTGCTGCAGCGCATGGTGCCGCTCGACCGCTTGCCGCAGCTCATGCAGGAAGGCCACCTGCAGGCCCTGGCCGTGACCGCGTCCAGCTACAGCTCGGGCGAGCACGTCACCTTCTTCGAGGCGGCCGTGCCGATGGAGCCTTGGGTGCGCTCGCAGCGCCTGTCGGTGCGCGACAGCATCACGCATGCGCACCTGCTGGCTTCATCGGCCATCCCCTTCGTGTTCCCGGCCACGGCCCTGCCGATGCAGGGCCACACCGAGTACTTCGGCGACGGCTCGATGCGGCAGTCGGCACCCATTGCGGCGGCCATCCACCTGGGCGCGCAGCGCATCGTGGTGATCGGCGCGGGCCGCATGCACGAGCCGCGCGACGCCACCGCGCCCAACACCCACAGCGGCTATCCGACCATGGCGCAGATCGCGGGCCATGCGCTGTCGAGCATCTTCCTCGACGCGCTGGCGGTGGACATCGAACGCCTGCGCCGCATCAACCACACGCTCGGGCTCATTCCACAGGAGGCTCGCGCGGCGAGCACGCTGCGCCCGCTCGATCTGCTGGTGATCTCGCCGTCGGAGCGCCTCGACGTGATCGCGGCGCGGCACGTCGACGCCCTGCCTGGTGCGGTGCGGCACCTGCTGGGCGGCTCGAAGGTCGCGGCCGACGTGAAGGGCGGCGCGCTCGCGAGCTACCTGCTGTTCGAATCGGGCTACACGAGCGAGCTGATGGCGCTGGGCCGCGCCGACACGATGAAGCAGCGCGACGAGGTGCTGCGCTTCTTCGGCTGGAACGCCGCGTAGGGGGCGGCTCCGACGCCCGGCGCTCGCGCCCGCCGGTCACGATGGACCCGCTGAAGCTCAGTCTGGACGTGCCGATGTCCGGGAGCCGAGCGCTGCCGCAGCGGGTGGCACCGGCATCATCGAGCGCAGCAGCAGCGCCACCGCGCAGACGATCGGCGCCAGCGCGAGCAGGCGGCCGGGCTCGAAGGCCAGCCCCGCCGCCACGCCGACGGCGCAGCCGATCTTGATCCAGGGTGCGACAGCCTCCCAGCCGCGCCGATGCATGAAGGCAAAGCCGACGAGCGCGACCCAGCCACAGAGGCCGCCCAGAACGGAAAAGACCCAACTCAGCAGGTAGTAGACGGTGTCCAGGTCCCGGAACGCGAGCGCCGTGCCCAGGCTCTGCCAGGTGTGGCGCCAGCCGTCGAAGAGGAAGAAGCCGGTGGCCGAAGCGGCCCACCAGAAGAAGGCATACAGGCTCGCGATGCCTGCCAGCGCGGCGAGCCATGCGAGCGCGCGGCGCGTGATGTCGTCGAAGGGCATGTGTTCGCGCCATGCGACGGTGTGTCCGTTGTCCATTCGGGGCTCCAGTGGTTTTCGCAATGGAGGCCGAAGTTAGGCACCGGATGTGCGGGCTGCGTGAAGCCCGTGTGAAGTGGCGCGATCAGAGGGCGCTCACCCTGCCTCGGAAATCCCCAGTTCGGAACACACCCGCCCCAGCAGCGCCTTGAGCGACGCCACCTCGGTTTCGAGCCTTGCCACGTTGGCCTTGAGCGCCGCGACTTCGCCCAGCGATACGTCGTGCGACGCCTGAACGGCATCGGACGGGGCCCCTGCAGCCCGCATGGTCTCCTCCGCCGGCGCGCCGCTCAGCAGATGCGCCCAGCGGCTCTCGCGCGCGCCGGGCAGGCGGGGCAGCTTCACCACCAGCGCGCCCGCCGGCCGTTCGGCGAGTTCGTTGAGAAAGCCTTCGACCGAGGAGATGTCCGCGAAGTTGTGCATGCGGTCGCAGGCGATGCGCAGTTCGCCCGCGGTCTGCGGACCGCGCAGCATCAGCACGGTGAGCAGGATCACCGACTGCGACGGAATGCGCAGCACGCGGTCGATGTTGTGCTCGTAGCGGAAGGCCCGCCCGCCGCTGGTCTCGGCCACGAGGCTGTAGCCGCGAAGGCTGTCGATGGCGGCCTGCACCTGCGATTCGGTGAGTTCGAGCACGGGGCTGCGGCTGGTCTTCTGGTTGCAGCCCGACACCAGCGAATTGAGCGTGAGCGGATAGCTGTCGGGCACGGTGCGCTGCTTTTCGGCGAGCACGCCGAGCACGCGGGTTTCGACAAGGGACAGGACGGGCAGCGAGGTAGTGGAAGACATGGCTCGGAAATCGATGATGGAACTCAGGGCGAGGCGACGCCGAGGATAGGCCCCAGCTCCCGCACGAAATCGCTTCGGTGCAGCGCCGGCGAATGCAGCGCCGAGACCGTGCCGTCGAGGTACAGCGCGTCCCGGCAGTGGAGCACGTCGCGGAAGTAGAGCGCGAACTCGTGGAAATTCACCGGCACCTCGCTGATGACGAAGACGGCGGTGTGGCCTGTCACGCCGACGCCGTTTCGGATCTTGCGCGAATCGGAATGGGGAATGAACGCGGGATGCACGACGCCGCGGCGCAGCAGCAGCGGGCCCGACTGGGTCGCCAGCCGCACGCCCTTCGCCAGCGCCGGATACTCCGACGACTCGACCACGCGCGGCCCGGCGTCCGACACGAGGAACACGCCGTTGGGCTTGAGGAAGAAGTTGCCCGCGCCGTCGGCCAGGTTCAGGGGCGACTCCTCGCGGCCGTCGCGCACCAGCAGGCCGACCGGCGAGAAGTCCTCGTGGTACATGCCGGCGTTCATCGCGAAGCCCAGCTGGCGGCCGCGCTCCCTCAGCCAAGCATCGAGCCGGTCGAAGCGCTTGAACGGCACGCCCGCGTCGTCGCGCAGGAACAGCTCGAGCCCTTCCCTGCGCAGGTCGATCTTCACCACGGTGAAGCGCGGGTCGGCCGCGGCAGGGCCGGCCAGGCCCGCGAACAGCAGGGCTCCCAGGAGCAGCGCAAGCCTTCTTCTCATGCAGCGCCCGCAAGCCCGGCGGCTTCAGCCGCCGTTGATGCGGCTGACCAGCGCCTTCGTGAACGCCTCGGTGCCCGCCGTGCCGCCCAGGTCGCCGGTGCGCACCTTGTCGATGTTCAGCGTCTGGTCGATGGCGGTGCGCAGGCGCGTGGCCAGTTCGGGCAGCTTCACGTGGTCGAGCATCAGCGCGGCGGCCAGCAGCAAGGCGGTCGGGTTGGCGATGCCCTTGCCGGCGATGTCGGGCGCGGAGCCGTGCACCGCCTCGAAGATCGCCGCGTCGGTGCCGATGTTGGCGCCCGGCGCCATGCCCAGGCCGCCGACCAGTCCGGCCACCAGGTCGGACAGGATGTCGCCGAACAGGTTGGTCGTGACCAGCATGTCGAACTGCCAGGGGTTGAGCACCAGCTTCATCGCGCAGGCGTCGATGATGACCGTGTCGAGCTCGAACCTGCCCTTGTATTTCTTCTCGTAGAGGTCCAGGCCGGTCTCCAGGAAGATACCCGTGAGCGCCTTCATGATGTTGGCCTTGTGCACCAGCGTGACCTTCTTGCGGCCGGTGGCAATGGCGGTCTCGAAGGCGTATTCGAGCAGCCGGCGGCTGCCCTGGCGGGTGTTGATGCCGGTGGCCATCGCCACGGCGTGCGGATCGCCGTCGATGGGCACGTAGTGCTCGTGGCCGATGTACAAGCCTTCGAGGTTCTCGCGCACGACCACCAGGTCGATCTTGTCGAAGCGCCCGCCCGGGATGATGGTGCGCGCGGGGCGCAGGTTGGCGTAGAGCTGGAATTCCTCGCGCAGCCGCACGTTCGAAGAGCGGTAGCCGCCGCCGGAAGGCGTCTCCAGCGGACCCTTCAGGGCGAGCCGGGTCTTGCGGATGCTGTCGAGCGTGGCCTGCGGCAGCGGGTCGCCCGAAGCCTTGACGCCGCCCAGGCCGGCGATCTGCGTGTCCCAGGCGAAGGGCGCCTTCAGCGCGTCGAGCGCGGCCAGCGTGGCGTCGACGATCTCGGGGCCGATGCCGTCGCCGGGGATCAGGGTTGCGGGGATGGGAGTGGTCATGGTTGGGCGCTCAGGTCGATTGCGGAAATTCTTGCGGAAACCGGCCGCCCTGCGTGGTGCACATCGCTTGCCATCGGATGCGGCACGCCCGCGGGGGCGATCTCCGGCGGGAATCATCCCACGGCAGGGCTCCGCGGCGTAACCAAAGCCTTATTCCCCACCGGCGTCCCGCCAGCGGCTCATCGCTCTTCCAGGCCGTCGAGCTCGTAGCTGAAGAGCGGCTCGCCCTTGGAGGTCTTCACCTGCATCTTGATGATGCCGTACTCCGGCGCGTACCAGGAGTCGACAGAATTGTCCGTTCCGCGCGAGCTCAGGTGGCAGACGTTCTCGAAGGTGCGGGGGTTGTAGTTCGGCTTCAGTTCAAGGTTCTCGAAGCCGACGAAGACATGCTCGGACTGGTACCTCTTGCCGAAGTCGAAAGCCTCGCTGCCGTCCTTCGTGGTCCTGGTGCCCTTGCCCGTCAGCTTGAAGGTGCCGCCCGGCTTGGCATCGGCCGGAACCTCGGGGAACGGCGCCGCGAAGACTTCCTTGATGACCACCTTGCTGGCGTCGCCGCCCAGGCCCGCGATGCCGTACTGCTCGGAACCCAGCCGCTGGCGGCCGGTCTCGTCGAAGTACTTCACGCTCTTGACGCCCTCGTCGATGCTCACCACGCCGATCGCCGCCTTGCCCGCGAACTGGCCCTTGACGATCCGGACCTTCGAGCGGTCGCTCAGCGTGTAGGCCACGCCGGGCTTGAGCTTGAAGCAATCGGCGAAAGACGGTGCGGCGGCGATGGCGCTGCCGGTGGCCGCGGCTGCGACGGCCGTGCCCAGGATCGCCTTGAAAACGAATGGCTTGTTGCTGTGCATGGGTTCCTCCCTGTTTTTGGAGCGCGGATGATGCCATGTACGCTCGACCGGTTTGTCAACTGAATGTGAGGCATCCGGCACCTTCTGGTCGAACAGCGAAGCGCGGCTGACCGCACCGGCCGTGCCATAGCAACTCACCGGCCGCGATCACCGCATAGGAGCCGATACACCCCACTCGTTGCGATGCGGCATGGGGTCGATGCCGCCACCGAACCCACCCGGAAGCCGCGCGACCTGAAAATGCCCGGTTCCCCGTCAGCCACTCCCGACACTCCCGAAAGCGCCCTCCCCGATGTCCGCCCCGCGCAAGCTCTTCGTCACCACCGCCCTGCCGTATGCCAACGGCAAGTTCCATATCGGCCACATGATGGAATACATCCAGGCCGACATCTGGGTGCGGAACCAGCGAATGAACGGTGCCGACGTCAACTTCGTGTGCGCCGACGACGCCCACGGCGCGGCCATCACCATCGCTGCCGACAAGGCCGGCGTGACGCCGCAGGCCTTCGTGGCCGAGATCGCCGCCGGCCGCAAGCCTTACCTCGACGGCTACTACATCTCGTTCGACAACTGGCACTCGACCGACGCGCCCGAGAACCACCAGCTCGCCCAGGACATCTACCGCGACCTGCGCGCCAACGGCCTCATCAGCACCAAGAGCGTCGAGCAGTTCTACGACCCTGAAAAGGGCATGTTCCTGGCCGACCGCTTCATCAAGGGCGAGTGCCCCAACTGCCATTCGAAGGACCAGTACGGCGACAACTGCGAGGTGTGCGGCGCGGTGTACGCGCCCACCGAGCTGATCAACCCCTACTCGGCCCTCTCGGGCGCCAAGCCCGAGCTGCGCAGCTCCGAGCACTTCTTCTTCAAGCTGTCGGACCCGCGCTGCGAGGCCTACCTGAAGGAATGGACCGCCGCCGCCGGCCACGTGCAGCCCGAGGTGCAGAACAAGATCCGCGAGTGGCTCTACAAGGACGACGAAGGCAAGGGCGGCCTCGGCGACTGGGACATCAGCCGCGACGCGCCCTATTTCGGCATCGAGATTCCCGATGCGCCCGGCAAGTACTTCTACGTGTGGCTCGACGCCCCCGTGGGCTACCTGGCCTCGCTGAAGAACCTGCTGGACAAGCGCTGCATCGAGCTGGGCGGCGACGGCATCTCGTACACCGAGTACATGGCCGACCCCGACCTGGAGCAGGTGCACTTCATCGGCAAGGACATCATCACCTTCCATACGCTCTTCTGGCCCGCGATGCTGCATTTCAGCGGCCGCAAGGCGCCCGACGCGGTGTACGTGCACGGCCACCTCACGGTGAGCGGCGAGAAGATGAGCAAGAGCCGCGGCACCGGCATCGACCCGCTCAAGTACCTGTCGATCGGCCTAGACCCCGAGTGGCTGCGCTACTACATCGCCGCCAAGCTCAACGGCCGCAACGAGGACATCGACTTCAACCCCGAGGACTTCGTCGCGCGCGTCAACAGCGACCTCGTGGGCAAGTACATCAACATCGCCAGCCGCGCGGCGGGCTTCATCGGCAAGCGCTTCGGCGGCAAGCTGGGCGAGGTCTCGGCCGACGGCGACGCGCTGCTGTTCACGCTGCGCGACGCGGCGGCGCAGCTGCATTCGCTGTACGACGGCCGCGACTACGCCCGCGCGCTGCGCGAGGTGATGGCGCTGGCCGACAAGGTCAACGAGTACGTCGACCAGAACAAGCCCTGGGAGCTGGCCAAGAAGGAAGGCGCCGAGGCGCGCCTGCACGACGTGTGCACCGTGTGCATCGAGGCCTTCCGCCTGCTCACGCTGTACCTGAAGCCGGTGCTGCCGGCGCTGGCCGTGAACGTCGAAGCCTTCCTGAAGATCCAGCCGCTGGCCTGGGCCGACGCCGCGCAGCCGCTGCCCGTGGGCCACGCCATCGGCGAGTACAAGCACCTGATGCAGCGCGCCGACCCCAAGCTGGTCGACAAGCTGTTCGACGCGCCCGAACCCGCCGCAGCAGCTCCGGCTGCAGCACAGGAGGCCGCGGAGCTGCCGGGCGGCGAGGCCATCGCGCCCGCCATCACCATCGACGACTTCGCGAAGATCGACCTGCGCATTGCGAAGATCGTGGCCTGCGAGAAGGTCGAAGGCTCGACCAAGCTTCTTCGCCTGACGCTCGACGCGGGCGAGGGCAAGACCCGCAACGTCTTCAGCGGCATCGCCTCGGCCTACCAGCCCGAGCAGCTGGTGGGCAAGCTCACGGTGCTGGTCGCCAACCTCGCGCCGCGCAAGATGAAGTTCGGCGTGAGCGAAGGCATGGTGCTGGCCGCCAGCCACGGCGACGAGAAGGCCCATCCGGGCATCCACGTGCTCGAACCCTGGCCGGGCGCGACGCCGGGCATGCGGGTCCGCTGATCGACTTAGAAGAAGGAATCGCCATGATCACCCTGCTGCGCCGCGCCCTCGTGCTCGCCTCGCTTTCAACACTGCTGGGCGGCTGCGCGGTGGTGACGGTGGCCGGCACGGCGGTGAGCGTTGGCGCCGGCGCGGTCGGGCTCGCGGCGGACGCGGCCATCGGCACCGCGCGCATCACGGGCAAGGCCGTGGGCGCGGCGGCCGATGCGGTGATTCCGGACAGCCAGTAAGGCTCTGGCGAAATTCAGCCCGCCATACCCAGGCGGGCTATGTGCGGCGGCGTGTGCAACGCCTTCTCCTTTCGCACGAACGCCGACCTGAGCCCCGCATGCGGCTCGCGCGCGTCGAAGAAGTTGCGGCGCATGTGGACGAGCTCCTCGTCGCGGTAGCGCTGCAGCGGCTTGATCGACTCGTCCTGCTCGCGCATCGCCTTCTTCCGCGCGATGCGATCGCCCAGCTCCGGCGATGCGGCCAGCTCCGCCGCCAGCCGGGCCACTTCAGCCCCCAGTTCCTCCGGCGCGGCCTGCAGCACGCGCTGCGCCATGCCGATCTCGACGGCACGCCTGGCGCTCACCGGCAGCGCCGACTGCGTGAGCCGCAGCGCCTCGCTCTCGCCCACGCGGCGCGGGAGGATGTAAGTCCAGTATTCCGAGCCGTGCAGGCCCATCAGCCTGTAGTGCGGGTTGAGCACGGCGCCGTCGCGGCACCAGACCTCGTCGGCCGCCAGCGCGAGCATCACGCCGCCGGCCGCGGCGTTGCCGCCCAGCGCCGACACGGTGAGCCGGTCGGTGGTGGTGAGCACCGCCTCGACGAGGTCGTTCATCGCGTGGATGTTGGCCCACGACTCCTGGGCCGGATCTTCGGCCGCCTCGATCACGTTGAGATGGATGCCGTTGGAGAAGAAGTCGCGCACGCCGCCCAGCACCAGCACCGAGGTCGCGCGCGTGCAGGCGAAGCGATAGGCCTCGAGCAGCCGCCTGCACTGGGCGGTGCTCATCGCGCCGCCGGGAAAGGAAAAATTCAGCACGCCGACCGCGCCCTGCTCGCTGTAGCGGATGTCGGAAAAGGTACGGCGCCCGGCCGGCAGTTCCAGCGGCGCCGGCACCTCGGGCACGTCGGAAGGCAGCAGGTCGCCGAGCGCTTCGGCAGCGGGCAGCTTGTAGCTGGGCAGCCGCGAGCCGGGCTCGCGCCAGGGCCGCAGCTGCGCAATCCACACCGCGCCGTCGACGGTGGCGCGGCAGATGGCGCCGGCGCGGGTGGCGATCAGCTCGCCGGGATGGTCGCCACGCAGTTCGTCCTCGGGATGGCCGCCGTGCAGGTACCACTGCGCGCCCAGCAGCTCGTCGAGCACGCCGGGCTGCGAATCGGCCGCGCGCAGTTGGCGCAGGATCATCTGGGTGGAGTCGCAAGCCCAGTCGATGCGCCGCTGGGCCTGCTTCATGAAGGGCCGCCAGCCGGCCGCCAGCACCGCGGGCTCCTGCTTCTGCGGCTTGTGCCTGCCCGAGGCGAATCGCTCCACCGCGAGCAGCACCGCGTCGACCGCCGCGTCGGCCACCTCGCTGCGATAGAGGTCGCTCTTGCCGGCCACGGGCGGCACCTTCAGCGGCGACCACGCCCAGACATCGCCCGCGTCCATCTCGGCCACGGCTTCGAGCACGGTGACGCCCCAGCTTTCGGCGCCGCCTTGCAGCGTCCAGTCGAGCGACGATGGGCCCCGGTCGCCGGGCGGGCCAGGATGCACGATCAGGCAGGTGTGGGCACGCCAGATGTCCTCGGGGATCGCGCTGGTGAGCATCGGCGCCACGATGAGCTGGGGCGCCTGCACCCGCACGGCTTCACGCATTTCGTCGTCATTGCCGAGGGCCAGCACCACGCCGACGGTGTGGCCGCGATCCTGCAGCTCCGCCAGGACCCGTTGCGTCAGGCTGTTGAACGCGCTCGCGACAAGCAGGATGTGCATCGGACGGCCCCGGTAAGGTCGGTGACTAAATGTCAATGAATGTCAAAAATGTATCTGCATCCCCCGCTTCGGATAAGTTGATCGAAAGTTCGCACGGGTGGTCAGGGAGCCTCGGCGCCCCTGTCGGGCGAGGAACCGCTGCGCAGCACGCGCTGGTCGTCGTCGAGCGTGGCGGTGAAGACCATGGCGGAGTTGGGCGGCTGCACCCAGCGCCATTCCCATTCGGTTTCGCGGCGCAGCGCATAGGGCGTGACCTTGGCGGGCTTGCCGAGCATCTTGCGCAGGTCTTCCATCATCATCCCGGGCTGCACCTTCGCGAAGTTCTCGGGCGTGAGCACCTGCCGCAGCGCGCTCATCTTTCCATCGGGACCGATGGTGATCATGTAGTTCTTCTGGCCCGCGGGCTGGCGGTTGTACTCGAACACACGGCCGCGTCCGGGGGCGTCCCAGACGTTCTCGGGCTCGCCGAAGCGCGCCCGCACGTCGGCCTCGGTGGAGACGCCTTCCTCCAGCTCGCTGATGTTCTTCGAGTCGCATGCCGCGAGCCCGATTGCCGCCGCCAGGCACCCGATTGCCATGCCGATCCGCCATCCCCGAATTTGCTTCATGCCGTCCCCGGTAAAATTCGCGCCAACAAAGGTCCAGTCTATGTCCATCTTCCGCCGCCCCCACTACACCTCCGAGATCACGAACTTCATCGAGGAGATGAAGGAAAAGAAGCCGACGCTGGAGGCCGAACAGCGCGCCGGCCGCGCCCTCCTCTGGGACAAGCATCTCGACCGCGACCTGCTGCAGGAATACAGCGAAGCCCGCGTGGCCCAGCAGCCCTACGTCTACCAGACCCAGGGCAAGTAAGCCGTTCGCTGATGCCGAACTGGCAGCAAACAAGCGCCTGCGTTGCGTCGGCAGCTACTGAAAAGATAGCGTCACACCGATGAACGGAGACGAGGACAACGGCACGCTGGTGGTCGGCATGCCCGAGGTGGTCGACCAGGTCGCGCTCGCGAGGCTCTACGGAGAGCCGCTCTTCGCGATGCCGAAGGACCTGTACATCCCGCCCGAGGCGCTGCAGGTGTTCCTGGAGGCCTTCGAGGGCCCGCTCGACCTGCTGCTCTACCTGATCCGCAAGCAGAACTTCAACATCCTCGACATCCCGATGGCGGGGCTCACGCGGCAGTACCTGAGCTACGTCGACGAGATCCGCCAGACCAACCTCGAGCTCGCGGCCGAGTATCTGCTGATGGCCGCGATGCTGATCGAGATCAAGTCGCGCATGCTGCTGCCGCCCAAGAAGGTGGCCGACGGCGAAGAGGCCGAAGACCCGCGCGCCGAGCTCGTGCGCCGCCTGCTCGAATACGAGCAGACCAAGCTGCAGGCCGCCGCCATCAGCGCCATGCCGCAGTACGGACGCGACTTCTGGAAGGCGCAGGTCTACATCGAGCAGTCGCTGAAGCCGCGCTTTCCCGACGTGAACGTGATCGAGCTGCGCGATGCCTGGGCCGACATCATGAAGCGCGCCAAGCTCGTGCAGCACCACAAGATCTCGCGCGAGGAGCTCAACGTGCGCGAGCACATGAGCATCGTGCTGCGCCACCTGCAGGGGCAGCGCTTCGTGGAGTTCGAGAAGCTCTTCGACGTGTCGCGCGGCGTGCCGGTGCTGATCGTCACCTTCATCGCGATGCTGGAGCTCGCGAAGGAGACGCTGATCGAGATCACGCAGGCGGAAGCCTTCGCTCCCATCTACGTCCGGCTGGCGTACTCCCCTTCCTGATTTACCCCGTGCGCGACTTCGACGTCCTCATCGTCGGCAGCGGCCTTGCCGGCCTCTCCGCCGCGCTGCACCTGGCGCCCACGCACCGCGTGGCGGTGCTGACCAAGCGCGCGCTGAACGACGGCTCCAGCGCCTGGGCGCAGGGCGGCATCGCGGCCGTGCTGGCCGCGGGCGACAGCTTCGACGCGCACGTCGAAGACACGCTCATCGCCGGCGCAGGCCTGTGCGACCCCGAGGCCACGCGCTTCGTGGTGGAGCACGCACCCGAGGCCATCGGCTGGCTGCGCGAACTGGGCGTGCCTTTCTCCGAAGAGTCCGAGGAGGCTGGCGGCGGCCTGCACCTGACGCGCGAAGGCGGCCACAGCCAGCGCCGCATCGTGCACGTGACCGATGCCACCGGCGCGGCGGTGCAGCAGGTGCTGATCGAGCGGGTGCGGCGCACGCCGAACATCTCGCTCTTCGAGCACCACACGCTGGTCGACCTCATCACCGGCCCGAGGATCGGGCTCGACGACCCAGCCTGCCTGGGCCTGTACGCGCTCGACAGCGAAACCGACGAGGTGCTGGCCTTCCGCGCGCCGCACACCATCCTGGCGACCGGCGGCGCGGGCAAGGTGTATCTCTACACCACGAATCCCGATACGGCTACCGGCGACGGCATCGCCGCCGCGTGGCGCGCGGGCGCCCGGGTGTCGAACATGGAGTTCATCCAGTTCCACCCGACCTGCCTGTACCACCCGCATGCCAAGTCTTTCCTGATCAGCGAGGCGGTGCGCGGCGAAGGCGGGCTGCTGAAGTTGCCTGAATCGGCGGGTGGCACGCGCTTCATGCCGAAGCACGACGAGCGCGCCGAACTCGCGCCGCGCGACGTGGTGGCCCGCGCCATCGACTTCGAGATGAAGAAGCACGGCCTCGACTGCGTGTACCTAGACATCTCGCACCAGCCGACCGCGTTCCTGAAGGAACACTTCCCCAACATCCTGGCGCGCTGCCTGGAGCTGGGCATCGACATCACGCGCGAGCCGATTCCGGTGGTGCCAGCCGCGCACTACACCTGCGGCGGCGTGCTCAGCGACCTGAGCGGGCGCACCGACATCCCGGGCCTCTACGCCATCGGCGAAACCGCCTGCACCGGCCTGCACGGCGCCAACCGGCTGGCCAGCAACTCGCTGGTCGAATGCATGGTGTTCGCCCGCGCCGCGGCCAGCGCCATCGCCTCGGCACCGGCGCGCGAGCTCGCCGAGCTGCCCGCCTGGGACGACAGCCGCGTCACCGACGCCGACGAAGCCGTGGTCATCTCCCACAACTGGGACGAGCTGCGCCGCTTCATGTGGACTACGTCGGCATCGTGCGCACCAACAAGCGCCTGGAGCGCGCGAGCCACCGCATCGCGCTGCTGCAGGCCGAGATCCAGGAGTTCTACGCGAACTTCCACGTCACGCGCGACCTGCTCGAGCTGCGCAACCTGGTACAGGTGGCCGAGCTGATCGTTCGTTCCGCGCAGGCCCGCCACGAGAGCCGTGGCCTGCATTTCAGCCGCGACTACCCCTCGCTCGCCGAGCCCACCGCACCCACGGTGCTGGTGCCTCCGGCAGACCGATAACCCTCACCGTTCGTTTTTCTTCACTCAAGGATGCCCGGCCACCGACGCCCGCAGGGAGAAACCCAACCATGTCGAACATCACGCCCACCCCCGCCGCCACTGAAGCACCGCCGGCCTCGCCCTACGGCACGCTGCCGCCGGCCTCCCCGCCCGCGTCGCGCAAGCCCGTGAGCCTGCCGCGCCTGGCCGACATGCATGCGCGCGGCGAGAAGATCGCGATGCTGACGGCCTACGACGCCACCTTCGCCGCCATGGCCGACGCGGCCAGCGTCGACTGCCTGCTGGTCGGCGACTCGCTCGGCATGGTCTGCCAGGGCCTGAACAGCACCGTGGGCGTGAGCCTGGACACCATGCGCTATCACACCGACAGCGTCTCGCGCGGCCTGCGCCGCGTGCAGGGCACGGCCTGGCTCATCGCCGACCTGCCCTTCGGCAGCTACCAGGAGTCGCGCGAACAGGCGCTGCGCAGCGCCACCGTGCTGATGCAGGCCGGCGCGCACATGGTCAAGCTCGAAGGCGGCGGCTGGACCACCGACACGGTGCGCTTCCTTGTCGAGCGCGGCATTCCGGTGTGCGCCCACCTCGGCCTGACGCCACAGACGGTGCATGCACTGGGCGGCTACCGCGTGCAGGGCAAGGGCGACACGGCCGGCGCACTGCTGAAGCAGCAGGCCCATGAACTGCAGGACGCGGGCGCGGCGATGCTGGTGCTCGAGATGGTGCCGGCCGCGCTGGCCGCCGAGCTCACGGCCGAACTGAAGCACTGCGCCACCATCGGCATCGGCGCGGGCAGGGCCACCGCCGGACAGGTGCTCGTGCTGCACGACATGCTGGGCAT
Source organism: Variovorax sp. UC74_104 (assembly GCF_044055375.1). Classification (NCBI taxonomy): domain Bacteria; kingdom Pseudomonadati; phylum Pseudomonadota; class Betaproteobacteria; order Burkholderiales; family Comamonadaceae; genus Variovorax; species Variovorax sp. UC74_104. Next base: position 5,821,842 of record NZ_CP171978.1, read on the forward strand.
CAACCTCGGGAAGATGCCGAAGTTCGTGCGCAACTTCATGGCCGACGCGCCGGGCGTGCTGCCCGCGCTCAAGGCCTACGTGCAGGCCGTCAAGGACGGCAGCTTCCCCGACGACCGCCTCCACGCCTGGTAGGCAGACAAGGAAAAGGAAACCACTCATGTACATCGCGCACACCATCGACGACCTGCGCAGCCACCTGGCCGCCTTCGGGCGCCCCGCCTTCGTCCCCACCATGGGCAATCTGCACGACGGCCACCTGGCCCTGGTGAAGCAGGCGAAGCCGCTCGGCGACGTCACGGTGGCCAGCATCTTCGTGAACCGCCTGCAGTTCCTGCCGCACGAAGACTTCGACACCTATCCGCGCACCTGGGAGAGCGACTGCGAGAAGCTGCGAGCGGCCGGCTGCGATGTGCTGTTCGCGCCCGACGAGAAGGCGCTCTACCCCGAGCCCCAGACTTGCAAGGTGCACCCCGACCCGGCGCTGGCCGACATCCTCGAAGGCCACTTCCGGCCCGGCTTCTTCATCGGCGTGTGCACGGTGGTGATGAAGCTCTTTCAGTGCGTGCAGCCGCGCGTGGCGGTGTTCGGCAAGAAGGACTACCAGCAGCTGATGATGATCCGCCACATGGTCCGGCAGTTCGCGCTGCCCATCGAGATGGTGGGCGGCGAGACCTTCCGCGCCGACGACGGCCTCGCGCTCTCGTCGCGCAACGGCTACCTGAGCGAGAGCGAGCGTGCCGAGGCCGTGCAGCTGTCGAAGGCGCTGAAGGCGATGGCCGAGGCGGTGCGCTCGGGCGAGCGCGATCTGGGCGCCATCGAGGCGCGCGCCGTGCGCACGCTGGCCGAGCGCGGCTGGCAGCCCGACTATCTGGTGCTGCGCCGCCGCTCCGACCTGCAGGCACCTGCCGTCGGCGACGCGCTGGTGGCGCTGGCCGCCGCGCGCCTGGGCGCCACGCGGCTGATCGACAACCTCGAGATCGAGACGGCTGCCCCATGACCTACAGCGTCAAGGAAATCTTCTACACGCTGCAGGGCGAAGGCGGACAGGCCGGCATGCCCGCGGTGTTCTGCCGCTTCGCGGGCTGCAACCTCTGGAGCGGCCGCGAGGAAGACCGCGCCAGCGCCATCTGCCGGTTCTGCGACACCGACTTCGTCGGCACCGACGGCACGCTGGGCGGCAAGTTCAAGACCGCCGACCTGCTCGCCGACACCATCGCCGCCCAATGGCCCGCCGCCGACGCCGACCACCGGCTGGTGGTGCTGACCGGCGGCGAGCCGCTGCTGCAGGTGGACGCGGCCCTGGTCGACGCGCTGCATGCGCGCCGCTTCCGCATCGCGGTCGAGAGCAACGGCACGGTCGAGGCGCCCGCGGGCATCGACTGGCTGTGCATCAGCCCCAAGGCCGGCGCGCCGTGGGTGCAGCAGCGCGGCCAGGAACTGAAGCTGGTGTGGCCGCAGCCAGGCATCGACCTCGACGCCATGGCGCGCACCGGCGAATTCACGCACCGCTTCCTGCAGCCCATGGACGGGCCCGACCGCGTCGCGAACACCGAGCTGTGCATTGCCGAATGCATGAAGCAGCCCGCGTGGCGCCTGAGCGTGCAGACGCACAAGATCACCGGCATCCGCTGAGGCGGACGCCCCTTTTTTCCGAGTTTTTCTTTTCGACGATGCGATTCACGATCAGCCAACGCTTTTTCTTCGACGCCGCCCACACGCTCAAGCGCGAGATCGAAGTGGAAGGCAGCCGCCGTATCCACGGACACACCTACCACGCGGAGGTGTGGCTCACGGGCGAGCGCGACCCTGCGACGGGGATGGTGATCGACCTGGGCCTGCTGCGCCGCCGGCTGGAGGATGTGCGCGAGCAGCTCGACCATCACCTGCTGGACGACGTGGCGGGGCTGCACCCGCCGACGCTGGAGAACCTGTGCGTGTTCATTGCGGATGCACTGCCGGATCTGCGGCCAACGCTTGCGCGGGTGAAGGTGTGGCGGGAGGCGCTGGGGGACAGCTGCACCGTGGATTTCTAGGTTTTTCTCCCTCCCCCGCTGGGGGAGGGCCGGGGGTGGGGGCACGCGGCGCCACCATCGAGCGCTCTGCCTGCCCCCATCCCAACCTTCCCCCAGCGGGGGAAGGAGCGAAGCGGGGTCAGGCCGCGCCGATGCCCGCCACCAGGCTCCCCGGCGCCTGCCCGTTCTTCAGCCCGACCGTGAACGCCAGCATCCGATCGATCGGCACCCGCGCCCGCAGCCCCAGCGCCGGATCGACGTGGATTTCCCCCGCGCCCGTCTCCAGGGCATTCGCAAGCTCCACCAGCCCGTTCATCGCCATCCACGGGCAATGCGCGCAGCTCTTGCAGGTGCCGCCGTTGCCGGCCGTCGGCGCCTCGATGAAGACCTTGCCGGGGTTCAGCGTGCGCAGCTTGTGCAGCATGCCGCTGTCGGTGGCGACGATGAACTCCCTGGCGTCCATGCGCTGCGCGGCGTTCAGGATCGCCGAGGTGGAGCCGACCGCATCGGCCAGCGCGATCACGTCCGAGGGCGATTCGGGGTGCACCAGCACCTTGGCCTTCGGGTGCTCCTTCATGAGCAGCTTGAGCTCCAGCGCCTTGAACTCGTCGTGCACGATGCACGCGCCGTTCCAGCTGACCATGTCGGCGCCGGTCTGGCGGCGGATGTAGTCGCCCAGGTGGCGGTCGGGGCCCCACAGGATCTTCTGCCCCGCCGCATGCAGCGCGTTCACCACGTCGAGCGCGCAGCTGGAGGTGACCAGCCAGTCGGCGCGCGCCTTCACGGCCGCGCTGGTGTTGGCATAGACGACCACGGTGCGGTCGGGATGCTGGTCGCAGAAGGCGCTGAACTGGTCGACCGGGCAGCCCAGGTCGAGCGAGCAGTTCGCGTCGAGGTCGGGCATCAGCACGCGCTTCTCGGGCGACAGGATCTTCGAGGTCTCGCCCATGAAGCGCACGCCCGACACCACCAGCGTCTGCGCGGCGTGGTCGCGGCCGAAGCGCGCCATTTCGAGCGAATCGCTCACGATGCCGCCGGTTTCCTCGGCGAGGTCCTGCAGGTCGGGGTGCACGTAGAAGTGCGACACCATCACCGCATTGCGCTCGCGCAGCAGGCGGCGGATGCGCCCCTTCAGCGCGATGCGCTCGTCGGGCGATGGCTCGGGCGGCACGCGCGCCCAGGCGTGGCGGGTGTCGCAGACGGCGCCGGCCCTGGTTTCGGCGGGCTGCTCGTAGTCGACATCGATGACCGTGGACGACATGGGCGGATCAGCCTTCCTGGAAACGCATCGAGTAGTCGATCGCCTTGACGTCCTTGGTCAGGGCACCGATGGAAATCCGGTCGACGCCCGTTTCGGCCAGGGCGCGCAGGCCGTCCAGCGTGACGCCGCCGGAAATCTCGAGCACCGCCTTGCGGCCTTCGCCGGCCTCGTCGTTGATGCGCACGGCCTCGCGCAGCGTGGGCAGGTCCATGTTGTCGAGCAGCACCATGCGCGCGCCGGCGTCGAGCGCCTCGCGCAGCTGGGCCAGCGTCTCGACCTCGACCTCGACGAACTCCGCCTTCGCGGCCGCGGGCGCCACGGCACGCAGGGCCGCGGCCACGCCGCCGGCCGCGGCGATGTGGTTTTCCTTGATGAGCACCGCGTCGTACAGGCCGATGCGGTGGTTCAGGCCGCCGCCGGTGCGCACGGCGTATTTCTGCGCGAGCCGCAGGCCGGGAATGGTCTTGCGGGTGTCGACGATGCGCGCGCGGGTGCCGCGCACGGCGTCGGCATAGAACGCGGTCTTGGTGGCGACGGCGCTCAGCAGCTGCAGGAAGTTGAGCGAAGTGCGCTCCGCCGTCAGCAGCGCGCGGGCCGAGCCTTCGATCTCGAGCACGGTCTGGCCGGCCTCGCAGCGCTCGCCCTCGGCGCACAGCCATTCGATGCGCACCTGCGGATCGAGCTGCCGCAGCGTGGCCTCGACCCATGGGGCGCCGCACACGACGGCGGCTTCGCGCGCCAGCACGCGGGCGCGGGCGCGGCGCGCGGGGTCGACCAGCGAGGCGGTCAGGTCGCCGTCGGCGACGTCTTCCTGCAATGCACGGGTGGCATCGGACAGGGCCAGCGCGGCCACGGCCGACGCTGAAAAATCAAAGCGAAGGCTCATGGCTCTCTTTGTCTCTGCGTTTTTCTCAGGAGGATTGACGGGGGGAAACGGCGGCGCCCGGCTGCTGGAGCTGCACCGATTCGGGCACCGGCTCGCGGCCGACGAGGGCCGCCACGGCGTCCTGCGGGCTCACGCGGCCGTCGAGCAGCGCGACCACGCCTTCGGCGATGGGCATCTCGATGCCGAGGCCCCGGGCGCGCTGCACCACGGTGCGGGCGCAGTAGACGCCCTCGGCCACGTGGCCCAGGGAATCGACGGCCTGCGCCAGCGTGCGGCCCTGCGCGAGCAGCAGGCCGACCTTGCGGTTGCGCGACAAGTCGCCGGTGGAAGTAAGAACCAGGTCGCCCAGGCCGGAAAGGCCCATGAAGGTCTCGGCACGGGCGCCCAGCGCGAGGCCGAAGCGCGTCATCTCGGCAAGGCCGCGCGTGATGAGCGCCGCCCGGGCGTTGAGCCCGAGCGCGAGGCCGTCGCACAGCCCGGTGGCGATGGCCAGCACGTTCTTGACCGCGCCGCCCACCTCCACGCCGACGATGTCCTCGTTGGCGTAGACGCGCAGCGCGGGGCCGTGGAAGGCGTCGACCAGCATGTCGCGCACGGCGGCGTGCGGGCTGGCGGCCACCAGCGCGGTCGGCCGCCCTTCGGCGACTTCCTGCGCGAAGCTGGGGCCGCTGAGCACGCCCGCTCTCAATTCAGGAGCAACCTGGGCCCAGATCTCGTGGGCCAGCAGGCCGAAGGATGCGGGGGAAGACGCGTCGAGCGCGGGCTCGACCCCCTTGCACAGCCACGCCACCGCGGCGGTGGTGCCGGTGCCTCGCAGCGCCACGAGTTGCGCGCGCAGGGCCGCCATGGGGGTGGCCACGATGACCAGATCGGCGCCGGCCTGCGCTTGGGCAATGTCGCCGGCGCGCACGGCCAGCGAGGCCGGCAGGGCCAGCCCGGGCAGGTAGCGGGAGTTTTCTCGCGCGGCCGACATGGCGTCGGCCTGGGCGGCGTCGCGCGCCCAGAGCGTGACTTCGTGGCGGGCCGCCGCATTGACGGCGACCGCCGTGCCCCAGGCGCCGGCGCCATGAACGCAGATCTTCATCGACGTCGGTGGCTGCTGCGGCTGTTACGGCTTTATGCCGCGATTACTGCGCCAGCGAGGGCGCAGCCTGGCCGGCGGCCTGAGCCTGCTGCTGCTCGTACATGGCCTGGAAGTTGATTTCGGCGAGGTGCACGGGCGGGAAGCCGCCGCGCTGGATCACGTCGGCCACGTTGCCGCGCAGGTAGGGGTAGACGATCTGCGGGCAGGCGATGCCGAGGATGGCGCCCATTTGCTCTTCCGGCAGGTGGCGGATCTCGAAGATGCCGGCCTGCTTTGCCTCGACCAGGAACACGGTCTTGTCGCCGATCTTGGTCTGCACGGTGGCGGCCACAGTGATCTCGAAGATGCCGTCGGCCACGGGCTGGGCGTCCACGCCGAGCTGGATGTCGACGGTGGGCTGTTCCTGCTCCAGCAGGATCGCGGGCGAATTGGGCTGCTCGAGCGACAGGTCCTTGAGGTAGACGCGCTGGATCTGGAAGACGGGATCTTGGGCTTGCTGGTCGGCCATGGCTGAACTTTCGAGGATCAAAACAATGCCCGCCGGGGAGAGGGTCCCGCAGCGGGCTGCAGATGAGTGAACTGGCGATTATGGCCCGGCCGGAAGACGGCTCCGGGGCAGGGCCGGTTTCAGGCGCCCTGCAGCAGCGGAACCAGGCCGCCGCGGCTGTCGAGCGCCATCAGGTCGTCGCAGCCGCCCACATGGGTGTCGCCGATGAAGATCTGGGGCACCGTGCGGCGCTGGGTGATCTCCATCATGGTGTTGCGGGCCTGGGGGTCGGTATCGATGCGGATCTCCTCGATCTGCTCGACGCCCTTGGACTTCAGGATCTGTTTCGCGCGGATGCAGTAAGGGCAAACGGCGGTGGTGTACATCTTGACGGCTTGCATGCGCTCTACCTTGGGGAAAGTTTCATTTATTCAACTCGCTCACCGTCCCTTCGGGGAACGCCGCGGAATCGGCTTGGTCGGGCCGCAGGCGTTGCCCCCGGCAGGGGGTCGGCACAGCGCCACGGAGTGCGCGAAGCCTGGGGGCGAGTCGATGTCTAGGCTTTTTCAACCGGCAGGTTAGCCTCTTTCCACGCCTTCAGTCCGCCGGAGACCGCTTGGGCCTGCTCGTAACCCAGCTTCTTGGCCATGGCCACGGCGCGCTGGGCGCGGGCGCCGGTGGCGCACACCAGCAGGAGCGGCACGTTCTTGTTCTTGACCGCGCCGGCGAGCTTTTCCTCGAGCTGGTTCAGGGGAACGTTCTTGGCGCCGATCATGTGGCCGGTGGCGAATTCCTCGGGTTCGCGCACGTCGACCAGCACCGCGCGCTCGCGGTTGATGAGCTGGACGGCGCCCTGGGCCGTGAGCGTTCCGCCGCCCGCTCCCGCACCAGCGGCCAGGCCAGCATGGCGCCCGAGCTGAGCGCGATCAGGATCAGCATCCAGTTCGCGGTGACGAATTCGATCAATTTCACGGGGGTTCCTTGAATGGCAAACCGGGGATTTTAGAATGCGAGGTTTCGCAAGCGCAGCCAAAGGCCTCCCACATGCACAAACTGGTATTGATCCGTCACGGTGAATCGACCTGGAATCTGGAAAACCGCTTCACCGGATGGACCGACGTCGACCTGACCGAAACCGGCGTCGAACAGGCCAAGCAGGCCGGCCGGCTGCTCAAGGCCGAGGGCTACGACTTCGACGTCGCCTACACGAGCGTTCTCAAGCGCGCCACCCGCACCCTCTGGCACACCCTCGACGAACTCGACCGCACCTGGCTGCCCGTGGTGCATTCCTGGCGCCTCAACGAGCGCCACTACGGCGGCCTGCAGGGCCTGAACAAGGCCGAAACCGCTAAGAAATACGGCGACGAACAGGTGCTGGTCTGGCGCCGCAGCTACAACACGCCCCCGCCGCCGCTGGAAGCCGACGACCCGCGCAGCGAGCGCGGCGACGTGCGCTACGCCAAGCTGTCGCCCGAGCAGATCCCGCTGACCGAGTGCCTGAAGGACACGGTGGCGCGCGTGCTGCCCTTCTGGAACGAATCGATGGCGCCGGCCATCCGCACCGGCCGCCGGCTGGTGGTGGCGGCCCACGGCAACTCGATCCGCGCCCTGGTGAAGTACCTCGACGGGATCTCCGACGACGACATCGTCGGGCTGAACATCCCCAACGGCATCCCGCTGGTGTACGAGCTCGACGACGACCTCAAGCCCCTGCGCCACTATTACCTCGGCGATGCCGCGGCCGCCGAAAAGGCCGCCGCCGCGGTGGCATCGCAGGGCAAGGGCTGAGAAGGCCCGCCAGGAGCGCCCTGAAAAAGCCCCCGTCCGGCGCTCCACCCGTGGAACCCCGGCAAACAATTTGCTTCCAAGCTGTGTATATTGGACTGACAGCCGCCGACAAGGACAACCACTCATGATGGGCCACAAACTCAAGATCACCGGCTGGGTCGCCGCCGGCGCCGTTGCAGGCGTCCTGACCACCGTCTCGCTGCAGACTGTCGCGCGCGGCTCGCTCGCGCCGCTGCCGCTCGAGGAATTGCAGCAGCTCGCCGCCGTCTTCGGGATGGTCAAGAGCGACTACGTGGAGCCGGTCGACGAGAAGAAGCTCATCTCCGACGCCATCTCGGGCATGGTCGCCGGGCTCGACCCGCATTCCCAGTACTTCGACAAGAAGTCCTTCAAGGAATTCAGGGAAGGCACCACCGGCCGCTTCGTCGGCGTGGGCATCGAGATTTCCCAGGAAGACGGCCTGATCAAGGTCGTCTCGCCCATCGAGGGCTCCCCCGCCTTCCGCGCGGGCCTCAAGCCCAACGACCTGATCACCAAGATCGACGACACCGCCGTGCGCGGCCTGTCGCTGAACGAGGCGGTCAAGCGCATGCGCGGCGAAGCCAACACCAAGGTGCTGCTGACCATCTTCCGCAAGGACGAGAGCCGCACCTTCCCCGTGACGATCACGCGCGAGGAAATCCGCACGCAGTCGGTCCGCGGCAAGATGATCGAGCCGGGCTACGGCTGGATCCGCCTGTCGCAGTTCCAGGAACGCACCGTCGACGACTTCGTCAAGAAGATCGACGACCTGTACAAGGAAGACCCGAACCTCAAGGGCCTGGTGCTCGACCTGCGCAACGACCCCGGGCGGCCTGCTCGACGCGGCCGTGGCGGTGTCGTCGGCCTTCCTGCCCGAGAACGTCACGGTGGTCACCACCGACGGCCAGTTGGCCGAGAGCAAGTCGGTCTACAAGGCGGCGCCGGAGTTCTACCAGCGCCGCTCGGGCAGCGACCCGCTGCGCAGCCTGCCGGCCGCGCTGAAGACCGTGCCGCTGGTGGTGCTGGTGAACGAAGGCTCGGCTTCCGCCAGCGAAATCGTCGCCGGCGCGCTGCAGGACCACAAGCGCGCCACCATCATGGGCAGCCAGACCTTCGGCAAGGGCTCGGTGCAGACGGTCCGTCCGCTCGGCCCCGACACCGGCCTGAAGATCACCACCGCGCGCTACTACACGCCCAGCGGTACCTCGATCCAGGCCAAGGGCATCGTGCCGAACGTGCTGGTCGACGAAAGCGCCGAGGGCAGCCCCTTCGCCGCCCTGCGCATGCGCGAGGCCGACCTCGAGAAGCACCTGGCCAGCGGCCAGGGCCCCGAAGTCAAGGACCCGGAACGCGAGAAGGCCCGCGACGAAGCCCGCAAGCGCCTCGAGGAAGAAGCCAAGAAGCCGCCGCAGGACCGCAAGGTGCCCGAGTTCGGCACCGACAAGGACTTCCCGCTCGTGCAGGCGCTCAACCGCCTGAAGGGCCAGCCGGTGCTCGTGAGCAAGACGCAGGTCATCGTCGACAACAAGGAAGAGAAGAAGGAAAACTGAGCCCGGTGGCGCATGGAAGATAGCCAGCTGCTGCGCTATTCGCGCCACATCCTTCTCGAGGAATTCGGCATCGACGGGCAGGCCCGTGTCAGTGCCGGACAGGTTCTCGTCATAGGCGCCGGCGGACTGGGTTCGCCGGTGGCCCTGTACCTCGCTGCGGCGGGGGTCGGCCGCATCGTGCTGGTCGACGACGACGAGGTGGACCTCACCAATCTCCAGCGCCAGGTGGCGCATTCGCATGACCGGGTCGGTCTTCCCAAGGTGGAGTCGGCCGCGCAGGCCATGCGCGCCATCAACCCCGACATCGCCATCGAAACCCACGCGCTGCGCGCCGACGAGACCCTGCTGTCGCGCCTGGTCGCCGAGGCCGACGTGGTGGTCGACTGCTGCGACAACTTCGCCACCCGGCAGGCCGTCAACCGTGCCTGCGTCGCCCATTCGAAGCCGCTGGTGGCGGGCGCGGCGATCCGTTTCGACGGCCAGCTGAGCGTCTACGACACCCGCGACGACGCCTCGCCCTGCTACGCCTGCATCTTCCCGCCCGACGCGGACTTCGAGGAAACCCGTTGCGCGGTGCTCGGCGTCTTCGGCCCGGTGGTGGGAACCATCGGCACGCTGCAGGCCAGCGAGGCGCTGAAGCTGCTGGCCGGCATCGGCCCGTCGCTGGCGGGCAAGCTGCTGATGTTCGACGGGCGCAGCACCTCCTTCGACACGCTGCGCGTGGCACGCGACCCGCACTGCAGCGTCTGCGCGCAGCGCCATCGCCGCCCTTCCAGTTAAGGCTGCTTCGCGCCCTTCGCCCGTGCGGCGCCCTTGGCCGCTGCTCCCGTGGGCTTGTTCGCCTGCGCCACCACGCCCTGGCAGTTCGAATCCTCGCCCGGACCCGGCTCGATGGTCGCCGCCAACGCCAGAAGCGGATTGACCGCGCCCAGCGCCAGCGCGGCCAGCCCGCGTCCGGCCAGCGGACCGACTTCCAGGCCGCCCTTCGGATCGCCGAAGGTGCCGCTCACCACCAGCGGCGTGCGGATCGAGAGGATGTTCTTGCTCTTGGGCTCAGGGCGGATCACGAAATCCAGCCCCTCGGTCGCCAGGTTGGCCTGCCCGGTGGCGATGAAGACAGCGTTGGTCGTATCCACCACGAGGGTGCGGCCGGTCATCAGGCCCTTGTTCACGTCGAAGGCCAGGGCCGCGCAGCGCAGCTCGACGTTGCGATCGCCGCGCAGGATGAACTTGATGATGTCGCCGCCCACCAGCGTCGCGAACACCGGCAGCAGGTTGCCGAACTGCCCGCGCCCCGAGATGACCGCCACGTCGCCCGACGCGCCGCCCAGCCAGTTCGCCACGGTGCTGCCGGAGCCCGAGAGATTGATGCGCCCGTCCAGCCGGCCGACGCTGTTGCCGGTGGTTTCGAGCTTCGGGAAGAGCCGCGCCAGCTGCATGGCCCGGGCGTCGAGCGATGCGCGGATGTCCGCCGGCTTCTTCGAGCCGTCGATGCGGATCGCGCCGCTGAGCCTGCCGCCGGCCACGCCCAGGTCGAGCGGGTCGAGCGTGAGCACGCCCTCGACGAGCTTCACCTGCACGCTGCCGCGCTCCAGCGGCACGTCGCGCACGTTGCGGATGCGGTCGGCGGTGTACTTCACGTCAGCGTTCATGGCGCGCAGGCGATCGAAGTCCAGCGGCGCCGTGGGCAGCACCTTGCCGCCAGGGCGCCTGACCTGCGTGACGGTGGGCGGCGGCGCCACGCCTTCCACGGTGGCGGCGGTGCGCGCCGTGGGCGGCAGGCCGATCAGCGGGCCCAGGTCGTCCATGTCCATCACGTTGGAGCGCAGGTCGCCCGCCAGGTGCGGCAGCTTGCCGGACTGATCGAAGCGCATGTCGCCCGCGATGTCGGACAGGCCCAGCCGGCCCTTGAGACCGGAGGCCTCCCACAGCTTGCCACGCTTGTCGAGCTTGCCGCTCAAGGTGTACGGCGATGTCTGCGGCAGCGCGATGCCCAGCAGCGGGAACAGGGCGCCCAGCGTCTGGCCCTTGATGTCGAACCTGGCGTCGATGCCGTCCAGGTCCGACAGCCGGGCGACCGTGCCGGCCGCCTTCAGCTGCGTCTGGCCTGCGGCGGCGCGGATTTCGATCGGGAAAGGCGGCGCGTTCGTGGTCTCGATCTGCAGCACGTTGCCCGTGCGCCCGCTGGCGGTCAGCGGCTGGCCTTTGTAGCGGCCCTTGATGCGGTAGTCCAGCGGCATTTCGCCGCGGCTGCTGTCGTAGCTCAGGTCGGCATGCACGTCGACGCCCAGGTGCTTGGCCAGGAAGTCGACCGCGCCGCTGTCGACCTGCACCTGGCCGATGGTGGGCACGGTGCCGCCTTCCGAGCTGTCCTTGCCTTCCTTGCCCAGCGCCCAGGTGCGGCGGCCGTCGGCTTCCATCTGCAGCCCCACCGTGGGCGAGGAAAGCGCCAGCCGCGGGATGACGATGCTGCTCGAGATCAGCGGCCAGAGGCGGATGTCGAAATCGGCGCGCTCCGCCTTCACCAGGTACGGATCGCGCGCCCACGGGGGATTGGCGAACTCGATGCCGTCGAGCCTGACGGTGGCCTGCCGCCACCCGAGCCCCACGTCGAGCCGCCGGGTGATCTCGAACTTGCGCCCGGTCTTCTCGCTGACGTAGCGGTTGACCGGCTCTCGCAGCACGTCCCACGGGAAGAAGGCGAGCCCCACGGCCAGCAGCGCGAAGAGCAGCACCAGGCCCGCCAGCAGCTTCTGCCAGAGCGGCCGGCCGCGCAGGATGCCAGCTTTGGTCGGTGCATTCGTCGTTGCCATGGGGCTCCTTTTAACTCGGGCGGTCGCTCGGCCGCGGTCAGCGGCAAGCCGTAGAAATCGTGAGGCATTGCCTACTGGAGGCGCCGGGAATGCGCGCGTCGGAACCCGCCTACAACCGCCAGCCGCCGAAGCTTGCATGATGCGCACAGGAGACGCAGCAAAGTCGCTCCGCAGGCAGTCGTTGCCAACGCAGGCGCGCTGAATGCGTCAGCCAACCTCAGAGGAAGAGTGGTTCGGCATGGATTCCAGATTGCAGACTTATGTTGTCGAAGACAACCTCACGATCCGTGAAAACCTCATTGGCACGCTGGAAGAACTCACCTGCACCACGGTCGTGGGCTTCGCCGAAACCGAAAGCGGCGCGCGCGCATGGCTGCTCGGCCACGACGGCGAGTGGGACCTCGTCATCGTCGATCTCTTCCTCAAGCAGGGCAGCGGCCTGGGCGTGCTGCAGGCCTGCCAGGGCCGCAAGCCGGTACAGAAGGTGGTGGTGCTCAGCAACTATGCGACGCCCGACATACGGCGCCGCTGCGCGGAGTTCGGGGTCGACGCGGTGTTCGACAAGTCGAACGAGATCGACGCGCTGGTCGAATTCTGCCTGGTGCAGGCCCGCGATCGAGCCTCGCGCGCCTCGTCCGGCGCGGGCTGAGGAAGCCGCCTTGGACCCCCTCCCTGCCCGCCGGCCGGCTTCAGTCGATCAGCTTGTTCTTCAGTGCGTAGTACGTGAGGTCGCTGTTGGAGGAGAGATTCATCTTCTCCATCAGCCGCGTGCGGTAGGTGCTCACGGTCTTCACCGACAGCGACAGCGTCTTGGCGATGTCGCCGGCCGTCTCGCCCTTGGCGAGCTTCAGGAACACCTGGAATTCGCGCTCAGAGAGCTGCTCGTGCGGCGCGGCGTCGTCCTTGCGGTCGAGCTGGCGGGCCAGCAGTTCGGCCACGGCCGGGGTGATGTAGCGCCGGCCCAGCGCGATGGTGCGGATGGCGTTGACGATCTCGATGGGATCGCATTCCTTGTTGAGGTAGCCGCTCGCGCCCTGGCGGATCAGGTTCATCGCGTAGTGCTCCTCGGGATAGCCGCTGAGGATCAGGATGCCCACGTCCGGCGCCTTGGCGCGGATCATGGCGAGTGCATCGATACCGCTTTGCCCGGGCATCGAAAGGTCCATGACCAGCACGTCCAGCTCCGTGGTGCGCACCAGTTCGATGGCTTCACGGCCGCTGGCTGCCTCGCCCGCCACGCGCAGGTCCACGTGCTCGGAGAAGAACTGCCGGAGGCCCGATCGCACGATGGCGTGGTCGTCCACAATTCCGATTTTGATCATTTGTTACTTTCGTCGTTGTGTTGCGCACCCGAGGGTCGCAACATGCCAGGTCCCTGATTGTTATCAATTATTCACGAACTTGCGCCACAAGCAGCCTTGAAAGTTTCATGCACTGGTTAGCCCCACCAAGAATGGCCGTGAGCCTGCTGCTCGCGGCACTGGCCGCGCTGGCCCTCGTCGGCATCAACGAGGCCGGCTACCGGCAGTCCACCCGCGCCCTGGCCGACATCGACGAGGCCCAGCAGGTGCGAGGCACGCTCAACAAGATCCTGCAGAACATGCTGGACGCCGAGACCGGCCAGCGGGGCTTCCTGCTGACCGGCGAGGCGAGCTACCGAAAACCCTATGACGATGCGGTCAAGCAGGTCGACGGCCACCTCGCCACGCTGCGCCGGCTGTATGCCGACCGCCCGGCCGAACTCACCCGGCTGGCCGAGCTGTCAAAGCACGTGCTGCGCAAGGTCGCCGAGATGGACATGAGCGTGCGCCTGCGCCAGGACGGCAAGGACGACGCCTGGAAGTTCGTCATCACCACCGACGTGGGCCAGGAGGAGATGGAGGCCATCCGCGCGACGGCGGGCGAGTTGGTGAAGGCCAGCAACGCCACCCTGGGCCAGAGCCAGGCGCAGGTGCTGCGTTCGCTGCAGCTGGCGCGCATCGGTACCGCCATCGTGGCGCTGGCCGCACTCCTTGCCTTCTTCCTGTACCTGCGCCAGACGCACGTGCTGCGCTCCATCGGCGAGCGCCAGCAGGAGTCCCTGCAGCGCGAGCGCAACGCGCTGGAGGACGAGGTGCGCGAGCGCACCGCCTCGCTGGCCGAGCTGGCCACCCACCTGCAGGACGTGCGCGAGACCGAGCGCGGCTTCCTCGCGCGCGAACTGCACGACGAGCTGGGCTCGCTGCTCACCGCGGCCAAGCTCGACGTGGCGCGGCTGAAGTCGCGGCTGGCGGACGCGCCCGACGCGATCCAGCGGCTGCAGCATCTGACCGAGCTGCTCAACAGCGGCATCGCGCTCAAGCGCCGCATCATCGAGGACCTGCGCCCCTCCTCGCTGGCCAACCTGGGGCTGGTCGCGTCGCTGGAGATCCTGGGGCGCGAGTTCGGGGAGCGCTCCGGCCTGCAGGTGGAGATGGTGCTCGAGCCCGTGACCATGGACGAGTCGCGCCAGCTCACCATCTACCGCATGGTGCAGGAGAGCCTCACCAACATCGGCAAGTACGCCGAGGCGAGCGAGGCCACCATCGTCCTCAAGAACTACGACAACCACGTGGTGGTGGAGGTGGCCGACAACGGCAAGGGCTTCGACACGCAGCGCGTGCGGCCCTCGACGCACGGCCTCGCGGGCATGCGGCACCGGGTGGAAGCCGCGCGCGGCAAGCTCACGATATGGTCCGCGCCGGGCAAGGGCACGCGGCTGAGCGCGATGCTTCCGATCGTCAAGCCGGCCTGATCGCCCTCTCGATCGTCCTCTCTCTTTTCTCTTCTCTCTTCGCAGCCGTAGCGCAGCCGGAACTCCTGCACACCGCGCGCCGCGGCCGACTCGGCCATCTCCTACGCACCCCAACCCCGGCCGCTGACAGGTCCGGGACGGCCCCCCGCTTAAGGTTGATACCGTGCCATCCGGTTCTTCCGGTTCTTTCCCGTCGGGGGTTGCCGGATGCGACGTTTGGACGTTTTTCAAAAACAGCGAGGCAAGCCTCGAAGGAGTTCCACATGCTGCATTACGCCGTGGTGTTTCTGGTCATCGCCCTGATCGCGGCCCTCTTCGGGTTCGGCGGCATCGCCGCCAGCGCGGTGGGCATCGCCAAGATCCTGTTCGTGATCTTCGCGGTCCTCGCGATCGCGAGCTTCCTTGCCGGCTTGCTACGACGCAAGTAGCGTCGTTACGATCAACAGGCTTGCGCATTTCACTTTTCCGGAAAGGACTTTCACATGAACACGACGACCAAGACTCCCTCGCAACTCGCCGACGAAGCGCGCCAGACCGCCCGTGACGCGGTCGAAACCACCCGCGCCTATGCTCAGAACGCGGTGAATGCGGCGGGCGAAAAGGTCCGCGACCTGCAGCGCGATTCCGAACCGGCCGTCGAGCAACTCGCAGCCCGCGTGCAGCAAGCCGTTCAGCGCGGCCTGGACGCCGCATCGACCACCAGTGCCCGCGCCCAGCGCCGCCTCGAACAGGCAGCCGACGTCACCGGCCGCTACATCTCCGACCAGCCCGTGCGCTCGGTGTTGCTCGCGGCCGCCGCCGGCGCCGCCATCACGGCGCTCATCGTGCTGGCAAGCCGCCGCAGCCGCGACGACTACTGATCCACGAAGCGTCCGTCGTCGACCGATCCCGGCACCATGCTCCATCCGATTTTTTCCACGGTGCTCGGGCATCCGGAACTCGTCGCTGAACACCTCGCCAACTACGCCGCCCTCCTTCGCCAGGAATCCGCGCAAGCGGGACGCGGCATCGCCGCTCGCATCGTCGCGGGCGTCCTGGCGGTGGCCAGCGCCACGCTGGCGCTCGGGCTGATCGGCGTGGCCGTGCTGCTCGGCGTGATGCACGGCAGCTTTCACTGGGTGCTGGTGGCCGTGCCGGCCGTGGCCGTGGTGATGGCGCTCATCTGCACTTGGTACGCGACGCGGCCTACCAGCAGCTACAGCTTCGACGACCTGCGCTCCCAGCTCGACGCCGACCTGCAGGCGCTGCGCGAAGCCGGAGACCCCCATGGCCGCTGACCGCCACCCTCCTTCGCATCTCAGTCCGGTCCAGCGCCTGGCCCTCTCGCGCCGCGCACTGGTGCGGCAGTTCAACCAGGACGCAGGCGCGCCGGCCGAAGACCAAGAACCGGACGACCTGGAATACGCGCAGTACGACGCGCAAGCCGCCTCCGCACAGGCGGATGACCTGCATCAGGACCACGCTCGAGGTAGAGGAGAACAAGGAGGAGCAAGAGGAGGAAGAAGAGAGAACGTGTGGCTCGCCGTGGGCCGCAGCGTGGCGGAACGCTGGTGGCGCAGGCACCCCGCGCATGCGGTCGGCCAACTGGCGCGGCCGGTGCTCGAACACTACGCGCGCAAAGAACCGGCCAAGCTCATGGCGGCCGCGGCCGCCACCGGCGCCCTGCTGGTGCTCGTCAGGCCCTGGCGGCTGCTCTCGGCCACCGCGGTGCTGGCGGCCGTACTGAAGACATCCGACGTGGCCGACCTCGTCACCACGCTGATGCGGAAGCCCCCGGGCTCCCCTCACCCATCCCGCTCCCCACGAAAGGACACTCCATGAAAACCGACGTTTCCTCTTCCTCCTCTGCTTCTTCTGCTTCCACCGCCCACAAGCACCTGGAACTCGACCAGAGCGGACTCGACGCCGCGCGCAACAGCCTCGACGACGGCGCCGTCACCCCGAGCTACGGCCCCTGGCGCGACGACGTCGTCAAGCTGCTGAACGACGCGCTGGCCACCGAGCTGGTCTGCGTGCTGCGCTACAAGCGCCACTACTTCACCGCCAACGGCGTCGAGTCGCCCGCCATCGCCGACGAATTCCTGGTGCACGCCAACGAGGAATCGGCCCATGCCGACCGCATCGCCGAGCGCATCGTGCAGCTGGGCGGCGAACCCGACTTCGCGCCCTCGCGCCTGCTCGACCGCAGCCATGCGGCCTACGACGAATCGACCGACCTGCAGGCGATGGTGCGCGCCAACCTGATCGCCGAGCGCGTGGCGGTGGAGTCGTACCGCCAGATGATCGCGCTGATCGGCGACAAGGACCCGACCACGCGGCGCATGCTCGAGGACATCCTTTCCGACGAGGAAGAGCATGCCGACGAGCTGAAGGACTGGCTGGGCCACTGATTGACCCGACCCCGGGGCCGCATCGGCCCCGTGCTCTCATGAAAAAGCCCGGCACTAACCGGGCTTTTTCATGGGTGAAGCGAAAACGCGACCGAGACCGGGCGAAAGCGATCAGCCCTTCACCTGAAGCTGGTTGTCCACCGACGTCACGCCCTGCACGCCCTTGGCGATCTCCTCGGCGCGCGCCTTGGCGGCTGCCGTGGGCGCCGGGCCCTTCAGGCTCACCGCGCCGGCCTTGGTGTCGACGTCGATCTTGATGGCGCTCAGGTCCGGGTCCTTGGCAAGGCCCGCGGACACCGAAGCCGTGATGGCGGCGTCGTTCACGGTCGTGCTCACCGCGGCGCCGGCATCCTTGGCTGCCTCCTTCACCTCGGCGGTGGTATTGGACGACTCGATCTTCGCCTTGGCGTCCTTGACGGCCTCGCCGGTCTTGGCTGCCGCGGCGTCGGCGGCCTGCTCGGTCTTGGCCACGGCGCTGTCGAGCTTCTCGCCCGCAGTGCGGTTGTCGGACTTGTCGCAGGCAGCCAGCGTCAGCGCCGCGCCGGCCACGAGCACGGCAAGCCAGGCGCGCGAATGCGGCGTGGCCGTCTGTTGGGTCGATCTGTTCATGGAATCCTCCTGTTGATCGGGGAAATCTCTGGAAATCGGGGGGAGATGAAAGGCAGGGAAGGCTGCCGGATCACCGGCAGCCGGCCTTGCGACGCTCACAGCTTGTCGGCGCCCGACTTGATCGCGTCCTTGGCCTTTTCCTTGAGGTCGCCGTAGGTCTTTTGCACCTTGCCGGCGGCCTGGTCGGCAACGCCCTCGCCTTCGAGCTTCTCGTTGCCGACGACCTTGCCGGCGACTTCCTTCAGCTTGCCCTTGGCTTCCTCGACGCGGCCTGCCACTTGATCCTTGTTCATGTTGCTTCCTTCCTGAGTTATGAAACGAATGCGTGAGCCGCAGCGGCCCACGCATTCAATCTAGGTCCCTGCCCGGGCCGGCTCACGCCGACGGAAGCCCGAAGAGGTGTAGGACAAGGAAGCTCAGGCGCTGACGATCCATCCTTCAAGCGGATCGATGTCTTCCGGCAGGCCATGGCCCGGGCCGGGGCTTCCGGCGCGCAGGTGGCCCCAGGCGGCCTGCATCAGGCACAGCGCCGCGTCGATGTCGTCGCCGCGGGCATCCGCCAGCAGTTCCTTGCGCTGCGCCGGCGTGACGGCCAGCCCGAGTCCGAGGCGGGCCGAGCCGGCTTCCAGCGCCGCCAGCAGATCGGCGCGCGCGGTCCGGCGCTCCGGCGTCTGCTTCACGAGGTCGTCGCTCTTGTAGCTGCGGCGGCCGATCAGCTCGCGCGCCAGCAGGCCGGGATAAGCCTCCAGCGCGATGCGATCGCCGCCCTTGCCTGCGTGCAGCCCCGGAATGCGCGCACCGGCGGCCAGCAGGCGCGGCACGCCCGCATGAAGCATGTACGCCACCGGCGGGTTGACCCATTTCATCGAAGGGCTGGAGCCCGCGGGAGCGTCGGCCGCGCGATGCGCGAACTTGCCGCCCACCGGGCGCGCCGCGCAGAAGGCGGCGAAGGTCCCGCGGATCTCGGCGCGGCTCAGGCCGGCGTAGTGGGCCATCAGCGGCTCCCACTGCAGCGGCCACCGCAGGTGCTCGACGAGCTCGCGCGGCAGGCTGAACGGAAAGTCGAAGCCGCCGGTCCACGCAGGCGTGGCGATGAGCCATTCACCCCATGCGTCGAGCGTCGAGAAGCGCCGCAGGCCGTGCAGCACGACGCGGTCGGCGCCGGCCAGCTCGCCGGTCGCGATGACGATGGGCTTGCGTGCCGTTGGCGCGCTGGAGAAGTCGCAGCCGAACAGCAGCACGGCCTCAGCCCAGCGCGAGCGCCACCACGCCGGCGGCGATGAACATTGCGCCCAGCAGCCTCAGCAGCCGGTCGCCCTCGCGCAGCAGGTGGCCGCCGATGAGCGCGGCAAACAGCATCGAGACCTCGCGCGCGGGCGCCACGTGGGAGATGGGCGCCTGCTGCACCGCGTAGAGCACCAGCACGTAAGACACCGGGCTGATCGCCGCCACCAGCAGCGCGTACTTCCACTGCTCGCGCCACATGCGCGCGGTGGTCGCGCGGTCCTGCAGCGCGGCGGGCATCAGCAACACGATGCGAACGAGATTGCCCATGTAGTCGAGCAGGATCGGCGACATCATGAGGAACTTGACCGCGTAGCTGTCAGCCACCGTGTAGGCCGCAATGAAGGCGCCGGTCAGCACGCCGTAGCGCATGCCCTTGTGCACCCGCGCACGCTGCGCCGGGTCGTGCGCCTTCTGCCACAGGCGCGGGCCGCCGGCGATGAGGAACACGCCGGCCACCACGCCCAGGATGCCGGCCACGCCGACGAGGCTGATCTTCTCGCCAAGGAAGAGCACCGCCACCAGCGACGACAGCAGCGGCCCGGAGCCGCGCGCCAGCGGGTAGACCACGGTGAGGTCCGACTTGCGGTAGCCGCGCAGCAGCACGATGAAATAGAAGACGTGCAGCACCCCGCTGAGCACGACGAAGCCCCACTCGGCCGCGCCCCAGCCCGGCACCACGTTCCAGCCCAGCACGATGCCCAGCGGAGCCCAGATGACCATGTTGAACACGCTGGTCTGGAAGCTGAAGCGCGCGTCGCCGTTGGCCTTCTTGGCGGCGATGTTCCAGCTGGCATGGATGATCCCGGCGAGCAGGATCAGGGCGAATGCGGAGAGCGGCACCTCGAGCTATGCGAGACCGAGCGCCGCCGGGCCGCCCCAAGGCGCGAGCGGCCCCCTCGGGGGGCAGCGAGGACACGAAGTGCCGAGCGTGGGGGCCACCACTTTCAGTGGCGGCCGACGATGGCTGCGGTGGCCATCAGCTCTTCCAGCAGCGCCAATGAGACCTTGCCCGACACCGCGTACGGATTGAGCTCGGGCTTCTCGGAATACTTCAGCAGCGTCGACGCGTTGAGCTTCGACAGGTTGACCTGCCCCATGGTCCAGCCGCCGAAGCGGCGCTCGGAGATCTCTTCGTAGTGCAGCAGCACCACGTCCTTGTGGCGCGCGTCGCGCTGGATGTGGCCGTACAGCTCGCTGATGGCCATGCGGCCGCCTTCGATGGCCTGCAGGAAGGTCCCCGCGCCGTAGCAGAGGATGCCGGTGATGCCGCAGGCGGTGTTGTGCGAGCGCGATTGCGCGAGGATCGACTCGATGGCCTCGGGGCTGGTGTCGACGGCGCGGCTGGCGTAGAGGAGTCGGACCAGCATGGCTCAGCCCTTTCTCGGCAGGAGGGACAGGAATTCGCGGCGCAGGCTCGGGTCTTTCAGGAACACGCCGCGCATCACGGAATTGATCATCTTGCTGTCCATTTCCTTCACGCCGCGCCAGGCCATGCAGAAGTGCTCGGCCTCCATGACGAGGGCGAGGCCGTCGGGCTGGGTCTTCTCCTGGATCAGGTCGGCCAGCTGCACCACGGCTTCTTCCTGGATCTGCGGACGGCCCATGACCCACTCGGCCAGGCGCGCGTACTTCGACAGGCCGATCACGTTGGTGTGCTCGTTGGGCATCACGCCGATCCACAGCTTGCCGATGATCGGGCAGAAGTGATGCGAGCAGGCGCTGCGCACGGTGATCGGGCCGACGATCATCAGCTCGTTCAGGTGCTCGGCGTTGGGAAACTCGGTGAGCGAAGGCGGGGCGACGTAGCGGCCACGGAAGACCTCGTTGAGGTACATCTTGGCGACGCGGCGCGCGGTGTTGTCGGTGTTGTGGTCGTTCTCGACGTCGATCACCAGGCTGTGCAGCACGTCCTTCATCTTGACCTCGACCTCGTCGAGCAGCTTCTCGAGCTCGCCGGGCTCGATGAACTCGGAGATGTTGTCGTTGGCATTGAAGCGCTTGCGCGCGGCGGTGATGCGCTCGCGGATCTTCACGGAGACGGGCGTGCCCTCGTCATCGTCTTTTCGATCGGGGAGCGGTTCGACGTCGGTTTTCCTCAGCATGGCGGGGATCGTACCAGTGAATGGCTCCGGACATTCGGGGCCGCAACGCCCGTCCCTCCTTGGAGCAATGCTATCAATTAAGGAGCGTGAAATCGGCCACCAGCGGAAGGTGATCGGACATGCGGGCCCAGATCGGGCCGCGCGGCACGTTGCAGGCCAGCGGCTCCAGGCCGCGTCCGTAGACGAAGTCGAGCTGGGCCACCGGCAGGCGCGAGGGGTACGTGAGCGTGCGGGGCCCGCGCAGGTCGCTGGTGTCGCGCAGGCCCATGGCATTCATGGCATAGCGCATGCGCGCGCCCCAGTCGTTGAAGTCGCCCGCCACCACCACTGCCTCGCCGGGCGGCACCTCGCGGTCGATGAATTCGCGCAGCCGCGCGATCTGCCGCACCCGGCTGCCCTTGATGAGCCCCAGGTGCACCACGATGGCGTGCACCCGCCGGCCTTCCACGTCGATCACCACGTGCAGCAGCCCGCGCTGCTCGAAGCGGTGGTCGGAAATGTCCTGGTGGTTGGTGCCCAGCACCGGCCAGCGCGTGAGCAGCGCGTTGCCGTGCTCGCCATGGCGCGTGACGGCGTTGGTCTCGTAGACGGCGGTGTAGCCCTCGGGCGCGAGGAAGTCGGCCTGCGGCAACTCGGGCCAGCGCGCGAAACGCGCGGCCGCCTGCCGGTTCATCTTTCGCACTTCCTGCAGGCAGACGATGTCGGCGTCGAGCTGCTCGATGGCATGGCCCAGGTTGTGGATCTCGAGCCGCCGCGTGGGGCCGATGCCCTGCACACCCTTGTGGATGTTGTAGGTGGCGACGCGGAGGTTCTGCACCGCTGCTGCTGCCGGCTGGTTCGTCATCGCGCAAATTCTGGCAGCAACAGAATGGCTTCGGCATTCGACGGGGAAAAGCAGGCGTCCGCCGCTTCCCGGTATGGCAGCCAGCGCCAGTCGGTGTGCTCGCGGGGGTCGAGCGTGGGCACGACGCGTTCGGGCACGCGCAGGCCGAACAGGTGCTCGGTGTTGTGGGTGACGCCCGGCGCATAGCGGGCGCGCCAGCGGGGGTAGATCTCGTAGACGTTGCGCAGCTGCCAGTCGACCAGCTGCGAAGCCAGCGGCGTGCCTTCGCCGCACAGGATGCCGGTTTCCTCGGCCACCTCGCGCGCCGCGGTGAGCGCGAGCGGCTCGTCGGCCACATCCTTGCTGCCGGTGACCGACTGCCAGAAGTCGGTCTCGGCATCCGCACGCCGGATCAGCAGCACATCGAGCGCCGGCGTGTGGATCACGACCAGCACCGACTCCGGGATCTTCCAGGGCCGGGAGTCGGTCGTCATCGGGGGGTGCTCAGGCTTCTTCGCGAAACACCGAGGAACCCGCTTTGCCGGGCCTCTGGTGTTGCCCCCGGTAGGGGGTTGGCGAAGCGACACGAAGTGCGCGCAGCCTGGGGGCGAGCATCATGCTGCTGCCTGGGGATTGTTGCGCAGCTTGATGTGGAGCTCGCGCAGCTGCTTCTCGTCGACCGGGCTCGGCGCCTGCGTCAGCAGGTCTTGCGCGCGTTGGGTCTTGGGGAAGGCGATCACGTCGCGGATCGACTCGGCGCCGGTCATGAGCATGACCAGGCGGTCCAGGCCGATGGCGATGCCGCCGTGCGGCGGGGCGCCGTACTGCAGCGCATCCAGCAGGAAGCCGAACTTGAGCTGCGCGTCCTCGGCGCTGATCTTCAGCGCGCGGAACACCTTGCTCTGCACTTCCTCGCGGTGGATACGCACCGAGCCGCCGCCCATCTCGATGCCGTTGAGCACCATGTCGTAGGCCTTGGCGATGCACTTCTCGGGCGCGGTGTCCATGAGATCTTCGTGGCCGTCCTTCGGCGCGGTGAACGGGTGGTGCACGGCGCTCCAGCGCTGGCCTTCCTCGTCGAACTCGAACATCGGGAAGTCCACCACCCACAGCGGCGCCCAGCGGTCGTCGAACAGGCCGCTCTTCTTGCCAAAGGCGCTGTGGCCGATCTTCACGCGCAGCGCACCGATGGCGTCGTTGACGACCTTTTCCTTGTCGGCGCCGAAGAACAGGATGTCGCCGTTGCGTGCGCCCGTGCGGGCGATG
This sequence comes from Variovorax sp. UC74_104, assembly GCF_044055375.1. NCBI lineage: Bacteria > Pseudomonadati > Pseudomonadota > Betaproteobacteria > Burkholderiales > Comamonadaceae > Variovorax > Variovorax sp. UC74_104. Next base: position 5,844,995 of record NZ_CP171978.1, read on the forward strand.
ATCTCGGCCAGCGCGTTGTCGTCGAGGTTCTTCACGATCGGGCTCTGCAGGCCGTCACGGCCGGCTTGCGCGTCGTTGACCTTGATGTAGGCCAGGCCCTTGGCGCCGTAGATCTTGACGAACTCCTGGTAGGCGTCGATCTCGCCGCGCGACAGGCCGCCCTCGGCACCGCCGCCAGGCACGCGCAGCGCGACCACGCGGCCACCGGCCATGGTGGCGGCGTTGGAGAACACCTTGAACTCGACGCGCTTCATCAGCTCGGTCAGCTCGGTGAACTCGAGCTTCACGCGCAGGTCGGGCTTGTCGGAGCCGTACTTGAACATCGCGTCCGCGTACGTCATGGTCGGGAACACCGGCAGGTCGATGCCCGCGGCGTTGCGGAACACGTTGCGGATCATGCCTTCGAACATCTCGCGGATCTCTTCCTCGGCGAGGAAGGAGGTCTCGATGTCGATCTGCGTGAATTCGGGCTGGCGGTCGGCGCGCAGGTCTTCGTCGCGGAAGCACTTCACGATCTGGTAGTAGCGGTCGTAGCCGGCCACCATCAGCAGTTGCTTGAACAGCTGGGGCGACTGCGGCAGCGCGAAGAAGCTGCCGTCGTGCACGCGGCTGGGCACGAGGTAGTCGCGCGCGCCCTCGGGCGTGGACTTGCCCAGCATCGGCGTCTCGATGTCGATGAAGCCGTTGGCGTCGAGGAACTTGCGCGTTTCCATCGTCACCTTGTAGCGCAGCATCATGTTGCGCTGCATGGCCGGGCGGCGCAGGTCGAGCACGCGGTGCGTGAGGCGGGTGGTTTCCGACAGGTTGTCGTCGTCCAGCAGGAACGGGGGCGTGACCGAGGGGTTCAGCACCTTCAGCTCGTGGCACAGCACTTCGATCTTGCCGCTCTTGAGCTGGTCGTTGGTCGTGCCTTCGGGGCGCGCGCGCACCAGGCCGGTGACCTGCACGCAGTATTCGTTGCGCAGGCTCTCGGCCACGGCGAAGGTGGAGGCGCGGTCGGGGTCGCACACCACCTGCACGTAGCCTTCGCGGTCACGCACGTCGATGAAGATCACGCCGCCGTGGTCGCGGCGACGGTTGACCCAGCCGCAAAGGGTGACGGTCTGGCCCAGCAGGGCTTCGGTCACGAGACCGCAATATTGAGTACGCATGGCCATAGGGAATCCATTCCGGCGCCTCGAGGGCGCGTTCGTTCTTTTATGAGTTGGAAGACTTCACCGCCACCGTGGTGGGGCCGCCTGGAACGACCACCCCCATCGAGACGATGTACTTGAGCGCTTCGTCCACGCTCATCTTCAGTTCGATGCAGTCGCTGCGCTTGAGCATCACGAAGTAGCCGCCCGTGGGATTGGGCGTGGTCGGCACGTAGACGCTGAGGAACTCGCCCTCGCCGAGATGCGCGGCGACCTCGTTGCCGGGCGCCCCGGTCACGAAGGCGATGGTCCACACGCCTTCGCGCGGCCATTGCACCAGCACCGCGGTGCGGAAGGCGTTGCCGTTCTCGGAGAACAGCGTGTCCGACACCTGCTTGACACTGGAGTAGATCGAGCGCACCACCGGGATGCGCCGGACCACGGCATCGCCCCAGCCGAGCAGGCGCTTGCCGACGAAGTTGCTGGCCGTGGCGCCCACCACCAGCAGGATCGCCAGCGTGAGCAGCACGCCCAGGCCGCGCACCTTGTGCTCGCTCAGCCAGGTCTGCCACTGCTCGGGCAGCAGCCAAAGCGTCTGGTCGAGCGTGCCGATGATCCAGTTCAGCACGCCGAGCGTGATGACCAGCGGCACGATGACCAGCAGGCCGGACAGCAACCATTTGCGCAGGGCGAGCATGGCGGTCAGGGGCGTTTCAGTCGCCGCTCGACGCGGCCGGCGCGGGAGCCGGTGCGGCGGGCGCCGGAGCGGGGCTCGGCGCGGCGGTCGTGGTGGAAGAAGAGGAAGAGGACGAAGATTCGCCGGAGGCGGTCGACGTGGCCGGCTCGGACTTCTTGCCGCCGCCGTCGCGGAAATCGGTCACGTACCAGCCGGAGCCCTTGAGCTGGAAGCCGGCGGCCGTGACCTGCTTTTCGAACGCACTCGCGCCGCACGCCGGGCACACCGTGAGGGGCGCGTCGGACATCTTCTGCAAAGCGTCCTTGGCGAAGCCGCAGGCGCTGCACTTGTAGGCGTAGATGGGCATGGGGAAATGGGGTCTAAAAAAGCGGCGCAACGGCCGCTCGCAAAGCCCTCGATTATAGGGGCGCCCCCGCCGAAGGGCGCCCGGCCCGGCCGCCGGCCCCAGGCTTCAGGCCGGCTCCGTGGCCAGCGGGCGGTGCGGCGTGTGAGTGTTCGCCAACCATTGCGGCAGCAGCGAGCCGATCACCATGCCCGCGAAGGAGCACAGTACGCCCGCCAGCTGGGCCGGGAACACGGCGCCCCAGGACGAAACCCCCAGGAAGAGCAGCCAGACGCCGATGCCCAGAACGATCGAGGCCACCGCCCCCTGCGTGGTGGCCCGGCGCCAGTAGAGGCCGCAGACCAGCGGCACGAAGGCCCCCACCAGCGGCACCTGGTAGGCGCCCGACACCTGCTCGTAGATGGAAGTGCCCTGCATGCGGATCGCGTAGGCGAGCACGGCGGCGCTGAAGAGCAGCACCGTGATGCGCATGGTCATCAGGTTCTGGCGGTCGGTACCGGCCGGGCGGAACTGGCGCCAGATGTTCTCGGTGAAGGTGACGCTGGGAGCCAGCAGCGTGGCCGAGGCGGTCGACTTGATGGCCGACAGCAGCGCGCCGAAGAACAGCACCTGCATCACGAAGGGCATCTTCTCGAGCACCAGCGTGGGCAGCACCTTCTGGGGGTCTTCCTTCAGCAGCGTGGAGGTCTGCTCCGGCATGATGAGCAGCGCGCTGGCCACCAGGAACATCGGCACGAAGGCGAACAGGATGTACGCCAGCCCGCCGATCACCGGCCCGCGCCGGGCCGCCTTGACGCTGTTGGCCGACATCACCCGCTGGAACACGTCCTGCTGCGGGATGGAGCCCAGCATCATGGTGATCGCGGCCGCGAAGAAGAACACGATGTCGTGCAGGCTCGGCTCGGGCCAGAACTTGAAGAGGTCCTTGCTGACCGCAAAGGCCACCACCTTGTCGGCGCCGCCGGCCATGTTGCCCGCGAACATCGCGATCACGGCCAGGCCGACCACCAGGATGATCATCTGGATGAAGTCGGTGACGGCCACCGACCACATGCCGCCGAAGAGCGTATAAGCCAGGATCGAGACCACCCCGATCACCATGCCCACCGGGATGCTGATCACGCCGCCCGAAAGCAGGTTGAACACCAGCCCCAGCGCCGTGACCTGTGCCGACACCCAGCCCAGGTAGCTCAGCATGATGATGAGCGAGCAGGCCACCTCCACGCCGCGGCCGTAGCGCTCGCGGTAGTAGTCGCTGATGGTCAGAAGCGTCATGCGGTAGAGCTTGCCGGCGAAGAACAGGCCCACCAGGATCAGGCAGGTGCCGGCCCCGAAGGGGTCTTCCACCACGCCGTTGAGCCCGCCCTCGATGAACTTGGCCGGGATGCCGAGCACCGTTTCGGAGCCGAACCAGGTCGCGAAGGTGGTCGTGACGATCATGTAGAGCGGCAGGTGCCGCCCGGCGATGGCGAAGTCGGTGGTGTTTTTCACCCGCTTGGCGGCGTAGAGGCCGATCGCGATGGTGACAAGCAGATAGACGATGACCAGCGTCAACAACACGGCACAGACTCCTCTAGAACAGACGCACGCGCACCAGCAATTGCATGGCGAGCAACCCCAATACAAAACCTATGCCACCGTAGACGATGGTCTGCAGCAACCGGTTGGTGCGTTTCTGTTCGGCCAGCAGTTCGAGCAGCTCGCGGCGGTTGTCGACCGGGCGATTTTCCAGGAAATCGTGCAGTAATCGAGGTAATTGGGGCAGCAATTTGGCGTACCGCGGCGCCTCGGCCTTGAGCTGCTGGAACAGCTTCTTGGGACCGATCTGGTCGACCATCCACTTCTCGAGGAAGGGCTTGGCCGTGGCCCAGAGGTCGAGTTCGGGGTCGATGTTGCGCCCCAGGCCCTCGATGTTGAGCAGCGTCTTCTGCAGCAGCACCAGCTGCGGCTGGATCTCGACGTGGAAGCGCCGCGAGGTCTGGAACAGGCGCATCAGCACCATGCCCAGCGAGATTTCCTTCAGCGGTCGGTCGAAATACGGCTCGCACACGGTGCGGATGGCCGCCTCCAACTCGTCGATGCGGGTGCCCACCGGCACCCAGCCGCTTTCGAGGTGCAGTTCGGCCACGCGCTTGTAGTCGCGCCGGAAGAAGGCCACGAAGTTCTGCGCGAGGTATTCCTTGTCCGACTCGGTCAGCGTGCCGATGATCCCGAAGTCCAGCGAGATGTAGCGCCCGAAGGTCTCGGGCTCCAGGCTCACCTGGATGTTGCCGGGGTGCATGTCGGCATGGAAGAAGCCGTCGCGGAACACCTGCGTGAAGAAGATGGTGACGCCGTCGCGCGCCAGCTTGGGGATGTCGACCCCGGCGGCGCGCAGGCGCTCCATCTGCGCGATGGGCACGCCCTTCATGCGCTCCATCACGATGACCTCGGGGTGGCAGAAGTCCCAGAACATCTCCGGAATCAGCACCAGGTCGAGCGCGGCCATGTTGCGGCGCAGCTGGGCCGCGTTGGCGGCCTCGCGCACCAGGTCGAGCTCGTCGTGCAGGTACTTGTCGAACTCCGCCACCACCTCGCGCGGCTTCAGGCGCTTGCCATCAGCTGAAAGGTTCTCGAGCCAGCCGGCCATCATGGCCATCAGCGCCAGGTCTTTCTCGATCACGCCGCGCATGTTGGGGCGCAGTACCTTCACCGCCACCTCGCGCTCCTGGCCGTCGTTGGTGCGGATGGTCGCGAAGTGCACCTGCGCGATCGAGGCACTGGCGATGGGCGTCTCGTCGAACTGCACGAACACGTCGCTCACCGGACGGCGGAATGCGCGCTCGATGGTCGCGATGGCCACGGCAGAGGGAAACGGCGGTACCCGGTCCTGCAGGAAAGCCAGTTCGTCGGCGATGTCGGGCGGCAGCAGGTCGCGCCGGGTCGACAGCACCTGGCCGAACTTCACGAAGATCGGGCCGAGGCTTTCGAGCGCCTCGCGCAGCCGCTGGCCGCGCGGCGCATCGAGGTTGCGCCCGAAGGAAAGAACGCGTGTGACGCCGCGCACCCAGGGCTTCTGGAAGCTCGAGAGCACCAGCTCGTCGAGGCCGTAGCGCAGCGCGACCCAGACGATGAAAAGGCCGCGGTAGAAGCGCCTCATTCGGCGTTGCCTGCCGGGCCGGCAGCCGAACCGCCCGCCTTGGCCGCGCGGTCGCCGACGAACTGGCGCAGCGCACCCGTCACGCGCCGCACGGCGTTGCCCAGCGTGTGCGCGGGCACGTCGCCGATCACGCGGGCGAGGTCGTCCTCGATGTCCCAGCGCACGTGGTCGACCAGCCAGTTGACCTCGGCCGCCAGCTGCACGTCGCCGATGATCTGCACGGCAGGCTTGTCGCCACGGAGCGCGGCGCGGGCGATGTCGAAGGGGGATTCGTCGGTGACGGCGAGCGTCAGCTCGGGCACCGAGCCGGCCGGGGCCAGGTCGAGCAGGCCGGCCGGCGTGGCCACCAGCTCCATGGTCACGAAGCGCCACTGGAAGCGCACCACCCGCCCCTGCTGGCGCAGCAGCCGCTGCTGGGCCTCGGACTCCTGCTGCAGCACGTGGTTGAGGAACAGGACCGCGCGGTTCTGTATCTCGTGGACCGCCCAGTCCGGGGGCTGCAGGCGCTCGCCAATGGTGTTGAAGAGGTCGCCTAGAAAAGAAAATGGGGACGATGGTGTGGCCATGTCCCCATTATCCGCCTGTGTCGCGGCCCAGAGAGGGCCGGGCCGCGTTTCAGGTTTTTCCTGCCTAACCTGCCTGCGTGGCTTATTGCAGCGCCTGCACGCCTGCCACGAGCCAGCCGCTGTTGCCGCTGACGGGCTTGGTCATGTTCCACACTTCGCGGAACGGGCCTGGGCCCGCCGAGGCGTCTTCGCGGATCATGCCGGAGAACTCCACGCTGGCCATGTAGGCATCGGGCAGCTCCTCGATGCCGAGCAGCTTGGCGTCGAGCATCACGACTTCGGTCTTGTTCGAGGCACCGCCGGTGTGGCTGGCGCGGTCGGCCAGCTGCGAGCGGATCTCGTCGACCATGCCGTCGGTCATCATCGAACGCAGCGTCGACACGTCGGCGCGGTCCCACGCGTCCTGCAGGGTCACGAAGTTGCGCTTTGCAGCGCCGAGGAAGCCATCGACGTCGAAGCCGGCGGGGATGCCCCACGACTGCGAACCACCGAGCGCCGAGCCGATCATGCTGCCGCCGGCCGCTGCGCCAGCCGCCGAGAGGCTGCTGCCGTGCGGCGCGGCATCGAAGGCAGCGTTGTTGCGCTCCCACGGACGTGCCGATGCATCGTTGCCCACGTTGTTGGGGCTGTACTGCGCCGGAGCGCTCGCGTTGCTCGGGCTGGCGCCTGCCCCCTGGAAGGCGAAGCCGCCCTGGCGGTTGGCGACGGGCTGCGAGCGCGACTTGATCATGCGCCACACCACCACACCTGCCAGCACGAGCAGGCCGATCAGCAGGATGTTGGCGAAACCGGCGCCGAGGCCCAGCGAACTCGCGAGCCATGCGAGACCCAGGCCGGCGGCCAGGCCGCCGAGCATTGCGCCCCACGGGCGCTTCGGTGCTGCGGCTGCAGCAGGCGCAGGCGTCGCGGGCTTGGCCGCTGCCGCATTGGTCGCATTCTGCTGTGCAGGCGCCGAGGGCGATGCAGCCTCGCGCTGCGTCACGTTGGACGACTGGCGCCCCACCGACTTGCCGCCACCCATGCGGGCAGCCTCGGCCTGGACGCTGACCAGCACCAATGCGGCTGCCAGGAACAAAGAACCCAAACTCTTCATATCGTCGTCTCCTCTTCGAGCGAAAGATCGCTTCATCAACACTTGATTCCAACATGGAGGGCAGCGATTCCCCCAGTCATGTTGTGATAGTCCACATGTCCGAAACCGCCCTCTTTCATGAGGGTCTTGAGCTCCTCTTGCGAGGGGTGCATCCGGATGGATTCGGCGAGATAGCGATAGCTCGCGTCGTCGCCCGCCACGAGCTTGCCCAACCGGGGCAGCACGTTGAAGGAGTACCAGTCGTAGGCTTTCGCGAGCGGCTTCGCGACCTTCGAGAACTCCAGCACGAGCAGCTTGCCGCGCGGCTTGAGCACGCGGTTCATCTCCTTGAGCGCCGCGTCCTTGTGCGTCATGTTGCGCAGGCCGAAGGCCACGGTGACCACGTCGAAGTGGTTGTCGGGAAAGGGCAGCTTCTCCGCGTCGCAGACCATGGTGGGCAGCGCGACGCCGGCGTCGAGCAGGCGGTCGCGGCCGGTGCGCAGCATGGCCTCGTTGATGTCGGTGTGGACCACCTGGCCGCTGGCGCCGACCTTCTTCGCGAAGGCCAGTGCAAGGTCGCCGGTGCCGCCGGCGATGTCGAGGACGCGCGAGCCTTCGCCCACGTTCGCGACCATGACGGTGTATGCCTTCCAGGCGCGGTGCAGGCCGGCCGACATCAGGTCGTTCATGATGTCGTAGCGCGATGCGACCGAATCGAAGACACCGCGCACGCGGCGGGCCTTCTCGCTTTCGTCGACTGTTTCGTAGCCGAAGTGTGTGGTGCTCATGCGACCGATGTTAGGCCGGAAGCCTTCACATCAAGTCGACGACCCCGCGAGCACGGCGGACATTTGTTGCTTTTTCAGCCCCGCCCTTTCTGGGCGTAGGGCTATCTTTTCAATAGCACGCGCGGAGTTTCGGGCACTCCGCGAGTTCAGTGGCTGCCGCAGGCGTGGCCGCCCTTCTCGATCATCGGTGCGTCGCGATCGACACCCGCCTCGGCCAGCCGGCGCTCGTAGTCGGCCCACAGCTCGGCCTGCTTCTCGCCCAGTTCGTAGAGCAGGTCCCACGAGTAGATGCCGGTGTTGTGGCCGTCGCTGAAGGTCGGCTGCACGGCGTAGTTGCCCACCGCCTCGAGGTCGACGAGTTCGACCTCGCGCTTGCCGGTCTGCAGCACTTCCTGCCCGGGGCCGTGGCCCTGCACTTCGGCCGAGGGCGAATAGATGCGCATCAGCTCGAAGGGAATGCGGAAGGTCGCGCCGTCGGAGAAGCCGACTTCGAGCACGCGCGACTGGCCGTGCACGGTGATCGACTGCGGCGTCGGTGCGCCCGGTTTCAAGCCTGCCATCAGAAGCTCCTGTTGCCCAATCGCTCGATCATCGCAGCCTCGATGACCGGCAGGCGCGCGGCGATGTCCGCCTCCAGCGCGACATTGCGCTCGCGCTGCACGGGCGCCCACACCGAGCCCGGGAAATGGCTGTCGTTCGAGAAGCGCGCGATCACATGCCAGTGCAGGTGCGCGACCATGTTGCCGAGCGCGGCGAGGTTGACCTTCGCCGGCTTCAGGTGCTCGCGAAGGCACTGCTCGACCACCGTCACCGCCTCCATGCACAGGACACGGTCGGCCGCGTCGAGGTCGGAGAACTCCGGTGCGTGCTCGCGCCACACCACGCGATAGAAGGCCGGGAAGCCCGCCTCCTCGGCATGGATCACGCGCAGCTTCGCGCCCTCGAACACGAGGCGCCCGCCCGGGCCCTCGCACAGCACGCAGCCCTGCACCTTCGCCGTCACACCAGCACCCGCTCGATGCCGCCGCGGTTGGCGGCTTCCACGTAGTCGGGCATCCAGTCTTCGCCGAGGATCTTGTTGGCCATCTCGACCACGATGTAGTCGGCTTCGAGCAGGCCGTTGTTCAGGTCGTTGCCGTAGCGCGAGAGGCCCTGCAGGCAGCTCGGGCAGCTGGTGAGGATCTTCACGTTGTCCTTCTCGCCGACCTTGCCGGCGTCGCGCAGCGCGGCTTCGCCCTTCTTCAGCTCTTCTTCCTTGCGGAAGCGGATCTGCGTGGAAATGTCGGGCCGCGACACGCCCAGCGTGCCCGATTCGCCGCAGCAGCGATCGTTCTTGAGCACGTTGTCGCCGACCAGCGCCTTCACCGTCTTCATCGGGTCCTGCTGCTTCATCGGCGAATGGCAGGGGTCGTGGTAGAGGTAGCCGCCGCCTGCCGCGCCAGCGAGCGTGATGCCCTTCTCGAGCAGGTACTCGTGGATGTCGACGATCCGGCAGCCCGGGAAGATCTTGTCGAACTGGTAGCCCTGCAGCTGGTCGTAGCAGGTGCCGCAGCTCACCACCACGGTCTTGATGTCGAGGTAGTTGAGCGTGTTGGCCACGCGGTGGAAGAGCACGCGGTTGTCCGTGATCATCTTCTCGGCCTTGTCGAACTGGCCGCTGCCGCGCTGCGGATAGCCGCAGCACAGGTAGCCCGGCGGCAGCACGGTCTGCACGCCCGCGTGCCACAGCATCGCCTGCGTCGCGAGCCCCACCTGCGAGAACAGGCGCTCCGATCCGCAGCCCGGGAAGTAGAAGACCGCTTCGGTCTCGGAAGTGGTCGCCTTCGGGTTGCGGATGATCGGCACGTAGTCCGCGTCCTCGATGTCGAGCAGCGCGCGCGCCGTCTTCTTCGGCAGGTTGCCCGGCATCTTCTTGTTGATGAAGTGGATCACCTGCTCCTTGACGGGAGCCGGCCCCAGCGAGGCCGGCGGCGCCGAGGTCTGCTTCTTCGCGAGGCCGCGCAGCAGGTCGTTGGCCAGGCGCTGCGCCTTGAAGCCAACGCCCACCATGCCCGCGCGCACCGCCTTGATGGTCTGCGGATTGGTCGCGTTGAGAAAGAACATCGCGGCCGCGTTGCCGGGGCGGAAGCTCTTCTGGCCCATCTTGCGCAGCAGGTTGCGCATGTTCATCGACACGTCGCCGAAGTCGATCTTCACCGGGCAGGGCGTGAGGCACTTGTGGCACACGGTGCAGTGGTCGGCCACGTCCTCGAACTCCTCCCAGTGCTTGATGCTCACGCCGCGCCGGGTCTGTTCTTCATAGAGGAAGGCCTCCACCAGCAGCGAGGTCGCGAGGATCTTGTTGCGCGGGCTGTACAGCAGGTTGGCGCGCGGAACGTGCGTGGCGCACACCGGCTTGCACTTGCCGCAGCGCAGGCAGTCCTTCACGCTGTCGGCGATGGCGCCGATGTCGCTCTGCTGCATGATGAGCGACTCGTGCCCCATGAGGCCGAAGCTCGGCGTGTAGGCGTTGGTCAGGTCGGCATGCAGCGTCTCGGGCTTGCCGGCGGGCGCGCGCAGCAGCTTGCCCTTGTTGAAGCGGCCCTCGGGGTCGACCTTGGCCTTGTACTCGGTGAAGGGACGCAGCTCGTCGTCGCTCAGGAACTCGAGCTTGGTGATGCCGATGCCGTGCTCGCCCGAGATCACGCCGTCGAGGCTGCGCGCCAGCGCCATGATGCGCACCACCGCGGCATGCGCGGTCTGCAGCATGTCGTAGTTGTCGCTGTTGACGGGGATGTTGGTGTGCACGTTGCCGTCGCCCGCATGCATGTGCAGCGCGACCCACACGCGGCCCTTGAGCACGCGCTTGTGGATGGCGGCGCACTCCGCCAGGATCGGCGCGAACTCGGCGCCCGTGAAGATGGCCTGCAGCGGCTGGCGCAGCTGGGTCTTCCAGCTCGCGCGCAGCGAGTGGTCCTGCAGCTGCGGGAACAGTGTGTCGACGTCCTTCAGCCAGCCGGCCCACAGCGCGCGCGTTTCCTGCACCAGCGCCACGGCCTGCGCGACGCGGTCTTCCAGCAGCTCGGCCGCGGGAATCTCGTGCGCGTCGTCGGTCTTGCCCAGCGGCAGGTTGCCGCGCGTGAGGAAGGCTTCGAGCTCGTCGGTGAGCGCGAGCTTGTTCTGCAGCGACAGCTCGATGTTGATGCGCTCGATGCCGTCGCTGTACTCGGCCATGCGCGGCAGCGGGATCACCACGTCCTCGTTGATCTTGAAGGCGTTGGTGTGGCGGCTGATGGCGGCCGTGCGCTTGCGGTCGAGCCAGAACTTCTTGCGCGCCTCGGGGCTGATGGCGATGAAGCCTTCGCCGCTGCGCGAGTTGGCGATGCGCACCACTTCCGAGGTGACGCGCGCCACCTCGTCGGCGTCGTCGCCGGCGATGTCGCCGAACAGCACCATCTTGGGCAGCCCGCCGTGCGTCTTCGACTTGGTGGCGTAGCCCACGGCCTTGAGGTAGCGGTCGTCCAGGTGTTCGAGGCCGGCGAGCAGCACGCCCGAGCGCTTCTGCTCGGCGAACATGAAGTCCTTGATCTCGACGATGCTGGGCACCGCGTCCTTGGCGTTGCCGAAGAACTCCAGGCACACGGTGCGCGTGTGCGCCGGCATGCGGTGCACCACCCAGCGGCAGCTGGTGATGAGGCCGTCGCAGCCTTCCTTCTGGATGCCCGGCAGGCCCGAGAGGAACTTGTCGGTCACGTCCTTGCCCAGGCCTTCCTTGCGGAAGGTGCGGCCCGGGATCTCGAGGCGCTCATTGCGCAGCTTCGTCCTGCCGTCGGCAGCGTAGTACTGCAGCTCGAAGACGGCGCTGTCGACGTCGTGGATCTTGCCGAGGTTGTGGCCGATGCGCGTGACCTTCGAGCCATTCGGCCTGAGGCGTGACCATGCGCCACGAGGCGAGGTTGTCGAGCGCCGTGCCCCACAGCACGGCCTTCTTGCCGCCCGCGTTCATGGCGACGTTGCCGCCCACGCAAGAAGCCTCGGCGGAGGTCGGATCGACCGCGAAGACGAAGCCCGCGCGCTCGGCCGCGTCGGCCACGCGCTGGGTGACCACGCCGGCTTCGGTCCAGATGGTGGGCACCGGATCGGCCAGGCCAGGCAGCGGGACGTGCTCGACCTCGGTCATCGCCTCGAGCTTCTCGGTGTTGATGACGACGCTGTTCCAGGTCAGCGGAATGGCGCCGCCGGTGTAGCCGGTGCCGCCTCCGCGCGGGATGATGGTCAGGCCCAGCTCGATGCAGCCCTTCACCAGCAGCGCCATCTCGGCCTCGGTGTCGGGGCACAGCACGACGAAGGGGTACTCCACGCGCCAGTCGGTGGCGTCGGTGACGTGGGCCACGCGCGAGAGGCCGTCGAACTTGATGTTGTCCTTGGCGGTGAGGCGGCCCAGGACGCGGGTGGCCTTGCGGCGCAGGGCGGCGACGTCGCGGAACTTGGTGTCGAAGGCGGCCACCGCGTCGCCCACCAGGGCAGTGAGTTCGCCCACCAGCTGGTCGCGCGGCAGGTCGCTGTCGGGGGTGCGGCGCTTCTGCACCTCGGCCAGGCGGTGCCGGAGGGCATCGACCAGCTGGCCGCGGCGGCGCGGGTTGTCGAGCAGGTCGTCGACGAGGTAGGGGTTGCGCTGGACCACCCAGATGTCGCCCAGCACCTCGTAGAGCATGCGCGCCGATCGGCCGGTGCGGCGCTCGGCGCGCAGGGTCTGGAGCAGTTCCCAGCCGCGTTCGCCCAGCAGGCGAATCACGATTTCTCGGTCGGAGAAGCTGGTGTAGTTGTAGGGGATCTCGCGCAGTCGTACCGGCTCTGCGGCCTGTGCCAATAGCGCGTTCAACGCGGTCGGAGCATTCATCGGGTGGGGCGCCTCGGCCGGGCGCTGCGCGCCCATAGCCGGGCTGGGGATTTTATTGCAGCGCCTGGGGTCTTGCCGCGTGGCGGTTGCTTCGACCTTGTGGTAGACGCGGTAGGCGCTGCTTCCGGGGAGCCCTTCCCCGGGGATCCCCGGAAAAACTCAGAACAGCACGCGGCTGCGGATGGTGCCGCCGACCTTCGCCAGCTTCTCCAGCGCCAGGTCGGACGAGGCGGCGTCGATGTCCATCACCACGTAGCCGATCTTCTCGTTGGTCTGCAGGAACTGCGAGGAGATGTTGATGTGGTTGTCCGAGAAGATCTTGTTGATCTCCGACAGCACGCCCGGCACGTTGCGGTGCACGTGCAGCAGCCGGTGCTTGCCCGGGTGCGCCGGCAGCGCCACCTCGGGGAAGTTGACCGACGAGGTCGAGGTGCCGTTGTCGCTGTACTTGACCAGCTTTTCCGCCACTTCCAGGCCGATGTTGGCCTGCGCCTCCATGGTCGAGCCGCCGATGTGGGGCGTGAGGATCACGTTGTCGAGGCCGCGCAGGGGCGACTGGAACTCGTCCTTGTTGCTGCGCGGCTCCACCGGGAACACGTCGACGGCGGCGCCCAGAAGCTTGCGGGTCTTCAGGGCCTCGGCCAGCGGCTCGATCTCGACCACCGTGCCGCGCGAGGCGTTGATGAGGATGGCGCCGGGCTTCATCGCCGCGATCTCGGCCGTGCCGATCATCCACTGGGTGGCCTGCGTCTCGGGCACGTGCAGCGTGACGATGTCGCTCTGGGCCAGCAGCTGGTGCAGCTCGCGCACCTGGCGCGCATTGCCCAGCGGCAGCTTGGTGACCACGTCGTAGAAGGCCACGTGCATGCCCAGCGCCTCGGCCAGCACCGACAGCTGCGCGCCGATCGAGCCGTAGCCCACGATGCCCAGCGTCTTGCCGCGGATTTCATACGCGTTCTCGGCCGACTTGAGCCAGCCGCCGCGATGCGCCACCGCGCTCTTCTCGGGCACGCCGCGCAGCAGCAGGATGGCTTCGGCAAGCACCAGCTCGGCCACCGAGCGGGTGTTGGAGTACGGAGCGTTGAACACCGCCACGCCATGCTCGCGGGCGGCTTCGAGGTCGACCTGGTTGGTGCCGATGCAGAAGCAGCCTGCCGCCACCAGCTTGTGCGCCGCAGCGAACACCTCGGCGGTGAGCTGGGTGCGCGAGCGGATGCCCAGGAAGTGCACGTCGGCGATCTTTTCCTTCAGTTCGGCGTCGGGCAGCGCGCCCGGCAGCGATTCGATGTTGGTGTAGCCGGCGGCGCGCAGCACCTCCACGGCCGAGGGGTGGATGCCTTCGAGCAAGAGGAACTTGATCCTGCTTTTGTCGAGGGAGGTTTTGCTGCTCATGGAGGTCTCTTGGAAGCCCCGGCCACGGCGACAGGCTAGGCCGAAAAAGGGAGGGCGATGCTAGCATGGTGCAGCGCAGCAAGAGGGGCCGCACCCCGTGCCGGGCCTGCTGCGAACAGGGCCAAATCCAGGGGGAAAGACAAAGAGGAGCCGAAGGGTCCAAAGGGGTTTCCCCGATTGGAAGAAACCCGCCCCCCGTGCGCCAATGTGACGCGGCTGTGTCATGCACATGCCCTAGCATCCGCGCTTTCCATTTTTCCCTTCAGGAGTCTTCATGCGATTCAAGACGCTCGCCTTGGCATCGGCGTTGGCCGCCACCACGTTCTTCAACGTGGCACAGGCCCAGACCGAGATCCAGTGGTGGCATTCCATGACCGCCGTCAACAACGAGTGGGTCAACGACCTGGCCAGGCAGTTCAACGAGAGCCAGAAGGAATACAAGATCGTCCCGACCTTCAAGGGCACCTACGACGAATCGATGACGGCCTCCATCGCGGCCTTCCGCGCCGGCAACGCACCGCACATCCTGCAGGTGTTCGAGGTGGGCACCGCCACCATGATGGCCAGCAAGGGCGCCATCGTGCCGGTCGGCCAGGTCATGAAGGACGCGGGCGAGAAGTTCGACCCGGCAGCCTACATTCCCGCCGTGGCCGGCTACTACACCGCCCCCAACGGCCAGATGCTGAGCTTCCCCTTCAACAGCTCGACCACCATCTTCTATTTCAACAAGGACGCCTTCAAGGCCGCCGGCCTGCCCACCGACAAGGCGCCCGCCACCTGGCCCGAAGTGGTCGCCGCCGCCGCCAAGCTCAAGGCCAGCGGCCACAAGTGCCCGTTCACCACGGCATGGCAGAACTGGACGCAGGTCGAGAGCTTCTCGGCCTGGCACAACGTGGAGTTCGCCAGCAAGGCCAACGGCCTGCAGGGCCTGGACGCGCGCCTGAAGGTCAACTCGCCGCTGCACCAGCGCCACATCGAGAACCTGGCCAGCATGGCCAAGCAGGGGCTCTTCATCTACAAGGGCCGCGGCAACGTGCCCGAGGCCTCGTTCGTGTCGGGCGAGTGCGCCATGATCAACACCTCCTCGGGCTTCTACGGCAACGTGGCCAAGAACGCCAAGTTCGCCTACGGCCTGGCTCCCCTGCCCTACTACCCGGACGTGCCGGGCGCACCGCAGAACACCGTGATCGGCGGCGCCAGCCTGTGGGTCATGTCGGGCAAGAAGCCGGCCGAGTACAAGGGCGTGGCCAAGTTCTTCAGCTTCATCTCGACGCCTGAAGTGCAGTCCGCCAGCCACAAGCGCACGGGCTACCTGCCCGTGACCACGGCCTCGTACAAGCTCACCGAAGAGTCGGGCTTCTACAAGCAGAACCCCGGCACCGACGTGGCCGTGACGCAGATGATCCGCAAGGTCACCGACAAGAGCCGCGGCATCCGCCTGGGCAACTACGTGCAGATCCGCGCCATCGAGGACGAAGAGCTCGAACAGGTCTGGAACGGCAAGAAGACCGCCAAGGAAGCCCTCGACGCCATCGTGACCCGCGGCAACGAGCAGCTGGAACGCTTCCAGAAGGCCAACAAGAGCTGACGCCCGGCCGCCGGACGGCTTCCGTGTCCGGCTGATATCGCCCGCCCCCGTCGGCTCTTGCAAAAGAGCGGGCGCGGCGGGATTTTTTACGTAGAGGGTTCATGGAAAAACGCGTTTTCTTTCGCTCGGGCTGGCTGCCCTGGCTGCTGCTGGCGCCGCAGATGGCGGTGATCTTCGTGTTTTTCTTCTGGCCGGCGGGCCAGGCCCTGCTGCAGTCGCTGCAGCAGCAGGACGCCTTCGGCACCTCCGTCGATTTCGTCGGGCTGCAGAACTTCAAGGACCTCTTCGAGGACCCGGCCTATGCCGAGTCGTTCAAGACCACCGCCGTCTTCTCGGTGCTGGTGGCCACCATCGGCCTCAGCCTGTCGCTGACGCTGGCCGTGTTCGCCGACCGCATCGTGCGCGGCGGCATGTTCTACAAGACCATGCTGATCCTGCCGTACGCCGTGGCGCCGGCCGTGGCCGCCGTGCTGTGGGTCTTCATGTTCTCCCCCTCGCTGGGCGTGGTCGCCTATGCGCTGGGCAAGATCGGCATCGACTGGAACCATCTGCTCAACTCGAAACACGCCATGACGCTGATCGTGATGGCCGCCGTGTGGAAGCAGATCTCCTACAACTTCCTGTTCTTCCTGGCCGGGCTACAGTCCATCCCCAAGTCGCTGATCGAGGCTGCCGCCATCGACGGCGCGCGCCCGTGGCGCCGCTTCTGGACGGTGCAGTTCCCGCTGCTGTCGCCCACCACCTTCTTCCTGCTGGTGATGAACGTGGTCTATGCGTTCTTCGACACGTTCGCCATCGTGCACGCCGCCACCGAGGGCGGCCCGGGCAAGGACACGGAAATCCTCGTCTACAAGGTCTACCACGACGGCTTCAAGGCCCTGGACCTCGGCGGCTCGGCCGCGCAGTCGGTGGTGCTCATGGTGATCGTGATCGCGCTGACCATCGTGCAATTCCGCTACGTCGAAAAGAAGGTGCAGTACTGACATGGTTGAAAGAAGAAGCACCCAGGGCATCCTCGCCCACGTGGTGATGATCCTCGGCGTCCTGATCGTCGCCTTCCCCATCTACCTCGCGTTCGTGGCGTCCACCCACACCGCGCAGGAGATCGTGCAGCGGCCGATGCCGCTGCTGCCCGGCTCGAACATGCTCGACAGCTACAAGGGCGCGCTCTTCGGCCGCGCCAGCAGCGCGGGCTCCAACGCCCCGGTGGCCCACATGATGTGGGTGAGCCTGGTGACGGCGCTGGTCATCGCCATCGGCAAGATCGCCATTTCGCTGCTGTCGGCCTTCGCCATCGTGTATTTCCGCTTCCCGTTCAAGAAGATCTGCTTCTGGGCCATCTTCGTCACGCTGATGCTGCCGGTGGAGGTGCGCATCCTGCCCACCTACAAAGTGCTGTCGGACCTGAGCATGCTCAACAGCTACGCGGGCCTCACGGTTCCGCTGATCGCCTCGGCCACCGCCACCTTCCTGTTCCGGCAGTTCTTCCTGACGGTGCCCGAGGAGCTCACCGAGGCCTCGCGCATGGACGGCGCGAGCCCCATGCGCTTCTTCTTCGACGTGCTGCTGCCGCTGTCGAAGACCAGCATCGCCGCGCTCTTCGTGATCCAGTTCATCTACGGCTGGAACCAGTACCTGTGGCCGCTGCTGGCGGTCACCAACGAGGACATGTACCCGATCGTGGTCGGCATCAAGCGGCTGATCGCCGGTGGTGACGGCCAGAACGAATGGAACGTGGTGATGGCAACCGCCATCCTCGCGATGCTGCCGCCAGCGCTGGTGGTGGTGCTGATGCAGAAGTGGTTCGTCAAGGGCCTCGTGGACACTGAAAAATAAGTTATGGCTTCCCTCTCCCTACGCAACGTCATCAAGCGCTACGGCCACGGGCCCAAGGCCAACCAGGTCATCCACGGCGTGAGCGCCGAGATCGCCGACCACGAGTTCATCGTCATCGTCGGGCCCTCGGGCTGCGGCAAGTCGACGCTGCTGCGCATGGTGGCCGGCCTGGAGGAAATCTCCGCCGGCGAGATCGCCATCGGCAACAAGGTCGTGAACCAGCTCGAACCCTCCGAGCGCGACATCGCCATGGTGTTCCAGAACTACGCGCTCTATCCGCACATGAGCGTGTTCGCGAACATGGCCTACGGCCTGAAGATCGCCAAGGTGCCGCCGGCCGAGATCAAGGTGCGCGTCGACAAGGCCGCGAAGATCCTGGAGCTGGGCCATCTGCTGGAGCGCAAGCCGCGCGAGCTTTCCGGCGGCCAGCGCCAGCGCGTGGCCATGGGCCGCGCCATCGTGCGCCAGCCGCAGGTGTTCTTGTTCGACGAACCGCTGTCGAACCTGGACGCCAAGCTGCGCGCCCAGACGCGCTTCGAGATCCAGAAGCTGCACCGCGAGCTCGGCATCACCTCGCTGTTCGTCACGCACGACCAGGTCGAGGCCATGACGCTGGCGCAGCGCATCATCGTGATGAACGGCGGCGTGATGGACCAGTTCGCGACGCCCGAGGAGGTGTACAACCGCCCCGCCACCACCTTCGTGGCCAGCTTCATCGGCTCGCCGCCGATGAACCTGCTCAAGCACGCGCCGGGCGTGCGTCCGGGCCAGATCCTGGGCATCCGCCCCGAGCACCTGGTGCTCGACGAGAACGGCTGGTCGGTGCAGGTCGAGCACGTCGAGCTGCTGGGTGCCGAACGGCTGGTGTACGGCCGCATCGGCGACGAGCAGATCATCATGCGCACCGACGAGGCGGACCATCCGCCCGTTGCCGGCGACACGGTGAAGATCGCCGCGCGCGAAGACAAGCTGCACTGGTTCGACGCGGGTTCCGGCAAACGCGCGGACTGATCGATGGCCGAGCTGAATCCCTGGCCCTACCCCCGCTGGGTCGCCCACCGCGGCGCCGGCAAGCTCGCTCCCGAAAACACGCTGGCCGCCTTCCGGCTCGGCGCATCGCACGGCTATCGCATGTTCGAGTGCGATGCCAAGCTCAGCGCTGACGGCGTCGTCTTCCTGATGCACGACGCAACGCTCGACCGCACCACCAGCGGCCACGGCACCGGCGGCGCCCAGCCCTGGAGCGCGCTGGCGCAGCTCGACGCGGGCGGCTGGCACTCGCGCGCCTACGCAGGCGAGCCGCTGCCCACGCTGGAGAACCTGGCGCGCTTCTGCCGGGCCAACGAGTACCTGCTCAACATCGAGATCAAGCCCACGCCCGGCACCGAGCGTGAAACCGGCGAGGTGGTGGCGCGCGAAGCGGCCCGGCTTTGGCAGGGCGCGGCGGTGCCGCCGCTGCTCACATCCTTCCAGGTCGAGTCGCTGAAGGGCGCGCAGGCCGTGCAGCCCGAGCTGCCCCGGGGCCTGCTGCTCGACAAGCTCTGGGATGGCTGGCTCGAGGCCGCGCAGCAACTGGGCTGCGTCGCCATCGTCTGCAACCACGCGCTGTGGGACGCGGCCGTGGTGGCTCGGGTGCACGGCGCGGGCATGCGCGCGCTGAGCTACACGGTGAACGACGAGCAGGCCGCGCAGCGGCTGATCGACCTGGGCACCGACGGCATCATCACCGATCGGGTCGACCTTTTCAGGCCCGCCGGCTGAGGCCGCGAAGGCCGGACCGCGCAGGCTGCACTTGCGCACTTGCCTTACCGGTCTTTACGAAATGGCGGCTTCTATGATGCGGCCATGAGTTGGACCCTACGCTTCGCGAGCTTCTGCCTCGCGGCCCTGTTCATCTGCGGCGGCGCCCAGGCGCAGCCTGACCTCGGCACCGGTGGCAACAGCGCCGCCGCGGCCGCGGCAGCCCCTGCCCCCACGGTGGCCGAGCTGCGCGCGCAGTTCACCAAGCTCAGCACCGCCGCCGAGACCGACGAGGACGCGCGCAAGCTGCTCTCGCAGATCAACGACATCGGCGTGCAGGCGGACAAGTTCGTCGCCGCGCGAGCCGGCGATCTTGCCGACCTGAACGCCAAGCTCGGCGAGCTCGGCAACCCGCCCGCCGCCGGCGCCACCGAAGACCCCGACATCACCCGCCAGCGCGCCCGCCTGACCAAGGAGCGCAATGCGCTGGACGCCGACATCCGCCTCGCGCGCCTGCTGTCGGTCGATGTGCGCCAGCGCGGCACCGAGCTGGTCACGCAGCGCCGGGCGCTGTTCGAGGCGCAGCTCACCGAGCGCGCGGCCTCGCCGCTGACCAGCGAGTTCTGGAGCGACCTGCGCGAGGCCTGGCCCGACGACCTGGCCCGCCTGCAGGCGATGGCGTCCTCGGTGAACGACGGCCTGGTGGCCGCCACCCAGCCCGAGACGCGCCTGACGGTGATCGCCGCGCTGATCGGCGCGCTGCTGCTCGCGGTGTTCGGCAACTGGGCGGCCGAGGCCCTGCTCGTGAAGCTGGCCGCGCGCTTCCTGCCGGCGGGGCGGCTGCGGCGCTCGCTGCTGGTGATCGGCATCGTCGCCAGCCACATGCTGCTGGCGGCGGTGGCGGCACACGGCTTCGTCGAGGTGCTCAAGGAGTTCGCCACCTGGGAGCCGCAGGCGCGCAAGGTGCTGAATTCGACGGCGCAGGCGCTGGTGTTCATGGCCTTCGTGATCGGGCTGGGCCGCGGGCTGCTGGCCACGAGCCGGCCTTCGTGGCGCCTGCCGCCGATTCCCGACGCCATGGCCACGCGGCTGGCCGCCCTGCCCTGGCTGGTTGCGCTGGTGGCCGTGCTCGCGTGGACGCCTGCCGAGGTCAATTCGCTGATCGACGCGAGCTTCGCGGCCGTGGTGGCCACGCACGTCCTCACCGCGCTGGTGCTGACGGCGCTGGTCGGCTCGGTGCTCTATCTCGTGAAGCCGCTGCGCGCCGACGCGCCCGAGGCCGGCCTGCCCGAGCGGCCGATGTGGGTCGGCCTGCTGGTGGCGCTGATCGGCATGCTGATGATCGCCATCTGGGTGCTGGTGGGCCTCGGCTACGTGGCGCTTGCGAGCTTCCTGGCCTCGCAGCTCGCCTGGAGCGGCATCGTGGCGGCCGCCTTCTACGTGCTCTTCAAGTTCGCGGACGACGTGTTCATGGCCACGGTGTCCTCGCGCGCCAGCTTCGGCCAGCGGCTGCAGAAGAGCTTCAACCTCGCGCCGCAGACGCTGGACCAGGTCGCCACGGTGCTGTCGGCGATCAGCCGGGTGGGTCTCTTCTTCTACATGCTGATCGCGCTGGCCGCGCCGCTGGGCACCGGGCCGGGCGAGGTGTTCCAGCGCAGCGGCAAGTTCGGCACCGGCGTGAAGGTGGGCGAATTCCAGCTGGTGCCCGGGGCGATCCTCAGCGCCATCGGCGTGGCCGTGGTGGGCTTCGTGGTGCTGCGCATCTTCAAGCGCTGGCTCGCGCACAGCTACCTGCCCAGCACGAAGTTCGAGCCGGGCATGCAGAGTTCCATCACCACGCTGCTGGGCTACGTGGGCGGCATCCTGGTGATCGCCTTCTCGCTGTCGGCGCTGGGCATCGGCATCGAGCGCATCGCGTGGGTGGCGAGCGCGCTGTCGGTGGGTATCGGCTTCGGCCTGCAGGCCATCGTGCAGAACTTCATCTCTGGGCTGATCCTGCTGGCCGAGCAGCCGGTGAAGGTGGGCGACTGGGTGGTGCTGGGCACGGCCGAGGGCGACGTGCGGCGCATCAACGTGCGCGCCACCGAGATCCAGCTGGGCGACCGCTCGACGCTGATCGTGCCGAACTCGGAGTTCATCACCAAGACCGTGCGCAACATGACGCTGGCCAACGCCGAGGGCCGCGTGCTGATCCGCCTGCCGATGCCGCTGACCACCGACGCGCAGCGCGTGCGCGAGCTGATCCTCGCGGCCTGCAAGGGGCACGAGGGCGTGCTGGAGACGCCGGCGCCCTCGCTCACGCTGGAGGGCATCGAGAACGGGCTGCTGATCTTCCAGGCAATCGCCTACGTGGCGAGCCCGCGGCTGGCGGGGGGCGTGCGCAGCGACCTGCTGTTCACCATCCTCGACGAACTCAAGAAGGCCTCGCTGCCGCTGGCAGTGCCGACGATGGTGATGGCCGCGGCGCCGGAAATGCCGGCACCGCCGGCGGCCGTGCCTTCGTCGCCCGCCTCGCCGATCCCCGGCGTGCCGCCGACCTGAGCGGCCCCGCTCACTCCAGCGGCAGCGCGGTGGTGAACTTGATCTCGTTGAGGCACACGCTGGAGCGCACCGCCGATACGCCGGGCATGTGCATCAGCGTGTGCATCAGGAACTGCGAGAGCGACTCGAGGTCCTGCGCGACGACCTTGAGCACGTAGTCGAAGTCGCCGGTCACCGAGTAGCACTCCAGGATCTGCTTCATGTCGGCGATCAGGTCCTGGAACTTGGGCAGTTCGTCGACGTGGCCGCGCGCCATGGTCACGTGGATGAAGGCGGTCACGCCCAGCCCGATGTGGCGCGCGTTCAGCCGCGCCGCATAGCCGTGGATCAGCCCCAGTTCCTCCAGCCGCCGGTGGCGCCGCAGGCACTGCGCGGGCGAGAGATTGGCCACTTCCGCCAGCTCCAGGTTGGTGGCCCGGCCGTGGGCCTGCAGGTGCTCGAGAATTTTCCGGTCGATCCGGTCGAGTGCGATGTCATGCAATTTTTTCTCCCAATGCACCAAGTCGATGCAATTTTATGGCGCAAAGCGGGGTAAGCCCGAGGCTTTGATGCACCTTAATTGTGCAAAGTACGATCTAGACTCCCTGGCGCCCGGACCGCACGACGCGATGTCCAGCCGCTGAATCCCCCGCCGCCGGCACCCGCCTGCGGCTTCAGACGCATCCAAATCCCCATCCGGAGACCCTTTCCCGTGAAAAACGCTTTGCTTCGCACCCCCTTCAGCGCAGTGGCCCTGGCCCTCGGCATGCTGGCCGCCGCGCCGTCGTTCGCAGCCGACACCAAGTCGGTGGCCGTGACCGCCATCGTCGAGCACCCGGCGCTGGACGCGGTGCGCGACGGCGTGAAGGCCGAGCTGAAGGCTTCGGGCTACGAGGAAGGCAAGAACCTCAAGTTCACCTACCAGAGCGCACAGGGCAACGTGGGCACCGCCGCCCAGATCGCCCGCAAGTACGTGGGCGACCAGCCCGATGCGATCGTCGCCATCGCCACGCCGTCGGCGCAGGCCGTGGTGGCTGCCACCAAGAGCATCCCGGTGGTGTATTCGGCGGTCACCGACCCGGTGGCGGCCAAGCTGGTGAAGAGCTGGGAGCCCACGGGCACCAACGTGACGGGCGTGTCCGACCTGTCGCCGCTGGAAAAGCACATCGCCCTCATCAAGCAGGTGGTGCCCGCCGCCAAGCGCATCGGCGTGATCTACAGCCCCGGCGAAGCCAACTCGGTGGCCATCGTCGACTCGCTCAAGAAGGCCGCCTCGGCCGCTGGCATGACCGTGGTGGAAGCCGCCGCCGCCCGCACGGTGGACGTGCCGACGGCCGCGCAGAGCCTGGTCGGCAAGGCCGACGTGATCTACACGCCCACCGACAACAACGTGGTCTCGGCCTTCGAGGGCATCGTGAAGGTGGCGCAGCAGGGCAAGCTGCCGGTGGTGGCGGCCGACACTGCCACCGTCGAGCGCGGCGCCGTGGCCGCGCTGGGCCTGAACTACACCGACATCGGCCGCCAGACCGGCAAGGTCGTGGTGCGCATCCTCAAGGGCGAGAAGCCCGGCACGATCGCCTCGCAGACCAGCGCCAACTTCGAGCTGGTGGTGAACCCCGGCGCGGCCAAGCTGCAGGGCGTGACGCTGTCCGACGAGCTGCTGAAGACCGCCAAGGTCGTGAGCACGAAGTAAGAAGCGGCCGGCTTTCCTCTTTTACCCATGTCGCTCATCGCTTCGCTGGGCGCCATCGAGATCGGCCTGATATTCGGGCTGGTCGCGCTGGGCGTCTTCCTGTCGTTTCGCATCATCAACTTCCCCGACCTCACGGTGGACGGCAGCTTCCCGCTGGGCGCCGCCGTGGCCGCGACGCTCATCGTCGCGGGCTGGAACCCGGTCGCCGCCACCGCGGTGGCCTGCGTGGCCGGTGCCGCCTCGGGCTGGGTCACGGCCTGGCTCAACGTGAAGCTGAAGATCATGCAGTTGCTGGCGAGCATCCTGGTGATGATCGCGCTGTACTCCATCAACCTGCGCGTCATGGGCAAGCCCAACGTGGCGCTCATCACGGAACCCACGGTGTTCAGCATGGCCAGCTTCGGCGGCATGCCCGAGCAGTGGGCCAAGCCGCTGTTGCTGCTCCTGATCGTGGCCGTCGCGAAGATCGTGGTCGACATGTTCTTCGCTTCCGAAGCCGGCCTGGCGATGCGCGCCACCGGCGGCAACGCGCGCATGGCGCGGGCGCAGGGCATTTCCACCGACTTCCACACCATGGCCGGCCTGGCGCTGTCGAACGCGCTGGTGGCGCTGGCCGGCGCGCTGTTCGCGCAGAGCCAGGGCACGGCCGACATCTCGATGGGCGTGGGCACGATCGTGATCGGGCTGGCCGCGGTGATCATCGGCGAGACGCTGATTCCCGCGCGCAGCATGGTCATCACCACGCTGGCCTGCATCGTCGGTGCGCTGCTGTACCGCTTCTTCATCGCGATGGCGCTGAACACCGACTTCATGGGCCTGCAGGCGCAGGACCTGAACCTGGTGACCGCCGTGCTGGTGGCCTTCGCGCTGCTCGTGCCGGCCTACAAGCGCAGGCTGGGTGGCCTGTTCAAGGGGAAGAACTGATGCTGCGCGCCCAACAACTCGAGATGACCTTCAACCCGGGCACGCCGATCGAGAACCGCGTGCTGCGCGGCCTGAGCCTGGAGATTCCCACCGGCCAGTTCGTCACCGTGATCGGCTCGAACGGCGCTGGCAAGTCGACCTTTTTGAATGCGGTGAGCGGCGACCTGATCGTCGACAAGGGCCGCATCGAGATCGACGGCAAGGACGTGACGCGCATGAACGCCTGGCAGCGCTCGGGCATGGTGGCGCGCGTGTTCCAGGATCCGATGGCCGGCACCTGCGAGGCGCTGACCATCGAGGAGAACATGGCGCTGGCCTGGAAGCGCGGCGAGCGCCGGGCCTTCGGCTTCGCGCTCAACCGCAATCTGCGCGAGCTGTTCCGCGAGAAGCTGTCGATCCTGAAGCTGGGGCTGGAGAACCGGCTGGCCGACCGCATCGGCCTGCTCTCGGGCGGGCAGCGGCAGGCGGTGAGCCTGCTGATGGCGTCGCTCAAGCCCTCGCGCATCCTGCTGCTCGACGAGCACACGGCCGCGCTCGACCCCAAGACCGCCGCCTTCGTGCTGGAACTCACGGCCAAGATCGTCGAGGCCGGCCAGCTCACCGCGATGATGGTGACGCACAGCATGCGACAGGCGCTGGACTACGGCTCCCGCACGGTGATGCTGCACGAGGGCCAGGTGATCCTCGACGTGGCCGGGCCGCAGCGCTCGGGGCTCGACGTGCCCGACCTGCTGCGCATGTTCGAGCAGACCCGCGGCGAGAAGCTGGACGACGACAAGCTGCTGCTGGCCTGATGACGACTCCTTCCGTGCGCGCCATGCGCGCCGCCGACCTCGACGCGGTGCTGGCGATCCAGCTCGCCTGCTACGGTGCGGGCTTCGTGGAAGACGGTGCGCTGATCGCTAGGCGCCTTGCTGCCGCGCCGCACACCGGATGGGTGGCGGAGCATGAAGGCGGCGTGCGGGCCTACCTGGCGGGCTATCCGTCGGTGGCCGGCAAGCTGACGCCGCTGCACGGCGAGTTCGAGGAGGCGCAGCGGCCCGATTCGCTCTACCTGCACGACCTGGCTGTGCACCCGGACTCCTCGGGCCTGGGGCTGGGACCGCTGCTGGTGCGCCATGCCTGGGCCCATGCGCTGCAGGCCGGCTGGCGGCAATCGACGCTGGTATCGGTGCAATCGTCGGTGGGGTTCTGGCAGCGGCAGGGCTACGAGGCCACGCGGCCCGATGGCCCGGGGCAAGAGGCCCGTCTTGCCACCTATCCGGGCGAATCGGTCTACATGATCCGCCGGCTGGGCTGAATGAAGACCGGCCTTCAGCGGCGCCAGCCGCGCATCGCCAGCCACTGGACCGTGCCGCAGACCACGACCAGCGCGGCGTAGGTCACCATCGCCCCGTCGCGCCCGAACACCACGAGCCCGGCAACCAGCACCCCGACGCCGGCCGCGAAGGTCAGCGCGAACTGCACCCACCAGCGCGGGACGCCAGCGCGCCCGCCGCCCAGGAACCGCCCGGCAAAGGCCAGCACCAGGGCCAGAAAAGCCGAGGGTGCTACAAAATTAAGCAGGTGGTTGAGAAGGGCCGGCAGGTCCATCGGTAGGGGTTGCGCGAGGGCCGGAACATGCGGCTGGGGTTATGGCTGTCATAGGGAAAGCCATTTGTCCCCTGGCCAGCCTCGTGCGGCTGCTGATTTTATAATCATGGGCATGTCAGTCTGGGCCCTCGGCTTGAACCATACGACCGCGCCGCTCGATCTGCGCGGTCGTTTCGCGTTCGCGCTCGACCAGATCGCCCCCACGCTCCAGAGCCTACGCAGTTCCTTCGCCTCCGGCCGCCATCCTCAGGTCGAGGCCGCGATCATCTCCACCTGCAACCGTACCGAGATCTACTGCGCCTCGGAACACGCCGCGCTCGACCACACCTTCGGCTGGCTGGCCCAGAGCGGCGGCGTGGCCCCCGCCCTGCTGCGCTCGCACGCCTACACCCTGCACGACGGCGAAGCCGCCCGCCACGCCTTCCGCGTGGCCAGCGGGCTCGATTCGATGGTGCTCGGCGAAGCCCAGATCCTCGGCCAGATGAAGGACGCCGTGCGCGCCGCCGAAACGGCAGGCGCCCTTGGCAGCACGCTCAACCAGCTGTTCCAGCGCTCCTTCGCGGTGGCCAAGGAAGTGCGCACCGCCACCGAGATCGGCGCGCATTCCATCAGCATGGCCGCCGCCGCTGTGCGACTGGCCGGCCAGCTCTTCGAGGACCTGCGCAAGACGCGCGTGCTCTTCGTCGGCGCGGGCGAGATGATCGACCTTGCGGCCACACACTTCGCTGCCAAGGAGCCCAAGTCGATCGCCATCGCCAACCGCACGCTGGAGCGCGGCGAGAAGCTGGCCTCGCGCTTCGGCGGCGAGGCGATGCGGCTGGCCGACCTGCCCTCGCGGCTGGCGGAGTTCGACATCGTCGTGAGCTGCACCGCGAGCACGCTGCCGATCATCGGCCTGGGCGCGGTCGAACGCGCGCTCAAGGCCCGCAAGCACCGCCCGATGTTCATGGTCGACCTGGCCGTGCCGCGCGACATCGAGCCCGAGGTGAAGGCTCTGGAAGACATCTATCTCTACACCGTCGACGACCTCGCCCAGGTGGTGCAGCAGGGCCAGGCCAACCGGCAGGCCGCCGTGGCGCAGGCCGAGGTGATCATCGATGCCGGCGTGCAGAACTTCATGCACTGGCTGGGCCAGCGCGGCACGGTGCCGCTGATCCAGCAGCTCAACGCGCAGGCCGACGAGTGGCGCGCCGCCGAGATGGCGCGTGCGCGCAAGCTGCTGGCCAAGGGCGAATCGGTCGAGGCCGTGCTCGAGGCCATGTCGCGCGGGCTCACGCAGAAGATGATGCACGGCGCCATGGCCGAGCTGCATGCGGGCGATGCCGCCTCGCGCGAGCAGACGGCGCAGACGATCTCGCGCCTGTTCCTGCGCAAAGAGCGTTAGCGGCGCTCGTCGGCAGCCCGGCCTGAACGGCTGCGGCTTTCATGCGCCCTGCCCTCGCACGGCAGCACCCTCCCATTTTTTGAACTTCTTTCCCCCGTGAAATCCTTTCTGCGCCATCAACTCGAACGCTACGCCCAGCGCCTGGGCGAGCTCGACTTCCTGCTCTCGCGCGAAGACATCATGAGCGACATGGCGCAGTACCGCACCATCTCGCGCGAGCACGCCGAGGTCACGCAGATTGCGGGCCGCTACGAGCGCTACAGGCAGCGCGAGTCCGACATCGCCGCCGCCAAGGAGATGCTGGACGACCCCGACATGGCCGAGATGGCGAAGGAAGAGATCGCCGGCGCCGAGGCCGAACTGGTGCAGCTCGAAGAAGAACTGCAGCGCCTGCTGCTGCCCAAGGACCCCGACGACGCGCGCAACGCCTTCCTCGAAATCCGCGCGGGCACGGGCGGCGACGAATCGGCCCTGTTCGCGGGCGACCTGCTGCGCATGTACACGCGCTACTGCGAGCGCGCCGGCTGGCGCTGCGAGATCGTCAGCGAGAGCGAGAGCGAGCTCGGCGGCTACAAGGAAGTGGTGGTGCGCATCGTGGGCGACGACGTGTTCGGCCACCTGCGCTTCGAATCGGGCGGCCACCGCGTGCAGCGCGTGCCGGCCACCGAGACGCAGGGCCGCATCCACACCAGCGCCTGCACGGTCGCCGTGCTGGCCGAGCCCGACGAGACGGTGGCGGTGCAGATCAACCCGGCCGACCTGCGCATCGACACCTACCGCGCCAGCGGCGCCGGCGGCCAGCACATCAACAAGACCGACTCGGCCGTGCGCATCACGCACATCCCGACCGGCATCGTCGCCGAGTGCCAGGACGATCGCAGCCAGCACCGCAACAAGGCCAAGGCGCTGCAAGTGCTGTCTGCGCGCATCCAGGAGAAGGAGCGCAGCGAGCGCGCCGCCAAGGACGCCGCCATGCGCAAGGGGCTGATCGGCAGCGGCGACCGCTCCGACCGCATCCGCACCTACAACTTCCCGCAGGGCCGGCTCACCGACCACCGCATCAACCTGACGCTCTACAAGCTGCTCGCCATCATGGAAGGCGACCTCGGCGACGTGCTGGACGCGCTGCGCGCCGCGCGCGAGGCCGAGCAGCTGGCGGAGCTGGAATCGGGCCTGCCGGCATGACCACGATCGAGAACCCGCGGCCGGCCACCGTTGCGCAGGCGCTGGCCGCGTCGATCGCCCTGGGCGTGGACCGGCTCGACGCCCAGCTGCTGCTGCTGCATGCGCTGGGCCGTGCGCCGCACGACCGGGCCTGGCTGCTGGCGCACGATACCGATGCGATGCCCGACGCGGCATGGTCCGCGCTCGCCGCGCAGCTGTCGCGCCGCCGTGCCGGAGAGCCTGTCGCCTACCTGCTGGGCGAAAAGGAATTTCATGGCCTCAGCCTGCAGGTCGACTCCCGCGTGCTCGTGCCGCGCCCCGACACGGAAACGCTGGTCGAATGGGCGCTGCGGTGCCTCGAAGGCCGGGCAGCCCCACGCGTGCTCGACCTGGGCACCGGCAGCGGCGCGATCGCCCTTGCACTGCAGCATGCCCGGCCCGACGCGCAGGTCGATGCGGTCGATGCCAGCGCCGATGCGCTCGCCGTCGCCGCGGCCAACGCTGCGCGGCTCGGGCTGACCGTGCGCTTCGCCCAGGCGGACTGGCTGGCCGGTGCCGGCACCGGCTACGCGGTCATCGCCAGCAACCCGCCGTACATCGCCGCCGGCGACCCGCACCTGCCCGCCCTGCGCCACGAGCCGTCTTCAGCGCTTGTTTCGGGCGCTGACGGCCTCGACGACATCCGCCGCATCGTGCAGGACGCCCCCGCCCACCTCGCCGAGGGCGGCTGGCTGCTGCTGGAGCACGGCCACGACCAGGCCGCGGCCGTGCGCGAGCTGCTCGCCGCGCGCGGCTTCGCCGAAGTGCAAAGCCGCGACGACCTCGCCGGCATCCAGCGCTGCTCCGGCGGAATCTGGCGCACGGTGAAATAATCCCCTCAGCCTATTTTTTCAGGAGTCCCCATGTCCGACGCCCAGCAACGCATCGACGACCTCGTCAAGACCAACGACCTCGTGCTCTTCATGAAGGGCAATGCAAGCTTCCCGATGTGCGGCTTCTCGGGCCGCGCGATCCAGATCCTGAAGGCGGTCGGCGTCGACACCAAGACGCTCAAGACCGTCAACGTGCTCGACGACGACAGCATCCGCCAGGGCATCAAGGAATACAGCAACTGGCCCACGATCCCGCAGCTCTACGTGAAGGGCGAGTTCATCGGCGGTTCGGACATCATGATGGAGATGTACGAATCGGGCGAACTGCAGCAGGTGGTGAACGGCGGCGCCTCCGCCTGAGAACCCGGGAGCGGTCATGAGCCACGATCACGCGGACCACGACCACTCCCACGATGACGGCGAGACCACGGCCTGGAAGCACGACGGCGTGCGCGTGATCCCGGCCAACCAGCTCGACGCCAACACCGCCCAGACGCCCGGCATGAACCGGGCAGCGGCCATCAACTTCGCCCGCGTGGGCGCGCAGAAGCTCTGGGCCGGCACGGTGACCATCCATGCCGACGCCAAGACCGGCGCCCACCATCACGGGCATCTCGAATCGGTGATCTACGTCGTGCGCGGCCGGGCCCGCATGCGCTGGGGCGAGAAGCTCGAATTCACGGCCGAGGCCGGCCCGGGCGACTTCATCTACGTGCCGCCCTACGTGCCGCACCAGGAAATCAACGCCAGCGCGACCGAGACGCTCGAATGCGTGCTGTGCCGCAGCGACGGCGAGGCGGTGGCCGTGAACCTCGACATCGAGCCCGTCGAGAAGCCCGAATCGGTGCTGTGGGTCGACCCCACGCATCCCCGCGGCGGCGTCTGAACGCTTTCCGGGTGCCGAGTCATGGCACCATGGTGGCCGTCTTCGACGTGCCAACATGACCCTCACCCAAAGCCTGCTCATCATCGCGCTGCTGATCGCGCTGAGCGCCTTCTTCTCCCTCGCCGAAATCACCCTGGCCGCCTCGCGCCGCCTGCGCCTGCGCCAGATGGCCGACGAGGGCGATCCCCGGGCCGAGAAGGTGCTGCGGGTGCAGGAGCAGCCGGGCCATTACTTCACCGTGGTGCAGATCGGCCTCAATGCGGTGGCGATCCTCGGCGGCGTGGTCGGCGAGGGCTCGCTCAGCCCGTACTTCGCGCTCGTCTTCGAGAAGTGGCTCAGCCCGGAGGCTTCGGCGAGCGCGGCCTTCCTGTGCTCGTTCGTGATCATCATCGCAGTGTTCCTGGTGTTCGCCGACCTGTTCCCCAAGCGGCTGGGCATGAGCAACCCCGAGCGGCTGGCGATACGGATGGTCGGCCCGATGCTGCTCCTGATCACCACCTTCAAGCCGCTGGTGTGGTTCTTCACGCGCTGCACCGACCTGCTGTTCAAGGCGCTCGGCATGCCGCTGGCGCGCGACGACAAGATCACCTCGGCCGACATCCTGGCCATGACCGAGGCCGGCGCGCAGGCCGGCGTGCTCGCGGTGCGCGAGCAGCAGGTGATCGCCAACGTGTTCGAGCTCGACACGCGCCTGGTCAGCAGCGTGATGACGGTGCGCGACAACATCGCCTGGTTCCTGCACGACGACCCGGAGTCGGTGCTGCGCGCGCGCATCATCGCCGAGCCCTTCTCGGCCTACCCGGTGTGCGACGGCGACATCGACCACGTGCTGGGCTACGTCGACGCCAAGGACATGTTCCAGCGCGTCCTCAGCGGCCAGCCGCTGGCCTTCGACCAGGGCCTGCCGCTGCACAAGGCGCTGGTCGTCCCGGACCGGCTCTCGCTCACCGAAGTGCTCGAGCAGTTCCGGCAGGCGCATGAAGACTTCGCGATCATCGTCAACGAGTACAGCCTGGTGGTGGGCGTGATCACGCTGAACGACGTGATGAGCACGGTGATGGGCGACCTGGTGTCCGCGCCCGACGAGGAGCAGATCGTCCGGCGCGACGAGAACTCCTGGCTGATCGACGGCGTCACGCCCATCCAGGACGTGCAGCGCGCGCTGCACATCGACGAGCTGCCGCACTCGGAGGAATACGAGACGCTGGCCGGCTTCCTGATGGTGATGCTGCGCCGCGTGCCCAAGCGCACCGACAGCGTGAGCTGGGGCGGCTACACCTTCGAGGTGATGGACGTGGACAGCTACCGCATCGACCAGGTGATGGTCACCAAGGGCTCGGGCACCGCGAAGGCGCCTGCGAACTGAGCAGGCAGGAGAAGGAAGGCGTCAGGCCGCCGAGCGGTCCTTGTCCTTTTCCTTTTCTTTTTCGCGTTCCCTGTCGTTGAACACCCAGAGCCGCTGGTTGGCGAACACGGCGTTCGGATACGGCGACTTGCCGCGGCTGCCGTTGTAGCGACCGAGCGTCATGAACAGGTCGCCGTTCTCGCGGTCGAGGTAGTGGCGAAGGATGACGCAGCCGAAGCGCAGGTTGGTCTGCATGTGGAAGAGCTTGGCCGGGTCGCTGTCGCCGATCACGCGCGTCCAGAACGGCATGACCTGCATATAGCCGCGCGCGCCGGCGCTCGACACCGCGAACTTGCGGAAGTTGCTCTCGACCTGTACCAGCCCCAGCACCAGGCTCACCTCCAGCCCCGAGCGCTTGGCCTCGTACCAGGCTGTCTGCAGGAACTCGATGCGCGAAGGGGCGTCGGCGATCTTCTTCTTGAGCCGCTCGCTCATCTCGCCCAGCCAGCGCAGGTAGGCCAGCCGGGCCTCGGTATTCGCGAACTGCGGCACCGGCGGCGCCTTGTTGTGGATGGCGGAGCTCAGCGCGGTGCGCACCGAGTCGATCAGCGGCTCCTCGATCTGCGCGCCGGCCATGGCGGCACGCGGCAGCGACAGCACGGTGAGGGCGCCAGCGGTCACGGCGCCGCCCAGGCACTGGCGTCGCGAGAGGCCGCCCTCCAGGCTCATTTGGCGAGCTTGCCGGCGATGAAGTCGGCGATGCCCGCCGTGGGCACCTTGGTGGCGGCCGTGTCGCGCCGGCCCTGGTATTCGAGCTGGCCTTCCTTGAGACCGCGGTCGGAGATGACCACGCGGTGCGGCACGCCGATCAGCTCCCAGTCGGCGAACATCGCGCCGGGGCGCTCGCCCCGGTCGTCGAGCAGCACGTCGACGCCCTTGGCGAGCAGCTCTTCGTAGAGCGCCTCGGCAGCCGTCTTGACCTCGGCGCTGCGGTCCATGCCGATCGGGCAGACCACCACGGTGAAGGGCGCGATGGCGTCCGGCCAGATGATGCCGCGCTCGTCGTGGTTCTGTTCGATGGCGGCGGCCGGCAGGCGGGTGATACCGATGCCGTAGCAGCCCATCTCGAGGAACTGCGGCTTGCCGGCCTCGTCGAGATAGGTGGCGTTCATGTCCTTGCTGTACTTGGTGCCCAGCACGAACACGTGGCCCACCTCGATACCGCGCTCGATGGCAAGCACGCCCTTGCCGTCGGGAGACGGATCGCCCGCGACGACGTTGCGGATGTCGGCCACCAGGTCGGGCTCGGGCAGGTCGCGGCCCCAGTTGACGCCGGTCATGTGGAAGTCGACTTCGTTGGCGCCGGTGATCCAGTCGGCCAGCACCGCGGCTTCGCGGTCGGCCACGAGCTTCACGGGCTTCTTGAGGTTCAGCGGGCCCAGGTAGCCGGGCTTGCAGCCGAAGTGGTCCTCGATCTCGGCCAGGGTCGCGAAGCGGAAGCCCTGGTTCAGGCCCGGCAGCTTGCCGACCTTGATCTCGTTCATGTCGTGGTCGCCGCGCAGCAGCAGCAGCCAGACCTGCGAGCCCTTGATGTCGCCGGCCTCGTCGAGGACGTCGGTGGCCAGCACCAGCGACTTGATGGTAGTGGAAAGCGGCACGCCCAGCAGTTCGGCCACGTCGGCGCAGGTGCTCTTGCCGGGGGTCGGGGTCTTCTCGACCGCCTTGGCGGGCGCGGGGCGCGGGCCGGCCGGGGCCAGTGCTTCGGCCTTCTCCATGTTGGCAGCGTAGTCGCTGTCGGGGCAGTAGACGATGGCGTCCTCGCCGGTGGCGGCGATCACCTGGAATTCCTCGCTCAGGTCGCCGCCGATGGCGCCGCTGTCGGCCGCCACGGCGCGGTAGCGCAGGCCGAAGCGGTCGAAGATGTTGCGGTAGGCCTGGGCCATGACCTGATAGCTCGCCTTGGCGGCGTCGAGGTCGCGGTCGAAGCTGTAGGCGTCCTTCATGATGAACTCGCGCCCGCGCATCAGGCCGAAGCGCGGACGGCGCTCGTCGCGGAACTTGGTCTGGATCTGGTAGAAGTTCTTCGGCAGCTGCTTGTAGCTGCGGATCTCTTGGCGGGCGATGTCGGTCACCACTTCTTCGCTGGTCGGCTGGATCACGAAGTCGCGGTCATGGCGGTCCTTGATGCGCAGCAGCTCGGGGCCCATCTTGTCGAAGCGGCCGGTCTCCTGCCAGAACTCGGCGGGCTGCACCACGGGCATGGTCATCTCGACGGCGCCGGCGCGGTTCATCTCCTCGCGGACGATGGCTTCCACCTTGCGGATCACGCGCAGCCCCATGGGCATGTAGGTGTAGATGCCCGTGCCGAGCTTCTTGATCATGCCGGCCCGCATCATGAGACGGTGGCTCGCCACTTCGGCGTCAGCGGGCGCTTCCTTGAGGGTGGAGACGAAAAAACGGGAAGCTTTCATCGGATTGCGGTGACGGTTCGCTGGATTCGAGGTTCGGAAGTGGGGAACTGCTCCCCCGGAGAGACCCTGAGAGCCTGGCATCGGCAGCTTGCCGAGGGCACCCCGGCATGCATAATCGACTCAGTTCAAAAATTGGGGTTTGATTATGCTCGACCGGGACGGCTTCAGGCCCAACGTCGGCATCATCCTGCTCAACCAGAGAAACCAGGTTTTCTGGGGCAAACGCATACGCACGCACTCCTGGCAGTTTCCGCAAGGCGGCATCGACCGCGGCGAAAGTCCCGAGCAGGCCATGTACCGGGAACTGCACGAGGAAGTGGGGCTCCACCCGGAGCATGTGCGCATCGTGGCCCGTACCCGCGACTGGTTGCGCTACGAGGTGCCGGATCGGTTCATCCGCCGTGACGCACGGGGCCACTACAAGGGCCAGAAACAAATCTGGTATCTGCTGCAACTCATCGGCCACGACTGGGATCTCAACCTGCGTGCAACCGACCATCCCGAATTCGACGCCTGGCGCTGGCATGACTACTGGGTGCCGCTCGACGTGGTCGTCGAGTTCAAGCGCGGCGTCTACGAGATGGCGCTCACCGAGCTCGCTCGCTACCTGCCCAGGCAGGACTTTCGCAACCGCTTCCTGCGCAGCAACGTGCGCGCCCGAGAATTCGAGCGCCATTCGCCGGACGCCGGGGCTCCGCCCGGACTGGATCTGCCGCCCGGCGGCAGTTTCGATCCGCATCCCGACATTCCTTCTGCGAGCAATGAACCTCCTGTCCAAGACAACAAGGCCCCCCCGCACCTTCCGACGCAGCGCTGAGCGCGTCCTCCTGCTGGCCTGCTTCAGCGTCCTCGCCGGATGCGCATCGGGCCCGCACGACACCGACAACCCCGACTGGGCACAGGCCGGCATGCCGCCGCCGCCCAAGCGGTACGAGACGGACAAGGAGTGGGAGGAAACGGCCACCCCGCCACCGCCGACCTTCAGCGAAAGCCGTCTGCTGCCGATCGAAATGCCGCCCTACATGAGCCTGAAGTTCGGCATCGATCCGCAGACGATCGCGATCACGGGCGACGGCATCGTCCGCTACGTGGTGGTGGCCCAGAACCGCAGCGGCGGCGCGACCAACGCCTTCTACGAGGGCATCCGCTGCTCGACGGCCGAGATGAAGAGCTACGCGCGCTACAACAACGGCACATGGCAGGACGTGGCGAAGCCCGAATGGAAGAAGCTCGGCGACATGAACTCCAGCTACACCCGCAAGCTGGCCACGCAGGCCCTGTGCCGCGGCAACGCACCGCGGCCATCGGTGGGCGACATGGTCCAGAACATCCGCAATCCGGTGCGCGAAGTCCAGTAGGCGATCCGCGCTGAAGGATGAAAAACGGGGCCCGGCGGGCCCCGTTTTATTTCCCGTGGTCTCTCAGCCCGGCATCAGCACCATGTTGTCGCGGTGGACCATTTCCGGCTCCGCCACGTAGCCCAGCAGGCGCTCGAATTCGGACGAGGGCTTGCGGCACAGCAGGCGCGCCTCCACGCTCGAATAGTTGGCAAGGCCGCGGGCCAGTTCGACGCCGTCGGCGTCGCGCACCGCGATCACGTCGCCGCGCGAGAACTCGCCCGAGACACTGGTCATGCCGATCGGCAGCAGGCTCTTGCCCTCGGCCCGCACCTTGGCGGCAGCGCCCGCGTCGACCACGACAGACCCGCGCAGTTGCAGATGGTCGGCCATCCAGCGCTTGCGGGCCTGGTGCTTGGCGGTCTGCGCCACCAGCAGCGTGCCGATGGACTCGCCCTTCGCCAGCCGCAGCAGCGCGTCGGCTTCGCGGCCCCAGGCGATGACCGTGGAGGCGCCCGAGCCGGCGGCGCGCTTGGCTGCGAGGATCTTGGTGATCATGCCGCCCTTGCCGATGCTCGAACCCGCGCCGCCGGCCATCGCCTCGAGCGCCGGGTCGCCGGCAGCAGCCTCGTGCACGAACTTCGCGTCCGGGTCCTTGCGCGGGTCGGCCGTGTACAGCCCCTTCTGGTCGGTGAGGATGACCAGCACATCGGCCTCGACCAGATTGGCCACCAGGGCGCCGAGCGTGTCGTTGTCGCCGAACTTGATCTCGTCGTTGACGACCGTATCGTTCTCGTTGATGACCGGCACCACGCCCAGCTTGAGCAGCGTGACCAGCGTCGATCGGGCATTGAGATAGCGCTCTCGGTCCGCCAGGTCGGCATGGGTCAGCAGCACCTGGGCGCTGCCGATCTCGTTCTCGCGCAGCTTGGTTTCATACATCTGGGCCAGGCCCATCTGGCCGACGGCGGCAGCGGCCTGGAGCTCGTTGATCTCATGCGGCCGGGTACGCCAGCCGAGACGCTTCATGCCCTCGGCGATCGCGCCGCTCGACACCATCACGAGCTCGCGCCCGTCGCGCACCAGCGCGGCCAACTGCCGGCACCACTCGCCGATGGCGGCCTCGTCGAGACCGCGCCCCTCGTTGGTCACGAGGCTGGACCCCACCTTCACGACGATACGGCGGGCATCCCGCAAGGCAGTGGATCCGGAGTTCGGCGAGGTCATTTGGGGTGTTACGGTCTTTGGATGCTGCTCGGGTTGCTGTCTTCGGCCCGTCTCGGGCCGGCCGTCGATGCTGCTGCGGCAGGTGCCGCTCAGGAGCCTTCGGGAGGCAGAGGCACGAAGCGCGGATCGACCTCGACCGTCTGGTGCTCGGCCACCTGCTCCGCCTTGACCTGCTGGTAGATGGCCTGCACCAGGTGCTCGCAGCCTTCGCGCGTGAGCGCGGAAATCTCGAACACCGGGCCCTTGAAGCGCAGGCGCTTCACGAAGTCCTTGATGCGCGCGGCACGCTCGTCGGCGGGCACCATGTCGAGCTTGTTCAGCACGAGCCAGCGCGGCTTCTCGTAGAGATCGGCGTCGTATTTCTTCAGCTCGCCCACGATGGCCTTGGCCTGCGCCACCGGATCGACGCTGTCGTCGAAGGGGGCCATGTCGACCACGTGCAGCAGCAGGCGGGTGCGCTGCAGATGCCGCAGGAAGAGATGGCCGAGGCCGGCGCCTTCGGAGGCGCCTTCGATCAGGCCCGGGAGGTCGGCCACGACGAAGCTCTGCTCGGGGCCGACGCGCACCACACCCAGGTTCGGGTGCAGCGTGGTGAACGGGTAGTCCGCGATGCGCGGCCGGGCATTCGAGATGGCGCTGATCAGCGTCGACTTGCCGGCATTCGGCATGCCGAGCAGGCCCACATCGGCCAGCACCTTGAGTTCGAGCTTGAGGCTGCGCTTCTCGCCGGGCCAGCCGGGGGTCTTCTGGCGCGGAGCGCGGTTGATCGCGCTCTTGAAACGCATGTTGCCGAAGCCGCCGTCGCCACCCTTGGCGATGGTGATGACCTCGCCCTCTTTCAGGAGCTCGAACAGCACTTCGCCGGTCTCGGCGTCGGAAATGATGGTTCCGACCGGCATCTTGAGCGTGATGTCGTCGCCGGCGGCGCCGAACATGTCGGAGCCCATGCCGTGCTCGCCCCGCTTGGCCTCATGGCGGCGGGAGTAGCGGAAATCGACCAGCGTGTTGAGGTTGGAATCGGCCACCGCGTAGACGTGGCCGCCACGGCCGCCGTCGCCGCCGTTGGGGCCGCCGAATTCCTTGTACTTCTCATGACGGAACGACACGCAGCCGTTCCCGCCATCGCCCGCGGCGATGTCGATGAAGGCTTCGTCGACGAACTTCATGGGGGGTGTAGTTTACAAATGAAGAAGCCCCGGCAATGCGGGGCCTCTGAATGGTCGAATGGACTCGGGGCTTAAGCCGCGGGAGTCACGTTGACCGTGTGCTTGTTCAGCGCACCCTTGGTACCGAACGACACGTGGCCGTCGACCAGGGCGAACAGCGTGTGGTCCTTGCCCACGCCGACGTTCACGCCGGGGTGGAACTGGGTGCCGCGCTGGCGCACGATGATCGAGCCTGCGCTGATCAGCTCGCCGCCGAAAGCCTTCACGCCGAGCATCTTGGGCTTGGAATCGCGCCCGTTTCGCGTAGAGCCGCCGCCTTTTTTCTGTGCCATGGAATCTGCTCCTGTGCCGTATTAAGCAGCGATCGCGCCGATTTGCAGTTCGGTGAACTGCTGGCGATGGCCTTGACGTTTCTGATAGTGCTTGCGACGGCGCATCTTGAAGATGCGAACCTTGTCGTGCTTGCCGTGCGACAGTACCGTGACCGTCACCGTTGCACCGGACACCAGGGGCGTGCCAACCTTGATTTCAGCGCCGTTGCCGACAGCCAGAACCTGGTCGATCACGATTTCCTGGCCTACGTCCGCAGCAATCTGTTCTACTTTGATTTTCTCGCCGGAAGCAACGCGATATTGCTTGCCACCGGTTTTTATGACCGCGTACATGTAAACCTCTTAGAAATGAGTCTCCGCAGCGAATTCCGCAGAGCCCAAGATTATAGCGCGGTTTGCGCCCGCTAACCACCCTTGGCGCCAAACGACCCCGGTAAACCACGCCGGCTCCCTATAATTTGCGCCTTCCGGCCCGTTTCCTGACTGGGCTGCCCTTATCTTCAGCAGCGCCTTCGCCTTGCCAGTTCCCGCCGCCGACACCTCCCCCACCGCCACCGTGCTGGACCTGATTGCCGGCGACATGGTCGAAGTCGACCGTGTGATCGCCCGCCGCCTCGATACGGGCGTGCCGCTGGTCAGCCAGGTTTCCAGATACATCATTTCCGCCGGCGGCAAGCGCCTGCGGCCGGCGCTCCTGCTGCTCATGTCGGGCGCACTGGGCTATACGGGCGAGCAGCGGTTCAACCTGGCGGCCGTCGTGGAATTCATCCACACGGCCACGCTCCTGCACGACGACGTGGTCGACGAATCGACCCTGCGGCGCGGCCGGGCGACCGCCAACGAATCCTTCGGCAACCCGGCCAGCGTGCTGGTCGGCGACTTCCTGTACTCGCGCGCATTCCAGATGATGTTGGATGCCAACAACATGCGCGTGATGCAGATCCTGGCCGAAGCTACCAACGTGATCGCCGAGGGCGAAGTGCTTCAGCTGATGAACATGCACGACGCTTCATTGGACGAAGCAGCCTACCTGCGCGTGATCCGATCGAAGACCGCCAAGCTCTTCGAGGCCAGCACGCGCCTCGCCGCCGTGCTGGCGGATGCGACACCGGAAGTCGAAGAGGCCTGCGCCACCTACGGCCAGGCGCTCGGTACCGCCTTCCAGGTGATCGACGACGTGCTGGACTACGCAGGCGACATCAACGAGACAGGCAAGAACGTCGGCGACGACCTGCGCGAAGGCAAGACCACGCTGCCGCTCATCTTCGCGATGCAGCGAGGCACCCCTGCCCAGAGCGACCTGGTGCGAGCCGCCATCGAGGCCGGCGATACCACCCAACTGGGCAGGGTCGTCGAGATCGTTCGTGAAACCGGAGCGCTGGATGCCTCGCGTGCCGCCGCCGCCGCCGAGGCACAACGTGCGATTCACGCATTAAAAGATCTGCCGTCCAATTTGCACGCTTCAGGTTTGCTACAATTAGCGGCTCAGTTGCTTGAGCGACGTGCCTGAACACCTCTTTGAGTTGGCATCTAGGACGACTTCTTCTTTCTTGCAACCATCGGGGTGTAGCTTAGCCTGGTAGAGCGCTACGTTCGGGACGTAGAGGCCGGAGGTT
This sequence comes from Variovorax sp. UC74_104, assembly GCF_044055375.1. NCBI lineage: Bacteria > Pseudomonadati > Pseudomonadota > Betaproteobacteria > Burkholderiales > Comamonadaceae > Variovorax > Variovorax sp. UC74_104. The sequence continues at coordinate 5,884,698 of NZ_CP171978.1, forward strand.
CGAATCCTCTCACCCCGACCAGCCTTTGGCTGGCATAAATAGTCAAATGGCCATGCCTGTTGCTGTGTAGCGATTTACAGCACAGGAGTGTTCAGCGATGATCGTGAAGCAATTTTTCACATCTTTTTCACTCGCTGAATGGCCGCTGCCGAACTTCCTGTTAAAGAACCCTCGCAGATTGCCCTCCCAGGGCTTGCGCGCGCCCTGGTTTCGGCCGGCAAGCTTCCTGCCAAGGCAGCCGAGGACATCTACCAGAAGTCCCTCAGTAGCCGTACCAGCTTCATCGCGGAGCTGACCGGCTCCGGCGCCGTCTCGGCAGCCGACCTCGCCCACACCCTGTCCACGGCCTTCGGCGCCCCGCTGCTCGACCTGGACGCCATCGACCCTCAGCGCCTGCCGAAGGATCTGGTCGACCAGAAGCTGTGCCATGCGTACCGCATCGTCGTCCTCAGCAAGCGCAACAACCGTCTGATCGTTGCAACAGCCGATCCGTCCGACCAGCAAGCGGCGGAAAAGATCAAGTTCGCCTCCCAGATGGGCGTCGACTGGGTCATCGCCGAATACGACAAGCTGTCGCGAATGATCGAGGCCGCCGCCGTCAGCGCCGCGGAAACCATCAACAGCATCGTCGGCAGCGAGTTCGAGTTCGACGATGTCTCGGCCGAAACCCCGAGCGACAGCAACGACCAGGCGATCGCCGAAGTCGAGGACGCGCCGGTCGTTCGCTTCCTGCACAAGATGCTGCTGGACGCCGTCAGCATGCGGGCATCGGACATCCACTTCGAACCGTACGAACACAACTACCGCGTGCGCTTCCGCGTCGACGGCGAGTTGCGCGAGGTTGCGAGCCCGCCCACCGTCATCAAGGACAAGCTGGCCTCGCGCATCAAGGTCATTTCCCGGCTCGACATCTCCGAGAAACGCGTGCCGCAGGACGGCCGCATGAAGCTCAAGATCGGGCCCGACCGCGTGATCGACTTTCGCGTGAGCACCCTGCCCACGCTATTCGGCGAAAAGATCGTCGTCCGTATTCTCGATCCGAGCAGCGCGCGCCTGGGCATCGACGCCCTCGGCTACGACGCGGACGAGAAGGCACGGCTGCTGCACGCCATCGGCCGTCCCTACGGCATGGTGCTGGTCACCGGTCCCACGGGCTCCGGCAAGACGGTGTCGCTCTACACCTGCCTGAACCTGCTGAACCAGCCGGGCGTCAACATCGCGACGGCGGAAGATCCGTCGGAAATCAACCTGCCCGGCGTCAATCAGGTCAACGTCAACGAACGCGCGGGCCTGACCTTCGCGGCCGCGCTGCGCGCCTTCCTGCGCCAGGATCCCGACATCATCATGGTCGGCGAAATCCGCGACCTCGAAACCGCCGACATCTCGATCAAGGCCGCGCAGACCGGCCACCTCGTGCTCTCCACGCTGCACACCAACGACGCGCCGACCACGCTCACGCGGATGCGCAACATGGGCATCGCGCCGTTCAACATCGCCTCGAGCGTGATCCTGATCACGGCGCAGCGCCTCGCGCGCCGCCTGTGCACCGTCTGCAAGCTCCCGGCCGACATTCCGCGCGAAACGCTGCTCGAAGCAGGCTTCAAGGAAGAAGAACTGGACGGCTCCTGGAAGCCCTACCGCCCCGTCGGCTGCTCTGCCTGCAGCAGCGGCTACAAGGGCCGCGTCGGCATCTACCAGGTGATGCCGATCTCGGAGGCCATCCAGGAAATCATCCTGCGCGACGGCAGCGCACTCGACATCGCCGCGCAGTCGGAAGCCGAAGGCGTGCGCTCGCTGCGCCAGTCCGGCCTGCGCAAGGTCATGCAGGGCCTCACTTCTCTGGAAGAAGTGGTGGCCTGCACCAACGAATAACGAACATACCGAACACCGGAGATCGAATGGCTACAGTGGCATCCCCCCGCACCCAGCCCACACACAAGGAATTTGTCTTCGAATGGGAAGGCAAGGACCGCAACGGCAAGCTGGTACGCGGTGAACTTCGTGCCGCCGGCGAGAACCAGGTGCAGGCCGCACTGCGTCGCCAGGGCGTGCTCGCCTCCAAGATCAAGAAGCGCCGCATGCGCTCGGGCAAGGCGATCAAGCCGAAGGACATCGCGATCTTCACGCGCCAGTTGGCGACCATGATGAAGGCCGGCGTGCCGCTGATGCAGTCCTTCGACATCGTGGGGCGCGGCAATGCCAACGCGAGCGTGGCCAAGCTGCTCAACGACATCCGCAGCGATGTGGAAACCGGCACTTCGCTCTCGGCGGCCTTCCGCAAGTTTCCGAAGTACTTCGACAACCTCTACTGCAACCTGGTGGAAGCGGGCGAAGCAGCGGGTATTCTGGAAGAACTGCTGGACCGGCTGGCCACCTACATGGAGAAGACCGAGGCGATCAAGTCGAAGATCAAGTCGGCGCTGATGTATCCCACTTCCGTGGTCGTCGTGGCGTTCGTGGTGGTGGCGATCATCATGATCTTCGTGATCCCGGCGTTCAAGCAGGTGTTCACGTCGTTCGGAGCCGACCTGCCCGCTCCGACGCTGTTCGTGATGGCGATGAGCGAGTTCTTCGTCTCCTACTGGTGGCTGATCTTCGGCGGCATCGGCGGCGGGGTCTATTTCTTCCTGCAAGCCTGGAAGCGCAACGAACGCTTCCAGCGGTTCATGGACCGCCTCCTGCTGAGAATCCCGGTCTTCGGCGTACTGATCGAAAAATCCTGCGTCGCCCGCTGGACCCGCACGCTGGCCACCATGTTCGCCGCCGGCGTCCCGCTGGTCGAGGCCCTCGACTCCGTAGGCGGCGCTTCCGGCAACACCGTCTACGGCGACGCCACTGCGAAGATCCAGCAGGAGGTCTCCACCGGCACCAGCCTCACGTCGGCCATGACAAATGCCAACCTGTTCCCGTCCATGGTGATCCAGATGACCGCCATCGGGGAGGAATCCGGCTCCATCGACCACATGCTGGGCAAGGCCGCCGACTTCTACGAATCCGAAGTCGACGACATGGTCGCCGGCCTCTCCAGCCTGATGGAGCCGATCATCATCGTGTTCCTCGGCACCATCATCGGCGGCATCGTGGTGTCGATGTACCTGCCCATCTTCAAGCTCGGCCAGGTCGTTTGATGCTCGTTTCGCGGGAGTTCGACACCGTCTTCGCCGGTGTCCTGGGGCTATTGATCGGCAGCTTCATGAATGTCGTCATCTACCGCACGCCGGTGATGATGTATCGCGAATGGCTCGCCGACGCCATCGCCAACCTCATGTCGTCGAAGGACGCGCCCTCGTTGTGGTCGCTTGCCTTCGGACCCAAGGTCGCGGCGCCCGCCGGGCTGGAAGCGGCGGCTGACAAGGCGGCCGAGGCCCTCGAGAAGCAGCCGCCCTTCGACCTGACGCGCCCCGCATCGCGCTGTGGTGCGTGCGGCCACAAGATCCGCTGGTACGAGAACATCCCCGTACTGAGCTACGCCGTGCTGCGCGGGCGCTGCTCGTCTTGCAAGACCACGATCAGCCCGCGCTACCCGCTGGTCGAGCTGATCACAGGCGGCCTTTTCGCTTTGTGCGCCTGGCGTTTCGGCATCACGCCTGCCGGGGCGCTGTGGGCCGCGTTCGGCGCCCTCCTGGTCTGCCAGTTCCTGATCGACTTCGACACCCAGTTCCTGCCCGACTCGCTCAACTACCCCTTGCTCTGGCTAGGCCTGATCGGCGCAGCCATGGGCTGGACCGGTGTTTCGCTGAGTTCCGCCGTCTGGGGCGCCGTGTTCGGCTACCTGAGCCTCTGGCTTGTGTACCATGCCTTTCGCCTGGTCACGGGCAAGGAAGGCATGGGCTATGGAGACTTCAAGCTGCTGGCTGCGCTGGGTGCATGGCTCGGCGCCGACTACCTCATCGCGATCATCCTCGTCTCTTCGCTGGTGGGCGCGGTGATCGGCATCTCTTTGCGCATCGCCGGCAAGCTGGCGCACAAGGACATCCCGATCGCCTTCGGCCCCTTCCTGGCCGGCGCGGGCCTCGTCTGCCTGGTGGCGGGCCCCGAAGTCGTGAGGCAGTGGATTCCGTTCGCCTTTCCCCTGGGCGCGCTGATCCACTGACATCCGCATGGTGGTGCGGCGCATTGGCCTGACGGGCGGCATCGGTAGCGGCAAGAGCACCGTCGCCAGCCTCCTCGTGGCCCAGGGCGCGGTTCTGGTGGACACGGACGCCATCGCGCGGTCCATCGCACTGCCGGGCGGCATCGCGATGCCCGCGCTGGAAGCCGCCTTCGGCCCCGGCGTGATCGACGCGGCCGGCGGCCTGGATCGTGCAGCCATGCGGCAGATCGTCTTCGCGGATGCAGGCGCCAAGGCCCGCCTCGAATCCATCCTCCATCCCCTCATCGGCGCTGAAACCCAGCGCCAGGCCGCCGCGGCCGGCGAGGATGCGGTCGTCGTGTTCGACGTTCCCCTGCTGGTCGAGTCCGGGCGCTGGCGCACCATCGTCGACCGGGTGCTGGTGGTCGACGCCACCGAGGAAACCCAGTTGAAACGCGTCGTCGCACGCTCCGGCTGGGCGCCGGAGGCGGTCGAGGCGGTGATAGCCCAGCAGGCCCCGCGACGGGCGCGCCGGGCCGCGGCGGATGCCGTGATCTACAACGAGTCCCTGACCCTGGAGGAACTCGCTCAGGAGGTCCGGGGTTTCTGGGAACAGTGGGCTAAGTCGGGCACGCGATAATTTGGGGTTGACGCCGCGACGGCAAAAGGACGATCACGTCAAACGGCGCATGCCCAAGCGCCCCTCACGATGCTTTTCAATTCGTACCCCTTCATCTTCGTTTTCTTCCCGCTGGTCCTGATCGGCTTCTTCCTGATCGGTGCGCGCAGCCCCCGGTCGGCGGCGGGGTTCCTGGCACTGGCTTCCCTCTTCTTCTACGGCTGGTGGAGCGTCAAGGCGCTTCCGCTGCTGTTGGGGTCGATCTGCGTCAACTACTGGTTCGGGCTGCGGCTCACCCCCTCCCCGGGCCGGGAGGACAAGCACCGCAAGACGCTGCTGATCATCGCGCTGGTGGTCAACCTGGGCGTGCTGGCCGTCTTCAAGTACGCCAACTTCTTCCTCGAGAACGTCGACGCCGGGCTGGCGGCCGCGGGCCTGCCGCAGATCGACCTGGTGCACATCGTGCTGCCGATCGGCATCTCGTTCTACACCTTCACCCAGATCGCCTTCCTGGTCGACTGCTGGCAGGGCAAGGTGCACGAGCGCAGCTTCATCCACTACGTGCTGTTCGTGACCTACTTCCCGCACCTGATCGCGGGCCCCGTGCTGCATCACGCGCAGATGATGCCGCAGTTCAACAACCCGGCCACCTATCGCATCAACGCCAACAACATCGCGCTGGGCCTGGGCATCTTCATCTTCGGCCTGGCCAAGAAGATGCTGATCGCCGACCCGATGGGCCAGTACGCCGACATGATGTTCAAGGGCGTGCACGAAGGCGTGATGCCCTCGCTGTACACGGCCTGGTTCGGGGTGCTGGCCTATACGCTGCAGATCTATTTCGACTTCTCGGGCTATTCCGACATGGCCGTCGGCCTGTCGCTGTGCGTGGGCGTGCAGCTGCCGCTCAACTTCAGGTCGCCCTACAAGTCGACCAACATGATCGAGTTCTGGCGCCGCTGGCACATCTCGCTGTCGACCTTCCTGCGCGACTACCTCTACGTGCCGCTGGGCGGCAACCGCAAGGGCCCGGCGCGGCGCTACATCAACCTGTTCCTGACCATGCTGCTGGGCGGCCTGTGGCACGGCGCCGCCTGGACCTTCGTGATCTGGGGCGCGCTGCACGGCTTCTACCTGATGGTCAACCACTTCTGGAACGCCAAGGTGCGGCGCGGCAGGACCGAAACCACCTGGTACGGCCGCGTGGCCGGCTGGTTCATCACATTCCTGTGCGTGATGATCGCCTGGGTGGTGTTCCGCGCCGACAGCATGGCGGCCGCCATCGAGATCTACAAGGGCATGCTGGGCATGCACGGCGCGCCGGTATCGGCCTTCAGCGAGTTCCGCGTGCCGTTCCGCAAGCCGGAGTTCTTCCAGACTCTCCTGGTCGGCATCGTGATCTGCCTGGCGCTGCCGCCCACCATCACGCTCGACCGCTGGATTCCCGCCGTCGCCGGCCTGGCAGGACGCCCGCGCCTGCAGCGCCTGGCGACCTGGGTCACCGGCCTGGGCTGCGTCTATCTCTTCGGTCTGTGCGTGTCGAAGTTCGGCAGTTACAGCCCCTTCCTCTATTTCCAGTTCTGAAATGAAACTCCCCCAGGCTTCGCGCACTTCGTGTCGCTTCTCCAACCCCCTCGCCGGGGGCGACGCCGGTGGCCCGGCAAAGCCGGTTCCACGGCGTCCCGCGAGCGGAGCACGCTCGGCTCATGCAGCGCAGACCAGGCGGAGCGCAGTGGGGAGCTGAGATGGAAGACACGAAATCGGCCAGGACCTGGCTTCGCATCTTCGCCGCCGGCTACCTGGTGTGCTGCGCCCTGCTGCTGGTCAGCCTGTTCACGCCCATCCCCTACGGCGACCTGACCCGCATCGGGCGCATCTCCGAGCGCGAATTCGGCTGGCACGAGCCGCCGCCGCCCATTCCCGACGCGGATGTGAAGACCTGGCCCATCACCGAATCCGACATCCTCGTGATCGGCGACAGCTTCTCGGTGCGCTACGCATGGCAGTCGAAGCTGGTGGGCGCGGGCTACAAGGTCACGACCACGCACTGGGACAACCTGGGCGGCGTGGTCTGCGACGACTTCTCCGGCTGGCTCCAGAAGTCCGGCTTCAAGGGCAAGGTGGTGATCGTCGAGAGCATCGAGCGCCTGCTGTACGACCGCATCGAGAAATCGCAGTCGTGCAAGACCATGAAGCATGCCTTCAAGCCCACGCCGCCGCCGTTCGAGAACCCGTCCAGGCCTGCCCCGGGCTTCCAGCTCAACTGGGACGCCCAGCTGCTCAGCGGCTGGTTGACATATCAAAACACGAAGGAAATCCTGGCCTCCGACAGCTGGACCAATACGCCCGATCGCTGGGGTCCGCTGATCGACGCCCGCGTGGTGCCCGAGGGCTGCAAGCAGTTCAGCCACCGCGCCTGCGACAAGCTGCTCATGACCGCCGAGGACCGGGTCAATCCGGCGCTCACGGCCGAGTCCGCGCAGTTCATGAAGCGCTTCGAGAGCACCGCCGCGCCCTACAAGGTGGTGTGGATGGTGGTGCCGAACAAGACCAGCGTGTATTTGCAACAAAACCATGCCGATGCGTTCCGCGCCGCGTTCAACCCGCAAAATATCGGGCCTGACCTGTTCGCCCTGGCGGAACAGAACCGCTTCAAGATGAAGGATCTTTCCCCGCCAACGAGACCCACGTGTCCACCCGGGGTTACATTCTTTTCGGGCAGCGTATGCTGGAGGCTGTGCGCGAGGTATTCCCGCCACCGGCCCCCAAGGCGCAATGAGCCCGAACCCGACGTGAAAAACCGATACGCGTGATCCTCTACGAGTACCCCTTCAACGAGCGCATCCGCACGTACCTGCGGCTCGAGCACCTGTTTCGCCGCCTCGGCGAGCTGGTGCCGGCCGAGTCCCCGCTGTCCCACCACTACGCCCTGGTCACGATCTTCGAGATCATGGACGTCGCCGCCCGCGCCGACCTCAAGGCCGACGTGCTGCGCGACCTGGACAAGCACAAGAACGTCTTCAACAGCTACCGCGGCAATCCGGCCATCGCCGAAGCCGTGCTCGACCAGGTCGTCGGCCAGCTCGAAGGCAACTTCGCCACCCTCAACAGCGTGTCCGGCAAGGCGGGCCAGGCGCTGACCGAGAACGAGTGGCTCATGAGCATCCGCAGCCGCGCCGGCATTCCGGGCGGCACCTGCGAGTTCGACCTGCCCGCCTACTACGCGTGGCAGCACCGCCCCGCCGCCAGCCGCCGCGCCGACCTGGAGCGCTGGTCGAACACGCTCTCGCCCCTGGCCTCGTCGATCTACCTGCTGCTCAAGCTGCTGCGCGACGCCGACGTGCCCTACAAGGTGATCGCCGTCAACGGCCAGTTCCAGCAGAACCTGCCCCAGGGCCGCAGCTTCCAGTTGCTGCGCCTGCGCATCGACCCCAGGCTGGGGCTCATTCCTGAAATCAGCGGCAACCGCCTCATGGTCTCTGTGCGCCTCATGCGCCACGACAAGGACGACCGCCTGCACCAGAGCTCGGAAGACGCGCCCTTCGAGCTGACCCTCTGCGCATGACGACGCCGGTGAACAGCAAGGGCGAGCGCATCGTCCGCTGCCCCACCTGTGGGGGCGACAGCGTTTACGCGCCGAGCAACGCCTACCGGCCGTTCTGCAGCGCCCGCTGCAAGGGCATCGATCTGGGCGCCTGGGCCAGCGAGGAATTCCGCATGCCAGCCGAGGCACCGCCGGACGACGAACCCTTCGGCGATCCCAAGATCCAGTAGCTGCTACTTTCCGCCCGGGCTGGCGTCGAGCAGCGCCGGGTCGATGTACGTCGCAAAGCTGCGCGCATAGCGGGGCCGGAGATGGCCGATGTCCTTGTACGCCGGCGACCCGTCGTCGGGCATGCTGCGAAGGCAGCGACCGTCGGCGCACAGGCTGGCGAAGGGCTCGATGACCCGCGCGCCGTTGGCCAGCGCCACCTGCTTCAACCGCTCGTTGAACCGCGCCTGGTCTTCCGGCATCGGCGCCCCGGCTTGCCCGGAGGCGGCCGTCATCCGGCCCAGCCGGCTGCCCTGGATCTGCCCGAGCGGGTCGAAATCCATGCCCACAGGGTTGCCGAGTACCAGGTAGACCGTCTTTTTCTCAGACAGGCGTTTCAGCACTTCGCCCAGCGACCTGAGCGATTGGTCGATGCCGTCCCCGCCGATGAACGGGTGCACGGCCTTCCGGTCGTCGACGAAGAAGTTCACCGTCGGCCCGGCGCCGGTGAAGTAGCAGCTCCAGCAGGCGCCCAGCACCACGGAGTCGATTTCAGGCTTCAGCGCCAGGTCGAGCACCGCCTTGCGCCGCTCGTCGCAGCCGGTGTCCAGGCTGCTGAACAGGCCAGGCACGGGCGGGCACGAGCCCTTGGTCGCGAAGTACACGGTGCGTGCCTTGTCGGGTTGCGTGCGCACGAGTTCGAGCGCGCGCGGCGCGTACTGCTCGACGTGGCTGTCGCCGATCAGCAGCACGTTGTGCTTGCCGCTGCCGGCGCGGTAGACGAACTGGTTGCCCAGCGCGGACTCCTCGAAGCCGTCGTAGTAGTTGTCTTCGCGGGTCGCGTCGGCCACCGCCTGCAGCGCCGGGCTGTCGTGGCGCGGCGATGGCGTGCCCAGGAAGACCAGCACGCCGGCCAGTGCCAGCGCCGCGCCCGCGCCAGCCAGCCCGCGCAGGATCGCCTGCGAGAGGTGCAGTTTCACGAAGCGCTCCAGGAAGCGATACGTGGCCCAGGCCAGCACCACCGATGCCACCACCAGTGCGATGCGCAATTGCAGCGGCGGCTCGCCACCGGTCACGATGCGCGCGTAGGACAGCAGCGGCCAGTGCCACAGGTACAGCGGGTAGCTGATGAGCCCGATCCACACCATCACCCGGTTCGACAGCAGGTACTTGTTGAGCACGCCGTTCGGCCCCGCGGCGATGCAGCTCACCGCGCCCAGCACCGGCAACAGCGCCCACCAGCCCGGAAACGCCTTCGTGCTGCGCGTCATGACCAGGCCGAGCACCAGCAGGGCCACGCCGACGATCGACTGCAGGTGCTTCGTCCACGGACGCGAACCGGCCGCCCCCGAAGCGGCGGCCTGCAGCCGCATCGCCGCCAGCAGCCCACCCGCCATCAGCTCCCAGGCACGCGACAGCGGCGAGTAGAAAGCCGCCGCACGGTGCGCCTGCACCGTCAGCACGTTGACGAGGAAGGAGATCACGGCCACCGCCAGTACCACGCGCAGCATCGGCCAGCGCCTGCGCCAGGCCAGCCCCAGCATCAGCGGCCAGAAGATGTAGAACTGCTCCTCGATGCCCAGCGACCACAGGTGCAGCAGCGGCTTGGTCTCGGCCGTGGCGTCGAAGTAGCCGGCCTCGCCCAGGAAGACGAGGTTGGCGAAGAAGGCCGCGCCGCCCGTGGTCTGCTTGCCCAGCTGCGAGAACTCGCCCGGCAGCAGCACGTACCAGCCGAAGGCCAGCGTCGCCAGCAGCACCAGCACCAGCGCCGGGAAGATCCGCCGGATGCGCCGCGCGTAGAAGTCGCGATAGCTGAAGTCGCCCGCCGCCAGGCTCTGCAAAAGGATGGTCGTGATCAGGAAGCCCGAGATCACGAAGAAGATGTCGACGCCGATGAAGCCGCCCGGCAGCAGGCTCGGAAAGGCGTGGTACGCCAGCACCGAGCCGACCGCGATGGCTCGCAGGCCGTCGATGTCCGGGCGGTACTTGGGATGCATGGTCGCTGCGTCTTCTTCGATCGGTCGGTCGGTCGGTCGGTCGGCTGGCGAACGGCCGCTCAGCGCGACGGCTGCTGCGCCGGGGCGCTGCGCACGGTGCGGTCGAAGTAGCTCGCCTCTTCGCGCGTGTAGCGCGGGCGCAGGTGATCGGCGTCCTTGTATGCGGGGGCGCCGTCGGGCAGCGTGACCAGGCAATGGGCGCCGTCCTTGCACAGCACCGCCATCGCGTCGATCGGCTCCGCCCCGCTCGCCTCGGCGATGGCGCGCAGCCGGTCGTTGAGCTGCTTCTGGTCCGCCGGCAGCGGAACCGTCGGCGAGGAGGTCATCGCCTCCATGTGCGTGAGGCGGCTGCCTTCGATCAGGCGCTTGGGCGTGAACTCGGGACCCCCAGGGTTGTCGAGCAGCAGGAAGACCTTCTTGTGCCGCGCCAGCTCGCGCAGCGTGGCTTCCAGCGAGGCCAGCGAACGCTCGATGCCGTCGCCGCCCTGGAACGGATGGACCTGGTTGTCGGCGCCGCGGAAGTAGTACTCCAGCGCGCCGTGGCCGACGAAGTAGCAGTTCCAGCAGCCACCGATGACGACCGAGTCGACCTCCGGGCCCATCGCATAGGCCAGCATCGCGTCGCGGCGTTCGGCGCAGCCGATGTTCTTGTCGACCTGCACGCCCGGCACCGCCGGACAGGCGCCCTGGGTCACGAACCAGGCCGACTTGTCGGGCATCGACAGCGTGCGGGACAGCTCCATGATGCGCGGCGCGTACTGCTGCACGTGGCTGTCGCCCACGAACAGCACGCGCTTCGGGCCGCTGCCGGTCTTGTAGACCAGCTGCTCGCCGATCTGGTCGAGCTTGAAGCCGGCGTAGTAGTCCGCGTCCAGCGTGGCGTTGGCGACGACCTGCAGCCGGTCGCTGTTGTTCCGTGGGCCGGGCACGCCGAAGAAGATCGCGGCGCCCAGCGCGGCGACCACCACCATGCCCGCACCCAGCGTCTTGAGGACGCCCGTGCCGGGTCGGCTCCTGGTGTGGCGCTCGATGAAGCGGTACGTGCCCCATGCCAGCAGCACGGCGGCCACCATCGCGCCCGCGCGGTAGACCGGCGAAGGATGCAGCGGATCGGCCTCCACGATGCGCACGAAGGCCAGCAGCGGCCAGTGCCACAGGTACAGCGGATAGCTGATGAGCCCGATCCACACCATCACCCGGTTCGACAGCAGGTACTTGTTGAGCACCCCGTTCGGCCCCGCGGCGATGCAGCTGACGGCGCCCAGCGTGGGCAGCAGCGCCCACCAGCCCGGGAAGGCCTTGTTGCTGCGAATCATCACCAGCCCGAACACGATCAGCCCCACGCCCACCACCGACTGCACATGGCTGCGCCAGGCGCTCGGCGCCGGCGGCTTCAGCCGCATGCAGGCCAGGATGCCGCCCACCATCAGCTCCCAGAAACGGGAAGCCGGCGAGTAGAACGAAGCCGCCGGCAGCGGATGCACCGTGGTCACGTTCACGACGAACGAGACCGCCGCCACCGCCAGCACCACGCGCACGATCGGCCAGCCCTTGCGCCAGGCGAGCCCCAGCAGCAGCGGCCAGAAGATGTAGAACTGCTCCTCGATGCCCAGCGACCACAGGTGCAGCAGCGGCTTGGTCTCGGCGGCCGTGTCGAAGTAGCCCGACTCGCCCCAGAACACGAAGTTGGCGACGAAGGCCGCGCCGCCCACGGTCTGCTTGCCGAGTTCGGCGAACTCGTCGGACAGCAGCAGGTACCAGCCCGCGCACAACGTCGTGAAGAGCACCGCGATCAGCGCCGGGAAGATCCGCCGGATGCGCCGCGCGTAGAAGTCGCGGTAGCTGAAGTCGCCCGCCGCGAGGCTCTGGAGAATGATGGTCGTGATCAGGAAGCCCGAGATCACGAAGAAGATGTCGACGCCGACGAAGCCGCCCATCAGCGCCGTCGGGAACGCGTGATAGACCAGTACCGAGCCCACGGCGATTGCACGCAGGCCGTCGATGTCCGGACGGTACTTGGGATGCATCAAGCGATCAGCTGGCCGGCGCGTCGGCAGGCGCGACCACCGGCGGCGCCACGAACGGCAGGCCGCGCTCTTCCGACAGCCACTGCAGCACCGGGAACGCGCCCGGCAGCACCGGCGTCACCTCCAGCGGCAGCTGCTGCCAGGCCATGCGCTGGCCTTCGCGCATCTCGAATTCGCCGCTCCAGGCTGTGACCTTGCACCAGTGCAGGCGCACCAGCGCGTGTGGGTAGTCGTGCTCGGTCACCTTCCAGACCTCGGCGCCGTCGATGGTGATGCCGAGCTCTTCCTGAAGCTCGCGCCGCAGCGCTTCTTCGACCGTCTCGCCCGCCTCGATCTTGCCGCCGGGAAACTCCCAGAAGCCCGCGTAGGCCTTGCCTTCGGGCCGCGTGGAAAGCAGCAGGGCATCGTCGGACAGGCGGATCAGCACGCCGACCGCGACTTCCGTGTGCTTGCGCGTTTGCTCGCTCACGCCTGGCTCCGCCCCGCGTAGTCGCGCGCGAACTGGTAGGCCACGCGGCCGCTGCGCGAGCCGCGCTCCAGCGCCCACACGAGCGCCTCGGGGCGCGCCGCCGCGATGGCGGCATCGTCCACGCCGAACGACGAGAGCCATTGGCCCACGATCGTCAGGTATTCGTTCTGGCTGAAGGGATAGAAGCTCACCCAGAGGCCGAAACGCTCCGACAGCGAGATCTTTTCCTCGATCACTTCTCCGGGATGGACTTCGCCGTCCTCGGTGTGGGTGTACGAGAGGTTGTCCTTCATGTACTCGGGCAGCAGGTGGCGCCGGTTGCTGGTCGCGTAGATCAGCACGTTGGGCGTCGAGGCGGCGATGGAGCCGTCGAGGATCGACTTCAGCGCCTTGTAGCCCGGCTCGCCCTCGTCGAAGCTCAGGTCGTCGCTGAACACGATGAATTTCTCGGGCCGCTGCGACACCACCTCGACGATGTCGGGCAGGTCGGTGAGCTCGGCCTTGTCCACCTCGATCAGGCGCAGCCCCTGCGGCGCATAGGCCTGCAGGCAGGCGCGGATCAGCGACGACTTGCCCGTGCCGCGCGCGCCCGTCAGCAGCACGTTGTTGGCGGGCTTGCCCTCGACGAACTGCTGCGTGTTGCGCGCGATCTTTTCCTTCTGGACGTCGATTTCCTTCAGCGAATCGAGCGACATCGCCGCCACGTGCTTCACCGGCTCGAGCACGCCGTGGCCCGAGCTGCGGCGGCGGTAGCGCCATGCGATGGACGCGTTCCAGTCGGCGGGCTCCGCCAGCGGTTGCGGAAGGATCGATTCGATGCGCCCGATGAGCTGCTCGGCGCGCTCGATCAGCCTCTGGAACTGCTCATTCATGACCGGTAGTCGGCATTGATGGTCACGTACTCGTGGCTGAAGTCGCAGGTCCAAACGGTTTCGCTGGCATTGCCGCGGCCCAGGCCGATGCGCACGGTGATCTCGCTCTGCTTCATGACGCGCTGGCCGTCTTCCTCGCGGTAAGACGGGTTGCGTCCGCCCTTGACCGCCACGTGCACGTCGTCGAGGAACAGGTCGATGCCGGTCTGGTCGAGGTCGGCGATGCCCGCGTAGCCCACGGCCGCCAGGATGCGGCCCAGGTTCGGGTCGCTGGCGTAGAAGGCTGTCTTCACCAGCGGCGAATGCGCCACGGCGTAGGCCACCTGCCTGCACTCCGCGGCGTCCTTGCCGCCTTCGACCTGCACGGTGATGAACTTGGTCGCGCCCTCGCCGTCGCGCACGATGGCCTGCGCCAGCTTGCGCGCTACCTCCTGCATGGCGGCCACGAGCGCCTTGCCCTCGGCCGAGTCGAGCGAGGTGATGGCCGCGTGCGCGGCCTTCTGCGTCGCGATGACCACGAACGAATCGTTGGTCGAGGTGTCGCCGTCAATGGTCACGCGGTTGAACGAGGCGTCGGCCAACTGCCTGGCCAGCGGCTGGATCAGCGAGGGATCGATCTTCGCGTCGGTCGCCAGGAAGCCCAGCATGGTCGCCATGTTCGGGCGGATCATGCCGGCGCCCTTGCTGATGCCGGTGATGGTGACGGTGGCGCCGCCGACCTGCACCCGCTGGCTGAATGCCTTGGGGATGGTGTCGGTGGTCATGATGCCTTCGGCCGCGCGCGCCCAGTTGTCTTCCTTGGCGTCGGCCAGGGCCGCGGGGAGGCCGGCCTCGATGCGGTCGACGGGCAGCGGCTCCATGATCACGCCGGTCGAGAACGGCAGGATCTGCTCGGGCGAGATCTCCAGCTTGCGCGCCAGCGCGATGCAGGTGGAACGCGTGCGCATCAGCCCGTCTTCACCGGTGCCAGCATTGGCGTTGCCGGTGTTGATGACCATCGCCCGGATGCCGTGGTTCGCGGCCAGGTGGTCGCGGCAGACCTGCACCGGCGCTGCACAGAAGCGGTTCTGCGTGAAAACGCCGCCGACGGCCGAACCCTCGTCGATCAGCACGACCGTCAGGTCCTTGCGATTGGCCTTGCGCACGCCCGCTTCGGCCACGCCGATGCGGACGCCGGGCACCGCGAACAAGGCGGCGGGATCGGGGGCTGACAGGTTCACGGGCATGGAGTTCTCTCTCTGGATGAGGTTGTGGCGGACGACGGCTTCAGGTGAGCTTGCCGTGGCACTGCTTGTATTTCTTGCCGCTGCCGCAGGGGCACGGATCGTTGCGGCCGACGCGGGCAAAGGCCGCAGCCTCCGCACTGAGCGCGCCGAGCCCGGCGGCCGCGATGCGGCGCTGGCTCTCCTCGTCGACGCGCACCTCGACCTCGCCCGTCTCGGTCGGTGCCGAGTAGGTGATGTTCGAGACGTTCTCACCGCGGCTTTCCATCGCTTCGGCAGCCTCCTCGAGCTGCTCGCTCGACTGCACGCGCACCGTCATGAGCTGGCGCGTGACTTCGTTCTTGACCGAATCGAGCAGCTGGCCGAAGAGTTCGAAGGCTTCGCGCTTGTATTCCTGCTTGGGCTGCTTCTGCGCGTAGCCGCGCAGGTGGATGCCCTGGCGCAGGTAGTCGAGCGAGGCCAGGTGTTCGCGCCAGTGGGTGTCGATGCTTTGCAGCAGCACCATGCGCTCGAACTGGGTGAAGTTCTCCTGGCCGATCAGCGCGACCTTGGCGTCGAAGGTTTCGTTGGCGGCCTTGAGCACCTTCTCGACGATGTCCTCGTCGGAGACGGCCTCGGAGGCTTCGACTTCCTTCTTGAGCGGCATGTCGATGCCCCACTCGTTGAAGAGCGTCTTCTCCAGGCCTTCGAGGTCCCACTGCTCCTCGACCGATTCGGCCGGCACGTACTGGCGCACGAGATCGGTGAAGCAGCCTTCGCGCAGCGCGGCGATCTGCGCGGTGAGCTCGCCCGCGTCGAGGATGTCGTTGCGCTGCTGGTAGATCACCTTGCGCTGGTCGTTCGACACGTCGTCGTACTCGAGCAGCTGCTTGCGGATGTCAAAGTTGCGCGCCTCGACCTTGCGCTGCGCGCTCTCGATGCTGCGCGTGACGATGCCGGCCTCGATGGCTTCGCCGTCGGGCATCTTCAGGCGGTCCATGATCGCCTTCACGCGGTCGCCCGCGAAGATGCGCATCAGCGGATCGTCCAGGCTCAGGTAGAAGCGCGAGGAGCCCGGGTCGCCCTGCCGGCCCGAACGGCCGCGCAGCTGGTTGTCGATGCGGCGCGATTCATGGCGTTCGGTGGCGATGATGCGCAGGCCGCCGAGCGATTTCACGAACTCATGGTCCTTGTTCCACTCGGCGCGGATGTGGGCGATGTCGGCCTGCTTGGCTGCCTCGTCGCGGCCTTCGTCGTTCTCGATGGCCTCGATCATCTTCTCGATGTTGCCGCCCAGCACGATGTCGGTGCCGCGGCCGGCCATGTTGGTCGCGATGGTGATCATCTTCGTGCGGCCGGCCTGGGCCACGATGTCGGCCTCGCGGGCGTGCTGCTTGGCGTTGAGCACCTGGTGCGGCAGGCCCGCCTGGGTGAGCAGCCCGTCGATGATCTCGGAGTTCTCGATGGACGATGTGCCCACCAGCACCGGCTGGCCGCGCTCGTAGCACTCGCGGATGTCCTGGATGGCCGCCTCGTACTTCTCGCGCGTGGTCTTGTAGACGCGGTCGAGCTGGTCCTCGCGCTTGCTCACGCGGTTGGGCGGGATGATGACGGTCTCGAGGCCGTAGATCTCCTGGAACTCGTAGGCCTCGGTGTCGGCCGTGCCGGTCATGCCG
This sequence comes from Variovorax sp. UC74_104, assembly GCF_044055375.1. NCBI lineage: Bacteria > Pseudomonadati > Pseudomonadota > Betaproteobacteria > Burkholderiales > Comamonadaceae > Variovorax > Variovorax sp. UC74_104. The sequence goes on from NZ_CP171978.1 coordinate 5,901,383, forward strand.
GCGAGCTTGGAATACAGGCGGAAATAGTTCTGGAAGGTGATGGAGGCCAGCGTCTGGTTCTCGGCCTGGATCTCCACGCCTTCCTTGGCTTCCACGGCCTGGTGCAGGCCGTCGCTCCAGCGGCGCCCGCTCATGAGGCGGCCGGTGAATTCGTCGACGATCACCACTTCGCCCTGCTGCACCACGTAGTGCTGGTCGCGGTGGTAGAGGTGCCGTGCACGCAGCGCCGCGTTCAGGTGGTGCATCAGCGTGATGTTGGCCGGGTCGTAGAGCGACGCGCCCTCGGGCAGCAGCTTGAATTCGCTCAGCAGGCGCTCGGCGTTCTCGTGGCCGTCCTCGGTAAGGAACACCTGGTGCGTCTTCTCGTCGACCGTGAAGTCGCCGGGCACCGTGACGCCCTCGCCCGTGCGCGGATCGGCTTCGCCTTCCTGCTTCTTGAGCAGCGGCACCACCTTGTTGATGGCGAGGTAGAGGTCGGTGTGGTCTTCGGCCTGGCCGCTGATGATCAGCGGGGTGCGGGCCTCGTCGATCAGGATGGAGTCCACCTCGTCGACGATCGCGAAGTTCAGGCCGCGCTGCACCCGGTCGCCCGGCTCGTAGACCATGTTGTCGCGCAGGTAGTCGAAGCCGTACTCGTTGTTCGTGCCGTACGTGATGTCGCTGCCGTAGGCCTGCTGCTTCTCCTCGCGCGGCATCTGCGGCAGGTTGATGCCCACGGAGAGGCCGAGGAAGTTGTAGAGGCGGCCCATCCAGGTCGCGTCGCGGTTGGCGAGGTAGTCGTTCACCGTGACCACGTGCACGCCCTTGCCGGACAGCGCGTTCAGGTACACCGGCAGCGTGGCGGTCAGCGTCTTGCCTTCGCCGGTGCGCATTTCGGAGATCTTGCCGTTGTGCAGCGCCATGCCGCCGAGCAGCTGGACGTCGAAGTGGCGCATCTTCATGACGCGCTTGGAGCCTTCGCGCACCGTGGCGAAGGCTTCGGGCAACAGGGCATCGAGGGTTTCGCCCTTGGCGATGCGGTCCTTGAACTCCTGGGTCTTGGCGCGCAGTGCGTCGTCGCTGAGCTTCTCGAACTCGGGTTCGAGCGCATTGATGCGTTCCACCGTCTTGCGATACTGCTTGAGCAGCCGGTCGTTGCGACTGCCGAAAATCTGGGTCAGGAAGTTGGTTGCCATGGGTGGAGATGGGCGGGCGCCTGGTGAGATACGGCAGGCACTTCGACCGGATTCCCTAAGATATGGTGAAAGCAGTTGGGCGCGCTTTCAACGAAAGCAAGCGGCCTTTTTCCGGCGCGAGCGCCGGCAAACCGGGCATTTTAGCTGTCTTGTTTCTGACCCCTGTATTACCCATGTATCGCCGACTCCCCCCCGCCATTTCGCTGCAGGAAGCCGCTGAAGGCGCCCCCACGCTCGGCAGCCTGATGGCGCGCGCGCGCGACACCACCGAGCGGCTGAAGGCCGTCGAAGGGCTGATCCCGCCGGCCATGCGCGCGGCCGTGCAGGCCGGGCCGGCCGAGGGCGACGTCTGGTGCCTGCTGGTCAAGGGCAGCGCGGCGGCGGCCAAGCTGCGCCAGCTGGCGCCCATGCTCGTCACCCGGCTCAGGAACCGGGGCTGGGACGTGGCGACGATACGTATCAAGGTGCACACGGGGCGCTGAGGGCAGCAGCCCGCGGGGCCAGATTTTGATTTTTTGTCTGGAGATAGATAATATTTCCAGATGACATCCTCCACCGCGCCCGCCGACGCCCAACTCCTTCTGCTCGACAAGACCCAGGTCGACGCCCTCCTCTCCCCCGACGAAGTGCTCCGCGCCGTCCGCGAGGCCTTCGTGCTGCACAGCGAGCGCGAGGGCCGCGTGTTCCCCGTCGTGCGCGAGCCGCTCGCCACGGGGGGCGTATTCGGCATCAAGTCCGGCGACGTGCAGGCCCAGGGCCTGCTCGGCTTCAAGGCCGCCGGCTTCTGGCCGGCCAACCGGCAGCGCGGCGGCGAGCCCCATCAGGCGACGATCATGCTGATCGACCCGGCCACCGGCCGGCCGCTGTGCCTCATCGACGGCAACACGGTGACGACCGTGCGCACCGGCGCGGCCGGCGGGCTGGGGCTGCAGCAGCTCGCGCGGGCCGACAGCACGCGGCTGTGCATCTTCGGCACCGGCGTGCAGGCGCGAATCCAGCTCGACTTCGCGCTGCGGCTGCTGCCCTCGCTGCGCGAGGTTCTATATATCAGTGCGAGCGGCGAGCCCAATGCCGCCTTCGAAGCCCATTTCGCAGGACGCTGCCGCATCGCGCCGGCCGGCGACCGCAACACGGCCGTGACCCGCAGCGACATCGTGATCACCGCCACGCCCGGCGGTGGCGCGCTGTTCGACCTCGATGCCGTCCAGCCCGGCACCCACCTGAACTGCGTCGGCGCCGACACCCGCGGCAAGCGCGAGCTCCCCGAAGGCCTGCTGCAGCGGGCGCGGCTCGTGGTCGACGACCGCACGCAGGCGCAGCAGATCGGCGAAACGCAGTGGGCGCCCGGCACCTCGTGCATCGAACTGGGCGACCTGCTCGGCGGCAAGGCGACTTTCGAGCGAGCCCCCGGCGACATCACGGTCTTCGACATGACAGGCCTCGCACTGCAGGACCTGACCGTCGCACGCCTGCTCCACCTGCGCGCAAACGAAACGGGAACGGGCACACGCATTGCGTGGCCCTGGTAGGGTTCAGCCGGCGCCGAACAGCTCGGTCATGAACTGCGTCGACTTCAGCCCGGTGCCTGTCAGCAGCGCCACCGTCGTTTCCGTCGCCCTGATGTCACCGCGCTGCGCCAGCACGTCGATGGCCGCCGCGGCCGATGCGGAAGTCGGCTCCGCATAGAGGCCGCAGGCCGCGAGCCGCCGCACCGCCGCCGCGATCTGCTCTTCGGCCAGCGCCACGGTCCGGCCGTTCGTCTCGCGCAGCGCCTGCATGATTTCCGGCAGCCGCACCGGCCGCTTGATCGCCGTGCCTTCGGCGATGGTCGGCTGCACGGCGCGCTCCACCAGCGTGTCGACGCCAGCGGTGAAGCTCGCGTCGATCGGCGAGCAGTTCAGCGGCTGCGCGACGAAGATGCGCGGCAGCTTCCTGATCTGCCCCGCCGCCAGCAGCTCCTTGAAGCCGATCCAGCAGCCGAGCACGTTGCTGCCCGCACCGGTCGGGATCACGACGTTGTCCGGTGCCACGAAGCCCAGGTCTTCCCACAGCTCGTACGCCAGCGTCTTCGTGCCCTGCAGGAAGAACGGATGCCAGTTGTGGCTCGCATAGAAGATCGATTCCGACTGCCGCACCGCCTCGTATTCCGACTCCTCGCGCGGCCCCGGCACCAGTTGCACCTCGGCGCCGAAGGCGCGGATCTGCGCCACCTTCGGCGCGGGCGTGTAGCTGGGCGCGAGCACTTTCACGCGCATGCCGGCCGCGGCGCCCGCGGCCGCGATGGCGGCACCGCCGTTGCCCGAACTGTCTTCCAGCACCGCGTCGACGCCGATCTGGCGCAGGAAGGACATCATCACCGCCGCGCCGCGGTCCTTGAAGCTGCAGGTCGGGTTGAACCATTCGAGCTTGAAATGCGGCTCGAACCCGCCCCAGCGCTTCTGCACGAGCGGCGTGCAGCCCTCGCCCATGCTCGCGGGACGGTCGATGGCCACCGGCAGCGCCGCGCGATAGCGCCACAGCGAGCGCGTGCGCGAATCGATGTCGTCGCGCCCGATGCCCGGCAGCGGCGTGACCAGCATCGGGTTGCCGTCGTCCGAACGCCAGCGGCGCTCCGACAGCTCATGGTGCCTGCCGGTTCGGGGATCGACGTAGCGTGCGCGTTCAGTCATTCGTGGCTCCTGGATCATCAAAGCGAACAAGATTGGATAATACATCCAACACTGTACTTTTCGTATAAATCAGATTGTTCGTCCAGATCTGGATACGTACCCGATACATTCCCCCGTATGAAGAAGAAGCCGAACAAGCAGCTGCTCGACATGCTCAGCAACGTGGCCGAGGGCCTGGGCCAGACCTTCGCGCCCTTCTGCGAGGTGGTGGTGCACGACCTGAGCAATCCCAAGAACGCGATCCACGCGATCGAGAACAGTCTGAGCGGCCGCGAGGTCGGCGATTCGGTCACCGAGCTGGGTCTGGCGCGCATCCGCGACCCGGAGTTCCCGGCGGTGATCGCGAACTACGCCAACACCTTTCCCGACGGGCGCAAGGTCAAGAGCACCTCCATCGGCATCAAGGACGAGAGCGGCGAGTACGTGGCCGCGCTGTGCCTGAACGTCGACCTCACGCTGTTCCAGAGCTTCCAGGGCGCGATCTCACAGTTCACGCGCATCGACGACAAGGAGGTGCACGAGCACCTCGAAGCCGGCGGCGGCAGCCATTCCGACCGCATCCACGCGCGCATCGACGAATTCGCGGCCGCCCGCGCGACCACGCCGCGCTCGCTGAAGCCGGCCGACCGCAAGCAGCTGGTGCAGGAGTTGAAGAAGGCCGGGATGCTGGAAGTCCGCCGCGGCGCCGAGATCGCGGCGGCGCACATGGGCGTGTCGCGCGCCACCGTCTACAGCGACGCGAAATAGCCCTGCCGGGGCTTACTGCGGCTGCAGCCCGATCTCGTGCGCGGCCTTCTGCCAGCGCTCGGCCTCCGAGCGCAGGAAGGCGCGCAGCTCCGTCGGTGTCGATCCCTTCATCTGCACGCCGAGCACCGACAGCCGCTCCTTCACCGACGGATGCTCCAGCGCGGCGACGGCCTCGCGGCGCAGCTTCTCGATCACGTCCAGCGGCGTGGTGGCCGGCGCCACCAGGGCCCACCACTGGTCGATCTCCAGGCCCCTGAGGCCGTTCTCCGCGAGCGCCGGCACGTTCTGCAGCCCGGGCAGGCTCACGCGCTGCGTGCTGGTCACCAGCAGCGGCCGGATGCGATTGGCGCCAAGCAGGCTGGAGCCGCTGGCCAGCGTCGCGAAGTGGCCCGCCACGGTGCCTGCCGCCACGTCGGTGAGCGCGGGCGCCGAGCCGCGGTACGGAACCATGTTGAACCCGATCTTCGTGCGGCTCGCCAGCAGCTCGGCCGCCAGGTGGCTCACGGTGCCCGCGCCGCTGTGCGCGATGGCCGGCGGCGCGCCCTTCGCCGCGGCCACCGCCGCTGTCTTCAGGAAGGTCTTGAAGTCCTTGCTGCCCTCGTCCATGCCCGCGAAGAACACCAGCGGCGAGGTGCCGATCATGGTCACCGGCGTGAAGTCGCGCAGCAGGTCGTAGGGCAGCTTCGCCGTCACGGCCGGCGCAATGGCATGCGGCAGCTCGACGATGGCAAGCGTGTAGCCGTCGGGCGCGGCCTTGGCCACGGCGTCGGTGCCGATCATGCCGGCGGCGCCGGGCCGGTTGTCCACGATCACCGGGCTGCCGATGGTCTGGCTCATGCGCTGCGCCATGGCGCGGGCGATGGCGTCGGTGCTGCCGCCGGCCGCCCACGGCACGACCAGCTTCACGGGCCTGTCGGGATAGGCGGCCCACGCGGGGGTGACGGAAGACGCGAGCAGGGCTGTAGAGCCGGTGGCCAAAAAGGCCCGGCGATTCATCGTCGGCATGTTGGATTCCTGGAAGGGTTTAGGTCGCGCGATCGGGCCAGCTCGGGTCGCCGGTCGCATTGGCCGTCAGCATCAGCACCACGTGCGCGTCCGCAGCGATGGAGTTGCTTTCTCGCAGTTGGCGCAGCGCGGCAAGGCCGCCGGCCGCGCACAGCTCGGCGCTCACGCCGGCTGCCGTGAGCACGCGCCGTGCGGCGCGGGCTTCGTCGTCGTCCACGACCACGGCGCCGCCGCCGGTGGCCGTCGCAGCCTGCCATTGCAGGTATGTCACCGTGGCCCCCGCGGTGGAGAACTGCGCCGTGTGGCCCGGGTAGCTGCCGTTGATGGCGCCACCCGCGAACACGCGGGCAAGGCGCGGGAACGGCTCCACCAGCCAGAGTTTCGGCAGGCGCGCGATGCGCCCGGCCGCCAGCAGATCGCGGAAGCCCGCATAGATGCCCCACGCTAGGTCACCGCGTGCGGTAGGAATCACGACGTGGTCGGGCAGCCCGCCTTCGTTCACGCACTCCAGCGCGATCGGCTTGTAGCCCTCGATCGCCAGCGGCGCGCTGCCCAGCGCGGGCAGGCGGTAGTTGGTGAGCGCGAAATAGCCGGGGTGCTGCGAGCGCTCGCGCACGAAGGCCCAGCGGCCGGCGTTGTCGGAGAACACGTAGCGCCGCGCGCCCAGCGCGTCGAGCTGCCGCGCGTAGGTGGCCGGCATGCCCTCGTAGGTCGCGACCTCGCAGCCCAGGCCTGCCGCCCAGGCGTAATGCGCAGCGGAGACGGCCGCGTTGCCCGAGGAGGCCAGCACCAGCGTGTGGGCGTCGAAGTCGAGCGCCTGCGCCACGCCCACCGCGGTCATGCGGTCCTTGTGCGAGCCGGTGGGGTTGCACGACTCGTCCTTGATGGCGAGGCGCGCCACGCCGAACTGGCTGGCCAGCTCGGGCATGTCCTGCAGCGGCGTCTGCCCTTCGCCCAGCGCGAAGCTGGAGGTGTAGGGCATGGGCATCAACTCGGCACTGTCGGGCAGGTAGCTCGCGCGCAGGGCCACGTGGATGCCTTCGCGCCGGCATGCCGGGCAGCCGTCGTGCGTCAGCGTGACCGGGTAGAGCGCATCGCAGCGCAGGCACTGCAGGCCGCGCAGGTTCGGATTGCGCACGGGCTTGGGGGTGCGGTCGCGAACCAGCCCGAGGGGATGGGCCAGGGCCGGGGAATGGCCGGGCTCATCTTGCGGAGGAGCGGCGAACTTGAAGTCCAGAACGGGCGATGTCGTCACGGGTCTGCGTCTGATGAAGTTGTGACTAAATCTTATTCAATCGGAAATAAAATTATGCAGCCCCAGATACTCAACCGATAACGAGACTTATCGATGCGATTCGGCGAGATCGAAACCTTCCGGGCGCTCATGCGCAGCAGCTCCACCCGCAAGGCCGCTGCCCTGCTGCATGTGACGCAGCCCGCCATCAGCCAGTCGCTCAAGCGGCTTGAGGCGCAGGCCGGCATGCTGCTGTTCCAGCGCACCGGCGGGCGGCTGGTGCCCACGCCCGAGGCGCGCGCGCTGTGGGTGGAGGTGGAACGGGTCTTCATCGGCATGGAGGCCATCGAGCACCGGGTGCGCAGCCTGCGCGACTTCGGCGTGAGCCAGCTCGAGCTCAGCTGCTTCCCGGCCTACGGCCTGGGCTTCATGCCGCGCGCGCTGGCGCGGCTGAAGGCGCACCGCGGCGCGAGCCCCTGGCCGCAGGTGTCGCTGCAGGTGCTGAGCTCCAAGGACGTGCGCGACCGCGTGGCCATGGGCATCTCCGACTTCGGGCTGATGGCCGACGAGCTCTCGCTCGAGGGCATCGACCATTCCACCTTCTCGCGCTTTCCCGGCGTGGTGGTAATGCCTCCGGGCCACGCGCTGGAGCGCTTCAAGACGATCAAGCCCGAGCAGCTCGCCGAGGCACCCTTCATCTCGCTGAACCCCGAAGACCCCTCGCACCAGCGGCTCGAGGCCGCCCTGGCGCCCCACGGCGTGGCACTGCGCGTGCTGGTGCAGACGCCCTACGCCGCAAGCGTGTGCGAGATGGCGCTGCGCGGCCTGGGCGTGGGTCTGGTCAACCCGATCACCGCGCTCGACTACGTGGAACGCGGGCTGGTGGTGCGCCGGTTCTCGGTCGACGTGCATTTCACCTGCCTGCTGGCGCTGCCGGCGGGCAAGGTGCTTTCGGCCACCGCGCGCGACTTCATCTCGCTCATGCGCCAGCAGCTGGCCGAGGACGAGAAGCGCATCCAGCGCCACCTGCGCTAGGGCCGGCTCGCCTTCACTTCCAGCTGAACTCGTGGTTCAGCCCTATCGCGAAGCCGCGCACACCTTGCGGCCCGGTGCGCGATGCGCTCACGTCGACGCTGATCAGCGGCGTGATGCTGAAGCGCCCGCCCACGCGCGAGGTCCAGACGTTCGACGCGCGGTTGCGCTCGGCGATGAGCGACACCGTGTCGTTCAGCGCCCACTCCACGCCGATGCCGCCGCGCGGCGTGCACACGCCGGTTCCGGTCGCCCAGTCGGCGCCGACGTTGGCGTGGACCTGAAGGCTGTCGAGCGGCCGCCAGGTGACGGGAACGACGAACTGCCCGCCCGCGCGGCCGCCGCGCTTGAAGTCGAACACCGCGCCCATCGACACCGCCGCGCTGAAGGGCGCATCGGCCGCCTGGCCGTAGAAGTTCCACTTGAGCTGCGGCCCGCCGGTGACCGAATGGACGCCGTCCACCGAGCTGCGGTCGAGGTTCAGGCCCAGTTCGAAGGGCCCGACGCGGCAGGCCGGACCGAAGTGGAAGCCCGTGACGGGCTCGACGCCGGTGCGGCCCCACCAGGTCTCGTACTGGCATTGGCCCAGGTCGAGCGTGCTGGCGTCGTCCACGTCGAAATGGCCTGCCGCATGGGCGCCTTGCCCCACGAGCAGTCCCGCTCCGAAGCAGGAAGCCGCCAGCATCCAGCCGCGCGACGTCGGTCGGATCCTTGTCCTGCTGTGTCTGGTGTTCTTCATCGCTCGCGTCCCCGGGGCCTCGAACCATTCTAGGGACGCGGAAAGCAGGCGCCATGACGCCGCGCCGCGGGGTGGGTACCCTTCAGATCTCGAACTGGGGCTGCAGCTCGCGGATGCGCTTGATGGCCACGCCCGCCGCCGCGGTGCGCGTCTCCACGCCCAGCTTCACGTACACCCGCTCCAGGTGCTTCTTGGCTGTGGCCGGGCTGCTGCCGAGGATCTCGCCGATGTCCTTGTTGGTCTTGCCCTTGACCACCCAGTACAGCACCTCGGCCTCTCGCGCGGTGAGCTTCAGGCTCAGGCTCATGGCCTCGATGACCGCCGTGTCGGACACCTCGCGCATGATGATCATCCACTCGTCGCCGTCGTCGTCGCCGCCGGTCTGCTGGTGCAGCCGCAGCGTGAGGCTGCCGGCGCCCTGCACGATGGACAGCGCCGGCGGCTCGATGCCGCGCTCGCGCGCATCGGGCGTGTGGCTGCGCAGCCATTCGAGCACCGCCGGCGGCGTCTCGGGTGCGCGCGTGTCGCAGTAGCGCTGCAGCAGGTCGCGCGCGAGGGCCGTCTGCCAGATCAGCCGGCCCTCGGGCAGCCGCACCGTGATGCTGGCGTAGCCGAAGGCGTCGAGCGCGTTGCGCGCCTGGCCGGCCTGCCGCGCGTCCTGCCTCGCGCGGCGCGCGCCCTGCAGGTGCACGTTCATGCGCGCCAGCACTTCCTTCGGCTTGATGGGCTTGGTGACGTAGTCGACGCCGCCGGCCTCCAGCGCAGCCACCAGGTGCTCGGTCTCGGTGAGCCCCGTCATGAACACGATCGGGATGTGCGCCGTCGCGGCATCGGCCTTGAGCCTCCGCGCGACCTCGAAGCCGTCGATGCCCGGCATCATCGCGTCGAGCAGCACGATGTCGGGCTTGGCCTGCACCGCGCGCTGCAGCGCCTGCTCGCCGTTGGTGGCGATGAGCACGGTGTAGCCCGATTCGTCGAGCGCATCGTGCAGCACCGCGAGGTTGTCGGGCACGTCGTCCACGATGAGCACGAGGTCGCTGTTGCCTGCAATGTCTCTGGCCAGGGTGCTCACTGCTGTTCTTTCGGCAAGGATGTCTTTTCGTGGGAGCCGCCGCGCTCGGCCGCCCGGAGCGGCCGGCTCGCCCCCGGTAGGGGGTGGGCGGAGTCACGAAGTGCGGAGCCTGGGGGGGAGCAATCAATTTTCTCGAACTGGAACTGGCGGGCCAGCACGCGTTGCGCTTCGGTCCATGCCGCGCATTCGGGCTGCGCGGCGTCGATGTCGTCGAGCTGGTTCATGATGCCCCGGAAGTAGCCCAGGCCGACGGCCTCCTCCAGCGCGCGCAGGCGGGCCAGCGAGGGCGCCAGCATCGCGCGCGGCTCGGCCACGGCAGCGGGCTTCGCGGCGGTCTCGGTCCAGCGCAGGCCGAGCCTGCGTTCGAGCCAGTCGAGCAGCTCGGTGTGGCGCACGGGCTTGACGAAGAAGTCTTCGGGCGCAATGCCCACGTCGTTGTCCAGCCCCTTGTCGAAGGCGTTGGCCGAGACGATGGCCACGGCAGCCTCGGTCAGTCCCAGCTTGCGCGCGCGGCGGATGGTCTCCCAGCCGTCGATGCCGGGCATGGCGAGGTCGACGAACATCGCATCGGGCCGGTAGCCGGCGGCGACGAGGTCGAGCGCGTCGTGGCCGCTGGCGGCGCTGCGCAGCTCGAAGCCCAGCGGTGCGAGCAGATGGCCGAGCAGGTCGCGGTCGGCCTCCTCGTTGTCGACCACCAGCAGGCGTCGGCGCGGGCCCTCGTAGCCGCGCCGCGCGCGCGAAACGGGCAGCGCGCGCCCTGCACCGGCCACGGTGTCGTGCACGCGAGGCAGGAACAGGCGCACGCAGAAGAGCGACCCCACGCCCGGCGTGCTGCCCACCTTCATCTCGCCGCCCATCAGGTCGGTGAGCATCTTGGCGATGGTGAGGCCCAGCCCCGCGCCCGGCGCGGCCGCCATGCCCGTGGCGTTGCCGCGCGCGAAGGGCTCGAAGATGCGCTCGATGTCCCCGGCCGGCATGCCGGGGCCCGTGTCCTCGATCTCGATGGAGGCGAACTCGCGCGCATAGGCCAGCCGCAGCGTGACCTGCCCCGCCGCCGTGAACTTGATCGCGTTGCCCAGCAGGTTGATGAGGATCTGGCACACGCGCTTCTCGTCGGCGCGCACCACCTCGGGCAGCTGCCCCGCGGCCTCGAAGCGGAACTGCAGGCCCTTCTCGGCCGCCTGCAGCTCGAACATGTCGGCCAGCTCGCGCAGCGTGTCGGCGAAGCGCATCGGCCGCGCATGCAGCGTGAGCTTGCCGGCCTCGATGTGCGCAATGGCCAGCGTGCCCTCGATGAGCGACAGCAGGTGCTCCCCGCCGCGCTTGATGACGGCCACCGCCTGCTGCCGGTGCGGCGGCACGGAATGGTCCTCGCCCATGAGCTGCGCGTAGCCCAGGATGCTGTTGAGCGGCGTGCGCAGCTCGTGGCTGATGGCGCTGATGTAGCGGCTCTTGGCCTGGTTGGCCTGGTCGGCGGCCTGCTTGGCGAGCTCGGCCGCGAGCTTGGCCTGCTCCGCGATCTCGCGCGCCTCGTCGGCGGACTGCTTGGCGGCCTGAAGCGCGCGGTCGGTCTCGCGGTGCAGCTCGATCTCTCGCACCAGCAGGTGGGTCTGTCGGTTCGACTCCTCCTGCGCCACCTTGCGGCTCTGGTGCGCCAGCACCAGCCACCACGCGACGATGCCCGCGATGACCAGCAGCGCCATGTACGCCTTGAGGAAGCCCGAGCGCAGCGAAGCCTTCTGCACGCCCGCGAGCGCGGCCGCCGCGTCGGGCTCGGTCGCCAGCTCCAGCGCGCCTTCGGCGAAGGCGCGCAGCTCCTGCTGGTAGAGCACGCCGAACACCACCGCCAGCAGCGGCACGATCACCAGCATCAGCAGCAGGAAGTGCCCCAGCCCCGTGTCGAGGTAGCGCCAGCTGCGCCGCGGCAGCAGCCAGCGCAGCACCGCCGACCACTGCGACGACAGGCTCGCGTGCGGCTTGCACAGGTCGCCGCAGCGCGCGTCCAGCGTGCAGCACAGAGAGCAGATCGGGCCCTGGTAGGCGGGGCAGTGGGCCATGTCCGGCCCCTCGTACTCGCGCTCGCAGATCACGCAGTGCTGCACCTTCAGGCGCTGGTAGCTGCCCTCGTGCTCGACCCTGGCCCAGCGCACCGCGCCGGCCCCGGATGAAGGCACGCCGCGCGCCAGGTAGTACTTGCCGCCGGTCGCCCAGGCCAAAAGCGGCGAGGCCACCAGCGCCGTGCCCAGCGCGATCAGCGCCGAGAAGGCCTGCGCCAGCGGCCCGAACACGCCCAGGTGCGCGGTGATCGACAGCCCCGATGCCAGCGCCATCGCGCCCACGCCCACCGGGTTGATGTCCCACAGATGCGCGCGCTTGAACTCGATGCCCGGCGGCGACAGGCCCAGCGGCTTGTTGATGACCAGGTCGGCCACCACGGCCATCATCCAGGCGATGGCGATGTTGGCGAACAGGCCCAGCACGTCGCCCAGCGCCTCGAACACGTTCATCTCCATCAGCATGAAGGCGATGAGCGCGTTGAACACCACCCACACCACCCGCCCCGGGTGACTGTGCGCCACGCGCGAGAAGAAGTTGCTCCAGGCCAAAGAGCCCGCATAGGCGTTGGTCACGTTGATCTTGAGCTGCGAGATCACCACGAACAGCGCCGTGGCCGCCACCGCCCAGCCGTAGTGCGGAAACACGTACTCGTAGGCCGCCAGGTACATCTGGTTGGGGTCGACCGCCCGGTCGGCCGGCACCATGTGCGTGATCGCGAGGTAAGCCAGCAGCGCGCCGCCCAGCATCTTGAGCACGCCCAGCACCACCCAGCCCGGGCCGCCGGCCAGCACCCCGGCCCACCAGCGCCGCGCCGTGGCCGCCGTGCGCGCGGGCATGAAGCGCAGGTAGTCGGCCTGCTCGCCCATCTGGGTGATAAGCGCGATGCCGACCGTGAGGGCTGCGCCAAACAGGTGCAGATCGAAGCCCTTCGTGCCCGAGCGCACGCCGTTGTAGTGCACGATGCCCGCGAACGCACCAGGATCGCGCACAAGCACATAGGCGAAGGGCACGACCAGCATCAGCAGCCACAGCGGCTGGGTCCACAACTGCAGCCGGCTGATGGCCGACACCCCGTGCGTGACCAGTGGAATCACCACCAGCGCGCACACCAGGTAGCCCCAGACCGGCGGAATGCCCAGCGCCAGTTCCAGCGCATAGGCCATCACCGCCGCCTCCAGCGCGAAGAAGATGAAGGTGAAGCTCGCGTAGATCAGCGAGGTGAGCGTGGAGCCGATGTAGCCGAAGCCGGCACCGCGCGTGAGCAGGTCCATGTCGACGCCGTAGCGCGCCGCGTACACGCTGATCGGCACGCCCGCCAGGAAGATGATGAACCCCGTCGCCAGGATCGCCCAGAAGGCGTTGGCGAAGCCGTACTGCACCAGCAGCGTGGCGCCCACCGCCTCCAGGATCAGGAACGACGCCGCCCCGAAAGCCGTGTTGGCCACCCGCCATTCGGACCATTTGCGGAAGCGCTGCGGCGTGTAGCGCAGGGCGTAGTCTTCCAGCGTCTCGCTGGCCACCCAGCTGTTGTAGTCGCGCCGCACCTTGACGATGCGCTGGGGGGCGTCGTCCGAGCTGATGGGGGCGGCTTCAGGGTTCACACCGTTTCGGTGCATCTTCCGTGCCATCCATACGGCTTTTGGCGGACGAGGCACGACTGTTGCAAAGAAGCCGGCTTGCCCATAATGGCCGCCTCCTCCCGCCACCCGATGCCGATCCCATGGAACTGACCCCGCGCGAAAAAGACAAGCTGCTGATCTTCACCGCGGCACTCCTGGCCGAACGCCGCAAGGCGCGCGGCCTCAAGCTCAACTACCCCGAAGCCGTCGCCCTGATCTCCGCCGCCGTCATGGAAGGCGCGCGCGACGGCAAGAGCGTGGCCGAACTCATGAGCGAGGGGCGCAGCGTGCTCACCCGCGCCGACGTGATGGACGGCATCGCCGAGATGATTCCCGACATCCAGGTCGAAGCGACCTTCCCCGACGGCACCAAGCTGGTCACCGTGCACCAGCCGATCGTCTGAAATTCGAAGAACAAGAGAAAGAACAGAAGGACTTTTCCATGCGCCACAGCACCTCCAAGACCCTTGCCCTGATCGCCTTCCTGCTGCCGCTCGCGGCCAGCGCCCACACCGGAGTGGACGGCGGCATGCACCACGGCTTCGTCACCGGCTTCATGCACCCGCTGACCGGCGCCGACCACCTCGCGGCGATGGTCGCCGTCGGCCTGTGGAGCGCGCTGGCCGCGCGCCGCGCCTGGCCCGACCTGCTCTGGGCGCCGCTGGCCTTCGCCGGCATGCTGCTCGCGGGCGCGCTGGCCGGGCTGGCGAGCGTGCAGCTGCCGGCGGTCGAGCCGATGATCGCGGCCTCGCTGCTGGTGCTGGGCCTGCTGGTGGTCACGCGCGTGCGCCTGCCGGCGGTGGCGGCGATGGCCGTGGTGGGCGTGTTCGCCGTCTTCCACGGCGTGGCCCACGGCTACGAGCTGGCGAGCGAGCAAGGCGCCGCCCTCACGCTGGCCGGCATGGTCTGCGCGACGGTGCTGCTGCACGCCGCGGGCATCGCGATCGGCTGGGCACTGCGCAATGCCAACGCGTGGCTGCCGCGCGTGGCCGGCGCCGCGGTCGTCGGCCTGGGCGCAACGCTGCTGGCTCAGGCCATCTGAGGCGGCCGGCATGATCCCCGGAGAACTCTTCACCGACGAGGGCGAGCACGCGCTCAACCCCGGCCGCCGCACCCTCACGCTCGTGGTGCAGAACACCGCCGACCGGCCGATCCAGGTCGGCTCGCACTATCACTTCGCCGAGACCAACGGCGCGCTCGGCTTCGACCGCGAGGCCGCGCGCGGCATGCGGCTGAACATTGCCTCGGGCGCCGCGGTGCGCTTCGAGCCGGGCCAGCAGCGCACGGTCGAGCTGGTCGACTTTTCGGGCGATCGCATCGTCTACGGCTTTCGCGGCCTGGTTCAAGGGAAGCTCTGATGGCGACCATTTCAAGGCGTGCCTACGCCGAAATCTTCGGCCCCACGGTGGGCGACCGCGTCCGCCTCGCGGACACTGAGCTCGTCATCGAGGTCGAGGCCGACTACACCCTGCGCGCCGGCGGCTACGGCGAAGAGGTGAAGTTCGGCGGCGGCAAGACGATCCGCGACGGCATGGCGCAATCGCAGCGCACCAGGGCGCAGGGCGCGGTCGACACGGTGCTGACCAACGCGCTCATCCTCGACCACTGGGGCATCGTCAAGGCCGACATCGGCCTGAAGGACGGCCGCATCGCCGCCATCGGCAAGGCCGGCAACCCCGACGTGCAACCGGGCGTGGACATCGTCATCGGCCCTGGCACCGAGATCATCAGCTGCGAGGGCAACATCGTCACCGCAGGCGGCATCGACAGCCACATCCACTTCATCTGCCCGCAGCAGATAGAGGAGGCGCTGTGTTCCGGCGTGACCACCATGCTCGGCGGCGGCACCGGCCCGGCCACCGGCACCTTCGCCACCACCTCCACGCCCGGCCCCTGGCACATCGAGCGCATGCTGCAGGCGGCCGACGCCTTCCCGATGAACCTGGGCTTCCTCGGCAAGGGCAACGCCAGCCTGCCGCACGCGCTGCACGAGCAGATCGAAGCCGGCGTCATCGGCCTGAAGCTGCACGAAGACTGGGGCACCACGCCCGCGGCCATCAGCAACTGCATGGACGTGGCCGACGCCACCGACACGCAGGTGGCCATCCACAGCGACACGCTCAACGAATCGGGCTTCGTGGAAAACACCATCGCCGCCGTGGGCGGGCGCGGCATCTGCGCCTTCCACACCGAGGGCGCGGGCGGCGGCCATGCGCCCGACATCCTGCGCGTGGTGGGCGAAGAGAACTTCCTGCCGTCGTCGACCAACCCGACGATGCCCTACACCGTGAACACGCTCGACGAGCACGTCGACATGCTCATGGTGTGCCACCACCTCGACGCCGGCATCGCCGAAGACCTGGCCTTCGCCGAGTCGCGCATCCGCAAGGAGACCATCGCCGCCGAGGACGTGCTGCACGACCTGGGCGCGATCAGCATGTTCAGCTCCGACAGCCAGGCCATGGGCCGCGTCGGCGAGGTGGTCATCCGCACCTGGCAGACCGCGCACAAGATGAAGCTGCAGCGCGGCACCCTGCCCGAGGACAGCGCGCGCAACGACAACTTCCGCGCCAAGCGCTACGTTGCCAAGTACACGATCAACCCGGCCCTCGCGCACGGCATCGCGCACGAGGTGGGCTCGCTCGAGGTCGGCAAGTGGGCCGACATCGTGATCTGGAAGCCGGCCTTCTTCGGCGTGAAGCCCTTCACCATCATCAAGGGCGGCAGCATCGCGCTGGCGGCCATGGGCGACCCGAACGCATCGATCCCCACGCCGCAGCCGGTGCACTACCGCCAGATGTTCGGCGCCTACGGCGGCTCGCTCGCGAAGAGCTCGCTCACCTTCGTTTCGCAGGCCGGCCTGGCCGCGGGCGTGGGCGAGCGCTACGGCCTGAAGAAGCAGCTCAGCGCGGTGAAAAACGTGCGCGGCGTGCGCAAGAAGGACCTGATCCACAACGGCTACGCGCCGAGGATGGAGATCGACGCCCAGACCTACGCGGTGCGCGCCGACGGCAACCTGCTGACCTGCGAGCCGGCGAAGCTGCTGCCGATGGCGCAGCGGTATTTCCTGTTCTGAAGAAGCCCCGGGGAACGCGCCTGCTTGACAGGCTGCGTATCCTCGAAGGTATTCATCCAGCCAGCGGGCGCCCTGCGGGGCGCTCCATTTGCACCATGCTCACCGCCAACAAACTCATGCCCCAGGGCCGCGGCCTTGCGCCCGTGCTGCTCAAGCGTGCCGCCACCATCGAACTCGACTGGGACGTCCGCCAGAAGAGCCGCTTCGACGCCACCGACTCGCAGGGCCGCCAGATCGGCGTGTTCCTGCCGCGCGGCACGCTGGTGCGCGGCGGCGACGTGCTGGTGGCCGAAGACGGCTCGCTGGTGCGCGTGATCGCCGCGCCGCAGCCGGTGCTTCGCATCACACACTGCACCGCGCACGGCACGCCCTTCGACCTGACGCGTGCGGCCTACCACCTGGGCAACCGGCATGTTCCGATCGAGCTGAAGCCCGACCACCTGAAGATTGAGCCCGACCACGTGCTGGCCGACATGCTTCGCTCGATGCACCTGATCGTCGTGGCGGCGGAGGAAGCCTTCGAACCCGAGGGCGGCGCGTACGGGTCGCACGAGCATTCGCATGGCGGTCACGGCCACAGCCATGACCATGGGCACTCCCATGACCATGGCCATTCGCACGGAAGCAGCGGCGGGCAGAAGCCGCTGGTGCTCGCGCCGGAACTGCTCGACGGCCACGACGGTCACGACCACTCGCACGGCCATGACCATGGCCACGGACATCACGGCCACTCCCACTGACGTGTCTGCCCAAAGCCTCCTGCAGCTGATCTGGCTCGCCTCCCCGGCGCTGCCCGTGGGCGGCTTCTCGTATTCCGAAGGCGTCGAGGCCGCCGTCGAATGGGCCGGCGTCGATTCAGAAGCGCGCGCGGCCGAATGGCTCTCCGACCAGCTCCACCTGAGCTTCGCCCGCGGCGACCTCGCCGTCTGCGCGCAGGCCATCATGGCCTGGCAGGCCGGCGACATGCCGCGGGTGCGCCAGCTCAACGACTGGGTGATGGCCACGCGCGAATCGGCCGAGTTCCTTTTGCAGACCGAACAGATGGGCCGTTCCTTTGTGGAGTGGCTGAAGCTGCACCACGCGGACACGGCGGAAGTGTTCGCCGACCTGGGCGCGAGCTACCCCGTCGCATTCGCCTTCGCGGCCGGCCGCGCCGGCGCCACGGTGCACGACGGCAGCCTGGCCTTCGCCTTCGGCTGGGCCGAGAACATGGTCGGCGCTGCGGTCAAGGCCGTGCCGCTGGGCCAGAGCGCGGGCCAGCGCATCCTGGGGCGGCTGGCGCAGGAGATTCCCGATGCCGTGACCCGCGCCATGGCCCTCGGCGACGACGAGCGCCAGGCCTTCGCGCCCCTGCTGGCGGTGCTGTCGGCCCGCCATGAAACACAATATTCCCGCCTTTTCAGAAGCTGAACCGGACACCACTGCCATGACTTCCGCCCTCCACCACATTCCCAACCGCACCAAGAGACTTCCGCCGCTGCGCGTGGGCATCGGCGGCCCGGTCGGCTCGGGCAAGACCACGCTGCTGGAGATGCTGTGCAAGGCGATGCGCGACAAGTACGACCTGATCGCCATCACCAACGACATCTACACCAAGGAAGACCAGCGCCTGCTGACGGTGGCCGGCGCGCTGCCGGCGGAGCGCATCATGGGCGTGGAGACGGGCGGCTGCCCGCACACCGCGATCCGCGAAGACGCCTCGATCAACCTCGAGGCCATCGACCGCATGCTGGAAGACTTTCCGGACGCCGACGTGGTGTTCGTCGAGTCGGGCGGCGACAACCTCGCGGCCACCTTCAGCCCCGAGCTGTCGGACCTCACGATCTACGTGATCGACGTGGCGGCCGGCGAGAAGATCCCGCGCAAGGGCGGCCCCGGCATCACCAAGAGCGACCTCTTCGTGATCAACAAGACCGACCTCGCGCCCTACGTGGGCGCCAATCTCGACGTGATGGAACAGGACACGCAGCGCATGCGCCGCCAGCGCCCCTACGTGATGACGAACCTCAAGACGCTCTCGGGCGTGGCCGACGTGGTCGCGTTCATCGAGGAAAAGGGCATGCTGGCTGCGGCCTGAGGCCTGAGGCCGGCCCCGGAAGATCAGGGCAGGCCGAGGTAGACCCGCAGGTCGTCCTTCATCGTGCCGGCCGAAGCCACGGCGGTGCGCAGGCGCTCCTCGCTCACGCCGAACCATTGGGTCCAGTAGTCGACCTCCTTGAGGTCCGTGACGTCGATCCGTTCATCGTCCCGTGGAATGCGGATCTCGGTGTCTGCGCGCATCGTCTTCTCCTGAAGAGCCAGAAATTGGTTGATCGGTTGGTCGATTGACTGAATGAAGGGCCGGGGCTTCGGGGGCCGGTGAGGCAGTTTCTCCGCGCGCCCCGCCGGGGCGGCCGGACGAATCCGCTCCCCCGTGCAGGACAACTTCCATAGTCGCGCGCGGCCGCGCGCCATGCGGTGCCGTCCTGCAAGCCTGCCCGGCTTCGATGCTTGAATTCGGCCGTGACCTTATTCATTCGCGGAGAAGCGACCATGGAACCTCATAACCAGCGGCTGCTGAGCATGGGCGTGCCGGGCCTCGACGACGTGCTCGGCGGCGGCCTCGAGCCAAACCGGCTCTATCTTTTCGAAGGCACGCCAGGTGCCGGCAAGACGACCATCGCGATGCAGTTCCTGCTCGAAGGCGTGGCGCGCGGCGAGTCCGTGCTGTACGTGACGCTGTCCGAGACCGAGCCCGAACTGCGCGGCGTTGCCGACTCGCACGGCTGGGACATTTCCAGAATTCACGTGCGGGAGATGCTGCCCACCCAGGACAGCCTGCAGCCCGAGGAGCAATACACCATGTTCCACCCCTCCGAGGTGGAGCTGAGCGAAACCACGCTGCGCATCCTGAACGACGTGGAGGCCCTCAAGCCTTCGCGCATCGTGTTCGATTCGCTGTCCGAGCTGCGGCTGCTTTCGGGCACATCGCTGCGCTACCGCCGGCAGATCCTGGCGCTCAAGCAGTTCTTCGCGGGGCGCCAGTGCACCGTGCTGCTGCTGGACGACATGACCGCCACCGAGCACGACCTCCAGGTGCAGAGCATCGCGCACGCGGTGGTGCGGCTGGAGCAGTCCAACTCCGACTACGGCGCCGCCCGCCGCCGCCTGCTGGTCGTCAAGTACCGCGGCCAGTCGTTCCGCGGCGGCTACCACGACTACAAGATCGACCGCGGCGGCCTGCAGGTGTTTCCGCGCCTGGTGGCGGCCGAACACGTCAGCGACGTCGCGCTGACCAACCTGCCCAGCGGCATCGATGCGCTCGACGCGCTGCTGGGCGGCGGCCTCGAGAAGGGCACCAGCACCCTGCTCGTCGGCTCGCCGGGCACCGGCAAATCGTCGGTGGCGCTGCAGTTCGCCATTGCGGCGGCCGAGCGCGGCGAGGCTGCCGCGCTCTTCATCTTCGACGAGAGCATCCACACCCTGCGCAGCCGCAGCGCCGGCCTGGGCATGAAGCTGGAGCCCCATCTCGAATCGGGCCGCATCCGCATCAAGCAGGTCGACCCGGCCGAGCTCTCCCCCGGCGAGCTGGTGCACGAGATCCGCCAGGCCGTAACCCGGCACGGCGCGAAGGTCGTCGTCATCGACAGCCTGAACGGGTATCTCAACGCGATGCCCGACGAGCGCTTTCTCATCGTGCAGCTGCACGAGCTGCTCACCTACCTCGGGCAGTCGGGCGTGGCCACGCTGCTGGTCGGCGCGCAGCACGGGCTCATCGGCACGCAGATGCAGACTTCCGTGGACGCCAGCTACCTTGCCGACGCCGTGGTGCTGCTGCGCTACTACGAGGCCGAGGGCGAGGTGCGCCAGGCCATCTCGGTGCTCAAGAAGCGCGGCGGCGCGCACGAGCGCTCCATCCGTGCGTTCTCGATGGACCGGCGCGGCCTGCACGTGGGAGACCCGCTGCACCGCTTCAGGGGCATCCTGACCGGCGTGCCCGTGCCGATCGACGGCGTTTCCAAGCCCCCGCCGTGACCGAGGGCCCGACAATCCAGCTGCCGCAGCTGCAAGACCCGCAGCTGCGCGTGCTCATGAGGCCGGCGACCCCCAAGGACGCCGCGATGACCGCCGCCGTGCTCCTGCGCGCCGGCATCGAGACACACACCTGCGCCGATCTTCCCGAGCTGCTGCGCGAAATGGGCCAGGGCGCCGGCGCGCTGCTGGTGGCCGAGGAGCTGCTCACAGGCAGCGGCGCCGCCCAGCTCGCCGCGGCGGTGGCGGCCCAGCCGCCGTGGTCCGATCTGCCGGTGCTGATACTCGCGCGGCAAGGCGCCGACTCGCGCGCCATCACCACCGCCATGGAGGGCATGGCCAACGTCACCGTGCTGGAGCGCCCGCTGCGCGTGGCCTCGCTGGTGAGCGCATTGCGCAGCGCGCTGCGCGCGCGGCGGCGCCAGTACGAACTGCGCCGCATGCTCGAGGAGCTCAACGAGGCCGACCGGCGCAAGACCGAGTTCCTGGCCACCCTCGCCCACGAACTGCGCAACCCGATGGCACCGCTGAGCACCGCGCTGGCCATTCTCAAGCGCAAGCCGCTGACGTCGGAAGCCGCGCTGCCCTACTACGAACTCATGGGCCGCCAGCTCGACCACATGGTGCGGCTGGTGAACGACCTGATGGAGGTCTCGCGCATCACGCGCGGCAAGATCGAGCTGAAGCTGGAAGAACTCGAGCTGGACAAGGTGATCCGCGGCGCGGTGGAACTCAGCCGCCCGCTGATGGACGCCGGTCGCCACACCCTCGAGGTCCACATCGCCGACACCTCGCTGGCCGTGAGGGGCGACAGCGTGCGCCTCACGCAGGTGTTCGCGAACCTGCTGAACAACGCCGCCAAGTACACGCCCGAGGGTGGACGCATCGACGTATTCCTCGAGCAGGACGGCCATGGCCATGCGGTGGTGCGGGTGAAGGACAGCGGCAGCGGCATTCCGGCCGCCATGCTGGACGCGATCTTCGACATGTTCGTGCAAGTCAGCGGCACCGCGCGCGCCGCGCAGGGCGGCCTGGGCATCGGCCTCACGCTGGTGAAGAGCATCGTGGAGCTGCACGGCGGCTCGGTCGCCGCCTGCAGCGAGGGGACGGACCGGGGCAGCGAGTTCACGGTGTCCCTGCCCCTGCTCGACCACGGCGTGGGCGCCGGCGCGCAGACCGGAGCGCCCGAGGCCACGATCGCGGTGCACCACCGCATCCTGGTGGTGGACGACAACCGCGACGCGGCCGAATCGCTGGAGGCTTTGCTGGATCTGCTCGGCGCGCAAGTCGCGGTGGCGTTCAGCGGCCTGGATGCGCTGGCGAAGGCCGAGCACTTCGAGCCTTCGATCGCCATCCTGGACATCGGCATGCCCGGCATGGACGGCTGCGAACTGGCGCGCCGCCTGCGGGCGCATCCGCGGCTTCATGACATCGGCCTGATCGCGGTCACGGGCTGGGGCCAGCCCGACGACCGGCTGCGCATCGCGCGGGCCGGCTTCGACCATCACCTGCTGAAGCCGGTCGATGTCGACGAACTGGCGGCGGCGCTGCAGAAGCTCGAACGGCGCGGCGCGGGCTGAGGCGCCACGCGAAGGAAGGGCTCAGGCAGCCCTTCTCTCTTCGTTCTTCTCTTCTTTCTTTTCTCTCTTCCTCAGAGCTCGCTGCCGTCGCGCAGCTGCCGCGCCTTGTAGACCAGCCGCACGCTCGCCCGGCGCGGATCGCCCGACTGCTGCTGCACGTAGATGTCGGTGTCGTTGCTCACCCATGCGGCATACGCGCTTCCGGGGTCGCGCGACGACAGCTCGCTGCCGAACGCGCCTCGGCCCCATTGCACCAGCGCCGTGAAGGCCGATGAGCCGGCATCGGGCGTGGATTGCGCGGAGGCCACGTACTCGACGCGCCGCAGCTCTGAAGCCGCGAAGAAGAAGGTCGGCTCGAACAGCAGGCCCGCCATCTCGACCGGCGCCGCGCGCCATGAACCCACGAGGCCGCCGCCCAGGCGCTGCGGCCTCTGCACCCGCTCGGCGGCGGGCAGCGCGGCCTGAAGTTCCTCGGCCGACATGCCGAGCCGCACGCCGGGCGGCAGGGCCTGCGCATGCACGGCTGCCGCAGCGAAAAGAGCAGCGCTCATGGCGAGCGCACGAAGAAGGATCGAGGGAGAAGGAAGTCGCACGTCGGGCATCGGGAGGAAGGAAGGCGGCGGCAGCGTGGGACCGCAAGTATCGCGCGGAGTTCCGATGCGCCGCCGCGCCCGTCCATCAGCCCTCGATGAAGCCCTCTTCATGGAGGCGCAGCCGCTTCATTACCGTTCGTCCATGTTGGACTGCCGGTCGGCCAGGCTCAGGCCCGCAGCAGCGGCAGCCGCAGCGTGAGCCCCAGCACGCCGCCCTCGCGGGGCGCCGAGTAGATGCGCCCGCCGTGGTGTCCCGCGATGCGCTCGCAGGCCCTGGCACTGGCCGCCACGGCGGCGGAGAGCTTGCTGTCGAAGAACCTTGCGAGCGGCGGATGCGCGTCGACGGCGTCGAGGTCGCGCCAGTGGATCACCGCCTGCTGGCCGTCGGCATGCGCCGAGACCTGCAGCGTCGAACCGGTGCGCATCACGCTGGCCGCGTAGTCCGTGACCTTCGCGAGCAGTTCGCGCAGCTCGGCCTCGATCGCGAACACGCGCACCGCTTCCTGCGGCAGCCGGATGTCGACGCGGATGGTCTGGGCATCGGCCCGGGCCTCGGCGAAAGCCGCATCGAGCAGCGGCCGGATGTCCTGCGCCCGGCTCTGGACCAGGCGCTGCCGCGCTTCCTCGTGCGCCTGCTGCGCGGACTCGCGAGCCTTCGCGCCCTGGCGAAGGTTGGCGACGAACAGCGAGAACATCGTGCCGATCACGCCGCCGAGCCCCAGCAGGATCACCCCGGCGATGACGGTCCCGAGGTTGCCCGATTGCAGCTGCGCCCCGCTCATCAGCGCGCTCCCGGAGGCTGCGGTCCGGGTTCGCCCGGCACCCCGCGCGCGCAGCCTTGCGGCACGGGGGCCCCCTCGGCTGGGCACACGCCCCATCCGGGGGGCGGCGGCCTGCGGGCGTCGCCGAAGAGCATCGGCGGGGGCGGACGATAGGGCATGGGCGGCGGAGGAAGCACGATGCAGCCGGTCAGCCCGAAGGACGCTAGTGCGCCCGCGAGGAGTCGGATTCGGTTCATTGGTCGAGGTTTGATGCTGGATGAATGAAGGCGTGGAAAGCGAAAAAGCCGCGCGGAAGAAAAGGGCAGCGCATGCCCCTTTCCTCCCGCGCGGCGCGCGTCCGTCGTCAGAACGCGTGGCGGATGCCGAAGTCGTAGCCGGTGGAAGAACGCGGCAGGCCCGTGTAGCCCGTGCCCGTGCTGCCGTAGCCCGTGGTGCTCGCCGACACCAGGCCACCCGTGTAGTTCACGTCGTTGCGGTTGTTCACCCGCGCCACCGTCGCATACAGCGCCGTGCGCTTGGACAGGTTGTGCACGTAGCCGATCGCGAACTTGCGCGCCAGCGGGTCCTCGCCCGTGATGCCGGCCCCGCCCTCGTTGTAGCGAACCTGCGAGTACGACGCGCGGATCAGCCCCGCGCCCACCGGCACCGTCGCGCCGATCAGGTAGCCGTTGTAGCTGTCGTGCGTGTTCGCCAGCGCCGTGTCGAAC
This sequence comes from Variovorax sp. UC74_104, assembly GCF_044055375.1. Taxonomy (NCBI): domain Bacteria; kingdom Pseudomonadati; phylum Pseudomonadota; class Betaproteobacteria; order Burkholderiales; family Comamonadaceae; genus Variovorax; species Variovorax sp. UC74_104. Next base: position 5,925,482 of record NZ_CP171978.1, read on the forward strand.
TTGTTCTTCACGTTCGACAGCTCCCCGAACAGCTTCACCGGACCGAAGTCGTACGAAGCGCCCAGGTTGATGGTCTGCACCTTGCGCTCCAGCGTGGTGGTGTCCACCGCGATGCTCTGGCCCACGCCCAGCGCGATGTCCAGCGGGCCGTTGGCGTAGCCGAAGCGACCGCCGACGTAGCGCCCGGCGCTGCTGCTGGTCGCTGCCGTGGTGCTGGTGGCGCTGGTGCTGGCGTTCTCGTGCAGGCTGTACTGGAACTGGCCGTAGAAGCCGCCCAGGTTCGGCGGCAGGAAGTAGCCGATCGAGTTGCTCGCGCGCACGTAGTTGGCGTTGTTGATGGTGGTGTTGCCGCTGACGGTGTTGATGACGCTGCTGCCCGAGCCGTTGGTGCCGAACGGGTCGAAGACGGTGTCGTTCCAGAAGGTGGGCGTGTAGTCGCGGCCCAGGCGCAGCTCGCCGAAGCCGCCCGACAGGCTCACGGTGGAGCGGCGCGCGAAGGTGGAGATGCCGGTGGCGCCGTCGTCGTTGGTGATGGGCGCTTCGAGCCAGAAGCTCGCTGCAAGCCCGCCGCCGAGGTCTTCGGTGCCGCGAAAGCCGATGCGGCTGGAGTTGTAGGCGGAGTTGCCCAGGCTGGTCTTGCTTTGCTTGACCGACGCTCCGGTGACGGCGTCGCGCGAGGTCGTCGACTGGTAGGTCAGGCCGGCGTCCACGACGCCGAACAACGTGACTGACGATTGGGCAGAGGCCAGGCCGCAGACGGCCAGGGCAGCGAATGCCGTGAGGGTTTTCTTCATTCAGGGTTCTCCGGTTGCAGCGGCTCTCCATCGAGCAGCCGACACGCATGGTCCCGTTCAAATTCGGAGGAATCTTGTGGTTGCCCACTGCCTTGCGAGAACTGTTGTTTGCACGCAAACCGCATGCACCACCGAAGGAAACACCTCGCACAAGAAGTCTCCGAAAAGCCGCGCGATGCTCGGCGGCCGAAGGAGCCTTCCATGACCATTGCCCTGCCAAGCAATACCGCCACAACGCTGGGTGTGCAGCAACTCGCCAACGCGTTCCGCCCCACCTTTTCGTACCTGCGCATTCTTCGCAACCTCATCATCCCGATGCCCGAGGGACACACGGTGCCCACGGCGCGCATCGACGCGGTGCTGGTGTGCGAGACCGGCGTGTATCTCTTCGAGATCAAGGCATGGCGCAATGCGTTCGTCTACCGAAAGAAGGCGGAGCAGTCGCCGCCGCGCTGGTTTCTGCGCCTGCATGGCGACAAGAGTGCGCGCGAGGTGAAAGACCCCGCGTGGCAGGGCGGACGCAAGACCTCGCAGCTGCGCGCCCTGCTGTGCGACGAGTTGCGGCTGCAGTACTTCGTGCTCCTGCCCTGCGAGGGCATCGAGCTCGAGGGCGTGATGCCGGCGGCCGTGATCACGCAGCAGGACCTGCCCTACATCGCGCGCCTTGTGCGCAACAACGGCCGCCTGGCGCGCAACTACCCGCTGCTGGACGAGCGCGCCGTCGATCGCACCGTGGAGCGCCTGCTCGAGATACAGGGCGACCTGAGGATCGACGACCACCTGCACAACTGCCGCGAAAGAAGCGGCCAGTTGCCGGAAGCCGTCGCGATGCCGGCATGGGCTGCTCCCAACCCAATGGGGTTGCAGTAGGCAAAGCCGAGGCAAAGACCCCGAGCGTTCCGGGGCGGGCGGGGAAAAGTCCCAAATTTCTCCGACATTGGCGGGAACCATGCGCCGATGCAGTTTCCCAAGTCACTCGCAGCTGCAGCCGCGCTGCTTGCCTCCATTGCCGCTTCTCCCGCCTGGGCATTCGATCCGTTCACCATCGGGGACATCCGGCTCGAGGGCCTGCAGCGCGTCGAACCCGGCACCGTCTTCGCCACCATGGGCCTGCGAGCCGGCGACACCTACAGCGACGAGCGCGGCAGCGCCGCCATCCGCGAGCTGTTCAAGCTCGGGCTCTTCAAGGACGTGCGCATCGACGTGAACGGCAACGTGCTGGTGGTGGTCGTGGAAGAACGCCCGACCATCGCCGAGGTCGACTTCGCGGGCACCAAGGAATTCGACAAGGCCGCGCTGCAGAAGGCCCTGCGCGAGATCGGGCTGGCCGAGGGGCAGGCCTACGACAAGGCGCTGGCCGACCGCGCCGAGCAGGAGCTCAAGCGGCAGTACATCGGCCGCAGCCTCTACAACGCCGATGTCATCACCACCGTCACGCCGCTGGAGAAGAATCGCGTGAACCTGACCTTCACGGTGACCGAGGGCGAGCCCGCGCGCATCAAGGAAGTGCACGTGGTCGGCAACAGGGCCTTCAGCGAGAGCACGCTGCTGGACCTGTTCGACCAGGACACGGGCGGCTGGCTCGACTGGTACACCAAGTCCAACCAGTACTCGCGCACCAAATTCAACGGCGACCTGGAAACGCTTCGCTCGTACTACATCACGCGCGGCTACCTGGAGTTCCGCATCGACTCGACGCAGGTCGCCATTTCGCCCGACCGGCAGACGCTGACTCTCACGATCAACATCACCGAAGGCGAGAAGTTCGTGGTGGCCGGCGTGAAGCTCGCGGGCGACTACATGGGCCACGAGGACGAGTTCAAGACGCTCGTGACCATCCGCCCCGGCAGGCCCTACAACGGCGAGGACGTGGCCGCCACCACCAAGGCCTTCACCGACTACTTCGGCACCTTCGGCTATGCCTTCGCGCGCGTGAAGGCCGAGCCGGAGATCGACCGGCAGAACAACCGCGTGACGCTGGTGCTCAGGGCAGAAGCCTCGCGCCGCGCCTATGTGCGGCGCATCAACATCGGCGGCAACGCCAGGACGCGCGACGAGGTGATCCGCCGCGAGTTCCGCCAGTACGAGGGCGCCTGGTACGACGGCAACAAGATCCGCGCCTCGCGCGACCGCGTGGACCGCCTGGGCTTCTTCACCGACGTGAGCGTCGATACCGTCGACGTGCCCGGCTCGCCCGACCAGGTCGACCTGGCGGTGACCGTGGCCGAGAAGCCCACCGGCTCGCTGCAGCTGGGCGCGGGCTACTCCTCCACCGACAAGGTCTCTCTGACCTTCGGCATCACGCAGGAGAACGTGTTCGGCAGCGGCAACTACCTGGGGCTGAACGTGAACACCAGTTCGTACAACCGCACCATCTCGCTGACGGCCACCGATCCGTACTTCACCAAGGACGGCATCTCGCGCACGCTGAACGTGTTCCACACCACCACGCGCCCCTACTACGAGGCCGACGGCAACTACAAGCTCGCGAGCGACGGCGGCTCGGTGCGCTTCGGCTTCCCGGTGGGCGAGCAGGACACGGTGTTCCTGGGCATCGGGCTGGAGCGCTGGTCGTTCACGCCGGGCACCAACGGCACCTACACGCTGGTCGACGGCTCGTACGTGTACACCGCCACGCCGCAGGCCTACCTCGACTACTTCAAGTGCACGGGCACCGCGCCGAGCGTGAGCTGCGCCAAGTCGAGCATGATCGCCATCCCCGCCACGCTGGGCTGGTCGCGCGACGACCGCGACAGCGCGCTGGTGCCCACGCGCGGCCGCCTGCAGAGCGCCAACCTCGAGATGGGCGTAGGCAGCGAGCTGCGCTACCTGAAGACCAACTACCAGTACCAGCAGTATTTCCCGCTGTCCAAGCAGTACACGCTGGCCATCAACGGGCAGCTCGGCTATGCGCGCGCGCTCGGCGGCAGCACTTACCCGATCTTCAAGAACTTCTACGCCGGCGGCCTGGGCTCGATCCGCGGCTTCGAGCAGAACTCGCTGGGCCCGGCCGACTCGGTGACGGGCGGCGCGCTCGGCGGCACGCGCAAGGCGATCTTCAACATGGAGTTCAGCACACCCTTCCCGGGCGCGGGCAACGACAAGACGCTGCGCCTGTACACCTTCCTCGACGCGGGCAACGTGTTCGCCGACCGCACCGCGAGCATGACGGACGCGCAGTGGAAGGCGCAGAACCGCCTGCGCGCCTCGGCGGGCATCGGCATCAGCTGGATCTCGCCGCTGGGACCGCTGCGGCTGGCCTACGCCGTGCCGCTGGTCTACCAGAAGGCCGACACCGCGAACAACATCTCGGCCGACCGCACGCAGCGCTTCCAGTTCCAGATCGGAACCTCGTTCTGAGCCTCGGGAGTCCTGGCCGCGGCCTGCGCGGTCAGCGGCAGCAGGCCGCTGCGCCGGCAAGTGCCGGGGAATCGGCGCAAGCGGTCATGGATTGCGCTTTTCCTTTTCTTCCGCCGCATCGGGCGGCGAGGGCGGCGAGGGCCGCGTGGCCCGGCCCTCCGCCCAGAAGACGATCAGTGCCCAGGCCTGGGCGAGCAGCCAGAAAAACACCGTGATCGCCAGCAGCAGCGGTAGGGGCAGGTCCATGTGCGCAGTCGTGGGTCGCATCGTGCGGGCCGATCGCGGAGAAATGATGGAGAACATTTCTCCCAGATTCCTCCACATTCGGCCGCGATGATCGGCTGCCGACCCACCCGGCCTCTCCCTCGCCCGTCCCGCCATGCATGCCGCAGAATGCGGCAATGCCTGCCCCGAGCCCATGCCTCACCTGACCCTTTCCAGAAAGATCTTCCTCGCGCTGGCCGCGCTGTTGATCGTGCTGCTGATCAGTTTCGCGGGCCTGTCGATCATCGCGCTGCAGCGCGGCCTGGGCTCCTACGTGGCCGAGATCGAGATCCGGCGCATGGACTGGCTCGCGCAGCAGCTGCAGAAATACCACGCCGCCAACGGCGACTGGAAGGGCCTGCACGACAACGACGACGCCTGGCACCGCCTGCAGATGGGCCGAATGGCCGCGGCGCTCGACAACGCGAGCGGCAGTGGCGACGAACGGCGGCTGCCGCCCTGGTACGAGTACCGCACCATGCGCGGGAATCCGCCGCCGGAAGGCGGCGCGGGTGCGGGCGACGGCGGTGCCGAGGGCGGCAGGCCGCCGCCCCCTCCACCGCCGGACTCGGCGCTTTCGTCGCCCCAGCTCGAGCTGACGCCGCGCCGGCTGCCGACCATGCCTCCGCCGTGGTTCTTCCGCGATCCGCGCGACATGCCGGACTCCATCTTCCAGCGGCTGGCCCTGCTCGACGCGTACGGCGCACGCGTGGTGGGCGCCGAAGTCGACCTCGCGAACGCCGCGCGCACGCCGATCCGCCGCGACCGCACCGTCATCGGCTACCTGGCGCTCACGCCCGTGCAAGGCCTGGAGAGCGAGGCCGACCGGGCCTTCGTCGCGCGGCAGTCCGGCGTGATCGTGCTCACCGGGCTGTGCGGCCTCGGCTTCGCGCTGGTGCTCTCGTGGCTGCTGGCGCGCCGCTGGTTCAAGCCCATCGACGAGCTCACCCAGGCCGCGCAGGACGTGGCGCGCGGCCGGCTCTCCACCCGCGTCGCGGTGCAGGGCTCGGACGAACTGGCGCTGCTGGGCCGCACCTTCAACGACATGGCGCAGCGGCTGGACACGATGGAGGCCTCGCGCCGCGCCTGGCTGGCCGACGCGGCCCACGAGCTGCGCACGCCGCTGGCCGCCATGCGCGCGGAAATCGAGGCGCTGCAGGACGGCGTGCGCACCTTCGACGAACGCACCGCCCTGCGGCTGCACCGCCAGGTGATCCGCCTGGGCCAGCTGGTCGACGACCTGCGCAGCAGCATGCGCGAGCCGCACAACGACCTGCCCACGGCCACCGTGTTTCCGCTGTCGCTGCTGAAGGAGGCGCTCGACCACACGCGCGACCGCTTCACGGCGCGCGGCATCACGGTGGACCGCCGCGCCATCGACCGCATCGGCGCGTCCGCGCAGCCCGCTGTCGAGGGCGACGCGCACCGGCTGCACCAGGTCTTCATGAACCTGCTGGAGAACACGCTGGCCTACACCGACCAGGGCGGCGAGCTGCACATCGACCTCATGGTCGAGGGCGCGTGGACCGGCAACCGCCTCACGCTGGTGTTCGACGACAGCGCGCCGGGCGTGCCCGAGGCCGAGCTGCCGCGCCTCTTCGACCGGCTGTTCCGCGGCGAGACCTCGCGCAGCCGCGAGCTCGGCGGCTCGGGGCTGGGGCTTTCCATCTGCCGCGCGACCATCGAGGCGCACGGCGGCACCATCGACGCGTCGCCCTCGCCCCTGGGCGGCTTGCGCCTGACCATCACCCTTCCACTGGCAGCATCGCCATGACACGCATCGTCATCGTCGAAGACGAAACCGACATCGCCTCGGTGGTGCAGGACTACCTGCGCCACGCGGGCTACGAAACCGAGCACTTCGCCGACGGGCAGAGCGCGCTCGAAAGCATCGTCGGCACGCCGCCCGACCTCACGCTGCTGGACATCATGCTGCCGCGGCTGGACGGCATCGAGGTGCTGCGCCGCGCGCGCGAACACACGGCGCACCCGATCATCATGCTGACCGCGCGCATCGAGGAGGTCGACCGGCTGCTGGGCCTGGAGCTCGGCGCCGACGACTACGTGTGCAAGCCCTTCTCGCCGCGCGAACTGGTGGCGCGCGTTCGCGCGGTGCTGCGCCGCACCGCGCCGGGCCCGTCGCAGGGCCCGGGCTCGCAGAGCGACGCGCCGGGGCTGGTGCTCGACGACGTGCACTGGCGCGCCTCGCTCGAAGGCACGCCGCTGAACCTCACGCGGCGCGAGTTCGGGCTGCTGCAGGTGCTCTCGCGGCACCCCGGGCGCATCTTCTCGCGCGCCCGCCTGCTCGAGCTGGCCTACGACGACACGGTGGACGTGACGGAACGCGCCATCGACAGCCACGTGAAGAACCTGCGCCGCAAGCTCGGCGCGGTGACGCCGGGGCACGACTGGATACGGTCGGTGTACGGCGTGGGCTTCGCGTGGGAGGCGCCGGCCGGTTAGGGCCTGTTCACACTATTTCCGGTCCTGCACGGGCCCCGATGCGCGGATCTGCGTCGCGGTCTTCGCCCAGGTCTTCTCCAGCATCCGCGACAGGTACGAGCCCGATTCCCAGCCCACCTGCAGCGCAATGGAAAGCACCGAGTCGCGCGTGTTCCTCAACAGGAACTCCGCACGCTCCAGGCGCCTGCGCTGCAGGTAGGCCAGCGGCGACACGCCGTATTTCGCGCGGAAGACGCGCTCCACCTGGCGGCGCGAAAGGCGGTGCTGCTGTGCAAATGCATCCAGGGACAGCGGCCGCGACAGGTCGGCTTCGATGGCCTCCGCCAGCAATTCGGCCACCAGCAGGGCCGAGGCGGGATCGCCGTCCGACAGCGGCTGGCCGCTGAGCCGCGCAGCCTCCATGACGAGCGCGCCGCACAGCGCATAGTTCTCCGCGGTGCCGGCCCTGGCCGACTCGAACATCCGCTGCGACAGCGCACGCAGCGCCGTGCTGCCGGCGCGCATGCCCTGCGACGGAGCCGAAACGCCCTGCGCCTGCAGCGCGGTGGCCCACAGCGCAGGGTCCACATAGACCGCGATGTGCGTCTGCCCCGCCGTGAGCGTGGTGGTCGAATGCGCGCTGCCTGCCGCGAACCAGAGGAAGTGCCCGGGGCCCAGGGTCTGCGCGCCGCCTTGCGCGTCGCCAACGCTGAAGCGCCCCGCCAGCGGCACGAACAGCATGTCGCAGTCGTGCACGTGCGTGTCGGTGGCGTAGCGCTCGCGGGCGTTCGCGACCATGGTGGCGTGGTGCGACAGCCGCTCGACGAACAGCGACTGGCGCGGCGCCGGTATGCGGGTGTTCGTCAGGTGCATGGCCACTCCTTGTCGCAATTGAACTCGTGCATGTCGCAATCGGCCGCGCGCGTCCGCGCACGCTCAACAGAATCGGGAAACACCACTCCCGCTAGCAAGAAACATGAAACCCCAAGCACTGCGCCGCCGCGCGCTCCTCGGGCTGGCAGCCGCCGGCCTCCTGTACGGCCCTGCCGCCTCATGGTCGGCTCCGGAAACGGGCTACCCGGCCAAACCGGTGACGATCATCGTACCCTTCCCCGCCGGCGGCGGCACCGACGTCATCTTCCGCTCGGTGCAGCAGCGGCTGCAGGCCGCCCTCGGCGTGTCGGTGATCATCGACAACCGCTCCGGCGCCGGCGGCACCGTGGGCACGGGCTTCGGCGCGAAGGCGAACCCCGACGGCTACACGCTGGTGGCGGCCACCACCTCGACCATCGCCTCCGCCGATGCGGTGTACCCCAAGCTGCCCTACGACCCCATCAAGGACCTCGTGCCCATCGGCACCATCGGCACCACGCCCTTCGTGCTGGTGGTGACGCCGTCGCTGGCGGCACGCGACGTGAAGGGCTTCGTCGACTACGCCAAGGCCCATCCGCAGGCGCTCAACTACGGCAGCATCGGCAACGGCAGCCTGAGCCACCTGGCAGGCGAGCTCTTCAAGCAGCGCACCGGCATCGAAATGACTCACGTGCCCTACCGCGGCGCGGCGCCCGCGCAGGCCGACCTGATGGCGGGGCAGATCCAGGCGCTGTTCGACAACCCGCCTGCGCTGCTCGCGCAGGTGCGCGGCGGCCGCATGCGGGCGCTGGCGATCAGCGAACCCTCGGCCGGCTTCGAAGGCCTGCCGACCTTCGAGCAGGCCGGCATCAAGAACTTCAGGCCGCAGCTCTGGTACGGCCTGATGGCGCCCGCAGCCACGCCGCAGCCTGTATTGCAGCGCCTGCGCGCCGCGCTCGACACGGCCATGCGCGATGCGGCGCTGCGCACCGACATGCAGTCCAAGGGCGTGACGCCGTGGATCGTGACGCCCGATGCATTCCAGGCACAGATACGCAGCGACATCCAGCTCTGGGGCGGCATCGCCCGGTCGGTGAATGCAAAGGCCGAATGACGATGACGACGACCCACCCTCCGCACGCCCACAACATCCGCGTCTTCGTGGGGTCCGACCCGAGGATCGGCGGCAACCCCGCACCGGTCTGGCTCGACGCCGACGCGCTCTCCACCGCGCAGATGCAGGAGTACACGCGCCGCAGCGGGCATGAATCGGTCTTCGTGCTGAAGCCCGCAACGCCCGCGCACGCCCTGCGCATGCGCTACTTCGTTCCCAACCACGAAATGGAGATGTGCGGCCACGCCACCGTCGGCGCGCTCTGGTTGCTGCACCGGCGCGGCGAATGGGACGGCTCGCCCATCGCCATCGAGACGCTGAGCGGCACCGTGACGGGCCGCCGCGTCGACGGCACGGTACAGATCAGCCAGCCGCGCGCGGTGGTGGAGGAAGTGACGCAGCAGGCGCTGGTCGAGGAGATCGCGCGCTGCCTGGGCATCGATGCGGCAAGCATCGTCGGGCCCGTGCTCAACGCCGCGACCAGCCGCGTGAAGACGCTGGTGCGGCTGGCGGATACGAAGCAGCTCCACGGCCTGCGCGTGGATTTCGCGCGCGTCGAGTCGCTGTGCGAGCGGCTGGGCTCGACCGGTCTGTATCCGTACGCGCTGTCGGAAGGCGAAGGCTGCACGGTCAGCGCGCGGCAGTTTCCCAAATCCTCCGGCTATCCCGAAGACGCGGCCACGGGCATCGCCGCGGCGGCGCTCGCGTGGGGCCTGCGCCGCCTGGGCCTGGTCGGCACGGACGCGCTCACGGTGACGGTGCGGCAGGGTGAAGCCATGGGGTCGCCTTCCGCCATCCATGTCGGCTTGCCGTCGGAAGCGATGGGGCAGGAAGGCTGCAGGGTCGGCGGCGAATGCTGCGAAGATCCGCCGGAGGATCTGCGCCTGGAGGTGCTCTGCCCGCCGGAAGCGGCGCGCGCGAGCCCTTCCGGAACCTACGCCACCTTCTCTAAGACGGGCAGCCTGTGGCACTCGAGCGGCGTCGTCGGGCGCGAGAACGGCGAAGTCGTTGCCGGGCCGCTGCGGGGGCCGGACGACGTGGCGCGCGGCCAGCGCGCGGCGGTGGCTGCAGTCGCCGCGCTGCTGCGCGCCGCGCGCGAAGAACTGGGCAGCCTCTCGCGCGTCGCCCGCGTCGTCGCGCTGAACGGATACCTCCAGACCGGCGCCGATTTCGCGGAGCACGCGAAGGTGATGGACGCGGCCTCGGAACTGCTGCGGCAGGTCTTTCCGGAGGCACCGCTGCCGGCCCGCACGACCATCGGCGTCGCGTCGCTGCCGCGCGGCGGCACGGCCGAGGTGTCGTTGACGCTGGAAGTACGCGGCTGACCGGCGCGGCGCCTTGCTCTTTTCTTCTACTGGTACGCCGCCAGCTCCTGCTTCGCGATCGCGTTGCGATGCACCTCGTCGGGACCGTCCGCCACGCGCAGGTGCCGCTCGTAGGCGTAGAAGTTCGTGAGCAGCGTGTCCTGGCTCAGCCCCATGGCGCCGTAGGCCTGCATGGCCCAGTCGATCACCTTCACGCAGTTGTTGGGCGTGAGCACCTTGATCATCGCGATCTCCTTCGCGGCGATCTTGTTGCCCACGGTGTCCATGCGGTAGGCGGCGTTGAGCACCATCCAGCGCGACTGCTCGATGAGCATGCGCGACTCGGCGATGCGCTCGCGCCACACGCCCTGCTCCGACAGCGGCTTGTGGAAGGCGGTGCGCGACACCAGGCGCTGGCACATCATCTCCAGCGCGGCCTCGGCCATGCCGATGGCGCGCATGCAGTGGTGGATGCGGCCGGGGCCGAGGCGGCCCTGGGCGATCTCGAAGCCGCGGCCTTCGCCGAGCAGGATGTTCTCGACCGGCACGCGCACGTTCTCGAACACGATCTCCGGATGGCCGAAGGGCGGGTCGTACACGCCGAGCAGCGCCATGTCGCGCACGATGGTCACGCCGGGCGTGTTCTTCGGCACGAGGATCATCGACTGCTGCTTATGCCGGTCGGCGTTGTCGGGGTCGGTCTTGCCCATGAGCACGAAGATCTCGCAGCGCTCGTTCATCGCGCCGGTGATGTACCACTTGCGGCCGTTGATGACGTACTCGTCGCCCTCGCGGCGGATGCTGCAGCGGATGTTGGTGGCGTCGCTCGAAGCCACCTCGGGCTCTGTCATGGCGAAGGAGGAGCGGATCTCGCCGGCCAGCAGCGGCTTTAGCCAGCGCTCCTGCTGCGCCTTGGTGCCGTAGCGCGCCAGCACTTCCATGTTGCCGGTGTCGGGCGCGGAGCAGTTGAAGATCTCCGAGCACCAGTAGCGCCGGCCCATGATCTCGCACAGCGGCGCGTACTCGACGTTGCTCAGGCCCGGGCCGTGCTCCGACTCGGGCAGGAACAGGTTCCACAGCCCGCGCTCGCGCGCCTTGGCCTTGAGGCCGGCCATCATCGGCAACTCAGCGTACGGCCGGCCCGCGCGGGCGTTGGCGGCCAGCTCCTCTTCATGGCGTTTCTCGTTGGGGTAGACGTACTCGTCCATGAACCTGAGCAGTTCCTCGCGCAGCGCGATCACCCGGGGCGTGAATTCGAAATGCATGGTGCGTCCTTCGGCAAGAGTCGATGTGTAGGTGTGGCTTGAAGGTACGTCGCACGCGGCGTTTCGCACGGTCTTCCGGGTGACAGCGTGGGACCGCTGCTGTCACCTTGGCAGCAGTGGCCGGCGCGACAATGCGGGCATGACCGCCAGCCCCACGGACGTTTCTTCTTCTCCCACCTCGCCGCGCCCCGTGCGCATGGCGGCCACGCTCATCGTCGTGCGCGACGGCAACGCCGGCCTCGAGGTGCTGATGCTCCGGCGGGCCGAGAAGGCCAACGACCAGAACAGCGGCGCGAGCGTGTTCCCGGGCGGCGTGATCGACGCGCACGACCGCGGCCTGCACGGCTGCTGCAGCGGCCTCGACGACTGTGCCGCAAGCGCACGGCTCGAAGTGCCCGAAGGCGGCCTCGACTACTACGCGGCGGCGATCCGCGAATGCTTCGAGGAAGCCGGCCTGCTGTTCGCGACCGATTCCGCCGGACGGCCGGTGACGCTCGACGGCCTGCCTGCCGGCCAGCTTGCCGAGATGCGCCATGCGGCGGAGCAAGGCACCGACGCGCTGCTCTCGCTGTGCGCGCAGCACGGCTGGAAGCTCGCAGCCGACCGGCTCGCGTACTTCTCGCACTGGCTCACGCCGCCGGGCATGCCGCGCCGCTTCGACACGCGCTTCTTTCTCGCCGCCATGCCCGAGGCGCAGAGCGTTCGGCCCGACGGCCGCGAGACGGTCGAGCACATGTGGCTGCGCCCCGCCGATGCGGTGGACCCGGCGCGCGAGCTCAAGCTGATGAACGTGACGCGCCGCATCCTGCTGGAGCTCGCGCGATTCCAAAGCGTGGAAGAGCTCATGGCGCATGCGCGCAGCCTCAAGCACATTCCCCGCGTGATGCCCCGGCTGGGGGACGGCCCCAAGGGAAGGCGGCCGGTGAACATGGAGGAGCCTTCGTACGAGGAAGTCGGCTTTGTCGATCCGGAAGGCGAAGGCGGCGGGCGCTATGCGCACGAGGCCGGCCTGGCGATGCGGCTTTCGGCGCGGGTACTCCGGGTGACCGGGGAAGCCGGCGACGGATCGGGCACGCTGGTGCACAGCTATTTCGTGGGAACGGCGGACGGCGATTGCGCGCTGATCGACGCATCGCCCGCAAGCGCCGCGCATGCCGAAGCGCTTGCCGCCGCGGCGCCGGGACGGGTGCGATGGCTTCTGTCGACGCAGGCCGGCCCCGAAGAAGCACTGCGCGAGCTCTGGCCGGATGCGGCCGCCGCGGGTACCGGCACTGGGCGAACAGATCCGCATCGGCAATGCCACGCTGCGCGTGCTGCCGGGCGATGGCGATGCGCGATCGCGGCGGTTCCTGCTGGTCGAGGAAGGGATCCTGTTCACGGGCGCGTCAGATGCGCCGATGACCGGCGAAGAGCAGGTTCGCTGGATCGCGCCGCGCCACGGCTTCCTGCACAGCCGGCGCTGACCACCCCGCAGCACCTCGTCGCGCCACGCGGCCGTGGCATGCATCGTGCAAGATCGGCTCATCATGCTTCCCCTGTCCCCGGACGCGCTGCGCCAGCAGCTGCGGTCATTCGCTTCGCGCGCGCAGCCCGTGCGCATTCTTCTCACGCTCGGCAGTCTCATGGCGGCTTGCGCCTGGACCGGCCATACCGATGCGGTGATTCCCCTCTTCCTCGGCGCCATCGCCAGCGCGCTGGCCGAGACCGACGACAGCTGGCGCGGCCGGCTGCGCGCGCAGCTGGTCACGCTGGGCTGCTTCGCGGGCATCGCGTTCGCGGTGGAGGCAGCCTTCGGCATGCCGCTGCTGTTCATCGCCGGCCTTGCGCTCGCGGCCTTCTGGCTCACGATGCTCGGCGCAGTGGAGGCGCGCTACAAGGCGATCGCCTATGCGACGCTGATCCTGGCGATGTACGCCACGCTCGGCATCGAGAACATGGGTGCGCACGGCGTGGCGCATCGCGGACGCGAGCCCTTGCTGCTGGTGGCCGGCGCGGCCTGGTACGGCGTGTTCTCCGTGCTGTGGTGCGCGGCCTTTCCGGCGCAGCCGGTGCAGGCGCGGCTGGTGACGCTCTTCACCGTGCTGGGCAACTACGTGCGCTACAAGGCGTCGCTCTTCGAGCCGCTGCGCGGCATCGACATCGAGCGCAAGCGGCTCGCGCTCGCGCAGCTCAATGCGGAAGTGGTGACCGAGCTCAACGCGGCCAAGGAGAGCATCTTCCGCCGCATCGGCGCGCGGGCGCCGACGGGGCGCATCTCGCGCTACCGCGGGCTCTACCTGATCGCGCAGGACGTGCACGAGCGCGCCAGCTCCTCGCACGACGACTACAACGCGCTGGCCGACGCCTTCTTCCACAGCGACCTGCTCTACCGCTGCCAGCGCGTGCTGGGCCTGCAGGGGCTGGCCTGCCAGCGGCTGGCCGAGTCGGTCGCGCGGCGCGAGCCCTTCGAGGTGGGCCCGGAAACCGTGCAGGCGCTGGCCGACCTGCGCAGTGCCATCGAGCACGAGCGCGCGCGGGCAGATACCCCCGCGCGGCTCGCGCTGCTGGCCTCGGTGGAGGCGCTGGCGCGCAACCTCGCGCTGCTCGACGGCCAGCTCGCGGGCGCCAGCCAGCCCTCGGCGCGCGCTGGCCGCACGGAGATGGGCCTGTTCGACCGGTCGCCGCGCTCCTGGCGCGACGCCCTCGAGCGCGTGCGCCGCCAGCTCACCGTGCGATCGCCGCTCTTCCGCCATGCGCTGCGGCTGTCGATCGCGCTGGTGGCGGGCTATGGCGTGATGCAGGCCATCCACCCGGCGCAGGGCTACTGGATCCTGCTGACCACGCTCTTCGTCTGCCAGCAGAGCTATGGCGACACCATCGCGCGCATGGGGCAGCGCATTGCCGGCACCGCGCTCGGCGTGGTGGCGGGCTGGGCGCTGCTGCAGCTCTTTCCGCAGCCGCTGGTGCAGTCGGTGCTCGCGGTGATCGCCGGAGTGCTGTTCTTCGCGACCCGCACCACGCGCTACCTGCTGGCCACGGCTTCGATGACGCTGCTGGTGCTGATGTGCTTCAACCAGGTCGGCGACAGCGGCGTGCTGCTGGTGCCGCGGCTGGTCGACACGGCCATCGGCAGCGCGATCGCCGGGCTGGCGGTGCTGCTGGTGCTGCCGCACTGGCAGGCGCGGCGCATCAACGAACTGGCGGCCGCCGCAATGCGCGGCCATGCGGGCTACCTGCGGCAGATCGTCGTGCAGTACCGCACCGGCGCGCGCGACCACCTCGACTACCGGCTGGCGCGGCGCAACGACCACAACGCGGACGCGGCGCTGTCGACCGCGGTGTCGGACATGTTCCGCGAGCCGGGCTACGTGCGGCGGCGCGCGGGGGTGGCGCTGCGCTTTCTGATCCGCTCGCACACGCTGCTGAGCTACCTCTCGGCACTGGGCGCCCACCGTTCGGCGCTGCCCGATTCGGCGCAGATGGCGGTGCTGCACGCCTCGGCCGAAGGCGCGATCGCGGCGCTGGAAGCGCTGGCGGCCGGACTGGAAAAAGGCACGGCAGATGTAACAGGCGGGCTGGAAGCCGAATCGGCCGCACGCGCCGCGCTGGCGCAGGCCGCCGACGGCGGCGGCAGCGGCGACGACGACGACGACGCCCAGGCGCGAACTTTCCATACCGAACTCGGTCTGATCTGGCTGCAGATAGACGCCCTGCGCCTCCACGCACGCGAATGGCTGCAGCCCGAAGGCGGCGAAACCACGACCGCGCCGGCCTGAGGGCGAGTGAACATCCGTGCGATCCGGTCGGTTGAAAGCGCCGTCGCGAGCACCCCTTCGCGCGGAAGGTAAAATTACCCCTACATGTCCCGCTGGTTTGCCGCCACTGTCCTCGCCATCATGTTGTCCTGCTACGGTTTTGCCGTGCTTGCCCACAACATGCTCGGTGCCGGCCATTCGCACGCCGAACCGCAGACCGCCCAGGCGACCCAGACGCTGGTCGTCAGCGTCGCCTTCTCTGACCTCTCCGATCTTTCCGACGCCAGGAAGCCGGCAGGCGATGCCGACAAGGCCTCGGACGACACCCTCTCCATCGACGAAGCCGGCTCCGAACACGCCGAGCTGGTCGATGCCCGCAACGGCGCGCCCGCGCTGCTGCGCTTCACTGAACAGCCGCCGAAACTCGGCCTGACCACCATCGTCTCGCCGTTCCTGGCGCGACCCAAGCGGCCACCCCGCGCCGCAGCCTTCGTCGCCTAGGCCCCAGGGCCTTCGCGACCGGGAGCCGCCATGGCTCCCGCTCCCCCTTGCGATCCGGCACGGCCGCCATCCGGCGGCGCCCGCATCGCACCGCTGCCACTCGCTCTCTCTCATTCACGGCCCTGTGCCCCATTGCGCGCGCCATTGCACGCAGCCGGCATCGGTCCAGCTTCAAGGAATCAACACAATGAACAACAGCCCTACCGCCTATCACGACAGCATCGAGCTGCCGATCGCCTCGCCGCAGGAGCGCAACCGCGTCCTGCGCAACACCTACCTGCTGCTCGCGCTGTCGATGGTGCCCACCGTCCTGGGCGCCTGGATCGGCGTCTCCACCGGCCTCGCGCGCGCGATGTCGCCGGGCATCGGCCTGATGGTCTTCCTGGGCGGCGCCTTCGGCTTCATGTACGCCATCGAGAAGACCAAGGAGTCGGCCGCCGGCGTCCCGGTGCTGCTGGCCTTCACCTTCTTCATGGGCCTGATGCTGTCGCGCCTGGTCGGCACCGTGCTCGGCCTTGCCAACGGCGCCAGCCTGGTGATGACGGCCTTCGCCGGCACCGGCGCGATCTTCCTCGGCATGGCCACGCTGTCGTCGGTCATCAAGCGCGACCTGTCGGCCATGGGCAAGTGGCTCTTCATCGGCGCCATCCTGCTGCTGGTGGCGGGCATCGCCAACTTCTTCATCAAGTCGAGCGCGCTGATGATGACGCTGTCGGTGCTGGCCATCGGCATCTTCTCGGCCTTCATCCTGCACGACCTCAAGCGCGTGAAGGACGGCCTGGAGACCAACTACATCTCCGCCACGCTGGGTGTGTACCTCAGCATCTACAACGTCTTCCAGTCGCTGCTGGCCCTGCTGGGCATCGCCGGCGGCCGGGACGAGTGATTCATTCCCCACGAAGGAAGGAAAACATCCCATGCGTCTCACCACCAAGGGCCGCTTCGCGGTCACCGCGATGATCGACATCGCACTGCACGGCCGTTCGGGCCCCGTCACGCTGGCTTCGATCAGCCTGCGCCAGCGCGTGTCGCTGTCGTACCTGGAGCTGCTGTTCGGCAAGCTGCGGCGAGCCAGCCTGGTCGAATCGACCCGCGGGCCGGGCGGCGGGTATTCTCTGAGCCGCAAGGCGGCCGAGATTTCCGTGGCCGACATCGTCCTCTCGATCGAGGAACACGATGCCGAAACCACCCGCCGGCGCGATGCCGACGCGCCGGGTGAAGCGGGCCGCTGCGAGATCGACGAGCTCTGGGCCACCGTGAACCTGCGGGCGGTCGAGTTCCTCAAGTCGATCTCGCTGCAAAGCCTTGTCGACGAACAGAAGGCCAAGGGCGTACAGGCCGCGGTGCGGACCGAGACCCGGCGCACGCCGGCCGGCCAGCCGGCCACGCGCAAGCCTTTCGTCGTCGATGCGCCGAACTCGGTGTTCGCACTGGGACGGCGCCAGCAAAGCGCCAGCTAGCTCCGAGCCAGCCAGCCGACCGGCCCACGCGGCAGGGCCCGCCGTCACGGATCGACGTGGCGGCGGGCGCCTGCCTGCGTGGGCTTTTTCGTTGGTTCTCATCCCTCGGAAGCCTCAGGAATCCTTCATGTTGCGACGCAACACGGCAGGCACAATGCACCATAACAGTGCAAAACCACAAGCATGCGCGACCCGGACGACTCCGGCTCGCGCCGCATCGCGTTCCCGGACAGCCATGACTCTCAAGCTCCTGTTCCCCCTTTCCCTGCTCGTGCTCGCCGCCTGCGGCGCCCGGCAGGCGCCAGACACCGAAGCAGCGCCGCCCGAAGTCGGCGTGATGGCGCTGCACGCGGGCGACGTGCCCGTGCACACCGAGCTCTCGGGCCGCACGGCCGCCTTCCGCGTGTCGGAGGTGCGCCCGCAAGTCAACGGCATCGTGCGCAAGCGCCTGTTCGAGGAAGGCAGCATGGTCCGTACGGGCCAGGTGCTGTACGAGATCGAGCCCGGCCCCTTCGAGGCGGCGCACGAGCAGGCGCAGGCCGCGCTTGCCAATGCCCAGGCGAGCATCGCGAGCCTGCGCGGCAAGGCCGAGCGCTTCGGCGAACTGGTGAAGGCCAATGCCGTGAGCCGGCAGGAGCACGAGGAAGCACAGGCTGCGCTCGTGCAGGCCGAAGCCGGTGTGAAGGCCGCGAAGGCGGCGCTGAAGGCAGCGCGCATCAACCTCGAATTCACCCGCATCGAGGCGCCGATCTCTGGCCGCATCGGCCGCTCCAGCGTGACCGAGGGCGCGCTGGTGGCGCCGGGCCAGGCCACGGCGCTGGCGACCATCCAGCGCATCGATCCGATCTACGTCGACGTGGTGCAGTCCAGCCTCGAGCTCACGCGGCTCAAGCGCCGCTTCATCTCGGGCGACATGGCGCCCGCGAGCACGCGCGTGAGCCTGCGCATGGAAGACGGCCTGCCGTACCCGCACGCCGGCACGCTGAAGTTCGCCGAAGTGGCGGTCGACGCCGCGACCGGCTCGGTCACGCTGCGCGCGGAGTTTCCGAACCCGCAGGGGCTGCTGCTGCCCGGCATGTACGTGCGTGCGCAGGTCGAATCGGGCGTCGAGCGGCAGGCCGTGCTCGCGCCGCAGCGCGGCGTGGCGCGCAACGAGAAGGGCGAGCCGACCGCGCTCGTGGTGGGCGCGGGCGACAAGGTCGAGCTGCGCACGCTCGAAGTGCGCAGTGCGTTGGGCGACCAGTGGATCGTGACCGGCGGCCTGCACGAAGGCGACCGGCTCGTGGTCGACGGCCTGCAGCGCGCGCATCCCGGCGACAAGGTGAAGCCGGTGCCGGTCTCGGCCGCGGCATCACCTTCCTCGGCAGATTGAGACAACGCAAGTGATCGCCAATTTCTTCATCCAGCGGCCCGTCTTCGCATGGGTCATCGCCATCCTGATCATGCTGGCCGGCGGCGTTGCCATCCGCACGCTGCCGGTGTCGCAGTACCCGGACATCGCGCCGCCCACCGTCGTGGTCTCGGCCAACTACCCCGGCGCCTCTGCGCAGGCGGTGGAGAACAGCGTCACACAGGTGCTGGAGCAGCAGCTCAAGGGCATCGACGGGCTGCTGTACTTCAAGTCGACCAGCAGCTCGGCCGGCTGGGCCGAGATCAGCGTCACCTTCCGCCAGGGCATCAACCCCGACACCGCCCAGGTGCAGGTGCAGAACAAGGTCAGCCAGGCCACGAGCCGGCTGCCGCAGGCGGTGCAGCAGCAGGGCGTGACGGTCGCGAAGTCGCAGAACAACTTCCTGCTGATCGTGGCGCTCTACGACGAGACCGGCCGCCGCACCGACACCGACGTGGCCGACTGGATGGCCAGCAACCTGCGCGACCCCATCAGCCGCGTCGACGGCGTGGGCTCGATGCAGGCTTTCGGCGCTTCTTATGCGATGCGAATCTGGCTCGACCCGCACCGGCTCGCGAGCTACCAGCTGATGCCCTCGGACGTGACCGCCGCCATCGCCGCGCAGAACACGCAGGTGTCGGTGGGCGAGATCGGCGCCCGGCCTTCGCCCGCGAAGCAGCAGCTCAACGCCACCGTGACGGCGCTGTCGCGGCTGCAGACGCCCGAGCAGTTCCGCGACATCGTGCTGAAGACGCAGGCCGACGGCGCCGTGGTGCGCCTGCGCGACGTGGCGCGCGTGGAGATGGGCAGCGAGTCGTACGCCGAGACCACGCGGCTGAACGGCCACCCCGCCGCCGGCGCGGCCGTCATGCTGGCGCCCGGCGCCAACGCGCTGACCACCGCCAGCGCGGTGAAGGCGCGCATGGCCGAGATGGAGCCCTCGCTGCCCCCCGGCCTGCGCGTGGCCTACGCGGAGGACACCACGCGCTTCGTGAAGATCTCGATCAGGTCGGTCATCAAGACGCTGCTGGAGGCCATCGCGCTGGTGGTGGTCGTGATGTACCTGTTCCTGCAGAACTGGCGCGCCACGGTCATCCCGGCCATCACCGTGCCGGTGGTGCTGCTGGGCACTTTCGGCGTGCTCGCGGCCTTCGGCTATTCGATCAACGTGCTCACGCTCTTCGGCATGGTGCTGGCCATCGGCCTGCTGGTGGACGACGCGATCGTGGTGGTGGAGAACGTCGAGCGCGTGATGCACGAGGAAGGGCTCGACCCGAAGGCCGCCACCATCAGGTCGATGAAGGAGATCACCGGCGCGCTGGTGGGCATCGCGGTGGTGGTGTCGGCGGTGTTCCTGCCGATGGCCTTCTTCGGCGGCTCGGTGGGCGTGATCTACCGGCAGTTCTCCGTGACCATCATCGCGTCGATGGCGCTGTCGGTGGTGGTGGCGATCGTGCTCATCCCGGCGCTGTGCGCGCGCTTCCTGCGGGCCAGCGACGCGCCGCGCACGCGCGGCTTCCTGGGCGCATTCAACCGCAGCTTCGACGCGGCGCAGGGCCGCTACGTGGGCCTGCTGGGGCGCATGCTGCGCAAGCCGCTGCGCTTCACGGCCGTGTACGCGGCCATCGTGGCGGGCATGGGCGCGCTCTACCTCGCCCTGCCGGGCGGCTTCCTGCCCGAGGAGGACCAGGGCAGCGCGATGGTGCAGCTCACGCTGCCGGCGGGCTCCACGATCAGCCGCACCGACGCCGTGAACCGCATGGTCGAGAAGCACTTCCTCGAAACCGAGAAGGACACGACCGACACCATCTTCACGCTCTCGGGCTGGAGCTACGGCGGCTCGGGTCAGAACATGGGCATGGCCTTCGTCTCGCTCAAGGACTGGTCCGAGCGCGGCCGTGCCGACCAGCGCGCGCAGGCCATCGTCGAGCGTGCCGGCACCGTGCTGGGCAAGCAGCAGCGCGACGCCGAGGTCTACGGCATGGTGCCGCCGCCCATCGAGGGGCTGGGGCAGTCCAACGGCTTCGAGTTCTGGCTGCAGGACACCTCGGGCATGGGCGCGCAGAAGCTGGTGCAGGCGCGCGAGTCGCTGCTGCGCGACGCGGGCAAGGACGCGCGGCTGCAGTCGGTGCGCGCCAACGGCGTGGCCGGCACGCCGCAGCTGCAGATCGACATCGACCAGCTCAAGGCCTCAGCGCTGCGCCTGTCGCTGGACGACGTGAACACCACGCTGGGCATCGCCTGGGGCGGCAGCTACGTCAACGACTTCATCGATCGCGGCCGCGTCAAGCGCGTGTACGTGCAGGCCGACGCGCCCTACCGCTCCGACCCGGACGACATCCGCCAGTGGTTCGTGCGCGGCGCCACCGGCGCGATGACGCCGTTCTCGGCCTTCGCCACCACGCGCTGGTCGCAGGGCGCACCGCAGCTGGAGCGCTACAACGGCCTGCCGGCGGTGCAGATCCAGGGCGCGGCTTCGCACGGCACGAGCTCGGGCACGGCGATGGCCGCGGTCGAAGCCATCGCGAAGAAGCAGCGCGGCACCGGCCACGCATGGAGCGGCCTCTCCTACCAGGAGCGGCTCTCGGGCGGGCAGGCGCCGCTGCTGTTCGCGCTGTCGATCCTCGTCGTATTCCTCTGCCTGGCGGCGCTGTACGAGAGCTGGTCTGTGCCGTTCTCGGTGATGCTGGTGATTCCGCTGGGCGTGCTCGGCGCGGTGATCGCGGCGTCGCTGCGCGGCCTCTCGAACGACATCTACTTCCAGGTCGGCCTGCTCGCGACCATCGGGCTGTCGGCGAAGAACGCGATCCTGATCATCGAGTTCGCCGAAGCGGCGCTGCGCCGCGGCATGCCGCTGCTCGACGCGGTGGCCGAAGGCGCGCGCCTGCGGCTGCGTCCGATCCTGATGACTTCGCTGGCCTTCCTGGCCGGGGTGGTGCCGCTGGCACTGGCCACCGGCGCGGGTTCGGCGAGCCAGGTGGCCATCGGCACCGGCGTGTTCGGCGGGGTGCTGGCGGCGACGGCGCTGGGGATCTTCTTCGTGCCGCTGTTCTATCTGCTGGTGAAGCGGCTGGCGGCCCGGTTCTACAGGCGCAGCGGCGTCGCGGCGGCGTCCTGAGGAGCTGTCGCCGTCAGCTCTTTCCGGTAGCGGGCGCGCGTCGCGGCAGGCCCGGCAAGGTCCATCCGAAGGTCATGCCCGCCGCGGCGATCAGGATGGCCGCCGCGCCCACCACCTGCAATGCGCCCAGCCGCTGGCCGAAGGCGACGTAGTCGACGCCGATGGCCACCAGCGGATAGATGAACGACAAGGCGCCCGCCACCGGCGTGGAGAGCTTCTGCAGCGCCCCGTACAGCAGCACGAACACCAGCCCCGTGTAGATCACGCCCATCGCGAGGTGCACGCCCCAGGTGGCCGCGTCGGTGGGCAGCGTCTTGAGATTGGCGAAGGGCGCGAGCATCACGATGCCCACGCACACCTGTATGAGCGCGATCAGATGCGGCGCGATGCCGTCGAGCTTCTTCGCGACCAGAGCCGCCACCGCGTAGCAGAAGGCCGCGCCCAACGCCATCAGCACGCCGATGAAATAGGACGAACCGCCGGCGCCTCCGCCTGATTTGGCTTGCGCCACCAGCACCACCCCGGCGAAGGCGATGCACAGCCAGATCGCCTTCATCGCGGTCAGCCGCTCCGAGAGCAGCAGCGCGCCGAGCGCGACCAGCATGAATGGCTGGGTGTTGTAGACCGCCGTGGCAATCGAGATCGACGCGTGCGAGAACGAGGCGAAGATCAGCACCCAGTTGACGACCAGCGCCACGCCGCCGAACGCGGCCAACGCGAATTGGCGCAGCGTCAGGCCGCGCCGCAGCAGCCCCAGCGCGAAGCACACGACCAGCAGCGTGGCCGCGCCGAACACGCAGCGCCAGAACAGCAGGTCGGGCAGCGGCTGGCCGGAGCGCACGACGAACCACCCGATGGTTCCGGAAATCACCATGGCCGCGCTCATCTCCAGCGCGCCGCGAAGCTGCGTCTGCATCTCTGTCCGTTGCCTTCTCTGTTCGCTCTGTTCGGGGAAACAAGAGTGCCATGTATTGCGTCGCCTGGATATGCTTCGAACAAGGCCAGAACCGCCAATGGCCTTCGAAAATTAGCCAGCAAGACCCATTCACCGGAGAACCCTCAAATGCTCGACGCAACGGACGAAGCCATCGTGCTGGCCCTGGCGGACAACGCGCGCATGTCGCTGAAGGAGCTGGCCCATCACGTGGGGCTGTCTTCTCCCAGCGTGTCCGAGCGGCTGCGCCGGCTCGAGGAGCGCGACGTGATACGCGGCTACACGCTCCAGGTGAACCCGAAGGCGCTGGGCTACCAGTTCCAGGCCATCGTGCGCATCCGCCCGCTGCCGGGTCAGCTGCAGGCGGTGCAGGAACTGATCGTGGGCACGCCCGAGTTCTGCGAGTGCGACAAGATCACCGGAGAAGACTGCTTCGTCGCGCGGCTGTTCCTGCAGTCGCTCGAGCAGCTCGACGGCATCCTCGACCGCATCGCGCAGAAGGCCGAGACCAACACCTCCATCGTCAAGGCGCAGACGATCCCCCGGCGGCTGCCGCCCTTCGTGGCGCGGTGAAGCGCGCGGGCCGGTGGCGTGCCCGGCATGGGTTGCGTCCTGTTTTTGCGTAGATGCGTACGGTGGCCCGCTCGCCCGGCATCCCAGAATCGAACGGCCGTGAGGGGCACGGCGCACGCATTCCACAAGACCAAGGAGACTTCATGATCACTTCCCGCCGCGGCCTGCTGGCCGGTTCCGCCGCCATGGCCACGGGCGCCATCGCCGGCTGCGCGCTGCCCGCCGGGGCCTCTCGCGCACAGGCCACGCCGTTCGATGTCGCCGCATCGACCATTCCGATCGTCGGCAGCGAGCAGGTCTATCCGGTGCGCCGCATCTACTGCATCGGGCGCAACTACGAGGCCCATGCGCGCGAGATGGGCTCGGACCCGAGCCGCGAGCCGCCCTTCTTCTTCCAGAAGCCGGCCGACGCGATCCAGGTCGTGACGCCCGGCACGGTGGCCGACCATC
The DNA here is from genome assembly GCF_044055375.1 of Variovorax sp. UC74_104. NCBI lineage: Bacteria > Pseudomonadati > Pseudomonadota > Betaproteobacteria > Burkholderiales > Comamonadaceae > Variovorax > Variovorax sp. UC74_104. Next base: position 5,949,037 of record NZ_CP171978.1, read on the forward strand.
CCTACCCCACGCTCACGAAGAACTACCACTACGAGGTGGAACTGGTGGTGGCGCTCGGAAAGGGCGGGCGCAACATCCCGACGAGCTCGGCGCTCGACCACGTCTACGGCTACTCGCTGGGCCTGGACATGACGCGGCGCGACCTGCAGCGCGAGATGGGCGACCAGAAGAAGCCCTGGGAAATCGGCAAGAGCTTCGATCATTCGGCGCCCGTGGGGCCGATCCATCCGGTGGCGAAGGTCGGCCACTTCACCGACGGCGCGATCTGGCTGAAGGTGAACGGGCAGACGAAGCAGAACGCCACGCTCAGGCACATGATCTGGTCGGTGGCCGAGCAGATCAGCCGGCTGTCGCAGGCCTTCGAGCTGAAGCCGGGCGACATCATCTACTCGGGCACGCCGGAGAACGTGGGGCCGGTGGTGCGCGGCGACCTCATAGAGATCCACATCGACCGGCTGCCCGAGCTCTCGGTGCGGATCGTCTGAAGAAGGCTTCGGGGATGCGGGGGCACCGTCGCGGCCGTCCAATTTTTCTCCCCCTTTGAAGTCCACGATGCCGGTCATGACGACTCTTCGGCATCGCAACTCGCACGACGCATTCCGAGCGTTTCGCCTCGACGGCTTCACCCCGGAACCCACCGTTCGCGTCCGAGGCAGCGGCAGGGAGCAGTCGATCTCCCGCGCCTTGCCGCACCACCGCAAGTCCGCATGGCCGCAGCGTCTTGCGGGGCTGCTGGCCTTCGGTGCGCTGGCAGCCGGCATCTTCCTGGCGGGCACCGACACGTGCGCACAACGCGGCACAGCGGCAAGCGGTAACTACGGCCGCTCGACGCTCGCGCAGATCACGGCAACCGGCTCCGGCCCTCGCGCGGGCAGCTGCAAGCGCGCGCCCGGCGGATCGAACCGGCCGAAGACGACGCGCTGAAGCGCTCGGGTCCGGTCCGCTTTCATGGAGCCCGAGCCGACGGCTCGCCGCGTCAGACCGCGAGCGCCTGCCCCACGTCCTGTGTCTTGCGGCGCGCGAGCGCGAGGTTGGACTTCGACTTGTCGAGCACCAGGTAGACGAACAGGCCCTCGTGCTTCTGCAGCGGGCGGATGATGTGGTACTGGCGGCCGAGCGTGATCAGGATGTCCTCGATCACGTCGTTCAGGCCGAGCGCGTTCATGGTCTTGTGCTTGGCGCGCACTACCTCGGTATTGCCCGCGGCGGCAACTTCCAGGTCCACGCCCGAGCCGACCTGCCCCAGGATCATGCCGCTGCCGGAATCGACCAGCGCAGCGCACAGCGCACCGTCGATCGTCATCAGTTCGTCCATGGATTGCTTGATATTTGCCATCGAAGTCTTTCGTAGTGCATCGCCCTGAGAATCGGCCGCCACCCGGGCGAGTGATGAGCGGCGGCCGCTTTTTGAAAGGCTGTGGACGCGTCGGGCGCTCGGGCTCTCAGGCGCGCTGCAGCGCGAGCGTCGCCTGCTTGGAGAAGTACAGGACCTGGCCGATCAGCGCGTCCTTGCCCGTCACCACGCTCACGATCAGGTCGGCCTCTGCGTTGCGGGCCTGCAGCATCAGGATGTGGCCGAGCGCGGTCTCTATCGCCACGTTCTCGCACTGCCCCAGCCCGCTCTCCTCGCCGGCCACGGCGCCGAGCGCGGCCAGCGAGCTCGCGATGGCCGACAGGCGCGCGACCTGCGCGTTGTTCTCGGTGCGCGCGGCCAGCTCCAGGCCGTCTTCCGTGGCGATCACCACGGCCTTGGCGCCCTTGATCTCGCGCATGAGCGTGTCCACGGCAGTCTCGGCGGCGTCCTTGATGCGGGGGGAGATGTTCATGTGGCTCGGGTCCGGCGAAGGAAGAAAGGAAAAGGAAAAAGGAAGGAAAAGAGGCGGCGCGGCGCTCAGGCTTCCAGCTGCAGCAGCAACAACTCGAGCAGCTGCACCACCTGCTGCGGATCGGTCACGTTGGCCGGCAGCACGGGGCGCAGCACGCCCTTGTCCTGCATGCGCTGGGCGTAGGCGTCGAGGCCCGGCTCGGGGTGGGTCTCGGTGCGGCCCACCGCGACCACGCAGGCGGTCCTGTCGATGAGCTCGGAGAAGCCGTCGAGGTAGACCTCGAGATCGGCCAGCGGATCGGGGCGGCTGTTGTCGACCAGGATCACGAGGCCCAGCGCTCCGCGCGCGAGGATGCGCCACATGAAGTCGAAGCGCATCTGCCCCGGCGTGCCGTACAGGCGCAGCTTCTCTCCGTTGTCCAGCGTGAGTTCGCCGTAGTCCAGGCCGACGGTGGTCGTGGCCTTGGCGACCGAGGTGTCGCTGTTGCGAACCTCCGTGCGCACCGGCGCGATCTCGCTCACGGCCGCGATGGCGGTGGTCTTGCCCGCACCCATGGTGCCGGTGAAAAGTATCTTGTGCTCCACGCTCATTCAGGGCCGGTCGATGTCGTCGATGTCATGTGGCGCAGGCCCATCGCTTCAGGCCCTCGGTCCGGAGGCCAGCAGCCCGAGGCGGCTGCGGATGCGCGCCAGCAGGCCCGGCTGCACGGTGTCGCGCGCCACCGTGGGAACAAGGGACGCATCGCTGCCCGTCGAGGCCTGCGAATCGGGCCAGATCGACTCGGGCGCGCGGCTGGCCGCGAAGCCGGTGCCGTCGCTCCTGCTGCTGTTGCCGCTGCTGTTGCTGGCCGTGACGAATCCCGCCTTCTCGAGCGCCGCGATGAAATCCGCGCACTCCTGGGCGCTGGCGCCCGATCTCTGCTGAAGCGCCTGCAGCGACGCCGGCCGGCTCGCGAGCAGCGTGGCGAGCTTCATGTGCATGGTGGTCTCCAGCAGCGCGAGCGAAGGCCAGCGCAGCAGCCGGTATTCCTCGCCACGCTCGGCGGCGCGGTCGCGGGACGCGGCAAGGCCGAGTTCGCGGGCATGGATCACCATCGCACCGAGCCGGTTGAGCATGGTCTCGAGCGCATCGGCATGCAGCGGCAGGCGCAGGAAGGGGCCGCGCGACGGCGGGTTCTCGCCGATCGTCAGCAGCGGCGCCGAGCGGTCGTCGGCTTCGGCGGGCGGCTCCGGAAGCCGGTCGCCCACCACCCGCAGGTCGGCGCCCTCGACCTGCCAGGCCCAGTGCTGCTGGGTGCGGTGATCGAGCAGCCGGACGAGGGATTTGAAGAGGAGCTCGTCGCGGGCGGGCAGGCCTTCGACGCTGAAGCTCAGCAACGGCCGGCGGCCGCGCGGCAAGGTGGCTGGAGAGCTCATCGGCGGCTCGGGCGCAGCCATGCGGTGACCAGCGCCGAGCGCACCAACCTGGGGCTTTCTTGCGGTTTGAACTGCAATTCCGGAGCTCCCATCGGAAAGGCACCCTGCGGAAAGCCTTTACGGCCGCCTCCAATCGAATGCCTAAGTGTTAAATGATTGTTTCTGGGAAAATATAACACTCGTTGCAATTAAAAACACTAGATTACAAAACCCGACTGAGGCCTACGGGAATCGGTAGCGACGAGCTCCGGCCGCTGCCCGCCGCCCACGCTGGTACCGCGGAAAAGGGGTTGTTCGGGCACCTCGTGGAGGGCCATTGGCTGCGGGCCCGGCGGCCCATGGCGCCGGGAGGCATTGGGTGGAGCAGGAGGATCCGGGCACCCGAGATCCGGGTCCAGTGGCAACCGGAGGCGGCGACGAAGGCCCGGAACCACAAGATGGCCATGAAGCGCCTGTAGCGCGCGGGGCTGGCCGGCAGCCTCGCGCCGGCATCAACGCAGCGCAGTCCGGTCGGTGATCATCTTCGGCGTGATGAAGACCAGCAGCTCCGTCTTGTTGTACGTGCGGCTGCGCGAGCGGAACAGGGCACCGACCACCGGTATCTCGCCCAGCACCGGAACGCGCGACTCGTCGACGTTGTCGGTCAGCTCGAAGATCCCGCCGATCACGACCGTGCCTCCGTTCTCGACCAGCACTTCGGTCTGCACGTGCTTCGTGTTGATCGCGTAGCCCGCGCTCGTCGACTGGCCGACCGAGTCCTTGTTCACGTCGAGCGTCAGGATGATGTTGCCCTCGGGCGTGATCTGCGGCGTGACTTCGAGCTTCAGGTTGGCCTTGCGGAACGACACCGAGGTGGCGCCGCTCGACGTCGCCGACTGGTAGGGCAGCTCGGTGCCCTGCTCGATCAGCGCCTTGGTCTGGTCCGCGGTCACCACGCGCGGGCTGGCCACCACCTTGCCCTTGCCTTCGTCCTCCAGCGCCGAGATCTCGAGGTTCAGGATCTTCGACAGGCTGGAGTTGTACAGCGACACGGCGAAGGTGCCGACGCTCGACCCGCTCGAGCTGGTGGCGGGCAGGTTGATGAAGTTGCTGGTCGAGTTGCCGGAGAAGGTGGTGGTGCCGTCGCTCGAGGTGGTCGGCTGCGTGCCGATGGAACTGTTGCTGCCCTTGACCGAGCCGCCGAGCTTCACGCCCAGCGACTTGCTGAAGGTGTCCGACGCCTCGACGATGCGGGCCTCGATCAGCACTTGGCGCACAGAGACGTCCAGCTTCTGGATCAGCTCCGCCACCTGCACCAGGCGCGACGGAATGTCCGACACGAAGAGCTGATTGGTGCGCGGCTCGGCAATCACGCTGCCGCGCGCGCTCAGGATGCGGGTCGCCGATCCGCCGGCTCCGCCCGTGGACGAACCCGTGCCGGTCAGGCTCTGCGCGATGGCCGGCGCCTTCGCGTAGTTGAGCTGGAAGGAGCGGGTCTGCACGGGCTCCAGGTTCTGGATCGCCGCCTGCGATTCGAACCTGAGCTTCTCCTTGGCGTTGAGCTCGTCCTCGGGCGCGATGCGCAGCACGCTGCCGTTCTTGCGCATGCCGAGGTTCTTCGCCTCCAGGATGATGTCCAGCGCCTGGTCCCAGGGCACGTCCTTCAGCCGCAGCGTGAGCGTGCCGTTGACCGAGTCGGAGGTCACGATGTTGAAGTTCGTGAAGTCGGCGATCACCTGCAGCAGCGAGCGGATCTCGATGTTCTGGAAGTTCAGCGACAGCTTCTCGCCGTTGTAGCCGACGCCCTGCGTCAGCTTGGTCGGGTCGACCTTGCGCGGTCGCACCTCCACCACGAACTGGCTGTTGCTCTGGTAGGCGCTGTGCTCCCAGTCGCCGCGCGGCTCGATCAGCATGCGCACGCGGTCGCCGGCCTGCTGCAGGCTCACGGCCTGCACGGGCGTGCCGAAGTCGGACACGTCGAGCCGGCGGTTGAGCCCCTCGGGCAGCGAAGACTTCGTGAACTCGACCACGAGGCCCTTGCCCTGCTGGCGGATGTCGACGCCGACCTGGTCGTTGGGCAATGACACGATCACGCGGCCGGTGCCTTCGGCGCCCAGGCGGAAGTCGACGTCGCGCAGCGGCAGCACGTCGCGGTTGCGGTTCTCCGCAAAGGTGGCCGACGCGGACGCCGCCAGCGCCGGGCCCGCGGCGGGCTGCAGCGTCACGAGCAGCGACTTGCCGCGCACCTCGCTCCTGTAGGCGGTCGCCTGCCTCAGGTTGATGACCAGGCGCGCGCGCTCGCCGGCCTGCACCACGTTGACCGAACGCAGGTTGCCCTGGCTCACGTCGATGGGCTCGCGGCCGAGGCTGCTGGCCATGCCCGGAAAGTCGAGTGCGATGCGCGGGGGCGACTGGATGGCGAAGCCGCTGGGCTCGGCGGCCAGCGGTTCGGAGAAGTCGACACGCAGCACTTCGCTGCCTGCCTGCATGGAACCCGTGACCGATTCGATCCTGTTCTGCGCCTGCGCCGCCGCGAGCGAGCCGAGCGCGAGGAGCAGGAAGGCGCACGCGCGCAACCAGCGCGCGGGCGCGAATGTCTGTTTGTTCATTTCACCTGCCTTGAAACTGCGGCACCTTCTCCTCGCTGCGCCGAGTTCCCTCCCGGATGCAGCGTGTTCCGGAGTCCGCGCAAGCCGTTGCGCGACCGGAACGGGCAGCGCGGCGCCCTTGCGGCGGCCGCGCTGCCCCGTCACATCCTCATGCGGTCAGAGGATCAGAACGCGTGCCGGATACCGAAGTCGTAGCCGGTGGAAGAGCGCGGCAGGCCCGTGTAGCCCGTGCCCGTGCTGCCGTAGCCCGTGGTGCTCGCCGACACCAGGCTGCCCGTGTAGTTCACGTCGTTGCGGTTGTTCACCCGCGCCACCGTCGCGTACAGCGCCGTGCGCTTGGACAGGTTGTGCACGTAGCCGATCGCGAACTTGCGCGCCAGCGGGTCCTCGCCCGAGATGCCGGCCGCGCCCTCGTTGTAGCGAACCTGCGAGTACGACGCGCGGATCAGCCCCGCGCCCACCGGCACCGTCGCACCGATCAGGTAGCCGTTGTAGCTGTCGTGCGTGTTGCCCAGCGCCGTGTCGAACTTGTTCTTCACGTTCGACAGCTCCCCGAACAGCTTCACCGGACCGAAGTCGTACGAAGCACCCAGGTTGATGGTCTGCACCTTGCGCTCCAGCGTGGTGGTGTCCGCCGCGATGCTCTGGCCCACGCCCAGCGCGACGTCCAGCGGGCCGTTGGCGTAGCCGAAGCGCCCGCCGACGTAGCGGCCCGCGCTGCTGCTGGTGGCCGCCGTGGTGCTGGTGGCGCTGGTGCTGGCGTTCTCGTGCAGGCTGTACTGGAACTGGCCGTAGAAGCCGCCCAGGTTCGGCGGCAGGAAGTAGCCGATCGAGTTGCTCGCGCGCACGTAGTTGGTGTTGTTGATGGTGGTGTTGCCGCTGACGGTGCTGATGACGTTGGTGCCCGAACCGTTGGTGCCGAACGGGTCGAAGACGGTGTCGTTCCAGAAGGTGGGCGTGTAGTCGCGGCCCAGGCGCAGCTCGCCGAAGCCACCCGACAGGCTCACGGTGGAGCGGCGCGCGAAGGTGGAGATGCCGGTGGCGCCGTCGTCGTTGGTGATGGGCGCTTCGAGCCAGAAGCTCGCTGCAAGCCCGCCGCCGAGGTCTTCGGTGCCGCGAAAGCCGATGCGGCTGGAGTTGTAGGCGGAGTTGCCCAGGCTGGTCTTGCTTTGCTTGACGGACGCGCCGGTGACGGCGTCGCGCGAGGTCGTCGACTGGTAGGTCAGGCCGGCGTCCACGACGCCGAACAACGTGACTGACGATTGGGCAGAAGCCAGGCCGCAGACGGCCAGGGCAGCGAATGCCGTGAGGGTTTTCTTCATTCAGGGTTCTCCAGTTTCAGGTCTGATGCGGCCGTTCGGTATCGACCGGCTGTACGCATCGTTTCGTCCAATTCAGGAGGAATTTGGTGGTTCGGCTTTACGCTGCATCGAGTGTTGTGCGCGCACATCACACCTGTGCGCGGGGCTGTTTCACTACCACTCAAATTTCTCCCAGATCGCCTGAAAAGATGCGCTCATGAAGAAGCTGGAAGCCCTGGCGTGAAGCGCTCAAGAATCCTGGCGGCAGCGATGTGCGGCACGCTGGCTATCGCGTGCGCCGGCACGAGCATCGCAATGGTCCGCTCGACCTCCGTGCTCGCCGCGGGCATGTTCATCGACCGCGGCGAAGCACGCACCCGCGCCCGCATGGAGCCGCAGTCGTGGTGGGCCGGGTTCGAAGATCCCGCGATGGACAGGCTGATGGCCGCATCGCGCGGAGGCAACGCAGAAGCGGGCATTGCCGCGGCATACATCGCGCTGAAGGTGAAGACGCTGGAGCTCGTCTACCTCGAGAACACGCGCGCGGCCGTCTCGCGGCAGGCGGCGCTCATCAAGAACAGCGCGCTGCCGCACGACGACTTCGCGAAGCAGCTCGCGCAACGGCAGGCCGCCGCGCAATCCGCCATCGAGAAACTGCAGGCCCAGCGCGCGAGCTACATCGCCTACCTGGCCAGGCAGTGCCGCACGTCGGAAGCCGCGCTCGAGGAAATGCTCGCCGACGTGCTGCAGAACAAGCAGCTGCCCCGCTTCGCGGCCGATGTGCCGCGCGAACTGCCGATGGCCGTGCTCGCCAACAGGAGCGACATCAACCTCGCCGCCGCGCTCTACGGCGCGGATCCATCGGCGATGCCCGAGGGCACCATCGACGCCGAGGCCGACGAGACACGCGACATAGAGATGCCCGGCAAGCCCCTCTACGCCCACGCTGTCGCGCAGGCGCGCGAGCAGGTGGCCGAGGCGCTGCAACGGCTGCGGATGCAGAGCGACATCGCCAACGCGGCATACGCGCGCGTCGTGAATGCGCGGGAGGCCTTCGAGGCGTCGAAATTGCGCCGCGACCGGGGCGAAATCTCCGAAGTGCAGCTCATGGAGGACTACCAGGGCCTGCTGCTCGACCTGCACGTGCTGGCCGCGGCCAACGGAGAGCTTGCGCTCGCGTGGGTCGTCTTCATGGGAAGCATCGGAAGCGGTGCATCCATCGACACCGTCGCCGACCTGCAGCAGATGCCGCTTCTGCACAAAGTCTCCCGAAAGTTGCGCAATCCTTGAGATCCGAAGGAGCTCCACATGACCACTGCCCTGCACAAAGTTCCGCCCCGCCCCGTGCTCACGCTGGCCGGCCACGGGCACAAGAAGCCGGACCCCGCCGCGCCCGCGCACCGCATCTGCTCTCCTGAAGGCGAATCCGCGAGCAGCGCGGCAACCACGCTGGCCATCCGGCAGCTGGCCGCCACCTTCCAGCCGGCCTTCGGGCGCATGCACGTGCTGCGCGACCTCGTCATCCCGATGTACCAAGGCAGCGCCGTTCCCACGGCGCGCTTCGATGTCGCGCTGGTGTGCGAGGCCGGCCTGTACCTTTTCGAGGTGAAGGGATGGCGCAACGCAGTGGTGTACCGCAAGACCTCGGCCCACGCGGTGCCGCGCTGGTTTCTGCGCCAGCATGGTCACTCGCTGGCGCGCGAGGTGAAGGACCCGGCCTGGCAGTGCGGCCGCAAGACCACCCACCTGCGCAGCCTGCTGCCGTCCGAGCTGCGGGTGCAGTACTTCGTGCTGCTGCCCTTCGACGGCGTGGAGCTCGACGGCGTGATGCCCAGCGTCGTCGTCACGCCGCAGGACCTGCCCTACATCGCCCGCGTGGCGCGCAACAACGGCCGCAGCGAGCAGGGCTACCCCATGCTCGACGCCGCCGCCATCGACCGCACGCTGCAGCTGCTGACCGACCTGCAGGGCGACCTGACGGTGGACGATCACATGCGCAACTGCCGCGACCGCAACATGCACGCACCCGCACCCTTACCCGTCAGGCAGGCGCACCCCGGTTCGCTGAAGCTGCAATGACGCGATGAGCCGCATCCTGCTGGTGGAGGAAGGGCAAGGCGCCGCATCGGTGCTGCTGGACGAGTTGCGCCGCGCCGGGCACGAGGCCGAGCACATCGAGGACGGCGCGGTCGCGCTGCACCGCATGCTGACTTCGCCGCCCGCGCTCACCCTGCTCGGCGTGGAGCTGCCGCGCGTGAGCGGCCTGCAGATCCTGGAGAAGATCCGCGCGCGCAGCGACCACCCGATCATCATGCTGACGGCGCGCGCGCAGGAGTCCGACCGGCTGCGCGGCTTCGATCTCGGCGCGGACGACTACGTGTGCAAGCCTTTCTCGCCGAGGGAAGTGGTGGTGCGCATCCACACCGTGCTGCGCCGCTGCTCACAGCGCCGCCACGTGGCCCGCCCTTCGATGCCGATCACTTTCGGCGCCGTGCGCGGCTGCGCGATCCTCGACGGGCACTACCTGCCGCTGACGCGCCGCGAGTCGCTGCTGCTGCGCGCGCTCTCGCAGGAGCCGGGGCGCGTGCTCACGCGTTCGAAGCTGCTCGAGGCCGCGTTCCCGGAGGCGCTGGACGTCAACGAGCGCGTCGTCGACACGCACATCAAGAACCTCAGGAAGAAGCTGGCCACCGTCTCGGCCGCGCACGACTGGATCCGCTCGGTCTACGGCGTCGGCTTCGCATGGGAATCTCGGGCCAGGCAGGACGCCTGAGCCGGTCGAGAAAATCCCGCCGCGCGGCGCCGGCGGTTCAGGGCAGCATCTCGAACTTGAGTTCGGCCAGCGGCGTGACCTTCTCCTCGCGCACCATCTTGTATTCGGTGTTCGGGCCCAGCCACTTGGCCCAGATGCGGTCGAGCTCGCCCGACTTCTCCAGCGCATAGAGGGCGGCGTTCACCTTCGACAGCAGCACGGGCTCGTCCTTCTTCATGCCGATGCCCACGGGCTGCAGCACCATCGGCTCCTTGATCATCTTCAGCGCCACGCCTTCGGTCTTCGACTGGTTGACCAGCTTGGTGATGGTCATGGTGTTGGCGACCATGCCGACCGACTTGTTCTGCTGCACCGCCATGAAGGCCGAGCCCGTGTCCTGGAAGGTGACGGGCTCGGAGCCGTTCATCTTGATCGACAGCTCGGAGGTCGAGCCCTTGGTCGAGCTCAGCCGCTTGCCCTTGAAGTCGGCCTTGGCGGTGCCGGGGTCGGAGGCCTTCACGGCCAGCATTTCCTTGGCCACGTAGTACGGGTCGCTGAACTGGATCTGCTCGCCGCGGCTCTTCGTGTAGGCCAGGTTGGCCACGGTCACGTCGACGCGGCCGAGCTTCACCTCGGGCACGCGCGCTTCCACCGACAGCGGCGTGACCTTGGCGGCGAGGCCCAGTTCCTTGGCCAGCGCATTGCACAGGTCGACGTCGTGGCCCACCATCTCGCGCGTCTTGGGGTCGGGTGCGGCGAAGGGAGGAACGTCGGCGAAGGTGCCGCACCTGAGTTCCTTGCGCTGGCTGATGTCGCTCCATTGGTCGGCATGCGCGAGCAGCGAGGCCATGCCAAGACAGGTGCCGATGGCGGCGAGGCGGAAGACGGTTTCTTTCGACATGGTGGACTCCTGGGAGATTGCGGGAACTGGACGAAGAAAGACGGATTCAGTGAGCGCGCAGGTCCGACAGGAAGCGCTGCGCGCGCGGATGCTGCGGACTGCCGAAGAAGGTGGCGGGGTCGGCCTTCTCGAGGATGCGACCCGCGTCCATGAACCAGATGCGGTCGGCCACCTCGCGGGCGAAGTTCATCTCGTGCGTGACGCACATCATGGTCATGCCGTCGTTGGCGAGCCCGCGCATCACCGACAGCACCTCGCCCACCATCTCGGGGTCGAGCGCGCTGGTGGGCTCGTCGAACAGCATGGCCGGCGGCTCCATCGCCAGCGCGCGGGCGATGGCCACGCGCTGCTGCTGGCCGCCCGAGAGCTGCGCGGGATACGCGCCCGCCTTGTTCGACAGCCCCACGCGCTCCAGCAGCTGCCCGGCCTTGGCCTTCGCGTCGGCGCGCTTCACGCCGAGCACGCGCATCGGCGACAGCATGATGTTCTCCATCACCGACAGGTGCGGGAACAGGTTGAAGCTCTGGAACACGAAGCCGATGCGGCTGCGCAGCTTGTTCAGCGCCGCGCCGCGCATCGGCGCGTGGATGTCCTGGCCATCGAACAGCAGCTGGCCAGACTTCACTTCCTCCAGCCGGTTCACGGTGCGGATCAGCGTGGACTTGCCGGAGCCCGAGGGCCCGCAGACCACCACCACCTCGCCCTTCTTCACCTCGGCGTTGATGTCGGCCAGCGCCTGATAGTCGCCGTACCACTTGTTGATGTTGGAGAACAGGATCATGGTGTCGTCCCTGGCGGGCGATGGGTGTGGAACGGACGTGGCGGTCATGGCTGGGGCGCCGCCACCGAAGGCAGCGGCGTGCCGTCTCCGGCCGCGGGTTGCGCCTGCGCCGTGCCGAGCCGCCTGTGCGCGATGCGCCGCTCCAGCCACTGCGTGAGCTGCGTCAGGCTGAAGCAGACCACGTAGTAGGTCATCGCGAGGATGAAGAACACCTGGAAGGGCTTGGTCAGCAGCTGGTTGTTGATCTGGTTGGCCGCGAAGGTGAGTTCCTGCACGTTGATCACGTAGCCCAGCGTGGTCTCCTTGATGGTGGAGATGAACTGGCTCAGCATGCTGGGCAGCATGTTGTAGAGCGCCTGCGGCAGGATCACGAACCACATGGTGCCCAGGTGGCTGTGGCCCAGTGCGCGCGCCGCCTCGGCCTGCCCCTTGGGCAGGGCCTGGATGCCCGCGCGCACCACCTCGGAGAGATAGGCGCCCTCGTAGATCACCAGCGTGCACAGCATGGTGGTGAAGCCCGACACGTCGCGCCCGATGAGCAGCGGCACCAGAAAGTAGACCCACAGGATCACCATCAGGAGCGGCACGCCGCGCACCGCGTACACCAGCACGGTCGCGGGCCAGCGCAGCAGGCGCCAGGGCGACAGCCGCGCCAGCGCGAGCAGCACCGACAGCGGAAAGGCCAGCACGATGCCCAGCACCGAGAGGATCAGCGTGGCGACGATGCCGCCGAGCGGGCCGTTGGGGTACTGGCCGACCAGCAGCAGCAGCCAGTTGTCGCGCAGGATTTCGTAGACGCCGTACATGCGATTCCCCGCTTACCTTGCACCCGCGATGCGGTAGCGCCGCGACAGCCATCCGCCCACGGCCATGATGAGCAGCGAGCACACTAGGTACAGCACGGTGGCCACGCTGTAGGCCTCGAAGGTGCGGAAGCTCTGGCTCTCGATCTCCTTCACCGCGTGCGTAAGCTCGGCCACGCCGATGGCCATGGCCAGGCTGCTGTTCTTGAAGAGCGACACGCTGTGGTTGACCAGCGCCGGCACGGCGTTGCGGATGGCCTGCGGCAGCATCACGTGGCGCATCGAGCCGATGTAGCCGTGGCCGAGCGCGCGCGCCGCCTCGGCCTGGCCCGCCGGGATGGCGCGCAGGCCCGAGCGCATGTCCTCGCTGAAGTAGGCCGCCTGGCACAGCCCGAGCGCGACGATGGACAGCAGCCGCTCCGCGTTGTTGGCCGACAGCCAGCCCTGCAGCGCGTCGGGCAGCAGGCTGAAGATGCCGAAGTACCAGAACATGAGCTGCACCAGCGTCGGCACGTTGCGGTGGTAGGAGATGTAGCCGGCCACCACGCGCCCGGCGATGCGGCTCGGCGTGAGCCGCACCACCAGCAGCACGACGGCCATGGTCATCGCCAGCAGCCAGGAGCCGGCCGCGATCCGCAGCGTCTCCAGCATGCCGTGCAGCAGCATGTCGCCGAACTCGGGTTTCAGCAGGATCGCCAGCAGGTCGAAGTCCTTCATGCGCTGTTCCTTTGGCTGGCGTGCATCGGCCCGGTGCTCAGCCGCGCGGCGTTTCGGGCCGGGTGGTCGAGAGGCCGCCGGGCACCTGCAGCGTGGGCGTGATCTCCATGTGGCCCACGTTCACCGCGATGGGTGCCGAGATGGCGAAGGCGATGGCGTTCGCGATGTCCTCGGCCTGCGGCAGCTCGAAGCCCTCGACGAAGCGCTTGTAGGTGTCGTCGGAGTCGCCGTGCACGTGCGCGAAGATGTCGGTGGCCACGCGGCCCGGGCAGATCTCGGTCACGCGCACGCGCTTGCCGAAGCAGTCGATGCGCAGCTGGCGCGACAGCATGCTCACCGCCGCCTTGGTCGCGTGGTAGGTGCTGTTGCCGCCGAAGTTGTAGGCGCCCGCGATGGAGCTGATGTTGACCACGTGCCCGCGGTCGCGCGCCGCCATGCCGGGCACCACGAGCCGGCACAGGTGCAGCACCGCGCGCAGGTTCACGTCCACCAGCAGGTCGATGCCTTCGGCGTCCGCCTTGAGGATGGAACCCGGGCGGTCCACGCCGGCGTTGTTGACCAACACGTCGAACTCGACTTCCTGCGCGAGCCGGGTGATGCCCGCGATGTCGCTCACGTCGATGGCGTGCGGAATGCAGCCGGTGCGCGCAGCGAGGTCGGCCAGCTTGTCGGCGCTGCGCGCGAGCGCGTGCACCTTCAGCCCTTCCTTGCTCAGGCGCTCGACGACGGCGGCGCCGATGCCCGATGAGGCCCCGGTCACCAGTGCGGTCTTGTAGTCGGAAAACGGCATGTTCGGTTCTTTCGGTTGGGGCAGATGACTGCCTGGATTTCACTGTAGCCAGCGCCTGTGCGCCGCGCCAAGACGGATTGGCTGTGGAGCGATAAGCCCCCCTTATGTCGCCCGCGATCCGTGCATATGACCAAGGGTAAGCACCATGTTCGTGCCCTGGTCGTCGATCAGCTCGCCTGCCTGGAGATCGGCACCACACGCCCCGCCTGCTCGACCACGCCGCGCACGGCGCGCGCCAGCTCGACGGCGCCGGGCGTGTCCCCGTGCAGCAGGATCGAATGCGCGCGCATCGGAATCTTCTTGCCGGTGACGCTGGCGACCGTGCCGTCCTCCAGCAGCTGGCGCACGCGCGCCAGCACCGCCTCGCGCTCGTGGATCACGGCGCCGGGCAGCTTGCGCGGCACCAGCAGGCCATCGTCGCCGCAGGCGCGGTCGGCCAGGAAGGTCCTGCGCACGCGCAGGCCGCAGCGTTCGGCCGCGTCCTCGATGGCCCGGCTCGCGGAGGTGCTGACGGTGAGCGAAGGATCGAAGTCGGCCACCGCGCGCACCAGCGGCCCGGCCAGCGCGGCATCGGCCGCGGCCATGTTGCCGAGCGCGCCATGGAAGCTCATGTGCGTCATGCGGTGGCCCGCCGTGCGGGCCATGCCGTCGAGCGCGGCGAGCTGGTAGAGCACGTAGGCCGCCAGCTCCTTCGTCTCGATCTGCATCTGCCGGCGGCCGAAGCCCATCAGGTCTGGAAAGCCCACGTGCGCGCCCACGTCCACGCCGCGCTGGCGCGCCATGCGCACCGTGCGGTCCATGATGACCGGGTCGCCCGCGTGGAAGCCGCAGGCCACGTTGGCGGAGGAGACGATGTCGAGCAGGGCTTCGTCCTCGCCCATGCGCCAGGGGCCGAAGCCTTCGCCGAGGTCCGCGTTCAGGTCGATGTCCATCGGGGTGTCCTTCTCTTGTTCGTCAGCGCGGGTGCAGGTCGAGCAGTGGCGTGCCGTATCCGACGGCAACACCGTCGGCCACGTGGATGCCGTCGACGACGCCTGCCTGCGGCGCCGTCACCGGCAGCAGCAGCGGGCCGATCTTCAGCAGGCCGAGGGCCTGGCCGGCTTCCACGCGCGCACCGGTGCGCGCCAGCGGCGCCGTTGCGAGCGGGTGGCCGTGCAGGAAGACGCCGAGCGAGGGGGCCTTGATCGGCACGGGCTCGATCTCTTCTTCGTCCTGCGGCAGCTCGACGATTTCATCGCCCTGCCGAGCGAGGCGCAGCGTGCCTTCCGGCGTGCGCAGCTCGAGCAGGCCGATGTCGGTGCCTGCCAGCCAGGCGGCGAGTCGGGAAACGTCCTGCATGCGGGTCAGTTCCTCGCGGCGGGCGCGCCGCGATGCAATCCCACCATGCGCGCCACCTTGTCGAGCCAGGCGCGCGCCTCGTCGAGCGCATCCAGCGCCTCGTCCCAGGTGGTCTCGATGAAGCGGATGCGGCTACCGATCGGCGCCTGCCCGAGGCGCCACATGTCGGCCTCGATCACGGTTCCGAACTTGGGGTAGCCGCCCGAAGGCTGGGCGTCGCGCATCTGGATGATCGGCTGCCCGCTGTGCGGCACCTGGATCACGCCGGGCACGATGCCGTGCGAGCGCAGCTCCATCGGCGCGATGGGCCGCAGCGCCTCGCCTTCGAGCCGGTAGCCGTAGCGGTCGCTGTGCGGCGTGATCTTCCATTCGCCGGCCCAGAAGGCGTCGCGCGAGGCAGGCTCGAAAGCCGTGTACTCGGCCGCGGGCAGCACGCGCACAGCCATCGCGCCATTGCGCTCCAGCGGCAGCGCGAGCGCGGGCGGCACCAGGCCGAAGCCGGTGCGGCAGGCTCTGCCGGCGCCGGCAGCGCGCAACAGGTCGCCCCGGCGCAATGCACGCCCTTCGTGGCCGCCGAAGGCACCGCGCAGCTGCGTGCTGCGCGAGCCCAGCACCTCGGGCACGTCGATGCCGCCGGCCACGCACAGCACCGCGCGGCTGCCGCGCTGCGCGCCGCCCTGCGGCAGGCCCAGCGCGAGCACCTGGCCGGCGCGCGCCTGGTGCACCCACCAGGGCAGCAGGGGCTGGTCGTCGAGCCTGGCGGCGCAGTCGGCGCCGGTGAGCGCGAAGGCGCAGTCCTCGTCGAAGAGCACCTTGAACGGGAACACCGGCACCTCTACGGCGGCCGCGCCGAGCGCGTTGCCCAGCAGCAGGTTGCCGGCGGCCAGCGCGAGGTTGTCCATGGCACCCGAGGTGCCCACGCCCCAACGCAGGCTGCCGGTGCGGCCCAGGTCCTGCACGGTCGCGAGCGCGGCGGAGGAAAGGATCTCGATCATCGGACGATGCCCTCCACGCGGAAGCGGATCATGTCGCCCGGCTGCAGCGTCGCGGGCGGGTCTTTCGCCGGGTCGAAGAACACCATCGAGGTGCTGCCGATGGTGTTCCAGCCGCTGGGGCCGGCCGATGCCGACACGCCCGTCTGCGCCCCGCCGATCGACACCGCGCCGCCCGGGATGCTCAGGACCGGCACCTTGCGCCGGGGCGTGGCGATGCGCGGGTCCATGCCGCCCAGGTAGCAGTAGCCCGGGTGGCTGCCCAAGGCATACACCGGATAGAGCGGCGCGCTGTGCAGCTCGACGATGGCGTCGATGCCCAGGCCGGTGTGCGCCATCACGTCCGCCATGTGCGGGCCGCCCTCGCCGCCGTAGACCACCGGCAGTTCGACGATGCGGCCTTCGCGCCGCATGGCGGTGGCCGCGTCCCAGGCTTCGCACAGGCGCTCGCGCAGCGCGTCGAGGTGGCGCGGCGCGCGGGTGAAGGTGAGCATCAGGTTGTTCATGCCCGGCACCGCCTCGCGTACCTCGGGCCAGCGCTCGGCCTCGTGCGCCAGGGCCCAGATGCGCTGCTGCGAGGGCAGGTTCATGGCGCCGGGTGCCTCGAACAGCAGCGCGGTGGTGCCCAGCAGGCTGATGGATGGTGCCGTGCTCACGCCGCGCTCCTTTGCTGCAGCCAGCGTTCCAGGTGATGGATGTCGACGCCGCCCGCGGCGAAGCCGGCGTCGCGCAGCAGCTCGCGGTGCAGCGGCACGTTGGTGTCGATGCCCTCCACGCGCGTCTCGGCCAGCGCCAGGCGCATGCGGTCGAGCGCGTCGTCGCGGCTCGCGCCATGCACGACGAGCTTGGCGATCATCGAGTCGTAGTACGGCGGCACGCGGTAGCCCGCGCCCGCATGCGAATCGACGCGCACGCCGAACCCGCCGGGCATCTGCCAGCCCGTGATGCGGCCCGGCGCCGGCGCGAAGGTGTCGGGGTTCTCTGCATTGATGCGGCACTCGATCGCATGGCCCTGGCAGCGCACGTCGGCCTGCGCGATCGACAGGCGCTCGCCGCGCGCCATGCGCAGCTGCTGCTGCACGATGTCGATTCCGGCGGTCATCTCGGTCACGGGATGCTCCACCTGCAGGCGCGTGTTCATCTCGATGAAATAGAAGGCGCCCTTCTCGTAGAGGAACTCGAAGGTGCCGACGCCGCAGTAGCCGATCTGCCTGCACGCGGCCGCGCAGCGCTCGCCCACTTCGGCCAGCAGCGCCTCGTCGATGCCGGGCGCGGCGCTTCCTCGATCACCTTCTGGTGGCGCCGCTGCAGCGAGCAGTCGCGGCTGCCCAGCCACACGGCGTTGCCGTGGCCGTCGGCCAGCACCTGGATCTCGACATGGCGCGGGTGCAGCAGGAACTTCTCGATGTAGACCTCGGGGTTGCCGAAGGCCTGTCGCGCCTCCTCGCGCGTGAGTGCGATGGCGTCGGGCAGCGCGGCCTCGTCGTGCACCACGCGCATGCCGCGACCGCCTCCGCCGCCCGCGGCCTTGACGATGACGGGAAAGCCGATCCCGCGCGCCAGCGCCTGCACGGCGGCGGCATCGTCCGGCAGCGCCTCGTCGGGGCCTGGCACGCAGGGCACGCCGGCCTTGCGCATCGCGCGCTTGGCCGAGACCTTGTCGCCCATGGTGCGGATGCATGCGGCGCTGGGGCCGATGAAGACCAGCCCGGCTTCTTCGCAGCGCTGCGCGAAGCCCGCGTTCTCCGAAAGGAAGCCGTAGCCGGGATGGATCGCCTGCGCGCCGCTTACCTCGGCGGCGAAGAGGATGGCGGCCTGGTCGAGGTAGCTCAGGCCCGGCGCGGCGGGGCCGATGCACAGCGCCTGGTCGGCCTGCGCGACGTACATCGCGTCGCGGTCGGCCTCGGAGTGCACGGCCACGGTACGCAGGCCGAGCCCGCGGCAGGCGCGCTGGATGCGCAGCGCGATCTCGCCGCGGTTGGCGATGAGGACGGTGTCGAACGGCATGGCGGGCGCCTCCTCATGCGAAGCGGAACAGCGGCTGCCCCGCTTCCACTTCCTGGCCCGACCGCACGAGCACCTGCCGCACGGCGCCTGCGCGGTCGGCGCGGACCTCGTTGAACATCTTCATCGCCTCGATCACGCACAGCATCTGGCCGGCTTCCACGGCCTGCCCTTGCTGCACGAAAGGCGGTTCGCCCGGCGCCGGCTGCAGGTGCACCACGCCGTGCAGAGGTGCGAAGCACTCGTCGCCGGCAGGCGCCACTGCTGCAGCCGGCTGCGCAACCGCTTCGGGCCGCGCACTGCGGACGGCGCCCGGCCTGCGCGCGGAGGGCGCGGCGCCCAGCGCCGCCAGCTTCACCAGCCGCAGCGTGCTGCCGTTCTCGCTGAATTCCAGTTCCGCCAGGTCCGATGCGGCCAAAGCGTCGATGAGCGTCTTGATCTGTTCCTGCTTCATGCCGGGGCTTCGATGGCCGACGCGTTCCGCGAACGCGTGACGGCATGCATGAAAGGTAGCGGGCCCCGGGCTCGAAGCCAAAGACGGATTGGCTGTGCCGGGATAAGGGCGCCTTATGACGCCCGTTCCGGCTTCACGGTAGCGCAGCGATCTCGGGCTCGGGCGTCGACGCGACGGTATTGGCCAGGTCGGCCACGAGCTCGAGCAGGATGTCCTTCACCGCCTGCGCCGGCTCCGACAGCGGCAGGTGGTCGGACTGGCAAAGCGCCAGCGGCGCCTCGATGACCGGGTCGACGATGGGGAACTGCCACGCGCCGCAACTCGCCACCACCTCGCGCGCCATCGACGCCGGCAGGATGGTCGCGCCCAGCCCGTCGGCAATGGCCGCCGTGAGGGTGAAGGCCGATTCGATCTCCGCCACCACGCGCGGCGCCATGCCCGCGCGCACGAAGGCCGCGTCCACCAGCTTGCGCACCACGTTGTAGGGGCGCGGCAGGAAGAGTTCGATGTCGCGCAGGTCGGCCAGCTTCACCGGCTGCGAGGGCGCGGGCATCGACGCGGGCCCGACCAGGAAGAGCGGCTCCTTCAGCAGCGGCAGGAAGCTCAGCCCGTGGATGGCCTTGTCGCCATACAGCACGGCCAGGTCCATGCGGCCGTTCATGATGAGCTCGCTCAGCGTGGTGCCGTAGTTCTCGTTCAGATAGAGCAGGATGCCCGGGTGCCGCGCACGCACGGTGCGCAGCAGCGGCAGCGAGAGCGCCGACGCCGCCGTGCCCGGCGCGAGCCCCACCGACACCTGGCCCGAGAGCCCCTCGCCGGCGGCTTCCATGTCGACGCGTGCCTGCTCGCACTGGCGCAGGATGATCTGCGCATGGCGGTACAGCACCTTGCCGGCTTCTGTGGGCGTCACGCCGCGCTTGGTGCGCACCAGCAGCTGCTGGCGCACTTCGCCCTCGAGCGTGGCCAGCTGCTGGCTCAGCGCGGGCTGGGCGATGAAAAGAACCTCGGCCGCCTGCGTGAGGCTTCCGATGTCCACGATCTTCACGAAATATTTGAGGCGTCGCAGGTTCACACCTTGTCCCCAAGCAAAAGCCAAGCCTAGCACCGGCCCCGCGCGGCGGATATGGGTGCTCACCATGAGCCATAAGCTGCGCCTATACGACCAGTGCAATCTCGTCTTGGCCTCGCGGGATCGATGTGCGTACCGTTCGGTCCATGCAAGCCACTACCTCCAGCGCCGACTCCAACGTTGCCTCCCGCATTGCCGCCCGCGTGCGGCGCATCAAGCCCTCGCCCAGCACCTCGGCGGCCGACCGCGCCAACGAGCTGCGCAGGCAGGGCAAGTCGATCGTGAACCTCGTGGTGGGCGAGCCCGACTTCGACACGCCGGCCCACATCCGCCAGGCCGCGGCCGCGGCCATCGAGCGCGGCGCCACGCGCTACACGCTGATGGCCGGCACGGTGGAGCTGCGCGAAGCCATCGTCGCCAAGCTGCAGCGGGAGAACGGGCTGAGCTACGCGATGAACGAGATCATCGCCACCAGCGGCGCGAAGAGCGCCATCTACAACGCCTTCGCGGTCACGCTGGAGCCGGGCGACGAGGTGATCATCCCGGCGCCCTACTGGGTGTCGTATCCCGACATGGTGCTGGCCTGCGAGGGCACGCCCGTCACCGTGGCCTGCCCCGAGGCCAACGGCTTCAAGCTGACGCCCGCGCAGCTCGAGGCGGCCATCACGCCGCGCACGCGCTGGCTGCTGATCAACTCGCCGAGCAACCCCACCGGCGCGAGCTACACCGCCGCCGAATACCGCGCGCTGGCCGAGGTGCTGCAACGCCATCCGCAGGTGATGGTGATGACCGACGAGATCTACGAGCACATCCGCTTCGGCAGCGAGCCGCTGCCGCACATCCTGGCGGTGGCGCCGTCGCTGCGCGACCGTACGCTGATCGTGAACGGCGTGTCCAAGACCTATGCGATGACGGGCTGGCGCATCGGCTACGCGGCCGGGCCGGTGGACCTGATCAAGGCGCTGGACACGCTGCTTTCGCAATCCACGGGCAACTGCTGCTCGGTGAGCCAGGCGGCGGCCGCCGCCGCGCTGAACGGCGACCAGCGCTTCGTGGCCGAGAGCGTGGCCGTCTACCGGCAGCGGCGCGACCGCACCCTTGCGCTCGTCAACGAGATTCCCGGCCTGAGCTGTGCCACGCCGCCCGGCGCCTTCTACCTGTACATCGACTGCGGCGGGCTCATCGGCAAGACCACGCCCGAAGGCAAGCGGCTGCAGGAAGACGGCGACGTGGTGATGTACCTGCTCGAAAGCGAAGGTGTCGCGGTAGTGGCGGGCACGGCCTACGGACTCTCTCCCTACTTCCGGCTTTCCATTGCCACATCGCTCGAGACGCTGGAAGAAGGCTGCCGACGCATCGCGCGCGCCGTGGCCGCGCTGCGCTGAAGACTTAAAGACCAGGACGCATCCCATGCCCTACAAAGCCATCCGCAAGAACCCCTCGGCCCCGCAGGCGGCGCCGCACATCATCGCCGCGCTGCACGACATCCCGGTGGCCGCGCTCAGCGACAACATGCACCGCAACATCGGCAGCGTAGGCCTGCAGCCCTACCACCGCCCCGGCCACAAGACCATGGCGGGCACGGCCGTCACCGTGAAGACGCGCGGCGGCGACAATCTCACGCCCATGCGCGCCTTCGAGTTCTGCCGGCCCGGCGACGTGCTGGTGATCGACGCGGACGGCGACGTCGCCAACGCCGTCATCGGCGGCATCCTGTCGTTCTATGCCGCGACCATCGGCACCGTGGGCCTGGTGCTCGACGGCGCCATCCGCGACGTGGCCGAGATCCGCGAGCGCGACTACCCGGTGTACGCGCGCGGCGTGAACCATCGCGGCCCCTACAAGGACGGCCCCGGCGAGATCAACGTGCCGGTGTCGGTGGGCGGCATGATCGTGAACCCCGGCGACATCGTGGTGGGCGACCAGGACGGCCTGATGGCCTTCTCGCCCGACGAGGCCGAGTTGCTGATCGAGAAGGCCCGCGCGCACCTGGAGACGGAGGCGCGCACCATCCAGGCGATGAAGGAAGGCCGGTGGGACCGCAGCTTCCTCGATGCGCTGGAAGCGCGCTGCGCGAACTAGACACCCCCAGGCTTCGCGCACTTCGTGTCGCTGCGCCAACCCCCTCACCGGGGGCGACACCTGCGGCCCGGCGAAGCCGGTTCCGGCGGTGTCCCACGAACAAGCCGTGCCAGTCAGGCGACCGAGGAGCTTTCGCTGACCAGCCCCCACAACGCCTCCGCCACCGGCGCCATCTGCGCCTGCTGGCGGTACAGGCGTATGTCCACCGGCACGCGCCAGCCGCCCGCGCCGGCATCGACCAGCGCACCACCGCGCAGGTCGTCGGCCACCAGGCTCATCGGCAGCCATGCGAGGCCTCGGCCTTCGAGTGCCATGGTGCGCAGCAGCGCGGCATGGTGGGCGGTGAAGACGACCGAAAGCGACGCGCCGAAGTCCTTGCCGAACTCGCTGTCCTGCATCGCCCGCATGATCCGGCCGAGCCCCGAGGCTTCGCTGTAGGCGAGCACGGAGGGCGAGCGGCCCTCGCCCAGCGCATGCTGCGGCGCGCCCCTCGCGTCAGGTGCGCTCACGGGCACGAGCACGTCCTCGCTCAGCCGCAGCACCGGGTACTGCGCCTCGTCGAGCCGGCCCGGCGCATCGGCATGGCCGTGGCACAGCACGAACTGCACGCGGCGCTGCAGCATCAGGTCTTCGCAGGCGTAGGAGCTGTCGGAGATGGTCTGTATCGGCCCCATGCTCAGCCGCGATTCGACGCTCGCCAGCCAGCGCGGAAAGAAGGTCAGCGAGAGCACGTGCGTGGCCGCGAAGCTCAGGCTGGCCGCGGCCAGGTCGTGCGCGGCGCGAGCCTTGATGCGCGCGGCCTCCAGGCCCGCGAGCACTTCCTGCAGCAGCGGCTGGAAGCGCTTTCCCGCGGCGGTGAGCGCGGTGGGGTGCGCGCTGCGGTCGAACAGGTCGACGCCCACCCATTCCTCCAGCGAGCGGATGTGGCGGCTGAAGGCGGGCTGTGCGATGGAGCGCGCCTGCGCGGCGCGCGAGAAGTTGCCGGTCTCGGCAAGGGCCAGGAAGTCTTCCAGCCATTCGAGGTCGAGCGGTCGGTTGCCGGGGCCCATGCGCTGCGCGATCGGTCGGGTTGAATAGTTGTATGCGATTCGAGTATTGGACGGCCCGCACCCCGCCGGCAAAAGATGCACCCATTCCTGCACCTTGAACCACACGGAGACACAGCATGCCTTCCATCGCGAATTATCGCGGGATCATTCCCGCCATTTCCTGCCCCTTCACGGCCGACCACCGCATCGACGAACCCGCCCTGCGCAAGCTGGCCTCGTGGCTGGCGGGCCATGACGGCGTGGTGGCGATCATGACCAACGGCCACACTGGCGAGGTGTTCTCGCTCACGCCGTCGGAGCGCGCCGAGGTGACGCGCATCGTCGCCGACGAGCTGCGCGGCCGCATGCCGGTGATCTCGTCGATCGTCTGCGAAGGCCTGGCCGAGGCCGCCGAGCACGCCCGCGCCGCGCAGGCCGCCGGCGCGGTGGCGCTGGACGTGATGCCGCCGCACCACTGGCTGCGCTTCGGCTTCACGCCCGGCCACGCGCTGCAGTACTTCGATGCCATCCACCGCGCCGCGCCCGAGCTGGACCTGGTCTGCCACGTGTACCCGGCCTGGACGCGCGCCTCGTACTCGTCGCAGCTGCTGGCCGAGCTGGCGCGCCTGCCCTACCTGCAGGCCTTCAAGGTGGGCCAGCGCGACATGAACAAGTACGCCCGCGACATCCAGGCGATCCGCGAGGCCGATGCCTCCAAGGCCATCCTCACCTGCCACGACGAGTACCTGCTGGCCTCGATGGTGCAGGGCGTGGACGGCGCGCTGGTCGGCTTCGCGACCTTCATTCCGCAACTCATCATCGACCTGTGGAACGCGGTGAAGGCTGGCGACCTGAAGAAGGCGATGGCGGTGCAGGCGCTCATCACGCCGCTGAAGGACGCGGTGTACGGCGGCGGCGAACCCACCGGCGAGGCCCATGCGCGCATGAAGGGCGGCATGTACCTGGCCGGCGTGCTGGAGAACGCCACCGTGCGCCCGCCCACCGAGGCGCCGAACGCGCGCGAGATGGACGCGCTGCGCGCCGCCGTCGAGCAGGCCGGCCTGTCGAAGCGCTGACCGCCGGGGGCCGCCGCGCCCCCGCCAAAAGAACACAAGGAGACAAGAGACATGCAACGCAAGCACTTCCTTCGCGCCACGCTGGCCGCTCTCGCGCTGGCCGCCGCATCGACTACCGGCTTCGCCCAGAACTGGCCCGTCCGGCCGGTGCGCATGGTGATTCCCTTCCCGCCCGGCGGCACGCTCGACACCATCGGCCGGCTGCTGGCGCAGAAGCTCGGCGAGCAGACGGGCCAGACCTTCATCGTGGAGAACCGCCCGGGCGGCAACGGCGTGATCGGCGCCGACGTGGTGTCGAAGGCGCCGGCCGACGGCTACACGCTGCTGTTCAACGCATCGACCTTCACGACCGCGCCGATGACCATGAAGTCGGTGCCCTACGAGGTGGTGAAGGACTTCACGCCGGTGGCGCTGGTGGCCAAGGCCCCACTGTCGGTGGCGGTCAACAAGAACCTGCCGGTGAACGACGTGAAGTCGCTCATCGCCTACGCCAAGGCGCACCCCGGCAAGATGACCTTCGCAGTGGGCTCGATCGGCTCGGCCGGGCACCTGTCGACCGAGCTGCTCAAGCGCGCGGGCGGCGGGCTCGACTACCTGATCGTGCCGTACAAGGGCACGGCGCCGGCCTTCCAGGACCTGATCGGCGGGCAGATCGACGGCTTCATCGACCCGATCCTCGGCTCGCTGCAGTACCACAAGAGCGGCATGCTGAAGGTGATCGCCGTGACCTCGGCCACGCGCGCCAGCAGCCTGCCGAACGTGCCCACGGTGGGCAGAGCATCCCGGGCTACGAGTTCTACAGCTGGTACGGCCTGTGGGGCCCGGCGAAGCTGCCGGCCGCCATCACGCAGCGGCTGAATGCGGAGGTCAACAAGGCGCTGGGCACCGACATGCGCGAGACGCTGGGCGCGCAGGGCCTGCTGCTGACGCCGGGCAGCGTCGAGGACTTCGCGAAGTTCCAGGCCGAGGACATGGCGCGCTCGAAGAAGATCATCACCGAGGGCAACATCCATGTCGAATGAGCTCGCCGCAGCGCCCCATGCGGTGGTGACGGGCAGCAGCGGCGGCATCGGCCGCGCCATTGCCGCGCACCTGCTGCAATCGGGCTGGCGCGTGAGCGGGCTGGACCTGGCCGCGCCCACGCTGGCTTCCCACGCGGGCTTCACGCACGTGGCGGTCGACCTGAGCGATGCCGGCGCCATCGCGCGCACGGCCGCGACGCTGCACGACGCCAGCGCGCTGGTGCACGCGGCCGGCGTGCTGCGCGTCGGCCCGCTGGGCGAACTCGATCACGCGGGCGGCGAGCTGATGTGGCGCCTGCACGTGGATGCGGCCACGCGCCTGGCCGACGCGCTCGTGCCCGCGATGGCGGCGCGCGGGCATGGCCGCGTGGTGTTCGTCGGCAGCCGCGTCGCGCAGGGCCTGCCGGGGCGCGGCCAGTACGCCGCGACCAAGGCCGCGCTGATCGCGCTCGCGCGAAGCTGGGCCGCGGAAGTGGCGGCGCGCGGCGTGACCGTGAACGTGGTGTCGCCCGGCGCAACGCAGACCTCGATGCTGCAGGACCCGGCCCGCGCGGGCAGCGCGCCGCGCCTGCCGCCCATCGGCCGCCTGATCCAGCCCGAGGAGATCGCCGCGCTCACCGGCTTTCTTCTTTCGCCATCGGCGGCGGCCATCACCGGGCAGGACATCCCGATCTGCGGCGGCTCCTCGCTGCACCTCTGACCCTCTTTCGCTTCCCTTCTTTCCACCCGGAACCCGACCATGAAAATCGTCAACATCCTCGAATCCACCCGCCCCATCAAGTCGGACATCCGCAACGCCTACATCGACTTCTCGAAGATGACGCTGAGCCTCGTCGCGGTGGTCACCGACGTGATCCGCGACGGCAGGCCCGTCGTCGGCTACGGCTTCAATTCCAACGGCCGCTACGGCCAGGGCGGGCTGATCCGCGAGCGCTTCCTGCCGCGCCTGCTGGAGGCCGAGCCGGCCTCGCTGCTCGACGAGACCGGCGACAACCTCGATCCGCACAGGATCTGGGCCCGCATGATGATCAACGAGAAGCCCGGCGGCCACGGCGAGCGCTCGGTGGCCGTCGGCACCATCGACATGGCCGTGTGGGACGCCACCGCCAAGATCGCGGGCAAGCCGCTCTACCAGCTGCTGGCCGAGCGCTACGGCACCGGCAAGCCGGACCCGCGCGTGTTCGTCTATGCGGCCGGCGGCTACTACTACCCCGGCAAGGGCCTCGAAGGCCTGCAGCGCGAGATGACCAGCTACCTGGAGCGCGGCTATTCGGTGGTCAAGATGAAGATCGGCGGAGCCACGCTGGCCGAAGACTGCGAGCGCATCGAGTCGGTGCTGAAGATCCTCGGCCCCGGCCAGCAGCTCGCGGTGGACGCCAACGGCCGCTTCGACCTGCCCACCGCCATCGACTACGGCCGCGCGCTCTCGCAATACCCGCTCTTCTGGTACGAGGAAGCCGGCGACCCGCTCGACTACGAACTGCAGGCCAAGCTCGGCGAGGTGTACGCCGGCCCGATGGCCACGGGCGAGAACCTGTTCTCCATGCAGGACGCGCGCAACCTCATCCGCCACGGCGGCATGCGCCCCGACCGCGACTGGCTGCAGTTCGACTGCGCGCTGAGCTACGGCCTCGTCGAATACCTGCGCACGCTCGACATGCTCAAGGAGAACGGCTGGTCGCCCTCGCGCTGCATTCCGCACGGCGGCCACCAGATGTCCCTGGCCATCGCCGCCGGCCTCGGCCTCGGCGGCAACGAGAGCTACCCCGACCTCTTCCAGCCCTACGGCGGCTTCCCCGACGGCGTGAAAGTCGACAACGGCTACGTCACCCTGCCGCCGCTGCCCGGCATCGGCTTCGAAGGCAAGGCCGACCTGATCGCAGAGATGCGCGCCCTCGCGGCCTGAGCGATCCCTGCCTTTTCGCGGGACGCCGCGGAACCGGCTTTGCCGGGCCGCAGGCGTCGCCCCCCGGCGAGGGGGGTTGGCGAAGCGACACGAAGTGCGCGAAGCCTGGGGGGAGTACCAGGTTCAAGGATGAAAACCGGAGCGGCGCACCACGGGCTCCCACTGCGCACGGTAGGTCTTCAGCATCTGCGTCGTTTCCGCCGCATTGCTCGCCACCGGCGTGATGAAGAGCGACTCGGCGACCTTGTGCAGGCTCGGGTCCTTCATCACGTCGCGGATCGAGTTGGCCAGCAGCTGCACCTTGGCGGGCGGCATGGCGGACGGCGCGAAGAAGGTGTTCCAGCCGTCGGCGTCGATCTTCATGCCGGCCTCGCTGAAGGTCGGGATGTTGGGCGCGAAGCCCGCGCGTTTCTTGCCGGACGTAGCCAGGATGCGGATCTTGCCGGCCACGTGCTGCGGATAGAGCGAATCGAGCGTGTCGATGGCAATCGGCAGGCTGCCGTTGACGAGGTCGGCCGCCAGCGGCGCGGAGCCGCCATAGCCCTTGATCTGCGGCTGCACGCTCAGCGCGTCGCCCACCATCAGGCCGAAGAAGTGCGGCAGGCTGCCGGTGGCGGGCACGCCGAAGACGGCCTCCTCGGGGTGCGCCCACAGGCGGCCCACCAGGAACATCGCGCGGTCGAGCTGGAGCTTGCTGCCCACGGCCAGCGCGAAGTCGTAGCTGCTGACCTGGGAGACGGGCACGAAGTCCTTGTCGGGGTCGTAGCCGGCGTCCTTGATGACCAGCGGCGCGACCACCATCACGGCAGGGTTGCCGAGCATCAGCACGTTCTGGCCGGCGGGCGCGCGCTTGACTTCCTTGGCCGCGAGGCGGCCGCCCTCGCCGGGACGGTTCTCCACGCTCACCTGCACGCCCAGCTTCGGCGTGAGCCGCTCGGCGATCAGCCGTGCGATGCGGTCGGTGCTGCCGCCGGGCGCGTAGCCGACCACGAGGGTGAGCGGACCGCCGTCCAGCGCGGCGGGCGCCTGGGCGTGGGCCAGGGGCGCGCAAGCGGCGAGGGCCATGCCCCCTGCCATGATGAGCTTGCGCCTGGAAAGAAATGCGGGCATCGGGGATCTCCTGCGGACATTGGTCGTGAACGGGAATGCGCGGGTTTCACGGCGAAAATCGCGCGTCAAGACTGTTTCCGCTCGTTCAAATTTGTTACTGGTTTATACGTATGGGCAAACAGTTGATCTAATCAATCAACTGCCCGCCGAGGCGGGCGAACCACACTCACCGCGCCTTTCCGCCACCCGTATGCAACAAGTTTTTCCCGACGCAGAAGCCTTGCGCGCGCCCCATTCCCTGGACGACCTGCTGCTCTATCGCATGACCCGCGCCGTTCGCGCGGGCAGCGGCATGGCCACCCGGCTGGTCGAGGGCGGCTTCGGCATCACGCGCCGCGAGTGGGGAATGATCGCCACGCTCGCGCAGGAGGGCGAGATGACCTCGTCGGCCCTCGCCGCGCTGCTGCACCTGGACCGGGTGCGCACCTCGCGCGGGCTGCGCAGCCTGGTCGAGAAGAAGCTGGTGCACCGGCGCCAGAACGCGGAGGACCGGCGCGAAGTGCACGTGCGGCTGAGCGCCTCGGGCCAGCAGCTGTTCGGCCGACTCTTCCCGCGCATCGCGGGGCTGAACACCGAGCTGCTGGGCGGCATCTCGCCCGAGGACCTGGACGCCTTCCTGCGCTGCCTGCAGCACCTGGAGCAGCGCGGCGAACAGCTTCTCGCGCAAGGGATGGTGGCGGAGAAGGCCGACCGGCGATCCGGGGGCACGCGGCACCGGTGGCCGGAGCGCGGCGGCTGACTCAGGCCTGCACGTCCACGTTGCCGCCGATCAGGCCGCCGCGGCTGCCGCCGGTGCGCGGCGCGGCGGTGGCGCTTTCCTCCATCGACGCCATGGCGCTCTTCTGGAGGGCGCCCATGCGCAGCGCGTTCATCTGCTGCTGCAGCATGGCGAGCTGGACCGCCAGCGCCTCGAGCTGCTGCTGGATCAGCTTGCGCGCCTCGCCCTCGGGCGTTTTGAGCAGCAGGCCCTGCGTTTCCTCGATCTGCTTCTGCGTCGCCGTGATCTGACGCTGGATCTTCGCGATCTCGGCGTTCGCGTCGGCCCCGCTCCTCGCGCTGCCGGCCGCACCGATGGCATTCACCATTTCGATCCTCCTTGGTCGTGTTCGAACAGGGGTTATCGGCATCCGGCGCGAAAAATGAAGGGTAGCCGCCCGCCTTGCATGACCGCGTTCGCGAACTAGACTGAAGCATGAGGGCACCCGCGGTGCCGGGGGCCAAGGAGCCTGCCATGTACAAGCGTGTTCTTGTGGCAACCGACGGCTCGGCGCTGTCGGAGCAAGCGGTCAAGGCCGCCATCGACCTGGCCCTTCTGACCAACGCGGACCTCGTGGGCGTCACCGTCGCGCACATCGAGCCGGTCGGCTACTTCGAGGGCTCGATGATGCTGAGCCAGCGCGACATCCAGGAATCGCAGGCGCACACCGACCGGGCAGCGCAGCAGCTGGTCGACAAGGTGGCCGCCACCGCACTCGCCAGGGGCGTGCGCAGCGCGCAGGCCATCGTCATGCGCTCGAACCAGGTGGCCGAGGCCATCATCACCACCGCGAAGAACCAGCAGTGCGACCTGATCGTGATGGCCTCGCACGGGCGGCGCAGCCTGGCGCGCCTGCTGATGGGCAGCGAGACGCTGCACGTGCTGACGCACTCGCACATTCCCGTGCTGGTGCTGCGCTGACGGGAGGCCGCAGGAGGGAGTCAGTTGATGATCTCTCCCATGCCGACGCGCACGCGCTCCCTGAGCTGGCGGATGTACTCCTCGTCGAAGGGTTCCCAGGTCTCCAGCTCGCCGACGATCCGCAGCGGCTCCCGGCTTCGGTACGAGCGCGTGGGATTGCCCGGGAACTTCTTGTCGGTGACGTTGGGGTCGTCCTCGTAGGCGCCCGTGGGTTCGACGATGTAGACGCGGCAACGGCCCTCGCCCTTCGCCATTTCTGCAGCCAGCCCGGCGCCCTTGGGCCAGGCGGTGAAGTAGATGTGGTTCATGACGACGCGGCCGTCGTAGTTCGACCTGAAACCGGCCGTGAGCAGGTCTCCCGGCTGAAGATCCGCGCGCGTGCCGTGGAAGAAGGGTCCTGCGTCCGGGATTGCCATCGCGGGTTGTTCCTCTGCGGAAAGGAAAAGCCGTGGAGTCTACTCGTGCCGTTCGTCGCGGACGCCGTCCGGAAAGCAGGCCCGCGCACCCCGGCGCCCGTCTCCGTCAGGTGTACCGCTTCTCCAGCGCATCCCACTCGGGCTTGCCCACCAGCCGCTGCCGCTCCGCAAAGGGCGTGACCAGCCCGCTGGACTCCTGCACTTCCTTCTCGTCGCGCAGCACCGTCAGCGCCTTCTGCATGCCCGCCACCGCGCCTTGCAGCGCGGCGTTGGCATACAGGACGATGCCGTAGCCCAGCTCGCCGAGTTCGGTGGCGTTGAAGATCGGCGTCCTGCCGCCGATCACCATGTTCATGAGCTGCGGCCTGTCCAGGCGCTTCGGCAAGGCCCGCACCTCTTCCTCCTTCGTCACGGCCTCGACGAAAAGAATGTCTGCGCCGGCCTCGGCGAACTTCTGCGCACGCTCGACCGCGGCCTCGAAGCCGTGGACGGCGGCCGCGTCGGTGCGGGCCATGATCAGCAGGTCCTGGTCCTGGCGGGCGTCGACGGCCGCCTTGATCTTGCTCACGGCCTCCTCGGTGGAGATCACCTCCTTGCCCGAGAAATGGCCGCAGCGCTTGGGCGCCACTTGGTCCTCGAACTGGATGCAGTCGGCGCCGGCGCGCTCCAGCGTGCGCACCGTGTGGCGCACGTTCAGCGCATTGCCGAAGCCGGTGTCGGCATCGACGAGCAGCGGCACCGAGACCGCGTCGCGGATGCGCGCGGTGTGGTCTGCTATTTCCGTGAGCCCCATGAAGCCCTGGTCGGGCATGCCGAACCACATGTTGGTGACGCCCGCGCCGGTGATGTAGATCGCCTTGAAGCCCAGGTCTTCGATGACCCTGGCGGACAAGGCGTTGAAGGCACCGGGAACGATCAGGCCGCGGCGGGCCTGCGCGAGGGACTTGAGTTGCTTGCGGGTGGACATTCGGAAAACACTCCAATCAGAAACTGTCGCCGGGCACGCGCACCCAGCCTTCCATCAGCACACGGGCGCTGCGGCTCATCAAAGCCTTCGTCACCACCCATTCGCCGCCGCTCCTGCGGGCCTCGGCGCCGACGCGCAGCGTGCCCGAGGGATGGCCGAAGCGCACCGCCGCGCGTTCGCCGCCGCCGGCTGCGAGATTGACCAGCGTACCCGGAATGGCCGCCGCCGTGCCTATGGCCACCGCGGCCGTGCCCATCATGGCGTGGTGCAGCTTGCCCATCGACAGCGCACGCACGAGCAGGTCGACCTCCGCCGCGCGCACGGCCTTGCCGCTGGAAGCCGTGTAGTCCTTCGGCGGCGCGACGAAGGCCACCTTGGGCGTGTGCTGGCGGGTGGCCGCTTCGGCGATGCTCTCGATGAGGCCCATCTTCAGCGCGCCATGCGCGCGGATCGCCTCGAACATCGCGAGCGCCCTGGCGTCGCCGTTGATGGCGTCCTGCAGCTCGGTGCCGGTGTAGCCGATGGCTTGCGCTTCCACGAAGACGGTCGGGATGCCCGCGTTGATCATCGTCGCGCGCAGCGTGCCGACGCCGGGCACCTCGAGCTCGTCGACGAGGTTGCCGGTGGGGAACATCGCCCCGCCCGCGCCCTCCTCTTCGGCCGCCGGGTCCATGAATTCGAGCTGTACCTCCGCGGCCGCGAAGGTCACGCCGTCGAGTTCGAAGCCACCGGTCTCCTGCACCGCGCCATTGCTCATCGGCACCTGCGCGACGATGGTCTTGCCGATGTTGGCCTGCCAGATGCGCACCACCGCCACGCCGTCGCGCGGCACGCGCGCGGCATCGACCAGGCCGTTGGAAATGGCGAAGGGGCCGACAGCCGCCGAGAGGTTGCCGCAGTTGCCGCTCCAGTCGACGAAGGGCTGGTCGATCGACACCTGGCCGAAGAGGTAGTCCACGTCGTGGCCGGGCCTGTCGCTCTTCGAAAGAATCACCGCCTTGCTCGTGCTGGAGGTGGCGGCGCCCATGCCGTCGATCTGCTTGCCGTAGGGGTCGGGGCTGCCGATGACGCGCAGCAGCAGCGCGTCGCGCGCCTTGCCGGGCACCTGCGCGGCTTCGGGCAGGTCCTGCAGGCGGAAGAACACGCCCTTGCTGGTGCCGCCGCGCATGTAGGTGGCGGGAATCCTGATCTGTGGTGCGAAGGCCATGGTCTTGCGATTGTCGGGATTGTCGATTCAGGCGGCCACGGGCGCTGCCGATGCGTTCGTGGCGAGGAAGTCCTGCGCGAAGCGCTGAAGCACGCCGCCGGCCTCGTAGATCGACACCTCCTCTGCCGTGTCGAGGCGGCAGGTCATCGGCACTTCGAGCCGCTCGCCGCTGCGGCGGTGGATGACCAGCATCACGTCGGCGCGCGGCTCGCGCGCGCCGCTCACGTCGTAGGTCTCGGTGCCGTCCAGGCCCAGCGTCAGGCGATTGGTGCCGGGCCTGAACTCCAGCGGCAGCACGCCCATGCCGATCAGGTTGGTGCGGTGGATGCGCTCGAAGCCTTCCGCCGCGATGGCCTCGACGCCCGCCAGCCGCACGCCCTTGGCCGCCCAGTCGCGCGAGGAGCCCTGGCCGTAGTCGGCGCCCGCCACGATGATCAGCGGCTGCCTGCGCAGCATGTAGGTCTCGATGGCCTCCCACATGCGCATGACCTTCCCTTCGGGCTCCACGCGCGCCAGCGAGCCGGCGCGCACGCTGCCGTCTTCCTTGCGCACCATCTCGTTCTTCAGCGTGGGGTTGGCGAAGGTGGCGCGCTGCGCGGTGAGATGGTCGCCGCGATGGGTGGCGTAGGAGTTGAAGTCCTCCTCGGGCAGGCCCATCCTGTGGAGGTACTCGCCGGCCGCGCTGTCCATCAGGATCGCGTTGGAGGGCGAGAGATGGTCGGTCGTGATGTTGTCCGGCAGGATCGCCAGCGGCCGCATGCCCCTGAGAGTGCGCTCTCCGGCCAGCGCGCCCTCCCAGTACGGCGGGCGGCGGATGTAGGTGGACGCGGCGCGCCACTCGTACAGCGGCGCGACCTTGGCGGCGGTGTCGGGCCGGATGGCGAACATCGGCTCGTACACCTGCCGGAAGTGCTCGGGCTTCACGCTCGACTTCACGATGGCATCGATCTCCGCGTCGTCGGGCCAGATGTCCTTCAGCCGCACTTCCCTGCCATCGACCACGGCCAGCACGTCGCGCTCGATGTCGAAGCGCACGGTGCCGGCAATGGCATAGGCCACCACCAGCGGCGGCGAGGCAAGAAAGGCCTGCTTCGCATGCGGATGGATGCGGCCGTCGAAATTGCGGTTGCCCGAGAGCACCGCCGTCGCGTAGAGGTCGCGCTCGACGATCTCCTGCTGGATCGCCGGGTCCAGCGCGCCCGACATGCCGTTGCACGAGGTGCAGGCGTAGGCCACCACGCCGAAGCCGAGCCTCTCGAGCTCGCCCATCAGGCCGGCTTCCTGCAGGTACAGCGTCACGGCCTTGGAACCCGGCGCCAGCGACGACTTGACCCACGGCTTGCGCGCGAGGCCCAGCCGGTTGGCGTTGCGCGCCAGCAGCCCTGCGGCGATCACGTTGCGCGGGTTGCTGGTGTTGGTGCAGCTGGTGATGGCCGCGATGATGACCGCGCCATCGGGCATGCGGCCCGGCTCTTCGCGCCATGGCGCCGCGATGCCGCGCGCAGTGAGTTCGGTGGTGGCCACGCGCGCATGCGGGTTCGACGGGCCGGCCATGTTGCGCACCACCGTCGACAGGTCGAAGTGCAGCACGCGCTCGTACTCCGCGTCCTTCAGCGTGTCGGCCCACAGGCCGGCGTGCCTTGCGTAGGCCTCGACCAGCCGCACCTGCTCGTCGCTGCGGCCGGTGAGGCGCAGGTAGTCGATGGTCTGCGAGTCGATCGCGAACATCGCGGCCGTGGCGCCGTACTCGGGTGCCATGTTCGAGACGGTCGCGCGGTCGCCGAGCGTGAGGCTGGCCGCGCCCTCGCCATGGAACTCGAGGTACGCGCCCACCACCTTCGACTGGCGCAGAAACTCGGTCAGCGCCAGCACCACGTCGGTGGCGGTGATGCCGGGCCGGGGCCGGCCCGAGAGCTTCACGCCGACGATGACGGGCAGGCGCATCCACGAGGCGCGGCCCAGCATCACGTTCTCTGCCTCCAGCCCGCCCACGCCGATGGCGACGACGCCCAGCGCATCGACGTGCGGCGTGTGGCTGTCGGTGCCGACCAGCGTGTCGGGGTAGGCCACGCCGCCCTGCGCGTGCACCACCGGCGACATCCGCTCCAGGTTGATCTGATGCATGATCCCGTTGCCCGGCGGGATCACCTCCACGTTCCTGAAGGCCCGCTTCGTCCAGTCGATGAAGTGGAAGCGGTCTTCGTTGCGCCGGTCTTCGATGGCGCGGTTCTTCGCGAAGGCATCGGGGTCGAAGCCCCCGCACTCCACCGCCAGCGAATGGTCGACGATGAGCTGCACCGGCACCACCGGGTTCACCTGCGCCGGGTCGCCGCCCTGCTCGGCGATGGCATCGCGCAGGCCGGCCAGGTCGACCAGCGCGGTCTGGCCCAGGATGTCGTGGCACACCACGCGCGCCGGAAACCACGGAAAGTCGTGCTCCCTCTTTCCCTCGACGATCTGCCGCAGGCTGCGTTCGAGGATGGCCGGGTCGCAGCGGCGCACCAGGTTCTCGGCATGCACGCGCGAGGTGTAGGGCAGCGTGGCCCACGCGCCGGGGCGGATGGCTTCGACGGCTTCACGGGCGTCGAAATAGTCCAGCGAAGTGCCGGGAAGGTTCTTGCGGTACTGGGTATTCATGGGGCGGCGCTCGGCCTCTTCTTCGCTTTTTACTTCCGATCCTCGATCGGCGCGAACTCCAGATCTTCCGGGCCCGTGTAGTTGGCGCTCGGCCGGATGATCTTGTTGTCGATGCGCTGTTCGATGATGTGCGCCGCCCAGCCCGAGGTGCGCGCGATCACGAAGAGCGGCGTGAACATGGCCGTGGGCACGCCCATCATGTGATAGCTCACCGCGCTGAACCAGTCGAGGTTGGGAAACATCTTCTTGGCTTCCCACATCACGCCTTCGAGCCGCTCGGCGATGTCGAACATCTTGGTCGAGCCGGCCTGCTGCGACAGCGACTTCGCCACTCCCTTGATGACCACGTTGCGCGGATCGCTCACGGTGTAGACCGGGTGGCCGAAGCCGATCACGACCTCCTTCGCCTCGACGCGGCGGCGGATGTCGGCCTCGGCCTCGTCGGGGGAGCCGTAGCGCTTCTGGATCTCGAAGGCCACCTCGTTGGCGCCGCCGTGCTTGGGCCCGCGCAGCGCGCCGATGGCGCCGGTGATGGCCGAGTACATGTCGGAGCCGGTGCCCGCCACCACGCGCGCGGTGAAGGTCGATGCGTTGAACTCGTGCTCGGCGTAGAGGTTGAGCGAGGTGTGCATCGCGCGCACCCAGGCTTC
Organism: Variovorax sp. UC74_104; assembly: GCF_044055375.1. NCBI lineage: Bacteria > Pseudomonadati > Pseudomonadota > Betaproteobacteria > Burkholderiales > Comamonadaceae > Variovorax > Variovorax sp. UC74_104. The sequence continues at coordinate 5,984,547 of NZ_CP171978.1, forward strand.
GGAAGGCACGCGGCCGTGCAGCAGGTGGAGGAAGTGGCCGCCGATGGAGTCGTCGTCGGTCTCCACGTCGATGCGCCTGCCCTGCGTAGACCAGTGGTACCAGTACAGCAGCATCGAGCCCAGCGAAGCCATCAGCCGGTCGGCGATGTCGCGCGCGCCCGGCAGGTTGTGGTCCTCCTTCTCGGGGAGCATGCAGCCCAGCGACGACACGCCGGTGCGCATCACGTCCATCGGGTGCGCGCCGGCGGGCAGTTGCTCCAGCGCCTCCTTCAGGCTCGCGGGCAGGCCGCGCATCGACCTGAGCTTCGCCTTGTAGGCGCGCAGCTCCGCCGCCGTGGGCAGCTTGCCGTGCACCAGCAGGTGCGCGATTTCCTCGAACTCGCAGACTTCTGCGATGTCGAGGATGTCGTAGCCGCGGTAGTGCAGGTCGTTGCCGGTGCGCCCTACCGTGCACAGCGCGGTGTTGCCGGCGGTCACGCCGGACAGGGCCACGGATTTCTTGGCCCTGAAGCCGGGAGCGGTGGGGGTTGCGGTGTCGTTCATGCTTCTTCCTTCTCTCGATGCAGATAAGCGCCGGGAATGCGCGCAGGCCGGCCGTTGCCATCGACGGCGACCATCTCGAACCAGGACCGCAGCACCGCCCGGGGCTCGCGCCCGAGCTGCTGTGCGGTGCCGCTGACGCACACCGTCAGCGAACTGCGGCCGACGCGGCTGATGGAGCCGCGCAGACGCAGCACGCTGCCCACTGGCACCGGCGCGAGGAACTGCGCGTCGCCGCAGCGGGCCATCACCACGTCGGCCTTCGCGAACGCCCGCGCGCACAGGAAGGCCGCCTTGGACATCAACATCAGCGCATTGCCGCCGAAGAGCGTGCCGTAATGGTTGGCGTGCTCGGGAAACACGATTTCCGTGAGTTCGAGCGCGGTGTTCTCGTCAGTCATGGATTCGCAATTTACGCAAATGCATCGCCATAATGAAGGACTGAAACAGCCAATCATTGCGAATGGAAAACGCGAGATTTGCGAATATTGCAAATACGCAAGGAGCCGCACGATGAGCAAGACCTTCATGGGCGTGCGCCTGCGCAAGCTGCGCGCGGAGCGCGGCATGACGCAGGTGGCGCTGGCCCAGGCGCTGGGGCTTTCGCCCAGCTACCTCAACCAGATCGAACAGAACCAGCGGCCGTTGACCGTGGCCGTGCTGCTCAGGATCAGCCGCACGCTCGGCGTCGACGTGCAGCAGTTCTCCGAGGACGAGGAAGCCCGCCTCGTCTCGAGCATGCGCGACGCGCTGGCCGACAACCCCGGCGGCGAAGCCGTCGCGCTGCCGGAGCTGCGCGAAGTGGCCTCGCAGATGCCGGCGGTGGCGCGCGCGCTGCTCGCGCTGCATCGCCGCCACCAGGAAGCCGCGGAGCGGCTCGAGATCATGGCCGCCGGGCTGGGCGACGGACGCGGCGAGCTCACGAGCGCGCGCCCCATGCCCTTCGAGGCCGTGCGCGACTTCTTCTTCGCCCACCAGAACCACTTCGAGGAACTGGACCAGCGTGCGGAAAGGCTCGCCGAAGAAGCGCGCGGCCACGGCGGCCCGCTGTCCGAATGGCTGCAGCGGCGGCTGCTGGAGCAGCACGGCGTGCGCGTGGTGGCCACCGACGACGACGCCATCGAGAGCCAGCGCCGCTACGACCCCGCCAGCCGCGTGCTGCGCCTGTCGGGCAGCCTGGAGCCGGGCCAGCAGTCGTTTCAGCTCGCGACCCAGCTGGCGCTGCTGGAGCAGACGAGGCTGATCGAATCGCTGCTCGAAGGCGCAGGCTTCGACGACGCCCCGACGCACGCACTGGCCCGCATAGGGCTGGCGAACTATTTCGCCAGCGCGGTGCTGCTGCCCTACGAGCTATTCCTGAAGGCTGCGGAAAGCCTGCGCTACGACATCGACCTGCTGGGGCGCCGCTTCGGCGTGGGCTTCGAGACGGTGTGCCATCGCCTGAGCTCGATGCAGCGGCCAGGCGCGCCCGGCGTGCCCTTCTTCTTCATCCGCGTGGACCGCGCGGGCAACATCTCGAAACGGCAGTCCGCCACGCACTTCCACTTCTCCAAGACCGGCGGCACCTGCCCGCTGTGGAACGTGTACGAGGCCTTCGCGCAGCCCGGGCGCGTGCTGCGGCAGCTCGCGCGCATGCCCGACGGGCGCACCTACCTGTGGGTGGCGCGCACGGTGTCGCACGGGCAGCGCGGATTCGGCTCACCGAGCAAGACCTTCGCCATCGGCCTGGGCTGCGACATCCGGCATGCGCCGAGGCTGGTCTATTCCAAGGGACTCGACCTGGCCGACCAGGACGTGCCCACACCCATCGGCATGGGCTGCAAGGTGTGCGAGCGCACCGCCTGCCCGCAACGGGCATTCCCCTTCATCGGGCGGGCGCTGGACGTGAACGAGAACGAAAGCAGGTTCACGCCGTATGCGGTGGCGGATGCCTAGACGGCCGACACGGCTGCCGATGCGGCAGCACGGCCGTCGCCGAAGACGGGTGGCGTCCTGACGATCGAAGTCAGCGCAGGCTCGGCCGCGCGCAGCGCGGCCAGGTCGGGACGCGGCCGCCGCAGCTCGGGGTTCGACGAGAACGCCGCCTCCATCGCATGCGCCGCGCCCAGCACCTGGTGGTCGGCCCTGAACCCGCCCACCACCTGCAGCCCGAAGGGCATGCCCGCCATGGTCGAGGCCGCAGGGCAGCGCGATCGCGGGGTGCGTGGTCAGCGTGACCACGTAGGTCAGCGCCAGCCAGCGGTAGTAGTTGGCCTGCGGCTCGCCGTTGATGGCGGCGGCGTAGAGCTGCGTCCACGGGAAGGGCGAGACGGGCGTGGTCGGCGACAGCACGAGGTCGTAGTCGGCGAAGGTGGCCTGGAAGTGCTTCAGCAGCCGCGTCTGCTCGGCCTGCGCCCAGGCGCTGTCGAGCAGGCTCATCTTCGCGCCCATCTCGTAGTTGGCGCGCGGGTTGGGGCCGAGGCTTTCGGGGTCGCGCTCGTAGGCAGCCTGCATGCCAGCCACGAAGGCCTCGGCGCGCAGCACGTCGAAGCAGCGGTGCGCCTCGCCCATGTCGAAGCTGACCTCGTCGCAGCGGCCGAAGAGGTGCCGCATGGCTTCGATCTTGCGGCGGAAGGTGGCGCGGATGCCGTCGTCCACGGCGCAGATGCCGAAGTCCTCGGTCCATGCCACGCGCAGCCGGCCCAGATCGACCGAAGGCGGCACGAGAAAGGACATCGGGTCGAGCGGATAGCTCAGCGGGTCGCCCGCGCACATGCCGGCCGATGCCGCCAGCTGCAGGCAGGCCTCCTCCACGGTGCGGCCCATGGGGCCGACGACCGAGATGGGCGTCCAGCCCAGCGGCTTGCGCACGCTGGGTACCACGCCCGGCGAGGGCCTGAAGCCCACCACGCCGCACTTGGCCGCGGGAATGCGCAGCGAGCCGCCGGTGTCGGAGCCGGTGCACACGGGCAGCATGTCGCAGGCCAGCGCAGCCGCCGAGCCACCCGAGGAGCCGCCCGCGTTGAGGTTCGGGTTGAACGGGTTGCCCGTGGCGCCCCACACGTCGTTGCGCGAGTTGGCGCCCGCGCCCATCTCGGGCACGTTGGTCTTGCCCGCGACGATGGCGCCCGCGCGGCGCAGTCGCGCCACGAGTTCGATGTCCTCCGTCGGCACATGGTCGCGGTAGATGGGCGAGCCCCAGGTGGTGAGCAGGCCTTCTGTGGGCTCAAGGTCCTTCACGCCCATCGGCAGGCCGTGCAGCAGGCCCAACGCGTCGCCGCGCATCACTGCGCTTTCGGCCGACTTGGCTTCAGCGCGCGCTCGCTCGAAGCAGGTGGCGGTGACGGCATTGACGAAGGGATTCACGCGCTCGATGCGCGCGATGCATGCCTCCAGCAGCTCGACGGGCGAGAGCTGCTTGCTGCCGATGAGGCGGCGCAGTTCGACGGCGGATTTCTCGACGAGTTCGGTGGTGGGATCGTGGGTTGTTTTGGCGGAGGTCATCGATGTCTCTTGTTCTGGGCATGGCGCTGCGCATTCGCAGGACACCACGGAACCGGCTTTGCCGGGCCGTAGGTGTCGCCCCCCGGCGAGGGGTCAGCGCAGCGACACGAAGTGCGCGAAGCCTGGGGGAGAACCAATTCAATCGGCGGTGATGTTGGCTCTTGCGGCGATCGCACGCATCACGGGCAGTTCGCGGTTGATCAGCTCGACGCTCGCCGCGGCGCTGCTGTAGCTCGGCTCCAGCCCCACGGCCAGCAGCTTCGCCTTGGTCTCCGGATCGGCAATCGTCGCGGCCAGCGCCTTCTCCAGCTTCGCCTTCACGTCGGCGGGCACGCCCTTCGGCGCGGCGAGCATGAGCCAGGAATCCATGTCGACCTCGGGATAGCCGCTCTCGGCGAAGGTGGGCACGTCGGGCAGCAGCGCCGAGCGCTTCGCGGTGGTGAGCGCGATGGCCTTGATCTTTCCGCTCTTGAGCTGCGGGACGGCCGCGCTCACGGTGTCGATGCTGAACGGGATCTGCCCGCCCATCAGGTCGGTCATGGCCGGCGCGCTGCCCTTGTAGGGCACGTGCGTCATCTTCAGGCCGGTGGCGCGCAGCATGGTTTCGCCCGCGAACTGGGCGGTGGTGCCGGTGCCGAAAGAGCCGTACGAGTACTTGTCCGGCGCGGCCTTCACGTAGTCGACGAACTGCTTCACCGTCTGCACCGGCACTTCGCTGTTGGCCAGCAGGATCAGCGCCACGCGCCCGGCAATGCCGATCGGCTCGAAGCTCTTCACCGGGTCGTAGGGCAGGTTGCTGCGGATCGCGGGGTTGACGGTGAAGGTGGAGCCCGAGCTCAGCAGCAGCGTGTAGCCGTCGGGCGTGGACTTCGCCACGTAGCTCGCGCCCACCACCGTGCCGGCGCCGCCGCGGTTCTCGATCACCACCGGCTGGCCCAGCTCCTTGCCGAGCTTCTGCGCGATCACGCGGCCGTTGACGTCGGTGGCGCCGCCGGGCGGGAAAGGAATCACCAGCGTGACCGGCCGCGCGGGAAAGCCCGTCTCGGCGGCAAGCGAGGTCAGCGGCACGGCGCCAAATCCTAGGCTGCAGCACAGCAATGCCATGCGCGCCACGAGAGGGAGACGGTTCATCGGGACTCCTGGAATTTCGACTGGATGACTGGGGGTTCGAGGGTGCGAACGAGTTCATCCTAGGATCGTCATGCCGGTGTCACAAGCGCAATGTTTAGAATTCTGCGTTGCCGAATCGGCAATCTTCAGCAACCGTCCGGACCACGTGCAGGAGCGATCCATGGCGCCTCGTGCCTTGCAGGAAACAGCGGTGCGCTACTTTCTCGAGGTCGTGAAGACCGGCTCGGTGAAGGAAGCCGCACTCAAGCTGAACGTCGCGCCCTCGGCCGTGAGCCGGCAGGTGGCGCGCCTGGAGCGCGAGCTCGACACCCTGCTCTTCGAACGCCATGCGCGCGGCATGGTGCCCAACGCCGCGGGCGAGCTGCTGGCCGCGCATGCCAAGCGCGCGCAGCAGGACATCGAGCGCGTGGCGAACGAGATCGCCGGGCTGCGCGGTCTGCGCAGCGGCTACGTCCGCGTGGCGAGCACCGAGGGCTTCGCCTTCGACTTCATTCCCCGGCTGATCGCGCAGTTCCGCCTCAAGCACGCGGGCATCCGCTTCCACCTGGAGGTCTGCGCGCCCGCCGACATCTCGCGGCTGGTGCGCGACGGCGAGGCCGACGTGGGCATCACGCTCAGCGCCCTGCCCGAGCCGGGCATCGAGGTGGAGCTGCGGCATCCGAGCCCCATCCTCGCGGTCATGGCGGTGGACCATCCGCTCGCGCGGCAGCGGCAGCTCTCGCTTCGCCAGGTGGTGGCCTATCCGCTGGGACTGCCGCAGGAGGACAGCTCCATCCGCCGCCTGCTCGATGCGAGTTGCTCACGGCAGGAGCTGCGCTACCAGCTGGCGATGTCGAGCAACCATGCGAATGCGCTGCTGAGCTTCGCGGCCGCGGGCGGCGGCAGCATCGCCTTCTACGGGCCGCTGTCGATCCGCGCGCTGCTGGAGAGCAAGGCGCTGGTCGCGATCCCGCTGAAGGACCGCGAGATGCACGAGCGGCACCTCGCCATAGAGACCATGGCGGGCCGCTCGCTGCCCGATGCGGCGAAGGCCTTCGTGCGCTTCCTGGTGGATGCAGTGAAGGCCTCGGACTAAGGCTTCAGCGCTGCATCAGCGTGTTCGACGGCAGCGTCTCGTCCAGCAGCTTGCGCGCCGTCTCGATGCCGGCCACCGGCAGCAGCTTCGCATCGAGCAGCCCCACCTGCACCAGCACGCTGGCCTGGTCCCAGTAGATGTGCTCGTGGTAGAGCTTGTCGCCGCGGAACTTGATGACCGCGAGCAGCGGGATCTCCACGCGCTTGCCGGTGGGTGCCACGCCCGGCAGCATCCACGGGATCTCGGTGGTGTGGGTGAAGCAGAACAGCATCTCGTCGACCACCTGCGTGGCGCCGATGGTGCGCGAGATCGGCACCAGCGAGGTGTCGGGCGGGTTGCTGTTGACGAAGTGGTTCGAATAGAAGGCGTGCAGGTTCTTGTAGCCCACGCCGCCGGTCATGGTCGGGATGTGGTTGACGTAGGGCTCGGCCACCATGGTGGACATGGTGTCATCGACGTTGCGGGTGCCGAACTCGTACTCGCAGTGCTTGTCCCACAGCGCCGAGAGGTCGTAGTGCGGGCCGATGGCGTCCTTCAGCGTGGCGATGCTGCGCTCGTGCGCCATCAGCGCCGATGGCTTGTGGTAGTGCTCGCCGCCCAGGCGCGCGAAGGCGTGGTCCATGCCCGGGTACACGTGCAGCGAGACGCCGGGGCGGCCCTTCGAGTGCCGCCACGATGCGGTCGCGCGCCTCGGGCGGGCAGAACTTGTCGAGCTCGGCGATGTGCAGCGTGAGGGGGCGCTTGATGTTGTCGGCCTCGTCGAGGGCGGCGTCGATGCCCACGCCGTAGTAGCCGACGGCGACGTCCGCGTCGGTGCGGCAGGCCGCGAGGTAGGCCAGCTTGCCGCCGAGGCAGAAGCCGAGCACGCCGACCTTGCCGCCCTGCACCTCGGGCCGCTGGCGCAGCGCGGCGATGGCGGCCTGCATGTCCTCCATGCCCTTGGCCTCGTCGAAGCCCTGGTAGAAGCCGAAGGCGCGCTGCCAGTCCTCGGGCGTGTACCCGAGTTCGACGTCGGGCTGCTGGCGCCAGAACAGGTCGGGCACGAGCACCACGTAGCCTTCTTCCGCGTAGTAGTCGGCCACCTCGCGCATCGTGTCGTTCACGCCGAAGATCTCCTGCGCGATGACCAGGCCGGGCCCGGTGCCCGAGGTGGGCAGTGCCAGGTAGCCGCTGAAGCTGCCGCTTGCGTCGCTGGCCTCGATGCGGATGCGCTGTGGTGCTGCGGCCTGGGGTGCTTTCTGCTGCATGTGTGTTGCTCCGTTCATGGGGTGGTGGTTGATGCGGGCCGCGCGCTCATTGCATGCATTCCGGATGTCGTGTGGTCACCTGGTAGTAGCCCGAATGAAAGACCAGCGGCTCGCCGTCGAAGCGGTCGTAGCGCTCGACCTCGCCGATGAAGATGAGGTGGTCGCCGCCATCGTACTGCCTGACGTTGCGGCAGACGAATCTTGCGATCGTGCCGTTGAGCAGCGGCACGCCGGCCGTTCCCTCGCAGCAGTCGACGCCGCCGAACTTGTCGGCCTGCGGCGTCGAGAACTGCCGCGACAGGTGATGCTGGTTCGCCGCCAGAACGTTGATCGCGAAATGGCTGGCGCCGGTGAAGTCGCCCACGCTGGGCGCCTGGCGCGCAAGGCTCCACAGCACCAGCGGCGGATCGAGCGAGACCGAGGAGAACGAGTTGGCCGTCATGCCTACGCGCCGGCCGTCCATCGCGCGGGTGGTGATGACGGTCACGCCGGTGCTGAACTGCCCGAGCGCCTTGCGGAAATCGCGCCGGTCGAAGCGGTCGACTGCCGCCTCGCGCGCACGCTCCTCCAGGAAGCGGTCGGCCTGCGCGGCGTCGAACCACCAGGGCGCGAACGCGCGCGGGTCGTCGAAGCCGTTCACGATGGTGCTCGCCACCGCGGGCATCTGCGTGGCGCTTTGCAGCAGCTTCTGCAGGTGGGGCCTGGGCGGCGCGAGCAGGCTGTTGGTCCAGTCCGTGGCCCAGCGGGCGTAGCCTTCCCAGTAGCGGTCGAAGGTCTGCTGCATCCATTCGGCGTCGAAGGGTGCGTCACCGTTCTCGAGGATCCGCTTCAGGTAGATGTCGGCGCACTTGGCTGCGTTGTTCGAGCCCTGTCCGGTGATCGGATCGTTGAGCACGATCGCGTCGGCCAGGCCCAGCACCTTGCGCCCCGAAGGCAGCGTCGCCAGCGGCTTGCGCACCGTCGGCGTGAAGCGGCCCGAGAGGATGCCGTTGTCGTCGGTGAGTTCGATGTTCGCGCACCGCTCGGCCTCCCAGGGCAGGAAGGTTTCGAGGATCCACTTGCTGCGCGCGAGATGTTCCTGCGGCGTCTTCACGTCGGCCCAGCAGTCCATCGGGCCTCCAGGCACGCCTTCGAACACCATGATCTCGCAGGGTCCGTCGATGGTCAGCGCCGGGAACACGAAGTACTCGCCCACGCCGGGAATCAGGTTGAAGCACACCGCCGAGTGCGGCTCGCGCGGCTTCATGCCCCTCACGTAGGTCAACGCGAGTGCGCGCTGCGGCTGCTCGTAGGGCGAGCGTTCGGGGTCGCGCTCGAAGAGCCCCGATATCTCGCCCTTGCCGCTCGCGACGATCACCAGATCGTTCATCTGCGCGCAGGTCTCCAGGTCGTCGATACCCACGTCCTGCAGCACCAGCGTGCCGCCGCGCTTCTCGAACTCGGCCATCCACGCGGGTATCTTGAGCCGCTGGTCGACCGACTGCGCGGGGCCATCGAGCTTCGCGCTCCATTCGACGGCCTTGCCGCCTTCAGGATTGCGCACCGCGACGGCGATGCCTTCCACCGCCGGGCATTCGTCGGTCCACCAGTCGAGCCCGAGTTCGCACTCGGTCTGCAGCGCGTTCTCGAACATGCACTGGCTGGACATCACCGGCCCCTCGGCGATCTCCTGTGCGCTGCGGTTGGAGAACACCGTCACTTCGTGCCCCGCGCGCTGCAGGCCGAGCGCGAGCTGCATGCCGGACTGGCCGGCACCGACGATGGCCACGCGTCGCTTCATGGTGCCGCTCCCGCTACGCGACGGCCGCGCAGGTGTCGATGAAGCGCTGCGACTCGGTCGGGTCCGCGAACCACGGGAAGTAGGTGCGCGGATCGTCGAAGCCGTTGGCGAATGCGCTGGCCAGCGGCGGCATCGCGCCGGCGGCGCCGAGCAGGTTGAGCACGTGCGGCGGCGGCGGAGCGAGCAGCATGTTGGTCCACTGCGTGACCCACTGCGCGTAGCCGAACCAGTAGCGGTCGAAGGTCTGCTGCATCCAGGCCGCGTCGGCAGGGCCGTCGCCGCGCGCGAGGATGCTCTTGAGATACGTGTCGGCGCACTTGGCCGCGTTGTTCGAGCCCTGCCCCGTGATCGGATCGTTGAGCACCACCACGTCGGCCAGGCCCAGCACCTTGCGCCCCGACGGCAGTGTCGCCACCGGCTTGCGCACAGTGGGCGCGAAACGGCCAGCGAGGATGCCGTTGTCGTCGGTCAGCTCGATGTCGTGGCAGCGCTCGGCTTCCCACGGCGTGAAGGTGTCGACGATCCACTTGCTGCGCGCCAGATGCTCCTCGGGCGTCTTCACGTCGGCCCAGCAGTCCATCGGGCCGCCAGGCACGCCTTCGAACACCATGATCTCGCACGGCCCCGTGGTGGTCAGCGCCGGGAACACGAAGTACTCGCCCACGCCGGGAATGAGGTTGAAACACACGGCCGAATGCGGCTCGCGCGGCCTCATGCGCTTGACGTAGGTCAACGCCAGCGCGCGCTGCGGCTTGTCGTAGGTGGACTTGTGGGCGTCGCGCTCGAAGAGCTTCGAGATCTCGCCCTTGCCGCTGGCCACCAGCGTGAGGTCGTGCGTCTGCGTGCAGGTCTCGAGCTCGTCGATGCCCGCGTCCTTGAAGACGAGCTCGCCGCCCTTGTTCCTGAACTCGTCCATCCACGCCGGGATCTTCACGCGCTGGTCGACCGACTGCGCGCTCGAATTGAGCCGCGCGACCCAATCGATGGCCTTCGCGCCCTTCTGCTCGGGGTGCGGCACGGCCAGGCCGATGGCGTCCACCGTGGGGCAGTCGCTCGCCCAGTGGTCCAGGCCCAGGTCGCGCTCGATCTGCAGCGAGGTGTGGAACATGCACTGGCTCGACATGACCTTGCCCTGGCGGATGTCCTCGCCCGTGCGGTTGCTGAACATCGTGACTTCGTAGCCCGCGGCAAGCAGGCCGAGTCCCAGTTGCAGGCCCGACTGGCCTGCGCCGACGATCGCGATTCGCTTCATTTCATGCTCCTTCGATGCTCCGCGTGGAGCGGTCAGTCCATCAGCTTGGGAATGGCGGGAACGGCCTGCTCGGGGCCCATGGCGGAGTAGCCGCCGTCCACCGCGTAGTCGGCACCGGTCACGAAGCTCGCGTGATCGGAGCACAGGAACAGCACCACCTGCGCGACCTCGTCGGGGTCGCCGACGCGGCCCAGCAGGTGGAAGGGAGCGGCCACGCGGTCGGTCTTGGCGCGGTCGCCGTTCGTGAGCTGGTTCATCACGGCCGACCAGGTCCAGCCCGGCGACACGCTGTTCACGCGGATGCGGTCGGGCGCGAGGTCCATCGCCATGTTGCGGGTGAGCTGCGCCATCGCGGCCTTGCTCACCGGATAGAGCCAGCGGCCCGTCTGCGCCACGCTCGACGAGATGCTCGTGAAGTTGACCACCGCCCCGCCGCCGGCCGCCACCATGTGCGGATGCACGGCCTGCAGCATGGCCACGGCGCTGGCCACGTTCACGTTGAACGAGGTGAGCCAGTCGGCGCGCGGCGACTTGAAGCCGTCGTCCACGTACGAGCACGCCAGGTTGACGAGGAAGTGCACCCCGCCGTGATGCTCGGCCGCCTCCGCCACGCAGGCCTTCACCTGCGCGTCGTCGGTGATGTCGGTGCGCACGAAGCGCACGCCGGCGCCCAGCGAATCGGCCAGCGGCTGGCCGTTGGCGGCATCGATGTCGGCGATGACGACCTTCACGCCGGCCGCGTGCAGCGCACGCACCACGCCGGCGCCTATCAGCGTGGATCCGCCGGTGACGATGGCGCTCCTGCCTTCGAGTCCCTTGAACATGACGCTTGCTCTCCTCGGTTGATCGAACATCGGGTACAGGCCGGGCGGCCTGTGGAGCGAACGTTATGGCGGGGAGGGGCCGCGGCGGATCCCGCAAACGCAGGCCGTGTCCCTGGCGCGCAGTTTTCTGGCCCCGGGGAGCGCTCCGGGGAAGGCCTCGGGGGCCGGGACGGTCCGAATTGTGGGCAGGAGCGGTTTTTGCTACGGTGCCTTCGCCCCATGGAAACCGCCGCGAACCCACAGCTGCCGCTGCAGCGCTACCGGCTCTTCGAGAGCCACGACGTGGACGAAGCCCGCGAAAGCGTGGCACGCGTGTTCTGCCCGCACGGCCTGGTCACCCTGCGCCCCCGCGCCGACCTCGACGCCTGCCACCACAGCGCGCGGCTGCACCGGGACGTGAGCCTCAACTACGTGCAGTACGGCCCCGGCGTGCAGATCGACCCCGGCTACCTGCAGGACTTCTTCCTGCTGCAGATTCCGTTGCGCGGCGCGGCCGAGATCCGCTGCGGCGCGCAGCAGGTGGACGCCACGCCCCGCCTCGCGTCGCTGCCCTCGCCCACCGAGCTGCTGTCGATGCGCTGGGCCGACGACAGCCCGCACCTGATCGTGCGGCTGGCGCGCCCCGCCCTGCTCTCACGGCTCGAATCGCTGCTGCAGGCACCCGTCAGGCAGCACCTGGTGTTCGACCTCGGCGTGCCGCTGGACAACCCCGCGCTCGCGCCGCTGGTGCATTTCATCGACTACCTGCGGCTCACGCTCGACGCCGGCAACGCGCTGCAGTCCGGCAGCCCGCTGGCCGAGCACGCCGAGGCGTACCTGATGGCCAGCCTGCTGATGTCGGCCGGACACAACCACTCCCGCGCCCTTGCCGGCGACACCCAGCGGCGCAGCCTGCTGCCGCGCGTGGTCCGCAGGGCGCAGGAGTACATGGAGGCGCATGCCGACCAGCCCCTGTCGCTGGCCGATGTCTGCCGCGAGGTCGGCTGCAGCGCGCGAGCCCTGCAACTGGCGTTCCGCCAGCATGCGGGACAGGGTCCGATGGAGTTCCTGCGCGAGACCCGGCTCGAGAGGGTGCGCTCCGAACTACGGGCGTCGGCCGGGGCCAACGGAGCCGGCGTGCGCGAGGTGGCGCAGAAGTACGGCTTTCTTCACCTGGGGCATTTCGCGGCGCAGTACCGTGCGCGCTTCGGGGAGCGGCCTTCCGAGACGCGGGTGCCGCGCGGGGGCTGACCTGCAAGCCGAGGACAGAGGCGCGCGGCTGGATCCGTCTACTTTTTCTGATAGGAACCAGGCTGCGGTTGAAAGTACTGCGGCGGCTGATGGGGGTAGGGCGGGGGCTGAAATCCGTGCGGCGGCTGCTGCGGGTAGTGCGGCGGGGGCTGAAATCCGTGCGGCGGCTGCTGCGGGTAGTGCGGCGGGGGCTGAAATCCATGCGGCGGCTGCTGCGGGTAGTGCGGCGGGGGCTGAAATCCATGCGGCGGCTGCTGTGGGTAGTGCGGCGGGGGCTGAAATCCGTGCGGCGGCTGCTGCGGATAGTGCGGCGGTGGTTGATACCCGTGTGGCTGCTGTTGTGGATGGTGCGGCTGCTGATAGTGCTGTGGTGGCGGCTGATACACAGGTTGCGGTACCGGCCGCGCTCCATCCTTGTGAGGAAGCGTCATGATGTTCGATGCGCTGTGGGCGGGAGTCTTCAACTCGTCGCACATCGCCTTGATGACAGCCATGGCGTTCAGCCGATGGGTCTTCCAAGACTCGTACGCATCAGCGAGATGACCACTGATCGCAGTGCCCTGAGGTACGTTGTCGTACAGAAGTTGATAGTGTTCAAGGCCTGCCCGGGTACTGCTCTGCATATCCTGCGAGAGCTTCTCGAATTTCTTGAGGGCCTGCCGCCAGTCGTAGTTTCTCGTACGGCTGCCCGCCAACTTGCCCAACGTAGCCTGCATGCGGGATTCCCTGGTTTTCAGGTCGAAGCTATACGCCGAATAGCTTCGCCTGAGTCCTGGTGGGGCGACGCCACCCAGACGCTGTGTGGTGGCTTGCGCATCCACCTGATTCAGCGCACCGGAAATCCTCATGCCCACCGTCGGATTGACCGAGCCTGAAGACGACACTCCATTCAGGTCGCTGGAAATGGACCCATCGAGATGCTCCATCAGCACATGGGGGTCGAGCATCGTCTGGTTGTTCCGCGTGTTGGTCAGCGACCATCCCGCAAACAGGTTCATCGGCTCCGCCGCATAGATCGAGCCCAGTTTGTGAGGCTTCCCGGGGTCCCAGTGCGGCATGACTTGGGCGTGCTCCAGATTGCCCTGAACAGCGTCGAAAAGCGGTCTAAGGTCCTTGTATGCCGAGCCTGCAAACAATTGCAGCGTCAGGACGTAGTAGATCCGGGTGAACGTGTGCGGCTCAGCAGCATTGGCCAGCTTGAACAAGGTCTGGAGATCTGTATCCCGGATCTTGTGCCGGATCTGCAGCGCGCTAGCCAACGTGCCTCGGAGTTCGATCTCCGACTTCAGCGCGGTGGCCGTGCATTCGGCAAGGAACAGATCGAGCGCAGCTTTGTGCATGGACATGACAACCTCCGGCCGGGAGTGGAAAGACCGGACCACAAGGCCGCCCACCGGTTCCCCGCGCCATGCACGCATCTCCCCGGCAGTACCGCTCTCGGGTCCACCGGTTCCAATGTCCGCGCCGCCCGGAATGCGATCAATACCGGGAATTCGGTAGGCACCGCACAGGCGGTAGGCCCTTTGTCTTCATGTCGGGCCCTCGCGCATGCATTCGCGCACTACGCAAAATCGGTCGCGACGAAATCCTCGGCCACATGCACGCCGTCTTCGTCGCGACGCACGAGCCCACGGATTTCCATGGCTCGCATGATCTTGTTGACCATCTCCCGGGAGAGTCCCGAGTACGAGGCGATCACCGACTGCGTGATGCGCTTGTCGTACCCGTCCGGGCCTATGGGCGCGAGGCGTGTGAGCTCGTGCAGCACGCGCAGCACCAGGTCTTCGGCGGGCAGCACGGAGATGCGGCGGAACTGGTCGCGCAGCACGTTCATGCGCTTCATCGTGAGCCCGAGCAGGCCCAGCGCCACCTCGGGACGGCGCACGCAGAGGCCGCGCATCTTCGCGATAGGCACGACGAACACGGACGAAGGCAAGGTGGCGATCAAGGTCTGCTTCGTCCGGTAGCTGTCTTCCCTGATCGAGAGATCGAAGAAGAAGTCGTTCGGGCCGATGAGCTCGGTCGTCATCTCGCTGCCTTCGGCATGGCCCGGCGTGACCACGCGCAGCAGGCCGCTCGCCACGCAATAGATCTGGTCGGTGGTATCGCCGGCTGCCAGCAGGACCTCGTTGCGCTTGTAGGAACGGGGCCGGCTGCATTCGGCGAGCGCCTCACGTTCCGTTGGCGGAAGTCCCGCCATCAGGGGATGCAGATACATCACCGCATGATGCGCATCCGTGCCCGCCGGCGAAACCCATGAACATGGGGGGCTCAGTCGCTTCCGGATTCGCCCGCCCTGCGCATGCGCAGCGAATCGAGCGGCTGCGGCGGCAGCAGCGGAGCGTCCTGCTGCTGCGCCGCGTCGCCTGAAAGGCCCGGCTCGGCGGGCCGCAGCTCGCCGAAGTCGGTGGCGGCGAAGTCGGGCGACACGTGCACGCCGTCTTCGTCCCTGCGGACCAGGCCGCGGTTCTCCATCGCGCGCATGGTCTTGTTGACCACTTCGCGCGAAAGGCCCGAGTAGGAGGCGATCACCGATTGGGTGATGCGCTTGTCGTATCCGCCCGCGCTCGCCGGCGCGAGCAGCGTGAGCTGGTGCAGCACGCGGCTCACCAGGTCTTCGGCCGACAGCGCCGAGATGCGGCGCAGCTGGCCCCTGACCACGGCCATGCGCTTCATCGCGAGCCCGAGCAGGCCGATGGCCACCTCCGGATGCGCGGCGCACAGACGCCGCATGGCGGCCACGGGCACCAGGTAGACAGCCGAGGGCAGCGCCGCGATCAGCGTCTGCGTGGCCTGGTAGCCGTCCTGCGCAAGGGACGGCCCCATGAAGAAATCGTCCCGCCGGATGAAGTCAGTGGTGACGTCGGTGTCTTGCGCGCTGCCCTTGCCGTGGAGGACCACGCGCAGCAGGCCGCTGGCCACGCAATAGATCCGGTCGGTCCGGCTATCGGCGGCGAGCACCGTCTCGTTGCGCCTGAAGGAACGCAGCTCGCAGCTCTGGACGAGCGCCTCGCGCTCGGCCGGAGGCACATTGGCAATGAGGGGATGCAGGTACATGGCTCGTGAACAACCGGCCGTGCAGCCATGCACGCCGCGCCGGAGGAAAAAGCCCCGGCGGGCGCACGGGCGCTCGCCGGGGCATGGATGGCGCGCCGCTCAGCGCGCCGAGGCGATGGTCGACACGGCGGAGTTGCCCACCGCGGTCGCCGTCACCTGGTTACCGGCCGCGCGCAGCGTGCTGCCGGTGGTGGCGCCGGTGATGCCCGTGCCGTAGTTCACGCCGGTCGCCGTCGCGACGATGGCGCCGCTGTTGGTCTGGTAGTTCGCCACCGCCACCGTCGGGCGGTTCGCCACCGTGGCCGCGACGGTCACGGCGTTGGTCGCCGTGTTGCCGTAGGCCTGCGCCGCGACGGTGTTGTCCGTCAGCGCGGCGGTGCCGTTCGTCAGGCCGGCAGCGGTGCCCCCCGGTCACGCCGTTGAGCGCGACCTGGTACGTGCCCGTGGCGCTGGCCGACACGCTTCCGCTGTTGCTCTGCGTATTGAGCAATGCCGCAGTGGCCTGCGTGACGCCGCCCGAGGTGCTGCCCGCAACCGCTGCCGCGGCGGCATAACCGCTGCCCGCCGACACGTTCAGCACATTGGTGGCCGCGTTGCCGCGTGCCAGCGCCGTGGTGCTGTTGCCGTCGACCGTGATGCCGCTGTTCAGAGCCGCCGGCGTGGCCGGGCTGGTGCCTTCGAGCTTGAACGTGGCCGAGGTCGAGGCGCTGGCCGTCACGGCCGCGCTGCTGAGCTGCAGGTTGTTCAGGCCCGCGCTCGCGCCCTGTGCCGCGGTGCCGTTGAGCGCCACGCTGTTGTCGGCACGGTTGGCCGAGGCTTCGGCGGTCGTGCTGTTGCCGCTGATCGTCGCGGTGCTGTTGACCAGGCCCGTCGTGGCCGAGGCCGTCTGGTCCTGGTTGTACAGGCGCGTGGTGGCGGTGCTGCTCACCGAGGTGGACGCGAACTGTGCGTTGTTCAGCACGTGGTCGCCGGTGGCCGAGCCGGACACCAGCATCGCGTTGCCCGTGGCGCCGGCAGGCGTCAGGTTGGAGGCCTTCACGCTCAGGGTGTTGGTCACGTCGTTGATCACGCCCAGCGACGTGTTCTTGTTGCGCGACAGGTCCACCGACGATGCCGAGACCGCGCCCGGCGCGTAAAGCTCGAGATCCGAGGCCGCCGAGACGGCCGCGTTGCCCGACTGCGCCGACGACAGCGCCGAGGTGCTCGCGACGTTGGTGCCGCTCAGGCTCAGGCTGTTGGCCGCGGTGTTCGCCACGGCGGTGCCGCGCTGGCTGTTGTCGGAAACGCTCAGCGCGGAGCCCGAGATGGCTGCGCCCGCGGCAGCGTCTACGGCGAAGGTGCCGTAGACGCTGGTCGACAGCGCCTGCCCGGCCGTGACCTGCTGCACGTTCGACACCGTGTGGTCGGCCAGCGCACCGGTGGTGCCGCCGGCCAGGCCGCTCGCGCTGGCCGTGGTCGCGCCGCCCGAGGCGATGGTGTTGCCGGTGACCGAGGCGCTGTTGGTGGCGCTGTTGCCGGTGACGGCCGCGCTGCTGCTGTTGCCTGTCACGGCGAGCTGCGAGCCGGTGACGTTGCCGGCCACGGCCACCGTCACGCCGCCGCGGTTCGCAATCGCGGCCACGGCCGGCGTGCCCGGGATTGTGGCGTCGAACGGCACCGCGGAGCCGGTCTGCAGCTGGCTGTAGGTCGCGACCGAGACCGGGCCCAGGATGGACGCGGGCGCGGTCAGCATGCCGGCCGTGTTGCCGCTGCCGGCGCTCCAGCCGTTGGCGGTCAGGTAGTTGATCTGGGCCTGCGTGAGGCTGGCGATCTGCACGCCCAGCTCGCCGCTGGTGATCGTCGTGGTGTTGCCGACGGTGTTGCCGCCGAGTACGTCGGTGTCGATCACGTGCGCGCTGTAGCTGAAGGGCGCCGAGGGCGACGCGGGCGTGCCCGGCGTTCCGGCCTGGCCCGCCAGTGCCTCGATCGCGGCGCTGGTCGTCTGCACGTTCTGCACCGCGCTGGAGGTCGACAGGCTGTTGCCCGCGAGCGTCAGGCCGTTGACGGCGCTGTTGCTCGTGGCTGCGGCGCTGGCGCTGTTGCCGTTCGACACCACGCTGGAGGCGGTGACGTCGCCACCGATCTGCGTGCGGATCTGCGAGGCGCCCACGCCCTGGACGGAGCCGTCGCGCAGCGAGGCGCTCAGGCTGCCCGAACCGTTCTGCACGCTCTGCACGCTGAAGGCCGCATCGGTCGTCGCGTTGGCGCCGACGGCCACGGCGCGCGGCTGTTCGGTGACGGTGGCCAGCGTGTTGCCCGACACGTCGAGGGTGTTGCCGCTCGCGCGGTTGCCGTAGGCCAGGGCCTGCAGCTGGTTGCCGGAGGTCGCGACCGTCGATGCCACGACGTTGTCCTCGATCGCCGTGGAGACCACGTTGCCGCCCGGCACCGATGCGGTGATGGCCGAGCCGTTCACGTTCTGCACGCTGGTCACGTTGCCCACCGATGCCGCGCCGGCAACCGTGGCGCCGGTGCCCAGCGCCAGCTTGGCGGCGTTGGAGGCATCGTTGCCGTAGGCGGCGCCGACGAAGGCATTGCCCTGGTTCGAGACGGTGCTGCGGGTGACGTTGCCTTCGATCAGCACCGTCTGCGCGCCGACCGGCCCGACACCGCGGCCGTCCGCCACTGCCGAGACGTCGCCGGACACTGACTGGTTGCTCAGCACGCCGTAGGCGGCATTGACGCTGGCCGTGCCGCCCAGGGGCGTCGCCACCGAGGCGGGCGCTTCCGAGACCGGTACGCTCGCGCTGTTGGCCGACACGTTCAGGCTGTTCGCGCCCGAGTTGCCGTACGCCACCGCGCGCTGCAGGTTGTTCGCCAGCGCGACGGCGCTGTCGGTGGTGTGGGTGCCGAGGTAGGCGCCCGCCACCGAGCCCGCCAGGACCGCGTTGACCGGCGAGCCCTGGTCCACGACCTGCACGCTCGCCACGCCTGCGCCCGAGCCGACAGTGGTGCCGGTCAGCGACAGCGCGTTGTTCGCGCCGTTGCTCACCGCCACGGCTTCCTGCGTGTTGCTGCCCACGGTGAAGCTGCTGCCGTGGATGGTGTCGCCGCCGGTGCCGCGCGAATCGGCCGCCAGGCCGACGATGGAGCCCACGGTCTGGGCGCTGACGGGGGCGGAGTAGCTGCCCTGCAGGTTCGTCATCGTGGCCGCGCCGGCGGCCGTGACGTTCCCGTCGGGCAGGCTGCCGCCGGCGAGCGTGACGTTGGCGCCGGACAGCGGCAGCGCGTTCGCCTGGAGCGCGAGGCTCTGGCTCGCGCTGCTGCCGTAGGCCGTCGCGGCGGAGCGGTTGCCCGTCACGGAGACCGTGCTGGCGTTGTTGGTGCCGTCCTCGCTGCCGGTGATTGCGGCGATTACGTTCGGGCCCGCAATGGCGTTCACGCCGCCGTTGTAGTTGCTCTGCTGGTTGGCCAGTGCCGCAGTGGCGGTGAACGAGGCGGCGTCCTTGCCGCCGAGGATCGCGCTCGACGCGGCATTGCCGGTCGCCGAGGCGGTGGTCGCGTTGTTCGCGACGGTGACGGCGCCGCCGTCGACCGACTGCACGCCCGCGATGATGCCCGAGGCCTGCGTGGCCGCGCTGAGCGAGACGCCCACGTTGCCCTGGCTGTTCGACACGAGCAGGTCGGCCGCGACCGTGCTCGACAGGCTGCCCGCGTTGTAGGTGCTGGTGTTGGAGGCGGCACCGCCGGAGCCGGCGACCGACACGCCGTCCGCCAGCACGATGCGGTTGCCGGCCGTGCCGGTGGTGGTGCCGAGGGCTTCGTTGCCGGTGGCGCTGCTGGAGATGGTGTTGCCCTGCACGGACAGCCCGCCTTGCAGCGTGTTGGTGCTGCCCGCGGCGTCGCTGCCGATGGAAGCGATGATGGAGTTGCCGTTGGCCGAGGCCGTGTGCGTGACGGGGGTGGCCGACTGGTTCAGCTGCTGGTTCGCGACGACGGCCGAGCCGGTGAAGGCCGGCGCGCCGCCGGCCTGGATGCTGGCCGTGCTGTTGGCCGCGTTGCCCTTGAGCGTCGCGGAGACCGTGTTGCCGTCGAGCGCCGGTGCGGCGTCGACCGCGTTGGTGCCGGGTGCCGTCAGCGTGAGCGCCAGGTTGTTGCCGCTGGCCGACGCGGACGAAGCCGCGCCGGTGGCCTGCTGCACGGAGCTGACGACCAGGCTGCCCTGGGCCGTCGCGCTGCCGCCGGCGGGTGTGTAGGCCAGCGAGACCGAGCCCGGGTTGGCAGAGGCGTAGTCCACGGGCACCGCGCCCGAGATGGTCGACGAGCCGCTGTTGAGCGTGGTGCTCGCCGCGAGCGTGTTGTTGGTGTTGGCGGCGCCGCCGCTCGAGAAGCCGTCGAGATCGACCGTCACCGTGTTGCCGGTGGCGAGGCTGGAGACGGCGCCGCTGTTGGTCTGCACGCCTAGTGAGGCCGCGCCTTCGGCGGGCGTCGCGCCCGTGCCGCCGGTCAGCGAGAGGTCGACCGCATTCACGAAGGCGTTGCCCGTGGCGCTTGCCTTCACCGCGTTCTGCGTGACCGTGTTGCTGTTGCCGGTCTGCGGGCCGGCGGTCGTGATGTCTATGGTGGTGCCGGCGGCCGTGGCGTTCACCGGCAGCGTCTTGTCCTGCACCGACTGCACGCTCTGGTAGGCCGTGGTGTTGGCGGCCACAGGCGTGACGACCGTTTCGGCGGCCTGCGCGCCGCTGGCCACGAGCGTGGCCAGCACGGCCATGCCGATGCTGTTGAGCGGTGCGCCGTTGGCGCGGCGGCCCGGGTTCTTGCGATTCTTCTGCATGACGTTCCTTTGATGGATCTGAAAGTAGGACTGACTGACTGGATGGATTGCGGATCGGCGGATTGCCGTTGTTTGCTGCGATGAAGGCCTTGTGTGTCCCGGTTACTTCCCTTCGGTTGCGTTCTCCTCACGGACCGGACGGGCCGGTCCACCCCTCACCGCACCCTGGACACGGAGCTTTGCGATCTCCTGCAGGCCGGGGCCATCGCGATGAATCGACGTATCCGCCTTGTCCGGGCGCCATGTGACGCTGATGCCGCCGGGCGCCAGGCCGCGCGACGCGAGCGCCGTGGTGACCACGCCGATACGCTGGTCGGTCAGCATGTCGCGCTTGCCGGCGTCCCAGTTCTCGGTGTCGCGCGCGACCAGCACGACCTCGGTGGGCGCCTTGGCGGCGGCCGCCGCGATCTGGTCGAGGAGATTCAGCGTGCCGCCCGTGAGCGCGGCCGCGCCGAACTCGAAGGGGATCTGCACGCTCGAGCCCGTGAGGCTCGCGCCGGTCTGGCTGGCCGCGTTGACGGCTTCACCCTGCAGCACGACGGCGCCGGCCGAATCGACGAGCGGGTTGGACACCTTGCGCAGTTCCTCGGCGGGCGTGAGGCGCAGGTCCTCGGTCATGCGCATGCCCAGGCAGGGGTTGGGGTCGACCTTGGCGACCGCGGCCACCAGGCGCACCACGCCCTCTTCCAGCGCGGCGCGCACGCCCATCTGCACCGGCTCCTGGCCCTTGGCGCCGACGTCGATGTCGTAGAGCTTGCTGCCGAAGAAGCGGAAGACGTTGAAGCCGACCTCGTAGCCGTTGAACTGCTTCGTGAGGCTGACGGTCTTCACGATCATCAGCGTCTTGGTGTCGACGATGCGCAGGTCTATGCCCACCGACTGGCTGAAGGTGCGCGCCTTCACGCCCACCTGGTTCACGCCGATCTCGGCGCCGCCGGAGTTGATGTTGTAGTTGAGCTCGGTGATGCCGCCCACGATGAAGTAGTCGGACTTGTTGATGGTGCCGCCGAAGTACGGCAGCCACGGCACGGCCTGCCCGCCGCCCGGACCGGCGAGCTGGTGCGTGCGGCCGTCGCCGAGCTGGCGGCGGTCCGCATAGCCCAGCTCGCGCTCGGCGATGACCGGGTCGAAGCGCTCGGCCACCTGCACCGCGCCGCCGAGCTTGCCCAGTGCCGAATACACCATCAGCGCGCCGCCCTGCGTGATGGCGTTGCCTTCGTTGATGCTGTATTTGCCGGTGTAGTCCTTCACGTCGCCCACGGTGATGACGAAGGGCGGGCGCTGGGTGGCGGCCACGTGGTCGCCGAAGCAGGCGAGCACCGCCTCCATGGGCGTGACGTTCTGGCGCACGGCCGGGCCGAGCACCACCGGTGCCTCCTTGGGCGCCATCTGCTGCTGCGGCGCGACGACGCAGCCTGCCAGGCTCATGACGGCGGCGGACGCAGCCAGTGCGCGCGATGCGGCTTTTCCGCGCGGCAGCGCGCGGATCGATTCGAATGTGGTCATTCCCTTGCTTCTCTGTCGGTTGAGTGGTCAGTTGAGCGCGCCGAAGGCGCAGGCCGAGCTGCCGCTGATGCTTGCGCTCTGGCTGCCGGTGTTGGTCTGGTTGGAATTCAGGGCCTGGCTCGACCAGCCCTGCACGTTGCTGGTGGTGGAGCCGATCACGGCCGAGCCGACCGTGCCGCTGTTGGCCTGGCCGGTGCTCACCGTGCCAGTGCCGCCGATGCCGGTGCTCGAGTTGCCGGTGGAGTTGGCCGACGCGCCGCTGGTGCCGGGCGAGTTGGCCGTGGTGCTGTTGGTGCCCTGGTTGCCCTGCGCGGTCGAGGTGACGTCGCAGTTGTACTGGCGGCCGACGTAGTTGTTGGTGGTGTAGTTGGCCGCGCCGTAGGAGCCGGCCTTCTTGCGCTGGATCATGTCCTGCACCGCCGCCTGGTTGGCCTTGTCGGCGGAGGTCTGGAACTGCCACGCGGCGTTCTCTCCGACGTTGTTGGCCAGCGCGCATGCGCCGGTGGCGGCGAGCAGGCCGAACAGCGCGGCGCGCGTGGTCCTGGAAACCCGGGTGATCTGGATAAGCATGAAAGTCCTACGAAACGAAATGGGAGAAGTTCGGGCCCGATGCGCGACGCGGTCACGCGCGCATCGCCGCCCTTCGCATGGGCGCCGGCTCGGTGAAGCCGGGCCACGCGAGCAGCTCGGCGCCTTCCTCGGCGGCTGGCTTGGCCGGTCTGTCGGGCGCGTGCAGCGCGGCCTCCAGCGCGCGGTACTGGGCGGCGGCGATCAGGTCGCCCTCGCTCATGCCGGGAGGCTGCGGGGCGCACTCGTGCATCAGGTCCTGTACTGCGCGCTGCAGCAGGAGAAGGTCGGTGCTCAGGCGCGCGAGGCGCAGCTGGATGTCGGTGGTCAGCGGGCTCATGGTCAGTCCGCCTCCGTGCGGCCACAGGCATCGCCGCCGACGGGAGAGCCGACGCGCGCGTGCCTCTCCGCGCCTCGCACGCCGAAGCCCTGCATCCACTGCGCGCCGGCCTGCGACGCGATGTGCAGGTCGTCGTCGCGCTCGATGCCGTCGACGACCACATGCGGCGCGAGATGCGCGCACAGCGACAGCATGTCGCGCAGGCTCTCGCGGCCGAATGCGCTCCCGCGTGCGCGGCGCAGCAGGGCTGCATCGAGCTTGACGATGTCCGGCCTGCAGGCCCGGACGGCCGCGAGGTTGTCGGCGCCGCTGCCGAAGCCGCGGATGGCGATGCGGCAGCCGCGCAGCTGCAGCTGCACGCAGAAGTCCCTCGCGGCCTCGAAGTCGGGCAGCGCTGCGCTGTCGACGATCTCGATCACCAGCCGCGAAGCCAGCGCGGGCTCCTTGTCGAGCACCGCGAGCAGCGAGGCCCACCAGTGGTCGACCCGCACGCCCTGCGCCGAGATGCTCACGCCGACATGCGCGGAAGGCTGCATCCGCAATGCGGCGACGGCATGCCGCATGACCGTGCGGTCGAACGCTCGCGTGAGGCCCAGCCGCTGCAGGCAGGGCATGAACACCTCGGGCTCGAGCAGGCCCGCTTCGCCCTGGCCCGACGCGATGCGCGCGCGGCCTTCGCGGTAGAGCACTGTCGCGGCGCTGCCTGGCTGCACGACCGGCCGCCACGAGAACGACAGCTCCTCGGCGCGCGTGGCCTCGCTCAGGCGCACGGCGACGTCCATGTCGGCCCGATAGAGCTGGCGCCAGCCGTCGGCGCGGGTCTCGTGCGCCTCGGGAAAGGGCTGGGCGGTCCACAGCGCCAGTTCGATCTCGGAGGAACCGAGCTGCCCGGGCGGGCATACGTCGATCCAGTCCGCGTGCAGCTGCACCAGCGCGGCGATGCCGCCGGCACGCACGGGCTCGGCGCCCAGCACCGCGAGCAAGGCCTCGATGGAGCGGCTCGCGCGCCGCATCGTGCGGGGAAACTCGCTCGGCGCACGGCCTTCGAAGATCCCGCACTCGAAGGCTTCGTTGTGCCAGAGCAGGAAGCAATCGTCCCGCAGCCTGGCCATGTCGGACGACGGGGACACGACGAAGTTGGCGCAGAGCCGGCGCTGGATCTCCAGGCTCGCGGCCGACGCGAAATCCTGTCCGTATGCTTCCGCGAGGAGCGGAAGGTTCGCGACGAACACGAAGGCGCAGGCCCTGCGCGCCGCCGCACGGCCCACGGGCGCGGCGAAGGCTTGCGCGACGCTCGCGGCGCCCGCGGCGGGCTCGGCGCGCGAGTCGTGCAGGCACACCCCCGTCGAAGCACGCAGGGCCCGCGCAGCGGGCCGGTGCGCGCCTGAGGGCCAGGCGGTCAGTGCTGAGATAGCAGCCATTGCATCCTCGATCGAAAAATCATCTCGAACCCAGTAAGGGAAGACCGGCCGCTCGTGTTGCGGCAACGGTTCTCCATCCCGCGCCGCGGCGCGAGACAAAAAAATCGAAACCCGGAAGCCAGCGCACGAGCGCAAGCCGCCATGCACGAGCCCTCGCAAGGGTCATCGGCAAGCAGTTGTCGGGGCGCTGGAGGCAGTCGCACGGTTCGCGGCGGATCTCCACGGATCGCCGCGATGCGCGTCACTGCAACGAGAAAACTAGGAGTCGGGCTTCATGGTCGCGGCCTTCGATGTGACGGGGCCACGCGCTCGTGCGGCATGCCCACGAACCGCATCGAGCGGCTCGTACGTTCGGAAGAACGAGGGTATGCGGGTCATCACGTGCAAGCTCCGTAGTATGTCTTTGAAACAAAATGAATACTACGGATCGCAGTAGCTCTTGGCATTCGCTTTCGGATCGCGGATGTGTGCCAGTTCACATTTGTCAGCAGCTGGTGCGAAAGATGCGACTACTGCTCACATCAATATGGGAGGTGCCAGGATCGTCGCCGGGCGCGGTGAGTGGCTCGGCTTCCGGCCGGCTCCGCCGCCATTCCTGGTGGATCGGGGCGACGAAGCTGCTGCAGGTCTGCCAGTCATTGCGGCGGGATGAAAAAAGTCCCGTCGCAGGGACTGCGCGGGACTTTTAAAACTTCCAAGATTGATCTTGGCGGAGAGTGTGTCCCCCGAGAATCTAGTAGCCATGCGACCTTTTAGAGAGCCATCGATTCCAACCGGCCATCCCACAGGCCAACAACGAACAGTGGGAGACCGATCAAGGCGCGCAGCAGAGGTCTCGAATCAGCAGTCCCAGACTTACGGCTCCCGAAACCGTAGGGAAGCCCGCCTCGACAACCAACCAACGCTCAGTAAAAAACGCACGCTCGCATCTACCGCCGCCTAGGCCGTCTGTACTCCGAAAACCGCTTCTTAAAAATCTTAAAACGCAACTCCAGACTGGCCTGATCGTTGGTACTCCTTGACGCCAGGTAATAACTATTTAGCTCCGAAGTGCCCGCGTTTGCATTACTCCTTTGTTGGCGCATGTTCTCCAGCAATTCATCCGTAAAATGCAAAACAAAATCGCGCAACTCATTGGCCCAGGTGGGCTCTTCTCGTGCCATCCAATAGTAAATTGGAATTTCTCCTTGGCGAGTTAGTAGCGTATCGCTCTCTACAAACTCCCTATTCAACACTTCCAAAACTTCATAAACCTTGTCGCGAGCGGCATAGTATGGATTATTCGCTGAATCTTGCACCTTCTCTTCGTTCTGCGCATCAAACCACTTGGCCGCAGCACTAGCGAAATCGTCCAGATTTTTTGCTTTGGTATCAGAGAAACCATCCTTGAATTCGAAAAGGAGCAGTTTCACAATAAGGTTGTGCTCCTGCATTCTCGTCTTGTTGAACTTAACTTTATTTACAAAGAAAGGATGCAAGCTCAATTCCCTGGTAATCATCGGGACCGGCCCGCCCATCGCGTTCCTGCGTTCGGCGCCCGTTGCCGCTTCACCCATATTCAAACGGACAAATAGTTCTTCCACCCTGTGCTTGGAATCCGCAGTCACACTCATGACCGTCGGAACATATTCATCAATCTTCTCAGCTATCGCCGGAAATCTGCTAACCAAATCACTATATAACATCCCCCCAAGCTTAATTGAAGGATCGTCATCCAAAACACACGACGGATTGAGCCTAAATTGGTCAGCAAAAAACCCAAATACCGCACCCATGCGCTGCTTCCCGTCAATCATCGCATACGCATTTCTGTGCTCATTTAACTTCTGCGAGATCCCCACAGAGAAGTTGGCAACATAAAATTTCGGTATATCGAAATCGTTGAGCACCGAGTCAATGAGATGTCCACGCTTCCACTTGCTCCAGATATCCGCCTTCCGCTGGTAGGACGGATTCATATCTATTTTTTTATTGAGGTATTGCTCATACCACCAACGCAGGTTCTTGGGTTCGTGTGGGGTTACTTTAAGCATGTTACATCCTGAATCCGCGCAGGCGTTTGATTTCCATTGCCAATCCATGCATATCAGGATATGCGACCGAGTCCGTATATCCGAGATGTAATAACAATGTTAGAAGCGACCCAATTTTGTCTTTCGGTATCACAAATCTTATCAACGACTCCGGAGGGTGTTTGAATTTCTCAAACTGCTTTTCCATAGGTGAAGTATCACGACCAAATACAGTAAACACACCTCGTTGCGCAAACATTCTCGCGTTATTTGCGATACCCAAACAGCATGCGCATTGTTCGTTGAGCGATTTAAGTGCATTAGGCTCTAACTGGTCCCCTACAAACAGTTTTTTAGGCCCGTAGCCTTTTACAGCGTTTCGCGATGAAAGTGCACCGGAATCACCATGACTCGCATGCGAAAGTGCCACACTATTCCACTTCACAGGATTCAACACCCATATAGCGGCATCATTCGAAAATGCACCGGAGGCATCCACGCGAGCCGACGTTAGCGCGAAATAGAGGGCAATAAACGGGTTGTTTGTCCAATCCAGCAAGCGGGTGGGGACGCCGTAGTGCTGCATGTAGACGAGTGTTCTTAAATCGTTGTCATCATCCAGCCCGGATAATTCGTTTGGCATCAAAACGGCTTGCCGCCGAAAATCCTCCAGCATCTTCGCTTCAACCTTTATAAGGTCTTCAATATTCGTGTGGGTTGGGTGTCTGAACAGACTAGGCGCTAGTTCATGTGCGACACTTCCAACACCCCGATACCAGTGACCTTGAAACGTGCCTCCGGCTACTATCGTTTTTTCAACTAGCTGCTCGGTGTTTTTAGCAAACTCAGCAAGAGTGCTAATAGTTATCGTTTTTGGCTTGCTCATCAGAACCTCGACGTCGAAGTTTTGCCAGGATGGCCACGCAAGGTCTTCGTGAGAGCAGGGTTGCGTCGCTCCACAGCGACTGTAGGTCGCGATTGCTCGTTGTTCATCTCCACCTCTGGTTTTTCTTCGAAGCACACATTGTGCTAGATCAGCCGACGCACGCTACGCAGGGAAAAGCGGTCCCGAATCGCTGGCTCGGCGAACCTTTTCGTGCCGATCGAGAGCGCCCGCAGGGTCGCCGGCACCCTCTAGAATCTAGAAGCATGGACACGCTCACTCCGAAGCAACGATCGGAGCGCATGGCGCGCGTTCGTGGCCGAGACACCAAGCCGGAACTAGTTGTGCGACGACTGCTTCATTCTCGTGGGTATCGATATCGCCTTCACGACAAGAAGCTGCCTGGCTCACCCGATCTCGTGTTTCCGCGAAAGCGGAAAGTGATCTTCGTGCACGGGTGTTTTTGGCATCGACATGAAGGTTGCCGGCTTGCCCGCATGCCCAAGTCCAGGATCGATTTCTGGTCTACAAAGCTCAACGGCAACCAAGCTCGCGATCAACGTAAGTTGGCGGCACTTGCGCAGCAGGGTTGGAGTGCGATGATCGTGTGGGAATGCGAGCTGCGCGATCTCGAGGCCCTCGCGTCTAGATTGGAAGGTTTTTTGAATGACGAGAAAGATGCGGAATGATGCGCGCGGTTGAGCTCTATGCGGGTGCCGGTGGCTTGGCCATGGGAGTAAGCCTCGCCGGTTTCGAGTCTCTCGCGGTCGTAGAGTGGGATAAGTGGGCCTGCGATACCGTTCGCGAGAACCAGCGCCGGGGATATCCCTTAGTGGAGCATTGGCCCTTGCGCGAGGGCGACGTGCGCGATGTTGACTGGTCTTCTCTCCCGCAAGATATTGAGCTGCTCGCTGGGGGACCTCCCTGCCAGCCTTTCTCAATGGGCGGCAAGCACCAAGCTCACGACGATAAGCGGGACATGTTTCCCCCGACGGTGCAGATCGTGCGACAGCTTCGCCCGAAGACCTTCATCCTCGAGAACGTGAAGGGGTTGACACGCTCGACCTTCGCGAACTATTTCGACTACATCAAGCTGCAGCTGGAGTTTCCCGAGGCGCCACGCCGGAAGACTGAAACGTGGTTCGACCACTTCATGCGGCTGCAGACCGAAAAGACTTCCGGTCGAATGCACGGAACTGGCCTAACGTACAACGTCACCTCCACGCTGGTGAACGCCGCCGACTACGGTGTCCCGCAGAAACGCGAACGCGTTTTTATCGTGGGTACGCGTTCTGATCTCGACATCGACTGGCACTTCCCCGATGCCACACATAGCGAGGATGCGTTGCTGTTCGCGCAGTGGGTGACCGGAGATTATTGGGAACGCCACGGCATTCCCAAGAAGGACCGGCCCACCATGCCAGAGAAGCTCGTGACCCGCATTCGCCGACTGGCCGACAACCCACCTCGCGAACTGCCTTGGCGTACTGTGCGTGACGCGATCGCCGGTCTACCAGATCCGCAGTCACGGGCAGCGCGAGAGTTCCGTGACCACCGCTTTCAAGCCGGAGCCAAGTCGTACCCAGGCCACACGGGCAGCCCGCTCGATCAGCCTGCCAAGACCATAAAGGCGGGAGACCACGGTGTGCCAGGCGGCGAAAATATGATGGTGCTAGCTGATGGGTCAGTGCGCTATTTCACGGCTCGTGAGACGGCCCGCATTCAAACGTTCCCCGACGGCTATGTATTCCATGGCTCGTGGTCTGAGACGATGCGCCAGCTCGGCAACGCCGTGCCGGTCGCCTTAGGGCGTTTGGTGGCTTCCTCGGTAGGCCAAGCTCTACTTGAATCGCAAGGCCGTCGTCTTTCCTTCGGACGTGGTGACGCAAAGGCGGCCGCGTGACGACCGCCGAGATCATTCCGTTCAACCCGCTGGACAAGAAGAACCTCGGCGCAAGCGTGGCCGAGGCTCTGGTGAGTCAGCCGGCCCATCCGCTCGGCCGAATCAAGCCGTTCATGGGGACTGGCATCTACGCCATCTACTACCACGGTGACTTCGAGGCCTACAGCCCGATTTCGGAACCCAACAAGGCAGATAGGAAAGACCCGATCATCCCGATATACGTGGGTAAGGCCGTTCCTCAAGGCGCTCGAAAGGGCAAGGTAATGGCGGACCCAACGCGCTCGAAGGCACTGTTTAATCGGCTTATCGAACACGCTGAGTCGGTGACGGCCACCAAAACGCTGTCAATTGAGGATTTCTCCTGCCGCTACCTGGTGGTTGACGAGATCTGGATCCCGCTAGGGGAGTCGCTGATGATCGCGAAGTTCTCCCCACTGTGGAATCTTTTCGTCGAGGGTTTTGGCAATCATGATCCGGGCAAGGGCCGTTATGAAGGCCTGCGGCCGCGCTGGGATTTAATTCACCCGGGCCGTGCATGGGCTGAGAAATGCAAGGTAAGGCCGGAGACCGACGCGGAGGTTCTCCGCGATATCCGCACGTATTTGGCTTCCACCGTGCTGCCGCAATCCGCCCATTTCCTGGGGCGCTCCGACTAAGGGCTCGGGCCCCCTAGCTCCAGCGCACATCGGCGGCCGATTCCGTAAAAACGGGCAACAGAAACGCCCTCGGGCCTGCCACCCCAGCCCAGCGTTGCCGCGCCCCCGCAGCCTGCCAACCGTCTCGTAAAAATCGCAACCCGAAGCGAGCAGGCTCGGTGGGGGCTAGACCGCGCGCCGGCGGGGACGGGCGGCCCGCGTCGGGGGGACGGTCGTGGAGGCGGCGGGATCGCTACGAGGCCCGTGGCAGCCCCATGGAGAGGTCGAGCGGCCCAAGGCAAGGGCAAGGGGACCTTTGAGCGAACAAGTCGTGTTTGGAGGCCATCTGCGCGAATCTGCGTCATCCAAACCACCACGGCGGTGCGACGCTGGACGAAGTGGCTGAATTCGACAGCATCTGGCACGAAGTGGCGGCCAGCCGCGGGGCGTGCAAATGGCAGCGCGTCCCGATAACATCGCCGCCACATTTGTTTCCTAAAGTAAAAGAAATGCCGCCACTGCCCTGTCGCACCCGCCTGAGCCTCGCCCTGGCCATCGCCGTGCCCTTGATGCTTACATCGTGCGGCGGCGGTGGAGGCGGAGGCTTCTCCTTTGGTCCCTTTCCTCCGGCCAACAGCGGCGTAGGCGACGCGCCGCCGCCACCCCCGCCACCGCCGCCGCCGCCTCCCCCTGCGCCGCCAGCGGGCGCGCTGAAGTTCACTGTCGGCGGCACCGTCACCGGCCTGGCAGGCAGCGGGCTGGTGCTGCAGAACAACGCAGGTGACGACCTGGCCGTAGCCGCCGACGGGAGCTTCAGCTTCGCTTCTTCGCTGGACGACGGTGCCGAGTACGGCGTGACCGTGAAGACGCAGCCCACGGCGCTGCAGGTCTGTGTTGCGAAACAGGCCTTCGGAACGGTGGCGGGGGCGGCGGTGAGCTCGGTGACGGTCAATTGCTCGGAGGCCGGAGCCGACCGTTTCGGCTTTGCGGCCAATGAGGGATCGAACAGTCTGACTGCATACACCGTTTCTCCGGATGGCAGCTTGTCAGCAGCCACTGCGTACCCCTTGGCAGGCACGCCCCAGCACGTGACCGCGCATCCCTCGGGGAAAAAGCTCTACACCAGCGTCTACGTCGGGACCGAAGGCGTCACTCAATCCACCATCGACCCCGCCGGCACGCTGTCGCAGAATCTCAATCTGACCACCGGCGTCGGCACGAGCCCGGTTTTTGTCGGCGTCGAACCCAAGGGACGTTTTGCCTACGTGATCGGCGATGGGCAGATCCATCGGCTCAATATCGACGCCACCACCGGCGACCTCGACGGCAGCACGGCCGTGGCCGTGGCCGGCGGCAACAGTCGCAAGTTAGGTTTCGATCCCGAGGGGCGATTCGCGTTCGTGCCCAACGGCGCGTCCATCGAGGTGTTCCGCTTGGATCAGGGCACCGGCGTTCCGATCTCGCCACCCGCGTCGGTTGCGCTGCCAGTCAGCGGCATCGTCGACGTCGCGGCTGAACCCAGCGGCCGTTTCGCCTACGTGAGCACTGGCAACAACCCCGGCACCCTGCGCGCTTATTCCATTGACCAAACCACAGGCGCGTTGACTTCGATCGGCTCGGTGCCCTCCGGTAACACGCCCTTTGGCATGGCCATCGATCCGACCGGTCGCTTCGTGTACGTTGCGAACAGGAATTCCCACAACGTCTCGGCCTACGCCATCAACCCACGAACCGGCGCGCTGACGGCCGTACCGGGCCAGCCGTTCTCCGTCGGCGCCAACACGCCCAACTCCGTCACCGTGGATCGCACAGGCCGGTTCGCCTATACGGCGAACCAGGGCGACAACACGATCTCGGTCTTTACGATCGACCGGAGCACCGGCGCGCTCGCTCTGCAAACCGTGCACGCGGCCGGAGCCAACCGGCCGCAGTTCTTCGCGCTCGCCAAGTAGCTCGCACTCTGGATCAGGAGACATTGGGCCTCTCCCATACGCCGCTAGTCGCAACCGTGCAATCGTAGGAAGGCACCCCGAGTCTCTGAGCGCGTAGGTTCACTGGCCTTACGCGGCCTTCCGCTCCGGCACGAGGAACCGCACCAGTTCCTCCCCTGCCCACTCGTTGAGCTCGCGAAAGCGCTGCATCAGCGGCCGGATCTCGTTGTCGATGAACACCCCCAGCGCGTCCGGCGCATTGCCGAACCCGCCGGCGTTGGTCGGCACGATGCCGAGCAGGCCCGGCGGCACGCGGTGGGCGGCGAGCACGTCGTCCTTGCTCACGTTCTTGATCGCCGCGAAGTCGTCCTTCGCAGCCACCTCGCTAACGGGGATCAGCTTCAGGCCATCGGACTTGCCACCAGGCGCATGCAGGAACAGATTCCGGAAATTGCCCGGCCCCTTCGCCCCCTTCAGCGCCTCGCGCAACGCGTCCGCGTCGGTGGTGCTGACCTGCGCATCCGACAGGTACAGGATGAAGCCCGCATGCGAGCCGTTCGCGTAGTACTTGCGCCGGAACATCGTGGCCGACTCGTTGAGCCAGGCCGACTGCAGCGCGCTGATGTACTCGGGCAGGCCATAGACCTCCTGATTGACATCGTCTTCACGCAGATGGAAAACCGAGCCAGCGGGGAACTCGTGCTCCTGATGCCAGCCACGCACGAAGAAGTAGCGGCCTTCCTCTTCCCCGCGCCGCGTGAATTTGGCCAGCGCGTGCTGCAGCGCCAGCGGCCGGCCCGTTGCGGCGCGCGGCTGCTCGACGTATGCATTGCCGAAGACCAAGAAATCCAGCGCCATCGCGCCGAATGTCGCGCTCGACAGCCGTGGGTGCGGGATGAACATCGTCTTAAGCAGATTGCGCTTCAGGAAGATCGCGGAGCCGTGGTGCGGCGACGCCCGGAACGCGCTCGCCAGCCCTTCCCATGGAAGCGGCGGCTCGTACCAACGGCCGTTGAACATGCTCTCGACGTAGTCGAGCAGCTGAATGCGGCTCACCGGCTCGGGGTCGCCGAAGCTGAAAGCCGCGACGGCGCCGCCGCCCGGCTGTGCCATCAGGTTCGCACCCGCTGCGTCAGCGTTAGCCAACGATGCGGCGTGCGTCAATCGGTGGGCGTGGGTGCCCTTGCGTTTACTCATCCAAAAATCTCCATGCGAGAGCTACCGCCGACGACGTCGCCGGCGAGTGTTTCGTTATCGAGCGCGTGCATCGTTGCCCACGCAAGATCCGCGTGCCCTGTCTCTTCCGAGCGGCCCGAGTCGTAGGTCACATTCCGGCCGCTGGCCGTGAGCACGCGTTTGATGGCCATGAAGGAGGCTGCGATGTCGGTCCACCCGGCATCGAATTCGAGCCTGCCCTTGTGAATCACCTGCTGCGCCTTCAGCACGAGGCGTTGCTTCACCTCGATGCTGTACTGGTAGCCCTTCACCTGGGGGAAGAACTTCTCCACGATCTGGAAAACGCCGGCGCCAAGGCCCGTCTTGTCGATGCCGATGTGCACGACGTTGTATTGCTGCGTGACGCGCCGGATCGCCTCGGCCTGGGCCTCGAAGTCGGAGCCCTTGAACTGCTCTCTGTGCAGGATGCGGAACTTGCCGCCGGGCACCCGCGGCGGCGCCACGACCACCAGCGCCGCCGCATCGCCCTTGTCCGAAGGGTCATAGCCGATCCACACAGGGTGATGCGCATAGGGCCGAAGCCATAGCGGCTTGACATCGCTCCACGTCTCCCAGCTGTCGACCATGCAGGCTTGCATCTGCGCCAGCGTGAACAGCGAAAGGCTGTCGTCGATGAACTGGCACATGAACAGGTTCGCGAACTCGTCGACGCTGTATTCCTCGCGCAGCTCGGCGATGTCGAAGAGATCGAAGCCCAGCGCCACAGCGTCTTCCACCGTGACGATGTCGCGCCACTTCCGGTCGAGACCCAACGCCCCGCCGCGCAACGCCTTGTGCGTCGTGTCAATACGGACGTGGTCTTTCTTGGCGCGGCCCTTGTTCCTGTCGTCGCCGGTCCAGAAGCCATAGGCCTCGTGCGACATCGCCGACGGCGTCGAGAAGTAGGTCTTGCGCCAGTGCTTGTGCGAGGCCATGGCGCTCGCCAGCTTGTTGATCATGCGAAAGCGCGGAACCCAAAAGAACTCATCGAAGTAGAAGTCGCCGTGATACGACTGGGCCGTCATCGCGTTCGTGCCCAGGAAGATCAGCTCGGCGCCGTTCCAAAGCTTGATGTTCTCGCCCTTGAGGTCGACATCGACCTCTTTCGCGAAATCCACGATGTAGCTTCGGAACTGGTGGGCCTGCGCCTTCGAGGCCGACAGAAAGAGCTTGTTGCGCCCCTCCTTCGCGGCCGATAGCAGCGCCTCGCGCGAGAAATAGAACGTCGCGCCGATCTGCCGCGACTTCAGGATCGCGCGCAGCCGCTGATACTGCTGATCGAACCATGCCTGATGGAACGGGAAGTTCGACTCGCGCAACTTCGATTCGAGCAGCGCGATCTGGTCTTCGTTGAACTCGTTGCGTTTGGGCTTGCGCTTCGGCGCTGCGTTGCGCGCCGCGATGTTCGGATTCAGGTCGCCCTCGCGCCCCGTCTGCTGGTACTTCTCGACGCGGGCGGTGCGCTCCAGTTGGCGGCCGAGCAGGTCGATTTCCTTGTAGTCGCCGCCGGTCTTCTCGGTCTTCAGAATCAGCTGGATGAGCCGCACTTCGAGCGCGCCGTTCACTCGGTCGAGCGGCTGCGCGTCATCCCACTTGTCGGCCTCCTTCCAGCCGTAGACCGTCGACGCCGGCACGCCCAGGTGCTCCGCGATCTGCTTGACCTTCCAGCCCGTCCAAGCGAGGAACCGCGCCGCGGTGCGGGGTTGCGCCTGCGGCGTCAACGTGGCAATCTGGCCCGCCGCAGTGCTCGCGACGCTGGCCACATCGGCAGCAGGCGCCGCCGCTTTGGCGACGTTCGAAGCCCGTCCACGCTGGTGCGACGCGGACTTCTTCGCAGCGACAGAAACAGTCCGGCGAGTGCGGCCGGACGCAGCGGATTTCAGGGGCATGCCGCCGAGGTTGCCCGCGCGCGCGAAGCATCGCCACCACGTCCAACAGTGCCCGCCGCTGCCACATGCGCAGCGGCTTGAGAGCGGACGGACGCACCGACACCATTGGCTCACCGCATCGCGAACACCACGCGATTCCCCGTTCAACCAGCAGCGAGCCAACCAATGTCCACACCCGCAAAGAAGCCGGTCTCCAAGTTCTTCCGCGTCGCCGTCGAAGGCGCGACCAGCGACGGCCGCGTCATCGACCGTGCGATGCTGGAACAGATCGCCGCCAGCTACGACCCGAACGTCTACGGCGCCCGCGTCAACATCGAGCACATGCGCGGCTACAGCCCGAACAGCGACTTCCGCGCCTATGGCGATGTCACCGCTGTGAAGACGGGCGAAGTCGAGATCGGCGGCGTCAAGAAGCTCGCCCTCTTCGCGCAGATCTCCCCCACCGATGAGCTGATCGACCTCAACAAGAAGCGCCAGAAGATCTACTCGTCGATGGAAGTCCGGCCGCGCTTCGCCGACAGCGAGAAGGCCTATCTCGTCGGCCTGGCCGTCACCGACAACCCTGCGAGCCTCGGCACCGAAATGCTGGAGTTCGCTGCCAAGAACCCGAGCGCCAATCCCTTCTCCGCGCGCAAGGACAAGCCCGACGACCTCTTCACCGCCGCCGAAGAGTTCACCCTCGAATTCGAGGACACGCCCGACGAAGGCGCCCTGGCCAAGTTCCGCGCGGCCGTCGCGGGCGCCCTGGCGAAGTTCGGCGCGAAGACCGCCACCGACGATGCGCGCTTCGCCGCCATCGCGGAAGGCTTCGAGCAGATCGGCGACGCCTTCGCGGCCCACGTCACCGCCACCGAACAGAAGTTGTCCGCTCGCGACAAGACCATCGGCGACCTGCAGACCACCGTAGCCGACTTGAAGGCCAAGTACTCCGTCCTCGACACCACGCCGACCGGCACCACTCGCCCGCTGGCCACAGGCGGCAACGGCACCACGAAGACCGACTGCTGAGCCAAATCGACCAACCGCAAGCAAGCACCTCATCCGCAACACCACACAGGCAGCACACACCATGCGTAAAGAAACTCGCCAGGCCATTGACGCCTACTTCTCTCAGCTGGCCACCCTCAACGGAGTCGCGAGCGTCGTTCAGAAATTCAACGTCGAGCCGCGCGTACAACAGACCCTCGAATCGAAGATGCAGGAATCGAGTGCGTTCCTGCAGCGCATCAACGTCATCGGCGTCACCGAGCAGATTGCCGCCAAGGTCGGCGTCGGTGTGAGCGGTCCGGTGGCCAGCCGCACCGACACCAGCGGCAACGGCACGCGCAAGCCGCGCAACCTCGCAGCGCTCGACGACAACCAGTACCGCTGCGTGCAGACCAACTTCGACACTGCCATCCGCTATGCGCAGCTCGACGCCTGGGCCGGCTTCCCCAACTTCCAGACCCTGCTGCGAGACGCCATCATCCGGCGCCAGGCGCTCGACCGCATCTGCATCGGCTTCAACGGCACCAGCATCGCCGCCACCACAGACCTCGCCGCGAACCCGCTGCTGCAGGACGTGAACAAGGGCTGGCTGCAGCACATGCGCGAGCACGCGCCGGAGAACGTGCTCGCCCAGGGCAGCAAGCAGGCCGGCAAGGTCATCGTCGGCGCAGACAAGGCGACCAGCGACTACGCCAACCTCGATGCAGTCGTGTACGACGCCATCACGCTGCTGGACCCGTGGTATCAGGAAGACCCGGACCTCGTCGCCGTCGTCGGCCGCGGGCTGATGCACGACAAGTACTTCCCGCTGGTCAACAAGGACCAGCCGCCGACCGAGTCTCTGGCCGCCGACATCATCATCAGCCAGAAGCGCGTGGGCGGCCTGCAGGCCGTCACCGTGCCCTTCTTCCCTGCCGGCAAGGTGATGGTGACGACCCTGTCCAACCTGTCCCTGTACTGGCAGCGCGATGCACGTCGCCGAAACATCAAGGACGTGCCCGAGCGCGACCAGATCGAGAACTACGAATCTTCGAACGACGCCTATGTCGTCGAGGACTACGGCCGCGCGGCCCTCGTGGAAAACATCGAACTCGCCAACTAGGCCCGCGCCAAAAGTCTGACGAAAGACCGCGCGCGGGCCGCCCTCGGCCCCGCGCCCTCCCCACCAGCCCGGAACACCACCATGCGCCCACTCAGCCCCGCACAGCGCCACCGCGCGCGCGTTCTGCAAGAACAGGCCCAGGCCGCCAGCCCCTACGGCGTCGAGCTGCAGGGCGATGCCTACGGACTCATGCGCGTCAAGCTCTCGCAGGACAAGAACCGCCTGTCGCAGATCCAGTCGCACGAGCGCCGCGCCGAAATGAAGGCCCGGCTTCTGCCGGAGTACTTCGACTGGATCTACACCTCGCTCGACACGGGCCGGGGCGCCGTGGATCAGGTGCTCACCACGGTGATGGTGTGGGCGTTCGACGCCGGCGCCTACCGCCTCGGCCTGGACATCGCGGCTTACGTCATCCGCCATGGCATGGCCATGGCCGACGACTACAAGCGCAGCCCGGCCGCCATCGTGATCGATGAACTCGCCAACGCCTACCTGAAGGGCCAATGGTCGCCCCTGTTCGTGCTGCTCGACGCCGAGAACGTGCGGCATCTGGCGCCCGTATCGCTCGACGATGACCCAGCCCGCGCGCGGGCGCAGGCGGCTGCGCTGCTCATCGAGGCCGACACCTTGACGGCCGAGCAGGATGCGCCCGACCAGGCCCGCGCCAAGCTGCACAAGGCCATCGCCTACGCGGCGCTCGGTAAGGTGCAGACGGCCGAAGAGCCTGACCTTTCCGCAATCGAACCGGGGGCGCTGTCGCTGGCCCTTGCGCGCCTGCAGCGCGCGCTGGAGCTGGACAGCAATGCCGGCGTGAAAAAGGACATCGAGCGCGTCGAGCGCGCGCTCAACAAGGCCGGCGCGAGCGTCGAGCCGACAGCCGAGGCGTCGACCGCCGCCCCACCCGAACAACCCGCTACGGCCTCGCCGGCCAGCAGCCGCAAGAACGCGGCACCGGCGAGGAAATCCACGGCCCCCGCGCGCAAGCGCGCCGCCGCGAAGTAGCGCAACCGAGCACCCCCGCGTGCCGGGCGGCCCGTGGCGCTGCGTGAAAGGCTGAGCCATCACCACAACGCGCCACGGCCACCGCCCACCTATACCGAGCCAGAGACCTCAAGCCCGAGACCGACAATGTCCCTCATCGCAGCAGCCCCGCCCCTCGTGCGCACCACGCCGCCCAGCGACCCGGCACCGCTGGGCAAGGTGTCCGCCGGCGCATGGTGGCCCGAGATCGACCTCGCAGCCCTGCGCGACGCCATGCGGCTCGACGGCACCATCACGCCCCAGCGCCTGCTACCGGCCGTGCAGGAGGCGGTCGCGGCCACCATCGGCCAGCTCGCCGACTGGGCGAAGAGTCGCGAGGAGGAAGGCCACGCCTCGCTGGCCGCGGTGCCCGCCCTGAAGGTCGACGGCGAGTCGATCAACGTTCAGCGCTTCCGCCGTGCCGTGCACTGCCATGCCAAGGCCAACCTGATCGAGCGTTACAGCGACTACGACACCACCGGGCGCGAGCGCCGCAAGGATCAGGACGAAGCCCGCGAAGACCAGGCCGAGCACCACCGCCGCGACGCCACCTGGGCAGTGCGCGACATCCTGGGCGCATCGCGCCTGACCGTCGAGCTGATCTAGCCATGCCGCGGACCGTTGTCACCCAGCAGCACGACACGGTGGATCTGCTGTGCCTGCGTCACCTCGGCGCAACGGCGGGCGTCACCGAGGCAACGTACCGAATGAATCCCGGCCTCGGGGACCTGGGACCGATCCTGCCGATTGGCCTCGCCGTCGTCCTGCCGGACCTCCCCGCCAATGCTGCCCGCATCGACACCGTGCAGCTCTGGGACTAGGAGACATCGCCATGCCCACTTCAACCCTACGACACCACACCATGACCGAGCCCACCACCACCGCGGCAGCCGCCGGCACCGCTGCAGGCTACAAGCTGGCCCTGCTCTCGCTGCCCGTCATTGCCAGCCTGATCGCCTTCTGGCTCGGCATCCGCTTCGTGCCACTGCGCCCCGGCCAGGCATGGAACGACCTCATTAATCGCGTCATGGGTTGTCTGGCCAGTTCGTTCATTCTGGGCACCATCGCTCTCGTGCTGCTCATGCAGCACAAGCCCGACGTCTTCACCGCCGGCGCCGCGCTCGCCCGGCTCGCCACATTCCCGCCCGAGGCCGGCTTCTTCGTGATTACGGGCTGCGTGTTCGTGCTCTGCAGCATCCCCGGCCCGTGGATCGTGGCCGCGGTCTTTCTGTGGCTGGAACGCCGCAAGGATCGCGACATCGGCGAACTCGCCGCCGAGATCCGCGCCGGCATCGGCGTCCCGCGCGTGTCGGCACCCGTGGCCGCCGCGCCCGAACAATCGGCCAGCGCCGACACCACCGCCAAGACCTGAAGCCGCCATGCTCAACCTGCCCCAGCTCATTGCCGCCGGCATCACGCCGACCGTCGCACGTGTCTTGCTGCCACACCTGATCGTCGCGTTCGATCGGTTCGAGATCGACACGCCCCGGCGGATGGCCGCCTTCATCGGCCAGTACGGCCACGAAACCAGCGGGTTCACTCGCCTGGAAGAAAACCTCTACTACACCGACCCGGCACGCATCGCACAAATGTTCTCCGCGCTGCGCGAAGTCGAGAAGGCGCGAGCCTTCACGCGCCAGCCCAAGGCGCTCGCGAACAGGGTCTATGCCAACCGGAACGGCAACGGCAGCGAAGCCAGCGGCGATGGTTGGAACTACCGCGGCCGAGGCCTCCCGCACCTCACCGGCCGCGGCAACTATCGAACGGCAGCCTCTGCCCTGGGCATTCCGCTTGAACAGAACCCGGACCGTGTCGCGGACCCGGAAGCCGCTGTGCTGGTCGGCGCGTGGTACTGGAAGGCCAATGGCCTCAACGCCCTCGCCGACCGATGGCAGCTCGATGCCATCACGCGCAGCATCAACGGCGCAGCGATGGCCGGCCGCAGCGACCGCGTCGAGCGGTGCAATCGGGCGCTCGAAGCCCTGCTGTCCACCTCATGAAATCAGCGCTGATCGCCCTGGCGGCCGCGGTGCTGATCGCCGCCGCCTCGGCCCTGCCCGCGTACTGGGTCGGCGATGAGCACGGCGCCGCACGGGTACAGCAGGCTTGGGACACCGACACGAAGAGCCGAGCCACCGCCGCTCTCGAAGAGACCAACACCTCCCGAATCAAGGAACAAGGCCATGCCAACAGCGTCACCCGCGCCGTCGACGACTTCCACGCCGTGCAAGCGCCTGCTGCTGCCGACGGCGCTGCTCGCATCGCTGATGCTGAGCGCCTGCAGCGCGCCGCCGAAGGGCGGGCCGCTCGAGTACCTCGCTATGTCCAAGGCCGGCGCAGCTGAGCGCGACCGTCTTGCAAGCCATGCAGCCCGACTCGACGCCAGCCTTGCAGAGGGTCGACGCGTGGCTGAACAGCTCCGCGCGGATCTTGTCGACCGCGATCAGCGAATCCAGCTCCTTGCCGACATCGTCCGCGCCGACCGCGCCCTCTTCGGCGACGCCCCAGCCGCCGAGGCGAACGAGCACTGAACCATGAAGAAGCCGCAGCTGCTGCGCGACCACATCACGCGAGCCTGCCCGGAGCTGGCCACCAATCCGGAAAAGCTCACGGTCTTCATCGAGCGCGGCAACATCGTCCACACGGGCACGCCCGCCCTGTCCTTCGAGTACCGGTACACGCTGAATATCGTCGTGACAGACTGGAACGGCAGCACCGACGTGATCGTCGTGCCCGTCGTGGCCTGGCTCAAGCGCAATCAACCCGACATCTTCGAGAACCCCGAGCGGCGCGCGAAGGCCTTCCGCTTCGAGGTGGAGATCATCGATCACGCGACTTCCGACATCGGCTTCGAGATCGATCTGACCGAGACAGTCGCCGTTCAAGGCGGCACTGTCGATGGCATCAACCGGCTCACGACACGGCACATCGGGGAGCCGGTGCTCGCGGGTGCCGAGCCGGTCGAATCGCTTCTCGACCTTCAGGCGGAGTGGCGCATCCACCCGCTGGACGAAGGCTGATCGTGGCCGACGCGCTCAACCGACTCGCGAACTGGGCCGCTCCCCTGATGGCGGGGCTTTCGCCCGAGCGCCGGCGCGCGGCCATGGTGCAGATCTCGACCTACCTTCGGCGCAGCCAGGTGGAACGCATCGGAGCCCAGCTCAACGCAGACGGCACGCCCTACGAGCCCAGGAAGCCGCGCAAGCAACTGCGAAACAAGAAAGGCGAGATTCGCCGCAAGATGTTCGAAAAGCTGAGGACCGCGCAGTACCTGCGCAAGGCCGCGACGGCCGGTAGCGCCACGATCTACATCGGCGAGAAGTCCGCCCGCATCGCCCGCGTGCACCAGCGAGGCATGCGCGACAAGGTCGATTGGCGCAAGCCGAACAGCCCGACCGTGCAGTATCCGAAGCGCGAGCTGCTGGGCTTCACACCAGCGGACGAAGACGCCGTCACCGACATCCTGCTGCACCACGTCACCGCCAACGGCTGACGTTTGAGGGCGCCGCGCAGCGCCCTTCAGTCCCCGCCGCATGCACCGTTGCGTTCGCTCGCGCACGCGAAAGCCTTTCGGCACATTGGGCGCATGCCCGGACCAACCGAATCGCCGCAACTTTTTGCCGACCTGCAACGCCAGATGGCGAACGTCGTGCGCATGGGCACCATCACCGACGTCGACCACAGCGCCACCCCGCCGCTCGTGCGCGTGCAGCTCACCGAGAAGGGCAGCACGGACTGGCGACCGTACCTCGAATTGCGCGCCGGCAAGACCGGCACATGGAACCCGCCCACCGTCGGCGAGTGCGTCCTGTTCCTCTCACCCAACGGAATGACCGAAGGCGGCTTCGCGCTGCCAGGCCTGCCCACCGAGAGCCACCCCGCGCCCAGCGCCGACCCAAACAAGACCGTCACGAAGTACCCCGACGGCGCCGTCGTGGAGTACGACCACGCCGCCCACAAGCTCAAGGTCACGCTGCCAGCCGCCGGCACCGCGGATATCGAGGTTCCCGACGCGATCACCGTGAAATGCAAGACGGCCGACGTAACGGCCAGCGAGAGCGCGAAGGTGCATTCGCAAGAGATCACGCTTGACGCGGCGAAGACCATCGCCACCGGGCAGCTACTGGTGCAAGGTCTGTTCACCTTTACCGCGGGCATGGCTGGCTCTGGCGCCGGCCCAGGCGGCAAGACTGCCGAGATCGACGGCGACATGACCTTCATCAACGGCCACGGCATCACAACAGATGGCGGCGACATCGTCGCTGGCGACATCAGCCTGCTGGAACACCGCACGTCCGGCGTGCAGGGCGGCGATGAGATCAGCGGGAAGCCCGTGCCATGAGCGGGATCTCCAAGACCACGGGCAAGGTGCTCTCGCGCCGAGATCACATCGGGCAGTCCATCAATGACATCCTGACGACGCCCATCCGCACGCGCCTGATGCGCCGCAACTACGGCAGCTACCTGCCGCAGATGGTCGACCACCCGGCCACCGCGGCGAATCGCTTGCGCCTCATCGCGGCAACCGCCCAGGCCATCATGAAGTGGGAGCCGCGCACGCGCCTGTTGAGCGTGCGCGTGGGCTTCACCGCACAGGGCAAGTGCCAGCTGCACATCGTGCGTCGCGACACCAACAGCGTCGACAGCACCACCTTCACCGTCACCGTTGCGGGAGGCGCATGAGCCTGGACATGTCCCTCCTGCCCGCGCCGGCCGTCATTGAAACGCTGGACTACGAAGCAATCCTCGCCAAGCGCATTGCGCTCTTTCAGGATGAGTGCAGAAAGGTCGGCTTCGACTACACGCTGCTGCTCGAATCCGATCCGGCGATGAAGCTGCTGCAGGTGCAGGCCTACCAAGAGCTGGAAATGCGCCAGCGCATCAACGATGCCGCCAAAGCCTGCATGCTGGCCTACGCCACCAAGTCGGATCTCGACAACCTGGCGGCGAACTATCGGGTTTCCCGGCTGCTGGTCACTCCGGCCGACCCGGACGCGGTGCCGCCGGTCGAGGCCGTCTATGAAGACGACGAACGCTTCCGCGAGCGCATCCAGCTCGCGCCCGAAGGCATCACGACGGCTGGCCCTACGGAGAGCTACCGCTACCACGCCCTCACCGCCAGTGCTGAGGTGGCAGACGCGCAGGTCGACAGCCCGCTCCCCGGAACCGTGCGCGTCACGGTACTTTCCACGTCCGCGAGCGGGGTTGCCTCCGAAGCGCTGCTCAACACCGTGAGCGCTGCGCTCAACGCCGAGAAGATCCGCCCGCTTTGCGACAGCGTGCCTGTGCAGGGTGCGGAGATCTTCGAGACCGCCATCACGGCGAAGGTGTATCGCTACGAAGGGCCTGCGGGCGAGGTGGCCGTCGAGAACGGCGAGGCGGCGCTGGCGAAGTGGCTCAAGCAGATTCGCAAGCTCGGCAAGGGGTTGCCTCACTCCGGCATCGACGCCGCGCTCCATCAGCCGGGTGTCGACCGTGTCGAGATCACGCAGCCGCCGACGGACATCCTGTGCACGAAAACCCAGTGGGTTCGCGTGACGGGCATCAACGTCCTCGAAGAGGTAGTCCGTGCCTAACCTCGCCTCGTCGCAGCGCTTGCTGCCGCCCAACCGCACCCCGCTGGAGCTGGCACTCGCGGGCGCGTCGCCGCTGGATCTGGACACCGATGGTCTGCGGCACCTGTGGACGGCCATGCTGTGCCTCGCGCCGCTGCTGCCATGGCTCTCGTGGACGCTCTCCGTGGAGGCCTGGCAGGACGCCAGGTCCGACGACGCCAAGCGTGCGCTGATCCTGAACTCCATCGAGATCCATCGGCACAAAGGCACGCCCTGGGCGATCCGCCTGCTGATCCGCTCGCTGGGCTTCGGCGAGGTGGACATCATCGAGCGCATTGGCGGTCGCACCCACGACGGCACGTTCCGCCGCAACGGCGTCTATCCGCACGCCTCGCTTGCCAGCTCATGGGCGACCTACATGGTCGCGCTGCAGCGCCCCATCACCAATGCCCAGGCCGAGCGCCTGCGCAAGCTCCTGCCGTCCGTCGCGCCGGCGCGCTGCCATCTGGTCGCGCTGCGTTACGCATCGGTCGCCAACAGCCACAACGGCGCCACCCGACGTGACGGCGCCTACAACCACGGAAGCGCCTGATGGCCAATCTGAACGAAACCGACCAGTGGGAAACCGGCATCTACCAGATCGAGGAAGATGACCCGGTCCTCGGTGGCCCCTCGGGCATCGACAACCGCCCGCCGCGCGAGCTGGCGAACCGCACCCGCTATCTGCGTGTGCGCAACGTCACGCCGTGGGACCCGGCCTTGAGCTATCCCGCCAATGTGGCCTATGTCAGCTACGCCGGCACCACGTGGCGCAGCGTTGGCGACAGCCTCAACGTCCCGCCCGGCAGCGACGCGACGAAATGGACGCGCTGGGGCCACACCGCGGCCGAGCTGAATGCGGCACTCAGCGACTCGACGGCCGCGCACGAGGCCAAGGTCAATCCGCATCCTCAGTACGCCACTGACGCGGATCTCGCCGCCCACTTCGCGGACCCGGACCCGCATCCGATGTATGCGTTCCGCGGTCCCATCGTCGCCGTCCCCGCCGTGAACATCGGCCCCGTCATCACTGTGCAGACCCCGCATATCCGGCAAATGGTCTGGAACGGCACCGCCTACGTGCGCGCACCCTGGCATCAGCCCGGCATGCTGCTGTACAGCTACGACAACCCGTCGAGCATTCCCGGCTATCTCCCCGTGCGCGCCGACGTGAGCTATGAGCAGGCCAACTACCCCGACTTGGTCGCGCGGCTGGGACTCTCCGGCTCCGGAACGTTCTCTCTCGTGGATCTTCGCGGCGAGTTCAT
Organism: Variovorax sp. UC74_104; assembly: GCF_044055375.1. Classification (NCBI taxonomy): domain Bacteria; kingdom Pseudomonadati; phylum Pseudomonadota; class Betaproteobacteria; order Burkholderiales; family Comamonadaceae; genus Variovorax; species Variovorax sp. UC74_104. The sequence continues at coordinate 6,029,252 of NZ_CP171978.1, forward strand.
CCGATGCCTGGACAACGGGCGAGGCGTCAATGCCTCGCGCGTGCTGCGCTCGGCCGAGGCCGGCAGCAACGCCGCCCACACCCACGGCGTTACGGACCCCGGCCACGGCCACTATGTGAACGATCCCGGCCACGTGCACGGCGGGTGGACCGACTCGCAAGGGGCGCACAACCACGGCATGCAAGTCCCGCAGAACGTGGCGGACTCGGACCGTGGAACGGGGCAGTACTCCGACTTCAGCATCGACTCGCCGAGGCCCATCAACTACGACGGCGCCCATGCGCACAACGTCGGCATCGATTCACGGAAGACCGGCATCTGGCTCAACAACAGCGGCACGGGCATTTCGATCAACTCGGATGGCTCGGAGGCACGCCCCCGCAACGTGGCCTTCCCGGCGTGGATCAGCTACTGACCCGGACACCCACCCCATGACCAAGACCATCTATCTGATCGATCCCGAAAGCGGATTCCTCGTGGGCGAGTCCGTGCACCCGCTCGATCCCGTCGCGACGGAGCGCACTGGCAAGCCGGTCTATGCGCTGCTCAACCCCGCCTTGGCGACCGAAACCGTGCCGCCGCATATCCCCAGCGGCATGCGGCCGCGCATGGTGCGTGGCAAATGGGCGTTGGAGCCGCTGCCGCCTGCACCGGCACCTGAGATCCCCGTCGTACCGCCGCCGCCGCCAGCTCCGGCGCCCAGCACTATCGACGACCGCATCGCGTCCCTGCGCGCCTACGTGCAGGAATACATGGACGCTATGGCCCGATCGCTCGGCTACGACGACATCAGGACCGCAGTCACCTACGCCGAAGAGCCCGCCGTGCCCAAGTTCCAGAACGAGGGCCGCGCACTGCGCGCGTGGCGCTCAGCAGTCTGGGCCGCCTGCTACGAATTGCTCGACCGAGTGAAGTCCGGCGCCATGGCAGAGCCGTCGGAGCGGACCCTGACCGGCTTGCTGCCGAGCCTTTCCGTCCCTCCGCTCGAAACGCCGCCCGCAGGGTCTGCGCAAGAGCCCGCCGAAGCGCAAGCCGCCTCGACCACTGAACAGCTTGCGGCCAAGTAGCCGCAGGCAACCCGAATCACCACAGGAGCACTCCACCATGTCCACCGAATACCACCACGGCGTACGCGTTTTCGAAGTCGACGAAGGCGGCGCGACCATCCGTGTCGTCAGCACGGCCATCATCGGCATCGTGGCCACCGCGCCGCAGGCCGACCCGGCGGCCTTCCCGCTCAACACCCCGGTGCTGCTCACCAACCCCGGCGGCAGCGTCGGCAAGGCGGGTGCGGCCGGCACGCTGGCGAAGACATTGAAGGCCATCTCCCGGCAGGCCCAGGCCGTCACCATCGTGGTACGCGTCGAGCCCGGCGCCACCGACGCGGAAACCACCAGCAACGTGATCGGTACCACCACCGCCAACGGGCAGAAGACCGGCCTTCAGGCACTGCTCGCTGCGCAGGGCCAGGTGGGCTACAAGCCGCGCATCATCGGCGCGCCCTACCTTGACACCGAGCCCGTTGCGGTCGAGATCGGGGTGGTTGCCGAGCAGCTGAAGGGGTTCACTTACGTCGCGGCGCGCAAGGCGGACGGCATGGCGTATGCCACCACAAAGGAAGAGGCGACCGCTTACCGCGGCAAATTCGGCAAGCGAGAAATCATGGTCATCTGGCCAAACTTCCTCGCATGGGACACCGCGACGAACGAAGTCGAGGTCGAAGCGGCCACGGCGTACGCCCTGGGCCTGCGCGCCAAGCTCGATCAGCAGATCGGCTGGCACAAGACGCTGTCGAACATCGTGGTCAACGGTCCGCAGGGCATCAGCGCCGACGTGTTCTTCGACCTGCAGAGCCCGAGCAGCGATACGACGTACCTCAACGCGCTCGAAGTCACGACCATCATCAACCGCAGCGGCTATCGCTTCTGGGGCAACCGCACCACCGAGGCCCAGGGCGGAAAGTTCTTCTTCGAGAACTACACCCGCACCGCCCAGGTGCTGGCGGACACGATGGCCGAGGCGCATTTCACGTTCGTGGACAAGCCCATGCATCCCACGCTCGTGAAGGACATGCTCGAAAACATCAACGCCAAGGGCAAAGACCTCGTGACGGGCGGCTACCTGATCGGCTTCGAGGCCTTCATCAATCCCGACCTCAACCCGAAAGAAGAGCTATTCGTCGGCCGCCTGCGCATCAGCTACCGCTACACACCGGTGCCGCCGCTCGAAGACCTGGGCTTCCGCCAGACCATCACCGACGACTTTCTCGCCAACTTCGCCGCGGCCGTGCAGGCCGCCTGAGTGGCGTCAACCCATCACGCATAGGAGCGCACCACCATGGCACTGCCCAAGAAACTCAAGAACTTCGCCATGTTCGGCGACGGCGAAAGCTGGGTCGGCGAGATCCCCAGCGTCACACTTCCCAAGATCACGAAGAAGACCGAGGAATACCGCGCCGGCGGCATGCATGGCCCGGTCGAGATCGACCTCGGCCACGAAAAGCTCGAGCTGGGCATCAAGGCCGGCGGCCTGAAGACCCAGCTCATCGCGATGCTGGGCTCGCAGACCGTCGGCGCCAACATCTTCCGCTTCGCCGGCGCCTATCAGGACGAAGCCACCGGCCAGGTGACCGCCGCCGAAGTCGTCATCCGCGGGCGTCTGCGCGAGTGGAACCCGAACGAGGCCAAGGCCGGCGAAGACAACGACCACGAGTTCACCATCGCCGCGAGCTACTACAAGCTCACCGTCAATGCCCAGGAGCTGCTGGAGATCGACGTGCCCGGCATGGTGTTCCGCGTCGGCGGCACCGACCAGTACGACGCCATCCGCGCCGCCATCGGCATGGCCTTCGGCGTCAACTGACGCCAGGCCGCAACCTCGCCCCCTGCCCTTCCCATTCGCACCGAGCCACCACCATGAACGACGACGCCCAACAGCCCACCATCGCCAGCACCACCGCCGCGCCCAGCGTGCCCAACACCATCACGCTCGACACGCCCATCCAGCGCGGCGCCACCACCATCGCCGAGATCGTCTTGCGCAAGCCCAACGCTGGCGAGCTGCGCGGCCTCTCGCTGCAGCGGCTGCATGCCGCCGACGCCGACGAACTGCTCAAGCTGCTGCCGCGCATCACCTCGCCCAGCCTCACGCCGCCCGAGTGCGCGCAGCTGGACCCGGCGGACCTGTCCGAAGCGGGAGGCGTGGTCATCAGTTTTTTGTTGAAGAAAGCGGTTCGGGACGCGGTCTTGCAGAGCGCGTAGAGGACGCCATGGCGGATCTGGCGCTGGTCTTCCATTGGCGCCCCCAGGACATGGACGGCCTCCCCCTGGCCGAGCTGATGGACTGGCGCGAGGCCGCCCGCAAGCGCTACGCCCCCAGCAATCACGACGACGACTGACCGCAATCCCATCGAACCACCATGGCCACCGCGCTAACCCTCAAGCTGATCCTGGCCGGCGCGGCCAAAGCGGTCAACGAACTCAAGCCGCTCGACGCCCAGAGCAAGGCCACCGCCGCGAGCCTGAAACAGTCGCGCGACGCACTCAAGCTGCTGAACGGCCAGCTCGGCCAGGTCAACGCTATCCGGAAGTACCAGGCCGAGCTGGCCAAGCAGGGCAACAGCCTGAAGGTGCTGCGCGCCAACCTCGACAGCGTCACGCGCACCTACGGCGCTAACAGCGATCAGGCGCGCACCCTGCAGGGCCAGGTCGACCGCGCGACGGCCGCCTACGACAAGCAGCGCCATGCCCTCGTGCAGCTGCGCACCGCAGCCACCGCCAGCGGCATCGGCAAGCTGTCGGCGGACCAGCACCGCCTGCAGGCAGATATCACGTCGACCAATGCCGCCATCGCCCAGCAGAAAGCGCGCCTCGAAGCGCTGGCCAACGCCGGCAACCGGAAGACGCAGCTGCAGAAGAGCTTCAACGGCACCCGCGCCACGGCCGGGCATCTGGCCATGGCCGGCGCCGCCGGCGTCGGCACCGCCTACGGCATCCGCCGCGCCGTCACCGAGCCGCTGCACCAGATTCGCGAATACGAAACCACGACTGCGCGCATCGAATCGCTGGGCCTCGGCAAGGAAGAGACCACCAAGGCCGTCGACTACGCGAAGCGGATGAAGACCTACGGCACCAGCATGAACGACAACCTCGGGTTGATGCTGGACGCGACCACGGCCTTTGCCGACGTGCATCACGCCGAAATGGTGATGCCAGCCATGGCGAAGATGAAGTTTGCGAACAAGGCCATGTTCGGCGAGGAACAAGGCTCCGAGAACGAACGCAAGTTCATGGACATGCTCAAGGTCATCGAGGCGCGCAACGGCCTGAACAGCAAGGAAGAGTTCACGCAGCAGGCCGACATGGTGCAACGCGTCATAACCGCCACCGGTGGCCGCGTGGACTCCACCCAATGGCTGGACTTCATCAAGCGCGGCGGCATTGCCGCCAAGGGCCTCTCCAGCGAGGCGATGTACTACCAGCTTGAGCCCATCGTGCAGATCATGGGCGGCGCAAGCGCCGGCGTGGCCACCATGTCCGCGTACCAGAACCTCTACCAAGGTCGCACCACCAAGCGCGCCGCGCAGAACCTGATGAAGTACGACCTGATCGGCGACCCATCTAAGGTGAAGCACGACAAGACGGGGCAGGTCTCGTTCCTCGACCCTGGCGCGCTGAAAGGTAGCGACCTCTTCCGCACCAACCAGTTCGAATGGATGGAGAAGGTGCTCCTGCCGGCGCTGGCCGCCAAGGGCCTCACCAGCCAGGACCAGGTGAACGACGCCATCGGCTCCATCTTCAGCAACCGCACGGCGTCGAGCCTCTTCTCTCAGATGTTCATGATGAGAGACCAGATCCACAAGAACGCCAAGCTCAACGCCGGCGCCTTTGGCATCGACGAACTGGATGCGAGAGCGCGAGACAGCCTGAGCGGGAAGGAACTCGAAGCGCAGGCGCGTTTCCACGACGCCATGCAGGAGGCCGGCCGCGCCCTGCTCCCGGCCTACATCAGCCTGCTCAACACCGCGGGCAGCGCACTGCAGCGCATTACGCAGTTCGCGCAGGAAAACCCGGTGCTCGCCTCGTACATCGGCAAGGCCGTGCTGTGGATCGGTCTGCTAGCTGCCGGCTTCGGCGCGCTGAGCCTGGGCGCCGCTGCCCTGCTGGGGCCGTTCGCCGTGGTGCGCTATGGCTTGGGCCTCTTCGGCTTCCAGATGCTTCGCGTCGGTCCGCTGCTGAGTTTCGGCGCCGGGCTGCTCGTGCGCCTCGGGTCGGCGTTCCTGAGTGTCGGCATGGCCGTCGCTCGCGTGGGCCTGCTGCTGCTGGCCAACCCCTTGGGAATCGCCATCGCGCTGCTCGCCGGCGCGGCCTACCTGATCTATCGAAACTGGAGCGGAATCGTCGGTGGGCTGAAGATCATTTGGGACCAGCTCGGCGGCTCGTTCTCGGGCGTGGTGACCACCATCACGCAGACCATCGTCAACTGGTCGCCTCTCGGCCTGTTCTACCAGGCCTTCGCGGGCGTCATGCAGTGGTTCGGCATCGAGCTACCGGCCAAGTTCACGACCTTCGGCGCGCAGATGATGCAGGGCTTGGTGAGCGGCATCACCAGCATGCTCGGCACCGTGCAAGACACCATCAGCGGCGCGGCGGACTCCACCGTCGGCTGGTTCAAGGAAAAGCTCGGCATCCGCAGCCCGTCGCGAGTGTTCATGCAGGCCGGCGAGAACATCGTCGAAGGCGCAGCCATCGGCATCGACCGCACCCGGCCGCTGCTGCGCGCCGCGGCGCTGGGCATGGCCGGCGCAGCGGCCGTGGCCATGCCCGCCATGGCGGCAGAGTTCCCCGCGCCCCCGGCAACTTCGACACCCGCGCGCCGCTCGCCGCCGCGCCGGCCGGCCGAGCCGCCGGCGGCATCGTCGTACAGGGCGACACCATCACCATCCACATCACTGCAGCGCCCGGCGCGGACGCCGCGCAGCTCGCCCGGGCCATCCGCGCCGAACTCGACAAGCGCGACGCAGACAAGCGCGCCCGCGCCCGCGGCGCCTTCATCGACTACGACAACTGACACCCGCCATGCTCTGCCTCGGCCTCTTCGTCTTCATGCTCGACACCCTGAGCTATCAGGAGCTTCAGCGACGCAGCAGCTGGAAGCACGCCTCGCAGCCCCTTGTGGGCGCGCGCAATGCCTCGCAGTACCTCGGGCCGGGCGACGACATCATCACGCTCAATGGCATCGTGGTGCCCGAGTTCGCGGGCACCGCGGCCAGCCTTTCGGTGCTGCGCCTCATGGCCGACCAGGGCGCCGCCTGGGTGCTGGTGGAAGGCACCGGCACCATCTACGGCGCCTTCGTCATCACCGAGCTGCAGGAAACCAGAACCCTCTTCTTCGAGACCGGCGAAGCGCGCCGCATCGAGTTCACGCTTACCCTGCAGCGCGTCGACCAAGACGCGCAGGAAGTCGCCGAGCAGCTCATCGCCGACAGCATGGGCGACCTGGGCGCACTGCTGCAGGACGCGGCGGACAACACGGGTCTGTCACTGGGCGTGGGCGCCAGCGTGGTGTGAACAGACCATGTCCGACGTAGACGCCATCACCGCCACGCTGCCGACGGTCAACGTCAGCGCCAACAGCTGCAGACGCGACACCCGGCGCGCCGCGGCGCACCTCACACCCATCTGGCGCATCACCGTCAACGGCGCCAACGTGTCCGATCGCATCCTGCCGCGCTTCGTGCGGCTCACCATCACCGATGACCGGCAGAACGATGCCGACGAGGTTGAGCTCGTCGTGAGCGACCATGACGGCGCCGTCGAGCTGCCGGACACCGGCGACACCGTCGAAGTGGCCATCGGCTGGCTCGCCGAGCCCAACGCAGCGCCCTACCGCCAGCTCACCACCGAAGAAATGGGCTTCCCCGTCGGGTTGGTGGAGAAAGGCGCCTACACCGTGCAGGCGGTCGAATACGCCGGCACGCCCGACGAGATCACCATCCGCGCCCGTGCCGCCAACCTGCTCGACAGCCTGCGCACCCTGCGCGATGAGTCATGGCACAAGACCACCGTCGGCGCCATCGTCAACAGCGTGGCCAAGCGCAACCGCATCGAGGCCGTCGTCGCCAAGGAAATCGCCTCGCGCAAGGTAAAGCACGCGGACCAGCTCGGCGAATCGGACGCGTCCTTTCTTCGCCGGCTCGCGCAGACCTACGACTGCTTGTGCACAGTGAAGAACGGCAAGCTCCTGTTCAGCCAGGCGCGCGCCGCGCGCACGCCCAGCGGCAAGGTGCTGCCGCCTGTGGTCATCACGCGGCAGGACGGCGACAGGCACCGCTGGAGTCGTGCCGACCGCGATGCGTACAGCGGCGTGAAGGCATGGTGGAACAACATTAAGACCGGGCGTCGCAGCAGCGTCATCGCTGGTCTGAGTGGGCGCGCGAAGGAGCTACGCACGACCTTTGCCAGCGAAGGCGACGCCCTTGCTGCAGCCCGTGCCGAGTGGCTACGCATCCAGCGCGGGATCTTCGATTTCGAGATCACCCTTGCCTACGGGCGTGCCGACATTACGCCGCAGCGCCCCGCCCGCGTGGCCGGCTACAAGAGGAAGATCGACGAGACGCCTTGGATCGTAGCCAGCGTGCGACATACGATCGATCAGACGGGCTACGTCAGCCAGCTCACGCTGGAAACTGAGCAGGCTGAAGGTGTGGAAGGTCAAGAGGGCACGGACACGGGACAATAGCCGCCGGCGTTTCCCAGGAGGCTGCCTCGATATACACAGGCCGGAACGAGCGAATTGCGATGGCCGACGGGTGAAAGCGCTGTGTATTGCGCGCTTATCCAGTTCAGTCCCGCCCCCGACCGGAATCGGATTGGTATTCAGGGGGCGAGCGAACCACTGTCGCCCACTGCGATGTCCACCTGAAACGACAACCTCTTCAGTTCAAGAGGTTCCCCCGCAGCGGAAACTTGGGCTAGCAGTCGGTCAAAAAGTCGAGTGTCTATCGGCACACCGTATACCCAGATGTCGCTGCAGCTGCCACGCTCCTCAACCTCATCGTCATGGCCGCGCCCTTGGAAAATAATGCCGACGATCGAGTATTTTTCATCTTCTCCAACGTCAAAAATGGCCCCGCCAGAAATTCCTCCGAAGCTCATCTCAAAATCAGTCGCAGGAACCTCGTCTTGAAACACGAGCTTTCGATCAGAAGAAAGCATGGCCGTTATGACTATGTGGAAGATCGGATGAGTCGATTGCGCACCTGTCTCTGTTCTAAGTGCGCCGGGGTAGCCGACCGCTAGATACTTACTTGACTCTTGGACCGGACACGACTCATTCGTGAGCTCAATGAAGACTTTTCCTCCTCGCGTGATGCTCTCCTCGTCGAGAAGGAAGACGGCGAGATCAAAAGGAAAGTCGGTGTCCTTGGGAGTCGAAGAAAAGATGAGACGGCCCGGCAACGGCGTGTGTCTGTCGAGCGCCAGCATGAAGGCAGCATCCGCGCGAGGCCGATTAACATCCCCAATTACGTGCTGGTTGGTCAAGCCGAAGCACTTGCCTTGGTACTTCACGAAAGTAATAGTTCCTTGCTCTTGGACCGCTCCCTTGGTGCCATATAGCGAGGCCTTTACCGGATCGACGCGAAAAATGGGGGCTATATGCCTCTTTGTTGACGAGGTGAGCATCTTGGACAGCTCATTGCTATTGGCTTCTTCTGACATATTGGTCCGTTGAGTCAACGATATTGGATTTAGGTCTTACTTGCGGCGAAGAAAATACAGACTTATCGCAATCAAAGGTTCAAGCAACACTTTTTGTACTTGCGTCCACTGCCGCAGGGACACGGGTCATTGCGTCCCAGCTTCATACGACTGACGTTTCGTGCGTACTGAGGAAGTACATCGGAAGCTGGCTGGCCGGTTTTCATGTCAGCTGTGAGCTGATCCATCTCAGTTGACGCTTCCCACGGAAAATCCAAAGTGACACCGAATTGAACCTCGCCTTCAGGGCTCACAGAAACTCCAAACCACTGCGCTGCGCGTTGCCGGTACTTTCGCTTAGCACAATGGTCCTCCAGCTCAGCAATCGCCTGGACCGATGGCTTGGGATTGCAATGAAAACAGACTCCGGCTTCAGACGGATTCGACGCGAGCGTTATGTCGTGCCTCTTCCCATCGAGCTTCGCCTGCCGAGTGATACTCCCGAGCAAGCGATCAACATTCCTGCACGAATCTTCGCTCAGTGAAAGCAAGTGAAAGCCGAGTTCGAGGGTTGCAGGGTCGGCCCTTGTCTCAATGTCCTTGATGAGGCTCTCGTATCGAGTTCCACGCATCTTCGTGAGGATGCCCACTGGCGTGTCGTCCCCTGGTTGGTTGTCCCTGCGAACCATCATTGCAGTGTCCAGGTCCCGCGCGATAGAGTCTTCGAGCATGACCATGTCGTACTTTTCATTTAGCCACAGGTTCTGCTGCAGATGGTAGCCAAGCACAGTCAGCTCGTGCCCACTCATGAGCTTATCTGCCACCGCAACGCGAAGTTTTACGTAGCTCAAGAGCCGCAGCGGAGTCGTCAGCATCTCGGTTAGTGTGTCGAGAAGGAAGACATCCATCACGAACGGGGGTCGAATGACTTCGGTGGTCCTGAATTTCAGCGACTGGCTCACCTGAAAAGCGAGCGCGGGGTAATGCTCTGAAATTAGACTGAACAGGAAGATCTCTTTGATGCTCGGTGGAAGCTCGATTTCCTTTTCGCTATCGTCCACAAGTCGACATCCGCCGGCGAGCATCTCGTTGGCGCACGCCCAGCCTTGATCGTAGGAAGCTTGGATAGCAGCAGCGAAATCCGCCTTCAGTTGGTTGTCGTTGCCCTTCCGGGCAGCAATGGTCAGCTTCTTCGACTTCGCCTGCACGACGATGAGTCGGTCGCCATAGATAACTAGGACATCTACCTCACCAACGATGTCTTTGCCACGATGCAAATTCACGTTCGTGTGGACGTGTCCGCGACCGAATACTCCCGCGAGGCGGCGCGAGGCGAATTGCTCCGTGAAAGCGCCGCGATGCTTAGCAGCGGTGGGTCGATAGGACTTATCGTTCCACATCCAAAAGAACGGGGACTCATACAGGGCCTCAAAGATTGCGTAGGGCGAGAAGAGCAGAACTGTTCCGCGGTCGGTAGGAAGCAACGGCCGGGCGGAAACTTCGTTGAAGTCCCCCACCTCTTTGAATGCTGCGTTGTCACCCGTAAAGATGAACTCGCGAATGAATGCTTCGACAGCGTCCTGCTCTACACCGCTGCGCAGGGCCACCTCATCCCGCGAGAATTCGAAGGAGGGTAGCCAAGTTGCAGGAGAAGTCTTGGCAGCTTGCGCATCCCCAAAGAGTTGAGTCCCCTTTTCGTTCATCAGAGTGCACATCGCCTCTGCGATGGTCTTCGCTTGACCTGAGGTGAAGCCTTTGGCTCGGTGCATCCAGTCGTCATCTGCCCCGTACTTCTCTGGCCCGAGATCCCTGTACTGAAACACGTAGGCAGATTCGGAGCCGTAGAAGATGGGCTCTCGCATCCCCGGGCCGCGCCATGGATTAGGAGTCGGGGAACCCGCCTTGATGCCCTCAAACATGGCCGCAAACATCGGGTAAGACATCGCATCATGCAACTCCCGCATCAGATCATCGGTGCGCTTGACGTAGTCAACGATCACATCGGCCGACTGCTCTGATAGGTTCAATGGATGTTTCGCCATTAGGCCAATGAGCGTCGTCAATTCCGTCCGTAGAAGACGCTCACTACCGAAAACCCGGTCCAGGTCCGACGGTTTCAGCTTACCCTTGAAGAAGATGGCGTTGTCACGATGAGAAAGATGCGCCAAGGCATGAACGTAGCCTGGTGACGCTGCTAGCGCTGAGAGGTCTTCAAGGATTTGCGCCTCTTCACGTGGTTTTTTCATATTTCGTCCACTCAACGGTTCTGCCGATCAGAGCACAAAGTGCGGGCTCTCTTCGGATGCGCTTGCCAGAAGCGGTATTTGTCGTGACGTTAAAAAGAGATTCCGCCCGGTGACTGGCTTGCCCGAGCGTCTGCTTCGGCCTTAAGTGCCACAACCGCTGCCCGCACGGTGGCCGACATGCACTGGCTAGGATCGATTTGCTGGATGAAATAGGTGTCGTGCTGTATCAACACGTCGTGCACGCGCTGACCGAGCTCCTCTTCGTTCACGGACTTGATCATCGCCGCGCAGGTGCCCATGGCCGCGAATCGGTTTTGCCGAACGGCGGCAATGATTGCTAAGCGCAGGCACTCTGCCTTATTGGCCGCCGGCACTGTTGGCGCGTCGAAGATCACCTTCATGTTGTCTGCGATAGTTTCTGCGAAGCTCCATCCGTAATTCGCGTGTTCCGCCATCTCGTGGTAGATCGCAACGAAACGACCAAGGTGCGGCCGGACAAGGTCCTGGGCGAGCAAACCGAATGCTTCCTGGGGTAGCTCCATGCATACCTTGTGCTGAGCTTCCGCAGTCAGCATTCCGAGCTCTTCGACAAACTGCCCAATCTCGTCAGGCTGATATTGTTGGCTGGTCCTTAGCCGATCTAGGATTGCACGCAACAAGCCGTAGACCTTGCCAGGCCCCACGGCACGCCCAAGCAGCGCGTCAAACGCAGCAGTGAGACTTTGCTTGAGCGAGGCAAGAGACTGGTAGCGACTTCCTCTATCGATGGCGCAGCAGCGCTCGAAGATTGGAAACAGCTGAGGCGGTACGCCTTGTGCGACTAAATACATGGGCTCACGTCCAGAAGTGAGCGCATAGAAGGCCTTTCCGAGCATGAAGATGTCCGCCGTGGCGTCCGCATCTTTAAAACCACCTTGCATGAACTCCGGCGGCATGAATCCCAAAGTGCCTGCCCATTGGGTACTTCGAGTGAAAGCAGTTAGCGACTCCTCTTCAGTACAAAGCCCGAAGTCGGATACAACCATTCCGCCGCTACCGATCAGAAAGTTTTGGGGTTTGATATCCCGATGAAAGACCTTCTTATCGTGAAGCTGCGCAATGCAATCGATCATCCGGTTGAAAACCGTTTCAAGGAGAGCTAAGTCCGTCCGGACTGCGGCAGCGTGGCGCCAAAGGTCCCCTTGCTCAAAAAAGGGCATCACGAAATATGGCGGATCGTGATCAAGGTTCGCGTCCAAGATCGGCACCACGAAACTATTGCCTGCGAACTGCTGCATGACGCGAACCTCGCGTCGAAAGCGCGCAAGCATTTCCGGGTCGGCTAGCTTGCACATTTTGAGGACCATCGTCGGTCCCTCTGCGGCGAGAGGGGTCACAAAGTGCAGTGTCCCCATGCCACCCATATTGCTACACAGGCCGCGAACCTGGTATTTGCCGCCAATGATGTTTGGTGGAGCTGTCATCCTCTTCACTTCCCGTTGTATGCGACCGCGTACAGCCTGATTCGTGATCTCAACGGGTCGAACAAGGGGGTGCAGATAGCTCTCGTGATGGCTCCCTCGCTCGCCGTTGAGCAGAAGCATCGTGCGCACCTTTGAGGCAGGCGGCCATCCTATATTTACGGTATGGCTGCGCTCTTTTCCAGATCGTGTCGCGTCCCGGTATGCAAGCCGTCCCTTAGTCCCGCCAGCTTGCACACTTCCCATTTGCCTTGCGCCACCCCGGACCGCCCCGCCCACCGCATCCATCGGAGCTGCGTCCGCTAGGTCGATAGGTCTGACGAGGTGCACTTCGCGCCGCTTCCGCTCGTTCTGACTGCTGACCAGCCCGGCTAGTTCGCTCGGAGACGAGGGCACGCCGCTCGGTTACGCGCTGCTTGGGGACAGCGTCCGCCTCTGCTCGCGCGCGCCGCCGCTCCTCGGCCTCTTCCTCCCGACGCTCAGCCTCATCCTGGGCGCGGTTGCGCCGCGCCATCTCTTCGATGAGCTGATCGACACGGGCGGCCTGTGCCGCTGCAATGGGCACGATGGCTAGCAGCAGTGCCAACCCAACACGTCGCATCTGTCCCCCTACTCCGCCGCCTCGGTCGCGGCGTCTCCCATCGCCATAAACAACCAACGGGCCAGGGTCCAGAGGACCAGACCCAGCCTACCCGTTGGCCCTCTTCGGTTGCGCGAGCGCATCAAGAACGCCACGCGCCGCGGCGCGGCCTCGCTCGTCCGCCGCCTTGTAGTTGTCTAGGAGTGCAGCCTCTTCGGGGGTCAACGTTTGAACTGCAGGAGATCGAGCACCAAAAAGCACATAGCTCACGTCTACGCCGGCTTGAGCAAGCCGGATCAGCACGCTGGCACCGGGCTCAACGATTCCCCGCTCGTACCTGCTGAGCATGGCTCTCTGAATGCCGACGAGATCGGCGAGGCCTTGCTGGGCATGACCCAGCCGGTCGCGCTCCTGCCGCAGCCTGTCTCCGCATTGAGCATCAAATGACACGCAAACCCCTTGACTCCGAGCCTTTTAGTGCTCAGAATCCGCCACACACATTGATTAAACCGTTCGGATATTAAACGCATGGCTCACCCCGCCCGTCGCCGTGGTCGCCCCGAGCTTCCACCCGAGATCCGCCTCGTCAACGAAGCGCCCATCGCCATGCGCCTCGCCCCGGACGAGAAAGAACGCACCCAGCAATACGCAGCGCGCGAGGGCCGTTCCCTCGGCAATTTCGCGCGCCGCGTCTACCTCAAGGGCCTCGCGCAGTACGAGGCCGAACAGGCCGGCGCCGCCACATCCGCCGCCTGACCCACCGCACCAGTCTCTCCCCTCCTTTGCCCGAAGGACTCTCGACGATGTACCCCGATCCCAAGCGCGTGCGCGACAACCGCCAGACCGTCCGGTTTGACGACTACGAAGACGAGCTGCTGCGAATCCTGTCCAAGATGACCGGCGCGCAGACCTCGACGCTCATCCGCGAGCTGGCCATGCGCCAAGCCGAGGAAATGCTGGCCGACGCCTTCTTCGGCCAGGAACCCAAGGCCGACGCCAGTCTGCCCCGCGCCGCGGGCTAAGCCCAGCCGCAGCAACGCGGCTTGAAGCCAGCGCAACAAACGCCGAATGTCTGACGAAAAGATGACGTCCACAGAGATCGAACTCACCGACGCCGAGCACGACGTGTTCGACCGGGTGCGCCGGGAGCAAGGTCTGGCGGACGTCGCCGAAGCCATCGAGTGGCTGGTGCGGACCCGGCTGCGCAAGGGCATCGAACACATCACCGGCCGCCGTCGCGGCCCCCGTCTGGTTGCCTCGGGAGGAAAGCGGCAATGAGCGAGAGCCTTCACGAGCAGGCCGGCGAAGCCGGCAACCGCTACATGCGCATCACCATCGAGTGCCCGCACTGCGGCACCCGCTGCGTGGCCTGCGACAGCCGCGCGATGAGCAAGACCATGCGCGAGATCACCTACCGCTGCCGCAACTGGCGGTGCGGCTTCACGGGCGTGGCCACGCTGGAGTTTCAGCGCGTGCTGGTGCTCTCCAGCATCCCGGCGGCCGACGTTTCGCTGCCGCTCTCGCGCCACGTCCGCCGGGGCCAGCTCGCTCTGGCGCTCGCGGACGAAGGCAACGTCGCTGACGACGAAGCCGCCTACGTCGCGAACCTGCACACGCCCACCAACGACTGGGGCACGGGCGGCGCCATGAGTGGCGCCCCGCCCGACTGATCTAGTCCGCGCCCTCGCGGCGCACCCCCACCGCCCACCCCCTGCCACGCGCCTTTTTCAAGGCGTGCGGCCCTTCTCACGCCTTTTTCAGCACAGGAGCCGAAGTCATGTCCCTCACCGCCCGCCGCTTCGCCGAGAAGCCAGCCCAACGCATTGACGTTCCGAAGGTCTCGAAGCTCTCTCGCGAAGACGCCGCGCGCCTGCCGCTGCTCGACCGCGTGCTGCTGCGGGAGCACGATCGGCACGCCAACCGGCTTGCGGACATTCGCCGCGTGGCCGACAAGCTTGGCGCGCTGGATGACATCGTGCAGGCAGCGCAGGCCGATGGCGCGTACATCGAGATCGACCATGTGCGGCAGAGCTTCTTCAACTACCGCGCCAGCCAGTTCGGCCGGCGAGTCAATGCGGTAGTGCTCCAGGCCGCGGACACGATTTCGAGTTGGCGCAATCCCAAGGCGATCAACGCCGTCGCCAACGCATTGCAGGCGGCCGGCTGGCGCGTAGTGCATGTCGAAGGGGGCAGCTCCGAGGTCTGGCTGGATCGCGTCACTTTCATGCACGGGCATCGCGCCGTAGAGACGACCTGCATGCGGCAGTGGGTCATCGACGCCATCGAGGCCGGGCATATCACCGCCGACACCCCGGGGCGCCACCCGGCGACCGACACCGGCAAGCCCTTGAACGACAGCCTCGACGCGGACGCACAGACCGCCGGCGAACGCTGACCGCATGCCGCGCGATGAGCCACCGCAACACCATGAGAACCCTGGCCTGGCGCAGCCCACCGCCCACATTGCCGATGGCGTTCCCAACCCGTTCTATGCCCGCCACGCGGCGCGGCTCGCCGAGCTGCGCGAAGAGTTCGCCCAGGGCACAAGCCATGCGCGAAACATCACCGCGGCTGAGCGGGAATGGGAAGGCATCTCGAAGCGCTCTCGGGCAATGCTGCTCTTCTGGGCCGGCTACGACGTCAACGGCATCGCCTTCGCCGTGGAGCGTGCCTGGCGCGAGCTGCCGCCTCTTGAGCGCAACGCCGTTGGCGAGGCCATCCGCGAGCTGCAGAACGACCTTCGCACGGTCTTCGCGCTGACCTTGTAGGCACCTCATGCGCATCGTCGCCAAACGCCACGCCAAGCCCGATCCGGTCTTCTGGATGCGGCTTCGCTCCAACCTCCCGCACGACCAGCACGTCGCGCGGGTGGCGCGCGAAATGGACGCCCGCATGCGCGGCGAGCTGCCGCCACAGTGGGAGCCGGCGTTCGACATCATCATGCCGCTCAAGCCCACGGTGCGCGCCGTCGGCGGCGACTGGCTGAGCTGGAATCTGGCGCGTGTCGACGCGATGCGCGCTTTCGAGCACGAGCACAAAGACATCCTGCATTGGGCAGTCGGAGATTCGGAGGTGTGCGCCCGCGCCCGCCGGTGCGCCAGGGCACTCGACGACATGCTCAACGGCCATCCGCTGCCGATGAGCCTGCAGGACAAGCTGGACACGGTGCTCGACTACTGCGAGCGCCTGGGTGTCGACAAGCCGAACTCGAAAACGCCCGAGGGCCTGATCGCCCGAGCCATCACAGAGCAATGGTGGCGGCGCGCGCTGCGCCGCAAGGTGGCGCGCACCGTGGAGCACGCGGCGATCAAGCTGGCCGTTGTCCACCACCGGAATGGCGGCTATGCAAGCGATGAGGCCTGCCGCCGGCGCGTCGACCAGCACAAGCGCAACGCTGATCTGCTGGCCCGCGTGAAGATGCGCAACGAAGCCGGGCAGGTCTACAGCCTGGCCGAGCTGGCCGCGCTGTCGCCCAGCAACCGGGACATCCGCCGCGGCGAGTTGATGACGCGCATTCGCGGGTGTGAGGAGTTCGCCGACGCGAACGGGCACCACGGCCTCTTTCTCACGCTCACCTGCCCGAGCCGCTTTCATGCCGTGCTGTCGGGCGGGAAGTCTCGGTGGGCGAAGCCAACCCGAAACAGCAAATACGAGGGCGCTACGCCCCGCGATGCGCAGCAGTGGCTGTGCAGCATGTGGGCGAAGGCCCGCGCGAAGATGGGCCGCAAGGGCATCGCGGGCTACGGCTTCCGCGTCGCCGAGCCACATCACGACGGGTGCCCGCATTGGCATGCCCTGCTGTGGTTCGATACGCCAGAGCAGGCCCAGCAGGCTCAAGACATCATCAGCGGCTATTGGCTCAGCGACGCGGGCGATGAGCCCGGCGCCGTGCGCAACCGGTGCAAGTTCATCGCGATGGAGCGCGGCGGCGCCGCGGGCTACGTTGCGAAGTACGTGTCCAAGAACATCGGCGCCGAGGATGGCGGCGATGCCGGCGTCGGCCAGCACACCGACACCATGGACGGCTTCGAGCACGTCATGGACACACGCGAATTCAAGGGCTGGCAGCGCGTCGACGCCTGGGCCAGCACCTGGGGGATTCGGCAGTTTCAGCCGCTCGGGCAGCCGCCGGTGTCGGTATGGCGCGAGATGCGCCGGGTCACCAAGGACCAAATCGACCACGCGCAGATGCGCCTCGACCTGGGCGACGCCGCCGCGGTGAAGGCATGGTGGGCCTGCCACAAGCAAGGCGCCATTCAGGCCTCTTGGGAAGGCTACGTCCGCGCCCAGGGCGGCATGTGCCGCAAGCGCCGCGAATGGATGCTGCGCAGCGCCGTGCGCGTCACCAAGGGCACGACCAACAGCTACGGCGAGACCATCGACCGCAAGACGGTGGTGGGCGTCGAAACGCGCGTCGGGCACTGGCTCGTGAGCCGCCGGCAGGCGTGGCGTTCCTGCGCGAGCGAAGCCGCGCAGGACAAGGCCGAGCGCGAAGCGCTGGGCCGCCCTTGGACTCGTTTCAATAACTGTACGGTCCGGCTCAACGAAGAGCCGCAGCGCCTGCTGATGCGAGGCGATCTGCCGTGGCCAAAGGCCCACGACACCCTCGAAATCGAGCCGCCGGCGCCACGCAAGGCCACCCCACCGGCCCCGATCGAGCAAGTCAACCACATCGCCGGCGAGCGAACCACGTTCCGCATGCCCGAGTGCGTCCGGATCGCGCCCGCCACCCCAGCCAAGACACCACCCGCCAACGACCTCGACGCCCTGCTCGCACGCATGAAGGCCTTCGCGCCAGTCATGCGCGAGCTGGCCGCGGCCGGCCGATGAGTTTCCCCATGCACCCAACCCTTTCAACCACCAACCGGAGCCGCATCACCATGCCACGCATCAGCACCGCTGCCGTCGTACAGATCGCGCAGCACAAGCCCTACGCGCCGCCGATGGCGCACAAGGTTCACATCACCGCGCCCTACCTGCCGGCGTGCGCCACCGACGTGCGCGCCACCATCGAGCGCGTGCGCGGCCTGCTCGAAGCCCAGGCCACCGGCCGGCGCAAGCCACGCCGTGCGGACGTGCGGCCAGAACAGCAGGCCGACATGTTCCCGTCGACCGTCGTGCGCATCGCCGCCCTGCAACAACGGAGGGCCGCATGAACGCACACCGCCTCAACCACCACGACATCCAGGCCGTGAAGACCATCGAGGAGCGAGCCAGGCGCAAGGCGCGGGCGGCACGCATCGCCGATCGCATCACGCTGGTGGGCTGCGCGCTCGCCACGCTGGCGCTGCTCGCGCTGAGCCTGACGGGAGGCCTCGGGCAATGAGCGCAGCACACACCTCCCTGCGTGCCGGACGCGTCTACATCGCCGGCCCGATGACCGGCTACGTCGAACTCAACTTTCCGGCCTTCCACGCCGAGGCCAGGGCCCTGCGCGTCGCCGGTCTTGAAGTCATCAACCCCGCCGAGATCAACGTCGACCCGAACATGGGCTGGGCCGCATGCATGCGCGCCGACATCGCGCAGCTGGTGACGTGCGATCGCATTCACCTGCTGCCGGGCTGGTCGAACAGCAAGGGCGCCGCGCTCGAGCACCACATCGCGAGCGCGCTGGGCCTGCTGGTCACGCTGGCCGACGGCGCCGAGAGCATGCCGGAGGAATTCAGCTTCAAGGGTAGTGCCGACGAGTTCGTGAGCCAGTTCCTCAACCGCGTGGTGCTGTCCGCGGATGAGGCAGGGGCCTGGGTCTCGCGCGCCGTGACAAATGTCAGCCACGAGGCCGCGCTCGCCATCTGCGAGAACGTGGCGAACTACCACCAGACCCAGCTGCGGGCGGGGCTTCAAGCCAACGGCTATCACGCGGCGGTGACGCAGGCCCACGGGTACCAGTACCTCGGTGCGCGCCGGTGCATCGAGGCGATTCGAATCGCTGCTCGGGCGGAGGGCTGAACGATGCGGAAGAAGTCCCCCAAGCTGTGCCCGCTCGCGCAGCACATCGTGAAGATGCTGGCCGAGTCCGGCCGCCCCGGCCATGGCCCGAGCTACGCGACCGGCAAGGCGTTCGAACTGCAAGACCTGTCGACCAACGACGCGCTGGTGTGGGCGGGTCGCAACCTCGACAGCCGCAACCAGGGCGAGCTGGTCGACGTCATCAGGAAGGCGTCCGGCCGCGACCTCGACGCTGCAGATCTGACCGCCGCAGCACGGGTCGGAAAGGCTATCGCAGCCCTGCCGACCCTCGACCTGCTGGAGCTGCTGCTGTGAGGCGCGCGCAGAACCGCCTTCGCCGCACCGGTGGCGAGCCCTGCCACAGCCATCCGGTTGCAACCGCGGTCGCCAAAGCGCGGATGGCCAGCCACATGACCACCGTCAGCATCGCCGTCTACATGACGGCCGACGGCGAGCCCGCGCGTGATCTGCTCTCGCACCTGGGATGGGTCATTGGCATCGGTGCCGAGATCGCCGCCGCGGTCGCGCCCGGCCATCCGGAAGCCAAGCGGCTCCATGCCGCGCTGCGCACGGTGGTCCAGCTCAGCATGGACAACGCATGGCAGGCGGCGCAGGCCGGCGTGCTGTCGGACGCGGCCAACGAAGCGAGCGCCCTACTGATCGCGCACCCCGGCATCGGGGTCGAGCAGATCTCAAGCGGCGACTACATCGCGGCGCGGATACGCGATGGCGTAGCGCGACTGACCGACGTGGCGGGCGCCGAGATCTACGCTGACGCCGGCGTCGCCGAGAAAGGCGGTGCGTGATGCGCGTCGAAACCATCGGCGGCGCCACGCTGTACCACGGCGAAGCTCTCGAAGTACTTCAGGCTCTCGTGCCTGGAACGGCCGACGCCGTCATCACCGACCCGCCCTACTCCAGCGGCGGCGCCTTCCGGGGCGATCGCGCGCTGGACACGAAAGCCAAGTACCTCAGCACCGGATCCGGCAACCACGAGAAGACATCGGACTTTGGTGGCGACAACCGCGATCAACGCTCATTCCATTTCTGGTCGACGCTCTGGTCAGCGGCTGCGCTTCGTGCATCGAAGCCCGGCGCCCCCGCGGCGTTCTTCTCGGACTGGCGGCAATTGCCTGTCTCGTCCGACTACCTGCAGGCCGGTGGGTGGGTGTGGCGCGGAGTGGTGCCGTGGGTGAAGAAGTCGCCGCGGCCGCAGATGGGGCGCTTCACGTCAGCCGCCGAGTACGTCGTCTGGGGTTCGGCTGGGCCAATGCCTGTCGATCGCGGCGTGGGGTGCCTGCCTGGCTTCTACGAATACCACGCACCAACAGATCGCGAGCACGTGACGCAGAAGCCGGTAGCGCTGATGGCCGACATCGTCGAGATCTGCGAGCCAGGCGGCTTGGTTCTGGATCCGTTCATGGGCTCGGGCACCACAGGTGTCGCCGCACTCACGCTGGGCCGCCGGTTCATCGGGTGCGAGCAAAAGCTGCAGTACTTCGACATCGCGTGCCGGCGAATCGAGGAAGCGCTCGAGAACATCTTCGCCGAAGAACGAAGCCGACCCGTGCAGCTCGATCTGGGAGGGCAAACCTCTTGATCGCCTACTACAACGAGTTCGACCCGAAGGCCGCAGCATGGCTGCGTGAACTCATCAAGCATGGACACATCGCCCCCGGAGTGGTCGACGAAAGGAGTATCGAGGATGTCGTACCAGATGAGCTTGTGGGATACACCCAATGCCACTTCTTCGCCGGCATTGGCGTATGGAGCTACGCTCTACGTCGAGCAGGATGGCCCGACGATCGTTCGGTCTGGACTGCATCCTGCCCTTGCCAGCCTTTCAGCCAGGAAGGCGAAGGGGCTGGGTTTGCTGATGAGCGGCACCTCTGGCCCCACCTCTACCACCTCGTCGGCCAGCGCCGCCCTGGAATCCTCATTGGTGAGCAAGTTGCGAGCAAGGACGCAAACCCATGGGTCGACCTTGTACAGACTGACCTGGAAGCCTTGGGTTATGCCTTCGGGGCGATCGCGTTTCCGTCTGCGGGCGTCGGTGCGCCGCACATCCGCGACCGGGTCTACTGGGTGGGTCACGCCGACCACGCGCGACTGGAAGGACACGCCGGGGATGTCGGCTCTGCGGGATGGCGCGCAGCGACTAGACCAACTGCCGCGGCAAGCCTACTTGGTGACTGCAACACGGCGGACGGCCCGTGGCGAGACGCTGACTGGCTCCTATGCCGCGACGGAAAGTGGCGGCCAGTTGAACCCGGCACATTCCCGCTGGCTCATGGGGCTCCCGCCCGCGTGGGACGACTGCGCGGTTACGGCAATGCAATCAATGCCGAAGCCGCAAAAGCATTTATCGAAGCGGTGATGGAGGTCGCATGAGCACAAGGCACGCTGTCTCCACAGCCAGCAGTCAGAATCCGCGGATTACCGCTGGCGCGGCCCCGTTGATCTATCGCAAGAACATCGTGCTTGCGAAGTTCGGGATCTCAGAAACCACACTGCGCCGCTGGATGTCCAGTGAAAGTTTTCCACGCCCTCGGCAACTCGGCCCGCGTGCCGTTGGCTGGGTTGCGGCCGAGGTTGACTCCTGGCTCGAAGAACGCCCGGTGGCAGCGTCCACCAGCTCACGTACCGACGACTAGGCCTTTTGGCGCTTCCGCTTCGGCGGGGGCGCCGGCATGCAGTAGTCGGCCCAGTCTTGCATCATCGCAAGGCGTTTGGCGAGCATGTCGCCACGCCGGTAGGCCGCTTCGACCTTGCTTTCGATCGCGTGCGCCAAGGCCATTTCCGCCATCTCAGGCGGATAGTGGGTGTGCTCGGCTGCCCAGTCTCGGAAGGTCGACCGAAGGCCGTGCGGCACACAAACCCGGCCGGCTGCATCTAGAAAGTTCAGCCGCCGCATGCACGCGGTGAGCGACATATCCGATAGCGGCTGCATCTTCCGGCCGGGAAACACCAGATCGCACTGCTCGTAGCGGGGCATCGATTCGAGCAGTTCGATGGCCTGCCGGGAGAGCGGCACCCGGTGCGGCCTCTTTCCCTTCATTCGTTCGGCTGGCACATCCCATTGCCCCGCCTCAAGATCGAACTCTGGCCAGCGCGCGCCCCTGATTTCCCCCGAACGGCCTGCCGTCAGCACCTGAAAGAGAAGGGCCTGCGCGCTCACCCCCTCGACCGCCCGGAGTGCCGCAACCGCGTCGGCCACCTTCGCGACCGGCACGGCGGGGTGATGCTTCACCTTCGCGATCTTCTCTGGCTTGGGCAGCAGCTTGTCCAGGTGCCCGCGCCAAGCGGCTGGGTTCTCCCCCTGCCGATGGCCACGCGTCTTCGCCCAGTCGAGCACCTGCTCTATCCGGCCTCGCAGCCGGCTGGCTGTTTCGGTCTTGGTGCGCCAGATCGGATCGAGCACGCGCAAAACCTCATCCTGTCCGATGGCCGAAACGTCGAGCTGTCCGATCACGGGCTCGGCGTATGTCTCCAGCGTGTTTTCCCACTGCTGCCGATGCTTTGGGTTACGCCATTCAGACTCTTTCGCTGCAATGAAGCGCTCGCAGGCGACCTTGAAAGTCAACGCCCGCGCTTGAGAAGCCAACGCAGCCTTTTTGACGGCGTCGCGCGCTTCGATGGGGTCCACCCCTTCATCGAGGAGCTTGTGGGCCGCCCGTGCACGCTCTCGCGCCTGCGCGAGCGGCACCGCCGGAAAGCTGCCAAGGCCCATGCGCCGTCGTCGTGCGCCGAACTTGAAGCGAAGAATCCACGAGCGCGAGCCGTCGATGATCTGAAGGTACAGGCCGGGGATGCCGCCGACGTTGTGATCGCCCTCTTCCCTCAGGCGCCCCACTTCCATCGCAGACAGTTCACGAGATCGCTTGGGCATTGCTTTCTACCGGCCATCCAACAGGCCATCCCCGAAGCACTTTCACGGCGTGTTACGGTTGCTTGGGGCGGCCAAGTATAGGCATCCCCCAATGAAAAACGCGCCCTGAGGCGCGTTTCGGTGCGTGAAAAAAGCTGTTCCTGGCGGAGAGTGTGAGATTCGAACTCACGGACGCTTTCACGTCGGCAGTTTTCAAGACTGCTGGTTTAAACCACTCACCCAACTCTCCGAAGTCTGCGATTTTAAGCCGACCGCGCGGCCCTATTCCTCGTCGGGCAGGAACATCGCCTGCAGGTCGCTCAGGAAGTCCAGTCCGCGCTCGGTCGGCCACACGCGGAACAGGTCGCGCGCGACGAGCCCCTTGCGCTCCGCTTCCTCGAGGCCGTGCTGGATGGAGGTCATCGCCAGGCCGGTGCGCTCGCTGAACTGCGGCAGCGTGAAGCCCTGCTTCAGCCGCAGCGCGTTGAGCATGAACTCGAACGGCAGGTCTGCCAGCGCCACTTCGTCGCTCTGCGACACCGCGGGCGCCCGCGCGGGCGTTGTCCATGTACAGGCGCGGCTCACGAAAGCGCACCTGGCGCACGATGCGGTGCGCGAAGCTCAGCTTGCTGTGCGCGCCCGCGCCGATGCCGAGGTAGTCGCCGAACTGCCAATAGTTGAGGTTGTGCGCGCACTGGTGCCCTTCGCGCGCATAGGCGGACACCTCATAGCGCGACATGCCCAAGGCGCCGGTGCGCTCGGTGATGCGGTCGAGCATGGCGTAGGCGATGTCGTCCTCGGGCAGCGTGGGCGGGAACTTGGCGAACCAGGTGTTGGGCTCGATGGTCAGGTGGTACACCGAGAGGTGCGGCGGCGCGAGCGCCAGCGCCTGCGACAGGTCGGCGTCGAGGCCTTCCAGGGTCTGGCCCGGCAGCGCGTACATCAGGTCGAGGTTGAAGGTGTCGAAGGTGGCGGCGGCCTCTTCGAGGGCTGCGATGGCCTGCGCGCGGTCGTGCACGCGGCCCAGGGCCTTCAGGTGTTCGTCGTTGAAGCTCTGCACGCCCACCGACAGGCGCGTGACGCCGGCGGAACGGTAGGCTCGGAAGCGGTTGCGCTCGAAGGTGCCGGGGTTGGCTTCGAGCGTGATCTCGCAGTCGGGCGCGAGCTTGAGGCGCGCGCGCATGTCGCTCAGCAGGCGGTCGATGGCCTGAGGGGAGAACAGGCTGGGCGTGCCGCCGCCGATGAAGATGGTGTGGACGGTGCGGCCCCAGATGAGCGGCAGCGCGGCGTCGAGGTCTGCCACCAGCGCGTCGATGTACGCCGCTTCGGGAATGCCGTCGATGTCCGCCTCGCTGGCGGCACGCCATTCGTGCGAGTTGAAGTCGCAGTACGGGCACTTGCGCAGGCACCACGGCAGATGGATGTACAGCGACAGCGGCGGTAGCGCGCTGAGCTGCAGCGGGCCGGGCCGCATCCAGTGCAGCACGTCGTTGGCCTGCGCAGCGCCAGCGGGCTGCGCCGGCTTGATCGGGAAGGTGGTGGCCATCAGGACTGCAGCCAGCGCTCGCGCATCAGCGCCAGCATGGCTTGCGCCGCGCGGCCTCGGTGGCTGTTCGCGTTCTTCACTTCGGGCGGCAGCTGGGCAAAGGTCTTGCCGAAGGCCGGCAGGTACATGACGGGGTCGAAGCCGAAGCCGTTGTCGCCGATGGGCGCGGGCGCGATCTCGCCGACCACGCGGCCCACCGCGATGAGCGGCTCGGGGTCGTCGTGGCTGCGCAGCGCGACCAGCGTGCTCACCAGTGCCGCACGGCGATTCGCGACGCCGTCCAGCTGCTCGAGCAGCGCCTTCACGTTGTTGGCATCGCCCTTGGCGTAGCCGAACTGCGTGGCGTAGTAGGCGGTGTCGACGCCCGGCAGGCCGCCGAAGGCGTCCACGCACAGGCCCGCGTCGTCGGCCATGGCCGGCAGGCCGGTGGCGGCGCTGGCATGGCGGGCCTTGGTCAGCGCGTTCTCGACGAAGGTACGGAAGGGCTCCTCGGCCTCGCCAACGCCCAGCGCCGATTGCGCAACGAGGGTGACGGCCAGCTCGGCAAAGAGTTGCTGGAGCTCGGCGAGCTTGCCCGCGTTGTTGGAGGCCAGGACCAGCTTCATGGATCAGCTCGCGAGCAGTGCCTGCTTCTGCAGCGCCACGAGCTCGCCGATGCCCTTCTCGGCCAGGCCGAGCAGGATGTTCATTTCCTCGCGCGTGAAGGCCACGCCTTCGGCCGTGCCCTGCACTTCGACGAAGTGGCCGGCGCCGGTCATGACGACGTTCATGTCGGTGTCGCAGGCGGAGTCTTCGGTGTATTCCAGGTCGAGCAGCGGCGTGCCGCCGACGATACCCACCGAGATGGCGGCCACGTGGCCCTTGATGGGCGAGGCGGCGATGGCGCCGGAGGCCAGCAGCTTGTTGACGGCATCCTGCGCGGCGACGAAGGCGCCGGTGATGGCCGCGGTGCGCGTGCCGCCGTCGGCCTGCAGCACGTCGCAGTCGAGGTGGATGGTGCGTTCGCCGAGCGCGGCAAGGTCGAACACGGCGCGCATCGAGCGGCCGATGAGGCGCTGGATTTCCTGCGTGCGGCCGGTCTGCTTGCCCTTGGCGGCCTCGCGGCTGCTGCGGGTGTGCGTGGCGCGCGGCAGCATGCCGTATTCGGCCGTCACCCAGCCTTCGCCGCTGCCCTTCTTGTGCGGCGGCACTTTCTCTTCGACGGAGGCGGTGCACAGCACGCGGGTCTGGCCGAACTCGATGAGCACCGAGCCCTCGGCATGGATGGTGAAGCCGCGGGTGATGCGCACCGGGCGCAGCTCGTCGGCGGCGCGGCCGCCGCTTCGTGTGAAAGCAGTCATTGTCGAATCCAAAAAAGAAAAAAGTCGGCCGCTATTGCGCGGCCCGTTCAGCTAGCTCTTGCGCGCTGCCGATCGGCGAATGGCCTCGTTGATCTCGGCGATGGAGCGCTCGATGGCGTCTTCGTCGAGATCGTCGATCTCGTTGTCCGCGGGCATGCCGGCCTGGATGGTCGAGGCGAACACGCCGTCCTCGATGGTCTCGGTGGAAACGCCGCTGCGGTCGTCCGCGCTGTCGGGCATTTCCCATTCGAGCGCGATGAGCGTGACGTTGTCGCTGTGGGAGCCGCCCTTGCGCAGGGCCATCTCGGCGAGGTCGGGCGCGGCGTCTGACACGGGCTTGCCGGAGGAAAGCGTGTGCACGATGAGTTCGTCGTCGAGCACGCCCCAGACGCCGTCGGAGCACAGCATGATGCGGTCGCCGCGCTGCAGCTGCAGCGGCGCCGAGACGTCGAAGAGCGGCGTGGTCGGCGAGCCGAGGCAGGTCAGCAGCAGGTTGCGGTTGACGGGCATGTCGGAGCCGTGCGGCTTCGGGCGCTCGGCATGCGAATGGTCGCGCGTGCGCACCAGCAGGCGGCCGTCGCGCACGACGTACAGGCGCGAGTCGCCGCAGTGCATCCATGTGGCGGTGTTGCCCTGGAGCACCGCCGCGACGACGGTGGTGCGCGGGGTGTCGAGCATGGCCTTGTGGCTCGCGTAGCGCATGATCTGCTGGTGCGCGGCCATGGCCGATTCGGCCAGGAACGACTTCACGTCCTTCACCGTGGGGCGCGCCTCGCGCTGGTAGAGCGCGGCGATGGTCTGCAGCGCGAGCTGCGCCGCCACCTCGCCTTCCGGGTGGCCGCCCATGCCGTCGGCGAGCACGAACAACCCCGATTCCCTCGTGTAGCAATAGCCCATGCGGTCTTCGTTCTTGAGACGCCCGCCCTTGCGGCTGACCTGGAAGACGGAGAATTTCATGATGTCATGCGGGGCGCGTGGTGGGCGCGGCAGCCTTGGGCAGACCCTTCTTGTCGAAGGAGCGGATGTTGTCGATCGACAGGCGCACCTTCTCGCCCACCGTGAGCTTCGTGTAACGGCGCTCGCCCTCGCGGCTGAGCTCCTTCTGCAGCGCGAAGACCGATTGCGGGCGCGACAGCGGGTCGAGCGACATGCACCACTCGACCACCTCGATCAGGTTGTCCGAATACACGCCGCGAAGGCGCGACAGCGACAGGCTGAGGCGGTCTTTTTTCGATGCGCCGGGGTGCGTCGTTGGGCGGATAGCCCTGCATGCAGGCGTAGATGCAGGCGCCGATGGCGTAGATGTCGGTCCACGGGCCCATGGACGAATCGCGCCGGTACATCTCGGGGGCCGCGAAGCCGGGGGTGTACATCGGGCGGATGAAGATGCCTTCCTTGCTGAGCACCTCGCGCGCGGCGCCGAAGTCGATCAGCACGGCGCGGTCGTCGTCGGTGACGAAGATGTTGGCCGGCTTGATGTCCAGGTGCAGCATCTTGTACTGGTGGACGATGCGCAGGCCGCGCAGGATCTCGTCGAAGAGCGAGCGGATGGTCGACTCGCGGAACACCTTCTGCTTCTTCAGGTCGCGCGCGGTGACCACGAAGTCCTGCAGGGTCGCGCCCTCCAGGTAGTTCATGACCATGTAGACGGTCTCGTTCTCGCGGAAGAAGTTCAGCACGCTGACCACCGATGCGTGCGAGATCTGCGCCAGCGAGCGCCCTTCCTCGAAGAAGCTCTTGAGGCCCAGCCGGTAGAGCGACAGCTTCTCCGGCGGCACCTGCGGCGCAAGCTCGCCCGGCCCCCGGGTGGCGAGCGACGACGGCAGATATTCCTTGATGGCAACCTGCTGTCCGCTGGAATCGATGGCGAGATAGACGACACCGAATCCACCCGCGGAAAGCCGGCGTACAACGCGGTAACCACCAATGACCGTATCGGGCGGCAGGGGCGTAGGCTTGACCTTTGACATAATCCGGGAGTTTCGCCCGAAGGCGATGGTGCGGCAAGCGAACGCCGTGCCGACGCCTCGGTGCATGCAAGCAAAACCACAGTGAGGCGCAATGCCAGTTTACAGCATGACCGGCTACGCCAGCGGCCAGAACGGCCCCGCAGGCAGCCACTCCGAAGCCGAGGCACGGCCTTCCGCCACGGGCCGGCTCGGGGTTGAAATCCGCTCGGTCAACAGCCGCTTCCTCGATCTGACCTTCAAGCTGCCGGAAGAACTCCGCCAGCACGAGACCGCGCTGCGCGAGCTGCTCACGGGCAAGCTCAAGCGCGGCAAGGTCGAAGTTCGCGCCGCCATCGAAAGCGCTGCCCAGGGAGGCGTGGTCGAGCCCTCCGTCAAGCTGCTGCAGCGGCTCAACGGGGTGCAGGACAGCATCAAGGCCTGGCTGCCCAGCGCACGCGAGCTCAGCGTGGCCGACGTGCTTCGCCTGGCCGGCGGCGACAGCGCCACCCGCGGCGACTCGGGGCCCCGACCTGCTCGAAGTGACGGGCAAGGCGCTCGAAGGCCTGGTGTCGGCCCGCCAGCGCGAAGGCGCACGGCTGGCCAAGATGCTCGAAGACCACCTCGCCCAGCTGCGCACCCTGGTGCAGCAGGCTGGCCCGCTGGTGCCGCAACTGGTCGAGCAGCAGCGCACCCGCTTCCTGGAGCGCTGGCAGGAGGCCATGGGCCTGACCGCCGGCACGGGCGGCACGCTGCCGGAAGCCGCCCAGGACCGCGCGCTGACCGAGGCCACGGCTTTCGCGATCCGCATCGACGTGGCGGAGGAACTCACCCGGCTGAACTCGCATCTCGACGAGATCGAGCGGCTGCTCAAGAAGGGCGGCGAGATCGGCAAGCGCCTCGACTTCCTGATCCAGGAGCTTCATCGCGAGGCCAACACCCTGGGCTCGAAGTCCGCGGCGCTGGAACTCACGCGCATCGGCGTGGACATGAAGGTCCTGATCGAGCAGATGCGCGAGCAGGTCCAGAACATCGAATGACGACGACGAAGACGAGCGAAAGAATGGATTACCCCGGCAATATCTTCGTGGTGGCGGCACCCAGCGGCGCGGGCAAGTCGAGCCTGGTCAAGGCGCTGATGGAACTCGATTCGGCTGTCCAGCCCTCGGTTTCCCACACGACCCGGTCGCCGCGCGGGCAGGAAAAGCACGGCCGCGAGTACTTCTTTGCCTCGCCGACGGAGTTCGACGCGATGATTGCCGCCGACGGCTTCGTGGAATGGGCCCACGTGCACGGCCACCGCTACGGCACCTCCAAGAAGGCGGTCGAGGACCGCATCGCCCAGGGGGCCGACGTCATCCTCGAGATCGACTTCCAGGGCGCGCTGCAGATCCGCAAGACCTTTGCCAACGCGGTCATGATCTTCATCCTGCCGCCCAGCTGGGAAGAACTGCGCTCCCGGCTCGAACGGCGCGGGGAAGACAGTGCCTCGGTCATCGAACTGCGCCTGAAGAATGCGGCCGAAGAGATGGCCCAGGCGGGGCAATTCGACTTCGTTATAATCAACGAGTTATTTGAGCGGGCACTTTTCGATCTCAAGGCGATTGTCCACGCTCAGCGGCTCCGGTATTCCGCGCAGCGCCGAGCGCGTGCCGACACCTTCGCCGCACTGAACATCCCCTGATTTCCGAGCCCATCCGCTCCCAGACCGACCGAAAGATCCTCATCATGGCCCGCATCACCGTCGAAGATTGTCTCGTCAACATTCCGAACCGCTTCCAGCTCGTCCTGGCCGCCACCTACCGCGCGCGCATGCTGAGCCAGGGCCACGCCCCCAAGATCGAGAGCAAGAACAAGCCCGCCGTGACCGCCCTGCGCGAGATCGCCGAAGGCAAGATCGGCCTCGAAATGCTCAAGAAGGTGCCGGGCTGATCTGACGCTGCCCTGCAACGAAAAGGCACCGCAAAGCGGTGCTTTTTTTATGGCCGGAGGCGTCCACACATCGGTCACGCTAAAGTGATAGGCATGAGCGCGGTCGCCAAATCTCAGTCCCATGCCCCCAAAGGCACGCCGAAGCCGAGCCCGGCGGCGCTGAATGCGGCTGCCGCGAGCTTTGCCGCGCTGACCGCTCGACTGGACTACCTGAGCCCCGAAGACACCGAGCTGGTCCGCCGCGCCTACCGCTTCGCCGACGAGGCGCACCTGGGTCAGCTGCGCAACAGCGGCGAGCCGTACATCACCCACCCCATCGCCGTGGCGGCGCAATGCGCCGAGTGGAAGCTCGACGCGCAGGCGCTGATGGCCGCCCTGCTGCACGACGCGATCGAGGACTGCGGCGTCACCAAGCCCGAACTCATCGAGCGCTTCGGCGCCCCGGTCGCCGAACTGGTCGACGGGCTTACCAAGCTCGACAAGCTGCAGTTCAACACCCGCGAGGAGAACCAGGCCGAGTCGTTCCGCAAGATGCTGCTGGCCATGGCGCGCGACGTGCGCGTCATCCTCGTCAAGCTGGCGGACCGCACGCACAACATGCGCACGCTGGCCGACGCGCCCCGCGAGAAATGGGGACGGATCTCGCGCGAGACGCTGGACATCTACGCGCCCATCGCTCATCGGCTGGGGCTGAACCAGACCTACCGCGAACTGCAGGAACTTTCTTTTCGCCATCTGAAACCGTGGCGCTATGCCACGCTGTCGAAGGCCGTTGCCAAGGCGCGCGGCCGCCGGCGCGACCTGATCCAGAAGGTGCAGAAGGAGGTCGAGGCCGCCTTTTCCGCCGCCGGCATGACGCTGCGCATCGCCGGACGCGAGAAGACGCTCTATTCCATCTACCGCAAGATGGAGGAAAAGCACCTGAGCTTCGCCCAGGTGACCGACATCTACGGCTTCCGGCTGATCGTGCCGAACGTGATCGCCTGCTACACCGGGCTCGGCATCCTGCACCAGATGTACAAGCCCCTGCCGGGCAAGTTCAAGGATCACATCGCGATCGCCAAGCTCAACGGCTACCAGTCGCTGCACACCACGCTCGTGGGGCCGGCCGGCGTGAGCGTGGAATTCCAGCTGCGGACCGAGGCGATGCACGTGGTGGCCGAATCGGGCGTGGCCGCGCACTGGCTGTACAAGGCCGCCGAGCCCAACGCCGCCAGCAACGACCGCCTGGGCACCAAGTGGCTGCAGTCGCTGCTCGACATCCAGGACGAGACGCGCGACGCCGCCGAGTTCTGGGACCACGTCAAGGTCGACCTGTTCCCTGACGCGGTGTACGTGTTCACACCCAAGAGTCAGATCATGGCGCTGCCGCGCGGTGCCACGGTGGTTGACTTCGCCTACGCCATCCACAGCAACATCGGCGACCACACCTCGGCCGCGCGCATCAACGGCGACCAGGTGCCGCTGCGCACCGAACTCAAGAACGGCGACGTGGTCGAGGTGATCACGGCGCCGGTGTCGACGCCCAATCCAGCATGGCTGGGCTTCGTGCGAACCGGCCGGGCGCGCTCCAAGATCCGCCACTACCTGAAGACGCTGGCGCATGCCGAGTCCGAAGGCCTGGGCGAGAAGCTGCTCGCGCAGGCGCTGCGGGCCGAAGGCCTGAGCAAGCTGCCCGAGGATGACGAGGAGCATCAGGCCCTGTGGGAGAAGCTCCTGCGCTTCACCGGCAACCGCACCCGCTCCGAGTTGCTGACCGACATCGGCTTGGGCAAGCGCATCGCGAGCATCGTCGCGAAGCGGCTGGTGTCGATGCTTTCCGAGCTGGGCGAGCGACCTGACGCATTGCTGCTGAGCCGCGAGCGCTTCATCTCGCACGAGACGGTGTCGCAGGGCGCCGTCACTTTGGACGGCAGCGAGAACTCCTCGGTGCGCTTCGCGCTGTGCTGCCGGCCGATTCCCGGCGACCCGATCGTCGGCTATCTCGGCCACGGCGAAGGCCTGGTGGTGCACACCGAAGACTGCGGTGTCGGCCAGCGGCTGCGCCACAAGGACAGCGAACGCTTCTTCGCCGTCGAATGGGCGGACGAGCCGACGCGCGCGTTCGAGACCGGCGTGGTCATCACCGTGCGCAACGACAAGGGTGTGCTGGCGCGTGTCGCAGCCACATTGGCCGATGCGGAAGCCGACATCACGCACGTGGAGATGGCCGACGAAACCCCGCAGGATTCGACCGACCTGCGCTTCGTGATCGCCGTGCGCGACCGCGCGCATCTGGATGCGGTGCTGCGAGCAGCGCGGCGCACGGCATCGGTGCTGACCGCCTCCAGGACGGTTCCCGCGCCCTGAGCTGCCGTCAGTCAGTGGCCGAGCGCGGCGCCGGATAGCTCACGGACAGAATCTCGACCTCGTGCGCCCCGCCCGGGGTGACGAGCTTCACGACGTCCCCTTCGCGCGCCTTCAGCAACGCCCGCGCGATCGGCGAAATCCAGCTGACCTGCGACTTCGCGCTCTCCGCCTCGTCGATGCCCAGGATGGTGACGCTGCGCTCCTCGCCGGCCTCGTCGGCATAAAGGACCGTGGCACCGAAGAAGACCTGGTCGCGGCCATGGTGCACAGACGGATCGGTGACCTCCGCAATCTCGAGGCGCTTGGTGAGGAAGCGGATGCGGCGATCGATCTCGCGCAGGCGCTTCTTGCCGTAGAGGTAGTCGCCGTTTTCCGAGCGGTCGCCGTTCTTGGCGGCCCAATGGACGGTCTCGACGATCTTCGGGCGCTCCTCGTCCATCAGGTGCAGCAGCTCGTCGCGCAGGCGCGCGTAGCCGTCGGGGGTGATGTAGTTCTTGCCGCCCGCGGGAATCGGTGGCAGGGCGCCATCCGCGCCGTCGTCGTCTCCGTCGGAATCCGTTTCCTTGGTGAATGCCTTGTTCACGCTGATCCTCCGAAAAGAAAAAAGCCCGCAACTCGCGTTGCGGGCTTTCTTTATAGTGGTGCGGCTGGCAGGAATCGAACCCACGACCCCTTGGTTCGTAGCCAAGTACTCTATCCAGCTGAGCTACAGCCGCACAGCTAGCGATTATAGCCCGCTTTGGAGCCCTCTCTCGAACTATTCGGGCAAATTGAATAAATCGAAACCCGAAAAAGAAAATGCCCGGAAGACGAATCTCCCGGGCATTTCAAGATGGTGCGGCTGGCAGGAATCGAACCCACGACCCCTTGGTTCGTAGCCAAGTACTCTATCCAGCTGAGCTACAGCCGCTAAGCTCTCGATTATAGCCTGTTTTGGGCTGCTCCCCGAAAGCACGACGAAAGATGCGGGATCGAATCGTCAAGGGAGTGGTGGTAGGCCGTGCTGGGCTTGAACCAGCGACCAACGGATTATGAGTCCGCTGCTCTAACCAACTGAGCTAACGGCCCACGCGCAACGATTCTATGCGCGCCGACGGGCCTACTTGCGATGGCTCAGTGCGTTGGTCACGAGGCGCGACGTGATGTCGACGATCTGGATCATGCGGTCGTAAGGCATGCGCGTCGGCCCGATCACGCCCAGCGTGCCCACGACCTCCCCGTCGACCTCGTAGTTCGCGCTGACGATCGAAAGCTCCTCGAACGGCACCACCTGGCTTTCGCCGCCGATGAAAATCCGCACGCCATCGGCCTTGCTCGACACGTCCAGCAAGCGCATCAGCTGGGCCTTCTGCTCGAAGAGCTCGAAGGCGCGGCGCAGCTGCCCCATATCGCTGGAGAAGTCGCTCACCGACAGCAGGTTGCGCTCGCCGGAAATCACGACGTCGTCTTCCTTTGCCTCGGTCAGCACTTCCGAGCTGACCTGCACGGCTGCCTGCATCAGCGTGGCGATCTCGCCGCGCAGCTTCTCGATCTCGGACTGCAGCCGGTCGCGCACCTGCTCGATGGTCAGCCCGGCATAGTTCGCGTTGATGTAGTTCGAGGCCTCGACCAGTTGCGACTGCGAGTAGTCGGCCTCCGGAAAGATCACCCTGTTCTGCACGTCGCCATCGGGCGAGACGATGATCACCAGCAGCCTGCGCTCCGACAGCCGCAGGAACTCGATCTGCTTGAACACCGACGCGCGCCGCGGCGCCATCACCACGCCGACGAACTGCGACATGTTCGACAGCAGGTGCGCCGCATTGGCGATCACCTTCTGCGGCTGGTCGGGCGCGAGGCTCGGCGCGGTCATCTGCTCGCGCTGGGCGGTCAGCATGGTGTCCACGAAAAGCCGATATCCGCGGTGCGTCGGAACGCGGCCGGCCGAGGTGTGCGGGCTGGCTATCAGCCCCAGCGCCTCGAGGTCGGACATGACGTTGCGGATGGTTGCCGGCGACAGATCGAGCCCCGACGAACGCGAAAGCGTCCGCGATCCCACGGGTTGCCCGTCAGCGATGTAGCGCTCGACGAGCGTCTTGAGCAGCAACTTGGCACGGTCGTCCAGCATTGCAAGATTTTAGTGTTGTACTTTCAAAATCTCACGAAGCGCGGCCGAAAAGACACGCCTTCGCGCACCAACGCCGACCGCACACCCGTGTAGGACACGTCTAGCATTTCGGCAATTTCCCGGATGGTGAAGCCGGCACGATAAAGCATCGCACACGCCGCAGAGTGCTCATCAACCACCAACGGCCGGCGACCAAACAGCACCCCCCGAGCCTTCGCGGCAACCCTCCCAGCCTCACAGCGCTCCCGTATCAGACTCCGCTCAAACTGGGCGAACGCCGCGATCATTTGAAGAGCAAGCTCTCCAAACGAGTGCGATGTATCGATAGGCTCCGTCAGGGATCGGAAGCCGCAACCCCGCCCCTTGAGCACGTCCATAACGCGCAGCACCTCCTGCATAGACCTGGCTATGCGATCCAGCTTCCAGACCACGAGCGTATCCCCCTCCCTCAGAGACTCGAGCAGCCTCTGCAGTTCCGGACGAGGACCAACGCCCGAACCTTTCTCCCAAAACACCTTCCTCACTCCATACCTCTTCAGCGCTCTAAGCTGCAAATCTGCCTCTTGCTCAGCCGTACTCACGCGCGCATACCCAACAAACATTGCTCCCTCCAATGAAAAAGCCACCCCTCCGGTGGCTCGAATGACTCTGCCGCAGCTGTCGAAATGGGGGCGAGATTCCCTCCAGAAACCTGCGGTTTCCTACGGCAATCTCTCGTCGGGGTGCACGTGGGCCGCAGCCTCCGCCCAAAGGGCTACGGAACAGCCAAACAGCCGTTTGCTTTGCAAGCACGAATTCAGCCTTGCCCTTTCGACCCACGCGCATCGCGGCTTGTCGCCTGCGCCTGATCGACCCCCAGACCGCCCCGCCCATACAAGGCCCTTGCCCTGATGACGCCGGATCGCCCCGACCTCATCGACGGGACCGGCCTGATCGACGGTCCCGCCATGGGGTTTCACCCCATACCCCTCCGCTATTCCTCGCCGGTCAGGCCCGTGTAGAGCACCGTGGTGAAGTGATAGACGACGACGGCCGCCGCGATGGCGATGAGGATGATCCAGATCATGACGCCCCCGCCAGTTCGCGAGCACGTGCCCACGCTGCATCGGGCACCAAGGCCGCCAGAGCCTCGATTTCCGGCCTTTTCGGCTTGGGGGTAGGTCTAGGTGCCGGCTTGCCCGAGAACAGGGCTGCAAGCAGCGATTGCTTGCGTTGGCGGGGCTGGTAGCGGCCCTTGAGGTGCCATGCGCTGAGATAGCTGAAGGGCGCGCCCTCCGGATCGTCCTTGAAGATCTGCCGCGTGTCGTAGGCAGCGTGGAGGTGATCGCCTCGAAACCACTCCTGATCGACAGTCACGCCGGGCACGTCAGCCAAGCTGATCTTCGCGATGTGCATGCGCGGAAGCCGGCCCTTCTTGCCGAGAAACGCACCGACGATGGGGATGCGAATTTTGTCGGCGCGGATGCACTTCACCATGTACTCAGCGAGCGCCATCCGGACCTGCTTATCGATCATGTCGGCATGCTGGACGATGAGGTACACGTCCCACCCCTTCTTTCGGGCGTGGATCAGCCAATCGATGAGCGCGGCGCGGTTCTTGTCCTGGAACTGGCGAGCGTTGAGCCACGAGCCGAGTTCATCGAGCACCATCACGCCGTTTTTGTCTTCGTCGTAGCTGTCCGGGTTGCCGTGGCCGATCATGTCCAGCTGCTCGGCCGTGGGCTTGTCGGGCACGCGAATGACGACGCCACGATTCATCGCCGGCACCAGCGCCTCCATGGCGACGTTGAGATTCGTCGCCGTGCGCTTGCCCGCGAGCAGCGCCTCGCGCAGCTTGCCCACCGCGAACTTGGTCTTGCCTGTACCGAGCTTGCCCTGAACCACATAGACCGCCATTGCTCACCCCGCCGTTGCAAAGAGCCGCAGTTGATCGCGCTGCCACACGTAGACGGTGCAAGCCGTCCAGATCGTCACGTAGGCACTGATGCACGGTGCCGCAGCTGGGGGCATCACCATGCCCATGCCCTGCGCGAACATCTGCGGCGTCCCAGTGCTGTACGCGCGCACCGCACCGAGCGTGACGCGCATCAGGACGAAGAGACCGAGCGTGAGCGCGCTGCTCGTGGCGACAGCCGCGAGGCCGAACGCAACCTTGCGCGTCACCCACTGAGTCAACCACGCGACGAAGCCCGAAAACAGGCTGACCAGCAATCCACCAAGCAACGGCATCAGTGCACCCCGCTACCCATCACACGGGCAACCATTCCGACGATGGCAAAGAAGGTGCCAACGACCCATAGGAACGTCATCACAGCGATGACATACGGCTGAATCACACAGATATTCAGCGTCACCGGCTGATTGATGATCGGCAGGGTGCCGAGCTGCCACGGCGTACACGCCTCGGAGTTGAACCATGCAGGAATGCCGCCCCACGAGGTGTCCATGCCGCCCGGGTTCGTCGCCTTCTGCAGACCTTCGACGGCCTTATCCATGGCCTGATCCAGCGCGGTGGTCTTCATCCCATCACCACCACCCTCGGGGGTACCCTTCTCATCAACCTTGACATTGCACTGCGCCTGTCCAGGCGCGCCGCAAGGGTCCTTTTGCTCGGTGCCATCGGCCTTCACGGTCGAACCGGTGCCGGAGGGAGAGCCACCAGCGCCACCACCCTTACCACCGGTAGCTGCTGCAGCAGGCCCGCCATCGTTGCCACCAGTCCCCGAGCTCGGCGTCCTGCCCGCACCCGTTGACGGTCCCACCCCCGATGACGAAGGCGTACCCGCAGGAGGGTTGCCTGCTATAGGCGCAGCCCCTCCCGGAATCGGCTTATCAACAGTCGTCACAGGCTTCTGAGCCGTGCCGTAGCAGCCGAGCTTTCCATCGATTTCGCCGACATAGCCAGGGCACTCCTTGATCGGCGTACTCTTGTCCGTCGCAGCAGTGTTCGCGGTGCACTCCTTGCCCCGCCCGAGCCCTTCAAACGGCGCTGTCACGCGATAGAGCCCGTTCGCGGCAGGAACCTGCGACTTCTGCGGAGGCCCGCTCAGCGTCAAGTTCATATCGACCTCACAGCCCTCGACGCATGCGGTGCTACCGCTACTAGGCACCGACATCTCACCCCCCACCCACCTGGAATCCGTGTCATCGGGCGTGCGTGTCCAACCGAGGGTCCAATTCACAGTGCGCGGCTTATTCATCTGCGCGCTGCATTTGTTCACATGCGGCACACACTGCCCGTTGCTCTCGTCGTAGTTCGCATTGCATTGGCACCCACCAGTGACCGCCGTGCTGTTGGCGGGACATACGCTGGCGTACTCCTGCGTAGGCACGGCCACGTTGTCGAACACCACACCGCCGGTGGCCTTGTTCGTGACGATGTAGACACACTGATTCGTGTAGGCATTCTTCTTAGTCACCGAGTACGACGCGTTCGGCCACGCAGCGAGCCATGCATCGCAGGACGCAACCCAATTGGCACCAGTACCCGCCCACTCACCCGTGGTGTAACCAGCTAGACCGCCCTTCGTTTCCCAGTAGGAGACCTTAGGGACAAGCGCATGCGCAGAGAACGAAGAGATGAGCAGCACGAAGGCTGCAAGCAATGCGCGAATCATCGACCACACCCACTCATGAGCGAACCACAGCGGCCAATGCGCTCGGCGACGGATTCATGAAAGTCGGGCGGCATCCGCGAGGCCCGACCGGCCGCACAGCCGATGAGTCCCAAGATGACGAAGGCGAGCGCGAGGCGATCCATGGTGGCTCCAGACGGTTACCAGTGAACACCCTCGCGGGTGCCCACCAGAAACAGCCCGGGGATCAGGCTGCGCCGCGCATGCGCTTGATGAACTTCACGCCGACGCTCCAGCCCACGCCGGCCAGCGAGATCGAGACGTAGGCAGCACCCGCGATAGCGAGCAGCGCCAGGACCTTGGTGAGGGCTTCACCGATGGACGCCTCAGGCGTGGACGAGGTCTGCGCGAACGCGGCCGGCGCGGACATGAGAGCGACCGCCATCGCGGCGAGACGGTTGCGCAGTGCGGTGTTGTTGCGCAGCGAGAGGGACGAAACTTTCATGATGAACTCCAGAGAAACAAACCGGTGAGCGACCGGCAACGCATCAGGCAGAACTGCCGATTCCTTTGATGAGCTTGACCACGTAGCCGACCTTGAAGCCGGCCCAATAGACGATGAACAAGGCTCCGATGAACAAGCCAATCTCCGCGGCCGTCACAGCGACCTCCCATCGCGATACCCGGCCACGAAGGCGAAGAAGAGACCAACGCACACGATTGCTTCGACCATGGCGACACCTCGCTACACCCGGAGGGCGCCGCTACGCGTCACCCACCGGGAACGCTCGGCGTCTCGATGAGACGAGAGCAAATGGACATGCGCCGGACTCACTGCGGCCTGCGACGAGGCGGTGTCGTGCACGGCGGACGAG
This sequence comes from Variovorax sp. UC74_104, assembly GCF_044055375.1. Lineage (NCBI taxonomy): Bacteria > Pseudomonadati > Pseudomonadota > Betaproteobacteria > Burkholderiales > Comamonadaceae > Variovorax > Variovorax sp. UC74_104. The sequence continues at coordinate 6,067,724 of NZ_CP171978.1, forward strand.
TGGCGGACGTGGAGACCGGCTTGCACACGGACCTCAATGCAGCGTGGGCCGCTCTGGCATCCAGCTGAAGGGGCCAGCTGCATCGATGCGGCGCGGCGTGGTCCGCACTCGGATAAAGCTCTGAAAACCGCCGCCTGTTGGTGCGAATTCAGACTGCAGAAGCTCTCCGGTCTCAGCATTGACGTAACCGCCTCCCGGCGCAGGTCTGAAGCGGTCGCTGATCGCAGCATTGCCCTGCACATACGCAGGCCACAAAGCCCACCGACGAATAGCAGCGCCAACAGAGCAAAGCCCTCCGACGCCGTGAATACGTGCCCCACGGGGAAACCCTCCTACGTTCTTGCTATCCGCCTTCTTGGCGTAGCTCATGAGGTAGGCCACCGGTGCGCGGCCCTTCTCGGTGTTGGTGAAACCGTGCGTCCACCAGCCGCGCTTGTCGGCCATGGGCATCGACACGCCGGGCGGCAGGAAGAAGATGGCGTGGTAGTGGATGACGCCACGGCCTTGACCGTCCTCGCGGCGCTTGCCGTCTTGCAGCTCGCCCACCCACACGTACTTCAGCCGCTGGCCGGGGCAGCGGTCCTTGAACCACGCGCGGACCTTGCGCAAGTAGTCGGAGATGTGACGCGGGCGCCAGTCGGCATTGGTGCCCCGGTACGTGAGGGTCACCATCACGTTGTTGTCGCCGACGCCATCACCGAGGTTCAGAAGGCACTTCGCGCCGACGCCTACGGCCTTGCGCAGACGGGTGACCCGCGCTTGCGCGCGGTCGATCTTGATGCAGCGCTCTGCCCAAACCATCACCGTCGGGAGGGAAGGCTTCAAGGCAAAACCACTTGTTGATTCTGAGACAAGCCCGCGCGCTGCGCGCGCTTCCATGGCCTCGCGACGGCCAGCCGTGCGGCGCGAGCGCGCGGCGAAGGCTTCGCCGACTGGCGAGAGCGCGAACATGCTCATTGCGGCCGCTCCTGCTGCTGCGCGACGGCATCGCGAATGATCTGCGTCGTGCGCAGTTCGGCGTGGATGCAGGTGATCGCAGCACAGGCCCACAGGACCCATGCGACGAAGCGGGCGTAGTCGCCCAGGCGGCGCGGCGTGATCGTCATGACATGTCGAGCAGGTGCTGAGCCTGCACGCAGAGAGAGATGAAGAGGCGCTGTTCGTAGGGAGTGAACGACCGAAGCTCGGCACCGTCGAGGCCGTCGAACCAGGAGCGCAAGCGGAGGAAGTTGCGGGCGTACGCGCTCATCGCGTCATCTCCCGCAGCTCACAGCGAACGTCGATCACGAGGTAGGCCACGAGTGCGATGCAGATGAGCACCTGCATCACGAGGACGGGCCAGGGCGAGGGGTCTACCACGCTCATCACAGCCCCGCTTCCGCTTCGAGGTCGAGCAGCACTGCAAGCACGAAGGCGGAAGCCTCGGCTTGCTCGGCCATGACGGTCTCGCGGCGAGCGGCACCGGGCATGCGCAGCACCTCGAAGTACTCCACGCGATCACGATGGCGCTTGGCCTCCGCGAGGTGGGAGCGCAGGAGGTTGACCGCCTCCGCGCCCTCGGGCTCGAACATGGAGAGTTGGGCGGCGGCGTTCACAGCGACTCGCCCGAGAGCGGAACACCGGCCGCGCTGTACGTCACGTCGATCACGACCTGACCATCATCAGCGGATGCCTCGACGCTGATCGCGTCAAGACCGTCCTCCTGCGCAGCACGCAAGAGGGCGAGCAGCGCACCTTCCAACGTGGCGAGGTGCGCGGCCTGCATCGCTTCACGCGAATGCATGGTGCACCCCTTCAGCTCGAAGACTTGGGAGCCGGCGCGACGGCCTTAGCCAGCCTCGGAGCCACCGAGAGGCGGCCCTTGCTGTCGACGTAGATGCTGGAGGGGTGCAGGAGGTAGTCGCCGGGAGCGTAGAACAGCGCGGCGCCGTCCTTGTCCTTGGGCAACGAAACTTCCACCTTGGTGGGATGCGGGTCGGGGTTGCCCTCCCGGTCCGAGAGGAACATCCAGACGTCTTGGAAAGCCATGTCGTACGGCTTGCCGGTGGTCTTGGAATTGCCCTGCATGCGCCGGACGGTGGTGCTGGTGACGGAAACTTTGATCATTGGTGGCTCCTTGTTGCGTTAGTCACATCGACTAACACGGCGGAGCCTAGCTTTATCCAATACGGATAACAAGCCGAGCGTACACTTTCCTCACCTTGCGTAACGGTTACGCAACATGAGGAATTTACTGCTATGCAAACGACTATGAATCTGCTAGCCGAGGCCGAAAAGGTCCAAGACCTCTCGGCCTGGGCCGACAAGCTAGGCCTGTCGAAGCGCGTGCTCTACACCTCGAAGTACCGCGAGCACCTGAGTCCCGCCGTAGCGGGAGCGCTGGCCGAAGAACTCGGCCAGGACCCGAAAGAATGGATCGTCGTCGCAGCCCTGGAATCGGAGCGCGACAGCACTTGCAAAACTCGCATGGTGAAGCGAATAAGCAAGATGCTCATGTTGTAATTTGTGAGATATGACCTCTCGCTTTCGTCACGTAGCCCTGATCGGCAAATACCAGGCTTCCGGCGCCCGGGCGCAAGCCGATGCGCGCGACAGCGTCATGGAGGACATCGGCGCCTTCCTCGAATCCCAGGGCTGCACGGTGTTCGTCGAACGCCCGACGTGCGAAGAAGCCGATGACGCCGCCCCCGCCCATCCGCGCTACCAGGCCCTCACCGTCGAGGAAATCGGCCAGCGCTGCGACCTCGGCCTCGTGGTCGGCGGCGACGGCACGATGCTGGGCATCGGCCGGCAGCTCGCGAGCTACGGCATCCCGCTGATCGGCATCAACCGCGGCCGGCTCGGCTTCATCACCGACATCCCGCTCGACAACTACCAGTCCACGCTGATCCCCATGCTGGCCGGCGAATACGAGGAAGACCACCGCAGCCTGATGCAGGCCAGGGTCATGCGCGACGGCGCCTCGGTGTTCGACGCCTTCGCCATGAACGACGTGGTCGTCAACCGCGGCGCCACCTCGGGCATGGTCGAGCTTCGCGTCTCGGTGGGCCGCCATTTCGTGGCGAACCAGCGCGCCGACGGTCTGATCATCGCCACGCCCACGGGCTCGACCGCCTATGCGCTTTCCGCCGGCGGACCGCTGCTGCACCCCGCGGTGCCGGGCTGGGTCCTGGTGCCGATCGCGCCGCACACGCTGTCGAACCGGCCGGTGCTGCTGCCCGATGCGGACGAGATCGTGATCGAGCTGGTCGGCGGACGCGACGCCAGCGCCAATTTCGACATGCAGTCGCTCGCCTCGCTCGCCATCGGCGACCGCGTGGTTGTGCGCCGCTCCGACTTCCGCGTGCGCTTCCTGCATCCACGCGGCTGGAGCTATTTCGACACGCTGCGCAAGAAACTTCATTGGAACGAGGGAGGCTCCTGAAATGGCGCTGCGACGCATCGCACTGCGCGACTTCGTGATCGTGCGATCACTCGAACTCGACCTGTCCGGCGGCTTCACCGTGCTGACCGGTGAAACGGGCGCGGGCAAATCCATCCTGATCGACGCGCTTCAGCTGGCGCTGGGCAACCGGGCCGATGCGGGCGCGGTTCGCGAAGGCGCCGAGCGCCTGGACGTGAGCGCCGAGTTCGACGCCGACCCGGCGCTGGACAGCTGGCTCGACGAAGGCGGCTTCGAGGCCGGTGACGCGCTGCTGCTGCGCCGTACCGTCGACCTGCAGGGCCGCAGCCGCGGCTGGATCAACGGCAGCCCCGCCACCGCGACCCAGCTGCGCGAGCTCGGCGACCGCCTGCTCGACATCCACGGCCAGCACGCCTGGCAGAGCCTGACGCGGCCCGAGGCGGTGCGCGGCCTGCTCGATGCCTACTCGGGCGCACGCACCGATGCGCTCGACGCCGCATGGCAGGCCTGGCGGCAGGCGCTCTCCGCGCTCGAGCACGCCCGCTCGGCGCAAGACTCGCTGCAGCGCGAACGCGAACGGCTGCAATGGCAGATCTCCGAAGTCGCGAAGCTCGCGCCGGGCGCCGACGAGTGGGAAGAGCTCTCCACCAACCACTCGCGCATCTCCAATGCGCAGGCGCTGATCGACGCGGCCCAGGGCGCCAGCCAGGCGCTGGAAGACGACGACAACGGCGCCCTCTCCGCGCTCCAGCGCGCGGCCACGCTGCTGCAGAACTGCGAGCACATCGAGCCAGAGTTCCGTTCGCTGGGCGAGGTGCTCGCCTCCTGCGTGGCGCAGGCCTCCGACGCGGCGCACACGCTGCACGGCTACCTGCGCGATGCCGACACCGATCCGCAGAGCCTGGCCGAGCTCGACGAGCGCATGGGCCTGTGGATGTCGCTCGCGCGCCGCTACAAGCGACCGCCGGCCGAGTTGCCGGCGCTGCTGGCCGGCTGGCAGGCCGAGTTGCAGGCGCTCGACGCGCAAAGCGACCTCGAAGGCCTGGAGCGTGCCGAAGAGGCCGCGCAGCAGGCCTACATGAAGGAAGCCAAGGCGCTGGGCAAGATCCGCAAGCAGGCGGCCCCCCGCCTCTCGCAGGCCGTCACCGACGCGATGCAGGGCCTGGGCATGCAGGGCGGGCGCTTCGAGGTCGAGCTGCAGCCGCTGACGCAGCCCAGCCGCGCCGGCCTCGAGGACGTGGCCTTTCTCGTGGCCGGCCACACCGGCAGCACGCCGCGGGCCATCGGCAAGGTGGCTTCGGGCGGCGAACTCTCGCGGATCGCGCTGGCCATCGCGGTCACCACCAGCCAACTCGGCGCGGCGCAGACGCTGATCTTCGACGAGGTCGATTCCGGCGTGGGCGGCGCGGTGGCGGAAACCGTCGGCCGGCTGATGAAGCAGCTCGGCCGCGATCGTCAGGTGCTCGCCGTGACCCACCTGCCGCAGGTTGCAGCCTGCGCCGACCACCACCTGGTGGTGGCCAAGCGCCAGACGGCGGCGACCGGCGGCGACGGCCCCCGCACAGAAAGCGGCGTGTCGCGCCTGGACGACGACAGCCGCGCCAGGGAAATCGCCCGCATGCTGGGCGGCGAGAAGGTCTCGCAGACCTCGCTCGCCCACGCGCGCGAGATGCTCGGCCACAAGACCTCGGCAGCCCTGCAATGACCCTCGACCTCGTGCTCATCACGGGCATGTCGGGTTCCGGCAAGTCGGTGGCCCTGCATGCGCTCGAAGACGCGGGCTACTACTGCGTCGACAACCTGCCGCCCGAGCTGCTGACTTCCTTCATAGCGCTGCAGCACGAGCAGCAGGCCACGCGCGTGGCCATTGCCATGGACGTGCGCAGCGGCGTCTCGCTGCCTATCGTTCCGCAGCAGCTGGAGGCGCTGCGCCGCGACGGCGGCATCTCGCTGCGCTCCCTGTTTCTCGACGCGACCACCGACGCCCTGCTGCGCCGCTATTCGGAAACCCGCCGCCGCCATCCACTCTCACGTCAGGAAGGCCGCACCGACGTGCCCGAGCAGCACCGCGTGCTGACCCAGGCAATCGAACTCGAGCGCGAACTGCTGGCCGACCTGCGCGACGGCGCCGACGTGATCGACACCAGCCTGATCCGCCCGGCGCAGCTGCAGAGCTACATCAAGTCGCTGATCTCCGCGCCGCAGACGCCGCTCACGCTGGTATTCGAATCCTTCGCCTTCAAGCGCGGCGTGCCGCTGGACGCCGACTACGTGTTCGACGTGCGCATGCTGCCCAATCCGCACTACGTGCCGGCGCTGCGCCCGCTCACGGGCCGCGACGAGCCGGTGATCGAATGGCTGCGCGAGCACGACGACGTGGCGCGCATGTACGACGACATCGAGCAATTCCTGGCGCACTGGCTCGACGCGCTGGCGCGCGACCACCGCAGCTACGTGACCGTGGCCATCGGATGCACCGGCGGGCAGCACCGCTCGGTGTTCCTGGTCGAGCAGCTGGCGCGCTCGTTCGGTGCGCGTTGGGGTGCGCTGAAGCGGCACCGCGAGCTCGACGCGATCTGATCCGCTGGCGGGCTAGCTTTCGCCGCCTTCCAGCATCTTGCGCATCGGGGCCGGCAGGCCCAGCCGGCTCCATTCCTCCGCCTCGAACCAGCGCGCGGCATCGCCCTGCGGCTGTCCGCCGTCGATCTGCACTGGATGCAGGTGCAGGTCCTTGTGGGTCAGCACGTGCACGAAGGCCGGCAGGTCATGGGCGCCTCGCCGCGCGGCCGCGGGCAAGGCCTCGAGAAGCTCCTCGCGGCTGTCGAACACCGGCAGGCAGTAGAGACCGGCCCAGATGCCCTTCGCCGGCCGCTTCTCCAGCCACACGCGGCCCTGGGCATCGCGCGCCAGCAGCACCCACAGCGACTGCGCGCTGCGCTTGAGCTTGCGCGTCTTGACCGGGTAGCGCTCGGGCGCGCCTTCGCGCAAGGCGACGCAGCTCTGCTGCACCGGGCAGATCATGCAGCTCGGTTTGCGCGGCAGGCACACCGTGGCGCCCATGTCCATCACGCCCTGCGTGTAGGACGCGATGGCTTCCTTGTCGTTCGCAGGCGGGAGCAACTGCGTTGCCAGGTCCCACAAGGCGCGCTCCTGCGCCGTGGAAGACATGTCGCCCGCGAAGCCGAGCACGCGCGTGAGCACGCGCTTGACATTGCCGTCGAGGATCGCCACGCGCTCGCCGAAGCAGAAGGCCGCGATGGCCGCCGAGGTCGAGCGGCCGATGCCCGGCAGCGTGACCAGCTCCGCAGCCGTGCGCGGAAACTCGCCGCCGAATCGCGCGACGACTTCCTGCGCGCAGCGGTGCATGTTGCGCGCGCGGCTGTAGTAGCCCAGTCCGCTCCAGAGGCCGAACACCTCGTCCTCGGTGCCGGCGGCCAGCGCCTTCACGTCGGGAAAGCGCTCCAGAAAGCGAGCGAAGTAGCCGAGCACCGTCGACACCTGCGTCTGCTGCAGCATCACCTCCGACAGCCAAACGCGGTACGTGTCGCGCGTGTTCTGCCACGGCAGCTGGCTGCGGCCGTGGCTGCGCTGCCAGCTCACGATCTGGGCGGCGAAATCCGGGGGCAATGGCAGTGTTGCGGTCGCCGCCGTGGAGGCGGATTTTTCAGGCCGCACGCAGCTCGCCGATGGTGGCCGCTGGCTGCGGCTTTCCGTGCTGCGCGATCAGCGAAGTGAATTCGCGCAGCTGCACATGGAGTTCGGTGAGGTTGCTCTCCTGCGCGGCCAGTTCGACCAGCCGTTCGTCGAGGTTGCCCGCCGCGCTCTGGATGCGTTCGATCGCCTCGATGCGCTTGCTGAAGTTGCGGCGGCGCTCCTTGAGCTGCGCGTCGATCTGCGCGCTCGCGCCCTTGCTCCAGCGCTCGACCTCGGTCATGGCCGCCTCGTTGACCAGCCGCAGCCGGCTGGCGAGCGCGCGGACCAGCTTGTCGCAGAAGTCGGCCTGCGCGAGCTTCAGCAGATTGCCCACGCCGAGGTAGTGGATGTGGCTGCGCTCGATCTGCGCCAGTTCCTGCTCGAAGCCCGTGAGGTCGGGCTCGGCCGGCGCCTGCAGGGTGAAGCCTTGCTCGGCATTGAGCTGGCGGAAGGTGGCGTGCAGCATTGACTGGATCTCGGCCGTGGTCGCCTGCACTTCGCGCAGGTTGTTGCGCAGCGAGTCGAATGTCTCGGCGTACACCTTGCGCACGTTGAACTTGACGCCGGGGCGCTTGAGCGCGGCCGACAGCTTCACCATGTCGGCCTTCAGCGCGGTGCGCCCGAGCACCGCATATACCTCGCGCAGCAGCTTGCCCTGCACCGAGCGCAGCGCCAGGATGCGCGTGTTGCTGCCCTCGAACTCGGCATGCTCCTGGTCGATGCGCGCGCGCATGTGGCGGATCACCGAGACGTTCTTGCCGCGCAGCCCCTGCAGCTCGAGCGCCTGCTCCGACAGGTCGCGCTGGCGCACCTTCAGGATGCGCTCGGCCTCGGCGCGCAGCGCAGTCATGCCCGCATCCACCGCGAGCCGCAGCATGGTCTCGCGCTTGCCGAGCACGCCTTCGGCCAGCAGCGATTCGAGCGCCGGCAGGCGGCTGGCCTGCAGCAGCTGGCCGTCGTGCTGGATCTTGGCCTGCAGGCCCTTCTGCGCGGACACGGGCAGCACCTGCGCCAGCGGCACTTCGAGCAGGCGGGCGGCGCCGTCGCGCTGACGCTCGATCTGCAGTTCGATCTGCGCGGGCGTGCTGAGGGTGTCCCACATGGTGTCGATCTTGTTGAGCACCACGAAGCGCGTGTCGTTGCCTTCGTCCTCGGTGATCAGGTGCTCGCGCCAGATGGAAAGGTCGGAGCGCGTCACGCCGGTTTCGGCGCCCAGGATGAAGACCACCGCGTGCGCCTGCGGGATCAGGCTCACCGTGAGTTCGGGTTCGGCGCCGATCGCGTTCAGGCCCGGGGTGTCGAGGATCACCAGCCCCTGCTCCAGCAGCGGGTGCGGCATGTTCAGCACCGCATGGCGCCAGCGCGGAATTTCGACGCGGCCCTCGGCGTCCTGCACCGGGTTGTCGTCGGGCGTTTCGTCGTTCCAGAAGCCCAGCGTGCGGGCTTCGTCCTTGCTCACCCAGCGCACCTCGGCCACCTTGCCCATGGCCTGCGCCAGCTGCTCGGCATTGCCGACGTCGATGGCGATCTCGGTCCAGCGGGTGGGCTTGTCGCGCCAGTGAGCCAGCGAATGGGGCTCCAGCCGGGTCTCGATGGGCAGCAGGCGCAGCTTGGGTGTATGCGCGGCGTCGTAGCCCAGCTCGGTCGGGCACATCGTGGTGCGGCCGGCGCTCGCGGGCATGATGCGCCGCCCGTAGCTGGCGAAGAAGATGGCGTTGATCAGCTCCGACTTGCCACGCGAGAACTCGGCCACGAAGGCGACCATGACCTTGCTGGTGCGGATCTGCGTCTCGAGCCCGCGCAGGCGCTCGGCCACCGCCTGGTCGAGCAGCTCGTTCTCGGTCAGCCAGCGGGACAGCCACTGCAGCCGGTGGGCGAAATTGCTCCGCCACGCACCGTGCTGATCGAGTTGTTGATTGAAGGAGCGGCTCAAGGGGAATATGTAAGAAACAATTTACAAATATACATCGGCGGGCGGGGCACCGTCGTTTCTAGATTGTTTCTATTTTTCTGTTTCCATCGCGCGAGCCCGCGCCTACTTCTGGCAATTGGGGCAGTAATAGGTGGAGCGCTGCCCCTGACGCAGCAGCCGGATCGGCGTTGCGCAAACCCGACAGGGCTCGCCCGCCCGGCCGTAGACGGTCGCTTCGAGCTGGAAATAGCCGTTCTGTCCGTCCACATTGGAGAAATCGCGCAGCGTGCTGCCGCCCTTCTCCACCGCGCGGGCCAGGATCTCGCGCACCGCCGCATGCAGCTTCGCCGCCCGTGGCCGGCTGATGCGCGCCGCCGACAGCGTCGGCCGGATGCCCGCCTGGAACAGCGCCTCCGACGCGTAGATGTTGCCCACGCCCACCACCACGTCGCCCGCCAGCAGCACCTGCTTGACCGCCGTCTTGCGCTTCTTGAGGCCGGCGTGGAAGGCGTCGAGGTCGAAACCTTCGTCCAGCGGCTCCATGCCAAGGCCGCCCAGCAGCTTGATCGCCCACGGGGCAGACTCGTCTTCCACGTAAACAACGGCGCCGAAACGGCGCGGGTCGTTGAGCCTGAGCGTGCCGAGGTTGGTAACAAGATCGAAGTGATCGTGCGGGCCGGGCGGCGGCAGCGCGGCATCGAAGCGCAGGCTGCCCGACATGCCCAGGTGCAGCAGCAGGATGCCGCGATCGAGATCGATCAGCAGGTACTTGCCGCGTCGGCGCACCTCGCGCACCCGCCGGCCGACCAGCGCCTCGGGCAGCACCATCAGCGCCCATCGCAGCGGCTTGCCGATGCGCACTGCTTCGATGCGTCCGCCTGCGATGCGGTCGGCGAACCCACGGCGGGTGACTTCGACTTCGGGTAGCTCAGGCATGAAAGGTAAATCTTCGGCAAACGCCCGCGGCGGCGAAGCCCCACGCGATGCTCGTTCAAAAGGCTGGATTATTATGGTCAGATGAATCTTTCGCCCCGCCGACACCGCCTTGCGGCGGCCGCGTCTCTCGCCTTGCTGGCCTGCGCCGTGCAAGCGCAATCTTCCGATCCGGCAGCTCCCACCAGCCCCATTCCCGCCATCGAACGGCCGGCGCAGTCGAGGCCCGCAGCCAGGCCCCGTCCGGCCGCGGCGAAGGAAGCCGCCGAGCCGGCGCCGCTGCAGTCCGCACTGACGGCAGACCTGTTCTACGAGATCCTGATGGGCGAAATGACGGCCCGTTCCGGCGACCCCGGCTCCGGCTATGCGCTCGTGCTCGACGCCGCGCGCCGGCTGCGCGACGGCAAGCTGTTCCAGCGCGCGGTCGAGATCGCGCTGCAGTCGCGCTCCGGCGATGCGGCGCTCGCCGCAGCACGGGCATGGCAGGAGAGCCTGCCGAATTCGCGCGACGCACGCCGCATCGAGCTGCAGATCCTGATCGCGCTGAACCGCATCAGCGAAACCGTCGAGCCGCTGCGCGCCGAAGTGGCGGCCACCTCGCAGATCGAGCGCCCGCTGCTGATGGCCGTGATCGCGCGCAATTACTCGCGCGCATCCGACAAGAAGCTGGCCGCCTCGGTGGTCGAGCAGGCGCTGGTCGACGAGCTGAAGAGCCCCACCAGCGGCGGACTGGCCTGGGCCACCGTCGGCCGGCTGCGTCTCAACGCGGGTGATGCCTCCGGCGCGCTGGAAGCCGCGCGCAAGGGCCAGGAGATCGACCCGGCCTCCGACGCGCCCCCCGCGCTGGCGCTCGAGATGATCGACCCCGGCCAGCCGCTGGCCGAACCGATCGTCACCCGTTTCCTGAACAACAACCCGAAGGCGTCGCCCGACCTGCGTGTCGCCTATGCACGCGTGCTGGTCGAGAACCGGCGCTACAGCGACGCCTCCGCGCAGCTCCAGGCGCTGACCACCTCGCGCCCCGAACTCGCGGAACCATGGCTGCTGCTGGGCAGCCTGCAGATGCAGGCTCGGCAGGATGCCGCGGCCGAGACTTCGATCAAGCGCTTCATCGAGCTGTCGGGCAATCCGAAGAGCGGCGCCAGCAAGGATGCCGACGATGCGGCCGACCGCAAGCGCGGCGTGTCGCAGGCGTACTTCGCGCTGTCGCAGCTGGCCGAGCGGCGCAAGGACTACGCGGCGGCCGAGCGCTGGCTCTCGCGCGTCGACGGCCCCGACGAACTGGTGGCCGCGCAGACCCGCCGCGCCACGCTGCTGGCGCGCCAGGGCAAGCTTCCGCAGGCCCGCGAGATCATCCGCGGCCTGCCCGAGCGCACGGCCGACGACAAGAAGCAGAAGTTCCTCGCCGAAGTGCAGCTGCTGCGCGACGCGAAGCAGTTCCAGGCGGCCTACGACATGCTCGCCCAGGCATCTGCGGCGTCGCCGGACGACGGCGACCTCGTCTACGACCAGGCCATGGTCGCCGAGAAGCTCAACCGCCTCGATGACATGGAGCGCCTGCTGCGCCGCCTCATCGAGCTCAAGCCCCAGAACCAGAACGCGTACAACGCCCTGGGCTACTCGCTGGCCGATCGCAAGATCAGGCTGGAGGAGGCTCGCACGCTGATCCAGAAGGCGATGCAGCTGGCACCGGAAGACCCGTTCATCGCCGACAGCCTGGGCTGGGTCGAATTCAGGCTCGGCAACACGGCAGAGGCCATCCGCATCCTCGAGGCCGCCTACAAGACACGGCCCGATCCCGAGATCGGCGCGCACTTCGGCGAAGTCCTGTGGACTTCCGGCCAGAAGGACCGCGCGGTCACGATCTGGAAGGAAGCCCTGCTGAGCGACGCCGAGAACGAGACGCTGCAGGAAACGCTCAAGCGCCTGCGAGTGAAGCCCTGAGATGGCGCAGGCAGGAGCACTCGCGCCGATGCAGGCCGGCCGCCACGGTCGTCGCGCATTTCTGGCGGCAGGTGGCGCAGCGGCCCTGCTGGCCAGCGGCTGCGCGCAGCTGTCCGGCGGCCCCGGCGCGCCGAAGAGCACGGAGAGCTGGAGCGGCCGCATGTCGCTGCGCATCGAGAGCGAGCCCGTGCAGACTTTTGCCGCGCTGTTCGAGCTGCGCGGCTCGGCCGAGGCCGGCGACCTCACGCTCACGACGCCCATCGGCAGCACCCTGGCGCAGTTGCATTGGGCGCCGGGCGAAGCGCTGCTGAAAGACGGCAGCCGGACGCGCCGGTTCGACTCAGTCGACGAGCTGATCGAGGCCGCCACGGGCGCGGCCATTCCGGTCGGCGCCCTCTTCGGCTGGCTGGCCGGCCGCAACGAGCCCGTGCCCGGCTGGAAAGCCGACCTCGCGCAACTCGGCGCCGGGCGGCTGAACGCCGTGCGCGAATCGCCGAGCCCGCGGGCCGACCTGCGCATCGTGTTCGAGCGGTCATGAAGGCGATCTACGACCTTCCCGCGCCGGCCAAGCTCAATCTCTTCCTTCACATCACCGGCCGGCGCGACGACGGCTATCACCTGTTGCAGTCGGTGTTCATGCTGATCGACTGGTGCGACACGCTGCACGTCGAACTGCGGCGCGACGGCCAGCTCAGCCGCGAGGACCTGACGACGGAGCTGCCCGCGGACGACCTGATCCTGCGCGCCGCGCGTGCCTTGCAGCCGTTCGCTGCGCCCGGCCAGGGCGCGCACATAGGCGTCGCCAAGCATGTGCCGGCGCAGGCGGGCATGGGCGGAGGCTCGTCGGACGCCGCCACCTGCCTGCTCGCGCTGAACCGCCTGTGGGGGCTGAACCTGCCGCTGTCTCGCCTGGCCCACATCGGCCTGAAGCTGGGTGCCGACGTCCCTTTCTTCCTTGGCGGGCGCAATGCGTGGGTGGAAGGCGTCGGGGAGGAAATCACACCGGTTACACTCCCATCCGCGCGCTTCGTGGTGGTCAAACCACCCGAGGGACTCGATACCCGATTAATTTTTTCGGACTCAGGCCTTCAACGCGCTACGCCTGTTGCTATAATCTCAGGCTTTGCTGCAGACAGCGAATCGTCGGAAGCGACAAACTTGGGAAACCAGGTTTTCGACTTCGGCCACAACGACCTGCAGCCGGTTGCCCAGCGACTTTGTCCCGCGGTCACCGACGCCATCGAATGGCTCGGCACCCAAGGATTGAAGGCCCGGATGACTGGCTCCGGAAGTTCGGTATTCGCAAGGCTGCCGCAATCGCCGCATGAAGCGGAACTGCTTGAAGCCCCCAAAGGCTGGCAGGTTCGCCAATGCAGCAACCTGGAAGTCCATCCGCTCTTGGGATGGGCAACATGAAGATGATCGGACCGTTCGTTCGGTTCGATGCGACATATATCGGTTGATGGCGAAAGCCGTCGACCCGTGTAGGGGAGTCGCCAAGCTGGTTAAGGCACTGGATTTTGATTCCAGCATGCAAAGGTTCGAATCCTTTCTCCCCTGCCAAATCTTCACGACTGCGGCCCGAGGGCCGCAGTCTTCATTTGCAGCCCACCCGCTGCAATAATCGGCGGCTCACCGGCCGCCACGCATACGAACCTTTTGGCGGCTTCCTAAGCCCACTTGCACTGCCGGGACGCGCTCATGCAGGCTAATCACCCTGACTTCATGGTTTTCACCGGCAACGCCAATCCGGGCCTTGCTGCAGAAATCGCGCACAACCTCGGCACTTCGCTGGGCGCTGCCCGAGTCGGCCGCTTCTCCGACGGCGAAGTCACCGTCGAGATCAACCAGAACGTCCGCGCACGCGACGTGTTCGTGGTGCAGTCGACCTGCGCTCCGACGAACGAAAACCTGATGGAACTGCTGATCATGGTCGACGCGCTCAAGCGCGCCTCGGCCGAACGCATCAGCGCCGTGATCCCCTATTTCGGCTATGCCCGCCAGGACCGCCGCCCGCGCTCCAGCCGCGTGCCGATCTCGGCCAAGGTGGTGGCTAATCTGCTGGAAACCGTCGGCGTCGAGCGCGTGCTCACCATGGACCTGCACGCCGACCAGATCCAGGGCTTCTTCGACATTCCCGTCGACAACATCTACGCCTCGCCGGTGCTGCTGGGCGACCTGCGCGCCAAGAACTACGAAGACCTGATCGTGGTCTCGCCCGACGTGGGCGGCGTGGTCCGCGCCCGTGCGCTGGCCAAGCAGCTGAACTGCGACCTCGCCATCATCGACAAGCGCCGCCCGAAGGCGAACGTCAGCGAAGTGATGAACGTGATCGGCGAGATCGACGGCCGCAACTGCGTGATCATGGACGACATGATCGACACCGCCGGCACCCTGGTCAAAGCGGCCGAAGTGCTGAAGGAGCGCGGCGCCAAGAGCGTGTACGCCTACTGCACGCACCCGATCTTCTCGGGCCCGGCCATCGAGCGCATCACGCAGGGCTCGGCCCTCGACGAAGTGGTCGTGACCAACACCATTCCCCTTTCCGACGGCGCCAATGCCTGCGGAAAGATCCGCCAGCTCTCCGTGGCGCCGCTGATCGCCGAAACGATCCAGCGCATTGCCAAGGGCGAGTCGGTGATGAGTTTGTTCTCGGATCAGGACAACCTGTTCTGACCTGGGCAAAGAGCGGGCTTCACCCCTGAAGCCTTTTGAACCGGAGTCGCACTGGTCGCGGTGGACTCTTACTGGAGCTAGTTATGAAATTCGTCGCTTATGAGCGCGCAAAGCAGGGCACGGGTGCGAGCCGCCGTCTCCGCATCTCGGGCAAGACCCCCGGCATCGTCTATGGTGGCGACACCCAGCCGCAACTGATCGAGATCGATCACAACGCGCTGTGGCACGCCCTGAAGAAGGAAGCCTTCCACTCGAGCGTTCTCGAGATGGAACTGGGCGGCAACGTCAGCAAGGTTCTGCTGCGCGACGTGCAATACCACCCCTTCCGCCAGCTGGTTCAGCACATCGACTTCCAGCGCGTGGACGCCAAGACCCGCATGACCCTGAAGGTGCCCGTGCACTTCAAGGGCGAGGAAGAGTCCGACGCCGTCAAGCTCGACCACAACCTGGTCAACCACGTCACGACCGAACTGGAAGTGAACTGCCTGCCGACCGACCTGCCCGAGTTCATCGAAGTCGACCTGTCGGGCCTGAAGAAGAACGGCACCGTCACGCTGAAGGACATCAAGCTGCCCCGCGGCGTGAAGTGGGTCAGCCACGGCAAGCCGAACCCGGTGCTGGCTTCGGCCGTGACCCCGGCTGCTGAAGAAGAAGCTCCCGCCGAAGGCGCAGCCGCTGCCGACGCAGCAGCCGCCGCTCCGGCCGGCAAGGGTGGCAAGGCCGCGGCCAAAACGCCCGCTGCCAAGGCACCCGCCAAGAAGTAATCCGCTTCTTCGCGATCGTTGCTTCTCGATGAAGGCCCGCCTCGTGCGGGCCTTCTGCTTTTGCGGCGACCGGATAATCCACGACCATGATCAAGCTGTTTGTCGGCCTCGGAAACCCGGGCCCCGAGTACGAAGCCACGCGGCATAACGCGGGCTTCTGGTGGATCGACGCCCTTGCGCGCGAATGGAAGCTCAACCTCGTGCCCGAGCGCAGCTACCACGGCCTCGCCGCGCGCACGAGCATCGGCGGCCAGAGCATCTGGCTGCTGGAGCCGCAGACCTTCATGAACCTGTCGGGCAAGTCGGTGGCTGCGCTGGCGCGCTTCTTCAAGATCGCACCGGAGGAAATCCTCGTGGTGCACGACGAGCTCGACGTGGTCCCGGGCCAGGTCAAGCTCAAGTTCGGCGGCAGCCATGCGGGCCACAACGGGCTGCGCGACATCCATGCGCAGCTGGGCACCGGCGACTACTGGCGGTTGCGCCTGGGCATCGGGCATCCCGGCGTGAAGTCGGAGGTCGTCAACTGGGTGCTCAAGAAGCCGCTCAAGGAACAGCGCGAAGCGATCGACGACGCCATCACTCGCACGCTCCATGCGATTCCCGCGCTGGTCGCGGGCGAGATGGAAAAGGCGACGCTGGTCATTCACACGAGCAAACCGCCGCGGCCCAAACCGCCTCGGAGGGAGCCCGGCGAAGGGGGCACGACGCCTGCCGCCACCTAGCCGGCCATTGAAGTGCAGGGAGGGAGAGAATAAAAATGAGCGAGAAGAAGAGAAAGAAGGACGGAAAGACGGTTTCGAAAACCGCGGCCGCTATCCTTTCAGTAGCAATCGGCGTCTGCTGGACGGGCGCTGCCGCCCAAGGGGCGAACACCTGGCGATGCGGCAACACCTATTCCGACCGGCCTTGCGAAGGCGGCAGGACGGTAAAAGTCGACGACCGCCGCAGCGACGAGGACCGCCGTGCCGCCGATGCGGGCACCCGCAGCGCCCAAACCCAGGCCGACCACATGGAGCGCAGCCGCCTGTCGCTGGAAAAGGCCGCATATGACCGCGACCAGCGCGCCGCGCGGGAGGCAAGAAGCGCGGCCCTGGCGGAGAGGCGGCTCGCCATGGCCGAGCAGAGGGAGCGCGATCGCGCCCGCAAGGAAGCCAATGCACCGCGGAAATCGAGCCTGAGCTTCAGCAGCGGCCCGGGCGCCGACGCACCGGAGCGCAAGAAAAAGAAGCGGAAGTCGACCGATTAGGCGTCGGAAGAGGCTGCCGCCGTCGCTGCAGTCACCTTGATCGCCGTGAGACGCTGGTACTTCTGCATCAGCGTCTCGCGGCTTTCCACGTGCTCGGGGTTCACGGGAATGCAGGCCACCGGGCAGATCTGCACGCATTGCGGTTCATCGAAATGGCCCACACACTCGGTGCACTTGTGGGGATCGATCTCGTAGAACTCCGCGCCCATGTAGATGGCGTCGTTCGGGCACTCGGGCTCGCAGACATCGCAATTGATGCATTCGTCGGTGATCATGAGGGCCATAGCCTCGATTATCGCGGCTCGGGCGGGACGGGCCGCCGGTGAATGACAAAGGCCACATTCGCGGCACATTTGTTGCGGGAGTCAGTTATGCTGCGCCCCGCCCCATGAGCCTGTTCCTAGTCAAGCGCCTCGCCACGCTGATCGGCACCCTGATCGGCGCCTCGGTCATCGTCTTCCTCGTGCTCGAGATCCTGCCTGGCAACGCCGCGCAGATGCTCATGGGCCCCGACGCCTCGCCCGAGGCCGTCGCCGCCCTGGCCACCAAGCTCGGCCTCGACCAGCCCGCCTGGACGCGCTACTGGCACTGGATCGGCGGCCTGCTCACCGGCAACCTCGGCGACAGCTACGCCTACAGCTCGCCGGTGCTCGACCTGATCCTCGAACGCTTGGCGCTGACCGTGCCCCTGGCCGTGCTGGCGATGGCCTTCACGGTCGTGATCGCGCTGCTGGTGGGCGTGACTGCCGCGGCCCGCCACAACAAGCTCGGCGACGTCGGCCTCATGGGCATGGCCCAGGTCGGCATCGCCATTCCGAACTTCTGGTTCGCCATCCTGCTGATCCTGGTGTTCTCGGTGCAGCTGCAGTGGTTCTCCGCCGGCGGCTTCGAGGGCTGGGGCGAAGGGATATTTGCCGGGATCAAGTCGCTGCTGCTGCCTGCGTTGTCCCTCGCGGTGGTGCAGGCGGCGATCCTGGCGCGCATCACGCGCTCGGCCGTGCTCGAGGTGATGCGCGAGGACTTCGTGCGCACTGCGCGCGCCAAGGGCGTGTCGCAGCGCATGGTGCTTTGGACGCACGTGCTGCGCAACGCGATGATCCCGGTCATCACCGTGATGGGCATGCAGTTCTCGGAACTCCTGGCCGGCACGATCGTGGTGGAGAACGTGTTCTATCTTCCCGGCCTGGGCCGGCTGATCTTCCAGGCCATCAGCAACCGCGACCTGATCGTGGTGCGCAACTGCGTGATGCTGCTGGCGGCAATGGTGGTCATCGTGAACTTCGTGGTCGACGTGCTCTATGCCGTGATCGACCCGCGCATCAAGGCCAGCGACATATGAGCACCGTCACCGCTCCCAGCGCGGCCGCGCTCAAGGTGCCGGGCTTCTGGCGCCGCGCATTGCACCACCGCAGCTTCATCATCGGCGGCACGCTCACGCTGCTCCTGCTGCTGGCCGCGGCCATCTCGCTGGTTTGGACGCCATGGTCGCCCTACGAGATGGACATGGCCAACAAGCTGAAGCCGCCGTCGGGTTCGCACTGGCTGGGCACCGACACCTACGGACGCGACGTGGCTTCGCTGCTGCTCGTGGGTGCGCGCGCATCCATCCTGGTGGGCGTGATCGCAGTCGGCATCGGGCTCGTGGTCGGTACGGCGCTGGGCCTGCTCGCCGCCGCGAAACGCGGCTGGGTCGAGGAAGCCATCATGCGGCTCACCGACTTCTCGCTGGCCTTCCCTGCGATCCTGTCGGCGATCATGATGACGGCCGTGTTCGGCGCGGGCATCGTCAACGCGATCATCGCGATCGGCATCTACAACATCCCGACCTTCGCGCGCATCACGCGCGCATCGGCCAATGCGATCTGGTCGCGCGAGTACGTGGCTGCGGCACGCGCCTGCGGCAAGGGCAGCTTCGCGATCACCATGCAGCACGTGCTGCCGAACATCTCGGCGGTGCTGATCGTGCAGATCACCATCCGCTTCGCCATCGCCATCCTTGCCGAGGCCGCCCTCTCCTACCTGGGCCTCGGCACGCAGCCGCCGCAGCCCTCATGGGGCCGCATGCTCAGCGAGGCCCAGACGATGATGTTCCAGGCGCCGCTGCTCGCGGTGTTTCCCGGTATGGCGATCGCGTTCGCGGTGCTCGGCCTCAACCTGCTGGGCGATGGCCTGCGCGACCTGCTAGATCCGCGGCTGGCCCGCGCGAGGTAGGCGAGGTAAGCAAGATGCCCCTGCTCGAAGTCAAGGATCTCCACATCGGCCTGCAGACGCAGCGCGGCCCCGCCGAGGCCGTGCGCGGCATCTCGTTCTCGCTGGAGCGCGGCGAGACGCTGGGCATCGTCGGCGAATCGGGCTGCGGCAAGTCGATCACGGTGATGTCGCTCATGGGCCTGCTGCCTTCCACTGCGAAGGTCGGTGGCAGCATCCGCTTCGACGGCACCGAGCTCGTGGGGCTGCCCGAGAAGAAGATGTGCGAGATCCGGGGCAATCGCATCGGCATGATCTTCCAGGAGCCGATGACCGCCCTGAACCCGGTGCACACCATTGCGCGCCAGGTCGGCGAGCCGTTGCGGCTTCATCGCGGGCTCTCGAAGGCCGACGCGCGCAAGGAAGTGCTCGCGCTGCTGGAGCGCGTGGGCATTCCCGATGCGGCCTCGCGCCTCGATGCGTATCCGCACCAGTTCTCCGGCGGCCAGCGGCAGCGCATCGGCATCGCGATGGCGCTCGCATGCGGGCCCGACCTGCTGATCGCCGACGAACCGACCACCGCGCTCGACGTGACCATCCAGAAGCAGATCCTGGAGCTGATCAAGAGCCTGGTGGCCGAACGCGGCATGGCGCTGATCCTGATCTCGCACGACCTCGGCGTGATCGCGCAGACGGTGTCGAAGATGCTCGTGATGTACGGCGGCAGCGTGGTCGAGAGCGGGCCGACCGAAGCGGTGTTCGCGCGGCGCGCGCACCCGTACACGCAGGGCCTTTTCGCCGCGCGCCCGGTCATCGGCGCGCCGCGCGGCGTTCGGCTCGCCACCATCAAGGGCAGCGTGCCCGAGCTGGTCGACCTGCCGAAGGGCTGCCCTTTCGCGGGACGGTGCAGCTACACCGTCGACGCCTGCATGACCACGCGGCCGCCGGCCACGATGCTGCCGCAGGACCATGCGGTGCGCTGCATCCGCCTCGAAGAGATCGCCGCCGAAGGAGCCATCGCACCGTGAGCGCGAGCGCCACCGCTTCTTCGCCGCTGCTGAAGGTCACCGATCTCGTGCGCCACTACGCGCTGCCGCGCGAGAAGCTCTTCGGCCCGCCGCCGACCGTGAAGGCGCTCAACGGCGTGAGCTTCGAGGTGCAGGCCGGCCAGAGCGTGGGCATCGTCGGCGAGTCGGGCTCCGGCAAGTCGACCATCGCTCGCCTGGTGATGGCGCTCGATACGCCGACCTCGGGCACCGTCTCGCTCGAAGGCCGCAACCTGCATTCGCTCTCGAAGGAAGAGCTGCGCGTGGCGCGGCGCGACTTCCAGATGGTGTTCCAGGACCCGTACGGATCGCTCGATCCGCGCCAGACGGTCGCGCGCATCGTCGCCGAGCCGCTCGAAGCGCTCGCAGCCACGACGCGAGCCGAGCAGCGCGAACGCGCCGCCGAGACGCTCGCCGCCGTGGGCCTTCGCACCACCGACCTCGACAAGTACCCGCACGAGTTCTCGGGCGGCCAGCGCCAGCGCATCGCCATCGCGCGAGCGCTCATCACGCGCCCCAAGCTCATCGTGGCCGACGAGCCCGTGAGTGCGCTCGACGTGTCGGTGCAGGCCCAGGTGCTCAACCTCATGCAGGACCTGCAGCAGCAGTTCGGCATCAGCTACCTGCTCATCAGCCACGACCTCGCGGTGGTCAACCATCTCTGCGACAACGTGTGCGTGGTCTTCAAGGGCCTCATCGTGGAGCAGGGAGCGCCCGCCGAGCTCTTCCGGCATGCACAGCACGAGTACACGCGCACGCTGCTCGACGCGGTGCCGCGAACGCCCGCCGGCGGCACGCTGCTGCCGGGCTGAACTGAGCTGACATCGAAGCGTCGCCCATCCTGCTTAGGATGAGTGGGTCATAAGCATCTGGTTGCGCACGTGCGCGCCGTCGCGGATGATGCCTGCCCCCTGTTTCGAGGACACCGCTTCATGCTCAAACGACGCACCCTGCTCGCCACCGGCGCCGCAGCCCTGACACCGCTGGCCCTGCCGACGCTCGCGCTGGCGCAGAAGAGAAAGGATGCGCTGGTCATCGGCCTCACGCTGGAGCCCACGGGCCTCGACCCCACGGCCAAGGCCGGCGCGGAGATTGCAGAAGTGGTGCTCTACACCGTCTTCGAGACCCTCACCAAGATCAACTCCGACGGCAGCGTCACGCCGCTGCTGGCCGAGAGCTGGGAAGTCTCGCCCGACCTGAAGACGCTCACCTTCAAGCTGCGGCGCGGCGTGAAGTTCCAGAACGGCGAGCCCTTCAACGCGCAGAGCGTGAAGTTCTCGTTCGACCGCGCGGCCGCGGCCAACAGCACCAACAAGGACAAGCGTACCTTCACCAACATCGCGACGCAGGTGGTCGACGATCACACGGTGGTGCTGATCACCAAGGAGATCGAGCCCGACCTGCTGTTCCTGCTCGGGCAGGCCTCGGCCATCATCGTCGAACCCAAGACGGTGGAGACCAATGCCACCAAACCCGTCGGCACCGGCCCCTACAGGCTCGACAACTGGTCCAAGGGCTCGAGCATCGTGCTCGCCAAGTGGGACGGCTGGCGCGGCGCCGACACGGTGCAGATCCGCAAGGCCAGCTTCCGCTTCATCTCGGAACCGGCCGCGCAGACCACGGCGCTGCTCTCGGGCGACATCGACCTGTTCCCGCACGCATCGGTGTCGCGCAGCCTGCCGCAGTTCCAGAACGACAAGCGCTTCCAGGTGGTGTTCAACGCCTCGCGCGGCAAGACCATCCTTGCCATCAACAACAGGCGCAAGCCGCTGGACGACGTGCGCGTACGCCGCGCGATCTCGGCGGCCATCGACCGCAAGGCGGTGATCGAGGCCGCCATCGACGGCCGGGGCATTCCCATCGGCAGCCACTACGTGCCGGGCGCGCCGGGGTACATCGACACCACCGGCATCAACCCCTACGACGTGGAGAAGGCGAAGAAGCTGCTGGCCGAGGCCGGCGTGAAGACCCCGCTCGAACTGGAGCTGGTGCTGCCGCCCCCGCCCTACGCGCGCCAGGGCGGCGAGCTCATCGCCGCGCAGCTCGCCAAGGTGGGCATCGTCGCGAAGATCCAGAACGTCGAATGGGCGCAGTGGATCAGCGGCACCTACGGCAACAAGAACTACGACCTCTCGCTGATCCTGCACGTCGAACCCTTCGACCTGGTGAACTACACCAAGCCGGAGTACTACTGGGGCTACCAGTCGCCGAAGTTCAACGAGATCTTCGAGAAGGCACGCAACGCGGCACGCCCCGCCGACCGCCTGCGCTACCTGGGCGACGCGCAGCGGCTGCTGGCCGAGGACGCGGCCAACGTCTTCCTGTTCCAGCCGCAGTTCATCACGGTGGCAGCGCGCAGCCTGCGCGGGCTGTGGAAGGACGCGCCGATCTTCGTGAACGACATCGCGTCTCTATCCTGGGCCTGATCCTCTGGGCCTGAGCCCAGCCGGGCGTTCCCGCATACGGGAACGTCCCGAGTAAAAACCGCCCCGCGGGCCGCGCGACGGCGCGCCCGCTGCATCAAAATGGCCGGTCGCGCAGGTGGCATCTTTCGTGCTGCGTGCCGTGTCTTTCGCGGCGCCGCGCCTCCCTTCGGGGCACGGCGTGCGCCGCAGCAATCGTCCGCCATTCGAACCTGGCATGTTTTTCCGGAGATCACACGTATGCTGAACCGTCGCACCCTCCTTGCCACCGCCGGCGCCACCGTGGCACTGGCCAGCCCGCTCGCCGCCGTGGCGCAGGGCAGGAAGGACGCCATCGTGATCGGCATGGCGCTCGAGCCGCCGGGGCTGGACCCGACCACCGGCGCCGCGGCCGCCATCGCCGAGGTGGTGCAGTACAACATCCTCGAGACGCTCACCAAGATCAATTCCGACGGCAGCGTCACCCCGCTGCTGGCCGAGAGCTGGGAGATCTCCCCCGACCTCAAGACCTACACCTTCAAGCTCAAGCGCGGCGTGAAGTACCAGAACGGCGAGCCCTTCAACGCGGCCACCGTGAAGTTCTCGTTCGACCGCGCCGGCAGCGAGAAGAGCACCAACAAGGACAAGCGCACCTTCGCCAACCTCAGCACGCAGGTGGTCGACGACTACACGGTGGTCATCATCAACAAGGAGATCGACCCCGACCTGCCCTTCGTGCTGGGCCAGGCCACGGCCGTGATCGTCGAGCCCAAGAGTGCCGACGGCAACGCCACCAAGCCGGTCGGCACCGGCCCCTACAAGCTCGACAACTGGGCCAAGGGCTCGTCGATCACGCTGAGCAAGTGGGAGGGCTTCCGCAGCCCCGCCTCCGCGAAGATCAACAAGGTCACCTTCCGCTTCATCTCCGACACGGCCGCGCAGGCCGCGGCCATGCTCTCGGGCGACATCGACGTGTTCCCGCGCATCGGCACGCGCGTGGTGCAGCAGTTCAGGATGAACCCGCAGTTCCAGGTGATCCTGGCCGGTTCGCGCGCCAAGACCATCCTGTCGATCAACAACAAGAAGAAGCCGCTGGACGACGTGCGCGTGCGCCGCGCCATCCTCGCGGCCATCGACCGCAAGGCCTTCATCGAAGGCGCGGCCGACGGCTTCGGCGTGCCCATCGGCAGCCACTACGTGCCGGGCGCGGCAGGCTATGTCGACACCACCGGCATCAACCCCTTCGACATCGAGAAGGCCAAGAAGCTGCTGGCCGAGGCCGGCGTGAAGACGCCGCTCGAGCTGAAGATGACGCTGCCGCCGCCGCCCTACGCCCGCCAGGGCGGCGAGGTGATCGTGGCGCAACTGGCCAAGATCGGCATCGTGGTGAAGGTGCAGAACGTCGAGTGGGCCCAGTGGCTCAGCGGCACCTACGGCAACAAGGACTACGACCTGTCGATCGTGTCGCACGTGGAGCCCTTCGACCTCGGCAACTACGCCAAGGCCGACTACTACTGGGGCTACCAGTCGAAGGCCTTCGACGCGCTGTTCGACAAGATCAAGACCACCGCCAACGCCACCGAGCGCAACAAGCTGCTGGGCGACGCGCAGAAGATGCTGGCCACCGACGCAGCCAACGGCTTCCTGTACCAGCCGCAGTTCCCAACGGTCGCGAAGAAGAGCGTGAAGGGCATCTGGAAGGAAAACCCGATCTTCGTGAACGACCTCTCCGCGCTCTCGTGGAGTTGATGAGGCTCGCCCCCAGGCTTCGCGCACTTCGTGTCGCTTCGCCAACCCCCTACCGGGGGCAACACCGGTGGCCCGGCAAAGCCGGTTCCACGGTGTTTAACGAAGGGACCGTGGTCAACTCGTGCGCCGTGAATCACGCGAAGTGCGGTTAGGCAAGTGAGTGAAGCAATGTCCGATGTCGCCTTGCTGAGCAGTCTTTCCGCGCAGGAGCTTGCCGCCGCCTACCGCGACCGCAAGCTCTCGCCGGTCGAGGTCACGCAGGCCGTGATCGCGCAGGTGGAGCGCTGGGAGCCGCACCTGCAGGCCACCTGGCTCTTCAGGCCCGAGGCTGCGCTCGAACAGGCGCGCGCTTCGGAGGCGCGCTGGCTGCGCGGCGACGCGCGCGGGCCGCTGGACGGCGTGCCGGCCACCATCAAGGAAAACATCGCGACGCGCGGCGACCCGATGCCCGCAGGCACCGCCGCCGTCGACCTGAAACCCGCGGCTGCGGATGCACCGCCGGCCGCGCGCCTGAAGGAAGCCGGCGCGGTGATCGTGAGCAAGACCACGATGCCGGACTACGGCATGCTGTCTTCGGGGCTATCCAGCTTCCACACGCTGGCGCGCAACCCGTGGGACCTGCGCCTGACGCCTGGCGGCTCGAGCGCGGGTGCCGGCGCGGCTGCAGCGGCCGGCTACGGCCCGCTGCACCTGGGCACCGACATCGGCGGCTCGCTGCGCCTGCCCGCGAGCTGGTGCGGCATTTTCACGCTCAAGCCCAGCCTGGGGCGCATTCCCATCGATCCGCCCTACATGGGCCGTGCGGCCGGGCCGATGACGCGCACCGTGGGCGACGCCGCACTGCTGATGCAGGCGCTGGCCAAGCCCGATGCGCGCGACAGCATGGCCCTGCCGCCGCAGGACATCGATTGGGCCGGCTTCGACGTGCCGCCCGACCATCTGCGCGGCCTGCGCTTCGGGCTGCTGCTCGACGCGGGCTGCGGGCTGGCGGTCGAGTTCGAAATACAGGCGGCGGTCGAGCAGGCCGCACGCCTGCTGGAGAAGGCCGGCGCCGTCATCGAGCCGATGCAGCCCTTCATGTCGCAGGCCATGCTCGACGGCATGGACCATTTCTGGCGCATGCGCTCGCTGGTGGACATGAAGAGCCTGCGCGCCGACCAGCGCTCGAAGGTGCTGCCCTACATCCGCGAATGGGCCGAGAGCGCGGCGGAGTTCAGCGGCGAGCACGTGTTCCGCGGCTTCAGCCAGTTCCATGCGACGCGCGTGGCCGCCGTGAGCGCCTGCGCGCGCTTCGACTACGTGATCTCGCCCGTGTCCCCCAACATGCCGGCCGCGGCCGAGGCGCCCTCGCCCACCAACGACCCGCTGCGGCCGCTGGAGCACATCGGCTTCACGGTGCCGTTCAACATGTCGGAGCAGCCGGCCGCCTCGGTGAACTGCGGGTACTCGGCGTCGGGCCTGCCGATCGGGCTGCAGATCGCCGGCCAGCGCTTCGACGATCTCGGCGTGCTGCGCGTGGCGCGGGCCTTCGAGCAGATCCGCGAACCGCAGCGGCCCTGGCCTTCGCCGCCCGGCCCCTAGCAGAGCACCTCAGGTCGCCGCATAGCGACCGGGCTTGTGGTTGATCCAGAGAAAGAGCCCCATCACCACCGCGGCCAGCACCGACCAACCCACCCGCTGCGGCGGGATCACGCACAGGGCGAGCAGCACCACCGTGCAGTCGATGCCGATCTGCACCTTGCCGGCAGGCCAGCCGCGCTTTTCCTGCAGGTAGAGCGTGAGCACCGTCGCGCCGCCCAGGCTGGCACGGTGGCGGGCGAGGAACAGGCAGCCGGTGCCCAGCAGCAGGCCACCGAGCACGGCCGCGAAGGCCGGGTGCAGCGAATCGATGGACAGGTAGCGCGGCGCCAGGTCGGTCATCACCGAGAGCAGCGCGATGGCCGAGAAGGTCTTGAGCGTGAACGCCCGGCCCATGTGGCGCCAGGCGAACCAGTAGAACGGCAGGTTGACCAGGAAGAACAGCTTTCCGAAGCTCAGCCCCGTGGCGTAGTGAAGCAGGAAGGCGACGCCGGCCGTACCGCCCGTGAGCAGGCCGGCCTGGCCGAACAGCATCATCGCGATGGCGACGAAGAGCGTGCCCGAGAAGATCGCCTGGGCGTCGTCGAAGCGGGAATGGCGTAGCCAGTCTGGCGGGGTGGTGGGAGGTGGCGCGTCCATGGTTGTCCTGACGCAAATCCCGCGCCACCTCGGCGCCCGGCTACACCAGATGGGTGGCCAGCAGTTCCCGGGCCCGGGTCACGAATGCGGTTTCGCCCCGGCGACCGGGCAGGAACTCGAAGGCGACGCGCGGCAGCGCCGGCAGCCCGTGGGGCGCGGCGAGCCGCGTCACCCCATCGCTGATCGCCGACTCATTGAGGCAGGCCACGCCCAGCCCCGCCGCCAGCGCCGACTGCAGCCCCGCCACGCCCGACGCCACATGCGCCAGCGCATAGGGCACGCGCCTGCGCCGCAGCAGCGCCACCGTGAACTGGTGCAGCGAACAGGTGTCGGGCAGCGCCAGCAGGCGCACCGGCTCGCCGCGCACCAGCCGCATGCCGGCCGCGCCCAGCCACACCAGCGATTCGCGCCGGATCACCGACGCCCGTGACTGCGCGGCGGAAACACCGGCGATGTTCATTGCCACCGCCACGTCGAAGTCGCCACGCGCATAGGCGGCGCGCAGGTCGTCGCTCTTCAGGATGGTGACGTGCAGCCGCACCTGCGGATAGCTCTCGCCGAGCCGCCCCAGGAGCCGGGTCAGGTCGCCGGGCCGGAAATAGTCGGTGACGGCGAGCCTCAGCTCGCCCTGCAGCGTCTCGCCGTGCAGGTCGCGGAAGGCCTCGTCGCTCAGCGCCAGGATGCGCCGCGCATAGCCCAGCAGCCGCACGCCCGCCTCGGTGGGCGTAGCGCCGGCCTTGCTGCGCGTGAGCAGCGACTGCCCCGCGCGCTCTTCCAGCTTGCGGATCTGCTCGCTCACCGACGACTGCGAGAGGAAGACGCGCGGCGCGGCCGCGGTGAGGCTGCCCGCGTCGACGACGGCCGCCAGCGTGCGCAATTGCTCCAGGTCGAATCCCTGCATGGTTCATCCATCCGTTTATCCGATGGAAAGAATCATATCTTCCCGCTTTTCCAATTTCCTGCCGATTCCCACAATCACCCCATCGACAACCCGTTCATCCAAGGAGTCCGCCATGCCCCACATCGTCGTCCACCTCTCCGGCCAACCCGACGCCGACCTCACCCGCAAGACCGTCGATGCCGTCGCCGAGCTCACGCAGAGCGTGCTCGGCAAGCAGCTGCCGGTGATCGCCATCACCGTGCAGTACATCGCCGCCGACGCCTGGTTCATCGGCGGCGAGTCGCTGGCCTCGCTGGGCAAGTCGGCCTTCCACCTCGACATCAGCATCACCGACGAGACCAACACCAAGGCCGAGAAGGCCCGCTACCTGCGCGAAGTGCACGCCGCCATGGCGAAGATCAGGCCCGACCTGCACGAGGTGTCGTACATCCACGTGATCGACGCGCGCGGCGCGGCCTACGGCTACGGCGGCAAGACCCAGGAGTACCGGCACCAGCAGGCCGGCGTATAGATTCACCCCCAGGCTTCGCGCACTTCGTGTCGCTTCTCCCACCCCCTCGCCGGGGGCAACACCAGCGGCCCGGCAAAGCCGGTTCCGCGGTGTTCCTGGCTTTGGCAGTCGCAACTTCCTGCGTCGCGGGCCTGGCAATGGCGCGGTAGAGAAACAGTGCGGCGCTGAAGCATTCCGGGGCATGGCACCATGCCGTCATGCCATCCGCAAATTCCCTCGCCGACAGCCTCGGCAACCCGCTCACCCTCGACGATGCCGCCAGCCTGCCGCTGGTCGACGACTTCGTCATGGGCTTCATCTCCAGCGAGGCCCGCGCGGTCAACCTGCTCGCAGTGGCCGATGCCGACGCGAGCCCCATCGTGCAGGCCTACTGCGCCACGCTGCACCTGTTCGCCGAATCGCGGGAAGCCGCGGCCAACGCGCGGCCCTTCCTTGAGAAGGCCCGCGCTGGCGCAGCGCGGGCGACGCCACGCGAGCAGCGCTACATCGCGGCCATCGAAGCCTGGGCCGGGGGCGACATCGCCCGCGCGATCGCGCTGCATGCCGAGCAGGCCCGCGAGCATCCGCGCGACCTGGTGTCGGTCAAGCTCGGCCAGTACCACTGCTTCAACACCGGCGACTGCCCCGGAATGCTGAAGCTCGCGCTGGCGGTGCTGCCGCATGCGGCCGACGTGCCCTATGTGCACGGCATGGCGGCCTTCGGCTACGAGCAGTGCCACCTGATGCGCGAAGCCGAGGCGAGCGCGCGCTGCGCCATCGCCATGTGCCGCAAGGAGCCGTGGGCGCACCATGCGCTGGCGCACGTGATGCTCACCGAGGGCCGGCTCTCGGAGGGGCTGGCGTTCATGGAGAGCGTGAGCGACACCTGGATCGGCCTCAACTCGTTCATGGTCACGCACAACTGGTGGCACATGGCGCTGTTCCTCATCGACCTGGGCCGCGACGCCGAGGCGCTTGCGGTGTACGACGAGCATGCCTGGGGCGTGGTGAAGGACTACTCGCAGGACCAGATCGGCGCCGTCTCTCTGCTCGCGCGGCTGGAGCTCTCGGGCATCGACGTGGGCCGGCGATGGGAGGACGTGGCCGACCACCTGCGCCAGCGGCAGGCCGACCACGTGCTGCCTTTCCTCGACCTGCAGTACCTCTACGGCCTGGCGCGCGCCGGCCGCCCCGAGGCCGATGTGCTGCTGCGCAACATCGTGGCCTTCGCGCCCCACGCGCCGGCATCGACGCGCGCGGCATGGCAGCGTGTGTGCGTGCCGGCGGCGCACGGGCTGGTGGCGCATGCGCGCGGCGATTTCGCAGGGGCCATCGAAGGGCTGGGCACCGCCCTGCCGCGCATGATCGAGATCGGCGGCAGCCATGCGCAGCGCGACCTGTTCGAGCAGGTGTATCTCGACGCGCTGGTGCGCAGCGGCACGCAGGCTTCGCTGTCGGCGGCGCAGGGCATCCTGCAGCAGCAGCTCAACGGCCAGCCCGAGTCGCTGCGCCTGCGCCGGCAGACGGCTGGCGTGTATGCCCGGCTCGGCCTCGGGCAGCTGGCCGGAGGCACCACCGGCCTCGCCTGAACAGGCCGGTGCATGCGACCGGCAGCCCATGCCTTCAGGTCATGGGACATGGTGCAAAAGGAATTGGCGACAGCGTGCGAGCGGCTCCTAGACTGGCCGCTCCAATTCATGCAGACAACACGCCCTTCGCGGGCCGGGCCTTCCATGCACAAGTCCTTCGCCACACTGGCCGTTCTCTCGGCCCTCGCGCCCTTCGCTCCCGTTCTCCATGCCGCCGATGGCGCCCCGGTCGCGCTCGACCTGCTGCTGCGCGGCGGCACGGTCTTCACCGGCGATTCGGACACGCCGGTGGTGGGCGACGTCGGCATCGCGGGCGACCGCATCGTGTTCGCGGGCAAGGCGGTGCCGGCACAGTTCACCGCGAAGCGCGTCATCGACGCCACGGGCATGGTTGTGGCGCCGGGTTTCATCGACGCGCACACGCATGCCGACGTCGACCTGCATTCCAGCGACCCGAAGAAACGGCTGAACATCCCCTTCATCACGCAGGGCGTGACCACCGCGGTGATCGGCAACGACGGCTTCGGCGGCTTCGACATCGCGGCGCAGGCGCAGAAGCTGCGCGCCGCGCCGGTGGGCACCAACGTGGCCATGTACGTGGGCTTCGGCCCGGTGCGCATGAGCGAGCTGGGCGAGGCCAACCGCGCGCCGACGCCCAAGCAGCTGGAGGCGATGAAGAAGCGCGTGAGCCAGGGCATGTGCGAGGGCGCGCTGGGCCTTTCCACCGGCCTCTTCTACACGCCGCAGAACTTCTCGAAGACCGAGGAGGTCATCGAGCTCGCGAAGGTGGCGGCGCGGCACGGCGGCCTCTACGACAGCCACATCCGCGACGAGTCCATGTACAACATCGGCCTGAAGGGTTCCATCGACGAGGTGATCCGCATCGGCCACGAGGCGAAGCTTCCGGTGCACGTGGCGCACATCAAGGCGCTGGGCGTCGACGTGCAGGGCCAGAGCGGCGACATCATCAGGCGCATCGAGAAGGAGCGCGCGGGCGGGCTGGACATCACGGCCGACCACTATCCGTGGACCGCGTCGAGCACCCGCTTCTCGGCCGCGCTGCTGCCGCCCTGGGCCAACGAAGGCGGCCGCGCCGCGACGCTGCAGCGCTTCGACGACGCCTCGCAGCAGGAGCGCCTGCGCAAGGACATGCGCGAGAACCTGCGGCTGCGCGGCGGCCCCGAGGCCATCCTGTTCTCGGCCGGCAGCACGAAGTACGTGGGCAAGACGCTGGCCGATGTGGCCAAGGCATCGAACGCCGATCCGGTGGACGCCGCCATCGCGGTGCTGCGCGACGGCGACCTGATGATCGCCTCCTTCAACCAGAGCGACGACGACGTGCGCGCCTTCATGAGGCGGCCGTGGGTCATGACCTCGTCGGATTCGTCGCTGGGCCATCCGCGCGCCTACGGCACCTTCGCGCGCAAGTACGACCAGTACGTGGTGAAGGAGCACACGATCTCGCTGGCGCAGTTCATCCGCAGCAGCTCGTCGCTCACTGCCGACACGCTGGGGCTGAAGCAGCGCGGCCACCTGCGCCCGGGCTACTACGCCGACGTGGTGGTGTTCGACCCGGCCCGCTATGCCGCCAGGGCCACCTACACACAGCCGACACTGCTGTCGGAAGGCGTGAGCACGGTGCTGGTGAACGGCCAGCTGGCGGTCGACGGCGGCAAGCCCACGGGCGTGGGCGCCGGCCAGCCGCTGCTGCGCACGCCGAAGGCCGGCAGCTGCGGCTGAGCAGGGAATAGGGGCTTGCTCAGCCCTTGTTCTTCAGGTGCCGCGTCTGGTCGTAGGTCGGCTGCGGCGGCAGGTCGGCCAGATGGCGCGTGTCGGCCCATTCGACGATCTCGATGTCGTCGGGCCGCGAGGGATCGGCGATGCGGATGCGGTTGAAGCCCGCGTTGGGAATGTCGCTGCGGCGCGGGCCGCTCAGGCTCAGGCCTTTGGCGGTGCGCCACACCATGTCGAGCACGCCTCCGTGGGTGACGACGATCAGGTGCCGGCCCCGGTGTTCCGAGGCGATGCCGCCCAGCGCCGCGATGATGCGCGCGTGGAACTCGCGCGCCGTCTCGCCCTCGGGCATGGCGTGGTCCTCGCGGAACTCCAGCCACTCTTCCCAGGCACGCGGATGCAGGCTCTGGATCTCCTCGGAGCGCATGCCCTCGACCACGCCGAAGAACTGCTCGCGCAGCGCCGCCGAGGTGACCACCGGCAGCGACAGCTGCTGCGCCCCGGGCGCCGCCGTCTGCTGCGCGCGCATGAGGTCGCTGCTGATGATGTGCTGCACCGCCGTCTCGCTGGCCAGCCTCAGTCCGATGCGGCGAGCCTGCTCGTGGCCGATGTCGTTGAGCGGAACGTCGGCATGCCCCTGGAAGCGGAGCTCGCGGTTCCAGGCGGTCTCGCCGTGGCGGATGAGGATCAGGTCGGTGGTGGTTTCGGGCTTGGGCGTTGGCATTGCCGCCCATTTTCCACCGTGCGCATGACGCTCAGGTATTCGCCCGCGCCGCCTGTTGCAGCACCGCCACCACGGTGTCGGCCACGGGCGCCGCGCCGAGTCGCATCGGCGACGGCGTGAGCAGCGCCAGCACCCAGGCGATCACCACGCCGCCGACGATGGCACAAACCACCACCACGGCGGTGTACGCAATGGCCTTGTCGGGCGGGCATTTCATGAGCACCGGCAGGCCGGTGTAGAGCAGGTAGATGCCGTAGAGGGCCGCCAGCGCGCCCAGCACCGACAGCGAAGGCAGCAGGCTGAAGACGCCGCCCACGAAGGCGGCCGTGCTCGCATAGGCCGAGAGCTTGAGCGCGCCGATCTGGCTCTTCGTGCCCTCGAAGGTGGGCGCCATCGCGTCGATGATGAGCGCGAGCACGAACACCATCACCAGCGACAGCACGTAGCCCACGACCATGTTCGCGAGCCCCGACGCCAGCGGCACGCGAAAGCTCACGCCGAAGGCGCCGATGCCGATCAGCGACAGGCCGATGAAGCTGGCCAGCGCCGGGATCAGCGCGAGGATCATCACGTAGTTCTTGTAGAGCGATGCGGCATCGGCCGGCTCTGCGTCGATCTCGGGCCAGGTGGCCTTCGGCTTGAGCAGGATGGCTTGGACTCGTTCGACAAGATTCATTGCGGGGTTCCTCTGCATTGCCTGCGAGTGTGCCGAGGCACGCGCGCGATGGCTGCTGGCCATGAGGCCTATGCCGCGACCTATGCCGCTGCGCCGCGGGCGGCAATCGCGCAGAATCCCTGCCCATGCCCAATCTGATCCTGCTGCCCGGCCTCGCCTGCGACGAGCGCATCTGGGAAGCCCAGCTGCCCGCCCTTCCCCCCGCCTTCGGCGCCCGCGTGAGCGACGTCCAGCGGCACAACGACACCATCGAGGGCATGGCCGCGGCCGTGCTGCGCGACAACGAGGGTCCGCTGGTGCTGTGCGGCGCCTCGATGGGCGGCATGGTCGCCATGGAAGCCGCCCGCCAGGCGCCGCAGCGCATCGCCGGCCTGGCGCTGCTGGGCACCAGCGCGCGGCCCGAGACGCCCGAGATGTTCACGCTGCGCGAAGGCGCCATCGAGTACTTCGAGCGCGGCGAGCTGCGCGACGTGATCGAGCCCAACGTCTACTTCGCCTTCCACCCCGCGCAGGCCGCCGACGAGGCGCTGGTGCAGCGCTACCTCGACATCGTGCTGGGCGCGGGCGCGCAGCAGCTCATCACCCAGAACCGCGCGGTCATGCGCCGGCCCGACGCACGGCTGCACCTCGCGTCGGTGCGCGCGCCGGTGCTGCTGATGTGCGGCAACGAGGACAAGCTCGCGCCCCCCGAATGCACGACCGAGATGGCGGCGCTGCTGCCGCAGGCCGAGGTGGTGTGGGTGCCCGACTGCGGCCACATGCTGACGATGGAGAAGCCCGGCATCGTCAACGCCGCGCTCAATCGCTGGCTCGCGAAGCACTTCCCCGCCTGAGCCCGGACGCCCGCGGCCGCTCAGTGCAGCTGGCCGCCCGTTTCGGCGATGTCCTTCTCCACCGCCAGCGAGGTGGTCACCGCGATGCGCAGCGCCTTGACCATGGTCTCCAGCGACATGCTCGGCGCCCCCGGAAACCGCGCCGCCTGCTCCGGCAGGTAGGGAATGTGGATGAAGCCC
Source organism: Variovorax sp. UC74_104 (assembly GCF_044055375.1). Taxonomy (NCBI): domain Bacteria; kingdom Pseudomonadati; phylum Pseudomonadota; class Betaproteobacteria; order Burkholderiales; family Comamonadaceae; genus Variovorax; species Variovorax sp. UC74_104. Next base: position 6,101,023 of record NZ_CP171978.1, read on the forward strand.
CCGCGCAGCCCCGCCACCGGCTGCGTCGCGATGCGGTGCATCAGCCCGTAGAAGATGTGGTTGCACACGAAAGTGCCCGCGCTGTTCGACACCGAGGCCGGCACGCCTGCCGCGCGCAGCTCGCGCACCATCGCCTTGATCGGCAGCGTCGAGAAGTACGCCGCGGGCCCACCCGGCACCACCGGCACGTCGATGGGTTCCCGGCCCTTGTTGTCGGCCGTACGCGCGTCGTCGATGTTGATGGCGATGCGCTCCGGCGTGAACTCCGCGCGCCCGCCGGCCTGGCCGATGCACAGCACCAGCTGCGGCTTGAGCTTGTCCATGGCCGCCAGCAAGGCGTCTATGGCATCGCCGAAGACGCAGGGCACCAGCCGGGCGTGCACCGTCGCGCGGCCGACCTTCCGGCCATCGAGCGCACGCACGGCGTCCCATGAAGGATTGAGCACCTCCTGCTCGAAAGGCTCGAAGCCGGTGAGCAGGACTTTGACGGCCTTGGCTGCCACGGCACGGCTCGCGCGTTCGGGCCGTCAGGCCATGGCCCCAACGGCTATGCCTTCCTGCTCCAGCCGCTCGCGGATGCGACGCGCGAAGGCCAGCGCATGGGCGCCGTCGCCGTGCAGGCAGACAGTCTGCGCATTGACGGGCACCACGCTGCCGTCGATGGCGGTCACGCGGCGGTCGCGCACCAGCGAGAGGGTCTGCGCGAGCGATTGCTCCTCGCTCTCGATCAGCGCGCCGGGCTGGCTGCGCGGAACGAGGCTGCCGTCGGGCATGTAGCCGCGGTCGGCGAACACTTCCTCCACGGGCTCCAGGCCGGCGCGGCGGGCCGCGTCGATCATGTTGCTGCCCGCGAGCCCGAAGAACCTGAGCGAAGGGTCGAAGCGGCGCACGGCCTCGCACAGCGCGTCGGCGAGTTCGGGCTCCTTCACGGCCTGGTTGTAGAGCTGGCCATGGGCCTTCACGTGCGAGAGCCTGCCGCCCTCGGCCTTCACGATGGCCGCGAGCGCGCCCACCTGGTAGAGCACGTTGGCGACGATCTCATCGGGCGGCAGGTGCATGGTGCTGCGGCCGAAGTTCTCGCGGTCGGGAAAGCTCGGGTGCGCGCCGATGGCCACGCCGTTGCGCATCGCCCAGCGCACGCACTGCTGCATGGTCTTCGCGTCGCCCGCGTGCCAGCCGCAGGCGATGTTGGCGGAACTCACCAGCGCGAGCAGCGCTTCGTCGTTACCGGCGCCTTCGCCGAGGTCGGCGTTGAGGTCGATCTGCATGGTGGGGCTTCCTTTCTTTCTCTCGGTTTCCGCCCAGTCTATGCCCCGACCGGCCAGCCCGCAGCCGCAAGCCCTTGCGCCACCTGCGAGAGGTAGCGCTGCTGGTCGGCCCATACGGCCAGCGCCTGCGGCTGGTCGACCTGCACGAGGCGCAGCCTGCCGTTGAGCGGCGCCTGCGCGAGCTTCCAGAGGTCGGCGCGGATGACCACGCCGATGCGCGGATAGCCGCCGGTGGTCTGCGCGTCGCCCATCAGGATGATCGGCTGGCCCGAAGGCGGCACCTGGATCGTGCCGGGGATCACGCCCGAGGAAAGCATGTCGCCGCTGCGCTTGCGCTTGAGCTCGGCGCCTTCAAGGCGGCTGCCCATGCGGTTGCTCTGCGGCGTGATGCGCCAGCGCTCGCCCCAGAGCTGCTCGCGCGCGGCCAGCGTGAACAGCTCGAACTCAGGGCCGGGCAGCACGCGCAGCGCGATGGCGCCGTCGCCTTCGGGCTGGCCCCAGTCGGGGCCGCGGATGCCGAAGGGCCGGCGTTCGCGTTGCGTGGCATCGAGCGTCGAAACGCCCGTCGGCAGCCGGTCGCCCTTGCGCAGCGCTCGGCCCTCGTGTCCGCCGAAGCCGGCCTTCAGGTCGGTGCTGCGCGAACCGAGGACCGGCGGCACGTCGATGCCGCCCGCCACCGCGAGCCAGCTGCGCACGCCGGGCTTCTTCGTGCCGCCGGCGTTGGCGCCTGCGAGCCTGAGCGTCTGCCCGGCAGCGACCGGCACGCTCCAAAAGGGCCACAGCGGCGCGCCGTCGAGGGTGGCGCCGAAGTCGTCGCCGGTGAATGCAATGCGCGTGTCGGCCTCGAACTGCAGCTCGCAGCCGCCCATGGTGAGCTCCAGCCCCGCCGCGCGATCGGCATTGCCCACCAGCCGGTTGGCCAGCGTGAGCGCGAGCACGTCGAGCGCGCCGCCCGGGCAGATGCCGAGCTTGCGATGGCCATGGCGGCCCAGGTCCTGGACAGAGGCGAGCACGCCGGGTCTGCGGATGGCGATCATGTCTGCACGCTCTCGGCGACGAAGCGCACGCGGTCGCCGGGACGCAGCAGCGTCGGCGGCTCGGCCGCGGGATCGAACAGCTCTAGCGGCGTGCGGCCGATCAGCTGCCAGCCGCCCGGCGACACCAGCGGATAGATGCCGGTCTGCTCGCCGCCGATGCCGACCGATCGCGCGGGCACCGCAAGACGCGGTTCGGCACGGCGCGGCGTGGCGAGTTCGGGCGGCAGTCCGCCCATGAAACTGAAGCCGGGCAGGAAGCCCAGCAGGTAGACGACGTACTCCGCGCCGGTATGGCGCCGCACCACCTCGGCCGGCGTGAGGCCGGTGTGCGCCGCGACATCGGCCAGGTCGGGTCCATGTTCGCCGCCATAGGCGACCGGGATCTCGACCAGCCGGCCGCTGACAGCGCCAGCGGACAGCTTCGGCCAGGCTTCGAGCACCTGCGCGGTCAGCGTGTCCAGATCGACGACCACAGGGTCGAAGGTGAGCGTCAGGTTGTTCATGCCCGGCAGCGTCTCGCCGACGCCGGGCCACTCCCGCGCATGCTCGGCCAGCGCCCAGATGCGCTGCTGCTGCGCCAGCGTGGCGGGTGCGGGGAGGTCGCACAGCAGTGCTGCATCGCCCAGCAGATGCAGGCGGGGCGGTGGGAAGCCGCTCATTGCGGCTTATTCACGTCCGAGGCTGCGGACCTTGGCCGCCAGTTGCTGCTCCACGTTCGGCGAGACGAACTTGTGGACCTCGCCGCCGAGCATCGCGATCTCGCGCACGAAGGTGCTGGAGATGAACTGGTACTTGTCGCTGGGAGTCAGGAAGACGGTCTCGACGTCGGGCATCAGCGAGCGGTTCATGCCGGCGAGTTGGAACTCGTAGTCGAAGTCGGTCACCGCGCGCAGGCCGCGCACCATGGCCTTGCCGCCGCGCGCGACGACGAAGTCGCGCAGGAGGCCCGAGAAGCTCTCGACGGAAACCTGGTCGCTGTAGGGCTTGACGGCCTCGCGGGCCATGTCCATGCGTTCGGACAGCGTGAACAGCGCCTTCTTGTGGTGGCCCGCCGCGACAGCGACGATCACCTTCGAAAAGAGCTGGGTGGCACGGCGCACCACGTCCTCGTGACCGAGGGTGATGGGGTCGAAAGTGCCGGGATAAACCGCGATGACGTTGCTGGCCATGGTTGCTTCTTCCTCATGCTGCCGGTGCGGCTTGTCCGGCGGATTATGCAGTCCCCTGCGCGGCGGGCCTCAGCAGATGTGCATGCACGGCGCCGGCCTTCAGGTAGCGGAACTCGGCGAGGCCCAGGGCCGCGAGCTCTTCGCCGTTCCAGCGGCGCGGCGCCTCCAGGTACACCGAGCCCTCGGGGCGCAGCGCACGCGCAGCGGCGCGAAGCGCGGGCTCGTAGAGCGCGAGGTTGTCGAAAGGCGGATCGAGGAAGACGACGTCGAGGCTGCCCGCGGGCACGCGTTCGAGCGCGGTGACGCCGTTGCCGCGCTCGACGCGAACGGCCTCGGCTTCTAGCCTGGTCTTGATCGCCTGCATCTGCGCGACGAGCGCGGCGTCCTGCTCGCACAGCAGCACGCTGGCCGCACCGCGCGAGGCCGCCTCGAAGCCCAGCGCACCGGTGCCCGCGAAGGCATCCACGCACTGCCAATGGGGAAGCTCGCCGCCACCGGCGCCGGCCAGGCTCGCGAGCCAGTTGAAGAGGGTCTCGCGCACGCGGTCGGGCGTGGGGCGCAGGCCGGGCTTGTCGGCCACGGCGAGGCGGGTGCGTTTCCATTCGCCGCCGATGATGCGCACCTCGCTGGGTTTGGAGGGGCGCTTCACCGCCGGCTTGGGCTTGCTGCCGGCTGGCGCGGATCGGGAGGCGGATGCGGCTTTCTTCTGGTGCTGGGGCATGCGGCGAGCTTAACGCCGCCAAATCCGCGGGACTCTCAAGCCCCTGCCAACGCGCGCCGCAGCAGCATTGCCGCCAGCACGAGCATGGTGCCGCCGATCAGCGCATCGAGCATTTGCCAGGCGCGGGGCCGGGCGAACACCGGTGCGAGCAGCCGCGCGCCGAAACCCAGCGAGGTGAACCACAGCACGCTCGCCATGGAAGCGCCGACCACGAACCAGAGCTTGAGCATGCCCGCGTACTGCGCGCCCGCGCTGCCCACGAGCAGCACCGTGTCGAGGTAGACGTGCGGATTCAACAGCGTGAAGCCGGCGGCCTGCGCCACCACCGCCGCGCGCGACAGCGACGAAGCGCCCTGCGCCGAGGCCTGCAGCGCCGCCGGCTGCCGCGAGCGCCACAGTGCCCTGAGTCCGTAGGCGCACAGGAAGGCTGCCCCCAACGCCGCAAGCACCGTGGCCAGCATCGGCCGCCCGTTCAGCGCCTGCGCCATGCCGGCCACGCCGGCGCTGATCAGCACCGCGTCGCCGGCCGCGCAGAACAGCACCACCGCACCTACGTGCTCGCGGCGCAGGCCCTGGCGCAGCACGTAGGCGTTCTGCGCACCGATGGCGACGATGAGGACCAGGCTCATGAAGAACCCGTTGGCGAGGGCGGTGGTGACTTGTACGGCTTGCATGCTTCGAGGATGCCGTCCGCATCGGATTAACTCAAACTAAACTTTCTTAAGCCGATTCAGTTTTTCTTCATTCTTCGAGGCCCATCCCATGCTCGACTACGCCGCCCTGAACGCCCTCGCCGCCGTGGTGCGCGAAGGCAGCTTCGAACGCGCCGCGCGCGCGTTGCACGTCACGCCCTCCGCGGTGTCGCAGCGCATCCGGCAGCTGGAGGAACGCACCGGCGGCGCGCTGCTGGTGCGCGGCCAGCCCTGCGTGGCGACCGAGGCCGGCCAGCAGCTGTGCCGGCACGTCGAGCGAGTGGGCATGCTGGAGCACGAGCTGCGCGACGCCCTGCCCGCCCTGGGCATGGGCGGCGACGAGGCCGGCGGCGAGCGCGTCACGATCCGCGTGGCGGTCAATGCCGACACGCTCGCGACCTGGTTCGTCGCCGCCGCGTCGGCCTTCGCCGCGCAGGAGCCGGGCGCGCTGCTCGATCTCACGGTGGACGACCAGGACCACACGGCGGAGCGGCTGCGCAGCGGCGCGGTGCTCGCGGCGGTGACGGCGCTGGCCCAGCCGGTGGCTGGCTGCAACAGCGAGGCGCTGGGCACCATGCACTACGTGGCGGCGGCCAGCCCGGAGTTCGTGCGCGAGCATTTCGCAAAAGGCGTAGGCGCCCGCACGCTGGCGGAAGCGCCGAGCCTGGTGTTCGATCGGAAGGACCGGCTGCAGGCGCGCTGGGTACGGCGCATCTGCCACCGCAATGTGGAGACGCCCAGGCACTGGATTCCCTCGCCCAATGCCTTCGTCGAGGCGGCCTGCTCGGGGATGGGCTGGGGCATGCACCCGGTCAGCATGGTGGCCGGGGCACTGAAGGAGGGAAGGCTGGTCGAGCTGGTGCCCGACTCGATGCTGCCCGTGCCGCTCTACTGGCAGCACGCGCGCGCAGCGCCGAAGCTGCTGGAGCGGCTCGGCGCCGCGGTGCGCGCGGCCGCTACGAGCGGCCCGCACGCACTCCAATAGGCTGCTACTGCTGCGCCTTGGCGGTCCTGGCGTCCTTGCCGCCCACCACCACCGTCACCATGCGCTCGGGCTGCAGCTTGCGCTGGAAGGCGGCCTTCACGTCGGCGGCCGTGACCGCGTTCATGCGCGCGGTCCAGGTGTCGAGGTAGTCCAGCGGCAGATCGTGCCAGGCGATGTTGGCGACGTTGCCGATCAGCTTGCGGTTGCTGTCCAGCAGCAGCGGGAAGCCGCCGATCAGGTTGTCCTTGGCGGCCTTCAGCTCGGCAGCGGTCGGGCCCTCGGCCACGAACTTCGCGAGCACCTCGCGCGACACCTTGACGGCCTCCTCGGCCTGGTCGGGCCGGGTCTGGAAGCCGACGCGGAACGCGCCCGCCTCGAGCCCCGGCGCGAAGCCGCTGTAGATGCTGTAGGTGAGGCCGCGCTTCTCGCGCACCTCGTTCATCAGGCGCGAGACGAAACCGCCGCCGCCCAGCACGTAGTTGCCCAGCGTGAGCGCGAAGTGGTCCGGGTCCTTGCGCGGATAGCCGGGCTGGCCGATGAGCACATGGGCCTGCGCCGAGTCGAAGGCGATGCGATCGTCCTTCGGCGCGGTCAGCGCGGCCACCGGCGTAATGGCCGGCAGCGGCGTGCAGGCCTCGGGGCCGGGCAGGCGCGACAGCAGCGTGTTCGCGATGCTCTCCGCCTCCGCGCGCGTGACGGCGCCGACGATGCTGAGCTTCGCGCGGCACGGCACGATGAGCTGCTGGTAGCGCTGGCGCATGGCGGCGGTGTCGATGCGCGCGAGCGTCTGCTCCGTCACTTCCTGGCCGTAGGGATGCACGCCGTAGACGTCGGCCGCGAAAGCGCGGCCGGCCACGGTGGCGGGCTTGGTGTTGGCTTCCTTGATGGCGGCGTTGATGCGCTCGCGCTCGCGCTGCCACACGTCGTCGGGGAAGGAGGGCTCGCCGATCTCGCGCGCGGCCAGCGCCACCGCCTTGTTCAGCAGCGCCGGATCGGACAGCGAGCGCAGCGAATAGCTGGTGCGGTCGGTGCCGGCGCTCACGTCGAAGCTAGCGCCCAGATCGGCCCAGGCTTCGCCCAGGGCGTTCTGGTCGAGCGCGGGCTCGCCGCTCTTGCCGGCGCGCACGCCCTTCTCGACCATGGTCGCGGTCACGCTGGCCAGGCCGGCCTGCGCGGCAGGGTCGCGGCGGCTGCCGGCGTCGAAGTCGAGCTGCGCATCGACGATCGGCAGCGCGTTGGTCGACACCAGGTAGATCCTGGCGCCATTGGCCAGCGTCCATTGCTGGATGGGCAGCGCGGCCTGCGCGCCGGTGATGCCCGCCACGGCGATGGCGCCGGCGAGCAGGGCGCGGCGCGCGGTCTTCATGAAAGTCTTCTGCATGGGAATGGTGACCTTTCAGCGCATTTCGCCCGCGGGGGCGGCGAACCCGCGGCCGCGCGGCTTGGACTCGGGCGGCAGGGGGCGCAGCGTGGCGACGGTGAGCTGGTCGTCGCCGAAGTACTTGGCGGCCACGGCCTGCACCTGGGCGGCCGTGACGGATTGCAGCCGCGCGACGATGCGCTCGCTGGCGTCCAGCGGCAGGCCCTGGATCCAGTTGCTGCCGAGTTCGCGCGCCTGGGCCATCACCGAGTCGCGCTTGTAGGTCTCGCTCGCCACCCACTGGGTCTTGACGCGGGCCAGTTCGGCTTCGCCCACGCCGTCCTTGGCGATGCGCGCGACCTGGGCGCGCAAAGCGGCTTCCACCACCTCGGCGCTCTTGCCGGCAGCCGGAACGCCGTCGAGCACGAAGAGCTGCGGGCCGCGGCCCACGAAGCCCGAATAGGCGCCGGCCGAATCTGCGACTCGGTCGGGGCCCTGGGTCAGCGCGCGATCAAGCCGAGCGCCGGAATAGCCGTCGAGCACGGCCGAGAGCACCACCAGCGCCCAGGCGTCGCTGTTCACGTCGTCGATATTGGCGAGCTGCGGCACGCGGAAGGCGAGCGACACGTAGGCCTGCTCGGCCGGCGCCTTCAGCTCGATGCGGCGGATGCCGCGCTGCGCCGGCTCGATGCGCGGCTTGCGTGCGGGCACCGCGCGCGCGGGAATGCGGCCGTAGTACTTCTCGGCCATGGCGCGCACCTGCGCCACGTCGACGTCGCCGGCCACCACCAGCACGGCGTTGGCGGGCACGTACCACTGCCTGAAGAAGGCGCGCGCGTCCTCGGGCGTCATGGCGTCGAGGTCGCTCATCCAGCCGACCACGGGGCGGTGGTAGGGAGAGGCGGTGAAGACGGCGGCGTTCTGCTGCTCGCCCAGCAGGGCCCGCGGCTGGTCTTCGGTGCGCAGGCGGCGCTCTTCCTTGACCACCTCGATCTCGCGCTTGAACTCGTCGTCGGGCCACTGGTTGTTGGCGAAGCGGTCCGATTCGAGCTTCATCACCTGCTCGAGGCTGCCGACCGGGATCTGCTGGTAGTAGCCGGTGTAGTCGCGGGTGGTGAAGGCGTTTTCCTGGCCGCCCAGGGCGGCCACGCGGCGCGAGAACTCGCCGGGCTTGATGTCCTTGGTGCCCTTGAACATCATGTGCTCGAGCGCATGGGCCACACCGGAGGTGCCGTCGACCTCGTCGATGGAGCCGACGCGAACCCAGACCATCTGCACTGCCGTGGGCGAGCGCCGGTCGGGCTGCACGATCAGCGTCATGCCGTTGGCGAGCGTGAATTGCTGGGGGCCGGGCGCCGCGGCTGCTGCGGCGGCGGAAGACGGATTGGACTGGGCCTGCGCAGGCATGGCCCACGGCGCCAGAAGCGCCATCGCCAGCACCGCACCAGACGCAGCACGGCGTGGCGGGAGGTGTTTCATAGAATGGCTCGGATTGTAAAAAGCTCCCGATGTTCAGTTTCTTCAAGAAAAAACCGCCTGCCGAGGCGACCGAAGCGCCGGCAGCCACCCCGCCGGCCCCGGCTGCGCCTGCCCCTGAACCCGCGCCCTCGCGCTCGGTGTTCTCGCCTTCGAGCTGGTTCGGCTCGAAGCCGGCGGCGGAAGAAACGCCTGCCCCGCCACCCGCGCCAGCGCCCGCCCCCGTTGCCGCTCCTGCACCAGCGCCCGCGCCAGTTCCAGCGCCGCCCCCCGCACCGGCTGCGTCGCCCGCCCCGGCCCCCGTTCCCGCTCCTCCAATCGCAGCTCCCGTTCCAGCGCCGGTCGCAGCCCCAGTTCCAGCGCCGGCCGCCGAGCCCGCCGCCATCGCCACCGAGCGCAAGGGCTGGTTCGACAAGCTCAAGACTGGCCTGCGCAAGACCGGCACCGGCATCCAGGCCGTGTTCGTCAACGCGAAGATCGATGAGGATCTGTACGAGGAACTCGAATCCGCCCTGCTGATGGCCGACACCGGCGTGAAGGCCACCGAATACCTGCTCGACGACCTGCGCGGGCGCGTCAAGCGCCAGATGGCTACCGACGCCTCGCAGGTCAAGGCGCTGCTGGCCGAGACCGTGGCCGACCTGCTGAAGCCGCTCGAAGAAGCCACTGGTCATCGGCCAGTTCACGCCCACCGTGATCATGGTGGCCGGCGTCAACGGCGCGGGCAAGACCACCTCCATCGGCAAGCTCACCAAGCACCTGGCCGACGAAGGCGCCTCGGTGCTGCTGGCGGCGGCCGACACCTTCCGGGCGGCGGCGCGCGAGCAACTGCTGGTCTGGGCCGACCGCAACACGGTCGAGATCGTGAGCCAGGAAGGCGGCGACCCGTCGGCCGTGAGCTTCGACGCGGTGAACGCCGGCAAGGCCCGCGGCAAGGACGTGGTGCTGGTCGACACGGCCGGCCGCCTGCCGACGCAGCTGCACCTGATGGACGAGCTCAAGAAGATCAAGCGCGTCGTCACCAAGGCCGACGGCACCGCGCCGCACGAGGTGCTGCTGGTGATCGACGGCAACACCGGCCAGAACGCGCTGGCGCAGGTCAAGGCCTTCGACGAGACGCTGGGCCTCACCGGCCTGGTCGTGACCAAGCTCGACGGCACGGCCAAGGGTGGCGTGCTGTGCGCCATCGCGCGGGAAAGGCCGATTCCGGTCTACTTCATCGGCGTGGGCGAGAAGCTGGAAGACCTGGAAACCTTCAACGCCCGCGAGTTCGCACAGGCGCTGCTCGGATAAGAAAGAAAAAAACGACCCCGGCTTGCGCCGGGGCCGCTCACTTTTTCTCTCTCCCCTACCTACTCCTGTCGCGGGAACGCGATGCAGTGAAGATAGGCCACGGCGCAGGTATCCACCAGTGCCAAAAGTCATGGGAAGCGCAGAAGACGACGTCTACGCATCGCTTCTGGCGTCAAAAATAATACAAATGAATTCAACTGCAGACTAGCCAACCGAGGCCGGCGCCAGCTATCTGGCGACCGTGAGCCCGGCCATCGCCAGCAGCAGCTGGTCGGCCACCACCGGCTTGAAGAGCACGGGCACCTGCGACTCGCGCACGCGCTGCAGCCGGTCGGGCGAGGTCTCGCCGGTGATGAGCAACAGCGGCATCGCCGCGCCGCCGGACTGGCTCAGGCGCAGGCCGGCATCGAGCCCGTCGACGCCGTCGGCCAGCCGGTAGTCGCACATCAGCAGGTCGAAGGGCCGGCCTTCGCGCGCGGCGTGGCGCAGCGCTGCACCGGCGGCGGCCTCGCTGGCCACGGCATGGGCGTCGATGGAATGGGAGCGCAGCAGGCCCATCATGGCCTCGCGGATCTCCAGTTCGTCGTCAAGCAGCAGCACGCGGCCGGGCAGTGCCAGCGCCGACGCGCTGCGCTCATCGGCGGCGCTCGCCTCGGCCAAGGAGGCGGGCGGCAGTCCGGCCGGCGCCCGCTCGAGGGTGCTCGCGATGGGAACCACCACGCGGAAATGCGTGCCCCGCCCCGGACGCGAGTGCATCTGCACCGGGTGGCCCAGCAGCCGCGACAGCCGCTGCACGATCGACAGCCCGATGCCCAGCCCCCGCGAGCGGTCGCGGCCCGGATTGTTGATCTGGTAGAACTCCTCGAAGATCCGCCCCGACTGCTCCGGCGGAATGCCGATGCCGGTGTCGCGCACCTCGATCCACACCGACTCGCCGCGCTCGCGCGCCGTCACGGTCACGCCGCCGCGCATGGTGTACTTGAGCGCGTTGTCTATCAGGTTCGACAGCATGCGGTGCAGCAGCTGCGGATCGCTGTGCACCCACAGGCCGCTGGCCCGCACGCGCAGTTGAAGCTCCTTCTGCTCGGCGCGCGCGGCGAAGGTGTGGTTGAGCGGCAGGAACAGCGCGTCGAGCTGCACCGGCTGGGGCGCGGGCGTAATGACGCCGGCGTCCAGGCGCGACACGTCGAGCATGGTGTCGAGCGAGGCGCCCAACGCATTCACCGCGCGCATCAGCCGCTCGGCGTTGCGGCCTTCGGGGCGGTCGCGCAGTTCGTTCTCGAGGGCGGCGCCGAAGAGCGCTATGGCGTGCAGCGGCTGGCGCAGGTCGTGGCTGGCGGTGCCGAGGAAGCGGGTCTTTTCCTCGCTCGCGCGCTCGGTGGCGGCGATCTGCTCGCCGAGCCGTGCGGCCAGCGCCTCGTTCTCGAAGCGCAGCATCAGCGATTCGGTCAGCAGCTTGTGCTGGCCGATGCCCGCGTACAGAGTCAGCAGCAGGTAGGCCGCACCGGCGGCCGCCAGGAACAGGTGCAGCCCGTCGCCCTGCCAGGCCAGCGCGGTGATCATGCCCAGCGACATCGGCATGGTGTAGCCGAAGAGCGCCGGCTTCAGCGGCCACAGCGACTGCGCCGCCCGCGCGCAACTGCCGACGATCACCGCCATCAGCAGCGAGGTCATCGGCAGGTTGTTGTGCGGCACGATGAGCCAGGGCACCACCGCCGTGACCATGCTCACAAGCGTGACCACGCGCGAGATCTTGCGCGCCCAGTAGGCGCTTTCGCGCACGGGCCGCGACGGGGTCCAGCGCGGCGTGAAGAACACGTAGATGTCTGCCATCAGCAGGCCGGCGAGCCAGAACAGCAGGCTCGGGTCCTTCAGCTGCGAATAGATGATGCTGCCGAACACGACCACGAAGGCCATGTGCGTCAGCGTCGAGACGCTGTAGGTGCTGTAGACCGAGGCGACGTGCTCGCGCAGCACCCGCTGGCCGAGTTCGTGGTCGGCGACGGGGTTGCTCGGCGCGGCGGGCTGCACGCTCAATGCAGGGTGCTGATCAACTGGGCGCGCGAACGCATGCCGAACAGCAGCAGGATGGTCGAGACATGGTTCTTCACCGTGCCTTCGCTCAGGTTCGCGAGCTGGGCGATTTCCTTGTTGGCCTTGCCTTCGAGCACCCATTGCAGCACCTGCATCTGCCGCGGCGTGAGCTCCTGCCATGCGCTGGCGTGGGCGAATTCGGCATAGCCGGTGAGCGCCCTGGGCACGGGCTGGGTCGGCGCAGCCTGTTGCGGCTGCGACGACGCGTCGGCGCCGCCGTCGAGCAGGCCGCAGGCGCGGATGAAGCTCACGACCTCCTTCAGGTCGGCCGATTTCGGCAGGAAGGCGGCTGCGCCGAGCGCGAGCACGCCCTGCGCCAGCGTGCTGTTGCCCGTGCCGGAGAGCACGACGATCCGCGCGTCGGGAAAGCGCATCCGGAACTCGGCCAGGCCGCTCAGGCCGTGGGTGTCGGGCAGCGCCAGGTCGAGCAGCACGAGGCCGATGGAAGCCTGGTGCGCTTCGTAGAGCCTGAGCGCATCGGCGACGTTGCTGGCCTCAAAGACTTCGATCTTGGCACCCGACGGGCTCGCCTGGGCCTGGACCAGGGCGCAGACGCCGAGGCGCAACAGGTCGTGGTCGTCCACGACGAGAATCGACCGAGGTGCGCGGACGGCCGTACCGGTCTGCGTGACCGGCGACCGGGAGGCGGGTGGAGAGTCGAAGGGAGGCACCTGGCGATCTTAGCGATGTAACCTTCTGGTGACAGTGTAGAAAGTCACGCCAAGCTCCGTGGCTGTAGTGCTTTATGCTACTTATTTAATAGCAATTTCACATGGCATCCGTGCTTGCCATCGGGCTTCTCTGTCGGCACCATGGAAAGTCCCGCCGCATCGCACGGCGTCCACGGAGACCTGCCATGACGCACACCGCCGCCGCCCCTCTGGAATCGAGCGACCGCAAGGTCGACCGGCTGCTCGCCCACTACGAGGAGAGTCACCGCAATCCGACCAACGAGCTGATCCATTTTGTGGCCATCCCGGCCATCATGCTGAGCATCGTCGGGCTGCTGTTCGCGATCCATCCCTGGGTGGCCTACGCCTTCGTGGCCGCCAGCCTCGTCTACTACGTGCTGCTGCGCGCCCCGGCCTTCCTGGTGGCCATGCTCGTCCTGACCGCCCTGGCGCTGGTGCTGGTGCACGCGATGGGGGGACTTGTATTGCCGGTTTCCGCCGCTATCTTTGTAGTGGCCTGGATCTTCCAGTTCGTGGGCCACAAGATCGAGGGCAAGAAGCCGTCGTTCTTCGAAGACATTCAATATCTCTGGGTCGGTCCCCTGTTCGTCTTGTCCAAGCTCTTCCTAAGACTTGACATCCGCTGGTAGCCTTTGGCTATTCCAGCGATAGAAATTCAAGGGAACCCTTGGATTAGCACTCCCTCTAACCGAGTGCTAATATGGCCAACACAAAGGAGTTCCCCCTGATGACAACGCTGTCTGGAGTCTCTGCCAACCAGCTGGCCGTCGCCAACCCGTGGTCGATGGTTCCCCCGCTGGGCAACCTGGACGCCTATATTTCGGCCGCCAACCGCCTGCCGATGCTCACTCTTGAAGAAGAGCAGGGCTACGCACGCAAGCTGCGCGACCACAACGATCTCGAAGCCGCCGGCGCGCTCGTGTTGTCGCACCTGCGCCTCGTGGTCTCCATTTCCCGCCAGTACCTGGGCTACGGGCTGCCGCACGGCGACCTGATCCAGGAAGGCAACGTCGGTCTCATGAAGGCCGTGAAGCGCTTCGACCCCGACCAGGGCGTGCGGCTCGTGAGCTACGCCATGCACTGGATCAAGGCCGAAATCCACGAGTACATCCTGAAGAACTGGCGCATGGTCAAGGTCGCCACGACCAAGGCCCAGCGCAAGCTGTTCTTCAACCTGCGCTCGATGAAGCAGGGCTTCAAGGCCGACTCGGCCATTGCCGACACCGGCACGCACCGTGAAACGCTGAGCCCCGACGAGGTTTCGCAGATGGCGACCCGCCTGAACGTGAAGCCCGAGGAAGTGCTCGAGATGGAAACCCGCCTCTCGGGCGGCGACGTGATGCTCGATCCGGGTCCGACGGACGACGGCGACGAAGCCTTCGGCCCGATCGCCTACCTGGCCGACGCCTCGCAGGAACCGACCGCCCTGCTCGAATCGCAGCAGCGCGACCGCCTGTCGAGCGACGGCATCGCGACCGCGCTCGAGGCACTGGACGACCGCAGCCGCCGCATCGTCGAAGAGCGCTGGCTCAAGGTCAACGACGACGGTTCGGGCGGCATGACGCTGCACGACCTGGCTGCCGTGTACGGCGTGAGCGCCGAGCGCATCCGCCAGATCGAAGTGGCGGCCATGAAGAAGATGAAGAAGGCGCTCGCGGAATACGCGTAAGCCTTTCCTTCTTCCCTTCTGCCCATCACGAACGAAGCCCGGCACCGCCGGGCTTTTTTCATTTCGAGAGCGTTCGCAGCGCCCGCTTCGCGATGTAGCGGGTTTCGGCCGCGTCCGACTCCGCCAGCCACCGCGCGCAGAGCTTGTCGACCCACTCGGGCTGGCTCTTGCTCGCGTCATTGAGCCAGTTCGCCACCGAGTTCTGCACGTAGCGGCTGGTGTCGGCGCGCAGCGGCTCGAGCAGCGGAAGCGCGCGCCAGGGCTCGGCCTTGAGCGCCTCGATCTGCGCACACCACACGCCGCGCGGCCGCGTGAGTTCGCTGGCGAAGCGGCGGATGTTGGGGTCGGCATCGAGCACCCAGGGCTGCAGCAGCACGATCGCTTCGTCGAGCGACCCGACCACCGCATCGCGCACAGCCATCCACGCGATCTCGCGCACGCCGAAGTGCGGGTCGGCGGCAAAGCGCCGCACCGACTCCAGCTGCGCCGCCAGCGGCAAGCCCGAGAGCGTGACCCACTGCGCCGCCCAGCAGCGCGCCACGTCGCTCGCATGCGTGGCCAGCCGGTGCGCGACGGCATCGCGCTCGCCGTGCAGCGCGGCCAGGTCGTAGAGCGCGCGTGCGATGTGACCGTGCCGCTGCATCGGCTTGAAGGCGCCCAGCATCGCGATCGTGTCGGCCAGCCGCTCGCTCTCGCCATCGACCCCGATGTGTCCCGCCACGCTGCGCGCCAGCCGGGGCAGCTCGAGCGCGAGGAACTCGTTGAGGTTGACGGTTTCGATCAGCCCGTCGTTGAGGGCATCGAGCACCTCGGGCGGAATCAGCGCGATGCGGAAGGCGCCCTTGCGCCCTTTCAGGTGCCCGAGCGGATCGATGGCGGACATCAGGCGGCGACCCCCTTCAGGAAGCCAGCAGCGTCTTCAGGTCGGACACCATCGGCGCCACGCCCGCGCCATAGCGCGCGTAGAGCCGCAGCCGGCCCTGCGTGTCGTAGACGTAGCTGGCGGCAGAGTGGTCCATCGAGTAGCTGGTCGGCGTCTTGCCGTCGACCTTCTTGTAGTAGACCTTGTAGTCCTTCGCGACGGCTGCCAGTTGGTCGGCCGTGGGAATCAGCGCGACGAAGCTCGGGTCGAACGCGCCCATGTAGGCCTTGAGCACCTCGGCCGTGTCGCGCGCCGGGTCGACGGTGATGAACAGCACCTGCAGCTTGTCGCCGTCCTTGCCGAGCTGCTGTTTGACCTGCGCCATCTCGGTCATGGTGGTCGGGCAGACGTCGGGGCACTGCGCGTAGCCGAAGAACAGCACGACCAGCTTGCCCTTGAAGTCGGCCAGCGTGCGGACCTTGCCGTCGGCGTCCTTCAGCGAGAAGTCCTTGGCGTAGTCGGCACCGGTGATGTCGACGGCATTGAAGCTCTGCTTGGTCTCGCTGCAGGCCGCGAGGCCCAGGCCGAGGGCGGCGCCGGCGCCCACCCAGCCGGCGCCGGCGGCCATCAGTCGAAGAGCGTTGCGCTTGTTCATGGAAACGAGGTCAGTGAATGTAGTGATCGACCAGCAGCGCAAGGAACAGCACGCTCAGGTGGATCAGCGAGAAGCGGAAGGTCTTGCGCGCCAGCGCGTCGGAATAGCTGCGCCACAGCGCGAAGGCATAGCCCGTGAAGCCGACGCTCACCGCCACGGCCACCGCAAGGTAGAGCCAGCCGCTCATGCCGTAGATGAAGGGCATCAGGCAGGCCGCGAACAGGATGAAGGTGTAGAGCAGCACCTGCAGCCGCGTGAACTCGTTGCCGTGCGTGACGGGCAGCATCGGCAGCCCGGCCTTGCGGTAGTCCTCGACGCGGTAGAGCGCCAGCGCCCAGAAGTGCGGCGGCGTCCACAGGAAGATGATGAGAAAGAGGATCCAAGCCCCCGGATCGAGGCTGCCCGTCATCGCGGCCCAGCCCAGCACCGGCGGCATCGCGCCCGAGGCACCGCCGATCACGATGTTCTGCGGCGTGAGCGGCTTGAGGATCACGGTGTAGATCACCGCATAGCCCACGAAGGTGGCGAAGGTCAGCCACATGGTGAGCGGGTTGACCATGAACCACAGCAGCGCGGAGCCCGCCGCGCACAGCAGCGCCGAGAAAACCAGGGTCTGCCTGTCGCTGAGCTCGCCGCGCGCGGTGGGGCGCCAGGCGGTGCGCTTCATCTTCGCGTCGATGCCCTTCTCGACGAGGCAGTTGAACGCCGCAGCCGCGCCGGCCACCAGCCAGATGCCGATGCAGGCCACCGCCGCGAGCTTCACCTCGCCCCACGACGGCAGCCCCGGAATGGCCAGCACCATCCCGATCAGCGCGCAGAACACGATCAGCTGCACCACGCGCGGCTTGGTCAGCGCGTAGAACTGGCGCAGCACGTTGGTGCTGGCGGTTTGCTGAACGGAAATCGGGGTGCTCACGCGGCGGCCTTCCTCTGACTCTGACTGTTGTTGTGACCTGCCGTATTTTCACCGGCATGCGCAGGCTGCGCTGCCGGGGCGCGCCGGCTCTCGCACAGCGCCCAGGTGAGCACCACGGCGAGCGCCGCGGCACCGCCGGTGTGAAGCACGGCCGCGGCCAGTGGCCAGCCCAGCAGCACGTTGCCCAGCCCGGTGGCAAGCTGGAGCAGCGCCAGGCCCGCGAGCCATCGGGCCTGCGGGCGCAGCGCCTCGATGCGGCGCATGCGCCAGGCCAGCACACCGAGCGCGACGAACACCGCATAGGCCATCAGCCGATGCGCATAGTGGATGGCGGTGAGCGCCGAGAAATCGAGCGGCTGGCCTTCGCCGGTCACGCCCAGATGGCGCCAGATCTCGAAGCCCTGCGCGAAGTTCATGGGCGGCCACCAGCTGTCCTGGCAGGTCGGGAACTGCGTGCAGGCCAGCACCGCATAGTTGGTGCTGACCCAGCCGCCCAGCGCGATCTGAAGCACGAGCAGCACCGAGGTCGCGATGAGGCCGTTGCGCAGCGCGGGCGACACGGGAGTGGGCAGCCGGTCGGCGGCGGCCTGCCGGTAGCGCACTGCCTGGATGCACAGCAGCGCCAGCAGCACCACGGCGCCGAGCAGATGCAGCGTGACGATGGCGGGGAAGAGCTTCCAGGTCACGGTGAGCGCGCCGAACGCACCCTGCAGGCACACCCACACCAGCGTGAAGGCGGGCCACCAGGCGCTCAGCGTGGCATGGTGCCCGGCAGCCTCCGCAGGCGGAATACGGCTCTGCCGGCGTCGCACGATCCAGGTGGCGACCGCGAGCGTGAGGATCAGCACGCCGACGCCGGTGGCCAGGTAGCGGTGGACCATCTCGACCCAGGCCTTGCTGTGCGTCACAGGCCCTGTCGGCTGGGCCGACTGCGCCATCGCGATCTCGTGGCGCGCGCCGTGCGGGCTGGCGTTGCCGTAGCAGCCCGGCCAGTCGGGGCAGCCGAGGCCCGAATCGGTGAGCCGCGTGAAGGCGCCGAACAGCGTGAGGTCGAAGGTGAGGAACAGCGTGAGCACCGTCAGCGCATGCAGCCGCCGCGCCGGGCCGCTGCCCGCATTGCGGCGCCAGACCCACACCAGCGGCCCGAGCGCGATCAGCATGCCGACTGCCATGAGCCAGGCGATGGGCGTCAGATCGTAGAGAGAACTCGTGGCGTCCATGCTGCGTTGCGTATCTCTTCAGCGGCCCGGTTCGTCCCACGACGCCGAGGCGCGCAGCAAGCGGTCGAGGTCGCGCTTGGCGCGGCTGGCGCCGGCGGCGTCCATGCGGGCGGGAAAACGCATCATCCAGTTGCCCATGGGATCGACCACGTACAGATGCTCGGTCAGCGAGTGGCCCTGCGCGGGCGCGAGCCACTTCGCCAGCTGCTCGGCGGGCACGCGCAGCACGGTCGCGCCGTGCAGGCCGTTGTTCAGGCGCTCCGGCACGGGAGCGGCGTCGCTTACGAGCCAGACGCGGTCCATGCGGTCCTTCTCGCGGCCCAGGCTCTCGCGCAGCTGGCGCGCCAGGTAGAGCTGCTGCTCGCACAGCGTGTCGCAAGCTGCATCGGCCACCGTCACCAGCAGCCACTGGCCCTTGAGCGTGGCGAGATCGACCGGCGCGCCGCCGCGGTCGGTGGCGACGAGCTTCGGCAGTTCGCGCTGCGGATCGATCAGCTCGCCGTAGACGCTGCGCCCCTCGGGCCGGATCACGTAGTAAGTGAAGTACGAGGCGATGACGGGCGAGGCGCACATCAGCATCACCGCGATCATCTTCCAGCGTCCGACGGCCGTGCGCCGGCCCTCCGCACCGTCGAGCGCCTGGTTGGGCGACGGCATCGAATGCACCGTCAGGCCCAGCGGCTCGTCAGAAGCGGCCATCGCGTGCGCGGCGCCTTGCGCGGCGGAGGGGCGTGATGAATTGGAACCAGACATAGAGGATGACGACGAGGGCCGACAGGCCGAACCACTGGAATGCGTAACCGTAGTGCCTCTCGAGACCCAGCGCCGGCGCCGGCCAATCGCGCTGCAGGCCCTCGGAAGCCGGCCCGGCCTGCTGCAATGACACGTCGGTGCGCAACGGCAGCTTGGTCTCGGCACGGAAGGCCTCGAGGTCGAGATTCTGCCGGATGGGCGAATACCCTTCGGCGACCGGTGCCGCAGCGGCCGGGGCTGCCGCAGCGGAAGCGGCTTCGGCAGGCGCGGAGGCCGCCGGCGCGGGCACCTGCGCGGCGGCGGCGGAGCCCAGCTCCAGCAGATGGCTGGGCGGCGGCTCGATCAGGCCCGTGACCTCGACGATGCCGGCCGGCGTCTCGACCGCGCCCAGCTTCGAGCGGTCGACGAAATTGCGCTGGATCCAGCCGCGCTGGACCATCACGGTCTGTTCGGTGCCTTCGAGGGCGAAGGGCGTCAGCACGTAGAAGCCCGGTACGCCGTGCATCTGGCGGTTGTCGAGGTACACGGTCTGCGGCGTGAGCCACAGGCCTCGCAGCCGCACCGCGCGGTGCATGGCGTCGGAAGCCTTGCCGAGCGCGAGGAACTCCGCCTGGGTCAGCGGCGGCTTCAGCTTCTCGGCGTCGATGCTGGCCTGCAGCGCTTCTTTCTGCGCAGCGCGCGAGAGCTGCCAGCGGCCGAGGGAAACGGTGGCCGACACGGTCAGCGCGGCGGCGATGGTGAGCACCCAGAAGCGGCCTCGCCGGAGGCGCTTCTCGGGATACAGGGGTTCTGGGGTCACTGGAGGGAACGGGGCGCGCGGCCGATAATGCGGTTCATGAAATACTTCGTCGCCCTGGTGTTCGTGGGCATCTTCGCGAGCCTCGCGTTTGCCCTGTACTTCATGCTGAAGGACGGGCGCAACGGGCGCGCCAAGAGCGGCGGCATGGCGCGCGCGCTCACCGTTCGGATCGGCCTCTCGGTGTTTTTGTTCCTCTGCATGCTGCTCGCCTGGAAGTTCGGATACATCCAGCCAACCGGGCTCCCGCTCGGCAAGTAGATGGTGTTCGTGCCAGGAGAACCAAGAAAAAGGCGCCTTTCGGCGCCTTTTTCTTGTCATGCCGCGAGGTTCTTCGCTCAAAGCCAATAGACCAGCAGATAGAGGCCGAGCCAGACGACGTCCACGAAGTGCCAGTACCAGGCCGCGCCCTCGAAGCCGAAGTGTCGCTCGGGCGTGAAGTGGCCCTTGCGCAGGCGCAGCGTGATGAACAGCAGCATCAGCATGCCGATGAACACGTGCAGGCCGTGGAAGCCGGTCAGCATGAAGAAGGTGGAGCCGTAGGTGCCCGAGCTGAGCTTGAGGTTCAGTTCGGTGTACAGGTGGTGATATTCGTAGCCCTGCACGCCCAGGAAGATCACGCCCAGCAGCACGGTGAGCCACATGAAGCGGATGGTCTGCGCACGGTGCCCAGCGCGCAGCGCATGGTGGGCGATGGTCAGCGTGACGCCCGAGCTCAGCAGCAGCGCGGTGTTGATCGTGGGCAGCCAGAACGGGCCGACGGTCTGGAAGGGCTCGACGATGCCGGCCGGCGAGGCGGTGGCACCGGCGGCGACGCTGGGCCACACGGCCTTGAAGTCGGGCCACAGCAGCGCGTTGTCCAGGCTGCCGAGCGAAGGCAGCGCATGGGTGCGAGCCCACCACAGCGCGGTGAAGAACGCACCGAAGAACATCACTTCGGAGAAGATGAACCAGCTCATGCTCCAGCGGAACGAGAGGTCCACCTTGTGGCCGTACTGGCCGCTCTCGCTCTCGCCGATGGCGGCGCGGAACCATACGAAGAGCGTGCCGAGCCAGATCACCATGCCGGCCAGCAGCGACCAGGCGCCCCACGCATGCCCGTTGATCCATTGCGCGGCACCCAGGATCACGAAGAACAGGCCGATCGCGGCCGAGACCGGATAGGACGAAGGTCCGGGCACGAAGTAGTAGGGCGTGGTTCCGTGGGTGGTTGAACTCATTTCTTCAGCTCCTGGCTTTCTTTCTTCTCTCGATTCAATGGATTCTGCTTGTCGCGGAAGGCTTCTTTTCCGTCAGGCCCCGGCCGACGCGACCACATGGCGCACCAGCAGCACCAGCGCGACCACGAAGACGACCACCGCCACGAACGCCACCGCGATGATGTGCAGCGGGTTCAGCTTGCGCAGGTCGTCCTGGTAGGCGCTGTTCTTGCGCACGCCGAAGAACGACCAGCCCACCGCCTTCACCGTGTCCCACAGCGAAGCCTTCGGCCGGTTCGACGGATCGGTCACGAGCGCGGCTCATTCGCGGAGCTGGTAACGGCGGCCACCGGGGCCGCGGGCGTCTTGCCGCCCACCTCGAAGAAGGTGTACGACAGCGTGATGGTCTTCACGTCCTTGGAAATCTTCGGGTCGATCACGAACGCGACCGGCCACTGCTTCTTCTCGCCCGGATCGAGCGTGTACTGGTTGAAGCAGAAGCATTCGAGCTTGTTGAAGTACGGCGCGGCCTGCTGCGGCGCGTAGCTCGGAATGGCCTGAGCCGCCATGCGGCGGTTCTGCACGTTCTGGAACTCGTACATCACTGTGTTGAGCTCGCCGGGGTGCACCTGGATGGTCCGCTCCGCGGGCTTGAAGTCCCACAGGCCGCCGCGCACGTTGGAATCGAACTCGACCGTGATGGTGCGGGTCTTGTCGACCTGCGTGTTGTCGGGCACGCGCACGTTCTTGCCGCCGCTCGCGCCGCCGGGCACCTCGAGCTCGGACAGCGCGAGGATGTTGATGCCGGTCATCTCGCAGATCGCGCGGTACATCGGCACCAGCGCGTAGCCGAAGGCGAACATGCCGCAGGCCACGACGGCCAGCTTGCCGACCATGCGGACGTTGGCGCGGCGGATGCGAGGACCGAGGCTCATGCGCGTGTGCTCCCGTTCGTTGCCTGCTCGAATGCCCGGTCAGCGGCCGCTGAACCAGACCATGCGGACGATGAAGCCGATGAAGAACACCACGGCGATGGAGGCCAGCGTGAGCCCCATGCGGCGGTTGTTCCTTTTCTGCTCGGGCGTCATCGTGCTGCGTAGGCTGACAGTGCGTTCAACCGATCACCTTGGTGGCGGTCGCGTCGAGCTTGGGCGGGTTCTCGAAGGTGTGGAACGGTGCCGGCGACGGCACTTCCCATTCGAGGCCTTCGGCAGCTTCCCACGGCTTCTGGGCAGCCTTCTCGCCCTTGCCGCGCATCGTGGGCAGCACGATGAACAGGAAGAAATACAACTGGGCGAAACCGAAGAAGAAGGCACCGACAGACGCGACGGCGTTGAAGTCGGCGAACTGCATCGGGTAGTCGGCGTAGCGTCGCGGCATGCCGGCCAGGCCCAGGAAGTGCATCGGGAAGAAGGTCACGTTGAACGAGATCAGCGACCACCAGAAGTGCACCTTGCCGCGCGTCTCGTTGTACATCACGCCGGTCCACTTCGGAGCCCAGTAGTAGAAGCCCGAGAACATGGCGAACAGCGAGCCGGCCACCAGCACGTAGTGGAAGTGGGCCACCACGTAGTAGGTGTCCTGCAGCTGCGTGTCGATGGGGGCGACGGCCAGGATCAGGCCGGTGAAGCCGCCCATGGTGAACACGAAGATGAAGCCGACCGCGAACAGCATGGGCGTCTCGAAGGTCATCGAGCCCTGCCACATGGTGGCGATCCAGTTGAAGATCTTCACGGCCGTGGGCACGGCGATCAGCATCGTCGCGTACATGAAGAACAGCTGGCCGGTCAGCGGCATGCCGGTCGTGAACATGTGGTGCGCCCACACGATGAACGACAGGATGGCGATCGACGAGGTGGCGTACACCATCGAGGCATAGCCGAAGAGCTTCTTGCGGGCGAAGGCCGGCACCACCTGGCTGATGATGCCGAAGGCCGGCAGGATCATGATGTAGACCTCGGGGTGGCCGAAGAACCAGAAGATGTGCTGATACATCACCGGGTCGCCGCCGCCGGCGGGGTTGAAGAAGCTGGTGCCGAAGTGGCGGTCGGTCAGCGTCATGGTGATGGCGCCTGCAAGCACGGGCATCACGGCGATCAGCAGGTAGGCGGTGATGAGCCAGGTCCAGCAGAACATCGGCATCTTCATCAGCGTCATGCCGGGGGCGCGCATGTTGAGGATGGTCACGATGATGTTGATCGAGCCCATGATCGACGAGGCGCCCATGATGTGCATCGCGAAGATGCCGGCGTCCATCGAGGGGCCCATCTGCAGCGTGAGCGGCGCGTACAGCGTCCAGCCTGCTGCAGGCGCGCCGCCGGGCATGAAGAACGAGCCCACCAGCATCAGCGCCGCCGGGATCAGCAGCCAGAAGCTGAAGTTGTTCATGCGCGCGAACGCCATGTCGGAGGCGCCCACCTGCAGCGGGATCATCCAGTTCGCGAAGCCCACGAAGGCCGGCATGATCGCGCCGAACACCATGATCAGGCCGTGCATGGTGGTGAACTGGTTGAAGAGTTCGGGGTTCACCAGCTGCAGCCCGGGCTGGAACAGCTCGGCGCGGATCAGCAGCGCGAGCACGCCGCCCACCATCAGCATCGTGAAGCTGAACAGCAGGTAGAGCGTGCCGATGTCCTTGTGGTTGGTGGCGAACACCCAGCGGCGCCAGCCGGTGGGCGCGTGGTGGTCGTGATGATCGTCGTGTGCGTGATCGCCGTGGGCTGCGTGACCGTGGGGGTCGAGAACTGCGCTCATTTCGTGGTTCCTTGCAATTTCTTCGTCGCGGTGCGCTCGCGCATCACTTGGCGCGCAGGGCCAGCACTTCGGCCGGCTGCACCAGCTGGCCCGTCTTGTTCGACCAGCTGTTCTTGGTGTACGTGGCCACGGCCGCGAGGTCGGTATCGCTCAGTTGCTTCCAGGAGGGCATCGCGCCGTTGTTCTGCCCGTTGAGCAGCACCGTCAGCTGGATCTTGTGGTCGGCGTCGGTCACCTTGGCGGAGCCGTCGAGCGGCTTGATCGGGCCGGCACCCTTGCCGTTGGCCTGGTGGCAGGCCGCGCAGTTGGCGGCATAGACCTTCTCGCCGCGCGCGAGCATGTCGGGCAGGGTCCAGACCTTGGTCGGGTCGTCGAGCTTGGCGGCGGCTTCCTTGCGCTTGGCGGCGACCCAGGTCGTGTAGTCGGCGGCCGAGACCACCTTCACGTGGATCGGCATGTAGGCGTGCTCCTTGCCGCACAGCTCCTGGCACTGGCCGTAGTAGTCGCCCACGGTCTCGGCGCGGAACCAGGTGTCGCGCACGAAGCCGGGAATGGCGTCCTGCTTGAGGCCCAGCTGCGGCACGGCGAAGGCGTGGATCACGTCGTTCGCGGTGGTGATGATGCGGACCTTCTTGTTGACCGGCACCACCAGCGGGTTGTCGACCTTGAGCAGGTAGTCGTCGGGCATCTGGCCCTTGGCGCCGGCGTCGGACATGGCGCGCTGCGAGCTGTCGAGCGTGGAGATGAAGGCCAGGCCCTCGCCTTCGCCGTTCAGGTAGTCGTAGCCCCACTTCCACTGGTAGCCCGTGGTCTTGATCGTGAGGTCGGCGTTGGTCGTGTCCTTCTGGGCCACCAGCACCTTGGTGGCGGGCAGCGCCATGACGATGACAATGAGGAAGGGCACGATGGTCCAGATGACCTCGACCACCACCGATTCATGGAAGTTGGCGGCCTTGTGGCCCACCGACTTGCGGTGCTTCCAGATGGAATAGAACATCACCGCGAACACGCCGACGAAGATGACCGTGCACAGGATCATCATGATCGTATGGAGCAGATGCTGCTCCTGAGCGATCTTGGTCACGCCTACCGGAAGATTCAACTGGCGCACCGAGGGGCCGCCGGGGAGATCGTTGACTGCGTGCGCCGCGCTGCTGAAAGCCGCGCCGGCCGCCAGCAACAGATTCGCCGGCCTGTACTTATTGCGCCAAATGCTCTTCATCGTGTTCACGTTTCTTCAATTTTTCGACAACCAACCGTGCAGCACTGCGCGAGCCCCCTCAGGCGCCGCGTAACGCCATTCGAATCTCGCGGGCCAAGGCCGCACGCAACTCCGGGCGTACATAGCGCCCCACCCTGACCGATCGACCCTGCCCCGAGACCTCGATCAGCGAGCGATCGCCGGTCTGGGGTTCGATCCGCACCTGGTGCGGAAGAAATTCCGTGCGCTCGTAATGCCCGCCGTTCTCGAGCTCCACGACGAGCCGTCCCTCCTGCAGCGCGATCTTTTCGCCGTCGGTCGCATGCCGTGCATAGACCATGAACGCAAACCCGACGGCGGCCAGTTCGAGCCAGGCAAAAGGCAGCACCATGGGCGCACCGTGCAGCCAGAACAGGGTGCCGATGCCGAGCGATACCACGCACAGCGAGGCGTAGAGCCAGCCCAGCTGGCTCGGCGTCACCGAGCAGTTGCGCTTCAGGAACCAGTGGATGCTCTGGCCTGAAACGGTGGCAAATCGAAACACGGAATTCGACACGGGCGAGTTCAGCAAATCGGTGCGTCGACGGTCGCCAAACCCCTCGTACAAACAGGATTCGACACCCCTCGATCGCGGGACAATACCCGCGAGTTTCACGCAACGGCGGATTGTAGCGGGTAGATACCAGCGCCCGAGTGCCCTGTGGGACGCCTACGGGTCACTACTAGTAGGCAAGAAACGCCCTGTGCGACAGGCGTTTTCGCCGAGTCGCCGGCAAGCGATCAGGCGCCCGGTCGGCCCCGTTGCAGCATCGATCGCATCTCGCGCAGCGACACCGCGCTTTCGGCCGCGAGCGACACGCGCGGCACCGGCTTGAACGCGTGACCGTAGACGACTTCGAAGGTCAGCGCGATGCGGCCACCGCCGTCCTCGGCCGGCGCCAGTTCGGGCAGCGCCTTCTTCAGCTCCTGCAGCCAGCCCTTGCCGCGCAATGCGGGAAAGCGCGCCGGATGCAGGTTGCGGCCCAGCGTGCGCAGCTCCGCGAGAGCGGCCTCGGGCGTGGCCCAGGTCAGCACGATGCGCTCCATGTCCATCACCGGCTCGGCGAAGCCGGCGTGCACCAGCATGTCGCCCCAGTCGTGCATGTCGGTGTACTCGTGGCCCGCGGCGGGCCAGCCCATGCGGGCATGCAGCGCACGCAGCTCGCGCACGGTGTCGGGGCCGAGGCAGGAGAACATGAGGAAGCCGTCGGTCGCCACCAGCTTGTGCCAGTGCGCGATCAACGCCTCGGGGTCGGCCGCCATGTGCAGCGACATGTTGGCCCAGAGCAGGTCGACGCCGTCTTCGGGCGGTGCCTCGAAGCGCGCCTTGCCGGCCTGCCAGCGCCGCGCGCTCCACCACGGCGCGGCCAGCACCTGGCCGGTGGCCGCGGCGAGCGCGCTCTCGGGTTCGATCACGTAGGAAGCCGCGTCCTTGTAGCGGCGCGCGACGAGTTCATGCGCCTCGAGCCCGCTGCGCAGCGGCGCCCAGTCGGCCCAGCTGCGGGGCTGGGCCTTGATCCATTGCAGCCTGTCTTCCATGCGGCGGCCGATTTCCTCGTGCAGCCAGGGAGAGGCGCCGTCGGCGGGCGCGAGCCGGCGCCAGCGGGCGGCCGCCGTGGCATCGATGGTCGGCGGTCGTCTTGAGGGGTCGGTGGCCATGGGGCCGTGAGTATATTGAGGCGATGCTCAGCCACCGGGCCATGTGGCCTTTCCCGCCTTCTGGGCCTGCCGGCCTCTTCACCTCGCTGCTCGCGCGGCTGCCCAGCCAGTGCGCGATCTGCCGCGCCTGGCCTTCGCGCCCCGTGTGCGATGCCTGCGTGGCCCGCTTCGCAACCCCCGCTCCTCGCTGCGGCGGCTGCGCCCTGCGCTTGCCCGAAGGCGTCGACCGCTGCGGCGAGTGCGTGAAGAACCCGCCGCCGCTGGATGCCTGCCTCGCGGCCTGCACCTACGCGTGGCCCTGGCCGGAGGCCATCGCGGCCTTCAAGTTCCGCGGCGAGGCCGGCTGGGCCGGGCCCTTCGCCACGCTCTTGCGCAGCGCGCCCTGGGTGGAGCCGGCCCTCGAAGCCGGCGACGTCGTGCTGCCGATGCCGCTCGCGCCCGGCCGGCTGCGCGAACGCGGCTTCAACCAGGCACACGAGCTGGCGCGGCGGCTTGCGCCATCGAAGACCGACGCCACCCTGCTCCTGCGCACGCGCGAGACGCCGGCCCAGAGCGGCCTGTCGCGCGCCGGCCGGCTGCGCAACCTGCACGGCGTCTTCGCGGTGGAGCCGCTGCGCGCCGACGAACTGCGCGGCCGCCGCCTCGTGCTGATCGACGACGTGATGACCAGCGGAGCCTCGCTGTTCGCCGCCGCCGCGGTGCTGCGGCGGGCCGGCGCCGCGCACATCACAGCCATCGTGCTGGCCCGGACCGATCCGCCTCGCTGAGCCGGTTGCGCCGGCCCGCCGACAATCGGCGCATGTTCAATATCGTCCTGGTCCACCCCGAAATCCCGCCGAACACCGGCAACGTGATCCGGCTCGCGGCCAACACCGGCTGCAAGCTGCACCTTGTCGAGCCACTGGGCTTTTCGATGGACGACCGCCTGCTGCGCCGTGCCGGCCTCGACTACCACGAGTACGCCGAAGTGAAGCGCCATGCCGACTGGCAGGCCCTGCTCGCGGCCGAGCAGCCCGCCGCCGACCGCATGTTCGCGCTCACCACGCGCGGTTCGCGCCCGGTGCACGAAGTGCGCTTCCAGCCCGGCGACTGGCTGGTGTTCGGCTCGGAAACCAGCGGCCTGCCGCCAGCGCTGCGCGACGGATTTCCCGAGTCGCAGCGGCTGCGGCTGCCGATGCGCGAGGGCCAGCGCAGCCTGAATCTCTCGAACGCGGTGGCGGTGACGGTGTTCGAGGCCTGGCGGCAGAACGGCTTCGCCTGAGGCGGTGGCCGCCCCTTCCGGCAACAGGGACAGGACACATCCATTCGGCGAATCGCGTCGTATGGAAGACATGCCGGCCGCAAGCCAGTCCGGCATTCATCCCGTCCACCCTGTACCAAGGAGCCCCGCCATGAACGCCAAGCCGATCGCTCTCGCCGCCCTCGCAACGCTCGCCTTCGCAGGCAGCGCGCAGGCCTTCCAGGGAGAGCAGAACCCGCTGCCGCCCGCTCCCTTCCAGTCGACGCTGTCCCGCGCGCAGGTGCAGGCCGACGCGCGCCAGCCGCTTCGCATCGGCAATGGCGGCACCGGCGCGATGCAGGCCAGGAGCGGCGACATCGACCGCGACGCGGTGCGCGCCAGCGCACGGAGCATCACCCGCCAGGGCGCAGCCACCTACGGCGAAGTCACCGACCGCAGGATGTAAGAAGAAAGAAAAAGAAGGAAGAAGGCCGCGGCCGCCGCTTCAGCGGTAGCGGCGCACCACCGACTCGGCCACGCAGGCCGGCTTGGCAGCGCCTTCGAGCTCGATGGTGGTTTCCCAGGTCATCTGGAAACCGTCATCGGCAATGGGCTCCGCCGTCAGCAGCTTCATGCGCGCGCGCAGGCGCTTGCCCACCGGCACCGGCGACATGAAGCGCACCTTGTTCAGGCCGTAGTTCACGCCCATGCGCGACTCCACCACGTCGAGCGCCGTCTCGTAGAAGCGCGGCAGCAGCGACAGCGTGAGAAAGCCGTGCGCGATCGGCCCGCCGAAAGGGCCGGCCTTGGCCCGCTCGATGTCGACGTGAATCCACTGGTGGTCGCCCGTCGCCTCGGCGAACTGGTTGACCTGCTCCTGCGTGATGGCGATCCAGTCGCTCACGGCGACTTCCTGGCCGACGCAGGCGGCGAGATCCTGAAGGGTCTGGAATGTCTTCTTGGTCATGCGGGGCATTCTGGCGTCTGGGGTCGCCGTGCGGCTGTCGGCCTCGCGACATTCGGCGTCAGGGTAAACCGGGAGCCGCCGCGCGGCTCAGGCATCGAGCCATTCGCAGATCGGCTGCCACTGCTCCAGGTCGCGCTGCACGCGCCCGGGCGCGATGTCGAACAGCGTGAGCCCGCGCGCGGCGAGCTGCACGTAGTTCTGCGTGTCGCGCAGCTCGCCGATCACCGGCACGCCCAGCCCCGCGATGAACTCGTGCAGCCGGTCGGCCGCCAGCGTGCGGGCGTTCACGCGCATGCCGACCAGGCCGATCTTCGTCTTCTCGGCGCGGCGGTTCTCCTGCAGCCGGTCGAGGAAGTCGCGCGTCGCGTAGATGTCGAAGATGCTGGGCTGCAGCGGCACGATCACTCGGTCGGCCAGCGCCAGCACTTCCTTGAAGCGCCAGCCGTGCAGGCCGGCGGGGGTGTCGAGCACCGCGTGCGTGGTGCCGCGCGGCGGGCGCACCACGGTGCTCTCGCCGGTGGCTTCCCAGGTGGAGATGGTCCGGGTCATCGGCGGGCGCAGGCCCAGCCAGAGCCGGGAGGATTGCTGGCGGTCCACGTCGCCCAGCATCACGGCATGGCCGCGGCTTGCGAAGTAGCCCGCGACGTTCGTCGCGATCGTCGACTTGCCCACGCCTCCCTTGGGATTGGCGACCAGAACCACCGGCATAGATGCACTCCTCCAGAACGGCAATAGCGGGGATGTTAGTCGCTGGCGCGTTTTTGCCCGGCGAAACGCCCGCCAGCGTGCTCTTGAGATATGTTCGCGGGATGACGACAACAACATCCACGGGAACTCCCGCCGAGCGCACCGACGGCGGCTCCGGCGGCATCTACGTGCTGGCCGCCCACCCCCACTGGCGCGACTCGCGCGTCAACCGCCGCATGCTCGCCGCCGCGCGCGCCGTACCCGGCGTCGACGTCAACGACCTCTATGGCACCTACCCCGACTTCGCCATCGACGTCGAGGCCGAGCAGGCCCGGCTCGCCAGGGCCAGCCTGGTGGTGCTGGTGCATCCGATCCACTGGTACTCGATGCCCGCGCTGCAGAAGCTCTGGGTCGACGACGTGCTCGCCTACGGCTGGGCCTACGGCCCCGGCGGCACCGCCCTGCAGGGCAAGGACCTCTGGCTGGTCGCCACCACCGGCAGCCCCGAGGCCAGCTACCACCCGCAGAACTACCACCGCTATTTCTTCGACGCCTTCCTGCCGCCCTACGAGCAGACCGCCGCGCTGTGCGGCATGCGCTTTTTGCCGCCGATGATCTTCTACGGCGCGCGCAGCGCCGGCGAGGCGGCGGTGAAGGCGCACGTCGAGACCTTCGCCCAACGCCTGGGCAGCTACCCCGACTGGCCCGAGATCGAGGAGATCGACGCCTGCGTCGCCTGCCCCGTGCCCGAGAGCGACCGGCCGGCCGACAGCGACGAGGTCGGCAAGGTGGTCTCCGACGCATTCCGCGCGGCGATGGCCCACGGGCTAGCCAGCACCATAGCCTCCACCACATCCACCGCATCCACTGACGGCGGCAACGGGAAGGCGGCCTGAATGGAACACGCACCCGCCTGGCTGACCAACAGCCTGATCTACCTGAGCGCCGCCGTGCTGGTGGTGCCGCTGTCGAAGGCCCTGGGCCTGGGCTCGATCATCGGCTACCTCGTGGCCGGCATCGCCATCGGGCCCTGGGGGCTGGGGCTGGTCTCCAGCGTCGAGGACGTGCTGCACTTCGCCGAGTTCGGCGTGGTGCTGATGCTCTTCCTCGTGGGCCTGGAGCTCGAACCCAAGCGCCTGTGGAATCTGCGCCGACCCATCTTCGGCTGGGGCACGGCGCAGGTGCTGAGTTGCGCCGCCGTGCTGTTCGCGGTCGGCTGCGCCGTGGGCGCCAGCTGGCGCGTGTCGCTGGTGGCCGCGCTGGGCCTGGCACTGTCGTCCACCGCCATCGCGCTGCAGGTGTTCGGCGAGCGCAACCTGCTGAAGACGCCCAGCGGGCAGGCCGGCTTCTCGATCCTGCTGTTCCAGGACGTGGCGGCCATCCCGATCCTCGCGCTGCTGCCGCTGCTGGCCGGCGCCACCGCGGCCGAGCAGTCGATTACCGGGCTGGAGCGCGCGCTCGAAGCAGCCAAGATCATCGGCGTGATCGGCGGCATCATCCTCGGCGGCCGGCTGCTGCTGCGCCCCATCCTGCGCTGGATCGCGCGCAGCGACACGCCCGAGATCTTCACCGCCGCCGCCTTGCTGCTGGTGGTGGCCATCGCGGCGCTGATGCAGCTGGTGGGCCTGTCGATGGCGCTGGGCGCCTTCCTCGCCGGCGTGCTGCTGGCCGAGAGCGAATACCGGCGCGAGCTCGAGACCGACATCGAGCCCTTCAAGGGCCTGCTGCTGGGCCTGTTCTTCATCGCGGTGGGCATGTCGATCAACTTCGGCGTGCTGATGGCGAGCCCGTGGATCATGGCGATGCTGGTGGTCGGCTTCGTGGCCATCAAGCTGGTGGTGATCTACGCGCTCGCCAAGGCGATGGGCATCGCCTACCAGGAGCGGCCGGTGTTCACGCTGCTGCTCGCGCAGGGCGGCGAGTTCGCCTTCGTGGTGTTCCAGGCGGCGGGCCCCGACGTGCTGCCGCCCGAGGTCACCTCGCTGCTGATCGGCGCGGTGGCGCTGTCAATGCTGCTGTCGCCGCTTCTGCTGGTGCTGCTCGACAGGTTCGTGCTGCCGCGCTACAGCCGCAACACGGGCACGAAGCTGGAAGAAATTTCGGAGCAGCAGGACGCCAAGGTGCTGATCTGCGGCTTCGGCCGCTACGGCCAGATCGTCGGGCGCATGCTGATGTCGCAAGGCCTGCGCGTGACGGTGCTCGACCACGACGCCGACACCGTCGAAGGCCTGCGGCAGTTCGGCTTTCGCGTGTTCTACGGCGACGCGACCCGGCTCGACCTGCTGCGCACCGCGGGCGCGGGCACGGCCAAGGTGATCGTGGTGGCGGTGGACGACATCGAGCAGTCGCTGGAGATCGTCGACCTGGTGAAGGAGAACTTCCCGCAGGCCCGCATCATCGCCAGGGCGCGAAACGTGACGCACCTGTTCCAGCTGCGCGACCGCGGCGTGACGGAGGTGGAGCGCGAGGTGTTCGAGTCTTCGCTGCGCAGCGCGCGCGCCACCCTGGAGGCGCTGGGCTGGCCGGCGCACGAGGCGCGCGAATCGGCCATGCGCTTCCGTCGCCGGAATATCGAACTCAGCAACGAGATCTACCCGCACTACAAGGATCGCGCCAAGCTGATCGCGGCCAACAAGGCGGGCCGCCAGCAGTTCGAGGAACAGATGGCGCGCGAGCGCGAGGAGCGGCAGCGCCGGCTGGGGCGCGACTGGGAAAAGCTCGACGACGACGAGGAAACCGCGCCGAAGGAAGAGGCGGACGCATGACGGCCCGCCCCCGCGCCGTCAGGCCGCCAGCTTCAGCAGCCTGACCGCGTTGCCCTTGAGGATGCCGGGCATCACCTCCGGCTTGAAGCCGGCGTTCTCGAAATCGCGCATCCAGCGGTCGGGCGTGATCAGCGGGTAGTCGCTGCCGAACAGGATGCGGTCCTTCAGCAGCGTGTTGGCGTACTGCACGAGCTGCTTCGGGAAGTACTTCGGGGCTCCAGCCCGACAGGTCGATCCACACGTTGGGCTTGTGCGTGGCCACGCTCAGCGCCTCGTCCTGCCAGGGGAAGCTGGGGTGGGCCATGACGATCTGCATGTCGGGGAAGTCGATGGCCACGTCGTCCAAGTGCATCGGGTTGCTGTATTCGAGCCGCAGCCCGCCGCCGCAGCGCATGCCCGAGCCGATGCCGCTGTGGCCGGTGTGGAAGATGGCCGGCAGGCCGTATTCGGCGATCACTTCATAGATGGGCCAGGCCATGCGGTCGTAGGGGTGGTAGCCCTGCACCGTGGGATGGAACTTGAAGCCCTTCACGCCGTGCTCCTCGATGAGCCTGCGCGCCTCGCGCGCGCCCATCTTTCCCTTGTGCGGATCGACGCTGCCGAAGGCGATCATGATGTCGCTGTTGTTCTTCGCGGCCTCGGCGATCTCCTCGTTGGGGATGCGCCGGCGGCCCATGTTCGATTCGGCGTCGACCATGAACATCACCAGGCCGATCTTCCGTTCGCGGTAGTACGCGACGCTCTCGGCGATGGTGGGCCGGCCGCTGGAGCCGAAGTACTTGTCGGCGGCGCGGTCGTATTCCTCGCCGTAGTTGTCGAACGGGTTCCAGCAGCTGACTTCTGCGTGGGTGTGGATGTCGATCGCGATCAGGTTCTGATGGTCCATGCCTTGTCTCCGGTACGGGTAAATCCCTAGGTCTCTGGGGCTCCAAATTCCTTGAATTGATTATTTCCCATAACCATAATTCGACGCAACCCCGGACTCATCATGACCCATCCAGACCTCCAACTCGACATCCGCGACGAAGTCGCCATCGTCCGCCTCATGCGCGGCTCCAAGCGCAACGCGCTGTCCGACGGACTGATCCTCGCGCTGCGCGACACCTTCGAGCAACTGCCCTCCAGCGTGCGCGCAGCCGTGATCGACGGCGAAGGACCGCACTTCTGCGCCGGCCTCGACCTGAGCGAGCTGAAGGAGCGCGACGCCGGCCAGGGCATGCAGCACTCGCGCATGTGGCATGCCGCGCTCGACCTGATCCAGCATGGCCCGGTGCCGGTGATCGCGGCGCTGCACGGCGCGGTGGTCGGCGGCGGGCTCGAGCTGGCCAGCGCCTGCCACATCCGCGTGGCCGACCGCACCACCTTCTACGCGCTGCCCGAGGGCTCGCGCGGCATCTTCGTGGGCGGCGGCGGCTCGGTGCGCATTCCGAAGCTGATCGGCGTGGCCCGCATGACCGACATGATGATGACCGGCCGCGTCTACAACGCCGAGGACGGCGAGCGCGCCAACTTCGCGCAGTACCTGGTCGACGAAGGCCAAGCCTTCGACAAGGCCTTCGAACTCGCCAAGCGCATCGCCACCAACGCGCCGCTCACCAACTACGCGCTGATGCACGCGCTGCCGCGCATCGCCGAGCAGTCGGCCGACCACGGCTTCTTCACCGAGGCGCTGATCTCCGGCATCACGCAGGCCGCCCCCGAAGCCAAGCAGCGCGTGCGCGACTTCCTCGAAGGGCGCGGCGCGAAAGTGAGCAAGGGATGAGCGCCATCCGATACCGCCCGCTGGTCTTCGGCGTGACGCGCGCCGTGCTGCGCGACGGCGCGCCGGGCACGCAGTACCTGACGGCCGAAACGCAGCTCGAGCCCTACCGCGAGCGCATGACCGACCGCCTCGCCTACTGGGCGGAGCGCACGCCCGACCGCACCTTCATCGCCCGCCGCGAACGCTTGGCCGACGGCAGCACCGGCGACTGGCTGCGCGTGAGCTACGCACAGGCGCTGAAGGAGGCACGCGGTATCGGACAGGCCCTGCTGGACCGCGGCCTGAACGCCGACCGCCCGGTGGCCATCCTCAGCGAGAACGGCATCGAGCACGCACTGATGGCGCTGGGCTGCCTCTACGCCGGCGTGCCCTACTGCCCCGTGTCGCCGCCCTACTCGCTGGTGAGCCAGGACTTCGAGAAGCTGCGCCACGTCTTCGACACGCTCACGCCCGGCCTCGTGTTCGCGAGCGACGCGGCGCGCTTCGCCAAGGCGATCGCGGCGGTCGTGCCGGCGGACACCGAAGTCGTGCTGGCCCAAGGCACGCTGGAGGGCCGGCCCGTGACCGCGTTCGACGCGCTGGCTTCCACGCCCGCCACGCCCGCCATCGACGCGGCGATGCGCGCCACCGGCCCCGACACCATCACCAAGTTCCTCTTCACCTCGGGCTCCACCAAGATGCCCAAGGCCGTCATCAACACGCACCGCATGTGGTGCGCCAACCAGCAGCAGCTGCGCCAGTCGATTCCCGCCCTGGGCGACGAGCCGCCCGTGCTGGTCGACTGGCTGCCCTGGAACCACACCTTCGGCGGCAACCACAACGTGGGCATCGTGCTGGACAACGGCGGCACGCTCTACATCGACGACGGCAAGCCCACGCCCGCCGGCATGGCCGAGACGCTGCGCAACCTGCGCGAGATCGCGCCCACCATCTACTTCAACGTGCCCACCGGCTTCGAGGCCATCGCGCAGGCGATGGAAACCGACGCGGTGCTGCGCCGCAACCTGCTGTCGCGCGTGAAGATGTTCTTCTACTCGGGCGCTGCGCTCTCCCAGCCCGTATGGGACAGCCTGCACCGCACGCAGGAGTCGGAAGTCGGCGAGCGCATCGTGATGGGCACGGGCCTCGGCATGACCGAATCGGGGCCCTTCGCGCTGTACGTGACCGGCCCCGACGTGAAGTCGGGCGACGTGGGCCTGCCTGCGCCGGGCATCGAGCTCAAGCTGATCGAGGTCGACGGCAAGACCGAGGTGCGCTACCGCGGACCCAACATCACGCCCGGCTACTGGCGCGCGCCCGAAGCCACGGCGGAGGCCTTCGACGAGGAAGGCTTCTTCTCCACCGGCGACGCGGTGAAGTGGATCGACGAGGGCAACATCCACCGCGGCCTGCGCTTCGACGGCCGCATCGCGGAAGACTTCAAGCTCGCCACCGGCACCTTCGTGAGCGTGGGCCCGATGCGCGCGAAGATCATCGCGGCCGGCGCGCCCTACGTGCAGGACGCGGTGCTGACCGGCATCAACCTGAAGGAAGTAGGTGCGCTCGTCTTCCCGACGCAGAAGGTGCGCGAGCTCGCCGGCCTGCCGGCCGGCGCCACCATGCGCGAGGTGCTGGAGAGCGCCGCCGTGCAGGCGCACTTCCAGCAGGTCGTCGACACGCTGGCCGCCGGCGCCACCGGCAGCGCCAACCGCATCGCGCGGCTGCACCTGATGGCCGAGCCGCCGTCCATCGACAAGGGCGAGGTCACCGACAAGGGCTCCATCAACCAGCGCTCCGTGCTCAAGCACCGCGCCGCGCTGGCGGAGGCCATGCACGACGGCAGCCTGCCCTTCACCCTGAAGCCGCGCTGAGCTTCATTCCGAACATTCCTGGAGACGAACAAATGAAGATCGAAGGACAAGCCGCACTGGTCACGGGCGGCGCATCGGGCCTGGGCGAAGCCACCGCGCGCGAGCTCGCGCGGCTGGGCGCGAAGGTCGCGGTGCTCGACCGCAACGCCGAACTCGCCGCGAAGGTGGCGGCGGACATCGGCGGCGTCGCCTGCGCCTGCGACATCACCGACACCGACAGCGTGGTCGCCGCGCTCGACAAGGCCGAAGCCGCGCACGGCCCCGCGCGCATCCTGATGAACGTGGCCGGCATCGGCAGCGCCAAGCGCATCGTCGGCAAGGACGGCAGCCCCGCGCCGCTCGAAGACTTCGTGCGCGTGGTCAACATCAACCTGATCGGCGGCTACAACATGGCGCGCCTGTTCGCCGCGCGCTGCGCGAAGCTCGACGCGCTCGACAACGGAGAAAAGGGCGTGATGCTCTTCACCGCCTCGGTCGCCGCCTTCGACGGCCAGGTGGGCCAGCAGGCCTACAGCGCATCCAAGGGCGGGCTGGTCGGCATGACGCTGCCGATGGCGCGCGACCTCGCGCAGCACGCCATCCGCGTGTGCACGGTGGCGCCGGGCATCTTCGCCACGCCGCTGCTGCTGGAGCTGCCCGAACCGGTGCAGCAGTCGCTGGCCGCAGCTATTCCCTTCCCGCCGCGTCTGGGCAAGCCCTCGGAGTTCGCCGAACTGGCCTGCCACATCGTCACCAACGGCCATCTCAATGGCGAGGTGATCCGCATCGACGGCGCGCTGCGCATGGCGCCGCGCTGATCCAGATTCCAGTCAGCCACCGCAAACCAGGAGACAAGACCATGACCAACAGACGCCATTTCGTGGCGGCGCTCGGCGGCACCGCCGCCATCGCCGCCCTGCATCCCTTCGCCGCGCTCGCCCAGGCGGTGCAGCAGGTAGTGAAGATCTACTACGGCTTCCCGGCCGGCAGCGCCGGCGACAGCGTGGCCCGCCGCGTGGCCGAGAAGCTCGGCGACACGCCTTTCACGAAGGTCAACCCGGTGGTCGAGAACAAGCCGGGCGCCGGCGGGCGCATCGCGCTCGACACGCTCAAGAGCTCGGCGGCCGACGGCTCGGTGCTGTGCCTCGCGCAGGCTTCGGCGCTGTCGATCTACCCGCACATCTACACCAAGCTGGGCTACGGCATGGCCGACTTCGCGCCGATCTCCATCGGCGCCGTGATGACGCACGCGCTGACCGTCGGCCCCGCCGTGCCCGCCAGCGTGAAGACGCTGAAGGACTTCATCGCGTGGGCCAAGGCCAACCCCGGCCAGGCCAGCTACGGCTCGCCGGGCGCGGGTTCCACGCCGCACTTCCTGGGCGCGCTGCTGGGCCTGAACAGCGGCACCGACCTGCGCCACGTTCCCTACCGCGGCTCGCTGCCGGCCATCAACGACGTGGTGGGCGGCCAGATCGCCTCGAGCATGACGCCCGCCGGCGACGCCATTCCCTTCGCCAAGGCCGGCAAGCTGCGCGTGCTCGCCATGTCGGGCTCGCAGCGCGCGGCCTACCTGCCCGATGTGCCGACCTTCACCGAACAGGGCTTCCCCGAGATCGTGGCAGACGAGTGGTTCGGCTTCTTCGCGCCGGCGAAGACGCCCACGGCCGTCATCACGGCCGCGAGCGCGGCGATCCAGACCGCGCTGAAGGACAAGTCCGTGGCCGACGGCCTGCTGTCGGTCGGGCTTCTCGCCCAGGGTTCCTCGCCGGAAGACATGCGCAAGTCGCTGCAGTCCGAATACGAACGCTGGGGCCCGCTGGTCAAGAAGATCGGCTTCACGGCCGAGTCCTGATTCACTTCCCCTGGTTTCGCTGCCCCGATGGATTACAAGCCCCGCCCCGAAGACGTCCG
Source organism: Variovorax sp. UC74_104 (assembly GCF_044055375.1). NCBI lineage: Bacteria > Pseudomonadati > Pseudomonadota > Betaproteobacteria > Burkholderiales > Comamonadaceae > Variovorax > Variovorax sp. UC74_104. The sequence goes on from NZ_CP171978.1 coordinate 6,138,673, forward strand.
GTTCATCCTGAACGAAGTGCTCGACGCGCCCGCGCGCCTGGCCGCGCTCGCCCCCTTCGCGGAGGTCGACGAGCCGCTGCAGTCGCAGGTGCTCGAGGAAGCCGGGCGCTTCGTCGGCGAAGTGGTGGCGCCCATCAACCGTGGCGGCGATGAAACCGGCTGCCGCTTCGCCGATGGCGAGGTCGCCTCGCCGCCGGGCTTTCGCGAGGCGTACCAGGCCTTCGTCGATGGCGGCTGGCCCGCTCTCTCGGCCGCGCCGGAAGACGGCGGCCAGGGCCTGCCGGCGGTGCTCGAGGCCGTGCTCTACGAATGGCTGGCCGCGGCCAACCATGGCCTCACGATGGCGCCGGGCCTGCTGTACGGCGCGTACGCCTGCCTCAAGCACCACGGAAGCGAGGAACTGAAGCAGCGCTACCTGCAGAAGATCGCGACCGGCGAATGGCTGGCCACCATGTGCCTTACCGAAGCCCACGCGGGCAGCGACCTGGGCCAGGTGCGCACGCGCGCGGTCCCGCAAGCCGACGGCAGCCTGCGGGTAAGCGGCAGCAAGATCTTCATCTCCGGCGGCGAGCACGACCTGACGCCGAACATCGTCCATCTCGTGCTGTGCCGCCTGCCCGATGCGCCGGCCGGCCCCAAGGGCCTGTCGCTGGTGCTGGTGCCCAAGCTGCTGCCCGGCGGCACGCGCAACGCGGTGCACTGCGAGCGCATCGAGGAAAAGATGGGCCTGCACGGCAGCCCCACCTGCACCATGCGCTTCGACGAAGCCACCGGCTGGCTGGTCGGCGAGCCCGGCCGCGGGCTGGCCGCGATGTTCGTGATGATGAATTCGGCGCGCCTGCACGTGGCGCTGCAGGGCATCGGCCTGCTCGACGCCGCCTGGCAGAAGGCCGACGCCTATGCCGCCGAGCGCCGCCAGATGCGCGCGCCGGGCCCGGTGCCCGCCAGCCGCGGCGGCGAGAGCGCCGACCTGATCGCCGAGCACCCCGCGGTGCGCCGCATCCTCGACACGCAGCGCGCCTGGATCGACGGCGCGCGCGCCATCGCCTACCGCAGCGCGCTGATGCTCGACGTGGCCGCGCACGACGCCGACCCCAAGGCCCGCGAACGCGCGCAGCGCTGGTGCTCGCTGGTCACGCCGGTGCTCAAGGCCGCGTGCACGCACCAGGCCTTCCATGGCGCGAGCGAATGCCTGCAGGTGTTCGGCGGCCACGGCTACGTGCGCGAGTGGGGCATCGAGCAGATCGTGCGCGACTCGCGCGTGACCATGATCTACGAGGGCACCAACGAGATCCAGGCCATCGACCTGCTGGTGCGCAAGGTGCTGCCCGACGCCGGCGCAGCCATGTCGGCCGTGCTGCTGGAGCTGCGCGACACGCTGGACGCCTCCCGCGAGGCGGATGCCGACGTGCAGCGCCGGCTCGCGCAGCTGCGCTACATGGGCACCACCATCGCAATGGCGGCGCATGCCAACCCGGTGCTGCCCTATGAGGTGGCCGACGATTACCTGCGCGCGACCATGCTTGCGATGATGGCGTGGGCCTGGGCGCGCATCGAGGCGGCATCGCCCGGCAACGCGGAGAAGGCGCGCGTGGCGGCCGCCTTCAGGCGCTGGGTGCTGCCGGAATTCGAGATGCGGATGGGCATCGTCAAGAAGGCCTGCGAAACCGTCGCCCTGACGCATGCGGCCGCGCCCGCCGGCGCTGTCTCCAACTAGCCACTCGAAGCTCTCGTTGCAGCGCGGCCGCGGTTACGCTCGGGCCATGGCCTCCAACCCGAAATCCGCCGCCGCAAAAGGCGAGCAGGCTGCGGCGCCGCAAGGCAAGCCGGAGCGGCTCGACGCACGCATGCTCGAAACCCTGGTCGGCTACAACGCCCGCAGGGCCTGGCTGATCGTCAGCGCCTTCTTCGCCGAGCGCATGGCGCCCTACGGGCTCAAGCAGATCGATTTCTCGGTGCTGTCGCTGCTGGCGCACAACCCGGGCGCCACCTCGCGGCAGCTGTGCAATGCGCTGGACATCCTGCCGCCCAACCTGGTGAGCCTGGTGGCCACGCTCGACAGCCGGGGCCTGATAGAGCGCCGCCCTCATCCGCACGACGGGCGTGCCGTCGGGCTGCATCTCACTGCCGCCGGAGAAGCGCTGATCCGCGAGGCGGAGCAGACCGTAACCCAGCTGGAGGCCGATGCCAGCGCCAAGCTCACCGCGCGGGAGCGCGAGACGCTGATACGGCTGCTGCAGAAGATCTATCTGTAGCAGCGGCTCGTAGCGGCGCCGGCCTCAGAGGCCCCGCTCGACCATGTCGATGAGCTGCTGGCCCAGCTTGTAGGCCGCATCGGGCGGGATCTCGCGCAGCGGCCCGTCGATGATGAGCAGCGCCAGCCCGTGCACCGCGCTCCAGGCGCAGTACTCCGCATTCGGGCGCCGTGCCGGGTCGAGCACGCCGGCGTCCACCAGCCGGTCGACGGCCTTGCCCAGCAGCTGGAACGGATCGAGCCCGCTCTCGCCGGCCTTGCCGGGGCCGAGTTCGCCGCGGCCCTCGTCGGAGATCACGAAGGCGGTGCGGAAGAGGCCCGGCTCGGCCTGGGCGAAGCGCAGGTAGGCGGTGCCGATGGCGCGCAACTGCCCGCGCGCGAAGTCGGCGGGAGGCTGGTCGCAGGGCTGGGCCGCCAATTCCTTTTCCATCGCCTGCGCGGCTGCGGCCAGCGCCGCCTCGCGCACCGCGAGCAGCAGCTCCTGCCGGCTGCCGAAATGCCGGTACGCCGCATTGGGTACCACGCCGACACGCCGGGTGGCCTCGCGCAACACGACCGCGTCGGGACCGCCGTCGCGGGCCAGTTCGATGCCTGCTTCCAGCAACGCACGGCGCAGATCGCCGTGGCGATAAGTGCTGCGCGCGGGCGGCAGGCTGTCGGGGACGTTGTTGAGCTTCATTTCTTCATTCCCATGTGGACACTGTCCATTATCCCTGCTATTCTTTGTGGACGGTGTACACAAAGTAATCCGATTGTTTGCGGCCCAAGACACCGGGGGCCTCCGAGTCACCTCTTCAGTCCAAAGGAATCGTCATGAAAGTCCAGTCTTACTTATCGTTCGAAGGCCGCTGCGACGAAGCGCTCGGCTTCTACAAGAAGGCGCTCGGCGCCGAGGTCACCCAACTCATGCGCTACAAGGAAGCGCCCGCGGGCGCCCCTTCGGAGAACGGGGAAGCCGGCTGCGCCGGCGGCATGCCCGATGCCGAGAAAGTGATGCACGCGGTGTTCCGCATCGGCGAGACCGAGCTGATGGCCTCCGACGGCCGCTGCTCGGGCCAGGCCGAGTTCAAGGGCGTGATGCTCGCGCTCACCGCCAACACCGACACCGAGGTCGTCAAGTGGTTCGACGCGCTGGCCGAAGGCGGCCAGGTCATGCAGCCGCTGATCCCGACCTTCTTCACCTCCAACTTCGGCATGCTCACCGACCGCTTCGGCGTAGGCTGGCTGCTGGTCGTCGCGCAGCCGGGCTGACCGGCCTTTCCATCGCATCCCGATCTCCAGAGAAAGCTCCCCCATGCTCAAGAAAATCGCCCTCGTCGTCGTGCTCGCGATCGCCGCGCTGCTGATCTACGCGGCCACCCGGCCCGACACCTTCCGCGTCGAACGCACCGCGCGCATCGAGGCGCCGGCCGAGAAGATCTTTCCGCTGATCGACGACTTCCACCGCTGGGGCGCCTGGTCGCCCTACGAGAAGCTCGACCCCGCCATGAAGCGCAGCTTCGGCGGCACGGCAAGCGGCAAGGGCGCGACCTATGCGTGGGAAGGCAACGACAAGGCGGGCGCGGGCCGCATGGAGATCGTGGAGTCGGCGCCCTCGTCGAAGGTCGCCATCAAGCTCGACTTCATCAAGCCTTTCGAGGGCCACAACACCGCCGAATTCACGCTGCAGCCCCAGGGCGGCGCGACGCAGGTCACCTGGGCCATGCATGGCCCGAGCCCCTACGTCGCCAAGCTCATGGGCATCTTCTTCAACATGGACCAGATGATCGGCAAGGACTTCGAGACAGGTCTTGCCAACCTGAAGGCCGCCACCGAAAAGTAACCGCTAAAGGAAACACCATGCCCAACATCCACGCCTATCTCACCTTCGACGGCAACGCAGCCGAGGCCATGCGCTTCTACGAGAAGACGCTGGGCGGCACCATGCAGATGATGATGACCGTCGGCGAAGCGCCCGACACCGAGCAGTTCCCACCCGAGGCGAAGAAGCGCCTCATGCATGCCTCGCTCGCCTACGGCGGCGGCATCCTGATGGCCTCCGACTCCATGCCCGGCCAGCCGTACGAAGGCATGAAGGGCTTCGGCGTCGCGCTGAGCATCGAGACCGTGGCCGAGGCCCGCCGCGTCTTCGACGCCTTCGCCGAAGGCGGCCATGTCGGCATGCCCTTCGAGAAAACCTTCTGGGTCGAAGGCTTCGGCATGGTCACAGACCGCTTCGGCACTCCGTGGCTCATCAACGGCGGCAAGCCGCTGGTCTGAGCCGTCCCCTCCTTCCAAAAGAAACCTCGCTTCCCATGACCAACCAACTCGACAGCCGCAAGCGCTGGCTCGCATTGATGGTGCTGTGCCTCGGCGTCCTGATGATCGTGCTCGACACCACCATCGTGAACGTGGCGCTGCCCTCGATCCGCACCGACCTGGGCTTCACCGAGACCTCGCTGGTCTGGGTGGTGAACGCCTACATGCTGACCTTCGGCGGCTTCCTGCTGCTCGGAGGCCGGCTTGGCGACCTGTACGGCCACCGCCGCGTGTTCCTCGCGGGCCTGGTGCTGTTCACGCTGGCATCGCTGGCCTGCGGGGTCTCGACCTCGCAGGGCCTGCTGGTGGCGGCGCGCGCGGTGCAGGGCCTGGGCGGCGCGGTGGTGTCGGCCGTGTCGCTCTCGCTCATCATGAATCTCTTCACCGAGCCGGCCGACCGCGCCAAGGCGATGGGCGTGTACGGCTTCGTGTGCGCCGGCGGCGGCAGCATCGGCGTGCTGCTGGGCGGCCTGCTCACGAGCACGCTGAGCTGGCACTGGATCTTCCTGGTGAACCTGCCGATCGGCGTGGCGGTGTATGCGCTGTGCGTGGCGCTGCTGCCCAGCGCGCGCGGCCATGCGCACGGCGAGAAGCTCGACGTGGCGGGCGCCATCACCGTCACGCTGTCGCTGATGCTCGCGGTGTACGGCGTGGTCAACGGCAACGAGGCCGGCTGGAGCTCCACGCAGACGCTGGGCCTGCTGGGCGCGGCCGTGGTGCTGCTGGTGATCTTCATCGCCATCGAGGCGCGCGTGCAGCATCCGCTGATGCCGCTGGGCCTGTTCAAGCTGCGCAGCGTGTCGGTGGCCAACGTGGTCGGCGTGCTGTGGGCCGCGGCTATGTTCGCGTGGTTCTTCATCTCGGCGCTCTACATGCAGCTGGTGCTGAACTACACGCCGATGCAGATCGGCCTGGCCTTCCTGCCGGCCAACATCATCATGGCGGTGTTCTCGCTGGGCCTGTCGGCGAAGATCGTCATGCGCTTCGGCATCCGCAAGCCGCTGGCGGCGGGGCTGTGGCTCGCGGCTATCGGGCTGGCGCTGTTCGCGCGCGCGCCGGTCAACGGCAGCTTCGTGGTCGACGTGCTGCCCGGCATGATGCTGCTGGGCCTGGGCGCGGGCATGGCCTTCAACCCCGTGCTGCTGGCCGCGATGAGCGAGGTGAGCCCCACCGACTCGGGCCTGGCCTCGGGCGTGGTCAACACCTCGTTCATGATGGGCGGCGCGCTGGGCCTGGCCGTGCTGGCCAGCGCCGCGGCCGCGCGCTCCGCGTCGATGGAAGCTGCCGGCGCGCAGTTGCCGCTGGCACTCACTGGCGGCTACAACCTCGCCTTTCTCGTCGGCGCCGTGTTCGCGGCGGTGGCGGGCCTGCTCGGTGCCTTGCTGCTTCGCTCCGCCATGCCGGGGCAAATGCAGAACAACGAAGAAACAGCGGCACCCCAGGGAACGGCGGCATCGCAATGAGCGGCAACGCGCCATGCAACCGCCGGTCTTCTTTCTTCAACGGTTCCACAGACTCTTCAGGAGAACAAACATGGCTCGCTATGTAGACGGCTTCATCATCGCCATCCCCACGGCCAACGTCGAGGCCTACCGCAAGCTCGCGCGCAAGGCCGGCAAGGTGTGGATGGAATACGGCGCGCTCGAATACGTGGAGTGCATCGCCGACGACGTGAAGCCGGGCAAGCTCACTTCATTTCCGCAGAGCGTGAAGCAGAAGCCCGACGAGACCGTCGCCTTCTCGTGGATCGTCTACAAGTCGCGCAAACACCGCGACACCGTCAACGCGAAGGTCATGGCCGACACGCGCATCGCGGGGATGGACCCGAAGACCATGCCCTTCGACGGCAAGCGGATGATCTTCGGCGGCTTCAAGAGCATCGTCGAGTTCTAGGCTCGCCCCCAGGCTTCGCGCACTTCGTGTCGCTACGCCACCCCCCTACCGGGGGCAACACCTGCGGCCCGGCAAAGCCGGTTCCGCGGTGTTCTAGGCTCGCCCCCAGGCTTCGCGCACTTCGTGTCGCTACGCCACCCCCCTACCGGGGGCAACACCTGCGGCCCGGCAAAGCCGGTTCCGGCGGTGTTCGCGAAAAGGCCTCGCTTCGCCGGCCTCAGGCCAGGAAGCCGTCATAGACGAGCTTGAGGCCTGTCAGGAACATGCCCAGATAGACGAAGCGATAGAACCACGTCGCATCGATGCGCCGCGCGATGCGGATGCCGACCCACACGCCGAAGGGCGCGATCGGCATCAGCACCAGCGAGGTGGCGAGCGTGCGGAAGTCGAGCAGGCCGAGCCACGCGTAGGGCATCCACTTACTGAGATTCACCACGAAGAAGAAATAGGCCATGGTGGCCGTGAAGATCACCGGCGAGAGCCGCAGCGGAATGACGTAGGCGTTGATCGGCGGCCCGCCGGCGTGCGCGATGAAGCTGGTGAAACCCGAGACCGTGGTCAGCACCGCGCCGATGCCGCGCGAGGGCAACGGATCGTCGGGCTTGGGTGGAAAGAGCAGCCGCTGCGCCAAGAACAGCAGCGTGAACACGCCGACGATGCCCGCCACCGTATGCGCCGGGAGCACGCGAAACAGCAGCGTGCCTATCACCGTGCCCAGCAGCCCGAACGGAACCAGGAACTTCAGCAGCGAGCGGTCGAAGTCGCGCCGGAACGCCGCGAGGCCCAGCACGTCCATCAGCAGCAGCAACGGCATCAGGATGGCGGCCGCCTGCGGCACGGTGACGGCCAGCGCCATCATCGGCACCGCCAGCGAGCCGAAGCCCGCGCCGAAGCCGCTCTTGCTGATGCCGAGCAGGAGCACGGCGGGAATGGCGACCGCGTAGAAGTACGGGTCGGTGATCAGGGGAAAAGCCATGGGGAAGGAAGGCAAGAGAAAACCCGCCTGAGGGGCGGGCTTGCCTTTGGAGCGTAGCAGGATGGCACGGGGCGTGCCCGCTACGGGCTACCGGTGAGCCGGCTGCTCCAGCGGATTGAGCACGAAGTCGAAGTCCAGACGCCAGCGGCCGTTGTCCTGCTTCTTCCACGGTGCGACCAGCGACTGGCGCACCGCGAACACCGCATCCGAATCCAGGTACTCGTCGCCGTCGCGGAACACATGCGTGATGAGCCGCTCGTAGCCCGGCGCCTCGATCTTGAAATGCAGGTGCGCGGGCCGCCACGGATGGCGCTTCGTCGCGCGCAGCAGGTCACCCACCGGCCCGTCGACCGGGATCGGGTACGCCACCGCCACCACGCTGCGGAAATGCAGCGAGCCGTCGGGTCCGGTGCGCAGCGTGCCGCGGTTCTCGGCGTGGTCGAGCCCGGCGTGCTGCACGTCGTAGTGGCCGCCCGCGTCGGCCTGCCACACGTCGACGACCGCATTCGCCACCGGCTCGCCGTCGAGGCCGCGCACCGTGGCGAACACGTCGCAGGGCTCGCCCTCGGCGCCGTTCGCCACGTCGTCGCCGTGCTCGTATTCGGGCGCGCCCTCGAAGTAGAACGGGCCGAACACGGTGGCCTCGGTGCAGCCGGCCGGCTTGTCGTTGTTCATCGCGATGGTGAGCATCGACAGCCCCAGCACGTCCGACAGCAGGATGAACTCCTGCCGCTTGTCGTCGCACTTCTGGCCGGTGGCCGTGAGGTACTGGATGCCCTGGAACCACTCGTCCTCGGTGAGCTTCACCTCGCGCGCGAAGGCGTGCAGGTGCTGCACCAGGCTGGTCAGGATCTCGCGCAGGCGCGGGTCGGGCGTGTCGGCGAAGCGCGCGAGCACGGCCTGGGTGATGTTGTCCTGGTTGAGGTTGCGCATCGTGGCTGTCTCCGTGTTGTCCGGTCGAGGATCGACCGGACAGAACTGTAGGGCGGGCGACACGGCGCTTGAAGCGCCACGGTGCAAATGATTTTTCCGTGCAGCGGAAAGGTCGTCGGGCGCCGGGCCCGGGCCCCGTCAAGGCGAAGCCGGCGGCAGGCAGCTGCGCAGCTCTTCCTGCACATCGCTGCCCGGCAGGATCCCCCAGCGCAACCGCACGCTGCGCGCCTCGTCCTCGCCCGCCCAGGGCATGCGCAGGCTGCCGGTGCAGCTGGCGGTGGCAAGCAGCGGCTCCAGCAGGGCGCCTTCGGAGCGGAACTCCGGCGTGTCGAGGATCAGCACCATGCCGCCTTCGCGCAGCAGCGCATCGGGCGGCAGCCATGGCGAGGTGCGCGGGTCGCCATCGATCAGCAGCTGCACGTCCGGGTCCATGTGCAGCACCACCGCGCCGGTGAACCAGGTGTCGCCCACCATGAGCCGCAGCGGGCGGTCGCCTGCGCGCTCGCGCCATACGGCTTCGACCGCCTCGGCGATCTGCCCCGAAGGCAGGTTGGCGCGCGTGATGTAGCCGTTGCGCGCGCTCCAGACACCGTCGATCCAGGCCTGGCCGAACGAGCCGGCAACGTGCAGCACGGCGGCTGCCACGAGCGTGCCGACCCATCGGCGGCGCGTCCAGCGCTCGGCCTCGAGGCCCGGCACGGCCATTACCGCCCACACGGCGACCGGCAGGAAGAAGGTGCTGAGCCACGAAGCTACGAGGCGCATGTTGAAGAGCACCGACATCGCCAGCACCAGGCACACCGGCCCGAAGGTCGCCCAGGCGAGGAAGCGCCGGTCGAAGCCGCCGTGCGCCGTCTTCTGATCCTGCGCCGCGCCGCGTTCACGCGTGAACCAGGCCCAGGCCACGAAGAGGAGCATCGGCGACAGCCGCGCGACCTGCACCAGCAGGATGCGAAGCGGCCGCGGATGCACGTGCTTGAGCAGCGGGCCCGACGGATGCATCGAATGCCGCGCGTAGCCGATGGTCTGGTCGCCGTGCTGCAGCAGCCATGCGAGGTGCGGCGCCATCAGCAGCAGCGCCACGCCGGCGGCGCGCAGCAGGTCGCGGCGCACGCGCGCATCGCGCCACGAGCCCTCCCACGCGATGAAGCCCGCACCCACCGCGAACTGCACCAGGGCGCTGTACTTGGTGAGCATCGACAGCGCCGCGAACACGCCGAGCCAGAGCCAGTCGAAGCGGCCGCCCGCCGAAGGCGTGCGCAGCACGCGCCAGAGCATCCACCAGTAGCCAGCCATCGGCAGCAGCTGCACCGTGTTGTGGTTGAAGATGGTGGCGCGCTGCACGTGGTAGGTCACGAGCGAGCCGAGCAGCACCGCCAGCGCCGCCCGCATCGGCGGCATCATGTCCAGCGACCAGCGCCACATGATGTAGAGCGCGCCCACGCCGCAGCCCACGCCGGCGGCGTAGGTCAGCCAGGGCTGGCGGCCGGCCAGCAGGACCGGCAGGCCCATCAGCCAGCTCGGCAGCGGCGGGTGCTTGTAGTAGCCCCATTGCATGCTGCCGCCCCAGAAGAGTTCCTCGACGTTGTCCCAGGGCGGCGTCTCGTAGAAGCCGGCCATGGGCAGCGTCCAGAGCGCGACCAGCGCCAGCAGCGCGATGACGACCGCGCCGTTCAGGGAAAGATGCCGCGCGAGAGCGGACGCCGGACGGGCGCCGGGAAGGAAGGGCCGGGAATTCATTGCCTGCCTTTGTAAAGCTTCCGGCCTAACGGCACCTGACTGGAACCGGCTTTCGCCCAGCACCCCGGCCCGGCACCACCCGCCCGGTGCGCGCCACATAGAATCGCCAGCCTGCCCGCCCGCAGGCGTCCGGGGCCCGGTTCAGCCCCGCGATCGGTCCGGCGTGAACCGCGCACGGCAGGCAAGCCCGGAGACAAACCCCATGGACCGCTGGACCGAAATCGCCCTGCTCGTGCACATCGCCGATGCCGGCAGCCTGAGCCGCGCGGCCGAGGCGCTGGGCCTCTCGAACGCGGCCGCGAGCCGCCACCTGAGCGCGCTGGAAGAACGGCTGGGCGCGCGGCTGGTCGAGCGCAACACGCGGCGGCTCTACCTCACCGACACCGGCCGCGAGTTCTGCGGCCGCGCCCGCACCATCCTGGCCGACCTGTCGGACGCCGAATCGGCTGTGAACGCCACCGCGCTCAACCCCACGGGCACGCTGCGCGTGACGGCCTCGCTGTCGTTCTCGATCCACCACATCGCGCCGCTGCTGCGCGAGTACACGCAGCGCTACCCGGGCGTGACGGTGCACGTGGAGGCGGCCAACCGCTACTTCGACCTGATCGACAACAACATCGACGTGGCGATCCGCACCCGCGAGTTCGAGCCCGACTCGAACGTGACCATCCGCCGGCTCGGCGAGACGCGGCGCATCCTGGCGGCCTCGCCGCGCTACTTCGCGCAGCACGGCTTCCCGAAGACGCTGGACGAACTGAAGCGGCACAAGCTGCTGATCTACACCCACGCCAACAACCCGAACGAGCTGCGCTTTCGCCGCGGGGAGGAGACGCAGACGGTGTCGGTCACGGGCCTGCTGGAGTCGAACGACGGGCAGGTGCTGCGCGCGGCGGCGCTCGACGGCATGGGCATCCTGGTGCAGCCCACCTACATCGTCTACGACGACATCGTGGCCGGCCGGCTGGTGCCCACGCTGGACGACTGGGACCTGCCGCACCTGACCATCAACCTGGCCTACCCGAGCCGCAAGCACCTGTCGGCCAAGGTGCGCAGCTTCATCGACTTCATGGCGGCGCATTTCCAGAAGATGGAATACGAGCGCAAGTGGACGGCGCACTTCGGCCCCCACTGATCAGCCCCCGGGGGCTTTTTGGCCAAAACATGTGCGTAAACGCACATTCCCCGTTTCCGCAGCTCCGCACACTGGAACCGCAACCGTCGCATCCCGCGGCGGCCCCACCGCTTCCACCCTGCAAGGATCTGCCATGAACACCCAGGCCACCGCCGCCAACACCCCGCGTGCGCCGATCGCGTCGCCGCTGTCCGCCCTCTCCCCTTCCACGCTGGACGATTCCGGCAAGCTGCTGATCCGCGTGACGGTCGGCTTCCTGGTGCTGCTGCACGGCATCTTCAAGATCTCGGCCGGCGTGGGCTTCATCGCCGGCATGCTGGCCAAGTCCGGCCTGCCGGGCGGCATCGCCTACCTGGTGTACGTCGGCGAGATCGTCGCGCCGCTGCTGATGATCGCGGGCCTCTACACCCGTGCCGCCGCGGGCGTGGTGGTCATCAACATGCTGGTGGCCTTCGGTCTGGTGCACATGGCCGACCTGTTCGCGATGACCAAGCAGGGCGGCTGGGCGCTGGAACTGCAGGGCCTGTACCTGTTCGGCGCGCTGACCGTGGTGCTGCTGGGCGCCGGCCGCTTCTCGCTGGGCGGCATCAAGGGCCGCTGGAACTGATCGCCTTCCGGTTCAGCCGGCGTCGCCTCTGACTTGCGAGACCATCGCTTCCAGGCGGGCCACGTCGGCGACCAGCAGGGCCTTGTCGTCCTTGCGCAGCACGCCGCTGCGCGCCAGCACGTTGAGTTCGCGAGTCACCTGCTCGCGGTTGGTGCTGATCTGGCTGGCCAGCGCCGCATGCTTGGGCGCGGGGTCGAGCCGGGCCTGGTTGCCCTCCACGCCGGCAGCGCGGGCCAGGCGCAGCAGCTCGGCATGCAGGCGGTTCTGCACGCCCAGGGTGCTCAGGTCGATCACCCGCTCCGAGAGCTGCCGCACCAGCGTCGCCAGCCTCAGCATCACCCGGCCGGCCACCAGGGGCTCGTCGCGCAGCAGGGCCATGAAGGAGGCGCGGTCGAGGCTCGCGACCACGCTGGGCTCCAGCGTGACCACGTCGGCGGAACGCGGGCCGCCGTCGATGGCGGAGATGTCTCCGAAGTGCTCGCCGGCCTCGGAATCGCGGAAGGTCACCTGCCGGCCGTTGGCCGAGTAGGTCGTCACCCTCACCCGGCCCGAGACCAGCAGGAACACCTCGCCCTGCTGCTCGGCGCGCAGCAGCAGGGGCTTGCCGGCCTCCACGCTGTGCCACAGGCATTGCCGGGCCAGCAGGTCCAGCCGCTGGTCTGAAAGGCCTTCGAGCAGCGCGATCTGGCGCAGCGCAAGGCTGGAACGGGGGGTAGGTTCGGGTCTGGCCATGCCGGGATCGGTGGTCAACAGGGATGGGCGCGCGGATTATGCTCGGGTGCCGCTTCGAACCCGTTCATGGCCAGACGTTCCCCTGAAGCCCCCTCCGACGCCTCCCCCGCCGCCGCGATTTCGCTGAGACCGCCCACCCGGCGCAATCTGCGCTGGGCGAGCGGGCTGGTGCTGATGGCCTACGTCACGCTGCACCTGCTGAACCACTCGCTGGGCATCTATTCGTTTGCCGCCGCCGAGACCATGCTGCGCGGCGTGCAGGCCTTCTGGCACACCATCGCGGGCACCGCCCTGCTCTATGGCGCGGCCGCCACGCACCTGGCGCTGGCCGTGGTCGCCCTGTGGGAGCGGCGCACCCTGCGCATGCCCCCGCTAGAAGGCGTGCGCGTGGCGCTGGGTTTCGCGCTGCCGCTGCTGCTGGCCACTCACCTCACGGCCATGCGCGGCGCCTACCAGGCCTACGGCATCGAGGGCTCGTACGTGCGCGTGGTCTGGGGGCTGTGGGACTGGCAGGGCGCCGCCGCGCAGCTGCTGATGCTGCTTGCGGCCTGGACCCACGGCTGCCTGGGCCTGCACTTCGCGCTGCGGGCCAAGCCGGCATGGCGGCGCTTCTCGCACCTGCTGCTGGCGGTGGCCGTGGTGCTGCCGCTGTCCGCCGCGATGGGCTTCGTCTCGATGGGGCGTGAGTTCCAGTGGACCGGCGTGCCGCCGGTCGCGCTGCCCACGGCCGAGCAGTCCAAGGCGCTGGGTACGGCCGAGAACGCGATCAAGTGGGGCTACGGCCTGGCGCTGATCTCGCTGCTGGCGGCACGCTGGAGCCGCAACGGCTTCTCGCGATGGTCGCGCCAGCCGCAGGTGGCGCTGCGCTACCCCGGCCGCACGGTGCAGGTACCGCGCGGATGGAGCGTGCTGGAAGCGAGCCGCTCCCACGGCATCGACCACGTCTCGATCTGCGGCGGACGCGCGCGCTGCTCCACCTGCCGCGTGCGCGTGGCCGGCCCTGCCGAACACATCGGCGAAGTGGGGCGCGACGAGCGGCGCACGCTCGACCGGGTGCGCGCGCCGGCCGACGTGCGGCTGGCCTGCCAGCTGCGCCCGCGCGGCGACATCGAGGTCACGCCGCTGTTCGCGCCGCTGCCCAACGAGGGCCGGCCCGCGCCGGTGGGCAGCTTCGGGCGCGAGCGCGACGTGGCGATCCTCTTCGTCGACCTGCGGCGCTGGTCGGGCCTGTCGGAGCGGCAGTGGCCCTTCGACCTGGCCTACGTGCTCGACCGCTACTTCGCCACCGTGGGTGCGGCGGTGCGCGAAAGCGGCGGCGTGCCCAACCAGTTCATCGGCGACAGCGTGATGGCGATCTTCGGCCTCGACTGCGACCTGCCCACCGCCTGCAGGCAGGCGATGCGGGCGACGGAGCTGATCGGCCAGCGCATGGACGCGTGGAGCGAAGGCTTCGAGGCGCAGTTCGGGCAGCGGCTGGAGTTCGGCATGGGCCTGCACGCAGGCCGCGCGGCGGTGGGCGAGGTGGGCTACCTGGAGACGACCACCTTCACCGCCATCGGCGAAGTGGTCAACACAGCGAGCCGGCTGCAGGACCACTCGAAGACCGCGGCCTCGCGCCTCGTGGTGTCGCTCTTCGCGGCCGAGCAGGCCGGCGTGGCGGACGCCATGGGCGAGGCCGAAGTGCTGAAGGTGCGGGGCCGCTCGGAGCCCCTGGCGGTGCTGTACGCGCCGCAGGCGACCGCACCAGCGACTTCGGCGACAACGGCCTCCCTCTAGCTGCCAGTTGGCGAAAGCGGTGCGCAAACGCACATCGCGAACCACGATGCGGTTTCACACTGCATCCCGTGGCAACGACGAATGTCCGCCGCCCACACAGTCAGCAAAGGGACTCGCATCATGAACACCAAGCAACGCATCGCCGCTCTCTCCGCCATCGCATTCGCCATGCTCGGCGCAGCGGGCGCGGTCCACGCCGAAGCCTATGAGGGCGTGCAGCCCCTCACCGCTTCCGCCAGCCGCGGCGACGTGAAGGCCGAAGCCGTGGCCGCCACGCGCGAAGGCAACCGCTATTCGGACGCCGCCGCCGAAGGCGCCGTGGCCTTCAACTCCACGCTCGACCGCGCCACCGTGCGCGAGCAGGCCGTGGCCGCCGCCAACAACCCGCTGCAGAGCCTGGACCGCCGCGCCTTCTACCGCGACGAAGTACCCGCGGCCTACAAGAAACCCGGCGTCTCGTTCACGCGGCAGGCCAGCCTGCCGAGCGCGGCACGCCCCTGAGGCAAGGGCTCAGGGCCGCACGCCTTCCCAGGCGTTCCGCAGCAGCGCGCGGATTGCCGCGCGCTCCAGCGGGCGCGGGTTGGGGTACTGGTTCTTGAGCGCGTGCTCGCAGGCCAGGTCGAGATCGGCCTCCTTCATGCCGATGTCGCGCAGGGCGACCGGCGCGCCGTTGTCGCGCGCCAGATCGTACACAGCCTGCGCGGCGCTGCCGCTTCCCGCCAGCGCCTTGGAGATCTTCGCCATGGCCTCGGGCGCCGCCGCAGAGTTGTAGGCCAGCGCGTGCGGCAGCACGATGGTGTGGGTCTCCGCATGCGGCAGGTTGAAGCTGCCGCCCAGCGTGTGGCACAGCTTGTGGTGAAGCGCCATGCCGACATTGCCCAGCACCGTGCCGCACAGCCATGCGCCGTAGAGCGCGTCGCTGCGGGCGGCCGGGTCCTTGGGCGTGGCGCGAATGGCCGGCAGCGCGCGGCCCAGCGCGGCGATGCCCTCCTGCGCCATCAGGTCCATGATCGGGTTCGAGTCGACCGCGTAAAGCCCTTCGGCCGCGTGCGCGATGGCGTTGATGCCGCTGGTCACGCTCATGCCCACGGGCAGGCCGAGCGAGAGCTCGGGGTCGTAGATCACGGTGCGCGGCAGCACGCGGGCGTCCTTGCCCGTCTTCTTCATGCCGGCTTCGGTGATGCCGTAGATCGGCGTCATCTCGGAGCCCGCGTAGGTGGTCGGGATGGCAAGGATCGGCAGGCCCGAATCGAGCGCAATGGCCTTGCCCAGCCCGGTGGTGGAGCCGCCGCCGATGGCCACGGCACAGTCGGCGCCGAGCTTGCCGGCCACCTCCCTCGCCTCTCGTGCGGTCTCGATGGGCACGTGCATCACGGCGCGGTCGAACACCCCCGCCGCATGCGCGCCGAGCATGTCGGCCACGCGCTCGGCCTGCGGGCGCTGCTCGGGCGTGGAGAGCACCAACGCCCGGCGCGCGCCTAGCGCATCGATCTCGCGGGCCAGGTGCTGCAGCGAACCTGCGCCGAAAACCACCCGCTGGGGTGCGCTGGTGTAGATGAACGAGGGTGTGGTCATGGCTTGGTGCCCGTATCTCCGGTGTCTCCGGTATGTCCGATGTCTGCCTGGACGAATCCGTCCGCCCCCGGCCCGTGCCGGGCCACCACGATACGCCGGCTCGCCCGCCGTTCAATGGCGAAAAACGGAAAGGAGTTTTCCGCCAGCCGCGGACACCGGCCTCGCACTCGCCTCAGGCCGGTGCGACTCGCACCGTGCAGGCCTGGCGGCTCTCGGCGATCGAGAAGCGCACCGGCAGGAAGCGCTCGATCACCGCGCAGTTGGTGCGCGTGTGCTCGGTCACCTCGCTGCAGGTGAAGGCGCATTCCTTCCTGCCCTGCCACGCCGCGAGCGCCAGCAGCAGCGCCAGCTGGTCCGCCAAGTGCGGTCCCACGGCCGCCTCGCTCTTCTGGAACGAGCGCAGCTCCTTCACCAGCCCGTGCGCCACCTGCTCGGCGCTCAGCGACTTCTCGCCGAAGGCGGTGAACACCTCGGTCACGTGCTCGTAGGCCAGCGTCGCCAGCAGCGCATTGCCCGGGCCCTCGTTCTGGCGCACCGAGCCGAAGCGCAGCTGATCGCCCGACCAGCCCATCGCGCCGCCCAGCGTTTCGAGCTCGCGCGTCGGCACATGGCGCGGAATGCCGGGCGCCAGGCATTCGGCGTAGTTCGACTGGTGCGCACCGCGCGTCATCAGGTCGAAGGGCTGCAGCGCACCGGCTGCCGGCACGACGACCGCCTCGACCTCGCCACCGCCAGCCGGATAAAAGCCGCAGCGGCGCAGCGTCAGCTGCAGGTCCGCACCCAGTCGGCGCACCAGCGGGGCAAACGCACGCTCCAGGAAATGGAACGGCGGCGCCATCGGGTTGTGCGTGCCGCCGCTCAGGTACACGCGGCTCTGCGTACCGGCAAGCAGAAGCGGCGGCAGCACCGTCTGCAGCACCAGCATGCAGCTGCCCGCGCCCGAAATCGCGAAGCGGTACTCGCCGGCACGCACCGGGCCGGGCACGAAACGCAGCGACTGCGAACCGAGCTCGGCACCATCGACTTCCGCGCCGCTGATGGCAGCAGCCGCGTTCACGCAGGCGAGGTGCTGTCGCATCAGGCCCGGCTTGGCACGGCCGGCGCGGATCTTCTCGATGGCCATGGGTTGGCCCGTGACCATCGACAGCGCGAGGCTGGTGCGCAGGATCTGGCCGCCACCCTCGCCCTGGGAGCCGTCGAGTTCAACCATGCGGAGCCTCCTCTTGCTGCTTCTGCTGCTCGAAACGCAGCACGGTCTCGTAGAGGAAGGCATCGAGTCCTGCCTCCTCGGAGCGCGGCAGTGGCGTCACCTGCTCCGCCGCATTGGCCGCCAGCTCGGATTCGATGAACGCATGGATGCCGCTCCAGCGCGGGCTGGTCGCGGCCTCGCCGGCGCGCATCTTCACTTCGAGCAGCGCGTTGATCTCGGCGATCAGCGCGGCGTCGCGCACCGGGTCGAGCGTGCGCTGCGCCAGTTCGGCGAAGCGCATCGGCGGCACGCCGGGCTGCGTGCGGATCCAGCGCGCGGCCAGCAGCGGACGCAGCACGTAGAGGTACTTCTTGTAGCGCACCTCATCGGCCTGCAGGTGCTCGCGGAAGTTCTTCTTCGCCATCGAGGCGTAGTGATGCCAGGCGCGTGCGTTGGAGAACACCGTCTCCGACAGTTCGCGAAAGCGCGGCATCGCGGTCGCGTCGTCGCGGTACACGACGGGCGAGCGCAGCCATTCGAGCAACGTCGGGTTCGACTCGCGCATCAGGCCCAGGGCCTTGCGCAGGTCCCAGCCGTTGATGTCGAGATCGCCGCTGATAGGCACCTCGATCACGTCGCGGCGCGGCATCACCGTGAGGTACCACGGCAGGCGATTCACGTAGATGAAGCGCACATCGTAGTCGCTGTCGGGCGAGGCGAAGCCCCAGCCGCGGCTGCCGGATTCGCAGGCGAAGAGCACGGTCACGTCGTGCTTCGCCTCGATCTCGCCCAGGGCCTCCATGATCTGCGCGCGCATGGCGGGCTCGATCGGGTGGGCGGAGCGCAGGAATTCGTTGTTGAGGTACTCGGTCATAAATGAAAAAGCAGTTGTCTGCCTCGCTCTGGAAGCCAGCGCAACGACGATCAGGAATAGGGGCCAACGCAGTCAATCTGTGCTGCTTGCAACGAGAGCAGCCAGCGTTTGATGACGTGGGTTCCATACGGTGAGACACCAGATACCCCACCACTCCTTCCCATCTTCAAAATACTTGCTCCAATTGCTACGCTCCGGCTCCATGAAGGGGTCACCTACCCAATCAAGGACTTCGATATCGTGATCCGGCAACAACCCCACAACCGTACAGAACTCAGAGAACAACTCTGGTGGACACCGAAGCGAGCTGGGTGGATTTTGAAAGGCTTGCGACAGTCGCTGAAAGCCGTTCGGCGGCTCCGATTTTCGAAGCGGCGAGGTACGGCAGACAGGTTCGGCTACACAGACTTCAACAACGCTAACAGTATCCCAAGGCATAGCAGACGCGTTGAAGACATCCTCGGGCCCCATCGAGCGCTGCCCGGCCTTCAGATGAGGGTGTTTTGCCATTTGCCATTGCCAGCCTCGATCTGCCATTGCCTGCAGTTCGCTAAACAAGGCCTCCAACAATGAGCGGTGATGTACCTCGTCGACGGAGCCCGCTGCAGTCAGACATTGCCGAACCGTGAAGTAGAACTCACAGCCTGCGGCCTTCATGCGAAGACGCAGGGAGTCCGTGACACTTTCCAACTCCAAGGACTGAGGTAGGAGTTGAACGCTCATGGTCGTGGCCCGTCGGCGCCGCGGGCGAGAGTACCCGCTGCATCGAGTTCAAACACGTCAAGGTCATTGGCCAGATAAGCATTGCCGCCATAGTGCCGCTGCGTCTCTTCCATCAATGCGGCCATGCCCTCTTCGTTCTGATGGCGCGCGCTGAAGTGCGTGAGGATCAGGTTGGGCACTTCGGCCGCCTGTGCGAACTCGGCCAGCAGGCGCGCGGAGCTGTGCATCGGCCCTGGGCCGACCTTGTCGAGTGCCTCCTGCGTGAAGGTGGCCTCGTGCACCAGCAGTTGCGCACCTTTGCAGGCGTCGTGCAGCAATGCGGGTTTGGCGTTGTCGCCGCCCACCACCGCGGCAACCGTTTCGACCTGGGTCTCGGTGTAGTCGGCACTGCGCAGCAAGCCGCCGTTGAAAGGCACATCCTCGCCTTGCTGCAGCGCACGCCATGCAGGACCGGGTGGCAGACCGATGGCGCGCAATGCGTCCGCTTTCAGTCGCACGCGCCGCGTCTCGACATGAACGCGGTAGGCGTGGCTGGGCACGCGATGCAGCAGCGCGTGGCGCTCGATGCGCACGCCGGGCGCCTCGTACACCAGTTGCTGCGCATCGAGATCCACATGCTCGACTTCGTAGGGCAGATGCAGGTCTGTCAGCGTGCGCGTGGCCTCGAACCACTGCCACACCGGCAGCGGTGCGATCAGCTTCAGCGGCTTGGTGCGCTTGCCCATGCCCGCGCTCGCGAGCAGCCCCGGCAGCCCATAGCAATGGTCGCCGTGCACATGCGTGATGCAGACGGCAGCCAGGTCGTTCAGCGACAGCGGCGTTTGCAGCACGCGATGCTGCGTGCCTTCGCCGCAATCGACCAGGAACCAGTCGGCGCCGAGCACCGTCTGCACCGCGAGGCCGGAGACGTTGCGGTGACGCGTGGGGGTACCGGAAGAGGTTCCCAGGAAAGTCAGTTTCATCATCGTCGTCAAGGCCATCGCTCCCTGTTCATCAGCGCACTCTTCGCCGCATCCGCGGCAACGCGCTCCCAGGCAAAGTATCGGCGACCGCCTGCGGGGCGGGCCGTCATCAGTTCATGCAGCTTCGCGAGGTTGGATTCGCCGCCCCATCGCGCCATGGTCTGGATCGCCAAGACACGCAGGCTCCACCATTTGCTTTCGAGCGCGGCCTCGACTTCGGCCACGGCTCGTGCATTCGGCTTCGTTGCACCCAACGCGCGAAGACGATCTGTCTGCTCGCCCAGGAGGTTCGCACCCGGCCCCGTATTCCGCAGACGCTCCCGCCGCGCACGACGACATGCCAGGCATCGAACGGCTCGGCTATCGATATGTCCGTGCACGACCTCGTACCACCACTTCTGCTGCTTGGCCGTCCACAGCTCCTCAGCGCCGCAGTCGCGGCAGGTGAAGGGGCGGGCTACATAGAACGCAGGCAACACACCATAGGTGTTGTTGTATTGCTTGAGGACGGACCGATCCGCCGGCTCGCAACCGAGCGCGAATCCAAAATCGGGCTGCGGCAGACGGACATCCTTCGCACGCAGGCGCGCGGCCGATGCTGCGGCGCGCTCGAGGCGACGCGCCTTGATTTCGGCGCGGCGTTGCTTGTTGCTCTTCATGACTCTCAGCCTCGCTTTATCTTGTCTTGCTCGATGGCATGCAACATCCGTCGTGCTCGACCCCCAGTCCAACGATCCTTGCGGGACGAGATCTCGCGAACGCGAGCGGCGAACTCATCGTCCGCCCATCGAACAGCAAGCCGGCAATCGTGACAAAACCGTCCTGTAGAAGGCCTGCGTGTCAACGACGTCAACAGACTCCTCAACACGCTGCTGCGTTCCTGTTCGGATAGATCGCTCTGCTTCAGCAGATGGCACAGTCGATCGCGCAGGTAGCCGGATCGAAAAAACCGCGGCCCCATTTCGATGTAAAGAATGGCCGATTCGCGCCATGCTCCCTTGCCTTGGAGAACCCCTTCCCGCGCCTCATCACTCCACAACTCGAACACAGGGCTCTCATAGCTGCGAAAGCGTTCGGCTGCCACCTTCCAGGCAGTCCATGCCGATACGGAACGTCCGCGTTGCGTGAAGGCCTCTTGCAACGCCAGCTCCCGACGCTTCAGTTCAGCTTCAGTTTGTCGAATGCACCTGTGATCGATCTTCATCTTGGCCCTCCTGCGCCGGCCTCGATGGACGGCCGGCTATCCCTTCACGCATACGACCTGCTTGAGCGTGTAGACCACCTCCACCAGGTCCTTCTGCGCATCCATCACCGCGTCGATGTCCTTGTAGGCCATCGGGATCTCGTCGATCACGTCGGCGTCCTTTCGGCATTCCACGCCTTCGGTCGCGGCGATCTGGTCGGCCACCGTGTAGAGCTTCTTGGCCTTGGTACGGCTCATCTTTCGACCGGCGCCGTGGCTGCAGCTCATGAAGCTCTCGGGGTTGCCCTTTCCGCGCACGATGTAGCTCTTGGCGCCCATGCTTCCGGGAATGATCCCCAGCTCGCCCGCCTTGGCGCTCACCGCGCCCTTGCGGGTCACGAGCACGTCCTCACCGAAGTGCGTCTCGCGGCTCACGTAGTTGTGGTGGCAGTTCACCGCTTCCACGTGCGCCTCGAAAGGCTTGGTAATGACCTTGCGCGCGGCCGCGACCACGCGCTGCATCATCACTTCGCGGTTCGCTCGCGCGAACTTCTGGGCCCAGCCCACCGCGCGCACGTAGTCGCCGAAGTACTTGGCGCCCTCTTCGAAGTACGCCAGGTCCTGGTCGGGCAGGTTGCGCTGGTGCTGCTCGGCATCCTTCTTCGCGAGTTCGATGAAGTGCGTGCCGATGGCGTTGCCCACGCCGCGCGAACCCGAGTGCAGCATGAACCACACCGAACCCGCCTCGTCCAGGCACACCTCGATGAAGTGGTTGCCCGTACCCAGCGTTCCCAGGTGCTTGTGGTTGTTGGTGTTCTTCAGGCGCGGGTAGTCCTCGCAGATCGCATCGAACTCGTCCACCAGACCGGCCCAGGCCACGTCGGTCTCGTTGGGAGGCGTCTCCCACGAGCCCTTGTCGCGGCCCATGCGCTTGGGGTTGGATCCGTGCGGCACGGCCTTCTCGATCGCCGAGCGCAGCGGTCCCAGGTTGTCGGGCAGGTCGTTGGCATGCAGCGTGGTCTTGCACGCCATCATTCCGCAGCCGATGTCCACGCCCACCGCGGCCGGGATGATGGCCTTGAAGGTCGGGATCACCGAACCCACCGTCGCACCGATGCCGTAGTGCACGTCGGGCATGGCCGCGATGTGCTTGAACACGATGGGCAGGCGGGCAGCGTTCTCGAGCTGCTTCTGCGCCTCGTCTTCCACGGGTACGCCGCGGGTCCACATCTTCACGGGAACGCCGTTGGCGACTTCGTGCAGGTTGTAGTTCTTGCTCTGTTCCATTTTTCTTTCTCTCTCTTTTTGGCTATCTATCTATTCATTCTTCACGAACGACTGGTGGACACGGCGGGATTCGAACCCGCATCAATACGGCGACCGCGGTGTTTCAATCCAGCGGCCCAGTCGACGATTGGAAACGCGCGCCAGTGACAGACCCGTCATCGGAGCCAGCACCTGCATCCTCAACCTTGCTCGTCGACCGACTTTCCCGCCGCATCCGGTGCTACCCGGACTGCCGGCAATATCAACATTTTTGGCAGTGGCGCCCCCTTCTGTGCCTGCGTGCCCGAAATAAAAGTGAGGTGACGAGTAACGACAGGTCGTTGACTGAGCTATCTGCCGAAGCAGACCGGGACTCGGACCCGGGACCTTCATGGCCAAGACCATGACGCTCTTACCTGTAGACCTGCCCGCATTCACCTCGAAACAAAAAACAGCGACAAGAGTCGGCGAAACGTCGTGCTCTGACCACTGAGCTACGGTCTTGCGACCGGCGGGAGTCGAACCCGCGACCACGAGATTAATAGTCTGTAGTTCCGCCAGCATTCGCTGCAAAAAACAGTGCGACAAGGATGGCAAGACATGCCCACCAGTGAACTGGTGTCGGGGCTCGACCCCCGGGCGTCCAGATGTAGTCCTGCCTGCATTCGCACTTCAACTTGGTGTCCCCGTCCGGCGACTAACGATCGATGTGAGGGAAACATGGTTGGATGTACTCACATCTGCATTCGCCGGACGACGACTTCAATCGATTCGTGGGAGGAGTACCGCGAGCCTGGCCCGCGGCACTCTCCTGTCGTTCAGATCGAGGTTTCCTCGATCACACCCACCCAGTGGTCGGCGCCCAGGCCACCCGCGGCATACACCGCCAGCAGCTTGAACACTTCGTCGCTGAAGCCGCCGATGTTCAGCACATCGTCGCGCTCCTGCGCCTGGGCGGTCGCATAAGGCTGGATGTCGATGCACACCATCCGCGCCTTCGGGTTGCGCTTCTTGAAAACCGCCCATTCCTGCATGGTTGCAGTACCGCGGCCGCGTGCAGGGTCTGCCCACGACTCGTTGTCCGACACCAGCACCACCAGATCGGCTTGCGCCTTCTCGCGGTTCAGCAACGCCAGCGGCGCGCTGCACGAGGTGCCGCCACCACCTACCGCCGCCAGCTTGGCCGCGTTGGTCATCACCGAATCGCGAGGATTCAGTTGCAGCGAAACCACCTTCGTTTCGAAGGGCAGCACGCGCGCATCGGCATTGCGGCGCAGCATGGCGGCAGCCACCAGCGCGGCCACGTCGATGCATCGCACCGTCGAGGTCGCCGAACCGCGGTGACCCGTCACTGGCGAGCTCATCGAGCCCGACACGTCCGGACACACCACCACGCGGCCCTCGAACTGCGGCACGTTGGCCAGCGCGAGTTCCATCGCGTCCTGCAGCGCTTCCTTCACCACATGCGGCACATCGGCACCGGCTGCCTTCCATGCGGCCATCAGCTGGTACGGCAATACACGGGCCTTGGCCACCGCCTGCGGATCGCGCAGCTTGGCGGCCACTGCTTCGGCAAGACCGGGCAGCGCGAATACACCGTGGCGGGCGAAGGTGTTCAGGTTCTGACGCACCATCTGCCACGAACCGCGCTGCGCGATCTGCGCCCACGCCTGCGTATCCAGCTCCAGTGCGGTCAGCATCTGGAACGGCACATCCGGAACCTCCTGCGCACGGTCACGCTTGAAGCGCTCGAAGGCCTGCGTCACCGGCGGCAGCGCCTCCAGCGCATACGGACGATCGATCAGCCATGCGAACCATGCGGCGCGCCAGGCTTCCGCGGGCTTGGGGTGAACCATCTTCACCACATCGGCCAGCGACGGCGTGTTGCCCACGGCGGCGTTCAGCAGCTGAGCCTCGGTCGCTTCGAGCAGCCATTGCTGCACCAGCTTCTTCGGACGCGTACCCAGCGACTTGCGGCCCACTGCGCCGGAGCGCAGCATCTGCACGAAGTTGCGCAGCATCTTGCCGTTGTCGACCACGCGGCCGAACACCTTGGCAAGCAGCGACACGTCGCGCACCGCCAGCGTTGCGGCCAGCAGCGCCGGCATGTCCTTCATGTGGCCTGCGCGGCGGGCATACACGGCCGTCTTCGCCACGAACACCGGATCGATCTCGCGAGCGAGGGCCAGCACGGCATCGAGCTGGTCCTGGGCCTGCGCGTAGAACGTGTTGTTCAGGCAGCCCGTGGCAGCGAGCTGCGCCAGGCGATGCTTGGGCGACAGCGCATAGGCGGCGCCGCCGGCTTCGTTGCGGGCATCGGCAGCGGGAGGCAGGGCACCGCGCAGCGTCTGGAAGAGTTGAAGGTTGGCCATGTGACTTCTCCTTGTTCGATTCTTTTGGGTCGATTTTTTTCTTGAGTTGCGATCCTTATTGCAACGGGTGTGCCAGCGCTCGATCCGCCGACGATCCAATCTCACAAGCTATTGATTTGATTCGACTTTTTCTGGATCGACGCAGCCAACCGCTTCCGGCCGAACTTTTCTTCACGCCAATTTCCTATAATTTTGGATAGCCATTTATCCAAATGAAGAAGAAACCCATCGTCGTCATCGGCTTCCTCGGCACCCAGCTCGACGCCGGCCAGGGCGCCGGCCGCTGGAACAAGTGGCGGCCCACCGTCTCGCTCGCGCAGCACGAGGACATGGTCGTCTCGCGCATGGAGCTGCTCTACACGCTGCGGCACAAGGCGCTGGCCGAGGTGGTGAAGGCCGACATCGCCACCGTCTCGCCCGAGACCACGGTCAACCTCGTGCCGCTCGACCTCGCCGACCCCTGGGACTTCGGCGAGGTCTACACGCGCCTGTACGACTGGGCGCGCGGCTACAGCTTCGACACCGAGCGCGAGCAGTACTGGACGCACATCACCACCGGCACGCACGTCGCCCAGATCTGCATGTTCCTGCTGTCCGAATCGCGCGTGGTGCCCGGCGTGCTCGCGCAGACATCGCCGCCGAAGAAGCAGCGCGAGGGCGAAGCCGGCAAGTGCACGCTGATCGATCTCGACCTCTCGCGCTACGACGTGATCGCGCGGCGCTTCGACGCGGAGCAGCGCGACGCGGTCGCCTTCCTCAAGAGTGGCATCGCCACGCGCAATGCACGATTCAACGCGCTGATCGACGAGATCGAGCGCGTGGCCGTGCGCTCGCGCGCGCCCATCCTGCTGGTGGGGCCGACGGGCGCGGGCAAGTCCTTCCTGGCGCGGCGCATGTTCGAGCTGAAGCAGTCGCGCCACCAGATGACCGGGCCCTTCGTCGAAGTGAACTGCGCGACGCTGCGCGGCGATGGTGCGGCCTCCACGCTCTTCGGCCACAAGAAGGGCTCCTTCACCGGCGCCGCCGCCGACCGCGCAGGCCTGCTGCGCACCGCGCTCCAGGGCGTGCTCTTCCTCGACGAGATCGGCGAGCTCGGCCTCGACGAGCAGGCGATGCTGCTGAAGGCGATCGAGGAGAAGCGCTTCTTCCCCGTGGGTGCCGACAAGGAAGTGGAAAGCGACTTCCAGCTGATCGCCGGCACCAATCGCGACCTCCGCAGCGACGTGGCCCAGGGCCGCTTCCGCGAAGACCTGTTCGCGCGCATCAACCTCTGGACCTACGACCTGCCCGGCCTCGCACAGCGGCCGGAGGACATCGAGCCCAACGTCAACCACCTGCTGGCCCTCCACGCCGCCGAGAACAACCGCGTGGTGCGTTTCAACGCCGAGGCACGCGCCGCGTACCTGCGCTTCGCGCAAAGCGGCGAGGCGATCTGGAGCGGCAACTTCCGCGACCTCTCGGCCAGCGTGACGCGGCTGGCCACGCTGGCCGATGGCGGGCGCATCCCGGTCGCGCTGGTGGAAGCCGAGATTGCCCGGCTGCGCTGGCTGTGGAAGCACTCGGGCGCCGCACCGCCCGCTGGCGAAGGCGTGGACCTCGATGCCCTGCTCGGCGAAGAACGCAGCGCAGCGCTCGACCTGTTCGATCGCCTGCAGCTCGAGGCGGTGGTGCGCGTCTGCCGTCAGTCGCGCAGCCTGTCGGACGCCGGACGCCAGCTCTTCCAGGCTTCGCGCGCGCAACGCAGCGTGGTGAACGACGCCGACCGGCTGCGCAAGTACCTCGCCAAGCATGGCCTGGAATGGGGCCGGATCGCGAACGCCTGAGCTATCCTCCGCCGCGATGGCCATTTCCGCATTCGCCGTGAAAGTCCCCGCAGCCGAGCCCCTGGTCGCAGACCTGCGGCATCGCTACGACGCGACGGCGGCACAGGGAGTGCCCGCGCACATCACGGTGCTCGTTCCCTTCATGGACCCCTCGCTGATCAGCGCCGACGTGCTGCAACGCGCGCAGCAGTCATTGAGCAGGACGCCGGCGTTCGACTTCACCCTGCGCGAGGTCGGACGCTTTCCCGAAACCACCTACCTTGCGCCGGAGCCGGCCGCGCCCTTCATCGAGATGACCCTGGCGCTGGCGGAGGCATTTCCCGGCTTCCCTCCTTACGGCGGCGAGCACGAGGGCGTCATTCCGCACCTGACGGTGGCGCACGGCAGTGCGGCCGACGCGGACACAACCGCCATCGCGCTCCAGTCGCGCCTCGTCGCATCAGCCACCGTGCGCGCGGCATGCACGGAAGTCACGCTGATGGAGAACTCTTCGGGCAACTGGCGCGACATGCACGTCTTCCAGCTGCCCCAAGCCCCCGAACGACCCATGCGCAACGTCCTCTTCATCTGCAGTCGCAACCAATGGCGCAGCCCGACGGCGGAGCAGCTCTGGCGCCGGCATCCGCTGGTCTCCGCGCGCTCCGCCGGTACCAGTCCGAATGCGCGGCACAGGGTCTCCGTCGACGACATCGAATGGGCCGACGTGATCCTGGTGATGGAAGAGAAGCACAAGTCGAGGCTCGCGGCCGAGTTCTCGCGGCTGCTGGCGCACAAGCCGGTCCACGTGCTCGACATTCCCGACGAATACAAATACATGGACCCCGAACTGGTCGAAGAACTGCAACGCTCGGTCCAATCGATTCTCGGAATCGAATAGCAACCAAGAGGAATGAGCCCGTCGTGACTGACATCCTTTCCCGTCTTCAAACGCTCAAGCGACTCGACCTGGACTGCAGCAGCTTCGCAGCGAAGGCGCACTGGTACGACCTGAATCCGCCACTTTCCGAAGAGGAGGTCGCGCAGATGGAGGCGAAGTACCGATGCAGGTTTCCCAACGAGTACCGCAGGTTCATCACCGCGATCGGGAATGGCGGTGCAGGCCCGGCCTACGGCGTATTTCCGCTCGGCATGCAGGACGAATTTCATGGGCTCACCAGTTGGGACGCCAAGTTCTCGCTCATCGGCGATCTGTCCAAGCCATTTCCATGGGAGCACGCTTGGAATTTGTCTACAGACTTCTGGGCTCAGCAGCCAAACCCAACAGCTGATACGCGCACTGATGAAGAAGATCGAATGAACGAAGTCTGGGACAGAAAGCTCGAGACGCAGTACTACGCGACGAGCATCATGGACGGCGCCATACCCGTCTGCCACGAAGGCTGTGCTCTGCGCAATTGGCTGGTCGTGACCGGCCCGCTGGCGGGTACCGTCTGGCGCGACCTGCGCGCGGACTACAAAGGTATAGAGCCTTTCATGAACGAGAACGGAACCCGTATGGGTTTCAACGACTGGTACCTGCAGTGGGTAGAGCAGAACATCCAACGAATCACCGAGTCGCAGGCACAGACTCGGTTCTCCAAAGCTTTCTCGCCCAGGGTGTCGAAGCTCTCGAACCCAAAGGCTGCGGCGTTTGCGGTCTTCTGCGCCCAAGCGCTCTATCCCAACCTCGAGGCCTATGCCTCGGCCATCGGTTTCGGCAAGGAGTTCGCGCTGCAGGACCGGCTGGACGAGGTGCTGTGGGCACAGCTGCTGCAACAGCACCTTGAGTTGCCGGTTACCTGCGACGAAATGGTGGATGGCATGCTGCAAGTACAGCACGACTTGGCACGGCACCTGTCATCGACAGGAAAAAGCGGCCCGCACGATGCCGGGATGAAAGCCGCGATTTTTTCGTACATCGCTGCCTGCACGTTCTGGTTCGACCAGGGCGACCCACGGCATTTGCTGGCCGTCACGCAGGGTGCGGTCACCGAGGAATCCATGTTCGACACGGCGGAGTCTGAACTGCAATGGGCGCTCGACCGACTCGAAAGCGAGTCATCAGAATGGGCCAGCGCCAGTGCCGTCGAAAGCCTTCGCGTTCGTGCAAAGGCCTGCAAGGCATTCCTGCCATCGTCGACGCGCCAAGCCAACGCCTCATCGAACATCCCATCGGCGCAACGGCCATGGTGGAAGCGTTTGTTGCCGACACGAGCAAACTGAACAAAGGCGCATTCGATACGTCTGCGGCCAGCCAAGAAGCTAACCCATGCCAGAAATCTACATAAGCACCGACGTCGAATCAGACGGCCCCATTCCCGGCCCGAACTCGATGCTCAGCTTCGGCTCGGCCGCCTACACGGCCGACAAGCAGCTCGTTTCCACCTTCAGCGCCAACCTGCACACGCTGCCCGGCGCGGAGCCCGACCCCAAGACCGCCGCATGGTGGAAGACCCAGCCCGAAGCCTGGGCCGCATGCCGCGCCGACCTGCAGGAGCCGGCTCACGCGATGAAGAGCTACGTGAGCTGGCTCAAGGGCCTGCATGCGCGGCCGGTGTTCGTCGCATATCCGGCGGGCTTCGACTTCCTGTTCGTCTACTGGTACCTGATGCGCTTCGCGGGCGAGAGTCCATTCAGCCACTCGGCGCTCGACGTGAAGTCGTTCGCGATGGCGATGCTCAGGCTCGACTACCGCGACAGCACCAAGCGCGCGATGCCGCGCCGCTGGTTCGACGCCGGCCTGCCGCACTCGCACGTGGCATTGGACGACGCCATCGAGCAAGGCGCGCTCTTTTGCAACATGCTCGCGGAAAACCGCGCGGCAGTCGCCGGCGGGAAGCCCGCATGAAGGGCGGCGCGGTGCGGCGCTGGCTCGGACGACTGGCGATGTGCACGCTGCCGTTCGTGCTCGGCGGCTGCGTGCAGTCGATGTTCTATTACCCCGACAACGTGCGCTACGAGACGCCCGACGCACTGGGCATGCGCTACGAGAGCGTGCAATTCACCAGTGCCGACGGCACGCGCCTGAGCGGCTGGTTCCTGCCGGCGGAGAACCGCCAGAACCCGAAGGAAGCCAAGGGCACGGTGGTGCACTTCCACGGCAACGCGCAGAACATGAGCACGCACTGGCGCTTCGTGGCCTGGCTGCCCAAGCGCGACTACAACGTGTTCGTCTTCGACTACCGCGGCTACGGCCAGTCCGAAGGAAAGCCGGAGCCCAAGGGCGTGTTCGAGGACTCCAACGCCGCGCTGAACTACGTGCGCTCGCGCGGCGACATCGACCCCGAGCGGCTGTTCGTCTTCGGCCAGAGCCTGGGCGGCACGAACGCCATCGCGGTGATGGGCGCGGGCAACCGCGCGGGCGTGAAGGCGGCGGCCATCGAGTCGACCTTCTATTCCTATTCGTCGATCGCGAACGACAAGCTCAAGGGCGCCGGCCTTCTGGTGAGCGACGAGTACGCGGCGTCGAGGTACGTCGCTGCCGTGTCGCCCATTCCGCTGCTGCTGATCCACGGCACGGCCGACCAGGTGATTCCGCTCGCGCATTCGAAGCGCCTGCTGGCCGATGCGCGCGAGCCCAAGCGGCTGATCGAAGTGCCGGGCGCGGCGCACCTTCGAGCCGATGACGGCGCTGCGCTACGGCGCCGCCTACCGCAAGGCGCTGACCGAGTTCTTCGAGTCGGCACAGCATCCGATGCAGCAGTGACGACACAGCCATGAAGCATTTCGACGAAGCCGCCACCCGCGCGCCGCTGGGTTTCGATCGGCTGGTGCCCGCATTGCGCGCGGCCTTCGCGGCCGGAGCCCAGGTGCCGCCGCGCCATGTGCACGCCATCGAAGCCGACGGGAGCAAGGGCACCGTGCTCATCATGCCGGCCTGGAGCGACGCTGGCTTCCTGGGCATCAAGACCATCAACATCTTCCCCGGCAACGGCGCGCAAGGCCTGCCCGGGCTGCATGCGACCTATGTGCTGTACGACGCCCGCACCGGCGTGCCGCTGGCGATGATGGACGGCAACGAGATCACCGCGCGCCGCACGGCGGCGGCCTCGGCGCTGGGTGCATCCTTCCTGGCGCGGCAGGATTCGCGCAGGCTGCTGGTGCTGGGCACCGGACGCATCGCGCGCATGCTGCCCGCGGCGCACGCGAGCGTGCGCCCCATCGACGAACTGTGGGTGTGGAACCATCGGCCGGAAGGCGCGGAGGCCCTGGCGGCGCAATGGCGCGCCGAGGGCTGGAACGCCCGGGCGGCCACCGACCTGGAAGCCGCCGTGCGGGAGGCCGACATCGTGAGCTGCGCCACGCTGGCCACCGCGCCGCTGGTGCGCGGCGAATGGCTGGCACCGGGCTCGCACCTGGACCTGATCGGCAGCTTCACCCCTGCCATGCGCGAGGCAGACGTGCACTGCTTCGCGGGCGCGCACGTCTGTATCGACACCGAAGAGGCACTGCAGAAATCCGGCGACCTGCTCGACGCGATGGCTGCCGGCACGCTGCGCGCCGAGGATGTCCGGGGCACGCTCGCCACGCTATGCCGCCCGGAACAGCTCGGCCGCCCGAACGAGACCGCGCGCACGGTATTCAAGGCCGTCGGCAGCGCCCTGGAGGACCTGACCGCCGCCACGCTGGTGTGGCAGTCGAGCGACATCGACTAATCCTTATGGCCTAGTTTGAATCCCTCCGGAGCGGGTTTTCCTACATCTGGATACGTCGTGTAGCCAATAGCGCACAGGGCGCATCGCGCGTACCGTGGCACCTGACACCATCGACTCGGGGGGTCGCCACATGCTCAGCACCGAACACAAAGCCAACATCCTGCGCAAGGCCGGCTACGCCGTGCCGCCCCGGCCGGGCGATGCCGACAGCGCCTATCAGACGATCCAGTGCTGGCAGAAGGCCGTCGATACGCTCTACGTGACGTACGCCGCCAGCCGCGCCGCCAAGAGCCTGCGCGATGCGGAAGAGGCGCGGATGCTGGCCCTGCTGCAGCTTCGGTCGGCCAAGGCCTACGCCTGAGAACCCTTCGGGCGGGTCGTTCCTCAGGGCTTCTTCTGCTTTTCCGGCGCGTCGTTGCTGCCGCCGCGCGACAGCTGGCCCGCCTTCATCGCCTCGCGGTTCGCCGCACAGCGCTTGGCCGCGGCGGCTCGGCGTTCTTCCCTCGACAGCTTTGGCGCCGTGGTCGCGCGAACTTCGCCTTCCTGCATCTGCGGGCCCCGTGCGGCCGCGGCGCCGTCCACGCGACGTTCCTTGCGCGCCTCGGCGCGCTCCGCCCTGGTGGTAGGCGCCGTAGGCCGCGCCTTTCCTTGTGCGGGGTCCGCTTCGCCGGAAGACTGCGCGGACGCCACCGACACGACCATCATCTGAGCCAGGACCAGGCAAACCGGCACGAGCATTTTTTTCATTGCGACGACCTTTCAGGACGAGTGAAGAAACTCGGCGGGCATTGTGGTCAGGGACAGGGCGCACTGTCCACTCCGGCAGGCGGGTTGCCGGCGCGTCCCCGGCCTGCCTGCCGGCGATCGCGCAGATAGGCCAGCACCAGCCTGACAAGTTCGCTCCTGAGCACGGGCGAGCCCAGGTCGCCACGGCGCGCCGCCGCATGGACGACCCCTTCGACCGCCGAAGACAGCATGCGAGCGGCCGCTTCGCCTTCAGTGCCGTCGTCGCCTTCGCCGGTGGCCGTGCCCGAAACGACCAGCGCCCGGTAGCGACGCTGGTATTCCGCCTCGAACTCGGGATAGCTGGAGCGCGCGGCAAGCGGCACTTCGTCGACCAGCACGCGGTGCAGCGCCTGGTCGACCGAGTGGGCGGCGATGACGCCATCGACGAAGCGCTCCACCCGCCGGTCGAGCGCGACGGCTTCGCCGCCTTCATCTTCTTCTTTCTCTTGCGGACCCGACAGCGCCGCGAGCACCTCGTGGAGATGACGCTCCCGGATCGACTCGGCAATGGCCAGCTTGTCCGGGAAGTACTGGTAGAGCGAGCCGACGCTGACGCCGGCAACCGCCGCGATCTCGTTGGTGGTGAAGCGGGCCCATCCGCGGCGCGCCAGAACGCGAGTTGCGGCCTCGAGGATCACGTCCACCGTGACGCGCGAACGCTGCTGCCGGGGCGCTTTGCGCATGGTCCTGCGCTGTAGGGGAATGCGAGTACCCAAGTTCGAGGCTCCACTCAAGAATAGGACGGCGCGCAAGGCGTGCGTTCAACCGCTCAAGGGGAGATTGTGATGAGTACGCAGATGCTTCTGGCCTCGCTGTTTCGCTACAAGGCCTGGGCCGACGAAGGATTGCTGGCGGGCCTGGCCGAGCTTGCTGCCACGGGGCCGGCCGACGAATACCGCACGGCGGCGCGCGTGTTCAACCACGCGTGCATCGTCGATCGCATCTTCGTCGCGAACCTGCAGCGCATGGCGCACGGCCACACCGCGACAGGCGCGCCAGAGCCACCGGCGCTGGAAGCGCTGGCCGAGGCCGTGCGAGAAACCGACCGCTGGTACATCGACTACATCGCGCGCCTGGACCCGCAGGCGCTGGCGGAGAACATCGATTTCACGTTCACCGATGGAGCGCCGGGCCGGATGTCGCGCGAGGAGATGCTGGCCCACGTGGCGACCCATGCGGGCTATCACCGCGGAGAAGTCGGCCGGATCCTGACCCGGCTCACGGGCTCGTCGCCGCCCGACACCTTCACCGGCTTCCTGCATCAAGCCGAGCCCGGGCGCCGCGCACACAACGCGTAGCGGCGGCGTCCTCGGGCAACGGCCAGCCGGCTTACTTGCCCTGCGCCGACTGCAGCACGGGGTTCTGCATGGTCGAGACGACCTTGCTGTTGACGCGCGAGCCGCTGGTCACGTTTTGATCAGGCGCCGCAGCGGTGGCCATGGCTTCCTGGTAGACCTGCGCCGGGTCACGGCTGGAGGTGAACGGGTCCGGGCCGCGCGAGCCGCGCGTCACGTTCTGGTTGGGCGCATGGGCCGTTTCGACGGCCTGCTTGTACACGGCTTCGGCATCGGCCGTGGAGGTGAACGGATCGGCGCCGCGCGAACCGCGCGTGACGTTCTGGTCCTTTGCGTGAGCGGCGGCAATGGCTTCGGCTTCGACGGCTTCGCGGGTGCGTTGCTGGGCGTTGGCGGAAGCGAGGGAGAGCACGGCAAGTGCTGCGGCAAGAGCGAGTCGGGAGGTCTTCATGATGATTCGGGTCTTTTCTGTGAGTGGTCGGTCCGATGAGGCTTCCCCGGGGATGCGGGAAAACCCTGAACGAGGCTATTCAGGGCAAAAGGCAGATCGATGACGCCCCCGCCGCGCGGCCCGGCTCTTCGAGGCGCCGTGCAACCTCTGCGAACTTCTGTTAGCCCGAACGGCTTGGACCGCCCTGCCGACGCGCTTCGCACTTGCGCGCGGCGCGAGCGCGACGATCATCTGGAACCCATCGCATCGCACCGGGCCGGGCCGCAGTCACAGCCGGCTGCTACCCGCTGCGCCCCGCCCCTTCGAATAATCCGGCGACGGCCCGCGCGCTCCCGTGCAGGGCCGTGTTCCAACCCATTCGAAGGAGACAAGAGACATGGCGCGCAAGATCCTGATGCTGTGCGGCGACTACGCCGAAGACTACGAAACCATGGTGCCCTTCCAGACCCTGCTGGCCGTGGGCCACACGGTCCATGCGGTGGCGCCGGACAAGAAGGCCGGCGACTGGGTCCACACCGCCATCCACGACTTCGAGGGCGCGCAGACCTACAGCGAGAAGCCGGGCCACCGCTTCACGCTGAACGCCAGCTTCGCCGACGTGCGCCCCGAGGCCTACGACGCGCTCGTCATCCCCGGCGGCCGCGCGCCCGAATACCTGCGCATGAACAGCCGCGTGGTCGAGATCGCGCGGCACTTCCTGGCCGCCGACAAGCCGCTCGCCGCGGTGTGCCACGGCGCGCAGCTGCTCGCGGCCACGGGGCTGCTCAAGGGCCGCAGGGTGTCGGCCTATCCGGCCTGCCAGGTGGAAGTGGAACTCGCGGGCGCCGAGTACATGGGCATTCCGGTCGATCAGGCAGTGACCGACCGCAACCTGGTCACCGCGCCGGCGTGGCCGGCGCATCCGGCATGGCTCGCGCAGTTCCTCGCGGTGCTGGGCACGCGCATCGCGCATTGACCTTCGGATGGACGGGCGGCGCTACAGTGCGGCGTCGCCCACCTTCCTTCAAGCAAAGGAGACAGCCACCATGTGCGAAGTCTTCATCAGTGCCGATCCGCAGAGCTACGACGCGCGCACGCGCTCGGTGCGTCTGCACGGCGTGGTCACCAGCATCCGGCTGGAGAACCTGTTCTGGCAGGTGCTGGAGGAAATCGCGCGACGCGACGGCATGGTCGTGGTGCAGCTCATCGAGCGGCTCTACGACGAACTGGTGGCCGCGCGCGGCGAGGTCGGCAACTTCGCCTCGTTCCTGCGGGTGAGCGCCCTGCGCTACGAGGCGCTGCTGGCGCAGGGGCGCATTCCGGCGGACAACTCGGTGGCGATCCGCTCGCTCGACGCGAAGGCGGTGCTGCACGAGTTGCCCGAAGGCTGGGGCAGCCCTCTGCCCGAGCAGGCCCGCGTACACACGCTACACGTGGCAGCGCGGCGGCAGGCTTAGCCGGTTCGATCAGTCGAGCGAAACGTTCGCCTTGCGGATCACGTCGGTGAAGCGCTTGGTCTCGCTCGCCACGAACTCGTCGAACTGAGGGCGCGTGGTCGGGAAGGGCTCGTAGCCGAAGCTCTTGAACTTCTCCAGCACGTCGGGCTCGGCCAGGCCCTTCTCGATGTCGCGCTTGATCTTCTCGGTGACCGAGGCGGGCAGTCCCTTGGGCACGGCGATGGCGTTCCAGCCGATGACCTCGAAGCCCTTCGGGCCGCCCGATTCGCCGACCGTCGGCACGTCGGGGAAGGCGGCCACGCGCTGCGGCGCCGCGGCCGCCAGGAAGCGCAGTTTGTTCGCGCGCTGCAGCGGGCCGGCGGTGGCGCTGCTGCCCAGCGCGAAGGCCAGCTCGCCCGTCGCCACCGAGGTGTACAGCTGCGTGGTTTCCTTGTAGACGATGTGCTCCATCTGCGTGCCGGTGGCCGACTCGAAGAGCTCCGAGCCCAGGTGCACCGGGTTGCCCACCGACCACGAGCCGTAGTCCAGCTTGCCCGGATTCGCCTTGGCGTCGGCGATCAGATCGCCGATGGTCTTGTACTTGCTGTTGGTGGCGACCGTGAAGAAGAAGTAGGTCTTGAACAGTGGCAGCAGCGCGTCGAAGTCCTTGTTCGTGTCGTAGGGCAGCTTCTTGAAGAGCGCCGGGTATGCGGCGAGGTGCACGTTGTCGAGCACGATGATGTCGTGGCCGTCCTTCGCGCCGCGCTTGAAGGCATCGATGGCAATGAAGCCGTTGCCGCCGGGGCGGTTCTCGACCACCACGGGCTGTCCCCAGACGCGCGAGAGCTTGTCCGCCACCAGGCGCGCCACGCCGTCGGGGCCGCCGCCCACGGGGAACGGCGTGATGATCCGCACGGGTTTGCTGGGAAAGGCCTGCTGCGCGGGAGCGGCTGCGGGCAGCAGCGCCGCGGCGG
Organism: Variovorax sp. UC74_104; assembly: GCF_044055375.1. Classification (NCBI taxonomy): domain Bacteria; kingdom Pseudomonadati; phylum Pseudomonadota; class Betaproteobacteria; order Burkholderiales; family Comamonadaceae; genus Variovorax; species Variovorax sp. UC74_104. Next base: position 6,174,536 of record NZ_CP171978.1, read on the forward strand.
CCAGTGCGAGCGCGGCAATGCCGGCGCCACGGCGCGTTGTCTTCGTCGACGTGTGGTTCATCCTCTGATCCTTCTTTCTCTCTGTCTTCTTGGGTTGAAAAAATGCCATCGGGCCGCTGTTGCCGCGGCTGCCGATGGCCTTGTCTTCTTGCTTCTCTGGTTGTTCTTCGTTTCGCCGCGGTCCGGTCGTCAGACGCGTTCGAGGATCACCGCGATGCCCTGCCCCACGCCGATGCACATCGTGCAAAGCGCATAGCGGCCGCCGCCCTTGTGCAGCTGGTTCACCGCGGTGGTGGCCAGGCGCGCGCCGCTGGCGCCCAGCGGGTGGCCCAGCGCGATGGCGCCGCCGTTGATGTTGACGCGCGCGTCGTCGTCCTTCAGGCCCAGCAGGCGCAGCACGGCGAGGCCCTGCGCGGCGAAGGCTTCGTTGAGTTCGATGACGTCGATCTGGTCGAGCTTCAGGCCGGTGAGCGCCAGCACCTTCTGCGTAGCGGGCGCGGGGCCGATGCCCATCACGCGCGGTGCGACGCCAGCGGTGGCCATGCCGACCACGCGTGCGCGCGGCGTGAGGCCATGCTTGGCGGCGCTGGCTTCGTCGGCCAGCAGCAGCGCGCAGGCGCCGTCGTTCACGCCGCTGGCATTGCCGGCGGTGACGGTGCCGTCGGGACGCACCACGCCCTTGAGCTTGGCCAGCGATTCGAGGCTGGTCTCGCGCGGATGCTCGTCCTTGTTGACGATGATCGCGTCGCCCTTCTTCTGCGGCACGGTCACGGGCACAATCTCGGCGTCGAAGAAGCCCGACTTCTGCGAGGCCACGGCGCGCAGCTGCGAGTTGAGCGCCATCAGGTCCTGCGCCTCGCGCTCGATCTTGTAGTCGGTGGCCACGTTCTCGGCCGTTTCGGGCATCGAGTCGACGCCGTACTGCGCCTTCATGAGCTTGTTGACGAAGCGCCAGCCGATGGTGGTGTCGTACACCGCGTTGTTGCGGCTGAAGGCGCTTTCGGCCTTGGGCATGACGAAGGGCGCGCGGCTCATGCTCTCGACGCCGCCGGCGATCATCAGCCCCGCTTCGCCGGCGCGGATGGCGCGCGCGGCGGTGCCCACGGCATCGAGGCCCGAACCGCACAGGCGGTTGATGGTGGCGCCGCCGAGTTCGAGCGGCAGGCCCGCCAGCAGCGCCGACATGCGCGCGACGTTGCGGTTGTCCTCGCCGGCCTGGTTGGCGCAGCCGTAGAGCACGTCGCTCACAGCCTGCCAGTCGACGTTCTTGTTGCGTTCCATCAGCGCCTTCAGCGGGACCGCGCCGAGGTCGTCGGCGCGAACGCTGCTGAGCGAGCCGCCGTAGCGGCCGAAGGGGGTGCGAACGGCGTCGCAGATGAAGGCTTGGTTGGTCATGTCTGTCTCTCTTTGATGGCTTGGAAGGGGGTCAGGCTGCGATCGGAAGTCCGACGAGCTTCTCGAGTTCTTCGCGGCTCAGGCCGTCGACGAGGTCGACGAGCTTCAGGCCCTGCGGCGTGCATTCGAGCGTGGCGAGGTCCGAGTAAACGCGCTTGACGCAGCCGATGCCGGTCAGCGGGTAGGTGCATTCCTTCACCAGCTTGCTCACGCCCTGCTTGGTGAGCAGGTCCATCATGACCCAGGTCTGCTTGGCGCCGATGGCGAGGTCCATCGCGCCGCCGACGGCGGGAATGGCGTCCTTCTCGCCGGTGTGCCAGTTGGCGAGGTCGCCGGTGGCCGACACCTGGAATGCGCCGAGCACGCAGATGTCGAGGTGGCCGCCGCGCATCATCGCGAAGCTGTCGGAGTGATGGAAGAACGAGCCTCCCGGCAGCAGCGTGACGGGCTGCTTGCCTGCGTTGATGAGGTCGTAGTCTTCCTCGCCGGCTTCGGGCGCGGGGCCCATGCCGAGGATGCCGTTCTCGCTCTGCAGGATGACTTCGCGGCCCTTGGGCAGGTGGTTGGCCACCAGCGTGGGCTGGCCGATGCCCAGGTTGACGACTGCCCCGTCGAAGATGTCCTGCGCCACGCGGGCGGCGAGCTGGTCCTTGGTGCGGCGTGTGTAGTTCGTGCTCATGGTCATGCTGCCTTCTTGAAGCCGCCGGCCTGGGTGGCCACGCGTTCGATGCGCACCACCTGGTGCACGAAGATGCCGGGGGTGACGATGGTCTCGGGGTCGAGAGTGCCGAGCTCGGCGATGTCGTGCACGGTGGCGATGGTCTTCTTCGCGGCCATGGCCATCACCGGGCCGAAGTTGCGCGCCGCCTTGCGGTAGACCAGGTTGCCCCAGCGGTCGCCGCGCTCCGCCTTGATGAGCGCCACGTCGCCGTGGATGGGGTACTCGAGCACGTACTGCTTGCCGTCGATCTCGCGGGTCTCGCGGTTGCCCGCCAGCTGCGTGCCGTAGCCCGTGGGGCAGAAGAAGGCGCCGATGCCGGCGCCCGCGGCGCGGATGCGCTCGGCCAGGTTGCCCTGGGGCACGAGTTCGAGCTCGAGCTTGCCGCTGCGGTAGAGCCCGTCGAACACCTGGCTGTCTGCCTGGCGCGGGAAGCTGCAGATGATCTTGCGCACGCGGCCGGCCTTCAGCAGCGCTGCGAGGCCGGTCTCGCCGTTGCCCGCGTTGTTGTTGACGACCGTGAGGTCCTTGGCGCCCTGCTCGACGAGCCCGTCGATGAGCTCGTTGGGAATGCCGGCGGTGCCGAAACCGCCGATGAGAACCGTGGCGCCGTCGGGGATGCCAGCGAGGGCATCGGCGACCGAGCGCGCGATCTTGTTGATCATGAAGCCTGTCTCCGGAAGTGAGGAAAGGGAACGAAGAAACGAATCCGCCTGAACGCGCCGACCGATTCTGCGAACCGCCGATTTGTTCGTCTAAAGAACATTTGTTCGTATAATGAATTCTAGAGAGGAAGACGAACCATGGCAACCCACGCGTCACAACCCGAGACACCGGCCCCCGGCGACAGCTACGTGCAGTCCTTCGCGCGCGGGCTGCAGGTGATCCGCTCGTTCAGCGCCAATGCGCCGCACCAGACGCTCAGCGAGGTGGCCGCCGGCAGCGGGCTGACGCGCGCGGGCGCACGGCGCATCCTGCTCACGCTGCAGACACTGGGCTACGTGGTGACCGACGGCAAGCTCTTCACGCTCACGCCGCGCATCCTCGACCTGGGCTTCGCGTATCTCTCGTCGATGCCGATCTGGAACCGCGCCGAGCCGGTGATGGAGGCGCTGGTGCAGCAGGTGCAGGAGTCGTGCTCCGCCGCCGTGCTCGATGCCACCGACATCGTCTACGTGCTGCGCGTGCCGACCAAGAAGATCATGCACATCAACCTGGGCGTGGGCTCGCGCCTGCCGGCCTACTGCACCTCGCTGGGCCGGCTGCTGCTGGCGGACCTCGACGACGACGAGGTGCGCGCACGGCTCGAAGCCTCGAACATCGAGGCGCTGACCCGGCACACGATCACCGACATCGACGCGCTCATGGCCAAGGTCGCGCAGGCGCGCAAGCAGCAGTGGTGCCTGGTGAACCAGGAACTGGAGGAAGGCCTGATCTCGGTGGCCGCGCCCGTCGTCGACCGGCAGGGCCGCATGGTGGCAGCGCTCAACATCAGTGGCCAGGCGAACCGCACCAGCGCGAAGGCGATGCAGGAGACCATGCTGCCCGCGCTGCGCGAAGCGGCGGACCGGGTCTCGCGGATGCTCTGATCGCGGCCGATCCGCACTGAACAAGAACGAAAGACGAAAAGCGAAAGGCGAAAGGACATTCACGGACAGGTCACATCGACTTCCTAGATTGCACCCCTCACAACAACACCGGAGGATCCAATCGTGTCCAGTCGCTTCATCCCGCTCAGCCTGCCGCGCCATATTGCAATCGCGGCCGTTGCATCCGCCGTCCTCGCCGCATGCGGGGGCGGCGGCAACGGAAACGGCATCGTCCTTCCGCCCGTGGCGGGTACGCCCGCTCCTTCGCCAGCTCCGGCGCCCGCGCCTGCTCCCGCTCCCCAGCCGTCGCCGGATCCTTCCGCGGGCCTGCCGCACAAGCTCACCGGCTGGGCCTCGCTGCCCGCCACGTTCCGCCAGCCCGGGCCGACCACGGGCCAGTTCATCACCGCCGCGCTCGGCGTGACGCCGCCCTTCGTCGACGGCCAGCCCCTGCCCGGCTTCTCGGCGCTGCTGAAGAACGACGACGGCACCTGGACGGCCATGCCCGACAACGGCTACGGCAGCAAGAGCAACTCCGGCGACTTCGTGGTCGGCTTCTACAACGTGAGCATCGATTTCCGCACCGCATCGAACGGCACGACGGTGCCCGGCACCGTGAAGGTCAACAGCCATGTCGCGTTCAACGACGCCAAGGGCTACCTGAAGGACGGCAAGGGCGTGGACCTGAAGATCACCGCCGACTTCGCCAACTACCAGACGGTCTCGGGCAATAACCTCGTCGACAGCGGCAAGCCCGTGGACACGCGCATCGTCAGCGGCCGGCTGCTGACGGGCTTCGACCTCGACGTCGAGTCGATCGCCCGCGCGAAGGACGGTACGTATTTCGTGGGCGAGGAGTTCGGCCCCTACATCCTGCACTTCGACAAGGACGGCACGCTGATGAGCGACCCGGTGCCGCACCCCTTCCTGCGCAGCCCCTCCAACCCGCTGGTGATGAACGAGGGCGCCACTGCGACTTCGCTCTCCAGCCGCGGCTTCGAGAGCCTGGCCTTCAACGGTGACAAGACCCGCCTCTACGCGGTGCCCGAGGCGGCGCCTTCGCTGGCCTCGCTGCGCCCTGTGGCCGACGACGAGCGCTACCTGAACTTCTTCGAGTTCGATCCCGCCTCGATGCTCTACACCGGCAAGAACCCGGTCTACAGGAAGGACGGCCCCGCCAAGGACAACCAGATCGTCATCGGCGACATGACCAACATCGGCGGCAACAGGTTCGTGCTGATCGAGCGCGACAGCCTGTACGGCTCGAAGGCTGTGGTCAAGCGCCTCTACATGGTGGACCTCGACGTGAAGGACGCCGATGGCGTGCTGAAGAAGACGCTGCTGGTCGACCTGCTGAACATCTCCGACCCGGACGACATCGGCGGCCCGCTGGCCAACGTCGCGAACGGAAAGTTCAGCATGCCCTTCGACTCGATCGAAAGCGTCGAGGTGGTGGACGACTACACGCTCGCCGTCGCGATCGACACCAACTATCCGACGGAAGACGGCCGCGTGCCCGGCAAGCCGGACGACACCGAGATCGTCACGATCCGCTTCGAGCAGCCGCTCTTCAAGCGCGGCACGCCGAAGACCTGAAGAGCCCCGGAAGGCATCAGCCTTCCGAGTGGATGCCCTTCATGATGATCACGCCGCCCAGGCGCGTGGTGTCGGCGCGCATGCGCTTGGCCAGCGTGTCGGGCGAGCCGGGTTGGGCCTGCCAGCCGGTCTTCAGCAGCGCCTGGCTCACGTCGGGCGAGCTGATGACTTCGACCAGCGCGGCATTGAGCTTGGCGATGGCCGCCGGTTTCATGCTCGCAGGCGCAGCCAGCGCGGTCCAGATCTCGAGATCGGCGCCGCGCACGTCGGCGTCGCGGATGGTGGGCAGCTCGCCGGCCAGCGGGCTGCGCTCGGGCGAGGTCACGCCGATGGCCTTGATCTTTCCCGACTTGATGTGCGGCAACGCGAGGCCCGGCGGCAGCAGCGCCAGCTGGATCTCGTTGGCCAGCAGGCCCGCGATCACCTGCGGATTGCCGGTGTAGGGCTTGTGCTGCGCGGTGATGGCCGCGCGGCTCTTGATGAGCTCCATGCCCAGGTGGCCCACGGTGCCCACGCCCGGCGTGCCGTACTTGGCGCCGCTGCCGAGGTTGCGCACCCACAGCAGCTGCTCGGCCGAGGTCTTGCCCGCGGCGCTGCCCGACACGGCCAGCACCAGCGGCGCGGTGCCGATCAGGCCGACCGGCGCGAAGTCCTTCTCCGGGTCGAAGGGCAGCGACGGATTGAGCAGCTTCGCGATCGTCAGGTTGCCGTTGATGAGCGCGCCGATGGTGTGGTCGTCGGTGGCCTTCGCCACCTGGTCGGCCACGGTGTTGCCGCTGGCGCCGGGCTTGTTCTCGACGACCACCGGCTGGCGCAGGATCTTCGACAGCGGCTCCGCGATGGCGCGCGCCGCGAGGTCGGGCGATGCGCCTGCGGGAAAGCCCACGAGGATGTGGACGGGCTTGGTCGGCCAGGCCGCATCGGCGGTGCCGCTGTTGCGTTGCTGCTGGGCCCACGAAGTCTTCGCAAGCAGCGAAGCGGCAATGGCTGCCGCGCCGCCTTCGAGCAGGCGGCGTTTGGTGATCGTCAAGATGACTCCAGAGAGTGAAGAGAACGGGAACTGATTACATTGTGTTTACACAACGTTACAGGACGACGTTGCTTTTCGCAAGTCCGAAGTGCCTTCCCGTCAGGGTCTCTGGTGTAGGAAAGTAGTATTTCCGGCCGATGTTCCCAGCAGTTTTCGCTGCGTGGGGAACAGCGACCAACCCCAGCGCTGCTGCGCGAATCCCCACAGCCCCTGCTTGAAGAACAGCGTGACGAGGATCGCGAGCAGCCCCAGCCCCAGCAGGTACCAGGTGCCGTAGTCGCTCAGGAACTTGTTCAGCGCCCAGAAGATGAGCGCGCCCACCAGCGGCCCCTCGATGCGCCCGATGCCGCCGATGACCACCATGAAGATGGCGAAGGCCGTCCAGTTGACGCTGAAAGCCGCGTCGGGGCTGATGCGCAGGTTGCCCACGAAGTACAGCGCCCCCGCGAGCCCCGCGCCGAAGGCCGCGACCACGTACACCGCGAGCTTCATGCGCGCCACCGGAATGCCCTGCGACTCGGCGGCCACCTCGTTGTCGCGTATCGCCAGCAATGCCAGGCCGCGCTTGCTGCGAAGGAACAAATACACCAGCACGATCGCCGCGACCACGCAGGCCAGCGCCATCCAGTAGGTCGTGCTCTCGCGCGTCGCCTTGTCGATGCCGCGCAGCGCGGTCAGCGTGGTGCCCGAGCCGCCGCCCACCGCCGACGCGTTGGCGAAGCTCAGCCTGAACACCTCCGCGATGACCCAGGTGCCGATGGCGAAGTAGCCGCCCGACAGCCGGAACGCGACGAAGGACACCGGCACCGCCACCAGCCCTGCGGCCAGCGCGGCCAGCGGTATCGCCACGAAGGGATTCACGCCCGCGAAGTTGCCGAGCATCAGCATCACGTAGCCGCCAAAGCCGAAGAAGGCCTGCTGCCCGATGCTCACCATGCCGCCGTAGCCGGCGAGCAGGTTCCACATCATCGCGAAGATGAAGTAGCAGGCGATCTCGACGAACTCGCGCATCCAGCTCGATTCGCCCCAGAACGGCAGGCTCGCCGCGACGAGAACGATGGCGATGCCGGCGAACAGCGCCGCGCGGCTCGCGGCCGTCGCGCGTTCGACCGCGACGATGGAAGGAGGCATGTTGGTCATCCGCGCGTCCTCGGAAAAAGCCCCTGCGGCCGCAGCACCAGCACGGCGAGGAACACGATGTGCCCGAACCAGATGCCCCAGCCCGGGTCCAGCCTGAAGCCGATCTGCTGCGTGACGCCGAGGATCATCGCGCCCGCCAGCGTGCCCCAGAAGGAGCCCATGCCGCCGATGATCACCGCCTCGAAGGCGAAGAGCAGCAGCAGCGGCCCGTCCGAAGGCGACACCGTCGTGCGCATGCCCTGCAGCGCGCCGGCGATGGCGATCAGCACGAAGGCGATGGCAGTCGCGAGCGCGTAGACCTTCTTCGCGTTCAGCCCCATCAGCTCGGCGATCTCGCGGTCGTCCGACACCGCGCGAAACGACCGCCCCAGCGCCGTGCGCGCGAAGAGCCACTGCAGCGCGCCCGTCGCCGCGAGCGCGACGGCCAGCACGACCAGCGGCAGCACGCCCACCGACATCGCCTCGCCGAGCGCAATGCCCTGCGTGCTGAGCCCGCCCGTCTCGATGGCGCGCGGATCGGCCGAGAACAGCTCGAGCAGCAGGTTCTGGATCACGATCGACAGGCCGAAGGTCACGACCAGCGAGGGCAGCGGGTCCTTGCCGAGCGTGCCGTTGAGCACGAAGCGCTGCAGCACGTAGCCAAAGCCGAAGGCCACCGGCAGCACCGCGAGCGCCACCAGCCACGGCGCTTCGCCGCCCGTGAGCGACATGCCCGCGATGACCGCGAACGCGCCGAGGATGATGAAGTCGCCTTGCGCCGTATTGGTCAGCCGCATCACGCCGAACATCAGCGACTGGCCCAGCGCGAAGAGCGTGTAGAGGCCGCCGAGCAGCAGGCCCTGGACGAGGGTCTCAAGCATGGGCCGCCTCCGAGGCCTCGGAGAGGCCGAAGTAGGCCTGCGAGATCTGCTCGCGCGTGAGCTCGGCCGAGCGCCCTTCGAGCGACACGCGGCCTTCCTGGAAGCAGTAGACGCGCTGCGAAACCTGCCGCGCCATGGTCACGTCCTGCTCGACGATGACCACCGTCATGCCTTCCGCCGTGATCGCCGGCATGGCGGCGGTATATTTCCCGGATGACGATGGGCGCGAGCCCCAGCGAGAGCTCGTCGCACAGCAGCACCTCGGGGTTGCTCATGAGCGCGCGGCCGAGCGCAACCATCTGCTGCTGTCCGCCCGAAAGCGAGGTGCCTGGCTGGCCGCGCTTCTCGGCGAGGATGGGAAAGAGCGCGTACAGCCGCTGCAGGTTCCAGGGCCCCTTGCGCGACGGCGTGGCGCCCATCAACAGGTTCTCCTCGACACTGAGGCTCGGAAAGAGCCGGCGGCCCTCGGGCACCATGGCGAGCCCGCGGCGCACGATGTCGCCGGGCGGCAGTCCGCCGATGGGCTCGCCCTTGAAGCGGATCGCATCGAGCGGCGCGCGCACCAGGCCGGTGAGGCTCTTGAGGAAGGTCGTCTTGCCCGCGCCGTTGGCGCCGATGATGGCGACCAGCTCGCCGCGCTCCAGGGAGAAGTCGATGCCGAAGAGGGCCTGGGCGTCGCCGTAGAAGGCCTTGAGGGCGTGGGTGGAGAGCAGGGTGTTCATGGCGTTTGCTCCCTCGGGTCTTGCCCCCTCTCCCGCTTGCGGGAGAGGGAACAAGTCCGAAGACAGGCGTTTGCGCTCATGCTTCCATCCCCATGTAAACCCGCCTCACCTCCGGATCGCCCATCACCGCCCGCGGCGCCCCCTCCGCCAGCTTCTGCCCGAAGTTGATGACGAACAGCCGGTCCGCCAGCGACAGCAGCGCATGCACCACGTGCTCGATCCAGATCATCGTCATGCCGCGCGCCTTGATGCGCTTGAGCTCGCCGACCAGCACGGCGGCCTCGGGCTCCGTGAGGCCGCCCGCGATCTCGTCGAGCAGCAGCAGCTTCGGCCGCGTGGCCAGTGCGCGCGCCAGTTCCAGCCGCTTGCGGTCGAGCAGGGTCAGGCCGCCCGCAGGCTTGTTGGCATGCGCCATCAGGCCCGTCTGTTCCAGCACCTCCTGCGCGGTGTGCCAGGCATCGCGCTCGGTCTGCTGCCCGCCGAAGCAGGCGGCCGTCACGAGGTTCTCGAACACGCTCATGTTGCCGAAGGGCTGCGGCACCTGGTAGCTGCGGCCGATGCCGGCGTGGCAGCGCTGGTGCGGCTTCAGCCGCGTCACGTCGCGGCCGGCGTATTCCACGCGTCCGGCGTCGACGCGTACGTCGCCCGAGATCAGGTTGAAGAGCGTCGTCTTGCCCGCGCCGTTGGGCCCGAGGATGCCCAGCGTCTCGCCCTCGGCCACCGCCAGCGTGATGCCGTCGGTGACCTTGAGCGCGCCGTAGGATTTGCTCACGGCATGCAGTGCCAGCAGCGTCATGTCAGAGCAAGCGCAGCTTGCCGCCAGCGGGAATGTTCGTCGCCGCCTCGTTGTTCACGATGGTCAGTTCCACCTTGTACTTGGTGCCCTTGCCCCACTGGCCGAGCACCAGCGGCGTCTTGCTGACGTTCTTGAAGGGCCCCTGGCCGCCCCACTTCACCGGGCCGACCACCGAGTTGATGGAGGTAGACGCCACCGCGTCGCGCACGTCCGACGCCTTCAACGACTTGGCGCGGCCCAGCGCATTCGCCGCAACCTCGAAGAGCGCATGCGCGAAGCCGATGGGCTGCGTCCACTGCTTCTTCGTGCCGGTCTCGTAAGCCTCGGCCAGCGCCTTTGCGCTCTGCTGCGTGAGGCTCGAGGTGAACGGATGAGAGGGGCTCCACCACACCTCGGTCGACAGGCCGTCGCCCAGGTCGCCCAGCGCCTCGATGGCGCCGGGGAACAGCAGCGCCTTGCCCAGCGTGATGACCTTGGGCTTGAAGCCCTGCTGCCGCGCCTGCGTGAGGAAGGTCTTGGCGTCCGGCGGAATCACCACGCCGGTGACGATCTCCACGCCGTCCTTCTTGAAGGCCGCGATCTGCGCGCTGAAGTCCTGCGTGCCGTTCTGGAAGCGGCCCGGGTCGGTGAGCGTGAAGCCCATCTGCGAGAGCGGCTTGGGAAAGCCCAGCTCCTTGTCGCCCCACGCGTTGCCGTCGCCGTCGTTGGGAAACAGGCCACCCACCTTCTTGTTGGTGGCCAGCGTCTTCCAGCCGTTGGTGAAGTTGGCGATGACGTCCTCCAGGCCCCAGAACATGTGGTACGTCCAGTTGAAGCCCTTGGCCGGATCGCCCTTGCGGCCGAAGAACCACGGCTGCCACGGCACCACGCTGGAGATGCAGGGCACCTCGTTGAGCTCGCAGGCGTCGCTCACCGGGTTGGCGGTCTCGGGCGTGCCCGCGGTGAGCACCAGCGCCACCTTGTCCTTCAGGATCAGGTCGTTCGCCACCTCGCCCGCGCGATTGGGGTTCGACTGGCTGTCCTTCAGCACGATCTGCACCGCGTACTTCTTGCCGCCGACCGTGATGCCGTCCTTGAAGGCCGCCTTCATCTGGTCGATGACCCACTTGTCGGCCTCGCCGAAAGGCGCGAGCGGCCCGGTCTGCGGCGACACGTAGCCGATCTTCAGCGTGTCGGCCGCGAACACCAGCGGTGCCGCGCCCGATGCCACCAGCGCGGCCGTGGCCTGCGTGAACTGCCTGCGATTGAATGCCATGTTTGTCTCCTTCTGTCGTCCTGTCGTCGGACTCTGCGTCGCTTCCACTGCTACTCCAAGCTCAGCTGGCGCTCTCGCACCAGCCGGGCCCACTTGTCCTGCTCGGTGCGCAGCACCGCCGCGAACTGCTCTGGCGTGCCGGCGATGCCCGTCAGGCCCTGCTCCTGCAGGCGCGCGGCGAAGGCGGGGTCGGCAACGATCTTCTTCACCTCGGCCTGGAGCCGGTCGATCACGGGGCGCGGCGTGCCCGCGGGCGTCAGCAGGCCGACCCATGAATTGACTTCGAAGCCGGGATAGCCGCTCTCGGCGACGGTCGGCGTGTCGGGGTAGGCGACCGCGCGCTGCAGGCCGGTCTGGGCCAGCGCGCGCAGGCGGCCCGACTTGACGTGCGGCTGCGCGAGCACGGCGGAGAGGAACATCATCTCGACCTGCCCGCCGAGCAGGTCCTGCTGCGCCGGGCCGCCGCCGCGGTAGGGAATGTGCGTGACGAAGGTGCCGCTCACCGCCTTGAAGTATTCGGCCGTGAGATGGTTGCTCGACCCCGGCCCGACGCTCGCGTAGTTGAGGCGCCCGGGCTGCGACTTGAGCAGGCTCACGAAGCTCCTGAGGTCGCGCGCGTCCACCTTCGGGTTGACCAGCAGCACCAGCGGATTGCTCACGATCTGCGTCACCGGCTGCAGGTCGCGCGCGATGTCGAAGCTCAGCTTCGGGTAGACCAGCGGATAGGTGGCGTAGCTGTCGAACACCATCAGCAGCGTGTGGCCGTCGGGCGCGGCCTTGGCCACTTCGGCCGCCGCCAGCGTGCCGCCGGCACCGCCGCGGTTGTCGACGATCACCGGCTGGCCGAGCGCGGCCTGCAGGCGCGGCTGGAGCTGGCGCGCCACCGTGTCGACGATGCCGCCGGGCGGGAAGCCGATGACGACGCGCACCGGCTTCGCGGGCCAGGCCTGCGCGGCGGCGGGCGAAGCGGCGGCGATGAACAGCGCACCGGCAGCGGCGAGGCTCGCGATGAAGCGGGCGGTGATCGAAGGCATCTCTTCTGTCTCCTCGTTCTTTCTCTTGCTCTTCTCTGTTCTTCTCGATCGCCTGCTTCGTCAGCGCACGAAGTGCGGCGGTATCTGCGCGTCGACGTTCACCCACACGCTCTTGACCTGCGTGTATTCGCGCATCGCATCGAACCCCATCTCGCGGCCGTAGCCGCTCTGGCCCACGCCGCCGAAGGGCGAGCCGGGGTTCACGCGCTTGTAGCTGTTGATCCACACCATGCCGGCGTGCAGGTCGCGAGCCACCTTGTGGGCGCGCTGCAGGTCGCGGGTCCACAGGCCGCTGCCCAGGCCGTAGTCGGTGCCGTTGGCGATCTGCATCGCCTCTTCGTCCGACTTGAAGGTGAGCACGGTGACGAAGGGGCCGAACACCTCTTCCTGCGCGACGCGGTCCTTGTACGACCTGGCGCGCATCACCGTCGGTTCGACGTAGCAGCCTTTCGCCAGATCACCGCCGGGCGACCTGCCGCCCGCGAGCAGTTCGCCGCCCTCGCCCTGCGCCACGTCGACGTAGCTGAGCACACGCTCGCGGTGCTGCGCGCTGGTGAGCGGGCCCATCTCCGTCGCGTCGTCGAGCGGATTGCCCAGGCGGATCGACTTCGCGAGCGGGATGAACTGCGCGAGGAATTCGTCGGCGATCTTCTCGTGCAGCATCAGCCGCGAGCCCGCGATGCAGGCCTGCCCCTGGTTGTGGAAGATGGCCCACGCGCTGCCGTTGACGGCCGCCTGCAGGTTCGCGTCCTCGAACACGATGTTCGGGCCCTTGCCGCCGAGTTCGAGCTGCACCTTCTTCAGGTTGCCCGCGCTGGCCTGCACGATGCGCCGGCCGGTGGCGGTGCTTCCGGTGAAGGCGATCTTGGCGATCTCCGGGTGCTCCGCGATGTACTGCCCCGCCACGCTGCCCAGGCCCGGCAGCATGTTGACGACGCCATGCGGCAGGCCGGCCTCGGCCATCAGCTCGGCGATACGGAGGGAGCTCAGCGGCGTGATCTCCGCCGGCTTCATCACGATGCAATTGCCGGCCGCGAGCGCGGGCGCCATCTTCCAGCTGGTGAACATCAGCGGGAAGTTCCACGGCACCACCTGGCCGACGATGCCGACGGGCTCGCGCAGCGTGTAGTTGAGAAAACCCTCTTCCACCGGGATGGTCTCGCCCTGGAATTTGTCGGCCATGCCGCCGAAGTAGCGGAAGCACGCTGCGGTGCGCGGCACGTCGAGCCGACGCGAGTCGCGGATCGGGTGGCCGGTGTCGAGCGATTCGAGGCGCGCGAGCTCCTCGGCATTGGCCTCGATGAGGTCGGCGAGCTTCAGCAGGATGCGGCCGCGGTCGGCGGCGGCCATGCGGCTCCATTTCGGAAAGGCGCGCTTCGCGGCGGCCACGGCCTTGTCGACGTCGGCCTTGCCGGCGAGCGCCACGTCGACGATGGGCGTGTTGTCGTGCGGGTTCAGCGTGGCGAGGGTCTCGCCGGACTCGGCGTCGACGAAGCGGCCGTCGATGAAGAGCTGATGGCGGATGGGCGTGCGCAGGCCTGCCGAAGCGGCGATGTCATTGGGCTTCATGTCTTTGCATTCCTCCCTCTCCCCATGGGGAGAGGGTTGGGGTGAGGGGGCGTTCAGGGCGCAGCGGCGACCCTCACCCCAGCCCTCTCCCGCTCGCGGGAGAGGGGGCCATTCAGAACTGAACGGGAATTTCCGGCGACTCGCCCTTCTGGATCTCGTAGACCAGGCTCGGCGAGCCGTTCTCCCACACCAGCAGCATCGAGCGCTTGGGGCTGAAGCCCTGGTGGCGGCAGTAGGCGGGCATGGCGGCCATGTCGCCGGCCTTCATGATCACGCGGGCCATCGGGCGGCCGGTGTTCTTGTCGCCGCAGTCCCAGTGGATCTCGTCGGTCATCTGGAAGAACCACTCGACGCGGTCGTTGCCGTGGATGATCGGCAGGATGTGCTCCTCGGTCGTCGGGCACATGTAGCTGTGCTTCACCACCGAGGTGAAGCTCGGGTTCCATGTGACCTGCGAGCGGCTCAGGAAGCCGAAGAGATTGAAGGCGTGCACCTCGTTCTCGAAACCGGGCTCGGGGTGCAGCTCGGGCTGGCCCTGCGGCACGTCGGCGAAGGCGCGGTTGACGGGTGCTCCGCGCTCGTCGCTGCGCAGGTCGAGGTCGCCCTTCAGGCCCACGCAGCGCTTGGCGAGCTCGCGCGCCCTGGTGATCTTGGCGGTGTTGTTGCCGTTCTTGCGGCCGTAGGGCGAGCCGGTTTCCTGCGGCGCGGAAAACGGGTCAAAGCTCTCGTTGGTCCAGTCGTCGAGCATGGCCTCGAAGGTGGCGCGGATCTGCGCTGTCGGGAAGTTCTCCAGCAGGTCGATGCCGGCCTCCTTCATGGTGCCGTTGAAGCTGCCGGCGTACAGGTCGACCGACTCGTAGTGGTTGACCGTGCCGAACACGTCGTCGAAGTTGACCCAGCCGTAGAAGAAGCCCCAGGCCACGTCGCGCATCAGCGCGCGCAGGTAGTTGCCGGCGTCCATGGTGTGGCTCATGGGGCGGCCGTCGCGGGTCTTCCAGCCGATGTGCACGAAGTATTCGTCGCGGCGGAAGCTGAAGCTGCCGAGCGAGAAGTCCTTGTAGCCGAGCGTGGCGTCGGGCTGCGACGCGATCACCTTGGCGAGTTCTGCGGGTGCGTTCATGGTGTGTGGCTCCTGGGTTCGGGTGCGGTCAATGTGCCTGGCAGATTTCTGCCCACTTCTCTACCGAAAGATCGCCCTTGCAGCTCTGCAGCACGATCACGCCCGGCTCGCCGGCATTGCGGAACTGGTAGGCGGTGTTCTTCGGCAGCAGCCCCTGGTGGCCGCGCGAGAGCTTCATCCAGCCCATCTTCCTGCCCCTGGGCTCGCCCTTCACGAGCACGGCGCCGTTCTTGTCCTTGTCGGCCACCGTCTGGCTTTCGTCGAGCTGCACGAGGTGCACCTCGACGTCGCCGTCCATCACGAGCGCGAACTCGTCGTGCGCGCAGGTGTACCAAGGCGAGGTGCCTTCGGCGCGCAGCGTCTCCAGCACGTAGATCTGGTTCTGGCCGAACACGACCTTCTCGTAGGGCTTGCTGAGGCTCGCGATCTCGAAGCAGTTGGAGAAGGCGTAGTGGCGCACGTCGTCGTCGATGGGCTCGACGTGGCCCTTCTCGAAGTGCTTGAGGGAACCGAAGCGCGTCTTGTACGTGGCGTCCGGGGCGGTCGAAGTGGTGGCTGGCATGGCTTGTCTCCTTGGATGAGCGAACTCTAGGAGCCATGCGGCGGCACCGGTAGGGACCAGTTTGGAAGAGGATTATTCGGAGCTTCCGAATAATCGCTGGGGTTTACCCCCTGTCGGACCATCGCTCCGGGCCGCCGGCGTCGCCCCCGGCGAGGAGGTCGGCGAAGCGACACGAAGTGCGCGAAGCCTGGGGGAGTGCTCACCTCATCCGCTGGTGCGGCTGAACTCGATCAGCTCGGCCGGGATCAGGCCTTGCTCGATCAGCGTCGCATCCCACGGCGGCACGCGCGTGAAGCGGGTGGCGATGTGCTCGATGAACAGGCGCAGCTTCAGCGCATTGCGCGAAGTGCCCGCGTACACCGCGCTCAGCGAGAACGACGACAGCTGGTGGTCGGCCAGCACCACGCTGAGCTCGCCCCGCGCGATGGCATCGCCCGCCACCAGCGTGGGCAGGCATACGATGCCCGCATGCTCCAGCGCGTATTCGCGCAGCAGGTGCACGCTGTTGGTCAGGAGCGCCGCCGCGAGATAGATGGTGGTCTGCTCGCCGCCGTGGTGGAAGGTCCAGCGGTCGCGCGTGGGGTAGCCCGAGTACAGGCCCAGCTTGTGGCGGTGCAGCTCGCGCGGCGTGGCCGGCGTGCCGTGCGCCTTCAGGTACGCCGGCGTGGCGCACAGCACCCGCCGCACCGGAAAGAGCGGCCTGGCCACCAGCTCCTGCGAGGCCGCGGGAAAGATCTGCAGCGCGCAGTCGACGCCGGCCTTCACCGGGTCGGCCACCGCATCGCTCACGATCAGCTCGAGGTGGATGTCGGGGTAGGTCGTCTGGAATTCGCGCAGCAGCGAGGCGAAGCGCCCCAGCACCATGCCGGTCAGCGCATGCACGCGCAGCGTGCCCGAAGGCGTGCCGCGCGCATCGCGCATCTGGTCGACGATGCTGTCGGCGCGCGCCACCAGCTCGGTGCAGTCGCGCAGGAAGGCCTGCCCCATGTCGCTGAGCCGCACCACGCGCGTGCTGCGGTGGAAGAGCGGCGCGCCGAGGAACTCCTCGAGCTGCTTGACCCGCGTGGTGACGACCGAGTTGGCCACGCGCAGCTGGCGGGCGGCTTCGGCGAAGCTCTGGGTCTGCGCTACGCGAACGAAAGTTTCAATGCTTTGGAGACGGTCCACGGCGGCACTGTACTGCGGGGCCGTGCGGCGCGGGGGCTTCCAGCGGCGTTGCGGGCAAGCCTAAAGGCCGCGAAAGGCCTGTCATCCCTGTATCGGGGGGTTACCCGCCCCACTTACAATCCCTGCCGCATCACCCACCCCTACGAGGTCTTGTCCGCAATGCCCAAGAGCCCCAGGCCACGCGCCCGTTTCAGCTTCTCCCCCACCGTGCGCGCCCTGCTCCTGGCCGCGGCCACCTGTGGCGTCGCGCTTCCGGCGCTGGCGGCCATCGAGCACGAGGAAGTCGACAAGCTCATGCAGGCCGGCAAGCTCGACGAGGCCATGGTCAAGGCCGAGGCCTTCCTGAAGGACAAGCCGCGCGATCCGCAGATGCGCTTCCTCAAGGGCGTGATCCAGCTCGACACCGGCAAGCGCAACGAAGCCATTGCCGCCTTCACGCAGCTCACGCTCGACGCGCCCGAGCTGCCCGAGCCCTACAACAACCTCGCGGTGATCTACGCGAGCCAGAACCAGTTCGACAAGGCCCGCGCCGCGCTCGAAAGCGCGATCCGCACCAACCCCAGCTACGCCACCGCCCAGGAGAACCTGGGCGACGTGTACGCCCGGCTCGCGAGCCAGGCCTACAGCAAGGCGCTGCAGCTCGACCAGAACAACACGGCCGTGCAGCCGAAGCTCGCCGTGATCCGCACGCTCTTCACGCCGACGCCGCCGGGCGGCAAGCCGACCGCGCTGATCGCCGCTGCTGCGCCTGCTCCTGCCGCCAAGGCCGCGCCCGCACCTGCGCCGGCACCCACTCCCGCCGCACCGCCGCCGCCTGCCAAGGTCGCGGCAGCTCCCGCACCGGTGGCCGCCGCGCCCAAGGCACCTGAAGCAGCTCCAGCTCCAGCTCCCGCGCCCGCTCCTGCGCCCGCGGCGGCAAGCAACACCGCCGCCAATGCCGAAGTCGAATCGGCCGTGCGCGCCTGGGCCTCGGCCTGGGCCAGCCAGGACATGGACCGCTACCTCGCGGCCTACGGCTCCGACTTCGCGCCCGCCGGCGGCCAGAGCCGCAAGAGCTGGGAAGAAGACCGCCGTGCACGCATCGTCGGCAAGTCGAGCATCAGCGTGAACATCGAGAACCTCGCGATCAAGGTCGACGGCCAGAACGCGACGGCCAAGTTCCGCCAGGTCTATCGCGCGGACAACCTGAACGTTTCGAGCCGCAAGACGCTGGAGATGCAGCGCTCCGGCAATCAATGGCACATTCGCAAGGAAAGCGTTGGCGGCTAGTGGCAGACATCGTCCGGCAGGGCCGGCTCCAGACTCCTCCGTTCCGTCTGCGCGGCGGGCAACAGTTCGTTGCGGCACTGATGACCGCGTCGGCGCTGATGCTCGCGGCGCCCGGTGCCGCGCTCGCATCGAACGGCTCCGGCAAGGCTGGCGCAGGCGCCCACAAGGAAAAGGCGGAAAAGGCCAAGGCGAAGGCTTCCGCAGGCAATGCACGCGCCGCGGCACGAGCCGGCGCGGCCGGCCGCCCTTCTTCCATCAAGGAAGCCAGGGAATCCCGGGGCCCGAGGCCGGAAGGGTGTCGCCGCGGCAGCAGCGACTTCGGCGACCGTGGCAACGGCGGCGAGGGCCGGGCGCAAGCCCGCTTCGACGGGCGCCATCCAGGAAGCCAGCAACGCCGAGGCACGCCTGATCGCGGTCTATGAGATGTTCGGCCGCGGCCAGACCCGTCCCGCGCTGGCCAAGGCGCGCGACCTGGTGCGCGACTATCCGAACTTCCAGCTCGCGCAGCTCGTCTACGGCGACCTGCTCGCGGCGCAGGTGCCGCCTTCGAACGCCCTGCCCGACACCGCCAGCATCGCGAAGATGCGCGGCAACCCGGCCATGGCCGAGCTGCACGAGGAATCGAAGCGCCGCCTGCAGGCGCTGCGCGAACGCCCGCCGGCCAACACCGTGCCGTCGCAGTTCCTGGCGCTGTCCACCCGCAGCCGGTATGCCATTGCAGTGGACGCCTCGCGCTCGCGGCTGTACCTGTTCGAGAACTCGGACAAGGGCCTGAAGCTCACGGCCGACTACTACATCTCCGTCGGTAAGTCGGGTACCGACAAGGTCACCGAGGGCGACGCGCGCACGCCGCTGGGCGTGTACTACATCACCAGCAGCCTCGACCCGAAGTCGCTGAAGGACTTCTACGGCGCGGGCGCCCTGCCCATCAACTACCCCAACCCGTACGACGTGCGGCGCGGCAAGACCGGCGGCGGCATCTGGCTGCACGGCACGCCGCCGCAGCAGTTCGCCCGGGCGCCGCTCGCCAGCGACGGCTGCGTGGTCATGGCAAACCCCGACCTGAAGCAGCTTTTGCGAAAAGTGCAAATCGGCGCCACCCCGGTCGTGACCGCGCGCAGCCTGCAATGGATTTCGCAACCGCAGGCGGAAAAAGAAGCACAGTCAATTACAAGTGCTATCACCGGCTGGAAAGATGCGCGTACCAGCGGAAATGAAGCGCAATTGAAGAAATTCTATTTGCCCGATTTCCAGCGCAGCAGCAAAAAGGCAACCGAGGGAATTTCGGTCGTCGACGACGAAGTGAAATACGCGCAGGGCAAGCGCGTGCAGTTCAAGGACCTGTCGTACCTCCACTGGAAGGACGGCGACGACACCATGGTCGTTACCTTCGGCGAAGTGTTCGAAGGCGAGAAGAGCGGACGTTCCCGGCGCCAGTACTGGTTACGCCAGGGTACCGACTGGAAGCTCTTCCACGAAGAAATCCTGGGCTGAGGCCCGGTCGAAGCCCTCCCGCCAACGCGGCCACCCCCTTCAACTTGTGACTTTTTGCTCACGAGCTGGGCCTTTTTTGACCGTTACATCTGGGGCTTGGGACCGCGTGCTACGTAACACGTAACGCGTTTGTTCCCGTAACACCCCCGCCGCGCGCGTTCCCCGCGCCGTTACGCCACATCCCCCCTTCATGGGAGGCGCCATGTGGCCTACAGAGGGAAAAATTCACTTCCGAATCGCTAACTAGCTGGCCAGGCTGCTCCTGGCTCCGGCTGGCTAGAGGCTGGCCGCCATCCTGCTTTACCCCTTTTGGCTAGCACACCCTGACGAAAGTCTTGCGGGTTTGCCTTGTTGATACACGGAGTTACGCTGTATAACATCCACCTCGCAAGCCTTTGTTAACACTTCCTTGAAGGGGAAATCATGCTCAGCTCTATTACTCGTTTTCTGCGCGATGAAGAAGGTGCGACCGCAATTGAATATGGAATTATTGCGGGACTTATTTCCGTCACCATCGTGGCTGTTTTGTCTGGAGAAGATGGCTTGGGCGCCCGGCTGGCTAAAGTTTTCTCGGACATTACCGCGAAGCTGACTTCCACCGTCGCACCGAAGTAAATAGACGCAAGTGCCGGCATTGACCTGCTTGCTCTGGTTGCTTTGTGTCGCTGTCTATGACTTCCGAAAGCGCCGCGTCCCCAACTGGCTGGTTCTGTCCGGAGCCGTCTTGGCCCTGGCGATCCTCGGCCTCGGGGCGCAGCCTTTCGGCGTTGGCTGGGCCGCAGCACTCGCAGGCGCCGCATCAGGTTTCGGCTTCCTCTTACTCTTCTACGCAATGGGGCTTATGGGAGCAGGCGACGTGAAATTCGCCGGAGCTCTTGGACTTTGGGTCGGCGCAGCCGCACTGTTGCCGATCTGGATCATCGCCAGCCTGTTCGCCGGACTGCATGGAGCACTCTGGCTGGTTTTGCAGCGCTGGCCCTTCTTCCCGCGGCTTGCCCTGATCCTTTCGGGCCCGCACTCTCCGACCGCTGGCGACACTTCGCCAAGCCGGGCTCGCTTCATCCCTTACGCGGCCTATCTCTCGCTGGCCACGGTGGCCTGGATGTTCTGGGGGCGACAGAGTTAGCAGCCATCTGCCTCTGTCGCTGCAGGCCATTCATTTCCCACTTTTCATGATCGCTTGCCCTCACCCTTCAGCCCGCCGCCCATGATCAATCTCTCAAAAATCCTCGCAGCCATCCTGGTGCTTCTGGCCATCGCGCTGGGTGTCTACGCATGGATTCTGAGCCGGCAGCCCCCCGTACCGGCGGCCGTGGCGACCAACACTGCGAACGCTCCCGTCAAGACGCAACAGGCTCTCACTTATCCGATCGTGGTGGCCGCCAAGTCCCTGCCCGCGGGCCTGGCGATTCCCGCGGACGCGCTTCGCGTGGAACGGCTGACGATCAACCCCGTCGGCGCCTTTCAGGACGTGACTCTCGCTACGGGTCGCGTCCCAGTGCTCGACCTTGCCGAAGGCACCCCGGTGATCGAGAACCAGCTGGTATCCGGCCTCGCACTGCGCCTTGGCGAAGGCGAGCGCGCCGTCGCGATCAAGGCGGACGAGGTCATGGGCGTGGGCAACAAGATCCAGCCCGGCGATTTCGTCGACGTGTTCATCACCTTCAAGTCCGACGGCAAGGAGGTGGACCGCAGCCAGGCGCGCCTGCTGCTAGCGCGCAAGCGGGTGCTGGCTTTCGGTAGCGTCTCCGTCGACGCACTGCCGTCCAAGTCGCCGGACAAGGCCGCAGCCCAGCAGGCACAACGCAACGAGCAGGCCCGCACCGCCGTACTCGCCGTGCCGGTCGAAGAGGTGAACCGGCTGACCATCGGCGATGCCAGTGGCCGGCTGATGCTTGCCCTGCGCAACCCAACCGATCTGTCGGAGCCCGATCCGAAGCTCTTCGCCGAACTGCCCACGGCCCTGCAGCCTTCGACCAAGGCAGGCGAACCGCGCCGCGCGCCGCTCGAGGGGCTTGATCGCGCCCAGGCCGGCCTGACCGCCGCCGACCTCGTCACTGGCGGCAAGGGCCCCGGGGTCCGCCCGCAAACCGCCGAGGTTCATACCACCGCCGCCGGCGCGCCGCGTGCCTCCGGACCTGCGCGCGGCGGGCTTCAGGTCGAAGTCATTCGCGGCGAACGCAGCGAGACCGTGAGCTACTGAGCAGGCAGCCAGCCGGAATCCGCCATCCAGGAAAACAACACATGCACACCACGCCTCGCGAGCAGTCGACCCGTGCCACTCGCAGCCTCATGAACACTTCCTCGCGGCTGCTGCGCCCGTCCCTGATCGCCCTGTGCGCGATGACACAAGCCGTCTGGTCCCCGGTATCGGTTGCCGCCGACGCGCAGCCAGCGCGCGCGCAACCGCAACGCCCCATTGTGCTCAGCGCGGGAACCCAGCAGGAGCTGGTGATCGACAAGGGCATCGACCGCATGGCCATCGGCGACGAGGCAGTAGCCGGCGTCACCATCACGCGCAAGACGCAGAACTCGCCCGCGGCACGGCTGATCGTGACCGGCAAGGCTGCGGGGCGCACCTCGCTGATGGTCTGGGAGAAGGGCAATTCGGCGGCGACCAGCTATGTGATCGAAGTGCGCCGCCGCACCGCCACCCTGGCCGGCTCGATGGACAGCATGACTGCCCACCAGCAGGCTCGCGACACCGCGCTGGCGAGCACTGGAGACAAGGCTGAGTTGGTGGACCGCTCGTCAGTGAGCGTGCGCAGCAGCACTGTCCAAGTCGAGGTGAAGGTCGTGGAGTTCAACCGCAGCGTGCTCAAACAGGCCGGCCTGAACATCTTCAGCACACGCCCCAATTCGAGCGGTTTCAGCTTCGGGGTGTTCTCGCCATCCTCACTGAAATCCGCGACCTTTGCGTCCGACGGACAGATCAGCGGCGAATACAACAATCCGATGGCACAGGCCTTCAGCCTGCTCTTCAATTTCAGCAAGGCCGGCATTGGCCTGAACGTCGGCTTCCTCGAAGGCAACGGCATGGCCCGCGTGCTCGCCGAGCCCACGCTGGTGGCGCTGTCGGGACAGAGCGCGAGCTTCCTGGCCGGCGGCGAGCTGCCGATTCCGGTTCCGCAGGGCCTGGGCACCACCAGCATCGAATACAAGCCCTTCGGCATCGGTCTCACGCTGACGCCCACGGTGCTGTCGAACGAGCGCATCGTGCTCAAGGTGGCGCCGGAAGCCAGCGACCTCGACTACACCAACTCGCTGAGCATCAACGGCGTCGCGGTGCCCGCGATCACCACGCGCCGCGCCGACACCACCGTGGAGCTGGGCGACGGCGAGAGCTTCATCATCGGCGGCCTCGTGAGCCGCAGCACCACCTCCAACGCCGACAAGGTGCCCCTGCTGGGCGACCTGCCGATCCTGGGCGCCTTCTTCAGCAAGAACAACTACCAGATGAAGGAGAAGGAGCTGGTGATCCTGGTCACGCCGCACCTGGTCAAGCCCATCGCGCGCGGCACCGATCTCACGCCCTACCTTCCCGGCACCGCCGAGCAGCGCGACGGCGCTGTGTGGCGCTCCTATTTCCTGGGCGGCGCGATCGACACGCCAGTGCCCGGCTTCTCCCGCTGACCGATCCGACAACCGATGACACGGACCATGCATCGCAGGCTGGCACCATGAACGCACCACGCGACAGCATTCCAGAAACAGGCAGCGAGACCTATCTCTTCGCGTCGACCAACGGCGGCCACATCACGTGGCTGACCGACGCGCTCGGCACCCTCGGCTCCGTGGTGGTCCTGCCACCGGACACGAAGTCGATCGACGAACGCATCGCCCTGCTGGGGCCAGTGGCGGTCTTCATCGACTTCTCGCCCGACCAGGGCGCCACCGCCAGCCAGCTCCACCAGCGCCTGAAGCGCGACTGGCCCACGCTGCCGGTGCTCGCCACCGGCGTGTCGGCCGAGCCCGCCGCCATGCTCTCGGCCCTGCGCGCGGGCGTGGACGACTTCATCGACATGGCCGCGCCGTCCACCGACGCGGTGGTCACGCTGCGCACCTTGCTCGAGCGCCGCAGCACGCTGCAGGGCGGCACGCGCGGCAGCACGCTGGCGCTGCTGGGGGCGCGCGCCGGCCTCGGCGTGACCACGCTGGCCACCAGCCTGTCGCTCGCTCTGAACGACCAGCTCACGCAGGCGCCGCAACGCCCGCCGGGGCGCAGCTCGCGCCACGGCGTTGCGCTGCTGGACCTGGGCCTGCCCGCGCGCGACGGCCTGCTCTACCTCGACACGCAAAGCGGCTTCAGCTTCGTCGACGGCGTGCGCAACCTGCGCCGGCTCGACCAGACGCTGCTGCACACCGCGCTCGCGCATCACACCAGCGGCGTGGCCATCCTGCCGCTGCCCGCGAGCCTCGCGCAGGTGCGCGAGATCTCGCATGCCGACTCGGTCTCGCTCATCAAGCGCCTGGCCGACTTCTTCGACTTCCAGATCGCGGACCTCGGCGGCTTCTCGACCATCGACTTCATGGCGCAGACCGTGCGCGAGGCGCAGCAGGCGTGGGTGGTGTGCGACCAGAGCATCGGCGGCATCGTGTCCACGGCCAACATGCTCAAGGAGCTGCGCGCGCGCAACGTCGAGACCGAGCGCCTGTCGCTGGTGGTGAACAAGTTCGACAGCCACGTGGGCCTGTCGGCCAAGGACATCGCCGAGCGGCTGGAGCTGCCGCTGCGGCACGTGCTGCCCGCGCGCAGCGCGCAACTGCTCGCCGCCGCCAGCCGCGGCGAGATGCTGGTGCGCACCGCGCGCAGCGACCCCTATTCGCAGGCCGTGACGGGACTCGCCCGCAGCCTGCACCAGGAATACATGTCTGCCACGGGCCAGCCACCGGCCAAGGATCCACGCTGGGTCGCGCTCATGTCGCAGGTCACCGGCCTCTGGAAGAGTTCACACGAAGGTTGAGCCCATGTCCACCGATATCGAATTCGCCGACGACGACCAGGCGTTCATCAACTCCCAGCAGTTCCAGGACATCAAGAGCTGGACGCACGACCACCTGCTCAGCCGCATCGAGGAGCTGGGCGCGGAGTTCGGCCGCTGGTCGCGCGCGTCGATCCAGCAGTTCGTCGAACTGGAGGTCGACAGCTTCGTGCGCCTGCGCCGCGTGCCGATCAACGACCGCGAGATGCAGATCATCTCCGATGCGCTCACCAAGGAGCTCGCCGGCTTCGGGCCGCTGGAAGACCTGCTCAACGACCCGGCCGTGGAAGACATTTTGATCAACGGCTACCAGAACGTTTACGTCTCGCGCCACGGCGTGCTGGAGCGCGAGACGGTGCGCTTCGCCGATTCCGAGCACGTGATGCGCATCGTGCGGCGAATCCTCGCGCCGCTGGGGCGCCGGCTCGACGAATCGAACCCTATGGTCGACGCGCGCCTGCCCGACGGCGGGCGCATCAACGTGATCATCGAGCCGCTGGCCATCGACGGCCTGTCGGTGTCGATCCGCAAGTTCCGCAAGGAGCCGCTCACGCCGGCCGACCTGGTGAAGCTGGGCACCTTCGACGCGGGCATGGCGCAGCTGCTCGAAATCGCGGTGCGCGCGCGCTGCAACGTTCTCGTGAGCGGCGGTACCAGCTCGGGCAAGACCTCGCTGCTGAATGCGCTCGCCAGCTTCATCCCGGCGCGCGAGCGCGTGATCACCATCGAGGACACGGCCGAACTCTCGCTGGGCACCAGCCACGTGGTGCGGCTCGAGAGCCGTCCCGGCGGCTTCGACGGCCAGGGCGTGGTGTCGATCCGCGACCTGCTGCGCAACAGCCTGCGCATGCGGCCCGACCGCATCATCGTGGGCGAAGTGCGCGGCGCCGAAGTCATCGAGATGATGCAGGCCATGAACACCGGCCACGAAGGCTCGATGGGCACCATCCACGCGAGCTCGCCGCGCGAATGCCTCTACCGCCTGGAAATGCTCGCGGGCTTCGCCGGCTACCAGGGCAGCGAGGTGAGCCTGCGCCGGCAGATCGCGAACGCGATCGATTTCATCGTGCAGATCGGGCGCCTCTCGAACGGGCAGCGCCGCATCATCTCGCTGAGCGAGGTCACGGGCGTCAACGACAACGTGGTGGCGATGCAGGAGCTGTACCGCTACGAGCCCATCGTCTCGCCCGACGGCGAGGAGCGCGACCGCTGGGTGTCGCTGGGCATCGCGCCGCACTCGCCGAAGATCACGCGCTTCCGCCAGTCGCTGCAGCGTGCGGCGCAGCACGGAGGAGACGGCCGTGCATGAGGCCCTGCTCGTCGCGCTCTGCATCGCGCTGCTGATGGCGGCCGCGGGGCTGCTGCTGTGGCAGTGGGCGAAGAACCGGCAGGTGCGGCTGGCGACGGAGCGGCACCTCGATCAGCAGATCCAGGCCACCGCGGCGGCCTCGGCCACCGATGCGACGCCGATACCGATGCCGCTGCGGGACCTCGCCAGCGACGGCCTCGCCTCCGGCCTCACCACCGACCCGTGGCTCGGCACCGAGGCTGCGGCCGTCGCCCCCGTGCGCACCAGCCTGATCGAACGCGCCATTCCGGGCTGGATGGTGGGCGTGGTCGAGCCGCGCACCATCGTCTTCGCGCTGGGCATCATCGCGGGCATCTGCCTGCTGGTGGGCGTTCTGGTCGGAGGGCTCGCCGCGCTGGGCGTGCTGTTCCTGCTGGTGCTGATGACGAGCTTCGCACTGTGGCTGCAGCTGCAGAAGTTCCGCCGCAAGCTGATCCGCCAGCTGCCCGGCTACATCGATGCGATGGTGCGGCTGATCACCATCGGCAACTCCACGCAGGCCGCCTTCCAGCTCGCCATCGCCACCACCCAGGCACCGCTGCGCGGCCATCTGGAGCGCTCCGCGGCGCTGGTGCGCGCAGGCGTGGATCTCGACCGCGCGCTGCAACAGACAGCGGAGAACGTGCGCATCGAGGAGATGTACCTGCTCGCCTCCATCCTGGGCCTGGGCGTGCGATACGGCGGCCGCGCCGACCTGCTGCTCGAACGCGTGAGCAACTTCATGCGCGACCGCGAGCAGGCGGAGCAGGAACTGATCGCACTGTCATCGGAAACGCGCCTCTCGGCCTGGATCCTCGGCCTGCTGCCCGTCGGCGTGGGTGCCTTCCTGATCCTCACCAACCCCGGCTACTTCATGGGGATGTGGAACGACGACACGGGCCGCATCCTGATCTTTTCCGCGGTGGGCCTGCAGCTGACGGGTGCGGCGCTGCTCTACCGGTTGGCGAGGCTGGCATGAAGTTGACGCCCAACCTGCTCGCCATCGCCAGCCTCGTGCTGCTTGCGCTGGGCCTGCTGGTCGGCGCCGGAGCGCTCGTCGCGGCCGAGCTGCGCCGCACGCGCAGCGGGCAAGCCATCGGCCGCGCCATCCGGCAGGCAGCCGCCATGCCCGATCTCAAGTCCGCCGTCGAAGCTCTGGCGGACCCCGATGCGCCCTTCAAGCCCGAGCTCGACTTGCCGTTCCATTGGCTCGATTCGCACATCGGCCGAGCCCTCGTGGCGGACGAGGACCGCAACCTCATCGACCAGTGCGGGCTGCCGTCGAAGCGGGCCCAGCTCGTCTTCCTAGTCACCCGGATCTCGCTAGCCTTGCTGCTCCCGCTGCTGGCCTACGTCTTCTGGAGCAGTGGACATGCCCGCAGCACCGTCACCATCGTCCTCGCCACAGCGACGGCCGTCGGCTTCATGGCACCCAAATGGGTGCTCGGCCGCATTGCCGCCGGCCGGCGCGAACGCGCAGCCCAGGAGCTTCCTCTTTTTCATCGACCTGTTGCGGCTGCTGCAAGGCGTGGGGCTGAGTCTGGACCAGAGCCTGCAGGTCATGGCTACCGACTTCTCGCACGTGTTGCGGGTGCTGGGTTACGAACTGGGTATCGCCAACGCGCAGTACAGCCAGGGGCGCACCCGCGAGCATTCGCTGCATCGCCTGGCCACGCTGCACAAGAACGAGAACATGCGCGGCCTCGTCTCGCTGCTGGTGCAGGTCGACCGGCACGGCGGCGCGGTGCAGGAGCCGCTGCGCATCTTCAGCGAGCGGTTGCGGGAAAGTCGCCGTTCCGAGATGAAAGAACGCATCGGCAAGATCACCGTCAAGATGACCGGCGTCATGGTGACCACGTTGCTGCCGGCACTGGTCATCGTCACCGCAGGGCCCGGCTTCATCGCGATATTCCGTTCACTGGGAGCCATCGGCAAATGAAAATCCTCGATCTTCCCGGGCACAGGGACCTTTCCAGCCGTCTGCTGGCATGCGGCGCCTCAGCGGCGATTGCCATCGCCATCACAGGGTGCGGCGCACTCAAAGATCAGTACGCTGCCGCAGCCGACGCCCAGCAGCGCGCGTCGGCGGAAGCCGCCGCCGACACCAAGGCCGGCGCCGCCGTTGACACGAAGGCGACCTATCTCAAGCTCGTCGAGCAGATGCAGAAGGAGGGCCTGTGGTTCGCATCGTTGGCACACATCGACGCGCTTGAGCAGCGTTGGGGCGCGTCTCCCGAATCTACGCGCATGCGTGCCGACGCGCTGCGCCAGACGGGCCAAGCCGAACTGAGCGAGCAGGCCTACAAGCGCCTGCTGGGCACACCGCTCGAAAGCGCCGGATACCGTGGGCTCGGCTTGCTGGCGGGCGCCCGCGGCAGCTACTCCGAGGCGGCGCAACTGCTGAAGCAGGCTCAGCGCCTGACGCCTACGGACGCTCTGCTGCTCAGCGATCTGGGCTATGCCAGCCTGCGTGCCGGACAGATCGCCGATGCCAGGCTTCCGCTGATGCAGGCTTTGCAGCTGCGCCCCGACAGTACCCAGGCCCAATCCAACCTCGCCCTCTACCTCGAAGTCACCGGACAGGGCGAGCAGGCTGAAAGACTGATGGAAGCCAATCGCATGTCCACCGCAGCTCGCGCCGCCGTGCGCGATGCTGCACAGCAATTGCGCGCAGGCGGCACGGTGCCCCTCGCCGAGGCCCGCGCCACGCTCCCCCCGGCTGCGGCAGTGCGCCAGCTTCCCGGCGTCACGGAACAGGCGGCACGTGAAGACACCGTGCCGCAGCAGCCACCGTTGATGCTCAAGGCCTCCCGCTGGTCCGGCAACGGCGGCATCCGTACCGCCAGCCAGCTCAATCCCGTATCCGCGGATGCCGCGGGCTCCGTTTCGCCGACTTCGACCTCACGAGGCACCCAATGAAAAGAAAAGAAGAACAAGCACGCGCTGTTGCCGCCGCGCACGGTTTCTCCGCCCTGTCCGCACTCGGTCTCACGGCAATGCTGATGGCCTTCGTCCCTATAGTGAAGGCGCAACAGCAACAACCAGCGGCCGCGAAAACCCAGCAACCGACGCTGCAGACTGCCGGTTCCGAAAACACGGCCGCGCCTGCGCCGGTGCCCGCGCAGGCTCAGGAGGGAATGGACGAAAAGGAATACGTCATCTATGAGCCACTGCAGGTGGGCGACGCAACTCATGACCTGTTCGCATGGCAGCGCGGCGGCGAGATTGCCTCCGCTACGCCGCGCACCATCGCCGGCAATGTCGCGAACCGAAGCTACGAGCGCTATCTGAAAAGTTTCGAATTCCCGATCCCCGAACGCATGAGCTCGACTGTGAAGCAGACGAGTGGCGGCTCGGGATCCAGCGGCTCCATGTCGAAGTAAGCGGAGATCCAGCCAGCACGGACGCACCAGGCCCAGCATGGAAAGCTCGCCCCGCCTTCGCAACCGAAACCGCGCGCACGGCCAGCGCGGCGTGTACGCGATCGAGTTCGCCTTGGTGTTCCTGATCTCCTTTTCTCTGCTGTACGGGGTGATCGCCTACGGCATGATGTTCGCATTTCGCTTGGGGTTGCAGAACGCTGCGGAAGACGGGGCTCGCGCAGCATTGCGCTACCAGCCCACGCTGGATCAACGCAAGGCTCAAGCCAAAGCGACTGCAGTGCTCAGCAGCAACTGGATGCCGAGCGTCGTGGCTCCAATTCCCGACGCGAAGGTGTGCGAAGTAGCAACCAACAACTGCACCACCCCCACGGACTCCAGCTGTGCCGTATGGGCTACCCGATGCCAGATGGTCGTGACCGTCAAGGCATCCAACCTGCAACTCCTGCTGCCACCATTCCCGACTTTTGCCATGCCTGATCAGATCGTCGGTCAGGCCAGCATGCTCCTCGATGGGAGAGCGCCATGAGCTGCATTCCAATGGCCGGTCGCAGAGCGGGCTCTCGCTTTCTGCAGCGAGGCGTGGCCGCCATCGAATTCGCGCTTGTCTTCGGCGTGCTCTTCAGCGTGCTCTATGCGCTCGCAACCTTCGGCGCCGTGCTCTATACGCAGCAGGCGGTGACACGCGCGGCGGAAGAAGGTGCTCGGACAGCTGGCCAAATTACGTCGCCCGTCGCAGGCGACGGACGAGTCAAGGACGCCGTTTACGCCGCCTTGGCCAACTCGCTCATCGTCCCTGTCTCGGCAAATGCCGACGTGACCACCAGACGCAGCTGGATCGTTTCCAACGTGATTGTCGACCCTGCAAAGAATGGCACGGGCGCAACTTCCAGCTACGTCGTGACGGTGAGCTATCCCTACAGCGCGAACCGGCTTTTGCCATCGATCCCGCTTCTCGATATCAGCACATGGATGCCTGATCAGCTGCGTAGTCGCTCAACTATCGCGCTTCGATCATCCTGAGGAGTTCCATTGCCATGAACGCAGCACTCCATAGCCTTTCTCGTCGCAAGCGGATTCGGGGATCGGTCCTGATCAATACGGCCATTGCGATGAGCCTGATCGTCATCACTCTGCTTGGCACCCAGCTGGGCTACCTCTTTTTCATCAAGCGGGAGCTTCAGAAGACTGCCGACCTCGCAGCGCTATCGGGGGCTCAGTCGCTTCAACCGTTTCTCTGCACCGACGCGAAGACGGCAGCCGTCTCGAATGCTGCGCAGAACATGCCGCCCTTGCTTCCTGCGCTCACGCAGGCGGATGTGGAATGCGGCAACTGGGATCCAGGCAATCCCAACCGAACAGCCCCCCAGTACTTCGGTGCGCCCGACGCCGGCAAGGCTTTCAATGCCATACGGGTCACCATCACGCGAAGTCCAGCACTGCTCTTGCCAGGTATTTCCGGAAGCCAGTCAGCCACCATCAGCGTGCAGGCACTTGCCGCACAGCGACAGCCACTCGCTTCGCTGAGCATTCGAAGCACGCTGCTGAGCATCGACTCCAAGCAGTCGGCATTGCTGAACTCCCTCCTTGGCGGCCTGCTGGGCGGCTCGCTATCCGTCCAGGCCGTGGGCTGGCAAGGGCTGCTCAACACCGACATCCAGTTGTTGAGCTTTCTCGATCAACTCAAGATCGCCCTGAACATCAGCGCCGCCAACTACGACCAGGTGCTCGCTACGAACGTGGACGCCGGCGTCCTGCTCCAGGCCATGATCTCCGTCATGGAACGCAGCGGCAACACTGCCGCAGCCACCATCCAGGCATTGCGCGACCTGCTCGTCACCGTCCAGGCTTCGCCGTTCACTCTCAAGCTCGCCGATCTGCTGAACGTGGCGAGCGGAACGGACGCTGCCGGCCTCAATACCAATCTGCAGCTCTTCCAGCTCGTCCAGGGAATGATCCAGGTCGCGAACGGCAAGAACGGCCTCGCGGCCACCGTGCCGATCAACGTCCCCGGCATTGCCAGCGTCACGGCGAAGGTGCAGGTCGTCGAGCCGCCGCAGGTCTCGGCCGTGGGAAATCCGATGCTCATCAATCCGGCACTCGGGGTTAATGATCCGAACAGGATTTACGTCCGCACTGCACAGGTCCGCATGCTGCTGTCCGTGAACCTTGGCGGCGTCACGAACGCGCTGTCGGACGTGCTCTCTACCGTGACAGGTGCGCTTTCTCCGATCATCAACTTCCTCGACAGCGTCGCGACACTGAACCTCGGCACCATCGTGAGTGATCTGGTCGGTCTGGTCGGCTGCGGAGGGCTGCTTCCAGCGTGCCAGCCGCAGAAGGTCATCTATGCAACAGCACTGCCGGCGCCCATCGACATCGGTCTGAGCTCGGGCAACGGCTCCGCATTGGTAACCGGCAATACATGCGGCGCCACCGACAGCAAATCGCTGGACGTCCAGGCAACCAGCAGCTTGGCTAGGCTCAATGTCGGAAAGGTTTCGAACATCTTCTCGTCCTCGCTGCCCGCGACTGCCGCCCCGGTGAGCATCGTCGAGATCGGGTATCGCGAAGCCAAGTTCGACAGCTGCCTTGTTCTCTCTCTGCTTTGCAGCGGCAAGAAATGGAAAGACCCCAGCGGCGCTTACGTCGTCGACATGAACAGCGCCAAGAAGAACGTGATCTCGGGCCTGGGGCTTTCCGTCAACTCCGACGTGGGCGGCAGCGCCGGCGGCAAGGCGCTCAAGTACGTTGCACCTGCCGCGGCGAATCTTCCCGAAATCGATGCCGCGCCATACGACGGCACAGGCCCGGACCCATCCTACAAGTCCATCAGTTCCACGTCGCTCGTCCAGAGCCTGGGCTCCACGCTGGGCGGAGTGCAGATCCAGCCTTATTCGAGCGACAGCAGCGGTGTCCTCGGAGGCCTGCTAAACGGCACCATCAGCCTGATCAGCAATCTCCTGAACACTCTGCAGACGGTGGTGACGAACGCACTCGGTCCCCTGCTCGACCCCGCCGTCAATGCACTACTGAACCTCCTGGGAATCGACCTTGCGCAAGCTCAGGTCGGCGCTCGCCTCTCGTGCAATCGAGGTGCCCAGCTGGTCTATTGATATGCGCGTATTTCCAACATGAGCTCACCCGCCGCCAATTTCGACGAACTCGACCTCTTTGTCTGGGAAGGCAAGGCAGACATCCTCGACCGCATCGCGCGGTGCATGGCGAGCTTCGACGTGGAGGTCATCCGGGCCGACGGTATGCCGCCTCCGCATCAGGAGCAGGGCGTTGCGCTGCGGCCTTCGGTGGCGATCATCAGCGTCACGGTCATCGACGGCGGAGGGCTGGCGCATGCGACCGAGCTGCTGCAGGGCATGCCGGTGATCTGGGTGGCGGCGGGCTCGCGCGAGCGCGACTCGCGCACCTATCCGCCCGAGTACCTGCACGTGCTGCCCTACGACTTCACCTGCGCCGAGCTGCGCACGATGGTCGCGAAGCTGGTGCGGCAGCTGCGCGCGCGCGAGGTGGCGCCGCAGCCGCCCGACGTGCTGGTGGCGCACTCCGACGCGATGAAGGCGCTGCTGGCCGAGGTGAACGCTTTTTCCGACTGCGACCACAGCGTGCTGGTGCGCGGCGAGACGGGCGTGGGCAAGGAACGCATCGCGCAGCAGCTGCACCTGGGCCACCAGCGCTACGGCAAGGGCGCGTTCGTGGCGGTGAACTGCGGCGCGATTCCCGACGGGCTCTTCGAGTCGCTCTTCTTCGGCCACACCAAGGGCTCGTTCACGGGCGCGGTGCATGCGCATCGCGGCTACTTCGAGCAGGCCACGGGCGGCACGCTGTTCCTCGACGAAATCGGCGACCTGCCGCGCTACCAGCAGGTCAAGCTGCTGCGTGTGCTGGAGGACAACGCGGTCACTCGGCTGGGCGCGACGGCGCCGGTGCGCGTGGACTTCCGGCTGGTGGCGGCCACCAACCGCAACCTGCGTGAGATGGTGGCCAGCGGCGAGTTCCGCGCCGACCTGTTCTACCGCCTCGCGGTGATCGAGCTGCACGTGCCCAGCCTGGAGGAGCGCGGAGAGATCGACAAGATCGCGATCTTCAAGGCGCTGCTGACCAACGTGCTCGGCGACGAGCTCGAGGCACTGGGCGAGACGCCGCACTGGCTCAGCGACGCGGTGGCGGAGACCTACTTTCCCGGCAACGTGCGGCAGCTGCGCAACCTCGCCGAGCGCGTGGGCGTGATCGCGCGGCAGCTGCACAGCTGGGACCAGAATCTGATCCAGCGCGCCATCGCGCTCACGCGCGGCACGCCGGCTCCGGCTGCATCTGCCAGCAACGGGATGAACGGCAGCGGTGGCGGCGTCGGCTCGATCGACGGCAGCGCGGACCGCAAGGGCTGGAACAGCAGCGAGCGCAACCGCATCATCGCGGCGCTGGAGATCAACGACTGGAAGCGCCAGGACACGGCGCAGTACCTGGGCATCAGCCGCAAGGTGCTGTGGGAGAAGATGCGCAAGTACCAGATCCTCGACGGGGAGCCGGGCATCCCCGAAGAACAATAGGTTCTCCCCCAGGCTGCGCGGCACTTCGTGTCCGCTTCGCCAACCCCCTTCCGGGGGCAACACCTGAGGCCCGGCAAAGCCGGTTCCTCGGTGTTCCCGAAATGGCTTCGCTTCGCTTGCCTCGTGTTCAGGGGATGGAGAGGCGTTGCGCTCTGCGCAGGGTTGGCGGCGCGCCGGCTGCTCCGGTTGCGCGTTCGCTTACCACCGGTTCGCTGGCGCAGGCGGTGTTGCTCGAGATGCAGAGCGTGCCGAGCAGGCCGTCTTCCGTGAGCACCTGGCGCCTGGGTGCGCCGAAGAGGCCGTCGATCCAGCCGTTGGGGCCGAGGGGGTCGATGCGCAGTTCGCCGGTGGTGCGGGCCAGGCGCAGCTCGGAGATGCGCAGGTCGAAGACGCCGTCGACGTAGTCGAACAGCAGCGTGTAGTAGTCGAGCTGGGCGTCGAGCACCTTGGGCAGGGTCTCGCGGCCGAATTCCATCAGGCGGCGGCGGCCGCGGAAGGCCTGGCCCGAGGTGCTGACGGCTTCCATCAGCTGCTTCTCGCGCTCGCGGCCGGAGACGGTGCGCGACCACGATGCGGCCGTGAGTTCGAAGAGGTTGAGCTTCACGCCTTCGAGCTTGGCTTCCTGGTTGGCGACTTCGGCCAGCGCCGACTTCAGGCGCAGCTGCCGGTCGAAGCCGTTGCCGAAGTTCCAGTTGAGTTCGAAGGCCGCGCGCGTCGGGTCCTGCGGCGACACGCCGCGCGGGTCCCTGCTCTTCACGAGCACGGCGTCGAGCGTGGGGTAGAGGCTCGCGTCCTGCTGGTCGGCCAGCGCCCTCGCGCGCTCGATGCGGCCCTGCGCCTCGGCGATCTCGGTGCTGCGCGCCTCGGCGCGGCGCAGCGCCTCTTCCTGCGTGGTGATGCGCCACTGCGCGGGCGCCGCGAGCACGGGCAGCGACTCGGCATTGGGCGAGAACTTGAAGTAGTTGCGGAACTTGGCGATCGCCTCGTCGCGCTGGGCCTCGAAGTCGGACTCGCGCGCAGCCACCAGCGCGCGGCGCGACGCGGCCATGTTGAGGTCGTTGTCGCCACTCACGCCCAGCGCCACACGGCGGGCCTCGGCCTTCGAGAGCTCGGCCACCACCTCGGTGGCCTTGTGCGCGATCTGCTTCTTCAGGTCGAAGCGCTGCACCTGCAGGTAGGCGGTGAGCGCGTCCAGCACCACCTTCTGCGAGGTGGTGACGACGGCCTCGTCGTCGGCCTGGTTGCCGGCCTCGGCGGCGCGCTGCGCGGCACTCATGGCGCCGCCGTCGAGCAGGCTCACGCGCGCCTCGGCAGTGAGCACCGTGTAGCTCTGCGTCTTGGCGTTGGCCGCGCCGCTGTTGTAGCTGCCGGACGAGGTGCCGACCTTGAACTTCGGGTAGCGCGCCTGCTTCGCGGCATCCACGCCGTAGCTGCTGGTGTTGGCCGCGGCCTGCGCGGTCTGCACCTCGGGGTACTCCTGCGACAGCGCGATCAGGGCCTGCTTCACCTGCTGCGCGTAGCTGGCGGCGCCCAGCGAAGGCGCGGAGAGCCTGCGCGCAACCATGAGCCTGGTGGCACTTTCCATCTCCTGCTGCTGCAGGAGATGCTCCGGCAGCGGCTGCGGCTGTTGTGGTTCCTGCGCGAAGGCGGCGGGCGGCAGCGCGAAGCCGGCGCACAGCGCCGCGCAGACGGCGCCGGTGCCCACGCGGCGCAGATCGACCGGTTTGCGGTACTTCATGGTTCGCGGAAGGCTTCGCGGCGAAGCTTGAGCACGGGTCGCAGGATGTACCAGATGAACGGGTCGGTGCCCACGCGCAGGTCCACTTCGGACTCCATGCCGGCGGTGATGCGGTTCTCGTCGCGGCCCACGTGCGACTGCGACATGCTGATGAGCAGCCGGTAGTACGGCGCGCCGTTGGAGATGGCCGGGTCGCGGTCGGCGTCGGCCGCCACCAGCTTGACCTTGCCGTCGACCGCGCCGTAGCGCAGGTAGTCGTAGGCGGTGATCTTCACGCGCGCCTGCTGGCCCACCTCGATGAAGCCGCGGTCGTTCGGGTTGAGCCGCGCCTCGACCATGATCTCGTCCTCGTCGGGCACCACTTCGAGAATCGATTCGCCGGGCTTCACCACCCAGCCCGGGCTGGAGTTGCGCAGGCCCTTCACGATGCCGTCCGACGGCGCCTTCACCACGGTGCGCGAGCGCTGGGTGCGTGCGCGCGCCAGGTCTTCGGCCAGGCTCGCGAACTGGCGCTCGACGGTGGCCAGCTCGTCCGACGCGCGTCGGCGGAAGCGCCCCTCGGCCTCGGCCATCTTGGCCTGCGCCTCGGTGATGGAGGCGTTGGCCGAGACCACGCCCTGGCGCGCCACCGCGAGCTCGCTGCGCACGCTCTCGGCCTGGCGGCGCTTCTCCAGCACTTCCACCTGGCCCACCAGCTTCTCGCTGAGCAGCTGCTCGGAGATCTCCAGTTCCTTCTGCATCAGCGCCAGCCGGTCGCTCAGACCCTTGACCTTGGCCTCCTGCTCCAGCTTCTTGCTGCGCGCCTGCTCCAGGCCCGACACGGCGCCTGCCATCACGCCGCGCTGCTCGAGCGCGCGCGCCTGGTAGGCGCCGGTCTCGCCCTCGAGCACGCCCTCGTCGATGTCGGGCGCGAAGGATGCGCGCGTGAGCGGCTGGCCGCGGCTTTCGGCCATGAGCCGCACGCGCGTGGCCTGCGTGGCGGCGTAGCGGGCCGTGAGCTCCTCGAGGTTGAGGCCGCTGCCGCCCAGGTCGATCTCGACCAGCGACTGGCCCTGCTTGACCTTCTCGCCTTCCTTCACCAGCACGTTGCTGACGATGCCGCCTTCCAGATGCTGGATGGACTTGACGCGGTCCGACGGGATCACGCGCCCCGGCGCGACCACCACCGTCTCCATCGGAAAACCCAGGCCGACCAGCGCGAGCAGGCCGATCGCACCGCCGATGATCCACTGGCGCCGCCGGCCCTGCGGCGAGGTCTGTGCCGCGCGCTTGTCGTTCTCGTCCTGAAGAATCTGCGGCAGGTCTATTTTCAAATCGCGTCCCCGGTCACTCTTCGTTCATCGCTGCTGCGCGTCACGCCATCGAGCGGGATGCCGGCGTGGCTCCCGCCGCGCCGTCTTCCGCATCGCCCAGCGCCACCAGCGGTTTCTTCACGCCGAACAGCTTCGGCACCATCACCGCGGCCGTGCCCTGCTCCACGTTGCCCTGGCCGGTGACGTGGTAGACCACGTTGGCGGCCGAGACGATGCGCAGCGAGTGCGTGACCACCACCACGGTGCGCACCTTGGCCACCGCGAGCAGCGTGGCGAGCAGGTTGCGCTCGCTCTGGAAATCGAGGTCGTTGCTGGGTTCGTCGAGCACCAGCACCGAGGGCTTGCGCAGGAAGCTCATGGCCAGCGCCAGCTTGCGCCGCTCGCCCACCGACACGCCGGTGCCGCCTTCACCCACCATGGTGCGGTAGCCGTCGGGCAGCCGCGAGATGAAGTCGTGCGCGCCCGAGAGCTTGCAGGCCGCGACGATCTGCTCGTCGCTCTGGCCCGGCGCATTGCGTCGCATCACGTCGATCAGCGAGCCGCCGAACCAGTAGACCTCCTGCGAGAGGTAGCTGATCCAGCGCGAGAGTTCTTCGCGGCCGAACTGCGAGAGGTCGTACTCGCCGATGCTCACGATGCCGCGCGTGGGCGTGTAAAGGCCCGACAGCAGCTTCACCAGCGTGGACTTGCCCGCGCCGTTGCGCCCCACGATCACGTGCAGGCCGCCCGGGCCGATGTCGAGGTCGACGTTCTCCAGCACCGGCTGCTGCGCGGTCTCGGTGAAGCTGAAGCTCACGTCCTTCAGCGTGATGCGGCCCAGCGGCTGGGGCAGCGTCATGCCCGTGGGCGGCTTCTCGACCGGCTCGCGCAGCACGGTCTCCAGCCGCTTGGCGGCTTCCTTCGCGGTGGCCAGCGAGCGCCAGTTGGACACCAGCCCGGCCACCGGCTGCAGCGCCTTCAGCGCCAGCATGTTCGATGCGACGAGGCCGCCCACCGTCATCCACTGCTCCATCACCGACACCGCGCCCACGGTCACGACGACGACGGAGAACACGGTGAGCAGCACGGTGGTGCCGTCGCGCGCGGTCTCGATCTGGCCGTTCTTGCTGAAGCTCTCGGCGAGCCACGCGTTGTAGGTCTGGCGCCACATCTCGATGGTGGGGCCGTCGTTGGCCTGGGCCTTGAGCGTTTCGCGTGCGTTGCAGATCTCGGCGGTCACGCGCTCCAGGCCGCGCCCGCGCTGCACTTCCTCCACGCGGCCGGAGCGCACTTCGTCGGCCCACCACCACGCCAGGAAGGACATGATCGCGAGGAACAGCACCACCACCGGCAGCACCGGCAGCGCGACGATGCCGATGACCACCAGCGCGAAGACGGCCATGGGCAGGTCGAAGATGGATTGGGCCAGCCCGCCGGTGATGGTGCCGCGCACCGAGGCCACGTCGCGGAAGTACAGGTGCCACACCGACGCGGGCCGCGCCTCCAGCGCGCGCAGCGGGCGGCCCAGCATCGAGTTCAGCAGCGCGCCCGAGACGCCGTGGTCGACGATGGCGCCCGCGTTGCGCAACAGGCGCGAGCGGCGCGTACGCAGCCAGAACTCGATGCACAGGAAGAACAGGATGCCGCTGACCAGCGCGGCCAGCGTGGAGGTGCCGCTGCGCGAGAGCACGCGGTCGTACACCTGCAGCAGGAAGATCGAAGGCAGCAGCCCGAACAGGCTGATGGGCAGCGAGCGCCACGCGGCACTCTTCACGAGCGGATAGGCGGCGCGGAACGCGGCGTTCAGCGCGCCCGCGTAGGGACTGGCACCGGGCTCGTCCGGAGTCTCGGCAACCAGTTGGCTGGGCAGGAGGAACTTGATCATTGGAAAGAGCCGGTTCGTCGTCCAGTGACGCCTGCCTCATTATCAACTGTTACCCAGCTGTTACAAGGCAAATATTCACTCGCGGTGCGCTTCAAACACACATCAGCACGACAGCCTCTGCCCCTTCGCCACATCGGCCCTGATCCCGTGAACCGGCACCGGTTGCGCGGCGCTTCCCGTTACCGCGCAACCGGCCGGCCTCCCTGCACTGACCTCTCCCTTTCGCCCTGACAAATCCTGCGCGAACACCAACGCGATGTTGGCGCACAGCAGCATGCACAGCACCCATGCGCAAAGCAGCTGCAGCCACCCCAGCCACCAGCGGCGCGCGGGCTGCTGTCGCGTGGCGGGGGCCTCGTATCCGAAGGCCGAATGCAGGAGTGCGTTGAATCTCATGGCAGTGCTTTCAAAACCCGGGCAAGCCGTGACAGGCCGATGCCCGCGGAACTCTTCGCCAACACCCAGTCGCCGGGCTGCAGCAGCCCGCCGAGCGCGGTCGACAGGTCGGACACGTCGACGAACCAGTGCGAATGGACCTTGGTGCGGATGCGCGCATGCAGCGCGCGCATCAGCGGTCCGCACAGCAGCACGCGGTCGGGCTGCGATGCGAGCAGCTCGGCCTCGAGGTCGAGGTGGTGGCGTTGCGCGGCGGGGCCGAGCTCCTGCATGTCGCCGAGGATCGCCACGCGCCGCGCCGGCTCGCAGGGCGCCTGCGAGAGCAGCTCCAGCGCAGCGCGCATCGAGCTCGGGTTGGCGTCGTAGGTCTCGTCGATCAGCTTGAAGCTGCCGCCGCCGATGTGGATGGTGTGCAGCGCGCCGCGTCCGCCCGGCGGCTCGAAGTGCGCGAAGGGCTCGACCGCGGCCGCCAGCGGCAGGCGCATCGCCTGCAGCGCCGCGAGCGCCGCGATGGCGCTCGCGCCCATGTGGCGGCCCGGCGCGTTCAGCCGCAGCTGGAAGGGCTCGCCCGCCACCAGCGCCTGCACCTCGCCGTGGTCGAAGGCGAGCAGGCGCACGTCGGCGTCCCTGTGCTCGCCGCAGGTCACGATCTGCAGCTGCTGCGCCATCGCCGCCTCGGCGAAGGTGGCGAACTCGGGCATGTCGCGGTTGAGCACCACGCGGTCGCCGGGCGCCATCGCCTGGAAGATCCGGCTGTCGAGCCGCGCGGCCGCTTCCGAGGGGCCGCGGTGCTTCTGCGACGCGATCGAGAGCCCCGTCACCACCATCAGCGAGGGCCGCACCAGCTGCGCGGACGCCGGCATGTGCGAGGTGCCCATCTCCAGCACCCAGTAGGCCGCATGGCGCGGCATGCAGGTCATGTTCCAGGCAATGCCCGACGGCAGGCTCACGTTGCCCTCGGGCTGGCCGACCTCGCCCCACACGGTGAGGGCGCCGGCCAGCATCGCGGCCACGGTGCCGCTGCCCGCGCCGCTGCCGAGCACGCCGCACACGCGGCCCGCGAATTCGGCGCGCGCATGGTCGCCCAGCTCGAGCACGGCCTGCAGCACGTTCGGCACCTTGAGCACGGGCACGCGCTTGTCGAGATGCGGCTTGGGGTCGGAGCACAGCACGGCCGCGGCGGGCTGCAGCACGCCCTTGAGCGTGACCGCCGCCAGCGGCGTCTTCGAGGGCCGCGTCTGGTGGTCGAACACCACGCGCCCCTTGCGCATGAAGGAGCGCTGCGCCACGCCGGCGGCGCGCCATCCGTCCTCGGGCCTGACCACCCATTCGCCGCCGGTGACGCGCGCCATCTCGCTGGCTGTCCACACGGCGCCGTCGTCCCGCGCGCCGCCCGAACCCGTGCCCGCACCGCCCGGCGCGGCGCGGCGCTCCACCAGGTAGCGGTGGTAGGCGGCGAAGCCCGAGAGGTACTGCTCGACGTCGTCGATGCGCACGCGGAACGAGTGGTGGCGGATGAAGAACGAGCCCACCACGGTCGACGGCCGGCGGAAGTACATCGCCATCTCGGGCCAGAAGAAGCCGTTGAGCAGGTAGTGCGCGCGGTAGTCGAGCGCGCGGTAGAACTTCTCGGTGTCGAGCTCGTCCAGAAGGTGCCGCATCGCGGGCATGCCTTCGAGCCGCTGGAGCATCTGCTGCGCGGCCAGCATGAGTTCGAGCAGCGTCGGGAAGGTGGTCTTCCGGTCGAGCACGAAGTCGAGATACCCCGCCACGTTCTGCAGGCCGAAGCGGAAATACTTCTCCTGCGGACTCCAGTGCGTGAGTTCGTGTACGCAGCAGCTGAGCCAGTGGTCGTGCGCCTGCCAGTGCTGGCTGGCGATGAAATGGTCGAAGGCCTTCTCCACCACCGCGAGCCATTGCGGCTCGCGCGTGAGCGAGTACAGGCGCATGAGCGCGTAGGCCGCCTCTCCGTCGTAGTAGATGACGCGCGAGGCCTGCTTGACCGTGAGGTCGGACGCGTGAAGCACGTGGTTGAAGCGGCCGCTGGCCGGATCCTGCAGCGAGGCGATGCCCACCGCGAGCCTCTCCAGCAGCGGCAGCCAGCGGCGCGTTTCCATCAGCTCGCAGTACTTCACCAGCGCGAGCACGCAGGCCGCGTTGCCGCCGAGCTTGATCTCGCCGCCGGTGTCGACCAGGAAGGCCGCGGCGCGGCCGTCGAGCAGCGTGTAGTCGCGGATCAGCGCGCCGGTGAGATGGTCCAGCGCCCGGTCGATGGCCGCGCGCAGCGTCTCGTCGCGCGTGAGCTCCCACGACTCGAGCATCGCGTACACCGCGCTCGCGTGGCGCATCGCATCGTAGGTCGGGATGCGGCGGTCGAAGCACGGGAAGTAGCCGTACACGAAGAGGCCGTCGCCCTGCACCTGGCGCGCCAGGTACGACGAGCCGCTGCGCACGAGGTCGAGCACCGATTGCGGGTTGAGCGCCGGCAGCTGCCGGCGGCCCGCGTCGAGCCCCGTGCCCACGAGCTTGTGCACCACGCCGTCGGGCTGGCAGAACACGCCCACGGTCGCCAGCAGGTAGACCGGCTGGTCCGAGGACATGTCCAGCGGCGGCGAGCGCTCGAAGCGCGCCTGGCTGTAGACCTCGAAGTTGCGTGCGTTCACCACCGAGTGCGGGATGGTCGAATCGCCGCACAGCATCGCGTTGGCGTTGAGCTCCTGCTCGGTGAAGGCCATCGAGAAGTCCTTGTCGAAGGCCAGCCCGAGGCGGAAGTAGTTGCGCTTGACGGCGGTGAGCTGGGTCTTGAACTGGGCCCAGTCCATCGGGCTCGCGCCCTCGACCCAGTCGATGCGCAGCCAAGGCGACACGATGCCGCGCTCGCGCACCCAGCTCTCCATGCGCCCGGCGCCCTCGCGCCAGGCGGTCTCGAAATCGGCGGCCCGCGCATGCACCACGTGCGCCCGTTGCGCGCCGTCGCTGACGGAGAAGAACAGCGTGAAGGCCGGATACGGTGCCGGCAGCGCCGCGCACACCGACACAAGGCGTTCGTGGCAGGCGTGGAGCTGGTCTGGGAAGGACATCATTCGGCCCCGTTCGGATGCGGGAAACCGGCCACGCCCGTCATCTGCTTTCGCTCTGGTGACGTGTGCGCGGTCCGGGAACTGACACGACCGAAGTCATCGCGGTGATCCGGCTTCAGCGATAGCTGAATTCGGCTCTGCGATTGAGCTGATAGCCCTCCTCCGTGGTTTCGTTCGATGCGGGCTTTTCCAGCCCCCAGCTGATGGACTCGATGCGCTCGGCGGGCACGCCGAGCTGCGTGAGCGCGCGCTGCACCGAATCGGCACGGCGCTGGCCCAGCGCCAGGTTGTATTCGCGGCCGCCGCGCTGGTCGGTGTGGCCCTCGATCACGACCTTGCTCTGCGGCCGGTTGCGCAGGTAGCTCGCATGAGCCTCCACGATGTTCCGGTCGGCGGGCCTGATGTTGTATTTGTCGAAGTCGAAGTAGACGATCTTCGGCACGCCCGCCGGTCCGTTCTGCACCGGCGCCGGCGGTGCCGGCTCCACCTTCGGCACCGCGGTGGCGGCCTTGTTGGAGTAGTAGTAGGTCGCATCGTCACGGCCGGTCTTGGGGGCCACGCAGCCCGCGAGTGCTGCGCCGAGCGCGACGATGGCCAGTGTCTGGAAATTCTTTTTCATATCGGTCCTTTCGCGGGACAGGCCGGTGGCGGCCTGTCCCTGGTGCAGCAAGCTCCCTCGCCCCACTTCCTTCTGTTATCTGTTTCCGGACGATCAATCAGCCCAGCAGGCCGTGCAGGATGTTCGTCACGGGCGACACGGTGTGCTCGACCAGGCTGGTGATCGGCGTCACGACTTCCGTCACCAGCGGGGTGGCGGCGTGTTCGACGCCGCTCACCGCGCTGCTGACGGCATCCGCCACCGGAGCGGCAGCCGTCGTGGCGCCGGCCAGGATGTCGGTCACCGGTGCGGTCACGTCGTGCGCCGCGCTGGTGGCGGTCGACACGACCGGGGCCGCGGTCTCGGTCAGGCTGCCGGCGACGTCGGTCACCGGCTGCAGGATGTTCGCCACCGCGCCGTCGCTGCCGGTCAGGCCGCCGAGCAGGCCGCCCACCAGGCCGTCGTGGCCCAGGAGGCTGCCGACGAGGCCGTCGTTGCCGAGCACGCCGTCGAGCAGGCCACCCGTGCCGCCACCGGTCACGCCGCCGAGCAGACCGCCGACCAGGCCGTCGTCGCCGAGCACGCCGTCGAGCAGGCCGCCAGCATTGCCGCCGGTCACGCCACCGAGCACGCCGCCGAGGAGCCCGTCGCTGCCGAGCACGCCGTCCAGCAGACCACCAGCGTCGCCGCCGGTCACGCCACCGAGCACGCCGCCGAGAAGGCCGTCGCTGCCGAGCACGCCGTCGAGCAGGCCGCCAGCGTCGCCGCCGGTCACGCCACCAAGCACGCCGCCGAGGAGACCGTCGCTGCCGAGCACGCCGTCGAGCAGGCCGCCAGCGTCGCCGCCGGTCACGCCACCCAGCACGCCGCCGAGGAGACCGTCGCTGCCGAGCACGCCGTCCAGCAGGCCGCCAGCGTCGCCGCCGGTCACGCCACCCAGCACGCCGCCGAGGAGGCCATCGCTGCCGAGCAGGCCATCCAGCAGGCCGCCAGCGTCGCCGCCGGTCACGCCGCCCAGCACGCCGCCGAGGAGACCGTCGCTGCCGAGCACGCCATCCAGCAGGCCGCCAGCGTCGCCGCCGGTCACGCCGCCCAGCACGCCGCCGAGGAGACCGTCGCTGCCGAGCACGCCATCCAGCAGGCCGCCAGCGTCGCCGCCGGTCACGCCACCAAGCACGCCGCCGAGGAGGCCGTCGCTGCCGAGCACGCCGTCCAGCAGGCCGCCAGCGTCGCCGCCGGTCGCGCCGCCGAGCACGCCGCCGAGGAGGCCGTCGTCGCCGAGCACGCCATCCAGCAGGCCGCCGGCACCGCCGCCGGTCAGGCCACCCAACAGGCCGCCAACCAGACCGTCGTCGCCGAGCACGCCATCGAGCAGCCCGCCAGCGTCGCCGCCAGTCAGGCCACCGAGCAGGCCGCCAACCAGACCGTCGTCGCCGAGGACACCGTCGAGCAAGCCACCAGCATCGCCGCCCGTCAGGCCACCCAGCAAGCCGCCGACGAGGCCGTCGTCACCGAGGACGCCACCGAGCAGGCCACCGTCACCGCCGAGCACGCCGCCCAGCAGGCCGCCGTCGCCACCCACGAGGTTGGCCACGCCATCGGTCAGGTAGTCGACCTGCGTGTCGACCTGATCCAGCAGGGCGCCGGTTGCACCCGCGCCGAGCAGCTGGTCGGCCAGCGGGCTCAGCAGGCCGCCCACGCCATCCGTCACCTGGTCCACGAGGCCGTCGGCCGGGTCGAGCACGTTGGGATCGTTCGGCAGGAAGCCGGTACCGAGCACCGGGCCCAGCAGGCCGTCGACCGTGTCGGTCAGGCCGTCGGTGACGCCGACCACCGGGGCGAGCGCATCGCCGAGGCCCAGGCTGCCGAGCAGGCCGTTGTTCAGGCTGTTCGCCAGGCCGGCGACCACGTTGTCGGCCGGGTCCAGCAGGGCCTGCGCGCCGGTGCCGGGAGAAGTGCCGCCACCGATGCCGCCGAGCAGTCCGCCCAGCAGGCCGTCTTCGCCGAGCACGCCACCGA
The DNA here is from genome assembly GCF_044055375.1 of Variovorax sp. UC74_104. Classification (NCBI taxonomy): domain Bacteria; kingdom Pseudomonadati; phylum Pseudomonadota; class Betaproteobacteria; order Burkholderiales; family Comamonadaceae; genus Variovorax; species Variovorax sp. UC74_104. Next base: position 6,219,114 of record NZ_CP171978.1, read on the forward strand.
GCAGGCCACCGTCGCCGCCGAGAACACCGCCCAGCAGACCGTCGTCGCCGAGCACGCCGCCAAGCAGGCCGCCGTCGCCACCGAGCACACCGCTCAGCAAGCCGTCGTCACCCAGCACGCCGCCAAGCAGGCCGCCGTCACCGAGCACGCCACCGTCGCCACCGAGCACACCGCCCAGCAGGCCGTCGTCACCCAGCACGCCGCCGAGCAGGCCACCGTCACCGCCAAGCACACCGCCCAGCAGGCCGTCGCCGGACAGCACGTTGGCCACGCCGTCGGTCAGGTAGTCGACTTGCGCCGTGACGCCGTTCAGCAGCGCGGCCGTCGTGTTCGTGCCGAGCAGCTGGTCGGTCAGCGGGCTCAGCAGGCCGGAGGCACCGCTGGCCACCTGGCCGACGAGGCCGTCGACCGGGTCGAGCACGTTGGGATCGTTTTCCGAGAAGCTGGTGCCGAGCACCGGGCCCAGCAGGCCGTCGACCGTGTCGGTCAGGCCGTCGGCGACGCCGACCACCGGTCCGAGCACATTGGTCAGGCCGAGCCCGCCCAGCGCGCCTTGGCCCAGGCCGTCCACCAGGTTGCCGAGCACGCCGTCGGCCGGGTCGAGCAGCGCCGCGCCGGTACCGGGGGTGCCGCCACCGCCGATGCCGTCCAGCAGACCGCCGAGCAGGCCGCCGACGATGCCGTCTTCACCCAGCAGGCCACCGACCGGGCCCTCTTCGCCCAGCACGCCGCCGACCAGGCCGCCAGGCCCGAACAGGCCGCCGGCGATGCCGCCGTCGCCGAGCACGCCGCCCAGCAGGCCGTCGTCACCGAGCAGGCCGCCGACAAGACCGTCGTCGCCGAGCAGGCCACCCACGAGGCCGTCGCCGCCCAGCAGGCCGCCGACCAGGCCGTCATCGCCCAGCACGCCGCCCAGGAGGCCATCGCCACCGAGCAGGCCACCGGCGAGGCCGTCGTCACCCAGCACGCCACCGAGCAGGCCGTCATTGCCGAGCACGCCGCCCAGCAGGCCGTCGCCGCCCAGGACACCGCCGAGCAGGCCGTCGCTGCGGAGCACGCCGCCGACGAGGCCGTCGTCACCCAGCAGGCCGCCGACCAGGCCGTCGTCGCCAAGCACGCCATCGAGCGCGCCACCAAGCAGGCCGCCTTCGCCACCGAGCAGGCCGCCCAGCGGGCTGTCGGCGAGGATGCCGGAGATGGCGCCGTCCTGGCCGAGCAGGCTGTCGACCAGGCCGCCGTGGCCCAGCAGTTCGCCGGTGAGGCCGCCGCTGCCGAGCACGTTGGAAAGGGTGCCGTCGCCGCCCAGCAGGCCGCCGACCAGGCCGTCGTTGCCGAGCAGGCCGCCCACGGCGCTGCCGTCGCCAAGCAGGCCGCCCAGCAGGCCGTCGTCGCCCAGCAGGCCGCCGGTCAGGCCGCCCACGGCGCCGTCGCCGAGCAGGCCGCCCACGAGGCCGTCGCTGCCCAGCACGTTGCCGAGCACGCCGCCCAGGGCGCTGTCTTCACCGAGCAGGCCGCCGACGACGCCGTCGTCGCCAAGCAGGCCGCCGACCAGGCCGTCCTCGGCCAGCAGGCCGTTCACGAGGCTGCCTTCGCCCAGCACGTTGTCGAGCGTCCCGCCCAGCAGGCCGTCGTTGCCCACGAGTTGGTCGGTGAGGCCGCCGAGTCCGAGGGCATCGGTCAGGCCGCTGATGATGCCGTGGTCGCCGACGAGGTTGGTCAGGCCGTTGTCCAGCGCGTCGGTCAGGTAGTCGACCTGGCCCGCCACCGTGCCGAGGATGGCGCCGGTCGCGCCCTGGCCCAGCAGGTTGTCGAGCGTCGGGCTCAGCGAGTCGCCCAGCAGGTCGGTGACGCCACTCACGGTGTTGTCGATCGGGTCGAACTGGTTGGGATCGTTCGGCGTGAACTCGCTGCCGACCAGCGGAGCCAGCACGTCGTCGAGCGTGTCGGTCAGGCCGTCGACCACGTTGTTGGCCGGCGAGAGCGAGTCGCCCAGGCCGAGCGCGCCGCCGAGGCTGTCGGTGACGTGGTTGACGAGGCTGTCGCCTGGGTTGAGGAGGGCGTCGCCGTCTGCGTCGGCGTCTGCATCGGCGTCTGCGTCGGCATCGGCATCGGCATCGGCATCGGCATCGGCATCGGCATCGGCATCGGCGTCTGCGTCGGCATCGGCATCGGCATCTGCGTCGGCGTCGGCGTCTGCGTCGGCGTCGGCGTCTGCGTCTGCGTCGGCATCGGCATCGGCGTCTGCATCGGCGTCTGCATCGGCGTCTGCATCGGCGTCTGCATCTGCGTCTGCATCTGCGTCTGCGTCGGCATCGGCGTCTGCGTCGGCGTCGGCATCTGCGTCTGCGTCGGCATCTGCGTCACCATCCGCATCCGCGTCGGCATCGGCGTCCGCATCCGAGTCGGCATCCGCGTCGGAATCGCCGGGGTTGTTCGGGTTGCCCGAACCGACGAGCAGCGGGAACGCGCTGTCGCTGCCGCCGCCACCGCCGCTGAGCGCGGCGCCCAGGGCAGCGGCGCCGAGGGCGCCGAGTGCGAACTCACCCAGCCCGATGCCGCTGCCGGCAGCGAGCTTCTTGGTGACGGCCAGGGCAGCGGCGTCGGCGTCGCTGTCGGGCGGGGTCACCTGCAGGTCGCCCGAGGCGACATCCACATTCACTTGTTCGAGGCCGCCGGGCAGCTTGGTCGAGCCGATAGTGGCGTCGGTGCCGCCGGTGAACACACCAGCGAGCGGGGCCTTGTTGGTGGCCGATCCGGGGAAGAGAACGTTGGCGTGGCCGTCCTGCGGAACGATCACGCGGTCGCCGGCCATCAGCGTCTGATTGCCATCGACGGGAATGCGGACACCGTCACGCATCACCGCGACGCCGGGCGTGGCATTCGATAATGTGCCGATGCCGGCGGGGGCCGCGGTTGCGGCGGGAGCCGCCGAACTCACCATGCCCGGAGTGCCGAGCGGTGTGACGGTAGCCTGGGCGATGACCACAGGAGCAGCGCCAGCGGCGGCAAGTCCCTCGGTCGTATTGGTCGATGCTTGTTGAGCGGTCATGGCAGCCTTCTGTGACAAAAGATGCCTACTCAGGGGCAACTAGCGTGCCGCTTTTCCCGAGCCCCGTGCCAAAGCGGCCCAGAGCATCGCAAGCTGTTGATTCGTATGGAAAATTTTCTTTTCGAGGTGCCTCCGGCAGGCTGTGGAAACAGCTCGTAAGGAGGTCAATCGGCGAATCGTTACGTAACGAAGTAACGTCGCGTACCCGGAACGTCCGACACATCCGAGGGGCCGCGGACACACCTGCAAACGCACTGGCAAACGCACCCGCGATCACCGCACCCACTCTTCTTTTTCTCACCCTCTATATAGATATGTTCAACCCCTCCCAGGAAGACGTGCGCCGCTTCTTCTGCGACGTCTACGCCAAGCACCGGCAGGGCCTGCCGATGGAAGCGCTCGAGACCATCGCCGCCGGCTGGATCGACCAGCACCCCGAGTACCACGAGGACCTGGCCGACGCCGACGCGGCGGTGGCGCGGGTGTACGACGGATCGAACGGGCGCGAGAACCCGTTCCTGCATCTGTCGATGCACCTGTCGATCAGCGAGCAGTGCTCCATCGACCAGCCGCGCGGCATCCGCCAGGCGGTCGAGCTACTGGCAGCTCGGCGCGGCTCGCTGCTGCATGCGCATCACGAGGCGATGGAGTGCCTGGGCCAGATGATGTGGGAGAGCCAGCGCGCGGGCCGGCCGCCGGATGGCGAGGGTTATGTGGCCTGCGTGCAGCGCCGGGCGACGAAGGACTAGCCGCCGCGCTTCCTCTTGGCCATGGGCGGGACCGCGCCCTGCTGCTTCGCCGCTTCACGCAGCAGCGCGGCCATGGCAGCGCGCAATGTCGAGGGCTCGGCGTCGCTGCGCTGCAGCAGGCCGACCGGCTCCTCGGTGCCGGCCGTCTCGATGCGCAGCCGCACGAGGCGCCCATCGTCCAGCTCGCCGCGCGCGGCACCCAGTGGCGTGATCCACACTGCGTCGGACACTGCCGCCAGCGCACGAGCCACCGCCACGTCGAGCGTCTGCAGCGCGTTGGCCGGCAGCACGAGGCCGCGCGCCGACAGGAAGCTCTCGGTGTTGTGGCGCGGGCTGGTGCCCTCGCCGTACACCACCAGCGGATAGGCCAGCACCGCCTGCACCGACGCCGCCTTGTGCGCCAGCGGATGGCCCGCGCGCACCGCGAACACCAGCGCCTCGGTGTGCAGCAGCTCGAAGCTCAGGCCGCCCATCAGGCGCGGATCGCTCATGCGGCCCACCACCAGGTCGAGTTCGCCGGCGCGCAGCTCGTCGAGCAAAGCGGCGTTGGCAGCGCTCTTCACCACGATCTGCACCGATGGCCTGCTGTCGCGCAGCCGCGCCAGCGCCTGCGGCAACAGGGCCGGCGCCACGCTGGGCAGCGCGCCGATGCGCAGCCGCTCGATGCGCTCGCCCGCCGCGGGCGCCACTGCCTGCGCGCTGGCGTCGAGCGCCTCCAGCACGCGCAGCGCATGCGCCAGCAACTGCTCGCCGGCGGCCGTGAGGCCCTGCACGCCGCGCCGCCCGGCGTTGCTGCGCTCGACCAGCCGCGTGCCGGCAATGGCCTTCGAGCTCGGAGAGCGTCTTCGACACCGCCGGCTGGCTCAGCGCCAGCCGCTCGGCGGCGCGCGCGAGGTGGCGCTCCTGGGCCACCGTGACGAAGCAGCGCAGGTGCCGCAGCTGCACGTTGCGCACGAAGTCCTGGCGAAGATCGGTGAGTTGGTTTTTCAATTCCTGCCGGTTATTGAAAACGTAGCAATCTTCAATTTACATCATCGGAAGCCGCTTCTACAGTGGCGGCTTCCGAAGCGTCCCACGACAGGAGACAACGTTCATGCCGACCCATACCAAGGGCGACTCGCCCATCCTCACGCCGCGCGACTGGGATGCCCACCCCAGCTACATCTACCCCGGCTACAAGTCCACCGTGAAGCGCGGCCCGCAGAAGCCGCTCATTCCGCTGAAGGCCTCGCTCGGCGAGCTGCAGCAGCCGGTGTACGGCCACGACAGCATCGGCGAGTTCGACCACGACCTCACGCGCAACGCGCGCAAGAACGGCGAGCCGCTGGGCGAGCGCATGATCCTCACCGGCCGCGTGCTCGACGACCGCCGCCGCCCGGTGGCCAACACGCTGGTCGAGCTGTGGCAGGCCAACGCCGCCGGCCGCTACGTGCACAAGGTCGACCAGCACGACGCCCCGCTCGACCCCAACTTCCTCGGCGCCGGCCGCTGCCTGACCGACAGCGAAGGCCGCTACCGCTTCCTCACCATCAAGCCCGGCGCCTACCCCTGGGGCAACCACCCGAACGCCTGGCGTCCGCAGCACATCCACCTGTCGCTGTTCGGCCAGAGCTTCGCAAGCCGCCTGGTCACGCAGATGTACTTCCCCGGCGACCCGCTGCACCAGTACGACCCGATGATCACCGGCACCCCCGAGCGCTACCGCAACCGCCTCATCGCCGACTTCAGCCTCGACATCACCGAGGACGGCTACGCGCTGGGCTACCAGTTCGACATCGTGCTGCGCGGCGCAGACGAAACCCCCTTCGAGAACCGCTGAGCCAGGAGACACACCATGCTGATGACCGCACTGGAAGCCGACTTCGGCCAGACCCCCTCGCAGACCGTGGGCCCCTACTTCGCCTACGGCCTCACCGCCACGCAATACGGCTACGACTTCGACCAGCCCTTCGACGCGGTGCTCGCGCTCGACAACGCCAAGGGCCAGCGCATCCGCCTCGAAGGCCGCGTGCTCGATGGCGACGGCAACCCGATCAACGACGCGATGGTCGAGATCAGCCAGCCCGACGGCGAAGGCCGCTACCCGCAGACGCCCGAAGAAGCGCGCACCATGGGCTTCCGCGCCTTCGGCCGCGTCGGCACCGGCACGCACGAGGGCAACCGCTTCGTGTTCCACACGGTGAAGCCCGGCGCCGAGTCGCCCGGCGAGGCACCGCACATCAACGCGATCGTGCTGATGCGCGGCCTGCTGCTGCATGCCTTCACGCGCATCTACTTCAGCGACGAGGCCGAAGCCAACGCGAAGGACGCAGTGCTGCAGAGCGTGCCCGCCGAGCGCCGCCACACGCTGATCGCCGAGCGCGTGGAGCAAGGCGGCGCCGTCACCTACCGCTTCGACATCCGCATGCAGGGTGCCGACGAGACGGCGTTCTTCGACGTCTGATCCGCCTGATCTCTCAGGGAAATCCCGGACATGAAAAAGCCCGCATCAGCGGGCTTTTTCGTTTTGGTCGTTTCGGAAGTGCTCGGCTTGCTTATTCGGCGCCGTGGTGGATGCGCGATTCGGGCACCGTCTTCAGCTCTCCCGGCAGCGAGCTGATGTAGCTGGCCAGCGTCTTGAGTTCGGCGTTGGTGAACTTCTTCTCCTCGACCTGCTGGCCCATCACCGCGTTCGAACGGCCCAGGTGCGAGTTGTTCTTCACGCGGTACGACTTGAGCGCGACGAAGAGGTAGTCGGCATGCTGGCCGGCCAGCTTGGGCACGGTGCCGTCGTTCGGTGTGTTGAAGTTGGCGCCGTGGCACTTGGTGCAGCTGTTGTCGGCGTTGCGGGTGATGAGTGCCTCGACGTTGGCGGGCGTGGCCTTGGCCAGCGTGGCGGGAGGTGCGCTGCCGTCCTTCAGGCCGAGCTGGCTGTAGTAGGCGGCGACGTCGGCGATGTCCTGGTCGGTGAGCGTGTCCGCGATGGCGCGCATGGTGGGATGCTTGCGGTCGCCGCCCTTGTACGCGGTGAGCGCTGCCGTGATGTAGGTGGCGCTCTGGCCCGCGATCATCGGCACCTTGTGAATCTCCGGGAAGCTGGCCTGGTAGCCGATGATGCCGTGGCAGCCCACGCACATCTGTACCTTCTTTGCTCCGTCCTGGGCCTTGCCAGTGACTTGTTGGGCTTCAGCCGAGACCGTCACGGAAGCGACAGCAAGGGCAAACATCGTGGTCAACAACTTGTTCATTTTGCGCGCACAATCTCGTGGAGAGTACAGTTTTTCGGATCAACATTCGATTATATGCAGGGGTCCCCTGGAACCCTGTGCAGGCCAACCCTGAGGCTGCACGACGCACATCGGGTGTGTTCTTTTCTCCACCCCAGCCTCCGTCCCACTTCTCATCACTCATGAAATTCCAGGGCTCAGACAACTACGTCGCCACTCAGGACCTGATGCTCGCGGTCAACGCGGCCATCACGCTCAAGCGCCCGCTGCTCGTCAAGGGCGAACCCGGCACCGGCAAGACCATGCTGGCCGAGGAAGTGGCCCAATCGCTGGGCCTGCCGCTGCTGCAGTGGCATATCAAGTCGACCACCAAGGCGCAGCAGGGCCTGTATGAATACGACGCGGTGAGCCGCCTGCGCGACTCGCAGCTGAAAGACCTGGACGGCGGCGAGCGCGTGAGCGACATCAACAACTACATCGTCAAGGGTGTGCTCTGGCAGGCCTTCACTGCCGACCAGCCGGTGGCGCTGCTGATCGACGAGATCGACAAGGCCGACATCGAATTCCCGAACGACCTGCTGCGCGAAATCGACCGCATGGAGTTCTACTGCTACGAGACGCGCGAACTCATCCGCGCCAAGCACCGGCCGGTGGTGTTCATCACCTCCAACAACGAGAAGGAACTGCCCGACGCCTTCCTGCGCCGCTGCTTCTTCCACTACATCAAGTTCCCCGACGCCGAGACGATGAAGCACATCGTCGCAGTTCACTTCCCCGGCCTCAAGCAGGAGCTGCTCGCGGCCGCGATGAAGACCTTCTACGACGTGCGCAACCTGCCCGGCCTGAAGAAGAAGCCCTCCACCTCCGAGCTGCTCGACTGGCTCAAGCTGCTGGTGGCCGAGGACATTCCGCTCGAGGCGCTGCAGAGCAAGGACGACAAGGTCGCCGTGCCGCCGCTGGTGGGCGCGCTGCTCAAGAACGAACAGGACGTGACGCTCTTCGAGAAGCTCGTCTTCATGCAGCGCAACAACCGCTGAAACCATGAGCAGCCAGAAACACTCCACCAGGCAACTCATGAAGCTGGGCATCGCCCAGGCCGTGATGTTCATGGTGGGCGCGCTGCTGGGCCGCGGGCTCGGGCTGCTGCTGGGCCTCGATGCTTTCGGCAGCGGCGAATACAACAAGCGAGAGCTCATCGGCATCGCGCTGATCGGCCTGGGCGGCGGCGCAGGCGCGCAGGCCGCGCGCGTCTGGTACACGGGCAAGTACGGCGACCCGCGCGGCTGAGGCCCGCGAGCGCGGAGGAAAGAGACAGATGGCATTCGTCGAACCCGTCACGCTGAAGGCCCGCGGCATCGCGCTGGTGCCGCTCGCGCTCGATCACGAAGAAGGCCTGCGCACCGCTGCCGCCGACGGCGAGCTGTGGAAGCTGCGCGTCACCTCCGTGCCCGAGCAGGAGAACACCCGCGCCTACATCGAGACCGCGCTCAAGACCGCCGACCGCTTCGCCTTCGCCGTGACCGACGAAGCCACCGGTACCGTGCTCGGCACCACCAGCTTCCACGACATTCTTCCGCGGTGAAGCGCGTGGAGATCGGCTACACGTGGTACGCCGCGCGCTGCCAGCGCACTCACGTCAACACCACCTGCAAGCTGCTGATGCTCGGGCACGCCTTCGACGCGCTGGACTGCAACACCGTGGGCTGGCGCACCGACAACTTCAACTTCGCCTCGCAGCGCGCCATCGAGCGGCTGGGCGCGAAGAAGGACGGCGTGATCCGCGGCCACGCGATGCGCCGCGACGGCACCATCCGCGACACCGTCATGTACAGCCTGCGTTCGGGCGAATGGCCAGAGGTGAAGGCGTAGCTGCTGTACCTGCTCGACAAGCCGCGCGGCTGAACGAAACACAAGGAGCACCCCATGCTCATCGACTTCTTCTACACCCTGCGCTCGGCCAAGCTGCCGGTGTCGGTCAAGGAATACCTCACGCTGCTGGAGGCCCTGCAGGCCGACGTGGTGGGCCCCAACTCCGACGGCGCCTACGGCATCGACGATTTCTACTACCTCTCGCGCACTGCGCTCGTGAAGGACGAGAAGCACTACGACAAGTTCGACCGCGCCTTCGCCGCCTATTTCAAGGGCGTGGAGATGCTGACCGACTTCACCAAGGAAGTGCCGCTCGACTGGCTCAGGAAGACGCTGGAACGCGAGTTCACGGCTGAAGAAAAGGCCAAGATCGAGAAGATGGGCTGGGACGAGCTCATGGAGACGCTCAAGAAGCGCTTCGAGGAGCAGAAGGAGCGCCACGAGGGCGGCAGCAAGTGGATCGGCACCGGCGGCACCTCGCCCTTCGGCAACGGCGGCTACAACCCGCAGGGCATCCGCATCGGCGGCGCGGGCAAGAACAGGAGCGCCGTGAAGGTGTGGGACCAGCGCGCCTACAAGGACTACGACGACACGCAGGAACTGGGCACGCGCAACATCAAGGTCGCGCTGCGCCGGCTGCGCAAGTTCGCGCGCGAGGGCCACGACGAGGAGCTGGACCTCGACGACACCATCCACTCGACCGCCGCCAACGCCGGCTTCCTCGACATCAAGATGCGGCCCGAGCGCCACAACAACGTCAAGGTGCTGCTGCTGATGGACGTGGGCGGCACGATGGACGAGCACATCCAGCGCGTGGAGGAGCTGTTCTCGGCCGTGAAGACCGAGTTCAAGCACCTGGAGTTCTTCTACTTCCACAACTGCGTGTACGACTTCATGTGGAAGAACAACAAGCGCCGCTTCTCCGAGAAGTTCGCCACCTGGGACATCCTGCGCAAGTACAACAAGGACTACAAGCTCATCTTCGTCGGCGACGCGACCATGAGCCCCTACGAGATCCTGCAGCCCGGCGGCAGCGTCGAATACAACAACGAGGAAGCCGGCGCCGAGTGGATCCAGCGCCTCACGCACACCTTCCCGAAGTTCGCGTGGATCAACCCCGAGCCCCAGGGCGTGTGGCAGTACCGCCAGAGCATCGCGGTGATGCAGCAGCTGATGTCCAACCGCATGTACCCCCTCACGCTGCGGGGCCTCGAGGACGCGATGCGCATGCTGTCCAAGTAGGACGATGCCGGCGATCCGGCCGGGCCTTCAGGAACCGGCCGGGCTTGCTGTCAGAATCCGCCCATGGTCAGGGCGGTTCCTGTTTCTTCGCCGGCGTGGTGGCCGGCTTTGTTTTTGTTCGGCGTCCTGCTCTTGCAAGGCTGCAGCCTGCTGCCGAAAAAGGAATCCGCCGAAGAAAACAAACCCGTGACGGGCCTCGTGCGCAGCGGCGCGGCGGGTGCAGGCACCACCGAATCCGGCAAGGACGAGAAGGAAGACGGCGACAAGAAGGCGTCCGACAAGCGCGACGCCTTCACCGTCGACGTGCGCGGCCCCGAGGCCGTGCGCGACTACCTCAAGCTCCATCTTGAAATCCAGCGCTATCGCGAGCTCGACGACCTGGGCGCGACCGAGATCTCGCGCCTCATGGTGGCCGCCGAGGCCAATGCCCGCGAGCTGCTCGGCACGCTCGGCTACTTCACGCCCACGCTGACGCTCGAACTCAACGAAACGCCGCAGGGCGAGAAGGCTCCGCGCGAGATCGTCATCAGCGTGTCGCCCGGCGAGCTCACCAAGGTGAGCAACGTGCAGATCAGCTATGCCGGGCCCATCGCCGACGACCCGGCCGCCGAGTCGCAGCGCGACACCATCCGCACCGCCTGGGCCCTACGGGCCGGCCAGCCCTTCTCCCAGCAGGCCTGGGACGACGCCAAGACCACCGCGCTGCGCAGCCTCACGGGCAAGCGCTTTCCCACCGGCGGCATCGCGATCAGCCGCGCCGAGGTCGACGCCGACCGCAGCGAGGCGCGACTGAGCGTCACCTACCAGTCGGGCCCGGCGTACAAGTTCGGGCCGCTGGTGCTGCGCGGCATCCAGCGCTACGACCCCGACGGCGCGCGCCGCATCGCGCGCCTGCCCAGCGGCCAGGACTACGACCAGCAGAAGCTGCTCGACGCCCAGCAGCGCCTGGCCAGCAGCGGCTACTACGACTCGGTGTTCCTCACGCTCGACACCGACAGCGGCAACCCGCTGGCCGCGCCCGTCATCGCGCAGCTGCGCGAGGCGCCGCTGCAGAAGGTGGTGCTGGGCGTGGGCTTCACCACCGACAACGGGCCGCGCCTTTCGGTCGACCACATCCACAACCAGGTGCCGCTGCTGGGCTGGCGCGCCGTCTCGCGGCTGTCGGTGGACAACGACATCAAGTCGCTGTCGACCGAGCTGAAGGCCATTCCCGACGACCACGGCTGGCGCTGGTTCTCCGGCGCCGAGCTCAAGAGCGAGCAGTCGGGCAGCTACGTGGTCGACAGCGGGCGGCTGCGCGGCGGGCGCAGCAAGTCGGGCGACCACATCGACCGCAGCTACTTCCTGCAGTACGACTACGCGCAGAACCGCGGCACCAACGCGCCGCCCTCTGCCTCGGCCGTGACCGCCAACTGGGGCTGGACCGGACGCTACTTCGACGACAACTCGGCGCCCTCGCGCGGCTACGGCCTCGCGCTCGAGGTGGCGGCCGGCTACACGCTCACCGGCGAGCAGGTGCCCTTCACGCGCACCTACGCGCGCTGGCTCGGCGTGCTGCCGCTGGGCTCGGCCGAGGACAAGGAGCTGCGCGCGCGCCGCAGCCGCCTGCAGCTGCGCGTGGAGGCCGGCGCCGTGTCTGCGAAAGACAGCGCGCAGATCCCCTCCACGCTGATGTTCCTGACCGGCGGCGACACCACCGTGCGCGGCTATAGCTACAAGCAGATCGGCACCGTGCGCGCCGACGGCACCACCGTGGCCGGCCGCTACCTCGGCGTGGCCAGTGTGGAGTGGCAGCGCCCCTTCGTCTACAACAACAAGCTCACCGAATGGGAGAGCGTGGTGTTCGTCGACGCCGGCGCCGTGGCCGACAAGCCCGGCGAGCTCAAGCCCAAGGTGGGTGTGGGCGTGGGCGCGCGCTGGCGCAGCCCGGTCGGGCCGGTGCAGGCCGACCTGGCCTACGGCGTGGACTCGAAGAAGTTCCGCCTGCACTTCCGCCTCGGCTTCACCTTCTGATGCACCGACAGATGCCGACCGAAGACGAATCCACTCCAACGCCTGCCCCGCCAGCGCCGCCCCGCCGCTCGCGCGCGCGGCGTGCGATGCGCGCCCTGGCCTGGACCGTCGCCGGCCTGCTGCTGGCCGTGGCGCTGCTGGTCGCAGGCGCATGGTGGTGGCTGGGCTCGGACACCTCGCTCGCCTTCGCGCTCGCGCAGGCGGCGCAGCGCCTGCCGGCCGGCCAGACGCTCGAAAGCCGCGACGTGAGCGGCTCGCTGCGCACCGGCGGCCGCATCGGCTGGCTCAAGTACCAGAGCGAGAGCATCGCCGTGGAGGTGAACGACGCCACCATCGGTTGGCAGCTCGCGCCGCTGCTGAAGCGCAGGGTGCAGCTCGGCGAGGTGCATGCGAAGCAGGTGCTGATCGAGAAGCGCGGCCCGCCGAGCGACAAGCCCACCGAGCCGCTCGAACAGCTCGCGCTGCCGGTCGAGGTCGAGCTGCCCTTCCGCATCGACGAACTGCGCTGGGCCGGCCCGCCCGTTCTGCAGGCGCTGAACCTCTCCGGCAACTACAGCTACAAGTCCGCCGAGCATGCGCTGGAGGTCAAGGGCGTGGACATCGCCAGCGGCCACTACAGCGCCCGCGTGAAGCTGCAGGGCCCTGCGCCGATGGCGATCGACGCGGCACTCGACGGCCGCGTGAAGGCGCCCGTGGCCGAGGACCACGACATCGACGTGCTGGCAGCCGCCACCGTCAAGGGCACGCTCGCCGGCACCGGCGCGCGCCTGCAGGTGGCGGCCGAGCTGAAGCCCGCCGAGGAGAACGCCGACGCGCCGATGGAAGCCAGCCTGAAGGCGCAGATCGCCCCCTGGCTGCCCCAGCCTGTGATCGACGCGAAGGCCGATCTGCGCAACGTCGATGCATCGAGCCTCTGGCCCGGCGCACCCGAAACGCGGCTCACCGGCACCGTCGAGCTGCAGCCCGACGCCGACACCGGCCCCGCCGCGTGGAAGGCCTCCGCCGACATCCGCAACGCCCTGCCCGGGCCGTGGGACAAGGAGAAGCTGCCGCTCGAACAGCTGCTGGCCAAGGTCGGCTTCGACGGCACGAGCTGGACCATTTCCGAAGCCACTGTGCGCGCGGGCGGCGGGCGTATCGACGCGGCCGGCAAGTGGAGCCCGGCACCCGCGCCCTGGCAAGCGCAGGCCACCGTGCGCGGCGTGCGGCCCGCGGCGCTCTACAGCGAGCTTTCGGGCGCTCCGGTCAGCGGCCAGCTCAAGGCCGAGCAGAAGGACAGCACCATCGCCTTCGACGCCAGCCTGCGCGCCGAAGGCGGCGGCGCGGGCAGCAAGGCCCTGCCCGGCTTCGCGCTCGACCGCGCGCTGGCACAGGGCCAGTGGAAGGATCAGGTGCTCGACCTGCGCACGCTGCGCATCGATGCGCAGCGCGCCAGCGTCGACGGCCGCCTGCAGGTGCGCGTGGCCGAGCAGGCCGCGAGCGGCAAGCTGGCCCTCGCGTTGCCCGGCGGCAGCGCGCAGGTCGAAGGCCGCATCGCGCCCGATTCGGGCGGCGGCGAGGTCAGGGCCTCCATTGACGACGCCGACACCGTGCAGCGCTGGGTGCAGAGCCTGCCTGGGCTGTCGAAGGTGTTCGCGAACGCGGGCGCCAAGGGCTCGGCGAAGCTCGATGCCAGCTGGCAGGGCGGCTGGCGCACCATCCAGCGCCGGCTGGAGAACCCCAATGCACCCGCCCCGCGCGGCGTCGCCGAGCCGAGCCTCAAGGCCGCGCTCTCGGTACCGCGCCTCGAACTCACCCTGCCCTCCGAGCAGCCCGGCGCAACGAACACCGACATCCAGCTGCGCAACCTGCAGGCCGACCTTGCTGGCAGCCTCGCGCAGGCCACGCTCGCGCTGAAGGGCGAGGCCGCCACCGGCACGCAGAAATTCGACATCGACACCCGCGCCAGCGGCGGCATCGCCGGTGCCGGCCAGTGGCGCGCGGCGCTGGCCAGCCTGAAGCTGCAGGTGCAGGACAGCGCCCGCCCCGGCGCGCCATGGGTGCTGGAACTGGGCCGCGAAGTCACCGCGACCATCCGGACCGCCAGCGGCAACGCGCCGCGCCTCGACGTGGAAGCCTCCGCCGCCTCGGCCACGCTGCGCGGTCCTGTGCCCGGCACGGTGCGCATCGACTGGCAGCCGCTGCGCTTCAGCCAGAGCGGCGCGGCGCCCAACCGCGTGTTCCGCGTTCAGTCCAAGGGCCAGCTGCAGGGCCTGCCGATGGCCTGGGCCGGCGCATTCGGCGCCAATACCACGCTCGGCGAATACGGCATCAGCGGCGACCTGATGTTCAACGGCGACTGGGACATCGACGCCGGCGACACGCTGCACGCCAAGGCCCGCCTCGCGCGCCAGAGCGGCGACATCCGCGTGCAGGCCGGCGAGGCCGCGCTGGTCACGCGCATCACCAGCACCGGCACGGGCACCGCGAGCGAGCGCACGATGAACGCTGCATCGGCCAGCGGCGATGCGCCCAGCACGCCGGCCGGCCTGCGCCAGGCCGAGCTGCGCCTCGATGCCGACGGCGACGCGGTGCGCGCCGTTCTCGCCTGGGACAGCGAGCGCGCCGGCAAGATCGACGCCGACATCAACACCCGCGTGCAGCAGCGCGCCGGCGGCTGGCAGTGGGCGCCTGACGCGCCGCTGGGCGGCACCATCAAGGCCGCGCTGCCCAACCTGGGCGTGTGGTCGATGCTCGCGCCGCCGGGCTGGCGCATCGCCGGCACGCTGGACGCCAACGCCACGCTCTCGGGCAACCGCGCCGCGCCGCGCTGGAACGGCACGCTGGGCGCCGACAAGCTCGCGCTGCGCGCGCCCGTCGAAGGGCTGGACCTGCGCGACGGCCGGCTGCGCGCCACGCTCACCGGCGAGCGCGTGCAGATCACCGAATTCACGCTCAAGGGCGGTGCCGGCAGCAGCGCGCGCATCGCCGGCCAGAGCGGCAACCGCAGCACCGCCGCCAGCGAGGCCCGCACCGACGGCGGCACCCTCTCGGCCAGCGGCGAACTCGCCTGGGGCCCGGCCAGCGGCTCGGCCTCCGGCATCCGCATGGCGGTGCAGGGCCAGCTGCGCGCGCTGCGCGTGCTGGTGCGCACCGACCGGCAGGTCACGCTCTCGGGCGACCTGCAGGCGCGGCTGGACAACGGCCAGTTCACCGTGCGCGGCAAGCTCAGGACCGACCGCGCCGTCATCATCCTGCCCGACGAGACCGCGCCCAGCCTGGGCAGCGACGTCGTCGTGCGCTCCGCCGCCAAGGACCGCGAGGCCGCCGAGGCGGCGCAGCGCGAATCCGCCCGCGCCGACGCGCAGGCCGCGAAGCCGCAAACGGCCAAGCCGCCGGACATCACCGTCGAGTTCGACCTGGGCGACGACTTCGCGGTGCAGGGCCGCGGCATCACCACGCGCCTCGAGGGCAACCTTGAAATCCGCAGCACGCGGCTCGATGCGCCGCCGCGCATCACCGGCGAGGTGAAGACGGTGAAGGGCCAGTACCGCGCCTACGGCCAGCAGCTCGACGTCGAGACCGGCATCGCGCGCTTCAACGGTCCCTTCGACAATCCGGCGCTCGACATCCTCGCCATCCGCCCCAACCTCTCGCAGCGCGCGGGCGTGCAGATCACCGGCACCGCGCAGTCGCCGCGCGTGAAGCTGTACTCGGAACCGGCGCTGTCCGATGCCGAGACGCTCTCATGGGTCGTGCTGGGCCGCGCCTCGGCCACCAGCGGCGGCGAATCGGCGCTGCTGCAGCAGGCCGCGCTGTCGCTGCTAGGCAAGATCGGCGGCGCCTCCACCGGCGGCAGCCTCGCGAGCCGCTTCGGCCTCGACGAACTCGGCTTCAAGGGCCCCGGCAGCGGCG
Organism: Variovorax sp. UC74_104; assembly: GCF_044055375.1. Classification (NCBI taxonomy): domain Bacteria; kingdom Pseudomonadati; phylum Pseudomonadota; class Betaproteobacteria; order Burkholderiales; family Comamonadaceae; genus Variovorax; species Variovorax sp. UC74_104. The sequence goes on from NZ_CP171978.1 coordinate 6,235,136, forward strand.
GCGACCTGCGCGAATCCGCGGTGACCCTGGGCAAGCGCCTCTCGAAGGACTTCTACATCACCTACGAACGCAGCATCGGCGGCACCTTCGGCACGCTCTTCATCTTCTACGACCTCACGACGCGCCTCACGCTGCGCGGCCAGGCGGGGCAGACCAGCGGGCTCGACCTGATCTACACCGTGAAGTACGACTGAGCCGGAACCGGTCTCCAAGACCAAGGGACTCCGATCTTGACCGGCCCGGATGCGCGGTTAAGAATCATTGACGCCTTCACCGAGGAGCGACGATGAAAAATGATGGAGACAAGGGCGACCGCCACGGCCCGAATCCGGTATCGCACCTTCAGTCGCACGATGCGCCGGCCTCCCCGCGGATCACGCTCGTGCGCAACGCGCTGCATGCGGTGATCGCGGCCATCGCCCTCCTCGCCATCGCCACCTCGATCCCCCATTGGGGCGGCAGCAACTTCCCCGTGCTGAGCCTGGTGATCTACGTGGCGGGCATGGTGTTCATCGCCATGCCGCTGTGTCTGTTCTACGAAGCGCTGCTTCAGTCGCAGCAGCGGGGCACCGGAAAACCGCGGCGTCGGCGCCTGACCCGCATCGCGCTGCTCTCGCTTCGCACCGATGACGTGCGGCGTTGCAGGCCTGTGGAGTCGGATGCGGCTTCCATCCATCGAGCGGCGAAGTTGCGCGCTACCCGCTGGCGCTATTGAAGACCAAGGGACCATGCACAAGATCATCGCCACACTTCTTGCACTCTTCGTGGCGGCGCCCGCGGCAGCCGAGGAGCTTCGCGTCCCTCTGCAAGGCCGTCACGATCTCGTCGTCAGCCTGCCGGCGGGATAGCAGGGCCAGGTGCGGCGGACCCGAGCCGATTTGCCGCCGACCATCGTCATCGCAGGCTCGACCACCGGATCGCTCCAGATGTTGATCACGCCCATCTGGCCGAGCGGATCGGCCACTGCTTCCACGCCCGATGAACTTCGCCGGCTGGTGCGTGGCGCGGCGGACCAGGCGCGCTCGCAGGCCGTGGAACGCGACATCGAGATCAATGAACTGGGCGCGCCTGGCAAGACAGGCTACTACTTCTCCGCCACCGACCGGCAGCCGGAGCCCGGCGGCTACAAGTACATGACACAAGGCGCGATGGGGCTGGACGAGTTGCGCATCACCTTCACCGTCCTGATCAACGGCGATCCCAAGCAGCCACGGGCCACGGCGCTCGATCTGGTGCGGACCCTGCGGAGTGCACAGCCGAGTCCCGACGGCAAGGGCCGCGTCTAGCCCGCATCGCCCCCGCCCTGCGGAAACTGCTCCTTCGCATCGGCCGCCTCGCGCGCTCCGCCCGGCATCAGGTTCTCGCGGTGGCTGCGAACCGCCGACGCGACGATCGGCAGCAGATGCGTGGCCGTGCCTGCCTCGAGCGCGCGGATCAGCTGCACGCGCATGCTCGGCGCCCAGAAAGACTTCAGGTGCGCCGCAATCGCATTCGTGGCCAGGGTCGCGTCGCTCGGCGACTGCGCCTGGAAGAAGGTTCCGATCTGGTTGGCCATCTTGACCAGTTGTGCCGAGTGATCGTGTTCCATGGGGCTTTCGAAGAAGGGTTGCTCGGTCGAGAAGAAAACGTCAGCCGAGCCGCTGCGGATGGCTGTAGACCCCAAGGTCCTGCTGCCGCACGAAGCCCACCAGCGTGAGGCCGGCGCGCTGGGCGGTGGTCACCGCGAAGGAGGTCGGCGCCGACACCGCGGCGAGCAGCGGCGCGCCGGCCATCGCGGCCTTCTGAATCATCTCGAAGCTCGCACGGCTTGTGACGGCAATGAAGCCGGCCGACGCATCGACGTCGTTGGCCGCGAGCGCGCCCACCAGCTTGTCGAGCGCGTTGTGGCGGCCGACGTCTTCGCGCAGCCACATCACCTCGCCGTCGGCCGAGCACCATGCCGCCGCGTGCACCGCGCCGGTGGCCTCCTGCAAGGTCTGCTGCGAGGGCAGCTGCGACATCGCGCGGGCGATGGCCTCGCGATCGAAGCGCACTGCCGCATCGTCGCGCAGCACGGGGATTTCGCGCGACACCTGCGTCAGGCTCTCCGTACCGCACAGGCCGCAGCCGGTGCGCCCGGCCATCGAGCGGCGGCGCTGCTTGAGGCGCGCGAAGGCGGCGCTCGACACCTGCATGTGCACCGTGAAGCCCAGCGCCGACTGCTCGGCCTCCACCGCATAGAGCTCGTGCGCCGCACCGAGGATGCCCTCGCTCAGCGAGAAGCCGAGCGCGAAGTCTTCGAGGTCCAGCGGCGTCGCGAGCATCACGGCGTGCGAGATGCCGTTGTATTCGAGCGCGACCGGCACCTCCTCGGCCACCCAGTCCTGCACGTCGAAGGGCCGGCCGCCGCGCACGCCGTGCACGGGCAGCAGCTGCGCGCCTTCGCAGAAGCGGACGGTGTCGGCGGCCTGCATGGTCATGCGAGATGCGTCCTCACTTGGCCGGCACCGTCCCGTTGCTCTGCTTGCTCTGATGCGAGGCGGCGGCGAGCAGGTCGTTCTGCGTCTGGTTGAAGCGGCTGTACTCCTGCTGCCAGGCGGAAGGCTGCATCACCGGCGACACCTGCACCGCCGTCACCTTGTACTCGGGGCAGTTGGTGGCCCAGTCGGAGTTGTCGGTGGTGATCACGTTCGCGCCCGACTCGGGAAAGTGGAAGGTGGTGTAGACCACGCCCGGCTGCATGCGCTCGGACACCGTGGCGCGCAGCACCGTCTCGCCCGCGCGGCTCTGGATGCCGACCCAATCGCCGTCCTTCACGCCGCGCTCCTCGGCGTCGTGTGGATGGATCTCCAGGCGGTCCTCGCTGTGCCACTGGTTGTTCTCGGTGCGCCGCGTCTGCGCGCCCACGTTGTACTGCGAGAGGATGCGCCCGGTGGTCAAGAGCAGCGGGAACCGGCGCGTGACCTTCTCGTCGGTCGCCACGTACTGCGTGACGATGAACCTGCCCTTGCCGCGCACGAAGCGGTCGATGTGCATGGTGGGCGTGCCTTCGGGCGCGTTCTCGTTGCAGGGCCACTGGATGCTGCCGAGCTCGTCGAGGCGCTTGTAGCTCACGCCGCGGAAGGTGGGCGTGAGCGCGGCGATCTCGTCCATGATCTCCTCGGGGCTCTTGTAGTCCATCGGATAGCCGAGGGCCTGCGCGAGCTTCACCGTCACTTCCCAGTCGGCGAGGCCCGCCTTCGGCGGCATCACCTTGCGCACGCGCGAGATGCGACGCTCGGCGTTGGTGAAGGTGCCGTCCTTCTCCAGGAAGGAGGAGCCCGGCAGGAACACGTGGGCGTACTTGGCGGTCTCGTTGAGGAAGATGTCCTGCACCACCACGCATTCCATGGCCATCATCGCGGCGGCCACGTGCTGCGTGTTGGGATCGGACTGCACGATGTCCTCGCCCTCGCAGTAGAGGCCCTTGAAGCTGCCGCCGATGGCGGCGTCGAACATGTTGGGAATGCGCAGGCCCGGCTCGGGGTCGATCGGCACGCCCCATGCGGCCTCGAACGCGGAGCGCGTGGTGCTGTCCGACACGTGGCGGTAGCCCGGCAGCTCGTGCGGGAAGGAGCCCATGTCGCAGGAGCCCTGCACGTTGTTCTGGCCGCGCAGCGGGTTCACGCCCACGCCCTCGCGGCCGACGTTGCCGGTGACCATCGCGAGGTTGGCGATGCCCATCACGGTCGTCGAGCCCTGGCTGTGCTCGGTCACGCCCAGGCCGTAGTAGATGGCGGCATTGCCGCCGGTGGCGAAGAGCCGCGCGGCCGCGCGCATCTCGGCGGCCGGCACGCCGGTCACAGCCTCGGTGGCCTCTGGCGACTGCTCGGGGCGCTCCACGTACGACTTCCACTCCTTGAACGAAGCGGTGTCGCAGCGCTCGGCCACGAACTCGTCGGCCATCAGGCCCTCGGTCACGATGACGTGCGCCAGCGCCGTGACCACGGCCACGTTGGTGCCGGGACGCAGCTGCAGATGGTGCGCCGCCTTGACGTGCGGCGACTTCACGATGTCGATGCGGCGCGGGTCGACCACGATCAGCTTCGCGCCCTGGCGCAGCCGCTTCTTCATGCGGGATGCGAACACCGGGTGGCCGTCGGTCGGGTTGGCACCGATCACCATGATCACGTCGGCCTTGTCGACCGAGGCGAAGGTCTGTGTGCCCGCAGATTCGCCCAGCGTCTGCTTCAGGCCGTAGCCCGTGGGCGAATGGCACACGCGCGCGCAGGTGTCGACGTTGTTGTTACCGAAGGCGGCGCGCACCAGCTTCTGGACGAGATAGGTTTCCTCGTTGGTGCAGCGCGAGGAGGTGATGCCGCCGATGGAATCGCGGCCGTACTTGGCCTGCAGGCGCTTGAACTCGCTCGCGGCGTAGTTGAGGGCGGTGTCCCAGCTCACCTCCTGCCACGGGTCGCTGATGTTCTTGCGGATCATCGGCTTGAGCATGCGGTCCTGGTGCGTCGCGTAGCCCCAGGCGAAGCGGCCCTTCACGCAGGAGTGGCCCTCGTTGGCCTTGCCGTCCTTCCACGGCACCATGCGCACGACCTCGTTGCCCTTCATCTCTGCCTTGAACGAGCAGCCCACGCCGCAGTAGGCGCAGGTGGTGATCACGCTGTGCTCGGGCTGGCCGAGCCAGATCACCGACTTCTCCTGCAGCGTGGCCGTGGGGCAGGCCTCGACGCAGGCGCCGCAGCTCACGCACTCCGAATCCATGAAGGCCTCGTCCTGCCCCGGCGACACGCGCGACTCGAAGCCGCGACCGCTGATGGTCAGCGCGAAGGTGCCCTGCGTTTCCTCGCAGGCGCGCACGCAGCGGTTGCACACGATGCACTTCGAGGGGTCGTAGCTGAAGTACGGGTTCGACTCGTCCTTCTCGCTCTTCAGGTGATTGGCGCCGTCGAAGCCGTAGCGCACGTTGCGCAGGCCGGTGACGCCTGCCATGTCCTGCAGTTCGCAGTTGCCGTTGGCAGAGCAGGTGAGGCAGTCGAGCGGGTGGTCGGAGATGTAGAGCTCCATCACGCCCTTGCGCAGCTCCTGCAGCTTCGGCGTCTGCGTGCGCACCTTCATGCCGGCTTCGGCGGGCGTGGTGCATGAGGCCGGGAAGCCACGACGCCCCTCGATCTCGACCAGGCACAGCCGGCAGGAGCCGAAGGGCTCCAGGCTGTCGGTGGCGCAGAGCTTGGGCACCTGGATGCCTGCATCCACCGCCGCGCGCATCAGCGAAGTGCCCGCGGGCACTGTCACTTCATTGCCGTCGATCTCCAGCGTCACCTCGCGCTCGGATTCGCGCTTGGGGGTGCCGTAGTCGATTTCCTTGAGATGGTCCAACATGTCTGTCTAGCCTTGCTGATTGCTTCTCTGGATGCGGCCCGGGGGCTCAGGCTGCCTTGCGGTCAGGTGCTTCGATGCCGAAGTCCTGAGGAAAGTGGTCGAGCGCCGAGAGCACCGGGAACGGCGTCATGCCGCCCATGGCGCACAGCGAGCCGTGGACCATCGTGTCGCACAGGTCGCGCAGCAGCATCACCTGCTGCGGGCGGTTCTGGTTGCCGCGGATCTTGTCGATGACCTCCACGCCGCGCGTCGAGCCGATGCGGCAGGGCGTGCACTTGCCGCAGGATTCGAGCGCGCAGAACTCCATGGCGTAGCGCGCGAGCTTCGAAAGGTCGGCCGTGTCGTCGTGCACCACGATGCCGCCGTGGCCCACGGTGCCGCCGACGGCCGCATAGGCTTCGTAGTCGAGCGGCAGGTCCCACTTCGATTCGGGAAGGTACGCGCCCAGCGGGCCGCCGACCTGCACCGCCTTGATAGGCCGGCCCGAGGCCGAGCCGCCGCCGTAGTCGTAGAGCAGTTCGCGCAGCGTGACGCCGAAGGCCTTCTCGACCAGGCCGCCGTACTTGATGTTGCCCGCCAGCTGCATCGGCAGCGTGCCGCGCGAACGGCCCACGCCGTAGTCGCGGTAGAAGGCCGCGCCGCGCGCCAGGATCAGCGGCACGCTGGCCAGCGTGATGACGTTGTTGATGAGCGTGGGCTGCCCGAACAGCCCCTCGATGGCCGGCAGCGGCGGCTTGGCGCGCACGATGCCGCGCTTGCCTTCAAGGCTCTCGAGCAGCGCCGTCTCTTCGCCGCACACGTACGAGCCGGCGCCCTTGCGCACTTCGAGCGAGAAGCGCTTTCCCGAACGCAGGATGTTGTCGCCGAGGAAGCCCGCGGCCTCCGCCACGCGGATCGCCTCGTTCAGCGTCGCGATCGCATGCGGGTACTCCGAGCGCACGTAGATGTAGCCCTGCGTCGCGCCGGTGGCCAGGCCCGCGATGGTCATGCCCTCGATCAGCATGAAGGGGTCGCCCTCCATGGTCATGCGGTCGGAGAAGGTGCCCGAGTCGCCCTCGTCGGCATTGCAGACGATGTACTTCTGCGCCGCCGCCGTGCCCAGCACCGTCTTCCACTTGATGCCCGCCGGAAAGGCCGCGCCGCCGCGTCCGCGCAGGCCCGAGTCGAGCACCTGCTGCACGATGTCCTCGGGCGCGAGCGCCAGCGCGCGGCGCAGGCCGGCGAAGCCCTCGTAGGCCTGGTAGTCGGTGAGCGAGACCGGGTCGGTGATGCCCATGCGCGAGAAGGTCAGGCGCTCCTGCTTCTTCAGGTACGGAATGTCCTCGGTAGGGCCTAGCGCGAGCGGGTGCCTGCCTCCGGTGAGGAAGCCCGCGTCGAAGAGGCCCGCCACGTCTTCGGGCGTCACCGGTCCGTAGGCCATGCGGCCGGCCGGCGTGCTCACCTCGACCAGCGGCTCGAGCCAGAACATGCCGCGCGAACCGTTGCGCACCAGCTCGAGCATCAGGCCGCGCGCCGCGGCCTCCTTCGCGATGCATCGGGCCACGCGGTCTGCGCCGGCGGCGAGCGCGGCCGAGTCGCGCGGAACGTAGACGGTGATCGTGCTCATGCGCGGCCTCCGTCGGCCTGCGCGACCAGCGCATCGAAGCCCTTGGCGGTCATGCGCGCATACGGCTGCTCGTCCAGCGTCATCGCGGGCGACGAGGCGCACAGGCCCAGGCAGAACGCCGGCTCCAGCGTGAAGGCGCCGTCCTTCGTGGTGCCGTGCGCGCTGCAGCCCAGGCGCAGCTCCGCGTGGGCCAGCAGAGCATCGGCCCCCATCGACTGGCATGCCTCGGCGCGGCAGATCTGGATCACGTGCCGGCCCGCGGGCTGGCTGCGGAAGTGGTGGTAGTAGGTGACCACGCCGTGCACCTCGGCGCGCGAGAGGCTCTGCGCTTCGGCGATCACCGCCACCGTGTGCGCGGGGACGTAGCCGAGCGCGTCCTGCACGTCGTGCAGTATCGGCAGCAGCGCGCCGGGCTCGTTCTCGTGCGCCTGCAGGATGCGCTGCACGGCGGCGAGTTCGTTCGCCTCGTGCCCTGGCTGCGCCTGCTGAACGTTTTCTTGTTTCATGGTCCGTCCGATCTGCTCCGTTGCCATCAGCTTGCAAGCGGAGCTGTTCTTCATCGTGGTTCTGTCACGGGTTCGACGTCGTGAGATTCGACGCGAATCCCGTGGTCATCCGCTTGGGATCAATGTCGATGAATCGGGCGTCGGGGGCCTTGACACAAGTCAATTTCCGCCGAAACAAGCACGGTGCCAATGCGCACAAACCCTGCGGGCGCGCAGGGTTTCGGAAGGACCGGAAAGACCGCTACCGGGCGGACGCTTCGCGCGCCCTGCGCAGCTGCGCCTCGGCCTGCGCGTCGTCGACTTCGCCGACCACCTTCGCGGGGCGGCCCGCGATGCGCGAACGGTCGGGAAAGACCTTGCCCTCGGTCAGCAGCGAACCCGTCTCGACAACGCACCCGCGCCCCACCACCGAGCCGTTGAGCGCGATGGTGTGCTCGCCGATCACCGCGCCGTCGCCCACGGTGCAGCCGTGCAGCATCACGTGCGGCTCCACCGTCACGTCGGCGCCGATGGTCAGCGGATAGCCTGGGTCCGCATGCAGCATCACGCCCGCCTGCACCTGGCTGCCGCGGCCCACGGTGATGGGCTCGTTGTCGCCGCGCAGCACCGAGTGCGCGCCGATGCTGCTGCCGGGCGCGAGCACGACCTGGCCGATCACGCTGGCGCTCTCGGCTACGCGGGCGCTGGCGTCGATGTCCGGTTCATGCGCGTCAAGTCGGTAGATCGTCACTGCGGGGGCTCCTGTTCATCGGCAAAAAGCCCCGCCATCTTCATGGCGGGGCTGTGTGGGGAAGGAATATCCGGATGGTACCGGCGATGGCGGCCCGGAGTTGTTCTATTCGGTACGGCTCGCCTCGATGTGCTTGCGGCGCATCGGCCGCAGCACGAACCACGCCATCAGCGCCGCGAGCGCATTGACCGCGCTGGCCGCGATGAAGACGGCCTGCCAGCTGCCGGTGGCGGCGGCCAGCATGCTCGACAGCGGCACCAGCAGCGAAGCCGTGCCCTTGGCGGTGTAGAGCATGCCGGCGTTCGATGCCGCGTACTTCGATCCGAAGGTGTCGGCGCAGGTGGAGGGGAACAGGCTGTAGATCTCGCCCCAGGCGAAGAACACGATGCCGGTGAGGATCACGAACAGCAGCGGGTTCTGGCCGTAGTGATAGAGCATCAGGATGCCGACCGACTCGATCGCGAAGGCGATGAACATGGTCTGCTCGCGGCCGATCTTGTCCGACACCCATCCGAAGAAGGGCCGCGTGAGGCCGTTGAGCACGCGGTCGATGGCCAGTGCGAAGGTCAGCGCGGGCAGCACCAGGCCCATGATGTTGACCGGCACGTCGATGATCTTGAAGTCCTTGGCAATGGGCGCGAGCTGCGCGGTGGCCATCAGGCCGCCGGCCGCCACCATCACGAACATCGCGTACATCACCCAGAACACCGGCGAGCGCAGCACCTCGGAAGGCGCGTAGTCGCGGCCCGCCTGCTGCACGTTGCGGCTGTTCGACGCCTTGGCATGGTTGGGAGCGCGGGTCAGGAGCCATGCGAGCAGGAACACGATGAGTCCCTGCCCGATCCCAAAATACAGGAACGCTGCCTCGTAGCCGCTGGACTTGATCATCGCGGAGATCGGAATGATCGTGAGCGCCGATCCCGCGCCGAAGCCCGCCGCAGTCATGCCCGCCGCAAGGCCTCGCCGGTCGGGGAACCACTTGAGCGCATTGCCCACGCAGGTGCCGTAGACCGCGCCGGCGCCGACGCCGCCGATGGCCGCCGCAACGTACAGCAGCGCGAGCGAATCGGCGAACGAGTTGAGCACCCAGCCCAGGCCGCACAGCACGCCGCCCACCAGCACCACCGGACGCGGGCCGAAGCGGTCGACGAGATAGCCCTCGATGGGCACGAGCCAGGTTTCGGTGAGGACGAAGATGGTGAACGCGACCTGGATCGCCGCGCGGCTCCAGCCGTGCTTGTCCGCGATCGGATTGACGAAGAGCGTCCAGCCGTACTGCAGGTTGGCGATCATCGCCATGCAGACGATGCCTATGAGCAATTGGCCCCATCGGTACGCCTCGGATCGGGTCGCGCTGGCGCCGTAGGTTTCGGACGGGGGATACATCGCGGGGTTGGAACCTGCGATCGTGGAGGTGGGCCGAGTCATGGAGTTGTCCTTGGTGTTTTCGTTGAAATCCGACGGGCTGCAAAAGCAGAGCAATCAGTCGAGCGAACTGTGCGCATCGACGGGCGACGAGGCTTCGTTGACATCGATACACGGCATTGGGATCACCAGTTTTCTGCGCGTGAATGACTGTCGGACCGTGCGACCCAAAAACTCTTGACCTCAGTCAAGTTCACACGAATCGCGCTCTCTCGGAACCCCCGAGGTATCCCTATGAAATTGCGCTTCGTTCGAGGCGTGAAGAGAAGGCTTTGCGAGCAGCATCGGGCGATGCCTTCGCGGTGCATGAAGGAAGAGAAATCGATGGAGGAATTTCGATGATTCCTGCGTGATGCTTGCGCGATGAATGCGGCACCACATGCGACGTTCTTCGATGGATTCGCGGTGCGCCTCGCGCTCGCCCGCCGCGCTTGCGAACGGCTCTGGCAGCGGAACTTCCGGCGTATCCGCAGAACCTGTCGGACGGGGAAAAATTGACCTAGGTCAAGAAACGCAAAAATCGCGTTTGCCCTCGTCTAGGGTAAACCCTAAAATTCAGGGTAATCCCTTCGGACTTTCCGATTCAGTTTCAGATTCTTTTTTTTGGAGCACTCAATGAGCCACGCCACCCTCGATTCCAACGCACTGCGCGCACCTGCCTCTTCCTCGACCGCCGGCAACGTCATGCGCGAGCTGTTCGCCGTGATGCCCATCGTGATCGTCTACAAGGCAGCCCGCACCGCGCTGATGCAGCGCCGTTCGGCGCCCGTGCAGCGTTGAGCCGCAACGCCGCATTCACTCCTCCCGAAGAGCGCGCGCGAGTTGATCGCCGCGCTCTTTTTTCATCGAGCCTTCTTTCTAGCCCTCGAAGGGCACGATCTGCGAGATCAGCGAAGACCCGTCGCTCAGCAGGAAGTCCTTGAAGGCCTGTGCCACGGGCGGCAGCCGCTTGCTGCGGCGATGCACCACGTACCAGTTGAGCATCAGCGGAAAGCCTTCGACGTCGAGCACGCGAAGGCTGCCCGCGCGAAGCTCCTGGCTCACGGTGTGCGCCGACACGAAGCTCACGCCCATGCCCGCGATCACTGCCTGCTTGATGGTCTCGGTGCTGCGGATCTCCATCGCGACGTTGATGCCGCTGAGGTCGCCGCCGAACCCGTCTTCCATCGAATGCCAGGTGTCGGACGCCTTCTCTCGCACCACGAAGGGCTCGCGCATCAGGCGTTGCACCGCGATCCGTTTCTCGCCCACCAGCGGATGGCCCGGCGCCGCGACGATCACGTAGGGATGCGGCGCGAAAGGCTGGTTGATGGTGTCGAGGTCGGTGGGCGGCCGCACCATGATCGCGAGGTCGGTGCGGTTCTCGGCGATGTGGCTCAGCAACTCCGCGCGGTTGTGCACGGTGAAGTTCAGCGTCACGCCCTGGTGGCGGCTCGCGAACTCGACCAGCAGGCGCGGAAAGAAGTAGTCGCCCGCGCTGATCACGCCCACGTTGAGCCTGCCGCCGGAGACGCCCTTGAACTGCATCATCGCGTTCTCGGCCGCCTCGAACTGCTGGATGATCGCACGGCTGATCTGCAGCAGCTCGCTGCCCGCGGCCGTGAGGTAGACCTTCTTGCCGAACTGTTCGAAGAGCGCATTGCCCGCATGCTCCTCGAGCTTGCGCACCTGCGTGGAAACGGCGGGCTGCGTGAGATGAAGCTCCTCGGCTGCGCGCGAGAAGCTCAGCAGCCGCGCCACCGCCTCGAAGACCTTCAGCTGGCGCAAGGTCGCATGCTTCATCGCAGCCGCCTGCAGCAGCGCTCAGCGCGGTATGCGGGCCACGTGCAGCAGGTTGGTGGTACCTGACTGCCCGAAGGGCAGGCCCGCCACCACCACCACGTCGTCGCCCTCGTTCGCGAAACCTTCGGCGCGCGCCGTGCGGCAGGCGCAGTCGATCATCTCGCCCACGTCGTGCACGTCGTCGACCAGCACCGCGTGCACGCCCCAGACCATCGCCATGCGCCGCGCCGCGGCGATGTCGGGCGTGAGGCTCAGGATGGGCACGGCCGGGCGCTCGCGCGCGGCGCGCAGGCTGGTGAAGCCGGACGATGTGTAGGTCACGGTGGCCGCCGGCGCGAGCAGCGAGGCCACCTGGCGCAGCGAGGCGCACACCGCATCGGCCGTGGTCGACAGCGCCGCCTCGTGCGTGGCGTCGATGCCCGCGCGGTACGACGGGTCGGACTCCACGCGCGCGATGATGCGGTCCATCATCGCGACCGCCTCCAGCGGGTACCTGCCCGAGGCCGACTCGGCCGAGAGCATCACCGCGTCGACGCCGTCATACACGGCGGTCGCCACGTCCGACACCTCCGCGCGCGTGGGCACCGGCGAAGCAATCATCGATTCGAGCATCTGCGTGGCCACCACCACCGGCTTGCCGCGCTTGCGGCAGGCGCGCACGATCAGCCGCTGAAGCTCGGGCACCTGCTCCGGCGGCAGCTCCACGCCGAGATCGCCGCGCGCCACCATGATGCCGTCGCACTGTTCCACGATCGCATCCAGGTGCTCGATGGCGGCCGGCTTCTCCAGCTTGGCCATGATCCACGCGCGCGAGCCGATGATGGCGCGCGCCTCCTCGATGTCCTCCGGCCGCTGCACGAAGGAGAGCGCGACCCAGTCCACGCCCATCGAGAGGCCGAAGGCCAGGTCGTCGCGGTCCTTGGGCGTGAGCGGCGAGATCGGCAGCAGCACGCTGGGCACGTTGACGCCCTTGCGGTCGGAGATGACGCCGCCGACCAGCACCGTGGTCTCGGCGAAGTCGGGGCCGTGGCTGTCCACGCGAAGCCGCAGCTTGCCGTCGTCGAGCAGCAGCTCGGTGCCGTCCTGCAGCGCCGCGAAGATTTCCGGATGCGGCAGCGGCGCGCGTCGTGCGCTGCCGCTGGCCTTGTCCATGTCGAGCCTGAAGCGCGCGCCCGCCTCCAGCTGCGCGCGGCCGCCCTCGAAGGTGCCCAGCCGCAGCTTGGGCCCCTGCAGGTCCAGCAGGACGCCGATGGGACGGCCGAATTCCCTCTCCAGGCGGCGGATGGTTTCCAGGCGCCGCGCATGGTCATGCTGCGTGCCGTGGCTGAAGTTGAGCCTGAACACGTCCACGCCGCGCTCGAACAGCGCGCGGATGGCCGACTCCTCGGTGGTGGCCGGGCCGAGGGTGGCGACGATCCTGGCGCTGCGCGTGCGTCTCATGGTTTCACGCCATCTCGTGCAGCTTCACCCGGCCGCGCTGGTCTTCCATGGTGCGCGCGAGCAGCTTCACGAGGCTGTAGACGGTGTCGATGTGCGGCGTGGGCGTCTCGGTGAGCCGTGCCAGTTCGACCACGGCGCCGACCAGCGCGTCGATCTCGGGCGCGCGGCCCGCTTCCACGTCCTGCAGCATCGAGGTCTTGTGCTTGCCGACCTTCTCCGCACCCGCGATGCGCTTTTCGAGCGTCACGCGGAACTCGATGCCGAGCTTGTGCGCGACGGCCTGGGCCTCGCGCATCATCGCGGCGGCCAGCTCGCGCGAAGGCGGGTACTGGCAGATGTCGACGAGCGTGGAATGCGAGAGGCTGCTGATCGGGTTGAACGTCAGGTTGCCCCAAAGCTTGAGCCAGATCTCGGCGCGGATGTTGTCGAGCACCGGCGCCTTGAAGCCCGCGCCGGTGAAGCAGGCCGACACGCGCTCGACGCGCACGCTCGCCGAACCGTCGAGCTCGCCCACCGGGAAGCGGTCGCCCTCGATGTGCTTGACCACGCCCGGCGCGATGAGCTCCGACGCCGGATAGACCACGCAGCCGATCACTCGCTGCGCCGGGATCTTCGCCGCAACGGTTCCCGAAGGATCCACGCTGCGCACCGGCGTGCCTTCGAGCGTGCCGCCGTGCTTGTGGAAGTACCAGTACGGGATGCCGTTCTGCATGGTCACGACCACGGTGTCGGGCCCGAAGAGCTTGGGCACGTCGTTCGCCACGGCCTCCACCTGGTGGGCCTTCATCGCGAGCACGACGATGTCCTGCGGGCCCGCTTCGTCGTAGCGGTCTGTGGCCTTCACGTTGCGCGCCACCTGTTCCTCGCCTTCGGCCGAGACCAGCTTGATGCCGTTGCGCGATATGGCGTCGAGGTTGGCGCCGCGCACGATGAACGTGACGTCCTCGCCGGCCAGCGCGAGTTTCGCGCCGACCAGTCCGCCGATGGCGCCTGCGCCGATGATTGCAATCTTCATGTCGTCGATCCCCAAGAGTTGAAATCCTTGCGCGACCCTTCGGCTGCGTTCAGCCGAAGCGGTTGCTGAGTTTTCCGATGCCGCCGATCTCGATCTCCACGAGGCTGCCGGGCTTCATGGAGCCGACGCCGACCGAGGTGCCGCAGAGGATCACGTCGCCGCGGTGCAGCGTCATGTCCTGCGAGATGAGGCTCACGAGCTGCTGCACCGAAAAGCGCATGTCGCTGATCGGATAGTCCTGGCGCACCTCGCCGTTGAGCAGCGTGGTCACGGTGAGCGTGGCGGGGTCGAGGCCGGTGGCGACCACCGGGCCCATGGGGCAGAAGGTGTCGAAGCCCTTGGCGCGCACCCACTGCGCGAAGGAAGCGTCGCGATGGAGGATGTCGGCCACCGTCACGTCGTTGGCGCAGGTGTAGCCGAACACATGGCCCAGCGCATCGGCTTCCGAGACGGCGGTGGCGGTCTTGCCGATGACGATGCCGAGTTCGCCCTCGAACACCACCTTGCCGTCGCACAGTGGCTTGCGGATGGGCGCGCCGGGCGCGAGGTACGAATTGGGCGTCTTCAGCAGGTACAGCGGCTCGGCGGGCACCGGCAGGTTCAGCTTGGCGCCCAGCGCATGGAAGTTGTTCCACAGCGCGATCACCTTGGTGGGCTCGGTCGGCGTGAGCAGCTGCAGCCCCGCCAGCGCGAACACGCGGCCCGTGGGCTCGGAGCTGCCGAACATGTCGCCCTGCCGCTCGTGCACCGCATCGCCTTCGAGCGTGCCGAAGCCGATGCCGCCTGCGTGCTCGAAGCGGACCCATTTCTTCATCTGCTGCTGCTGTTCCATGTTGTTGTCGTCTTTCTGGATGTTGAGGATCGGGTCCGCCGCGGTCAATCGAACGGCAGGTAGTCGGGTATCACGAGCGAGGCGAGCAGCTTCCCCATGTCCGCCGGGTTGCGCGTGACGTGGATGCCGCACTCCTTCATCACCGCGAGCTTTTCCTGCGCGGTGCCGCGGCCGCCGGAAACGATGGCGCCCGCATGGCCCATGCGCTTGCCGGGCGGCGCGCTGGCGCCTGCGATGAAGCCGACCACGGGCTTGGTCATGTGGTCGCGGATCCAGCGCGCGCATTGCTCCTCGGCGTCGCCGCCGATCTCGCCGACCATGATCACGGCGTCGGTGCGCGGGTCGTCGTTGAACATCTTCAGCACGTCGATATGCCGCAGCCCGCCCACCGGGTCGCCGCCGATGCCCACCACCGTCGACTGTCCGATGCCGAAGCTCGCGAGCTGGCTCGCGGCCTCGTAGGTCAGCGTGCCCGAGCGCGAGACCACGCCGATGCGCCCGCGCTGGTGGATGTGGCCGGGCATGATGCCGATCTTGATCTCGCCGGGCGTGATGAGCCCCGGGCAGTTGGGCCCCAGCAGCAGCGTCTTGCGGCCCTGCATGCGATGGCGCGTGCGGATCATGTCGCGCACCGGGATGCCTTCGGTGATGCAGATGACGAGGTCGAGCTCGGCATCCACCGCCTCGTCGATGGCGGCTGCGGCGAAGGCCGGCGGCACGTAGATCACGGAGACGGTCGCGCCGGTCTCGGCCTTGGCTTCCTTCACCGTGCCGAAGATGGGGATGCCGGCCATCGACTGGCCGCCCTTCATCGGATTCACGCCCGCCACGAAGCAGTGCCTGCCGTTGCCGTATTCGAGGCAGGCCTGGGTGTGGAACTGGCCCGTCCTGCCGGTGATGCCCTGCGTGATGACGCGGGTGTGCTTGTTGATCAGGATGGACATGCTGCAAGCTCCATCGACTTCGGAGATGAGCGCTTCATCGCGGTCGCTCCCAGTTGCTGGCCGCGCCGACGGCGCGCTGCGCGGCCTCGGCCATGTCGTCGGCGTTGATGATCGACAGGCCCGACTGCGCGAGGATGGTCCGGCCCAGGTCCTCGTTGGTGCCCTTCATGCGCACGATCAGCGGCACCCTGAGGCCGGTCTCGCGCACCGCGTCGACCACGCCGTGCGCGATGACGTCGCACTTCATGATCCCGCCGAAGATGTTGACCAGCACGGCCTTGAGCCTGGGGTTGCGCAGCATCAGCCGCACGGCCTCTGCCACCTTGTCGACCGTCGCGCCGCCGCCCACGTCGAGGAAGTTGGCGGGCTCGCCGCCGTAGAGCTTGATCGCGTCCATCGTCGCCATCGCGAGGCCGGCGCCGTTCACGAGGCAACCGATGTCGCCCTCGAGCGCGATGTACGAGAGGTCGAACTTCGAGGCCTCGACCTCGATCGGGTCTTCCTCGTCGATGTCGCGCATGGCCGCGATCTCCGGCTGGCGGAAGAGCGCGTTGGCGTCGAAGTCGAACTTCGCGTCGAGTGCGATCACGCGGTTGTCGCGCGTCAGCACCAGCGGGTTGATCTCGGCCAGCGAAGCATCGCTGCCGTCGAAGGCCTTGTAGAGGTTCTGCATGAACAAGCGCGCCTGCACCAGCGAACGATCGGTGATGCCGATGCGGCGCGCCATGCCGTCCGCGTCGGCGATGCGCAGGCCGGCATCCGGGTCGATGAAGAGCTTGTGGATCTTCTCGGGCGTGCGCGCGGCCACTTCCTCGATGTCCATGCCGCCTTCGCTGGAGGCCATCAGCGCCACGCGCTGCGAATTGCGGTCGACCACGAAGCCGAGATACAGCTCCTTGTCGATCTCCACGCTCTCCTCCACCAGCAGCTGCTTCACGACGCGACCCTCGGGGCCGGTCTGCGGCGTCTTCAGCGTCATGCCGAGCATCTGGGAGGCGTGGCGCCGCACCTCGTCCACCGACCAGGCCGGCTTCACGCCGCCGCCCTTCCCTCGCCCGCCCGCATGGATCTGCGCCTTGACCACCCAGGCGCGCCCGCCGATGCGACTGGCGGCATCGGCCGCCTCTTCGGGCGAACGGCAAACGAAGCCGCGAGGAGTGGCCACGCCGTATTGGCGCAGCACTTCCTTGCCTTGGTATTCGTGGATGTTCATGATCGAAATTACCCGCGGCTTCCAATTGAAAATCAGGCGCCGAGCTCGACGCCGTGGCTTTCGGCCCAATTGAAATAGCTCGACGAAGCCATTTCCCGCTTTCTGTGGATTTCCTTCTTCTGCTCGATGGCGAGCGCCAGGAATTCGGCGTCGTAGGCCTTCAGCAGATGCGGCTGGTGGGTCTTCAGGTAATGGCCGATGCGCTCGTTCGCGTCCTGGCCAAGGCTCATAAGGCGGTCGTAGGTCTCGCCATCCCAGTGCCAGCGCAATCCCAATTCGAAGAATGCGGCGTTGTAGGCATTGCGCTCGATTTCGTCGCGCCAATATTGGACGGGCGAATGGTTTTCCATGATCTTCTCCTTGAATGAATGCCGAAGAGGTTGAATTGATCGAGAAATTCCGGCGAGTTCAAAATGTAGGATCGATGGACGATAAATAAAAATTAAATCAATTTATAAAAACCATTCACCATGAGTTATGGAATGCGGGCGCTCGATTTCGCGGGCGCAGCAACCCTCCGCGCCGCCCGCAGGCAGCGCTGTCGCAAGACTCGAAGATGAAAGAAAAGGCGGGCCTGCGCCGCGCCTCAGATCACGCGCTCGGCCCGCAGGGTTGCCAGGGCATCCGCGTCGTAACCGAGCTGCCTGAGCACTTCCTCGGTGTGTTCACCGAGCAATGGCGAACGCGTCACCACCGTCGGGCTGTCGGACATCTTGATGGGGTTGCCCACCGTCAGGTACTTGCCGCGCACCGGGTGGTCGACCTCGACGATGGTGCCGGTCTCGCGCAGCGACTCGTCGGCGGCGATCTCCTTCATCGAGAGGATCGGCCCGCACGGGATGTCGTACTCGTTGAGGATGTCCATGGCCTCGAACTTGGTCTTGGTCATGGTCCACTGCTCGATGCGCGCGAAGATCGGCTTCAGGTGCAGCAGCCGCGCCGCCGGCGTGGCGTAGGCCTCGTCGGTGATCCAGCCTTCCTCGCCGATGACCTTGCACACCGCCGGCCACACCGCCGCCTGCGTGATGAAGTAGATGTAGGCGTTCGGGTCGGTCTCCCAGCCCTTGCACTTGAGGATGGAGCCCGGCTGGCCGCCGCCCGACGCGTTGCCCGCGCGGGGCACCGCGTCGCCGAACTTGCCGTCGGGGTACTGCGGGTACTCGTGCATGGTGCCGGTGCGCTCCAGCCGCTGCTGGTCGCGCATCTTCACGCGGCAGAGGTTGAGCACCGCGTCCTGCATCGGCGCGAGCACCTGCTGGCCGCGCCCGGTGCTGTTGCGCTGGAAGAGCGCCGCCAGGATGCCCAGCGCCAGGTGCAGGCCGGTGCCGCTGTCGCCGATCTGCGCACCCGTCACCAGCGGCGGGCCGTCCTCGAAGCCGGTGGTGGAGGCAGCGCCGCCAGCGCACTGGGCCACGTTCTCGTAGACCTTGCAGTGCTCGTACTTGCCGGGGCCGAAGCCCTTGACCGAGGCCACGATCATGCGCGGGTTGAGCTTCTGGATGTGGGCCCAGGTGATGCCCATGCGGTCGAGCGCGCCGGGCGCGAAGTTCTCGACCAGCACGTCGCAGGTCTTGATCAGGCTGTCGAGAACCTCCTTGCCCTTGGGGTTCTTGGTGTCCAGCGTGATCGAGCGCTTGTTGTGGTTCAGCATCGTGAAGTAGAGGCTGTCCGCGCCGGGGATGTCGCGCAGCTGGCCGCGCGTGGCGTCGCCTTCTCCGGCGCGCTCGACCTTGATCACGTCGGCGCCGAACCAGGCCAGCAGCTGGGTGCAGGTGGGGCCCGACTGCACGTGGGTGAAGTCGAGGATCCTGATGCCCTCGAGTGCTTTGCTCATTGACTGTCTCCTGCTTTGATCGTGGTGGCTTCGACTTCTACCAGACGTGCGCGAAGTTTGCGCTCCTCGGCGAAGCGGGCTGTCTCGTCGCGCACGATGGCGACGATGCCGGTGACCTCGTGATCGGCGGAGAACAGCATCGACACCGTGAAGGCGATCGACAGCGTGCGCCCGTCCTTGTGCAGCGCGGGAACGCGCAGCAGGTCGGCGCCGTACTTGGTGACGCCGGTTTCCATGGTCTTGTGGTAGCCCTCCCAGTGCCGCTGGCGCTGCCGCTGGGGAATGATCAGGTCGAGCGACCTGCCGAGGGCCTCGGCCTCGCCGAAGCCGAAGATGCGTTCGGCCGCGCGGTTCCACAGCGTGATCGCGCCCATCGCGTCGCACACCATGATCGCATCGCCGGCGCCTTCGACGAGCTGCTTGAAATCGACATTCGCTTGCATGTACACCTCCGGCGCTTCTTTCGATCCAGGCCACGCTCCTGCAGCAGCCTCCCCCACTTCCAGGGACACCGCCGGAACCGGCTCCGCCGGGCCGCAGGTGTCGCCCCCTTGAGGGGGTTAGCGCTGCCACACGAAGTGGGCAAGCCTGGGGGTGGGCTTCTACACTGCCTTGGCCGCGTGCAGGCTTTCGATCTGGTCCTTGCTGTAGCCCAGTTCCGCCAGCACTTCGTCGGTGTGCTCGCCCAGGAGGGGCGAGGCGGTGACTTCGGGCTTGAGGTCCGAGAACTTGATCGGGCTGCCGATGGTCCAGTAGGTGCCGCGCTCCTTGTGCGGCACTTCGACGATAGAGCCGCTCTTGCGCAGCGACTCGTCGTGCAGCAGTTCCTTCATCGACAGCACCGGGGCGCAGGGAATGTCGTGCTTGCGGAAGATGTCCACCGCCTCGAACTTGGTCTTGTCCTTGATGAAGTCCTCGATGGTGGCGAAGATCTGCTCGATATGCGGCTGGCGGGCCTTGGCCGTCATGTAGTCGGGGTCGGTCTTCCACTCGGGCCTGCCCAGCGCATCGCAGATCGGTTCCCAGGCGTGGCCCTGCACCGTGAAGTAGATATACGCGTTGGGGTCGGTCTGCCAGCCCTTGCACTTCAGGATCCAGCCGGGTTGGCCGCCGCCGCCGGCATTGCCGCCGCGCGGCACGACCTTGTCGGCGAACGCGCTCATCTCGTGCGGGTACTGCGGGTATTCCTCGAGGTAGCCCACGCTGTCCAGGCGCTGCTGGTCGCGCATCTTCACGCGGCACAGGTTGAGCACGGCGTCCTGCATCGAGCAGGCCACCTTCTGGCCCTTGCCCGTCTGCTCGCGCCCGATGATCGCCGTCAGGATGCCGATGGCCAGGTGCATGCCGGTGTTGGAGTCGCCCAGCGCCGCGGCCGAGATGGTCGGAACCGAGTTCCCGCCCTTCCACCAGCCGGTGGTGGAGGCGGCGCCGCCGGCGCACTGCGCCACGTTCTCGTACACCTTCAGGTCCTCGTAGTGGTGGCCTTCGCTGAAGCCCTTGACCGAAGCGACGATCATCTTGGGGTTGAGCTCCTGGATGCGCTCCCAGGTGAAGCCCATGCGGTCCAGTGCGCCGGGGCCGAAGTTCTCCACCAGCACGTCGGATTCGCGGATCAGCTTCTCCAGCACGGCCTTGCCCTCGGGCTTCTTCGTGTCCAGCGTGATCGAGCGCTTGTTGCTGTTGAGCATGGTGAAGTAGAGCGCGTCGACGTCCGGAATGTCGCGCAGCTGCGAGCGCGTGACGTCGCCCGCGCCGGGGCGCTCCACCTTGATCACGTCGGCGCCGAACCAGGCCAGCAACTGCGTGCACGCGGGACCGGCCTGCACGTGCGTGAAGTCGATGATCTTGATGCCGTTGAGGGGCTTGTTGCTCATTGGGATATCTCCTTGAATGAAACGGAATGCGGGTTACTTCTTCTTCGCCGTGGCGGGGTTCAGGCTCGTGATGCGGCCGCTCTCGGTGCCCGCCGTTTCGTCGATCACGGCGTTGATGAGGGTCGGGCGGCCCGAGGCGACGGCCTCGGCCAGGGCCTTCTGCAACTCGTCGGCGGTGGTGGCGTGCACGCCCACGCCGCCGAAGGCTTCCATCAGCTTGTCGTAGCGCGCGTTCTTGACGAACACCGTGGGCGCCACGTCGGGCGTGCCGCTGGGGTTCACGTCGGTGCCGCGGTAGACGCCGTTGTTGTTGAAGACGATCACGCAGACCGGCAGGTTGTAGCGGCAGATGGTTTCCACCTCCATGCCGCTGAAGCCGAAGGCGCTGTCGCCCTCGATGGCGATCACCGGCTTGCCCGTGACCACGGCGGCGGCCACGGAGAAGCCCATGCCGATGCCCATGATCCCCCAGGTGCCCACGTCCAGGCGCTTGCGCGGCTCGTACATGTCGACGATGCTGCGCGCGAAGTCCAGCGTGTTGGCGCCCTCGTTCACCACGATGGCGTCGGGCCGGGCCTTCACCTGGTCGCGGATCACGCTGAGCGCGCCGTGGAAGTTCATCGGCGAGGGCCGCGCTGCCAGCGTGGCGGCCATCTTCGACAGGTTCTTGTCCTTGCGCTCGGCGATGGCGCCGGTCCACTCGGCCGGCGGCTTGGCCCACTTGGCGTCGATGCCGGCCAGCAGCGCGGCCACGCAGGAGCCGATGTCGCCGATCACCGGCGCCTCGATGGCGACGTTGCTGTCGATCTCGGTCGGCGCGATGTCGATCTGGATGAAGCGCTTGGCGCCTTTCTCCTGCGCCCCAGGTCTTGCCCTTGCCGTGCGAGAGCAGCCAGTTCAGGCGCGCGCCGACCAGCACCACCACGTCGGCTTCCTGCAGCACGTAGGAACGCGCCGCCGCCGCCGACTGCGCGTGCGTGTCGGGCAGCAGGCCCTTGGCCATCGACATCGGCAGGTAGGGAATACCCGTCTTCTCGACCAGCGCGCGGATGTCGGCGTCGGCCTGTGCGTAGGCAGCGCCCTTGCCGAGCAGGATCAGCGGACGCTTGGCGCCCTTGAGCAGTTCGAGGGCGCGGTTCACCGCGTCGGCAGCGGGGATCTGGCGCGGCGCCGCATCGACCACCTTGATGAGCGAGGCCTTGCCGGCCGCAGCCTCCATGGTCTGCGCGAAGAGCTTGGCCGGCAGGTCGAGGTACACGCCGCCCGGGCGGCCCGAGAGCGCGGCGCGGATGGCGCGCGCGATGCCCACGCCGATGTCCTGCGCATGCAGCACGCGGAAGGCGGCCTTGCACAGCGGCTTGGCGATGGCGAGCTGGTCCATCTCCTCGTAGTCGCCCTGCTGCAGGTCGACGATCTCGCGCTCGCTGGAGCCGCTGATGAGAATCATCGGGAAGCAGTTGGTGGTGGCGTTGGCCAGCGCGGTCAGGCCGTTGAGGAAGCCGGGCGCCGACACGGTCAGGCAGATGCCGGGCTTCTGCGTGAGGAAGCCAGCGGCAGCGGCCGCGTTGCCGGCGTGCTGCTCGTGGCGGAAGGAGATCACGCGCAGGCCTTCGGCCTGGGCCATGCGGGTGAGGTCGGTGATCGGGATCCCGGGCAGGCCGAAGATGGTGTCGATGCCGTTGAGCTTGAGGGCATCGATGACGAGGTGGAAGCCGTCGATGGTCTCGCCTTCGGGCGCGTTGTCTTCCGTCACGCTCTTGAGCGCGCGCACCACCGCGTCGCCTTCGGCGTCACGGGTTTTCGCGGGCTTGAGGGCTTCGCTCAGCGTGGTGGCCGCCTCTTTCTCTGTTCTGACTGAAGACATGTCTCTCCTTCTGCATGGGTGAATGGCCTAGGCCCGAGCCGCGACTATGATTCGGGCCAAACTTTCGGCCGTTGACCTCGGTCAACTTTCCCGAAAACGGCGCAGCCCCCGATGAGCGGCGCCGGCAGCGAACTCGAGCAAGACGGTGACCATGACGTTGTTGGAAAACCATCCGGAGAAGAACATCATTCGCGCCCAGCTGCGGCAGAACGTGCTTCTCAAGGACCTGAGCGAGGCCGACCGCGCCGAGCTGGAAGCCCACCTGGTCATCGTGGACGGCAACAAGGGCGAGTTCCTGCTGCACCAGGGGGTGCGGGAGATGGAGCAGTACTTCATCCTCGACGGCATCCTCAAGCGGGTGGTGAGCAACCCGGAGGGCAAGGAAATGATCCTTCGCTTCGCCGACGAGAACGACATGGAGACGAGCTACGCCGCGCTGCGGCTGGGAACGCCCACGCCCTACGGCATCGTCTGCGTGACCAAGGCGCGGGTGGCGAGCCTGCCGCTGAAGGAGTGGATCGCCTTCCTGAACAAGCATCCTGAAACCAAGGAGCTGTTCGAGTTCCTCGTGATGCGGGGGATGAGCGAGATCATGGCGCACACGATCACGCTGCACCTGCTCGACGCCGCGGGGCGCGTGCACCGGTTCATGCGCAAGCACCCGGAGCTGGAAGATCGGATTCCGAGCAAGGAGCTGGCTTCGTATCTGAATCTGTCAGCGGAAACCCTTAGTCGGCTTCGCAAGCGCGGGAAGATCTGAACCGGTCTTGCCCCCTCCCCGCTGGGGGAGGGTTGGGGTGGGGGCAAGGGGCGCATCAAGGGCTGCCGGCGTGTCCACCGCCCAGTGCCCCCATCCCGACCTTCCCCCAGAGGGGGAAGGAGCAAAAACCTAGGTCTGCTTCGCCGAAGCAAATCGCCGCGTGCTGGCCATCAGCCTCAGCTGGTTGTGCACCCCGCTCACACCCTGCACTTCCGCTGCCACAGCCTCTGCCTGCGCCCGTTCATCCGAGTCCAGCACGATGCCGCGCAGCAGCAGCTCACCCTGGTTCGCGGTGATCGTCACGTTGATATCGCGCGTCGCCTCGTGCTCCTTCAGCGCCGCGCGCACGCGAGCCTCCAGCGCCATGTTGGCGAGCAGCGCACGCGAGGCCGGCGTTTCCGCGAACTCGGGACAGTTCACCATCAGCCTGATCTGCTCGACGCAGCTTTCCACCGACAGCCGGTCGGTGTTGAGCACCAGGTCGTAGAGCACCGGGTCGCCCCAGGTCACGCCGAACTGCGCGTGCATGCGCGCGGCGTGCGCCTGATCGCTGCGGCGGATCTCGGCTTCGGCGAACTCGGCGTCGCCGGTCTCGAGGTCGTCCATCAGCCATTCGACGCGCTTCTTCATCGAGCGCGTGATGCGTACGCACACCACGTGCGGCACCGGCCGCAGCAGGCAGGTGGCGCCCCAGCCGCGCAGCACCACGTTGCCGCGGTCGGCCAGCGCGAAGAGCTCTTCGGCGGTGTAGAGCGCCACGCTGCGTTTGTCGGTGGTCAGGCGCTCCACCAGGCCCGCCTTGCCGGCGCGCAGCCTGCCGATGAGGCTGGTGGAAACCTGCATCCGTTCCGCCACGTGCTCGATGACCTCGTGGCGCATCACGGCGAGGCCCAGCGTCTCGGCGAGCTTGAGCGAAACATCCTTCGCGAGGGAACCCATCTCCTGGGTCAGTGCGATCACTGGCATGTGCTGGCCTCCTTCGTCATCAATCCACCGGCCGCTCGACCGCGAACTCGTCGGCCTTCTTCGGCTTCTTCACGAAGGCCAGCGCCTTGGAGATCAGCGGCCAGAAGAGCAGCACCAGCGCGAGCGTGGTGATGGTGCCGACCAGCGGGTTCGAGAACATCACCATCACGTCGCCCTGCGACACCAGCATGGCCTGGCGGAACGAGTCTTCCGCCTTGTCGCCGAGCACCAGCGCCAGCACCAGCGGCGCCAGCGGAAAGTCAAGCTTCTTGAACAGGTAGCCCAGCACGCCGAAGCCGAGCATGAACCAGATGTCGAGCATCGCGTTGTGCACCGTGTAGGCGCCGATCGCGCAGATCACGATGATCACCGGCGCGATGATCGAGAACGGAATGCGCAGGATCGACGCGAAGAGCGGCACGGTGCTCAGCACCACGATCAGCCCGACGATGTTGCCGAGGTACATGCTCGCGATGAGGCCCCAGACGAAGTCCTTCTGCTCGACGAAGAGCAGCGGCCCGGGCTGCAGGCCCCAGATCAGCAGGCCGCCCAGCAGCACCGCGGCGGTGGGCGAGCCGGGAATGCCCAGCGCCAGCATCGGCAGCAGCGCGCTGGTGCCGGCCGCATGCGCGGCGGTCTCGGGCGCGACCACGCCTTCGGTCTCGCCGGTGCCGAACTTCGCGCCCTTCTTCGACATCTTCTTTGCGAGGCCGTAGGCCATGAAAGAGGCCGGCGTGGCACCGCCGGGCGTGATGCCCATCCAGATGCCGATGAGCGAGCTGCGGATGGATGTCATCCAGTAGCGCGGCAGCTGCTTCCATGTCTGCCACACCACCTTCGGGTCGATCTTCGCGCTCTTGCCCGAGAACTTCAGGCCCTCCTCCATCGACAGCAGGATCTCGCCGATGCCGAACAGGCCGATCACCGCGATCAGGAAGTCGAAGCCGCGCATCAGCTCGGGCTGGCCGAAGGTCAGGCGCAGCTGGCCGGTGACGGTGTCCATGCCCACGCTGGCGAGCGCGAAGCCCAGCGCCATCGACGCGAGGATCTTGAAGGGCGAGCCCTTGCCCATGCCCACGAAGCTGCAGAAGGTCAGCAGGTACACCGCGAAGAACTCGGGCGAGCCGAACTTGAGCGCGAACTTCGCGACCAGCGGCGCGAGGAAGGTGATCATCACCACCGCGAGGAAGGCGCCCACGAAGGACGATGTGAAGGCGGTGGTGAGCGCCGCACCGGCGTGCCCGTTCTGTGCCATCGGATAGCCGTCGAAGGTGGTGGCCACCGACCAGGGCTCGCCCGGGATGTTGAACAGGATCGAGGTGATGGCCCCGCCGAACAGCGCACCCCAGTAGATGCACGACAGCATGATGATGGCCGAGGTCGGCGACATCGTGAAGGTGAGCGGCAGGAGGATCGCCACGCCGTTGGCGCCGCCGAGCCCCGGCAGCACGCCGATGAGAACGCCGAGGATGATGCCGAGGAACATCAGGCCGATGTTCATCGGCGAGAGGATCACCGAGAAGCCCTGCATCAGGGCACTGATTTCTTCCATTTCGCTTGTGCTCCGTGAGTGTTGGGTTCGGTCGTCAGTAGCCGAGGAATCGAAGCGGATCGAGCGCGCCCTTGAAGAGCGGCACCTTGAACCAGACCTCGAACATGCAGAAGAAGAGCGTGTTGACGGCCAGCGCGGCGAACACGCTCTTGAACCACGCGTACTTGCCCAGCACCATCATGAACAGCGCGATGTAGATCGCCGACGCCACGTAGATGCCGAGGATGGCGATCGCCAGCACGTAGACCGTGGCCGGCACCAGCACCGAGAGCACGCGCCTGAGCTGTACCGAGTCGACGAAGACCGCGGTGTTGCGGCTCTTGCCCAGCAGCGACTGGTAGAGGATGCCGGCGCCCGAGATCGTGATGATCACGCCGATGAAGAACGGGAAGTAGCCCGCGCCGGGGCCGTCGGTGGTCCAGCCGGCGCCGAGCTTGCGCGCCTCGAAGACCACCACCAGGCCGATGACCAGCAGCGTGACGGCCACCGCCGCTTCTACGAGGTGCGTGGAGATGCCCGTACGTGCCGGGCCCTCGGATGTTTCGTCGTGCTCCATGGAGCCCCCATCGTGGTTGTTTGGAAGAAGGAAATCGGCGTGCGCTCCTGGCACACGCGCCCGCTGCCGCACGCCGTGCGCGGCAGTCGTCGCAGCCGGCTGGCCCGCGCCGGCCTACTTGTTGCTCGCGAGGAAGCCCGCGTCGGACATCAGCGTGCGGTGCGTGGCCTCGGCCTCGGTGAGCCACTTCGCGAAGGCATCGCCGGTCAGGAAGGTCGGGTTGAAGGCGCCCTTCTCCATGTACTCCTTCCACTCCGGCGTGGCGGCCACCTTGGTCAGCAGGTCCTTGTAGAAGGCGAGCTGGTCGGGCGTGACGCCCGGCGGCATGAAGATGCCGCGCAGCATCGTGTACCTGGTGGGCACGCCCGCTTCCTTGCAGGTGGGGATGTCGTTCCACGACTGCGTGTCGGTGACCTTGGCCTTGAAGGGCATGCGCTCGTCGTCGAACACGCACAGCGCGCGCAGCTTGCCTGCGCGCCACTGCGCCACCGCCTCGATCGGGTTGTTCACCGTCGACTGCACGTGCCCGCCCACCAGCTGCACCGCCACCTCGCCGCCGCCCTTGAAGGGCACGTAGATGAACTTGGTGCCGGTGGCCTTCTCGAGGGCGACCGTGATGATCTGGTCTTCCTGCTTCGAGCCGGTGCCGGCCATCTTGAACTTGTTCGGTCCCGCGGCCTTCACCGCGCCGATGTAGTCGCCGGCGTTCTTGTAGGGCTCGGAGGCGTTGGTCCACAGCACGAACTGGTCGAGCGCCAGCATCGCGACCGGCGTCATGTCCTTCCAGTTGAAGGGCACGCCGGTGGCCATCGGCGTGGTGAACAGGTTCGACAGCGAGATGACGATCTTGTGCGGATCGCCTTTCGCCTCCTTCACCGCCAGGAAGCCCTCGGCGCCCGCGCCGCCGGACTTGTTGACGACGATCAGCGGTTCCTTCATCAGCTTGTACTTGATGACGATGCCCTGCAGCAGCCGGCCCATCTGGTCGGCGCCCCCGCCGGTGCCGGCGGGAATCACGAACTCCACCGGCTTGGTGGGTTCCCATGCGAAGGCGGGCGCGGCGCCGGAGGCCAGCGCCGCCGCGGCGGCAGTGGTGGCAAGGACGGCAGTCGCGCGACTCAGAACGTTCGAGGCGATCTTCTTCATCAGGTTGTCTCCTGTGTAGTGATTTCGCTCTTTTTTGTTCTTGAATCTGAGCAGAGATGCGAACGGGCACGATGGTGCGCGCCGCCGATTCGAGGCGGCTTGATCGCGGTCAACTTTTCGAAGATTTCGTATTCGGGTTAGCCCGCGCTGGCGATGCGCACGGGGTTGCCGATGGCCCCGGCCGGGACTGTCATCGCGAACCCTATAAAATCGCGGGCGCACTGCGGTTTTCGCCTCGTGCATCCCCATCCGGTCTTCGTAGTTCAATGGATAGAACGGGGTCCTCCTAAGACTCAGATACAGGTTCGATTCCTGTCGAAGGCACCAGCAAGCCGTTGATGTTCAACGGCTTTTTTTTGGCTGGGACAAGGCCGGGACACGGTTCAAGAACAGACTGCGAAGGCGGCCATGGACACGTGCCTCTTCTGCGATTGCGACCTCACGCCCGGCAGCGAGGAACACGTCTTTCTTTCAATGAGCAGGCCCGGCGCCGCATATCGAACGAGCTGCGCGAGCTATCCGGTACGGCGCCCCATCCATAGAGAATTTCGCCGGCCGGGATTTCAGCAACTGAAGCAGCGGGGGACGATCCAGCCCGCCGGCAAAGCGCCATCGAAAGCTTCGTAGGGCAACTGGCCGTGATCGAACACTGCGGGTCGTGGTCCACCGAGCTGGAAACCGTGTTCGACGAAGACGCCGGCGCCTTGCGCGGACCCAGGAGCTGAAGCTTTCGCCGGGCTGCCGCGACAACCGGTCCGCGCAGGCGCTTGTTACGGGCCGGGCACGTAGCAACGCTACGTAACAAGCGCCGAAGCGCGCCCGCCGGAAGGCCTTCCGCTCGACCTCCCAGACCCCTTGCACGTCAAAAATCCGCAGGCAAATCAACAACTTGCACGCAAACGGACGCATCGCTGCCGGTTGCACAAAAAAGCGGCACACAAGTTGCCCCGTCAACCAGTCCAACCATCGAGGAGGCTGCCATGACGGATGCCAACACAACGATTTCTTCGACCGCCGGAGGCGCCGACAGCGGTGCCGCGCCGGTGATCCTCGCGCAATCGACAGTCAGGCCCGTCGCTCCCATGGGCACGGCCAGCACCGCCACGGCAGCAGCACCGGCCGGCGTCGGCTCGCTGTCCAACGCCACGCCCGGCACGGTCGTCATGCGCGACGGGGTGGCGATTCCCGTCTCGGGCAGCCAGACGCTGATGGCCGGCGACCGCGTGATCGTTCCGCAGGACGGCCACGCCAACGTTCTCTTCCCCGGATCGGCCACCAACAAGGCCCCGCTGGCCGGTGTGTTCACCGGCGGCACCGACGCCACCATCAGTTCGACCAAGCTGGCCAGCGGGCTCGAACAGGTGAACGTGGACGTGGCTTCCGGCGACCTCGAAGTGACCGCACCCGACAGCGACGCCGAAGCCGCCGCGCTCGCGGTGAGCAAGAAGACCGCCGCCGGCAGCGGCATCGGGCTGGGCGAGTTCGCGCTCGGCGCGCTGGGCGCCATCGGGCTCGCGGCCGCGCTGGGCGGTGGGGGCGGCGGCAGCGACAGCGCGGTTCCCTTCTTCATTCCAGGCATCGGCGAAAGCGATGCCGATGCGGACTCCGACGCGGATGCGGACGCCGATGCCGACGCAGATGCGGATGCCGACGCGGACTCCGACGCAGATGCCGACTCGGACTCGGACTCGGACTCGGACTCGGACTCGGACTCGGACTCGGATTCGGATTCCGATTCGGACTCGGATTCCGACGCGGATTCGGACGCAGACGCCGACGCCGACCACCTGCTCGATCCGGGCGACGGCGCCGTCGGGCATCTGGTCGGCTCCCTCGACAACCTGCTCGGCCTGGGCGGCGGCGGCACGGCAGCCGCAGCGCGCAGCGCCGCGGTCACGCACTCCGCGGGCACGCTGGGCTCGCTGCTGCCCACGACCGACGGCCTCACCGACCTGGTCGACAACGTGCTCTCGCCCATCGCCGGCAACGAGTTCAGGCCCAACGATCCGAACGGGTTCGATCCGCTGGACAACACCGTCGACAACATCACCGCCGACCTCGGCGGCGTGCTCACCCCCGTGGTCGACGGCCTGCTGGGCAACGGATTGACCGGCGCGCTCGTCGGGTCGCTCAACGGCCAGGTCGACTACCTGACCGATGCGCTCAACAACATCCTCGGGAACGTGCTCGGCAGCGGCGGCCTGCTCGGCGGCGTGACCACCGGCCTGGGCATCGACGGCCTGGTGGACGGCCTGGTCGGCGAAGACGGCGTGATCAGCCAGGTGCTCGAGGGCCTGCTGGGCGACGGCAGCCTGGTGGGCAGCGTGCTCGGCGAAGACGGGCTGGTCGGGCAGCTGCTGGGGGATGGCGGACTGCTCGGTGGCGTGCTGGGAGATGACGGACTGCTGGGTGGTTTGCTCGGCGGCGTGCTGGGAGATGACGGACTGCTGGGTGGCGTTCTTGGCGGTGACGGCGGCCTGCTCGGCGGTGTCCTGGGAGACGACGGCCTGCTGAGCGGCGTTCTCGGCGGCGATGGTGGTCTGCTCGGCGGCGTGCTGGGAGACGACGGTCTGTTGGGCGGCGTTCTCGGCGGCGATGACGGCTTGCTGGGAGGCGTGCTCGGCGGCGACGGCTCGCTCGCCGGCCTGTTGGGCAGCGACGGTCTCACCGGCGGTTTGCTCGGCGAAGGAGGGCTGGTCGACAGCGTGCTCGGACCCGATGGCGTGGTCGGCGAGCTGCTGGGCGCCACCCCCTTGGGCGGCCTGCTCGGCGGCGAAGACGGATTGTTGAGCGGCGTACTCGGCGACAACGGCCTGATCGGCGGCCTCCTTGGCGGAGACGGCTTGCTTGGCGGTGTTCTGGGAGACGACGGCCTGCTGGGCGCCGCCGGTCCGCTGGGCAGCCTGCTCGGTGGCACTGGGGGCCTGCTCGGCGGCGTGCTGGGTGATGACGGTCTGCTGGGTGGCGTGCTCGGTGGTGACGGTGGCTTGCTCGGCGGCGTGCTGGGGGACGACGGTCTGCTGGGCGGAGTGCTCGGTGGCGATGGCGGTCTGCTCGGTGGCGTGCTGGGTGACGACGGCCTGCTGGGCGGTGTCCTCGGTGGCGATGGAGGCCTGCTCGGCGGCGTGCTGGGTGACGACGGCCTCGTCGGTGGCCTGCTCGGCGGCGTCACCAACGGCGACGCCGGTGGCCTGGTCGGAGGTCTGCTTGGCGAGGACGGCCTCGTGGGCGGCCTGCTCGGCAGCGTCACCAACGGCGATGCCGGCGGTCTGGTCGGAGGTCTGCTCGGCGAAGACGGCCTCGTGGGCGGCCTGCTCGGTGGCGTGACCGGCGGCGGCAGCACCGGCGGGCTGCTGGGCGGCGTGCTCGGCGAAGACGGTGTCGTGAGCAACCTTCTCGGCGATGAAGGACTCGTCGGCAGCGTGCTGGGTGCGGACGGCCTCGTCGGACACCTGCTCGGCTCGCTCGGTGGCGACGACGGCCCGCTGGCCAACGTGCTGCAGTCGGCAACGAGCGAGGCGACCGCTCCGGCGGCCCACGCGGCCTCCACTGCCGCGGCTCCGGCCACAGACATCCTGGCGGGCACCAGCGGCACCGTGGCGCCGGTGGTCGAGACGGTGGCGCACGTGGCCGAAGGCGCGGCCGGTGCCGTCGCCGCGGGCGTGGGCGAAGTCGTGGCGCCGATCACCAGCCAGGTCGAGCAGACGGTGAGCCATGTCGTGAGCCCGGTCACCAACATCCTGCACGGCCTGCTGGGCTGAGCGGAGCGACCTGCCCGCCCGCACGCGGGCACGCAGGTCCGCGAGGATGGGGACGCTGTAGGCAGGCGCTCACGTACTTGCCTTGCCCTGTCCCGCATGAGCGGGCGGCGCGCGGAGTCAATGTGGAGGTTCAGTGGATTTCGGTTCCGGTTCCTCCTCGCGGCGCATTCGTGCGCCGTTAAGCGCTCCCTCGAGGAGCGCTTTTTTTGCCTGGCTTGCGCTCCATCCGCGCAGCAGCAACACCAACAGCCGGCACGGCCAGCCCGCGGCTGCCGCCTCAGCGGATCAGGCTGATCGGCGCGACCTGCGGCGTGACCTTCGCCTCGGTCGCCGTCAGCAGTTGGCCGTTCGATTCCTTCCAGCACATGAGGTTGGTGATGCCCGATCCGGCCGGGCCCGGGGCCTGTATCGACACCGCCTTCCACCCCTTGCACGCGCCGCCCACGGTGGTGGGCCTGTCGAGGAACACGTAGTCGGTGCCGGCGTCGATGCGCATCACGCCGGCCACGCCGGGCGGCAAAGGCTTGCGCGTCTGGGCGGAGGCCGCGCATGCGGCCGTGATCATGACGAGGCCCAGGAAGAGGGAACGGATACGGATGCGCCTCACGCGTCGCGCTCCGATCCTGCGGCCGGGCTGGACATCATTCGCGAGCCGGCCCATGCCGCGTCAGTGCGTCTCGCGCCTCAGCTGCTGCACGTCTTCATGCAGCGACTGCGCCCACGCACGGCGGTCGCGGCCGTGCGGGTCCTGCGGCTCGCCGAAGCGCACGATGGCCAGCAGCGGCGGCGCGCGCAGCGTGTTCCACAGGGAGACGACGAGGTTGTCGTCGTCGATGTAGCGCGGCGCATGGCTGGTCTCGCCGGTGGCGGCATCGGCGAAGCGCAGCGCGGCGGGCAGCACGGGCGCACCCGAGGAGATCGACGCCTGCAGCAGGTTGGCATGGAAGGGCAGCAGGCCCCGGCCGTCGCTGGTCGTGCCTTCGGGGAACACGCCGATCAGGTCGCCGCTGCGCAGCGCGTCGGTCATGTGGTGCACCACGCGCAGCGCGTCGCGGCGGCGTTCGCGCTCGATGTAGAGCGTGCCCGAGCCGGTGGACAGCGTGCCGATCAGCGGCCAGCCCTTCACGTCCGACTTCGACACGAAGCGCACGTGCTGCGCGGCGTGGATGGTGGTGATGTCCAGCCACGAGAGGTGGTTGCAGATCAGCAGCATCGGCCCCTTGGCGGGCGGCGTGCCCTGCACCACGAGCGTGATGCCCATGAGCTCCAGCATGCGCCGCGACCACGCCTGCACGCGGGCATTGCGTTCAGCCTGCGAGAGCTTCGGGAAGGTGAAGCGGATCGTCCACCAGCCCGAGGCCGCGTGCGCCACCGCGCGCAGCAGGCGCCAGCCGGCTTTCAGCGAATGCCGCATCGGACGGGCGCCCTCTCGGTAGCTTCCATGCATGGTCGCGGAACACCGCGGAACCGGCTTTGGGTAGCGATGCGAAGCGCGCGAAGCCTGGGGGTGAGCTTCATTTCTATTCGTGGACGATGCGGCCCGCAACCAGCGTGTGCCGAGCGCGGCCCTGCAGCGGATAGCCGGCGAACGGCGTGTGCTTGCCCTGGCTCCTGAGCGCGCCGGGCTCCACCTGCCATTCGAGCGCCGGATCGGCGATGCACAGGTCGGCCACGCCGCCTTGCTGCAGGCGGCCGATGCCGGTGGCCGCGTGGTCGGCGCCCAGCAGGCGCGCAGGCGCGGCGGTGACCACCTCGATGGCGCGCGCGATGCCGGCGCCGCTGCGCTCGCCCCAGCGCAGCGCGAGCGGCAGCAGCAGTTCGAGGCCGGTGGCGCCCGCCTCGGCTTCGGCGAAGGGCAGCGTCTTGGCGTCGGCCTCGACTGGCGTGTGGTCGGACACCAGCGCATCGATGGTGCCGTCGGCCAGCGCGGCGGAGAGCGCGTCGCGGTCGCCCTGCTGGCGCAGCGGCGGGTTCAGGCGGGCGCGGCTGTCGAAGTAGCCGATGTCGGTGTCCGCCAGGTGCAGCGAGTTGATGCTCACGTCGCAGGTGATCGGCAGGCCCTGCGCCTTGGCCTGGCGCACCAGCTCCACGCCGCGGGCGCTGGAGATGCGGCACAGGTGCACGCGCGCGCCGGTGCTCTTCATGAGCTCGACGATGGTGAAGATGGCGATGGTCTCGGCCGACACCGGCACGCCACCCAGGCCCAGCCGCGTGGCGAGCGGGCCGCTGGCGGCCACGCCCTTGCCGAGGTCGCGGTCCTGCGGGCGCAGCCACACGGTGTAGCCGAAGGTGCTGGCGTACGACAGCGCGCGCTGCAGCACCTGCGTGTCGGCCAGCGGCACCTCGGCCTGGCCGAAGCCGATGCAGCCGGCCTCGGTGAGCTCGGCCATCTCGGTCAGCACGCCGCCGGCGAGGCCGCGCGTGAGCGCGCCCTGCGGGAACAGGCGCGCGGCCTGCAGCTTCTCGGCGCGGAACTTGAGCATCTCGACCAGGCCGGGCTCGTCGAGCACCGGGTCGGTGTCGGGCGGGCACACGAGGCTGGTCACGCCGCCGGCGATGGCCGCGGCCATCTCGCTCTCGAGCATGCCCTCGTGCTCGTAGCCGGGCTCGCGCAGGCGCGCGGCCAGGTCGACGAGGCCCGGCGCGACGATGCAGCCGGTGGCATCGATGGTGCGCCCGGCCTTGAAGCCAGCGGGAATGCCGTTGCCGATGCCGGCGATCTTTCCGTCGGCGATGGCGATGTCGGCCTTTTCATCGATGCCCGACGCGGGGTCGACGACACGGCCGTTGGTGATGTGGATGTTCATGCGTCTGTACTTCCGGTGACGGTCATGGCCTTTTCGGGAAACACCGTGGAACCGGCTTCGCCGGGCCACCGGTGTTGCCCCCGGCAGGGGGTTGGCGAAGCGACACGAAGTGCGCGAGGACTGGGGGCGAGCAACATTTCTATGCCTCGTTCCCCGCCACGATGCTCATCACCGCCATGCGCACGGCGATGCCGAAGGTCACCTGCGGAAGGATCACGCTCTGCTTGCCGTCGACCACGGCGGAGTCGATCTCCACGCCGCGGTTGATGGGGCCCGGATGCATCACGATGGCGTCGGGCTTGGCCAGCTGCAGCTTTTCCTGCGTGAGGCCGAAGGTCTTGAAGAACTCCTGCGACGAGGGCAGCAGCGCGCCGCTCATGCGTTCGTTCTGCAGGCGCAGCATGATCACCACGTCGCAGTCCTTGATGCCCTCTTCGAGCGTGTGGCACACGCGTACGCCCATGCCGGCCATGTCGCCGGGCACCAGCGTCTTGGGGCCGACCACGCGCACCTCGGCGCAGCCCAGCGTGGTGAGCGCGTGGATGTCGGAGCGCGCCACGCGCGAATGCAGCACGTCGCCGACGATGGCGACCGTGAGATTCGAAAAGTCTTTCTTGTAGTGGCGGATCGTGTACATGTCGAGCAGCCCCTGCGTCGGGTGCGCGTGGCGGCCGTCGCCGGCGTTCACCACGTGCACGTGCGGCGCGACGTGCTGCGCGATCAGGTAGGGCGCGCCCGACTCGCTGTGGCGCACCACGAACAAATCGGCGGCCATGGCGCTCAGGTTGGCGATGGTGTCCAGCAGCGATTCGCCCTTGGTAGCCGAGGAGCGCGCGATGTCGAGGTTAATCACGTCGGCGCTCAGGCGCTTGGCCGCGATCTCGAAGGTGGTGCGCGTGCGGGTGCTGTTCTCGAAGAACAGGTTGAACACGCTCTTGCCGCGCAGCAGCGGCACCTTCTTCACCTCGCGGTCGCTCACGCTCGTGAAGTTGGCGGCCGTGTCGAGGATGTGCGTGACGATGTCCTTGGGCAGGCCCTCGATCGACAGCAGGTGGATCAGCTCGCCGTTCTTGTTGAGCTGGGGGTTTCGCTTGTAGAGCATTTACTTGTTCTCCTCCACCTTGAGGCTGAAGGCACCGTCGTTGGCGCGTGCGAGGGCGAGCAGTTGCGTGTCGGGCAGCGTCAGCGTGGTGGCGGCGAAGTCGGCAGCCACGGGCAGCTCACGGCCGCCGCGATCCACCAGCACCGCCAGGCGCACGCTGGCCGGTCGGCCGAAGTCGAACAGCTCGTTGAGCACCGCGCGGATGGTGCGGCCGGTGTAGAGCACGTCGTCGAGCAGCAGCACGTCGGCACCGTTCACGTCGAAGGGCAGCGAGGTCTGCGCGCTGGCCGAGAGGCCGCGGCGCGCGAAGTCGTCTCGGTGCATGGCCGAGGAGATGACGCCGGGCGCGCCGGGCAGGCCCAGGTCTTTCTGCAGCCGCTCGACCAGCCATGCGCCGCCGGAGGTGATGCCAACCAGCTTGGTGTCGAGGCGCATCAGCGGCTTCACGCCGGCAAGCAGCTTCGTGTAGAGCGCTTCGGCATCGGGAATTGAACTCACGAAAGACTCCTTAGAAATTGCTCCAGGATGATGCAGGCGGAGGCCGCGTCGGCATCGCGGGCGCCTGACGACAACGCCTCGGTCGTGCTGTAGCGCTCGTCGACCTCGAACACCTGGAGATTGAAACGGCCGCGCAGCTGGCGCGCGAACTTCTGCGCGCGGCGGGTGTTCTCGTGCGCGGCACCGTCGGGGTGGTACGGCACGCCGATCACCAGCGCGTCGGGCTGCCATTCCTTGATGCGCGCCTCGACCTGCGCGAAGCGCGCGTCGCCCTCGGCCTTGATGGTCGGCTGGGGCGTGGCTGTGCGCAGCAGCCGGTTGCCGCTGGCCACGCCCGTGCGCTTCAGGCCGAAATCGAAGGCCAGGAAGCTCTGGAAATGGGCGGGAACGGGAACAGAAGAAGAAGCGGTGGGAGCGGGAGCGTCCGGCATGGCGGCTGAGCTCAAGCGTGTCCGGCGTCGGGCGAGAGCTTCCAGGCCTCCAGGCCCAGCAGCATCAGCGCCTTGTCGTAGCGCTGCTCGATCGGGGTGTCGAAGATCACGGCCGGGTCGGCGCCCACGGTGAGCCAGCTGTTCTCGGCCAGTTCGGATTCGAGCTGGCCCTCTCCCCAGGCCGCGTAGCCCAGGGAAACCAGCACCTTGCGCGGGCCCGCGCCGGTGGCCAGGGCCTCCAGCACGTCCTTGGAAGTGGTCATCTCGAGCCCGCCGGGGATGGTCATGGTCGAGGCGTAGACGGATTCCTCGGGCTTCTCGGCCTGGGTGAAGACCGGCTCGTGCAGCACGAAGCCGCGCTCGGTCTGCACCGGGCCGCCCTGGAAGACGGGGGCTTCGCCCAGTTCGGGGCGGGCCAGGTGCAGCTCGATCTTCTCGAAGAGCACCTTGAGGTTGATGTCGCTGGGTTTGTTGATCACCAGGCCGAGCGCGCCGCGCTCGCTGTGTTCGCAGAGGTACACGACGCTGCGGTTGAAAGTTTTGTCTTCCATCCCGGGCATCGCTATCAAAAAGTGATGCGTGAGGTTCATCGGGGCAGAATCGGCGGCCATATGCCCCCGATTTTACTGGCCGTCGACAAGACCTATCCCAAAGGGCTCATGTGGTTCCGCCGCGACCTGCGCGTGGACGACAACGCCGCCCTCTACCGTGCGCTGCGGGCCTGCCGGCAGGTGCTGTGCGTGTTCGTGTTCGACAAGGCGATCCTGGACGCCCTGCCCACGGTCGACCGCCGGGTGGAATTCATCCGCGAGTCGCTGGTGGAGCTCGAGGCCGGGCTGCGCGCGCTGGGCGGCGGGCTGATCGTGCGGCATGCGGTGGCGGCGCAGGAGATACCGGCGCTGGCCCGCGAACTGGGCGTGCAGGCGGTGTTCGCCAACCGCGACGACGAGCCCGACGCGCTGGAGCGCGACGCCAAGGTCTTCGGCGCCCTGGCCAACGCGGGCGTGACCTTCCACACCTACAAGGACTCGACCGTCTTCGACCGCGACGAGGTCATGACCAAGACCGGCCAGCCCTACACGGTGTTCACGCCCTACAAGCGGGCCTGGCTGGCCAAGCTCGATTCCTTCTTCCTGAAACCCTACCCGGTCCGCAATCACGCCGATGCGCTCGCCCCCTCGCCCCAGGCCTACGGCGAGCCGGTGCCCACGCTGCGCGAGATCGGTTTCGAGAAGAGCAACCTGTCGACGCTGGAGATTCCCACCGGCACCAGCGGCGCCGGCAAGCTCTTCGAGGACTTCTTCGAGCGCATCGACCGCTACGACCAGGCACGCGACTTCCCCGCCGTGCGCGGCCCCAGCTACATGGGCATCCACCTGCGCTTCGGCACGGTGTCGATCCGGCAGATGGCGAGCCTGTCGCACCAGCTCTCGCTGCAGGGCAACACGGGCGCGGCGACCTGGCTGAGCGAGCTGATCTGGCGGGAGTTCTACTTCCAGATCCTGGCGCACTTCCCGCACGTGCACAAAGGCGGCGAGTCGAAGAGCTTCCGCCCCGAGTACGACAAGATCCAGTGGCACCACGGCAAGCACGCCGACCAGCTCTTCGACGCCTGGTGCAACGGCCGCACCGGCTACCCGCTGGTGGACGCAGCCATGCTGCAGATCAACCAGAGCGGCTACATGCACAACCGCCTGCGCATGGTGGCCGCGAGCTTCCTGTGCAAGGACCTGGGGCTGGACTGGCGCCGCGGCGAGGCCTACTTCGCGCTGCACCTCAACGACTTCGAGCTGGCCTCGAACAACGGCGGCTGGCAGTGGGCCAGCTCCAGCGGCTGCGACGCCCAGCCCTACTTCCGCATCTTCAACCCGGTGACCCAGAGCGAGCGCTTCGACCCCGAGGGCAAGTTCATCCGCCGCTACCTGCCGCAGCTGGCGGGGCTGTCGAACACGGCGATCCACGCGCCCTGGCTGGCCTCGCCCGTGGAGCTCGAAGCCGCCGGCATCAAGCTCGGCGAAAACTATCCGAAGCCGGTGGTCGACCACGCCGAGGCCCGCGAGAAGACGCTGCAGCGCTACGGCGTGGCGCGCGCGAAGGCGCTGCAGAAATAGGAAGCGCAGGAACCGGAAAAGAAAAAGGGCCGCATGGGCCCTTTTTCGATGGAGCGGCAGGCCAGGCGCGTCAGGCCGCGACCGCCAGCGCCGACTCGCTCGTGTACGCACGCACCAGGCGCAGCAGTTCCTCTTCCGAGTACGGCTTGCCGAGGTAGTGGTTCACGCCCAGCGTGCGCGCGTAGTCGCGGTGCTTCTCGGCGATGCGCGAGGTGATCATGATGATCGGCAGCTC
This sequence comes from Variovorax sp. UC74_104, assembly GCF_044055375.1. NCBI lineage: Bacteria > Pseudomonadati > Pseudomonadota > Betaproteobacteria > Burkholderiales > Comamonadaceae > Variovorax > Variovorax sp. UC74_104. The sequence continues at coordinate 6,273,478 of NZ_CP171978.1, forward strand.
GGCCAGGGCCGCGTCGGCGCGGATGTTGCGGGCCAGGTCGAAGCCGTCCATGCGCGGCATCTCGATGTCCGACAGCACCACCGCCGGGCGCTCCTGCTGCAGCCGCTCCAGCGCCTGCAGGCCGTCGGCCGCGAGCGACACGCGATAGCCTTCGCGCTGCAGCAGGCGCTGCGTGACGCGGCGCACGGTGATGGAGTCGTCCACCACCAGCACCAGCGGAATCTGCGGCACCGCCGGGGCCAGCGTCTGCAACGGCTCCTGCGGCGCGCCCTGGTCGGCCACGGCAGCCGAGGCCTGCACCGCGGGCGCCGCGAGCGCGGCGGCCTGGCGCTCGCGCGCCTGCTCGCCGTGCACCGCCGCCAGCGCCACCGGGTTGTAGATCAGCGCCACCGCGCCCGAGGCCAGCACCGAGATGCCGGCCAGTCCGGGCAGCCGCGCGAGCTGCGGGCCGAGGTTCTTCACCACGACTTCCTGGTTGCCCAGAACTTCGTCCACGTGCAGGGCGACGCGCTGGGCCGCGCTTCGCACGACCACGATGGTGTTGTTCTTGGCCAGGCCCTGCCCGCTGCGGGTGGAAGCCTGCAGCAGCGCGCCGGTCCAGTAGAACGGCACCTGCTCGCTGCCGAAGGGATGGCTGTTGTGCAGGTAGGCGGCCTCGAGGTCGGCCGCGCCCACGCGCTGCACCAGTTCCACCAGGTTCGACGGCACGCCGATGGACACCTCGCCCGCGCGCAGCATCACCACGTGCGTCACGGCGGTGGTCAGCGGCAGCACCAGCTTGAAGGTGGTGCCCTGGCCCGGCGTGCTGTGCGTCTCGATGCGGCCACCGAGCGCGGCGATCTGCGCGCGCACCACGTCCATGCCGATGCCGCGGCCGGCGAGTTCGGAAACCTGCCCCGCCGTCGAGAAGCCGGGCTTGAAGATCAGCTCGGTGGCCTCCTCGGGCGTGAGCTCCTGGTCGGCGCCCAGCAGGCCCAGCGTGCGGGCACGCTCGGCGATGCGCTTGTGGTCGAGGCCGGCGCCGTCGTCGCGGAAGCTCACCGACACGTCGTTGCCCTCGTGGTGCAGGTCGATGACGATCAGGCCGCTGGCGTCCTTGCCGGCCTTCTCGCGCACCGCCGCATCCTCGATGCCGTGGGCCACGCAGTTGCGCAGCAGGTGCTCGAAGGCGGGCGTCATCCGGTCGAGCACGCCGCGGTCCATTTCGATGGAGCCGCCGACGATGTCCAGGCGCACCTGCTTGCCGGTGTCCTTGGAGGCCTGGCGAACCACGCGGTAGAGGCGGTCGGAGATGCCCTCGAACTCCACCATTCGCGTGCGCAGCAGGCCGCGCTGCAGTTCGCGCGTCTGGCGCGCCTGCACGCTGAGGTCGTCTTCCGTCGCCTGCACCGTCTTCTGCAGGGTGCGCTGCACGGTGGCCACGTCGTTCACCGACTCGGCCATCATGCGCGTGAGCTCCTGCACGCGGGTGAAGCGGTCGAACTCCAGCGGGTCGAAGCTCTGCTGCGAGTCCTTGGCCTGTGCGAGGCGCGACTGCATCTGGCTTTCGGCCTGCACCTCGATGTCGCGCAGCTGCTGGCGCAGGCGGTCCAGGTTGCCCGTGAGGTCGGACAGCGAGCCACGCAGCTGGCCGAGTTCGGCCTCCAGGCGCGAACGCGTGATGATGACCTCGCCGGTCTGCGCGACCAGGCGGTCGAGCAGCTGAGTGCGGATGCGCACGGCCTGGCCGGTCGCGGCACGCAGCGGTGCCACCAGGGCGGCCGGCGCGGGGCGCGGCTGCAGCGTGGCAGGTGCCGCGCCGGTTGCCGTTGCCGCCGGCGCCGTTTCGGCGGCGGGCTCGTCGTCGAGGCTCGCCGCGGGCGCGACGGTTTCGTCGTTCGCCGGCACGCCGGCTTCGGGCGCCTGGGAAGCGACGGCGACGGGCGCCGCCGAAGTGGCCGCGGCCACGATCTGGGCCAGCTCGACCTGCGTGGCGTCGTCAGCCGCGCGCAGCGCGTCGAAGGTGGCCTGCAGGGTGTCGAGGCGTGCCAGCAGCTTCTCGATGTCGGCCCGCTCGGCGCCCTGGGAACCCAGGACTTCGATCTCGGACTCCATGCGGTGTGCGCGCTCGCCCAGGCGCATGGCGCCGGCCAGCCGCGCGCTGCCCTTGAGCGTGTGCAGCGTGCGCAGCACCGAGGCGCGCGGCGCGCTGTCGTCGGGGTGGTGCGCCCACTGGCGCAGCGCTTCGCCGAGCTGGGGCAGCAGTTCGGCCGCCTCTTCCTCGAAGATGGGGAACAGGTCGACGTCGACCGCGTCGGCCAGGTCGATGGCGTCTTCGGAGTCGTCCAGCGCCACGTCGGCGACGGGCTCGCTGACCACCACCTGCGGCAGCGGCCGGGCTTCGGCGCGCATGGCGGCTTCGGTGGGCATCGGCGAATTGGCGATGTCGCGCAGCGCCTGCAGCGTGCCTTCGGCGGGGTCGCGCAGCAGGCCGACGGCGAACTGGTGCAGCAGGCGGCGCAGCTCGTCGGCCGCGGCCACCAGCACCATGCCCTGCTCGCGGGTGCCGCTGCCCTGCATCTGCAGGTGCTGCAGCGCGGCCTCGAACAGGCGGGCCATGCCCGAAAGGCTGTGGAAACCGACCGTGGCGGAGCTGCCGGCCAGCGAATGGGCCAGCGCGACGGTCGAGTCGGACAGGCGCTCATGCGACTCGAGCGCCCATTCGCCCACGTCGGTGGCGAGCTGGCGGGACCATTCGTCGGCCTCGTTGAGGTAGACGTTGTAGAGCTGGATGCCGATGCGCAGCGGGCCGATCACCTTGACCTGGTCCTCGGCGCTTTCCTGCGGCGCCGCGGCCACGACCGGCTCGGGCTCGGCGGGCGCAACTGGCACCACGGGCGCAGCGGGCTCGGGAGCGGCGTCGGCGACGAGGATCTGCGCTTCCTCGGGCTCGGCGGGTGCCTCGAAGATGGGCGCGACCACTTCCTCGGCGGCCACGGGGGCGGGTTCGGGCTCGGGTTCAGCTTCGGCAGCCGGCTGCGGCGCGGCCTCGGCGACCGGCTCTTCCACATGCAGCGCATGCAGCGGCTCGGGCGCGGCCTCGACCGTCTCCGGTTCCACGGCGGGCTCGATGACGGGTTCGGCGGCTGCCTGCACGGGCAGCGGCTCGGGCTCCCATTGCAGGTCGGGCAGGCCGGCCGTGGTGGGCACGGAGCTGACGATGGGTTCGGGTTCGGCAGCGGGAGCCGCCGGCTCGGCGGGCTCCGACTTCAGTTCCACGACGGCCGGCGTCCTGGCGGGCGGCGCCAGGAAGTCGAACATCTCGCCGCTCGGCAGCACCAGCGGCGGCGGGGGTTCGTCGGTCTGCTTGGCTTCGAAGTCGATGAAGTCGGTCGAGGCGAAATCGTCGTCGGCCTCGGGCGTCGCGGCGGCCTTCGCGGGCTCCGGCTCCTGCCAGGCCAGGGTTTCGAACGGGGCTTCGGGAACCGCGGGAGCTTCCGGAGCTGCGGCGGCAGGCGCCGGCGCCGGCGCAGGCGCTTCGGCCGTCAGGGACAGGTCCGGCAGGTCGGGCAGCTGGAGCGGGGGCAGCTCCGCCGCCACGGGGGCCGCAACCTCGAGGGGCGCGGGCTCGGGCGTAGAAACGGGCGGCTCGGTCGCGATGTGGCGCGCGGCCACCGCGAGGGCTTCGGCATCGGCCACGCGCACCGGCGGGGGCACGGGCTCGCCCGCCAGCAGCGCGTTGGCCACGCGGCTGAACGGGGCGGACTTCCAGCCATGGGCGGAACCCGAGGCGATGGCCTCGACCCACTCGCCGAACTCCTTCATCGTGCGTTCGGTGCCTGCCAGCAGTTCGGGCGTGGCGGCGCGCTGGTCGGCCAGCCAGGTGTTGAGCACCTGCTCGAGCGACCAGGCGGCATCGCCGAACTCGGTGAGGCCGACCATGCGCGAGCTGCCCTTGAGCGTGTGGAAGGCGCGGCGCAGGATCGTGAGTTCCTCGGTGTCGTCCGGGTAGCTGGCGAGCTCCTCGATGGCGGCCAGGCCGTTCTGCACGACCTCGCGGGCCTCCTCGAGGAAGATGTTCTGCAGGTCGTCTTCCTCGAGCTCGGTGACTTCGGTGTCGGGCAGCGCGGCCGGACCGGAGATCTTGTGGGTCCAGCTGTCGGCCTTGCTGCTGAACTCCTCGATCGGCGAGGGCTTGGCCTTGGGCGCGGCGAGCGCCGCGAGCTTCGAGGCGATCTGGGCGTCGACTTCCTCGATGCTGAGCACCGGAGCGGCCGGTGCCTGGCTGGGCGCGGCACCCTCGCCGGCGGTGGCGTCGGCGGCCTGGCGGCCCATCAGCGGCTTGAGTTCGCCGGCGTCGGCGTCGAACACGAACAGGCGCTTGGCCAGCGCCGGCTGGTAGCCCAGCATGTCGATCAGGAAACCGAGCGCGCCGAGGTTGTTGCCCAGCGCGTCGAAGCCGGCCATTTCCTCGGCCGGCGAGGTGCTGACAAGCATCGCCTCGACGTCCTCGCGCATGCGCTGCACGGTGAGGGCGGCCTGGTCGAGGCCGAGCACGGAGAACACGCCGCGCATCTGCAGGAGTTGCGTCGGCACGGTGCGCAGCAGGCCCTTTTCGGCGGGGCGGCGGAAATACTGGTCGAGCGACTTCTCGAGTTCGGCCAGGTGGCTGCGCAGCTCGTCGACCACGGTGCCCATGGTCTGGCGGTCGCTCACGCGGCGGTAGAGGTCCTCCATCCACGGCTCGAGCGGCTCGGAATGGCCGCCGGCGCGCACGCGCTCGATGCGGCCCGCCAGCTGCAGCGTGCGGGCGGTGAGCTGCGGATCGCTCGGGTCGAGGTCTTCGAGGGCGGCTTCCAGGTAGAGCACCGAGGTGGCGACTTCCATCGCGAGCTCGGTGCCCGGCGCCTGGCCGGAACGCACGGAAGCCTCGACCGCGTGGGTCAGGGCCTGCACCATCGGCAGGCTCGGCGGATGCAGCTTCTGCAGCGATTCGCCCAGCTGCGCGAAGGTGTCGGCCACCTGGCGCGTGCGGGTGATGTCGCCGCCCGAGAGCGCCGACCACATTTCCTTGGCGGTCTCGATGCGCTTGCGCGCCTGCTGCAGCACCAGCGGATCGAATCGGCCGAACTGCTCGACGTTGTAGTCGACGTACTGCTCGCTGGCGATGCCCCAGGCGAGGCGCACGGTGCGCAGCGTGGCGGCGTCGTCGCCTGCCGCGGGCACGGCCTGCGCGCAGAAGAAGAGCAGATCCTGGCCCAGGCGGTCGGACACGACGCTGTCGCCGCGCGCGAGCGTCGCGTACTGCAGCAGCACGCGCGAGGCGGCGCGCTTGACGTAGGCGTCGGGCGTGATCAGCCCGGTGGCCAGGGCCTCGAAGAAGCCGGCGGCCAGCGTCCAGAAGCTCGCAACGCGGGGCAGCAGCGCGCCGCGGCCGAGGCCCAGGCACAGCGCATGCAGCCGGCGTGCGGCCTGCGTGTCGCCGCTCTTGATGAGCTGCAGCACCTCGCGGTCGAGCCGCGAGCGCACGGACGGGTCGTAGGCGATGGCCGCCTGCGTGAGCGCCGGCTTGATCTCGACCCAGCGCCAGGCGGTGCTCCAGAGGTCGGCCGGATGCACGCGCTCGTTGCCGACGAGCTCCAGCACGTCACGGTATTGGGGAAAGAGCGCCACCGACGAGACCGGCTTGCCGGCCAGCAGCGCGCCGAGGAAGTCGGTGACGGCGAAGCCGGCACGCTCGATCTTGTTCACTGCCGCTTCGGTGCAGCGCTGCGGCTCGGCGATGAAGCCCTGCACCGCGAACTCGATGGCGCCCAGCACCAGCGCGGGCGAGGAATGCCCCACCATCTGGAGCGCGCCGACGGCCTGGTGCAGCTGCTGGCGGGCCATCTGCAGCGGGCCGGCCTCGGGCTCGCTCGCGGCGTCCACTTCGCGCACGAAGCGCCGCAACGACTTGCCTACACCGTCGAGGGATTTCTGGATTTCTCCCAGCACCCAGGCCAGCGGCCCGAGGTCTTCGGTGACCGGCGCGTTGCCGGCGTGAGGGGCCGTGGCAGGGGTTTGAATCGACACGTTGGATGCTCGCCGTTTCTTTTGACTGTCAGTTTTTCAATGGGCGCAAAGCGCCCCTAATGCAGGAGGCCGTCGCAGCCGCTTCAAGGAACACCGCGCAACCGGCTTCGCCGGGCCGCAGGTGTTGCCCCCGGAAGGGGCTTGCCGAAGCGACACGAAGTGCGCGAAGGCCAGGGGAGAGCTTCATCACGCAATCTTGAAACGGGCGACCGAGCGGCGCAGTTCCTCGGCCATCTGCGAGAGCTCGCGCACCTGCTGTGCCGTGGTACGCGTACCTTCTCCGGTCTGTTCCGTCACCGCGAAGATGTGCTGGATGTTCGCGGCCACCACGTTCGCCGAATCGGCTTCGCGGGAGGCGGATTGCGAAATCTGCTCGATCAGGTCGGCGAGTCGGCGCGACACGCGGTCGATCTCGGACAGCGCGGTACCCGCGTTGTCGGACAGCTTGGCCCCTTCGACCACACCCTGCGTGGAACGCTCCATGGCGCCCACCGCGTCCTGCGTGTCGGTCTGAATCGCCTTCACCAGCGCCGAGATCTGGCGCGTGGCGTCCGCGGAGCGTTCGGCCAGTCGCTGAACTTCTTCCGCCACCACCGAGAAGCCTCGGCCGGCTTCACCGGCGGACGCTGCCTGGATGGCTGCGTTCAGGGCCAGCACGTTCGTCTGTTCGGTAATGTCCGAGATCAGCTCGGTGATTTCACCGATCTCCTGCGACGATTCGCCCAGGCGCTTGATCCGCTTGGAGGTTTCCTGGATCTGGTCGCGGATGGAGTTCATACCGCCGATGGCGTTCTGCACGGCCTGCAGACCCGACGATGCGGCTTGCAGCGACTGGCGCGCCACGGTGGCGGACTCTTGCGCCTGGGTGGACACGCCGTTGATTCGCTCGGCCATGGTCAGCACCGACTGGCCGGTTTCGCGAATTTCGCGCAGCTGTTCGGTGGAAGCCGCCAGCAGTTCGGTCGAGGTGCTCTCCACCTGCGACGTCGTCTGCGCCACGCGGGTTGCCGTGTTCTGCACGTTGCCCACCAGCAGCCGCAGTTCTTCCACCGTGTAGTTCACCGAGTCGGCGATGGCGCCGGTGATGTCCTCGGTCACGGTCGCTTCCTGCGTCAGGTCGCCTTCGGCCACTGTCTGCAGTTCGTTCATCAGGCGAAGAATGGCGGCCTGGTTGGCGTTGTTCACGCGGCTGGCTTCGTCGGAAGCCTGTTCGGCGGCCAGACGCTCGCGTTCGGCGATGGCGGCGCGTTCGCGGCCTTCGCGCACCTGCACGAAACCGATGGCGCCTGCGAGTGCCAGGGCGGCCAGCGACAGCACGAACAGCAGCACGATGGTGCCGGCGCCCAGGCCGGTGCGGGCGGAGAGCTTTTCCTGCAGGTCGCCCAGCGACTTACGCAGCGGCTCGCTGTCGGTCAGGATGGATGCCTGTGCTTCGCGCGCCGCCACCAGGCCCTGCAGGTTGCCCAGAATGGCCGAAGCCTGCGTGCGCATCTGTTCGTAGGTCTTCAGGATGGCCTCGAGCTGCTGGCGCGTCTGCGGGTCCTTCGAGCCGGGGAAGCGCTGCTGCGCATTGCCGTCGAGCAGGCCGCGGGTGGTTTCCTGGAAGGTGTTCAGGTCCTTGCCCAGCAGGAACACGGCGTCGGGGTTCACGCCCTCGACCGTGAAGAACTCGTTGGTCGACTTGCCGATGCGCTGCGTCAGCATCACGAGCTGGCCGGCGGCCGAGATCTCGGGCAGCGTGGCGTTCTGCTGCATCTTCAGCGAGGCGACGGTTTCCGTCATCTCGAGCAGCGTGGACGACTGCTGGTTGATGTCGCGCAAGGCGGCGCCCACCTGCGTCAGGATCTGGCGCTGGGCCAGCACGGCCTTGGCGCTGGCCTCGGCGCGGGTGACGAGCGGATTGATCTTGCCCATCTCCTCGTCGTACTGGTTGCCGACGGCTTCCAGGCGCAGGGAGTCGTCGCCGTTGGTCAGGCCGTGCACGCGGCGCGAGAGGTCGTCGGCGGCGTCCTTCACTTCGACGAAGGCCGAGGGGCTGCCCACGAGGGCCTGCGAGATCGACTTGGCGAGGCGCTGCGACTGCATCAGCGACTGGCCGGTGGCCGCCACCTGCTGCGCGAGGCGTTCGGCGCGAAGAATGGAGGAGCCGGCGACCAGCAGCAGCAACAGCACCACGACCGCCAGCAGGATGGCCAGGATACGCTGCTGCTTCGCGGGGCTGGAGCCCGCACGGCCGCCGGTGGCGTCGGGCAGGGCCTCGACGTCCGCCGCGCCGGGCTCGTTGGCAGCATCTCCGCCGCCGGGCAGGTCGACATCGCCGAAGCTGGTGTCGGGCGCGGCGCCCTTCTTTGCGAGGCGCACGGTCTTTTCGTCCGGAACCTGGACGGTGTCGACATCGTCGATCGATATCGAACCGGAGCCATCGACGCGGGCCTTGTCGTTGCCGTTGGTCACGGGCAGTAATTTCTTGAACTTGTCGGCGATCGAGCTCACGGTCGGTCCTTCAGGTGGTTTCCGGTACGGCGTGCGGGGGCACTGCTACGCACCAATACTCAAAAACTGGGGTTGCTGCGAAAGCGCCTGCAGGTTGACTTCCTGCCAGCGCTCCCCGCTGCATCGGTAAACAGATGCCCGTGCCAGGCAGGTGCTTCTGCGCCAGGAGGCTCGGACGCCGTGAAGGCCTCCGCCCCCCGCAACCCCGCCAGTCGATCGACCAGCAATGCGCAGTTGACTTCGAGCAGCTCGTTGAAAGCAACGAGCCGCGACTGGATGCGCGCCGCCTCGGTGGCGGCCAGCGCGGTGGGAACGCCGGTGGCGAACGCCGAAAGCTGCACGACGCCGTAGAGGCCGCCGCGCAGGTTGGCGACGCCGAGGAACCACGGCTCCGTGTAGGGCACGGGCTGCGGCGGCGTCCAGGGAAAGATCTCGCCGGCGTGTCCCAGCGGAAAGAGGTATTTGCCCTCGCCCGCCTCGACCGCCAGCCACGTGGCGGCCACGCCCGTCGTGCGAGCGGCCTGCAGCCGGCTCGCCAGCCGGGACTGGAAGGCTCTCAGAGCATCGCGATTCGCCATGGACTCGGCAGGCTTTCGCTCAGTTCAGCGCGCTGATCTTGGACATCAGGTCGGCTGCGTTGACCGGCTTCACGATGTAGTCGCGCGCGCCCTGGCGCATGCCCCAGACGCGGTCGGTCTCCTGGTTCTTGCTGGTGCACAGGATGATCGGGATGGCGGCGTACTTCGGGTCGCGGGCGATGGCGCGCGTGAGCTGGAAGCCGTTCTGGCCGGGCATGACCACGTCCATGAGGATCAGATCGGGATGCTCTTCCTCGAGGCGGCGCATGGCGTCGTCGGCGTTTTCGGCCGTCTTGACGGCAAAGCCGTTCTTCTGGAGGAGGTCGGTCAGGAACACCAGTTCCGTCTTGGAGTCGTCGACGACGAGGATTTTGCGAATAGGCATTACTGCACTTCCTGTTGAACGGTGCCAAACTGCTGCACGGCCTGCAGCAGCTGGTCTTTGGTGAAAGGCTTGGTCAGGTAGTCTTGCGATCCGACCATTCGGCCGCGCGCCTTGTCGAATACACCGTCTTTCGACGACAGCATGACGACCGGGACGTTGGAAAAGTGGGCGTTGCGCTTGATGATGGCGCAGGTCTGGTAGCCGTCCAGGCGCGGCATCAGGATGTCGCAGAAAATCAGATGCGGCTTGTGGTCGTTAACCTTGGAGAGCGCGTCGAAGCCGTCTTCCGCGAGAAGAACCTCGTGCCCACCCTGCTTCAAAAAAATCTCGGCACTGCGCCGGATGGTGTTGCTGTCGTCAATGACCAGCACTTTGTAACCAGATCCATTCGGGCCCATTGCAAACGCTCCTGCTCATGAGACTCGGAAGCCCGCCGCGCCGAACATCGACGCAGACCGCGTAGCTCTATCTATGCCATGCTTTCAGATTTCAACCATTTCGAAGTCTTCCTTGCGCGCACCGCACTCAGGACAGGTCCAGTTCATCGGCACATCGGCCCAGGCCGTGCCTGCCGCGATGCCGTCCTCCGGTACACCAACCGCTTCGTCATAGATCCACCCACAAATCAGGCACATCCAAGTTTTCGTATTCATCGGAGCTTAAAGTCCTTGTTCATTAAATGCAACGAGTGTATCTATGCGTATCTCACTGGCAGACGATAAACGTCGCGCCTATGCCACCATCCAGGGGATTCCGCACGGCGTATGACCATCTTCTTACTTCCAGCAGACAGCGCCCGCAAACCGGGCGATCTTAACGACCCCTCGCAGGACGGCGGCGAACTGGCCGAACGCGACCTGAATCCCCCCTGCGTGCTGGTGTTCAACGCCAGCGATCCCAGCGGGGCGGGCGGCCTGGGGGCCGACGCCCTGGCAATGGGGTCGGTAGGCGCACACATCCTGCCGGTAGTCACGGGTGCCTATGCCCGCGACACGGCTGAGATTTTCGATCACTTCCCCTTCGACGAGGAAGCCATCGCGGAGCAGGCGCGCGCCATCCTGGAGGACGTGGAGGTGCAACTTATCAAGGTTGGCTTCGCCGGCACCACGGAGGCGCTCAGCACCATCGCGGAAACCGCCGCCGACTATCCGGAGGTGCCCGTGGTGGCCTACATGCCCAACCTTTCGTGGTGGGACGAGAACCTCATCGAGCCCTATCTGGACGCTTTTCGCGAACTCGTCCTGCCCCAGACGACAGTGTTGGTTGGAAACCACAGCACCCTGTGGCGCTGGCTGCTTCCGGACTGGAACGGCGACCGGCCGCCCGGCGCGCGCGACATCGCCAAGGCCGCCGGCGAGTTCGGCGTGGCCTACACGCTGGTCACCGGGCTGATGCTGCCGGACCAGTACATCGACAACGTGCTGGCCTCGCCGCAGACGGTGCTCGCCAGCGAGAAATACGAGCGGCTCGAGGCTGTCTTCGCCGGCGCCGGCGACACGCTCTCGGCCGCGCTGGCCGCCCTGCTCGCCAGCGGCACCGACCTGGTGGCGGCGACCACCGAAGCCCTGGCCTATATGGACCGCTGCCTCGACGCCGGCTTCCGCCCCGGCATGGGCCACGTGCTGCCCGACCGCCTGTTCTGGGCCGAACCCGAGGATGAGGAAGGCGGCGAAGACCCCGACACGCCGCCCGACTTCGCCCTCCCTCCCCACGACACCCGACACTGAAATGTTGCTCGCCCCCAGGCTGCGCGCACTTCGTGTCGCCTCGCCAACCCCCTGTCGGGGGGCGGGGCGGCCGCTTCGGGCAGCCGTGCGCGGCGGCCCCCACTGAAAACCCCTGCTGAGTCCCGATGCCAAATACCGATCGCAACGACATTCTTTTCGAGCGCGCCCGCGCCGTGATTCCCGGCGGCGTGAATTCGCCCGTGCGCGCCTTCAAGGCCGTGGGCGGCACGCCCCGCTTCATCCAGCGCGCCCAGGGCGCCTATTTCTGGGACGCCAACGACAAGCGCTACATCGACTACATCGGCTCCTGGGGCCCGATGATCCTGGGCCATGGCCACCCCGCCGTGGTCGAGGCGGTGCAGAAGGCCGTGCTCGAGGGCTTCTCGTACGGCGCGCCGACCGAGCGCGAGATCGAACTGGCCGAAGCCATCCTCGCGCTGGTGCCGTCGATGGAAATGGTGCGCCTGGTCAGCTCCGGCACCGAAGCCGCCATGAGCGCGCTGCGCCTGGCGCGCGGCGCCACCGGCCGCAAGAGCATCGTCAAGTTCGAGGGCTGCTACCACGGCCACGCCGACGCACTGCTCGTGAAGGCCGGCTCCGGCCTCGCCACCTTCGGCAACCCCACCTCCGCGGGCGTGCCGCCCGAGGTGGTGCAGCACACCATCGTGCTCGAGTACAACAACCTGCAGCAGCTGGAAGAAGCCTTCGCGCTGCACGGCAAGGACATCGCCTGCCTGATGATCGAGGCGATCGCCGGCAACATGAACTTCGTGCGCGCCACGCCCGAATTCGCGCGCCGCTGCCGCGAGCTCTGCACGCAGCACGGCGCCCTGCTGGTCTTCGACGAGGTGATGACGGGCTTTCGCGTGGGCCTGCACGGCGCACAGGGCGTGCTGGGCATCAAGCCCGACCTCACGGTGCTCGGTAAGGTCATCGGCGGGGGCATGCCTCTCGCGGCCTTCGGCGGGCCGCGCGCGATCATGGAGCAGCTCGCGCCGCTGGGGCCGGTCTACCAGGCCGGCACGCTGTCGGGCAATCCGGTGGCCACGGCCTGCGGACTCGCCACGCTGAAGGAGATCGCGAAGTCCGGTTTCTACGAAGCGCTGGGCAAGAAGACGCGCTCGCTCGTCGATGGGCTCAAGGCCGCTGCAGCGGCCGAAGGCCGGCCCTTCAGCGCCGACAGCGAAGGCGGCATGTTCGGCTTCTTCCTGATGAAGGAACTGCCGCAAAACTATGCCACCGTGATGACAACCGACAACGCGAAGTTCAATGCGTTGTTTCACGGTCTGCTGGATCGCGGCGTGTATATTGCGCCCGCGCTTTACGAAGCAGGCTTCGTGAGCGCGGCCCACAGCGACGACGACATCGCCGCAACCATCGAAGCCGCACGACAAATCTTCAGGACACCCTAGCCACCATGAACCCCCTGCGCACGCTGCCGGCCCTGAGCATCGCTCTTCTCATCCCCGGCTTCGCGGCGGCGCAGGAGTCGTCCTTCGATCCGAAGAACATCTGGATCAACCCCGGCTTCTATTCGGCTCACTTCGACAGCGGCAAGGGGCTGGAGAACGTCAACCAGGGGCTGGGCTTCGAGTACCCGCTGAACGACACCTTCCGCGTGACCGCAGGCACCTTCCGCAACAGCGACCGCCGGCAGTCGAACTACGTGGGGCTGTACGCCCTGCCCTTCGAGTTCTACGGCGTGAAGTTCGGCGCGGTGGTAGGCGGCTTCGACGGCTATCCCAACTACCGCAACGGCAACTGGTTCCCGGCCATCCTTCCGGTGGCCGCCATCGAGGGCAAGAACTGGGGCCTCAACATCGCCTACGTGCCGACGATCAAGAACCGGCTGTACGGCGCCGTGACCTTCCAACTGAAGTACCGCTTCGGCACGCACGAGTAAGCCGGCCCTTCGGCTTGTCTATCGGGTCGTGACTTTCACGAGCCGGGTCACCGGCTTGCCGTCCACCAGGACAGGTTTGTGCTGGTCGTCGGCCAGCAGGATGCCGATCACGTGCTCTCCCGTCGGCGACGGGCATGGGCCGAAGCGCGCCTTGATCAGCTCTCCGCCGAAGTCACTGTTCATGCTGTTGTAGGGCCGGCCCGGCAGGTTGCAGCTGTCGCCTTCGGGATCGATCTTCATGTGGATGTGGCCACAACGCTTGTCGCCGCCGCATTGACCGGCGGCGAGCAGCCTGTAGTTGCTCTGCACGACCACGCCGATGGCGCGCTCGGCATCGCTGCCCAGTTGCACGACAGCCCCTTCGGGCGGCCAGACGATCTGCAATGTCGGCGCGGATTCCTGGGCCGATGCCGCGCCTGCCCAAAGGGCCGCGGCGAACAGAAAAGCAAGACGGATGCGCATGAGAACTCCAGTCGGAACGATGGATGGAAATGGTTCGGATACCGCGCATGTAATCAATGCATACATCGCAGCGGGGCGCAGTCTAGCGCAAAATAAGCAGCGCTTACATTGAATGCAGCAAGCTCCGTCCCCATGGCCACCCGCACCCCCTCTCCGCCCGCTCCCGAACCCCGCGCCTATCACCACGGCAACCTGCGCGAGGCGCTGATCGAGGCGGCCGTCGAGCTGATCGAGCGCGACGGCCTCGACAAGCTCAGCGTGCGCGAAACGGCCAAGCGGGCGGGCGTGTCGCCGGGCGCGCCGTTCCGTCATTTCGCGACCAAGACCGCGCTGCTGACGGCCGTGGCCGAGCAGGCGACGCAGCGCCTTCGCGCGCATGTGGAAGAAGCCGTGGCGGCCGCCGCCGAAGCACCACCGCTGGCGCGCTTCGGCGCCATCGGCCATGCCTACATCGAATGGGCGCGCTCGAACCCGACGCACTTTCGCGTCATCAGCGAACGCTCGCTGATCGACTACGACGATTCGCCGAGCCTGCGCAGCGACAACGAAACGATCCGCGCGCAAATGCGCAAGCTGTTCGACGAGGCATTCGCGCAAAGCGGCAGCACGACGAATGCCACCGATGCCGCGCACGCGCAGATCGCCGCGCGCGCACTGGTCTATGGCCTGGCACGCATGGCCGTGGACGGACACTTTCCTGAATGGAGCCTTTCGCGCCAGTCGACCGCGAAGACGATGGCGGGCACGCTGGATTTCTTCATGTCGCTGCTCGCGGGCGCAGCGGAGTCCAGTGCCGAAACGGCAGCATCACCCCAAAAGAAAAAGGCCGGGTCGCGCACGCCAGCGAAGAGCTAGCGGACGGCCCGGCCGCGCCCTGGAACGGGCGCCGGTCGATCAGTGATGGATCAGTGACGGAAGTGCCGCACGCCCGACAACACCATCACCACGCCGCGCTCGTCCGCAGCATCGATGACTTCCTGGTCGCGCATCGAGCCGCCCGGCTGGATCACGCAGCTCGCACCCGCGTCCACCACCACGTCGAGGCCGTCGCGGAACGGGAAGAAGGCGTCGCTGGCCACGGCCGTGTCCTTCAGCGAGAGGCCGGCGTGCTCGGCCTTGATGCTGGCGATGCGCGCCGAATCGAGGCGGCTCATCTGGCCCGCGCCCACGCCCATGGTCATGCCGTTGGCGCAGAACACGATCGCGTTGCTCTTCACGTACTTGGCGACCTTCCATGCGAACAGCAGGTCTTGCAGCTGCTGCGGCGTGGGCTGCTTCTTGCTGACCACCTTGAGGTCGCTGGCGGCGAGCTCGTGGTTGTCGGCCGTCTGGATCAGCAGGCCCGAGCCGACGCGCTTGACGTCCATGGCGTTGCGGCCGTTGTCCCAGTCGGTGGCACCACCCTTGGGCAGCGCGATCTCGAGCACGCGCACGTTCAGCTTGGCCTTGGTGGCCTGGAACACCTCGAGCGCCTCGGACGTGTAGCCGGGCGCCATCAGCACCTCGACGAACTGCTTGGCGATCTCCTGCGCGGTCGCGCCGTCCACCGGGCGGTTGAAGGCGATGATGCCGCCGAAGGCCGAGGTCGGGTCGGTCTTGAAGGCCTTGGAATAGGCCTCGGCCGCGTCCTTGCCGATGGCCACGCCGCAGGGGTTGGCGTGCTTCACGATCACGCAGGCGGGCACGTCGAAGCTCTTCACGCATTCCCATGCGGCGTCGGCGTCGGCGATGTTGTTGTAGCTCAGTTCCTTGCCCTGCAGCTGCTTCGCCGAAACGAGCGAGCCGGGCGCGGGATGCAGGTCGCGGTAGAACGCGGCCTGCTGGTGCGGGTTCTCGCCGTAGCGCAGGTCCTGCACCTTCACGAAGCGGCCGTTGCTCTGCGCCGGGAACAGCGAACGCTTGGGCGCGGGCTGTCCGATGCTGGCGTCGAAGTCGATGGCCGAGAGGTAGTCGCTGATCGCGCCGTCGTAGTCGGCGATGCGGTTGAACGCGGCCACCGAGAACGCGAACTTGGTCTTGTCGCTGAGCTTGCCGTTCGCCTTGAGTTCGGCCAGCGCCACCGCGTACTGCGACGAGTCGGTGAGCACGCCCACGTCCTTCCAGTTCTTGGCCGCGCTGCGCACCATGGCCGGACCGCCGATGTCGATGTTCTCGATCGCGTCTTCCAGCGTGCAGCCGGGCTTGGCCACCGTGGCCTCGAACGGGTACAGGTTGACCACCAGCAGGTCGATGGTGTCGATGCCGTGTTCCTTGATGGCGGCCACGTGCGCGGGCAGGTCGCGGCGCGCGAGCAGGCCGCCGTGGATCTTCGGATGCAGCGTCTTCACGCGGCCGTCGAGCATTTCGGGAAAGCCGGTGTGGTCGGCCACCTCGGTGACGGGCAGGCCGGCATCGGCCAGCAGCTTGGCGGTGCCGCCGGTGGACAGCAGCTTGATGCCCAGCGCATGCAGCGCCTGGGCGAATTCGAGGATGCCGGTCTTGTCGGAAACGGAGATGAGTGCAGTCTGGGCCATTGGATATGCCGTGGAGTTATTTCAAAAGTTTGTGCTCGACCAATTTCTTGCGGAGCGTGTTGCGATTCAGGCCCAGCCATTGCGCGGCCTTCGACTGGTTGCCCTCGGCGCGCGTCATCACGACATCGAGCAGGGGTTTCTCGACCACGCGCACGAGCATGTCGTACATGCCGTCGGGTTCGGTGCCGCGCAGATCGCGAAAGTAGCTGTCCAGACTGGTGCGCACGCAGTCCTCGATGTGTTTCTTGCTCATTGCTTCTTCTCTTTTTTCAATCGACGGCGCAGGCCGTCTCCTCTTCACCTGGCAACGCCTCTTCGTCCACCAGGTGCTGCACGGGCATGCGGTCCATCCGGTCCGCGAGCCCGTCGAAATAGTCGCCGACCGCGCGCAGCTGCTCGGCACAGTCCTCGATGATGTTCATGCGTGCGCGGAACGCCTCGCCGTCGGGCAGCGTGCGCACGTACCAGCCGATGTGCTTGCGCGCTGTGCGCACACCGCTGTAGTCGCCGTAGAGCGCATAGTGCTCCACCAGGTGGTCGAGCAGCAAGCGGCGCACCTCCGCCACCAGCGGCGGCGCGCGGTGGGTGCCGGTTTCGAGGAAGTGCGCGATCTCGCGGAAGATCCAAGGCCTGCCCTGTGCGGCGCGGCCGACCATCACGGCGTCGGCGCCGGTGGCCGCGAGCACGTCGCGCGCCTTCTCGGGCGAGCGGATGTCGCCGTTGGCCACCACCGGGATGCGCACCGCTGCCTTCACTGCGGCGATGGTGTCGTACTCGGCGAAGCCCTTGTAGCCCTGCTCGCGCGTGCGTCCGTGCACGGTGAGCATCTGCACGCCGGCCGATTCGAAGTCGCGCGCCAGCTTCACCGCGTTGCGGTGCTCCTGGCTCCAGCCGGTGCGCATCTTGAGCGTGACCGGCACGCCGAAGGGCTGCGCGGCATCGACCACGGCCTGCACGATCTCCAGCGCCAGCGGCTCGTCGCGCATGAGCGCCGAACCCGCCCACTTGTTGCAGACCTTCTTGGCCGGGCAGCCCATGTTGATGTCGATGATCTGCGCGCCGCGCTCGATGTTGTAGACCGCGGCCTCGGCCATCATGGCCGCGTCGGTGCCGGCGATCTGCACCGCAATGGGGCCCGGCTCGCCGTCGTGGTTGGCACGGCGCGACGTCTTGAGCGAGCCCCAGAGCTCCTTGCGCGAGGTGACCATCTCGCTGACCGCGTAGCCCGCGCCGAGCGCGCGGCACAGCATGCGGAAAGGCCGGTCCGTCACGCCGGCCATGGGCGCGACGAACAGGCGGTTTTCCAGCGTGTGGTTGCCGATCTGCAAGGTCATTTGGAAGGGGGAGCTGCGCGTTCGGCTGCTGAAAAATGAGGCACGATTGTAGCCACGCCGCATTTCAGCGACTGAAACGATTTGCGCCTCGGTACCCCGTACAAATACCGGTGCGCGCCGGGGCTTTCTCCCACGCGTCGGCGGTGTCCGCGCTGCCTATACTGCGCCGACCCTATGCAAGCCTGGCTCGACTCTCTCCTTGCGCTGCTGGCGCTGCCGCAGTACGGACTCTCCACGCTCTTCGTGGCGGCCTTCGTCTCCGCGACGCTTCTGCCGGTGGGCTCCGAGCCATTTCTCTTCGGCCTGCTCAAGCTCAATCCCGACATGTTCTGGCCCGCCATCGCGGTGGCGACCGTGGGCAACACGCTGGGCGGCGCGGTCGACTGGTGGATGGGCTACGGCGCGCACAAGGTCGCCGACAAATACTCGCACTCGAAACATCATGTGCGCGTTCTGGGCTGGCTCGAGAAACTCGGCCCCAAGGCCTGCCTGCTGAGCTGGCTGCCGCTGGTGGGCGATCCGCTGTGCGCGGTGGCGGGCTGGCTCAAGCTGCCGTTCTGGCCCTGCGTGGCCTACATGGCGATCGGGAAGTTCCTGCGCTACGTCACGATGACGGTCGCGCTGCTGCACGTGTTTCCGTCCTGAATCCGAAGCCTCGATTCAGTTCAGCAAGGCGTAGGGCCCGCCGCGCTCCAGCGCTCGCTTGTAGGCGGGACGCGCATGGATGCGCTCCAGGTACGCCATCAGCTTCGGCCTCTTCGCATCGAGCCCGCCGCGCGCCCGCGCACCCTCGACCACGAAGCTCATCTGGATGTCCGCGCCGGTGAACGCGTCGCCCGCGAACCACTCGCTCCTGCCGAGCTCGGCCTCCATGTAGTTCAGGTGGCTCGCGATGTTCGGGTTGATGAACGCCGACTTCGTCTTCGCCGCGATCGCCTTGGCCACCGGCCTCGCGAAGAAAGGCATCTTGCCGGTCTCGATGCGGTCGAAGATCAGCTTCAGCAGCAGCGGAGACATGGCCGTGCCTTCCGCGAAATGCAGCCAGTAGCGATAGCGCACCGCCTCCGCAGAGCCCGCGGCGGGCGCAAGCCGGCCATTGCCGTAGCGCTCGATCACCGTCTCGATGATCGCGCCCGACTCCGCAAGCGTCAGTCCGTCATCCGTCGTGACGACCGGCGACTTTCCCAGCGGATGAACGGCTCGCAGCGAAGCGGGCGCCAACATGGTCTGCGGATCGCGCTGGTAGTGCACGATCTCGTAGGGCAGCTCCAGCTCCTCGAGCAGCCAGAGAACGCGCTGCGAGCGGGAGTTGTTGAGGTGGTGGACGGTGAGCATGGGGCTGGCCTTGGGAGGAGAGAAAGGGCGCGCGGAGTCTATCCAACAACCCGACGCCACCGCTTCACTTCACGCCGGCCTTGCGCAGCTCGTCGGCCGTGATGCGAACCGGCTTCTGGCCTCGCTGCACCACGATGGCGGTGTTGGTGCGTACTGCGGCTTCCCGAGCTGCCCTGGCAGCGCGCCGGATCGCGATCAGCGAAGCGGCGAGGTCCTTGTCCTTTGCTTGCGACAGTTGCTCATTGGTCACGCTGCTTCCCCCCATTCGATGAGTGCCGGCTCTTCACCGGCGTTGTCGTACAGAGCCCAGGCATCGACTGCGCCACGATAGCTGTCGTCGAAGTTCCTGCGCCCCGACGCGAAACGGCGGCGAATCACGTCTTCAGGAATGTGATGGCCACCTTGCCGAACACGCTCCGCCACGCGCGCAATCGCAAATTCTGCCGTCGGCAATGCCAGGAAGAAAAGACTCACGTGGTAGCCCATGGCTCTCCATTCCCCGATGTGGCGGAGATAGCCCAAGCCCGACAGGGTGGTCTCGAAAGCAAAGCTCTCCCGGCGGCGCACGCATTCCGCGATCTCTTCCAGCATCAGCCGACCGGCCTTGATGGCTTGCGCTTCCGGCGCGAAAGGAGACAGCCCCGCAGCGATCAAGTCCGCATTGATGAAGCGCGATACCTGCGCCTCCTGGGGAAGGAAGGCACGGGCGAAGGTGGTCTTGCCCGCGCCGTTCGGGCCCGCAATGATGACGATCTTGGGGCTGCTCATCAGAGGGGGCGACAACCGAAAGGAATCAGGAGCTAAACAGGAAGTTCATCACGTCGCCATCCTTCACGACGTATTCCTTGCCTTCCGAACGCATCTTCCCCGCGTCCTTCGCGCCCTGCTCGCCCTTGAAGGCGATGTAGTCCTCGAACGCGATGGTCTGGGCGCGGATGTAGCCCTTCTCGAAGTCGCCGTGGATCACGCCTGCGGCCTGCGGGCCGGTGTCGCCGATATGGATGGTCCAGGCGCGCACTTCCTTCACGCCGGCGGTGAAGTAGGTCTGCAGGCCCAGCAGCTTGAAGGCCGCACGGATCAGGCGGTTCAGGCCCGGCTCTTCCTGGCCGATCTCGGCGAGGAACATCTTCTTGTCCTCGTCGTCCATCTCGGCCAGGTCGGCTTCGATCTTGGCGCAGATGGCGACCACGGGCGCGTTCTGCTTGGCGGCGTATTCGCGCAGGCGGTCGAGGTAGGGGTTGTTCTCGAAGCCGTCTTCCGCCACGTTGCCCACGAACATCGCGGGCTTGGCGGTGATCAGCGTGAAGCTCTTGACCAGCGGCTGCTCTTCCTTGGTGAACTCGAGCGCGCGCACCGGCGTGTTCTCGTTCAGCGCGGCCTGGCAGCGCTCGAGCAGGCCGACGAGCTTCTGCGCGTCCTTGTCGCCCGAACGAGCCACCTTGGTGTGGCGGTGCAGCGCCTTCTCGACCGTGGCGAGGTCGGCCAGGCAGAGTTCGGTCTGGATCACCTCGATGTCGGAGATCGGGTCGACCTTGCCGGCCACGTGCACCACGTTCTCGTCGTCGAAGCAGCGCACCACGTTCACGGTGGCGTCGGTCTCGCGGATGTGGGCCAGGAACTTGTTGCCCAGGCCTTCGCCGGTGCTGGCACCGGCCACCAGGCCGGCGATGTCGACGAACTCGACGATGGCGGGCACCACGCGCTCGGGCTTGACGATCTCGGCGAGCTGGTCGAGGCGGGGGTCGGGCACTTCCACCACGCCCACGTTGGGCTCGATGGTGCAGAAGGGATAGTTTTCCGCCGCGATGCCGGCCTTGGTCAGCGCATTGAAAAGGGTGGATTTACCGACGTTGGGCAGGCCGACGATGCCGCATTGCAAACTCATGGGAGGTCCTCTTGGGTAACCCGCAATTTTAGGCGAGCATGTCCGGATGCCCGTCCGACAGGTCTTCGAGCCGCCGCGAGCCGTCTTTCGCGATCAGGGTTAGCACCGATTCGCAAACGTTTGCGCAAACGTTTCCCTCAGTTAACATCGGCGCCCCGGCCAAGACCGGCGCACCGTTCCGATCAACCATCCCAGGAGACATCCACATGAAGTTCACCCGCCGTACCCTGCAAAGCGCTGCCGCCCTGACGCTGCTGGGCGCCTTGGCCGGAACGTCCGCATTCGCGCAGGAAAAGCCCAAGGTCGCACTGGTCATGAAGTCGCTGGCCAACGAATTCTTCCGCACCATGGAAGACGGCGCCAAGGCGCACCAGAAGGCCAACGCCTCCAAGTACACGCTGGTGGCCAACGGCATCAAGGACGAGACCGACACCGCCGCGCAGATCAAGATGGTCGAGCAGATGGTGGCACAGAAGATCAACGCGCTGGTCATCGCGCCGGCCGATTCGAAGGCCTTGGTGCCCGCGATCAAGGCGGCCATCGACAAGGGCATCCTGGTGGTCAACATCGACAACCAGCTCGACGCCGCCGCGCTGAAGGAAAAGGGCATCCAGGTGCCCTTCGTGGGCCCCGACAACCGCGCCGGCGCCAAGCTGGTGGGCGATGCGCTCGCCAAAGAGCTGAAGTCGGGCGACAAGGTCGGCATCATCGAAGGCGTGTCGACCACCTTCAATGCGCAGCAGCGCACGCTGGGCTACCAGGACGCGATGAAGGCCGCCGGCGTGACGGTGGTGGGCGTGCAGTCCGGCCAGTGGGAAATCGACAAGGGCAACACCGTGGCCGCCGGCATGATGCGCGAGCACCCCGACCTGAAGGCGCTGCTCGCGGGCAACGACAGCATGGCGCTGGGCGCCGTGGCTGCCGTCAAGGCAGCCGGCAAGACCGGCAAGGTGCTGGTGGTCGGCTACGACAACATCGGCGCCATCAAGCCGATGCTGAAGGACGGCCGCGTGCTCGCCACCGCCGACCAGTTCGCCGCCAAGCAGGCGGTGTTCGGCATCGAGACCGCGCTGAAGGCCCTCGCAGAGAACAAGAAGCAGGCCGACATGCCCGTCGAAGTGAAGACCGACGTGGTCCTGGTCACCAAAGACTCCAAGTAAGAAAACGGAAAGAGCAGACGTTGACAGCATCCGCCGCCATGAATCTCACAACGGCCCTGCCCGTGCTCTCGCTGAGCGCCATGGGCAAGGACTACGCGGCGCCGGTGCTGGACGACGTCTCGCTCGTGCTCAACCCCGGCGAAGTGCTGGCTCTCACGGGCGAGAACGGCGCCGGCAAGAGCACGCTGTCGAAGATCGTCTGCGGCCTGGTGCAGCCCACGCGCGGCCAGATGCTGCTCGACGGCAAGCCCTTCGCGCCCGCCTCGCGCCGCGACGCCGAGCGCCTGGGCGTGCGCATGGTCATGCAGGAGCTCGGCCTCGTCACCACGCTGTCGGTGGCCGAGAACCTGCTGCTCGACCGCCTGCCCAACAAGACCGGCTGGATACGCAAGGCCAAGCTGCACGAGCTAGCCGCGCGCCAGCTCGCCAAGATCGGCATGCAGAACATCGACCCGGCCACGCCGGTGGCGCGCCTGGGCATCGGCCAGCAGCAGATGGTGGAGATCGCGCGCAACCTGCAGGACGACACGCGCGTACTGGTGCTCGACGAGCCCACCGCCATGCTCACGCCGCGCGAAACCTCGCACCTCTTCGAGCAGATCGACCTGCTGAAGGCTCGCGGCGTGGCCATCGTCTACGTGTCGCACCGCCTCGAAGAGCTTCAGCGCATCGCCGACCGCGTGGCGGTGCTGCGCGACGGCCGGCTGGTGGACGTGCGGGCCATGGCCGGCGTGCGCGAATCCGAGCTGGTTCAGCGCATGGTCGGCCGCGCGGTGCACGAGCACGAAGGGCGCGACCGCCGCGTTGCCGGCCCGGTGCTGCTGAGCGCGCGCGGCATCGGCCGGGCGCAGGTCGTTCGCGACGTCGACATCGACCTTCGCGCGGGCGAAGTCATGGGACTGGCCGGCCTGGTCGGCTCGGGCCGGACCGAACTGGTGCGCCTGCTGTTCGGTGCCGACCGCGCCGATCGCGGCGAGATCACCCTTTATGAAAACAACCAGCCCGTGCAGCAGGCGCGCAAGGGCTGGCGCTCGCCGATGCAGGCCATCCGCGCCGGCATCGGCCTGGTCACCGAAGACCGCAAGTCGCAGGGCCTGCTGCTGCCGCAGTCGATCCGCGTCAATGCCACGCTCAGCGACCTGGGCGCGATCTCGCACGCCGGCTGGCTGCAGCGCGCCAGGGAGCGCGGCATCGCGCGCAAGCTGGTGGAGCTGCTGCGCATCCGCTCGCGCAGCATCGAGCAGCCGGTGGCCACGCTCAGCGGCGGCAACCAGCAGAAGGTGGTGTTCGCGCGCTGGCTGCACCGCGAATGCAAGGTGCTGCTGCTGGACGAACCCACGCGCGGCGTGGACGTGGGCGCGCGCGCCGACCTCTACGCCGAGCTCGACCGCATGACCGACGCCGGCAAGGCGCTGCTGATGGTGTCGAGCGACCTGCGCGAACTCATGGCCATGTGCGACCGCATCGGCGTGATGAGCGCCGGCCGCCTCGTCGCCGTGTTCGAGCGCGGCGAGTGGACCGAACAATCGCTGCTGGCCGCAGCATTCAGCGACGCGACAGGACGCGCCGCCAACCCGCCGACGGTATCCGCCATCTCCGCCATTCCCGCCCAGTCCCCGGTCACCGCCGACACACCATGAACGCTGCCGCCTCCCCAACCACCACTCCGAAGCCCGCGCCTTCCGCGCTCAAGGGCCAGCTCGGCACCTACCTGGGCCTGACGGTCGTGCTCGTGGGCATGATCGCCCTCTTCGGCTCGCTCAGCGAATACTTCCTGACACGCGAGACCTTCGTCTCCATCGCCAACGAGATCCCGGCGCTGGCCGTGATGGCGGTCGGCATGACCTTCGTGCTGATCATCGCGGGTATCGACCTGTCGGTGGGCTCGGTGCTGGCGCTCAGCGCCGCCGTCACCGCCGCCGCCATCCTCGAATGGAAGCTCTCGGTGCCGCTGGCCGCCGCGCTCGGACTGGCCACGGGCCTGGTGTGCGGCACGGTCACGGGCGCGGTGTCGGTGGCATGGCGGCTGCCGAGCTTCATCGTGTCGCTGGGCATGCTGGAGGCGGTGCGCGGAGGCGCCTACCTCGTGACCGATTCGCGCACGCAGTACGTGGGCGACGCCATCTCGGGCCTGGCCGCGCCGTGGATCGGCGGCATCTCCGCCGCCTTCGTGCTGGCGGTGGTGCTGGTGGTCGTCGGGCAGATGGTGCTCACGCGCACCGTGTTCGGCCGCCACGTGGTGGGCATCGGCACCAACGAAGAAGCGATGCGCCTGGCGGGCGTCGATCCGCGCCCCATCCGCATCATCGTGTTCGCCGTCACCGGACTGCTGGCCGGCCTCGCGGGCCTGATGCAGTCGGCCCGCCTGGAAGCTGCCGACCCGAACGCGGGCGTGGGCATCGAGCTGCAGGTGATCGCGGCCGTGGTCATCGGCGGCACCAGCCTGATGGGCGGGCGCGGCTCGGTCGTCAACACCTTCTTCGGCGTGCTGATCATCGCGGTGCTCGAAGCCGGCCTCGCGCAGGTGGGCGCCAGCGAACCGAGCAAGCGGATCATCACCGGCGCGGTGATCGTGGTGGCGGTCATCATCGACACCCTGCGCCAGCGTCGCGCGGAACGCCGCCTGGCCTGATCGGGCCCGGCCCACACAGGAACAGGAAGAAAAAACCATGGCCACCATCAAGGACGTCGCACTGAAGGCCGAGGTGTCGGTCACCACCGTCTCGCACGTGGTCAACGACACGCGCCACGTGAGCGCCAAGGTGCGCGAGCGGGTGGAGCTCGCCATCCGCGAGCTGGGCTACGTGCCCAACGCGATGGCGCGCAGCCTCAAGAGCAACACCACCTCGACGCTGGGAATGCTGATTCCCAACAGCTCGAACCCCTACTTCGCCGAGATCGTGCGCACCGTGGAAGACCGCTGCTTCGGCGCCGGCTACACGCTGGTGCTGTGCAACACCGACGACGAGCCCCGCCGCCAGAGCGTGTACCTGCAGGTGCTGGCCGAACGACGCATCGACGGCCTGATCGTGGTGTCGACCGGCGAGGGCGACGACGAGGCACTGGCGAAGCAGCTGCACGGCCTGCGCATGCCGGCCGTGCTGGTCGACCGCGAGATCGCCGACCCGGCCTGCGACCTGGTGGAAACCGCGCACATGCAGGGCGGCCTGCTCGCGGTGCGGCACCTGCTGTCCCTGGGCCACAGGCGCATCGCCTGCATCGGCGGTCCGGCGGGCGTGATGCCGAGCGAGCAGCGCATCGAAGGCTGGCGCATCGCGCTGGTCGAGGCCGGCGCCACGCCCAGCCTCGCCAACGGCGATTCGCTGCTGTGGCGCGGCGGCTTCACCAGCCAGGGCGGCTACGAGGCGATGCACGCCATCCTGCGCACCGAGCAGAAGCCCTCGGCCGTGTTCGTCTGCAACGACCTGATGGCCATCGGCGCACTGCGCGCGGCGCATGAGAGCGGCGTGCGCGTGCCCGACGAGCTCTCGATCGTCGGCTTCGACGACATCGAACTCTCGGCCTACACCAGCCCCCCGCTCACCACCGTGGCGCAGCCCAAGGAGCGCATCGGCGCTATGGCCGTCGACATGCTGCTCGAGCGCATCGGCGGCAAGCGCCGCGACGCGCGCAAGGTGGTGCTCCAGCCCGAACTGCGCGTGCGTGCGTCGACCGCGCGGCATGCGAGCTTCCGCGAGCCCGCCGCGCCTGCCGCCGCCGGGGCCGCCGCATCCACCACAGCCGAAACGCCTTCCACGCCAACCCGAAAGTCCCGCACCCCGTGAGCCTGAAGCCTTCATCCAGCAGCCCAGCCCCGGCGCCGCGCATCGTGGTGCTCGGCAGCCTCAACATGGACCTGGTGCTGCGCGTGCCGCATGCGCCGGCCGCGGGCGAAACCCTGCTGGGCCACTCGATCGCCACCATTCCCGGCGGCAAGGGCGCCAATCAGGCCGTGAGCTGCGCGCGCGAAGGCGGCCACGTACAGATGATCGGCTGCGTCGGCGACGACGCGCACGGCGCGGCCCTGCGCGATTCGCTGCAGCGCGACGGCATCGACACGACCGCCCTGCGCACCGTGGCGGGCGAGCCCACGGGCACGGCGCTGATCGTGGTGGAAGACAGCGGCCAGAACCGCATCGTGATCATCCCGGGCGCCAACGCCAGGCTGGAGGCCGATGAAGCCGCGCTGAGGCAGCAGGTGCAAGGCGCCGCCTTCCTGGTGACGCAGTTCGAGACGCCGCTGGAACAGGTCGCGCGCGCCATCGCCGTGGCGCATGAAGCGGGCTGCAAGGTGCTGCTGAACCCCTCGCCGGTGCAAGCCATCGCCGAACCGCTGTGGCCGAAGATCGACACGCTGGTGGTCAACGAGATCGAGGCGCAGACGCTGTGCGGCCAGTCCGCCGACAGCCCGCAGGAAGCCGCGCAGGCCGGCCGGGCGCTGCGCGCCAGGGGCATCGCGCGCGTGGTGGTCACGCTGGGCTCGCGCGGCGCGGTGGCCATCGATGCCGACGGCGCACGCCATCACCCCGCGCCGCAGGTGCAGGCGGTCGACACCACGGCCGCCGGCGACACCTTCCTGGGCGCGCTCGCCGTCGCGCTGGGCGAGGGCCAGTCCTTCGACGAGGCCGTGCGCCTGGGCATCCGCGCCGCGGCGCTGTGCATCCAGCAGCCCGGCGCCCAGCCCTCCATTCCGCAGCGCGACGCCGTGCTGCGCAGCCCCATGCCCCCCGACTGGATCAAGCTTTGAAACGCACCGCCCTGCTGCACGCCGAACTCTCCCACGTGATCGCCTCTCTGGGCCACGGCGACATGCTCGTGCTCGGCGATGCCGGCCTGCCCATTCCCGACGGCCCGCGCCGCATCGATCTCGCGGTGGCCCGCGGCGTGCCGACGCTCGACGAAGTGCTGCAGGCCGTGCTGTCGGAGATGCAGGTGGAAGGCATCGTGATCGCCGAAGAGGCCTTGGCCAGCAACGAAAAGAAGCTGCCGGGCTGGTACCCGCAGTCGCTGGGCATCGAGCCCCAGACCGTGTCGCACGAGGAATTCAAGCGCCGCACGGCCAAGGCCCGCGCCATGGTGCGCACGGGCGAATGCACGCCCTACGCGAACATCATCCTCATCGCCGGCGTGAAGTTCTGAGGCGCCGCCCGGGCGCCGTCATTCATTCGAACTTGTAGTTCGCGCCCACCACCTGACCCACCTTGAGCGTGTGCTCCACGCCCTGGATCACGATGCAGTTCATGCCGAAGGTGATGCCGCCGTCCACGCGCGCGTCGGCACGGTAGGTGCGCAGCGTGTTGCCGACTTCGGGGCTGCTGAGCGCGGTGGCCGGGTCGATGTCGGGGATCGGGCAGCGCGTGCAGGGCTTGACGGGGCGCAGCTCGGCCTCGCCCTCGCCGGTGGTGATGTGCAGCGCCTCGACGCGGTCTTCGTCGTGCGATTCGATGCCCGCGAGCACGATGTTCGGCCGGAAGCGCTCGATGCCCACGGGCCCGTGGCCCTGCGCCGCGAGGCGGTCGTTGAGCTCGGCCAGCGAGCCCTCGCTGGCCACCAGCAGCGCGTAGCCGTCGGCGAACTGCGTCTGCGCCTCCACGCCGTCGGTCCACTTCATGCTCGACAGGCGCCTGTGCTCGGGGTCGAAGCGCACGAGGCGCAGGGTCTGCGGCTTGCCGGGCTCGGAGAGGAAATCGCTGAACCACTGCGCGGCGATGTCGCCCATGTCGTAGGCGGCCACCTCGTCCTTCCACACGCGCACCCGCACCGGCTTCTCGACCCGGTCGAAGGCCAGGTGCAGCGCCAGCATGCCGGGCGCGCGCAGCACCACTTCGGTGTGCTTCATCTGCGGCTTGATCAGCGCCATGCGCGGCAGCTGCCGCTGGGTGACGAATTCGCCCTGCGCGTCGACCACCATCCAGGCGCGGTCGAACTCCAGCCCCGTCTCGGTCAGCAGCATTTCGGGGAGCTCGACGCCGGCGCAGGATTTCACTGGGTAGACGAACAGGCGCGCGATGGTGGCCTGGAGATCGAAGGCGGGCTGGGAAGCGGACACGGTGGGGTTCCTTGGAATTCGGCCGCGATTGTCCCGTATCGCGGCGGCGGCAAGACCTTGGGCCACCGGGAAAAGACCCCGGGTCCGCGCCGGACGGGCAACTCCTACAATCCTTCGATGGCTCTCCCCCCCGAAGTTTGCATTCGCGGCGCCGGCATCGTCGGTCGTACGCTGGCCCTGCTGCTCGCCCGCGAGCGGGTGCGCGTCGCGCTGGTGGTGCCGCCGGCCGCGCAGGGCAAGGAAGACATCCGCGCCTATGCGCTCAATACCGCCTCCCGCGCGCTGCTCGAATCGCTGCGCGCCTGGCCCGACGCGGCCCACGCCACGGCCGTGCGCGAAATGCTGGTGCATGGCGACGAAGGCGGCCGGGTGCAGTTCAGCGCCGCACGCCAGAAGGTCGATGCGCTGGCCTGGATCGTCGACGTGCCCGCACTCGAAAAGCAACTCGCCGACGCGGTGCGCTTCCAGCCCCAGATCGAAGTCGTGACCGAGCCGGTGGCCGCACCGCTGACGGTGGTGTGCGAAGGCAAGTCCAGCGCCACGCGCGAAGCGCTCGGCGTGAGCTACGAGATCACGCGCTATCCGCAGCACGCGATCGCGGCGCGGCTGGAGGCCGCTCAGTCGCACGACGGCATCGCGCGCCAGTGGTTCAACGACAAGGGCGAGGTGCTCGCGCTGCTGCCGCTGGACGGCACACACGGCAAGACGCTCGCGCTGGTGTGGTCGGCCGACCAGCTGCGCGCGCCCGAGCTTCTCGCGCAGGGCGACGAAGAGTTCGCCGCCGCGGTCACCGAAGCCAGCCACAACGCGCTCGGCGCGCTCCGGCTCACCAGCGAGCGCGCCGCCTGGCCGCTGGCCCGCGCCATCGCCGACCGCTGGACCGGCGCCATGCCCGGGCAGCCGGGTCGCTCCTGGGCGCTGGCGGGCGACGCGGCCCACACCGTGCACCCGCTGGCCGGCCAGGGCCTGAACCTGGGCCTGGCCGACGCCGCCGAACTGGCCGACGTGATCAAGAACCGCGACTACTGGCGCAGCGTGGGCGACGCGCGCCTGCTGCGCCGCTACGAACGCGCCCGCCGCGCCGACGTGCTGCAGATGAGCCTTGCGACCGACGGGCTGCAGCAGCTCTTCGCGCACAACCTGGGCCCGCTGCAGGCACTGCGCAACTGGGGCATGCGCGGCTTCGACCGCACGCGCCTTGTCAAGCACTGGATCACCGCGCAGGCCATGGGCCTGAAGGCCTGAGGCCCATCGCCCCAGACGAACTCCGACCGAATTCCGACCGAACCAACGGACACCCGATGACATTCGTACGCAACCTTCTCCTCGCCGCCTGCACGCTCGGCGCGGTCGTGGCCGCCACCGCAGGCGAAGCCGAGATCCGCAAGAACCTGCCGTCGCGCATTCCGCAGTTCCCGGCCATCGACGAGGTGTCGAAGTCGCCGATCCCGGGCGTGTACGAAGTGCGCGTGAACGGCTCGCAGATCTTCTACACCGACGAGCAGGGCAACTACCTCTTCCAGGGCAACCTGATCGACGTGAAGGCGCGCAAGAACCTCACCGAGGAGCGCGTAGAGAAGCTCAGCGCCGTCGCCTTCGACCAGCTGCCGCTGAAGGACTCGATCAAGATCGTGCGCGGCAACGGCAAGCGCAAGCTCGCGGTGTTCGAGGACCCGAACTGCGGCTACTGCAAGCGCTTCGAGAAGGACATGAAGACGGTCGACAACGTCACCGTGTACCTGTTCCTCTACCCCGTGCTCGGACCCGATTCGAACGTCAAGTCGCGCGACATCTGGTGCAGCAAGGACAAGGGCAAGGCCTGGGGCGACTGGATGGAATCGAGCACCCGCCCGGCCACCGCGCCCGCGAGCTGCGACGTGACCGCGCTGCAGCGCAACGTCGACTTCGGCCGCAAGTACAACATCACCGGCACGCCCACGCTGATCTTCAGCGACGGCACGCGCACGCCGGGTGCCATTCCCGCGGAGCAGGTCGAGAAGCAACTCGCCGCGTCGTCCAGCTGATGGCGACGAAGGCTCAGGCGCAGCACGCGGCGGGCGTGCGCTATCGCGTCGAATGCGCGGACCCGCACGCGCACCTGTTCGCAGTCACCCTCACCATCGACGCGCCGGCCGCGCAGCAGCGCGTGTCGCTGCCGGTGTGGATTCCGGGCAGCTACCTGATTCGCGAGTTCGCCAAGAACCTGCAGGGCCTGCGCGCCACGCAGGGCCGCCGCAAGCCGGCGTTGACGCAGCTCGACAAGTGCAGCTGGCTGGTCGAATGCACGCCCGGGCAGCCGCTGGTGCTGAACTACCAGGTCTGCGCCTACGACAACTCGGTGCGCACCGCCTGGCTCGACGCCGAGCGCGGCTTCTTCAACGGCACCAGCGTGTGCCTGCGCGTCGAAGGGCAGACCGAATCGCCGCATGCACTGGAGATCGTCGCTCCCACGCTGGCCGACGATGCCGCGCGCTGGTCGTGCGCCACCGCCCTCGTGCCGCTGAAGGCCGACAAGCACGGCTTCGGCAGCTACAAGGCATCGGGCTACGACGAGCTGGCCGACAGCCCCGTCGAGATGGGCGCCTTCTGGAGCGCCGAGTTCGAGGCCTGCGGCGTGCCGCACCGCTTCGTGGTGGCGGGTGCTGCGGCATCGTTCGACGGCGACAGGCTCATCGCCGACACCAAGGCCATCTGCGAGGCCGAGATGCGCTTCTGGCACGGCGACAAGGTCGGCAAGCGCGGCGGTGCGAAGCCGCCGATCGACCGCTACGTGTTCATGCTCAACGTGGTCGACGACGGTTACGGCGGGCTCGAGCACCGCCACTCCACCGCGCTGATCTGCAACCGCCGCGACCTGCCGCAGCGCGGCGACAAGAAGAAGCAGGCCGAGGGCTACACCACGCTGCTGGGGCTCATCAGCCACGAGTACTTCCACACCTGGAACGTCAAGCGCATGCGGCCGGCGGAGTTCGCGCGCTACGACTACAGCCAGGAGAACTACACGCAGCTGCTGTGGTTCTTCGAAGGCTTCACCAGCTACTACGACGACCTGCTGCTGCGCCGCGCGGGGCGCATCGACGACGCGGCCTACCTGCGCCTGCTGAACAAGACCATCAACCAGGTCATGCAGACGCCGGGCCGGCTGGTGCAGCCGGTGGCCGACGCGAGCTTCGACGCCTGGGTCAAGTACTACCGCCAGGACGAGCAGACGCCCAACAGCACGGTGAGCTACTACACCAAGGGCGCGCTGGTGGCGCTGTGCCTGGACCTCACGCTGCGCCACGAAGGCAAGGGCTCACTCGACGACGTGATGCGCCTGCTGTGGACGAAGAGCAATGGCGGGCCGATCTCCGAGGACGACATCGCCGCCGCACTCGAGGCCGTGGGCGGCCGATCGTACGCGCTGGAGCTGGCGCGCTGGGTGCATTCCACGGAGGAACTGCCGCTCTCGCAGCTGCTGCGCGTGCACGGCATCGCCACGCTCGAAGACCCGTCGCAGCCGGCGCAGGCGCTGGGCCTGCGCGTGGCCGAGGCCAACGGCGGCGTGCAGGTGAAGGTGGTGCTGCGCGGCGGCGCCGCCGAGAAGGCCGGCTTCTGCGCGAACGACGAGTGGATCGGCGTCGAGCTGCCCGCAGCCGGCAGGAAGGGCCAGCAGCGGCCGGCGCAGGCCTGGCGCATCGCCAAGCTCGACGATCTGGCGCTCTACCTGGGCGATGCGGCGAAGTGCACCGCCATCGTGGCGCGCGACCGCAAGCTGATCAGGCTGCCGCTGGTGCTGCCGACCGGCGCGACGACCTGGCGCCTGTTCTCGCACGATGCAGGCAAGGTGACGAACTGGCTGGCCTGACAGGCCGCCAGATCGCTCATCAGGCGCTTTCCGCCGCGGCCGGGTTCCTCACGAACATCATCGGCTGCGGCTCACCCACCAGCACACAGGGCTTGCCGGTGCGCCGGCAGTGGTCCTGCACGCGCCAGTAGGCGCCGTGGCTCACGCAGCCGGTCTGGCAGATCACGAGGTCGGCCGCGCGCAGGCTGGCTTCGAGCGCGGGGTCGTCCGCCGCACCGTCGCCGCCGTCGTGATGCAGGTAGCGGCCGCCGGCGATCTCGACCAGCTGGCGCGCGAGCGAAGGCGTCTGCGCCTCTTCCTCGTGGCCGATGCACAGCACGGCCTTCTCCCGCAGATCGGCCGGTGCCTGAGACTGCGGCGGCACCGCGAGATGGCGCTTGCTGCCCGGCGACAGCAGCGCACTGAGCCGCTTGGGCAGCGCACCGCCTGCCAAGGCGCGCGCCGCGAGTTCCTCGCGCACGATGGCAATGGCCGAATCCCGTGCCACCAGCGCGCCGCGCAGGCGCACGATCTGCGCCTCCAGCCGCTCGACGAGCGCGGCCTGTTCGACCAGCAGGCGCGAGCAGCGCTCCTGCACGCGGGCATAGGCCCGCAGCAACACGGCATGTTCTTGCATCGGGAACTCCATGGCGGGCATTCTAGATGAGAGCAATTCTCAATTGAAGCAGATCGCCGCGGATCACCCCGCCGGCCATGCTGGGTATAGTGAAGCGCGTTTTTCTTCCCCTTTCCCGTTCCCCCCGGAGACACCATGAGCTACGAAAACATCGAAGTGCGGACCGAAGCTGGCAAGGTCGGCATCATCACCCTCAACCGCCCCAAGGCCCTGAACGCGCTGAACGACGCGCTCATGACCGAGCTGGGCCAGGCGCTCAAGGCCTTCGACGCCGACGACGCCATCGGCTGCATCATCCTCACGGGCAGCGAGCGCGCCTTCGCCGCGGGCGCCGACATCGCGGCGATGGCCAAGTACAGCTTCATCGACACCTACAAGGGCGACTACATCACGCGCAACTGGGAAACCATCCGCTCTATCCGCAAGCCGGTGATCGGCGCGGTGGCCGGCTTCGCGCTGGGCGGCGGCTGCGAGCTGGCGATGATGTGCGACTTCATCATCGCGGCGGACAACGCCAAGTTCGGCCAGCCCGAAATCAAGATCGGCGTGATCCCCGGCGCTGGCGGCACGCAGCGCCTGCCGCGCGCGGTTGGCAAGAGCAAGGCCATGGACATGGTGCTCACCGCCCGCATGATGGACGCGGCCGAAGCCGAGCGCGCCGGCCTCGTCAGCCGCGTGGTGCCCTTCGAGAAGCTCGCCGACGAGGCGCTGGGCGCGGCGCTGGTGATCTGCGGCTTCTCGCAGGTCTCGGTGATGGCGGCCAAGGAGTCGGTCAACCGCGCCTTCGAGAGCGGCCTGAGCGACGGCGTGATGTTCGAGCGCCGCCTGTTCCACGCGCTGTTCGCCACGCAGGACCAGAAGGAAGGCATGGACGCCTTCCTGACCAAGCGCCAGCCGGACTTCAAGAACGCCTGACGGCGGAACCGCCCGTCAGCGCTGCAGCAGCGAACGCAGCGCGTCGAGCGCCTGGGCCGGCGGCGTGCCGACCAGCGCGGCGCCGCCGGGCTGCGCCGTCCAGCGCACCTGGCCGCCGGCGATCTCCAGCACCGCGACCAGCGACTTGCCCCGATAGAGTTCGAGCCGCGCCTCCACCGGCGCGGCCAGCGGCTCGTCGGGTGCCGTGGCCGATCGCGCCACGGTGCCGACCAGCGCCGCCAGGCCTTCGATGTCGCCGCGCTCGCGGCGCACGCTCTCGCCGTTGCGCGTGAAGCCCAGGGAAGTCCAACGATCCAGCGCCGAGAAGGGCGCCGCGGTCCGCGGCGCGATGGCCTTGGCCGCTGACGGAGCCGGTGCGGATGGGCGCACCGCGCCGGAGGCACCCGCGACGGCGTTGTCCTGCTGGGCGAGCGCAGGCGCGGAATCCTGGAGCGGTTCGCGATACGCCGGCGCGGCGCCGGGTGCGGGCGCAGGAACGACGGCTGACGGCGGCACTGCCGGGGCCGCTGCCGCAGGCGCGCCCCCCGCGTAGGCGCGGCGCCGCTGTTCGCCCTCCGCCTGCGCTTCACGACGCTCGTCGCGCGCGATGGGCGCGGGCAGCGGTGCCGGCGCAGCTTGCTCGGCCACGGCCGGAGGCGGCGGAGCGGGTGCGATCGACGCAGGTGGTGCGGGCGGCGCGACGGGAGCCGGAGCAACAGGCGCGGCAGGCGCCGCCTGCAACAGCGGAGGCGCCGGCTCTGCTTTCCGCACGGCATCCGCGCTAGCCGTGTTGGCGGCCTCCTTGGGTGCCCGTTTGGCGGACGAGTCGGCCGACTCGCGCGCAATCCTGGCACGCTGTCCCGATTCGGGCGCCGCTGCTGCGGGCGCTCTTGCGGGAGCCGGTGCTGCTGCTGCGGGTGCTGGCTGCGTCTCTGCCTGCGCGGCGGCAGCCTCTGCGGGAGGGTCGGCTGGCTTCGGTGCAGCAGGTGCAGGCGGCGCGACAGGCACTTGTGCCGGTGCCGGTGCCGGTGCCGGCGCAGTCGCTTCCCCCACGCGCGCCTCGCCATCGAGCCGCGCATCGGGCACAGGCTCCTTGTGCCAGAGCACCGTCACGAAAGCCGCCACCAGCACGGTGGCGAAAGCGGCATTCCACGGCATGCGCGCATGCGGCTCGCCGCCGCCGAAGAGGCGGCGCCACCAGGGCGCGGCACTGGGGTTGTTCGCCGCCGATCCCGCGTCGACGGGGGCAGCAGCGAGGTTGTGCGCCATCTTCAGGATCGCCTCGCGCGTGCGCGGATGCGGCGTGGCCTCGCTGTCTGGCGCGTGGTCGAGCGCGCGGCGCAGCGACGGGTCGCGCAGGTCGTCGAATCCGGTGTTGTCGTTGCCGCCGCTCATGCCCGCTTCTCCAGCACCGACAGGTAGCGCTCCATGCAGCCGCGCAGTTTCTGCAGGCCGTAGCGCAGCCTGCTGCGCACGGTCTCGAAGCCGATCTCCAGGCTCGCGGCCAGCGCCTCGACGGTGAGGCCGTCTTCATGGTGCAGCAGGAACGCGGCGCGCTGCTCGGCCGGGAGTTCGTCGAGGCACGCGAGCAGGCGGCGGCCCGCGGCGCGCCAGAACGCGAGCTCCTCGGCCGAGGGATGCGACGCCGCATCGGCTGCCGCGCCGCGCACGCCGTGTTCGAGCGTGGGCACGGGGCTGTCGTCGTCGTCCGCGTGCGCTTCGAGCGCCACTTCGCGCCCGCTCACGCGCAGCCGATCCATCGCCAGGTTGTGCGCGATGGTGAAGGCCCAGGTGCGCCATGCCGCGCCCTGCGGCGAGAAGCTCTCGCGCGCCGAGATGATGCGCACCCAGGTGTCCTGGAACACCTCGTCGGCCTGTGCCACGAGCCGCGCGCCCAGCAGCCGCTTGACGAAGCGGAACAGCCCGCCCTCGTGGCGCGCGTAAAGCACGTCGAACGCGGCGGCGTCGCCCTGGGCGTAGGCCAGCATCAACTGATCGTCGGGCATGGCCTCGCGCTCGGGGGCGTTCTTGGCTGAAGGGGCGCGGGGAAGCGCGGACATCGGAGGATTTTCACCCGAGCTTGTACGGGCCAAGAGGCGCATCGGGGTTCGGGGCGGCAAATAAATTCACCGCCGACCAACCCCGTTCGCGAAGGCCGGCCGTATCAGCCAGCACCCCATCACCCGGAGTGCCTTCATGACCCAGCCTTTCGCTCCCCGCCTTCGCCGCCCGCTCGCCGTGCTGCTGTGCGCCCAACTGCTCCTGGGCGCCAGCGGCGCCACGGAAATGCCCGCCCTCGCAAGCTCCGTGCGCTGGCCGACGCCCGCGCCAGACAGCCGCGCGCTGCCGACGCAGGCCGCGCCGAACTTCGAGGCGCCTTCCGCCACGCACTGCGCACGGCCTGTGCGGACCTACGAGACGCCGGGCATGCCGCGCGTTTCCGGCAATCTGGAAGAACGCCGGTACGCCGAAGCGTCGAAGGAATACAGGGCCAGCCCTTCGGTGAAGCCCTCGCCCATCGCGCCGAAGCCAATGCCGGCACCTGCGGCCAGATCGGCGCCGGCCGGGGCGGCTCTTGCCGACGCCATCGCCGAAGCGCCGCCGGCCTCGATCACGCCCGTCGCACCGGCGATTCGTGCGCCCGCCGAACTTGAAGCATCCGTGCAGGCCCAGCGCCCCGCCAACGAACCCGTCACCGCCGGCATGGTCGACGACAACGCCGACTTCGGCGAATACCTGGCCTTCCACGGCCGCACGCAGGTGCCGCATCGCGAGCGCGACGTGAGCGCGCGCTACCTGCTGCAGGTGCGCGACGCGCGCGGTGCCGTCGTGCCCGATGCCGAAGTGGCGGTGCAGGCCGCCAACGGCGCCGCGATGTGGGCCCGAACCGACGCGGGCGGGCGCGCATGGCTGCACCCCAACGCCTTCGACAAGGCGCAGAGCACGGTCTACGAAGTCACCGTGCGCAAGAACGGCCGTCTGGGCACCGCCTTCCTGCAGCGCGGCCAGAAGAACGCGGTCGACGTGGTGCTCGGCGGCAAGCCGGGCGCCGTGCCCGCGCGTGCGAAGCTCGACCTCGTCTTCCTGATCGACGCCACCGGCTCCATGGACGACGAGATCGCCAAGCTCAAGGCCACGCTGCGCACCATCGCCGACCAGGTCGCCCGGCTGCCGAGCCGCCCCGATACCTGCTTCGGGCTGGTGGCGTACCGCGACCGCGGCGATGAATTCCTCGTGCGCCGCCACGACTTCACCAACGACCTGAACGCCTTCCAGAGCGTGCTCGACGCGCTGCGCGCCGCGGGGGGCGGCGACTATCCCGAGGCGATGAACGAGGCGTTCAACGAAACCGTCCACAAGCTCAGCTGGCGCGGCAACGACACCACCCGCCTTGTGGTGCTGCTGGCCGACGCGCCGCCTCACCTCGACTACGGCGGCCCGCAGTACGACGACGACATGGTCGCCGCGCTGGGCAAGGGCATCAAGGTGTTCAGCGTGGGCGCCTCGGGGCTGGACAAGCAGGGCGAATACATCCAGCGCCAGATCGCGCAGTACACCGGCGGGCGCTTCGTGTTCCTCACCTACAAGGACGCAGCCAACCCGGCAAGCGGCCCGGGAACGCAGACCGTGCACGACGTCGGCAACTACTCGGTGCAGACGCTGGACAAGCTGATCGTTCGGCTGGTTTCGGAAGAATTGGGCAGGTTGCCCTCGGGTGGTTGAGCGGCCGCGAAAGACTGGGCTATAATCGCGGGCTCGGTGAGCAACTCACCGAACGGCTCTTTAGCTCAGTCGGTTAGAGCGATGGAATCATAATCCACAGGTCCGCGGTTCGAGTCCGTGAAGAGCCACCAAAACAACCGAAAAAGCCTTGCAGGTCAACGACTTGCAAGGCTTTTTTCTTTGCGGCGCGGCACTGGCCGATAATCTCCGGCGATGCCTGCGCCGCCTTTCCGAGCCCTGCCCAGCCGCCCCGGCATGGCATTGCCGCGGCCGGGCGTCGGCCTGATCCGCTGGGCGCTGCTGTGGTTCGCGCTCTCGCTCGGCGTGGCCATCGCCTCCCCGCTCGTGCATCCGCAGACGGTAGAACTGGTCTGCTCCAGCGCCGGGTCGGTCAAGGCCATCGTCCACGGCGACGACGGCGCGCAGGAGATGGGCGCGGGCCACATGGACTGCCCGCTGTGCGTGCTCAGCGGCGCCCCGCCCGCGACCACGCCGACCGTCGAGCTGCCGGCGTTCGCGCCGCAGGCCCGCGTGGTGCGGCCGGTTCCGTCGGCGCACGTTGCGGCGGCCGCCACCGCGCCGCTGCCGGCGCGCGGGCCTCCCTCGCTCGTCTGAGGCTTCTTCCCCAGTTTTCGCGCGCGTGAGCCGGTGCCTCAGACGAGGCCTGTCGCTCATCTGCCGCGTGCGTTCCTGCAACGAATCCATCGGCGCCTCCTGCGGGCGCCGGAGCGAGTCCATCCAGATGACCAGAAACGAATCCCTCCCTCCGATGCAGCGGCGGCGCCTGCTGCTCTGCGCGGGCGGCCTCGCAGCCGTCGCGAGCCTTGCCGGCTGCGACAGGCTGCTGCCCGCTCGCTTCAACGGCGTCGACATCACCGGCGCCAACTACGCGCAGGACTTCCGCCTGACCGATGCCGACGGCCGCGAACGCACGCTGGCCGACTTCAAGGGCAAGGCCGTGATGATGTTCTTCGGCTTCACGCAATGCCCCGACGTCTGCCCCACCGCCCTCGTGCGCGCGGCAGAGATAAGGAAGCTGCTCGGCACCGACGGCGAGCGGCTGCAGGTGATCTTCGTCACCGTCGATCCCGAGCGCGATTCGCCCGTCGTGCTCAAGGCCTACACGCAGGCCTTCGATCCGAGCTTCATCGGCCTGTACGGCGACATGCAGCGCACCAGCCAAACCGCGAAGGACTTCAAGGTGTTCTACCGGAAGGTGCCCACCGGCTCCTCGTACACCATGGACCATTCGGCCTTCAGCTATGTGTTCGACCCCAAGGGCAAGATCCGCATCGTGCTGCGCCATGAGCAGAGCGCGCAGGAATGCGCCGACGACCTGCGCAGGATCCTTCAGGCCTGACTTCCATCATTCAAATCCAAGGAGATACCGACCATGACCATGAAGAACCGCATCGCACACATCCTCGCCATCACCAGCGCCGCGCTGCTCACCGCGCACGCCGCGAACGCGCAGGTCACCGTGAGTGACGCATGGGTGCGCGCCACCGTGCCGCAGCAGAAGGCCACCGGCGCGTTCATGCAGATCAGCGCCGCGAAAGACGCGAAGCTGGTCTCCGCCAGCTCGCCCGTCACGCCCGTGGTGGAGGTGCACGAGATGGCCATGCAGGACAACGTGATGCGCATGCGCCAGATCCCCGCGCTTCGAGCTGCCCGCCGGCAAGACCGTCGAGCTCAAGCCCGGCAGCTATCACGTGATGCTGCTCGACCTCAAGCAGCAGGTGAAGGAAGGCGACACCGTGCCGCTCACGCTGGTGTTCGAGGGCAAGGACGGCAAGCGCGAATCGGTCGAGGTGAAGGCGCCGGTGCGGGCGCTGAACGCCTCCGCGCAGCCTGCGGGGCACGGCGGCCACAAGCACTGATCGGCCCGAGTCGGCCACCCCGGCGCTCGGGAGACTGGCCGGAGGAACTACCCTGTTTCGGTGATGGCGCCCGCCCCTGGGACGCACAAGAATATTGACAAATATTCACAATTCACCCCCTCCCCGGCCGGCCCCTTCGTGGAACGGATCGCGCCGGGGCTCATGAGTCGTCCAGGAAGCCGGAAGGCGTTCGCGCCGCTCCTGCCTGGGCTCGACGGCTCTGGGCGGCGTCGATGGCGAGGGAGGTGCACACAGGGGTTTTTTCGGTGCCGCTCAGTTACCTCCTCCATCTGGAGCATGCTCGCCTGCCGATGCACGTGACCGACGCGCAGGACGTGCGTCGGGTCTCCGTCCTGAAGGCGACCGGCCTCATCGAGGCTGCGATCGATCCGGCCTACGACACGGGGCACGGCAGCTACAGGCTGGCGCAGGCCGCGCTGGTGGTCTGCATCACCGACGACGGTCATGCCGAGATCGAGAGGCTGCGCGGCCGCGAAGGCACGGGCGCATCGCCGAAGAAGGCATCGAACTCGAAGCTCGAGCCGCTCGACTACCTGCGCGCCATAGAACGTTCGGCCTTCCCCCTTCGCGTGCAGGACCGCCAGCAGATCGGCTGCGTCGAGGCGCTGAAGCAGGCCGGCTTCGTCGATGCGGTCATCAGCCCTGCGCTGGCCTGGAAGGATGCCGACGGCGGGCCGCAGGAGCTGGCGGTGATCAAGCGCATCACGCCGTTCGGGCGTGCGCAACTCGCGCGCGGCGCAACCAGGTGAGTTCGCGGCATCCGGAATTTCGGTGAACCGGGCCCGAGGCCCGGTCGGTCGCGCGCCGCTTGCCTACATTCGCGCCGTTTGGAGCGCTTCGCACTGGCCTTCGATGCCGGCGTGCAGCATGCCCAGCGATGCGATCAGCAGGCGCTGGATCGACGAGCGATGAGCCTCGTCGAGCAGGGGCTGCGCTGCGTCGCGGCGGCCTTCGTCCCATGCGAGCAGTTGCATCAGCGTGTGCGCGCCGTCGATCACGTCGCGCGCGTCGTTGAGGAACAAGGCACGCCGTCGCTGCTCATGGTCGAGCCCGTGAACGGGGTTCCATGCGAACGGCTTGAACTCCGCGCTTGCGGTTTGCGCGGTACTTGATGAATCGGCCATGTCGGCCCTCCCTGTCGGTTCGGCTTTGCTGCAACCGTCGCATCCGCTGTCAAACGAAGGCGGCGGCTCGAACAGGTTGACAGACCGGGAACCGCTAGGCGAAACCGGCAGGGCGCGAGCCCTCCCATCCGAGCCGCCTGAAAAGGGAAGCCGGAATGGCAAAAGCCGCAAACCAATTGCGGTGTGCGGCTTTCACCGCGGTTCTTTCAGGCTGTCAAACCTGGCCT
Source organism: Variovorax sp. UC74_104 (assembly GCF_044055375.1). Lineage (NCBI taxonomy): Bacteria > Pseudomonadati > Pseudomonadota > Betaproteobacteria > Burkholderiales > Comamonadaceae > Variovorax > Variovorax sp. UC74_104. The sequence goes on from NZ_CP171978.1 coordinate 6,313,706, forward strand.
CGCTGGTCGCGAAGCGGTCTGGAATGTAGCCGTCCGATCTACCCCCGTCAATCGACGGCGACAGGCGTGTGTCCGGCCCCGTTTGTATACATCTGCGCCCGCCTCCGCGCCTCGCGAGCCGCTGCCTATTCAACAGGCAACGTGGTGGGAAGCCACGCCAGTTCTCGCTTCGCCTCTCCACCTCCACCCACAACTCACAGAGTTGTCCACAGAAAAATCGAACAAGTCACCGAACTGTCAAACAGATGTCGTCGCAACGTAACCTTTGAACTGTTCGCGCAGCTTCGTCTTCAGCAGTTTTCCGGTGGCTGTATGCGGCAGGCTGTCGACGAAGACCACGTCTTCCGGTAGCCACCATTTCGCGACGCGCTCCGCAAGGAATGTGAGCAGTTCCTCGCGCGTGGCTTCCATGCCCGCCCGCTTGACCACGATGAGCAGCGGACGCTCCTGCCACTTCGGATGCGCGATGCCGATCACCGCCGCTTCGGCCACCGCCGGGTGCAAACTCGCCGCGTTCTCTAGATCGATGGACGAGATCCACTCGCCGCCCGACTTGATGACGTCCTTCGCGCGATCGACGAGCTGCACGTAGCCGTCCTCGTCGATGTTGGCGACGTCGCCGGTCGGAAAGAACCCTTCGGCATCGAGCACCGATCCGCCTTCGCCCTTGAAGTAACCGCTCGCAATCCACGGACCGCGCACGTGCAGGTGGCCGAAGGCCTTGCCGTCGTGCGGCAGGCGCTGGCCGTCTTCGCCGACGATCTTCAGCTCCACGCCCCACACGCCGCGGCCCTGGCGCATCTTCACGCGCATCTGCTCTTCCTTGGGCATCGACAGGTGCTTGGGCAGCAGGTTGCCGATCACGCCGATGGGGCTGGTCTCGGTCATGCCCCAGCCCTGCACGAAGTCGGCGCCGAAGTCGTGCTCGAAGCGCTCGATCATGCTGCGCGGCGTGGCCGCGCCGCCCACGCCGATGCGCTTCAAGCCGATGGCGCGCGTGTCGATCTCGGGGTGCGCGTCGAAGTACTGGAACAGCATCAGCCAGATGGTCGGCACGGCCTGCGAGAAGCCGACCTTCTCGTCGCGCATCAGCTCGTAGAGGCTCTGGCCGTCCATGTGCGGGCCGGGCATGACCAGCTTCATGCCGCTCATCGCCGCCGCATACGGCATGCCCCATGCGTTGGCGTGGAACATCGGCACCGCGAGCAGCAGCGTCATCTGCGAGTTGACGCCGAAGGTGTCGGGCGCGCACTCTATCAGCGAGTGCAGCACGGTGGAGCGATGCGAATACAGCACGCCCTTCGGGTTGCCCGTGGTGCCCGAGGTGTAGCAGAGCGACGATGCGGTGCGCTCGTCGAAATCGGGCCAATCGTATTGCTCACTCTGCGAACCGACGAGCTCGTCGAAGCACAGCAGGTTGGGCACGTCGATGGACGGCATGTGCGCGCGATCGGTCATCGCGATGAAGGCACGCACCGACTTCAGCGCGGGCGCGAGCTTCTCCACCAGCGGCGCGAAGGTGGTGTCGAAGAACAGCACCTTGTCTTCCGCATGGTTGACGATGTAGTCGATCTGCTCCGGAAAGAGCCGCGGGTTCACCGTGTGCAGCACCGCGCCCGAGCCCGACACGCCGAAGTACAGCGCGAGGTGCCGCCATGTGTTCCACGCGAGCGTGCCCACGCGGTCGCCGGGCTCGATGCCCAGCGTCTTCAGTGCATTGGCCACCTGCTTGGCGCTGCGCTGTATCCGCGCGTAGTCGGTGCGGTGCACCGGCCCCTCGACCGTGCGGCCCACGATTTCCGCGCGCGGATGGAAGGTGGCCGCGTAGTCGATGAGCGACGAGATCAGCAGCGGGCGGTCTTGCATCAATCCGAACATGTCTTGTCTCCTGTACGCTGGGCGGATGCTAGGCAGGGCCATGCCGCGCGGCATCGTCGGAACGGACGATTGAGGCCATCCGAGGGTTGCCCCTAGCATCGATCCCCAAGAGGACTTTGGAATGAACGTTCAGGACGCCATCGCCACCCGCCGCTCGGTGCGCGACTTTCTCGACACGCCCGTCTCCGGCGAAGTCATCCGCCGTGTGATCGAACAGGCGCTGCGCGCACCTTCGGGCGGCAACCTGCAGCCCTGGCACCTGCACGTGGTCGGCGGCGAGAAGCTCGCGGAGCTCAAGGCCATCATGCGCACGCGCGTGATGGAAGCGCCCGCCGGCGAAGGCAGCGAGTACGACATCTACCCGCGCGAGCTGGTCGCGCCCTACCGCGACCGCCGCTTCGCCGTCGGCGAGGCGATGTACGCGCGACTGGGCATTCCGCGCGAGGACAAGGCCGCACGCCGCGAATGGTTCGCGCGCAACTACCAGTTCTTCGGCGCGCCGCTCGCGCTCTTCTGCACCGTCGACCGCCGCATGGGCCCGCCGCAGTGGTCCGACTTGGGCATGCTGCTGCAGAACGTGATGCTGCTGCTGCGCGCCGAAGGGCTCGACAGCTGCCCGCAGGAATGCTGGGCGATCTACCCGCAGACCATCGGCAGCTTCATCGCGCTGCCGCCCGAGCGCATGCTGTTCACGGGCATGGCCATCGGCTACGCAGACCGCAGCCGGCCGATCGACGCGCTGGTGACCGAGCGGGCGGCGGTGTCGGAGGTGGCGGAGTTCGTGGGCATCTGAGTGCGGCGCTCATCTTGCTCGCCTCGCGATTGCGACCGTCGCGCTGGTCGCGGTCTGCTGGCTAAAGGGTGAGCCGGCGCGCAAAATGGCCAAGCCATGGCCCACGACCGCACGCTCCTCTATGCCGGACAAGATTTCACGGTGGAGCACCTGCGCTCGCATGCGAAGGACGAGCCTGGCTGGAGCGGCCCCTACACGATCGAATCGCGCCGCATCATCTTCCCTGCAGGTCGCGCGGTGCTCGACGTGGGTTGGGGCGACAGCACCTGGCAGGTCGACGCACTGACCGCCATGCATCTGGTCGATGCCATGGTCTATCAGCTGCGTCCCGTGGTGCGCGCGATGCGGCAAAGCGTAGTGGTCAGCCGGCACCGGGCGGCGCGTTCCGATGCCACGCCTGCGTTCTGCCAGCTCTCGCCGAGGTCGCTGTACCGTATTCACCTAGCGCAACGCCAGCTGCGCGCAGGCGACGGCGGCGCACCGGCCATCGCGTCGCTGGTCGCCGAACTCGAGACATCGCGCCGGCAGATGCCGCTGACCAGCACGGTCGCGAACGCCAAGCAGTTGCTTGCGCAAACCGCCGATCGCGAGGCACGGCTTTCATTGCACGACCTCGCCGATGCGGTCTCGCGCTCCCCCTTCCACCTGGCACGCAGCTTCCGCCAACAGACGGGCCTGAGCCTTCACCAGTACCGCCAGCATCTGCGCATCGCCTCCGCCCTGGAACGCCTGGCCGATGGCGACACCGACCTCGCCGGCATCGCGCACGACCTCGGCTACTGCAGCCAGAGCCACCTGGGGGCGGTATTCGGGCGCGAAGTGGGCGTGACGCTGGGCGAAGCCCGCAGCGCTCTGGCCTGAGGGCCGGCGCACGAATTTGATAGCCGCCAGCCGGCGCGGTCGCGAAACTCGCCGCGATGCTGGATCGCAACCTCCTCACCGGCCTGCTTGCCGCGCTGGCCGCCTCCTTCATCGGCAGTGCATGGCAGCTCGTGTCGCGGCACGGCGTGACCACCACGCTCGGGCCGATCGACCTCGCGCTGCTTCGCTACGGCATTCCTGCGCTGCTGCTCATGCCGCTGTGGTTCGGCCGCGAGCGCATTGCCCCGAAGGCGTCGCTGCCCGTGCTCGCCGTGCTCGTCGCCGGCGGCGGATTGCCCTTCGGCCTGCTTGTGCTCGCGGGTGCGCAATGGGCACCCGCGAGCCACATGGGCATCTTCATGGCGGGCAGCCTGCCGCTGTTCACGGCCGTTGGCGCATGGCTGCACAAGCGGCAGAAGATCGAAGGCATCAGGCTCGCCGGACTGGCCTGCATCGCGATCGGCATGGCGCTGTTCGCGGCAGACAGCTTTCGCGGCGGCACCGGCTCGACCGGCTGGCGCGGCGACCTGCTCTTCCTCGTTGCGGCCATGCTGTGGGCCGCGCACTCGCTCGCGTTCGCGCACTGCGGACTCACGCCATGGCAGGGCGCGGCATTCGTGAATGGCTGGTCGACGCTGCTGTTGTCGATGCTCGTGCTGCCCTTCGCCGGAGTGCCGAAACTGCTGACGGCCCCATGGCCCGACGTTGCGCTGCAGGCCACGACGCAGGGCGTGGTCGCCGGCCTGCTCGGGCTGGTGGTCTACATGGTCGCCGTTGCGCGGCTGGGCGCGCCGCGTGCCTCGCTCTCGGCGGCGCTGGTGCCGGTTTTGACGACGCTGGGTGCCGCGGCCTGGATGAACGAGCCTGTCACCGGGGCGGCATTGGTGGCACTGTCGCTGGTGGTGCCGGGGATCGTGCTGGCGAGCGGCGCGGCAGGGTGGAGACCGAGGCGGGGAGCGCGCACTGCGGGGTAGCGGCTGGGGGCCGAGGGCAGAATGCGGCAGATCGCCAGGGATGCCCGTGCAATGAAAAAACTCTTCGCTCTCGCCGTCTCGCTCGTCTTCGCTGCCGCTTCCTGCTGGGCGCAGGAACGCAGCACGGTCCGCGTGCCCACGCCATTCGTCGAGGGCGGTGCGCCGGTCACGCTGGAAATGGTGATCTACAAGCCCGAAGGCGCGGGCCCCTTTCCGACCGTGGTGTTCAACCACGGCTCTACCGGCATCGGCAACAACCCGGCACTCTTCAAGGACACCTGGGCACCCGAGCGCCTCGCCGGATGGTTCACCCAGCGCGGCTGGCTGGTCGCATTTCCGCAGCGACGCGGGCGCGGCCAGTCGGACGGACTCTACGACGAAGGCTTCACACCGAAGCGCGAGCACTACAGCTGCGATCCGGGCCTGTCGTTAGCCGGCTTCGAGCACGCACTTGCGGACATCGACGCAGCCGTCGCATGGCTGCAGGCGAATCCGGAGGTGGACACCCGGCGCATGGAGATCGCCGGCCATTCGCGCGGCGGGATCCTCGCCATCGCCTATGCCGGCACCCGGCCGGGCGTGTTCCGCGGTGCGATCAACTTCGTCGGCGGATGGATGAGCGACCAGTGCCCCAACAGATCGGCCGACGCGATCAATCCGGTGAGCTTCAGGCGAGGCGCGGTATTTCCCCGCCCCACGCTCTGGCTGTATGGCGAGAAGGACAGCTTCTACGCAATGGCCCACAGCCGGATGAATTTCGAAGCGTTCACGGCCGCAGGTGGCCAGGGCAGATTCGAGGCCTACACGCTGGCTCCCGGCGTGAACGGCCACATGCTGATCGTGCGACAGGACCTGTGGGGGCCGGCGGTCGAGGCCTACCTGGGGCAATCGAGCGCCATGGTTTCCACCTGAATTCACACCATGCCCCGCACCCTCTACTGCTGGCGCTGCCAGACCGACATGCCGATGCTCACGGAGGAAGAGTGGCAGCTCGCGCATCCGATGAGCTATATCGCGCAGATGAATCGATACCGCGAGGAAACCGGCTGCAGCCTCGCCGAAGCCCGGGAGCGGGGCCTCGGCTACCTGACGGTGGCGGCGTACGAACGCATCACGGGCTTCAAGGAAACCAATCCGAATGCGATCCTGCATCACCGCCTGAGCCTCTACGGCCCGCCATGCCACGTGTGCAACACGCCGCTTCGTACGCCTGCAGCCCGCTACTGTGCGAGGTGCAACGCCGAGCGCATCGACGCCGAAGCCGCGGAATGAAGCCGCTCAGGCCGCCGCAATCACCCGATCCCGCCCCATCGCCTTCGCGCGGTACAGCGCCGCATCCGCCAGCGCCAGCACGTCGTCGATGCTGGAACCGCCTGCGCTGCTCGCGCCGGCCGCCACGCCGATGCTCGCGGCCATGGAGCCGACGACGGCCATGCTCGAGTCCGCCGGGAAGGGCTCGCCGATGGCGTGCCTGAGGCGCGCCGCGATCTCCATCGCCTCGGCCTGGCCGGCCTCGGGCAGCAGCACGACGAACTCCTCGCCGCCGTAGCGGCCGAGCACGCCCTTGTCGCCGATGGCGCGCTGCATGCGGCGCACCGCCTCGCGCAGCACGGCGTCGCCCATCTGGTGGCCGAAGCGGTCGTTGATTTCCTTGAAGTGGTCCAGGTCCACCATCAGCAGCGCGCCGCCGCGCTCGCCCGAGGAAAAGGCGCGCTCGCTCGCATCGAGCACGGCGCGGCGGTTGAGCGCGCCGGTCAGCGGGTCGCGCGTGGCGAGGTATTCGAACTCGGTGTGCACGCGGTCGGTGGCCATCAGGATGACGGCGATGGACAGCAGCAGCACGGTGAACGAGTACATGCTGATGTAGATCGACTGGACCCAGCTGCCTTCCATGAGCCCGCTGCCCGCCATGCCGGCGACCACGGACACGAAGCGCAGCCCCGCCACCACCGCCTGCGCCAGCAGCAGCCCGGTCATGAGGCGCTTGCCGAACACGTGGCCCGTGTGGCGCATGTACAGCAGCGCATGCCGGAAGAACAGCGCCGACACCGCGGCCGTGACGAACAACAGGCGCACCTCGAAATCGGGCTTCAGGATGCCGAACCAGAACAGCACCAGCGCCAGGCCGCAGTTGAGCACTGTCCAGGCCCGCGTGTCGCCGTGGCCGAACAGGAACTTCTGGCTGCCGGCGTAGTACAGGATGCAGGCCTGGTACAGCACGAAGTTGGCGACCACGATGGTCAGGAAGTCAGGGAAGTACCCCCGTGCCGCGAAGAGCAGCGTGCTCACGAAGGCCACCAGCGGCGCGCGCGACCACTCCCCCAGGCCCTGGATGCTGCGCGGATAGCTGCGCCGCATGAAGAACACCACGAGCGCCATCATGACGCCCATGACGCCGGCGAGCAGGATGATGGAACGGGGATCGAGAATGGCTGGCGAGGCGCCCATGGCCCCCGATTATGTTGGCATCCGCCGGGCCTCGCCCTCCCGGGAACGGGCTATGGACTGCGCGGCGCCGCGCCCGCAGCACGGCAGCGGAGCCCCGTCGGCGCCGGCGACGCTCACAGCCGCTCGACGATGGTCACGTTGGCCATGCCGCCGCCCTCGCACATGGTCTGCAGGCCGTAGCGCTTGCCGCGCTGGCCGAGCGCGTGCACCAGCGTGGTCATCAGCTTGGTGCCCGATGCGCCCAGCGGATGCCCCAGCGCGATCGCGCCGCCGTTCACGTTCAGCCGCGCGGGGTCGGCGTCCAGCGTCTGCAGCCACGCCAGAGGCACCGGCGCGAAGGCTTCGTTGACTTCATACAGGTCGATGTCGGAGATCTTCATGCCCGCCTTCTTCAGCGCGCGCTGCGTGGCCGGCAGCGGGGCCTCCAGCATGATCACCGGGTCGTGCCCCATCACGCTCAGGTGGTGGATGCGCGCGAGGGGCTCCACGCCCAGCGTCTTCAGGCCGCGCTCGTTCACCACCATCAGGCCGCTGGCGCCGTCGCAGATCTGGCTGGCGGTGGCCGCGGTGCAGCGCCCGCCCTCGGCGATGAGCTTCACGGCGGCGATGCTCTCCAGCGTGGCGTCGAAGCGGATGCCCTCGTCCACCGTGTGCTGCTCGCCGGGCTCGGTGCCGTCGGCCATGCGCACCGCCACGGGCACGATCTCGCGCTCGAAGTGACCGGCCTTGGTGGCGGCGATGGCGCGTCTGTGGCTTTCGAGCGCGTAGCGGTCGAGCTCATCCTTCTCGATGCCGTAGTTCCTTGCGATCATCTCGGCGCCGGTGAACTGGCTGAACTGCACGTCGGGGTAGCGCCTGGCCATGAGCGGGCTCACGTAGAAGCCCAGGCCGTTCTTCAGCGGCAGCGTGACGGGCATGCCCATGGGCACGCGCGTCATGCTCTCCACGCCGGCGGCGATCACGATGTCCATGGTGCCCGACATCACGGCCTGCGCCGCGAAGTGCAGCGCCTGCTGCGACGAGCCGCACTGCCGGTCGATCGAGGTGGCCGGCACCGATTCGGGCAGCTTCGAGGCCAGCACCGCGTTGCGCGCGATGTTGGAAGACTGCTCGCCGGCCTGGTCGACGCAGCCCATGATGACGTCCTCGACCAGCGCCGGGTCGGCGCCGGTGCGGTCCACCAGCGCGTTGAGCACCTGCGCGGCGAGGTCGGCCGGATGCCAGCCGGCGAGGCGGCCGTTGCGGCGGCCGCCGGCGGTGCGCGCGGCGGCGACGATGAATGCTTCGGGCATGGGGAGTTCTCCTGTCTGTATATATCTGTGTGAGTGCGGGGCCCGCTCAGCGCGGCGCCATCCGGATGGCCCCGTCGAGCCGCACGCTCTCGCCGTTGAAGTAGCCGTTGGTGATCATCAGTTCCGCCAGCGTCGCGTATTCCGCCGGATTGCCCAGTCGCTTCGGGAACGGCACCGATGCCGCGAGCGCGGCCTTCACGTTGTCGGGCGCGCCCTGCAGCAGCGGCGTGTCGAAGATGCCCGGCAGGATGGTGTTGACGCGGATGCCCTCGCTCATGAGGTCGCGCGCGATGGGCAGCGTCATGCCGACGATGCCGGCCTTCGATGCGGTGTAGGCGGCCTGGCCCATCTGCCCGTCCTGCGCGGCCACCGAGGCGGTGTTGACGATGGCGCCGCGTTCGCCGTCTTCCAGCATGTCGAGCGTGAGCATGCCGGCGGCCGACTTGGCGATGCAGCGGAAGGTGCCGACCAGGTTGATCTGGATGATGCGGTCGAAATTCGCGAGCGGAAAGTGCTTGATCTCGCCGGTGGCCTTGTCACGGCTGGCGGTCTTCACGGCGTTGCCAGTGCCGGCGCAGTTGACCAGCACGCGCTCCTGGCCGTGCGCCGCGCGTGCCTTGGCGAAGGCGGCGTCCACCTGCTCTTCCGACGTGACGTCGACCTTGCAGAAGATGCCGCCGAGTTCCTTCGCCAGCGCCTCGCCCTGTTCGGCGTTGAGGTCGAAGAGCGCGACTTTCACGCCGTGGCCCGCGAGCCGGCACGCGGTGGCGGCGCCCAGGCCCGAGGCGCCGCCGGTGACCACTGCGGCAATGCTGGAATCGAGTTGCATCTGCTGGTGTCCTTGAGGTGTCTTCAACGGTTTGTCCCTGTCCAGTTTAGGAAGCAGAATCGGCCGCACACATCGTCGGAAACGACGGGATTTCAGCGCCGCATGCAGCCGCCCACACCCCGGATCCTCGAAACCAAGCTCAATCCCCCGGCCTTCGTCGCCACGCAGGTGCCGCGCACCGCGATCGGGGGAAGAGGTCGCCTCGGCGGCCGTGAAGCTGGTGCTGGTGCGCGCGCCGGCCGGCTTCGGCAAGACCACCGCCATGGCGCAGATCCGCGAGCGCATGGAGGCACAGGGCATCGCCACAGCATGGCTCACGCTGGACCGGGCCGACAACGACGTCTCGCGCTTCCTCGACTGCCTGGCCGAGGCCGTGCAGCGCCTGGGCGTGGAAGACCCGCGCGGCAACGGCGGCAGCAACCCCTTCGACGCGGTGGCCGCGCTGGCGGCGCACGAGTCGCCCTTCACGCTCTTCCTCGACGACTTCGAGCGCGTGCAGGAGCCGGCCGTGCTGGGGCTGGTGCGCGAGATCGTCGAGCACCTGCCGCGCCGGGGGCAGATCGTGATCGGTTCGCGCAGCCTGCCCGACCTGGGCCTGGGCCGGCTGCGCGCGCGCGGGCAGCTGACCGAGATCGACACCGACCGGCTGCGCTTCAGCCTGGAGGAGACCGGCGCCTTCTTCGGCCTGCGCCAGTCGCTGCCGGCCGAGATGCTCTCGCTGCTGCACCGCAAGACCGAAGGCTGGGTGGCGGCGATCTGGCTCGCGTCGATGGCGCTGGAGCGCCACGGCGCGGGCTCGGCGGGCGCCACCGCCACTGCTTTCGTCGAGCGCTTCTCGGGCTCCGACCGCGCGGTGGCCGAGTACCTGGCCGAGGACGTGCTCGCCCACCAGCCGAAGGAGATCCGCGACTTTCTTTTGCGCACCAGCATCCTGCGGCAGCTGGACGCATCGGTGTGCCAGGCGCTGTGCCCACGCATGGACTGCGCAGCCATCCTCGAGCAGCTGGCCACGTCGAACCTCTTTCTCACGCCGGTGAGCGGCGACGGCGATGCATGGCGCTACCACAGCCTCTTCGCCGACTTCCTGCGCGCGCAGCTCGCGCGCGAGATGCCCGGCGAGCCGGCGCGGCTGCATCTTGCGGCCTCGGGCTGGTACGAGTCGCACGGCCGCCCGGTGCCCGCCATCGACCACGCCATCGAGGGCGGCGACCATCCGCATGCGCTGAACCTGCTCGACCACCATGCCGCGCAGTTCCTCGAAGAGGGCCGCATGCGCATGCTGGCGCGCTGGTTCTCGGCCATTCCCGAGCACCAGCTGCGCGAGCACCCGTTCCTGCAGCCGATCTCGCTGTGGGCCACCTGCTTCACCCACGGCCCGTGGGACGCGATGCGGCAGCTCGACGAATCCGGCTGCCTCGACAGCCCCATCGCCGAGGTGCGCGCGAGCGCCCACACGCTGGTGCCGCTGCTGCTGGCCATGCAGGACCGCCACGACGAGGCCTACGAGGCCGGCCGCCAGAGCCTGGTGCGCCTGCCCACCGGCCTGGCCTTTGCCGACAGCGTGCTGCTCAACGCCATGGCGCACATCCTCGCGGTGCGCGGCGACCAGCACGAGGCGCGGCGGCTGCTCGACGCGGCGCGGCGCGAGCAGGGCAACAGCGCCTTCAACCGCATGTACACCGAGTCGCTGGCGGGCCTGTTCGACCTGCACGAAGGCCGGCTGCGGCAGGCCACCGCGCGGCTGCGCATGGCGGTCGATTCGACGCATGCGGTGTCGTACAACCACAGCCACGGCAACGCATGGGCCGGCGTGCTCTACGCGGGCGCCGTCTACGAGACCAACCAGCTCGCGCAGGCCGAGCGCCTGCTGAACGTGTACCTGCCGCTGGCGCGCGACGTGGGCCTGCCCGACCACATGATCCTGAGCCACGTGATGCGCTCGCGCCTGGCCTTCCACGCGGGCGACATCGACGCGGCCTTCCAGGCGCTCACCGAGCTCGAATACCTGGGCCACGCGCGACAGCTGCCGCGCGTGGTGGCCGGCGCCAAGCTGGAGCGCTCGCGCATGCTGCTGCTGCAGGGCAACGGCCCCGCCTCGCACGACGAGCTGCTGCGCGCCGACGACCCTGCCCTGTGGGGGCGCGAGCAGCGCCAGCGCCTGCCCGCGCACGACCTCGACTACCTGGCGCTCGCCAAGGCGCGCTGGGAGATCGCATTCGGCGACGCGCGCGCGGCGCTGGGCGTGCTCGACGCCGAGCTGCACGCCGCGCTTGCCGTGGCGCGCAACCGGCGCGCGCTCAAGCTCAGGGTGCTGCGCGCGCTCGCGTTGCAGCGCGCCGGCGACCCGGCCGCCGCCACCGAGGAGTTCGCCGGCGTGCTGCAGGCGGCGAGCCAGGAAGGCTTCATGCGGCTGATCCTCGACGAGGGGCCCGCCGTGGGCCCGCTCGTCCATCGCTGCGCCGCGGCGATGCAGGAAGGCGCCACCGTCGATCCGATCCTGGCGGACCACCTGCAGCGGCTGCTGCAGGCCGTGGGGCCGATGCCTGTGCCGGCCGAGTCGGAAGCGCCCTCCGGCGGCGACGCCATGAAGGAACCGCTCACGCGCAAGGAGATCCGCGTGCTGCAGCTGCTGGCCGAGGGCTACTCGAACAGCGCGATGGCCGAGAAGCTCTTCGTGTCCGACAGCACGGTGCGCACGCACCTGCGCAACATCAACATGAAGCTGGACGCGAAGAGCCGGACGCAGGCGGTGGCTATCGCGCGCAGGCTCGGTGTAATTCGATAGGCCTACATCCAGTTTTCTCTCCCGCGCCGGCTACCCCCTGAACTACGGATTCCGGTGATACCCCGCCACCGCGGGCGTCCCTAGCATTCCCCCGAAGACTTCCAACTGCTGCGATAGCGCAAGCAGCGCGGCGACGCGGAGAGTCGCGCCCCCGCGCAGGGAGCCATCGAAAGCACCAGAGAGCGGACTCGAGCCGAAGCACCATGCCCAAAGGAATCCCCAATCCCGCAGCCATGTATGGCATCTACCCCCGCAGCTGGGGCTACGAGGTGTCGATCGTGCGAAACGGCACGCGCTACTTCAAGCAGTTCGGCCGCGCCAGCTACGGCGGCGACCGGCAGGCGCTGCTCCAGGCGCAGGACTGGCGCGACGGCGTGGTGCGCAGCGTGCCGCCGGTCCCGCGGCGCGACCGGGCGGAGAAGCTGCGGATCAACAACACGACGGGCGTGTCGGGCGTGTTCTGCCAGGTCGCCCCGGGCGGCAAGGTGCGGGCCTGGGTCGCCAAGACCTACATCGGGCAGGACGAGATCCTGCGCACCGACTTCCCGGTGAACACCGTGGGCGAGGCGGCGCAGACGCTGGCCATCGAGGAGCGCGCGCGCCAGCTCGACCGCATGGACGGGCTGGCCAAGCTGCACCCCGCCGAGGAAACGATCCGCACGAGCCCGCCGGCCTTTGCGCCGGAGCAGCTGTCGCCCAAGCGCTCCAAGTCGGAAATCAGGCGCAGCACCAATTCGAGCGGGGTGAGCGGCGTGCACTTCAAGGCGCCCAACCCGGGCCATCCGGGCTACTGGCTGGCCATCACCTACACCGCCGGCAAGGGCAGCGTGAGCAAGGCCTTCTCCATCAAGGAGCACGGTGCCGAGAAGGCGAAGCTGCTGGCGATCGAGGAGCGCGAGCGCCAGCTCGAGCAGAAGCTGGCGCACATGCAGCAGGCCGCGGCCGGCGCGCTCTCGATGGCCTACCGGCAGGAGCCCCGCCAGGGCGCCCGCCCGCACGGCCTGGCCGCCGGGGCAAGGCCGCAGCAGTGACCATGCGGCTCGCAGGGGCCGGCGCCCTTCGCGCGGCGGCCGGCGGATGCCCGCGCGCCCGCGTCGATGATATTTTTTCAGGCGCGGCCGCACGCGCCGATTTGCCTTCGTGCTTCGGCCAAAATAGCCGCGAAATGCGCGCGCCGAAGAGCAGCGGGCAGGTCGGGGAGCCCATCGGAATCAGCAGCGCTGAGCACCAAAGTAGCAGCATCAAGTCGAGAATGCCCAAAGGTATCCCGAACCCGGCAGCCATGTACGGCATCTACTCCAGGTCCTGGGGTTTTCGAAGTCTCCATCGTCCGCAACGGCGTGCGCCACCACAGGCTGTTCGGCAAGGCCAGCTACGGCGGCGCGGAGCAGGCGCTGCTGCACGCACAGGACTGGCGCGACCACATCGTGCGCAGCGTGCCGCCGCAGACGCGCAGCGAGCGCGCCGAGAAGCAGCGCACCAACAACAGCACCGGCGTGACGGGCGTGTTCCACCATCTCGCGCCGAACGGCCGGGTGCGCGCCTGGATGGCCAAGACCTACATCGCGCCCGACGAGATCCTGCGCACCGATTTCTCGGTGGCCGACCTCGGCGACGACGCGCAGGCGCTCGCGATCCGGGAGCGCGCGCGGCAGCTCGAGCGCATGACGGGCCTGGCGCGCATCCACCCGGCCGAGGAGGCGATCCGCATGGGGCTGTCGGCCCACCCTGCCGGGCCGCGCGAACCCAAGCGCTCGAAGTCGGAGATCACCCGGCGCAACAACACCAGCGGCGTGAGCGGCGTGCACTTCAAGACGCCCAACCCCAGCCACCCGGGCTACTGGCTTGCCATCACCTACACCGCCGGCAAGGGCAGCGTGAGCAAGGCCTTCTCGGTGAAGACGCACGGTGCCGAGGCGGCGAGGAACCTGGCCATTGCCGAGCGCGCGAGCCAGCTCGCCGACAAGCTGCGCGCGGAAGACGACGCCCTGGCCGCCGGACGGGAGCCCGCCTCGCCGGCCCCGCGGCGCCAGTCGCGCGGGCGGGCCGCGACGGCCTCCGGCGCCAAGCGGAACAACGGATGAGTGCATTGCAAGGAAGCGGCTTCGCGGAAGCGGCGAAGCCCGGAAGCGGTCGTCCCGACGGAGAGGGCCGCCCATGAGACACAAGCGGATCCACCATCTGCTGCGCGTGGCATCTCATCTGCTCGACCAGGCCGCGACGGACGTGCGCGGCACCGGCCTCGACCCGGTGGACGAGAACATCCAGCGCATCGGCCGCGCGCTGATCGAGGTGATCGAAGTGCAGCGGCAGATCTACGCCGCGCAACCCGAGCTGCAGCCCAAGACGCTGGCCGCCACCACCGCGCGCGAGCACGACGCCAACCGGCTCTTCACCCAGTTCACGCTGGAAGCGCTGGAGCTGGAAGACGCGGGCGACACCGACGCAGCGCGCGAGAAGTACACGCAGTTCATCGGCCTGTCGCCGTCGTACCACCACCGCGAGATCGCAAGGGCGGAGATCAGGCGGCTGTCCTGAGTTGGCCGGGGCCTGCTCACAGCGCCCTGGCGATCACCTCCTTCATGATCTCGTTGGTGCCGCCGTAGATGCGCTGCACGCGCGCGTCGGCGTACATGCGCGCCACCATGTATTCATTCATGAAGCCGTAGCCGCCGAAGAGCTGCAGGCACTCGTCGATCACCCGGCCCTGTGCCTCCGAGCCCCAGAGCTTGGCCATGGAGGCGGTGGCGGTGTCGAGCCTGCCGGCCACCAGGTCTTCGATGCAGCGGTCGATGAAGGCGCGGCCCACCTTGATCTGCGTGGCGATCTCGGCCAGCTTGAACTTCGTGTTCTGGAACTCGGCCACCGGCTTGCCGAAGGCCTTGCGGTCGCGCACGTAGTCGAGCGTGGCCTGGTAGGCGCCTTCCATGGTGGCCAGCGCGCTCAGGCCGATGATGGTGCGTTCATAGGGCAGGTCGCTCATGAGCTGGAAGAAGCCCTGCCCCTCCACGCCGCCGAGCAGCGCGTCGGCGCCCACGCGCACGTCGTCGAAGAAGAGCTCGGAGGTGTCCTGCGCCTTCATGCCGATCTTGTCGAGCACGCGACCCACGCGAAAGCCCTTGCAGCCTTCGGTCTCCACGATGAGGATCGACGTGCCCTTGGCGCCCTGCGTCGGGTCGGTCTTGCACACCACCAGCACCACGCCGGCCAGGAAGCCGTTGGTGATGAAGGTCTTGGAGCCGTTGACGACGTAGGCGCCTTCTTTCTTCTCGGCGCGGGTGCGCACGCCCTGCAGGTCGGAGCCCGCGCCGGGTTCGGTCATGGCGATGGCGCCGACCAGTTCGCCGCGCGCCAGGCGCGGCAGGTAGTGGCGCTTCTGCGCCTCGGTGCCGTGGTTGAGGAAGTAGTGCGCCACGATGCTGTGCACCGAGGTCGCCATGCCGGTGAGCGCGCGGCGCGACATCTCCTCGTAGAAGACGGCCTCGTGCCGGAAGTCGCCGCCGGCGCCGCCGTACTCCTCTGGAATGTCGGCGCACAGCAGGCCGAGCGCGCCGGCCTTGCGCCACACCTCGTGGCCGACGTGGCCGCGCTTGCGGGCTTCCTCGTCGTGCGGCAGCACTTCGGTCTCGATGAATCGCACCACGTTGTCGCGGTACAGCTCCAGGTCTTCGTCGCTCCAGGAGCGGCGGAAATCGATGGCCATGATGTTTTCTTCCTTTGCTTTCTTTCCTGTCGCGTCCGCCGGACTCGGCCGACGCGGCGTTTCCTGCCGGCCCGCAAGGGCGCGCGGGGCCGGCACTGCCGCGGTCATGCCCCGCACAGCGGCGCGATCGCATCCGCCGCCACGCCCCAGCGGCGCAGCACCGTTGGGCCGTCGTCGCGCGCAACGGGTTGCGGCACCACCGGCGCGGTGCGGCTGAAGCGCGGCGCGGGCGCAGGCTGCACCACGCCGCCCACGCTGGCGAAGGTGCCGCGCGCAACGTTGTGCGGATGCTCGGGGGCCTCGTCCCAGTCGAGCACGGGCGCGAAGCAGGCGTCGCTGCCTTCGAGCAGCACGCACCACTCGTCGCGCGTGCGGGTGCGGAACACGTCGGCCATGCGCAGCTTGAGCAGCGGCCATCGGTCGGCGTCCATCTGCGCGTCGAAGGCGGTGTCGTCGGCGATGCCGCAGCGCTCGCGCAGGAGCGCGTAGAACTGCGGCTCGATGGCGCCCACGGCCACGTACTTGCCGTCGGCGCAGGCGTAGGTGTCGTAGAAGTGCGCGCCGCCGTCGAGCATGTTCTCGCCGCGCTGGTTGCTCCACTGCCCGGCCGACCTGAAGCCGTACATCATGGCCGACAGCAGCGCCGCGCCGTCGGTCATGGCGGCGTCGACCACCTGGCCCTGGCCCGAACCTTTCGCCTCGTGCAGCGCGGCGAGGATGCCGAAGGCCAGCAGCATCGCGCCGCCGCCGAAGTCGCCCACGTAGTTCAGCGGCGGCACCGGCGGCTCGCCCGCGCGGCCGATGGCGTGCAGCGCGCCGCTGATGGCGATGTAGTTGATGTCGTGGCCCGCCGCGTGCGCGAGCGGACCGTGCTGGCCCCAGCCCGTCATGCGGCCGTACACCAGCCGCGGGTTGCGCGCATGGCACTCCGCGGGGCCGAGCCCCAGCCGCTCCATCACGCCGGGGCGGAAGCCTTCGATGAGCACGTCGGCCCTGGCGATGGCGTCGAGCACCGATTGCGCGGCGCCTTCCGCGCGCAGGTCGACCTGCAGCGTGCTGCGCCCGCGCGCGAGGATGTCGTGCGGCGCGGTGCGCGTGCCGGGGCGCTCGATGCGGATCACCTCCGCGCCCATGTCGGCGAAGAGCATCGCGCAGAACGGGCCGGGGCCGATGCCCGCCATCTCGATCACCCGCAATCCCTGCAACGGACCTGCCATGTCTGTCTCCTTCGGCGCTGCCGTGTGGAGGCATCTTGGCGCGGGGGCGCCGGGGGTGCATCGTCGGAAGCGACGAATGCGAAGGGACGCGGAAGGCACGGTGCGGTTCCGGGCCCGGAGCGCCGTCGCCGGATCGGTCGAGCGCTACCCGGCTACCGTGGGCTCATGGATTTATCGCGAACTTTTGTTTCCATTCGGGATAGTCCGATGCATGAGCGCGCCGCTTCCTGCTTCAATCCGCCTGGGGAGTCGTTCGGGGCGCCGGAGAACGCGCCGCGCTGAAGGAGCACAGCAGTGAGCACTGTCATTCCCGGCTTTCCGCACAGCAGCGTCGAGCGCCTGTGCGACTACGAGCTGCCGGAACAGCCCGGCGCCACGCCTGCCCTCGATCCACCCGAACCCGACGGCCCCGAGAACCTCGCGCTGGCCTGGTGGCTGTGGATGGACGAGATGGGCAAGAGCATGCTGAAGCACTACGACGCCTGGCGCGAGCATCTGGACCGGGCCACGAGCACGACAGGCCGCGACCGGAAGGGCTGAGCGCAGCCGCCCTGCTTCTTCTTGCGCTTCAGGCGGCGACGGCTTCGCGCTGCGGCGTCGCCTTCGACGGCACGGGCATGTGTTTGGCCCAGTCGATGATTTCCAGCGTGCCGTCGGCATGCTCGGCCAGCGCCGTGAGGCTCTCGACCCAGTCGCCGTCGTTGCAGTAGAGGATGCCGTCGATGTCGCGCATCTCGGCATGGTGGATGTGGCCGCAGACCACGCCCTGCGCGCCGCGCTTGCTGGCCTCGCGCGCCACGGCATTCTCGAAGTCGCCCACGTAGCTCACGGCCCGCTTCACCTTGCCCTTGAGGTACTTGGACAGCGACCAGTACGGCAGCCCCATGCGCGCGCGCAGCGAGTTGAGGTGGCGGTTGAGCTTGAGCGTGAACTCGTAGAGCGAGTCGCCCACGTAGGCCAACCACTTGGCGCACTGGATCACGCCGTCGAACAGGTCGCCGTGGATGATCCAGAGCTTGCGCCCGTCGGCCGTCTCGTGGATCCACTCGTCGGCCACGTCGATGCCGCCGAAGTTGTGGTGCAGGTACTTGCGGGCGAATTCGTCGTGGTTGCCCGGAATGAAGATCACGCGCGTGCCCTTGCGCGCCTTGCGCAGCAGCTTCTGGATCACGTCGTTGTGCGCCTGCGGCCAGTACCAGTGGCGCTTGAGCTGCCAGCCGTCGATGATGTCGCCGACCAGGAACAGCGTCTCGCACTCGGTGTGCTTGAGGAAATCGAGCAGCGCCCGGGCCTGGCAGCCGGGGGTGCCCAGGTGCAGGTCGGAGATCCAGAGGGTGCGGAATTGCAGTGGCGGACGCCCGCGATCGTCGTCCTCGGGGTCGAGGGCCCGGGTCGCGGTGTCGCGCCATGCGCGAAGGAAAGCGTCGTCGCGTTGCATGGCCCGGTAGGCTCCCACCGCCGGGTGACCGTACGATGGCGGCCCCGTGACGTCCCGGTGACTTGTCGCAGTGCAGCAACGCCACAATCGCGCGATGCGCCCTGGCCAGATCATCGTTCTAGCGACACCCGTCTTCTTCCTGCTGATGGGAATCGAGTTCGCAATCGGCCGCGCCCGTGCGCGCCGCGGCACCGGGCAGGACACCTACCGCCTCGCCGACGCCATCAACAGCGTCGGGCTGGGCATGCTCAGCCAGATCAGCGCGGTGCTCACCGGCCTGCTGCGCATCGGCATCTACACGGCCGTGTACTCGGCGGTCTCGCTCTTTCCGCAGGAAGCGGCCAGGGAGTTCTGGACCACCTGGTACGGCTGGCTGCTGGCGCTCGTGTTCTACGACTTCTGCTACTACTGGCTGCACCGCATGGGCCACGAGTCGGCCGTGCTGTGGGCGGCGCACGTGGTGCACCACCAGAGCCAGCACTACAACCTCTCGACCGCGCTGCGCCAGACCTCCAGCGGCGCGCTGCTGGGCTGGATCTTCTACCTGCCGATGGCGGTGGCCGGCGTGCCGCCGCTGGTGTTCGGCGTGGTGGCGCTCGTCGACCTGCTCTACCAGTTCTGGGTGCACACCGAGCAGGTGGGCAGGCTGGGCTGGTTCGACCGCTGGTTCTGCTCGCCCTCCAACCACCGCGTGCACCACGCGGTGAACGACCGCTACCTCGACCGCAACTACGGCGGCGTCCTGATCGTGTGGGACCGCCTGTTCGGCACTTTCCGCGAGGAGGACGAGCGCTGCGTCTACGGCACGCGCGGCGGGCTGCGCAGCTGGGACCCGCTGTGGGCCAACGCCGAGGTCTACTGGGCGCTCGCGAAGGATTCATGGCACGCGCGCAGCTGGGCCGACAAGCTGCGCGTGTGGATCAAGCCGCCGGGCTGGCGGCCGGCCGACGTGGCGGCGCGCTTTCCGAAGCCGCCCTTCGACATCGCGAAGGTGGCGCGCTACGAGCCGGCTGTGAGCGCGGGCGTGCAGTGGTTCGCGGGCATCCAGTTCCTGCTGCTGGTGGGGTTCGCGGTGGTGTTCCTGTGGTTCTCCGACCTCCTGCCGCTGTCGCATTCGGCCGTGTGGCTGGCCGCGCTGACGGCCATGCTGTGGGCGATCGGCGGCGTGCTGCAAGGGCGGCTGACCGTCACCGAGGTGCTGCTGATCGAAGCCTGCGCGCTCGCCACGGCCAGCGCGGCGCTGGGCATCAGCTGGCTGCACTTCCTGTTCAAGCCGCTGGCCCTGTCGATCGCGATCTTTCTCGCAGCCCGGCGGGCGCTCGCGGCGGGTTCCATCACCGGCTTCGACGGCCTGCTGCTGGCGGGCCTGGTCGCCTCGCTCGGGGGCGACGTGCTGCTGATGGGGCCGGGCGGGATGTTCGTGCCGGGCCTCGTGTGCTTCCTGCTGGCCCACCTGGCCTACATCGCGCTGTTCCGTATTGGCGTCGGCCTGTTCCCGCGGCCCGGGGCGCTGGCGGCCACGCTGCTGGTGGGCGCTGGGATGTACGCCTTCCTCTGGCAGGGCGGGCTGCCTGCGGCGCTGCGGATTCCGGTCGGCGCCTACGTGGTGGTGATCGCCTGCATGGCGGCGCAGGCGATCGGACGCGCGGCAGTGCTGCGCCGGACCGATCCATCGGCGCCATGGGTGGCGGTGGGCGCGTGCTTCTTCATGCTGAGCGACTCGCTGCTGGCGATCAACAAGTTCGTGGCACCGTTGCCGCTGGCGCAGCTTTGGGTGCTGGGGACGTACTACGCGGCGCAGGTGTTGATCGTGCGGCACGCCAGGCCCAAGGCCTGACTTCGGCTTGCTCGCTCCCCGCTGGACCTAATCCACGCAGCGCTGGATTTCCACGGTCGAGTGGCGGATCTCCTCGTGCATCGAGAAGCAGGCCCGCACCTCGTCGGCCGTGAGCGTCGGCGAGTGCGTCACCACGGTGAGCGCGCAAGCGTAGGCGTCGCGGCCGACGCGCCACACGTGCAGGTCGGCCACGCGGGTCTCGGAGTCGGCCAGCAGGGTCTCGACGCCTTCCTTGATCTCCTGCGTGACGGGGTGGTCCATCTCGCGGTCGAGCAGCACCTTGCCGGTTTCCTTCAGCAGCCCCTTGGCCCAGACCGCCACCAGCACCGCGCCGACGATGCCCATCGCCGGGTCGAGCCAGGCCCAGCCGTAGAACCAGCCGCCCAGCAACGCCGCGATGGCGAGCACCGAAGTGGCGGCGTCGGCCACGACGTGCAGGTAGGCCGAGCGCAGGTTCAGGTCGTGGCCATGGCCGTGGTGATCGTGATGGTCGTGCGCGTGTCCGTGGTCATGGCCGTGATGATGGTGCGCCCCACCGAGCAGCCGCGCGCAGACGAGGTTGACCACCAGGCCCAGCACCGCCACCGTGATGGCTTCGGGATAGTGGATGGCCGAGGGCGACCACAGCCGCTCCAGCGAGCCCACCACCATCAGCGCCGCCACGCCCAGCAGCGCCAGCGCGCTCGCGAAGCCGCCCAGCACCTCGATCTTCCAGGTGCCGAAGGCGAAGCGCGGGTCGCGCGCATAGCGGCGCGCGGCGGCATAGGCGAAGGCGCTCAGGCCGATGGCCAGCGCGTGCGAGCTCATGTGCCAGCCGTCGGCCAAGAGCGCCATCGAGTTGAACCACCAGCCGGCGCCGATCTCGACGACCATCATCGCGAAGGTGATCCACATCACGAGGCGCGTGCTGCGCTCGGCGGAGGATGTGTCGGCGCCGAAATGGTGGTCGTGCTGCCAGGCGCTCAGGTCATGGGTGTGCATGGGGATCAGGCTCCAAAGAGATCGGGTCCGTCGTTGCGGCCGGAAGGGGGCGCTACGCCGAGATGGCGGTACGCCGCCAGCGTGGCGATGCGCCCGCGCGGCGTGCGCTGCAGGTAGCCCTGCTGGATGAGGTAGGGCTCGATCACGTCCTCGATGGTGTCGCGCTCCTCGCCGATGCTGGCGGCCACGTTGTCCAGGCCGACCGGGCCGCCGTCGAAGCGGTGGATCACGGCCTCCAGCAGCTTGCGGTCCATCAGGTCGAAGCCCTGCGGATCGACGTCGAGCATGGCCAGCGCACGGTGCGCGATGTCTTCCGTGATGCGGCCGGTGCCCTTCACGTCGGCGTAGTCGCGCACGCGGCGCAGCAGCCGGTTGGCGATGCGGGGCGTGCCGCGCGAGCGGCGGGCGATCTCGAAGCCGCCGGCCGCGTCGGCCTCCACCTTGAGCAGCCCGGCGCTGCGGTGCACGATCAGCGCGAGCTCCTCGGGCGTGTAGAACTCCAGCCGCGCGACGATGCCGAAGCGGTCGCGCAGCGGGTTGGTCAGCATGCCGGCGCGGGTGGTGGCGCCCACCAGAGTGAAGGGCTGCAGGTCGAGCTTGATGCTGCGCGCCGCGGGGCCCTCGCCAATCATGATGTCGATCTGGTAGTCCTCCAGCGCGGGGTACAGGATTTCCTCGACGACCGGGCTCAGCCGGTGGATCTCGTCGATGAAGAGCACGTCGTTCGGCTCCAGGTTGGTCAGCAGCGCCGCCAGGTCCTTGGGCTTCTCGAGCACCGGGCCGGAGGTCTGGCGCAGGTTCACGCCAAGTTCGGCTGCGACGATATGCGAAAGCGTGGTCTTGCCCAGGCCCGGCGGGCCGAACAGCAGCACGTGGTCGAGGGCTTCCTTCCGCTTGCGCGCGGCGCCGATGAAGATCTCGAGCTGCTCGCGCACCTTGGCCTGGCCGACGTACTCGTCGAGCAGCTTGGGGCGCAGGGCCCGTTCGATCGCCTCCTCGTTGGGCGATGCGGGGGCCGCGGACACCACGCGTTGGGGGGCGGGCGCGAAGTCGTCTGTCTGGATGGTCATTTGGGAGGGGTGTGCGCCAATGAGTTTAGTGCCTGCCACAGGCTGGCAGAATGCTCCGGCCATATAACGAACGAGGGGAAGCCAGCACGTGTCGATCTACGAACTGAAGCCGCGTTTCCAGGCCCTGCTGCGGCCTCTGGTGATCCGGCTGCATGCGATGGGCGTCACCGCCAACCAGGTCACGCTGGCGGCATGCGCGGTATCGGTGGCGCTCGGGCTCTGGCTCTTCTTCGCGGCGCCCTCGCTGGCGGCCTTCGGGCTCATCCCGCTGTGGATGTTCCTGCGCATGGCCTTCAACGCCATCGACGGCATGCTGGCGCGCGAGCACAACCAGCAAAGCAAACTGGGCGCCTTCCTCAATGAACTGACCGACGTGGTCTCCGACGCGGCGCTGTACCTGCCCTTCGCGCTGGTGCTGCCTTTCAGCGGCTTCTGGGTCGGCACCGTGATCGTGCTGGCCGGGCTGAGCGAATTCGCCGGCGCGCTGGGCCCCACCGTGGGCGCCTCGCGCCGCTACGACGGCCCGCTGGGCAAGAGCGACCGGGCCTTCGTGTTCGGCGCGCTCGGCCTGTACGTGGCGCTGGGCGGACCGCTGCCGGGCTGGACGGCCTGGCTGATACCGCTGCTGGCCGCGCTCGTGGCCTGGACCACCATCAACCGCATCCGCCGCGCACTGGCGGAGGCAGACCACAAGAATTCCACAGGGACTCAATGACAAACACAACTCAACGCATCGCCGAAGAACTCCACTTCCAGACGCACGACGGCGAATCGCTCTTCTACCGCCGCTGGCCCGCCACGGGGGCCGCGCGGCGCGGTGCCGTGCTGCTGTTCCACCGCGGCCACGAGCACGGCGCGCGCATGGCGCACCTGGTCGACGAGCTCGACCTGCCCGACTTCGACTTCTACGCCTGGGACGCCCGCGGCCATGGCCGCTCGCCCGGCCAGCGCGGCTACAGCCCCAGCTTCGGCACTTCGGTGCGCGACGTGCAGACCTTCGTGCAGCACATCGGCGCGGTGCACGGCGTGTCCGAGCACGACATCCACGTGGTCGCGCAGAGCGTGGGCGCGGTACTGATCGCCACCTGGGCGCACGACTACGCGCCCAAGGTGCGCGGCCTCACGCTCGCCTCGCCAGCCTTCAAGGTCAAGCTCTACGTGCCCTTCGCGCGGCCGGGCCTGGCGCTGATGCACAAGCTGCGCGGGCTTTTCTTCGTCAACAGCTACGTGAAGGCGAAGTTCCTCACGCACGACCCCGAGCGCATCGCCAGCTACGAGAGCGATCCGCTCATCAGCCGGCCCATCGCGGTCAACATCCTGCTGGGGCTGTATGAAGCCGCCGACCGCGTGGTGGCGGATGCGAATGCAATCACGCTGCCGGTGCAGCTGCTCATTTCGGGCGCCGACTGGGTGGTGCACCACAAGCCGCAGCACCAGTTCTTCGAACGGCTGGGCAGCGCGGTCAAGACCAAGGTCGAGCTGCCGGGCTTCTTCCACGACACGCTGGGCGAGAAAGACCGGGCACCTGCCGTGGCGCAGATCCGCGAATTCATCCTGCAGCGCTTCGACGAGCCCGCCGTGCCCGTCGACCGCCGCGAGGCGCACCTGAGCGGCGACACTGCCGACGAATCGCGCGCACTGGCCGAACCGCTCTCGCCCCTGTCGCCGCGCGGCGCCTACTGGGCGATCACCCGCGCCGGGCTGAAGCTGGGCGGCACGATGTCGGAGGGCATCAAGCTCGGCCACGAGACCGGCTTCGACTCCGGCAGCACGCTCGACTACGTCTACCGCAACCATCCGCAGGGCAGTTCGTTCATCGGCCGTTCCATCGACAAGACCTACCTTGAGTCGATCGGCTGGCGCGGCATCCGCCAGCGCAAGATCCACGTCGAGGAGCTGCTGCGCATCGCGATGGAGCGGCTGGCCGAGATGCACCGCGAGGTGCGCGTGATGGACATCGCCGCCGGCCACGGCCGCTACGTGCTCGACGCGGTGCTGGCAAGCCCCGTCAAGGCCAGCTCGATCCTGCTGCGCGACTACAGCGACATCAACGTGCGCGACGGCCGCGCGCTCATCGCCGAGAAGGGCCTGGAAGACATCGCCCAGTTCGTGCAGGCCGACGCCTTCGACCGCATGAGCCTGGCCAGCGTGACGCCGCGGCCCACGCTGGCGGTGGTGTCGGGCCTGTACGAGCTCTTCCCCGACAACGAGATGGTGCGCCGCTCGCTCGCGGGCGTGGGCGACGCGGTGGAAGACCGCGGCTACCTGGTCTACACCGGCCAGCCCTGGCACCCGCAGCTCGAGATGATCGCGCGTGCCCTCACCAGCCACCGCCAGGGCGAAGCGTGGGTGATGCGCCGCCGCACCCAGTACGAGATGGACCAGCTGGTGGAGGAAGCCGGCTTCCGCAAGATCGACCAGCGGGTGGACGAGTGGGGCATCTTCACGGTGTCGCTGGCGGTGCGCGTCACGCAATGACGAGCAACCCACGGCCCTGGAAGCGCGCCGCCGCCTGGCTGGTGCTGCTGGGGCCGCTGTTCTACGCGACCTACGGCTTCGCGAACTGGTGGGCCACCACGCGCGCCAATGTGCCGTCGATGGCCTTCGAGTGGGAGCGGCACGTGCCGTTCTGGCCTTGGACCATCTTTCCGTACTGGACGATCAACGTCTTCTACGCACTGTCGCTTTTCCTCGCGCGCAGCAGGCACACGCTCGACCGGCACGCGCTGCGTCTGCTGACGGCCACGCTCGTCGCCTGCACCTGCTTCGTGCTGTGGCCGCTGCACTTCAGCTTTGGACAGCCGCCGGTCGACGGCGCGCCGGCCTTTCTGTTCAATGCGCTGCGGGGCTTCGACCAGCCTTTCAACCAGGCGCCCTCGCTGCATATCGCGCTGGCGGTGATTCTGTGGGACTGGTACCGGCAGTTCATCCGGCCGCTGTGGGCGCGGCTGGTGCTGCACCTGTGGGCCTTCGCCATCTGCGCCTCGGTGCTGACGACGTGGCAGCACCACTTCATCGACATCCCGACCGGCGCGCTGCTGGGCCTGTTCTGCGTGTGGCTGTGGCCGCTGGAGCGCGTGGCGTCGATGCCGCGCGCATGGCGCACCACGCCCGACCCGCAGCGCTGGAAGCTGGCCGGTTTCTACGCGGTGGGCGCGGCGCTGTTCCTTGCGGCGGCGCTCTACGGCGGCGGCGTCGCGCTGTGGCTTGCGTGGCCGGCCGCCTCGCTGGCTCTGGTGGCGCTGAACTACGCGGGCTTCGGCGCGCGCGGCTTCCAGATGGATGGCCGCGGCCGCATGGGCTGGGCGGCGCGCTGGATGCTGGCGCCGTACCGGCTGGGCGCCGCCGTCAACGCCCGGCTCTGGACGCGCAGCCTGCCGGCGTCGGTCGAGGTGGTGCCGGGCCTGCGGCTGGGCCGCCGGCCCACGCACGCCGAGTGGCTGGCAGCCGGCCGGCCCCGGCTGGTGAGCCTGTGCGCGGAGCTGCAGATGCCCGCCGGCGTGCCGCACGCGCGCTGCGTGCCGATCCTCGACCTGACGGTGCCGCCCGCGATGCGCCTGCAGCGCGCGGCGGCCGTCATCGAAGGCCAGCGCAGGAACGCGGACGGTGCCACAGTGTGGGTCTGCTGCGCGCTCGGCTTCTCGCGCAGCGCGGCGGCGGTGATCGCCTGGCTGGACCGCTACGGCGCGGCCGGCGGCGTCGCCCAGGCCGAGGACACGGTGCGCCGGGCACGGCCGCAGATCGTGCTGCGGGATGCGTGGCGGGTCTCCCTGGAGCCGTTCGAGCCCTTGCAGGAGGTGCCGCCCCATGACCGATGACAACGACAGAACCACCTGCGCCGCGCTCGCGGCGCTGTTGCGCGCCGCGGCGCTGCTGGCCCTCTGGGGCTTCGCGCTCACCTGTATTTCGGCGCTGGTGCTCGCGCTGACGCTGCGCTCGCTCTCGACCACCGCCACCATGGGCTTCGGCGCGGTCGTCATCCTGGGCGCGCTGGAGCGCTATTTCGCGTTCCGGCTGCGCTTCGACGAGGCGCTGTTCGACGGCCTCGCGCGCGGCACCGTCGCCTCGCTCGACGCGCTCGACCGCGCGCTCGCCTCCCTCGGGCTGCGCGAGCCGCCGCCTTCGCAGCACGCGCCCCGCCCGCTCGACGACCGCGTGCAGGGCACCCGCCAGCTGATGCAGCGCCACGCCATCGTGGTGGCCTGCCAGAGCGCCCTGTTCCTACTAGCCTTGATGACACAGGACATCTCTTGAACCCGGAAGAAGAAAACAAGAACAAAGACGACAAGCCCGAAAGCACCGTGCTGCGGCGCGGCCTCGCCATCGTGGTGGGCAAGCTCATCATCGGTGCGGCCGGGCTGCTGACCGGCGTGCGCGCCATCTGGTCGGGCTCCACGCCCAAGGCCGAGCAGACGCTGTACTTCGCCAACCACACCAGCCACGGCGACTTCGTGCTGCTGTGGGCCACGCTGCCGCCCGACCTGCGCGCGCTCACGCGGCCCGTGGCAGGGCAGGACTACTGGATGGCCTCGAAGACGCGCCAGTTCATCGGCATCGACGTGTTCAACGCGCTGATGATCCGCCGCGACGGCTCGGGCCAGGGCGAGAACCCGGTCGAGCAGATGAAGCAGGCGCTGGACGCCGGCGACTCGCTCATCATGTTCCCCGAGGGCACGCGCAACACCGGCGACGAGATCCTGCTGCCGCTCAAGAGCGGCCTCTTCCACCTGGCGCGCGCCTGTCCCAACGTGCGGCTGGTGCCGGTGTGGATCGAGAACCTGAAGCGCGTGCTGCCCAAGGGCACGCTGGTGCCGATCCCGCTGGCCTGCACGGTGCGCTACGGCGCGCCGATCTCGATGGCCGAGGGCGAGGACAAGAACAGCTTCATCGCCCGGGCCCGCGCGGCGATGCTGGACCTGCGGCCCGAGTACGACCGCATCGAGGAGAACGGCACGGCCGGCAGCCAGAACGGCAACGGAGGAGCCGCAGCATGATCGAGCTCTCTCCCTTCGCGTGGACCACGCTCAAGCTCTTCGGCGGCGTGGCGGGCGTGCTGGTGCTGGCATCGGCCATCGGCGCGCTGCTGAAGTGGCGGGTGGCGCACGGCCAGCCGCACTCGGTGATCGACAACCTCAACTCGCGCGTCAACGCCTGGTGGGTGATGGTGGCGGTGATCGGCATTGCCTTCGCCTTCGGCAAGGGCGGCGTGATCGTGCTGTTCTACCTGATCTCGTTCTACGCGCTGCGCGAGTTCATCAGCCTGGCCTACACGCGGCGCGGCGACCACGCGCCGATCGCGCTGGCCTTCTACCTCGCGCTGCCGGGGCAGTACTTCCTGATCTGGATCGACTGGTACGGGCTCTACGCCATCTACATCCCGGTGTATGCCTTCCTGCTGCTGCCCATCCTCGCAGCGGTGAGCGGCGACACGCGGCGCTTCCTGGAGCGCACCTCGAAGATCCAGTGGGGCCTGATGGTGTGCGTGTTCTGCATCAGCCACGTGCCCGCGCTGCTCACGCTGCAGATCCCGGGCTTCGAGGGCCGCAACCTGCTGCTGATCGCCTTCCTGGTGATCGTGGTGCAGGGCAGCGACGTGCTGCAGTACGTGTGGGGCAAGCTCTTCGGCAAGCGCAAGGTGGCGCCCGAACTCTCGCCCTCCAAGACCTGGGAAGGCCTGATCGGCGGTGTCGCGAGCGCCACCGCGCTGGGCGCGGCGCTGTACTGGGCCACGCCCTTCAACCCGTGGCAGGCGGCGCTGATGGCGCTCACCATCTGCCTCATGGGCTTCTTCGGCGGCCTGGTGATGTCGGCCATCAAGCGCGACCGCGGCGTGAAGGACTGGGGTTCGATGATCGAGGGCCATGGCGGCATGCTCGACCGGCTCGACTCGGTGATCTTCGCGGCGCCCATCTACTTCCACGCGCTGCGCTACTGGTGGGTGCCTTGAGCAAGGCGCAAGAGACGACCGAACGCGTTGCGCACGACACGCCTGTCGAGTGCACCAATGCCGCCTCGTGGGCGCGCTGGCTCAAGCGCCACCACGCGAGCGCCGCCGGCGTGTGGCTGCGCATCGCCAAGAAGGACAGCGGCATCGCCTCCGTCGACCACCCCGCGGCGCTCGAAGAAGCGCTGTGCTGGGGCTGGATCGACGGCCAGCGCAAGAGCCAGGACGAGCAGTATTTCCTGCAGCGCTTCACGCCGCGCACCAAACGCAGCACCTGGTCACAGATCAACCGCGACAAGGTGATGAAGCTCATCGACGAAGGCCGCATGCAGCCGGCCGGCCACGCCGAGATCGAGCGCGCCAAGGCCGACGGCCGCTGGGACGCGGCCTACGAAGGCGTCGCCAAGGCCACCGTGCCGCCCGACCTGCAGGCCGCGCTCGACGCCGACAAGAAAGC
The DNA here is from genome assembly GCF_044055375.1 of Variovorax sp. UC74_104. Classification (NCBI taxonomy): domain Bacteria; kingdom Pseudomonadati; phylum Pseudomonadota; class Betaproteobacteria; order Burkholderiales; family Comamonadaceae; genus Variovorax; species Variovorax sp. UC74_104. The sequence continues at coordinate 6,342,213 of NZ_CP171978.1, forward strand.
CGCGAAGTTCTTCGCCACGCTCGATTCGCGCAACCGCTTCGCCGTGCTGTTCCGCACCCAGAGCGCGAAGAAGCCCGAGACCCGGGCGCGCCGCATCGCTCAGTTCGTGGAGATGCTGGCCAAGGGCGAGAAGATCTACCCCTGAGCGGACGGTCTCACTTGGCCAGCGACTTCAGCGCCATCTTGATGCCCTCGCTGACCGTCGCATCCTTCGGCAGCGCCTTGAGCGCGAGCGCGGCTTCCTTGTCGCTGTAGCCCAGCGCGACCAGCGCCTGCAGGATGTCGGCCTGCGCGTCGGAGGCGGCGTGCGCCGGCAGGCCGATGTCGGCGCCGAGCTTGCCCTTGAGTTCCAGGAGCAGCCGCTCGGCGGTCTTCTTGCCGATGCCGGGGATCTTCACCAGCCGGCCCAGCTCCTGCGTGGTGATCGCCTGCGAGAGCTCTCCCACGCTCATGCCCGAGAGCAGGCCGAGCGCGGTGCGCGGACCCACGCCGGTGATCTTGATGAGCTGGCGGAAGGCCGCGCGCTCCTCGGCGGTGCCGAAGCCGTAGAGAATCTGCGCGTCCTCGCGCACGACGAAGTGCGTGAGCAGCGACACCTTGGTGCCGACGTTCGGCAGGTTGTAGAACGTGCTCATCGGCACGTCGACCTCGTAGCCGACGCCGTTGCAGTCCACCACCACCTGCGGCGGATTGCGCTCTGCCAGGGTGCCGGTCAGTTTGCCTATCATGGGTGCCCTTTTTGCTTGAAATGTCCGGCGTGATTCTGCGACACACCTTTACCCCACTGAACAATTCGCGCCTGAGCCACCTGTGCGGCCCGCTGGACGCGCATCTGCGCCGCATCGAGGAGGCGCTGGACGTGAAGATCGCGCACCGCCACGAGCAGTTCAAGGTCGAGGGCCACAAGGCCGCCGCCCAGCGCGCAATGGACGTGCTGCAGGCGCTCTACGAGATCGCGCAGCGGCCCATCGACGCGGCCGTGGTGCAGCTCACGCTGGCCGGCGATGGCGGGATGCTCGATGGCGACGAGGACGCGGCGATGCTCGTCACGCGGCGCGGCGACCTGCGTCCACGCACGCCCACGCAGGCGATCTACCTCGACAACATCGCCAAGCACGACATCACCTTCGGCATCGGCCCGGCCGGCACCGGCAAGACGTACCTCGCGGTGGCCTGCGCTGTCGACGCGCTGGAGCGCGCCGCGGTGCAGCGCATCGTGCTGACGCGCCCGGCCGTGGAAGCGGGCGAGCGGCTGGGCTTCCTGCCGGGCGACCTGACGCAGAAGGTCGACCCGTACCTGCGCCCGCTGTACGACGCGCTCTACGACCTGATGGGCTTCGAGAAGGTGCAGAAGGCCTTCGAGCGCAACGCGCTGGAGATCGCGCCGCTGGCCTTCATGCGCGGGCGCACGCTGAACAACGCCTTCGTGATCCTCGACGAGGCGCAGAACACCACGCCGGAGCAGATGAAGATGTTCCTCACGCGCATCGGCTTCGGCGCGCGGGCGGTGGTGACGGGCGACGTGAGCCAGATCGACCTGCCCAAGAGCCAGCTGAGCGGCCTGATCGACGCCGAGCGCGTGCTCAAGCGCGTGAACGGCATCGCCATGACGCACTTCACCAGCGCGGACGTGGTGCGCCATCCGCTGGTGGCGAAGATCGTCGATGCCTACGACAGCCAGCGCAAGCGCTCGGGGGGCCATTGAGATGGCCGCATCGAAGCTCCCGGCGCTTTCGCTGTCACTGCAGTTCGGCCGCTTCAAGGGCGTGGAGCGCCATCGCGCCGCACTGCCGCGCCACAGCGTGACGCGCTGGATACGGCACGCGCTCGACATCGACGGCGAGATCACGGTGCGCATCGTCGATGCCGACGAAGGCCAGCGCCTGAACCGCGAGTTCCGCGGCAAGGACTACGCGACCAACGTGCTCACCTTCGACTATGCGCAAGGCCCCGTCGTGATGGCCGACCTGGTGCTGTGCGCGCCGGTGGTCGCGCGCGAGGCGAAGGAGAACCGCAAGACGCTGGCAGACCACTACGCCCACCTGCTGGTGCACGGCACGCTGCACGCGCAGGGCTGGGACCACGAGACCAGCGAGGCCGACGCCGACGAGATGGAGGCGTACGAGATCGAGATCCTCGCGGGGCTGGGCGTGCGCAACCCCTACGGCAAGTAACCGGGCGGCAGGGCCTCGCCGCTACGCCGTCATCTGCAGCGGGATCGTGACCGGCCCGTCGTTGAGCAGGTGCACCTGCATGTCGGCGCCGAATTCGCCGGTGGCCACCACCGGATGCGCGGCGCGGGCCTGCGCCACGAAGTATTCGTAGAGGCGCCGTCCTTCGTCGGGCGGCGCGGCCTGCGTGAAGCTGGGGCGGTTGCCTGCGCTCGCATCGGCCGCCAGCGTGAACTGGCTCACCACCAGCAGGCCGCCGCCGATGTCCTGCACGCTGCGGTTCATCTTGCCGGCCTCGTCGGCAAAGATGCGCAGCTTGAGGATCTTGGCGAGCATGCGGTCGGCGAGCGCGTCGACGTCGCCGCGCTCGGCGCACAGCAGCACGAGCAGGCCCGCATCGATGGCGCCGACGGTGCGGCCGGAAATGTCTACGCGGGCATTCGCGACGCGCTGGAGAACGGCTTTCATAGGGGGTGATGTTCGCCGGCCTGGGTGGCGCGGGCTTCCATGGTCAAGGGCAACAGCTGGATGGTGACGCGCAGGCCGGGCACGGCGTCCATGAGCGCCTGCTCGAGCTCGTCGCGCATGTTGGCGGCGTGCTGCAGCGTCCAGTCGCCGGGCACGTGCATGTGCAGGTCGGCGAAGCGGCGCTGGCCGGCGCTGCGCGTGACCATGTCGTCGAAGCGCAGCCGCGTGCCTTCGGGCATGCGGGCGGCGAAGGCGTCGAGCGTGGCGCGCACGGTCGCGAGCGTCTGGGGGTCGAGGGCCTCGTCCATCAGGCCCTGGGAGGAACGCCACACCAGCTTGACGCCCTCTCGCGCGATGTTCAGCGCGACGCCGATGGCCAGGACCGGATCGAGCCAGAGCCAGCCGGTGACCATCACGCCGACGATGCCGATCAGCACGGCCGCGGAGGTCCAGACGTCGGCCATCAGGTGGCGCCCGTCGGCCTCCAGCGCGATCGAGCGGTGGGCGCGCGCCGCGCGGAACAGCAGCAGGGCCAGCCCGGCGTTGAAGCCCGAGCTGAGCACCGACAGCGCCAGGCCCCAGCCCAGCTGCTCCAGCGGCTGCGGAGACAGCAGGCGCTGCACCGAGACCCAGAGGATGGCGATGGCGGCGCCGACGATCAGGATGCCCTCGAAGCCCGAGGAGAAGTACTCGGCCTTGTGGTGGCCGTAGGGGTGGTCGTCGTCGGCCGGCCGCTCGGCGATAGTCACCATCGCGAGCGCGAAGACGGCGCTCGCGAGGTTCACGAAGGACTCCATGGCGTCCGAGATCAGGCCCATGGAATTCGTCATGTAGCCGGCCAGGCCCTTGAGCACGATCGTGATCAGGGCCACGGCAACCGACGCGCGAAGCAGCGTCTTGGGGGTAAACATCATTCGAAAGCCACCGTGAACAGTGCGGGAAGCAACGCTAAAAGCGGTAAAAGAGCGCAGAAAGAGCCTGAATTATCGGCCTCGTGTCCATATGTAACGCCTTCGCATTAATAATGTTTGGCTAACGTTGCGCAACTCTTCTCACAGAGAGCCAGATGATGAAAAACCTCGTGACCGCCCTCGGCAGCCTCGCCATCGCGGGATCCGCCATGCTGGCGCAGGCCCAGACGCCACCGGCCGCTGCCGCGGCGCCTTCCGCTACCGTTGCTCCCACCCCCGCCCCTCCCGCCGCTCCGGCGCCTGCAGCGGCCGCGCCGGCGCCAGCCGTCAAGCCCGATCTCCAGGCCGGGTTCGTGAAGTCGGTGCGCGGCAGCGTCCAGCTGCTCAACGGCGCAGGCGCGGCCCGTGCAGCCAGCCCCGGCGACGCGCTGGGTGCCGTGGACCGCATCGTGACCGGCCCCGACTCCTCGGCCTCCGTGGTGCTGCGCGACGACACGACGCTGGTGGTCGGCCCCTCCTCCCGGCTCGATCTCAAGGAATTCCACTTCGACGGCACCACGCGCGACGGCGGCATGCTGCTGTCGCTGCTGCGTGGCTCCATGCGCATGATCACCGGCCTGATCGGCAAGACCAACCCCGATGCGGTGCGGGTCGAGACGCAGACCGCCACCATCGGCATCCGCGGCACCGACTTCATCGTGCAAGCCGACGGCCAGCCATGATGAAGATGCAGATGCCGAAACTCCAATCCTCCCGTTTCCCGTCCCTTCTCGCGGCCACGCTGGCCGCCGCGCTGCTGGCGGCGTGCTCGACGCCTGGCACGCGGGTGGTGCTGCTACCGCAGGCCGACGGCAAGCCCTCGGCGGTGGTGGTCCGTGCCAAGGACGGCGAGGAAGTGCTTTCCACGCCCTACCAGCGCGCCACGGCCGCGGTGGGCGCCAAGGGCGCGCCGGTGGTCGACAACGTCGATCCGGCCAAGGTGCAGGCGGAGAACAAGCCGCTGTTCGACATGCGCCCGCCCCCGCCGCAGCGCTACACGGTGTACTTCGAACTCGGCGGGACCACGCTGACGCCGGCGTCGCAGCAGATCATGACCGAGGCGCTGGCCGCGGCCCTGGCGCGCAGCGGCGGCGACATCGTGGTCACCGGCCATACCGACACCAAGGGCAGCGGCGAGCAGAACGACGAACTCTCGCGCCGCCGGGCGCAGGAAGTGGTCCAGCTTTTCGTGGAGCGCCAGTTCCCGGCGAACCGCATCGAGGCCGTGGGCCGTGGCGAGCGCGACTTGGCGATTCCAACCGCCGACGAGGTGGACGAGCCGCGCAACCGGCGCGTCACCATCGAGGTTCGCTAATTAAATAGAGCGATCGAGCAGGTCGCCCCGGAGCGCGATCAGCTCAGCGTCACGCGCGCGAACTTGCGCTTGCCGACCTGCACCACGTAGCTGCCCGCAGGCAGCTTCAGCGCCTTGTCGCTGACCACGGCGGAATCGACCCGCACACCGCCGCCATCGATCAGGCGGTTTCCCTCCGACGTCGAGGGCGCCAGATTCGCCTGCTTGAGCACCTGGGCAATGCCCAGCGGTGCACCCGACAGCGACACCTCCGGGATCTCGTCCGGCACGCCGCCCTTGCTGCGGTTGATGAAGTCCTGCTCGGCCGCATCGGCCGCCGCCGCGCTGTGGAAGCGCGCGGTGATCTCCTTGGCCAGCGCGACCTTGGCGTCCTTCGGATTGCGCCCGCCCTCCACCTCGGCCTTCAGCGCCGCGATCTGCTCGAGCGACTGGAAGCTCAGCAGCGTGTACCAGCGCCACATCAGGTCGTCGGAGATCGACAGCACCTTGGCGAACATGGTGTTGGCGTCCTCGCTGATGCCGATGTAGTTGTTCTTGCTCTTGGACATCTTCTCGACGCCATCGAGCCCTTCCAGCAGCGGCATGGTGAGGATGCACTGCGGTTCCTGGCCGTATTCCTGCTGGAGATGACGGCCGACGAGCAGGTTGAACTTCTGGTCGGTACCACCCAGTTCCAGGTCGCTCTTGAGCGCGACCGAGTCATAGCCCTGCATCAGCGGGTAGAGGAACTCGTGCACCGAGATCGACTGGCCGGCCTTGAAGCGCTTGTTGAAGTCGTCGCGCTCCATCATCCGGGCCACCGTGTACTTGGCGGCCAGCTGGATCATGCCGCGGGCGCCCAGGGGGTCGCTCCATTCGGAGTTGTAGCGAACCTCGGCGATATCGACGTTCAGCACCAGGCGCAACTGGTCGAAGTAGGTCTTCGCGTTGTCCTCGATCTGCTCGCGGGTCAGCGGCGGCCGGGTGCTGTTGCGTCCGGAAGGGTCGCCGATGGTGGTGGTGAAGTCCCCGATCAGCGGGATCACCGTATGACCCAAGTCTTGCAACTGGCGCATCTTGTTGAAAACCACCGTGTGACCCAGATGAATATCCGGCGCTGTCGGGTCGAGGCCGAATTTGATGCGCAGCGGGGTTCCGGTCGCTTCGGAGCGCTGGAGCTTGCGCACCCATTCGTCCTGCGGCAGCAGCTCGTCGGCGCCCCGGAGGGAGATTTCGAGCGCGCGTCCTACACTATTCGAGAGGCTCATGGATGTAACAGAATCGGCCTTTACGGGCTTTTTTAGCTGATTTTGGGGGTGCCGAAGCTATACTCAGCCCGACTTTTCAAGCGCCGAATTCTAAGCGGCGCTTCTTTCCGCACCGTCTCCTGCCGCCCTGAACGTGACTGGGCCTTGCAGCACGGACTTGCAGAACCTGAGCTGGAATTCATAGTTTGATCAACGGCATTCTTGCCGCCGAGGAGCTTCTCGCTTCTCGCGTGGCCTATACATTCCGGACGTACCCCAGGCAGATCACCGCGATCATCGCGGGCGCTCTGCTGAGCGCCGGCACCCTCGCGGTGGCATCGCTCGGTCCGGACGCATCCGACCTCCCGGTCCAGCAGATCCTCGAAGCCACGACGCCCGTCTCGTTCGCCGACCAGAGCGAATCGCTGGAGAACTTCAGCTTCACCCTTTTCCGCACCGACGTCACCCGCTCGAGCGACACGGCCGATGCGCTCATGAAGCGCCTGGGCATTTCCGACCCCGCCGCCACCGCCTTCGTGCGCGGCAGCGTCGAGGCCCGCAATGCGCTCTTCTCGCGCGCCGGCCGCACCGTGACGGCCGAGGCCACGCAGGAGAACCAGCTCAAGAAGCTCAGCGCCCGCTGGATTCCCGACGGCGACGGCGGCTTCAAGCGCTTCGTCATCGAGCGCACGCCCACCGGCTTTGCCGGCGTGACCGAGCGCGATTCGCTCACCCCGGGCACGCGCCTGGCGAGCGGCACCATCCGCACCTCGCTGTTCGCCGCCACCGACGACTCGCGCATTCCCGACGCGGTGGCCAGCCAGCTGGCCGACATCTTCGCGGGCGACGTCGACGTGCGCAACCTGCGCAAGGGCGACCGCTTCGCCGTGGTGTACGAGACCTTCGAAGCCGACGGGCAGGCGCTGCGCAGCGGCCGCGTGCTGTCGGCCGAGTTCGAGAACAACGGCAAGATCCACCAGGCCGTCTGGTTCCAGCCCCCGGGCGCGGGCCAGAAGGGCAGCTACTACCGCCCGAACGGCGACAGCCTGCGCAAGGCCTACCTGGCGACGCCGGTCGAGTTCTCGCGCGTGTCCAGCGGCTTCGCGATGCGCATGCACCCGATCCTGAACAGCTGGCGCCAGCACAACGGCATCGACTACGCGGCGCCGACGGGCACCTCGGTGCGCTCGGTCGGCGACGGCACGGTCGACTTCGCCGGCACGCAGAACGGCTACGGCAACATCGTCATCATCAACCACCGCAACAACCAGCAGACGGCATATGCGCACCTGAGCCGCATCGACGTCAAGGCCGGCCAGGCGGTGAGCCAGGGCCAGACGGTCGGCGCGGTGGGATCCACCGGCTGGGCTACCGGCCCGCACCTGCACTTCGAGTTCCGCGTGGGCGGCGTCTACCAGGACCCGACCTCCATCGCGCAGGAAGGCGGCGCACCGATCACCGCCGCCATGCGCCCGGCCTTCGAGCGTGTCGCCGTGGGCGCGCGCACCGAACTGGCCGCGGCCTTCTCCGTCATCCAGGTCAGCGCCGACTGACCTTCCGGCAATGGCGGCCGAGGAGCTTTTCATCGGCCTCATGTCGGGCACCTCGCTCGACGGCGTCGATGGCGTGCTCGCCGACTTTTCGGACGGCCGCATCGCGGTGCGGTCCTACGCGACCGCCTCGTTTCCGGTAGCGCTGCGCGCCGAACTGCTGGCGCTGAACACGCCCGGCGACAACGAACTCCATCGCGCCGCACTGGCCGGCAACGGGCTGGCCCGCGCCTACGCGGGCGTCGTGGCCCAGCTGCTGGCGGACAGCGGCACGGCCGCCAACGCGGTCACCGCCATCGGCGCGCACGGCCAGACCGTGCGGCACCGGCCGCTGGAGTTCGACGAGGTCGGCTACACGCTCCAGATCAACAACCCCTCGCTGCTGGCCGAGCTAACCGGCATCGACGTGGTCGCCGACTTCCGCAGCCGCGACCTCGCAGCCGGCGGCCAGGGCGCGCCGCTGGTGCCGGCCTTCCATCGCGCCCTGTTCGCCCGCCCCGGCGAAACGGTAGCGGTGCTGAACATCGGCGGCATTTCCAACCTGAGCCTGCTGCCGGCCACCAACGTCGCCAGCGGCGCCTCCGTGCTCGGTTTCGACTGCGGCCCCGGCAACGCGCTGATGGATCACTGGTGCCAGGCCCACCAGGGCCAGCCCTTCGACCGTGGCGGCCAGTGGGCGGCCAGCGGAAAGGTGCTGCCCAGCCTGCTCGCGCAGCTTCTGGCGGATCCGTATTTCGCCCCGGACACCGCCCAAGAGCACCGGCCGCGACCTGTTCAACCCGGCCTGGCTGGCCGCTCAGATCGGCACCTCGGCCATGGCGCCGGAAGACGTCCAGGCGACCCTGGCCGAGTTGACCGCGCACGCCTGCGCGGCGGACCTCAAGAGCTACGGAAAAGATAGCAAGCTGCTGGTCGTCTGCGGCGGCGGCGCGCTGAACGACCACCTGCTCGACCGGCTGCGCGCCCTGCTGCCGGGCGTTGCGGTCGCGGCTTCGACAGATCACGGCCTGCCGCCCCTGCAGGTCGAGGCGGCTGCATTCGCCTGGCTGGCCCGCGCCACCGTCCGCCGCGAGGCAGGCAATCTCGCCAGCGTGACCGGCGCGCGCGGAGAGCGCGTGCTCGGCGCGATCTACCCCGCCTGAATCAGCCCTGGCCGGAAACCTCCGGCTGCGCAGGGTGCGGCGCGCGCACTTCCGACGGCAGATGCCAGAAGATCAGCGCGGAAGCGATCGTGATGAGCCCCATGGTCGCAAAAGTCGCCTGAAAGGCGTCCAGCGTGTGGGCCGGCGTGTCGGTGCCGAAGACGCCGTTGTAGCCCGCCAGCACCGCGCCCGCAGCGGCCACGCCCATGCTCATCGCCAGCATCTGCACCATCGACAGCAGGCTGTTGCCGCTGCTGGCCATGCTGCCGTCCATGTCCTTCAGGGTGATCGTGTTCATCGCCGTGAACTGCAGCGAATTGACCGCCCCGAAGGCCAGCAGCTGCAGCACGTGCAGCGCCATCGGCTGGCCCGGCGCCGTGAGCCCGAAGCTGGCCATGGTGCAGCCCACGAGGATGGTGTTGACCACCAGCACCTTGCGGTAGCCGTTGCGCCTGATCAGCGGCGTGGCGAAGCGCTTCATGGCCATGCCGGCCAGGGCGATCGGCAGCATCATCAGCCCGGCGTGCACGGGCGAGTAGCCCATCGACACCTGCAGCAGCAGCGGCACCAGGAAGGGCATGCAGCTGCTGCCCAGCCGAGAGAAGAGGTTGCCGATCAGCCCGATGCTGAGCGTGGGCACATGGAAGAGCGAGGGCGCGAAAAGCGGCTCGGGCGTGCGCGAGGCGCGCAGCCAGTAGCCGGAGATGCTCGCGAAGCCGAAGATCAGCACGACCAGCACGCCGCCCTGGCGCAGGCCCACGCCGTCCAGCGCGAGCGAGATCGCCACCATGCCGAAGGCCAGCATCGCGTAGCCCACGCTATCGAAGCGCTTGATCGTCACGCCGCGCAGGTCGGGCATGTACTTCAGGGTGGCGATGCACCCGGCCAGGCCCACGGGCACGTTGATCAGGAAGATCCAGTGCCAGGAGGCGTACTGCACCAGCCACCCGCCCAGCGTGGGGCCCAGCAGGGGCCCGATGAGCCCCGGAATGGCCACGAAGCTCATCGCCTGGAGGAACTCCCCGCGCGGCACCGTGCGCAGCAGCGACAGCCGCCCCACGGGCAGCAGCAGCGCCCCGCCGAGCCCCTGCACCACGCGCGCGGCCACCAGCTGGCCCAGGCTGTGCGACAACGCGCACAGCACCGAGCCCAGCGCGAACAGCACGATGGCCGAGAAGAACACCCTCCGCGTGCCGAAGCGGTCGGCGATCCAGCCCGAGGCGGGAATCAGCATCGCCATGGTGAGCGCATAGGCCACCACCACCGACTGCATGCGCAGCGGGCTCTCGCCAAGGCTCGCGGCCATCGCCGGCAGCGCCGTGTTGATGATGGTGGCGTCGAGCGTCTGCATGAAGAAGCCGACGGCGACGAGCCACAGCAGGCTCTTGCGGACGGGATCGGCGGTGGCGGCTTCGGCCTCGGATGTCATGGGTGGCAGGGGCGGAAAAAACGGCGGGGAACGAAAAAGCCGCCCGGAGGCGGCTTTTTTCAGAGGGGCTGGGTGAGCAGCATTCGGCCGGAGATCAGGCCGAGAAGCTCGATCCGCAACCGCAGGTGCTGGTGGCGTTCGGGTTCTTGATCACGAACTGAGCGCCCTGCAGGTCTTCCTTGTAGTCGATCTCGGCGCCGACAAGGTACTGGTAGCTCATGGCGTCGATCAGCAGCGACACACCGTTCTTGGTCATGGTGGTGTCGTCCTCGTTGGTGATCTCGTCGAAGGTGAACCCGTACTGGAAGCCGGAGCAGCCGCCGCCCTGCACGAACACGCGCAGCTTGAGGTCGGGGTTGCCTTCTTCGGCGATCAGGTCGGCCACCTTGGCTGCCGCGCTGTCGGTGAAGATGATCGGCTCGGGCATCTGGGTCTGGATGTTTTCGGCTACGGCGCTCATGGACTGATAACTCCTTGGGGGGCCGATTGTGCGGCCAATGAAACGAATCCTACTGCAATGACGCATTCCCGGCAGGCCGGGCTGGCGCGCACCCCATTGCAAGTGGGGTCGGCGCACCCCGCGCCAAGGGCGTTCCAATGAAAAAGCCGCCCGAAGGCGGCTTTTGCTCGCAGGAAGCGGATCAGCGCTTGCTGAACTGCTTGCGGCGACGGGCGGAGTGCAGACCGACCTTCTTGCGCTCGACTTCACGTGCATCGCGCGTGACGTAGCCAGCCTGGCTCAGCACCGACTTCAGACCTGCGTCGTAGTCGATCAGCGCACGGGTGATGCCGTGACGGGTAGCGCCAGCCTGGCCGGATTCGCCACCGCCGTGCACGTTGACCATCACGTCGAAGGTTTCGAGGTTGTTGGTCAGCGCGAGGGGTTGCTTCGCGATCATGATCGAGGTTTCGCGGCCAAAGAAATCCTGGATGTCCTTGCCGTTGACCGTGATCTTGCCCGAGCCCTTTTTCAGAAACACGCGGGCGACGCTCGATTTGCGACGGCCGGTGCCATTGTTCCATTCACCAATCATTCTCAAGGCTCCTTACAGTTCCAGCACTTTGGGCTGTTGGGCGGTATGCGGGTGCTCAGCGCCACCGTACACCTTGAGTTTCTTGATCATTGCGTAACCGAGCGGGCCCTTGGGCAGCATGCCCTTGACAGCCTTTTCCAGGGCGCGGCCCGGATGCTTGTTCTGCATGTCGCGGAAGTTGGTCGCCGTGATGCCGCCCGGGTAGCCCGAATGACGGTAGTACACCTTGTCGATGGACTTGGCGCCGGTGACGCGCAGTTGCGATGCGTTGATGATGACGATGAAGTCACCGGTATCGACGTGAGGCGTGTAAATGGCCTTGTGTTTGCCGCGCAGACGGAGAGCAACTTCGCTGGCTACTCGTCCGAGGACCTTGTCGGTCGCGTCAATCACAAACCACTCGTGCGTCACGTCAGCGGGCTTGGCGCTGAACGTTTTGGTCATGAGTTTTTCTCTTGAAAGAGGGTTTGGCGGGCCCTTTTCCACGGTCGGCGTTCCTCTGTTGGGAATCTCTTAGGTGGGTTTGGAAGTCTTCGCCGCGGGGCCACAAAAACGCTGCGAAGCCCGCGATTATACGAAGAATGACCCCGCCCAGGCAAATTCGTGCCTTCGCGGCCCCAACACCGTTACCATCCTTCCCCTATGTTCAGCTACCGCCACGCCTTCCATGCCGGCAACCACGCCGACGTGCTCGAGCACACGGTGCTGATTGCCACGCTCGACCACCTGCTCGAAAAAGAAGCAGCCCTGACGGTCGTCGACACCCACGCCGGCGCCGGCCTCTACCGGCTGGACGGCGACTACGCCGGCACCAGCGGCGAGGCGGCAGACGGCGTCCTGCGCCTTCTTTCGGACAAGAAAGAGCCCGCCGCACCGGCTCCCGCAGCGAAGTCCGCTACCAAAAAAGTAGCAGCCGAGACCGAAGCCCCGCTGGCCGACGCGATCGCCCGCTACCTGGCCGTGATCGGCGACTTCAACCCCAAGGGCGGCGCCCGCGTCTACCCCGGCTCGCCCTTCATCGTGCAGCACCTGCTGCGCGACCACGACAAGCTCAAGCTCTTCGAACTGCACCCCACCGACGCGCGCACGCTGGACGCCAACATCGCCCAGCTCGAGGCCGGCCGCCAGATCGCCGTGCTTCGCGAGGACGGCTTCGGCAGCGCCACCAAGTTCCTGCCGCCGCCGTCGCGCCGCGCGCTGGTGCTGATGGACCCCAGCTACGAGATGAAGACCGACTACGGCCGCGTGCTCGACTTCACGGCCGAGGCGCTCAAGCGCTTCGCCACGGGCACCTACGCGGTCTGGTATCCGATCATTCCGCGCCCCGAGGCGCACGACCTGCCACGCCGGCTCAAGACGATGGCGACCAAGGCCGGCAAGTCATGGCTGCACGCCACGCTGACGGTTAAGTCCAGCAAGATCACGAAAGATGCCGCCTCGGGCGAGACGCACCGGCCGGGACTGCCCGCCAGCGGCATGTTCCTGATCAATCCGCCCTACACGCTGAAGCCGCTGCTGGCGGCCGCGCTGCCGCAACTGGTGCAGCGCCTTGGCCAGGACCGCAACGCGGCCTTCTCGCTCGATTCGGGCGGCTGAGCCAGCCGCCCTTTTCGCGTCCGCCTATTTGCGGCGACGGGGCGGCACGACCGCCTTGCGCCGTGCCGGAGCCGGCGCACGCACACGCTGCTGCGGCTCGCTCGATGCCGTGGGCGCCGCTGCATCGCCAGCTTCCACCGGCAGCCCGCCGCAGCGCATGCCGTCGCGGTCGACCACCGTCAGCGCCACCTGCTTGATGCCCAGCCCGGTCAGGCCGATCCGGTCGGCCGCCGCGCGGCTCAGGTCGATCACGCGGCCCGCCGCATAGGGGCCCCGGTCGTTGATGCGCACCAGCACCTCGCTTCCGTTGACGAGGCTGCGAACGCACACGCGCGTGTTGAAGGGAAGGGTCTTGTGCGCCGCCGTCATGGCGGTCATGTCGAAGCGCTCGCCGCTGGCGGTCTTGCGCTGGTGGAACTGGATGCCGTACCAGGAGGCGCCGCCGCGCTCGAAGATCTCGCGCGGCCCGTCGTCGGGCACGCCGTCGTCCGGGGCCTGCTCGCCGGTGCCGGAGACGCTGAGGTCATAGCGCACCGCCGGCACGCTGGAGCGCGCGGCCGCACCCGGGGGCACCGCGATGGCGCGCGGCAGGGGCAGCAATTTCGCGTTGCCGTCGGCGTCGGTCGCGGGCGGCATGGCGCATCCCGCAAGAACGCAGGTCGTCGCGACAAGCGCCGCCCGGAGCCCCGCGCGCCCTCTCAATCGAGGCGCTCCAGCACAGCCAGCGTGGCCGCCGACTGGTTCATCGTGTAGAAATGCAGCGCCGGCGCGCCGCCTTCCTGCAGGCGCGCGCAAAGGTCGGTGACCACGTCGAGGCCGAAGGACTTGATCGACGCCGTGTCGTCGCCGAAGCCCTGCAGCCGCAGGCGGATCCAGCGCGGGATCTCCGCGCCGCAGGCGTCCGAGAAGCGCATGAGCTGCGTCGAGCTGGTGATCGGCATGATGCCCGGCACGATCGGCGTGTCGAGACCGAGCTTGCGCACGTCGTCGACGAAGCGGAAGTACGCCTCGGGACTGAAGAAGTACTGCGTGATCGCCGAGTCGGCACCCGCCTTCACCTTGGCGGCGAAGGCCTGCAGGTCGGCTTCGGGCGAGCGGGCCTGCGGGTGGATCTCGGGGTAGCAGGCCACCTCGATGTGGAAGTCGCGGCCGGTCTCCTCGCGGATGAAGCCGACGAGGTCGCTCGCGTACTGGAACTCGCCGCCGATGCCGTAGCCGCTGGGCAGGTCGCCGCGCAGCGCCACCAGGCGCTTGACGCCCATGGCCTTCAGCTCGGCGAGCTGCTCGCGCACGGTGGCGCGCGTGGCGCCGATGCACGAGAAGTGGCTCGCGGCATCCACGCCCTCGGCCAGGATCTCCTGCACCGCGCCGAAGGTGCCCTGGTGCGTGGAACCGCCCGCGCCGTACGTGACCGAGCAGAACTGCGGCTTGCGCGCGTACAGCTGCTGGCGCACGGCGCGCAGCTTGACCGCGCCTTCGGGCGTCTTGGTCGGGAAGAATTCGAAACTCAACGGAAGGCGCACCTGCGTCTCCTTAGGAGCCGTTCGCGCGCACGGCACGCTCGGCGTGAATGAAAAACTCGCGGTTGCCGTCGCCCCCGACGATCGGGCTGTCGAACCACTGCAGCACCTTGAGGCCGAGCGCCTCGCAGGCGTCGCGCAGGCGCTTCTCGACCACCGCGTACAGCGCGTCGTCGCGCACGATGCCGCCCTTGCCGACCTGGCCGGGCTGCAGCTCGAACTGCGGCTTGACCAGCATCAGCAGACGGCCGTCGTCGGCCATGAATCCAACGACCGCCGGCAGCACCAGCGTGAGCGAGATGAACGACAGGTCGCCCACGATCAGGTCGAAGCGCGCATCGCCCTCTTCGCCCAGATCGTCGGCCGACAGCGCACGCGCATTGACGCCTTCGATGGCCACCACGCGCTCGTCCTCGCGCAGCCGCGCATGCAGCTGCCCGTGGCCGACGTCGACGCCCACCACCTTGGCCGCGCCGCGCTGCAGCAGGCAATCGGTGAAGCCGCCGGTCGACTGGCCCACGTCGAGGCACAGCTTGCCGGCGGGATCGATACCACTCGCGGCCAGCGCGCCCTCGAGCTTGAGCCCGCCGCGCGACACGTAGCGCGCCTCCGCCGCATCGACGAGTTCGAGCTCGGCCGATTCGGGCACGTCGTCCTTGTTCTTGACGACATTGCGCCACGCATCGCTCGTGCCCGCGTCACGCCAGCGCAAACCGCCGGCAATGAGCCGCACGGCCTGCGAACGCGACGCGGCCAGGCCGCGCTCCACCAGCAGTTGATCGGCGCGCATGCGCTCTGCCGATCAGTAGCGGTACGTGTCCGGCTTGTAGGGGCCGTTCTTGTCCACGCCGATGTAGGCGGCCTGCGTGTCGGTCAGCTCGGTGAGCATGGCGCCGACCTTCTTCAGGTGCAGGCGCGCGACCTTCTCGTCGAGGTGCTTCGGCAGCACGTAGACCTTGCCGGCCTGGTAGGCGTCGGGCTTGGTGAACAGCTCGATCTGGGCGATGGTCTGGTTCGCGAACGACGACGACATCACGAAGCTCGGATGGCCCGTGCCGCAGCCCAGGTTCACGAGGCGGCCCTTGGCCAGCAGGATGATCTTCTTGCCGTCGGGGAACTTGATGTGGTCGACCTGCGGCTTGATCTCTTCCCACTCGTACTTCTCGATCGACGCGACGTCGATCTCGTTGTCGAAGTGGCCGATGTTGCAGACGATGGCCTGGTCCTTCATGGCGGCCATGTGCTCGTGGCGGATCACGTCGCGGTTGCCGGTGGTGGTCACGAAGATGTCGGCCTTGTCGGCGGCGTATTCCATCGTCACGACCTTGTAGCCTTCCATGGCGGCCTGCAGGGCGTTGATCGGGTCGATCTCGGTCACCCACACCTGCGCCGACAGCGCGCGCAGCGCCTGGGCCGAGCCCTTGCCCACGTCGCCGTAGCCGGCCACCAGCGCCACCTTGCCGGCGATCATCACGTCGGTGGCGCGCTTGATGCCGTCCACCAGCGACTCGCGGCAGCCGTACAGGTTGTCGAACTTGCTCTTGGTGACCGAGTCGTTCACGTTGATGGCGCGGAACAGCAGCGTGCCCTTGGCGGACATCTCGTTCAGGCGGTGCACGCCGGTGGTGGTTTCTTCGGTCACGCCGATGATCTCGGCCGACTTGCGGGTGTACCAGGTGCCGTCGACGGCCAGCTTGGCCTTGATGGCGGCGTAGAGGATGCGTTCTTCCTCGCTGGTCGGGTTGGCGAGCACGCTCTGGTCCTTCTCGGCGCGCTGGCCCAGGTGCATCAGCAGCGTGGCGTCGCCGCCGTCGTCCAGGATCATGTTCGGGCCTTCGCCCTTCGAGCCCTTGGGGCCGAAGTCGAAGATGGCGTGGGTGTAGTCCCAGTAGTCCTTCAGCGACTCGCCCTTGATCGCGAACACCGGCGTGCCGGCAGCGGCGATGGCGGCGGCGGCGTGGTCCTGCGTCGAGAAGATGTTGCACGAGGCCCAGCGCACCTGCGCGCCCAGCGCCTGCAGCGTCTCGATCAGCACGGCCGTTTGAATGGTCATGTGCAGCGAGCCGGTGATGCGCGCGCCCTTCAGCGGCTGCGACTTCGAGAACTCCTCGCGGATGGCCATCAGGCCGGGCATCTCGGTTTCCGCGATCTTGATCTCCTTGCGGCCCCAGGCGGCAAGGGACAGGTCGGCGATCGCCTGGTCGGCGGTCGAAACGGGGGTGGGCTTGAGAACAGCGCTCATGGGAACTCCAACAAAACTGGTTTGAAAGATGCCGCCGGATACGGGGAAAAAGGCTCACCGCAAGAACAGCGGGTGAGCGTCGTTGCGATATGTGGTCCGAGCCTCACGCCTGACGGCGCTGCAACGCTCCTCGGAGGGGCGGATTGTAGACGGGGCCAAAGCCCACGCCAATGCTCGGTCGCCTGGCTGACATTTGTCACCCGCCGCAACAAAGCGACCTCTTGTTACGATTTCTTCGGGTTTGGTTCAGCAGCCAACCGGCCTGCTGTCGAGCCTATTTGAATACAAAAGGGCACAAAAATGAGGATAACGAGGAATCTCGCTGGCTGGTGCATCGCTGCCTTGCTGGCGGCTTGCGGGGGAGGAGGTGGTGGCGGTTCCGGCGGCTTGTCGCTGTCGGCGGGCGGCAGTTCCAAGCCGGAAGCCCGGGCCGCCAAGACCCTGGGCACGCCCGACGCGCGCAACGGCAGCTACCGCGTCTACGCTGCCAACGGCACGCAGCAGCAGCTCTCGGTCGACTTCGACGCCGGCAGCTACACCATGACGGACAACCTCGGCGTGGCCGAGTCGGGCACCTTTGCCGAGGATTTCACCGAGCCGGGCACCTACGTGTTCGCGAGCAGCCGCATCACCACCGCGGCCAACACCTCGCGCTTCCGCGTGACGAGCGACGCCATCGTGGGCGCGTTCCCATTCCAGACCGCGTACTCGAGCCCCGCCGCGTATGCCGCGCAGCCCTTCGTGGCGGCGCGCAACTTCGTGGCCACTGCGGCGCTGATCGACGGCACCTACAACCGCTTCAGCATCACGCGCAGCCCCGGCGGCGTGCAGGACTCGACGATCCTCTCGATGCGCCTGTCGGGCAGCGGCACGGTGCTGGAGATCTGCAACGACGCGATCATCTACAGGATCGACCTCTGCCCCGCGTCCTCGAAGCGCACCTACGCGGTCACGGCCGGCACCGACGATGCCTGGGTCACGACCAACGTGGCCAACAGCAGCGACATCGGCGGCTTCCGCGTCGCGCGCATCGGCGGCCAGAACGTCTACCTGAATGGCGGCATCAGCGTCTCGCCGGCCCAGCAGTTCATGCGCATCGCCCTGCCCGAATCGTCGAACTGGCCGACCACGCGCGGCATCGGCTCGTCGACCACGAGCAGCTGGGGCACGAACCTGATCAGCACGACCAGCACGGTGCGCACCTCCACCGGCACCGACGACACCTACGGCACCCTGACGATGCCGGTGGACAGCACCGCCTACGCGAACCAGCCCCTGGGCATCCGCGGCGTCAACTTCACCGGGGCGAACAAGTACTTCGCGATGCAGGCCGGCGAGCTTTCGGTACTGGTGGGCGCGCGCAGCAACACCGCCACGCAGGGCTACATCCAGCTCAACCTGATCGACAACGGCGCCACGCCCGACGCGCGCAACGGCCGCTACAAGGTCTACGCCACCAACGGCTCGCGGCAGACGCTCGCGCTGAACCTCGACAGCAAGCGCTACCAGATGACAGATGCCGCCGGCACCGTCGCCTCGGGCAGCTTCGCCGAGGACACGGCGGAAGCCGGCAGCTTCATCTTCGACAGCAGCCGCATCACGAGCCCCGCGAACACGGCGCGCTTCCGCTTCACGACGGACACGGTGGTCGGCGCGTTCCCGTTCGCGGTCGCGCAGCTCACGCCCGAGAGCTACGCCGTGCGGCCCTTCGTGGCATCGCGCGCTCTGGTGAAGACGCAGAGTGCGCTCGACGGCACCTACAACCGGCTGGGCATCAACATGACGGCCACCGGCGGCGATTCGTCGATCACGCAGATCCAGATCGCCAACGGCGGCACCGTGCTCTACCTGTGCAACGACAACGTGATCTACCGGATCGACAACTGCCCAGCGGCGTCCGTGCTGACGTACAGCGTGTCGGCTGGCACCACGGTGGACACCTGGCGCATCGTGAACGTGGCCAATCCGTCGGACAACGGCACCTTCGCGGTCGCGCGCGTCGGAGGCGAGAACATCTACCTCTCGGCCGGCAACGTGGCGTCCACGCCCCCGAGGTCGGTGTTCCGCATCGGCCTGCCCGAGCGCGCCGCATGGCCCACCGTCATCGCGCGCGGCGGCGCCACCAACGGCAGCTGGGGCAGCACCGGCGCCGACGCTTCCTACTACACGCGCACGCAGACGCTCCCTGACGGCACCAGCGCCACGCTCGCCGCGACGCTGGGCTCCATGGGCACGAACGGTCCGCTCAACATGCGCGCGGCGACTTTCACCGGGCCGAACTACCACTTCGCCAGCCAAAGCAGCAAGCTCTTCGCGATGGTCGGCTCGCGCAACCCGGCCACGGCCGGCGCGATGGAGATCGGCCTGATCGACTGACGCCGCGAGCGCTTCGCTCCGAATGAAGGCCGCATGCCGCGTTGCGAGGCATGCGGCCTTTTTTCTTGCTCATTCAGGGCTAAGTCGGCCGCCAGCACGATTCGCCGGCGGGACGTACATTGACCAGCCCCATCGTCCCCGAAAGCCCACATGCCGATTCATTCGTCCAGCGCGTCCAAGGCTCCCCTGCTCGCCGCCGTTGCCGCCCTTTGCCTGACAGCCCTCCTGCCGGCCGTCGCCTCGGCCCAGAACGCCGACACCGTCCGCATCCGCGGCACCCTCGTGCGCGTCGACGCCAGCACCCTCGTGGTGCAGGCCCGCGGCGGCGAGGTCGTCTCGCTCGCGCGTCCGGCCGACCTGGCTGTCTCCGAGGTCTATCCGATCAAGCTTTCGGACATCAAGCACGGCAGCTTCATCGGCACCGCCGCCATGCCGCAGGCCGACGGCACGCAGAAGGCGCTCGAAGTGGTCGTGTTCCCCGAGGCCGCGCGCGGCACGGGCGAGGGCCATCGCCCCTGGGACCTGCTGCCCGAAAGCACCATGACCAACGCCACCGTCGCGGACCTGGCCGCGGCGCCGAAGTCGGTGCGCGGCGGCCAGCAACTGCACCTGACCTACAAGGGCGGCGAGAAGACCGTCGTCGTGCCGCCCGACGTGCCGGTGGTCACCTTCCGCCCCGGCACCGACGCGCTGCTGGTGCCCGGCGCACGTGTGCTGGTCAACGCGCAGGAGAAGAACGGCACGCCCACCGCGTTGCGCGTGACCGCCGGGCGCAACGGCTTCGCGCCGCCGATGTAGGCTGGGCCACGAGCGGGAGCCCGGCACCCAAGGGAAATCCCGCAGGCATTTTTGTCGCGGCGGCAACCTGCGGCGCTCCGGCGCGGCGTATCGTGGCGAGGGATTTTTGCCGTCAGGCTTGGTCCCTGCCATCCACACGTCCAACGTCACAGGAGATCCCGCACCATGGCCACTGCCAAGAAAGCCGCAGCGAAGAAGACCACCGCCAGCAGTAGCAGCAGCAGTACCTCCGGCACGAAGAAGGCGGCGCCGAACGCCGCGGACATGCTCAACCCGCTGAAAGGCATGGCCGACCGGCTGCAGAGCCTCAACCTGACCGGCGGCGCCGGCAAGCTGCTGGAGAGCGGCCGCAAGGATCTGGCCGCCCTGATGCAGGCCAACGAGAAGTCCTACCAGGGCCTGCAGACCGTGGTGCAGCGGCAGACGGAGATGATCAAGAGCGCCATTTCCGAGTGGCAGGCCGCCGCCAAGGAAATGCCCGGCAAGGACCCGAAGGAGAACCTCGCCAAGCTCGACGAACTCGGCCGCCAGTCGTTCCAGCGCGCCATCGACGACATCAAGGAGCTGGCCAACCTCGCGGCCAAGTCGCAGGCCGACGCCTTCGACGTGGTGCGCCAGCGCATCCAGGCCAACGTGGACGAAGTGACGAAGCTGCTCCAGCGCAAGTAGGCACGGGGGCCAACGCATGTCCGCAGTTCCGCCCCGCGTGGAGCGGCGCACACACGCCAACGGCATCGAGCTGGCGTGGGACAGCTTCGGCGACCCGGCCGGCTCGCCGCTGCTGCTGGTCATGGGCCTCGGCGCGCAGATGGTGGCGTGGGACGACGCCTTCTGCGCCAGGCTCGCCGAAGCCGGCGGGCACCGCGTGATCCGCTTCGACAACCGCGACATCGGCCATTCGACGCACCTCACGCTGCTCGGCGTGCCCGACATCCAGGCGCTGATGGCGCAGGCGATGGCCGGCCTGCCGCTGCGAGCGCCTTACGACCTGCGCGACATGGCGGCCGACTGCGTCGGGCTGCTCGACGCGCTGGGCATCGAGCGCGCGCACGTCGTGGGCGCCTCGATGGGCGGCGCCATCGGCCAGGAGATGTGCATCCATCACGCGCAGCGGATGCTGTCGTTCACCAGCATCATGTCGAGCACCGGCGCGCCGGGCCTGCCGCCGCCCACACCCGAGGCGATGGCGGTGCTGTTCTCACCCGCGCCGACCACCTTCGCGGCCTACCAGGCGCACCACGCGAAGGTGTGGCGCGTGCTGCGCGGACCGGGGAGCTTTCCGCTCGACGAAGCGCGCGATGCCGAGAAGGCGCAGCTCGTCTTCCTGCGCGGCCTCAACCCGGCCGGCGTGGCGCGGCAGCTCGCCGCCATCCTGGCCTCCGGCAACCGCAAGCCCGCGCTTCGCGAAGTGCGCGTGCCCACGCTGGTGATCCACGGCGACGACGATCCGCTGGTGCCGGTGGCATGCGGCGTGGACGTGGCCGATGCGATCACGGGGTCGCAGCTGCTGCGCATCCCGGGAATGGGGCACGCATTGCCGATCCCGATGTGGCCGCAGATCGTCGAGGCCATCGCGGCGCACACGGCGCGGCACGCCGGCACCTGAGGCAGCGGCGACAGGAACAAGGCGACAGACAGGAAAGAAGGGAGCTTCCGCCATGACGAACAAGTTCTCTCCCCTCGACCCCATGGCCATGTGGCGCGAACTCACGGCCCAGTGGGAAAAGAGCACCAACGAATTCGCCAACGAGACCATGGCCTCGGACCCGTTCCGCCAGGGCATGCACGGCGGCATGAACGCCTCGCTCACCGCCCAGAAAGCGCTGGGCGACCTGATGGCGCGCTACCTCACGATGCTGAATCTGCCGACGCGCGCCGACCTGCAGGCGCTCGGCGAACAGCTGCAGCGCATCGACGACCATCTGGCGCGCATCGCCCGCGCGGTAGAAGGAAGCGGTGCCGCCGTGGCATCGGCCGCGCCCGGACCGCGCCGCACACGCCAGCCGCCGAACCCGCCGCCGGCCGCGGCGACCCGGCCCGCACGCACGCGCAAGCCCGCGGGAAAGCGCCGGTCATGACCGCCGAAGCCGACGCATTCGTCCTGCCCGACATCGCCTCGGAGATCGAACGGGCGATCCAGCGCAACATCAAGGGCCTGGATTTCCTCACCACCACCGCCCCTTCCGTCGGCCAGACGCCCAAGGACGAGATCCACCGCCGCGGCACGCTGAGCCTGTACCACTACCGGCCCATGGCCGACGAGATCTACCGCGTGCCGCTGCTGATCGTGATGGCGACCACCAACCGCGGCTACATCCTCGACCTGGCGCCGGGCCAGAGCATGGTCGAGCACCTGCTGCTGCAGGGCTACGACGTCTACATGATGGATTGGAACGCCCCGCGCCCGCAGGAAAAATACCTGCGCATCGAGGACTACGTGCTCGACTTCATCCCCGATTCCATCCGCCGCGTGCAGGAGCGCTCAGGCGAGGAAGACGTCACGCTCGTGGGCTACTGCATGGGCGGCGTGCTCTCCACGCTGTACGCCGCGCTGCACCCCGGCGGGCCGATGAAGAATCTCGCGCTCTTCACCACGCCCATCGACTTCAGCCGCATGAAGCTCTTCCATGCGTGGTCGGACCGCCGCTACTTCGACGTCGACCGGCTCATCGACACCGTGGGCAACGTGCCGCCCGAGATGCTCTTCGCCTCCTTCGACATGCTGCGCCCCGCCGGCCGCAGCGCGGGCATGGTGCAGCTGTGGGACAACATGGACAACGACGAATTCGTCAAGTCGTACCGCATGTTCGACCGCTGGGGCAACGAGATGCTGCCGCTGGCCGGCGAGTACTTCCGCCAGACCGTCAAGGAGCTCATGTGGGGCAACAAGCTGCACAAGGGCGAGCTGGTGATCGGCGGGCAGAAGGTGCAACTGAAGAACATCAAGGTGCCGGTGCTGCACGCCCTCGCGCAGCACGACCACATCGTTCCCTACGAGGCCGGGCAGCCGCTGGTGGCTGGCATCGGCTCTGCCGACAAGGAGGAAGTGGTGCTCAAGGGCGGCCACGTCAGCCTCGCCGCCGGGCCCAACGCGGTGCGCCGGTTGTGGCCCAAACTGGACGAATGGCTTGGAGTGCGATCGACATGAGCATCACCACCGTGACCGACTCTTTCTCGCGGACCTACCCGCGCACCGTGACCAGCAGCGAGGGCAGCATCGTCCTGCGCCTCATGGCCGCCGAAGACGCCGACGCCGTGCTCGCCTTCGCGCAGGCATTGCCGGCGCACGACCTGCTCTTTCTGCCGCGCGACATCACCCAGCCCAAGGTGATGAGCGCCTGGGTGCGCGCCATCGAGCGCGGCGACATCGACAGCGTGCTCGCGGTGCGCGACGAGACGGTGCTCGGCTGCGCGGCGGTGATTCGCGATCCGCACTCCTGGTCCAGCCACGTCGCCGAACTGCGCGTGCTCGCCGCCCCCCGAGCTGCGCGGCAGCGGCCTGGGCCACAAGCTCGCGCGCGAGGCCTGCGCCCTGGCCATCGAGCGAGGGGCGGAAAAGCTCGTCGCCCGCATGACCGTCGACCAGCGCGGCGCCATCGCCGTCTTCCAGGCCCTGGGGTTCAAGCCCGAGGCGCTGCTGGGCAAGCACGTGAAGGACCGACAGGGCATGGCACACGACATCGTGGTGCTGAGCCAGGATGTGGCGCGGTTCGAGGCGCAGATGCGGGCGTATGGGATGAACGAGGCGCTCGGGGGCTGAGCACTGATCCCTGCACAATGCACTGATGCAGAAGGAGCCCCTCTACCGCAAGGTGAACACCAAGGCGCGCAATGTGCACCATCTTTTTGGGGGCGACTACCGCCACGAACGAAACACCAAGGATTCCATGCGCTCGGATGCCACCCGAAGCGCCATGCATGGGAAACATCAGCGCGGGCTCGACTACACCCCCTTGTTCAGGTTCCTCCTCTCCAAAGTCGGCGCCGACTGGAACTCGGTGCATAGCGAAGCCGTGTCGCGGCTCGATCGGCCCGAGCCCATCTTTTGGCTGGTGGCGCTGCGCGACGACCAGCGGCAGGACGTCGTCAGGGTCGGCGATTCAAGCTATTACAGCGGCCTGTTTGTCGATGACGAGGGCAAGCTGCAAGTAGTCAACCCGGCGCTGGGGCCCGAGCAGATGGTGCCCAGCTGCCCATGCTGCACTCACACCTTCAACGGTGTCCGCTGCACCGGACACGGCGGGCAAGAGGACTGAAATCGGGACTTGTCGAAGCTGCCTTTTAAAATCGCGGATTCCCCCCGCAGATTGCCCATCTTGTCTTTCGTAGCCGAAACCCGCCGCCGCCGCACCTTCGCGATCATTTCCCACCCTGACGCCGGCAAGACCACGCTGACCGAAAAGCTGCTGCTTTTCTCCGGCGCGATCCAGATCGCCGGCTCGGTGAAGGCGCGCAAGGCCTCGCGCCATGCCACCTCCGACTGGATGGAGATCGAGAAGCAGCGCGGCATCTCGGTGGCCTCGTCGGTGATGCAGATGGTCTACCGCGACCACGTCATCAACCTGCTCGACACACCCGGCCACAAGGACTTCTCCGAAGACACCTACCGCGTGCTCACCGCCGTCGACTCGGCGCTGATGGTGATCGACGCGGCCAACGGCGTGGAAGCGCAGACGCGGCGGCTGATCGAGGTCTGCCGCCAGCGCGACACGCCCATCATCACCTTCGTCAACAAGATGGACCGCGAAGTGCGCGAGCCGCTGGACATCCTCGACGAGGTGGAACGCGAGCTCGGCATGCCCTGCGTGCCCATGACCTGGCCGGTGGGCCAGGGCAAGAGCTTCCGCGGGATCATGAACCTGCGCACGCAGGCGATGACCGTGTTCGAGTCGGGCAGCGAGCGCCTGCCGCAGGATTTCGAGACCATTCCGCTTTCCGAGCGCGACACGCTGGTCAAGCGCTTCGGCGCCGACTTCGAGACCGCCATGGAAAGCATGGAGCTCGCCACCGGCGCGTCGCCCGCCTGGGACCGCGAGGCCTTCCTGGCCGGCAAGCAGACGCCCGTGTTCTTCGGCTCCGGCGTGAACAACTTCGGCGTGATGGAAGTGCTCGACGCGCTGGTCGACCTGGCGCCCTCGCCGCGCTCGCGCGTCAGCACCACGCTGGTCAACCGCCAGCCGGTGACCAAGGAGATCCAGCCCGAGGACAAGGACTTCGCGGGCGTGGTCTTCAAGGTGCAGGCCAACATGGACGCCAACCACCGCGACCGCATCGCCTTCGTGCGCATGGCCTCGGGCAAGTACACGCCGGGCATGAAGCTGAAGGTGCAGCGCACCGCGAAAGAACTGCGACCCACCAGCGTCGTGACCTTCATGAGCCAGCGCCGCGAGGCGGTGGAAGAGGCCTACGCGGGCGACATCGTGGGCTTCACCACCCATGGCGGCGTGCAGCTGGGCGACACCATCACCGACGGCGCAAGCCTGCAGTTCACCGGCCTGCCCTTCTTCGCGCCCGAGCTCTTCATGACCGTGATCCTGAAGAACCCGCTGCGCACCAAGCAGCTGCAGCAGGGCCTGGCCCAGCTCGGCGAGGAAGGCGCGATCCAGGTCTTCCGCCCCGAGATCGGCGGCCCGATGCTGCTGGGCGCGGTCGGCCAGCTGCAGTTCGAAGTGGTGCAGCACCGCCTGAAGACCGAATACGACGCCGACGTGCGGCTCGAAGGCTGCCAGTACACCGGCGCACGCTGGATCACGGCCGACACGCCGGCCGAGCTGCGCGAGTTCGTGAACGCCTACCCGCAGCGCATGGCGAAGGACGCGGCGGATACGCTGGCCTTCCTGTGCACGTCGCCTTACGACGTGCGGCTGGCGCAGGAGCGGTTTCCGAAGATCCACTTCCATCCGCTGCGCGAGCATGCGGGGTTGGCGCTGCAGAGCGCGGGGTAGCGCGTGCAAGGCACCTTCTGGTCACGTCTTTGTTTGACGGCAGCAATGACTTTGCCGACCGCATGGGCACAAGGTCCCGTCGAGCACGATCAAAAGCCGCGGCAACTCGCCACGCAGATCGCAGCGATAGAGGCGAACGCCAAGCTTGTTCAAGAACGGATTGGCGTGACCTCGGGCGTTGACTTCAATTTCACGCCGGAGTCCGTGAAATGGCTCGATGGCTTCATCGAGCGCACGCGCACCGGCGTGACGAACCCCGCAGGGCTCACGCAGGTTCTAGGCTCCTATTTCGGCGAGGCCATTCGAAAACAATACAACTGCACATGGATGCTGGGTGGATCGCTCGAATGCGAAGCCGGGTTCTTCGTGCACCCCTTCAACAAGGTTGCCAAGCAGCTTGCCAACGGCAGCGAGGACTCCATTTACTCGCTCTATGAAAACATCCCAGTGCTACTCGCGAAGCACCGGGATGAGAGTGCCGCGACGAAGAAGCAATAAGCCCGTTCTCCGGCTCTCTTCAACTCAACTGCCCGTCGACGCATAGCGGCGCAACCCGACGCGCCACACCCCGAACGCCGCCGCCAGGAACACGAATCCCGCGAGCGGCGACACCAGGCCCACCCACGCCGGAGCCCCCAACGGGTCGGCCTTCCCCAGGATCGCCAGCACCGGGTAGTACGCCACGCAGGCCAGCGGCACGATGAAGGTCAGCACGCGCCGGAACCAGCGCGCATAGAGCGCCAGCGGGTACTGCGCGGCCTGCACGCCGCCATAGGTCAGCACGTTCGCGATCTCGAGGCTCTCGACGGTCCAGAAGGCCAGGGTGCCCTGCAGCACCAGGATGCCGAGGAACAGCGCCACGCCGCCCGCGATGGCGAGCAGCGCGATGGCGATGGCGCCCGGCGTCCACGCGATGCCCGTCTGCTGCGTCGCGAAAGCCACCATCGCCAGCCCCTGCAGCAGCCGGCCCAGTCGGCTGATGCGGAAGTCGTTGCCCATCAGCTGCAGCGCGAGCGGACGCGGGCGCAGCAGCAGGCGGTCGAAGGCGCCGGTGCGCAAAAACTCGGTGCCGAGCACGTCGAAGCCGCGGCCCAGCGCATCGGCCAGCGCGAACATGCAGTTCACCAGGCCGTAGAACAGGGCCACCTCGCCGATGCGCCAGCCCTGCACGTCGCCGAAGCGGTGGAACAGCGCCCACACGGCGATCACCTCGATACCAGTGCCGAGGAACTGGCCGACGGTCAGCATCAGCGCCGAGGCGGGGTAGCGCGCCTGGCCGCCGAGGGAAGCGCCCACCAGCCGGAAGAAGAGCGGAATCGATCCCATCGCCCTCACCACCTTCATCCGCCCTGCACCTGCAGGCCGCGCATGGTACGGCTCATCGCCATGTGTCCCAGCGCCACGAGCACCGCGATCCAGAAGGCCTGCAGACCGAGTCCTCCCACGGCCTGCCAGCCCTGCAGCTGCCCGAAGTAGAGCCGCGCTGGAATGTCCATCAGCCCGGCCAGCGGCTGCAGCAGCAGCGCGGTCTGCCAAGCGTCGGGCAGCATCGCGAGCGGCAGCAGGTTGCCAGAGAACACGATGACCACCGGCGTGGCGACCGCGCTGATGCCGCGTTCGTTGAGCGCGGCGGTGGCGGCCACGTTCAGCAGCATCACCATCGACGTCGACAGCAGCAGCGCGAGCACGGCCGAGAGCACGAAGGCGAGCCCCGCGGCAACGCCCGCCGGAAGCTGCCAGGCCCACTCGCCCAGGCCGAGCAGCGGCAGCGCGACCATCGCGAAGGCCGCCATCAGCGCCACGCGCGGCAGCACGCGGGCGGCGATCCAGCCGGCGCTGCGCGCGAACCACAGCGCGTAGGCGTCGACGGGCCGCAGCCGGTCGTAGGCGACGGCACCGGTGCGCACCGCCTGTGCCACTTCCGGGTCGCCCAGCCAGGGCAGCAGCACGAGCAGCCCCTGCGCGAGCCAGGTGTAGGTGATGGCCTGGGCGAGCGACATCGACGTGCTCGCCCCCGTCGTGGCCGCGTGGCCGTAGAAGGCCGCGAACACCATCACCTTGATGCCGCCCCACCAGCACTGCGTGGCGAAGCCGGCGAGCGCGGCGGTGCGGTACTGCAGCATCTGCTGGAAGCGCGATGCGAAGGCAGCGATGTAGGGCCGCGCAAGGTCGTGCGTGCGCATCGCCGTCATGCTTCGGCTGCTCCGTGCATGGCGTAGAAGCGCGCGATGACGGCCTCGATCGCCAGGCCTTCGAGACGGATGTCCTCCACCGCATGCGCGGCGGCGATGCGCGCGATCAGCGCGGGCGCCGCAGTGCGGGCCGGGTCGAAGTCGAGCACCAGCGTCTGGCCGTCGCGTGAATGCACCCGCGCGCCTTCCACCTGCGCGGGCAGTTCGGCGCCTTGCGCGAAATCGACGACGAGGCGGCGCTCGGCCATCACCTGCGCACGCAGGGCCTCGACCGGGCTGTCGGCCAGCACGCGGCCGTGGCCGATGATGATCACGCGGCGGGCCAGCGCCTCGATGTCGTGCATGTCGTGCGTGGTCAGCAGCACCGTGGTGCCGCGCTCGCGGTTGGCGCGGCGCACGAAGTCGCGCACCGCCAGCTTCGAGGGCGCGTCGAGGCCGATGGTGGGTTCGTCGAGAAAGAGAATATCGGGCTCGTGCAGCAGCGCCGCCGCGATCTCTGCGCGCATGCGCTGGCCCAGCGAGAGCTGCCGCACCGGCTGCGCGAGCACGCGCTCCAGGTTCAGCAGCGCCACGAGTTCGTCGCGCGTGCGGCGATAGCGTGCCGGGTCCACGCGGTAGATGTCGCGCAGCAGGTCGAAGCCGTCGCCCACGGGCAGGTCCCACCACAGCTGCGTGCGCTGGCCGAAGACCACGCCGATGCGCGCCACGTGGCGCTCGCGGTCGGCGAAGGGGTCTCGCCCGTCGATCTCCACGCGCCCGCAGTCGGGCCGCAGGATGCCCGAGAGAATCTTGATGGTGGTCGACTTGCCCGCGCCATTCGGCCCGATGAAGCCCAGCAGCTCGCCGCGCTCCAGCGCGAACGACACGCCCGACAGCGCCTCCACCGTGCGGTGGCGGCGCCGCACGAGGCCGCGCAGCGCGCCGATCACGCCAGGGTCGCGTTCGGAAATGCGGTAGGTCTTGCGAAGGTCGTCGACGAGGATGTGGGGCATGGAGGGCGCCGCACCGGCCTCGATGGCACGGCGGGGGCGGGATGCTACACGAAAGCACCGGTACGATCACCGCTCCCTTTCGCATTCTTTCCGCCATGCCTTCGCAGCCGCCTTCCCTGCCCTCCTCGCCTCATCATCTGCTGCCGCTGGCCGACTGGCCCGAGACTGCGCGCGCCGGGCTCATCGGCGTGTTCACCGACATCGACGACACACTCACGCACGAAGGCGCCATCACGCCCGACGCGTTGCAGGCACTGGGCGATCTCAAGGCCGCGGGCCTCTCGGTGGTGGCGATCACGGGCCGGCCAGTCGGCTGGAGCCTGCCCTTCGTCAACGCCTGGCCGGTCGATGCCATCGTGGCCGAGAACGGCGCGGTCGCGCTGCTGCCTTCGGCCGATGGCAAGGTCGAGAAGCGCTACCAGCAGGACGAGCCCACCCGCGCGGCCAACTTCGCGCGCATGCAGGCGGTGCTGGAGCGCATCGAGCGCGAGCTGCCGGGCGTGGGCCGCGCCACCGACTCGCCGGGGCGCGAGACCGACATCGCCATCGACCACAGCGAGTTCGTGCAATTGAGCGACGCCACCATCGCGCAGGTGGTGGCGCTGATGCGCGGCGAGGGCATGCACGCCACCGTGAGCAGCATCCACGTCAACGGCTGGTACGGCGACAACGACAAGCTCGAAGGCGCGCGATGGATCGTGCGCGAGCTGTGGGGCCGCCGGCTCGACGACGAGATGGACCGCTGGGCCTACGTGGGCGATTCCACCAACGACCAGCTGATGTTCCGCAGCTTCGCGCACAGCATCGGCGTGGCGAACGTCGCGCGCTTCGTGCCGCAGCTCGAGCACCTGCCGCGCTACGTGACGCAGGCCGAGCGCGGGACCGGCTTCGCCGAGGCGGCGCGCGCGATTCTCTCGGCGCGCTGAGGCCTGCTCAAGGGCGAGCGGCGGCTGAAGATGGAGTGCCGGTAGCGTCGTCGTTGGTGATTGGGGCTTCGAGCCAGAAGCCCCAGGCCCGACCATTGCCTGACCCGAACCGATCCCGCCGCTCACTCGCTCACAGGCAGCTCGCGCCGCATCCGACGCAGCAAGGCCCACTGGCTCCAGGTGCCGAAGGCCGCAATCAGCAGCAGCGCCCCTGCATAGCCTTCGGCCGTGTTCAGCAATCCCAGCGGCGCCACCAGGAAGCCCGCGAGCATCGCAGGCAGGCTGAACGCGAGGTAGCTCACCACGAAGATCGCCGCGAACAGCTCGCCGCGCTCGTGCGATTGCGCCATCGGCGCCAGCGTCTGCACCAGCGCCGAGAACGCGCCGCCGAAGCCGATGCCCGCCACCGCCGTGCCGATGAAGAAGAGCGCGAGCGAGCGCGTCGCGAGCGCAGCCAGCAGCAGCACCAGCCCGAGCGCGATGCTGGCCATGCCGGCGATGGCCGGGCGCGGTGCCGTAAGCCGGCCGAGCAGCGTCGGCGCGATGGCTCCCATGCCCGAGAGCACCGCCACGGTCAGGCCGTTGACCACGCCGTTGTCGATGCCGAACACGTGCAGCATCAGCGAAGGCGCCAGCGACAGGTACAGCCCGCCGAGCGCCCACACCACGACGAACACCGGCAGCCCGCGCGCGAACTCGGCGCGGGCCTTGGCGGGAATGGACACGCGCGGCACCAGCGAGGCCAGCGCGCCGGCGCGCGGCGTGACCGTCTCGGGCATCCACAGCACCACGGCCGCGCCCAGCGCGAACACGGCGGCCAGCACGCCGAACACCAGCATCACCGGCTGCACCGAGAACTTCACCGCCACGCCCGTCAGCAGCGCGCCCAGCGCAAGGCCCGCGAGCGGCGACACGCTCGTGATCAGCGCGCCCAACCGCTTGCGCGAAGCCGGCGCGGCCTCGACCACCGCCGCGCTCAGCGCGCCGCTCGCCACGCCCGTAGCGATGCCCTGCACCACCCGCGCGACGATCAGCCCGCCGATGCCGTTCGCGAGCAGGAAGAGCCCCATCGCCACCGCCTGCAGCACCAGCGCCGCCAGCACCACCGGGCGCCGCCCGATGTGGTCCGACAGCGAGCCCGCCACCAGCAGCGAGACCAACAGCGCGATCGCGTAGACCGCGAAGGCCACCGTGAGCAGCGAGGACGAGAAGTGCCAGGCGTGCTGGAACACCACGAAGAGCGGCGAAGGCGCGGCCGCCGCGAAGAAGAAGGCGAACAGCACCGCCGCCAGCAGCGGAAAGGCTGCGCGCTGAGGCAGACGCCACGGCCTGGAGCGGGCAGCGATCTCGGCGGTGGCGGAAGCGAGTTCGGGGCAGGAGGACGGCATGACGAATCCTTAACGCAACTTTTTTTGCTTTTGTGATTCTAGACTGTGAATCCACTAAAGCAAATATCTTTGCGTTAAAGTTCACAGCCATGACCGACACCGCCCTCCCCAACAAGCGCCCCGGCGGCCGCAGCGCCCAGGTGCAAGCGCTCGTGCGCACCGCCCTCGAGGAACTCGTGGCCGAACAGGGACGGGAGCGCGTCACAGTGCCCGCCGTGGCCGAGCGAGCGGGCGTCAGCGCATCGAGCATTTACCGCCGCTGGGGCGACCTGCAGGGCCTGCTGGCCGAAACCGCCACCCACCGGCTCGACCCGAACCGCCCGCTGCCGAACACCGGCGCCCTGCGCGCCGACCTCGAAGCCTGGGCGCGCGAACTCATCGAGCACCTGTCCAGGCCCTGCAACACCTCGCTGCTGAAAGCCGCGGCCGCGCTGGCCAACGGCAACTCCGACACAGACTGCCTGCGCAACCGCCGCAGGGAAGCGCTGACGCTGGTCGCGCAGGCCCGCGCCCGCGGCGAGCCCGCGCCCGAGCCGCAGCAGGTGATCGATCACCTGATCGCGCCTATCGTGTTCCGGCTGGTGTTCGGCGGAGATGGGGTGCAGCCGGAACTGGCGGGCCGGCTGGTGGACGAGTTGTTCGTCCTCAGTTCGTCTTGACTTCCTTCGCCAACCCCAGCTTCTCGATGATCGCCTTCTCCTTCACCACCGTCTCCTGCGCGAACTTGGTGTAGGTGGCCGAGCTCATGTAGTTCGGCAGCATGTCGTAGCGGCCGAGCGAGGCCACATAGCTCGGCTCTTCCATCGCCTGCTTGAAGGCGTCGTGCAGCTTCTTCACCACCTCGGGCGGCGTGCCCTTGGGAGCGCCGATGCCGAAAGGCGAGTTCTGCACCACGTCGTAGCCCAGTTCCTTCAGCGTGGGGGCGTCGGGGAACTTGGCCAGGCGCTTCTCGCCCCAGGTGTTGAGCACGCGCAGCTTGCCGGCCTCGACCTGCGGCGCGAAGCCGGTGCTGTCGGCCGCGGCCATCAGCTGGCCGCTGACCACTGCGAGCATCAGGTCGGCGCTGCCCTTGTAGGGCACGTGCTGCAGCTGGATGCCGGCCTTCTGCGCGACGATCTCGGTGGTCAGGTGCGGGCTGGTCAGCGTGCCGGTGGAGCCGTAGGTGAGCTTGCCGGGGTTGGCCTTGGCGTAGGCGACGAAGTCGGCCCAGGTCTTGAAGGGGCTGTCGGCCGGCACGACGATGCCGAAGGCGTAGCCGGTGACGTTGATGACGTAGGTGATGTCCTTGAGCGGATCCCAGTTGATCTTGGTGGTGTAGCCCAGTCGAAACACGCCCAGCGGGATCTGCGCGACGGTGTAGCCGTCGGGCTGCGCGGTCTGCAGCGCCTGCGCGGGCAGCGTGCCGCCGGCGCCGGGCTTGTTGTCGATGATCACCGGCTGGCCGAGGATCTTGCTCGCGTTCTCGGCGAGCTGGCGCATGGTGATGTCGGTGGGGCCACCCGCCGGAAAGGCGATCACCAGCTTGACGGGCTTGGCGGGAAAGGCCTGCGCGAACGCTGCCATCGGAAGGGCGAGGCCGCCGGCTGCGGCGATGGCGGCGGCGGTACGGAGAAAGGTGGAGCGGCGGAGCATGGCTGACTGGATCCTGACGAGAGAAAAGCGCCGATTGGGCCCCGCCGCATCGGCGAAGGCAATCGGGGCTGCCCTGATTTCCGTGGGAAACCGGGGCGAATTCCGGCGTTCGAGTCGCCTGCGCGTCAGCTGCTAGGCCTGCGCGAAGCCTTCGATCACGTTCACCGCGTTGACGCCCACCTCTGCCACCGCGTAGCCGCCCTCGAAGACGAACACCGTCGGCAGCCCGACGCGCGCGAGGTCTTCGCCCATGCGCAGGTAGTCGTCGCTCTTCAGCTTGAAGCCCGAGATCGGGTCGCCCTCGAAGGTGTCGACGCCGAGCGAGACCACCAGCGCGCCGGCCTTCACTTCGGCAATGCGTGCCAGCGCGGTCTTCAGCGCCGCGCGCCATGCCGTGAAGTCCGTGCCGCGCGGCAGCGGCAGGTTGTGGTTGAAGCCCTCGCCGCGTCCGGCGCCGCGCTCGTCGGCATGGCCCAGGTAGTAGGGGTAGTCGGTCAGCGGATCGCCGTGCAGGCTCGCGAAATGCACGTCGTCGCGCTCGTGGAAGATGGCCTGCGTGCCGTTGCCGTGGTGATAGTCGACGTCGAGCACGGCGACGCGTTCGACGCCCGCGTCGCGCAGGGCCTGTGCCGCCACGGCGGCGTTGTTCAGGAAGCAGTAGCCGCCGAAGAAATCGGCGCCCGCGTGGTGACCCGGCGGGCGCGTGAGCGCGAAAGCGGCGCGCTCGCCGCCGATGACGCGCTGCGCCGCGGTCCACGCGCAGGCCGCACCGTGGCGTGCGGCCGCCCAGCTGCCGGCCATCAGCGGCGTGCCCGCGTCGAAGGAGAAGAGGCCCAGGCGCGCCGGAAAGCTCTTCGGCAGCACGTCGCTGCGCATGCCGCGCGTGGGCCAGTACGAGGGCAGTGCATCGCGCGTCGCGTTGGACGGGTCGAGCGCCACCCACTCGTCCCACGCATGCGCGATGAAGTCCAGGTAGCGCGGCGCGTGCACCTTGGCCAGCAGCGCCTCGTCGAAGGCTTCATCGGGCGCCTGCAGCGGCCCGATGCGCCTGCGCTCCAGCTCGTGCCTCACATGGTCGACTCGGGCGGGCACCTCGAAGCACGGCACGAGCTCGCCGCGGAACATCTCGACTTTGCCCTGATGGAGAACGTGCTGGTCGTTGTAGATGGTGAGCATGAAGATGGAAGGCCGGTGCGGCTGTGGCGAAGCCGCCCATCATGCCGCACGCCGCAGCACCGCCCGGCGCCTTCCGGAGGCCGTGAGCCCGAACAGGTCCTTCGGATCGTCGAGCTCGGGCACCAGCGCGATCTGCCGGCCGATGCCGCGCTCGGTGGCGATGCGCTGGATGTAGCGCAGCGCCGTGTAGTCCTCCAGCGCGAAGCCCACCGAGTCGAACAGCGTGACCTGCGCAGCGCTCTCGCGCCCGGGCACCTCGCCGAGCAGCACGCGCCAGAGCTCCTGCACCGGGAAGTCGGCAGCCACCTGCTGGATCTCGCCCTCCACGCGGGTCTGCGGCTCGTACTCGACGAACACGCGCGCCTTGCCGAGCACGCCGGGATGCAGCTCGGTCTTGCCGGGCGAATCGCCGCCCACCGCGTTGATGTGCATGCCCGGCTCGATCATGTCGGGCGTGAGCACCGTCGCGCGCCCCTGGTAGGCGGTGACGGTGGTGACGACGTCGGCGCCGCGCACCGCCTCGGCCACCGAGCGGGCACGCACGATCTCCAGCGGCGTGCAGGCCGCGAGATGGCGCACCAGCTTGTCGGTGGCATGCGAGTCGATGTCGTACACCCGCACTTCCTCGATGCCCAGCAGCGCATGGAAGGCCAGCGCCTGGAACTCGCTCTGCGAGCCGTTGCCGATCAGCGCGAGGCTGCGCGAATCGGGCCGCGCCAGCGCCTTCGCGGCCATGGCGGAGGTGGCGGCCGTGCGCAGCGCGGTGGTGAGCGTGAGTTCGGAAAGCAGCACGGGGTAGCCCGTGTCGACCTCGGCCAGAACGCCGAAGGCCATGACGGTCGGCAGCCCGACCGATGTGTTGTGCGGATGCCCGTTGACGTACTTGAAGGCGTAGGCGCCGTCGTCGGCCACCGGCATCAGCTCGATCACGCCGAGGTGCGAATGGCTGGCCACGCGCGCCTTCTTGTCGAACTCGCGCCACCGCATGAAGTCGTCGCGCAGCGCGTCGGACAGCGCGGTGAGGAACTGCGGGACACCGGTCTCGTCCACCAGGCGGACCAGGCTGTGAACATCGATGAAGCGGGTCATGACATGGCTCCTTGCGTAGCCCCGCCGCGGCGCTTCATCCCATCACATGTTTACTCCACCATGGCTGATTCAGGATGCGCCTGCGCCAAGGGTTGAGAGCCATTGTGCGCCGCTTTGCATGACCTTGGCGATACCCTCGAAAGGCCTATGCGTTCAGGTGGAAAGGCGCGTTCGCGAACAGTTGCACACCGTGCAGCAGCGCGTCTTCGTCGAAGTCGAAATGCGGATGGTGGTGCGGATGCACGATGCCCTTGGCGGCACTGCGCGCCCCGATGAACACGTAGACGCCCGGCGCATGCTTCAGGAAGGCGCTGAAGTCCTCGCTGTTCGGCAGGGGGGCGGATAGGCTGCAACGCTGCCGTCGCAATGCCCTGCTCCACCACCGCGCGCATCCGCTCGGCCACGGCCGGATCGTTGACCACCGGGCTGTAGCCGCGGATGTAGTCCAGGTCGCAGGAAGCCCCATGCGCCCCGGCGACGCCGTTGGCGATACGCTCCACCAGAGCCGGCACCAACTCGCGCACCCGCTCGTTGAAGCAGCGCACCGAGCCCCACAGTTCCACCGTATCGGGAATCACGTTGAAGGCGGTGCCGCCGTCGAAGCGCGTGACCGAGAGAATCACCGCCTCGTGCGGATCGGCGT
The DNA here is from genome assembly GCF_044055375.1 of Variovorax sp. UC74_104. NCBI lineage: Bacteria > Pseudomonadati > Pseudomonadota > Betaproteobacteria > Burkholderiales > Comamonadaceae > Variovorax > Variovorax sp. UC74_104. Next base: position 6,378,013 of record NZ_CP171978.1, read on the forward strand.
TGCGCGAGACCACGGCCTGCAGGTTGCAGACGATCTGCGCGCCGATCATGATCGGGTCGATGGAGCGGTCGGGGTTGGCCGCATGGCCGCCGCGGCCGCGCACGCGCAGCACGAAGCGGTCGGAACTGGCCAGCGCCGGGCCGTCGAGCACGGCGATGCTGCCCGTGTCCAGCGTGGACAAGACATGCGCCGAGATCACCTGGTCGACGCCCTTCATCACACCCGCGTCCACCATCTGCTGGGCGCCGCCCGGATGCTGCTCCTCGGCATGCTGGAAGAAGAAGCGCACCTCGCCCGGCACCTGGCTGCGCAGGCCGGCGAGGATGCGCGCCGAGCCAAGCAGCATCGCCGCGTGGCCGTCATGGCCGCAGGCGTGCATGACGTTGGGATTGCCCGATGCGTAGTCGCAACTCTTCTGGTCCTGCAGGGGCAGCGCATCGATGTCCGCGCGCATCGCCAGCGTGCGCCCTTTCCTGCCGCCCGCCAGCCGCGCCAGCAGGCTGGTCGGCGTGGGCCGGCTCACTTCCAGCCCATCGATGGCGGCAAGTTCGCGCTCGAGAAAGTTGGCGGTGTCCACTTCCTTGAACGACAGCTCGGGGTGGCGGTGCATGTGGCGGCGCCACGCGACCACTTCGGCATGCTCGCGCCGCGATTGCGCATCGATGCTTTCGGCAATGCCGGCGAGCGAGAAACGCGTGCTGAATATGTTCATGGTGTTGTCGCTCATTCGGGGTTGATGCCCGCGGCCTGGACGATGCGCCGGTTGCGCGCCAGCCCGCTCTCGATCTTCGCGCGGAAGGCCTCGGCAGAACCTGCGGCCGCGTCCGCACCCAGTTCCTTCAGGCGTGCGACCAGCGCCGGGTCGCGCAGCGCGGCCACGGCCGCGTCGTGCAGCTTTTTCTGGATGGCGGGCGGCGTCTTCGCCGGTGCGACCAGGCCGAACCACGTCATGGAGAGCTCGTTGAGATCCGGCTGGCCGAGCTCCTTAAGCGTAGGCACGGAAGGCAGCGCCTCCAGCCGCTTCGGCGCACCCACGGCGAAAGGCAACAGCTTGCCGCTCTTGATGTGCGCGGCCGACGAAGGGTATTGGTCGATCGACACCTCGGTCTCGCCCGACAGCGCCGCCGTCAGGGCCGGCCCCATGCCGCGATACGGTACGTGGCGCAGCTTGAACCTGAGATCGGTATTCATCGCCTCGATCAGCAGGTGGCTGATGGAGCCGGTGCCCGCCGAGCCGATGTTGTAGAAGTCCGGCTTGGCGCGCACCTCGGCCACCACCTGCTCGAAACTGCGTCCTGTGAACGACGGATGCACCATGAACACCGTCGGCACGGTCGCCAGCATGGTGATCGGCGCCAGGTCCTTCAGCGGATCGACGCGGTTCGCCTTCAGCAGGATCGGGTTCACCGTCAGCGTGCTCGCGGTGCCGATGCCCACGGTGTAGCCGTCCGCTTCGGCGCGGGCCACGGCTTCGGAGCCGATCATGCCGCCGCCGCCCGTGCGGTTGTCCACAACCACCGGCTGGCCCAGCGTGGCCTGCATCCTGTCGGCCACCAGGCGAGCCACGATGTCGGTCGAGCCGCCGGGCGCGAACGGCACGATCAACTTGACCGGACGCTGCGGGTAGCTGTCCTGCGCGAGAGCCGGAAGCGCCAAAAGGCCCGGCAAGGCTGCCGAGATGGCGGCAAGCCGGCGACGTGTGAACTGCATGGGGTCGGTGATCCGTGTAAGCCGAAAGTGGCCGGATTATGTTGACGCCATCGATCGGCTTCCAATAGATTGATGGCCATTCCGATAAGCAAATCCAATACCCCACGAAGCCCGCGATGTCCATGGTGACGCCCTCCTCTTCCGTCCTCTACGCCCGACTGGTCGCGAAAGGACGCCTGCGCCACCTGCAGCTGCTGGTGTCCGTCGCCGATTCGGGCAGCGTGCGGCGCGCGGCCGAACAGATCGGCATGAGCCAGCCCGCCGCAACACAGGCCCTGGCCGACATCGAAAGCCTGCTCGGCACGCCGTTGTTCGAGCGACACGTGCGCGGCATGCGGCTCACGGCGGCAGGAAGCGCAGTGGCTCCGATGGCGCGCAACACGCTGAGCGCGCTGCGGGCCTCGGCCGACACGGTGCACGCGCTGCAGGCGGGCGCGGGCGGCGTGCTGCGCTTGGGTGCGATCACGGCCGGGGTCGCCGGCCTGCTGTGCCGGATGCTGCCGTCGTTCGCGGCGCGCCACCCGACATTGCACATCGAAGTGCTGGAGGCGCCCGGCGACCAGCTGCTGGCCGACGTGATGTCCGGCCGCGTGGACATGGCGCTGTGCCGCCGGCCGCACGAGCTGCCCGCACCCTGCACCTTCGAGCAGTTCGCGCCCGACGTCCCCTGGATCGTCGCGGGCCGCCGCCATCCGCTCGTGCGCAAGACCCAGCCGACGCTGGCCGACTTGCGTGCCGGCGCGGTGGATGCTGCCGGTCCAGGGCATCGGCATACGCAGCGTGTTCGATGCACTGTTCGACGCACCCGACGCGCCGAAACCCGAGCTTCATCCGGTCTCCAGCACCTCGCTGCCGCTGGTGCTCGAGCTGCTGCGCAGCGACAGCGTGCTGACGCTGGTGCCCCGCAGCGTCATCGGGCCCTTCGTGCAGTGGGGACTGGTCGCGCGCGTGGCCTACGAGTTCGGCGGCGAGCTCGAAGGCATCGGCGCACTGTTGGGCGCGGACAGCGACAGGCCGGCCGTGGCCGCCTGCCTGGAGGCATTGCGCGAGGCCGTCCGCTCGGAAGCCGCCGCCTGAGCGGCAACGCTCAGCGCGCCAGCACCGGCTTCAGCGCCACGCCCGTGTGCGTGCCCAGCCGCACCACTTCTTCCGGCGGCGCCGCCGCGACCACGCGCCCGCCGGCACCGCCGCCCTCGGGGCCGAGGTCGAGGATCCAGTCGGCCTCGGCGATCAGGTCGAGGTCGTGCTCGATCACCACCACGCTGTGGCCGCCGTTCACCAGCCGGTGCAGCACGTGGATCAGCTTCTCGACGTCGGCCATGTGCAGGCCCACGGTCGGCTCGTCGAGCACGTACAGCGTGTGCGGCGCCTTCTGGCCGCGGCGGGTGATGTCGTCGCGCACCTTGCTCAGTTCGGTCACCAGCTTGATACGCTGCGCCTCGCCGCCCGAGAGCGTGGGCGAGGGCTGCCCCAGCGTGAGATAGCCCAGCCCCACGTCCTTGAGCAGCTGCAGCGGGTGGCTGATGTTGGGCATGCTCGCGAAGAACTCCACGGCCTCGTCGACTTCCATCTTCAGCACGTCGCCGATGCTCTTGCCGCGCCAGCTCACGGCCAGCGTCTCGGGGTTGAAGCGCGCGCCGTGGCACACCTCGCAGGGCACCTTCACGTCGGGCAGGAAGCTCATCTCGATGGTGCGCACGCCCGCGCCCTCGCAGCCCGGGCAGCGGCCTTCGCCGGTGTTGAAGCTGAAGCGCGCCGGGCCGTAGCCGCGCGCCTTGGCCTCCAGCGTGTCGGCGAAGAGCTTGCGGATGGTGTCCCAGAAGCCGATGTAGGTGGCCGGGCAGCTGCGCGGCGTCTTGCCGATGGGCGTCTGGTCGACCTCGAGCACGCGGTCGATGGTCTCGTAGCCCTCGACCTTGCGGCAGCCCGCCCACGCCGGGCGCTTGCCTGCAGCGTCGGCGTCGCGGCCCGCCTTGGTCGAGCGCTGCGCCACGATGGCCTGCACGTTGGCCAGCAGCACGTCGCGCGCGAGCGTGGACTTGCCCGAGCCGCTGACGCCGGTGACCACCACCAGGCGCTGCAGCGGCAGCGTGGCGGTCACGTCCTGCAGGTTGTGCAGGCTGGCGCCGTGCACGGTGAGCCATTCGCCGCTCTTCTCGGCCTTCGGATCGGGCGACGGCACCTGACGGCGCGCGTGCAGCGGGTGCCGGATGGCGTCGCGCAGGTAGCGGCCGGTCTGCGAATCGTCGGCCTTCTGGATGTCGGCCACCGTGCCCTCGGCCACCAGGCGGCCGCCGCGCTTGCCGGCGCTCGGGCCGATGTCGATGATGTGGTCGGCGCGGCGGATGGTGTCCTCGTCGTGCTCCACCACCACCAGCGTGTTGCCCTTGTCGCCGAGCTTGTGCAGCGCGTCGAGCAGGATCTGGTTGTCGCGCGCGTGCAGGCCGATGGTCGGCTCGTCGAGCACGTAGCACACGCCCTGCAGGTTGCTGCCGAGCTGCGCCGCCAGACGAATGCGCTGCGCCTCGCCGCCCGAAAGCGTAGGCGCGCCGCGGTCCAGCGTGAGGTAGCCCAGGCCCACTTCCTCCAGGAATTCGAGCCGGCTGCGGATCTCGGGCACCAGGTCGCGCGCGATCTCGGCTTCGCGGCCGCTGAGCGCGAGGCCTTCGAACCACTGGCGCACCTCGGTCACGCTCATGCGCGCGAGCTCGGTGATGCCGATGCCGCCCGAGCCGTCGGCCGCGGTGCCGAAGCCCACGGCACGCGCCGTGGCGTTCAGGCGCGTGCCCTCGCAGGTGGGGCAGGCCACGTCGGCCAGGTCTTCCACCTCGGGTTCGGCGAAGGTCTGCTCGCGGCCCTTGTTGTCATCGGCCAGCACGGAGTCGTCGAACACCTTGCGCTGGTCCTTGCTGAGCTTGACGCCGGTGCCCACGCAGTCGGGGCACCAGCCGTGCTTGCTGTTGTAGCTGAACAGGCGCGGATCGAGTTCGGCGTAGCTGGTGCTGCACACCGGGCAGGCGCGCAGCGTGGAGAACACGTTCACGCGGCCGATGCCTGCGGTGGACACGCCCGCCATCATCGCGGCGCGCAGTCCGTCGAGATCGCTGAGCACATGCACCACGCCCTTGCCGTGCTCGAGCGCCTTGGCAAGCGCCTCGCGCAGCTCGTTCTCCTTCGAGGGCAGCACGTCGAGGCTGGCCACGGGCAGCTCGATGCTGTGCTCCTTGAAGCGGTCGATGCGCGGGAAGCCGGTGGTCGGCAGGAACTCGCCGTCCACGCGCAGGTGCGTGAAGCCGCGCGGGCGCGCCCAGTCGGCCAGCTCGGTGTAGACGCCCTTGCGGTTGGTCACCAGCGGTGCGAGCAGGCCGATGTGCTGGCCCTTGAAGTTGCGCATCAGCTGCGCGGCGATGCTGTCGGGCGTCTGCGGCTGCACGGCCGCGCCGTCGTGGATGCAGTGCTGGATGCCCAGCTTCACGTACAGCAGGCGCAGGAAGTGCCACACCTCGGTGGTGGTGCCCACCGTGCTCTTGCGGCCGCCGCGCGACAGGCGCTGCTCGATGGCCACCGTCGGCGGAATGCCGTACACCGCGTCCACCTCGGGCCGGCCCGCCGGCTGCACGATGCTGCGCGCATAGGCGTTGAGCGATTCGAGGTACCGGCGCTGGCCCTCGTTGAAGAGGATGTCGAAGGCCAGCGTCGACTTGCCCGATCCGCTCACGCCCGTCACCACGCTGAACTTGCCGCGCGGGATGTCGACGCTCAGGTTCTTCAGGTTGTGCTCGCGCGCGTTGACGATCTGCACCGCATCGGCGCCCGGCGCCTTCTGTGCGTTGGCGATGTAGCGGCGCGCGGCGCGCTCGGCCACCTTGTAGGCCTCGGGGCCGATGGCGAGTTCGTAGTCGGCCAGCGCGGCGCCGGTGAGCGAGGCGCGGTTCTCGCGCAGTTGCTCGGGCGTGCCCTCGGCCACCACCTGGCCGCCGCCCTCGCCGCCTTCGGGGCCGAGGTCGATGAGCCAGTCGCTCGCGCGGATCACGTCGAGGTTGTGCTCGATCACGATCAGCGAATGACCGGCATCGAGCAGCTTGCGCAGCGCGCGCATCAGCCGCGCGATGTCGTCGAAGTGCAGGCCGGTGGTGGGCTCGTCGAACAAAAATAGCGTGCCCTTGCGCGCGACCGACTGCTTGCTGGCGGTGGCGTTCTTCGCGGCCTCGGCCAGGAAGCCCGCGAGCTTCAGCCGCTGCGCTTCGCCGCCGCTGAGCGTGGGCACCGGCTGGCCGAGCTTGACGTAGTCGAGGCCCACGTCGGAGATCGGCTGCAGCACGCGCAGCACGTCGCGGTCGGCCTCGAACACAGCCGCGGCCTCGGCCACGGTGAGTTCGAGCACGTCGGCCACGTTGTAGCTTCTGCCCTTGCGCTCCACGCGCACTTCGAGGATCTCGGGGCGGTAGCGCTTGCCGTCGCAGTCGGGGCAGCGCAGGTACACGTCGGACAGGAACTGCATCTCGACGTGCTCGAAGCCCGAGCCGCCGCAGGTCGGGCAGCGCCCGTCGCCCGAGTTGAAGCTGAACTTGCTCGCGGTGTAGCCGCGCTGGCGCGACAGCGCCGCGGTGGCAAAGATCTCGCGGATGGCGTCCCAGGCGCCCACGTAGCTCGCGGGGTTGGAGCGCGCGGTCTTGCCGATGGGCGACTGGTCGACGAACACCACGTCGCTCAGGTGGTCGGCGCCGAGCAGGCGGTCGTGCGCGCCGGGCGTTTCGGTGGCCTTGCCGAAGTGGCGCATGAGCGCGGGCGCCAGCACGTCCTGGATCAGCGTCGACTTGCCCGAGCCGCTCACGCCGGTCACGCACACCAGGCGCGCCAGCGGGAACTCGACCGTCACGTTCTTCAGGTTGTGCTCGCGCACGCCCTCGAGGATGAGCCGGTGCGTGTTCTCGCTCACCAGCCGCTTGAAGCCCATGCCGATCTTCTTGCGCCCGCCCAGGTACTGGCCTGTGAGCGTGTCGGCATCGCGCAGCTGGTCGGTGGTGCCGTCGAACACCACCTGCCCGCCCCGCGCGCCGGGGCCCGGGCCCATGTCGATCACGCGGTCGGCGGCCAGCATCACGGCCGGGTCGTGCTCGACCACCACCAGCGTGTTGCCCGCGTCGCGCAGGCGCAGCATGGCCTCGGTGATGCGGTTCATGTCGCGCGGATGCAGGCCGATGCTGGGCTCGTCGAGCACGAAGAGCGTGTTGACCAGCGAGGTGCCGAGTGCGGTGGTGAGGTTGATGCGCTGCACCTCGCCGCCGCTGAGCGTGCGGCTCTGGCGGTCGAGCGTGAGGTAGCCGATGCCGACGTCGTGGAGGTAGCGCAGGCGGGTGGTGATTTCCTCGAACAGCAGCTTCAGCGCCTGGAGCTCGCCTTCGCTGGCCGGCTGGCCGTTGCCGTGGTGCTCGATGCGGTCGAACAGCTGCCGCAGCCGTTCGATGGGCAGCAGCATCAGGTCGTGCAGGCACAGGCCGGGCAGCGCCTCGAGCTGGGCGCGCGTCCATTTCACGCCCTGGGGCATGAAGCGCTTTTCGGGCGGCAGCACCGCGTCGGCGTCTTCCTTGCTGCCGATGCGCCACAGCAGGCTCTTCGAGCTTCAGGCGCGCGCCGCTGCAGGTGGGGCACGGCGTGTAGCTGCGGTATTTGGACAAGAGCACGCGGATGTGCATCTTGTAGGCCTTGCTCTCCAGGTAGCCGAAGAAGCGGCGCACGCCGTACCACTGCTTGTTCCAGTTGCCTTCCTTGTAGTTGGGCGTGCCCTCGATCACCCAGTGCTTCTGCTCCTCGGTGAGCTTGTTCCAGGGCGTGTCGCGCGGAATGCCCGCCGCCTCGGCGTGGCGCATGAGGTCGTCCTGCGCTTCCTTCCAGGCGGGCGTCTGGATGGTCTTGATGGCGCCGGCGCGCAGCGTGAGCTTGTCGTTCGGAATGACCAGGCCCAGGTCGACGCCGATCACGCGGCCGAAGCCGCGGCAGGTGTCGCAGGCGCCCACGGCCGAGTTGAACGAGAACATCGACGGGATCGGGTCGGCGTAGCGGATGTCGCTCTCGGGGCAGTGCAGGCCGGTGGAGAACTTCCACACGTCCGTTGGCGCGTTTTCCTCCGAGCCCGTGGCATGCACCGTGACGCGCCCGCTGCCGCGCTTGAGCGCAACCTCGATGGCTTCCACCACGCGCGAGCGCTCGGCGCTCGATGCGCGGAAGCGGTCGGCCACCACGTCGAGCACCTTGCGCGGACCGGTGGGCGTGGCCACTTCGCGCTCGGCCTGCACGCGCGTGAAGCCGCTGGCCGACAGCCACTGCGTGACCTCCTCGGCCGTGGTGCTCGCCGGCAGCTCGACCGGGAAGGTGACCACCAGCCGCGGATCGCCCGCCGCGGCCGCGCGTTCGACGATCTGCGCGTAGATGCTGTCGGGCGAGTCGTGGCGCACCGGCAGCGCGGTCTCGCGGTCGAACAGGTCGGCCGCGCGCGCGAAGAGCAGCTTCAGGTGGTCGTTCAGCTCGGTCATCGTGCCGACCGTGGAGCGCGAGGAGCGCACCGGGTTGGTCTGGTCGATGGCGATGGCCGGCGGCACGCCTTCGACCTTGTCGACGGCCGGCTTGTCCATGCGGTCCAGGAACTGGCGCGCGTAGGCGGAGAAGGTCTCCACGTAGCGCCGCTGGCCTTCGGCATAGAGGGTGTCGAAAACGAGGCTCGACTTGCCCGAGCCGCTGGGCCCGGTGACCACCGTCATTTCGCCGGTGCGGATGTCGAGATCGAGGTTCTGGAGGTTGTGCTGGCGCGCGCCGCGAATCCGGATGGAGCCCTGTGTCATGAGTGCCTTGGGGGGTGGGGCAAACATTCTAGGGAGTGGTCCGTGACGGGTTTGCGCACAAGGTCACAAGGGCGATGGCCGCGCAGGGGTTTGTCCTGATGGAATTCGAGACACTTTCAGAAACAAATACCACATTTGTTTTCATGACGCCCCGAGCCGGGCGCCCGCATTGCCCCGAAAGGTTTCCATGACGAAAACGCGCACGCTCTGCGCCGCCGCGCTGCTGGCCTTCAGCGCCCTGGGCGCGTCGGCCCAGATCCTCATCGGGCAGACCGCCGGCATGACCGGCTCGGTGGCCGCGAGCGTGAACGAGACCATCGGCGGCGCGCAGCTCGTGATCGACGCGGCCAACGCGCAGGGCGGCATCCACGGCGAGAAGATCGAGGTGCTGCGCATGGACGACGGCTTCGACGTGAAGCGCGCCAGCGAGAACGCGCGCGTGCTGATCGAGGACAAGAAGGTGCTGGCGCTCTTCATGAGCCGCGGCACGCCGCACTCGCAGGCCATCATCCCCTGGCTCGACAAGCACGACGTGGCGCTCATCGGCCCCTCCACCGGCGCGATGGCGCTGCACAAGCCGCTGCAGAAGCACGTGTTCAACGTGCGCGCCACCTACCAGCGCGAGGCCGAGAAGGCGGTGCAGCACCTGCTGACCATCGGCCTGAGCCGCATCGCGGTGGTGCACGTGACCGACTCCTTCGGCTCGGACGCGCTCGAAGGCGCGATGACCGGCTTCTCCAAGGGCAACGCGAAGCCGACCGTGACCATCCCGGCCGACCGCGACAAGCCCGACTACAAGACCATCGTGCCCGCCATCAAGGACGCCAATGCGCAGGCCGTGGTGTGGATCGGCTCCGGCGTGGCGGTGGTCGACGGCATCAAGGCGCTGCGCGCGGCGGGGTCGGCCGCGCAGGTGGTCACGCTGTCGAACAACGCCTCGTCGGGCTTCATCAAGCAGCTGGGCGACGCGAGCAAGGGCGTCATCGTGACGCAGGTGTTCCCCAACGAGCGCTCGCTGGGCCATCCGATGGTGAAGGAAGCCCTGGCGCTCGCGCAGGCCAAGGGTCAGTCGGAGCTGTCGCCGGCCGCGCTCGAAGGCTTCGCCTCGGCCAAGGTGCTGGTGGAGGCCCTGCGCCGCGCCGGCCCCAAGCCCACGCGCGCCAGGATGGTGGCGGCCCTCGACAGCCTGCGCGGCTACGACCTGGGCGGCGGGCTGGAAGTGAGCTACTCGCCGACCGACCACAGCGGCATCGATTTCGCGGATCTGTCCATCATCAGCGACGGGCGCTTCAAGCGTTGAGTCCCCGCCCCCAGAGGGCGTTTCCACGGCCCGCCGGCGCGAAACCGGCGGGCTTTTTTTCGGCCGTGAAAACCTTGGTCTGACAGGGTTTGCGCGAGCTAGCGATCTGTGACGTTCAGCAACACATTACACACCTGTTGACAGAGGCACCCCGCTTCGTGGAAAGGCTTTGCTCGATGAAGAAGACGCTCACGTCCTGCGCCGTTGCGCTGTTCCTGGCCATGGCGGCGCCGGGCGCATCGGCCCAGATCCTGATCGGCCAGTCGGCCGACCTCTCGGGCCCCGTGGCGGCCAGCGTCAAGGAAACCATCCTGGGTTCGCAGCTGGTCATCGACCAGGTCAACGCGCAGGGCGGCGTCAACGGCGAGCAGATCGAGATGATCCGCATGGACGACGGCCTCGACGCCAAGCGCTCGCTGGAGAACACGCGCGTGCTCATCGAGGACAAGAAGGTGCTCGCGCTGCTGCTGAACCGCGGCACGCCCAACACGCTCGCCGTGATCCCGCTGCTGGACAAATACGGCGTGGCGCTGGTCGGCCCTTCCACGGGTGCGATGGCGCTGCACAAGCCGCTGCAGAAGAACATCTTCAACGTGCGCTCGACCTACCAGCGCGAGGCCGAGAAAGCGGTGCAGCACCTGCAGACCACCGGCATCCAGCGCATCGCCGTCGTGCAGGCCGACGACTCCTTCGGCAAGGACGCGATGGAAGGCGCGAGCAAGGGCTTCGAGAAGGCCAACCTGAAGCCGGCCGTGGTGGCGCTGGCCGACCGCAGCAAACCCGACTACGCGGCCATCGTGCCGCAGCTCACCAAGGCGAACGCGCAGGCGGTGCTGTGGATCGGCTCGGGCACGGCCGTGACCGACGGCATCAAGGCGCTGCGCGCGGCCGGCTCGGCGGCGCAGATCATCACGCTGTCTAACAACGCGGCCTCGGGCTTCATCAAGGAACTGGGCTCGGCGAGCGCGGGCGTGATCGTCACGCAGGTGCTGCCCTACGAGCGCTCCTTCGGCCATCCGCTCATCAAGGAAGCGCTGGCGCTCGCCAAGGCCAAGGGCCAGAACGAGCTCTCGCCCGCGCTGCTCGAAGGCTTCGTCGCGACCAAGGTGATGGTGGAAGCGCTGCGCCGCACGGGGCCCAAGCCCACGCGCGCCAAGCTGATCGCCACGCTCAACAGCTTCCAGTACGACGTGGGCGGCGGGCTCGACATCAGCTACTCGCCGACCGACCACACCGGCATCGATTACGTCGATCTCTCGATCGTGAGCGACGGCAGATTCAAGCGGTAGGGCTCGCCCCCAGGCTCCGCGCACTTCGTGTCGCTTCTCCAACCCCCTACCGGGGGCAACACCTGCGGCCCGGCGAAGCCGGTTCCGGCGGTGTTCCGCATGAATGCCCGGCCTTACTTCGGCGCAGCGGCGGGCGCGGGCTCGTGCGTGGTGGTGTCGCCACCGTGCTTCTCGCCCGACATGTCGACCTTGTCACCGGCCTTCGAGATCACGTACAGGGCAATGGCGGCGAAGATGACGAAGCCGACAACGAGTTTCCACATGGGTTTTGTCTCCTGGATAGTTCAAGAAAAAGGCCTCATGCGGTCGGCATGAAGCCTCTTTGTTCAACAGGCAGGCAGAAGGATTTCGGTATTTCGCGCGGAACACCGCCGGAACCGGCTTTGCCGGGCCGCTGGTGTTGCCCCCTCGGAGAGGGGGTTGGCGAAGCACACGAAGTGCGCGAAGCCTGGGGGTCAGTCAATCATTGGCGTAGATGTCGACGTCCTTCGTCTCGCGGATGAACAGCGTGCCCACCACCAGCGTGATGCCGGCGATGATGATCGGATACCACAGGCCGTTGAACATGTTGCCGGTCGAGGCCACGATGGCGAAGGCGGTGGTCGGCAGCAGGCCGCCGAACCAGCCGTTGCCGATGTGGTACGGCAGGCTCATCGAGGTGTAGCGGATGCGCGTGGGGAAGAGTTCCACCAGCATCGCGGCGATCGGGCCGTAGACCATGGTCACCAGCAGCACCAGCCAGAACAGCAGCACCACCGTCAGCACCTTGTTCATCTTAGCGGGGTCGGCCTTGGCGGGGTAGCCGGCGACCTTCAGGTCTTCGGCCACGCCCTTCTTGAAGGCGGCGATTTCCTTGGTGGAGTTCTCGTCGAACTTGGAATTCACGACGTTGCCGATGGGCGCCTCGATCGACTTTTCGCCGATCTTCACGACGGCCTTCGAGCCCGGCGCGCCGGCCACGTTCTCATAGCTCACCGAGTTCTGCACGAGGTAGCGCTTGGCGATGTCGCACGAGCTCTTGAAGTCGATCTCGCGGGCCACCGGGTTGCCCTGGAACGAGCAGGTCGCCGGGTCGGCCGTGACCGTCACGCCGGCGGTTGCCTGGGCGCGGGCCAGGTCGGGGTTGGCGGCTTCGGTCAGCATCTTGAAGACCGGGAAGTAGGTGACCACGGCCAGCAGGCAGCCGGCCATGATGATCGGCTTGCGGCCGATCTTGTCCGACAGGGTGCCGAAGATCACGAAGAACGGCGTGCCCAGCAGCAGCGCAGCGGCGATCATCAGGTTGGCCGTGGTCGCGTCGACCTTGAGCTGCGCCGTCAGGAAGAACAGCGCGTAGAACTGGCCCGAATACCAGACCACCGCCTGGCCGGCCGTCAGGCCCACCAGCGCCAGGATCACGATCTTCAGGTTCTTCCACTGGCCGAACGATTCGGCCAGCGGGGCCTTCGAGGTCTTGCCCTCGGCCTTCATCTTCTGGAAGGCGGGCGACTCCGACAGCGTCAGGCGGATCCACACCGAGATGCCCAGCAGCAGGATCGACACCAGGAACGGAATGCGCCAGCCCCAGTCGTTGAACACCGCCTCGCCCATGAACTCGCGCACGCCCAGGATCACCAGCAGGCTCAGGAACAGGCCGAGCGTGGCGGTGGTCTGGATCCACGAGGTGTAGGCACCGCGCTTGCCGTGCGGCGCGTGCTCGGCCACGTAGGTGGCGGCACCGCCGTACTCGCCGCCGAGCGCCAGGCCCTGCAGCATGCGCAGCGCGATCAGGATCACCGGCGCCGCGACACCGATGGTCGCGTAGCTCGGCAGCAGGCCGACGATGAAGGTCGACAGGCCCATGATCAGGATCGTCACCAGGAAGGTGTACTTGCGACCGATCATGTCGCCCAGGCGGCCGAACACGATGGCGCCGAACGGACGCACCAGGAAGCCGGCGGCGAAGGCCAGCAGCGCGAAGATGAAGGCGGCGCCCGCATCCAGGCCGCTGAAGAACTGCTTCGCGATGATCGCGGCCAGCGAGCCGTAGAGGTAGAAGTCGTACCACTCGAACACGGTGCCCAGCGAGGAGGCGAAGATGACTTTCTTCTCCTCCGAGGACATGGGCCGGGGGGCCTTGTGCGGCACTCCCCTCGAATCTAGTGTGGCTGCCATTGGTCGTCTCCTGTGTGTATGCGTTCATTCGTTCCCGGAATCCGGGACCGTGAAGGCATTCTTGGAGGCGCGACTGACCCGAGCCTTTCGCGAAACTGAACCGGCGCTTACGGTTTAGGGTGAAACCCGCGGGGCGCGTTTCAGCTTGTAAGAAATCGGCCTGTTACCGGGGCTTGCACGGGTTTGTACTCAGGCCGGCTTGCTGCCCCGCAGCAAGGCCGGGCGCTGGTCCGCAGAAGCCCATTGCGGGCCGTCGAACCAGGCATCGCCCTTCAGGTAGGCGCGCAGCATCTGCAGGCCGTCGAAGCCCCAGAAGAGGCGGCCGTCGACCACATAGGTCGGCGTGCCGAACACGCCCTGCTGCAGCGCTTCGTCGGTATTGCGCTTGAGCAGGGCCTTGCTCTCGTCGCTGTTCGCGTCGCGCTTGGGCTTGAGCTGCGCGGCGAGCGCGGCAAGGCGCGTGGCGTCGCCCGCATCCTCGCCGCCGCGCCACACGTGGCGGAAGATGGTCTCGGCCGCGAGGCGGCTGATGCTGCCGTCGTCGCCGGTGGACACCGCCAGCCGCAGGTGCGGCAGCGGGTTGTAGGGATGCGAGGCCGGCATCTGGATCTCGATGCCGTGCGTGTGGCCCAGCCAGAGCACGTGGCGATAGGTCCAGCTGCGCTTCGACGGGATCTCCGCCGGGCCCAGCTGCCCGTGCTGCTTGAGCAGCGCGCCCAGCAGTACCGGCTTGTAGGCGACGCTGAAGCTCAGGCCTTCCAGCGCCTCGGGCAGGTGCTCGAAGGCGAGGTGCGCATAGGGCGAGATGAAATCCAGGTAGAAGTCGATGTGCTTCATGCGTGCCTGTCTCCTGTGTCGGCTGGAGCCCGCCAGATGCCGGCCTTGGCCCGCAACTCTATCGCGCGCCACACGTGGCGCCGCGTCTCGTCTTCCATCTTGCTCCAGCCCGCGATCTCGGGGATGGTGCGCAGGCAGCCTTCGCAGAAGCCGCTCAGGCGGTCCATGCGACAGACCGACGAGCATGGCGAGGGCACGTCCTGCGCCATGGCCTGCACGGCCACGGCACGTTCGGCAAGCGTCTCGGCTTCCGCGAAATTCACACCACGTCGGCCACCGGCGCGCCGGTGAGCTTCTCGAGGTCATGCGGGCGCAGCTGGAACACCGCATGCGGATGGCCGGCTGCCGCCCAGATCTCCTCGAAGCGGAACAGCTCGCGGTCGATCAGCACCACCGGCGGCGTCACGTGGCCCACGGGCGACACGCCGCCGATGGTGAAGCCGGTGCGCGACTTCACGAAGTCGGCGTCGGCGCGGCCGGTCTTGCCGACCAGCGCATCGACCTTCTTCTCGTCCACGCGCTTGTCGCCCGAGGTGATGACGAGCACCGCCGCCTCGTCGCTCTTGCGCCGGAAGATGATGCTCTTGGCGATCTGCCCGACCGAGATGCCGAGCGCATCGGCCGCCTGCTGCGCGGTGCGGCAGGCATCGTCGAGCATGCGTGGGGAATGGGGATGGCCGGCGTCCTGCAGCACGCGGGAAACGCGCCGGACGCCTTCGGGGAGGGATTGGAGTTCAGAACCGCACATGGATTCGAATCTATCAGGCTGTCGATCAGGTGCTGCGCTTGAACATGAACAGGAACGCGCCCATCGCCATCAGCACGCCGCCGAAGACGCGGTTCTGTGCGCGCCGGGCGCGCACGCTTCGCAGCATGCCCTGCAGCCGCGCTGCCAGCCAGGCGTAGCCGTGCATCACGGTCACGTCGACCGTCACCGTCGTGGCCAGCAGCACCAGCAGCTGCAGCCACAAGGGCCGCGTCGGCTGGATGAACTGCGGCAGCACCGCTGCCATGAATACGATGCCCTTGGGGTTGGTCACGTTGGTCAGGAAGCCGCGCAGCACGCGCTGCGACGCGCTGAGGTCGGGCTCGGCCGCTTCAGTAGCCGCGCCGCCCTCGATCTTCGCGACGGGCGCGCGCCACTGGCGCCAGCCCAGCCACAGCAGATAGCACGCGCCGACCACCTTGACGACCAGAAACGCGCTGGCCGAGGCGGTGAGCACCGCGCCCACGCCGAGGCCAGCCACCAGCAGGATCACCGCGAGCCCCAGCTGGAGCCCGACGATGGTCGCCGTGGTGCGCCGCACCCCATAGCTGAGCCCGTGGCTCATGCTCAGCACCGCGCCCGAACCGGGCGACACGGCGATGACGCAGCTCGCCACCAGGAATGCGAGCCAGACTTGCAGATCCAAAAGAAACTCCTATGAGTGCGCGGGGCGGCTCAGCCGGCCCGCTTGGTGCGGATGGCCTTGGAAGCGCGAGAGTTCGGCTCGCGGCCGAGCGCCTCGCTGATGTAGACACCCGCGTCGATCAGCCGGTCGAGATCGATGCCAGTCTCGATGCCCATGCCGTGCAGCATGTAGACCACGTCTTCCGTCGCCACGTTGCCGGTCGCGCCCTTCGCGTAGGGGCAGCCGCCCAGGCCGGCGGAGGACGACTGGAAGTTCCACACGCCCAGTTCGAGCGCCGCCAGCGTGTTGGCGAGCGCCTGCCCGTAGGTGTCGTGGAAGTGGCCGGAGATGGCGTCGACACCGAAGTGCGCCAGCGTGGCTTCCATTGCCGCCTGCACCTTGCGCGGCGTGCCCACGCCGATGGTGTCGGCCACGTCCACGCGCTGCACGCCGATGCCCTTCATCAGCTGCGCGAGGTAGCCGACCTTGGCCGGCGCGATCTCGCCCTCGTAAGGGCAGCCGACAGTGCACGACATGGCGCCGCGCACCTGGATGCCCTTCTCGAGCGCCGCTGCCACCACCGGCGCGAAGCGCTCGATGCTCTCGGCGATGGAGCAGTTGATGTTCTTCTGGCTGAAGGCCTCGCTCGCGGCGCCGAACACCACGATCTCGTCGGGCCATTCCTCGCGCGGCGCGGCGATGGCCGCCTCGAAGCCCTTCATGTTGGGCGTGAGCACCGAATAGCGCACGCCGGCCTTGCGCCGGATGCCGTGCATCACCTCGGCGTTGTCGGCCATCTGCGGCACCCACTTGGGACTCACGAAGCTGGTGACCTCGATCTCCTTCAGGCCCGCGTCCTGCAGGCGGTGCACGAGGCCGATCTTCACTTCGGCCGACACGGGCTGCTTCTCGTTCTGCAGGCCGTCGCGCGGGCCGACGTCGACGAGCTGGACTTTGGTGGGGAGTTTCATGGGAATGTCTCTTGTATCGCTGGAGGATGGAAGACCGCCTCCGATTGTCGGCCACATGGAAATACCCTGCCTGGTACAGAAGCCGGGGAAGGTAGCAATGCGCGCCTGCGAGGTTGCAAATGGCGCCAGCCGCGCAGCGTCGGCGGCCGCGACGTATCGGCTAGACGGTCTCGCGCTGCTCGAAGCCCGCGGGCAGGTCGTCCGCCGCCGTGGCGCCGACCACGTCGCCCAGGTCCACGGCATCGACGCGCGCACCGTCGGGTCCGCGCCGAGCCCAGCGCACCAGGTCCTCCACCGCGCCGGGCTCGCCCGCCGCGAGGGCCTCCACGCTGCCGTCGCGCCGGTTGCGCACCCAGCCGCGAACGCCGAGGTGCTTCGCGGCCTGCACCATCGACCAGCGATAGCCCACGCCCTGCACGAGGCCGCGGATCACGAGATGGCGGGTGACGGTGTTCATGACTCGAGGGAGATCGGTAGGCAAATCAGTACGACTTGGGCAGCCCCAGCGCCTTCTCGGCAATGAAGTTCAGGATCATCTGCGGGCTGACGGGAGCGATGCGCGGGATGTAGCTCTCGCGCAGCAGACGCTCCACATGGTATTCCTTCGCATAGCCCATGCCGCCGAGCGTGAGCACCGCGTTCTGGCAGGCGTCGTGCGCCGCCTCGGCCGCGAGGTACTTGGCGGCGTTGGCCTCGATGCCGCAGGGCTCGCCCGCGTCGTAGAGCGTGGCGGCCTTGAGCATCATCAGGTCGGCCGCCTCCAGGTTGGCCCAGGCGCGCGCCAGCGGATGCGCCACGCCCTGGTTCTGGCCGATGGGGCGGCCGAACACGACGCGCTCCTGCGCGTACTGCGAGGCGATGCGCAGCGCGGCGCGGCCGATGCCGATGGCTTCCGCCGCGATCAATATGCGCTCGGGGTTGAGGCCGTGCAGGATGTACTCGAAGCCCCGGCCCTCCTCGCCGATGCGGTCCTCCTCCGGCACCTTCGAGCCCGTCGATGAAGAGCATGTTGGAGTCCACCGCCGCGCGGCCGAGCTTGTGGATCTCCCGCACCTCGACCTTGCTGCGGTCCAGCGGCGTGTAGAAGAGCGTGAGGCCCTGCGTGGGCTTCTTCACCTGGTCGAGCGGCGTGGTGCGCGTGAGGATCAGCATGCGGTCGGCCACCTGCGCGGTCGAGATCCAGATCTTGCGGCCGTGCAGCACATAGCCGCCGCCGGGCCGGCGCACCGCCTGCGTCTTGAGGCTGGTGGTGTCGAGCCCCGCGTCGGGCTCGGTCACCGCGAAGCAGGCCTTCTCGGTGCCCGCGATCAGCGGCGGCAGGAAGCGCTGGCGCTGCGCTTCGCTGCCGAACACCACCACCGGGTTGAGCCCGAAGATGTTCATGTGCACCGACGACGCACCCGACATGCCTGCGCCCGACGCGCTGATGGCGCGCATCATCAGCGCCGCCTCGGTGATGCCGAGCCCCGCGCCGCCCTGCGCCTCGGGCATGGCGATGCCGAGCCAGCCGCTCTGGGCCACGGCGCGGTGGAACTCGTGGGGGAACACGGCGCGGTCGTCGTGGTCGCGCCAATAGTCGATGGGAAAATCCTCGCAGAGGCGTTCGATGGCGGCGACCAGCGAGCGCTGGTCTTCGTTCAGGGAGAAGTCCATTTCAGTCCTTGGCTGTGTCGGGTTGCAGCGTCACGCCGCGTTCGAGCATGCGTTCGATGGCTTCGTCGCCGTAGCCCGCCTCGCGCAGCAGCTCCACGCTCTGCTCGCCGATGCGCGGCGCCGGGCGGCGGATGGCGGCGGGCGTGGCGCTGTAGCGGCCGACCGGCGCGAGCGTGCGGATGCGGCCCTCGCTCGGATGGTCGAGCTCCGGATAGAAGCCGACGGCGCGCAGGTGCGGGTCGTCGAGCAGGGTCTCGGTGCTGTGCAGGCGCGCGACCGGGATGTCGGCGGCGGACAGCGCGGCGAACCATTCGTCGCTGGTGCGCGTGGCCATCACCTCGGCCACGAAGGCATACACCGCGCCGATGTTCGCGGCGCGTGCCGTGTGCGTGCCGAACATCGGCGAGTCGCGCAGCTCGGGCCGGCCGATCACGTCGAAGAAGGCCTGCCAGTGCTTGTCGTTGTAGATCAGCACGCTGAGGTAGCCATCGGCCGTGGCGTAGGGCTTGCGGTGCGGCGCGAGCAGCCGCGCGTAGCCGGTGGGGCCCAGCGGCGGCTCGAAGCTGTGGCCGCCGAGATGGTCGCCCATCACGAACTGCGACAGCGCCTCGAACATCGGCACCTCCACCGCCTGGCCCTTGCCGGTGCGCTGCGCATGCAGCACGGCCGCGAGCAGCGCGATGGCCGCCTGCAGCCCCACCGCGCGGTCGGCCAGCGTGACGGGCGCATAGCGCGGCGCGCCGCCGCTTTGCTGCGCGAAGAGAGATGCGACGCCGGCCGCGCCCTGGATCAGGTCGTCGTACGCCGGCTTGCCCGCATAGGGCCCCTGCTCGCCGTAGCCGAAGGCGCCGAGGTAGACGATCTTCGGGTTCACCGCCGACACCGCCTCGTAGCCCAGCCCGAGCCGCGCCATCGCCTGCGGCCGCGTGTTGTAGATCAGCGCGTCGCAGCCCGCCGCGAGCCGCAGGCAGGCCTCGCGGCCCTCGGGCTGCTTGAGGTCGAGCACGATGGAGCGCTTGTTGCGGTTGAGGTGCATCGCCATGGCGCCCATGCCCGGGTTGCGCATCGGGCCGACGGCGCGCAGGTTGTCGCCGCCGGGCGGCTCGACCTTGATGACGTCGGCGCCGAGGTCGCCGAGCGTCTGCGTCGCATACGGCCCCATCACCACGGCCGTGAGGTCGAGGATGCGGATGCCCTGCAGAGGTCCGCCCGCGCTCATTCGGGCTGGATCCCCGCGGCCTGGATCAGCTTCTTCCACTTCGCCAGCTCCGACAGCGTGAACGCGCCCAGCTCTTCGGGCGTGCTGCCGAAGGCGTCGAAACCGAGCTTCGCCACGCGCTCGCGGAAGACCGGGCCGTTCGCCATCTCGGCGAGCGCCTTGTTGAGCTTCAGCACGATGTCGCGCGGCGTGCCTGCCGGCGCGAACACGCCGTTCCACGAGGTGATGTCGAAGCCCTTGAGCTCGGGCGTGTCGGCCAGCGGCGGCAGTTCGGGGAAGAGCTTGGTGCGCTCCTGCGTGGTGACGGCGATCGCGCGCATCTTGCCGGCCTTCACCGTGGCCAGGCCCGCGGCGAGGTCGACCACCATCATCGACACCTGCCCGCCGATCAGGTCGGCGATGGCCGGCGGCGTGCTCTTGTAGGGCACGTGCAGCATCGGCACGCCGCTCATGCGCGAGAGCGTGGCGCCGCTGACGATGCCGGTGCTGTTGCCGCTCGCGTAGGTGAGCTTGCCGGGATGCGCGCGGCCCCAGGCCAGCAGCTCGGCCACGCTCTTCACGGGCAGGTCGTTGTTCACCACCAGCATGAAGGGCAGGTTGCCCATGCGGCTGACCGGCGCGAAGTCCTTCACCGGGTCGTAGGGCAGCGACTTCATCAAGCTCGGGTTGGCCGAGTGCGTGGTGTTGGTCGTCATGAACAGCGTGTAGCCGTCGGGCGCCGCCTTGGCGACGTACTCGGCCGCGATCACGCCGTTGGCGCCGGCCCTGTTGTCGATGATGACCGAGGCCTTCAGCGCATCGCCCAGCATCTGCCCCGCGATGCGCGCCACCGCGTCGGTGCCGCTGCCGGCCGCGAAGGGCACGACGATGCGTATCGGCTGCTTCGGATAGCCGTCCTGCGCGAAGGCCCACGGCATGGCGCCCGCGAGGCCAGCGGCCGCGCCGATGGAAATGAAACGGCGACGGTTCGCCATCGCGGCCGGTTGCCCGGTCGCGTTCTTCGTTGTCTGCATGTGCTTTGTCTCCGGTTGTTGTTGCGTCAGGGCCGGACCACGCGCTCCGGCGATTCCTCGTAGGGCGGGCTGTAGATCACCAGCACGCGCACCGGCTCGTCGCTCACCACGGTGAACGTGTGCATCGCGTCGGCGGGAAAGAAGCAGCTGTCGCCCGGGTGCAGCTCCTGCCGCTGGCCGCCCACCTCGGCGACCGCGCGGCCCTCGAGCATGTAGCAGACCTGCTCGATGCCCGGGTGTGCGTGCGGCAGCGCGCCCTTGCCCTTCTGGATGTGGCCCACCAGCACCTCGAGCTGCTTCGCGCCCACGGTCTCGGGGCCGATCAGCCGCTTGTTCAGGGTGCCGGTGTGGTTGGCGGGGTGGTAGCCGGCGATCTCGGCTTCCCGCACGAAGTAGCGGGGGGTTGCGGCGGTCGTTGCTGTCATCGGGGGCTTTCGTTCTTGGGTTCGATGGCGAGGCAGGCGGAGCGCAGCATCGCGGCGATCTCCTCGATGCGCGCCTCCATTCGGTAGCGCGGGCCTGCGACGGAGATGGCATAGGCCTCGCCGCCGATGCGCAGCGGCCAGGCCAGGCCGATCAGGTCGGGAATGCTCTCGCCGAGGTTGCCGTACCAGCCGCGCGTGGCGGAGCGCTGCAGCTCGGCCTCGATGGCGTCGGCGGTGGTGAGCGTGGCGTCGGTCAGCGGCGCCAGGGTCATGCCTTCGAGCAGGCCGCGCCGCGCCGCGGGTTCGAGCGTGGACAGCAGCGCGCGGCCGATGGAATTGGCATACGCCGGGCGCGTCTCCCCCGACTCGGCCGTGTAGCGGATGCTCTGCGGCGCGCTCAGCACCTCCAGGTACACCACCTGCCCCGCGTCGCGGAACTTGCCGAAGACCACCGTCTCGCGCGCGGCGTCGCGCAGCTCTTCGAGCGTGGCCTTCACCCGGTCGAGCACCGGGTCGTGGGCGGCGATGACCTGTGCCATTGCGAGCAGCCGGCCCGTCGGGTAGTAGCCCTGGCGGCGGCCGGTCTCGTACATGTAGCCCTGCTCTTCGAGCGTGCGGATCAGGCCCAGGCAGCTCGACACCGGCATGTCGAGCAGCCGCGCCATCTCGGAAAGCGCCAGCGGCTGCTTCTCCCGGGCGAAAAGCTCGACGATCTCGATCACCCGAAACGCAGTTTTCACAGTCATGAAAAGATTTTCATACTTGTGAAAAATCAATGTCTCAGGGTTTCCCCTGCCCGCGATGCACTCCGGCGGGCCCGGAGGGAGGCCGTGCCCCCGTCGTCAGTAGCCGCGCGCCGGATCGACCACGCCCGAGATCGGCAGCCCCTGCTCCATCGCGCGGATCTTCCCAGCGATCTGCGCAATGGACTCCTCGCGCAGCGTGCGCGCCGAGCCGTGCGGCGTCACGGTGATCTTCGGATGGCGCCAGAAGGCGTGGTCGGAAGGCAGCGGCTCGACCTGGAACACGTCGAGCGTCGCGCCCGCAAGCCGGCCGGCGTCCAGCAGCGGGATCAGGTCGTCCTCCACCAGGTGGCCGCCGCGCGCGATGCTGATGAGATAGCCCTCGGGCTTCAGCTTGCCCAGCGTGTCGCGGTTGAGGATGCCGCGCGTCGCATCGGTCAGCGGCAGCAGGTTGACCAGCACGCGCGTGGACGACAGGAACTCGTCGAACTGCGCCTCGCCGCTGAACACGCGCACCCCCTCTACCTCCTTCGGCGAGCGGCTCCAGCCCAGCACCGGGAACTCGAACTGCGCCACGGCCTTGGCCACGCGCTCGCCGAGCACGCCCAGCCCCATGATGCCGACCGGGAAGTCGCGCCGCATCTTCGGCTTCCGGTAGCTCCACCTGCCCTCGCGCGCGTCGGCCTCGTAGGCATCGAACTCGCGGAAGTGGCGGATCAGCGTGTGGCAGACGTACTCCGCCATCTGCACCGACATGCCCGCATCGTCGAGCCGCACGATGCGCGTGTGCGCCGGCACCTTCAGCTTGAGCAGCGCATCGACGCCCGCGCCGATGTTGAAGATGCCGCGCAGCTTCGGCTGCTCGTCGAGGAACTCCTGCGGCGGCGCCCACACCACGGCATGGTCGGCCTGCGGCGCGCCGGGCTTCCAGGCTTCGATGACGGCGTCGGGGAGTTCGGCCTTCAGGCCTTCGATCCAGGGGTCTGGGCGGTTGTCGGTGAGGTAGACGGTGATTCGCATGGGCGCGCATCTTAGGGCCTGCCCGCGCTCTTTACGGGTCGCGCCCGCGTCGCCCTCGGCTTGTGCGGGCATGGGCCATCTCCTATCCTCGAACGCCCACCTCCGGAGACTCCTTCAATGATCAAGTTCAGCGTGATGTACCCCCACACCCCCGGCGCACGGTTCGATCACGACTATTACCGCGACAAGCACATGCCCCTGCTCAAGGCCCGCATGGGCGACGCGTGCCTCTCGTACACCATCGACAAGGGCCTCGCCGGCGGCGCGCCGGGCTCCGCGCCCGCCTACGTCGCCATGTGCCACGTGTTCGCCGAATCGGTCGAGTCCTTCCAGAAGGCCTTCGGCCCGCACGCGAAGGAGATCCTGGGCGACGTGAAGAACTACACCGACATCGCGCCGGTGTCGCAGGTCAGCGACGTGGTGGTCGGCTGACCTAAGGAACCCCGCCGCCTCAGCGCGGCGGCCGCTCCAGCGCCACCCAGCGCTGCACCGAGGGCCGCTGCCACTGGCGGTCGGCGTAGGAGGCCAGCCGCTGCGGCACGGCGTCGCCGTTCATGACGAGGCGGTTGAGCATCAGCGCCAGGTCGACGTCGGCGATGGACCACTCGCCGAACAGGTTCTCCGCACCGTCGGCAAGCAGCGACTGCGTCACCTGGAAGAGCGTCTTCGCCGCGCGGTGCGCCGCCGCCGACAGCGGCACGCTCGCTGGGCCGTAGAAGATCACCTCCGTCGGGCGCTCCTGCCGCACCGGCATCAGGTCGCTGCGCAGCCAGGCCTGCAGCTGCCGCGCACGGGCGCGCGCCTGGGGTTCGCGCGGATACAGCGCCGTGCCCGGGAAGGTCTCGTCGATGTACTCGGTGATGGCGGACGACTCGGAGAGCGCGAAATCGCCATGCACCAGCGTCGGCACGCGCTGGGTCAGGGACAGCTGCGAGAAGCCGGCCGCCCGGTGCTCCAGCGCACCCAGGTCGACCGGGGAGATGTGGAAGTCCAGCTGCTTCTCATGCAGCGCCACGTACACGGACATGGCGTAGGGGCTGGCGAACTGGGCGTCCACATAGAGGCTTAGCGGGTCCGGCATCGGGAAGAAGGCTCCTGCGCGAATAGGGGGCCTTTAAAACAAAAGGCCTTGAAACGGTAGGTGCGCGATCTTACTGACTGATTCTTAGCTGGCCCGACGACGGCGCCACAGCACGCGCACCAGCCAGCCCACCGGCAGCACCACCAGCAGCAGCCACGGCAGCACGGCTGCGATGAAGGTGATGAGCGAGCCCACGCTTTCCGACAGCACCGAGCCCGCGTTGCGCAGGGCATTGCGCATCGGGCTGTAGCCGTCGCCGCCGCTCACCAGCGCGCGCCTGGCCGTGAACTGGATCTGGATGTGCTGCTTGCTGGTCTGCTGCGCCAGCACCTTGCGCTGCGTGGCGATGGCGTCGAGCTCGGCCTGCGTGTCCGACAGCGTGCGCTGGATGGCCAGCAGGTCGGTCATAGTGCGCTTGGTGACGGTGTCGCGCAGCATCGCGCGAAGACTGTCGCGGAACTCGGTGCGGTTCTTGATGCGGGCCTCGACGTCGATCACCTCGGCGGTCTTGTCCTCGCTGGTGGTGGTGTGCGAGACCACGCTGGCCACGCCCGCGAGGCCGCCCAGCAGCTTGTCGACGTCGGCAGGCTCCACGCGCATCTCCAGCATGGCGTTGCCGGGCTGCTGCGGCGTCTCGCGCAGCAGCGACGACGACAGCAGCTCGCACTTCAGCGTGCCGCACAGGTCGCGCACCTTGCCCCAGGCATCGGCGAGCTGCTCGGCCGGCACCTCGACGTTCAGCTCCTGGCGTACGGCCAGGAAGCGCTGCAGGGGGCGTGCCGTCCTGCGACTGGTCAACGGCAGACGACGATGCGGAAGACTCTTCGGCGGAGCGCATCCTCGCCTCCTTCCTCATCTCCGCCCCCCCGCCATAGCCGGCGGCCGCCTGCATGGGCGCGGGCGGCGGGGCGGGCTCGGCGAGAACCGCGGTGTCGCCGCTCTTGCGGTCACAGCCGGCCAGCGAGAACGCAGCAGCCAGGGCCAGCAAAATGGCGCCCGCGCGGTGACGGGCAGGAAGAAAACGGGGCGAGGCGCGAGGCGTGCGGCAGGTCATGGAGAGTTCCCTTGAGTGATGACTACCGCAGCTGATACGGGCGGCCGCCCGCAACGGGGTTAACTATTTTTCAAGCTACCGCCGCTGCGCTCATCCGCAGGAGCTCGTCGCCCTCGGCCACCTGCTCGCCCGGCGCGAACATCAGTTCCTCCACCGTGCCGTCGGCCGGCGCGGCGATGGTGTGCTCCATCTTCATCGCCTCCATCACCGCCAGCGGCTGGCCGCGGCTGACCTTGTCGCCGGCCTTGACCGCGAAGGACACCACCTTGCCCGGCATCGGCGCGGTGAGCCGGCCGCCTTCGGCATGTGTGTCGCCGGCATGGGCCAGCCGGTCGATGG
Source organism: Variovorax sp. UC74_104 (assembly GCF_044055375.1). Taxonomy (NCBI): domain Bacteria; kingdom Pseudomonadati; phylum Pseudomonadota; class Betaproteobacteria; order Burkholderiales; family Comamonadaceae; genus Variovorax; species Variovorax sp. UC74_104. The sequence continues at coordinate 6,403,051 of NZ_CP171978.1, forward strand.
CGGTGATCTTGGTCGCGCCCTTCGAGGCGAAGACGTGGGCCACGGCGCCGTCGAGGTGCACGTCGAGCGTCTGGCGGCTGCCGGCGAACTCCACCTCGAACTCGCCGCTCGGGAACTGGCCGATGACCAGCGGACCTTCTGTCCCGCCGGCCTGGAGCCACAGGCTGCCGTCGCGCTTGTAGGTCAGCACGGCGGTCTGTTCGGCACCGCGGAACTCGAAGTCGAAGTGCCGGCGGTACTCGCCCAGCGAGCGCCAGCCGTCGCGGCGCGCAAAAGGATCGGGCATCTTCGCGGGCCACTCGGCGATCAGCGTGCGAGTGATCGCGGCGGCCGCGGCCAGTGGCAGCCCGAGCGGCTCGCGGTCGAACAGCACGGCGCGCTCGCGCTCGATCAGCGCGGTGTCGAGATTGGCCTTCGAGAACGACTGCGTCGCCAGGATGCCGCGCAGGAATTGCACGTTGGTCGCCACGCCCACGATCTGCACCTGCGCCAGCGCCGCGTCGAGCCGCGCCAGCGCTTCGTCGCGCGTGCTGCCGTGCACGATCAGCTTGGCGATCATCGAGTCGTAGAAGGGCGAGATCTCGCCGCCCTCGCGCACGCCGTCGTCGATGCGCACGCGGCTGCGCTGGAAGGCGGTGGCAGCAGGCTTACGGTAGACGCGCAGCGTACCGGTGGCGGGCAGGAAGTTGTTGTCGGGGTTCTCGGCGCAGATGCGCGCCTCGATGGCGTGGCCGTGGATCTGCAGCTCCGACTGCTTCGCCGGCAGCGCCTCGCCGGAGGCCACGCGCAGTTGCCATTCGACGAGATCCTGGCCCGTGATGGCCTCGGTCACCGGATGCTCCACCTGCAGCCGCGTATTCATCTCCATGAAGAAGAAGTTCATCTCGCCGCCCTCTCGCTGCTCGACGATGAACTCCACCGTGCCCGCGCCCACGTAGTTCACGGCGCGTGCAGCAGCGACAGCGGCCTCGCCCATCTGCTTGCGCATCGCCTCCGTCATGCCGGGCGCGGGCGCTTCTTCGAGCACCTTCTGGTGGCGCCGCTGCACCGAGCAGTCGCGCTCGAACAGATAGACGTAGTTGCCGTGCGTGTCGCCGAACACCTGGATCTCGATGTGGCGCGGGCGCTGCACGTACTTCTCGATCAGCACCGCGTCGTCGCCGAAGCTATTGATGGCCTCGCGCTGGCACGAGGCGAGCGCGGCGGCGAAGTCTTCCGCCTTGTCGACCGCGCGCATGCCCTTGCCGCCGCCGCCCGCGCTGGCCTTGATGAGCACCGGGTAGCCGATGCGGTCGGCCTCGCGCTGCAGCAGCTGAGGGTTCTGGTCGTGGCCGTGGTAGCCGGGCACCAGCGGCACGCCGGCCTTTTCCATCAGCTGCTTCGACTCGGCCTTCAGGCCCATCGCCTTGATGGCCGAGGGCGGCGGGCCGATGAAGACCAGGCCGGCGTCGGCGCAGGCCTGCGCGAACTCCTCGTTCTCGCTCAGGAAGCCGTAGCCGGGGTGAACCGCCTCGGCGCCCGTGGCCTTGGCGGCCTCGAGGATCTTTTCCCAGCGCAGGTAGCTGTCCTTCGGCGCGCTGCCGCCGAGGTGCACCGACTCGTCGCAGGCGCGCACATGGTTGGCGTGCGCGTCGGCGTCGGAATACACGGCGACCGTGCGGATGGCCATCCGACGCGCGGTGGCAGCTACACGGCAGGCGATTTCACCGCGATTGGCGATAAGGATTTTTTTAAACATGGTGGACTTTCGCGGTGGAATCGCCTGCGCACGCTGCGCGTGCCAGGCAATTTGGCTTCGCCGCTGCGCCGCTTCGCGGCTGGTCGCCACGGTTCGCAATGAGGATCTTCTTAAACATTAGGAGTGTCTCCCGGAGGATTCTTTTTCAGTTGAAACGCGGGCACCACGCCCGGATCGGGCCGGCCGCTGAAGATGCGGGCCACGCGGGCGAACAGCGCCTTGAGGAAACGCCAGCTCTTGCGGATGAGCCACACGCTCGCCACGAGCACCAGCACGAACAGCACGAGGAAGACGAAGGGATGCGCCACCGCGAGCCACAGCCCCGCGGGCACCATCGTGTCTTCCGCCAGCGAGGCGCCGACGTTCGAGAACGGCTCGGGCGAGGTGTTGATGGCCGCGCGCGTGGTGGCCTTGGCCGCATGTGCCGTGGCCGCGAAGCTTCCGCCCAGCAGCGCCGCGACGATCGCCATCACTCCGTGGTCCACGCCGAACACGCTGGCCGCGAGCGCAGCGCCCGCCGGGATGCGAATGGCCGTGTGCACCACGTCCCACAGCGAATCGAGGCCCGGAATCTTGTCCGCGAAGAATTCGATGAACACCATGAAGCCGCTGGCCGCGATCACCACCGGATGCGCCAGCATCTGCAGCCCGCCCGGCAGCGGCACCCAGCCGAAGTAGCCGGCCAGGCCCGTCAGCAGCACGACCAGGTAGAGCCGCACGCCGCTGGCCCAGCCGATGGCGGCGGCCAGTGCGAGCAGCTGCGGCATGTCGAGACTGGTGTTCATGGCGCGACCTCCGGAGGATGGGTCTTCAGGACTTGCCCGCTTCGAGCCACGAGGGCTTGCGCTTCTGCAGGAAGGCCTGCACGCCCTCGCGGCCTTCGTCGCTCGCGCGGATGTCGGCGATGCCCTCGACGGTCTTCGCGATCAGCGCGTCGTCGATCTCGCGGCCGGCCACGTCGGCGATCAGCTTCTTGCAGGCGCGCACCGCCGCCGGGCTCGCACCGGTCAGCGCCTTCAGGAGCTCGTCGACCTTCGCGTCGAGCGCGTCGGCGGCCACCACTTCATGCACGAAGCCGATGCGATGCGCCTCCGCCGCGGTGAAGCGCTCTGCCGTGAGGAAGTAGCGCTGCGAGGCGCGCGTGCCCATCGCTCGCAGCACGTAGGGGCTGATGGTCGCGGGCACGAGACCGATCTTCACTTCGCTCAGGCAGTACCAGGCGGCGTCCACGCTCACCGCCATGTCGCAGGCCGCCACCAGCCCCATGCCGCCCGCGTACACGTCACCCTGCACACGCGCGACGGTGGGCTTGGGGCACTCGGCGATGGTGCGCAGCATCGCGGCCAGCTTGCCCGCGTCGGCGATGTTCTCGTCGCGCGTGTAGTCGGCCATGCGGCGCATCCAGTTGAGGTTCGCGCCCGCGCAGAAGGCCGGCCCGTTCGCGCCCAGCACGATGGCCTTGACCTGCGGCGCGGTGCCGGCTTCGGTGAAGGCGCGCGTAAGTTCGGCGATGACGACGTCGTCGAAGGCGTTGCGCGCATCGGGCTGGTCGAGCCAGATGCGGGCGATGGCGCCGTCGAAGCTCAGCTGCAGCTTGGTGTATTCGCTCATGCCAGCTTCCTCACATCCGGAAGATGCCGAACTTAGGCTCCGGCACCGGCGCGTTGCGCGCGGCGGCCAGGCCCAGTGCGAGCACACGGCGCGTGTCGGCCGGATCGATGATGCCGTCGTCCCACAGCCGCGCGGTGGCGTAGTAGGGGTGGCCCTGGTCCTCGTACTGCTGGCGGATCGGGGCCTTGAAGGCTTCTTCCTCTTCCTTGCTCCAGCTGCCGCCCTTGCCTTCGATGCCGTCGCGCTTCACGGTGGCGAGCACGCTCGCGGCCTGCTCGCCACCCATCACGCTGATGCGCGCGTTGGGCCACATCCAGAGGAAGCGCGGGCTGTACGCGCGGCCGCACATGCCGTAGTTGCCGGCGCCGAAGCTGCCGCCGATGATGATCGTGAACTTGGGCACGTTGGCGGTGGCCACGGCGGTCACCATCTTGGCGCCGTGGCGCGCGATGCCTTCGTTCTCGTACTTGCGGCCCACCATGAAGCCGGTGATGTTCTGCAGGAACACCAGCGGGATCTTGCGCTGGCAGCACAGCTCGATGAAGTGCGCGCCCTTCTGCGCCGACTCGCTGAACAGGATGCCGTTGTTGGCCACGATGCCCACGGGCATGCCCTCGATCTCGGCGAAGCCGCACACCAGCGTGGCGCCGAAGCGCGCCTTGAACTCGTGGAACTCGCTGCCGTCGACGATGCGCGCGATGATCTCTCGCACGTCGAAGGGCTTGCGCGTGTCGGTGGGGATCACGCCGTAGAGCTCTTCGCGCGGATACGCGGGCTCGCGCACTTGGGTCTTCGCCGGGGCCTCAGCAGCCTTCGCGTTGAGGTTGGCCACCGCCGAGCGCGCGAGCGCCAGCGCATGAAGGTCGTTCTGCGCGAGGTGGTCGGCCACGCCCGAAAGCCGCGTGTGCACGTCGCCGCCGCCCAGGTCCTCGGCCGTCACCACCTCGCCGGTGGCCGCCTTCACCAGCGGCGGGCCGCCCAGGAAGATGGTGCCCTGATTCTTCACGATGATCGATTCGTCGCTCATCGCCGGCACGTAGGCGCCGCCGGCCGTGCACGAGCCCATGACTACCGCGATCTGCGGAATGCCCTGGGCGCTCATGTTGGCCTGGTTGTAGAAGATGCGGCCGAAGTGCTCGCGGTCGGGGAACACCTCGTCCTGGTTCGGCAGGTTGGCGCCGCCCGAGTCGACGAGGTAGATGCACGGCAGGCGGTTCTGCTCGGCGATCTCCTGCGCGCGCAGGTGCTTCTTCACCGTCATGGGGTAGTAGGTGCCGCCCTTCACCGTCGCGTCGTTGCACACGATCATGCAGTCCACGCCGTTGACGCGGCCGATGCCCGCGATGATGCCCGCGCCCGGCGCCGACTCCGCGCCCTTGGCGTCGAGGTACATCGCATGCGCGGCCAGCGGCGCGATCTCCAGGAAGGGCGTGCCCGGGTCGAGCAGTTCGGCCACGCGGTCGCGCGGCAGCAGCTTGCCGCGCGCCGTGTGCTTGGCGCGCGCGGCCTCGCCGCCGCCCTGCTCCACTTTTGCGAACTGCGTGCGCAGGTCGTCGACCAGCGCGCGCATGGCTGCGGCGTTGGCCTGGAAGTCCGCCGAGCGGGCGTTCAGTTTGGTCTCGAGTTGGCTCATGCTGTCTTTTCTTGGCTGAGGCCGAGTTGCTCGGCCATGGCGTCGCGGATCTTGAATTTCTGGATCTTGCCGGTCACCGTCATCGGGAACTCGCTCACGAAGCGGATGTACTTCGGCACCTTGTAGTGCGCGATCTGGCCTTTGCAGAACTCGCGCACCTCTTCCTCGGTGGCGCTCTGGCCGGGCTTGACGATGATCCAGGCGCACAGCTCCTCGCCGTACTTGCGGTCGGGCAGGCCGACCACCTGAACGTCCTGCACCTTCGGGTGGCGATACAGGAATTCCTCGATCTCGCGCGGATAGATGTTCTCGCCGCCGCGGATCACCATGTCCTTGATGCGGCCGACGATGTTGACGTAGCCCTCGGCGTCCATGGTGGCGAGGTCGCCGGTGTGCATCCAGTGCTCGGCGTCGATGGCCTCGCGGGTCTTGGCCTCGTCGTCCCAGTAGCCGTGCATCACCGAATAGCCGCGCGTGCAGAGCTCGCCCGACTTGCCCGGCGGCATCACGGCGCCGGTCTCGGGGTCGACGATCTTCACCTCCAGGTGCGGCTGCACCGTGCCCACGGTCGACACGCGGCGGTCCAGCGGCGTATCGGTGCTGCTCTGGCAGCTCACGGGGCTGGTCTCGGTCATGCCGTAGGCGATGGTGATCTCGCTCAGGTGCATCTCGCTGACCACGCGCTTCATCACCTCGATGGGGCACGGCGAGCCGGCCATGATGCCGGTCCGCAGCGTCGAGAGGTCGAACTCCCTGAAGCGCGGGTGGTCGAGCTCGGCGATGAACATCGTCGGCACACCGTGCAGCGCGGTGCACTTCTCGGCCTGCACAGTCTCCAGCACCGTCAGCGGGTCGAAGCCGTCGTTCGGGTACACGATGGCCGAGCCGTGTGTAAGGCAGGCCAGGTTGCCCAGCACCATGCCGAAGCAGTGGTACAGCGGCACCGGAATGCACAGCCTGTCGGCGGGCGAGAGCTTCATGCACTCGCCGATGAAGAAGCCGTTGTTCAGGATGTTGCGGTGCGTGAGCGTCGCGCCCTTGGGGAAGCCGGTGGTGCCGCTGGTGAACTGGATGTTGATCGGGTCGGTGGCCTTCAGCGTCTTCTGCACCTGCGCGACGCGCGGGTCGCTGGCATCGCCGCTCGCGAACAGCTGCGAGAAGCGCTTCATGCCGGGCTGCTCGGCGCCCTCGCCCGGCTTCGCGTCGATCCAGAAGGTGTGGGCCAGCTGCGGCAGCTTCGCCGGGCCCAGCTCGCGCAGCATGCCGAGGTAGTCGCTGGTCTTGAACTGCGCCATCGTCACCAGCGCCTTGCAGCCGACCTTGTTGAGCGCGTATTCGAGCTCGGAGGTGCGGTAGGCGGGGTTGATGTTGACGAGGATCAGGCCCGCCTTGGCGGTGGCGATCTGCATCAGCACCCACGCCACGTTGTTGTGCGACCAGATGCCGACGCGGTCACCGGGCACGAGGCCCAGCTTCAACAGCGCGCTGGCGAGGCGGTTCGACTCGGCCTGCAGCTCGCGGTAGGTGTAGCGCTGGCCCTCGTGGCGGCTGACGAGCGCCTCGCGATCGGGCTGCTTCGCGACCATGTTGTCGAAGAAGTCGCCGATGGGCTGTTCGATGAGGGGGACGTCGGTGGCGCCCTTGCCGTAGCTCTCGGTCAATGCAGCGGTCATGCTCATTTCCTTCCTTGTCTCCTTGTCTCTGGCTCCTTCCCCCTTTGGGGGAAGGTTGGGATGGGGGCAGGCGGCCCTTGTTCAGTGCAATGCCTCATTCAACGCCGCTTGCCCCCACCCCTGCCCTCCCCCAGAGGGGGAGGAGAAAAACATCCTATGCCGTCTCAGCGAAAAGCTCGCGCCCGATCAGCATGCGCCGGATCTCGCTCGTGCCCGCGCCGATCTCGTACAGCTTGGCGTCGCGCCACAGCCGCTCGACCGGAAACTCCTTGGTGTAGCCCACGCCGCCCAGCGCCTGGATCGCCTCGCCGGCCATCCACGTCGCCTTCTCGGCCGAATACAGGATGGCGCCGGCCGCGTCCTTGCGGAAGGTGCGCGCATGGTCGTTGCGGTCGCAGGCCTTGCCCACCGCGTACACGTAGGCGCGCGTGGCCTGCCACGTCGAGTACATGTCGGCGATCTTGCCCTGCATCAGCTGGAACTCGCCGATGCTCTGGCCGAACTGCTTGCGCTCGTGGATGAAGGGCAGCACCGAGTCCATGCACGCAGCCATGATGCCCAGCGGACCGCCCGAGAGCACGGCGCGCTCGTAGTCGAGGCCGCTCATCAGCACCTTGGCGCCCTGGCCTTCGCCGCCCAGCACGTTCTCTTCGGGCACCTCGCAGTTGTCGAAGAACAGCGGGAAGGTGTTGGAGCCGCGCATGCCCAGCTTGTCGAGCTTGGTGCCGGCGGAAAAGCCCTTGAAGCCCTTCTCGACGATGAAGGCCGTCATGCCGCGCGCACCCATCTCGGGCTCGGTCTTGCCGTAGATGACCAGCGTATCGGCGTCGCCGCCGTTGGTGATCCACATCTTGCCGCCGTTGAGCACGTAGTAGCCGTTCTTCTTCTCGGCCTTGAGCTTCATGCTCACCACGTCGGAGCCGGCGTTGGGCTCGCTCATGGCCAGCGCGCCCACGTGCTCGCCGCTCACCAGCTTGGGCAGGTATTTCTTCTTCTGCGCCTCGCTGCCGTTGCGGTGGATCTGGTTCACGCACAGGTTGGAGTGCGCACCGTACGACAGGCCCACCGAGGCCGAGGCACGCGACACCTCTTCCATGGCCACGATGTGGGCAAGGTAGCCCAGCTCGGTGCCGCCGTACTCTTCCTTCACCGTCATGCCGTGCAGGCCGAGGTCGCCGAGCTTCTTCCAGAGGTCGTGCGGGAACAGGTTCTCGCGGTCGATGTCGGCGGCTCGGGGAGCGATCTCGTTCGCGGCGAAGTCCTGGATCGCGCTGCGCAGCGAGTCGATGGTCTCGCCCAGGTCGAAGTTCAGGCCGGGATCGTGCATGGGGTTTGTCTCCTCTGAGGGGTCGGCGCGCAGGGCTGCCCGCGCGGGATGGCGCTTGCTTGAAAGACCGCAGCTTACGCTTCGCCGTGCCTCAATTGGCGCCACAATGGTTGCAAATTGCGCCACGAGCCGCCCGCCAAGCCATGTCTCATCCGTCGTTCCTCCGCCCCACCCGCGCCGTCACGCCGATGGCGTTCGTGAGAGCCATCGTGCAGGCCTACGAGCGCTACGGCAAGGACCCCGCCGAGGCCCTGAAGGCGGCACAGATCACGCCGCGCGAACTGGCCCGGCCGGGCGCGCGGGTGACGGCAGCGCAGTTCGAGGCGCTGTCGAGCCACGCCATGCAGGAACTCGACGACGAGACGCTCGGCTGGTTCACACGGCGCCTGCCCTGGGGCAGCTACGGCATGCTGTGCCGCGCCTCGCTGAGTTCGCCCAACCTTGGCGTGGCCCTCAAGCGCTGGTGCCGGCACCATCGCCTGCTGACCGAGGACATCGACCTGTCGCTCGACGTGGCTGGCGGCGCGGCCACATTGCGCATCGCCGAGAACCGCCCGCTCGACGACGCCTTCCGCGAGTTCTGCCTGGTGACCACGCTGCGCTTCGTGCACGGCTACATGTGCTGGGCCATCGATTCGCGCATCTCGCTGCGCCACGCGAGCTTTCCGTTCGCCGCGCCGCCGCACAGCGACGCCTATCCGCTGATGTTCACGCCCGACGTGCGCTTCGGCGCGCCGCAGGCCGGCATCGCCTTCGACGAGCGCTACCTTGCCCTGCCGCTGCAGCGCGATGAGCGCGCGCTGCGCACCATGCTCAAGCGCGCGCTGCCGCTCACCATCCTGCAGTACCGCCGCGACCGCCTGCTGGGCCAGCGCGTGCGCGAACTGCTGCGCTCGCGCGCTGCCGAGGCCACCACTGCCGAGGCGCTGGCCGCGCTGCTCAACGTGTCGGGCCGCACGCTGCACCGGCAGCTGCACGAGGAAGGCACCTCGCTGCAGGCGCTGAAGAACGAAGTGCGCCACGAGATGGCCATCGAGCAACTGCGCCGCACCACGCGACCGATCAAGCAGGTGGCGCTGGCGGTGGGCTTCCGCAACGAGAAGAGCTTCTCGCGCGCCTTCCAGCAATGGACGGGGCAGGCGCCGCGGGACTTCAGGCAGCGGGACAAATAGGAGGCTGCGTCGGGATCTGGATCGGACAGCCGGACGCGGAGGGCGCGAAAGGAAAAACCGAGAAGTGGTCTTGGGTTCTTTTGCGGGCTTCGCGTGTTTTTCGGCTGCTGCCTGGTATCGACGTCAGCCGGCTCGCATCGACAGGAGCTGCTCTTCGCGAAAGAGCCTATCGAGCGTCGAGACCTGCCACGCGAACTCCTCGGCGAAGGCATCGGGATCGGTGATTGCGTAGGCGCCGTACGCATAGACGGTCGCGTAGGCCGCATATTCGGCGGCCTGCAGCGCGCGGCCGGCGACGGCCTGGTAGACGGCATAGGTCGCGGAGACCGCTGCATGGGCCGTTCCGTCGATGGAGCGGGAGCCCGGGTGGCTGCCCGCCACCACGGCCATCCGCTGTTCGGCCAACGCCAGGGCGGCGGAATCGGCCTTGCCTTCGAGAAATGCGCCCAGCGTGTCCAGGCCTTCCACGGCGTCCGGCGACTCCAGCAGGTGCCGCACGCGCTGCGCACATGCATGCCCGAAGCGCAGCCGCAGCAGCGCGTGCGCCTGCGCTTCGAGATCAGCCGCCTTCGCGAGTCGATGCAGTTCGGTGTTCATGAGCCTGCTGCAGCGTCCCGCCGATGATGGATCGCGTCGGGCTTCAGGCCGGCTGATCGATCAGCGCCAATGCGTCGGCGATCGACTTGCTGTCTTCCGGTCGCACCAGCTTCGCGACCTGCTTGCCGTCGCGCATGAACACCAGCGTGGGCCAGAGCCGCACATTGAACGAGCGGCCCAGCGGCCGGCCGCTGCCGTCTTCCACCTTGATGCGGCGCACGTTCGGATACTTCGCGAAGGCCTCGGCGATGTTCGGCTGCGCGGCCTTGCAGATGCCGCACCAGTTGGTGCCGAATTCGACGACGGCGGGACCGGTGAGCGCATCGATCTCGCTGCGCTCGGGTTGCTCGGTTTTGTATTCGGAGGTCATGGGGGTTTGCTTGCTTCCTGCGGCTGGAGAGTGGGCTGGGTTGGGCTGGGCTTGGCTGGAGCGCTGTGCTCCCTCGCATTCCAACAGAAACTCAGGCTGCCTGCAGCCCGTAGCCTGAAAGCAGCGCCGGCAGTTCGGCCATGTCGCTGAACACCCTCACTGCGCCCACGCTCAGCAGCGGGCCGGGGCCGCTGTGGCCCGATTCGCCCGTGCTGTAGCCGAACACCGTCGCGCCCGCGGCCACGCCGGCCATCGCGCCGGTGACCGTGTCTTCCACCACGGCGCAGCGCCTGGGGTCGACACCCAGCGCTTCGGCGGCGGCGAGGTACACGTCGGGATGCGGCTTGGAGCGCGGCATCTCGTGGCCACTGAAGATGCGGCCCTCGAAGTACTCCAGCAGGCCAACCTTGGCGAGCTGCAGCTCGACCTTGTGGCGATCGGCGCCCGAGGCGCAGGCAATGCGCCCGTCGAGCATGGCGTGGACCTCGCGGATCGCAGCAGGGGCATGGGCGATGGCCGTGAGATCGCGCTCCAGTGCCTCGTTGCGGCGGGCACGGAAGGCCTTGAGCCAATCGTCGGTGATCTTGAAGCCTGTCTTCGATTCGATCAGGGCGGCTTCGTCCTTCACGGCTTTGCCTGTGAAGGTGTTCATGGATTCTTCCGTGGTGATTTGCCAGCCTAGTTCGCCGAGCATTTCGGCCAGGACTCGGTTGGTGATGGGTTCGGAGTCGACCAGGACGCCGTCGCAGTCGAAGAGGACTGCGGAGAAGGGGAACGGGGGCATTTTTGGAAGGATGGCCTTTGGGTGGCGTGATGGTAGCAACCGGCCTTGGAATTGCTTCCCGGGGCCGGGTCTCGGCCCGGCCCCGGGAAAAAACTCAAGACACAGCCCGAATAGGTATGTACATCTCCCCCCCTCCAGCCATGAACTCCTTCGATTTCTCCTCCATCCCTTCAGCCAGAACCGCAGCCTCAGCAACCCCCTTCTGAGCAGCGTACTCCCGCACCTCCTGAGTAATCTTCATCGAGCAGAACTTGGGCCCGCACATCGAGCAGAAGTGCGCCACCTTGCTCGAATCCTTGGGCAGCGTCTCATCGTGGAATTCCCGCGCAGTATCGGGATCGAGCCCCAGGTTGAACTGGTCCTGCCACCGAAACTCGAAGCGCGCCTTGCTCAGCGCATCGTCCCGCGACCGAGCCCCCGGATGCCCCTTCGCCACATCCGCAGCATGCGCGGCGATCTTGTAGGCGATGATCCCCTGCTTCACGTCGTCGCGGTCGGGCAGGCCCAGATGCTCCTTCGGCGTCACGTAGCAGAGCATCGCGGTGCCGGCCCAGCCGATCATGGCCGCGCCGATCGCGCTGGCGATGTGGTCGTAGCCCGGCGCGATGTCGATGGTCAGCGGGCCCAGCGTGTAGAACGGCGCCTCGTGGCAGTGCTTGAGCTGTTCGTCCATGTTCGACTGGATCATGTGCATCGGCACGTGGCCCGGGCCTTCGATCATGGTCTGCACGTCGTGCTTCCACGCGATCTCCGTGAGCTCGCCCAGCGTGCGCAGCTCGGCGAACTGGGCCTCGTCGTTGGCATCGGCGCCCGAGCCGGGGCGCAGGCCGTCGCCGAGCGAGAAGCTCACGTCGTAGGCCTTCATGATGTCGCAGATGTCCTCGAAGTGCGTGTAGAGGAAGCTCTCCTTGTGGTGCGCGATGCACCACTTGGCCATGATCGAGCCGCCGCGCGACACGATGCCCGTCATGCGGTTGGCCGTCAGGTGAATGAAGGGCAGGCGCAGGCCGGCGTGGATGGTGAAGTAGTCGACGCCCTGTTCCGCCTGCTCGATGAGCGTGTCGCGGTAGATCTCCCAGGTGAGGTCCTCGGCCACGCCGCCCACTTTTTCGAGCGCCTGGTAGATGGGCACGGTGCCGATCGGCACGGGGCTGTTGCGCACGATCCAGTCGCGCGTGGTGTGGATGTTCTTGCCGGTGGAAAGGTCCATCACGTTGTCCGCGCCCCAGCGAATGGCCCACACCAGCTTCTCGACTTCTTCCTCGATGCTCGAGGTCACGGCCGAGTTGCCGATGTTGGCGTTGATCTTCACCTTGAAGTTGCGGCCGATGGCCATCGGCTCCACTTCGGGGTGGTTGATGTTTGCGGGAATGATCGCGCGGCCGCGCGCCACCTCGTCGCGCACGAACTCTGGCGTGATGATGCGCGGGATGCTCGCGCCCATCGGGTTGCCCGCCACGCGCTTCGCGCGCTCCTCGTTGGCGAGGTACTCGGCCATCCACTCGCGCTTGCCGTTCTCGCGCAGGGCCACGTATTCCATCTCTGGCGTGACGATGCCACGGCGCGCGTAGTGCATCTGCGTGACGTTGGCGCCCGACTTCGCGCGGCGCGGCGTGCGCTGCAGCGCCGAGGCGCCGGCGCGCAGCTCGGCCAGGCGCTGTGCGTCGCGGTCTTCGTTCTTCGCACCGTCGTCCAGCGCGTGGTGCGTGCGGCCTTCATAGCTTTCGGTGTCGTCGCGCTCCGCGATCCACGCGCCGCGCACGTCGGGCAGGCCGCGGCGCACGTCGATCTCGACCTTCGGATCCGTGTACGGGCCGGAGGTGTCGTAGAGCGACACGGTCTCGCCGTTGGTCAGCTGCACGTCGCGCACGGGCACGAACAGGTCGGGCCGGCTGCCCGGGATCACGCACTTGTGCGACGCGGGAAAGGGCTCGCGCGTCAGCGAAAGCAGCGAAGTGAACTTGTCGGGGGCATTCATCGGAGGCACTCCTTGTTGAGGGAAAGGGTGCTCCGCAATCGCTCGGTGGACTTCGGGAAGCCCGTCACGGAAGGGGGGAGTGACGGACCGGAGTCAGGGAGTGCAGCTCTTCTTACGCCGGTATGACCCGGATCAAGTTCGCGGGTCGGCAGCTTTGCCATCTCAGCACGCCACTTGCGTGCACCCCGGAGCGGGGCCGATTGTGCGAGCCTCGGCCCGGCGCGTCAACCCGGGGTTGTTACTGCAGGTCGCCGTCGACGTAGTACCAGCGCCCGTCCTCGCGCACGAAGCGGCTGCGCTCGTGCAGGCGCGTGGCAGCGCCGGAAGGGCCGCGTTGGCGCGCGACGAACTCGACTTCGGCATGGTCCGCGTCGAGCACGGAGCGCGAGCGGACGTCGAGCCCCAGCCACTTGACGCCCGGTTCGAACTCGATGGAGGCGGGGCGTCTGGACGCGTGCCAGGTGGCCAGAAGATATTCGCCGCGCTCCAGCACGAAGGCCGAATAGCGCGAGCGCATCAGCGATTCGGCGTCGGGCGCGGGCGTGTTCGGGAAATCGTCCAGATAGCGGCCGCAGCACAGGGCATAGGCGACGGGCTTGTCGCGGCGGTCGGTTCGGCCGCAGGGGCAGGGCCTGGATTGGGGATCGGGTGCACTCATGAAGACCTGCATTGGAACACCTCGCGGCCCTTGTGCCGAGAGGGCAAGCCCGCGGCACTCTTTCACATCACGCCAGCGCGCGTTGGATCAGCAGCTTCTGGATGTCCGACGTGCCTTCGTAGATCTGGCACACGCGCACGTCGCGGTAGATGCGTTCCAGCGGAAAGTCGTTCACGTAGCCGTAGCCGCCCAGCGTCTGGATGGCCGCGCTGCACACGCGCTCGGCCATCTCGCTGGCGAACAGCTTGGCCATGGCGGCTTCCTTCAGGCAGGGCAGGCCGGCGTCGCGCAGGCTCGCGGCGTGCCAGATCAACTGGCGCGCGGCCTCGATCTGCGTGGCGCATTCGGCGAGGCGGAAGCCCACGGCCTGCTGGTCGAAGATGGAGCCGCCGAAGGCCTGGCGCTCCTTGGCGTACGCCAGCGCCACGTCGAAGGCGCTGCGGGCCATGCCCACGCTCTGCGCGGCGATGCCGATGCGCCCGCCTTCCAGCGCGCCGAGAGCGATCTTGTAGCCCTCGCCCTCCGCGCCGATCAGGTTCTCGCGCGGGATGCGGCAGCCGTCGAAATTGATCTGCGCGGTGTCGCTGCTGTGCTGGCCGAGCTTGTCTTCCAGTCGCGCGACGTTGTAGCCGGGCGTGTCGGTGGGCACGATGAACGCGCTCATGCCGCGCTTGCCCGCGCCCTTGTCGGTCACCGCGATGACGATGGCCACCTGGCCGTTCTTGCCGCTGGTGATGAACTGCTTCACGCCGTCGATCACGTAGGCGTCGCCGTCCTTGCGCGCCGTGGTGCGCAGGCTCGATGCATCGCTGCCGGCCTGCGGCTCGGTCAGGCAGAAGGCGCCTAGCATCCGGCCCTGCGCCAGCGGCTCGAGCCACTGCTTCTTCTGCTGCCCGTTGCCGTAGCGCATGAGGATGGCGTTGACGGGGCAGTTGGTCACGCTGATGGCGGTGCTGGTGCCGCCGTCGCCGGCAGCGATTTCCTCCAGCACCAGCGCGAGCGTGAGGTAGTCGAGGCCGGCGCCGCCGTGCTCCTCGGGCACGCAGATGCCGTAGGCGCCCAGCGCCGCGAGGCCCTGGTGGGCTTCCTTGGGAAAGCTGTGCTCGCGGTCCCACTTCGCGGCGTTGGGCCAGAGTTCGGCTTGCGAGAAGTCGCGCACCGCGTCGCGGATGGCTTCCTGGTCTGCGCTGAGCAGCATGGCGTTGTCTCCTGTCTTTCTTGCTCGTCTTGCTTCGTGCTTCTTCCTACTTGCCGGCGCCCAGGTCCATGATGAGGCGGGCGGCCATGTACAGGCGACGCGGAATGGTGCTGATGTCCACGTACTCGGCCTTGTCGCTGTGGTAGCCGAAGCCCGGGAGGCCCAGGCTCTCGATCACGGGCTTGCCCGAGAGCGCCGCGTAGGCCGCGTCGGTGCCGCCGCCGGTACGCTCTTCCACGCCCAGGGTGCCGCCGGCTTCCTTGTAGTAGGCCACCGCCTTGTCGACCAGCTTCTTGCCGCCTTCGCCGGCATTGAAGGCCGGGCGGCCGCGCGTGACGATCACCTTCACGTCGGCCTCGGGCAGCTTCTTCTGCTGCGCGCGCTCTTCCAGCGTCTTCATGGCGGCGTCGAAGTCCTCGTTGCGTGCGTAGCGCACGTCGGCGTTCAGCGTGGCGCTGGCGGGGATGATGTTCGAGACGTTTCCGGCCTTGGCGATGGTCCAGTTGAAGCGCAGGTTCTTCGCCTTGTCGTCGATGTTCATCGTGCGCAGCACGAGGTCGGAGGCCTCGACCAACGCGTTCACGCCAAGTTCGGGCGCCGCACCGGCGTGCGAGGCCTTGCCGGTGATGTTGACCTGCACGTAGGCGATGCCCGAGGTACCCAGCGAGAGCTTCTCGTCGCCGGCGCTGGTGGGCTCGAAGGAGAGCACGTAGTCGGCCAGCTTGGCTTCTTCCTGGATCAGGTCGCGCGAGCCGAAGGAGCCCTTTTCCTCGTCGGTGTTGAACAGCACGGTGATGGTGCCGTAGTCGCGCACGCCGTAGTCCTTCAGCAGCTTGAGCGTATGCAGGATGACCGCGTTGCCGCCCTTGTCGTCGGCGATGCCAGGACCGTAGGCCTTGTCGCCCTCGATCTTGAACGGCGCCTTGGCGAGAGTGCCCTTGAGGTAGACGGTGTCCATGTGCGACATCAGCAGCAGGTTCTTGCCGCCGCGGCCCTTGATCTTGCCCACGATGTTGTCGCCCACCACGAGGCCGGCCGACTTGCTGCGCGTGACGGTGAAGCCGAGGTTCCTGAGTTCGCCCTCGAGATAGTTGCCGGCAGCGGCGATGCCTTCGGCGTCACCGGTGCCGGTCTCGATGTTGACCAGCTTCTCCAGCGTCTTGATCACCGCGGGCTGCTCGTCGGTGGCGGCCTGGAACAGCACGTTGTCGCGCTTCTGGGCCAGGGCGGTGCCCGCCACGAAGGCGGTGGCCAGCACGGCGGCGATGGCGGTGCGGTGGATGGATGGGCGCATGAAAACTCCTGCTCTACGCATTGTTCGTTCGGGTTGTCTGAATGAAAAAGGCTGGTGAACGCCTCTCCTCGGGCGTTCCCAGCCATGGTTCTTATAGCAATTCGAGTGCCACCGCGGTGCCTTCGCCGCCGCCGATGCACAGCGTGGCCACGCCGCGCGTCTTGCCGCGCGCCTTCAGCGCGTGGATCAGCGTGACCATGATGCGCGCGCCGCTGGCGCCGATCGGGTGGCCCAGCGCGCAGGCGCCGCCGTGCACGTTGACGATGTCGTGCGACACGTCGAGCTCGTGCATCAGCGCCATGGGCACCACGGCGAAGGCTTCGTTCACTTCCCAGAGGTCGACGTCGCGCGCCTTCCAGCCGGTCTTGGCGAAGAGCTTCTGCACGGCGCCGACGGGCGCGGTGGAGAACCACTCGGGCTGCTGCGCGTGCGTGGCATGGCCGACGATGCGCGCGATGGGCTTGGCGCCGATCTTCTTCGCGTGCGACTCGGTCATCATCACCAGCGCGGCAGCGCCGTCGTTGATCGACGAACTCGACGCGGCGGTGATCGTGCCGCCCTCTTTCTTGAATGCGGGCTTGAGCGTGGGGATCTTGTCGAGCTTGACCTTGCCGGGGCCCTCGTCGACCGAGATCACGGTCTCGCCGCCGCGGCCCTTGACGGTGACGGGCACGATCTCGTCCTTGAAGAGGCCGGTGTCGGTGGCCTTCTTGGCGCGTTCGACGCTGGCGATGGCGAAGGCGTCCTGCTGCTCGCGCGTGAACTTGTACTTGGCGGCACAGTCCTCGCCGAAGGTGCCCATGCTGCGGCCGGGCTGGTAGGCGTCTTCCAGGCCGTCGAGCATCATGTGGTCGAAGATGCGGTCGTGGCCCATGCGGTAGCCGCCGCGGCCCTTGAGCATGAGGTACGGCGCGTTGGTCATGCTTTCCATGCCGCCGGCCACCATCACTTCGTGCGTGCCCGCCAGCAGCAGGTCGTGCGCGAGCATCGCGGCCTTCATGGCAGAGCCGCACATCTTGCTGAGCGTGACCGCGCCCGCGCTGTCGGGCAGGCCGCCCTTGTAGGCCGCCTGGCGCGCCGGGGCCTGGCCCTGGCCGGCCATCAGGCAGTTGCCGAAGAGCACCTCGCCCACGCTGTCGGGCGCGATGCCGGCGCGCTCGACGGCGGCCTTGATGGCCGCGCCGCCCAGGTCGTGCGCGGAGAGGGAGGCGAAGTCGCCCTGGAAGCCGCCCATGGGGGTGCGGGCGGCGCCGACGATGACGATGGATTCGGACATGGTGGGGTCTCCTTCGGTAATTCAGTGATGTGGAAGCGGAATCGGAAAGAAAGGGGAACGATCGGTCAGAAATGCGTCGCGTGCCCTTCGTGCTGGAAGCGCTGCGACTCTTCGTACGGGAACACGTCGAGCATCTGCCCGGCCTGGATGCGTTCCTTGTGGTGCTGCCAGAAGGCGGCGTCGAGCAGGTCGGCGTGGTGCGCCATGAAGGCGGCGCGCACGTCCTTGTTGCCGAGCAGGAAGGGTTCGAAGGTCTCGGGGAACACATCCTTCGGGCCTACCGAGTACCAGATCTCGCCGCTCATCTCGTCTTCCTCGTTGCGCGGCGCGGGCACCTTGCGGAACTGGCAGTCGGTGACGTATTCGATCTCGTCGTAGTCGTAGAACACGACCTTGCCGCCGCGCGTGACGCCGAAGTTCTTCCAGAGCATGTCGCCGGGGAAGATGTTGGCGGCCACCATGTCCTTGATGGCGTTGCCGTATTCGACGACCGCGTGCTCGAGCTGATCCTTCGCGCGCTTCGCATGCGCCGGGCTTTCGGGATTGGCCAGCGTGTCGAAGGCTTCCTGCAGGTAGATGTTGAGCGGGATCATGCGCCGCTCGATGTAGACGTGCTTGACCACGACTTCCATTTCCCCGTTGCCGTCGCGGTCGCCGATCTCGAGCTGGCTGGGCGCGAACTTGCGGATCTCCTCGATCAGCTCGGGCTCGAAGCGGTCGAGCGGGAAGCCCACGTCGCTGTACTCCAGCGTGTCGGCCATGCGGCCCACGCGGTCGTGCTGCTTCACGAGCATGTACTTGCCCTTGATCTGCTCGCGCGTGGTGTCCTTCTGCGGCGGATAGAAGTCCTTGATGACCTTGAACACGAACGGGAACGAAGGCAGGTCGAACACCAGCATCACCATGCCCTTGATGCCGGGCGCGATGCGGAAGCGGTCGCTCGAGTAGTTCAGGTGCGAGAGGAAGTCGCGGTAGAAGAGCGTCTTGCCCTGCTTGGCCAGGCCCAGCGCGTTGTAGATCTCGGCGCGCGGCTTGCGCGGCATGAGCGAGCGCAGGAACTGCACCCAGGCCGAGGGCACTTCCATGTCGACCATGAAGTAGGCGCGCGCGAAGCTGAAGAGCATCTGCAGGTCGTCTTCGCCGAAGAGCGCCGCGTCGATGTAGAACCTGCCGTGGCTGTCGTGCAGTATGGGCAGCGAGAACGGCAGCTCGGTGAAGCCGTTCATGATCTTGCCGACCACGTAGGCGCCCTTGTTGCGGAAGAACAAGCCCGACAGCACCTGCAGCTGGAAGTTGGCGCGCAGCTTGACCTGGTGGAAGCGGTTCAGGATGACGTGCGCCACGCGCCGCGCGTCGCGCCGCTTGTCGGCGAAGTTTCCGAGCAGCGCGAAGTCGTCGAGCATCTGCTCGATGGTGTCGGCCAGCGTCTCGGGCTTGGGGTAGTAGGGGCGATAGGTGGGTGCGCCGCGCGGCTCGATGTACTCGGTGCTGATGGCCGGGCGCACGAAGATGAAGTCGTTCTGGAAGTACGCGCGGTGCAGGATCTTCGTGGTGACCGAGTTGAAGAAGCTCTCGGCCAGCTCGGGCTGGTGGTGGTCCACCAGCAGGCCGATGTAGTGCAGCTTGACCTGGTGCCACACGTCCATGGGCTGGTCGCCGGCCTTGAACTCCTTCTCGAGCCGGGCCACGGCCTCGCTCACGCGCAGGTCGTAGAACTCGATGCGTTCGCGCTGCGCGCGCTGCTGGCCGTGCCAGTCGGCGGTTTCGAAGCGGTGCTTGGCACGCGCCGACTCGGCCCTGAACAACCGGTAGTGCCGGTTGAAGCCGTCCATCATCGCCTTCGCGATGTCGTAGGCCAGCGGCGAGTCGAGGCGCTGCGGGAACATGACGGGCGAAGGTGCGGCGGGAAGGCGGCGGGCCGCTCGGCGTCAGGCCTGGCCGGAGCCTTCGGCCTTGGGCTGCGCGCCGATCGACCGGACCACTTCGCCGGGCTTGCTCCACTTGTGGCGGATGCGCTGCACCGTGGCCTTGTAGGCGGCGTCCAGCGGCTGGGTGCCGTCCACGCTCAGGCCCAGGTCCTGCAGCAGGCCGTCGTGCACGCCGAAGGTCCAGCCGTGGATCTTCACTTTCTGGCCGCGCGCCCACGCATCGACCATCACGGTGCTGACCGCCACGTTGACCACCTGCTCGGCCACGTTGAGCTCGCACAGCGCGTCGACGCGTGCATCCTCGTCGGGCAGGCTCTCGAGCATCACGTGGTGGCGGTCGCGCACGTCCTGGATGTGGCGGATCCAGTTGTCGGCCAGGCCGATGCGCTTGCCGCTCAACGCGGCCTTCACGCCCGCGCAGCCGTAGTGGCCCACCACCATGATGTGCTCGACCTTCAGGTGCTCCACCGCGAACTGGATCGCAGAGAGCGCGTTGAGGTCGGAGTGCACCACGATGTTGGCGACGTTGCGGTGCACGAACACTTCGCCCGGCTCCAGGCCGGTGATCTGGTTGGCGGGCACGCGGCTGTCGGAACAGCCGATCCACATGTAGCGCGGCGTCTGCTGCTTCACCAGGCTGGTGAAGAAGCCGGGCCGGTCGCGCTCCATCTGGGCGGACCAGGCGCGGTTGTGAGCGAAGAGGTCGTCGAGGGTATCGGATTTGTCGGACATAGTCGGCTATTGTCGATGAGTCGTGTATCAGGCCTTGGCTTCGGCCGGTCTGGAGGCCTTGCCGGCCTTCTGTGCCTTGGCGAGCGTCGCCCGCCCCTTCTTCTCGTGCTCCTTCACTTCCGCGAGGTTGGCCTGCAATTCGGCCAGCTGCGCCTCCAGCTGGGCCCTGTGGGCGCCCAGCACGCCGAGGAAATTTTTCCAGCTGCGCGACGGTGTCGCGCGGGCTGTCGTACATGTCGAGGATATCTTTTGCCTCCGTCAGGCTCAGGCCGAGGCGCTTGGCGCGCAGCGTGAGCGTGAGCCGGGCGCGGTCGCGCGTGCTGTAGATGCGCTGCAGGCCGGCGCGCTCGGGCGAGAGCAGGCCCATGTCCTCGTAGAAGCGGATCGCCCGCGTCGTGAGATCGAACTCCTTCGCGAGCTGGCTGATGGTGAAGGTCTGCGCGGGCATGACGACGGTGGCGGGAAAAGGCTCCATTCGGGGGCGTTACGGGCGCGACGGGGGCGTTACGGGCGCGACAGCAGGTTTTCGCCGCGATCCCTACAATGGTGCCCTTGACTCATGACGTTTACGTAAACGTCAATCTTACATGAACCTCCTCGAACGCGAACTCCACTACCCGCTCGGCGACACGCTCCCCGAACCCGGCCAGACCCTGGAAGTGGCGCCCGGCGTGCGCTGGATCCGCATGCGGCTGCCCTTCGCGCTCGACCACATCAACCTCTGGCTGCTGCGCGACAGCATCGACGGCGTCGAGGGCTGGACGGTGGTCGACTGCTGCATCGCCCGCGACGAGGCGCGCGCCCAGTGGGAGCAGGTCTTCGAGACGCAGCTGCAGGGCCTGCCGATCCTGCGCGTCATCGTCACGCACATGCACCCCGACCACATCGGCCTGGCCGACTGGCTGTGCAAGCGCTGGAACGCTCCGCTGTGGATCAGCTCCACCGACTACCACGTGGCCCGCGTGCTCAGCACCGCCGGCGACACCCTCGCCGGCGGCGAGCAGGCGGCGCGCTTCTTCGCGTCGCACGGCCTGACCGACCCCGAGGCGGTCGCCAAGATCCGCGCGCGCACCAACTACTACGCGAACATGGTGCCCTCGGTGCCCGACAGCTTCGTGCGCATGCTCGACGGCGACGTCGTGAGCATCGGCGGCCACGACTGGCGCTGCATCAGCGGCTACGGCCACGCGCCCGAGCACATCTCGCTGTACTGCGACGAGCTCAAGCTGCTGCTGGGCGGCGACATGATGCTGCCGCGCATCTCCACCAACGTGAGCGTGCACGCGGGCGAGCCCGAGGCGAACTCGCTGCGCCTGTTCCTCGACAGCATCGAGAGGTTCAAGGCGCTGCCGGCCGACACGCTGGGCCTGCCCTCTCACGGCAAGCCGTTCCGGGGCATCCATCGCCGCGTCGAGCAGCTGCAGGAGCACCATCGCGACCGGCTGGCCGAGTTGCTCGAAGCCTGCACGGCACGCGCGCTGACGGCTGCCGAGGGCCTGCCGATCCTGTTCAAGCGCGAACTCGACCTGCACCAGATGACCTTCGCAATGGGCGAGACCGTGGCGCACCTGCACCTGCTGTGGTTCGCGGGCCAGGTGCGACGCGAGCTGGGCAAGGACGGCATCTACCGCTTCGGCCCCAAGGCCACCGCAGCCGCGACGGCTTAGACTCGCCGCATGAACGACACGCTGGCTCAGCTGCGCGCGGGCCGGCTGGCAGGCGCAACACGCATCGATCTCTCTTGCGGGCTCACCGAGTTTCCGCGCGAGGTCTTCGATCTTGCCGATTCGCTCGAGGTGCTGAACCTGTCGGGCAATGCGCTCGACACCCTGCCCGACGACCTGCATCGCCTGCACCGGCTGCGCGTGCTCTTCTGTTCGGACAACCGCTTCAGCACGCTGCCGGAGTCCATCGGACGCTGCCACGGCCTGGACATCGTCGGCTTCAAGGCCAACCGCATTCGCAGCGTGCCTGCCGCGGCACTGCCGCCCTCACTGCGCTGGCTGATCCTCACCGACAACGAAATCGAAGAGCTGCCCGACCCGCTGGGCGCATGCACGCGCATGCAGAAGCTGATGCTGGCAGGCAACCGCCTGCGCGCGCTGCCCGCGTCGATGGCGGCGCTCAAGCAGCTCGAGCTGCTGCGCATCTCCGCCAACCGCTTCGAGGCCCTGCCCGAATGGCTGCCTTCGCTGCCGCGCCTGTCGTGGCTGGCCTGCGCGGGCAATCCCTTCGACACGCAGGCCGAGGACGCAGCCATCGTCGCCCGGTCGGTACCGCATGTCGACTGGAGCGAAATCACGCTGGGCGAAAGGCTCGGCGAAGGCGCATCGGGCGTGATTCACAGGGCCACGCTCGGCGCCGCCGCGCAGCCGGTGGCGGTCAAGCTCTTCAAGGGCGCGGTCACCAGCGACGGCTGGCCGCACAGCGAAATGGCCGCCAGCATCGCGGCCGGCGAGCACCCCACGCTGATCGCCGCGCGCAGCCGCATCGACGGCCATCCCGAAGGCACGGAGGGCCTGGTGATGGCGCTGGTCGATCCGGCGTTCGCCACGCTCGCAGGGCCGCCCAGCCTCGCATCGTGCACGCGCGACGTCTATGCCGCGGAGGCGCATTGGACATCCGGCACGGCACTGCGCATCGCCTGCGACATCGCATCGGCCATGCAGCACCTGCACGCGCGGGGAATCCTTCACGGCGACCTCTACGCGCACAACATCCTCTGGCACGCCCAGGGCGGCGGACGGCTCGGCGACTTCGGCGCCGCCTGGCTCACGGGTTCGCTCGACGCGGCACAGGCGCGAGCCTTCCAGGCGCTGGAAGTGCGCGCCTTCGGCTGCCTGCTCGAGGAATTGCTCGAGCGCTGCACCGACGCGGCACCTGCATCGGTGGCCATGCTGAAAGACCGCTGCCTGCACCCCGAGCCCGCCACGCGCCCGACATTCGCCGAAGCCCTGTCGCTGCTACAGCAGCAGGCGCCTTCCGCGCCATGACCCGGCGCCGGCCACCCCAGCTGCCGCTGCCCACGCGCGACGGCGTCGGACCGAGCTGCACCGGCCTGCCGTACGGCCCCTGGCCGACGATCGCCGAGTTCCTGATCGAGCGCTTTCCCATCATCACGCGCGAAGCCTGGCTGGAGCGCATGGAGGCGGGAGACGTCGTCGATGAGCACGGCGTGCCCGTGACCGCCACGCGCCGCTACCAGTCGCCGCTGCGCGTGTACTACTACCGCACGCTCGACGGCGAGATCAGCATTCCCTTCGAGGAGCAGGTCGTGTTCCAGGACGACGAGCTGCTGGTGGTCGACAAGCCCCCCTTCGTGCCGGTCACGCCCAAGGGCAAGTACCTGAAGGAAAGCCTGCTGGTGCGCCTGAAACGCAAGCTGAAGCTCGACGACCTCGTGCCGCTGCACCGCATCGACCGCAGCACCTCGGGGCTGGTGCTGTTCTCCGTGCGGCCCGCGACGCGCGGCGCCTACCAGTCGCTGTTTCCCGAGCGGCGCATCACCAAGCACTACGAGGCCGTGGTGCCGTGGCGCGAGGGCGTGTCGTCGGTGCCCGAGGTCTATCGCAGCCGGCTGGTCGACGACGACCACTTCATGCGCGTGCGCGAGGAGCCCGGCGAGCCCAACTCCGAGACCCGCGTCGAGGTGCTGCGCGTGCACGAGGGCCATGCGCTGCTGCGGCTGTCGCCGATCACGGGCCGCAAGCACCAGCTTCGCGTGCACTGCATGGCGCTGGGCATGCCGATCGTGAACGATCCGATCTACCCCGTGCTGCTGCCCGAGGGCGCCGACGACTTCGGCAAGCCCATGCAGCTGCTGGCCCGGTCGCTCGCCTTCGCCGATCCGCTGACCGGCGCCCCGCGCAGCTTCGCCAGTCCCCGCAGCCTGCTGCTGACACCGAGGTGACGCGCGCGCGGCGCGCCGCGCACTAAGCTCGTTTCCCGAATCCGATCACGATCACTCATTCAGGAGACACCCGCACCATGGACACCACCCAACTCTTCTCGCTGAAGGGCCGCACCGCGCTGATCACCGGCGGCTCGCGCGGCATCGGCCGCATGATCGCCGAAGGCTTCCTGGCGCAGGGCGCGCGCGTGTACATCTCGGCGCGCAAGGCCGCGGCCTGCGACGAGACGGCGAAGGAGCTGTCGGCCTTCGGGCACTGCGTGTCGCTGCCGGCGGACGTGTCCACCGTCGAGGGCGCGCAGGCGCTGGTCGATGCCTATGCGAAGCACGAAGGCTCGCTGGACATCCTGGTGAACAACGCAGGCGCGGCCTGGGGCGCGCCTTACGAAGAGTTTCCCGAAAGCGGCTGGGACAAGGTGGTGGACCTGAACCTGAAGACGCCCTTCTTCCTGACGAAGGCGCTGACGCCGATGCTGAAGAAGGCCGCGACGGATCATCTGGCGAAGGTGATCAACATTGCCTCGATCGACGGAATCTCGATCAATCCGCAGGAGACGTATTCCTATGCGGCCAGCAAGGCCGGCTTGATTCAGCTCACGCGCCGCATGGCGCTGCGGCTGGCGCAGGACCGCATCGTGGTGAGCGCGATTGCGCCCGGGGCGTTTGCTTCGGACATGAACAAGGTGGCCCGGGATCACGGGGATGAGATCAAGGGGCGGATTCCCGCGGGGCGGATCGGGGTGCCGGAGGACATGGCGGGGGCGGCCATCTATCTTGCGTCCAGGGCCGGGGACTATGTGATGGGGTCTACGTTGGTGGTGGATGGGGGTGTTACGCACGCACGTTGAGCTGCTGCTCGCTGTGCTTGCTGATGTCTGCGGAGTGGTTGCTTCCCGAGGCCGGGTCTCGGCCCGGCCCCGGGAAAAATCCAAAGCAAGGCAATCAATTCCAACGAGGAACAGCCTCATCCTTGAGCTGCTGCCTCAACACCCCATAGTCCGGCAAGACACTCTCCACGGTCTCCCAGAACCGATGAGAGTGATCCATGACCCGCAGATGCGCCAGCTCATGCGCAACGACATAGTCGATCACCGGCAGCCGGAAGTGAATCAACCGCCAGTTGAGCCGAATCGACCCATCCGCACTCGCACTCCCCCACCGCGTGGCCGCATTGGAAAGCGACAGCTTCTCCCACCGCACCCCGAGCAGCGGTGCAAAGTGGTCCAGGCGCTCGATGAACAGCTTGCGCGCCTGCCGCATGAGCCAGGCCTGCGCCGCATCCCTGATCTGCGAAGGCTCGGCGTTCTGCGACACGGCCAGCCTCAGGACCCGGGGCCCGTCGCCCTCGGCCGGATCGAGCGTCCCGCCGACGCTTGCAAAGCCGTGCTTCGGGTCGAGCCGCAGCACGATCTGCTCGCCCAGGAACGGAAAGCCCGCGCCGTCCTTCCATTCGATGCGCGTGGCTTCGACGCGTGCATGGCGCTGCCGCGTCTCCGTCAGCTTGCGCAGGATCCAGTCTGATTTCTCGCGGACGGCGGCATCGACGTCACGCAGCGCCACCCATCGCGGCGCGCGCACCGACAGCCCGTCGGCGCCGACCAGGAAGCCGATCGTCTTGCGCTTGCCGCGCTTGAATTCATAAGCCACGCGCGCCGAGCCGAGCACCACCTCGCGGGTGGCCTGGGGATGCACGAAGCTCGCGAGCGTCAGCGTGTCGGCCAGCGGCACCGCCGGCGGCGCATGCGGCGCATGGGGGTCGACGAGCTCCTCGGCCGGCGCCACGACGGCCGGCGGCGCAACCGGCGGGTGGGGCTTCGTTTTGGGCCGGCGCGGCCGTGCCGGCGCGGGAGCCGGTGGCGCGAATTCGCTGCCCAGCCCCTCGAAGAGGTCCATCGTGAACCGGAGCAGTCCCCCCATGGCGGGCTCCTTCCTCTCTCTTCCTCAGCTCACCGCTTCCTGCTGCGCGGGCTGCGGGGAGCTGCCGGCGTAGGCCTCGGGGTCGAGGCGGCGCATCTCGGCCTCGATCCATTCCTCGACCTCGCGCATCAGCTCGTCGGGCTTGCGGCCCACGCTGGGAATGGCCGGACCGATGGACACGTCGACCACGCCCGGACGCTTGATGAAGGCCTTGCGCGGCCACACCTTGGCCGAGGTCACGGCGATCGGGATCACCGGCACGCCGGTCTCGCAGGCCAGCCGCGTGCCGCCGCTCTTGTAGGTGCCCTTCTGCCCGCGCGGAATGCGCGTGCCCTCGGGGAACATGATGATCCAGATGCCCTGCGCGAGCAGCTTGCGGCCCTGGTTCACGACCTTGTTGAAGGCCTGCGCGCGCTGGCTGCGGTCGATGTGGATCATGTCCAGCCGCGCCATCGCCCAGCCGAAGAAGGGGATGTAGAGCAGTTCCTTCTTGAACACGTAGGCCAGCGGATGCGGCATCAGCGTGGGCATCAGGAAGGTCTCGAGCGTGGACTGGTGCTTCACCAGCAGGACCGCGCCGGCGAGCTTGTCGGTGGGCAGGTTCTCCATGCCGCTCACGCGGGTCCTGATGCCCAGCAGCACCGCGCGCGCCGCCGATGGCCCAGCCGAGCCACCGCTCGGCCATCCAGTAGAGCGGAATGCCGCGCTTCCAGAGCGAGCTGACGCACATGATGATGCCCCAGGGCACCACGGTGACGAGCATCCACAGTGCGTGGAGAACGGAACGGAACAACGCCATCAGACAGCCACCTGCAGTGCATCCCGCGCTTCTCGCGCGAGCAGAAAATCGACAAAGGCGGCGAGGTCGTCGTGGACCATTGTGTTCGCCGGGTATTCGGAAGGAAGCGGATCGACGCCGCGGCAGGCCGCGCCCATGCCCGTGAGCAGCAGGTGCGGCTCGCAGCCGGCGGCAGCGCCGGCCTGCAGGTCGCGCAGGCTGTCGCCGCAGGTCGGCACGCCCTCGAGGTCGATGCCGTAGCGGTCGCCGATCTGCAGGAACAGGCCCGGCTTGGGCTTGCGGCAGTCGCAGTCCTCGTCGGGGCTGTGCGGGCAGTAGAACACCGCATCGACCTTGCCGCCCACGGCCGCGAGCATCTTGTGCATCTTGGCGTGCATCGCATTGAGCGAGGCCATGTCGAACAGGCCGCGGCCCAGGCCCGACTGGTTCGACGCGATCACCACGTGCCACCCCGCATGGTTGAGCCGCGCCACCGCCTCCAGCGCACCGGGCAGCGGCGTCCACTCGATGTCGCTCTTCACGAAGTCTTCGCGGTGCACGTTGATCGTGCCGTTGCGGTCGAGGATGACGAGTTTCATGAGCTTTGTCCCGCTTCGATGCTGCGCCGGCCGATCCATTCGTCGATCTGCGCCACAGGATATTTGGCCGCGTCCAGCAAGGCGGCACGCTCGCGCAGGACGGCGGTGGACACCAGGCCGAGCCTGAGCAGCTCGCGCACGAAGTCGGCGTCCTTCTCGCGACCGGCCACGCATTTCGACAGCGCCAGATCGTGCAGTTCGGGGCAGACCACGGTGACGTCGCCCACATAGTGGAGGCTGGCGCGCTGCATCCAGTCGGCCGGCATCACCGCAGTCTCGGGGCCGACGCCGTCGGCGTGGTATCCGAAGGTTTCGTCGAAGCTCGACAAAGCGCCGATGGCACCATCGATCAGATCGGCCTTCTCGGGATGCAACGCGGGATAGAGATCCAGCTCCCGCGAAACGAGAAGGCTCGCAGGCGCATCCTTCAACAGGAAGAGCAGCGCCTGGCTGCCGATCACGACGAACGACTGCTCCTGCGCGATGGCTGCAGCCGCGCGCAGCACATGCTCGGCTTCGCTACGCTGCATGTGTGCCCTGCCGCGCCGCGCGCAGGAGTTCACCGCGCTCGCGCTGCGTCATGAGGACGCCGACGGGAGAGACATTGCGCAGCGCCGCAGCGTGGTCGTCGCTACCGCAAGTGGCCTGCTCGATGGCATCGACGCCAGCCGCGAGCATGGCTCGCCACTCGTTCCAGTAAGGATCGGACCGCGTGGCACCGGCTCTCGCCTGCCATCGCTCGAGCGTCGCGGAAACATCCGCGAGGCGCGCAGGCTCCGCCCGCAACCGGGACACTGCGAGGCGATGTGCCCGGAGCAGGAAGTCGTCGATCTGTTGCTGGCGGTTCATGGGCGAATTATCGAGCGCCGGAAATCAGACAGCCAGCCGCTCGAGCTGCGCCACGCGGTTCATCGCGGCGTGCAGCGACATCAGCAGGCCCAGGCGGTTCAGGCGCAGGTCGGCCTGCTCGGCATTGACCATCACGCCGTCGAAGAAGGCGTCGACCGGCTCGCGCAGCGCGGCCAGCGTCTGCAGCGAGGCGGTGTAGTCGCCGGCTTCGAACTGCGCGTTGGCGGCGGGCACGACCTGCGCCATGGCGGCGTGCAGCGCCTTCTCGGCGGGCTCCTGCAGCA
This sequence comes from Variovorax sp. UC74_104, assembly GCF_044055375.1. Classification (NCBI taxonomy): domain Bacteria; kingdom Pseudomonadati; phylum Pseudomonadota; class Betaproteobacteria; order Burkholderiales; family Comamonadaceae; genus Variovorax; species Variovorax sp. UC74_104. The sequence continues at coordinate 6,431,357 of NZ_CP171978.1, forward strand.
GCAGTTCGCTGACGTGCGCGTCGGCCTCGGGGGCCTTCTTGAGGATGTTGCCGATGCGCTTGTTGGCGGCGGCCAGCGCGGCTGCGGCCGGCAGGGCGGCGAAGGCGCGCACGGCGGCCAGCAGCTTGGGTACCTCGCCCAGGCGCTGCGGGCGCGGGGCCAGCACGGCCTCGACTTCCTGGGCACTGGCGCCCTGCTCGCGCAGGCTGCCGGCGAGGCGGTCGAGGATGAAATCCTGCAGCTCGCCGGTGGCGCGGCTGCTCTCGAAGCCGGCGATGCCGCCGAACTGCGCGGCGGTTTCCTGCAGGAGCGCGTCGAGCCCCAGCGGCAGGTCTTTCTCGATCAGCATGCGGATCACGCCCAGTGCGTGGCGGCGCAGCGCGAAGGGATCGCGGTCGCCGGTGGGCAGGTTGCCGATGCCGAACATGCCGACCAGCGTTTCCAGCTTGTCGGCCAGCGCCACCACCAGGCCCACGCTGTTGCGCGGCAGTTCGTCGCCGGCGAAGCGCGGCTTGTAGTGGTCCTCGATGGCGTCGGCCACCGAAGCGTCGAGGCCGTCGTGCTGGGCGTAGTAGCGGCCCATGATGCCCTGCAGCTCGGGGAACTCGCCGACCATGTCGGTCACGAGGTCGGCCTTGGCAAGCTGGGCGGCCTGCGTGGCGTGCGCGGCGAGCGTCGCGTCGCCGAGCTTCTCTGCAATGCCGCGCGCGATGCGCATCACGCGCTCCACGCGCTCGCCCTGCGTGCCCAGCTTGTTGTGATAGACCACCTTGCCCAGCGACTCGACGCGCGAGGCCAGCGACTTCTTGCGGTCCTGGTCGAAGAAGAACTTGGCGTCGGCAAGGCGCGGGCGCACCACGCGCTCGTTGCCGCCGATGACAGCGCTCGCGTCGTCGGGGCTGATGTTGCTGACGACGAGGAACCTGTTGGTGAGCCTGCCCGAGGCGTCGAGCAGCGGGAAGTACTTCTGGTTGGCCTTCATCGTGAGGATGAGGCACTCCTGCGGCACTTCGAGGAACTCGCGCTCGAAGCTGCAGACCAGCACGTTCGGGCGCTCGACCAGCGCGGTCACTTCGTCGAGCAGGGCTTCGTCCTCGATGGGCACCGAGCCGCCACCAACCGTCACTGCGGCCGCCGCGAGCTGGCGCGCGATCTCGGCGCGGCGTGCCTCGAAGCTCGCGATGACGGCGCCTTCTTCCTGCAGCTGCAGCGCGTAGCTGTTGGCATCGCGCAGCACGACCGGGTCGACCGCCGCCTCGAAGCGGTGGCCATGCGTTTCGCGGCCGGCCTTCAGGCCCAGCGCCTCGACCGGCACCACGGCGTCGCCGTGCAGCGCCACGAGGCCGTGCGCGGGGCGCACGAAGCTCACGCTGGTCCAGCCCGGCAGCTCGCAGCCGCTTTCGAGCTGGTAGCTCATGACCTTGGGAATCGGCAGCTTGGCGATCGCCTCGGCCAGCGCCTTCTGCAGGCCCTCGGCCAGCGTGGCGCCCTTGGCGGTGCTTTCGTAGAACAGGGCTTCGGCCTTGCCGTCCATGGCGCGCTTGAGGCCGGGCACGGCGGAGGCGTCGGCGCCGAGCGCGCCCAGGCGCTTGAGCAGCGCGGGCGTGGGCTGGCCCGAGGCGTCGAGGCCCACGGCCACGGGCATGAGCTTCTGCGACACGGCCTTGTCGGCGGCGCACTCGGCCACGTGCGTGATGTGCGCGGCCAGGCGGCGCGGCGAGGCGTACGGGGTCAGCACCGCACCGGGCTGCGCGAGCCCCTGCGCCACGAGCTGGTCGCGCAGCACGCCGGCAAAGGCGTCACCGAGCTTCTTCAGCGCCTTGGGCGGCAATTCCTCGACAAACAGTTCGACAAGAAGGCTGGCAGACGACATGGCTCAGAGAATAGGAGGAAATGGGCCGCGAGCGGCACCGGCCACGGGCGCGCAACGGGGCAGCGCCGTGGAAGGGAAAGAAAGAGGAAGAACGACTCGATTCATGCGGCGACGGCGCCGGTGCGCCGCTCCACATTGCGGCGCGCGAGGAGCACGGCCATCGAAACCACCAGCAACGGCGCCCACACGGTGAGCATCTCGTTGAACAGCACCTGCGCGCCGCGCGGCGAGAAGAACTTTTTCAGCGCGATCGGCGACACCTCGATGGGCCGCCACGGGCTGAAGTAGCGCACGTCGCTGAAGGGCCAGAAGAAGGCGATGCCGATGCCGCCGTTGGTCAGCATGTCCAGCAGCGGATGCGACATGGTGCACAGCGAGACCCATGCCCATCCCGCCGCCCGGCGCATGCCCCAGCGCGGCGCGAGCCACCAGCCGGCGAGCCCCAGCAGCAGCGCGAACACCAGCGTGTGCGTGAAGCCACGGTGCCCCGACATGCCGCCGTAGGCGATGCCGAGCTTGAAGGCCAGGCCGTCGAAGTCGGGCACGATGGACGCGAGCATGCCCGCCAGCAGCGCCGACACGGGCACGCGCCGCGAGCCCAGCGCAATGGCTGCGCAGACCGGGACGGCGACGTGGGTGAAGACGGTGGGCATGGGAGCGATGTGCGCGAAGGCGCTTCAGGCAGCCTTCTTCGGGGGCATCTGCGCGACCCATTCGCGCGGCGCCATCGGAAAGCCCAGGCGCTCGCGGCTGTCGTAGTAGCTCTGCGCCACGCTGCGCGCGAGGTTGCGGATGCGGCCGATGTAGGCGGCGCGCTCGGTCACGCTGATCGCGCCGCGCGCGTCCAGCAGGTTGAAGCTGTGCGCGGCCTTCAGCACCTGCTCGTAGGCGGGCAGCGCGAGCTGGGCGTCCATGAGGTGCTTGGCCTGCTTCTCGTGCGCATTGAAGGCGGTGAACAGGAACTCGGCGTCGCTGTGCTCGAAGTTGTAGGTCGACTGCTCGACCTCGTTCTGCTTGTAGACGTCGCCGTACGTCAATTTGGAGCCTGCGGCGGGGCCATCGGTCCAGGTGAGGTTGTAGACGTTGTCCACGCCCTGGAGATACATGGCCAGGCGCTCCAGGCCGTAGGTGATCTCGCCGGTGATGGGCTTGCAGTCGATGCCGCCGACCTGCTGGAAGTAGGTGAACTGCGTCACCTCCATGCCGTTGAGCCAGACCTCCCAGCCCAGGCCCCAGGCGCCGAGCGTGGGGTTCTCCCAGTCGTCTTCCACGAAGCGGATGTCGTTCTTCTTCAGGTCGAAGCCCAGGGCCTCGAGGCTGCCGAGGTAGAGCTCGAGGATGTTCGAGGGCGCCGGCTTCAGCACCACCTGGTACTGGTAGTAGTGCTGCAGGCGGTTGGGGTTCTCGCCGTAGCGGCCGTCCTTGGGGCGGCGGCTGGGTTGCACGTAGGCGGCTTTCCAGGGCTCGGGGCCGAGGGCGCGCAGGAAGGTGGCGGTGTGCGAGGTGCCCGCGCCCACTTCCATGTCGTACGGTTGCAGCAGCGCGCAGCCCTTGTCGGCCCAATACGACTGCAGTTTGAGAATGATCTGTTGGAAGGTCAACATGAAGCTGGCCGGCACGGGCCGGACATTGGACGGTAGCGCGGCGACACGCCGCGAAAGCGGGCGATTTTACGTTCGGAGGGCAACTCTCCCACAGCGGCGCGGGAAGTCGCCTGCTGGCGGCGCCGGGCGGCGGGTGCGACAACACCCCTCCCGCCGCGCGCGACGGCGCACCGCCGCCCGCGCCCTCCCGCTTCTTTTTTCCACCCGCTTTTCCCAAGATCCCTGGACATGCCCGTGCCCGCGCCGCCCGAGACGCCCGAGTCGCCCAACACCGCCCCCGCCCCCGATGCGCCTCTTTTCGTCGTGCTCAACGCCGGCTCCGGCAGCGAGGACGCGGCCGAGGCCCGCCGGGTCATCGAGGAAGGCTGCGCCGCGGCCGGCCGGCGGCTGCGCATCTTCGTGGTCGACGAACCCGGCCGGCTGCAGGCGCTGGCGCGCGAGGCGGTGGAGCGGGCGCGCGCAGCCGGCGGCGTGGTGGTGGCCGCGGGCGGCGACGGCACCATCAACGCGGTGGCGCAGGCCACGCTGGGCAGCGGCTGCGCCTTCGGCGTGCTGCCGCAGGGCACCTTCAACTATTTCAGCCGCACCCACGGCATCCCGCGCGACACCGCCCAGGCGCTGCACATCCTGCTGACCGAACGGCCGCGGCCGGTGCAGGTGGGGCTGGTGAACGACCGGGTGTTCCTGGTCAATGCCAGCATGGGCCTGTACGCCGACTTGCTGGAGGAGCGCGAGACCTACAAGTCGCGCTTCGGCCGCAGCCGCTGGATCGCCTTCGGCGCCGGGCTGCTGACGGTGCTGCGCGGCCACCGGCACTGGAACCTGCGCATGGCCTGGCGCGGCAAGGAGCGCGACATCCGCACGCCGACGCTGTTCGTCGGCAACAACCCGTTGCAGCTGCACCAGGTCGGCATCCCCGAGGCCGATGCGCCCGAGCAGGGCCGGCTGGCCGCCATCGTGCTCAAGCCGGTGGGGCCGCTGTCGATGCCGGGGCTGCTGGTGCGCGGCGCGCTCGGGCGGCTGGGCGACGCCGACGAGGTGCTGACCTTTCCGTTCGAGTCGCTGACCGTCAAGGCGAGCCGGACATTCGCGCAGCGGGGCCCGCGCCGCGTGAAGGTGGCGACCGACGGCGAGATCGGCTGGGTCGACATGCCGCTGCTGTTCCGCGTGTCGCCCGAGCGGCTGTGGCTGGTGCGGCCGGAGGAGACGGCGCCCGAACTCGAGGCAGCGCGCGAATGAGCTGCCTGCTGCAGGTCTCGGACCCCCACTTCGGCACCGAGCAGCCCGAGGTGCTGCAGGCGCTCGAGCGGCTGGCGCATGCGCTGGCGCCCGAGCTGGTGGTGCTCTCGGGCGACATCACCCAGCGCGCGACCGTGGCGCAGTTCGCGGCGGCGCGCGCCTTCGCCGACCGGCTGGCCGCGCCGGTGCTGGCCATTCCGGGCAACCACGACATTCCGCTGTTCCAGTTGGCGGCGCGCGTGTTCGCACCGTATGGGCGCTACCGCCGGGCCTTCGGCGACGATCTCGAGCCGGTGTTCGACTCGGCCCGGTGGCTGGTGGTCGCGGTCAACACCACGCGCTGGTACCGGCATGAGGACGGCGCGGTCTCGGCCGAACAGGTCGAGCGCGTGGCAAGTCGGCTCGAGGCGGCAGCGCCCGGGCAACTGCGCGTGGTGGTGACGCACCAGCCGGTGATGGTCACGCGCACGCGGGACCTGGGCAACCGCCTGCACGGGCGCGAAGGCGCGGTGGCGCGCTGGTGCGCGGCGGGCGCCGACCTGATCCTGGGCGGCCACATTCACCTGCCCTTCGTGCGGCCGCTGCACGACGCGTTCCCGGGCTGCGCGCGCACGGCGTGGGCGGTGCAGGCGGGCACGGCCGTGTCGCGGCGAGTGCGCGCGGGACACCCCAACTCGGTCAACGTGGTGCGCACCGATATCGCCGAAGACCAGCGCGCCTGCCGCGTGGAACGCTGGGACTACGTGGCGCAGGACAAGGCCTTCGGCTGCGCCGAAGTATTCGGCCTTTCCCTTGCCAGCGAGGCAGCGCGGCCTTAGGGTGCTGCCGCATGCCGCTAGAAGCCTCCCTTCCTTCCCTCCCCTCCCTTTCGCCGCTTGTCGTCTTCGCCGGAAATCTCGGCGCGCATGCGCTGCCCTGGTTCCTCTCGCTGCTCGCGGCCTCGGTGCTCGGCGCCGGCGTAGCCTGCCACCTGCTGCAGAAGCGGCACTTCAGGCTGCAGGACGCCGAAGAGCCCAGCGAGCCGCGCATCGCGCTCGCCTTCGCGTCGGGCTTCGTGCTGATCCTGCTGGCGTCGAGCCTGTTCGCGTGGATCGCCTCGAACATCTCCGACGGCCACGTGCTCGGCCAGGCTGACCACGCGCTGACCGACGCCATCGCCGCGAACCTGCCGCGCGCCGCGCTGGTGGTGTTCAGCTGGGTCACGCACCTGGGCGACGCGGCCTTCCTCGGGCCGGTGTGCGTGCTGGTGGCCGCGGTGCTGTGGCGGCACCGGCATCGCGGACTGGCGCTGGGCTGGGTGCTCGCGCTGGTCGGCATCGTGTTGCTGAACCCGGCGCTCAAGCAGATCTTCGCGCGGGCCCGCCCGATCCACGACCACGGCCTGGCACTGGAGACGAGCTACAGCTTTCCCAGCGGCCACAGCGCGGGCGCGATCGTGAGCTACGGGATGCTGCTGTATTTGCTGCTGCGCACTCTGCCGGTGCGCTGGCATGTGCCGGGTGCGATGGCCGCCGCGGGCGCCATCGTGACCATCGCCTGCAGCCGCATCTTCCTGCAGGTGCACTTCGCGAGCGACGTGGTGGCCGGCCTGCTCACCGGCCTGGCCTGGCTGCTCGTGTGCGTGGGCGGCCTGGAGTACGCGCGCCACCGCCGGCTGCGGCGCGCGCTGGCCTGAGCTTCGCCTGCATCGCCCGGCGGGCGTTCGCGAGGAACGAACACCGCGAGGCGAGGAGCAGGCCGGGGGAGATCAGTACTCCCAGAAGATGCGCTGCAGTTCCTTGGTGTTGTTGGTCTTCGTGAGAGCGACCATCGCCAGGATGCGCGCCTTCTGCGGGCGCAGGTCGTGCGCCACCACCCAGTCGTACTTGTCGTCGGGCTGCTCGGCGTTGCGGATCACGAAGCCGTCGGGCACGCGGGCGCTGCGGATCACGATCACGCCGTCGGCGCGGGCCTTCTGCAGGTTCGGAACGATGCGGTCGGCCACCGAGCCGTTGCCGGTGCCGCCGTGGATCAGCGCCTTGGCGCCGCTCTTGGCGATGGCGTCGATGGCCACCGAGCTCACGCCCTCGTAGCCCATCGCGATCTCCACCGGCGGCAGCGCGGTGATGCTGTCGATGTCGAACTCCGAGTTCATGGTGTGGCGCTTCACCGGGGCGCGGAACCAGTAGTTGCGGCCCTCGACGATCATGCCCAGCGGGCCCCACTGGCTGGAGAAGGCGCTGGTCTTGATGTTGACGTTCTTGCTCACGTCGCGGCCGGTGTCGATGTTGTCGTTCATCGTCACGAGCACGCCCTTGCCCATGGCGTCCTTGCTGCCCGCCACGTTCACGGCGTTGTAAAGGTTGAGTGCGCCGTCGGCCGACAGCGCGGTGCCCGGGCGCATGGAGCCGACCACCACGATCGGCTTGCTGGTGTGCACGGTCAGCGTGAGGAAATAGGCGGTTTCTTCCAGCGTGTCGGTGCCGTGGGTGATGACGATGCCGTCCACGTCCGACTGCTTCGACAGTGCCGACACGCGCTTGGCCAGCGTCAGCAGGTTGTCGTTGGTCAGGCTTTCCGATGCGACCTGGAACACCTGCTCGCCGCGCACGTTGGCCACCTTGGAGAGCTCCGGCAGGCCGGCGATCAGCTTCTCGACGCCGACCTTGGCGGCCGCGTAGGTGGCGCTGTTGACGGCCGAGGCACCGGCCCCGGCGATGGTGCCGCCGGTGGCGAGGATCACCACGTTGGGCAGCGCCTGCTGCGCCTGCGCGAGCGCGCTGGCAGCCAGCAGCGCGGCACCGGCCGCGAAGGCACGGAAACGGGGAGAAAGGTACATGGAGAACTCCTGTGTTGAGGTGAATCTTTCCAGGGTGAATCGACATTCAAACGGGGCCGCGAAGGACGAATGCCGGGTGCAGTGCAAGGCGCGGCGAGCGCCGCGTAGCTCGGCTACGCAAGCGAAGCGCAGCGCCGCAATGCCCCCGGCATTCGTCCTTCCCTTCGGGTTGGCCCGCCTTGCACCCGCCTGCTTTGTCGGCCGGCTTGACCAGAGATGACTCTGGCCTGCGCCGCCCTCCGCGCATCCGGGTGCAAGGCGGGCCAACGCGGCCGCGTTTGAATGTCGATTCACCCTGGGGCGGCGAGGAAGATACAGGAACCATGCCCGCATGCCCTGCCCGATCATGCCGGCATGGCATGCGGTCATGCGCGGGGCGCGGTGTTTACGGGTGGTATTACCATCGACCGCGCGCACGAACGCAGCACGCCGCGCCCCACCCGCCACCATGAACGCCGACCCCGCCGCCCTCCCCGTCTCGACCGCCCAGGAAATGCCCGCGCCCGACGGGCCCCTGTCGCGCGCCAGGCCCGGGCGCGAACGCATCATGGCGGCGATCCGCACCGCGGCCGTGACCGAGTTCAGCCTGCACGGCCTCAAGGGCACCTCGACCCAGGCCATCGCGGCGCGCGCCGGCCTCACCAAGCCCCAGCTGCACTACTACATCGCCGGCAAGGAAGAGCTCTACGAAGAGCTTCTGATGCAGGTGCTGCACGCCTGGAAGGTCGTGTTCTCCTTCGAGGACGCGAGCGACCCGGCCACGGTGCTGGGCGACTACATCCGCAAGAAGCTCGACCACGCCATCGACAGCCCCGAGATCTCGCGCATCTTCACCCGCGAGATCCTCGACGGCGGGCGCAACCTCGACCGCTACTGGCCCAACGCCAGGGCCTGGACGCAGAAGAAGATCGATGTCATCAACGGCTGGATCGCGCGCGGGCAGATGCGCCCGCTCGACGCACGCTTCCTGCTGATGCACATCTGGGCCATGACCCAGAGCTACGCCGACTACGCGATCCAGACCCGCGTGATGCTCGGCCTGCCGCCCGACGCGCCCTTCGACCGCGAGCCCATCGCGCGCGAGCTGGTGGCCTTCGTTCTGCACGGCTGCGGCATCGAGTCCTGAGCGCCCGGTGCGGGTGCGGGCGGGTGCAGCCAATCCTTTCTTCTTAACCCTCTCTCCGCTTTCCTGCGGTCTCCTGCCACGCAGTGACTTTGTGCACTGTGTTGGGCGCGCCCGCGCGCCTACCTTCGCGTGCTTCGCCGCCCAGCCTTTCTTTGCTTGCTTCGCGGCGGCGAATCACAACGAACGAACAGGAGTAGAGGATCATGAAAGCGAGATTGTTCTTTGCCGCGCTCGCGACGGCAGCACTGGTGGCCTGTGGCGGCGGCGGGGGTGGCGGCAGCAGCTTCGACCCCGGGCTCTTCAGCCAGATACCCCCGCCGCCGAAGGAGCCACCGCCGAACGAGCCGCCAAAGGAGCCGCCGCCTGAAGAGCCCGGCCCGGGCACCAATCCGACGCCCATCAACGCCCACTACAAGTGGTTGACTTTCGCGCAGGACCGCGACCCCGACGTCGACCCGCCCGATAAGCGCTTCGACGACTACATCGCGCTGCTGAACCGCGAAGGCGCCGCGGGCTACCGCTATGTCGAGGGCCAGCTCGGCGGCAACATCGTGAGCCTGCAGGACAGGTTCATGGTGGTGAAGGACGTCGACACGACCTACACCTACGAGTACAAGACGATCGAACTCGAGATCCTCAAGCACGACCTGCTGCCGCGCCTGCTGCAGCAGATGAAGGACCAGGGCGCGCAGGGCAAGGTCTTCGTGCAGCTGATGCCGCAGCTGCTGATCACGCCGCCGCCCGGCACCAATCCGGTGTTCGGCGTGCTCTATCGCAAGGACATGGGCTCGTCGGCCACCTACGACTACAACTCCATCCCGATCCCGACCGCCAAGGAAGAGATGGTGAACGCCGCCAATGCGCAAGGCGCCAACGGCTTCAGGCCGTGGTTCGCACCCAGAACGATCAACGGCGAGAGCGCGTACTTCTTCATCAAGGACCTGAGCAGCCCGGCTCGCTACGAGATGAAGGCGGTGATCAGCCCGCTGAGCGTGGTCGGCGGCGACTTCCCCGACGTCCCGAAGCAGATCCGCGAACAGGGCGCGTTGGGCTATCGGCTGCTGAAGGAGCGCTTTCTGACCGACACCGACGGCAACCGCCCGAGCTTCTTCCTCTACATGAAGGACCTGACGCAGGCGAGCACCTTCGAGTACGAGTTTCCGAAGGCCAACAACACCATCTTCGGCCTCGAGGAGAACAACGTCATCCAGGCGAACGAGCAGACCGCCGCCGGCCTGCGCTACTTCGGCAACCCCGACGAGCCGATCTTCTTCCGGTCGCTGAACTGCACCGGCGCGCTGTGCCTGTCGCCGGACAACACCGAGATCGGGAACCAGGACTGAGCGCGAACAGCGCGGAAGCCTAGAGCCCGTGCACGACCCAGGCGCCGACCGGCGCCTCGGGTACGTGCACGGTGTGCTCGCCGGGCCGCGCGAAGCGGTACTCGCGCCCACCGATGGTGATCGACCTCATGTTGGTCCAGACCAGGTAGTCGAGCCCCTCGGCGGTCCGCGTGGCCCGCAGCACCTGAAAGACTGGCGGCACGACCACCACGAGGCGCACCCGTGCCGTCGCGGAGCCGGTGCCCACGGTGCTCTCCGCCACGCACGCCAGCGGCGCGAACGCCATCAGCGCAGCCAGGGCGGCATGCGCCGGTCGAAGCCGATTTCCCGTCATGAAGCCCGATCCGTTGTTGCCCGTCGCGAGGACGCAAGGCGCGGGCGCGCCATCGGCGCCCGACCTCCGGATATCGGCAGGAACGCAAGGAAATGCAGGGTCCGCCGGCGGAACCGGCTGCTGACTGGTGGCTGATGGGCTTGACTAATTAATAGGTCACCGTCACCCGCGTGGCATTGCTGCCATCGCCGGGCGCCGTGCCTGCGGCCTGCGGTGCAACGCCGCTCGCGGCCGCGGTCGCAGCCATCGCACCGAGGGCGCCGTGCAAGGCGGTACCCAGGCTTTCGCGGCCGTCGGCATCGGTGCCGGGCACCACGAAGGTCGCTTCACCGACCTTGTCGAACCGGTACTCGCGGCCCTTGATGGTCACCGACGCCATGTTGGTCCAGACACGGTACTCGTGCCCGCCTTTCACCGACCGGATCTCGCGCACCTCGAAGGTCGGCAGGACGGTGATGGAGATGTTGAAGCGGCCCGTGGCCCTCTGGATGTCGCGCACCGGCTCCGCGGAACTGAGCTGCAGTGGCAAGGGCAGCAGGAGCAGCAGCACGCCCGCGGCCGCCAGTGGTGGTGCCGTTCGCGGCGACCGCAGTGCAGCCGCCCTTGCAGTTCGCCTGTTTCCGGGCATGGGAACTCCTCTCGTCGCAACCTGGAGGCATCGGGTCGATGCCCAGTCAGGCTTATCGGCAGAGTCGCGGAAAAATGAAGGCCGTGAGGCCCCATTCTTCACGCATTGCCCGCAATTTGCCAGCGGGCTTCCCGTTTCGTCTCGTCAGGGCTCGGCCCGGGCCCGGGTTCAGTAGGTCACGGTGACCGTCACGACGTCCAGGTAGCTGTCGGGGCGCACGTTGGCGCTCGCTCCCAGAACGCGGCCGTACAGGGTCAGTGGCTGCACCTGCCCGTTGCCCGTGCCCGCAACGGTGTTGTTTCCGGTGACGTTGCCCCATGCATTCGTGCGGCCGGGGTTGCGATAGAGCTGGTAGGCCACCGTGTCCGTGTTGCCGGGCACGCCTCCCGTCGGCGTCATCGCCCCTGCGCCGTTGGAGACGTTGTTGGACGGTGTCAGCGCCACCGTGTAGGAGGTCGGCGTCGTGCAGGTGACGTTGATGGTGCTGGCCTTGTCGATGTTGGCCCCGCCCGGCAGGCCCGCGACGGAGCCGAAGTTCAGCGGATCGGCCGTGACGATGCAGCTCTTGGAAATGGCGGCGCTGACGATGAAGGCGAACTGGTCCGCCAGCGTCGTGCCGCACGTGGTCGGAGGCGCGTTCGTGCTCGACGTCAGCGTGATCGAGGTATGGATGCCGGCGAAGTTGTCCTGGTACGAGCCCGGAGGCACCGTGGTCTGGCCCGCGAGCAACTCACCGCGCATCGTGGCGGTGCCCGCGGTGGTGCTGGACCGGGCGGGAATGGCGATGTTGATGGTGTACGGATTCGGCACGGCGGCGTTGCCGTTCGAGCCCCAGATCGTGTTGCCCGCCCCCTGGTAGAGCTGGAACTTCAGGCTGTCGCCCGCGGTGTTCTTCATGACGCGCGGATTGAAGTTCGTGAGGCCCTCGTTGCCGTCGCCGATGTTGAAGCAGACCCTGGCGTACTCGGTCGTGTTGGTGTTGCCGCTCTTGGTGCAGGTGTAGCTCAGCGTGGCGTTGGCGGGCGCAGCCGTGCCGGCCACCAGGTCGACCGTGCCGAAAGCCACGGCCGTCATCGATGCCGTGCAATTGATCGACGCCTGGGCGCTGCCCGCCGACAGCAGCCACAGCAGCGTGCAGAACAGGGGCAGGCGCAGGGCCTGAAGCATGCGGATCAGAAGACTCATGGCGTCTTGGCCTCCCTGGTGCAGCGCAGCGGCCCGATCTGCGGGACTGCCGAGCCTTCCTTGCGATAGTCGAAGCTGGTTCGGCAGGCGCCGGCGGGCATCTGCACATCGAGCGTGTTGTGGGCCTGGAGCGATTCGAGATACACCGCGCCATCGAAACCGACCAGGGCCGGCTCGCCGCCCTGTCCGTTGGCCCGCACGCGGCTGCCCAGCGGCAGCGGCTTGCCCGCCTCGTCCACCAGCAGCAAAGCGGCCGCGCTGACCGGCGTGATGCCGAAGCGCACCAGCGTGCCGGCACGGTCGCTCGGCGTCGCCAGGGTCCGCACACGCTCGATCCTCACGTCGGCCGGCAACTGCATCGGGTCGATGGACAGCTGGTTGTTCTGGTAGGAGCGCAGCGGCGCCACCAGCAGCATGCCCTTGTCGTCGGTGGTGCCGATGTCGCGGTTCTCCAGTTTCACGGGCACGCCGGCGATGCCGTCGGTGGAGACCACCGCGAAGCCGTCATCGATTCGCTGGGACACGAAGGGCTGGCCGCCCATGAACGCGATCGAGCCGGTGGCGCCCGCGTAGGCGAAGCGGTTGTCGCCGAGCACGCTGATGCCGGCCATGGCACGGCCGTAGCGGCCGAGGTAGTCGATCTCGGCCTGCCCGCCGTTCTGGCCGCCGCCCTGGCGCAGGCCCGCGCGCCAGCCGATGCCGCCGTCGCCCGGCGCCGAGCTCTGCGCGTCGGCGGTGTAGACGGTCTTGCCGTTGTCGCGCTGGACGCCGGCGCTGGCCGTGATGTTGCCGTCCAGCGCCCAGGTGAAGCCGACGAAGAGGCTGCGCTCGCGGCGGTTGACCAGGTTCTGGTTGAGGCTCACGTTCATCGAGGCGCTCTTCCCGATAGCCCGGAACCAGTAGACGCTGGCCAGGCGCGTCGCCTCCTGCGCCGGATAGCGCAGGTAGAGATAGCTCAGGCCGACGCTGCCGAAGTCCTTGGTGCTGTAGCCGATCGACGCCCGGCCCGAGCCGCGCGGCGGCGCGCTGCCGTACAGGGAGGCGACGTCGCGGTACTCGCCGCGCGTGCGCGTGCCTTCGACCGCGAAGTTGAACTGGTTGTCGCGCCAGCTGTAGCCCAGGTTGAGCAGGGAGCCCTGCTCGCCGCGATAACTGCTGTGCGCCACGGCACCCGTGAAGACACCGCTCTGCCCGAAGAGCCATGCGCCGCCGACGCCGCCCTTGACCAGCCCCTTGGTGGTCTCGCCGTGCGCCTCCAGCGTGAAGCTGTTGCTCACGCCGTAGCGCCAGGTGCCGGTGGCGGCGGGGTCGCTGCCGTAGTCGTTCGAGCGCAGGCCGTAGCTCTTGCGCACCATGCCGAGGTCGACGGACCAGTCGGACAGGCCCTCCTGCAGCAGGCGCTGCGTGTCGTACAGCGAGAAGTCGAGCGTGGTGGCGCGGCCGAAGGCGTCGGTGAGCACCACCTGCGCGTTGCCCGCGCCGTTGATGCTCGGCACCGTGTTGAGCTGGAAGGGCCCGGCCGGGACCTGGCCGGAGTACTGGCGCAGGCCGTTGATGTAGAGCTCCACCTGCGATGGCAGGGCGGCCGCTCCCAGGAACGCCGGCAGCGGGGTCGTCGTGCGATAGGGCTGCAACGAGAAGTTGCGCGACAGCTGGATGCCGCCGATGCGGGTGGAGCGCGACCAGGGCAGCGACGCGGTGGTGGTGTCGCCCACGCGCAGCGTCAGCATGTCGTCGGGGAAAGACCGGCTCCAGGTGGTGTCCAGCCGCACCGAGTCATGCTTCCAGTCCTCGTTGTCGGAGCGGTAGGCGCGCGACATCATCGTGCTGGTGAACACGCTGCTGCCGCTGAAGGCGCGCACCTCGGCAAGCGCGTTGAGGCTGGTGCTGTTGCCGCGGCCCTGCGTGCCGTAGAGGTCGTAGTTCAGCAGCAGGCCGGGCGAGGCGCTGGCCTTGGGGGAGGCGAGCGTCGACGTGTTCACCACGGTCGTGGGCAGGTGCAGCACGTCGGCGGGCGCGTTGATGGCGACGCTCTGCCTTGCGGCGTCATACGCGACCTTCACGCCGGGAAGGCTGTTGAGCCTCACCGGGTCGGACACGCCTGGCGGCAGGACGAAGCCCAGTTGCCGCAGGGTGGAGGCGCTGGCCCAGAGCTCGCGATCGCGCAGCCCGAAATGCACCAGCCCCTGGGGGTTGCCGTTGAGGCTCAGTTCCAGATAGAGGTCGTTGCCGGTCGGGCCGGTGAGGTCGCTTTCCGCAGCGGATGCGACCAGCCATGAGCCCGGTCCGGCTGCAGTCTTCTCGGCCTGAGCGTCCAATGACGCCAGACCCGACAGAAGCAGCAGTGGGAGCAGGCGCTCAGCGGACGCGTGGAAGTGGCGGAATCTTTTCCTGCGTCGCGTTGCCATTGATCTTCGTTTCCAGGACGCCGCCGGAGGCAAAGGCCTCCGCAGGTGTCTTCAAGGGCCAACGCATGTTCGCGCCCGGCAGCACGTAGCCCATCAGGCCGGCGTGCACCGGGGTGCGCTTGCCGGCGGTATCGACGAAATCCAGATCGGCGAGCTGCGCGTGCATGCCGCCGCCGTTGGCGACCTCGAGCACCGCCTGGCCGCCCTCGCGGCGCAGCGACCAGCTGAGCTGGGGCGCGGCCGGCTGCGCGCCGGCGGCTGCGATGAAGATGGGCACCGAGTAGCGCAGCACCAGCTGCAGACCCTTCTTTTCCTTCATTTCGACCGGCAGCTCGTCGATGATGACCCGGTACGAGTTCTCGACCGCGCCGCCCGGAACGCCGGTGCGGATGACGCGGATCAGCTGCCGCTCGGACGGGGCCAGCTGCACCATCGGCGGGCTCACGAGGAGCTCGCGCGAAGGCGTGAGCTTTTCATTGCCGGCTTCCTGCGACCACTGGTAGACCCGCACCTGTGCGTGCACCACGTCTTCGCCGGTGTTGCTGAGCCAGAGGCCATCCGCGTTCTGCGTGGCCTGCAGCGTCAGCGTGACCGGAGAGACCTGCAGCCCGCTCGCCGAGGCGGCCGCGTGCGCCAGCAGGGCGAACGCGAGGGCAAGGGTGTGGCGCAGCAGACGGTGCACGGTCAGTCTCAGGCAATGGATCAGTAGTTGACCTGGACGGTCACGGTGTCGGCGTAGGCGCCAGGCGTCACATTGGCGCTCGCGACCGTCGCGAACACGGGAATCGACTGGGCCGCGCCGGTGCCGGTGCCGGCCACGCCGTTTCCAACCGAGGTGGGCGTGGCGGTGTTGCCCCAGATGGGACCTGTCGAGCTCACCGAACGAAGCTGGTAGGCAATGGTGTCCGGGCCAGCCACGATGGGACTCATGAAGCCGGCGCCGGAGGTGTCGGTGGCGGCGGTGCTCGAGGGCTGCAGGCCGATGTTGTAGGGCGTCGACTTGGAGCAGGTCACGCTGATGTTGCTGCTGGCGGACAGGGCGGTGGCGGTGGAGGTCACCGAGCCGAAGTCGATGTTCGAGGCCGCACCCGCCGTGACCGAGCAGGCCTTGGTCACGGTGATGAGGACCTTGAACGTGGAACTGGCGGTGTCGGCGATCGCCGCGCTGGTGGCCAGGGCGGCCAAGATGGCTGCGACGATGAGGGAAGGTTTTTTCATGAGGACGGACTCTCGGGTATCGAACGGTTGATGAAGAGAGAAATGAGGCCCAAAGTTCACAAATTGGGACTGTGAATTTTAGTTAACAATTGGAAGAAAGAGTGAATTGTTGTTACGCGGCCGAAGAAATTCGGCCGTTCAAGCGCTCGTTTCCCGGCCTTGCGTGACTTTTGTTACGAAATTCGGCCACCCTCCCCGCACCTTCTCGACAGTTCCGTAGCGCCCTTACCACGCCGCCCCAACCCGGTGCGGCGGCATTGGCACGTCGCTTGCATAACCTGACCACTTGCTCTGATTAAGCGGTCAAACACACCATGCGCGTGCTCGTCGTCTACTGCCATCCGGTCGAAACCAGCTTCCACGCCGCCCTGCACCAGGAGGTTCTGAAGAACCTGCGCGCGGCCGGGCACGAGGTGGACGACTGCGACCTCTACGCCGAAGGCTTCAACCCCGTGCTCTCGCGCGAGGAGCGCCTGGGCTACCACGACGTGCCTTCCAACCAGCTGCCGCTGAAGCCGTACGTGGAGCGGCTGCAGTGGGCCGAGGGCATCGTGTTCTGCTTTCCGACCTGGTGCTTCGGGCTACCGGCGATGCTCAAGGGCTACTTCGACCGGCTCTTCATGCCGGGCGTGGCCTTCGACATCAGCGACCCCGCCAACGTCAAGCCGATGCTCACGCACATCAAGCGCATCAGCGCCGTCGTCACCTACGGGCGGCCGCGCTGGATGGCCATGTATATGGGAGACCCGCCGCGCAAGATCGTCACGCGGTACATGAAGCGGCTGACCGGCCAGCGCGCCAAGGTGGATTACCACGCCCACTACCACATGAACGTCGCGACCGAGCCCCAGCTCAAGCGCTTCATGGCACGCGTGGGCCAGGCGATGGCGCGCTTCGCATGAGCGCGCCCGCCCTGCTCGACAACGTGCGGCTGCCCCGCTGGCTGCTGCCCGCGGACTGGCCGCAGCGCGACGGCGTGCCGGAGCTCGCGCGCATCGCAATCGAGGCCGGCCGGGTGCGATCGGTGCAGCCCGCCACGGCCGAGTCGCTTCCTTCGGCCTGGAACCTCGACGGCGCGCTCGCCCTGCCGTGCTTCGTCGACGCCCACACGCACCTGGACAAGGCCTTCACCCTGCCGCGCATGAAGCAGGTGCAGCCCGGCCTGCTCGGCGCCATCGACGCGATGCTCTCCGACCGCGTGCACTGGACGCCCGCCGACGTGCGCGAGCGCGCCTCGCGCGGCCTGCAGTGGGCCTGGGAATGCGGCACCTCGCACCTGCGCACGCACGTCGACTGGTGGGAGCCCGAATCGGTGCCGATGGCGTGGCCGGTGATGGCCGAGCTGGCGCAGGAATGGGCCGGCCGGGTGCGGCTGGAGCAGGTGAGCCTCGTCAAGCTGCCGCTCTTCGAAGACGCCGCGCAGGCCATGCGCCTCGCCAGGCAGGTGAAGGCCACCGGGCCGCATGCGCTGCTCGGCGGCTTCGTGCACTCCACCAACTGGAGCGAGAACGCGCTGCGCAACCTGCTGGTGTCGGCGCAGGCCTGCGACCTCGACATCGACCTGCACGTCGACGAGGAGCTCAACGCATCGGCCGTCGGCCTGCAGACCACCGCCCGCATCCTGAACGAGATCGGCTACCAGGGCTGTGTGGTCTGCGGACATATCTGCGCGCTCGCGGCCCAGCCCGAGGCGCAGGCCCTCGCCACGCTCGACGCGGTGGCGCGCGCGCCGATCACGGTGGTGTCGCTGCCCGCCACCAACCTGCTGCTGCAGGACGCCGTCACCGGCCGCACGCCGCGCCTGCGCGGCATCACGCTGGTGAAGGAAGCGCGCGAGCGCGGCATTCCGCTGCTGTTCGCGAGCGACAACGTGCAAGACCCTTTCTGCCGCGTCGGCAGCTTCGACCCGGTCGAGGCGCTGGGCACGGCCGCGCTGGTGGCGCAGCTCGACGAGCCTTTCGACGACTGGTCGCAGGCGCTGTGCCGCGGCGACTGGCTGCGGCGCGAAGCCCCGGCCGCGCAGCCAACGCTGGTGGGCCAGGGCGCCGACCTGGTGCTGTTCACGCAGGCCGACCGCCACGGCTGGCCCTCGCGCACCGCCGGCCGCGTGGTGCTGCGTGAAGGCCGCGTCACGCAAGGCGACCCGGCGCCGTTCCTCCCCCGATAACGACTCCTCCAGAAAGACCCTCCCATGCTCCACGGCTACATCCCGCCCCACCGCTTCCTGCCCTACCTGAGCTGGACTGAGATCGCGGCGCTGCCCGATCGAGAGAACACCGTCATCGTGCTGCCCTGCGGCGCGATCGAGCAGCACGGCCCGCACCTGCCCTGCTCCGTCGACAGCGTGATCTGCTCGGGCGTGATGGGCAGGGCGCTCGAGAAGCTCCCCGCCGAGGTGCGCGCCTTCGCGCTGCCGACCATCACCTATGGCAAGTCGGAAGAGCACCTGCACTTCCCCGGCACGATGACGCTGACCGGCACCACGCTGCTGTCGACCGTGATCGAGATCGGCGAGTCGGTCTACCGCTCGGGCTTTCGCAAGCTGCTGTTCGCCAACGGCCACGGCGGCCAGCCGCAGGTGCTCGAAATGGCGGCGCGCGAGCTGCGCCTGCGCCACGGCGACTTCGTGGTGGTGCCGCACGGCGTGTCGCGCCTGCCGAGCGCGGCCAGCAAGCAGGTCAGCGAGCAGGAGAAGAAGCTCGCGATGCACGCCGGCCATTCCGAGACCGCGCTGATGCTCGCGCTAGCGCCCGAGACGGTGCACATGGAGCACGCGGTCGCCAACTTTCCGCCGCCCTTCCCGATCAAGCTGCTGTCGGCCGACGGCCGCCCCGCCTGCGCATGGACCTCGCGCGACTTCGGCCCGAGCGGCGTGATCGGCGACCCGACCACCGCCACGCGCGAGCAGGGCGAAGCCATCCTCGACACGCTCTCCGACAGCTGGGTGCAGGCGCTGACCGAGCTGCATGCGCTGCGCTGGGTGGTGCGAGAAGAGGCCACCTGGGAGCGCGGGCACCAGCAGGGCTTCATCCAGCAGAGCTTCCAGCCGGCCTGACGGGGGACCGAGCCCGCTTCTTGCAACGGCCGCTTCACGTTTTTCTTCTTCTTTTTCTTCAACTCCCCTGCCCACGAGAGGTCTTCACCATGCGCTCCTTCGCACTGTCCATCGCCGGCGCCGCCGCCATCGCCTTCCTTGCCGCCGCGCCCGCCCAGGCCGAGGACAAGTTCACCTACATGACCAACTGGTACGCGCAGGCCGAGCACGGCGGCTTCTACCAGGCCGTGGCGCAGGGCATCTACAAGAAGTACGGCCTCGACGTGACCATCAAGATGGGCGGCCCGCAGGTCAACATCACGCAGATGATGGCCGCCGGCCAGGCCGACTGCATCATGGGTTCGAGCGACATCCAGATGATGCAGGTGCGCGAAGGCGGCGTGCCGGTGGTCAACGTGGCGGCCTTCTTCCAGAAGGATCCGCAGGTGCTGATCGCCCATGACGACGTGAAGAAATTCGAGGACCTCAAGGGCAAGACGCTGCTGATCGGCGCGCAGGCCCAGCGCGGCTACTGGCCATGGCTGAAGGCCAAGTTCGGCTTCACCGACGAGCAGACCCGCCCCTACACCTTCAACATCCAGCCCTTCGTGGCCGACAAGAACGCCGCGCAGCAGGGCTACCTGACCTCGGAGCCCTACGCCATCCAGAAGGCCGGCGTGAAGAGCACCGTGCTGATGTTCAGCGACCACGGCTTCCCGGCCTACGCGACCACCGTGTCGTGCATGGAGAAGACTGTGAAGGACCGCGCCAAGCAGGTCGCCGCCTTCGTGAAGGCCTCGGCCGAGGGCTGGAAGAGCTACCTCGCCGATCCGGCGCCCGCCAACGCGCTCATCAAGAAGGACAACCCGAACATGACCGACGACCAACTGGCCTACAGCGTGGCCAAGCTCAAGGAGATGGGCATGGTCACCGGCGGCGACGCGGCCAAGCTCGGGATCGGCGTGATGACGGATGCGCGCGCCAAGGCGAGCTACGACTTCCTGGTGAGCGCGAAGCTGCTCGACCCCGCCAAGGTCGAACTGGCCAAGACCTACACGACCGAGTTCGTCAAGGACGCCAAGGTCATTCCTTGACGCTCGCCCCCAGGCTGCGCGCACTTCGTGTCGCTTCGCCAACCCCCTACCGGGGGCAACACCTGCGGCCCGGCAAAGCCGGTTCCGGCGGTGTTTCACGAAGAGGCCGCGACGCGCCATTGCGCATTTTTCACGCAGCTACGTATCGGAGAACTCACATCGTGAATCGCATCGATCCCCACACGCTGGCGCCCCCGCCCGATTTCGCACCCGCCGTACCGGCGGTGGAAGTGCTCTCGGCCGAGAAGACGTATCCCAACGGCACGCAGGCGCTGCTGCCGGTGGACCTGTCCATCGCCGAAGGCGAGTTCGTCACCCTGCTCGGCCCCTCGGGCTGCGGCAAGAGCACGCTGCTGAAGATGGTGGCGGGCATGCTCGAGCCCAGCGACGGCCGCCTGCTGGTGTGGCGCCGGCCGGTGGCGCAGCTGCACGAGAGCTCGCACAAGATGTCCTTCGTGTTCCAGTCGCCCACGCTGATGCCGTGGGCCAGCGTGCGCACCAACGTGCGGCTGCCGCTGGACCTGGCCGGCGTACCGCGCAAGGAGGCCGATGCGCGGGTGATGGAGTCGCTCGAGCTCGTGGGCCTGGAGAAGTTCGCCGACGCGCTGCCGCGCGCGCTTTCGGGCGGCATGCAGATGCGCGTGTCGATCGCGCGCGGCCTCGTCACGCAGCCCGACCTGCTGCTGATGGACGAGCCCTTCGGCGCGCTCGACGAGATCACGCGCCACAAGCTCGACGCCGACCTGCTCGAGCTCTGGCGCAAGAAGAAGCTCACGGTGATCTTCGTGACGCACTCGATCCACGAGGCGGTGTTCCTGTCGAGCCGCGTGGTGATGATGGCGGCGCGGCCCGGCCGCGTGGTGGAGGAGTTCCGCATCGACGAGCCCTATCCGCGCAGCGCCGACTTCATGGTCACGCCCGAATTCGCACGCTACGCCAAGCAGCTGCAGGACAGCCTGCTGCGCGCCAGCAGCACCGACGAGGAGGCCGCGCGATGAGTGCCAAGACCCTTCCCCTGCTGGCTCAGCCGCGCGTGCAGCGCGTGCTCTACCCGGTGCTGATCGGCGTGGTGCTGGTCGCCCTGTGGCAATGGCTGGTGGTCGCGATGGAGCTGCCGCCCTACCTGGTGCCCTCGCCCTACCTGATGATGCAGACGCTGGTGACCGACTGGGCGCCGCTGGGCAACGCGCTGCTGGTCACGCTCAAGATCACGGTGCTGTCGTTCCTGCTCGCCACGGTGGCGGGCGTGCTGATCTCCTTCCTGTTCGTGCAGAGCAAGCGCATCGAGACCGCGCTCTTCCCGTACGCGGTGCTGCTGCAGGTGACGCCCATCGTGGCGGTGGCGCCGCTCATCATCATCTGGGTGAAGAACCCGGTGGCGGCGATGACCGTCTGCGCCGCGCTGGTAGCGCTATTCCCGATCATCAGCAACACCACGCTGGGCCTGCGCAGCATCGACCCTGACCTGCAGAGCTACTTCAAGCTCAACCGCGCGACGCGCTGGCAGCAGCTGGTGCGGCTGCGCATTCCGAGCGCGCTGCCCTACTTCTTCGGCGGCCTGCGCATCTCCAGCGGCCTCGCGCTGATCGGCGCGGTGGTGGCGGAGTTCGTCGCGGGCACCGGCGGCTCGGGCGCGGGGCTGGCCTACCAGATCCTGCAGGCGGGCTTCCAGCTGAACATCCCGCGCATGTTCGCGGCGCTGCTGCTCATTTCCCTCACCGGTGTCGCGCTCTTCGTGCTGATGGCCTGGCTCACCAAGCTGGCGCTGGGCTCGTGGCATGCGAGCGAACTTTCCCAGGATTGAACCTTGACCATGAACGCCCCTGTTTCCGCCATCGAGCAGCTGCTGCTCGAACTGCCCGACCTCGACTGGATTACCGATGAGAGCCGCGTCACGCGGCTGTCCTCCGACTTCTCCTGGTTCAGCCCCGTGCTGGTACGCCAGCTCAAGGACAAGCGCGCCGACGTGGTCGTGCGACCGCGCACCGAGGAAGAGATCCGCGCGGTGGTGGGCGCCTGCGCGCGCCGCTGCGTGCCGATCACCATCCGCGGCAGCGGTACCGGCAACTACGGCCAGACCACGCCGCTGGCCGGCGGCGTGGTGCTCGACATGACGGGCTACAACGGCTGCCTGTGGGTGCGCCCCGGCGTGGCGCGCGCCCAAGCGGGCATCCGCCTTGGCGAACTCGAGAAGCAGACCAAGTCCACGGGGCAGGAGCTGCGCTGCGTGCCCTCCACCTACCGCAGCGCGACGCTGGGCGGCCTCTTCGGCGGCGGCTTCGGCGGCGTGGGCTCCATCAACTACGGGCCGCTGGGCGCGCCCGGCAACGTGATCGGCATCCGGGCGATGACCATCGAGGCCGAGCCGCAGGTCGTCGAGCTGCGCGGCGCCGAGGCGATGCGCATGCACCACCTGTGGGGCACCAACGGCCTCGTGCTGGAGCTGGAGATCGCCCTGGCGCCCGCGCATCCGTGGCTCGAGACGCTGGTGACCTTCGGCGACTTCGAAAGCGCGCTGCAATTCGCCGACAAGCTCGCGCACGCGCCGGGCATCGTGAAGCGCGGCGTCACCTTCTTCGCGGCGCCGATCTCCGACCATCTGGCGCAACTCGCCGCGCACCTGCCCAAGGGCTGCCACACGGTGCTGTCGCTGGTGGCCGAATCGTGCGAGCCCGCGATGCTGCAGCTGGTGGAAGCGCACGGCGGCACGGTCAGCTACCGCAAGACCGCCGCCGAGGTGCAGAAGAGCAACCGCACGCTGATGGAATTCACCTGGAACCACACGACGCTGCACGCCCTGAAGATCGATCCGAACCTGACCTACCTGCAGAGCGGCTTCGTTCCGGGCCGGCACGTCGAGCAGGTCATCGAGATGGAGAAGCTGCTGGGCGGCGAGCAGGGCGAGGTGATGATGCACATCGAGTTCCTGCGCAACGTGGCCGGCCTCATGACCTGCAGCGGGCTGCAGCTGGTGCGCTTCAGCACCGAGGAGCGGCTGCAGGAGATCATGCGCATCCACCGCGAGCACGGCGTGCACATCAACAACCCGCACGTGAACATCGTCGAAGACGGCAAGGCCGGCGGGCCGCTGCCGCCGGAGGTCATCGAGGTGAAGAAGCGCTTCGACCCGCTGGGGCTGCTGAACCCGGGCAAGCTGCGCGACTGGCCGGTGAAGGCGGCTTCGGCAGCCTGACCGGTTTCAGTTCTGGCGGCGGCCCTGCACCCAGGCCACCGCCACGATGGCCATGGCCAGCAGCCACAGCGGCCAGAGGCCGAAGGGCGCCACCCAGCGCGCGAAGGGCGTGAGGCCGCGACGGCCTTCCACGTTCGCCTCGAGCACGCCGCGCGTAAGGCGCGGCAGCTCGTGCGTCACGCGGCCCTGGGCGTCGATCACCACGGTCGCGCCGGTGTTAGTGGAACGCACCATCGGCCGCGCGAACTCGAGCGCGCGCATGCGCGAGATCGACAGGTGCTCGTCGATGGCCACCGTGTCGCCGAACCAGGCGATGTTGCTCACGTTGAGCAGGATGGTGGGGGCAGTGGCCTCGTCGCGGAAGTTCGCGCCGATCTCGTCACCGAACAAGTCCTCGTAGCAGATGTTCGGCGCGATGCGCTGGCCCTGCCAGACGAAGGGCGCCTGGGCGAGCCCGCCGCGTGCGAAGTCGCCCAGCGGGATATTCATCATCTGGATGAACCAGCGAAAGCCCAGCGGGATGAATTCGCCGAAAGGCACCAGGTGGTGCTTGCTGTAGGCGTAGGGCTGCTCGTCGCCGGGGCGGAACCCCAGCACCGCGTTGCTGTAGGTGCCCTGCCCGCCCAGCGGCAGGCCGACGATGGCGGCCTGGCTGCCCTGGCTGTAGCGGGCCTTGATCGCTTCGAGATAGCCGACGGGCAGCTGCTGCGGCAGCAGCGGCAAGGCGGTCTCGGGCGTGACGACGAGCGAAGCCTTCGCATCGCGCAGCTGCTCGCCGTACCAGCTCAGCGCGGTCTCGATGCCGCCGCCGGGAATGAACTTCTCGTCCTGCGGGATGTTGCCCTGCAGGAGCGCGACGCCCAGGCTGCCCGCAGCGCCCTTGTCGCCCCGCACGTCGTCGCGAAGCGCTGGTACGAGGTTGGGCACGGCGAACACGAGCGCGATCAGCACGATGCCTGGGACGGCCTCCGCGATGCGCAGCGGACGATGCAGCGCGACCAGCGCAACGGCCAGCGCCGCCGCGGCGCCGATGCCGTACACGCCCACCCACGGCGCGAGCGCGGCAAGCGGGCCTTCCACGTGCGCATAGCCGCCCGCGCCCCACGGGAAGCCGGTGAACCAGCTGCCACGCACCAGCTCGGCCAGCGTCCAGAGCGCCGCGAAGACCAGCGCGCCCGCCACTCTCCCCTGCGGCCCCTTCACCACGAACCATGCAGCGGCGACGGCGTAGTAGAGGCCCAGCGCAGCAGCCAGCGCGAGCACGGCGATGGCCGCCAGCGGCGCCGGCAGGCCGCCGTAGGTGTGCATCGAGATGAAGAGCCACCAGAAGCTTCCGGTGAGCCACGCGGTGGAGAACAGCCAGCCGTGCAGTCCGGCGCGGCGCCAGCCGGCACCCTGCGAACGCAGCCCGTCGAGCAGCCACACGAGCGCGCCCAGCGACAGCATCTGCAGCCACCAAAGCGGCTTGCCGTCGACCGGCGAGGCCATCGAGAGCGCCTGCGCGAGCCCGGCGGCGACGAAGCCGAGCGGACGAAGGAAGGAGGCGAAGGAGGAAGCCGGCGCGCGAGCCATCAGTCGGCCGCGTCGCCGCCGCGTGCCGGGGACACCTTGAACCAGCGCACCGCGCCGCCCTTGGTGTGCAGCACCACGAAGTCGAAACCGCCGATCGCATGGTGCTCGCCGCGCTTGGGCACGTGACCCATCTCGTGCGCGATCAGCCCGCCGATGGTGTCGAAGTCTTCGCTGAGCTGCTCTTCGTCGAACACGATGCCGAAGGCCTCGGCGACGCGCTCGATGGGCGTGTCGCCCGAGACGCGGTAGGTGTGGTCGGCCAGGCCGAAGATGTCGCCCTCGTCCTCGGCGATGTCGAACTCGTCCTCGATCTCGCCGACGATCTGCTCGAGCACGTCCTCGATGGTGATGAGGCCGGCCACGCGGCCGAACTCGTCGATGACGATCGCCAGGTGGTTGCGGTTGCCGCGGAACTCGCGCAGCAGGTCGTTCAGGCCCTTGCTCTCGGGCACGAAGGTGGCCGGGCGTAGCAGCGCTCGGATGTTCAGGCCCGGCGCGCGCTGTAGCTTGAGCAGGTCCTTCGCGAGCAGGATGCCGATGATGTTTTCCTTCTCGCCCTCGTACACCGGAAAGCGCGAGTGCGCGGTGTCGATGACCAGGTGCAGCAGCGCGTCGAAAGGCGCGTCGATGTTCACCAGGTCCATGCGCGGGGCGGCGACCATCACGTCGCCGGCGGTCATGTCGGCCATGCGCAGCACGCCTTCGAGCATCACGCGCGACTCCGCGCCGATCACCTCGTTGTCCTCGGCGTCTGCCAGGGTTTCGATCAGCTCGTCGCGCGAATCAGGGCCGGGGTGGATGAATTCGGCGAGTTTCTGGAGAAAGCTGCGCTTGTCTTCCCGTTCGACGGGAGCGCGTTCAGGGTGAGGTTCGGCCACTGCAGGAGGGCGGAGTTGAGGAGGGACAAGGATACCGGATTGCGTGTGACACGCTCTACCGGGCCCTTGCGAGGGGTCGGGGCCGGGCGGCCACCGGGGGCCGCACAGCTCAGGGCGCCGACTTCTTTCGCGCGTCGCGCATGCCGCTGCGCACTTCCTGCAGGCTGGCCAGGAAGGCCCAGAACTGCTTGGCGCGGCTCTTGAGCGCGAAGTCGACGGCAGCGTAGTGCTCCAGGGCGATCTCGCTCATGCGGCTGTCGAAGGTGGCGCTGGGCAGCTCGAGGTGGGCCTCGGCTTCGGCGCCGCTGCGCACCACGGTGGCGCCTGCGTTGCGGGCGATCTTCAGCATGGCGGCGTTCTCGCTCAGCGCATGGATGAAGAGCATGCCCACGCCTTCGTTGCGCGCCACGACCACGGCGCGCTCGAACAGGCGGGCGCCGTAGCCGCGTCCGCGGGCATGGGCGGACACGGAAACGCCGAACTCGGCGCAGTCGCTGTGCTGGTCGCCGGGAGCGAAGGCCAGGTGCGCCATCGCGATCAGGTCGAGGCGGCGGTTGTAGATGCCGAAGAGCTCGTCGCGCTCGAAGTCGAGGCTGTCGACGTAGCGCTGGATCTGCTCGTCGGCCGCCGCGTAGCCGAAGCGCAGGTAGCGGTCGTGCGGGGTGAGGTCGAGCAGGTGGCGCGCGATGCGCTCGCGTTCGCGGGGGCCGATCGAGCGGATCGGCACCATCACCGGTTGAGGCGCGCTGACTGCGCGTGGTTGCGCCTCGACCATCGGCGCTTTCAGGAAAGAGCCAATGCCGAGAGACGCCTTGAGAAGGGTCTTGGCGGTAAGCATGGCTCAACTTTAAGGGTTTTCCCTTAAACAACAAGTCTACAAGGTCAATCCCAAGACACATTCGTGACCCAGTCCCAGAGTGCGTGGCGCTCACGCAACCGGGATGTGGCTAAACGGGCACAGCTGTTGTGGCTTTGACACGGTCCAGCACGAAGCTGGTCTTGCAGTCTTCCACGCTGGGGTGCTTGAGCAGGGTGTCCATGATGAAGCGGCTGTAGTGGGCCATGTCGGCCACCACCACGCGCAGCAGGTAGTCCATGTCGCCGGTGAGGGCAGCGCATTCGACCACCTCGGGCCAGGTCTGAACGCTGGCGCGGAACAGGTCCATGGGGTTGCGCTTGTGGGTCTCGGTGTGCTTTTCGAGCCGCACGTTGAGATAGGCGGTCAGCCCCAGGCCGACGGCTTCGGGCTGGACCAGGGCCACGTAGCGGTCGATCACGCGGTGTTCTTCCAGCCGCTTGACCCGCCGCAGCACGGCGCTGGGCGACAGGCTCACCTGCTCGGCGATCTGGTCGTAGGTGGCGCGGCCGTCTGCCTGAAGCGTGCGCAGAATGAGCCTGTCGATCTTGTCCAGTGCTTCCATTTCTCCATTCTTGCAGTTTTACTGCGCCAAGGCCACCGCATGCGCGTGGAAACGCAGAAAACCTGAGAGGCATCCGGCCTACATTGCATGACCGGCCGATTTCGCGCCCATTCATTCAATTCCTACCCACCGGAGACCCCACATGAGCCAAGCCGACGCACCCGCCTTCACCCCCTGGGAGAACCCCATGGGCACCGACGGCTTCGAATTCATCGAGTACGCGGCACCCGATCCGGCCGCCATGGGCAAGGTGTTCGAGCGCATGGGCTTCAGGGCCGTGGCCAAGCACCGCCACAAGAATGTGCTTCTTTATCGCCAGGGCACCATCAATTTCATCCTGAACGCCGAACCCGACTCCTTCGCGCAGAAGTTCGCGCGCGAGCACGGTCCGAGCGTGTGCGCCATCGCCTTCCGCGTGCAGGATGCCAAGCAAGCCTACGAACGCGCCACGGCACTCGGCGCGTGGGGCTTCGCCGACAAGGCCGGCCCCGGCGAACTGAACATCCCCGCCATCAAGGGCATCGGCGACAGCCTGATCTACCTGGTGGACCGCTGGCCCGGCAAGAACGGCGCAAAGCCCGGCGACATCGGCAACATCGGCTTCTACGACGTCGACTTCGAGGCGCTGCCCGGCGTGACTCCGGAACAGGCGCTTTCGCCGTTCGGCAACGGCCTGACCTACATCGACCATCTGACGCACAACGTGTACCGCGGCCGGATGAACGTCTGGGCCGGCTTCTACGAAAAGCTCTTCAACTTCCGCGAAATCAAGTACTTCGACATCGAAGGCCAGGTGACGGGCGTGAAGAGCAAGGCCATGACCAGCCCCTGCGGCAAGATCCGCATCCCGATCAACGAAGAAGGCAAGGAGCAGGCCGGCCAGATCCAGGAATACCTGGACATGTACCGCGGCGAAGGCATCCAGCACATCGCGATGGGCTCGGACGACCTGTACAAGACGGTCGACGCGCTGCGAGCCAACGGCGTGACCCTGCTGGACACCATCGACACCTACTACGAGCTGGTCGACAAGCGCATTCCCGGCCACGGCGAAAGCGTGGCGGAGCTGCAGAAGCGAAAGATCCTGATCGACGGCAAGAAGGACGCCCTGCTGCTGCAGATCTTCAGCGAGAACCAGCTCGGCCCGATCTTCTTCGAGTTCATCCAGCGCAAGGGCGACGACGGCTTCGGCAACGGCAACTTCAAGGCGCTGTTCGAGAGCATCGAGCTCGACCAGATGCGCCGCGGCGTGCTGAGCGCCGCAAAATAAGGGCCCCTTCCCTTATTTACCTGCCTCTGGAGCACGCATGCGCAGCTGTACGCCTTCGATCGGTCTGACTTTCATCGCGGCGGCTGCCGCGCTTCTTTCGGGTTGCGCGATGGCGCCCGCGGCCGCGCCGGCGGCCGGCGCCTCGCACCTCGACTCCGTGCAGAAGGCCGCGGTGCTGCGCATCTGCACGCCGGGCGACTACAAGCCCTTCAGCTTTCAGAAGCCCGATGGCGCCTTCGAAGGCATCGACGTCGACCTGATGGCGGGTTTCAGCGCCAGCCTCGGCGCGAAGCCCGAGTGGGTCAAGACCACCTGGGCCAACCTGCTGCCCGACCTGAGCGCCGGCAAGTGCGACATCGCCGTGGGCGGCGTGTCGGTCACCACCGACCGGCAGAAGCGCGCCTTCTTCAGCACGCCCTACATGGTCAACGGCAAGACGCCCATCGCGCGCTGCGCCGACGTGGCCAAGTACCAGAGCGTAGCGGCCATCGACAAGCCGTCGGTGCGCGTCATCTTCAACCCGGGCGGCAGCAACGAGCGCTTCGCCCGCGCCAACTTCAAGCAGGCCAAGCTCACGCTGCACGGCGAGAACGTGACGATCTTCGACGAGATCCTCGCCAACCGCGCCGACGTGTTCGTCACCGAGGCGGCCGAGGCCATCACGCAGCAGAAGCTCAAGCCGGGCCTGTGCGCGGTCAACCCCGACAAGCCGCTCCAGTACGGCGAAATGGCCTGGATGCTGCCGCGCGACGACGTGGCCTTCAAGTCGTACGTCGATCAGTGGCTGCATCTGCAGCAGGCCGGCGGCGACTTCCAGCGGACGATGGACCGCTGGCTCAAGTAAGCAAGCAACTCACGACTGGTCTCTTCTTCATGGACTCCTCCGCAGCCGCCGCCGTTGACACCCCAGCCGTCACCCCAGCCGTGTACGGTGCCTCCGACCGCCCGCCGCGCGGCGACTACTCGCGCGGCGGCGCGGTGCTGGCCGACTACACCTGCCCTCAGGACTGGGCCAGCTACACGCCGGCCGACCACGACACCTACCGCCGCCTCTACGAGCGGCAGGTGGCGCAGCTGCCGGGCCTGGCCTGCGACGCCTTCATCGAGGCGCTGCCCTCGCTGGGCGTGAAGGACCGCATCCCGCGCTTCGACGAACTCAACGAGCGCCTGCACCGCGCCACGGGCTGGGAGATCGTCGCGGTGCCAGGGCTGATTCCGGAGCTGCCCTTCTTCACGCTGCTCGCGAAC
The DNA here is from genome assembly GCF_044055375.1 of Variovorax sp. UC74_104. Taxonomy (NCBI): domain Bacteria; kingdom Pseudomonadati; phylum Pseudomonadota; class Betaproteobacteria; order Burkholderiales; family Comamonadaceae; genus Variovorax; species Variovorax sp. UC74_104. The sequence goes on from NZ_CP171978.1 coordinate 6,460,843, forward strand.
CGCAAGTTTCCGGTGACGGACTGGATCCGCAAGCCCGAGGAGTTCGACTACATCGTCGAACCCGACGTGTTCCACGACCTGTTCGGCCACGTGCCGATGCTGTTCGATCCGACCTTCGCCGACTACGTGCAGCGCTACGGCCAGGGCGGCATCAAGGCGCACGAGCTCGGCGCGGGCGAGAAGCTCGCGCGGCTCTACTGGTACACGGTGGAGTTCGGCCTGATCCGCCAGCCGGACGGCCTGCGCGCATACGGCGCGGGCATCCTCAGCTCGGTGGGCGAACTCAGGCACGCCGTGCTCAGCGACGAGCCGCGACGCCTGCCGCTGGACCTGCTGCGCGCCATGCGCACGCGCTACAAGATCGACACCTACCAGGCCAACTACTTCGTGATCGACAGCTTCAGGCAGCTGTTCGACCTCACAGAGCCCGATTTCACGCCGCTGTACGAGTCGCTGAAGGTCGCGACCGACATCGAGGCCGGAGTGCTGCTGCCGGGCGAGTCCGGCAAGGCCTGAAACTCCGAAGGGTTGTTCGCGGCTGCTGTCGTGCGCAGCTATCGCGCGCGCGACAGCGCACGCCCTTGCCCTAGGACAAGCCCGCTGGTCGCGGAGGCAGAGTGCCTTCCACAATCCGCGCCAAAGGAGCTTGCATGCAGACCACATCTTCCGCGCGACAGAACTATCCGGCCGGCGTGCCGCATGAGATTCATCCGGAGCAGTACCGCTCGCTGCCCCAGATGTTCGACGAAGCCTTCGCCCGCTATGCCGACCGGCCGTTCTCGGTCTGCATGGAGCGCTGGATGTCTTACGGCGAGCTCGATGCGCTGTCGACGGCGCTGGGCGCCTGGCTGCAGTCGCGCGGGCTTCGAGCCGGGTGCGCGGGTGGCGATCATGCTGCCGAACATTCCTCAGTTCGCGGTCACCATGTGCGGCGTGCTGCGCGCGGGGTACACCTGCGTCAACGTGAATCCGCTGTACACGGCGCGGGAGCTGGAGCACCAGCTGAAGGATTCGGGCGCGACGGCCATCGTGATCCTCGAGAACTTCGCGTCGACGCTCGAGAAGGTGATCGAGCGCACGCCGGTCAAGCACGTGGTTATGACGTCGATGGGCGATCTGCTCGGCGGCTTGTACGGCGCCTGGATCACCATGGCCGTGCGGCATCTCGCCAAGCTGGTGCCTGCCTACAAGCTGCCCTTGAGCGACGGGCGCAGCGTGACGCCGTTCAACCAGGTGATTTCGGAGGGGCGCGGCCGTACGCTGGGACCGGACCAGACCACCCTCGAGTCCATTGCCTTCCTGCAGTACACGGGCGGTACGACCGGCTTGTCGAAGGGCGCTGTGCTGACCCATCGCAACATCGTCGCGGCCACCCTGCAGGCCGAAGCCTGGTTCACGCCCGCGCTGTCGCGCGCCGGCGACCTCGCGAAGGTCAACAGCATCGCAGCGCTGCCGCTGTATCACATCTTCGCGCTGACACTGTGCCTGCTGGTAATCCGCCAGGGCTCGCACATGACGCTGATTCCGAACCCGCGCGACTTCAACAAGTTCATCGCGGTGCTGAAGAAGCGGCCCTTCCACATGCTGCCCGCCGTGAACACCTTGTTCAATGCGTTGCTGATGCATCCGGAGTTCAAGTCGATCGACTTCTCGACGCTTTTCGTCTCGCAGGCCGGCGGCATGGCCGCCTCGGAAGGCACGGCGCGCAAGTGGTTCGAGGCCACGGGCTGCCCGATGATCGAGGGCTGGGGCATGAGCGAGACCTGCGCGATCGGCACGAACAACCCGGTGTCGAACACCGAGTTCACCGGAACGATCGGCCTGCCGCTGCCCAGCATCGAGATCGCGATCAAGGACGACGAAGGAAATTCACTGCCCGTCGGCCAGCCGGGAGAACTTTGCATCAAGGGACCGAACGTGATGAAGGGCTACTACAACCAGCCGGCCGAGACTGCGGCGGCCTTCACCGCCGATGGTTTCATGCGCACCGGCGACATCGCGGTGATGCAGGAGGACGGCTATAGCCGCATCGTCGACCGCAAGAAGGACATGATCCTGGTGAGCGGCTTCAACGTGTTCCCGAACGAGCTGGAGAACGTGATCTCGCTGTGCCCGGGTGTGGTGGAGTGCGCGGCGGTGGGCGTGCCGGACGAGAAGCAGGGTGAAGCCATCAAGGTCTTCGTGGTCCGCAGGGACCCGACGCTGACCGAGGATGCGGTGCTGCAGTACTGCAACTCGCAGCTCACCGGCTACAAGAGGCCGAAGCACATCGAGTTCAGGGAATCGCTGCCCAAGACCAATGTCGGGAAGATCCTGCGCCGCGAACTTCGCGTCAGCGCGGGCGCCTGAGCGATGAGCCATTCGTCGGCGAGCGCCGGGCTGCCGGCGGATGTCGTCGTTTTCGAGCGAGGCTGGCTTTCGTCGAACAATGTGCTGTTCGTGGGCGGCGAAGAGACGGCGCTGGTCGACACGGGGTATGCGACGCATGCGGAGCAGACGGTCGCACTCGTCGAGTCGGTGCTTGGCGGCAGGCCACTCGACCGAATCCTGAACACGCATCTGCACAGCGACCACTGTGGTGGGAATGCGGCGCTGCAGGCACGCTACCCCTCGATTCGCACGGACATCCCGCCGGGAGAAGCTTCGTTCGTCGAAAGCTGGGATCAGCAAGGCCTGAGTTTCCTTGCGACAGGGCAGACCTGCCCGCGATTCGTCTTTACCGGCGTGTTGCAGCCTGGCACCGAGTGCATGCTCGGGGACAGGCCTTGGCAGGTTCACGCCGCGCCGGGCCACGATCCTCACTCCGTCATTCTGTTCGAGCCAGAAACGCGAACGCTGATTTCGGCGGACGCTCTGTGGGAAAACGGGTTCGGCATCGCGTTCCCCGAGCTGGCGGGTGAGCCATCGTTCGACGACATAGGGGCCACGCTGGACCTGATCGCGGAGCTTTCGCCGCGGCAGGTGATTCCCGGACACGGTGCCGTGTTCGACAACGTCGATGCGGCGCTGTCTGTTGCGCGGCGTCGGCTGGACAGCCTGCGGCGCGATCCGGTCAAGCACGCCAGGCATGCCATCAAAGTGCTGATGAAATTCAAGCTGCTGGAAATGCAATCGATCTCCGTTGCAGATTGGGAGGCTTGGCTGCGAAGCACT